>CAWIJJ010000022.1:0-134173 GCA_963836425.1 Bryobacterales bacterium | reverse complement strand
CCGTGGGCGGAGTTCCGAGTCTCGATCAACGCGCCGGATGACATACGGACGCTGGGCCCACTCGTGGTGGCGTCTCTGCAAAAAACCATAGACGATCGCCGCCCAACCCGCGACGGTAGTCCGACGGTGAAGGCAATAGGCGCGTGATATCGTTCTGACATGCGTCACCCGCCCCGATTACCAACGGTGAGCGGGCGATGGAAACCTGACCGGCTTATTGCCGCCGGCTGGCGGTTTACGACGGCCGGCTGCGCCCCTCCGCCCGGTACCGCTCCAGCAGCTTCGTCAGGCGCGTCACAACGTCCGGCCGTTCCGTGTAGAGGTCACGCGTCTCCCCCGGATCCGTGCGCATATCGTACAACTCGCCGGGCGGATCTCCTGGCTTCGTCTCCACCTTGACGGGCGGCGTGAATCCGCCCGATCCGTGGCCGAGCACCAGCTTCCAGTTCCGGTCCCGGATCGAGAACATCCCTTGCGAGGAATGGTGCACCACAGCCTCCCGCGGAGATCGCGACACCTTCCCGGTCATCAGCGGCAGCAGGTTGAAACTATCTTCCGCGCCGTCGCGCGGCAAGCGGGTCCCGAGCACTCCCGCAACCGTGGCGAACAGGTCTGTCAGGCAGCCGATTTCGCCGCTCGTGCTTCCCGGGCGGATCCGGCCCGGCCAGCGCGCCAGAAACGGAACGCGATGGCCTCCGTCCCAGATATCGGCCTTCATGCCTCGCCATCCGGCGTTGGAGCGATGCCGGTAGCGCGCAATCATTTCCGGTGTCCAGCGCGAGCCGTTGTCGCTCGCAAAGATAACCAGCGTATTGCCCGCCTGCCCCGTCTCTTCAATCGCCCGCAACACCTGTCCGGCGGCATCGTCCACCTGCACCACGAAATCGCCGTAATCGCCCGCTTCCGATTTGCCGTGGAACTCGGGCGTCGGCATCCAGGGAGTGTGCGGACCGGTCATGGCGAAGTAATGGAAGAAAGGTTGCTTCGTCTGCCCGCCGGCCGTGCGGATGCACTCCACCGATTTCCGGATCAGCGTGGGCAAAACCTCTTCCATGCGGAATCCCGGAGCGATGGGGCCGCCCCTCCAATACGCGCCGCTCGGATCCGGGCCGCCGGTGTTGGGGGTCGTCGCCGTTGGCTGTTCCACCACGCGGTCGTTCTCGAAGTAGAGGTAGGGAGGCATGTCGAGCGACGCCGGAATGCCGAAATAGGAATCGAAGCCCTTGTCGACCGGGCCCGGGTGCAGCGCTGCCTGGTAATCGGTCCGCGCCTGCCGTCCCAGCCCGAGGTGCCACTTCCCCACCCCCGACGTCTGGTAGCCCTGCGACTTCAGGAAGGACATCACGGTCGGCCTCCCCTCCTCGATCAGGCTCGGGGAGTACCCGTTCAAGACGCCGCTCTTCATCGCCGACCGCCAGCAGTAGCGGCCCGTGAGAAGACCATAGCGCGTCGGCGTGCAGACGGCCGAGGGCGAGTGCATGTCGGTGAAGCGCACTCCCTGGCCGGCCAGCCGGTCCAGGTTCGGTGTCGGAATTCGCGATGCCGTGTTGTAGCAGCGCAGGTCGCCCCACCCCAGGTCGTCGGCCAGCACGTAGACGATATTCGGGCGCGTGGCGGCAGCCGCGCCCGCGGGCAATGCCGCGATGGCGGCGGTCTTCAAAAAGGTCCGGCGGTTCATTGGTCTCCATTCTACGGCGGGAACCGCGGTGTCCCCAAACCCCGCGCCCCACGGCCACACTTCACCGGCCCTTCGCGCGGCATCCAATCATTGCGACCTGCTGGGGCAAGACAATTTCGGGACAAACTTCTTGCCCGCCGGTGACAAGGCGGGGGTGGCCGGCCGCCACTCTGGAAGCATGAAGTTCCTATTCTTTCTGCTACTCGCGCTGCCGCTGGGTGCCCAACCCAGGCGGCCGGAAGTATTCGGAACCATCGGCTACGGCGTGGCCCACGACGACGAGGGTTCGGTGGGCAACGGGGCGGTTTACGGCGGTGCGGTGCATGTTCCGTTTGCACACCGGTGGGCGGCCGACGTCGAGATCCAGCACATCCGCACGAGGCGGCAGCCGGCTGCCGACTTCGCTTTCGGCACGCGGCGCACGCTGCTCAGCCCCGCCATCGTTTACCGGCGGGGGAGCGACGGGCTGTACTGGTTCGGGGGTGCCGGAATTGGCGCACGCATCGAAACCAGCTTCTTCGAAGGACCTACCGGGCGGTTCGAAGGTAGCGGGCACGGATGGACGATTCCGCTGAGAACGGGTTTCGTAGCGTCCGCCGGACGGCTGCTGGTCCGGGCCGAACTGTTCGCGATCCCTTCGTTCCTGGCGCCGGATACCGGCGTCGAAATCGGACTTGGGTATCGTTTTTAGGAAACTTCGAGGCCGCATTGGTTTCCAATGTTCAGGCGACCCATGCAGACTCTGTTTCGCGACATCCGGTACGCATTCCGGATGCTTTTCGCCCATCCGGCTGTTACTGCCGTTGCCGTTCTGGCGCTCGCACTCGGTACCGGCGCGAACTCCGCCATCTTCAGCGTGGTTTACGCCGTGCTCCTGCGGCCGCTGCCGGTGGAGAACGTGGACCGGCTGGTTTCAATCGCGCTGGTGAGCGAAAAATTGCGGGTGACGGGGGCGCAGCCGAACGTCAATTTCTACGCGGATGCCGAACGCACCACCTCCAGCTACGAGTCGGTCGCGGCGGCGGTTACCGGCACGGCCACACTGGGGAACGGCGATACGACGATCCGCTTCTGGCGGGTGAGCGCCAGTTTTCTGCCGGCAATGGGCGTGCGGCCGGTGGTGGGCCGCAACTTTCTGAAGGAGGAGGACCAGCCCGGGTCGCCGAAAGTGGCGCTGGTCTCCTACGATTTCTGGCGGGGCCGGTTGAATAGCGGGGCGCCCGGCGCGAGCGTGGTGGTGAATGGCGAGCCGTACACGGTCGTAGGAGTAGTGCCGCGGGGCTTCCACGTGGACGGGCGGCCCGCCGATGTGTATTCGTCGCTGGGGGCGCGGCAGTCGGCGCGCGAGTATCTGCCGGCGAATATTTACGCGCGGCTCAAGCCGGGAGTCACACTGGCGCAGGCGCAGGGAGAACTGGACGCGCTCTCGCGGAACCGGCCGCCCAGCCCGCTCGGATGGCGGCAGCGCGTCTGGATGATGCGCGATTTCCAGGTACGCAACGTGCGGCTGAGCCTGTGGGTGCTGCTGGGCGCGGTGGGCCTGGTGCTGCTGATTTCATGCGCGAATACGGCCACGCTGTTGCTGGCGCGCGCGGGGGCCCGGCGTAAAGAGATCGCCACGCGGGCGGCGCTGGGCGCGGAGAAGGGCCGGTTGCTGCGGCAGTTGCTGACCGAGAGCGGCGTGCTCTCCGTGACCGGCGGATTGTGCGGCCTGCTGGTAGCCGCGGCGGCGGTGCGGGCAGTGCCGCTGCTGGCGCACGAACGGCTGCCGGGACTGCTCGAACAGGTTTCCGTAGACGGAACGGTGCTGGCGTTCACGATGGCGGTGTCGATCGCGACGGGATTTCTGTTCGGAGCGGTTCCGGCAGTGGCCATCCTGCGCGGCGATTTGTTCGGCACACTTCGCGAAGGCGGGCAGTCGCTATCGCCCGGCCGGCGGCGGGCGTGGAACGCGCTGGTGGTGGCGGAGACGGCCCTCGCCCTCATGCTGGCAATCGGCGCCAGCCTGCTCATCCACACCTTCTTCTATCTGCGCGACGTGGCGCCGGGTTTCCGCACGGATAACCTGCTGGCGGTGCAGGTGACGCCGCCGCGCAGCACCTTCACATCGCCGCTGCAATGCAATGCGTATTGGAAAAACGTGCTGGAGCATCTGCGCACGATTCCGGGTGTCGAGGCGGCCAGTTTCTCCACGGTGCTGCCCCTGACTGGTGACAACCGGGTGGGCATCTGGCTTCCGGAGGGGGTGCAGATCGCGGATCCGCGCGAACTGCCGCCCATGTGGAATTACGTGGTGGAGGAGGGCTACTTCCGGACGATGCGAATTCCGCTGCTGGCGGGGCGGGTATTCACGGCACGGGACGACGCGGCGGCCACCAAGGTGGCGCTGGTGAACCAGACGTTTGTGCGGCGGTTCTGGCCGGGGCTGAATCCGGTGGGCAAACACCTGGGAGGCGGACCGAAGGAGCCTTCGTTCGAAGTGATTGGTGTGGTGGGTGACGTGAGCGCGGAAGAGACCACCAAATCGGCTCCGCCCGAGGTCTATTTCCATTTTCTGCAAATGCCGGCGGCGCGCATTACGGCCGCGCTGCGGGCGGATCCGGACGTGTACGGGACGCCGATGGCGCTTGAACCGGCGGTGCGCCGGGCGATCGCCGCGGCGGATCCTGCCGCACCGCCGCTGCAGATGTCGGAGATGCGGCGAGTGATTTCGGACCGCATCGCGCCGCAGCGGCTCAGCGCGCAACTGATCGCTATTTTCGCCGGCCTCGCGCTGGTGCTGGCGGCGGTGGGGATTTACGGCGTGCTGAGCGTTGGGGTGGCGCAGCGAAGGCACGAAATCGGGGTGCGAATCGCGCTCGGCGCCGAGCCGCACAGGGTCCTCGGCCTGATTGTTGGGGAAGCGGTGCTGATGGCGGGTTGCGGAATTGCGCTCGGGGCGGGCGGGGCGCTGGGGCTCACGCGCGTGATGAAGTCGCTGCTGTTCGGCGTAAATGCCGGCGATCCGCTCACGTATATCTTAAACTCGGCGGCCCTGCTGGCGGTCGCGGTCCTCGCCTCGGTTGTGCCCGCCATTCGGGCCACCCGCATCGACCCCATCGCCTGCCTTCGCCACGAGTAGCGCGGCGGGCATCCAGCGGCGGGCGGCCACCAGCAGGAGGATGCCGATGGTGGCGTAGATGGCGGAGGTTGCGCTGAGGCAGCCCTGCATGCCGATGCGTTCGGAAGCGAAAGCCACGGCCACGGGCGCGGTGCCGCCTCCGAGCCAGCCCACCGCGTTGGTGACGCCGACGGCGGTGGCGCGGCGCGAGGGCGGAACCACGTCGTGCAGGGACGCCCAGATGTTCGCATCGTAGAACCCTTTGAAGAGACCGAAGCCGACCATGGAGAAGAGCAGCACCGTCACGTGCAGGGTCATGCCGCTGAGCAACAGGAAGGGAGCGCCGAGGAGGAGTCCGAGGGACTGCACCAGGACACGGCCGCCGGCGCGCTTGCGGGCCATGCGGTCGGCAAGCGCGCCTCCGGCGAGCACCCCCAGCACGGACGCAATTTGCAGGTAGGCGGTCGCGCTCAGGCCGGCCATGGCGAGGCGCATATTGAACATGCGGTTCAGGTAGGACGGCAGCCAGGTGAGGAAGATCATGGCCACGAAGTTGGCGCCCACGAAGGCAAACATGAGCACCACGGGCATGCGGGAGCCGAACAGGGCGCGGCCGGCGTCGCGGAGGTCGAAGGCGCCGTGGCCGGACTCGTCGGCGCCGGCGACGGCGGGCGGTTCGTCCAGAAAGCGGGTCAGCACGATGCCCAGGATCACGCCGCTGATGCCGAAAATGTAGAAGCCGGAGCGCCAGCCGTACTGTTCGGCCATATAGCCGGCCAGTGTTCCCCCCAGAATGGTGCCCGCGTAGACGCTCGACTGGTGCCACGACATGGCGCGCGAGCGCGTCCGCGAATCGTGATACGCGCTCAACATGGACATGGAGGCGGGAAAGTAGAAGGCTTCGCCGAGACCTTCGAGCGCGCGGAATAGCAGCAGTTGCCAGTAGCTGGTGGCGAGCGCGGTAGCGATGGTGATCAGCGACCAGAAGATCAGGCCGCCGAGAATCAGGCTCTTGCGCGAGAAGCGGTCACTGAGCAGCCCGGCGAAGGGCGCGCTCAGCGCGTAGACCCACATGAAGGACGAAGCGAGATAGCCGAGCTGCACGTCGGTCAACTGCAACTGGGATTTGAGCAGTGGGAAGACGGAATAGATGGCCTGCCGGTCGGCGTAATTCAGAAGGCAGACGAACCACAGCATGGCCACCACATACCAGCGGTATCGCGGGCTTCGTCGCGTCATGATCACGAGTCAGAGTACACTGATTCTAACTCCTGTGTCGAACCGAATGACTTCGCATACCCGATTTGCCGTGTTGACGGCGATGCTGGCCGGCGCACTCTCCGCGCAGACGTCGGAGTTTGTCGCCGACCCGATGCCCACTCCTTCGTGCCACGCTTCCACCATCGTGGAGGTGAAGCCGGGCGAGTTCATGGCGGCGTGGTTCGGGGGCGCGGGCGAGGGCCGTCCGGACGTGGCCATCTGGGGCGCGCGCCGCGAAGCGGGCAAGTGGCAGGCGCCGGTGGAACTGGTGCGGGAGCCGAACATCCCCACCTGGAACCCGGTGCTGTTCCGCACGCCGGACAAGCTGCTCTGGCTGTACTACAAATTCGGCCCGTCGCCGCAGCAGTGGACGGCGGGGCGGCGCTTCAGCCGGGACGACGGCAAGACGTGGTCCGAGGCCGAGCATCTGCCCGCGGGCCTCTACGGGCCCATCCGCGCCAAGCCGCTGGTGCGGGAAGACGGCACCATCGTGAGCGGCACATCGGTGGAGAGCTACCATTCGTGGGCGGCGTGGATCGAACGCAGCACGGATAACGGGAAGACGTGGACGCGGCACGGGCCGATCGCCGCGCCGCCGCCGAATCCCGGTGCGTCGCCCGAAGCCAATCACGGCATCATCCAGCCGGCGGTAGTGCAGATCGAGGGCAAGCATCTGCGATTCTTCGCGCGCTCCACTCCCACCATCGGGCGCGTGTGCGTTTCCGACTCGCTGGACGATGGCGTCACCTGGTCGGCGGCGCATGCGATCGACCTGCCCAACCCGAGCACGGGCCTGGACGTAGTGCGGCTCAAGGACGGCCGCTTCGTGCTGGTGTACAACCACACGGATCGCGGACGCACGCCGCTGAACCTGGCGGTAAGCGCGGACGGCGAGCACTGGAAGATGTTTCACGCGCTCGAGACCGAGCCCGGCGAATATTCCTATCCCGCCATGGTGCAGGGCAGCGACGGCAACCTGCACATCACCTACACGTGGCGGCGGCAGCGCATCAAGTACGTGGATTTTCCGCTCGCGCAGGTGCCGAAGCCCTGAGCCGGCACTTCCCGTTTTCGCCGCGCGGCGGCATTCGGCACACATGATTTCCTTTTCGAACATCAACAAGCAGTACGGCCGCCAGCTTGTCTTCGTGGACGCTTCGTTCCAGTTGAATCCCGGCGAGAAGGTGGGGCTGGTCGGGCCAAACGGCTCGGGGAAGACGACTCTGTTCCGCATGGTGGTCGGGGAGGAAGAACCCGACGAGGGCGACGTTTCGGTTCCCAAACGGCTGACGATCGGCTACTTCCGGCAGGACGTGGAGGAGATGCAGGGCCGCTCGGTGCTGGACGAAGCCATCGCGGGCAGCGGCCGCGTGGGCGAATTGCATCACGAGCTCGAGAGCTTGCAGCACGCGCTCGGAGACCCGGAGCGCGCCGGCGAGATGGACCGCATCCTGGCGCGGTTCGGCGAAGTGCAGGAGGAATACGAGCACCTGGGCGGTTACGGGATTGAAGCGCAGGCGCGGGAAGTGCTGCATGGCCTGGGATTTGAGGACGACCAGATCGACGGCGATGTAGGGGCGCTTTCGGGCGGCTGGAAGATGCGCGTGGCGCTGGCGCGGGTGCTGCTGGGCCGGCCCGATGTGCTGCTTATGGACGAGCCTACCAATCACCTGGACATCGAATCGATTATCTGGCTGGAAAGCTTTCTGCGATCGTTCTCCGGGGCGCTGCTGATGACGTCGCACGACCGCGAGTTCATGAACCGCACGGTTTCGCGCATCGCCGAGATCGACTCGGGCGAGATCATCGCGTACTCGGGCAATTTCGATTTTTACGAACGGGAACGCGCGATCCGGGAGGCCAACCAGCAGGCGGCCTTCGCGCGGCAGCAGGCGATGCTGGCGAAGGAACAGCGCTTCATCGACCGCTTCCGGACGCATGCCGCCAAGGCGGCGCAGGTGCAGAGCCGCATCAAGGCGCTGGACAAGATCGAGAAGATTGAACTGCCGCGAAAACGACAGGTGGTGAAGTTCGAGTTTCGCGTGCCGCCGCGCTCGGGCGACCAGGTGGTGGTGATCGAAGACCTGCACAAGCGCTACGGCCCGCGCGTGCTTTACGACGGCTTCGACCTGACCGTGCGCCGAGGAGAACGGTGGGCCGTCATGGGCCGGAACGGGGCGGGAAAGACCACGCTGCTTAAGATGATTGCGGGCGTATCGCAGCCGGACTCAGGCAGTCTCCGCCTCGGGGCCAGCCTCAACATGGGTTACTTCGCACAGCAATCCCTGGAAGTGCTGGACGCGGATCTGACCGTGTTCGAGCAACTGCAGCAGGACTTCCCGCAGGAAACGATCGGCTCCCTGCGCACGCTGGCCGGGGCCTTTCAATTTGGCGGTGAGGACGCGGACAAACGCATCCGCGCGCTTTCGGGCGGCGAAAAATCGCGTCTCGCCATGGCGCGCATGCTTTTCAATCCGCCGAATTTCCTGGTGCTGGACGAGCCCACAAACCACATGGACCTGGCCACCAAGCAAATGCTGGTGGAGGCGCTCGGAGAATTCCAGGGCACGATGATTTTTGTTTCGCACGATCGTATGTTTCTTCGCGGTCTCGGCTCGCGGGTGCTGGAACTGGGCGGTGAAACCGGCCGGGACCGCAAGCCCCTGGTGTATCCCGGCACGTATATCGAGTATGTGCAGCGGACGGGTCACGAGGCGCCCGGGGTATACTCCTGAAGATTGGAACGGGTGAGCGCAGGAATGGCGCAGCTTAAGCGCAGGAAGCAGAAGGAGCCGGGCGGTTATTCGCTGCCGCTCCTGCCATACGAGCCGAAGGTGCGCCGGAATCCGTTCGCGCGCTGGCTGTTTCGGGGGCACCGGCTGGACGCGGTGGAAGAACATCCGTCCACGCACCCGTGGTACCTGGTGCTCTGGCTCACCGGCGTCGATTACTTCTCCACACTGGGCTACCAACCCGGCATCGCGCTGCTGGCGGCGGGCGCGCTGTCGCCGGTGGCCACGGCGCTGCTGGTCGGTGTCACGCTGGTCTGCGCGCTGCCGATGTACGCGCAGGTGGCGGGCCGCTCCTTCGTCGGACTGGGCTCCATCGCCATGCTGGAGAACCTGTTTCACGGCTGGGGCGGCAAACTGACGGTGCTGGCGCTGCTGGGGTTCGCGGCCACCGGTTTCGTGGTCACCATGACGCTGTCGGCCGCGGATGCGGCCCTGCACGCCATCGAAAATCCGTATCTGCACCCGGTTTTGGGCGAATCGCGAATGCTGGTGACGATCCTTCTGCTGGCCTGCCTGGCGGCGCTATTTCTGCGCGGCTTCAACGAGGCGATCGGGCTCGCCACCTTCGTTGCCGTTCCCTACCTGCTGCTGAACGTGGTCGTTCTGGTGCGCTGCTTCCTGCTGATCGCGGCGGACCCGGGCCTGCTCGCAAACTGGCGGGCGGCGCTCGGCGCGCACGGCGACTGGACCAGCATCATCATCGGATCGGCGCTGGTCTTCCCGCGCCTCGCGCTGGGCCTGAGCGGATTCGAAACGGGAGTCTCGGTGATGCCGCTGATCCGCGGCGGCGCCGAAGACGCCGAAAGCGAAGTGCCGCACGTGAGGGTGCGGAACACGCGCAAACTGCTGGCTGCCGCCGCGCTGATCATGAGCGTGATGCTGATTGCCTCGAGCTTCGTGACCACGCTGCTGATCGCTCCGCGGGACTACGCCAAAGGTGGCGAGGCGGCCGGCCGCGCCGTGGCGTTTCTGGCCCACAAGTACCTGGGCGACGGGTTCGGATCGGTGTACGACTTCTCCACGATCCTCATCCTGTGGTTCGCGGGCGCGTCGGCCATGGTGGGGCTGATGCATCTGATTCCGCGCTACCTTCCGCGCTTCGGCATGGCGCCGTTCTGGGTCTCTTTTCCGCGTCCCATGATCCTGGTGCTGTTCTCGATGGCGGTCATCGTGACGTTTTTCTTCGATGCGGACGTGGATGCGCAGGCGGGCGCCTATGCAACCGGCGTGTTGAGCCTGATGCTCTCCGGGGCCTTCGCCGCCGCTCTCTCGTTGTGGCGCGAAGCAAAGCGTCTCTGGAGCCTCTATTGTTGGGGCATTGCCGCCATCTTTCTTTACGCATTGCTGGGCAACGAGATCGAGCGTCCGGACGGAATCGTGATTGCATCGGCATTCATTCTGCTGACGGTGACGATCGGAGGCATCAGCCGCTATACCCGCGCCACCGAACTGAGGGTTTCCGCGGTCACATTTTGCGATAGAGAGTCGCGGGAAATCTGGGACGCCCTCTGCGGTAAGAAGGTGAACCTGGTTCCGCTCAAGACCGCGGACGAGGCGTCGCGTAAGCGCAAGGCTGCCGAGATACGCAAGCACTACCAGGTGCGGGGACCGGTCGCGTTTCTTCATGTGGCGCTGGTAGACAATCGCAGCGAGTTCCTGACGCCCATCCAGGTGGAGGTGACCAGGGAGGATTCGGATTACCTGATCGAGATCTCCGGCGCCATCGCGATCGCCAACACGATAGCCTACGTCAGCGAATTGATCGATCCCATTGCGCTGTTCCTGGGCCTCACCAGGCAACAACTCATGACACAGGCGCTGCGCTACTTTCTTCTCGGCGAAGGCGAGACCGGGATGCTGGTGTACACGATTCTGCTGCGGTACTGGGAGTACACGCCGGAAGACGACGTCCGCCCGCTGATCTTCCTCATGTCGGATTGACGAGAGCGTGCCTGCGGGCATAAACTCTTGTCAGTTACTGAGAGGACTTGGTTGAGCAGACCTACCGACCTTGTGCAGGGCACGCTGGACATGTTGATCCTGAAAATCGTAGCGCTGGAACCGGCGCATGGCTGGGACATTGCGCAACGCATCCGCCAGATGTCGAAGGAAGTGCTGCAGGTGGGACAAGGGGCGCTGTATCCGGCGTTGCACAAGCTGGAGCAGAACGGCTGGATCAGGGCGGAGTGGGGAGTGAGCGACAACAACCGGCGAGCGAAATACTATTCCCTGACCAAGGCAGGGCAAAAGGCGCTCGAGCGCGAGTCGACGGAGTGGGAACGCCTGTCGGCCGCAATTTCAACCATTGTGCGGACGGTCTAGGCTATGCGGTTGACCGATATCGTGCGGATGCGGCTGCGCTCCGCGCTGCGGCGCGGACAGGTGGATGACGAACTCGACGAAGAGCTGCGTTATCACCTGGAACGCGAAATCGATGCGGGCATCGCAGCCGGGATGAGCCCCGCGGAGGCGCGATTCGCCGCCCTGCGGACGATCGGCGGCTTCACTCAACGCAAGGAAGAGTGCCGCGACATGAGGGGTTTAAACGTGATCGACAACGTCCTGAACGATGTGCGTTTCGCCTTCCGCCAGTTGCGGAAAGACCTGGAATTCACCACGACCGCCGTACTGATGCTGGCCCTCGGTGTGTGCTCGGCCGTGGCGATTTTCGCGTTCGTGGATGCGGCGCTCGTGAAGCCGCTGCCCTACCGGAATCCGGAACAACTGCTGGGTGTGTATGAGAGGGTCGATCCACAGTGCATCCGCTGTAATCTCTCCTGGCAGGATTATCTCGACTGGAAGCGTGATGAACACCACGTTCGAGTCGTTGGATGTTTACGGCGGGCGCGGATACGCCATGACGACGGCGTCGGGCGCCGTGCCGGTCCAGGGCGCGCGCGTGAGCGACGGCTTTTTCCGGACTCTCGGCGTGAAGCCCCTTTTCGGGCGCGATTTCTATCCGGGTGAAGATCAACCAGGCGCCCCGCGGACGGTGCTTCTGAGTTACGCGGCCTGGCAGACACAGTTCGGCGGCCGGACGTCAGTGTTAGGCGAGAAGGTCCTGCTCGACCGCATCCCGCGGGTGATCGTGGGCGTGCTTCCCCGCGATTTCCATTTCGGGCCGGCGGGACCGGCGGAATTCTGGGCTCCGTTCCATCCGGAATCGGAATGCGACCTGCGCCGGAGCTGCCACTCGATCTACGGTGTGGGCCGCTTGAAGCCGGGCATGAGCACGAACGCGGCGCTCGAGAACGTGAAGTCCATCGCGCAGGCTCTGGAGCGGAAATATCCGGATATGAATCGGAACCAGGGCGCCAACGTGGTGCCGCTGGCCGACGTGATTGTAGGAAATGTGCGCCCCATCCTCCTCGTGCTCATGGCCGGCGCGGTGCTGCTGCTGCTGATCGCGACGGTGGATGTGGCCGGCCTGATGTTGGTTCGCGCCGAGAGCCGGCGGCGGGAAGTAGCGGTGCGTTCGGCTCTTGGAGCGTCGCGGGGCAGGCTGTTCAGCCAGTTCACGATCGAGTCTCTGGTGCTGGTGGCGGCCGGCGCCGGCCTGGGCATGCTGGCGTCCCGCTGGACCATGCAGTTGCTCGCGGGACTGCTTTCGAAAGACATGCTCGCGCAGATGCCGTTTCTGGCCGGACTCGGTTGGAACTGGCGGGTGGCGGCGTTCGCATTTGCCGTCTCCGCCATCGCGGCGGCGCTGTTTGCGGTGGCGCCGAACCTGCGGCTATGGTCGCCGGAGATCCGCGGCGGACTGGCGGAGGGCGCACGCGGTTCGGCAGCGGTGGTGTGGCGCCGCCTGGGCTCCAAGCTGGTGGTGGTCGAAATCGCGATGGCCGTGGTGCTGCTGTTGGGCGCCGGGCTGCTGGGCAGGAGCCTTTACAATCTGCTGCGGGTGAACCTCGGGATGCAACCGGAGCACCTGGTAACCCTGGGAGTAGCGGCGCCGGACGCGGCCTACGGGGAGAATGCCAAAGCCATTGCACTGGCGCGCAAACTTGCCGAGGAGGCCGCGCAATTGCCCGGCGTGCGGATGGTGGGATGGTCGGCCAACGGAGTGCCCCTCAGCCACAACGGCAACACGACATGGATTCGAATTCTCGGCAGGCCCTGGAACGGCGAGCACATCGACATCCCGGAACGCGATGTGAGCCCGAACTATTTTCGGACAGTGGGCGCGCGACTGGCCGCGGGCCGGTATTTCTCCGATGACGACGATGCGTCGCGGCCGCGCGTGGCGATTGTGAACCAGGCGTTCGTGCGCGCCTATCTCGCGGGCGAGAATCCGCTCGGACGGCAGGTCGGCCAGCCTTCCGCCAAACCGGACCCGGTGGAGATCGTGGGCGTGGTCGAGGATCTGCGCGAGGGGCCGCTCGACACCGAAATTCCGCCGGTGCTTTACCGGCCCTATTTCCAGAGTCCCGATACCTATCTGAACCTGCTGGTGCGCACGGAACGGGACGACGCCTCGATACTTCCGGCGCTCAACCGGCTGGTGCGCGGGATCGACCCGAACATCATCCCTGTTCGCGGCGCCTCGATGATCGGCCGGATGGAAGAGTCGCAAGCGGCGTACATGCACCGGTCGCTGGCCTGGCTGGTCGGCGGATTTGCGGGGTTGGCGCTGGTGCTGGCGCTGGTGGGACTATACGGCGTCGTGATGTACTCGGTGAGCCGGCGGACGCGCGAAATCGGGATCCGAATGGCGCTGGGCGCCCAATCCGGGTCGGTGTACCGCATGATTCTGCGCGAATCGTTGAAACTGGCGGCGGTGGGGATTGCGGCGGGGCTGGTTGGCGGCGTGCTGGCGTCGCGGCTGATGCACGGGCTGCTGTTTGGAGTCAGCTCGGACGATCCAGCGACCATGGCGGCGATCGCAGGATTGCTGGCCTTGGCCGCGGCCGCTGCGAGTTTTGCTCCGGCGCGCCGGGCCGCCCGCGTGAATCCGGTGGAGGCGCTGCGGGCGGAGTAGCGCTTCCCGCTGCGGAGGGCGAATTCGGGCGGGAGCCTCGCCTCCTTCTGATAAGATTCACCCATGGCCGATTCCGAGATCTACCCTCCACCCGCCGAATTCGCCGCGCGTGCCCGCGTCAAAAGCATTGAGGAATACCGCGAGCTGTACAGAAGGGCCGCGGAAAAGCCGGAAGAGTTCTGGGGCGAACTGGCGGAGAAAGAGCTTAGCTGGTTTGAGAAGTGGTCCCACGTATTTGAATGGAATCCGCCGGAAGCAAAGTGGTTCGCGGGCGGAAAAATCAACGCCTCCTACAACTGCCTGGACCGGCACCTGGAGACGCACCGCAAAAACAAAATAGCCATTCTCTGGGAAGGCGAACCGGGCGACCAGAGGCTGATCTCGTACCAGGAACTGCATCGCCTGGTCTGCCGCTTCGCGAATGTGCTGAAGGGTCGGGGCCTGAAGGCCGGCGACCGCGCGATCATCTACATGGGCATGGTGCCCGAGCTGCCTGTGGCGCTGCTCGCGTGCGCGCGCCTTGGAGTGATTCACAGCGTGGTCTTCGGGGGATTTTCATCCGAAGCCCTGAAGACACGGATACAGGATCTGGAGGCGCAGGTGGTGATTACTGCCGACGGCTCCTGGCGCCGCGGCAAAGAGGTTCCGCTCAAGCAAGCGGTGGACGGGGCGCTGGAAGAGTGCCCCACCGTGCAAAACGTGATTGTCTACCGCAGGACTGGCGGCGCGGTTCAGATGTCGGCGGGCCGCGACCACTGGTGGCACGAACTGGACGAAGGCGTCAGCGAGGTGTGTCCGGCCGAACCGCTCGCCAGCGAACACCCGCTTTTCGTGCTGTACACCTCCGGAACCACGGGCAAGCCGAAAGGCATCGTCCACACCACGGCCGGCTATCTGCTGCAAATCACCATGACCATGAAGTGGGTCTTCGACCTGCGCGAAGAAGACACCTACTGGTGCACCGCGGACATCGGCTGGGTGACCGGCCACAGTTACATCGTTTACGGTCCGCTTTCGGCCGGCGCCACCAGCGTGATGTATGAAGGCGCGCCGGATTTTCCGCAGCCGGACCGTTTCTGGCGGCTGATCGAGAAATACCGGGTCAACACGTTCTACACGTCGCCGACGGCGATCCGCGCGTTTCTCAAGCAGGGCGACCAGTGGCCGCAGGCGCACGATCTTTCGAGCCTGAGGCTGCTCGGGTCAGTAGGCGAGCCGATCAATCCCGCCGCGTGGGAATGGTATTACCGGGTGATTGGAAGAGAGCGCTGCCCGATCGTGGACACGTGGTGGCAGACGGAGACGGGCGGAATCATGATCGCTCCCATGCCGGGGGCTGTGCCGGCCAAGCCGGGCTCGGGCACGCTGCCCATGCCGGGAGTCATCGCGGACGTTGTGGACCTGTTGGGAAAACCGGTGGCGGATAACACGGAAGGATTTCTCGTGATCCGGCGGCCGTGGCCGGGTATGGCCCGCACCTTGTGGCGCGAACCGGATCGGTACCGGCAGCAATATTGGGAAAAGATCGACGGCGTCTACCTGGCTGGAGACGCCGCGCGGCGCGATGGCGACGGATACTTCTGGATTCTGGGCCGCGTGGACGACGTGATGAACGTGAGCGGGCACCGGCTGAGCACGATGGAACTCGAGTCGGCGCTGGTGCGGCACCCGGCGGTGGCGGAAGCGGCGGTGGTCGGCAAGCCGCACGAGATTACGGGACAGGCAGTGGCCTGCTTCGTCACCTTGAAGAAGGGCAACTGGAATCACGATCAACTGGCGGAAGATCTGCGCAAATGGGTGGCCAAGGAAATCGGCAGTTTCGCCAAGCCCGAGCAGATCCGTTTCACCGAAGCGCTGCCGAAGACACGCAGCGGCAAAATCATGAGGCGGCTGCTGCGCGAGATCGTCACTTCAAACGCGGTCACGGGCGATGTGACCACGCTCGAGGACCTGTCCGTGGTCACGCGCCTGGCAGCGCAGCACGACGAAGATTAAGGGTGAATTCGCATTCAATCGAACCTTGACATCGGCGCCATACAGGCGCATATTTGGATCAGGAGGCCGGAAGGATCAGCCTCCAGGTCTTTTTCTCGGAAAAAGGCCGAAATCGCGATCCCCTTCACGGGGGAGCCATTTGAGAAGGAGGAAGTAAATAGAACCAGTCCACCACAAAGGCGGCTTCCAGCTTTCTCGACTGAGTGGTTACGAGTCCTGACGCGCCGAAGATTCAAGGTTATGGCGCCGCGGTAACTGCACCGCATATCATCCGGCTCGGACCAACATTTACAGGAGGGGTTGGCGGTCGCCTTTTTCTGTTTCCACACCCGTTTCCCTCACTCCCCGCAACTTCCGTTACACTGGAAATCGTTCACCCATTGTGAAGGCCGTCGAATTTCAAGGTGTCTCCAAGAGCTACGCGATCTACGATTCGCCGGGCGACCGTCTGAAAGAACTGTTGTCGCTCAACCGGCTGAAACGGCATAGGGATTTCTGGGCCTTGCACGACGTGAGTTTCGAAGTCGAGCAAGGCGAGACCTTTTGCATCGTAGGCGAAAACGGCTCGGGGAAAAGCACCCTGCTTCAAATGGTGGCGGGAATTCTGCCGGCCACCGCGGGTTCGGTCGCGATACACGGGCGGGTATCGGCGCTGCTCGAACTCGGCGCGGGTTTCAATCCGGAGTTCTCCGGACGGGACAATGTGTACCTCAACGGCACCATCCTGGGGCTGACCACCCGGCAGATCGAAGAGCGGTACCGGCAGATCGAGGAGTTTGCCGAGATCGGCGAGTTCATCAACCAGCCGGTGAAGACCTACTCGAGCGGCATGGTGGTGAGGTTGGCCTTCGCGGTGGCGATCAATGTGGATCCGGAAATTCTGTTAGTGGACGAAGCACTGGCGGTGGGCGATATTTATTTCCGCCAGCGCTGTATGCGCAAGGTGCACGAATTGCGCCGGCAAGGGGTCACGATTCTTTTTGTCTCGCACGCGGTGGCGGATGTGAAGGCGATCGGCGACCGGGTGATGTGGCTGGAAGGCGGCCGCGTCATGGAAGTGGGGCAACCGGAACGCGTGATCTCGAAATACCTGGCCGCGATGACGGTCAAGGACTCGCGCTACCGCATCGCGCAATCGGCGGGCGAGGTGAGGCAATCGCGGGGACATACCGTGCTGGCGCCGGAAATCGTGACCACCATTCCCAATATCGACCACCGGCACGGAGACAGGCGCGCCGAAGTGCTCGGCATCGCCGTCCTCGATGCCGAAGGCGCGCCGCTGCACATGCTGGAATCGGGCGGCCGCATCGTGGTACGCATCAGCGTGAGGGCCAACGATCACCTGGCCATGCCGATGGTGGGATTTATGCTGCGAAACCAGCTCGGTATCGATTTTTCCGGGACGAACACGGCGGCCGAGGGATACGAACTGCCGCCGATGGAACCCCTGGACGTTTACACGGTAGACTTTCACCTGGAACTGCCGGAGCTCTACCCGGCGTCGTTTTCTTTTTCGCCCGCCATCGCCGATGGCACTCTGATCGCTTATCAAATGTGCGACTGGATCGATAATGCCGTGGCCCTCCAGATGGGCCGCTCCGAAGCGCAGATCTACGGTTACCTGCGGCTGCCGTGCCGTGTGGAAGTGAACGCCCGTCTGGACGCCCGGACGAGTGCGCCGGAACTGGAGAAACACGTTGGCTGAGTTCACCGGAGAGCGTCTGATCCCGGGAGAAGTGGACGTCGATCTGCTGAACGAGCACCTGGCTCGATACGCCTTTGCATCGCGGCTGGCGCGGGGCAAGAGGGTGCTCGATGCCGGGTGCGGCGCCGGGTATGGATCGGCGGAACTGGCGCAGGCGGCACTCTCGGTGGTCGGGCTGGACCGCGCGCCGGAAGCGCTCGAGTTCGCCGGCACGCACTACCGCGCGCCCAACCTGGATTTCGAGCAGGCGTCGTGCACGGCCATTCCCCACCCCGCCGCCACCTTCGACCTGGTGGTCGCATTCGAAGTGATCGAACACCTGGAAAACTGGCGGGGGCTGCTCGAAGAGGCCAGGCGCGTGCTGTGTCCGGGCGGACAACTGATCGTTTCCACTCCCAACAAGCTGTACTACACCGAATCGCGCGGGGAGCACGGGGCGAACCCGTTTCACGTCCACGAGTTTACGTTCGAGGAGTTCTGCGCCGAATTGCGGTCCGTCTTTGCGCACGTCTCGGTGTTTCTCGAGAATCACGTGGAAGGAGTCACGTTCCAGCCGCACGATTTCGGCAATACGGTGGAAGCGCGGGTGGATGCAGGCGAGCCCGCGCCGGACGACTCGCATTTCTTCGTCGCCGTGTGCGCCCACCGGCAGCAGATTGGAAATCCGACGTTCGTTTATGTGCCGCGCGCCGCCAACGTGTTGCGCGAGCGCGAACGCCACATCGAACTGCTGGAACGGGAAGTGGCGGTCAAGAGCGAGTGGCTGGAGAAGGCCGTCGCCGAGCAGGGCGCGCTGATGCGCCAGTTCGCCGACCAGGCAAAGGCGCTCGAACGCAGCAACCAGTGGGCAGGCAGCCTCACCGCGGAACTTCGTCAGTGCGGAGAACGGATCGTCGCGCTTCAGCAGGAGTTCGATCGGGAACAGGAGTCCGCCCGGCAAATGGCGGCGGCATACGAGACGGACCTGGAGGAGAAGAGAAACTGGGCGGTTAAACTGGACGCGGAACTTCAGAAGCAGACGGCCGCGCTGGCCAGGGCGGTGGACGTGCTGCACCAAACCGAGAAAGAACTGGAAGAGCGCACCGCATGGGCCGTTGAACTCCAGGAGGAGGCCGCCGGATTGCGCGAGCAGATCGCCCAGGTCTCTCACCAGTTGGCGCTGGTGCGCGCGTCGCGCTGGATGAAGCTCGGGCGCCGGGTCGGCCTGGGCCCGGTCCTGCCGCCGTCCTGACATGCAGTTTCTGAAGCGATTCCTGCGCGCCCTCCCGCTGCTGATTCTCTCTCCGGTGCTGGTGCCCCTCAGCCTGCTTGCGCTTGCGCTCACTGACCTGGCATGGAAGATCTTCGGCGGCCGGAAGACGCCGGCGGCGGAGCCGGCCCGGCACGATGCCGCCACCGTCGTGATCCCGAACTGGAACGGGCGCGACCTGCTCGAGAAGTATCTGCCGTCTATCGTGGAGGCGCTGGCGGGGAATCCGGCGAACGAAATTATCGTGGTGGATAACGGCTCGGAAGACGGCAGCGCCGATTTCCTGCGGCGCGCGTTTCCGGGAGTCAAAGTGCTGCCGCTGCCCCACAACCTCGGCTTCGGCGGCGGATCCAACGCGGGTTTCCGCGCCGCGTCGAACGACATCGTAGTGCTGCTCAACAGCGATATGCGGGTGGCCCCGGATTTTCTGGCACCGCTGCTCAAAGGCTTTGCCGACCCGGAGGTCTTTGCCGTGTCCTGCCAGATCTTCTTCAGCGACCCGGACAAGGTGCGGGAGGAGACGGGTCTCACGCAAGCCTGGTGGCAGGATGGCGGGTTGCGCGTGCGGCACAGGCTGGACGAGGCGGTGCAGGATCTGTTCCCGTGCTTCTATGGCGGCGGCGGCTCGTGCGCGTTCGACCGGCGGAAATTCCTGGAACTCGGCGGTTTCGATCCGCTGCTGGAACCGTTCTACCTGGAAGACACGGACCTGGGCTTCATGGCGTGGAAGCGCGGCTGGAAGGTGCTGTACCAGCCGCGCAGCGTGGTTTTTCACGAGCACCGGGGAACGATCGGCAGGAAGTTCAGCCCCGGCTTCATCCAGTCCGTGCTCAAGAAGAACTTCGTGCTGTTCTGCTGGAAGAACATCCACGAGTGGCCCCGCCTCGTCTCTCATTTCTTCTTCGCGTGGGCGGGCGCCGTGGTGGCGGTGATCTTCGGGGATGTCCCGCTGCGGCCGAACTTCGGGTCGTTGTGGAGGGCCTTCCGGCAGCTTCCCCGGGCCGTGCGCTCGCGCTGGCGCGCCCGGACGCTGGCCGTGATCGACGATACGGAAGCGTTTCGCCGGCCGCTCGGCGGATACTACAGGGACCGCTTCGCGGCAATGGAGAAGAAGCCCGCGCGGCTGCGGGTGCTGTTTGTTTCGCCTTACCCGATCTGCCCTCCGGTACATGGCGGAGGCGTGTTCATGTACCAGACGCTGCGGGAACTCGCCAGGCTGGCGGACGTACACGTTGTCGAACTGCTCGATTGGCCGGAACAGGCCGCCGCCAATGAAGAACTGCGCGAATTCTGCGCATCGGCGGAGTGGCTGGTACGGCCGGGGGGAGATACGCCGGGCGCCGGATCGATGCGCCCGCACGCGGTGCGGGAAGTGGAGAACGGCGACCTGGAATGGCTGATCCACCGGCAGATGTTTCTACGTGAAATTGACGTGCTGCAACTCGAATACACGCCCATGGCGCAATACCGCGGCGAGTACCGGCGCATCCCCTGCGCCCTGTTCGAGCACGACGTCTATTTTCAGTCGGTCGCCCGCAGCCTGGGACGGTATCCCGGCGCAATCGACAATTTGAAGGCACGCATGGAATACCTGCGCGCGCTCAGGTACGAACTGCGGGCGCTTCCGGCCTTCGACCAGGTGCAGGTCTGCACGCCCGCCAATCGCGATTGCCTGGTATCCTTTTTGCCCGGGCTCGCGCCCCGCCTCGCCGGCGGTCTGCGCGCGGGAATCGACTCCCGAAGCTACGCTTTCCGCACCGGAGGCAGAGAGCCGTTCACCATGCTCTTCGTGGGTAGTTTCCGCCACGACCCGAACCGTGTGGCCATGGACTGGTTCGTGCACGAAGTGATGCCGTTGATCCTGGCGCGGGAGCCGCGCGCGCGGCTGATGGTGGCGGGGTCCGATCCCCCGCCGGTGCACGCCTTTCCGGATTTCGGCGGGGCGCTTCAGTTGCTGGGATACGTCGATGACGTGCGCGAGACCCTGTCCCGCTATGCCGTGTTTGTGTGCCCGATCTTAAGCGGATCGGGCGTGCGGGTGAAACTGCTGGAGGCGTTTGCGGCGGGGATCCCGGTGGTCTCGACGCGGATCGGTGCGGAAGGGCTGGCGACCAGAGACGGCGAGTTCTGCCGCCTGGCGGATGACCCGGCCGGGTTCGCCGAGCGCGTCACGGCGCTGTTCGAGGACGGCGATGCGGCCGCCGGCCTGGCGGCGCGGGCGCGCGCCGAAGTAGAGGCGAACTGGGACATGGCCGCAATCACGCGCAGGCTGGTGGATGGCTACCGGGACCTGGTGGAGGCGCGCAGGTGAGGCGCAGGAACTATTTCTTCCGCGGGGGCGCGAGATCTTTTTTGAGACGGCTGACGATCTGCCCCGCGGACATGTCGAGAGTCTTGCCGTCGCTCGCCGCGGGCTCCTCGTACGTGGACCACAACACCTGGCTGGACTTGGGATCGACGAGGAAGATCGTGCCTTTGCCGCGGCCAAACTGCGAATTGAGCGCGGGGTTGTCGAGCTTGTTCTCCGTATCGGAAATCAGCTTCGTGGCCGGTGCGGCATCGTCCTTCCCGGCCTTGGCCGGTTCCGGCTTGGGAGCCGGCAGCAGGCGCTCGAGTTGCGTCTGGAAGGCTTCGCCGATGCGGTCGGAAAAAACGGCGTCCGCCTGCTTCGGGTCGGTCACTACCTGGAACAGGTGGCTGGCGGTGAGATGGTTGGCCAGGTGCTGGTCGAGGCCCCGCGCCATAGGCATCATGTATACCGAGTGCACGCCCGAAAGGTCGGCGGCGCAAAGCATCACGCCCGAACCGAGGAGAAGAAACACCAGCCGCTTCATGGCTTCCATGATAACCAGACGCGCGAGAAGAAGAAAAAGACGAACTGTGCGAGGGCTCGATGTATAAGGGGCTGTCCCTTACCGTGATCATTCCCTGCCTGAACGAGGAGCAGGGCGTCGAGAAGGTGCTCCGGGCGCTGCCGGAGTTCGTCGACGAGGTGATCGTGGTGGACAACGCTTCCACCGACCGGACGTCGGAAGTGGCCGCGTCATTGGGCGCGAAGGTGATTCGCGAAGAGGCGCGCGGCTACGGGCGCAGCTACAAGCGTGGATTCGCCAGCGCCACCGGCGACATTATCGTGACGCTCGACGGCGACCACAGCTACCCGGCGGACGCGCTCTCTTATCTCATTGAGGCGTTCCTTCATCTTCAGGTGGATTTCCTGAATGCCTCCCGCTTTCCGGTGCGGGACCGGGCCGCGATGAGCTTCAAACACAAATTCGGCAACCTGATGTTGTCGCTGGCCATGTCCGTGCTGTTCTTCCGCTGGGTGCGCGATTCCCAGTCGGGCATGTGGGTATTCCGCCGCTCGATCCTGAAGGATATGAAGCTCGAATCGGACGGCATGGCGTTTTCCGAGGAGATCAAGATCGAGGCTCTGCGCGATCCGCGCATCCGTTTCGGCGAAATCTCCATCCAGTACTCGTCCCGGCTGGGCGAAATCAAGCTCAATCCGTGGCGGGACGGAATTCAAAACCTGACGTTCCTGCTGAGAAAGCGTTTCCTGCGATGAAGATCAGTGCCATCATCCCGGTGTGGAACGGCGAGGCGGTGCTCGCCCGACTGTTGGACAGCCTGGACACCCAGACGCTGCGCGCTGCCGAACTGCTGGCCGTCGACAATGGATCGACGGACGGCGCGCCGGACCTCGCGCGGCGCCGGGGCGCGCGCGTGATCTCCATGGGACGGAACGCCGGATTCGCGGCGGCCGTGAACCGCGGGATTCGGGAAGCGCGCGGGGAGCGGATCGCGGTGCTCAACAGCGACGTCGTGCTGGCTCCCGACTACCTGGAACGGCTGGCCGCGAGCGAGGCCTGGTTCTCCACCGGCAAGATTCTCTCCGAGGCCGACCCGTCGCGCATCGATGGGACCTTCGACCTCGTCTGCCGCGGCGGGGCGGCGTGGCGCGCCGGCAACGGCAAGCTTGACGCACCGCTGTGGAACCAGCCCCGGACAATCTGGTCGGCGCCGTGGACCGCGGCACTGTTCCGGGCGGAGCTGTTTCAGAGAGTCGGGCTGCTCGAAGAGAGTTTCGAGTCGTACCTGGAAGACGTGGATTTCGGCCTTCGTTGCGCGCGGTTCAAACTGGCGGGCGAATATATTCCGGGGGCCGTTGCGCGGCACCGCGGCAGCGCGGCGTTGGGCCGCTGGCATCCGGAAACGGTGAGGCGCATGTCGCGCAACCAGGTGCTGTTGATCGCCAGGCACTGGTCGGGCCGGATGATCCTCTCCACCGCGCGCAACACGGTTGCGGCGCATGGGCTGTTCTTCCTGCTGGCGATCCGGCACGGCGCGGGCTTCGCGTGGCTGCGCGGACGGATGCAGGGGTGGGCCATGTTCGGGCGGGCACGGGGCAGCAGCTTCGATCCGGCACTGCCGGCGCTCCTGCGCGAAAACGACCGGCTGATCCGGGAACTGCAATCCGCCAGCGGCTTCGACACGTTCTGGCGCGGGTACTTCTTGTTCGCCGGCCGTTGACCCGTTCCGCAAATTCAGACAGAATGGTGCCGGAATAACATGCGGCTTGTATTGTGTCTTGCCCTGGCATTCGCGGCGATGGCGCAGCCATCCAGCATCGCGGGACGCGTGATGCACGCACTCGATGGGCAGCCGGTGGCGGAAGCCGAATTGACGCTGGCCTCTTCCGGAGGGACCACACGCCGTCGGACTACCGCGGACGAGCAGGGTCGGTTCAGCTTCCAGGACCTGGAACCAGGATCGTATTCGCTCGCCGTCTGGAAGCGAGGCTTCGAGCCCGGCTCCTACGGCGCGCGGGCCCGCTATGCGCCGGGGCGTCGTCTGGTGCTCGCGCGCGACCAGCACCTCGACAGTCTCGCATTGCGGCTGACCCCTCTCGGCACAATCGCGGGCAAAGTGGTGGACCCCGACGGAGAGCCCGTGGCCCACGTGTCTCTACTGGCGACACTCGTCGGGCCCTACGGCAACCTGGACCTCACTGATGAAGGCGGCGAAACCAATGCCCAAGGCGAGTTTCGAATTTCCGATCTCTTGGAGGGCCGGTACTTCGTGCGCGCGATACCTCCGCGGCTGACATCCGGCGATGAGTTTCTGATGCCTTCGTTTTATCCCTCCGATGCGGAAGCGTCCGTGCCGGTAACGGTCTCCGCGGGACGGGCCTCGGAAGGCATTAAAGTCACGCTCCGCCGCGCGCGCGGCTTTCGCCTCCGCGGGCGCGTGGAGTCCGCCGGCGTACCGTTATCCGGCCTGGCACTACTGCTCACCGAACGCCGCACAAACGGGTTTTCCACAACGCAGGCGATGCAGAAATTCTCGGAGCGCGCCGGCTCGGCACGGGCGCTGCGCGATGACGGCTCGTTCGAACTGACCGGCGTCGAGCCGGGCAGCTATGAACTGGTAATCGCTCCTCCCGGCAAGCAGGCGATCGCCGCCGTCACAGTAGGCGTCGCCGACAAGGATATCGATGGCATCGTGCTGCCAGTCGAGCCGGTGCGCGTGTCCGGTCGCGTCCGCATGGAGAAGGACACAACGATTCCCGCCGGTTGCGGTCTGATGTTCAACCCCGTTGACCGCGACCTGATGGTGTCCACGTTTGGCGCGTCTTCGGAATCGAACGGACGGTTCACCGTGGAACGAGTTTTGCCGGGGAGGTACTCGTTGCAAATCGGGTGCCGGTCGCAGGGAATCTACGTGAGTTCGGTGCATGTGGGCGGCGAATCGGGATCGCGCGACGTGGCCGGCTCGCTGCTCGAGATTCCCGCGGGTATGCCCGAGCTATCGATGGATGTCGTGTTCTCTGCCGGTGCCGCAACCGTCGCGGGAGTCGTGCGGGATGGCGATGAGCCGGCTGCCAACCGCTGGCTGGTGCTGGTACCCGAGCCTGGCGGCCGGGACCATGCCCTTCGCGTACGGACCGTCTTCTCCGGAGACGACGGCCGTTTTCTCCTGACCAGTGTGGCGCCCGGGGACTATCGTCTCTATGCCTGGGCGGAAGTGCTGCCGGGATTCCTGCACATGGAGCCCTCGTTCCTGCAGCCCTTCTCGATTTTTGCGGTGAAAGTAAAAGCCTCGGCTGGGGAGCAGGTGCAGGTGGATATCAAGGTGACGCCGCCGTTGCGGTGAGGGCGCCGCGTTACACTGAAACTCGTGCAAACCGGCTCGACCGCCTGCCGGGGGCTGTCATTTTTGCGCACCCCGGGTGAGACAAACTGACACATGTGTGAGGTCGGGATCGCAATTGTTACGCACAATTCGGCGCACGTGATTAATGCCTGCCTCGATGCCGCGGTGGGCACGGGAGCCGAAGTGATCGTGGTGGATAATGCCTCCCGCGACGGGACTGTTGAAGCCGCCACGCGTCCAACTGTGCGCCTGATCTCGAACCACTCGAATGTGGGTTTCGCAGCCGCCGTAAATCAGGCGTTTCGAGCCCTTGAACGGCCCTACGTTTTGTTGCTCAACCCGGATGCGATCATCGAGCGCGGTCTTCAGGCATTGCGTGAAGCGTGTGATTTACCCGGTGCCGCCGCGGCCGGGGGGTGTCTCCTGGATGCAACCGGAAATCCGCAGCGCGGTTTTATGGTGCGAAACTTCCCCACCACGGCCTCGCTCGTTTTGGAAGCTCTCTTGCTGAACCGGCTCTGGCCGAATAATCCGGTCAATCGTCGTTATCGTGGTTTGACGCTGGACTATTCCACACGAATTCAGGTGGAGCAGCCGGCGGGCGCATTCCTCATGGTTCGACTCGATGCGTGGCGTGAACTGGGGGGATTCGACGAAGGGTTCCGGCCGCTCTGGTTTGAAGACGTGGATTTTTGCCGGCGGGCGGCCGATCGGGGATTCCGTTTGTACTACGAGCCTAGGGCTGTTGCAAAACACACGGGCGCACACTCCATCTCCGCTCTTCCTATGGAGATGCGTAAGTTTTATTGGTATTGTAGTCTACTGAGATACGCAGCCAGGCACTTTAACCCTTGGTCGTTTCGGGTGGTGTGCGCGGCTGTGATTCTGGGCGCTATGCCGCGGCTTCTGGCGGAACTGGCCGTTGAGCGGAGCCTCAAACCCCTGGCAGCATTCGGGAAGGTCGTACAACTCGCAGGCCGGTGCCTCATCACCGGTTGGCGCGAGCAAAAGGTAATTTAGTATCCTCGCATTCTTGATGACGGCACGTACGGAAGTTTCGGGCTCTCAGGTTCTTGTTAATGGCGCACAACGACTTTGTTTCCGTCACGATAGTTACTTACAACAGCGGCCGTTTCATCAAACGTTGCCTCGAATCCGTACTCGCGCAGGGCTACGCGGATAAAGAGATCATCGTCGTGGATAACGCATCCACCGACGGCACGGTCGATATCCTCGAACAGTTCGAGGATTGTTGCCGGATCTACTACAACGACGAGAATGTCGGATTCGCGGCGGCCCAGAATCAGGCCATCTGTCTCTCCGGCGGCGATTGGGTGTTGACCCTGAATCCGGATGTGCTGCTGCTGCCGAACTTCATCCGGTCGCTGGTTGAAGCCGGGCAATTCGACCCCGGCATCGGCACAGTCTGCGGAAAACTGCTGACGATGAGCGCGCATTTCGAGATCCCGGAAAGGCCGGTCGTCGATTCGACGGGAATCTACTTCAACCCGATGCTGCGCCACCTGGATCGCGGCAGCCGCGAAGTCGACAACGGACACTATCTCGAGTACGAATACGTCTTCGGCGCCACCGCGGCGGCTGCCCTGTACCGCAGAACCATGATCGAAGATATCTCCCTCGACGGCGAGTTCTTCGACTCCGATTTCTTCGTCTATCGCGAAGACGCGGACGTAGCGTGGCGCGCGCAACTGATGGGCTGGAAGTGTCTGTATGCTCCCTTCGCGCGCGGGTATCATGTACGCAAGGTGCGTCCCGGGAACCGGCGCGCGCTGCCGGCCGAAATCAATATGCATTCGGTGAAGAACCGGTTCCTGATGCGAATCAAGAACATCTCACCGGACCTTTACTGGCGTAACTGTCTTTCCATCACATCGCGCGATCTCCTGGTGGTATTCTGCTGCCTGCTGTGGGAGCACAGTTCCCTGAAAGCCTTCTGGTATCTGGCCACGAACGTGAAGCGCGCCATGGCCAAGCGGCGCCTGATTCAGGGTATGCGCCGGGTCGACGACCGGTACATGGCCGATTGGTTTCAGTACGAGCCGGTGAGTGTCGAGGCGCCGGGGAGGATGACCCGCAAACTGACCCCCCCGGAAACCGCCAAAACCTAGGCCGGACGGATGCGCATCGCCCTCCTCGGCACGCGCGGGATTCCGGCCAACTACGGCGGTTTTGAGACATTCGCGGAAGAAATTTCGATTCGCCTCTCGGCCCGCGGACATACCGTCACTGTCTATTGCCGTGAAAAACACTCCGCAACCGGGTACCGGGGAGTACGGCTGCAGTATCTGCCCACCATTCGTCACAAGTATCTCGATACTCTCGCCCACACGTTCCTTTCAACTCTCCACCTGATGTTCCATCGCGTGGACGCCGCGCTCTTCTGCAATGGCGCGAATGCGATCTTCACGCTGTGGCCGCGACTCGCCGGAATTCCGGTGGCCCTGAACGTGGACGGGATCGAGCGGAAGCGTAAGAAGTGGAACCGGTTGGCGAGGGGCTGGTACCTGCTCTCGGAATGGCTGGCCACGTTCTGTCCGGACGTGGTGATCACCGATGCGGAAACGATCCAGGATTATTACCGGCAGCGCTACAACAAGAGCACCGTCTTTATTCCGTACGGAGCGGAAACGGGAAGGCTGCCCGGCACCGCGCAACTCGAAAGGCTCGGTCTCGAGCCGCAGGGCTACTTCCTCTATGTGAGCCGCATGGAGCCCGAAAATCATCCGCTCGAGGTGCGCCAGGCCTTCGAGTCGGTATCCACCGGCCTCAAGCTGGCGCTGGTCGGCGATGCCCCTTACGCCCACGAATATATCCGGCGCGTGCGCGATACCACGGACCCGCGCGTCATCATCCCCGGGGCCATCTATGGCGCAGGTTACCGGGAACTCGGCTCACACTGCTTCGCCTATATCCATGCAACCGAAGTTGGAGGGACACACCCTGCGCTGATCGAGGCCATGGGCCGTGGAGCCCTCGTGCTCTACCGCAACACGCCGGAAAATGCCGAGGTCGCCGGCGGCGCCGGAATACCGTTCGAGCCGGACGAGCTGGCCGCCAAACTCCAGCTTGCGCTCGCGATGAGCGAGGAGGAACGCGAGACCCTGCGCCGCCGGGCGGTGGAGCGGGTCCGGCAGCGTTACTCCTGGGACGCGGTAGCCGATGCCTACCAGCAGTTGCTGGGCAGGCTCGCGGGCGCCCTCAAATAATCTTGCCGTTGAGTTTGACCGATTCCATGGTCAGCCCTTCCACGTGCTCGATCAGGTTGGGCCGGGCGGCTTCCTCAAAGGTGCAGTCGTGCAGGCGGACGTCGCGAATCGGCGATTTCTCGTACCCGCGCAGCGAGAGCGCCATCGCGCACTTTCGAACCCTGAGTCCGCTCACGTCCACGTCGCGCACTACCGGCAGGTACGGTCCGTTCGCCCCTTCTTCATAATTGAAATCCACTTCGATGGCCGCGCCCGCCACCTGCCCCACGTCGATGTTGCGCATGTAGACGTGCTCCAGGATGCCGCCGCGCAGCGCATTGTCCTTGAAGCGAAGCACCCGGTCCAGGTTGGGGCTGTCCATCGTGCAATTCTCGGCGTACACATTGCGGATGTGACCCGAACACTCGCTGCCGAGCGTCACTCCGCCGTGTCCGTCCTTCATGTTGCAGCCGCGGATGACAATGTTCTCCGACGGGCGGTTGACCCGCCGTCCGTCGGCATTGCGTCCCGACTTGATGGCGATGCAGTCGTCGCCGGTGTCAAACGTGCAGCCTTCGATAAGAACGTCGGTGCAGGATTCCGGATCGCACCCGTCGTTGTTCGGCCCATGGCTGGCGATAGTCACGTTCCGGACCGTGACGTTGCGCGAAAGCGTGGGGTGCACCTCCCACATCGGCGAGTTCCGGATGGTGACGCCTTCGATCAGCACATTCGTGCAAGCGTAGGGCTCGATGAACGACGGGCGCAGCCAGCCGCCGTCGCCGAAGACGCGCTTTTCCACCGGCACGCCCTTCTCGGCCATATCCATCAGGGCCGTTCGGGCCGTCCGCTGGTTGGGGCCGCCGCGGGGACCGCAGTTCGCCTTGCCCGACCACGGCCACCACTGTTCGCAGGAGGCGCCCCCGTCAAGCGTGCCCTCTCCGGTGACCGCAATATTCTGCTGTCCGTGTGCGTAGATCAGGGGCGAGTAGTTCATGCACTCGGTGCCTTCGAAACGCGTGAGCACCACCGGATAGAGTTTTGGATCGGGGTCGAAGCGGAGCGTGGCGCCTTTGCGAACCTCCAGGGCGACGTTGCTCTTCAGGTGAATCGCGCCCGTGCGGAACACGCCCTCGGGCACAACCACCCGGCCGCCGCCGGAACGCGCGGCCTCGTCGATCGCCCGGCGGATGGCGGGCGTCGCATCCGTTGTGCCGTCCGCCCTGGCCCCATAACGCGTGACTTCGAATGTGCGGCCGGCAATGCGCGGGGGGCGAATGCGGGCCAGAATCGGGGCAAGACCGGCCCACGGGTCGGCCGCCAGCGCCCGGCGCCCGGCCAGCGCGGCGCCAGCGAATCCGAACAGCGCTTGTCTTCGCGAACAACTCGGCATCAACTCCGATAGTAGGCGCAACCGGGAGCGTGGTCAATCCATCGTTTAGCCGGCCTAAACAGATGCTTTCGAAAAGCAGGTTTCAGCCCCGCAAATCGCCTGTTCTAGAATGAGGTTTCTCATGCTTACCTTACCCAAATACTCGCTGGGCGTCGGCGACCGGTTTGCCCGCCAGGCCCGGGCGCAACTGCGGGCGTGCATGGATGCCGCAGCCCGCGGTGTAACGGTAGTTCCGGTGTGGAACAAGTCCAACCGGGAGCATGTCATCGTCGGGTCTGAGCCGTCCGGCGTTCGCGCCGCCGCGGATGCCGCGGTGCGCGACCTCGGCTGGAACTGTGCGTACTTCGTCGACGCCGATCACATCAATCTCCAGACCGTCGACCGGTTTCTCGAAGCGAGCGATTTTTACACGCTGGATGTAGCTTCTGCGATCGGACAGCCGCCCGCGGACGGCGAGGTCAACAGCTTCCTCGACAGCCATCCCGAACTGAACGGCACGGTCCGGGTGGCGGGAATCGAAGAGCCGTTCGAAATGTCGAGGGCGGAAACGGCGTCGATCGCCTCCAAGTACCTGTTCGCCGTGGCCGAAGCCGGCCGCATTTACCGGCGCATCGAAGCCGCCAGGGGCGCCGGCTCGTTCGTCACGGAAATTTCCATGGATGAGACCGACGAACCGCAGACGCCGCCGCAACTGCTGGTGATTCTGGCGGCTATCGCCGGCGCGGCCATCCCCATCCAGACGATCGCTCCGAAGTTTACCGGCCGCTTCAACAAAGGCGTGGACTATTCGGGCGACCTGGCGCAGTTCGAACGCGAATTCAACAACGACCTGGCGGTGGTGGCCCATGCCGCTGCCCGCTATCGCCTACCCGCCAATCTGAAGCTCAGCGTGCACTCCGGCAGCGACAAGTTTTCCATCTACGGCCCCATGCGCAGGGCCATGGCGAAATTCCGCGCGGGAGTCCACATCAAAACCGCCGGCACCACGTGGCTCGAGGAGTTGATCGGCCTCGCGGAGAGCGGCGGCCCGGGCTTGGAACTGGCCCGTGAGATCTACGCCGAGGCCTGGGCCCACCGTCAGGAACTGTGCGAGCCCTACGCGGCGGTGATCGATATTCGAGAAGAATGCCTGCCGGCGCCGGAAACAGTGAACGGCTGGAGTTCCGCCGAATACACGGCCGCGATCCGCCATGACCAGTCCAATCCGGCGTTCAACCCGAACGTCCGGCAACTGCTGCACGTCGGGTACAAGGTTGCGGCGAAAATGGGGTCGCGATACCTGGACATGCTGTCGGCTTGCGAGACCGACATCGCGCGCAACGTCACTGCGAACCTGTTCGACCGGCACATCGAACCGCTGTTTTTGCGAGGTTAAGCGCACCCGCGTTCCGGCAACGGCACCTACAATGAAATGGTGCCGGCGCCGTTTCGATCCTATGTATTGGTTTCGCGCGAGCAGATCGCGCGCAATTACCGGAACGTCCGTTCCGTAGTCGGGCCGGACGTGGAAGTGGCCGGAGTGGTGAAAGCGGACGCCTACGGGCACGGAGCGCTGGAAGTTTCGCGGGTCCTGGAGGCCGAAGGCGCACGCTGGCTGGCGGTTAGTTCGGTAGACGAGGGCGTCAACCTGCGCTGCGGCGGCTTGCTCGCTCCACGGATTCTGGTGATGGGTGGCCTGCTGGCCTATGAGAACGCCGCGCTCGTTGAGTATGACCTGACTCCGGTGGTCCACTCCCTCACCCAGATTCGCGAGGTGGACGACCTGGCGCGGACCTCCGGAAGGCCGCTTTCGTATCACCTCAAGATCGATTCCGGGATGGGCCGGCTGGGAACCCGGGCAAGCGCCGCCGAGATTCTGGGCACGCTGGCCGAAGCGCCGCACGCGCGCCTTGAGGGCCTGATGACCCACTTCGCGTCGGCCGCGGATTACACTACTGCCCAGACCACGGAACAACTCACCTACTTCCACGCCATTTCTACGCAGTTGGGCCGGGCCGGCTACCTTGCTCCCTTCCTCCACACATCCAGCAGCAACGCCATCGGGTTTGGGCGGCGGGAGGGGTGGCATAACCTGGTGCGCGCCGGGCACGCTCTCTACGGTTACGTTTCGCCGGCCCGCGGCAGCGCGCCGCCGTCGCTGCTGGATGTGCAGCCGGCCCTCGCCTGGAAGGCCAAGCTGCTGGCCGTCAAGAACATACCGCAAGGCGCCCTGGTAGGATACGGGGGCACGTTTCGCGCCCCTCGCGACATGCGGATCGGGATTGTGGCAGCCGGCTATGCCGACGGCGTCTTCCACCGGCTTTCCAACCGCGGGCAGGTGATCGCCGACGGGAAACTGACGCCGATTCTGGGCACCATCTCCATGGATCTGACCACCATCGACCTCACGCACACCGGGAGAATGGGGCCCGGAGACGAAGTGACCCTCCTGGGTGCCGAAGGCGAGGCGCGCCTTGATGCCCAACAGATCGCCCGCGTGGCCGGCACCATTTCCTACAACATCCTCTGCAGCATCAGCGCTCGCGTGAAAAGGCTCTATGTTTAAACAGAGTTACGGACAAACGCCTTATTTTCAGTAGGAAACATTACAAACTGTCTTCGAGGTCCACTCCGGTTTGGAACCGGGAATGCCTAATTGGGGTGATATTATAGGAGGCAGATGAGCTTACTGTCGCCGAGACTACAACTGAAGGTCGCACAGAAGCAGATTCTGACCCCGGGTCTGGTGCAAATGGTGACCGTCCTCCAGCTTAACCGGCTGGAATTAAAGGAGATGATCACCCAAGAGATCGTCAAGAATCCGGTTCTGGAAGAGTCGGCCGAAGAGCCCGGAGACGAAATTACTCCGGAAGAGTTGATGCCCCTGTTGGAAGGAGAGTCGGTAGCCGATCCAACGGACAAGCAGATCCTGGATGCGGCGGTTCTCAACGACGCCAACTCGCTGGTCGGATCTAATGGGGACGTTGCGATCAACGGAAATCTTTTCCCCGATGCCGAGGAGACCGCGTCGGCTGCAGCCGAGGCCCCGGCGGTCGCCGATGCCCTGCTGGACACGCCCGCCGCTACCGATCCTTTCGACGAGATCGATTTCGGGTCGTTCTTCGACGATTACCTGGACCCGGGCTATAAGAGCCCTGCGTCTGAGTCGGTCGAAAAGCCGTCCTTCGAAACATTTCTTTCGGCGCCCGTCACCTTGGGCGATCATCTTCGTTCCCAACTCAGCGTCACGCTGATTTCCGAAAACATCCGGAATGCCGCCGAGTCCATCATCGGCAACCTGGACGAGGACGGGTACCTCTCCGCGTCGCTCGAGGAAATCGCCGAGATGGGCGAACACACGCCGGAAGAGGTGGAGGAGGCGCTCCGCTTCGTCCAGTCGCTCGATCCGGCCGGCGTGGGCGCCCGCAACCTGCGGGAATGTATGCTGCTTCAGATCGAAAGCGTGAACGGCCGCGGCGGAGTATCCTGGCAGATCGTTTCGAACCACCTGCGGCTGCTGGAAACGCGCCAGTACAAAGAGATCGCAAAAGCTCTGGGACGGCCTCTGGAGCACGTGGAAATGGCCGTCAGCATGATTCAGCACCTCAATCCGAGGCCGGGCCTCCGGTACTCCGGGGCGGGCGCGCGGGTGGTGGAGCCGGACGTCTATTTCATCAAGGATGGCGAAGATTACATCATTCAGATGAACGACGAGGACGTTCCGCAACTCCGGCTGAATGCGCAATACCGCAAGATGTTGGATCGCGAGAACGGCGCCACCAAAGAAGTCCGCGATTACGTGCGCGAGCGCTACACTTCCGCCATCCAGTTGATGAAGAACATCGAGCAGCGGAAGCAGACCATTATGAAGGTGTGCCAGGCGATCGTGCGGCGGCAGATGGAATTTCTGGCGCAGGGCCTGGACTTCCTCAAGCCGATGATGATCAAAGAGGTGGCCGAGGAAGTCGGCGTGCATCCCTCCACGGTCAGCCGGGCGGTTGCCAGCAAGTACGTGCACACGCCGCAAGGCGTCTTCGAACTTCGCTACTTCTTTTCCGAGGCGGTGCAGGGCCCCCTGGGCGGAGGAACTCCGCTGCTGCTGCTGAAGCGCAAGGTGAAGAAGATGATCGAGGAAGAGGACCGCAGCAAGCCCCTCACCGACGAGCAGATCACCACGCTGTTGCAGGGCGAAGGCATCAACGTAACCCGCCGGACGGTTGCCAAGTACCGCGAGGATATGAAGATCCCCTCCACCCACCAGCGGCGCGTAAGAAACTAAGTACATCGTTTCGAAAGTCCCGTCGCGTATCGGCCAGCCGCTTGCTGACGCGCGGCTCGGATACCCATTGCCGCTTCAAAATTGCCCGGATAAGGTCCGGATAGCCGCAGGTTAACGGTTATTCAGGCAGGAATAGAGGTATAAAGGGAATGGGCGGAGATCGCTATGAAGATCACCTACACAGGCAGGCAAGTAGAGTTGGCTCCAGCGCAGTTGAAGAAACTCGAGTCCCGCTTCGGGAAAATCGGGAAGCTCCTGGATGGCCGCCGGGAATCCGAGGCCCACGTGATCCTCTCGCTGGAACGGCACCTTCATTCGGCGGAAGTCACGGTGAACTACTTCGGCCATCAACTCGTGGGTGCGGGCGCGGATTCGGACCTGTTTACGGCAATCCATTCCGCGGCGGAAAAACTCGAGAAGCAGGCGGTGAAGGCCAGGACCAAGTGGCGCGACACCAAACGCACGCCCCGGAAGGCAGCCCCTGAGGTGGAGACCGAACCGGCGGCCGCGAAGGAATCCGAAGCCGAGCCGGTTCACAAGATCTACAAGGTGAACCACCATGAGAAGCGCAAGCCGATGACCCTGGACGAGGCCCTCATGGAGATGGACAAATCGCGCGATTATCTCGTCTATCGCGATGCCGAGACCGATCGCGTTTCCGTCCTGCTGCGGCGCCGCGACGGCAATTTCGACCTCGTCGAAGGATAACCGCGAGGGATGGCGAAGAAAGCTCCGGCACCCCAGCCGTCAGGGCCCCAGAAACCGGAACTGGTAGTTATCACGGGCCTGAGCGGGTCCGGCAAGGGTTCCGTGCTCCGGGCGCTGGAAGACCTGGGCTTCTATTCCGTCGACAATCTCCCGGTCGAACTGATTCCCAAGTTCGCCGAGTTGACCCGCGACAACACGAATATCCGCGCGGCGGCTCTGGTAGTCGACGTTCGCGAGGGCGCGGCCCTGAAGCGCTTTCCGGCGGCCTATGCGCGGATCAAAGGATCGCTCAACGCCCAACTGATCTTCCTCGAAGCGGACGACGCCGCTATCATGCGCCGTTTCAGCGAGACCAGGCGGCCGCACCCGCTCGGAACGGAAAGGTCGATAGCCAAGAGCATTCGCGCCGAGCGGCAGCAGCTTCAGCCGATCCGCGCGATGGCCGACCTGATCATCAATACCTCCAAGTTCACCGTTCACGAGTTGCGCGCCGTCATCGACGAGCGCTTTCGGGGCCGGCGGGATGAAACGCGAATCGTCGTGTACGTGACCAGCTTCGGCTACCGTAACGGCGTGCCTCCGGATAGCGACCTGGTCTTCGATGTACGGTTTCTCCCTAATCCGAATTACCTTCCCAAATTCAAGAATCTGACCGGCAGAAACCCCGGCGTCGCCAAGTACATCCGCTCATTTCCGCAGACACGGGAATTCATCTCGCGCATTTCGGACCTTCTGGTCTATTTGTTGCCCCACTACATACACGAGGGGAAAAGTTACCTCACCATCGCCTTCGGCTGCACCGGCGGGCAGCACCGTTCCGTGATGATTGCCGAACAGATCCGGAAGAGTCTCGTCGGAGCCGGTTACAACGCGAAAGTCACTCACCGCGACATGCCGCGGGCCGGCCGTTAAGGCACTCCACAACCCGTTGGAGGTGCCCCGTTAGGACTCCCGAAGCTGAACTCCTGCTCCTCGTTTTCCGGTAACATCTTCCCCCCTTTACGGGATAGCGGCGCGAGGCGCATCAGCGCAGAATCCGAACAGCAGGCCAACGGTCGGCGGGTGAGCCGCCCGTGGCGCCTATTGTAACGAGGTAGGTCCAACCATACGAAAGGGGTGGGAAAATGCAAGCAGGGCGAAGCCTTGGACGCCTGGCGTGTGTCCTTACGCTGATGGCCGCATCCATGTCCGGTCAAACGGTCTCGAGCACTTTGCTGGGAACTTTGACCGATCCGGGAGACGCAGCGATTCCGACCGTGCAGGTTCAGGTTCAGGATCAATCGACCGGCGCTATCCGAAATGTGATGACGGGCGCGACCGGAATTTTCCGTTTCAACCAACTGCCTCCGGGCACTTATACTCTCACCATCAAGGCCAACGGATTCAAGACATATAACCAGCAGGGGATCGCCCTCGCGTCATCCGATGTTCGCGACTTGGGCAGGATCGTGCTGACTCTGGGCGCGGTCACCGAAGAAGTTTCGGTAACTGCCGTCGCCACGCCCATCCAGACCGCCTCCAGCGAGAAATCGTCCCTGGTGGACGGGAACCAGCTCAATCAGATCGCCCTGCGCGGCCGCGACCTGTTCGGCTATTTGAAGTTGATTCCGGGAGTAACCGGGACTAACGGCGGCGAGACCACGGGCACCGGCCTGCCGGGCGCCATCAACGGCGGCGGCCAGAAGAACTTTACGGTGGACGGCATTACGGATATGGACACCGGGTCCAACGGCACCGTGCACTATGAGCCGAACCTGGACTCTATCGCAGAAATTCGCGTTCTGACCACCAATTACCAGGCCGAATATGGACGCAATGCAAGCGGCGTGATCAGTGTCGTGACCAAGGGCGGCGGGCGCAGTTTCCACGGCAGCGCCTGGGAGACCAAGCGGCACGAGATGTTCAACGCCAAAAACTTCTTTGAAAACTGGAATAACAACCCCAAGGGACTCTACCGGTACGACGTGTTCGGATTCAGCATCGGCGGTCCGGTCGTGATCCCGAAGCTGTTCAACCAGAATCGCCAGAAGCTGTTCTTCTTTGTTTCGCAGGAGTATACGAGGCAGCGGCCGTCCACCACGGTCAGCTATTTCAACCTGCCCACCGCGGCCGAGCGTGCCGGAGATTTTTCGCATACGGTGGACCAGAACGGCAAGCTGATCCAACTCCTCGACCCGACCACGCGAAATCCCGTGCCCGGAAATAATATTTCGGGCCTGATTACCGACAGCGCCTCAGCGGCGTACGGCCAGGCCATGCTGAATTTCTATCCGCTGCCGAACCGCTGCGACATAAGCAATAATGCCGCGGGATGTTACACCGAGACCGATCCAACCCAGCTTACACGCCGCAACTACCGCGATATCTTTACCGGGAAGCACCCGCGGCGGAACGACGTCGTACGCCTGGATTTCAGCCCCACCAACAAGATCAATACCTGGGTTCGCTATGTAAATGACTACGATCTTCAGGAAGCGAATCCGCGTGTCCCGATGAGAAACGCATCCGGCGAGTTCGAGACATATTACGAGGACCATCCGAACCCGGGGCACGGCTGGGGCGTCGGGATCACCTACACGATCACGCCGCGGCTTGTGAACGAGTTCACTTTCGGAAAAAGCTATAACACGTGGGACTACTATGTCCATAATCCGGACCTGGTGGCTCGCGGCAACCTCGCCAATCCCCCTTCCTGGAACGACTTCTCCACGGACCCGAGCTTCGTCAACGATAAGGACCTCAAGCGGCCGGGGCTCTCGCCCGGCAGCCAGAATTTTCAAGCCAATGTGCCGGCTCTGAGTTTCACGGGAGGCTCGGCGGTGGCCTACAACTTCAATACCACCCGGCCATACACGAACTGGAACGATATCTACAGCTTCAACGACAATCTCAGCTTTGTTTCCGGCTCCCATAACATCAAGGCCGGCTTCTACTATGAGCGTACCGGCAAAGTGCAGCAGGGCGGGTCGGGCGCCTACTTAGGCTCGTTTAACTTCGGCAGCAGCTCGTCTTTTCCGCAGGATACCAACCACGGATACGCTAATGCGTACCTCGGTAACTTCCGGCAATACAGCGAAGGCCGCAGGATCATGGGCGACTTCTGGTTCACGGGAGTCGAGTTCTTCGTGCAGGATAACTGGCGGTTGAGCCGCAATGTGACCGTCGATGCCGGCATCCGGTTCTATCACCTGATGCCGCAGGAGAACCTGAACGGAAATTCAGCCGCGTTCATTCCTTCGACGTATGACCAGGCAAAGGTGCCGCGGCTCTACTACCCCGGCTGCACGGTCGCCAGCCCCGGCAAGGCATGCCCCTCCAAAAATCAGATTGCGGTAGACCCGGCGACCGGTTTCACGACATTCCCGGCTCTGGTGGGCACGTTCGTTCCCTATGCCGTGGGAGGTTATGCGACCGAACCGAACTACTTCAACGGCATGCAGGTGGCGGACGGCACAAACCCCAACATTCCGCTGTCGCTCTTCAATCCGCCGTTCCTGACACCCGCCGTCCGCATCGGTCTCGCCTGGGACGTTTTCGGCAATGGAAAAACCGCCATCCGAACCGGTTTCGGCCAGTTCTTTAATCGCGGCGACGGCAATCAGATCATGGGACCGTACAACGGCGCGCCGCCCGTGACCTTCTCGCGAACCATGTATTACTCCGGCATCGCGACCATCCCGAGCTTTGCGGCCAGCGCAGCCGTCTCCCCAATCAGCAATGGCGGACTTACCGGCGATCAGGATTATGAAAACCTGATGAACGGCAGTTTCGGAGTGCAGCAGAACGTGGGCTTCGGGACCGTGGTGGACGCTTCCTATGTGTTCTCGCTGCGCCGCCATCTCTTGCAGAGCCAGCAGATCAATGCCGTTCCGCTGTTTTCCCAGTACGACCCCGCGAATTTCAATCCCTGGACCGCAAACCTGGCCGCGAACGCTTCCGGCAGGGCGCTCAACGACAACTATTTCCGGCCCTTGGCCGGCCTGGGAGCGGTGACCAATTCCGGGTTCCGCGGCAGCAACTCATACCACTCCCTTCAGGTCGCGGTGCGGCGTGCCCTGTCGCGCGGTCTGTCCTACGGGCTGGCCTATACGTTCTCGAAGATTACTTCCGAAGGCAATCCCACGATCTACTCGGACCCGTTCTTCAAGAACTGGAATCGCGGACCGTCCTTCGCGGGCGCGCCGCACATCCTGGTGGTGAACTACGTTTACGACATCCCGGGTTTGGGCCATCGCCTTAACCTGAAGCCCCTCGGTTGGATCACGGACAACTGGACGTTCTCCGGCATCTACCAGTGGCAGAGTCACGCAAGGATGGGAATTCCGGGGTTCTCGTTCACCGGCACCAGCAGTACCAAGCCGGCTCCCAACTTCACCGGCTCCGCTGAAGGCGCGCGCGCCGTAGTAATCGGCGATCCCACCCTCCCCTCCGACCAGGTTACGTTCTACAACACCTGGAATGCGGCGGCTTTACAACCCCCTGTGCCGTGCAGCGAGACCCGGCATACCATGGATTGCTTCGGCAATGCCGGCGCCGGCAGCCTCATCTCGATTCCCACCTGGATGAATAACTGGGACATGACCTTCGCCAAGAACTTCCGGTTGGGAGAACGGCGGCAACTGACCTTCCGCGCGGAGATGTACAACATCTTCAACCACACACAGTTCAGTTCCATTAACAGTACCGTTCAATACGACCTGGGCTCGTTCCAGAACTGGATCGGGGGCACAGGCGCGCTCAAACAGACCAACTCGCAGTTGGGACGGTACACGGGGACGCAGCCTTCACGCCGAATGGCTATGTCCCTGCGCTTCCAGTTCTAGCAGTACTTAGCCGGGGCGGCAACCCGCCGCCCCGGGTTCCTGATTTTAACCGGTCCCTCTCCTTAACGATTGTGATTTGTGTAATCCTCCCAGTGCCCTCCTCTGCAAATCCTCTTTACATCAACAAAACGCCGTGATATAAGCTCTCCAATCAGAGTTTCGCGGGTATTCGAGCGCATGCTACAGGGTGCTGCGCCGGGCCCGGTCCGACCTTAAGAGAGAGGGTGTATCAAATGTCAGAGATGCGCGTCGGCGCGCTCCTTTGCGCCTCTACGCTCCTATGCGGGAGCCTGTTCGGCCAGACTGTATCCAGCACTTTGCTTGGCACGGTCGCAGATCCTGGTGATGCGGCAATCCCAGGAATCGAGGTTCAGGTTAAAGATCAATTAACAGGGCTGGTTCGCAGCGTTGCTACTGGAACGGAAGGCATCTTCCGGTTTAACCAGTTGCCGCCCAGCACCTACACACTCACCATCAAAGCAACAGGCTTCAAAACGTACAACCAGCAGAACATAGCGCTGGCCTCTTCCGACATTCGCGACCTGGGTAGAATCGTTCTCACCCTGGGTGCAATCACCGAGGAGGTTTCCGTCACTGCCATCGCGACCCCGGTGCAGACCGCGTCGAGCGAGAAGTCGTCGCTGGTGGACGGCAACCAGTTGAACCAGATCGCGCTCCGGGGGCGCGACCTGTTCGGATACCTGAAGCTGATTCCCGGCGTCACCGGCGTCAACGGCGGCGAAACTACAGGAACGGGACTGCCCGGGGCCATCAACGGAGGCGGCCAGAAGAACTTTACGGTCGACGGCATCACCGACATCGATACCGGCTCCAACGGCACCGTACACTACGAACCGAACCTCGATTCCATCGCCGAAATCCGCGTCCTGACCGCCAATTACCAGGCCGAATACGGACGCAACGCCAGCGGCCTGATCAGCGTGGTCACCAAGGGCGGCGGCCGGGAGTTTCATGGCAGCGCCTGGGAAACCAAGCGCCACGAGATGTTTAACGCGAAGAGCTTCTTTGAAAATTTCAACAACAACCCGAAAGGCATCTATCGCTACGACGTCTTCGGTTTCAGCGTGGGCGGACCCGTGGTCATCCCCAAACTCTTCAACCAGAACCGCCAGAAACTCTTCTTCTTCGTATCTCAGGAATACACGCGGCAGCGGCCTTCGTCCATCGTGAGTTACTTCAATGTTCCGACCGCGGCCGAAAGGGCCGGCGATTTCTCGAAAACAGTCGATCAGAACGGCAAGGCTATTCAGTTGCTCGACCCGACTACGCGCAACCCGGTGCCGGGAAACAACATTTCCGGCCTGGTCCTGGATAAGGCTTCGGCGGCCTACGGCCAGGCCATGCTGAACTTCTATCCGCTGCCCAATCGATGCGACCTCGGCAACAACGGCTCCGGGTGCTTCACCGAACCCGATGCCACGCAGCTTAACCGTCGAAACTTCCGCAGTATCTTCAACGGTAAGCATCCGCGCCGCAACGACGTTGTGCGGATCGACTTCAATCCCACGTCCAAGATGAGCACCTGGGCCAGATACATCAACGATTACGATCTGGAAGAGACGTCGTCGAATATCCCGATGCTGAACGCCGGCGGTGAGTACACGCCTTACTACGAGGATCATCCGAATCCCGGTCACGGGTGGGGCGTGGGTATCACGTATACACTCAGTCCCAGGCTCGTCAACGAATTCACGTTCGGCAAGAGCTACAACACCTGGAGTTACTACGTACACGACCCGTCCCTGGTGGACCGGTCCCGCCTCGCAAATCCTCCGGCCTGGAACGACTTCTCCGCGGATCCGTTGTTTGTGAACGACAAGGACCTGAAGCGTCCGAGCCTGGGACCAGGATCGCAGAATTTCGCCGCTTACATCCCCGGGATGAGTTTCACGGGCGGCGCCGCCGTGGCAAGCAACTTCAGCACCAGCCGTCCATATACGAACTGGAATGACATTTACAGCTTTAACAACAACATCAGTTACGTAGCGGGCGCGCACAGCCTGAAAGCCGGCTTTTACTATGAGCGTACGGGCAAGGTGCAGCAGGCCGGGTCGGGAGCCTATCTCGGGACCTACAACTTCGGCAGCAGCTCGTCGTTTCCGCAGGACGCCAATCACGGCTACGCCAACGCCTATCTTGGCAACTTCCAGACTTACAGCGAAGGCCGCCGCGTGATCGGAGACTACTGGTTCACGGGAATCGAGCTGTTCGCGCAGGACAACTGGCGGATCAGCCGGCGGCTAACTCTTGACCTTGGCCTGCGCCTCTATCATTTGCCGCCGCAGGAGAACCTGAACAACAACTCGGCCGTGATGATGCTTTCGACTTACGACCCCCAGCGCGTGCCCAGGCTGTACTATCCGGCCTGCAAGGTCGCGGCCACCACTACGGCCTGTCCGGCGGCCAGCCAGGTGGCGCGGGACCTGGCCACGGGTTACACCACGTTTCCGTCCCTGGTGGGCACGTTCGTCCCCTTCGCCGTCGGTGGCTACTCCACCGAGCCGAATTACTTCAACGGCATGCAGGTGGCGGACGGGCAAAATCCGAACCTGCCCCATTCTCTCTTCTCGCCGCCCATGTTTTCACCCGCCGTGCGCATCGGGCTCGCGTGGGACGTCTTCGGCAACGGAAAGACCGCCATTCGCACCGGCTTCGGCCAGTTTTACAACCGCGGCGACGGAAACCAGATTATGGGATACGGCGGGCAGCCGCCCGTCACCTTCACGCGCACCGTGTACTATTCCCAGATCGCCGCCGTCCCCGGTTACGCCAACACCGCCGCTGTTTCGCCCATCGGCAATGGCGGAATCACCGGCCATCAACCCTACGAAAACCTGATGAACGGGAGTTTCGGCGTGCAGCAGAACGTCGGCTTCGGCACGGTGATCGACGCATCCTACGTGTTCTCCCTGCGGCGCCATCTGCTGCAGACGCAGAATCTCAATGCGGTGCCGCTGTTCTCGCAGTACGATCCGGCGAACTACAATCCGTGGAACGGGCAGCTGGCGCCGAACGCTTCCGGCAAGGCGCTCAACGACAACTATTTCCGGCCCATCCAGGGTCTGGGCGGCATAAGCCGGTCCGACTTCCGCGGCAGCAATTATTACCACTCGCTCCAGGTTGCCGTGCGGCGCGGTATGGCCCACGGGCTTTCCTACGGCGCCGCGTATACGTGGGCCAAAATCATGTCGCAGGGCTCGCCCGCCAACTACGACCTGCCGTTCTTCAAGAACTGGAACCGCGGCCCCTCCTTCGCCGGCGCGCCCCACATCCTGGTTACGAACTTCATCTACCAGGTCCCCGGACTCGGCCGGAAGTTCAACCTGCGGCCGCTCGGATGGGTCACCGACAACTGGACGATGTCCGGCATCTACCAGTGGCAGAGCCACAGCGTCATCGGAGCGCCGGGAATTTCTTTTACCGGCACCAGCACCAACAATCCGGCTCCGAACTTCACCGGCTCGGCGGAAGGAGCCAGGATGAACGTGATCGGCAACCCGACGATTTCCGGCGATCAGGTGACCTTCACGAACACCTTCAATTGGCAGGCATTCCAGCCGCCGGTCCCGTGCAGCCTGGAACGCCAGACCATGGACTGCTTCGGCAATGCCGGGTCGGGCTCCACCTTCCGGATTCCCACCTGGATGAATAATTGGGACATGACTTTCGCCAAGAGCTTCCGTGCCGGAGAGCGGCGCGAGTTCACGTTCCGCGCGGAGATGTACAACATCTTCAATCACACCCAGTTCAGCTCCATCAACAGCACCATCCAGTTCGATCTGGCGTCCTATCAGAATTGGATCCAGGGCAAGGGACAACTGGTGCAGAGCAACACCCAGTTGGGCCGGTACACCGGGACGCAGAGCCCGCGCCGCATGGCCATGTCGCTCCGGTTCCAGTTCTGACATTCCGGAGGAGGGCCGCCCGCACCGGCGCGGGCGGCCCAGGCGGCAAATGGATCCATAAACATTTCTAATCCTAAATTGGACTTGCATATGGAAAACTTGTAGGCTACACTCGAATTTATTCTTTCGATGTCCACTCGTCTCACAGGCCGGCCGTCTCACCCTCAAATCATTCCTGTAGGCATCATTATTCTGGTCATCGTAGCCGGCCCCGCCTGAGGCCAGCCGGAACCCGAGTTCCAAGGCCATCGGCGGGGAAAAGAACCCGGCCGATGGCCTTTTTCGTTTGGTAACGACTTTTTGGAAGGAAAGCTTATGTCAACGTTGATGAGCGGCGCGCGCATGTTGCTGGAGTGCCTGGTCCGCGAGCACGTGGATTGCATCTTCGGATATCCGGGCGGCGTCACCCTGCCCTTTTACGACGTCCTCTACGAGCACCACATCCGCCATGTGCTGGTGCGGCACGAGGAGAACGCGGCCTTCGCGGCGGAAGGGTACGCGCGCGCCACCGGCCGTGTCGGCGTCTGCTGCGCTACGTCGGGTCCGGGAGCAACCAACCTCACCACCGGACTGGTGGACGCGATGATGGATTCGATTCCGATCGTGGCCATAACCGGACAGGTTTCGACCAAGCTCATCGGCAGCGATGCTTTTCAGGAAGCCGATACCTTCGGCATCACGCGGTCCTGCACCAAGCACAACTACCTCGTGAAAAAGCTCGAGGACCTGCCGCAGACCGTCCACGAAGCGTTTTACGTGGCGGCGAGCGGCCGGCCGGGCCCCGTGCTGGTGGACGTCACCAAGGACGTGCTGCAAGGCAACGGCCACTATCAGCCCGTGACCTCCATTCACCTGCCGGGCTACAAGATCTTCACCGAGGGCCACACCGGCCAGATCCGGCGCGCGGCGCAACTGATCCAGGAATCGGAGCGCCCGCTGGTCTACTCGGGTGGTGGAATCGTGGCGGCGGGCGCCGCTCCCGAACTGCGCGAGTTCGTGCAACTCACCGACACACCCGTCGTCAGCACCCTCATGGGACTGGGCGCGATGCCTTCCGAGAACCCGAACTTCATCAGCATGCCGGGAATGCACGGCAGCTACGCTTCCAACATGGCGTTGAGCAATGCGGACCTCCTGATCGCTCTCGGCGTTCGCTTCGACGATCGCGTCACCGGACGCCTGGCCGCGTTCGCCCCGCACGCCAAGGTAATTCACGTCGATATCGACCCGGCGGAAATCGGCAAGAACCGCGCGCCGGAAGTGCCGATCGTGGGCGACGTTAAACGCGTCCTCGGCAAGCTCAACAAGCTGCTTGTGGAAACCGCTCCGCCCGCCAACGAAACGCTGGCCGCCGCGCGGCGCGCCTGGTGGCATCAGATTCGCGAGTGGAAGGCCGAGCACCCCTTGCAGCCGTGCACCTCCGATACCGAGATCAAGCCGCAGCATTTGATGGCGGAGATCGACAAGCTGTCGGGCGGCAACGCCATCATCACCAGCGACGTGGGGCAGCACCAGATGTGGGCCGCCCAGCTCATCCGGTTCAATGAGCCGCGGCTCTGGATCAATTCGGGTGGCCTTGGATCGATGGGTTTCGGGCTCCCGGCGGCAGTCGGCGCGCAGTTCGCGTGTCCCGACAAACTGGTGTTCGCGATCGTCGGCGACGGCGGATTTCAAATGTCGATCCCGGAACTCGGGACGGTGGCGTCGAACGGCCTGCCGGTCAAAATCGTCGTGATGAATAACGGCTACCTGGGCATGGTGCGGCAATGGCAGACGCTGTTCTACAACAACCGCTTGAGCGCGGTGGAGCTCGATTGCTTCCCGGATGCGGAGAAGCTCGCGGGCGCCTATGGCTTCAAAGGCAGGACGATCGACAAACCTTCCGAACTTGCCGGCGCGCTTGAAGAGGCGGTCCGCGAGCCCGGTCCGTACCTGCTGAATGTGAAAGTAACGCCGTTCGAGTGCGTGTACCCGATGGTGCCGGCGGGCGGCGCGATTAACGAGATGGTGCTGGGGCCGCCGCAACCGGTGGCCGTGCCCGCGCAATAGGAGTTTCAAGACATGCTGCAAGTTATCTCCCTGCTTCTCGAGAACAAGCCCGGCGCGCTGATGCGCGTGACCGGACTGCTGAGCCAGCGCGGCTACAATATCGAAAGCCTGACGGTGGCGCGGACGCTCGACCCCGAGCTTTCGCGCATGACGATCGTGGTGGATGTGGAAGCGACGCAGCGGCAACAGGTGATCAAGCAAATGAACAAGCTGATCAACGTGCTGCAGGCTGCCGACCTGACCGAGTCCCCGGCCGTGGTCCGCGAACTGCTCCTGGTGCGCATTCGGACCGCGCAGGAATCGCGCACGTCGGTGCTCAAGGAAGCCGAGATCTTCGGCGGCCGCGTGGTGGATTCGTCCACCGAAGGCTTCGCCATCGAAGTGACCGGCGATCCGGAAAAGCTGGGCGAATTCATCGGCGTCATGCGCAGCTACGGCGAGATCGAGGTGACGCGCTCCGGCGCGCTGGCCATAGGGCTCGAATCCAAGAAACTCAAGTTGCAGCCGCCGGTCCTGACGAAGGCGGGCAGGTTGGAAGAAACGGTTTACTAGGACACGCAAAAAAATCAAGCGAGGATTCATGGCGAAACGGTTTTACGAAAAAGACGGCAATCTCGGGCTGCTCAGCGGCCGCACAGTCGCGATTATCGGGTACGGGAGCCAGGGCCACGCGCACTCGTTGAATTTGCGCGATTCCGGCGTCGATGTGGTCGTCGGACTGTATCCGGGCAGCAAATCCTGGAGCAAGGCCGAGGCCGCGGGATTACGCGTGATGACTGCGGCGGACGCCGCCAAGGCCGCCGCCGTGGTGATGATCCTGGTGGCGGACCATATCCAGGGCGACCTCTACAACAGCGAAATCGCGCCGCACATGACGCCCGGCAAGACGCTGATGTTCGCGCACGGGTTCAACATTCACTTCGGACAGATCGCGCCGCCCGCGGGCGTGGATGTTTCCATGGTCGCCCCCAAGGCCCCCGGACACCGCGTTCGGGAGTTGTACACCGAAGGTGTGGGCGTGCCGGCATTGGTCGCGGTCCACCAGGACGCGTCGGGACAGGCGCTGGAGCGGGCCCTCGCGTATGCGATGGCGCTCGGGTGCCTCAAGGCCGGCGTGATCGAGACCACCTTCAAGGAAGAGACGGAGAGCGATCTGTTCGGCGAGCAGGCGGTGCTCTGCGGCGGCGCCAGCGAGCTGATACGCGCCGGCTTCGAGACGCTGGTGGAGGCCGGATACGCGCCCGAGATCGCCTACTTCGAGTGCCTGCACGAGCTGAAGCTGATCGTGGACCTGATTCAGGAAGGCGGCCTCAGCTACATGCGGTACTCCGTTTCCGACACCGCCGAGTACGGCGATTACACCCGCGGGCCGCGCGTGGTGAATGAGCAGACTCGCGCCGAAATGAAGAAAATTCTGGCCGAGGTGCAGTCCGGCGAATTCGCCCGGCAGTGGATCGGCGAGAACAAAGCGGGACGGCAGAAGTTTCTCCAGATGCGGGAAGAGGCGCGCAACCAGCCCATCGAAAAGGTGGGAAGCGAGCTCCGGGAGATGATGACGTTCCTCAAGAAACGGAAAGAAGCAGGCGTACCATGAAAATCTTCACCTTCGACACGACACTCCGCGACGGAACGCAGGGCGAATCCGTCTCCTTCTCGGTGGATGACAAGCTGGTCATCGCGCGCAAGCTGGACGAGCTCGGAATCGACTACATCGAAGGTGGATGGCCCGGATCGAATCCGAAGGACAAGGAGTTCTTCGCGCGCGCCGGCGAACTCAGCCTCGCGCACGCAAAGCTGACGGCCTTCGGGTCCACACGCTTCGCGAAAAACCCCGTGGAGGAGGATCGCAACGTGCGCGCGCTCGTGGAAGCGGGCACGCCGGTCGTCTCCATCTTCGGCAAAACCTGGGACCTGCACGTGAAGCGGGCCCTCGGCATCACCGAGGAAGAGAACCTCAAGCTGATCTCGGAGACGGTCACGTATCTGAAGGCGCACGGCAAGGAGGTGGTCTACGATGCCGAGCATTTCTTCGACGGGTATGCCGCCAATCCGAAATACGCCCTGCTGACGCTCGAGGCCGCGAAAGCGTCCGGCGCCGACGTGCTGTGCCTGTGCGACACCAACGGCGGCACCTTGACCGGACGGCTCGTGGAGATCGTGTCGGAAGTGAGGAAGCGGTTCGACGGCGTGGTCGGAATTCACACCCATAACGATTCCGATTCCGCCGTGGGCAACACGATTGCCGCGGTGGAAGCCGGGGCGACGCACGTCCAGGGCTGCATGAACGGCTACGGGGAGCGCTGCGGCAACGCCAACCTCGCCTCCGTGATCGCCAACCTCGAACTGAAGCTCGGCCACACCACGGTAGGCCCGGAGCGCCTGACCAACCTCGCCTCCGTGTGCCGGTTCATCGCGGAACTCGCCAACCTGCCGCTGCGCAACGATCAGCCCTTTGTCGGCAAAAGCGCCTTCGCGCATAAGGGCGGCATACACGTGAGCGCGGTCCTCAAGGATTCGCTGACCTACGAACACATCTCGCCGGAACTGGTGGGCAACCGCCAGCGTGTCCTGGTGAGCGACCTGGCCGGCCGCGGCAACATTCTTTACAAGCTGAAGCAGCACGGCCTCGGCGACCGGCTGAACGAGGACGCGCGCCGCGAGTTGCTCGAACGCATCAAGCAGATGGAGTACGAAGGCTACGAGCTCGAAGCCGCGGAGGGCACCTTCGAATTGCTGGTGCGCGAGGCGCTGCGGCCCGGCCTCCAGTTTTTCGAGGTGGACACCTACGAAGTCGCCACCCGCTCCGGGAACGCGGGCGGCTCGAAAACCACCGCTACCGTGACCCTGCGCGCGCAGGACGGCGTGCATAGCGAAACGGCGGAAGGGCACGGCCCTTTCAATGCGCTGCACCTGTGTTTGCGCAAATGCCTTTCGAAGCTCTATCCGCAGATCACCGACGTGCGGCTCACCGACTACAAGGTGCGCGTGCTCGATTCCAACAAGGGCACGGCGGCCAACGTGCGCGTGCTCATCGAGTGGAGCGACCACAAGAAGAGCTGGTCCACGGTGGGGGTTTCCGACAACGTCATCGAGGCAAGCTGGAAAGCATTGGTCGATGCCATCCGGCTCGAACTGATGCGTCTCACCGAGCAGGACAACTCCATCGAAAAGGCCGTCGAGGACTACTGCTGGGGCGTCTAGCGGCCCTCACGCCCGTATTCCGGGGGCACAAGCAAAGTCAGGGCATCCGGGACAATCGTGATTTCGGCGGGAAGATGGCCGGCAAACTCGCCGTCGATCTGAACGAAGACGCGCTCGTCGACGGGTCGCGGCAGGGTAATGCGGCAGGAGCGCAGGATGGTCACGCCGCCCGTGCCTTCCAGCCGCCTCACCGCCATCGAGAGGAAATACTTCACGTAGGGAAAGGTGTTGCGGCCCTCGAACAGCACCACCTCGAACTCGTCGTCGAACAGGCGCACACTCTGCGCGATCTCGAAGTCGCCGCCGTAGTTCCGCACCTTGCTGACCAGCGCGAAGGAGCAGCCGAACCGGCGGCCATCCACCTCCGCCTCAATCTGCGCCAGCGACTTCCCCAAAAGACTCCAGCCGGCCAGCCAGTAGGCAAATTTTCCGGCCCGAGCCTTGATGGTGGCGTTCACGTGATACACGATGTGGGCGTCCAGGCCGACCCCCGCCATCATCAGAAAATGCCGGGAGATGCTGCCGCCGCCGCACACCAGGTGCCCCACCGGAATCCGCCGCGGCTGAAATTCGCCAAGCCGGGCAGCCACCCGTTCCAGCTTGCGGTCGAGTTTCATCTCCATGGCCAGAACGTTAGCCGTGCCGCCCGGAAGTATGGCCAGCGGAACATGGGTGTGGATCAGCCCTTCCGCCGTCTCGTTGATGGTGCCGTCGCCTCCCGCCGCTATCACCAGGTCCGCCCCGTTTGCCGCACAATTGCGTGCCAGGGCGGACGCGGTCCGCGGCCCGGTGGTGGGAATCACCCTAAGCTGCATTCCGTCCCGCTTCAGAATTTCGACGGCGCGATCGAGGCTGGCCCTGCCTGTCCTTCCGAATTTGCCCGCACGCGGGTTGTAGATTAGGAAGGCGTTCTTGTAGCCTGTGATTGGTCTGTTCTCCCGTTTCCTCGTTAAATTATAAATGAGAGCCCAATGAAAGATCCCGCGCACCAGATCGAAGAGCTTCGAGCAGAACTGCGCCGCCACGAACATCTTTATTACGTCCTGGACCAGCCCGCGATTTCCGATGCCGAATACGACGACTTGATGCGCCGCCTTCAGGACCTCGAATCCGAGCATCCCGAACTCACCGCGCCGGACTCCCCCACCCTGCGCGTAGGCGGAAAACCCCGCGAGGGCTTCGTCAAAGTCGAGCACTCCTCGCCCATGCTCAGCCTGGACAATGCGCTGAACGAACCGGAGTTGCGGAGCTTTGACCGGCGCGTCCGCGAACTGCTGCCCGGCGAGGAGTTCCGCTACGTCGCGGAACTCAAGATGGACGGCCTTTCCATGGCAGCCCACTATCGCGACGGCCAGTTCGTGCAGGCCGTCACGCGAGGCGACGGGCGCATCGGAGAGGATGTGACCGAGAACGCGCGCACTATCCGGTCGCTGCCCCTGCGCGTGCCCTCTCAGCTTCCAGCCTTTGAAGTGCGCGGCGAAACCGTGATGAACCGGAAAGCCTTTGAGCGCCTGAACGCGGAGCGCGACGAACGCGGCCTTTCGCGATTCGCCAACCCGAGGAACGCCGCGGCGGGTTCCCTTCGCGTGCTGGAACCCCAGATAACCGCATCCCGGAGGCTCGATTATTACACTTACTTCCTGCTTGCAGGCGGTAAGCCCGCCGCCCCCAGCCACTGGCAGGCGCTCGAGGAACTCGCGCGCCTGGGATTCAAAGTCAACCCCCGCCGCCAGATCTGTGCGGATGTGGACGAAGTGCTCCGCTTCTGCATGGAATGGGAAGCCAGGCGGGACGACCTGGCTTACGAAATCGACGGCGTGGTGATCAAGGTCGATTCGATCGACCAGCAGCAGCGCCTCGGCTTCACCGCGAAAGCGCCGCGCTGGGCCATCGCCTACAAATATCCCGCCCGCCAGGCGGTGACCACCGTGGAGAACATCGAAGTGCAGGTGGGCAGGACCGGCGCCCTCACCCCCGTCGCCCACTTGAAGCCCGTAGTGGTCGGCGGCGTAACCGTCGCCCGCGCCACCCTCCATAACGAAGATGAGATCGAGCGGCTGGGCCTGGAGATCGGCGACGAGGTGGTGATCGAGCGCTCCGGCGACGTGATTCCGAAAGTGGTCCGCGTCCATTCCCAGGGCTCGTACCGCAAACCCTACCGGATGCCTTCGGCGTGCCCCGTCTGCGGCGGCGCCGTGGTGCGGGAGGAAGGCGAGGCGGCCACGCGTTGCATCAACACCAACTGCTCGGCGCGGCTCAAGGAATCCATCCTGCACTTCGCTTCGCGCGGGGTGATGAACATCGACGGCGTCGGCGGAGCGCTCGTGGACCAGTTGGTGGATCGCGGCATGGTGGCCAGCGTGGCGGACCTGTACTCTTTGACCGCCGATCAGTTGATGACGCTCGAACGGATGGGCAGGAAGTCCGCCGCCAACGTCATCCGCAATATCGAAAAGTCCAAGAAGAACCCGCTGCCCCGCGTCTTGAACGCCTTGGGAATACGCTTCGTCGGGGAGCGCACCGCGGTCTTCCTCGCGGAAGCGTTCGGCAGCCTGGATGCGATCGCGCGCGCCGGAATCGATGCCCTGCAATCGGCTGAAGAGGTGGGACCGCGGATTGCCGAGAGTATCTTCCGTTTTTTCCGCGAGCCTCGGAACCGCGAACTCGTGGACCGGCTGCGCCAGGCCGGCTTGCGATTCAGCTACGATTCGCCGCGGCCGTCCGGCGGGCCGCTCAAAGGATATACATTCGTCGTCACCGGCACGCTGCCCACCTTGAGCCGCGAGGATGTGTCGCGGCTGATCCAGGCAGCCGGCGGAAAAGTGAGCGGGTCGGTCAGCAAGAAAACCAGCTACGTCGTCGCCGGCGAGGAGGCGGGCTCGAAATTGTCCAAGGCCCAGGAACTGGGCGTTCCCGTTATCGACGAAGCGCAGCTTCTCGAATTGATTAAAGTCGGCTGAGCCGGATCCCCGGCACTTCCACGATGCGCACTCCGCGGGCTGGGTGATCCACCGCGCCCGCAAGCGTCGCCACCATCTGGGGTAAGGTCACCAGTCCCAGGCGCTGCGCCGAAGTGCGCGTGCGCGGCGCCAGCCCCATCACGAAGTAGACCGGCAGCAGCAACAGCGGCCAGCGGCGTCCCGGTCCGAGCACGTACCACGGGCGCAGGATGGTTGCGTTCAGGCCGGCGTCCCGAATCGCGGCTTCCGCCTCCTGCCGCGCGGCGATGTACTCCCGCATGATGGGTGCAGGCTGCGCCACCGAGACGTAAATGAAATGCTCGAGGTTGGCCCAGGCCGCGGCTCCCGCTGCCTCTCGCGCGGAGGCAAGATCGATGCTCCGGAACTCGGCCGCGCGCGACGGATTGGGGTGGGCGACACCCACCAGGTGAATGAACGTATCCACCCCCCGCAGCGCTTCGCGATACGTGGCCGCATCCAGCGGATCGGCGGCGATCACTTCGCACCCCGCCACAGCACGGCTTTCCGAGCCGCGGCGAACCAGTGCCCGCACCGCGTGGCCGCGCCTCAGTAACTCGCTGCTGAGCGCCCGGCCCATGAAGCCGGTGGAACCGGCGAGAAAAACCTGTTGCACACTCGGAATACGGATCCAACCGGTCGCGCGGATGTGTCTTACTGCTCGATGGAGTTTTGCAGCTTCTTCAAACGGCCACGGATCTCTTCAGTGGCGTCCTGAATCTGGTTGGTATCGTAGATGACGCGCGGCGTGATGAAAATAATCAGCTCCGTGCGCGCCTTGGTGTAAGTCTTCGATCCGAAGGCGGCGCCCAACACCGGCAGGCGCGACAGCACGGGAATGCCCGTGGTCTCGTGCGCCTTCGTCTCCTGAATAAACCCGCCGATGGCGACTGTCTCGCCGTCCTGAACCGTCACCGTCGTCGAGAACGATCGCCGCGAGAACGAGGGCGAGCTGATGTCGCTCGAGGAATTGGTCTGCGCTTCGCTGACGTCCTGGTCCACGTTCATCGTCACCACACCGCTCGAATTGACGCGCGCCAGGATGGAAAGCGTGGTGCCGGTGCTGCGATTGCTCACCGAGTTGTACGAACTCCCGGTCACCGCCACGCCGGACGACGTCAGCACCGGGACATCCTGGCCCACATTCATAATGGCCGGGATGCTGTCGGTGGCGATAATGCTCGGTGACGAAATGACCCGCGACTGCTGGTTCACTTCGGCTATCGAGAGGGCGCCGAGCAGTTCGTGGCTGCGCAGTACGAGCGCGCCGGTCGATAACACCAGGCCTCCGTTGCTGGTGGCCTGGAGCGCCCGGGAAAACGGCCCGGTGCCCTGCTTGGCCAGGTACGCCTGAACGCCCGAAGCGAAGGCCCCTTTCAAATCCAGTTCGTAAATCTTGGCATCGATGAGCACCTGCCGCGGAGGCACGTCGAGCTGCCGCAGCAGACCGTTGATCTGTTCCCATTCCTGCGGCGTGCCCTGGATAAGCAGCGTGTTGTCGAAAGGATTGGGGACGATATGCGGTATGCGTGCTCCCGATTCGCCTGCCGTCGCGGCCGAGCCGAGATACATGCCGGTCTGGTTGGCGCTGTTGACCGGCGAAGGATTCGCGCTCCCCCCCAGCGCCGGACTCACCGGAAAGCTGGAGACGGCGCCGCTCTGCGGAGCCGGCGCTGTCGTGCTGATCGCCCCGTACGCGCCGTTCACCTGAGCCGCGGGGTACCCGTAGCCCATCCCCAGGCCGCCATAGCCTCCCATGCCGCCGCCGTACGCGCCCATCCCCCCGTAACCGCCGCCGTAGCCGCCATACGCGCCCATGCCGCCGCCGCCGCCGTACATCCCCCCGCCCCCCATCATCCCGGCCATCGCGGCCAGCGCCATCGTGTTGCCGCTGTAGAGCGCCATAATGGCCATCGCCAGCGTTTCGGCGCGGCCGTATTTCAGCCGGTACACATAGTTCGTGACGGCGCCCGCGGTGATCTTCACCGGCACGTCCAGTTTCTCGATCCACTTGGCGACATCGTTGAAAACTCCCGGATTCGGCGCCACCGCGATCACGATGTTGAGCCGGTCGATAGGAAAGAATTTCACCGCCGTGGTCTTCTCCGAGAGCGCGTAAGCTTTAAAGATTGACTCCAGCTCTTTCACCAGGTCCGAGGGACGGCTGTTGGTGACGTCGAACAGCCGCACCCGCTGCGAAGCCATCGTATCGGAGTCGAACATCGAGATCAGCTCCATGGTGCGCTTCATGTTCCGGCTGTTGTCCTGGAGGATCAGCAGGTTTCCAGGATCGTACACCGAGTGGCTGGCGCCTTCGCCGTAAAACGGAGTGAGCAGCTTGTCCATCTCCGAGGCAATCGCGTACTTGAGGAAGATCAGGTTCATCACCATCCGCTCGTCTTCGGGAAGCGTCTTGGGATCGGCATTCATCACCGGGTCGAGCGGTAGCTGCGACACCGCGTTGATGGGGACGATGCGGTACAGGTCGCCTACCTGCACCATGGCCGCGCCGTTCACCCGCAGAATCGTCTGCATGAGCGGCATCAGGTCCACCGGCTTCACTTCGCCATAGGTGTAGATCGTGACCGAACCCTTCACGCGCGGGTCCAGAATGTAATTGATCTTCAGCATCTTGGCGAGGATATCGATCATCTCGCTCAGCGCCACGCCGCCCAGCAGGAAGCCCCGGCTGTCGGCAAGCCGCGGCTGCGCCGGTTGTGTCGCGGGCTGCTGCTGCGGCTGTTGTTGCTGCTGTTGCTGCGCCGGCGGTTGCTCGGGCGGCGGCTGAAAAATCTTGGGCGGCGCCGCCTGCGCCGAAAGCACGGCGGCCGTGACGCACCCGATCGCAAAGAGCCGGAAGCAGTAAGGGAGTCGCATCGCTAATCCTGTTTGGCGTTCCGCGAGCGTTCCCAGGCGGCCTTTTCGCTCTCGTTCAGTTCGGTCTTCTTCCGTTCCCAGCGATAAGTGCCGAACGGGCCCGGCCGCTCGAACCGGATCACGTCCCCGGCGTCCGTCGCCTTCACCAGCGCCGCGGCGGGATCGGGCGGGGCGATCACCGGCTTATCTTCCAGCCGCGCTACGCCGAACGGCGTCTTGCGGTAGATCCACTTCTTGCCGGCCGCATCGGTGGCGCGGAAGGAGCCAGGTTCGTACTCTACCGCGTTCTTCGGAATCTCGAGCGGCTGGACCATCCGCGGAGCCGCGGCCTTTGATTTCGCGGGCGTGGACGCCGCCGGCCGCGCCTTGGCGGCTTTCGAAGGCTTCGCGGTTTGCGCCTGTGCGGCGAATACGAGTGTCAGAGCGAGTATGAATTTCATTGCTGTTTCCTTTTTGGCCGGGAGCATTCAACGGCAAGCCCTACGCGCCTGCCCTACTTCACCGGGTCATACGTGCACGATTTGCCGAACGGCCCGTTGTGCACCACTTTTCGATAACCGTCCACCACGTCGCCTTCGGCATGCCCGTCGTTGATCGAGCAGACGCGAAAGCCGAAATTCGTGGCTTCCCCCGGACCGCTTGCGGCCGCAGGAGGCGGGGCGGCCTGGGCGGGGGGAGCGTCCGTCCGCGGAGCGGCGTCCTGCTGGATGGCAATCGCCTGCCGGTTCGCCAGCTCTTCGGTTGATTTGCGGATCGTTTCGCCGTTCCATTCCAAAACCACCACTTCACTATTGACGTCCACCAGCTTGAATTGGCCGATGGTCTCGCCCGGATGAATCGCTTTATGTGGCGCCGTGGCGTTCACACTCATGATGGCGGTCACACCGCTGTCCCCGATGTTCATCAGGCCGTGAAAAACCGGAAGCGACGGCATGGGCGGCTTCGGCGGCGGAGGAGGGGGCGGCTCCACCGGCACTTCCGGATTGCGCGACTTATCGAAGAGCAGCTTCTGCGCGATATCCAGGTAGCCGGACGGCATCACCGGCTGCTCGGCCGGCAGCGGCGCGAACTTCGGCGGCGGCAGCGGCCGGATGGAGCGGTTCAGCGTCGCCGCCTCCCGCGCCCGGGCCATCCGCCAGTCGCGGCGCAGCGTGACCACAGCCCAGACCACGGCCGCAAGCAAAAGCAGGTTCAGGAAAAGCAGCTTGCGGTTCATGATTGCCCCGGCCCCTTTCTTACCGGCACCAGTTTCCTCGGCACCGCGCCCGAAAGGCTCAGCCGCACTTGAAGGTTCTTCTTCTTATCGCTGCCGCCGCTGATGTGGATCTCGCTGGTGGCCAGGATCACGGACTCATTCGCCAGCGCCGCCAGGAAATTCACCAGTTGTTCGATGGCGCAGGTGAACGGCACCGTCACCGAGACCTCGCCGTAGTCGTTCCCCAACGGCCGCGCCTCGCCCAGTTGCTCGGCGCCGCGCGCGTCGAATCCATTCGCCGCGGCCAGCCGGCGTACGATGTCCAGAATCTGCGCCTGGGCCTGCGGCGCGGTGTCGGCCTGAATAAGGTTCTTTTCGCGAAGCTGGAGTTCCACGCCGGCCTGCTTCAGCACTGCCTCTTTGCCGGAGACGGTGGCCGCGATTTCCCGCAGCCTCTGAAGCCGCTTCTCCGCCATCGGCACCGAATCCACCGTTCCCACCACCGCCGGCGCCCGCTCCCCGAAAACTCCGAACCGCAACACCAGAATGATGACCACGCAGATGCCCAACAGGACGGCGTGGCGGCGCTCGAAAGTTCCGGTGGTCATTTGCGGAACTCCCTCGCGCTGCGAATCTGGAACATCTCGGCCGTCAGTCCCGACGAACTCCTCTGAATCATGTCCGGCGTCGAATTCTGGAACAACGGCGACGAATCGAGGATGCGGAGCAGGGCCGCGGCCTGCGGCGCCTCGCCCGCCACGCGAACCGCGTCCCGCGTGAGGTCGATGGAACTGGTCCAGGCCGGCGGCTCGATCAGCCGCGTCAGTTCGTTCAGCGCATCCAGGTCCGTGCGTGTGCGGCCGTGAAACTCGTCCAGCAGTTCGGCCCGCGCGCGCGTTTGCGCGATCTGCCGGTCGAGTGCGGCGGAACGCTGCGCCGCCGGCTCCAGCTTGGCAATCTCGGCATTGAGTTCGCGCAGGTAGCGGCGGTTGGCGTACTGCGAAAACAAGAAAATCGAAGCGGCCGCCAGCAGCGCGATGCCCGCCAGAATCATGGTGGGGATGAACATGGCGCGCGAACTGTAGCGGCGATGCTCCGCGGGCAGCACGTTCGCCGCCGGCGCCAAACGGGGGCATGCCCCGGCCAGCGCCGTGGCGTACGGCAGTGCATTGCGGGATAAATCGTTTTCAACCGGATTCGAGGCCGGCTTGGGAAGCAGGTCTTCGAGGCTCAACGGAGCCGTGCCCGCCGGCAGGCGCAGTTCCGAAGCCGCCAGGCTGGCCGCGCGCTGCGCCGGCATCGCGAACTCCGCGGAGAACAACGGGCGCGATGGGCTCTCCCCGTATACCTCGATGGAGCCGGACTCGGTGCGGCTCAACGCCACAAACCCTTCCGCGGCCGTGGGTCCGTTCAGCCGGATGGCCGCGTGTACCGCCGCCGCCGAGAACGTAAACGCGGCCACCGCGATACCGGCCTCATTGAAAAGCTGGTAATAGCGATCCACCGTCGCCCGGCGCGCCACGCCCACCAGCACCGCGCCGTAGGCGAGCGCCGACCAGCCCCACGCGATTTCCTCTTCCCCGTACGGGTGCAGCGTGTCCAGTTGGAATCGGATGGCGCCGTCGATATCCCTGGCGGCTACGCCCGGCAGCGAGACGTGCCTTACGATGACATCGCGCCGCGGCAATAGCACGGTTGCGCTCAAATAAGACGCGCCCAGCGATTTCAGAAAGCGCGTGTACTCGGCCCCCCACTCCGCCGCCGGGCGCGAAGCGTAGCCGGCAATCACCAGCCGCCCAAGCACCTGAACCCCGCTCGGCCGCACCTTCGCAGCCACTACTTCCAGGTCGCTGCCGCCGATCCCGATCCCCACGCCGGAGCCGAACGCCATCAGCTTGCGCAAATCCTTGGGAATGGACATCGGGCTCGTCATCCGCGCTTAATTTCTCCACGCCGTGTCGTACCAGCGCAGCGTGTGGACCGCCGAATCGCTGCCGGGCGGCATGTATTTCACCACCGCCGCCACCGTGCGCTTCAGGTCCGAGAGTTGGCCGTTCTGCAGCCGCAATTGCGCCGTGGCGCGGATGGTGATGACGGATTCGCCTTGAACCCGCAGGCGGTTGGTCGCAATCCCCGCCGAGCCCAGCAATTCGCCCAACTGCTGCTCGGTGAACGGAGCCACCCGGCGCCGCTCGAGAATGGCGCTGATCGCGTAAGGATCCAGGCCGACCGCGGCCAGCACTGCGGGCTGCGCCGTGTTCACGTCCACCCTGTCCACCGCGCCGTAAACCGAGAGGCAGTCCGCCAGCCCCGGCCGCGGCGCAAGCCGCCGTTCCCCGGCCGCCGCCGGTACCCACGTTCCGTAAAAAAGTTCGGGAGTGACGCCTTTCACCAGCAGTAATTCCTCGATCTCTTCTAAGGACGCATGAGGCGAGCGGAAAGACGGCGTCCGTGACAGATAATACGAGTCGAACGGGCTGCCCCCGGGAGTGGGCCGGCGATAATCGTCGATAGCGGCCGCGATCTCCTGGGCGCGCGCCGGACCGGCGCCGAGCGCAAGCGCCACCCGGTACAGATCTTCGGGCGGAACCCGGTTCACGTTCAGCTTGGAGGCTTCCGGTATCAGCTCCACGTGCACTACCCCGCTCGGATACGCGTAATCCACCGCCGTCGAGCCCTTCGGAATGCGACGCTGCTGCGGATAGGACACAGACCAGAGGAGTTCCACTACGGCGCGCTGCACCGAACCGGCCGCGAGATAGTAGGAGCGCAGGCTGTCCACCGCCGTGCTGGTGCGTTCCGCTTCCCCCCGCACCGTGGCGGCCAGCGAAAATCCGATCGCGGCCAGTGCGGCCGACATCCACAGAACCGTCAGCAGCGCCGACCCCGAAGTACGCCGTCGTGGCTTCCGCTCAATCCGCATACACCAGCTCCAGGCTGCGAAAGATGCGGATCGGCGCCGTCAGCGTAGTCGGCTGCAAGCGGGCGGGGTTGAGTTCGAGCGGCGCCATTTCCACGCGAACCGCCTTCGGCCACCCGCGGCGATCCCACACCGGCTGCCACGTATCCGCTTCGTCGGGCGTGCGCGCGGGCACCAGGTAGCTGAAGCGGCAGCCGGCAAGCTGGTCGGCCAGCACGAAGGAAGCGGGCCCGGGCTGCGGCGGCGCGAAAAGCGGGATTGCGCCTTCGGCCAGGCCCACGCACAGCCTGCCGGCGCTCGCCGGGCCGGTGTAAGCAAGCTCGTTGACCACCAGCCGCACGCCGCGCCCTTCCTCGCCCGGAATCACAAACATCTCCAGAATCTGCGGCTGCCCGCGCCACCCGCCCTGGAGCGAAAATCCCGTTACCAGCCGCAGCGTATTCGCCGTGCCGCCGAAGAATGCGAACTTCACCCCCGGTCCGCCCTGCGGAGCGCAGCCGGCCGTCACCGGTAGCAGTCCTTCGATCTGTTGCTCCAGAATGCGCTGCGCGCCGGCCACGCGGCGGTTCTCCATCAGGCGCGCGTCGGTCTTCGTAAACGCCTGCAGGCCGATTCGCATCGACATCAGCATGCCCACCGAAAGCAAACTCAACAGCGTGATCGCGATCAGCACTTCGAGCAGGCTCACGCCGCGCGCCGCGCGTTTCATTGCAGCACCGCCTGCACCGGGATGTCCTCCTGCCGCAGCGTGCCGAACCGGTAGCCCTCCAGCGTGAAACTGCGCGGCTTCGCGCCGTTGTTCCACCACACTTCGAGTTCCACGCGCTGGATGCTGGTCTGCCCGGGCGCCGGAGCGGGCGGCATTTCGGCCGTGGTGATGCGCGCGCGCCATCCGGCTTCGAGGCCCGAACTCACCGCCGGATCGAAGCGTCCCTCCACCGGTGTATTGAGCGGAAATCGCCGGTCCAGCAGCAGGTCGTTCATCCGCAGCCGTGCCAGTTGCACCGCCCGGTCGTAATCGAGCAGCCGCGCGGCGTTGCGCGTGGAGCTCGCAAGCCCGGCCAGCAGTCCCACCACCGCCACCGCCATGATGGTGGTGGCCACGATCAGCTCGAGCAGCGTGAATCCGCGGCTGCGCCTCACTCCGCCACGACCCTCTCGATGCGCGGAAAGCCGGTCATCGGATCCAGCCGCACAATGCGCCGGGCTCCCCGCTGGTTGGCCACCCGGATGCCGATACCCGGCACGGAGGCGCCGGGAAGAAGCATCAGGCGGCGTGCGCCGTCGGGTTCGGCCGGAAGCTCGGGCAGAATCGCGTCGATCGTTACTCCGTCCGGCAGTTTCAGCTCGCGCTCGAATCCCGGCTGGTTCGAATAGATGGCCAGCCGGTTCTCCCTGGGCGAGATGATCAGCTCGATCGGCTCCTGCCGCCGCTCGGCGCGGTTCACCGCCGCGTTCAAAAAGCTGGCGATGTTGTCCGCCGTCGTGGTGATGCGGACGCTGTCCAGCCCGGCGGAAATCGAGGGCGCGGAGACGGCGACGATCAGCCCGATGAGCGCCACCACCACCATCATTTCCAGCAGCGTGATGCCGCGGCTATTGATTCTTCCAGCTGAGGATGTCCGCATTGATCTTTTCACCGCCCGGCTGGCCATCGGCGCCGAGCGAGGTGATCTCCGGCTCGTCTCCGTGCTCGCCCGGATAGCGGTAGATGTACTCGCGTCCCCACGGGTCTTTGGGTATATCCTGCGGCATGTACGGCCCGTTCCACTGGTTCACTTCCGCCGGCTTCTGGCGCAGCGCGGCCAGGCCCTGCTCGGTGGTCGGAAACATACCGGTATCGAGCTTGTAGCTGCCAAGCGCCGTCATGAAGTTGCTGATCTGGGCGCGCGTCGCGGTGATGCGGCCTTGATCGGCCTTGCTCCAGAGGGAGGGGCCGACCAGGGCCACGAACAGTCCGATGATCGTGACCACCACGAGCATTTCGATCAGGGTCACGCCGGCCTGCGCGCGTTTCCGGTTGCGTTTTGTGCGAAGGAGCATTGGTTACACCGCCACGTCGTTAATGCTGGTAATGGCCAGCAGCATACTCAGAATCAGCGCGCCCACAACCACCCCCATTACCAGGATGACGAGCGGTTCGAACAGCGAAGTGAACCGTTTGATGGAGGCGCGAGTATCATTTTCGTAAATCTCCGCCATGCGGGCAAACATCTGGTCCAGCCGGCCGGTCTCCTCGCCCACGGTGAGCAGGTGCGAGGCCAGCGGCGGAAACACGCCCGCCTTGCGCATGGGAACGGCGATCCCTTCCCCGCGCTTCACCCCGAGTGCCACGCCCGCCAGCGCCGCCGCGATGGTGCGGTTGTTCAGCGTCGCCGCCGCAATTCCGAGCGACTGCACCAGCGGCACGGAATTTGAAACCAGCGTCGCCATGGCGCGCGCAAAACGCGAAGTCTCCGCCTTCAGCAGCGCGTCGCCCAGCAGCGGCAGCCGCAGCCGCGCCCCGTCCCACCAGATGCGTCCCGCCGCCGTCCGCGTGTAGCTTCGCCACGCAATCAGAATCGCCGCCGCGGAGCCCGCGCCCATCCACCAGTACGTCTTCACGATGCGGCTCGCTTCCAGCATGATCTGCGTGGGCAGCGGGATCTTCATCGTGGAGTCCGTGAAGATAGATGCAAAACGGGGCACCACAAACATCAGCAGCAGCAGAATTGACCCGAGTCCCACCGCCGCCAGCAGCGCCGGGTACACCATCGACGAAACGATGTAGTTGCGCAGATCGTCGCGCGACCGCTCGAATTCGGAAAGCCGTTCGAAGATCGCGCCCAGCGCGCCCGAGGCCTCGCCCGCGCGGACCATGTTCACGTACAGCTCGGAGAAATATTCCGCGTGCGTGCCCAGGCTGTCCGCCAGCGACTTGCCGCCCTTGAGCACCCGCAGAATGTCCAGCACGACAAAGCGGAAAGCGGGCCGCTCCGTCAGTTCGGCCGTAATCGTAAGCGCACGGTCGAGCGGCACGCCCGCATTGAGCAGCGTCGAGAGTTCCTGCGTAAACAGGAGGACATCGCGCCGGCGGCCCCTGCCGAAGGTGGGCAGCTTGAGCTCGAACGACGATCCCCGCGGCGCCACGCCCACGTAGATCGGCGTGAGACCCTGCTTCCGCAGTTCCCTCGCGATCAGCTTTTCGTTATCTGCCGTGAGGCTGCCGCTCCGCACCTTCCCGTCTGAGGCCACCGCGCGGAAAAAGAAAGTGGTCATCAGAGTTCCTGCGTGACGCGCATCACTTCTTCCTTCGTGGTCGCACCATCGCTGACCTTCTTCCACCCGTCTTCGCGAAGATTCCGCATGCCGTGGCGGCGGGCCGCCTCTGTGAGAACCGAGGCGTCGGCGTTGGTCATGATCAGCCGCCGGATCTCATCGTTCAGCTCCATCATTTCGAAAATGCCAACCCGCGAGAGATAGCCGCGCCCGTTGCACTCCGGACAGCCCTCGCCGCGGAAGCTGGGCACCATCGTTCCATCCGGAGCGAGCACCCGGCCGGCCGGAACCTTGCACTTCGCGCAGATCACCCGCACCAGCCGCTGCGCCAGCACCGCAACCACCGAGGATGTGATCAGGTAGTTCTCCACCCCCATGTCCGTCAGCCGCGTGATCGCGCTGGGCGCGTCGTTAGTGTGCAGCGTCGAGAACACCAGGTGCCCCGTGAGCGCGGCGCGGATGGCGATGTCCGCCGTTTCGCGGTCGCGGATTTCCCCCACCATGATCACGTCCGGATCCTGGCGGACGATGTGCCGCAACCCGGCCGCGAAGGTCAGCCCGATCTGCGGATTCACGTGGATCTGGTTGATGCCGTCCATCTGGTATTCCACCGGATCCTCGATCGTGATGATCTTCTTGTCCGGCAGATTGATGCGCTTCAACGCCGAATAAAGCGTGGTGGACTTCCCGCTGCCCGTCGGACCGGTTACCAGAAAGATGCCGTGCGGCAAACTGGTGAAGTGCTCCATGCGGGCCAGCATGTGATCGTCGAAGCCCAGCCTCCGCAGGTCGTAAAAATCGCCGGCGGAGCGGTCGAGCAGGCGCATCACCACGCTTTCGCCGTACAGCGTCGGCAGCGTCGAAACGCGCAGGTCCACTTCGCGGCCCAGAATCTTGATCTTGATGCGGCCGTCCTGCGGCAGTCGCCGTTCCGCGATGTTCAGCTTGGCCATCAGCTTCAGGCGGCTGATAATCGCAGCCTTCAGTTCGCGCGGCGGCGTCTCCTGGTTGAACAGCACGCCGTCCACGCGGAAGCGGACGCGGAATTCCTTCTCGAAAGGCTCTATGTGGATGTCGCTCGCGCGCCGCTCGAGCGCTTCCGCGATCATCGCATTCACCAGGCGGATGACCGGCGCCTCGCTGGCCATATCGCGCAGATGTTCCAGGTCGGCGCTCGCCTGCTCCTCTTCGCCCTCTCCCGTGAACGCCTGCCGTTCGCTCTCGCCGTAATATTTTTCGAGAGCGTCCAGAATCTCCTGCTCGGGTGCCAGCGCGGGCCGGATCTCGAGTCCCGAGAAGGCGCGCAATGCGGCCGCCGTCTCGAAATCGAGCGGGTCGGCCATGGCCACCGTCAGCGTCGAATCCACCAGCGCCAGCGGGTACGCGCGGCACTGACGGAGAAAACGGTGCGAGAGCCCGTCGATTTCCGGTGCGCCCGGCGGCGGCCCTTCGATCGATACCAGCGGGATCGAAAGCTGCTCGGAAAGCGCCGCCAGCATGTCGCGCTGCGCGATCAGCCCCATGTCCACGAAAATCTTGCCGATCTTATCGCCGCGCTCGAGTTGCAGTTCGAGCGCCCGCTCCAGGTCTTCGGCTTCGATCTTGCCGCGCTCGATCAGGATCTCGCCCAGCCGCAGAAATCGCGGTTCGCTGCCCGTGGATTCGGATTCGGGGGTCGGAGGATGGGTTGCCGGCACTACTGCTCTTCCAGCTTGAAATTGTTGGATGCCGCCGCTTTCCGGTCGGCCTTCATCACGATCAGCCCCGGAAGCCCGAGCGTGTCTTCCCACTTGTAATAGTCCAGCCGGACCGCGACCACAAATTCCTGGTTGTCCGGAATCTGCGTCAATTGCATCGCCGCGGTGCGCAGGAATTCCTGCATCGCCTGCTTCAGTTTCGGCAGGCGCTCGGTTTTCCGCTGGTGGACCTGGACCTTTTCCTGTTCCGTGATGGTCTGCTTGAAGGGGCTGATGCCCGGTGTCAGCAGCAGGCTCATCTCGGTCGTGAAAACCACCCCGTAGCCTTCGAGGTACAGCCCCCGCGTGGTGCCCAGCATGTCGATCGGATCGTTCACGCCGCCGAGGCTGGCCAGTTTGGTGTTGAAGCGGTTTTCGAGTTCGACGATCGACGAAAGCGGCACGTGAACCCGCGCCGGCAGCGTCACCGTCGGCGCGCCGCCCAGGCTGGCCACCTGGCTGTTGATCTGCGCCCAACCCGGAGCGGCCGCGAGCAGAAGCAAGGCGAGCCGCCTCATTTGAATTCTCCACGTTCGGCCGGTGGCCCATAACCGCCGCTGGCCATCGTCAGCACCCGGTTCCGCTTCTCCGCCCGTTCGAATTCGTCGGCGGCCCATTGCAGTCGAAGACGCGTCTGCTGCACTTCGCTCGCTAGTTGCGTGATTCTTTCCGCCTGCCGCGTCTCGGCCGCTTCGAGCGCCTTGGCCACGGCCGAGTCGATGCGCGCCTGAATGTCGGCATCGCTGACTGTCTGCACCGCGGCGGGCGCGGTTGGAGGCGCGGACACCACCTGCGTCACGGGAGTGGGACGCGCCAGCGCGAACACCGTCAGCGCCACCGACAGCATCGCGGCAGAGGCGAAACCCAGGCGGGCCGTCGAGCCCCAGAAGCTCTCCCACGCCCGCCGCCACGGCGACGGCTCGAAAATCTTATCCGAAACGAAGGCGATCCGCTGCGGAATTTCCTCTTCGCGCAGCGAAAACAGCGCCGCCTCCGTCAGACGCAGCCGTTCCATCTCTTCCCGGCACGGCTGGCAGGATTTGACATGGGATTCCACCTGCCGCTGCTGCGGGTCAGTCAGCTCCTTCAGGAAGTAATCCCTCAGATCGAATGGCGAACAACTCATGACACACCTCGGCTCTTCACGGGAGCCAGCTCCGCCTTCAGCAATTCAAGCGCGGTATAAAGGCGGGACTTGACGGTGGAAACGGGACACGAAAGTATCTCCGCCATCTCCTCGAATTTGAAGCCCTGGTAGATCTTGAGCACCACGGCTTCGCGCTGGTCCGAAGAGAGACGGTCGAGCGCGCTGGCCACAGCCAGGCTGAGTTCCACGGGGAAGACGGAACTTCCCCCCACCGTAATCCCGGTTTCCACGGCCTCCGGCTCGATCTCGTCCACATCCGTTTCGGGCCTCCGCTTGCGAAACATGGAGTAGGCCTCGTTGTGCGCGATGCGGTACAGCCAAGGTGCAAACCGCCCTGGATCGTCGAGTTTCCGGAGGTTCTGGTAAGCTTTCAAGAACACGTCCTGCGTCAAGTCCAGGGCGTCTTCACGGTTTCGGACGAGGCGGAGAAGGTAATTATAGACACGTTTCTCCCACCGGGACACGAGGAGGTTATAGGCCTCCACGCCGCCCCGGGCAGCCTGCCGAATCAGGTCGGCATCTTCAACCGCCCGAAAGATCAAATTCCCTGGCTCCTGATGGATAGACGTAGTCCGTTCCGAAAAAGTCGGAGGCGGTACTTCCAGTGTACCGCCGGCAAAAAACGGGACAACCGCCCCGGCGGCGCGTCCTATCAGGCAAGATGCGCATCCTTGGATTTCTCGTTGTCCTGGTTCTCGCCCCTCCGTCCAGCACGCAGACCCTCGACCGCTTGCAGCCCCGGAAAGTCAAAGCGGAGATGGTGGATTACCGCGGCAGGAAAGCGATTCACCTGACGCCCGCGCCCGGCGCAACCGAGGCCGAAAACATCGCGGTGGTCGCCGGTTCGGACATGCAGGACGGCACCATCGAAGTAGACGTGGCGGGCGCACCCGCGGCCGGCGCAATGGATGCCGCCCGCGGCTTCATCGGCATCGCCTTCCGTATCCCCCCGCAATCGTCGAAATTCGAGCTGTTCTACCTGCGCCCGACCAACGGCCGCGCCGAAGACCAGCTTCGCCGCAATCACTCCACCCAGTACGTCTCGCTTCCGGACTGGCCCTGGCAGCGCACCCGCTCCGAAACCCCCGGCCTCTACGAATCCTACGTGGACCTCGAGCCCGGCGTCTGGACGCCCGTGAAGATCGTGGTCTCCGGCACGAAAGCCCGCCTGTACGTGAATGGCGCGGCCCAGCCCTGCCTCATCGTGAACGATCTCAAAATCCCTCCCGCCAGCGGTGCCGTCGCCCTGTGGGTCGGACCTGGCACCGACGGCTACTTCGCCAATCTCAAGGTCACCCCCCAGCCGTAGCGACAAATCCCGTGCGGCCAACGCGCGGGCGCGGTTCATTAACGCAGCAGTAGCGGGTTGTAACTACCGTTTTCCGGAGGCGACCAGCACGACGCCGCCGATGACGATCAGACCCCCAATGATGGGCGCGTATGGAACGCTGTGAGATTCCGTCCGGGTGGCTTCGAGGGGGCCGATGTCGACCACCTTTTCTTTCGTTTGGAAGCCGAATGCTCCCCAGATAGCGAAAATCAGGCCGCCTACAATCAACACGATGCCGAGTGTTTTGGACAAATTATTCTCCTCTGTTCCTGCTATGAGAGGAGCATTCGGGCGGCCAATGTACGGAACTTACTCGCCGTAACTGATTTCCGAGGTGCGCGCGGAAATTCCAGAGTAGACCAGCAGGATGAGGGCGACCAGAAGCAACCCGGGAACCGCGATCCAGAACGGGGTGGGATCGGCTTCGATCACCATCACGTTCAGGGGCGGCGGAACGGGAATCTCCACCGGGCACAGGTTCTTCAGGTAGAAGATCACGCTGATCTTCTTGAGCACGGTGGGGAGGAACGGGTTCAGGTTCTCCCAGACCCACACCACGGCGGCCGAGATCATGGGGTTCTTGAAAAACAGCCCGCACATCAGGAAGACGGCGCCGTAGCCGATGCAGGCGAGGGCGGTGACCAGGGCGTACGATCCAAGCTGGCGCAGGCCGGGACCGTGCAGGATGTAATCGTTCCAGGGGGCGCCGAAGTGGCGGCCGATGAGGATGAACGACAACGTCGTGCTGACCGTGAATAACGTAAGCGCCACCACCAGTCCGGCCAGATACTTTCCGGCCACGAGCAGCTCGCGGCGCATGGGCGTGAGGAAGTAATAGTGGAGCGTCTTTTCGAGCATTTCGCCGCGGAACAGGTTGGAGAAAATGCCCATGCAGCCGAAGAAGATACCGGCGCGGAGATAGTAGAAAACGAAGATAGCGGCGAAGACCAGGCTGTCTTCGCCCATGCTGTGGCGTCCGCCGGAGCGCTGCGATTCGATCAGCCAGTGCATGATCACGACGAACAGCGGGCCAAGGGCGAGGAAATAGATCCACCAGCCGCGCTTGGACAGAAACGATTTGCGGAGCTCCATACGGAGCACGCCGCCCACCTGCCGGACCCAGAGCGGGTTCATACCGTGCCTCCCTCGCCGCCGATCAGGTACTGGTAAACGGAATTCACGTCGTCATCGGCGGGGGCGACGGATTCGACTTCGAGGCTGGAATCGAGGATGACGCGGTTGAGCAGCAGGTAGAAGCTGTCGGCGTCCTTGGTGCGCAGCAGGAGACCCTTGCCGTCGCCGGCGATTTTCGCTTCCACCACGTGGTCCTGCTCGAACAGCCGCGAGGCGAGAACGGCGGGCCGGTCGCAGCGGACCAGGATCTGCATGGGCTGCTCTTTGACCTCGTTGCGGACGCCCTGGATCTGGCCCTCGGCGACGACATAGCCCTGGCTCAGGAGAATCACCTGGTCGGAAATGCGGTCCACTTCATGGAGGATGTGGCTGGAGACGATGACGTGGCAGCCGTTGTCGCCCCACTTGCGGAACAGGGCGATGGCTTCGGCGCGGGCGAGCGGGTCCAGCCCGTTGAGCGGCTCGTCGAGAACGATGACCGTGGGTTCGTGGGCGATGGACTGGGCAAGCTTGACGCGCTGCCGCATGCCTTTGCTGTAGGCGGCCACGGAGCGGCCCGACGCATCCGTGAGGCCCACGGTTTCAAGCGCGGTGCGGGTGCGGCGGTCGCACTCGGCGTGGTCCCAGCCGTACATGCGCAGGAACGAATAGATGAACTGGTAGCCGGTGACGCCCTTGGGAAAGGCGTCGAACTGGGCGCAGTAGCCGAGCACGCGGCAGAGCGATTCGGGGTGGCCGGGGGGAATGCCGAGCACCGTGATCTCGCCCTGCGTGGGCCGGATGAGGCCGCACATGAGGTTCATGAGCGTGGTCTTGCCGGAGCCGTTCGGGCCGACCAGGCTGGTGATGCCCGGAGGAATCGACAGGCTCACATCGTTGATGCCGAGCACCTCGCCATAGAAGCGGGAGACGTTCGAAAACGTGATCTGGTTGTTGTCGCTCACCGGACCACCTCCATGCCGCGGATCTTGCGCGCCAGCATGTACAGACAGATGCCGCAAAGGGTGAGCAGGGCGGTCCAGCAGCACCACAGCGGAATCTCCTCGCCGCGCGCGACGCGGAAGAAGACGGCGCCGGTGCTATCGGGGTTGGAGCCTTCGAACAGGTTGACCCAGACGGCGCCGATCAGGTTGCTGATGTTGAGCAGGTTGCCCCACTTGGTGCGCTGGATGCCGTTGATGGCGGCGCCGAAGCCCGCGGTCACAAAGAAGACGCCGAACATGAGGGCTCCGGCGGCGGGCTTCCACTTGACCCAGGCGGACAGGGCGAGAGCGAGCAACGCCAGGATCAGAATCCAGATCCAACTGCCCAGGAACATCGCCCAGGCATAGCGGCTGTGCTCGGTCACCCAAGTCCAACCTTCCAGGTATCCCTGGAGGGCGAAGAGCAGGAGCCCGGGGATCCAGGTCATGAGCGACATGAGGATAAGGAGCACGGACATCTTGCCGAGCACGTATTCGGAGCGCGAGAAGGGCCGCGCCAGGTAAAGTGCGAGGCCGTTGTTGGCGAGATCCGGGGTGACCTGGCCGGGGCCGATGAAGGCGGCGAGAAACAGCGCCATCATACTCTGCCAGCCGAGCAGGGACATGAAAAACGGGGCGTTGATGGCGATCAGGTTGCGCGCCGACTGCACGCCGAAAAGGCCGAGCACGCTGACGTTGTGCTGCACGTAGATGATGAGCGCGGCGATCAGCGGGTAGACGAACGTGGCCAGGAAGAAGATGGTGAGGAAGCGGGAGCGGTGCAGGTCTTCGAACGAGTAGCGCGGGATGACCAGGAAACGGCTCCAGGCAGCGGTGAGGCTGCCATCGTAGGGCCGGTAAGTTTTCTTATAGACGGCCATCGGCGGTCTCCATGGCTTTGAGGAAGATGTCTTCTAGGGAATCGCGCTTGTGGTTCAAGCGGCGGATCTGGACCGCCTGCTGGTCCGCCACCTCGTACAACCGGCGGACTTCGAGACCTTCGGGGAGGATGATTTTGAGCCTTCCCTGCACGCCCGGGGCGGTTTCGCAGCCAAGCTTTTCGATGGCTTCGAGGAAGCTGCCGTTGGAGCCGCCGCGCGTTTCGAGCTCCAGAAAGCGGCGGTTCTGGCGGCGCTCCTCTTCGAGATTGCAGAAGGCGGCGACGTTGCCGTCCTTGAGAATCAGCACCTGGTCGCAGCATTCCTCCACGTCGCGGAGAAGGTGGGAGGAGAGGATCAGGTTGAGGTCGCCGCGATCGCGGATTTCCTGAATCAACTGGATCATGCGATTGCGCGCGGGCGGGTCGAGGCCGTTGGTGGGCTCGTCGAGAAAGAGGAGCTTGGGACCGTGGGCGATGGCCTGGGCCAGCTTGGCCGACTGCTTCATACCGAGCGAGTAAGTGCCGATGGGTCGGTAACGGACTTCGCCGAGGCCGACGTAAAAGAACGCCTCATGGGCGCGCTCCAGGGCATGTTCTTTGGGCAGCCCGGAGAGTTCGCCCATCATGCGGACGTAGCGGACGCCGCTCATCGAGGCGATGAACGAATCGTTTTCCGGCATGTAGCCGATGAGGCTGCGCACCTTGCGCGCATGGGTGCGGACGTCGTAGCCCGAGGATCCGCGCGGTGCCCGAGCTGGGCTTGTGGAAGCCGAGCAGGGTATTGATCAACGTGGACTTTCCGGCGCCGTTCGGGCCCAGCAGGCCGATGGAACGGCCGGTCAGCGACGCGTTCAGCTTCTTAAGGATGGCGCGCTTGCCGAAGCGCACTTCCAGGCCGTCCAACTGGATGACGGGGTCCATTACTGTAACGATACGCCTTTCACCGCACCCGAGTTCCCTTGAATCCGCCGATGGGAAGCGCGTTTCCAAGCATTCCCGCTACGTTGCCGCTGAGCATGTTCGTCAGGCCGGAGCCGAACAGGTCGCCGCTGCCCGCGAGGGTGATGCGGTCGGGCTCGCCGTAGGCGGCAAACAGGCTGGCTTTCATGTTGGAGAGGTTCTGCATGGCGTTCGGGGGAATGCCGTTGCCTCCGCCCTGCGGCACAAACGCGCCGATCAGTCCGGCGAGCGGCGCGAGCGTGGTGCCGAGGTTCTGATAAATCAGCGCCGAGAAGTTAGCGTAATGGTCAGTGGGCTGAAGCGCGATGAACTGGGCGGCGTGGGTGATGGAAGTGCCGTTCATCTTCACCTGCAGGGCGCGGGCGACCAGGGCGCGGGTGGGCCCGGCGATCATGTAGCCGTTGGCGAACGTGTAGTGGGCTTCGGTGAGCGGGTTGGGGTCGCCGCCGGCGATCATATAATACGTCCGGCCGTCCACAACTTCCTGACTCGTGCGCAGCGGCTTGCTGTTGTTCTTGGGAGCGTTCTGATTGTAGGACTGGACCAGCTTATCCAGGGTGGCCTGCATGCGCGCCGAATCGTAGACCTCGGCAACCAGCTTCCAGGAGGGGACCGGGAAGGGAGGGCCATCGAGGGAAATCGAGAATTCGCCGCCGAGGCTGGCGGAGAGGTCGGCGCGGATATCGAAGCCGGCAGTCTGCTGCGCGGTGGCCAGCGCCTCCTGGGCGGCGGCGGCGGAGCGCTGCTGAAGCCCGAGCACCTGGTCCACGATGGCGCCGGGATTGTTGACCACGAAAGCGCCCACCACGGTGGCTTCGGGCGAAATATACTCGAGCGACCCCATGGGGGCGGCATTGGCGAGCCACGCGGCCACGCCGGTGCGGGGACCGTCGAAGCCGAGATTGGCGCGCAACTGGCTATGGCCGGCGATTTCCTTCTGCTCGGCGATGAAGTAGCGGGCCCCGCTGATCAGACTGCTGCCCATGCCGGAGAGGTCGGCGCAAATCATCAGGCCGGCGCCGTTGCGGTAGGCCTCGTTGATGCGGGAGTAGAACGGCGTGCCCTGGAACCCGCCCTTGCCGGTTTCGACCGCGGCGGCGACGGCTTCGACCGAAGCGCGTTCGGGACCGAAGAACACCAGGCCGGCGCGGGCCACCACGGGCAGGGGACCGACCTGTTTTTGCAGGAACTCGGGGAATCCCTCCAACCGGGTTTCGGCCATCAACACGGGGCCGAGATGCTGTCCGTTTGCGCCGGAGAGGCCGACGACGGCGATTTCCTCGCCGAGGTATTCAGTGGCGGCGCGCAGTTTGCCGATGAGCGGGTCGAGGTCGGCGCCGCGGCCGGCGATCATCGAGCGAAGCTCGGGGCTGCGCATCAGTTGCTGCCGGAAAACGATCTGGGCTTCAGTGAGGTAGTCGCGGAGATTCGGAATGCTGCCGTAGAGGGCGGTGTTAGCGGGCAGGCGGCCGAGCAGGCGGCTCGAATAGCGCAGGGCGGGAAGGTGAATCTGCTGCAACCCCGTGCGGAGGGCGTTCAACTGCTCGACGAGGTGCTGGCGGTTGCGGCTCCAGGAGATCTCGTCCTGAATGGTGACAGGCTGCAGGTCGCTGGTGACGCTCTGCTGCCCGGGGAGAAGCACCTTTTCCTGATTGTTCTGTTCGACGCGCACCTGGCCTTCGATGACGGAAACGCGCGAGCCTTTCACTCCGGCGCTGACACTGAACACCGTCCCGGTGACGGCGACCCGCACATCCGAAGTGGCGACGAAGAGATGGCTGCCGTTGCGGCGTTTGGCTGCCTGAACGATGATGCTGCCGCGATTGAGATGAACGGTAAGATCGGAGGCGCTGCTGGCCGTGGAGAAGCCGGAGCGCTCACGCAGTTCAACCACGGAGCCGTCCCGGAGTTCGAGCAGGGCGTTGGAATCCTTCGCGGTGCGGAACTCGACCCCGTCGGGGAGATCCTGTCCGGGGGTCAGTTCGCGCAATCCGGCGAGCGAGACTTCATAGAGCTGGCCATTGACGGCCTGAACGACGGCGCGTCCGCTGCCTCCGCCGAACTGGCCGACGGCAAACCACACGGAGACTCCGGCCGCGGCAAAGACTACGGCGGCGGCGGCCCAGCGATAGGTATAGGTGCGGCGCACGGGCTGCGGCGCGGGCATGGAAACCACGCGGCCTTCATAGACGTGGCGGCACTCGACGCACTGGTGCAGGTGATCCTGGAGCAGGGTGGCCCTGGCTTCGGGCAGGCGGCGGGCGCGGAACTCGGGAATCAGCGCCTGGAAATCTTCGCAATTGCGGATGTGGTGTTCCGGTTCGGCGGACGCGGCCTCGGCGAGGCGGGCCCAGACACGGGCAGCGGCCGCTTCGATCACGGCCGGATCGACGGCCTCGTCACGGATCTGGCGCACGGCATTCTCCAGCTCGGGGCTCATCGGATTGAATTCAGCTTGGCTCATGCGACACCTCCCAGGTAAGCTTTGTATTCCTTTTCCAGCCGGTCGCGCGTGCGCGACAACGTCACCGCCACCGTACCGGGGGTGGTGTTGAGCAGGCGCGCGATCTCGGGGTTTTCCTTGCCTTCGAAAAACCGCATGGTGAACATTTCCGCGATGCGCGGATTGAGGCGCGCCACGGCGGAGCGCAGCCACTCGCGGATTTCGGTGGAGGCCTGGGCGCGCTCGGGACCGCGATGGGTGGATTCGGCCAGGACCGGCTCCAGTTCGTCGAGCGGGATATTGCGAATGTTCTGGCGGGTCCGCATCAGGTCCAGGGCGGCGTTCACGGCCGAGCGGTGCAGGAAGCTGATCATGTTGGCGACCGGCTCGGCGCCGGGATCGCGCTTGATCATCCGCAGAAAGACGGTTTGGAGGACATCCTCCGCGTCGGTGGCATTTGCGGTGATCCGGTAAGCAGCCCGGAACACCATGGCGTGGTTTTCGCGAAAGATCCGTTCCAGATCGGTCGCGGCGTAGTTCGCCGAATCCATAGGTGCAGCCATTAGCGCTTTCATCCTATCAGGCTCATCCAACAGAGAAGACGCAGCGCGGACGGCGGGATTAGCGCGCGAGCGAAATTGACGCGGAGCCGCCCTGATTCTAAAGGACCTGGCGGCAGAAGTGATATTGTGTGAGGAACGGAGGAACCATGCCCCACCTCATCAACACGCGATTCGTGCTGGCTGTCCGAAACCTGGAAGTTTCAACCAGGTACTACATGGATGTGCTGGGATTTCAAAAGGATCCGATCGACGCGGAGGGATGGAGTTTCCTGACGCGCGACCGGGTCCGGCTGATGCTCGGCGAATGCGGGGACGCGCAGCCGGCCGGCGAGCTGGGCGACCACTCCTATTTTGCGTACTGGAACGTGGACGGCATCGACGAGCTGTACCGGGAATTCGTCTCCAAGGGGGCGATGGTCACCAGCACGCCCACCAACAAGCCGTGGGGTCTCAGGGAGTTCGGCATGAAGACGCCGGACGGCCACCGGATCGTTTGCGGCCAGACGATCTGAGCGGGCATTCTGACTCCTGACTCCCTCGACTCCCTCGACTCCCATATCCCGAAGGGATATCAAGGGCGAAGCCCTTGCCTAGCTGTTCGGATTCTTCTTGCGCGGGCGTGTGCTGCGCTTCTTCGGACTGCCGTCCGCGTTGGTGGACGTCTTCCGGGGCGCCCTGGGGCGGCGCTGGGGCTTGGGCGGCGGTTCCGGAATCGGGATCTCCCCGGTGGCCGTGGGTTGGCCGGGCACAAGCGGCTGCGGCTCGTCCTCTTCCTCCTCCACCTCGGGCGGCGCAGGCGGTTCGGGCGGCGGAGCGGGAGGATGGAACTCGGCGCCTAAGAAGACGATCAGCCCCTTCTCCTCGTCGGCCTGGATGCGGGTGAGCCCCTTGTCCTGGGCGTAGTTCAGCAGCTCGCTGAACTCCTGGAATCCGAATTCCCGCCAGTTGAAGTTGGGATGGTCGGCGCGGACCCATTCGGCCAGTTCGTCGGCGAGGGCGCCGTTGTCGATCTCGAGCCGGTGGGTCTCGAGAACGTCGCGCAACAGCGGGATGGCCTCTTCGGGTTTGGCGCCGGGCTTCTCGGCGACCGAACCCCTCAGGCGGATCATGTAGCGGCCTTCTCCGCCGGTGACTTCGACGAAGTCGGCTTTCTGGAGCTTCTCGACGAATTCGGTGAACGAGCTGGCGCCGTACGCCTTCTCGTTGAACGTGGAATCGAGTTGCAGCATGGTGGACTTGAGCAGTCCCAACTGGGGACGCACCTCGCGGCGTTCGAGCACGCCAAGGGCGCGTTCAACCAGGGGCATGGCCTGCACCAGGTCGAGGGCCTGCCGCTTGTGAGGCGGACGCTGCTGCTGTTGCTGCTGCGGCCGGTCGTGCGAACGCTCGGACTGCTGCGGACGCTCCTGCTGCTGCTGCGGCGGACGCTCCTGCTGGGATTGGCTGCCGCGCGAGCGCGGCTCGTCCATCAGGGATTCGTAAGCAACGAATTCGTGACAGTTCTTTTGCAGGATCGTGCTGGTAAAAGCGCGGCCGCCGACTACGAAAATGCGCTTGTCGTACTGTTTCAGCTTGTTGACCAGAGCTATGAAGTCGCTGTCGCCGCTGACAATGGCGAAAGCGTTGATGTGGTCGTGCGTGAACGCCATCTCCAGCGCATCCAGCGCCAGGTTGATGTCGGCCCCGTTTTTATCGCCGCGCGGCGACGGGTCGCGTTGCACCATCTGCACGGCATGTTCGGAAAGGGCGCGTGTCGCCGATTCCTGTCTGCCCCAGTTCGCGTAGGCGAACTTGGTGACGATTTCGCCGCGTTCTTTCAGTCCGTCCAACACCACGGAGACATCGAATTCCCGATGCAAGGTGGATTTGACGCCGATTTCGATATTGTCAAAATCGATGAACACGGCGATCTTGAGTTTTTGTTCCATCTGTAATCCTTTTGTGCCGGCGTTCGCGAGTGTGGCGGACCCGGTGGGGCCCGTCGCGCCTGGGAATGCCGCAAAGCCGCCGCCGGGCAGATCTGCCTCTCGGCGGCACAGATAAAGTGTATCCCAAATCGCTCCCGAAGTTTGTATACCGGTCAATTTCCTGGCCGCGAATTGATCGCCGTCCGCCCGCGGGCGGCGCCAGTTCCTTAGTTTCCGCACAGAGTCCCCCGCCCCCACCGTCCGCGGGGGTGTTTTCCAAAAACTCTCGTCCGGCGGAAATCCGCGGCGGCGACGAGGAGACGATCCTCTATACACCGGGTACGCTTACCGGCCGGCATTGGGCATGAAGAGGAGCGCAGCAAGTATCGCCCGGCGAAGCGGGCGCCGGGTATCGACTGGATATCCGGGCTGCGCCACCGTGCCCGTTCACGATAACACGTGTGCTGGTACGAGGAGAGGGTGGTATCCGCCTTGCGGTTTGCATTAAACGCCGGTCATCGCCGATAAAGATGACCGATTATTCGTTGGCGGTTTTGCGGCGCAGGGCCGCGGCCAGGTGGGCGGCACGCTCGAATTCGTGTTGCAATTCGCGGGTGCGCAGGTTTTCGCGCAGGTGTTCGAGTTTTTGGATGTATAACTCGAGTGCGCGCTGGATATGTTCGGAGTTAGTGGCGAGTATGTCGCGCCAGAGATCATAGGAGCCCATGGCGAGGCGCGTCATGTCGATGAGGCCGGGGCCGCCGAGGTCGTGCTGGCCGCGGTCTTCGAGGGTGGCCGCGAGCGCCGTGGAAGCAAGCTGGGGCAGATGCGAAGTGAGCGCCACGGCCCGGTCGTGCGCATCCGCGTCCAGCCAGACCACGCGCGAGCCGATGCGCGCCAGCCAGTCGCGAAAATCGCGCGCCGCGGCAGTTTCCAGTTCCGCCGGCTCGTCGGGGGTGAGCACCCAGGTGCGTCCGCGAAACAGGTTGGCATCGGCGGCGGCGGCGCCGCGCGTTTCCTTGCCCGCCATGGGATGGCCGCCGAGGAAGGCGCAGCGGCGAAGCGCCTGGCGCGCGGTATCCACGATTTCGCACTTGGTGCTGCCGGCGTCGGTGACGAGCGCCTCCGGCCGCACGAGCGGGTCGAGATGCCGCACGGTGTCGAGAATACGGCCGATGGTTTGGGAGAGAAAGACGAGGTCGGCCTGGCCCACCGCCTCTTCGAGCGAGGCACCGCGGTCAATGGCGCCCGCCTCGATGGCGGCGGCCAGCGCGCCCGGGGAACTCGCTCCCACGATGGGACCGTCGAAGCCCGCCCGGCGGAGGGCGAGCCCGAAGGAGGCGCCGATCAAACCGGTTCCGACAATGGCGACGCTTTTCATTTCAGACGCCGCGCCCCACGGCCGGAGCGATCAGCCGCAACTGCGCCATCAATTCCTCGAACTGTTCGGGCCGCAGGGATTGGGCGCCATCGCTCAAGGCATGGTCCGGATCGGGATGCACCTCAACAAGCAGCCCGTCGGCTCCCGCCGCGACGGCCGCGCGCGCCATGGGCGCCACCTTGTCGCGCCGCCCGGTGCCGTGCGAAGGGTCGCCGACGATGGGCAGGTGCGAGAGCTTTTTGACCACCGGGATGGCGGAGATATCCATGGTATTCCGGGTGTACGTTTCAAACGTGCGGATGCCGCGCTCGCAGAGGATCACGTCGTAATTCCCTCCGGAAAGGATGTATTCGGCCGAGAGCAGGAGTTCCTCGATCGTGGCGGAGATGCCGCGCTTCAGCAGCACCGGTTTGCGCTGTTTGCCGAGCTCGCGCAGCAGGTTGAAGTTTTGCATGTTGCGCGCGCCCACCTGGAGGATGTCGGCGTAAGCGGAGATCAGGGGAATCTGCGAAATCTCCATGACCTCGCTGACCACCAGCAGCCCGTTGCGGTCGGCGGCTTCGCGCATGAGCCGCAGCCCCTCTTCGCCCATCCCCTGGAAGGCGTACGGGGAGCTGCGGGGTTTGAACGCTCCGCCACGAATGACGCGCGCGCCGGCGGCGGCCACGACTTCGGCCGAGCGCTCGATCTGCTCGCGGCTTTCCACACTGCACGGCCCCGCCATCACCACCACGCGCTCGCCGCCGATCTCCACATCGCGAATCCGGACCACAGTGCCCGAAGGGCGGAAAGAGCGGCTCGCGAGCTTGTACGGCGAGATGATGCGGTGGGCCTCCTTCACGCCCTCCATCACCTCGAAGATGGCCAGGTCGAAATCGTCTTTTCCGCCGACGCCGCCGAGCAGGGTGTGGATGACGCCGGTGGAGCGGTGCACGTCGAATCCCAGCTCCACCAGCCGGTCGATCACTGTCTGGATCTGCTGCTCGGTGGCGCCCTGCTGCATTACGACTAACATTGTTTCTCTCCGTCGGATTCCACCATGCGCAGGCGCTGGATGGATCGCATCTCGTCGATGATGCGCTCGAAAATTCTGCGCAGGGCTTCGGTGGTCATGGGGCCCCCGTTGTTCTCCGTGATGTTGGCGAAGACCTGATCTTCGCGGCGGGGCTCGTAGATAGGAAGCCGGGCGGCGCGCTTCACGCGTCCGATATCCTCGACAACGAGCGTCCGCTCGTTCAGCAGGGAAACGATGCGGCGGTCCACTTCGTCCACCAGCACGCGATATTCCTCGAGCCTGGCGCGGGCCTCGTCCTGGTTCATGCCCCGGCTCCGAAGCCGCTCTTCAGGTGGCGGGTAAACGATTCCAGTTCGTCCTCGAGCGCGGGATTGCCGAGGTTCCGCTCGATGGTGCGTACGATGGCGCTGCCGACGACCACGGCCTCCACCTGCCGGCCGAGTTCGGCGACGTGTTCCGGCCGCGAGACGCCGAAGCCGACAGCGAGCGGCAGGTCCGTAACCTGGCGGACGGCCTGGACGAGCGGCGCCACCTGGTTCGAGAGCGAATCGCGTTCGCCGGTGACTCCGGTGCGCGAGACCAGGTAGACGAAGCCGGTCGAATAGCGGGCCATCAATTCCAGCCTGCGGCGGGTGCTGGTGGGCGCGGCAAGAAAAACGGTGTCGAGCCCGCGGCCCTGCATCGCATCGACGTAGGCATGCGCCTCCTCGACGGAAGCGTCGATCAGCAGGCAGCCGTCGATGCCGCAGGCAGCGGCATCGGCCGCGAGGCGCTCGAGGCCGTATCGCAGCACGGGATTGAGGTACGTGAACAGCAGGAGGGGCACCTCGGAGCGCTCGCGGATGCGCGAGGCGATATCGAGCACGGCGCGCAGGGTGGTGCCGGCTTTGAGGGCGCGCTCGCCGGCCTGCTGGATGACGGGCCCGTCGGCGATCGGGTCGGAGAAGGGGACGCCCAATTCGATCAGGTCGGCGCCTCCGCGGACGAGCGCTTCGACCAGCGCCGGAGTTTTCTCGGGTGTGGGATCGCCGGCCGTGAGGTAGGCCACCAGGCCCTTGCGCCCATCGCGCTTCAGGCAGTCGAACATGCGGCCGATGCGGGTCATTGCGGATCCAGTTCTTTGAAGTTTTCGCGGTAGATATCGATGTCCTTATCGCCGCGGCCGGAGAGATTGACGATGATCGATCGATCCTTTTCGGCTGGGGCGCGGCGCACCGCCTCGGCTACCGCATGGGCCGATTCGAGCGCGGGAATGATGCCTTCGGTGACCGAGAGCAGGCGCGCGGCGGCCAGCGCTTCCTCGTCCGAGGCGGAGGTGTACGATGTGCGCCCCTCGTCGCGCAGCCAGGCGTGCTCGGGGCCGATCATGGCGTAATCGAGACCGGCGGAAACGGAGTGGGTGAGCGCGATCTGCCCGTTTTCGTCCTGGAGGACGAAGCTGTAGGCGCCTTGCAGCACTCCGGGGGAGCCGCCGCGGTACCGGGCCGCATGCTCGCCCAAAGCCTCGCCGCGCCCGCCGGCTTCGACTCCGACCAGTTGAACGGCGCGGTCCTCCAGAAACTCATGGAAGATTCCGATGGCGTTGGAGCCGCCGCCGACGCAGGCAATGATCGTATCCGGGAGCCGGCCCTCGGCTTCGAGGAACTGACGTTTCGCCTCCTGTCCGATCACCCGGTGAAAGTCGCGGACCATCATCGGGTACGGGTGGGCGCCGAGCGCGGAGCCGAGCAGGTAATAGGTGCCGGCGACGTTGGCCACCCAATCGCGCATGGCCTCGCTGATGGCGTCTTTGAGGGTGCGGCTGCCGTTGGTGACGCCTACCACCTGCGCGCCCAGCATGCGCATGCGGAACACGTTCAGGCGCTGCCGCCGCATGTCCTCCTCGCCCATGTAGACCACGCAATCGAAGCCCAGCAGCGCGCACACGGTGGCGGTAGCGACGCCGTGCTGTCCCGCCCCGGTTTCGGCGATGATGCGGCGCTTGCCCATGCGGCGCGCGAGCAATGCCTGGCCCAGGCAGTTGTTGATTTTGTGCGCGCCGGTGTGAAGCAGGTCTTCGCGTTTGAGCCAGATGCGCGCGCCGCCCAGTTTCTGGCTGAGGCGGCGGGCGAAATAGAGAGGCGTGGGGCGGCCGGCATAGTCGCGGAGAAGGGCGTCGAGCTCGGTTTGAAAAGCCTCGTCTTCGCGCGCCGCCAGGTACGCTTCTTCGAGCTCCTCGATGGGGGCCATCAGCACTTCGGGCACATAGCGGCCCCCGTAGGGTCCGAAATGGCCGCCGCGGTCGGGCTGCGGGGTCATGCGCCGAGCGCCGCCCTGGCCGCCTGCAAAAAGTCGTTCATTTTCCTGTGGTCCTTTTTCCCGGGAGTGGATTCGATGCGCGAACACGCGTCCACGCCCCATGGTTTGGCGGCGCGGATGGCCTGTGCGACATTGCCGCCATCCAGGCCGCCGGCCAGAATGATTTTGAGTTTCGCCCCGGCGGCGAGATGCCACTCGAAGGCGAGGCCGGCGCCGCCGTAGAGCGATTCGGCCGGGCCGTCGATTAGTAGCGCTTCCGCCGGGATGCCCTCGAAGTCCGGGAGCCGGAAACCGTTGCCGGCGCGCGCGGCCTTCCATACCGTGCAGCGCGGAAAGTCTTCGGCCGTTTCGTCGCCATGCAACTGCGCCACGTCCAGGGCGGCCTGCCGGACGATCTCCTCGACACGCGCGCGCGCCTCGTTCACGAAGACGCCGACGCGGCGCGCGCCTCCCGAATCGATGCGGGCGGCCAGGTCCGGTGGAACGTAGCGCGGGCTTTTGGGATAGAAATTGAAGCCCAGCGCGTTGGCGCCGGCCTCCACTGCGGCGGTGGCGTCTTCCTGGTTGGTGATGCCGCAGATTTTCAGGATCATGCCGCCACCAGACGCGCGAGCGATGCCGCGGGGTCGCCCGATTTCATGAGGTGCTCGCCCACCAGAAAGGCGGTGTAGCCGGCGGCCCGGAGGCGCGCAATATCGGCTGCATTGTGGATCCCGCTCTCGCTCACCCGCAGGGCATGCGCGGGTATATGTTCGGCAAGGCGCAGGGAGGTGTCGAGGGTGACTTCGAAGCTGTTCAGGTCGCGGTTATTGACGCCGATGATCTCGCTGCCGGCGGCGATGGCGCGGTCGAGTTCCTCGCGGTTGTGCACCTCCACCAGGGCGGCCATTGCGAACTGTTTGGCGGCCTCCCGGAAGTCGCGCAACTCGCGTTCCGTGAGGATGGCGGCGATGAGCAGGATGGCGTCCGCGCCGTGCGCGGCGGCTTCCACGATGTGGGCCTCGTCGATGGTGAAATCTTTGCGCAGGACAGGCAATTGGATGGCCGCGCGCGCGTGTTCCAGGTCGTCCAGGCTCCCCTGGAAGAAGGGCGTGTCCGTGAGCACGGAAACGGCCGCGGCTCCGCCCCTTTCGTAGGCGCACGCGATTTCCGAGGGTTCGAAGCGTTCCGCCAGAACGCCCTTACTGGGGGAGGCCTTTTTCACCTCGGCGATGATGGCGGGGGTGCGGCCGGCGAGCGCGGCCCGGAAATCGCGGCGCGCGGCGGTGCGCACCTCTGCCTGCCGCTCCCACGCGGAGACGGGCGGGGCCGCTGCCAGGTCTGCGCGCTTTCTGGCGACAATACGGGCGAGGATATCCGGAATCGCGTCGGTCAAAGGTGTTTTTCTATCGTATCACCGCCGGCGCGGCGGTCCGGACTAACTCCAGCCCTCGCCGGCGAGCTTCCGGCTGTACTCCGGCCAGAGCTGCTGCCACCTGGCGGCGGCTTCGGCGAACGTGCAGATCACGACGCCGTTTCGCGTAACCGAGTAAGTCAGGTTGAGGGCGTCCAGTTCCTGCGTCACCACTTGGGCGAGGGTGGTATCGGTGCGCTGGACATTACCGCGCTCGTAATCGCCGGTTTGCAGAAACTCCTCCACGCCGTAGGAGAGCGCGATCTGCCCGTTGCTCAGGTGTGCGATGGAATGCAGTTCTTCGCTGAGCCGCTGGATCGTGAAGTTCACGGGCTGGGCGAGTTGTGGAAAGCCCTCGACCGGGCCTCCGCTGGGCGGAGACGGCAGATGCAACAGTTCGAGAATCCGTACCGCGCTGGGGCCCCCGATACCTACCAGTTGCTGCAATACCCAGAGCGAATGAAGCTCGCCGATTACCTGGGCGGCGTGCTTGTACTCGCTATCCGGTCCCCGGAGGACGGATTCCGCGCGGGCCGCGAGAGGCGCCACCTGCGGCAACAGGGAGCTGTCGCCCAGTTTGTAGAGCGCCAGGATCAGGTGCAGGTCCACCACCCGCTCCGCTGCCGCGGGATCCCAGTTGACGGCGGCCGGACCGGTGGGCCGCTGGCGGTTCCACAACTCCCGCAGCCGGGGCACAAGCTGCCGGTTGCCCGATGCCGCCAACTGCCCGAGCGCGTCCACACGGGCGCGCAGTTCCTGGGCTGGGTCGCGCACGGTTGCCAGTTGGCGGTTGATGTTATCCGGAGTCATCGCCGTTCCTCGTTTCTGTGGGCGGCACTCCAACGTCCCGGCGCTCAGCGCCAGCATGCATATGGCCGTCAAAGCGCGGGAAAATGCCACCGTCATGCTCCAATTCTATGGTCCCGCGAAGTTGGCGGGGTGAGTAATCGCATTCGTGCCGTCAGCCTGGAGCACCACCAGCACGCGCGTGAACCATCCTCCGCTCGAGAGCGTCAACGGCTGCGGATTCGCGAGTACGCCGACCACGACCCCGTACACGGGCGGGGAGCCGTCCTGCCGGGAAACCGTAACAGCGGCGGGCACTTCGAAATTCAGGTGGACGCGTGTATCGAAGTCGATGTGGGTGAACGAATGGCTGGATCCGGCGGGAAGCGAAGTGCCGGGGGCGTCGGTGGCGCTCATGCCCTTGCCGTCCGCGTCGATGTTGTAAGCGCCGTCCCAGTAGCGCGGGTTAGTTCCGACGCGGTCCAGTTGCCAGCCGGGATAGTCCGACTGGTGAATCACGTTATAGTCCTTGACTGTCGGGCGGGTCATCACCGCCGGGGTGCCGGCGTACGTTTCGCGGCCGCCGATCTTCCACTGCACGAACGTATACATGTTCGTGGTGTTGGCCTCGCGAATCTTGATCTCCATGCGGATGGACTTATCCAGCCCGCCATTGACGTAGCCGAGGTCAACGACGCGGAAGGTGGTCAGGTTGTTGCGGACCTTGACGCTTCCCACGCTGCTGGTGGCGCAGATGGGCGTCGGTCCGGCCTTGAAGGTGACCACGCGGAACGAATACGTGAACTCGGTGAAGGTGGCGAGGCGCTGCCGGGCCTGATCGCGCCACCATTCGAGCGGCATGCGGAAGGTGGCTGCGCCGCTGCCATCGAGTTGCAGCGCCTGCTGGCCGTTGGACCAACTGCTGAACGTGGTGCGGCCGATCCGGACATCGCGGCCGTCGGCCTCGACCCAGGCTGCGGCGAGTCCCGGGCCGCCGGTGAGCGCGCCGGCGCCGGTACGGCTCAACTGGACGTCGTAGAGGTGGTTGGGAGGTCCGTTCGAAATGCGGAACTCGAGAATCGGGTAGGCGGCGGGGGCATTGCCGTTGTTATCGAGAACGACCGTGTATGCCGCCTGAACGGCCTGGATTTGCACCGTCGTCTGGAGCGGAAGCTCCACGGCGGTGCTGGTGGCGGCGGGTGCGTCCTGGCCGCCGGTGCCCCGCTCGTGTTGCGGCGCAATGCCTTCGATGTCGTAGTAGCCGGGAGTGATCTGCTCGAAATTAGCCCATCCGTCGGCATCGGTGGTGCCCTCGCGCGACTCGGGTCCGGAGATGCGGACGGTGCCGTCGCGGAGCGGGCTGCGGTCGCAGGCATGCACGAGGCGAACGCTGAGGTTGGCGTGCTCCGGGTCCGCGCCGGGCGTCTGGCTGCCGCCTCCTCCGGGAGGGGTGGTGCCTCCGCCGCCTCCGGGAGCAGGCGTGGGACAAGGCGAGACCGGTCCCGGGGGCGGAGATGGATTCGGGGGGGCGCCCTCGACCTCGCCGCCGTTGGCCACATACAGGTCCATCCATTCGCGGCGCAGGTCGGCCTGTGCCGGATCGGTGGCGCTCAAAGCAAGCCGGTTGCCGGCAGCGTCGTAAAGAGCGTTGGGACGCGGATCTCCGGCGTGCCGCGCGTAAATCTCGTTGTCGGCGGCCTGTACCGCGGCCTGATTGAGTGGCCTTTTAGCGCGACGGGACATCCGTTAGCGCCTTAGGCTGAACGTCGTCCAGTTGTCGAGTTCGTCCATTTTGCTGGTGCCGCTGCTCTCCGCCTGGAGAATCGGGGGTGCCCAGGCGCTGGCTGTGTCGAAATTGGGCCCGTATTCTTCGCAATATTCCAGATACCGCAGGAGATCGAACTCGGCTTCGATGCCGTAGGATGCCGCGCGCTCGACGCCGGCACGAACGCGCGCCCGCAGGTCGTCGTCCGTGGTCCGCGCGAGCTGCGCGCCAAACCGGTCGCGCAAACGGGCCATAGCGCGTTTCTCAAAGCGCTGCTGCATGGTTTCCCCGAGCGCGTTCATCTGTTCGGCACGAATCTTCATGTCCGTCAGGGAGTGAGTATATCATGCAGGCTTGCGGCGGCCGCCCGGAACGGGACTAGTACTCCCAGTTGGATCTGGTTGCAAACAGGAAATTTAGATGCGAATCGGCGAGATCCGGAGAGGCCATCAGTTGCAACTCGTTTGCATCAAGCAAGCCGTCACACGGCTGGAGCGCGGTTGCCTTCCTGAAGCAACCGGGCGACCACGCCGGCAAGATCGCTGAACCTGAATGGTTTTGCCAAGAGGGCGATGCGTCCGGGCACGGGAGAGATCTCCCTGAGAACATCTTCACCAAGGCCCGACATGAACACGACGCGCAGGTCCGCCGACCGCTCGAGAAGGGCGGTTGCCAACTGTTGCCCGTTCATGAGCGGCATGTCCACGTCGGTGACGAGTACGGCCGGCAGTTCATTCAACCGGTCCCACGCCTCAATCGCCGACTGTCCCCCGGAGGCCTGAATGACGGTGTAGCCGGACTTTTCGAGAACCGCGGCGGAGGCCTTCCGGACCAATGCTTCGTCGTCCACCAAGAGGATCGTGACAGTAGAGGGCGACGAGGCCGCAGACAGGGATGGAAGCGCGGCCGTAGCCGGAACTGCCGGCTGTGCCTCACGGGGAATTCCTTGTAACTCGGCTACGGTCCGGCTGATCCGGCCGACGGCAGTCGTGATGTCCTCTACGTGCTTCTCCAGTTCGCGGTTGCCCTGCACCAGGTGAGACATGGATTCGGCGCGCAGAGTAATCACCGTGGCGATGTTGTTGAGCTCATTGTAGAGAGCATGGGAATTCGCAGAAGTTCCGGCGCCACGTTCGATCAGGACGTAGCTTGCATCGGCCCTCATAAAAGGGCGGAATTCGTCGAAGGACAGAACCCGTTCGAAGAGGGCCCTTTGCCATCCGGCCGCGTGTTCCAGCAGCCTGCGCAACTGGGAGGCGTCAACAGCGGTTAATTTGCGGAACGCGATACGCAGCGGGTACTCGAATGCTTCGGGAGTCTGCGGCGTATCGAGTTGCAGCAGCGTCTCGATTGCAGCGCCAGGTGAAACGGGTGCGAGGGCGGCTATGGCGGAGGGGGCCAGTTCCGGCCAGGTCTCGAAGTCCAACTCCGTCCACAAGGTCGCGGGAACGTCCCCGGCGCGAGCCGCCAACGCATCGGCCGCCAGTTCGCGGAACATAGGGGAGAACTCGCGGTTTGTGATTGCTACGCTGAGGAATCCCACGAGTTCCGGGCCAGGAAGATGCGCGGCGAACACGAGGGCCCGTTCCGCGGTTTCGGTTGCTTTGGAGGATACCGACTTGACGATCAACCGTTCCAGCGCTGATGAAAGAGTGATTCGCGACGGAGTCCCAAGGCGACGTACGAAAGCTTCCAGGCAACTTACAGGCACATCCCCCTTTCCTGGGCTGAAGATGTCGTAGGCTTCAGCCCGGCCGGACAATACGGCGGCCAGCAGGTCCCCCCATTCGACCTCATTGAGCGATTCGAGGTAATCGAGGAGGGCGTGCTCGTTGAGCGGACCATCGGCATTTCGCGAATCGGTAAACTTGCGAAAGTAGGAGTGACCTTTCATCGCACTTCCTCCACTCTTCTTAACTGAATCAGCGCTACCGGTTCGTGAACCGCTTCAGGCCGGGGCCGCACGGATGCCCGGCCATGATCAACCGGGACGGCCCAGGTCTTTGTCCATCCATGTTCTTCAAAACCCAGCGGCGGCGGTTCGAAGAGGCGATGCAGACCAGCGTCGGCAATGGTGGGCCGGCACAGGCCGGTGGAGTGTTTCAGCTCATAAACCAACAGCAGCAGGGGTTTTCCTTCGTAAAGCCGCTGGTAATCGAGCCCTAGCGATGCCCGGACCTCGTCCGCAGCCGTGGAGCGTCGGAACTGAAACGGGTCGGCGGTTGACTCGAGTTCATTCCATGTAGCCCAAGTCGAGAAGCGATCCATAAGCATGGTTCTCTCGCGCGGTGTCAGGATCTCGCGCCGGATCATCCGGTTGACGAGATCCTCCACATTTGCGGGCACCCGGAAGTAGCTTCGCTCCCGCTCGTACAACCGGCTTACGAAAGTTTCGCGTTCCACGGCCCTGCCCAGCAAAACGGGCCGCGAACACTGCACGGCGCCTCCCTGGCGGGTATGCTTGTAACACTCCTCCTGATATGCGGACTTGAGGTCGGACAATGAAGTCGCGCGGCTGGAGTAGATCGCGGCGAGTATCTGCTTCAGACGATCGGGCGGAAGGAACCGCTCCAAGGGGTGGATGTTGCGAACAATCTCACGCCCGAGCTCATCTTCCGTCGACCACTTGAACAACGTCGATTCGAGTGCCGTCCGGACATTTCCCTTGAAAGACCTGATCGCATCCGCGAACGAACCCTGCATGGCCTGCCCTCCGTGTGGCGTTATTTTAATCCAAATCAAGCACGTTGCAGGTGACGCCGGCTTGCGAATATTCGATAAATCGAATATTCTAATGTTTCGATGCCAAACACGTTGCGCGAATACAAGGCCAGCATCTTTCATGCGCTGGCCCATCCCACGCGCATCGCAATTCTCGAGGCCCTTCGCAACGGCGAAACGCCGGCCAGCTCCATCCAGGAACAACTCGGCGTGGAACAGGCGAACCTTTCGCAACACCTGGCCATTCTGCGCAGCCGGCAGATCGTGGCGGCGCGCAAGGAAGGCAACCACGTTTATTATTCGCTGCGGAACAAGATGCTGATCCGGGTCCTCGATCTGATGCGGCAGTATTTCCAGGCGCACTTGAACGAATCGGTGCAGATGCTGGGGGAGATCCAGGCCGAACGGCCGATGCGATGACCCAGGTCCTGCTCAATTCGGCACTTTTGGCGTGGATAGCCGGAGCCATCGCGGGAATCGTCTGGCCGGGCACGGCGGGACGCCGCAAGACCGTTGCGTTTCGTGCTGGCGCTGGCTGGTTCGGCGCTCTGCGGGGCCGCCGCCGCGGGTGTGCTGGCAGGCGGTCCGCCCCCATCCTGGAATCTGCCCTGCGGGGTGCCCCTGTTCGCTTTCACCGTGCGGTTGACGCCGCTTGCCGCATTTTTCGAGGCGGCGCTGGGGATTCTGGGCGCGGCGGTGTCGGTATACTCGCTGGGCTACCGCGGTAGCGGCCTGCTCGCCTCCTTCTACAACGTCCTGCTGCTCGGGCTGGCCCTGGTCTTCGCCGCGGGCGACGCATTCTTCTTCCTGGTGGCGTGGGAACTGATGGCGGTGACGGCGTGGTGCCTGATCGCCTTCGAGCACGAGAAGCCTGCGACGCGCAATTCGGCGATGCTGTTCCTGATCATGTCGCATGCCGGAACCGGAATGCTGCTGCTCGCGTTCCTGATTCTGGCGCGCGCCGCCGGCAGCACCGATTTCACTGCCTTCCACGAACTTGCCTCCAGGCTTCCGGCGCGCGAGCAGGCGGCCGTGCTGCTGCTCTTTTTCGCGGGCTTCGGGGTGAAGGCGGGAATCATTCCACTGCACGTCTGGCTGCCGGCGGCGCATCCGGTGGCGCCCAGCAATATATCGGCGCTGATGTCGGGAATCGTCATCAAGACGGGCATCTATGGAATGGCGCTGGTGTTTTTCGATTTCTTCGGCGCGCCGCCGGTGTGGGCCGGAATGCTGGTGCTGGGCACCGGCGTTCTTTCGGCGCTGCTGGGAGTGCTGTACGCCCTGATGGAGCACGACCTGAAACGACTGCTCGCGTATCACAGCATCGAGAATATCGGCATCATCCTGATCGGCTTCGGTTCGGCCATGGTGTTCCGCGCGCTGGGCCACCCGCTGTTCGCGGCGATTGCGCTGGTGGCCGCGCTGTACCACACGCTCAATCACGCAATCTTCAAATGCCTGCTGTTCCTGGGCGCGGGCGCGGTGCTCCAGTCCACGCGCACACGCAACATGGAGGAGATGGGCGGGCTGATCCGCCGCATGCCGGCGACCGCGTTCTTCTTCCTGGTGGGCGCGGTGGCGATTTCGGGCCTGCCGCCGCTTAACGGGTTCGTGAGCGAGTGGCTCACCTACCAGGCGCTGCTGGCCGGCTTCGGCAGCACGGAGTCCCTGACCCGGGTGGCGTTTCCGATTGCCGGCGCGCTTCTGGCGCTCACCGCGGCCCTCGCCGCCGCCTGTTTTGTGAAGGCATTCGGCATCTCGTTTCTGGCGCTGCCGCGCAGCCCCCAGGCGGCGGGAGCACAAGAAGTGGGAGGCGCAATGCTCGCCGCCATGGGAATGCTGGCGGCATTGTGCGTGGTGCTGGGGCTGGGCGCGCCGTGGTTTCTTCCGGTGTTCGACCCGGTGACCCGGCAGGCGTTCGGCGTGGCCGCGAGCGGCGCATTGACGGCGGGCGGCGGCTTTGCGCTGGCTGCCGGCGCGGTGCGGAGCGGCACGGTGTCGCCGGCCGGCATCGCGGCCATGCTGGTGGTGCTTTCGGCGCTCCCGGCGATCTTCTGGATGGCGCTTGGCCGCCGCGCGCCCCGCGTTTCCGGTCCCACGTGGGATTGCGGCCTGCCGGGCCTCACCGCCGAAAACCAGTACACGGCGACGGGCTTCTCCAAACCGATCCGGATGATCTTCGCGGCGCTCTACCGGCCGCGGCGGGAGATCCACTCCGAATTCGAGGTCTCCGCGTACTACCCCACGGCCGTACACTTCGAGAGTCACGTGGACCCGGCGATCGAGAAGCACGTTTACCGGCCCTTTCGCGACTGGCTGTACCGGATGGCGCGCGGCGTTCGCCAGGTGCAGGCAGGCAGCATTCACGCCTACCTCGCGTACATCTTCATCACGCTGATCGCGCTGCTGCTTTTCGGAGTCCGCGGATGATGGCGGCGGTTTTCGAAGTACTGGCGCAACTCGCCCTGCTGCTGATTCTGGCGCCGCTGGTGACCGGCTTCATCCGGCTGATGAAAGCGCGGCTGCAGATGCGGCGCGGCCCCTCGCTGCTGCAACCCTACCGCGAGATTTACAAACTGCTGGGCAAGGGGATGGTTCTGCCGGATACCGCGTCGTGGCTGTTCACCGCCACCCCCTGGGTGGTCTTTGTCGCCACGCTGCTGGCCGGGCTGATGGTGCCGGCGATTTCGGACCAGGTTCCTGCCGGGCTTTTCGGCGGCGTTCTGGCGGTGGTTTACCTGCTGGGGTTGAGCCGGTTTTTCCTTGCCCTGGGCGGGCTCGATACCGGCAGTTCCTTCGGCGGTCTCGGGAGCAGCCGGGAGATGGCCATCTCGGCCATCGCCGAGCCCACCCTGATGCTGGCGGTATTCACGGTCGCGATCGGTGCCGGTTCCACCACGCTCCCGGAAATCGCAAGGGCCGCCATCGGACAGCAGTGGCGCTTTCTGGCGCCTTCGCAGGTGCTCGCGTTTGCCGCGCTGTTCCTGGTTCTGATCGCCGAAACCGGGCGCATCCCGGTGGACAATCCAGCCACCCACCTGGAGCTCACGATGATTCACGAAGCGATGATCCTCGAATACTCGGGGCCGTACCTTGCGCTGATCGAATGGGGCGCCGCCATCAAGCAACTGCTGCTGATGACGCTGCTGATCAATGTGTTTGTGCCTTTCGGGCTGCAATCCTCGTGGATGCCGGCGGCGGTTGCCTCCGGCCTGTTCTGGCTGGTTCTCAAGCTGGGCATTCTGAGCACGGCCATCGTCCTGGTGGAAACCGCCAACGCCAAGATGAGGCTCTTCCGCGTGCCCGAACTGATGGCGGTGGCATTTACCCTCGGCGCCCTCGCGCTGATCTCGACTTTCATTTTCTGACCATGGATTTCCTGCACAATCCCGAATTCGGCAACCGGGTGGTAACACTGATGGCGGCCTTCGTCCTGGTATTGCAGATCGCGATGGTGGGCCAGCGGTCGCTGGTGATGAACATACGGCTGTTCGGCACGCAATCGCTGCTGCTGGGCGGAATCGCGGCGGCCATCGCATGGTTCAACGGCGCGCCCCATATTTACTTCGCGGCGGCCCTGACGGTGATCGTCAAAGCCATCCTGGTCCCTATCGTTCTGGAGCGCCTGGTGGACCGGATCGCCATCCGGCATGAGATCGAGCCGCTGATCAACGTGCCGGTCTCGATCGTGATTTCGGGCGGCCTCACGCTGCTCGCTTACATGGTGGGCGCCTCCTTTCATCGTCCGGAAACGGGCGCCGGCGGACTTGGCCACAATACGCTGTCGGTGGCCATCGCGGTGTTCCTGATCGGATTCTTCACGATGCTCAACCGGCGCAAGGCGTTGACCCAGGTACTGGGGCTGTTGACCGTCGAAAACGGGGTTTTCCTGGCGGCTATCTCGCTTACTTACGGCATGCCGCTGATCGTGGAACTGGGCGTGTTCTTCGACGTGCTGGTGGCGGTGATGGTGCTGGGCATTCTCGTTTTCCAGATCCGCGAGACGTTCGAATCCATGGACGTCAGCAAACTGAGGAGGCTGCGAGGCTGATGGTCCTGCTTCCGATATTGCTGGCGCCGTTGGCGGCCGGGATCTGGTCCGCTTTTGCGCGCGCGCGGCGCGACATGGAAATCGCCAACCTGGCCGCATTCGGGATCAGTTTCGTTCTATCGATCGTGCTGGCTGTGCAGGTGGTAGCGGGAGGACCTGTTTCACTCTGGAGCGGATTCTTCTACGCCGATTCCTTCAGCGCCCTGGTTTGCCTGCTGACCGCCTCGGTATCGCTGGTCTGTTCGGTCTACGCGGTCGGTTATCTGCGGGACGACGAGGACCCGTCGCTGTCGCAATTCCGGAAATACTACAGCCTGACGCCGCTGTTTGTGTGCGCCATGCTGCTGGTGAGCGTGGCCAATAACCTGGGAGTGATGTGGGTGGCGATCGAAGCGACCACGCTCGCGTCGGTCTTCCTGGTCACCTTCTACGGGCGGATCACTTCCATCGAGGCCGCGTGGAAATACGCGATTCTGGGCGGCGTGGGATTATCGATGGCCCTGTTTGCGACGGTGCTGGTTTACTATTCGGCAAGGTCGCTGCCGGGCAGCGACACGGTCTCGGGATTGAACTGGTCGGTGCTGGCGGCGCACGCCGCGGAGCTGGACAAGACGCCCATGCGGCTCGCATTCCTGCTGGCGCTCCTCGGTTACGGCACCAAGGCGGGACTGGCGCCGATGCACACCTGGAAGCCGGACGCTTACAGCGAAGCGCCGGTGCCCTCGGCGGCGCTGCTCTCCTCGGCCACCCTGAACTGCGCGATCTACGGGCTGGTGCGGTTCGAGATTCTGACCAGCCGCTCGCTCGGCGCCTCCTTTCCGGGCGGCCTGCTGCTGCTGCTCGGCGTAGCATCCATGGCGATCGCCACGCCGTTCATCCTGCTGCAAAAGAATTTCCGGCGCCTGCTGGCGTATTCGAGCATCGACCAGGCGGGGATCATGGCAGTGGCACTGGGGGTCGGCGGACCGCTGGGCGCGCTGGGGCTCATGCTGCACATGACGTACCACACGGTGGCCAAGTGCCTGCTGATGCTCTGCGCCGGAAACGTTTTTCAGCACTTCAAAACGGACCTTTCGGCGAAGGTCAAAGGCGGGGTGCTGGGCATCATGCCGGTGACAGGCGCCATCTTCCTGGTCACCGCGCTGGCGGTGGCGGGCATGCCTCCGTTCAGCCTGTTTCAAAGCGAATTCCTGATTCTAAAAGCGGCGCTCGACAGCGGGCACGTGCTGGCCACGGTTCTGTTTCTCGTCTTCGGCGCCGCGATATTCGCGGGCATGCTGCTGCATGTCGGCGGCCTGGTGCTGGGCCCGTCGGGCGATGCGCCGCCTGCCGCCGTCCGGCCGTGGAACGACTATTCCGTGATGGCCCTCGCGGCCGCGTTCGTGGTGCTGGCGTTCTGGCTGCCGGCTCCGCTGCTCGACTTGATTCGCGGCGCGGCGCGCGTGGTGACAGGGGGCTGAGATGCAGGAACTGTTTCGACGGCTCAGGCAGCAGTTTCCCTCGATCTCGCCGCTCGGTCCGGAGTATCCGGACCAGGTGTACGCGTCGCTTCCGATTGCGGATCTGCCGGCGGTGGCGGCGGCGCTGCGCGAGGAGCACTCGGCGCGCCTGGTGAGCGTATTTGCGGAGGACCGCGTCGCCGCAGAGGATGTCTTCCACAACTACTATGTTTTCGAACGGCCGGGCGAGCCCTGCTACCTGATTCTGCGCGGCCGGATCCCGGCCTCCGACCCGCGCTTTCCGTCACTGGCGCCTGCACTGCCGGCGGCGAACTGGCAGGAGCGCGAGATCCAGGACTGGTTCGGCATCGAGGCGGAGAATCATCCCAATCCGCGCCGGGTAGCCCTGCACGATCACTGGCCGAACGTGCACCCGCTGCGGAAGACGTTCCCGCTCGATGCGGTTCTGCCGCCGTTCGAGGGAGAGGCGCACATTTACCGGCCCACCCTTGGCGAAGGTGTTTTCCAGGTGCCGGTCGGACCGGTGCATGCCGGCATCATCGAGCCGGGCCATTTCAACTTCGCGGTGGCGGGCGAGCCGATCCTCTATCTCCAACTGCGGATGTTTTACACGCACAAGGGGACCGAGAAGCTGTTCGAGTCCATGCCGCTCTCGAAGGCCGTGTTTCTCGCCGAAAGCGTTTCCGGCGACTCCGCCTGCTCGCACGCCACCGCCTTCTGCCAGGCCGTGGAGAAAGCAGCCGACGTGGTCGTACCCTTCCGCGCGGAGGTGATGCGGACGGTGCTGCTCGAACTCGAGCGCATTTACAATCACCTGGCCGACATCGGAGCCATTGCCATGGATGTGGGGTTCGTGATCGCGAACTACCATGCCGGGCGGATCCGCGAAAAGATTCTGCGCATCAACGAAATGCTTACCGGGAACCGGCTGCTGCGCGGCATGATCTGTATCGGCGGCGTGCGGCGGGACTGGCAGGCGGGGCAGATCGGCGCGCTGCATGAAACCCTGGGACAGGTGGACGCCGAGTTCCGGGAACTGGTGACGCTCGTCAAATCGTCGGACTCGACGCTCGACCGGCTACAGCGTACGGGAATCCTGACACCTGAAAAAGCGGCGGCGCTGGGGATCGTGGGCCCCGGCGGACGCGCATCCGGGGTGAATGTCGATGTGCGGCGCGACCACCCGTACGCGGCCTACGGGCACGTTTCCTGGCGGGTTCCGGTGTATGAGGATGGGGACGTGCTGCACCGCATGCAGGTGCGGATCGAAGAGATTCCGGAATCGCTCTCCATCATCAAGGCGGCGTCGGTGAATCTGCCGGACGGGCCGTATCGCACCGAAGTGGGGACGATCGAGCCGGGGCGGTTTGCGTTGAGCGCGGTGGAGGGGTGGCGCGGCGAGATCCTGTGGTGGGTGCGCACGGGACCCGGCAACAGCATCGAGCGCTGCAAGATCAAAGACCCGTCGCTCAACAACTGGCCGGCGCTGGTGGAAGCCGTGCAGGGCAATATCATCGCGGACTTTCCGGTGATCAACAAAAGCTTCAACCTGTCCTACTCGGGAACGGACCGGTAACCATGTTCAAAATTCTCGAAAATACGCTGCGCGCGGGCATCGTGACCACGGCTTATCCGAAGGCCGCGGCGGATCTGCCGGCGGGCTCGCGGGGAGCTCCGGAATTCGATTTTGCGAACTGGCAGGATGCGCGCGGCGCCGCCGAAATCTGCCCCACGGGCGCGATCGAAGCCGGGGAAACGGTGTCCGTGGATTACGGCCGGTGCATCTTCTGCGGTGAGTGCGCAGGGCCGGGAGTCACCATCGGGAGAAACTTCGAGCTGGCCGCCACGCGCCGCGAAGACCTGATCGTGTCTCCGGCGAAGCCGCTGGGGACGGTAGATCAGATCGGCGGCCGGCTGAGCAGAGAAATCCGGCGGAAACTGGGCCGCTCGCTCGCCATACGGGAAGTGGATGCCGGTTCGTGCAACGGCTGCGAACTGGAAATCATCGCGCTGAACAATCCGGTCTACGACATCGAGCGCTTCGGCATGCACTTCGTGGCATCGCCGCGGCATGCGGACATGCTGCTGGTGACCGGCCCGGTGACGCGGAACATGGAACTGGCGCTGCGCAAGACGTATGCGGCCACTCCCGATCCCAAGCTGGTGGTGGCGGTGGGCGCCTGCGGGATCAGCGGCGGGATCTTCGGCACGAATTATGCGACGCGCGGCGGAGTGGACCAGGTGATTCCGGTGGACGTGTATATTCCCGGCTGCCCGCCGCGTCCCGAAGCGCTGCTTTACGGCATCCTGCTGGCCATCGGCAAGGCTCCCGTCCCCCGGCGAGAGTCCCGGAACCACCGCCGTCTGACCTGCGCGGCTTTGTAGACTCTGCAGCGGCACTTGATGGCGGCGGCCAAGGTCCCGAGGCACCGCTCACCGCCTGCGCGGCTTTGTAGACTTGTGCAGCGGCACTTGATGGCGGCGGCCAAGGTCCCGAGGCACCGTGAGCTTTCGGGAAGGCTGCGCACCCTACTTCTCTTGGGAAATAGGTCAGCCCAAAATCCGGCGTACTGAGGTCCTGCCGATGTTAAGCCGTCGGGCGATTTCGGATTTGCTGACGCCAGCGCGGTGTGGTTTCCGGATGTCAGCGGTGTTACCGCCCCGGTTGCCGGGCCGACCCAATCGTTTCACGTTGGCCCGCGCATGAGCCAGGCCCGCACGGGTCCGTTCCTGTAAGACCTCCACTCAAAGGCGGCGAACACGGCAAGCATGGCAGCGATCCACCGGGAGGCGAAAAGCTGTCCTTGGAAATCAAGTGCGCCCGGATCAGTACCAAGGGCGCAAGAAATGCCGGGCCGTTTTGGGCCTACAGCAATATCTTGCGGGGAAAGCAGAAGCCACGCTAACAGGCCTGCTTGTTGGACAATTCAAATGCGTGTACCATTAGTCTGCTGGCAGATTGTCATGACCCAGTCCGACGCCGGCGTGCGAAAAAGCGAAGCCGCGCGGCGGGACGTGTCCGGCGGACATCTTGAGTCGGCAGCGGAGGCCATATGATCGACTGGCTGTACAGGCTCATCGGAAAAAATAACTCCCGCAAGCTGGGTAGTGGCGTTGTTGCCAAGTACGTCGAGGACGCCAACATCCGGAACATGGTTTACGCCGGTGGCTCCACCGAACGGGACGCCGGCCGGATCGCCTCACCGCCTGACGCTAGACCACGGCCGGTTCTATACTCTTCAGCGGCCCTTGATGGCGGCGGCTAAGGTCCGATGTGCAGGTACGATTGCCTCGGCACCTAGACCTGCCGGCCTTTCTTGAACAGGATCCCCTGCCGGTTCTTCCCGTGAATGACCCGCGCTGGGCAAGTAGCAGCAGTGCGAGCGAGAATCGGATCATGCACTGGATGGTCGCCTTGCTTCACCATCCAGACGAGCAGATAGTGCTTGGCACGCTGCGTTTTTGGGAACGCAACTGGCCCAGGTACGTGGATTCTGAGGTAAGCATGAACTACCGCACGCTCCTCTTTGACAGCGCTGCAGACTATCTATTGAGCGCAAACGCCGAGCTGGCTGGTGCCGCTGCAGCCTTCATGTGGCGCGGCTATTCCCATGACAATTTTCGCAACCTCCTCTCGATCCTTTCGGATCCTGCGTATAAGAATCGCGGCAGAGCGCTCGATTGCCTTCGCCGTCATTGCCCCAGCGAACACCAGGGAGTGATCGAGCAGATGTGACGCACCGCCTGCACTACCGGACTACGGAGAATTACCGATGCACTTCGAAAAGACGAATGTATGACGTTCACCGACCTGTTTCGCCCGAAATGGAAGCGATCGGACCCCACGGTTAGAAAGCAGGCAGTGGTTTCAATGACCGACCAGGCGGTGCTTGCGGACATTGCGAGGAACGATCCGGATGTGGGCGTTCGCACCGCCGCGACCGAGAAGGTAACCAGTCGGGAAGTCCTGCTGGATCTCGCCCTGTCCAGTGGACCAGACAGCGTCACAGCGGCTGCCGCGAGACGTCTTGACGATCAGGATTCATTAGCCAGAATCGCACGTCATAGCGGCAACCTGCATGTCCGCCACTTAGTCGTGCAGCGATTGTCCGATCAGAGACTGCTTCGCGACTTAGCGCTATCCGACGCTGATGCCTTGGTTCGCAGTAACGCGGCCTGGGGTCTCTCGGATCAAGCGTTAATGGCAGAGTTGGTCAAGCACTCCACCGATGAGAAAGTACGCCGTTTGGTGGCCGAAAGGATAAAAGATCAGTCGGCGCTGATTGAGATCGTTCGAAACGATCCGAGCCCTGCTGTGCAGAAGGCGGCTGCAACCGCGGTTACAGACTCTAAGCTGAGCGAGGATTGTGTCGTCCTGCGATTGGATGAGGAAGTCCGCTCGGTTCTCCTCACGAAAGTACGTAACCAGCGGCTACTGAGCGAAATCGCGCAAAACGATACGAGCCAGAAGATTCGCCGCGAAGCTGCCGCCGTACTTACCGAACCGGGGTTGCTGCGCCATCTCATCGAGTCCGCTGGCGATCTTGAGGTTCGTCAGGTCTCGCTTCGCCAGCTCAACGACCAGCAGATGCTTGCGGACATTGCCAGGACCGACAGTCGACCGGAAATGCGGCTCGCGGCTGTCGATAGGCTAAGGGATAATCACCTGCTCTTGGACTTGGCTTGCATGATCAATGGCGAAAAGGTCAGTGAACGCGCTTTAAACAACATTCGGGACGAGGCGCTGATAACTCGAGTCGCCGTGGATGCCTGCGATCTCGGCGTGCGAAAAGCTGCGATCCTTCGGCTGTCCGATCGACATCGCCTGGAATCCCTACTGCCCGCTGTCCCGGATGACTTGCGGTTGGTCGTCGAGAAACGGCTGGAAGCGATCGCGAGCCGTGAAAGAGCGGCCACCGAAGCCAGGGAGTCGCGGGAAGAAACCAAACGGATTGTCGCTTCCCGGCGCGGTTCAGGAAAGTGCGCTGCCTGTCTCGGTCAGCTTCTCGTTTTTCCCATATACTACGACTGTCCGGAGTGCCGCGGAGAATACTGCAATCCCTGTGTTGCCAGAGCCGGCCGCGGGCATCGCACCGCCTCCGCAGCCTGCCCCGTCTGCAATTGCGACTTAAGGAATTATCGCCGATCGTGAGACGAGAGCAATTCTCGCAGCCGGCCCGATGCAGTTTCCGGACTTCCACAGTATGTTCTGCAGCGGTTGCCAAGGTCGCCCAGGCGTTTCCCGTTCTCACTCGCCTGCGCGGGTTCCTGTAGCGCGCCAGCAGCACCGTTACGACCGGCCCCAGCGGTCCAGCCGCCCGACCAGCACCAGATCGATCTCCCGGCGGCGCGCGGCTTCCAGCAGTTTCTCGCGCGCTTTCTCTTGCGCCGCTCCGGAGTTCACCTCACGCACTTGCAGAACGATCGTCCAGCCGCGCAGCGCAGCATACTCCCGCATCGCCCGGTTCTGCATCGCCAATGTCTGCTGATCGATTCGTCGAAACGTGGGCATAGAGTCCAGCCCGGAACATTTTCGCCTGTCTGCGTGCCGGGCCAAAAACGTTATCGGATTTTGCCTTCTGGGAGGCCCGTTTTCCGGGCATTTTGGAATGTCGTCCAACCATGGCCGCCGTCGATCCTTTTCGGCCAGGCAAGGCTTCATCGTACTTCAGCCTGTGCCAGATCGTCTCGCGGTAGTTCCACGGCATCCACGACGCCGGGTCGGCCGCCAGTTCCTGCGCGTGCCGCTGCAGTTCGGTCAGATAGTCGAACGAATTAGCGTGGCACAGCTGGCAGGTGTGAATCAAGCTCATGAACAGCCACTCGCCCACCTGCGCCCCGTTCAGCGTCCGATAGAACAAGGCGTTCTTGCGATGCAACACCGCCCGCTTCAAGGCTCTTTCGCAAAGGTTGTTGTCCAGGGGCGCACCAGCTTGCCGCAAAAACAGCGTCAACGCCTTCCAGTGCCGTAGCAGATACGTGATCGCCTTGCCCCAGACTCGAGTTCGGCTCCACCTTCCGCTCGGCAAGCTGCGTCTCCAGCCAGTTGTGTAGCGCGTCGAGAATCGGCTTACTGTGCTGCTGATGAAAGAGCAGCCGTTCCTCCGCCCTCATGCCGGCGTCACGCGTCGCCGCATCGTTCCGGTAGACCTGGCCCAGGTTTTCCAGCACGTGCCGGCACTCGACGGGAAAATTCTGCGCCACTTCTACAATCTGCCGCCGTCCGTGAGCGAGGCAATGCGCCACCAGCAACTCCACTCCGTCCGGCAGCTTCGGCGCGTTCCACGACAACGCATCGCACATCTGGATCGCCGCGCCTGAGCTCCGCGCCCCGCTGCTTCAGCACATCCGCAATATTCTCGCCGGCATGCTGCCGCCCGGTGAAGTACAGCGCGATCTTACGGCCTGCCGTGATGGAAACGATGCCGCTGGTGAAGACGCCGGTGCGCTTGTCGCCGGGCTCGCGCTCCAGCTTCAGCACTCTCATGCCGGTGTCGTCGTTGTGCAGCACTTCGCCCTTGCGCCGCCTGCCGGATCAGTTCGTCCCGCGCCGGCTTGATCACCTCTGCCGCCTCTTCCACGATCTCCCACTGCGTCGCCGCCGCGCAGCGGAATCCCGAGTTGCTCTTCCAACCGCTCCAACCGGTAGAACGGGATCCCGCTGCCGTACTTGAGTTGCGCGATCATCGCCGACGCAGACTCGTCGTACTTCTCCGGCCCCACTCCCTCCGGCTCCTCGGCCGTGAACACCTGTCCGCAGGCTCCGCACCGCAACCGCTCCAGCGAATACACGGTCGCCGCCAACGGCGCCTGCCCTACAATTCTTACGAGAACCTTCGGCTCCTTCTGCCCGTACACATTTCCTTGCCCGCAATCCGGGCAACGTTCGCCGTGCTTCAGGCTCTGATGCGGATCTCTACCGTGCGCGCGCCAGTGAACGCCGTGGCGCGGTTCCGCCCGTGGCCTGGCCGGCGGAGGCGCGGTAGCATCCGACTGTCCACTCTCGCTGGCTTCCGCGCCTGCCGCATCTCCCCACCACAGCGTTCGTCTTCTCCGTTTTTCGAGAGCCGCACCAGCAGCGCCGCCATGGCGTGCAGCGCATCCTTCAGCTTGTCGTAGTCGGGCTTCGCTCAGCGGCGCTTGCCGGGCGCCGTCCAGCACCCGGTCCAACTCTTCCAGATTCACTTCGATGCGGCGTCTGGCCGGCTTCATTGCTATTGCTCCAGCAGTTCCCGAAAACGCCTGGTCACCGGGTATCCCAGAACCTCTTTGATCGACCGGTTTGGCACGCGGCTGTTGGATTGCTTGCCGCGCCCGGTCGTCTTGCCCATCACCACCCAGTTCGCCGCCCGGTAACAGGTTCCGCGGAATCGTTCCGGGTCGATGAAGGTCTCCAAAAAATAGATCGGGTGTCCATACATCCGTTGCCAATCGTCGCTGATCCGCGCCGCCATGCGGCCGAGGATGTGGGAAGCCAGATGCTCCACCCTCACCCAGGGCAGAATCAGGAATCGCGTGTTGTAGGCCATGAAAGCGGATGTTGCCGGCGGCGCGCCTCCGCGCTCCAGCCGATGTAGCGGTCGCGACTGCCCAGGTGGCGGGGCGCCGAGGACCCACGCCAGGCACGCGATCGGGCGCCCGGCGCCCACACCAGATACTTCAGATGTTCACCCACCGGCTGCTCGTACCCGAGGTAGTGATGCTCTTCCATCAGGCTGTTGAACAACGGTTCATCGGCAGTGCGCCGCACCTGCTCAAACTCGACCGGGCCGATGTTTTTCAGCTTGGCTTCGATCGGCGTCTGGTCCAGCCGGAGTGGCGTCGGGCGCGAGCGTTGTGCCAGTGGATTGTGACGCTTGTAGGTGACTGCGGGCAATGCGATCTGACCGGCACGCTCCAGCATCAGCAGGAGGCCGCGGCACACCATGTCGCGCAATGCGCCATTACTTTGCCGCCAGTCCCAGGCCTCGCACAGCCGCGTCGAAAGCTTGCGGCGGCTGTCGGCGGGATGTTGTTCGATCAGCGCGCGCACATAGACGATGTCTTCCGGGTGGATCTCCCGGCCGCGATACCGGAACGTCACCATCGTCTCGTAGTATGAATCTGTTTTTCTTGGAACGTAAGGCCAAAATGACTATTTGCGCGCGCGGCTTTGTAGACTCAGCAGCGGCATTTGATGGCGCCGGCCAAGGCCCCGATGCACCGCTCACTGCGTGCGCGGGTTTGTAGACTCTGCAGCGGCGCTTGATGGCGGCGGCCAAGGTCCCGAGGCACCGCTCACTGCCTGCGCGGCTTTATAGACTGTGCAGCGGCACTTGATGGCGGCGGCGAAGGTCCCGGGCACCGCTCACTGCGTGCAGCGGCATTTGATGGCGGCGGCAAAGGTCCCCAAGCACCGCTCACCGCCTGCGCGGCTTTGTAGACTGTGCAGCCGCACTTGACGGCGGCGGCCAAGGTCCCCAGGCACCGCTCACTTCGTGCAGCGGCACTTGATGGCGGCGGCCAAGGTCCCGAGGCACCGCTCACCGCCTGCGCGGCTTTGTAGACCCTGCAGCGGCACTTGATGGCGGCGGCCAAGGTCCCGAGGCACCGCTCACTGCCTGCGCGGCTCCGTCCCGTGCCGCCAGAAGATAACATATGGGGCATGAATATCCGTAAGTCTGTTGCGGCCTTATTCCTTGCCGGCAGCACGCTCCTCGCCGCCACCGCGGTCCCCGTGAATTCCCGCCGTGTCGCCTTCAACGACGGGTGGCGATTCTTGAAGGGCGACGCTCCCGGGGCCGAACAGGCCGCGTTCAACGATGCCCAGTGGACCGAGGTCCGGCTGCCGCACGACTGGGCCATCGACGGGCCTTTCGATTCCAAGCTCAACCCGCACACCGGGGCCCTGCCGATCTTCGGCACGGGCTGGTATCGCAAAGCGTTCACGCTGCCCGAGTCCGCCCGCGGGCGCCGTGTCTGGATCGAGTTCGACGGCGCCATGTCCAACGCGCGTGTCTGGCTCAACGGCCAGGAACTGGGGGGACGGCCTTACGGATATATCGGCTTCGGCTTCGACCTGACGCCGCACCTGCGCTACGGCGCGCAGCAGAACGTGATCGCGGTGCGGCTCACTCCGGAGGACCGCTCCTCGCGCTGGTATCCCGGCGCGGGAATTTATCGCAACGTCTGGCTCGACATCACCGGTCCGCTGCACGTGGCGCGCTGGGGAACGTACGTTACGACTCCCGAGGTGACCGACGCGCGCGCCACGGTCAGCGCGAAGGTGGAAGTGCGGAACGAGGGCACGAGCGCCGCCGGCATCATCCTACAGACCACGGTCCTCGACCCGGCGGGGAAGACGGTCAGCCGCAACGGGAACCAGGAGACGGTGCCCGCGGGAGGCACGGCCGTTGTCTCATCGAACCTGGTGGTTGCGCGGCCGGAACGCTGGGACATCGATACGCCGCGGCTGTACACGCTGGTGGCCGAGGTGATGGACCCGAACAAAAAGGTGCTGGACCGTTACGTCACTCCGTTCGGCATACGCACCATCGCGTTCGACAAGGACAAAGGATTCGTACTGAACGGGCGGGCAACCAAGATGCAGGGCGTGTGCCTGCATCATGACCTGGGCGCGCTGGGCGCCGCGGTAAATCGCCGGGCCACCGAGCGGCAGTTGCAAATTCTCAAAGCGGGCGGCGTCAATGCCATCCGCACGAGCCACAATCCGCCGTCACCCGAGCTGCTCGAGTTTTGCGACCGGCTGGGGATGGTGGTGATGGACGAATCCTTCGACATGTGGCGCATTCCGAAAGTGGCCAACGGGTACAGCAAGTATTTCGACGAATGGTCGGAGCGGGATGTGCGGGATATGGTGCGGCGCGACCGGAATCACCCGAGCGTGGTGATGTGGAGTATCGGGAACGAGATTCCCGAGCAGGGGCGGGCCAACGGTTGGGAGGAAGCCAAGCGCCTGGCAGGGTTCTTCCGCCAGGAGGATCCGACGCGCCCCACAACCGCCGGTTTCAACAACTGGGAACAGGCGATCCGCAACAAGCTGGCCGACCAGGTGGACGTGCCCGGCTTCAATTACAAGCCGATGAACTACGAGCAGATCCTGAAGGACCATCCCACCTGGGTCATTCTCGGTTCGGAAACCAGCTCCGCAGTCAGCTCGCGCGGCGTGTATCACCTGCCGCTCGAGAAATACGACAAGCACCCCTCGCACCAGCTCACCAGCTATGACATCATCGCGCCGCCGTGGGCGTACATTCCGGACGTCGAGTTTGCAGCGCAGGAGCGCTTCCCGAACATCGTGGGCGAGTTCGTCTGGACGGGTTTCGATTACCTGGGCGAACCCACGCCCTACTTCGGCGGTCGCGGGGCGACTACGGCTACCGACTGGCCGGCGCGCAGTTCGTATTTCGGCATGGTGGACCTGGCCGGCTTCCCGAAAGATCGCTATTACCTCTACCAGAGCGTGTGGACGAAGAAGCCGATGGTTCACATCCTGCCGCACTGGAACTGGGCGGGCATGGAAGGCAAGGACATTCCGGTGATGGCTTACACCAATGCCGATGAAGTGGAACTGTTCGTCAATGGAAAATCGCTGGGACGGAAGAAGCGGTTCGGCGAGCCGGTGGAACTGCCGGTGGGACCGAACGTCAGCGCCGACCGGAAATTTTCGAGCAAGTACCGGTTGATGTGGCAGGTGCCTTATCAGCCCGGGTCGATCAAGGCGGTGGCCTACCAGGGCGGCAAGCAGGTGGCGGCCGAAGAGATCAGGACGGCGGGAACTCCCGCGAAAGTGACGCTATCGGCCGACCGTTCGACGATTCAGGCGGACGGTGACGACCTGTCGTTCATTACGGTGCGGATCGAGGATAAGGACGGGAACCTCTGCCCTTCGGCCGACAACCTCGTGCGATTCGCGGTAACCGGCGCGGGCAGGATCGAAGCGGTGGATAACGGCAATGCGGCGACCGAAGAGCCCTTTCATGCCGGCCACCGCAAGGCATTCAGCGGCATGGCGCTGCTGATCGTCCGGTCCAAGCCGGGAGAGAAGGGGCGCATCAACATCACGGCTGCATCGGAAGGACTGGCGCAGGGCGCACTGACGGTGGCGACGCGGTAGGCTTATCGCCGCGGCAGGAGAATGCCGCCGCCCTTGGGCTGCTGGACTGCCTGCGGCGCTGCATTCATGCCGGGGCGCGGAGGCCGGTAGCCGGAGAAGTTCAGCTCGCTTTCCTCGAAGATCAGGGGCCGGTCGAGAATCATATCGACGGAACTGCCGCGCGCCAGCACGGCATCGGGTCCGCGTGTGGCGAGCACTCCGATCAGGCCCGCGGCCGCGCCCGCGGCGGCGCCGATGCCCGCGCCCATGCCGGTGTGTCCCGCCGCATTTCCGGCGATCACCCCGATGGATGCGCCCGCGCCCGCCGTTTCGGCGACGGTGCGGGTGTCGCCGCTCTTGTTGCCCTCGCTCGACACCTTGCCCTCGGCTTTATCCAACTCGCCCGCGGTAAGGCCGTCGAGGCCGCCGATGCGCGCGCGGAAATCGCGGGTCACACCGTTGGGGAGGGTCAGGGAGTCGAAGCGGATGTACAGCTCGCCCTTACCTTTGACACGGCCGGGCTTCTTGATTTGCGTCACGGTGCCGGAGACGTAGCTGCCGACGGGAATCACGATGCGTCCGTTGGCCAGCACGGGGAAGGCGGTCTCCAGATAAACCGGGTCGCCCTCAGCCGAATGCTTGGTGCTGATGCTGTTGATCAGGCTCAGCGGCACCCTGGTGCCCGTATTCACCGTGAACTTGGCCTCGGGCGCGTCCGCCTGGGCAAAGGCGAGCGACGCCGCCAGGAAAAAGCCGAGCAGGTACCGCTGAAACATCCGTACTCCTTGGTCTTTAGTCTACTACTGCGACGCCGTCAACGGCCGGCGAGTTTCACCCCGGCGGGGAGTGGAGGCGGCTCCGATTTCCACGCGGAGTTCGGGGTCGGCGCCGAGGTCTCGCGGAAGCTCGACGTTGAGCTGATAGAGTCCCGCCGACCCGGGGGTCAGGCCCGCATACTTGATGGCGTCGCCGGAGATCTCCGCGCCGCCCACCCGGACTTTGAGTTCGGAGAACTTCAGGATGCGGGAGACGTACTGCGGGATCTCGCCCGCATCCGGGTTCTTGTCCAGTTTGCCGAGGCCGGTGGCATAGATGACGATGATCTCACCGCCTTCGGCCGGAGCCTCCGGGGTAATCACCGAAGCGTCGCCATGGGTGGCGATGACGTAGTCGTCAACGGTGACAAACAGCGCCGGCGCCACATCCACGATGGTCACCGTGACCTCGGGCCCGGAAATACCCTGCCGCGCGACCCGGAGGATAGCCTTGCCCGGGATCTGCTTGTGCGGAATCATGAAATTGAGCTGGGTTTCGGAAACATAGAACAGCGGCACGGCGGCGCCGTTCAGATAGACGCGGACGTAGTTCAGTTCCACCGGCAACTGCCCGTCGCGGATGTCTTCCGCCTGCATGGCACGAGGGGCGGTGGACATTCCGCTTCCAAAAAGGGAAAGCACGGACCCTGGCGCAAAAGGCCCAGGTGAGTAGTTCCCGGCATTGACAATATCCGCGGCGGAGTAGGCGGGCGCAGCCCCACTGGCGGTCCCGCAGAGGAGGACGGCCAGACTGACCAGTAATCGGATCACGAGACCTGATTGTACTAGAAATTACTATTCATGGCGGAGCGCCTCGGCCGGGCCGGCGGCCGAGGCCTTCCGCGCCGGGATCAGGGTGGCGGCAAGGACAACGGCGCCCAGCAGGACAGGCACCGCGAGGAACACCACGGGATCGGCGAGGTGGAGAAATTCGGCCATCGAATCGGCCCAGCGCGCCACCGCGAAACAGAGCGGCAGTCCGATGGCGATGCCGGCGGCGGCGCCGCGCAGGGAGGAGGCCATCATGGGACGCATCACCATCCAACGGGTGGCGCCCAAGGCCAGCCTGATGCCGGCTTCGCGGGTGCGGCGAACTACGGTCAGGGCCACCACGCCATAGAGTCCGACGCAGCTCAAGAGCAGCGCCAGCAGGCCCAGCACCATGGCGACCTGGCTGGCCATGCGGACGGGAAAGCGCTGGAGCCAGGCGACCTCGGTCAGCGGCATCGGGCCGCAGAAGGAGCCGTCGAGATCGAGGCACTTCTGCTGCAAGGCGGCGGCGAAGCGCCCGCCGGGCTCGCGGGCGCGCACGACCAGGTGCTGCACCTCGGCGCTGCCCACGGCGGCGGGCAGGTAGACGAGGGTGGAGTCGGTGCCGACAAACAGCATGCCGCTGATGACGTCTTTGGCCACGCCCACCACCTGCACGGGATGCGGCGGCGGGCCGTCGGAACCGGAGGAACCGATGAGCAGCGTCCGGCCGAGCGCGTTTCGACCCGGCCAGAGCTTGCGCGCGGTGGCCTGGCTGACCACGGCCACTGCCGCGTGCGATTCCGCTTCCGCCGGTGTGAATGCCCTGCCCTGCACCAGCGGAATCCCGAGAGTTTCGAAGAAGCGGTCATCCACGTAGTTGTGGGCCAGGGACAATTTGCGGCCGTCCACTTCGGCCGCGACCGGGTACATCATGCCCCACTGGGGGATGCGGAAGACTCCGGTGATGGCGGCGATGCGGGAATCGGCGGCAAGCAGCTTCTGGTAATCGCGGAGGCGGCCTTCATAGCCGGTATCGTAGAGACCGTCCACGGTGAAGCCCGGCGAGACGCGGTCCAGGCGGGCGGCATTCTGGAACAGGATCCCGGCGAGGACGAGCAGCACGAGGTTGGCCGCCGTCTGGCCGGCAATCAGCGCAAAGCGCATTCGGGAAGGGCGCGAGCGGTGCAGGATTTCACCGGTCTGCTGCCGCGCCGCCGCCGGACTGGCGGACCGGGTGGCTTCGAGCGCGGGCAGCAGTCCAAAGGCGATGGCGGCGGCGAGGGACATCAGGCCGGCGAAGAGCGCCACACGCCAATCGGGTTCGGCGGGCGCCATGTTCATTTCGAGGCGGGTGAAGATCTGGTAGGCAAAAGACTGCACAGCGCTGACGGAGAGATAGGAGAGGCCCAGGGCGAGAAGCGCGCCCAGGCCGGAAAGCACGGCGGCCTCCACGAGCAACTGCCGCACCACGCGCAGCCGGGTGGCGCCGAGCGAGAGCCGGATGGCGAGTTCCCTTTGCCGCGCGTAGGCGCCGGCCAGGTGCAGGCTGGCCAGATTGGCGCAGGCCACCAGGATGAGAAGCAGGAAAGCGCATCCGGCCATTCCGGTGAGGACCAGGTTGCCGTCTTCGACGCGCGAAAGACCGGGACGGAGATCGACGTTGACCTGGGCCAGCCGGTCGGCCTCGGGGCGGCCCTGATTGAGGTCGTTTAAAGCGGCGCTCAGCACGGAGCGGGCTCGGGCGGCAGTGATGCCCGGCAGCAGAATTCCGCCCACCTGAAGTTCGGCGGGCTTGCCGGGAGGCAGCAGGAGACTTCGCCAACGGTCCGGGCCCCAGGCGTCCGGGGTTACAGCTTCCACTCCGGTGAAGGAGCGCTCCAGAACGCCGGTGACCAGGAAGAAGTTCTTTCCGATGCGAAGGCGGCGGCCGACCACGGAAGCGTCACCGTCGAAGCGGTGCATCCAGCCGGCGTAGCTGAGGGTGAGGGCGGGTTCGGGGGAATCGGCGAAATCGCGGCCAATCATCGCGCGGGCGCCCAGCAGGGGCAGGAAGTTGCTGGAGACCACCTCCACTTCGAGTTTGGAGGCGCGCCCGCCTGCAAGGGCACCGGTGACGCGCTCGATCGAGTAGAGGCCGGCGAACGGCTCGCTACGGGCGGCAAGCACGTCGAAGGCGGGGCGGCTCCAGCGGGCGGCCATGTTGTGGTGCGCGCCGTAGGCGGTGATGTCCACGTGCCGCTCGGCGCCGCTCACGGGCAACTCGCGGAACAGGAGCGCGTTCAAAAAGGTGAAGGCGGTGGTGTTGACGCCGATGGCAATTCCCAGAAAGAGGATGGCGATCAGGGAAAAGGCGGGGCGGTGACGGATCATGCGGAAGGCATAGCGGAGGTCGGCGCGGATCTCGTCGTGGAGGCGCAGGCCGCGGGCCTGGCGGCATTCCTCGCGGCGCGACTCGGGGCTGCCGAACTCGAGGCGGGCGCGGCGGCGGGCCTCGGCGGGATCGTAGCCGGCGCGGATCCAGTGCCCGGTGCGGGCATCGAGGTGGAAGCGCAGCTCGTCCGCCATGCCCTCTTCAAACTCCCGCCGGCGGATGGCGGCACGCCACCACGATCGCAAGGGCATGATTACTTCAACTCCGCGGCAGTGGCCCTGAGGGCGGCCGCCATGGCTGCGGTGAGCCGCTCCCAACCGGCCGTTTCGTTCTCGAGATGGCGCCTGCCGGCAGGGGTGAGACGGTAGAATTTGGCCTTCCGGTTGTTCTCCGAGACGCCCCAGTCGGCATCGAGAAGGCCCTTGTGCTCGAGGCGGTAGAGGGCGGGATAGAGGGCGCCCTGCTCGATGGCGAGGGCGCCGCCCGAGATCTGCTCGATGCGGAGGAGGATCCCGTACCCGTGCTGGGGTGCGAGGGAAACGGCCTTTAGAATCAGAATGTCGAGGGTGCCGGGCAGCAGTTGGGCAGAAGGTGGGGGCATTGCTCTCCTAATCTCTATAGGGAAGGATACCCGTGAGTCTCCTAAGTTGTCAAGGAGAGCGGCCAGGGGTTCGGAAGTTCTTCGGCTGCATACTGAAGGTATGGGTTTGCGGCAGTTTCTCTACAGCAGGTGGTTCTTCCTGCTGCTCGCCATCGTCTGCCTGACCGACCTTAGCGCGGACCTTGGCGAACATTTCTGGGGCTGGACCACGCTGAATTTCGTCTCGATCGCGATGGACGTGGTGGCATCGGTGCTGGCCGTGTGGATCTTTTTCGACCTTCAGAGGAGACGGCCGGGCAATGAGCGTCGTACTGGTCGTTGACGATGAAGAGATGGTGCGCAAGCTCGCCGCCATGATTCTGAAATCCGCGGGGCACCAGGTTCTCGAGGCCGGCAACGGAGTGGAAGGGATCTCGCTCTACCGCTCGTATTCCAAGCGCATCGACGTAGTGGTCACGGATTTGAAAATGCCGGTAATGGACGGCCACGAGATGGTGCGGATGATCCGCGCGGCGAATCCAAAAGCGCGCATCGTCTGCATGAGCGGGTATACCGAACAGGATCCGCCAGAGGGCACAATCTTTCTCGAAAAGCCGTTCCGGCCGGACGTGCTTCGCGAGACCGTCGGAAGCCTGCTGGAGGAATAAGCGGCGGTTTCGGCGATTCTTCGCACTCGCGCGATAATGGAGCTTCCTATGAAAGTCGAAGTGGTACTTACCGAGTCGGACATCGCCCAGGAATTTGCGGAGGCGATCGAGGCGCGCGACCTGCCGGAGAAGTTTTTCTTCTGGACGCCGCGGTCAGCGGCAGAATGGACGTCGCTGGCACAGAACGCGGAGTTATATGGCGGGTTGTCCGAGACGTGGAAGGAGATCGCGGCGGATTCCGGCGGGCTGGCGCAGCACTTCGGCGCGAGGCTGCCGGTGATCAGCTTCGGCGCCGGCGCCGGGTCGCGGGACCGGATACTGATGTGCGCGCTCAAGGACAAGGGCTGCGAATGCCTCTACTTTCCGGTGGACGCGAGCCAGGCGATGCTGGAGACGGCGTGCGCGGGCGCCGACGACGACGATATCGAGACGGTGGGGATCAAGGCCGACATTTCGAGTCCGGTGCACCTGATCTACGCGGCGGACGCGGCGGAAGCGCCGCGGCTGTTCGTGATGTCGGGCAACACAATTTCCTCCTTTGACCCGCTGGCGGAGATCCGCTACGTGGCGCAGTGCATGAAGCCGGAAGACCGGCTGCTGATCGACGGCGAAATCTACGACAAGGAAAAGACACCGTCGCGGCGCGACAATCCGCCTTCGCGCCGGTTTCTCTCGGCGCTGCTGGCGGGGGTGGGGATCCTGGCGGAGGACGCCGAGATCCACTTCAACCAGAAGCAGGACGACCGGCACGACGGGTTGTACCTCACGACGCGTTATTTCCGCGCGGAGCGCGACCTTTCGGTGACGGCGGCGAGCCGGCAGATTCCGTTGCAGCGCGGCGAGCGCATCGGGCTGAATTTCCAGTACGCGTACGAGCCGGCGTCGTTCGAGTGGCTGGTTGGAGAGCAGGGCGGACTGGAGATCATGAAGCGGTACCGCAGCCCGGACGCGCGATTCACGACGATGTTGTGCCGGAAGTAGCCTGGCGTCTTTCATTCGGACCGCAGCGCCGTCGATGGATCGACGCGGGTGGCGCGGCGTGCCGGTGCGATTACGGCCGCGCAGGCAACGGCGCGCGAGGAGCAGCGTCACCGCCAGGTATGTGGGCTTGTCATAAGGTGAAACGTCCACTGCCTTAGACGCGAGGATACGCATCAGCGGGAAGCCGGCGCAGACGCCCGCGGCGAGGCCAACCAGAACGGGGATCATCGACCTGCGCAGAACGGCCGCGAAGATCTCGCGTGGCGCCGCGCCGAGGGCAATCCGAATTCCGATTTCGTGTTTCTGCCGTGCCACGGAGAAGGCAACCACGCTGTACAGTCCGACTGCGGTGAGAATCAGGGCAAGGAGCGCGAACCCACCCAGAATTGCCGCCGCCACCCGTTGCGGCGTGAGCGCGAGGTTCACCAGTTCCGCGGCGGTTTGGATTTCGTAAAGGGGCGCCAGCGGCGACAGATCGCTGCCCAGCTTGCGGAGCGGTGCGGCCAGCCCGGACGGCGGAATGCTGGTGCGCACGGCCAGAAAGCCGGCGGAAATGTCCGATTGGCCGGCAGCCAGGTAGAGATGCGGGCCGGGCCGATCCCAGATGGAGCCGTACCTGGTGTCGGCGGCAATTCCGACGATCGTGAAGCGCGATTTACCGCGTCCCGGCGCCTCGACCAGAATCGACTGCCCGACAGGGCTGGCTGCCGGCGACAAAATTCGCGCAAGCGTTCGATTGACAATGGCCAGCGTGCCGGCCTCCTCGTCGCGAGCTGTGTAGTCTCGCCCCTCAAGCAGCGGAATGCCCATGGTCGCGAAGAAATCGCGACTCACGAACTCACATATTGCGGAGACGGGTGCGGCGCCGGAAGCGGGTTCAATGCGAGCCTTGGGGTGGCCGGCGCTCAGGATTCCCGTTGACGAAAGTGCAGCTGAAACGACGCCAGGTGTGGCCGAGAGACGAGTGAGCAAGGTCTGCTGGGACTGCCTGAGCTGCTCCGCGGCCTCCTTGCCGGGCGGCGGGAGGCTGAATGCCGCGGTCAAGAGGCGATCGCTGCGAAAGCCGAGGTCCGTGGAATATGCCTTCCAGAGCGTCCGGCCGTATAAACCTCCGCCGACCAGCAGGATCATGGCGAAGGCGGCCTGAACCGCGACAAGTCCGCCCCGAAACCATGGGTGGCGCCCGCCGGGGTCCGCGTTGGCGGACTTCAAGGACGGCAGGATGTCCAGCCGGGCGGTCTGGAGTGCCGGGGCGAGTCCGAACAGCGCAATCGCGAGAGCCGAGAATGCGACGCAGAACGCCAGGGCATGGGATTCAAGGTGGAGGTCGAGCGCGAGCGTTAAGCCGAGAGCGTTGGGAAACTGGAGCAGCAGGCGCATGAGCCCGCTCGCGACCAGGAGCGCCGCGCCGCAGCTCAGCGCCGCCAGCACTCCGGCTTCGGTGAGGAGCTGCCGGACGATGTGCCCGCGTCCGGCGCCGATCGCAAGCCGCATTGCCAACTCGCGCCGGCGCGCGATGGCGCGCCCCAGCAGAAGGTTCGAAACGTTCGCGCAGGCGAGCAGGAGTATCAGGCCGGACGCAATGCCGAAGCCGGCGAGAGAGGTTCGGATGTCATTTCGGTACGAGGGCCAGAACTTGGAGCGGCTGAGCGGATAGACGGCGACGGTAAGGTCCCGATGGCCGGCGATGTTTGCCGCGATGGCTTGCAGCTCGGCCTGCGCCGAGGACACCGGCACCCCGGGATTCAACCTTCCGGTGAGCACGAGCCAGATTGCGGCGCGGCTATCGAAGATTCTGTCAAAGCGCGGGATCACCAAGGCGGTGGTTCGCAGCGGAATCCAGACTCGGGGTGGAGTCGCCCAGTTCAGATTCAAGCCGCGGACTCTTTTCGGCACGATGCCGACGACGATGAAGGGGCGGCCCGAGATTGCGATGGACCTGCCGATTGCGGCGGGATCGGCTCGCAGGCGGGTCCTCCACAGATCCTCGCCGATCATTGCTACAGGCGCGGCGCCCGGGGCATCATCCGCGGGACGAAACGCGCGACCGCCGAGCGGAGGCACGCTCAACATGGCGAAATAGTTGCCGCTGACCGCTTCGACGGAGATTCGCTCGGACCCCTGGCCGCCGATTTGCACGTTCAGCGGAACTCTCACGTAGGCGGCGAGATTTTGGAATGAGCGGGCCTGCCGCCGGAAATCGAGGTAGTCCGGATAGGAGCTGGAAAGATAGGCCGACGTCTTGCGGTTGAGGCTGTAGACCTGCACCAGCCGTTCGGGCTCGGGGAGATCCGGGGGGCGAAACAGGATTTCGTCGATAGCGCTGAAGATGGCGGTGTTCGCGCCGATGCCGAGCGCGAGCATGAGGATGGCCGCGGCCGCGTAACCGGGCGAGCGCACCAGGGTCCGCACCGCGTACCGCGTGTCGCGCCAGAGCGCATCCATGAGGACACTGCGGCGGCTCTCGAAAAACCGCTCACGCGCCGAGGCCACACTGCCGAAGGAGCGGCGGGCGAGCCGGCGAGCCTCCGCGTCAGGGACGCCTTCGGCGCGAAGCCGGTCGGCTTCGAGATCGAGGTGAGCCTGTAGCTCTTCGGCGAAATCACGATCTGTGCGGCGCCGGAAAATCATGAAGCTGCCTCCGTGCCGGAATCGAGTACGCTGCCGATGGCGCGCGCCAGCCTCCGCCAACGGCTGGTTTCATGAGTGAGTTGTTTCCTGCCGGCCCTGGTAAGCGTGTAGAACCTGGCCTTCCGATTGTTATCGGAAATGCCCCAGCCGGCCGCGATCCAGCCTTTGGCTTCGAGCCTTTGGAGCGCGGGATAGAGGGCCCCGTGTTCGATGAGGAATTCGTCGCGGGATGTCTGCTGGATACTGCGCGCGACACCCTGCCCATGCTGCGGCCCGAAGAGGAGGGTGCGGAGGATCAACAGGTCGAGCGTTCCCTGCAGAAGCGTGAGGCGATCGGCGGGTTCTCGGGTAGACATTTTACCCGAGGATAAACCTATTCCTGTGACGAGTCAATCCCTGGTTTCGTTCTCCTTTTTAAAATTGCGTTCGTTGCGGCGGCCGGGGCTGTCGGACTTTTCGCCGTGCGTATCCGGCCGCCAGTGAATTGAGCGGCATCTTCGTTGCGCATTGGAATCGCTGAATAGCGTTACTTTTACGCTGTCGATTCGATGACCCGCTCTCTGAAACCCTATGGGACGGCAATGACCGCTATCCGCACTCCAAAGGATGTTATGGATTCGAATCCAAGGTCTTCCCGCCGGCTCCATCTACGGGAGTGGCAGCCGTTCAGCCGTTCACGGGCTTACAGGAAGCTCAGTTCCACCTTACATGCAACGCTTCGTGGCCACGAAGAAGAGCTTTGTTGAGAAGGAGCGCGGTGGGCGGCTCCTTCCAAAAAGACTGTAACATGGCGTGTCAAGTGTTTCGGCTGTAAGTTATTGAAAGCAGGTAAAAGAAGGCGTGTGAACGCTATGACCGCTTGCTACAGGCGCGGCTGAGATGCGGGACTTTCGCAACGATGTACTCAGAAGCCCATCACCTGCATGCCCGCGTCTACGAACAGAATGTTCCCGGTGACGCCGCGGCCCAGGTCGCTCGCCAGAAACACCGCCGCGTCCGCCACCTCGGCGGGGTCCGTGTTCCGCCGCAGCGGAGCGCGCGTCTGAATCGTATCGAGGATGGTGGAGAAGTCCTTGATCGCCCGCGCCGACGCCGTTTTGACGGGCCCCGCGGAAATCGCGTTGACGCGGATCCCGCATGCGCCCATCTCGCTTGCCAGGTAGCGGGTCGCCGCTTCGAGCGCCGCCTTGGCCACGCCCATCACGTTGTAGTTGGTCACCACACGCGTGGACCCCAGGTACGTCAGCGTGCTGATCGAACCGCCTCCGGTCATCAGCGGCGCCGCCGCCCGCGCCACGGCCACCAGCGAATAGGCACTCACGTCCTGCGCCAGCAGGTATCCGGCCCGGCTCGTCTCGATGAACGGCCGCGTCAGATCTTCGCGATTCGCGAACGCCAGGCTGTGCACCACCGCGTCGAGCGGCCGTTTCATCGCCTGGAGCGACTCGGTGAGTGCCGTCAGTTCGTCGTCCCTGGTCACGTCGCAAGGCAGCACCGCGGCCACGTTCAGCCCTTGGGAAAGCTCCACAATCGAGTCCTTCTGGCGCTCACCCAAGTAGGTCAGCACCAGCGTCGCTCCCTCCCGCGAAAAGGCCTGCGCGATCGCGTACGCAAGGCTCCAGCGGTTGGCAATACCCAGGATGAGGGCGAGTTTACCCTCCAGTAGTTTCGACATGAATTTCTTAGTGTATCGCTTCGAGCGCCACCGGCCGCCCGCCCTGCTCCCTGCTTTTCTGCGCCGCGTCCATGAAGGCGAAGATCTCCAGCGTCTCCTCGTTTGAAACGGGTGGCTTGCCGCTCGCGAAGAACTTCACAATCTCCAGCACCAGCGGCCGGTAGTCGGTGGCCTCGGAGGACTTCGGGTGGCTCACGACCACCTCGTTCTTCCGGTTGACCACCGCGCCGTAGTCCGAGCGCGTGCGCACCGCGCGCACGGTGCCGATGCGCCCGTCTTTCCACCGCCCGACCACCACTTCTTCGGTGGCCCCGGAAGTGCGCGTCACCGATTCGCAGCCCTGCCCCATCACCGTGTACAGCAGTTCCACACCGTGGATTCCGTACCAGGCAAGGTCGAGATAGTGGTGCGGCTCCAGTTCCCCGGGGCTCCACACCGCCGCGCCCGCGGTGTCCGGAAACTTCATGGATGCGCCGATGGCGCCGAACCGCAAACTCGACGAGCTGAACCAGGGAACGCCCGCCTGTTTGGCCAGCGCCGCGATTGCCCGCGCATCTTCGAGCGTGGCGGCGAGCGGCTTGTCGATGAACAGCGGCTTGCGCGCCGCAATCACCGCGCGCGCCTCGGCCAGGTGCCGCCTTCCGTCCACGCTCATCAGCAGCACCGCGTCCACTTTCCCGACGAGCGTGGCGATATCGGGCACGATCTCCACCCCATACTTCGTCCGGATCTCCTCGGCGTACTGCTCCACGCGATCGGCGCTCTGCTTCATATCGGCGCTGCCCGCCTTGTAAGCCGCCACCACGCGCGCGCCGGCCACGTGCTCCGGCGCCGCCGGATCGCCGTTGAACAGCCGCGTAAACGCCGGAACGTGGGACGTGTCGGTCCCGATGATGCCCAGCCGCAGATCCGCGGCGCAGGCATTCCCGAAAAGAACAAGCAGCAGAAGACTGCGCATCACGAGGGCATTGTACACTAGGGTCGAGAGCCGCTACAGCGTTTCACCCGCGATGGAGCTCACCACCCCGCTTACTTACGTCAAAGGCATCGGCCCGGGGCGGGCAGCCATGCTCGAAGCCAAGGGCCTGGTCACCGTCGAGGACCTGCTCGGCTACGTGCCCTTCCGCTACGAGGACCGGAGCAACATGAAACCGATCGCCCAACTGGCGCCGGGCGAAATGGCCACCGTGATCGTAGAGGTGCGTTCGGCCAAGGCTTCCGGCTTCAAGCGGCGCAGCCTCGGCCTCTTCGAAGCGCGCTTCACGGACTCCTCGCGGGCCATCCTGGTGGGTAAATGGTTCCACGGCGGCTACCTTGCCAATGTGCTCGCCGAAGGCATGAAACTCGCGCTCTTCGGCAAGGTGGAGTTCGACAGCTATTCGGGCGAGCTCACCATGCTGCACCCCGAGTTCGAAACCCTGACGGGCGACGACGAGGACGGCGAATCCTCTCTCCACACCGGCCGCCTCGTCCCCATCTATGAAGCCGCCGGCAAGCTCACGACGCGCGTGATTCGCACGCTCACGCACCGCATCCTCCAGTCGCTCGAGCCCGAGGAGGATTTCCTGCCCGAGTATCTTCGCCGCCGCCTGAAGCTGCCGGACCGCTCCACCGCCATTCGCGAAGCGCACTTCCCGTCCCCCGATACCGACCTCCGCCTTCTCAACGCATTCCGCACCCCGGCGCAGTTCCGCCTGATCTTCGAAGAGTTCTTCTGGCTCGAGTGCGGCATCGCGCTCAAACGCGCGAAGGCCCGGACGCTGCCCGGCATCGCTTTCGAAATCACCGACCAGGTGCGCGAGCGCGTCAAGGCCATGCTGCCGTTCAAGCCCACCGAGGCGCAGAAGCGCGTCATCAAGGAGATTGTGGACGACATGCGCGAGCCGCGCCCCATGAACCGTCTGCTGCAAGGCGACGTGGGCAGCGGCAAGACCATCGTTGCCGCGGAAGCCGCCGTCATCGCCATCGAGAACGGCTACCAGGTGGCCGTGCTCGCGCCCACCGAAATCCTGGCCTCGCAGCACGGCTTCTACTTCCGCCAGATTCTCTCGCGCCTCGGCTACGTCACGGTGCTGCTGACCGGCTCATTCACCGGCCGCGAAAAATCGCAGCTCAAGAAACTGGCGGCGGAAGGGCTCGCGCACGTGGTGGTGGGCACGCACGCGCTGCTCGAAAAAGACGTGGAGTTCAAGCGGCTCGGGCTCGCGATCATCGACGAGCAGCATCGCTTCGGCGTCCTCCAGCGGCTCGGACTCGTGCAGAAAGGCGTGCATCCCGACGTGCTCGTGATGACCGCCACCCCCATTCCCGCGCACCCTCGCCATGACGCTGTTCGGCGACCTGGACGTCTCCGTGATCGACCAGTTGCCGCCCGGCCGCAAGCCCATCCTCACCAAACATTACACGGACGATCGCGTGGAACAGGCCTACAGCTTCGTGAAGAAACAGATCGAGGAAGGCCGCCAGGCCTACGTTGTCTACCCGGTCATCGAGGAGTCCGAGACGCAAGCCATGAAGGCGGCGCAGAAAATGTACGAGCACCTCTCCCGCGAAGTCTTTCCGGAGATCGCCGTAGGGCTGATGCACGGCCGGCTCGGAGCGGACGAGAAGGAAGGCGTGATGCAGCGCTTCAAAGAGGGACAAATCAAGATCCTGGTGTCCACCACGGTCATCGAAGTAGGTGTGGACGTCCCCAACGCGACGGTGATGGTGGTGGAGCAGGCGGAGCGCTTCGGCCTGGCGCAATTGCACCAGCTTCGCGGCCGCGTCGGGCGCGGCGCCGCCCAGAGCTATTGCATCCTGGTCACGGAAAAAATGAACGAGGCCGCGCGCGAACGCATCCGCACTCTGGTTGAATCCACGGACGGCTTCTACATCTCGGAAATGGACCTGCGCCTGCGCGGGCCGGGCGAGTTCTTCGGGACGAAACAATCCGGGCTGCCCTCGCTGCGCGTAGCCAACATTTTGCGCGACGGCGAGATCCTGGAAGCGGCCCGTCGCGAAGCGGTGGATTTCGTGGCCAAGCCGCCTTCCGAGGACGACCTGCGGCGCGCCGTGGCCTATATCCGCGACCATTGGCAGAGGCGCTACGGGCTGGTGACGGTGGGCTGATGCGGGTGATTGCCGGAGAGTTCCGATCGCGCCGTTTGAAGAGCATTCCGGGCCTGGCCACGCGGCCCACACCCGACCGCCTGCGCGAAACCCTGTTCGACATCCTGCAAGGCCGCATAGAAGGGGCGCGCTTTCTGGATGCCTATGCCGGCACCGGCGCGGTAGGGATCGAAGCCCTCAGCCGGGGCGCCAAACACGCGTGGCTGCTCGAGCGGAACCGGGCCGCCATCGAGGCCATTCGCGAAAACGTGGCCGCGCTCAAGCTGGAGTCGCGCGCGACCGTGGTTACCGGGCCGGTGGCCCTCACGATTTCCCGCTATCCCGCCGATATCGCGTTTCTCGATCCGCCCTACGAACTCGAGCGCGAGTACGCGGCATCGCTCGAAGCGCTGGCGGAACACCCGCCCGGCCTGGTTGTCGTCCAGCATTCGGTGCGCTTCGCGCTCGACCGAAAGCTACGGTCCCCTGCGGCGCACCCGCGTTCTCAAGCAGGGCGACAACGCCCTCAGCTTTTTGGAGGTGTAAGATAGGACCGAAAGCCTATGACCCGACGGATCCTGTTCTGGTTGACCGCCGCGGCCTTCGCGGCCTTCGCGCAACAAAAGTACGACGGGCCCAAGCCGCCGCGCCCGGATCTGCCGTACCTCAAGCACGCCTCCAACCTGATCCCGACCGAGAGCGCCACCGCGACCGAGGAAAAGCAGAAAAAGGAGGACATCCTGTATGTCATCGCCGGCCCGGCGTCGACGGCAAGAACCCCTCTCGCCTCGCCCATCTTCATCATGCAGGCGGATCAGTTGTCGCCCGACAAACTGGAACTCTATCAACTGGACGTCAAGAACAACCGCCGCCAGATTCTGATGGGGCCGAAGCGTGACGTGAAGCCGATCCGGATCGAATTGACGCGCCTCGGCGGCAACCTCTACCGCATTGAAGTGGACGAGAGCCTGGAACCCGGCGAGTATTCTCTTACGCCGAACGGCTCGAACCAGGTGTTCTGCTTTCAGGTCTACTAAAGGCAGCCGCGCGTGTGATGGTCAGAAGAATTCGTGGGTCGATTCCGGCTCGGGCAACTTGCCAAGTGAGTGATAGAGCGCAAGTTCAAGGCATCGGAAGGTGCGGAAACGGTAGGATTTTCTCAAGCCTGTTCGTCGCCGATGAAGGTGAAAAATCCCCGAAAGGATTCGATGGTTCTTTCGCGGCCCACCCAAAGCAGGCGCGTGACGTCGAGATCGATCTGATAAACCAGAGTCAAGTACCTGTGGCCTTTTGGCATATTGGATCTCATCGCTACTAGCGGGTCTCATCCCGGGGTCCCGCTTCGGCAGTGGTCCTGTGCAAAGAAAAGCGGTCGTAGCTTCGATCGTTCTTGTGCCGGTCCACGCGGGTTCAGAGGTGATCCAAGCGCCTCCAGGCAGACCCGTCTTTCCGCATTCCGCAGAATACGATTTACTGCAGTGAGAAGTTTGAGAGACGCAGCAGGAATCCGTCGGATTTTCCGAAGGGCTGTGTCCGGATGGCTCCCTGCGTCACCGGGAAATCGCCGGACGATGTGTAGCCGCCGAGGTACACGCGGCCGAGCGCGTCGAGCCCGATGCCGGTGGGAACGCCGCCCAACGAGCCGCCCGCGATGCCCACCGCCTGCTGCATCGTCCCGTTGAAGTTGAGCCGGAGCGCAAACATCCGCGTAGCGGCTTTCCCCTGACCGGTCTGGTCGGTGAAGGGGAAGTCGGCCGAGTCGGTGACTCCCGCGAGGTAGACGCGTCCGAACAGGTCCACCGTCATGCTGGTAGGCTCGTCGTCGCCGCTGCCGTTCACCGCCGTCCCCCACACGAATTGCCCGCTCGGGTCCAGCTTTACGGCGACGATGAGGCACGGATCGACGGCTTGCCCTAATGGGGTTCCGAACACCCGGGTAACCGGGAAATCGAGGGACATGGTCTCAACCGCCAGATAAGCGTTGCCCAGCAGATCCACGGCGATGGCGTGGACATCGTCTTCGGAGCTGCCATTGATCCAGTCCGACCACAAGAGCTTGCCGTTGCGGTCGAGTTTCACAGCCACAATCAAGCAGGGGCTAATGGCTCCTGCCGGCCCGATGACGCGGGTCTTGGGGAAGTCGAGTTGCTGGGCGTTGGCTGTCATGTACTCGCCCGTGAGGAAGACGTTGCCGGCCAGATCCACGGCGATGCCCGCGGGCGGCGTGGGAGTGGAAGCGCCAATCGACGTCGCCCACACCCGCACACCTTGGGCGTCCAGCTTCACGCCAACGATGGCGCAGGGACTTACAGGATATTGGGCCGGGTTCACGCCGTATGACTTGCGTAAGGGGGAAATCATTGGATCGCGCATCCACGGCGATGTAGGCGTTGCCTGCCAGGTCCGTCGCGATGCCCACCGGGAAGTCGACGTTCGAGCCCGCCATCATCGTCGCGTAAACCAGCTTGCCGTTGCGATCCAGCTTCAAGCCGACGGTGAGACAGGGACCTTTCGGGTATTAGCATAGGGTCGATCCCGTAAAGACGCGTGCGCGGGAAGTTGCGCGAGCGCGAATCGATGGCCACCAGCGCGAAACCCAGCCCGTCCACCGCGATCCCCTTGCCGATATCGTCCCCATCGCCGCCGATCACCACGGAGTAGTCCAGTTGCGACCCGGAGGGGTCCGAGGGGTCCACCTTCATGATGAAGGCGTCCGAAGGGTTGTTGGCGTTGGGCTGGCCGGCCCCCGGAAAATCAAACGAGCTGGTCTGGCCGGTGAGGTAAGTATCGCCCAGGACATGGGTCGCCAGTGCCAGAACGCGATCGTCGCCGGAGCCGCCCAGGTACGTGGCGTAGGTGATCACCGGATCGATCACCAGGGTGTGCGAGCGGTCATAGGAATCGGCGGCGAAGCCGATCTCGCGCGCGCCCAGCAGCACGAACCTGCCCGCTACCCGGCGGTGGCCGCGGCCCGTCTCCTCGTAGAGCACGGGCGGGTGAAGCCGGAGTTCGCTTCCCGCGACAGACACAGCGACTTCGCCGTCGGCGTTGAGGCGCACTTCCCGCGCACCTTCAAAGCGCAGCCGGATGCGCGAGGGATCCGCACCGGGCGCGACGCGGAAATCGTGCTCGAGTTCGCCATCCCTGCCGTACCACACCAGATCGATGCCGGGATAAACCTGGGAGACCTCGACGCGCGCCCACGCGGGGACGTCGGTAAGCCACTGGGAGGAGTCGAGTCCCCGGTAGTAGTGAACTTTCGTCGTCAGGCGCTTTGCTCCGATCATCTTCGCGGAGCGAGAGGCTCCGGCCAGTTCGATCCGCACTTGGGCGGAGCGGTCCTTCTGGCGCAACGCCAGCACCACCCCGGTCGAACTGAGGCCGAGTGTCATCCCGCGGCCGCGGGCGACGTAGCGCAAAGAGGAATCGGACGCCTGACCCCGATTGGTTTCGAATACCAGGGGAAGGTGAGCGGAAGGGGGGGCGGCGGCCGCGGCAAGCACGGGTATGCAAACGGCGACGGTGAAGAAACTGAAACGAAACATGGCTCCTCCGATTCGAAATGGTCCGGTGCGCCGGATCCTGCGCCTGGGCAGATACGTCCGGTTGTGGACGCGATGAAGTATATTATTGGAAATAAGCCAACACAATACGCCGTTTGTCGTAACGAGGAGGGAACTCGCCATGCCGATTTCGGAGGAATTGCGGTTCCACAGAGCGCTTTTGCGTCTGTACGAATCCGCGGATCTTTCCACGGTAGGCCATCGCCTCCTGGACGCGTTGACCGTGCTCGTTCCAGGTGACATCGTGGCAGTCACGGAAATGGACTTTCAGACCGGCGACATTCAAGGGTGCATCGCCCCGGGCGATTACTACCGGGCGGGTTTCAAGACCCTGGCAGAATCCTACGAGGTGCTGGAGCGGTATTTCCCAGGGCATCCTGTGGTGGCGGATCACTACCGGACGGGCCTGGGGCAGGCTCGATGCATTTCGGATTACCTCGTCGCGAGCAAGTTCCAGGAAACGGCTCTCTACCGTGAGTTCTACCGCCGGCTGCGCGTCGAGGACCAGCTTGTGTTGATGTTCCCGGCGCGTCACGGCAGCGCAGCGGGCGTGGCGGTGTCGCGCGGTTCGCGGAGCTTTCGGACGATTCACCGGGAACGGCTCGACCGGTTATCGGACCACGTGCTTCAGGCGTACCAGAATGCGCGAAAAGTGACGGAGCTGCAACTGCGGAACAAGATCCCGTTGGAAGAGCTGACGGCGGCCATGCACCGGCTCGGCCTGCGGCGGCGGGAATCGGAAGTGCTGGCGTGCGTCGCACGCGGTTCGACGAATGCGGAACTGGCGAGGCTACTGGGCGTGAGTCCTCTGACAGTCAAAAAACATCTGGAGAACATTTATAAGACGCTGGGTGTAAGCACGCGGTCGGCGGCAGTGGCGCGGCTGCTGCGAGAACTGAGGTTCACGCTCTAGGTTTAGCATGGTGGTTGTTGCAGGCAAAGCAAATATAGTTCGGCTGAGTCGGAAAAACTCCGCGAAGTGCCAGGCTAAACCGCTCCAGACCCGCGAGGCGCGGGATCGATAAACGCAGCGTGACGAGAGGATCTATCGCCCAGAACGACAGAATCGGCGACTACAGCCGGGCCAAAGTCCGAGATGGGGAGTACACGTTCGAATGCTTTCGGGTTACTGACGATCCAAGCGTTAGACGCCAGGCCGTGATAAGCTCTGTGGAAAAAGGCCGCGGAAACTCGGATGAGTACGCCAGAAATCTCCGGCATTGCGCCGCTCTTGATCGTGAATAATGTCCCCGCGACACTAGCGTTTTATCGTGAACGCCTCGGGTTCGACATTACGTTTCAAGGACCCGAACCGGACGATATCTTTTTTGGCGTCGTCCGGCGCGGCGCTGCTATGATCATGTTCAAGAGCGTCGGCGTATCTCCACTGCCGAACTGCACGCGAGACGTCAAGAAAGGCATTGCCCGATGGGACGCCTACCTCTTTGTCCCCGATCCGGACGCGTTGGCGGCAGAGTTCTCATCGCGCAATGTCGAATTTTCCGAGCCACTCACAGATACCTCTGATGGCCTCCGTGGATTCGAACTCAAGGACGCTGATGGTTACGTTTTATTTTTCGGTCGCCCTTGTTCATGAACCCAAATCAAATTGGCGTGGCGCAGTGTCGGTTGCACTCGGAGCCCGGGCAATCCGGAATTAGGGCTATCCGCCGCCCAGTTGGCCTATTACGCCCCTCTCGCGATCTGATCGGGTTCGTGTGCGGCGACGCGTCAACATCAGCGTAGGCGACTACACGACCATGTAGATTGCTGAATGAATGTGACGGAGGTCTCCTTTGAGAATGCAGTAAGATTAGGGACCTGGGAGGGCTCTGATGACGCCGACTCCATCAAACGTTGGCACGGGGCGTATACGGCCTAAGCATTGGCTGTTTTTCCTGATCGCATCGATGATGCTCGTGGTTCTGATGCGAGAGTGTACTTTGGTGCGTTTTCTGGCGGATTCGCAGCATCCACTATGGAAGCATTACGGCCCGTTCAAATGGTGGCTGGCGCCGCACGCTATTGCCGCCGCGATCACTCTTGTCACGGGTCCGCTGCAGTTCTCATCGCGATTGCGCCGTCGCCACCTTAACTGGCACCGCATATCCGGGCGGCTCTATGTTGTCGGAGTGACTGTCGGCGCGCCCCTCGGAATTGTGATAGAAGCGATCAAGTACAGGATCGGTGTTGCAACACTACGGCTCTTGGTCGGCACCATCGGATTCGGGACGATCTTCCTGACGACGACCGTGCTGGGGTTTGTGCTGGCGCGCCGGGGCAGAATCGCCGAGCACCAGAGATGGATGATGCGCAGTTTCGCGGTGGCCATGGTGTTCCTGGAGGTCCGCTGTGCGGAGGCAATCCCTTGGATAGGGCGAGTTATTGAGAAGCCGTCCAATTTCCTCGAGACTCACCATGTTTCCGATCTATGGTTATACCTCGCGGTTTCCCTCACAGTCGCCGAGTTGATCCTCCGGTACGCGTTACGAAAGCGGCGGAGTTTTTCGGCTGTGGCTCAGGCGTGATCTTGCCGATTCGGTAAGAGTGGGCGGCAGTTGTGTGCTCCTTCACGCCCTCCGTCAGGCGCTTGGCTGGGATTCTGGCACGCGGAACAAGGGACTCTCACCAACCTGACGTCTAACGCGCGACCCGCGGAGGTGGAATCAGAGGAACGCTAAGCCCTCTGGTGGGGAACCCCGAGCAGCCGGCAGCCTGCCCCACATGCCGTGCGTCCATGCTCAATAGTCGCTGCGGAGCGGAAGCGCAACCGCCGCTTCAGGTATCGCCGCCTTCCGGCGCGTGCTTCTTCAGCAGCGAGTCGAGAAGCGCCCCTGGAAGTCGAAAACTTGTCCTTCGAATACGATCAATTGCCTGGGCAAAATCAACCAGACCACGCTGCGCAGCAATATCTAGAACGCCCAGAGTACCGGTCACGCGGAGTCCCTTGCCGCGAGCCACACGCACGCCCTCGCGATCATCCATGAGCACCAGATCGGCCTGAAGCGCAATCGCTAAGGCGATTGCAGCGGCTTCTCCTTCATCAAGGCCTGGCACAGAACCACGCTCGGATTCAGAACCTCGCGGCTGGTATATCTCGACCCAGGCTGGGAGGTTGCCAATCCACTCCCGCACCGGAGGAGGAGCATCTGGGTCTGCCAGTTCGGCTTGCACCGCTGACGGCAGGATGACGCGCGAAAATAGAATCGGAAGGAGATCGATATGTCCGATCAGTACCAAATAATTGATCGGCCCGGTATCGGCGATGACGAGCCGCACCGGCTAGAATCCTAACTGTTTCAGGGCGTCGCGATCCTTGCAAAAATCATCCACGGTGTAGTCTTCATACACCTCGTGGGACTTGAGGAACCCGTCGAGCCGGTACCTGGTTCCGAAACCCAACAACCGCCGCAACTCTGGTTTGGTGATATGACCGTTTTTGAATTCCACGAGAGCCAGGGCCTCGAGGGCGCGGCGTGAGAGATCTCCACCAGACGCGCTCATGCGGCTGGCGAGATCGTCGGGAATCTGGACGGTCAGATCCATGCTCTTTCACCCTACCGAACCGAAGCGGCACAGTCAACCGAAGTGGTAGCGGGAGATCTTGCTCGCGAAAAGTACTCCGTTGAAGTCCGGGACGTTCACTTGGCCGTCTAACGGCCGTCTCGCCATCTGACGCAGCTCCGGGCATGACCGCCCGATCAAGATCGGCAACGGCGACTTCTCACTCATGTGGTTTCCGTGGAGGGTGTGTCACGGGATGAATCGCCTGGACAGTTCCTTAAAGGTCGGAAGCTGATTTCGTGGTACAGTCTCAGACTGCTCTACGCCAAACCTTATGTGCGCGAATAGAGGTCCGGCTCTTGCCCATTCGCCGACGGCGGGAGCAACAGCATTTGTCCTGTTCTGGTGGCGGGCGCAAACACTGTCCGCATGGTTTCCCAAGTTTCTAGGGTTTTCCAGGTAGTGACAGTTGATGAAGTTTCGACTATTCTGTCCGGTATGGCGGAAAAGCGAAGAACGGCCAGACCCCGCCCTGCACCGCCGCGACGATCCGCCCCGGACGCTCCGCGGGAATGGCCGGAGTGGATCCTGCGGCTGTGCCAACGCCTCCAAGACGAACCCCCCGGCAAACGCGAGTGGGCTGAAAAGGCCGGGACATTCATTCTGCAACTCATGGACTTATCCGAAGCATCGTTGGTCGATGCCGCCGCGGCGCCTGATAGTTGGCACGCTATGTTCCGGGCAATGGGTAGCCCCGAAGTTCTGGAGCATATGCAGGCCTCCGACCCGCTGGCAAGAGCTTTTCTGGAAGGCCTCGACGCACGCGCCCAGTTAATCGAACAAAACGGCGGCGTGTTCAAGACCGAGCAGGTCGCCGAATATTTGGGTATCAGCCCCCAAGCTGTTAACAAGCGGAGATCCTCCCGGCAATTGCTCGGTTTGACGTTCCGTCGACGCGGGCACGTCTTCCCGGCCTGGCAGTTCGACCAACACGGCACGGTAGCCGGCCTGGAACAGAGCCTTCGGGCCCTCGCGGAACACGATGAATGGATGCAGAATGTTTTTTTCGTCACCCCGAACAAGCGGTTAGGAGGCCGTCGGCCGCTCGAACTGCTCCGCGACAAGAAGACCTCCGAGGTAATCGAAGCGGCGAGAGATTTCGGACAGCACGGAGCAGCATGAATGTCTGAACCGGGCCCGCACCCGGAACCGCCTTCGGATCTGTGGGACCGAACGCTGCCGATGCTTTCTCTCGGCGGTAGTTTGTTCCGTACCCATCATCGCGACCACAACCCGCTCCATTTTGGGCGAACCGGCCGAAACAGGTTCGACGACCCTTTAGGGATCTATTCGGTGTTGTATGCAGGCCGCGATCTTTTTGCTGCCTTCATCGAGACGTTCGGCCAGGAAACCGGAATCCGAACAGTCACGAGAGGATCTATCGCCCGGAAAGACAGAATCGGCGACTACAGCCGGGCCAAAGTCCGAGATGGCGTTTTAGACGGCAAAGTGGCAGCCTACCGCCTTGCGACCGCCGAATGCCTAGCAACGAGATACTTCGTTGCTCAGCCGGGGGTGACGGCCGTAAAGCTTGTATGCGCACCTCGTTTTCGCGTCACGACGTTTTTGCCCTCGCACAGATTTATGAGTTCCGGAAAGACCATGATTTGCGATTGTCGGCCGCTCGCCTCGCGAAAGACCCTAAGAATACCGTCATCTCTAAGCTTGTTCACCATTCTGAGAATCATAGGTTTACTGGGCATCCCGTTTCGCTGGTCCAACTTGGACGTCGAGAACACCGGCTTCTCGAAAAGCACGTCAAGTAACGGAATTGCGTATTGCGATCGTGTCAGCGTAAGCACACGCATCTTGAGCTTGTCGTAGAGCTTGATGATGCTGAGCGCGGTTGCTGTGTTTTGCTGCGCTTGTTTGATAACTGCTTCGAGGAAAAACTCGATCCATCGGTTCCAGGCGTCTGGTTCCTTGCCGATCTGCCGCAAGCGGTCGATGTAAGCCTCCCTGTTTTGCTCGAAGTATCCTGACAGGTAGAACACTGGCCGTGAGAGGATCGACCTCTCGTACAAAAATAGAGGAATCAAGATACGTCCAAGTCGTCCGTTGCCGTCGATAAAGGGATGGATGATCTCGAACTGGGCATGCACCAACGCCAACTGGACCAGGAGGTCTGCGTATTCTGAATGATAGAACTTTTCCCAATTGTCCAGGAACTCGTTCATGACGAGAGGGTTTGGAGGGACGAAGTCCGCCTCGTCTATTGAGCAACCAGGTCTCCCAATCCAATTCTGTTGCTTTCGGAACTGTCCTCTTGCCTTATCTCTTCCTCTTACGCTATCGAGAAGAACACGATGGAGTTCCAACAGCAGGTTCAAATTGAACGGACGTCGTTTCAAACGGCGTTCCGAGAGCGTCAGAGCATTGCGGTAATTTAGGATCTCATGGATGTCAAGCCTCTTCGCTTCCTCGTGGGGTTCGCTTCCAGCCTCAAACTCGAGAACTTCGCCGAGGGTCGCCTGGGTGCCCTCAATCCGGGATGACAGAACCGCCTCCTGGATCGTCAAGGGTGCCAGCAGCACATCGGGATTCCTCACGGCATATAGGATTCCATTGAACTGGGCGAGTGCACGACTGGCCGGGCCGATGAATCGGACCAGGCGTGGCCAGTCTACGTTCTCGACTGGTAGACGGGTTGGCTCGAAGGGTTTCATGTGCATTAACCAGACGGCTCTCTACGCCCCTAGCGTATACCAATGAGCCCCTCAAGTATACGCTAGCGTTCCAGCCTCGCTTCCAGTTGACGCAGCGGTGGGCTCGCGGACGAGCGAAACTTTTCAATTTCGCCTTCGGACGAATGTGGGTGATGGACGCGAGGCACGAACGCAGAGGCACTTGCCCCAAGAGCGGGGACTCGGATGTCTTGTGTGTGCGCCAAATTTCAAACGCGGCGAACACGCCTGTTGCTGACATTTGCCGGGCACAGCGGGATCGTGAAGCCGCGCTAGCGGGCCTTCAACTGCTCGGGGAGCACCGCGTAGCCATCGGGCGGCGGGTACAGGGCGAGCAGGAGTTCGAGTCTCCGGCGCAGGTAGCGGCTGGGCATTTGCCGCGGCCCGGTTTCCACGTCGATATCGCAGCAGGTGCCGTGGAGGTAGAGCGTCAGCGTGTCCTGGAATGCCTGCCGGGAGTATTCGCGGAACAGCTTGGTCTCTTTGCGGACATTCGTCTGGCGGCGCAGCAGGGCCTGCTTGAGGTGCCAGCTCTTCTCGTCCACTTCGCCGTGGATCTCCGCGCTCAATTCTTCCCGGATGGTGCGGAAGAAACGCTCCTGCACGTCCGTGGGCCAGGAGTCGGCCACCACGCCGGCAAGCGCGTTATAGAACTGGTAGTGGTAGTCGGCCACTTCGAGGTCCTTAATGCCGAGCGCCAGCACCACCATACCGGTCAGGTCGCGGCGCGAACAGGGCACGTGGCGGGCCTCGGCCGGCCGCTCGAAACTCACCTGGTCTCCCTCTTTGCCGTTGCCTTTCTCGATGTATGGCGCCAGGATGACTCCGATCGGAGGAACCTGCGCAACCAGCGCCGGAGAGACGGCGGCGATAGGGTCGTTGAGATACTGCCGCAAGTCTTCTTCGGCAATTGGAATCGTCGAAAAATAAGAAAATCGGCTGGTGAGCGGAATCATGTCGCCGCGGAAACGGGCGGCGAGTTCCTCCACGGCCAGTTTGGACCGTTCGGCTTCTGATGACATCCCGTCGGTTCGATTGTATCAGGGCCGCAAGTTAAACTCAGGAAAGATGCGGCCAAAAATCCTGGTGTCGGCAGGGGAGGCCTCCGGCGACCTCTACGCCGCCCTCCTGGTGGAAGAACTGCGCCGCCGCTTTCCGGAGGCGTCCTTCTTTGGCTGCACCGGGCCGCGTCTTCGTGCAGCGGGCGTCGAAACCGTGGTGGATGCCGCGAGCCTGGCCGTGGTGGGGCTGATCGAGGTGCTCGCGCATATCCCGCGAATCCGGAAGGAATACCACAAATTGCTGGCCGCCGCGCGCGAAAGGCGGCCGGATGTGGCGATTCTGACCGATTCGCCCGACTTCCACCTCCGCGTTGCCCGGCGCCTGCACCGCGACGGCATTCCGGTGATTTACCTGGTGGCCCCGCAGGCCTGGGCGTGGCGAAAAGGCCGCATCCCGGCCATGCGGCGAACCCTCCGCGGCCTCTTGTGCATCTTTCCTTTTGAAGAGGATTTCTTTCGGGCTGAAGGAGTTAGCGCCACCTATATCGGCCACCCGCTGAGCGGAATGGTACGGCCGTCGCTCAGCCGGGAGGAGTTTTTTAAGAAACACGGTCTGCCCGAGGGCCGTCCATTGATAGCAGTGCTGCCGGGAAGCCGCCGCGGAGAAGCGGCGCGCCACCTCCCGGTATTGTTGGATGCCGCGGACCGTATGTGCCGCAAACAGGCCCTGAATCTGGTGCTGCCGGCATCGGTAACCACCGGGAAAAAGTTTTTTGACGAGCGGATGGGCCGCTCCCCCGTTCACGTGATCGAAGGAGAGAGTTGGGACGCCATGGCACACGCCGACCTGGCACTGGCAGCAAGCGGCACCGTTACTGTGGAAGCCGCCCTTCTCGGTACCCCCATGGTGACCTTTTATAAGGTGACGTGGCCCAGTTGGATTCTGGGAAAGCTCCTGGTGCGCGTGCCCTATTTCTGTATGGTGAATCTGATTGCCGGACGCCGGGTGGTGCCCGAGCTGATGCAGGATCAAATGACCGGCGAGGCGCTGGCGAGGGAAGCCGAAACGCTGCTTTCCGACGGGCCGCGCCGCGCCGAAATGAAGGCCGGGCTGGAGCAGGTCCGCTCGGCCCTGAAGGGCCACTCCGGCCGCACTCCGGCCGCGGCCGCCGCCGATATTGTGCAGGAAATTCTGGAAGGACAAGTCGCTCATGTTTCGTGATCGCTACCGCCTGGCCGCGCCTCTGGCCGCAGGCCTCCTCGTGTTCGCCTGTGCCGCCTCCGCCCAGGAGCGCCGCTCCACGTCGCGCATCGACGTAGACCAGTACACCATCGAGGCTGAAATTTCGCCCAACACCCAGTCGATCGTTGCCCGGGCCACGGTGAGTTTCTCGCCGCTGGACGAGAACGTCACCTCGGCGTCGTTCGAACTCAACAACGCGCTCAACGTCTCGCGCGTGGTGGACTCGAGCGGCCGGCAGATTCCCGCGTCCCGCAATCAGCAGGATTATTCCGTGCGGCTCAGTTTCGACCAGCCGCTGGTAAAGGGCCAGCCGGTTTCGCTGACTTTCTTCTACGACGGCCGCCTCACCGGCCAGGAAGATTCGCCCGTTTACGGCATCCGGTTCGCGGCCATTCACCCCGATTTTGCGTACCTGCTGTATCCCGCCCGCTGGTTCCCGGTGAACGGCTACACGACGGACCGCTTCGGCGCCGTGATGCGCATTACGGTGCCCACCGGATACACGGTGCTCGGCAGCGGCTTCGACAGCCACCAGGCAGCGGCGGACAAGACCACCTGGGAAATCAAGCTCGACAAACCCTCTTTTCCGGGAAGCATCGCCGTAGTCAAGGATGCGCCCGCCAAGGTGCAATCGGAGGGCGTCACCACCAGCCTCTACTTCCGCGGGCCGGAAGTCGAGATGACGCAGCCCTACGGCGAGGAAACGGGCAAGATGATGTCGTATTTCACGAGTGTTTTCGGCTTGCCGCCCTTCGCCAACCTGACCATTGTGGAGACGGAAGCCGGCGCCGCGAACGGCTATGCAGCGCCCGGGATGATTTTCCTTTCGCCGCGCGGTATCGGACACCAGGTCAACGCCCGCACGCTGGCCAACCAGGTCTCCCGGCAGTGGTGGGAAGAGATGCTGTCGCCCACCACGCGCAACCATCTCTGGCTGACCAACGGGCTGCCCGCCTACTCGGAAGTCCTGTGGACCGAACATACCGCGGGCGCCGGGGCGATGGAGACGCAGATGCGCGAGGCCATGGTGGAGGCGCTGACCGTGGACAACGTGCCGGTGATCCAATCCTCCCGGCTCGAGGATTACTCGCCGGAACTCTGGGCTCTCACCGGGAGCAAGGGCGCCGCCGTTCTGAACATGCTGCGGCACATTGTGGGGGACGAGAAGTTCTTCCCCGCGCTCAAGGCCTTTGCCCAGGAGAACATGTGGAAATCGGTGAACACCGAAGATTTCAAGAAAGCGATGGAAAAGGCATCAGGTCAGGACCTGGGCTACTTCTTCATCCAGTGGATCGAATCGAGCGGCGCCCCCGAGTTCAAGTTGGAATACACGGTCTACCGCACGGAGAAGGGCTTTCGCGTGATGGGCAAGGTTTCCCAGGACCTGGACACGTTCCGCATGCCGGTGGACCTGCGGATCGAGACCGAAGGCAATCCCGAAGAGAAGCGCATCGAGGTGGTCGGAACCAGCTCCGAATTCTCGGTCGATACGTTTGGCAAGCCCAAGAACGTCATCATCGACCCCAATAACCAGGTGCTGCGCTACAGCGACCAGGTGCGCGTCGCGGTGGCCATACGGCGCGGGGAGCAGCACGCCGAACTGAGCGAGTTCATGGATGCGCTGAAGGAATACCAGAAGGCGCTGGAAACCACCCGGAACAGCTCGCTGGCGCACTACCGGATCGCGGAAGTCTATTTCCTGCAACAAAACTGGCAACCGGCAGCGAACGAATTCCGTGAGGCGCTGAACGGCGACCAGGAGCCGCGCTGGACCGAGGTCTGGTCCCACATCAACCTGGGGAAGATCTTCGACGTGACCGGACAGCGGGACCGTGCCGTGAACGAATATAACCAGGCAATCCGCACCAAGGACGACACGCAAGGGGCACAGGAAGAGGCCAGTAAGTACCTGAAAACGCCTTACGAGCGGCAGCGGCGCCCGGAGCGGTAGGCGGGTTGCATATCCAAGGTTATCCATCCAACAGTACTAGCAACTAGCGGTACTTTTATTGCGATTCCGCCCGGAAAGACTCAAACTGTAAGAGTTGATACGAACAGCTCAAACAGCGTACCGGGCGGACTTGTTGAAGTGCAGCATGATCTGTCTGGTCCTGCTCGGCGCGGCAACCGTTCCGGTTGGAGCGACCACCCTTGCCTGCATCGGCGGTCCGGGCTGTGTTGCTGCGACTGACCACGAACTCCAATTCACCGGCTTTTTGGACTGGCAGCACGCCCTGGGGGTGGCGGACGGAATCCCCCACGAGCCGACCTGGGAGGCGAGCGGAACGGGCCTTCAGGTGACTTTGGGCTCAGGGGGCGATCTGCGGCGGACGGACAACGTGCTCCGGGGTGTTCGTTCCCTATTTCTCGGTCACTTCGAGCTGGGAGATCACCTGGTGGGCATATCCGGTCCCGGATCCTTCATCCTTCTGGTTTTCGACCAGGACATCACGGATCTGGGCTTTCGTGTCGCCGCCGCACAAACTGCGGGGTTCAATTTCACGATGCAGGCCTTCGGGGATATGACTGGCAGCGGGACTCCCATTTTCGATAATGCCTGGACGGGCCTCACCGGGGGCGGCGTCTGTTCGACCCTTCACAGCAACGTGGCCTGCGACGATGCGCCCTTCGTCGGCTTCACCGGAGCGAGCGGCGTCCGCAGCCTGCTGCTGACAAGCTCGGATCCCAACGGTTTCTTCATCGACTCGCTGCATTACAACCTCCTGGGCAGCGATCCGGGTGGCGATCCCCCCGGTGGCGACCCTCCGGGCGGCGATCCCCCCGGCGGCGATCCTCCGGGCGGCGATCCTCCCGGCGGCGATCCTCCCGGGAACGATCCTCTCAACGCGGTTCCGGAACCCGGGACCTGGGTGCTGGTGGGCGCTGGGCTGGCCGCGATTGTGTGGAAGCGCAGCCGTTAGAAGTGCTTCCGCAGTTCGGCAAAACTCTCGAGTTGCAGCAGCCGGCCCGAGCCCGGCACGATCTCCTGCTTTTCCAGGACCCAGGTATGGGCGTGCGGCACGAAGACTGCATTCATGCCGATCGCCATGGCTGGATTGATGTCCGACTTCGGGCTGTTCCCCACCATCCAGGTCCGCGACAGGTCCATCTGCCGCTCGCCGGCCAGGCGGCGGTACGCCCCGGCATCCTTTTCTTTCACGATGGCGGTGTGGGCAAAGTATTGCGCCAGGCCTGACCGGTCGATCTTGAGCTTCTGCTCCTCCGGGTGTCCCTTGGTGAACAGCGTCAGGTCATGCCTGCCGGCGAGATAGGCGAGCGTTTCCGGAACGCCGGGGATCACCTCCATCGGACACTCCAGAATCCGGACGGCGAAACCCTTGACCTGCTCCAGGTCGTCGTCAGCCACCTGGCGCTCAGCCAGGTGCTGATAACACTGGACCAGGTTGCGCGCGAAATTCAAGGTTCCGTAGCCGTAGGTTTTGGCGTTGGCCAGTTCGATTTCATCGAGAACGTCGCGCACCTGCGGCGGGGTGAGCGAGGAGTGGCTCAGGTAATCGACAAACTGCTCGAACGCGCGCTCGAAGTAGATGTTGTTTTCCCATAGCGTGTCGTCGGCGTCGATAATCAAGAATTGCCGCACGTCAGAGGCCCGCCGGCTTGGGGCCGTAGCCGTTGGTGGGCGCCAGGTCCTTCATGCGCTCGATCGTCTTCTGCCGCGGGATGTACTCCAGCAGGTAATCGGTCAGGCTTTGCAGGCGGCGGGTTTCCGAGCGCTGCCGCAGCAATCCGCTTTGGAAGTCGAGGTCCGGGACCGCCTGCGCCAGTTGAAAGCTGAGCTGCGGGTCTTTGAGGTCGGGTGCCGCCTTTTCGCGGCCTTCGAGTAGTGCGGCGAGGGCGTGGAACTGGAGCAGCGCTTTTTCGCGCAGTTCCGGCGGCACCGGCAGGAAATCGTCGTCGTCGAAGAACTCGACCTCTCCTTGCAGGTAGTCCTTTTCTTCGTTCAGGTCGGAGATCTCGAAGCGCCGTTCTCCCAAAGTCACCACATCCATGCGGCCGTCCGGGTACATCTCCACGACCTTTTCCACCTTGACGGTGCAGCCGGCGTTGACGATGCCCTCGTTTCTTGCCAGCACGATGCCGAATTCGGATTCGTCGCGGATCGCCTCCCCGACCATAAGCTTGTACCGGTCCTCGAAAATATGGAGCGGAAGGCGCGTCCGTGGGAAAACCACCACCTGTAATGGGAACAACGGGATGAGCCGCGAAGGCATGGTAATATTATGGCCGTTCGGCGGATTTTCGAGCAATCGGAAGGAGTATGAGTGCGCGCCGGCCGCTCCGCGGATGAGAATTAACGGCAAGGTTGTAGTGATTACGGGAGGCTCGGAAGGCATTGGCGCCGCCTGCGCGGCGGAGTTCGCCGCTGCCGGCGCCAGGCTCTCGCTGGCCGCACGAAATATCGACGGGCTGCGGCGCGCGGGCGGTCCGGATGCGTTGCTGACGCCCGGCGATTTGACCGATGCGGAGGTCCGGCGCGCCGTGGTGGAGCGCACGCTGGAGCGTTACGGCGCAATCGACATCCTGATCAACAACGCCGGCGTCGGATTCTATCAGCCCTCCTGGAGCGCATCGATGGAAGACACACGGCGAATGATGGAGGTGAACTTTTTCGCTCCGCTCGGGCTGATCCAGCTGGTTGTGCCCCATATGCGCGGGCGGCGGAGCGGCATGATTGTCAACGTCAGTTCGATCGCGGGCAAGATCACGCTGCCGTGGCTTACGCTGTACAGCGCGACCAAATCCGCACTCGGGTCGCTGACGGAGGGGTTGCGCATGGAATTGAAAAGGGACGGGGTGCACGCCATGCTGGTGTGTCCCGGATACGTGAAGACGGGATTCCAGCAGAACGTGATTGCTCCGGGCGAAGCGCCTCTCAAACTGAAACAGAGCCGCCGCTATGCGATCACGGCGGAGCAGTGCGCCGGCGCGATCCGGCGCGGCGTGGAACGCGATGCCCGCACGGTGATGGCGCCGGCCGCCGGTTGGGTGGGCGTGGCCCTGGTGCGGATGCTGCCCGCGCTGGCGCAGAACCGCATGGCAGGATTCACAGAACCGGCATGAATCTGAGGCTCAAACGCACTCCCGGCATTTACGTGGTGGGGTTCATGGCCTCGGGAAAATCGACCGTGGGACGACACCTGGCGCACCGCCTGGGTTGGAATTTCTACGATACGGATGCGGAGATCGAAGCGGCGGAGAAGGTGACGATCGCGGAGCTGTTTTCGACTCGCGGGGAGCCGGAATTCCGCCGGATCGAGGCCGCCATCCTGCGCCAGCACGTGGGGTGGATCGAGCGCGGCCGGCCCGCCGTAGTGGCGCTGGGGGGCGGCGCGTTCGCGGAAAGCGCGAACCGGGAACTGCTCGAGAACAACGGCATCACGGTGTGGCTGGACTGCCCGCTCGAGATGGTCCGGCAGCGGATCGGCCACCCGCACGCTCCGGTGCGTCCGCTGGCCGCCGATCCCGTACGGCTGGCATCGCTGTACGAGGTGCGTCGCGAATGGTACGCGCGCGCCGACATCCGCGTGTCGATTCTGTCGGACAATCCCGACCACACGGTGGAGGCGATTCTGCTGGATCCGGTATTCCGATGAGCGCCGGCGTTCTGCGCCGTCATGCGCGGGCGATCTTCCGTGCCGCGCTACGCGCCGCCGACCCCGCCGCCGCCGTGGAGCGTTATTTGCGCGCGCGCGATCTTACGCGCTTCCGCGCGATTTGGGTACTGGGCGCGGGAAAGGCCGGCGCGTCGATGGGGCTGGCCGCGGAGCGCGCGCTGGGCCGGCGGATTTCGGGGGGGTTGA
>CAWIJJ010000021.1:0-166763 GCA_963836425.1 Bryobacterales bacterium | reverse complement strand
TTGCACTCGATGACGTGGAAGCACCAGAACCGGTTGCGTTCGTCCAATTCCTGCTGAAGAGCCCGGCAGAGTTGCGCGCCACCATCGTGGTAGCGGCGCCGAAGCAGTTTGTCGAGACCGGCATGGTGGTCCGGATGGAGAAGTCTTTTGGGCGTCCCCACGGCGAATTCGCGAGGATGATGGGTTTGCAACCGGAGCCGCTACTCCCAGGCGGCGGCCAGGAAGGGCCGAAGGCAACAGATACCGCCGTGGGAGGGTTTTTGGAGGCAACGGGAGTTTTCCAAATTCCGGAGGAGCGCACCGGGCGGCTGTACCGGCCTTCGCTGCCTCGGGCTGCTCCACCGGTTCCACCGACCGCGCCACCCGAGAGCCCAGCATTTCCCGCGGATCTTTATCGGCCGGGCGAAGCGACCCGCATGTTTCAGGTGCGAACCTGGTTGGAAGCAACGCTCTGGGTCAAGCCACCGGAGAAGAAAGACGACTAGCCCAAGCCGTAGTTCTTTTGGCTCGTTTGGACATGTGCGAAGCCGATCAGATCCCGAAGTTCGGCTCCCGTGGCCTCTTGGCGAGATTGGCGCAATGCATTTTCCAGCCGGTTCGCTTGCGGTCCCGCGGCGCACCCCGTCGATCCGACCCTTTTGCAGGAGTGCGCTGAGCTGACTTCCGAGCTCGAGCCCCCAGGTTCTTGAAACGTCTATAACAGCGATGTTTCACACTCTGCGAATGAGGTACACAATTACCACAATCACAAGAACAGTTCCGACCACTCCTAAGCCAAGCATTCCATTTCTCCTTTGAAAATACACTTTTCGCGCCGCCGGTAAAGAGCGGCCAGGCCCGACTGGCCGCCACAGCTCGTCACACGGACATGAGCTTCTGAAAAAACGAGCGGTACTTCTTCAGTGCGACACGGAGGTCTTCGGTGTTTATCTCGTCACCGCGGGCCCACTGGCCTTCCAGGTTGCTCCTTGCCTCGGCAAAGCTTTCCGCCAGCCGCTTGATGGCGGACGCCACAAGTTCGTCGGCCTGTCGTACCGCCGCGCGGGGCTCGTCCACGAAGCCTGTTTGAACGCCGTCCCAACGTTTGCGCAAATCCTGCACGAATTCCGGCGAAAGAAGCGGACCCGCCGCTTCGCTGTTGACGCCGGGCTTCGCGGCCAGTTCGGCCGTAGAGATAGGTTCTTCTACCTGCGTCGCTTCGTTCATCTTGTTGTTCCCTTCTCGGCCAGATGGGCCTCGAGCAGTTCATCAAACAAGTCCCTGTAATACACCAGCGCCTGACGAAGGTTTTCCGTGCTCGTCTCTCCGCCCTCACGCCGCAGCGTAATGGCGTGCGCAGCCCGATAGTTCCGCACTACGTGTGGATGGTCCACCGAAAGATCCTCGGCCCGGACTTCGAATTCCGACATGGGATAGCCGCGGGCGCTCATCACGTCACAGACCAACTGGTCGGCCTTCTCAATAGACCCGGCAGGGTCGTCGACAAATCGCGATTGTAATTCGTGCCACTGGTTCGCAAAACGGTCCCGCTCGTCAGTTGGCAGGGAATGAATGCGCAGCGTGTCGATGCGCCTTTGGCGAGCCACCAGCGCGTTCTCCGCCTTGGGAGAACTTCCGTACTTGTGAACGGCATTTTCATATTCCGGCCCGAACTGTGAGCGCAGCTTCGTGGAGCGCTGTCGCCGGAAGAGAAACCATGCCGCAATGACAGCGACGATTACTGCCGCGATGATAATCACTGCGCTTGTGCTCATAAATGTTATTCCTCGGCGTCTGTGTGGCACGTGGAGGTCCAACCACTGAAAGTGGGGCGGTCGCGGCTCTGTGGCGTCGTCCGACTATGATGAATGAGGAACGATCAGATCTTACGCAACAGCAGTTTCTGCACTTCTCAGTCGTTTTTGGGGATGAATCCGTTGCCAGTTGCACGCCTCGTCTCGTTCCAGGCGGCTCGGCATGCTGGAGGCAGCCGGCAACGCTTGCCAGCGCTGCTTTACGCTTAATGGACGCGGATTTTATTCGAAAATCGTTGCCAGCTTAGCCAACACTTCATTCACGATCGCGTCGGGAGCGTTTTCCAGCTTCTTGCCGCTGCGCGCCCGGAGATCGAGCGCACGGGGCTGGTCACAGCGGACAATGCCTGTTGTTTTCGTTCCGGCACCCTCCAGCGTTACGGCGAAGCCGGCCGTCCGCGCGAAATCCCCTCCGCTCGTGATCGGGAGCACTACAGGCACTTTCGTGATGCGATTGAACGCTTCCGGCGACACGATCAGGACCGGGCGTCGGCCCTTCTGCTCGTGTCCCTGCGTGGGATCAAGCCCGACGAGCCAGATTTCTCCCCGTTTCATCAAATCAACTCGCCGCCCACAGGCTTGCCATCCAGCCATTCACGCTCTTCCTTGCTGCGCCGAGCCCGCGGATTGCATTGCGCCAGCAGCTCGTCTAGCGTATAACGCGGCCGTTGCTGCGGCTCCACAACCAGCCGCCCGCTTTGCACCGCCAGGCCCACCTTCGCTCCCGGCCGCAGGTGCAGGATGTCGAGCAGCGCGGGGGGTACGGCCAACATAATCGAGCCGCCAACCTTGCGCAGATTTGTTGTGTACATATGGGGTGGTATTCTCCTAGAAGTTATATTTTAGTATAACAGCGTTGGCGTGGGATCCCTATATATCTCCTCTTGGCCTTGTGGATCTCCTCGCCTTCCTGCTCGAGGCGCGGTAGATCGGCGGGCGGTTTCTTCAGCCCGGCCCGCAGCGCTAGAGACTGGAGACTGGGTGCTGACGGTGCCATTCCGTAACGGCGGCGGCGGACTGGCGCAACGGGACATGACCTGGAACGACGGCGATGATTGCGAGCCGAATGCGCCGGCCCAACTTGTGGTAAATTGCCCAATTCTAAATGAAGAGGCTGGCTGTCGTTGGTACCGGGTACGTTGGGCTGGTAAGCGGAGCCATGTTTGCCTCCGTTGGCAATCGCGTAACGTGCGTCGACAAAGATCCTAAGGTGGTGGAAGCACTCCGAACAGGCAGATGTCCCATCCATGAACCAGGGCTCGACGAAATTCTCTGTAGCGCCATTGCGGACGGCACCCTCAACTTCACTACGGATACAGCGGAAGCAGTCAAAACTGCCGAGGCTATATTCATCGCGGTCGGAACGCCCTCGCTCGAATCGGGGGCCTATGATTTTCGGTACGTAGAAGAGGCGGCCCATGAGATCGGCCGAGCGCTGCGCGAGCACAAGCGATACCTGGTCGTCCTGAAGAGTACGGTGACACCGGATATCTATGCGCGCGTGCACGCGATCCTGGCCGAGGAGACGTCGGGATCCGGTGCGGAGTTCGAGTTGTTATCGAATCCCGAATTTCTTGCGGAGGGAACCGCTGTCCGCGATTTCGTCCAGCCTCACCGAGTCATCATTGGGGTGATTTCGCTGGAGGCACGGGAGTTTATGGAGGCTCTCTACGCTCCGTTCACGAAACGGAAAGCCGGCCTGCTGCATGTTACAGATCCGAAATCGGCGATCGTAACCAAACTTGCCGCCAATAGTTTCCTGGCATGCCGGGTGGCGCTGATCAACGAACTCGCCCGCTATTGCGACGTGGTTGGGGCGGACATCGAATCCGTGCGCACTGGACTTGCCAGCGATCCACGGATCGGTCAGCTGTTTCTGTACGCGGGGCCAGGTTACGGTGGAAGCTGTTTTGGGAAAGATATCCGCGCACTGCGCGAAAGCGCGCGTGAACACGGGACCAATGTAAGTCTTATCCCGGCGATTGAGGAATCGAACAATCGACACAAGCTCCACCTGCCGAAGAAAATCGAACAATACTTCGGATCGGTTGCGGAGAAGACAATCGCGGTTTGGGGCCTGGCGTTCAAGGCTCGAACAGACGATATCCGGGAATCGCCGGCGGTGGATCTGATCGAGTATCTGCTTCAGCGTGGAGCACACATCCAGGCTCACGATCCCCAGGCTTTACGGCGCGCTCAAGCACATTTCGGTGATCGGATTAAACAGTTCGAAAACAAATATGCCACGGTGGGCGGCGCGCATGCGCTGGTGATTATGACCGAGTGGGATGAGTACAAGAGCCCTGATTTTTATGAATTGGGCGAACGGCTCACGGACCGGGTTGTTTTTGACGGACGCAATATTTTGGAGGCCCACGAAGTGCGCCAGGCAGGCCTTATCTACATCGGAATGGGGAGGCGCAGCGACTAATTCCCCGCCCGACCCGATCACACGACTTTCCCCGATTCGCCTCTATCGCTTACAACGCCCGCCCAGCGTCCCCGGGTTACACTGTGGCCGGAGGTAGGGCCGTTTGCGCCCACTCCATTGTTCGAAAATGAGATTGGCTTCGTTCCTGAATCTTGCCGGGGGCTCCGCTCGGCGCTCCAGCACCCGCCCGCCGTGCCATCCTGAGGGTTCATGCTGCCCGTAGCGATCCTGGCCGGCGGGCTGGCTACCCGCCTGCGGCCGGTTACCGAGAAGATTCCCAAAGCGCTGATCGAAATCCGGGGCGAGCCGTTCCTGGCGCACCAGTTGCGGCTGCTGGCCGCGCGGGGCATCCGGCGGGTCACGCTGTGCGTGGGGTACCTGGCCGAGCGGATCGAAGCCTATGCGGGCGATGGCAGCCGGTTCGGGGTGGCACTCACCTATTCGGCCGACGGGCCGCGGCTGCGCGGAACGGCCGGGGCGATCGCCCATGCGCTGCCCCTGCTGGGCGAGAGCTTTTTCGTGCTCTACGGCGATTCCTACCTGCCCTGCGATTACGCCGCCGTCGAGCGGGCCTTCCAGGAGAGCGGGCGGCAGGGGCTCATGACCGTCTACGACAACCGCAACCAGTGGGACACCAGCAACGTGCAGTTCGCGGAGGGGCGGATTCTCGCCTATAGTAAAAAAGCCCGCACGCCCGCCATGCACTATATCGATTACGGGCTGGGGGTGTTCCATCGCACCGCTTTCACCGGCATTTCGGGCGAGGGGACACACGACCTGGCGGATCTCTACCAGGAGTTACTCGCGACCGGCGAGCTGGCAGGGTACAAAGTAAAGCAGCGGTTTTACGAAACGGGTTCGTTTGCGGGGATTCGGGAGTTGGAGGAGCACCTGGCAGGCATGAGTTTCACGCGGCAGTTTCTGACGGAAGCCAAGGACATCCTCGATCGGCTGGACGAAGAGCAGATCGAGCGCACGGCGGCGCTGCTCGCCGAGACGCGGTCGCGGGGCGGGCGGCTGTTCATCCTGGGGGTGGGGGGAAGCGCGGCCAACGCTTCGCACGCGGTGAACGACTTCCGCAAGATCGCCGGGCTGGAGGCGTACGCGCCCACCGACAACGTTTCGGAGCTGACGGCGCGCACCAACGACGAAGGGTGGGCCACGGTATTTGAAAGCTGGCTGCGCGGCAGCCGGCTGCGCCGCGAAGACACGCTGCTGGTGTTTTCGGTGGGGGGCGGCAACCTGGAGAAGAATGTCAGCCCCAACCTGGTCAAGGCGCTGCAATACGGGCAGGAAGTGGGCGCCACCATCCTGGGGGTGGTGGGGCGCGACGGCGGCTACACGGCGCAGGCGGCCGACGCCTGCGTGATCGTGCCCACGGTGAACGCCGTCCACACCACGCCGCACGCCGAGGCGTTTCAGGCGGTGGTGTGGCACCTGCTGGTTTCGCATCCGCGGGTCAAGCAGGCGGAGACGAAATGGGAGTCGGTGCGCTGACCCCCCGCGCGGCGGTGTTTCTGGATCGCGACGGCGTGCTGAACGAGGCCGTGGTGCGGGACGGAAAGCCCTATCCGCCGGCGTCGGCGGCGGAGGTGCGCATCGTGGAGGGGGCGGCGGCGGCGCTGGAACAGTTGAAATCGCTGGGGCTGCCGCTGATCGTGGTGACCAACCAGCCGGATGTGGCGCGCGGCAGGCAGACCGCCGCCGCGGTGGAGGCCATCCACCACCGGCTGTGCCAGGAACTGCCGGTGGACCTCTTTCTGGCCTGCTTCCACGACGACGCCGACGGTTGCGCCTGCCGGAAGCCGAAGCCCGGGCTGATTCTGGAAGGGGCGGCACGGTACGGGGCGGAGCCGTCGCGCAGCTTCCTGATCGGCGACCGCTGGCGCGATATCGATGCGGGGAAGGCAGCCGGCTGCCGCACGGTCTGGATCGACCGGGGGTATCGCGAGCGGGGGCCCGCGGCGCCGCCGGATGCGCGGGTGGGGACGCTCGGCGAGGCAGTGGCGTGGATCGTCACAGAGCTTGGCAAAGTCGCCCCATTATAATGAGACTCTTGAACCGAAAATCGCACTTATGGCATTGACGACCACTGCGGGCGGCCTGCGCGTGGGATTCGTGGGGGCCGGAGGCATCTCGTCCGCCCATGCCGCGATTTTGCCACTGCTGCCCGAAATCAGGCTCACTGCGGTATGCGACACGGTGGCGGCGCGCGGCGAAGCGCTGGCGCGGCAATTCGGCATCCCGGAAACCTACGCCTCGGCCGGAGAGATGTTGCAGAAGGCGCGGCTGGACGCGGTGCACATCCTGACGCCCCCGCCGCACCACATCGAGCCGGCCATCGAGTGCCTGCGCGCCGGCTGCCACGTGCTGGTGGAAAAGCCGCTGGGGCTCAGCACGGCCGAATGCCGGCGGCTGGAAGCGGAAAGCGCGCGGGCGGGGCGGATCTGCGGAGTGAACCACAGCCTGACCTATACGCCGGTGATGGAGCGGCTGGTGGCGGCCATTCGCGAGCGGCGGCTGGGCAGGGTGAATCACGCGCTGATGAACTTCTGCGCGCCGCCGGGATACATTCCGCGCTCCGATCCGGGCAATTACATGTTCCAGCGGCCGGAGAACATGCTGTTCGAATTCGGCCCGCACCCGTTTTCGGTGATCCGGCTGCTGATGGGCGCGGTGGTGCACGCCGAATGCTTTGCGGCAGGGGAGCAGGAGCTGCGCGGGGGGAAGAGTTTCTTCGGTTCGTGGCAGATCGCGCTCGAATGCGAGCGCGGCACCGCCAGCCTGTACCTGTCGATGGGGCAAGGCGTGGCGGACACCTCGGTGCGGGTGCTGGGGCAGGATGGGGTGGCGCATGCGGACCTGGGGCGCGGCACGCTGCGGGTGAGCGAACCCAGCCCGCGGCGGGTGGCGGGACCGCTCGGGGAGGGGTGGGCTCACGGCAGGGAGTCGCTGGGCGCGGCGCTGGCCGCGGTGGCGCATCCGTACGGCGCCGCCCTGGGGCTGGCGGCCAGCCGGCGGCGCAATGCGTTTTACCGGAGCTTTCGGGCGTTCTACCAGGCGGTGGCCTCCGGAACGAGTCCGCGGGAGGACGTCCGCGCGGGGCGCGGGGTGGTGGAGTACTGCGCCGCCACGGTCCGAAATTTGAAGTTCTCGAGCGCCAACAGGGAGATTTCCGCGGATGTCGCAAACCGATAGGGTGGTGGTGCTGGGCGGGGCGGGTTTCATCGGGCGGAACCTGGTTTCGCAACTGCGCGGCAAGGTGGCAACGATCACGGTGGTGAGCCGGCGGGCGGCGGGCGCGGCGGTCGAGGGCGTACACACGGTGAACGGCGACGTGACCGACGGCCCGCGGATGATGGAGATTCTGGCGGGGGCGACGGTGGTATATCAACTGACCATCGAGAGCGACTTCGGGAAGGGCGCGCGCAACGTCGCCGAGGCGTGCCTGCGCCATGGCGTGCGGCGGCTGATTTATGCGAGCACCAGCGATGCCGTTTTTCTGGGCCGCGGCGGCACCATCGATGAAAGCGCGGGGCCGGATGCGAAACCGCACCTGCGAAATCCGTATGCGCGGGGCAAGGTGGAAAGCGAGCGGCTGCTCCTCGAACACCACGCCGCCCGGGGGCTGCCGGCGATCATCGCACGGCCGTGCCTGGTGGTGGGGCGCGGGGGAGCGCTGGCGCACGGCGGCATCGGATCGTGGCGGACGCCCACCTGCCTGGTGGGTTGGGGGAACGGGCACAACCCCATGCCGTTCGTCCTGGTGCAGGATGTGGCGGCGGCGCTGGCGCTGGCGCTGGACGCTCCGGGTATCGAAGGCCGGACGTTCAACCTGGGCGGCGACGTATTTCTGTCGGCGCGCGAATATATCCGGCTGGCGGGGGAGCGGACGCTGCGGAATTTCCGCTTCTACCCCAGGAACCTGGCGTTATTCAATGCCAAGGTGGTCTGCAAGACCGTCCTGAAGCGGGCCCTGGGACGGGGCGGGGACCGCCAGTATTACCGCGATATGACGAGCAGCGCCATGTTCAGCCAGATCGACAACCGGGCCGCCAAACAGTGGCTGGGATGGAAGCCCAACGCCGACCTGGAGGTGTTTCTCCGCGAAGCGATCGACAGCCACGCCGACCCGGTGCTGCCGGGCGATCTGCGGCTGGCATCATGAGCGCCTGGCAGATCAAAGCGGGGCTCGTCGGAGCCGGCTACGTGGCCACGTATCATGCGCGAGCGTTGCGCAGCCTGCCGTTCGTGGAGATCGTGGGGGTGGCCGATCCGGACGAAGCCCGCGGCAAGGCGCTGGCGGGTCAGTTTGCGATTCCGCGGGTGTACCCGTCGCTGGAGGCGATGGCCGAGGCGCGGCCGGATGTGATCCACGTGCTGACTCCGCCGGCATCGCACGCCGCCCTGGTTTTACAGGCCCTGGACATGGGTTGCCACGTTTTGGTCGAGAAGCCCATGGCCGAGACGGCGGCCGATTGCGACCGCATGATCGCGCACGCGCGGGAGAAGGGGCTGGTGCTGTCGGTGAACCACTCGGCGCGCATGGACCCGGTGGTGCTCCAGGCGCTCGAACTGCTGCGCAGCGGGGCTTGCGGCGACATCACGGGGGCGGATTTTTTCCGCAGCTCGGACTACCCGGTGTACTCCGGCGGCCCGGCGATTCCGCCGCAGTTCCGCAACGGCTCGTATCCGTTTCAGGATCTGGGGGTGCATGCGCTGTACCTGCTGGAAGCGTTTCTGGGGCCCATCCGCCGGGCCGACCTCCGCTATTACGCCAGCGGCAAGGGCGATCCCAACCTGGTGTTCGACGAATGGCGCGGACAACTCGAATGCGAGAAGGGCACCGGGGGGATGTACATTTCCTGGAACGTGCGGCCCATCCAGAATGAGCTGATCGTGCACGGTACGCGCGGGGTGATGCACGTGGACTGCTACCTGCAGACGCTGAGCGTGCGCCAGACGTACCCCGCGCCCAAGCCGGTGCAGCGGATTCTGGGGGCGGGGCTGGGTTCGCTGCGGATGCTGTGGAAGGTCACGGCGAACACGCTGCGCTTCGCGACCAAACGGCTGCTTCCCTCCCCCGGCATTCACGTATCGGTGGTGAAGTTCCACGAGGCGCTGCAGCGCGGCGACCCGCCTCCGGTGCCGCCCGAAGAAGGGCGGCGCGCCATTGCGCTGCTGGAGGAGGTGTCGCGGCGCGCCGATGCCGATAAAGTCGAATACCTGCGGGAAAAAGCGCCGGCGCGGCAGCCGCGCATCCTGGTGACCGGGGCGGGAGGTTTTCTGGGGCGGACGCTGGTGGCGCGGCTCCGGGAAGCGGGCGAGCCGATCCGGGTGATGCTGCGCAGACCCCCACAAATACAGGGCGACGACGACATCCACCGGGTCTACGGCGACCTCGGCAATCCGGCCGCGGTGGACCGGGCGGTGGCGGGCGTGGAAGTGGTTTACCACGTGGGCGCGGCGATGCGCGGCGGCAACTTCGAATTTTCGAGCGCCACCCTGTGGGGCACACGCAATATCATCGAGGCCTGCGAACGGCACGGCGTGAAGAAGCTGGTTTATGTCAGCTCGATGACGGTGCTGGATCATGCCGGCCACAGGGAGGGCGTGGCGGTGAACGAGTCCTCGCCCTATGAGCCGCAGGCCGGGCGGCGGGGGCTGTATACCCAGACCAAGCTCGAGGCGGAGCGGATGGTGCGCGAGGCGGCGGCCGCCAACCGCATCCGGGCGGTGCTGCTGCGGCCGGGGCAGATTTACGGACCGGGAGCGGAGAAGGCGGCTCCGGGCGGCACGCTGGCGATCGCGGGGCGGTGGCTGGTGGTCGGCCCGGGTGACCGGTACGTGCCCTTCGTGTATGTCGAAAACGTAGTGGATGCGCTGCTGCTCGCGGCGGAGAAGGAGGTGCCCAATGGCAGCATCTTCCAATTGGTCGATCCGGGCAGCCTGCGGCAAAACGAATACATCGAGCGGGTGCGGCAAGCGGGACGAGTGGTGCCGGTCTACCACATCCCGGGATGGTTTCTGATGGGGGCCGGATGGGGTGTGGAATTACTCGGCAAGATGCTCAAGCGGCCGGTGCCGCTGACGCCGTATCGCGTCCGTTCGATTACGCCTCTTTGGCCGTGCGATTGTACCGCGGCGCACCGACAGTTGGGCTGGCAAGCGCGTTACACTTTCGAGGAAGGTCTCGCACGCACGTTTCCGCCAGCCAGAGACCCACAGGGAGCCACCGGGTGAACCAACCACTTGCCGATTTGAGAGTGAAGCTTTTTGCCGACGGCGCAGAGAAGCAGAGCATGCTCGAGCTCTATGCGAATCCGCTGATTCGGGGATTTACGACCAATCCCACGCTGATGCGGAAGGCCCATATCACGGATTACGAAGGCTTCGCCCGCGACATTCTGGCCACCATCACGGACCGGCCGATCTCGTTTGAAGTGTTCGCCGACGAATTCGACGAGATGGAGCGGCAGGCGCGGCTGATCCATCAATGGGGGCCGAACGTCTACGTGAAGATTCCGGTGACCAACACGCGGCGGGAATCGGCGTGCGCGCTGGTACACCGGCTGTCGCACGACGGCATCCAGCTGAACGTCACTGCCATGCTGACCTCGGAGCAGGTGTGCGCGGTGACGGAGGCCCTGGTGGGCGGAGCGCCGGCCAACGTGAGCGTGTTCGCCGGGCGCATTGCCGATACGGGCGTGGACCCGCTGCCGATCATGTCCCACGCGGTGCGTTTGCTGCGGCCCCATCCGCAGATCGAGCTGATCTGGGCGAGCCCGCGCGAGCTGCTCAACGTGTTTCAGGCGGACGCCATCGGCTGCCACATCATCACGGCCACGCCGGACATCCTCAAGAAGCTGTCGCTGGCGGGGAAGGACCTTGCCGAATACTCGCTCGAAACCGTCAAGATGTTCGCCGACGACGCGGCGAAATCGGGGTTCCGGCTGTAGCCGCCTGGTCGAAGTGGTCAGATGACCGCTTGGTATGATGGAGACATATGCAGAACCGGGTGGTAAGCGCAACGGAGTTCAAGGCCAAGTGCCTGGCACTCCTGGACGAGATTGAAGAGCATGGCGGCACGATTACGGTCACCAAGCGCGGCCGCCCGGTAGCGACTGTTGGACCCTCGCGGAAACGGAAACCGCGAAAGTCGCTCGAGGGAGCGTGGGCCGGCAAGGTGAAGATCGTGGGCGATATCGTGAACATGGATACCTCCCACCTGTGGGACGTGGCGAAGGGACAATAGGGCGCTCGGCTTGAGACCCCGGCTCCTGCTGGACACTCATGTGGTGGTGCGTTGGTTGACCGAGCCCGGACGGCTATCGAAGGCGCAAGCCCGAGCCATCGATGAGTCCGTCCAGAGAGGCGAGCCACTAGCAGTGAGCGCGATGACTCTGTTGGAAATCGCGGTTCTGCTTTCGGGTGGCAGTACCAGGATCAAAAGCAGTGTGAGCGATTTGTTCGCTTCATTTGAAGACGAGGCCAGTATTCAGATTCTGCCGCTCTCGATCCGCGTCGCCGCCGAAGCCGGTATGCTAGTCGGCCTGCGCGACCCAGCGGATCGTGCCATCGTGGCCACGGCCCGCGTCCACGGTCTTCGGCTGCTGACCTCGGATCAACGGATCATTGAAGCCAATCTGGTCCCCGTAATCGACTAAGGTCCATGCCTTCCAACATCAGCTATACCGCCGCTCCCCACCCTCGCTGGGCCTTGCCCGCGCTGTGCCTGCTTCTGGCGCTTCAGGTGCTGCCGCTGTTCAGCTACCGCTGGGTGGAAGACGAAAGCTGGTATTCGAGCACGGCGTACACGCTGTCGCAGGAAGGCAAGCTGCGTAACGGCATCTTTCCTCCGCGCGACATCGAATCCCAAGCCGACACGCGGCCCATCGCCATGCCGGTCACGCTGGCGGCTACGTTCCGCGCGCTGGGCGTCGGTCCGTCGCGGGCGCGCATTCCGGAGTTCCTCGCCTGCCTGGCAACCATCCCGATCGCGTTCTGGCTGGGCAGGCTGCTGGTTTCCAGCGAAGCCGGGCTGCTGGCGGCGCTGCTGGTCAGCGTGGATAACATCGTCTTCCTGGCGGCCCGCACGGTGCGGCCGGAAGCGTTTGTGACGTGCTTCGGCGCCCTTGCCGTGCTGCTCTACTTTCTTTCCCGGGAGCGGGATTCGGTGCCGCTGGCGGCGCTTTCGGGGGTGGCGTTGGGGCTGTCGTTCAACTACCACGTGGTGGGCTTCGGAGTGGCGCTGTCTATCGGCTTGCTGCTCTTGTATGAGTTCCGGTGGCGGATCCTGCTTTCCAAACGGGCGTGGGCGCTGGTGCTCACCAGCATCGCCACGCTGATTCCTTTCGCCGTCTGGCTGTTCGGCGACCCGGTCCGGCTGGAGGCGTTTCGCGCGTTGTACGGGCGCGGCTCCAAGATCCCGTTGCTGGAGATACTGCACGGCGAGGGGATCCGCTACGCCGATTTTCTGGGCTTTGGCAACCAGCGGCTGAGTTTTCTGCCGTTCGCGGTTCCGCTGCGGCTGCATATCGCGCTGCTGGTCGCGGCATCGCTGGCGGTGCTGGCATGGAAACGGCGCAGGCTGTTCTGGACGGCACTGATGCTGATCGTGCCGAGCCTGCTGACCTGGCCGCAGACGGGCAACCCGACCGTGCGATACTTCGCCATCATCGCGCCGTATCTGGGGCTGACGGTGGGGATCGCCTGGGTGGAGTTGCGGAAGACGCGCTGGCGGACGGTGTTCGCGGTGTGGTGCGCGGTGGTGGTGCTCTCCGAGATTGGCGGAAACCTGCTGGTGCTGCGGCAGGCGCGCACGGCGAATTACGCGGCGGTGACCCGCTCGCTGCGCGCGATGATACCGCCGAATGCCCATGTTTACGGGGCGATCACGTTCTTCCTGGCACTCCATGACCGGACGTATTACTCGTGGCACCGGACGCCGCTCGATTACGCGATTCAGGAGGCGGGCGTGGATTACATGATTCTCCACGATCGCGTCCTGCTGCGCGGCAGCGGGTACGGAAACGACGACTGGCGGGACGTCCGCGAGAAGACCGACGCGTTCATACGGGCGGGAGGCGCGGAGCTGGTAGGCAAGGTTCCCGATCCGTTCTACGGCGATCTCGAGGTCTACCGGGTCAAACGATAATGCGCTTCCCCCGTCACGCGGAGTTGTGGCTACCGGGATATATCCGGAATCGGATTACGCGGCGGAAAGCTCCCGCGGGGAGCCACGTGTGGGTGGCGATCGCGGACCACTGGGAGCCCGGCCGCGGCAACGCCACCAAGGACCGGGCCACGGCCCGGGTAGCGGCGTGGACGAAACACTGGCCGGACATCGCCGGCAGGCATGCCGACTCGACCGGCCGGCCGCCGCAGTACACCTTTTACTACCCGCAGGAGGAGTATCATTGCCCGTTTCTGGATGCCCTGGCGGGGATGAAGGAGCGCGGCTTCGCCGACGTGGACGTGCACATCCACCACAACGGCGAAGGCGAGCAGAACTTTCTCGACCGGATGAGCGGCTTTATCGAGACCCTCTCCACGCGCCACGGGCTGCTGCGCCGGCACGGCGGCCGGATCGTGTTCGGATTCATCCACGGCAACTGGGCCCTCGACAATTCGCGGCCCGACGGCCGGTATTGCGGGTTGAACAACGAGATCACCCTGCTGCGCGATCTGGGGTGCTATGCGGATTTCACCATGCCGTCGGGGAATTCGCCCACCCAGTCGCGCACGGTGAACACGATCTACTGGGTGACGGACGATCCACTACGGCCGCGCTCCTACGACCACGGCGTGCCGGTCCGGCCGGGCGCGCCGGGGAGCGGCGACCTGCTGATGATCCCCGGGCCGTTGGGCGTGCGCTGGAACGAGCGGCTGAAGCCGCGGATGGAAAGCGGCGAGATGGCGAGCCAGGATCCGGCCACCCCCGGGCGGGTGCGGCGCTGGCTGGCGCTGGCGCCACGCATCGGCAATCACCTGTTTCTGAAGCTCCACGCTCACGGGGCGTTTGAACGCAACATCCAGGCGATGTTGCTGGAGGGCGGGCTGGACCGGCTGTTCGAACTGCTTGGCGAGGGATGCCGGCGCGAGAGTTACCAGCTTCATTACGTGTCCACCTGGGAGATGCGGCAGGCGGTGGATACGGCGGCCCGATGAAGGCCGCCGGACGGATCGATCGGCTGCGCGGTCAGAACTGGAAGTAGATGAACTCCATGCTGCGGTCGTCGAAGATCAGAAACAGCAGCAACCCGAACGCGTAGACCGCGGTGCGGAGCGCGTAGCGGGAAGCCACCCAGCCGCCGGGGCGTGCGGCAATCCAGGCTTCGGCACGGCTCCAGGCGCCCGCCAGGAACGGCTCGACCGCGCAGAAAAGAGCGATCAGCAGAACCGTCAGGTACGAGTTGACGCCGTACGACAAGCCGAAGCGAAGGCGTCCGAACATGGACCCCAGCATCGTCACCGCGTCGGCTCCGGTGGCGGCGCGGAAGGGAATCCAGGCCGCGGTGACGGCCATGAGGGTGAAGCCCCGCCAGCACCAGGCGGCCAGCCGCGATTTGGCGAATTCCGGGAAACGGGTGACGGCCAAGTCCTCCCAGATGCGGTAGAGAACCAGAAAGGCGCCGTGCATGAGGCCCCACGCGACGAATCCCCAACCGGCCCCATGCCAGAGGCCGACCAGGGCCATGATGCCCAGCAGGCTGGCGTACAGGGGCAGGCGCGCACCGCGAAAGCGGGCGTTCACCGGGAAGAAGAGATAGTCCCGAATCCACCGCGACAGAGTCATATGCCACCGGCTCCAGAATTCGGGGGGAGTTTGGGAGTGGTAGGGGAAACGGAAGTTCTCGGGAAGCGTGACGCCGATGAGTTGGGCTACGCCGATGGCCATGTTCGAATAGGCCGCAAAATCGAAGTAGATCTGGAGGCCGAAGGCCACCGCCAGGGTCCAGTTGTCGAGGGTCGAGTTGGCGCGGACGGCGATCGAGACAAACCCTTCATCGACGAAGGCGCCGAGGGTGTTGGCGATCAGGTTCTTCTGCACCAGGCCCCAGACGAGCCGGTCGAGGCCGCGCAGCAGCATCGGCATTTCGAATTCTCTGGTAAAGCCGAGCTGCGGAGCCAACTCCCGAAAGCGCACGATCGGGCCGGCCATCAGGTGGGGCCAGAACATCACAAACAGGTACAGGTCGGAGAAGCGGCTGTGCTTGATGCGGCCCTGGCGGGCATCGATCAGATAACTGATGGCTTCGAAGGAATAGAAAGAGATTCCCAGGGGGACGGCGATTTGCAAGGCGGCGCTGACCGGCGCGGCTCCGATGGCAGTCAGCACGGAATTCACGTTGGCGGCCAGGAAGTCGCGGTAGCGGAGGAACAGGAAGAGGGACAGGACAAAACCGATGCCGCCCCAAAACCAGGCCCGGGAGTGTTTTGCCCCGGAGATCAGGACGCGCGCGACCACTTGCACTCCCAGGCAAAGCAGCAGGGGAACGCCCAGGAAAGCGACATTCCAGGTAGCGTAATAGGCGATGCTCAGCGCCAGCACATACCAGCGCCGGAGGCTTGCCGGCAGCGCCCAGAAGAGCCCGGCGGCCGGAATGAGCAAGAGGACGTAGGAATAGGAATTGAACTGCATGCAGGCTAGAGTCCGTTTTTGGCGAGGGCGGCAATCATGAGGGCGGCCAAACGGCGATGGCCCTCGCGGCCGAGGTGGAGGGGGTCGGGGTCGTTCAGCGCCATGCCCCAGTGTTCGGCCGGGATGCAGTGCTCGAAGTCGAGGAGCGTGAGGCCGTGACGGGAGGCCAGCGCGGTGGCGAAATCGTGATACGAGCGATCGTCCCCGGGAGTGGCATAGAGCGGCACGGTGGGGTTGGTGGGCGCCTGAAAGAGAATGATCCGGATGGCGGAGCGGCCGCACAGGTCGGCAAGGTCTTCGAGGGCGGCACGGCTGGCATCGACGCGGCTGCCCTGCAGGGAACGCTTATGGCTGGACCCCAGGCGCAGGAAATAGAAACGGCTCCGCAGCAACATGCCCTCAAAGGAGGCTTTCATGGCGTTGCGGCGGCGGAAGCCCGGGATGCGGTCCAGTTCTCCGCGGACGGACGTTTCCAGGCGGTAGCCCCAACTGGGGCCCTGGGCAGCGGCGCGCGGCGCGCCTTGATGGCTCTGCCATTCGTCATAGTCGGAGAGGGCCTTGGCGAAGGAAGCGGAATCGGGCCGCCGAGCGCGGGCGATGGCTTCGGCACGGCCGCGGAAGGCGGGATCGGAGAGCAATTCCAGCATGCCGCCCCGAATGCCGCCGCTGGCAAAACTCTGATAGTTCAACTGCACCACCAGGACATCCGGTTTGATTTCCGGCCGGCCGGCGAGGTAAGCGGCATACCACAGCATCTCCTCATAGCTGAGAGCGCCCGCCGCCAGGCGATAGACGAGCGTATGGGGCTCCTGCCGGTAATGGTCGGTGATCTGGTCGGTATAGGTCTTCTCCGGGCCGGTGGGCGGCGCTTCGCCGGCGGCAAGGTTGGCCATGAGCATCTGCGAATTGCCCATCAGCATGATACGAATGGCGCCGCGGCGAGGGCCCCATGCCTCCCCCAGAATCTGAAAGCTCCGCAGGGGCGAGCCTCCGCGGCTCACCTCCTGGGTGAGCGGATCGCGGAAGGTGTTTTCGACGTGGGCCCAGTCGGGATTGGCGCCGAATACGCGGTCGAGGACATGATTGGCGATTTCGAACGGCCGCAGAGCAAACAGGGCCGTCAGCCACAGGAGGGTGCCCGCCAGAACGATGGTTGCTGAGCCGGGACGCGTCATTACGAACCGGCAACACGGAGGACCGTTTCAGTGATGTAATCCACGGTCTCAAAATCGTCCGGCTGCAAATTGTCCACCGGGATGGCCACCGAAAGCCTCGCTTCGAGACGGCTGATGAGTTTGAGAATGGACAGAGAGTCGATCAGGCCGGAAGAGATCAGCGAGTCATCGTCCTTGACCCGTTTTCCGGTCATCTCCGCAACAATTTCCTGCGCGGCTCCGCGTACTTGGCTGGGGTTCAGCATATCGATCAGACAGCGCCGGGTGGAGGGGAGAGCCGTTCGCGCGCGAACCGTTCGCGCGTGTCGCGGCGCGAGATCTTTCCGGCCGTGCTCTTGACAATCCACCGTTCGGGCACAACAGCAGCATAACGCGGAGCAATGCCGATTGTGGAAAGAACGAGTCTACGGATCTGGCGCTCCAGGGCCTCTGCCCTGGAAGCCTCATATTCTCCGCGCAGTTCGGCCACCACGACCAGGCTTTCCGTGCCGTACTGCTCGTCGTTGATTCCGAAGGCGACAACCCGGCCGGGATAGACGGCGTCCACCGAGTTTACCACCAACTCGACATCCTCCGGGAACACGTTCTGACCGCCCACGATGATGATGTCCTTCAATCGTCCGATGACATACAGGTCGTCACCGGCGAGGAAGCCGTAATCGCCGGTGTTATACCAGCCGTCGCCGGAGATGGACGAGCTGATGAAACCGTCGCTGGTCCAGTAACCGCCGAACAGGCATTGACTGCGCAGTTGAATGTTGCCGGGCTCGGCGTCGGCGCAGACGGACAGGTCGGGGCGCACCACCCGCACTTCCATGCCAGGCAGAATCCGGCCGCTCGAGACGTAGACGTCGTCCAGGAGATCGAAAGCGGTCTGGTCGAAAGCGGCGGCGCGGTGGCGCAGGCGGCTGCGAGGGAATGTATCGGGAACCCGGCCGAGGGGGGTCTGGGTGACGGCGAACACGTTTTCCGCCATGGCGTACGACCCCTGCAGGGCTTCCCGGCAGATGCCCCACGGCGCAAACGTGTCCGCGAATTCGCGGAACGAGCGGAGCCGAATCGGCTCGGAGCAGTTGATCCAGCCCCGCACGTGGTCCAGCGCGTGAGGCCCCTTCATGCGGTCGCGCTGCGCCGCCAGGTAGGAGAACGCAAAATTGGGAAGCCAGCAGAAGGTGGCGCGATATTGATCGGCGAAGTCAAACAGGCGCTCCGGATTGATCAGCCAATCGGCGGCGCTGAATTGCACCGAGTGGGCGCCGTGCCACAGGGGAAACCACAGGCACGCGATCAGCCCCATGTCGTGATACATCGGCAGCCAGGAAGCCACGCCGTCGTTTTCGGTGAACTCCAGGAAGGCGCGGAGACGCTCCAGTTGTTCGACGAGCATGGGCGCGGTCACGACGACGGCTTTCTGCGCCCCCGTGGTGCCGCCCGAGAACTGGAGAAAAACGGCATCCGGCGGGGTGTCGCCCGAGCCCGGATGGGCGGCGTCCCGCTCGTCGATCTCGGGCGGAAGCGGAATGGCGAACGATTTTTCCAGTTGCGACGCATTTTCGATGGGACATGGAGTAGCGGGAAAGTGAAGTCCCGCAGCCAGGTTGGCGGCCAGGCGGGGCAGAGTAACGAGCTGCCGGGCGGGCAGGCGGCGCAACTGGTGCAGCAGGTTGCGCTGATACTTTTCCGGATCGACGCGGCTGGTCGGCCAGGCCAGAATGGCGGGCAGGCGGCCTTCGAGAATCAGGCCCAGGTGAAGCAGAAAGAGTTCCACCGAGTGGGGCAGCAGCAGCAGCACCACAGTCCCTACCGGCGCCTCGACGTATGTCACGGCCAGAGCGGGAGCGCGCGCCAAAATGTCGGCGCCGGTGAGTTCGACCGGAGTGTCCGCCGGAGAGAGCACGATGCGCAGGAGCACCCGCTCCCGATTCTTCTGCAATCGAAAACGCAATTCCTCGCGGAAAGTTCCGGCGTCCAACGTTTCCTTCCTTGCCATGGTACCGAGCCGGCCGTGTCACCTGACAATCAGGCGGCTTGCCGAGTCGAGCCGGCCCGGGTCATGGCTTGACAGCCAGGAAATAGGAGTCAACAGCAGCCAGGTCCTCTTTACTGAAGCATTGAAACCTCGGGGCAACCGGCAACGAGTCGAGTGCCGATACCGACTTCGGGTCCACGATCCGTTCTTCCCGATGCGGCCGGAAACCGGCATCGCGCAGCAACTCCGCATACTGCGGATGGCGCAGGCGATTCTGGTACAGCCCGTCCGACTGCATCCAACGAAAAGACCTGTCCGAAAACCGGAGGAAGTTGACGCGGGAGAGGCGCTTGTCGCCGTGCTCCCAGTGGTCGGAGTTGTCGATGAAGTGGCACATCACTCCGCCGGGCCGCAGCATGCGTTCCGCCTCGCGAAAAATCTCTCCGACAATCTCCGGCGGAATATGTTCCAACACCGAACGGGAAACAACCGCATCGACCGAGTTGGCCGGAAACTGCGTCTCCCGGAAATCGCACGGGGCAAGATAGCGGATAGATAAACGCTGTAGGCTCTGCTCCAGGGATTCCTGCGCCTGTGGCGCGGCCAAACGTTCAAACGCCGCGTCGGGAATGTTCAGTTGCCGGGCGATCAGCGGCCGGCGGTGGAGCACGCTGTTTGCGGTGGCCGAAAATGTCGCCGCATGACAGAGCCGTTTCAGGTCCGTCATGATGAACTCGCGGGTGCCGGCGAGGGCGTAAAGCAGGGGCAAGATGGGCTGCCAGCCGGAGCCGATCTCGATGACGCGCGACAAGCGCAGGTCGATGACGGACCCGACCCACTGCACCTGCTTGATGCCTTCCTCGATCGCCCATTCATCTCTGCGGTAATCCGGATGGAATCCGCGTATGCGCCGTTTGGCCCGGCGGAGAAACTCGTGAGCAGGCAATACGCCCTTGGCCTTATTCAGAAGAAGACTCACTTGCCAGCGCATCGGAGGTTAGGCGTATTCACACGGGATTTCGTGGATTTCCGCCAAAGGACCGATTATAACCCGGACCCCCGGCCGGCACTGGATTGGTTTCCACAGCCGGGCGTCAACGGCGAGGTGGGCGGTACCGTCCATGGGAATGGAAGCCCCTGATTGAAAACGGCTGTACCGCACTCGAGGCGCGGCTTTCCTGCACTGCCACCCGGCATTTCGTTCGCTTCCGGACAACCGGCGTTGCCCGGGCGTGGCAGCGAGAAACGGGGTGCTACGATGGGTGGTGCACCAATGCCCCGGAGAGCCCCGGCGCCGCCGTTGCGCCAGGACCCGGTTGGGGTACCGCGGGCTGGGCATCACACGTACCGTCTGAATTGTTGGCGAGCCTATGGCCTTTGTACTGTCGCTGATCAGTATCGTGCTGACCTACTTCTCGCCGCCGGAATTGTTTCCTACTTTAGCGCCCTACCACATTCAGCAGATCATCCTCATCCCAGCTATCGCCATGACGCTGACCACCCTGACGATGCGGGGGGCGCGGCTACAGTCGCCACAATACATCCTGGTGATCGGCATCTGGTTCGCCGCGGTCATGTCGTTCCTTTCCAGGCTGGCGTTGCGGGCTTCCCTCGATGTCTTCATCGGTTTCGCGGTCTTTGTGTGTATCTATTTTCTGATCGTTTGCAACGCTTTCAGTATCGCCCGGGTCCGTTTCTGTTGCTTGGTGGTGGTTGCCTGTGGCGTGGTGATGGCAGCTCAGGCGATCATTGCTTACTACACGAACTTATGGCATCAGCCGCTGGTGCTGGAATCGGGAATCGCGGGCATTTCGCTCATGCGCCGCGCCCGCGGCTGGGGAGTTCTGAACGATCCGAATGACTTCTCCCAGTTTCTCCTCGTGGGCCTGGGGTTATTGGGAGTGTTCTGGAAGAAGCGCGATCCCACTACCAGCCTGGTCATCCTTGGACCGCCGGTGGCGATCATGCTTTACGCCATCTATCTCACCGAGTCGCGAGGCGCTATTTTCGGCCTGCTCGCCATCTTGTATGTTCTCCTCGCGCCACGTATTGGAAAGATCCCCGCCTCGGTTTTCGCGGTGCTGGTGTTTCTGCTGTTACTGGGATTGCATTTCGGCGGGGGCCGCGAGATTTCGATCCACGAGAGTTCGGCGGCAGGCCGCATCTTTGCCTGGGGCGCCGGCCTCGGACAACTTAAGTCCTATCCGATTTTCGGGAGCGGTTACGGTCAGTTTCTGGAATATAACGATCTCACTGCCCATAACTCATTTGTCCTTTGTTTCGCCGAATTGGGGCTGTTCGGATACTTCTTCTGGCTGGCCTTGATTGTAGTCTGTGTATGGGGGCTGGAAACGCTGGTCACGTTACCTTCCAAGACCCCCGAGGACGCGCGCCTGGTCCAGATTGCCACGAGCGTTCGCGCGGCTTTATACGGATACCTGGCGGCCGCCTGGTTTCTCTCGCGCTCTTACACATACACTCTCTACATACTGCTGGCGCTCGCCACGGTGCTGATTCATTTTCGCCGGCCAGCCTACCCGCAGGTCTCGAAACCGGCGCGACGCTGGATTCCGGTGACCGTCGCAATCCAGTTCGCTTCGATCATCGTGTTTTACATCATCGTGCGGCTCCGTAGTCTCGGATAGTCCTCAGTTATGCCCAGCCTTGATATCGTGATCCCGGTCTTCAACGAGGCCGAAGGACTCGCGCGGCTGCACGCTTCCGTTTCGGCCGCGGTATCCGGCCTCAGCTATGAGATCCGTATTCTGTATGTGGATGACGGCTCGAGCGACAATACGCCGGCGGTGCTGCGATCCCTGGCCGCATCCGACTCCAGAGTCCAGTTCCTCGGGCTGAGCCGCAATTTCGGGCACCAGGCGGCGCTGACCGCCGGGCTCGATCACGCCGATGCCGATGTGGTCATCATGATGGATGGCGACGGCCAGCATCCTCCCGAGTTGATTCCGGAGATGCTCCGGCTGCACGAGGCCGGCTATGACATCGTGCAGACCCAGCGCATGGATTCCGGAAGCTCCCTGAAAGTTTCCACCGGGCGCGGTTTCTATTGGCTGTTGAACCGTGTGGGCGAGCTCAACATCAGTCCGGGCGCCGCCGATTTCCGCCTGGTCACCCGGGAGGTCATTGCCTCATTACGCCAATTCCACGAGTATCACCGCTTCCTGCGCGGACTTTTTTCCTGGATGGGCTTCAAGAGCGTGCTCCTGCCCTATACCCCCAAGGCGCGGCTGGCCGGCGCCAGCAAATACTCGCTGGCCAAGATGCTTCGGCTGGCTCGCGACGGCCTGTTTTCCTTTTCGCTCGTCCCGCTGCGGCTGGCTTTTTTTCTCGGATTTGCTTTTCTGGTCTTCGCGGTCTTTGAAGTGGCTTACGTGTTGAGTTTGTGGCTTTCCGGCGATCTTCGGCGGCTCGTCCCGGGCTGGAGCTCCACCATTATCATTCTCACGGTGAGTAATGGCATCACCATGATTCTGCTCGGTTTTATAGGAATCTACGTGGGCATGATCTTCCAGGAGGTAAAGCGCCGTCCGGCTTACCTGATCAAAAGCGGCAACTCCTACCGCGCGGACCCGGAGCGTTGATCCAGCAAATGGCCGGCTCACCCTGGCATTATCACGGCGGCAGCATGATTCAATGTAGTCTCAGGTATTTCCTTTGAGCACCCCAACCGGAGGCCCCAAAAACACTCAGGTCATTGCCCGGAATTCATTTTGGTTCACGCTGGAGCTGATTTTTAGCCTCTTCGGCGCATTCATCACGTCGGTGATCGTCGCCCGGGTCATCGGGCCGCAGCGGCTGGGGGATTACAGCCTGGTTGTCTGGCTGACCAATATCACCACCGCGGTGGGCGCTTTCGGCCTGCCCATGACCACCCGCAAGTACATGGCGGAATATATGAACCGCGGCAAGCATGGCGTGGCCCGGTCCATCTACATCACAGCGATGCACCTGCAACTCTGGATTGCCGTCGCGGTAAGCGCGGTCGCGCTCACATGCGCCTTGATCCTCGGCAATCCCAGCCTGCGTCTCGCTTCGGTGTTCCTGGTAATGGGTATGGCGCCGCGCATGATTGGCTTCATCCCCTCGCAGGCTAACAATGCGGCCGAAGCCATGCGGCGCAATACCGGTCCAACCGCCCTCGGCGCGACGGTGGGAGTTGTGCTGACGCTGTTTGGTTTGTGGATGGGATGGGATTTGCCCGCCGTGGCCGCGGCTACCATGACGGGGGCTTACTTGGAAACCGGGCTGAAGATTCGGGCAGTCCGGGCGTGGCTTAGCGGCGTTCCGCCCGAAGACGTGCCGCCGGGATTGCGTAAACAGATGTGGGTTTATTCGGGGCAGGGCCTCGCGCTGCTGCTATTGAATATCGTCGTTTGGGACCGCTCGGATGTGATCTTTCTCAAATTGCTGAACAGCGATATCCGCCAGGTTACCTTCTTCTCCATGGCCTTCAATTTGACCGAACGGGTACTGCTGCTTCCCAATGCTTTCGCCTATGCGGTGGGCGCCACCATGATGGCGCAGTATGGCCGGGGGCAGGAGAGACTCAATCAGATGACCGTGGAGAGCGCACGCTATGCCTTCCTGTTGGGATTCCCGCTGCTGGCAGGCCTGGCCTGTGTCAGCGGGCCGGCCGTGTTGCTGCTCTTTCGCGAACCGTTCCGGCCGATGATCCCGGTGCTGGCGACTGTGGCCGCGTTGGCTATCCCCAAGTCGTTGATGGCGGCGCCGACTCAGTTGCTGCAGACTACCGAAAACCAAGGCTTCCTCGTGCTTTCCGGATGGGGCTGCGGCGCCGTTAATGTACTGCTCGATATCCTCCTCACGCCGCGCCACGGCGCGTTCGGAGCCGCCATCGCCAACGGCAGTGCCCAGACCCTCGCCGTCATCCTGCTCTGGGTATATGCGCGCCGACTCTTCCATCTGGATCTGCGTCTGAAAGCCTTTGGGAGAATCGTGCTTTCCGGGTCCGGCATGGTGGCGGTGGCGCTGTCAGTCGCCCACACGATCCCAACGTATGCCGGGCTCGCTGCATCGATTGTGGCTGCCGCACTGACGTGGCTGCTCCTGCTCCGTTGGACCGGTGCTCTGGATCAAGCCGACCGCCAGCGGCTCCTCTCCATCAGCCGTGCCGTTCCACAACGCATACGCCCGGGCTGGACGGCCTTAGTAACTCTGCTGGCGCCGGATAGAAGCTGATGCGCATCGTCCAAATGATCGAAACCCTGGAGGTTGGCGGCATGGAGCGAATCGCCGTCGATCTCGCCCTCGCCCAACACGATGCGGGTCATCACACTGCCGTTTACTGCCTCCTCGGCGCGGGTCCTCTCCAGGCGGAGTTGGATCGTGCCGGAGTACCCGTCGCCGTTTTCCAGAAGAGACACCGCTCCAAAGCCTCCGTGATCGGGTCCATGGCCGCGCAGTTTCGCCGCTTCCGGCCCCACATCGTGCACGGACATAATCCCGGCGTGCATCATTTCGCAGCCGTTGCCGCCCGACTTGCGGGTGTCCCGGTATGCCTGAATACACGGCACAGCGTGGACTCTTCCACCGGCGCTCCCTATCAGGAGCGTTACTTCCGGTGGGTCGAGCCGCTCACCAATCATGTGGTTTTCGTGTGTGACTACGTCCGGAACGAATTGGAGCCGCGGCTGCGCTATCCCGCAAAGAAATGCTCCGTGATCCTCAATGGCGTTCCGCTTGAACGCTTCCTGGCCCATCCCGCATCTCCGGGCAGCGCCAGCCCAAGGATCCGTTTCGGAACCATCGGCCGTCTGGTGCCGGCCAAGGGGCATGCGGTCCTCATCGATGCTTTCTCCCGAGTTGCGGGCCAACTCACCGATGCCGACCTGCGTATCTTCGGTTATGGTCCGCTGGGGCAGGACCTGCAGATGCAAATTCAACGCCTGGGTATGTCCGGCCGGATCAGGCTCGAAGGGCGGACAGAGGACCCCGCCCTGGCCCTCCAGTCCCTGGACATCTTCGTGTTCGCATCGCTCCACGAGGGATTGCCCCTGGTAATCCTGGAAGCCATGGCCGCTGGCTTGCCGGTCGTCAGCACACGCATCGGGGGAGTTCCTGAGGTCGCGCCGGCATCTCTGTTCCCCTGGTTCTGCGCGCCAGGCAGTGCACCCGCCCTGGCGGATGTCATGCTGCAAGCCGCCCGGTCGGACCGGCTCCCGCCCATCGGAGCGGAAGCCCGCCGCCTCGCCGCCATGCATTACGGCATCGGCCAGATGAGCCGTAGCTACGAAACGCTCTACGAGCGCCTCCTGTCCCGCTCCTGATCAGCGCTTGATCGTGACCCCCTGCGAGACCGACGCTCCGGGAGCCGCCACCCCGATGCCCAGCGTCTGCGCCGCCGAGTTCGTCTCGCTATCGGTGGCCTCCACAGAAAAACTGCAGTTTCCCGCCGCCACGGGTATGCCGGAAATCCGGCCGCTCGCCGGGTCCAGCGATAAGCCCGCGCACAGCGCGCCGGCGTTCAGTCTCCATGCCACCGGCGCGCTGCAGTCCACCGTCTCCAGCCCCTGCGAATAAGTCGTTCCTACTGCTCCCGACGGCAGGAATGCCGTCGTGATCGAACACACCTTGATATCCGTTCGGACAACCGATACGGCACCACCCGGTGATTCGAAATGGAGCGCATTGTCCCCATCGCTCACCGTGGCGCCGCTCACCACCTTCACACCTCCGACGGTCACGTCATAGGTCCCCGCCGCCATCCCGGCGATCAGCACCTGGCCCGCCGGCGCGGTGAAACCCGGCACCACACTCCTTAGCTGTCCGCCGCGGCTGAAGAGCGCCACTTTGTCGGCGGTCCGCGCTCCGGTCCAGTTCGCGTCCGGATTCAGCGCCGTTGCCGTCGGTGTTGCCCCGGCCCCGGCCATGGAAGTTTGCACCTCGTAAACATGCACGACTTCCAGGCTGGGGGCCGCTGACCCGCACGCCGTCCCCGCGCAGATGGAGAGCTTCTCCGTATGGCCCCTTGCCCCGCTGTAACTGTGTCCGTCCCAGCGCAGGGTGATATCGCCGGGCGAGAAGAACGAGGCCACCAGCCCGTTGGTCCGGGCGGGTCCTTTGGAATCCGCCGGGTCCCCGCTCTCCTGCTCTCGCACGTAACCCGTCGGGTTCGTGCCGGTGCAGCCCTGGCAGATGGTAGTCCCTTCGGCATATTCCACCAGCGTCCCGGAGTTCGACGTCGCCGCCTCTCCGTTCTGCGAAAAATGCACCTGGGAGCGGATCCCCGCCGTGGTCGGTTGATTGGACGTGTCTACATCGTCAAACTGAACCAGGACCTCGGCGCCGCTTTTGAAATGGACCATGTGCCGCCACACCCGGTTGTAAGTGGGCTTGTAGGCATCTGCGAGATCCGCCATCGCGTACGCCACCCTGGAGTCCCGATCGCCATAGAACTTACTCCAGCCGCCCCGGTTCCCCGAGTACCATCGCGTAATCGCCGAGCCCACCAGCGTCAGCCCGAGTCCGTTTGTGGGCGTCACGGAATCCGCCCCGTTGAATTCAAACCCGCTCTCCCAGGTGGTCAGACCGGTCGAAGTCGAGTATGGAGCGCATTGCCCCGCCGGCCCCGAAAAATCGTTTCCCAAAAGCCAACCGGCTTTATACAACCACAGATCGCCCATCTGTGGACAATCGTAAGCCCCCGTGTACGGTCGGCCATGAAACGTCACCAGCGAGGCTTCCCGGTCCGTCCAGCCGGTCCGGCTGATCACGGTATCCGCGCGCCCGAAGTATCCGCAGTCCCGTCCCGTGGTCGCCGAACATCCCGGCCGTTCGACGTTAGTAAAGAAATATTGCCGGGGCTGCACCGTATAATCGATGCTCGGAATCCGCGGGTCGAGATCGTAATACATCCATCTCGTGGCGCCCACGTTGCCCCAATATCCGTTATCCAGGTTTGTGGCAGTCCAATTCCGGAGGTACCCCGAACTGGTGGCAAACGGTTGCCACACGAATCCCTGGTCCGCAATCATCAGGTGGGCCGCCCCGGCACCGACCCGGCTCAATGCCTGGTCTGTACCATCGCCGCCCCAAGCCGTGTTCCACAAGACTCCGGACGCCCGGTCCGGTTTCGGGTAGAACATCTTCACCAAACCGTAATTCGTCCAATACGTCGATGATACCGGAGGCATGGGAAAGCCCTCCAGCACTCGGTGCAGCAGCAGCGGATACCATCCCTTCATCATCGAGTTGCCGAATGAATAGTTCGGCCCTTCGTTCAGCACCGGCGTCCAGAACATCCATTGGAAGGGCAACTCGTAGTCGAACCACCAACTCTGCCCCAATGTGTATACGTCCGCCGCTTGTACCGGATCGTCGTCCGCCATCGCCGCTGCCACTGCCATGTACGACCGCGCCTGAATCGGCTTGTTGTTGCTGCCCCATGAAGGCGTGAGGCCGTCTCCGCCGCCGATCGTCATGTATCCCCCGTACGGCGGCCGCTGGATCGGCTGCGTGCCGAAACCCCAGCCGTACAGCATCAGATCGGCCAGCCCGCAGTCTCCCATCTTCCACCTCGGTATGTACATCAGCATTTTCGGCGTCGCGCTCATCGTCTCACTTCGAACGCCCTTGATGACGGTGAGCGCCGTGTCGGAATTAATTGCCGCTACATAATCGATAATATCCGGCATAGCCGCCGGCACGACCTGGTAGGTCGTACTAATGTCGCCGATCATTGCGAAGACGCCGTCGCCCACGCTATAACTGGTGAATCGGGTGTTGTAGCCGGTCACCGTTGTTCCACTGAGCGTCGCCGTCGCGTAGATCGTGTAGACCTCTCCTGACGCCGGCGCAGTCCACGTGGCGGGATTCAGGATCGGCCTGCTCGACACGTGCACGATACCGTAGTTATAGATCGTGCTCACCGTCGCCGTCTTACTCACCGTATCGTAGCTGGAGATCAGCGCGAAGTAGATGTCCGTTCCATTGTTGCGGTACACGTAGTTATTCGTGAAGTTCTTGGTTTCATTCGCTGCCAGGACGATGGTATTCGATGAGCCGCCCTGCGCTGTGCCTGTTGCCACAATCAGCGGCTGTGGAATCACCTTGTGGCAGTCGGCATTCGACCGCGCGCGGTGATTCAATATCTTTCCCGTGGCCTCCCGTTTTTGGGTGTCCGTCAGGTATCGCGAGCCGACCTGGTATACCTCGGCGATATCCGCGCCCAGCTCATGGGTCGAGTTGATGTCAGTAATTACGTTGCCGGCCGGATTGTTCCCCGACCACTCATTCACTGCGAAGTTAACCCCCGATACCCGTTCCAGGTGAGTCAGTCCATATAGCATCGCATCCAGGTATGCCTGATTGGCCTGGTCCACCATGAACATTTCCGCGTACCACGCAAGTCCCGAGGAAGGCATCCCGGAAGGGACTGTGCCGCCGTCGAAGACGTATTTGTAATTGCCAGCGGTCGGCAATTGCGCCCGGATCTGCTGGAACTCCACATTGCCCTTAATGGCGAACATAGAGATGCGCACACAGTTCTCCGTGCCGCCAATGATATTGGGGCTGTTTGGCGACGGGCCGCAAACGTCGTTGTGGGTGTAGTCCCCATTGGACACTCCGGAAACCGCGAACTGATAGCTATTGGCGGATACCGAGGTGACGGTGTAGTCGGCGGCATTCGCGTTTCCGCTGTTCAGCGCACTCTTCGTCGTGCCCCACACTGCCACTTTTACTCCGTTCGTGATATTCAAGAGCCCCGGATCGAACGCCAGCGTGACTGTGGCCACATTGCCGCTTACCACCAGCGACGTCAAGCCGTTGTCCGTGCCCAGCGCCATGGTGCGGGTTCGCAGCCCGTTGGTTCCATCCAGCGTCCCTCGCGGGCCCATCACGAAACGGTACGGGGTTGCCTTGCCGGCCCATGCCGCCCCGTTCGAAGTGTACCGTACGGCCGCATCGTTGAACGGGTTCCACATTCCCTTGTTGTAGTTCCCGTTCGGAACCACCTCCTCGCCGTTCTTGTCCACAATCGTATAGTGCGAAGAGTCCAGAACCTGCTTGACTCTGAACACGCCATTCAGATTCGAGAAATATCCCTCCGCCGCCGCGTCCGAAGCCAACCCGCGTTGGATGACATAGTCTCCCGCGACTACTGGTAAAGGATCCCCTACCGACATCTGCACTGTGGAGCCGCCGCCCGTAGCATACTCCATGATGTAGCTTCCCGCCGGAGGCCCCGAACGGACATATGTCAGTGGCGCGGTCAAGACAGTGATCGTCAGGGCCTTTGTACTGCTGCCGCTGCTGTTGGATGCGGTCAGGGTATAAGTTCGGGTTGCATTCACCACCACCGAAACCGATCCCACCGTCACATTCGGCTGCGGGCCTAACCCCTGGTCGATAGACACGGAAGCCGGAGACCCAGAAACAATCCAGCGCAACATCACTGACTGTCCGGCCTCCACTCCCGTGTAGCTTGCCGTGAACACGTCCACCCCCGGTGCGCCCGGCGAGTTAGTCTGGCGGGCCCCGAAGGTGACGAAGTATTCCGGATGGGCCTCGTTCAGCCACTTCGTGTACCAGTATTCCTTGGACCGTGCCACAATCGAATATTCAATCTCATCCACCCGCCCGCTGAAGAACATTCCGGTCCCTCCCCCGACGCGGAGAACCTGGTTGCCGGCGTTGCAGTTGGCGACGGTCCCGGAGTTCCGCAGGGCGCCATCCAGGTACACCGAAAAAGTGCCCGACGCGCAGGTCATCGCGAACAGATAGAATTGCTTTCCCAGAAGCGTCCTCGATGGCTTGGGCAGGGCAGGAGACACGTTGCCGAATCGTGCATCCGCCGCCGCGCCGTTCACCGTATCCCAGGTGAACTCGTAAGCGTTGTTGCCTACAGTGACCGGCTGGCTGAAACCCGATGTCATCTGTTTTTGCGGACTCCGGTCCGCCCGGATCCATGCGCTCAATGAAAACGCGGCTGAACCCGGAATCGTGCCGGACGTCGTCAGTTGCGTGGCGGAATCCGAAAATTTGAATGCGGTCCCGATTCGCCCGGCCGTTGTGGCCGCCGCCCCGCCGCTCACGGCGAGGTTGTTCCGGTTTCCCGTCGCATCGTTGAGCGAATCCCCCAGCCACACGCCCTTGTAATTCGCGTCCCACACCGCCGTGCTCGTCTGCTCCGGGGCCGAAGCGTTGCCGAAGTACATCATCAGGACGGAATCGTCGCTCGCCGACAGGGAGGCAATACGCACTTTGGCCACGAATCGCCCGCTCGCGCTGTCACATGTTCCCGGAACAATCTGGTAGTCCAGCGGCGTCTTGCCGTCCTGGCCTGTAAATACAATGTCCCGGCAGTCCGACCGAATGTTCCCGGCAACTTCGGCATCTCCTCCGGCCGCCATCTGGTAGCTATTGGGAACAAAAATCGTCGCCACATACCCGATCTGCGCCGCCAGCACATAGCGGTGGTCGAGAACCACGGCTTTCCGATAAGTCCAGGCAGGATCGTACCAGGATTGCGCCGTCAGTGTGGAGGCGTACCCTATCAGGAGCAGCAACCGCTTCATCGCTATCCTCTGCGCGCGGCAAGACCCGCCAGCCCCACCAGAATCGTCGAAAGCAATGTCGGAACCGTCCAGTCGGTTGTCGCTCTTTCGTCTGGATGAACCAGGGGATAGAGTTCCCGGTTGGGAGCCCGGTTCCGGCCGACGTAGGTGTACCCGCTTGGCGTCGGGCCGCTGTTGCCGCCGCCGGCGGCATCGATATGTTGCACCGCACCGATATCCAGCGCGCCCGCCGGCGTCGTGCTGAGACCCGGAAATGAGCTGCCCATAGCCGCCCCGCGTCCTTCCGCGCCGCCGCCCGCCGCCGTATTGAGGCCCAGGTCCAGAGGCGAGCTTGAGATGAATGGGAAGGCCGTCATTACCAGATTATTTCCTCCATCGTAGGTGTTCGGGCAGTCATTGCCTCCGCTGTTTCCATAAAACCGATCGTTCATGATCACCGTTCCATTCGTGTTCGGAGCGCCACCCTGTACCGGCTTGGCTCCTCCGTTCACAAAGATGTTGTTCGCCACCATGATCCGATAAGACGCCGAATCGGCGTATACTGCCGCTCCTCCATTCTCATAAAACGTGCATTCCCGAATCTGTACATCGGAGAACGAAGCCGCCTTGATCACCCCGTTGGTGCTCCCGACATTGTTGTTCCGAAAGACGCAGCGCCGTATGTTGTAGCCGCCCCCGGACGACAGGCTGATCAGAAAACGGTTGCCGCTCATATCGTGAAAATGGCAGCTGTCGATCACGTGTGTGGAAAAAATAGTGAACAGTCCATCCGCAGTCATCGCGTACGAGTCGAATTCGCAATAGACGAAGGTCGAATTATTGAAAGAGCTTCCCGTCGTCGTATAGATCGCGCGCGTGGCCGATGAGCCGCTGGCGGTGAACCGGCAATTCTTGAGAAACCACCATCTCGTCGTGTTGCCGTTGATGTTAATAGACCAGGAAGACCCTCCGGAGAAAACCATGTTCTCCCAATTCCAATACTGCGCGTTCGTCGCGCTGGTCTCCACGCAGTAGGGGCGGGTATTTCCCACGCTGATGGTCGCCTGCCCGCTGCCTCTGGTAGTGTGGTAACCCTTCACTGAGATCGGTGCGGTGGACGTCCCGCTCACCGTGATGCTCAGCATTTCGGAGAACGTCCCGTCGCAGTAGACGGTGTTCCCCGCCACAATCGCCGGGGCCGACGTGTTGATGATCGCGCCGAGCGTCCCTAGTGCTCCGCCGATGTTCAGGGTAACACCACTGCCCCCGGGCAATCCCGTCGCGCGATCCACCGTGATCGAGTTGGCGCTTGGCACCGCCACCACCTGGTACCAGCCGCTCGTCGTCCCCGTCCCCGAAAGATACACCAGGTTGTTTAACAGCGCGGACGTGAACTTCGCGGCCGCGCTCGTCACGGTGGTGCTGTTATTCGTAACCGCGTCCGTGGTCGACAGGTTCGCCGTCGCGCTGTAGCAGCCCGTGCATCCCACCGCATTCCGGTTGTCGTACTGCGACATGTCCGCGCCCGCGCCCGGCACATAGCCGCCGCCGTTCGTGTCCGATCCGGCCTCCGAGCGCACCTCCCACACCGTATTCGCCGAGATTGCCGCCAGCGAGAGCCGCGCAACCAAAAATAGAAAAACGCTCATCATTCTCATGCTTTGTCTCCTTGGTTAGTTGGCTGCGATCTTCAGGCTGGCGGCCACCCAGTTGACTGCCGACGCATTCGACAGCACGAAGCAGACTGTCGTGTTGGCCGCCAACGCCGTAGTCCATCCGCTAAGCGTCGTATCCTGATACTTCACGGCGTTCGATAGCGCCGGCGTCGCCGAGGCCGTGATCGATGACACCGACCCCGGTCCCGCATACGAACTGTAGGCTACCGTCCTCACGTCCACCGTCGCCGATCCGGCCTGGTCCCCGATCACCGTGGCACCCGTAATCGTTCCTCCGAAGGTCACCGGCATACACCGCGACATCGTGCCGCTGAGCGAGCCGCCACCACCGTCGAAAGTCACTCCGATCGTCCGAATGTTCTGGTTCGCCGTCGTGAACCGCGAATCGTCTCCGGCGGCGACGCTCCCCGCTGTAGTCCCCACGTTTCTGGTAGCCGCGTTGCCGAAGGCCGTTCCGCCCGTCTTCGTGCAGGACATCGCTACCGTCCCAGCCGTCGTCGTGCAATCTCCTGTCAGCGCCGGCATCTGCCCCGCCTGTACGGGCGTCGATGCCGTCATCAGCCCCGCCGCGTCGGTCAGGTCCGCAATGGATATCGGAGCGTTGGTCTTGTTGCCCGGCGCGCTTGCCATCTGCATGTTGCTGCCGTCGTAGATCAGCAGCACCCACTGACCGGCGCGGATGTCGCTCGCCGCCAGCGCCGTTGCAACTCCACCCACGACCTTCACAATCTGCTTCGCTCCTATCGATGAAAAGTTGATCGTGGGCTTGCCCGCCGCCGCCGCATTGGCCACGTCCGCCTTGAACATGTACCGCCCACCCGTCACGTACCCGCCGGTAGCCACCGCCAGCGAGCAACTGTAGTCTGTGGCGCTCGCCGAAGCTGTCTGGCAGGACAGGTCCCGCACAACCGGGTTCTGGCCCCATACCGCCGCCGGCGCGAGCAGGGCCGCTAGAACAACCGCAATGGTGATAATTTTCATTCTATAGATCTCCTTACTTCGCAACGCTCACGCCAAAACTCTGTGGGGCCGGATCGATGGTAACGCCCGAGTAGTTGCAGAGGCGCACTTCCACGTTGTCCGTCATCGCTCGCATAGTGCCGTTCAAGCCCGGCTCCAGAGACCCCGGCCACTTGGACGCCAGAGGATCGCCTGCCACCACGCCGGGCGCCGCAAACGTCTTGCTCGCGCAGTTGCCGTCCCCGATCGCCCCAAAATCCAGGGTGCCTGAACCGTCCAGGTTGTATACCGCCAGCGTGGCCTGGAAACTCGTCGGCCCCGGCGTCACGGGGCCTCCCGAGGTATTGCAGATGGTGACGGTCACCGTATCCGCCGCCGTCACTCGGGCGAATGCCGTTACACCACTGCCCAACGTCCCGGGCTCACCGAGAATCACCGTATCAGCCGAGCTTATCCCCGGCCAACTCGTTGCCTGTTCCTGACAACCCAGGTCGGCGATCCAGCCCCACGTCGCAAACAGCGTGCGCCTTCCCACCCCGGGACTTGCGCCCCCGCCGCCGCCAGGCCCCCATGTACCGTCGCCGCGGAACACTTCCGTCACCATGCCCGACAACTTAGGCATCAGCCCGTGGCGCACACTCGATACGTTGCCTGTCTCCACATCGGAGAGATTGAGCGCCTGCTCCGCGATCTGCCCGCCACCGGCGGCATTCACATGCGAGTGTTGTGCGTTCACAAAGCTGGCGATCGTCGGCGCCACTATTGTCGGGCTGCCGCTCAGTACCACCGCACCGCTCCCGGTCGTTCCCTCCGCCAGTTGGCTGGCCGAGACCTGCGCGGCGTGCGGCACTCCGTCGGTATCGATATACGTGAGGTACTGATTGCTCCCTGGTCCGGCCGCAGTCAACACCGCCGCGTGCACTGCACCGCTGCTATCCTTACACTTCCAAGTGGACCCGCCGCCATCGAACCAGCAGTTCAATCCCGACGCCGGAGCCGGCGGCGCACTGCGCGTCGGCCCCGCAATCAGCGTCGCCGCCTCGGAGGTCGAACACTGCGTGGTATTGGCCTTTACTCCATCGAAAACGGCTGTCACCGTGGTCGATACCCCGGCCGTGCCGCTAATCGTGCACGCCCCCGCCACATTCCCTGGCCACGCGAACAACCGCCCGCCGCTCTGATCCTGGTTGATCAGAAAAGTGAGCGTCTGCCCCGCCTTTGCGTTCACCAGCGTGGCGCCCGTTACCGCTGTACTCCCCAACGTCAGGCTGAACATGTTGCACTGCGCTGCGTCGAAAGTCGGGCTGGCCGACAGCGCCACTGTACACAACGGCGGATTAAATCCCTTGGTGGACGAAAGCGATCCGTCCTGGTTCTGGGACAGGTTGCTCCCCGCCGCTATGCCTCCGTTGTTAAAGGTGATTTGGCCGTCGCTGCCCGCTGTCGGACCGGGCGCCCACGTCCCAGCCGCAGAACAGTAGGTCATGACCCCGGTGTCCGTGGAGAGCCATATCTGCCCGGCCGAGCAGGTTGCCGGACGATTTGCCGCCGGCCCCGTGGCCAATCCCACCGGTGCCCACACGTTCGCGGCCGCACATGTGTACAGGTTGGTCCCCGCCGGAGCATCCGTCTTGAAGAACAACTGACCTGTGCTGCACTGCTCCGGCAGCGTGGTTCCTGCCCGCAATCTGGCTTGGGTGTTGAAATCAATCCCGGTTCCGTGCTGCCCCGCCACGCGCCAGACTGAACCAGCCAGCAGCAACGTTCCGATCAGTTGATATGCCTTCATATTTCCCGGACACGATAGTAGCGTGCCGGTGTTCGCCACCGGCCCCTTGGCGTGACAGTGAATTTCAATTAAATCTATTGAAATCAACCTCGCTTGAAGGAATGGATTTCTTATGAACTGCTGTGACTGGCAGACGCTCCCGGCCAGGTTTCGCGCCTTGCGACAATCCGCCCATCCGCGTTCGCAACAGGCCCTTGCAGGGAATTGCAGGGTGCGGACGCACACCCCCTCTTTCGCGTAATTCAACCGCTGGCAGGGCGCGGAGGGTTATAGTGAGAATTCGATTTCCTTTGTAGCTATGCCGCCACCCAAGGTCAGCGTCCTCATGCTGACCTACAACCGGCCCGGAATGATCGGGCGCGCCATTGCCAGCCTTCGCAACCAGTCCTTTTCGGATTGGGAACTCATCATCGTTCAGGATGGGTGCAACCCCGATACCGGCCGGATCCTGCAGGAATGGCTCGCGCGCGATCCCCGCATCCACTACTTCGCCCGAGGAATTGTCGGCTCCATCGCGGAAGCCTCCAACTTCGGCCTCTCCCAAGCCCGGGGAGAGTACATTGCCATCCTCGATGACGACGATGCCTGGATCGGTCCCGACAAGCTCCAGCGCCAGGTGGAATTCCTCGACTGGAATCCGGACCACATCGCTTGCGGCGGCGGATATATCATCATCGATGAACTCGAATCACCCATCGGCATGTACTTCAAACCCGAAAAGGATGCCGACATTCGCTCCCGCGCCCTGCTCGCCAATCCCATCGTCAATTCCACCGCCCTCTTCCGGCGCGTCGTCAACGGAAGGCCGGTCTGCTACGACACAGGCATCCGCCAGTTCGCCGACTGGGATTTCTGGCTGACCGTCGGCGCCCTCGGCAAGCTCTACAATTTTCCCGACTATCTGGCGCGGTACGCCCTCTGGGATGGTGGCAGCTCGTTTCGCAACCAGAAGGGCAACGCCCGCGCCGCGATCCGCATCGTCCGCAAACACCGCCGCGAATACCAAGGCTTCGGCACGGCTATCGTGCTGGCCTGGCTCTATTTCTGTTACGCCTGCCTCCCCGTTTTCGTCCGCCGCGTCACCTATGAGTCTCTCTCCGCTTTCAAGAAGGCGTTGGCGAGTTCGACCGCCGCATCGAATCGCACCTGTGGCTTCTAAGGGATCGCGCAAGCCTACACGCTCGAAGAGCAGCTCATCGTTGCGGATAGCCATTGCCGAGGCAAGCAGCCCTTGGAGCGCATCGGTCAGCCGCGCGACCATCTCCTCCAGAGGACCGCCGCTCCAGATGGCCTGCGGGCTCCACGAATTCCTGCGAAAACGGTGGCTAACGAGGAAGGCTCACGCTGTTGAGCAGCTGAGGGTTTGTAGCCAAAACGCGGGCCAGGAGAAAGAGCCTTTCGAGCAGTTGCTGCTCGTTGTCGAACGAGACGGTCAACAGGCCAGGATGGAGCGAAACACCGTCGGGCAAGCCGACAGAAGGCGCTCGATCCGGCAGGACGATCTTTACCGCGCGGGCGGCGGTTTCGGCCTTGAGTTCGACGATCCGCTCGATGACGGTCTCATGACGCCGCTGCTCGACCGCTACAGACGGGTCGTCCATCATCTGTTCCAGCCAACGGACCAGGTCGCGCTGTTCGATAGCGAGTTCACGGCTGACGCGAATCGCGCCGATGCGGTGCATCAGGTTGAGGGCCTGGCGCTTCCTGAGGCCGAAGAGGGCCTCGATGTCGCGGCGCCGGAAGAACGGAATCGGTTTGGGCAACCGCGCCTCCGCCAGGATTCCCTCCAGCTGATGAATATAGGTAGGGTTGTCCGGCATGGAGGAACCTGTAGAAGAGTATAGCGGCTCCGCTATGGTAGTGCACGATCGTGCACGATAAGGTTCATGCGAAGGGGATCAGCGGCATCTGCCCCGGCCGCTGAATACACGATAAAGCTTCATATCGTGCTAATCGTCAAACGGGCTGCGGCCCGGATCGGATTGTCAATGGCAGACTACGCCGGGCACAGCCTACACGCCGGGCTGGCTACTCAGGCGCATTTGAACGGGGCACCGAACTGGCCATCATTGCAACAAACGGGACATCGGTCCCTGGCGACGGTACGCAATCAATGCGCCGTCACGCCTGGCCGGCGCCCCTTGCCGGGAATCGCTTCAGTACCCATCGGATCAGTTGATGGAACAGGATCAGGATCAGAAGGGCCAGCATGAATATCACCCAGCCGGTCGATTCGTGGAAGAAGCCCTCGGCCAGCTCCGGTTTGATCTGGCTGATCAGTCCCGTGAGCGTCACCCGGCTGCCATTGGCCACGATCGCAATGGGAATGGTAGCTAGAAACAGCAGCACCCGCACCGGCTTCCGCTTCTCGAAAAAATAGGCGTAGATCAGTGACAGGAACGTCAGCGATAGCAGCGAACGGATCCCGCTGCACGCCTCGACCACCGAAAGCCGCTGGCTAGGCAACTCCAGGACATTTCCCTCGCGAAGCACCGGTACCCCCAGCCCGCTCAGGACCGTCTCGGCAAACGTGCTCGCCACCTTTTGCAGCGGGAAAGTGATCCGGTTATAGAGAATCTCCGGAATCGGAATCATGAAGAACAGCAGAAACAGCGGGAAAGCCACTTTCTTCAAGACCGGTGTGCCGCCCAACAGCCATACCGTGCCGATCACCGTCACTACGAACGCCACCCGGCCCAAAAACAACTCCACTCCGAGCGTCGCCACGATCACCAGCACCCCGCCGAACAACACTACCGGCAACCCCCACCAGCACGGACGGGTCTTGACGGACAGCAGGTCTTCCCGCCGCTGCCAGATAATGAACCCGGCAATCACCGGCACGAAAAAGCCGTGCCCCATGTCTGGATTGATTTCCCAGTTCACCACCAGCGCCTTCAGCACCGGGGCATAACACACCAGCACCAACACTCCGAACCATGCCGCCGGTATCCAAAAGCCTTTACGCCGTACCTGCAGAGCCGTAGCCATAGGTTTGACTCAACCCCATCCTAACAATCCGGAACCTCATTCGGACGGGACCGCCGGTATTACCAGATGCGCAGCGGCACGTCGCCTGGCGACCAGCCGAACCCCAGCCGCACCGAATGAATCAGCCGGCTGTACCGCGCAAAATTCGGACTGTCGTACTGACGTGCCGCGTAGGACGCCACGAAATGAAACGCGCGGAAAATTTGCCGCGATGCCGACACCGAACCGCTGGTCGAGGAGTACACGCCCAGGATATTTCCCATCGATCGCGCCCGCGTATACGCCACCTGAGTGCTGAAACTCCACCGCCGCAAACCCGTGTAGTTGTATCCGATAAACGCGCTTGTCGCCGCCGAGGTCAGAAAAAGACCGTTCCCCGGCGTGATGGTATGACCCGCACCGACAAATGCGACCCCGCGCTGGAACGTCCGCGAAAGCCGCGCCTCAAAATTCGGCACCCACTGCACATCGTGCACCACCTCGCTGCTCTGCGTGATGCCCAGCAGAATCGCAATCGCGGGGGCGATCGGAACGTTCTGGATGAATTCCGTCTCCACGCGTCCCGCTCCAGCCGAACCGCTGAACTCCCACAAACGGCTCAATTGCCGCGCAAAAACTCCCTGCACGACGTGGTAGTCCGTCCCGCCAAAAATTCGGGTGAATTCGAAGTGCTCATACCCGTAGTCAAGCCCCAGGGTGCTCTGCCGCGACAACCGATATGCCATGTCGCCGTGAGCCGACACCCCGATCGTTCCATATAACGAGGTCGACCGTCGCCGGGTAACAAATACCCCACCGCCTAAATCGAACGACAGTCGCGCCGTCTTTTGCAGGGTCAGGTCCGCCTGCGACGTGACATACATCGTGCGGTTGTCAAAATAGTCCGTCGTGGGGACAAACGTCGTCGATGGATCGAAGGGTACCGTCTGCGGCAGGGAAGCCAGGCCGAAGTCCCGGTTAAACATCCCCGCGCTTTCCCGGAGCGAAAGCGTGGCCCGCCGCGTGAGTCGGTGTGTGATCCCGAGCAGCAGCGTCTGTTCGATCCCGTCATAGTTCGTCCGCCGGAAGTAATGACTGCTCGAGCCCCGGTAATCCAACCCGACCTTGGTCCGTCGCCAACTGTGCGTACCACTGATCCCCCATGTCAGGTTTGCCCCAAGGGAGCTGGAAGTTCCCAATTCACCGTTCGGTGTGACCGCCACGCCGGCCAGACCGGTGTCATAGATCGAACTCACTTCCAGGAACGGCCGGAAGTGGATTTCCGGCATCTTCATCGCTGAAGGCGCCTCGCCTCGCGTCAGAATTGCGGGTCCGGCGTATTGCCCAAACAAGGGTGCCGCCAAGGCGAACAACGCAAGCACTCGTTCCAGTTTCAATCGTGAGCTCCTTCACCGGTCCCCAGTCTGGAAGTTCGCGGTGGGTTGCAAACTCAAAGTCTGACGCCACTTTGCAGAAACTGTCAAGTTAGCGGTCTTTACGCTCAAACCCTTGATCTGCTTCAGAAACGGGCATGAGACTCGCCGTAAAAACCGTGTACTTGGGCGGAAACGTCCCCCCAATCTGTGAGGTTCGGCATAAGCGCCATGAGCTTGATCGTAAAAGCCGCACTCCCGTTTGCCCCAAGTGCTGAAGTGCCATTTGTCTCCCGCCTTCCTCTCAATCCCACACCCCCGGTCTCCACCGTTTCTCGCGTTTTCAGTCACTTGGCCATCATTTACGCTCAAACTCATGGGTCTGATCGTAAGCTGCCATGAGCTTCATCGTAAGGCTCGTACACTAAGTGTCTTGTTTTCAATGCATTTTTCGGTTCCAAATCGACCACACAATATGGATTGGTTTTATGGAACTGCTGGTTTGGATTCTTATGGAGATGGCCATGCCAATGGTGCCCTATCAGCCTCTCGACAAGTGCCTCTATCGGCGGTCACGAGAGATCCAATCACGAAGCCACCTCATTCGGGTGTACCCTTTTCAGTGCAGAGGCAGAACGCTGTGTGAGTCTGATCGTAAAACCCGGCATAAGTCGTGTGTCTGCCAATAAAAAGGTGGAAAACTGAGGCGCTGCGTTGTACAAATCAGGGAAGAGTTTTATGCCCGTTGTCGGAAACCCTGGCAAGGTGAAGCCAGGTCTCAAAACGTCTCTGATGAACCTCTCCGTGGAAGAGGAGAACTTGGCTGCCATCCCGTTTGCCGTGCTCGAACGACGCGTAGGCAAGAGGGTCGGCAAGATCGAGATTAACGGCAACAAGACCCTGCCTGACGGCACTCGAGTCAGGGTCGTCTGGCAGGTGCAGGGAAATAACGAACTGGGGCTCCCTACCGAGCAAGATTTGGACATCTTCGTAGCCTTGGGAGTCCTCACTTTCCGTCATGACTTCGCCAAGACAATTACCTTCACCGGTCGTGAAATCGCCCGTATTCTCGACATTGGTATGGTTCACGGCAAGTTCTACAAACGATTGAAACTCGCCATGGACCGCTTCATTCCATTGCGGTTCCGCGCCCTCACCGAGAGTGAACAGCACGAAGAGGTGAAATGGTGCAACGTGTTCCAGGAAGCCAGTTTTTCATTGAATCGTACAACCGGCCGCTGTACCGGATCGGTTACCTGGACCGATAAACTGATCCAGTCGATGGACAGCGGGTTCTTCCGCCTCCTGGACGCGAACCGTTACATGGAACTGGACGGCATCACCGCCAAGCACCTGTATCGCTTCCTGGCGGTCGCTTTCGCAAAGACGGAGATTGTGATCACCGACGCCCGCCAACTCTCCACGGAACATCTTGGAATCCTTAATCCCCCCAAGTACCTCTCGCGGCTAATGCAAACGCTCGAGCCTGCCTTCGAGCAACTTAACCGCATCCAGGTGCTGGGTTCCTGGCAGATTATTTCGAGCGCCGATTGGCGGATTGCCCTGCACCGCCATCCCAACTATGTGTCTGAGCGTAAGACCCTGCTGCTGCAAAGTACTGCAGCCGATCCGGAAACCCGGCGGCTGTTGTGCCAGGAGCGTCTGCAACAGGCGGGCATCGCGGCGCGGTCTGCGGCGGCTCTATGCCAGGCCGCTGCTACGGCCATGGACTTCTATGCCCTGGAACGTAGCGCTCGCCTCCTGCAAGCCATGATTGATGAGGACGTTTTACCGCATGTCGCCATCAGCATGATTCGAACGGCTCTGGAAGGGGGGTTGGCCGCGGATGAAGCCACCGAGTTGCTGGACTGGTGCGAAATCGCGGTCCATGTCTGCAGGCAAAAGCGTAGCTCCGGCCAAGCCTTGCGCAACTCTGCCGGCTTGTTGGTGAAGATCGTCAAGGATCCCGCCATGCGCAGCCGCGTGGTCGGTCCGGAGCTCGAGGCGGCATTGAAGAACAGCTATCGTCGCCTGCGCGAAGCGGCGGAACGACAGGACCGGGAGAATGCGGAGCGCTCGCTGATCCTCGAGTATGAGCATTCGCGCACCCGTCTGGCCGAGGCCCTTTTCGACGAGTTGCCGGATGATCGGAAGACACTCCTCCGGAAACAGAAATCCGAGCTGCTGCGCCAGCAGGATCGCTTTCAGCGCATCTCTTCGGATATGCAGGACCGCGAGGTCGATGGCGCCATCATCCAGGACATTGCGCGCAAAGAAGCTCCGCCGTTCGAAAAGTGGCGACTCCGGAAAGAAGCCCGACAGGCCGTTCTGGTCTTCGGCAATGCCAATCCCCTTGAAAATATTGCCTGAGCTGCTGTCTTACGCTCAAACCCATCCTTAGTTGCCCGGTCCAGGAAAGGGTATACCCCCTTATTAAGGCGGATCGGCCTCGATCCATAACCTCGCTGCGTCTTACGAGGGTTTACAGGGTTTGTGGGTTTTTTCTTGATCTCGCATCTGTGGACGGATACTATTGTCTTCATGGTCCGCGGTGAGGAGTTGCACATGTTGTCCCATGAGGTTGCGGAGGTGTTTGGGGTTTCTACCCAGACGATCTACAACTGGCTGCGGAAGGGCAAAATACCGGAGCCGAAACGCCATCCCATCACCGGTTACCGGTTGTGGACCCCGCAGGACGTCCAGCGGATTCGGCAGTTTGTGGCAGAGGAGAAGATCCGATGATGAAGATCGTGGTTTCCAACCAGCGCGGCGGCGTCGGAAAGACCACCACGACCCTTGCTCTGGCGCGTTACCTGGCCGACCGCGGCCGGCGGGTCCTGGTCGTGGATACGGATCCCCAGGGTTCGATTGCCGTCACCCTGGGTCTGAAGCCCTCGAGTTATGTGTCGCATTTCATTGGCCAGCGCTATGCCTTCAAAGACTGCGTCGTAGCTGCACACCCTGCCATCGACGTGGTTTGTAGCAACCGCGAGACGGTCCAGGCCGAGGCGATGCTGATGGGTGCCGTGGGACGCGAACAGGCGTTTGTCCACCTCTTCACTCCAGTCGAGAACGGCTACGATGCCGTTGTCTTCGACGTCGCCCCGTCCGTTACCCTGCTCCAGACCTGCGCCATGGTCTACTGCGGCAAGGCGCTGATTCCCGTCGATATGGACCCGTTGAGCCTCCACGGCGCCGTGGCCACCCATGAATTGACCCGCATTTTGAATGAGTTGGTCCGCGCCTCCATCACCGTGGCCGGTATCCTTCCCACGCAGGTGAACCAACGGCTCCAGATGACTGAGGTCATCAACAAGTCCCTGAAGGCTTTTGGCGAACGGACCGGGATTCCCATCCTCCCCGCTATCCGCACCGATACGAGCGTAGCCAAGGCTGTCAAACAGCGGCAGTTCCTCCAGGATTTCGATCCGACCTGTAAGGCCGTCGAGGACTACCATGCTGCGTTCGATCAACTGCTCACCCGTTTAGAGGTGCCCACCAATGTCACGGTCTCGGCGTAAACTCGATACATCTCCCATCGAGTACGACGACGTGATCGACTCCCCTGCCCTCAAAGGGATGGTTTCTTTTCTCGAAGTTCCGCCCGGCCACCTGCCGCATCTTGACTTCAGCGACCCGGCAGCCGCCGAGACGGGTACACCCCTTTCGGGACTACCCGAGGTGCCCGCGCCTCCTGTAGGTCCTCCCCATCCAGGAGCGCCACTCTTAGGTCTACCCGTCGCAGGCAGTGTTGTTCCGGGAATGGTCAATGAGGGCGCACCCTATGCGGGTACACCCTTTTCGGGGGTACCCGCTTCTTCGATACCTGATGTAGCGACACCTGTTATAGCGGTCCTCCCCGAGCCACTTCCCCGGTCGGCGTATCCTCCCATCGTCTCACGCCCCCTGGCCCGGGTCCGTCGGGCTGCCATGGCGCAGGACGGACACTCCTTCGGCGAACAAGCGCTCTACGAGGCCCTCTGGCAGTCGGCACACCCGCATGCCGCCGAAACCCGCATCGTCACCCTTGGCTATCGGCGTATGGCCGACCTCGCGCGGCTTACCGTCAACAATTGCAAAGCCAACATTCAGTCCCTCATCCTCAAACTGGCGGTCGAGGAAGTGGCCTCTTATACGCATTCTCAGGGCCGCACCTACCTCGTATACAGTCCTGCCGCTGTCCTCGATCGACGCCGGGAAAACGGCCTGACCCACTACATCAAGTCCCGCGGCGTCGTGTTCGTCGATCCGGATACTGGCGAACCCCTCACCACCCGAATCCGCGACAAATCAGGTATACCCTTTTCGGGCCTACCTACTACGCCCGTTGAACCCAATCGCGACGATAGGGGTGTACCTCAATCGCCTCGTCTTCCGGCGTCTGAAACCGCCCCCCTGGAACTCATTCGCGGCCTCCGCCAAATTCTTTCCCTGGTCGATGACGAAGCCGCCGCCTTGCTGTGGCGGCAATGCCGCCGCCACGCTCCGGACTGTACCGTCGACGAAATCCTGCACTTCGCCCGCGGCCAAGCCCAACTCTTCCGCAGCGGCCGCGTCCAGAATCCGACCGCCTTCCTGCTCACCGTAGTGCCCAAGTGCTTCGCTGGCGCGGGCCTTCTCGAGCACCGTCGGGAACAGGCCCGCCTCCAGCAGGTCGAGAGTGACCGCATCCGCGACGCCGAACAGCAGATGGCGCAGGTGCGCAGCGAATTCGAAGCCATCCTGCGGGATCCGGACTCATCCGAAGAGGATCGCCGCTTCGTCCGGCGCATGCTGGAAAGGAAGTGAAGCCGCCCCGCGCCCGGCTACACTGTGAATTCCGTGAAACGCGTTCTCTTCATCTTTGGCACTCGGCCCGAGGCCATCAAGCTCTGCCCGGTCATCCGCCACATGCGCGCCGCCTGCCCGCATCTCGATGTCCAGGTTTGCGTTACCGCCCAGCATCGGGCCATGCTCGACCAGGTTCTGGACTGCTTCGATGTGCGGCCCGATTACGACCTGAACCTCATGACCCCGGGCCACACCCTGGCTGGTCTGACTGCCCGCATCCTGGCGGCGCTCGATCCGCTGCTGGGCGCTACTGAAATCGCCATGGCGTTGGTCCAGGGCGATACCACCACCACCATGGCCGGGTCGCTCGCCGCATTCTACCGGCGCATTCCCGTGGCCCATGTGGAGGCTGGACTGCGCACCGGCGACCTGGAGCACCCGTTTCCTGAGGAAATGAACCGTCTCGTCACCGCGCGCCTCGCCGCGCTCCACTTCCCGCCCACCGAAAGCGCCCGCCGCAATCTCCTGGCCGAAGGCGTCCCCGGCGGCCGCATCTTCGTCACCGGGAACTCCGGCATCGATGCCGTGCTACACATCGCCGGAGCGCTGGGGCAGGGAAGACTCCACCCCCCTTCCTGGCCCTGGATCGATCCCGCCAGGAAGCTGATCGTGGTGACCGCGCATCGCCGGGAGAGCTTCGGCGGCGGCATCGAGCGGATCTGCGCCGCTCTCGCCGAACTGGCTGCTCGCGGAGACGTGCAGGTGGTCTACCCGGTGCACCGCAACCCCAACGTGCTCGACCCGGTCACCAGCCGCCTCGATGGCCTCGCCCACCTGGTGCTCCTGGAGCCGCTCGAATACGTTTCCTTTGTCGACCTGATGCGCCGTGCCTACCTGTTAATCACCGATTCGGGCGGGATTCAGGAGGAAGCCCCCTCTCTCGGCAAGCCCGTTCTGGTCATGCGCGAGCGCACCGAACGGCCGGAGGCCGTCGAAGCCGGCACCGTGAAACTGGTCGGCACCGACCCCCGACGGATCGTAGACGAAGCCGCCTGCCTCCTCGAAAACCCCTCCGAATACGCCCGCCGATCGCGCATCCACAACCCCTACGGCGACGGTCATGCAAGCGAACGCATATCCGCCACCATAGCCGCCTACCTCTCACCCAAATAGCGCAACCGAGTGGCGCAGGCCTTGACTAACCTGCCCGAAATTACTACCGGTAACCCTCAATTACTGCGCTCCCCGCGACATCAGCATGGCCTTCAACGTGTGGAAAATGACATAGGTATCCAGCCGGAACGATAAGTTCTTGATGTAAAACAGATCGTACTCCAGCTTAGTAATCGTATCTTCCAACGTGTCGCCGTACTTGTAGTTGATCTGCGCCCACCCGGTGATGCCTGGCCGCACGCAGTTCCGCTGCCGGTAGTACGGAATCTGCTCGGAGAGCGCCTTGACAAACTCCGGCCGCTCGGGCCGCGGCCCCACGATCGACATCTCCCGCCGCAGTACATTAAACAGTTGCGGCAGTTCGTCCAGCCGGAGCCGGCGGATAATCCGCCCGACCGGCGTTACCCGCGGATCGTCCGGCGTGGCCCATACCGCCCCGGTCACCGCCTCGGCATTCACGTACATGGAGCGGAACTTGTACAGCGTAAACGGCGCCCCGTCCAGACCCGTACGAACCTGCCGGTACAACACCGGCCCGCGGGAGGAAAGCCGTACCGCGATCGCCGTCAGCAGCATCACCGGCAGCGATACTACGGCTCCTCCGATCGCCATCACCATGTTCAACAGGTTTTGATACACCAGCGTCTGTCGCCGCGGCCCCAGCTCGCCCGAGTAGATCAGTTGCGAAGGGCGCAGTTCCTTGATGCATACCCGGCCGCAGACGCGCTCGTACACCGTGGCCGCTTCTTCGATCAGGTGCCCCGACAGCCGCAACTCAAGCAGTTCGCTGACCGGCACGCGCTGCCGCCGTTCGAACATACCCACCACGATCCGGTCGGGACGCGTGGCCTTCACAATCTCGCGTAGCGCCGCCACCGGCCCCAGGATCTTGCCTCCGGGAAGCTGCGTGTCGAGCGGGTGGATGTCTTCCACGTACCCAGCCACCATCAGGCCGTTTTCCGGATGTTCCTGGATATGACGGGCGATGTCCAACAGCACCGAACTCCCCCCCACGAACAGCAGGCGCTCGCGCCCGGCGACCTGGAGCACACAGGCGCTGTAAAAAGTCCGCCAGACGAAGATGCCGCCCATCGTCATGGAACTGCCCCAGGCCATCACCCGCGCCGGCAGCCGCAGGTTTTTGTCGATATACGCGATAAAACCTTCGATCAGAAAGGCGATACCGATGGCCAGGCACAGTTGTTGTAGAAGAACGATCTTCGAGTGGACCCGGATATCGGAGTACAGATCCTGGAGGTACAGGCCGATCAGAATGCTTCCCAGCACCAGTAAGATGCTGACCAGGCCCCCGTCATAAAGCAGGTAATCGGCCGGGTCCACCTGCAACACGAAATAAGACGCCAGGATAAATGAGCCGAAAATCAGCAGAATTTCGGAGACCAGCAGGCCGAAGATCCGGGCAGGAACGAAAACTGGGAAAATACGCATCGTGCAGTGGCGTCGCTACAGCTTCAGTCCCACATTATAACCGCCTTGCCTTTTTTACTCCCTCTCCGCAGCCTGCCGAGCGTGCATAGGATTACGCCATTCCAGGGTTCTGCCGGGGTCGGCACTCCGCGCCCCTCCCTCAAGCCGTGTGAGAAAATGGCATCGATGTCCGAAAATGCGGCCGTTGTCTCTAGCACGCTCGATCAATTGAGGGAGAAAATCATCGCCCGCCAGGCCCGAGTGGGAATCGTGGGGTTGGGATATGTGGGACTGCCGCTGGCAGTCGAATTCGCCCGCTCGGGCTTCACTGTCACCGGCGTCGATGTCAGCGAGGAGAAAACCCGCCGCGTCAACGCCGGCGATTCCTATGTCGGCGATGTCCCCGTGGCCGTGCTGCGCCCGCTGGTCGAGGCCGGGAAGCTGCGCGCCACCACCGATTTCTCCGCCGTGCGCGACCTGGACACCATCAATATCTGCGTACCCACCCCCCTCCGCAAAACCAAAGACCCCGACATGAGCTATATCATGTCCGCCTGCCAGGAAATTGTGAAGCATTTTCACAAAGGGATGCTGCTGATTTTGGAATCCACCACTTACCCGGGCACCACCGACGAGTTGCTCCTTCCCCTGTTTTCGGAATCCGGACTCGAGGCGGGCAGCGATTTCTTTCTCTGCTTTTCCCCCGAACGCGTCGATCCCGGCAATCCTAAGTACCAAACCGTCAACATCCCCAAGGTGGTGGGTGGCTGCACGCCCAGTTGCACCGAAATGGGCCGGCTCTTTTACGCTCAGTCTCTCGAAACGGTCATCCCGGTGAGCTCCACCCGGGTGGCTGAGATGGTCAAGCTCCTCGAAAACACCTTCCGCATGATCAACATCGGCCTGGCGAACGAAATCGCCCTCATGTGCGACCGCATGTCGATCAACGTGTGGGAAGTGATCGAGGCCGCCGCCAGTAAACCGTTCGGCTTCATGCCCTTCTATCCCGGTCCCGGGCTGGGCGGCCACTGCATCCCGATCGATCCCTTCTACCTGTCCTGGAAAACCAAGCAGGCGGGCATCGAGGCCCGCTTCATCGAGCTGGCCGGGTACATCAACGGACAGATGCCGCAGTTCGTCGTCGACAAGGTGCAGAACGCCCTGAACGACGTCGCCAAACCTGTGAAGGGCTCCCGCATTCACATCATGGGCGTCGCCTACAAACGCGATATCGATGATCTGCGCGAATCGCCGGCGCTCGACGTCATGCTCCTGCTCAGCCGCCGCGGGGCGACTGTTTCCTACACCGACCCCCACGTTCCCCAATTGCGCATGGAAGGTCTCGATCTGAAAAGCCAACCCGAAGACGCCGCCGCCGATGCCGATTGTGTGGTGATCGTCACCGATCACTCCATCTTCGATTACCCGGCGCTGGTGAAGCGCGCCGCCCTGATTGTGGATTCGCGCAACGCTCTGAAAGGTATGCAGGCGCGAAACATCGTGCGGCTGTAATCCGCCCGGATGAGCGCAGCCCGGCCAGCGGGTGCCGAAACCGCCGGTGCGCGCCGAAGCGGCCCCCCTGGCAACTTGGCGGCCCCGCAACCCAGGGAAATTCCTGCTCGATTTCGGCGATCCCGCCGCGGGGTAACGGATGTCCCGGCGCGCAGCGTCTCTGTTAGTGACGTTCCGAAGGCAACATGCCCGTCGCCGGCATATGCCCGTCGAATGAGAAAATTCCTGTATAGCCGATGGTTCTTCTTCGCGCTGGCGGTCGTTTGTGCAGTGGACTTGATCGCCGATCTCGGAGAGTCGGTCTGGGGATGGAGTGACCTCAACCTCATCGCGGTCGCGATGGACGTGATCGCAGCCGCTCTGGCGCTCTGGATCTTCGTTGACCTGCAACGCAGAAGGCCTAAGTATGGCGGTGATTCTCGTCGTTGACGATGAGGAGATGATCCGCTCGCTGGTATCGCTGGTCCTCGCCGCTGCGGGCCATGAGCTCCTCCAGGCCGCCAACGGGCTCGAAGGCATTGCACTTTTTCGGTCCTTCTCCGCGCGCATCGATCTGATCATCACCGACCTGCTCATGCCGGTCATGGACGGCTATGAGCTCGTGCGCATCATCCTGCGCGACCGGCCCGCCGCCAGGATCCTGTGCATGACCGGCTACTCCGATCATCCACCTCCGCCCGGCACCGTGATGCTGGCGAAGCCCTTCCGCCCGTCCCAACTGCGCGAAGCCGTCGATCGCATGCTGGGGTCCGGGCACTGAGTCTGGAAAATCATCCGGATCGACCGTCCTGGCACGGCATTCTCGGCCGCCGGCCCGCCACAGTAGGGATGCGCCGCCGTCCAGGTTACTGAAGTACTGCCGTTTCGAGCGAGGCCAGTTCCTGCGGGATGCCCGCCAGCTCGCGCAGTTCGGCGCCGCTCAACCACTGGTCGTTGCTCTCGCTGGCATAACGAAAGCCATCCGGCAGGGGCCTGCCGGCGCGCCGCTCCGGACTGCGGAAGAGATTGTTGGCCTGGATGACGAAATGGTCTTCGAATTCCATGGCATCGCGGGCTTCATCTTCGGAAACCAACACCTCGTGCAGCTTCTCGCCGGGGCGAATGCCGATCTCGCGGATGGCGCATCCGGGAGCGATGGCTTCGGCCAGGTCCACCAGCCGCATGCTGGGAATCCGGGGCACGAACACCTCTCCGCCGCACATGCGCTCGATGGCGTCGACGACGAAGCGCACTCCCTGGCTTAACGTCAGCCAGAAGCGCGTCATGCGCCGGTCGGTGAGGGTCACGGTTCCCGATTTGCGCTGTTCCAGGAAGAGCGGGATGACGCTGCCGCGGCTGCCCACCACATTGCCATAGCGCACGCAACTGAACCGCGTCGGTCCCGAGCCGCTGTAGGCGTTGGCCTGCACGAACAGCTTCTCGGCCACCAGCTTGGTGGCGCCGTAGAGGTTGACCGGGTTGACGGCTTTGTCGGTGGAAAGCGCCAGCACCCTTTTCACGCCGGTATCCAGGGCCGCGTCGATGATGTTCTTGGCCCCGTCGATGTTGGTCTTGACCGCCTCGAGCGGGTTGTACTCGCAGGCCGGCACCTGCTTGAGGGCGGCGGCGTGGACCACGATGTCCACCCCGGCCATGGCGCGCCGCAGGCGGTCCACATCGCGCACGTCGCCGATGAAGTAGCGCAGGCTGGGATGCGCGAAGCCGCCGGTCTGCATGGCGTGCTGCTTGAGCTCGCCGCGGCTGAAGACGATCAGCCGCTTGGGGTGATATTCCGCCAGCATGAGCTGGGCGAACTGCCGGCCGAAGGACCCGGTGCCGCCCGACACCAGGACATTCATTTCGGACCAGTTCAGGCGGGCGGCCGGGGAATCGGTATCGTGGCCCATACCTAAATGGGTGTGCGGCCGGGGGAAATCCTCGCAAGTTTTCTATTTTTCTTCCACTCCCGGACGGAGAACGGGTCGAGACCCCTCAAGAAAATCAGCAGTCTCTGGTTCATCAGAAAACGTCGATTCGTGCCCGTTAATTGGGCCACCATCGCATCAGTTCAGATGCACAGGCCTGAGTGTGAGTTGCCTGCTGGCGACCGGCGTAAGCTCCACCTCGTCGAAGCGTGCTCGCGACCGCCAGAGTCTCCCGATGCTCTCGGGCGTGTAGTCAATACCGTCTTCGCTCGCCGCAACGTAGTATTTGCCGGGGGCGATTGCAGGGGACGTGTATTGCCCGGATTGGTCCGTCTGTCCGGAGATCAACGTGTCGGCAATCGCCGCTTCGGATGCGGCCTCTCCCGGCAGGATCAGGATATGGCTGTCAGCCACCACGCCCCCATCTTTATCCGTCACGCGCACGCTGAGCGTCGCGCCGTCGCGAGCCACCAGCACCTTGAGGCCCGTGCCCGCCATGGCGCTGCCGGGACGGAGCGGCTGATGGAACACGGTCTGCCCTCCGTACTGAATGTCCTTGACGTACAGTCCCGGAGCTTTGAGAGTGGCGTGCACCGCGTAGTCGTCGATGAGCAGGGCCGGGAACGAGAAGGCACCTGGAATCTCGGTGCTCGCCTCCACCGTTTCTCCAGTCAATCGGGTGCGGGCGATCGGCTGTAGCATCAAAGCAAGCTTGGCTTCCGCAGCCTTTTCGGGCGCAGAGCCCGTCCACACAGTTTCGCCGTCGAGCCGGTACGCCGCGACCGGGGATAGCTTCACGTTGCGTATATCGCGGTCGATGATCGCAATTTCCGCAGCGGCAAAACGCAGGGTAGATCCATCCTGCTGCGCGTCTTGCTGTGAACTGAGCCGGTACGTGCCAGGGGAAAGATTGCAGATGCGGAACTGCCCTTGCGGGTCCACGGCCGCTTGCGGCATTCGGGTGTAAAAATTCAAGCCATTGCCGGCACCCATGCGAGGCTGTGCCGATTCGATCACAAGCCGTTTCCCGCTCGCACCGTCCTGCAGCGAGCCTTCAACACAGAAGCCCGGACCTTTCTTCAATTCAATATCCACGTTCTCGCGCCTCTCCCCAGAGCGGAGGGTCACCGCCAGGGCACGTTCTTTGTCCGGAGAGTTGGGGTAGAACGCGGGTCGGAAGACCGGGCGCCGCAGTTTCGGATTCTCCGGCGCATCCGAATAGGCTGGAAGCGGCGCCCCTACCACCCCATCCCGCCGGGTCGCCATGACCAGAAACGGCCGCCCTGTCGCCACGTGCGAAAGAGTGTATTGCCCCTTCGCATCCGTGGCAGCGTGTCCTCGGAACAGGTACTGGACATTGCCCTGGTAGTATTCGCGCACTACCAGAAAGACGCCGACGCCGGGCACCGGCTCCTTCAGTTCATCCACGACCTTGCCCGAAATCGTCCCCTCCGCCAGGACCCGGATCTCGATCGAATCGATATCCTCCCCGGCAACGGTGATCGTGCGCGAGGCAACCGGCACCCAGCGGCCCGAACCCACCGATCGCTTATACTGTCCCGGCGGTAAATCGCGCAACGAGAATCGCCCCTGCGCATCAGTTGGGGCGTTCAAAAAGCCACCGCCAGGCCTATTGATCGACACGACGTAGTCCGCGATCGGCTGGCCCGAAACCGCATCCGTGACGACGCCGCGCACTGTAACATTCGGCAGAGAGGTCGTGGAAGCGCCGGTCTGCGCGGCCGCTGCGGCGGCCCAGAATAACGCAAGGAACCTCACGCGAACACTGCATCGCCACCTCCTATTGCCCTGCCTGCCCCGCAACCATTTCCACGTCCACTGTGCCTCCGCCCTTCACTTGGATGAGTTGCATGACTGCGGGATCGCCCATACAAGTGCTGCGCGTGGCCGCGGTTGTTGGGCACGAGCCAAGGCGGTAGTAGCCCGGAGCCAGCCGGTCCAAACGGAAGCGCCCATCCGAATCCGGATAGGCGATATGCTGCGCGACTGTCGCTCCGGTTTCGCCACCAGCCAGTATGACCGCAAAATCGCCCGGCTTGGGGGCGCGCAACACGCCTTGGAGCGAGCCTGCCATCGAGTGGCTGATCCTCACCGGCCCCTCCAAGACCTGCCCCAAATCGACCGTGAATTGGTCGGTCTGATAGCAGTTCGAGCCCAAGCCTTCGGTGGTAATCCGATACCGTCCCGGAGCGAGATCGGTAACAGCCTGCTGCTTCCCGAAACTCACGTCCAATGTACGGGATAACATTGGGCCCCAGGGTTCCAGCGCCCGCAGAGTCACGCCCGCCCGCGGTGGACACCCGGGTGACGGTCCCGTCAGCAAGAGCATCAGAGAGCGGCTCCTGCTGACCGGCACCGTGAGGCCCTCGATGTTCTGCCCGGCCAGAGTTACTTCCGTACGCCCAAAATACGGATCGCCCGCAGCCAGCGTGGAGGCGAGTGCGGTGTGTGTGCCGACAGGCCCCTTGGCATAGAGGTTGTATGTCCCCAAAGGAACGTTGTCCAAACGAAAAGCGCCGTCAGCGGTGGCCTCGGCGCGCGCCACCGGGAAGGCGGGCTCACCGGCTGTCCCGAGCGTCACGGAGAACCTCATGCCCGGGTTTGGCAAATCGATATGGCCGCTGACAGTGAAGGTTGCACGGGGCAGGACAGTGAAATCTACCGAGAACTCGTGACCGCCGCCGACTGCGAAGATCCGAGGGCTCCGGTTTTCCGGATAAAGTTGAAGGGCAACACCCTGTGCGGTCCCAGGCCCAAACAGTGCGACCACATACTCTCCGGGAGGCACATCAAACCGGTAGCGGCCTTCCCGCTTGATGGACGCCGGGTGGACGAGGGACAGTTCCCCGCCGCCAGGCGATCTCGAAAGCAGCACGACACCCAGAAGACCGGCGACTTGCCCGGCGGCATCGCGAACTTGCGCCGCAACCGGACGCCCGTCGGCATCCATTACCATCCCGCTGATCGCGCCGTAGCGTGTCAGCCGCACGAGCAAGCCCCCCGTCGGTAGATGCGTATCCATTGAAGCGGGCACGTAGTTGGGCTTCACGAATTCCAGGCTGTAGTCGCCAGGAGTGAGGCCGCGAATGTCGACCTGTCCCTTGTCGCCAGTCTCCATCTCCGCCATGAGCTGTCTGGCATGGCGATGGCGTATGCGGACCGCGACGCTGGCCACGGGTGTGAACGAGTCATCCTCAACGACTCGGATAGCCAGGGCTTGCGCTCCCGCAGGCTCCAATGCGATGAGCGTAAGCGCCAGCGGCACAAACCGTCCTATGGGGGTGATATTCCGCCAGCATGAGCTGGGCGAACTGCCGGCCGAAGGACCCGGTGCCGCCCGACACCAGGACATTCATTTCGGACCAGTCCAGGCGGGCGGCCGGGGATTGGTATCGTGGCCCATACCTAAATGGGTGTGCGGCCGGGGGGAAATCCTCGCAAGTTTTCTATTTTTCTTCGATCCAATTTGGCCTTACGCGGGGCGCATTTTCGACTAAAGTTCGCCGCCGATTCCGCCGATCTGCCCTACGTATGTCGCTATCGGAGCCGTCTCCGTGCTGGTAACCATGCGCCGGAAAGGCGAAGCTCTCCTGATTGGAGATGACATTGAAGTGACCATCGCCCACATCGGGCGATCGCGGGTCAGGGTCGGGATCCGCGCTCCCGAACGGTATCGGGTCCTGCCCGGCGAGGATCGGGCGGATGTGGCCGCGCGGCCGCGCAATGCCCGGAGTCAGGATGCCGGAATTCAAAAATAGAAGGAATCTCTTTCCATGCTTTCGATTCAAACGAACGTAAACTCGCTGGTGGCGCAGCAGAATCTGCGCGTCAACAGCAATTTCCAGAGCAAGACCATTCAACAGTTGACCTCCGGGTACCGGATCAACTCGTCCGGCGACGATGCGGCCGGCCTGGCGGTGGCCAACAAGTTCCGCAACTCGGTGGCGGAGCTGACGCAGGGCGTGGCCAACGGCAACGACGGCGTCGCCCAACTGCAGATCATGGACGGCGGCATGAACAATATTGCGCAGATGCTCGACCGGTTGAAGACCCTGGCCATGCAGTCGGCCTCGGGGGCCTTCACGGGCAGCCGCGAGACGCTGAACTCCGAGTTCCAGGGGGACATCGCGGAAATCGACCGGCAGGCGCAATCCATCGGTTTGAATACCGGCGGCACCTTTGCCAAGAGCCTGCAGGTCTACCTGGGCGCCGGCAGCGGCAGCCAGAATTCTGCCAACAGCGTGGTCACTGTCGATCTCTCCCGGTCCACGGTAGACACGCAGAGCCTGGGGCTCTCCGGAGTGCAGGTGCTCAACAGCGCCACCTACGACCTGTCGGACGCCAGTGCGACCAACATCCAGAACATTATTGTGAATAATGGGGGCGCGACCACCACCAGCTTTACCTTTTTCGGCGCGGGTTTCTCCAACAGCGACTCGACCAACGCCAATGACGGTATCCAGGTGGACGTCAACATCACCGGCATCGGCGACCTGAAGAGCCTGATCGACACGATCAACGCTGCCATTCAGGGCACGGGCGGGGGCACGGGTGCGAAGGGTGCGTTCAAGGCGGCTAATATCGAGGCCTCGATTGCGACCGATGCGAATGGCAACCAGAAGCTCGCCTTCACCTCCAGCGTGGCCGGTTTCGAGGTACAGGCTGACGACGCCACCAGCAACGCGCTGATGGGATTTCTGGATACGACCGCCAATGATGGCACGGCCGCCAGCCAGCGGCAGACCTTGACCCAGTCGGCGGCGGATGCGAATGGCTTGCTGACCATGAACGGCACGGGAGCGTCGCTCACCTTCCTCAGCCTGACCGGCGACGGGCTCGGAGCAACGTCCACCAAGATCGTGCTGGACGGCCTGTCGGGAGCGGCGACGCTGGGCGAAGTGGCGGACACCATCAATAGCAAGCTGAGCGCCGCGGAAGTGAGCGGCGTCACCGCGCAAGTCATCGATGGCACGATCCAGATCGGCAACGCCAACGGCAGCATAGCGGTGACGGAGAACGTGGGCAGCGGCAACGCCGCGCTCGGCTTTGCCGCCGCGGCGGACAGCGGTTACGGCAAACTGGTGGCCAACGGCGCTTACGAACTGGGCAACACCACCAGCGATTCGGTAACCAACCTGGGCTTCCATGGGCAGTTGGCCAATGGGGCCACCCAGGACATCACGGTGTCGGCCAATGATTCCAATGGCTCGGCGCACGCTTTAACCATCAATCTGACCCGGGCCCAAACTGTCGATATCGACACGGCTCTCGGGGAGATCAACAGCAAGCTGCAGACCAGCAACGACGCCACGCTGAAGCAGATCACGGCGGTGAAGACGAACACCGACGGTGTAGACAGCATCAACTTCGTCAGCACGCTGGCGGGCTTCCAGGTGTCGGTGGCCTCCACCGACAAGCTCAACGGCACCGTTTTGGGGCTCACGGATTCGGCGGGCGCGCAGGGTAAGACGATTTCCTCGGTGCAGAACGGGGAAGGCGGGTCGGCCGACATCAGCACCATGGCCGGCGCGCAGGCTGCGGTCACGGCCATCAGCAACGCCGTGGCGGCGCTGGGTTCCGCGCAGGCAGCCATCGGCAAGGGCCAGAACCAGTTGAACTACGCCATCAGCCTGGCCTCGTCGCAGATCACCAACATCTCGGCGGCGGAAGCGCAGATCCGCGACGCCGATGTGGCGCAGCAGGCGGCCAACCTGACCAAGGCCCAGGTGTTGCAGCAGGCTTCCATGGCTGCCATGGCCCAGGCCAATTCCGCACCGCAAGCAGTGCTGTCGCTCCTGAAGGGCTAGACTTCGATCCAACCGCCAAATCCATCGGCCGCCGATCGATGCCGATGAACGCCGATAGCCTTAGAGCTTGATCGGCATTGATCGGCGGCTGATTTTTTTCAGATTTCTTTTTCCTCCGCTAGAACTTCTCCGTTTCCTGCCGAAGAGTGCAGTGACCGGCAAGATGCCGGATCTCAATCCCTGGAAGGATTTCTCCCATGCTTTCGATTCAGACCAACGTAAACTCCCTGGTGGCGCAGCAGAATCTGCGCGTCAACAGCACTTTTCAGAGCAAGACCATCCAGCAGTTGACCTCCGGCTATCGGATCAACTCCTCCGGCGACGATGCGGCCGGCCTGGCGGTGGCCAACAAGTTCCGCAACTCCATTGCCGAACTGACGCAGGGCGTAGCCAACGGCAACGATGGCGTCGCCCAACTGCAAATCATGGACGGCGGCATGAACAACATTTCGCAGATGCTCGACCGGTTGAAGACCCTGGCCATGCAGTCGGCCTCGGCTTCGTTCACGGGTAAACGCGAAACGCTGAACTCCGAGTTCCAGACGGACATCGCGGAAATCGATCGCCAGGCGCAATCCATCGGTTTGAATACCGGCGGCACCTTTGCCAAGAGCCTCCAGGTGTACCTGGGCGCCGGCAGCGGCAGCACGAGCACCGCCAACAGCGTCGTCTCGGTAGACCTCACCAAGTCCACGGTGGACTCGCAGAGCCTCGGGCTCACCGGGGTGCAGGTGGTGAACAGCGCCACCTACGACCTGTCCGACAGCAGCGCGACCAACGTAGAGAACATTATTGCGAATAACGGAAACGCTACCAGCACCAGCTTTACCTTTTTCGGCGCGGGTTTCTCCAACAGCGACTCGACCAATGCCAATGATGGCATCACAGTGGATGTCAACATCACCGGCATTGGCGACCTGAACAGCCTGGTGGACGTGATCAACACCGCCATCCAGGGGTCCATGAGCGGCACGGGCGCGAAGGGCGCGTTCCAGACGGCCAACATCACAGCTTCGGTGGCAACCGATGCGGATGGCAACCAGAAGCTGGCATTCACCTCCAGTGTGGCCGGCTTCGAGGTGCAGGCGGAGGATGGGGTCAGCAATGCGCTGATGGGATACCTGGATACGACCGCCAATGATGGCACGGCCGCCAACCAGCGGCAGACCTTGACCCAGTCGGCGGCGGATGCGGATGGCGTGCTCACCATGAACGGCACGGGAGCGTCGCTCACCTTCCTCAGCCTGACCGGCGACGGGCTCGGAGCAACGTCCACCAAGATCGTGCTGGACGGCCTGTCGGGAGCGGCGACGCTGGGCGAAGTGGCGGACACCATCAATAGCAAGCTGAGCGCCGCGGAAGTGAGCGGCGTCACCGCGCAAGTCATCGATGGCACGATCCAGATCGGCAACGCCAACGGCAGCATAGCGGTGACGGAGAACGTGGGCAGCGGCAACGCCGCGCTCGGCTTTGCCGCCGCGGCGGACAGCGGTTACGGCAAACTGGTGGCCAACGGCGCTTACGAACTGGGCAACACCACCAGCGATTCGGTAACCAACCTGGGCTTCCATGGGCAGTTGGCCAATGGGGCCACCCAGGACATCACGGTGTCGGCCAATGATTCCAATGGCTCGGCGCACGCTTTAACCATCAATCTGACCCGGGCCCAAACTGTCGATATCGACACGGCTCTCGGGGAGATCAACAGCAAGCTGCAGACCAGCAACGACGCCACGTTGAAGCAGATCACGGCGGTGAAGACCAATACCAATGGGGTGGACAGCATCAACTTCGTCAGCACGCTGGCGGGCTTCCAGGTGTCGGTGGCCTCCACCGACAAGCTCAACGGCACCGTTTTGGGGCTCACGGATTCGGCGGGCGCGCAGGGTAAGACGATTTCCTCGGTGCAGAACGGGGAAGGCGGGTCGGCCGACATCAGCACCATGGCCGGCGCGCAGGCTGCGGTCACGGCCATCAGCAACGCCGTGGCGGCGCTGGGTTCCGCGCAGGCCTACATCGGCAAGGGCCAGAACCAGTTAAACTACGCCATCGGGCTGGCCCAGTCGCAGATCACCAACTTCTCGGCGGCGGAAGCGCAGATCCGCGACGCCGATGTGGCTATGCAGGCGGCCAACCTGACCAAGGCCCAGGTGTTGCAGCAGGCTTCCATGGCTGCCATGGCCCAGGCCAATTCCGCTCCTCAGGCGGTCCTTTCCCTCCTGAGGGGCTAATCCTAACCGCAATCCGGCGGAAGCGTCCTCGCGGGCGCTCCCGCCGGCGTGACCAAACACAGCGCCGGCAGGGCTTTTCGCCCACCGGGCTAAAGCTTCGGGCCGCATCGGACGATCTGTCTCTTTGCGGCCCTGGAGTCATTTATGGGAACAACCGGCAGCACCTCGATCTTTACGGGCAGCAGTGCGTATTCCCAGGATTTTCAGAACGTCATCAATCGGGCGGTGGCTATCGCCTCGCTTCCCATTCAGACCCTGACCAATCAGCAAACCACACTCAACGACCAATCCACGGCGTTGCAAGGGCTGGACACCAAGTTGACGGCGCTGCAGAGTGCGGTCAGTGCCATCGGGGAGTCGCTCAACGGGTCGGCTTTCGATACCGAGATCTCGAATACGGCGGTGGTTAGCGCCAGCTTGGCCAGCGGTGCGGTCGAAGGCGTGTATTCCATCAAGGTCAATAAGATCGGCTCTTATGCCACCAGCCTTTCGGCAGCCAACTGGGATGCTTCGGGGAGCCCCAAGACGTACACCCTGCTGATCGGCAACAAGGACTACAGCATCACCCCGTCCGACAACAGCGCGGCCAGTGTGGCTGCAGCCATCAATGCGCAGTACGGCACGCTGGTTCGTGCGACGGCGGTCAACGTGGGCGCGGGCGACACCCGGGTCTCGCTGCAGAGCACTACGCTCGATCCCACCACCCTGGACATTTTCCAGATTCCGTCCACCAACACGCCGGTCAGTCTTCAGCAGCAGAGCAGCGGGTACGCCATCAGCCAGACCAGCAAAGCGTGGGATTCGTCGGGTTCGCCGGCCACCTACACGCTGATCGTAGGCGGCAACAGCTACAGCATTGCGCCGGCGGACAACACGGCCGACAGCGTGGCCGCCGCTATCAATGCGCAGTACAGCGACCAGGTCCAGGCCAGCGTGATCGACCTGGGGACGGGCAGCAGCCACGACTACCGCATCCGGCTGGAAGGCACGGCCGAGGGGGCCCAGTCGCTGGATCTCCAGAAGGTTCCGGGCACCAGTCTGCAAACCCAGCAGAATCCGGTGACCAGCCGCTCCGCCGCCACCTGGGACGCCAGCGACGCACCGGGGGGAAACCGGTTCGTCTATACCCTGGCTATCGGCAGCACCAAGTACAACTTCACTCCGGCCGATAACAGCGCCACCACGGTGGCCTCCACCATCAATTCGCTGTACGGCGGCCAAGTCCGCGCTTCGGTGATTGACCTCGGAACCGGCGGAGCCCACGATTACCGCATCTCGCTGCAGAGCAAGACCGGCGGTTCGCCGGTGCTGGACCTGAAGAAGACCACCACCGCCAGCTTGCAGAACCAGACGACCGCCGGAGCGCTGGCGGAGTACGAGATGAACGGTTCCGGTGTGGTGGCTACCAGCAACAGCCGGTCCGTCACCGTTGCTAACGGCGTGACGTTCAACCTGCTCAGCTCCAGCGCGAGCGCTGTGGATGTCACCGTTACGCGCTCTACTTCGGCGCTCAGTTCGGCGCTGTCTTCCTTTGCCGACGCCTACAATTCGGTGGTGAATGACCTCGCCCAGCACCACGGCCAGTCGGGCGGGGTGCTGCAAGGCCAGTCCATCCTCTCCAGCATCTCCCGGGCGCTCAGCGGCATTTCGACCTACAGCGCGTCCTCCGGGCCGGTCAACGTCCTTACCAGCCTCGGGCTGGAACTCCAGACGGACGGCCAGATTCAGTACAACTCGTTCAAGCTCCTGGCCACAGACATCACCAACTCCACGGGCGTGAACGCCTTTCTGGGCTCCTCCACGGGAAGTGGATGGCTCAAGGCCGCTACCGACGCGTTGAAGGGCCTGGAGGATCCAACGGTGGGGCTCCTGAAAACCACCGAATCCAACCTGAAAACGCAGATCAGCAATCTCGGCAATACCATCACCGACAAGCAGAGCAAGGTGGACGCTTTGCAGATTCAACTGCAAAACAAACTGGCGGCCGCCGACGCCCTGCTCGCGTCCATGGAACAGCAGTATTCGTTTATGAGCTCCATGTTCGCGGCCCAGGACACGGCCAGAAAGATGTACTCGGCATGAAGAAGGCGGAAATGGCGCTGGCGGAACGGATTCGCGAAACCGTGGCCTCGGGCGAATTCGAGCAGGCGCTGGAGCTGTGGAACGAATATGCCGGCCGGCTCCAGGAAGAGTTGCAGCAGCAGCGTTTATCGGAGTTGCAACTGAAGGAAATGGGCCAACTCGTAGAGTGGTCCCGCAGCGTGATCCTGTGCGCTCGTGCCCAGGACCAGGGACGGCTTGGAAACCTTTGCGCGGCCGGCAAATACCTCGGCCCCGTGCCCCGGAGCGAGCCTCGTATTGTCCGGGTCAGCCTGTAATCCGGGCGCGAGCGGGTAGAATCGTTAAGATCTTCACGCTTCTTCCCCATGTCCTCGCATGTCCTGAAACCTCACCCGCTGTAGTACTCCAGATCCAGAATTGTGGTTGACTTCAACAGGGGACGTTGTTATTGTATTTTTTATAACGCTACTATAAATTGTACGTTTATTGACAACTTCAAGTTCCTGGTCAAGAGACCCTGCTCCTCCCCGCTTTTCGTCCGGATCTTGTGGCGTTACAGGGCGTATGAGCTTCGGCTCATACGCCTGCTTGACTCCGCTTCAGGTCCATGCGCCACGCCTGCCGCGTTTCAGGCATCAGCGGCTTCGCTATCCTGCTGATTGCCAGCCTTTTGCCAGTGAAGGCCGCAGATATCGAAGAGCATGTTCCCGGACGCCTGCTGGTAGGCGAAAGGCGGGGGAGCGACCCGGCTCTTCGCGACCGGGTCCTGCGACTGCACGGTGCATCCGTGCGGCGGCAACTCCCCGGGCTGGGGGTAAGCATAGTCGAAATGGCCGAAGAAACCAGCGAGACCGTGATGGCCTCGCTCGCCCGCAGCGGGCTGTTTGCCTTTGTGGAGCGCGACGCCTACGCGCACACCGCTGCGGTGCCCAACGATCCTTCCTACGGCTCGCAGTGGCACCTGCCGAGAATTCAAAGTGCGGAGGCGTGGAGCGTCACCACCGGGTCGGCTTCGGTGGTGGTGGCGGTGATCGATTCGGGAGTCAACGGAACCCACCCCGATCTCGCTCCCAAGATGCTGCCGGGTTGGAACTTCGTGAAAGGAAGCGCCGATACATCGGATGTTCTGGGGCACGGGACGGCGGTGGCGGGCACGATGGCGGCGGCCTCCAACAATCGCATCGGCGTGGCCGGAGTAAGCTGGGCCAGCCGGATCCTGCCCCTGGTGGTGGTGGACGACGACGATTTTGCGTCGTATTCCAATATTGCGGCGGCCATCCAGTACGCCGCCGATCATGGTGCGCGGGTGATCAACATCAGTATCGGCGGCGTGGCATCCTCGGTGACGCTGCAAAACGCGGTGGACTATGCCTGGCAGAAGGGCGCGGTGCTCTTCGCGGCGGCGATGAACAACAGCGCGGCAACGCCCATGTATCCGGCGGCGTGCAGCCGCGTGGCGGCGGTCAGCGCCACCGACAGCGGGGACCACCTGGCGTCCTTCTCCAACTACGGAAACTGGATCGCGCTCGCCGCCCCAGGCACCAACATCCTCACCACCACCGGCGGCGGCTACGGATACTGGTCGGGCACTTCCTTCGCCGCGCCCGTGGTGGCGGGAGTGGCCGCGCTGTGCCTGTCGGTCAATCCGGCGCTCAGCAACGCCGAACTGGTTTCCCTGCTGGAAGCGACCGCCGACGACCTGGGCACCCCGGGCCGGGACAGCTCTTTCGGCTGGGGCAGGATTAACGCCTACCGCGCCGTGCTCGCGGCCCAGCCGCCGCCACCAGCACCGGCGCTGCCGGCAACTCCGGCGCCGGCTCCGCCCGCTCCTGTATCAGCGCCGTCCGCTTCCGCGCCGCCTGCGGTGCGAAATTCCCCCCGACCATATAAGCCTAAAGTTAACTAACTTTCCCCGCAAAGCACGTCGCCGACCCCCGCTTATACGGGGTAGCGCCGTTATCGGTACAGGACCTAAAGTATTCTGTCGGGCCGAAAATTCCTGTTGTCGTCCGTAAAAGTACCATTGCTGGTTTCCCGCTGGCGGCCTGAACTTCAGCCGATCAGGAAATACATGAAATCATTACGGATAGTTTTGACGACGCTGGTTCTCGCCACGGGCGCCTTGGCCCAGTCAGGCACCACTTTTAACGGGTGCCCTGTGTTCCCGGCCAACAACATTTGGAACCGGGCCATCGATACGATGCCGCTGAGCGCGCATTCGGCGGATTACGTCAACAGCATCTCGGCCAGCGGGGTGCTGCGCTGGGACGCCGTCATTGGCATCACGGTGGTATCGGGCACCCAGCCCAAGGTTCCGATCAACGTAGCCTATCCGCCGGAAAGCGATCCCGGCCCCTATCCTTATCCGCCCAACGCTGCCGTAGAGCCTGGTGACCAGCACGTTATCGTGGTGGATAAAGACAATTGCGAACTCTACGAAAGCTACAATTCGGTGTTGCAGCCGGACGGCAGTTGGAACGTCGATAGCGCCGCCCGCTGGAGCCTGTTGTCCAATGCCCTGCGCCCGCAAACCTGGACCTCGGCCGATGCCGCGGGGCTGCCCATTATGGCGGGGCTGGTGCGGTACGAAGAGATTCTGGCAGGAGAAATCACCCACGCCATCCGCTTCACGGTGCCGAAGAGCCAGAGGGCTTATGTTTGGCCGGCCCGGCATTATGCCTCTTTCAACACGTCGGTGCTGCTGCCGCCCATGGGGCAGCGTTTCCGCCTGAAGGCGGGCTTCGATATTTCCGGGTTTCCGGCCAACATGCAGGTGATTCTGCGCGCCCTGAAGAAGTACGGCATGATGGTGGCCGACAACGGCCTGGGGTGGGAGATGCAGATTGCCGCCGACCCGCGGTGGAACGAAGCGGAGCTGGTGACGCTGCGCAGCGTGGTGGGGGCGAACTTTGAGGCGGTGGATGTTTCCAAGCTCATGGTGAACGCCGATTCCGGCGAAGCGGTTCAGCCCAGCAGCACGGTGAGCGTGACCGTTTCACCAGCCAGCGTATCGCTGGGCGCGGGGCAGTCGCGGCAGTTCAGCGCCGCGGTTTCCGGGAGCAGCCTGGGGGTGGTGTGGTCGATGAGCCCGGTGGCCGGGACACTGAGCGCGGCGGGGCTGTACACCGCGCCGGCCACGGTGAGGTCCGCACAGACGGTGACCATCCGGGCCACCCTGGCTGACGGTTCGAAGAGTGGGACCGCCACCGTAACCCTGCAACCGGCGCCTCCGGCCGCGCTGGCCTCCGTGGCCGTTTCTCCGAATTCGATCGTGGGCGGAACTAAGGTGAGCGTGACGGTGACGCTGACCGGCGCGGCCCCTGCCGCGGGCGCCGCCATCGCGCTCACGGGGTCGAACGCGGCCTTCCCCGCCGCCATCGTGCTGATTCCGGCCAACGCCATTTTCCAGACGTTCAGCCTGCCGACGGCCGTGGTCACGGCAAACACGGCGGTGACCGTCACCGCGACGTACAACGGCGCTTCGGCGGTGTCCTCGCAACTGACCGTGATGCGGGTGATTGCACCGCTGCCGCCGGCCGGATCCGCGGCCACGTTCGTCAAAGCCGACAGCACCACGCTGGGCAGTTGGAAGGGCCTATACGGGGCCGATGGATACAACGTGATCGGCGCCACGGCCAGCTATCCCTCGTATGTGACCGTAACCCCGTCCGGCTACTCGAAATACGTGTGGGCGGATACCACGACCGATGCGCGCGGCCTGCAAAAATCGGCTACCGCTGCGGACCGTGTGGCCGCCTGCTGGTACAGTACCGGCACGATGAGCATCGATTTCAACTTCCATGATTCGGCGACTCACCAGGTGGCGTTGTACCTGGTGGATTGGACCAACTGGTTTGGCCGCACCGAGACGGTGAGCGTCCTGGGCGCCAATAGCGCCGTGCTGGTGGACACGCGGGCCGTTTCGAACTTCATCGGCGGGCAGTACCTGGTGTGGAATCTGAGCGGCCATATGGTGGTGCGCATCACCAATACGAATCCCCAATCGAATGCAGTGGTCAGCGGGATTTTCTTTGCTCCGAGCGGATCGGTGAGCGGGGCGAAGACGACGGCAACCTTTGTCAAAGCCGACACCACCACGCTGGGCAGTTGGAAGGGCGTATACGGCGGTGGCGGTTACAACGTGATCGGCGGCACGGCCAGTTATCCCTCTTATGTGGCCGTAACCCCGTCCGGCTACTCGAAATACGTGTGGGCGGATACTACGACCGATCCGCGCGGCCTGCAAAAATCGACCGCCGCTGCGGACCGCGTGGCGGCCTGCTGGTACAGCACCGGCACCGTGAGCATCGACTTCAACTTCCACGACTCGGCGACCCACCAGGTGGCAGTGTACGTGGTGGACTGGAGCGATTGGTTTGGCCGCACCGAGCGGGTGGAGATTCTGGATGCCAACAACGGGGTGCTCGACAGCCGCATGGTCGCCGGCTTCACCGGCGGGCAGTACCTGGTGTGGAACCTCAGCGGGCACGCCGTCGTGCGGATAACGAACACCAACTCCAAATCGAATGGTGTGATCAGCGGGATCTTCTTCCAGTAGCGATCCGCCGGCGCCGTGGCGAGTTCCACGGCGCCGGCTACCCCTCCCGCTTCCACCCCGAACCCACCCCGCATAATGCTATTACTGGTTAGTCCATGCTTTTTCCGCAACGCTATAAGAGCGAACTGGTCGCCGCATTCGAGACGGTGGACCTGGAGAGGGTGAGCCAGGCGATCGAAATTCTGGGCCGCGCGCGGGACGAGGGGCGGCGCATTTTTGTGTGCGGGAATGGAGGCAGCGCCTCCACCGCTTCGCACTTCGCCACCGACCTGGTGAAGGGAGCCAGCTTCGGACGGTCCTCCCGTTTCCGGGTGATGGCTCTCACCGATTCGCTGCCCACCATTACCGCCTATTCGAACGACGTCAGCTATGAGTGCGTCTTCGTCGAACAGATGAAGAACTTCGCCGAGCCAGGCGATATTCTACTGGCTATCAGCAGTTCGGGCAATTCGCCCAACGTGCTGTGCGCGGTCGAGTACGCGAACTCGCTCGGCTGCCGCACCATTGCGCTTACCGGACGCGACGGCGGCAAGCTGGGGCCGCTGGCGCAACTCAACATCCAGGTGGCTCACCCCCACACCGGCCGCATCGAGGACTTGCACGTGGTGGTCCTGCACATGATCGGCTACTACTTTATGGAGGAGGAGCATCGGCATCCGAACTCTTGACGGCCTGGGTGCCAGCGGCAGGTCGCGGCGCACCGTGTGGTCGTGGCTGCTGGCGACGGTGCTCGCCGGCGTGCTGCTGTACTTCTCTGTCCGGGGGGTGGACTGGCGCCAGGTGCTGGGTATCATCGGGGGAGCTCGGTGGGGGTTGATCGGGGCGGCGCTGGCGACCATATCGTTCTCGCTGCTGGTGCGATCGCTGCGGTGGCGCATTCTGTTGAACGCCGAAGCGCGCTTCCCGGTGGGGCTGGTATTTTGGGCCAACATGGCGGGATACCTGGGCAACAACTTCCTTCCCGCGCGCGCCGGAGAGTTCATCCGCAGTTTCATCATCAGCAGCCGATCTTCGCTGAGTAAGGCATACGTGCTCACCACGGCGTTCGGCGAGCGGCTGATGGATGTGATTGCGCTGGTGCTGGCCAGTTCGCTGGTGCTGCTTTCGCTCGATCAGAAGCCGGAGTGGATGACGCAGCTTTCGCGCACCATGGCGGTGGTGGCGGGCACGGGCGCCGCCGTGGTGGTGATCCTGCCGCACACCGGGGGGTTGCTTGAAAATATCCTGCAGCGGATTCCCATGCCCGCGGCGGTGCGGGCTTTCCTGCTGCGGCTGACGGGACAGGTCTTGCTGGGGCTTCGCGCATTCCATGACTGGAGGCGTTTCGCGGGTTTCGTTTTTCTGACGGTGGTGATCTGGGTTTCGGACAGCCTGGGGGTGATCTTCGGGACCCGCGCGCTGGGGCTGACGGTGTCGTTTCCGGTGGCGCTGCTGCTGTTGACCGGTCTCGGCCTGGGCAGCGCCTTACCGTCCACGCCGGGCTATGTGGGCATCTACCAGTTCGTGGCGGTGACGGTATTGCCGCTGTTCGGCATCAGCCGCGATTCCGCACTGGCATACATTCTTGTGGCGCAGGCGCTGGGGTATGTCGCTGTGGTCGGGTTCGGGTTGCCGGGGATATATAAGCTGCAAGCGCCGCCTAGAAAGGGTGCATCCACTTCAGCACTGCTGCCCGACCGAATGTGATAGGGAGCTCCGGGGTAGCGCTTTACCGGGCGGAAGGTCTGATCTGGCGGCTTCTTTTCCGGAGGCGCAGCCAAGCGATCAATCCGATCCCGCCGGAGGTCAGCAGCACGGAGAACGGCTCGGGAGCATCGGTGAGCGGTTGTGGCGCAGCGGGGTTCGTGTAGAGCACCAAAGCACCCGTCGCAGCGAGATCACGAGCGTCGGTAAAGGCGAGCAGCTCGTTCACCGAAGCGATGTACTGAGTTACGGGGAAGCTGCGCCCGGCAGAAGGATAGGAAGGTAAAACCACAGGGGTGTAATTGCTAGCCGTGGTTACCTCATCCGTGCCATTAAAGGTGATAACAATTGGCGCTCCGGCGGCAATTTGAGAACCAAATCCGTTCGCGAAGAGATCGTACGCCGTCACGCTGGTTGCGTTCACGATTTTCGAGACGGAACCAGAGGAAATCGTGATCCCAAAATCGCCGATCAGTCCGGTAAGCCCGGGAACATAGGCAGGATTGGTTGGGTCGGCATTGACGAGGCTGGAGGTCATTGCGCCGATCAGCAGATCGAGGTTGAGAGAAGCGCCGGTAACTGTTTTGGTTCCGACCTGCCCGGAATACCCGCTGAGATTGAGTGGCGTGCCGCCAGAAAGGGCGACCGAGTTACCAGTCAGCGATTCGACTGTTCCGTTCAAACTGTATAGAATGCCACCTCCAGTAAGTAATGAATTATACGATGTCGAGATGGTGATGACATTCCCATTCGTAGGAACCGGGGTCGTCTGCGGCACAGGTGCAGGGGTTAGGGCGACGACAACTGGTGGTGGCGGCGTCGGCGTAGGATCAACAACGGGAGCGGTCACCGGCGGCGGAGTGAAACCGCGGCCGGTCTTCAGCGTTCCGAATGTCTGAGTGTTCGTGGTCGCATCGACCGTGATGCCGCTCGCATAGGCGGTCATTGCCGCGACGCACAAAACAACCCCCCGCAGAACCATACAGTTCATGCGTATCCTCCGATGTAACGAATATACCTGAACCTATGTGGACAGCGAGGTACGTTAGATAACAAATTCCGGAAAAGCCAAAATTTAGCCGGGCTATCGGTACGCGTGAATACGGGAGTTACGGCGTAATGCGAGTGATGGTGAACGTGGCTGGACACGGGGAATGGTTTCACGGATGGGAGCAAGCGACGTTGACGGCGGCAAGTAAGGTGAAAAGCGGATAGGGATTTCATCCACCTGTAAAAGCCACACGCGGCGGCCGGCGAAATACTGCAACAGTTTCTGATTGCGCGCTGGATCCAACTCACGCGCCCAGACGACGCTGGAGGCATCAATATTGGCCGAGTTATAAATCCAGGAGTTGTGAAACATGTGCTGCGCTCCATAGCGAACGAGGACGAGGTGTTTTCCGCCGGCCCTTCTCAACTGCTCCAGAATCCGGTTGCGGGGGGTATCCTGTTTCAGCCATGCCGGATCGAACAGGGTGGATGCGGTATCCAGGAATGAAGTGGAGAGTACGAGCAGAAGCAGAGTGCGGGAGAAGAACAAGCCCACCCGCCTGCCGCGCCATTTCCAGCTACGCAGGTAGCGTATTCCCTGTACTACGACGGCCAGCAGGGCACCGCAAATCAGCGCCACATAATGCGGGAAAAAGAAAGGGTAAAAGGCAACTCCAAGTAGGACGATGGCGGCAACAATCAGCAGAAGGCGCAGACGCCTGTAGCCCCAGATCCACGGCAGAAACAGCAGCGGCGCCGTGAGGACCGGCCCGAAATAGAAACTCCAGAAGTCAGCCAGTTTTCCGGAAGTGAGGGTTGTCAGGCTGAGCCAGGAGGATCTCGCAAGATAATGTTGGAGTTGCCACGCGTAATTATCAGCGATATCCCGGTAGTGCGCGATTCCCGGGGGAGCCGGGACGGGATGCTGCCAGAAGAATGGCTGTGGTGTCCCGTACAATTTTTGATAGAGAAGATATGGCAACAAGAGAGGATTGCCTGTGACGCGCCAGTTATACCAGGTGATGATCAGTACATCCAGGGCTATTACACACGAGAGTGGCCCCCACACCCGCCCGGCTCGCACCCGCCAGGGAATCTGCGAGGATCGCAGACACCATACCAGCAGAGTTCCGAATACCGGGACGGCCAGCAGCAGACCTTCATAAGGACGGCTCTGCGAGAGGATCGCCACGCCCAGCCCAAGCAATGTGGCATCGCGCACGCGCTGGTGACGGAAAATACGCGGCAGAGCGCCCAACACCAGGGCTCCCCCGATGGCGCTGACCGAGCCACCCCAAAGACTGTTCATCCAATGGCCGAGGATGGAGAAGCGGATCACCGCCAAGAGGGCGCCCAGAAGTGCCCACGGCGGCGGCAGCCATGCTTGCAGCATCCAACACAGGATGGCGCACATAGCGCCTACGCTGGCCCAGACACCAAACCAGGGATTGATTCCCAGCGCTACAGGCAAGGCCAGGAGGCTGCCCTTGGCGATGGGGTAGATGGATGTGTAGCTGGGATGCTGTAGAACATAGATGGACTCGAAGTGCTCCCACATGGGATGGGTAGGATTGGTCATGCGGCCGGAGGCAAGCGTATCTGCGATGAGGAGATGTCCGAACTCGTCCGCCACCCTCGGTTGGGGTACGGGATAGAGCGGGAGCAGGAGCAAGCGAAGAGCCATGGGTGCGAGGCCTGCGATGCAGATGGAGAGAACCGGACGTGTGGCAACGCGGAGGCCAAGGGTTTCGATGCGGCGGAACGGAACGGCGCCGAGTTTCGGTGCCAGGAAGCCTACGCAGAGGCAGAGCAGGACCGCAGCCACTTCGACGGCAGTACCGGGAGTGAAGACCTCCAAAGCGGAGTCGAGGGGCGCGGCGGGCAACTGGCTCTTTAGATCGGGCAAGACCGCGAGAATACGGTCCCGGTCGGGGTCGTCCGGAGCAAGGCGAAGCGTCTCAGTAAATTGAGCGAGCGCTCTTTCCCTTTTGCCATCATCCAAAAGAGCGAATGCGTAGGCCTTTCGCAATTGGGCGGAGTCCGGGTCATGGCGTAGGGCCTCGGCGAATTGCGCTATGGCTTTCTGTTTCGAGCCTTTTGCGAACAGCAGGCTGCCGAGGATGTAGTGCAGGCGCGGGCTGAGTGGGTCGGCCAGGGATCTTTTCGAGTAGTAGTCCGCCACCGCGTCTGCGATGTCGTGGTCGCGGACCGCTGCGGCGCAAAGACTTTGCAGGGTAGCGTAGTGGTCCGAGGCAACCCGGATCGTATGTTCATAGACAGCGGCGGTATCCTTCCAGGTGTTCGCCTGGGAGAAAGTGCGCAGGCCCAACGCGCCAACCAAGAGCGCGGCGGCGGCAATCAGGATAGGTACTCGCAATCTGGTGCGTAGCACCAGAGCGCTTGCGCCTCCCACGAGCATCACAAGCAACCCGATGAGGGGGAGGTAAGTAAGGTGATCCGCCATGAACTGCGTGCCAACCTCGGCGTACAAGAAAGTCGGGAGAAGCGCCACGACGTACCACGTCCAGCCGGCTATGAGGAAGGGGGCGCGCCTCGCCGCCGCGAGGGCAAGCAGGGAGATTCCAATAAACAGTAGGGTGGCGCCTTCCACCTGCCACGGGGCGGCCGCGGAGTAGGCGCCCATAGGCGCGAGCGAAAACGGCCACACCGTCCGGCCAACATAGAAGGCAACTGCGGCCAGAGAGGTTGCTATCCGTGAACTCACCGGGAAACGGGGAATGGCCAGGGTGTCCATCGTGGAATGGATGCTGGAGACCGTGACGCCAACCAAGACCGCGGCCATCAGGAAGAGCGGGGCCTTCTCCCGAAGGAGACCCAGATTCGCCTGGATGATGGAGCGGAGCGAGGCTCGTCTCTTCCATCGACCCAGCGGCACGGCGTCGAGGAGCAGCATCAGCAACGGTAGAGACGCCGTCATGGGCTTGGAGGCGAATGCCAGCGCGGAAGCGGCGAGCATCCACACGTACCTCGACCAGGAGGCGGGCCGCTTCCCGTACTCCACGTACGTCCAGATCGCAACCAGAGAAAAAAAGCCGCTCAACAGATCTCTACGCCCGGCGACCCAGGCGACCGATTCGGTGGCCAAAGGGTGAATCGAAAACAGTACCGCGACCAGCGCGCTTTGCCAAACCAGGCGCGTCAAGCGCCGAAGCAGGAGAAACAACAACAGTGTGTTGGCGATGTGGACCAGGAGATTGATTGCGTGATGACGGCTGGAGTTCAATCCGAAGAGCTCACAATCGAGCATGTGAGACAGCCAGGTAAGGGGTTGCCAATAAAATGTCTGGGTTTGCGTGAGCGCCCAGTGCAGGCCGGCTTTGGTGAACCCGGAGTTCACGATGTAGTTCTGCACGACGGCTTGAGGGTCGTCCAGGCTGATGAAGGAGAACCCCAGAATTCGCCCGAAGACGATCAGATTGATCAGAACAAGGCCACCACAAATGAGCGCGGTACGGCGGGAGATGCGAGACGAGCGGGGCTGCCGGGAGGCGGGTTTAGATGCGCCGGCGAGAGCCGCGTCCGCCGGTTGCTTCGGAGGCGCGACGGCGGCGGCACCCTTGACGGGGACAGGAACCGGACGGCTCTTTCTGACGGCGGGCTTCCTGCGGGACATAAGAACGGCTCGGTCTCGGCGGCCCGTTTCGCCGCCATCAGTTCAATCGAACCAATCAATGCATGGCGCTCACGTGCAAGGCATCCGGGAGAACGCGAACGTTGGCGAAGCTCGCGGTAGAGGAGCCATGATTCCCGGAGCTGACGGCGAACCCGACGAACACATGACGAGCCATTCGAACGTAAACCGGTTTGCCAATCGCCTCCCAACGAGTTCCATCGGCTGATGAGAATGCGGAGAACGTGTCCCCTTTCCGCTCGAGCCGCAGCCAGGGCGAGTCGGAGCGGCCGAATACGACGGAAGTGGCGTCATTCGGGTAGGGCCGCGCCTCCAGCAGGCCAGTCTTACCGGAAATCACTCCTGCCAATACATGGCGCGATTGTGGGCTGAGCGTTTCGCGAATCATGAGCCCGGCTTTGGTGAAATACGGCGTAGCCGGCGTCGAGACGCGCGCCACAATGCTCCGGTCTCCCTCCATGGCCTGATAGACAAATCGAAAGGCATCAGTATGACCGAATATATCACCGCTTCCGCGGACGCGCGGCATGTCGCCGGCGTAGTACGCGCCGGGCTCAGACACGGCGCCGAGGTCCAGCGTCTGCCAGGGTGCGCCGATGGTTACCCGGGCGGCGGCCGTCCGGGAGCGATCGGAAAGGCTGACCGCGGTAATGGTGACGGTGCGCGGCTCGGTGGCGACGGGCGCCTCGTAAAATCCCGCGGGTGTCATGGTGCCGCTGTTCGGCGGATCGATACGCCACTCGACCGATTCCGGTTTGACGACATTCACCGTCAGCAGGGTTGTTCCGGACCGTTTGGAATCGGTGGTGCTGGTAGCCGTGAGGCGAACGGTCGTGGGCTCGGGAAATCCGGCCACGAACTGAACGCCGGAAAGCGGGGGCACCGCGGACAGCTCCGGTGCGATGGCCAGAGAATCGCCATCGGCGGATGTTATCTGTTGCGGGGCGGTGTACCAGCCGGTCGGATCCACCGCTCCGATTGCCGGGTCAAGGGACCAGGTTACCGGTTCTATCTTACCGGCGTGGGTCATGGCGGTGAACTGTAGCGGATCAGGCCCCTTCAAATCCGGATTTCCGGGCAGGACCTGCAATTCACTGCGCATTTCAGCGGTGGCATCCCGCCAGCGGTACTTGCTGTCGTACACGACATAGTAGGCCTCCGGATCCTTCATTAGCGCAGCGGAGGCCTCGGCGGGGAGTTTGCCAGGGGGGACGATCGATTCGCGGATGTCGGGTCTCTGGTAGATGTAGCGCATGAGGTGTCCGTAGCATCCATAAGACCAGCCACCCAGGTTCATGCGGTCCTCGATGTAGATGGTTGGATTGGGGCCGAGCTTTTCGGGGGGAATCGGCGGATGGACGAGTAAATCCCGAGTCAGGAGCGCAGGCGTCGTGAAGAATCCGTGGTGTAATTCGTCTTTCAGACTCATGACACCGAGCACGAGCAGTCCGCCGGTGCATGCTGCCGCGCCGGCGTAGCGCCAGGCGGTGCGGGGGAGCGCATGGAGCAGCGCGGCTGCTCCCATTCCGAACAGCGCCGCATAACCACATGCGGGTGTGGTGACGTGCCAGATCTGACCGCCGGAGTAAATCGGGATGAGCAGGAAGATGCCCGTCCAGGCGAGGAAAAGCAGCCCGGCCGTGCGGACGGCGGCTCGTTTGCGTACCAGGCGAAACCATCCGGCGCAGGTGATCAGGAGAATCGCGATACCACCGGCGGTAGAGGCCGTATTCTCGAAATAACTGGGCCACTCGATTTTGTAACCGGCAAGATAGAAGATGCGGATGGTCATCAGCGGCAGCATCCGCAGGTTAGTGAAGATAACGCTCCAATTGACGGCCATGCGGTAGGTTGCGTCGGCACCCATAGTGGCCTGAATGGCGCGGATGTGAAAGAGCCAATAAGCGAAGATGACGGTGGCGAAGGGGAAAAGACGCAGCATTTCGAGGGCAATGCGGCGGCGGACTCCGGAAAAAGCGCGCCGCTGAAAAACCGCGATGGCGCTTTCGACGGCCAAAAAGGCGGGCAGGGCGACGGCGACTTCCTTGCAGGTAAGTGCGATGACAAAGAGCGCGGCGGAAAGGCCGGTGAATTTCCAGGAGGTCCGCCCGCCGGTTTGTAAGGCTCGCCAATAGAACCCGGCCGATAGGAGTAAGAAGAGGATGTGCAGCGCATCGAACGGCAGCATCTGCAAAGGCAGGGTGTCCTGAGCGGGATGCGACAGGTAGAAAAAGGCGGCTACCAGTGCAGCCAGGCGGGCGGCCGGCGCCACGACCAACACAAACCAGTACAACGAACACGCGGTGAGCACGAGCGAGAGCAGGTGAAAGGACTTCCAGCCTACAAGATCGTGCCAGCCGATAAAGTGATCACCAATCCACGCCACCAGGGCCGTAGAGGTCGGACGATACCAGCCCAGGTTAAAGATCCGGTAGCTGTCAACCACCTGTCTGAAACTGAGCCCATGGCCGTAAACCCAGAACAAGGGGAACTCGGCTCCGAAGGCGTTGAAGGTCAAAACTTCATGGAAGATGGCCAAGGTAAAACAGGAGAGGCTGAAAAAGACCAATAGCGGCATCGCGAACGCGGGGGATTTAGAGGCGGGAGCCATTCCGAAAACGCCAAGTATCCTAAGAGATTAGCATGCGTCCGCGGGGCCGCTGAAGGATGCCACTCCCGCCGGTTTGGTTCAGTGCGTGTACTGGAAATCCCGGGGCACGGCCATCGCGCCGAAACGCGTCCAGAGGCGAACCCAGATGGTCCCCGCCGGAATTCCGCTGACGGTGTGCGAGGTCGCCGTGCCTTGCGAGGCTCCGTATAGGGCGCCGGAGCCGAGGCTGGTCCCGACATCCAACCAATACCCGGTCGCGCCGGGCGGGGCGGTCCAGCTAAACGTTACGGTTGAAGAGGCGAGGACGCTATTCGGTGCAGGGCTGGTGATCTGGGCGAGGGAATTCGCACCCAGGTATTGATAGCGGATCGGCGGTTTCCAGTCCGCCCCCATGTGGGTGAGGAGCTGGACGTAGATGATGCCGCTGGTGGGGAGGCCGCTGACGGTCCGGCAGGTGGCGGTTCCCTGGTCGGCGCCATAGAGGTTGCCGGTGCCTGCCGCGGTCCCCACATCGAGCCAATAGTGGTCGGCGCCGGCAGTGGGGGTCCAGCAGAACTGCGCGCTCGAGCCGGCGAGGGCGGTGGAGGGTGTGGGAGTGGCGATGGTGGAGACACAACCGCTGCAGGCGGTGTAGGAGTGATCGCCCTGAACGTGCCAGGCGCCGGCGTAGAAGGCCCAGAGCCGCGCCCAGATGGGAATGCCGGTGGGAGTGATGTTGCCGACAGTCAGTGTGGTGGCGGATTGTGAGCCGGCAAAGATGGAGCCGTTACCCTGAAAGGGACCGACATCGAGCCAGTAAGAAGAGGCGCCGGCAATGGGGGCCCAGGAGAAGGTGACGGTAGAGGCGGTAAAGACGGTTCCGTCGGGCGGCGAGAAGGTGCGCAGAGGAGCAGTATAAGTGGCGCTGCTGCCGGCGACTGCCTGCCAGGCGCCATTGATACTCGAGTAAATACGAGCATAGACGGCGCTTCCGTTGCCAAGAATGTTGGCAATGCTCTTACAGGTTGCGCCGATGGGTTGGTAGCCGCCATAGAGATCGCCGCTGCCGGCGGCGGTGCCGACATCGAGCCAGTGAAGATAGTTTCCGTTATTGGTCCAGCAGATGTTCACAGGCGGGCCGGACAAGGTCGAACCGGAGGCGGGACTGATGATGGAATCCGCACTATTGACACTATTCAGTGCAGCCCCAAAAAACAGCCCGCTGATAACCGCATTGAGAGGGCCGGCATTCGTGAACCGAAGCAGGACGTGTCCGCTCAGGCTCCAAACAAGATATTGGCCGCCGCTGAAGGCCGTCGCCGCACGAGTGTCCAGTACGGTGTTGTTAGCGTCGAGGACTTCCACGCGTTCACTGCGCCCGTTGTTGCCGCTCCAATCGAGCAGATAAGCCGCGACCTGATGAGCTTTGGCGTCCGTGAAATTCAAGTCAATCGTGAACGAACCGGTTGCATACCAGGCAGCGGCGATACGATCCGAATGCGAGGAGGCTTTTTGCACCGCGCGCGGATCGCTGGTAGAAGCGACCCAAACCCAATTCGATATTCCCGAGGGTGCGACGGTGACATAGGCCGGAGTAATGGACGTGTCACCCATGACCATGAACCCGTCGCCGCCATAGGCGCTTGTCCACGTGCCCGCCGTCGAATTGTCGGTCTTCAGGAATGTGGCCCTGCCGGTGGGAGGCATGGCGGCGGCCGCATTCACCATCAGGACAGGTGATGTGGCGCTACTACTGTTATACGAGGCCGTGATTGTTACGGCAGTCGATCGGCTTACCGCAGCGGTTGGAAGGCTGAAACTCTGAGAAACCGCGCCCGCGGCGACCATCACATATGCTGTAGGGAATGCCGAATTAGAGCCGGTCAGCGTCACCGCCGAACCGCCCGCTGGGGCGGCTCCCGACAGAGTTACCGTAACATTCACATTTTTTCCGCCGGTGACCGATCCAGGAGACACCCCTACCGATGACACAGCCAGAATCAGATTCACACTGGTGTTCCTGGTGGAACTACCAAGAGTTGCGATGATCGTAGCTGTCTGCGCGAAGCGTTACGACCCCGGCAGTGACGGTGAACATCGCCGAAGTACTGCCGGCGGGCACGGTGACCGAAGCGGGCACGGTGAGGGGCGCGTTATTACGTGACAATTGAACGGCGGTGGGAGTAACCGGCGCAGCACTCAAGCGTACGGTACAAGTGGACGAGGTGCCGGAAGCAACAGTGGCGGGGCCACAGACTAAAGAACTGATTGTAACTGCCGCGGAAGCCGAAACCGTTCCGCCCGTTGCGACAAGAGCGATGGTGCTGGCGGCCGGGGAAGCCCCGACGGCATTGTCAATGCCAATTGACGCGCTATCCACACCGGAAGGCATGGTCGCATTCACCACGGCAGCGACACCATTGGCGATGGTGGTGTCGTTCAAAGCGTACAGGATGCAGGTATACCTGCCTGACGTTTCCGCGCAACTGAGGGTTTTGCCGGCAGCATCCGCGGCTGCGCCGGTGGTGACCGAAACGGCAGCCAGAGATGCCGGTGAATATGTCAGTGTCCATTGAATGGCTGCCGGCTCATCGCCGGAGGAGGAAGTGAGAGTCAGATTCAGTGAAACGGTTCGATTGGCGCCGACCGTTCCCGACGACAGAGCAAGCGAATCTGCCTGTCCGAAGAGTGGAAGCGCCGTCAACCATAACAGGCTTAAAAGTATGATTAACGGCATTGATACAAATCGTCTTCGAACGCACGCCTGCACGCGCTCTAGTGTATGTACATTGCGCCATTCGCCATAGCTTGAAAAAAGTTAGTAAGAGAAAACTCCCAGCATAATTAAGGGGAATACCGGAAGCTGCCGATGGACGGAATAACTTCTTGCAGTCAGGTAGTCTCTCAGCCGGCGGCAAAGACCGTGGAAACGCCTGCCGGCGCTGGAATTCAAGTGACAGGGATTAGCACGCGTCTAAGTTAACACTCCGTTGCTGACACGGAGGAGTTACCGCCTGTACTGGAAATCCCGGGGCACGGCCATCGCGCCGAAACACGTCCACAGGCGGACCCAGATGATCCCCGCCGGAATTCCGCTGACGGTGCGCGAGGTCGCCATGCCTTGCGAGGCTCCGTATAGGGCGCCGGAGCCGAGGCTGGTCCCGACATCCAACCAATACCCGGTCGCGCCGGGCGGGGCGGTCCAGCTAAACGTTACGGTCGAAGAGGCGAGGACGCTATTCGGTGCAGGGCTGGTGATCTGAGCGAGGGAATTCGCAGCCAGGTATTGATAGCGGATCGGCGGTTTCCAGTCCGCCCCCATGTGGGTGAAGAGCTGGACGTAGATGATGCCGCTGGTGGGGAGACTACTGACGGTCCGGCAGGTGGCGGTTCCCTGGTCGGCGCCATAGAGGTTGCCGGTGCCTGCCGCGGTCCCCACATCGAGCCAATAGTGGTCGGCGCCGGCAGTGGGGGTCCAGCAGAACTGCGCGCTCGAGCCGGCGAGGGCGGTGGAGGGTGTGGGAGTGGCGATGGTGGAGACACAACCGCTGCAGGCGGTGTAGGAGTGATCGCCCTGAACGTGCCAGGCGCCGGCGTAGAAGGCCCAGAGCCGCGCCCAGATGGGAATGCCGGTGGGAGTGATGTTGCCGACAGTCAATGTGGTGGCGGATTGTGAGCCGGCAAAGATGGAGCCGTTACCCTGAAAGGGACCGACATCGAGCCAGTAAGAAGAGGCGCCGGCAATGGGGGCCCAGGAGAAGGTGACGGTAGAGGCGGTAAAGACGGTTCCGTCGGGCGGCGAGAAGGTGCGCAGAGGAGCAGTATAAGTGGCGCTGCTGCCGGCGACTGCCTGCCAGGCGCCATTGATACTCGAGTAAATACGAGCATAGACGGCGCTTCCGTTGCCAAGAATGTTGGCAATGCTCTTACAGGTTGCGCCGATGGGTTGGTAGCCGCCATAGAGATCGCCGCTGCCGGCGGCGGTGCCGACATCGAGCCAGTGAAGATAGTTTCCGTTATTGGTCCAGCAGATGTTCACAGGCGGGCCGGACAAGGTCGAACCGGAGGCGGGACTGATGATGGAATCGGGAAGGTTTCCTCCCACTGCGTTAATAATGGTTACGTCCGCGGCATTGCCGGCGGCGAACCCTCCCAGCGAAACACTTACCTGATTTGTCAGCGGCGAGGACGCACCGGCCACGACGTTCACAACCACGGTGATAGGCGGGTAACTCGCTCCACCTGCCAGTGCATCGCTCCGGCTGCATGTGTTCGATGCACAGGACCAACCTGTGCCCGTCATCGAGACGAGACTCAGACCGGCGGGCACGGTTTCGGTGACGGCCACCGTGCCACTTGTCGCTCCCGCGCCGGAGCCATTCGATACGTTCACCGTGTAAGTGGCGCCGGTCTGGCCCTGCGTAAAGTTGCCCCCATGGGTCTTGCTGATGCTGAGCGCAGGACTGCCTTGGTAATTGATGGTAATACTCAAGCCGGATGAGGTAGCACTATTCACCGTCAGCGACAACTCCGAATAGGGATCCTGCCAGCTAGAGCCGGCTTCCAAAGCGGGGCTGCCAAAACTGCCGGGTGCAGCGAGATCGAACGCGAGCAGATGGGTATAGCCGGGATACGTAGGTGGATCTTCATAGTGAATCAGCGCACCCGCATACGGCTGGGTCCCATATGGCTGGAAGGTGGCATCATAGCCGATCGGCTGCCGGTACTCGATCCACAGCCAGGAATTGCCGGAGAGGCCGCGGCGAACCCGTAGCGCCTGGAGCCCGCTGGTGGTGACCTCATACGGCTGGAGGAGAAAAGTCCCGGAAGAAGTAACATCCTGTACGTTACCGGGAGCGAACCAGCCTATGGCGGCTTTGTGGGGTGCGGCGTAGTGGCCGATGTAATAACTGGCAAAGTAAAAACCTATGCCCAAATCGGAATATCGGTCGCCGTATTCATCATGCGTGCCGGCCGAGCCCGCTGAACCGAGAGGGACGTTACCAAAGCTGAGCGAACTGGCATGGTTGAGTCCAAAGGTGTGGCCGCCTTCGTGGGCGGCGAGTTGAACACCGGCGTCGTTGGCGGGAGAAACCGAATCGGCGGCCAGCCAAGCCAGGGAACCCTGAATACTTCCTTTTGAGGGGGATGAGATCGTGGTACAGCCCAGGACAGCGACACCGGCATGGCATCCACTTCCCGCACGGGGCATGACAATGAAGACGCGGTTGTAGACGGAGAAATCCACGAACGGATCTGCCGCAGCTATGGCCTGGTTGGCAATGGTAAAGCCTTGATCGCAGGTCAGGCTGTCGGAGAGGGTGTAGGGACCTAACACCACGCCGCTGGCGGATGTTTTGCCGTAGGACGCCTCCCGCCAGTAACCGTCAACGGAGTGGCCTCCGGAGCCGAAAAATATCGGATTTACATAAGGCTGAGTGATATTACCGGGGAGGACTGCCGTCGTCCCGAAATTGACCAGCAGCACCGCGATTTTCTGATCGCCGAGCGGGCTACAGGAGGATGCGGCGGCCACGATGTCGACCTGTGCCGAGGCCGCATCGACCAACCCGCCCAGGCGCATGCCTTGGACCCGCAGGATGTCACCGCATTTTAGCTGGGGCGGCTCCTTAGCAAAATAAACCTGCAACTTTGCGACGCCGCTGGTCAGTGACACGACGGTACGGCTGGTCCCGGTCTCGAAATCGTCTTCGATCAGGACTTCGGCAGGACCATCCCATTCGCCGGCGGATTCGATCTGGTCTACGCTGTCGGGAAAGCGCGAGCGGAAGGCCGCCTGCACATCGGCTGGAAGAGCCATGGAAAGTGCGCGGGCGGGATCGCGTTTCACCAGACTGGAGAGTAGTTCGGCACGGCGACGGAGCAGCGGACGAACCTGCCCGGCTGCCTTATCCCGTTGCTGCATTAATTGCTGGTTGAGCGATTGGAGTGGCTCCGTTTCCTGCCCCCAACCAGAGAGGCCGCAGATACATAATCCTGCGAGAATTTGAATAGAAAGACCCGAATTCCACTTCACAACCGCGAATTCTAACACCTATTCGGCGATACCAGATTAAAGTCGTGAGCACCGGGGCGCGATTTAGTGTGTATACGAAAAATCGTTCGGCACCACGAGTGAGCCATAGTAGGTCCACAAGCGGACCCAAATGGCACCGGATGGTATGTCACCGACCGTTTGCGAGGTTGCCGTACCCTGAAAGGCGGCGTAGAGGTTGCCGGAACCGCGGCTGGTCCCCACGTCGAGCCAGTAGCCCGTCGCGCCCGCCACCGGGTTCCAGCTAAAGGTGATGGTGGAAGAAGGCAGGACACTGCCGGGGGGTGGTGTTGAAATCTGGGCGGTCGAGCCGGCGGTGACGTAACGATACTGCAGCGGCGGTTTCCAGGCGTTATCAAGGTGTGTCCATAGCTGGACCTGCGCGATGCCGGTCGTGGGGACGGTCGTAACGGTGCGGCAAGTGCCGGTGCCCTGGTCGGCGGCGTAGATATTGCCTTGGCCCGGCGAAGTTCCCACGTCGAGCCAGTAGTGGTCCGCGCCCGCAACGGAGGTCCAGCAGAACTGCACGGTGGAACCGGGCAGGGCGAGGCTAGGCGCAGGCGTGGTGATGGTCGAAACGCAGCCGTTGCAGGCGGTGAAGGGGTGGTCGCCCTGGACATGCCATGCACCGCCAATGAATGCCCAGAGACGCGCCCACACGGCGGCGCCATTGGGCGGGATGTTACTGACATGCTGTGTGGTGCCGCTGAGCTGAGCCCCGAAAATGGTGCCGTTGCCCGCTGCCGGACCGACATCCAGCCAGTAAGCGGAAGAGCCGGCGACCGGCGCCCAGGAAAACGTGACGGCGGAGCCCGTAAAGACGGTGCCGTCCGGCGGCCAGAACGTATGCAACGGAGCCGTATAGGTGGCGCTGCTTAGGGTGACGGTCTGCCACGCGCCATTGATATGGGACCAGATCCTGACATAGATCGTGCCGCCGTTGCCCGGTATGTTGTCGATAGTGTTGCAGGAGGTACCGGGCGCCTGTTCGGCGCCGTAAAGATCACCGCTACCCGCGGCAGTGCCGACGTCGAGCCAATGCAGATAATTCCCGTTATTGGTCCAGCAGATGGTGGCGGGCGGGTTGCCCAGCGCCGAGCCGGGCGCCGGGCTGACGATGGTATCGGGCGGAGGGGGAATGATTGAGCCGAGCAGCCCGAAAATGGCCACACCATCGGGCGTCCCGGCGTAAACTTTGCCATTGACGACCGTGGGAACCATGAATTTGTTTCCGCCCCCGAAATTATCGCGCCCATTAGCGGCCTGGCGGCTGTTGTATAACTCGGTCGCAAGATTGCCCGCGTCATAAGCGTGCAGCACCGCCAGAGGGGCGTTTTCCACGGCCCAGACGATGGCGCTGGAGGTTCCATTCGCGGAGATGGATGGCGTCGCGCCCGGATAGGGGAACGAATTCGCCGACTGCGACGCGGGCGTGGCAGCGAACGTTCCGTTGACGAATGCAAAGGCACGAAGGCGGCCGTTCACGGGTCCGTAATACAGCTTTCCGTTGAACCATGCGGGGGTGGAAAAAATACCGCCACTGACTGCGTTACTCAGCTGCTGATAAATCAGATTGGCATTGGGATTGAATTTACCGAGATCGCTGCGATCGACAACATAGATATGGCCATCCTTGCCCGCACCTACCGCCAAATCCCGGGGACGCCCTCGGGCGTCGTTGAGCGTTGGCAGCAGGATGATCCCGCCCGAACCGAGGTCTACATCCTGAGTTGATTCCGCGACCGAATTCGACATGGTGAAATAGTCGGCCACGGAGAGCGAATTCCCGGGCACTTTGACGAACGCATTGCCGTAATTGGCGTTGGCGGGGAAGCCGCTGGGGGTGAGAGCGGTATCGAATGTTCCGTTGCCGGTGAGCAGATAGAGGTTGCCAGAGGCATCCGCCGCCGGTCCCGCACCCGCCCCCCAGACTCCGCCGCCAATTCCATTAGGAATCAGGTTGAGCACGGCGCTTTGGGTCAGGTTGGTTTCGTTATAGCCGATGACCCACGCGGTGTAGGGGCGAATGTCGCAATGTGATGTCCAACTGGTGTAGATGATGCCGTTCAGAAGCAGCAGGGCGGCGCGCTCCTCGTGCTGTTTCGGATCGAAAGTCTGCAAGCCGCCGCTGCCTTCGTCTCCGGAACCGGGGTAGGTCGCGCGGATTTCCATCGGCCCGCCGAACTCTTCCGATCCGGTGGTCAAATCGAGCGCGTGCAATCGCTGATGATAGTTGCCGGCACCGTCCTTCGACATCGCCACGGCGTAAATCGTGCCATGCGCGCCGCTCTGGAGATCGATGACGGGCGTGGCGGTGATTCCGATCTCGGGTATGACTTGCGAGCATCCCCGGTTATCGGAAGGCGTTTCACCAGCCGCCAGCAGCGAGGTGGACCATAGTGGCGCTCCATTATCAGCGTCAAACGCGTAGGCGGTGGCGTGCTCGGTCATGACATACAGCACATTGTGCGTGCCGCGGCCGGGTACCGGCATTGACGGGACATAGAGCGGCTGCGCGTCCACTTTACCATCGGCTGTAATCTGGGCCAGCTTGCCGAAAGTGGATGCGTTGACGTTGGCGGGAGTAAGAATTCGTTCCTGCAAGTTCTGGCCGGATCGCGCGTTGTCGTTATGCCACGTCAACACGCTGGGCTGGCCGTGCATCGCCGCTGGAATGGACATGGCTATCAGAAAAGCCGCCAATACCGACCATTGCCTTTGTCTTCTCCGGATCTGCTCTGCCATGAGTCCCCCCCCGGAATCTACTGATTATCGCGCAGGTTATCTGGAACGGAGTGTTAACAGCCGGCAGGTGGAACCACCGCTGGAGAGGGCCGCCGCAGGCCCCTCGATCTGTCGCGCGGGCGCCGCTGGTGCGCCGCTATAATGGGCATAATCTATTCTCGGTAGCCGATGTCCCGTAAGGCCAAAAAACCGCTCCGTCCCGTTCCGGAACGCGCCCGCCTGGCAACTGGCGTCGTGGCGCTCGCGCCCCCGGAGGCGATAACGACCGCCCCCAAAACATATCGCCCCCGGGTGGTGTGGATGTCGCTTGGCCTGATCGCTGTGACGTTGCTGCTATACGCAAGAACCGCCCAGTTCAGCTCCATCGACCTCGACGATCAGGCTATGGTCTACAGCAATCCGGCCGTGAGCAACGGCCTGACGCGGCAGGGCATCGAGTGGGCTTTTACGGATGTCAAAACGTTTTACTGGCAGCCGCTCACCTGGCTCTCACACATGCTGGACTGCCAGATTTTCGGTCCCAACCCAGGTCCGCATCACCTGGTCAACGTGGGGCTGCACGCGATCAATGCGGCGCTGCTGTTCCTGCTGCTGCTCCATGTCACGGGCGCTTTTTGGCGGAGTGCCCTGACGGCTGCCATTTTCGCGTTTCATCCATTACGCGTGGAATCGGTGGCCTGGATATCGGAACGCCGGGACGTCCTGAGTGGACTGTTCAGCCTGATTACGCTTTGGGTCTATGTTCGATATGCGGAGCGTTCCAGTTCCCGAAAGCGCTACGCCGCGGTGATCGTCGCGTTTTGGCTGGCACTGATGTCCAAGCCCATGACCGTTACGCTTCCCCTGGCGATGCTGCTGATGGACTATTGGCCGTTGAAGCGGTTCGCGCGAACGCCGGCACGCCAGCTCCTTCGAGAGAAAATTCCGCTGTTCGTTTCGGCGGCGCTGGGCGCGGCGGTGACATTCGCGGGAAGCTACTCGCAGGCAAATCCGATATCGCTCGAGATCCTCCCTTTCCGGTTGCGGCTGGCAAGTGCCATCACAGCGTATACCGGCTATCTCGCAAAATTCGTCTGGCCGAGGCCGCTGGCCATCTTTTACCCCTGGGCGGTGCCGTCCAGCGCGGCGCTGGTGACGGCCGGTTTTGTTTTTGTGCTGTTATCGGGCATTGCCGTCTGGAGTTGGAGGCGCAAGCCCTATGTTTTGGCGGGATGGCTTTGGTTTGTCTTATTGCTACTGCCGGTGATCGGGTTCGTACAGGTTGGCTGGCAGTACATGGCCGACCGGTTCACTTACCTGCCGCTGATTGGCCCGACGTTCGCCGTCGTCTGGCTGGGCTCGGACTGGCTGGCGAGCCGATCGCGGTTACGGCGCGCCGTTACGGCGGCAGCGGCAATCGTGCTGCTGGCTTTCGGTGCGCTTTCATGGGTGCAGATCGGCTATTGGAAAGATAAGTTCACGGTGTACCGGCATGCCATTGACGTGAACCCGAACAATGAGCGCATGTGGGCGTTTTACGGGAAGGTGCTGGCCGAAGACGGAAATCTCGGCGAAGCGGAGCGCGCCTATCGGGAGGCGATTCGGATACGGCCGGAGCGCGCAGACGACCACGATGCACTCGCCGCGCTTTTATTGCGGCAGGGCCGCGCGGGGGATGCCATCGGTGAACTGCGTCAGGTCGTTCGGCTTGAGCCGGAGAACGTTCCCGCACTGAAGTATCTCGGGCTCGCGTTGATCCAGGCGGGAGGGGCGGAGGAAGCCCAGCAGCACCTGCAAGCGGCCGCACGCCTCGCCCCAGGCGATACCGAAATCACGCGCCTGTTATCGCTGGCGAGCGTTCTACGTCCGGCCCAGGCCGCGGCGCCCCCCACCGTTGCCGTGCCGCCTCAAACCAGCGAGGAATCGCCGCCGGTGCCGCAAGGTCCCACCCTGCACCCGCTGGACACGGAGCAATCGCTCGAAATCGGTGCCGTGCTGGCGTTCGTCGTGCTTGCGGTTCTCTGGCCTGCCTGGGGCAAGCGCCCGCTGCAATGGGTAGGGGAGTGGATGGCGCGGTTGGCGAGGAGGCCCGTCCGGGCGATGCTCTTCGTGGCCTTGCTGCCGATGGCGGTGCGGTTGATGCTGCTGCCGATTTACGGCATTCCACAGCCTGTTATTGCGGATGAGTTCGGGCACCTGTTATTGGCCGATACTTTTGCGTCCGGAAACATGGCGAATCCACCGCACCCGATGCGCGAGCATTTCGAATCGATCTACGTATTGCAGTCGCCGAGTTATACGTCGATCTATCCGGTCGCCCAGGGGCTCCTGCTTGCGGTACCCAAGTTCTTCGGGATGCATCCCTGGTTTGGCGTCTGGCTGAGCGTCGGATTGATGTGTGCGTCCATCTACTGGATGCTGGCGGGTTGGATGCCGCAACGTTGGGCACTGCTCGGTGCGGTTCTGGCTGCCTTGCGGCTCGGCGTTCTGAGCCATTGGATGAACACGTATTGGGGCGGTGCAGTGGCGGCAATCGGTGGAGCGTTGGTGCTGGGGGCCTTGCCGCGGATTTTTCGCGGCAGGGTCGGCTACCATGCCGCCGTGCTCGGATTGGGGCTGGGGATTCTCGCGCAGTCGCGGCCGTATGAAGGATTCCTGCTCGCGATTCCGGCCGGTGTTGCGTTGTTGGTGTGGCTGCTGAGAACTGAAAGTGTATCGTGGAAAGTCCGGTTGCGGGGTGTGGTGCTGCCTTTAGCGGCGGTCGTATCGTGCGTCGTTGCGTTTACCGCCTATTACAATTGGCGGGTTACTGGAAACCCTCTTCAGTTGCCGTATCTGCTTTACCAGAAGCTCTACGGTGTCCCCCAGTCGTTTTACTGGCAGCAGCCTGTGCCGCCCGGAAACAGCGTCCAGTTACCCGAAATCGCAGCGAATTACCGCTGGCAGTTAGATCGGCACAACGTAAGAGACTCACTGACGGAAATGGCAAAGGTGGCTGGCGAGAAATTGGAATCGCTTTGGATGTTTTATCTGCAACCCGCCTGGACGTTGCCGCTGATGGCATTGCCCTGGATTTGGAAAGACCGCCGATTGCGGTTTTTGCTGCTGGCGGGCGCCTTTGTGCTGGCGGGAGTGGCGTTGTATCCGCTGCTGTACCCTCACTATCTGGCGCCCATCTGCGCTGTATTCGTCGCGGTGGTGGTGCAGGGTATCCGGCATTTACGACTGTGGCAATGGCGGAATCGTCCGGTGGGTGCATCGTTGGCTTGCGGAATCCTGATACTGAGTGCGACCGGGTTGGTTACGGCGCCCGCTGGTGCGGACCTGCTCTCGGCCAACCTGGTAACGACGCGCACGCCGCGCAGCCGGATTCTCGAAAAGCTGGAGGAGCGCGGGGGGCGGCACCTGATCATCGTGCACTATGGGCCGGCTCATCTGTTTCATATCGGCTGGATTTACAACGCGGCCGATATCGACAACTCGCCTGTGGTGTGGGCGCGCGACCTGGGGCCGGCCAAAAACGCGGAGCTGATCAAATATTACCGGGGTCGAAGCATCTGGTACTTTGATGCCGACGCGTCCCAAGTGCACCTGGAGCCATACCCGGCCGAACCTGCCGCCGGCTCCTTGAGCCTGGCGCGGGAGCCGGAAGCTAATCCCGTGCCGCCACGGCGATAATGGAGGTGGGCGGCCACGGCAGGCCTTGGTCGACTCTGCGCCATAGCGGGACGAAACGGTCGAAAATCGAGAGCTGAAGGCGGTTGAACGTCTTGCGCCGCAGGATTCGCCCCGAGACAAACCAGCCCGGGTACGTAACACGGTTGAATTCCAGAATCTGCTCTACCCGAAAACCGCAGGCCGTCATCTTGGATTCAAGTTCGGATTTTGAATAACGGCGGAAATGGCCTAGCGCCTCATCGAGCGTTCCGTAGACAGACTGACCCTGCGGGACGAGAATGATCGCCCTGCCGCCGGGACGCAAGGTGGAGTGAATACAGCGCAGGCCGAGCAGGTCGTCTTCAACATGTTCGAGGACATTGAGACAGACCACGGAATCCATTTGCGCTTGAAACGGCTGAAAGTCCTCGGGACGCGTCAAATCACAGATGGCGGTTTCCAGATTGGGCCGATGCTGCAAACGGCACTGTAGACGTGACAGGAGCTCACGATCGATATCGGTCGCGACATAGCGTCGCCGGCGTGGGGATAAGAGGCGGCTGAGGTTGCCAATACCGGCGCCGAGCTCGAGCACATGCGAACCCAGATGGGGAGCCACGGTATCGGCCATCCAGCGGTTGAAGCGGTTCGCGCCGGCAAGGGCGTCGAGGATATCGGGCCCTTCGTTCTTGTAGATGTCGCTGGACAGCCAGGAGCGAAAAAGAACCCATACGGCCGCAAATGCATCAGCGGAGCCGATCTTCTTTCCTTCTTCGTACGTGCGGCCGTGGTACGTGATCGGCACTTCATAAATTCTGGCCTGCCGCTTGGCCAATTTCACGGTGATCTCCGGCTCGATGCCGAACCGGTCGCTTCGGATGGGGATGCTTTGGATCAGCGGCGTGCGGAAGGCCTTGTAACATGTCTCGATATCGGTGAGATTCAGGTTGGCGAGCATATTACACAGCCCGGTGAGAAAGTGATTGGCCAGGGCATGCCAGAAATAGAGCACGCGGCGCTCGCCGGCGACCACGAAGCGCGACCCGTAGACCGCATCGGCGTCTCCGGCCAACAGAGGGCGGAGCAGCTTAGCGTATTCGCAAGGATTGTATTCGAGATCACCATCCTGAACGATCGAAAATTCGCCGGTTGCGTATTCGAGGGCGGTGCGCACCGCGGCTCCCTTGCCGCGGTTCCGTTCGTGGCGAACGAGCCGTATGGGAGCACCGGGATGATCGCGGAGAAATTCCTGAACGGTTTCCGGGGTCCCGTCGCTGGATGCGTCATCGACCACGATCAGTTCACGATCCGGCGTGTGGCCGGTGGCGGGCAGGGGCGCGGCCAGAACACGCTCCAACACCGCGCGAATGAACTCTTCCTCGTTATAAACCGGGATCAGAATGGATAACAAAGGGCCCATAAAAGTACACCATCATGCCGGTTCGTGGGCCGGCGTCATTTCGGCTCTCTCGCCCAGCCAACCGGATGAGCGCTGATCTCCAACCAGGCATCGAGCAACCGCGCCGAAACCCCCCAGAATAGACAACTGTGCCACCATGCATGTTTCTTGCAGTGCAGATTCTTCAGTGTCTTGAAACGAATGATATCAGCGAAACCAGGCAGGAAACCGCGAAACTCCGGATCGAAGCCTGACTGGATGAGCGCCCGGGCGAGGGTGGCGGGCTCGAAGAAGCTGATATGAATCTCCGGAATCACATAACGCCACGAGAGGAGCCGGTTGCGCACGGGCTGCGCGTTTCCCGTAGTCAAAAACAAAAGGCCGCCGGGTTTGAGGAGCGAGCGGATCCGCCGCAGGACTGCAAGCGGCTGCTCGAGATGCTCGAGCACTTCAATAACAGTAACAACGTCGAATGTGCCCGTAACCCCATCGAGTTCGTCCGATCGCAGGATGGGGAGACCGGCGTCGCGAGCCTTCTCCGCGGTCCAACTCTCATCAAACCCGACGGCTGTACAAAGACCCTGCTGCCGGATATAACGAACGAACCCGCCAGTGCCGCACCCGAAATCGAGCCACCGGCTGTGAGTGTCCAGAGAGTACAACGAGCGGACGGCCCGTACGATTCCCCGCCATTCGTAGAGGCGGATGGTTTCATCGGGATGTTCCAACTCGAAGATGTAGTCGACCAGGGGATCGGCCCCACGCCCGGCGTAATAATCCTGCGAGTAAATGCGCTCGTAATCGGTCCATGGATTGGCAACGAATGAAAACCGGCACTCGGGACAGTGACGTAAAGAGAAATCGCGGGGCTCATAGGTCCCGCGCTTATTCCCGAGTGGAATCGTGGCGGCACCGCAGATGCGGCACCGCAACACATCATCCACAGCTGTCGAGCACGGCACTGCCATTGACCGGAACAGCGGCCGGGCTAATCCCGGCTCTGGGCCACAACACTGGCCCGAGCAATGGGAGTGACTCCACGTACAGCCATCTTGGTTTCCACGCGAATGCGGAGAATATCCCTGATATTGCGCAAGTTACCCCGGACCAACTGGAGCCGGCTATCACCATCGTCATGCCATCGAATCGCGACTTCGCGAACGTCAAACCCCAAGCGCTGCGCGAGGAGCAGGATCTCGACATCGTACATGTAACCGTCGATCTTCTGCAATCGGAACAATTGCCGAGCGACGTCATGCTGGAAGAACTTGAAGCCGCACTGGGTATCGGAAATCGTCTGCAGGCCGGTCATGGCCCGCATGAACACTCGAAACCCCTTCGCGCCAAGCCGCCGGTACCACGGTTGCGCCCGCTCAATCAGAGATCGCTCGAGGGCCCGCGATCCGATCACGATCGGAACCCCGGCGGCAAGCAGCGGAGCGACTTTGTCGTACTCTTCAATCGGAACCTTATTGTCGGCGTCCGCAAAACCGATGATCGAGCCGCCCGCCAGGCGAACCGCCTCGCGGATGCCATGCCCCTTGCCATGCCGGCCCGGCGAGCCGATGGTACGCACGGCAGCGTTACTCCGGCCCATTTCGGTGACGATCTCCCGGGTGCCATCGTCTCCGTCAGCGGACACAATAATTTCATATCCATACTGGCGGCTTTCGAAGTACCCGATAGCCTCGGCAACGGTCCGGCCGATACTCCCAGCCTCATTGTATGCCGGTAAGATGAGCGAGATGTACGGCTCCACTACGTTCCCTGCTTCTTGAGATTAAGGCTCCAGTTTACCTCTTTTAGTGAAGCAGGAGAATGTGAAAATTCGGGCTGAGAGACCGGCATTGTTCGGGGAACAGGGACCTCGGGGGAAGTCGCATAATCAGTGCCCGCCGGCGGTCGGAGAAGTGGCCGCTCGAAACGTGTAGTCGAGTGGCTGGAGGCGCTCTTCGCCTGCGAGCGTCCATAGGCGCACGTAAATGGTTCTGCCGTCCGTGGGAAGATTGCTGACGGTTCGGCTGGTGGCCAAGCCTTGCAATCCCGCATAGATGTCGCCTTGTCCGAGCGTGTTCCCCACGTCCAGCCAATATTGGGTGGCTACCCTCGATGGTTTCCAGACGAACGTGACAGAGGATGCTAGCGCCGATCCGGGCGCGGGGCTCGATAATTTGGCCCGTGGATCAGGCTGATTCGGATCCGGGCACGCCTGGTACGTATAATCTACCGGCACCTGCCGGGACCTATCGTTCGGCACCCTGGCGATTTGGGCGGGAGCGCTGTTAGTCTTTCGCCCTCAGCGCGTGTACTCGAAATCCTTCGGCACCACCAGTCCGCCGTAGTAGGTCCATAGCCGCACCCAGATTGTAGCCGACGGAATTCCCACTACCGCCTGCGAGGTGGCCGTGCCCTGGAAGGCACCATAGATGCTGCCCGATCCCGGGGTTGTTCCCACGTCCAGCCAGTAACCGGTCGCGCCCGGCACCGGATTCCAGGCAAATGTGACGGCCGGAGAACCGAGCGTTGTGCCCGGTGTGGGGCTGGCGATCTGTGCCGCCGAGCCGGCCGCCAGGTATTGATATTGCATGGGTGATACCCAGTCCGCGCCCACATGCGTCCAGAGCTGGACGTGCACGATTCCGGTGGTTGGTATGCCCGTTACGCTACGGCAGGTGGCCGTCCCCTGGTCCGCGCCGTAAAGATTTCCCTGGCCCGCCGACGTCCCCACATCCAGCCAATAATGGTTGGCTCCCGGGGTGGCTGTCCAGCAGAACTGCACGGTGGAACCGGCGAGCGCGGTTGCGGGTATCGGTGTGGCGATCGTCGAAACGCACCCGGTGCAGGCTCTATACAGGTGATCGCCCTGGACATGCCACGCACCGCCGAAGAACGCCCATAAGCGTGCCCAGACGGGTGTGCCCGTGGGAGGGATGTTGCGCACGGTTTGCGAAGCCGTGTAGAGTTGCCGCGCGAATATGGAACCGTTCCCCGGGTTTGGACCCACGTCCAACCAGTAAGAAGAAGCTCCGGCCACCGGCGCCCAGGAAAAGGTGACGGTTGGGCTCGTGAAGACCGTCCCATCGGCGGGCGAAAATGCGCGCAGCGGAGCCGTATAAGTGGCGCTGCTTTGCGAAACGACCTGCCACACCCCGTTTACGTTCGACCAGATCTTCACATAAATCGTGCTGCCGTTCGCCGGAATGTTGCCGACGGTCTTGCAGGAGGTCCGCGCCGCCTGTTGACCCCCATAAATATCGCCGACGCCTGCGGCGGTGCCGACATCGAGCCAGTGCGCGTAATTGCCGTTATTCGTCCAGCAGAAAGTCGCGGCCACATCCGAAAGCGTGGAGCCCGGAGCCGGCGAGAGGAGCGTATCGGGACCGGTGGCCACGCCGGGAGTGCTGGGGCTGTCGAGCCGGAAGACGCGGTAAACCAGCACATTCGCGGTGAGAGTGGAGACGATGGATTCGTCCGGGGCGATCTCGTCTGCCTGCGCGGCGGCCAACGAGTTGACGACTCCGCTGCCAAACTCATAATTTCCGTTGCTGAGGAGCTGCGCGCTCCCCAGCGCCGGCGAATAGTTGCCCAGATCGGCGTTGAGGACGAAGTTCACCGTGCGATTCGTCTCATCGATCTGGAGTACCTGTCCGCGGCTGTGGCCGGGTCCGAATTGCTCTACTCTTGTGTTTCCGTTGTCGAACAGCGACAGCAGGTTTGCCGACTGAAATTGTGCGTCGTGCTGGTGCGAGAACCACGGGTAGGACAGTGAGGATTGCAACGTGAAATCGCCATCCTTGCCGAGTGTCCAGATGACGTGGCCATCGCCGGTGCCGTTCGCATAAGCGATTTTATAGATGCGGTCCTGGTGGCGGACGGACAGAAGAATGTTGCCGTCGGGCGTGATCTGCGTAGAGTTGCTGTGCATCCAGTCGTTCGCGGTGGTGTCTTTCAGAAGCACACAGAAAGGCCCGCCGGCGGTGCAAGTCTCGCCCAGGGGCGCCTTCTTGCTCACGTCCAGGTGGTCGAAAGCGTCCCACGCCCATTGGATCTGTAGATCCGAGTTGAGCACCAGGACCATGTCGCCTGCGATGTCGGTATGCGGCCCCTGGGCATCGCTGATCCGCTCGGTTTGAGCGATCACCAGATAGCCGCCATTGTCCAGCCGCTGCACCTCGTGATGAACTGCCGTCACGGTGTTCATGCCTCTGGCTATAAGTTGATCGTTGAGGCGTTCGACATTGGTCTCCTTAACGAGATTGCCGGCCGCGTCGGTTTCACTGAAACCGCAGTGGGAAAAATCCGTCGAGAACCCGAACACCTGCAGGAAGGTACCGCCCGGCACCGGCCTGGTGACATAAATCGACGGCACGGTGCTGTACCAAATGACGTTTGCATTGGCGTCGACGGCAAACGCCGGCGCACCGAGTGCGGCGAAAAGCGTGATGCCTTCCGTGAGGCTGGTGGGAGGAACCAGGGGCCGGATGGGCGTCACCACGGGCAAGGACACTCCGGCCGAGCCGGTGATAAACGTCAGAATGGGCCCGGTGGTTACCACCGAGCTGGTGAACAGGTCATGAGTGAACAGATAGGGGGAGTTCGCCCGCAAGCCCCATACGTAAAAGTTCATGGTAGTGAGCCCGTTGCACGGTTTGGACGGCATCGATCGCCACGCCAGGTCGGTAACCAGTTTGAAGCGGACCCGCATGCTCGCCCCGCTCGCACACGCCGGTGCGCTATAAAGCGCGACCAGCGGATGAGCCGTCGCCGTAACGATCGGTCCGTTTCCAGTCGCACGCGGCGAGACGGTATAGAGCGCGGAGGATACTGCCGTGCTCCCAGTGGCCCGGTTCATTGCCGAGACTTCCACTTCAAAGCTGCCTTCGGCATCGCTCGGGCTCCAGACGAGTGGAGTCGCCGGAGCGTAGTCGCGAATGACCGAGTAAGAGCCTCCCGCGGGGCGCACCCGGTACCGATAGCGGATTGCCCCGGCGTCGGAGTCAGCAGCGGACGCCGTAAACGTAATCCGGGTGCCCACCGGTTGCGGCGAGGGCGGACTCGATACGATCGTCGGGGCGGACACTGCCGCCCCCAGGTTCACTACTACGGAGAGCAGCCCGCCAAGGGTCCAAAGGGCGCGGATCATGCGTTGACGTTAGCATCTGGCATCTCTCTTTTCCGGGCCGTGAGCAGGCAGCGTATGCCCCAAGGCATCGGGAGCCATCGGCGGAGAAGCGCTTCCAGGCGCATCACCATGCCGGGCAACGGACCGTTTCCCGCCTCCACAATCGTGTTTTGAACAATCTGCCGCTGCACTTCAAGCGGTTCGTTCAGGTAACGCTGGTTGCGTCGTTTGACCAGCCGGAAAAACGGATACAGAAAAAATCCCAGGTGCGAACGTTCCAGGATCTGGAACCCGGCGTCCCGCAAAGTGCCCTCGATCTGCCCGGCGGTGTATCGGCGCTGGTGGAGCAGCAGTTTGTCGTAGACATCGAATAAGTGGGGCCCCGCCGGCACCTCGACCACGGCGATTCCCCCCGGCCTCAACAGACGGTACATCTGCCTGGCGGCCCCGGCGTCGTTGGCTATGTGCTCGAGAACGTTGAGCAACACCAGAACGTCCACGCAGCCGTCTGGCAAAGGGCACTCGACCAGATCAAACTGGATGAGCGGGACATCGGCCATCGTGCTCGAAAGCTTTTCGAGCGGCCCGCGCACGTAGTCCGCGCCCAGCACGGTTGCGCGGGGGAAGCGGGCGCGCAGGTCGCGGATCATATAACCCGACGAGCAGCCGATATCCATAATCGCGGCCGATGGTGAAGGCATCCACCTGGCGATCGCAGCCAGTGTGTGTTTCCGGGAGGCGACGTCAATGAAGTAGCTTCCGTCGGAGACTTCTTCGTGGAAAACGGTCAACTCGTCGGTCCAGCCGGAGGACCCGGGCGTATAAGCAAGCACCGGCACATGCACGTCCCCCAAGCGAAACCCGTGCCCTGTCCATTCGGGCCGATGGGAGCACCCGGCCGGAGGCGGCCAGTCGGGAAGCGTGAACCCAGGATTCATTTTCAGGATGGTAGCATGGCGCTTTAACTCGAAATCCGATGTCCCGCATCCCCAAGCCAACCCGGCGCGGCTTCCTTTCGACCGCCGCAGTCCTCGTCCAGGCGCCTGCGTTTGGCCAGCAGCGGAATCGGATTCTGATCCAGGCCGAAAACGCCCCCACGTTCCTGCGGAAACTGGCAGCGCGCGAGCTTCTGCGCGGGCTGCGCTCGTTGCGACTTCCGGGTGACGTGCGACTTGCCGGTCCCGAGGAAAAACCACGGCCGGGAGACCGGATCTTGCGGTTCCGGATTTCGCCGGATCGGTTTACGAATGGAGAAGCTTACGCCATCAGCGCCGATCAGACAACCGTTACGCTGAGGGGGCCCACCGACCGCGCTCTCCTCTTCGCCACCTTCGATTTCCTCGACCGGCAAGGAGCTTTTTTCGGCATTGATGGTGAGAGCTATCCGCTCGATCCGCTCCCCGCACTCCTTGTGCCGCACCCCGGTGAGGAATGGGCGGCCTCGCCGCGCTTTTCCGTGCGCGGCCTGATGCCCTGGCCCGACTTTCTGAACGGCATCTCGGTTTTTAACGACGAGGACTACCGGGCCTATTTCGAAGCCATGCTGCGGATGCGCTTCAATACCTTCGCCATGCACGTCTATTCGAGCGGCGTGAACTCCGCCGAATCGTTCCTTTCTTTTGAATACGCCGGCGCCGGGCATCACGGATTTCTGGACACGACGGCAACCGGGCGGTGGGGCTACCTGCCCGAGCGAACCTCGCAGTTCACCATGGGGGCGGCACAGTTTTACGATGCTGAAGTTTTTGGTTCGGACGCCGCACGATTCTCACGCGACCCCTGGGAGGAGGCGGAGCGCACCCGCACGATGCTGCGCAAGGCGCTGGTTTACGCCAAAAGGCTGGGCCTGTCGGTCGGAATCGGATTCGAGCCGTACCAGGTGCCTGACGAGATCCTGCGGGCACTACCGCCGGAAGCGAAACCGCCGGGGCTGCCCGGCAATGCGGCATTCGATGTGGAATCCGTCAGCGGCCGCAGGATGCTCGATGCCCGCCTGGGGCAACTGCTCGATGCTTATCCCGAAGTAGACCACGTCTGGCTCTGGGAGGCGGAGAGCGCGAGTTGGTCCCCGCCGGGCCCGAACCGCCCGTCCTTATCGGTTACTCCTTTTTTGCAGACCCATGATTTTCTCCGCCGACACGCGCCAAAAACGCGCCTGGTCTTGAGTGGTTGGGGAGGCGTGTCGGACCATTTCGAGGATTTTCACAAGCGGCTGCCCATGGACGTTGTTTTTGCCTGCCTGAACGACCGGTTGGGTTGGGATCCGGTGGCGGGTGCATTTGGCAAACTCGAGGGCCGGGAGCGGTGGCCTGTCCCCTGGCTGGAAGACGATTCGGAAATGTGGCAGCCGCAATTCCTGGTGAATCGCTGGGAAAAGGACATGAACCTTGCGGAGGGTTATGGCTGCCAGGGCATTCTGGGAATTCATTGGCGCCACCGGATTGTCGATCCGACGGCCGGTTTCCTGTCGCGTTTCAGTTGGGACAGAAGCCTGACGCCCGGCTCTTACTATGAAGCGTACGCTCGCGGACAGGCCGCCGGCGCACGCATTCCCTCCCTGGCGGCGGTTCTCGCCGATACCGATCAAAATCATAAGATCCTGTCTTCCGCCACCGGCCAGGTTGACAACGGCCATGCTGTACTCCACGGCTACTCTCCCGATTACGCCGAAGGCTTCACATTCTGGGGCGGGTATTCCCCAGATCCGAAGACAGTCGAATCCCAGAAGGAGATTGCCGGCGCGCTGGTTGCACTGCGGGATCGTGCGGCGAGCGGCCGTGAACGGGAACGCATCGGCTACCTGGCCGGACAGATTGAGTTTGTCGTTTCATACACCCAGGCGTGGGAAATTGCGCAACATCTGCAAAAGACGCTCGACGAAGCCGCAAAGCTGAAACAAAATGGCCAGTTATACGCTGCCAGGCTTTTGGTGCGCAATGAGGGCGTTCCCATCTGGTTTCAACTGGCTCCTGTCGTGCGGCGCGCGATGCTGACCTTCCAAAGCATTGCGGCAACCCGCAGCGATCTCGGCACCCTGGCGTCCCTGCATAACAAATTTGTGCGGCTGGCCCTCACTCGCCTTCCCCTTTCCATACGTGAATACCTCGAAGACCTGCCCGCCGCGATGGAGAAACGGCTGGAAGAAGTGAACCGCCCCAATGGCGACGAGGTGCCCCGTTTGATTGTGCCGACCCGCCCCACGTTGCTGTTGAGCGGCGAAAGCGTTGGGATCACCGTGGTGGGCACGGGATTGGATCCCTTGAGCAACGTTCGACTCCATAGCCGCATGGCCGGGTCGGTGACCTGGAGTTCAGCCGCCGCACAACTCCTCGGAAGACGTACCTACCGGGCGCCGATTGGTCCGTTTGCAGCGAATGCGGAGTTCGTGGACTATTACGTTTCGGCCATGATTGGAACGAGAACGGTGGTAGGACCGCCGGATGCGCCGGCTCAGCCGTACCATTTGACTGTGCTTTGAGCATCGCATTCGACACACGGTGTTATGCTATGGCATACTCCGCGATCGGTCATGTCAACCCAGCCACAGCTTGAAAAAAAAGGACTTATTGCACAACTCCGGGAATCGAACACGGGTGTGGGACAAGGAGTCGGACTAGTGGGAAGTCGCGGCTCGGCTATCGACAAATACAGCCGGTATGTGGCCGCCGCGTATCTTGCCTTTGCCCTGATCGTGGCGCTGGGCGATATCTTTTATATCCTTCGCCACTACACGCCGTTTCCGTTTGGCGATCACTGGATTTGGCTCGCGACGTTATACCGCGAGGGCCTTCCTGCGGCGCTGTATCAGCAGATCAATGAACACCGGATGGTCGTTCCGGGCCTGCTGTATTTCTTGGACAGTCGTTATTTCGGCGGTGTGAACCGGCTGCTCATCGTGGTCTCCATGCTGATTCAGGCCGGCTGTGTCGCTCTTTTGGTGCTGCCGCTGGCGCGGCGGCGAGACGTTCCGCACTTTTTGCGGTACGTCTTCACCGGCTTTGTCGCCATCACGATGTTCTGGTTCATCCAGGCGACGAACTTTTTTTATCCGTTCTCGTTCTGCATGGGTTCCAGCAATTTGGGAATCCTCGCGTCCCTGTACCTGTTCGCCCGCTGCTGTGAAGAGCCGTCGGCCACCCGGCGGTCGACCGCACTGCGGGTCGCCGGCATCGCGTTCTTTGGCGTGTGGGCGGTGTTGTCGTACGGCCATGGCATCCTCGTCTGGCTGGTGGTGTTGCTGATCGGCTCAATCCTTCGACTGCCCAAACGCGTACTGGGAACGATTCTCCTCGTCTTTTTGTGCGTTCTGGGTTTTTACTTTTTCCATTACATAACGCCGGCGGGCCATTCACGCCCGATGGAGACCATCCTGCACCACCCGTTGAAGGTAGTCCATTTTGCCGTCCTGTTGATGGGGCTTCCGTTCTTTGGCGAAGGCGTGCAGGATATCGCGCTTGTGGATCGCCCTGCAACATATCTCCTTACCCTCTGCGGGCTTCTCTTGGGCGCGGCAATGCTTGTGCGCTTTGTGTGGGCGAAGCCGGCCGCAAGAAGCAAGGGCGAGTGTTTTTACGTTTCGCTGGCCACGTTGGCGCTCGGCTCGGCATTCATCACCGGCTTGAGCCGTAGCACGTTTCCCATGCTCCAGGCATTGACCGGCCGTTATGCACCCGTGCCACTGTTTTTCTGGATTAGTGTAGTTGCGCTCGCTTCCATTCATCTCTCTCGGTGGGAGGCAAACGGCGGCCTGGGTCGCGTCCTGTGGGCCGGCCTGCTGATCCTGGCTTCGGTGGCGACGTTTTCATACCAGTATCAAATGGGACGCTATATGGGCATACGCGAGCGGGGGCAAGCCGTTGCCGCCATGTCGATCACGGTGGGTGTTCCGGATGCACCGCGAATTGGGGAGGAACTCGCCAACCCGGCATTGGTTTCGATCGTGGACAAAGCCATCGCGCAAACGGTTGGCCACTCGTTATTCGCCCGCCCTGAAGCGGCGCTGCTCGGAACGCCCCTGCTCCATCGTTTCCGCGCGGCTCCGGCTGGGACGTGCCTCGGCGCCGTGGACTTACTCCAACCGCTGGCCGCCCCATCGCCGCGGGGCGCCCGCCTGCATGGATGGGCGTGGGACGCACGAAGGAAGCGCAATGTATCCGGCATCTGGGTGGTTGATGAGCAAGGCATCATTCAGGGCATAGGCGTGATGCACATCCTGCGGGACGATGTCGCCGCCGCGTACGGCAACCGCGCGATGGGAACCACCGGCTGGACCGCGTATTCCCGGTTGCCGGCTCAGGGCGCGGGCGCGTTGAGTGCCTATGGGGATCTGGACGATGGAACCGTGTGCCGCCTCGGGGGGCTGCCGGTGCCGCAATGACGCGGGCAGGCCCGCCGCTGCCAAACGGCCGCAGTGGCCGGCGCGGACTCCGATCTGTCACCCTGGATGTCGGGCCGGGTTCGTCCCCGGTGACCACCAACGGATCGCCCGGGTAAGCAGGCCGGAGGCGTGCCCGCTCGGGCCCACCAACTTGTGCCGAAGCGGCAGGGAATTGCTGATAGATGAAAGTCTCGGTAGTCATTCCGGTGTACAACGCAGAAGAGAGCCTCGCCCTTCTGATAGAGCGTCTGCGTCCTTTGCGGGATGCGGTCCACCCGGTCGAGGAGGTCGTTCTCGTCAACGATGGCAGCCGCGATCGAAGCTGGCTGGTGATCCAGGAGCTCGCGGCCGGTGAGAATTGGCTGCGCGGCATGAACCTGATGCGGAATTACGGGCAGCACAACGCTCTACTGGCGGGAATCCGGGCTGCGCGGCAGGAAACGATCGTCACCATGGACGACGACCTGCAGAACCCGCCGGAGGAAATTCCGCGGCTGCTCGAAAAGCTGGAGGAAGGCTACGACGTGGTGTACGGCACTCCGCAGGTCGAACAGCACGGATTTCTGCGCGATATCGCCTCGAAGATGACCAAGATTGCGCTCCAGGGTGCCATGGGGGCCGACACGGCGCGCCAAATCAGCGCCTTTCGCGCATTTCGCACGACGATGCGGAACGCCTTTCAGGAATATCGGGGACCGTTTGTATCCATCGACGTGCTGCTCACCTGGGGCGCCATGCGGTTCACGGCGATCCGGGTGAAGCACAGCCCTCGCATCGCGGGCGCCTCCAACTACACCGTCGGAAAACTCATCGCTCACGCCATGAATATGGTGACGGGCTTCAGCACGGTGCCTCTCCAAGTGGCCAGCATTGTCGGTTTTACTTTCACGCTATTTGGCATGGGAGTGCTGGCCTTTGTGCTCGGGCGTTACGTCATTCAGGGCGGCAGCGTGCCGGGATTCCCGTTCCTGGCATCGGTAATCGCCATTTTCTCGGGGGCGCAACTGTTCGCGCTGGGCATTATCGGCGAATACCTGGCCCGCGTCCATTTCCGCCTGATGGACCGGCCCGCATACGCCGTGGGCCAGACGACCGACGAGGAGCTCGAGTGCCGGCGGTAGCCGAATACCTTCCGTGGGACTCGCAGTTTTTTGGGGTGCGCATCGCCAGGCTGGCCGGCCATCGCCTCACCACCGAGGTCGCCGCCGAGGCCGAATCCTGGTGCCACGCCAATCGGATCGATTGCCTGTACTTCCTGGCCGATGCGGACGACGCGGTCACCGTGACGATTGCCGAGGCGCGGGCCTTCCACTTCGCCGACCTGCGAGTCACGCTGGAACGCCCGCTGGACAACAATCCCGCTCCTCCTACTCCCGCAATCCGCATGCTCTCCCCCGAAGATCTGCCTCGCTTGCGCGGGATTGCTCGCGCGAGCCATCGCGATTCGCGGTTTTACTATGACCCGCGATTTCCGCGCTCACGCTGTGACGCGCTGTACGATGCCTGGATCGAGCGCAGCGCCGGCGGATGGGCGGACGCGGTGCTGGTTGCGGAGTGCGATTCCGTTGCCGCGGGTTACCTGTCGTGCCACTTGTCCCAATCGGGAGCAGGCTCGATCGGTTTGATAGCAGTCGCGCCGGAATACCAGGGCAAGGGATTGGGGCGGCAATTGATCGTCGCTTCGCTGGCGTATTTTCGGGAGCACGGCATGGCATGCGCCACCGTCGTCACCCAGGGGCGGAACATACCATCGCAGCGTCTTTACCAACGTAGCGGATTCGTCACCCGGTCCGTTCAGCTCTGGTACCATCGCTGGTTCACCACGGAGGCAGGGTGAGCGCTTACCGCATTCCTTTCAACAAGCCGGGCCTGGTCGGTAATGAGCTCCGCTATGTCGCCGACGCCATAACCCTTGGCCACACAGCCGGGGATGGCGCATTTACCGCGAAGTGCCACACGTTTCTGGAACGCGCGCTCGGCGTACCGCGCGCACTGCTCACCACATCGTGCACACACGCCCTGGAAATGGCTGCGCTGCTGCTCGAAATCACGCCGGGTGACGAAATCATCGTTCCGGCTTTCACGTTTGTCTCGACGGTCAACGCGTTTGTGCTGCGAGGGGCCAAGCCGGTGTTCGCCGATATTCGGGACGACACACTGAATATCGACGAGACGCGCCTGGAAGCGTTGATCACACCGCGAACGAAAGCCATCGTCCCTGTACATTATGCCGGCGTGGGCTGTGAGATGGACGGCATCGTCGATATCGCGGGCCGGCACGGCGTAGCGCTCGTAGAGGACAACGCGCACGGGCTGTTCGCCCGCTATAAGGGCCGGTACCTGGGGACGTTCGGCTGCCTGGCCACGCAGAGCTTCCACGAAACCAAGAACATTATCTGCGGCGAAGGCGGCGCGCTCCTCGTGAATGATACCCGCTACGTGGACCGCGCCGAAATCCTGCGTGAAAAGGGCACCAACCGCCGCCGGTTTTCCCGTGGGGAGGTGGACAAATATACCTGGGTGGATATCGGCTCAAGTTATCTTCCTTCCGAGATCCTGGCGGGATTCCTCTATGCGCAGCTCGAAAAACACGAGCTGATTCACGCCCGCCGTTGCTCCATCTGGACGGCCTACAACGAGCGGCTCCCGTCCTGGGCCGAGCGGAATCGCGTGCGCCTGCCCTGCGTCCCGCCCGGCTGCGAGCAGTCGTACCACATGTTTTATCTGCTCCTGCCGTCGTTAGAAGACCGGCAGTTGTTCATTCAGCACCTGAAAGCGCGCGGCATTCTCAGCGTCTTCCACTACGTGCCGCTGCACCTCTCGGGGATGGGGCGGAAATTCGGCGGCGAACCTGGTCTGTGCCCGGTCACCGAGCGGGTCAGCGACTGCCTGGTGCGGCTGCCGTTCTATAACGACCTGACGGCTGATGAGCAAAACGAGGTAATCGAAGCCGTCTGCTGCTTCCGCGGATCGGCGGCCGGCGAATAACCGCAGCTACTCCGCCGCGCACTTGCTTACAGCGGCCGGCAGTCCCGGCCGAAACGACCGCATGCCGTGCAGTGGTACCCATCGGCCAGCGCCAGGCTGGCGGCGCCGCACTCCAGGCACCGTGCCCAGGGAGCTTCCAGATCACGAGCCGCACGGCGGTCGATCGTCCACGAAAGGTGGGCCTCCCAAACCTGGGCGATCGTGTCCCAGGTGAAAGGCGTGTCATAGGCCGCCCTGCGGATTTGCCGCACGACGGCAGGTCTGCGCGAGATATCCCGGATCAGCGCCGCGGTGCGGTCTACGGTAACGGGATCGGCCGGGTCGCCCTCCACCAGAAACCCGTTCCTGCCGTGCTGGATCAGCTCCGTGAACGCGCCGACCGGGCTCGCCACCACCAGGCAGCCGGCCGCCATGGCCTCCACTACGGTGATGCCGAAGGGTTCGGGCCGTGTCTGGATCTGCATCGCGAACCCGCTCCGCTTGTATTCCGTAGCCAGATCGCGCTGATTCACGAGACCGCCGTAAACAATCCCCGGCTCCTGGGGCAGTACTTCATCGACTCCGCCCCATAAACGGTTTCCGCCGAAACAGTGCAGCGTGAACCGGCGGTCTTTTTGCCTGAGGCTGCGGACGACGTCTACAGGAAGCGGCGAGGCCTTTGGACGGATGACTCGTGTAAAGCAGCCGGCGTAAATCGCGTGGCGGGCTCCATAAGCCGGCGCGATTCCAACTGTTCACCCCGTAGTGAGTGACGAAGATGCTCTCCCGTGCAATGTACGGGTATCGCCATAGCTGCGCGCGCACGAAATTGCTGCAGGCATAGATGGCGTTCGGATGGAGCTCTTCGGTGCCTTTGGGCAGGTCCGTTCCACTGATCGCGATGACACGCGTGAGCGCGTTGACCGTTATCGAGAGAATCGGTGTGAGGTCGAGCCCCCCGCCGGAAGAATGCATCACCAGGGCATCGCAATCGATCCGCCCAGCCTTTCCCAGCGGGATATAGCGGACACCACGATGTTCCGTCTCTCCCGGGCAGTTGCAGATCACCGAAACGCGGTTGCCGCGCCGCGCCAGGGCGCCTGCAATGCGGATGCGCGCCGTCAGCCCTCCGCCCACGCCGGTCCCGTCCGGCGTGGTTCCGTCATATAGAAAATGCTGGTCGGGCGAATAAATGGTAATACGCATCGTCGCGGGCGGTCAGGCGTAACGGCTGTACCACTTCCGCTGCTGCGGGCACACGAACTTCTCCATCGAGCGCTCTTTTCGGGCCACGATCCATGCCAGAATATCTCCCGGCCCGGACGGGTCGGAGACCGGAACCCCACTCTGCAGACTGTACTTCTGGTACCGCACCTGGAAGCCGTTCAGCTCGAGCGCGCTCACCAGGCACTCGGGATTGAACACGTGAAACCCGTGGGCGTAGTAACCGTTCACGGGCGTGTGCAGCAGGTAATGGCCGCCCGGAGCTAGCATCCGCAGGCAGTTCTCGAAGCACTGTCGGGTGTCAAAGACATGCTCCAGGCTGCCGATGTCGATGAGCGTGCCATACCGCTCATGCTCGCTTTCCGGTACGGCATCATTCATGTCGTAACGCAGTTCGGAACGGGGGTCGAACAGGTCCAGTGACACTTCGCGCAACCCCCGGGCGTCGAAATAGCGGCCCAGGTCGGCGTGACTTTCGCCGTTGAGTGTGACCCCTCGATCGAACTCCTGGTATCCGAAACAGAGGATCGGATCACGCAGAAACCCGGGGATGGCGAAGATCTCCTGGTAGTAGGGAACGTGGGTCTGCAGAACCATGCGTACTCTATCGTAGCGCCGCGCTCATTCGGTAATGCCCACCGGAACGGGTTGCAACTCGCCCGAAACACCCTCGGCATCCGTCCCTTCCACGAGGAGATCGTAGCGCCCCGGTTGCAGCGCCGGCAGCTCTACATGCACGTGCCAGCCGCTTTGCAACAGGTTGGGCCGCCCGAAGTACGCCGCCACATCGGGCCGGGGATGAAAGTGGCGCACCGTGCCCAGTTCATGACCGTGCAGCCGCAGTTTCAACTCCCGGACCGGTGCGCCGTGGCGGCTGCTCGCAACCCAGCCTTCGAGACGAACACGGTCGCCACTCCGGGCCAACACTTCACGCGTGTCGATGAAACCGAAAATCGGCTCGAGCGGCACCGGCGCAGGCTCCGTGGGAGTCGCTGCCGGCGTTTCCCTTTGCGCCGCCAGGGCGGATTTCGCTTCCTCCAGATCCACGAAACTGCTCTGATGGCGTCCCCGCGTCACGCAATAGGCGCATTTCGAATGCACCTCGCCGCGGCTGATCGCGGTCCGGATGGCGCGCAGCGTTTCTCCGTTCCACACGCGATCGATGTCCCCCGATTCCAGCACCGTCCCAATGTCGCCCTGCATCGAGCAACAGACGCTGGTGCTGCCTCTTGCCGTCACGAAAAGCGAAGTCCAGGGGTAGACGCAATAGAAAGGCTTCAGCGGCTGCGGCGAAGCCGGGGTGCTTGCCGTTTGCCCGAATATCGTAACCAGGTCTTGTGTCGATTCCTCGTCGGCCTCGCGATAGACACGGTCCAGGTCGATATACACCCCGTAGCCGATATTGGCCTCGTCCGCCAAAATCCGGCCCTCCTCGATCAGCGCCTCGACCTGTTTCCTCGGAAGGTTGGACAGTGAGAAGTCCCGGCACAGCTTCGCGTACGGGTCATCGGTTCCGGGAATGTACTTCTTGTGATGCAACGCGTTCACGGCGAGGAAACAAATATCGAATTCAGCGAGCTTCCGGACCAGCGCGGGCAACTCGTGGAGATTATCGGATTGCGCCACGAATCCCACTACGATCTGCGGCTTGCCGGTTCCCGACTCCGCTTTCTTGCGCTTGATGTATCCGAGCGTGTCCCAGATCCTTTCCAGGTCGGCGCCGCGGAGCCGCTGCATCGTTTCCGGTTCCACCCCGTCGATCGAAAAGACCAACTGGTCGAAGCCCAGTTCGACCACCCAATCGACTTCGCTCCGGTCAATCAGAACGCCGTTAGTCGTGCCCTCCACCCAGCATTCATGTTTCTTCAGACGTTCTACCAGAGCGCGCAGGCGGTTGTAGAGAAACATCTCGCCATAACCCGAGGTGCGCACCTTTACGGCGGCCGCGAAGTAGGGCTCCGCTTCATCCACCACCGCGTCGGCAAGGTTGCGGGGAAGAGACCGCGGTTCGCCGGGAGGGTCGAACGAATGGCCGCACTTGGCACAACGCAAATTACAGCGTGCCGTGCTTTCGAGCCATAGAAGCAGTGGCTTGCCGGAAAAGGAGCCGTCCGCCGGAACAACATCGGCCGGCTTGTCGGTGCCGGACAGCCCGATCGTCCGTAAGATCAGGTTCAGGTTCTCCAGTTTTTCGTGAATGTAAACTCCCATTCGCCCGCTCTGCACCCTCAATATACCATTCGGGCTACAATGGTCTGAATTTGTGTCCTGCACGGGAGAAACAAGTACTCCCTGGAATGGGGCGGGATCTAAGGACACAAAAAAGTGTACGAAAAGCCAAAAGTCCGCTAGAATAATCTCGCGGGTGAGCGGTTTATGCGCGCCGGGGATAGGCGTTTCCTCCTGATCCTGGTCCTCCGCGTCCAGTGCAGAATTGCTCGCCCGCGAAGGTGTTTCCGCGCGAGTTTCCCTCAGGCCCGATTCGCACCTGGAACCGTCTCCACCACCCCATTCACAGCCGGCAACGAAAATAATTCCACGCCTCGCGTCCGGCGCACCCATTCGAGACCGGCACGCTGGCGACGTTCCAGAATAGCGGCTAAGGAATACACCCGATAGCCCTTGCCCTCCTGGGTCGCGGAATTTTCACTGGCGATGACTTCGATGGCCAGCTTCCTTTCCAGCGAGCGTAGATTAGCCTTGACACTTACCCAACTGAGACGCGTCATCTGGGCCAGCCGATTGTAGCCGATCCGAATCGTCCGGTCCGCCGTTTCGCCCTCCGCAAGAGGGCGCCCCGCATTCCACAGTGCCTCGTACACCACCTGCTCCGCTAACGAGTGGCCATCCTCCACGACTTTGGCTTTCCGGATTCTGTTCTGGCGGCCTTTCGGGGCGGATTTCACGACCGGCTTGTACTCCTGGAAAGACGCTAACCCCGGCACGCCTGGATCGCGCAGCGATTCGTGATAACTGATGGGCTCGTGCCGGTGACGTCTTTTCGGAGTCGCCGTCGACATGTTCGTCTCCTAAAACGGGCAGCAATATTTCCAGTGGGTGGCTGTAACCGCTCACTCTTGAGTGCCTGGGCCGAAGCAACCAGCAGTTTTCAGTGGCTACACCTCGGTATCGTGGTGTCGGTATAGCTAAGCAGGGAATCGTGCCCGAGGTGCGGGAACTCTCGCACACGTCCATTTGCGACTGCAATGGTATCCCCCGGTGCCTATGCAGTCAAGGCGAATGCGGGTAAAGGCCCAAACTGGTGCCGGAACGTGGAGTTTACCGGCGCGGGCGGCAATTTGCCCCGCGATCCGTCATACGTTGCATGACAGCAGGAGCGCCTCAAATTGAGCTTGGATGTCCTCTACCCGCGCCTTCCAGCTCTCCCGGGCAACCGCGGCCTTTCGGCGATCGGCAAGGGAAGGGTCGTCTTCCCGCAGCGCCTGCCTCACCTGCCCGGCAAAATCCGACGGCGTCGAAGCCAGATAGACAAGGTCGCCCATCATCACGGCTTCGGGAAGCCGGGAGCTGACCACCGGCAGGCCATGGCTGAAGTACTCGTAAATCTTGATCGGATTCGTCATCAGGGTCAGCGGAGTGAGGGCGAACGGGATGAGGGCCACTCGGAATTCCGCCATCAGGCCGGGAACCCGGTCGTAAGGGACTTCACCGACGAGTTCCACATTGGGCAAAGAGCGCAACCGGTTGATCGGTTCAAATTCGATCCGGCCGGCGAGCACAAAACGGCACATCGGATTCTGCGACGCCGCCTGCCAGACCGCCTCTATGTCAAACCAGGAGTCCAGGGCGCCTACATATCCGGCCGTGGCCGGTCCAGCCCCCCGCAGGCCCGTGGCAACGGGCGTGTGAGGCGACACCGCGTTCCGCACCAGCAGCGACCTGGCTGTCTTATGAGCGTGGCGGTCAGCCAGCCCCTGCGACGAGAAGAGCACCAGGTTCGCCTCCTGAAGCAATTCCTCTTCGGCTGCAAGCAGACTCCGGCAGACTTTCTGAAACCCGCACAGCAGGTCATGGCAGTCGTAAATGATCGGAAACGATGCTTCACTCCGGAACCGGCGGGCCACGCCGAGCCAAAGAGGAAAGCTCGCAAGCTGAATCACGGAGGCCCGGCGCGGCAGAACTCGCCGGATGGCGCCGGTGAGGATCTCTTCTTCAGCCGCGGTGAGCATCCGGTCGTGAAAGACGGGTTCCCGCGGCAGACGCACGTGCAACTCGAATATGTTGTCGCCCAGTTGCGCCAGACGATGGGGGCTGTCGAAAAGAGCCGTGGTTTCGAACTGTCTCCCCAGGTGAGGATTGATGTAGATACACGGAAAACCGCGGGTGGCAAACGCTTGCACCAGGTGTTGCGTGCGCTGAATGCGCGCGTGCCAGTCGGTCATCGGATAGAACAGCAGGTACGGCAGATCGGAGGGTGATTCCGGTAGGGGAACAGAGCCCGCCCCGATCTTTTGAAATGGGTAGCGCCAGCAATCGTGGAACGATGCTGGCCGCTTGCCGGGCCGTAACGGAAAATAGACCCACCGCAGGTAGTAAGGCCGGATGGCCTCTTTCAGCCCACCCAGGTTCGGCATGGCTCGATCCAGAGACGTACGGCCGGATGGTTCACCACTTTAGAATAACCCGGAGAAAACCACCGAAGGGTCCCGCCGGCCGGCCGCTGCCGGACGCCTGCTTCCGCGCATCGAACCTCTGGTCACCCCCCCAAAAAAAGAGGGTCCGGCACGATGGCCGGACCCCTTTTCTCGCTTCAGGTTCGACTTACAGGAAGAACGCTCTTACCATGAACGTCGCTATTTCCTGACGGGTCAGGTCAGCGTTTGGACTATACGTGGTGGCACCGGTACCATTCGTGATGCGCAGCTCACGCATTTTGTTGATGTAGAGGACGAAGTCCGGGACAGTCCCCAGATCCGTGAAGTAATCCGACGGAGTGAAGGTCCCGAAGTTGTCGCCGTAGGGCGAAGACAGCGGGATGCCCGAAAGAGTCGTCGGGAACACGTTCTCCATCTTGGCGCGGATCAGGAATACTGCCATCTGACCACGAGTGATCGGGTCGTTGGGGCAGTACAGCCGTTTTGCGTCGTTGGTGGAGCCGCAACCCTTCGTGTATCCACGACGGTACATCGCCTCGATGTAGCGGATGTTCGTATCGCCGATGGCGTCAGCAAAAGAGCTGAAGCGCTGGTCGGCCTGCGGGTTACCGCCTGTGGCAGCGAGGAAGGCGTTGAGCTGCAGCTCATCCATCTGCGACAGGATTACCCAGCGAGCCATTTCCGAACGGGTCACCACCGTGGTCGGCCCAAAGAGCGGGCAAATCAAAGTGCTCGGACCCGGATTCGGACTGCCACCCGGAGGCGGCGGCTGCAGGACCGGCGGGTTGCCCGGAGGTGTTGCGGGGCAGGGACCGGTCGTGGTCGAAAGCGGCGTGATACCGACGTTGCGGGCAATCTGGATCCAAGTGAAGAACGGGGTGCCAGGCTGCACGTCGGAGTAATACTGGTTGGAGTTGTTGTAGGGGTCGGTGGCCGGGAAGTCAAGCGCGTAGTTGGCCACAGAGGTTCCCCACTGTCCGGGACCAGGAATCGTCGACAGCCGGTTCTTGGCAAACTCGCCATAGAGCCAGAGGCTGCCGTCGTTCGGGTCGGTCGATGCGCCACCGCGCGTGCCGAACGGAATCATCGGGCAAGCGTCGGTGGTGCCGGCCGTGCACGGAGTAACGGTGGTGAACACCATCCCGCTGACGGGATCGAGATAGGGCAGGATCGTGTCATAGGCATCGTCGCCCGGACGGAAATCCCACAGAGACGGATGGTTGTTGAAGAACGTGTTGTTGACGTTCGTCGTACCGCCGGTCGTCATACCCACGAACAGTTTTTCCAGCCACGGGAAAAGATTGATCGGGGATCCGGGGCTGCTGCCCGGCAGGGTCGAGTTGCTGACGCTGATCACGTTCGCCGGGCTGTCGAACATCGGCCCGTAGAAGCCATAGCCAAGCACGTTGCCGGTCGAGTCGGGAACGTTCGTGCCGTTGAACCATTCCGTTTCGAGAACCAGCGCCGGGTTGGGCAGGGTGCTGCCATTCGTGCTGAAGGTCGAGACATTGAACACGAACACCGTCGTGCCGGCCGAATGCGCGGCGGCAGTGGTGTTGTTGAACGCGCGAACAACCGTCAGCGTGGTGCCGCTTACGTCGCTCACGTACATGTTCTCGGAGTCGATCTGGATGATGGTGTTGTTGGCACTGATGCCCGCCGCCGAAGTTACAGTCACCTTAGTGGCAGTCGCTGTAACACTGGCGCTAAGCGTCGTCGTGGTAATCGGGTTCTGCTGCCGCAGCACGTCGTACATCACGGTGCTGGTGCCGAGCGCGTTGCCGCTGCTGTCATACAGACGGACGGCGCGTGCAACATACAGGAGGCCTTCACGGAACATGACCTGCTGCGGACGCGAATCGCCCACAAACAGTCTCTTGGTTACCATCGAAGTGCCATCCACCGCGTTGGACTGTCCAACCGGAGCGGGATCTCCCACCACCGCGATACTGGAAGCGCCGAATTGCAGCAGCCCCAGCGTCGGCAGGTCGGGAACCTGGCCATTCGCGCCACCGCTCTTCAGCCCGCAAACGACTACGGGGTCGCTAAAGACCGACGATGCCGGGCAGGTGAACACGATCGGCTGCACGAAGAAAGCCAGATCGACGCCGCTGGTGTTGGCGGCGAACGGGTTCATCAGTTGATCCGTTATGCGGGTGCCAACCAGGTAGTCAATCGGAGTGATCACACCGGCAGCCGGATTCCCGGCCGGAGCCACCTGGGAGTTGAAGCTTGCCAGTGCGCGCCCACGCAGATTGTCGGGCTCAAAGAAGATGGGCGGCAGGGCCGGCCCTGGTACCGGATTGAGGCCTCCGCAAGCACCTGCGGCAACCGTTGCGGCCGTGCATGCGGTCACCGTGCCGGTGGCAGTGTCATCCGAGAGGTTCACCGCACCGCAGGCTCCCGGTGCGCATCCCGGCGGCTGTGCCGTCGGCAGACTCGTACCGTTGTAAACCACCAGTTTCGGCACCGTAACCACGCGGGTGCCGGCATACGGACCCATGATTTGTCCGGCCACCGTGGGAAGCGTGCCTTCGAAGGCGCCGCCGGACGGCTGGGTCCCATCCAATACCGGAGCGGTCAGGATGATGTTGTCGTTGTCAAGTCCCATCCGGGCGGCCGTCGGGAAGTAGTCCGTGCAGACGCGGGGAGTGATGCTGGCCACACCGCCGCCAGGGCAGAACGTCGTACTGACCGTCAGCGCCGGAGCGGCAGCCGGAACCGCCTGAAGGTTGATCGGCACCGTGTACATGTACCAGTTGGCGCTGTTAATGCCGCCGGTCGAACCGCCGCCCACTACCGGCGCGATCACCGGAGGCGTGAACAACGGACTGCTGGACGGGCATCCTGCCGTGGTCGTCGAGCACTTCGTGAATTGTGCGAATTTCGAAACGATCAGCACAAAATTCGAGCGGTGTGCGGGCATGTCCGTCACCGTGAAGAGCACTACGAAGCGACCCTGCATCTGGTCGTAGCGGATCGACGGATTGTCGATCACGCAGACTGCGTTACTGCCCGTTCCCGACGGGCACAGCGCGGCGAGATTCGTAATCCCCAGCCATACGTCTAACCACGCCTGGTCGGTCGGCGGGTTGAAGTAGGGATTGGTCACCAGCGCGTTTCCCGCCGCGTTCGGATTCGGATAGCGGGCGATGGTCCGGTTGACGATAGTCAGCACGTCGTCCGGCCCGACCGCGATCTGCGGGTTCGGCGGAGCCGCCACAAACGGCGGCCGGTTATAGAAGTCCGTACTTGATAACCCGTCCCAATATTTGCCAGCCACTGGCGCCCTTGCCCCAGTTCCTTCTGCCAGCGTGACGGTACTCGTATCCACACCGGTCGAGGTCACCTGTTTCACTCTGAGGCTCGGTTGTGCAGAGGCCAGTCCTGTTGCCAAGACTAAAACAAGTAGTAGCAACGCTACATTTCGAAATCTACTCATCTACCTTTTTCCTCCTGAAGTTGTCTCCTGACGATCCGTCGCCCCATCCAGGTTTGTTTTATCCCCAAAACTGGAGACACACAGTGGCCGGATGTGGTGTGACATCGCATACCTTTATACCCTGCTATCCGTTTAGAGTCAACAAGAAAAGTCGCTTTCATACGATATGCGGCAACGTAAAATAAGCCGAGAAAAGGATGCTCAGATCCGATCCAGGCAGACGTAGCACTGTACCATGAGTAGCGTTGCGGATAAAGCGAAATTTTCCCGTAGATGCTAATTTTTCTACTGTTTGCGGGTATGTTGGATACCTTAGATAGGCCAACTCTTACCCGGCGAAGTGAAAGTTATAGGGTATAAGTATCTGTTAGAAGCCTCGCCTGTCATTCCGCTCGCCGGTGAATTACAGGGAATCCCTCCCGTCCCCTCCCGGCTAATTCAGAGCGGATGGGCTGAAATCCCGAAACCGGCGCCACCGCCGCTCGAACCGCTGGCCGTCCTGGCCGAGGTTAGCCATGCTTGGATCCGGTCTGACCTCGCCGCCCGCGGTTCGCCCCACGGACGGGACACGTACTCTCTGCGGAGGGATCCACGGCGAATCGACTCCACCCTCCTGCTGTTAAAATGTTCGGAAGCCTCGATCGAAATGCTGCTTCGTAACCCTAAATCTATCGTTCTTTGCCTGGCCATGGCACTCGTCGTTCTGGCAGCGTATTCGAATCATTTTCAGAATGGATTCCACTTCGATGACGCCCATACGATTGTGGGGAACGTCTCCGCCATCGGGCACCTCCGCAACATTCCGCACTTCTTTACCGATGCCAAACTGTTCAGCATCCTGCCGCAGGGGCAAACCTGGCGCCCGCTGCTGTCCACTTCGCTCGCTATCGACTACTGGCTCGGCCGCGGCCTGAAGCCATTCTGGTTTCACGCCTCCACGTTCGCGTGGTTTCTTCTCCAACTCCTACTCATGTGGTTTCTGTTCCGCCGGCTCATGGACCACGCCGACCCCCATCCCACCAATGGGTGGGCGGCCTTGCTGGCGGTGGCATGCTACGGTCTGCATCCGGCCAACGCGGAAACCGTCAATTACATCATCCAGAGGGCCGACCTCTATAATGCGCTGGGCGTAGTGGCTTGTGTCTTATGGTTTGCCGCCCGTCGCGCGCAACGCAAACGCGGATGGTATCTGTTGCCTGCCGTGGCGGCCTGCCTCTGCAAAGCTCCCGCCCTGATCTTTCCCCTCTTCCTGCTGGCGTATCTTTTCCTTTTCGAGCAGGACGGAACGCTCCGCCTCGCCAACCGGCCGGAGGACCGGAAGAAATGGCTGGCGGCTCTCCGTGCCACCGCGCCGGCATTCCTGGTTGCGATCACGTTTGCCATCCTCACCGCCAAAATGACGCCGGCCACCTTCCAGTCGAACGCGGCCGCGCCGTGGCTGTACCGGTTTACACAACCCTGGGTCGCTTTACACTATTTCCGGTGCTTTTTTCTCCCCATCGATCTCTCCGCCGATAGCGGCTGGACCGTGGTCTCCAGCCCGTTCAGCCCGCCGGCCCTGGCCGGCTATCTCTTCGTTGCCGGGTTATTCGCCCTGGCCGTCCGCCTGTCCCGAAGCCGTGAGTGGCGACCGGTCACCTTTGGCATCCTCTGGTTCTTCATCGCGCTTTTACCCACGTCCCTGATGCCTCTGGCCGATGTCACCAACGATCACCGCATGTTCTTCCCGTTTGTCGGCCTGGCGCTGGCCGTGTTCTGGAGTGCACGCCTGCTGCTGTTCCAGCGCACCGCGCGGCTCTCCACCAGCCGCCGCCTGGCCGAAGGCGCGGTGGCCGCGGTGGCCGTCCTTCTGGTAATCGCCGCCGCCGGAACCCGCGCTCGAAATCGCGTCTGGCACGATGACGAATCCCTCTGGCACGATGTCGTGCTCAAGAGTCCGCTGAATCCGCGCGGCCTGATGAGTTACGGCAGCGTGCTGATGGCGCGCGGCGACTATGTCACCGGACTCGATTATCTGAAGCGCGCCGAGCAGCTCCGCCCCGACGATGCCGTTCTGCAAGCCAATATCGGCATCGGCTACGGAGCACTGGGGCGCGATCAGGACGCCGTCCGGCATTTCGAACGTGGCGTGAAGATGGCGCACGACCGCTGGGAGCCTTATTTCCACTACGCGCGGTGGCTCAAAGGAAAGGAACGGTACGCCGACGCCGAAAAACAATTGAAGGCCGCCATCCGCGCCGACCGGCTCGCCCTCCCTCCCCGCTACCTGCTCATGGAGGTCTACTTCGATAGCGGAAAATGGCCGGAACTCGACGCTCTCACCGACGAAACCCTGCAGCTTGACACCACCGGCGCGGTCGCCCAGCGCTTCCAGGCGCAGGGTGGAAACCGCCCCGGTGCGTTCCCCAATCCCCGCGCCGCGGCCGCGCTCAAAAACGCCCAGACACCCGCCACACGCACCCCCGGCCCGGCAGCCTCCGACGGCACCACCCCGGAAATGCTCCTGCGCGTCGCCACCGGAGATTGCCGGGCGGAGCGCTACGACGACTGCCTCTCGACGGCGCGGCAGGCGCTCGACCTGCGCCCGAATTACGCCGAGGCTTACAACGTCATCGCCATGGCGCTGATTGCGACCCATCGTGGCGACGATGGCATCGAGGCGCTCCGCCAGGCCATCCGCATCAAGCCCGATTACGAGACCGCCAAAAAGAACCTGGCATGGGCGCTGGCGGAAAAGAAAAAGGTGCAAGCCGGCGGCAAATGACCCGCCGGCCGTTCATCCCACGACCTCTTCGAAAAATCGCAGCGACTGGCGCGCGCATTCGGCCCACGTGAATCGGCGCGCATTGGCGCGCCCCTCCCGCACCAGCCGTTCCCGCAGCGAAGGCGAGGTCGCCATTTCCTGCATGGCGGCGCGCAGTTCCCTTTCGCTATGCGGATCCACCAGCACGGCCGAGCCGCCGGCAATCTCCGGCAGCGCCGAGATATCCGAAGTAATCACCGCCGTCCCCGCGGCCATCGCCTGCGCCACCGGAAAACCGAACCCTTCGTAAAGCGAGGGGTATACGAACGCCGCAGCCCCCGCAAACAGGCCCGGCAAATCGCTTTCGGCCGCATAACCGAGGTAGCGGATCCCTTTACAAAGCTGCCCCAGCCGACGCACCGTCTGTTGGTGCGCCCAACCGGGCGGACCCACCAGCACCAGTTCGAACTCCTCCCGGATCGACAGCGGAAGTCCCTGGAACGCATCCAGCAGCAGATCGATGTTCTTGCGCGGCTCGATGGTGCCAACGAACAGGAAGTACGGCCGTTTGAGTCCGTAGCGCGCGCGGGCCGCATCCGCCACTGGCTGGGTCACCTGGAAAAACGGCTCGGCAATGCCGTGATGAATGACCCGGATCCTCTCCGGCCGTAATCCCAGAATGCGGACGGCATCGGCGCGCGACGCATGGGAGACCGCAATCAGCCCGTCGGCCGGTTTCAGAATGCGTTCGGCGAAATGCCGGTCCGCCGCCACGTTGGCCGGCGAATGCGTCTCCGGCAGCAGCCAGCACGTCAAATCGTGGATCGTAGCCGTGAGTTTCGCGCGGCGCGGCGGGTTCAGCAGTTTGCAGGCGTGGAATACATCGGTCTCCGGATCCATCCACCCCGCCACATTGTTGCCAAACCGGTTGAGCAGGAACAACAGCCCCAGCCCCGCGTACGTGGTAAGCCCGCCGGCGGTGGAACGCTCATGATCCAGCAATCCCGGCTCGTCCAGGAAGGGGAACAGCCGGATCTCCACCCCGTGCGATTCCTTCCGTAAGTGCCGCGTCCAGTAATAAAGGTAATTTTTCACCCCGGCGCTGCGCACCAGAAGCGGTACGGCGTCGATCGTAACGCGCATGCCAGCCACAGTGTAACAAGGCGGCCCGCGTCACGCCCGGTGCCGCCGCGGTCCGCAACTGTCCCTTCCGGCGCTTGCGCTATACTGTCTTTTTCCGGAGCATATATCCCAGGTCCGACATGAACTGGCGTGGCGACTATCTGTACCTTATAGAGAACCTGATTCTAAAAGATTTTCGCATCCGCTACCGCAACATGTCGCTGGGCGTACTCTGGTCGCTCCTCAACCCGCTCGTCATGATGGGCGTGCTGACCTTTATCTTCACCAGCGTTTTCCCCAATCCGAAGATTCCTCACTTCCCTCTGTTCGTGCTTTGCGGCATGGTCCCTTATAACTTCTTCACCATTGCCTGGCTTACCGGGACCACTTCCATCGTCGATAACTCCCCCCTCATCAAACGCGTGCCGGTGCCCCGCGAAATCGTTCCCGTGGCCACCGTATTGGCCTGCTGCATCCACCTGCTGGTTCAGATCGCCCTGCTGCTTTCGATTGCGGTGCTCTCCGGCAGGGGATTCAACATCCAGTGGCTCTGGCTGCCTCTGATCTGGATGCTCGAAATCGTTTTCGTGTGCGGCCTCGCCATGATTTCCGCGGCCGTCAACGTGTTCATCCGCGATACGCGTTACCTGGTCGAATCCACCAACCTGGTGCTGTTCTGGCTGGTTCCCATCTTTTATTCATCCGACATTATTCCCGAAAAGTATCTTCCTATCGTGGACCTCAATCCGATAGCCGCGTTAGTCATCTCTCTGCGCAAGATTCTTCTGTTTTCCGAACCGCCCCCCGCCGTCACCCTGGCTAAGCTGGTGGCCGTCTCGGTGGCCGCGCTCATCGCCGGACTGCTGATCTTCCGCTCCATGAAGTCGAGGTTCTATGAGCACATCTGACGGGCGCCCGGCGATCCTGCTCCAACACGTCTGGAAATCGTTTGCGCGGCACACCGGACAGATCCTTCTTCGCGATCGTCTCGTCAACCTGCTGCATTCCCGCCGGCTGGAAAAGTTCCACGCCCTGCAGGATGTCTCGGCCACCATCTATCACGGCGAAAGCGTGGCCGTCATCGGCCACAACGGCGCCGGCAAGAGCACCTTCCTGAACCTCGCCGTGGGCCTCTGCCGCCCCGATCGCGGCCGGGTGGAGGTAAACGGCCGCGTGGCCGCGCTCCTCGATCTTGGCGCCGGTTTCCACCCCGACCTCACCGGCGCGGAAAACGTCCGTATCAACTCGGCCCTGCTCGGCCTCTCGCGTCGCCAGGTCCGTGACAAATTCGATGAGGTGGTCGCCTTCTCCGAGATCGGCGACTTCATTCATGAGCCGTTGCGAACTTACTCGAGCGGTATGGTCATGCGGCTGGCCTTTTCCGTCGCCGTAACGGTGGATCCCGATATTCTTATCATCGACGAGGTGCTGGGCGTGGGTGATGTCGCATTTCAGGCCAAGTGTTTCGACCGCATCATGCGATTCCGCCACCTAGGAAAAACCATCCTCTGCGTTTCGCACTCGAGTAGTACGATCAAGGATATCTGTACCCGCGCCATCTGGCTCGACCATGGACGCGTGGTGGACAGCGGTCCCATCGGCAGCGTACTGGAGGCTTACCGCAGCGCCATGAACCCCCAGGCGGCTTATTCCACCAGTTGATTCCCGGTAAACGCTAAAATAAAACGCGCACGGGCGTTTGCCCCCGCGATCAGTCGCTCGACAGGAGAAGAAATACGCATGGGCATCAGATTCCGGGAGCGTCGGCGGACGATACCGCCGATCCTGCTCTTTTGCCTGGCCTGCGTCTCAGGCCAGAATCTGGAGGCACAGGTGCCGTACAGCACCGGTTCCGGCAGTACCTCCATCTCCGGCTACTATGACGGCTCGGGACCGGCCTCCAAAGCTCCCACCTTACCCACGTCTTCCCTGAGTCAGCCAGTCCTGCCCACGGTTCCGCTGAGTGATTATCTCTCTTATAAGTCGGCCCTCTTACCTTACGTCACGCCCGAGTTTACAAGTCCGCCGCGGCTCGAGACCACTCCGCCCCCGGTGCTGCCCCGTGCGCCCGGCGCCCCTCCCCTTGCCGCCGTCCCGAACCCCGCGTGGGAAGGCATTGCCGATACCGGAAAGCAGCCGCCGTCTCCCGATATCGCCGTGGGCCCTGCCGACGTCGTCGTAGTTGTAAATTCCGCCATCGCGCAATACACCCGTGCCGGAGAGTTGAAGAAGACGACCGCTTTTTTCGATTGGTTTGCTTCGGTGATGCCTACCATCTGCCCCTCCGGCGTGGGGCAATGCCTCATCTTCGATCCCGTCGTTCGCTACGACCAGTTGCACGGCCGCTTTCTGTTCCTGGCCGCTGCCCGTGACTTCAACCAGCGCCTGTCCTATCTCGTCCTCTCCGTCTCCAACGGTGCCACTTACGATAGCGGCTGGAAAATCTGGGCCCTCGATCCCCGCGTGAACGCGGGCGTCCTCACCGACACCTGGGCGGACTTCTGGCGCGTGGGGTTTGACAACGTGGCCGTATATCTCGGCGGGAATCTGTTTAATCAAGGGAGTAATTCGTTTTTGTACGGTAAGATCCGCGTAATTAAGAAGTCCGATTTGTACAATCCGGCAACCACTACCTTGAACTTTACCGATGCCTGGAATCTGAAGAATGAAGACGGTTCGACGGCCTCTTCTCTTACCCCCGCCCATCCACGCGGAAACCCCGCCACCGCGAATGCCGGATTCTTTGTCAATGCGCCCGACAAAGTGCCGGCCAGTTTTCTGACCGTGTGGACCCTCGCCGATCCCCTGGCCGCTCAACTGACGCTCACCCGGACCAAGGTCACCGGCCTTGCCCCGTACCTGTATCCGGCTCCCGCCCCGCAGGCCGGAGGCCGTGCCATGTTGGACAGCGGCGACAGCCGCATTCTGAAGGTGGTCTACCGCAGCGGATTCCTGTACGTTGCCAGAGACGCCGGATACACGGACGCCCCCACTACAGTCACTGTTGACGTGATCAATACCGCCACGATGACGCTCGCTTCCGAATCCCGGCTCCTGAACGCCAATGTGTTCTATCCGGCGTTTGATGTCCCCGCCACCATTCCTTCCGGCGCCGCTTTGAGCAACGATAATATCGTGGCCGGTACTACCACCGCCGCCGACGGTTCCCTGACCTTCGCGGGGATCTCCAAACTCAAGGCCGGCGAGGGCTACTACGACTTCACCGGCGTGGGTGCCCTCAATCGCTGGGGCGATTATTTCGGCGGCGCGATCGATCCGGTTTCCGGCGGAATGTGGACGTATGGCGAATACGCCAAAGCCGCCATCCCGGGCAACTTCGGCCATTGGGGCACCTGGGCGGGATACTTTCCCTGGAGCACGACCAACGTTTTCAGCGATGTGGATCCGGCCTCTCCTTATGCCAACTTTATTAATGTCCTGAACTTGTGGCAGATTACCACCGGCTGCTCCGTTTCGCCCGCCAGGTTCTGTCCGGCCAACCAGATTACCCGCGGCCAGATGGCCGTCTTCCTGGTCCGGGCGATGTTCGGCGATACATTCGACTTCACCCATGCCCCCTATTTCACCGACGTTCCCGCGGCTGACCCGTTCTTCCCGTACATTCAAAAGATGCGCGATCTCGGAATCACCACCGGGTGCACCGCCGCCACCTTCTGTCCGGAGAACCCCACTACCCGTTGGCAAGCCGCCGTATTCCTGATTCGCGCCAAGATGGCCGCGCTATTCGGCGATCATTTTTCCCATGCGGCCACGCCGTTTTTTACCGATGTCCCCGCCACGGCTCCCGAGTTTCCTTTCGTTCAGAAGCTGTTTGAAATGGGCATCACCACGGGCTGCACGACCACTTCATTCTGTCCCAATCAGGTGGTGACACGGCAGCAAATGGCCGTGTTCGTGACCCGTGCGTTTCTGAATTGAGGAGGCAAGCGCGATGCATCGCAAGTTCGTCATCGCCGCTGTAATGTTCGGATTCCTGCCGTTCTCCTGCCCTGCCCAGGCGTTGTCCGTCGGTGCCGGGTATGCGCTTCCGGGACCCGTCAAAGTCGCGCCCGGCCAGGTCATCGCGCTATTTGTCAGCGTGCCCGGCAAGACCGCGGCCGGCCCGGTTTCCGCCCACCCGCCCTTGCCCACGGCACTCGGGGGATTTTCGGTCTTGTTGCGGCAGACGTTCCCTTCCGATCCCGTTCCGGTGCCCATCCAGGCGGTGGCCGATTCGCCGGTCTGTTCCCAGTTGGAGCCGCGCCACTGCGACGTCGTCAGTATGATTACGGTGCAGGTTCCCTTTGAGCTCACGCCCAATGTGCGACGCGCGCGGCTGCCCTTGAATTCGGCCCGGCTGGACATCCGCTACGGGGATGCGTGGACCGCTTCGCTGTCGCTCGATCCGGTTGCTGACCGCATTCACATCCTGAATTCCTGCGATCTGATCTCCGATTACCCCGGCCGGGCCTGCGTGGCGGTCGTGTCCCATCCGGACGGTTCTCTGGTGGATAGCGAACACCCCGCCCTCATCGGCGAGAATCTGACCATCACCATGGTGGGACTGGGGCGGCCCGGTGCGGCTGTCGCCACCGGTGCCGCCGCGCCCAGCCCGGCGCCGCCGGTCGAAGACGTTCTGGTCGCCTTCGATACCGGCGCCAATCATTCGCCCAGCCTTCCCGCCGGCGTCTCGTCCTTCCCCGCCCCGGATGCGTCTCTGCGCCCCGGCGCGGCGGGAATTTATGACGTCACCTTCACCGTACCCGCCCTGCCCGCGGGAACCCCCGCCTGTAGCAGCGAGGTCCATTCCAACCTCACCGTCAACATCGGCCGCACCGCCTCTTACGACGGCGCCGCCATCTGCGTGGACCCGCAAAGCCTTCCCTAGAGCAGTTCCTACCCGTGAATCCGGTGGTGCCGCGTAGTAGAATGTGTTGTCTGAACGGTGGCGGCCACATACCATCCGGGGTGAGTTCCCGCCGCGCAGGATCCGTGCAGTGCCCGCTCCGGCCGGATACCTCTTGGGCTGCCTGTGGCCAGCCGTGTGCCGGTGTTGGCATCCGGCGAATGAGAACGAGGTTTGGACTTCTGAATGTATAAATATACGGTTGTACTGATTCCGTTCCTGTTGTGCTCCTGTTCGCGGCCAAGCGTTTCCCGGGCGGAGGCCAAATACAACGGCGCCGGTTCCGCCCCGGCCGCCGCCAAGCCGGCACCCCCTAATCTGTATCCCGTGCGCGTAAACGGCAAATACGGTTTCATCGATAGACAGGGAAAGCTGGTTTTGAAAGGCGCCTATGCGGGCGCGACGAGATTCTCAGAGGGCCTCGCCGCCGTTCAGTTCAAAATCGCCGGTAAGGTCGGATTTATCGACGAGAGCGGAAAGGTCGTCATCCCCCCGCAGTTCGAACTGGCCGATCCTTTTTCCGAAGGGCTGGCCGGCGTGATGGTGAAGGACCGCAAGTGGGGCTATATCGATAAAACGGGAACCCTCGTCATCCCGGCGACCTTCGGAGCCGCCTCGCCGTTTTCGGAAGGCTCGGGGTTGGTCGGCGTCGTCCATGGGACTTACCCCGCCTTCGGCTTCATCAATCATAAAGGCGATTTCCTGATCGAAGCCAAGTATGACGACGCTACGCCTTTCGCCGACGGCCTGGCGGCCGTGCGCGCCCTGGGCCAACAGTATTGTTACATCGATCATGAAGGCAAGCCGGTCATTCAGCCGCTATATACGGCGGCCGGCCCATTCGGCGAAGGGCTTGCGCCGGTTCAACTCCGCACCCCCGACGGCATGCGCTGGTCCTTCATCGATCGGGAAGGAAAACCGGCGACGTCGGCCAATTTTTTCAAGGCATTCCCCTTCTCCGAAGGTCTCGCCGCGGTGCAGATGAGCGATGGCAAGTGGGGCTTCATCAATCCCAAAGGCAGTATGGTGATCACCCCCAAGTTTGACCAGGTCGGATCGTTCTCCGGCGGATTGGCCCAGGTGTGGTCCGGCCAGTCCCTCGGCTATATCGATCCGGCTGGTAAGTACATCTGGGAGCCGAAGCAATGAATCCGGCGGCATCCCGCTGAACGCCGCTTACTTCACGCTCCCGATCGAGGGGACAACCCGGATCATGAAACGCACGCTCGAAAGGATCCTGCCGCTTTTCCTGTGGGCCGCCGCCGCATGGGCTGCCGAGCCGCTGACCGGCAACTGGCAGATGATCAGCCAGAAAATCGGCGATTCGGCAACCAAGCCGTTGCCCATCGGTATTCACATCAGGCAGGCGGGCGCCAAGCTCACCTTCACGTATGTATCCGGGCGGGAAGAGAAGGTCAACATGACCTTCACTGTCTCGCTCGATGGTAAATCGGCGCCGATTATGAATATGGCCGGCGCGCAGATCGGAATCGCCACTCTCACTAAGTCGGGAGCCCGGTACCACCTGGTGCTGCAGTCGCTCGGCAAGCCGCCGGAACCGGGAACCATGGCGCTTTCCGAACGCGGATACATCCTGACTTGTGAGTCCACCGCCAACCTCCCCGACAGGGGCTCGACCCACATCGTTCAGGTATTCTCGCGAGAGCCGCAGTAACTCACTTCACCACGAACTGCGCCGGTTCGAAGCGCTGCTCTTCGTACGACGGGCGCACCCCGGGACGCGTGCGGTGTGCCACCCAGGACAGCTTCCACTTCTCCTCGAACCGTTTGCGGTTGGCTTCGAAAATCCGGTTGTAGGCATCGCCCGGCAGTTTCGAGAACGATCCCTGCCCGAAGTGGTGAATGAACGTATCCTCGGCCGCAAACACACCGAAGCCGGCCTGCCGCACCCGCACCGAAAAATCGTCGTCCTCGAACATGCCGATCTCATAGCGCGTATCCAGCTCGCCCACCTGCTCCCAGACGCGACGCGGGAGCAGGGCGCAGTAGAGCGGCGCCACCTGTATCGCGATCCGCTCGCCATTCCGGGCGATCGCCAGCGCCCCCGCAAATTGCTCCATTTCGAGGCTCGACCCGTAGCTCACGTTGATCTTGACTTCGTTTCCGGCAAAATTCGTCACCGGGCAAAGCAGCCCGATGGACGGGTCCCGGTGGAGATGGCGCAGCAGCCGCCCCACCCACCCGGCGGTCACCATGGTATCGATGTTCAAAAAAATCAGGTACTCGCCGCGCGCCTGCTGCGCGGCTTGGTTGTTTCCGGCCGCAAACCCCAGGTTCCGCGGCAGCCGCACCACCCGAAACCGTTCGTCCCGCGCGGCGTATTCCTCCAGAATCTGCGCCGTCTCGTCGGTGGAGGCGTTATCCACCAGAATCGTCTCGTACCGCGGATAGGAGGTGTGGTGAAGGATCGATTCCAGGCAGGGCGCGACGAACCTGGCGCTGTTGTATGTGACGATCAGAATCGACACCAGCGAAAACGCCTCGCGCACCGCTCCATCGATCTGTTCGACTCGGCGGGTCCAGGTATTGCTCCGGGCAAAATCGATGCGCCGGCGGATCCGTTCCGGGTCCTTCTCGGCGAGCGCCGCGTCGATCTTCCCGGCGAAATCGTCCGCGTCTTTGCCGATGTACAGCAGATCGCCGCATTGCGCCAGCTCCGCCATGTCGGTCGCTACCACCGGTTTTCCGAGCGACAGGTATTCGTAGAGCTTCACCGGATCGGTAGCCTTCGTCACCTGGTTCAGCAGAAACGGAATCAGGCATGCATCGAAGCCATACAGGTACGATGGAATCTCGGCATACGGCTTGTTTCCCGCCAGGCGCACGTTGCCGAGCGATTCCAGCCGCGAAACATCGCGGTCGAACACCTGCCCGATCAGCACGAAGGAATACTGCGGCCGGCGCTTGGCCACTTCGTACACCAGGTCGAGATCGATCCAGTCGGCGATCGCGCCAAAGTAGCCGACGATCGGTCGCGGCACCCCATCCAGCAGATCGTTCGGTCCGGCCAGCGCAAAAAACGGGTAGTCGGCGGCGTTTCGCACCAGCACGGGATCAACCCCCAGCCCGTCGAATTTCTTCTGGAGTTCGGCCCCGGTCACCACCAGCACGTCGCACTCGCGCACCAGCTCCCTCTCCTCGGCTAGGTTGAAGGCGCCCATATTCTCGAACGTCTCCCAGTCGTCCATGCAGTCGTAGAGCAGCTTCGAGCCGTATTGGGCGCGCAGCTTTAACGCCACCCGGCGCCAGAACGGAAGCTGTACCACCACCACGTGTTCGGCGACACCCCACTCCCGATAAAACGCCTGCAACGCTTCCGTGATCGACTCCACCTCCTCGGCCCCGAGCTCACCCAGATAAATATCGGGCTGCCGGCTGCGTAGATGGATTTCCCAGGCGTGCTCCCGCAGGGGATGTACTTCGTAGGCGTCGCGAGAAGCGGGCGGCAGGAAACGGGTGGGGCTGATCCAGAATACGCGGTGGCCCTGCCGGGCGAATTCCGCCGCAATCTGTTGCGGCCGCTGGAAACGGAAATCGAAGTCGATAATCGTCAGAATCACCACGTCGTAACGATCCCGCTGCGGGGGATTTTCGGGGATCGCCGGCGCGGCTGCCGCTGCGGTGTCCGCCGCCAATGCGTTTGGCTGTGCCAGACCGTTCCCGCCGCGGCGGGGTTCTCCTTCGCTCCGGGTGCGCCGCAGCGTTTCCGGAACATATGCCCGGATGTCCGGGAATGGCAGCTCGTACTCCCGCAGGCTACCGGCCCGGCCGAAAGGAAGGCCCAGCGCCCACCCCAGGAACCCCCATTTGGAACACCTAAAAAGGGTATACCCTTTCCTTATCAGGAGCATCACTTTCCAGGCCCGCTGGCCACGGTACAGAGTCAGGTCATTCTGCAAGATGGCGGCGAAACGGTCCAGGTTCCTGCCCAGTCCCGCACGCTCCGCTTCGGCCTCCTGCCGCCGCGCGTCGAGGTCCGCCACGGAAGCCTCGAAGCCCTGTTTGGTGGCTTCCGCCTGGCTCCGCGTTTCGGCGAGTTGCGCGGCCAACGCATCGTTTTTCAGGCGAAGCGCAGCCAGGGACAGATTCAGCGTCTGGTTTTCCTTGAGGGCCTGCTCCGCGGCGAAAAAGTCCAGCCGCTCCAGCCGCGGGCCGATCTCGGCCGGGAGCATGTCCAGCAGGTCTATGGCAATGGAAATATTTTTCGCGGCGGCCTGCCGCAGCTCCGCCGCCGCCTCCCGCATGGCCTTCCCCAGGGCGTCGCGCCGCTGGAGGGCGGCATCGAGCAGGGCCGCCACCTTGAGAGCATCGATGTTTTTGATATCCAGCGAAAGGTCCTCGAGGCCGAGCAGGCTGACCACTTCCTGGACTTTCGGATCGTACTGCAGCGCCACGGCGGGCACGCCGGCCATGGCAGCAAAGATCATCGCATGCAGGCGCATGCCGATGACGGCGTCGCAACCGGAGATCCAGCCGTAGATCTGGCTGGGAGAGCCTTCCCCCGCCACCACCGCTCGCTCCCGCAGCCGCATCTGGCCGAGGATGCGCTCCGCCGTAGCGCGGTCATTTTCCTGTTTTCCCGAAATGTCCTGAAAGGGAATGAGCACCACCGTCCCGCCCTGTTGTTTGAGACACAGGTCGAGGGCTGCCGCCAGTTCACGCTCCAGGAAATCCGGGTGAACGCCGATTCCCCAATATCGAACCGCCACGCCCACCACCGGCCGCGGCAACTCGAACCCTTCCGGAACCGCCTCCGCAAGCGTGGCGGAGCCCGTCGCATCGAATAGAAAGCCGGGGTCGGCCGTAACCCGGATGGCTGCCTCCGGAATGCCGATTTCCTGGAGCAGCCGCTTCGATCCCGCATCCCGGACCGTGATGGCATGGCAGGCCGAAGCGGTGAGGCGGGTGAACTTCCTGCCCGGCTCGGAATACAGCGGCCCTACGCCCACGCCGAACAGCATCAGCGGCTTGCGATACACGCGGGCCAGCAGCGCCGGCCCCGCATAGTACACCACGCCCCAGTGATGTTCGCTCAGCAGGGCGTCCGGATCCGTTCCCCAGTAGTCGTGGAACAGACCGCCGCCGCCAATCACCACCAGGTCGGCCTTCTGTACCGTGCGGTGAATCGCCGCGATGTCGTTCCACCGAATCGCCGCTACGGTATGCGCGGCAGCCGTCTGGTCCGGATTGCCGGATGCCACGATGAAATGCAGCCCCGCGCTACGGCCGCGAAAATGGGTCAGCATGGCGGAGAGGATGGCTTCATCACCGACGTTGCCGAATCCGAAATAACCGACCAGAAAAATAACCTTGCTATCCGCCAAAGAACTTTCGATCCTCCCTGGGTGTGCATGCCCGGCCTGACTGCCACTCGTTGCAGGCTGCAATCACGTCATCGGCCAGGTACGGGGGACTGGGCAGCGATACTTCGCCGCTCGCCAGACGACGCGCGTTCGGGTACCCCCCGATGATCTCATAGCGCAAGGGTGTGGACGGCGGCCAGGAACTCCTCGGGGCCGAACGGCTTCTTGAGCGTGACCTGCGCGCCCAGCAGGCGGGCGCAACTCAGGAACACGCCGTCGAAGGCTCCCGAAATGGCCAGCACCCGCACCGCCGGACACTCCCGCGCCAGCCATTGCAGGGTCTCCAGACCCTCCATTTCGGGCATCACCAGGTCCAGGATCACCAGCGCCACCGGCCGCTGCTTCACCTGCTCCATCACCTGCCGGCCGGTCCATGCCTCCAGCACCTGGTAGCCCTGCTCTTCCAAAAGCTGTCGCACAAACTGCCGGACCAGGTCATCGTCGTCGGCAACCAGAATGGCCGGCGGGGCGGCCGGCCCTGCCGGTGGAATGGGAAAACAGCTACCGGATTGCACCAGCAATCTCCCCTCAACGGCTCAGGGCGGCGGCCGGACGCAGCCCGGTCCGCGTCTGCTGCGGTTCGCTCGCGGCCCGGCTGCGCATCCCCACCACCATCACCAGTTCTTCCAGGTGCTCACGGGTGGCCTGCACCTGCGCGCGCAGCGTGCCGCCCGCTTCGGCGGTCTCCTGCGCATTGGCCACGTTGTTCTGGGTGACCGACTCGATGCGCGAAATGGCGGTGCCGATGTGGCTGATGCCGCGCGCCTGCTCGTCGCTGCTGGCGGCGATCTCGCTTACCATCCGGCTGCCGTTGGCGATGCTGCTCGATACTTCCTGGAACGCGCTGTGTGCCTGCCCCACCAGTTGCACGCCGTTGCTCACATCGGTCATGGTCTTTTCGATGATCTCGCCGCTGCGCCGCGCCGCGTCGGCCGCGCGCTGGGCCAGCGACCGGACTTCATCGGCCACCACGCTGAATCCCGCCCCGGCCTCGCCGGCGCGCGCCGCTTCCACCGCCGCGTTCAGCGCCAGGATGTTGGTGTGGAAAGCGATTTCGTCGATGCTCTTGAGCACGTCGGAAACCTGCTTGCTCGATTTCGAAATCACGTCCATGGACGTCTTCAGGTCGTTCATGGCGGTGGCCGCGCGGTCCACCGTCTCGCGGGCGCTGCTCATCAACCGGTCGGCGTCGCCGGCCCGCCCGGCATTCTGTTTGGTCGTGGCGGCGATCTCTTCGAGCGATGCGGATGTCTCCTCGATGCAGGCCGCCTGCTCCTGGGCGTTGGTGGCCACCACCTGTCCGGAATGGGCCATCCGGTCGGAGGCCTCGCCGGCCCGCCCGGCATTCTGCTCGACGCCCTTGATCACGCGGACGATGGGACCGGTAATGCTGCGGCGGATGGTCAGGTTGACGATCACCGCCGCCAGCGCCAGCGACGTGCCGAACAGGCCCAGCGCCAGCCAGCGCTGGAACGCGGAGCGATCGCGCACCGCCGCCAACTGGTCCCGCAGCGCCTGGGAACACCTTCCCGGGTTTGCGTCAGCGACGCCTTGACCGTGTCGCTGCGGCCGGCCAGGTCGCGCATCTTCTGCTGGACGTCCGCAGTGAGGGCCGCCGGATTGGCGAGCGCCGTCCCGTAAATCGCCTGTGCGTCGGTGACGTACTGTTCCACCGCCGCGGCCAGTTGCCCCACCTCGGCGGCGCGCGCGCCCGCCAGGCCGCGGATCGATGCCACCCGCTTGAGCCCCTCCACCACCTGGCGGCCCTCCCCGGCGGCACGCTCCAGGGCGGAGGCGTCCTGGGTCATGACCGCATCGCTGAATCCCTTGATCATGCGTTGATAGGCCGCTTCGGCCTCCTGGCTCGCCTGCGCCGACGGAAACAGCGCATCGGCCGTAGTGCGCAGGGGGGCCTCGGTGCTCAGGGCCTCGATCTGGCCCAGCACGGTGGTAAAAACAAAGCCCAGGACGAACACGCCGATGCTGAGCCAGATCTTCGCGGTGATGTTCAGACGTTTCATGAGGTCGCCGTCCTTTTCGAGCTACTTCACTTCCAGAGTCTTGACCCCGGGCGTGCCCGCGCCCGCGCTGACGTAGCCGATGGCGCCCTTGGTCTTCGCCACATAAGCCACTACATCGGCATCCGAGGCGAACGCCTTCGGCATGGAACCTTTGCCGGTGAACACCAGGCTCCGGTAGTAGGTTTGCAAGGCCGCCTCGGTCTTGCCGAGATATTCTTTCAGGAACGTCTCATGCGCAGCGCCGCCCTTCTCCAGAACCGGCTCCACGTGGCTGCCGTCGCTCAACGATGTCTTCGTAGCCAGGAAGACGCCCTTCAGCTCGTCGGCCGAAACGGCGGACGCGCTAACGCCGGAGTTGGCGATGATCTTGATATCGGCCGCCCGAACAGTGGCCGCCGCACCGCAGGCGAGTGCCGCCACCAGAATGAAGTTATGCATCAGTTTCATGGAATTCTCCTTGGTATTGCGCTCCACCCTCGTTAGAAGTACCAGTCGGTCCGGACGATCAGCAGGTTCGTCTTGGGTTGAAACCCCTGGGGGTTGTCCGGAATATAGAAGCCGGCGGGATACTGGTTGTTGTTAAAGCCATCCATGAAGTGCCCCTCGAAGTGCCCCTCGACTTTGATATCCCAGAACTTACTTACGTCCACGCGGCCGCTGATGACTTTGTCGTGAATATGATTGGAGGGCAGGCTGGTGTTCAGCGATGCCGGCAGGGTGCCGCGTTTATATACGGTGCTGAGGTCGGAATAGTAGGATCCGATTTCGAATCGCCGGGAGAGCCGATACGATGCCGACGTGTACCAGCTCCGGTTGTCGGCCCACACTTCCATGAGGTTGTTCCAGGCGATCACATCCCGGTAGTAGCGCCGGTATTCCGCGTTGATCTTGAGATTGCCCACCGCATACTCGCCGTAGAACTGGTTGGTCCAATCCTTGCGAGAGTGTTCCTCGGGCCGGGACTCCCCGGTGGGACCGTGGGGTTCCAGGCGGCGCAGGAGACGGGCACGGCCGGCGTGCACACGGCGGTTCCGGTTCCGGTGGTGTCCTGGTTCATGCGGGAGATGCCGGCCACCAGGCCCTTGAGCGGCGTGTTCCACCGCAGGTCCGCACCGTACTGCAATCCGTGGTAATCGGTGTAGCTGATGCCGCGGTCCCGCAACAGGTACACGTACCCGCCGTTGGTGCTGTCCTTGCGGCGTCCGGCATACACCGTGTAAGAGAGGCTTCCGAGGTGACCAAGCGGCACGATGCCATAAACGTCGCCGCCGGTATGAGCGATATTGGCATCGCGAAGGTCCAGCGGATAGATCGACTGCGGCAACAGAGCGAAGGTGTGCAGGAAGTCATAGTCCTGCCGTGTCGTTGTGGAGGCCCAGCACGGTTTTCACTTTGCCGCCGCGGAACCCCAGCCAGTCCTTCCAGCGGTAGTCGGCCATGGCCCAGTCCACTTGCGGTTCCCATTGGCCGAGATTGCCTATGTTGCGATCGTAGACTTGGGCTCCGACGTGGAACTTGTCGGTAAGCTGCACCGCCACATTGACGCCGGCGTCGGTCATGGCGAAGCTGCCTTTGCTGGTCTGCATGGTCAGGTAGTTGTTCTGGTTCGAATACGCAAAGCCTTGCGAGGCAAAGCTGTGGACCTGTACCTGTCGGCCCGACAAAGTGAAATTGAATTGCGCGTAGGACACTGCCGGTACCAGGACAGCCACTGCCACAAGCGCAAAGCGTTTCAACATGCGATTTCTTCCCTCGGTTTGAAGCTCGGCATACCGCGCGGCGGAGCCGGTATGCCGGAATTCCCGACCGCCAGCAGGACTGCGCAGGCCGGTTCACGAAAGGCCGTAAGGGCACCTGAAAGGCCGCTATCGCCAATTTTTTCAGATCGCCGGAAGTGACTGATTAGCCATAAGATATGTGGATCCCCGGAGAGGGCCGGCAGGGCTGCGAAGGGCGCCGGGTTCGGTTTTTGGAAGGAACGGGTTCGGATTGCGAACCCGCGAACTCGCCGCCGCCCTTACTCGCTCCGGCGGGCCAATAACCACTGGTTCATCGTGAGGTACTGGATCGTGCTTACCACCGACTCGCGGATGGTGTGCCGGGGCTCCCACCCCAGCGCGCGCATCCGCGAGCAGTCCAGAAAGATGAACGGGTTGTCGCCGATCCAGCCGCGCTCGCCGCCCGTGTACTCCAGTCGCGGGCTCAGTCCCAGGTGGCCGCAGATCCAGCCGATAGAGTCGTTCACTTCGCAGTACTCGTCCGTGCCCAGGTTCAGGATGGTGACGCGCTCGCGCACTTCGTCCACCGCTTTCAGGATGGCATCCACGCAGTCCTGCACGTAGAGATAGGACTTGCGTTGGCGGCCGTTGCCGAGCACGCGCAGGAAATCGGGATGGGCCAGCAGTTGTTGATAAAAATCGAACACGTGGCCGTGGGAGTAGCGTTCCCCCAGGATGGATACGAAGCGGAAAATCAGGCCCTCCATCCCGAAACCTTCACAGTAAGCCGCAATCAGGCCTTCGGCGGCGAGCTTGGAGGCCCCGTACAGCGAGGTCTGCACCGGGAAAGGGCAGTTTTCGGGCGTGGGGATCACTGGCGCCTCCCCATAAACCGAGCCGGTCGAGGAGAACACGATGCGGCGGATCTGGTGGCGGCGCATGGCTTCGAGCACGTTCCAGGTGGCGATGGTGTTCTGCTCGAGATCGCGGCGCGGGTGGTCGGTCCCGAAGCGGACATCGGCGTTGGCGGCAAGATGGAAGACGAGCCCGCAGCCGTCCATGGCCCGGGCGAGGCCGTCGCCATCGAGCAGGTCCCCGCGCACCAGCCGGAAACAGGGGTGGCCGAGAGCCTGCTCCAGGAAGCGCTCCTGGCCGGTGGAGAAGTTGTCGTAGCCCACCACGTGATGGCCGAGCGAGAGCAGGCGGTCGGCGAGGTTGCTGCCAATAAATCCGGCGGCACCGGTGACAAAGAACGTTTCAGCCATGGATCACCTTGCGGCAGAGGGCCAGGGTATCGCGGGCAACCTCGTCCCAACCGCGCGTGCGGGCCCGCGCAATCGCCGCGGAATCCCAGGTTTTGGAGAGCGCGTCTTCGAGCGCCTGACGAAGTTGAGCGGCGTCGCGCGGCCGGATCAGCATGCCGCAGCCATCGTCCACCAGTTCGGGAATGCCGCCCACCCGCGTGGCCACCACCGGCCGGCCGCAGCTCAACGCCTCCACGATGACATTGGGGCAGCCTTCGGAATAGCTGGGGAGGCAAAACACGTCGGCGGCGCGCATCCACGCGGCGACACCGGCGGCATCGCGCCGCCCGGGCAGAATGACGCGATCGGCCAGGCCCGCGGCGGCGGCGCGCCGGGCGAGAGTTTCCCCGTAAGGACCCTGGCCAACGACGACCAGGCGGGCCCGGGGGCGGGATCGGGCCAGCCCAACGAAGGCTTCGAGCAACTCGCCCAGCCCTTTGGCCGCGAACAGGTTGCCGGCATACAGAACGATCTCGCCGCCGGGGTCGCAGCCGAGCTCGCCTCGGGCCGCCTCACGATCGCCCGGATGGAACACCGCCGTGTCGCAGCCGTTCAGAATGGTGGTCACCTTTTCCGGAGGGACGCCCAGGGCAATGGCGCGTTCGCGCAGCTCTTCGCTGACCGTAATCACCCCATCGGCCTCGAGCATGGTCTGCCGCACCAACCGGATGGTGAGCGGGTCGTTGCGGCGCCGGATATCGGAGCCGATGGCGCCCACGATCACCGGGACGCCGAGCGCGCGGCCGGCGCGCACCGCGGCGAACCCGTCGGGATAGAGCCAGTAATTCAGGATCACCTCGGGGCGGGAGGCCCGCACGTAAGGCAGCAGGATGCGCGCGCAAGCCGGACCATTGAACGGCCGCGAAAGAATGGGGATGGCGGGGTATTCGAAATAGGTGGTTTTGAATTCCGCGGGCTGGTAGGAGCGGTCGAGGGTTTCGTAGCGGCCGGGCACCAGCCATTTCAGGCTGGGGTAATGCTCGTGCGGGCTGATCACCTCGATGGCGGCGTGCGGTTTGAGAAAACGCAGGGTGTGAAACGCGGAGTTGCCGCCGTATGGGCGGGCGGAGTTCGGAAAGTAGGAAGTGACGACCGTGATCTTCATGCCGGGCGCGGCGCGAACGGAGACAAACTTCAGCTTACTACGGGGGCTGGTGGGCGCCGGCGAGAGCGGGCCGGGCCGTAGGATCTCGGCTGGATGATCCGGCCGGCGGGCGCCGTACCCGCTATGCTGAGTCTGATGAGCGGCCTGCGCGATTTCTCGGTGGTCTATTTCGGCAACGACTGGTTCGCCGAGAATCGCACCAGCAGCCACCATATCGCGCGGCGGTTGGGGAAGCTGGTACCGGTCCTCTATATCGAGGTGCCCGGTAGCCGGAGCCCGCAAACAAGCGCCCGCGATTTTCGCAAGCTGTGGCGCAAGCTGGCGCGGGCCATGGCCCCCCCCGAAAAGGTGGGCGAGCAGTTTCACGTGGCCACCATCCCCCAGATCCCGTTTCGCAACCTGCCCGGCATGGACCGGCTCAACTTGTGGCTGGGCGTGTTCCTGGCCCGCCGCGCCATGCGGCGGCTGGGATTCCGGCAGCGGATTTCGTGGTTCGTGGTGCCGCATCCGGGCGCGCTGGCCAAACGGCTCGGCGAGCGCCTGACCGTCTACTATTGCATCGACGACTATGCCTCCTACCCGGGCATGGATGCGGCGGCAATCCAGGCCATGGACGACGACCTGACCCGGCGGGCAGATGTGGTGTTCGTGGCGCCCCGCGCGCTGCTCGAGCCCAAGCGGCGGCTGAATCGCAACGTTCACTTTTCGCCGCACGGCGTGGATTTCGACCTGTTTTCACAGGCCGGCGACCCGGCCACCGAGGTGGCGGACGAGGCACGCGGATTGCGGCATCCGGTGATCGGGTACTTCGGCACCATTGGCGAGTTTGTGGATTTCGACCTGCTCGCGTACTTGGCCGAGTCGCGGCCGCAGTGGACTTTTCTCTTTGTGGGGTTCGCCGCGGCCGATGTGAGCCGGCTAAAAACCTATGGCAACGTCGTGTTCGTGGGCCCCAAACCGTACGAGACCCTGCCGCGGTGGGCCAGGGCGTTCGATGTGGCGATCTATCCGCACCGGGTGAACCGCCAGACGAAGCATTCCAATCCGCTGAAGCTGCGGGAGTACCTGGCCACCGGCAAGCCGGTGGTTTCGGTGGTGACTCCGGAGACGGAGTGCTTTCGCGAGCTGGTCTCTCTGGCGGACACTCCGGAGGCCTACCTGGAAGCCATCGAGCGGGCCCTGCGGGAGGATCGCCCGGAGCAGCGGCGCAAGCGCATGCAAGCGGTCGCGCCGGTGAGCTGGGACGCCCGCTTTCAGGAGACGGTGGCGGTGGTGGAGGAGATGCTGTGATCCCACCCCGGCGGCTTCCCTGAACCAGCCCGCTCCCGGCGCGCCCACCCACCCCCCTGGCCCCACCCCGCCCCCCTAGCCTCACCCCGCCCCTAAAGAAATACTCCCGCTCCGTCGAAAGACTAGGTGACGCAGATGATGCGATACCTCCTGATTGTCTTGCTTGCCGTCCTGCCGGCGCTGGCCGCAACTCCGGATGCGGATCCGGTCCCCCTCTTCTTCATCGAAAATCAGGGACAGGCGCCGCCGGAGGTCCGGTTCATGGCGCAAGGCTCGGGGTTGACGGCATATTTCGCGCCGCAAGAGGCCCGCTTTCGCGCCGCTGGCGCGGCCATCCGGCTCGAGTTCCCGGGTTCCTCTCCGGCCGTTCGGCTCGAGGGCGCCCGGCCGCTGGCCGCTCACGCCAATTTCCTTACCGGCGCGGAAGAGGACTGGCGGCGGGACGTCCCTCTGTTCGGCACCCTGGTCTATCGCGGCCTCTATCCCGGCATCGATATGATCTACGGCGCCAACGGACGCCGGCTGAAATCGGAATTCGTCGTGGCTCCCGGCGCCGATCCCGCGCGCATTCAGCTACGCTACTCGGGCGGCGAGCTCCGCCTGGACGATACCGGCGCGCTGGTGCTTGCCATCCACGGCCGTGAGCTGCGCGAAGAAGCGCCGGCGATCTTCCAGCAACGGGATGGAAAGCGCGAAGCCGTCGAAGGCCGCTACACGCTGGCGGCCGATGGCACCGTGGGTTTCATCGTAAACCGCTACGATCCCGCCCTCTCCCTGGTGATCGATCCGACCGTTTCCTACAGCACCCTGCTGGGTGGCTCGAGCTCCGACTCGGCCATGGCCCTGGCGGTGGATTCCACCGGCGCCGCCTATGTCGCCGGCTTCACCGCTTCCTACAACCTGGCTACCGCCAACCCGGAACAGAACTTCAATGCCGGCAGCAACGATATCTTCGTCGCCAAGCTGAATGCCGCGGGCAATGCGCTGATCTACTGCACCTATATCGGAGGCAGGGGCGATGACCGGGCGTACGCCATCGCCGTCGATGCCAACGGTCTCGCCTACCTGGCGGGCTCTACCACCTCCACCAATTTCCCCACCCGGTCACCGGTACAGGGCAAACTGGCCGGCGCCAAAAATGCATTCGTCCTGAAGTTGAGCGCGCTCGGCAGCGGTCTCGTCTTCAGCACCTACCTGGGCGGCAACGGGTCGGAGACGGCCTACGGCTTGGCCCTCGATGCGGGCGGCAATGCCTACCTGGTGGGCGATACCACCTCGGTCAATTTCCCTCCCGCCGGAAAACAGCTCGGAACCCGCGGCGGGCAGGATGCCTTTGTCGCCAAGCTCGCCGCCGATGGAAGCCGGCTGATCTACAACACCGCGCTCGGCGGCGCCAGCGACGATCACGGTGCCGCGATTGCCCTCGACGCCAGCGGCGACGCGTACGTCACCGGGTCCACCTGGTCCACCGATTTCCCGCTGGCCGGCGCGGCGCAGAACGCCCTGGCGGGCGGGCAGGACGCCTTTGTCGCCAAGCTCGCCGCCGACGGAGCCTCGCTGTTGTTCAGCACCTTCTGGGGCGGCACCGGCGGTGCGCTCGGCTATCCCGAATCCGGACAGGGCATCGCCGTGGACTCGCAGGGCCATGCCTTTGTCGTCGGCGTTACCGGCTCCTCCGACTTCCCCCTGCTCCATGCGCTCCAGATCTCCAGGCGCGGCTCTTCCACCGACGCCTTCGCGGCCCGCTTCACCTCCGCCGGAACCCCCGTTTACAGCACCTACCTGGGCGGCAGCGGCATGGACGCCGCCAATGCCGTTGCCGTGGACTCGACCGGCAGCGCGTATGTCGCCGGGCAGACGTTCTCGAGCGATCTGCCGGTGATCAACTCGCTCCAAAACGCCTCCGGCGGCGACTACGATGCCTTTTGGGCCAAGATCGGCCCGGCCGGAGACTCGCTCGCCGTGCTCAGTTATCTGGGCGGGAACGGCTCCGATACCGCCACTGCCGTAGCCCTGGATCCGACCGGGACGGTCTATCTCGCCGGCTGGACTCAGTCCACGAATTTTCCCGTGGTCGGCGGCTTTCAGTCCACCAATGCCGGCAATTACGGCGCCTTTTTGACGAAGATTACCTTCGGGGCCATGCCTGCCACGGTGGCCGTCACCCCCGCTTCCGGATCCGGCACCTCCCAGGTGTTCAGCTTTCAGTTTTCCGACAGCGCCGGTGTGGCCGACCTGACCGCCGTTTCCATCCTGGTGAATTCCAGCACCGGCTCGGCCAATGCCTGCTCGGTGGTCTACCATCGCGCCGCCAACACGCTGGCGCTCTCGACCGATGCCGGCACGGCTCCGTCCGGCACCATCACCCCGGGCAGCGGCAGTCAGCAGAACAGCCAGTGTACCTTGAGCGGAACCGGCTCCAGCGTCTCCACCACAGACACGGTTCTGACCCTGAACCTCGCCCTTGCCTTTCAGCCCTCATTTGCCGGCGCCAGGAATGTGTACCTGCAAGCCGCCAATGGGTCCGGCTCCACCGGCTGGCAGCAGCGCGGCACCTGGACGATCCCCGCGAGCGGGCCGCCGGCTGCCGTTTCCGTCACGCCCGCCTCCGGCACCGGCCTCACCCAGACTTTCGCCTTCACCTTCTCGGATGGGAAAGGCTACGACGCCATCGTTTCGGCGCAGATCCTGATCAATCGGCCCATGAGTGGCGCCTCCGGCTGCTACCTGCTGTACCAGCGCGCTTCGAATTCTCTCTTTCTGACCAACGATGCCGCCACTGTCTGGCAAACCCCCGTCACGCTCGGCCAGGCCGGCACGCTGCAAAACAGCCAGTGCTCGATCGATGCCGCGGCCTCGTCGGTTTCCGCCGCCGGGAGCAATCTCACTGTGAACCTCGCGCTCACGTTTCAGGGCGCCTTCGCCGGCGAACGCGATATCTACATGGAGGTCACCGACGGCGCCGACGATTCCGGCTGGCAGCAGCGCGGCGTCTGGACCATCCCCGCGGGCGGTCCCCCGTCCGCCGTTTCCGTTACGCCCGCCTCCGGCACCGGCACCGCACAGACCTTCACCTTCACGTTCTCGGACCCGGCAGGGTCTGCCGCCATCGTCTCCACCCAGATCGTCATCCACAATGTGCTCTCCACCTCCGGAGCCTGTTATCTGCTCTACCAGCGGGCTCCCAATGCGCTCTACATGACCGACGATGCCGGCGGCGCCTGGCAGAACCCCGTCACGCCCGGCCAGGAAGGTACGCTCCAGAACAGCCAGTGCACCGTAAACGCCTTGGCCTCTTCGGCCTCCGCCGGCGGCACCACCCTCACCCTCAGCCTGGCGCTGGCGTTTCAGACCGCTTTTGCCGGCGCGCGCAACGTTTATATGGAGGTCTACGACGGCGCCGCCGATTCCGGTTGGCAGCAGCGCGGCACCTGGACCATCCCCGCGGAAGGACCGCCGGCCGCTGTCTCCGTCACGCCCGACTCCGGTACCGGCCTCTCTCAGTCGTTCGCCTTCGCCTTCTCGGACCCGGCAGGGGCTGCCGCGATTGTCTCCACCCAAATCGTCATCCACAGTTCCCTGTCTACTTACGGAGCCTGCTATCTGCTCTACCAGCGCTCCTCGAATTCGCTCTACATGACCAACGATGCCGGCAGCGCCTGGCAGGACCCCGTTACCCCCGGCCAGGAAGGCACGCTCCAGAACAGCCAGTGCTCGGTCAACGCGGCGACCTCCTCGATATCCGCCAACGGCACCACCCTGACGCTCCATCTCGCCCTCAGCTTTTCGAGTGCCTTCGCGGGCACCCGCAATGTGTACATGGAGGTCTACGACGGCGCGGCTGATTCCGGCTGGCAGCAGCGCGGCGCCTGGACCGTCCCCGCCGACGGCCCGCCCACCGCCGATTCCGTCGCTCCCGGCTCCGGCTCGGGAAGCACCCGCACGTTTCTCTTTCAGTACTCCGATCCGGCGGGCTACGCCGCCATCAGTTCCACCCAGATCCTGATCAATAGCGAGCTGGCCGTGGCCGGAGGCTGCTACCTGCTCTACTACCGGCCCAACAACGCCATCTATCTCACCAACGACCCCGGCACGGCATGGCAGACGCCCGTCACCGTAGGCCAGGCCGGCACGCTCGAGAACAGTCAGTGCGCCGTGAACACCGCCGCCTCGTCCGTCTCCGGCGATGGCAACACCCTGACGCTGACCCTCTCCCTTACCTTCCAGCCGGCCTTCAGCGGACCCAAAAACGTGTACATGGAAGTCTACGACGGCGCCGGTGATTCCGGCTGGCAGCAGCGCGGCGCCTGGACCGTCCCGTAGACCCCCGATCCTTACTCCCCCCGCGCGATCGGCATCCGCCACCCCGTTCCGAACGCCCGTGAGGTGACTTTGAGGCCCGGCGCCGCCTGCTTGCGTTTGAACTCCGCCATCCGCACCATGCGCAGCACCCGCCGCACCGTGGCCTCGTCGAACCCCCGCGCCACGATCTCTTCGGCCGATTGCGACTGCTCCACGTGCAGTTCCAGGATCTGGTCCAGCAGTTCGTAGGGCGGCAGGGAGTCCTGATCGGTCTGGTTCGGCCGCAGCTCCGCCGATGGAGCTTTGGTCAGAATCGCTTCCGGGATATCCGGCGCCCGCCGGTTGCGCCACCGCGCCACCCGGTACACCATCATCTTCGGCAGGTCGGCGATCACCGCCAGGCCGCCGTTCATATCGCCGTACAACGTGCAGTACCCCACCGCCATCTCGGATTTGTTGCCGGTGGTCAGCAGCAGCGAGCCGAACTTGTTCGACAGCGCCATCAGCAGGTTCCCGCGGATGCGCGACTGGATATTTTCCTCGGTCACATCGCGCCGCAACCCCTCGAACACCTCCGCCAGCGCCTCGTCGTAGCGGTGCATGATTCCAGCGATCGGCAGCGTCCGCGTCGCGATTCCCAGGTTGCGCGCCGCCGCCAGCGAATCGTCCACGCTGCCCGCGCTCGAATAGCAGGAGGGCATCAGCACGCCCAGCACGTTTTCTGCTCCCAGCGCGTCCGCCGCCACCGCCGCGGTCAGCGCCGAGTCGATGCCCCCCGAAAGCCCCAGCAGCGCCTGCCGGAAGCCCGTCTTCCGCGCGTAATCGCGCACCCCCAGCACCAGCGCGTCCCAGATCTCCGCTTCCGGCTCGAAATCGTCTTCCGCAATCGTCCCGGTCCCGTGCGCCAGGTCCACCACCACCACATCCTCGTCGAATCCCCTGGCCCGCGCGAACAGCCGCCCTTCGGCATCGAAAACGGCGCTCCGGCCGTCGAAAATCAAATCGTCGTCGCCCCCCACCTGGTTCACCGTCAGGATGGGCAGATGGTATTTCCGCGCCGAGTGGCTGAGCATATCCTGCCGCAGAAGCTGCTTGCCCACCGTGAACGGGGACGCCGTGAGATTGATCAGCACCTGCGCGCCGCCGTTCGCCAGCACTTCGATCGGGTCCTGGTGATAGCGCCGGCGCTGCCAGAAATCGCGGTCATTCCATACGTCTTCGCAGATGCTGATCCCCAGCCGGATCCCGTTCCACTCCAGAATCTGCGGTCCGCTGGCCGGCTCGAAATAGCGGTCTTCATCGAATACGTCGTAGGTGGGCAGCAGCGTCTTGTGAAACACCGGCCCGACCTTTCCCCCTTCGAGCAGCACCGCGCTGTTGCATAGCGGCCGTCCCGGTTCGGCGGGATTCGGCGTCGCCACACCCACCAGCAGCGGCGGGCCCCCGGCCAGTTCCGCCGCCATGCGGCCCAATTCCTCCCCCCCGCGCCGGATGAATCCCCGGCTCATCAGCAGGTCGCGCGGCAGATATCCCATCAGCGCCAGTTCCGAGGTCACCGCCAGGTCCGCTCCCCGCGCCCGGCCCTCCTGTGCCGCGCGCACGATCCGGGCCGCATTTTCCGTGATGGCCCCCGCCGTCGGATTCACCTGAAGCAGCGCGATTTTGCCGTGCACCATATTCAAATTGTCGAACAGAATCCGCCGCGCGACCGCCCATCCGCGCACCCCGCACCTGCCGCTGCCGCGGATCTCCCTCCGCCTCGTGATCGATTCGGATAAACCCGCCCCTTGCCGCTTCCCCCTCTACTCCAAACCGGGCAATCCGCCGATATGAAGATCAATGGAGGCCGCGATGGACAGCAATCATCCTTCGCCGAATTTGGCTAGTGGCAGCAGCGGCGATCGCGCCACGGGAGCCCATTACATCGACCCGGCGGAGCTCGTGCCGGTAATGCAGGAGCAGTTCGATTATCTGCTCGCGCACATCAACTCGGCATGCCCGCCGTCGTGTCCGGCCTGCCGTCGCCTGAAGCAGATCAAGGGTTGTCTCTTGCAGCCCTTCGCCTGCTGAAGGGCGTCGAGACTCACTGGGCCCGCAACCGGTTCCACCGGCATCAACAGCCGCGCCTGCCCGGCACCCGGACGTCGCCTGGCCAAGCCTACGACTGCACCAGTACCTGGCTGCCCCCGAAGTCGAACCGGAACCGCACCTCGCGCAATCCCGCCTGCGTCATCACGTGGCGCAGCCGCGTCTTGTCTTCCGTGTAGAACATCAGGAACCCGCCGCCCCCGGCGCCGATCAGCTTGCCGCCCAATGCCCCGCTCGTCCGCCCCAGTTCGTAATACCCGTCGATCTGGCTGTTGCTCATTCCCTTGCTGCGCCGCTTCTTGTGCTCCCAGTGCTCGTGCATCAGGCCCGCGAAACACCGCAGGTCTCCGGCCTCCATCGCGGCCTTGCTCTCGAATGCGATCCGCTTGATGAAATGCAGGTTCTCCAGCATCCCCGCATCCTTCTGCCGGCTCCGCGAATCCTGGTCTTTCAGAATCTCCGACGCGCTGCGCGTGAACCCCGTGAAGAACAGCATCAGGTTGTCCTCCAGCGTGTGCAGGGTCTCCGCGGAAAGCCGCAGCGGCTCGAAATCCACCCGCCCGTCCGGCTGGTAGGTGAAGCAGGTGATTCCGCCGATTGCCGCGATGTACTGGTCCTGCTTCCCGATCGGCTCGCCGAGCAGATCCAGCTCGATGTGGCACGCCTGCTCCGCCAGTTCCCGCGCCGGCACCGAGTTCCGCCGCAGGCAATGCAGCGCCCGCAGCAACGCCGTCGTAAAGCTCCCCGACGATCCCAGCCCCGTGCCCGCCGGAATATCCGACATGCTGGTGATTTCCAGGTGCGGATGCCCGTCGAGCGCCACCAGCTTCAACGCCTCCCGCACGATCGGGTGCTTGATCTCTTCGGCCGCCTGTACGACCTCCATCTTCGAGTACTTCACGATAATCTCTTCCGCGAAGGTCTCGTGCAGGGTGATGTAGACGTACTTGTTGATCGCCGCCGCAATCACGAACCCCGTGTGGTCGCGGTAGTACGAAGGCAGGTCGGTCCCGCCGCCTCCCAGCGATATGCGCAGCGGGCTGCTGGTAATGATCACTTCGACTCCCGATACATCGTCTCGACAATCTCCAATGCCGCCTCCGCCTCCGCGATTCCGGGCGAGGGTTGCCGCCCCAGACGAATGTCCTCCAGAAACTCCGCCGCCTCCCGCTCCCAGGAATCGTCCGCCGCCGGATATTCCCAGATCGTGGTTTCCGGCGGCCCCATCTCCGGCAGCATGCGGTAATACGCCAGCCGCTCGGTCCCGTAGCTCCCGCCCAGCCCCGTGATCTCCAGCTTGCCCTTGCGCCCGTAGATCTCGAATGAGAACAGGTTCTTCCATTCCGTCCAGGTGGCATGCAGCGACGCCACCTGGCCGCCCGCCGTGCGCAGCAGCAGAAATGCGTTGTCTTCCACCGGCATGTCCCAGAAATACGTGCCGATCCACCCGCGTACCTCGCGGAAATCCCCCAAAAACCAGCGCGCCAGGTCGATCAGGTGCATGCCCTGGTCCACCAGTTCGCCGCCGCCGGATTTCTCCGGCACGGCGCGCCATTCCCGGTCGTAGCCGGGGCGCCCGCCATGCCCGTAGCGCGCCCGCACGAACATCATCTCGCCCAGCGCGCCCGTTTCGAAAATCTCCCGCGCCTTCTGGAACGCGCGGTGATAGCGGTGATTGAACCCCACCCGCACCAGCGCGCCCGTCCGCTCCGCGGCCTCCCGCACCATCGCCAGCTCGGCCTTGCGCCGCGCCCCCGGTTTTTCGATCAGCACGTGCTTGCCGTGCGCCGCCGCTTCCGCCGCAATCGGCGCCAGCATGTCGTGCGTCGTCGCCACGAAGACCAGGTCGATATCGTCCCGCTGCGCCGTCCGGCGCCAGTCCGTCGTTGCTTCCGCGCCAGCCACCGTGCGCGCCAGCGCCGCCGCCCGGCCCGCATCCACATCGCAAAATTGCGCCACGCGCAGATTCCTGGCCGCCTTGGCCCGCTTGGCGCCGATCAGGCCGCACCCGATCACCGCCGCTCGCATCATATCCACTGTTTCCCGCGGTCCTCCGGAGTGATCCGCCGCAACGTGTAGATGTCCGACCCGCGCAACTCGCCGGCATGCGCGGGCAGGCTTTCCCACGGGTCCCACACGGCGCTGAGCAGCCGCCCGCTAATGCCTTCGCTTGCCTGCGACGCCAGAAAATACGCCAGCGCCGCCGCCCGTTCCGGCGGCTGCCCGCCTTTCTGCTTCTGCTCCATCACGAATTCGTAGTCCTTGCCCGCGCTCTCCGGGCCCGCGCGCACCACCGCCTCCAGCATCTCGGTGAGCATCACCCCCGGCGCGATGGCATTCACGCGAATGCCCAGCTCCGCGGCTTCCACGGCCAGGGTTTCGGTGAACCGCACCAGCGCCGCCTTGGCCGTGCCGTACGCGCTGAAATTCGCCCTCGGCCCCGTGGCCCCCCCGCCCGACAGGTTCACGATCGCCCCACCCCGCCGCATCCACGGGATCGCCAGCCGGCACAGCGCCACCGGAGCCAGCAGGTTTACCTGCACCGTCCGCTGCCATTCCTGCCAGTCGTTCTCCCATACCCGGCCGATCGGCCCGGCGATCGCTGCGTTATTCACCAACACGTCCAGGTGATCCCATTTCGCCCGCAGCCGTTCCATAACGAACTTCGGCGCGCCGGGGTCGCTCAGATCGGCCGGAATCGCCTCCACGGTTTGCGCCCCGCAAGACCGCAACTCCACGGCCAGCGTCTCCAAAGCCGCGCCGTCGCGCGCCACCAGCGCGAGCGCCGCGCCCCGGCTCCCGAACTCGCGCGCCATCGCGCGCCCCAATCCGCGCGAGGCTCCTGTAATCAATACGCTCAATTCCGGCATGAAGCGATCCACCGCGCCTCAAGTCCCCCGCGCTGCCAGCGCCTCGATCTGCTGCCGCAGCGGGTCCTGAATGCCCCCCAGCGTCTCCGTGTCGATCAACTCGATGAACGCCGGCACGCCCGAAAGCCGCACCGCCGTCAGCAGCAGGTCGTCGGCCGGCCGGAACGACGGCACCGGCACGCCGATCACCGCCATGGGCAGCCTCTCCAACCCGGGCAGCGCCTGCACCCCGGTTTCGTAGCGCAGGTCGCCCAGCAACTGCCCCACGCTCGCGCTTCGTTCCAGCACCAGCGCAAACGCCAGGGCGTTCACCACGAACCGCTGCATCGCCTTGCCGCGGCTCTCGCCCGGCGGCCTGGCCATCAGGTTGCGAAACTGCGAGAGCGAGAGGTCCGCCCCGTAGGTCACCACCCAGCGCACCGGCGAAGTCATGGCGATCACCTTGGCGCTCTTCGCTCCCTGGCCCTGGTACGCATATTCGTACGGGTGAATCTGAATTCCGCCGGCCCCGATCGCCCCCAGGGTCGCGGCGTCCAGTTCCGGCCGGATGTCCATCGCCTCGAAGGCTTGCTGGTAGCGCTCCGTAAGCTGCGCCAGCGCTTCATCCGCCCGCGCCGCCGATTCGCGCCCGCCGGCATGTTTTCCCAAAACCCGCCCCGGCGTCAATAGCGGTCCGAGCGTCGCCACGTGGCCCCGCAGCCGCTTGCTGAGAAACTCCGATATCCGTTCGGTGATCTCTCGAAACGCTAACAGCTCATCCAGGCTCGTGATTTTCGGCGTGCTTTCTGCTCCGGCCATGATCTCTTTCTTCCCCGCGTGCCGCATAGCTTACCACGCCGCTTCTATCGGTTACGCCGCTTCCCGGCCGGCGCCGACCAGCCCGCAGCAGCAACCACCTCCCCCTCCACGGCATCCCTATAAGTGAGGCACTTTATGAGGCAGTTAAGGTTGAAAGCATGGGGAGGGTTCCTCATGGCTGTCCTCCTGGCTGCGGTTTGGGGCAGTCCTGCGTGGGCTTCCACACCCCCGCAACCAGGCACGATTAATTACATCGAAGGGCAAGTCTCCATAGACGGACAGCCGCTTACCGCCAAGTCCGTTGGATCTACCCAATTAGCGCCAGGCCAATCGCTCACCACCGAGGCCGGACGGGCCGAGATCCTGCTCACCCCCGGCGTCTTCTTCCGCGCCGGCGAGCACACTTCCATCCGGATGATCTCACCAGGACTGGCCAATACCATCCTGGCGATCGATCAGGGGAAAGCCATGGTCGAGGTCGCTGAGATTCGTGACGAAAACAACATTCGAGTCCGGGAGAATGGCGCCAGCGTGCGGCTGCTCAAAACCGGTCTCTACGATTTCGACGCCGATCGCCAACAGGTCCTCGTATTCGATGGGAAAGCCGCCGTGCAGACCGACGATCGGGAAGTCAAGGTGAAAGGCGGGCGCCAACTGGTGCTCAACGTGGCGGATGCCAAACCGCACAAGTTCGACAAGAAGGCCTACGAAGATACCGATTTCTATCGTTGGGCCAGTCTGCGCTCGGCGTATCTGGCCGAAGCCAATGTGAATGCCGCCCGAAGCTACGCGGGAAGCGGCTGGTATTGGAGCCCCTGGTACGGCGCTTATACCTTCATTCCTGCCAATGGAATCTTCTTCGACCCGTTCGGCTGGAGCTACTATTCTCCCTGGGCGGTGGGCGTTCCGTACTACGGATACGGATACGGATTCCAGCACTTCGGGCCGTCTTTTCATCCCCATTACCGCCGGCCCATTCACCGCTTCGGCGGTTTCACCCGCGGCGGCAACTCCTTCTCCCATGCCGTACCGGCGGCCCCCAGGGGAAGTTTTGCCTCCCCCCGGGCCGGCCGCATCCGCCGCCGCTAACCGCAATGCTGTTCACTAAGAAACGGAGAGGAGGAATGGAGAGGCCCGGGCTCCATGACCTTCCCTAAGAGGGCTTTGAGTTGATCAAATCGGTGAGTCGGGGCGTTTTGCGTCAATTTGACGGCCCTCCGGCCCGCTTCCGGTGCGCGCGTGATCCGGACTGCCTCGGGCCAGGCTGGTTTTATAATGAAGGTGGGAAGTGTTTGTGCAGCGGCTGAATTCCAACCGGGATGAATGTCAGAAAGCGGCAGGTTCGATACACGCCTTGGCGTTAACGCGGCGACCAAGGCCCGGCACCCTCTCCGATGTCATTCAAATGATAGAGATTCCTGCCCCGGCGCCGCGACGGCGGGAGGTGCTGGTGAGAGTGCTCGCATCGAGCATCAACATAGATGATATTCACGTCGCCGAAGGCACGTTTTATGGAGGAATTCCGCTTGGCCCGCGGCCAGGCCCTAATCGACCGGTCACGCCCGGCAGCGATCTCGCTGGGATCGCCATTGCCGTCGGTCACGACGTTCATTCGATACGAGTTGGCGACGCCGTCTTCGGAGTGCAACTGCCGTTTCGAGCGAGGGGTGCCTGGGAGGAAGTTTGCGCAGTAGATGAGCGCTGGCTCACAATCAAGCCGCAGAAGCTTTCGTTCGGAATTGCTGCTGCTTGCGGCATCTCCGGCCTGGTGGCGCATTCCGCTATTGATTCCCTTGAATTGCGTGCCGGAATGCGGGTTGTGGTCGTAGGAGCCACGGGCGGTATTGGCGGGATGGCCACTCAACTAGCCGTTCGCGCCGGCGCCGAAGTGATTGGCGTTTGCGGCTCAGCACATGCGGAGCGCGCCTATGGGTTGGGTTGCTCCATCGTGCTCCCCTACAACAGCGGGGCTTGGGACCGTGCTTTGTTGGCCAGGGGAGAGGCGCCTGTCGACGGCGTGCTCGACTTGGTGGGTGGTCGCGACATCGAAGACGCCAGCCGGCGCGTACTCGGTGTAGAGGGCGTTTTCGTAACAGTCGTCGGCCCGGAGCGGTTCATCGGCGATCATCCCCTCGGTTGGTCCGGGGTCGCCACGATTCTTGCGCGCATCGCTTACCGCATGATGAGCTCGCGGATTCGCGGACCACGCTACATTCTCACCGGGCCCGGACTGAATGGAGGTAAGGTGCTAACCGATGTGGCGCGAGAGGCGGTAGCCGGCGTGCTTCCACCCATTGATTCGACGGTACCGTTTGAACTCGAACCAATGCGTCAAGCATTGAAGCGTGCCGCTGCCCATCGAAATGATGGCCGCATAGTCATTGAGATGGCTAAGGCCGCCTGATTCGGTCGTCTCCCCGGAGTCTGGTACCAGCGCAATTTGACCGGCTAGCGCGCTCTCGTTGGAAGCGCGCGGCTCGGTTCCGTCCTGATCGTCGGCTACCCGGAAGCAATCCAACGTGACGTATAGTCGCCGAGCGATTGGAACTCGCCGGGGCGGGGCGGTCCTTTTCCACAGGAACGGTCGCGCGTTACGCGACCATGTGACGTAATTGGTGCCGCGGCGAGCGCATCCGTAATCCGACACAGGCCTCGACGATCGGGAGGACGATGGGAGATTCGGCTTCGATGGCGGAGACGCGTGCGCTACACTGTTGAGCGGAGAGCGCAATGATAGATCTTGCAGTCATTAGGCGGGAATTCGACGAGACCCTTGGCTATATCAGACAGGACCTCAGATATTTGAAACAATCCGACCTTAACTACACAATCGCATTATTGATTGGGTGTGGCTGCGAGCTGCTGGCTGCCTGCGCCGGGGATAGGAGACGCCTCGGAGAGCGAGTGTTCGCGGAACTGTTGCCCCCTTCGACGGAGTTGCAGGTGTTAGCAGACCGGCTTCACGCGGCGCTCCGAGACGGTTTAGCGCACGGATTCGACACGAAGCATGTCCGGGTAGACGGCACGGAGCACCAGATATACCTTTCATCGCTCGGACCGCAGGAATTCACCATCGTGAGGAATGATCGCGGCATCGGGCTGCGAATCGGCATTGGCGCGCTCGCAGAAGGCTTGTGCGCGAAGATAACGGAATTTGAGGGCCGATTGATGGATGACGAAAACGCGCGTCGGCGCTTTATGGATGCACGACAACGAACCGCAGATCTAAACGCAATTGAGGCCGCCGCGTGGCGGGTGCTCGTCGATACGCATTTGGACGTATAGTCCCCATCGCGGGGAATGACGTGTGACCTCCGGCATCGGCAGTCTATTCGAAACGGGAGCGCGGCAACCCGGATTGTCGGATGGATGCTCGACAGCGTGCCAGTTCGGACGGGGTTGTGCAGCGGAACAGGAACAGTGATGGTCGTGCGTTCGGTCCTCTTCTGCATCACGCGGTGACTCCCGCGCTGGCGAACCGGGAGGAAACCCTGCTCTTCGAGAATCTGACAGATCTCCAGGCCCGAAAGGACTCGAAGCTTACCCAACCGGAATCTCGACCTGGGTCACCAGCACCTCGCCGTGGTACCGCCGGCTCACCTCGGACGGATCCGCCGTTTCGAAAAACAGCGTCAGCGCTTCGATCAGGTTCGCCCGCGCGTCTTCGATAGACGCGCCTTGGCTGGCGATGTCCAGTTCCGGGCACAACGAGACGAAGCCCTCGTCTTCTCGCTCGATGATCGCGGTCAGGCGCTCTGTGCGTTGCATGATCCGAGTCTACACCAGGGCAGTATTGTCGCCGACGCGCACTCACTGGCCCCAAACGGGCTCCTTCGGCATGCGCTTAAGTGAACCGTATTGCGCCGCTAACCGTTATCGGAATGCGAAGCGGGCTCACAGGGCCGCCGCCGGCGATCGTCCGTCGCAGGCCTGGCAGTCCTCATGGACGGGGGATTACGTGCTCACGAAGCCAGTTGCCGTACCCGGCTGCCGAGAGCGTATGATCCGCAAGCGAAAGCATGACCGCAACCACCTCCGCTTGTTCGGCTTCGATCTGATGCCCGTTCAGCTTCAGGAACACATCGCCAACCACAAAGGCGGTCCGCTTGTTGCCATCCACAAAACCGTGGGTTTGACACAATCCCGCTGTATAGCCGGCAGCTAAATCGTAGATGTCGGGTCGGCCGTATGCCCAAAGATGCTTGGGACGCTCGATAGCGGAGAGGATGGCCCCGATCTCGCGGATGCCCGCTGAACCGCCGAAAAATTGGATCTGCTCGGTTTGGATGAAAAAAACTTCCTCCTGCTCCATCCAAACGGGCTCATTCAACGAGCCAGCTCCCGCAGGGCGGGTTCGTAACGCCGCATCGTCTCCCGGGCCAGGGCCACACGCCGGGCGAGTTCCTCGCGCCCCTCGGCAGGACCGTCGACGTACTCTTCCAGCATGGTTTGCACTTTGGTTTGAAACCGGATGCCTTCCGCGTTCAGTTTCGCCATAAGGCGCCGGTGAAAACCTTCTTCCAGCCGTACCGTCATGCTGCTGGTTTTGATCGTTTTCGCAGGCATACTGTTATTGTTCACAGATTGCCGTCATGACGTCAAGACGGCGCGGTACGCCTCCAGCAGCCTCGCCGCATTTCGCTTCCAGTCGGCGCGCTGCTCCACCACCGCCCGATTGCGCACCGCCGCCTCCCGCCGGCCGGCCGCCGACAGCCCCGCCAGCTCCACCATCCCCGCCGCAATCGCACCCACGTCTCCAAACGGCGCCAGCCGCCCCTGGCTCTCCTCCGCGATCCACTCGCGGTTGCTGGCCCGGTCGGTGGCCAGCACCGGCAGGCCCGTCGCCATCGCTTCCAGCAGCGACAGCGAACTGCCGTCGCTATAGGCGCAACTCGCGTACAGGTCCACTGCCCGGAAGTATTCCGGCAGTCGTTCGGCCGCCACCGCCCCCGCCAGCAGCACCGCCTTTTCCAGGCGCTGTTCGCGGAGAAAGCCCTCCACCTGCGCACGTTGCGATCCGGACCCCAGCAGCGCCAGCCGTAGCCGGGGCGCCTTGGCGTGAGCCTCGGCGAACGCCGCCAGCAGATGCAGCACCCCGTAGCCCGGCTCCCACGAGCGGGTCGCGATGACCAGGATTCCATCCTCCCAACCCGGACGGCGGCGCAGCCCCAGCGTGTCCGGGCCGGGATGAAACCGGCCGAGGTCCACTCCCCAGGGAAACTGCACGATGCGCTCGCGCGGCACGCCGGCAATCCGCACGGCCGCTTCGGACACCTCCGCGCAGTCCGTAATCAGCCGGTCGGCGCGGCGGAGGGTGTAGCGCGTCATCCATTCCCAAAACTCGTCGCGATGGGCGTCCACCAGCAGGTCGCTGCCCCACGACATCGCCAGCAGCGGATGGAAGCCCGCCAGCGCGGTGAGAAAAGCGCAGGACTGGATGGGGCCGGCATGCACTACATCCGGCTGGACCTGCTCCAGAACGGCTTCCAGGCGCGGCACCAACCGGAGCCGGTCCTCTCCCCCGCCAAGCGGCGCGAGCTCGCGCACCCCGTCCGGCACCGGCCGCACTTCGTAGCGCACCCGGTCGTCTTCGAGCCGCAGGTACCAGGTCTCGTATCGCGACCCTGCCAGTTCCACCAGAAACCGGCGGTCGTGCGAGGTGTACGAGCGGCTGAAATAAAGGACCCGCACCGCCGCGCTCAATCCTCCAGCATCGCCCGCGTCAGCGCCTCGCCGGCCGGCACGTCCACCCGCAGCCGCCGGCCGAGAGCCTGCTCCAGCTCGTACGGAAACAGGGCCTCCGCCGGCGCCGGACGCAGCACCTCCAGCAGGTCGCGCCGCAGCCTGGTCCCCGCCGCCAAATCGCGCGCCGCGCGCAGGCAGCGGCGCTGCACCACCACCGTTTCGCGCTCGTTGTCGGCCACCCGCTTCACCGCCTCGCCCAGCGCATCCTCCAGCTCCCGCGTGCGCTCCACCATCTCCCGCCACGCCCCCGGCGTCATCGAGAACGGATGGTCCGGCCCCTTGCGGCGGTTGTCGTCGGTGAAATGCTTCTCGATCACCCGCGCCCCCAGCGCCACCGCGCCCAGCACCGTGCTGGGGCCGGGCGTGTGGTCCGACAAGCCGAGCACCACCTCCGGAAACATCGCCGCGTAGGTCTTCAGCACATTCAGGTGAATGTGCCGGAAGTTCTCCCGGCTGGCCGTGTAGTTGGTGTTGCACTGCATCAGGCCGAGCTGCGGGTTGCGCGGCAGGAGAAACTCCACCGCGTTCCGCACCTCGGCCATGTCCGAAGCGCCGGTGGCCAGCAGCACCGGCTTGTTCTGCGACGCCACCTTGGCCAGCATTTCCGGCCAGGTAATCTCGCCCGACCCGATCTTATACGCCGGCACGTAGGGCGCGAGCATGTCCACCGCGTCGAAATCGTACGGCGAGGAGAAATAATCGATGCCGCAGCGGTCGCACTCCACTTTAAGGATGGGCGTCCATTCCCACGGCAGGCTGGCGTCCCGGTAGACCTCCACCACCGGCTTTCCCCACGCCGCCTGGTGCGACGCGTTGCCCGCCAGCGCCTCGAACCCGCGCGCGCTGACGATCTTGGCGGCGCGAAAATGCTGGAACTTGGCGGCGTCCGCGCCGTTTTCGGCCGAGAGGTGAATCAGGGCTTTGGCGCGCTCCAGGTCGCCGTCATGGTTGGCCGATATGTCGGCAATGAAGTAGGTGCGCGCGGACTCCCCGATGGCGCGCCCGCCGATATGCAGAACAGGCATGCTCGATTACGTAGCGGCGGCCTTGAGGCGCCGGTCCACCCCATTTTCGCGCAAGGCCCGAAACTCTTCCAGCCCTTCGCGGACGCTCGCCAGCGGGCGTCCCACGGCCGCGGCCAGTTTTTCCGCCCGCAGCCAGGTGTGGCGGGGCCGCGGCGCGGCCAGCGCCGATGCGCCCAGCTCCGCTTCGCGGACCAGCGCCTCATCCAGACCGAATACCCGGGCGAGCTCGCGCGCAAACTCGTACTTCGTGCACCAGTCCGCGGACGCGGCGTGATAGAGGCCCGCCGCGCCCGCCTCCCTCAGCCGCAGAATCCATGCCGAAAGCTGATTCGCCAGCACCGGAGAAAACGTAACATCGCCGAATCCCGGCACCGCTTCTCCCCGCTCCAGCCGGGAAAGCACCCACTCCGCCAGGCTGTACTTGGGCTGCAAATTCCAGCCGTACAGGTTGGCCCGCACAATCAGCGCGCCGGGCGCGGCGCGCCCCACCGCCGCTTCGCCGGCAGCCTTGCTCCGGGCGTACCAGTTCACCGGTCCCGGCGCGTCGTCTTCGCGGTAGCCGCCCGAAACGCCGTCAAAGACGGCATCGGTCGAGATATGCACGAAACCGGCGCCCACCCGCTGCGCCGCGGCGGCCACGGCGCCCGCCGCATCCGCATTGATCCGCATGGCGTCCCGCGGATGGCTCTCGCACCAATCCACGTCGGTAGCCGCCGCGCAATGGACGATCCAGGCAGGCGCCAGCCTGGCAAGCAGCGCCGCGCTGGCCGCGCTGTCCAGCAAATCGCAGGCCAGGCCGCGAACGCCTTCCATGCGGATGGGATGCCGCCCGTACAGCGCCGTCACGGCGTGTCCCCGGCGGGTGAATTCCATGGCCAGATTCGCGCCCAACAGCCCGCTGCCGCCGGTGATTACAATGTCGTCGCCGATCGGCCCCATGTTAGCATGGCGGGCATGTCGAGCCTCCCGGAGCGGCGCGTCATGATCCTTCAGGCCCGCATGACTTCCACCCGGCTGCCGGGAAAGATTCTCCTGCCCATCGCCGGCCAACCCCTGCTCGCCTGGGAACTCGATCAACTCGCCGCGGTGCGGAATTGCGACCAACTGGTGGTAGCCACCACCACCAATCCCCAGGACGACCCCGTGGAGGCCCTCTGCCGCGAGCGCGGCATCGCCTGCCACCGCGGCAGCGAACCGGATGTCCTCGGCCGCTACGCCGAAGCGGCCCAGGCGTACCGGGCCGATACGGTCATCCGCGTGTGCGGCGACAGTCCGCTGATCGATCCCGGGATCGTCGAGGCCGTAATCCGGCGGCACGGCGAACGGCCGCCGGTCGATTACACCTCCAACACGCTCGCGCGCACGTATCCGCTGGGCTGTAATGCCGAGGTGTTCTCCGCGGCCGCTTTGTCTACCGCCGATCGCGAAGCGCGGGACCCCGTCGAACGGGAACATGTCACGCCATTCCTGTACCGGCGTCCCGAGCGGTTCCGCATCCGCGGGTGCGCGCAGGAAATCGATGAGAGTCCCCTGCGCTGGACCGTGGATACCCCCGAGGACTTCGCGTTTGTTTCCCGCGTGCTCGCGGCGATCGGCCCGCAGCGCCCGTTCCATAAGGCGGATGTGCTGGCGGTACTGGAAGCGCATCCGGACTGGAGCGCGATCAACGCCCATATCGAGCAGGTGAAAGTCTCCCGATGAGGCAGGCGATCCTGTATGGCGCCCGCGATCTTCGCCTGGAGGAACGCCCCCTGGCCGAACTTCCACCCAACGGCGTGCACGTGGACACGGAAGTCACCGCGCTCTCTACCGGCACCGACCTGGCCAACTATCTGGGACGTTCCACGGAGATCCCCGGCGCGCCCGACTATCCGCGCCCGGTCGGGTATTCCAATGTGGGAGTGGTCCGGCGAGTGGGCGCCGCCGCCGCTGCCGGGCTCCGCCCGGGGCAGCGCGTGTTTGCGCTCAAGCCGCACCAATCGGCTTACATCGCCGGCGCGCAGGAACTGCTCGTGCCCGTGCCCGCGGCGGTTTCCTCCGAACAGGCGTCTCTCGCGTACCTCACCGAACTGGGGCTGACGGCGCTGCGGCAGGCGCAGTTTCAGCCCGGCGAAACGGCAGCGGTGATCGGCCTGGGCGTCATCGGGCTCTGTTGCATCGCGGTGGCGCGGGCCATGGGCGCGCGGGTCTTCGCGGTTGCCAACTCACCGTTGCGCGCCCAACTGGCCGCACACATGGGCGCGGACCAGGCCGCCCCGGCGGGCGTCGATGTCGTCGTTCTGACCGCCAATACCTGGGACGCCTACCGCACCGCCGTCGAAATCGCGCGCCCGTATGGCCGGATCAGCATTCTGGGCTTCCCGGGCCGCGGCCAGCCGCCCCCGGAATTCAATCCGTTCGACCCGCAGTGGTTCTATGGGAAGTCGCTGACGCTGATCGGAGCGGGCCTCACCCACCGCCTGGAGTGCCGGCCCCAGGAATTGCGCTTCAACTTGCGCCGCAATCTGGAATGCATCCTGGAATGGATGGCCGCGGGCACTCTCTCGGTGGCGCCGGTGATTTCCCATCGCCTGCCGGCCGGCCAGATGCGCCTGGCCTACGAACTCGCCGCGGAACACGATAAGTCGCTGACCGCCGCCGTCTTCGACTGGCGCTCATGAACTACCGGCGGCTGGGCAGAACCAATCTGAATGTGTCCGAACTCTCCCTGGGCACGGTTGAGCTGGGCCTGGACTACGGCATCACTCCCGGCGGCCGGCCCGACGAAACGGAAGCGGCCCGGCTGCTCCACCGCGCCCTCGACCTGGGCATCAACTTCCTCGATACCGCGCGGGGATACGGCGAAAGCGAAGCGATCATCGGCCGGGCCCTGCACAGCCGGCGCGGCGAGTTCTTCCTGACGACCAAAGTCTCCTCCTATGAGAAGGAGGGCCTGCATGGCGCGGCGCTGCGGGCGCGGGTAAGGGAATCGGTCGCGCAGAGCCTGGCCGCGCTTCAGGCGGACACCATCGACGTCCTCATGATTCACAGTGCTTCGACGGAAGTGCTGGTTCGGGGCGAGCTCATGGAGATCCTGGCGGATCTCCGCCAGGCCGGATCCGTCCGCTGGCTGGGCGCCAGTGTCTATGGAGAAGAGGCCGCCCTGGCCGCCATACAAAGCGGAAGCTGCGATTGTCTGCAGCTCGCCTATAGCCTGCTGGACCGCCGCCCGGAGCGGCGTACCTTCGCCGCGGCGAGTGAGGCCGAAGTAGGCCTGGTGGCTCGTTCGGTGTTACTCAAAGGCGCCTTGACTTACCGCTACCGGCAGCTTCCCGAAGGCCTCCAGCCGCTCCAACTGGCCGTGGAACGTTTACTGCGGACCGCCGCCATCGATCTCTCCGCGCTGCCCGAGCTGGCCTATCGCTTCGTGCTCGCCCAACCCTCCATTCATACGGCCTTGGTGGGCGCCTCCAGCGTGGCGGAGTTGGAGACGTCCGTGCGATATGCCGAACCGGGCGCCGTGGAATCGGAGCGGCTCCAGGGCTTGCAACTGGAGGACGACCAGTTACTGAATCCGGGCAAGTGGCCGGGTTAGTCGCGGTGAAATGAGTTACTCTGAGCGTGAGTTCCGCATGAGAGTGGCAGGATTGGCTGTGTCAGGCGGCGAACCGGTGCTTCGCCGTCCGTTACCCTCGTTCAACGGGATTGGGAAAGAAGAAATCGAGGCCGTCGGCCGCGTGCTGGAGTCCGGCATGTTGTCCGGATTCGTGGGAGCCCCCGGCGAGCGCTTCCTGGGCGGACCGGTGGTTCGGCGCTTCGAAGACGCGTGGTGCGAGCGCTTCCAAACCCGGCACGCCATCGCCGTCCATTCGGCCACGGCGGGCTTGTTCGCCGCCATGGGCGCGGTGGGAATCACCCCCGGCGACGAAGTCATCGTCCCCCCTTACACCATGTCCGCCACCGTCATGGCCCCCCTCGCTTATGGCGGCATTCCCGTCTTCGCGGACATCGAACCCGATACGTTCTGCCTCGATCCGGCCAGCGTGCGCAGTAAGATCGGCCCCAGGACCAAAGCCATTCTCGCCGTCAACCTGTTCGGCCATCCGGCGCGGCTGGCCGAACTGAGCGCTATCGCCCGCGAGCACGGTCTGTTTCTCGTCGAAGATAACGCGCAGTCGCCGCTGGCCACCGAAAACGGCCGTTTTTGCGGCACCATCGGCGACATCGGCATCTTCAGCCTGAACTACCACAAGCACATTCATGCCGGAGAAGGCGGCGTGTGCGTCACCCACAACGGCCGGCTGGCGGAGCGCTTACAACTCATCCGCAATCACGGAGAAAATGCCGTGGAGGCACTGGGGTTGGAGGATATCGCCAACCTGGTGGGCTGCAACTACCGCATGACCGAGGTGGGCGCGGCCATCGCTCTCGAACAACTGAAGAAGGCCGACCCGCTGGTGTCGCGCGCCGAACAGATCGCCGGCGCGTTGAGTGAATCGGTTCGCGGCCTGGAGGGGCTCGCCGCGCCCCCGGTGAGGACCGGTTGCCGCCACGTCTACTATATCTGGGCGCTGCGGCTGGATGAGGCGGCGCTGGGCGTCACCCGCGAGCAATTCAGCCGGGCGCTGGCCGCCGAGGGGTTTCCCCATGCCCTGGGGTACGTGCCGCCGCTTTATTGGCTGCCGCTCTTCCAAAAACGCGTGGCGTTCGGGCCGTACCCGTTCGACCGCTCCGCGGTGCGCTACCCGCGGGGCCTGTGCCCGGTAGTCGAGCGCCTGCACCGCAAGGAGCTGCTCACCTTCGGCGTCACGCTCTACGACCTGGACACCGCCACCGTGGCCCAGTTGGGCGAAGCCATCCGCAAGGTCCACAGCCGGCGGGCGGAACTGGTCCGCGAACTGGTCGTGTGAGGCTATGCCGCGCGTCATTGCCAGCATCGAAGCGCGCATGGGCTCGTCGCGGTTTCCCGGCAAAGTCCTGGCCGACATCTGCGGGCGCACCGCGCTCGACCGCCTCTACACCCGGCTGACGCGTTGCACCACCCTCGACGGCATCATCCTGGCCACCACCACTGCGCCGGGCGACGATGTGCTGGAGCAGTGGGCGTCCGCCGCCGGCGTGCCGTGCCATCGCGGCAGCGAGGACGACGTGCTCCTGCGGGTGGTCGAAGCGCAGCGGCGGATGGCTTCCGACATCGTGGTGGAGGTCTGCGGCGATTGCGTGATGCTCGATCCAGAGCTGATCGACCTGGGCGTCCAGACCTTCCTCGGCAACGACTGCGACCTGGTGACCAATGTGCGCGTGCCGTCCTATCCCACCGGCGAAATCGTCCAGGTGTTCCGGCTGCGCGACCTGGAAGAAACCGAGCGCACCATTTCCGACCCCCTGGTGCGGGAGCATGTCTCGCTGTATTTCTACCAGCGGCCCGACCTCTACCGCATCCTGAACCTGTACGCGCCCGCCCGCTGGCGCGCCCCCGACTACCGCTTTCACCTGGACTACCCCGAGGATTACCAGTTCCTGCTGGAGATTCACCGCCGCCTGGCACCCGCTTACGGCGACCACTTCGGTATCGAAGAGATCATGGCCCTGCTGCGGCGCGAACCCGAACTGGCCGACATCAACCGTCACCGGACGGAACGAATCGTACGATGAGCGCGGGCGGGTGGCGCACGGTGCTGATCGGCGCCGGGAAGATAGGCATCGGCTCGGCCGGGAGCCCGGCCATGCGCTTCACCTCGCACGCGGAGGTGCTCCACGCGCATCCCGCGTTCTGCTGGGAGGCGGTGGTCGACCCGTCCCCGGCCGCGCGCCGGGAAGCGGTGGAGCGCTGGGGCGTGCGCATCGCGGCGCCCGGTATCCCGGAGCTGCTCGCGCAGTATGCTCCGCAGGTGGCCGTGGTGGCTACCCCGCCCGAGGCGCGGCTGGAGACCATCCGCCCGTTGCCCGGCCTGCGCGGCGTCCTCGTGGAGAAGCCGCTGGGCCGTACTTACGGGGAAGCACAAGGCCTGGTGATTGACTGCGCCGCGCGCGGAATTCCGCTCCAGGTGAACCTGTTCCGGCGCGCCGATGAACGGCTGCGCGCCCTGGCGGCCGGCGAACTGGCCGCCCGCATCGGAACCCCCGAATGCGTGTTCGGAGTGTATGGCAGGGGCCTGCGGAACAATGGCGTCCACATGCTGGACCTGGTACGCATGCTGCTGGGCGAGGTGGCGGCCGTGGAGGCCTTGGGCCGGGCGGCGCCGGTGCCGGAGGGGCCGATCGCCGGCGACATCCACGTGGCGTTCACGCTGCGCTTGCGGAGCGGCGTCCGGGCCATGTTCCATCCGCTGGCGTTCGAGTGCTACCGCGAAAACGGCCTCGACCTCTGGGGCCGCAGCGGCCGGCTGTCGATTCTCGAAGAGGGACGGCGCATCCTGGCATATGCGCCGGGTCCGCATCCCACGCTGGCCGGCGCGCGGGAACTGAGCGCCGCCCGGCCGGTGCTGCTCGAACCCACACTGGGCGAGGCCTTCTACCGCATGTACGACAACCTGGCCGAGGCGATCGCCGGCCGGGCCGAATTGTGGAGCGGCGGGGAGTCGGCCCTGGAGACCGAGCGGCTGGTGGAGTGGGTGGAGCAGGCCGCCCGCGGCGAATAGCTATGGATGTGCTGGTGCTGGTGGAAGACCCCGGCGCGGCGAACTACCTGGCGGCGCTTCCGCCGGTGCTCGAGGCAGCCGGAGTCCGCACGGCGCTGCTGGCCCGCGGCCCGGCGGAGGCGTACCTGCGGGCGCGGGGGATCGCGTTCGCGCCGCCTCCCGACACGCTGGCGGAGTCGGACGCGCGGCTGCTCATCGCAGGTACGGCGCAGTCGGCCGACGCCCTGGGGCTGAGGCTGATCGTAGAGGCGCGGGCGCGCGGCATCGCGACCGCGGCGGCCGTGGATGCTCGCATGAACGCCCCGCTGCGGTTTCGCGGGCACGGCGCCCATCCACTGGCGTGCGCCCCCGACTGGCTGCTGGTGGTGGACGAATGGACCGGGAAAACGTTCTCCGCGCTGGGGTTTCCGCACGACCGGGTGCTGGTGTGCGGCCATCCGCAGTTCGACCGGGTTCGCCAGGCCAAAGCCCGCTTCGCCGGATGGGACCGCCATGAAATGCGGCGCGAGCTATTTCCCCGCGCCCCCGCCGCGCGTCCGGTGATCGTGTTCGCCGCCGAACCGCTGCTCGGTCACAACGCCCGCGACGGGTTCGCGTCGAGCCGGCCGGAACGGGCGCTGGAGTGGCTGCTGGCGGCGGCGCCCCAGACGTGGGTGGCGCTGCGGCCGCATCCCAAGACTCTGCCCGAAGAGTTCGCCGGCGTACCTCGCGTGGCGGATCCCGACGGTCTGCGCGTGGCCTTCGCCGCGGACCTGGTGGCTGGGTTGACCTCGACTTACCTGGTGGAAGCCTGCCTGCTGGGAACTCCGACGCTTTCCATCGTGATGGCGGAAGCCGAACGCGAGTGGCTGCCGACGATCGAGGCGGGCATTACGCCGTGCGCGGCTTCGCCCGAGGAAGTGCGCAACTGCCTGGCCGAGTGGTGCGCGGGCCGCGGCGCGATGCCGGCGAAGGCGCTGGACCGGCTGGCACCGCCCGGCGCGCTGGAGCGGATTACGGGATTCGTGTGCCGCGTGCTCAGCGGATGAAGCTCCACTGCACGATCGCCATCGGGTTCAGCGGATTGACTCCATAGACGGAAGGCGTCACCCGCGCGATGCGGACATCGCGCCGCGCCTGAAGCACGGGGAAGAAATCGCGATTGTAATCGTTCACCTCGAAATACCGGCGGCGCATCTGCTCGAGCAGCTTGCTGTCCTCATGGAATTGATACACCGGCTCGAAATGTACCACCGTGGCGATCGCCGGGGCATGCCGCGACAGAATGTCGAAGACACGCCCGATGGATGGCAACAGTTCCAGGGCGTAGCAGGTGAAAATCAGCAGCGGCGGCACCAGGGTCTCCAGGAAGCGGTAGGAGTCCTCGTCATAGAAATCGAAATGGCGGACCGCTATCTCCGGGTGGCTGCGATAGAGGCTGGCAGCCAGGCGGACGGCGTTCTCCGCGAAGTCGCCGCCGGCCAGCTTCCGGCCGCGGGCGGCCGGCAACAGCCGCCACAGGTTGTAGCCATAGCCGCAACCCAGCTCGACGATGGTTCGGCAGCCGCCCATGGCTTCCGCCACGGTGTCGCGCACCCGGTCGTAGTGCCCGCGCAAACCCTCGCCGATGGTGGTTCCGTACAGCGCCGCTCCGCTCGAAATGCACAGCGGCGCGTCCGGATCGCGCGCCGTTTCGTAGGCGTGCACTTCGTCCGGAGTTTTGCCGCCGCCCGCGGCCAGGTAGAACTCGAGCGCACTGCCGTATTTGTCGCCGTTGTACTCGCGGCCGGTGTCTTCGGTGCTGCGGGTTTTCGGACGCCACGGAGCCGCGCCCAGCAGGCGGGCCGGCCAGGGAGACCACTGGGGCAGGTCGTTCAGTTCGATCGTTTGCATAGCGCTGCCAGCTCGGCGGATATTTCCTGAAAGGCGGGCTCCCAGGGGTCGGTGGCACCGAGCGGAAAGGCCCGTGTGCTGGGCAGCCAGGGACAACGGCCCGTGCCCATTCCCCACCACATGGTGAGCCCGCGAATGGGCACCCAGTTCGGCGTCCCGACCGCTCCCGCGATGGCGTGCACGGCGGTGGGCGCGGAGATCACCAGGTCCAGCTGGGAGCTCAAGGCGGCCAGCGTTTCCTGGTCGTCCTTGAGGTCGGTACCCGCCCAGGCATGAATCGGCACGCCAAAGAGGCTCTCGGCTTCGCGCAGTTCCTCTTCGCACCGGTCGTACTGCAGGTTGACGAACCGGACCCCGGGAGTAGTGAGGATAGGCCCCCACTGCTTCAGTTGCGAATAGTGCTTGGCGCGGGAGCCTTGATGCACCATGCTGCGCCAGCAGATGCCCACTTTCAGCCCTTCTCCCAACGCGGCCAGACGCTGCTTCCAGAATTCCACCCGGGCGGGATCGGGAACGAAATAGCCCGAATGCCGCGGGAAACTCTCCAGGGTGGGCCGGAACCAGCGAGCCAGGCTGCCGGCGGCAATCTGATAATCGATGTCCGGCTGCCGGGTGCGGGGATCCACCGGCTTGTTCCTGCCGACCACTTCGACGGCTGGAAACGACCGCTGGAGGAGGGTCACCAGGCGCGGATCGCACTCCACCACGCAGTGCGCGCCGGCGCGCACCAGGTCGGGGATCATGCCGGAGAAGAGGATTTCGTCGCCCAACCCCTGCTCCATCCAGACCAGCACCGTCTTGCCGGCCGGATGGCTGCCGTCCCAGTGAGGTTGCGTGAACGGCCGCGTCCGCGATCCTTGGCTGGCGCAGCGCGCGCCGTATTCCGCCCACCCCTCCGCCAGCCTTCCCAGCGACAGCAGACACAGGGCGCGGTTCCAGCGCACTTTGCCGTTGGTGGGATCGAGCGCCAGCGCCCGCTCATGGCTTTCGAGCGCGGCCTCCCCTTCGCCCAGATTGCGCAAGGCTTCGCCCAGATTGCTCCAGGCCATGGCCCAATCGGGCCGCAACTCGGTGACCCGCCGGTAGAGCGGCACGGCGGCGGCATCGTAGCCGGCCTGGGCCAGGCAAAGCCCCAAGTTGTTGGCAGCGGCGTATGAGCCGGGATCCAACTGAAGCACCTTCCAGTAGAGCCGCCCGGCCTCCTGCGGATCGGTGCCGCGGCAGCCGTTGGCCACCGCTTGCAGGGCCAGGGGGTCTTCGGGGGTAAGCGCGGCCCATTGCCGGCAGTAGGGCAGCGCTTCACGCGTGCGCCCCAGTCCGACCAGCATCGCCGCGCAACTGCGCACCGCCAGTAGCGAGTGCGGCGCCAGCTCGGCGCCCTTGCGCGCATGATACATGCCTTCCCGGCTGCGTCCCAGGGCATGCAAGACCAGCCCCAGGTTGGTGTGCGCGATGGCGTGAGAGGGCTTCCCGGCCAACACCTTTTCCAGGTGCGGGAGCGCCTCTTCGGGCCGTTCCAGACTGAACAGAACGCCGCCCAGATTGGCCAGCGCATCGGCGAAATCGGGTTGTAAGTCAATCGCCCGGTGGTAGGCCGCGGCGGCCTCTTCGAACCGGCCCGAATGGTGGAACGCGACCCCCAGGTCGCAGTGGTACAGGGCCACGGACGGATCGAGGGCGATCGCCTCGCCGATGAGCTTCCCGCCCTCCTCGAGACGGTTCGCGGCGATGGCCATGGCGCCCAGCCGGTGCCGCGCGCCGGCATGGCACGGATCGCCCGAAACCACGGCGGCATACAACTCCCCGGCGCGTTTCAGATCGCCTTGCACCTGCGCCAGGCCGGCCTGGGTGAACAGCCGGTCGACTTCCTCCCGAAGCGCGGGCTGGGGCTGGATCAGACAGCATTTCTTGTACTTACGCCCGCTGCCGCAGGGGCAGGGATGGTTGCGGCTGATTTTGCCCGGGAGCTCTTCCGTTTCTAGTGCCACATGTCATAGTTCGGCAGGAGGCCGGGAAATCTCCACGGAAGGCGGGACAAAATCGGCCGGCGGGCACACCGTGCCGTTCCATAGGTAAACAAGTGCTTCCATTTCAATGATTTCCATTTTTGAGACGGGCACAGTGTGTCCGTTTCGCCGGACCCGGCGGGGCCGCGCCGGGGCGGTCACCCGCGAGCTCACCGGCCGATGGGGTGCGCGGGCGCCAGGATCAGTGCCGCGGCGGCGACTGCATCGGCGGCGGTGAAATCGGCGTGGCAGGGTTGCCCGGCGCCATAGCCGGTGAGCACCTGGATGGTGCGGGTGCCGGCGCGGCGGCCGCATTCGATATCGGCGGGTTTGTCGCCCACCAGGTACGACCGCGGCAGGTCAAGGGCGAAATCGCGGGCCGCCTCGAACACCATGCCGGGCGCGGGCTTGCGGCACGCGGACGGCACCCCGGGAGGATCGGGACAGAAGTACGAGGCATCGATCAGCCCGTCGCCGAGCTGGCGCAGGAATTCGGCCTCCACCGCGTGGTATTCGGCCGCCGTGAAGAGGCCGCGGCCGATGCCGCTTTGATTGGAGATCACGAACAGCCGGAAACCCGCCTGCTGCAACCGGCGCAGGGCCTCGGGCACACCGGGGTAGACCCGCACCAGGGCCGGATCGGCGCAGTAATGGACCTCCTCCATGAGGGTGCCGTCGCGATCGAAGAAGACCGCCGGAGCGGGGGTCATGGATCGGCCAGGCAAGCCTGCAACTCGGAGGTGGTGACGGTGGCCGTGCCCAGCTTGCCCACGACAATGCTGCTGGCGCGATTGGCCAGCTCCGCCGATTCGGCCGGCGTGCCTCCCGCGGCCAGCGCCAGGGTGAGGACGGCGATGGCGGTATCGCCGGCGCCCGACACATCGAACACATCCTTGACCCGGCCCGGAATCGGATAGGGCTCCGCATCGCGCTCGAACAGCAGCATGCCCTGCTCGCCCAGGGTAATCAGCAGCGAGCCGCAGTCCCAGCGGGAAAGCAGGCGCCGGCCGGCGGCGAGCAGGGGCTGGTCTTCGCGCACCGGCAGCAGGGGCTCGGAAGGAGGCATGCCGGCGGCCAGAAAGGCTTCGGTGCGGTTGGGTTTGATGGCGGTGGCGCCGGGCCAGGCGAGCGAGGTGTGGGGGTGGGGGTCCACGGTGAGGACCTTGCCGTGCCGGCGCGCGGCCTGGCCGATGTGGTCGGCCAGCGGCTGGGTGAGAAACCCTTTGCCGTAATCGGCGGCGATGACGGCGTCCACGGTGGGGAGGACGCGGTCGAAATCGGCCAGGGCGCGGCCGGCCTGGTCCCGGGTAAGGGCGGCGCGGCGTTCGCGATCGACGCGGGCCACCTGCTGGTTGCGCGCGATGATGCGCGTCTTCAACGCGGTGGGAAAGACGGAATCCTGCTGCACGGCGGAGGTGTCGATACCGGACCGGTTGAGGAGTTCGAGCAGGCGGGCGCCCGCGCTGTCGGTTCCGGCGAGGCCCATGATTACCACCCCGGGAGTGAACTCGCGCAGGTTGCGGGCCACGTTGGCGGCGCCGCCCGGATAGTAAGTTTCACCGGTGACGTTCACCACCGGGACCGGAGCTTCGGGCGAAATGCGGGAGACCTTGCCCCAGATGAACTCATCGAGCATGAGGTCGCCCACCACGAGGAGGCGCTTGCCGGCGAATCCGGCGATCAGGGCGCTCAGGCGCTCCACTTCAAAATCGGTTGGCATCGGCGGCGTTGCGCTCCCTTGCGTTGGCGGTCCGGGGCACGGCCACGGTGCGCGCGACCACGATCAGCGACAGACCGGGCCAGGGGAGCATCCACTCCAGCCGCTTCCAGATCCAGACGGTCTTGTCGAAGATCTTCAGGACGGGCTTGTCGATGTTCCGGGAATGGAGCAGTCTGCCGTAGACCCACCAGGGCGGCGCGCCGGCGCGGTTGAAGCTGTAGACGGTTTCCACGGCAAACCCGGAGGTTTCGAGCAGTTCGCGCAGATCGTGGGGGCGGAAGCGGCGGCGGTGGCCCAGGCTGCGGTCGAGCGTGCCGAACAGGGCGGGAGTCTGCGGCACCAGGATGATGATCCGGCCGCCGGGTTTCAGGGTGGCGCGCAGCGCTTGGGCCACGCGGACGGGGTCTTCGAGATACTCGAGGACGTTCAGGCAGAGCACCGTGTCGAAGCAGTTTTCAAGGCCGGAGTAATCCTCCGACTGTTCGGGATCGAGGCGCTGAACGACGACGTTGGGCGTGCGCAGAAAGCGGTTGCGCAGGGCGTGCAGGTGGAGCGGGTCCTTCTCGGCGGCGACATAGAGGACGCGGCGGCCCATGAGACGGCCGGAGATATTGCCGATGCCGGCGTTGACTTCGAGAACGGCGTCGCCCACGTGGGGGCGGATTTTGCGCGCCAGCCAGCTCAGGTATTGCGGGGTGCCGGTGAGGTTGTTGAGCACGCCGCGGCCATAGGGCGCCGCATAGAGGTCGTCGATGAGCCAGAATTTCAGGACGACGGCGAGCGCCTTGAGGCCGTCCTTCCAGCCGATCTTTTTGCCTTCCTCGTAGGTGCGGCCGTGATAGCTGATGGGGACCTCGTAAATACGAAACTTCCGCTTGGCGCTCTTCATGGTGATTTCGGGTTCGAAGCCGAACCGGTCGGAGCGGATGGGGATGCTCTTGAGGAGGTCGGTGCGGAAGACTTTGTAGCAGGTCTCCATGTCGGTGAGGTTGAGGTTGCAGAACATGTTGGAGACCAGGGTGAGGGCCTTGTTGATCATGGAGTGCCAGAAGGGGAGGACGCGGCTCTGCTCGCCGGCGAGGTAGCGGGAGCCGAAGACGGCGTCGGCATGGCCGTCGAGGAGGGGGCGGAGGAGGCGCGGGTACTCGTTGGGATCGTACTCGAGGTCGGCATCCTGGATGAGGGAGAAGTCGCCGGACGCCTTTTCGATGGCGGTGCGGACGGCGGCGCCTTTGCCGCTGTTGTGGGGGTGGCGGTGGAGGCGGATCTGGGGAAACCCGGCGGCGAGGCGCTGGAGGATATCGAAGGTGCCGTCGGTGGAGCAGTCGTCGACGATGATGAGCTCGCGCTCCATATTTTCGGGGAGCGGGGCGGTGAGAACCAGGGAGAGGCAACGCTCCACGACGGTGCGCTCGTTGTACACGGGCATCAGGATGGAGAGCTTCATCGGACTAAATCAGCAGTGTAGCAAAGGGGTGGAGAAGCGCCCGTTCCCCGGCTGGTGCGGGCCGCCCGGGTTGGCCGCGCCGCGGCTACCTGCCCGGAAAGTGGATGGTAAATGCGCCGGCCTCGTCGGTGACGGTGTAATCGGACGGGACGGTGAACAGGGCCGGGTCGGGCGGCGTGCGGCTCAGGTGTTGGACACGGAAGGTATTTTCGCCGTTGGCCGGCATCGACGGGTACGGATACCGATATACTGATCCAGATTTATGAATCCCTGGCAACAGCCCATGCCCATTCGGCCCGGAGACCTGTTTCGCCGATATCGCATTCACGGTTTCGTGGGAGGACAGATGTCGGACGTCTACCACGCCGTCGATACCTCCAATGATCGGGAGGTAGCCGTCAAAATCCTCACCCGGACGGCAAACCAGGAACCGGTCCTGCGGCATCGGTTCATGCAAGAGGGCCGCCTGTACGTCAGGCTACGGCACCGTTGCCTCGTGGAGGGCCTGGAGCACGATATCCACGAGGGGCTGCCGTACATGGTGCTGGAATACCTGCACGGCAGCCCCCTCCGCGACACGCTGAATGCAGGAATGCGGCTGGAACGGAACCAGATCTTCGCCCTGATGGCCGATCTGGCGGAGACGTTGCATTACATCCACTCGGTGAATGTGATTCACCTCGACATCAAACCTGAAAACCTGTTCCTGACCCAGACCCAGTCGCTCAAGCTTACGGATTTCGGAATTGCCTCCGTGGAGCGGCACACTCATTTTCCCGAAGGCTATGTGATGGGGACGGCGCCGTACATGGCGCCGGAACAGATTCAGAGCCTGGAAATCACCGCCCGCACGGACCTCTTCGCGTTCGGCATTACGTTTTTCGAGTTGCTCACGGGCCGGAGACCTTTTCACGGCGCCACGACCCGTGAACTATTCTCGGATCTCATCCGCCGGCCTCTGGACACGGCGTCGCTGCATGCCGCCGGGGTACCCGAGGCGGTGACGAACCTCATCGCGCGGTGCACGGCCAAGGACCCCAATGACCGGCCGGAAAACGCCGGCGCTGTGCTTGGTGAGCTGCAGCGGATCACCGCCGATAAGCCGTGGCGACCGATTCAGGCAGCCGCCGCGAAACTGCGCAGCCTGGCAACGGGCCCGGCGAAGATCCAGGCTCCAGCGTCGCTCGTAGAGCAACTTGCACGCGGCAATTGCGTGGCTTTCGTCGGCGCGGGGCTCTCGATGCCCTGCGGGCTGCCGAGTTGGCGCGAACTGCTGACAACGATGCTGGATTATGCCGTGGAGGAACGAGTCAGGCTTCCGCATCGTGAAGAGATCGTGCGGCGAATCGCAGCGGGCGATCTGTTGGACGTCGCCGACTATCTGCGCGAGCGTCTGGGAGAAGGGCGCTTTCAGAATTTCCTGTTCGACCGGCTCGGCCGGCGCGCGCGGAGCCCATCCGAGGCACACAACGCATTGTGGGAGCTGCCGTTCGCCAGCGTGATCACCACCAATTACGATTCGCTGCTGGAGTCCGCCTACATTTCCCGCCGGGGCCATCCGCCGCCCAAATCCACGCACACCACCTTTTCGGCCATTCCGTTTTCACGAGGCGGCAGCGAACCGCACCTGTTCAAATTGCACGGTTCGCTCGATGACCTCGGGAACATCGTGTTCGGCCGGGCGGATTACCGCCGCCTGAACCTGCACACCGGCCGCCTGTATTCGTACCTCATGACGGTGTTCACCGAGAACACCGTGCTGTTCCTGGGCTATTCGCTGACCGATCCGGACCTTACGGCGCTGCTCGAAAACATGCGGGAGGCCTATGCCAGCAGCGTCCCGAACTGCTATGCCCTGGTCAGCCAGGAAACGATCTCGGAGTTTAGCGGAGAGCGGTTGGCCGCGAACTACAACCTGCATACAATACCGTACGAACCGTCGGATGCGAGCCACCCCGAGGTGCTGGAGTTTTTACGCGGGCTCGGGCGCGCGGTGCGCGAACGCGGCAGAGAGGTTATGGAGACGCGGGATTCCGCGGCCGGCGAGGAGTTGGCCGGGGAGGTGCAGGACTGGCTGGAGTCCATTGGATACGAGGTCAGGCCGCAGCAGCGCGTCGATCGAAGAACCCTGCGGATGCTTGCCGTGCTGGACCGCCCCATGCAGCATCACCAGGCCGTGAGAGTCTATTGCGTGGACGGCGAGATATCCGCGGAAGACGTCCTTTTGGCACGACGCGAGGCGGACCTGAACGCCAACCGGGCCTGGATTTTCGCCGATCACCGAATCTCTCCCAGCGCGCTCGACGAAGCGGAGCGCAGCGGCCTGGTCGAACTGTTCACGATCTCCGGGTTCCTCGAAAAGCGGGTCTGGTCGGGGTATATCGAGGCGATGAACCGCCGCGCGGAAGCCGACCGCATCGATGCCCTCTATGTGGACCTGGCCGGCGAAAAGATCGAATTTTCGGAGAACGGCGAAATCTTGCGCCGCGACCCTTTCCCGAGCCTCGACGCCTATGTCGATTCGTGGTTGGCCGAGCGCGGACGAGTGCACCTCTCGCTGCTTGGGAATTTCGGCGCGGGGAAGACCTGGTTCTGCCGCCATTACGCCCGCAGAATGCTGCAGCGTTATTTTCAAAACTCGTCGCGGGAGCGGTTTCCGTTGGTCATCACGCTGCGCTCGTTCATCAAAAGCATGACCGCCCAGCAGATGATCAACGATATATTTCTGGAGCAGTACAAACTCCCCTTCGTGAGGAGCGGATACGACACGTTTATGACGCTGTCCAAGCGCGGCAAGATGCTGCTGATTCTGGACGGCTTTGATGAGATGGCGCTGCAGGCCGACGATCGCACGGTGGCGGCGCACTTCCGGGAACTCGCCAGCCTGGCCACCGACAACGCCAAAGTGATCCTCACCGGACGAACCGAGTATTTCCGGTGGGCAAAAGAAGCGGAGCGGATGTTTGCGCCCGTTGAAAGTTCCAGCCTCCGGATCGAGGCGCCCAGGTTCGAAATCGTCTATCTCAAGCCATTGGACAAGGCGCGCATTCGCGACCTCCTGCTCCGCCGGCTGGGAACGGAGGAAAGCAGGACCGCCGATCTGATGATTGCGAATCCGGCGATTGAAGACATGCTGAAAAAGCCGGTGTTAGCGGAGTACTTGCTGGAGATCCCGAGTGCGAGGCTCGAGACCATCGAAAACCCCGCGCATATCTACCTGGAAGCGACGGACCGCCTGCTGCGGCGTGACGCCGAAACCGCCAGCACGTTCACCGCAACCCGGGACAAGCTCCTCTTCCTGTGCGAGCTCGGCTGGACCATGCTGTTCCAGGGCAATCTGCGAATTCACTTCGAGGATCTTGCGGATCATATCCAACGGCATTTTCAGCGTCTCATTCAGGCCTACGGAATGGAGGCCCTGTACCGCGATCTCCGCACGCACGGGCTGCTGCATTCGGATGCCGGCGGGCACTTCGAATTTGCGCACAAAGCTTTCGCCGAGTATTTCGTCGCGTTGAGACTCGGCGCGGAGGCAGGCTGCCTGGCGGGGCGCTTTACGTCCACGTATCGCGAGCCGGACCGCTCGGTCAGCGAACTGCCCTATACACGGAAGCCGGTATCGGAACTGGTCCATACCTTCGGGCGAACGCCGTTCAGCAATGAGGAGATGACAGTGGTTTGCGAGTTGCTGGCGGGCATGATCGACGGCAACAGCATCGAGCATCTCTGGAGTTTGTTGCGGGAGACCGGCAGAGGCAGCCCGGAGTCGATGAGGACCGTGAGCGCGAACGCGCTGAGGCTGCTCATCATGAAGAACGAGACGTTCCGCGGCCGCGACCTTTCGGGCGCGTTGATTGCCGCGGTGGAACTGCCCCGCGACCTGCGAGAGATCAAGCTGCGCGGTGCGCTGGTCGACGCCACTCTGAACGGTCACGATCTGCGCGACGCCGATCTTACCGGTGCCAGGTTCCGGGAGGGCGCGCTTGCCGGCGCGGACCTTCGCGGCGCCAAGAACCTCGAAGAGATACCGTGTCGAGCGGTGATCACCGGCTGCCCCTCACCGCCACCGGCGCCATCACCGACCGCGGAGCTCGCGGTGATCGAGGGATTTGCGCAGGCTCCGCCGATACGGATTTGCTGGGTGACGGGTGACCGCCACACCGGCAAGACCACGGCCCTGGCATATGTACTACGCCACTTCGAGCAGCAGCAGAAGCCGTTCTTCTACGCGAAGACGGACCGCGCCCAGGGATGGCGCGAGCGGCCTCAACTCGACCTGTGGACCGAACTCGCCACGTTTCTCAGCGTGTTCGGCTACGATCGGCCGAGGGAACTGCTGTCCTCCAGCGAGGACTTCTCCGCAGTGAAGGAAGAAGTATGGGCAGCGTTTGCTGCCGGTC
>CAWIJJ010000020.1:0-145799 GCA_963836425.1 Bryobacterales bacterium | reverse complement strand
ATCATCGGCTTCTGTCCGGCGCGTGTCCCCGCGCAAAGCGACCGCTCCCATATGCAGGCGGCGCGCCAACGGGAAGCGGCCCGGGCCCCTACGTTGCGTTCCGCCGCCTGGCGATCACCATCGTGATGTCGTCATTCTGGTCGCACCCGCCGAACCGGGTCAGCTCTTCCAGGACCGCGCCGGCCAGCTCTTTCGGTGGTTTCTCCCGGTGTTCCGTGATCGCCGCGATCAGCCGGTCCTCTCCGAATTCTTCGCCTGCTTCATCGAACGCCTCGGTGACTCCATCGGTAAACATCACAACCGTGTCGCCGGGATCGAGCGCACTTTGCTCTACCGCGCAGGTCCAGTCCGGAAACATCCCCACAACCGCGGCCGTTGGGTTCAGCCGTTCCACTCCGCCCGAATGCCGCATCAGGAGGGCCGGGGGATGGCCGCAGTTGGCATAAGTGAAACCGCCGTCTTCTTCGCTGTACAGCCCGAAGAACAGCGTGGCAAACGCCGCGCTCGGCGTATTCTCATAGAAAAGCCGGCTCACTGTGGTCAGCGCGCGAGCGAGCTCGTCCCGCGCCACCGCACTCTGGCTTCGCAGATTCGCCTGTAGGTTCGACATCATCAGCGCCGCCGCGATTCCCTTGCCGGACACATCGCCCACGATCAGGCCGAGATGGCCGGAGCCGAGATTCAGAAAGTCATAATAGTCGCCGCCCACCGCCCGCGCCTGAATACAGACACCCGTATAATCGAGCGTCCGGGCCGGCGGCGCGCCCTGCGGGAAGAGCCGCCCCTGAACCTCGCGTGCCAGGGCCAGCTCGATCTCGGCTCGCCGCTCTCGTTGCAGTTGCTCCGCCGCGGCCCGGCGCTTCTCTTCCACTTCGCGCGTAATCGCGTCCCACCCGGCCAGAATGAAGAGATTCCCGTCCACGTCCTCGAATGAAGTCAGTACGCCTCCCCAGATCTCGTTTGTCGGACGTCGATGAAACTGGACGCCGCGGCTCTCCCACTCCTGGAATTTGGCGTGGATGTCGTCCGTGACAAATATGATCCGGCCGGACTGGCCAATCCGCGCGAAATCCGCCGAACCCGGCTTCGGACCTACAAGCGCCAGCGACGTGGTGCCGTCCGGCGGCTCCACCAGCACGAACCGGTCGTTCCCGTTAAAGCGATAATCGGCAACCACCCGGAAGCCGAGCTGGTCACGAAAGAATTCCAGGCTCCGATCCTGGTCGCGGACAAAAACCGTCGCGTGATGGATGCGAAGCGAGGCAGCAGGCGTGTCCATCACTGCCGTTCGTCCGCGCTCGGGCCGTAGAGAGCCGGAACCTTGGCTCCGTTCAGCCGCAGGTAAACCGTCAGTTGCCCGCGATGATGCGCCAGGTGGCTCAGGGCTGCGTCCGCAATCATCCGGTACCGCAGTCCCTCCGCCAGCACCTGCTCTCCGAAGCGAATTCGCCAGGGCGTGCGTAGATGTTCATCGGTAGTGGTTGAGAGCGCTTCCCGCGATTTCGCCAGTCCTTCGTCCAGCAGCTTCATCAACTCGCCCCGCGTTTCCACGGCGGCGGTGCGCAGGTTCTCACCCGGGCCGCCGAGGTCGACGTCGTCCCTGCGGATCATCATCGCCGGCCAGCCCGGCATCGTCGCCACCAGCGCGGCCAGGTACCCGAGTTCCATGGACCGCTCGTGAGGCTTCCAGCCGTTCTGCCCTTCGGGCACCCGCTCCAGCACCTTGCGGCACGCCTCTGCCTCCCGCTCCAGTTGCTCCAGAAAAAAGAGTCGTAGTTCCATATGATTAAAACTCCATACATGGTATCGAAATAGCTTGGAGTACAATGACAGCCGGCGAGCTCAAAGAACAATGCCGCAATACGAATTCGCAATTCTCATGGGCGGTTGGCTGCTCTGGACCGTTCCGTTCCTGATCTTGTGGATAAGCCGCCGGACCCCTTCGGCGGTCCACGTGGACCGGCGCGCCCGCTGGGGCATTCTGCTCGAAATGTTCGCCTATTCCCTCGTCTGGTCAGGCCCTTTCTGGCGCCGCCACCCCAGCGACGCCAGGGTCGCCGCATCCATCGTTTTCTTCGCCCTCGGCGCGGCGCTTTCGTGGACCGGCACCCGCGCCCTCGGCCGCCAGTGGCGCGTCGACGCCGGGCTCAGCGCCGATCACGAACTGGTGCGCTCCGGCCCCTACCGCATCGTCCGCCATCCCATCTACGCCTCCATGTTCGCCATGCTGCTCGGCACTGGATTCCTCATCGCCCGCTGGCCCCTGTTCGCGCTCTCCCTGGCACTCTTCGTCGCCGGCACCGAGATCCGCGTGCGCATAGAGGACGCCCTGCTCGCCGGCCATTTCGGCAGCAAGGCGCTCGAATACCAGAAGCAGGTCGCCGCTTATGTGCCCTTTATCCGCTGAAGCGTTACCCTGCTATTTGAAGGCAAGTAACAGGATGTCGGCCGAAGAAGAACGCTGCGCGGAAGCGAAGAAGTTCCAGCGCATCGACGACGCTTTTCATAGCGGCAACCTCGACGCGCTGCGCGCCGCCCTGGACGATCCGGCAGCGGTGCCCAACGGCCCCATGCCCGTTACCATCGGATCGTGCCTGGTTTACGCCATCTACCATAGCCCCCTCGCCTTCATCCGCACCCTCCTTGATATCGGCGCCGACCCCAACGCTCCCGTCGACGACGGTTTTCCGCCCCTCCACGCCGCGCTGAGCTGCGCGCGCGAAGTGCCCGGCGCGGTCCGGCGGACGGACGTCGGAGAGATCCTTCGCCTGCTCCTGGCTCACGGCGCCGACCCGAATCAGCGCGGCATCAACGATTACACGCCCCTCCACATGGCCGTCGTCGCGCGCGATCCGCTTGCCGTCCGCATCCTCCTCGATGGCGGCGCCGACCCTGAATTGCGCACCCGCATCGACGATTGTGAGTCGCCGCTGGAAATGGCGCGGCAGGCCGGGCTGAGCGACATCGCGGCGATGCTCGAGCGCAAGGACCAGCCGCTTCGCCGGCGCCTCCGGTCCGGCTTGACCTTGCTTGAAGACGTTCCCGGGACCGGCGAACCGGTGCAGCGCCGCCACAACTACATGATCCGCCTTCGCCTCTGGCTGAGCCGCGGAGAGCCCGTTCGCTGGCACTTGGCGTGGGGACGCGTGGGCGTCGCCATGCTCGAAGACGACGGCGCGACGCTCGTTACCGAAGTTCGAATCGACCGCCGGTCGCTCGTCAACGGGCTGTTCTACGGCATCGAAGGCATGCGCATCGGCGGAACCCGCCGCCTCGAAATCGCGCCGCACCTCGCTTACGCCGAGCGCGGCGTCCCCGGCGTGATTCCCGCGAACGCCAAACTGATCGCGGAGATCACGTTCCTGGATCGCAAAGCCGGTATAGAATAGTCCCCAGACTGCCCGCAAGGAGGGACGTGCATGTGCGATCAGGAATATTTTGAAAAGGACCGCCAGGAGTACGAGGCGCTCGGTCACGTGACCCGGAAGCAGTTCGGCGTCATGCTGGGAGCGGGCGTGGCCATGTTGCTGCCGCAGGTTGCCAACGCCGTGACCGTAACCGAATCCGAGGTCAACGTGAAGACGCCCGACGGCGAGGCGGATTGCTATTTCGTGCATCCGGCCAGCGGCACCGCCCCGGCCGTTCTTATCTGGCCGGATATTTTCGGGCTGCGCCCGGCATTCCGGCAGATGGGCAAACGGCTCGCCGAGTCGGGATACTCGGTGCTCGTCGTCAACCCGTTCTACCGGGCCAAAAAGGCCCCGACCTCGGAAGCCGGCGGCGCCACTGCCATCCAACAGGTGATGCCCCTCGCCCGCGCCCTCAACGAAACCACCCACATGACCGACGCCAAAGCGTTCATCGGATGGCTCGACACCCAGGCGCCGGTCGCCAAAAATCGGAAGGTCGGCACGCAGGGCTACTGCATGGGCGGCCCCATCGCGTTCCGCACCGCCGCTGCCGTGCCCGACCGCGTCGGCGCAGTCGCCTCGTTCCACGGCGGCGGCCTCGTTACCGACCAGCCCAACAGTCCGCACCTTCAGGCCGCGAAGAGTAAGGCGCAGTTCCTCATCGCCATCGCAGCCAGCGACGACACGCGGTCGCCCAACGACAAGACCGCGCTCAAAGAGACTTTCGCCAAGGCCAACCTGCCCGCGGAAATCGAAGTCTATACCGGCACCGCCCACGGCTGGTGTCCGCCCGATTCGCAGGTCTACAACGAGCCGCAGGCCGAAAAAGCATGGACGCGCCTGCTCGCCCTCTACGGTAAGGCGTTGGCCTGACGATCGCGCCTACGCCCACTTACTGCCCAGCGCGTCCAGGCCCGCGCCGGCCAGGTCTTCCGGCGTCATCGCAATTCGAAACTCCACGTGCGCGTTGAACGTGAGAAAGAACGGCTCGGCCAGCGACGGCACATCGGACGGGCTGTTGACGTTCACCACCAGGGTTCCGCCGCGCTGCCCGTGTTGTTCCGTGAAGTAAGCGGCCTCAGGCTTCACGGCCTCGAGAATTTTCCGGATCTTCGCTCCTACGCTGCCGTCGCGAACCGCGCTGTTGAACGGCTCCAGCGGGAATTGTACGTGCATGAGCATTCGCATAAGTTTCTCCTCCGACAGTGGCCCTCGCTCGAAAGAGCCTATCACATTCGCCGTTATATAATGGCCTTCGAATCCCAGCGCAGCGAGGCTCCTGTGAGCAGAGTTATCGATCAACGCATGGCGGCCGAAATGGAAGGAGAGTTCGTCGTCTTCCTCATCGGTATGCGAGTCAATAAGCCGTGGAAGATCCATAAGTGGCTTCCCGTTCTGCGGGCCATGCCGAAAATGCTGAAAGAACTCGATGCCAATCCCGAATCCGGCTGCCTGGGGCACACCGGTATCGGGCCCATCATCGTGCAGTACTGGCGCTCCTTCGAGCACCTGGAAGCCTATGCCCGGGCCAGAGACAAACAACACTGGCCGGCCTGGGTCGATTTCAACCGCCGCATCGGCGGCAGTCGCGGCGATGTCGGCATCTGGCACGAAACGTACGTTGTCAAACCCGGCAACCACGAATCCGTCTACAGCGGCATGCCTCCCTATGGCTTGGGCAAGGCCGGCAGGCTGGTCGCCGCCTCCGGCAAACGCGAGGACGCGCGGTCGCGCATGAGCGCCGGAACGCCGCACCCGTAGCACGCCCTCCCGCGCCCGCTTGCGTTTTCCGCGCCAGTGACATAGATTGTCTATGTGACTCGAGGACAGCGCGACGAAATTCCGCCCGGCACGCTCGACATGCTCATCCTGAAGACCCTCGCCCGCACCCGCGAGATGCACGGCTTTGAAATCGCCGAATCCATCCTGGCCGCCTCCGAAGACGTGCTCCAGGTGGAGGAGGGCTCGCTTTACCCCGCCCTGCAGCGCATGCTCGTGAAGGGCTGGATCTCGGGCGAATGGGGCAGGACAGGCGAAAACCGGCGCGCCCGCTACTATCGCCTCACGCCCGCAGGACGCAAACACCTGGCCGGCGAACTCGAACGGTACGGCCGCGTGGCGCAGGCTATCGCGCGCGTGCTGCACCCCGCATAGTCATGTCACCAAGGTTCGCAGCATGATTCGCGGGCTGTGTGGGACAACCGCTCCAGTCTTACGGAGCCGTGAGCAAGCGGTCGTGACTCTTGACGCGGACTTAGGTGACATGAACTAACAGGAGGTAGCAAATGGGAATCGGCGAAACCTGGCGGCGGCTCGCCCGCCTCTTCCGGAAAGAGGAGTTCGCAACCGATCTCGAAGACGAAATGCGGCTGCACGTGGAACTGCGCGCCCGCAAACTGCGCGAGCAGGGCGTGGCGGATACGGAAGCGCGCAACCGGGCGCTCCGGCAGTTCGGCAACCGCACCGCGCTCGGCGAAACCAGCACCGAAACCTGGGGCTGGTCCCGGCTGGATCAGTTCGCGCAGGATTTCCGCCACGCCTTCCGCGCCTTACGGAAGTCCCCCGGGTTCACTGCCCTGGCCGTGTGCACGCTCGCCTTCGGCCTGGGGATCAACGTGGCGGTGTTCAGCGTGGTCAGCACGGTCATGCTGCGCCCGCTGCCCTACCCGGATCCCGGCCGTCTCCTCTCCCTCTGGGAGGAGACTCGCGACCGCGAACCGCAGGTCTTCAATTCAAGCGGCAGCGCCGGCGGAAAGGAACGCTCCACCGTTTCGGTGGCCAACCTTCTCGATTACGAAAAGGCCGCCCCCGCCTTCACCGGACTCGCGCCCTACGACAGCGCCCCCATGAACCTGACGGACCTGGGCAACCCCGTCCGGCTCAACGGCGAAGCCATCACCCCGGCCTTCTTCCCCGTGCTTGGCGTCTCCCCCGCCCTCGGCCGCAATTTCCTCCCCGCGGAGAACCGCCCCGGCGCGCCCGCCGTCGTCATCATCACCCACGAGTTCTGGCAGCGCCGCCTCGGTGCCGACCCCCGCGTCCTCGATCGCTTCGTCCGCCTCGACGGAAAACCGCACCGCATCGTCGGCGTCCTGCCCGCCGGCTTCGAATCCCCCGCCCAGCTCGGCCGCAAGGACCGCATCGAGATCTACACTCCCGCGCTCCTCACGCCGCTGCTTCTTAAGAGCCACGGCGACCATGAAGTGAACGTCGTGGCGCGCCTCGCCCCGGGCGCGACAATCGAAACAGCGCGCGCCCAGCTTCAGGCCGTTTCCGCCGCGCTCGAAAAGCAGTATCCCAATACCAACACCGGCGTCACCGCGGCCATCGCGCCGCTCGACCGCGACCTGGTGCGCGGCGTGCGCGACTCCCTCATCGCCATCCTCGGCGCCTCCGCGCTGATCGTGCTGATCACCTGCGTCAACGTGGCCAACCTGTTTCTGGTGCGCGCCATCGCCCGGCGCCATGAAACCGGAGTGCGGCTCGCCCTCGGCGCCGGCAAGGTGCGGATCGTGCGCCAGTTCCTGGCCGAAAGCCTGCTCGTTGCCATCGCCGGATGTTGCGCCGGCATCCTGCTCGGCCTGGCTTTGATGCGCCTGCTCGTCTATCTCGCGCCCCCCAACATCCCGCGCATCCAGCAGGTTGCGATGGACTGGCGCGTCTTTGCCGTCGCCGCCGCCATCGCCACCATTACCGGAATCGTGTTCGGCCTCGCCCCCGCGTGGCAGGCCTCGCAGTCGAAACCGGTGGACGCGCTCAAGGGCTCCGCCCGCAATACCGGCGGACCGCTCCCAGGCGCGCTGGAGAACCGCGCTGCCGGCCGTCGAAATCGCGCTTTCCCTCATTCTCCTCATCGGTGCGGGCCTGCTGATCAAGAGCTTCGTCAGGCTCATGGGCATCGACCTCGGCTTCCAGCCCGAGCGCGTCCTCGCCGTCAACCTCAACCTTCCCGCCGCCCGCTATCCCTCCGCCGTCCACCGCCTGCGCTTCTTCGAGCAGCTCGCAGCCCGCGCCGCCTCCCTGCCCGGAGTCCAATCGGCCGCCTATGCCAATCGCATGCCCCTGCGCGGCGGCTGGAGTTCCGGCATCGACCTCGATTCCCTCCCCGGCAGCATGCTCGGTCCCGACTTCCAGGCCGTCAGCACCGGCTATTTCGAAACCTTGGGCATCCCCCTGCTGCGCGGCCGCAAGCTCACCGCCGCCGACCGCCAGGGCTCCCCCAACGTCGCCGTCGTGAACCAGGCCTTTTCCCGCCACTATCTCAAGGGCGCCGACCCCATCGGCCACCGCATCCGCCGCGGCGACGGCCAGCCCTGGATCGAAATCGTCGGTGTCGTGGACGACATCCGGCGCGCCGGGAAAACCGGCGAGATCAATCCACAGGTCTACCTCGCCGCCGCCCAGACCGATCTTTATCCCGTCGCGCTCGCCGACTTCGCCATTCGTTCGGCGCGCGATCCGCGCCTGCTGGTCAACGCCCTTCAGTCCGAGGTCTGGTCCATCGATAAGGACCTCCCGCTCACCAGCGTCCGCACGCTCCAGGAAATCGTCAGCGAATCGGTGGCGCAGCGGCGTTTCCAGACGCTGCTCGTGCTCCTATTCGCCGCAGTGGCCGTGGGGCTCGCGCTGGTCGGAATCTACGGCGTGCTCTCCTACAGCGTCAGCCAGCGCACTCCGGAACTGGGCCTCCGCATCGCACTGGGCGCCGATCCCTGGCGCATCGTGGCGCTGGTGGTGCGCCAGGCCGGCGCGGTGGTGGCCTGCGGAGTGGCCGCCGGGCTGGCCGGCGCCTGGGCCCTTTCGACCTATCTCGAGAGCCTTCTGTTTGAAGTGAAACGGTACGACCCCGCCACCTGGGCAGCCGCCGTCCTCCTGCTGGCCGCCGTCGCCGTTGCCGCCGCGCTCATTCCGGCCCGCCGCGGCGCCCGGGTGGACCCCATTCGCGCGCTACGCTGGGAATAGCGGCTGTCACAAACTGCGCCCGGCCGGTGTTTTCGATTATGTGAACGCACACGGCAAGCTGGCCGCGGCAGTCGCAGCCGGGGAGGACTCCTTCGACTTCGACACGTTTTTTCAAGCCCATTACGGGCCGGTCGCACGCGCCATCGCGCGTGTAGTCGGCGACCACGCCCGCGCCGAGGAGCTGGCCGTCGAAGCTTTTCTGAAGCTCTGGCGCACTCCGCGCGCGCAGGGCGATGCCGCCCGGGGCTGGATGTACCGCACCGCCGTCCGCATGGGCCTCAATGAGTTGCGCAGCCACTCGCGCCGCACCCGCAACGAGGCGCTCGCGGAAGTCCCGCGTGCTCCCCTCACGCCCGAAGAGCAGCATGCCGCCGCCGAAGAGCGGGAGCAGGTCAGGCGCGTGCTTGGAGCCATCGAGTCCGGGCAGGCCGAACTGCTGCTGCTCCGGTCGAGCGGCCTGAGTTACGCGGAAATCGCCGCCGCCCTCGACCTGAACCCGGCCTCGGTCGGAACTTTTTTGAGCCGCGCCCAGCAGGCGTTCCGAAAGGAGTATCTCGAGCACTATGGATCCCAATTCCCAGAAGACTAGCCGTTGGGTGACCGCCCGCCTCGATTCTCTCGAGCCCTCCGCCTCCTGGGTTCCCGATGCCGCAGGCGCCCTGGCCCGGTTGCGCCAGTTGGAACGCGCCGGCCGCGCGCGCCGTATGCGCTGGCTGCTGGCCACCTCGGCTACCGCCGCCGTCGCCGCCATCTGCATCGTCGTGGTCGCCTCTCCCCAGGCCTGCGCCACGCCGCGAGCGTGTGCGCAGAGCTTCTGGCACACCATCCATCCGCGGGCTGCCGTCGCTGAAGTTGCCGCGCCAGTACCCGTACCCGAGCCCACGCCGGCGGTCGCGGTGGCGGTGCCCGAGTACAAGCAGTTCGGTCCGGCCATGGCAGCGGTGGTGTGCGAGATCTACTCCGATTACGAATGCCCCGCCTGCGCCATGCTCCACCGCGATACCGTCCCGCTGCTGATGGAGCAATATGTGAAGACCGGCAGGATCCGCCTCGTGTTCCGCGACTTCCCGCTGGACATGCACCGCTATTCGCGGCTCGCCGCCCGCTACGCCAACGCCGCCGGCCGCCTCGGCTATTACCAGGCAGCGGCCGACCGCATCTTCGCGACGCAAGCCTCCTGGGCCGAAAGCGGAAAGGTGGACGCGGAACTCGCCTCCGTGCTGCCGCGGGACGTGATGGAGAAGGTCCGCCAAATGGTTGCCGCCGACCCCCGCCTGGACGACTCGATCGAAGCCGACCTCGCCGCCGGACGCCGCGACAAGCTCAACCAGACCCCGACCCTGGTCATCGTCCATGCCGGCAAACGCCAGGCGCTACCCGGCGTGCCGCCGTTCCAAATCCTCAAGAGCTACCTGGACGGCCTGCTGGCGCGGTGACGTTGCCGCGAGCCGGGCTCAGTTTGCGGCGCTCGTGACCCAGGCGGGCGGTTCGGGCTCGCCTTTGCCGGGCATGCCTTTGGTTTTCGACCAGCGGTGGATCCAGGAAAAACCGTTGGGGCCCACGTATTCGTCCGGCTGAGCGTACGCCTCGTCTGCGAGTGCCTGCTCCAGGGAAACGAAGGTGTAGCCGCGCCGCTCGAACATCGCCAGTAGTTCCGGCATCAGGTCGGCGTTGAGTTGCGAGGCGTGGATCAGCAGGATTTGCGGGATCTCCCGCCCTACCACCTCCACCGATCTCGACTCGAAGAAGGACACCACGCGCTCCAGGTACGGAACGTACTCGCGCCGCACGCGCTCCCGGTATTCGGGACGCGTGTACAACGCCGCGAACTGGTAATCCGCATTATCCAGCGTCACCGGGGCCACCCGGTATCCGCGCGCCGTCAGGAACTGCTGCAAGCCACGCTTGATTTCCGGCGTGGGTCCAGTGAACAGAAACGGATGGCGGAAGAATTGGAGCTTCTTTCCATGCGCCGCGAGGGCCGCGCGCAACTCCGGTTCGCCCTTCACGATATCGTCCGTGTAATCGGCGAGGCTGACGCGGTTGATGTTGGGGTGGGTGGCGGTGTGGTTGCCGAGGTCCGCCCCCGCCTCCAGCCACTGATCGAGTACCGGCCGGAGCGTGCCGGGAGCCGCCCTCCCCGAGTTCACGAAACCGATGACGGGAATCCGCCGCTCGCGAAAAGGCTTCAGCAGGCGCGCGGTCATGGCGCGCACCTCGGCGAGCGTTCGCGGTCCGCCGTCGCCGCCGCGCGGCAGGTCGTCGATGGTGATCGCCACTTCGCGGCCCGAAACGCAGAGGCCCGCGAGCAGCAACACGAGAAGCGATCGGAGGGCGGCGGCCATGCCTCAACATAGCGCACGGCCGCTCTTTTTTTGGCGGCGGCGGACCGCTCTTTCCGGCTCAGGCCGCCAACATTGGCGGTTTGCAGCTTTCACGCCTAGATAGATCAAGCACTTACGGAGTGGAGGCCGCCAACATTGGCGGCGCCTGTGGTTTTCTGCCATTAAAGTCCGCCAGAAAACTGGCGGCCCGCATCGCGGCACGATGGTAGTCTTGGCTCATCGGGACTCTCCGTCATGAGCAATCCAACTTATTCCGCGTTCTCCTCCGAGACCCGGGCCGCCGATGCCCTGACTCAACTCGCCCTCGATCTTCATTGGACCTGGAACCATTCGGCCGACGAGGTGTGGAAGCGCCTCGACCCCGAGCTTTGGGAGTTGACCGGCAATCCGTGGCTGATCCTTCAGGCAGTCTCGCAGCGGAAGCTCGATGCTGTCACGGACTCCGCTTTTCGCAGCCGCGTGGAAGAACTTCTCGAAGAGGTGAGCGCCAAAAAGGCCTCCGCGGCCTGGTTTCAGTCGGCTCACCCGAACTCGCCCTTGAAAACGGCGGCCTACTTCAGCATGGAGTACATGCTCAGCGAAGCGTTGCCGATCTATTCGGGAGGTCTGGGCAATGTTGCGGGCGACCAACTGAAGTCCGCGAGCGACCTGGGGGTGCCTGTGGTCGCGGTGGGGCTGCTTTACCAACAGGGCTATTTTCGTCAGGAGCTCGATGCGCACGGAAGCCAGCTCGCGCTGTATCCGGTGAACGAGCCCGGCCAGTTGCCGCTCAGGCCGCTGCGCGCCAGCGGAGGCGAGTGGCTGCGGATCCCGTTCAACCTGCCGGGCGCCAGGATTTCGATTCGAACCTGGGAAGTCCAGGTCGGGCGCGCCCGGCTGTACCTGCTGGACACAAACGATCCCGCCAACCTCCCTCAGCATCGCGGCATCACCAGCGAACTTTACGGCGGCGGCGCGGAACTGCGGCTGAAACAGGAACTGGTGCTCGGACTGGCCGGATGGCGGCTTCTGCGCGCGCTCGGCATCGAGCCGGAAGTGTGCCATCTGAACGAGGGCCATGCGGCCTTCGCGGTGCTGGAACGGGCCCGTAGCTACATGGAAGATACCGGGCTGCCGTTTGCCGAAGCGCTGGCAGTGACGCGCGCCGGCAATGTCTTCACGACGCACACGGCCGTGGACGCCGGCTTCGACCGTTTCGCTCCCGATCTGATCCGTCAATTCCTCTCGGGGTACGCGCAGGACGTGCTGCACATCTCGCTCCGCGACCTGCTGGCGCTGGGGCGCGCCAACCCGGACAACGAGGCCGAGCCGTTCAATATGGCCTACCTCGCAATTCGCGGAAGCGGCTCGGCAAACGGCGTGAGCCGGCTGCACGGGGACGTCAGCCGCCGCCTGTTCGGATCGCTGTTTCCACGATTTCCGGAAGCGGAAGTGCCTATCGGCTACGTCACCAACGGGATTCACGTGCCCACGTGGGATTCCGAGGGTGCCGACCGGCTGTGGACGGAACAGTGCGGCAAGGGAACGTGGCGAGGCGATCTTGGGACGACCTCGGCCAAGTTTCGCAGCGTTGACGACGAGCGGCTCTGGACCATGCGCGCCACCGGCCGCCGCGCGCTCGTCGAATATGCCCGCGAGCGATTGGAGCGGCAGGAGGCGGGGTACGGTGCGTCGTCACTGCAGATGCAGGAGGCGCACGCCGTCCTCGACAAAGATACCCTGACGCTCGGTTTCGCGCGCCGCTTCGCCACCTATAAACGGCCCACGCTTTTGCTTACCGATCGCGATCGCCTGAAACGGATACTGACCAATCCGCAAAGGCCGGTTCAACTGATCATGGCCGGGAAGGCGCATCCCAACGACGCACCCGGACAGGCACTGATTCGCGAATGGACCCGCTTTGCCCGCGAGCCGGAGATGCGCGCGCACGTTGTGTTTCTGAGCGATTACGATATGCTGCTGGCCGAGCGGCTGGTGGAAGGCGTGGATGTCTGGATCAACACGCCGCGACGACCGTGGGAAGCGAGCGGCACCAGCGGCATGAAGGTGCTGGTGAACGGCGGGCTGAATCTGTCGGTGCTCGATGGATGGTGGGCCGAGGCGTATACGCCCGAGGTAGGTTGGGCAATTGGCGACGGGGCCGAACACGGCGATGATCCGTGGTGGGACCGCGCCGATGCCGGGGCGCTCTACGCGGTGCTGGAAGAGCAGATCATTCCAGAATTCTACGATCGCGACGCAAGCGGAATCCCGCGCAATTGGACCACGCGGATGCGCGAAAGCATGGCGGAGCTTACGCCTGCCTTCTCGGCCAACCGGACCGTCCGGCAATATACGGAGGAGCACTATATTCCCGCCGCCTCCGCCTATGCGGCGCGCTCCGCGAATCACGGAAAGTCCGGCATCGATCTGCTGGCCTGGCAGAGGAAGATCGACCGGCAGTGGAGCGAAATTCGCTTCGGCCGCTTCGAGGTTGAGAATGTGGGCGGCGACCTGGTGTTTGAGGTAGAGGTGTTGCTGGGCGGGCTCGATCCCTCGGAAGTCTGCGTCGAGCTTTATGCGAATTCCGCGGATGGCGGCGATGCGTTCCGCCGGCCGATGCAGCAAATGAAGCAGGCTCCGGCATACTGGTACTCGGCACGGACGAAGGCCACCCGGCCGGCGGGCGATTTCACGCCGCGCATTCTCGCGAGGCATCCGCAGGCGATGGGGCTTGAAGTCAACCGGATGCTCTGGCAGAAATGAAGTGAACGGGGTGAATCCATGATGACCAGACGAAGACTCCTGCACGGCTCCTCCTTGGGTTTCCTGATGGCGCGCCGCTTCGCCGCTGCCCAGAGCGCGGCGGCCGTCGAGAGCCGGGGGCAGCGCGATGCCCGCATGAAATGGTGGCGCGAGGCGCGCTTTGGAATGTTTGTGCACTGGGGCCTGTATTCCGGGCTGGCGGGCACATGGGACGGCAAGCCCGTGGCCACCAGCGGCGGCATGGAATGGATTCAGAACCGCGTGAAGGCGGATACGGCGACCTATGCCGCGCGCGCCATCCCGCTGTTCCGGCCCAGGTCCGGATTCGCCCGCGAGTGGGCGAAACTGGCGAAAGACGCAGGCTGCCGCTACGTCGTGTTCACCACCAAACACCACGACGGGTTCGCCCTCCACGACTCCAAGGTCAGCGACTACGATGCCGGTTCGGTGCTTCACCGGGACCTGGTCCGGGAGATTGTGGACGCGGTTCGCGGCGAGGGCCTGCGCGTCGGCTTCTACCACTCCGTCATCGACTGGCATCATGACCAGTACGAGTACGCGAGGTCCAGGCAACTGCCGCATCCGTTGCGGGAACAGCCGTATCCGAACGGGGCGCGCGACCACAAGAAATATCTCGCCTACCTTCACGCGGAGGTGAATGAGCTGGTTTCGAATTACGGGCCCGTGGATATCTTGTGGTGGGATTACAGCGCGCAGGATTTTCAGGGCGAGGAGGCCTGGCGCGCGTTCGAACTGCTGGCGGAAGTGCGGGCGAAGCAGCCGCGGATCGTCATGAACAACCGGCTGTTCCGTATTCCGGAGGCGGGCTTCACCGGCATGGGCACGAACGCGATTTCACCGCAGCTCGACCCGAAGTACGGCGACTTCATCACACCCGAACAACACATTCCGGCGACAGGTATGCCCGGTGTCGATTGGGAAACCTGCATGACGATGAATACGACGTGGGGTTACAGCGAGCACGACCACGCGTGGAAATCGAACGAGACGCTGATCCGCAACCTGATCGATATTGCCAGCAAGGGAGGCAACTACCTGCTGAACATCGGTCCCACGGGCGATGGCAGCGTGCCGCGCGAGAGCGTGGCGGCCATGCAGGCGATCGGCGGGTGGATGAAGACCAACGGCGACGCGATCTATGGCACGGCGGCGAGTCCGTTCGCGAAGCTCGAGTGGGGCCGCTGCACGCAGAAGGCGCTCGCCGGCGGGCGGACGCGGCTCTACCTGCACGTGTTCGACTGGCCGGCGGACGGCAGGCTCCTGCTTCCGCTGGCAACCGCCGGCCGCGCGCAGGCGCGGTTGAAGGCGACGGGAAAGGCCCTGGCGGTGACGGCCGGCGACGGGCTGACGACGATCGCGGTTGACGGTGCCGGCACCGGATGCGATCGCCTCGGTGATCGAACTGGACATCGACGGTTCGCCGAAGGTGTAGAATCGATGACACGCCGCGAACTGGCCCGATCGATAACAGCCGCGGCCGTGGCTGCCCGCGCCTCCGCGCAGGCTCCGGCGGGCGGCGCCGTTCCCACCCTCTACTACGTGGACGGTTATCACGGCGGATCGCGCGGGCACATGCCGGCGGGCTCCTGGCGCGACATTCTCAACGCGATGCGCGCGATGCCGGAATGGAAGATCTCGCTCGATATCGAGCCGGCCTCCTGGGACGACCTGCGGCGCGAAGATCCGCAAGCGTACCGCGAATTCCGGAAGCTGCTTGCGGACCGGGCGGTGGGCGCCCGCGTGGAAATCGTGAACGGCACCTTCTCGCAGCCGTTCGGCTGGGCGCTGGGCGGCGAAAGCAATGTACGGCAGTTGCTGCGCGGACGGGAGATCATCCGCGAACACTTTCCCGAAGCGGTGATCGAAACCTATGCCGTGCAGGAGCCCTGTTGGGCCAGTTGCCTTCCCCAACTGCTGCGCTCGCTCGGTTTCACCTCGGCGATTTTGAAAGATCCGGGCACGGCGTGGGGCGGGTATTCGGCGGGCTTCGATGCCGAGACCGTGGACTGGGTCGGGCCGGACGGCAGTTCGATTCCGGCGGTGCCCCGATATGCCTGCGAGGATCTTCTGCGGGCGTGGGAGACGGAGTCCGTCACGGGCTCGGCGGAGTTCGCGCGTAAGTGCGTGGCCAACGGGATCGCGCACCCGGCGGGCAACTGCTTTCAGGACCTGGGGTGGGCGGCGCGCCCCAAGGTGAGCGGCGCGCATATTCGCTTCGTCACCTGGCGCGAGTACATGCAGCAGATTGCCGCCAAGCCGCAAAAACAGTGGCGCTTCGGACCGGAGGACATTCTCACCACCCTGCCCTGGGGCGAGAAGACGCTGCAAACGCTGGCGCAGCAGGTCCGCTCGGCGGAGAACCGGGTGTTGATGGCCGAGAAGATGGCGGCCGCTGGCGGCGGCGTTCCGCGCAGCGCCGTATCCCGCGGCGCGCCTCGAACGCGCCTGGGACCAATTGCTGTGGGCGCAGCATCACGATGCCTGGATCACCGCGACCACACGCACTGGCCGCGAAGCGTGGGCCTTTCAGGTGGCCGCCGAGACGATGGAGACGGAGGAGATCGCGTCGGCGGTGATTGCCTCCGCCGCTGAAATTCTTTCGCGCGGCGAAGAACGGTCTGACGCCGCTCCGCTCGGGCCACAGTGGATTCGCGTGTTCAATACGGCCGCAGCGGAGCGCGACGATATCGTGGAACTGAACTGGACGGCGGACTCCGGCACGCGCCGCGCGCGCGTCTTCGATGCAGATGGCCGTGAGATCCCGTGCCAGCTTTTGCGGCCTCGAAAGTTTACTCCGCGCTCGGGATCGGGACCGTCGGGCGCCCCGCCTCGCGGCGCCGCTGCCGCCGGCGGAATACCGGCCTACGCCGCGGGTGAGAGCCTCAACGCCGCCGCGGTGCTGTTTCGCGCGCGCGTCAGCGGTGTGGGCTACAGCTCGTACCGGATCGAACCGGTGTACGACGATTCGCCTCCCGCGGCCTTCTCGGGCGCCGGCGCAAGCACGCAGGCGGATGGACAGGTGGTCCTCGAATCGGACCTCTACCGGCTGCGGATCGACCCGGCGAGAGGCGGCGTCATCACCAGCCTGGTCATGAAGCAGGGCAATCGCGAATTTGTCGATACGGCGGCGGAACGGCTGTTTAACGAGTACCGCGGCTACTTTGTCGCCGAGAAGCAATGGGCCTCGAGCGCCGACAACCGGGCGAACGTTGCCATTACCGAGAACGGGCCGGTGCGTGTCCGCGCCGTCGTCTCCGGACAGGTGCTGGGCCGCCGGTTCCAGACCACGATCACGCTGGCGCAGGGGCAGCGGCGGATCGATTTCAACGCGCGCTTCACTTACCCGCAGGACACCTGGATCGGCGACCCATGGGATATCAAGCCCGAGGACCGCCGCGTGGAACGGCGGCGCTCGCATCACGACGGCCGCTGGAAGCTCCAGGCTTTTTTCCCGGTGCCCCTGCGCAACCAGGCGATTTACAAGAACGCGGCATACGACGTGTGCCGGAGCCGGAACAGCGATACGTTTTTCCAGCGCTGGGATGAGATCAAGCAGAACCTGGTGGTCCACTGGGTGGACGTGGTGGACGAAGAGCAGAAGGCCGGGCTGGCGGTGTTTTCCGACCATGTTACCGCCTACACCCACGGCCCCGATCATCCGCTGGCGCTGGTGATGGGCTGGGGATGGGAAGGCGGCTTCTGGTGGGGCAAGTGCCCGCTGCGCGGAACGCAACAGATCGGCTACGCGCTGGTGCCGCATACCGGCTTGTGGGACGAGGCGCGAATATCGGCTGAGAACGGAAACTGGAACGAGCCGCTGACGGCGCAAATCATGGACGGCGACCGCGGTGCGGCCGCCGGCGGCGCGATCGCTCGTCCGGGTGAGCGGCGGCGGGGTGGAGATCCCGACCGTGCTGCAACATGACGGCCGGCTGCTGGTCCGCCTGTTCAATGCGGAGGGGAACGATGCCGAGCGCACGGTGTCGCTCGATGTACAGGCAGCGCGGGTGGAACTGGTGGAGTTAGACGGCCGCGTCATTCGCGAACTGCCGGTACAAATGGGCGCGGAGGGGCGGCGCGAAGTGAAGCTGGCGCTGCCGCGTTTCGGACTTCGCACTTTGCGCTGTGAGTTACAATCCAACCCCTGAGGGTTATGAGGTGTGATGACTATACAGCGCTGGTGTTTAACACTGTGGATAGGCTGTGCGGTTTTCGCTCAGGAGCGCTCCCGACCGGGTATCAGTGGCACAGTCCGCGATCTGAGCACCGGCTTACCGCTGTCGCACGCTCGGGTATCTTTAACCCCAGGACGTCACATAGTCTTGGTACCTTTTCAGGAACCTGGACACGCCGTTGAAACCATGACAGACGGAACATACCGTCTGCACGTGACGACCCCGGGCCCCTATATGCTGTACGTGACGGCTCCAGGTTATAGCGCCGGTCCTAACCTACCCCGGCTGGTGACACTTCGGGCCGGAGTTGTGTCTGGCGATGTTGACATGGTTGCCGCGAGTTCCATCAGAGGGCACATAGTCGATGGAGAAACGCATGTACCTGTGTCAGGAATTCTGGTCCAGCCCAGTGGCGATTCGTTATGAGTTGGGAAAACCGGTTCCATGGCCTGTTGCGGCACCGGCAACCACTGATAAGAAGGGCTCGTTTCAGTTCGAGTCCTTGAAGCCCGGGCAATGCTATCTGGAGATGGTGGCCGATAGGACCGCGGAGTTCGCGACGGTGGCGTCTCACCGGGATTCGAGTAAGAAGAGTTTGCCCGATCCCGCATATGGCCGGCAAACATGGCCTGTGAGCACTAACACCTGGGAGATAGTTCCCTTGGTTATACTCCCAGAAGCACCCCTGGATCTCGGGGCCGTGCCTATGTCGCGCCGTCAGCTTTATCGGATATCCGGGGAGTTACGGCGCGATAGTTGTGAGGCAGGCCGAACCTATGCAGTAGCGTTGATGCGGCAAGCCGGCACTGCGTTTAATAGGATCGCTCAAGCCACGGTTCGATGTGGCGGGTATGTCACGATCACGAATGTGACTCCTGGCGACTATCAATTATCGATCGCTCCGTCAGGTCCAGATCACCCAGTGCGAAAGTATCTGTGGCAGACGGTGTCTGTTTTCGACAAAGATCTGGACGAAGATCTGCGCGTTCAACCCGCGATGCAGATCACCGGTGTGTTGCGCTTGCCCGATAACTTCCCGGCCGAGAGCCGGCGACGTTTGTCTATCCGTATTCAGCCCCTCGAAGGCGTTGGGTTGGGCGAGCCAAGACCGGTCCTAACCGAGGACGGCCGATTTGTAGTTTCCCTCTTCGGCTTGCGCCGGCAGTCCATTGAAGTAGCCGGGCTGAGTGCTCCGTACGTCGTTGCGGATATTCGCTATGGGGGCGGTAAGGTGCAGGATGGAGTGCTAATGCCGAACACGTCGCTACTGAGCCAGGATCTATCGGTCCACATCTCCGCCAAAACCGCTCGCCTACAGGGGACCGTAAAGGAACGAGGGGAGCCCATTAGCGGCGCCAGAGTGATCGCAATACCTTGGCCCACGCGACTCAAGAACGACTTTCCAGTGTTCGTCTCAGCAGTTACCGGCGAGGACGGCACGTTCGCCCTGGAAGGCATGCCCGCAGAACCGTACCGAATGCTCGCGGTGGTTGAGGAAGCCTGGAAAACAGCCGCCGGGAAACGCGCAGTGCGGCGCCCGAGAACAAGTCCCACAGCCGGACGCCGCACCGAGCCTACGGCCGCTGCGCGTGTAACTCCTGGAGCTTCGTCTGCTTGTTCGAAAGCTCGACTTCCTGGCCTTTGATGAACAGGTGGCGGACGTGGGTTTTGATCTCCAGGAGGTCGCCATCGGTGACTACCAGGTCGGCCCATTTGCCGTTTTCAACCGAACCCAACTGGTCGTCAACGCCCCAGATGCGGGCGGGGTTGATGGTGATGGCCTTCAAAGCCTCTTCGTAGGGCAGCCCGAAGGCGACCGCGGCGGCGGCTTCGTAGGGGAGGTTGCGGACAAACTGGTTGCCGAAGGTGCCGAACGCGAATTGGACGCCGCCCTTGTAGGCCTGGGCGGCCATAACGTGCATGGCGTCGTAGCCGTCGTCTTCGGTGGGCGGCAGCGCCAGCACGCGGCCGAGGATGATGGGCACGTTCTTTTCTTTGAGCAGCGGCGCCACCTTATCTAGGTCGCGCGGCTGGAGGAGCACGATTTTCACCTGCTGTTTTTCGGCGAAGGCGACGGCGTCGCGGATGGAGGTGGCGCTGGCGGCGGAAACGGCCAGGCGAGTCTTGCCTTCGAGCACGGGGATCATGGCTTCGTACTTCAGGTCGCGCTGAAGGCCGGGGGCGTTGGCCGCTTTGGCCCGCTGATAGCGGCGGGCGTCATCGAAGAACTGCTCCAGTTTGCGGATCTGCTCGTCATAGGCGCGCTTGGCCTGGCCGGTGGCGGCGGCGCCGGCCGCGCCTGAGGGCGCCTGGAAGATTTCGGCGGACATGCCGCCGCCGCGACCGCCGCGGGACATGGACGGGAAGTTCAGTTGCATGGCGGCGGAGGGCTTGATCGACATTTCCTCCCAGGTCCAGCCGGCGGTATGAATCAGCGCGGCCTGCCCGGAAAGAAACTGACGGCCGCCGGGTGTGCCGGCGTTGCCCGCTCCCGGAAGCGTAATGGCGGAGGTGATGCCGTTGACGCGCACGACGCCGAAATGCTCGCTCGCCGGGTTCACGGCGACGATGGCCCGCAACTGCGGCATGAACTCGCCCAGTTCTCCCGTGTCGCTCGTTTCGCGCACGGAGGCGACCTCGGAAAGCCCGAGGTCGGTGGCGGAATCGATCATGCCGGGGTAAACCCTCAGACCCTTGCCTTCGATAACGCGAAGGCCTTTGGGCACCGCAATCTTAGGCGCGATACCGACGATTTTGCCATCCTGCACCAGCACGGAGACGGCTGTTACCGCGGGTCCGGTGACGGGATAGACATCCACGTTGCGGATCAGGAAACTGTCGCCCGAGGCCGCGAGCGCGCACAGGGCGCATCCTATCAAAAGTCCGACGAGTTTCATTGCGGTCCCTTCCTGGCCGGCATCTGCGGGCGTTGCTGCTGCTGGTTCTGCTTCTCCTTTTCGATCAGTTTCTGCTTCTCGGCCTCTTTGGCCGCGCGACCGGACATGTCCTCATCGCGGTCGAAATAGACTTTGCCGTCGATCAGCACTTTCTGGACCTTGGCCAGGGCGGAGAGCGGGTATTTATCGTAGATCACCAGGTCCGCGTCCTTGCCGACTTCGATGGAGCCCACACGGTTGTCGATGCCCAACTGTTTGGCGGGGTTGAGGGTGATCATGGCAAGCGCTTCGCTTTCGCTGACGCCGCTGTACTTCATGATTTTGGCCGCCTCCATGTTGAGGTGGCGCATCAACTCGGCGTCATCGCTGTTCAGGCTGGTCAGCACCCCGGCCTTGCTGAGCATGCCGGCATTGAACGGGATGGCGTCCACGACTTCCATCTTGTAGTTCCACCAGTCGCTGAACGTGCTCGCGCTGGCGCCGTGGGCGGCGATTTCTTTCGCGACTTTGTAGGCCTCCAGGGCGTGGATGAAGACCCTTACCTTAAAGCCGTACTCCTCCGCGACGCGCATCATCATCAGGATTTCATCGGCGCGGTAAGCGTGGCAGTGGACGAGGCGCTTGCCTTCGAGCACCTCCACCAGCGGCTCGAGCTTGAGGTCTTTGCGCGGGGGAACAGGCTTCTCGCCCCGTGCAACGCGGGCGCGGTAAGCGGCCCACTCCGCCTGGTAATTCCGGGCATCCTGGAAGTCTTCGCGGATCACGTCCTCCACGCCCATGCGCGTGGCTGGATAGCGGGCGGTGGTGGTACCGGCGCCGCCGCGGCCGGCGGGGTTGCCGGCGCGCTTGGGATTTTCGCCGAGCGCGAGTTTCAGCGTGGGCGGAGCGCCGGCGAAGAGGAGGCCCTGGGCGTCCTGCCCCCAGCGCATCTTGAGCGTGGCGTCCTGTCCGCCGATGGAGTTCGCCGAACCGTGCAGGGTGTGGATGGTGGTGACGCCTCCGGCGAGGGCGTCGTGAATGCGGATGTCCTCGAAATCGATGATATCGCCGACGTTCACCATGGCGGAATCGGAAGTACTGCCTTCATTGACGCCGCCATCGAGCGCGATATGGGAGTGAGGATCGATGATTCCGGGGATGACGTACTGGCCCGAAGCGTCGATGATTTTCGCGCCTTCCGGCACCATCACCTTCTCGCCCACTTCCGCGATTTTGCCGTCTCTCAACAGGACGGATCCCTTCACCGTGCCGTTGGTGACGGTCATGATGGTGGCATTCTGAATGACGATGGTCTGGGCGCACAAGGACGCCACTGCGATCAACGCCGTGATGATGATTTTCATCGCTCGCCTCCCGGAGTTGCGGTCTGTCCCCGGCCGCCCTGTGGAGCCGACTCGGGCGCGGGAACATATTTCACGCCATCCACGAACACCATTTCGACGCGGGTGCGGTCCTCGAACAGGTCGCCGCGCGTGACCACGAGGTTGGCGATCTTGCCTTGCTGGATGCTGCCGAGCCGGTCCGCCACGCCGTAGATCTCGGCCGGCGAAAGGGTCAGGGCGCGGACGGCGTCTTCCCGCGCCAGGCCCGCGTCGATCGCCTTTTTGACGGCGCGCTGCAAGTCGCGCGCCTGGTCGATGCCGTCGGAATAGAGGGCGAAGGGGATGCCCGCCTTCTTCAGTTCGGCGGGCGCGGAGGGCGCCTTGGCGCGATCTTCGAGGGTACGGAAGGTTTCGGTGGAGTCGGGGTCGGGGTCGCGGGGCGGCTCCGGCCAACGCAGGCTCACGAGCACGCGCGCGCCTGCGTTCTTCAGCAGCGCAATGGATTCCGGCCGGAAGCCTTCGCGCAGGCCGTAGAGCAGCGCGGGCTGTTTCAGTTCGGCGGCGAAGCGGATCATGCGGTCGATCTCGACCAGGGTGGCGGCGGGCAGCAGGATGCGATTCGATTCGAGCACGCCTTCGAGGGCGCGGTCGTAATCGGGCCGCTTCACGCCGCGCGGTTCTTTGGCATACGCGGCCTTGGCCTGGGTGTAGTTATCGGCATCGAGATAGATCTGGCGGATGTAGGCGATGATGCCCATGAGGGAACCGGGGAAGCCGCCGCCCATGCCGCCCCTGCCGCCGCCGAGCGAGATGTACTGTCCGACGGAGGGGTCAATGACCATCTCCGCGATGCGGCCCTCCGTGTTGAGGTTGATGACGGAGCCCTGACCGGCGAAGATTCCGCGCGTGGGGAAGGTGACGGCAGTGGTGAAGCCCGCGTTGCGCGCGATTTCGAAGCGGCGGTCGGTAAGCTGGATTTCATCCGCGGCCTTGACCCAGCTTGTGGTTTGCGGACGGTCTTCGGGGCCGCGCGCGATTGGCGCCGCTGAGGTCTGCCGCCCCTGCGCCTGGGTGGGAGCGGCCTGGGTTGCGCCGGTTCCGCGCCCGCCGGTTGTTGCCGCAGCGGAGGGTATTCCCCAGGTGCTCAGGGCATCGATCAAGCCGGGATAGACCGTGAGGCCCTCGCCTTCGACCACGGCCGCATCGGGAGGAATCGCGGCATTCTCTCCGACGGCCTCGATCAGGCCGTTACGGAGAATGACCGTCCCGCGGTTCAGTGTGGAACCGCTGATCGTCACGATTCTCGCGTTGCGGATGGCAACCGGCGGAGGACTCGCAGCCGTTGCGCAGGCGCACAGCAGAACTAGCGCTATCGAGATTGGACGCATAAAAGACCTGATTATACGCTATCTTTCGGACAAAAGCGGCCCCGCCTTGAGGGTTGTGAGGGTTGCGATTCACCCGGCAGGTCGGGCAAAAGTCGCGAACTCGACGTACCGCACCGTGATCGCGCCCTCGCTGGCCGGAATCGGCTTGGGCAAGGGGTCGTTGCAGGTACAGCGAGGGAAGCAGGTACGGTGAAACGCAGGCCGGCACCAGCAGCCGCGAATAACACATCTCGGGTTTGCAGTATCCGTTCCAACGTTGCTAGTTTATGAAAGGCTTGGAATGCATGGGGACGAACTCAACACGTGGCAGGAGATTGCCGAGTTTTTGGGAATCAGTATCCGGACGGCCCAGAATTATGAGCGCACTGCCGGCCTGCCGGTGCACCGGTTGCCTGGAGAAAGATCGCGTGTTTGGGCGTACCGGGAGGAGCTTGAGAAGTGGAAGATGCACTGGCCGACAGTTGCAGCCGGTGCAGCCGTTGAGCCTGCCACCCATGCCGCCGAACCGCCTGACAATTCCAGGCGCACGCGGCGATTCCTCTTGCCGGGTCTGGCAGTCCTCGCGCTCGCGATTCTTGCCTTCGGATTCCTCAGGTTTCGCCGGCGCGCGTCGATGGACCCTGCCACTTTCTCGGTACGCGGCCGCGATCTCGTCGTCGCGGATACTCACGGCCGGGAACTCTGGCGCTACACCTTTCCCGCGTCGCTTCTTGAAAATGTCTACCATGACTCTACAGAGTTGCCTCGGGTCTGCAACTTCGTGGACCTGGACGGAGACGGCCACTCCGAAGTCCTCTTCCGCTACCAACCGGTCGATTTCGGGACACGCTGGGCATGCCGCTCTATTGCTTCTCGAATACCGGCCATCTGAAATGGAAGTATCAGCCGGGCGGCCGGATCAGCGACGCACAAGGAAACATCGAGCCGGTGTATTTCTATATGGAGTCGCTCTTCCTGCCCCGAACGCGGCTGTCGGACGCCGCCATCATTGCGGCCGCTATTCACGTGCAGGGCCACGCGTCGCAGATTGCGAAGCTCGACCTCGATGGCAACGTGAAAAGCCAATATTGGCACAGCGGGCACCTCGCCCACCTGGCGAGCGCCGACATCGATGGCGACGGAGTGCCTGAAGTCCTCGCGGGCGGCGTTAACAACGGCTACCGGAAGGCCACGCTGGTCGTGCTCGATCTGCGCTCCATTGTGGGAGCATCGACCCAGCCGCCGGGTGATCGCCGCCAGATTCAGAACGTGCCGACGGGCACGGAAAAGACGGTCATCTTCTTTCCCCAAAGCTGTATCACGCAGCTCAACGCGGAGTATAACCGCGTGTACCACGTGCGGGTCTACGATGACTCCATTCAGGTGTTTGTCATGGAGGACGTCTCCGAGTCGCACCCTCGCGCCCCCTACATAATCTATTCCTTCGATCGTTCCCTCCACCTTGTGAGGGTCACCGTTTCAGACCAGTTTGTGAGCTGGCACAAAACCCTCGAATCGCAAGGCAAGCTGCATCACCACTATTCGGAGAAGGAAGCGGAGGCGTTTTACAACATTGAGGTGCTGCATCCTTCGAAGACGGCGGGCACTCATTGAACCACCGACCGCAGCAGCGTGCTGAGGCCGTTCCAAAGAATCTGCACGCCGATGCAAACCAGGATGAATGACGACAAGCGAATGACCACGTTCATCGCCGATTCGCCCAGCGTCCGCCCGATCCGCTCGGCGAACCGGTAGCTCAGGTAGATGGAGGCCGCGATGAGTACGCTGCCGAGCAACATGCCCGCAATCAGCGGCCATCGCCACTCGCCGCCTTCGGCCCGGTTGGCCCCCACCGTGATCGCCACCGAAATCGAGCCCGGGCCCACGGTCAGCGGCAGCGTCAGCGGATAAAACGCCTGCCGCTCGAAATCGGACTCCCTGCATTCCCGCTGCGCGGCGCCGTCGATATGATCGTCGTTGGGCTGCCGCAGCAGGTACCATCCCGTCGAAATGACCACCAGCCCGCCGCCTACCTGAACCACCGGAAGCGAGATGCCGAAGAACGCCAGGATGTAGGTGCCGGTAAATAGGGAGACCAGGATCAGCACCAGCCCGTTCACCGCGATCATCCGCGCCAGACTCGCCCGGCCGCGGCTCGAAAGGCCCCGCGTCAGCGAAAGAAAAATCGGTGTATTGCCGAGCGGGTTCACGATCGGAAACAGCGCTCCGAAGACCAGCAGCGTTGCCTTCACCAGCCCCGCGAACGCGCCCGTGATCATGGCACCAGCAGGCGGATGGTGTTATCCCGTTTGTTCAGGATGAAAACTCTTCCGTCCGATGCCTCGCCGAAACGCAGGTCGGCACGACTCGCCGGGCTCTTTCCCTGCGCCTGGTTCTTTTCACGGATCAGTTGCAGCAGCGTCTTGGAAGCGCCCTTGTCGTCGAACAGAATTCTGCGGATTGCGTCCTGGCCTCCGTCCGGCAGCTTGTCCGCGTTCACGTAGAAAATCTCTCCGCTCGGGTTATCGCCGAACAGGAGCAGGTTCGCAATCCTGCGGATGGCGTTCCGGCGATACACCAGCCCGCCGATGGCGGCCGAGCTGGGCTGCAGCAGCGGATCGAGCTGGCCGTACTCCACCGTAGGGTAAGTGATCCTGGGATCGCTGCGCGGATCTTCGAGGCTCACCTGGCGGCCCATATACCGGAAACTGCCCTCCCACACATTCCAACCCAGGTTCGCGCCCGCCGTCACGCGGCTTACTTTCTCCACGATGTTCTGCCCGATATCCGACATGAACATGTTGCCGTTTTTCGGATCCCAGAACAGCCGCTGTGTATTACGGATGCCGGAGGCGTAGATTTCCCCCAGCGTTTGATCGTTGCCGTCGCGCGCAAACGGGTTGTCCGCGGGAATGCCGTACTTTTTGTTCGGGCTGTTCGTGCCGAGAGGATCAATGCGCAGAATCTTGCCGAACGGCGAGGCCAGGTTCTGCGCGTTGTTGAGCGGATCGCCGCCGCTGCCCCCGTCTGCCAGTCCGAAATACAGCAGGCCGTAGCCGGGGCTGCTCTCTTTGTCCAGCGGGTTGAAGGTCAGATGCCCGCCGTTATGGTTCGAAAACGGCTGCTCGAAGCGCACGATCTCGCGTGGCGGCCCGCCATCGTACCCGGCCGCCGCCGGATTCTTTGCCGTCCATTCGAGCAGCACTGTATCATGCGTGTGATTGCCCCCTCCCGGTTTGAAATCGGCCGCAGGCGACGTGTTGGATGTGTCGGTATAGGTGTAGAACTTGCCGTAGCCGCGCGTGCCGGGCCGGTTGAACTGCGGATGAAACGCGAAGCTCTGAAAGCCGCGCTCCGAGCCTCCGGATTGCACTTTGACGCCCCACTCCGAGTCGTTGATGTCGATGTACTTTCTTACCGTCTTGCCGTCGTAGCTCACGCTGTAGAGCGGCCCCCGCATGTCGTTGACGAAGAGACGGCGTGTGCCGGGCTCGTCCAGCAGCAGCATCATGCGGGCGGGTTGCGATTCACCCGGCAGGTCGGGCAAAGTCGCGAACTCGACGTACCGCACCGTGATCGCGCCCTCGCTGGCCGGAATCGGCTTGGGAAAGGGGTCGTTGGTCGCGTGCGGTGATTGGGCGCACGCGCTCCAGGACAGTACCGAGACGACCGCCGCGAGACGAATCGGATTAATAATCATATTGCGCAGGAAACCATTCTGACACCGCCGGCCGCCCTGCGCCAGATGTGTTCAGGCAGCCTCGGGAGAGACCGGCTCCCTGTGGTCGCGGCTCAGTAATGCGGGCTGCTGGCACTTCCGCCGGCATTGCGTGCACAATGGGAGTTCGATGAACCATCTGCACACCGCTATTCTCTTGCTCATACTCGCTCCCCGATGCGCGCCGGCGCAGTCGGCCACTACCGGCGCTCTCTCGGGGACGGTTACGGCCCAGGAGGCTGCGGTGGCGGGCGCGGCGGTCGTGCTGACGAACACGGCGACGAACCAGGTGCTCACGACGGCGACGGCGGAGGACGGCGGCTACCATTTCGCGATGCTCCCTCCGGGGACGTACCGGGTGCGGTTTGCGGCGCCGGGTTTCAAAACAGCGCAGATGGGCTCGATGAGCGTCAACGTCTCCGAGGATCCAACGCTGGATGCGGCTCTCGAACCCGGCAGCCCGCAGGAAGAAGTGGACTGCGAGTGCCGCATGGAACTGGCGAATTCGTCTTCGGGCACGCTGGTGGACCAGAAGACGATCACGGCGGTGCCGTTGAACACGCGCAACTTCACGCAGGTGCTGTCGATGGCGTCGGGGTCGGCGGCGGACGTCAATAATGCGGGGACGCTGGGCCGGGGCACGCAATCGGTGAACGTCAACGGGAGCACGACGGCGGGCAGCTACACCATCGACGGCGGGTACGCTTCGAGCACGGTACCGAACCCGGACACGATCTCGGAATTCAAAATCCAGACCTCGCAGTACGACGCCGGGTACGGCGCGCAGGTGCCGAGCACGAACCTGGTGACCAAGAGCGGGGAAAGCCAGTTTCACGGCGACGGCTGGGAATTCGTGCGCAACGACGTATTGAACGCCAACGCGTTTTTCCGCAACACCACGGGCCAGCCGAAGCCGAATTTGAAACAGAACCAGTTCGGCGCCACGTTGGGGGGGCCGGTGGTGGCGAAAAGAAAGTGGTTCTTCTTCGGGTCATACCAGGGCACGCGGCAGGTGAACGGCCTGGATCCGACGTCGGTGGCCACGGTGATACTGCCGCCGCTATCGACGGACCGCTCGGCGGGCGCCATAGCCGCCGCGTTCTGCCCCGCGAATCATCCGGGGGACAGCCGGTTTCTGACTTTTGCGGGCGGCAGGCAGCTCGATTGCGCCAACCAGTCTACGGGCACCACGGCGCCGGTGAATCCGGTGGCCCTGCGCATCCTGCAAACGAAAAATGCGGACGGCACGTATCTGATCCCGGTGCCGCAAACGATTCTGGCGGGCGGCAGCAACGAGGGAATGGGCTTTTCGTCGTTCAGCTTTCCCTCCAGCTATGACGAAGATCAGTACATGGCAAACAGCGACTACGTGCTCTCCTCCCGGCACTCGCTGGCATGGCGCGGTTTCTTTTCGAATTTGAACCAGTACCGGTCGCTGGGCGCGCCCGGCGGCGCCACGCTGACCCCGGTGATTCCGGGCGCGGGCGCACCGCAGGCGCTGCACGCGCGCGACACAGTTATCAGCCTGAAGCTGGGCTCGGTACTGAGCCAGAGCGTGGTGAACGAAGCGCGGATCGCGTATACGCGGACGCGGCAGACGGCGAAGGGGGTGGGCACGCCGACGGCGGAGTCTGTCGGCATGACGCCGGTGGATCCGCTGTTCCCGCATCCGCCGGAGGTCACGATGCTGGGGCCGATGGGCACGTTCCGGTTTTTCGGTAACGGGGCGAACGACTTTTCGACGCGGATCGGGGTGGGGTCGCTGGCCGATAATCTTTCCCGGGTGCGCGGCCGGCACACGCTGCGGATGGGCGGCCTGGGCCAGTTGCAGCACAACGCGCGGCTCGATACGGGCGCGGCGCGGGGACGGATCAGCTTTCAGACGTTCGAGGACTTCCTGCTCGGGCTGAGCGCGGCCGGCAATCAGAGCCCGGGAGGCCGCAGCAACATTCAGAGCGCCTCGGCGAGCGAAGGGGTCGGGCCGGGCGGCGAAGTGCAGTACGAATACCGGCGCTATTATGCCAGCGCCTTCGTGATGGACGATTTCAAGGTGAATGCGAGGCTGACGCTGAACTTCGGGCTGCGCTGGGAATACGCCGGACCGTCGTTCGATACGGAGGGGACGATCGGCAATGTGTGGCCGTCGCTGCTGGACCTGGAACGGATTCCGCCGCCGGGCGGTACGCTGACGGGGTACGTGGTGGCCTCCAACTACAATCCCGGCCTGATCAACCCGTACACGGGGAAGGCGTTCGGGCCGCCGCCGGCGGGTGTCGCCACCAGCCCGGGCAGCAGTTTTTATCGCAACGGCACGCCGCTCGATACTTTCGCACCGCGCTTCGCTTTCGCCTGGCAGCCGCTGGGCAGCGGAGGCCGGCTGGCGGTGCGGGGCGGCTACGGCTGGTTTTACCAATCGCCGGTATTCAGCGCGAATGCCGCCAACGCGGCCCTGTTCACCGCGCCGCCGTTTGCCCAGGGATTCACCAACACGGACGCGACCAACAGCCAGTCCACGCTGGCCAAGCCGTTTCCCGACACGACGCTCGGCTTCATCCCGCGGACTCCCACGTCACGCCTGTCGGACCGCATCGCCGGGCCGGAGTATCGGGTGCCCCGTTTGCAGCAATGGAATTTCAGCACGCAGACGAAGCTGAGCGGGACGATGACGTTCGATCTCGGCTATGTGGGCTCATATGGCGACCGGCTGCTCATCGGGCTGGGAATCAACCAGCCGGTGCTGGCCGGCGCCGCGAACCCGGTCAACTGCGGATACACGGGCACGGCCACCGATTGCATCACCACCAACACGGCGGTAAACGCGCGGCTGCGGGTGCCCTACATGGGGGAGAATCCGAACGCGCTGATGGCCAGCCAGTACGTAGGCGAATCGGCTTATCACAGCATGCAGGCGACGCTGCGCAAACGCGCGGCGGGCTTCAATTTTCAGGCGGCTTACACGTTGTCGAAGGCGATGAGCAACACCTCGATTTACAACGACTTGAACGACCGGTTTCAGAACTGGTCGAAGGCCGGGTTCGACCGGACGCACCGCCTGATTGCAAACCTGGCTTACGAAATTCCGCAGTTCGGGGTGACGCACGGAATACAGGGCAAGCTTCTGCACGGCTGGTCGGTCTCCGGGATCATGATCGTGCAGAGCGGGCTGCCACTGACGCTCACCGACCCGGCGGGGGGCGGCGTGTACGGGCGCGCTTCGACCTCGACGGTGACGCTGTGTCCGGGGGCAACCGCGGCGACGCTGGCCACCACGGGGAGCGTCACCAGCAGGCTGGGCCGCTGGATCGACACGGCAGGCTTCTGCGCTCCGCCGGCTATCGGCTCGGACGGCTCGACCGGATACGGGAACGCGGGACAGAGCATCCTGACGGGGCCGCCGCAGGTGAATACGGATCTTTCGATCGGCAAGCGGACGCTGGTGGGCGGGCTCAGGGAAGACGGGGAACTGGCAGTGAGAGTGGAGTTTTACAATACGCTGAACCATCCGCAGTTCGCCAACCCGGGCACGGCGCTCGGCACGGCCAACTTCGGGGTGATCACGCAGACGTCGGTGGCGCCGCGGCTGATCCAGTTCGGCATGAAGTATCTGTTTTAACGGGGCGGACGGCGGACCGGTTCACCACTTACGGTCGCAGGGCTGCATGGCGCGCCACATTCCGCTCGACTCCCCTACCATTCGCTGGTTGTTGCGGAGGCGCGCGGTGGCCACGTCTTTGAGAAGGCGCGTTGCCAGATACTCGAGATCGTCGAGGGTCGCGTGATCGATTTCCGTGCCAAACGGCATCGCCCCAAGGCGGAGTGCCAACTCGGCCGCCTGCCTGGCTAATTGATTTTCCACAAAAAGGTCCTAAATCTCACAAACGGGACCGTTACGCTCATAGTAACCCGTGTTTCAACCTGACGCCAGTGTTGTCTTTGGTTAATTTAGGGGGATTCGGCCCTTGCGACGGGGCGGCTGTTTCGCGGCTGTTTTGGCCTTCGGAGGGGTTTTGGATTTGGGGGCCGCTTTGGCGCGTTTGGCCGCGGGTTCGAGGTCGAGGCCGAAGATCTCGCCCAGGTCCGCAGCCCGCAACAGGCGGGACTTCGGCGGGGCGGTTTCCGCCAGCGAGGCGCTGCCGCCGGCGGCGATCAGGTTCTTCGGATCCACGTTGCGCAGGCGGAACAGCAGTTCCGGTTCACGATCGAAGCGGGCGCCGACGCCGTACAGCACGGCGGCCACATGTTTGCACATGGAGGCCCAGTCCGGGCAACTGCAATCGAGTTCAATTTCCGCGGGGGACGGGAAAAGGCCCAGTTTCTGGCGACAGATCCGCTCCATGACCGCCTTGGAGAAGCGACCCTGCAACAGTTCGACGAGGGAATCGATGCCGCCGGCGCAGTCCTTGCAAATCGATTTCCAGCGGGCTTCGCCCACCGGCGCGATTTTCAGATCCACCTGGTACAGGCTGGAGCCGCTCACCGAGGCATGGACGGCGCCGGTCTCGATCTGAAGGTCTACCACCGACCCGTTGCGGACGTAAGTCCGGCCGCGCGGCAGGCGGTTGGCGTAGTCACTGTACCGCTCCAGATTCTCGCACCAGGATTTTCCCCAGAAGGTGGTGGCAATGGTCCTGCCCTGAACCACGACGGGGGATGCGGACAGGCCGCCTTTGGCGCGCGCCGCCAGTTCGCGCGCGGCGCGGCGGCGGCGTTCCGCCACGGGCACGTACTCTCTCCAGTCCCTGTACCAATCCATCTCAGGACTCCTTGGATGCTTTGTTGATGTCGAGCGCGACGAGGCGCAGCAGCTCGTCGTCGTCGAGTTCGGTCAGCAGCAGATCGGCGCTTCCCTCGAGCAGGTTTCGGGAGAGTTCGCGCTTGGCTTCGATCATCTCGTCGATCTTCTCTTCCACCGTACCCCGGCAGACGAATTTGTGCACGAGCACGTTTTTGGTCTGCCCGATGCGGAAGGCGCGGTCGGTGGCCTGGTTCTCGACGGCCGGGTTCCACCAGCGATCGAAGTGGACCACGTGGGAGGCGGCGGTGAGGTTCAGTCCGGCGCCGCCCGCTTTGAGGGAGAGGACGAAGAAGCCGGCGTCGTCCTCTTCCTGGAAACGGCGGACCAGATCGTGGCGCTTTTTCACCGCGGTTTCTCCGTGGAGGACCAGCCCGGGCCGGCCGAAGACGGTTTCGAGGAAGGAGGCGAGCGGCGCGGTAACTTCGCGGAACTGAGTGAAGACGAGCATTTTTTCCTGGCGCGACGCCACCACGTCCGCGATTTCCCGAAGCCGGGCGAATTTCCCGCTATCCGGTTCGGCCCAGGCGGCGTCGCCCAGCCATTGCGAGGGATGGTTGCAGATCTGTTTGAAGCGCATGAGGAAGGCCAGGACGAGTCCTTTGCGCTCGATGCCGGCGGCGCTGGTGAGCCTTGCGGCAAGATCTTTGACGGCCTGATCGTAGAGCGCCACCTGGCGGCGGGTCAAGGTGCACCAGGCCTTCATCTCGGTCTTGTCGGGGAGGTCGGAGATCACGCTGCGGTCGGTTTTGAGCCGGCGCAGGATGTAGGGGCGGACGAGCTCGCGCAAGGGTCCCCAGGAGCCGCTTTGGGAGAGGCTCTTGGCAAACGCGGTGAACTGCTTGGAGGTACCGAGCAGCCCGGGATTGAGGAAATCGAAGATGGACCAGAGGTCGGCCAGACGGTTCTCGACGGGCGTGCCGGTGAGGGCCAGGCGGGTGCCGGCCTTGAGGGTTTTGACGGCGCGGGTCTGCTGGGCTCCCGGGTTTTTGATGGCCTGCGCCTCATCGAGGACGGCGACGCGCCAGGAAACCTGCGCCAGCCAGGGCACGCGCAGGAGGGAGCCGTAGCTGGTGATGACGAGGTCGGTGGCGGTGAGCTGTTCGGGCGTGACGGCTTTGAGCTGGGCGGCGGGCATGGCCGAGGGGTGGGCGATCAGGGCCTTGAGCTCCGGGGCGAAGCGCTCGATTTCCGCCGCCCAGTTGGCCAGCAGAGAAGCGGGGGCGACGAGCACGCTCGGTTTTTCCGGGGAAGCCGCCTGGCGTTTCAGAATGAGCAGCAGGGCGAGCACCTGAATGGTTTTTCCGAGCCCCATGTCGTCCGCCAGGCAGGCGCCCAGTCCAAGGGTGGAAAGCAGATGGAGCCAGCGCACCCCGGTCTGCTGATAGGGGCGCAACACGGCACGGAGCGCCGGGCCGGGATCCGCCTGGGCGAGCCCCTGCGGGCTTCGCAGGGTGCGCAGCGTTTCGGCGAGCCAGGGACCGGCTGTTACCTGGGCCCAATCGACGCCCTCGGCGAGGAACCGGTCGTCCTGGTTCACGGCCGCGCCGGCCAGCAGGCGCATGGCCTCGCCAAAGCTCAGACCACCGTCGGAGGCGGTGCGCTGGAGATCCTCGAAGCGCTGAATGAGGTTCCCGAGCTGTTCCCGGTCCACCTCAACCCATTGGCCTCGCACCAGGGCGAGCCCGTCGGTTCCACGCAGCAGGGCGGCGATTTCCTCCGGTGTGAGCGCTTCGCCGTCGAGCGTCACTTCCATCCTGAAATCGAGGAGGGCTTCGTGGCCGATGCCGGAGGGGGACTCGCCCCCGACCGCGCCGGTGACGCGGGGCCGCGGAGGGCGATTGCCGCGCCAGGCGGCGGGCATGCGGACCACCACGCCCGAGGATTCGAGCTTGGGAACGTCGCGCAAGAGCTGGAGCGCTTCCTCCGGACTCCAGCGGATGGGATGGAAGATCTCGCCCGCGTCTACCATGGCCTTGAGCCAGGGGCAGGATTCGGCGGCCCGCTGCACGGGGAGCAGGAGGGAGAGGAGCCGGTCCTTGTTGGCGGCGCCCGAGTACTCGCGCAGGGCCTCGCCGAGCGGCAGGTGCCGCGCTTTGGCGCGCGCCGAAAGCCGGGTAGTGTAGGTGGCGAGAAAGGCAAACGGCAGGTCCGGGTCTTTGCGGTTCTCGGCAAGATTGAAATGGACGCGGCCGACCAGGTTCCAGGCAGGATTGCGGCTGCGCAGGAATTCCTGAATACCCTGCCCGGACTCGGCCAGCTCGGCGTCAAAGGCCTCGCCGGTTTCCTGCCAGAGCGATGCGAGTACGGCGGCGGTCAGGTACTCGGCGCCGGTCATGGGCGGAGCGGCGAAGGAGATGCGCTCCAGGTCGTCTTCGGGCGGCGGAGCGATGCGGGCCGCGGGCCGGGCGGGGCCGCCGCCGCCCTGCTCGATGCACAGAGCGGCCACGTAGGACGCGCCGAAATCGCGCCACCAGGCGAAGACAGGGGGTAGGGTGGTGGCGGCTTCGGCGGCACCCAGGAGCAGGAGGCCGTGTCCGGATCCGCGGCCGAAGGCTGCCTCGACCCGTTCTGCGAGGGCGGCTTCGAGCTGCGGCGCATCGGGGTCGCGCGATACGGTCAGGCGGCCATGCGGGGTGAGGTGCAAATCTATTGGAACGAGATCCATAACCCGGAACATCCAAGGTAACAGGCACGGGACACGGGTGAGCCCGATCCTCTATTCTGGAAGGTGCGGACGGGGGAGTTCGTGCGGTGTTGACCCTACCTCGCGTCCGCAAAAGGGGGAAACGATGGGACGGTTGGTCGCAGTCGTTTTGACCGCCGGGCTGAGCAGCATGGCGCTGTGGGCCGGCACGGATCGCGGGGTGGAACTCTACCACCAGGGGAAATTTTCGGCCGCCGAATCCGAACTCTCGAAGGCCGTACAGGAAAATGCCGACGATGCCGTGGCGCAGCGGTATCTGGGGCTGGCGCTGGTGGAACAGCACAAGCCTGACGACGCGGAAGCGCATCTCAAAAAGGCCGAAGAGTTGAAATCCGGCGGCGACAGCAAGCTGGCGATGGCGCGGCTGGCGATTGAACGCAAGGACTACAGCAAGGCGGAGTCGCTGATGAAGGATGCGGACGGCGACGAGAAGGATTACGTTGCCGGCCTGCTCGCGTACAATCGGCAGAAGAACAGCCAGGCCGCCGCCAGCCTGGAAAGCTACCTGGAAAAATACCCCGAGCAGGCCTACGCCCATTACTACGCCGGGCTCGCCTACAACGGGATGAAACGGCCGGACAAGATGCTGACCCATTTCGAACTGTTCCTGAAACTGGCGCCGGATGCGCCCGAGGCCCGCAAAGTCCGGGCCGTGGTCAGTACCGGGCGTTAACCGCGGGGCCCCGATTTGCTCCGCTCCCGCGCAATCCGAATCGCGGCTTTTGTCCTGGGCGGCATCCTGGCGCTGGCTGCCATCCTGGTGGGGGTCCTGCACACCCCGCCGGCGCGGAGGTACGTCCTTCAGCAGGTAGTGTCCGCACTGGACAAGCAGGGTATCGTCTTTTCGGCATCCAGCCTGGATTACAACCTGTTCTCCCTCAAGGTGGACCTGCGCGATGTGCGGGTGCAGTCGAAGACAGCACCGTTGCTGCCTCCGCTGCTGTTAGCCGACCATGTGGCCGCGAAGCTCAGCCTGCGGGAACTGTTGCGGGGCGCGTACTACATCGAGTCGGCGGCGATCGAAAATCCCCGAGTCTCGGTGGTGATCGACCGGGACGGCAGCGACAATCTACCGCATCCGCCGCAGAGCGCGCCATCCAGCCAGCCGGTGGATTACCTGGTGCGGGCGGGGGCGATTACGGGGGGCTCGATCCGCTATGAAGACCGGCGGCAGCAGATGGTGGTGTTGCTGCCGGTGGGTTCGGTGGCGGTAAAGGGGAACGCGGCCACGCGGCAGCACGAGATTCGCCTGACGATCCCCGGGGGCGGTACGGTGGGATTCTCCGGCCGCACGCTGCCGGTGGGCGGGGTGAATGCGGACGTGGTGGCGGGCCGCGACGACGCAAACGTGCGCGCGCTGCGGATCGATCTGGGCGCATCCAGCGTGAACCTGAGCGGCGAAATCGAGAGCTTCTCGAGCCCGGTGTTCGACGTCCGCGCGGACATGGCGCTCGATTCGGCATCGCTGGCGGAGTTCGCGGGTGTTGCGCAGCCGGTTCGCGGCGACCTGCACCTGACGCTGACGGCCGCCGGGCCGCTTCCACAGTTGCGCGTTTCCGCCCTCCTGCACGGCGAGGAACTGGCGGTGGATCGCTTCGATCATCTGAACCTGGATGCGCAGGCAGCGTACCAGGCCGCAGCGTCGAGCGTGCAGGTCCAAGCCGTGCGGCTGAACGCACCGTGGGGACGCGTGCAGGGGGAGGGCGTCGTGATGCTGACCCCGGAGGCCGGTCAGAGCCGGGTGGCATTGAGCGCGCAGGCCCTGGCGCTGGAACGGCTGTGCGCGATCTTCCGGCTGCCCGTGCGGGTTGCGAGCACGGGTAACGTTCAGGCGGAGGCCAACTGGCCGGGCCTGGATTACGAGCGCGCCGCCGGGAACGCCAGCGTGAGGCTGGAGCCTTCGCGGGGGGTGGCAAAAGACGTGGTGCCGGTGGCCGCCGCGATCAGCGCGTCGGCGCGCGGGTCGGACGTGACGCTTCAGGTGGCCGAACTGAGCGCACTGGGGGCCAGGGCGAGCGGAACGGTGGAACTGGCGAACCGGAAGGCGCTGAGCGGACAGCTCGAGATCGAGGCGCCGGCACTCGCTTCCACCGTGGCGGGAATCGAGACTTTCCTGGGGAACGAAGGGCCGCCGCCGGCAATCGATGGCGCGCTGCACTCGACCGCCGCCCTCTCCGGCACGATATCCGCTCCCGAGGCGGCGGTCAACGCGACGATTCCGAATCTGCATGCCGGGGATTTGCAGGATATCGCGGTGACTCTCGCCGCCGTGTACAACCCCCAGCGGGTGGTTGTGAACGAAGCATTGATCCGCTGGCACGAACAGAGGCTGCGGGGTTCCGGCGAAATCGGACTGGCGGGGGCGACGCAGCCGGTGACGTTCACGGCGCGGACCGAGAACCTGACTGCCGGCGCGACGCTGGCCGCACTCGGCCGCGGCGATGTCCCGGTGCGCGGCGATTTCGCGATCTCGGCGGACGTCAGCGGGACGGTGCAGAATCCGGTGGCGGCGGTGCGGATCGACGGCAGCGGGCTGCGCGCCTATGGCGAACTGCTGGGGACGCTGGAGGCGCAAGCGCGCTACCAGGACCGGCGCGCCGAGCTGACCCGGCTCCGGATGGAGAAGCCGCAGCCCGGCGGTGCGGGCCTGGTGACCGCATCGGGAAGCTATGAAACAGAGAGCGGCGAATTTCAGGCGCGGGCACAGGCGCGCGACTTGCGGCTGCTCGATGTCACACTGCCGGACGGCGCCACAGTTCGGGGCGAAATGGGGCTGGACCTCACGGCGTCGGGAACGGCGGAACAGCCCACGGCGGACCTGAAGCTGAATGCGCAAGGGCTGCAATGGGACGGCCGCGATCTGGGCAGCGCGGAATTGAGCGCGCAGGTGGCGCGCGCGCAGGCGGTTTTGCAGGCTTCCCTGCCCCGCTTCGGAGTAGCTGTGAATGCCGAAGCGGGCACGCGGACGCCGAGCCCGTTCACGGCGGAAGTGCGCCTGGAAAATACCGACCTCAGCCGGCTGCCGGTGGAGATGAGCACGCCGGTGGAAGGCAGCGTGTCGGCCGTCGTCAAAGCCAGCGGGGAACTGGAGAATTTCGACTACCGGGATGCCGCCGCCACTGCGCAGGTTTCGAAGCTGGATGTTCGATGGAACGGCGTCAAGGTGGGTGCGGACGGCCCGCTTTCGGCGTCGTACCGAAACCGGACCCTGACGGTGGAGCGCGCCAACCTGGTGGCGGAAGGGTCGAGGGTGGAGTTGAGCGGCAGGCTGCCGCTCGACCGTACGGCCGGCGAGGGAGCGCTCGATCTGCGCGCTCAGTTGGATTTGCCGGGCCTGGCGCGGTTGGCGAAACTCGAGGGCAACCCGGTAGTGCAAGGGAACGCCTCCATTCAGGGTTCGGTGCGGGGCACGCTGGAACGGCTCGATCCGGATCTTACCTTGTCGCTCGAAAACGGCTCGTTCGCGAGCGAGGGCCTGACGCCCGGGGTGACCGCCGCGTCGCTGCACGGCAGGATTCACGATGGGGCGCTGGAGCTCGAATCGCTTTCGGCGGACTGGGGGGCGGCCACCCTGCGCGCTTCGGGCACCGTGCCGTTCGCGCTGCTGCCGGCCGACCTGCCGGTCGAAATCCCGCGCCGGCAGGGAGCGGCGCAATTCACGGCGGCGCTGACGGGCCTTACGCTGGCCTCGGTTCCGGGTGTCCCCGAGGGGGCCAGCGGGACGGTCACGGCGCGGGTTGAAGCCGAAGCTCCGAAGCCGGAACTGGGCGCGGTGCGCGCCACCCTCACGTTTCCGGAATTGAATCTGGCATACAACACCTTCAAGGTGGAGCAGAAGGGCGAGTCCACGATCCGGCTGGAGAACGGCATCGCCACCGTCGAGCGGCTGCAATTGACCGGACCCACGACGGAGCTGAACCTGACGGGCACGGTGGATGCACAGGGCGAGCACGCGCTCAACCTGGCGCTGGACGGGTCGCTGGACGCGTCGGTGGCCACGCTGTTCGCCGAGGGGATCCGCGCGCGCGGGCCGACCACGATTCACGCGGCGGTGAGCGGCACGGCGGCGCAGCCGAAGGCGCAGGGTTTTGTCGAGATCACGGGCGGGCAGCTTGCGATGGACCAGCCGCGCATCGGCGCCGACGATTTGAATGTGCGGATCGATCTGGACGGCGCCACGGCCACGCTGGCCAAACTCGACGGCGAAGTGAACGGCGGCAAGCTCACCGGCAGCGGATCGATCACGATGGTAAGCGGCAAAGCGCCCGAATCCGACCTGGGGATCAAGATCGCCGACCTGTACATGGATTTTCCGGCCGGCCTCAAGACGGTGTCGGATGTGAACCTTCAGTTGAGAACCGTGCAGGACCATCCCGTGCTGCGCGGGTCCGTGCTGGTGAAACAGGGCGGCTTCACCGACGATTTGTTCCTGGACAAGGGCATCCTCGCGTCGTCCACCGCGCCCGGGGCGATAGGCGGGGACGAGGAGGCCGAGCGCAACCAACTGCTCGCATCCACACGCTTCAATATCGCGGTGGTGACCGAGGAGCCGATCGTGGTGGACAACAACCTGATGCGCGCCCAGATCACCACGCAGATCATCGTGCTGGGCAATCCGTACGAGCTTGGACTGGCGGGGCGGCTGATTATCGAAGAGGGCGCCGAACTCACGCTTCAGGAGCGGAAGTACAATGTGCAGCGCGGGGTCATCACCTTCACCAACGATCGCCGCATCGAGCCCAATCTCGATCTTCTGGCCACCACCACCGTTCCCAATCACGACATCACGCTTCAGGTTTCAGGGCCGCCGGGCAAAACGGAAACGGTGCTCAGAGCCGATCCCGAACTGCCGGAGCCGGACATTCTGGCGCTGCTGGTAACGGGCAAGACGCTGGACCAGATCCGCGGCCAGGAATTCGAGGTGGCGCAAAGCCAGGTGCTGTCGTACCTGACGGGGCGCGTGGGATCCTCGCTGGGACGGCGGCTTGAAGGCGCGACCGGGCTGAGCCGCGTGCGCATCGAACCAAATCTGATTGCGGCCGAAACCAATCCGGGCGCGCGGCTTACGGTGGGGCAGGATATCACCCCGCAGTTCAACCTGGTCTACTCGATGGACCTGGTCAACAGCTCGGACCAGGTGTATATCGCGGAGTATGACTTGACCAAGCGGTTCGTGACGCGCAGCGTGCGGCAGGAGGACGGAAGCTGGCGCTTCGATTTCCGGCACGACCTGCAATTCGGCGGAGTTTCGCCTCCCCGGCGCCAGTCCAAACGGGAAGCACGGCGGGTTTCGGCGGTGTCGATCACGGGCCAAAAGTTCTTCACGCCGCAAGTGATTCAGGACAAGCTGGACGTGAAGGCGGGGGACCGGTACGACTTCTTCAAAGTGCGGAAGGGGATGGACCGCGTCGGCAAGATGTACGAGAAGGCGGACCTGCTCGAGGCGGGCGTCCGTTTGCGGCGGCAGGAAGCGGGCCAGGACGTGGACCTCACTCTCCGGGTTGACCCGGGGCCCAAAGTCAACCTGGTTTACGAAGGAGTGTCGCTTCCGGGCGGTGTGCGGGACGAGGTGCGGCGCGTCTGGCGGAGCGGTGTTTTCGATACGCAGCGGCTGGAGGATGCATCCGGGGTGATCAGGGAATGGCTGATCCGGGAGCGCTACCTGACCCCGCAGATCGCGACTCAAATCCTCAACCCGCAGCCGGACGAGAAACGGGTGGTCTTCGATGTCCAGCGGGGACCGCGCTTTGAGAACGTGGAATGGGTTTTCGACGGCGCGCGGGGCGTGGATCCGAAACGGCTGCGCAGCGTGGTGGAAGACCAGAAGCTCTCCACCGAGGTCTACACCAAGCCGGAGCGCGTCACCGACCTGCTGCAACAGTTCTACCGGGAAATGGGGTATCTGGATGCGTCCTTGGACAAGCCGCGGTACCAACTCGAACCCGAGGCGCGCACGGGCAAGGTGATTTTTCCGGTACAGGAAGGGCCGCTGTATCACGTGGGCGAGGCGGTGTTCGAAGGCAACCAGGCGATCGGCACGGAAGAGCTGCGCAAGGTGGTGCCGCTGCCCGAGGGGGCGGAATACCGGCCGGTGCTGCGCGACAACTCGCTGCTGCGGCTGCGGGAGGCCTACTGGGAGCGCGGCTACAACGACGTGGAGATCCAGGCCGAGCTACAGCGGACGCCCGCCGAATCGCGCATCGACCTACGCTTCCGCATCACGGAAAACGCGCAGGCGATCGCGCGCGAAGTGGTGGTGGAAGGCAACCGCGACACCAGCGAGAACCTGATTCGCACGCAACTGGCAATCCGGCCGGGGGATCCGGTGAATCTCGAGAAGCTCGGGGATTCGCGGCGCAAGCTGTACAACACGGGCGCGTTCTCGATGGTGGAGATCGCGCGCGAAGAGCTGCCGGCGACGGATGCGAAGACGCAGCCGGTGCGGCTGGTGGTGCGGGTGCAGGAGGTGCAGCCGTTCGAAGTCAAATACGGCGGCTTCTTCGATACCGAGCGCGGGCCGGGCGGCATCGTCGATTTTTCGAACCGCAATTCGCTCGGCAGCGCGCGCGTGCTGGGCTTCCGCGGCCGCTATGATTCGCAGTGGCACGAGGCGCGCGTCTACTTCAGCCAGCCGCTGCTTTCCCGGTTTCCGCTGCGCACCATCGCCAGCCCTTACATCCGGCGCGAGATCAATCCGGAAACGGACCTCACGTCCGGTTTCAATGTGGACCGTGTCGGCCTCAGTTTGCAGCAGGAGGCGCAGTTGCAGCAGCGGCTGGTGCTGAATTACGGCTACCGGATCGAAAGGAGCCACACCTACGATACCGGACCCGACCCGTTTTTCGATGTGACCCTGCGGGTGGCCTCGCTCACCTCCACGCTTTCGCGCGATACCCGGGACGACGTTCTGGACGCCGCCACCGGCAGCTTCTTTTCAAGCGCGATTCAGTACTCGCCCTCGCTTCTGGGATCGCAGGTCCGCTTCATCAAGTACCTGGGCCAGTATTTCCGCTACTTCCCGCTGCAAAAACCGAAGGTGGAACTGTTCACGAACAAGGTGCTGCGTCCGCGGCTGGTGTATGCCACGGGGGCGCGGGTTGGACTCGCGACCGGCTTCGGCGGGCAGGAGGTGCCGGTGGCGGAGCGGTTCTTCGCGGGCGGCGGCACGACAATCAGGGGATTCGAGCAGAATTCGGTGGGCGCATCCTTATCCACCGGACTCAACCTGGGCGGCCAGGGGATGATCATCCTCAATAACGAGCTGCGCTTTCCGATAGCCAGCGCGACCACCGGCTTTGCGGGGATTATCGACCTGGACGGCGCGGGCTTCGTGGACATCGGCAACGTGTACCCGCACGTTTCCGACTTCAGCCTGACGAATCTGCGGAAGGCGGCGGGACCCGGTCTGCGGCTGCGAACTCCGTGGTTCCTGATTCGCATGGACTACGGGTTCATACTGGACCGCAAACCCGGCGAATCGCGGGGCCGCATCTTCTTCAGCATCGGCCAGGCGTTCTGAACGCGAGGCTACTCGATGACCACTACTTCGTGGTCGAGGACCGAGGGCACGCGCACTTGGGCGTAGCCGTCGCGTACGCGGACGGGCTGCGTGCTTCCGGCCACGAGCAGGCGCGCCGAGCGGCCCCGCATCCCATTGCCCAGCCTGACGCGCAGTTCGAGCGGCCCCACCGGCACCATCTCCTCCATCGGCGTCCAGCCGGCGGCGGTGAGGTTGACCAGGTGCGTGATCACACGGCCTTCCTGAGTGTAGGCGTTGCAGTCGAAGATACCCGGTCCAGTCACTTCCACGGGCAGTTCCCCGGCCGCCCATCGCGCGAGGTTGCCCAGCAGGCGGGCATAGTCGGGCAGGCGGTCGCGGGAATAGCGGCGGTCGATATCGGCGGGGAGGTATGCGGTGCGGCCATGGATCACCAGGCCGGGGATGTTGGTGGAAGGCTGGCGCATCCAGGCCGTTTCGGGAGGATATATGGGGAACACGGGGACGAAGGTGAGGGGCACGATTGCGCCCTCGGCGACGCGCAGGGCGGTGAGCGTGCCGCCGAACGGAAGGATATCGGTCTTCTCGAAGCCGCGGAGAACGGCGTGGCGGGCGCCGGCGGGCCGGGGCTCATCACCCGCTTTCGGGCCGTAGACGCCTGCCCGCAGTTCGGGACTGAGGCGCAGATAGGTGTGCTGGGTGCGCGCGGCGTCGGCGCGTTCCTGGCCGGGCTTGCCCTGGAAGGCCGCGCCGAACAGGTCCGCGAGCGCGAAATCCGGCCGCGGGTCGCCGAACTCGCTGTAGAGGCTGGTGACGCCGGTGGCGACGATGGAACCTCCGGCGGAAGCAAAGCGCCGCACGGCCGCAACCTGCGCGTCGGACATGGCGGCCAGGTTCGGGAGGATGAGGGCTTGCAGCGCGGCGCGGTCGCGGTCGATATGGTCGATGTGGACGGGGAGGTAGGGAATGCGCGCGCGCATCAGCGCCTCCGCCCAGCCGCGGTAGGGAGCGTCAACCAGTTCGGCGGCGCGGTCGCGCCCGTAGAAATCGGTATTGCGCTGCGACCATACCAGGCCGACGGCGGCGAGGGGTTTGCGGTTGACCAGGTAGGATTCGTTGGCGGCCCACCAGTTCATCAGCGGCTCCGCGGTTTCGTAGGCCCGGCGGTCTTCCTGGTACGCGCCGATGTGGTGCCACCAGGGCTGGATGCCGCCTGCGAATCCTTCGATCATCCACATGCGCGCTTCGGCCGCGGGCTTGGCGGCGAGGCGGTAGGCGTTGGTTCCGGCCTGGTACATGGCCATGCTCTCCGGCGCGATCTTGTCCCACCCGAGCACATTGTGGACGAGCCTGCCGGTGTCGGCATTCTCTTCGAAGCCGGCGGCGCCCCGCGACTGGTGGTCCAGAAACACCATAGGCGCGCGTTCCAGGATCGCCTTGAAATCGCGGAAAGAGCGGCTCTGCGAGGAGACCGAACCGCTGTTCATGCCGAACCAAAGGCAGTCCGGGCCACCGGCGGCTTTGGTGGCGCGGTTGTTCAGGTCCCAGACCTCCAGGCGGCGGGCGTAGTTCCAATCGATCCAGCGGCGGTACACCGGGTCGTCCCAATCGTGACGGGCCGGCAGGGGCTGGCCGGCGGCATCGCGAAACTTGCGCGCGCAGTTTTCGCAATAGCAGATGCTGTCCCGGCCCAAGCCGCTCCAACTGTTGTCGGCGAAGCCTTCCGGATGGCTGCGTTCGATGATTTCGGTGAGGACCGAGGGGAGGTATTCGTCGTAATAGGGGCTGTTGACGCAGGTGATGAACTTGTCCGCCGCGCGGTAGGGATTGCTCGCGCGGTCGCGGGCGAACCACTGCGGATGGGCATCGAAGAAATCCTGCGCGGCCCGGTTCGAATCCATGCGGGCCACGACGGCGAGGCCGTCTTCGTGCGCGGCTTTGGCCAGTTCGCCGTAAAGGTCGCGGCCGTTCAGAAACTCAGCGCGATGCTGGAGGGGAAAGCGGCTGGGGTAGTACGCCACGATGCCGCCGGCGTTGATGATCACGCCCTGCACGCGCGTCCGCTTCCAGTATTCGCGCCACCAGGGGATGTCGTAGCGGGTGGGATCGCGTTCGGTGATGTTGGTCTGCCCCCAGCGGTAGACGCGGCGGTGCCAGGGAAGAAGGCCGGACGGACGGCTTGACTGCGCCGCAGCGACGGCGCCGCCGGCAAGAGCTACGAATTCACGCCTGGTTGTCATAGGCTTTTCGAACGCTCATGGTAGCTCAGCACTGCGCACGGCGCGGCGGTGCAATACAATCGGGTGGGAAACGCCTTATGAAACTGAATCTGGAACTCGCCTGCGCCACTGTGCTGCTGGCTGCCTCCGCCGGCGCTCAATCGCCGGCCGCCAACTACGACGAAGCCCGGGTGCCGCAATACTCGCTGCCGCCGCTGCTCACGCTGGCGAACGGCTCACCGGTGCGCGATGCGAACACCTGGATGAACCGCCGCCGGCCGGAGATTCTGGAGCTTTACCGCACGCAGGTGTTCGGCCGAGCTCCGGCGAGCCCGGCGCGGCTCCGGTCGGAGGTGACTTCGGTGGACCCGAAGGCGCTGGGCGGAAAGGCCGTGCGCAAGCTGGTCACGATCTACTTCAGCCCGAAAGCCGACGGACCCAAAATGGACATGCTGATGTACCTGCCTGCCAAGGCGACGGGGCCGGTGCCGATGTTTCTGGGCCTGGGGTTTACCGGGAACCAGGGGGTCTCGACGGATCCCGGGATTCCGCTGGCGGAGGAGTGGGTGCGCGACCCGGCGAGCCGGCAGATGGTGAAAAAGCGTGCCGCCGAAACGGCGCGCGGCTCGGCGGCGAGCCGGTGGCAGGTGGAAATGATCCTGGACAAGGGCTACGGACTGGCCACCATCTACTATGGCGATATCGAGCCGGATTTCGACGGCGGCATGAAGTACGGCGTCCGCCCCCTCTTCTTCGCGCCCGGACAGACTACTCCGGCGCCGGACGAATGGGCAGCGATCGGAGCCTGGGCGTGGGGCCTGAGCCGGGCGATGGACTATCTTTCGGCTGATCGCGACGTGGATGCGAAGCGGGTGGCGGTGATCGGCCATTCGCGACTGGGCAAGACGGCGCTGTGGGCGGGCGCGCAGGATACACGGTTCTCTATCGTCATTTCGAACGATTCGGGCGAGGGGGGCGCGGCCATCAGCCGGCGCGAGTTCGGGGAGCGGACACGAAACCTGAATACGAGCTTCCCCCACTGGTTCTGTGGAAATTTTCAACAGTACAACGGGCGGGAAGGCGCGATGCCGGTGGATTCACACATGCTTCTGGCCCTGATCGCACCGCGTCCTCTGTATGTGGCGAGTGCCCAGGAGGACCAGTGGGCGGACCCGCGGGGCGAGTTTCTGGGTGTGGTGAATGCCTCGCCGGTCTATGAATTGCTGGGGAAGAAAGGCATAGGGACCGACCGTATGCCGGATATCCATCAACCGATCATGCACACGACGGCTTATCACATCCGCGCGGGCAAGCACGATATCACGAATTACGATTGGGAGCAGTACTTGAAGTTCGCCGCGATGGAATGGAGTGGGAAGTAGTTTTAACCGGACCGGTCAGCGGAGAGAAGGGAGACGCTGGCCGGTCCGGAACTCGTCGACTCACAGGGTAGTCGGTCTGCCTTTAAACTCATCTTGGCGCGGCACCCCACCCACCCGATATCCCCAAAAGGCAGGATCTATTAAGCCAAATTCCGGCAGAAAATTCACGGCGCCAGGAATCTGGTGTCTTTCCGGGATGGCTTCGGCTGCTACGCAGTTCGTAGATTGAGGTTATGGCGGAAGGCACCAGGCTAACTGTCCTGGTCGTGGACGACGATGAACGGATCGTGACGATCGCTTCCGAGATGCTGGCGATTTCGGGATACAGCGTCATCAAAGCATTCCGCCCGGAACAGGCAATCACCCTATTCGAGGAACATGACGGAGACGTGGATTTGCTCCTGACGGACGTCCTCATGCCCGGGCTGAGCGGGCCGGAACTGGCGGAAGTGCTGCGCGAGCGGAAACCGAGCCTGCAGGTGCTGATGATGACCGGGTATGCCGGCCGTTTTCGCGGCGCGGACGACCTGATCGAAAAGCCGTTCGGTCTGAGCGAACTGGCAAGCCGCGTGGCGCAGATCCTGGACTCGACCGCGGCGCTCCGCCGCCGCCGCTGAAGGCAGCCGGTTTTCAGGCGAACCAGGTCGCTCCGGGGCGCTGCATCTTGCGGACCGCCTCGTCGTCCATTTCGAGACCGATGCCGGGACGGTCGGGGACGGTGATGAAGCCCTTTTCGATGATGTCGCCTTCTTTGACGATCTGCTTCCAGCGCGCCATGCGGGCGGCGGGATGGCCCCAGTGCCATTCAAGGACGAGCGCGTTCGGAATCGCCGCCAGCACGTGGCACGAGGCCATGGCGCCGATCGGGGACGCCTGGCAGTGGGGCGCCATGGGGATGTAATAGGTGTGCGCCATGTCCGCGATCTTGCGCGCCTCGAGCAGCCCGCCGCATTTCTGGATGTCGGGCATGATGATGTCGACGGCGCGCTTTTCAAACAGCTCCCGAAAGCCGTGCCGCAGGTACAGGTTTTCGCCGCAGCAGATGGGGGTGCTGGTGGACTCGCGAACGTCGCGGAGGGCGTCCACGTTTTCCGGCGGCACGGGCTCTTCGAGCCACAGCAGTTTGAACGGCTCCAGTTCCTTCGCTACGCGTTTGGCGGTGCCCACGTCGTACCGGCCGTGCATGTCCACCGCCAGTTCGATTCGCGCCGGCAGGGCTTCCCGCATGAAGCGCACCTTGTCCAGCATGTGATCGATCTCGGCGTTGCCGGCGGTCCAGTTGACGCGGTCGAAGCGGGACGGGTCGGCGCCATCGTCGATATCGATTTTGGCCGCGGTGAAGCCCATATCGATGATTTGCGAGATGAACTCCCGGGCATTCGGATCGGTGCGATTGTTGGTTCCGGAATCGCAGTAAACGCGGACCTGGTTGCGGGTTTTGCCGCCCAGCAACTGGTAGAGCGGCAGGCCCAGAGCCTTGCCGGTCAAGTCCCAAAGGGCAATCTCGACGGCGGTCAACGCGGCCACGTACTGGCCCGCCTGCGCGCCGCCGAAGATGCCGGACGTGCGGATGCGCTCCCAGATGGCCTCTACGTTGAACGGGTTCTGCCCAACCAGGAAATTGCGGAACCCCTGAACGATGGAGGCGCCGCCGCTGACGGCATCCACGGCCTCGCCGTTGCCGAAGATGCCCTGGTCGGTGTAAATGCGAACGTGGAGCCCTTGCAGGAATCCCGTTTTGACATCGGTGATCCTCAGTCTCGGCCGGGCCTGGGGCGAACTCGCCTCCTGCACCGCCGCGGACAACCCCTGTAGACTGAAGAGCCCCGCCAGACCCCCTCCGGCGGTTTGAAGAAAAGACCTGCGCTCGAGTGAAGGTTTCATACCCGGCAGCAAGGGTAACTCCAAGCGCGCCGGATTTCATCTGCGATTTTCAAAAATCGCCGCGGCGCTCGATGACGGGCTTGATGTCGAGGACCGGCGTGCCGTCGATGGCCTCGAGGCCGCGCACGCGAACCAGGTGGTCCTGCTCGATGCTCAGAATCTCGGCCCGGTGCAGGCCGATGGGATTCGGGCGGTCCGGGGAGCGGGTCGCGAACACGCCCATGAGCGGGTTGCCGGCATAGCCGCGGGGGTGCACTTTCAGGGTCTCGCGGACGGTTTGATGCAGCCAGGTGAGGATCCAGATTTCCTGTCCCGCCGCGATGCCGTCGAGGCCCGGGACAAAGGCCGCATCGACTTCGAGGGTGGCATCCGGCGCGTTCTCCCAGCCCTGCTTCGGAGCGCCGGAACGCTGCGCGATGGAGGAACGCACGTAGCCGATCGGGGTCAGTGCAAAGGAACTCACGACGCATGCTCCACGGTTAGCCGGAACAATTTGACGCCCCCTTGTGCCGCGGGCGCAGAGGTGACATAGTCTGCTTTCTGGACGATGTAAGAAATGGAGGCCATATCATGCCAGATGTAAAACGCCGCTCCACGATTCAGGGACTGATCGGTTCGGGTGCTCTGCTCGGCCTCGATTCGCTCTCCGCCGAGCCCGCGCCGGATGCGCCTGTGGGGCCGAACGATGCGATCAAGGTGACGAAGCTCGAAACCTTCGTGCTGAAGAACTCGTGGGTGTTCGTCAAGATCTCCACCGATGCCGGAATTGTGGGCTGGGGCGAAATGCTCAAGGACGACGCCAGGGCGTGCGCCGCGGGAGCCGAAGAGGTGGGGCGCTACCTGGTGGGCCAGGATCCCTGCCGGGTGGCGTTTCACTGGCAGGCCATCCACCGGGGCGCGTTTTATCGCGGCGGTCCGGTGAAGACCGCCATTTTGAGCGGCATCGACCAGGCTCTGTGGGATATCAAGGGCAAAGTGTACGGCGTTCCCGTGTACAAACTTCTGGGCGGTCCGACGCGCGACCGCATCCGCGTCTATGGCCGCATCTCCGACGTAACCGGCGTCAATGCGATGAAGATTGGCCCCAACGGATTAGGGCGGGCGGCAATGAAGTATGTAGAGGGGCCGAAATTCGTGGACGCGGTGGTGGACAACTTCAAGGGGCTGCGGCAGAAATACGGCACCGGGGTGGACATCGCAATCGACTTTCACGGCGCCGTGCAGCCGCAAACCGCGTCGCTTCTCATCAAGGCGCTCGAACCCTACCAGCCGTTTTTCTACGAAGAGATCGTCCAGTGCCTCAACGTAGATGTAATGGCGGAACTGGGCCGCAAGACTCACATCCCACTGGCAACCGGAGAGCGCATCTTTACGAAGTGGGGCTTCCGCGAAATTCTCGAGAAGCGCGCCGCCACGATCCTTCAGCCGGACGTGTGCTATGCCGGGGGCATCACCGAACTGCGGCTGATCGCGGGGATGGCGGAGGCGTACTATTCGCCGATTGCGCCGCATAACCCGCAAGGTCCCTGCTCACTGGCGGCGAGCCTGCAGATCGCGGCATCGATTCCCAATTTCCTGATCCAGGAAAACGGCGATCTGAACTATGACGACCTGCTGGCCAAACCGCTGCCGCCAGTCAAGAACGGCTACCGGCCGCTGCTCACCGATCCCGGCCTGGGAATCACGATCGATGAGGACAAGCTGAAGGCGCAGGTCGGCGAACCGCGCGAGTACCGAACGCGCTTCGACCCGGATGATGGGTCGGTTGTGGACTGGTAGGACTCAGCGGGGAAATACCCGCCGCCGGCGAGCAGGGCCGGAGTGAGTTTCATTTTCGAGTCCAGCGGTCGAACACGTTGATTACCGGCAGGGCGTTGTTGTCCTGGTCGAAGAACACGCGACTGCCGCGCCCGCCGGCCACAGCGGGCTCCCACCAGAAGAGGCCCTTGCCGCGGCCATCGGGGGTGGCCATGACCACGCGGTTCAACTCGTCCCAGAATTCGCGCTGCCCTTCCGGCGTTTCGGGGAACGGAGCCGGTTTGTTGCGGTACTCGGCCGGCCTGTAGTTATAGGCCGCCTCGACGACCATGATGTCCTTGTCGTAAGCATGCACCATGAAAGCGAGGTTCTCGCGTAAGTCGAGGAGGGTGCCGTGCCACCAGGGATAGTAAGATTGGCCGATCACATCGTAGTTCAGGTTGTAAGTATTCAGTTTGTCGAAGAAAGCTTTGGTGGCGCGGCGGTCTCCACCTTTATCGATGTGGACCATGATGCGCGGCCGCGGTTCGTTTCCCTTTCCTGCTTCGACGCCCGCCACGCCGGCCTTCATGAAACCGGCGAAATGGTCCCACCGCTCGGGCAGTTTGGCGTCCGGCCACAGCATCCCGTTGGTGATCTCGTTACCGATTTGCACCATGTCGGGCAGAACTCCGGCCTCGCGGAACTTCGCGATGGTGTCGCGGGTGTATTCAAAGAGCGCGGCTACCATCTGGTCGTGCGACATGCCTTCCCAGGCCTTGGGAATAAACTGCTTGCCCGGGTCTGCCCAGGTATCGGAGTAATGGTAATCGAGCAGGAACTTGAACCCCAGTTTTTTGGCCGCCTGTGCCAGGGCGATGGTGTACTCCAGGTTGTTGGGAAGCTGGGTGGGTGAATGAAAGAGGCGCAGGCGGATCCAGTTGTAGCCGTGATCCTTGAATATCTGGAGGCCGGGTTTGGGCTGGCCGGCATCCTTGAAGACGGTGCCGCGGTCTTCAGCCTGTTTCAGAAAGGAAAGGTCCGCGCCGATGGCGTAATCGGCGGCGCGCAGACCGGTGGCGGCGAGCAGCAGCGCGGCCGGCAGAAGCAGAAAGGTTTTCACCGACAGTCTCCTGAAGCGGCCCAAGGCCGCGGACTCTCACGCTTCGAGAATACCGCGGCGCGGACCGATCAAGCGGAGGCGGAAGGCATATTTGTGCAGCTCTTCCAACTGGGAAAGCTCGCGTTCCGTAGGGATCACTTCGACAATCGGAGAACCTCGGAGGCGACTTTCTTAAAGGCGCCATCCAAATCGGCCGCAGTCTGCGCGAAGACATACTCGCCGGCCGGTTTAGTGGGATCGAAGGTTGGACTGGCGGGATCATTCGCGACCCGTTTCAAAAACGTCGCATTCGGTGGATCCGCGGTATTGCCCAGACCGATGCTGAAAATGATCACGCCGGCGGACGATTTCCCGACAGCACCCGCGGGAGCGCCAGGCGTCACCGCGGTCACAGGATCGCCGTTCCGTATATGCCGGGCAGCTTCATCAGCAGCATTGATGGAAGCATTTTGAATGCTGGTGGCGTCGGTGTTGCCGCTGCCGGTCAAGCTTGCGTTAACAGGGGTAGCATAGCCACTCCTCGTGTTGTTACCAAAGTAGTCCAGATTGGGAATAGACGCCACATCCGTGGCCACGTACGTGGCTCCACTGGTCTTGAACTTGCAGCCATTGTCGCCAGTCTGAACGACGTTATCGTTGGCGACCGGCACGGCGCCATTTGACAGGTTGAGCAGGCCGTACGCGGTGGGGGTGGTGGTCATCGTCAGGACGCCCAGTTTACTAGTGTGAGAGGTGCACGGACTTGTACCCTTGATCGGAAACCTGGCCGTCACGGCCGTAGGCTGACCGTCCGTAAAGAAGACGATGACATTCAAGGCGCCGGGCTGATTGAGATTGGCGAGCGCCGTGTAGCCGTTCCACAGACCGGCAGCGCTGTCCGTTGCGCCGATGCACGTGATTTTGTTGATAGTAGACGATAATGACGGCGAGGCGGACTTGAAGGTAGTGGATATCGGATAGTCCATGTAGTACGAACTGGACGCGAATGTAACCAGCCCCAGGTAATCGCGCTGTTCGGCAAACATGTTGGCAAACCCTTGAGCTGCCGCCTTCATGGGGACGCACGACCCGGAGTTCTCGAGTGACGCGGAGCGATCAATAACCAATATTACATTGGCATCCCGACGGGTTGCCTGACCGCTAGCGACAATCAACTGCGAGCGCAGGCCGAAGATCTGCATGAAATAAAGCGGACTCCTGACGGTTCCTGTCACAGTGACGGTCCGGGTTTTGAATCCCGTCTCTTCAGCAAGGGCGGTAACCGTCACCTGGCTGGTTCCCCAATATCCAGCCGGCAGATTGGCATTGAAGTACTTTACCGCGGTCGTTTCAGCAGAGGTCTTCTGAACGGACATCGATACACCCGTACTGAGGGATCGAGCGCCGGCCAGGGCGGCGGAGTCGACAGCGGCAAGCAGTTTGAGCTTGATCATCCACATGATGGTCCCGTCCACTGCCAGGCCGACGGCAGGAATCAGCAGGGTCGCGACCGACATAGTCATCACCAGCAAGATACTGCCACGCTGTTTGACGCGGCGGGACTTCCAGATCGACGGCTTTGCGGCACATCGTGCAGCGAACCTGCGCAGGCGTTCAGAAAATATTGTACGCATAGGTACCCGTACTAGTCATGTTATTCTTCCACTCCAGGTCGGGGGCGGCGACATACGTCTCTGTGAGATAGGCATATTGCCCGGACGTCAACGCCATGATATCGGTAAATCCCTTGGCGCGAACGGTGGTGTCTTTCAAGTAATTCGCCGCGGTAATTTTGCCCTCACTGTCCACGATAGACGATTTGGGCGTTGCATAGTGACTGGTCAATAGCGAGGAGTTGCCGACGACAATCCGCCGAACGACGACGGCTTGGTTCAGGTTGGGGCAGCTCGTTGTATTTGCCAGGAGACCCGCGCCCGTACAATCGGTAGCGGCTACATAGGTTATGGTGGATAAGAGGACCACACCATCGCCTCCGGAGCTTCGGACGTTCAGTCCCTGAGACAGCTTAGCAACGAGTGTTTGATTGCCTGGTTGTGAAAAGTCAATGCCGTATGCGTACATATGGGCGATATCGCGGCAGAACTGGTTTACCTGGATCGACCTCACCAGATTGGTTCCCACGACCGACAGGCCCATCAGCAGTGGCATCAGAACGAATAGAGAAAGAGTGAACTCAATAGCACTGCTTCCGTGTTCATTGATCCTTCGTGTGCGAGCCATAAGCGTTATCGAAATCACCGCGGGGGCGGAATTCCTCCGGGCGAGCCCTCCATGCGGTCGGATGCGCGGACAGTGAAAGCCATGGGAATATTGGTCGCACGCGTTCCGGCAGCCCAACTCAGGATGGGGAAAAGGGGGTTAGCCGTGTAGCCATCCACAGAAACTTCAACGATGTTACCGCCTAGATTGCTGTTCGTTTTTGTAAGTGTTCCTAGTGCGTTGTCGACAACGTAATATTGAATTGTGATCTTAGAGATGTTTGAGCCGTTTAAGAGTCCCAGGGCACCTCTCTGTACAATCGTCTTGATTGAGGCGTCCTGCCCCTTTCCCGGCATAGTCTGGCTGGTGATTGCGTAACGCACTCCCTCTGCTACAGCATGTTGTAAGCTGGCTTTTGTATAGATCGCCCAAGCCAGGCTCACAATGAGGAATAGCAAGCCAAGGAATGGCATCAGGCAAAGCCCCATCTCGATTGTTTGTGAACCGCGCTGACGCAGGGACCTCGGGACTCTCGACACAAAACCTCCAGGGTTCGGGCCACGGGTCGTGCCACCGGCTGCCTGTAAGCCGCGGCCCGGTTCCTAGAGGTGAGCCTAGACGAACACTGTGAAAGCGTTCAAGTATACTTTGGTTTATTAAGGTCCCAGTGGTTTACGGGATCCCAACAGCGGTAGCGCGGTTCCGGACAACCGCTGCTGCGGCTCGGCAACGCTTCCGGTTGGCACGGTTATTATGGGATGAGCCGCTTAGACCGGTACCAACTGCGAGGAGTGGCGCCTGTTTCCCCCGGCGGAACGGAGATAACGGGCCCATTTACGTGGGGAGAACCCAGCAGGGCGGCAGATCCGACCGAGGTCGGGTCAGTCAAAAAAGCAGAGGGCAGAGCGGCGGGACCGGCGGTACGCCCACTCTGCCCTTCGGACTGTCTGTCTCGATCGTTACTTCGAACCTGCAGCCAAGACCCGGCCCGATCTTGATTTAGGCGAAACCGGCCGTTTTTTGGCTACGACCCGCGCTTTGACGGAACGCCTGACCGATACAGGAGCCGCTTCACGCGCGGCGGGAGATGGAGCCGGAGCCGGAGCCGGCACCGGCACCGGAGCTGCCACCGGAACCGCCACTGGGGCCGGCACCGGAACACTGCCGTTCATGGCATTGATGGCTGCGCACCCTTCCCGCACCGCTCTTTCCTGATCGCGACTCCGAATAGCGCTCATCATGGTCTTAACGTGCGGAATCGCACGAACCGCGCGTTCGGTGGGCAATGCAGTGGTGGGGAATTTGGATTTGCCGTCGCCCCGGGCGACGCGGTTCGAGGGGCGGGACATCTGGTGCAGCTCGTAAAGAGATTGGTTGCCCGATTGGAGCGTGTCATCCCATTTCGCTTCGTCTCCGGTCTGTAGAGCATTGACAATACTGCGCAATAAAACCGTAGTGCTTTCAAATAGCATGAATCGAACTCTCGTTCCTTTCTTCGGACTGCGTTGATCCAGCGTCCGGAATACTGAGCTGCGGGAGGTGCAAGCTGGATCGGTAGATTGGGATGTCTTTATTGTAGCAGACTTTACCGTTACCGCGAATTCCGGATCAGGAACGCTGAAGCCCTCGGGTAAGTGCCGGAGGGATAAGGGAGTTACCTGCGGGTCACGCGCAGGCGAGCGTTATCGCGGAGTCTCGGCGGGGAGGCAGGCGGAGACCAGGTCGCGCACCTTGGCGAGCAACTCCTCGCGGTCGTAGGCGCCCTTGAGCAGAACCTTTTCAACGGACCCGTTGAGGCGGCGGCGATCTTCGGCCGTGAGCTCCTTGGCGGTGATCACGACGATGGGGATGTTGCGCCATTTTTCATTGCGGCGCAGCTCGATGATAAAAGCGAAGCCGTCCATCTCGGGCATCATGAGGTCGAGGAGGATGACATCGGGTGTAGCCTCGCGAACCCGGTCCAGGCCCTCGCGGCCATTGCCGGCTTCGATGACGCGCCAGCCCTCGCGCTGCAACATGCTGCACATCATGCCGCGGGTGGTCTCATCGTCCTCGATGAGAAGCACCGGACAGGGTGGCGCGGAGCAGCGGTAGCGGTTGAGGATGGCGCCGAGGTGCTCACGGTCGATGGGCTTGGTCATGTACTCGGCGGCGCCGAGGGTGTAGCCGAGATTGCGATCGTCGACGATGGTGACCATGATTACGGGGATTTCACGGAGGGCGTTATCCGACTTCAGCTGCTGGAGCACGGCCCACCCGTCCATTTTGGGCATCATCACATCCAGGGTGATGACATTGGGGCGTATGGCGCGGGCGAGGCGCAGGCCTTCCTCGCCGCTATCGGCGGTGACGGCGCGAAAGCCTTCGCGGGCGAGGTAACGCTTCATCAGGTCGCGGGCCGCCGGATCGTCATCGATCACGAGCACGGTTCCGGAGCGCGGCCGGACAGGGCGAGTCTCGACCTCGGTCTCGGCCGGTGCGTCGCCCGTCGGACTCGCCATTTCCGCGTGCAAAGGCAGCCGGATGGTGAACTCGGACCCTTTGCCGGCCTCGCTCTCCACGGTGACATCCCCGCCCATCATGCGGCAGAACCGGCGGGTGATGGCGAGTCCGAGACCGGTCCCACCGAACTTGCGGGTGGTGGAGCGATCGGCCTGCACAAAAGCCTCAAACAGTTTGGAGACCTGTTCGGGCGTCATCCCGATGCCGGTGTCGCCGATGTGGAACTCGACGAAGGAGCCGTCGCGGCGGACATCCAGTTCGATGCGTCCGTTTTCAGTAAATTTGGAGGCGTTCGAAAGCAGGTTGAAGAGGCTTTGGCGGACCTTGGTGAGGTCGGCGTGCATCGGAGGCAATCCATCTTCGACCCGAACATCCAGACGGTTTCCTTTTTTGTCCACCAGGGGCTGAATGGTGGCCACGACGTCGTGAACCATGCGCGCGATTTCAAACGATTCGAGGTAGAGGTCCATCTTGCCGGCCTCGATTTTGGAGAGATCGAGGATGTCATTGATGAGAGAGAGCAGGTGCTTGCCGGCGTGGTGGATTTTGGAAAGGTCGGGGCGCAGTTCGGGAAGCTCCATGTCCTCGACCTGCTCCTGGAGCATTTCGCTATACCCGATGATGGCATTGAGCGGAGTGCGCAGCTCATGGCTCATGTTGGCGAGGAACTGGCTCTTGGCGCGGCTGGCCACCTCGGCGCCTTCTTTGGCGGCGCGGAGGTCCTCTTCGGCGTGCTTGCGGTCGGTGACGTCGTTCTGAACGCCGACAAAGTGGGTGACGTTGCCGGCGTCGTCGCGGACCGGAGCGATGGTCAGGTCGTTCCAGAACGGAGTGCCATCCTTGCGGTAATTGAGGAGGACGACGTTGATTTCCTGCCGGTTGGCGATGGCTTCGCGGATCTTGTCGAGGGCTTGCGGATCGGTTTCGGCGCCCTGAAGGAAGCGGCAATTCCGGCCGGTAGCTTCTTCAAATGTGTAGCCGGTGAGCCTCTCAAAGGCGGGGTTGACGTAGACGACGGGATTGTCGGGCTGGGCGGCGTCGGTAATGATGATGCCGTTGCTGCTGGAGGAGATGGCGCGGTCGCGAACGCGCAGTTCTTCCTCGGCCTGTGCACGTTCGATGAACTCGCCAATCTGGTTGCCGAGAGTGGAAACGGCGCGGAGCAGGTCTTCATCGGGCCGGCGGCATTCCCGTGAAAAAAACTCGAGCACGCCGGTGACGCGGCGGTTGCTTCGAACGGGAAAGGCCAGCAGGCAGCGGAGGTCGCCGAGAGCGCGCAGGCGGAGGGGCGAGACGTCGGAATCTTCGTCGAGGTTAGCGGCCCACAGAGGCTTGCCTTCCAGCCAGACGCGGCCGGGCAGGCCGGAACCGCGAGGCAGAGTCATCTCGCGGGTGACCTGTTCGAAATCGGACGAATCCCATTGGGCGGCGCTGAAGATGCTGCGCGCGCGCAGCACGGCTCGCCGGCGGTCCACCCGCCACATGACCGCCAGTTCCCATCCGAGGTCCTCGCAGATAGCGGCGAGGATGCGCGGCGAGGCGTCTTCCAACGATGCGGCTTCCGCCATCACGCGGCTGACATCGTGCTGCACCCGAATGCGGCGCTCCTGCTGCTTGCGCGTGGTGATGTCGGTGAAGGTGATCACGGCTCCGCGAATGGAGCCTGCCTGCAAGATGGGCGAGGCGGAATATTCGGCGGCAAATGAGGTGCCGTCTTTGCGCCAGAGAACCTCATCCTCGACGCGGGCGGCTTCTCCACTGATCACGGCGCGACGGATCGGACACTCCTCCTCTGGATACGGCGACTTGTCGGCGTGCGAATGATGGATCAGGCGGTGCATGTTGCGGCCCAGCACCTCGAAGCGGGTGTAGCCGAGCATTTGCGGCGCCGGCGCGGTTCAGGAAAGTGCAGCGGCCCTGGAGGTCGATGCCGTAGAGGCCTTCATTGGTGGATTCCAGTAAAGCTTCGAAAGGAACGAGGTCGGCGGTTGTATCGGCCATGATTCAGGGGCGAGAGGCGGATTGCGCCAGCAACGCCTCAATCTTACCGAGAAGCGCGGGAAACTCCACGGGCTTAGTGTCGTAATCATCACACCCCGCAGCCATCGCACGTTCGCGGTCGCCCGCCATGGCGTGAGCGGTGAGGGCGATAACGGGAATGGAGCAGGTTTCTGGTGCAGACTTAATTTGACGGGTCGCCTCCCACCCGTCGAGGACAGGCAGGCTCATGTCCATCAGGATGAGATCGGGATGCCGGCTGCGGGCCATGGCGACACCTTCGCGGCCGTCGACGGCGACGAGGGTCTCAAAGCCCTTGCGGTTGAGACGGCGGGTCAGCATGTCGCGATTCAGTTCATTGTCTTCCACTACAAGAATTTTGGGCATCAGTGGCAATAGGCTTGCTGCAATTCACGTACCAAGCGCCGAACTTCGCGGAGTCAGATGCTTTGCGAGCCCGGCAGGTGAAGAAAGTACGCGGTGACGACAGAAGACCGGTTCGACAACCCGGAGCCGTTGAAAAACGCCGAGCTGTCGGCGCTTCGACACAGTCTTCGCACGCCGGTGAATCACCTGCTCGGATATGCCGAGCTTTTGATCGAAGACGCCGCGGAAACGCGCAACACCCAGGCGCTGGACGCGCTGCGGCAGATCCACTCGGCGGCGCGCGCGATCCTGAGCCATGTGAACGAGATGCTTGGCAACCGGGACGAGGTAGGCCCGAGCGAGATTCAGAGATTGTATGCGAGCGTACGGCCCAGGATGGAACGGATTACCGGATGCGTAAAGTCTCTCCGCGAAGAACTGCAAATCAAGATTCCTGCCGAATGGGGAGAGGATCTGGATCGTATTTCATCGGGAGTGCAGTTGCTGGGCGACATCCTGAGCCGGCCCGGCGCGCCGATTCAAGAGGGAGCCGCGGCTGAGACGCCGGCGCGAGCGAAGGGCGGCGGGGCGCGGCTGCTGGTAGTGGACGACAACGACAACAACCGCAATCTGCTGAGCCGGCGGCTGCAGCGGCAAGGCTACAGCGTGGACGAAGCCCGGAACGGCAGCCAGGCGCTGGATATGGTGGCGCTGGATTCCTACGACCTGGTGCTGCTCGACATCATGATGCCGGTGATGGACGGCTTTGAAGTTTTGACCCGCATGAAGGCCGACCGCCGGATGCGTACGATTCCGGTGGTGGTGATTTCGGCGCTGGACGAACTCGACAGCGTGGTGCGGGCGATCGAGATCGGAGCCGAAGATTATCTGTTCAAGCCGTTCAACCCGGTGTTGCTGCGCGCGCGGATCGGGGCGCTGCTGGAACGGAGGCGCCTGGCGGACGAACTGACGGTGCAGGCGAAGCTGGCTTCACTGGGCTCATTGACGGCGGGAATTGCGCACGAAATCAAGAACCCGTTGAACTTCGTGATCAATTTTGCCGAGCTGGCGGCGGACCTGATTACCGAACAGCGGCACCTGGTGGCGAAGGCCGGGGCCTCGATACCGGGGAACCTGGCGACGGAATTGAACGAGACCATCTCCGACCTGGAGACGAACGTCGGAAAGATTCGCGAGCACGGGACCCGCGCGGACGGTATTATTTCTTCCATGCTGGCGCATTCACGGGGTGCGACCGGCGAGCGCCGTGCGACGGACCTGAACGCGTTGACGAAGGAATACGTCCGGCTGGCATTTCACGGCATGCGTGCGCAGGACCCCACGTTTCAGGCGGAGATTCAGGAAGAATTCGATCCATCGGCGGGATCGCTGGATATAGTCCCGCAGGATTTGAGCCGCGTGTTTCTGAATGTGGCGGGAAACGGATTTTACGCGCTGCGCAAGAAGACGCAGCAAGGCATCGCTCGATACCGGCCGGTGCTGAGCGTGCGGACGAAGGGGCTGGAGGACCGGGTCGAGGTGCGCATCCGAGACAATGGAATCGGGATTCCCAAGGACCTGCGGGACCGCATCTTCGATCCGTTTTTCACCACCAAGGCGGCCGGGGAGGGAACGGGGCTGGGGCTTTCGATCAGCTACGAAATCGTGGTACAGGAGCATCGGGGCGAGATGCGCGTGGAGTCGGAGGAAGGCGAGTTTACCGAGTTCACGATCGTGCTGCCGCGTGCACAGGCGGGTTGGCAATGACGCCACCGGAGGGAAGTAAGCCGGCCCGGATCCTGGTTGTGGACGATGAGCCGGATGTCGAGATGCTCATCCGGCAGCGCTTCAAGAGGCGCAATGGCGACTTCGATTTCGTGTTCGCGCGCAACGGCCAGGAGGCGCTGGAGGCGCTCGAAAAGGATCCCGCGCTGGAGATGGTGGTGACCGACATCAACATGCCGGTGATGGACGGACTGGCGCTGTTGAACCGGCTGAACGCGCTTAACGGACGTATTGTGAAGGCGGTGATTCTCTCGGCATACGGGGACATGACGAATATCCGGTCGGCGATGAACCGGGGCGCGTTCGATTTTCTCACCAAGCCGATCGACTTCCGCGATTTCGAGACGACGCTGCGGCGGACCCAGGATGCGCTGGCTGCAACGCGCGAGGGAGTGGTGGCGCGCGAACAGCTTACGGCCATCGAACAGGAACTGGAGATCGCGGCGCGCATTCAGTCCTCGATGCTCCGGCAGGATTTTCAATTCGAAGGGCGCGAAGATTTTTCCGTGTATGCGGAAATGACCCCGGCACGCCACGTGGGCGGGGATTTCTACGACTTCTTCGCGATTGACGAGCAGCGAGTGGGGTTCGTGATCGGCGACGTTGCCGGCAAAGGCATTCCGGCGGCGCTGTTCATGGCGGTGAGCCGCACGCTGATCCAGGCGGTGGCGCTGCAAAACAATCCGCCGGCCACCTGTTTTGAATACGCCAATCGCGTGCTGGGCGCGCAGGGCGAGCCGGGCGTTTACGTGACAGCCTTCTACGGCATTCTGCATACGGACAGCGGCGAGGTGGAGTACTGCCTGGGCGGGCACAATCCTCCGTACCGCGTTTCGAAAGCGGGCGAGATCAGGGGGATCGAGGAGCCGGCCGGCGCGGTGATCGGACTCTTACCCGACGGCGGCTACGAGAACGGGCGGCTGACCCTCGAGCCCGGCGAGTCGATTGTGATGTTCACGGACGGCATCACGGAGGCGATGAACGGGGAGGAGAAATTCTTCGGCGAGCGGCGACTGCGGACGGTGCTCAGCGGCGCCGCCGGGCAGAGTCTTCAAGATACGGTATCGGCGGTGAATTCCGCCGTGGCCGAGTTTACGGCGGGCGCGCCGCAGTCCGACGACATGACATTGCTGGCCGTGCGCTGGACGCCGCAAGTGGTAAAGTAGCGTCCAGGTCTTCCATCAACAAAACTCAAGGAGATTGCACGTGAAAACGCTTCTGACGCTGGCCGCGCTGGCTGTGGGTGCATCCGCCCTGAGTGCGCAGGCTCCCGCGCCCTCATTTGTGAACGAATCGAAACAGGCATACAACCAGGTGAAAAACAACCTGATCCGCATGGCGGAGAAGATGCCTGCGGAAAACTACAATTTCAAGCCGGTGCCGGAAATCCGCGAGTTCGGAGCGCTGATGGCGCATATCGCGGACGGGCAAATGCGGACCTGCTCGACGATGAACGGACAGGTGAAGAGCGTGGACGCAGCCTCCAAGAAGACAAAGGACGAGATTGTGGAGGCGTTGAAGACGTCGTTTGCCGAATGCGACACGGCGTGGGAAGGCACCACGGACGCCAACGCTATGAACGTGGCCGCGGGTGGGCGGGGCAACCGCTCGCGCCTGGGGTCGCTGGTGATGATGACGGTCACGCACGATAACGAAGAGTACGGCTACGGGTCGATATACCTGAGGCTGAAGGGCATCGTGCCGCCCTCGAGCGACAACGCCGGCCGCGGTGGCAGATAGCGCGGAGCCCGGCGGCGCGCCCGGCGGTAAAATCGAATCGGGCGATGTTGCGTTACCTGTTGCTGGCATGTGCTTGTGCGACGGCTTTCGCCGCGCAGGACTCGTTCGACGTGGCGGGCCGTTTTACTCCGGCGGGACGCGGAACGGTGACCCTGTACGGCACCACGCTACCGTTTACTGCGTGGACCACCTCGGATGACGAAGGGCGGTTCTCTTTCAAGAAAATCAGACCCGGCGCGTACACGGTGGCGGTATTTCAGCCGGCGCTGGGCGAGGCGCGGCAAACCGTAGAGGTGGGGCCGGGCACGGCAGACGCGAAGGGGAAGGTGGCGCTGGCGCTGGACTTCAAGGCTTCGGATTTCGTTTACGCGGACGTGATGCGGCGGCGCAACGCGGTGAGCACGAAGCAGCTTGCGATATCGGACAAAGCGACACGGGAATACGAGGACGCGCAGAAGGACCTGGCGAAGCACGACGTAGAGGCGGCCACCCGCCACCTGGAACGCGCCGTGGAACTGGCGCCGCAATTTGCCGTGGCCTGGAACAACCTGGGGACAATAGCCTACCAGACGCGCCAGTACCCGCGGGCGGAAGAATGCTTCCGCGAAGCACTGGAGCAGGATCCGGAAGCTTACGAACCGCTGGTAAACCTGGGCGGCGTGCTGATTAATCTGGGCAAGCTGGACGAAGCGTGGAAGTACAACGTGCATGCGGTGCTGGCACGCCCGAACGACCCGCTGGCGAATGCGCAGCTCGGGCAGACGTATTTCATCATGGGCCGTCCGGAAATGGCGGAGAAGTACCTGGTGGCAGCGCGAAACCTGGATCCGGCGCACTTCTCCCATCCGCAACTCTTCCTGGCCGAGATTCATCTCCGGCGCGGCGAGAAGCGCGCGGCGGCGGATGAAATGGAGGATTTCCTCCGGCAGCATCCGGACTGGCCACAGGCGGCGAAGATGCGGGAAGCGATCGCCGGGTTGCGACAATAAGGTACGTGCCTCTCCCGATCGACGCACTGATTCCCGAAATCACCGATCATTTGCGGCAGGCCAACACGCTGGTGCTGGAAGCGCCGCCGGGGGCGGGAAAAACGACGCGCGTGCCTGCCGCGATGCTCGGGTTGTGGCCGCGGGAGGTGCTGGTGCTGGAGCCGCGGCGGCTGGCGGCGCGACTGGCGGCGCGATATGTTGCGGCGGAACGGGGCGAGCGGCCGGGCGAGACGGTGGGCTACCAGGTCCGGTTCGAAGAGGTGGCCGGACCGCGGACACGGCTGCGATTTTTGACCGAAGGTGTACTGACGCGGCGGCTACTCTCGGACGGCACATTGGATCGAGTAGCGGCTGTGGTGCTGGATGAATTCCACGAGCGCCACCTCGAAGGCGACCTGGCGCTGGCGCTGCTCCGCCGGCTGCAACGCACACGGCGGCCGGATCTGCGAATCGTGGCGATGTCGGCGACGCTCGATGCCGCACCGCTCGCAGAGTACCTGGGCGGGGCGCGGGTGATGCGCTCCGAGGGCCGCCTGCATCCACTGGAGATCGAATACACACCCGTTTCGGCAACGCCCTTGGAGGAGCAGGTTGCCGCGGCGGTGGAACGCGTTTGCCGGCTGACGCAAGGACACGTGCTGGTGTTTCTTCCGGGCGCCCACGAGATCCGGCGGGCGCAGGCGCGCTGCGCAACGGCGGCGCAGCGCAATGGCTGGATGCTGCTGCCGCTGCACGGAGACCAGCCGCCCGAGGAACAGGACCGGGCGGTGCTGGACTGCGGGAGACGGAAGATTATTCTCTCGACCAACGTGGCGGAAAGCTCGATCACGATCGAGGGCGTGGACGCGGTCATCGATACCGGGCTGGCGCGGCGGCCGGGACACTCGTGGTGGTCAGGATTGCCATCGCTCGAGACGGTCCGGATCAGCCAGGCGTCCGCCAATCAGCGCGCTGGACGTGCGGGACGGACGGGTCCGGGCCGCGCCGTGCGCCTGTATCCGCTTGAAGACTTCGTGCGGAGGCCGGCACAGGATCCGCCCGAAGCCGTGCGCGCCGACCTGGCGCCGGCGGCCCTGCTGCTGCGTGCGTTGGGCATGGACCTGCGCGGGCTGGAATGGTTGGAGAAGCCGCCGGAGGAAGCGATCGACCGCGCCGAAGACCTGCTGCGGCAACTGGGAGCGGAGGGCGCGACGGCGGCCGAGATGTCGCGGTATCCGCTGCATCCGAGGCTGGGAAGAATGATCGTGGAAGCGCGCCGGCGCGGCGTGGCCGAGGATGGTTGCACGGCGGCGGCGCTGCTGAGTGCGGGGGAACGTCTGGCGGGAACGCCGCGGCATGCGACCCGGTCGGACCTGCTGGTGCTGATGGAGGGACAGTGGGAGCCGCGTACGGCGCAGGCGGTCCGACAGATCCGCCGCATCGCGAACCCGCCGCGGCAGAGAGGCCGGGATGAAGACGCCCTGCTGCTTTCGGTACTGTCGGCGTTTCCCGACCGCGTCGCCCGGCGAAGGCAGGGGGCGGAGCTGCAACTGGCTGGAGGCGGGTCGGCCATGCTGGCGGATTCCAGCACGGTTATGGATGCCGAGTTCCTGGTGGCGGTGGAGGCGGAGGACCGGCGCGATCTGAGGCTGCCGCTGGTCAGGCTGGCGAGCGCAGTCAGCCCGGAATGGCTGCTGGATTTGTTTCCGGAACGCGTGCGGGAGGCGAGCGGCACGGAATGGAACCGCGAGGCGGAGAGGCCCGAGCACGTGAGCCGGCTGATGTTCGGCGCGATTGCGATTGAGGAGAGCCGCCGCGCGGCGGACGTGGAGGAAGCCGCCGCCCTGCTGGGCCGCAAGGCGATGGAAGCGGGAATCGGGGCTGCCGAACTGGCGCCGTTCGAGGAGCGCGTGCGCTTTGCGGAACGGCATGGCGTGGCGGCGGAACTGGATCTCGAAGGGGCATGGCGGTCGCTGGCGACCGGGGCCAAAAACCTGTCGGAGGCAGCCGCGGCCGCGCGGGAAGGCGGGCTGGTGCGGGCGCTGGAGCGGCGACTCGCTCCGGAGGCGCGGCGGGCGCTCGAGGAGGTTGCACCGGAGAGGATCCGACTGCCGGGAGGACGGAGCGTGAAGGTGAACTACGAAGCGGGACAGTCTCCCTGGATCGCCTCGCGATTGCAGGACTTCTTCGGGATGAGGAACACGCCTACGGTGGCACGCGGTGCGGTGCCGCTGGTCGTACGCCTGCTGGCCCCGAACCAGCGTCCGGTACAGATGACAACGGACCTGGCCGGTTTTTGGCAGCGGCTGTATCCCGAGCTGAGGCGGGAATTGTCGCGGAGATACCCAAAGCACGCCTGGCCCGAGAAGCCGTAAAGCATCCTCAGGGAGTGTGACGCAGCAGGGCCACCGGAAATTCCGCGAGCAGTTCGCCGAGCCGGAAGGAGCCGGGGATGAGCGAGGTGAGGACGTCGCGCCATTCCGGGGCGGGAAGCTCTTCGGGCACGACGAGCGCGGTGTCCGACCAGTCGATTTGGGCGTGGGTCCACCGGGGCACGACGGCGATCGCCCAACGGTCTTCGAGGCGGCGGGCAAAGGCGCACACGTTTCCGGCCCGCGGGCCTACAACCGGAAGCGGAAGATACTCACCGCGCGCAAACAGCTCGCGCTCGGTTTTTCGGAAGTCCAGGGCGCGCCAGGTGACGAACAGCTTAATGGCTCCGCCGGTGAGGTCCGCGGCAAGGGAGCGGACCAGGGCGATAGGGTCGCCGGCGAATTGACGGCGAAGTGAATCGAGGGTTTCGATCCGGCGCTGGTAGTCCACCGGGCGGCGGTTGTCGGGATCGACCAGACTGAAGCTGGGAAACTCGGTGCCCTGGTAAAAATCGGGCACGCCGGGCGATGTTATCTTCAGCAGGAGTTGGCCGAGACTGTTGCGGGCTCCGGCCGGCGCGATGCTGCCGAGCAGGTCGCGCAGGTCGGCGGGGAAGGGCGAATCCGGGGCGAGGATTGCTTCGAGGAACTGCATGACGGCCTTTTCGTAGTCCTCGCGGGGCGAAATCCAACTGCTGTTTTGTTTGGCCTCACGGAGCGCCTTCACCAGGAATTCGGCGACGCGGCCGGCGAACTCCGCCTCCTGTTCCGGAGCGCCCGGCCATGCGCCCAGCAGGGTCTGGTAAATCAGGATCTCCTCGGCCGCACTGGGAGCGAGCGCTCCGCCGACGGGCACGCGTTTGGCTTCGTTCCACGCCGTCCAGCGGTCCAGCCGGCGCTCCCACTCGCCGGGAATTTCGGTGAGGACATTGAGGCGGGCGCGCATGTCTTCGCCGCGCTTGGTGTCGTGGGTGGCAGTGGCGCTGAGTGAGGCGGGCCACTTCTCCAGGCGGTTGCGGTTGAAGTCGTGAAACTCCTGAACGTCGAACGGGGGGTGCTCGCGCAGGGGATCGCCACCCACTTCGTTGAGCGAGAGCAGGCTGTTGTGGCGGTACGTCGCGGTATCCTCGAGGCCCTTTGCCATCACTGGTCCCGTGAACTGCTGCCAGCGCATGACGAACTGGCGCCACTCGCGCTTTTCGGATTCCAGATACGGCGGAGGATCGAGAAGCAGGACAGAACGCAGGAAGTCGAAAGCGGCGTCGGTAACGCGTTCCTGGGAGGTGCGGTTGCGGGCAAGCTCGAGGGTCTGCACGATGTAACGGCGGTCGCGGGCGCTGACTTCCAGGCCGTGGATGTAGGTGCGGTATACGGGCAGGCAGGCGCTGACTTCAACGAGCGCTTCGCGGAGCTCGGATACGCGGATATCGCGCGCCTGGCGGTGGCGCGCGGAGAGGAAAGCGAGGTTGTGGGTCAACGCCTGGACGTCACCGGCAAACAGCGATTCCATCACCTGCTTGTTCGCCTGGTAGCAGATCTCGGCGAAGGGCAGGTAATTGCCGGTCCGGCGGGAGTAATCGACTTCGATGGCGGCCAGGCCTTCGGGGTGCAGGAAGATGCCGTTCGCCGCGTTCAGAAATTCGTAGCCTGTGGTTCCGGCGACCGGCCAGTCAAGGGGCATCTGCTCGCCGCGGCCGAGAATCTTCTCGACGACGATGTAAGTGCCGCCGGCTTGCGACGCCATCCGGCTCAGATAACAGTCCGGATCCCAAAGGCCATCGATGTGGTCGATGCGCATGCCGGTCACCTGGCCGGAACGCACCAGTTCGAGCGTGCGCCGGTGGCGCTCATCGAAAACTTCCGGAAGCTCCACACGCAGCCCGACGAGGTCGTTGATATCGAAGAAGCGGCGGTAGTTGATTTCCTCGTAGCCTATTTTCCAATAGGCGAGGCGGTAGGCCTGCAGAAAGAGCAGCGCGTCGAGTGCGTCCGGCGATGCGGCGATTGCGGCCATCGCGTCCTCGATCGCACGTTTGAGTTCCGGATCCGACTGAAAGGCGCGCCAGAGCCGCTCCTTGAGACGCTCCCTTTCGCGACGGCGCTCCTTCACGGCTTCGGAATCGGACTGGTCGCGACCGGGCATGCGTTCGAGGTCGCGGACGATTTCGTCGAGCACGGCGGAACCGGGGCAGCGTTCGAGAACGGCGGTATAGGATTTGGGATCGAGCGGAAAGCGCGACTGATAATAGCGGACGTGCATGCCGGTGTCGTCGAAGCGAAGCGAGATCTCGCCATTTGCAAGGACGTTGCCGTAAAGGTCTCCGAGAACCGGCAGCAGCACGCGATTTTCCTGAAGGAATGCGGCTTTATTGGTGGCGGGCTGCCAGTCGATGTCGAAGAAGCGGGCATAGGGGGAGGAAAAGCCGTTCTCAAGGACGTCAGTCCACCAGGGATTCTCATAACTGGCGGCCATGTGATTCGGCACGATATCGAGCAGCAGGCCCATGCGGTAGTGGCGCAAGCGCGCGGACAGGTCGCTGAAGTCCTGTTCGGTTCCGATTTCCGAATTGATACGGCCGGGATTGGCGATATCGTAACCGTGCGAGCTGCCCCGGCGGGCGGAGTAACGGGGAGAAGAATAAAGATCCGTGATGCCGAGGTCGCTCAGGTAAGGTACGAGGTCCAGGCCATCGACCAAACGGAAGCCCTGATGGAACTGGAGGCGATAGGTGGAGGCTGGGGTAATCATGCAGTCTCGCTAGCCGGAGGTGAAGCGGTAACGGTTGTGCAGGCAAGCGGCATTCCCATGCGGATTGCCAATGTGTTGTAAAGTGTACTTTTGCACATGACGTTTCATTTCGGACTGAAATCGCATGCCCACCGGACCCGCCCGGTCCAGCATACCGCTGCCGCGGTCCCACGGCGTCCTTCCCGGGAAGAGATTGAGAAGCTGGCGTACACCTACTGGGAGGAGCGCGGACGCCGCGAGGGCTCTGCGTGGGATGACTGGTTTCGCGCCGAGACGGAACTGCGGGCGCGGGAAGAATAGGCCTGCCTCCTGGCGGGCGTAAAAGGGCACAAAAAAGCCGGGCGGCTTCGTTTGAGGCCGCCCGGCGTTGTTTTTGCTACCTGGCCCTCGTCACCTGACGAATACTTCTATGGTGACGCTGACCGTTTGACCTGCCGGCCCGTATGCCGTCAGGGTGTAAGTGGCGTTGGAGATCGGCGTCACGGTGGCGGAGCCGTTCGGCTGGAGCACCTGAGGCGCGAAATCGGCGCCGACGATCACGACTGAGGTGGCATTCTGCGTCGTCCACGACAGGGTGACCGGGTCACCCGCCTTGGGCGAGAAGACCGGATCGGCGGTGAAGGACAGGATGCGTACCTGGCCGACGGTAACCGTCGCATTCGCCTGAATCGTGCCGGTCGCGTTGGTTGCCGTCAGAGTGTAAGTGGTGCTGGTGGACGGCCTGACGGTGGCGCAATCGTTCGCGTTCAGGTTGGTGCCAACGCCCGGCGAGATGGTGATGTTGGTGGCGTTGCTCACCTGCCAGCAGAGCTGTGTGGCTGCGCCGGCGTCGATAGTAGGCGGATTCGCCACGAAGGTGACGACTTGCGGGATGGATCCCGGAGCGACCGTAACGGTAACCGGCGCGGTAACGCTGCGGCCGTCCGTTCCGGTGGCGGTCAAGGTGTAGGTGGTGGTCTGCGCCGGCGACACCTGGGTGCTGCCGTTGGGAGCCACGTTGCCGATGCCGCTGATCGACACGCTGGAGGCGCCGCTGGTGGTCCAGCTCAACGTTGAGGACTGGCCGGGCTGGATATTGAGCGGGCTCGCTTCGAAGCGGATGATCTGCGGGTTACCCGTGCCGGACACCGTAACGGTTTGGGTCGCGGTGACCAGGCCGGTAGGCCCGTTGGCGGTCAAAGTATAGGTTGTGGTCTGCGTCGGCGACACGGTCACCGAGCCGGAGGTCTTGTCGACATTGCCGATACCCGGTGTGATGGCGACGGAGAACGCGTTCTCCACGACCCAGGTCAGGGTGGAACTCTGTCCGGGGGCGATGGTGGCCGGGATGGCATTGAACTGAACGATGCGGGCACCGTTGTCGGCGGTTGAAGCCACGGTGCTGACGGTGACGTTATCCGTACCCTGGAGGCCGTCGCTGTTGCGGACCGTCAGGCGGAATCCGTAGACCTGGCCCGCTTCCGCGGTGAAACTGGGAGTGGCGGTATTGGCGCCGGAAAGGGAGACGTTCGGTCCGACCACCTTCACCCATTCGTAGGTGAGAGGCAGACCCAGAGGATCGAACGATCCTGTGCCGTTGAGAGTGACTGAGCCGGCCTGAATACCGATCTGGTCCGGGCCGGCATTGGCAACAGGAGCGGCGCTGCCCACGCGGCGAGTGCCGAATTCGTACCGGACGCGAGGAATATCCATCGGAACCGGCGAGGTGGTGGAACCGTATTCCTTCGGCTTGATGTAGTTGCCGAACTCGAGGCCGAAGACCAGACGGCCCGCGCCGCCCGAGCTGACAAACGTCTCGTTATAGCTCGCTTCGGCAGTAAAGGCGAGATGTTCGCTCAGGGGCTGCGTCAACTTGAGATTCGCGCCGGGACGGGCATCGCGGCCGAGTTCGCGCATCTTCAAATAGGCGAGGTTACCCGAAATGGAGGAATCGCCCCATGCGCCAACCAGGAAGTTGATGCCTTGCTGGTTCACGACACGGGCGTAAGTTTGGAGGAAGGCTCCCGGAGCGAGAGTAACGCTGTTCAGGATGGCGTAGTTCTTAAATCCGCGGGTGACGAAAGCGCCGACGCGGCCGCGGTCGAAAACATAGTCGATCAGGAACGCGCCCTGCCCCATGCCTCCGCCTCCCTGATACTGGCGGAAATCCACCCACTTCATGCTGGCGAAAGCGCCGGCCTGTACCGCGCCCCAGCGGTTCACAAGACCGAGGTCAAACTGTCCCTCCTTGCGCCCCGGATAGTACATGAACTCGCCTTGGGCCTGGACAGCGCGCCGTCCGTCGCCGCCGAAGGGCGAGAAGAACTGTCCGCGGCCGGTGAAGGTGAAGTCGCCGCCGCGGCCCGGGCCGAATGCCGGACCGATGTTCAACCCGACCAGCGAGAACTTTTTGTTGCGCCTCGCGGATTCGTCGAGCGCGCCCATGGCCTCGGTGTGGGCGATGGTCGTAGTCTGCTCGGAAGATAGCGGCTTGGGCAGATTCGAAACCTGATCGCGCAGCGCATTGTGCTGGTTGCGCAGATCGGTAAGCTCGCTCCGCAGCCGGTCGTTGTCGCCCTGGAGGCCCTTCAATGCGGCGAGGATCTCGTCAAGGCGGTCGAGGCGCTTCAGAATGGCTGCACAGCATTCCTCCTGCTTCTGCGCCATCTCGTCCAGCTTTTTCGTGAGCGCGTCAAGGACATCGCCGATACCGCCTTCCTGGATGACACGGCCGGAGGCGTCGGTCACGGTCAACACGACGCGGCGGTTCATGAAGCGGCCTTCTTTTGTATTGTTATTAACTTCGGGAGAACGCTTTCCGTCGCCGGCCGTCGTGACCTGGTCGGGCGAAGCGCCGTATTTTACGAGGAATTCCTTTACTGCCTCGGCCCGCCGCATGGCCAGCTTATCGTTATATGCAGCCGAACCGACATAATCGGTGTGTCCTGTGACGCGAACACGATAGTCTCTGTGCTGGCTGAGAATATCTGCCAGGCGCAGCAGACTGGGATAACCGTCGGACAGAATGGAGGAGTTGAATTCGAAATTAATCTCCTCCCAACTGTTCTTGGTTTGACCAGCCGTGTTGGTACCTTGCGCAAAGAGGCAGGACGATACAAGCGCCAGCGCACCTATCAATGCTAGTTTCTTCATCTTCTTCTAACTCTCCTCAGCGTGATCCACATGTGCGAGAAACCGAAACTGTTTGAGATCGGCGAGCTTCAGCTCGGTGGCAGCGGCTTCGGCTCGGCGCCCAGCCATGCCGGTCATCCGGCTACCTCAAGAACCGGTGCGGCGTATACAGAGATAGGATACACCGAAAAAGTCGCTTATCTGCAAGAATTTCAGGGGGTTAGTTCCAGGCACGCGGTGTGGATCGGCACATTATTTCATGCAAAAATGCGATAATTATCAGGTGAGGCTGCCGGACGGGTAGTCGCTCCCGGATTCTCGGGGGAGGAAAGTCCGGTCTCCGCAGGGCAGCGTGCCGGCTAACGGCCGGGGTCCGGAAACGGATACGGAAAGTGCCACAGAAAATATACCGCCTCGCCGCAAGGCGGGGTAAGGGTGAAATGGTGCGGTAAGAGCGCACCGCGGCAGGAGTAATTCTGCCGGCAGGGAAAACCCCACGTGGAGCAAGACCAAATAGGGGAGGAGGGGTGGCCCGTCCCGCTCAACTTCCGGGTAGGTCGCTAGAGCCGGATAGTAATATCAGGCCAAGACGAATGACTACCACCCGCAAGGGTACAGAAACCGGCTTACAGTCCGGCAGTCTTACTACGGCATTTGTAGAGTTGCGTGTTCTTAATTGGGTAACCGTACGGTTACCCTTCGCTCCTCGTTCAGACGCAAGGTAAATTCCCTATCGAGGGAATCGACGGGCGTCTGTTTCTCCTCGCGCTGCAGATTGATGTAGTGAAGGATCCGGCCATCCACCCAATAGGCGGAGGCGGCCTGGATGCTGTGATCGGCAAAGGCGAACAGGTAGATCGGTGAGCCGTTCTCGCGACTGGCGGTGGGCGGCTGACGCTCCTGACCGTTCTGATCGTAATCCCTGATCACCGGGTGCGCCCGTTCTACATACATCGGAGTCACCGTTTGTTGAGCCGGCGCCGAGGGGTACACGACGGTGACGTTGGGAGAATAATCGTATGGATAATAGCTGTACGGATAGTAGCCGTAGTCATAGCTCAGTCCGAAACCGGCATAGCCGGGGAAATATCCCAAGCCCCAGCCGTACGACGGTACGTAGTAGCCGCCCAGCGAGCCGAAGCGGGTGCCGTAGCCGTCATGAAAGCCGCCGCGGAAGAGAGGATTAGAGCCCTGGGCGCCGAAGGTAAAACCTCCGCGGTAGCTCCCGAATCCGCCGCTGCCGCGAAAGCCGCCAAACGCCGCGCCTGCTCCGCGTCCGCCGCCGAATGAGGGTGACCGCCCTACGCCGCCCATTCCCCCGCGGACACCGCCCATTCCGCCGGACGCGCCACCGCGACGCTGCGCCTGGGCGCCGGAAGCCAGCGCAAGACAGAGTACGATCGGTCCTAAAGCCCGCATGACTCGCTCCTCTAAAGGGGAGCTTACTCCCGCTGCCTGGCCGCCGCAAGTGCCGGAACACGCCAAACGCGGTAACATCATTGCGGGTGAGAGCGGCGATGGCCTTTCAAGTATTCTCCAGCGCTTTTTCCGAGGGCGGGACAATTCCCCAAATTCACACCTGTGACGGCGCGAATGTTTCGCCGCCGCTCGAATGGTCGGGGGCTCCCGCGGAAACGAAGAGCTTCGTGCTGGTGGTGGAGGATCCGGATGCGCCGTCGGGCACCTGGACGCACTGGCTTGTCTACGATCTTTCGCGGTCGTTGCAGGCGCTGCCGGCGGGGGCTCAAACGAAGGCGCGCGGCGGCAGAAACGACTTCGGCCGAATGGATTATGGGGGCCCCTGTCCACCTCGCGGGCATGGGCCGCACCGGTACTATTTCAAACTGCTGGCGGTGGATGTGGAATCGCTAGGTCAGCCCGAGGGTTTGAAACGCCAGGAGCTTTTGCAGGCGGTCCAGGGACACGTTCTCGCGTCTGCCGTGTGCATGGGCCGATATGAAAGGCGCTGATCAGGCGCGCCGCATGATGAAGCCGGCGAGGGTGACAAGGAACAATACCGACGCAAAATAGAAGACGGTCTTAGCGAGAACTGCAAATGTCACAGCGGCCATACCGAAGCCGACCACAGCGGCCAAAAGCGTGATGATGAAGAACCCAACTACCCACCCGAGCATGATTCTGTTTCCTCGTAACCGTTTCTAAGCAGGTTTATAGCCAATTTCGGCCCAAGCGCACGCATAATATCTAGTAAGCCATGATCTATACCTGTTACGAGATGATTCGGGACTGTCGGCAAGGCAAGGCGGACGGGTGGATATACTTCATTTCCAATTATTTGCCAGTAGTCCGGCGACTCCATTCCCACTACGGGGGGGAGGCGCCGTCAGGGAGCGTCGAAGGCTTGTTTCCGGATTGTGAGCCGGGACCGGAGCGTCGATTCGTAACGGAATTGAGGCAAAAAATACTTGCCGGCATCCAGGTAGAAACACCAGAAGTGACCGTTGACCTGGAAACTGTGGCGGAAAGCCTCGCTCCTCTGACCACAGTAGAGAAACAGGCCGCCTGGATGGAGAGCATGAAGTACGACTCGGCTAAAACCGGCGCCATTCTCCGGATGGCGCCCGCCACGGTAGGAAATATCCGAGACAAGGCGGCGGAAATGCTGCGGGGCAAAACCGATACCTGGCGACGGACGCTGCTTGTTGATAACGGCCTGATGTTAGGCCGGGCGGCGGCGGAGGCCGGCGGCGCGGAGTGTGTGAACGGCAAACTGTTTCTGGATGTTCTGGACGGGCGCGCGACCTGGGCCGGAAGGGAACAGATCGAGCGGCACGTCAATGGCTGCTGGCATTGCATCGATCACTTTTGCCGGCTGGCGGAAACCATCGAACTGCTGCGCGACAACCGCCCATTGTCGCCGGCGGAAACGAAAGCTGCGATGGCGGCCTTCCAGAACGGGCGGGCGAGCGCCTAGTCGAGTTCGGCCCACCATTCGGCCAGCGGCCTCCCCGCGCCGAGCTCGGCGTCCACCGATTCGACGTTGCCCCAAACCACCGCGTCGCATTCGCCGCGCTCCACCATCGCCTCGATTCGCCGACAGTACAACCCCTTGTCGCGCTCACGATAGAAGCCGTAGGTGCGGCAGGCAGTGGGACGATGTTCGTACACAAGGCAGACGCGATCGGTCACGTCGAGCATCGGACAGGCCGGCCACGAGCCGAGGCGGGTGCCGATATCGTATACGACGGACGGTGTTAAACGCGCAAGGCCCTGGCGCAGCAGGTCCCACTCTGCGCGATCGAGGCGCGGAGGCGCCGCGAGGCGGCGGCAACATGAATCGCAGCCTTTGCGGCACGGCCAATCGCGGCAGGATTCAGTGATCGCGTTCACTCGCGCCTCGATACGGGAATGAAGAACGGTCAATTCGATGGGCACGCCAAGCTTATCCTGAAACTATGAATATCGCATTCCTGGGGACGGGGCGAATGGGCGCGGCGATGGCTCGCAATCTGCTGCGGGCCGGCCACGCGGTGACGGTCTACAACCGAAATGCCGCGCGGGCGGAAGCGTTGCGGGATGACGGAGCGCGGGTGGCCGAATCGCCGGCGGCGGCATGTGCCGCGTGCGAAGCGGCGATCACGATGGTGGCGGACGACCACGCGCTCGAAGAAGTGGCCTTCGGGGCGCAGGGATTCGCGGACATTTTTCCGGTAGAAGCGGTTCACATTTCTTGCAGCACGGTCAGTACGGCAATCGCGCGAAGGCTGGCCGCGGAGCATTCCATGCGGCGGCAGAGCTTCCTCAGCGCCCCGGTATTCGGACGGCCCGAAGCCGCCGAATCGCGAAAGCTGGTGATTGCGGCGGCGGGCCCGGCAGGCGTAATCGCACGCTGCCGTCCGCTGTTCGATGCCATGGGAAGGGAGACGGTGGAGATCGGTCCGGAGCCGTGGCAGGCGAACGCAGTGAAGCTGTGCGGAAACTTCATGATCGCTTCCATGATGGAGGCGTTTGGCGAAGCTTTCGCCACGCTGCGCAAGGCGAACGTAGACCCGCAGGTGTTCCTGACGGTGATCAACGGGCTGTTTGCGTCCCCCGTCTATGCCAACTACGGGCGGATCATTGCGGAAGAACATTTCGAGCCCGCCGGGTTCGCGTTGCGGCTTGGACTGAAGGACGCGCGGCTGCTCCAGGAGACGGCTTTCGAGTGCCAGTCGCCGATGCCGATGGGGGGCCTGGTGCGCGACCGGCTGCTGGCGGCGCTGGCGCGCGGGCAGGGCGAGCTGGACTGGTCGAGCTTCGCGCGGATCGCCGCTTTCGAAGCGGGGCTCTAGGCCGGCCGCTTCAGATATAATTCACCACAGCTTTTCAGAGCCGGAGGGAATCTTGACCAACTGGACAGGTTGTAAGGGGCCGTTGCGCGCGCTTGCGGTGACGCTCTGGTTGGAAGTTCTGACGCTCCACGGCCAGCCGGCGGCACCAGTGGTGAACCTCAGCGAACAGCCTGGGATCCAGGCGTTTGCGGCGGGAGTGCGGGGGATGCGCCGTTCATCGGACGCGGCAGAACCGGTGAAGAGCGAGGTGGACAAGCTGCTCTCCGAGGCGAGTACATTGCAGAGTTCCGGGCAGGCGGCGAGGCGCGAAGGCGGCTGGCGAAAGCCTGGTCGCTGCTGAGTGGGAAGGCTTGGGACGCGCGGCAGGAATACGCGTGCTCGCTCGTTTTACGCGCGGACCGTATCGTGGCCGACACTTCCCTGCCCTTCGTGGCGAGAGTCGCGCAGCTTTATACGGCTTCGTACCGGCCGGCCGGTGGGCTCCGCCTGCGCGCGTCCCTGATCAACCACGGTGAAGCCCGCGTGATCGCCACGGTGCCGGTGCCCGAACGCGACCTGATCGAGCAGCCGTTGGGGCTGGCGGCGGAACTGGGCGATGCGCCCGACGGAGCGTACCGGCTGCGGGCGGAACTGCTGGACGGCGGCACGGTGCTGGCAAGGCTGGAGCAGCCGTTGCAACTGGTACGCGGGATCGACACGGAACTGGCGGCGGTGAACGGGCGCCTCGCCAAGGTGAAGGGCCACGAAGGCGCGAAGGGCAGCGTGCGATATCCGTTTCAACTGGCGCGCGCCATCAATTCCGGACAGAGACAGCTCAGCCAGGCCGATTTCGGAATTCCGTGGAACGCCGATCAGCCGCCCTACGATTTCGCCGCGGGCCTGCGTTCTGCACGTGAATTGCTCAAGTCGCTGGAAGCCGGCAAGGATCCGCTGTGGCGCGCCCGCGGGGATCACGAGCGACATTACTGGTTCGAAGAGGCAGCCGAACCGATGGCGTACCGGGTTTATGTGCCGCTCAAGTGGGATGGGAAGGCGCGGCTGCCGATGGTGCTGGTCCTGCACGGCAACACGCGGGATCAGGATTATTACTTCGACCGCGATGAAGGGATTCTCGCCCGGATGGCCGAACAGCACGGCTACCTGGTGGCGACGCCGATGGGATACCGGCCGAACGCCGGATGGGGTTCGGCCCTGCTGCGGCCGCCGCAGGCCGGAGGAGGACGCGCGGGTTTCAGCGATTCTTCGCGGCTGCGACAAAGCGAGCTGAGCGAGAAGGACGCATTGCACGTACTGGAGATGGTGTTATCGGAGTACAACGTGGATCCGGCCCGCGTCTACCTGTTCGGGCACTCGGCGGGAGGAGCCGGCACCTGGTACCTGGGACAGAAATATGCGGAACGTTGGGCGGCAATCGCGGCCAGCGCCGCTTCCACGCGGCCGGACGGATTCCCATTCGAACGGCTGGCGGCGATGCCGGTGATGATCTGCCACGGAGACAAAGACGATGAGGTGCCGGTAGCCAGTTCGCGCAATATGGTCAAAGCCATGAAGGAACATGGCAATGACCCGGTCTACCTGGAGATACCGGGCGCCACCCACGGTACCATTGTGGCGCTGGCTGAACCCAAAGTCTTCGATTTCTTCGATCAGCACCCGCGCAAGCAGTAAGCGGCGCGGTCTATGTTATCTGCTCCTGAAAGACCTGCTTCGGGTCGGTATTCTGATAGTAAGTGGCGGTGAGGGAACCGCCGGCGTCGATCTTCAGGATGGCGTATCCGAGCGCCCAGAAGGCGCCGTTCTTCGCGAGCCCGATATCTTTGACCGGGACCTCGGGAAAGCGCCGTTTCTTGGGTTCGTCCACACCTACCGGGAATGCGCTGCATCCCACGCAGCGGCCGCGTTCGAGGTTGACGTGTTTCTCAAAGATCTGCAGGTCGTGCTCGTGTCCCCATAACCAAAGGGCAATCTTATCGAAGAGGCCGTCCACCGCTTTGAACAGGTTCAGGTTCAAGGACTGGTTATCCTCGATTTCCTCGTTGGCGGAGAAGAGCTGGTGGTGCGACATAAGAATGGTGCGGCCACCGAAGTTCTGAATTTTATCCCGCAGCCACTCTTTCTCGGTTTCCTCGAGCCTGGTGGGGCCGCCGTCGTTCGAGTGCAGGCCGGTATCGAGCGCGACAATCTGCCACTTGGAACTGCGCAGGCAGAAGTAACTGGCGGGCTGCTGGAACTTATCGATGAGAGCGTAATAGGGGGCTCCGCCCGAATACATATCGTGATTACCCGATAGCGTGAATGAGCGGATCTTCTTGAGGATTTTGGACCAGGGACCATAGAAGTAGTTATCCACTTCGAATTGGGTGCCCGAGTAATAGATGTCACCGAGGTGTATGACCAGGTCGGGCTTGTGGATTCGCACGGTTCGGAGCAGCGAAAGCGCGTCTTCCTGGCCGGTACCCCAATCGCCGACGACTGCGATGGTCGCGTCCTCGGGGAGGTCGTTGAGAACGAAATCCCCGATGTCTTTGTGCCGCCGGTAAGGGATGACGCCGCCGCGCGCCTTGAATTCACTGTAGAGCAGCAGGGCCTGGGCGTAGGTCGGGTCGCAATCGCCCATCTTCCGCCTCAGTTCTTCGCGGTAGCGCTCCACCGCGTCCCGATTACCGGTAACCAGGCTGGCGATAACACCTCCGGCGATTTTCAGCGCGAGGCCGGAACAGTAATAGATGCTGTCCGCGATGCCTCGCGCGGCAACCTCCTGCGGCTTTTCCGGATCGGGAATGTCGGAGAGATTTTCAACTTCGGCGACGAAGCGCGCCACGTTATCGACGGTACTGCTTTCGATGCCGTCGCGCAGTCCCGCTGCGGGTCCGCCGTCCACTGCCTGCGCGCCGCCGCCGGCCGTGCTGTTCACCACCTGGTCGATGGCGGACTGCCATAGAGACAGGTTCGGCTTGCGCGTCTGCTTCATTCGTTTCATAAACACCTCACACGGAACTGATGGCGCGCATGAGATCCACGAGGCCCGCGCCCTGAACATTGGGGTCGCGATTCAAGTCCGTAGCGGCTTTCATGAAAATGGACTTGACCGCCCGCGGATCGCCCCGAAACTCCTTGTGAATCGAAAGGAAAGCCGCGATGGCGCCGGAGACGTGGGGCGCGGCCATGCTGGTGCCGCTCATTTCGCGATATTCGTAATCGTCCGAGCCGATGGCGCAGGAGACGATTTTCTCGCCGGGCGCGACCAGATCCGGCTTCCTTCGTCCATCGCTTGTCGGACCCTTGGAGGAGAAGTAAGATACCCCGTAAGTGTGGGGGGAACCCTTATGCACGGAGCCAACCGCGATCGCCTCTTCGGCATTGGCCGGGTCTGAAATAGACATCGGAAGGGAGACGTCCGCGCGGCGGTCTTCGGAGATCTGGGCGCGGCCGTAGCCTTCGTTGCCGCAGGAGATTACCACGACAATGCCGGAACGAATGGTCCGCGTCACTTCCTGGCAGAGCGGGCTGTAGCCGCAGCCGTACAGTTTCGGATTGAACGGAACTCCGAGGCTGAGATTGGCGCCGTGGATCTTGAGATCGTGGCTCTCCTGGTTGCGCTTCCTCAGGTACTCGAGGCCGCGGATGACGCTGGAATCGCTGCCGGCGCCGTTTTCGTTCAGCACCTTGACGGCCGCAATGCGCGCCATGGGGGCTACGCCGGACGGCACTTCGCCTTCGAAATCCACGATCGTGGGCTGGCCCTGACCCTGCATCTCCCAAGCCCAGCGGTAGGGCCTGCCATTCTGCTTTTTAGGCGGCATGCCGGCGATAATCCCGGCCACGTGGGTGCCGTGGCCATTCCCGTCCTCGATGCTGTCGTCATCGAGAAGGCAACTGGTACTCAGATCGAGGTCAACGATTTCAGAGCTGAAGTGCGGATGGCTTGCCTGAATTCCGGTATCGAGAACAGCCCAGGTGATTCCCTTCCCGCGCGCCTCGTAAGTGCGCCAGCAGGCGCTGGCTTTGATGGTTGTGGTTGACGTCAACAGGTGGGCCGAGACTTCGTGATCCTTCCAGATCTGGTACACCAGCAGATGATAGTCCTGCACTATCCGGCGGATCTCTTCCGAAGTCAGCTTACAAAACAGATAGTAATCGCTTTCGTGGCACTTACGGCCGATGCCCTCGAGAAAGTTCCTGACTGTTTCCTTCGACTCTGACAGCCCACCCGATCCCGCCGGACTGCGGGCCGATTGTTCGGCCGCCATGCTGGCCGGGTTCGATTTGTTGTGCCGCTCCTGGAAGCTGATGATCACCGCGATGGGTTCGTCCGGCTTCTGCTTCATCTCTTCCTGAAGGTCGGGAGCGATAACGAAGTTCTCGAGTTTCACCTGCCGGTTAACTTCCATAGGATTGGCACCTTATGCATCGGCATTCTACAACGTTTTCAGATACTCGAGAAGATCGGCCTTTTCGGAAGTACTTAGCGCGGTCCCATAGGTGTGGCCCTGGCGGCTATTGCCGCGAACCGAGGTATCGAAGCGGAAGCCGGCTTTTTCCGCCTCCGGCCCGCTCGCAACGAAACCTACGTTTTCGAAGTCGTAGACGTCGTACCCGCGCCAGAATACGGCCGGCCGCTGCTCGGGCGGGTTCAACAGGTCGCGGAGGGTGGGGACGCTGCCGTTGTGAAGGTAGGGGGCGCGCAGCCAGATTCCATCGAGCGGCATGGAGGCGTAGCCCGCCGTCTTGCGGAAATGCGAAAACCGCCACGGCTTGCCGGCGCCGAGGGTGTTCATCTTCGCGGCCAGTTCGGGAGTGAAAGAGTTCAGCCGTTCGGGGTCGGTTCCGACTGCTGAGAGTTCCACGGTCTTTCCCACTCCCTCTCTACCGAGTTCGTGGCACGAAGCGCATTGGCGCTCGAAGATCGTCCTGCCCTTTTCCGCGCGCGCCGAATCGATTCGTATGGCCGGGAAGGCAGGCGGACGCAGATCCCAAATCCAGTCCTCCACCCGCTTCATGCCGTCCAGATCGAGCGAATCCTCGCTGGCGCCTGCGCCGATCGCGGCGCTCTTGTTGCGCTCGGTGACTTTGTCGTTGTTGCCGTCCCAGTGCAGCCACAGACCCTCGCGAATTCTCTGGTTCCAGAGGGAAGGCAGATCCGCGGTGCCGACGCCGGCGTCCTTCGTCATGTCGAAACCGAAGAGCACCTTGTAGGGATTGAACGTATCGACGCGGCCGGGTCCTTGCGGCGGGCGGGCGTCGAACCAGGCGAATTTGCCGGACTGCTCCGCGATTCCATCGCGGGTGCGGGGGATCACGAACCAGCGATAGATGAGCGCATCGAACCAGCCGAATTTCGGATTCACCTGCCGGATCGCCTTGAGAACGTTATCCGGGGTAAAGCGCGGATCCTTGCCGCAGCGGAAGAAGAAGCGCTGGTAACTCTGTAGGTCGAACTGGTGCGCGGGCATGCCGAGCACGATCTGCCGCGGACCGCCCGGCGATTCCCGCAGGGTGCCCGTGTGGCAGACCGCGCAATTGAGTCCGACCAGCCCGGTCTCGGTTTCACGATAGCTCGTCCCGATGGGACGCCCGGCGCCGGGAGATTCGAAGATCAGCCCGAAGCGCTCGTAGCCGTTTCCGGGCCGGTCCGGCAGGTACTCGGGAAACATGCGCGGCAGCACCGCCCATACCCAATAGGGCACGCCCGCACGGCTTTCGGCGCCGATGGAGCCGTACTTGAAGTGCTCGCGCACGTCCGAAAAAGTCTCCGGCTTGTTCCGTGTCAACGAAAGGAACGCCGCGGGAATCCCCAGGCAGAGAAGCCACGCGCCGAGCTTCATCCCGATTGACCTTGCGCCGCGAGCGTTTCGGCGAATGGTGCGGGCTCGAACACGGAGAAAATCTGACGCAGCATTTCCTCGCGGGAGGAGAAGCGACTTTCCTCGTAGCAACCGAGGGGGTTCTGAAGAACGTTAACCAGGCACTTATTGCAATAGGTGCACGGCTGGGGGGCGCGATCTGCGCCGTTTGCGAATTGCTTCACAAGGTCGTTGTTGGCAATCAGCGGCCGGGCGATGGAAACGGCGTCGCAGGCCCCGCTCTCGATGGCCTGCCGGATGACGGAAGCGGTCTGAAAACCGCCGGTGCAGATCACGGGAATCTTCACAGCGGCCTTTATCTTGCGGCTATCTTCCAGGCTGATGCCCTCGATGGTTTCTCCGCGCGCACGCTCCCAGAGGGCGTGGTAGAGCTTGGCGGCCGGTTCGGTCCGCAGCGTCAGGTAATTAATGAATTCGTTCGTGCCGCTGGCCATCATGCTGGGAAAGGTCTTGAGCGCGTCGCTGGTGGGGAAGTCACCGGCAGGGTTCTTGGGATGCGGAAAGGAACTGCCGGTGGAGACATGCAGCGCGTCCACGCCGGCGTCCTCCAGCCATTTGGCCACCTGAACCGAATCCTGCACGGTATTGCCGGGAGGTTCGAAAGGCAGCACCGCATTGTTGTATTCGGTGGCCGAAATTTTCATTTGCAAGTGAAAATCACTGCCCACCTCTTTGCGGATAGCCGCCACGATCTCGAGCACAAAACGCGCCCGATTGCGGAGCGAGCCGCCGTAATCGTCTTCCCGGTCGTTGATTGCGGAACTGAGGAACTGGGTGATGAGATAGCCGTTCGCCCCGTGCAACTCGACGCCGTCAAGGCCGGCTGCGCGTGCGCGGCGGGCGCCGTCGGCAAACGCCTGCACCGTGGCATGGATGTCCTCAACGGTCATGCGATCGCATTCGAATCCGTGCAGCGGCTCAGATTTGCCGGTGGAACTGAGGCCTTTGGCGTACTCGATGCCCGGGATATCGCGCTGGCGGCCGGCATGGCTCAATTGCAGGATGAAGCGGCAATCATGGTCGTGGACGCGTTTGCCGAGTTCCCGCCAGAAAGGGATGCGCTCATCGGTATCGATGGTCGCGTAATTGGGCATGATGCGGCCGCGGATGGAGACCGGCACGAAGGAAGACATGATGCCGCCTACGCCGCCGCGGGCAAATTTCAGTTCCCAATTGATGCGGGCCTGGTTGCCGGAGCCGTCGTAGTTATCGAAGCGGCCCGCGACGTTGGAACGGAAGATCCGGTTCTTGACTTTCAGATTTCTGAACTCGAGCGGTTGGAACAACGTGTCAGCCATACGTTTTTCCTTTACCGGCGCGATCCGAGCGGCGCGCCTCAGCTAAGCGAGTTGGTAAGGCGGCTCGAAATTCGGCACTCCGCCGCGCCGGCCGGCCATCCATCGCAGGATGTAAACATCGCGAGGGTCCGTCAGAGACTGTGTCAGCTTATGGACCGCCACTTCCAAAAGAGCGTGCGCGAGCGGATCCCGGTAGTAATCGATGTCCGGCTCCACCATTACGCAATCGACGCCGTCGATGGCGCGGGTATCGTTTTCGTGGAAGGTGAGTTGAACGTTCGCCTCCCCGAACTGCACCTGTTTGTAGCTGCGGGTGGCGCCCGGGTGGAACAGCGCCGTTCCGGGTTCGGGCACGAAGTTTCCCTGCTCAGCGGAACGGACCACCTGTTCGATCAGGGCCTTATCGGCCCAGGCGAAGAAACGGTCCTGCTCGCAGCGATCCCAGATCAATTCGCGAATGTACTCGAGCGGCGTTTGATCGGGAAGGTGGATCTGCTCCATGGCCGCGAAGAGGTTGAAGAGGCAGGCCAGCACGGCAGGCTTGCTTTCCATGAGTTGCGTGTAACGGTCGCGGGCGGCGGTGTTATCGGCGGTGCCCGCAGCCAGCAGGCGCGCGTATTCGGGATATTTCCTGTTCAGCGCGTCCCACTTGGCATCGCGAAAATTGAAGGTAGCGCCGGAGCGGAGGAGCATGATATCGGCGACAGCGGTGACGCGTGGCGACACCTTCACAGGCGTGATTCCCGCCTGATGGTAACCCTTCGCGGACGCGACTACGGTGTAGTTATCCGCGAAGTTGTCGTGGAACGGGAGTCCTTCGAGAGTAATGGTGGACGCGCTGTGGAAGTCACGGTGCACCTGTTTCTGATTTCCGTCAATCACGGTGAGCAGGATTTTAGTGCCGGCGGGAAGTCCCGAGCGCGTCCCCGAGTAGATATTTACAGTAAGTCCGCAGGGCCGAGGGCCCGTAACCGCAGTCGCCATGTCGATTCTCCTAGCACACGAGAAGACCCGATCGTACACCAAATCCTCCGGGCAGCCAAAATCGCGGCACTCCCGGAAACGTACGAAGCATCACGAAAGGGCGGCGGGTGTATGCAAGAGGGGCAATCGCCTCCGGCGCGTAGGGATAAACTGGGCACACATTCCGAGGTGGATATGCTCTCAATACCGTGGAGTCAACGAAAGACCTCCTACAAGTTTGTCGTGATCGGATCGGGGTACGGAGGTGCGATCAACGGCGCGCGGATTTCGGCGGCGCTGGGCGAGCCGCATCAGTTATGCATACTGGAACGCGGCCAGGAGTGGCAGCCGGGCAACTTTCCCTCGGACGTACCCGGGGTCCTGCAGAACGCGCGCGGCGACGCGAACCCGCTGGGCCTTTATGAATTCCTGAACTATAAGGACATTTCGGTAATCAAGGGCTCGGGGCTCGGGGGGACGTCGCTGATCAATGCGAATGTCGCCATTGTTCCGGATGCGGAAGTCTACCGGCTGGCGGGTTGGCCGCGGAGTCTGCGTTACGAAGAGATGCTCGATTACTACGAGCGGGCGCGGAAGGTCCTGGCCGCCGAACCGGTGCCGGACGCTCACAGCCTGCTCAAGGTCCAGGCACTGCAGAAGCGGGCGGCCGAGTTGAACACCGTGGCGACTCCGGTCAACGTGGCGGTGAACTTTAAGTTCGACGGGCCCAATGACCACGGCGTGGTGCAGCGGCCGTGTGTGAAGTGCGGCGATTGCGTGACGGGATGCAATTTCGCGGCGAAGAACACGCTCTACATGAACTATCTGCCATTGGCCGCCAAGAACGGCGCGGATATTTTCACGCAGGTCAAGGTGGAGTGGATAGAGAAGCTGTCGAGCGGCGGTTGGCGGATCCATGGCCGCCACGTCTCGTCCCCCTTGGCGTCGGAGTCCTTCACGCTCGACGCGGCCAACGTGATCCTGGCCGCGGGTGCGATCAACTCCACTGAGATCCTGCTTCGCTCGGAAATGCACGGTCTGAAGGTTGCGCCGCCGCTCGGCACGGGTTTCAGCGGCAATGGCGATTTCTTCGGGCTGGCCTATAACGGCGCGGGCGAGACGGACGTTCTCGGCTACGGGCAGCGGCAGCCCGCATCCACCGGACCGGCGGCACCGGGACCTTCCATTGTGGCGGTGATCCGCTACAACGGTTCGGCACCCGTCGAGAAGCGGATTGCCATCGAAGACTTTTCGTTTCCGAGCGCCTATGTGGCCGCCGCCAAACTGGCGTTCGCGGCCATCCGCGGCGACGATACGCGCATCGGGGACGAGGAGGAGCAGCGGCAGCGTGTGCTGACCGATCTCAACGCGGCTCAGCAGTACGCGCGGGACGGCGCGCTGAACCACAGCATGCTGTACCTGGTGATGGGCATCGACGACGCTCGCGGAACGATGAACTTCGACGCGCCCTGGTTCGAGCCGGACGGTCGCATGACGATTGAATGGGACAAGGCGGGCCAGCAGATCGTGTTCACGCGCATGAACGAAGAGCTGCGACGCCATGCCCGCGCGTTGAGCGCTAATTTCATTTCGAACCCGACCTGGAACGTCTTTCAGGCGCGCCACCTGATCACGGCGCACCCGCTGGGCGGGTGTCCGATGGGCGAGGATTATCAGCACGGGGCCGTGGACGAATTCGGGCGCGTTTTTTCCGGGGACGGGAGCATTCACAACGGGCTGTTCGTTTCCGACGGTGCGCTGATTCCGTCGGCGCTCGGGGTGAATCCGTTCCTGACGATTTCCGCCGTATCCGAACGGATCGCGGAGCGGAAGATTCGCGACATGCAGGGCGACCTCTACCCGAAAGCCGTCACAACCGTGAGCATGTCGGGCGCCGGCCCACTGGAGGTGATCGATTGGAGCGAAGCGCAACTGGAGCGGCTGTTCCGCCGCAGCACGACGCTTCCCATCGATAAGATTGTGAACAAGGGCGGTGCGCCGCAGCCGGACCTCGCCACCCGCACGGTGCGAAACGACGGCTACTGGAAAGGGTTCTTTCCGAAGCGTCACATCCTGAACGCCCTTTCCTCGGCGCTGTTCACGGGCTTCAAGAAGACGTTCGAGAAACGCGCCGGCAAATACGTGGGCGTGACCAGCGACACGGATGGGCGCATTACGGCGCACAACACGCTCGAACAGGTGCAGATCGGCCGGCAGACGGGAACTCTGGAACCCGGCAAATACATTCTGCTGCGATACCTGGAGCCGGAATGGGCGGGCTTCTACGACATTCTGAAGGTGATCAACGAAGACGTGATCATCGGCCGCGTGTACCTGGGACAGTATCCGAACGGGAACCGCGTTTTCACCTTTGCGATGACCCGCAAGTACGGGTTCGCGCAGATGACCGTGGGCGACCACAATATCCTTTTCGACACCGGCACGGTTCCATCGAAGGAAACACTGAACGGCGTCTGGCGGATGGATATGGTGAGCAACAACAATCACCTGGCCTCCGCGGCCTACCTGGGCTTTGAACTGAAACCGGACGGGCGGCTCGCCAGCTATTACCGGCTGATGGGGCTGTTCGAAGGCCTGGTGCTGCCCAGTTTCACACAGGACCATTTCCAGTTGAACGATTTTACGCCGTTCCACGACGAGATCCGCCAGGTGGATTCCGATTTCATGGTTGGCAAGTACATCACGGGAATCGTTCCAGATATTTCCTCGTTGTGGAACGGCGCCAACCTGGGTATCCTGCACTCGCAGCCCGGCGGCCGGGAGTTCGGTTTCTACTACACGCTCAGCCGCACCGCGGCGGCCACGCTTCCTCCGAATGCACTGCTGCAACCGTTCCTGGAGTCGCAATTGCCGGACGGCGTGGGCCTCTCCTTCGACGAGGAGATGACGGGATGGTTCTTCGACGGGGCAACCCTCGAAGGATCCGGCCGTCAGGCCGACCTCACGCTCAACGACCGGATTCCCGAAACCGGAAAACCGGCGGGCGGCGCTCCCTGCTCGTTCCAGGTCAAGATTTCCGCGCGCGATATCAACGAGTTTGTGGATGGCCTGGCGCATGAGGCCGGCATCAAGGGCAATATCCGTTTCGCGTCGCTGGACGGGGTAGCGGACGTGGAATGCCCGATCGACGACCAGGCAAGCCGCTTCCAGTATCTGGTAGTGAACGAGGCCACCGGCGAGGCCGAGATGCGTTACCACCTGGTGTTTCGCAGCGGCCAGACTACGTATCTGCTGGAGGGCCGCAAGCACATGGGGAGGACAGGGCCGGGCGGCGTCAACGCGATTCGCGAGTTGCTGCGCAATTACACCACGCTCTACTGCGACGTTTCGCGGCTCGACGAAAACGCGAACCCCGAACACCTGGGCCTGGCCTGGCTGCGGTTCCGGACGTTTGAGGATCTGGCCGCTGTAGGAAACCTGGCCGGGTTCCTCGGCTCTTTCACCGTGACCGGCACCAGCGACCCCCGGCTGCAATTGCAGGCGCGCATGCGATTCATCGCATTCACAGCCCAATTCGTGCAGCACGAGTACGATCCGCTGTCGCCCGATATCGGCCGCCTCGACGTGGATGTGCGCGCCGAAGTGCTGCGCGGCGCCGACACTCCGGACTACTTCAGCACGCGCCCATCGACGGACCTTCAGGATATTCTCCGCGACAGTTCCACGCTGCCGCTCGAAAGGCTGCTGAACACCGGGGCCGTAACACTGGACCTGGCCAATCAGCGAATCAATCGCGATATTTTCTGGAAGGGCTCGTTCGCTCGTGACACGCTGGTGGGCTGGGAGGAGCGGGTACGCGGGGCCGGCCTGGGCGAGGCTGCGGTTACCGGTGGCACTGCCTTCGCGCCCGGCGCATTCTGGAAGCGCTTCGACAAAATAACCGGGGACGCCGCGACGGGCTACGTGGTGAACTACGACATCGATGCGCTGCCGGGAAAACCGGTGGTGCGCGCGGTCGAATATCCGGACGATAACCGCCGGTACCTGCGCAAAGGCGATCCGGTGCTTCTGCTGACCTACACCAACGATCCGTACAAGCCGGTTTACGACGTGATCAAACTTGTGGACGAGAACAATGCGATCGGGGTAATGCACCTGGGCGAGTATCCGAACGGCGTCGAGTTCGCCGCTTTCGTGATGTCCCGCTACAGCTATCCGCTCGAGAACATGTCGGTGGACGATCATCGCCTGTTGTTCGAACGGCCGGACCTTTCAGCGCCCACCGCGGATCAGACGCAAGGCGACTGGGAAGGGCACCTGATTCTGCTCGACCACCCCGCCACCGCGCTGTTGACCCCTCCCCGCCCGGCGCTCTTCCGCCTCAACTCCGCGGATGGCCGCTTCCAGGTGGGTTTCGACGATGGGGGTGTGGTCGCATGGCGGGAGGAACCGGGCGAGGGCGCCAACGAGCTACGGGCGATCGACGCGGATACGCTGATAGGAAAGTGGACCGCCACCACCATGCCCGCTTCCCTTCTGGAGGCATTACGCGGCTACGTAGAGCCCTATGCGGGGTCGGCCGTCTTTTACTACCTGTTGCGGAGAATGAAAGCGGCGACCGGAAGGCCGTAGTGTATCAGTGAGCGCCACGTGAGTAACATCAGGCCGTTACGGAATTGTGGAGTCCTTATTCCTCTTTGCTCCGCACTTATCGCGCAGCAGGCGGCCCGCCCGTGCGTTTGAAGTCGCGTCGATTAAGCCCAGCCAGGAACCGCCCGGCAGCGTAGTAGGCATTTCTGAGAGCAAGGGGCGGATCATCGCCAAGAACGTAACCCTGAAGCGATGCGTGCGCGGCGCTTACGACGTGCCGGAGCCGCAAATCATCGGCGGGCCTAAGTGGGCCGATCAGGATCGCTATACCATCGAGGCCAAGGCGTCTGTGCCTGCCGGCGATCATGATCTGATGCTGATGCTCCAGACGCTGCTCGCCGAGCGATTCAAACTGGTACTGCACCGCGAGGAGAGGGCTATTCCCGGCTACCGACTGCTGCTAGGGAAGGGCGGGCTGAAAGCGCAGGCCTCCGCACCCGATCGCGACAGCGTCGGTCATTCCCAGCGCGGGCGCATTGAAGCGGAAGGCTGTACGATGGCTCAACTTGCCCTCAAACTGGCGGAAGCGCTCCACCGGCCGGTGCTGGATGCGACAGGTGTGGCGGGGAAGTTCGATTTGAAGCTTCAGTGGGCCCCGGACGACATGCAGGCGAGGCCTCCTGCGGGCGGCCAGCGCGGGGGTAGCGCGCCGGAGTCCGGCGCTGGGCCATCGATCTTCGCGGCATTGCAGGAACAGCTCGGGCTAAAGCTGGAATCCGGCAGGATTCCGGCGGAAGTACTGGTGATCGATTCCGCGGAGAGGCCCGTCGAGAACTGAAGTGCCGGGGCCTGGCGCGATATGATGGGCGGCGACGTCCCATGCAAGCGCTCCGAACGATCCTTTGCACCGCCCTGATTGTCTCGCCCGCCATGTCGCAACCGAAGTGGTGGATGGAAGAGCCGGTCCGGCTCGTGCAGACGAACCTGCGCGAAAGCGACGGCAATCTCGATCCCGCGCGCCTGGTGCGCCAACTCGAAGAGTTTCCCGCGAATACCCTGCTGATCGGCATGGGTGGAATCGTCGCCTGGTATCCGACCAGGATGGACTTTCACTACGAGAGCCGCTACGTGCCGGCAGGACGTGACCTGTTCGGAGAGGTGCTCAAAGAGGCGCACGCGCACCATATTCGCGTGGTCGGGCGCTTCGACCTCAGCAAGACCCGGAAAGCCGTCTTCGACACCCACCCGGACTGGTTCTTCCGCCGGCAGAACGGCGAGCCCGTGGTCTACAACGGGCTCTATTCCACCTGCCTGAACGGCGGATACTACCGCGATTACGCGCTCAAGATTCTGACGGAGGCGTTGGAACGCTACGATGTGGACGGCCTGTTCTTCAACATGTTCGACAACCCGGCCAACGACTACAGCGGGAATCCGGTCGGCCTCTGTCATTGCTCCGCCTGCCAGGCCCGTTTTCGCGAGCGGTATCACCGCGATCTGCCCGCGCGCCCGGATGCCGACTACCGGGCCTTCCTGGTGGCATCGCGCGAGGAGGTGGCGGAGAGCATCGCCGCGCTGATCCACCGGATCCGCCCGCGTGCCGCATTTTGGACGTACCTGCGGGCGCACACCGATGGCATCATGTCGGAGTCGAACACCGCCGTCGATCGCGCTCTGCCGCTGTGGCCCTACTCGGCCAGCGATAACGTGAATCGCGCGCGCACCGCGGAGCCCGGCAAAATGGCTTTCAATCTCGCGATCGGGTTTGTGGATATTCCTTACCGGCTGGTGACCGTCCCGGGCCCGGAAATTCAATCGCGCCTCTACGAGAATATGGCGAACGGTGCGGGCCCCGCGTTCGTCGCGCTGGGTACGCTGGACCAGGAGGACGCGAGCGGGATCGCCGCGGCACGCCCGGTTTTCGCGTGGCATCGAGACCATGCCGGCTTGTACACGGGCCAGGAGAGCGCCGCGCGTGTGCTGTTGCTCGGCAGCGGAGGCAACGCGTACCGCGGCTTCTTCCGGCTGCTGTCCGAATTGCACATTCCGTTCGCCGTGCTGGAGGACGAACGGCAGGTGGAAGCGCGCGCGCCGCAGTTCGACCTGGTGATTGCGCCGGGGCGGACGCCGCCGCAGCTCGAGCGGTACGTTCGCGGCGGCGGACGCCTGCTGGCGGCGGGCGTGGAACCGCCGGCGTTCCTCGGCCTGAAGGCGGTACGGCGCTGGGACGAAACACGGTCGGCGTATTTTCGTGTTCAGGATCAGGACGCATTTCCGTCGCTGCGCGGCACACGGCTCTTGCTGCTCAACGGGCCGTATCTGGAGCTCGAGCCGGTGCCGAAGCCGCTACTCACGCTGATTCCGCCCGCTATGTTCGGTCCGCCGGAACTGGTGGCGGCGGACGCCATAGAGACGGACAAGCCCGGCCTGATCCTGACGGACCGCGTGGCATATCTGCCGTGGGACGTGGGCAGCCTGTATTACCGGCTCAGTTCACCGGGGCACTCCGGCCTGGTGGCGGACCTGATCGATCGCCTGCTGCCGCACGGCAGGCAGTTGCGCACCAACGCGCATCCGCTGGTGGAGATCACGGTGATGCGGCAGCCGGCGCGCAACCGCACGCTCGTGCACTTCGTCAATCTTTCGGGCCATTCGCAGACCGCATACTTCGCGCCTCTCGAGATGCGCGATATCGAAGTGGAGCTTGCCCAGGAGTTCCGCAAGGCGCACGCCGAAAGCCTGGGGCAGGACCTGCGCGTCACGGGCCGCCGCTTCGTGCTTCCGAAGCTCGGCGCCTACGAAGTGGTGACAATCGAGTAGCGGCGGGAAATCGGCCGTAAGTAGTACGATGTCGGTCATGCGGATCAATCTTGCCTTTGGCAAAACGGGGATCACGGCGGACCTGCCGGATCAGTTCCGGTATCGCGTTCTGGAGGCCCGCACGGCCACACCGCTGCCCGATGCGAACGGCGCTCTCGAGGCGGCCCTCGACCACCCGCTCGGCACGCCGCCGCTGGCCGAACTGGCGCGCGGCAAAGGCTCGGCCGCGATATCCGTTTGCGATATCACGCGGCCCGCGCCCAACCGCATGACTCTGCCGCCGGTGCTTCGCCGCCTGGAAGCGTCCGGCATTTCGCGCGAGCAGATCACGATCCTGATCGCCACGGGACTGCACCGGCCCGCCACTACGGAGGAAATGCGCGAGATTTGCGGCGATGACATTGCGGCTGAATACAAGGTGGTGAATCACGATGCGCGCAACCTTGCGTCCCACCGCGCGCTCGGCTCCACGCGCTCCGGCACGCCGGTCTACATCGACGAGCGCTTCGCGGCGGCGGACCTTCACATCACTCTCGGGTTTATAGAGCCGCACCTGATGCTCGGGTTCTCGGGCGGACGGAAGCTGGTCGCGCCGGGGCTGGCGGCGCAGGAAACCATCAAGGTGCTGCACAGCCCTAAATTCATGCGCGATGTGCGGGCCGTGGAGGGCTCGATCGAGGACAACCCGCTGCACCGCGAACTGCTGGAGATCGCGGGCATGGCCCGGCACGATTTCATCCTGGACGTGGCACTGGCCCGCGATCGCTCCATCGCCGGCGTGTTCGCGGGAGACCCCGTGGAGGCGCACCGGCGCGGCGTCGAATTCGTGTCCGAGGTGCTGCTCGAGACGCTGGACGAGCCGGTGGATTGCGCGATTACATCGGCCGCCGGGTATCCGCTCGACCTGACCTATTACCAGACGATCAAAGGCGTGACCGCCGCCTCCCACATCGTCAAGCCCGGCGGCTCCATTCTGATTGCCGGCGCCTGTGCGGAGGGAGTGGGGGCGCCGGAGTTTGCGCGCATGCTGCGCGAAGGCATTCCGGACTCGGAGTTTCTCAGGCGCATCGCAGGTTCTCCGGTGACCATCGATCAGTGGCAACTCGAAAAACTGGCCCTGGTCAGCACGCGGCAGCGCCTCCTTTGGTATGTCCCGGGCCTTCCATCCGAGTATCACGGCGGGCTATGGGGCAGGTCCTTCAGAACGATGGAGTCGGCCGTCGCGGAGTTGGCCGCCTCCTTGCCTGCCCGTGCAAACGTGGCGGTGATCCCGGACGGCCCGTACGTTCTCGCCAAGACCCGTGGTGTCGAACCGGCAATCCGGTAAATCTCCTGCGAAGCGTGGAGCGCGGGCAGTTCGTCATCGAGCACGCGCGGAATCGCGAACTCGACCTCAGATGATAAGCTGATTCGACACTCTATGGACAAACGCGCATTGGCCGCCGGCTGCGCAGCGGGCTTCGCCTTCTCCGCGAATTACACCAACCACGCACCCATGGTTCCGGTGCTGCGCGCCGAGTTCGGCTTCGACAATGCCAGCGCGGGTCTTCTGACTACCGGCATTTTTCTGACGCACGCGCTCATGCAGATTCCGGGTGGCCGCCTGGCCGACCGCCTCGGACCCGGGCGCGTACTCTCGGTGGCGCTGGCCTGGGTGGCGGCAGCCAATGTGGCCATTGCGTTTTCCGGCGCCTGGTGGCACCTTTTCTTCTGGAAGACATTCGCCGGCATTGGCACCGGCGCCTGTTTCACCGCTGGTGCCCGCTACATCGTGGAGGTTTTCAAGGGACGCGACCTGCACCTGGCACAGGGCCTGTTCGGCGGTTCGGTGGTGCTCGGCTCCGGGTTCGTTCTGTTTGCGGTTCCTCAACTGCTCGGCGCTTTTGGGTGGCGCGGCGCGTTCCTCGGATGTGCACTGACGGCTGCCGTGGTTTGGCTCGGCTGGATAGCCGCGGCGCCGCGCCCGCCGCAGCGCAGTATGGCCAGCGGCGGGTTCGGGGAGATGCTCCGGAGCCGCGAGCTATGGCTGCTCGGAATCGTCCAGATGGCATCGTTCGGACTGGTGATCGTGGTCGGCACCTGGATCACTACGCTCCTCAAGACGGCCCACCAGATGCCGTTGAAGACGGCCGGCCTGATGGGCTCGGCGGTGTTGCTGCTCGGCATCGTCTCGCGCCCGCTGGGAGGATGGCTGCTGCACCGCATGGAAACGCGGCCGCTGGTGCGGGCCGCACTGCTGCTGAATGCGGTGGCGTGCGCCGTCCTCGCCTGGGGGCAATGGACCGGGCTATCCCTGCTGGCGATTGCGGCGCTCGGCACCGGCTGCGGGGTTCCGTATGCGGGCGTATTTAACCGCGCGGCGGCGCTGTTTCCAGGGCGCGCCGGGGCGGCCATGGGGCTGGTCAATATGGTGGGCATCGTGATGATTCTGGCGGGCGCGCCGGCGGTGGGTTTCCTGGCGGATTGGACGGGGCAATTCCGCGCGAGTTTCCTGGCGCTCGGCGCCTTCACGGTGCTCGCGGCCGCCGCGGCATCGGCCCTCCCGGAGCGAACATGAACCTGGTCCAGCTATTCGATCTTGTCCTTCCAGGGCCGCCGCGACGAGATCGCACTCGAATTCCGCGGCGCCACCTTCACGTTCGGAGAAATCGACGAACGCAGCAACCGCATGGCGGCGCTCTTCCGGGAGCGGGGCCTCGCCACGGGCGACCGCCTTTGCGTGTATCTCTCCAACTGCCTTGAACTGATCGACATCTACATCGCCTGCGTGAAGCTGGGTGTGATCTTCGTGCCGATCAACATCCTCTACCGGGAGCGGGAGATTCTGCATATCCTCTCCGATGCGGAGCCAAGTGCCGTGATATCGGCGCAAGAGATGCCTGGCTCCATTCCGGTCTGGCGCGTGGATGAGCTGAAGCCTCCGGAAACTGCAGCGCGGCCCGCGGTCGCGCTCGAAGGCGATGCGCCTGCGGCGCTGGTCTACACATCTGGCACCACCGGCGTCTCCAAGGGCGCGATCCTGACCCACAACAACTTCGCCGCCAACGCGCTCAACCTGAATGCCTGCTGGGCGATTTCCGCCGCCGACCGATTCCTGCTGGCGCTCCCGCTGTTTCACGTGCATGCGCTCGGCAACGGCCTTCACTGCTGGCTGACCAGCGGCTTCCGTATGCGGCTGTTGGAGCGCTTCGAACATCAAAAAGCGGCGGCGGAGTTCCTCGATTTCAAGCCCACCCTGTTTTTCGGCGTGCCCACGATGTATGTGCGGATGCTCGACTTCCCGCCTGATGCCGCCCGGCAGGCGGGCGCGGCGGCGCGGCTGTTCGTTTCCGGATCCGCACCACTGCCGCCGCAGGTGCTCGAAGAGTTCCGGCTGAAGTTCGGACACACCATCCTCGAGCGATACGGGATGACCGAGACCCTGATGAACCTCTCGAATCCATATTACGGAGAGCGGCGTCCCGGCACGGTGGGCATGCCCCTGCCCGGCGTCTCGGCACGGATCGTAGATGGCGAGATTCAGTTGCGAGGGCCCAACGTTTTCGCGGGCTATTGGCGCCGCCAGGATGCCACCGCCGCGGCTTTCGACAACGGCTGGTTCAAAACCGGCGACATGGCCGAATGCTCTCCCGACGGCTACTTCACGCTGCTCGGACGCAAGAGCGACCTCATCATATCCGGCGGGTTCAACATCTACCCGCGCGAGATCGAAGAATTTCTCCTGGAGCAGGACGAAGTGGCGGAAGCGGCCGTGGTGGGAGTGCCGGATCCGGTGCGCGGGGAGATCCCGATTGCTTACATCGTGCCCGGCCGTCCCTTCGAGGCGGCGGAACTGGAAGGGCGCTGCCGCTCCAGCCTGGCCTCCTTCAAGGTGCCTCGCGGCTTCATAACCGTGGATCAACTTCCGCGCACGGCGCTCGGCAAGGTCCAGAAACATCTACTGCCTCCCTGGCAAGGCGCCGACGAATGACCGGCCCCGGTGGTGAGCCGCTAAGGTGCCGCGGCCATTTTTGGCGAACAAATCGCCTCGTTTAAGCGTCTAAGCTGCTCAGGAGGAATTGTTGCTGCCCAAAGACGTTCGCTACGCTCTTCGCCTTTTTGCGAAAAGTCCCGGTTTCGTGACTATCGCGGTGCTCGCCCTCGGGCTTGGAATCGGCGCCAATGTCTGCATCTTCAGCTTCTTCAATGTCTACCTCCTGCGCCCGCTGCCTTCGGTGAGGGAACCGGACCGGTTGGCGGTTATCTACGGTGAGCGCCGCGGCGGCATCATGTACGGCTCGTCCTGGCCGGACTTCGTCGATTTTCAGAAGCGGAGCCAGTCATTCGAGTCCATGGTGGCCATTCAGGATACCGCGCCGATAATCGCAGGGCGCGGTGAGCCGGAGCGAGTCGATGGTGCACAGGTTTCCTCGGGGTTCTTTGATCTCTATTCGGTAGCGCCGGTGCTCGGCCGGCCCTTTATGCCTACCGAATATGGGGCCGGGGGCGAACCGGTGGTCGTGCTCAGCGACGGTTTCTGGAAGCGCCGCTTCGGCGGAGCGCCGGGCGCGGTTGGACAGAACATCGTCCTCGATAACATCAGCTATAAGATCGTCGGGATTATGCCGCCGCAGTTTCGCTTCTCCTGGGAGAACTACGACCTGTGGACCCCGCTTCAGGATACCGGACAGGCCGCCCGCGGCCGCCGTCCGCTCGAAGTGATGGGCAGGCTGAAGCCGGGGGTCACGTTCGCTAAGGCCCAGGCCGAGATGAGCACCATCGCGCACAGTCTGGCGGCGCAGTATCCCGAAACAAATCAGGACATGGACCTGAGCGTTCGCGACCTGGTGCAGAACATGGGCCAGGGCCCGCGCGAGTCCATCAGCATCCTGATGTGGGTGGTAGCGTTCGTGCTGCTGATTGCATGCTCCAACGTGGCCAACCTGCAACTGGCGCGGGCGACCGGGCGCAGCGGCGAAATCGCAATTCGCGTGGCCCTCGGAGCGAGCCGCTGGCGCATCATCCGGCAGGTGTTGACGGAAAGCGTGATCGTCGCTCTCGCGGGCGGCGTGCTCGGGCTGGTGCTGGCTCTCGCCGGAGGCAAATACCTGGTCACCACTCTGCCGCCCAACATACAGCCCACCAACGGCAATCTTCTGGATCCCACACTGCTCGGCTTCACCGCGCTGGTGGCGCTGCTAACGGGAGTCGTTTCGGGCATCGCGCCGGCATTTCAGGTTTCGCGGGTGGGTGTCAATGACACTCTGAAGGAAGGCGGGCGCTCGGGCTCGGGACATGCCAAGGGAAGGCTGCGCAGTTCGCTGGTGGTGCTGGAAGTGACCCTGGCGGTGGTGCTCCTGCTGGCGGCGGGGCTCCTCATCCGCAGCTTCGCCGCGCTCCAGAATGCCACTCCGGGGTTCCGTGTGGACGGCCTGCTGGCGGCAAACGTCTGGGTTCCCGAAGCCAAATATCCCACGCCTGAATTGCGTACCGCATTTTTCCGTGACCTGACGGAGCGGCTATCCGCCCTGCCCGGCGTGCAATCCGCGGCTGCGTCAACCAGGCTGCCGCTCTACGGCGGAAGCGGCGGGAATAACTTCACTGTGGAAGGGCAGCCGGTGAATGCCGGGCAGGAATCCTTCGCCCGAACGCGTTCGGTGTCGCCGGGCTTCTTCCAGACGTTGGGCATTCCGCTTCTCCGCGGCCGGTATTTTTCCGAGCAGGACGCCGAAACCAGCCTTCGCGTCATCATTGTCAATGAGCGGCTGGTGCAGCAGTACTTTCCAAATATCGATCCCCTGGGCAAGCGGCTGCGCTTCGGCGCAGCCAACTCCACGGCGCCGTGGATGACTATTGTCGGGGTCGCCGGCAACATAAAACAGGGCAGCATGCTTTCGCCGCCGTATCCGGAGATCTACTCGCCGTTTCGCCAGAACCCGGGAATGTCGGCATGGCTTGTGCTTCGGGCCAAGAACGGCGATGCCGCCGCCCTCGCCGGTGCTCTGCGCGCGGAGGTTCGCGCCATGGATCGCGACCAGCCGATCGCCAACCTCCGCACGATGCAGAGCATGCTCGACGACGTTTTGGTACTGCCGCGGCTGATGATGGGGCTGACCACCATATTCGCGGTGATCGCGCTTTGGATGGCTGCAATGGGAATTTACGGCGTGGTCTCCTACTCGGTGGCCCAACGGACGCGCGAACTCGGCATTCGCATGGCGCTGGGCGCGGGTGGCGGCGACGTCATCCGGCTGGTGCTGCGGCACATCCTCTGGTTGATTGCGCTCGGCGTCGGCCTGGGCGTCCCCGTCGCGGCCGCCGTCACCCGGACGTTGCAGGCGTTTCTATACGGCGTAGGCGCCCGCGACCCGCTGACTTTCGTGTTGGTTCCGCTGGTGCTCGCGGGGGTGGCGGTATTCGCCAGCTACGTGCCTGCGCGCCGCGCCACCCGGGTGGACCCGGTGGTGGCGCTGCGCTTTGAATAGGGCACCGGCTCTTACCGCCAGCGGCCTTCGATGAAGACCCACTCGCCGCGGCTTTTTACCCAGTGCGGGGCAACCCAGCGAGCGCGCGGCCGCGGCGGTCTGAGCCACTGCCCCGGCACCCAGACGTAGGCCCTGCCGTCCCAGCGCTGATAACCGGAGGTCCAGACGTAGCCCCGTCCGGGAGCCGCAATCCGTTTCTCCACCCGCGCCCTGGGCGGCGCGATTTTCACGCGAATCTCCGCGGCGCCCGCCGCCCCCGTAAGAACCAGCGCCGCCACGCAGGCCAGCAATCCTCTTCGAATCATTCTGCCTCCTGTCTGGCTGAACACGGCTTTGCGAAAACAGTTGCTCAAACGTTCTCGCCGATCAGTTCGCGATTTCCTAAGGACCGCCAGAAGGCGAACACCGCGATGCCGAGCAGCAGGAGCAGCGTGGCGAGTCCCGCCGGCGCATACCAGGCGGTCCAATCGCCTGCCAGCGTGATGGCGTTGAAGCCATTGATAAAGTAGATCGCCGCCATGATGGTTACCAGGCCGAATCGCAACAACACGAAAATCAGACCGGCAAACAGCAGCACGTAAATTGCAAAAGACAGCTTCCAGTTCGGGGCATTCTGGACGCTGCCCTCCGTTGCGGCCATCAGTACCGCACTCACCACAGCCGCCGCCAAATTCTTCCTGACGATCAGGCGTACGCAGAAGATGACGAAGAAAACGAGCAGGCCGGCCTGTAGCGCAATTCCGAGTCCGCGGGCATGGCTGCCGATCCAGGCCCGCGCCCCCATGGTGAAGATCAACGCGCCATCCGGCGAAATCGTGTTGGAGGTGCTGGCGGTCTCGATGGCGCCGGCCGCCATCCAGAGCGCGCAGCCCACCGCAGCGCCGATCAGGACATGAGCGCCAACCTGCGCATCCATGAATCGCCCGGCCAAGGCGCGGTTCCAGGTCACCAGCGAATGCGGCCAGTTCGCGCGCACCGCGGGTTCCAGCGCCAGGTACAGGAGCCAGATCAACGCGCCCGTGAGAACGCACTCCCCGAGGCTCGCCTCAAACATGGAGAGCAGTCCGCCGTTCGGAATTGGATGCACGAGCCCCACCCAGGCCAACATGGAGAACAGCGCCCGCAGCGACGCCACGCGCAGGGCCCCGCTGCGATCGGTACGGCCGTTCTTCCAATTGCGGCGCGCCATCAACAGAATGGTTAGCGCCAGTGACCCGACCAGGAAGAAGCCGACCATCTCACGGATCTTGGACGCAAACGTGGAGGGCGCGGTGGCGGCAGCCTGCGCGGTCCACGGGAACGCCACGTTGACCTGCGTCACACGACCTTTCCACCATGCCGCTTCCAGCTTTAGCTCGGCGTTTGGAATCGCCGGATGAGGGCCCTTCCAGGCCATTTGGCGGTCCGCCGCGACGTTCGGCGTCATCGACGGCTGCGTTTCCTGGAACCTCGCTGGATCCAGGCCAGCGGCACGGAATACGGCTTCGGGAGTCACCGGCTGAGCCAGCGGCGCCTCGCTATCGTAAGGCACGGCAGAAAATTCGAGCAGTTTGCCGTGACCGTCCAACACAGTGGTAGCCATTCCGGGGAGGGTCGGGGGCGGATTCTCACGTTCCACCTGCCCGTCGGGTACGGCGCGAAGAGGCACGGGGCTCTCGCGGTAAGTGGCCGCGATCGGTGCTTCCGCATCCAGCCACTCGCCCCATTTTCGCGGCGGCGGCAGTTTGTTCAGGTAAGCCACGAACGCCGTCCGATGGTCGAGCCAGACCACGGAATCCGCCGGCTTGCGGCCGTAGCCGAACTCCGCCGCCAGTTCCCGCGACTTGTGCGCCAGCACATCCGGTGGATCGTCGAGCTGGGTTTTCGACATGGCCCGCGTGCGCTCGTTCAGGAATGTTGCGCCGAACAACGCCAGAGTCACCAGCAGAAGGCAAGGTACGGAGTAGCGGCGTTCCAGCCCCTCCATCTTGCCCGCGGAGGCCACCATTTCGGGCGAGGGTGTCTCTCCCGCGGCCAACGCCGCCGCCAGTGGATCGCCTCCGGGAAGCGCCGTGATTACGGCCCGCGGTGTGGCCGGGCGGTTCTGCGGATCCGGATCGAGGCAGCGGCGAATCACTTTCTCCACCGCCGGATCGATATCGGGAGCGACGGAGGTCATGCTGGTGAGGTGCGCGGATTCCTGCAGGTCGATCAGTTGCTGGAGCGTCTTCGCCTCATAGGGCTTGCGCCCCGTGAAAAGCTCGTAGATGACCAGGCCGAGCGCGAAGATGTCACTGCGGGCCGTGACCTCGGCTCCGCGCAACTGCTCCGGCGACATGTAGGCGGGGGTGCCGTTTCTGACCTCAGCCCCTGAAAGCTGGCTCGCGATGGCGGCCAGTCCGAAATCCATGATCACCACTTCGCCGCGCTTGTTGATCATGATGTTCTGCGGCTTGAGATCGCGGTGGATGACGCCGCGGTCGTGGGCCGCCGCCAGGCCGGCACACAGTTTCCGGGTCGTATCGAGCGCCTTGTCGGCGGGAAGGCGGCCGATCCGTGTCAGCAGGGACGCCAGGTCTTCGCCATCCACGTATTCCATGGAGATGAAGGGTGTGCCGTCCACTTCGCCAATGTCGTACACGCGACAGACGTTGGGGTGCGACACCAGGCGGGCCACGCGCACCTCTCCGTGAAACCGTTCCAGCAGTCGCGGGTTGATGGCCGTTTCGGCGGGCAGGAACTTTAACGCTACGGACTGCCCGAGGGCGAGGTCGGTGGCGCGATACACTTCGCCCATCCCGCCGCGTCCGAGCAGGGCGATGATCCGGTACCGCCCGCCCAACAGAGTTCCAGGAACAAAACGTCCTTCGTCCACCACCGACGATGAACTGATTTGCGAGATGGCGCTCGACCCGGCTGCCGCCGCATTCACGGCAACCGTCTCGGCGATCGACTGCGGTGTTACCGGCCGGTCCATAGCTCTTGATTCTAGCGTTGCAGGGCGCGGATTTCAGCAGGCATGCCGCCCGGGGACCGCAACAATCCGAGCCGCCATGGCAGCAGAGAGTAGTCGCCGCGATGGTCCGCGGCGGGCATGCCCTGCACCAGAAACTCCCATTGGTCGGGCGAGATTTCGAGGCGCTGGTCGTAGCCGGCCCGCAGCAGTTCGCCATGCGACACCTCGTCGGTCCAGCGCTCCCGGCCGGGCAGGTACACGAGTTGCCCGCCCGATGCAAAGCTCGCCTCGGCGATGGTCCACGGCCCCGCCGGCGAGGTAGCCCGCGCCAGGCCGAACCGGCGCCGGTCGTTTTGCTGCTGCTCGTAGAGCATGGCGTAGAGGGGCCGCGACCCCTGCACGGCATAGACGTGAACCGCTTCGTGCACCGGGGAAAAAACCACGCGCGGAGAGGAGAAGCCGGCCGGAAAACTGTCGAGGCGGGCAGTCATCATCATCACATCGCGGTGTTCCCGCGTGTAGAACAGATACGCCTGCCGCTCGTCGCAGAGCACCCAAAAGTCGATCCATTTGGCGTTCTCCTGCTTTTCCACCAGCGGCAGCGGGGCGGTCCAGCCGGCGGGGTCGCCGATCGACGCCGACGTCGAATAGACCGGCTGATAGTTCGAATCGGCGGTCTGAAAGATCAGGTACCACTTCTTCTGCGGTTCGAAATAGAAAATCTGGGGCGCCGCCGCGTACCGGGACTTCGCGCCGCGCAAAGGTTCCAGCCGATAGCGCGGCGCGCGGTCGAAATCCTCCAACCTGGAAGCGGTGAGGTAGCCGAGGCTGTAATCCGTGCGGTCTCTCGCCGTATAGAAAAGATGCCACACGCCGCGATAGCGCACGATGGACGGGTCCTTCACGGCCACCGAATCGAAGGTGCCGCCGGCTCCGGGATGCAGCAGGACCGGGCCCACGCTCCACTGCCGCAACCCGACCGCCGCGGTTGCCGCAGCCAGTGCCGCGGCCAGCACGATGATCCGAAGGTGACCCAACGCCGGCATAAACGGATTATCTTACAGCGGGACACTACCTCCAACCGCAGCTGTTGTGAGAAGCTGGTGGGACCAAAAAAATATGAGCGGAAAACTGGATGGACGGACAGCGCTGATCACCGGCGCGAGCAAAGGACTGGGTAAGGCGATGGCGATTGCCATGGCAGCGGAAGGCGCGCGCGTGGCGTTGGTGGCCCGCGACACAGCCATGCTAAACGGCGTGGCCGGCGAGATTGCGGGCGCGGGAGGAGACGCCAGCGTCTTCACCGCGGACGTGACCAGTGAGGAGCAGGTCCGGCAGGTGGAGCAGGATGTGGTTGCGAAGCTCGGCAAAGTAAATATCCTGGTGAACAACGCCGGGGTCAACGTCCGCAAGGCGATCACGGACTTCACCTGCGAAGAGTGGCGGCGCGTGATGGACACCAATGTCACGGCAGCGTTCCTGATGTGCCGCTCTTTCATCCCGCACATGACCGGCACGGGATACGGGCGCATCCTCAATATGACGTCCATCATGAGCTGGGTTTCCCTGCCCCACCGGGCCGCGTACTCGGCCAGTAAATCCGCGCTGCTGGGGATGACGCGGACCCTGGCGCTCGAACTCGCCTCGGAAGGAATCACGTGCAATGGAATCAGTCCCGGCCCGTTCGCCACCGAAATGAACCGGCCCCTCATCGAGAACGCCGAAGCGAACGCCCAGTTCCTGGCGAGCATTCCGCTTGGCCGGTGGGGACGGGTAGAGGAGATCGGACAACTGGCAGTCTACCTGTGTTCGGAAGATGCCGGCTTCATCACCGGAACCGACATCCTCATCGACGGTGGGTGGTGCGCAAGGTAGGCGGCCATGGATCCGTTTCCGATCGCGAAGACGTCGTGGTCGCCGGGCGACACCCGTGAAGTGGAGCAGTCCCGCGTGCATCGCGAAGCCGGCATGGAGTACGATTCGTATCGGCGCATCTATATTGCCGACGGGCACGAATGGCGGATCGCCGGCCAGATTGCGCGCGACGACGGCAAGAAGTATTACATCCTCGAGTGCGTCGGCTGACCCGGGCCTCAGGCGGCGAAACCGCCGTCGATCTTGATCTGCGCTCCGGTGATGTAGCCCGCTTCGGGGCTCGCCAGGTAGGCCACCAGTCCGGCTATCTCGCTCGTCTTTCCAAAACGCTTCACGGCGATGAGGCCCATGAGAAACTCCGCATTTGGGCCGTCTGAGGGATTCATGTCGGTGTCAACGGGCCCCGGCTGGATGTTATTCACCGTGATCCCGCGAGGGCCGAGGTCGCGCGCCAGGCCGCGGGTGAAACCGGCCAGCGCCGCCTTTGTCAACGTGTAGACGGAGGCGCCCGCAAATGGAATCAAGTCACTGTTAACGCTCCCGACCATGATGATGCGCCCGCCCTCACCCATGTGGCGGACAGCCTCCTGCGTGGCAGTGAATGCTCCGCGAACGTTGATCGATAGGGAACGCTCGAAATCGTCATCCGAAATCTCACCGATCATCCCGATCGTTACCACGCCGGCGTTGTTGACCAGGATGTCCAGCCGCCCGAACGTCTCCACCGTCACGGCAACCGCCCGTTTCACAGCCGCCGCGTCGGCATTGTCGGCCTGGATCGCGAGCGCCTTGCCGCCGGCTGCCTCGATTTCGCGGACCAACGCCTCCGCCCTGGCGGTCGATGACGCATAGGTAATCGCCACCGCCGCTCCGTCCTCCGCCAACCGCTTCGCGACTCCCGCTCCGATGCCTCGCGCCGCGCCGGTCACCAAAGCCACTTTGCCCTTCAGGTCTGCCATTCGTCCTCCGTAAACCGTCGTTCAGCTAATCAGATGAAAACCGCTGGATTCGGATGCGAATGGCGACCTGTCTTTGTTGGGGCGTTCAGCGCATGCCCGTCGCCCGGTGCTATTCTTTCTTTCTCTATGCGTCTGCTGCCGCTCCTGCTCCTCGCCGCCTCGGTTTGGTCACAGACCACCGACCCGCGCTTTCTTTCGGCTTTCGAGTGGCGAATGATCGGACCTTTCCGCGCCGGGCGCACGGTGGGCGCGGACGGCATCGCCGGCCAACCCAACGTCTTTTACATCGGCGTGAACAACGGCGGCGTCTGGAAAACCGACGACTACGGCCGCACCTGGAGCCCGATCTTCGACAGCCAGCCTACCGGTTCGATCGGCACGCTTGCAGTGGCCCCATCCAATCCCGACGTCATTTATGCGGGCAGCGGCGAGGGCCTCCAGCGGCCCGACCTTTCCGTGGGAGACGGCGTCTACAAGTCCACGGACGGCGGCAAAACCTGGCGCAACACCGGTCTTCGCGACGGCCAGCAGATTGCCGCCATGATCGTGGATCCGCGAAACCCGGACCGCGTCTTCGTCGCCGTGCTCGGGCACCCCTACGGCCCCAACGCCGAGCGCGGCGTCTTCCGCACTACCGACGGCGGCGCCACCTGGCGCAAGGTGCTCTACAAGAACGAGCAGACCGGCGCGAGCGACCTCGCGTTCGATCCCCGCAACCCCCAAATCGTCTATGCGGTGCTCTGGCAGGCCCAGCAGGGACCATGGGAAAACGGCGTGTTCACCGGCCCGGCCAGCGGCATTTTCAAATCCACGGACGGTGGCGATACCTGGAACCCGTTAACCAACGGCCTGCCCGCTTTTGCCCAGGGGCTCGGCCGTATCGGCATCGCCGTCGCCCCCAGCGATCCCACTCGCCTGTACGCCGTGGTGGAATCGCGCGAACGGGGTGGCCTGTACATCTCGAGCGACGCTGGAGCATCCTGGAGCCTGGTCAACACAGACAACCGGATTAACGGCCGCGGCAACGATTTCGCCTGCGTGCGCGTGGATCCGCGCAACAAAGACGTGGTCTACTCCGCCAACATCGCCTTCTACCGCTCCGCCGATGCCGGAAAGACGTTCACTGTGGTTAAGGGCGCGCCCGGCGGCGACGATTACCACAATCTGTGGATCAACCCGCAGCACCCCGAAATTCTACTTCTCGCCACCGACCAGGGCGCCTCCATCTCGGTCAACAACGGAGACACGTGGAGTTCCTGGTACAACCAGCCAACCGCGCAGTTCTATCACGTCATCACCGATAACCAGATTCCGTACAACGTGTACGGCGGGCAGCAGGAGAGCGGCTCGGTGGGCATCGCAAGCCGCGGCAACGACGGCCAGATCACGTTTCGCGAATGGCATCCGGTGGGAGCGGAGGAGTACGCCTACATTGCGCCCGACCCGCTCGACCCGAACATCATCTACGGCGGGCGCGTCAGCCGCTACAACAAGCGTACCGGCGAGGTGCAGCGCGTCTCCCCGCGCGGCAATTACCGCTATCTCCGCACCGCGCCCCTGCTCTTTTCGCCCGTCGATCCGCACGTGCTCTATCTCGGCGCTCAGATGGTCCTCAGGACCACCAATGGCGGCGAGACCTGGAGCGAGATCAGTCCGGACCTTTCGCGTGCTACTTACGACCTGCCGCCGAGCGTCGGATCCTATCCCGCCGATGCGAAACAGCAGGCCACCCGTCGCGGCGTGGTCTACGCCATAGCCCCCTCCAACCTCAACGTGGACGTCCTTTGGGCCGGCACCGACGACGGCCTCATTCACCTCACCCGCGACGGCGGCAGGACCTGGAAAGACGTTACCCCACCCGCGCTCACGCCCTGGAGCAAGGTTTCACAGCTCGACGCATCCCACTTCGACGACCAGACCGTCTATGCAGCCATCAACCGATTCCGCCTTGACGATCTGAAGCCGCACATCTGGCGCACCCATGACGGCGGCGCCACGTGGAAGGAAATCGTCCGGGGCCTGCCCGCTTCGCCCGTCAACACCGTGCGCGAGGATCCGGTGCGCAAAGGCCTGCTGTACGCCGGAACGGAACTGGCCGTGTATGTTTCGCTCAACGACGGCGACGACTGGATGCCGCTGCGCCTCAACATGCCCGCCACCTCCATCCGCGACCTGGTCGTGCACGAAGGCGACATCGTGGCCGGCACGCATGGGCGCAGCTTCTGGATCCTGGACGACATATCGCCGCTCCGCGAGCTCACGGCGGAGAACGCCGCCTCCGCCGCCTGGCTGTTCGCCCCGCGACCCGTCTACCGCTTCCCGCGCAACACGAATACGGATACGCCGCTGCCTCCCGAAGAACCGGCCGGCAGGAATCCGCCAGACGGCGCCATCCTTTACTACAATTTGAGGTCCGCGCCTTCGGGTCCCATCACGCTGCAAGTCGCGGACAGCACGGGCCGTCTCGTCCGCCGGTTCTCGAGCAGCGACCGGGCTCCCGCAGTACCGCCCATGCCCGTGGCAGGCTACTGGCTGCGTCCTTTCGAGCGTCTGTCCGCGGAACCCGGGATGCACCGCTTCGTGTGGGACCTGCATGCAGCGCCGGCGGCAGGCGGCGGACGTGGCGGCGCGCCGATTTCGGCGATTCGGGGCGATACCCCCATCGCGCAAGGCGCGTGGATGCCGCCCGGCACTTACACCGTCACACTGACCGTGGACGGCCGCACTTACAACCAGGACTTGCTGGTCAGGCCGGACCCGCGGCAGTAATTTCGCCATGCTGAAAGTACTCCGTTCGCTTATGGATCTGGGGCGCCAGCGTATCCCTGATCCTGGTGTGGATGGTGCTGATGGCCGCCATCCGCGTCGCCGACCGCGATCCCCTGCGCCGCCGCACCGCGCGCTGGTTTCGATACCTCGGCCGTGCACTCGCCGTCATCAATCCCTGGAAACTCCGCATCAGCGGAACCGGGCACGTGGAGCCCGGGGGCACTTACGTGGTGGTGAGCAATCATCAATCGCTCGCCGATATCCCGGTGCTTTCGCACTTGGACCTGGACACCAAATGGCTGGCCAAAGCCGAACTGTTCCGTATGCCGGTCATCGGCTGGATGCTGCGCATGGCGGGCGATGTTCCGGTGGAGCGGGGCGACCGGAGCGTAGGCGCGCGCGCCCTGCTCCGCTGCGGCAGGTACCTGCGGCAGAAATGCTCGGTGGTCTTCTTCCCCGAGGGAACGCGCTCGCGCACCGGCGAAGTGCTCCCTTTCAACGAAGGGCCGTTCCAGCTCGCCATCCGCGAAAAGATCCCGATTCTGCCCCTGGTGGTAGCGGGCTCGGGGGACGCTCTCCCGCGAAACACGTGGATTTTCGGCCCTTCGCAGGATATCAGCCTCACGATCCTCGAGCCGGTGTCGCCGGAAGGTTGGAAGAGCGGCGCCCTTCGGGATGCCGTGCGGGAACAAATTATCGGCGAGTTGCAGCGGCTTCGGAAAGCTCCAGCAGCTTCGTGACGCTGTTCCAGTTTCGCGTCGTGCCGGTGGTCTTTAAGGCCTTCTCGATGGCGACCGCTGGAAATTTCGTGCGCGCGAAACCGTTCACGTAATAGACGTACATCTCGCGGCCGGTGAGATGCATCTCTTCCGGTCCCACGGCCAGCGCCGCAGCCTGGTCGCGGGCCACCTGCCCCGGATCCTCGCGCAGGAACGTCACTCCCAGCCTTGCCGGGTCGACTTCCCGGCCCGAAAAAGGATTCCGCTCGACCACCCCGCGCAGGTCCTCGCAGGACCTCTGGATCACCACGGTGCGAATGCCGTGGCGTTCCAGCATCGCCTTTTCAATCTGCCGCGCCACGGCTTCAAGGTCGCGCTTCGCCGTCTGGTACAGAATATTTCCGCTCTGCACGTAGCTTTGGACGTTACGCAGCCCCAATGATTCATACAGCGCGCGCAAGACGTCCATCTTGATGCGGTTGTGCGGCCCCAGGTTGACGCCGCGAAGCATGGAAACGACGACGGGCATCTATCCAGCATCGCACCGCCGCCCGTGTTTTCACACCACGCGCGGGAGGCGCTGCCGGCGCGTCATCCACTGCTCGCTCGTAAACAGCTTGGGACCTACCTGGATCATCCGCGGCAGCAGGCTGAACAGGTCGCTCGGTCCCCATGGCTGGCCATCACGGGTCTTGTAGCCGCGCTGGTTCAGTTCCGAAGCCACCCGCGACAGCGGGCAGTCATCCACGATCATGTCGATCGCAAGCGTAATGATCTCCCGTTCGGAGGGGTTCTCCACCAGGCCCGCGCAGTCCGACGAAACCTGGAGGCCATAGGGGATCTCCTCAGACCATTGCTGCTCGACGCCCTCCGGCACAATATCGCGCTCCCACTCGATGGCCGTAGGCTTCCAGCCCAACTCGATCCGCTTCATCAGGTAATCGAGCGTGGGCAGGCCGGTCAGCGCTTCGCGAATCCTTTCCTTCTTGGGCATACTTTCCTCCGCTCCCTGCGGAGCACGCGCCTTGCCGCCCCGAGAGCCGGGTTTTCACGCGGTTGTGAACCGGACGCTGTCCACCTCTGGGAATGCGCTGTCCGCTATTGCAACTTACCCCGCGCGTCCACCGTCCACGTCTCGACCACATTGCCGCCGCGGACGCCGTAGACGCGTTCGTGCAGGTTTACCGCCACGCAAATGTGATTGGGAATGACGCGCAGGCGGTCTCCGGCAGCCAGTTCCACTCCTGCGCAACTGATGTCCAGAAAGCCGTGCTCCTCGTTCATTTTGTGAAATTTGGCCTCCGGAGCCTCCCGGACATATCCGAACGTTACCTCGGCCGGGTTGGCGAGCCGGTCCGAAGAGAACGTCTTGGACCCGCCGTCCACGATGGCGTGCCCCGGCCGCACGGCGGACACGACTGTTACCAGGATCGAGGCGGCACAGTCCTCGAGCGCGCAGCCACCGCTCCGGACGGTATTGATGTCGTTGAAAACGTAAGTGCCGGGGCGAATCTCGTTCAGACCTTCGAGTTCATGGGAATGGAACAGAGTGGGGGTCGAACCGCCGCTCACGATCCCGACCTTGATGCCCGCGCGGCGGAAGTCCTCAATCGCGCAGCGCAGCATGGCACCCACGGCAGCCAGTGCGCGCAGGCCGCTTTCGTCCAGCGTTTTCACCTGCCCGGCATAGAACGCGATCCCTTCGAAAGTCAGGTTCGCCAGCTTTTGAATCGCGCGCGCCAGATCGAGCAGCGGCTCGCCCGGAGCGACTCCCACTCGTCCCAGGCCGGCGTCCATCTCGGCAAGCACGCCGATCTCGACCTGGGCGTCGCGCGCGGCTCCGGCAAGCTGTCGCGCGGCAAAGGCGCTGTCCAGCGCAACCGTGACCCGCGTCCGCCGCGCCACCTCCATCAGCCGTTCGAGCTTTTGCCGGCCGATGATCGGAAACGCCACCAGCATGTCTTCCGGTCCCGCCTGCAGCATCACCTCGGCCTCGGATACTTTGGCCACTGTCAGGCCGGCCGCACCGCTTTGGAGTTGCCGGCGGCCCAGCATCACGGACTTGTGCGTCTTGGTATGGGGCCGCAGCCGCAGCCCGTGGCGGCGGGTGTAATCGGCCACCCGCGCCAGGTTTCGCTCCAGGATATCCAGGTCCACAACCAGGGCCGGGGTATCGATTTCTGAAACAAGCATAAACCCAGCATATCGGCAGCGGCTGCACGGGAAACGCGGAACACTGCCGAAACGTCTACTTTATCGTCCGCGTAAACCCCTGGAGACTCATGCGTATCCGCAGAATATTGTCCGTCGCCTTGCCGACAGTTTTCCTTTGGTTTTCAACGAGTTCCGCCCAACAGAACCGCATTTCCCGGATCGATTCGTCACGCACCCAGGTGTTACGGGACCGGGTTCCCGCCAAAGCGCGTGCCGTCGACGATCTGGGCCGCGTGGAGGACGCATTCCCCATGCCGGTGATGACGGTGATGCTGAAGTCCTCCGCTGAACAGCAGGATGCTTTGCGCCAATTGCTGGCCGAGCAACAGGATCCGGCCTCCCCCAATTACCACAAGTGGCTCACTCCAGAGGAGTACGCCGCCCGCTTCGGCGTCAACTCAGCGGACACGGAACAGATCGCTGCCTGGCTTCGTTCCGAAGGTTTCACGGTGCAGGAAGTCGCGCGCAGCCGCAGGTGGATCACGTTCACCGGCATCGCCGGCCAGATACGCAAGACTTTCCGCACGGAGATTCACCGGTTCCGCGAAGGGGCCGAGACGCATTTTTCCAACTCCAGCGATCCGTCGGTTCCCGCCGCCATTTCGAGCATCGTGTCGAACATCCGGGGTCTCAATGACTTCGGCATGCAGCCGCGGCTGCGCAGGCCCACTGCCAACATGACCTCGGCCTCCGGATCCCACAACCTCGCGCCCGACGACATCGCCACCATCTACAACATTGCTCCCCTTTATGACGCCGGCATAGACGGCAGCGGGCAAAAACTCGCCGTGGTCGGGCAGAGCAGCCTCCGCACCAGCGACCTGACTGCCTTCCGCACGAAATTCAATCTTCCCGCCATGGACCTGCAACAGGTGCTGGTGCCGGGCAGCCGCAACCCCGGTGTCCGCTCCGGTGACATAGACGAAGCGAATCTCGACCTCCAGTGGGCCGGCGCCGTGGCTCGCAAGGCGACCATCGTGTACGTTTACTCGACCGACGTCTGGCAATCCGCGATGTACGCGGTGGACCAGAACGTCGCGCCCGTGCTGAGCATGAGCTACGGCCTCTGCGAGCAGGCCGACCTGGTGGACTTGCCCGACTTTCAGTCCGTTGCCCGCCAAGCCAACGCCCAAGGCATCACCTGGGTAGCCGCTGCAGGGGACGCCGGCGCGGCGGATTGCGAGGACCGTGACGCCCTCACCGCACAGAACGGTCTTGCCGTGGATTCTCCGGCCAGCATGCCCGAAATTACCGCCATGGGTGGAACCACGTTCAACGACGCCGGAGGCGCCTACTGGAACGGATTCAACTCGCCCAACGGCGCGTCCGCGCTCTCCTATATCCCGGAGGTAGTTTGGAACGACACCTCGCTGGGCGGCGGACTTGCCTCCGGCGGCGGCGGAGCCAGCATCTATTTCACACGTCCCTCCTGGCAAGCCGGGCCCGGCGTGCCGAACGACGGCGCGCGGCATGTCCCCGACCTCTCGCTCACCTCCTCGGCGAACCATGTGGGTTACTACGTCTATACCGGCGGCAGCGGCGCCTATTTCGGCGGCACCTCCGCGGCGGCGCCCACCATGGCGGGCATCGTTGCGTTGCTCAACCAATACCTGATTTCCACCGGCGCGCAATCGCAGCCCGGTTTGGGCAACATCAACCCGGCGTTGTACCACCTCGCGCAATCGGCGCCGCAGGCGTTCCACGATGTAGTGGGCGGCGATAATGCCGTGCCGTGCGCAGGCGGCTCCCCCCAATGCGTGAACGGCAAGGTGGGACACCCTGCCGGACCGGGTTACGATAGCGCCACCGGCTTGGGGTCGGTAGACGCGTTCAATTTGGCTAAGGCATGGAGTGCCAGCCCGGCACGCTTTTCCGCGGTCACCGCTACCATCGACCAGAATCCCGTCTTTCAGAAACCCGCCGATTCAACCGGTAACGGCTGGACATTCGAACTCCAGCTCAGCGAAGACAACGGTATCGGGACAACCCTGACCGGTTTCTCGATGGACGGCGCGGACTACACTTCGCAAATCGGCGCCCTGTTCGGAAGCGCTTCGATTCCCGCGCACGGATCGATCAGGGCGTCCATGGGACTGAATGTCACTCCCCCCAAGACGGTGGTTTTCAACTTCACCGGAATCGACGCCGGCGGCTTCACGTGGAACACGCAATTGTCGGTACCGTTCCAGGCGGCGCGTTCCAGGTTGGGAGTAGGCGGCATCAGTAATGCGGCGTCCGGCCAGGCGGTGTTCGCACCGGGCATGATTCTGAGCGTGTACGGCACCGGCATGGGCGCGCTCGCGCAGTCCGCCGGCGCCATTCCCCTGCCCGATTTCCTGGGCAGCTTCGCCGCTTACATAAACGGAGTGGCCGCGCCGATCTATTACGTTTCGCCGGCTCAGGTGAACATCCAGATCCCTTACGAAACACAGCCCGGCAACGCCACACTCCTCTTGAGCAACCCATATGAAGAGGTCACCTATCGGTTCCGTGTAACCGACGCCGGGCCGGGCATCTTTACCTTTCCGGATGGCGCCATCAACCCGTTTCGCAGCGGCCGCCGCGGTGAAACCATAACCCTGTTTGTGACGGGCGAAGGCAGGGTCACGCCGACATTGCCGACCGGCAATACGCCGTCCTCGCGTACCGCGCTCGCCAACCTGCCAAGGCCGCAGCAGTCGGTTTCGGTCACCGTGGGCAATGTTCCCGCCACCATCCAGTTCATCGGTATCCCGAGCGGCCTGGTCGGGGTTACACAACTCAACTTCACCATTCCGGACAATGCGCCCGTGGGCAACCAGGCGGTAGTGGTCACCGTCGGCGGCGTGCCCAGCACCCCAGCCACGCTAAACGTCCAGTGAAGCGGAACGCCGGCTGGCATCCCTGCCTGGCCTTCGGGCCGCGCCTCGTGATATCGTAGTCCCCGCGATGCAGCCCACGCTGCAAGAACCCGTCATGAAACCCGCGGGGTCCACGGCGACCCCCGGTCCTGCCACGCGCAACTCCGCCGTGGACACCTATCGCGGCTTTGTCATGCTGCTGATGATGGCCGAGGTATTGCAGTTGTCACGCGTCGCAAGAGCTTTTCCCGGCAACCCGTTCTGGCATTTTCTGGCCTATCACCAGACCCATGTGGACTGGGCGGGCTGCTCCCTGCACGACACGATTCAGCCGGGCTTCTCGTTTCTGGTCGGCGTCGCCGTCCCCTATTCGATCGCCAGCCGCATCGCCAAAGGCGGCACCTTCCCCAGAATGTTCGCCCACGCCCTCTGGCGGGGCCTGCTTCTGGTGCTCCTCGGGGTGTTTCTTCGCTCCCTCAGCGGCCCCCAGACTTACTTCACCTTCGAAGACACGCTCTCGCAAATCGGCTTCGGGTACCCGATCCTGTTCCTGCTTGCGTTCCGCCCGCCGCGCTGGCAGTGGATCGCTTTAGCCGTGATCCTGTTCGGCTACTGGCTGGCCTGGGCGCTCTATCCCGCCGCCGGTCCCGGCTTCGATTATCAGGCGGTGGGTGTGCCCGCGGACTGGCAGCATCATTACACCGGTTTTGCCGCGCACTGGAACAAAAACGCCAACTTCGGCAACGCCTTCGACCAGTGGTTTCTCAACCTGTTTCCGCGTACCAAGCCGTTCGTATTCAACGGCGGCGGCTATCTCACCCTGAGTTTCATACCCACGCTCGGCACCATGCTGCTGGGCCTCGCCGCGGGCCGGTGGCTGCGCGCCAGCGCCCCGCGCCTGCCGTTCAAACGGCTGCTGGCCGCGGGCGCCATCGGCATAGCCGCCGGCCTGCTCCTGCACTTCACCGGCATCTGCCCGGTAGTGAAGCGCATCTGGACGCCTTCCTGGACCCTGTTCAGCGGCGGGTTGTGCTTCCTCTTCCTGGCCGGCTTCTGCTGGGTCGTGGACGCCAAGGGCTACCGCAAGTGGGCCTTCCCCCTGGTGGTGATCGGGATGAACTCCATGGCGGCCTACCTGATCGCCCATCTCTGGGAGCGCTTCATCATCGATTCGTTCCGCATCCACCTCGGCCGCGGATTCTTTCAGGCGTTCGGAACCGGTGTCGAGCCACTGCTCCGCGGGCTCGCGGTCTTGCTGGTGTACTGGCTGGTGCTCTTCTGGATGTACCGCCGTAAGCTGTTCCTGAAAGTTTGACCGCGGCCATACAATCCGGTGACAAACGCACTCGCCGCCCGCCGTAATCTCGAAACATGCAGAAGCTCAGATACATCCTGATGCTGGCGCTGGCGATTGCGCCGGCGGCACGGGGACAGCATTCAAACGCTTACGTCTACGGCGGAATTTCGACTATTCCCGGAAGGCAGATCTACACTTACTGGCACGGCGAGCATCTACAGGCAGGCGGAGGCGGGCAGGTCGGATTCAACTTGCTGTTCAGATTCCACGGGTTCTTCAGCAGCAGCCAGCGGGTTCCCTTGAAAGTTACCCTCTCCTTGGAAGTCAGTTGGCGCCACAGATCGCGGCGGGCCGCCTCTACCGCTTCGTGCAGGTGTTTGACGATGTGGAACCGGTCGAACAGGATCTGTGCGTTGACTGCGTGGTCGCGCACGAGCTTGGCATACGGCGCCCACATGTCCATGCACACCACACGCAGCGTTTGGCAGCGCCGCTTGCCCATTTCCTGGGTAAAGAACGGCCGCACCGCTTCTTCGGTCCGGTCGTCTCCTACCCACAGCAGCACCCGGCGCTCCAGATCGTAAACCACCGTGAGATAGACCTGCCCTTTGCGCCGGCTCACCTCATCAATGCCAATCACATGCACCGGCGGCCGGGCGCGGTGCTTCAGCCCGTACGCGACAGCCCGCTTCACAATTGCCGCCACGCTTTTCCAGTTGAGCCCATACTCGCGCGCCGTGCCTTTCCAACTCCGCTTCACGTTGGGTGGCGATGTTACCGGGCTGATTGCCACGGGCGACTTTCAGCGGAACGCGGCGATCGTAGCGGTGGGGCCGGGCTTCCATTTCTTCAATGAAAGCGGGCGCAAGATCGACCCGTTCGTGACTGGCGGAGTGTCCGCAATCATCTCCGGGGGCGGGGCACCGATGGTCCACTACGGCGGCGGCTTAAACTACTGGTTTCACCCGCGTGTGGCGCTGCGCTTCGAATTCCGCGACCACGTCTGGCTGAGCGAAGGCGAACAGGTACACTTTACGGGGTTCCGGGCCGGGTTGACCTTCCGCTAGCCGGCCTGTTGCAGAAACTCGGCCAGGAGGCCGTGAAAATGGTGCACCCCGTTTTCCCGTTTGACCGAGTATCGCCCCTGCCGGTAATGCCGCGATTGCAGTCCCTTTTGCACGCTTTCGCAGATGCGAATGTCCTCCTGCTGGATCTCATCGCTGAATTCGATGGTGGCTTCCGCTACTTCGCCCGAGTAGGCGAACCACTCGAAAATTGTCAGCGTGCGGTCGGGCCCGAGCGGCAAAATGATGTTACTGCTCAGGTTATCCGGATACACGTTCAGCATGAAGTTAGGAAAGATCCAGTAATACAGCGCGCGATTGCTGCTGTCGCGAAAGTCATACCGTCGCCGGCCTTCGGTGCGTTCGCGAATCGGCGCGATCTGCGATGAATAGTACCGGAACGTATCCACGCGGTAGCGCGAGTAATCGAGTTCCCGAAACAGGCTGGGGTGCGCGGCCGGAAGGTGGTAACCCTCCAGGTAATTGTCGATATATACCTTCCAGTTGCACTCGATTATGTAATCGCGACGGCGCGAATAGCGCAGCGCGTCCACCGGACAGCCGATGGCGGCCACTTCTTCCGGAATCGCGCCCAGCACCTCGCCGAGTGCCGGCGCGGTGCCGTCCAGGTTGACGAACACGAACGGGCCCCAGGTTTCCACGCGGAACTGAGGGAGGCGCACCGCGGACCGGTCCCAGTTCTCGACGCCTTCGAACTCCGGTACGCCCAGCAGGCGCCCGTCCAGCCCGTAGGTCCACGCGTGATAGGGGCAGCGGATGACGGATGCCTGCCCGCAGCCCTCCGTGAGAACCGCGCCGCGGTGCCGGCACACGTTGGACTGAGCGCGCAGCGTTCCGTCCTTATCGCGTGCCACCATCACCGGCTCGCCCGCCACTTCGCAAGCCAGGTAACTGCCCGGCGCGGCCACGCTGGCCGCCTGTCCCACCGCCTGCCACGTGCAACCGAACACCGCGTCCCGTTCGCGTGCGAGCATGGCGGGATCGGTGTACCATTCCGCGGGAATGGTGGCGGCGCGAGCCAGGTCCGGCTCCCAACGAAAATGGTTCATGCCCCTACTACCCGGCTCGAAAACGTGACATAAGGAAACACTTCAGGGATGTGGGAATCGTAGTGCCCGTGCCGGTTCCAGGTCCAGCCCGCACAGGGATCGAGCACCTCGCCGTTGCGCCCGATCTTCTCGAATCGGGAACAGTCGATCCGCCAGACATCGCCTTCGCGCGGCGGCAGTGCGCGGCCGTCCGCGATCTCCACCAGCCCCCGCCAGGGAACCGCGATTTCGGCCGTCCAGCCGCGATCGGTGTGGTTCCGGCTGTTTACGACGCCATCCACATGCACCGCCGTTTGAAGCCCCGGCAGGTCCCAGTCGAGAAAACCCCAGCGCTCGCCCCGTGGATGCACATGGCCGCCGACGCCGTCCAGCACCATGGTGCGCTGCGCCGCCGGTTCAAACTCCGGCCGGCCGAAGTAAGGGGAGCCGGGCTTCAGAATATCCTTCCAGATCCAGAAGACTTCGTACACCGTATTGAGGGCGTTGATTTCGAACTCGTAGTAAGCATCTTTGCCGGCAATGAACAGTTCGAGATCGTTCTCTTCCCAGATCTTGGAATCGCGTTCGGTGAGCGTGCCCCAGACGTCGGTCTCTTCCGCGCGGAATCCGAAATACAGATTGCGGTCGTCCCAGAGCAGGGACACGCGCGTATCGAACCAGGCCGGCTCGCCGGTCACGATGTCGACGAAGGAAGCGGACTGCTCCGCCAAGTTCCACGAGGGCTCGTCCAGCCTGCCATCGATTTCAATCGGGCCGGCAGCCCGTCGGCAGGTGTAGCGGGCGGGCTCCACATTCCACATGGTCACTCATATCGTAGCGCGACCATCGGGTCCACCTTCGTCGCCCGCCGTGCCGGAATGAAGCCGGCCAGCGCGGTAATGACCAGCAGCACCGTCACGGACGCGGCAATGCTGAGCGGGTCCTGCGGGGTCAGGCCGAACAGGAAGGTGCTCACCAGTTTGGTCAGCCAGAACGCGGCCGGCAGTCCGATCAGCGCGCCCAGCCCGATCATCAATGCGCTTTCCCGCAATACCAGCCAGAGCACCTCGCCGGGCCTGGCACCGAGCGCCATGCGAATACCGATCTCACGCACGCGTCGCGCCACCGATTGCGCCATCACGCCGTAAAGCCCGATCGCCGCCAGCAGGAGGGCCAGGGCACCGAAAAATCCGCAGAGCGTCGCCACCATCCGCTCCTGCGAGATGTTGTTGTCGAACTGGTCTTCGAGGGTCAGCGTTTGCAGAATCGGAATCGCCGGGTCGAGCGTAGCGGCTTCCCGCCGGATGGCCGGCAGCACCTGGTTCGGATCGGTACGCGAGCGGACCGCAAGCGTCATGGTGTCCGAGCCATCCCGCCAGACCGGCACATAGACCATGCTCTCCACCTTCTTGCGAAGGCCGAAGTAGTTCGCGCTCTTCACTACGCCCACAATCTCGAATGAGTTCTCCGGTGCGTACTTCGATTCGCGGCTGAACCGCTTTCCCACCGGCATTTGATTGGGGAAGTATTTCCGGGCAAAGGCCTCGTTCACGATGGCCACCGGCGGGGGCGGCCCCAACTTCGGGTTCTCTTCCCGCTTGTCCGGCGGGTCGGGAGTAAACGCCGGGTTGTCCTCCGCCTTGAAATCGCGTCCAAGAATAATCGGAATCCCCATGGTATCGAAGAACCCCGGCCCGACCGCGTTGAAGTCTACCACCATGCGTTCTTTGGGCTTCGGCTGATAGCCTTCGATGGCAAGGTCGCCGTTCCACCGCATTCCCGCAAGCGGTGTGATCCTCCCCAAGCTTGCCCGCTGTACTCCGGGAAATGCGCCCACGCGACCGGCGAGCCGCTCGTAATAGTCGCGTAACCGTTGACCCTTATAGCCGCTTGCCTGCGGATTGATGCTCACCAGCAGCACGTTTTCGCGCGCGAAGCCGGGGTCGAGCGTGCGCAGGTTGCGCAGGCTGCGGATCAGAAGGCCCGCGCCGATCAGAAGCAGCAGGGAGACCGCCACCTGTAGCACCACCAGTGAACGCCGCAAGTCGAACCTCCGCCGCACCGCACCGCCCAACTCATTCTTCAAAGTGCCAGTGAGATTGGGTCTGGTGGCTTGCAGAGCCGGCACAAGTCCACACACAACTCCCACCAGCAGCGAAAGCGCAAACGAGAAGCCCAGTAGCCGGAAATCGGGCGCGATGTTCAATTCGATATCGATCGCCCGTTGCGGCATCAGCCCGATCAACACCTGGATGCCCCACCATGCAAACAAGAGGCCCGCGATGCCCCCGGCAATGGAGAGCAAAACGCCCTCCACCAGCAGTTGAGATATCAGCCGCCGCCGGCTTGCACCCACGGCCAGGCGAATCGCAATCTCCTTTTGCCGCGCCGCCGCCCGAGCCAGTAGCAGGTTGGCTACGTTGGCGCAGGCAATCAGCAACACCATCGCCACCACGCCCATCAGCACCGTCAGCGGTTTGGAAACTGTTCGGCGCCACCAGGAATACCCCGTGCTTCCCGGCATGGCGACGCCCACTTCCTTTTGCCGAGGCTCCGACTGTTTCGCCGCCCGTTCCCGCTCCTCCGGATCGTTTTGCAGAATCTGCTGCCACAAGACCGTGAGCTCCGGCGATGCCGCCTGGAAGCTCACTCCCGGCTTCATCCGGGCCAGCACGTTCAACCACCAGAAGTGCCGCGAGTTCCATTGCTTATAGCCGCGGTTGAGCTGGTAATTCATCATGATGGGGACGTAGACGTCCGGTGAGGTGCCCACCACGGTTCCGTGAAAACCGCGCCGCACCACGCCGATCACGGTGAACGGCGATCCGTTCATGGTGACCGGCTTGCCGAGCGCCGCCGTGCTGCCGGCGAAGCGCCGCTGCCAGAAGTCGTAGCTCAACACCACGTACGGATGCGCGCCCTCCGTCACGTTATCCGCCGGCGTGAAGAGGCGGCCGATCACCGGCGTGACGCCCAACACTTCGAAGTAGTTCCCCGAGACCAGAGCGCCCGAAACCACATCCGATCCCGCAGCGCGTTCATCGGGGACGCTGAAGGCGACCGACGTTCCTCCGCCCGTGGTCGCAATCAACCCGGCGAACGACTTGTTGTGGTCGCGAAGGTATTCGTAATCCGGGTAATTGAACGAGGTGTCGGGGTCGTCCGGGTTGCCGATACCGATCGCTGCCAGCTCTTCCGGAGCGCGCACGGGCAGCGATTTCAGCAGCACCGTGTCGACTAGGGTAAAAATGGCGGTGTTGGCGCCGATCCCAAACGCCAGGGACAACACGGCGATGGCAGTAAATCCGCGGTTCTTCAGGAAAACCCGCAGGGCAAAACGGACGTCTTGCAGCATGAACCCTCCCGGACATCTTGCGAAGACCGCCCCCCGACGGCGGGCGGTTCAGAGATTAGACGATCTCACACCACTGTTGGTTGGCCGCTAATTCCCTCCAAAACGGCCACCCGTGCGGGCCGGCGGAGGCGGCGCTCCCGTCGTCTTCAGCGGATCCAGGCCGCTCCCGGTGATTTGCCGGTTGTAGGCCGGCACGTCCTTCTCCATCACACCCTTGTACTGCGCCTGCACTGCCGCCAGTTGTTTCTCCAGATCCAACACCAGGCCGATGGCGGTTTCCGTCGGCCCCCAATCGCCCGATCCCTGCACATCCCCGGCGCCCGTCCCGATCTCGCCGTTGAGCCATATGAAGTTCTGATACAGCTTGTACGCCGTCTGGAAATATTTATCGTCGCTGAGGGCGTCCGCACGGGTGATCATCTGGTACTCGACATCCTGAAGCTTCGCGTCGATGGCGTTGATCGCCTTCAGCAGCGCATCCTTGCCCGCGACGTTCTTGGCCTGGTTTTCGAGCTGCCTGCGCATCCATTCGATCTGGTTGGTCATGTCCGACACCTGGTTGATATCGTCCCGAACCTTCAACTGGAGCCGTACCGAAGATTGCAGTTCCGCATCAGTGCCGTGACTGTCGGGGGGCCGAAGTATCTCGAGCGGCTGGGTGTAGGAGGTTCCATCCACCGTCATTTTGACCGTGTACCTGCCCGGCGCGGCGATGGGCCCCACCTCGGCCTGCGAAAGGCCCCAGTGCGTGATCGGCCGCGTCTCCTGCCCCTCGAAGCGCGGCTCCTCCCAGATGTGCGGATTCTCGGGCGGCGTCGTTCGCAGTGCCACCGTACGGGGCGGTTGATAGTGCATATCCCATGAGAACCGGTTGAGCCCGGTCCGCCCGTTTCCTGCCAGCAATGAGCGCACCGGGCCGCCCTGGGAGTCCGTGATCTCGAACGCAACCGGGCTCTTGGCCGGCTCCTTGAGCCAGTACGTGAATTGTGCGCGGGCCGCGCCTTTCACGAGGCGGTACGCCGGGCGTGGCGCCACCAGCCGCGCGGCTTCGGTGGGCGTCTGCTCCAGCAGTCCCTGCTCCAGCGGCGTGATGTCGTCCATGATATAGAGCCCGCGACCATACGTCGAGAGTACGATATCGTGCGCCTGTTTCTGCACCACGATCCAGGAAACGGGCGCGTGCGGCAGTCCCGCCTGAAGCGGCTTCCACGACGTGCCGTCGTCCATCGAATAGTAGAAGGCGTTGCCGGTGCCCGCGAACAGGTTGCCTTTCCGGTTCGGGTTCTCGGCAATCGCGCGTGCATAGGTAAGCGGCCCGCCCTTGGGCAGACCGTCGCTGATTTTGCGCCACGTCTTGCCGAAATCGGAGGTCTTATAGATCCACGGGTCGCGGTTGTCCATCAGATGAAGATCGACGCAGATATATGCGGTGCCGGCCTCGTGGTGCGAAGGCTCGATTTTCGACACCACACCCCACGCCGGCAGCCCGGTGATGTTGCGCGTTACATCCACCCAGTTCCTGCCCGCATCGCTCGTGTACCAGACCTTGCCATCGTTGGTGCCCGCCCAGATCAGCCCGCGCTGCACCGGAGACGGAGCGATGGCGAACACCACCTCCCCGTAAAACTGGCCCAGGTTATCCCCCACGATCCCGCCCGAGGAAACGATCCGGCTCGGATCCTTGGTGGACAGGTCCGGGCTCAGCTCGGTCCAGCTTACGCCTCCGTTGGTGGTGCGCAGAACCATCTGGCAGCCGTAATAAACCGTATTGTGGTCGAACGGATCGATGGCCAGTGGCGGCGACCAGTGGCAGCGATATTTCACCTGGTTCGGTTCCGCATCGAGCGTGTGCAGCCATGGACTCACCGACCGCGCCATCTTCGCGCGCGCGTCGTACCGCGTCACCTGGTTGCCGTAACAGGTGGCCCAGACGATATTGGAGTCCACCGGATCGGGAATGGTGAATCCGGATTCGCACCCGCCCAGGCTGTGCTCCCATGTGCCGGCGCCGCCGCGTCCGCCGCCGAAGCCCTGCCCCGGAACGTTCGGACCCGCCTCCACGACGTTGTTCGGCCCACGCATGGTGCCGTCGTCCTGCATGTTGCTGTAGATCTTGTACGGCACATCGTTGTCTACCGCTACGTGATACATCTGCCCGATCGGCAGGGTCACGCGCGTGGCAGTCTGTCCGTGGTCCGTGGTCACGTACATGCCGCCATCGTGCGTCACCACGATGCGCTTGCCGTCCGGATCGATCCATATGTCGTGAGTATCGCCGCCCCACGGCATGGTGCGAAACGATTTTCCTCCGTCCGTCGAAAGCCACAAACTGCTGTTTGCCACCAGCACTTCATCCGCATTTACGGGCGAAACCTTCAACGATATGTAATAGCCGGCGCGGCCGATCAGCGGTCGCTGCCAGTTGACCGCGGCCCAGTGCTCCCCGCCGTCATCGGAGCGCCACAGCGAGCCCTGGTCCGCCGTTTGAATCAGGGCGTAGACGCGCTTGGAATTCGTCGGCGCAATGCCCACATCGATCTTGCCCACCGGAGACTTTGGCATGCCCGCGTCTTCCACGCGGTTCCAGCTCGCACCGCCATCGTGCGTGAGGTACACGCCGCTGCCCGGTCCGCCGCTGAACATCGCCCAGGTGTGCATGACCACCTGCCACGTGCCGGCCACCAGGGTGTTCGGATCTTTCGCATCCATATCCAACCCTGAGCAGCCCGTGTCCGGGTTGACGAACAGAGAGCGCTGCCAGGTCTTGCCGCCATCCGTGGTCTTATAGACGCCGCGCTCCTGCTGCGGGCCGGTCAGCCTGCCAGCCGCGCAGACGTACACGATGTCGGGGTTTGACGGATGGATCAGGATCCGCCCGACGCGGCCCGTCTCGTCCAGTCCCATATGAGTCCACGTCTGCCCGGCATCGGTGGATTTGTAGACGCCGTTGCCCATCATGTCGCTGTCGCGGATCGCCCACGCTTCGCCCGTTCCCGCCCACACGGTCTTTGGGTCCGACTTTGCCACCGCCAGCGCGCCGATGGCCTGCACCGGCTGGCTGTCGAAGATGGGCGCGAAGCTGCGCGCGCCGTCGGTCGATTTCCAAACCCCGCCGGAAGCCGCTCCGGCATAGTAGATGGATGGATCGCCGGGAACCCCCGCGGCTGCCGAGATCCGGTTGCCGACTGCCGGTCCCATAAAGCGGAACGTCATCGGCGGCTGGGCCGCTCCGCCGCCTCCGCCGCGGCGCTGTGCTGCCGCCGGTCCTACAGCCAAAACCAGCGCCAGAATCCCGGGCGCGCAAATCCGGCCGAAATGCTTGAAGTGGTACATGTTAGCCCCCGCTACGGAATCGCTTGCAGTGTACCCGATGGCTTACGAAGAGGTCAATTGGCCGTTTGACCGCCAATCCGCCCGTTACACTGGTAAGTGAACATGGGGGCCGCGGAATCCGGAAGTGTGGCAGTACTTGCCGAAAAGCCCTCCGTCGCGCGTGACATCGCGCGGGTCCTGGGCGCGGGCAGCAAAGGCGACGGCTACCTGCACGGCAATGGATACGTGGTCACCTGGGCCATCGGGCATCTGGCGGCGCTGGCGCAGCCCCACGAGATCCACCCCGAATGGCGCCAGTGGTCCCGCTCGCTCCTGCCCATGCTGCCGCGCGAATGGCCGCTGGTGGTTTACGAAAAGACCAGGGACCAGTTCGAAACCGTCAAGCGCATCCTGACTTCGCCCAAAATCTCACGCGTCGTATGCGCCACTGACGCCGGGCGTGAAGGCGAGCTGATTTTCCGCTATATCTACGAAGCGGCCGGTTCCCAAAAGCCGGTGAGCCGCCTTTGGATCTCGTCTCTCACGCCCGACGCCATCCGCCGCGGTTTCGAGAGCCTGAAGCCGGGCACCGAGTACGATTCCCTTGCCGATGCCGCGCGCGGCCGTAGCCGAGCCGACTGGCTCGTAGGCATGAATCTCTCGCGGGCCTACTCGCTCACCTACGGCGAAGACCTCTCCGTGGGCCGCGTGCAGACTCCCACGCTGGCCATGCTCGTAGAGCGGGAACTCGCCATCCGCCGCTTCGTGCCCGAAGATTACCTGGAAGTGGAGGCCACCTTTCACCCGCAGCCCGCGCCCCCGGAACAGACGTACAAAGGCACCTGGCTGCGCGACCGCTCTGCCGCCGGCGCCGGCAAGGAATCCCTCCAGCAGGCCATGCGGCTCCCGGCGGACGGTGAAGAAGCCGCGCGCATCGAAGCACGCGCGCGCACCGGCCAGGCCGCCATCGAATCCATTCAAGCGCAGACCCAGCGCATGCCACCTCCGCTGCTCTACGACCTGACCGAGCTGCAGCGCCATGCCAACCGCCTCTACGGCTTCAGCGCGCAGAAGACGCTGGACACCGCCCAGTCCCTCTATGAGCGCCACAAGCTGATCAGCTATCCGCGCACCGATAGCCGGCATCTTTCGCAAGATGTCGCCGCAACCCTGCCCCGCGTGGTCGCCGTCATCGCCGAACCGTACCGCGACCACCTCGCGCCCGGAACCGGCGAACGGCCCCTCGGCCGGCGATATATCGACGATTCCAAGGTCACCGACCATCACGCCATCATCCCCACCGCCACTCCGCCCGGCAAAGCCGACCTCTCTCCCGAGGAACGCCGCATCTACGACCTGGTCTGCCGCCGGCTCCTGAGCGCCTGGCACGAGGACCACATCTGGTCCGTGACCACTGTGATCACCGCCATCCGCAACGACGCCATCGTGGACCGCTATCACACCTCCGGCAGCGCCGTGCAGCAGGTGGGCTGGAAGGTGCTGGACATCGCCCCGGCCAAGTCCCCGAAAGCGCGCGGACAGGCGGAGGATCGCGAGGCCGAAAACCTGCCTCCGGACCTCGCCCAGGGGCAGGCGCAAGACGTAGTGGATGTGGAGGTGCTGAAGAAGAAGACGCGCGCTCCGAAACGCTTCACCGAGGCCACGCTTCTTACCGCCATGGAAACCGCCGGCGCCACGCTCGACGAGAAGGAACTCTCCGATGCCATGAAGGATTCGGGCCTCGGCACGCCTGCCACCCGCGCCGCCATTATCGAGGTGCTGCTCAAGCGCGAATATATCGTGCGGAACGGCAAGAGCCTCGAGGCTACGGACAAAGGCGTCCGGCTGATTGAAGTCGTGCACCCGGAAGTGAAGAGCCCTGCCATGACGGGACAATGGGAAGCTTACCTCCGGCGCATTCACCGGGGTGCGGCGAAACTCGCGCCGTTCCTCAAGGGCATCGAGGACTACGTTCGGGAGGTGGTCGGCAAAACGGGCGAGCTTCCAGCGCGCCCGCGCAACGGGAATCCCAGCAGCGCGCCGTCCCGGCCGGCCCCGGTACCCGCTTCGGAACCAGTATCGCTGACGCCGGCCGTAGTAGCGCCGTCTCCCGGGGCCTCGCTTCACGATCTGCTTCATTCCGCCTTCGGGTTCACCGACTTTCGCGCCGGCCAGGAGCCGGTGTGCCGCTCCCTGCTCGATGGCAAGGATGTCCTGCTGGTGATGCCCACAGGCAGCGGGAAATCGCTGTGCTACCAATTGCCGGCCCTGGCCCTGGGCGGCACCGTGCTGGTCATCAGCCCGCTGATCGCCCTCATGGACGATCAGGCCGCGAAACTGACGGCGCTCGGTTTCGCCGTCGGCCGCATTCACTCCGGCCGCGACCGTGCCGAATCCCGGCAGGTCTCCATCGACTATCTGAACGGCCGCCTCCAGTTTCTTTTCATCGCGCCCGAACGCTTGCGCGTGACCGGTTTCCCTGAGATGCTGGCGCGCCGCAAGCCGTCGCTCGTGGCCATCGACGAGGCTCACTGCATCTCACAATGGGGCCACGATTTCCGGCCCGACTACCGCATGCTCGGCCAATACCTGCCCACGTTCCGTCCCGCGCCGGTCATCGCATTGACGGCAACCGCCACACCGATCGTGCAAAACGACATCGTCGTGCAACTCGGGCTGAATGTGCCGGCGCGCTTCATCCAGGGGTTCCGGCGCGAAAACCTGGCCGTCGAGGTGGTAGAAGCGCCGCAATACGCGCGTCCGGGCATGGTGCTGGAACTGCTGCGGGACGAATCGCGGCGCCCGGCGATTGTTTACGTGCCCACGCGCGCCGGCGCGACGGAACTCGCGGCCGAACTCTCCGCCGTTTTTCCCTGCGGCGCGTATCACGCCGGACTCGACGCCGACCGCCGTCAGCGTGTCCAGCACGCTTTCCTGGAGGGCGGGATGCAAGTGATGGTGGCTACTATAGCCTTCGGAATGGGCATCGACAAACCGGATGTGCGCACGGTGATTCACACTGCGCTCCCCGGCAGCTTGGAGGCCTACTACCAGGAAATCGGGCGCGCCGGCCGCGACGGGCTGCCCGCCCGCACTATCCTGATGCATTCCTATTCGGACCGCCGCACGCACGATTACTTCTTTGAGCGCGACTATCCGGAGGCGACGGTGCTCGATGCCGTCTTCGCCCGCCTGGGAGAAGCGCCGGTCGAAAAGGCGCTGCTGCAGAAGCAGGTCCGCATGGACGCCGACGCGTTCGACAAGGCGCTCGAGAAACTGTGGATCCACGGCGGCGCCGTCTTGGATTACGCCGAGAACGTGACGCGCGGGCAGCCGGGATGGCGCGAATCCTATGTGGCGCAGGCGGAGCAGAAACAGAAACAGCTCGAACTTATGCTCCGCTACGCCGAATCGAGCGAATGCCGCATGTCCGGGCTGGTACGCCACTTCGGAGACCTCGCGGACAGCCGCAAAGCCTGCGGCGTCTGCGATTTCTGCGCCCCGGCCGAATGCGTGGGGCAGCGCTTCCGCCCGCCGGCGGCCGAAGAAAGCGAGGCTGCCGCCCGTATCCTCGCTGCGCTGCGCGGCACCGATTACCGGCCCACCGGCAAACTCCATGCCGAACTCTTCCCTGATGGTGTGATGAGCCGCAATGCCTTCGAGGAGGTGATCGGCGCGCTGGCCCGCGCCGGCCTCGTGCGGCTCACCAGCGCGGTCTTCGAAAAGGACGGACGCTCCATCTCCTACACCAAGGCCAGCATCACCCCTGCCGGCGAGGCGTCGGACGACGCCCGGCCGCCCGAACTGCGGATGAAAGCAGCGCCGGTTGCCCCGCGCCGCGCACGCAAGGGCAAAGGCAAGCGGAAAATGAAAAAGACCCGCCGCCCGCCATCGCCCGAAGCCGTACACGTCAGATCTACCCAAAGCGAGCGAGTGGAGGAGGCGCTGCGCAACTGGAGGCTGGCCGAGGCCAAACGCCTCGGCGTTCCTGCGTTCCGCATCTTCACCGATGCTGCGTTGCAGGCCATGGCCGATCGCCGCCCCTCTACCGCCGCGGAACTTCTGGACATCCCGGGAATCGGTTTGAGCACCGTGGAAAAGTATGGCGCCCGTATCTACCGGCTGGTAGCAACGAAATAATCCTTACAGCGGCGGCCGCGGCAGCTTGATGACCTCCCAGCCCGCTGTGCCCTTTACCTTCACCGGACGCCGGAAGACCTTCCCGCCTTCCGCCGCGTACAGCCAGTCCAGTTCCCGGCCGCCGAACGCGATGGCCGACACGCTGCCGTGCTCCGGCGCATTCAGGATCATCGCCACCCGTCCGTTGGCCTCACAAACCTGGATTCCCAACGGCGTGGCGAAGTATACCTGTCCGATCGAGTCCTGGGCGACGCCCGCCACCCCGCTCATCCATCCTGATTCCGGCATCTCCAGCCGGTAGAAGGGCTCCCCGTTCAGCAGCGACCCGTCGGGCCCAATTTGAAACGACCAACTGAACCGCGACTGCGCGTCCGTCGCCACGAGCATGGCCTGGTCGCCCGAAAGCGCTACGCCCGCCGGAGCAGCCATCTCGGCTTGGGCAGCGGCGTTCCTGCCTGCGAGTCCAACTGTCTTTCGCACTGCATCGGTGTAATAAATCTCGCCCTGGCTGGTAAGTGCAAAATCGGCAGCGTCCAGATTTTGGGCGGCCACCTTTTCGTCGCCGCCCTGCCCCCAGGAGACGATCCGACGGCGGCCGGACTGCGCCGCGTAAAGCCTGCCATCCGCCCCGACTCGCAGCGCGCCGGCTCCGCCCGAATTCTCCCTGAACACGGTCACTTTGCCCGCCGGATCCGACCGGTACACGCGGTTCGCCGAAGGCTCGGAAAAGTAAACGTTACCCTCGCGGTCCGCCGCCAGGCCGCCTACCGGACCGTAGGTCGTCCCAACCTGCTCCCAGGGCTTCTCGGCCCAGACGGTGGAATACACCCTGCCGCGAGTGTCATATCCAGGCTGACCGATGGCTGCCGGCGTTTTCGCCGCAATTGCCTTGGGGTACTCACGCCACAGCCAGCGCAGCGCTTCCGGCATGATCGCGCCGCCCTGCTTCATGTTGTGCCCCTCTTCTCCCATCACCAGCTTCACATCGTACCCTGCGAACTCGAACGCCTCCAGCATCACCTGGTTGTTGACCGGCCAGCTTCCGGCGTAAAACGTTCCGTAGGGCTGTCCCGGAACGATGTGATCGTTTCGCCCCTCCTGCATGAAGATGCGGATCGGCTTTGGTTCGGTCTTGCGGATCAGCCCGGGGAGCGAGTCCGCCCCCTTCATAGCGACGAAGGTTCCGATGAAGCTGAGGACGCGATGAAACTGGTCGGGCCGGTTCCAGGCCGCGGCAAATGCGCCCACCGCGCCCGTGCTGATACCCGCAATTCCCCGATCGTCCGGATTCTTCGAGAGGTTGTAGCTCCTGGCGACCTCGGGAATCAGTTCCTCGAGCAAAAATCGCGAATAGCGATCGCTCAGCGAGTCGTACTCGAACACGCGCTCGAAACGGCTCTGCGCCTGCGGAGTTGCGGGCGGCAGCACGCCCGGATCGACAAAGATTCCAATCATCGCGGGCAAGTCGCCCTTCGCGATCAGGTTGTCCAGCACCGCCGGCACGCGCTCACCGTTCCCCAGGCGTCCGCTGCCGTCCAGGAAGATCATCAGCGGCGCCGGCTTGTCCGCCTTGTACTGCGCCGGCACATACACGGCGTAATTATGCGGGGTGCCGGGATAGAAGCGGCCGGGCGGCAGAGTGTGTTTCGTGACCGCGCCCTGGGGCACGCCGGGCTGCACCTGCGAATCCGGTCCGAGGGCGTAATCCTGAGCGCAGCCGCAGGCCACCGCGGAGGCCAGCAAAAAAGCAAAACGAATCGTCATGCAGCATGAATTATATGCGATGGTCTCTGCGGGTCGTGCTGTCAGGCCAACTGGTGAGCGTCAGATTGACTCGAGTTCCCATGCGCGTAAGAACGGCTCGGAATCAATGGGGTGGGCCAATCCGGGAGCCGGGGAGAGCCGTCAAACTGGGTTTCTAGGGAGGGTCTATCCTGCCTATCTCGCAAGGCCCTCACAGGCACGAACATATCCTCTTTAAGAGATTATTAGCGGAAATTGATCCGGGCTCTCGGTTTTATCAGCCCGTTGTGTCTGAGCAATTCGTATAAGTAAGCCTTGTGGCTGGGGCCCTGACAACTCAACAGTTTCAGAAGCGTCGTGGCGTCCCCGGCCGCGCGGTGCGGAGTGGGATTTTGGATGTGGTGAGCGGCAGCGAGATCCTCTAGTGAACGGCTCTCAAAGCCCTTTCCCCACCAGTCAATGCCATCGCGCGAACACAGCCAGGTCGCGCGGCGAAACGAGGGCATCAGCCGCACAACGAAATCGTAATCAAATGTCGCTGCGTATTCCGAGCGATGCCGATCAGCGTTCCGCAGGTGATGGCGATCGCGTTTCCGAAGTGATGCCGTTCGCGACTCCGAGATGAAGGCGATCACCATTCCGACGCGATGCCGATCACTTTTCGGCGGTGCTCGGAATGGTGATCGGCATCCTCGGAATCATTTTGTTAAACCGTCTTAATCTGAGCGCGCTGGGGTAAACCAGCGGCAAACTGGCCTCCACTGGAAGGTGGAGGAGCCAAGTTGCCGCAAGAGAGGTTGCCCGTGCGCAAGATCAAAGAGGTTCTCAGACTTCAATCCCTGGGGCTTTCCCAGCGTCAGATAGCCGCCAGTTGTGCTGTCGGTCAGGCGACGGTTTTCGATTACCTGAAGGCCGCCGAAGTGGCCGGACTGAAATGGCCGGATATCGCCGAGTGGAGTGACGACAAGGTGATGCAGGCCGTCGCCCCGTCGCGAGAAAGACCGGCCCACCAAAACCAGTCAGCCGAGCCGGACTACCCCGATATCCGCCACGAGTTGCAGACCAACAAGCACGTCACCTTGCAACTCCTGTGGAGGAGTATCGGGAGAAGAACCCGGAGGGCTACCGCTACAGCCGATTCTGTGATTTCTACCGGAAGTGGCTCGGCAGGCAAGAAGTCGTTCTGCGGCAGGAGCATCGTGCGGTGAGAAGCTGTTTGTCGATTACGCCGGCGACACCATACCCATCCACTCCGCTACTGGCGGCGACACGACGACGGCGGCAATCTTTGTGGCGGTGTTGGGAGCAGCAACTTCACCTACTCCGAGGCGACCGCGACCCAGGCTTGGCCGACTGGATCGGCGCCCACATGCGCGCCTTTGAGTTTATGGGCGGCGTGCCTGAGATCGTCGTTCCGGACAACCTGAAGTCAGGCGTCACCAAGGCTTGTCGCTATGAGCCGAGCGTGAATCGAACCTACGAGGAAATGGCCTCACACTACGGGGTGGCGGTAGTGCCGGCGCGGCGGGCGAAGCCCCGCGACAAGGCCAAGGTGGAAGCCGGTGTCCTGGTGGTCGAACGGTGGATCCTGGCGGCCCTACGCAAAAGAAGGTTCTTCAGTTTGGGCGAAGTGAACCAGGCCATTCAGGAACTACTCGTGCGCCTGAACGATCGACCCTTCCGCAAACGTGAGGGGTCGCGTCGCAGCCTGTTCGAATCGCTGGACAAGCCCGTATTGCGCACTCTGCCGGCGGAGCGTTACGAGTACGGCGATTGGGAAACCCACCGCGTCAACATCGACTATCACGTAGAGTTCGACAATCACTGGTACAGCGTCCCCTACCTCCTCACACAACAGGAGGTGGAAGTACGAGCCACCGCCACCACAGTGGAGGTCTTTCACCGCGGCGTGCGCGTATCCAGCCACGGACGGAGCTATGTGCCCCACCTCGCTACCACGGTCGATGATCATCGGCCTAAAGCTCACCAGCGGCACCTGGAATGGACACCCTCTCGCTTAGTGGATTCGGCCAAGACCATCGGTCCGGCGACCGCCGAGCTGTTCGACCGCATTATGGCCAGCAAGCGCCACCCGGAGCAAGGTTACCGCTCCTGCCTGGGGGTTCTCCGGCTCTCCAAGGAGTTCACGGGCCAGCGAGTGGAAGCGGCCGCGCGTCGCGCCATCGCTTTTCGTGCTTGTTCTTACCAGAGCATCAAATCCATTCTGAAATGCAATCTGGACAGCCAGGCGATTGAACCGGCGGACAAGCCCAGGCCGCCGCTCGACCACCCCAACATACGCGGCTCGGAATACTTCGACACCGGTGAAGAGCCCACCATTCAGTGAAAGTGTGAGGAATTATGTTGATACAACCCACTATCGAGAAACTGAGCGCCATGCGGTTACGCGGAATGGCGGAAGCCTTCGAGCAGCAACAGCAAGACGCCAACATCCACAGCTTGAGTTTCGAAGAGAGACTCGGCTTACTCATTGACCGCCAATGGAACTGGCGCCAGAACCGGGCGCTGGACCGGCGCTTACGCAACGGTCGTTTGCAGGGCCCGGCCTGCATCGAGGACATCGACTATCGCACTCCACGAGGACTGGATCGCCAACTGGTGCGCTCTTTAACGGCCGAGTCGGCCTGGGTGCGCGAACACCAGCATCTGTTCCTGATCGGGCCAACCGGCGTCGGCAAGACCTGGCTGGCTCGGGCGTTTGCGCATAAGGCGTGCCGCGACGGCTTCACCGCCCTGTTCCTGAAAGCTGCCGAACTGTTCCGCGACTTGGCAATGTCGAGGGCCGATGGCAGCCATGGCAAGTTGCTCGACCGGCTCAGCCGGATCGACTTGCTCATCGTTGACGACTGGGCGATGGCGCCCCTTACCGAAGCCGAGCGTCGCGACTTTCTGGAAATCTGTGACGGACGCTATCAGGTGCGTTCCACTCTACTGACCAGCCAACTGCCGATCGCCTCCTGGCATCCGCAAATCGGCGATCCCACCGTTGCCGACAGCATCCTGGACCGCCTCGTACACAACGCTCATCGCATTGAGCTGAAAGGGGAATCGATGCGCAAAAAACGGACCGTCAAAACCGCCGGAGAAAAATCATGAACGCTCGAGGTGAAAGAATCCGCCGAGAACCGAGCGCTGAAAAACGCGCTCGGGGTCACTGCAGTGCCGAGGCGAGGAAAAGAGGCTGCGCCCCTTTTCCCCGCACCCCTTTTTCCGCGCTGGTCGCCACCGTCGCTCCGCTCCGACCACAAAAACATTGACGGATGCCGATCACTTCAGCATGATAAGAAATGCCCAGCGTCGCTTCGCTCCGACGGTGATCGGCATCACTCGGAATCGTGATCGCCATCAAATCGGAATGTGTGATCGGCATCGTCGGAATACGCAGTCGCACAGTGAGCGACGATGAAGTCAGCCTGACGGACCATCAACCGTATTTTGCGGTAGTCCAGCCGGCGGCCCCTCACGAGATGCCAGGTGATGCCATGAAGCGCCGATGCGCACCGCGGAATCGGACGGGATGGCTGGCGGAGTCCGGAGTAATTAGCCACACTTTCCAGGACCCGCCCGGCGACGCGGTCGTAACGGAACAACGTGAGGCAAAGTTCGATGATCTCGTCTGATCGGGGGCTGAAGCCGGTCGTTTCAACGTCGAGGACTGCGGCGGTCCCCACATTTGCTGCCAGACCTGCCGCGGAATTCCGCGCCGGACGCGTTTGTATGCTATTGAACTTCAGGCGCACTGCCTCAGCATGACGTCGATATCTTGCTCCATGGTCACGATGCAGCGAACCGCGTCTTGGATCTCTTCCATGAAACCGGACCAATCGAAGGTTCCGTCGGAGCCCATATGGTCCCGATATCTCACGTATCTCCAAATGGAACAGTGTTCGCTCAACTCCCCATCGGGATAGCGCTTGACGTGGTCGAAGCCCTGGGGCGCCTTGATTTTCTCGAGAAATTGTCCCCGTTTCTCCCAGCTTGCCGGCACATATAATCCGATGCAGGCGTCTTCTTCGTCATCATCATCGGCGACCGGCAGCGCCAAATACACCTCTACCGCCATGTTGTCATCGTTGACCACACCCCATTTCTCGTGGGGCCTGGAATAGAGATAGCCTTTAGAATCCTCAAGCGGTTCCCATCTCTCTGGTAGCTCACGGTTCAGAGCCTGCCGGAGCTGATTCCTCAGGGCTTGGACATCCTTCCGAAGTGTACCGCCGTGAATGTACTCATCCAGCACGCGAACTGCGCTGATATGCTTCAGCAGCAGTTCTAGCCGGGGCGTGGAGTTGAATCCCGTCGAATCCATAGTCGTTTCTAAGACCTCCAGATTTGCGAAACGTGCTGACAAAAATCGGCAATGAGCTGTCTGGCCTCGCCCGCCGGCTCTAATGACTCAAGGATCGAACGGACATCGCGGTAAGAGAGCCAGTAGGGGATGGAGGGCAGTGGCTTCGAAGAATCCGGCGTGACGTACACTAACCACGCCTGTAGGGGCTTCCTGAAGCTGTCACAGTAGGCTCGATACCTGCTGCACTGTCCCGGCCAGGTGGAATCGTTGATCTTATTTTCCACGATCAGCCGCCAAGTGTTGCCTTCGACGTGCACATCGAATTTGCACTTGTTCCATTCGTACTCGGGGGTTACGATCACGTCTGTGGTGGACGGAGCCGTCCCGGTCGCCTTCAACATAAACTCACGAAGAAAAGCGTCGCCTAGCCCATGGGCTCCGGCGGGGTCAAATAGCCAAGCCAGGAAGTTCGAATGCGCCTGTTCGCGATACGTGCACCCGAGGATTTCGAACGCGTTGACATGAATGTTGTGCCACTGGCCCGAGGTCTTCATGTCCAGAACGGAGTCGAGCAATCTGGCGATGGCAGCCTGCCCTTCGGCAAATTGACTCTCCGCTTCAGCCTCTGGCGCCTGTTCGGCTTGGGCGATCTGCTCAAGCTCCTGACCGATGGTCTCAAGCTCGCGGTCCAGCTGTGGATCAGTCATTCGGACTCCATTTTCACGCGGAATTTTGCGCCCGCAAGCGCTACAGCGCACGCATTTACTGCCTTCTGGATTCGACCGGGTTTGGACGAACTGATGTTCCAGTTGGTAACTGCCTCCAGCACTTTTGCCATGCACCATCGCAGAGGCGAGCATGTGCGACAGGGCAACGGCCCCACAGCGGGAGACGTCGAGTTGGTGTCCAGGGAAGTCGCCCGCGGCAGTTCCCGAGCCTCCGGCGTTCAATACCCGAGCAGTGACGCCAGTTTGCCACGCACTTCGTCCATTACTTCAGCTGTGCAGCGTCCCAGCGGTTCTGCGTGACGCGCTTTCCAGTCGACGCTCTTCAGGTGATCAGCCAAAATGACGCCAGTTGCGCCAATGGCGGCCGGAACCGCCACTTCGAATGGGTATCCCTTAATCTGGTTCGTGACGGGGCATGCCAACGCCAAGCCGGATTTAGCATTGTATGTCTTCGGACTCAACACCAACGCCGGGCGCCGCCCCGCCTGCTCTCGGCCGGCTTGGGGGTCGAAAGTCATCCAAACAAAATCGCCGGCGTCTGGTACAAAGGCAATCTTCACCAGGATTCCTTACCCTGAGGCCGGCCCCAGTCCGTTTCCCGATGTCGGTTCTTGGGCGTGATCCGTGCCACGAGATCCGCAAGTTCGTACCTTTTCCGGGCCGGACGCAGGACAATGCCGCCCTCCCCATCGAGAGCCAACTTCACCGAGTCTCCCTCAGAAAGACTGGCCTGCTTCGCTATCGCCAGGGGAATGCGGACAGCCAGGCTGTTCCCCCACTTTGCAATCCGGGAATCGTTCTGCATGTTTGTCTCTACTTTGAGTATACGCCCGGTTGGCCCCGCGATGACACGCCCGCAACTACGCCGTTGGCGCTGCCCGGAACTTGGATTTCCGGCGAGTCAAACGCCAATCGATGGCGTCTGCCGTCAGCTTTTATCCCACTTGCGTATCGCCGATTGCCCGCACCCAGCCGAGATTGAACGGCAGTTCGGTCATCGGACCCTGCCACTTCAACTCCTTCTCGATGTCCGGGTGCATGCGGTAGGCCTTTTTGATGTCCGCTACCTTGGCCCCCAGCACGTCGATCTTGGCCGAGTCGTACTGACCCAGCCCGAGGCCGCCGGCGAACTTCGCGTAGCCCAGCCATTCCGGGTCCACGCCCATCGCTTCCGCCCCGATCCGGTCCGCGGACACGATGTCGACTGACGCAATCGCCACCCGCGAGGGCACCGGCGTCCCGGAGTTTGGCCCGTTGCCTTCCATCCCCTCGTACCCGTCGATCACCGAGAGACCCCAGTTCGGCGCCAGCTTCTGCACCGTGACCAGCATGTTGTAATGCGTCTGCCGCAGTCCCACGTGGTATTTACGCTTGTCGTTCCAGCGCACAGTTTCGCCGGGAGCATAGTGCAGCGGCGAGCCGAGCGCCATGTTCTTGAGCCCCAGCGAGGCGATCACCGTATTGTGGGTCTTCAGGATGGCGGAGGAGATGACGAAGGCATCCGGGTCGAACAGCCTGGCCGCCAGCCGTACCGGCACGACGTGAAGATTGGCATCGAGCAGGGCCGCCCGCTCGAACTTGGCTTCCCGGTTCAAGTCCACCAGAGTCAGCTTCTGGCGTGCGTACTCCCCAGGCAGCGCCTTGTATTTGAAGTTCTCAAAGGCCACCTCGGTATCGCCGGCTGAGGATTCGGCGATAACCACCGGTCCCTTGAACCGCTCCGAGAGGTAGTCGAGGATACCGCGCATGGCGTCGACGCTGCTGGCGGCCAACTGGTTCTGCGTGTTAACGAAGTTGGGTTTGATGAGGGCGTACTTCTTGCCCTTCATCTTCGCCTGAATTTCCTTGTCGATCGCCATCAATGCATCGTGGATGTTCTTGCGCCGGTTATCCCCTTGAATCAGCGCCACGTTGGAGCGCCTTTCGAGGCCGGGAAGAGGCTCGGGATTTCCCTGATTCCCCGGCCTGCGTACCGGCGGGGGTGCCTGGCCCGCGGAAGGGGCCTGTTGTGCCGCGACTCGGCTCCGGAGCACTGCCGCCGCTCCCGCCAGTTGAAAAAGACTCCTGCGTGCAAAAACTTTCGACATACAATCGCTCCTCTCGGATGCCCTTCGATTACAATTAGGATATTATCACTCTTTAATCCGTTGGAGGAATGATGAACAACGCTTCCCGTCGCAATTTTCTGGCCGCCGGCCTGGCATTGCCCGCTGCCGCATCGGCCACCCGCACCTCGGCTGAGCCGGAACCGCAACAAGCCCCGTCCAGGCTGCCCTCGAGCCCCGTCCTGCAATACAGGACCCTGGGCAAGACCGGCCTGAAAGTCACCTCCGTAGGTTTCGGCTGCATGATTACCTCGGACGGAAGCGTCGTCGAGCGCGCCGCGGACCTGGGCATCACGTATTTCGACACCGCTCGCGGCTATCAGAGCGGCAATAACGAGCGCATGGTCGGCGCGGCCCTCAAAAACAAACGGAAGGACATCGTTCTTTCCACCAAGACGCAGGCCCGCACCAAGGCGGAGGCCCTGGCCCATATCGACACGAGCCTCAAAGAGCTGGGCACCGACTTTGTGGACATCTGGTACCTGCATGCCCGCACGCGCCCGGAGGATATCACCGACGAACTGATCGACGCGCAGCAGACAGCCAAGCAGGCCGGGAAGATTCGCTTCGCCGGCGTCAGCACCCACAGCGGCCAGCCCACGCTGATTCCGTTCCTCGCCAAGCACCCCAAGATCGACGTAATTCTGACGGCCTACAACTTCACCATGGAGCCGGTCCTGACCAGCGTCATCGACGAGGCATCCAAGGCAGGCAAGGGTATCGTAGCGATGAAGGTTATGGCGGGCGGCGCAGGTGCCGGCCGCGGCGGGCAGCCGAATCCCAACGCCGCCAAACTCAAACAGCCCGGCGCGCTGCTGGCCGCGCTCCAGTGGGCCATCCGCAACCCGAGCGTCAACACCTCCATCCCCAGCATCACCGACAATGACCAGCTCGACGAGAACATAAAGGCCATGGCCGCCAGGTTCGGCGCCTCCGAACAGAAGCTGCTGGCCGTCCGCAGGGAAATCCTACGCCCCTACTACTGCAATATGTGCGGCAAGTGCGAAGGAACCTGCCGGCTGGGCCTCCCGGTGGCCGACGTTCTCCGTTTTGCAACCTACGCCGAGGGCTACGGGCAGTTCTCGCTGGGACGCGACAATTTCCGGACCCTTTCCGCGGAACATGCCAGCGTGCGCTGCGGCGATTGCCCCGGCTGCACCGTGGAATGCCCGCACGGAGTCAAGGTGGCCGACCGCCTGATCCGCGCGCAGGAGTTGTTTGCATGCTGAAGGCAGTTGCCGGACTGGTTTTGATTTCGGGCTTCGTGGCGGCCGCGCAGGATAAAGCGGCCGCCCCGTCCTGCAGCATGGTCCCCGGGTGGACTCAGAGTGGCGGCTTGCGCACGTACGAAGCGGACAATCTCTTCGAGTACATGAACGGCAATTCCGAGGGCTACATCAGCTACGGGTTTGTCAAGATGCAGGGCGTCACCTGTCACAAGGGCGGCGTCACGTTCGTGGTGGACATTTCGGATATGGGCGATGCCGATTCCGCCTTCGGCATCTTCGCCGCCAACCGTGACCTGCGCCTTCCGGCTTACTCCGTCGGCATGGGCGGGCAGATCGTTCCCCGCCGGCTCATCTTCGCCAAAGACAAATACTACCTGGAGATCGCAGCCAACCCGGAGGGAGACCACTCGGCTGAGTTGAAAGCCTGGGCCGCGGCCCTGGATAAGTCGGTGTCCGGGCAGTCGGCGCCACCCGCGGCGCTCTCCTGGTTCCCCGCCGAGAAACAGCAGACCCTTCGCCTGATCCCGGAAAGTGTGCTCGGAATGCGCGCCCTGAAGCGCGGCTACATGGCGCAATACGACTACGGCAAAGCGTTCGTAGTCTTCGAGGATACGCCGGATTCGGCGGCGGCGGTGTTGCAGAAAATGCGCGAGCGGTACAACGAGAACAGCCCCGCCAAGGTGGGTGACGAAGCGTTTCAGACCACGGACAAGTATCTGGGCAAGCTCTGTTTCTTCCGCAAAGGACGCTATATCGCCGGTTGGGCAATCACCGCCGACGGCCAGGACCCGCTGGCCGCAAGCTCCACGCTGGCGGAGAAGATTCGCTGATCCGGAGCTTCGGCTCCATCCACTCGAAAAAGACTCACTTCATCATTTCGGCGAGTTTGTCCTTCACGGCTGCGCCCCAAATATCGTAGCCTTTGGCTTGCGGATGCAGGTTGTCGGGGCGGAACGCATCCGCGAGAAAATGCCCGGTGTCATCCAGGAATTTCTGACCGATGTCCAAGTAGTAGACGTGGCGCTGGTCATCCAGCTTTGAGATGATACGGTTAATCTCCGCAATCTTGTCCCGCACCGAGTCGCCAGGCAACCCGCGCGGAAAAACCGCAAGCAGGAGAATCTTCGCCTGTGGAAAATCGTTCCGCATCTCCAGAACGACTGCGCCGATGCCCTCCGCAATTTCGGCGGCGGTGGCGGTGCCCGCGTTGTTCGTTCCCCCAGTGTTGTTGGTGCCGATCATGAGCATGATCGCCTTCGGCTGGAATCCCTGGCCCTCTCCGTTCTTCAGGCCCCACAGCACTCCCTGGGTTGTGTCACCGGCTATGGCGAAGTTCGCGGTTCTGTAACCGCCGAAATACTTGTCGAACATGGCCTTGTTGGCGTCCCCCTGCACCCACCAATCGGTGATCGAATCTCCGTCGAGCAGCAGATCAATATTTCCTTGCTTTGCAATTTCGACGAAGCCTTCGTGGCGCGGTCCCATGCGTTGCGCGGTTTGGGTGTACGTGGCCGCCACATTGAGCCGCGCTGGCTGAAGCATTAGCTGCGACTCGAATTTCTTCAGCAGAGGCTTTGCGGCGGATCGATCGGACTCGATCAGCCTGTGCACGGCCTGATTGACCTGCGCCAGTTCCGCGGGAGTTGCACGGGGAATCGCAACCTCCGGCGGCACCGGAGCCGGCGGCCCGATCACGATAGGCGCGAACCCCCTCCCCCCTCGAGCCGGCCCCGTGGCGGGAGCAGTTCCTCCCGCGGGAACCTGGGCAGTTGCAAGGCCTGCGATGGCCAGAAAAACTACGAACGTGTGGCGGGTTAGGCCCATGAGAATCTCTCCGAAGCGTGAGCTTAAACTTTGTCGAAGCTAATTGTATGTGCTCCAGAGAACCGGCGCAACAGAATCGGCCTCTCAGCTCCTCTCAGCCGGCTCGCTCAAAGAGATCCCGGCTCATCGCCGTCTCTTGAGCGGCGCGGCATGCTCGCGGCGGCACCGCGGATACCGCTTGTCCCGCCAAGACGCAACCCGAGCGAGAATAGGCTCAACGCGGAACACCCCGAGTTCGATCGCCCGAACCGCCGCGGCTTTGGCCTGCCTGACCCTGTTTCTTACGGCGGCTCCCCAGCCGCGGGGGAGTGCGCCCATCCCGGGCCAGTTCACGTACTATGTCCTGTCTCTCTCCTATGCGCCGGATTTCTGCGCTCAGGCAGGAGGCTTCAAAGACCCCAGGGAGTGCGCTCCCGGACGGCGCACCGGGTTTGTGGTGCATGGGCTATGGCCTCAGGACGAGAATGCCCGCGGACCGGAAAAATGCGGGCCCGCCAGGCCCGTGGCCCGCGCAGTCCTTCAGGCAGCCCTCAATTACATTCCCACCGAATCGCTGATCCAGCACGAATGGGCGACCCACGGAACCTGCATCGGCATGAGCGCGCCGGACTATTTCGCCGCCGTCCGAAGGGCGCGGAATTCAATCGTTGTGCCCGCGGACCTCACTCAACCCTCGCAATCGCTGGAGCTCAGCCCGAAACTCTACCGCAGCGCAAAGCATTTAGGACGTTGGGTCGCCTATGTTCCCGGCACCGGATGGTTGGTTTTCCCGGCGCGCGAAAATGGATGGGAAGAACGGGCGCCCGCCCGCGGTCTGGATCCGGTTCACCTCCGGGAAGTGCCCCTTTCGCTTGCCAACAGCACCGGAATGCTGGAAGCCGAAGAAGTGGGCGAGCTCGCCGGCACGCGATAATCAAGTTCCTCCTGACTTCGGGCCTTCTCGCTGACGGGGCCCGAAGCCCTTTTGCCATACTTCCGCCGTCCAACCCTGCCAAACCGCTTTTCATCTCCCCGCGCCGCTGCTAAGCTGTCACTGCAACCGAACTCCGGCTGAAGGGAGGCGTCATGCCCGCAGTCTCCGATCTTCTACGGCCGATTCCGGGGCCTAACCCCAGCGGCGAAGACATCCGCTATTCCACGCTCTTCGAACGGATAAAAGAAGCCCGTCGCGAAGAGCCCGACCTTCCCCAGGGCGTCTGGCAGCGAGAGCGGAAGTCCGCCGACTGGGCAGCCGTCGCCGAGCTCTGCACCGAGGCGCTTGTCAACCACACCAAAGATCTCCGCATCGCGTCCTGGCTCACCGAGGCTCTCCTCCATCGCGACGGTTTTCCCGGCCTCGCCGAAGGCCTGCTCGTGCTCCGCTCGCTGCTCGAGGCTTTTTGGCCCACGCTCTACCCGCTGCCGGACGACGGCGATCTGGAATTTCGCGCCGCACCCCTGGAGTGGGTCGGCACGCGGCTCGAGGCGGCCGTCAAAAGCGTGCCCTTTTCATCCGCGGGAACGACTTGGTTCGACCTGTCCCACGCCGCCGGGCGCGTCTCCCCCGCCCGCCTCCATGAGCTCGATGCCTGCCTGGCGGCCCTCGCCGGGTTGCACGCCGCCTGTGAAGCCGGATTCGGCGAGGACGCCCCGAACCTCGATGTCCTGCGCCGCACGCTCGAAACGGTCCGCCGCGATATCGAACTTCTGATCCCGGCAGAAGCCGGGGCCGGGGCCGCCGCCGAACCCGCAAGTCCGCTGCTCGCCCCGGACCTGGTCCACTTTACGGTCACGGCCCCTTTCGCCATCGAGCCCGCCGCCAGCGCCGTCCTTTCGCTGTGGGTGCATTTGGCAGCCCAGAGCGCCGAGGTTCTCGACCGCGCCGGCCGCCAGTACCGCGGACTCGATGCCGCCGATTTCATGTCCGTCTCCAGGGGGCCGGTACCCCTCGGTCGCGGCGTTCTTCTCACCGTCCACCTCGAAATTCCCGGCGTGCTGGTGGAAGACCCGGAGGACTCCCTTCTCTGGGATGGCGAGATCGGTTCCGTCAATTTCGTGTTCACGCTTCCCGCCTCCAGCCCGCACGCCTATCCCGGAAAGGCCGTGATCTATGCGGCCGGTGTGCAGGTGGCCAAGGTGCAGTTCGTTCTCGAAGCGGCCGGCGCCGCGCAGGGCCGGATCGCTGCGCGCGAGACCTGGATCCGCCGCGCCTTCGCCTCCTACGCTTCCGCCGATCGCGACGAAGTTCTCGGACGCATTCAGGGAATCTGTAAGGCCGCCCCGCACATGGAGATCTTCTTCGATGTGCTCACGCTCCGCTCCGGCCGCAACTGGCAGTCCGAAATCGAAAAGCTGATTGCCGCCAGCGACGTCTTTTATCTCTTCTGGTCGCTCCACGCGCGGAACTCCATGTCGGTGGAGCAGGAGTGGCGTACTGCGCTTGGCACCGGCCGTCCAGGCTTCATCGACCCCGTGCCGCTCCAGCCCGCCGACGAAGCCCCGCCCCCGCCCGAACTCGCCGGACTCCACTTTAACGATTGGATGCTGGCCTTCCAGCGCCGCAGGCTCGCAAAAGCGGCGGCGGGTTGAAATACGGCGGTTCAGAGCGTAAGTGAAAAATACAGGCGTTGACAATGACGACGCCGCGGCACTGATTGCGCAGCGAACCTGCTTGCGAGTGGACGCCGGCCGGCGCTTAGTCCGGCCGGCTTCAGCTGCTTGGCAGGATCAGTTTGCCTTCTTCCGAAGGTTCACAACGGACGGTTGTATGTTCGTCCGTGAGCCCTTACCGGCCTGTTGAACGGTAACCGTTCCCTCGCCGCCGCCAGTCATGGGGCCGCTGGCCACGGCATGGAACGAATACTCCTCGATGTCCGAGAAGCGGTTGTTGAACAATTCCAAAAGGTCCGGCAGCGGCGCGCCGGCTGGATTTTGGAAAGTGACATGGAAGAAAGACTCGCCAAGCGCCCGTTCGGCGAGCGCCGGCACCGTGTTGGCACGCGTCCCCATCAGCAGCGGACCGCTTGCGAAATCAGCGATCAAGCCGCACGAGGTCCCCGGGATCACCCCCAAAGGCGCCAGGACGAAAGTCAGGGCGTTCTTGGTGTGCAGCGAAACCGTTACCTCCACGCGATTGTCCGCACGCGGCCGGATCAGGACGGATCCGTCCATCTCCGTGCCCGACGATTGGCCGCCGTTCTGGGTGATGTATCGGTCGGCGAGACCGGCGTAATCCACCGATGCGAGGTTGCCTAGACAGAACCTGCTGAAGTCTACAGGCGGAGACAGGCAACTCAGACCGCCGGAAGTGCACAGGGCCTCTCCCCAGCCCAGGTAGTCCCGGACGGGCGGGATGTAAATGGAAGTTTGACCTTGAACGGCCAGGAAATCGGAAATGGGTAGTTTGGTCGTCTGAGCGCCCAGGCTGCCGCAAAGAACCAGACATCCTATTAGCAGGCAGTGGGCAAGGAATCTCATAACTGGATCCTCCTGCGGCTCCCAATGGATGTCGCCCGATGGACTCGCGTCGTCGTGTCACGAAGTCGTGAGTGTGACCTCGGGCACCCAATTGAGCTCAACGGGACCTCGCCGGAATCTCACTGACTCAAGGACGTTCAATGAGCCTGCGGGGCCTCAAGACCCGTGCTGGATTAGTAGCCGCGTTCAGAGCCTAGGCTCTCTTCCTGTACGTTGTCAAGCCTCTTGAAGGGCGATGGGTGCCAGTTACCGATTTGTGTCTTGGCGACTTCGGTCCTTAGAAAGTCGGGATTACTCCGAAACCGTGAAATGGACCGACACAGTACTCCTGCGACGCTCCATCTTATAAAGTGATATCTCCAACACTTGGTGACTATCGGCATTCCGCATTGGAATTGATCCTGGCGGCAAGCCAACTCTACCCGGCTGCCCGCGCCGTTGCCCTACTCCGCTCGCAGCATCTCAACCGGATCGATCCGCACTGCACTGATCGCCGCTGGAAACGACGTCAGCACCGCCGCGGCGAATAGGATCAGCACCGGCACGATGAGAGGCGCCGCCTCGGTGGCCTTCACCTGGAACAGCAGCGACTCGATGTAGCGCACGGACAGCAGCGCGAGCGCAAGCCCGGCCGCCGCACCCGCCGCCACCATCGCCAATCCATCCACGGTGGCGCCTCAGGCCTAGATTGGTTAGCCGGTACAAATCCGCCGGACCGCGCCGCCGCGGCCGTCGTAAACTGACTAGACAGCACTCATGCGGATCAAGCTATTCGGCAACTTGCGAATCAGCTTCGAGGGCAGCCCCGTCGCGGCGGTCAACACCAGCCGCCTCCAGTCGCTAATCGCATACCTGATCCTGCATGGAGATGCGCCCCAGCCGCGCGAGCATCTGGCCTTCCTTCTGTGGCCTGCCTCCAGCGAATCCCAGGCCCGCACCAATCTGCGCCAGCTCCTCCATCACCTCAAACGCGCCTTGCCCGCCGGATGCAGTTCGCTCGAAACCACGCATTTCGCCGTCCAGTGGCGGCAGGATGAAACCTGCGAAATCGACGTCGTCGATTTCCAGCAAGCCCTTGCCGCGGCCGCTTCTGCACGCGCCACGGACCATCGCGCCCTGGAGATCCAGTCGCTGACCACCGCCGTCCAGCTATATGAAGACGACCTCCTGCCCGGTCTCTACGACGACTGGCTCGCCCCCTTGCGCGACAGCTACCGGAAGCGCGTTTCCGAGGCGCTGCACCGGCTCGCCACGCTGCTCGAAGACCAGAAGGACTACGCCGAGGCCATCCCCTGGGCCGAACGCCTGGTCGCGCTCGATCCCCTGGGCGAATCGCACCATCAACTGCTCATCCGTCTCCATGCCGCCAATCACGACCGCTCCAGCGCGCTCCGCGCCTACCACCAGTGCATGCGCGTGTTGCGGCGCGAGATCGGTGTGGAACCGGGCCCGGCCACGGTTGACCTGTTCGAACGGATTCTCAAAGCCGGTCCGGACCTCGCCGGCGCACCCGATCGGGCACCCTCACCCCGTGCCGCCGGAACCGCGCCGCAGCCGAAAGCGCGCCTGCTCATCGGCCGTGCGCCGCAGTTTCATCGGTTGACCTCGGCCTGGGAATCCGCCAGGGAGGAAGGTCCCCGCGTGGCCCTGATCTCCGGCGAACCCGGGATCGGCAAGACCCGGCTCGCCGACGAGCTGTTGCAGGCATGCGTGCGCCAGGGCCATGCCGCGGCGCGCAGCCGGTGTTACGCCGGCCAGGGCCAGGTAGCCTATGCGCCCGTCGCGGAGTGGCTGCGGTCCGACGCGGTTCGCGCGGCATGGCCTGCCCTGAAACCCGAACAGATCACGGAACTGGCGCGGCTGGTTCCGGAAATCCACGAGCAAGCCGCAGGCGCTATCCCGCAACCCAGTCCGCTCACCGAAAGCTGGCAGCGCCTTCGCTTCTACGAATCGATGAGCGCCGCCATCGCAAACTGCCGCAAGCCGCTGCTCCTCTACCTGGACGACATGCAGTGGTGCGACCCCGATTCGTTCGAGTGGCTCAACGCGCTCCTGAACTCCCCGGCAGCAGCCGGCATCCTCCTGCTCGGAACCGTGCGCGCGGAGGAAACAAGTCGCGAACATCCGTTCAACCGTTTCGTCGCGGCCCTGCGGCTTTCCGGAATCGTTTCGGAGATTCCGCTCGAGCCCCTGAACGCGGAGGAGACAGCCGAGCTTGCCCGCCTCGAATCCGCCAAACCGCTCGAAACCGCCAACCTGGGCGAGATCTTCCGGGCTACCCGCGGCAATCCCCTGTTTGTCGTCGAGAGTGTCCGCGCCGGCCTGCACAGCACGCGCGTCCATGCCGTCATCGCCGCCCGCCTGGCGCAGATGACCGCGCCCTCCTACGAACTTACCGGTCTGGCCAGCGTGATCGGACGGCCTTTCTCGTTCGAACTGCTCGAGAAGGCGACGGATTGGGACGAAGCCAGCGTTTCCCAGGCACTCGACGAACTCTGGCGGCGCCGAATCATCGAGAGCAGCGGCGCTTCCGAGTACGATTTCACCCACGACCGCCTCCGCGAAGTCGCCTCCGCGGAACTGAGCCTGGTGCGCCGCCGCTACCTGCACCGGCGCGTGGCGCGCGCCCTCATCGAAATCCATGGCGCCGCAATCGAAAGCTGGAACGGACAGATCGCCTCGCATTTCGAGCGCGCCGGACTGGCCGAAGAGGCCATCGAACATTACGCGCGGGCGGCTGTCTACGCGCGCCAGCGCTATGCGGACACCGAAGCGGCCGACCTGCTCCGGCGCGCCCTGGCTCTTTGCCGCGGATTCTCCGGGTCCGAGCGCCGCCTCGAACAGGAACTCGATCTGCTTGCGACGCTGGGCCCGCCGCTGGTGACTACCGCCGGATACTCCGCGCCCGAAGTCGGTGAGACCTACCACCGCGCCCTCGAACTTTCCAAACGCCTCCGCGGCCGCAACATTTTCGCGATCCTCAGCGGCGCCTGGGTCTTCCACACCGTCCGCGGCGATCTCGAAAAGGCCCGCCAGTTCAGCCTCGAATTTCTGAAGGCCGCCGAACGCGCGCCTGCCCCCGGCTTGATGATGGCCGCCAATTTCCTGCTGGGAAGCTGCCACTTCCATTTGGGCCATCTGGAAGAATCGCTCCAGCACATGACCTCGGCCATCGGCATGCACGATGGATCCGCCGGGTCTGTCCTGTCGCTCTTCGCCGGGCCGGACCTGGGCGTGTTCTGCCGCTCCTACCTGGCCCATCTTGCCTGGCATCGCGAAGACGGCGACCGCGCCGGGACTCATGCCGCGGAAGCCATCGACGCCGCCAACCGGATTGGCGACCCGTTCAGTCAGGCCATCGCCCTCGACTACTTTGCCCTGCTCCACGCTTTCCGCGGCGACAGCCGCGCCGCCCTCGAACGCGGCCGGGAAGCCGTGGAACTGTGCCGGCGGCACGGCTTCGCATATTACCTCGCCATGGGAAATATCGTCACCGGCTGGGCCCGCGCCGCTGAGGGCGATGTGCCCAAGGGACTGGCCCAACTCCGCGAGGGACTCGAGGCGCTGCGTGCCCTCGGTGCCGAGGTCCGCCTGCCCTACTATCTCGCCCTGCTTGCCGAAACGCTCGGCCGTGCCGGTAAAATTGGGGAAGCCCTGGCCAACCTCTCTGCCGGTTTCGCACTCTCGAGCAAGAACGGCGAGGACTGGGCAGTCGCGGAGTTGCACCGGACACAGGGCCTGCTGGTCGCTGCCCAGGGCAACGCCGAAGCGGCCCGCGCAAGTTTTCAGCGCGGCATCGACGCCGCCCGGCGCTCGGGTTCTCTCGCCTTTGAACGCAAATTGTTAACTCTGGCCGGCCGAACGGCTGCATCCGCCTCCACAGAACGCTCCTAGAACGCCTCCCCGTTCACAGTGGAAATATAGGCGCGGGAAATGATCGCCTGCGCCTCCCAAGGAGGGGAAGATGTCCTTACAGCAAGCGATTACCGAATTTCGCGGGCAGTTCCGCGGTGCCGTGCTCGAACCCGGGGATGCCGCTTACGAAGAGGCCCGCAAAGTCTTCAACGCCATGATCGATCGCAAACCGCGCCTGATCGCTCAGTGTACCGACGTGGCCGACGTGATCGCCGCCGTCCGCATGGCCAACGCCAACCGGTTACTCGTGTCGGTCCGCGGCGGCGGCCACAACGCCGCCGGTCTGGGCGTGTGCGATGACGGCCTCGTCATCGACCTCGCGCCCATCCGCTACGTCCGCGTCGATCCTTCATCGCGCACCGCCCTGGTGGGCGCCGGCTGTAAATGGAGCGACGTCGATCACGCCACCCACGCCTTCGGCCTCGCCGTGCCCTCCGGCATCATCTCCAGCACCGGCGTGGCCGGGCTGACGCTGGGCGGCGGCATCGGCCACCTCACCCGGAAGTACGGCCTCACCATCGACAACCTGCTCTCCGTGGATATGGTTCTGGCCGACGGCAGCTTCGTCGTTGCCAGCGCCGACGAGAATCCCGATCTCTTCTGGGCCGTGCGCGGCGGAGGTGGAAACTTCGGCATCGTGACCTCGTTCCTCTTCGAGGCGCAGCCCGTCGGAATGGTTTGCGCCGGACCCATGCTCTGGAATTTCGAAGATGCGGCCGACGTCATGAAGTGGTACCGCGAGTTCATCACGCAGGCGCCCGAGGAAATGAACGGCTTCGTCGCCATGATGACCGTGCCCCCTGGACCGCCCTTCCCCGAGGAACTCCATCTGCGCAAGATGTGCGCCATCGTGTGGTGCTACCAGGGTTCCATGGAGCAGGCCAACGCAATTCTCGAACCGCTGCGCGTCTACCGCCGGCCCGCTTTCGAGTTCTTCGTCCCGATGCCGTTCCCGATGCTCCAGGGGATGTTCGATCCAATCTATCCGCCCGGCCTGCAATGGTACTGGAAAGCCGATTTCTTCAAGGAACTCACCGACGAAGCGATTGCCAAACACTTGGAGCACGCCGGCCGTCTGCCCACCTGGCAGTCCACCATGCACCTCTATCCGGTGAACGGAAAAGTGAACCGGGTGGGCGAGTCCGAAACGGCCTTCGGCCATCGCGACGCCGTTTGGAGCGGTGTCATCGTCGGCGTCGATCCCGATCCGGCGAACTGCGCAAAAATTACCACCTGGGCCAGGGACTACTACGATGACCTGCACCCCCTGTCCGCCGGCGGCGCTTACACGAATTTCATGATGGAAGAAGGCGAGGATCGCATACGGGCAAGTTACCGCCGCAATTACGACCGCCTCGCTGCCGTCAAAGCAAAGTACGATCCCGGCAACTTCTTCCGCGTCAACCAGAACATCCGTCCCGCTGCGTAACACGCGCTTACCGGCGCAGTACGTTACTGAGCCACGACCGTCAGGGAGCTGCCACTTATGGTGGCCAGTGGACCCCCTCTGGCCGCATTTGGTAACCGGATAAATCCGGCTAAGCAAAAACAAAGTCGATTTAGTGCTTTACTTACTCGCAACACACTTCCGCTTTTCCGCCGTCGCTGTCCTT
>CAWIJJ010000019.1:0-122422 GCA_963836425.1 Bryobacterales bacterium | reverse complement strand
GAACAACAGGGAGGGCGGCCCATCCGGTTCCCGCTCCGCGGAGAAACGGTCCAATTCGAGTGTTCCGATGTTTTCGCCGAACAGCGCGGGCCGGCGGTCTTTCGCGCGATAGTCCACACGGACGTCGTGCAGTTCCAGGTGCTCGACGTTCCGGCAGTACACGCCATAGGCCTGGAGCATGGAATACGGGCTGAACCCCGGCCGTTGGACTCCTCTTCCTCTACTCCGCCGGTGAACGTCATCCGGACGTTGCGCAGGATGATCGATTTCGCGGGGCTCTCGCGCGGCCCGGCGACGTAAAATGGCACCCGGCCGCAATCCACGGCGGTCAGGTTCTCGATGATGATTCGCCCGACTCCCAGGTTATTCGCACTGTACGGAGCGTCGGCGCCATAGGCCACCCAGACCGGCGTGCGCACACGGATCATTGTGAGATTGGACAAAACCATGTTGTCCACCGGACCCGGCTTCACCACCCTGGTGGCATTCCCATTGGCGCCGCCGGCACGCTGCGGCAGGATCTGGAATCCCGCCTCCGTGTCGCGACGGAATCCGAGCCGGTGCACGTATTCGCCCGGGCCGTAGATCAGGCAGTTGTTGATCAGCACATTGCGGCCACCGGTGCGAATCGCGTTGCAGGAACTGTTCAGGATGCAGTTGGAGACGGTGACATTCTCCAATATGCCCGGCGAGGCAATCGTCGCCGGTGACAACTGGAATTCGAAATGGTCGCGGACCGGACATCGTGCATGTTGATGCCGTCATACCCTCCGAACGCGGTCATGTTATCGATGTTCACCCGCTCGCAGGAGCGCAGAATCAGTGAATAGTTGCCGGGGTCCTTGAACGTCACGTCGCGCACGGTGATGCCCTTCGCGTTGTAGAACAGCGCGCCGTGCGGGCCGCGCAGGTGTTCCTCGCCCTTCGGGTTGGTCAGATTCTGTCCATCGATCGTGCCCTGGCCCATGATGGCGACATCGTGAACGCTATTCGCCAGGATGAGCGCACCATACCACTCGCGCTCCCCTTCCGGCCACTGATAATCGGCAAGGTTCCTGCTGCCGAGCAGGGTTGCGCCTGCGTCGATCCACAGCGTCACGTTGCTGCGCAGGTGGATCGTGCCCGTCAGGTAAGTGCCCGCGGGTATGAAGACAGTCCCGCCTCCCGCTCCCGTGGCCGCCTGAATGGCCTGGTTAATGGCTGTCGTGTCCAACTGAATGCCGTTGCCGGCTGCGGCGTAGTTTCTGACGTTGAATTGTGTTCGGGGCTGGTCGAAGCATCCGCCGCAAACCAGATCAACAGTCCCAAAGCACCTGCACTCTTGAGGATACGCATGTCGGCCCGCCTTCGATCCTGCCCCGCCGTGCCGATCGGGCGGCAAGGAATTCGCGGTAAAAAGCGAAAGCCGGTCACGCGTCTGGTGCAATGTCTCTTAAAACCGGAGGCTGCGTGTCGCGACCGGGGCGTCGGTATTGTCCCGAACGCGGCCGGTCTTTACGGTAAAATCTGGTAATCGTGGCTACCACCGGTCAGGGCACTCCCGGGAAAGTCGGTGGGCATCCACTCACCGCGGACGAACGTACGGCGCTGCTGCACCGGGGGCCTGGAGCCGCGAATTGAGCGGTCTGCCCGCCTGCGGGAGTTTCTATTCTATGTCTGCGAGCGTGCCATTCAGGAGCCCACGGCCGAGACTCACGAGCAGGAAATCGGCCATGCGGTATTCGGCCGGGATGCCAATTACGATACCAGCCAGGACAACATCGTCCGGGTGACTGCCTCGCAAGCGCGGAAAAAACTGGAGCGGTACTTTGCCGGGGAGGGCGCCTCCGAACCGGTGACTCTCGCCATCCCCAAGGGTCAATATACACCGGTGTTCCGCGAGCGTCCCGCGAAGTCCGACGAGATCGCCGGCCCGCCCGCGGAACCCGATTTGTTGCCGCGCCCCGTCCCGCCGCCCCGCCGCATCATCCTGGTTCTGGCTGTTTCCGCACCGCTGCTGGCGATCGTCGCCGGATTCCTGGGCGTCGCATGGTGGCATCTGCGGACCACCGGGCGTTCGCCACTCACTCCGGCGTTGAGTTCTCTCTGGTCACGGCTGCTCACGCCCGCCAATCGCACCGACATCGTCGTTCCGGATTCGAGTTTCAGCTACTTTCAACAGCTCCTCAATCGCCAGCTCACCTTGTCCGAATACCTGAACCCGGAGTCCTGGACCGCCGCGCTGCCGCCCGGCGGCGGCCGCGACACTTTTGTGCAACATCAGGCCCGGCAGCGATTTACCAGCATCGCCAGCGTGACCATGGCGTACCGGATCGCGCGCCTGGCGGGAAACGACCAGAGCCGCATTTCCATCCGTTCCCCACGCGACTTCGGCATCCGCCAGATGAAGGAGGATAACGTCGTCCTGCTGGGCAGCACCAGAGCCAACCCCGGGCCGAACTGCTCGAGGATCGTTTGAATTTCCGCTTTGTCTTCGACCAGCAGTTGCGGCTGCCATATTTCGAAAACCGGCAGCCCCGCGCCGGTGAATCGAGCGTATACCGCAGCGACTTGAATGTGAGTTACTGTGAAATCGCCCTGGTTCCCAATCTGGGCGGAACGGGCAACATATTGGCGATTTCGGGTACAGAAGTGGAAGGAAGCGAAGGCGGCAGTGAGTTTGTCACCGATGAGGCCTCCTTAGCACGGCTTCGGCAACTCCTGGCGCCCGACCGTAACAGCCAGTTTCCCTATTTCGAACTCCTCCTGAAGGCCGAGAAGTCGGCGGGGCAGCCAGGGCGATCAGCATTGTCGCGTTCCGCCTTGCGCGGACATGAAACGGGATCCCGCCGTGCCCGTCCGGCCGGGCGTCGTCATTGGACTGCTGCTGCTGGCCTTCGCCTTGCCGCTGTATCCCCAGGCGGACCAGGAATCCCGGCTGCTCAGCGAGGCGAATGCCTGTTATGAGGGGCAGCGTCCTCAGGAGGCCGCCCGGCTCTACCGCGAGTATCTCGCCCGCTACAGGGATCGGGCCGACGTGCGGGTGTTTCTTGGCGCCGCGCTCCTGAACCTCGGAAAACTGGATGAGGCCCTGGAGGAGACGCGGCACGCATTGGCTTTGGACAAAAACTACGCCCGCGCCTACACTCTGGCCGGGCGCATACACGCCGGACGGCAGGAATGGGACGGGCGCAGCAGGCCTTCCGGGAAGCGCTCCGCCTGAATCCCGCGACCGGGAAACCTGGTATTTTTCGGGCCGCGCCTACTACGACGCCAACCGCTTTGAAAACGCCATCGAGTGCTACCAGCGGGCCCTGTCGCTCGGCGCCGCACAGAGCCGCGTCTACGAAAACCTGGGGCTCGCCTCCGAAGCGCTCGGCCGTTTCGCCGCGGCCGAACAGGCATACCGCCGCGCGCTCGAACTGAGCACCGGAGACTTCCGGCCGTACCTCGTGTACGGCGTGTTCCTCGAAAAACAAGGCAAGTCAGCCGAGGGCGTGGCGATGATCGAGAAGGCGCTCTCGCTGGACCCGGAAAACGTGGATACGCATTTCGAGTTGGGCAAGGCGCTCAATCAATCCGGCCAACTCGCCGCCGCCGCGCGTGTTCTGGAAGCGGCGCTGGCGCGATCCAATCAATGCCGGATTCATTACCCGCTGGTCACCATCTATGCGCGGCTAGGACGGGCCGAGGACGCAGACCGGCGGGCGAAGGCCATCGAGAACTGCCGGAATGAACCGTAATCTCTGGAGAAGCGAGAGCAACTGCCGCACTCGGGCTGCAACGTGGCTGGCAGCCGCCATGCTCGCGGCGGGAGCGTTGGTCTTTGTGCTGAGCGGCGCGGACGACGCTCCGCCCGTGCCGGTGATGTTTCACAATGTGGCCCCATCCGCCGGTATCCACTTCATCCTGAAAAACTCCGCCAGCCCGAATAAATACCAGGTCGAAACGATGCCCGCCGGCGTGGCCGTTCTGGACTACGACAACGACGGCTTCGAAGACATTTACTTCATCAATGGCGCCGCCATTCCCGGCCTCGCGAAAACCGATGCCTCCTACTGGAACCGGCTTTATCGAAATAACGGCGATGCCACGTTCACCGATGTCACCGCCAAAGCCGGCGTGGCCGGCCATGGATACAGCATGGCGGCGGCGGTGGGGGATTACGACAACGACGGGTGGGAGGATCTGTTCATCGCCGGGGTGAACCGCAACATTCTCTACCGCAACAATCATGACGGCACGTTCTCAGACTCTACACAACATGCCGGCCTCGCCGCTGCGGGCACGGGCAAGCCGTGGTCGATCTCGGCCGGCTGGTTCGACTATGATAACGACGGCTGGCTCGATCTCTTCGTAGTGAACTACTGCAGGTGGGCGCCCGATAAGGATCCCTACTGCGGCGAAAACAAACCCGGCTACCGTGCCTACTGCCATCCCAAACTGTACCAGGGGCTGCCGAACGCGTTGTACCGTAATAACCGGGACGGCACGTTCACCGACGTCTCGGCGGCTTCGGGCATCGGCAAGCATATCGGTAAGGGAATGGCGGTGACCTTCGCCGACTACGACGGCGACGGGCGCATCGATGCCTTCGTCACCAATGATACCGAGCGCAATTTCCTGTTCCACAACGACGGCGACGGCCGATTCACCGAAACCGGAATCCGGGCCGGCGTAGCGTTCAACATTGACGGCCGCGCGGTATCCAACATGGGCGCGGACTTCCGCGATATCGACGGAGACGGCCGGCCGGACCTGGTCGGCACGGCGCTTTCCAACGAGTCGTTTTCCATGTTTCGCAACCTCGGCAAGGGCTTCTTCATGGACGTCAGCTACCCGAGCGGGCTATCCGCGCTGAGCCTGCCCTGGGCCGGCTGGGGAGTGGGCATTTTCGACCTCAATAACGATGGCGCCAAGGACATCTTCACCGCGAACGCGCACGTGCGCGATAACGAGGAATTGTACGGCAGCCGCGCCTACCGGCAGCCCAACGCCCTCTTCATCAATACCGGCCGCGGCCGTTTCGTATATGCCAAAGCGGGCGGCGGAGTGGCGGCGCATCGCGGCTGCGCGTTCGGCGATTTCGACAACGACGGGCGAGTGGATGTGGCCGTGTCATGCCTCAACGAACCCGCCGAACTGCTCGGGAACATATCCGACCGGCGGCAGCATTGGTTCGAGGTGCTGCTCACCGGCCGCCGAAGCAATCGGGACGCGATCGGCGCCATCGTCGCGCTGACTTCGGCTTCGGGCGCCGTGCAGTACAACCACGTCACTACCGCGGTGGGCTACGCCTCCTCGAGTTCCCGGCGGGTGCATTTCGGACTCGGAGCGGAAAGCGGCATTGCCGCCGTGGAAATCCGCTGGCCATCCGGAACCATTCAGAAGCTGGCGCATCCGAAGGCGGATCAATGCCTCCGGGTTACCGAACCCGAATAATCCTCAGGCCGATGCCATCTCCGACGCATAGGCTTTCATCCTTGCCAGGCGGTCCTGAAACGCGTCGTAGAGTCCATCGGAGTGCTGGCGCAGGACGCGCTGGGAGTTGGTGTAGCGATTCATGGCTGTCGCGCGGTCCACCTGCTCGATCCATTCCGCCGGGATGGCGCCGCCGCCGCTGAGAGCGCCCGCGATGCCACCGGCGACGGCTGCGAGACAATCCGTATCTCTTCCCATGTTCACCGCCGCAACGATGGCGTCCTTGGGGTTGCCTTTGACCATGCGGAAGATGCAGATGCCCTTGGTCACCACTTCGTTCGCATAAGAGGATGCGTATGGCATGCCTGTGCCGTTGTAGACGGAATCGAACGCCTTGCGCATGTCGCGGAAATCCTTGCAGGAGGCCGTCAGGGACAGGCCGCGATCGATCTCGCGCAGGATGGCGTCCTTCATCGTCCAGCCGCGCACGTCCTGGTGCAGGGCGCCGAGCACGCTGTCCACGGTCGCCCCAGGTTTGGTTGCGGCTGCGATGCTCATCCCAGTCACCGCCGCCCACTGGATTCCGCGGCTTCCGGTGGTCTGGTACAGTTGTCCGACCTCGAAAACATCGGCCAGCGCACCCTCCGGGTCCCCGGCGTTGATGAGCCCGATGGCATGGCACGAGCGGACGAACGAGTTCAGCCCCGCGTAGTCGCAGTACCGGCCCAGGTCGCGGGCCGGAATACCCGATCGCGCCATAGCCAGCAGCGTCGCCTCAAACGGTTCGGAGACCATCCCCGCGCTTTCCGGTTTGATATCGCGGAGCCAGATCGCGCGCACGTCTTCCGCGTTGACGCGGTCTTTCTTTTCGATGATCGCCGTGATCATCAGCTTCTGCCGCTCGACGCCATCTTCCGTGGTGCCGGGCTCGCGGTCCCAGCCGTTGCGATAGTGCTGGTACGTCCGCAGCCGGTCATGGGTGCCGAACTGCTTCTCGATGCGTTCGTACGACCAGCCTTCCACTACGGCGCCCATGGAGGACCCGATATGGCAGGCGGCGATACAGCCGAAGAACTTGTCTCGCAACGTGCCCCCTTCGCGGGGTACGTCCACCTGCGCGGACATGGCAGCCGCGGATGAGGACATCAGTAAAGTACGGCGGGAGATTGGCATAACCTTCGAACGCGCATACTGTAGCACCGCGCGGCGGGCCGCGGTTACCGCTTCGCCACCACGTAATCGAAGGCTCCCAGATGGCAACGGAACTGATCCGGCGAGAGCGAAGCGGGCATCGGGCGATTCTTCACCAGGTCCCGCGCACTGGCGTAATTCGCCGCCGGCACGTCCACCTGCACGTTGGTTTGGCGGTTGGTCAGATTCACCACCACCAGGATTTCGTCGTTCCCCTTCTTGCGCGTGAAGCTGACCACGCCGTCGAGGTTGCTGTTGTTCACCCACGTCAACTCGCCCGAAGTAAGCGCTGCCTCCTCGCGCCGCATCTGAACGAGCCGCTTATAAAAGCGCAGCTTGATCTCCTGCTGCCGGGCGGGGCTGGTGCGGCGGTCCTCTTCCGGTTTCCAGATTTCCCACCGGATCGGATAGTGCGCCTGCTGATGCGGTGCGGTGGTGTCGCCGATCTCCTCGCCGTTATACAGGAACGGAATCCCATCCAGCGTGAAATTCAGCACCGATGTCGCCAGCGCAGCTTTCTCGCCAAACACGACGTCCGCGCGAAACCGGTCGTGATTGTCGTTCAGATGCAGAAAACGCGCGCCGCGCGGGAAACTCGCCCGGAACTTCTCCCACTGCTGCCGGATCCGCTCGGCCGATTCGCCGTTCACCACCACCGCCTGCAGCGCCGCGTAATACGGAAAGTTGTAGCTGATGTCGAACGCTTTGAGCTGGTGTTCCGGCAGATCCGCTTCTGCCAGCATGATCACGTTGGGGTTGAATTTGTCCATCGCCTCGCGCGCCTGGTCCCAGAAATCCGCGGGAACACCCCCGGCCACGTCGGCCCGGAAGCCGTCGATGCCAACGTCCCGGACCCAGTGCAGCATGTTGTTGCGAAAATACTCCCGCACTTGCGGGTTTGTGTAATCCGGCATGGGGGTGTGCCACCGCGACATCTTCAGCTTGCCGTCCGGCGTGCGCTGATACCACGCCGGCCGGTCCAGCAGGACGCAGTCGTTGGCGCTGTGGGCATAGACGATGTCCATGATCACTTTGAGGCCCAACTTATGCGCCTGTTCGACCAGGTCCTTGAGGCGCGCCTCCGAACCGTACTCCGGGTCGATGCGGTCGTAGTCTTTGATCTCGTATGGCGTCGATGGCCCGAAGACAGAAGGATAGCCGTGGACGTTGATCGGGCTCAGATATACGATGGTAGCGCCGAGGTCGGCGATATACGGCAGGTGCGCCGCCGTGGCCCTCAGCGTTCCCTCCGGCGTGAAGGAGCGCATCCAGATCTGATAGATCACCGCACGGCTGACGAAATCCGGGGCCGCACGCGCATTCTGCGATGCTGCCGAAGGACTCTGCCCCAGCAACACAACGCTGGGCGAGAGTGCCAGAACAAAGCAGAGAAAGGTTCTGCGGACCATGTTCATCTCCGTCCAACTCTCCACGCTCAGAATTCCACGGCCAAGTAGAGCTGTATCTTCCTTCCTTCGGCCGACCCGGTCACTCTTCCATAATCGGCGCTGGTGATGCTGGTGTTGGGATTGTTCCAGCGGACAAAATTGAACGGGTTATTAATGTCCGCACGGAACTGCGCCCGCACCTTTTCCTTGACCGGGATGGCTTTGCCGATCGAGAACGACTCTGCCTTCTGCGTCCACCCGCGCACCCAGTCGAGCGTGGGAGCGGTGTTGCCGAACGCGTAGGACGGAGGCGTCACGAAAGCGCCGGCCTGCGCGAAATACCGGTCCACCGCCGGGTCGAAGTCGCGCGGATTGGTTTGGCCGAAGATCCCCACCCCGGGCATGTACGTGGAGAATTTGTTCGGGTAACCCAGAACCGAAAGGTTATTGGATGCGCTGAAGCCCATAGCAGAGCCGCTGGTGTACCGCATGTAGCCGGCCACGTTCCAGCCCCCGGCCAGCCACTGCAACGCCGGATGGCTCGATTTGAGATACTTCTTCTGCGGCCCGAAAGGCAGTTCGTAGCTGAAGTTGGCCACAAACGAATGCGGTGGCGAATCGCCGCTGTAGGTTACCGGGCGGTAAGGCGTGTATTGGCGGCCCTGCAGGCTGCTCATATTTTTCATCCAACTCCAGAACGCGAGCACCGTCAGGCCGCTGGAGTATCGCTTGGTCACCTTAACCTGCAATGAGTTGAAGTGGGCCTTGCCCACCGGATCGTTGGTGCTGCCGGTCCCCACCGACGTGTATTGCGGCCAGGGCATGAGCGCCTGCGCCACGTTGTTCTTCGAGGTCATGACGCTCATGAAGGTCGGGAACGGCAGCGTGATCCCGGCAGCGGCGGCCGCGGCCGAGTTTGCCGGCTGCAACAGCAGACTGCCGAGCGAAAGGTACCGCTGGTCCACATAGTTGAAATCTGTTCCGGCCGCCAGATGGGTCGAGTGGCTCCCGATATACGCCACATCCAGGCTCAGATTGGCTCTCAGTTGCCTCTGGATCGCGAATGTCCAGCTCAGAATCTGCGGCAGCCTTGTGCCGCTCGGAACCAGCCAGGTGATGCTTTGGTTGTTTTGGAACTGCGGTATCAGTTGGGGCGGCCGGTTGTAATTTTGCGGGAAGGTGGCCGTGCCCCAGTTGTAAACCGGCGTGTAGCCGTCCGGCGAATTAAAAGACGGGCTCGCCGTAAACCCGGCCGTGTACCCCCCGCTGTCGGCCTGGTCGGAATAGTAGATCCCCCCCGACGCGCGGATGATCGTTTTGGGATTCACCGAGTACGCTACACCCAGGCGCGGAGCGAAGCCTCTCATCCACGTCTCCACAAACCGCGTACCGGCGCGTCCGGGTCCCTCGCCGGCGAAGATTAAAGCGCCGTTGATCCCGACCGGGTTCATCGCGGTGGGGCTGAAGGAGCTCATCTTGTCCTGCACCTCATTAGGCCGGGGCGCAACGTCCCAGCGCAGGCCGTAGGACAGCGTCAGATTGGAGGTTAGCCGGAAGTCATCCTGTGCGAAGAGACCATAGGATTGGAACCGGTAACCGGTGGTGCTCTGCAAGGTCATGTTGGCTCCGCTCAATTCGCCCAACAGGAAGCTGGCCACGGAACTGCCCCAACTCGATAACTGCGACGACGTGGCGTCCGGCTGGCTGGTCATCTGGTTGCTGAAATTGAACGTACCTGCAGTGTTCGACTGGCTTCTGCTGTTGTTGGCGTAGCGCCAGTGATACAACCCGAATTTCAAGGTGTGGCGTCCGCGGATCCAGGTCAGATTCTCGCTGATGGAGAAGCGAGTCTGAGCACCCAATCCGTTGCTGGTCAGGCCCAGGTTGGTGGGAGATCCCGTGCCGCCGCTGAAATTGACAGCCGGAAACGCGCCGAGGTCGTCCGTCATTCCGGTGATGCCAAGCGCCTTGTCCCAACCCTTTCCAACGCTGGTGTTGCGAAACGGATTCACGTAGCGGTCGGCGCCCAGGGTGAGGTGGTTGAGCAGACTCGGACTGAAAATATAGTCGTGGTTGACACGCCAGGTCTGGCTTGTCACCGTCTGCAGTTGGAAGCCCTCCAGAACATCCGGCTCGTCCGGCAGCCCCGCCACGCTTTTGGCCGACCACCCCCAACCGCTGTTGTTGATAAGCCTGGGCCGCCATTCGTTCTGGTATGTGACCGAGATCTTTTGCTTCGTGGAAACGCTGTGGTCCAGCTTCGCTATGGAAGTAAAGGTGTTGAAGGAGGGGAAGGCTCCGGTCCGGTTATACCAGTTGCTGGTCTGCTTGCCCGGAATGTCCGGATCCGGCAAAAGGGCCACAATCTTAGCCGAAACCGGGCTGATCTGGGCGGTGGGGATTCGGTTGCCGGGAAACTGATCGCGGACGAAGCTGCCTTTGCCGTCCGACCTGGTTGTGGACGGATCGAAAATCGGAATCTGCTTGCCCGACGCATCCAGGAAATTGCTGAAATCGCCGGCTTTGAAATCGGCGCGGGGAACGGTCTGCAGACCTCCGACGCCCCCGAAACGAGCATAGTACAAGCCTTGGCTGAAGAACAGGAAGGTCTTGTTGCGGCCGTCGTACACCTTAGGGATGTACACCGGGCCGCCCACCTGGAAGCCGCCTTCGTTCTGCCGCAGTTTCTGCTTTACGGGCCCCTGGAAGAAGCTGCGGGCGTTCAATTTGTCGTTTCCGAAGTAATCGTAGACTTTTCCATGTACGGTGTTGGTGCCGGACTTCATCGTCACCGTGGTAAACCAGCTCCCGAAACCACCGTATTCGGCATTGAATGCGTTGGCGACCACCGTGTACTCCGCCACCGCTTCCACTACCGGGCCATTCTCCAGAACGGAACCCCGGCGTGTGCTCCACTCGCTGGAGGGGGCGCCGTCGATGAAAATCTCGGTGGCACCCTGGAGCGCCGAATTCACTCGGCCCGACCACGACTCCGACGGCTCGCCGCTGTTTAAACTCCCATTGCTCGAGGTGTTTCCCGGCAGGAATCGCAAGTTGTCTGTGATGTTTCGCTTCTCGCCGAAGACAATCATCGGCAGATCGTCGATGAACTTATCGCTCAGATTGCTGGGCGCCGTGGTGGCTGAGACATCCAGCAGCGGCGCCTCGGCGGTGATGCTGACGGCATCCGACACTGCGCCGATCTGGAAGCTGAAGTCCACACGCGAGCTGCTCTGCGCCCGGACAAGAATTGGTTCCCGCACCATGGAACGGAACCCCTCTTTCTGGACCACCATCCGGTAGGAGCCCACGGGGAGGTTCGGTGCCAGGTAGTTTCCGAGTTCATTCGTGGAAAAATCGAGTTTGCTGTTCGTCTCGATATTCACCACTTGGATCTGGGCGCTAGGCACGGCGGCGCCACTCGGGTCGGTGACTGTCCCTTCGATGGTGCCGCGGTCGGCTTGCCCAAAGAGGCCGCAGCATGAGGCAATCCAGGCCAACCCGATCAGTAGCCGTCCGGCGTTGTGCGCACGCGTGCTCCCTGCAATCCTTCCTGTGTTCATAGCGATCTCCTGATGAGAGGTCATACACAACCACCTCCTCGCCCGGCGGCGAATGGTGTTCAAACAATCCAGACCCCGTTTGTAATGCTCGACGCTGGGTACATTCCGGACAAGAGAATTTCCAGTTAAAGGAGGGAGACGGTCCGGTTCCACATCTCGCGGATGCTCTTAATTCTTTGCAGGATCGGTACATCCACGGCGTTGGCCGGCATCGGCGAGAGAGCCGGCTGCCAGCCATGAACCGGCCCGGATTTTACCGTAAATTGCGTCGTGAACGGCACCGGTGAATCGGCCGAGGGCCTCAAAGAGGGACAGGGGTACGGAACGGGCTGCGGTTGGAACGACACGGAAGGTTAGACGGGCCGCCGGCGCGGTGCCAGAGCTGCCGCCTCGCGGAGTTGCCGGGGCGGGGAAGAGTAAGGCATGCGATCTCGCGGGCGCTCACCGGTTCCAGGCGCATCTTTTTCACCGCATTCCAGTAGAACTCATGAAGCACCTGCCAACTCAGTCGTCCCGCTCCTTCGAGCCACAGATGGTTCAGCCGTTCCCCAGCCCGCACTTGTTTCTCGCGTGCCGACGGATCAACGTAATCCAGCAGCAGATTACGGAGAAAAGCTTCCGGCGCATCATGGGATACAAGGACCTTTGGGCACTCAAAGCGATTTTGGATGAGAAGGTCGAAAAAGATGTTGCGCCGAAGCAGAAGGTAGCGTAAGATGATTTCCGACCGCCGCTACTTACTTCCAACTAACTCCGGGGCGCCCTCTCCGTCCGGATTCCTCATCGCGCATATCGAATAGCCATCCCGGGGCCGCACACTATTGGGTTTTGCTGTATTTCTGTATGAGAAGGTCCAGGGCTTCCTGCACGAGGTCCGATTTGTCCGGCCGCGTACCCGTCCTCCGCCGCTCGGCCAACTGGATCTCCTCGAGTTTCATCACCTGATCCGGCCGGACATACAGCGTCACTTTGGCTGTTTTCACAACTTTCTCCCTATCGCTCACTGGAGATCCATCCCCTTGGCGGCCCGGTAGGGCTAGCGGCTGAATTGATTCCGCCGCGCGTTGGCCGTCAACTGGTATGATAATACACCTCCACTCTAATACAGCTTCACAGCATCCCCTACGAGAGGGAGATTTTGATCCCAGGTACGGTCGCTCCGGAGGTAATCCGCCAGAGTTTCAAGAACTGGAAGAATCGCTGCGAACTTGTACGATGGCACATCTTTACTTTATTACAGTTTTACAGTAATTGATTCCAGGTACGGCGGCGGCCGGGGGCTCGCCACGGCCAACAGCCCCGTTCATCGCTTACGGATTTGATCCCGGGTACGGTCGTTTGCGGCTACCTATTCAACTCCAAGTCCTGTTATTTAATTGAGTTTGCCGAGAATCTCCTAGGTTCGCCTTGACTCCAGGTACGGTTGTTTTTGGACCACCCGTCTTTACCGTACCCGGAATCATCAGAACCGTACCCGGCAACAACAGACGCCGTACCTGGAGACAACCGGCACCGTACCCGGAATCAAAAATACCGTACTTGGGAGCAAGGAACTATGGTTATAATGTATTGATTTCAAAATGGTTAACGGCAAACAGGAGATTGTCTGACAGTATTAGACAAGTGTTTTTGATAACACCAACAAAAGCTTGTCTCTCCGATCCGTTCCCGATTATTCTGAAACACGGTGAAAAAGCCTGACACAGCGCTTGTTGGTGTACCTTCTCCCAATGCTTCGCCACCCGCCGAGTTCGTCAAAATCGAGAAGAATCTCAACACCCTGGGTTTTTTCACGCCGGCCAAGCACCGCGGCGACAAAGCTCGGGAAAAAACCATCCTCTTTCACCGCGAACTAAACGGCAAGACCGTGGCTGCCCAGGCCACAATCCTGCCATCGGCCAAGTACGGACTGCCAACCACCGCCGACCTCGACAAGTATCTGGCATTTCACAAACTCCTCGAACAGATCCGCAACCGGATCGGACAAATCTCAAATCCTGTGGGGTTCACGTCAACGCAACTGTTGACCGTACTCGGAATCAAAGACGCCGGCAACAACTACCAGGATGTTCATGACTGGCTGCAGCGTATGACCCTGACAGGAATCAATTCCAAAGGGATCGTCTACATGGCGCGGCGGAAGACGTGGGTGTCCGACACGTTTCACGTTTTTGACCGGGCAGTTACGATGGGATCGAGCCTGCCAGATGGAACCGTTGCCGACCAGAATTACGTCTGGCTTTCCGAGTGGCAATTGGAAAACATCAACAGTAATTATCTGCTGCCGGTTGACTTGGAGACCTACCGTAAACTCCGCAATCAAATCGCGAAGATCCTCGTCCCGCTCTTACAGGTCTGGCTTTATGCGTCCAGGGCCGAGGGAAAATTCGAAAAGCGGTATACGGAGCTCTGCGAAATTCTCGACATTGTCTGTCACAAGCATCTTTCCCTCATCCGCAGACAACTGGAACCGTCTCTCTCCGAGTTGACGCATTACGGATACCTGGCGAGTTGGGCCATTCAGCTGACAGCTGACGCTCGGGAATACAAGCTCGTGGCGACTCACGGCCACAAATTCTACCGGGACCAGATGATTCGCGCTAGCGGTCCGACCGCAAATACTGAGGGCGGAGAGACGTCTCTTCTCCATGAGTTGACCAAACGCGGCGTCAACCAAGTCCAGGCGAAGCGCCTGCTCCGGTCCTTACCGCCGGGGCAGCCTGTGCAGGATCAGCTCGAATACGGAGACCACATTATCTGGAAATGTAAGCCGGGAATTAAGAATCCTCCCGGGTTCTATGTATACCTGCTTCGCCAGGGCATTCTGCCGCCAGACAATTTTGAAACCTCCGGCCGCAGGAAGGTGCGGGAAGCAGACAGGGAGAACCGCGTGGAAGAATCCAGAAAACGGCTCCTGTTGGAAAGTGCATACAACGAATATTGCCGCGCCCAGGTTCGGGGATATCTCCAGGGCCTTCCAGGCAGTGAAAGGGATGGGTTGGTTTCCGCGAAGATCAGGGAAATTCGGCGCCGCTGGGGTCATCTGCCTGCAAGCACGATCGAAGAGATTGCGGATCGTCAAGTCGACAATGAAATCCGCCCTAAACTAAATCTTCCCAGCTACGAGGAGTTCTGTGTGCGTAGCCCCCAGCAGGCGCTTTTTGATGAATTGCCCGAATTCAACCGTTGATACAAACTTTCGAGTTTTAGCCTAAAGAATGCGTATCCAGGTAGTGAAGATCCGAATAGGAACATCTCCGCCCTTTGGCATTTGATGCGCATCAAATCAAAGATTTTAGCTCACACACCGCGGTAGCACCATTTTACCTTGCACCAACTGGTGGGTGAACTGCACGCCGGATCAGCCGAGTGGTACGCGACCTCACCCTACAAAAGGCGCGTGTCGAGGAGTGCCCAACCTTGGAGCGCCGGCGAAATAAGCGCTACACCATCGGTTTTCAACTGCGGTTTACGCTTCGTGGCCGAACCGTCGACTTTTCTGGCAGAGGGACAGCAATCAACATGAGCAGCACGGGCCTGCTGTTCCGTTCTGAGACGACGGTACTGACTGGTGAGGCGATCGCCGCCGTTATTGACTGGCCTCGGAACGCCGAGGGCGGCACTGAGGGATTGCTGCTCCATGGCCGTGTGATCTGGTGTCAAACTTCCCTGGTCGCCATTTGTTTCTCACGGCATGCTTTTATTCCGAACGTCGGCCCTGCTGATCCGCTCGGAACCACGATCCGAGTTCGTTTGCGAGACGCTGCGCTTTCGACGCGCAAAGCTTCCCCGCTGATTTTGGTGGTTGAGAACATCGAAACCTATCAACTTGTTGCCAGGATGATGTTCCACCGTCCGACCTTACGCGTCGGCGCGAAGGCGGCGCTCAAGATGCTGCAACGTGACCGCCGGTCCATCGGCCTCCTGATCACCAACACCCTGCGGGAATTTGTTCCCCTTAACTTATCCATTCCGGTCATCTACATCTCTCCCAGCGAAAACGATCGACAACTGGATCAGATAGGGATGTTCTCAGCGATCGTCGTCCTGAGACAACCGCTGGCTTATGGGTCTCTGCTTTCGGCAGTCCGGCAACTGTGTACGAAATGCTAAACCGACCAAGCGGTCTGGCGGTCTCGATTTCGGCCCTGATTGCGGTCGGGGCACTACTCAAGGTGTCGCCTCTCCGGGTTTTTATGCAATACCGTGCCACAATTAGAGCATCTGGAGAGTCTGCGTGCCCCTGAAACGAGCCTTGGTCACCGGCGGCGCCGGTTTTTTGGGAAGCCATCTCTGCGATCGATTACTGGCATCCGGCGCCGAGGTCATTTGTCTGGACAACTTTTTCACCGGGTCGAAATCCAATATCGCTCACCTTCTTGCCGATCCGCGCTTTGAGGTCATCCGTCATGACCTGGTTCATCCCATCCTGCTCGAGGTGGATCACATCTACAATTTTGCTTGTCCGGCCTCGCCGGTTCACTACCAGTACAACCCGGTGAAGACCGTCAAGACCAGCGTGATGGGCACCATCAACATGCTGGGGTTGGCCAAACGGCTCCGGGCACGGATTCTCCAGGCATCCACATCGGAAGTGTATGGCGACCCTAAAGAGCATCCGCAGACGGAAGCCTACTGGGGCCACGTAAATCCGATCGGCCCGCGCAGTTGCTATGACGAGGGCAAGCGCGTGGCGGAGACGCTCATGATGGATTACCACCGGCAGAGCGGGGTGGACGTGCGCATTGTACGAATCTTCAACACCTACGGCCCGCGCATGGCGGTCAACGACGGACGGGTGGTCAGCAATTTTATCGTCCAGGCGCTCCGTAACCAACCCATCACCATCTATGGCGAAGGGCAACAGACCCGGTCCTTTTGTTACGTTTCGGACCTGATCGAAGGAGCTTGCCGCCTGATGAATAGGGAGGGGCTGACCGGCCCCATCAATATTGGCAACCCGGATGAGTTCACCATACTGGAACTGGCGGATATGGTGGTGTCGCTCACCGGCTCCCGATCGGAAATAGTCCGACGGCCCCTCCCCAAGGATGATCCTGTGCAGCGCCAGCCGGACATATCCCTTGCCCGGGAAATGCTGAATTGGGAGCCGAAAGTTCCATTGTATGAGGGGCTGATACCGACGATCGAGTATTTCGAGAAGTGCCTGTCCACGGGCGATCAAGGCATTGTTGGCGGATGAATTACGAGGTTTGGGCCATTCGACTGTACGCCCAGAAGGAGAGCCTCCTAACAGGTTGCTGAAAAAGGGTATTTCGATGCCCGAAAGCACCCAATGTCTCGCTCCGTCAAACGTAGAATCAACAGTTTGCGGCTGTTGGTAAGTGCCATTCTAAGTAGTCCGGGGACTTTTTCAGCAGCCTGCTAAGGGTTGGCAGATAATCCCAAACAGTCGGATGCGGGTGAGCCTTACAGGCCTACAACTCAGGACTATAGCTATGGCCCACGAATTGCGCGGTACGGAGTATATGCTGCGTCTGTCGATGCTGGTGATATTGGCGCTTGCATTCGTCCGCCCGGCGATGTGGGGCACACCCATTACGGAATTCGTCATGGCGCCACGGCATGATGGTCGGCTGGCAGCCTCCGGACCGGCCTGGCGTTTCGAGTGTCACCTGGCGGTGGACGCCCATGCCCTGCCGGTAGAAGGCAATCCGGGGGATGCCAGCTTGCCATTTTTAGGCGAAGAGGCCATTCTCATCCGCGAAGCTTCCATCGATGCCGCCATGCAGGAAGGCGCCGCAGACTTGGCGATCGCGGGATCGGAAGAAACTCCGCAAAGTCGGTTGGTGGTCTCGATTTCGATCCTGATCCTGCTCGGGGCACTATTGAAGTGCATCACCTCTGCTCGTTTCTATGAATTCGTGTCGGATGTCTCGTATACGGTATTCACCATCGAGAACGAAGGGCGAGACGACAGCAAATAGAACCCCGGCCGGTCGTTCGCCGGGTACTGTGCCACAATTAGAGCCGCGCCGGCCGGCCTCTGGCGCCTCCGACATGTGAAAGGCGGGTGGATTCCAATAGGGGGAGTATCTGCTGTTGTTGGTCTGGCCGCGGTGGACTGGCTGCTCTCACGGCCACTCGAGGGGTGGTATGCCGTGCGGCCTTAGAAGCCCTAATAACCGAAGCCATCGTCGTGTTGTCTGCGGCGGTGGAACCGGTGCACTACGAGCGCCCGTACGATCTGCCGGACGGCGAAACGTTCAGCCGGTGCGAGTTCGCGGCCTGGGATCCATCGGTCTCGGCAGCATCTGCCGATTCTGGCCCTCGGTGGTCACCGCAAATCCGGCCATAGAGGGTCACCTCAAAACCGGCCATAGGGCCGCGGCCAGGATCTGAGGTTGTTGTACCGCGCCTGAGGTCGTCGCGGCAAGAAGTTTTGATGACCTCGATGGCGATGCGGGAGCGGGTCCAAACCGAAGGAAACGCAAAGCCAGAAAAGGGGGCGGCCGCGCGACACTCTCGCCGCGCCGAGGCGCACCACGGCGCTTCTTCCGCTTTAGCGCTGCGCTGTTAGGCGGGCAGCCTCTACGATCCGCTGGCGCTCATGACATGGAGGGAAGGCGATGAAGGAGCGACAGAAACCAATTTGTCGTCCACACCCAGTTTTTTCATCTTGTACAACAACGCCTTGTAGTCGATCTTCAGCAGTGCCGCTGCTTGTTTTCGGTTCCAGCGTGTGGAGTTCAACGCTGCCATGATCGCTTCAGTTTCGGCCTGATGCTTGGCACGTGTGACCTGCTCCAGAATGGGCCGCTCGGGAGCACGGCTGGCCATCGCGGTATCAATCTCGACGGGTGGCACCGGGGTGGCGCCGCAAGGCAGCAACGTTTTCCGCATGCTCTTGGCGTGCAGTTCCCGCGCGATAAGATCGGAGTCGCACAGCACGAGCAGTTTGCGGACCACATTCTCCAACTCGCGCACGTTCCCCGGCCAGTGGTAGGCCATGAAGGCCTGCTTTAACTCGAGCGTGATGGACACGCTCCGCCCTGCCGTTGCATGTTTTTGAAGCAGGGTTTCCGCCAGCGGAACGATATCTTCCCGGCGGTCCCTGAGCGGCGGCAGCAAGATATTGATCACGTTCAGACGATAGTACAGGTCCTCGCGGAACGTTCGGTCCGCGATAGCCTTCTCCAAATCGCGGTGGGTGGCGGCCATGATGCGGACATCGACTTTGACGGTGTCCTTGCCGCCGATGCGCTGGAACTCGCGATCCTGAAGCACCTGCAACAGCTTGGCTTGAAGCCGGACGTCCATGTCGCCGATTTCATCCAGCAGGATGGTGCCGCCGTCGGCGGCTTCGAACATGCCGGCCTTCTTCTGGAAGGCGCCCGTGAAAGCGCCACGTTCATACCCGAACAATTCGCTCTCGACGAGTTCCGCGGGCAGGGCGGCGCAGTTGAGCTTCAAGAAGATCTTGCCAGCGCGGGGAGAGTTAGCGTGCAACTCGCGGGCAAGGACTTCCTTGCCCGCACCCGTCTCGCCCAGAATCAACACCGGCGCCTCCGACCAGCCGACATGCGAGATCAAGTCGTGAATTTCGCGCATGCGCGGGTTGGATCCGATGAACATCTTGTTAGCGCTTCTGGCCGTCACCGGCATGGGGAGGGGTTGTGCGGCGAGCCTCCGTTCCAGGGCACGGCTCAGCGCCACCCGCAGGTCCTCGTGAGCTACTGGCTTGCAGAGAAAGTCCGTGGCCCCGGTCTTCATGGCGGTCACCACGTCGAGCGTGGACGCCGCGCCGGAAACGATGATCACCGGCAGATCCGGGTCGATCTGACGGATCTCTTTCAATACTTCCATGCCGTCCCGCTGCGGCATCATGGGATCCAGCAGGATTGCGGAAATTCGCGATCGGGCGCCGCGAAGCTGCGTCAGAATCTCATCGCCGTCCTGGGCAAGCTCGACGAAGTAGCCCAGGCACTTTAAGGCCGTTCCCAGGTACGCTCTGACCTCTAATTCATCTTCTCCAACCAGAATCGTATATGCGCTTCTCTCGGGGTGCATTGTGCGATTAGCCTCCGACTATCTCGCGAAAATTCGAACTTCCCAGGCCTGCATCCGGCTAAGCGGAGCGGCATTTGCGGCCTTGGTTTGTACTCTCCGCCCACACGCGGCCCTCGTGGGACGTGATGATCGTGCAAATTGCCCGGTGTATCGCCGTGACTTATCGACCCGGCCCTCGGGTCGCTATCCAATTGCCGAAAACTCAGCCCCTGCGCTGGGTACTACTTCTGGGTCCATATTCGGGCTGTAATGCTGGCAACAGACCCCAAAATGTTTCAAATGGGGAGACTGGCGAAGCATTGGTCCCTATTTAACACGGGAAGATTTGAAACTTCAATGCCCGTCGTTAGCCGAAAAAACGCGCGAGTACCTTCTAAGCCACAAGCCCACAACGCCGCCAGGCGGTTTGTAAGATAAATCTGACTTACAGTTTACGTTTACCTTATGGTACAAAAGTTTTCGCTTTTGGTACTCATAGAAAAAGCTCCATTTGCACCAGCAGGTGATTGTCGTCAGTGAGCTATGTTGAAATTTCTCACAGGTCCGGGTTAGAACGGTGCGAGAAGTTCTAGTACTGCCCCCCTTTTGGCACAGATACTCGCTCGGTCTACACTAGCTTAAAGGGCTAAAGTAACTATGAAAGTGATTCGGAGGAATTACAGTGGATCGGGCATCCTGGCGTCACCTCACATCGCGCGGAGGTGCAGAAAGCACAAATAGGATTCGTTTTGTTCAACTTGGCGGTGTTCATCGGGATCCTGCAAAACTCCAACCTTCGACCAAGCAGAGTTACGGCCTCCGGAAAAGTGTCAAAGCAGGCGCGGGCTCTGTTCGAAGCGTCCCCCTTCTTCCGGCTGCACCCCCTCCGGCCGGCTGGCGGACTCAGATCGTAGGCGTTCCGGATGTGCGGCGTCAGTTGCGCAAGGACCGATCGCGCATTGCGCGGGACCTTCACGACGACCTCGGTCAGACGTTGACGGCGCTGAAATTGGGCCTGGACGCGATCGGTGCGGCGATCAACCGGGGGGAAAACGCCGATGAAGTCGCGGCGCGGCTTGCCAACCTTACCCAGGAGGTTCAGGGGGCTACCGCCAATCTCAGAAGGGTAATATTGGATCTCCGGCCAGCGGCCCTCGAGCGCCTGGGGTTGCCCGCCGCGATCGAGGCACAGGCGTTTGCGTTTCGATCGCGGACCGGCATTTCCTGCTACACGCATGGACTGGAATGCGCATCGCGATTGTGCGGCGCTAAGGCCAAGGCCGCGTTTCGTTTCATCGGAGAAGCCCTTACCAATGTCGCTCGACATGCGGAGGCGGACGAGGTTGTAATCGAGATCAGTCATGACACCGAGCGCGTGAGCTTATGCGTGAAGGACAATGGCCGAGGTATGAACCCCGTCCCCATGGCGAATGCCCCTGCACTGGGCTTGATCGGCACGCGTGAGCGGGCGAGCCAACTGGGCGGAAGGCTGACAATCAGTGCGGCTTCACCTCACGGCTGCGTGCTGCGGCTCGACCTGCCTTTTTGAGAAGAGGCGCTCTGATGCCGGCAATTCTCCTGGTGGATGATCATCCCATAGTACGCGAGGGGCTCAAACAGGTCATTTCGGAAGAAGTACCCGGTGCTAGCGTGGTGGAGGCCCGCAGCGCAGTGGAGGCATTGGGCCAGTTGGGGAGAGCGCGATTCAAGCTGGTCATCTTGGATATGGCTCTTCCCGGTCGTGGGGGTCTGGAGTTTCTGCTGGAATTGCATCACGCCTATCCCTCTACGCCGATTCTGGTGTTAAGCATTCACCCTGAGGAGGATTATGCATTCCGGGCCTTACGGGCAGGCGCCGCGGGATATCTGAACAAGTCCTGCGAGCGGAAGGAACTGGTCCGTGCCATGCAGAAGATCGTGGCCGGCGAGAAGTACATATCCCCCGCTCTGGCGGAAAAAATCGCCCTCGACAAAATGATTCCGTCGCGCAGCGATTTATTGTCGAACCGGGAATACGAAGTCCTCCGGGCGATAGCCGCCGGGAAGAGATTGACGGCCATAGCCCGCGAATTGTCGTTGAGCGTGAAGACGCTGAGCACGCATAAAAGACGGATCATGGCCAAGGTGGGCGCCAAGAATGACGCAGAACTGATCCGCTATGCGCTGGAACAGTTCGGCGATTTCTCATAACCCCGCAGGATTTCCGCCAGCCGTCTCACGCTACCTGACAGTTGCGCGTAAGGTTACGGCTCCACAAGCGACTGGGCGCAGTGGGAGAAGAAAGGAAAACTGCGGCCCGTAGTCCGTATTCTCCGCCCACACGCGGCCCTCGTGGGACGTGACGATCATCCGGCAAATTGCCAGGCCGAGTCCTCCGCCAGACCGGTCCTGCCCTCCGGCATAGGAGGTGTACTCTTCAAAGATCCGGTCCAGGTGCTCGCGAGGGATGCGTGGGCCGGAATCCCGGATGTCAATGCGATAGGAGTTCGCCTCCCGCGTTGCGCGCGTTCGCCGGTCGATTGCCGGAGTGGAGAAATGATGGAACGAACGGCGTTCCCAAAACGTGGGATAGCCGCGGATTTCGATCTCTCCGTCCTTCGGAGTGAACTTGCAGGCGTTATCGAGCAGGTTGATCAGCAGCCGCTCGATCTGCCCGCGTTCCAGGTACAACGAGTCCGCATCCGGATCCAGGTCCACCGAAACCGAAATGCGCTTGCTGCCGACGAGCGGCCCGACTTCGTGGAGTGCCTGCTCTACACAGTCCCGAATGTCGGCTTTGCACAATTCCGGTTTTCTTTTCATTTGGCGGCCTACACTCAACTCGAACATCGCGAAGGCGGCATGGGAAAGCCGCTTAATGCTCTGCTGCATGCGGCGCAGCACTTCCTTCTGTTCACCGCTCAAGGGTCCCAGGGCTTCGCTCACGAGCAGCCCGCAGTAGCCGTTGGCAGCGGTCAGCGGCGCACGAAAATCGTGTACCGCCCGCGCCAGGAAATTCGTCCGGTCCTGGTCATACTCCTGGAGTTGAAGATTAGCCTGGATGAGGCACTGCAGGATCTCGTCGCGATCGGCGCGCAGTGAATCCGCCGCGGAGGCGCGGTCTTGCGTAGCCGATGCCGCGAGCCGGAGAAAGGCCGAAAGACAACCGCGGGTAACCGGCTTGAGAAGAATCGCCGCTCCGGCGCTTGCCAGGTCCTGATGAAAACCTTCGACGTCGCTGCGATCGACCAGAAACAGGTGCTTCGAAAAGCTGTGATCCAATTCCCGCGGGATGTCGGCGGCAGCGTGATTGTCCCAGATATAGAGATCCGCATCTGAAGGACACTCCGCCAGGGTGGCTTGGGTGATGCCCCAGTCGAGACCGTCGAACTCGCTCAGCACTGCCCGGCAAAGCTTCGAAAGATCGGCATCGTGGGAGATCAGAATGATTTGCATCAGAGCCAGATTTCGCAAGATCGGGAGAAGCAAGATTCAGCCCAAAGCCAATGCGAATCCCCGCCGGCCTGGCAGACTGCGGGAAGGGCCGCACGGACGGGCAGCTCGATGGGCAGTGCGAGCCCGTCGTGGAGCCCAGCCCGATTGGGCTGCTTTTCTATCGAATCAGCTACTTGCCGGAAAGCTGCCGCTGGAGTTTGGTGATGGCAGCGTTTTGGGATGTACGTCTGCTCCGCGAGGGCCCGGTCCCGTGAGGAAACGGAGACTGGATGACCCAATATTCGGCATTCGCTCTGACGGATTGGCACTCGGTGAAGAGTGACGAAATGCAGGGAGTTCCCATGGAACCCAAAATGCTCCACAGCGACTTACTGCCGCGTATGCCTGCTCATACAGACCAACACGCCGTGGAGTTTCTCCAGCCGAACTTCTCGGCGTGCCGGCGCGTCATCCCAACGGCGCCGCTCGCCTGGTCTCGGTGGAGTGCCCCGGAAGGGCTTTACGGCATGGCCTGCCGCATCGAAGAATATTGGCTGCTGTACCAGGCCGGGTAAGGGTTCGCAGCAGCCCGGTTCATTGTGAAATCCCCACCGTGTTACTTCCTTTGCGATTCACCAGGGTCACTGACTGCGGAATCACCGCGTTGGCGTCTCCCTAAATCGAAAACGGCTGCATTCACCGCGATTTCCTCGCCGTCATTCGCGACACCCTTCACACCGAAGCCGATGAAGCGCTCCTCATCGCCCTGGTCGCCGCAGCTCACCAGAACGCCATCGCCACTACCGGCCAACCCGCCGATGATGAAAAGCTTTTGTATTTCGCCCAAACCCAGGCTGCGATGATTGCCCGCGCGCCCAATATCCGCAACCATCTGGCGGTGGAAGGCGGTGCCCGAGTGTTTCGTGGGCGAGGCGTTTCGCGCCTATCGCGTGCCGCGCGGCCCGCCGCCGGAGCCGGGCAGCCGCGGAAGAAGCCGGCGCCGTTGCGCAAACCGTGGAACGGGACAGGGAAGCGGCCGGCGTGCGCTACGCGCTCTGGGACAAGGTCAGCGAACGGCACAGGGAACTACGGGGCTACGATATGGAGGCTATCGCGGATGACCCGGAACTCGACGACATGGGTCGCAAACAAGCGAGGCGGATGATCGAGCGCCTCGGCAGTTACACTCCGTCGGGTCTCTGACCGAGTTGTTCCACCAGAAACGTCTTTCCCACCTGGTAGCCCGCCATCCGGTGCATCAGCTCGATTGCCTGGCGCCGCTTGACGCCGAATAAAAGCTCTGGCGAAGGACGGTCAAGAAAGGGCGGGGAATCGGCCGCCTTTAACCACGCCAGAATCTCCGGCACTCGTTCCAGCCAGCTTGATTGATCGGGCATCGCGCTGTCCGCCACCAGAGTACCGCCGCGCACGAGGACTGGTAATCTCAACAATTGCCCTATGACTTATACCCAGCCGCTCATCCTGCTGTTCGGAGTCGTCGCGCTGGCGGGCCTGCTGCACGCCCGCCGCGGCCAGGGGCTCTGGCTTCCGTTTGCGGCCGCCTCGGGGCTTTTGTTGCTCGCCTGGCCGCCCATCGACTGGCTGCTTTCCCGGCCGCTTGAAATGGCCTACCCGGTTCGACCGTACCAAACCCAGGCCGCCCAGGCGATCGTCGTCCTCGCCGCCGCCGTCGAACCCAAGCACTACGAGCGGCCGTACCCCGTACCCGACGCCGAAACCTGGCGCCGCTGCGAATTCGCCGCCTGGATTCATAAGAATCGCCAGCCTCTCCCGGTTCTCGCCTGCGGCGGCTCTCTCAAAGCCGGTGAGCCGTACTCCGCCGTGATGCGCGAACTTCTCGAAAGAGCCGGCGTTCCGCCCGGTAGCATCTGGACTGAGGATCATTCCCGCAATACACACGAAAATGCCCTCTATGGCGCACGCATCCTCCGCGCGCGGGGTATCTCGAAAATTGTCCTGGTGGTTGACGCTCGCAGTATGCCGCGTGCCGCCGCCTGCTTCCGCAAACTCGGCTTGGCGGTAATACCCGCCCCGTCATCGTTTCGGGAATTCGGCTCCTGGGCGGAGGAATGGATCCCCGGCTGGCAGGCCATCGCGCAGAACGAACTGACTCTGCACGAGACCCTTGGCCTTGCCTGGTACCGGCTTCACGGATGGATTTGAATCGATCACGTGCCGCCGGCACCGGCGCCGGACATCACCATCCGGATAAAGCGGACCCAATCCCATTTGGCGTCGTCGTCCAGCGCGCGCGGCTTGGCGCGGACCGCGGAGATCTCCAGAAATTTCGCCCACATCCAATCCGCTTCCTCCGGCACCGCGACCAGTTTCACAGTATTCTGCCTGCCTCGCACGAACGCCAGCAGCCGCGACACATCTGCCAGGGCAGGGTCGAACAGGACGACATCCACCATTAGGTGGTGCTCCGCGATTAAGTTGATGGCATCCTCGACGCTCTTTGCCGGCAGGGCCTCGAAACCGGCTACATCCAGTGTTCGACCAAGCCAGAATGCAAAACCAAGGTCAGCATCAACCAGGAGCGCGATCCGATACGGTCTCTCGGGCGGTTCGGTAGCTGGTGTTCCCAAATGATACTTGCCTCTCGACGGTGAATGATCCTGGCGCAAATGGCAACCCCAGAAGCAATCATTCAGCCACAAAGAAGTTCTTTTGTTTTGAGAATATTATCAGTACTACCGGTCCGATATTTCAGGATTCTATGCGAATTAATGCTAAAGCCAGCCCAATTCGTGCTACTTTCGCGCGCCGCCGCAATTAGAGGCGGACAATCTTTTCCGTGATCACGCCGCGCAGGGCGTTTCGGGTATCCACCACCAGCTTGGCTTTGCGCAGCACCGCTTCGTAATCCACATTCGAGTGGTCGGTTATGATGGCGACGCAGTCGCTTTTGGCAAGCTCCCCGTTCAGCCGGGTAGCCGTCAGCGTCACGCCGTCAACCTGGATCGAAGCCACATACGGATCGCTGAAACTCACCTGCGCGCCGCGGCGCATCAGCAAGTGGATAATATCCAGCGCCGGCGATTCGCGCACGTCGTCGATGTCGCGCTTGTAGGCCACCCCCAGGATATGGATGTGTGAGCCCTTGACCGCCTTGCCGCGATCGTTCAGCGCCATCTGGATCTTATCGGCCACGAAATGGGGCATCTGCCCGTTGATGTGGCCCGCCAGTTCGATGAACCGCGCCTCCACTCCGGCTTGCCGCGTCTTCCAGGAAAGGTAGAACGGGTCGATCGGAATGCAGTGCCCGCCCAGGCCCGGGCCGGGAAAGAACGGCATGAACCCGAAAGGCTTGCTGGCGGCCGCTTCAATCACTTCCCATACATTGATGCCCATGCGGTCGCACATGATGGCCATTTCGTTCGCCAGCCCGATATTGATCATGCGGAAGGTGTTCTCGAGCAGCTTCACCATCTCCGCCACCTGCGTCGAACGCACCGGAATCACGGTCTCGAGGGCCTGCGAATAAAACAGCGCCCCCATGGCCGTACACTCCGGCGTGATGCCGCCCACGACCTTGGGGATGTTGCGCGTCTGGAACCGCGGGTTACCAGGGTCCACCCGCTCCGGGGAAAAGCACAGGAAGAAATCGCGGCCCGGTTCCAGTCCGCCGCCGGAAAGCATCGGCAGAAGCAGCTCTTCCGTCGTGCCCGGGTAAGTGGTGGATTCCAGAATCACCAGCATCCCCGGATGGGCATACTTCGCGATCTCCTGGCACGCCGCAACGATATAGCTCATGTCCGGATCTTTGGTTTTGCGCAACGGCGTGGGGACGCAGATGTTGATCGTGTCCAACTCCGCCACCACCGAGAAATCGGTCGTCGCCCGAAGCTTTTCTTCCTTCACCAGGCATTTCATCTCCTTCGATTCCACGTCCTGGATATAAGAAACGCCGGTGTTGATTCCGTCCACCTTCGACTGTTGCAGATCGATCCCCGTGACCGAAAAGCCGGCCTTGGCGAATTCCATGGCCAGGGGCAGGCCTACATAGCCTAACCCCACAATGCCTACCCGCGCCGTGCGGGCCTCCAGTTTTTGCGCCAGGGCATCCTTCCAGGTGACGGCTTTCGCAACTGCTGTAGCGTGCATCTTCTAGACACTCCCCCTCAATGGCACAGGCTTCGTTTCCTGTGCAGGTTACTTCCGCTGATACTGATTGTGGGAACCCGCGCGGCTGGCACCTACGATCCTCCGGCCGTCATCACTCTCGGCCCCTGCGCCCCCGGCAGGGAAACGACGTTGTCTTCCACTCCCAATTTCTTCATTTTGTACAACAACGCCTTGTAGTCGATCCTCAGCAGCGCGGCGGCCTGCTTGCGGTTCCAGCGGGTCGAGCTGAGCGCCGCTAGAATGGCTTCGGTTTCGGCGTGCTGTTTGGCCAGGGTCACCTGTTCCAGAATCGATGTGTCGGCGCCGCGCCCGGCGGCCGGGGCATCGATTGCCACCGGCACCGGCGCGGCGGCGCCTGCGAGCGTCTTGCGGCTAACTTTGCCGTACAACTCGCGCGCGATCAATTCGGGGTCGCGCATGACGATCAGTTTCCGAACTACATTTTCCAGTTCGCGGACATTTCCCGGCCAGTGGTAACTCGTCATCGCGTGCTTCAAGTCTGGGGTAATCGCTACGGCACGCCCCGGAATCGCGTGTTTCTTAAGCAAGCAGTCTGCCAACGGGACGATGTCCTCTTTGCGCTCGCGCAGCGGCGGCAAAACGATATTGATCACGTTGAGCCGGTAGTACAGATCTTCCCGAAACGTCCGCTCGGCGATGGATTTCTCCAGGTCTCGATGCGTCGCGGCCATGATCCGCACATCGACTTTGATGGTGTCCTTGCCGCCGATGCGTTGAAACTCCCGGTCCTGGAGCACCTGCAACAGCTTGGCCTGTAGCCGCACATCCATATCGCCGATCTCGTCCAGCAGGATCGTGCCGCCGTCGGCCGCCTCGAACATGCCGGCTTTCTTCTGAAAGGCGCCCGTAAACGCGCCACGCTCGTATCCGAAGAGCTCGCTTTCCACCAGTTCCGAAGGCAATGCGGCGCAGTTCAGTTTCAAAAACACCTTGGATGCCCGCGGAGAGTGGTTGTGCAACTCCCGCGCCAGAACTTCCTTGCCGCTGCCCGTTTCACCCTGGATCAACACCGGCGCCTCCGACCAGCCCACGTGGGCGGTCAAGGCGTGAATCTCGCGCATGCGTGGATTGGAGCCGATAAAGACTTTGCTATTCTTTCCCGAAGCTGCCGGCGCTGCCGGCGCCGGCGCGACGGCGATCCTGTGCTCCAGCGCCCTGCCCAGCGCCACCCGCAGATCTTCGTGCGCCACCGGCTTGCATAGAAAATCGGTGGCTCCGGTCTTCATGGCAGTCACCACGTTGAGCGTAGAGGGGGCTCCCGACACGATGATCACCGGCAGGTCGGGATCGATCTGTCGAATCTCTTTGAGCACTTCAATCCCATCGCGCTGCGGCATCATCAGATCCAGCAGAACCGCGGAAATGTTCGCCCGCGAGGCGCGTAATTGGGTCAGGATCTCATCGCCGTCCTGGGCCAATTCCACCGCGTACCCGAGGCACCTCAAAGCCATCTCCAGGTACGCCCTGACTTCCAGTTCATCTTCGCCCACCAGTATGGTGTGCCTTATCTCTCCCTGCATTTGAAGTAGCCTCCGCCCTAGCTATCTAATGAATTGAAATGTCCGTTTCCGCGTTCGCCCGTGCGAAGCGGAAGGAGGAACGAGAATTGTGGGCCGTAGCCTATGTTCTCCGCCCACACGCGACCCTCGTGCGACGTGATGATCATCCGGCAAATCGCGAGCCCCAAACCTCCGCCCGATCGGTCACGGCCGCCGGCATAGGAGGTGTACTCCTCGAATATTGTTTCCAGGTGCTCCCGCGGAATCTGTGGGCCCGAGTCCCTTATGTCCACCCGGTACGCGTTCGGCTCCCGGATTTCCTTCGATCGCCGCTCCACCGACGGCACGGAGAAATGGCGAGCCGACCGCCGCTCCCAAAACGCCGGATAGCCGCGAATCTCAATTTCTCCCGCCTTTGGCGTGAACTTGCAGGCGTTGTCGAGCAGGTTGATCAACACCTGCTCGATCTGCCCCCGCTCCAAAAACAGCGGGCAGGTTTCCGGCGTGAGGTCCACCGAAACCGCAATCCGTTTGCTGTCGGCGAACGGCCCGATTTCATGCAGCGCCTGCTCGATGCACTCCCGGATATCTCCCTTGCGCAGGTCCGACCGCATTTTCACCTGCCGCCCCACGCTCAGTTCGAACATCGCAAAAGCGGATTGCGACAGCCGCTTGAGGCTGTGCTGCATCCGCCGCAGCACTTCTTTCTGCTCGCCGGCCAGCGGGCCGAGCGCTTCGCCCAAAAGAAGGCCGCAGTAACCATTAGTCGCCGTAAGTGGCGCGCGAAAATCGTGCACCGCGCGGGCCAGAAATTTAGTGCGGTCCTGATCGTATTCCTGTAACTGCAAGTTAGCCTGAATCAGACACTGCAATATTTCGTCGCGGTCCGCCCGCAGCGATTCCGCCGCGGAGGCGCGCTCTTCGTGCGTCGATGCCGCCAGCCGCAGAAACGCCGACAGGCATCCGCGCGTTACCGGTTTCAGCAGAACGGCAGCGCCGGCACTTGCGACGTGCTGGTGGAATCTCCCGGCCTCGTTGCGATCGATCACGAAAAGATGCTTCGAGAAGCTTCGATCCAACTCCGGCGGAAACCCCGCCTGCGTCGGATCGTCCCAAATGTACAGGTCCGCATCCGGAGGACAATCCCTCGCGGACGACTGGCTGAAGTGCCAGTCCAGACCCTCGAACTCGTTCAGAATATCCCGGCAAAGCTTCGAAAAATCGGCATCCCGAGAAATCAAAATGATTCTCATTGAATCGCGATCTCGTGGAATGGCAAAGCACGATATTTTCCAAATGATGGGGCGAGACTCAACATTTTCTCCGAGTGGCGTTGGCCTTCCGTGGCCCGCGTTTGTTTCGAGAATAGCTTAACTTTCTTCAGTGTCAAGGGGTACTAGTATAGTACTCGTTAGTATCCTTGTGCGTGGAGAAACAGTTGGAGAGGATGCAAGTGATTGGTACGCGGCAATTTTGGAACTTCTTGTGAAGCCTCCTGGCATGCAAAGTGCTGAGGTCGATCGAGTACTACTACCGTATGCCAGCCAAGTCGGATCGACACCTCTCGGAACTGCACCGGACTGCGGCCGTCGAGTCGCTCGAGCGCCGCCGGCGCACTCGGGTCAGCGTGCATTGGCCGCTGCGGTTTTTCAGGTCGGACGCGCCCATCGAAACGGTCACGCATGATTTGAGCAGCGATGGTTTTTACTTCCTGACCAGGGACGATTTCGCGCCCGGCGAAGCCTTGTCCTGCATGCTGGGCGTACCCACGCATCATCCCAACGGCGCCGACCGCATGGCGTTCGTGGATTGCCGCATTCGCATCGTGCGCGTGGAGCCGGCGGCGGAAGAAGGCCTCTACGGTATCGGCTGCCGCATCGAAGAGTACCGGCTCATTCCGGGGGCGGCTTAGCGCTGCTCGCGATGCCGTAAACTACCGCCTAGCAGGCTGCTGAAAAAGTCCCCGGACTACTTAGAATGGCACTTACCAACAGCCGCAAACTGTTGATTCTACGTTTGACGGAGCGAGACATTGGGTGCTTTCGGGCATCGAAATACCCTTTTTCAGCAACCTGCTAGATCGCCATCCCGGCCACGCCCGTACGAAACCGGGCCGCGGCCACAGGCGGCGGTTGCCTCGCAGCGTGCGGCCATAACGGCGTGATCACCGATGCAGCGGCCGCTTTCTCTGATCGTGGATCAGTAATATGTAAAGGAAATGGCTGTTTAGTTTGCTTATTGAGTGAATGGTAATGTGAAATCCGAGGGCAAATATCGTAGTCCTATTAGTGCGGTGTTACTAGTACCGTATCTTTCGGACTTACTGCGAAATATTCGCCGTGACACTGCCCTTGCGATTAACGAGTGTTACTGTCTGCGGTGTAACAGCGGTGGCATCACCCTGGATGGTGAAAGGCTGTGTGAAAACGAACTGGCTGCCATAGGCCGCGTTTCCTCCGTTTTGGTACCAATTTCCAAAAATTGAGTCTACTGGAATTGTAATCTGCGAGGTCGCTAGCGTCTGTCCGGCGCCGGCCGCGAAGGTGAAGACGGCCTGAGTGACTTCGCGCGCAGTCGAGTAGCCTATAATCTGAATGCTGAATCCGTTGGCGGTCCGCGTCAGGGTTGCGCTCTGAATCACCGGCGCGGCCTGATCGATGTGCGCCGAGACAGAGGGCGCCGGGGCGGGAGTCACATCTTGTCCGCCCGCCTGTAGCCGCACGGAGACCCCGATCTGTCCGGCCACGGTTCCGGTTTGCAAGGCAAGCGCCGGCGCGACCGCGCTGGTGCTGCCGGCGGGAATGGTAAACGTGGCTGCCATGCCTCCGGTGGCGAATTGAAGCGTGCTGTCGCCGCTCCCCACTTCCGGCGAGAAGGTGAGAATCGCCTGGCCTGAGATCGCCACCGGGAACGGCGCGTCGAGCCCCACCTGCAAGGCAATTTGCTGCGCGGGGCCTACTGCCGCGGAGAGGCCCGAAAGCGTCACCCGGGGCACTGGTGGAAGCGCCACGTTGATGCGGAACTGGTTGCTCGCCGCTACCCGCGCACTGTCGATCACGCGCACCGCAAAGGCCGCCGGAGCGGCCGCGTTCACCGTGCCACTGATAATGCCGGTGTTGGCATCGATGCCGAGGCCGGCCGGCAGCCCCGTGGCGCTCCACTGGTATGGCGGAACCCCGCCCGACGCAGTCATGGTGTGCGAATACGGCGCTCCCAGGGTGCCATCGGGAAGCTGGCTGGCGGTGGCAATGCTCAATGCCGCCGGCGCGATGGTGACGTTGAACGCCCTCGATGCAGTCAGCCCCGCGGTATCGCGCGCCTGGAGCGTAAAGGAGAACGCGCCGGGCGAGTCGGGCGTCCCTTGGAGTGTTGCCTGCGTTCCGTCAAAGCTCAATCCCGGTAGCGGTCCGTCGCTCAGCGACCAGGAGTACGGCGGCGTTCCGCCGACTACCGAAAACTGCTGGCTGTAAGCCACTCCCACCGTGCCCCCCGGCAGAGAGACGTCGGTGATGATCGTCAGCGAGGGTGGCCGAACGTTCACCGAATAGGCTGCCGAGGCCCGCGCGCCCGCGGCGTCCGCTACCTGCACCGTGAAGGTCAACGTGGCCGCCGTTTGCGGCGTGCCTTGCAGCGTGCCGGTGGCGGCATCCAGTTTGAGATCGCCGGCGCTCCCGGAGACGATCGACCACACGTACGGCCGGGTGCCGCCCGCTGCCGAAAACGTCTGCGAGTAAGCCGTTCCCACGATTCCGTCGAACAGCGGCGGCACCGTGGTGATGGTGAGTGGCGCTGTTTTGATGGTCAGGGTGAACGTCTGGCTGGCGGTGAGGCTGGCGGTGTCGGATACCTGCACCGCGAAACTGTAGCTCCCCGCTGTGGTGGGCGTTCCGGTGATCGCTCCGGTGGCGGGGTTGATGCTCAATCCCGTCGGGATTCCGGCGCCCGCGGCCCATGCGTAAGGCGGTGTTCCGCCGCCGGCCGTCAACGCTTGCGCATAGGGCAGGGTAGCGGTGCCGTCGGGCAGGCTTGCGGGCGTGAGAATCGAAACTCCCGTCACCGGGAGCGTAAGCGACCGGGTCGCGGACGCGCCCTGGGCATCCGTCGCCTTGACGTTAAATGTGAACGACCCGCCGGTGGTGGGCGTGCCCGCCAGGGCGCCGCCGCTGCTCAGAGTGAGCCAGGAGGGCAGGAAAGTGGCCGCGCTCCAGGTGTAGGGTGGCACCCCTCCCGAAGCGGTCAGGCTGGCGGCGTATGCCGTTCCCACCTTGCCCGCCGGAAGTGCGACGGTGGAGATGGCCAGCGGCTGGGTCGTGATGGCGAGAGCCACCGTGTTCGATTGCTGATTTCCCGGGTTGATCACCTGGATGGTCACCGTTCCCGGCGTGCCGATGAGGCCGGCCGGAATGGCCACCACCAGTTGTCCCGCGCCCTGGAAACTGGCCGACAGCGGGCCTCCGTTCCAGAGGACCAGTGCCCCTAGCTGGAAGTTGGCGCCGATGAGCGAGAGAAGAAAGGCATTGCTGCCCGCCGGAATCGAAGAGGGAGTGAGCGACGTAATGGAAGGTGCCGGCGTTTGCGCCGCGGCCATCGCAACCGTCATCAGGGCCAGGGAAAGCCGCTTCGAAATCATTGCGCGCTCCTTTCGAGGGCCGGAACAAACCAGGTACGGAGTTGCGCCCCGGACGCGTCCAGAAGCATCACCGGGTCATCGGCGGCTTCATTCAGGCGGAACAGCGCGGGCGAGCGCAGCGGAAATAATCCGGAAGGCGTGCAGCCGCAGGAAACAGCGCTCGCATTCCCGCTATTCACCGCGAAAGCCACGATGGTGCCGTCGCGGCCGGCGATGAAAACGGTGCCGCCGTCGGCGGAGAATCGCACCGCCACGGGATCGGAGAGCGGCGCAGGCCGCGCGGCTTGTCCGTCCGGGAAGAAGCTTACCTGCCCATCCTGTGTGACGATCGCCGCCTGGTGGCTGCCGCTCCGAAACGCGGCCGCCGAAGCGGGCACGCCGAGCGGCACCGGGTCGCCTCCGCCGGTGCTGAGCCAGGCCGCGCCGTCGCTGATGAGCAGCGTCTGCTCGCCGTCATCGCTCACCGCCGCCGCGGTCACCTCGCCGGGCACAACGATTTCGCGCGCCAGCGACGTGCCTGCGTATATCTGTAGCTTGCCGGCGTCCTGCCGGTAGAGCGCCAGCGCATCGCCGGAGGGGCTGAAGAAAACCGGTCCGCTGCCGGCGCCGGGCAAATCGCTGGCGGCGCCGGTGGCCAGCGACACCCTCTGCACGCTGCCGTCATCCGCTCCGAGAATCGCGAAGTCCTGGCGCGGAGAAACGGCGGCCCAGGCCGGGGACACGCGGAGGTCGGTCGGGCTGCCAATGAGAGAAGCGCCGGGGAAGCCTGCGATGGGACGAAGGCTTCGCGTGGAAGCGTCGAAAACGTAACCCATCACGGGCGCGCCGATGCGGGGCTGCGCCGCGAGTGCGGCGGCAACGAAGACAAACGAAGCTAAGGATTTCATGTTCTTTCTAACGAGGCGGAGAGATACTGCCCGTGCCGGGAGAGATGGTAATGGCCGCTGGGGCTGCCGGCGTAAAAGTGGTCGCGCTGGTGGGGCTGCTGACTTTGTGCGTCGCCGCAACGGCGCAGCCTGCCGCCGCAGCCGCTCCGATCGCTACCAGAATTGCCCAGGTCTTGCCGCCGCCTTTTTTATGCGTCTTATCGGCGCCCGCGGCCGCCATGGTAAATTGGTTGACCAGCGCGCGCCCCCGAAGACCGCGGTAAGAGGCCGTAACATAGATTTGTAACTTGCCTTCGACTTGGTTAGTCTTGAGTCCATGCGCCGCGGCCAAGCCGTCCTCGTCGGTCACTACCGTAAGACTTTTGGAACCATTCAGAAATTCTCCGGTAACTCCGGAAACCGGCAGTGTGAACACTACCGCGGCGCCGCTTACGGGCCGGTGATTTTCATCCTCCACCCTGACGACGGGATCGTGCGTCGCGCGTTGCCGGAGGTGATTGACCACGCCTTCCCCCTCCACGACGACCAAGTTGATTTCCGGGGGCATCGTTTGTGCCGGAAGCGAGAGACAAAGACCCGACGCCAACAGGTAGTGGAGAATTCGAGGCTGCATGCCGCAGCGGGTACTGCAATTTATCCGCCGCGCATCGGATTCCCCGTTTTTCTTGCCTTTCAATCCTCTCCGCTATCGACGCGCCACCGGGACGGCCGTTCCCCTTTGGCCGCGGCCCCTCAGGCGGCAGACCGAACGGAGTTCCCAAACTTTCAGACAGCTTCCCATTGTTTATAAAGCGCGGGCGCGAAAGGGCCTGAATCAGCGCCATATAGGTGGTCCCGAACGTGCAATTTTCCCGCACATGAAGAAATCCGCAATGACTCTTCTCCTGGTGGCGATGGGCCTCGCCGCGGCCGCTCCGGACGAGGCGGTCAGAACTCGCAGCGTGCCGGACGATTATCAGATCGGTTCCGGCGACGTCCTGCAAATCTCCGTCTGGAAAGAGCCGGATGCTTCCGTTCCGAGCGTGGTGGTGCGCCCCGACGGGAAGATTTCCATGCCGCTGCTCAAAGAAATTTACGTTGCCGGCATGACTCCCACCGAGCTCGAGCATTCGATCACCGCCAAGCTGTCCAAGTTCATCAACGCCGCCGATGTCACTGTCGTGGTCTCGGCCATCAACAGCAAGAAGGTTTATGTAGTCGGTGCCGCGCGCAAGGAGGGGCCCCTGCCATATACCTACCGCATGACCGTGATGCAGGCCATCAGCGAAGCGGGCGGTCTCACCGATTACGCCAAGCGCAAAAAGATTTATGTGCTTCGCAGTGAGAACGGCAAGGAGTATCAACTGCCGTTCAATTATGAAGAGGTCATCAAGGGTGAGAAGACGGAGCAGAATATCCAACTGCTTCCCGGCGACACCATCATCGTCCCACACTAACCTCGCGGCTCATTGCCGGCCGCTCCCGAATCGCGCGCGGCCGCTTCCGATCGCGATTTTGCAATCGGGCCACGGCCAAAGGGAGCGGTTGTAAGACGAATGCGGCGGCTGCTCCCGATCGCGATTCCAGAACGCTTCTGTATAACTCGATGGTACACGGATTGCTTTTTAAGGTTTCCAGAATGAAAGTATTCGAGCAGTTACCGGTCCGGCTGACCGCGCTTGTTTTCTGTTCCTTTCTCGCGCACGCGCAGTTATCCAACTCCGCTTACCGCGTGCTGGGTCAACCCGACCTCCGCCAGAACGGCGTCAACATGGTGCTGGGCACCGAACTCTTCGCGCCTTCCGGCATAGCGATCGACGCGCGCGGCGGGCAGGTCCATATCTACATCTGCGATACCCGCAATTCGCGCGTGTTGGCGTGGGGCGATGTACGTTCGTATCAAATCGGAAATCCTCCCGATCTCGTGCTGGGCCAACCGGGCCCGCGGTATTCCAAGCCGATGGGCATCGGCGCCAAGGGATTCAATGCGCCGCTCGGCCTGGCGGTGGATGCAGGCACGGGGAACCTGTTCGTGGCCGATTCCGGCAACCATCGCGTACTGCGGTTTCCGGCGCCGTTCTCCAATCCTACCCGGGCCGAACCGGACGCCGTCTACGGCCAGCCGAATTTCAACAGCAACGCCCCCGGCCTTTCGCCCAGCCTGTTCAGCAGCCCGCGCGCGGTGGCCGTGGATGCCGCCGGCAATCTGTGGGTGGCCGATACCGGAAACAATCGCGTGCTGCGCCTCGGCGCCGCCAGTTTGAACAGTGCCGCGCCGCCCACGGCGGATGCCGTGATCGGGCAGAAGGACTTCTTCGGCGGCGCCGCCAACCGCGGCGTTACCGGCGCCATCACGGCTTCCGGCTTCGATACTCCGGCCGGGCTGGCGTTCGACCCGCAAGGCAACCTGTGGGTGTCGGATTTCAATAACACGCGCGTGCTGAAATTCGCCGCCCCTTTGGGGCCGGGCTCGCCCGACCCCGCGGCCACGGCCGTGATCGGCGAGCCGAATTTCGCCACCCGCGGCGTACCCGCGCAGCCTTCGAACGCCACCCTGACCGGGCCGGTGGGTTTGTCCACCGATAACAGCGGCAATCTCTATGTGGCCGTGCCAGGCGATAACCGTGTGCTCATCTTCTCCGTGGCCGCCGTTTCCTCGGGCGCGCAAAATGTCCTCGGTCAATCCGATTTCGTTACCACCACCGCCAACTCCGGCGTGTCGCCGCTGGCGTCTCCCAACACCCTGGCCAATCCGATCGATGTGAAACTGGATCCGGACGGCAATGCCTACGTGGCCGATGCCGGCAACAACCGCGTTCTGGCATTCCCCGTCCGTTCCAAATCGGCTTCCATGGTGTGGGGCCAGAGCACGTTTGCGGCGAACGGCAGCAACCAGGTGAAGCCGGGCAGCCTGAGCGCTCCCTTTGCGGTGGCCGTGGATTACTCGCAGCAGCCGTTTGCGCTCTATATTTCGGATACGGCCAATAACCGCGTGCTGGGCTGGAAGGACGCGGTGCGGTTCCGTAATGGCGATCCCGCCGACCTGGTCATCGGGCAGCCGGACCTGCGCACGGCCATCGCGAACGTCGATAGCCTCGGGTCGCTGAACCCCACCCGCACCTCCTTGTCCGCGTCCCGCGGGATTGCGGTTGATCCCGCTACGGGCACATTGTACGTGGCCGATTCGGGCAACAACCGCGTGCTGCGTTTTCCGCGGCCGGTGGACCAGGCGGGCCGCATCACGCCCGATGCCGTGATCGGACAGGCGGATTTCACGAGCTCGGTTTCCGCCGTGGTGAGCGCGTCTTCTTTGCGCGCGCCCGGAGCGCTGGCCTTCGGACCGGATGGCGACCTGTTCGTCGCCGATACGGGCAACAACCGCGTGCTCGAGTTTCCACCCGCGGGCCCAAGCCAAACCGCCGCGGTACGGGTTTACGGCCAGCCGAATTTCGCTTCCGCTTCGGCGCCGTCGCAGGCTTCGGCGCAAACCCTGACCGCGCCGCAGGGTGTTTTCGTGGACGCCGCGTTCAGCCTCTACGTGGCCGATACGGGCGCCAACCGCTTCCTGGTGTTTCCCAATACGCAATCCGCGCCGCAGGCCGGCATGGCGGCCTCGTTCGTCATCGGGCAGTCGCGGTTCGACACGACAAGCGCGGCCGTTCTGCGCGCTCCGGGCGGGGTGGGGGTGGACCGGGCCGGTGACATTGTAGTGGCCGACAGCGGCAACAACCGCGTGCTGGTGTTTCCGCCGCTGGTGTTTCTGCCGATTGGCGGAGCCACGGCGACCGCCGTTATCGGGCAGCGCGACGCCACCGGAGCCGCCGCCAACTGGGACTCGCCCGACGGACTGGCCACGCCCGAAGGATTAGCCGCGCCGGCCGGCGTTTATCTGGACCGGCGGGACACCCTGTACGTAGCCGATAGCGGCAACAGCCGGGTGGTGCATTTCCTGAATGCGATGAGTGCGGTGAATGCCGCCACCTACCAACTGAGCGTGGCCGTGCCGCAAAGCGGGATTGTAGCCATGTTCGGCGCCGGCATGTCGGCCGATACCGCCGTGGCGCAGGGCGCTCCCTTGCCCGGCACCCTGGCCAACCGGCAGGTAGTCGTCAACGATGAAACGCCCGCGCCACTTTATGCGGTAACGCCTTCGCAGGTCAATTTTCTGTTTCCTTCGGCGGCGCCCGCGGGAGCGGACCGTATCGCCGTGCGGGTGGCGGATACCGGCGAACTGATTGCCGGTGGAACGATTCTGGCCGCATCGACCTCGCCCGGGTTGTTCACCACCAATCAGAAGGGAACCGGCCAGGCGGTGGCGGTGAACCAGGACAACACCCTCAACAGCAGCGCCAATCCGGCGCCCATGGGCAGTGTGATTACGCTGTACGGAACCGGGCAGGGGCAGGTGAGCCCGCAGGTGCTGGATGGCATGGCGGCGCCGCCAAGCCCGCCCGCGACCACAGTAGCCGTGCCCACTTCCGACGGCAAGACCTGCACCACCGCCCAACCTTCGATGTGTGTGGCCATCGGCAGCGCCTTCGGCGACGTGCAGTACTCGGGGCTGGCCCCCGGTTACGTCGGGCTGTGGCAGATCAACGTGAAAATTCCCCAGGGGATCACGGCCGCCGGAGCGGTGCCCCTGCGGGTGCTCATCAACGGCGTGCCGAGCAACACCGTATCCATCGCGGTGCGGTAGGTAGCTCCCGGATCACCGGAAGAAGATTCCGCTCATGACCGCGTTGGAAGCCGCGTTGGTGCTGGTGATGCGCACGATCACGTGGCCGCTCAGGTTCCATACCAGGTATTGGCCGCCGCTCAAGGCCGATACCTGGCGCGTATCGAGCCCGGTGCCGCTCGCATTCAGGATGTCCACCCTTTGCGTGCGCCCGCCGCCGCACTTATCGAAGTCCAGCAGGTAGAGCGCGACCTGGTGGACGGCGGTGTCCTCTAAGACCAGGTCGATCGTGAACGAACCGTACGAGTACCAGCAGGCGGCCACGCGGGCGGTGGAGGAGGAGGCCTTCTGCACGCGCGCGGATCGGTGGTCGAAGCCGCCCAGGTGTAGACGGCATTCCCGGCGGGAGTCAGGGTGAAGTAAGCGGGAGAACTGTCCGCGACACCGATGATGTTGAAGCCGTCCGCTCCGTAGACGCCATGCCAGGTTCCGGTGGTGCTGACATTGGTCTTGAGGAAGCAAGCGGAAGCGCTGGCCGGGGTGGTGGCCCCCGCGCCGCCGAAGAAGATTCCGCTCATGACCGCGTTGGAAGCCCGTTGGTATTGGTGATGCGCACCACCATGTGGCCGCTGAGGTTCCACACCAGGTACTGGCCGCCGCCGAAGCCCGACACCGAGCACTTATCCACTTAGAAATAACCACACAACCGCGCGGTTCTAGTGGTCTGCGGCGAACAGATTAACCATTATCCAGCACGGTGCGCTCTTTCATCGGCGCACAGCACGATGGCGTGTTCCGGCGAGTTGAGATAAAGCCCAATGATGGCTTCCAGCTTCTCCGCGAACTAATGTCTTCCGACCCGCGGTTCAAGTATGCGCCCTTTCCAGACTTATGCAGCGTATTTTTGCTCAGGACACTAAAACGTTCTGGAAAGGCTGCTACCTGCCGCAGGGGTATAGTCCGCGGCGAGACAGCGTTGAACTTGGGGAATCACCGCTTCCGCGAAGGCCGCGCCCTCTTTGGCGGAAGAGGGTTCATCCGTAAGGGTGATCCTGACAATGGAGCCGGAAATGTGTCCGCTCATCAGGGCGTCCCGGATCAACAGAACCTTCCCGAGATACTCGCTGGCAATGACCCGCTTCTGCGATTGATACCAGTAGAGTACCAACTGATGGCGCCCGGAGTTCTGAACATGATACTGGTTCACCCTGGTACGTTGGCGGTCTACTAAAATCATGGCCGATCCCTGCTGCTCGATTTCCCAGCCGTTGCCGGGCAAGCAGACTTTAGGCGAATGCATCGTCTCGCCGGCGCGCTGCTGGGCGTAATACGCGACAAACAGGTTGAGTTCCCGATCCTGTTTCCGGTAAGTCCTGGAGATATAACTGGAGGGTTGCAGCTTCTCTATGATCGGCGGCGGCAGAAGCTGTTGCTCGGCGGCGGTCCAGCCCGCGATCTCGGTATCGATCGTCTCCAGCGGCGCGGCCAGCCGGTCGGGGAGGCGGCGGCCGGCAGCGCTGCCGCCGAGCAGGGCGGCACCGAGGCAGGCGCCGATCAGAAGCAGACGAATTTCAGTCGAGTAAACCATGCAGCGCTTTCGCGAACACGTACAAACAGAAGAATCCGAGCACAAACACCAACCAGCCCGAAAACGAGTGATAGAAACCGAAGGCATACTCCGGACGGTAATCGGCCAGCAGGGCGGTTCCGGTGATGCGCAGGATGTTAACCCCGATCGCGAGTGGAATCGCCGTGCCCATCAGCAAGGCGCGGCAGGGCAGCCGCGTACAGAGAAGGAAGCCGAGTAACGTGCCGGCAACGAGCAGGCACGAGAGCGACGTCAGGCCGCTGCACGCGTCTTCCACGCCCAGCGTAATGGCGGCCAGGCTGATCACGTTGCCCTCGCGATAAACGGTCACGCCTAGGTCACGCGCGATAGAGGCGGAAACATCCGAGGCGAGGAGTTGCAGGGGCGTCGCCAGCGAGTTGTAGACTACCTTCGGCAGCGGGATCATGGTGCTCAACAGGAGAAACGGCAAGGCAAGCGAACGCAGCCGGCGGGTGCCCCAAAACGTCCAGATCATGCCGGCCAGCAGCACGATGAACGAGATCCGCATCAGGAAGTATTCCGCTCCCACCCTGCCGGCGAGATAAAGAACCGATGCCAGCGCGACGGCGAGCAGCCCCCGGTTATCGGCTTGAGCCTGCTGCGCGAGAGTCCGGGATCGCCGCAGCCAGGCGATACATAGCGCCAGCGGCGGAATCAGCAGCCCCTGTGAAAGAGCCGGATCGCGCCAGCAATCGAGGAACAAGTCGCGCAGCACGCCGGAATATACCAATCCGATCAGCGCTATCAGGCCGGCCCACTCGACTCGGAGGAGGTGAGATCGCAAATGCTGTCGGAGTTGCATTTCTCCTTCCAGACGATTGCGGTCTGATGCCTCACGCGCCGTAACCGCCGGAGACCGGTGGCGGCGCGAAACATTTGTACTATGTGCCAAAGTTTCTTTCCGATGAAGCGCGCCGCTTTGCCGGGCCCCGGCCAAAACAGAGCCGGCGGCGCGAGACGGGCCGCAATACCAGGGACGAACGGGAAACAAGCAGCCCGCGGCTCAGTGTCGAGGCTCGTTTGCGATGGAAGGTGAATTGCCCACTCCGATCGGACCGATCGGGTACATTCATGCAGCGAGCTACTCTCTTATTGATTTTGGCCGGAACCTTCGGAAGCGGCATCGCCGCGGCGCAGTCCGACGCCATTCTGGAAAAGGTAAGCCCGCTGGATCCGAGTCCGGGGGGAATGCGGTTGCAGAATGTGTCGATCTACACGACCTATTATTCGTATCCACCGGGAGGGCTCGCCGCGCCGGGCCAGGGCCAGTCAACCGACAATATAGGCCTCGGCGGCAGCGCCACGCTGCAATATCTGAGATCCGGCGAGCGTTCCGGCGTGTCGTTCACTTACACGCCTTCTTATGCCGGAAGTATCCAGAGCATCAGCGGCAGTTCCTTCAATCACGTCCTGACGTTTAACTGGAACCGGCATCTTACTCCCCGGCTGGCGTTCAACCTGTCGTTTTCCGGCGAGGAATCCTCCCTGAGAAATACGCTGTTCCTGCCGGGCAGACTGGCAAGCGTGGCCGCCTTCCCGGCCACCTTTGACGACCTGGCCGGCGCGATTATCGGCGGTAACTTCACGAATAACCAGCTCGCCGCGCTGCTGACCGGCGCTCCCCTGATCGAGTCCCCGGCCGGAATGCTGATCTATGGCGACCGTATGTTGATGGCCTCGGCGCAGGTTAGCATGACCTACTCGCTTTCTTCGCGGCTGACTTTTCGCGCCAGCATGGTGGCCAGCCGGGCGCAGAATCTGAGAGATGCGAACGAACCCGCTGCGCAGGCCGTATTCTTACTTTCCCATACCACCACCGGATCGGCGGACCTGGGCATGGCCTATCTGTTAACGCCGGCCACAAGCGTGAGTCTCGACCTCACCAGTTCGCGCTCGATGTCGAATTTGCAGGATGCGTATTCGTCGGCGGCAAGCGTTGCCGTGGGCCATGCGATCGGCAGGCACTGGATGATCAAACTGCGAGGCGGCATGGGAGTCATTACCGGCATCCGCGAAACCTTTGATCTGCCGGTAGGGCCGCAATACGAATGGGGCGGCGCCATCGGCTACAAATTGCAGTCCCACACGTTCCTGGCATCCGTGGAACGGGCCATCAGCGATGCCTATGCCCTGGGTGCGATTGCCTCGATTTCCAGTACCGGGGCGTGGAACTGGAGTCCGGCCGGGCGTTCCTGGTCGGTTTCCGCCAACTTCGGCCAGCAGCGGTTCATTGCGACCGCCTTCCCCACGGTCAATGCGTGGCGTGCCGGAGCGTCGCTGAACCGCAAGCTGGGCTCCCGCTTCTCGCTTGCCACGGAGTATGCGTACCTGAGCGGTTTTCCGTTTATCGGCCCGCGCGGCATCGCGATGAACAATGTTCAGGGAGGACAGCACATGGCCAGGGTATCCATCGTCTGGTCGCCGGGTCAGGCGCTCAGGCAGTAAGTGTCCGAAGAACCTCACTCACGAAAATGATTCGGATTTTCAGCCAGTACGTTTCTCCCAAAAGTCTGCTCCTGGTGATTCTCGAAGGAGGATTCATCGTGCTCGGGCTCCTGGTCGGGGTGCGTCTGCGATTCTGGGCCAGCCCGTCGGAATTCGCCTCCTATGTGGAAGCGCCCGAGTTTGCCCTTCAGGCGTTGATCTTCGTAATTACCGTGCAGGTCTGTTTTTATTACAGCGATCTTTACGATCTCAACGCCGTCCGCCTGCGCCGCGATCAGTTGATCTGCCTCGGCCAGTCGCTGGGCGCGGCGTCGCTCTTTCTGGGGCTGATGTACTTCGTGTTTCCTTCCCTGCTGATCGGCCGTGGTGTTTTCTTCATCAGCGCGCTGGTCGTGGCCGGCTTCGTTCTGATCGCGCGGGTAGCGCTCGACAAGGCGTGGCAGGTGGCGGCGCCGAGGCAGAATCTTCTGATCCTCGGCGCGCAGGACCTGGCGCTGACCGCGGTGCGCGAGCTGGCGCGCCGGGGCGACCTGAACATCAACGTGGTCGGATTTCTGGAATGCGCCCCGTCGGCGGCGGTTGGCGCAGGCGCAAGCCTGCTTGGCCATCCCGTCCTGGGCGGCATGGACCGCCTGGAGTCCGTCGTCCGCCAGCACCAGGTCTCGCGCATTGTCGTAGCCATGGAGGACCGGCGCGGCGCGCTGCCAATCGCCGAACTGGTCAGAATGCGCGTCGAAGGCATTTCAGTCGAAGATGCCCACTCCACCGTATCCGCCCTGAGCGGCCACATCTGGCTGAACATGGTCCGGCCAAGCTGGTTCATTTTTTCGGATGGGTTCCGCCGTTCCAGGATGACGCTGGTGTTGAAGCGGGCCATCGACCTGGCGTTCGGCCTGCTCGGGCTGGTGCTTTCCTCTCCGGTGATGCTGCTGGTGGCGCTGGTGGTCCGCCTGGATTCGAAAGGGCCGGTCATCTTTTCGCAAACGCGCGTCGGTTTGCGAGGCAGGCACTTCAACGTGATAAAGTTCCGTTCCATGAGAATGGACGCCGAAAAGGCCGGTGCGCAGTGGGCCACCAAGGACGATCCCCGCGTCACCCGGGTGGGGCGGCATCTCCGCAAGTACCGGCTCGATGAACTGCCGCAGTTCATCAACGTGATTCGGGGAGACATGAGTTTTGTCGGGCCTCGTCCGGAGCGGCCCGTTTTTGTGGACCGGCTGCGCGAACTGGTCTCCTACTACGATGAGCGGCATTCGGTGCGTCCCGGCCTGACCGGGTGGGCGCAGGTGCAGTTCCCGTATGGCGCGAGCACGGAAGACGCCTTCCGCAAGCTCGAGTACGATCTCTTTTATCTCAAAAATATGTCGGTATTCTTCGATGCTGTCGTGGTCCTGAAAACCATGCGGATCCTGGTGGCCGGCAGGGGTGCCCGGTAATGCGATTTTTGAAATTCGTTTTACTGCCCGTAGTTTTGTTGCTCGCCGCGGGCTGCTCGCAGTCTCCGGAAAAGGCGCACGCCCGATCCATGGCGGCGGGCGTCCGGTTGATGAAGGGGGGGGACTACCGGCGGGCCGCCCTCGAATTCAAAAACGCGATTCAGGCAATGCCCCGCGATGCCGAGGCGCAATGCCAACTGGGAAATGCCTTTGCCGCCCTGGGCGATGCGGCTTCGGCCGCGGGAGCCTACCGGCGGGCTACCGAGCTCAACCCCAAACATGCCGAGGCCCAACAGAAGCTGGCCGAATTGCTGGCGGTGCTGGGAGACCGGCGCCTGGTCGAGGAGGCGGAAAAACGCCTGCGGTTCCTGCTCGACGCCTCCCCCACCGATTTGACGGCACTCAACACCTTGGCCTTCGCCGAGCTGAAACTCGGAAAGCATGAAGACGCCGTCCGCCATCTCGAGGAGGTTCTGGCGAAAGCGCCGCTGTCGCTCGCGGGCGCCGTTCTGCTGGCCCAGGCGAAGCTCCAGGATCGCGATATCGCCGGCGCCGAGGAATTGTTGAAGCGCGCCTGCGCGCTGAATCCCGGATCGGCGGATGTTCTAGTCGTGCTGGGCAGATTCTATACCGGCCTGGACCGCCTGGCCGAAGCCGGAGAGCAGTTTCAGCATGCGCTCCGCATTCAGCCCAAGAATGCGCCCGCGCTTTTCTACCTGGCCATGCTCGAGAACTCCGAGGGCCGCAAGGCGCAGGCGGAGGAGCACTTCAAAGCGCTGTCGGGCGATGCCGAAAAAGTCTACTGGCCGATTTACGGGATGTTTCTCTTCCAGGAAGGCCGAAGGACGGAAGCGATCCGCGAATTTGAGCGACTGTACAAAATGCAGCCGGATGACCGCACGGCGCGCACGCGCCTGGTGAATGTCTACCTGGCGGTCAACCGGCCGGACGATGCCGAGAAACTGGTGACGGACGCGCTGAAGCGCAACTCCAAGGACATGGATGCCCTGCTGCAAAGAAGCGAACTGCGGTTGAATCGCGCCCGGTTTGTGGATGCGCAGAGCGATCTCGACCAGGTGCTGCACGCCAACCAGAACATGCCCGAAGCCCACTTCCTCCAGGCGAGGTTGTATGAAAAGAGCGGGCTGACATACAGCCAGCGGCAGGAACTCGACGAAACCCTGCGGCTGAGCCCCTTATTCCTGCCGGCGCGGATTGTGCTGGCGCGGCTGCTGATCAATACCGGGGCTTCGAAAACCGCGCTCCAGGTGCTGGATGAGACGCCCGCGGAGCAGAAGGCGTCCCTGGCCGTGCTGGTACAGCGGAACTGGATCTTCGCGGCCATGGGGAAGGTGAACGAGATGCGAGCCGGCGTGCAACAGGGGCTCACCGAACTGCGCACGCCGGACCTGCTGATCCAGGACGCTTTATTGAAGCTCGACCAGAAGGACTTCAAGGGGGCGCGGGCCTCGGTCGAAGAGGCGCTCGAACTGGCGCCCGACGACGTACGCGCGCTGGAGGTGCTGGCCCGTTCCTACGCCAGGCAGGATCAGAACGCCGCCGGAATCGCCAGGATCCGGGAATACGCCTCGAGGCAGCCGCGTTCGGCCGCGGTGCAGCTCTTCCTGGGCAAGTGGCTTTCGGCCCAAGGCGATCACGCGGGCGCCCGCGCCGCTTTTCTATCGTCGCAGACGGCCGATTCCGATTCCACGGATGCGGCGCTGGCGCTGGCCCAACTCGATCTGGCCGAAGCCAAGTGGCAGGATGCGCGGCAGAGGATCTGGTCGGTGCTCAACCGCAACGGCCAGAGCGTCACCGCCCGTTACTGGCTGGCCCAGGTGGAGGAGATTCAGGGGAATCACAAAGCCAGCATCGAACAATACCGCCGGGTGATTGCGGCCGATCCGACCAACGTGATCGCACTGAACAACCTGGCTTATCTGCTGTGCGAGAGCACTGGTTTGCCGGGTGAGGCCCTGCCCATCGCCCAGCGCGCCAAGGAGCTCGCTCCAGACAACCCCGCCGTCACCGACACGCTCGGCTGGGTGCTGTACCGGAACGGCATGTACAGCCTGGCGGTGCGGCAAATGGAAGAGGCGAACGCAATCCGCAGCACGGCGCGGCGGCTCTGCCACCTCAGCCTGGCGTACCTGAAGACCGGTGCGGAAGAACGCGCGCGGCAGACCCTGGACCGGGCCACCAGGATGGAGCCCACCCTGCCCGATTTGAAACAGGTGCGGGAGCTGCTGGCCAAGCCGGCGGCGGCCCGCGCAAACTGATGCCGCGGGGCCGGTGCGATTCCCAAACGCTTTCCCGGAGTCCGCAATTTTCAGAATCACGCGTTTCTGCGTGTGCGGAAATCGCAGAGCTCAATAGACTTATCACTGGCCAGGAAATTGCATGATGATGGCGGCAATAGGGGACGAGTAAACAATCGCGAGGCCCACGAATGAAAAAAACGATCGTAAAACTTCTAATGGGAATGATGGCGTGTAGCGGCCTGGCGCTGGCCGACTATACGCTCGATTTCAGCGTGCCTGCACTTTCGCAATTCGGCACTATTTCGTATGCGGGCGGCACGGCGCCGCTGGTCGGCAGCGGAATCACCGTCAGCGATTTGACCTCGATCAGCTCGCCCGCCAACAACAACGTGCAGTTGGCCTGCACGTCATGCCAGCTCAACTTCACCACCGGCAACTTCGTTTCCTCCGGTCCCGGCGGCACCGACTACTTCGCTGGCGGTGGCAGTTTCCAGTTGGCGGGCACCCTGGCCGGCATCGGTGTGTCCGGGGTTTTGATGAGCGGCACCTTCGACGCCACGGCCACGGTCTTGAGCGGCGGTATCTTCAAAATCGCGAGCGCGTTCTTCACCAACAACGTGAACGCGGGGATCACGAATTACTTCGCCATGCCGGCAACGCCGCCTCTGTATGGAGGCGCATTTAACATCCTGTTTCTGGGGCTGACCGGCACCAACGGATCGTTGCAGAGTCTTCAGATTTTAGGCGGCGATATTGCCACCTCGGTGCCCGAACCGGCGTCGATGATCCTGCTGGGGACGGTGCTGCTCGGCTGTGCCACGATTGCGCGCCGCCGTTTTGTCTGAGCGGCCCGGCGGCAAATTCCGCTTGAGTCGAGCGGCCCGCGCCTCGCAAGTTCAACAGCCCAACCACAAATCCCGCTCGAGTCGAGCGGGATTCCGGGTTTCTGCCGGCTGACCGGCCTTCATTACGCCAACCTTTGGTAAGCGTCCGCTCCCTTCGACCGCGCGGCCCGGGAAAGCCCGGCTGCGCCAGCGCCGGAGGGAGCTTTTTTAATGGCGACGGGCGGCTTCCAAAGATTTGGGATTTAGTCTGGCCGAGCCTCCCGCGCCAGAGCCGACCAAGAAGGTAAAGCCGTTTTTAACAATTACATACGAATTGGCCTCTGCGTTGCATTCCAGCATGTCAATAAAATGTTGGCACTTTTTCAACAATGGCCGCACAACAACAGAAATTACTGACATTTCTTCCGGCGCTATCCCCGCTCTCGATCGCCAAGATGCTGTGGAAGAGAAAGGTGCTGATCGCCGTCGTCTGGGTAGCGGTGAGCGCCGCGGGCTACGTGGTGGTTTCCCGTATCCCGTCGATGTTCAAAGCCGAGGCCGTAGTCCTGGTGGACGCGCAGAAGATTCCCGACCGGTACGTATCCTCGACCGTGGTCAGCGACGCGCAGGACCGCCTGTCGGCAATCAGCCAGGAAATTCAGAGCACCGGCCGGCTGCAAAAGGTTATTGAAGATTTCGACCTGTACCACGCCGAGCGGAAGAAGCACTTCATCGACGACATCGTGGCCATGATGCGCAACGACATGGAGATTACGCCGGAGAAGGCATGGACGGGGCGGACGGCGTCTTTTCGGATCACCTATCAAGGACCGGATCCGGTGGTGGTGGCGAGGGTCGCGAACAAGATGGCAAGCCTGTACGTGGAAGAGAATCTGAAAACCCGCGAGGTGCAGGCCGAGGGCACGACCAATTTCATCGAGACACAACTGAAAGAGGCGAAGGAGAAGCTGGACACCCTGGAAGCCTCCGTGAGCCAGTACAAGCTGAAGCACAATGGAGAACTGCCGCAGCAGGAGGGATCGCTCAACGGAATCCTGGGCCGGCTCGGCACCCAGCTGGAAGCCAACCGGGATGCGCTTAACCGGGCACAGCAGCAGAAAGCCCTGCTTCAGGACTCACTCGGCGTGGCCCAGGATGCGGAAGCAACCCAGATGAGGGAGCTGGCGCGGTCGCGGACGGCGTCTCCGGCGGCCGTTGCGCCCTCCACCCAACCGGCGCCGCGCAACCGGTCGGAAGATCTGGAAGATCAACTGGCCGACGTGAAAACGCGTTACAGCGAAAGCCATCCGGATGTGAAACGCCTGCGCCGCCTGATCGAGGAAGCCAAAAAGGCGGAGGCGCAGCAGGAGAGAGCGCGTTTGGCAGCCGAAACTGCAGCGCCCAAAGGAAACGGGCCGGCGGCCGCGAAAGCGGAGCCACCGGTGGATTCTCCGGGGCTGCTCCAGGCGCGGGACCGGATCGCGTCGATCAAGTCGCAACTGGACGTCGTCAGCCGGGAGCTCGAGGCGAGAAAGAGCGAGCAGCAGCGCATTCTGGGCGACATCTCGCTGTATCAGGCGAGGGTCAACAACATGCCCATCCGCGAGCAGGAGCTGGCGCAACTCACGCGCGACTACGACATCTCGCGGCAGAACTACCGGTCGCTGCTGGACAAGAAGATCGCGGCGGAAATGGCTACCGACATGGAGCGGCGCGAAAAATCCGAACGGTTTACGATCGTAGACCCGGCACGCGTTCCGGCGAGGCCTTTCAAACCCAGGCGGACGCTGCTGGACGCGGGGGCCAGCGTGTTCGGCCTGGTGCTGGGAATTGTGCTGGCGTTTGGCCGGGAACTTCACGCGGCAACGCTGCTGGGCGAGTGGGAATTGCCGGCGGGCGTGGCGGTTCTGGGCCGCCTTCCTTACATCAGGATGGCGCCTCTGAAGAGCCGGCCCGGAAATCGAATACCACCGCAGCCTCTCTCGGGCGTAGGGAGTTTGTAACGAAGGTCCGTTTCGCCCACATCGGTTTTGAACATGTACAACCAGTTTTTTGGACTTTCCCGAAATCCGTTCAGCATGACGCCGGACCCGGAGTTTCTGTTCCTGACGGCGCAGCATCGCGAAGCCCTGGCGGGGCTGACCTACGCGATTCTTGGCCAGAAGGGCTTCCTGGTGCTCACCGGCGAGGCCGGCACAGGGAAAACAACGCTTCTGGCCCGCGTCTTACAACACCTGCCGGCCAGCCGCATCCAATCCAGCGTGATTCTCAACCCGATGCTCACGGCCGCCGAGTTTCTGGAGATGACGCTGCTGGACTTCGGCATCGCCGAAGTTCCCGCCAGCAAAGCGCAGCGGCTGTCAAAGTTGCAGCAATTGCTGGTGGAGGCCGACAGCCAGAAGAGAATCTGCGCGCTCATCATCGATGAAGCGCACAAGTTGAGCCCCGAAGTGCTGGAGGAGATCCGGCTTCTGGGGAACTTCGAGCGGCACGATCACAAGCTGCTGCAGATTCTGTTTCTGGGACAGACCGAACTGGGCGACCTGCTGAACCGCCAGGATCTTCGCCAGTTGAAACAGCGGATCGCGGCGCGATTCACCATCGGCCCGCTGGCGCCGAGCGAAGTGGAGCAGTACATCCGGCACCGCTGGACCAAGGCCGGCGGGGCTTCGGCGATGGCTTTCACGCCGGAATCGACCGCGAGCATCGGCCAGTACTCGAAAGGCATTCCCCGGGTGGTCAATGCGATCTGCGACAACGCGCTGATCCTGGCATATGGAGAGGGAACCAACGTAGTGCGGCCCGGCCACGTGCTGGAAGCCTGCAGCGATCTCGATCTTGTGCCGGCGCGGCGCGCGCCCGAGGCAGCCGCGGCAACATCGGTACCAGCGGGCGCGGGGTCTTCCTTGCGAAGCCTCGACCGCTACGAAGAGCCGAGGCGAGGCATGATCGCCAGGTGGGCAGGTAAGTTGGGGCTGGCACAATAACTCAAGGCAAATATGGCCAAGATATACGAAGCGCTTCGCCGGGGGCGGGGCGAGATGTCGGAACTGCTGCCGCAGGTGTTGGAAGAGTCCGTGGAATGGCAGCCCGCGGCTCCGGAGAACGACGATCACGCGGCGGTGCAGGCCGTGCTCGGGGATGCAGGTATCGTAAGCCCGGGAGTGCCGGCGGCCGCGCCGGCGGCGGTCCTGGCTCCGGCGCCCGGAAGGCGTGAGGCTGTCCGGCTCGCCCGCAAGGCGCCGCTGCTGCCTTTCGACAACAGCGACCGCCGCGCTGCAGAGCAGTACCGGATTATCCGCACGCGGCTGTTCCAGCACCCGAAGCAGCCGCGGCTGCTGCTGATTTCAAGCGCCGGCCCGGCCGATGGGAAGAGCACCACGGCGGTGAACCTGGCGGGGGCGCTGTCGCTCAAAGGCGAGGCGAGCGTATTGCTGGCCGACATCGACTTCCGGAGATCGACCATCCACACGCAGCTCGGCTTGCCGGTAACGCCGGGACTGGCCGACGTGCTGAGCGGAACGGCAACCCTGGAAGAGGCGCTGGTTCAGGTGGAGCAGCTTCCGAACCTGTACGTGATCACCGCCGGGAGCCCGCATCCGAACCCCAGCGAGCTGCTGGATTCGACGCGGTGGACGGCCATTCGCGATGAGCTGCGGAGCCTGTTTCGATATGTCATCGCGGATTCGCCGCCGGTGGCCAGCGTGGCCGATTACGAGCTGCTGCAAGCGTCGTGCGACGGGGTGGTGCTGGTGGTGCGGCCGGACCATACTAAGCGGCAGGCATGTCTGAAAGCGCTGGAAATTATCCCGAAGGACAAGCTCATCGGCGCGGTCATGAATTGTGTGGATGACTGGTTTCTGACCCGCCGAACCAGTTATAGCCCGTCTGCTTACTATTACGGCAGAAACGCGGGTTAGTCAGATAAGTAGTTTTAGTTGCAGTTAGTTACATGAAGTCAGCGCTGTAAGTAAAAGGGCGGAGCTGTAACTGGGGCACGACCAGAGGGTGAGCGGGTACACGGCAAAAGAGGGCGGATGAACATGGTCGCAAATCCGAAGTGGTACGCAATTCACGCGCGCTCGAACCTGGAGAAGAAAATTGCCGTGGAACTGGACGGCAAGGGGATCGAAAGTTATCTGCCGGCGCAGGAGGAGACCCACCAGTGGAAAGACCGCAAGCGGAAAGTCGCGGTGCCGCTGTTCGCGGGCTACCTGTTCGCGCGTTTTCGCGATACTCCGGAGCTGCGGCTGAATGTCCTGAAGACTTCGGGCGTGATCCGAATCCTGGGGCAGGGAAGCGCCATCGAGCCGGTGCCCGAGGGGGAAATCGAGGCCGTCAAGACGGTATTGAATTCGCGGGTTTCGTGTTCCGCCCACGGGCTGATCCGGATGGGAACGCAGGTGCGGGTCAGGCACGGGCCGCTGGCCGGTTTGGAAGGTCTGCTGGCAAGGATCAAGCGGCAGGAGCGCCTGGTCATTTCGGTCGGTCTGTTAGGCCAGTCGGTCGCGGCCGAAGTAAGTCTGTACGACGTGGAGCCTTTATGTATCCGAATTTGAAGTTACAGATTTGGCGATGCGGCCTCCGGCAGAACCGGCTCGCCCAATTGGTCCAGATTCACGAAACGCATCTGAGCAAGATTATCAACGGCTACCGCGATGCCGACGCCGCAGTTCGGGCCAAGATAGCAGACGTGCTGAAGACGGACGAGGGCTGGCTGTTTACCGAAGAGGTCGCCGAGACGAAGAAATTCTGACCCTGCCATGCGCGAATACCTACTGATCCTGGCCGTCCTGGCAATCTGCTGCACCAGCCTGGTGAAGCCGCGGATCGGTCTTTACGGGTATATCTGGTTCGCCCTCATGCGTCCGGATGACCTGGCATGGTGCGAAGGCCGGTACCCGTTTTCGATGGCGCTGGCGCTGGCGACACTGGCGGGCGCGATCCGCTTCGCGCCGAAGATTCCGGAATTGTTTCGCAATCCGATCACACGGCTGATGCTGCTGCTGCAAGTTCCCATCGGGCTTTCCGTGCTGTTGCCCGCGGGGCGGTTCCTGGCGGCCGACCGGTACAGCGAGTACATGCGGATGATTCTTATCGTGCTGCTGGTCCCGCTAGTAATTGAAACCCACGACCACGTACGCGAACTGGCGATCGTAATGGCGCTTTCGCTGGGCGGCCTGGGCCTGCGTTTCGGGCTGTACGGCATCGCGCACGGCGGCGTGCAGTACAGCGAGGGGATGGGCAATCAGTACGACAACAACACGCTCGGAATCGCCATGGCGATGGCGGCGCCGCTGTGCTGGCAATGCGCCGGGCTGGCGAGGCGGCGATGGCTGAGGCTGCTGCTTCTGCTGATGGTGTGCACCGCGGCCGCCACGGTGATCTTCTCCAACTCGCGGGGCGCATCGCTGAGCCTCGGTGTGGGGCTGTTGTACCTGCTGCGGCGCTCGAACCACAAAGTCCTGTCGCTGGCCGCGATCGCGCTCGCCATCGTGCCGGTCATCTACATGGTGCAGGATCAATATTTCAACCGCATGAAGACTATCGCGGGGTACAAGGACGAAGCTTCGGCGGCGTCGCGCATCGAGTTCGCGGGAGCGGCCATCCGGATGTGGGAAGCTTACCCGCTGACCGGAGTCGGCTTCGGGTCGCGGAATTACGCCGTGTTGAACCGGAAATTCCTGGGCAGAGACGAGGTGCATGCCGCGCACAACACGTATTTGCAGATGCTGGCGGACTCCGGGTGCTTTGCGTACCTGATCTACGCCTCGCTGCTGTTCGGCACCGTAGTTTGGCTGCACAGCGGCGCGAAGACCGCCTCCGGAGGCCCGGAAAATGCGGGAAGGCTGGCGCTGGCACTGGAAATGCCGCTCCTCGTATTCCTGGTAGGCGGCACGTTCGGATCGATGCAGCGGTACGACTTCCCGTACATGCTGCTGTCGTCGGCCGCCGCGCTCTACACGGTGGAGCGGGAACGCAATGAAAACGGCGCGGAGGAAACGGATGCCGGTACCGCCGAGCCCGATCTGGAATCATGTTCTATCACAAGCTGAGCACGTGTCTGTTTAAAGGATTGTTACTGGCGATCCTCTGGTTTGCGGTGATGGAAGTTTACTCGCGGTTATAAGCGTAACCGCTGCCCGGGTTCGCGATGACGGCGAGCGTCAAGAGAGTGCTAATGAGTTTACGCAGCGCGGCAAAATATGCGCTCCTGACTGTCGGCAAGCATACAGGCGCGTTTGATACGGCAATGTGCAGCCGCTGGCGGCAGCGCCGGCTTTTGATTCTGTGCTATCACGGCGTGTCGCTCCGCGACGAACACGAATGGCATCCCAGGCTCTATGTGACGCCGGAGCAACTGGAGAGGCGCATCAAAACGCTGAAGCGGGGCGGCTACGAAGTGCTCCCGCTGGGCGCGGCGGTGCGAAGCCTGTACGAGGGAGAACTGCCGGACAGGAGCGTCGCCATCACCTTCGATGACGGCGACTACGATTTCTACAAGCAGGCCTATCCTCTGCTGGCGGCCTACGACGTTCCGGTGACGGTCTACCTGACGTCGTATTACTGCCGCCGCGGGCTGCCGGTGTTCGGGCAGGTGTGCTCTTACATGCTGTGGCAGAAGCGCGGGAAGATGGCCTGTTTCCCCGACGCGCTGGGCAGCCGGCGCCCAATGGATCTGCGCACTCCGGCCGCCAGTTACGCCGCGTGGAAGGAGATCGTAGACTATGCCGAGCGGGAAAGCCTGCCGGCAGAGCAGAAAGACGAGCTCGCCCAGCGGCTGGCGGAACGGCTCGGCATCGACTACGCGGAACTGCGCGCATCGCGGGTTCTGCAAATTATGAATCCCGCGGAGGTGGCGGAGATGGCTGCCGCCGGTGTGGATATCGAGTTACACACGCACCGCCACAGGGCTCCCTGCACGCGTGAGCCGTTCGTGCGGGAGATCGAGGACAACAGCGTGCACATCCGTTCCATGACGGGGCGAGAGCCGGAACATTTCTGCTATCCCAACGGCGCAGTGGAAGCGAAGCACCTGCTGTGGCTGCGGGAGCTCGGCATCACCTCGGCCACCACCTGCCAGCCGGGCATCGCCGGCCCGGACGACGATGCGCTGCTGCTTCCCCGGTTTCAGGACAGCTCGCTGGTTTCGGACCTGACGTTCGAGGGGTGGAGCACGGGTTTTGTTCCGTTTGCGGCCGCTCCCTTGCGCAACGGCTCGCGAGGTGCGAGATGAATTCGGTACAGGCCGCCGGGCGGCGGCAAGAATCCGGTATCCGGCACAACGATGCGCCCCTGGTGGTCCACCTGATCCACCGGCTGGCCGTGGGCGGACTGGAAAACGGAATCGTGAACCTGGTGAACCACATGCCCGCCGAACGGTACCGGCACGCGGTGGTGTGCCTGACCGGTTATACGGATTTTCGCGAGCGGATCCGGAAGCCCGAGGTGAGCGTCACCGCCCTGAACAAGCGCGAGGGCAAGGATTGGAGCGCCTACCGGCGGTTGTGGCATTTGCTGCGCGAGCTGCGGCCGGACATTCTGCATACCCGCACCATGGCAACGCTGGATGCCCAGTTCACCGGGGTGCTGGCCGGCGTGCACGGGAGGGTGCACGGAGAACACGGCCGGGAGAGCTCGTGCATCCAGGGCGGCCGCAAGAATCAATTACTCCGCTCCGCGCTGCGGCCGGTGATTGCCCATTACACGACGGTGAACCTGGAGCTGGCGAGATTCCTGGTTTCGGAAGTGGGAATTCCCGGCCAACGGGTTACCAGAATTTACAACGGCGTGGACACCGGCCGGTTCCATCCGCAGCGCGGACCGCGGCGGCCGTTCGGACCGGAAGGCTTCGTCAACGGCGACTCGGTGGTGATTGGCACCGTGGGCCGCATGCAGCCGGTGAAGGACCAGGCCTCGCTGATCCGCGCCTTTCTCGGCCTGGTGGAAGGCGCATCGCCGCTGCGCAAGCGGCTGCGGCTGGTGCTGGCCGGCGATGGCCCGCTGGCGGGCGGCCTGCGCGCCATGCTCCAGCAGGCCGGCGCCGCGGACCTGGCGTGGCTGCCGGGTGAACGGAGCGATATTCCGGAGTTGCTGCGGGCCATGGACATCTTCGTGCTGCCGTCGCTGGGCGAGGGCACGAGCAACACCATTCTGGAGGCCATGGCGACCGGGCTGCCGGTGATTGCCACGGACGTGGGCGGCAATCCGGAACTGGTGGATGACGGGAGCACCGGCTGGCTGGTGGCGCCCGCCGACCCGGCGGCACTGGCGGGGCGAATTCGGATGTATGCGGAAAACCGGCAGGCCATGGCGGAGCACGGCCGCGAAGGCCGGCGCACGGCGGAGGAGCGATTCAGCTTACAGGCAATGGTGAACGGCTACATGTCGGTTTACGACAGGGTGCTAAAGCGAAGGGCCGTATGACACTGGAAGCCCTGGACAGAGTGGTTGCCGTGGCCAGGAGCGTGCGCGGCGATTACGGGCCCCTGGCCGATCCGGCGGGCGCGCCGGAGTTGCGTTCCGGCGAAGCGCGCACGGTAGCGCAGTTGGCCTTGCGCGAGTTATTTCGCATCTGGGGCCTGGATCGCGACCGGTACGGCAGCCGCGAATGGAATCCCCTGGGCGCGCTGATTCCACCGGGCGCCCGCGTGGTGTTGAAGCCGAACTGGGTGGTCGATGAAAACCAGAGCGGAGCCGGTCTCGACTGCCTGGTGACTCACGCCAGCGTGATCGAGGCGGTACTCGAGTACGTACAACTGGCGCAGCCCGGGCCGGTGGTTCTGGGGGACGCTCCGCTACAACGCTGCGACTTCGCGAAACTGCGGAGGGTTTGCGGACTGGACGACCTGGTGGGGCGGTTTCGAAATCGCGGATTGGACATCCGCATCTCCGATTTCCGCCGGACGCTGCTTTCGGGGGAGGTGCGGCGGGAGAACGTGCGCCCGGCCGGCGATTTCGCCATTGTGGACCTGAAGGAGCAGAGCCTGCTCGATGAGGTTTCCGGCAGCGGCAAGTTTCGCGTCACGGTTTACAACCCGGACCTACTCGAAGCGGCGCATTCGCCCGGCCGGCATCGCTACATGATCGCCCGCGAAATTCTGGACGCGGATGTGGTGATCAACCTGCCAAAGCTGAAAAGCCACAAGAAGGCATGCATCACGGGAGCGCTCAAGAACCTTATCGGGATTAACGGCAATAAGGAGTTTCTGCCGCACCATCGGCTGGGAAGCGCGGCGGGTGGGGGGGACTGTTACGAAGGAAATTGGCGGCTGAAACGGGAAGCCGAGGAGTTGTTGGACTGGGTGAACCGGCGGCCGCCGGGAGCGGGGCCGCACCTGGCCCAAAGGCTGGCCGGGGTGCTGGTGCGCTCGGCAAAGGCGCTGGGCGCCGACGACAACATGGAAGGTTCCTGGTACGGCAACGACACCATCTGGCGGACGTGCCTCGATCTCCAGCGAATCCTGCGGTACGGAAGAGCGGACGGCACGTTGGGCGAAACTCCCGGGCGGCGGGTGATTACGATTACCGATGCCATCGTTGCCGGTGAAGGCGAAGGACCGCTCGCGCCCACGCCGGTCGATTCGGCGTTCGTGACCGGCGCATTGAACCCCGCCGCGGCCGAATGGATTCATGCGCGGCTGATGGGTTTCGATCCGAAGAAGATTCCCCTGGTGGCGCGGAGTTTCGATGCGTTCTCGTATCCGCTGAGCGGGTTCGGAGCGGAGGAGATTGTGGTGCGGCTGGCGGATGGGGAGCGAACAGCAACCGGAATAGGACCGGCCGTGGGCCGGAGTTTCGTGGCGCCGGGCGGTTGGCAGCGGCACTGCGAACTGGATTTCGAAAATGATCACACAAATCGCAAGCCGAGCCTGGTGGCATAGACACCTGTCGCGCAGCGCGCGCTCGTGGCAGGAACTCGAAACCTTTCCCAGACTGTCGCCGGGCGGACAGCGCCGGGCGCTGGCGGAGCGCCTCCTGGCCCGCATCCAATATTTCGGGCAGCGGGAAGACGCGCTGCCGGAATGGCGCGAAGCGGCCCGCATTCGCAATCCGCAGGACCTCTGGCGCATCTGGCAGGACCTGCCCATTATGGACAAGAAGATGTTGCAGTCGCGATTCCAACCGCAGGAGATCCAGCGGCGGTTCGGACTGGAGGGAATCGTCAAGTCCACGGGCGGATCCACGGGAGAGCCGACCCACATCTTCCACGACACGGCCATGACGCTGGCGGCGAATGCGGCGTCCACCTACACGCGCATGCGGATGGGCTGGCGTCCGGGGATGGCCACGATCATTATCTGGGGGTCGGAACGCGATATCGGCCGGAAGACCAGCCTGCGGTCGCGCTGCTACGTGCGGATGATGCGGGATTTCGTGGTGGACGGCTACGAACTGAACGAACAAACCGTGGACCGCGTGGTGGAGTTGATCGGCAAGCATCGCCCGGTGGCGGTGCAGGGCTTCACTTCGATGCTGGCGTTTGTGGCGCGGACCCTGCTGGAGCGCAAGCGGAAAGTGCCGGCCGGCAGCGTACATACTGCCTGGAACGGCGGAGAAATGCTGTTTTCCGACCAGAGCGAAATCTTCCGGCAGGCGTTCGGCAAACCGATTCTGAACCGTTACGGCGGCCGGGAGCTTTCGGTGATGGCCTGCCAGTTTACGGAGCGCGGCCCGCTGGAGGTGCTGCGTCCATGGGTTTTTCTGGAAGTGGTGAATGAAGCCGGAAAGCCGGTGGGAGCCGGCGAGTCCGGACGCCTGATCTGGACGAGCACGGTTTCGGGCGGCACTCCGCTGCTCCGGTATGATATCGGCGATCTGGGCTCGTTCCACTCGTCCGATACGGGAGAGGCGGGCATCTGCCGGCTGGCGAGAATCGAAGGGCGGTTTGCAGGCTTGTTGCGGTTGCCCAACGGGAAGAAGATCAACTGCATTTACTGGAATCACCTGTTCAAGGAATTTCCGGAAGTGCGGCAATTTCAGGTAGCGCTACGAGGGGACACCGGGCTCGAGCTCCGGCTACAAGGAAGCGGGCTGGCGAACGACCGTGAAGCGCTGCTGCGGCGCACGTTGGCGGATTTCATCGGAAGTTCTCCTATTGCCATTCACTGGATGGAGCGGCTTCCGTTGACCAGGCAGGGGAAACTGGTGCAGGTTGTGCGCGAACCGGCCGAAACCGGCGGCAGTTATGCCTGCGCGGCCGAGCGTTGCTGACGTAACTCTCTGACTACCTTGCATTTGCAAGGCTTCCATTAATCTAACTTTTGTCAACCTTGACAGTCATTGGATGCCTCAATACGCTGGGTATTGGCTAATCGCGTACTGGTACTCCTAAAGTGCGCCGTTCACCTTTTTGAGAGTTATGCAAATTATTGTGCGCTTGCTTTTCGTAACTTTGTGCCTGTCTGGCCTGTCCGCCCTGCACGCGCAAGCCGTCCTGGAAAATTTCTCCAGCATGCGGCAAAGCGGTTCCGGAGTCAATCTTTGGAGCGCCTACCAAGGAGAAGATCCGGGCCAGGTTTTCAGTATCGTGAGCGGAACTTTCCAGGACAAGGGATCGACATCGACCGGCTGTAGTTATACCGGCTGCGGTCTCTACCCGCAGTTCATGCCTGGAGGATCCGGCTATGGCTATCCGCAAGGCTATGCATTGAACTACCTGCGAAGCGGCACTTGGGATCCGAATTACAACCGGCTGGCATTCCAGTTCAAGTGCGACACGGCGGTAGGGCGGCAGGGGACGGCGGGTAATGTTCAGATCGGAACTTACATCCGGTATCACGGCTCGAGCGATCCTAACTGGCAGGGCGACCACTATTACCATTTCATCGATCCCAATGTTTACCCTGGGCAGTGGATCAATGTCATCATCAATCGCGTGCCGCAGCACGAAGTGGGCGCGAGCGACGGAAGTTATACCTATCCGGACGATCCGGACTACACCGGCGCGAATCCGGTTCATTACTTCGACGGGCTGACGCGGTTTTATTTCGACACCCAGCCGGTGGGCTCGAAGGGATGGAGCGGCGCAACCTGCCAGTTCGCGAATTTCACGTTCGCGAAAGCGGTGAACGAGCCGGAATCCTATGTTTCATCGGTGACCGCGCAGTACAACGGGAGCGCCTACGAAGTTACGTGGGCCGCGCCGAGAATGGTGACCGGCGGGCAGCTTTACTCCGTTCGCTACTCCACTTCGGACATGCACGTAAACGGATTCACGAGCGGCACCGATGGCGGCACCGTACGCGGTCCGGACGGCTCGGCCTACGTTTCGACCATCTGGAAATCCGCGGCCATGGCACAGGCTCCCACCATGTACATCGCGATTCAGCCGTCGGGCCAGAGCACGTTCACCCAGGTAGTGGTTTCGACATCGGGAACCGCTCCTCCCCCTCCGACAACGTCTGCCTGTGACGTGAACGGCGATAGCGCGGTGAACTCCGCCGATGTGACACTGGCGATCAAAGCGGCTCTGGGAACGGCCTCGTGCGCCAAGGATCTGGATGCCAATGGCGTCTGCAACGTAGTGGATGTGCAGCGCGTGGTAAATGCGAGTCTCGGCGCACCATGCCGGACCGGACAATAAACCCGATTTTGTAGTCTTCCCGGGGCAGGTTTTCCCACCTGCCCACCGCCTCGGGCCGACCGGAAGCCGGCCCCCACTTCTCTCGCCCCATTCCAAAGCAAGCGATGCTCGGCCGAAAACCCCGGTGGTACATCATCGGCAGCCACATCTATGACAATTGGCGTCACCGCGCGCGGTTCCGGCGCGGCAATTTCGACGCCGAAGAAGGCGCCACGCACCGGCACTGGCCGATAGCCAGAAGCCTGGAGTACATCCGCGGCGTGTTCGAGGAGTATCTTTCCTATGGCGGGCTCGACAGGGGGGACCTCGAGGAAAAAACGATTCTGGAACTCGGCCCCGGCGACAACCTGGGCGTGGCGCTGACGTTTCTGGCGCACGGCGCCAGGCGGGTGATCGCGCTCGACAAAGTCCGGTCCATTCGCAATACCGGCCGGGAACGGGAAATCTATGTTGCGCTGCGGCAGCAGTTCTCCGGCATTCAGCGCGAACGCTTCGATGCGGCGCTCGACCTGGCGAGCGAAGGGATCAACCTGAATACCGATTACGCCCGGTATGTCCATGGGGTGGGAATCGAAGACGCGGGGAAGCTTCTGCCGGACGGATCGGTGGATCTGATCGTTTCACGCGCTGTGCTCATGGAGATTCACGAGATCGACCGCGCGCTCGAAACCATGGGCAAGGTGCTGAGGCCGGGCGGACGGATGATTCACCAGATTGCCCCTTGCCACGACTACGGCATGTTTACGCAGAACGGCTATCACCCGCTGGAATACCTGGCGGTGCCGGACTGGCTCTACCACCGGATGACCTGCGATTCCGGAAAACCGAACCGGCGGCTGCTCGGTTATTACCGCGATGCGATGGCCCGATTGGGCTACTCCGCGCGGCTCCATATTACAGCGGTGATTGGCTTGGACCGGCCACCATTCCCTCCCGACACCTTGGATATCAAACCGGGGGTCCATTACTCGGACGACACGCTGTCGCTGGTTCGTGCCATCCGTCCCCGGCTCGAAAAGCAATTCCGCTCTGCATCGGATGAAGACCTGATGATTGAGAGCGCGTTCCTGGTTGCCGCGCGACACACTTCGTAAGCGAATCGCGCAGGACGACATTTCCGAAAGGAGAAATATGAAATATCCGGAATATGAGACCAGAAACCTGGCCGAACTCAGGCAACACTATGAAGTGGAGAAACGGCTCGCCGGACGCCTGATGAGCGCGCGTTTGCCGGAGCGGCAAGCGCTGTATTCCGTGCTCTACACCGAATTGCTGCAAACGGTGCCGCAGCATCCGCAACACACGCGCAAAGCGGACCCGGCGAAATCGGATGCGGAGACGACGGATAAGTTGTGCCTGCTGAAGACGTTCCTCAAGCCCTCGATGACATTTCTGGAAATCGGGGCAGGGAATTGCAGTGTTTCATTACGCGTGGCAAGTCTAGTCCGAAAGGTCTATGCGCTCGAAGTAAGCGAAGAAGTAATGAAGCATGTTCCGCCGATTCCAAATCTACAGAAGATAATTTCCGATGGATCGAGTGTTCCGGTGCCCGCCGGCGGAATCGACTTAGCGTATAGTTATCAGGTAATGGAGCATGTGCACCCGGAAGATGCTATGTCACAACTGCGTAACATCTACCGCGCATTGGCGCCCGGGGGTAAGTATATCTGTGTGACCCCCGACCGCGTGTCGGGGCCGCACGATATCTCGCAGTACTTCGACGCGACGGCAACGGGTTTTCACTTAAAAGAGTACACGTGGGGCGAATTAGCGCAACTTTTCCGGTCAGTCGGGTTCAAAAGCGTTAATGCCTTCGTCGGTGCCAGGAACCGGTATTTTAAGGTGCCCCTGGCAGCCGTGCGCCTTCTGGAAAACTCATTGGCCCTGTTGCCGCACTCCCTGGCGCGCCGGTTCGGCCGGCTCCGGGGATTCCAAAATCTGCTTTTTATCACAGCCGTAGCCGTGAAATAGGATCCCAAAAGGGAAGCAATGACCAAAACGACGTCGCCAGGCGATGCGCTGTACGAGAGGGAAGCGGGAGTGTGCGCGGCGCGGGGCCTTCTGATGTTTGCATACTCATTTCCCCCAACCAATGAATCGGGCGCACAGAGGCCCTACCGGTTCGCCCGGTATCTTGTGCGGCATGGATATCGCAGCGAAGTGATCACCGCCAGCGGCCAGGAGAAAGGATGTCCGTGGCCGCACGTGATGGAAGCGCCCGCGGCGGGAAAGCTGAGCTGGAGAGTGAAGGCTGGCTCGTGGGCCGGCGGCGCAGTGCAGCGAGTTCTGCCGTACAACGACCTGTTGCCGTGGGCGGCGGAGGCGGCTGCGGTTGCGGAAACAGCGATACGGCGGCACCGTCCCGCGGCGATGATATCGACTTCTCCTCCGGTGGCGTGCCACCTTGCGGCCCTGACAACGAAACTGCGATTCGGCATTCCGTGGATAGCCGATTTTCGCGATCCGATCCGGGGGAATCCGCACCGGTCGCGCAAGATCTCGCAGCCCTACGAAGCGATGGTGGAAAGCCTCATCATGCGGCACGCCGACGCTGCGATCGCCAATACCGACAGCGCCGCCGATGCGATGCGGAAGCGGCATCCGCGGTACGCGCATAAGATCCAGTTGATTTGGAACGGGTACGATCCGGGGGAGCCGTTAGGCCCGCTGCCGGTTCCGAAGCGGAATTACCGGGTGCTGCTGCATGCGGGATCGTTGTACGGCGGCAGAAACCCGGGGGCATTGCTGCGCGCGGTGAGCCGGCTGGTGTCGCGGGGACGCCTGAATCCGGCGACCGCTCGTGTGCGGCTTATCGGATGGATGGACATGAGCCAGCCGTGGACCTGCGCGCCGGAATTTACCGGGCTTCTGGTAAAGGGCTGCCTGGAGTACGTGAATGAGGTTCTGCCTCAGGAGCAGGCGTTGCGGGAAATGTCGGAAGCGGATTACCTGCTGCTGATGGACGGCAACGCGCCGGGAATCGCGCTTCAGGTTCCGGCCAAGCTGTTTCAATATATTCGGATTGGGCGCCCGATTTTTGCGTTCACCGCCAGAAATTCCCCGAGCGAACGAATCCTAGCCCGGAGCGGCGTGGCTTACGTGGCCGCCTATCAGGATGCTTCGCACGACCAGATGGATGAGTACGTGGCCAGGCTCTTCAGTTTTCCGACGGCGCCAGCCACGCCCAGCCAATGGTTCGAAGAACATTTCAACGGAGAACTCCAGACCAGGCTGTTGGCATCCGTCCTGCATACGGTAGCGGACTGAGGGATCACCGAACAGATCAGAGGGAGCGGCGGCCGCCGTGGTCCGCTGGGGACAGGCGGCGCGCGGCCACTTCAATTCAATGAAAATCGTCAGCCTGAGCCTGGTGTATCCAAATCCCGGTGAACCGGGGCTGGGCCTGTTTGTCCGCTCGCGCCTGATGCATGTGGCGAAACTGGCGCAGGTGACGGTCGTGGCGCCGGTGCCGGTGATCGACTACTCGAATCCGCACGGCAAATGGTTTCGGGGCCGTGAAATACCGGCGCGGCGCAGCGATGGCGGCGCGGAGGTTCTGCATCCGCGGTGGATCTTTCCGCCGGGCGGCACGCCGCTCAACGTGCTGTGCCTCTTTCTGCGACTGCTCCCGACTTTTTTCCGATTGCGCAAAAACGTCGGGTTCGACCTGATCGACGCGCACTTCGGCTATCCGGAAGGCGCGGTGGCGGCGCTGCTGGCAGCCGTGTTCCAGTGCCCGTTCACCATTACCATGCGCGGCAGCGAACCGGTGTTTGCCGCGTATCGCTGCCGGCGCTTTTCGCTGCGGTGGGCGTTGAGGCGGGCGGATGCGGTGTTCACGGTGTCCGCACAGCTTCGGCAGTTCGCGCTCGAATGCGGCGCCGACCCTCAGCGGGTTCGGGTAATCCCCAACGGAATCGACCGGACGGCCCTCTACCCGCGCGACCGGGCGCAATGCCGCGCCCGGCTGGGAATCGGCGCGGACCGTCTGGTGGTGGTGTCGGCCGGCGAATTGATCGAGGCCAAAGGCCACCACTTGGTGATTGAGGCCGTCCGCCAACTGGCCGCCGAGGGCCTGCCGGTTGAACTGTATATCGCAGGCGGCGTGGCCCGCGGAGGAGCGAGATTCGATCACGAGATTGCGCGGCGCATGGCCGCGGCAAACCCGGGCGCGGCGGTCCACCTTGCCGGCTGGGTGGGGCGCGAAGGCCTGGCGGAACTGCTGTCGGCGGCGGATGTATTCTGCCTGGCCAGTTTCACCGAAGGCTGGCCCAATGTAGTGAACGAAGCGCTGGCTTGCGGCACGCCGGTGGTGGCGACGCGGGTGGGCGCGGTGCCCGACATGCTGCCGGACGAGCGGTACGGCATGGTGGTGCCGCCGCGGGAACAGGCTCCGCTCACCAGCGCGCTCGGCCGGGCGTTGCGCTCCGGGTGGGACAGGGATGCGATCGCAGCGTGGGGGCAATCACGGTCGTGGGACGATGTGGCCCGCGACGTGATGGATGGGATCGGCAACATCGCCGGACAGGCAGGAAGGCCTGTTCTGCAGAATTCATGAAGTTATGTGCGGAATCAGCGGGATGTTCTACTACGATCGGGCGCGGCGCGTGGACGTGCACGTGCTCGACGAAATGCGGTCGGTGGCCAGCCACCGGGGTCCGGACGACCACGGGTCTTATACCGACGGGCCGGCCGGGCTGGCGTTTAACCGGCTGAGCATCATCGACCTCGCGGGCGGCCACCAGCCGCTTTCCAACGAGGACGGCTCGGTCTGGATCGTGTTCAACGGCGAGATCTACAATTATGCCGAACTGCGCGACGACCTGATTGCGCGGGGCCACCGTTTTCGCACGCGATCGGACACCGAGACCATCGTGCACGCGTGGGAGGAGTACGGCGAAGTGGCGGTCGAGAAGCTGCGAGGGATGTTCGCATTTGCCATCTGGGACTCCAGGCGGCGGGTGCTGTTCGGAGCGCGCGACCGGCTGGGTATCAAGCCGTTCTACTACTTCGCCGACGGCGAGCAGTTTGCGTTTGCCTCCGAGATCAAATCGTTGCTGCGAGTGCCGGGGGCGCCGCAGGAGGTGGACCCGGCGGCGGTGGGCGAGTATCTCCGGCGGCGGTACGTGATCGCTCCCCACACCATGCTGCGGGGCATCTGGAAGCTGGAACCGGGGCATACGATCACGGTAAGCGCGAGCGGGTACGAGGTGAAGCGCTATTGGGAGCCGCCCGCGGCCGAGGAGCACGGCATTACCGAGCGCGACGCCATCGAACAGGCGGGCAGCCTGCTCGAAGAGGTGGTGCGCATGCACCTGGTGGCGGACGTTCCGCTGGGCGCGTTTCTTTCGGGCGGTCTCGATTCCAGTTGCGTGGTGGGCCTGATGGCCAAGCTGGGGGTACGCGAGATCAAGACGTTTTCGATCGGCTACGACAGCCCGGAAAGCGAACTGGAGCACGCGCGGGTGGTGGCCGACCACTTTCACACCGATCACCATGAACTGCGGCTGACCGCGATGGGATTTCGCGACATCCTGCCCAAGATCACGTGGTACATGGACGAACCGGTCGGCGACACCTCGTCGATCCCGCTGTTCTACCTGTCGCAATTTGCGCGGCGGAAGGTGACGGTGGCGTTGTCGGGCGAGGGCGCGGACGAGGTCTTCGCGGGATACCCCATTTACACCCGGATGCTGGCGTTCGAGAGCTATAACCGGATGCCGCTGGCGCGCCTGGCGGGCGGGACACTGGGCCGCATGGCGGGCGACACCAAGATTCGCAAGTATGCCGAGATGCTGGGGCGCCCGCTGGAGTGGCGCTACGGTGGGGTCGGCGGCCTCTTTTCGCCCACCCAGGCCGAACGGATGCGGTTATCGCGGGAGCGCCCGCTCGATGGCGTGGCCCGGGCTTACGAACGCAGGCGCGGGCTGTCCCCGTTGGGCCGCATGTCGTACGTGGACCTCACCACCTGGCTGCCGGACGACCTGCTGGTGAAGGCGGACCGCATGACCATGGCGAATTCGCTGGAGCTGCGGGTTCCGTTTCTGGATCACAAACTGGTGGAGTTCGGCCTGCGGCTGCCGCGGGAGTTGAGGCTGCGCCGCAATGTGACCAAGCACCTGCTCAAAAAGTGGGCCGAGCGCCTGCTGCCGCGCGAAATCATCTACCGCCCCAAGGCGGGGTTTACGGTGCCCACCAAATCCTGGTTTCGCGGCGACCTGGCGGGCTATGCCCGCGAAACGCTGCTGGCCGGAGACAGCGCTTCGCGACGATTCTTTTCGGCGGACGAGATCGAGCACCTGCTGGATGCGCACCGGATCGAGGATCGCAGCATGCAGATTTATTCGCTGCTGGTATTCGATCACTGGCACCGACAGTTCGCCGAGGCGCGGACGGAAGCCGCGGCCTGAGTCACTTCCGCTGGAGCAGCAGAGCCCAATCATGGCTGCCGGAGGGCGCGGATGAATTCCAGGACTGCCCGCTTGCCGCGGTGGCGGGCGTCTTTTCGCCGGTCAGCGGATTGAACCACACGCCCTCATAGCGGCCGGACGGGAGCCGAACGGTTGCGGCGCCGCCGTGCGGCAGGTAGACCGCATAGATCTCGCCTGGCCTGGCGACGCACTCATTGCCGGCGTTCACCAGGTCGTCGTGCGGATCGGTCTTCCACCACTCGAAGGCCGTGAAGAAATCGACCATGTGGGCGTAGCCTTGGAACATGGTCATGGTATCGTCGCCGCGGCCATTCATCCAGCCGCCGCCGGTATCGGGCCAGATGTTGGTGCCCTGGCGGGCGGTTTCTCCCGAGGTCTGATACCCGCCCGCCATCGAGATCTCCCAGGCGGTGCGGCGAAGCGTATCGGCCGACTCCGCGTCGCGCCCCTTGGACCACAAAGGATAGTGGTCTTCGTAGCCGTATTCCTCATTGGTCTGGGGTATGATGCGGCCGGTGCGTTCCTGCTCGCGGCGCTGGGCCAGCATGAAGGCGTGCTGCTCGCGCGACCATTCCTGAAACGAAGTGAAGTCGAACCAGGCGGAGCCGCGGTCCTGATGCCGGTTATCCACCGGGTGGCTCGTGGCCAGGTGCTGATAGGGATCCAGTTGTTTGATCCAGGTTCCGGTATCGTGGGTCCACTGTTCGCTGCGGAAATGGTCGAGATCGTCGCCGAGATCCCAGGTGATATTCGAGAACGCGCCCAGCCGGGCAACCGCGTAACGAATGAGGCGGCGCTCGTCGGGGCCGCCGGCGGCGGGATGGGTGCGGCTGTCGTTCATATCGAGCACCAGCGAGAAGATCACGTCGCGCTCCCGGGCAAAGCGCAGGGCATTTTCGAAACGGCGCCAGTAGGCCAGATCGAAGCGCGTGTAGTCGAAACCGGGGTGATAGATGTCGTCGGCCTGGGTGGCCGGCCAGGGGGTGATGAAGGTGGTCCAGTTGCGTCCGGGCTCGACGGGCTCTCCATAAAAGCGGTTGGTCCGGCCGGCGATGGTGACCCGGAGGCGATTGATTTTCAGCCGGTGCAGCCGCTCGATGGCTGCCTGAATGATCTTTTCGTCCTGCCAGCCGATCAGCCAATAGGCAGTGGTGCCGTTAAAGAAGTAATGTTCACCGTTGCCTTCCCAGATGAAATGCCAGCGATTGGAGGGGTCGAGGCGGATGAGGCCGCGCCGGCTTCCAGCGGTGGCTTGAAAGCTGCCGGAGGACATGCGCCGGGCTCCGTCCTGACGGTATTCGAGCGTGTACCGGTAATCACCCGGGGCGGGCGGCATGAAGCGGATGCGGTAGAGGCTCCCATCGGCGGAGTCGCAAAAGCCATCCACTTCCCAGCGGCGTTTGCCGTCCGCCGTCTGGAATGAGCCCCGGAGCGTGGCATCGGTGAAGGGGTTCCGGGCGCTGGGGTACGACACGGTGGCGGCAATCTCGACGAAGTCATAGGCGGTAACGGAGCCGGCGGGCTGCGAAAAAGAGACCTCCGGAGGGCCGACCGCCACACGGCCGGCCAGGATCGCGGCTGCGCCAATGAGAACCGTAAAGAGCGCCAGCCGCAGTACGCGGCGGTTCTTGTTCTGCATGAACGCGATTTAACCGCAAATCTGGTTCCATTGGGTGGGCGGGACTCTCTTTGCCGGCCGCGGCTGGAGGGAGCGGCGGGTCGAAGCGCGTGCGATAAGGCATGAAGCCACCGCTGGCTTGGGGTCGCGGCCCGGTGCCGGTCATGTCCGGACGGGATGAGCGGGTTGTTCGTCCGCCGGGCCGCAGCCCCGTTTTCGCATTTAGTGCGACTAATTTTGAGTGGCGGCTTTGAAGGTGGCGATCGCGGCGGTCCAGAAATCCGAAGCGGCCAGGGTGAGGCGCGCGGCGGCGGTAACGGTTGACGCTGCCACCTGGTCCTCATCCACCAGCTTGTCGGCCGGGTCGTCACGGATGATCCAGCCTGCGCCGGCGGACCATGCGACGCCGTTGGCATTGGCGCCGAATGCGATCAGAAGCTCGTGCGGCGCGGTCGTGGTGACGGTTCCGGTCTCCACGACGGTTCCGCTGCCCACCGCGGCACGGGTTCGATCGAGCGATCCGGAAAGCGCAATCCCGCTGTACTCGGCGATGGTGAGGCGCGTGGTCGGGTCCGACGTGCTGACGCTCACCTGAACGGTAGCGGCGCCGGCGAGGATGTTTTCGGCGTAGAAGATGTAAAGCTGGTGGATGTCGTTGGGGTTGGATTGCATAATCGCCTGGGTATACCGGTTCCCAACGGTATCGGTGAGGGTGACGGTACCGAGCGCATGGCCGACCCGCAAGCCCACGGCGATGAAGTTCCCGGCGGTAAGGGGCTTCGGGAAGGCCAGGCTACAGAAATTGGCCGTGTCGCAGTCGATACCGGCATGCTGCACGAGTTGGATGGAGACGGCAGACGTTCCTCCGGCCGGAGTGGTGACGACGGCGGGCGCGGACTGGGCGGAAACGTTGCCCGCCGCGTCAAAAGCGGCGACGGTATAGCTGTAGCCGGTATTCGCCGCCAGGCCGGTATCGGAATAGGTCGCGCCCAAAGTGATAGTGGCTACCTGGGCGCCGTAGCGGTAGAGGCGGTACCCGGCGACGGCCACGTTGTCCGTAGCGGCGCTCCACGAGAGGTTGATCCGGGAGGAGGAAACGGCCGTGGCGGAAAGGCCGGCAGGCACGCTGGGAGGGACGGTATCGACCGCGGGAGCGCCGGCATCGAAGAGGTACAACACCGCATCGCCGGTGATGGAGGAGGGCGGAGTGAAACTCCGCGCCGAGGATCCGCCGGTCACGGTTCCGGCGGAGGTTGCCGCGCCGGTAGCCGGGTTAAACCATTCGACACCGAGGCTGTGCGTGGTCGCCGAGAGGTTGACGGTGAAAGAGCCGCCGGACGGTGCATAGACAAGGTACGCCGCGCCCTGCGCAGCGGGGTTCGCCAGACAGAACCCAGTGGAGGCGAGGTTTCCATGGGGGTTCATCAGGGCCAGGTTCATGCGGCTGGCATATCGCAGCGGATATCCCAGGGTGTCGCGAAATGCATTCCATCGGGAGTCCACCGAAGAGCAGACGCCGTTCGCGGGACTCTGGCAGAGGTTGCGGTTCCCAGACGGCCAGTAGATTTCGTACGGGTCCATGAAGAGCACTTGCGCGCCGTTGGTGAAGTTCTCCCAAACGTAATTCCGCTGGGTCTGCGCGCTGTCGTTCCAGATGCCGTAGTAGGAATGGTCGCTGTCGTTGAAATTGACCTTGCAGGAAGGCGTGCCCGAACCGCAACTGCCGGTAGGAGACAGCCTGGCCTTGGGCGCCACCCAATCGGCGTTGCTGTTGTAGAGAGTGGAATCGGAAGAGCCCGATACATTTAGGCTTGCATAGCCGACCGGATGCTGGTAGGGTTTCGCCGCCTCGTAGGAATGAATCAATGCGATCATGTGGTTCTGCCACCAGGTCGAATTGTCCGGCGCCTCCTCAGAGATCTCCCATAGAACGTTGGGCAGGTCGTTGAGGGTATCGATCACCTTTCGAACATATGCTTCCTGAACATTCATGATCGCGTTGGTGGAGGTCATGGTCATGGAGCCGGTTCCACCGCCGTCGTTTATGCCATTCACGTTGTTGCCGCTGCTGAAGGGGTATCCATCGATGGAGCAGCGGTTATTCACCAGACCCAGGCCATCGAAGAGCTGAATGATGGCGTAGATGCCGTTCTGCTGAAGCTGTACGGTCCGGGCGCGCAGGCGGTCGAAATAGGCCTGGTTGAATTGCGACAGGTCAAACGCCGGCAGGCCATCGGACGCGGTGCGGCGGCCGTTCGGTCCGCCGGTCCGCTGCCAGGGAAAGGGGCTCATATGCCATGTTCCTCCGGGTCCCCAGTTGCAATAAGTAGGCAGGTCCTTCTTCCACAAAATGGTGGCATTGTGACCGTGGGCTTTGAGAAAACTCACATAGCCGTTGAAATCGAATGCTGCCGGGGAGGAACTCTGGCTGGTGTCTTGAAAATTGTCCCAGGTATGCGATCCGGTGAGATAGGCGGCTTTGCCGCCGGCGTCTGTAAAATAGTGGGGATTAGAGGTGGCCTTCAGCGGGCCCATGCCGGTTTGCGCCAAGCCGGCGGCCGTCAGGACACACACCACGGACACGCTACGAGCACATGTGTTGATGTTCATTTTGAATGGCTCCCTTCCGGATTGCTGCGTCGCCGGAGACCGGCGAGTGCCGATTATCGGGTGGAACGGGGCATCGGCGATTCATTGGCGAACCATCACCCCCTTGTTCGGATCGAAAGCAAGGCAGATTGCCGCCCACCGTCACCTTTGCCGCAGTGCCAGGGCCGGGGACGTCGCGGATCAGACAAACAGGCCCGATTTTGTGAGGGTGGCCACGGTAGGATTTTCAGAAGGAGGGCGGAACCTTCACGGGGGTTTCCCGGGGGTTCATGGGTAATTCCTGCCGGGCCGCCTGGCACCATTCGACCATCTCGACTACGCGGCCGGCATTGGCGGTCCACAGGAGGCGGCGTCCGGCGATGGCGCGGTGTGCATTCCTGCCCATTTCGCGGACCCGTTCGGCATCGCATGCCAGGCTGCGCAGGACGCGGGCCAAACTGCCGGCATCGCGGGGGGTGAACAGCGCGGCCTCCTTTTCGGAGACGAGCTCCTGGATATTCTCCTGCGCGGGAGCGACGATCGGCTTGCCCAGGGCCAGGTACTCGATGAGCTTCATGGGGCAGCAGTACTCGTTGGCGGCGGGCTGCACCGCGATGTCGATCAGACCCAGGTAAGGGGGCACTTCGGAATGCGGCAGCGGACCGGTAAACACCACGCTTTGGCCGAGGCCGTGGGTGCGGACGGATTCCTGGAGGTCGCGCATGGCCGGGCCATCGCCGATCAGCAGGAGCTTCACCGGTTCGGCGGCCAATCCGGAGCGATGAAACGCCTCCAACAGGAGGTCCAGCCCATGCCAACTCCGGAACCAGCCCACGAAGCCGATGACCATGTGGCCGGTCAGGCCCAGGCGCTCGCGCAGTTCCGCGGGCGCGGGGCGGGGATGAAAGCGCTCGGGTGCGATCCCGTTCGGCATCACTTCGAGTTTTTCGGAGCGGACCCCGGCCGACCGCATTAACCGGGCCAGCGGCGTGGAGACGACGATTACGCGATCGGCCATGTTGCAAATCCACGCCTCGGTCCAGGCGGCGAAGCGCCGGCTGCGGATCTCGCGGTCGCGCGACTGTTCCAGGGCGAACGGGGAATTCACTTCGAGCACCAGGGGGATGCGGCACAGCCGGGCCGCGATCACGCCGGCGAAATTGAAAAGGGCGTAGCGTTCGTACAGGAAGTCGGGCCGGTTCCGCACGATGCGGGCCAATAGGAGCAGCAGTCCCACCATGTTGTATCCCAGCAGGGCGACTTCATAAGCAAAAGGAATCCGGCGCGCCATCCTTTTCCAGAGGGCCTCACTGGCATCGCGGTGAGGGTCCCCGGACGTGCTGTCGAGGGGGACCAGGGAAACTACTTCCACCTCGTGCCCCTGGGATTCGAAAGCACGGACCATTTCCTGGATGTGAATCCGCTGGGCATCGGTGGAGCGGGTGCGGTGATGGTATACGATTTTCATACGTCAGCGGTCGGCTTTGCCCCAGAGGACGGTTTGGCGCCCCGCCAGGCCCTTCAGCAGTCCCCACCCCAATGCGACCTGGCCGAACAGAAAGTAGAACGGCGCGCTCACGAGAGGATGGCCCCATCGTGTGAGTAGGCGGAGCGCGGCCAGGGAACCGAGCAGCACAAAGCCAGCGGCCACGGCCTGGGCGAAACGGTGCTCGAGCCACAGCCATGCCAGCGCCAGGATCGCGAGGCCGGCCACCGGCGAAAACCAGCGCAGCAATTTGTGCGAGAGGAAGATGAACCAGAACCGGAGCGGCGCGCCCACTGGCCACGCGCCACCGCGCAGCAGGCCCTGCATGCATCCGGCCGAAATACGCACCTTGCGGCGAAACTCTTCGGCAAGGCTGGATGGCCCCTGTTCCCACCCCAGGGCCTCCGGCTCGAACACGATGCGCTTGCCCTGCCGGACCACGCTCATGGGCAGGATGAAATCCTCCACGATGGTGTCGTTCGGGCACGGCCGGAATAATTCCCGGCGCAACGCGTACATGGCGCCGTCGGCCCCGGCCATGGAGTAGACCGCGGATGCCTGTTCCTGGAGAAGCCACTCGAGCGAGTAATAACTCGAAGTGGGTTGATCCAGTTCGGGCGCCGAATCGGTGAGCACGACTTTGCCGGATACGCAACCGACGCCCGGATCGCGAAACCGGGACACCAGGTGGAGCAGCGCGTCGCCATCGTACAAGACGTTGGCGTCGGAGAGCGCCAGGATGTCTTCCTTGCGGGCAGGCAGCACGGCGTTCAGATTGGCGATTTTCCCGCGGCGTTCCGGCTGTTCGATGAGCTCGATGCCGGCATGTTGAAATTCGCGGACGATGGAGGCGGTGGTGTCGGTGGATCCATCGGAGATCACCACGATGGACAGTTTCTTGCGCGGATACCGCAGCGCCAGGCAGTTCTCCATTTTCCGGCGAATGATCCGCTGCTCGTTGAGAGCGCAGATGACCAACGCCACCGAAGGCCACACCTCCGGGTCCGGCGGCGCTTTGCGCGTCGCCCCGGCCCGGCTGCGCACCCGGCGCGCCACCAGGCAGAGAGCCGCCGGGTAGACGACAAACGGGTAGACGAACAGGAAGATGGCGGCAAGCAGTATGGCGATCCACATGGCGTTCAGGGAAAGAGCCGGATCAGCCGCGGGCCGACGATCCGCGTAACGGGAAGCGGCACCTTCTGCCACATCCGGATGGCCAGGCCGAACTTGGGGTTGGCCGGGCTGAAATCAGGCAGGCTCCGGCGCCGCACGAGGAGCATTTCGTACGGCAGCTCCCGCATGGTGGTCTGCCAATGGCGCTTGAACTCGAACACGCCGGTTCCCCGTTTCGAGCGGCCAAAATCGAAGACCTGGAAACCGTTCTGGCCGGCCCAACGAAGATGGTCGAAATACATGAACGTGTTGGGGCCGAGGGAATTGAAGCGGGTGTCGGCGGCGGCATGATAGGAGTGCATCTGGCCGCCAAAAAAGAAATTGAGGCTGACCGCCATCACTTTGCCGTCGTGCCACACCTCGCGGATGTCCACCATGTCGCCGAAATTCGCCAGCAGACGTTCGAAATAGCGCAGCGGGAAACAGGGAGTTCCCAGGCGCCGCATGTTGCGGACGAGCAGGTTGTGGAGGTGGCGGGGGTCGCGAACGCCATAGCGAATGGAGAATGGCGTCTTCAGCGCCTTACGGACCAGATTGCGCGTTTTCTTGGGCAGGCACTCCCAAAGCGTTTCTTCGCTGGGTTGGAGCTCCTGGGTGAAGGTGACGTAGCGCGACACGTTCGATTCGCCCACACATTGCTCCGGGTAGGCGTTACGCAGCTCGATGTAGTCCACGCCAAGCTCGTGCCCCAGTTGCTGGACATGCTCGTAAAGGGCACGCCGTGCCGGATGGGTGGCGGCCAGAATTCCGCCGTAGACGCCGAAGGGAGATGAAATCAGCGCCTTGCCGAGCACCGGATTGCGAACCAGGAACAGCGGAAGCACGCCGCGGATTCCGCGCGCGTCCCGCGCCAGCAGGTAGAACGGCCGGTAGGCGTAGCTTTCCTCGATGGTGTTCTTCCACCCGATGAGATAGAAGGGGCTGCCTTGCTTGTGCGTCAGGACGAACTCGTCCCATTCAGGCCGGTCGCTGTCCGAGAACTCCCGAATCACGGGGACCGGGCTGACGATGTCGAACGGCGGCTCAGTGCCCAACATATCGGACTGCAATATGGGTGTCTCCTCTTACGGGATTGGTGGGTTCCGCTGCAACAATATTGGTAAAGACGTAGCGCGCCAGCATGCGGTCGGCGAGCGCGCTTGGATGCCGGTCATAAGCGCTGAGCACGTAAGGGGACGGCCCCAGGGTGTAATGCGGCAGGATGTCACTCACCAGGTGGACCGGCACGTTCATCCGCCGGAAGCCATCCCGCAGCTCTTCGTAAATCTTGCGCTCTTCTTTCCAGCTTTGCCAGAGAATCACGTGGAACCGGATGCCGGGATAGCGCGCCACCAGCAGGTCCCTGGATTTGCGGACGATGGCGAGGGTGAGAGCGACATCGGCTTCCGAAACGGCGGGCTCGCGGTTGGCCAGCATGCGATAGATGCCGGATTTGCCCAACTGCCAGCGGAGCTCCTCTTCAAGAGGCGAATACGTCTTCTTCTGCTCTTCAAAATGACCAGCCAGGCGAACCGTCCCATCGGGATTCAGCTCGTAGCGCGGCGCGTGCTTACCGAACGAAACCTTTCCCGCCACGCGCGCCACATGGTGAGGCACCGCCTGGTAGATGGCATACTCGGGTTCGCCATCGACAATCCGGCCGACGAGGCCTTGCTCGATTTCGGCCAGCATCTGGTGCGGCCCGTAGCCATGAAAGCCGAAGTTGAACGTGCGGTAGCGGCCATCGGACTGGAGACCCACCTGGTACGGCAGGGTCTCCTGGTCGCGGAGCCCTTCGCCGAAGGTGAACGAACAGCCGAAAAACAGAATGGTCCTGGCGCCGGCTTTCACCGGAGGAGCGACGCGCAGACCGTTGGAGTCGATGGTGTATCCGACGTCGTAGAGCGTGCCCCCGTGGCTGATCCTCGTGGCATGCCCGTGTACGCCCTTCACCGGCGCGAAGCCCAGCACATCGTCCTGAACCCGATAGCCGTCGGAATATGAGGGCGGATCGATTTCGTGAAGGGAGACGTAGGCTTCGGTCGCCGATACCACGGCTGCCGCCACCGCGGCATTGAACAGCACGGCACGCAGCCCCGTTCCGCGGACACAGAAGATGGCGCCCACCAATGCGCCCGCCCAGGCGAGCCCCGCCCATACGAACGGCATCGGCACAGCCTTGAGCGAGAGCGCCGAGAGGATCGATGCCGAAAGCGCCAATAACAGCAGCACCCACGGTTTTGGAACGGTCCGCATGCGATTCAAAAAATGCTGTAGATGAACGGGGCGAGCGCCGAACCTCCGGCGAAGACCATCAACACGCCGAACCCTACCAGGATGGTGATGATCGGAAACAGCCACCACTTCTTGTTGTGGCGCATCAAGCCGAACAGTTCGGCTACCATCGAGAGCTTACTCATGCGATCTTTCTCCGGAATCTAAAACGGACGTTCAAATGCTCCTCTGGGCTGCCGAGGACACTGCCGCGGAATCCAGTAAGTGGCCTGCCCGGACTTGCGCCGCCGCAACACATCGCGCCTGAACAGGCGCATCACCAGCCCGAAGGGCGTGATGACGAGGAAATATACGATCGACAGCAGAATGCGGCTGTTGATGTAGCCCAACACGGCCGCCAGGCGGAACCATCCGCGGTCGAACCTCGCTGCCCACGACGGCAGGAACAGGCCTACCATCAGGAGCACGGCGGAGAGGGCGCCGAATATTTCCACCACCAGAAGCCGGCGGCGGTAAACGTTCCAGAGCGCCAGCAGCGCGAACACCGCGGCCACGGTCAGGGCGGTCTTGCGCGACCGCTTTTGTTCGTCAGTCAAGCTGGAACTCCTTTTCCCACGCGTGGTCATCCACAAACCCGCCCTGCTCGCTCTTGCTCAGGACGAAATCCTCCATCACCAGATAATCGATTTCGGTGCGCATGAAGCAGGCGTAGGCATCTTCGGGCGTGCACACGATCGGCTCGCCCCGCACGTTGAAGGAGGTGTTGACCAGCACGGGGCAGCCGGTGAGGTGGTCGAAGGCTTCGATCAGTTCGTAGTAGAGGGGGTTGTCCTCCCGCGCCACGGTCTGCACGCGCGCGGAGTAGTCGATATGGGTGATCGCCGGAATGATCGAGCGGGGCACGTTCAGTTTGTCGATGCCGAAGAGTTTCTCCTGCTCTTCGCTCATCGGCATCCGGAGTTCCGGCCGCACCGGTGCCACCAGCAGCATGTAAGGCGAGTCGCAGTCGAGTTCGAAGAACTCCGCAACCCGGTCGCGCAGCACGGAAGGCGCGAACGGACGAAAGCTTTCGCGGAATTTGATTTTCAAATTCATCATCGACTGCATGCGGGCCGAACGAGGGTCGCCGAGAATGCTGCGGCCACCCAGGGCGCGCGGGCCGAATTCCATGCGGCCCTGAAACCATCCCACGACCTTCTCTTCAGCCAGCCACTGCGCCGCCCGCTCCACCAGGGTGCGGCGATCCAGGCGGGTGTAAGCAGCCCCTTTGGAATCGAGGAAGCCGGCTATGTCATGGCCGCCGAAGGAGGGCCCGAGATAGGCGCCTTTCATGCTGTCGCGAGACTGCTTCCGGGGCTGCCCGAGATACTGATGCCATACGGAGAGCGCGGCGCCGAGCGCGCCGCCGGCATCTCCGGCAGCGGGCTGAATCCACAAGTCCTCGAAGGGTCCTTCCCGCAAAATCCGGCCGTTGCCGACACAATTCAGCGCCACGCCGCCGGCCAGGCAAAGACGTGTTTCACCGGTGAGCGCGTGAATGTGGCGGGCCATATTCAGCATGCACATTTCAGCGACGTCCTGAACCGAGCGCGCCAGATCCATTTCCCGTTGGGTGAGCAGGGCTTCGGGCTGGCGAGGAGGTCCGCCGAACAGTTCATCGAAGGCGCTGTTCGTCATCGTCAGGCCCTGACAGAAGTTGAAGTAGTTCATGTTCAGGCGCAGGGAGCCGTCTTCCCGCAGGTCCACGACTTCGTCCAGAATCTTCCGCACATATTTCGGCTGGCCGTACGGAGCCAGGCCCATTACCTTGTACTCGCCGGAGTTCACTTTGAAACCGGTGTAGTAAGTGAAGGCCGAATACAACAGGCCCACCGAATGAGGAAAGTGAATTTCCTCCAGCAGGTGTAACTCGTTGCCTTTACCGAAGCCGCAACTGGTGGTGGCCCATTCGCCGACGCCATCAATGGTCAGGACAGCGGCGGAATCATAGGGCGATGGGAAGAACGCACTTGCGGCGTGCGACTCGTGGTGCTCGGTGAACAGCACCTTCCCCCGGTAGCGACACTGGTCGGCAATCTCCTGCTGCATCCAGAGTTTCTCGCGCAGCCACAACGGCATCGCTTTCAGGAACGATCGGATGCCGCTGGGGGCGTAGTCGAGATAGGATTCCAGCAGCCGCTCGAACTTGGTCAGTGGCTTGTCATAGAAAACGACGTGATCCAGGTCCTCCGGCGTGATGCCGACATGGCGTAGGCAGAAGTCCACCGAGGCCGTGGGGAAGCGGTGGTCTCCTTTCTTGCGCGTGAACCGTTCTTCCTGGGCGGCTGCTACGATCTCGCCGTCAGAAACCAGGCAGGCGGCCGAGTCGTGATAGTAGGCGGAAATTCCGAGGATGTTGACAGGTCGAGCCATATGCAGTGTCGAGCGGGGCCCTCCACGCGTCGAGTCCCATGTGGGCAAGGGGGTTGCACGTCGGGTGCCATGCCTATCCGCACAGGGCGCCGTGATTTGCGGGAGCGGGCGGCAGGTGCGGTACAAAACTATTGCACTTAGTCCCGATTTCGCGTTAGTCCCTGGCGCCCGCGGCTCTCAATAGACCGATAACAGTCCGTGCTCGAGCAGTTGAATGGCGGACTCATTCAGGAGTGGAAACGGCAGCCCGGAACGCTCCGCGATGTCCAGCATGGAATTAGTTCCATCGGAAAGGTTCAAGACCCACAGCTTGGCTAGGTTGGCGTCGCCGATCTCCGTCCCGCCGGTGGACCGATAGAGATTCCGCTTGCCCAGTTGAGGCTCGCAGAACGGGCTCTCGTTGCGGTATTTGCGATTCTGTTCCAAGATTTCCACGATAGCGGCACATACACGAAGCGACCCCGCCAGCCGTTCGGGGCGGATAAAGTCGAGGTTGTCGGCCGACGTGTGGTACTCCGGGAATGTGCCCCAGACACTCCGCATCAGACAGCCCACGGGTAAGTTGAAGCCGGGCGAACAGTATTGCCGCTCGTCATAACCGTACGGCGAAAACGGAAGCGTCTGGTAAGATTCACCGGAGCACAGAAGCGCATGGGCGGCGGCGCGGTCTATTTCGGCGGTCTCCCGGCGGCTCTTCTTGTAATGGAATCCGCCCGCATCGCCCAGGCAGGTCAATACCAGCCCATGACTTACGCGCGCAGCAGTCTGGCGGTTGCGGGCCAGCCAGGTAATCGCTCCGATGGTTCCGGGGATAAAGAGAAAGCGATAGGTGTAGCGAAGATCGCGACCGGCCAGCGACTCCGCCAGGAAGGTGGCCACTGTCAGGCCCGAGAGATTGTCATTTCCGAGCGAAGGGTGGCAGGCGTGGCACGAAATCAGCACCTCCTCCTCGCTCTTACCGGGCAAGCAGCATTCGCCATAAGTCAGGCAGCCGTCCGCGAGCGAAGAATCGATTACTACTTCGTAAGTGCCCTCGCGCAGATCCAGCAGTTGCCTGTGGGTCAGACAGAATCCCCAGTTATCCTTGTAATAGGACGTCCGGTACGGTATCCAATCCGGATGTTCCGGAATGCTGAACAGGTGCGGCTTCAACTCGTCCAGCGACAGTTTCGCGTGGATCGGCGTGCTGTAATTGAGCACGTGCAGATTCGATTGCCGGAAATCCACGATACTGCTTCCGGACGGATCCTTGATATAAGCGTCGCGGATATTCCACTCCCTGGGAACGGTCCAGTCGAACACCGGGGTGCCGCTGGGGACTTCGGTGATGCGCATGGGTATGCGCTCTGCGATCAACCGCAAAGTCTGTCGGATGCCCTGGCCGGTGATGCTTCTGCATATGGGGTACAGTTCGGCGGCAAGGTCGTGCATCCGCATGCCAATGCCGCTATCCGGGTTCATGACTGAAAATCCGGGTACGTCCGGTCGCGTTCCGAGATGACCGACACGGCGCCGGGCCAGGTAATCCCGAACGCCGGGTCGTCCCAGCGTACCCCGCGGCTCGAATCGGGCGAATAGAATTCCGAGATCTGATAGGTCACCTCGGTGCTGTCCTCCAGGGTTAAGAAACCGTGCGCGCAGCCTTCGGGGACATAGAGCATGTTCCGATTATCCGCCGTGAGCACGGCCGCTACCCAATTCTTGAAGGTGGGTGAATCCGGGCGCAGGTCCAGAGCCACATCGTAGATGGCCCCACGAGTGCAGCGCACCAGTTTCGCTTCCTGCCAGGGCGATTTCTGGTAATGGAGGCCGCGCAGTGTTCCCTTTCGAATGTTGAATGACAGGCTGGATTGCCCAAGTTTGGGATTCAGTCTGTTACTTTCGAACTCCCTCGGACACCAGCAGCGCGCGAAAAAGCCCCGCTCGTCGGCTTTCGGCTCGACATGAATCTCGAAAGCTCCTTCCAGCCGTGTTTTATGAAAAATCATCTTGGGTTTAGCGTACAGGGGAATTTGCACATTCCATGCCATCTTGGGAACGTGCCGGAGGGCAACACAATTGCTTGTAATCCGGCCCTGATTTCGGGGCCGCAAGTGTCAGTGAGGGGATACAGGATGCTTTTGCAGGTATGGGTAGGAAGTGAATGGCGCAGCTACTGTGCCAGGCTGGTAGGCCTGGCGCTGGCTGCCTGGATGCTTTCGGCGGGTGTGGCTTCGGCTGCGATCAGTTATGTGCAGGGCAATTCCGCCACGCCGCAAACGCCCCAGGCCGCCGTTACCGTGGTGTTCACGAAAGCGCAGAATGCGGGCGACCTGAACCTGGTGGCCGCCGGGTGGAACGACTCTACAGCCACCGTCACCTCGGTGACCGACACCAGCGGGAACGCCTATATCCGCGTGGTGGGACCCACCGTAATCAACGGCGTGGAATCGCAATCCATCTACTACGCCAAGAGTATTGCCGGCGCGGCAGCGGGCGCGAATGCGGTGACCGTGACTTTCGCTACGGCCGCCGTGTACCCTGACATTCGCATCGCCGAATATGGCGGATTGGATCCCGCCAGCCCAGTGGATGTGACCGCTGCGGCCAGCGGCAACAATGGCACCAGCAGCAGCGGAGCGGTGACCACGACGAATCCGAACGATCTCCTGTTCGCCGCCAACCTGGTGCAGACCGCTACCACGGGCGCCGGCGCCGGCTTCACCAGCCGTATCATCACCACACCGGACGCCGACATCATGGAAGACCGGACGGTAACGGCTACCGGCAGCTACACCGCCACCGCGCCGCTGCGCCCTTCGGGACGGTGGATCATGCAGATGGTTGCGTTCAAAGCCGCCGCGACCGGAGGCACCCCGCCAACGCCGCCAGGCAATCTTACCGCCGCCACCGCCGGCGCGACACAGATCAATCTGAGCTGGACCGCATCCACCAGCACGGTGGGGCTGGCCAGTTACCTGATCGAGCGCTGCCAGGGAGCGGGGTGCACGAGTTTCGCGCAGATCGTATCGGTAGCCGGGACGGTGACGGCGTACAACGACACCGGCTTGGCAGGGGGCACCGCTTACAGTTATCGGGTGCGGGCGAGCGACACCTCCGGAACGACCAGCAATTATTCGAACACGGCCGGCACAACCACCCAGACGCCGCCCACGGCGCCTGGAACTCTCAGCGCATCGACGGCCGGAACCACGCAAATCAACCTGAGTTGGACGGCCTCCACCAGCACGGTAGGGCTGGCGAATTACATCGTGCAGAGGTGCCAGGGCGTGGGCTGCGCCACGTTCGTCCAGATCGCGTCCTTCGCTGCCACAACCACGGTCTTTAACGACACCGGCCTCACGTCCAGCACCAGCTACAGCTACCGGGTCCAGGCCAGCGATACCGCCGGCAATCTCAGCGCATTCTCGAATACGTCCAGCGCGACCACGCAGGGTCCGCCGAGCACTCCCGGCAATCTGACCGCGACGGCAGCCGGCACCACGCAAATCAACCTGAGCTGGGCGGCCTCCACCAGCAGCATCGGGTTGGCCAACTACCTGATCGAGCAATGCGCGGGCTCCGGTTGCGGTAACTTCGCCCAGATCGCCTCGGTGGCCGCCACCGTGACCACGTACAGCAGCACCGGCCTCACATCCGGCGCCAGTTACAGCTATCGCGTGCGGGCAATCGACACCGCGAACAATACCAGCAACTACTCGAATACCGCCAGCGCCACCACCCAGACGCCGCCCGCGGCGCCGGCCACGCTCACCGCAACCGCGGCCAGCACTACGCAGATCAACCTGAGCTGGACGGCATCTACCAGCACGGTGGGGTTGGCCAACTACCTGATCGAGCAGTGTACGGGCACGGGTTGCAGCAACTTCGCGCAAATCGTCTCGGTGGCCGGTACCGTTACCACTTACAACAACACCGGCCTCACGGCCAGCACCAGTTACAGCTACCGGGTGCGGGCCATCGATACCTCCGGGAACACCGGCGATTATTCGCCGACGGCCAGCACAGCCACCCAGACGCCGCAGCCGCCCACTCCGCCGGGCAGCCTGACGGCGACCCCGGCCAGCGCGACCCAGATCAATCTGAGTTGGACCGCCTCCACCAGCAATGTGGGGCTGGCAAATTACATCGTGCAGCGCTGCCAGGGCGCCGGATGCAGTAACTTCGCCCAGGTTGGGACGCCCACGGCCACCAGTTATAACGACGCCGGGCTTGCCGCAAATACCAGTTACAGCTACCAGGTGCTGGCGGCGGATACTGCGGGCACCCTGAGTTCGCCCTCCAACACAGCCACTACCAGCACCCAGGCGGCGCCGACTAACATCACCTACGTACAAGGCAATTACGCCGCGCCGCAGTCGCCCCAGACTACCGTTAAGGTGGTCTACAACGCGGCGCAGAACTCCGGCGACCTGAACGTGGTGGTGACGGGCTGGAACGATTCCACCTCCACGGTCACATCGGTTGTGGACACCAACGGGAACACGTATACGCGCGTTGTGGGCCCCACGGTGATCGGCGGGACGGCCTCGCAGTCCATTTACTACGCCAGGAATATTGCGGCGGCAGCGGGCGGAGCGAACACGGTCACCGTGGCCTTCTCGGCCGCCGCGACATTCCCGGACATCCGCATTGCCGAGTATGCCGGCGCGGACCCGGTAAATCCGGTGGATGTTTCGGTAGCCGCCAGCGGCAACAGCACCAGCAGCAACAGCGGCGCGGTGACCACCACCAATGCCAACGATCTGCTGTTTGCGGCCAACACGATTTCGACATCGACGACGGGCGCGGGCGGCGGCTTCACCAGGCGCATCATTACGCAGCCGGACAGCGACATCATGGAAGACCGGATGGTGACGGCTACGGGCAGTTACAGCGGCACGGCGCCCATAACTCCATCGGGCCAGTGGGTTATGCAAATGGTGGCCTTCAAGGCGGCCGGATCGGGAGGCGTGACGGCGCCTACGGCGCCCGGCAGCCTGACGGCGACGCCCTTTAGCACCACACAGATTGACCTGGGTTGGACGGCTTCCACCAGTAGTATCGGCGTGGCCAACTATCTGGTGCAACGCTGCCAGGGAGCGGGCTGCACCACGTTTGTCCAGATCACCTCGGTGCCGGCCCCCGCCACCAGCTATAGCGATACCGGCTTGACCACCAACACTACTTACGTTTACCGGGTGCAAGCCGTCGATACGGCGGGAACTCCCAGCGCGTTTTCCAACTCGGCCAGCGCCGTCCTCAGCAACACGCTGACCGTCAGCCCGCGAGTCAGCCCCCTGACCTTCACCCGAACCCAGCAATTCACGGCTTCGATCAACACCAACGTGATCTGGCAGGTGGACGGCGTGACGGGCGGCACGGCCGCAACCGGAACCATTACCGCCACGGGACTCTATACACCGCCGGCCGCCGTGGGAACTCATACGGTGACGGTTGCGTTCAGCGATCTGTCGCAGCCGGCCAGCGCTACCGTGTATGTCACGAATTACCCGGGAACCTTCACGCGCGACATCGACAAACTCAGAACCGGCCTGAACTCCAATGAAACGGTGTTGACCCCGGCCAATGTGAATGTCAGCCAGTTTGGAAAGCTGTTCAGTTACCCGATTGACGGCACGGCCGACGCATCGCCCTTGTACGTGGCCAATTTGAGCATTCCGGGGAAGGGCTCCCATAACGTTGTGTTCGTAGCCACGGAGCACGACACCGTTTACGCTTTCGATGCCGACGGGCTGCAAACCACTCCCTTGTGGCAGGTCAGTTTCATCAATCCCGCCGTCGGGATCACCACCGTTCCCCCCAACGATACCGGGGAATGTTGCGATATCTCCCCGGAAATCGGCATTACCGGCTCGCCGGTGATCGATCCGGCGACTAACACCCTGTATGTCGTGGTCAAGACCAAGGAGGTCTCGGGGAACACGACCAACTACTTCCACCGGCTGCACGCTCTCGACATTACGACCGGCGCCGAGAAACTCGGCGGCCCTATCGTGATCCAGGCGAGTTTCCCGGGCACGGGCGCCGGATCGTTGGGCGGCGTCATCAATTTCCTTTCGCTGCGCCAGAACCAGCGTGCCGCGCTGCTGCTGAACAACGGCATCCTGTACATCGCCTTCGGCGCCCATGGCGACCAGAGCCCCTACCACGGCTGGATCCTGGGCTACGACGCCACCACGCTTCAGCGGGTAATGGTCTACAACACCAGCCCGAACGACAACGGAATCCGGGTGACCGGCGGCGGCCAGGGCGCGGGAGTCTGGCAGAGCGGCGACGGACTGGCTACCGACGCCACCGGCAATCTTCATTTCGTCACCGGCAACGGAATTTTCGACGTGAACACCGGGGGGCCCGACTATGGCGACAGCTTCCTGAAGCTCAGCCCGTCAGGCAGCGTTCTGGACTACTTCACCCCCCACGACCAGCAGTACATGAACGACAACGATATCGACCTCGGCTCCGGCGGCGTGCTACTGCTGCCCGATCAGCCTGGCCCGCACCCTCACCTGGCGATCACCGCCGGCAAGAACGGCACGATCTATCTTCTCGACCGCGACAACCTGGGCCACTACAATGCGTCCAATGACAGCCAGATCGTACAGAGCATTGTGAACACTTTCCCGAACGGGACCAAGTTCACCGGCAACTTCAAGGCGCCGGTCTACTGGAACGGGCGGCTCTTCTTCAGCGCGGATAACGACTATGTGAAGAGCTTCTCGATCGTCAACGGGTTGATGAGCACTACGCCGACTTCGATGTCGTCGTTCGTCATCAATTATCCGGGTGCAACGCTGGGGCTCTCGTCGAACGGCAACAGCAATGCGATCCTGTGGGCGATACAGAGGGTGGACCTCGATCCGAACGGCGGAGGCGTCCGGGGACCGGGATCGCTGCATGCGTTCGACGCGACCAGCCTCGGTGCGGAGCTGTATAACAGCAAACAGGCGAGCGGGTCGCGGGATGCCCTGGATTTCACCGCGAAGTGGTCCGCGCCGATGGTAGCAAACGGCAAAGTATATGTCGCTTCATTGACGCAGCTCACGGTCTTCGGATTGTTGCCCTAAACAAGCGGCCTGTGGGACATAAGCGATTGGAAGATCCCTTCGCACCCCCGGCTTTTTGACTTCGAGACAGGTTTGCAGGTTCGGCGCGATAACTTGCGAAGCGTCTGGAGAACGGCGGTTTTGAGACTCCGGCTCTGACTTTGCAATATTTCGTCAACGAAGCCTGGATGGCAGAGATTCAACAGGCACTGCTCCTCTGGAGAGCAACAGGACTTCCGGGCCGGTTCTGCCTTTCAATACTGCCGGTTTTGCAACCGGAGCGGCCCTGGTCAACCGACCGGCGGTGCGGTGATTATTAACGCCACGTTACGCGACGAAAACAGTATTCAGATCGGCTTGCAGCCAGTTGCCTTGCCCGCCATGGGGCACACTTCTTTCGCTGTCGGGAACCGATTTTCCCGCCACCAGCGGCCGGCGTGGAATCATCGAGTTTCAAGACACAGCAGGAGGATCGATAACAGGTCTGGGGCTCCGATTCAATCCATTTGGCAGTTTTACATCGGTGCCAGTCAGTGCCCGGTAGCAGGTCCGACTTACCGGAATGAACGCCTAGTAAGACTTCTGCATGGGGCGCATACTGATTTCGGTCACTTCGGCGGTGCGCGGCAGCATCAGCGTGTGGACCACCATGGCCGCCACATCTTCCGGCTGCATCAGGAGTTCGGGATGATAGGCGCGGCCTTCGGTGGCGTATAGGGCTTCGATCCGCGGGGTGGCGGTGCGGCCGGGATACACCGTCAGCACGCGGACTCCATCGCGATTCACCTCGTGGCGCAGGCTGTCGGCAATCGCGCGGAAAGCATGCTGGGTCGCGGAAAACTGGCCCACCGCCGCCGTCGCCCGGAGCCCCGTGGAGGAGTTGATGAACACGATCTGGCCGCGCTCGCGACGCAGCAGCGGAAGCAGATGCTGGATCAGCGCATAGTGCCCGCGGACGTTAGCCCGGTACATCAGGTCCAGATCGTCGAGCGACGCATGCTCGAGCGGGGCGTGAACCATCGCGCCGCCGCACAGCACGAGCACATCGGCCCGTCCGAAAGTCTCCGCTACGAAATGCGCCACGCTCGCAATGTCGTCGCGGGTCAAGTCGGCGGGGCACACGTGGCCGCGGCCGCCGTTGGAACAGGCCTGGCGGGCCACTTCTTCCAGTTCCGCCCGGCGGCGCGCCACGAGACAGACTTCGGTCCCGTGCGACGCCAGGGCTAATGCAATGGCCCGGCCAATTCCGCTGCTCGCGCCGGTTACGACCGCAACATCGTCTTTCAGCGAATCCATGGGGTTGGTCTTAGACGGCGGCTGCAATTTCGGCCGTATCGTAGAGTGCGACGGCTTCTTCCGGCACGTGCGCGAGGTCCGTCCCCCGGAGATAGTCGCGCATGGTGGTGCCGGTACAGGCGGAATCCACATTCGGCGCGCCCGTCCGCGCCCACACGTCGTCAATATGGACGGTGCGGAAGTCGATGCTGTAGCGTGTCAGCCCCGAGGTGTTGGGCACCGACGAGTGCATCTGCGCTCCCGAGAAGAGGAACACGCCGCCCACGTCGCACACCAGTTTCACCTGCGGCTCCAGATCCATCGGCTCTTCCGGCTTGGGTTGCTCGCGGGTATCGGTCTTGATGTGCTGCGCGGCCGAATGGCGGCTCTCCTGGTTCCAGCGTGTGTAATTGTACCGGCTCGATCCGTTCTTCACCGGCCGGCTCCAGTAGTGCGGGTGCAGCGCCATGCAGTTGTCGCTGTTGAGCGGATATACCGGCATCCACCAGTTGATCTGGCACATGGGCGCCGAGTACCAGGTGTCGCGGTGCGCGTGGAACGCATAGGCGATCCCGGTCTTCAGGTAGTCGCCCGGGAAAGACGTTCGCAGGCGCGGCACGTCCAGGTAGGTCTTTTCCAGGTCGCAGCCGAGTTCGGCCAGCATCTCCCGGATGTACTCCTTGGATCTTGGATGGTGAATGAAGCGCGGCTTGAGCGCGGCGAGCGTCTCTACGCAATTCTCCACCGCCACGCTGTCCTGCAACCGCAGCGGATCGATGCGGCCGAAAGCCTCTTCGACCATTTCCTGCGCCAGGCGGCACAGCTTCAACGCGCCCGGACTGGGGGAGTGAACGAAAATCGATCCCTGGTACAACTCCCGCCGCCGGGCGTCATCGCCCATTTTCGAATCTACGTAGATGTTCATGATCTCCCTCCGCTCGAGGCGCAGACGGCTTCGCCCGCGCCATCTCCGGCCGCCGGCACTCCCGCTTCCGCGCGCTTGAGCCAACTCTCGCGCCAGTAGTGATAAATGGCCCGGGGACAAAAGCGATGATAGTCCGACTGGCAATACACCCCTTCGAGCACAATGCAGGGGTGCTTCATCTCCAGCATTTTTCCCGTCTTTTCGTCCACGATCCGGTGGACCCGCCGCAGCACCCGGTAGATGCCGCCGCAGTAGCGCAGCATCTCGGCTTCGAAAAGCAGGCCGCGGTTGCGATTCTTATGGTCGAGCGTCGTCAGGATTTCCTCTTTGCTCCGCACCGTGATGAGTTCGCCGGGTTGGAGGTCGAGGCTGGTGACGCGTGTCGCTTTTGCCTGTCCTTCGACCTGGGGATAGATAACGCCCCGGCGGCGCTTCTGCACCGCGTTGAATAACTCGATCAGCAGCGTGCGGCCCAACTGGAAAGCGCCGAGCACCGTTTCAAGCGCCCGCTCTGTCCGCGAATTCCCGCCCGCACAACTCCGCAGGTTTCCGGAGCGCAGATCGCGAATGTACTGCCGGATATCCCACCAGGCAAGCTCGCTGGTGAAATTCAAAACCTCGGTGGCCTGGCACGAATATCGCCGGTCGCCCTCGGGGGCGGTAACCCGCGTTGCACTCAGAATGGTGCTGACGTCCCACGCGCGGCCGTTGGTGGAGTTCTTCAGGCTGTTCGCCGCCACCAACTGATGCTCGACTTTCTTCAGCCAGGCTTCCTTCCAGAAGATCATGCACCCGGCTTCGCAGCCATCGTGGCCCGCGCCATCGCACCGCACTCCTTCCAGGTGAACGGCATCCTTCACCGCGCGCAGGCTCCAGGGCTGGATGTTGTCGCAGGTTTTGTCAGCGCGCTTGAACACGCGGAACCGCCTGCCGCAGAACTCGAGCATCTCGGGCATGAACGGCATCGAGTCCAACGCGCCGTCCTCGCCGAGAGTCGCCAGGATCTCCGGAATGCTGCGCACCTCCACGTAATCGCCCACCCGCAGCCCGAGGGTTGTTGTGCCTTTCCCGCTCATGCCTTGCCTGCCACCAATCTGCCCGCCAATCCGGACAACAACGACATCAGCAAACGTACTTCCATGTTCAGATTCCGTCTCGCAAAAATATTACTCAGCCGGGAGCGGACCTCCCAGTACGCGGCGCGGCCCATGGCCCGGTCGCCGCTCAGAATGTGCTTGCAGTAAAACGCCCCGCGGCCGCGGATATACGCGCGGTTCAAATGCGCCACGTCGCCCGGCGCGCGCCTGCCGTGATTGTGATGCAACACGACGGCGGGTACATAGGCCAGCTTTTCGCCGGTGCGATACACGCGGTAGAACAAATCGAGGTCCTCGGCCGAGCCGAATCGTCCGCCGACCCCGAGGACCGGATCGAAGGCTCCCACGCTTTCGAGCACGCGCCGCCGAAACGCCACGTTGCACCCGATCAGCTTGTACATGGCCGCCTTGGCCGAGTCGATCGCCGCCCGTTCGCCATCGGTCCGGATGCTCACCGGATAGTCGGACTGGTTGAACAACTGGACGCTTCCGCCCAGGCCGGCGAGCGCGGCATCGTTCTGAAACTCCGTGGCGATGGCGCCGATCCAGCCGGCATCCACCAGGCAATCGTCGTCGGTGAACGCCACCACCTCGCCCCGCGCGCGCTCGATGCCGGCATTCAATGCACGCGAGCGGCCGGGGCGGCCTTCAAAAATATACTGAAAGCATCCGGGATCGCCCTCGGCAAACTGCGCCACCACCAAACGCGTGCCGTCCGTGGACCCGTTGTCCACTACGATCACCTCCACGCCAGATCCTGCGTGCCGCACCGCGCGCCGCATCTGTTTGAGGCACCGCGCCAGAGAGTCGGCCCGGTTCCGCGTGGGAATCACTACGCTGATCAACACTTCGCTTCGCTCTCCCAAAAGCGGCCCGTGACGGAGGCTTCGGACGCGGCTCCGGCGGCCAGTTCCATGAGAATTTTCAGCCGGCGGCGGCGCTCCCCGGCCCCGGTGCCGCGGCCCCATACCTTGCGAACGTGCGCCCGGACATCCCAAAAGGCGGATTTCAGGGCTTCCCGGTCGCCCTTCAAGATATGTTTCAGGTAGAACGCGCCCAACCCGCGGTTGTAGCCGGTCAGGAGGCGCCTCAGATCGGATTCCGTGCGGCGCCCGTGGTTGTGGTACACCAGCGGCCGCGGTGAATAGGCAACACCCAAGCCGCACCGGTAAGCCCGGTAGACGATGTCCAGATCTTCGGATACCCGCGGCGTCCCGGGACCTAACGACAAATCGAAACCGCCGCCCAGCGACGCGAGACAGCCCCGGCGCAGCGCCATATTCGCTCCAATGATCGCCCCGAACACGTCGGTAATCCGTTGGAGTCTCCGCCGGTCCGGATTGCGCACGATAGTGATCGGAATGTCCCTCGGGTCGCCCAACTCCACCCGCCCGCCGAGCAGTGCCAGTTCCGGGCTGGCCGCGAACTCGTCGAGGATGGCTCGCATCCACTCGGGATCCACCACGCAATCGTCGTCGGTGAAGGCCATGATCTCGCCCTGCGCCGCGGCTATGCCGGCGTTCAAGGCGGCTGACTTTCCGCGCCGCGGTTCGAAGAGGTAGCGGATGGACATACCCTCGCCGGCCTGCGCCGACTCCACCACCTGCCGGGTGCCGTCGGTCGAAGCGTTATCCACCACCACTACCTCGCACGGCGCCGGGCGTTCCATGGCGTGGAGACTTTCCAGGCAGCGGACGAGCGCGTCCGAGCGGTTATAAGTGGCAATGACGATGCTCACCGTCACGAGGTTCTCTCCATTGCGCGGAGCGCGCGGGCGGCCGCCGCGGACCACCATTTCCAGGCGCCGTCCAGCGCGTCGAGCGGATGCAGGCTGCTCGAGAGCAGCAAGCGCGCCACAGCCCCCGCCAGACGGCGGTAAGAAAGCGGATAGCCGAGCTTCCGCATGCGGTTCTGGTGGAGATCCCAGAATTTCCGGTCTCGCCCGCGCAGCCAGTTTTTCGCCAGCACCGTGTAGTATTTCTTCATCCACTGCCGCAGCCGCGGCCGGAATTCATCCCCGGTCAGGCATTGCGGGCCGTATCTTGTAAACACCGTCAGGTCGCCCAGAATGTAGCTGGCCAAACCCGCTGCCAGCACGCTGTTCGAATCCGGGCGGGGGCGCGAGAACGTCAGCACCTGGTGAACGAATCCGAAATCGCTCTGCTGAAGCATTTCGAAGCAGGCTTCGAGATCGCCATGCAGGTTGTCCTCGCTGTAGAACCGCTCGCGGGCGCGAACGAGGTCCGATCGGACAAGCAGCGACGAAGGAGTGCCGAACAGGTAAGGTCCGCCGAGCAGCAAGCCGCGGCAAACGTCCCTGCCCGGGCAGAAAGGGCTCGGATACGGCAGCCCGTCGCAGGTGACGCGGTCGCCCTCCAGCATGTAGGAACCGACCATTCCAATGGACGGATACCGCTCGGCGACGGCAACCATCCGCTCCAGGCATTCGGGAAACATCCAGTCGTCGGCGAACAGCATCTTTGCGTACTTGCTCCCGGGCGAGATCTGCCGCAGCGCCAGGTTGTGGTTGGGAACGATCTCCAGCAATTCGGTGGTGCTGTGAATGCTGATTCTGGAGGGATGCCGGGCAGCGTACTCGCGCGCGATTTCGAGCGTCCGGTCGGTGCTCGCATTGTTGACGATTTTGAATTCCCAATTGTCGTAGGTCTGCACGATGACGCTTTCGATACACTCCCGCAGATATTTTTCACCGTTATGAACCGGCGTCACGACACTGACGAGCGGTGGTTGCATCGTTACGCCTCCCAAAGCCTGGTATTCATTTCTTTTAGCGCTTTTGCCGCAATGTTCCGCCATTCCAGTTCGGGTGACGGCGCGCCATCGCTTCCGCGCGAGCGCAAGGCCGCGGCTATGCCGTCGCGCACGCTCTCCCGGCCGGGGCTGGCCAGCAGCGTGTACCGGCCATATCCGCGGAGGTGTTCGTCCATTCCGCCGGTGGCGGTTGCCACGATGTGCTTTCCAAAAGTCATGCCCAGCATCAGCATTCCGCTGCCGTAGCTTTTCAGGTAGGGCAGCACCATGATGTCTCCCGCTTCCATGAGGTCCGCCATCTCGGTGCGGTCTAGCATTCTCGGGATGAGCTTCACACGATCGGCAAGCCCCGCCGCGGCGGCCATGCGGCGCGTCCGTCCCAGAGGGTCGTCCGCCGACCCGTCGGCGAAGTGCGCTTCTCTTCCCGCCACTACCAGCACGGTGCCGTCGCATGCCGGGTCCGCCATGGCGCCGAGCACTGCGTCCGGATTCTTATAGGGCCGTATCGCGCCGCAGAAGAGCAGCACGGTTTCATGCTCGCCGATTCCCCATTTCGCCCGCACGCGCTCGCGCGCGCCCGGACGCCGCGGGTACGAGGTGTACGTTCCGTGCGGCGTGACGCAGACCTTCTTCGCCGGCAAGCGGAACCGGTCCCGCAGTTCGGCGCTCGCCGAATTCGAGTGCACGAACAGCAGTTCGCTCGAACGATACACGCGGCCACAGGCTCGCTCGTCCGCCGCCGTCGGCTCGTGCGGCAGGATGTTGTGCACGGTGTGGACCAAATGGAGCCCCAGCAGCCTGCCCAGAGCCCACGGGTTGATCGAGTAAGGCGACATGTCCGGCCATTGGGTCCAGACAATGTCGTATTTCTGTTTCTTCAGGTGCAGAACCAGTTCCACACTGAGAAACGCCTCGCGCAGCAACCCGCGGAGGCGTGGCGCCCGCCGCGGCGCCGGAGTGGGTTCAACGCCGGCACGCTGCCCGGTGCCTTCCGCCGCAGGTCCGTCGGAGAAGCGGACCGGTGATTGTTTGTATAGCGCGCTGCCCAGCACGGCCAGCCGCCGGTGAGAGACCGGCTCCGGCAGGTCGCGCTCCACGCTGGCATCGTTGGTATATACGGTCACCTCGACGCCGTGGGCAGCCAGGCCCTCGGCCAACTCGAAGCTGTAGGTGTTGATGCCGTAATCCGCCAGCGGGCAAAGGATCGCGATGGATGGGGCTGCCGATTCCGTGCTCACGGCGTTATCCCCACTGCACGACCGCGGCGGTGATGCCGTCGAGATTCCACTTCTGCGGCAGGAACATGACGCCGTAGCGGCTGTCGATGACTTTGCCCGATCCGAAAATATTGGCCATCTCCACTTCGAGCGGCAGCCCGTGTTCGACCACGTCGTGCAGGATGCCGTTGACGCCCGAGATCCACAGCGAGAGGTGGTACTTCGCCGGCAGCAGGTTCAGGCAGCCGATTTCGAGGTCGATGTGCCCGTTGCCTGGTTCGAGCAGCGGAATGTCGATGCCGTGATGCCAGGTGCTGGTATCGGTGATCAACGTTCCCATGTCGGTGTGCAATTGAATTCCGAAGCTGGGGAACGACACCGGCTTGGCGGCCTGATAGTGGAAGCGCATCACCACCGGGTCGCCCGCGCGGATGACGCTTTCGGGTTCGCCTTCGGGCGAAAGGAATTCCAGCCGGCGGAAGCGGACTTCCCCGGTGCCGCGCCGGTTCGCCACGCCCTCCAGATTGGCTTGCGAAACCTCCGTGCCGGCCATGGCGGTCATGTACGCCTTAATCACGTCGCGGCTGGGACCGTCGTCCCGGACTTCTCCGCCGTCGATCCAGATGCATCGGCTGCACAGGTTCTCGACCGCGGCCAGGTTATGGGAAACGAAGAGCACGGTGCGGCCGCCGCCCCGCAGGTCTTCCATCACTTTGAGGCACTTCTTTTGAAAGACAGCATCGCCTACGGCGAGCACCTCATCCACGATGAGGATGTCCGGGTCCAGATGCGCCGCTACGGCGAAGCCGAGCCGCAGCCGCATCCCCGAGGAATAACGCTTGATCGGGGTGTCGATGAACTTCTCCACCCCCGAAAACTCCACGATGGCGTCGAGCTTGCGCTCCACCTCTTTTTTCGACATGCCCAGGATGGAGCCGTTCAGAAATACGTTTTCGCGGCCCGTCAGTTCGTCGTGAAACCCGGTGCCCACCTCCAGCAGCGAGGCTACGCGGCCTTCCACCGTCACCGTCCCGGACGTGGGATAGGTGATCCGCGAGAGGATCTTCAGCAGCGTGCTTTTGCCGGCGCCGTTGCGGCCGATGATGCCTACGACCTCGCCGCGGCCGACTGAAAACGAGACATCCCGCAGGGCCCAGATGGTCTCCTGCTGCGGCTTGTTGCGGAGAAACAGGCGGCGAACCATACTGGCGAGCCGTTCGCGCAGCATGGTCTCGTGGGCCTCGTGCCCGATGACGTACTGCTTCGCCAGCCCTTCGACATTGATCGCTTCGTTCATACGGTTTCGTTTTAAGAAATGAACCCCCGGCCATTACCGGGCCGCGACCGGAGAAAGCGGTTGCTTCGCGCCCCCGCCAGGCCCGCGCGCTTCGGTAACCGCGGCTTCGCTAGATGACATCCGCAAATCCGCGCTCCGTCTTACGAAAGTAATACGTGCCTCCCACGAAGATCGCCACCGAAACCGCCACCGACGCCGCCAGCAGGCGGAAATCCACGACCCGGCCGGGAAACAGGCACGCCCGGAAGCCGTCCACCATGCCCCAGCAGGGATTCAGCGCCAGAATCGGCCGGAAGCGGGCCGGAATCATGGTGATGGGGTAAATGATCGGCGTCGCAAACAGCCAGATCTGAATCAGGAACGGCAAAACATATTTCACATCGCGGTACCGCACGTTCACCGCCGCCACCAGCATGCTCAAACCGGTGGTGAGCAGAATCATCACCACCACCACAAACGGCACGAACACCAGAGCCCAGCTCGGCCGCACGTGATAGTAGGCCATGAGGACCGCCAGGAAACTCGCTCCCACGATGAAGTCCAGCAGGCCGGCCACCGCGGCCGATGCCGGCAACAGCATCCGCGGAAAGTAGATCTTGGTGATCAGCGACGAGTTGCTGACCAGGCTGTTGCCGGCCAGGCTGAGCACGCCGGAGAAGTAAGTCCACGGCAGCAGCGCGCAATAGGCGAAGATCGGATACGGAATGCCGTCGCTGGGCATGCGCGCCAGGTTGCCGAAGAACAGGGTGAAGATGATCATGGTGAACAGCGGCTGGATCACCGCCCACGCGATGCCCAGGGCCGCCTGGCGGTAGCGCACTTTGATATCGCGCCAGGCGAAGAAATACAGCAGCTCGCGGTAACGCCAAAGCTCTCGGACGGATCCGTTTTTCACAGCACCAGCTTTCCGCAGTAAAACGCTTCCGCATAACCGCTGGGCGCGTTGCACTCCATGCCGCGCAGCCGCATCAACGAAAGGAAGGTATCTTCCTGGAACCAGCGCTTCTCGTGCTGGGATTGAAAGCTGTCCACGATGTATTGCACCTTTTTGCGGTATAGTTCCGGCGCGAGCGGCACGAACACGCTGGGTCGGCCCATGTCGCCGTCGTATTTGGGAATCTCGTATTCCAGGATCAGGTGGTCGCGGAAGGTGTTCCAGGTCAGTTCCGCCACCAGCCGATGGTCCTGGTGTGCGTCCCTGCGGTTATGCGTGAAGATCAGGTCGGGCTTGATCTGCTTCTTCAGCTCTTCGAACACCGCTTTGACGTCGGCCCCCACGTACGGCAGAAATCCGTCCGGAAAGGTCTTGAGCACGGGGCCGCGCAGGCGGTTGCCGGCGAACAGTCCGGCGGCGCGGCGCGCCTCCTCTTCCCGTACGCCCTCCGCGCTGAACACCACCCAGTGAAAGACGCTCTCCGGGTGCTGCTCGCGCAGCCTGAGAATGGCGCCGCCGCAGCCGATTTCAATGTCGTCGGAATGGCAGCCGAAACAGAGAATCTGAAAGGCCCGTTGCGAGCCTCCGTTGAGACTGAGATTGATCATGCGCCTGCCGTCGCGATCAGCCCTTCCGCCGGCGCCGCGGGATGCTGGTGCCACACCTTCCACGGCGCCGCGCCCTGGTTGAGTTCCTCCAGGTGCTGTTTGTCCTTGAACGTGTCCATGCACTGCCAGAAGCCGCTGTACGGATAGGCCATGAGCGCGCGCTCGTCGATCAGCCGCTGGAAGGGCTCCCGGACCAGTTCATCGCCGGGCTGGATGTATTGGAAGATCTCCTTGCGGAGCACGAAGTACCCGCCGTTGATCCAGATATCCGACCGGTTCAGGGGGCACACACCCGACACCAGCCCTCCGGCGCCGGTCCGCACGATGTCAAAACTGGCGGTGGGCTGCACCACGAGCATCGATGCCGCGCAGCCGCTGCGCTCAAACGCGTCGATGACCTTGGGTAGCGGGAGGTCGCTCAAGCCGTCGCTGTAGTTGGCCAGAAAGGTGTCCTCTCCGGCAAGGTACGGCTCGACCGCCTTCAGCCTCTCGCCGATGGTTGCATTGGCTCCGGTTTCGACGAAGGTGATGGTCCAGTCGTCGATATCGCGGTTCAGAAACTGAATCTGCCGGCCACCCTGCGACCAGACAAAGTCGTTCGAAGCCGACTCGTCATAGTGCAGGAAATAATCTTTGATCGAATTGCCCTTATAACCCAGGCACAGAATGAAATCCTTGTGCCCGTAGTGGGCGTAGTATTTCATCACGTGCCAGATGATCGGCCGCGTGCCGATCTGCACCATGGGTTTGGGCAGGTCGCCGGAATATCCGCGGAGCCGCATGCCGGCCCCGCCGCAGAAAAGAACGACTTTCATGCTACGGTCACCCTCGGAATCGGTATTACGAACTGCCCGCCCCATTCGCGGATATAGTCGAGTTGCGCCATGATTTCGTCCTTCAGGTTCCAGGGAAGGATCATGATGTAATCCGGCCTGGTCTCGCGGATCCGGTCCGGATGGTGGATCGGAATCCGGCTGCCCGGCAGGAACCGCCCCTGCTTGTACGGGCTGCGGTCAACCGTGTACTCCAACAGGTCTTTGCCGATGCCGCAGAAATGCAGCAGTGTGGCGCTCTTGCCCGGCGCTCCGTACCCGGCGACGGTTTTGCCCTGCCGTTTCGCCTGAAGCAGAAAGTCCACCAGCGCCCACTTCGTCTCCCGCACCTGCCGGCCGAAGCTTTCGTACCCTTCCACCGTGCCCAGCCCCACGGCCAGTTCCTCGGAGATGATCCGCTCCACGGCCGGCGCAATCGCGTGCGTGCGGTCCTCCTCGCGGCAGGCGAACACGCGGAGCGAGCCACCGTGGGTCGGCAGTTCCTCCACGTCGATGGCCTTCAGCCCGTGCGCCGCGAGAATGCGCGCCGTGGTCAGCATCGAGAAGTACGAGAAGTGCTCGTGATAGATGGTGTCGAACTCGTTGTGCTCGATCAGCCGCAGCAGGTGGGGGAACTCGAGCGTCAGCACCCCGGCGGGCTTGAGCAGAATCTTCAAGCCTTCCACAAACCCGTTGAGGTCCGGCACCTGCGCCAGGACGTTATTGCCCAAAACGAGATCGGCCTGCCTCCCCTCGGCCGCCAGTTCCGTCGCGAGTTCTTCGCCGAAAAACCGCACCAGTGTGGGCACGCCCCTCTCCACCGCCACCCTGGCAACATTGGCCGCCGGCTCGATGCCCAGCACCGGTATGTTCTGCTTGACGAAGTATTGCAGCAGGTAACCATCGTTGCTGGCCACCTCCACCGCCAGACTCTCCGGGCCGAGGCCCAGCCGCGAGGTCATCTGACGGCAGTAGTTCTCGGCGTGTTTGAGCCAACTGTCGGAATAAGAGGAAAAGTAGGCGTAGTCGCTGAAGATGTTCTCCGCGCTCTCGTATTCCTCCAGTTGCACCAGGAAGCATTCCTCGCACACATGGACGTGGAGCGGGTAGTACATCTCGCTCGAGTTGAGGTTCTCGCGCGCGGGATACGTTTCGCACAGCGGCGACAGGCCCAGATCGACGAACGTTCGGCGAAGCGGAGCTCCGCAGAAGCGGCATGCCGGCCCCGCCGCTTTCGCGGCCGGCGTGGACTGGCTCTGGTTATCGGTAGATAGAGTGGCGCTCATAGGGCGTATAAGTTCGAACTGTTTTCGGGAACCCCGACAGCAACGGCCTCGATCGGCGTTTCCACATCGCGCCAGCGCAGGGAGTCGCTCAGCCGGCCGGTGGCCATGTTTTTGCGGATGTGGGCAATGCGCGCGTAGCGGCCCTTTTCGATATCGTCGAAGGTCATCCCGGCCGCGCGGTAGGCGTCGTAAAGCTGCTGCGCGCCCTTGCGCGCGTTCCATTGCGGCTGGAAACCGGGCAGTACGCGGCGGATCTTGCCGCAATCCACGCGATAGCATCGCGTGTCCGGACCGCCGTCCGGCGCATATTCCACACGGCAGCCCGGCACGGTCTCCGCCACGATCTGCGCAATCTCGCGAATGCGGTAGTTCTCCTCCGTCTGCCCGACGTTGAAGGTCTCGTTGTGGACCAGTTCCCGCGGCGCCTCGAGCACCGCCAGAACGGCCCGCGTAATGTCTTCGATGTGGACAATCGGCCGCCACGGCGTGCCGTCGCTCTTGATGTAGACCCGGCCGGTGGTGTATGCCCATGCCACCAGGTCGTTCAGGACCACGTCCAGCCGCAGCCGCGGCGAGGCGCCGTACGCCGTCGCATTCCGCAGCGAGGTCGGGCTGAAATCCGGGCCTGCCAGCCGGGCCAGGTCCCGTTCGACCATCACCTTGGTCTCGGCATAGGGGGTCACCGGGTTCAGCGGCGCGGTTTCATCGTGGAACACGTCTCCGGCGGCGCCGTAGGTGCTGCACGAGGACGAGAACACAAAGCGCATCACCCGCGCATCCCTGGCGGCTCGCGCCAGCCGGATGGAAGCCGCGTGATTGATGTCGTACGTCAGTTGGGGGTTCAGGTTGCCCAGAGGGTCATTGGAGAGCGCGGCCAGATGGACCACGGCGTCGAACCCCTCCAGGTCCTGCGGCGTCACGTCCCTCAGATCCCGGTGAACTTCAGGGATATCCCCTGGTAGATCGCCGAACTCGCAGCCCTGAAAAAGGTCGGTGTCCAGCCCCACCACGCCGTGTCCGGCGGCGCTGAGCATTGGTCCCGCGACCGACCCGATGTAGCCCCTGTGTCCCGTCAGAAGTATTCGCATAAATACCGATCGACGGCCCTTCATGCATTCCGCAGTCCAAGTAATTATTTATTTTATTTCAGTGGTTTAGGGATTAAGTAGCAAAGTGCCGCAGCAACAATTCCAAAAAATCGGGACCATCGGCGGCGTGCTCCGCCTAAGGAGGGAGGGTAAATCCCTGTCTCGGCTATGTACTAAAAGTAACTAACCATTTTCAATCTACAGACACTGGTACTATGCGTTCTAAAATCGTAGCGGCGCTAAAATGGTATTCTTCCATACATTTACGAGGCTGCGGCTGTTATCGACTTTGTTCCTCTTCCTCGTGCTGGGCAGTCTTGCCTTCGGTCAATCGTTGAGGCTGAGCTCGGGTTCCGCATCGCAGGGCGGGTCGGCTTCGCTGAACCTTTCCTTAACCTCCTCCGCCTCGCTGTCGGCCGTTCAATGGAGTATTTCTTATGCAACGCGCGACGTCGCTTCGGTTTCCGTAGCGGCCGGGTCTGTGCTGAACTCGGCAGGCAAAACTCTTTCCTGTAGTTCCGCCAGCGGTTCGGTCACTTGCATTGCGGTAGGAACGAATTCGACGGCCATTGCGACCGGCGTGGCTGCCGTGGTCACCGTCACCCTGGCCTCGTCTACCAGCGGGTCATCGGTTCCCCTGACTGTGGGCGGGGCGGCCGGCGTCCTGGCTGACGGCACCGGTGCCTCGGTTTCAGCCACCGGCGCCACGGTTGCCGTCACGGGTTGGCTGCCGCCGGCGGTCACGGTCTCCGGCCTTTCGTGCAACCCGCTCTCGCTGGTCACGCCCGCGAGCGCCGCCTGCACGGTGACCCTGAGTGCGGCCGCTCCCAGTGGTGGCGCCTCTGTGGCCCTGTCCGACAACTGCACCGCCTTGACCACACCGGCTTCGGTGACCGTGCCCGCGGGTTCCACCACCGGCAGCTTCACCGCCTCCGCCGGTTCGGTCACGGCCCAGCAGGGCGCTACCGTCACGGCCTCGCTGAACGGCAGTTCAACCAATACTTCCTTGACGCTCCTCGCTCCGGGGTCGGTCTCCGGCACGGTTGTCTCATACGCGTTCGATGAAGCCACCGGGACCACTACCGCCGATGCCTCGGGCAACGGCGTTACCGGCCAGCTTCAGGGAGCCACCTGGACCACCGCGGGCAAATACGGCAAGGCCGTTTCTTTCAACGGCAGCAGCAGCTACATCGATCTTGGCAACCCCGCAAGCCTCCGCGGTGCCGGCAGCATGACCTGGAGCGCCTGGGTCTACGCTACCGGCATTCCTCCCGACGACGGCCAAATCGTGGCCCTCTCCGATGACTCCACCGGGTGGCAGTTGAAAACGACCCCCGACACCGGCGTCCGCACCTTCGGCGTCGGCGTATCGGGAAGCTCCGGTTCGCACACGCAACGCTATAGCAGCGCGACGGTTGCGCTCAACACGTGGTATCACGTGGCCGGCGTCTACAATGCCGCCGCTCAGACGCTGGACATCTACGTTAACGGCGTGCTGAGCAACGGCACACTGAAAGGAACCGTGCCTGCATCCACGGTCGTTCCGGCGGTCAACGCTAACGTGGGAAGGCGGTCCGGCGGCTTCTATTTCAACGGCGTCATCGACAACGTCCGGATCTACAACCGGGCTCTTTCCGCCTCCGAGATCCAGACCGATATGGCCACCGCCGTGGGCGCTTCCGCAGCCCCGCCGGCCACCGTGAGCTCGTTACAGTGTTCTCCGGCGAGCCTCTCATCCGGCGCGGCTTCCGCCTGCACCGTGACGGTTTCGCAGGCCGCCGGCACCGGCGGCACGGCCGTCGCGCTCTCGAGTAACAACGCGCTGCTCGGTGTTCCGGCTTCCTTCACCGTGGCGGCGGGCGCCACTTCCGCCAACTTCAACGCCACCGCCGGCTCGATCGGCACCGACCAGGCGGCCGTCGTGACTGCGACTTTGAACGGCTCCACCCAGTCGGCCTCCTTGAACCTGGTTGCGCCCACCCTGGTCTCTTCGCTGTCATGCAACCCGTCCAGCCTGGGCTCCGGCGCCGCCAGCGCCTGCACCGTCACGTTGACGAAGACGGCGGTCGGCGCGATCAGCGTTGCGCTGTCCAGCAATAACGCCCTGTTGACCGTGCCCTCTTCCGTAATGGTAGCCGCCGGCAGTGCCGGCGCCAGCTTCACCGCTACCACCGGTACGATCACCAGCGGCCAGACCGCCGTGGTTACCGGCAGCTTCGGCGGCTCTTCCCAGACCGCCACCGTGAGCCTGGTCGCCGCCACCGTGCTGACCTCTCTGACATGCTCGCCCGCCAGCATCAATTCCGGTGCTGCCGGCTCCTGTACCGTCACCCTGAGCAAGGCCGCGACCGCCGCCACGGCTGTCGCCATCTCCGATAACAATGCCGCCCTTACCGTGCCCGCTTCCGCCACCATCGCGGCCGGCGCGACTGCCGCCACTTTCTCCATCTCCGCCGGCGCCCTCGGCAGCAATCAGACCGCCGTCATCACCGCCACCCTCAGCGGGACCTCCAAGACCGCCACCGTGAACCTGGTCGCCCCGACCGCCCTCTCTTCCCTGGCCTGTTCCGCCAGCATCAATTCCGGTGCTGCCGGCTCCTGTACCGTCACCCTGAGCAAGGCCGCGACCGCCGCCACGGCTGTCGCCATCTCCGATAACAATGCCGCCCTTACCGTGCCCGCTTCCGCCACCATCGCGGCCGGCGCGACTGCCGCCACTTTCTCCATCTCCGCCGGCGCCCTCGGCAGCAATCAGACCGCCGTCATCACCGCCACCCTCAGCGGGACCTCCAAGACCGCCACCGTGAACCTGGTCGCCCCGACCGCCCTCTCTTCCCTGGCCTGTTCCGCCAGCATCAATTCCGGTGCTGCCGGCTCCTGTACCGTCACCCTGAGCAAGGCCGCGACCGCCGCCACGGCCGTCGCCATCTCCGATAACAATGCCGCTCTCACCGTGCCCGCTTCCGCCACCATCGCGGCCGGCGCGACTGCCGCCACTTTCTCCATCTCCGCCGGCGCCCTCGGCAGCGATCAGACCGCCGTCATCACCGCCACCCTCAGCGGCACCTCCAAGACCGCCACCCTCACCCTGGTGGCTCCGATGGCCGTGTCCTCGCTGGCCTGCGCTCCATCCACTCTGAGCTCCGGGACAACCGCAACCTGTACCGTCACCCTGAGCAAGACCGCTCCTTCGGGCGGCTGCGGCGTCGGACTCTCCAGTAACAACACCATGGTTACGGTCCCGTCCTCCGCCACCGCGGCCAGCGGCGGTACCACCGTCACTTTCACCGCCACCGCCGGCCCAGCTACGGCGAGCGTGTCGGCCGTCATCACGGCTTCCTATAGCGGGAGCTCCAGCACCGCGACGGTCACCGTGCTGCCGTCGGGGCCCATCTCGGCCTTCGGGTTCAACGAGGGCAGCGGCAGCACCGTCGCCGACAGTTCCCTGAACGACACCCCCGGCCAGATTCAGGGCGCCAGTTGGACCAGCAGTGGCAAGTACGGTAACGCGCTCTCGTTCAACGGCACCACCAACTATGTCGATTTAGGCAACCCCACAGCCCTAAAAGCCACCGGCAGCATGACCTGGAGCGCCTGGGTCAAGGCTACCGGCACCCCGTGGGACGACGGCCAGATTGTCGCGCGCTCGACCGACACTGCCGGCTGGCAGCTCAAGACCACTCCCGACACTGGCGTGCGCACCTTCGGCATCAGCGTCTGGGGCAGCGGCGCCACCACCAGGACCCAGCGATACAGCAAGACTCTTCTCGCCCTGAACACCTGGTATTACGTGGCCGGCGTCTATAACGCAGCGGCCAAAACCCTGGATATCTATGTCAACGGCGTGCTCGATAACGGCACCCTGAGGGGCACGATACCGGCCGCACAGGCAATTCCCAGCATCGATCCGACCGTCGGAAAACGCTCCAACGGCCTGTACTTCATCGGAACTATCGACGAGCTCAGGATCTACAACCGCGCCCTCTCGCAGGCTGAGATCCAGGGCGATATGAACACCCCGATCAGCAGTATGGCGCCCCACCTGGTCACCACGAGCGCCGCTCCCGTGGCCGCTCCCGATCCGCAGGGTGCGAATCCCGCGCGCGACCATGCCACCGCTCCGCTGACCACCCGCAACCGAAACGCGCTCACGGCACTCTCCTGCTCCCCCGCGGCCGCCTCGGCGGGCGATCGCATCACCTGCGAATTGCGCACAGCCTACAGCTCGGACCCCATGGAAATCCGCCTTGCCAGCAGCAGCGATCGGGTGAAGGTTCCGGCCACCGTCGTTTCGCGCGCCAACCAATCGCGTCTCACCTTCCAGGCGGCTATCGACCCCGCCGCCACCGAGGCGGCAACCATCAACGCCCTGAGCGGTGATTCCGAGGTCAGGACCACTGTCCTCGTCAAACCGGCCGCGCGGCCCATCCTGACTGTCCCCGGAAAGCAGGCGGCCCGGTTCGGCGCGCTGCTCGGCTTCGATGTTTCCGCGGTCGATTCAACCGGCCTTCGCGTGGAACTGGCGGCCTCTTCCCTGCCCCGGGGCGCCAGCTTCGACCAGGCCCGCGGCCGCTTCGAGTGGACTCCGGCTGCTGCCCAGGCCGGCGCTTACAGCATTGAATTCGTGGCCACCGATGCGGCCCAGCAGTCCACCACCGCTCAAGTCGCGGTCCAAGTCGGCTCGGGGCGCCCGGCCTTCGATGCCCCGCAGCCCCTGGCGTGCAGTCCGGGAGCGATCGCCAGCCTGAAAGGCGACTGGCTGGCCGCACCCGGAACATCCCTCTCCGACCCGTCCGGTGAATCCACCGCCCTTGGCGCCACCAGGGTCAGCATCAACGGCCGGTACGCGGCGCTGCTCTTTGCCTCGCCCGAACAGGTCAATTTCGTCTGCCCCGCCCTCAACCCCGGCACGCCGCTCTCGATTACTGCCGAAACCGCTTCCGACAGTACCGCCCCCTTCGCCACCACCATGCAGGAGGTGTCACCTGCTGTCTTCTCGTTGGATGGAACCGGCGGGAACCAGGGGTCCATCACGTTTGCAGGGTCCGCCGATCTGGCCATGGCCCGGAACTTCCTGTTCCCGGCCCATCCAGCGCAACCCGGCGACCGCCTGCTGATCTGGGCCACGGGTCTGGGTTCCGCAGATGCCGCGGTGACGGTCAAAATCGGCGATTCCACCGCCGAAGTCGAGTCCGTTCAAGCAGCTCCCGGTTATGCCGGAGTGTACCTGGTCCAGGTGCGAATGCCGAACCTGGCCGCATCTGACGATGCCCTGCCGGTACAACTTGAAGTCGCCACCCCGGCTGGCCGGGTCCTCAGCAATCAGGTCACGGTAGCCGCTGAACCGGTCGCCTATTGATCGAGTGCCTGTCCCGCCACCGGTAAACCTGCGTGGCGGGACAGGCCTATACCGATCTAAGTCGTCTTCCCGTATCTATTTTTGCGGTCAGAAAAAAGGTCATCTTCCGCCGGGGCGGCAGTTGCCGCCGAAAGTCGCAAGGTCTGACCCCGGGCTACGGGCGCGGCTGCCAGCGAAGCCGCCATGCAGATCGATGCCATGAAATACGAAACATTAGGAGAATTGGAAAAAACTGTTTGCGTGCACGGTCCATTTGCACTCGTGCGGGCAATTTCAACAATGTGTATTCGTGATCCCGGCTTTTGGCCAGGGAGTTGCTTTCCACGCAGGCGCAATTCCACAATTTATGGGCCAATCCTCCAGCATTGAAGAACGTCCCGCACCGGCAACCCCGGCGCATTACACCTGGTCGTTTCCCGGCGCCCCCGTACAGGTCCGGCTGCTACTGGATTGCGTCGAACGTCTTCGGCGGCGCCTGGAGAGTGCGAACCCGGCCTCTGCCAGCCACGGACTACTGCTGGGCAGAATCGCCGGACAGGTAACCGAACTGCGCGACTTCGCGCCGCTCACCGACCCGGCATTGCCCTCGGCGGCGGATGTTGCCGCCAGGCTGCAGTCGGCCGGGAGCCACTCCCTGGTGGGCTATTACAAGATCACCCGCGACCCGGCCTTCCGCCTTGACGACGCCACCATCCATCTGGCCGAAACCATGTTTCCCAACCCGCGCCAGGTGGTGCTTCTCGTTCAGCTCAACGATTCCGACCCTCCCAATGCCACCTTTTTCTTCTGGGACAACGGACGGATGTGCGGCGAATTCCCGTTCCTCGAATTTCCGTTCGACCCTACGCTGCTGGCGCAGGCCGAACAGCAGAAAATCGAGTCGTCGCAGAAGAAAGCCGCCGCCCTGGCGGATGGGCCGCCCGTCTCCAGACAAGCCCCCCGCCAACCCGGTAGGACGCTCTGGGAAGCCCTGCTCTGGAGCTTTCTCATCCTCACCATCGTCGGTGCGGGTGGGGCAGCCCTGGTGCTCAAGCTGGCTCCGCGGCCGAACCGGCCTGCCGTTTCAGTCCCAGCGCCCCCCGCGCGGCAGTCTTCCCTCGACTTGCGCGCCGAACGGCAAAACGGCGATTTGAAGCTCACCTGGAATCGCCAGTCGCCTGAGATCCTGAACTCCATCTCGGGAATATTGTCGATCGAAGACGGTACCGCTAAGCGCGAACTCACGCTCGACCCGGGCCAGGTCCGCTGGGGCAGCATTCTTTATGCGCCGGTGTCCGATCAGGTTCAGGTGCAGCTCCGGATTTTCGGACTTCAGGGCGAAACTTCCGAATCGGTAATCGTGATCCTGCCCAAGAACGGCGCGCCGCAAGTGCACACGATGGCGCACAACCCGATCTCGGCCGAGCCACCGCCGGCCGCGGCTCCCGCGCTTAAGCCCTTTATTCCGCCAGCCGAGCCGACGGCTCTGTCTCCCGCACCCGGAGCTGCTATCGCCGAGCCTCCTTCGCTCGCCGCCGCGCCGGTGCGGCAGGTAACCGGCCTGCTCCCCATTCCGACTCCCGCCCCGCCGCCGCTGCCATCCCCGCGGGAGCGTTCCGCCGCCGCACCTGCGGTTTCCCCCACAACCGTTCGCCAACAGGCCCAAAGCCCGTCCAGGCCGGCGGCCCCGCAGCAGCCAGTCTATACGCCGCCCAGCATCGTCAGGCGGGTTCTGCCCGCCTTCCCCGCGACGCTTCGCAATATTGGCATGCGGCCGAAGATCGTGGCGGTGAAAGTGTCGATCGACGAAAACGGGAAAGTGGTGAAAGCCGAAGCGCTTCCCTCCAAAGACTGGGCGCCCGAACTGCTGCTCGTGACCGTCAATGCCGCCAGGCTGTGGAGGTTTAATCCCGCCCGTTCCGGTGCAACTGCCATCCCCAGCGAGATGCTGGTGCAGTTCGAATTCAAGTCCCCGGACTGATGAGCCCCGCGTAGCTGCGCGCCGGACGCGCGCCCTTCCGGGGCGCTATCCGCTCTGCCTTGGGATACACCCCAGTCAGGGTGGAGAAGTGGAACTCATCCATCAACCGGTCCAGCTTTCTTTCCATGCCGCCGAGCCCGGTGTAGGTCCGCAGCCGCGCCACCAGTCCGGAAGCCAGGCGCGGCTGTTCCGGGTCGATCTCCCAGGGGTGGAAATAGATGCAGGCCGGCCGTTGTTCCTGGGCGTGAATGCGGCGAATGCCCGCCGCCGTATAGCGGTAGGGCAACAGCCGCAGATATGCCCCGCCGCCCACCGGCACAATCGTGCCATTGGCCAGGGCGATCGTCGCCACCGGAATTTCCAGGATGCCTCCCGAATGGGTTTCGATCACTCTGGGGTGCCGGCTGAATCCGGGTATCCCGCAACGGTCGTGGGTGATCGGAACGATGCTGGAATCCTGCTCGAACCCGCACTCCACCAGAATTTCCAGCGCCCATAGCGATCGGCTGGTGATCGAATAGTTCGGCGCCCGATAGCAGCGCGGCGTAACGCCGGCCGCATTTTCGATGGCCGCTATCGCCCGCTCGGTGTCCTGCCGGAATTGGGCAGGCGTCAGGCTGTACACCACCTGGTGCGCATAACTGTGGCACCCGATCTCGTGTCCCGCGCGCGCAATCCTCCGCACCACTTCGGGACTGCGCTCGGCCACCCAGCCCAGCACGAAGAAAGTGGCCGAAACCGAATGCCGGTCCAGCATCTCGAGAATCCGGTCCGTCTGTGCGCCGATACGTGACGGCAGGGAAGACCAGCTTTCCATCGAAACCGAACGCTGCACTTCGGCCGGATGGAAGTATTCCTCGAGGTCGATGCTCAGCGCGTTGATCATTGCGGCGGATGTTAGCTTCGGCGGAAGCGCAGAAGGAAGACTGCGCAGTTGTACATCACCGCGAACAGCCCTAAAACCGACGCATCCGTTATTCTTCGTCCCATAGGTGTTCTGGCATACACTCAGGCAATCTCCCTGCCATTTCCAGGGCTCTCTAAGCCTCAGAAAAAGAAGGCCATACGAGTTTCAGCGAGTACTAAATTGCCGCCCAAAGTACCGAGAAATGGGGCTTGTATTCACAACCTCTTCGGGCTGGGCGATTGGCCCGTGGCGTTTCATGACTGGCTCGCGGATTTTCGCAAACTATTGGCGTGCTTGCTCGCCTCCATCGGCGCCCGCCAAGTGGGGTCCCCTCCGCCCCGTTCCCGCTTCAGGTTGCTCCGTCTTTTCCGGCAGTGTTCACGGTCGATTCATCGGGTAGCGGCCAGGGAGCCATCCTGAACCAGGACGGTAGGTGAACGGCCCGGCGAATCCCGCGGGAAACTCGGCGCCGGTGACGATCGAGATCGGCGGCAGCAGCCAACCGGGTGTGACTATGGCGGTTCGATAGCCGGCGAAGGTTTCGCACTAAAGGAAAGCCATTTGCGTTGTGAGTAGCGCCAGGCTGGCCGGTTATGCGGCCGGCTCCTGGACCCGCGTCCCGGCATCCTCCAGAATGGATGCGGCTGAAACCAGCAGTTCGCGCAGTGCCGGATCGGCGTCCGCCAAATCCTGATGTTGCTGTCCCCAAACCAGAACGCGCGCCAGTTGATAAAAGAGGCGGGCGTTGGAGAGGCCGGCTCCCCGATCGCTGTCCTGGTTCAATCTGGCTTTTGCTCGAGCTTGCCCATCCTGTTCCGCCATACTTTGGCCGCCAATAAGCAAGCTATGGGCCACGAATCTCCCAGCATGCACAAACTCAGGATTGCCTGCGTGGTCGGTGCCCGGCCCAACTTCATGAAGATCGCCCCCATCCTTACCGAAATGGAGCGGTGCGATCGTTTTCAGCCTTGCCTCATCCATACCGGCCAGCACTCTTCGCCGGAGATGGCCGAAGCCTTTTTCCGCGATCTCGAGATCCGGCCTCCGGATATTTCCTTGGGCATCAGCGGGGGCAGTTCGAACGAACAGACCGCCCGGGTGATGCTGGCCCTGGAACCGCTGTTCGCCGCCCGCCGGCCCGATCTGGTCCTGGTGGTGGGCGATGTCAACGCCACCCTGGCCACTGCCCTGACTGCCGCCAAAGCCGGTCTACCGCTGGCCCACGTCGAAGCCGGACTTCGCAGTTTCGACCGCACCATGCCCGAGGAGATCAACCGTATCGTCACCGACGCGCTCTCCGATCTCCTCTTCACCACCGAGCCCGGCGCGGCCGAAAACCTGGTCCGCGAAGGCATCCCCCGGGAGCGCATCGCGTTCTGCGGCAACGTCATGATCGACACTCTGCTGCGCTTTCAGGACCGCGCCGCGCAGTCTCCGGTGCTGGACCAGATCGGCGTGGCCGGCGGCGATTACGCCCTGGTAACCTTGCATCGCCCCTCGAACGTGGACGACGCCGGCAAACTGGCCGAGCTGCTCGACATGCTGGACCGCCTCGCCGCCAGCATCCCGGTAGTGTTCCCCACCCATCCCAGAACCCGCAATGTCATGCGCGCCGCCGGGCTTCAACCGCAACGCATAACCATGGTGCCGCCGCAAGGCTACATCGATTTTCTGCGGCTGATGTCTGCCGCCCGGCTGGTCCTCACCGATTCCGGCGGAATTCAGGAAGAGACCACCATCCTCGGTGTCCCCTGTCTGACGGTCCGCGAGAACACCGAACGTCCGGTGACCATTACCCAGGGAACCAACCGCCTGGTGGGCGTCGATCCCGAAGCAATTCTCCGGGCTGCCGAAGAAACCCTGGCAAGGCCCCAGCCGGCATTCCGCCGCCCCGATCTTTGGGATGGCCACGCCGCAGCCCGCATCGTCGATGCCCTGGAGCAGGCGGTCGCGGGCTCCGTGTTCTCTTCCCAGGCCCGGCCGGCCGCCGGAGATCAGGCCGCCAGGCGGTTCCTGGTGGCGTAATCATTCGGTTCGGTGGCCGTTCTCAGAGACCGAATGCCAACAGGGATTTGACGGCGCGCAAATTCCGGTAGCGGCTGGCCGGGGACAGCCCGTCCAGGGAATTGGCGGATGCCTGGAGATCCGGCAGGGTAACTGCGGGAAGCGGCTTCCGTGCCCCGGCCACGAACCGGGCAACATCGGCGCGGTCCGATTCGGCCGGGGTGTCCGGATCGACGATGATGAACACCTTCACCCCCGCCAGCGCCGGTAGCGGTCCGGCATTCTCGATTCATTGTTGTGGAACCCGTCCAGTGCGACCACCCTGGCGGGCACATTTTGAGCGGCTCCTGAGGCGGCGCTGAGGATCACCGCGAGCGCAAGCTTGTGCACTTCAGTTCCTTCAGGCCGGAGTAGTAAACGCGCCGTTCCCGGCGATATCCCACACTGCCAGCCGCGCCCACTTCCAATTCTCCGCGCGAGCCCGCCACGTGAACTTGCCTTGACCGAACTCGCTGGTGCCGGGCAAGGGATAAGTTTTGCGATGCGTGTCGTGGCCGTCGCCCCAGACAATCTCTGCCATGCGCAACGGAAATGTCCAGGAGGCCGTCACTTCGGCCGTAATGCCGGAGGCGCTTCCGTCCAGACTGGCGCGAGGCAGCAGAACCTCGCCCGTTGTCGTGAAGTAGTCGCCCTTTGCGAGCGCCGCCAGCGCGTCCGCCCAGTGGCGCCGGGCTACATCGGGCTCTGGCAAATCAATGTGAAACTTCCGCAGGGAATTGCGGCGGGCGGTGCGGTATCTCTGCGCGTGCTGATCAACGGCGTGCCGAGCAATACGGTGACGATCGCGGTGCGGTAGCGGCGGGCGTTCAGCCGCTACCGGAAGAACACTCCACTGAGCACTGCATTGGATGCCGGATTGGTATTGGTAACCCGAATCACCACGTGACCGCTGAGGTTCCAGACCAGATACCGGCCGCCGGAGAAACTCGCCAGGGCGCGCGTGTCCATCACTTTGCCGCTCGCATCCAGGATCTCCACCTGTTGCGAACGGCCGCCGCCAAACAGCGTGAAATCCAGGAAGTAGAGCGCGACCTGATGCGCCACCGCGTCCTTGAAGGAGAGATCGACCGTGAATGAACCGGTGCTGTACCAGCAGGCCGCGATGCGGTCGGTCGCGGACGCCGATTTCTGCAAGGCCCGCACGTCGCCGGTGGAAGCCGCCCAGACGTAAGAAGAGGAACCCGAGGGTGTCATGGCCACATAAGCCGGGTCACTGGAACTGTCGCTGACAATCGTACGGCCATCGGCGCCGTACACTCCCTTCCAGGATCCAGCGGTGATGTTATCGGCTTTCACAAAGGCCGCCGCTGCACCTCCCGTGGAGGCGGAGTCGGCGTCGAAGAAAAGACCGCTGACCACCGCATTGGCCGCCGGATTGGTATTGGTGAGGCGAATCACCACGTGACCGCTCAATTTCCAGACCAGGTACACACCACCGCCGAAACCCGACGCGGAGCGGGTGTCCAGCACCCTGCCGCCGGTGTCCAGTATATCCACCCGCTCCGCACGGCCGCCGCCCAACAGGTTGAAGTCCAGGAGGTAGAGCGCAACCTGATGCGCCACCCCGTCTTTGAGGGCGAGATCGATCGAGAATGAGCTACCGGCGTACCAGCAGGCCGCAACCCGGTCGGTCGCCGACGCTGCTTTCTGCAAGGCACGTGGATCGTTCGTGGAGAAACTCCAGGTCCAGGTGGAGTCCCCCGATGGAGTCGTGGTCGCATAAGCAGGGTAACTCGCGGTATCGCTGACAATGCTGTAACCCTCCGCGCCATACGCGCCCTTCCAGGATCCGGCAGTGGCGGTGTCGGTCTTAACGAATGTCGCCGACGCTCCGGTGGATGGAGGAGGAACCGTGGCCGCCGAGCTGAAAAAGAGACCGCTGATCACCGCATTCGAGGCGGGGTTGGTATTGGTGAGGCGAATGATCACGTGGCCGCTGAGATTCCAGACGACATACTCGCCACCGGTGAAACTCGACACCGATCGCGTATCCAGCACTTGTTGACTGGCATCCAGGATATCCACTTGCTCGGTGCGGCCAAACCAGTTAGTCCAATCCACGAGATAGATGGCAACCTGGTGAGTGGCGGAATCGTGAAATGCGAGGTCGATGGTGAATGAGCTGGTGGTGTACCAACAGGCCGCCACACGATCGGTAGGGGACGCGGCTTTTTGCAGGCCGCGCGCCTCGCTGGTGGAAGCCTCCCAAACGTAAGATGAGTAGCCCGATGGGGTCGCCGTTACATAGCTTGGGTAACTGGCGGTATCGCCGAAGATATGGTAACCGTCAAAGCCATAGGCGCCTTTCCAGGAACCGAGAGTAGTGACGTCGGTTCTGACGAATGCGGCTGCGCCGGAAGCCGAGGCGGCGGGATTCACCGTGAACTGGGACGAGACGGCCGCGCTGCCATTGTAAGTCGCCCGAATTGTGGTGATAGTGGCGGCGGTCACTGGAGCGGTAGGCAGGCTGAACGTCCTGGATGTCGCGGCGGAAGGCAGCGTCACACTGGTGGAAGGAAACGCTGCGGTGGAGCCGCTGAGGGTGACAACGGCGCCGGTACTCGGAGCCGGACCGCTTAAGGTTACGGTTACACCGAGGCTGTTTCCGCCCACGACCGAAGTGGCCGACACCGTTACCGACACCACAGTCAGCGGGACCAGGCTCACGGAGGTGGCGGCGGACGAACTGCCGAGGGTGGCTGTAATGGTGGCCGTCTGAAGTGCCGTAATGGAACCCGCAGTAGCGGTGAACGTGGCCGACGTGGCGTTCGCCGCGATCGAGACCGATGCCGGAACGGTGAGTACGGCGCTGTTGTCTGTTAGCTGAACGGTGGTGGCGGAGGATGTCGCTGAACTTACCTTAACGGTACACGTACTGGAAGCACCGGACGTGAGACTGGTGGGGGTGCATGACACGGACGACACGCCGGAAACCAGGGGGGCGCTGGTCACCGAGCCCCCGGTGGCGGTCAGCGGGAGTGCGCTGCCTGCGGGTGAGGCCCCTAGCGCGTTGCTCACGCCAATGGAAGCGGAGGTGGCGCTTGCAGCAAGTGTGACGCTGACGACGGCCACCACACCGTTCGCGATAATCGTGCTGTTCATGCCATATGCCAGGCACGTATAAGTGCCGGACGCAGATGCGCAGGTGACCGATTTATTCGCGGCGGTCAAGGATGTTGCCGCAGTAACTGAATTAATCGTAACAACGGTGGGAGAGAAAGTCAGGGTCCACTGCACGCCAGCTGGCCCACTGCCCGCCGGCGATGTCAGGCTCAGATTCAGAGAGACGGTTCTACTAGAGGGAAGAACAGCAGAGGACAGAGTTAATGAGCCGGTTTGTCCGAAGGAGGGATAAATCGCTGCGAGTGAGATCGCAAGGATCGGCGCAGCCCGAAAATAGATTGACCTCCGCATTTAGTTACACATCGTTTGAGCTTTCTCGCCATTGTAGTTGCCTGGGTGGTCTTGGACCAGTCTGAAAAAAGTTAGTGTAGAGGGGAGTTATTTCCGGATTGTCACGAGGGTATCTGCTGGCGGAAGAGGGACTGGCTCCAAATCCTTGGAGACGGCGATGCCTTCCGATATCCGGATGCGGAATGGGCCTGGTTGCGCCGCGCGGGGGATGCCGAGCCGCAGGAGCGCCAGCGGGCCGTTCGGAATCGTCTTAACGCCGCCTGCCAGAATGCACCGGGAGGTATGGGCCTCGGCGGTGTTGCCCGTCGCGGCGCACTTCAACATCTTGCCTAATTCCTTCACCGCGGCGCCTTCGGGCAGGGAGCAATCGATGACGCGCAGCGCGCCAGGCACCTGAGTCTCCCATTGCAGCGCCAGCGGCTCCTTGCCATCCGGCGATTCCAGGGAGATCTCGATGGCGACCTCCTCGCCGGGGGAGGCAGTGGCGGCCGAGAGCCGCAGACTTTGCCCGAATAGGGGACGCGGTAGACCCAAAAGTTGGCAGGCGAGGCAGAACAGCGCCGCGTGATGCCAAATAGTAGGAGAATTGGAGAAAACCGGCGGATCGGCCACTCTTTTCCTTCGCATTGAAATCCAGGGCTTCGGTACATTTGGCACTAGCGCGCCTTTTGGCGAAGCAGTTGCTGTCATGGGCTGGTACTTTCGAGCATACTATGGGCCGAAACTCAGCCATTGTGGACCATTCCGCGACGGAGTTGGCCCGCTACACCTGGTCATTCCCCGGTTCACCGGTGCGGGTGAAACTCCGTCTGGCGGTAGTAGAGAGGCTTCAGAAGCCGGACGCGGAAAGCGATGGAGTGCTGCTGGGGAAAACGGCCGGTCAGACTACGGAGATCGACGATTTTCAGCCATTACCGGGCGCGCAACCACCCTCGGCGGATGCCGTGGCGGTGGCGGTTGCAACGGCGGCTGCGGCCCGGGTGATGGGATACTATCGCATCACCCGCGAGCCGGCACTGCGGCTGAACGAGAGCGATCTCAAACTGATGGAGTCGGTTTTTCCGGCGCGCCACCAGGTGTTCCTGCTGATCCAGCAGACCGAATCGGGGCCGGCGAATGCCACCTTCTTCTTCTGGGAGGAGGGGCGCATTTGTGGGGATTTTCCGTTCCTGGAGTTTCCGCTTGACGCCGAGCTGCTGGCCACTGCCGAGCAGCACCGCACAGAGACCCTGCAAAAGAAGCTGACGGAACAGGCCGGGAGGCGCGATCGGGAACCGGATGTCCATGAGGAGCCGCCGCCGCGGCCGAAGGTTACGGCGAAAGTGCTTTTCTGGGGCTTTGCGGGAGCTTTGGTGGTCTTTCTATGCCTGACGGCGGTCTTGGCAGTGAAGTGGCTGCCGGAAAAATACTGGCCCAATCGGGCGGTGACCCCCGGGGCACTTCCGGCGGCAGCCTTGCGGGAGGCGTTTTTCGGTTTGCAGGCCGAGCGACAGAACGCCGACTTGAAACTGACATGGAATCGCGAATCGTCCGTGGTTCTGAGCGCGACTTCCGGAGTGCTGGCGATCGACGACGGCGGCAGCACCCGGAAGATCATACTGGATCCGCTACAGGTGCGCAGTGGGAGCATTTTATACGCGCCGTTGACGGATCAGGTGCAGATGCAGCTCTCGGTACTTACGCCGCAGGGCACGATTTCCGAATCGGTGCTGGTGATCGTGCCGAAAGCGGGCGCACCCAAGCTCCACATGGTGGCGCAACAATTATCGCCGATGGTGCAGATAGAGGATGAGCGGCAGCCGGCCGGCAACACGCCGGCAGTGCCATTAAAGCCGTTCACTGCACCCGAAATAACCGAAAACGCACCCATTCCCGCGGCGATGAACCAACCTCCTCCCCCGTCGGTTCGGCCCGAGACGATGGCGGCGTTGCCCGCGGCCCTAAGACCTCGGCTGACTCCCGTCCCACCGCCGTTGACGGCCGCGCCTGGATCGGCCACCGCCGTGTCCAGGCAGCCGGTGTACTACGGCCCCGAGGTGCTGAGTAAAATGATACCGCCGTTTCCTTCCTATCTCCGGACGGCGGTAATGAAGACGACCGCCATCGAGATTAAAGTCAGCATCGATGCCAACGGCAAGGTGGTCAAAGCTGAGCCGGTCTTGCACACAGCGGGGCATCCCGCCTTGGTTGCCGCGGCGACCAACGCGGCGCGGCTCTGGAAATTCAAACCCGCCCACAAAGACCAAGAGCCGATTTCCAGCGAACTGGTGCTGCAGTTCCTGTTTCGCGTGCCGTAATCGGAGCGATTCCTACGACACGTATTGCTGCTGGGCTGAGGTTTTCGCCGCGCGGCTACCGCACCGCCAGGGTTACTCCCGGTTGGCTGGCCGCTCTGATGCGTATGGTGACAGGGACGGCATCACTTGCTGGAATTCCCCCTGGGACGCGGGCGTTCACCTGCAATACCCCGCTCACCTGGCTGGGCGCGGAGCCCGCATAGATCACTTCCGCGTCTTCGCTGCCGATGGACACCGTTACCGGAAGGAGCGGGTGTCGTAAGTCGCCGGCGGGCACAATGAACCCGTCCACGCCCGCGGGCTCCGTCTGCCCTTCGCCCGTGGCGAAGATCGAGATTACCGATCCCGGCGGGGCGGGATTACCCGGTCCATTCACGCTGCCGTCCTGGTTCACGATGGCCCCCTGGCCCTGCCCGGTAACGGTCGTAGTAAATATTCCCGGGGTGCTGGAACTTACCGTGACCCGCAGCGGCGCTGACCGGATGCCGCCCTGTTCTACATCCACCGAGACCTCCGTCCGCCCATCCATCGCGTAGGGGACCACGGCAGATACCTGATTCGGGCTGGTGTAGATCAGCGTCGCCGGGATGCCGTCGAACCGAACCACCGTATCGGCGAGCGTGGCGTCCATGCCGGCCAGGCCGCTTCCCGCGATCATCACCAATTCGCCGGCCGAAATGCTGCCCGCCGCATAGCTGGCGGCGTTGACCACGGCGGCGATCGATGGTACTTCGACCCCGTCACCCGCCACCACCACGGCCCCGCTGTCGGCCGAAAGGGGCACGGCATCGCCGTTGACGCCGGCGGCGACCACACCATCGATGACAACAGGGTAGATCCCCGGCGCTGTTTCCGGCCGCAACGGAACGGCAATCATGGCAACCACCCCTGGGCCGATGGCGTTGGCATTGAAGCCTACGATCAGTACCCGCCGCGGCGTTCCCGGTTGCGAATCGGAAGTGTAGACCGACTTATCCGCTTTCGCCGCGGCCTCTCCAAGAGCTATGGATAGCCCCAGGGTCGCCTCGTTATCACTGACATCAAACTGAAGCCCGGCTATCGGCTGTGTTCCCGGACGAAATTCGACCTCCAGGGTCGCCTTTCCGCTCGCATCCACCGCCGTTTTGTGGATGGCGATGGCAGCCTGCTGCGCGCCAGCGTTCACTGGCATCGCGCAGCATCCCATCAGCAACGCAAGAAATGTCCGGTGCATGCGAATCCGCTTGGTGAACACGAAGCGTGCCAAATCGGTGTGACTGCCTTTATGGGCGGGAAAAGTCCTAAACCTCGGTACTTTGGGACGGAATTTCGTCCTGGTCTCATCGCTATATGCCTCGTTAGATGAGAGTTACGGATGGCAGGGCATTTTTTCATCCTGCCGAAGTACAGCGCTCGGTCCCGGTGGATAGCTGGCCGTCGTTGCCGTCGCGGGTCGAAGCGCAGACCGACTGCATCCTGGAACTCCTGCACCGCCACTCGGTCTCGGCGACATTCTTTATCCTGGGTTGGGTAGCGGAACATCGGCCCGCAGTCGTTCGCATGATTGCAGGTGCCGGGCACGAGATCGGCTGCCACAGTTACGCTCATCAACTGATCTATAACCTGACGCAGGCCCAGTTTCGCGAAGATACGCTGCGGGCGGTTGCCGCCATCGAAAATGCGGCCGGCGTCACGCCGCGTGCGTATCGGGCCCCCAGCTATTCGGTCACGGTCCGGTCCATGTGGGCCCTGGAGATCCTGGTCGAGTGCGGCTTCGAGCACGACTCGAGCATCTTCCCGATTTCCCATGACCGCTATGGCATTCCGGGTTTCGGACGGCACCCACAGATCCTGGAAACGCCGTCCGGTCCGATTCTGGAAGTGCCGGTGGCAACGACCGTACTCGGAAGCAAAGTGATTGTTCCGATCGGCGGCGGAGGCTACCTGCGACTGCTGCCCTACCGCTACACCGCCGCGGGCCTGCGCCGGGCCAACGGGCTCGAGCGGCGGCCGGTCTGCCTCTATTTCCATCCATGGGAAATCGACCCCGCCCAGCCGCGTTTGGCTAAAGGCATCATCGCGGGCTTGCGCACCTATGCCGGCATGTGCGGCATGGCGAAAAAGCTGGACCGCCTGCTCTCTGAATTTCGTTTCTCCACGCTGACGGCGGTCTACCCCAGGAGCGCCCCGGTCGCGGCCGTGTCGCACAGTCTCCCCTGCCGCGTCGCCTCGAGCGCCGTATAAAGCTCGCCGCATCGGTGTGTCATCACGACACCGGCGACGACTCCCCGGCGTGCTCCATCACCATCGTGAGTTCCACTTGCCAGGACGGCTGCTGGTTATCCAGGAACACCGCCAGGTTCCTCTCACGCGGGTTCGCCGCGGAGGGCGCAACCAGGGCTTCAATGCCGTTCTCCCAGGCCTGCGCCCCGATCTCCTGAGTGACCAGGAAGCGAGTCTCGATCAACTGCTGGAACTCGATTCCCACCCTGTGCAGTAGCTGCCAATCGGTCAGGTCCACCACGCGGCTAAACCGTAGCGCGATGGCGGCCATGACAAATCCTCCCAGGGGCGGCACGGTAAAATATCGGCCCATCTCGACCTGTGCCGTCGCCATGGAAAAGGATGTGTACAACGCTCCGAAGTAGCCGCGGATATTGTAACGAGCGCCGTGCAGAAAAGAACCGCGCATCGAAACCAGGTTGCCGGCAAAACGGGCGGGGCAGATGCGGTATACGGTGCCCGAGAACCCCTTTACCGGCGCATCCCGGAACAAGATCCGCCAATCGGGCATCAGGTGGGGATGCCCCAGCTCATCCGGCCGACCACCTCGAGTACACGATCGAGCCCGCCATCCTCAGCCATCACCGCCAGGGGACGCCGATTCTCCAGCACCGGCACGGGATGTTTCAACCAGTAGACCGCGTTCTCGGGAGTGAATAGAGCCATGAGCGCCTGCCAGATCCGGTAGAGTTTCTCTTCGCGCTGCGCCTCGAGAGGCCGCGGGGCTTTCTTCGATTCGCGGCGCCGCTCGATGGTCCGCGGGTGAACGCCCAGGATGTGCGCGACCTCGGCTACACCAAGGGCGTCTTCGACGGTCCGATCGGGATGTTGCGGAATGCTGGCCATCGATTTCACGATGGCACGCGTATAAGACAGATGTCAAGACAACTGTCTTGCGGGGGTGGCGGGAGGCGTTTGCTCGGCGACCTGGCAAACTAAAGTACTAGGAACAGAGCGAAACCACCCGCACAGAAGTCTCGCCACCACCCTTATTTTCGGTTCGACAAATGGCCCATCTCACAAACTAACAATCAGTAATGCCCATATATCACCTTAGGCCTATGCCAGTCCGATTCGGGAATGCGCGGGTCGGGGAGTCTCCCGGCCTACCAGGCAGGGAAATCACGGTATTGGAGAGAAACACTCCGGAAACAGTTATGGGAAAAAACGAACTAGCACGCCCGGTAAGAAGTGCCCAACGATACATTCTGACCGCCAACCAGGGATGGGCAATAATCTCCAAGTAGCTGTTTTAATTGGGTGTTACAGCAATGGCCAAAAACGTGCTTAAACACGCAATTCATTTAAAAGCAATCTATTCCGCCTCATCGGTCCGGCCGATGAGGCTACATGGGAGAACGGTTCAAACATGACAACGCAAGGACTACAGCATCTCTCGAAAGTAATGATGGCAAGAACATGTGCCCGTTGCGGGCGGAGCTTTGGTGCGTTCGGTCGTGAGTATACGTGCCCCGGTTGCAGGGAACCCGTGGCGGAAAGAGTAGCAGTTACCGTACCCAAGTTGTCATTCCGGGAAAGGCAGGTGGTGGAGCTGATTCAGCAGGCGAAGTCGAACAAAGAAATCGCCTACGAACTCTGCCTCACGGTGGGCACGGTGAAGGAGTACGTCTACCATATCTTCCGGAAACTGGGCGTCAGCAACCGGACCCAGCTGGCCCTCTGGGGGAAAAACTGCCAGACCGAACTGGCGTCCTAGGGCGAGGCGTACAAACTACCATCCGGGACAATCGTCGCCGGATTGTGGCCGCTCATTTCCACAGGGCCAGGGCCAGCTCGGGACCTGTTTCAGATCCCCGGCATTTTCTGTTTTCCGATTCCGTTTCAAAACGCTTTCGACCAATCTGCCCGGATACCCGCCGTCGTCGCGACCTCCTTGCTCCAGAGCAAACTGAAGCGCGGTTCCATACGGTAAGAATAGGTAGTTGCGAATAAACGAAACCGAATCGGTTGGGAACAGGCCATGGTCCATCGTAAGCGGCTGGCTATTTTCGTGGTCGTCACCGTATTTGGAAACTTGGTGCCCGGCTGGCCGGCGGCCATGTCTGCAAGCCCGGACAACGGGCCGAAGGCAAACCGGTACGTCTGCGTGCCGACCCCAAGCCGCTCCACCCATTACGCCGGTAGTGACGCTGGGAGGTGTTTGCGGCGAGATCCAGGCCGCACTATTCCAGGACCGGACGCAAGATGAGCTCAGCAAGCTTACCAAGAAGAGCTTTGCAGCCCGCGAGGGACCCCTCCCCCGCTGAACAGTAGCGGTCAGCGGGGTCTATCGACCATTTGTAATCAACGGCTCCATTTCTGGAGCCGGGCGCCGCCGAGACTCGTCCCCGGCGGTCCGCCGGAAATGCGCCAGGGCGCTAAGATTCGCGGTCTTCGTTATTCAAGCCGGGCTATTCATTCTTCCTCAATGGCGGCCACGCCGCCGGAGCGGCTGGAAATGGAGAAGCGGCTCCGCTTCGCCCTGGAGCGCGGTGAAATGCTGCTGCACTACCAACCCCAGGTGGAGCTTTCGTCCGACCGGATCAAAGGCGCCGAAGCGCTCTTGCGCTGGAAACCCGAAGGACTGGGGCTCGTCTCTCCGGCGGTCTTTGTCCCCATCCTGGAAGAGACCAATCTCATCGTAGATTTCGGCCGTTGGGTGTTGGAAGAGGCCTGCCGGCAGGCGATTGCGTGGGCCGCCAAATTCCCCGCTGGGCTGCGCATCGGGGTCAAGGTCTCATCGCTTCAGTTTGCACGGCCGGGATTCGTAGAGGACGTTTTGAGGGCGCTTTCGGAAACGGGCTGTCCGCCGCAACTGCTCGAACTGGAACTGACCGAGAGCCTTGTGGTGAGCGACCTGGCGGCGGCCCGCCGCATCTTCCAGGATCTCCAGGCCACGGGAATCACATTCGCACTGGATGATTTCGGAACCGGCCAATCCGCATTGTCATATCTTCAGGAACTGCCGTTTCAGAGGCTGAAGATCGACCAGGCATTCATTCGGAGGATGGGCGAGAACCCCACGTTGGTCGAGAATATCATCCGGATGGCGGAGGGCTTCACTACCGTGGCGGAAGGCGTCGAGACATCCCAGCAGGCGGCGCTACTGAAATCCCTGGGGTGCCAGGAGGTGCAGGGTTTCTTCTTCGGCCGGCCGCTGGCGCCCGACGAGTTCGCGGCCCGCTGGGTTCCTACCGGTCCGCGGAGTTCCTGATCGCGGTCCGGCTTTACTTGCCGGCAGAATTCGCAGCCGCACCCGTCTGGCGTTCCTGCTGCATCATCTGCATCCGCTGACGCTGCGGAATCTCGCGCGAGGGATCCGGCGCGGCCGCAGGGGTGGATGCGGATTGCTCCGGCGCCGCCGAAGCAGGCCGGGCGCTCAGCGTGATCGCTTCTGCTACGACGTTCTCCGGCTGGGTCTCGGCGGCCGGCGGTTCTTCGCCAGCTTTCGGCCACGGCGCGGGCTTGGCGACTTTTCGACAGCGGTATGCACCGCGGTTACGGTTTGTCGTGGCTTCTTTTGGCGAGGCTGCGGCTTTCCTTCCGTAACAGCAGACAACCCGGCGCCCGCATCCTGCGCCATGTCCAGGCCGAAGATGCCGCCCAAATCCCCGCTGCCCAGGACTTTCGATCGGGCCGGGCCTTCCTTGGCCAGCGCCAGACCTTTGCCTGCTTTGGCGATGAGCTCCGCCTGGTCCACTTCATGCAGACGGAAGAGCAGTTCGGGATGCTGGTCGAGCCGGGCGCCGATGCCATAGAGCACTGCCGCCACGTGCTTGCACATATCCGCCCAGTCCGGGCAACTGCACGAAAGCCGGATGTCGCGGGGCGACGGGAACAGTCCTGTGTTCTGCCGGCAAATCCGTTCCATCACCGCCTGGGAAAACCGCCCCTGGAGAAGTTCGACCAGCGAATCGATGGCGCCCGCGCAGTCTTTGCAGATGGACCTCCAGCGCGTCTTGCTGACCGGAGCGACTTTCACCGCGACCTGGTAAATGTCCGATCCACTGACCAGGGCCTGGATGGCGCCGGGAGCGATTTGCAGATCGATCACCGAACCGTTGCGCACATAGGTCCGGCCGCGCGGCAACCGGTTGGCAAAATCGCTGTAGCGCTCGAGGTTCTCGCACCAGGCCTTACCCCAAAACGTGGTGGCGATGGCCCGTCCTTGGATGATTACCGGCGAGATGAGATGCCCCTGCTTCTTACGCTTCTCCATTTCCCGGGCCGCTTTCCGGCGCCGTTCGGCCGCGGAAACGTAAGGCCGCCATCCCCAGTAATCCACCATCGATCACGCCTCCCGTAACGCCTTGTGTATGTCGAGCGACACCAGCCGGAGCAGGTCCTCGTCCTTCAGTTCCGTCAACAGCAGGTCCGCGCCGCCTTCCAGCAAATCGTCGGAAAGCCGGCGCTTCGATTCCATGAGCTGGTCGATTTTCTCTTCTACAGTACCCCGGCATAGAAATTTATGCACCAGTACGTTTTTGGTCTGGCCGATGCGGAAGGCGCGGTCCGTGGCCTGGTTCTCTACCGCCGGATTCCACCAGCGGTCGAAGTGCACCACATGAGAGGCCGCCGTGAGGTTGAGGCCCGCGCCGCCGGCTTTGAGCGAAAGCACGAAGAAGCGCTCCGCCTCCCCTTCCTGGAAGCGGCGCACCAGTTCCTTGCGCTTTTTTACCTCGGTCTCGCCATGCAACACCAGGCCGGGCCCGCCGAAGACCGAGCCCAGGAAAGCTGCCAGCGGGCCGGTGACCTCGCGGAACTGTGTGAAGACCAGCATCTTCTCCTGCCTGGCGCGGATCACCTCGGCAATCTCCCGCAAGCGCGCCCATTTCCCGCTGTCGTCTTCGGCCCACGCACCATCCCCCAGCCATTGGGAAGGATGGTTGCAGATCTGCTTGAACCGCATCAGAAACGCCAGAACCAGCCCCTTGCGCTGGATCCCCGTCGTATCGGTGAGCTGCCGGGCCAGTTCCCTTACCGCCTGTTCGTAGAGAGCCGCCTGCTTGCGGCTGAGCTGGCAAAAGGCTTTGACCTCGGTTTTATCGGGCAGGTCGGCGATCACCTTCTTGTCGGTCTTCAACCGCCGCAGAATATACGGCCGCACCAGTTCCCGCAACGGGCCGTAGGAACCATGCGACCGCTCCGCCAGGCGTTTGGCGAAGCGGGTGAATTCTTTCGCCGATCCCAGCAGCCCCGGATTGACAAAATCAAAAATGGACCACAAGTCCGCCAGCCGGTTTTCGACGGGCGTGCCGGTGAGTGCCACTCTCGCGCGGGCATCGATCCGCTTGGCGGCCCGCGTCTGCCGGGCGTCCGGGTTTTTGATTGCCTGCGCTTCATCCAGCACGACCAGCCGCCAGCCGCGCTCCGCGATCCAGGGAAGGCGCAGCAGCGACCCGTAGGTGGTGATGACCAGGTCCACATCCCGTAACCGCTCCGCATCGATGCGCTTGAGGTCGGCCGCCGGCAGCGCCGAAGAATGCGCGATCAGCGTCTTCAGCCCAGGGGCAAAGCGCTCGATCTCCGACGCCCAATTGGCGAGCAGCGAAGCGGGAGCCACCAGCAGGCTGGGCGGCGATTTCCCGTTGTCTTGACGCTGCAGCACGAGCAGCAGCGATAGCACCTGAATCGTCTTGCCCAGCCCCATATCGTCGGCAAGACAGGCCCCGAGACCCAGCCTGGCGAGGAGATAGAGCCAGCGCACGCCCACCTGCTGATAGGGCCGCAGCGTGCCTTTCAGCGCCGCCCCGGGATCGACCTGCGCCAGCCCCTCCGGGCTGCGCAATGCGTGCAGCGTCTCGGAGAGCCACGGCCCCGCGACCACCTGGGACCAGTCGAGGCTGGCCGCCGCCGCCGTATCGTCCGAAGTGACGTCGGCTCCAGCGAGCAGCCGCATGGCTTCCGCAAAG
>CAWIJJ010000018.1:0-14649 GCA_963836425.1 Bryobacterales bacterium | reverse complement strand
GAACGTGGCCGGATCGATATCGACGAACACCGGGACCGCGCCGCAGTAGTGGATGCTATTGGCGGTGGCGATGTAGGAATGGCTGACGGTGATGACTTCGTCGTCCGTCCGGACGCCGGCCACCACCAGCGCCAGGTGAAGAGCGGTGGTGCAACTCGAAACCGCGCAAGCGTGCGGCGCGCCGGTCATCGCGGCAAATTCCGTTTCGAATGCCGCCACTTCCGGCCCCTGGGTCACCCATCCGGAAAGAATCGGCCGCCGCGCAGCTTCGGCTTCGGCTTCTCCCATGAAGGGCTTGGCGATGGGAATCATGGCATCAGGCATCGGCTGTTATCCCGGCCCGTTCCTGCTCGTGATTGCGCCACTCCACCAGGAGACGCAGGCCTTCCTCGATGCTGGTGGTGGCGCGGAAGCCGATGACTTCGGCAGCCCGCTGCGTATCCGCCAGCCGGCGCGGCACCGGATTCACTTTGCGTTCCGGGCCATACTCCACCGGCGCGGAGGAACCCGTGACCCGCAACAGCGCCGCTGCCAGCTCGTTCAGGCTGGTCTCAACCCCGCTTGCCACGTTGAGCACGATATCGTCCGCGTCGGACTCGGCCGCCAGTATGTTGGCGCGGGCAATATCCGGCACGAAGGCGAAATCCATGGTCTGCGTGCCGTCGCCGAAAATCAGCGGGCCCTTTCCCGACGCTATGCGGTCCATCCAGCGGATCAGCACCTCCGTGTACGCGCCGTAAATATCCATTCGGGGTCCGTACACATTGAAGTAGCGCAGGGCGACGTAGCGCAGTCCGTACATCTCGTGGAAGCTCCGCAGAAGCCCCTCATTGAACACCTTACATGCTCCGTAGATGGTCCGGTTATTGTACGGATGATGGTTCTCGGTGGTGGGGAACTCCTCAGCCAGCCCGTACACGGAAGCCGAGGAGGCGGCCACTACTTTTTGCACTTTGGCCGCGACCGCCGCCTCGAGCACATTGAAGGTGCCGTTTGCGAGCACATCCATCGCCAGCCGGGGCTCTTGGGCGCACCGGGTGATGCGGATTGCCGCCTGGTGGAATACGATATCGATCCTCCTCATCGCGTCCGCCACCGCCGCGCGGTCACGAACGTCCTCGCGCCGGATTGTAATCTTACCCGAAGGCAGGGCCTGCTCCAGATTTTCGATGCGGCCCCGCTCGAAATTATCAAAAATTACAATTCCCGAAACGTCCCGTTCGAGCAATTGATCGGCGATGTGCGACCCGATCAATCCCGCGCCACCTGTGATTAAAACTCGTTTTCCTTGCAATTGCATGGGTGTTTCTTAGCCTATCATGGCCTTTTTCCGGGACCGTACGATTGCGCCCGTAAGCGGACCTGCTTACGTGATTGATCCACCCTTCCCAAGCGCCTGTTCCAGGGCCTCGATCTGAGCGAGCAGGTCGGCGGCATGCAGCCCCAGTGTGGTGCGGATCGACTTAATCACCTCGGCGGCGGGAGATTTTTCGCCGGCCGCAAGCTGCACCTCGCCCATTCGCAAAACGCCGTCCCCCGTCAACACATCGACGGTACCGCTTTCTTTTGAAAAGCCGATTACGCGGCCCGGAATACGTCCGGCATAACAAGGCGCCGGGGTTACCGGAACGGCCTTCCATATGAAGAGTTTTCGATTGTTGTAGAAAGTGAAGGCACCGGGGTAGGGCCAAGCCAGAGCGCGTACTTTGTTGTAGATCTCGCGCGTGGTACGGCTCCAGTCGATCTCTCCATCGAGGGGCGTGCGGCTGCACGTGAAACTGCCGGCGCTATAGTTTTGCGGGATGCGTGGGGCCGTTCCCCCGGTGAGCGCCGCGGCCGCCTCGAGGAGCACATCGAGGGTGGCGTCGCAGATTTTCTCGTAGACCGCCGGCGCATCCTCAGTGGGGGTGATCGGAACCCGCTTTTGCATGACGATATCGCCGCCGTCCATCTTCTCGTCCAGATAGAAGAGCGTCACACCCCCGGAATCCTCTCCGTTGAGGATGGCCCAGTTTAAAGGAGCGAACCCGCGGTACTCGGGCAGGAACGAATCGTGCACCGCCAGCGTGCCCATCGGCGGAATGGTGTAGATCGAGGCCGGAATCAGGATGCGGCACCCGATGATGAATCCGATGTCCGGGCGAAGCTCGTCGCGAATCCACTGCGCGTAATCACGGTCCTTCATCCACTTGGTGAGGTGGTGCGGAATGCCGCGCTCCGCGGCGAGTTGCTGGATCGGTCCCTCGTACCGGTTTGCCTCGTGTTCGTCCTGCTGAAGGCTGATCACCCCGGCGATCTCAAAACCGGCGTCAATCAGGGCTTTGAGCGACCGGTAGCCGCGCATGGTGCCCCCGATGAAAAGGATTCTCACCGGGCTACTCCCTGAACGGACGGTATCGGAACGCGCCGGATCCTAGGTTTTGACGCCACTCACGAACTCCCGCAGATTCGAAGTGACTAACGCGATTTGCTCCGATGTCAGCTCCGGATACATGGGGAGGCTCAGTTCCTCTGCCGCGATCTGCTCGGAAACCGGGAAGTCGCCTTTGCCATACCCGAGATCCGACCATGCTTCGAGGAGATGGACAGGAAAGGGATAGTGGATGCCGGTCTGGACACCTTTATCCTGAAGATCGCGCTGCAGTCGGTCGCGCTCGGGGGTGCGCAGCGCGTAGACGTGAAAGACGTGACGGCCGTGGGGCATAACCACGGGAGTGTTCAAGCCGGTTCCCTTGAGGAGCCCGGTGTATTCGGCGGCGTGCGCGATCCGGCAGTTCGTCCATTGATCCAGATAGCGCAGCTTGACCCCCAGGATCGCGCCCTGAATTCCTTCCAGCCGGTAATTGTAGCCCTTGAGGACGTGGTGATAGCGTTTCTCCGCTCCCCAGTCGCGGTACATCCGGATGATGCGGTTGTACTCCGGGTTGCTGGTGACGACCGCGCCGCCCTCCCCGTACGCCCCCAGGTTCTTGCCGGGATAGAAACTGAAACAGCCCAGGTCTCCGAGGCTCCCTATGCGCCGGCCTTTATATTCCGCCCCGTGCGCCTGGGCGGCGTCCTCGATCACAACCAGGTTGTGCCGCCGGGCGATTTCGAGGATCGGGTCCATGTCCGCCGGCTGCCCGTAAAGGTGCACCGGCACGATGGCCTTGGTGCGCTCCGTGATGGCCGCCTCGATTTTGGCCGGATCCATGGTGTAGGTGACCGGATCCACGTCCACGAACACCGGGCGGGCGCCCGTGTATCCGATGGCCGCTACCGTGGCGACGAATGTCATCGAAACCGTGATCACCTCGTCGCCCGGCCCGATGCCCGCGGCCAGCATGGCAAGGTGCAGCGCGCTGGTGCCGCTGTTCACGCCGATGGCGAACCGGCCCTGGCAGTAAGCCGCGAACTCCTCTTCGAACGCGGCCACGTGCTTGCCCAGAATAAACGAGCTGTTTTCCAGGACGTCCGCCACCGCGGCATCGATCTCGGCTTTGATACCGCGGTACTGCGCTTTCAAATCGACAAATGGAATCACGCCACGGCCCTCTGCATGCCCAGTTCGATGGGCCTGCCGTGCTCGCGCATGGAACGCGAGCCGTTCTCGAGAATTCTGACCACGGCGAGACCTGCCTCGCCGTTGGTGTCCGGTTGTTTGCCGTGCTCGACGCAATCGATCAGGTGCCGGATCTCCACATTCAGGGCTTCGGTGGTTTCGAGGCGCGGCGCCCACATATCGCCGCTTCGGTAACCCACCATGAGGTTGTACACGTTCTCCGAAGTAGTGTTCAACGTGATACCGCGATCATAAACCTTGATTTTTTCGCTGAGCTCGATGTCGTCGTAAACGATCATCTTGTGGCTGCCGCCGAGCAGCGTGCTCCGCACCTTCACCGGGGCCAGCCAGTTCACATGAATGTGCGCGATCATCGTGCTGTTGAAAAACATCGTCAGGTAGCCGATGTTTTCCGGTCCTCCCGGAACATGGCTGATCCCCGTGGCGGAAACCGCTACCGGCCGCTCCGGAAGGAGAAAATGCATAATCGCGAGGTCGTGAACCGCCAGGTCCCAGATGACATTCACGTCGTGCTGGAAAAGTCCGAGATTGATGCGAACCGAATCGTAATAATAGATTTGACCGAGGGATCCGTCCGTCACCAGTTCCCGCATTTTGCGCACGGCGGCCGTATAGACGAACGTGTGGTCCACCATCAGCAGGAGCTTCCGCTTGGCGGCTTCGTCGATGAGACGGGAGCACTGGTCCACATTCATGGCCATGGGCTTTTCTACCAGGACGTGCTTGCCCGCCTGGAGCGCCGCCATCGCCATGTCGAAATGGGTGGAAACCGGAGTAGAGATTGCCACCAGATCGACGGCGGTATCCTTGACCAGGTCCTGCCACGTGCTGATTCCCTTCGTGCCGGGATAACGTTTTTCAACAAGCGCCAGCCGCTCGGCACGGGAATCGCAAACAGCGGTTACTGTGGTTCCGTCCACGTCGGTAAAGTTCCGGACGAGGTTAGGCCCCCAGTAGCCATAACCAATTACCCCGACTTTGATCATGTTCCTCCGTTTTTGCTGCTCCAACAGCGTTGCCGGTGGAGTCAACCCGTAATTGTAGCGAATGTAGATGCGCCACCGTACGGCTGCTGGTACTAGTGGGTTTCGGAGGGTAGTTTTGAAACGAACAACTTACGGGGTGACCGTGAGTTTTGCCGAAATCGCCGTGGCGCCCTGCCGCAGGGTGATCACCACGCCGGTTGTGGCGGATACCCGGGCGCTGGGGATTGCGAAGGTCACCTTCCTGCTCCCGGCCGGAACCGTTACGGCCAAAGGCACCGGCGCAGTACCCGGAGCGGAGCTCGATACCGCGATGACGGTGCCACCCGATGGCGCGGTGCCGCCCAGGAAAATAGTCGCGGTTACGGTGGAACCGCCGGTGACCGTAGCCGGGCTGAGCGTAAGGCCTTGAATGGTGGCGGGATTGACCGTCAGCACGGCGGTTTTTGTCACCCCTCCGGCAGTGGCGGAGATCGTTACAGCCGTGGGGGAGGTCACTGGCGGGGCCGTGACGGTGAAGTACTTCATATTGCCGCCCGCGGCCACCGTCCAGCCGGAGGCTGCCAGCTTGAACAGCGGGTTGGAGGTGGTGACGGTAAGGGGCAGTCCTCCAGCCGGCGCGCTGCCGCTCAGCCAGATATACCCGTTTGTGACGTTGCCGCCCTGGATTGTCGCCGGCAGCAGCACTACCGACGAAGGAACGGGCGCGCCCGATGAGGCCGGGGCCAGCACCGATATCGAGGCCGATGCCGAGCTGCTCCAGTAGCTTGCCGTAATCCGGGCGCTGGAGTTTGCCGTCTGGGCCAGGGTGTTGACAGAAAATGTTCCGGAGGACGCGCCCGGCGCGATGGTGACTGAAGCGGGCACGGTGGCCGCCAGAGTGTTGGAACTGGCGAGCAGAACCTTGGCCCCGGAAGCCGGGGCCGGACCGGATAGTGTGACCACGCCGGATGCGCTTGCGCCTCCCGTTACGCTGGCAGGGTTGATCGTTACGGAACGGACCGCTACCCCGTTCACCGTCAAAGTGGCCGTTTTGGACACCCCGAGGTAAGCCGCTGTGATGGTTACCGCCGTCGAAGACGAAACGTTTCCGGACGTGATGGTGAAGGGCGCGCTTGCGGCTCCGGCCGGCACCAGCACGCTGGCGGGAAGCGAGGCAGCCGCCATATTGGAGCTGGAAAGGTAAACGGTAATGCCGCCCGATGGCGCCGGAGCGCTGAGCACCACCTGGTTGGCAGTGGTTACCGCGCCGCCGGTGACCGCCAGCGGATTCAACTGCACCGAAGCGAGCGCGGCCGGGCCGGAGAGCACCGCGCCGGAATCCGGATCCGCCATCAGGCCTGCTTCATTCACCGCTTCGAGGTTGGCCCCCAACACGAGGTGGAGTTTGTGGAGGGTGTCGTCGTTCCAGCGCGGATCGGGGGCGCCGCTCAGATACCACGCCGAACCGTTGTCCGCCAGAATCGCGCCGTATTTTTTGAGCGCCGTCAGAATCACCTGCACATCCGCCGGATACGGGGTGATATCAAAGCCGGCCTTCAGCCGGAAACGTTGTCCCATCGGGGGATATTGCGTTCCCGTCAGGCTGGAGGCTTTATGCCGGGCGGGCCAGATGTACTGATTGCGGGTCTGGGGAGCGGTCATACGGATCGCATGGTCGATCACGCCCGACGCCACTTCGTCGTAGAGAAGCAGGCCGGGCAGGATCGGCAGTCCGGCTGCATCGGCGGAAGTCCAGCCACTGGGGCGCAACTGGTTCGATTTCAGATTGAAAATAGCCCCGGAACTGGCCGTCCAACCGCCCGTGGACGGCTGGACGGCGTACAATTCGTACAAAACGCAGGTGGAGTTTTCGAGGACCAGGATATGCCGGTCTCCGCCGGCCTCGATCGGGGCATTGGCCGGCACCGGATAGGGACCGGGATCGCTCTCGGCGGCGCCATCGGTGAACACGATCGGGACTTTGGGCTGCGAACCCGGAACCACAACAAACGGAATTCCGCTGCCGGAAGAGGAGAAATCGGGGTGCAGGTAGCGGCCGCTACCGAGGGTGGAGATATAAGCGGCGGAGTTCGCATCCAGGGGGAGCTTGTCAACCGGCGTATTCCAGACATTATTAGCAGGGAAAACAGGGCAACCGGCCAGAGTGTGCTGTGCGGATAGAGGAAGCATCCCAGTGGCTGCGGCAGTAAGAAATAGGGCGAATACACGTATCCTGTTGGTCATCGATACCTCGGGGAAAATTGGTGTCACCTGTGGCGCAAACCGGGTTCAGAAATATTGAATGTATATCAAAGAACGAGTGATCGCAAAGTATTTCAGGCAACAATTCTTACGATAGAACGAAAAGGAACTTCATTTGCCCGGCTTTCGGCAACCCAGATCCTGGATTTCGTTTACTCTCATGGGCCTAACCGCCGCTGTGGGGCTGGCGGCGGTGGCGCGGGCGCGTCCGGAGCGCGTCGGCCGCATGCTCATGCCGTTATGGGTGCGGACGATTCCGGATATTCCTTATGGACCGCATCCCGAAAACCGGCTGGACCTGATGGAGCCGCGATGGAGCGGGCGGCGCGAGCGTCCGGCGGTACTTATTTTTCATGGGGGTGGATGGCGATCGGGTGACCGCGAGGAAATGAGATACCGGGTTTGCCGCCGGTACGTGCGGATGGGATTCCTGGTGGCCAATGTGGAGTACCGGTTGGGTGCCGTTTCCCCGGCGGCGGCGGACGCGGCCTCGGCCCTGCGGTGGTTCAGCCGGGCAGCTCGGGAGTACGGCGCCGATCCGCGACGAATTGTCGTCACCGGGGTATCCGCGGGCGCCCACCTGGCATTACTGGCGGCGTTCCAGTCTTCGGCGCAGGCCGTGGCGGTGGTGAATTTCTATGGGCCCTCAAATTTGGAGTTGCTGCTGTCGAATCCGGTGATGCGCGGAGTCTTGCCCATGGAAAATCGGGCATCCCTCGCCCGCAGTCTGTCGCCGCAAACGTATATACGCCCGGGATTGCCGCCCGTCTTTTCGGTTCACGGCACCGCCGACGAGATCGTTCCGGCATCGCAAACGGCTGCGCTCACCGCCTCGCTCCGCGCCGCCGGCATCGACGCATCCGCGTTATTCATCGAAGGTGGAAAGCACGGATTATCGGCGCCGCAGCAGGACCTGGCCTATGCCGCTGTGTTTACCTTTCTGCGGCAACGACATATTCTCCCGTGAATGCAAACGGGACGTTATGCCCGCAGCCGGTGCCGGAGTTTCATCAGGGGCATCTCCAGCGCGAGATAGGAAAACAGCGCAGCGGAGAACGTGAGCAGCAGGTTTTGCGGGAACGAGTTCGCCCATGCGTGCGAGGAGCGGTCGAGAAAGAGCTGTTGCCAGAGATAAAGCGAATAACTCAGCGTCCCCGCGAAAGCCACCGGCCTCCAATTCAGGATCCGGCCGGGCCAGGCGTGCGCGTTGTAGACGCTGCGGTGGATGAGGATCGCCAGCGCGATATTAGTAAGTACGAATCCGAAGATCGAGATGACGCTATAGCTCATGTAACGATTTAGAAGCAGAATCAGTAAGAACAGCGCGGCCGAGGGGGCGGGGCGGAATAGCCGCAAATACCAGGACTGCTTCTCCAGCCAGGGCCGCATTTGCGCCAGCAGGCACCCCGCGGCCAGGCTGTCGGCCACCATCGGAAACATCTCCAGGTCGCGATATGGAAGCGGCAGGAAGAGCCGGGCTGCAAGCCGTGCTGCCGGTCCGAGCAGGAACACGGTGCCGGCTGTCACCCATCGGGACCGCCACGGCCCGAGCAGTACGAAGGTGAACGGCCACAAAAAGTAGAATTGTTCTTCCACCGAAAGCGACCACAGGTGTCCGAGGGCCCAGGAGCGTCCGGTATGGTAGTTCACCGTGTAAGTAAGCGCGTGCCAGATGTCGCGGGCGGTGATGGTCACCACTCCCGCAATCGCCAGCAGCCCCACGCAGGCAATGAACGCGTAGGACGCCGGGAAAATTCGCAACGCTCGCCGGGCGTAAAAAAGCTTCAGGGAAACGCGCCCTCGTTTCCCGTGTTCGGCGATCAGGAGGCTGGTGATCAGAAAGCCCGAAATCAGGAAAAAGATGACGACGCCGAGGTGAGCGTAATCGCCGATTCCCAAGGTGAATTGCGGCAAGCCGCGGGTGCCGTTCAAATGCCCCAGGAGAACCAGGAGGATGGAAACCGCACGCAGGCCGTCGAGCGAGGCGATCTGGCCGGTCTTTCCGGGGCCTGCTTTCTTGGAAGTTACCGGGGCTGCGGTGGACACCGTCTGAGGATTATAGCGTAGGAGGGGCCGGACCGGCCCGCGTCCCGAATGGAACGCGGGCGGCATGGGCTATTAAGCTACTACGGGTTGACCACGAGCGTGGCCGCCAGTACAGAGGCGCCGCATTTGATCGTGATCCTGACCGAGGTTTTGACGGCCACGGGGGCCGTTGCGATGGGGAAAGTGACGGTCCTCGCGCCTGTCGGTACCGTGACGGACGCCGGTACGGAGGCGGTCGCCGGAAGAGAACTGGAGACCGTTACCGCTGTTGGCGCTGCCGCTATTCCGCCGAGCGTGATGGTCGCGGTGGCCGTCGTCCCACCCTTGACCGGGCTCACTGTGATACCGGCAATGCCGGCCGGATTGACGGTTAGAACCGTGGAGCGGGTCACGCCTCCGGCGCTCGCCGAAATTGTCACCGCCGTCTGCGCGGTCACCGGTGCGGTGGTGATAACCAGGTACCCGTATTTGACGCCCGGTTTGACGATCACCGCGGCCGGAACGGGTGCAACCGCAGGATTTGAGCTGGTCACCGAAACGCTCATCCCCGACGGACCCGCGGGCGCCGAAATGTATACGTAGCAGTTCGTCGCCAATCCACCGGCGAGCGTGCCCGGCGCCAGAACCACCGAACTGGCGGTGAGCCCCACAGCCGAAGGCATGATGGAAATCGTTCCGGTGACGGTACCGCCGCCGTAGGAAGCGGTGAGCGTGACCGCGGTCGGAGAGGTCTGGGTGAAGGTTGTGATCGGGAAGCTGACGGAAAGCGCGCCGGCGGGTACGGTCACCGATGCCGGAATTTTCGCGGCCAGCGGGTTGGAACTGACAAGTGAAACGACCGCACCGGAAGACGGAGCGGGCGTGATGAGATTTACCGTTCCGCTGGATGCTGTTCCGCCGGTAACGCTGGTGGGCGAAGCCGCTATGGAAGCGACTCCGGAAGGCGTGATCGTCAACGTCGCCGTCTTGGAGACGCCTAAAGCGAACGCCGTAATCGTGACGGTTGTCGCGGTAGATACCGTCCCTGCCTGTATCGAAAAGGCGGCCGAGGTTGCATTCGCCCCGATCAGCACCGATGGCGGGACCGATGCCGCCGCCGGATTGGAACTGGTGAGAAGGACGTTGACGCCCCCGGCGGGGGCGGCCGTGCTGAGAACAACGGTGTTTCCAGTCGAGTGCGCCTGCGCAGCCAGTGACGGCGGGCTCAGCGTAAGCCGCTGGAGCGCGGAAAACCCTATCTTCGCCGCGCCGGAATCCGCGTCCACCATGAGGGAAGACTCGTCCACCGCTTCCATGTTCGCCCCGAGAATCTGGTGCAGCGTGTGCAGTTCATCGTCGTCCCAGCGGGGATCCGCTTCCCCGGTGAGATACCACGACGACCCGTTGTCCGCCAAAATCGCACCATACTCCTTGAGGGCCGTCAGAATCACCTGCACACTGCGCGGGAAGCCGGATATGTTGAAGCTCGCCTTCAACCGGAAGCGCTGTCCCATGGGCGGATATTGCGTTCCGGTGAGCGAGGAGGCCCTGTGCCGTGCCGGCCAGATATACTCGCGCCGCGTTTTGGGCGCGGTCATTCGCAAGGCGTGATTGATCACTCCCGACAGAACTTCGTCATACCGGACCAATCCCGCGAGGATGGGCAGCCCCGCGGCGTCGGCCGAGGTCCAGCCCGCCGGGCGGAGCTGATTCGACCTCAGGTTGAAAACCGCTCCGGAACTCGCACCCCAACTGCCGTCTCCCCGGGGGTACGCCGCATATAGCTCGTACAAAATGCAGGTTCCGTTGTCCACCACCAGAACGTGCTGATCTCCGCCATTTTCAAGAGGCGGATTCGGTGGTATGGGGTAAGGGCCGGGTTCGCTCTCGGCTACTCCGTCCCCAAATACGATCGGGACCTTGGGCTGTGTTCCCGGGACCACGACAAACGGAATTCCCCCGCCGCTAGCCGAAAAATCCGGGTGCAGATACTTTGCAGTGCCAATTGTGGTGACGTATGCCGCGGAATTCGCATCCACGGGTAATTGATCGATTCGCGTGTTCCATACACTATCGGAAGGAAACACCGGACAACCGCCCACGGTCTGTGCGGAAACCCGGAGCAGTCCGGCAGTCAAGACGAGTAAGGTAAATCTGATGGGCTGTGACATCGTACTCCTCTGTGATGGCTGTGTTTGCCAGGCTTCAAGGTGTAGAGAAAGAACCGGAGTGCGCCTGAAAATACTTAAGGACTAAGAGTACTATCATGCACAGATTAAGTAAAGCTAATGTCGCCGCGGGGGTTCAGGATATTTCTGAGCCGCGCACCATCAGATTCCGGCAAATGTCGAAAATATCGGCGGCAACGTTCTTCCAGCTTCGCGACCGCAGCGTCGCAATGCGCGGACGGTCCCATTGTTTCGCCAGGCTTGCGGATAGTGCGGTGGTGAGTTTTCCGGAATTCCGGGGAGGAACCAGAATCCCGGTGTCCGGCGAAACCAAATCGGGAGTTCCGCCTACCGCGGTCGCCACAACCGGGCATCCGCAGGCGGCCGCCTCGAGCACTACGTTCGGGCACCCTTCGGAATAACTGGGAAGGCAGAAAACATCTGCGGCATTCATCCACTGCGAGACCGCTTCCGAACTGCATCCGCCCGGCAGCCGGATCCGCTGCTCCAGGCCGCGCCGGGCGGCGAACTCGAGGATGTTGGTGCGGAACGCCCCTTCGCCGGCGCATACCAATTGCAATCCGGCATCCTGCTGCGCGAGCGTTCCAAACGCCTCGAGCAACTCGGCGAGGCCTTTGGTTGGAGACAGCCAGCCGACAAACAAAATGATGCGGCTGTCCTGATCTACCCCCAGTTTCCGGCGCGCCTCGGCACGCGGCTGGTGTCGGAAGACGTCTTGATCGATCCCATTCGAGATGGTGCGCGTGCGTTCCCCGGGTGCTCCGAGTTCCATAGCCCGCTCGCGCAATTCGTCGCTGACGGTGATGATAGCGTCGGCGCTGCGCAGCGTAGCGCGCACGAACCGGTCCGTGAACGGGTCGGCTATGCGGCGGACATCCGACCCCCGGGCGGAGACGATCACGGGTTTCCCCAACCGGTGACCCGCCTGAACAGCCGCATATCCATCGGGATAGACCCAGAAACCCAGCACGACATCGGACCGGGACGCTGCCAAACGCGGGTAGATCTGGCGTTCACACAGGTATCCGTTCCACGGCCTGGTGATGAACGGGAATACGTTGTACTCGATATATTCGACTTTCCGGATGCCCGGGGGACGGTAGCTGAGGTCGGCGCGCCGGTGCCGGTACGTGCGCGGGGAAAGCAGCGGCGGATACATCCGGCTCGGGCAGAAAACCTCGACATCCGCAAATTCCTGCAGCGCCAGTACCGTTTGATAAATGGGCTTGCCTCGATACGGTTCGTCGGGCACGGGGAACAGGGGTGTAATAACGGAAATCAGCGGCATGTCTGTCAGCGATCCCGGACGAGCCCGGAGAATAGCTCCGCATACTGCGACTGCATGGTTTCCAGACTGAAGCGTTCGGCTGCCATACGGTAGGCGGTCTCTCCCACCGATGCCAGGTCGGCTGCCGCGGCGCGGCGCATCGCGGCAGCCAGTTCCGCGGGATTTCCGGGCGGGCAATACCAGGCCACCTCGCCTTCCGGCGCCACCTCCGGGATGCCGCCGACCCGGGTGGAGACAATCGGGAGGCCTGCAGCCATCGCCTCCAGAATGACCAGCGGGAGTCCTTCGCTAATTGAGGAGAGGACAAATACGTCGAAGCCGCGAAGCGCCTCTTCCGGGGCAAGCGTTGCGCCTTTGCACTGGATGCGCCCCTCGAGTCCCAGTGCGGCAACCCGCCCGGTGACCGCTGGATACAAAGCGCCGTCGCCCCAGATTTCCAACTCCGCTTCCGGCAACTCCGGAGCAAGCAGCGCGAATGCCTCCACCAGGTCGCAATGCGCTTTGGCTTTGACCATGCGTCCGACCGTCCCGAAGCGGATGCGCGGACGCGCCGCTCCCGGGCGTGCCCGCTGCGCCTGAAATGTTTCCACCGGGATGCCGTTCAGCACCACAGCACTTTTATTGGCAGGAACGACGCGGTTCTCGACATAGTGCCGCCGGCCGTCCTGGCACACGAAAATCACCTTCGAGGTAAACGGCATGACTGCGCGGAAATAAACTTCCTGCCGGCGTCCGGAATGGAACGCGAGTCCGTGCCGGGTGTTCACAATCGCGTCCACGCCGGCCAGTTTTCCGGCCAGAACTCCGTAATGGTGGATCACGGAATTGTGAGTATGTACCACCTGCACGCGGTCCGCGCGAAGTTGCCTCGCCATCGCGAAGATGGCATCCGCGCTGAACCCCTTTTTCTTGAAAAAGGGAATTACCGGAATGCCCGCCTCGCGCGCCCGCGGTTCCAGGTCGCCAGGTTCGAATATTGTATAAATGGCGGAAAAGTGACCCGCTTTGCGATGGGCGTCGGCTAGATTGAGGGCCATTACCTCCAGCCCTCCGACGTTCAAAGTCTCCAGGATCTGAACAATCCGTAACGGACGAAAGCCTGTGGAAATCAACGATTTACTCTAGCATTCCGCGCAGGATGCCGTCGACTTTGGGAGAAGCGCGAATCCTGTTGCTGGGACAGCCGCCACCTAGGTGATTCACCCGGTGTTATGCATCTTACTCATCCAGTGAACGTCCCGGTACTTACTTTTGTCTCTTCCCTTGCTATTCTTCTTCGTGATCCGGAGGCCCTTGTCGTCTATTCGCCTGCCGGTGACCCCTTTGGATGAGGACTCGAATTTACACGCGATTTGGTTGGTGCAGAGCGACGCGCCCCGGGATGACCGCATGACGGTCAGAGGACTACGTTGACCACCCGAAAACACGATATCCGCGAATACGGCATTGTCTATTTTGGAAACGACTGGTTTGCGGAGAACCGCACCAGCAGCCATCACATCGCGCGCCGGTTGGCCGGCGTCACTGATGTGCTCTACGTCGATACGCCAGGCATCCGGGCGCCACGCGCGAGCGGGCGCGATTTGCGGAAGCTGTGGCGTAAGCTTTCCGCAGCGCTGGAGGCCCCGCGCCGGGTCCAGAACCGGTTGCATGTGATGACCCTGCCTCAGATTCCATTCCGGCGCTTGCCATTAATCGGTGTCTTGAACCGGATCATCGGAGAATACCTGGTGCGGCGCGCCATGCGCACTCTCGGCTTCCGCTCCCGGATCTCGTGGTTTGCGGTCGTGCACCCCGGCATGCTCGCCGGGCGTCTCGGAGAAGAACTGACGGTTTATTACTGCACGGACGATCACGGCGCGTTTCCAGGCGTCGATCGAAAGACCATCCAGCCGATCGACGATCACCTGACGCAGGCGGCGGACGTCGTTTTTGTCGCGCCACCGAAACTGCTGGAGGCGAAGCGGGCACTCAACCCAAACTCCCATTACTGGCCGCATGGCGTGGATGCAGAGATGTTTGCCAAGGCGAGCGACCCTGCTGTGATGCCACCCGAACCCGCGCGAAACCTGAAGCGTCCGGTGATCGGCTACTTCGGCAATTTAGGGGAGTGGCTCGATTACGATCTGCTGCTCAAACTGGCTCGGGCGCGTCCGGAATGGACCTTTCTTTTTATCGGCTACGGCGCCGCGGACGTGAGTGCACTGCGGGCGTGCGACAACGTCGTCCTCGCCGGCCCACAACGGTACGAGACGCTGCCGCTCTGGGCGCGCGCTTTCGATGTGGCGATTGTGCCGTATCGCATGACCCAGCAGATCAATCATTGCAGCCCCCTGAAATTGCGCGAATATCTAGCCT
>CAWIJJ010000017.1:0-628838 GCA_963836425.1 Bryobacterales bacterium | reverse complement strand
GATGAACTCGTTCAACTACGGCATCCGTAACCTGAAGCGCATCGCCGCCGTGGAGGGCTCCTCGGCTCCGTTCGGTCCGCCCACCTTGCTGGAAGCCGCGCAGAAGGCCAAGGGGGACGGGTTGTACCTGCCCGTCTACTCGATCGCCGGAACCAAGGACATGTACAAGCCGCTTCCGGTGAATACGACGCCCCGGTCCTTCTACGGTGTGATTCGCGCCTTCGCGCTTCTCAACGACATCACTGTTCCGGAGGCGCCGGATCTGGCGGTCAATGAGATCTTCGGACTCAAACTCGAAGGCCAGAAGTGGGGCGAACTCGGCGGGACGCGCGCCATGATGGGAACGTTTTCAAACAACCTGGGCGTCATGCTGAAGTTCGTGGCGCTCGATCCGTACGGCCACTGGAATTACAAGCCCGCGGCGGAAGACATCTGGGCGTTCCTGTCCCGGTACCGCCGCGACTTGACCACCGGCAAGTTGCAGGTGCTGCCGCCGCGGTGAGTTCCCCTGGCGAAGCAGGCCACGATTGAGATTTGAGTGAACGGGAGTCTTCCATGAAACGAACGGTGTTGATCAGAGTCACTACTTCGATCCTGGTAGCGGGGATCGCTTTGGCCCAGACGCCCCCGGCTTCCAACCCGGAAGCGGCGCCTCAGGCCGGGCGCGCCGGCCGGGGCAGTTTCGGCCCACCCCCACAGTTGGGCCCGGACGATAAACAGGCCTATCCCGACCCGCCCGCCGGATTCAACGTCCGTCGCGAGGAGATCCCGCACGGGACGCTGACGGAAGTTGCTTACGACTCCAAGACGCTCGGCACCCGCCGTCAGATCGGCGTCTACCTTCCGCCGGGGTATTCGAGCAGCCGCAAATATCCCACCGTCTACCTGATTCACGGCCTGGGGTGGAACAACCGGGAATGGACGGCTATCCGGCATGTGGAAGTGGTCCTGGATAACCTGATCGCCGATGGCAAGGTCCAGCCCATGGTCTTGATCTTTCCGAATGGCGATTCCACGATGACGTTGGCCGATATCGAGGCGAACGGCCCCGGCCCGCGAATGAACCAGGGCAACGCCCAGCATCCCCCGGAAGGCGCGGAGGCCGCCGCGCGTGGCGGACGCCAGGGTATGAACATGACTCCGTGGCTGGCGCCGTTTGAAAACGACCTGCTCAAGGACATCATTCCCTTCGTGGATTCCCACTACTCGGTGTACAACGACCGCAACCGTCGCGCGCTCGCGGGGCTCTCCATGGGAGGCGGCGAGGCCCTGAACATCGGACTCGTACATCCGGAGGCATTCGCCTATGTCGGCGGCTTCTCCGCCGCTCCGGACACGAAGAGTCCGCCCGACCTCGTGCCGGATCCCGAAGTCCCCAAGAAACTCAAACTGATCTGGCTCGCATGCGGCAATAAGGATGGCCTGCTCCGGGTCAGCCAGGGTGTTCACGCCTACTTGAAGGAAAAGGGCGTGCCTCACGTCTGGAACGTCGATGGGAACGCCCACGACACTCCGGAGTGGCAGAACAATTTCTACCATTTCGCCCAGAACCTCTTTCAGTAGTTTGCGTGTGGGTCAGAAGGACAACGGAGACATTGTGAAGATTCGGAACAGAGTTTGGAGAGCTGGGTTGGCGCTGCCGGCTGTCATTGCCATCGGCGCCATTATGGGTCTGGCTCAGAACGCCGGCGATCCCATTCTGCGCGGTTTCCAGGATCCCCCCGACAGTGCCAAGCCACGAGTGTGGTGGCACTGGATGAACGGCAATGTGAGCAAGGAAGGCATCAAGGCCGACCTGGAGTGGATGAAGCGCGCCGGCATCGGCGGGTTCCAGAACTTCGACGGCGGCAACATGGGTTCGGCGGCGGCGTTGGTCCCCAAGCGCGTGGAGTTCCTATCGCCGGAGTGGAAGGACGCCTTCAAATACGCCGCCACCCTCGCCGATCAACTCGGCCTGGAAATGGCCAGGGCAAGTTCGCCCGGCTGGAGCGAAACCGGCGGTCCATGGGTCAAACCGGAGCAGGCTATGAAGAAGTTCGTGTGGACGGAAACTCGCGTGGAAGGCGGCAAGCCGTTCACCGGCAAACTGGCCCAGCCGTCCAGCGTCACGGGCGCATTCCAGAATGTCCCCGGGTCCGGCAATGCCCAGGGCGCCGAACAGATCAGCCCCTACGGCCCATGGTATGCCGACGCGGCGGTGGTCGCGTTCCGCGTTCCGGACACCGACAGGCCGATGGGCGAATTGCAGCCTAAGATCAGTTCCAGCGGTGGCGCGTTCACTTTGGCCGCGCTCACTGACGGCGACTATGCCAAACCCACGCTGCTGCCGGCGGCGCCCGTCGGAGAGAAGGCTTGGCTGCAATTCGAATTCGCAGCGCCGCAAACCGTTTACGGCATGTCACTCTATACGGGCGCGGCCGGCCGCGGCGGTTTCGGCGGCGGTCCCAGCAATCAGAACCTGGAAGTCAGTGACAACGGCCGGGATTTCCGGATGGCGGCCCCGCTCCCCGGCGGCGCACGCACCATCTCTTTCGCTCCGGTCACGGCGAAGTATTTCCGTTTCACGGTGCTGAGCCAGCCCCCTCAGGCCAATCCCGGCGGCGCGCGCGGCATGGGAGCGGGAGGCGGAGGCGGACGCGGCGGCGAAGGGGGACGCGGCGGCGGGCCTTCGGCCCCGGCAGGGACCCAGATCGCCGAGTTCGCCCTCTATACCGCCCCGCGCATCCACCGCGCGGAAGACAAGGCAGCCTTCAGTTCCGCCAATGGCGTATCCAATTCGCCGACTCCGGCCGTACCGCCCGGCAGCGCCATTTCCAAGGCCGACATCATCGACCTCACCGTCCGCATGCAGCCCGACGGAGCCCTGAACTGGACGCCCCCCGCCGGCAATTGGCGCGTGCTGCGTCTCGGCTATTCGCTGCTCGGAGCCTTCAACCGCCCGGCGCCTCCCGACGCCACCGGGCTCGAAGCCGACAAGCTCAGCAGGAAACACATGACGGCGTACTACACCTATTACCTGGACCAACTCAAAGGCGCCACCGGCGAGAAAATGGGCCAGCGAGGCTTGCAGTACATCCTCAACGACAGCTGGGAAGCAGGCCAGGCGAACTGGACCGACGAAATGATCGCGGAGTTTACGAAGCGGCGCGGCTACGACATGAAGCCGTGGCTACCCGCGCTCACCGGCCACGTGGTGGAAAGCGCCGAGGCGAGCGACCGCTTCCTGTGGGACTTTCGAAAGACCATCGCCGAGCTTACGGCCGAGAACAACTACGACCTGCTCGGCGACATGGTGAAGGCGCGCGGCATGAAGGGCCGCTACTCGGAAAGCCACGAGACCGGACGCGTCTACATCGCCGACGGAATGGACGTCAAGCGCAACTCCGCCATCCCGATGAGCGCTATGTGGGCGGTCAACGCGCAGGGTGTCGGATCTCCGTGGGGCGGCGCCACGAACCAGAACGGCCGCTTCCAACTGGCCTACGCCGCCGACGATCAGGAGTCGGCCTCCGTGGCTCACATTTACGGGCAGAATATCGCGGCCGCCGAATCGCTTACCGGCGGCGCCGCGTACAGTTGGTATCCGGAATTGCTGAAGGCCACCGCCGATGCCGAGATGGCGTTCGGGATCAACCGCTTCGTCATCCATACGTCGGCGCACCAGGCCACCGAGCATCTGCCCGGGATCACTCTCGGCGTGGGCCAGTGGTTCACGCGCCATGAAACATGGGCCGAACTCGCGAAGCCGTGGACTACGTATCTCTCCCGAAGCTGCTTTATGCTGCAGCAGGGCGTGTACGGGGCCGACATTCTGTACTACTACGGCGATGACGCCAACATCACGGGCCTCTTCAACCAGGCGCATCCCGCGCTGCCCGAAGGCTATCCCTTTGACTACGCCAGTTCCGACGTGGTGGCCAACCGGCTCACCTCGACCGGCGGCCGGCTGACCACCGCTACCGGTATGAGTTATCGCCTGCTCGTGCTGGACAAGAACGCGCAGCGCATGCAGTTGGTCGTGTTGCGCAAGATCCGAGACTACGTGAACGCGGGCGCAGCGGTAGTGGGCGTGAAGCCCATCGAAAGTCCCACCAACTCGGATGATCAGGCGGAGTTCAGGCGGATCGCCGACGAGCTATGGGGATCGGGTACGGGCGAACGCACCGTCGGCAAGGGCAAGGTCTTCGCCGGAATGACCGCCGCTGACGCCGTGAAGGCGCTCAAGATGGATCCCGATTTCGAATACGTTAAACCGCAGCCCGACACGCTGCTCATGTTCGTGCATCGGAAGGTCTCCGACGGCGAGATTTACTGGGTGGACAATCGCCATAACCGGGCGGAGAACACAGAGGTCACTTTCCGCGTCACCGGCAAAGCGCCGGAGCTCTGGCACGCCGACACGGGCGTGATCGAACCGGCGTCTTACAAGGTCGTCAACGGCCGCACTGTCGTGCCGCTGCACCTGATCGGAGACGACGCGGTATTCGTGGTCTTCCGCAAGCGGGCCACGGCGCCGTCGCTCACCGTTCCCGAAAAGAAGGAGACTGAATTGGCTCCGGTGGAAGGTTCCTGGACAGTGGCGTTCCAACCCAATCGCGGCGCTCCGGCCCAGGCTACCTTCGAGAAGCTCGCATCCTGGACGGAAAGCGCCGACCCCGGTGTGAAGTACTTTTCCGGCATGGCGACTTACACCAAGAGCGTGCAGGCGTCCGCCGCCTGGTTGAAACCCGGAGCGGAAATCTGGCTCGATCTGGGCGACGTGAAGGACATCGCCGAGGTGGCCGTCAATGGCAAGCCAGTGGCGGCAGCCTGGCGCACGCCCTTCCGCGTAAACCTGACCGGCGCATTGAAGGCCGGGGCGAACACCATCGAAGTCAAGGTGGCCAACGTCTGGGTGAACCGGATCATCGGCGACCAGCAACCCGGAGCGCAGAAGATTACGACCGTTCAATCGTATCGCGCCGATTCGCCCCTGCTGCCTTCCGGGCTTCTGGGTCCGGTGAAACTGGTGAGCGTTAGTAAGTAGGCGCCCGACTTCACTCGAAGCGCACAACGCCGAGAGCGCCAGCCGAGGGCCTCAGCCTTTTGGCGCGTCTTGGCGCGTCTTGCAAGCTGTTCGGCGTCTTTGGCGAGTGACGTAGGCACTCTACACAGCTAAACTCGAATCAGAGGGATGGCAAGAGGATGGCGGGCTCCGCTAGTCTCGCGCCGAATTTATGGCAGAGCGTTTTCGAGTTCTCTCGGTTATGGGACGTCAGCTGGAGGGGTTGGGCATCCCAAGCAATGACGTCTTGCGCCTGGCAGGACTACCATCCGAGTTGTTCCAGCAAACGCGAATCTGGCTCACTACTGAGGAAATGCGCGCCTTGTACGACGCGATTGCTGAAGTCAGTGGTGATCCGGCAGTTGGGCTGCGGCTCGGCGCTGAGGAGCGACCTGAGAACTACAGTCCCATCTCTATCGCAGCGCTGTTTACTCGCTCGTTCCGGGATGCCCTGAACCGTATCGCTCGATACAAGAGATTGACCTCTCCGCAGGAAATACGCCTGTCGGAGCGAGCCCAGGAGTTTGCAGTTCAATTCGTATGGCTCTCGGCAGATATTGAAGAATCGCCCGTGTGGGTCGATAGTTGCTTCGCGTGGACGGTGACGATTGGCCGGCGGGGAATTGGCCGGAATATTCATCCGGCGCGCGTCGAGCTACGCCGCGCTAACTGGAGGGGGACACCTCCGTTGCTTTCAAGCAGCGTTCAGCTAGTCGATTTCCTCGAAGTTTCAGTCCCCTTCACGAGGGGGACACCTCCGTTGGGCAGCGGCAGCGCCCTCATGGCCTTGCCGATCTGGCTTTCAGTCCCCTTCACGAGGGGGACACCTCCGTTGGGCGCCGCCGCTCCCCGGTCACCAGAAACCGCAGATACGTTTCAGTCCCTTCACGAGGGGGACACCTCCGTTGGCTCTTCTCCATTCCCGGTACAGGGCAGCGGCCAATAGTTTCAGTCCCCTTCACGAGGGGGACACCTCCGTTGGGCGCCAGTCGCCGTGGCCTGCTCGATCACGTCAATGTTTCAGTCCCCTTCACGAGGGGGACACCTCCGTTGGTCTCGCTGGCATCATCGAGTCCTTCCGCTTCGGATCGTAGCCCGCGGCGGTGTATAGACGTACTAGGTCTTAGACCGCCTGAAGAAGTGCGTTATCTGACAGATCACTCCCGATAGGACGCTCTTCAGGTGATTAGCGAACAAGAACTCGGACGTACACCCTTGCCGTCGCCCAGTTCTGGGCGAGCCCGACGTGTTGGCTTGTTCGGACATCGGCGTTGGAGCGGTTTCCGACGCAACTCCGCCGCGGAGTTGGTTCTTCGACTCGAAGGGGAACTGCCCGGCGTACTATCGCGGGCGGTGCCGCGGCGGCTTTTCGTAGTGGAAGGTCTTTCGGGCCTTGCGGCGTGTGAACCGCCAGTTGATGGTCGTTCGCTGCCGATTGGCTTCGCGGTTCCAGGCTCTGGTCTCCCGCTGCAATAGGCGCAGCTCCGGAATTCTTCGGCTGCCCAGGCATTGCCGGGAGAACATACTGAGCTCGATCTCCGCCTGGTCAAGCCAACTGCCATGTTTGGGAGTGTAGTGGATCGTGAATCGGTCCCAAATCTCGCCGCCGATCTCGGCGACGTACAGATCCGTTAACGACTTGCGGCAGTGAATGTTCAAGTTGTCCATCACCAAGTGGATCGTCTCGGCTTCCGGATACGCCAGGGCCAGGCGGTAGACGACTTGGGCGAACTGAAACGCCGAACGATCCGGGGTGGCCGTGGTGAAGTGCCGGCCCGCTTTCGGTTCCACCACCCCAAATACATTCGCAGTCCCGCATCGTCCGTACTCGTTGTCCCGTTTGGCCACCGCACCCGGCTTGGCGGGAATCGGCGCTCGCACGTCGGCGTGCAGAGAGATCGGCTTCTCGTCCAGGCAAACCACCGGTTCGGCCGGATTATAGGGCTTCTCGTACACCGCCAACACGTCTTCCATCTTTGCGATGTAGTCGGCGTTCAGTTCGGCCACGCACCACATTTTTTTTCCCGCCACGGCTTCAAGTCGTGGCTTTCGAGCAGGACGCGAATAGTCTCCCGACCAACGCGGGGGACCAACTTACGCTTGACGGCCTCTTGAACGATGAGACGTACCGTCCAACGAGCCCGGCCTTGCGGCGGATCACTGCACACCATTGCGATAATCCGCTGCTTCTGGGAGGGATCAAGAACTTGCTTGGCCCCAGGCCGCTGCTTCTCGTACAGCGCCAAGTCCAGGCCACCGTCGTTGTAGCGATGGGCAATCTCGCGGATCGCCTTCGCGGTTAAGGGAACCGTCTCCGCAACGTGGGGTGCCGTGACCTGACCGGCCAGCAGCCGCAGAGCCAGCGCCCGGAGAACCACGCGCACTTGCTGCACTCCACCTCGTAATAACTGTCCGAGTTCGTCGAGATCCTTGGCCTTGACATGGATTGGGACAGGGCGACGCGCCATGCCTCAAGTATGCACCAGAACATTTCCAGATGGAAGTGTTTTATAGAACTTCTTCAGACGGTCTAAGACCTAGCTACTTTCCCACTTAAAATTCGGATAGTTGGCACGGACGCACGGTCTAGTCGGGCGAACCTTCGCTGCTGGCGTTGGGAAGGCGTGGGGAAGTGGGTTCGGAATCAGTTTCGGCGTGGGGTTACCCGCAGGGAGCGGGAAGAGGGGTACGGTTGTAATGGTATTTTTTACCGGGAGCGGTCGCGCTCTGCCAGGTGGGTCCCGATATTGATCGCGTTGTCCGCGATCACCCCGAGTCCGACCCAGCGCTGAATGCCGTCCTGTCCTCGATAGAGCGATCGCCGTAGCCCGTGTCGGCGTTTGAGAACGCTGATGCGGCCTTCACAGCCCGTGCGCCATTTCTGAAGCTCTCTGAACCAACGCTGCTTCTGCCGTTGCTTGCGCACGGGGCTCTTGGTGTCGTGACTCGGAATTGAGACTCGCGTGACTCCCATTTGGTGGGCCCTGGATTCGTTAGCGGCCGAGAAGAATCCGGGATCTGCCGCCACGCTTTCCGGGGCGCGTCCGAACTGTTCGACATGGTGGTCCAGACATCCCTCCAGCAAGGTGGAGTCCGCCGGTCGCTGTTCGCACACTCGGTAATGCGTAACGATCTGATTCTCCGCCTCTTGAATCAGGACCAGTTTGCCGAACTCGTTGGGCTTATGCGCCTTCTTTGCGGATCACCTCAGTGTGCGTCTCGAAAATGCTGAGCAGCTTTCCTTCGGCCTTGGTGTTGCCGCGCAGCACTCGCTCTCGAGTTTGACGCAGCACCTGCTGGACTCGGGGAATCATCTCATCCAGTTGCTTCTTAGATTTGCGCATCACCGACAGATTGCCCCGCTTGACGCGTCTGGCAATCTCGCCCGAAAACTTCTTCGCTTGCCCGGTAACCCGGCTGGCGATTTCCAAGAGTTGGAGGTAGGCCTTCTTCATCTTCTGCCTACCCTGCTCCGTCTTGTTTCGGCTGGCGCGAGCAATCGCCAAAACCTTCAATTTGGCGGACCGGCTCCGGTCGCGCATCTGCGTGCCAGCCTTGCCCGCTACGGCGGTGACTTTCTTCATGATGCGCGTCAGCACGCGTACTCCGTCACCCAGTAAGGAACTATCGGTCGGGTAGTGGATGTCGGTCTCCACTACCGTCGTATCGACCCGCATCTTACGACCCGTTGCGATCTTGTTTTCCACGGCGATCTCCACCATTCGCCGATGCAGTGTTTCGATCACACCCGGCCCCAGTTGGCGCGCCAGGTTTCCCATCGTTCGGTCGTCCGGGACCTTGTCGCCGCCGATCCGGGTGAACTCGCGATAGACCAGATTGGCGCGCACTTCCCGCGATAGCACTTCGTAACTCCAGTCGCGAACATGCTTCAACAGCAGCATCCTGAGCACAACCTCGGCCGGCGTTGCCTTTCGGCCACGCGTCTTGCTCTTCTTGCAGCGTTTAGCCAACGCTTGCTGGATGATGACCAGCAGTGTGTCATCTTCCAGAGCTTTATCGGCGTGGCGCATCCAGGGCTCCCACAGATCCTCCACCGTCTCAGCGATGAAGCCATCGCCGAAGCTTTGCTGCAGGCGGCGCACGGCGATCATGCTTCGCGCTCCTGGTCCTTGGACTCCTCGCGGTCCAGGCGTAGCAGAAACTGATTTAGTTCGCTGATGGCCTCCAGCGTCTGCTTGAAATCGCGATACTCTTCGATCGCCTTTTGAACGATCGGAACCTGTTCGGGACGCAGGCTCACTTGGCGGGTCTTTCCACCCGGATAACCCACCGTGAGAACCCAAAGCGGATGCCCTTCCCCGCGGGCGCATTTTTGACATCCCGAGGAATGATGGATGGTGCGCTGGAGCAGCGAGCCGCGGAGAACCCCCATGGGGGAAGAGAGCTGCCCTGCCAGCTTTTTCCGCTTGCGGATGGCCTGCTCTCGTGTCATCACTATAGATGATACATTATCCACAAAGCCAAGTCAAAACATTTTTGACCAAAATGTTCTGACGACTGCGTGCGTCAGGGCTTAGTCGGTAACGGTCCCTCGGGAGGACAAAAACGTCCGACTCAGCAACCAGCCGCGCACCGCCCCTTTGGTAACAAGGAATTTGCGTGCGGAATTTTAAGTGGGAAAGTAGCTAATCTATTGGCTCTCACTCATCAGTTGATATGCCTTCAGTCCTCCGAAGGCGGGCATCATCACTTGGCGCCGATGGGTTGCACCCTGTTGGTGAACTCCCGGGCCATGATCGCATACTCTATTTGGGCACCTTCTCGACCTGGAGTGCAGCCAGCGCAGCTGCGCCTTTCCGCTGGACGGCCGCGACAGCCGCGTGTTTCGCACCTGAGCCGAGGTGCGTGTAGTAGCGCGTCATGTCAGCCGACATGTGACCCACTTGTGCCATGACTACCTCGATTGGTACGCCCTCTTCGACCGCGTGCGTTATGTGGGTGTGGCGAAGGTCATGGAAGCGAAGCCCGTTCAATCCCGCTGCAAGCCTGAGCTTCTCCCAGGCCGAATCCCAGGAGGTCTGGTGTCGCGTTGGATCAAATCCCGTCGCGCCACGTAGCGGGTCCGACCCCGTGGTGTGCTTTGACAAATCGGCCGGTAAAAGAAAATGGTTCGGAAGTATTGCACCAAGTAGCGTAGCCCTCCTCAACAAGTGATTCACCGCCCAGAGCCCCAAGTCGTTCAAAGCTGGTTGGCGGCAGCGGCGCGACTTGGTATCTTCCGCCCGCAACCGGATGTATGGCCGATCCGCACTGAGTACGAGGTCGCCCAACCGCAACTTCTTGATTTCTCCTGAGCGACAGCCGGTTGCATACGCCAGCACCGTGGCACACAGCGCGACAAACCACCGGTCATTGCTCTTTGCGGTCTCGACGAGTCTTCCGGTCTGTTCTGGCGTCAGCGCCTGGCCTGGACCACGCTTCGGAACGGTTAGGGGTTCATAGAGATCTTCGAGCTGGGTCCAAAGCCTGGCGTTTACCAACACGGCTTTCAAAACGAGCATTTCGTTGTTGACTGTCTTGGGTCCTACCATCTCCAGGCGCTTCATCTGGAATCGGCGAATGTCCCAAGCCGTAATGCTAGCCAGCTTCCGCTCGCTCCCGATGATGTCTCGGAGATGGCGGCAACTTGTCTGCTCTGCGGCCACTGACGCTCTTGGGCGCGTTGCCGCACGGAATTCCATCCATTTCGCGAGCGCCTCCCCGGGGCCATCTAGCTTAGCTTAGCTAAGCTAGCCTCGTCCGTGGGAAGTTGATTCTGGCGAAGCTTTTCCAGGAAGTCGTGCTTGTAGTCACGAGCCTCTGCCTGTCTTTTCGTCCCGGTGCTTTTTTCGCGGTAGCCGCCATTGGCGTCTTTGTATTTGAAGTACCAGATCCCGCGTCGGCGGAAGAGACCGTCCCCATCACGTGCCATGGCTGGTCTCGTTACGCAGCACTCTGCGTATGCTTCGAAACAAACTCGTCGAGCGCCTCGCGGGTATACCGCAGAACGTCGCCGAATCTAAAGAACGCCGGGCCGGTAGTCGTTCGGCGCCAACGCCGAATGGTGGAAAGTGAGACGCTGAGGTAGGCAGCTGCCTGCTTTTCAGAGAAGAAACTGGGAGAACTGGTGTGCCCCATTTGGAACTCCAAATCTGAACGGACTCACACGCCGGTGAGCACCGGGATTCGAGTTCCCCTCGGCAGGTTTGCCGAGCCCCTCTGGAACAGCACCGAAACGGCGCTTGGGGGTCGGGGGAATCTAGACTTCCTGGCCTTATTATCGCTTTATGTACGACTCTTGTCAAGCTGACGGAAACACGAGTTCGCTGGGCAAGATATGGGGGCAAATATGTGGGCGGGTCGGGTTTTAGTGTTTGGAGGCAGGCGTAAATGATTGAATGGGTTTGGTTGCGGGGGAAGGATTTGAACCTTCGACCTTTGGGTTATGAGCCCAACGAGCTACCAGACTGCTCCACCCCGCATCCTCATCCTAGCTCACGATTCGGTTACGGTCAACTTCAACCCGCGCTGGGATTTTTTGCTGTCGCGTCGCAGGTACAATAAGGATGTGCTCCGCTTCGCTGTTCCGGCGGTCCTTGCGCTCGCCGCTTGTCTATCCGCGCAAACTCCAGATCCTTCCCCTGAAAGACGTTCGAGCAGGAATGCGCGGAGTGGGCCGCACCGTATTTCAGGGCGACCGGATCGAAGAATTTCAGGTCGAGATCCTCGGCGTTCTGGACAATTATGGGCCGAAAGAGTCGATTATTCTGGGGCGGCTCTCCGGTGGTCCCCTGGATCATACCGGCGTTCTGCAGGGCATGAGCGGCAGTCCTGTCTACATCGGCGGCAAGCTTGTCGGCGCCGTCGCCATGGCGTTCCCCTACGCTAAAGACCCCATTGCCGGTATTCGCCCCATCGAGGACATGATGCGCGCTTACCGCCGTGGCCGGATCCCGACCGCCGGTGGCCCTCGCGGACAATGACCTGTTCCACCGCTTCTCCCAGCCGGTTCCGGCCTCCGCAACCGGATCTCCCATGCAGGATATTGCCACACCCATCGCCTTCGGGGGATTCAGCCGTTCCACCCTGGAGACGTTTGGTTCGCAGTTGCGGGCGGCCGGACTCGAACCGCGCCAGGCCGTTTCCGCGGGCGCGAACATTCAGCCCGGCATGGGCAATCCCGCCGACCTCAAACCGGGTTCGATGATCAGCGTCCAACTTATGTCCGGGGATTACAGCGTGGCTGCCGACGGCACCGTCACCCATATCGACGGCAACAAGGTCTACGCCTTCGGACACCGGTTCCTCGATGTCGGTACTACCGCGCTTCCCTTCGCCCGATCCGAAGTTCTTGCCCTCGTGCCCACGCTCAATACGTCCTTCAAGCTCTCGACTGCCCGCGAATGGATGGGCACCATTTCACAGGACCAGAATTCGGCCATTTCCGGAACCCTGGGGACCCGGCCTCCCCTCGTGCCCCTCAGCATTACCGTGACACGCGATTCGCGGACCGTGCAGACCTACAACATGCAAATGGTCAGCGACGCCATGCTCAGTCCGCTGCTGGTGCAGATGGCCGTCTTCTCTACCATCGATGCGACCGAGCGCACCGTTGGCGCCGCTACGGTGCGGATGACCGGGCAGGTGGAGTTCCAGAACGCACCCGCGCCCGTCGTGCTCGACAACATGTTCGCGCTGGACACGGGGTCGGCGGCGCAGGCCTCCCTTTCCGCGGCTATCCCGGTTGCGTATGTCATGCAGAGCGGGTTCAACACCCTGCAACTCAGGAACGTCTCGCTTCGTCTTGACCTGTTCGAACAGAAGAAGCAGTTGACGATCGATAGTGTCTCGGCGGCACGGCGTGCCGTCCGCGCCGGTGAGCAGGTCGATATTACCATCGGCCTGGTGGGCGAAAACGGAGCGGAGGTTCAGCGGCAGGTGAGGTATGACGTTCCCATCGGGCAGGAACCCGGCACATTGTACTTCACCGTGGCCGACGCCAACAGCACCAACCTGGCCGAGTTTCGACAGATTCTCACGTCCACCCCGCACACGGCGGCGCAGTTGATCGGCACGGTGAACAACCTTCATCCCAACACCAAGGCCTACGTGCGCGTGTGGAGCGCCCGCCCGGCCTATCAACTCGAGGGTGCAGACCTGCCGGATCCGCCCGCCTCTGTGGCGCTGATTCTCGGAGGCTCCCAGGCCAACCTGGCGGGCATTACGCAGACCCGCAATTCACGAATCGCGCAGATCGAGATCGACGGCGGCGACATGGTTATATCCGGGTCCAAAACGATCCAGGTGGAAATTAAGGAATGAAGAAACGTCTGTGCCGAATCCTTCCGGCCGCTGCCCTGCTGGCCGCGCTGCTGGGAACGCTCGCACCCGCGCTGTTTCCGAGCGGAACCACCGCCTGGGAAATGAACTCGTACGACGATTTCGTCGGCGGCCGGTTCGATGGCATTTCTCTCAGCCGGGAAGGCCGCCTCTCGCTTGCTCCAAAGGTCGAGACGCTCTTCAACTCGGATCAGCCGGTGATCTGGAGTGCGGCTCGCGGCCCCGGCGAAACCATCTACGCCGCTACCGGCCACCGCGGGCGCGTCTATAAGATCGACGCCGCCGGCAAGTCGTCCTTGCTTTGGACCGCCGAACAGCCGGAAGTGTTCGCCATCGCCGTGGACGCCAAAGGCGTGGTCTACGCGGGCACGTCGCCCGATGGCAAGGTTTACCGCATCGAAGACGGCCAGGCTTCGGAGTATTTCGCGCCGCAGGCACGCTACATCTGGTCTCTCGCGGTCGCGCCGGACGGCGCGCTTTTCGTCGGAACCGGCGATCAGGGCAAAATCTTCCGCGTTCCTGCTGCGGGCAAAGGCGAGCTTTACTACGACACCGGGCAATCCCACGTCACCGGCCTCGCGCTTGATGCGCAGGCCCGGCTCCTCGCCGGCACCGAGCCGAACGGCATCCTTTACCGCATTTCCGAGAAGGACAAAGCGTTCGTCCTTTACGACGCCAATCTCCCCGAAATCCGCTCCATCGTGCCACTGCCGGACGGCACGATTTACGCGGCAGCCCTCGGCGGTTCTGTCGCCAAGCGTGTGCAGAGTGCCTCCCAGGCGAACCAGAACGCGACTCCAGCCGGGTCGGTCCCCACCGTCACCACCAGCATCACGGTGGAGGCGCAGGCCGGCGAAATCAAGCCGCAGGAGGTTAAGTCGCAGCCCGCCATTGCTGCCACCCCTCAGGTCAGCACGCAGTTCAGCCCGGTGGTGGATGCAACCGGAGTCGAGAAATCCGCCCTCTACCGCATCAATCCGGACAACACGGTGGAGACGCTGTGGAGTTCCAAGGAAGAAAACGTTTACGACGTGCTGGCCCTCGAACGCCAGATCCTGTTCGCCACGGACGACAACGGCCGGATCTACGGGCTCTCTCCGGACCGCCGGGTCACCCTGGTGGCGCAGACCAATCAAAGCGAAACCACACGCCTGCTTCCCGCCGAGCATTCCGTGCTCGCCGCCACCGGCAACATGGGCCACATTTACCGCCTTGGTGAAGGTCCGGGCACCTCGGGTTTTTATGAGGCGCCGCCTCACGATTCGGGAACCGCGTCGCGCTGGGGGGGCTTAACCTGGCGCGCCGATGTTCCTGCCGGGTGCTCCCTCGTGTTTCGCACCCGCTCCGGAAATTCGGCCAAGCCGGACCGCACGTGGAGCGACTGGTCGGCTCCGCTGTCGGATCCGAAAGGCGCGCCCATCACCAGCCCCAACGCGCGCTACGTCGAATGGAAAGCGGAACTCACCGGCGCAAATGGGGCCACGCCCGTCCTGCACAGCGTCACCCTCGCTTACCTGCCGCAGAACTCGCCGCCCGTGCTGCGGAGTATCAACGTCATTGCCCAATCGGTCGCTACCGCGCAGGCGGCCGGGTCTTCGGCCGCGTCCGCCTCTTCCGCATACTCGGTGACGGTGAGCGATTCGGCCGACTCCACCTCGTCTGCCGCCGGCACCCCGACGCAGACGCTGCCCAAAGCGTCAACCCAGCAAATTTCCATCATTTGGGTGGCCGAAGACCCCGATAACGACAGGCTCGTGCATAACGTCTATTTCCGCAGCGAAGACGCCACCCAGTGGATGGTGCTTAAAAGCGGACTGCACGAAAACTCGGTCACCTTCGACGGCGACATCCTCGCTGACGGCAAGTATTTCTTCCGTGTGCTCACCTCCGATCGCGAATCGAATCCACCGCCGAACGCCCGGGAAGCGCAGATGACCAGCGCGCCGATTATGATCGATAACACGCCGCCGCTGGTGACCATGGGCGCTGTGCGCTACTCCGGCGGTACCGCGCATGTGGAGTTCCATGCGCTGGACGCCGCCTCGCCCCTGCGCCGCTGCGAATATTCCCTCGACGCCGCCAGTTGGATTCCGGTGAGCGCCGCCGACGGAGTCATCGATTCGCTGAGCGAACATTTCGCCCTTGACCTGACCGCGCTGGCCGCCGGCGAGCACCTGCTGGTGGTCCGCGCGGCCGATAGCGCCAACAACACGGGCCTCGCCCGGGTGGTGCTCAAATGAGCGCAGCCGCCGACCGGCTGGCCCGGCTGGTGTCCACCGTTCCACCACGCCTGGTGGACTTCAGTGATAGCGAAGCCGCCTCGCCGCGCGCTCCCGGCCGCTGGTCGCGCAAAGAAATCCTCGGACATTTGATCGACTCGGCGTCCAATAACCATCAACGCGTCGTCCGGCTCGAACTCGCTGACTCGCTCGACTTTCCTTCGTATCAGCAGGAAGACTGGGTGCGCGCGCAAAACTACGCAGCCGAGCCGTGGCCGGATATCGTGAATCTCTGGCTATTGCTCAACCGCCATCTGCTCCACGTCTTGCGGAATCTCGACCCGTCCGCGCTTGAGCATCTCTGCCGGCTCGGCGACGGGCAGCCTCTCACGCTCTCCACCCTCATCGACAGCTACGTCGATCATGTCGAACACCACCTGGAACAAATCCTTGCCCCATGACCATTTCGCGCCGGACCCTGCTGCAGCTTGCGCCGGCGGCGCTGTCCGCCCAAACCACCGGTTCGATTGACCGGCAGGCTGTCGTGCAGCGCCACAATCCCGTGCTTCGGGAATTCGACCCGCGGTCGCCGCTCTCGGTGGGAAACGGCGAGTTCGCCTTCACTGCCGACCCCACCGGACTCCAGACCTTCCCCGATCTCTACGATGCCGAGACGCCTCTCTGCACCATGTCGCAATGGGGCTGGCACACCGCGCCCAACCCAAACGGCAAAGGGCCGGCGGATCTGAAGCTCGTCGAATACGATACGTTCGGCCGCCCGGTCGGATATCCGACGTCGCAGACCGGTCAAAAAGAGCTCTACGACTGGTTGCGCGAGAACCCTCATCGCCTGCACCTGGGCCGCGCGGGATTCGCTATCGACAGGCCGACGGAGATCACCGGCATCGAACAAAAGCTCGATCTCTGGTCGGGCATCCTGGAGAGCCGCTTCGAACATGCCGGCAGGCGGGTGGTGGTTGAGACCGCATGCCATCCCGATCTGGACCTGGTGGCCGTGCGGGTCGCCGGCGCGATGCCCGTTCGCATCGTGTTCCCTTACGGCTCGCCCGCCATGAACGCGGCCGATTGGGCGCATCCCGAGAAGCACCGCAGCACCGAGACGTTTCGAGGGAACCACCTGCAAATTCGCCGGGAACTCGACGCGGACCGTTACACCGCCAGCATCGCGTGGAACAGCCCCGCATCTTACCGCCGCGAAGGGCCGCACACGTTTCTCATCACGCCCGAGGGCCCCCGCCTCGAATTCGTGATGGCCTTCTACCGCGCAGCCGGCGCGCCTGCCATTCCCACCGCAGCGGATACGTTCGCCGCCTCTCGCAAGCATTGGAGCGGTTTCTGGCAGCAGGGAGCCGCGATCGATCTTTCCGCCGCCCCGGACCCGCGGGCACGCGAGCTCGAACGCCGCATCGTGCTCTCGCAGTACCTCACGGCCATCCAGTGCGCCGGTTCGCTCCCTCCGCAGGAGACGGGCCTCACGTGCAACAGCTGGTACGGTAAATATCACCTGGAAATGCACTACTGGCACGCGGCGCACTTTCCCCTGTGGGGCCGCGCTCCGCTGCTCGAACGCAGCCTGGAATGGTATCGCGCCATTCTGCCCTCGGCCCGCGAAAAGGCCCGCAGCCAGGGATATGCGGGCGTGCGCTGGCCGAAGATGACCGCGCCGGACGGCCGCGACAGCCCTTCGCCGATCGGCCCGCTGCTGATCTGGCAGCAGCCGCATCCGATTGTGATGGCGGATCTCTGCTACAGGTCCCAGCCTGCGGCCCGCACTCTTCAGCGCTTTGCCGACGTAGTTTTCGAATCGGCCGAGTTCATGGCGTCCTTCGCTCATGATGAAGCGAAAACTCGCCGGTACGTTCTTGGCCCGCCCGTGATTCCGGCGCAGGAAAATCATCCGCCGCGCGAAACCTGGAACCCGACGTTCGAGCTCGAATCCTGGGCCCACGGGCTGGAAATCGCGCAACAATGGCGGCAGCGTCTCGGCATGCAGCGGAACCCCAGGTGGGACGATGTCCGCAACCGCCTCGCGCCGCTTCCAGTGAAGGACGGTGTGTACCTGGCGCACGAGAACTGCCCGCAGACCTTCACGGAACGTAATCGCGACCATCCGTCCATGCTCGGCGCGCTGGGAGTCTTGCCGGGTTTCAAGGTGGACCGCGAGACCATGCGCCGCACGCTGAAAAAGACCTTCGCGGAATGGAAGTGGGAGGACACCTGGGGCTGGGATTTCCCCATGGTGGCGATGACTGCGGCTTCGCTGGGCGAGTCCGGCCTGGCAATCGACGCGCTGCTCATGAACACCCCGAAGAACACCTGGCGTACCAGCGGCCACAACTGGCAGCGCGCCAACCTGCCGCTGTACCTGCCGGGTAACGGCGGCCTGCTTCTGGCAGTTGCTTTCATGGCCGGTGTTTCCGCCTTCCCACCGGCGTGGAAAATGCGCCAGGAGCATCTACCCGCTATTGCTCTTTATTGAGACGCGTCAGGACCCAGCAGAGTAAAGTCGGCCCATTGCGAAGTACGGCGCCTGGCGATTCCATCGTATGCCGACAGCTCCATACGATATTCGCCGGGCGATAAATCCGGTGGGATACCGACTTTTCCAAGAACATAGAGGGGGCTCTCCCCGGCTTCCGCCGAAAAGTGGAATCGGCCGCCCCGCAAACACGCGCGCACCATCGCGATACAGCCGGACTTAGCAAGCCCCGGATTTCAACCAATCGCAGCTCGCACTTTCCAGTCTGGTGGTTTCCGACTCGGAGACCGGCGCGCCAATGCGGCGATTCCGGGCGGGAAGTTCCTTTTCCTTACGAATCTCCGGGCGGAACCGGCCAGCCCGGAAGCAGGGTCGCGGACCGCGCCCCAGAGCTGATACGGTCCCGGTTTGGGTATGGCGATGTCCAACTGGTAATTGAAACCCGTTGCGGCGTAGTGCTCGACCCGGTCGGCGGGCACCTCGATGGTGTAGCGCTGATCTTTGCTGGCGACCACCTGGTCGTCGATCTTGTATGCCGTTACGACGACGTCCAGCACCGCATTCCGGCGCCTGTCCTCCGTCTCCGCAAAGCGGAGATCATGACCGTCGATGGGGATGAAAGCCCGCGGGATCGCTCGCCGCCGCCGGCGTCGAACGGGGAGGACAAATCCGGCGCAGGTAGTCTTCCCTTGTCGAGGGCTCCGCCTCGGGAGCTTCCTTCAGAAATGAAAAGCTCTGCCGCGAACGTACATTGAGTCCCGGCCGGTTGAGTTTGACTTGAATCCGATGGTTGCCCGAATGCTTATTCACTTCCTCGAACTCCCCGGCAGAGGGCTGATATGCCAGCAGATAATAACCGGTCATATCCTCCATCGCTTTCCCGACGGCGTCGCTCAGTCCGTTCGTGTTCTTGGCAAAGATTCCACCCGTTGCCCGTGCCAGCAGATTCGGCATCTCCTGGAGGGCGGCGGGGCTTTCCGGCAGAAGCCCTCTCGCATCGAACGGTGGATGGGAACTCCATGCCATCGGAAAACAGCACGAACCCTTTCCTCCAGGCATGTGGCGAAGCCCTTCGACCGCCCGCGACAATGCGGCCACGGTCAGCGCATGATAAGTTTCCATAAAGAAAGCGTTCATCGCGGAAGCGAGCTTATGTTCGACGGCCTGATTGATCAGCAAATCGGACTGTCCGGCGCGGCGCAGCAAACGCTCCAGACCGGCCTCGATCTGCCGCCGGTCGCGCGTGAACCGCTCGTAGATGCCGAGACCCTCGCGGACGGCCGCCTGCACCAGGTTGACGTTCACGTGGATAACCTGTTCCGGGGGCGCTTGCGCGGCCGCAGGCAGACAGCCGCCGAGCAACAGCGGGAAGATCGCATTCCACTTCGCGACGGCAAAGGTTAGCCCTCGAATCGCAGCCATTACGCCTCCGGCGCCAATAAACACCTGCGGGAGTGGGGGGAAGCTGTCGCTATACTGGCCGTGTGCGTCTGACTCCCCGGACGTTATTCTGGCTGGTGCGCCGCTCCACGATTGCGGCCTTCGACGACGGCTGTTTCAGCATCGCCAAGGGTGCGGCGTATTCCGCCCTGCTCTCATTCTTCCCGGTGCTCACATCGGCCGCCACCATTCTGGTTCAGTCGCGCGCCGGATTCGTCTCCCGCATCATGGAGCGGGCGCTCTCGGAGATTGTGCCGCCCGGTTCGGAGGACCTGGTGGTTCAGCAGTTCCGTGTTTCCGGAGCGAGGCCGCTAGGCCTGCTCATCGCTGCCGGTATCGTCTCGGTGTGGGCCGCGTCCGGCGTAATCAAGAGCCTCATCGAGGGTTTTCAGGCGGCATACCGCGTGCCCCGCAATCGCAGTTTCCTCAGGCAAAGCGCCGTGGCGATGGCGTTGGTTCTCGCTTCCGCCGTTCCCTTGCTGGCGGCCTCCTTGCTGGTCGTCTTCGGCGGGCAGGTGGAGCGCCTTGTCCTCAGCTGGCTCAAGGTAGATCCCATGCTCACGCGCCTGTCTGACTTATGGGTCTGGGTAAGCCGCTTCGGCCGCTACTCGCTCGCTTTTGTAACCACCGTCACCGTCACGGCCACCCTGTATTACTTCGGCCCGTACCGGCAGCAGCAGTGGCGCTACGTCTGGCCCGGCGCGATTCTCGCCACCGTCCTCTGGCTGGCCGCCACCGCCGGTTTTGCGTGGTACGCGCGAAATATCGCCAATTACAACGTCCTCTACGGTTCGGTAGGCGCGGGCATCGCGCTCCTGGTTTGGATGTACATGATGGCGTTCATCGCCCTGATCGGGTGCGAGTTCAATGCCGAGTACGAGCGCAATTCCCGATAAGCGGCCTCCAGTCATCCGGCTGCCGCGCGATAATCAGCTTCGTGCGCACTATCATCGAACCGTTTCGCATCAAGAGCGTGGAGCCGTTGCGCCAGACCACGCCCGAAGAGCGCGAGAATTACCTCCGCGACGCGGGCTACAACCTCTTTCTCATTGAAGCGCGCCACATCCTGATCGATCTGCTTACCGACTCCGGTACCAGCGCCATGTCCAACGCGCAATGGGCGGCCGTTATGCGCGGCGACGAGTCGTACGCCGGCAGCGAGAGCTTTTTCCGGCTGAAGCGCGCTGCCGACGGCCTCACCGGGTTCCGCCACATGATTCCCACCCACCAGGGACGTGCCGCGGAGCGCATTCTGTTTACCGTGATGTGCCGGCCGGGACACGTGGTCCCATCGAACACCCATTTCGATACGACGCGCGCCAATATCGAGTTTACCGGCGCGGCCGCGGTGGACCTGCCGCTGCCCGAAGCCGCCGATACCCAGGCCCGGCTCCCGTTCAAGGGCAATATGGACGTGGAGGCGCTCGAAAAGCTGATCGCCGCCGAGGGGCGCGAACGCATCCCCCTGGTCATGCTGACCGTTACCAACAACTCGGGCGGCGGGCAGCCGGTCTCGATGGCCAACATCGAAGCCGTCCACGACGCGTGCTCGCGACACCGCATCCCGTTCTACCTCGATGCCTGCCGTTTCGCGGAGAACGCCTGGTTCATCCGCGAGCGGGAGGAGGGATACGCGCAGTGGACGCCCCGGCAAATCGCGCAGAAGATGTTTTCGCTTGCCGATGGCTGCACGTTTTCCGCGAAGAAAGACGCCTTCGCCAACATCGGTGGATTTCTTTCGACCAACGATGATCGCCTCGCACAGCAGGAAACCAACCTGCTCATTCTCACCGAGGGCTTTCCCACCTACGGCGGTCTTGCCGGCCGCGACCTGGACGCGATTGCCACCGGCCTCGAGGAGGTGCTCGAGCCGGACTACCTGCGCTACCGCATCGCCTCCACGGGCTACCTCGGCCGGCACATTGCGGACCGTGGCGTGCCGATCGTCGAGCCTCCCGGCGGCCACGCAATCTACATCGATGCAAAGCGCATGCTGCCCCACATACCCGCCGCGCAATTCCCCGGGCAGGCGCTGGCGGTCGAACTCTACCGTCATGCCGGCATTCGCTCGGTCGAAATCGGCTCGGTCATGTTCGGCGGTGCCGCGCGCCATGAGTTGCTGCGCCTCGCAATTCCCCGCCGCGTCTACACGCAGAGCCACATCGATTACGTGGTGGAGGCGATCCTCGAGGTGAACGAGCGTAAGGCCGGAATCCGGGGCCTCGAAATCGCCGAAGAGCCGCCTTTCCTGCGCCATTTCAGTTGCCGCTTCCGGCCGCTATAATTGAAGGTCCCGCCAATGACCCTCGATGCCCTCGCCGTGCGTAAAACGCTGGAGGTAGCGGCCGCCGCCACCGCAATTTCCGCCGGTCTCGGAATGTGGCTCGGCTATTCGTACCGGCGCAATCGCTGGGTTTTGCGTGCCGGGGCCGTCCCCCTGGCACTGCCGCCCACCATCCTCTGCGGCTATCTCCTGTTCCCCCGGTTTCCATGGCCGGCAGCGGCTGCCGCCGGCGTATTGTACGCCTCGCCGTTCCTGCTCCGCTCCGCGCGCAACGCCTTCGACTCGGTGGACCCCGGCTGCGTCAATGCCGCGCGCGGTCTGGGCGCTTCGGAGTGGCGAGTCTTTTGGCGCATCGTGCTGCCGCTGGCCTCGCGGCCCCTTATCGCCGCGGCCGCAATCGTGTTCGCGCGCGTGGCTAGCGAGTTCGCTCTTACCCTCTGGATTGCAACCCGGCTCGGCAGGCCCCTTCCATGACCCAGGTACGCGTTGGAAAAAAGGTGCCGCCGTCCTTTTCGCTCGACCTCGAGTTCCCGATCGGCCCCGGGATCCTCGCCTTTTTCGGACCCGCCGGAGCCGGCAAGAGCCTCACCCTGGAGATGATTGCCGGATTCGTGGCGCCGGATTCCGGTCGCATCCTGCTCGACGACGCCATCCTCTACGACGCGCAAACACGCGTCTTCCTCCCTCCGCAAAGCCGCCGCTGCGGATATGTGGCGCAGCGGGACACGCTCTTCCCTCACATGACCCTCCGGCAGAATCTCGCTTTCGCCGCCCGATCTTTGCCGCGAGTGGAGCGTCACCGGCGCATCGCCGAACTGTTGGACCGCTTTTCCCTCACCGCCGCGGCCGAGGCGCGAACCCGCGAGTTGGCTCCGAAGCAGCGACGCGACGCTGCCGCAGCGCGGGCGCTGATTCCCTCGCCCCGGCTGGTACTGCTTGACGATCGCGGCTGGGACGAGGCCGCGCTGCGCACCATCCGCGAAACCTGCCCGTCGCCCGTCGTGCTGGTCACCGGCGATCTCGACCTGTGCTGTGCCGTTGCGACGGAGTTGATCCTGATGGAAAACGGCCGGCTGGTGCAGCGCGGCGCGCCCCGGGTAGTGGTGAATCGCCCGGAATCGGTGGAAGCAGCGCAGCTACTCGGGTTTCCGAACGTCTTCGCCGGCACCATCGGCTCCCTCGATCCCGGCAGAAACACCGGCCGCGTTGATTTTGAAACCTTCGCCCTGCAAACCTCCTACATCCCCGGCCATTTCCGCGGCGACCGCATCTCGATAGCCGTGCACCCGGCCGACGTGCGCGTGCATTCGGGCGAAATCCAGCCCGGCGTCAACTTCATTCCAGCTACGCTGGTAAGGGTTTCGATGAGGGCGCGCAGCGTCCGCATGGAATTTGCGGGTGGGCTCTTTGCGGACCTTTCCCATCCCGACTACGCCGCCCGGAAAGACAACAAAAGCTGGCTCCTCGAGTTTCCGCCCGAGGGCCTGAAGATTCTCTAGGCCATGCTGCGATACTACATCACCGACAGCCGTTCGGCGGGAGGTATCGAAGCGCTGCCGGCTTTGGTTGCACGCGCCCTTTCGAACGGCGTACAGCGCATTCAGATCCGCGAGAAACATCTCACCGCACGCGAATTACTCGAACTGACTCTTCGGGTGCTCGAACTTGCCGGCGCCGCCGGTGCACAGGTGCTGGTGAACGGCCGCACAGATATCGCGCTCGCCTGCGGCGCGCACGGCGTGCATCTGCCTGGCGGATCCATAGCGCCAAACATCCTCCGTGCCGTGACTCCGCCCGGTTTCCTCATTGGAGTCTCGACGCATTCGGTTGCAGAACTGCGGGAGGCCGAGTCGGGCGGAGCCGATTTTGCCGTATTCGGGCCCGTGTTTCCGCCGATCTCGAAGCCCGCCGCGGGCCTGGTCCACGGCATCGACGGATTGCACGCCGCCGTTCGCAGCGTCACCATTCCGGTGTTGGCGCTGGGTGGTATCACACCGGAAAATGCGCACGAATGTATGACGGCCGGAGCAGCCGGCGTCGCTGGAATCTCGTTTTTCCAAAAGTAATTGGGCCGATAACATCCACTGGCCGGATGCTTGCAGCTTACTGGACCCGTAGAGGTATCTCGACCCCATGAAAAAAATCGCTTGTTTTATTACTCTCTGCGGCCTGGCGGCACTGCCCGCCCTGGCTCAACCGCGTTTCACAGGTTTTGTCGGTGGTGGTTTCACCGAGCCCATTAATCCCATCGGCCGCCACTTGAATCGTGGCTGGAACGCCGCGGCCGGCGCCGGCATCTCGAACGATAACATCGGGCTCCAGGCCGACTTTACATTCGTCAACTTCCCGATCGCCCGCACCTCCCTGGACCAGGTCGGCGCGCCGGACGGAACTACCCGGTTCTGGGCTGTCACTTTGAATCCTGTTCTTCACGTAACACAGCGCGGCCCGGCCGATTTCTACGTCACCGCAGGCGGCGGTCTATATCACCGCACGGTGGAATTCACACAACCGGCCATCACCACAATCACCGTGTTCGATCCGTGGTTCGGCTTCTATCCGGCGGACATCGCCACCGATCAGGTGATCGGCTCCTACGGCGTCTATAAGGGCGGCGTGAATGGCGGCGTAGGCATGTCGGTCCGGTTGGGTTCAAGCAGCGTGAAGCTGTTCGGCGAAGCTCGCTATCATCATATGTTCACCGCCGGCGCGGGCTCCGACTTCATCCCGGTGACGTTCGGCTTTCGCTGGTAAGATCTCTGTCCGGGGCCTTGAGCGCCTTGACGCGGTCGCGAAGCTGCGCCGCCTGTTCGAATTCGAACCGGCGCGCCGCTTCGCGCATCCTCTCCTCGAGTTCCGCAATAAAACGTTGCCGCTGTTCCGGCGTGAGGTTCTCCATTTCCTCGTCGGCTTCGAGAGGCACGGTAACGTAATCCGCCTCGGCCATTGCCACCAGGCTCATGTCGATCGGCTTGGTGATGGATTGCGGCACGATGTTATTCCGCTCGTTATATTCGAGTTGGATCACCCGCCGCCGCCCTGTCTCGTCGAGGGCTCGTCGCATGCTATCGGTCATCACGTCCGCATACAGGATGGCGTGTCCTTCCACGTGTCTTGCGGCGCGGCCGATGGTCTGGATCAGCGACCCGGACGAACGCAGAAAGCCCTCCTTGTCCGCATCGAGGATCGCCACCAGGGAGACTTCGGGCAGGTCCAGCCCCTCGCGCAAAAGGTTAATTCCGATCAGCGCGTCGAATTCGCCGCGTCTCAGGTCCCTGAGAATTTTGATCCGGTCCAGCGTGCTGACTTCCGAGTGCAGGTAGCGGCAGCGCACGCCTACCTCGGAGTAATACTCGGCTAAGTCCTCGGACATGCGCTTCGTAAGTGTCGTGACTAACACGCGCTGATTGCATTCTGTCCGCTTTCGGATCTCCCCCAGAAGATCGTCTACCTGTCCCTTCACCGGCCGGATCTCCACTGTCGGGTCGATCAATCCTGTCGGCCGGATGATCTGCTCTATCACTACGCCCGCCGACTTCGTCAATTCGTACGGTCCCGGTGTCGCGGAAACATAAATGACCTGGTTCACCCGGTGCTCGAACTCTTCAAAGGTGAGCGGCCGGTTGTCGAGCGCGCTCGGCAGCCGGAATCCATGTCCCACCAATACTTCCTTCCGCGACCGGTCGCCGTGATACATCGCGTGTAATTGCGGCACGGTCTGGTGGCTCTCGTCCAGGAAAATGACAGAATCGTGCGGCAGGTAATCGAGCAGCGTGGGTGGCGCCTCACCGGGCAGCCGGCCGGAAAAATGGCGGGAGTAGTTTTCGATCCCATGGCAGTATCCGATCTCCTTGATCATTTCGAGATCGAACATGGTCCGCTGAAACAGCCGCTGCGCCTCGATCAGTTTGCCGCCCTTCTCGAGTTCCTTGTGCCACCATTCGAGCTCCACGCGGATGCTGTCCATGGCGCTATACGGGTTTCCTCGCTCATCACGTAGTGCGTTTTGGGGTAGATGGGCAGGCGTTGATAGGTGCGTTTGATCTGCCCCAGCAGCGGATCCACCTGCGACAGCGATTCGATCTCGTCTCCCCACAACTCGATGCGAAAAGCGTTGTCGTCGTAAGTCGGATAAACTTCGATCACGTCGCCCCGCACCCGAAACGTCCCGCGGCGGAAATCGCTGTCGTTGCGCTCGTAGAGAATCTCCACCAGGCGGGAGAGGATCTGGTTGCGCGAGATCTTCTGGCCCTTTTCGAGCATCAGCAGCATGCCGTAGTAGGCTTCCGGCGAGCCCAACCCGTAGATGCAGCTCACGCTCGCCACGATCACGCAATCCCGCCGCTCGAACAGTGACCGCGTCGCGGAGAGCCGCAGTTTGTCCAGCTCGTCGTTGGTCGTGGCTTCCTTTTCGATGTAAACGTCGCTCGAGGGGATGTAGGCTTCGGGCTGGTAGTAATCGTAGTAACTGACGAAATACTCCACCGCATTCTCAGGGAAGAACGATTTGAACTCGTGGTAAAGTTGTGCGGCCAGCGTCTTGTTGTGGGCCAGCACGAGTGCAGGCCTCCCGGCCGCCTCGATGACTTTGGCCATAGTGAAAGTCTTGCCCGACCCGGTCACCCCGAGCAGGACCTGGTGCTGTTCGCCGTCCCGCAGGCCCCTTCCCAGTTCCGCGATCGCGTTTTCCTGATCTCCGCGCGGCCGGTAGTTGACCGACAGTCGAAACCCCATCGTTCCAGGGTAGCCGATCGGTCACGTGGTTAAGGATTCATCCGGAACCTCCTCGAAATCCAGCACGACCCGGCTCTCCACCAGCGCGTCAGTGAACTCTTTTTCCCGGCCCTCGGTGATATCGAACACCCAGGACTCGGTGCCGAATGCCAGAAAGCCGTTGTCGTTGCTTTCCTCCGAACCCGAGCCCGCGTTCAGGTCTCCGGCTACGCCGAGTCCCGCCGGCTCGATCCGTTCCACCACTTGCTCGTCCAGGATCACTCCGTCCATGGTGGAAACCAGGGATCTGGGATCGTCGGACGGTTCGCCTTCCGGCGAGAATCGTTTGCGGAATGTGACCTTGTATCGCATCACCCGGGAGGCCGCAATCCGCGACCCACTGTTATTCTGGAGACAGTGACCTTCAATCCCTCCGCACATTCGAAGGTTATGGTGCGCGCCACCAACTGGCTGGGCGACGCGGTCATGTCCCTGCCCGCTATCCGCGCCATCCGCGGGATCTTTCCGGCGGCGCACATCGCGGTGGTTGTACGTCCGTCCGTGGCCGGACTTTATGCCCGCGAAAGCTGCATTGACCGGGTGATCCCGTACCCCGCTCCCAAAGGACTGGCGGCGAGGCGCAGATTTGCCCTGGGCCTGCGCGCCGAGCGATTCGATTGCGCCATTCTGCTCCAGAACGCATTCGACGCGGCGCTGATGGCCTGGCTCGCCGGCATCCCGGAGCGCATCGGCTACAATCGCGACGGCCGCGGCCTGCTGCTGACGCGTGCCGTCCCGCCTCCCGACCCCGGAGAGATCCCGCGTCACGAGCGTTTCTATTATCTTGAGCTCCTGCGCCGGGCCGGGCTGCTCGAGCGCCTTCCTCCGCCCGGTCCCATCCGGCTGGAGAATGTGGAGCAGGCCCGGGAAAGGGGCGGAGAGCGCCTGGCAGCGCTGGGAATTCGGGGAGGGGCAATCGGCGTCAGCCCCGGCGCCGCCTACGGCAACGCCAAGCGCTGGCCGGCGGAACGGTTCGCGGAGAGCGCCCGGCGTATCGCCGCGGAAACGGGCGCCGCGGTCGTCCTGTTCGGGTCGGCCTCCGAGCGTGAGCTGTGCGAACGGGTGGCCCGGTCCGCCGCAGAAACCGGGGCGGCGGCGCACAATCTGGCCGGGCAGACTACGCTGGCCGAATTCATCGAACTGGCCGCCGCCTGCCGGCTGTTCCTTACCAACGATTCGGGCGCGATGCACGTTGCCTCCGCGCTGGGCGTTGCCACCCTCGCCGTGTTCGGGGCCACCGACGATGTCGGCACCGGCCCCACCGGACCCCTGGCCCGCGTCATTCGCGAACATGCGGAATGCAGTCCGTGCCTGCTTCGCGAGTGCCCCATCGACCATCGCTGCATGACGCGCGTCACGCCCGACCGGGTCTGCGCCGAAGCCGCCCTGCTTCTCGAGAACGCATGGACACCCGAAACAAAATCCTGACGCCCGAGGAGGCGCTGAGACTGCCCGGCCCGGTTGCGGCGGCCGCGGGCACCTTTAACCCGCTACGGGCGTCCGAAGCCCGCGAGCTTGCCGCCTTCCATGAACGGACGCCCGGTGCGAGCATGCTGGCCGTAGTGCTGCCCGCCGAACCGGAACTGCTTCCGCAATCCGCTCGCGCTGTGCTGGCCGCGGCCCTGCGGGTGGTCGACTACGTGGTGCCCGCGCCCTCGGAACACTGGATCGACGCCCTCCGCCCGGCCGCCCGGCTGCGGCTGGCAGACCACACGGCCGGCTTGCTCGATCGCGTCCGCGAACTGGCCGGCGCCGAACAGCGGAAGTGACAACCCTACCGGATTCCGTACCTGCTCAGGATTTCCTTCACCCGTTCCACCGGAATGGCCTCGGCGGTTCCGATTCGGGATTTCACGGTCGTGGCCTGGAGCAGGGAATTGTACACCGCCTCTTCGGTGGCTTCGAGCGCCATTTCGAAGAGCGGCGATAAGGCATCGGTCGGCAGCGCTTCGTACCTCACCAGCGCCGTGCTGCCATGCCGCACCCGCATGCCCTGCGCCGTAGAAAAGGCGATGGCGAAATCGCCGCTGCCGTTGCTGTACGAAGAGCCGGTCCGCGCCAGTCCGAAAACGGCACGGGCGGCCAGCCGGCGCAGATCCCTCGGCGTCAGCGGCGCGTCGGTGGCGACCACGATCATGCAGGATCCGTCTCCACGGCCTGCTTCCGGAACGGCGAAAGGCACCCGGCCCAGCTCGCGACCCACCGGTGCGCCCCCCATGGTCAGAATGCCGCCGAAATTGGTCTGCACCAGCACCCCGACCGTGTATCCGCCGTAACGCGGCCCCGCTATCCGCGAGGCTGTTCCAATGCCGCCCTTCCAGCCGTAGCACTGCGTTCCCGTTCCCGCGCCCACGCTGCCTTCGGGCACCGGACCGCCCTTCGCACTGCCAATCGCCTCCAATACGTGTTCGCGCCGTACGTGCATGCCCCGGATGTCGTTGAGGCCGCCGTCGTTGGTTTCGCCTACCACGGCGTTTACGGACACCACCCGCTCGTTTCCCGGCTGGGCCAGGGTCCATGCGATCACTCCTTCGATACCCGCCGCAACGCTCAGCGTATTGGTGAGGATAATCGGCGCTTCAATCGTTCCCAGTTCCTCCACCTGCGTGGACCCGGCCAGCTTGCCGAACGCATTGCCGACGAACACCGCTCCCGGCACCTTCTCCTGGAACAGGTTCCACGAGCCGGGCAGAATGGCGGTGACGCCGGTGCGGACGCTGTCGCCTTCAATCAACGTCTTGTGGCCCACGCGAACGCCGGCCACGTCCGTGATGGCGTTGAGTTCTCCGTGGGCGAACACGCCCGGAGCGAGGCCGATATCCCGGGCGCGCGGCCGCCCCGTCTGCCCCGCCAGCAGCGGCAGCAAGAGGGCGGCAACGATTGCGCGTTTCACTCCTGAATCCTACCGCACCGTGCGCGCGCGGTACAGGAAAGATACCGCCAGCAGCAGCACTCCGAGGATAGCGAAGGCGGCCATGCGGTAAAAGGCGGCCAGCCTCCAAACGTCGTAGAGATACAGCTTCACCACCACCAGCCCGATCAGGCCGATGCCCAGCATGCGGGTGGCCGTGTGCTGCCGGGCGGCGCCGGCTCCAACCAGCACCACGGCGTAGGCCGCCGCCACAACCGACAGGGCGGTACTCGCGCTGCTCCCGTAATTCCCCGCGGTGGATGTTCGCGCGGCCCAGCCGACCGCCTCGAGCCCCAGTCCCCACACCATGATCGCGTGGCCGCAGACATAGAGTGCCATGGCCGTCCGCCCGGTGCGCACCCACCACGCCGAAGCCCACAGCGCGACCGCCGCCGCCACAAAGCTTAGATAGCGCGCGTTGAGGAGCAGCGCGTACCCGTTTTGACCCGCATACATCCAACTGTCGACGAAGGCCAGCCGCAGCAGCATCAGTCCGAAGACGCCCACCGCCCCCCAGAACACCCGGCGCTTATTGAGGCGGACGCCGATCCAGACGAGCGCGGCGGCCTCCGCGGCCCACGCCATGGTGACCCGGTACCCCGCCAGTTGAATGGGCGCGGCCAGCACCAGCAGCACCCACGCCGCTCCCGCGGAAAGCATCGCGCCGCGGCTCTCCCGCCGCCAGAGCAGACGCGCCGCAGCCATCTGCACCACGGCAATGGCCAGCGCAAACACGCCCGATGGACGCAGCCCGTAGCAGGCTCCGAAGAAGATCACGGCATTGAGGGCGAGCACCGTGAGTTCCTGCCAGCCCAATTGCCGCTCCCCGGCGTACGCCAGCCGGACGGGCCAGATCAGGAACGTCAAATAGGCCAGCGTGAGCACCGCCAGCGGAATCGCCAGCCCCGGCGCCGCAGCCTGAGCAAACCACAGCCACCAGGCGAACCAGAAGCCCGAAAAGGCCGCCAGCGCCCCGCCGGCCCAACCACGCCGCTCCGACAGGACCACTCCCGCGGCACCGAGGACCCACGAGAGTAGCAGGCGTCCCGGTCCGGCCGACATCGCGCCGGCAAGACCCATTCCGGCCAGCACCTGCGTGGCGGCGAAGACGGGCTTCGATTCGCTCGAGGAGAACAGGCCGTACCAGGCCACCACGAAGATTCCGAATTCGGGCTTGCGGGGCCATTGGCTGCCGAATAGCACCACGGTGCCGGCCAGGGCTATTGCCTCCAGCCAGTGCCACCGGCGCGCGCGCGCGGCCAGCATCGCGCAGATGTCCAGCACCGTGCCGTAGCCGAGCACGAACCAGGCGTCATTCGCGCTGCCCAGCAACAGCGGCGTGGCGAAGCCGCCGCCCAGTCCCAGAATCGCCGCCGCCGGGGCATCGTAGCGCACCGCCAGCGCGCCGGCGCCGGCCGTCGTCAGGATCATCAATCCAAAGGCCGGAGTCTCCGGCAGCAGGTGATACAGCGCGAAAGCGGCCCAGACGGAAAGGTAAAAGAAGGCGATCCCGGCTGCGGTGAGCGCCTGCCCGTAGGCTTTCTGCTGCTTGCGCCACGCCCGCTCTCCGAGAGCCAGCGCGGCCGTTCCGCATGCCGCCCCCAGTCCCACCCGCCCAAGTTCAGTGATCCATCGGTTCTCGAACGCGTACTCGAAGAAGAACGCCAGGGCCAGCACCACCGTGACGGCAGCGATGCGGCTGAGCCAGTTAAGGCCGAATCGCACTTCGAGGTGCGGCAGCCGCTGCCGGGCTGAAGCGGCCCTGGGTGCGCGCGCGCGCCGGCCTTCCACCTTGGCGAGACGGCTCTCCACGTCCGCCAGCCTGCTCTCCAGCGCCTCCAGCCGTTGGTTCTCTTCCGGGGTCACGGACGGCGGTCCCGCCGTTCCAATAGATCCAGCAGGGAGGAAAGGCGCGGTGCCACCTCCGTGCGCCCGCCGAAACGCAACGCGTTATAGGCGGCAGTAAACTCGAGCACCGGCTGCGCCAGGTGCGTGCCGGTGAGCGATGCAGCGAACTCTTCCGGCGTGAACCAAACCGGTTTCTGATAGCCGTGCCGCTTCAACACACGCAACATCCGGCCATACAGCAGGGTGGCGTCGGCCACACTCGCCTTACCGCGCCGGACCCGCTCCACCCGATGCCTGATCCGTAGCAGGCGCAGCAGAGGCGGCCCGAATAGCCAGATGGCGAGCCCCAGCCCGGTCAGCATAGCCAGCCCCTGCCACGAGCGCTGAAACCAGCCCGCCGCTCGCTTCTGCCAGCCCCTGTCGAGCAAAGACATCGAATCGAACCATTCCATTCCCGTGCGCAAAGCGCCCTGCCCAAGACGGTCGGCCAGCGAGCCTTGCTGGCCGGCATCGTAACCCACCACCCATTGCTGCCAAAACGTTTCGGCCGCATCCAGGTACAAGCCGAGCTTGGTGAGCAGCGCCACTCCCGGTGGATTCGGATCGGGCGGGGTGGGATCGAACGTCATCCATCCGTAGCCGCCGATCCAGGCCTCCACCCAGGTATGCGCGTCGGAAGCGCGCACCAGCCACAGTTCCGTCATGGGGTTGTAGACGCCGCTCTGGAATCCGGTAGCCATGCGCGACGGAATCCCTAGCGTCCGCAGCATCACCGCCATGGCCGAGGCGAAGTACTCGCAGTGTCCCTGTTTGCGCGTAAACAGGAAGTAAGCCAGGGGGTCGCTGATGGGGTGGCTGGGCAGCCTGAGGGTGTAGGTGTAGCGTGTCCGCAGAAAAGCTTCGAGCTTGCGCGCACGCATCAGATCCGACACCGTTTCGCCTGCCGCCTCCCGCGCCAGCTCAGGAATTCGCGGGTCGAGTTGCGGTAGTTGCAGCGCGCGCTCCCGCTCCGCCAGCGACAGAACCGGGGCCGGGGAGGGAGGCAGCGCCGATTCGGGCGGATCGTCGAGGCGGCTATATGCGCCATACCGGAATGCCCGGTCGGGGGACTGGCCGATCCGATACGTGTTGCCCACGCCGCGCATCACCGACAATCGCTGCACCCGGATGGATTCGGGCACGCCGGCGAAGAACAGCGCGTCGGTATCGAGTTCATCGTAAGAGACGTCGTAATTGAGGTGCCGGCCGAATAGCCGCTTGCCGGCGGGAATCAGCGCCGCTTCCCCATTTACCACTTGCACCCGCTCCGGTGGTTGGCGCGAATTGGACCAGCGGTGGCCGTCGAATTCCAGCAGCGCGCCGCCTCGCCACTTCAAGCCCGGCGGCGCTTCGCCCCAGACACGGATGTGCATCATCGGCCGGGAGGTCGTCTTCAACTCGCCAAATTCACCCAGGTTGAGCTGGTTGGAAAAGCCGGGCAGGTGGAAACGCTGGGGGATGAGGCGCGCGAACGCCGCGTCGGCGGTGCGGGGCAGGACAAAGAACAGTCCGCCGGTCAGAATCAGGATGCCGGCAGTGATACTCAACGAAAGGGCGGCCAAACGCGGGTGGAAGCGGCGCAATCCGCTGCGCGCGGTGGCCGGCGAGCGGATCATGGAACGCCGGATTTCGCCGCTCGTCAAGGCCGCCATGGCGAACAGCAGGTAAAGCATGAGAAAAACGAAGAAGTTGAAGTTGATCGAGAGTATCGCGGCCGCCACCAGTTCCAGAAATGCGATCACCGCCGTGTACAGATGATCGCGATTGGTGCGCGCCGTGAGAATCTTCATCACAGCCAGGAAAAACACCAGGTGAACGGTGGCCGACAGGAAGTCGCGCGAAAGCACCATGTAATCAAACAGATAAAAGCCGGAGTAGATCAGGGTGGCCAGAGTGGAGGCCCGCTCGGAGATCTCCAGCCGGACCACGCCGTAGATCATCAGCCCGCGCAGCAGCAGACCGGCGGCAGTGAGCGCGATAGTTGGGACGTCGAGGTATCCGGAGCCCGCGACTGCAAGGTATCCGCTGGCGACGAGCCCCAGCAGTGAAAACTCGAAGAAGCGCTCCACGGAGACTGCGGCGCTCGCGCCTGAACGCGGCATGATTCCATTCTACAGCGGCCCGGCGGGCTAAACTGGAGAGCGATGGAGATCCGGACGATCGGCCTGGTCATCCACGCCGTGGGACAGACCGGCGTGCTGCATCAGCTTACGGGCGTCATCGCACGCCATGAGGGCGATATCACCAGTATCGATATTCTGGAAAATCTGCCGGACCGGGCGCGCACCTACTTCGAAGTGGTAGTGCCTGGGGGGCACGAAGCGCTGGTGGAAGAACTGCGCGGGCTCGACATCGTTCGCCAGGTGGAACTGGTGCAGACCTTTCAGATGATCTACGGCAAGCGCATCATCATTATGGGGGGTGGCGCCCAGGTGGGGCAGGTGGCGATCGGCGCGGTTTCCGAGGCCGACCGGCACAACATTCGCGGCGAGCGCATTTCGGTAGACACGATTCCGCTGGTGGGCGAGCAGAAATTGGCCGACGCTGTCCGCGCCGTCGCCCGCCTGCCGCGCGCCAAGGCGCTCGTCCTGGCCGGCGCACTGATGGGCGGAGACATCGAAGTTGCGGTCCGGGAGGTCCGCAGACAGGGCCTGCTGGTAATCAGCCTCAACATGGCGGGCAGCGTTCCCGATGCTGCCGACCTGGTTGTCACGGACCCGGTTCAGGCGGGAGTAATGGCTGTGATGGCGGTGGCGGATACGGCGAAATTCACGGTGGAGCGCTTGAAACGTCGGGTTTTCTAACCGCTTCAGCGAACGGAAAGCCCGAATTCCCTCAGCAACTCTCCTGACGGCGAGTACAACCGGATGAAATATTGTCCCCCGCGGAGAGGCGGAGCTTCCGTTTTGGGCTGCGGCCCCGAGGCTTGTCCCGTCCACACTGGTTGCCCCGCGGCCGTGACGAGTTCGATTCGCATAACGCCGGATTCGTGAAGACCGGAGACATCCGGCGCCAGGAGCAAGGCTCTTCCCGCAGGGGCCTCTGCCGAGACCGCCGGGCCCCGTAAAGCCTGCAAGCTTACCGCCACGGGAGTCGCACCCCCTCCGGAGTGTCCGCCCCTGGGGACTATCATCACGCCTACCACCAGCACCACCATCGCGAAGACCAGCGCCGGGCGCCAGGAAAATTGAAAGCGCCAGGACGGTTTTAATTGCGACTGAAACTCGGCCGCGGCGCTGCGGATCGCGTGAACGTACGCGTCAGACTCCTCCACACGCTTTTGGCACGTGCTACACAACAACAGATGGTCTTCCAGGCGGGCCAGGTGATTTCCGGAAATTTTGCCCAAAGAATAGCTTTCGAGTTCTTCGTCGTTAAAATGGCAATCCGCTCCAGGTCCCATAGCCAGAACGTTTATTGTCGACCAGATCGTTCTCAAATGAAAGGGTTCGCCCAGGTTCGGAAAAGTCTCAGGAAATCGCCGGCCGTCAGGCCCTGAAGCCCTTCCGGCGGGCCAGTCGGCTCTTGCCAAGCTCGCCGAAACGTGCTTTTGCGCGCGATTTGATCAAGCGGAATTGCGTGTCCGTGAGGTTCATCTCGCGGCAAATCTGGTCGTGATCCTGCTCCTGGAGGTAGAAGCGGGTGAGTACTTCCCGATCCCGGCTGTTGAGGCTCTTGAGAATCCGCATTGCCAGGTCGAAGTTCTGCCGCTCGATCAGGCGGCGCTCCGGCGATGGTCCATTGTCTGCCACAGGCAGGCAGTGGTCGAGATCGCTTTGCCGGCGACGCGTCTGCATGGCCGTCCCGATGTGTCCGGCAATCTGGCGCCGCACGATAGTCCGTACGTAGCCCATGAGCCGCTCCGGCTCGCGAAGTTCACCACGTTGAATGGCTTGGGCGATGATGAGGAACGCGTCATGCACCTTATCGTCCAAATCGTGCGATCCCAACTGGCGATAAATGTAGAATCGAATCCCTTGGGAAAAGAGCTTGTACAATTCCTCCATCCCGGCGGGATCTCCAGTACGGATGCGCTCTACCAGCACCGACCAGGAGGGCTCGATGATGGAGGGAGTGGAGTCGGGATTCGCATTTAATTCCGAATTCATGCGCCCCCCATGGCGAAATAGGCTCCCCAAAAGCGGGGGTGCGACCGGAAATCGCCCGAACGGAGGAGTTGAAGCTGAGCCTCGCGAAGGGCGCTGGCCGGATCGGTTTGCGGCTGGCGGCTCAAATTGCGGTAGAGAAGGGCGAACGTGGTCCCCTCTTCGTCCGGAGTGGCCCAACGGCTCCCGATCACCGCGCGTGCGCCGGCGATCAGCCACGACCGCGTCAGCCCAAGCAGGCCCGTTCCTGCAATCGCGGCGCTTCCCGCTGACTGACAGCCGCTGAGCACCACCAGCCTCGCTCCTGTTTTCCAATGCGCGATGTCAGTGCCTGAAACCAGTTCGGGCTCCCCGCCTTGCGTCAGGGAAAGGGCAATCAGGCCGGACGGGGGCTCCCCCGGCGATTTGAGAAAATGGGTCGCAAAGTGGACCACGGAGGGATTCTTCAGAAGTTCCGCCAGCAGCCTGGACCGTGAGGCCTCTCTACCCGTCAGAAGCACCGCCGGCCCACTCCAGGAGCGGGCGCAGGACTCGATCTCGGCGCCGCTCCCCACCAGTCTGGGCAACGGCAGGCGCGGTGCGGACATTCCACGAAGCTGAGCCGGCAGGCGGGAGTCGGCAAGGTTATAAACCGGGTCGCCTACAGCAAGGAACCCGGTGCCGGAAGGCGCCGGCGGGCCGGACTGAACATCCAGCCAGTACCCGACGCCCGGCACCACCGCAAGGACGTGCTTCTCGATGAGGTAGCGCGCGCTTCCTCCCTCTTTGTCAACCATGACCGCGAATGGCGCCTCGAACAGTGAGGTGTCGAGAGCCAGCAACCATCTTTCTTTCCGGCGGATCGCCTGCGGCAACGATCCGAGCAGCGTGTCATAAAGGCGGGCGCCGGTCGCCTCGATTTCACCGGAATCGCGGAGCACTGCATCACTCAAGGCTTCAATTTCCTGCCGGATCGCAGATTCGCTTGGCAACCTGTGTAATTCGATGTGTCCCCGCTCCAGTGCCCAAAGCCACGAAGAACTTCTTCCCAGGTGAAAGGCCAGCAGCGCCGTGCCGCCGTCAAGCCTCGCCATGGCGCGGGGTCCCAAATCGGCGGGCAAAGGTTTTGCGGCGGGAACATAGGCTGCATCCAGGCGGACCAGCCAGGCACGTGCCGCGCTCAATTCACCCCTGGCGGCGCGGTTGCCGTCACGAAGCGCCAGGAGTTCGGCGCGCTGCAGGCGGGCCACCGCTTCCCAATAATCCGGCGGCAATTCGCGTTCCGCGGATTTCGAGGATTGGACCAGAGCCCGCAGGCTGTTGGCGCGGTTTTCTTCCGCGGCCTCGAACGATTCCAGGATGAGCGCCCGGTCCCCAGTCTCTTCGTACAGGCGGTTCGCCGATTCCACCACGGCGTCGTAAACTTGCGCCAGGGTCTGGCTCTCCGCTCCAATCCGGCTGGTATCGTCCGCCGGCAGCGACCATCGCCAGGCGTTGGCGAACCGCCGCGCAATGCGCAGGTCGTCCAGCGCTTCCCGCAACCGGTTCTGCGCCAGTCGGATGCGGCCGCGGGTCAGGTATACATCCCAAACCGGCAGGCTGCCGGGCGTTTTGCCAACGGACTCGGCGGCCAGGTCCATAAGGGCGGATGCGGAAACGTAGTCCTTTTGCTCCAATCTCAGTTTTCCCAGGTAGCAGTAGGAGCCCTCGAGCGGAAGGTGATTTTCTTTGCGAACCCGGTACGCTTCAAGCAGCGCCGTCTCGGCACTTTCCAGGTCGCCCTGCCGCAAACGCTCTTCGCCGAGCCGTTGGTATCCCTTTGCCAGCAGGGCGATGTTTCCGTCGCGGTCCGCGCCTGCGAGTCCCGCTTGAAACAACGGTATGGCGTCCGCCCAGCGGTTCTGCCGCGCCCGCAGCGATGCCATTTCTATCTGCGCTTCGGAAAGGTGGTGGGCGCGATCATTGCCGCGCATTCGGTCCACCCCGCGTTGAAGCCATTGGACCGCCGCGTCCAGTTCGCCCATTTGCGCATAAAGCGAACCGATGTTGGCATCGAAGGCGGCCGCTGCACTCGTGTCGCCTGCGGCTTGGGCTAATTGGTGGGCTTGGAGAAAAAGTTCGAGCGCCTGCCGGTATCGGTGCAAAGCGAATTCGCAGCCGCCCTGGTTGCCCAAGGCGCGGGCAGACAGGTCCATGTAACCGGCAAGTCCTGCCTGCGCGCGGATTTCCGCATAGCGCTTAAGGGCTTCGTTGTAACGGCCGGCGCGAAACAGTTCCACCGTCTGGCTGTATCGTTTCTGTAACACCTTTAGAGTCGCGGAGTTCGCGGCTGGAGGTCGAGCCTGTTCACCCCGTTTCGGCACGGAGCCGACGAGCGGGAGAAGCAAAAGACAACAACCCAGCACCCTGGCTGGCTTCGCCAAAGATTACTCCTGCTTATATCGGATTAATGAAAGAATTCCTGGTCTTTCTTTGGGGATACCCAGTCGGGAATATCCCCAAAGAATAGTACCAGCTTTCGCCGTGAATTTGGCGACCCCATTTTAGGGGTATCGAGGCACACGCGCCTGTGGTGGGCGCGATCAGCTAGGTTAGAACCAGCTCAGAAGCCACAGTCCGTAAAGGATGATAATAATCGGATCAGCCGACATTCTTTTGCTTGGTGAAACCGCTCGTCTTGAGCGATTCTTTCGGTTTCAGAGTAGAAAACGATAGGAGGGGACTCTGAAATTATTTCTTCTAATCTATTGAAATCTAACTAGATATAATTGTTGATCTAGTGTCACCGAAAACCGGCCAATCGGGAAAAGGGCAGGGTGGGATTCTTTTTCAGCCCGGTTTCTGATACTTAGGAGCGAAGGCGGGGCCGCGGAGTCATGTGCCTTGGCGGGTGCCGATTCCGGGGCGTGCCTTCGCACCCGTGATCGTCTTTATCCCACGTTCCGGCGACGAATGCAAGGCCGACCAGACACAGAGTGAATGGTTGCCTCGACGGTGTCCGGCATGCGGGCAGATGACCATCATCGGTCACGGCCGTCGGCGCCGGCAGGCGCATGATGATGCTCACGGTTGGATTCTGGTTCGCCGTGGCATCTGTAAGGTATGCCGTGGAACGCTGACGGTGCTGCCGGATGGGTGTATCCCGGACGCGCCTTATACCCTACGGGCCCGCCAGCAGGCGCTCGCTCGTCTGGCCCAGGGATGCTCCGCCGAACAAGCCGCGCCTGAGTGTGACGATCCAAACCGTATCGCCGACCCCGCTACCATCCGGCGCTGGTTCTGGCGACGCATGGAGAGTCTGCGATTTCTTGCCTGGGCGCCCACCCTGCTCGCCTGGGATTGGCGAGCCGCCAGCCGTATTCTAATCGCGGAGCCAAGCTCACCATGATGGATCCGGATGACGAGGCGTATCCGACGCCGATGACGCTGTTGGATTACCTGGAGCAACGGGGTTGGAAGAAACATCGCGACAACGGCGGGGATGAAGTTCTGGGACTTTGCCCCTTGCACCGCGAAAGTGTCCCTTCGTTCTATGTCAACCGCCGCAAACAAGTGTTCTACTGCCACGGCTGCGACCGCGGCGGCGGACTGGCCCGCCTGATTCATCTACTCGAAGGCAGGCCGGAACCGACCGAAGAGTTCTTCACAGCGGAGCATCTGCTGGAACAGACTTACCGTTTCTACCAACGGCAACTGGCGCGGAGCCCGGCCGCGCGCGCGTACTTGGCCGAGCGCCGCATTCACGACCCCGCCGTCATCCAACGGATGCGCATCGGTTACGCGCCGGGCGCCTGTTTGCGCGGTTATCTGACCCGTCGGGGCTATAGCCGCGACGCGATGCTGCTCCGTGGCGTGGTGGATTTGGGCGGCCGCGACTGCATCTTCCGCTGCCTCACTTTCCCGCTAGAGGAGTGCGGGAATCTCTACGGCCGTTCGCTGACCAATGGCCTGTGCCGCCATCGTTTCCTGCCTGGTTCCAAGGGCGGGCTCTACGGTTGGAGCCAGGCGCTGGCTTTTCCCCGCGTGATGGTGGTGGAAGGCTTGTTCGATGTGGCGGCTTTGTGGCAGGCCGGTTTTCCCAATACGGTGGCCGCTTTGGGATCTCACCTCAACGACCAGCAACTCGCCGAACTTTGCCGAGCTGAGCAACGGCTCCCCTATATCTGTTTCGATGCGGACCGCAATGGCAGCGGTCAGCGAGCTGCCCGGCGCTTGAGCATTCAGTTGCGCCATGCCGGCGTGGAAGCGTTGCGCGTTGACTTACCGGAGGGCCACGATCCGGCCAGTTTTTTCGCCGCAGGCGCCAGCGCCACCGATTTCCAACGCTGTTTGGACAGGGCCCGCCCATGACCTTCCGCACGATCTGCCGTAATGGCCTGCCCGCCAGTCAGTCGCCTTTCCGCGTGGTCGATGAACATGACCGTGAACTGGACTGGCTCAACCACTTCCTCGATATGCAGTGTGTGCGCGGCATGGCACGGCTGACCTTGCGTTCCTATGCCAACACGCTACTGCATTTCGTGCGCTGGTGGAGTCGCCAGCCCGGTGTCGAGGTGACACGCTTCAGCGCCGATCAGTTCCGCGAATCCACCCTGGTGGACTACGTACGCGACCAATTGGACGAACACCCCAAGCCCGGCCCGGAGAATATCAACCAGCGTACTTCGATGCTGCGGCGGTTGTTCCGTTTCTACTTTCATCAGGAGATGCCGCACGGACCCTATCGCATGCAGCGAAACTGGTACCGCCGCTCGCCGCTTGGCTATGGCCGCGGCCGGATCGCCGTGGCGGCGGATCTCCGCGTGAAGGTACCTCAGCGTGTGATCGTGCCTTTGCAGCCGGAACAAGTGGCCCGCTTCTGGCAGAGTTTCCGCACGGCGCGCGATCTGGCGCTGGTGGCTCTGATGCTGCTCAACGGGCTGCGCTCTCGCGAAGTGTTGGGGCTCAAGCTGGAGGATCTGCTGTTCAGCGAGTCTCAGGTGCGCGTGCACGGCAAAGGATCGCGCGTGCGGCTGATGCCGCTGCCCCCGGAGACGATTCGTATTCTGCAGTGCTGGCTACGGACCGAGCGTCCGTTGACTAACGCGCCCGAAGTGTTTGTTTCGCTGAAGGGCAAAGCTCGCGGTCTCCCCATGACTCCGGCGGGACTGCGGTCTCTATTCCGTCACCATCGCGCCGCCAGCGGCGTGCCGCAGGCCAACCCGCATCGATTTCGTCATACCTTCGGCTCAGATATGATCCGCGCCGGGGTCAGTTTGCCGGCCCTGATGCGTTTGATGGGGCACGCGCATTTGCATACCACGCTGCTCTACATTCAACTCACCCCACAGGATGTGTTCACCGAATACGCGCGCGCCGTCGAACAGATGGCCAAGCTGGAGCAGCCTCCTCTGGTATGAAGCAGCCTCCGCATCCGTTGGAACAAGCCCTACAGGCCAGGGTGCGGCTGCTGGCCACCACCTTGCGTCCGCACACCGTGCAGCTCTACGAACACACGCTCCGGTACTTCATGGCTTACCTGCGGCAGAACTTCCCCGACGTCCGGCGCCCCAACCAACTCAGACGCGATCCCCACGTGCTCGGCTGGCTGGAACACTTATGGACGCGACGTGTCCGTAACACCGGCAAACCGCTGACGGCGACTACGCGCGCCGCGCATCTGATCCGCCTGCGGACGCTGCTGGATCTGCTCGCCGACCATACCTTCCCACCTCGGCCCGGCCTCCTATCGAAAGAGGATATCCCGCGCCCCGATCACGTGCTCCCGCGCCCCTTGTCGCCCGAGGACGATGCGCGCCTGCAAGCGGAGTTGCTGCGCCGCAACGATCCCCTCGCCAACGCCCTGTTACTCACCCGGCTGACCGGCTTGCGCATCGGCGAGACCGTCGACCTCGCCGAGGATTGTCTGCGTCATCTGGGTAGCGATCAATGGGCCTTGCACGTGCCGGTTGGCAAGCTTCACAATGAACGCTGGACGCCGGTGGACGAGCAGGCCCGCACCCTCATCCAAAGATTGCGGTTCTTGCGAACGCTGCCGGGATCCGGCGATCCTCAGTTTCTGCTCTCTCGGCCCAAGGGCCGTAACGTGCTCATCGCGCACTTGCGCGCGGCACTCTCGGAGGCGGCGGCGCATGCCGGAATCACTGCTCACATCGTGCCGCATCAGATGCGCCACACCTACGCTACAAGCATGCTGCGCGCCGGTGTCAGCCTGCCGGCTTTGATGAAACTGCTGGGCCATCGCACCGCCAACATGACATTGCGCTACGTCGAGATCACCCAGCAGGATCTGCAACGGGAATTTCACTTGGCCCGGCAAACTCCACGGCATCTCATTCCCCTGCCAGCGGCCCTGCCTTCTGCCGACCCTGAAGCCATTGATGCGTCCGCCGTCATCGAACGGATTTCCGCCGCCCTTCGCGTCCTCGATCTCTATCGCCAACGCAATCCCACGGTCAGCGACAAAGCTATCCAACTCCTACTCCGTCGCCTCATCCGACTCCGCGCCCGCTTCCAAAAACTCACTTCCAACGCCGATTCACAAAAATAGGCACAGATTGGCCGGATAAGTGACTGAAAAAGGTTGCTTTGCCAGGCAGACGGGAAAGCCGCACGAAACGCCCGCGCTCCGGACCGTCTGCCGATGCAACCGCGCGGTGGACAGCCGGACAGCCGGCTGCGCGTGAAACGGTTTTACCCTCGTGCTGGCGGTGCGGCTATGGAGCGCAGCGAGCCAGGCGGCAGCGAACGCTTCCAAGGACAGGTTGCGGCGGCCGGGCGCGTTCCTTACACTCTTAAGCGCCATGACCGAATTTCCCCGCCGCGAATTTCTGCGTGCCGCAACCCTGTTGCCCCTTGCTGCTGGCCCCTCGCCATCGGCCGAAAAGCCCTCCTGGGTGGACCGCCCGATGCGCTGGGCGCAACTCACCCTGGCCGAGAATGATCCTGGCCAGTACGACCTGAGCTTCTGGCTCGATTACTTCCGAAAAACCCATTCCGACGCCGCCTGCCTCAGCGCGGGCGGGTGCGTGGCCTACTACCCCACCCGGATTCCTCTGCATTACCGAAGCAAGTGGATGGGCGACACCGACCCGTTCGGCGCGCTGGTGGCGGGTTGCCGGAAACTGAACATGTCGGTCGTAGCGCGCACAGATCCTCACGCGGCGCATCAGGATGTCTTCGACGCCCATCCGGATTGGATTGCAGTGACCGCCCAGGGACAGAAGCGCCGCCACTGGTCTATGCCCGAACTGTGGGTCACCTGCGCCCTCGGACCCTACAACTTCGATTTCATGACCCAGGTCACCCGGGAGATCGTCTCGCTCTATAAAGTGGATGGCATCTTCAGCAATCGCTGGACCGGCTCCGGCATGTGCTACTGCGAGCATTGCCGCGAGAACTTCCGTGCGGCCAGCGGTTTCGATCTGCCCCGCACCAATAATCCGGAGGACCCCGCACGGAGAGCCTTCATGCAGTGGAAGCAGCAGCGCCTCTTCGACCTCTGGCGGCTGTGGGACAAGACCATCCGGGACGTCAATCCGGATGCCTGTTTCATCGCCAACTCCGGCGGCGGCGCTCTCAGCGAACTGGACATGAAGACGGTCGGCGAATTGTCCTCCATCCTGTTTGCGGACCGGCAGGCGCGCAGTGGTCTGGCCGCGCCCTGGGCCAACGGCAAGAATGCCAAAGAGTACCGGGCAACCATGGGCGACAAGCCCATCGGCGGCATTTTCAGTGTCGGGGTGGAGGAAAGTTACCGGTGGAAGGACTCGGTCCAAAGTCCCGCGGAGATCCGCCTCTGGGCACTCGACGGGGTGGCCAACGGACTGCGGCCCTGGTTCACCAAATTCCGCGGCGTGCTCGAGGATCGCCGCTGGCTGCCCGTAGTCGAAGAACTCTACGGCTGGCTCTACCGCAATGAGCCGTATCTCCGTAACGAAGCGCCGCTGGCCCGCGTCGGCCTGGTTTATTCGCAACAAACCGCGCAGTTTTACGGCGCGGAGCGGGCGCGCGAGACCGTGGAAAATCACATCCTCGGCTACTACCAGGCGCTGATCGAAGCACGCATTCCGTTCGAGATGGTGCACGACCGCAAACTCGACGCTGCCGCCATTGCACCGTACCGGGTGTTGATTCTGCCTAACGTCGCTGCACTCTCCGAGGCCCAGTGCGGCCAGTTGCGCCAGTTCGTCCGCGGCGGGGGCGCAGTGGTCGCTACGTACGAAACCTCGCTTTACGACGAAGGTGGAGCGCGCCGGAACAACTTCGGCCTCTCCGACCTTTTTGGAGCCGCGTACGCCGGGGGCAAGGACGCGAGAATGATGAACTCCTACCTCCGGCTCGAAACCGATGCCGCAACCGGGAAGCGCCACCCCCTGCTGGCGGGACTCGAGGATGCAACGCGGATAATCAACGGCGTCTCACGCATCCACACGCACCCTGCCGCCTCTTACCCGAATCCTCCGCTGACCCTGGTTCCCTCTTATCCCGACCTCCCCATGGAGGAGGTCTTTCCACGCGTTTCCAGAACCGACCAGCCCGAAGTTTACGTCAACGAATTCGGTAAAGGCCGGGTAGTGTATTTTCCGTGGGATATCGATCGCGTCTTCTGGGAGTTGCTGGCGGTGGATCACGCCGTTCTGCTTCGCAACGCGGTGGACTGGGCGGCAAACGAGCCTCGTCCGGTTCGCGTCACCGGCAAAGGGATCCTGGATGTGACCGTCTGGCGTCAGAAGAACTCCATGACGGTCCACCTGGTGAACCTGAGCAATCCCATGATGATGAAAGGACCCTTGCGCGAGTTCCTTCCGGTGGGTGAGCAGCACGTAACGGTACGGCTGCCGGAGGGGAAGCGGGCGCAGCGCGTGCGGTTCCTGGTGCGGGGCGGGGAACCCGCCGTGAAGCGGACTCCCCCGGAGATTCAACTGACCGTCCCGGGAATCCTGGACCACGAAGTGATCGCCATCGATTTCGCCTGACCCGGCCGGCTCACTTTTTTCGCAGCAGGCTCGGCGCGGGCCGCGCGGCCCGGCTGCGGATCTGTTGTGCCCGGCTTCGGACGGCATCGCTGTCTGCGTAGTTCGGGGCCAGCAGCACGTAAGTTTCGTACGCTTCCGCGGCCAGCGTGAATTCGCCGGCCGCTTCCCGCGCCCGGGCCAGTTCCAGGTAGGCCGGCGCATACGCAGGATTCAGCCGCAGCAATGCGGCCCCGTCGGTTTCCACGTCGCGCGGCCGGTTCATCAGCCGGTGCACGTGCATCAGGTTCCACAGGTTGGCAGTAGAGCGGGGATTGAAGCGGACGGCTTTGGCCAGCAGCGGTTCGGCCTCGCGATACTCGCCGCGCGCCACATGCCGGGAAGCCATCTCGAACAGCGGCAGCGCCCATTCCGGCGTGAGGCGGGCGGCCGCTTCAAACGCGCGCTGCGAATCAGCGGTCCGGTTCAGCCGCGCCAGCGCCACCCCGAGCGCATTCTGGGCGCAGGCGAATTCCGGGTCCCGGCGGAGAACCTGTTCGAGTGTGCTCACCGCGGATTCGAACTGGTTATTGGCAATCGCCAGCCGCGCACCGCAAAACAACTTTCGCGTCTCCACCGTCTTGTCGGTGGGCCGCAGAATCTGGAGGCGGCCGAAAGCGTCGAAGGCCCGCTGCAGCAGAGCCTTCTTGGGCCCGATCCGGGTGGACTGCACGTAGTCGGAAACACAGGCCTGACCGAGTTCCTCGAGCGTGCCCGCCATGAGTGCGGTCGCTGCCGCCCGCTGCGGTCCGGCGCTTGCCTCCTGCCGGTAGAAGTCCCACGCCCCGCCCGGCTCCAGCACCTGCCCCGCGGCAATGCGGGAACGCAGCCCGGCCAGGGGACTCGGGGCAGGCTTCGGGATATTCATGCGCCCAAGACTGGCGGTGAGCGTGAACCGCCCTTCGAGCGAACTGCCTTCGCCGAAATCCACCGAAAGCCGGTGCGTTCCCATGCCAAGGCCCTCGATGCGGAGGGTGCCGTCCGGACGAACGGCTCCGCGAAACGTGTTGTCCACGTAAATGGCGCTGCCCGCCGGACCCGACACATCGAGCGAGGACACAGTGGCCGGTTTCGGCGGCGGTACGTCCGTGGCCATCGGAATGCGAGCGTCGAAAGTGCCTGCCACGCGCGGGTGCTGCCGGGATTCGGTCTCCTCCGGGACGACCCGGCCCAGGTAGTCGATCACCTCTCCGGCGCGCACGATGCCGTCGGCATCCCGGTCGGCCTGGCCGCGAAGACCCTGAAGCAGCGCATACGTGAAGACTCCATGCCCGCCGCTCCAGCGGGTATCCTCGAACGACCGTTCGCTGGGACGCGAGGCCAGCAGTTTCAAAAAGGAGCGGTCGCGCCGCCCGATCTGGGCAAGCGATTCGTTGATACGGTCCGGAGGATCCGACGAATACGTGGACCAGCCAAGGCTGCCGCTATGGCAGGCGTCCACGGCCACGATAGCCAGGCCGGCGCGCAACCGGTTGCTGAGAACCTCATCGACTTCGGTAAACGGGAGAGCCGTCGCGTGCAGGTTCTGCGGGTCCGAATCGTAGGCGACGAAGAAAGACTCGTTACGTTCCGCGGTCACTCCGTGCCCGGCGAAAAAGATGTAGACGATGTCGTTGGGTCCCGCCGATCCGGTGAGCCACTCTTCGAGTCCGGCGCGTATTTCGGCCAAAGTGGCCAGTTCATTGGTGAGCAGCCGGATTCGCGTGGACGGGATGGATCCGCCGGCAGTGCTGCGCAGAAACGCGGCGAACTCCTCGGCATCGCGGTCCGCGAACCGCAACTGGGCTTGCGGCGGCAGGTTCTCGTGCTTGGATATGCCTACCACCAGCGCCCACCGGACTCCGCGGTCGCCGAGGGGGTTCGCCGGCTGATCGGGCTCGAGGCGTAAATCACGGTTCTGCTGGGCGGAAGCCAGAACGCAAAGCAGAATCGCGGGAATGGCTATCCGGCGCATTCAATCAGGATGATATCAGTTGGGTACAGGCCCGGATCAGTTGACGTGACGGCGGCGGACGAGCCACGGTTCGAAGGCGCCCGGATTCTCCAGGATCTCCGCCTCCAGTTCGTCGAACTGGGCGTCGATCACCGCGCGTTCGATATCCATTCCGAGGGATTCGTCGCCCGTCTGGGCGCGCTTTTCCTGAATGAGGCCAAGGATCGCCTCGCATAAATTCAGACGTTCGATAGCGGTGGTCATAATCCTTACCTCCACTAAAGTAGACGATGTTTTCCCCGCTTAGTTGCACTTTCCGGCAGGGTACGGTACCAGGACCGCCCTGCCGGACTGTGAAAAAGATTACTGAAACGAAGCAGTTCCGGATGTGCCGGTGAGGGCAAAGAAGAAGCCTGCGTTGATGGAACCGCCGGCCGTCAGAGGCGCGGTGAACAGGCCGTTGGAACCAGCCGGATTCACTGTCGAATAGACCTGCAGGCTGCCGAACCCCTTTTCCGAGTTCATGTCGGCGGCTGAAACTGCGGGCAACTGGTTCAGGATCGAAGCCGGTACCGTGAACGTTCCCTTGCCCGCCGTGGTGGTGCAAAAGAAGGAGGTCTGGTCGTAGACAGCATTAGAGCCGCTGCCCGTTATCGTGCCCGCAGAACCCCCGATCTGCACCAGGTCCGAGGAGTTGCCGCCCGTCCAGTTCAGGGTGAGGCCGGAATTCCTGGTGATGGCCGTGGGTAAGCCGCCGGTCACCGTCAATGGAGCACCGAGATTGACCGAAGCATTGAAGGGTCCCACATCCTTGCCACCCGCGCCCGCCAGAGTATATGTGCCGGCGATGATATTGGCGTTTACCTGTCCCGGCAGCGAAATCCCCTCGGTTCCGAGGGAAAGATAATAGCTGCCGTACTTGGCATCCCGGGTGAGCGCGAGGTTGGTGATGTTCGACCCCGCGGGGCCGTTCGCGGTAACGGTGCCGGCGTCCAGGTACTTGATGGTCCCGCCGGAGCCTACCTGCTCCTCGCTGCCGGCGATGCGGGAGACATAGCAGGCTCCGGTTCCGGATGCTGCTGCCTGGTATTGGGCCGCCGAATCGAGCTTGAAACCGCTGAACTGCGCAAAACCGCCCGAGACGGAGGACGATTTATAGGTGCCGACGCCGGAAATCGTGGTGGAAACGGAAAGCAAATCGAAGCTGCCGACAGTGAAGCTGCTGCCCTGGTCGAACTGTTTCAACTGAGCCTCCGTGAAGGCATCGGAAACGCAGGCGGTGGCCGAACCGTTGGGCGCAATCGAAATGAATGTCGGATTGCTGAGAACGCCGTTCACCGAAACCTGGAATGGCACCGAGCAGCCGGTGGGAACGTTGTTTGGCAACTCGAAATTGATCTGGTCCGCGCCGGCCAGGCCCGGAGCGCGCCCGGCATAGAGCGGCGTGATACTCACTCCGCCGACCAGCACCCTCACGGTCACTCCATTCGCTGCGAAATCATAACCCGGCGACGGCGTGTTGTCGCCGCCCGTCACAGGACCCATTCCAGTGGCCCACGCAATCAAAATCTGCCCCGGCTTAGCCGGCGAGATCGTGTATCCCCCCACGTTACCGCTGGTGAAGCGGTCGATATCGAGCTGGGTCGGCGAGATGTAATTCTGAACCGTGGCGAGGCCGCTGCCATCGGTGGACTGTGTCAACAGCCCAATCTTGCGCTGCACGACACTAGCTGCGAAAGGCGCGCTGATCGAGGTCCCGTTGGTGACTGTGACGTTGTAGTTGCCGACGGCAAGACTGGATGGAAGGACCGCCGCCAGTTGCGTCTTGTCACCGACACAGCCGTAGAGGTCGGTGTTGCAGGTGTAGACGAGGAATGCGTCGACTCCGGAACCGCCGGAGGCAGGCGTAAAGGTGATCTTCACACCGTCGCTCGAGGCTGGGAGAGGGAAGCCGTACTGCTTGAATCCGGACGGCGCGAGGTTCGAGCCTTTGACCACGAAGACGCTCCCCTGCGCGATGTTCTTCGTGTAGCTGCCCGCATCCAAAACGTCGGTGATGACCGTGGTTGACGTGCCTGGACCGGGCCCGCCGCTCCCGCCCGTGGTGATGGTGCCGGGACCGGTGAACCCGATTTTGATGCTGGTGTCGATGCTGCCCGTTCCCACGAGAGTCGGGAAGGATCCGGTGGCGCCGGCGTACGTGCCGGTTCCGCCCGTGATCGTGGCGGAACCATTAGCAGTCGTGGCGCCGGAAAACAACAGGCTGGTGGGAATCACCAGGGTCCCGGTCAGTGTGTCGCTGCTGCCGGAAAGCGCGATGGTGAAATTTGCGTCGGCGGTCGTCTGCCCGATGTTGGCGAGCGTCCCCGTGAATGTGCCGCTGCCGATGCCCGTCAGGGTGGCCGTGCCGGTAGCGCTGATCGACGTGCCGATGGTGACGGTTGCGTTTACGGTTAATGTCGTGTTGATATCGGCAGCCTGCATTCCCGAACAGAGAAATGCCGCCACCGCGAATCCTGCGAATGTCAGTTTCATGAGTTTTCTTGGGTTCTCTTTAGACTTCGGCTAGTGTACTCCGATGAAATCAGTCGTTCAACTCCCTAAAAAAACGCCGAATGGCGATCGGCCGCCTCACGCCGTCCGTAAAGCGCCGCCCGCGGGGGGTGGATGCAGGGAAGCATGGGTTTAGTACTCAATGCTGCCGTCGATGCGTATCTTTCATCAACGCGACGCTTTCGGCCCGCCCAACGGGATCAATGTGGACGGCCTCGGCAATCCGGGTTTGACCGGCGTTGTTGTCAGCGGCTTTACCGTATCTAACGCCAATTTTCAGGGGATATTGGTAACCAACGCCTCCGACGTGACGCTTACTAACAATCACGTCACTGGTAATGACCGTAATCTGCTGCCTTTCGCGATCCAGCGCATGTTTGAACGCGGGATTGATTCCACGCCAGCTAGGCGGTCGCTGATAAGATTTTTTAGAACATTTGCGTTTCTGATAAGAAATTTGTACCATCGATAAAGCTGTTGGACCTGTTGGACCTAGCTCTTTTCCCCCGATAAACTCAGTATGCCGTGCTGCCTTGCGGATGAGGATTTTGGATGGCTGATAAGGATTCCACAGAGGAGCGTTTTCGCGAACCGATCGGCCTGGTACGCCTCATTGAGGAACTCAATCTGTCAGTACCGCGACCCGCTGTCCGGTCCGAGACCGTTGCCGGGGCCAGGCGTACGAAGATCGCGGACGGAATCATCATCGAAAAGTATCCGCGCAGCTATGCTCCCCGGAGTCTGATCGGCCAGCTCAAATTCGCTATGCGCTACGAGCCGGTCGATCTTGGCGTTCTAAGCGCGGTTTTTCAAACTCTTGGCGCGGACCTTCTGGAGCCCTGGATCCGGGAGGAGCACACCGGCGTCTTTGCGCGCCGGGCTTGGTATTTGTATGAACTCCTCACGGGCAAGACCCTGGATATCGCCGATGTCGCCCCAACGGGGTACGTCGATCTCCTCGACAAAAAGATCCATGTCACCGGCCCCACCGTTCGGGCGCGTCGCCAACGGATCAACAATAACCTGCTTGGCCAGAGATTGTATTGCCCGCTCATCCGGCGCACAGATACCCTTGAGGCGGCGATGACCGCCGGCCTGGACCAGGAAGCCCGAGCCCTCATCGAGAGTTGTGATCCCAAGGTTCTGGCGCGCGCCGTCACGTATCTGTACACCAAGGAGACCAAGTCTTCCTTCGCGATCGAGGGTGAGGCTCCGTCCGCCGATCGCTCGGAGCGATTTGTCGCAGCTTTGATCCGCGCGGCGGATTTCGAGATAGGCGATTCTCAAGCTTTCGTCCGGCTTCAAAACGCGATCGTGGATCCCCGGTACGCCGAGAAGGGCTGGCGGACCGCCCAGAACTTCGTCGGCCAGACGCGCAGCGATTTTACCGAACATGTGCATTACGTGTGCCCGAAACCGGATGATGTGCCGGCGCTCATGCGCGCCTGGATGGAGGTCTCGGAAAAGCTTCATCACCCGGAATTCGACCCAGTCTGCGCAGCAGCCGCGGCGTCGTTTGGCTTCGTCTTCATCCATCCGTTTGAAGACGGAAACGGCCGCATTCACCGGTTCCTGATTCATCATATGCTCGGGCGTTCGGGTTTCACCCCGGAGGGGTTGCTGTTCCCGGTTTCCGCGGTCATGCTCCGGGATCGCCGCGCTTACGATCGTGTATTGAACGGCTATTCCTCTCTGATCATGCCGTTCATTCGGTATCACCTCGATGAAAAAGGCCGAATGAACGTTGAAAATGAGACCGCCGGCTTGTACCGATACTGGGACGCCACTGCCTTTGCCGAGTACCTCCACGGGTGCGTGGCGCAGGCGATTCGGCACGATCTCCGAGAGGAGATCGGCTTCTTGAACGTCTTCGACCAGGCGATCACACGGACCATGGCCATCGTGGACATGCCTGATCGCCGGGCATCTTTGTTGGTGCGGCTCATTCTTCAAAACAAGGGAAAGCTCGCGCGCGGACGGAGGAATCATTTCACCGAGCTCACAGACGATGAAATCGCCGCGATCGAAGAAGCGGTACGCGTGATTTCCGTCAACTTTACAGCGGACGAACGAGGATTCGATCATTCCTGATGGGCGACGGGGCGAACTTCAGCGGGACAGTCGCCCAGCTTGCGTACTGGCGCTTGCCCAAACTGGTCCCGCATGGCTGACGTGACCCGTGCCGGGAATGGAATTGGGAATGGCACGTAAATCGGGGCCGCCCTCAGCCATTCGACGGCTTGCTGCTGAGAGAGCGGTTTGAGTCGGAAATTTCGCACGTAGGACCGTGGGGATCGGGAAGGCCAACAGATGGGCAGGGAGTGGCTGAGCCTGCGCCAAGTCACGCAGTACGCCGCTCTCTCCGAGCGGACGATCAGGGGCTGGATTCACTCGCCTGTGGCGCCGCTGCCGGCGATTCGGATCCGAGGCAAGATCCTTGTGAGGCGCTCAGACCTTGATGCCTGGTTCGAAAGGCATCGCATCGCGCGCTTCGAGAAGCTTGATCTCGATGGTATTGTGGAAGACGTCTTGCAGGGCTTGGTGCGTGGTTATCGACCATGAAGGGCAGCGCAAGATGAAGGCCGTAGGTACCCGCGAAGCGGCGAGCGTGTCAAGCGCGAGCTTGACGCCCGGTTGGCGCTGGGCGGGATGGCTGCCCTTCAGCCGGCAGAATCTGCGCTTCCCACGTTGAGGGTCTACGCCGAAAGCTGGATGAAGCAGGTGGAATTCGGGCGAAAACCAAGCACCGCCGGACCAGCTCATCCCGCACAATCCCGCTCAGCGCCTGGGGCGGTTCGTGAAATCGGAGAAGGCCCCACGCGAGGCCAAATCACTCCATCGGGCTGAGGTCGAAAAGCTCCTGGCGGTCGCAAGGAAGAGCCTTGCGTTTCGCGAGTACGCCCTCCTCTTTCAGCGTTGCGGGCCGGATTGCGCGAAGGCGAGTTGGCGGCCCTGCAGTGGAGCGACATTCAGTTCGGCCAAAGCCAGGAAGATAGTGACCGTTACCTCCTTGTTCAGCGGAACTACGACCGCCGCTGGTCCCGCCGGATGTTGACCCCCAAGAGCAAGAAACGACGCCGCGTGGACATGAGCCGCGCGCTCCGCAGCGTCTTGCTAGAACTCCGTCAGGAGCAGCTCGCTGGAGCCGGAAACCAAGCCGATCTCATCCGAACCCGGCGCGAGCAAGGAGCGGCTTGAAAACACGCTGGGAGAAGTTGTTCATTTCAATCGGCGTACCCACCTCGGAAGGGAAGACCAGACCGCGCAACAATCCGCAATGCCACCGCAATGCTCGTCACCGAGCGAAATTCAGGATTTTCAGGAAGTCTTGAAGAATGTGTGGCTGGGACGCAGGGATTCGAACCCCGATACGCAGATCCAGAGTCTGCAGTCTTACCGTTAGACGACGTCCCAGGAACGACACCATTTTAGCAGCACCCGGGCACACTGTGGAAGTGGGACCGCATAGTACACTGAAGTGGCAGATGAAGAAGCGCTTACGGCTTGGCCTGATGCTGCTCTGGTGCGCTTCCGGCCTGTTCGCCGTGGACTGGAAAGCGCTGCGCCCGCAGGGGTACGTCAGCGATTTTGCCGGAGTCATCGACGCCGGCAGCCGGCAGCGGCTTGAGTCCTACGCGGGTGCGGTGGAGCGCGCCACCAAGGTGCAACTGGCACTGGTGACGATTTCGTCCCTGCAGGGCGAGCCGATCGAAGACGTGGCGAACACCATCGCCCGAGCGTGGGGCGTTGGGCAGCGGGGGCAGAACGAAGGAATTCTGCTGCTGCTGTCGATCGGCGACCGGCGCAGCCGGTTGGAGATCGGGTACGGGCTGGAGCCGATCCTGCCGGACGGGCTGGCGGGCAGCATTCTGCGCGAAATGCGGCCGGCCTTGCGGCAGCAGCAGTACGGCGAGGCCATGATGGCTGCCGCCGAGACGCTGGGCAATGCCGTCGCCAAGGCCAAGGGCGTGACCATCAGCGAGAACCTCCCCCGGCGCGTACGGGCGAGGCCCTCGGATTCCATTCCGTGGCCGGTTGTGATCGGAGGTATTTTCCTGCTGCTGCTCCTGTTCCGCGGGGGCGGAGGGCGGCGGGGACGGGGCGGCGGCGGAGGCGGAGGCTTGCTCGCCGCGCTGATTCTGGGCAACATGATGGGGCGTTCCACCTGGGGCGGCCGGGGCAGCGGTGGATTTGGCGGCTACGATTCGGGCGACGGCTTCGGCGGGTTCGGAGGCGGAGACTTCGGAGGCGGCGGCGCCTCCAGCGACTGGTGAGGCGATATGGAAAAGCTTCTGGAACAACTCGTCGGGAAACTCGGCAAAGCGTTTGGCGAGCGGCTGATTTCGGTCGTGCTGTACGGCTCCGCCGCGGCCGGAGACTACGACGGAAAATTCAGCGATCTCAATATTCTTTGCGTGCTCTCCCGGGTCACGCCGGATGAGCTCCGCCTCAGCGAAGCCATCTTCCGCTGGTGGCGGGAGCAGGGCAGCCCTTCGCCGCTGCTGTTGAGCGAACAGGAACTCGCCACCTCGGCCGACTGTTTCGCCATCGAGTTTCAGGATATTCAGCGGCAGAACCGGCTGCTGCACGGCCGGGACCTGATAGCCGGCCTTGAAATCGGCCGCGTGTTCTACCGGGCCCAGGTGGAGCACGATCTTCGCGCCAAAATGCTGCGTTTGCGCCAGAAGGCCGCCGGAATGCTTTCCGAGCCCGACCTGCTGCGCCGGCTGCTGCTCGATTCGGTGTCCACCTTCTGCGTCCTGTTCCGGCACGCGTTGATGCTGCATGGAGTGGAACGGCCGGCCAACAAACGCGAAGTAGTACGAAAGACCAAAGAAAACTTCGGTATCGATGCCCTTCCGTTTGAGAAACTATTGGACATCCGGGAAGATCGCATGAAGGCGCGGGATGTGGAGCCCGTCGCACTGCTCGGTTCGTACCTGCTGGCCATCTCCGTTGTGATCGACGCTGTGGACCGGCTGGAAAAATAGGAGAACGACGTGAAAATCGGTCTTATCATCCTGCTCATCGTGGTGGTTGTGCTGATCGGAGTGGGCGGCAAGTTCGTCAGCGTGAGGAACAACCTGGTCAACCAGCGCGAGGCCATCAACGCGCAGTGGTCGCAGGTTGACGTGGCTTTGCAGCGGCGCGCGGATTTGATTCCGAACCTGGTCAGTACGGTGAAGGGATTCGCGCAGCACGAAACAGAGGTGTTTGCGAACATCGCCAACGCCCGCGCCGCATTGGTGGGCGCACGCACGCCGGAGGATCGCATTGCCGCCAACGGCCAGCTCAGCAACGCCCTTTCGCGGCTGCTGGTGATTTCGGAAAATTATCCACAACTGCGGTCCAACGAAAATTTCCTGCGCCTCCAGGACGAACTGGCGGGAACCGAGAATCGCATCGCGGTGGAGCGGCGCAAGTACAATGAAACTCTGGAGCGATACAACGCGCAGATCCAGCAATTTCCGCAGAATATCGTCGCCTCGATGTCCGGCTTCACGCGCAACAACGCCTACTTCACTACGGATCCAGGCGCCCGCACCGCACCCAAGGTGCAATTCTGACAGGAACACCGTCTATGGCTCAAACTTTCGCAAACTACATCAACGGCGAGTGGGTGACCGGAGCAGTTTTAGAAAACCGCAACCCGGCGAACACCGGGGAACTCGTCGGCAATTTCGTGAACGGGACGAAAAGGGATATCGAGGCCGCGGCCGCGGCTGCCTCCGCGGCGCTTCCTGGATGGTCCGCGATGAGCGGCCCGGCGCGCGGGAACATTCTCTTCAAAGCAGCCGACATTCTGGACAGGAACTTCGAACAGGTTGCCGCGGACATGACGCGGGAAGAGGGCAAAACTCTGCCCGAGGCGCGCGGCGAGGTGCGCCGTTCCATCAACATCTTCCGCTATTTCGCGGGCGAGGGCTCGCGCATGCCCGGCATGCTGGTGCCCTCTGAACGCGACCGGGTGCACATGTTTGCGATTCGTAAACCCATCGGAGTGGTGGGGCTGATCACGCCCTGGAATTTCCCGAGCGCCATTCCCGCCTGGAAGATGGCGCCCGCGCTGATTTGCGGGAACACCATCGTAGTGAAGCCTGCCTCGGCCGCGCCTCTGAGCTCGTGGCGAATCGTGGAGGCGCTGCACGAAGCCGGCGTTCCGCGCGGCGTGGTGAACTTCGTCTGCGGGCCGGGAGGCGAACTGGGCGAGGCGCTGGTGAATGCGGGACCGCTCAAGGCGGTGTCCTTCACCGGCTCGTGCGGGGTGGGCGAATCGGTGCACCAGGCGGCGTCGCGGCGCCGGCTGCGGATCCAACTGGAAATGGGAGGTAAGAACCCCACCATCGTGCTGGCCGACGCAGACTTCCCCTCCGCCGTGGAGAATGTAGTCAATGCGTCCTTCTTCTCCACCGGCCAGAAGTGCACCGCCACCAGCCGCGCCATCGTCGAAGACTCCATTTACGACCGCTTCGTGGCCGCCGTCGTCGAGCGCACGAAGAAGCTCAAGGTGGGAGACGGCATGCAGCCGGGGATCGAGATCGGGCCCTGCGTGGACGAGCGGCAGATGCAGACGGATCTGCGCTATATCGAGATCGGGCGGAAGGAGTGCGGCGAGCCTTTGTGCGGCGGGCGGCGGCTGACCGATGGCGCGCTGGCCAAGGGCTACTTCGTCGAACCGACGGTTTTTGCGGATGTCGAAGAGCGGCACACCATCGCGCAGGAGGAGATCTTCGGGCCCGTGCTCGCCATCATGCGGGCGCGCGACTTCGAAGACGCCATGCGCATCGCCAACAATATTCCGTTCGGGCTCTCGTCTTCCATTCAAACCACCAATCTTTCGCGCGTGTTCGAATACGTCTACCGGGCCGAGGCCGGACTCCTCACTGTCAATCTGCCCAGTGCTGGCGTAGAATATCAACTGCCCTTCGGTGGAACCAAAGATTCCAGTTTCGGGCCGAAGGAGCAGGGGCCCGCGGCGCTGGAATTCTACAGCGACTACAAAACCGTTTACCTGAAATATTAAATGCATCTTGGACAAGTTCGATGGCATGGCGCCGTAGTAGCGGCGCTTTTTGAAGATGGACTCGCGCGGCCGGTTCCGGAGCACAGCATGCTCGACCTGATCCGCCGCGCCGAGGCGCTCGGTGAGCCGCTCGCCAAGCTGGCGGGAGAACTGGCGGCGCGGCACGGAGAGGCACTGGACCCGCTGCTGCCTGTGAATCCGCCGGAGGTCTGGGCGTGCGGATGCACGTACGAAACCAGCGCTTCGTTCCGCGACGCCGAGCATGGTACCCGCGAGGGAATGTACGCGCACGTCTACCGCGAATCGCGGCCCGAGATCTTTTTCAAGGGGACGGCGCGGGTCTGCGTGCCCACCGGGAGACAGATCGGAATTCGCCCGGATTCCAGCTTTACCGCACCCGAACCGGAACTCGCTATCGTGCTCGGCAGCCGCGGGAAGATCGCCGGGTACACACTGGCAAACGACGTTTCGGCGTGGGACATCGAGCGCGAAAACGCGCTGTACCTGCCGCAATCGAAGGTCTATGACGGCTGCTGCGCGCTGGGGCCCGCCATGGTGACGCCGGACGAACTGACCGATCCGTACAACCTGGACATGACGTGCGTGATCGAGCGCGACGGCAAAGAGCTGTTCTCGGGCGCCGTGAATACGGCGAAGCTGCACCGCAAATTCGAGGTCCTGCTCGAATACCTGCTGCGCGCCAACCACGTCCCGGCGGGAACAGTGGTGCTGACCGGGACCGGGATCATCGTCACCGCCGAAGCGGCGCTCGCCGCCGGTGACGTGGTCACCATCCGGGTTCCCGAAATCGGCGAGTTGCGGAACGAAGCCACGCTCGTGGCTTGAATCAAGGCCGCCTTACAAGGGCCGCAGAAGCCGCTTCCAGCGGAGGTTTCGCACTGTCCGCATAGCGTTCAGCTGGTTTTCGGTGGCGTGCGAATCGTAAACCAGCACGGGCGAGGCGACAATATCGGAGCGCCTGATGAAGCCCCAATACCGGCTGTCGAGCGAATCGTCGCGATTGTCCCCGAGAACGAAATAACAGCCGGGAGGTACCACGATCTCACCTCCTCGCACGTGTTCAAGCATGGTCTGCTGCGACGCGAAATGAATCGTATCGGGCGGCGAGGGGAAGTTGTCTCGGTACGGGTCCTCGAACGAGGAGGTGTGCACCGCGTAGGGTTCGGGAACCAGGACGCCGTTGCGGAAGAGCTGTTTGTGTTCGATGCGGAGGCGGTCGCCCGGAACACCGGCCACGCGCTTGATAAAGACCTGCCTGGGATCGGGCGGGTAGCGGAAGACCAACAGGTCGCCGTTTCGCGGCGAGCGTCCGAGGCGCCAGGTCGCGGATTGGGTGAGCAGGGTGTCGCCCGGCATCAGTGTGGGCGCCATCGCCGCGGAGGGCATGAAATAGCCGCTGAACAGGAAAGTATAAACGGCATAGATGCCGACAGCCGCCATCCACGGGACGACGCGCCGGGGCTGCGGACCGTGCCAGGCCACCCATGCCGCCCAAAACGCGAATATCGCTATACCAAGGGGGAGCAGGGAGGCAAGCGCAAACGGCCACAGCGTGGCGCTGGTGACCTGGGGGGCGCCGGCGGCCACACGCACCAACAGGAAGCTGCCGAGTGCCAGAGCCGGCCCCGCGCCTCCCTTGCGTATCGCAAAGGCGAGGACAAACAGGATAGCGGCATTCAGAGCTGCCGGGACCGGCGAGAACGCGATGCCCAGGATGGAAAGGCTTCCCAGAACGATGGCGAGCCAAAACGCGCGCCGAACAGCCCTTTCGGCTGGCGTGGATACCGGTTGCATACCCTGATTGTTACGCAAGCCAAGCTTCGGAAGTTCGCGATCTTCTAACCGGCCACCGGCTGGGGCGGACGAAAATGGGGCCGGAGGGGAACGGAGACGGGCCGGGGAGGCTGACTGCGCATATTGCGGTTCACTTCCCGCATGACGCGGTCGCGTTCGGCAAATGCGCGCCTCTCAGTGGCGCGCTGCCCGATCACGCAGCACCAGAGAAGACCGACGGAAACCGTCATCGCCGCCAAACCCTGTCCGGTTATCTTCGCGAGCGGCATGTGCCGTCTCCTCCAGGAAAATCCAGAGCAATTTCACTTCCAAGCGGAACAGCGTCTGTGGAGAAAGGAGCGGTCTGCGCCTGCCTGTCGCTAAACGGCCACAGGCGCGACTAATGGCAACCCATACAGGTGAATTCGCGGCCGTGGCAAACGGCGCAGGAGGCCTTGTCGAGCTGCAACTTGCCGCTCGAATGCGTGTCCATGAAGTTGGCAGTGTGCGATGCGGGCTTGAGCCCCGGGTCATCCGCGTGACATTCCCGGCAGGTAAACGGGGGCTGAATCCGGTCTCCATGGCAGACCAGGCAGTCGGCCATTCGAGGCAGGGCCGCATGGGTCACCTGGCTGGATTCCTCGAGGCCCCGATGGCAGGCCTCGCAGGCGTTACCGGTGTTGAGAAAGCGGCGGATGTCGCCGGCGGGCTGGAGGTAATTCCCTTTATCGATGGCGGCGGCGATACGCGGCGCGGCGTTGCCCAGTTTCAGGTGCAGGGCGTGATTGAAGCGTGCCAGGCGCACGGTGGGCGGCGCCGGAATCGTGCGGTCCTCGTGGCAGCCCTGGCACGCCTCCTTGCGCGGGAGCAGGTTGTCTTCAAGCCGCGTGCTGGAGGAAGCGGCCGTGTGGCACCCTGTGCACGTCAACTGCATCTGAAGGTGCAGCTTGTGCGAAAAGGGTGCAGCCGCCAAGGTCGCACCCCCGCCGATCAGAATCGCCAGGATCGGGCGCAAGCTAGCTCTTGTAACTCAGGTGCCACACCTTCCGGCCGCCGTCGTCCGAGATCAACAGACTCCCGTCCGGCATTTGCATCACCGCAACCGGTCTGCCCCAGACCTCGGTCTTATCCGGGGCGATCATCCAACCGGTGACGATTTCTTTGATCGCACCGGACGGCTTGCCGTCTTTGAAGGGGATGAACACGACGGACTGGCCCACCCGCTCGGAACGATTCCAAGACCCGTGGAAAGCCAGAAACGCGCCGCCGCGATATTCCTGCGGGAACTGGGTCCCCGTATAGAAGGCGAAATCGATGACCGCCACGTGCGAGCCGAGAAGCACGTCGCCCTGGATGGCCTTCGCCACCAGGTCGGGCTTCAAACCCTTGTTGCGGGGGTCTTCGTGCGGACCGGCGTAGGCGTAAGGCCAGCCGTAGAAACCGCCCTGCTGGATGTGGGTGAAGTAGTCCGGCACCAGGTTGTCACCCAGTTCGTCGCGCTCCTGCACGGCCGCCCAAAGAGTGTCGGTTCCGGGATACCAGTGGATGGCGGTGGGGTTGCGCGTGCCGGAGGCGAAGATTTCATGCCCGGTCCCATCCGGATTGTAGCGGTTGATGGCGGCGCGCCGGGGATCTTCTCCGGGCGATACGTTAGAGGCGGAGCCGACCCCCACGTACAGTTTCCTGCCTTCACGGTCGAACAACAGGGTGCGGGTCCAGTGTCCCTGTCCCAAGCCTTTGAGCGAGATGATCTCTTCGCCCGGCCCGGCGGTTTGCGCTTTGGAGTCGTACTTGTAGCGCTTGATCGAGTCCGGTTCCCCGACGTACAGGTAGCCGTCATGCATGGCCATACCGTAAGGGCGAGTCAACCCGCCAATAACCTGTTTCCGCTCCTGGCCCTTGCCGGGTAGAATGTACACACCACCGCGGCCGGCTTGCACAGAATCGGTGATCAGGACTTCATTGTTCGGCCCCAACATCATATAGCGGGGCACCTGGAACCCTTCCGCCCAGACCTCCATCTGGAAGCCGGCGGGCAGATTCAATTTCGCACCCGGAGGCTGCGAAATCACGTTCGGACCATTGCGGACCGAGGGCGTGGCGAAGGGCGCTGGAAGTGGCAGTTTCTGTTGGCCGGCGACGAAGGTGGCCAGACCTCCGGCAAACAGGCAGACGAGTGCGACGAAAATCCCTCTCCGGTGCATGTCTATATCCTGCCACAAGGGATGCGGCGCGCGTCCACGGGGTCACAAAAGAAAAAGGCCGGAGCGGGTATCTTTCGGCACCGCTCCGGCTTCTGTAGAAATCTGCGACAGTCTAGCGTGCGGCCATCAGGGCGCGCAGACGGCGGGCGCGCTCGGGAGCCCGTAATTGCCGCAGGGCCTTCGCCTCGATTTGCCGGATGCGTTCGCGCGTCACGTCAAACTCCTGGCCGATTTCCTCGAGAGTGTGCTCGCGCTCGCAGCCGATTCCGAAGCGCATCCGGATGACTTTCTCCTCCTTGGGGGAGAGCGTCTTGAGGATGCCGGCCGTCTCGTCGCGAACGTTGGATTCGATCACCGCGTCCACCGGGGAGCCTACCCAACGGTCCTCGATAAGGTCACCCAGCGCGGATTCGCCATCGCGCCCGACAGGAGTTTCAAGCGAAACCGGATCACGGGAAATCGTCTTGAGCTTCTGGACTTTTTCGACAGGAATGTCCATGCGCCGCCCGATTTCGTCATTTGTAGGAGTACGGCCAAGTTCCTTTTCGAGTTCGCGAGTCGCGCGCAGGAACTTGTTCATGCTCTCGTTCATGTGCACCGGGATGCGGATGGTGCGCGACTGGTCGGCGATGGCGCGGGTGATTGCCTGGCGGATCCACCAGGTGGCATACGTGGAGAACTTGTAGCCGCGACGGTATTCGAACTTGTCGGCGGCGCGCATCAGGCCGATGTTGCCTTCCTGAATGAGATCCAGCAGGTGCAGGCCGCGGTTGACGTATTTCTTGGCCACCGAAACCACCAGCCGGAGGTTGGCCTCGACAAGATCCTTCTTGGCGCGCTCGGCTTCGGCTTCTCCGTGGCGAATGACGGTGAGGCTGTGCCGGAGTTCGGGCAGGGAGGCGCCGGCGAGGGTTTCGCGCTTCCGAATCTCGCGTTTCAATTCGCGGACGCGGGCTTGCTGCACCGGATTGTTGCGGATTTCAAGCTTCTTGATTTCGCTATCGAGGTGGTTGATCTCCTCCACGGCGCGCTCGATCTCGCGGGAGAACTCCTTCCATTTGTTCACCTTGAAAGGAACCCGGCGAATCGCCAGGGAGGTTTCCACCTTGGCCCGGTTGAGCTTGGCGCAGAGACGCTTGCGGGGCTTTTTGTTGGCCACCGGGGTCGCCTCGACCTTCTCCTCCAGTTGTTGCAGCTTCTTGTGGAGCGCCGCCACATCGGCAAAATGGCGCGTCGCATCGCTGCGGACTTTCAAATCGGCCGGAGACCCTTCCTCCACGTCTCCCAAATCGACCACGGTTTCCAATTCGAGGGTCGCGCGTTTCACGGCCTCGGCCAGTTCCACAACCACGCCCTGCACCAGGGCGGAACGGCTGATCGCCTTTTGCATCCGGAGTTTGCCGCGTTCCATGCGGCGCGCGAGATCTACCTCGCCTTCGCGCGTGAGTAGCGGAACGGCGCCCATTTCGCGCAGATATACGCGGACCGGATCGTCCGTGTAGATTGACTCCTCTACAGGTGTAGGATGTAGAAAGTCAGCTTCCTGCGCCGCCTCCGGGTCAAAGAACTTCGCGTCCTCCTCAAAGCTGAGGCCCAGGGTTTCAGGGTTATCCGCTAAAAATTGATCTTCGAATTGGTCCACTAAGACTCACCTCCCCCACGGGACACAAGACTCGACTTCATCTCGAATCTCTGGGAAATGGGATTATTGCTTGAAAAAGAAACGGATTGCTGGTCCGGCCCGAAGGTTTGGAAAGATCGGTTGCCGCATTCCGGGGTTCGACTTTCGACTGATAATACCATCATTCCCCAGCAAAGTTAAGCTCTATTTTATGAGATGCTTTGAATCTATTTAGGTTACAGGGATTCGGGCGGGCCGCAGAGGGGCCAATTCGAGTCAGGAGGTTTTCTGACGCATGAGGTTCTTTAGCTCATTGTAAAACGCCTCTTCGTCCTGGAAGTCCCGATACACAGACGCGAATCGCACGTAGGCGATTTTATCGAGTTCCCGAAGGTTGTCCATGAGGAACTCTCCTATTTCTATAGTAGATATCTCACGGTCCGGCGAATCGCTTACCTTGGACTCCACCCGGTTGACCAGGTCGGACAGCCTGGCCATACTGACAGGCCGTTTTTCGCAGGCCTTGAGGAGGCCCCCCAAGACCTTTTGCCGGTCGAATTTTTCCCGCCGGCCGTCCTTCTTTACGACCATGTAGGGCACTTCATCGATCCGCTCGTACGTAGTGAAACGGCGTTCACAACCGAGACATTCCCGGCGGCGCCGGATGGTGTCTCCCTCCTTGGTTTCCCGGGAGTCTACCACTTTGTCCTGCATGTGGTTGCAAAATGGACACTTCACTTAAGAAGCCTCCTGCCCGATGCGGCGCAGGTTGCGCCATTTCAGACCGTCCCGCACCGCCCACAGAATACCCGCCGGGACAATCGCTACAAACGTAGTAAGCCAGATGAGCACAGCGAAAAATGTGGCCAGCTCGAATCGCACGCCGAAAAGTTCGGTGAGCACCAGAACCGCAACCACCTGCATGCCGCCGCCGATTCCGGGAATCTGCACGATCGATCCGAACGACACAAAGCCCATGAAAATCAGTACATCTACCACCCCAAACGGGATCATTCCTGCCAGTGCCTGGACCAGGCACCAGTAGCAGGCCGCCACCAGAAGCCACTCGATAATCGAATATACCAGCACCAGCAAGAGTGCGGTATCGCTGCGGGTGGAAGCGGCGCCCGCCACGAATGATGTGATGAACTTTTCCACCTTGCCATGGCGGGAGTCGGGCAGGAAGCGCAAAAGTCGCAGAAGCCAGCGCTGCACCGGATCGGCGAAGTGCCGGAGGGAAAGCAGGACAAGCAGAACCAGGAAGCAGGCCGCGGCTACCACTCTGCCGCCGATTTCCAGTATCCAGGCCAGTTGGACGCCAACCTGAAGGCCGGAGGCTTGGACGCGCGTGAGCGCGAAGGCAAATACGAGCAGCGCCATGAGCAGGTCAAACATGCGCTCCAGTAGCCAGGCGGCGAACTGCGAGGTGACGGAAACCTGCTCTTTTCGCGCCACCAGGTAGGGCCGGACAAACTCTCCCGGCCGGCCGAACAGAGTAATGGCAGTGAACCCGATCACGGTGGCGGCCAGCACATTGCGGATAGAAGGCTTCGGTTTCAGCGGCTTGAGAAAAACGACCCACCGGACGGCCCGGCCGTAGTAGGTGGCGTAGATCAGCAGGACCGCGAGCGCCACCCAGCGCCAGTCGAGCCGGCCCAGCCCCGTCCGGACCAGTTGCCAGTCGAAGCCGCGGGCCGACAAGTGCGCGTAAAAATACCAGAGGAGGGCGGCGACCGCCAGGAGGCATCCGACGAACCACTTCCACGTATGGCGGCGAATTCTCGACTCCTCCAGCCGGAAAACCTTCAAAACCGTAGCATACAGGAAAAATTGAACCTATCATGATAAAGCCTCGTTTCTCCAGTTGGAAGAAACGAGTGCAATGGCATCTGCGACAATAGCTTTCGGACAATTCGGAAACCCGGCGGCCGGAAGTGAAGGTTTGCACCACTCCGTAGGTGTTCATGCGGTGCGGAATCTGTTAGAAAGAACCTTGGACTCCGATTTCAGCCTCGTTTCCCGGTGCCTCCGCGGCGACGAAACCGCCTGGGAAGAACTGGTCCGGCTGCATACCCGAAGGGTGTATGCACTCTGCTACCGCTTCACTGGAAGCGGAGTAGAGGCGCAGGACCTGACGCAGGAAGTGTTCCTGCGGGTTTTTCGCACCGTCAAGAGTTTCCGGTCGGACGAAGGCTCGTTCGCCACCTGGTTATCGCGCGTCACGCGTAACCTTTTGATCGACCACTATCGCCGCACACGTCAGGAGCGGGTAACCGATTCGATCGAAGAGCAGTTGCCGATGCTCGAGGAAGCGGGGGCCACCGCGTCGGCGCGGCCGGATACCGCGGTAGCCGGGCGCGAGGCCAGCGAAATCCTCCAGGCAACGTTGCAGAAGCTCTCGCCGGACCTGCGCGAGGCGGTGATCTTGAGAGATTTGCAGGAAATGGAATACCGGGAGATTGCCGAAGTGCTGGCGATTCCCGAAGGAACGGTAAAGTCCAGAATCAACCGTGGCCGGGCCGAACTGGCCCGTCTGCTGCGAAAGCAGAAGCTGGCGGTATGAGCTGCGCAGAGATTGAACTTTTCATCTGCGAATACGTGGACGGCACACTGGGCGCCGCCGAAAAGGCGGAAGTCGAGCGCCACCTGGCCGGATGTCCGGCTTGTGCCGAACTGGCGCGCGAGGGCGCCTCCGCGGTAGCGTTCATGGAGCGGGCGGCGGAAGTGGAACCGCCCCCCGAGTTGATCACGCGCATCCTGTTCGACGCCCCCTGGACCAAGGAAAAAGCCGGCAAGAAACGGAGCTGGCTCGGTTCGCTGCTGAGCCCCATCCTGCAGCCCAGGTTCGCAATGGGAATGGCGATGACCATCCTTTCGCTTTCCATGCTGGCCAAATTTATTGTTCCGGTCCGTCAATTGCGGCCATCCGATCTGAAGCCGGCCGAAGTCTGGGCCGGGCTGGAAAACCGTGCCGTGCGGGCGTGGGCCCGAACCGTGAAGTTTTACGACAACCTGAAATTCGTTTATCAGATTCAAAGCACGCTGCGCGAGTGGCAGCAACAGGACGAAGGCCGGCAGGGGGCCGCCGCTCCGAAAGAAACGGACGAGCGGAAACTGCCGGTCAGGTCCGATCCGAACCAGTCTTCAGCAACACCCGGCGGAGCGCCAACTTCGACTAATCCGCCGGTTTCACATTGAGGGATACGTCTATGAACTGCCAAAATCATCCAGAAATACCGGCCACCGCCTACTGCCGGAGCTGCGGCAAGCCCCTCTGCGACCAATGCCGCCGGGATGCTTACGGAACCGTTTATTGCGCGGAGCATGCGCCTGCTCCCGCCCCCGGGCCGGGGGCCTATGCGCCGCCCGTGCCGGGTCCCGGCGCGCCTCACACCACGTACGTGTATGCGGACGTCTCCCCCGGGCTGGCCTTTTTTCTCGGCTGGATTCCCGGCGTCGGCGCCATCTACAACGGCCAGTACGCCAAGGGCCTCGTGCACGCGGTCATCTTCGGCATCCTGGTGAGTATCATCGATTCGAATGCCACCCGCGGCCTCGAGCCGCTGTTCGGAATGCTGGTCGCCGTGTGGATGTTCTACATGGCTTTCGAGGCCTACCATACCGCGCGCAAGCGGCGCAATGGCGAGCCCGTGGATGAGTATTCCAGCCTGTTGAACCTGCGCGGCAGGAACGATCAGGTTCCCGTGGCCGGCATCGCGCTGATGCTGCTCGGCATTCTCATGTTGTTGCACACCCTGAACCTGCTCGATTTCGAATATGTGGCCCGCTTCTGGCCGGTGCTGCTGATTGCGGCGGGTGCATACCTGCTCTATAACAGGTTCACCGCTCCGGCGGGGGCGCAGGAGGAAGTGCGCCATGAGGGGCAATAACCACACCCTGGCCCGCTCGATCCGCGGCCCAGTCACCCTGATTACGGTGGGAGCGTTGTTCGCGCTCAACAACTTCACATCGTACCGGTTCAGTGAGACGTGGCCCGTGCTGCTGATCGTGTTCGGACTGATGACGCTGCTGGGGCGGGGCATGGAAGCACCTCCTCCGCCGCCTCCGCAACAGCAGGTGTACTACCCGCCCACCCCGCCTCCGGGTCCGGGTACGTACCGCCAGACGCCGTATCCCGGGACGCCTCCGACGGCGTCTCCGGGACCCGCGGCGCGGGGTGGCTTCGGCACCTCGGCGCCTCGTGACCCGGAGACCAACACTGGAGAAAACCTATGAGACGGCGCTCGTTTACCGGTCCGATCCTGCTGCTGGTGATCGGCGGCCTGTTCCTCTGGCGGAATCTCCACCCGGAGGCGCCGGTGTTCGACATCGTGGCGCAGTACTGGCCTTTTCTGCTGATCGCCTGGGGGCTGCTGCGGCTGGTGGAAGTGGCGGTCTGGCGGAACCGGCAATGGTCCAGTTTCTCGGGCGGCGAAATCGCCCTGATCGTGCTGATCTGTATCTTCGGAACCGGTGTATGGCAAGCGCGCGAGCGAGGGATCCGATTTACCACCGGCGGCCTGGAGATGTTCGGGGAGCAGTTCGACTATGCGGTGGAAGCCAAAGCTCCAGCGGCGGGGATGACGCGGATCACGTTCGAGAACCCGCGGGGCAACATCAAAATCGTCGGAGCGGACACCCAGGAAGTGGTCGTCACCGGGCGCAAGACGATTCGGGCCTGGGCCCGCAAGGAGGCCGACGAAAGCCACGGCAAAACGCCGCTGGAAATCGTCCCGCAAGGAGACCGGCTGCTGGTGCGCACCAACCAGGACCGGGTGCCGGACAGCCAGCGCATCGCCGACGACATCGAAGTAACGGTCCCCCGCAACATCGCGGTCGAAGCACATGGCCGGACCGCCGACTACGAAGTGACCGATGTCAACGGAGACATCGAACTCGCGGCTGACCGGGCCGATGTGCGGCTGGCGCGGCTGGGCGGCAACGTGCGGCTGGACATCAGCCGCAGCGAACTGGTGCGCGCCACCGACGTGAAGGGCCGCATCGACTTGCAGGGCTCGCGCGGCACGGATGTGGATCTCGAGAACATCCGCGGCCAGGTGACGCTTTCCGGCACCTACAGCGGGACGCTCGAGTTCAAGAACCTGGCCAAGCCGCTGCAGTTTGAAGGATCGCGTAACACCGAAGTACACGCTGAAGCCATTCCCGGGCGCCTGACCATGGACTTGAGCGAAATCACGGGCAATGGGATTGTCGGGCCGCTTCGCCTGGTTGCGCGTTCCCGCGATATCAAGCTGCAGGACTTCAGCCAGGGAGCGGAAATCGAAACGGAACGCGGCGACGTGGAATTGCAGCCGGCGCTGCCGATGTCGGCGATTACCGCGCGCTCGGGAGTAGGACGGATCGTGCTGGTCTTACCGGAGAAAGCCACCTTCGACCTTCAGGCCACGGCGGAAAAGGGGGACGCGGTGAACGACTTCGGCCCGCAGATCCAGCAGGAGCGGAGGGATCGCACCGGCACGCTCACCGGTAAGGTCGGCGATGGTCCGCCGATCCGGCTCACGGCAAGCCGCGGATCCGTATCGGTCCGCAGAGAGGGTGCGGCGGCCAGCGACATGGAAGAGCCGGATGCTCCCGCGCCGCCGAAGACGCCGCGTGCGCCGAAAAGTCTGCGGGATTCCGAAGTGAAGATGTGATAGCATGAGCGGCCAGTGAGACCCAAGCCCGGGCCGTCACTGGCCGTTCTTTTTTTGGTCAATGTTCTCAATATCTATGACCGCCAGGCATTAGGGGCCGTCTTCGAACCGCTACGCCGCGATTTCCAACTTTCCGATACCGCGCTGGGCGCGATTCCTACCCTATTCACAATCGTGTATGCCGTGTCTGGATTGCCGCTCGGGCGGCTGGCGGACCGCGGCAACCGGAAACGGCTGCTGGCGGGTGCCATCGCGGTCTGGGCAGGCTTGACTGCGCTGGGCGGGCTGGCGGTCACCTACGGCATGCTGGTGGTCACCCGGCTCGGGGTTGGAATCGGGGAGTCGGCCTGCGCGCCGGTCGCGGCAAGCTGGATCGGCGACCTGGTGGGGGCGGACAAACGGGCGCGCGCCATGGCGGGTTTCATGCTGGCGGTGCCGGTCGGCGTCATGCTGAGCTTCGCCGTGACCGGACCCCTGGCTCAGGCCTACGGCTGGCGTCCGGCGCTGGCAGCGGCGGCCGTGCCCGCTCTCGTTCTGCTACCCGCGGTGCTGTGGCTGGATGAGCCGCCACGCAAGACGGGGCTCGCCGCCGGGAACAACCCCGGCGCACTCTCTCTCTTCCGGATTCCGGCGTTCCGCTGGATCGTGGTTTCGGGCGCGGTGGTCAATTTCACTCTGTACAGTTTCTCGAGCTTTATTGCCGCCTTTCTTACAAGGTTCCACGGGCTGGGCGTGGGACAGGCGGGCGTCTGGTCGGGGATCGGGTCGGGCGCCGCAGGAATCCTGGGCGCGCTGGCGGCAGGTGCGTGGGGCGACCGCGGAAGTGGTCCGCGGGGAAGGCTGGTTTTGGCGGGAATGGCGTCCCTGGCGGCGGCGCCGGCGGGTTTCGCCGCGCTGAGCCTGCCTGCCGGCCGCGCGGTTGCGTGCTGTGCCCTCCTGATGACCGCCTACGGGTTGCTCCAAATGTATTATGGGCTTGTGTATGCCGCCATCCAGGACGTGGTTGCACCGGCTTTACGCGGCACGGCGATGGGGGTGTACCTGATGGCGATGTATCTCTGCGGCGGAGCTTTCGGCCCGCTGCTGACAGGACGCCTGAGCGACTGGCTGGCACGCCGGTGGGCGGGGGGCGTCGAACTGACGGAAGCGGCGCGTGCTGCCGGGCTGCACGAGGCGATGTACGTGGTCCCGGTGATGTGCATGGTGCTGGCGGCTGTCCTGCTGGTCGCGGGCAGGCTCGCCGGCGAAGCAGCGGGTGCGGAGGGAGATTGAAATGTCGTTTTACGTGGTATCGGGTGCGACGGGGCATGTAGGTTCCGTGGTAACCACCGGGTTGCTCGCTCAAGGTAAACAGGTGAAGGCGATCGCCCGCAACCGCGAGCGAGCGGTCCGGCTGCGGGAACAGGGCGCCGAACTCGCGGCCGGCTCGCTGGATGACCGGGAGTTTCTGGCAGGAACGCTGCGGGGCGCGGCTGGATTTTTCGCGATGCTGCCGCCGGAATATCCTCCGGATGATTTTTTGGGCGGCCAGCGGCGCATGGCGGATTCGATTGCGGCAGCGGTGAAGGAAGCGGCGGTGCCACGAGTGGTGATGCTGTCGTCGCTGGGCGCGGATCTCGAATCGGGCACCGGTCCCATCCAGGGGCTGCACTATTTTGAGGGGGCGCTAGGCGCGACAGGAGCCCGGCTCACTGCGATCCGGGCCGCGTACTTTCAGGAGAACGTGGCGGGAGCGATCGGTCCGGCACGCCAGGTGGCAAAGTGTCCCAGCTTCCTCCCGTCCGAGAAGGCCATTCCAATGGTCGCTACCAGAGACATCGGAAGACTCGCCGCCCGCCTGCTGCTCGAAAATCCCTCCAGAAACGAGGTTGTGGATCTGCTGGGTCCCGAGTACACGCCCCGGCAGGTCTGCGAGAAACTGGCGGCGGCGATAGGAGCGAGCCTCGAGCTGGTGGAGGTTCCACCGCAGGAGCGAGTGGGCAGCCTGGTGCAGGCGGGCATCCCGAAAAGCATTGCCGAGGTGTTGGCGGAAATGTATGACGCACTGGAGGCAGACCGGATCGCCCCACGGGGCGACCGAACAGAGACTGGAAGTACAAAGATCGAGGAAGTGCTCTCCGTTCTTTTGGCGCGTTGACGGGTCTTAGCGGGCGTTTTGCGGCATACTGAAATTTGAGGTTTTCCAAGTACCGGGTGCAGGTGCGCGAGGAGCAACTTCTGTTGCCCCTCACGATCGTCATTGGTGCGTTAGTCGGGCTGGTGGTGGTGGGGTTCATCGTCGTCACCGAGAGGCTCGGCGCACGCCTTTACCCAGCGGAGGGGGCTGCCTGGAGGCGGCTTGCAATCCCACTCGCAGGCGCACTGGGCACCGGTTTTCTTCTGGCTCGTTATTTTCCCGGGGCGCGCGGCAGCGGCATCCCCCAAACGAAGGCGGCGCTGTTCCTCCAGGAAGGGTACATTGCGCTCCGCACCGTGCTGGCCAAACTGGGCCTTTGTTCGGTAACCATGGCGAGCGGCATCGCGTTGGGGCGCGAGGGACCGTCCGTGCAGATAGGCGCCGGAATCGCCTCGGTCCTGGGGAAGCGGCTTGGACTTTCCCCTGCCAGCATTAAGTCACTGGTTCCGGTGGGCGCGGCGGCGGCTCTGGCGGCGGCTTTCAACACGCCGGTGGCGGCGGTGCTGTTCACTCTCGAAGAAGTCATGGGAGACCTGCACGCGCCGGTGCTGGGTTCAATCGTGGCGGGATCGGCCACCTCCTGGATCGTGCTGCATCTGGTGCTGGGCGACGAGCCGCTCTTCCACGTTCCTCCCTACCAACTGGTGCACGCCGGCGAGTTTGTGCTGTACGCGGCGCTCGGCCTGGCGGGCGGCGCCCTTTCAGCGGCATTCGTGAAGCTGCTGCTGTGGCAGCGCAAGCACTTCCTCACCTGGCCGCGCTGGACGCTGTGGCTTCAGCCGGCGGTCGGCGGTCTGCTGGTCGGCATTCTGGGCTGGTTTTATCCGGGAGTGCTCGGGGTCGGCTACAACTTCGTGGGCCAGGCGTTGAACGGGCAGATGGCGGTTGGAGTTATGGGGCTGCTGGCGGTGCTTAAGGTGCTTGCCACATCTTCTTCTTATGCGAGCGGCAACGCCGGCGGCATCTTTGGTCCCACTCTGTTTTTCGGGGCGATGATGGGCGGAGCCATCGGCGGTGTTGCGCACCAACTGCTACCGGATTATACGGGCAGCGCGGGAGCGTATGCGCTGGTGGGAATGGGCGCGGCTTTCGCCGGCACGATTCGCGTACCGTTCACCTCCGCCATCATGATCTTCGAGATCACCCGCGACTATTCCATTATCGTGCCGCTGATGATCGCCAACCTGGTGGCGTATTTCGTTTCCAGCCGCCTGCAGGAAGAGCCGGTCTACGAAGCCTTACAGCACCAGGACGGCGTGCACCTGCCCACCGCGAGCCGCGCGCGCGAGGCCCTGATGCTGGTGGGCAATGCGTACCGGACCGAGACTGTGACACTGCCGGTGACCCTGACGGTGCGGCGCGCGGTGGAAATCGTGGAGTGGAAGCGGGGCGCGTTTCCGGTGGTGGACAGCGGCGGGCTCCGCGGCATGATAACCGCCGATCAACTGCGCGCCGCCATGGAGGCGAAACGCGGAGACGACACGCTGGACACGCTGGTACCGGAGCCAGGACCCAGCGAGACGCTGACCAGCGATCATTTTCCGCACATCCACACGGACCACTCGCTTGAAACGGCCATGCAGCGCATCGCCGCGTCCGGGCTGAACGCGCTGCCGGTCGTCAGCCGCTCGGATGTCCGCGCGCTGCAAGGCACCATAGCGCTCGAGGACGTGGTAGGCGCTTACCGCATCGGCAAGCGGCAGGAAGAGGACGGCGCCACGCTGGGTGTGGCCGGAAGGCCCCTGCTGGTAGGAGTGCTGGCCGTGCTGGCGGCAGTGGCGCTGCTCACCGCTTTCCTCAACCACTTTTACCGCGCCGAAAAGGCTGCGCGCACGGAGCGCTATTTTTTGGAAGGGCAGGAACTGCTCTCGAAGGGGTATACGGATCAAGCCATCGGGCGGCTGCGCGAGGCGCTGGCCGCCTCGCACGATCTCAAGCATCGCCTGGCGCTGGGTCTGGCGCTGGAGCAAGCGGGGAGGCTCGGCGAAGCCGCAATCTATTTCAACCAGGTGGTGCAATCCAGCCCGGAGGACGGGCCGGCGAACCTCGGCCTGGCGCGGGAGGCGGCGGCGCGGGGCAATGTTGACGAAGCGACACTGCGCTACCACCGCGCGATTTACGGAACATGGTCCGCGGTCCCCGAAAACGACGCATTCGCCGGGCGGCTGGAACTTTCCCGTTTATTACTCAAAGCCGGAAGGACGGACCAGGCGCAAGCGGAACTGCTGGGCGCAGCCGCGGCCGCGCCGGCGGACCCGGAACCGCGCAAGCAAATCGCGAAGGATTTCGATTTACTCGGGGAAGCCCACTACAAGGACGGAGACCTCGTGTCCGCGCGGGATGCGTTTCGGGCCGCGCTGCGCATGAACCCGGACGACGAGCAGGCGAAGCAGCGCGTCGAGTTTATCGAAGATGTGCAGGGGCTCGATCCGGACCGGCGAACGTTGAGCCTGGCCGAGCGCCGCCGGCGCACCCGGGAATTGCTCGAACACGCGCTTGACGAGCGCGTGCGCTGCAACCCGGCGGAAGATGCCGACGTGAAAGCTGCGCGCGCGGCGCTGGCGCGGCGGCCTTCGCGCGCACGCCAGGCTCCGTACGAGCCGGACCTGGAACTCGCCCGCCGTTTATGGAGTGCGCGTCCGGCGGAATGCGCATCGATTATCCAGAACGATCCGGCCGCGGTCATCCTCAGCCGCACGCCCTAAGTACGGTCCTTTCCGGTCGAAGAGCGCCACATCCCTGCAGTGGTGTCGGGTGTTTCCCGGGGCTGTACTCCGAAATTACCTGGAGCAACTGAAATTCCTTGTACACTTGCGGGTCCCGTTGTATAACCAACATACCGACCGGACTCGCAGAAGCGTGCGCCCGGTCACTTGTTTTAACGGATAGTGGAGGCGCCCGCGTAAGGAGCGCCCCGGGTTAGTTGATTAGTTGGTCTCCGCGAAAGGGATACGAAAAATATGTCACGAGGAGTGTGCTCTTCGGTGGCGAAGTGTGTCCGCCACCGATTCTCTGCCGGCGCGATACGTCTGTCGCCGGTTCTGCTGTTAACTCTGCTTGCACTGTCCGCGGCGCGCGGGCAGGAAACCACAGCGAGCCTTCAGGGAGTGGTTCGGGATCCCACTTCGGCGGTCATTGCCAACGCCAAACTGGAACTGACCGGCTCGTCGCTGATTGGAAACAGACAGGTCCAATCCGACGAACAGGGCCGGTACCGGTTCGCGGCGCTGCCGCCGGGCGATTATCTTCTGACAGTAACCGCACCTGGATTTCGTACTTTCAAACAATCGGGAATAACGTTGGCCGTCGGCCGCATCCCGACGCTCGAGATCAAGCTCGAGGTGGGCGCGGTGGCCGAGACGATCGAGGTGTCCGGCAACGCAGCGCTGATCGACACTACCTCCAGCAAGGTAGCCGTCACCGTGGACAAGGCGGTGCTGGACAGCATCCCGAAAGGCCGATCGTTCGAATCGCTGATCCCGTTTGCCCCGGGAGCCCGCCAGGAGCCCTTGCAAGGCGGTAATGGATACCAGATCGACGGCGCGAGCGATTCGGAAAACGCCTACCTGATCGATGGCATAAACACGACGCAAATCCAGAACGGCGGCGTCGGCAAGAGCTTTCAGATCGATTTCGTTCAGGAAGTACAGATCAAGTCGAGCAGTTTCGAAGCCGAGTATGGCGGCGCTCTCGGAGGTGTCATAAACGCCGTTCCCAAGCACGGGTCGAACAACTGGCACGGCTCGCTGATGACGTACATCCGCACTAACGCGCTCAACGCCAACAATTCGGACCGGTCGCTGCGGACTAATCCGCTGCTGCCTTCCCTGAACAACACGACGCGTCTCGATGCGACCCCGGAGTATTTTGGATCGCGCCCTGACCAGCACACGATCATGGAACCCGGTTACGAAGTGGGCGGTCCGCTCCGGAGCGACAAGCTGTGGCTGTTTTCGAGTTACATTCCACAGATCGACACGACGCGGCGCACCACCAATTTCACCGGCTCCAATCCAGGGCCGCGCACGCTGACCCAAACATCCACTCAGCACAATGCGTACAACCGCCTGGACTACGGCCCGTTCAGCAACCTGCGGGTGTTCGCCGCCATGAACTACGCCTACTCCCGGACAACCGGAACGCTGGGCGGTGCCGACAGCCTTTACGGGCAGCGGAATACAGGCGCCAGTACCGATCCGAATACCCTGCGCTCGGATTCGGGTTCGGTCAATCCGCTTTCAGTGTGGACGTTCGGTGGCGACTGGACCCCAACCTCGAAGCTGGTGCTGAGTGCCCGCTACGGGTACATGTTCCAGAACAACGGACAGCGCGGGACGCCGGTGGGCCTGCGGTACCTCTATCAGGGGACGGTAAATGCATCCAGCAAGGACCTGGCCGATGCGGCGTTTCCCAGTTCCACGTTCAACACCAACGGATTCGCGAACATTCCCAGCAACCTGGCGTACACCTTCGACGCCTACAGCCGCAAGAGTTTCAACGTGGATGCATCGTACCTGCTGAATGGCGGCGGCACGCACAACCTGAAGGTCGGTTATTTCCGGCAGAACCAGTCGAACGATGTGCTGCGCAACCTTCAGGGCGGCCTCGTTTATCTGTATTGGGGGCAGTCGTACGAACCGGTCACGGGCACGACCGCCTGCGACCAGGTGAAATCGGCGAACCTTGCGACCTTCGGTAAGTCGGTTTGCCAGGGCCGGTACGGTTACTTCAGCATCGGCAATACGGTAACCAATACCGGAACCGACCATCAGACGGCCAACGCCATCTACTTACAGGACACCTGGCAGGTTGGTTACGGCCTGACCTTGAACCTGGGCCTCCGCTTCGACCAGGAAACCCAGCCGCCTTACGATCCGAAGCGTTTCCCGACGGTGAAGTTCGGCTGGGGCGACAAGATCGCGCCGCGCATCGGCGGGGCTTATGACCTGTTGCACAATGGCAAAGTCAAGATCTCCGCGAGTTACGGCAAGTTCTACGACATTATGAAAATGGGACTTGCCCGCGGCTCCTTCGGCAGCGATTACTGGCATAACTGCGTGTACGCGCTGGACGATCCGGACTACACCAAGATCATCCCGACCGGCGCCATCGGCGGAGGCTGTCCGGCCACCGGACCGGCGCCGGGTGTGACGACCGGCCGGTTCATCGAAAACGCGGACTTCCGCGCCACCAAGGCCGACCCGCGCGACCCCGCCATCTCGCTGGACATGAAACCCATGTTGCAGCACGAGTTCGTCATCGGTGTCGACTGGGCTCTCTCCGACAACTGGGCCCTCGAGACCCGCTACTCGCGCAAACGCCTGGACCGCACCATCGAAGACATGGCGATCACCGACAACCTGGGTTTCTACATCGGCAACCCGGGCTCGCAGTTCGCCGACGTTCTGCACCGCAATGTGTGGATCGACAGCATTGGGGATATCAGCGCACAGCCCTTCTGCGCCGAGTGCCCCAACACCGTCGGCGCGGTGCGCCGCTATGACGGCGTGGAGTGGCGCCTCTCCAGGCGCTCCAGCGGACGCTGGTTCGGGTCTCTCTCCTACACTTACAGCAAACTGACGGGGAACTACGCCGGGCTGACCAACAGCGACGCCACTGACGGAGGCGGCGGCCGTCACTCACCGAACAACAACCGCGCGTTCGATCTGCCGACCATGACCTTCCTGCCCAACGGAGAGTTGGACGACGGTCCGCTTTCGACCGACCGGCCCCATACCGCTAAGGGATATGCATTCTATCGCTTGCGCTGGTTGAGGATGGAGACTCTGATCGGCGTCACCCAGATCGCCTATCAGGGCACGCCCATCAGTTCCTGCCTGCCCGTTATCGGCACCTCCTCGGCATGCCAGTGGGCCGAAGGACGCGGCAATTTCGTTGAGCTCTCCCGCGCCCCCAACGGCGATATCGTCAAAGGCAACGTAATCAAGAACGCCCGAACCGATCCACTGGTGCAGACCGATATGTCCGTTCACCACCAGATTCGGGTGGCAGAAGGCCGGACGCTGGACATCGAAGCCAATGCCAGCAACCTGTTCAATCAGCGCGCCACCACTGTTTACTACCAGTTCATGATTCCCAGCCTCCTGGTGAACCCCTCGCGTCCGTCGCGGTTCCCGGGCGACCTGGGCGTGGACTGGAACAAAGTGATGCGCGGCTACAACTACATCGACGCCATGAACGGCGCCGGGGACTTTGCGGGCGTCCAGACTAAGCTGACGCTGGCGAGCCGCTATGGAATGCCGAGCGGTTTCCAGGGCGCGCGGAACATCCGCCTGGCGTTCCGTTTCACGTTCTAAACAGCTTTTCGATTTCCTCCCTGAGGAGCAGCAGAGTGGGGCGGACCCAGCGTGGTCCGTCCCTTTTTTTCGGGTTCGTCAGAAGAATTCGTGGGTCGATTCCGGCTCGGGCAACTTGCCAAGTGAGTGATAGAGCGCAAGTTCGAGGCAGCGGAAGGTGCGGAAACCGTAGGATTTTCTCATGGTGACTTTAGCCTTGTTGTTCAGACCCTCGACAACTCCGCTGGAAAGCAGCTTCTGAGCGCGGAAATAGTTGAGGATCAGTTCGCGGTGCTGGCGGAGTGACCGGGCGATCTTCTTCATAGGCTCGATGCGCGAGCGCATCACTTGCCGACACCAATCATCGAGGAACTTTCCGGCCCATGCGGGCGAGTTGTAATCCCAGAGCTGCTGAAAGGCTTCCTTAAGAAGGTAAGCACGTACGGTCTTCAGGTTGTAACGAAGCAGATCGCGCAACCGGAAGCGCTGTTCCGTCTTCAGATTCTCTTCGCGTTTGAGCAGCAGCCAGCGCGACTTCCTCAGCACCGGCACGCGGCCCTCGGTTGCCATGCGGCGCGATTCTCCGGCTCGGACTTCGTCTAGCGCCTTGTTCATTTTCGCGACGATATGGAAACGGTCGAGAATATGCAGGGCCTCTGAACATTTCTCGCGAATGACTTTCAGATAGGGTTCCCACATATCGGAGCAAACGAACACGATCTTTGAAGCCAGTTCGTCGCCGATGACGGTGAAAAATCCCCGAAAGGATTCGATGGTTCTTTCGCGGCCCACCCAAAGCAGGCGCGTGACGTCGAGATCGATCTGATAAACCAGAGTCAAGTACTTGTGGCCTTTGGCATATTGGATCTCATCGACGCCGATCGCATCGATTTGGCCTAGCACCCGGTGCTCCAGCCCGAAGGTGACGACGTGTTCCACCGCGTCGAAGACCTTGTCCCAGGAGGTGCGAAAGGCCTCCGCCGTCTCCTTCCATGACAGTCGCCGCGCCCAACGGGCTAAGAAGAGCATGTAGGCTTTGGTCAGTGTGCGTTTGCCGTCGCCCCAGGGAACTTCTTCGACAGCCACAACGCCGCAGCGGCGACAGTCGACCCGCCGCATGGTGTACAGAAGGAAGACGAGAAACCCCCACAGGGGAATGAACTCAAAGCGCCGTTCGGCGAGTTGGTCGTAAACGGGCGCCGGCAAATGGCAGCGCGAGCAGACTGCGGCCGAACCCTTGCGCGGTCGCACGGCCACTTCGATACTCTTCTTGTCGGCACCGAAGTGGGCGTGCTGGTAGACAAAACCGCGGAAACGATGGCAGCGGTTTAAGATCGTGATCAGTTCCATGGCGCGGAGGCGTGCGACGGCGAAACCTCCACCATAAACCGCCTCCAGGGCCGAGGTCGCGTTTTCCGCACCAATAGGCAGTGCCCCTTTGGGGAGATCGTAAAGGATCTTGATGGAAGGTTCTGAGAGCACCACATTGAACCACCCCGGGGCCGCGCAGGATCGGTAAACACTGCAGCGACTACACGGGTTCTATCCGGCGTTGGTCGCTGGTGCAATGCGAATTTCAGACCGGACGGGTCAACGCACATGCAAAAGCGGCCGAATCCCGGCTTCTCGGTCGGTGATGTCCGACGTGGTGAGCTTAGTCGGAAGTATCGACGCTGCTGTGCGCAGGAGGCTTGGCCCGTCAAGTGAATACTTGGGCTCCTGATGACCCGCAAACAAGAGGACTACGCAAGTACACTAGAGGGTGTTCACTCGCAGCCTAAGGAGATTCTTGAGATCATGGCAACAACCAAATCAGCAACAACCGAATCCATCGAGCGCGATCGCGACAGCCCCAACCATGGATTGTGGTGGCCCTTCCCGATAAAACAAGGATTCAACATCTGGACTGTTGCGTTTTGCGGCATTTTCGCCTTGAGCACGCCTGCCTCGGGCCAGATTCTGTGGAAAGGAATGGCAGTGGCCACAAACTTCTCCGGCACATGCACGCCCGACAACCAATGCGTTGTCGATCCACTCGGTCACGTAATCGCCGTCATCGAGATCCGAAATAAAACTAGTGCCGGCATCAAGCCCGGACGAATTGGGCCAGCAACCCGAATTATCCGGGCAACATTCAGCAGGTTCCCGGCACGTGTTATTCCCCGACCAAGCCAAACGGCGGCACCGCCCCCGTCAAGGACAACAATAGTGCGAGCGGTAACCCCGTTGGAGGTAGCAACTCAATTCTGTGTTATCCCCCGACGCAAACTGCACCCTCGAACGGTATTTTTCCGTCCGGAGGACTTTCGGGTTCAGATCCTCAGCTAGCTGGCGTTCCCAGTAGCTATGAATGGAGTGCGAGAACAATGGGCCAGGTCTTCGGTGTGGCGCTTGACAATGAAGGCAATATCTTCACGACCGCGTCCTCGGTGTATGGAGACTTCAACCCGCACTCAATAACGTCGAACCAGACGTTGAACCTTCTGAATGGGTTGGTTTTCAGAATTGACCACCTAACTGGTCTCGTAACACCCTTCATTACAGCGTATCCCGGAGCCACATACGTGCCCGGTAGCAACCAAATCCCCAATACAAATGGCGTTGGCCTAGGGAACATAACCTTTGACCCAGTCCACCAACAACTCCTGGTAACCAACTTCGAGGACGGTAAGATCTATCGGCTGAAAGGTCTCTCCAACCCAATAGGAACCATTGCGGGCGTCTACGATCCCTTTTTTGCTGCTCCCTACAATAAAAGGGACGAAGGATTGCCCGGGTTCGCCACCCCAACTTGAGTGCGGCCAACAAGATTGAAAATTCGGGCCACCGGCTGTGGGGGATCGGCTACAATTCGGCACCGCCTTTGGATGGGCGCGTCTATTTCGCTTGCTGGTGTCAAGACCAAGTTCAAAGTACGCGCTCTGGAACGGCCTTCCACAATAACATTTGGTCGGTAGCTCTCGATTCTGCCGGAGGATTCATCCCATCAACGCTGCGGATGAGACCACGTTGACCCTTAATCCTATCACCATCCCGCCGTTACCTGATCCCAACCGTTCTGGCTCGATGGGGACATTTTTTTCGTCCAATCCGATTTCGGATATCGAGTTTTCTTCGAAGGGAAACATGTTGATTGCAGAACGAACGATGTGGGCGAATTTCGTAACCCAGAGCGGCATCACAGTCGTCGGCAACGGAGACTACGGAAGTCTTAGCGGCAGCTCGAGCGGCATGCCTTGGGCATCAGACGTGAATCATCACGCCGCCCATAACGCTCGTGTGTTTGAGTTCACGCCAAACACTTCAGGCGGCTGGAATACCTCTCAGTATTACGTCGGTGCATCTACGATCGGAGTCGGATCCCGCGAGGGTTCGGCGGGAGGTGTCGACTACGGCTATGATGATTATCCTCTGAACTGCGAGCAGAGGATCTGGATGACGGGTGATTACCTCAAGATTATCTATAACGGCCAACCCCGAGACATAATCTATGGCCTAGAAGCAACTAAAACAGGCATGTCCGCTAATCCTAACTACGAAACGACCGACTATTATGTCGATCTCAACAACATGTTTGGATCTCAGACCGCCGATACGTTTGACAAAACCACAATTGGTGATGTCGATGTGTACCGCGATCCCTGCTCGAGCTCATATATTGAGGTTTGTAAGTCCACTCCTCCCGGAACTGGCCTCGTGGGGGACTTCTCTTTCCTCGCAACGAACGGCGCAAAGGAGGGCCCTTTCTTTCGCACCGATTTACTGACCGTTCCGGTTGGCTACTGTACCGGACCGGTCCCGGTTCCGGCCGGGAGGTTGGAAGTCGCCGAGGCATCGACAGACGGTGTGATTGTGAATGACATCAAGGTCTCCGGATCGCGGCAGAATAGCGTAGTTTCGCGAGACCTGAGAACGGGATCGGTGGTATTGGACATTGCTTCGGTAGCGCCGAACGCTGCGTCTACGGAGACGATCGTGGATTTCGTGAATACGCCGACGGGTCAATTGAAGATTTGCAAGGTTGCAGGACCGGGCGTGCCACTGGGAACCAAGTTTAACTTCACCGTCGTAAGCCAGCTAGGAACGCAGAAGCTTACCGTGCCCGCAGGTCCGGGTTCGCAGGGCGGCTACTGCCTTCTGAATGGGACATTTGTGGCGGGAACCACGGTCTCGATCACGGAGCTTCCCCTGTCTGGATACACTCTGACGGGGGCGACCGTGAATATTAACGGGACTTCCGGGCCTCCGCCTACGATTTCCAGTGGCGGTACGACACAGGTGGCAATCGGAGCGGGTTTCACAACGGTCACCTTTAACAACGCCTCTTCTGTTCCGTGCAACCCCGCCTGCGCGACGCTTCCCGGCGGTCGTGGTGGCGCTCCTCTCAGCAGCGTCGAAGGACATCTGAGACTTGTGGAGTACTCGTTCGACAGTCAAGTCCCGGCCGGGGGCCGCCTCGCCTATGTGACGTTCCGAGCCAACCTCCTCAGCGGTGGCGAGTCAGCAGACGCAATGTTCGCGACACTGCAATCCCGAGATCCGGCGGTTCGGGTGATGAACGGACAGAATACGTTGAACTTCGTTGGTTCACCCAGTTTTGGGAGCGAAGCCCGCGGCAATATTTTCACAGTGTTGATTGATCCGGCGGTCCCGTTGGATTTTTCCACACTGCGGTGGAACTTCCGGTCGAGAAAGCCGTAGGGAGCAGCAAATAGGGCCCCGATCCTTAATCGCGGCCCCACGTCCAGCCAGACCGTTTGCTCCGCTTGCCGGCATCTCCCTTTGATGCGAGCAACTGCGGTGACCAGCAGCGTTGAAACATACGAGCCCGGTCGTTTATCGGACGCATCGCCTCGGTGTTCGGGATGGCGACGAACTAGCGCGTGGACAAAATCGCCAGCGCACTGAAGACATCTCCGTGGGCGTGATGGGCAGCCTACTATCAGATTCGATCAATCCTCGCAAATGGCAGAAAACAGGAAGCTTTCCGCATGTTCCCCAAATGGGTCACGATCAACGGCGTAGCATTTACCGAGGCGCTCAAACTGGTTCGAGAGGCAACTGGCTCCGAAAACAAGCCGGTGTCCCCCCGGCAGCGGATTTGCCGGCCTACGCGAGCGGGACCTTCCCGGTGCCATTCGACGTGTCAGTGACCCACAGATTCCCCTGACGAGGCTTTTTTCGTTTAGCACGACGCGTGAGGATCGGCGCGACGCTATTTCCGCGCTGCCAGGCGGCAGCGGATGTCGAGGGCGGGGAAGACCCAGGCGGCGTGGCGTTCGTACCATTTGAGCGAGCGCGCCGCCAGAAACCGGCCCATGTTATCGAGAATGAGATTGCCGCCGAAGGTCAACTCCACCTGGAGCACGTCGAAGCGGAAGGGCGCTCCGGCGAAGGTGGGAAAGTTTTTTCCGGTGAAGTATTCGAAGCTGCCGGCGGCCATATGGCGTTTGTGGGTGGGGTCCACGTAGGAGTTGTGCGAACTGAAGTGGGGGGTGGCGATGAAGACCTCGGCCCCGTCGCGGCACACGCGCCAAACCTCGGCCATGGCGCGCATGGGATCGTCCAGATGTTCGATCACGTGCGACATGTGCACGCGGGTGAATGTGTTGTCTTCGAGGGGCCAGGGGTATCGATCGAGGTTCCACACGTGGTCGGCCGCCGAATCGGGTGAAACGTCGATGCCGACGGCATCCGGCTCGATTTTGCGGCTGCCACAGCCGATGTCCAGGACCATTCCTCCCGAGGGTACCGCATCGCGGGCCTGACAGGCGCTACAATCGTGTCGGGCTACGGCCCTCCGCAATGCCGAGGCGTCTCGGCCGGAAGCTGATGCTCTCGATCACGGTGATTGTCATCATCGTGGCGGCCGTTTCCGGGCTGGTCAACGTAAAAACGGAGGAGACTCAACTCCTCAACACAATGATCCTGGGAGCGGACCAGCTTTCCAAGGGGATCACCAGCGCCACCTGGCACGCAATGCTCGACGACCATCGCGAGGCTGCCTACCAGGTGATGGAGACGATTGCGCTCAAACAGGGCATCGACCGGATTCGGATGTACAACCGGGCCGGCCAGATGATGTTCTCCACCAATGCCGAGGATCGCGGGTCGCAGGAAGGGCTGGACATGACCAGCAGCGTGCACGTGCTGCGGGGCAGGGACGGCCGGCGCCGCCTCAACATGCTCACGCCGATTCCGAACGAGCCGTCGTGCAGCCAGGCGGCGTGCCATGCCCACCCCTCGGACGTGAAGGTGCTGGGCGTGCTGGACCTGCAGTTGAGCCTGGACAGCGTCGACCGCGAAGTGGCCAGCATGAAATTCCGGGTGCTCCTGGTTACGGGGGTGGAGATCACGCTGATCAGCCTGTTCATCATCTACTTCACGCGGCGCTTCGTCACGCGGCCCGTGGACACGCTGATCGAAGGCACCAAGGCGATCAGCCAGATGGAACTCGACAAGCCGCTGAACATCGTGGGGAGCAGCGAAGAACTGGACGAGCTGGCGCACTCGTTCGACACCATGCGCGACCGTTTGCGCACGGCCATGGGCGAGTTGAACCAGTTCACGCAAAAGCTCGAAAGCAAGGTGGAGGAGCGCACGCAGCAGCTTCAGGCGGCGCAGAAGAAGCTGTTGCACAGCGACCGCCTGGCATCCCTGGGGCAGCTTTCCGCCAGCGTGGCGCACGAGATCAACAATCCGATTTCCGGCGTCTTGAACCTCTCCATGCTGCTGCAGAGAATGCTCAAAGCGGACGGCATTCCGCCGGGGCGGATCGAAGAATTTCGCAAGTACCTGACGCAGGTGACCAACGAGACGTCGCGCGTTGGCCGGATTGTCAGCGATCTGCTGGCATTCTCGCGCCGTTCGAAACCGCAGCGGACACTGGCGGACCTGAACAAGATTGTGCGCAGTACGCTTTCGCTTGCGCAGCACAAGCTCAAGCTCAGCAACGTGGAGGTGGAACTCGAGTTGAGCGAGACGCTGCCGCCGGCCCAGTGCGATGCCTCGCAGATCCAGCAAGTGGCGCTCAACCTGTTGCTGAACGCGGCGGAAGCGACCAGCGCGAAGCAGGAGCGGCGCGTGTGCGTGAGAACATCGCCGGGACCGGGCACGGTCGTGCTCACGGTGTCCGATAACGGGGAAGGAATTCCGCCGGAGAACCAGGCCAGAATTTTCGATCCGTTCTTCACCACTAAATCGGACGGGAAGGGCGTGGGACTGGGGCTTGCCGTGTCCTACGGAATCATTCAAGCGCACGGTGGGGACATCGAGGTAAGGAGCGTCGTCGGGGAAGGAACTACGTTCACGGTTTCGCTGCCCATGGAGCAGCCGCCGCTGCCCGTCGAGCCGGAGGTGCTCGATCTGGCGCAAAAAGGATGAAGTTCCTGTACGTGGGCGCAACCGCGGGTGAAGGCGGTCCGGACGCGGAGGCGCTCCCGGCGGTGCGGGACAGGCTGGGCAAAGAGTACGGGATGGAGGTGAGGCAGACGAACTTGCCGTCCCTCGACTTTGCCTGGGACGAGCGGCGTCATCAGTACGGCTCCATCCCGGTGATGGAGATGCTGATCAGGGAGTGTCCGCCGGACGCCTCGAAGCTATTGGCGGTAACGGAGCGGGACCTGTTCATTCCGGTTTTGACTTTCGTCTATGGCCATGCCCAACTGGGCGGCCGTGTGGCGGTGATTTCTCTGGCGCGGTTGCGCCAGGAGTTCTACGGTCTCCCTCAGGATCGGGAGATCTTCGTGCAGCGGGCGCTCAAGGAAGCGCTGCATGAATCCGGGCACATGTTCGGCCTGGTGCATTGCGCGGATGGGGGGTGTGCCATGTCGCTGGCCACCAACATCCGGCAGATCGATTCCAAACACGCGGCGTTTTGCGCAGCATGCGCGGCCCGACTGAGTCGGATCCCAAGGGAGCGAGCAAGATGAAATCCCACTGGCAAATCCTGGTGGTGGACGACGAAGAAGTGATGTGCGAGTCGCTGGCGGCCTGGCTGCGCGAGGACGGCTACACGGTGGACACCGCCGCTTCCGGGCGCGAAGCGGTGGATAAAGCGCGGCAGCGAGACTATGCCATTTATTTCGTCGATCTGAAGATGCCCGGCGGGATGGACGGCATCGAAACGATGATGCAGATCCGGCGGCTGTGGCCGGATGCCTCCATCATCATCATTACGGCGTATGCCACCGTGGATACGGCCATTACGGCGATCAAGGAAGGCGCGCAGGAATATATCGTCAAGCCCTGCAACCCGGAGGAGATCTCGCTGCTGGTGAGCCGGATCATCAAAGTGAAAAATCTGCAGCGCGAAAACTCCATTTTGCGCAAGAAGCTGGCGCGCCAGTACCGTGTGCACGACGTGATCAGCAAGAACGCGCGCATGCAGGAAATCCTCGGACTGGCGCGGGAGATCGCTTCCCTTCGCAGTACGGTGCTGATTCAGGGCGAGAGCGGAACCGGCAAGGAGATGATCGCGCGCGCGATCCATAATTCGGGCGACCGGGCCTCCAAACCGTTCGTCGCCGTTTCCTGTGCGGCGCTCGCGGAAACCCTGCTCGAGAGCGAACTGTTCGGCCACGAGAAAGGCTCCTTCACCGGCGCCAGCCAGCAGAAGCGCGGCAAATTCGAGATGGCGCACGGGGGCACGCTGTTTCTGGACGAGATCGGAGACATCTCGCCGAAACTCCAGGTGGATCTGCTGCGCGTGCTCCAGGAGCGAAGCTTCTATCGCGTGGGCGGCTCGGAAGAGGTGCGGGTGGACGTGCGGGTGATTTCCGCCACGCATGTCAACCTGCAGCAGGCGGTGGCGGAGGCGCGCTTCCGGGAAGACCTGTATTACCGGCTGAACGTGATCGAGATCCGCATACCTTGCCTTCGCGAACGCCGCGAGGATATCCCACTCCTCGCGAACCATTTTCTGGAGCGGCTTTCCCACGAACTTGGCAAGAACGTAACGGAGATCTCGGAGGGAGCCTTGAAAATGTTGATGGACCACAACTGGCCGGGCAACGTTCGCGAACTCGAGAACGCCGTGGAGCGCGCCATGGTGACGTGCCGCGGAAGGGTGCTGACCGAAGACGAATTCTCGTTTCTGGGGCAAAGCGGCATGCCGCGCGCGTTGCAGATCCCGGCGGGCATGACGCTGCAGGAGATGGAGAAGCACCTGATCGTGGCCACCCTGAACCGGACCGGCGGGAACATCAAGGAATCCGCGGCTGTTCTGGGAATCGACCGGTCTACGCTGTACGAGAAGATCAAGCGTTACGAGATTCCGCGATAGAACAGGCGCACGCGAGGCCTGCCCGATTAACCGGCGGGCCGATACAGTGGAGTATGTTCGAAATCCCGGTGATCGAAACGTCCCGCCTCCGCCTTCGTCCGCACACTCCGGCGGACCTCGATGCGGCTTCCGTGCTTTGGAGCGATCCAGTGGTGATCCGCTATACGAGCGGGAAGCCGTTGACGCGCGAAGAAGTGTGGGCCCGGCTGTTGCGCTACACCGGGCACTGGGTGTGGCGGGGCTACGGGTTTTGGGCGATCGAAGAAAAGGCGACCGGCAATTTTGCAGGCGAGCTCGGGTTCGCCGATTTCCAGCGTGAGATGAGCCCCCGGCCGGATGCCCCGGAGGCCGGCTGGATTCTGCACCCCAGCTATCAGGGCCGCGGCTACGCGGAGGAATCGCTGGGCGCCGCGCTGGCCTGGGGCGATGCGCGATTTGCCGCAAAGCGCACCATGTGCGTCATTCAGCCGGAGAATGCGGCCTCATTGCGGCTGGCGGGCAAATTCCGCTACCGGGAGTCGGCGCGCAGCGTGTATCAGAATCATGAGGTGATTCTACTCGAGCGGGGGTGACGGGCGGGGCCCTGCTTCAGCCGGGAGCCGCCGCGGTATCTTGATCCTATTGGAGGGCCAATGAGGAGATTTTTGATGGCGGCCGCGTTGATGTTCTCGCTGGCGGCGGCGCAGCCTGGCGGAAGCGGAACGATATTGGTCAATGCGGAAACGGCAAAGTGGAGCCGCGAGCAGGGGGATCCGCCGGGCGCGGAGAGCGTCACGTTGCGCGAGGACGCCGCAACGGGAGCGATGGAGCTGCTGGCGCGCTATCCGGCGGGTCATGTGTTCTCGCCCCACTGGCATTCCACTAATGAGCGCATGATCGTGCTCGAGGGCCGCATCTCGATCCGCAATGACGGCCGGGAAACGCAACTCGGCCCGGGAGGGTATGCGTACCTGCCCGCCAAAGAAGTGCAGCGCATGGCCTGCGTTTCTACGACGCGCTGCACATTCTATGTCTATTGGGATGGCAAGCTGGATTTCAACCCGGCGCGATAATTACGGCCGGAGGAACATGTGACCGCAAACCGCGTCCCAGTCCGCATCCGGATAGCAGGCGGCGATATCATCGACGGGAACGCCGCCGTCGGCTAACGTGGGTGCGGCGCCTTCGGCTGAAAGCGCGAGCTGTAGCCGCTCCATTTCGCGCAGCAGCCAGGGCTTGACTTCGGCGCCGCGCAGCAGGTGGCGCAGGGCGGGCTCGCCGGATGCGTCGGGCTTGACCTTTAGATACCACTCCTGTTCCGGGCCCCCTGCCGCCAGCACTTCACCATCCACCGGGGAGAGTACGGCGATATCCGCATCGCGGCGGCGAAGGCGAAAAGCCGTGCCGTTCGCCTCAATATGCTCGCCCGGGGCGGGCAGCACGACCGCATCGGGTGTCCCGAGCAGCCGTTTGCCCAGCTCGTCCAGCCCTACGGTTATGGCGCCGTCTGGTTCCACTCGCGCCCAAGTGTGGCCGCGATGATAGAGACGGTCGAGCGGGAACGACATGCCGAAGATCTCCTCTTCGCACTGGACCGGCTCTGCCGCCGGCCGCCTGGCAATCAGCTTCGCGTGCGTTTCACATCCGCGGCAGTCAAACGCGTTGGGGCACTCCCGCGATTTGAATTCGCCCGTCAGCACGTGCCGGCAGGTGCGGCACGCCTCCGGCAGATCGTGAAAATCGGAATGCCAGCGGATGTGCTCCACCTTGCGGGCGGCCAGCGCACGCCGCGAGCGGATCAGGGCCGATATGACCGTCGTGGCCACAATCACCAGCACGGTATAGAAGGCGCCCATGAAGATCATGGTGCCGGCGTTCCAATGAAACCCGTAATTCCACGGAAACACGTCAATACCTCCCAGCCGGAATGGCGAGCTCTTCTTCCAACTCCTGCCGCCGAACTTCCGTTTGCAATTCCCGCTCTTCCGGGAACAGTTGGAAGTAGCGGAACGAGAACGAATAAACCAGCATGCCGTAGGCGACTACCGCCAGAAACGTGCCCACCTCCTGCCAGCTCGGATAGTAGGAAAGGAAACGATCGAAGGAGAGGGTGGGCAGCGCCAGCGTCTGCACGGTCTGCACGAAGCGATTCAATGTGATTCCGCAGCACGCCAGGGCCGCGGCGGAAACCAGCCATGCACGCCGGACGCGCAGCCGTGGCGTCAACAGGATGAGCGCGGGCAGCAGTCCGAAGACCACGATTTCCGCAAACAGGATCCAGGAGCCGAACGGCGCGTAGTTGTAATATTGCGCGGCCGGGAAGCCGCTCTCTGGAGATGTGCGGTTGATCCAGATCAGCGTGTCCACCGTCTTGGCGAGCACGTACACCGCGAGCAGCAGTCCGGAGATGCGACCCAGCAGTTCGAGCACGTACGGCCTGACCAGCCGTTTCTTCGTGATCTTCTCCGCAAGCCACGTGGTCAGTAAGATGAAGCTGGGTCCCACCGCGGCGGCGGAGATGATAAACAGGAAGAAGGTAGACGGCCACACCGCGAGCCCTTCGCGGAACGCGAATGGACGGCCGCGCAGCACGCCGTAGAGGCCGCCCAGTGAGCCCTGATGGAAGAAGGACAGGAATGTTCCCACTCCGGCCAACACGTAAATCAGCTTGTGCAACTCGAACTCGAACACCAGGAATGACGGCACCTCGCGCAGTTTGCGGTTCTTGAGCACGATGGGCAGGTATTCGATCGCCAGAACCGTCAGGTAGCAACTGATGCAGAACGTGACTTCCGTCAGCATGGAGTGCACGTTGGGATACCAGAAGGTGAACCACGCGCGCAGGGGTTGGCCCACGTCCACTGCCAGCACGCAAACCGCGCCGCTGTAGCAGACCAGCCCGATCACCACCGCGCTGTTGATCACCGCCTTCAGTTCTTTGATTTTGAGGATGTAGAGCAGAAAGCCGGTGAAGAATGCTCCTGCGCCCAACGCGATCACCGTAAGATCGAGAAAGATCCAGAGGCCGAAGGCGAAGCGGTTGTCCATATTGGTCTGGTTCAACCCTTCGATCAGGCAGAGAGCGGCCGAGTAGAGACCGAACACCAGCATCGCGGCCCACGGCGCGATCCACAGCAGGAATCGCGGCGTGGAACAGCGCTTAACCCCGCGGGTGATGAACTGTCTATCCACGGCGGTCCTCCCGGTGTGCCGCCGGTTGCGGCGCCTTTGCAACTTCCCGCACCCACTCGCGGTTGGAGCGGTAGTAGACCTTGGCGTCGGTGTGCAGGCTTTCGAGCAGGCGGAAGCTGTCGCTGCCGGCGCGCGCGGTGGACGGGGCGCTGGCCGGGTCGTTCAGATCGCCGAAGCGAATGGCCCCGGCCGGGCAGGCCTCGACACATGCGGGCACGTAATCGGCGGGGTCGATTTTGGCGTTGCCGGCAGCGGCGGCGCGTTCCTTGGCGGCGTGCCAGCGGCCGTGGCAGAAGTTGCACTTCTCGACTACGCCCCGCATGCGGGGCGCCACGTTCGGGTTCAGGGTCTTCTCCATGCCGGCAGGCCACTTCGGATCCCACCAGTTGAAGTAGCGCGCGTGGTAGGGACAGGCGGCCATGCAGTAGCGGCAGCCCAGGCAGCGCTCCGGCATCTGCCCCACTACCCCCGTGGCCGGGTCGAGTTCCACCGCCTGCTGCGGGCAGACGTGGGCGCAGGGCGTATCCTCGCACTGCTGGCACAGCACCGGCACGAAGGCCGAGCGCTTCTCCGGATACTCCTTGCCGTTGTCCACTTTGAACACGCGGATCCAGGTGATTCCTTTGCGGTCATTCGCCGCCGGGTGCGCGGGCGGGATATTGTTCTCCACGGCGCAGGCCACCATGCAGGCCCCACAACCGGTGCAGCGGTCCACGTCGATAATCATGCCGTAGCGCGCGGTCTGACTGGTCTTTTTTTCGCGGATCATGCTCGCACCACCTTTGCCGTCCCGGAGGCGTCACAAACGTCCAGCACTCCGGGCCTTTGTGCCACCTGGACAACACCCGGCGCCACCGAAGAGTCGATCGATATTTCCACCAGGCACTCGCCGTTGCCTGCCTGCAGTACGGCGCGGCCGCCCTCCTCCACGCCGCTCGCTTGCGCGGTGGCAGGATGGAGGGTCACGTGGTTGGGCGCAAGCCGCACGCCCGATTCCTGATAGAGCTTGGTCATGAGGGGCGAGATCAGCGTGGCCGCGCCGCGCTCTTCGGCGAACGCGATGGCCAGCGGCATCGGCGCGCCGGTTTCGGTTGGGCCGAATGGCTTCCAGGCCACCTTCGGAGCCCCGGATGCCGGAGCCTGATCATCCGACCACCAATCCCCGGCCTGAATGCGCGTCGCGAAATCCTCGGCCTTCACCTCTTTTACCGGCTGGGACTGGCCGTCCGCGAGCGCAATCAAGGTTCCCTTGCCGCGCTTGTGGATCTCGGCGGCGCGCTCCCGAAGAGGCTCGCCGGCTTCGATTCCGGCGATGCCAGTCACGAACCTCACCGGATCCACCATGCCTTCCGGCGCGGCAACCAGCGGGACCGAAACACGGAAGCAGGCCGCGGCGCGGTCCACTGCGGGCGGAAGATCGTCCACGCTCTCCGGAAAAACGGCCGTAGGAAGAGTGAACTGCGCGTGCCGTCCGTACCCGATCTTCGACCAGGCGAATGCAACCACCACCGGCTTGTCCGAGACCAGCTTGCGGCGAACATCGTTCCAGGGTATGTATTCGCCGGGGGCGGACTCGTCGATGAGGAGCACGCGCACTGAGCCGTCGGGCACCTGTTCCAGTTGCGTGGAGGGCGCGCACTTGGTCCACGAGGCGGGCACCGGTGCTTCGCGCCGCGGCCACACTGTCCGGCCCCAGGCACCCAGCGCCACATTCAGTGCCACCGCCGTTTCCGACATGCGATGATCGATGACCAGCGCCGGGCCGTGGTCCGCGAGTTCCCGCGCAAGCTCTGCAATCTGTGCGGCGGGCACGCCGGTGGCGAGCGCAGCGGATTCAAGCGACATGGCTCCGGCGATACCTTGCGCCAGCGCATTCTCGGAGCCGGGACGTATCGGGATCCAGCGGTCTGCCAGCGCAGCCGTGCGCGATTCCACCGCTTCGGCCTGAATCAGCCGGAAGTTCGGACGTGCCGCAAAGACGGAGGCCGGAGTGCCCCAGCCGTCGAGCAGGGGCGCGCCCAGGCTGAGCACAATCTTTGCCTGGTCCAGGTTCACCGCCGCGCCGGGTTCGGACGCCGCGATGTAGGTCCCGTTCCGGACCGCGGCCAAGGCGCGCCGGTAGGTCCACGAAGCGGTGCGTCCGGGACGCAGGTCGAGCACTGCGATTCGCTCGTTGTCCGCGAGCCGGGCCATTGCGCCGGCCACCGCGCCGGCCGCTTCGCGCTCGGAGCCCTGCCGCAAACGCGCGGGATGATAAGGCAGGTGATGGGCCGCGAGTCCGTAGGGGCACAGGCCGCCGCGGGCCCCGGCCAGAAACACCGGCTGGTCTCCCACGCAGCGGGCCCGCACCGCGCATCCCGCCTCGCACAGCGTGCAGTTGCTGTACCGGGTGCGGATCTCGCCGCGCGCGGGCACCGGGATGCCGGGCCAGTTCTCGGACCACAACGCCGTATCCGTGATCAGGCGCCACGGCGCCGGCGTAAGCAGAGCGCCTGCCGTGGCGCCGCCGGCGAATTGAAATAGGTTTCTACGCGTCATTTGTGGCAATCCAGGCAACTGTGTTCGAGCTTGCTCTGACGGTGGCACTCCACGCAGTCGTTCATAGTCATTCCGGGCCGCCCCTGGCCGCCCCAGATATCCCGCGAGTAGCCGCTGATCCGATCCACCTGGAAATCCCTCAATTTGTCCGTTGAACCCTGATCGCCGTGGCACTTCTCGCATTTCAGCTTGGCCGTCCGGACGTGCGTGATGTGCGGAAAGTAAACGTTTTCCGGCTGACGGGCGTACGACTTCCATTGCGGGGAGCGGTTAGGCGTCACGTAATTGTCGATGAACGCCTTTTCCGCCGCCGTCGTGCCCATGGCCGCGGCATGACAGCCCGTGCAGGTGTCCAGCGCGGGAATGCCGGCGTAGGTTCCGTCATCGCGAAACGCGTGGCAATCCTCGCACTTGCTTCCCGCCTTTTCCGCGTGGACCTTGTGACTGAAGTCCACCGGCTGCGGGGAGCTCTTATAGATGACGCGCGGAAAGCCGGCCCAACCTGCGCCGAACATCACCGCCGCGCCCGCCAGAAATGGGATCCATCCTTGCATGTTCAGTTATCTCTTCCCACTCGCAAAAGGCGAGAAAAATTCGTGGAACAGAGCCAGCACACGGTCGCGGTCGAGCAGGCGCGCGAGGCCGGCCGTGAACAGGCCCCCGTCGGCCGCATACTGCCCGTTGCCCGTTTGCTGCTGAAGAAATTCGTTCATCCGGATCTGTTCGTTTTCCATCCACGTCTGCGCCGCCTCGGCGCCGATCAGTCCTTCAGTGGTGTTCTCCACCGGCGTCCCTTCGAACAGCCAGCCGCCGGTATAAGGCTGGGAGGCGATGCGTGACGGATCGGCGCGGAGATAGAGGTTGCAGCCGGTGAGCAGGAGCGCATTAGGAAACACCACTTCCAGGTCAACTCCCCCCGCCGTCAATACCGCTGTGGGCCGGTGCACGCCCTTCTGCCACACGTAGGTAAGGCGCTCGATGGGGCCGAGGGCCCGGCTCAGAAAAGCGTCGATGCCCGCGTGGCATACGCCGTCCTCGGTTACGTCCAGCCACATATGATTGGCGGAGTACCTGAGCCAGTTGGGAACGGCAATGCCATCCGAGTCTTCCGGCAGTCCCGGATGGGCCAGGCCCAGGTAAAGCTCGCAATAGCGGAAGCTGTCGCTGCCGCACCGCGAGAGCAGTGACTCGCTGTAGGGAACGAAGCGGGTGACCGGCGCCGCCCCGCAATACTGCATCAGCGATTCGCGCAGGAACGGGCAGGGGCCGGATGCCGGCTCTTCCGCCCCGCTCGCTTGGAACACGGAGCAGCCGGCGTGTGCCTCCGACCCGCACGTTTCCCCGGCTCCGCTTCCGGCGGAAATTGGGATTAGTTTCCGCACGGTGGCCGTACGGCAGTACCGCACGGCTTCTTCTTTGAGGAACGGGCAGGTCATACCGCTACCGCTTGTCCTTCTCCCCCAGTTCTTCGCCGCCATCGGCCATGGTCAATCCGAGGCTGGGGACGTTGAAGGCATGCCCGTCATAAGCGGTGACCAGGTCGGCCACTTCACGGTCGAGCTTGGACATCGCCGCTCGCTTCCGGCGTTTGGCCGCCAGTTCCTGCAGCACGCCAATGGCGATGGCGCCGCAGCAGATCAGCGTGACCAGGCCCAACACCACGTTGGTCACGGTCAGCCAGTAGGTCGATGGATCGTTCACTGTGATACTTCTCCCTTCGGTGCGAGTAAATGCACGGTTGGGGCCATGCTGATTAGAAATGACTTAACTGACTCCTTCGCCTCCCGCATGCCGGAAAACAAGACTCGATAATCCGGAAATCCGACACGACTGTGAGAATCCAACCGCTGTGGGCTCACAAGCGCGCCGGAATACGGATTGACATCGATCACGACCGGGCGCACTATCTCTGTAGGAAATAGCGAAGGAGGGGAACGTGTTGAACTCTCTTTTCGTCCCGGTCCTGACGCTTTGGGCGCTGGTGACCGTGGCCTTTATCGTTGTCGTCATCTGGAAGTCCCTGGTCGGCTTCCGCGAAGAGGATGTAGTGATCCTCAATCCCGCGGAAGCCAATAAGGCGGCTGAACAGGAACAGATCGTTCACAAAGTGGAACAGCTCGCCAGTTGGGCGAAGCGGTTCGGCTTTGCATCGCTGGCATTCCTGGTGCTGGCGGGAGGTCTCTGGGTTTATAGGGCCATGATGGCATTCAACGGGCGGCCTGAGTAGGTAAAGGGCCGCAACTCAAGAACGGCTTCATCCCGGCAATTGCAGACGTTGGATGTTACATTGCCGTGCCAGCACGGTAGTGTGCTCCGAAGCGGATCGAGCGTTGCCGGGTTTGGGCATTGGTGTGGCTTGACCGCCAACTCCACCCACAGCCGGCAGGGTGTCCGTGCAATAAACCGGGCCAGAGTCTCCGACGCCTTCAGCACGTAATAGCGGTTCGTGCCAAGAACGACGCTGTAGCTTTCGCCGGCACGGAGTCCCATCGTCAATGACTCGACGGCCCCGCTCACCACCCCCAAGCCGGTATAGATCACTGCGGGCCTCTCGCCGTTAGCGGTCTCGAGGAAGACGTGGAACTGAATCAGGTGAGCAGTGCCGACCTTTGCTCCCAGCAGAATGAGAACCTGGCGGGCTTCCAGATTCTGCAGGGTCACGTGGAGTTCCCCGGCATTCGGCTTTGCGAGCGAAATTCTCAAGCCATTGTCTGCCCGGCCCCATTTGACCGTGTCACCGGCAATCAAAGAAGCTACACAAAGAAGCGATAGCCCCGCACGCCGAAAACCGGTCATGCTTCTTCGACACCACCGTCGTGGGGAAGGTTCCGTACCACGTCCGATCCGTCAGGCCCTTGAGCCTTGCGAGGTAGGTGTGGAATCCTGAAGTCCGGGAGTTACCATGGCCTGCAATCCGGAAGTGCTCAAGAACGTACCTCTGTTCGCCCTGCTGGACGATGAAGAAGCCGGCGTCCTCGCCAGCCAGGTGGAAATCCGGCATTTCGCCCCGCGGCAACGAATCTACAAGATCGGCGATGCGGGCGGACGGGCGTATGTCATGGTATCGGGCAAGGTCCGGGTCACCACAGTGGACGAGGATGCGCAGGAGGTCGTTGTCGACGAACCGGAAGCCGGCGGATTTTTCGGCTTCGCCTCCATGCTGGACGAGACTCCCCACCAGTCGGGAGCCCTGGCTGTCGAGGAGGTGGTCTGCATCGAAGTGGACCGCAACGACATCTCGGTGCTGCTTCAGCGCAAGCCCCTTGCCGGAATGGATATGCTCACGGTGCTCGGTAAGCACTTCCATGCCGCGCAACAACTGGTGCGCCTGCGCGCCACGCGCAATCCCAACGAGGTGATCGAGCAAAAGGCCACATTTGGCGACCACCTCGCCGATGCTGTGGCGCGCTTTGGCGGTTCATGGGCTTTCATCATCTCCTTCGGCGCCATCCTGGTGGCGTACACCGCCATCAATCACGCGCTCAAGGCGCGCGCCTGGGATCCCTACCCCTTTATCCTTCTCAACCTGTTTCTCTCCATGCTGGCCGCCATCCAGGCTCCGGTGATCATGATGAGCCAGAACCGCCAGGACGCCAAGGACCGTCTGCGCGGCGAACTGGATTTTGACGTGAACCGTCGGGCCGAAGGTGAAATCCAGGGCCTTGCGCGCAAATTGAATCTCCTCGGCGACAAACTGGACGACGTGGAGGAATTACTGCGGGAGAAACCGACCCGCTTGCCGGATTAATTTCCCCGTTTCAAACCGTTAAAACTTGTTATATAATTGCCCCACGCTTGTAGATAGGGGTGTTTGATGTATTTGAAGCCGCGTATTTGTGCGCTGATCCTGTGCCTGCCTGCCCTCGCGTTGTCCCAAACCGGGCTGGGCTCGATCAGCGGCACCGTCGTCGATTCGTCGCAGGCCGTTGTGCCCAACGCGACGATTCAGGTGATGCAACTTTCCACCAATTCCGCGCGCACCACGGTGACCAACGCGCAAGGCCTGTTCTCGTTTCCCTCCCTGGTAGCCAGCAAGTACACCCTCACGGTGAATGCATCGGGGTTCAAGGAACGGAAAATAGAAAACCTGGAATTGAACGCATTTCAAAGCATGAGCCTGGGGGATATCTCCCTCGAACTCGGAACCGGAACCACCATCGTCAACGTGACGGCGGAGCAGGCGCAGATCGTCACGGAGAACGCCGTGCGGGCAACAGCCGTGCAATCGAAGCAGGTCACGGAAATGCCTTTGCAGGGGCGCAACTGGTCCACCCTGCTCAAGATCATTCCCGGTTCAGTGCCTCAGAACAACAACGGCATCAATGGACGCGAAGCCGGGTATGACGGATATGCCGATTTCCGTGTCAACGGGAAAGCCGCCAATCAAACACAGGTGAACCTGGACGGCGGCAGCAATGTGGATCACGGCAGCGACACCAAGACCACGGTGACTCCCAGCCTTGAGGCCATTCAGGAAGTTTCTGTGCTGACCAACAACTTCCAGGCTGAGTACGGGCAGCGGGGCGGCGTTATCGTCAACGTGATCACCAAGTCCGGCAGCAACCAGTTGCACGGCACGGTGTGGGATTACCTGCGCAACGAGGCCCTGAATGCCAACTCCTGGAGCAACAACTATCTGGGTTTGCCGCGCAACCGCTACCGCTACAACTACCTGGGCGGGAACCTCAGCGGACCGGTGCTTCGCGATAAGCTGTTCTTCTTCGTAAACCACGAACAACTGAAGCAGGATACCCCGACAATCAGCACCCAGGCCCGCGTCCCCACCGCGCTCGAGCGGAACGGCGACTTCTCGCAGACGTTTAATTCGAACGGAACGCGGCCCACAATCTACATGCCCGGTTCGCAGTCCTCCGGCAGCCCGCAGCTCGTTCCCGGGAACATGCTTCCGCAAAACCTGATTACGGATTGGGGACGCTCCATCCTGAGTCTCTATCCCGATCCGAATTTCAAGAACGAGACGGCCAATAACTACCTGAACCAGTACGCGCGCGAAGACAAACGCTATCTAACAGTGGGTAAAGTGGACTGGAATATCAACGCCTCCACGCGCGCTTATGTCCGCTATAACTACGATTACCAGCGTTACCGCGACCTGGTAACCTGGTCCGCCAACGGGACGCTGCCGTTTACCACGACCGGATGGAACCGTCCGGATAAGGCCCTGACGGCCAACTTGACCAAAACCGTGGGACCGAACATGGTGATGGAAACCCTGTTCAACTGGCAAAAGGACTTTGTCAACGCGCCGCTCGAAGTTTCCAAGGACTCGTCGAACATCAATCGCGTTAAGGCCGGCCTTGGCGACCTGCCCCTCGCCTTCCCCACGGCCAACGATATCCTGCCCGCGGTGAGCGGCACCGGATACGTGGATTGGAACTTCAACCGCTTCCCGTGGTACGCCAAGGCGCCCGAGATTCAGATCGCGCAGAACTGGTCATGGACGCACGGCTCCCACGTTTCGAAGGTTGGCGCTCAGTACATCCTCAACCGCAAGGACGAGATCGACTCGGCCAACGAAAAGGGAACCTTCAACTTCGGCAGCAACTCGGCCAGCGCCTATGACATGGCCTACGGCCCAGCCAACGTGCTCACCGGCGCGCTTTCGAGCTTCACCCAGGTGAGCAATCCGGCGCACAAGAAGTCGCGCTACGTGGACGTGCACTTTTTTGCCCAGGACACCTGGAAAGTCACCCGCACCCTGACACTGGATTACGGCATGCGCCTCTACCACATGCCGAGCGAGTACAACACCCAGCCCGATGTGACGCTGGATGCTGTTTTCGTTCCGAGCCTCTGGGACGCAAACAAAGCTCCGCGCTACTACGTTCCCGATCCGACCGCCACGTCGCGACTGATCGACCCCGCCTTTCCCAACGCGCCGCTTCCCACCAGCGTGACGGCGGCCCTGCTGTACTCCCTGGTGCCCGGTTCCGGCGATCCGCTGAACGGCGTGGTCAAACTGGGAGACCCCCGCATCGGCAACGCGGGCATTCGCAATCCCCGGTACATACTGTTCTCGCCGCGCGGCGGCTTCGCCTGGCAGTTCGCTTCCAAGACGGTGCTCCGCGGCGGCTTCGGCTGGTCCTACGCCCGGCCGGCAATCGGCCAGGCGGTAAACAACTTCGAAAACGGCTTCGCCGACTCGGTGGACTACCGCCAGACCAACATCGCGAACCTGAAGACTTCCACCGTCAACCGCCTTTCTCCGCGCAGTTTCGCCGGCATCGACGAATCGAGCAACGCGGTTCCGACGATTTATGACTTCAGCCTCTCGTTGCAACGCGAACTTCCCGGGTCGCTGGTTCTGGATGTCGCCTACATCGGCAATATCCAGCGGCACCAGCCCATCGTCTTCAACATCAACCAGGTCCTCCCCGGCACTTCCTGGCGTTCGGAATTCATCGACCCGCGCCTCGCCGGCAACAACTTCGCCGGACCGGTCTCGGGGTCGAACCCCGGCCCGCTGCCCGGCACCCGCAATGTGGACAGCAACCTCATGCGACCGTTCCGTGGATTCAGCACCCTGAACCTCTACACGGCCGTCGGCAACGCCCGCTACAACTCGCTCCAGTGGGGCCTTTCGAAACGCTACGGTCACGGGTTGACGTTCCAGTTCGTGCACACCTGGGCCAAGCTGATTACCGGTACTGAAAGCGTCGGTCCGTTCTACTATCGCTGGAAGGACTACAGCGGCGCCATCGCGAACGGCGACCGCATGCACGTTGTCGGTCTGAACTACACGTACGACGTGCCCAGCCTGCGGCGGCACCTCGGCTGGACAAATGCCGTAGCCAAGCAGGTCTTCGACGGTTGGAGCATCGCCCACCTGATGAACTTCTACACCGGCAGTCCGACTTCGGTCGGTTTCGGACTCCAGAATGCCAACAACACCAGCGGCGTGGCCAACATCAATTCCATCTTCACCGGCAGCCCGGACGTCGGCATCCGACTCCAACCCACCATGAACCCGAACATCGGGTTTGCGGACTCCACGCGGCTGTTCAATCTGGATGCCTTCACGCTTCCGGCGCTCGGTGACATCGGACTCGGTTCGCGCAACTACCTGGCCACGCAAGGGACATTCTCGAACGATATCAACCTGAGCAAGACCTTCCCGATCACCGAGCGCAAGGGTCTGGAACTGCGTGCAAGTTTCTTCAATCCTTTCAACCAGGTGCGGCGGACCGGCATCAACACCACCGAAACCTTCAAGATGAAGGGGCCAAGCCTGGCGAACGGGTACTATCTCTACAACACGCCCGACCAGCAGGTGAACCTGTTAACAACCAACAACCCCAACGCCAACCCGATCGAGCGGTATAACCAATACCGGGGCGGTGTGGGCCACGAAAACGTCACCAGCGTCTCAGATATGCGCCGCGTCGAAATCGGGCTGCGGTTCAAATTCTGACCTCCTGAAACGACTGCGGGCCGGGCGAAAATGCCTGGCTCGCAGTTTTCCCCGGAACAACTCGTCTTCTGCGGCGTCTATACTTCAGGCCATGGAGACTTTCCTGCAGGACCTGAAGCACTCATTGCGTATGTGGCGCCAGTCGCCTGGATTCATTGCTGCGGCCGTCGCCGCACTGGCGCTGGGCATCGGCACGAATACCGCGATCTTCTCGGTCGTCAACTCGGTGCTTCTGCGGCCGGCGCCGTTCCCCGACCCCGACCGCCTGGTTCTTTTCATGAACACTTCGCCTCAGGGTTCCGGACCCGGCGCCTCACCCGCCAAATTCAACAATTGGCGCAGTCAAACCCAGGTAGTGCAGGATGTGTCCGTGTTCCGGACCGGGGTGGTAAACCTCACCGGAAACCAGTTTCCCGAACAGTTGCGGTCGGGACAGGTGAGCGCCGATTTTTTCCGGCTCTTCGGCGCCCGCGTCTTTCGGGGACGCACGTTCACGCGCGAAGAAGATCTTCCGCAAGGAGAGCACGTGGCGGTGCTCAGCAATGGTTTCTGGCAGCGCCGGTTCGCGGCCGACCCCAACATTATCGGCAAAACTATTTCGCTCGGCGGAGACCCCCACGTGGTCGTCGGGATTTTGGCGGACGGCTTCGATTTCCGCGATTTCGGTCCCGCCCCCGACGTGTGGGTGCCCTTCCAACTCGATCCCAACAGCAACGACCAGGGCCACTACTTCACCGCTGCCGGGCGGCTCAAGCCCGGCATCACTTTGCAGCAGGCGCAGGCGCGCATGAAGATTGCCGCCGACGAGTTTCGCAGAAAATATCCGAACGCGCTCCAGGCGAACAACGGATTCAGCGTGGAGCCGGTCCGCGAAGCGATGGTGAAAAACGTCCGCTCGTCGCTTCTGGTGCTGGTGGGCGCCGTCAGCCTGGTGCTGCTGATGGCCTGCGCCAACGTGGCTAATCTGCTTCTCGCGCGGGCAGTGGGGCGGCGGCGCGAGATCGCCGTTCGCGCGGCTATCGGCGCGGGACGCGGACGAATCGTGCGCCAGTTGCTCACCGAAAGCGTGCTGCTTTCGCTCGCCGGCGCGGTGGCGGGCGCGGCGCTCGGGCTATTCGGCATCCGCGCGCTGTTGAGCGTGAATACTGCGAATCTGCCTCGCGTCGGCATCGACGGATCTCTCGTAATGCTTGACTGGCGCGTGCTCGCGTTCACGATCGCCCTCGGTGTATTCACGGGTCTGCTGTTCGGCCTTATCCCGGCGTTCAGGCGTCGCGCACCGACTTGGCCGCAACGCTGAAGGAGGGAGGCGGGCGCACCGGTTCAGGCTTCCGGCACAACAAGGCGAGGACCGTCCTGGTGGTGAGTGAAGTCGCGCTGGCCGTGGTGCTGCTGGTGGGCGCCGCGCTTCTGATCCGCACGTCGGTGGCGCTGAATTCGGTCAAGCCCGGCTTCGACACCGAGCACGTGCTCACCATGCGTATGGCGCTCACCGGCCCGCGATTCTCCACTTCCGCGGGCATTGAGCGCCTGGTGCAGGACGGGATCGAGAAGCTCCGCCTCATCCCGGGAGTGACTGTGGCAACCGCCGCCTGCTGCGTGCCGCTCGAAGGCGGCTACGGCCTGCCGTTTCTCGTCGTGGGACGCCCGCTCAAGGACGGCCCGTTCCACGGCGGCGGCGGTTGGGCAACTGTCTCCCCAGGCTATTTCGAGGCATTCCAAATTCCCATGGTACGCGGCCGTTCGTTCAACGACCGCGACACTGCGAATGCCCCTCCGGTGGTGATTATCAATCAGGCCATGGCCAAGCAGTTCTGGCCGAAGGCGGACCCGCTGGCCGACAAGATCTGGATCGGCAAAGGCATCATGCGCGAACTCGCTGCCGAGCAACCGCGGCAGGTGATCGGCATCGCGGGCGACGTCCGCGGCAACGGACTCGACAGCGAACCCGGACCCATCATGTATGTACCCAACGCCCAGGTGCCGGACGCGCTCAACGCCCTCAACGTCCGCATCACCCCGCTGCGCTGGATTCTCCGCACGCAGGGCGATCCGTACAAGGTCAGCGCCGCGGTGCAGGAACAGTTGCGCCAGGTCACAGGTTTGCCGGTTTCCGACGTTCGCTCCATGGGCGAGGTGGTCTCGCGCTCGACCTCCCGTCAGCGCTTCAACATGCTGCTGATGACCATCTTCGGCGTCGCCGCCCTGTTTCTCGCTGCCATCGGCATCTACGGACTGATGGCTTACTCGGTCCAGCAGCGCACACAGGAGATTGGCATCCGCCTCGCGCTGGGCGCCGCCACCGGACAGGTGCGCAACATGGTGGTGAGGCAGGGAATGCTGCTCGCGATTGCTGGAATCGCCATCGGGGTGGGTGCGGCGTTCGGATTGACGCGCCTGATGGCCAGCTTCCTGTACGGCGTGAAGGAGCGCGATCTCGCCGTATTCACCGTAATGCCGCTTGTGCTGATCGGCGTGGCCCTGCTGGCCGTCTGGCTGCCCGCGCGGCGGGCGACGCGAATCGATCCGGTGATCGCGCTGCGCACCGAATAGCCGCTATCGTAAAGTGAGCCGCTGCACCCGCCAGTTGAGGACCTCGCCCACGTACAACTCGTTCGGATTCCGGCAATCCATCTGGTTCACCGTGCCGAATTCCTTGGGCTGCTTGCCTGCCCGGCCGAACTTGCCGAGCAGGCTTGCCGTCAAGCTCGAGCTTGTAGATTTCGCCGTCGTCCAGGTTGTAAGGGTCGTTGGAATTGGAACTGAACAGGAATTGGTGCGTGCCCGGCGAGATGCAGATGGCCCACGGCGCCCCCACGTTTCCAATCTGGCGCACGAAGTTGCCATCCTTATCGAATACCTGGATTCGCTTGTTTCCCCGGTCCGCCACGTAAAGATTGTCGCGTGCATCCATGGCGAGCGAGAGCGGCAGATCGAACTGGCCGTCCCCACTTCCCTTGCTGCCCCACGACTTGATGAATCTCCCATCGGAATCGAACTTCGCAATGCGCGAGTTTCCGTACCCGTCGGCCACATAGATATCGCCCGCGCTGTCCCAGGCCACATCCGTCGGCCGGTTGAAATTGTCGCCGGGAACACCCGAGCCGGTGCCCGCCTGACCCCTGCCGCCTCCGCGACCGCCGGCAGCGCACCGCTTCCGGCTTTCGTCCCAGCGTCATCGCCACCCGTCCGTCCGGATCGAACTTGATCACCATGTTCGAGCCGCGGTCCACCACCCAGATGTTGTCCTTCGCGTCCACCCGCACTGAATTCGCGAACAGAAAGCCGTACACGCCCTGACCGATCTCCCGCAGGTACTTTCCTCCGTGGTCGAACTCGAACAGACGCGACCCGCCGTGTGTGAATGTTCGAGAGCCTCCGATGGTCGCGTTGCCTCCGCCGGTTCTGGTATAGACAAAGACGTTTCCTTTCGAATTCGTCGCCACGCCCGCCACTTCACCCAAATAGGTACCGTCCGGCAATTTGAGAAGGTTGGGCGCCGAATCGAACGAAATCTCCGGCTGCGCGAGCAGCACGCCGCCGCATGACCAGCAGCACCGCCGCCGCGCGCATCACGGCTGCCTCCGCGAGGCGCCGGCCGCGGGTTTGAAAATCAGCTTCTGCACCCTCCACGCGATGATCTCGGAGACCAGCAACTCATCCGGATTCCGGCAGTCGATCTCGTGCACCGTGCTGAACTCGCCCAGCTTCTTGCCGGCGTGCCCGAACTTGCCCAGAATCGTGCCGTCGAGCTCCATTTTGTAGATCTCGCCGGTAACCGCACTAATCTGCGAGTTGTTGCTGTCCGGGTTCGAATTTGAGCTGAACAGATACTGGTGCGGACCCGGCGAGATGCACAGCGCCCACGGCGCGCCCACCTTGTCGTAAATGGCCTTGAACTTCAGGTCGTTGTCGAGAACCTGGATGCGATTGTTGCTCCGGTCGCCCACGTAGATGTTGCCGCGAGCGTCCGAGGCGATGGTGTGGGGCAGGTTGAACTGCCCCGGTTCCGACCCGCGCGTTCCGACGGACGCAATGTAGCGGCCGTTCTTGTCGTACTTCACCACCCGCGAATTGCCGTAGCCGTCCGAGACGAAAATGTTGCCGGCGGCGTCCCAGGCCACATCGGTGGGGCGGCTGAAGGTGTACGGCGCGGGATCAGGCGGGGCCGGCGTGCCCTCCACCGCTTCCGGCCTCCGGCCCAGCACCATCATCACCCGCCCTTCCGGGTTGAACTTGATTACCATGTTGGTGCCTTCGTCCACCGCCCAGATGTTGTCCTGCGGATCCACGCGGACGGCGTGCGCGAACGCGAAGCCGTAAAGCCCTTCCCCGATCTCGCGCACGAACGTCCCCTTCTGGTCGAACTCGAACAGCCGCGTCGACTGACTCCGCGTGTAGACGAAGATATGGCCCTTCGAGTTCGTCGCGACGCCGATGCCTTCGCCGAGATAAAGATTCGGCGGCAGCTTCAGGAAGTTCGGCACCGATTCGAACGCGATCTCGGGCACGCCTTCCGCTTTCGCCTTTACGTTCATCTGCGCCTGCGTAAGGGGCGCCTGCGCGCGGGCGTACGCGCATAGCAGGAACGCGGTCAGGGCACGGGCACTCGCGCCTGATTTCATGGTCACCTCCGGGCGATGGCCAGTATATATCAAACCGCGCGCCGGTCAGCGCGACAGCAGCACCACCGTGCTTCTCGCATTGGCGATGTAGTGATCTCCCGGGCTCAATGCGATCTCCTCGCCGGCGTCCATGACGTCCTGCCCGCTCTCGAGGCTCGTGTCGATGGCGCGGCACCAGGCGCGCCCCGCGGGCAACGGCGGAAGATCCACCCACTGCGAATCGAAGTGCCCGTTGAAGATGAAGAACAGCCGGTCCACATCGAGCTCCGCGCCATCTTCGTCGGCATCGAGCTGGTAGCAGAGCGTGCGCGCGTTTGCGTCGCTCCACGCGGGCGCTCCACGGTCGGGTCCGAACCAGGTAAGATCCGGAATGCCGTCCGCGTCCAGGTCTTCGCCCAGACGAAACTTGCGGCATTGCAGGACCGGAAAACGGCGCGTGAAGGCGATCGTCTTGCGGAAGAACTCCACCATCGCGTCGTTTTGCGCCGCCAGGTTCCAGTCGAACCAACTGATCGCGTTGTCCTGGCAGTAGGCGTTGTTGTTGCCGTGCTGCGTCCGCTCGAACTCGTCGCCGCCCAGGATCATGGGGGTGCCGCAGGCGAACAGCAGTGCGCAGGTGTGATTCTTCATGAGCTGCCGGCGCAGCGCCAGAATCGCGGGATCGGAGGTGTCGCCTTCCGCTCCGCAATTCCAGGAGTTGTTGTCGTCTGTGCCGTCGCGGTTGTTCTCCCCGTTGCCGTCGTTGTGTTTGCCGTTGTAGGCCACCAGGTCGTGCAGGGTAAATCCATCGTGGCAGGTCACGAAATTCACGCTGTTGTAAGCCGAGCGCCCGTCGTCGCCGTAAAGGTCCGCCGACCCGGTGAGGCGCCAGCCGAGATCGGCAAGCTGGCCGGGATCGCTCTTCGTGAAGCGGCGAACCGTGTCGCGGAAACGGCCGTTCCATTCCGACCAGTCCACCGGAAAGTTGCCTACCTGGTAGGTGCCGATGTCCCAAGGTTCCGCGATCAGGATAGCGTTGGCCAGCACCGGGTCCTGCGCCACCGCGTCGAAGAAGCCGGCGGACACTTTAAACGATCCGTCTTCGGAGCGGCCGAGCACCGACGCCAGGTCGAAGCGGAACCCGTCCACGTGCATGGTCTCGAACCAGTAGCGCAGTGAATCCAGCACCAACCGGATCACCGCCGGGCTATCGAAGTTGAGGCTGTTGCCGCACCCCGTGTAATTCATGTAATAGCGCAGCGGGGCGCCGGCCGGTCCGGTGAGGCTGTAATAAGAAGGATTGTCGAGGCCGCGGAAGGATATGCTTGGCCCCATCTCGTTGCCCTCGCCCGTGTGGTTGTAGACCACGTCCAGAATCACTTTGATGCCGGCGCGGTGCAGTTCCCGCACCAGCGTTTTAAATTCTGCTACCTGGCACCCGGGCGCCGAGTTGCTGCCGTAAGAGGATTCCGGCGCGAAGAACCCGATCGAGTTGTACCCCCAGTAATTCGTAAGTCCCTTCTCGAGCAGGAAATCATCGATGTAAAACTCCTGGACCGGTAGAAGCTCCACGGCATTGATCCCGAGCCGGGTGAGGTGCGGAATCTTCTCGATAAAACCGAGGTAAGTGCCGTGAGCCCGCACACCGGACGATGCATGCGCCGTGAACCCCTTGGCGTGAACTTCGTAGATCACCAGTTGCTCCAGCGCCAGGTCGGGCCGGGTGACTCCCTGCCAGTCGAACGCGTCGTCCACCACGATCGCCTTGGGCACAATGGCCGTGTTATCGCGCAAATCCGCGGTGCCGTCGCCCGCTCCCGGCTGCGCATCGTAGGCGAGGAGCAGGTTATCCGCGTTGCGGAACTTCCCCGTGACGGCTTTGGCATAAGGATCGAGCAGGAGCTTGGCATCGTTGAAGCGCAGGCCCAGGTCCGGGCGATACTCGCCCCGCACTTTGTAGCCGTAGAGCTGACCCGGCTCCAGTCCCTTGACCGAAGCGTGCCAAGTCAGCTTGTCGCGGTGGCGGAGTTGAATGACGTCCGAGGGTTGGCCTCCGGGTGTATCAAACAGCAGGAGGAAGACCTCGGTCGCGTATTTTGAGTACAACGCGAAATTGACACCTCCGGCAGTTACCGTGGCGCCAAGCGGAAACGCGCAGCCCTTCTCCACGGTTCGATTGGTGTGGTGTTCCAGCGGCGTGACGCCGGCCGGTTGTAGCAGTGCACGTGAAGCCATCGCAAACCTCGCTTTCCACGCTGCCGCCTGGAGTTACGGCCGGACAGCGGCAGGCTTGCACGCGTCGAAGCGAACTCCGGCTGCGTTGGAATCAAAGCTGGCTTCCGGGACGCGGCGCCTGTGATGCGATTCTGCCAGATGCAGCATTCCGGCGCGAGGCTTCTTTGTTGTATAACGCGACGCTCCGGGTTCTCCCGTACACTGGCGCTATTCGTGGCGCAGCGCACTTACTGGTTCAATCCGGAGGGCGCGCCGCGCCGGCAGATACGCGGCCGTCAATCCGACAGCCACTACGCCTGCCGCAGCCGCCGCCATGCTCGCCGGATCGTGCGGCTTCACTCCGTAAAGCTGCGATTCCACGATCCGGGTCAGCGCCCACGCAGCCGCCAACCCTGCCGCAAGGCCGAACGCGATGGTGCCCGCTACCTGCCCGAGCAGCATCCGCAGCACCGTAGGACGCCCCGCGCCAAGCGCCATTCGCACGCCGATCTCGCGCGTGCGGCTGCTTACCGAGTACGCCACCATTCCGTACAATCCCACAGCGGCCAGTGCCGTGGTGATCGCGCTGAAAAGTCCCACCAGCGTGGCAAATAGCCGCTCCTCGGAGAGCGAATCGGCGATCTGCCCTTCCTGTGTCTTCATCTCCATCAGCGGCAGCATCGGATCGATCTCCGCCACGGCACGCCGGATCGCCGGTGTGACGCGTCCGGCATCGGCCACCGTGCGGACCTCGAAGCTCATCTCCTCCGGCCAGCCCCACGGACGCTGCGTGTACGGCGCGTAGATGGTCGCGGGCGGTTCGCCGCGCAGTCGGTCGTAGCGCGCGTCGTTCACCACTCCGACTACCTCCACTTCCTCCTTCGTTCCAAAGTTCCAGCGGAACCGGCGGCCCAAAGGCGATCCGTCCCCAAACCGGCGTCGCGCCAGCGTCTCGTTGATCACCGCCACCCGAGGGGACGCCGTCATGTCGCGCGCCTCGATCCCTCGCCCCATTACCATGCGCATGCCCATTACCCTGAGAAAGTCCGGCCCCACGAAGTTGAACGTTGAATTGGCGCGCTTGCCCGAGTGCTCCACCAGCACGCTGCCGTTGGACATCCATCCGCTGATCAGGCGTTGCGCGGACAGGCTCGCGCCGCTGACGCCCGGCGTCTGCTTCAAGCGTTCGAGCAGACGTGCGTAGACCTGGTTGCCGCGTGCTTCGTCATATCCGTTCCGGCCCGGTGCGATATCGAACAGCACCATGTTCTTCGCATCGAAGCCGAGCGGGATCGAATGCAGGTTCCGCAGGCTTCGCGTGAACAGGGTGGCTCCGGCCAGAAGCAGCACCGCCACCGCCACCTGCACCGCCACCAGCAGCCGCGCGGCGCCGAAGCGCGATCCGGGAGATGAGGGCGTATCTTCCTTGAGTCCGCTGGCCACGTCCACGCGCGTGGCGCGCAAGGCCGGAACCAAAGCGAACAGCACCGTGGTCAGCAGCGCGATCCGCCACCGTGAAGCCAAGCACCCGTGCGTCCGGCCCGACCGACAGCGGGATCGGCGCCGCGCCGGTTGCCACCAGCTCCAGCAGCAGACGTACCCCCTGGTGTGCGACCAGCAGCCCCACGGCGGTTCCGGCGCACGATAGCAGCGCCCCCTCCGCCAGCAGTTGGCGCACCAGGCGGAAGCGGCTCGCGCCCACCGCCAGGCGCAGTTGAATCTCTCGTTTCCGAGCCGCCGCCCGCGCGAGCAGCATTCCGGCCAGGTTCGCGCACGCCATCAGCAGCGTCACACTCACGATCGCCATCAGGATGTACAGCGGCTTGTGATACACGCTGCGCAGGCTGTTCAGCCCCTGGCTCCCGGAATCGACGAAAATACGCGGCCCGCCGGCGAGCCCGCGCGCGGCTTCCGGCAAATGCGACGCCACCAACGTCTGTAGCTCGTTGCGAATTTCCGCGTCGCCGCGTCCGGGCCGCCGCCGGGCCATGATCTGGAGCCAGAACCAGTCGTTGCCGAACCAGTCGATCCGCGGCTGACCGGACGCGTCCACGCGCTCCTTGGCGCGCAACGGCAGGGTCACGTCCACCTCCGGGGTGCGCATGAAACCGCCCGCGGAAACGCCGATGAAGTCTTTGCCCGTGACCCCTACCACCACACACGGCTGGCCGTTCACGTAGAGCGTGGAACCGATCACACCGGGGTCGCGCGCGTAGACGCGATCCCACAGCCGGAAGCTGATCATCGCGGCAGGTACGCCGCTGGCCGTATCATTGTCTCCGGCCAGCGCCCGGCCCACATACGCGGTCGCGCCCAGGGCGGAAAAAAAGTTGCCCGAGACCACCATCGCGCCCGTCGCCAGAGCCTGACCGTGCGCGGACACGTTCACCTGCCCCAGCGGCGAAAAACCCATCACCGCGTGCAAGGTCCTGCTCTGTTCCCGCATGGCCGAATAGACCGGCCATGAGAACACGTTCTTCGTCCAATTGCCGGATCCGTCGTCTCCGCCGCTCGCCCAGGTGAAGTTCAGATCCACGTCTCCCTGACCGCCCCACCGCAGCAATACCAGTTCTTCCGGGCTTCGCACCGGAAGCAGTCGCAGCAGGACGTTATCGAGCACGCTGAACACGGCCGTGTTCGCGCCGATCCCGATCCCCAGCGACAGGATCGCCACCGCTGTGAACGCCGGCGTCTTGCGCAGTACCCGAGCCCCGTACCGCAAGTCGCGGCCCAGGTTCTCGAGCATGCCGATACCGCGAACATCGCGGCACTCTTCCTGCACCTTCGCGACACCCCCGAATGCAGCCTGCGCCGCCCGCCGTGCCGTGGTCTCCGCCAGGCCCGCCGCCCTGTTCTTCCGCGCTTCCATCTCCAAATGGAAGGCGAGTTCATCGTCGAGTTCGTCCTCGGCGCGGCGGCGGTGCGCCAGCGCGCGCAGCCGCAGTTTTATGTCGTTCAGGGTCATTTCATGCCATCTCCAGGACCCGCCCGATGGCCCCCGCCATGCGGGCCCAGCTTTCCCGCTCCGCTTCGAGTTGCCTCTGCCCGGCCGGCGTCAGCCTGTAAAATCGGGCCCGGCGGCCCAGTTCCGAGGTAGCCCAATCCGCCCGGATCCATCCCTGATGCTCCAGGCGGTGCAATGCCGGATAGAGTGAACCCTGGTTCACCCGCAGCACGTCTTCCGATACGGTCTGAATGCGCTCGGAGATCGCCCAGCCATGCTGGGGCCCCTTGCTCAGCGTTCGTAGAATCAGCAGGTCCAGTGTGCCTTGCAGCAGGTCGAGTTTCGATGTGCGGCTCATGGTGTCGAATGCCTACAAGAAGAATGCGCGGCTTGTTGTCGAATGTCAACAACAATCTTTGCCCGGCCTCCGCTCCGCCGCCGATACAATCGGGAGTATGTTGATCCAGGTCCATCCGCGCGATAACGTCGCTATCGCCGTTCACCCCGAAGGAGCAGCGGAAGGCGCCGAATGGGAAGGACTGCGCATCCGCGAACGCATCCCGCAATCGCATAAGGCTGCGTTGGCCGCGCTCGCGCCCGGCGATCCGGTGCTGCGTTACGGACAGACCATCGGCATCGCCAATCGCAATATCGGCGCGGGCGCCTGGGTTCGCGAAGAGTTTGTGAATACCCCGCCGGCGCCAGCCTTAGATTCATTGCCGCTGGCAACCGCCGTCCCCGACCCGCTTCCGCCGCTTCCGGGCCTTACCTTCGAGGGGTACCCGAACCCTGGCGGTGGGGCCGGCACCCGCAATATCCTCGGCCTCGCAACCACCGTGCAGTGTGTCGCCCCTACAGTTGACTATGCCGTCCGGCGCATCAAGGCCGAACTGCTTCCGCGCTTCTCCAACGTAGACGACGTAGTGGCCATCACCCATTCCTATGGTTGCGGCGTCGCCATTGACGCCCCCGGCGCCGCGATCCCGATCTCCACCCTGCGGCACATTTCCCTGCACTCGAACCTTGCCTCGCAGCCCCTCGTGGTCAGCCTGGGCTGCGAGAAACTTCAGCCCTCGCGCCTGTTCGCCGGCGATTTTCCGGTGCTCGAAGAGCCGAACGTGATAAGGTTGCAGGACCAGAAAGGATTCGCCGAAATCGTCGCCGCTATCATGCATGCCGCCGGGAAACGGCTCGCCGTACTGGACCGGCGTCGTCGTCGTGCGTGTCCCGCCTCGGACCTGGTCGTCGGAGTGCAATGCGGCGGCAGCGATGCCTTTTCCGGTGTCACCTGCAACCCGGCGGTGGGGCATGCCGCCGACCTGCTTGTCCGCGCCGGCGCCACCGTCCTGTTTTCCGAAGTCACCGAGGTGAGGGACGCCGTGCACCTGCTCACGCCGCGCGCCCGCACTCCGGATGTCGGCCGCGCCCTCATCCGGGAAATGCGCTGGTACGATGATTACCTTGCCGCCGGTCGCGCCGACCGCACCGCCAATCCCACGCCCGGAAATAAACGCGGCGGTCTCGCCAATGTCGTCGAAAAAGCGCTTGGAAGCATCGCCAAAGCCGGCAGCGGCGCCATTGATGCGGTTGCGTCCCATGGTGAAAAGGTCACCGCCTCCGGATTGGTCTTCGCCGCCACGCCGGCCAGCGACTTCATCTGCGGAACCCAGCAGCTTGCCTCCATGAATCTCCACGTCTTCACAACCGGCGAAGGCAGCCCCTACGGCCTCGCCCTCGTCCCGGTCGTCAAAGTTTCCTCCCGCACGGCCCTCGCCGAGCGCTGGCACGACCTGATCGATATCGATGCCGGCCGCATCGCCACCGGTGGCGCCACTATCCAGCAGGTGGGTCGCGAAATCTTCGATTTCATCCTGGACGTGGCCAGCGGCAGAAAACGAACCTGGGCCGAACACTGGGGCCTCGCCAACGCACTCGCTCCGTTCAATCCCGGACCGGTTACATGACAAGCCACGTCCGCTACCTCGTCCTGGCCATGATCTTCGCGGTCTCGACGCTCAACTACGCCGACCGCGCCACGCTGTCCATTGCCGGACCCGCTGCCTCCGCCCAACTGGGCTTCGACGCCGTGACTTTCGGTTACCTGTTCTCCGCCTTCGGCTGGGCATACGTCATCGGCCAGATTCCGGGCGGCGGCCTGATGGACCGGTTCGGGTCGAAGAACGTGTACGCGGTAAGCCTGTTCGCGTGGTCGTTGTGCACCTTTGTGCAGGGCTTCGCGGGCTGGCTCGCTCCCGGCACGGCAGTCATCCTTCTCTTTGTCATGCGCTTCCTGCTGGGCTTCGCCGAAGCGCCGTCCTTTCCCGGTAACGCCCGCATCGTAGCAGCCTGGTTCCCCGCCGCCGAGCGCGGCACGGCCTCCGCCATTTTCAATTCCACGCAGTACACCGCCACCGTCATATTCGCCCCTCTCTGCGGTTGGATTGCGCATTCCTTCGGATGGCCGCACGTCTTCTTCGTCACGGGCGCCCTCGGCCTGTTTGCCACCGCGCTGTGGATGAAGACGGTCTACAGCCCGCGCGAGCATCCCCGCATCTCTCCAGCCGAATTCGAATACATCGCACGAGGCGGCGCGCTGGTCGACATGGACCGGCCGGCCGCGCGAAAGGCGCCGTTCCGCTGGTCGCATCTGCGCGAGTTGCTGGGCCACCGCATGTTACTGGGCGTCTACATCGGACAGTTCTCCATTACCACCCTGACTTACTTCTTCATCACGTGGTTTCCCGTCTACCTGGTGCAGGAGCGCGGCATGTCCATCCTGAAGGCCGGATTCGCCGCATCCCTGCCGGCCCTGTGCGGCGCTTTCGGCAGCGTTCTCGGCGGCGTGTTTTCAGATGGCCTGCTCCGCCGCGGCTACTCCCTCTCCTTCTCGAGAAAGCTGCCTATCGTGCTGGGCATGCTGCTCTCCATGAGCATGATCGTTTGCAACTACGTGAGCGCCTCCTGGCTGGTGGTCACTATCATGTCCCTGTCGTTCCTGGGCAAGGGTATCGGATCGCTCGGCTGGGCCGTGGTCTCCGATACGTCGCCGCGGGAGATCGCCGGCCTGAGCGGCGGTCTGTTCAATATGTTCGGGAACACCGCCGCCATCACCACGCCACTGGTGATCGGCTATATCGTGCAGGGGACCAAGTCCTTCCGGCTGGCTCTCGTATATGTGGCGGCCAATGCGGCCGTGGCTATCGCCTCGTACTTGCTAATTGTCGGCGAGATCAAACGCGTCGAGTTACGAAAGGTGAAATCCTGATGCCTGGTACTCCCGTCGTAACCGCGATGGAAGTCATCCCGGTCGCCGGTTACGACAGCATGCTCCTTAACCTCAGCGGAGCGCACGGCCCGTTCTTCATCCGGAACCTGGTCATCCTCACCGACAACGCCGGACGTACGGGCGTCGGTGAAGTCCCCGGCGGCGAGCGGATTCGCGAGACGCTCGAAGAGGCGCGCACGATCGTCACCGGACAGTCGATCGGCGGCTACAACGGGATCCTTGCCTCGGTGCGTCGTGCCTTTGCCGCGCGCGATACCGCCGGCCGCGGCAGGCAGACCTTCGACCTCCGCGTGGCCGTTCACGCGGTCACCGCCATCGAAGCCGCCCTGCTGGACCTGCTCGGGCAGCACCTCGACGTCCCGGTGGCCGCGCTTCTCGGCGAAGGCATCGAGCGCCGGTCCGTCGAAACGCTCGGCTATCTGTTCTACGTGGGGGACCGGACCAAAACCGATCTGCCCTACCTCGCCGAGCCCGGCGGTCCCGGCGATTGGTTCCGTCTCCGCCGCGAGCCGGCGCTGACCCCGGAAGCCATCGTGCGGCAGGCTGAAGCCGCGCACGAGCGCTACGGCTTCCGCCATTTCAAGCTCAAAGGCGGTGTCCTCGCTGGAGCGGAGGAGATGGAGGCTGTTGCCGCAGTCGCCGAACGCTTCCCCGGCGCCCGCGTCACCATCGATCCGAATGGCGCGTGGTCTCTCCGCGAAGCCATCGATCTGTGCCGCGGCTGCCGCTTCCTCGCCTATGCCGAAGACCCTTGCGGCGCCGAATCCGGCTACTCCGGGCGCGAAATCATGGCAGAGTTCCGCCGCGCCACCGGCATTCCCACCGCCACCAACATGATCGCCACCGACTGGCGCGAACTGGGCCACGCCATTCACGCCAATGCCGTTGACATCCCGCTCGCCGATCCGCATTTCTGGACCATGCAAGGCTCGGTCCGCGTGGCCCGCCTGTGCCACGAGTGGGGTCTCACGTGGGGTTCCCACTCAAACAATCACTTTGATGTTTCGCTCGCAATGTTCACGCACGTCGCGGCCGCCGCCCCCGGCAGCATCACCGCTATCGACACGCACTGGATCTGGCAGGATGGACAGCGCCTCACGCGCGAGCCGCTGCTCATCGTGGATGGTTGCCTCACCCTGCCGGACCGCCCTGGTCTCGGAATCGAACTCGATCGCGGCAAGGTGGACGAAGCAAATCGCATTTACCGCCAGGCAGGCGCTGCCGCACGCGACGATGCGCGAGCCATGCAATACCTGTTGCCCGGCTGGTCCTTCGATCCGAAGAGGCCGAGTCTGGTCAGGTAGTTCAGCCGAGGTCGTTCAATGGTGATTGAAACAGCCCTCGCACCTCGCCGTCGTCGTTTACTTCGAATTTGGCGAAAATGCGATCCCACTTAGCATTGTCCAGGCATGTCCGGCAAGTGCCGCAGCGACATCGATGATACGGTTCGAGAGGTGGCAGGGGCGCGTTTTGAATACCTGGCGGTCCGTTCCATATCTTGTCCGGTCTTTTCATCATTTCAACCCTCCGGCCAACACCGGGCGGTCAGGAGGAAGCCGCCCCGGTGCTGGCGTTTACATTCCGGCTTGCGGGAGCATGGCCAGAGTGCTGCGCAAAGTATGGAAGGGTATCGCGGGAATTGAAAGTCCGGCCTGTACTGGTTACCGTTTGCCTAAGATGCCCCTGGACCTGGAATAAGGCATTTCCCGGGGGCGCCGGGTGCCGGAAGCGGCCTGCAGGCCAGAGATCCGGTAAACTCCGCGAAAAAAGCAGACGCTCGGCCAACCACGTCGGAAAGCTCGGACGGGAGTCGGTCGCGTATTGGCACGCTTTCGGCGTGGATAACATCGCATCCGCCGATTAGGGGTTCAGAAGAGCGACCACGCGAAAAGCCGAGCGCGAACGGATTGGCGGACGTCCTGCGCCGGCGCTACTCGGGGATAATCCGCGTACTGACCAGAGAGACCTTGCCCGGGACGGCGTTCTCCACGCTGGTGCTCAACAGCACCTGGAAGTACTTGGGCAGGGACTTCCGATCCGGCAACCGGTCCGCCAGGCTCCTGCGCAATTCGCCCAGCCGGTCGGCGTTCGTGACGTATTCAATCGCGGCTTGCGATCCCTGCGTGTAGATGCCATACATCAGCAGCACACGCCGGTCCCGCCGCTCGTTGGGCAGCATCAGAATCAACGCGTAATCCCGGGTCAGGCTCCCCGTCACCGGGTCGAACTCCGGCCGGTAAACGGCCTGCTCGCCCGGCAGCGGATTGCGGTTCTCGATCACGCCGTTGTGGAACTGGAAGCCATCGGCATACACGAAAATACGGCCGCTCCACGACTGATTTCCGCCCAGCAGAATGGTGTTGCCGCTCTTCACGGCCTCGTAATCCACCAGCCGTCCGGCATTCGCCCGCATCTTCTGTCCGGCGGAAGCCAGGAACTCCGACAGGTTCAACAGCCCCAGCGATTCGCCGATGGCCGTAAAATCCGTCGTGTCCGGCACCAGCCGGAACTCGGGTAGCTCGCGATAGTGAATCGTGTCCCGAAACTCGGGCAGCTTCTCCTTCGCGATTGGCACTCCGCGGCTCCACGTGGCCGGACTGTCGCCGCCGTGCGCCAGACGCAGCAGAGGATGCACCGGCAATACGGCCAGCGGTGGCGCGGCCGGCGGCAGGAACGGCTCCCAAAACCAGGCCGCGGCCGCGGGCATCCGCGACGGCGCCGCGGCACCCGGTCTGACCTGCGTACTTCGAAGCAACCAGACCGCCGCGATCAGCCCGCATGCGCCCGCCCCGACCGCGACCCACCGCGCGACCGGCCTGCGCCACCAGCCATCCTTCGGCTTCGGCGGCGCCTCCGCCGGCGGCCTCTCGCCCACCCGGACGAACGCCGGAACGTAGCCCCCAACCGGCAGCTCGATTCGCACCGGGTCATGCCGGCCCTCATCCTGGTAGTACGCCAACAGCGATTTCCGGATCTCGTGCGCCTGCACGCGAACGATCGAGTCCTCGTGCGGGTTGAACTCCGGACCGCGCTCGTACACGTCCGCGCCGATCGTGTATTCGTTGATCTCGCCGGCCTTGCCGGCGAGCGCCTGCTCGCACATGAACTCGAGAAAGCGGCTTTTCTTCTTCGCCTTCACGAAGTGACGGCTGAGCAAAACGCGCCTGAGCTGGTCGCGGACCTCGCTTGGGGCAATCGCCCCCGGCATCGCTTCCTGCGCCTGTTTGGTCACCCCATGAATCCCCTCCGGACTCATTTTCATCGAAATTAACGGTTATCCTGGTCCGTTATGACGTTATCACCGGGCGGGCCGGCGCGCCAGTCCAACCTTTGGGCCAATTTCCAACATCCTGAAACGTATGACTGTAGCATCTGCCCACACGCCCGCCCCCGTTACTGCTGCGCCCCATAACCGGCATAGCGATTACAAACCGGACGAAACATCCTATGCTGATCTACTCGGCAAAACCAGGCTTTCCGGGGTCACGCTCCTTTAGAGGTGCATATGAAACGCAAATTGGGACGGTTCCTCCTCACGGCGGCCGCGATTCTGTTCTTTATCGCGGCGGCATTCGCTCAATCCGATCGTGGAACGATCAGCGGCGCGGTGCTCGATTCCAGCGGCGCGGCGTTGCCGAATGCCGGCATCGTGCTCACCAACACCGAGACTCAGGTGGTCACCCGCTCCACGGCCAATGAGGTCGGACTGTACACGCTTCCCAATGTTCCGCCCGGCAAGTACGAGTTGAAGGTCACCGCCACCGGCTTCAAGGCCTATCAGGGCTCGGGCCTCACCGTCACCGTCGGTCAGGTCGTGCGCATGGACGTGACGCTCACGCCCGGCCAGGTGCAGGAGAGCATCGTCGTCAACGCCGAAACGTCCCTGCTCAAGGTCGACACCGCCCAGATCTCGACCACCGTCCAGAGCGAGGCGATTAAGGATCTCCCCCTCTCGTTCGCCGGCGGACGCGGCATGGAGAACTTCGCCTACGCCCTCACGCCCGGCGTCGAGGGCAACAACTGGACGTCCTACATCGCGGGCGGCTCCGCGTTCAGTAAAGAGGTGCTGATCGACGGCATCTCGGCGACCTCCCAGATCCAGGGCCACGTCGGCGAGACCAGCCCTCCGATGGAAGCGGTCCAGGAGTTCAGCGTGCAAACCAGCGGCATGTCGGCGGAATTCGGCCACACCTCGGGCGGCGTCTTCAACTTCGCCCTCAAGTCCGGGACCAACGACGTGCACGGCAGCGCCTTCTACTACTTCCGCAACGAGGCCCTGAACGCCAACACGTGGATGAACAACTGGCGCCTCAGCCAGTCGCCCGGCAACTCCCTTTACGAGCGCGGCCGCGACCGCAAATTCCTTGCCGGCGTCAGCGGCGGCGGCCCCGTCTTCCTGCCGAAAATCTACAACGGCCGCAATCGCACGTTCTTCTACGGGTCGTTCGAGAAATACACCCAGTCCGACTACCAGCTGAGCCAGAGCTACAGCTCGACCGTCCCCATTCCGGAGTTCCTCGACGGCAACTTCAGCAAGCTCCTCACCGGCAAAGTCCTTGGACAGGACGCCCTCGGCCGCGACGTGATCCAGGGCCAGATCTTCGACCCGGCGACCCTCCACCAGGTCAACGGCAAGTGGGTCTCCGAGCCGTTCGCCGGCAACATCATCCCGCAGAACCGCTTCAGCTCGATGTCGAAGAAGATCGCCGACATTTACCGCCAGCACTACGCGCCCATGATCGGCGGGCGCCTGACCAACAACTCGACCATCACCGCCGCTAACAATCCCTGGTTCCACCAGACGCAGTTCATCGGCAAGGGAGACCACGCCTTCTCCGACCGCAATAAGCTGAGCGGCTCCTTCACCTGGAGCCAGCGCCCCCGCATCCTCGCGGACCAAGGCGGCGTCTGGGATCCGTCGGACTCCACCGGCGGCCCGTTCGCCAAGGCGCGTTACCAGAACGTCACCGGACGCCAGGTGCGCATGGCCGATAACTGGACCATCACCCCGCGCATGGTCAACACCTTCTCGGCGGCGTACAACCGCTACCGCAATCCGAGCATCGCCGAACAGGCCGGCCAGGGCTGGAACAAGACCCTCGGCCTCGAATCCTCTACCAGCGCCGACCTTTTCCCGACCATCAACTTCGGCAGCGCCGTCAACGGCGTCGGCACTACCGGCATCGGCTACGGCTCGAGCGGCTATTACGTCGGCAACACGTACACCTTCAACGACTCGCTCAGTTGGATCAAGGGCCGCCACAGCATGAAGGTGGGCGGCCAGTGGTGGACCCAGCAGATCAACAGCCACGCCGGACTCGACGTCCTGACCTTCGGCTTCGCCAACGCGACCACCGGACTCCCCGGCGCGGCCTGGGCCAACCAGGTCGGCTTCGGCTTCGCCAGTTTCCTGCTCGGCGCCGTGGATAGCGCGAACAAAGCCGTGCCCTTCGATCTGTATGGCCGGCGCGACTACGTCGAGACCTTCTTCCAGGACGATATCAAGATCACCAATCGCCTGACCGTGAACCTCGGCATCCGTTGGGAGCAGGCGCAGGCGTTCCACGAAAAGTACGGCCACTGGGCGAACTTCAGCCCCGAAGTCACCAATACCCAGTACAACGTGAAGGGCGCCCTTGAGTTCCTGAACGGCGGCGGCGACTCCTTCGAGCGGAACAAGGACTGGAAGGAGTTCGCGCCCCGCATCGGCGCGGCCTATCGTGTCGCCAATAAAGTCGTCCTCCGCGGCGGCTATGGCATTTTCTACACGCCCAACGGCATCAACTACTGGAGCGGCGTCCCGTACGGCTTCGCGCCCGGGTATCGCGGCACGAACAGCATCAACGCCTCCGGTAACGTGCCCCGCTTCTATTGGGACAAGGGCTATCCCGACGCGTATGTCCCCCCCTCGAAGGACCCGAATGCGCTGCCCTGGGGCGTCGTCTACACCAACCCCGACAGCCTCATGCAGGGCTACACGCACCAGTACAACATCAGCTTCCAATATGAACTCGCGAAGAACCTCGTGGCCGATTTGACGTACATGGGGAACCTGGGACGCCGCCTGCACCACGGCGGACTCTATCGCAATCAGCCGATCGCCTCCGTCTACCAGGACCCCAAGGTCGATCCGAACGCCTGGGTGGGCGACGCCGCCAGCGCCGCCGCCGCCGGCGTCCCCTACCCCTACGCCGGCTTCAGCGGCTATGCCGGCGTGGCCATCCAGCCGTTCCCGCAGGTCGGCGCCATCACCTGGGGGCCCCTTTATTCCGTCGGCACAAACGTCGGCGTCTCCAGCTACGACTCTCTCCAGTTCCAGCTCACCAAACGGCTGACCCATGGACTGTCCGGCCAGTTCTCTTACGTCTACTCGAAGTCGCGCGGCGACGTCGAGACGTCCTTCGACGAGAGCTGGGACGCCACCGCCGGCGTCCAGGACATGCGCGATCTTGGCCCCGAAGCCGGCATTCCGCTGGCCTACGACCAAGCCCATATCGTCAAGGGCTACGTGCAATATCAGCTCCCCGTCGGACGCGGCCGCTCGCTCCTGAAAACCGCCCCGCGCTGGCTCGACGCCATCGCCGGCGGCTGGGAGCTGAGCTGGCTCTACCGCTACAACACCGGCAACCCGCTCGGCGTCTCGCCTAACGCGAATATGAGCGGCTGGGACGGCGCCGTCTACGCCGACTGGAATCGGAGCGCCAGCCTTTCGGGCACATTCAACAGCGAGGGCTTCAACCCCGGCGTGCAGAACTCCCCGGCGAACCTCTGGTTCAACCCCGGCGCGTTCTCCAATCCCAAGAACCACCAGCTCGGCAACGGCCAGCGCCGCTACGACGTGCTCCGCGGACCCGGCTTCTCCAACGAGGATATCGGCGTCCTGAAGTACTGGCGGTACAAAGAGCGCGCCAACCTCCAGTTCCGCGCCGAAATGCTGAACGTCTTCAACCGGCATCACTTCAACAATCCGAATACCGGTCTCGGCAACAGCAGCAACTTCGGGTACATCACCGGCATGACGGGCGGCCCGCGCAACATCCAGGTCGGAGTGCGGCTAGGCTGGTAGACGCCATGCGTCCGATCGCCGCGGTTCTCGTGCTCGCCGGTTCGGCGGCCGCAGCGACTTACAAGGTCGACTGCGCCGCCGAACCGGCGGCCTTTGCCAGGTTGTCCGAAACCACCTTCGCGCCCGGCGACACCATCCTCCTCAAGCGGGGCGGGCGGTGCGCCGGGCCGCTCCGCCCGCGCGGCTCCGGCGAGCCCGGCCGCCCCATCCGCCTCGACGCTTATGGCGAAGGCCCGCTTCCCGCCATCGACGCCGCCCGCGCCGAGGCCGCCCTGAAACTCTCCGATCAGCAGCACTGGGAAATCGAGAATCTCGAGCTGACCGGCGGCTCGCCCTACGGCCTCTCCATTACCGCCGCCGCCCCGCGCCGCCACTTCGTGCTCCGCAATCTCGTCGTGCACGACGTGGGAGGCGTGCCCAAGAAGAAGGCCTCGGGCCTCGTCGTCCTGGAAGGTCCGCTCGAAGACGTCCTCATCGACGGCGTGACCGCCTACAACACCACCCAATGGGCGGGCATTTACGTGAGCGGTTCGGCTGCCGCGCGCGCCCGCGACGTGATCGTCCGCAACTCCATCGTCCACGACGTCGATGGCGACGGCATCGTCCTCTTCCGCACCGAGAACGGCCGCATCGAGAAGAGCGCCGCCTGGCGCACCGGACTCCAGGAGCGCGAGACCATCGGCACTCCCAACGGAATCTGGACCTGGACCTGCCGCAGCTGCGTCGTCGAGAACACCGAGGGCTTCTGGATCGACTCTCCGGGCGTCGACGGCGGCGTCTATGACATCGACTGGGGCAACGACGACAACATCGTCCAGCACAACTTCGCCCACGACGCCATGGGCTACTGCGCCGCCATCTTCGGCGCCGGTAAGGGTGTCACCACCAACAGCGTCATCCGCGACAACCTCTGCGTCAATAACGGCCGCAGCCCCAAGCTCGCCCGCCGCCAGGGCGATATCTACACCAGCACCTGGGACGGCGGCTCGCTCGACGGCATCCGCATCGAGCGCAACTCCATCGTCTGGAGCCCGCCCATCGACGCGCCCGCCTTTCAAATGAGCGGGACCGCGTTCCAGGGATCCCGGCCAAACGTCGTCGCGGACAACATCCTCTGGTCGGCTGTCTCGAGCCTCGTCCGCGCCGCGCCTCCCGTCAAGTTCGAGCGCAACCAGTACTGGCGGCCGGGCGCCGCCCCCGCCCGATGGTCGTACGCCGGCCGCGACTACACCGCCATCGACCGCTGGCGCGACATCGCGCCCACCGACCTCTTCCGCAAGCCCCGCCAGGAGACGCGCCCCTCCGCGGGCTTGGGCGCCGCGCCGGCCGGACTCCCGCACTCCGACAAATGGACGCTCGCGCTCCTGGCCGGCCAAGCCGTGGTCGACGCTCGCTCGCAGCTCGTCTTCCTCCAGACCGCACTGGCGCAGTATCCGGACCTGGAGGTCCTGGTCCAGATCGAGGGCGATCCGAACCTGTCGTACGACTGGAACTTCGGCGCGGTGAAGCGGGTCCGCCTCGCCACCGCGCCCTCCTCGCCCACCCTGTTCCTGATCGACGCTTCCGGCAAGGTGGCGCGCCGTTGGGAAGGTTTCGTCCGCCCTGCCGATCTGGGCCTCGCGCTGAAGCGGTCTCTCGGCCCGGCCCCCGGCAATCCGCCGCTCCCCCCTGAGGTGTGGCTGCCATGAAACTCGCGTTCGCTGTTCTCGCGGCTGCGGCCGCCCTGGGAGCGGGCGGCCGTCCCTTCGCCCCCGACCGGATGGACACCATCCTGTACGGCGTCGCCTACTACCCCGAGTACATGCCCGAGGAGCGTCTCGCGCGCGACGTGGCCCTCATGCGGAAGGCCGGCATCAACGTCGTGCGCGTGGGCGAGTCGACGTGGAGCTCCTGGGAGCCGCGCGACGGCGATTTCCAGTTCGACTGGATGCAGCGCGTCCTCGATTCCATGAACGACGCCGGCATCCACGTCATCCTCGGCACGCCGACGTATTCCATCCCGACGTGGCTCGCGCGGCAGCATCCCGAAATCCTGGTCACCCGCTACGGGGCGGCGCCGGCGCTCGCCGACCCCTACTCGCCGACCTATCCGCCGTCGTCGCCGCCCGGAGCCTACGGCCCGCGCCAGAATTACGATTTCCTGAATCCGTATTTCCTGGAGAAAGCCGGACGCGTCATCCGCAAGATCGTCGAACGCTTCAAAGATCACCCGGCGGTTATCGGCTACCAGATCGATAACGAGACCGCGCCCACCGGAGTCCCCACGCCTTACGCCCGGCAGGCCTTCCTCGCCCGCCTCAAGCGCAAGTACGAAACGCCCGCAACCATCAACCGTATCTGGGGCCTCGTCTACTGGGGCCAGCTCGTCGACACCTGGGACGATCTCCCCGGCCGCGAAGGCATCCTCAACCCGGGCTACAAGCTCGAGTGGGAGAACTTCCAGCACGACGTCGTGACCGATTACCTCGCCTGGCAGGCCAAGCTCGTCAACGAATACAAGCGGCCCGATCAGTTCATCACCCACGATTTCAGCGGCGGCGCCCATACCAATCTCGACCAGTGGGCGATCGCCCGCCACCTCGACGTCGTGGCCGAGAACCCCTACTTCCAGACGCAGCAGCGCCTCGATGGCCGCGGCGTCTGGTTCAGCGGAGATCTCGGACGCTCTCTCAAAGGAACCAATTACCTCGTCGCCGAGACCAACGCCCAGACCATCGGCTGGGACTCGCGCGCGCAGTATCCGCCCTATCCCGGCCAGCTCCGCCAGATCGTTTATGCGCACCTCGCGGCCGGCGCCAACATGGTCGAGTACTGGCACTGGTCGTCGCTGCACTACGGCCAGGAGACGTACTGGAAGGGCATCCTCTCCCACGATCTCGAGCCGAATCGCGTCTACGCCGAAATGACGGCCGTCGCCGGCGAGTTGAAGAAGCTGGGCCCCCAGCTCGTCAACCTGAAGAAAGAGAACCAGGTCGCGATCCTCTTCAGCCCCGACTCGGCGAATGCCCTGGCCTACATGCCTTTCAGCGATCGCGTGAGCTACCAGTCAATCGTTTCCCAGATGTGGAACGCGCTCTACGACCTGAACGTCGAGCCGGATTTCGCCCGTCCGGACGCCACCGACCTCTCCCGTTACAAGGTCGTGCTGGTCCCCCCGCTCTATAGCGCGTCGAACGAAGTCCTCCGCCGCCTATCCGATTACGTGAAACAAGGCGGCCACGCGGTAATGGCTTTTAAATCCGGCTTTACGGACGAGCACTCGACGGTCCGCCACGAGCTCGCGCCCGGTCCCCTCCGCACCGCCGCGGGCTTCCACTACCAGGAGTTTACGAGCCTCGCGGAGCCCGTCCGCCTGACTCCCGACCCGTATCAGGCGGGAGCGGAAAACAAAGTGTCGGTCTGGACGGAATTCCTGCTGCCGGACACGGCCGAAGTCGTCGCCTCACTCGACGACCCGAATTGGCATTTTCCGGCAATTACGCGGAACCGTTTCGGGAGCGGTGTTCTCACCTACGAAGCCGCCGCCCTGACGGACACCCTCCAGCGCGCCGTCCTCCGCGACGCCCTGGGCCGCGCCGGCATCCCCGGCCTCGACGAGAAGCTGCCGCCCGCCGTTAAGGTCCGCCGGGGCCGCAACGGACAAGGCCGCGCGCTCCGCTACTACTTCAATTTCTCTGGCGAATCCCAGCGCTTCCGGTACGACCATGGCTCGGCATCGGATCTCCTGACCGGTGCCCGCCTCGGACCGCACGAGCAGCTGATCCTGCGCCCCTGGGGAGTGGCGATCTTGGCCGAAAACTAGCCAACAATAATGTCGGCATAGGGACTGGCAGCGGCTACGTCACTCTCGGCTACGAACCAGGCAGAGGACGACTATCCGAAAGTAATATGATGACGGCTAAGTGTAATCGTGGGGAGCGATCCGTCGTTACGCCGCAGTACTGCTGCTGGCCCGGTTGGGTTGCCCCAGCGGCCAAGAGCCCACCCCTCACTTGTGTTATCCTGTAAAACGTACCAAATCGAGATTAAGAGAAGACAAGGAGCATTACCCCTAGAATGGCACTGGCGATTGAAGCAAAGCGGCAGATTTTAGATAACAATCAGCGCCACAAGTCCGATACCGGATCGCCAGAAGTACAGATTGCTCTGTTAAGTACCCGCATTTCAATGCTGACGGAGCATTTCAAGACGCACAAGAAGGATCACGGGTCCCGCAAGGGCCTGTTGACCCTGGTTGCCAAGCGTCGCCGGCTTCTGACATACCTCCGCGATACCGATCCCGAGCGCTACAAGTCCGTACTGCAAAGGCTGGGCATCCGCCGCTAGTCCATTCGGTCGGAGACTTTGCGGGATCTGTTGCTATCCGAAGGGTTTCCGATCTCATACCTATTTGGCCAAAGGCCGCGGGGGCGTGTCGCCCCGGCGGCGTATTGGCTTTCCTGTCAACTCCAGTCTCAAACGGCCCGGGATGAATCCCGGCCGATTCGTGACTGGCCGGGAAACAAGATTCCGGTCGTGGAGGTTTAGAAAAGAATGTCGCATTCAGTTGAAGTGGATCTGGGTGGCCGGATCATTACCCTCGAGACGGGTAGGATGGCCAAGCAGGCGAACGGCGCGGTCGTCGTTCGTTCCGGGGACTCGGTGGTCCTCGTCACAGCATGTATGGCCGAGCAGGCCAAGCCGGGAGCCGGATTCTTCCCGCTCACCGTGGATTACCGCGAATACACCTACGCAGCGGGCAAGATCCCCGGCGGGTTTATAAAACGTGAGGGCCGTCCTTCGGAGAAGGAAGTTCTCACCAGCCGGCTCATAGACCGTCCCATCCGTCCGTTGTTCCCGGAAGGATTCCTGAACGAAACCCAGATCATAGCCATGGTGCTCTCGGCCGATCCGGAGCAGGACCCGAATTCGCTCGCGATCGTTGGTGCGGCCGCGGCGCTGGCCATTTCCGATATCCCGTTCCCGTATGTGTTGGCGGGTGTGCGCGTCGGCATGCGCGAAGGCCAGTACCTGGCCAACCCGACGTATACGGAAGGCCGCGAGTCAAAGTTGAACATCGTGGTGGCCGGCACCGAAGATGGCATCGTCATGGTGGAAGCCGGAGCCCGGCAGGTATCCGAACAGGATGTGCTCGGCGCTATCGAGTTCGGTCACGATTGCTGCAAAAAGATCGCGGCCGCCATCAAGGAACTGGTCAGCGCTGCGGGCAAACCCAAGCGTGAATTCGTACCGCCGGCGCTTGATGCGGAACTTTACGCCGCGACCGAAAAACAGGTGCGCGCGGACCTGACCGACGCTCTGGATACGCAGAAGCATCCAAAACTGGAGAGCTACGCCCGCGTGGCCGCGCTCAAGAAGCAGGTCGTAGAAGCGGCCGGCGAAGAAAAGGCCGAGGCCGCCGCCAAGTGCTACGACGCGCTCAAAGAGCGCATCTTCCGCGATGAGATGCTGAAGAACCATCGCCGGCCGGACGGGCGCGCCTTCGATGAAATCAGGAATATCACCATCGAAACCGGAGTCCTGCCCCGGACGCACGGCTCTGCGCTCTTCACCCGCGGTGAGACGCAGGCGCTGGTCACGGTCACGCTCGGCACCAAGGAAGACGAGCAGCGCATCGAATTGCTGGAACCCGGTGAAGGCGCCACCAAGCGCTTCATGCTGCACTACAATTTCCCCCCGTTCAGCGTGGGCGAAGTCGGTTTCATGCGCGGTCCCGGACGGCGCGAAATCGGCCACGGCGCCCTGGCGGAGCGGTCGCTGACCGCGCTCATTCCGGATGAGGCTGCGTTCCCCTATACCCTGCGCGTGGTGAGCGACATCCTCGAATCGAACGGGTCGAGTTCGATGGCGACGGTGTGCGGCGCCTCGCTGGCGCTGATGGATGCCGGCGCCCCGCTGGCCTCGCACGTGGGCGGCATCGCCATGGGCCTGGTGATGGAGGGCAAGGATTTCGCCATCCTCACCGACATCGCCGGCGCGGAAGATCACTATGGCGATATGGACTTCAAGGTTGCCGGCACGCGGGAGGGCATTACCGGCCTTCAGATGGATATCAAGATCCCCAACGTGACCACGGCGATTATGAAGGACGCGCTCGAACAGGCGCGGCGGGGACGGTTGTTCATTCTCGACAAAATGTTCGAGGCGCTGACCAAACCGAATACGGCGATTTCCCAGTTCGCGCCGCGAATCTACACCCTGCACATTCCGACCGATAAGATTCGCGACGTGATCGGACCTGGCGGCAAAGTGATTCGCGGCATCATCGAGCAGACCGGCGTGAAGATCGACGTCGAGGACGACGGCACGATTCACGTAGCTTCGGCCGATGAAGCGTCCGCCAACAAGGCTATCCAGATCATTTCCGACTTGACCGCTTCCGCTGAAGTGGGCAAGACCTATCTCGGCAAGGTAGTGCGCCTGGTGGACTTCGGCGCGTTTGTCGAAATCTTCCCCGGTACCGACGGCCTGCTCCATATCAGCGAAATCGCGGAAAACCGGATTAAGGATGTTCGCGACGAACTGAAGGAAGGCGACCAGATCCTGGTTAAGGTGCTGGCGCTCGAGGGCAACAAAATCAAGCTCAGCCGCAAAGCCGTGCTCCGCGAACAGCGCGAAAAGCTGAAAGCCAAGTAGGGTCAGGCCTCCGGGCCTGACCTCCCGGGTCTTACCACAATTCGTTAACGGGTGCGAACTGCCAGGGCCCGGTTTGCGGGACGTATTCGAAACCGCGGCCCAGCGGATCGTCGCGGCGGATCGTGGTCCAGTCGATTCCCAGCGCCGAATAGATCGTCGCTTCGATGTCCTCCGCGTAAACATATCGGTTTTGCGACCAACCGAAATCGGCCGTGTCCGAGCCGCTCGCGTTCGTCTGACCGATGATGCGGCCGCCGCGCGTGCCGCCGCCCGCGAAAAAGGCGAACTGCTGCGGCCAGTGATCACGCCCGGCGGCCCCGGAAAGCGCGCCTACCGTGCGGCCGAACTCGCCGGCCATCACCACCAGCGTGGAAGAGAGCAGCCCGTTGGCCTTCAAGTCTCCCAATAGCGTGGCTACCGCGGCGTCCAGCGTTTTGGCGCGTGCCGGCAGGTTGGCGTAGATGTTGGAATGCATATCCCAGCCGTCGTTGGACGTGATCTGGATGAAGCGCGTGCCCTGGTCCGCTTTGATGACTTTGGCGGCCACCAGGCAGGCGTTGCCGAGCGCGGTAGAGCCGTAGCGGGCGCTATCGGCTGCGGTGTAGGCAAAGGCTTCGTTCACTACCGGGTTGTACATCAGCCCGGCCGCGGCGGAGTAGAAGTCGTCGTAGTCCTCCGGCGCGTCGCCAAGGGGTGAATTCACGCGCAGCCCGTTATCAACCATGTGCAACAGTTTCCAGCGATTGTTGAACGTGTTCTGCCCGTCCGGGTGATTCGTGTTGGCGATGCCGCCGGTGGAGGGCGTCACCTTGAACGGCGCGTAGGCGGCCGGCAGGTACCCGGCACCGACGCCGCCACCCGAATTGAGCGCGAGGAATGCCGGAAAGACCTGGCCCGGACGGCGGAGCTTATCTTTTTCAATGGCCACGATGCTGCCGATGTTGGGCGCGATGTTGCCGAGCGCCGCCGCCGGATTGCGGCCAATCTGCGTCCAAACCTGTGCCAGCGAATGCACCAGCGCGTGTGACCGAACCGAGCGAACAATGGTGTAATCATCCACCATTGCTGCGAGGTTCGGCAGGAGCCCGGTGGGGAAGAGCATCCCGTTGATCGTCTCCGGATTGAACGTGGTGGGGGTGACGCCTGGCACGATTTTCAAATCGAACGTATCGGTTTGGCTGGGCGCGCCGGCCAGCAGAATGAAAATCACGTTTTGCGCAGTGTTCCGGGTGGCGGCGCCCGCGGCTGTCACCTCCGCCGCGCGCGCGTAGCGCTGGGTCAAAAATGCGCCGCCCACACCGCCCCCGAGCAATTCAAAAAAGCGCCGCCGCGTCCAGTGCGGACGGTTGAAGAATGTCTGGTTCGTCCACGGGCGCTTCTTCAACTCGCGATTGATTTTTTCCTGTTCGTTCGACATATCGCCTCCGCGCTAGTAATTGAAAATGAAATCGACCTTGTTGTAGAGCGACCACGTCAGGTCCTGGACGGCCGCCGTACGCGAGCTGCCGGAGGCCGGAATGGCGGCCTGGCTGGCGGCCATCTCCTCGCTCGTGGGAAAGCGCGAAAGGATGTTCAGGTAAAGGGTGTTGATCAGGTCGGCGTTGCTTTTGGACAGATTGCGCACAATGAGCTGGCTGGCAGCCGCTCCAGTTGCTTTGGAACGGTTCACCACGAACGTGTTGTTCATCAACTGGAGCGCCTGCGCGATCGAGCCCTCCAGCTTGCGCGGCTGATCGTCGCGATTGCCGCGGAGAAAACTGTCGAGGAACGTGACGGCGTTTCCATCGCCGTTCGGCACCCCGGCGACGTCTGGCAACTGCATCGCGTATGATACCCGGGGCGAGGTGGCTTCGTTTCGCCCGTTGTAGGTGTAGGAAGGAAAGGTTCCGCTCGACTGCGCTACGGCGTCGTGGACCTCCTCGGCCCATAGCCGCCGCACGAATTTGCGGGCGAAATAGGGTTCCCACTCCGCCTTCCACGTTCCCGCATACCGGCTGGACAACTGGTACGTGTCCGAGTTGGCAATCTCGCGCATCAGGGCCTTGAGATCATAACCGCTGCTGACGAAGTGACTCGCCAGCGCCTTGAGCAGCGCCGGGTTCGAAGGTTGCAACGACCACGGCGAGGGCGGCGGGTTGTCGGCATCCAAACGCGCCGGATCGAACGTATCGGGCGGATCCACCAGTCCTCGCCCAAAGAAATAGGCCCACATGTAGTTCACCGTGGCCCGCGCAAACTGGAAGTCGGATGTGATGCTGCGCGCCAGCGCCACCCGGTAGTTTTCTCCTGCCCTGGGCGTCTCGCCAGTGAAGACATACTCCGGGGGAACATAGAAGCACGGCTGTCCCGATTTGCATCCAGCCGGAGCCACTCGCGCCGGACGGTTGCCCGTCGTTGTGTTCAGTGTGTAGTCGTTAGTGAAGCCGCGCTGGTTATCCAGGACCGACCAGTAATAAACATTGTTGTTCGTCGAATCGTAGCGGACCCGCGCAAGCTGTGTATGCGACAGGAACGACGCCAGTTGCCACGCCTGGTAGCGGGTAGTGCTGGTGGCCCAGAGGCTCAGCGTATCGGTGTGGCCGCGACCGTTGTGGCACAACAGGCAGTTCACGTGCGCCATGCCGAGAAACGTCTGGAACACCGCGGCGGTCATCGCATCCGTGAGGTCCTGGTTGGGACCGCCGGTGATGAATCCGTTTAGCAGGTAGTTATTCGGGCCGTTCGTGTAGCTGTTGTCGCTGGTCGCGGCGATCAGGTCGGTGGCGATCTCGTTGTATGGCCGGTTGCGGGCCAGCGAATCCCGGATCCATTCATAGAAGGCATTGCGGCCCTGCGCGAATCGGTTCAGGCCGGTGCTGGGTCTGGTGATGGAGTTCTGATAGAGGTCGCCGAAGTACATGGTCCACTTGTCCACCCACTCGGGCGACGTCAGCAGTTCGTCAATCAGTGCCGCGCGCTTGCCGGTGCTGGTGTCGGCCACGAACGCGAGCACGCGCTCGGGCGCGGGAATGCGCCCGGTCAGGTCGAGCGTCACCCTCCGGATGAACTCCCAGTCGGTGGTCTGGCCGGCCGGTGTAATGTCGTGCTTTTTGAAGTCGGCGTGGATGAAGAAATCGATGGAGTCGCGGGCATACGAACGCTTTACGGCGCCGGCCCGGCCGTCGGGTAATCTCGCCGCCCCGTACTCGCCCCCGCCGAGCATCGCCGTCACCTGGCTGGTGGAGGATGCGAGTTGGTGAAACCGGCGGGAACTCCGCCCTTCGCCGCTTTCATCCGGAACGAAGCGGTCCCGGTCGATTCCAAAATAGGAGCAGTCGGCGTGCTCGACGGCCAATTGCTGGTCGGCCGCGGGCGGATCCCCGTTTGCCCAGGCCATCCAGAGCGTCGAAATACACGCCAGCGAAATGCCGGCAATTGAAAAGCAGACCCGAGGCAGGTTCATCTACCCCTCCCTATGCGCGTTCGCGCTATTTTATGACAGTTCAACCCCGGTTTTCATCAGGAGTTGCTGTTATCGAGTACCACCGGCTCCGGGCCATCCGCAAATTCGGATATTCTGAAGGCCATGAACCGCGCCATATTATTCCTGGCGATGGTGCCGGCAGCCGCGTTGGCGGCTCCCTGCACCGTGGCGAAGGCCGATTGTACTGAATGGGTTACAGTAGGCGGCGGCCCCTCGAGGTCGCTCGTCTACAGGACCTACCCGCTGGATACGCGGAACGAGGGGATCACCCGCGCCGTAATCGTGATTCACGGCGCCAACCGGGATGCCGACAACTACTATCGCACCGCCCTGGCGGCAGCTTTCCTGGCCGGCGCCCTGGAAGACACGCTCGTTATCTCGCCGCGGATTGCTTCCAACGACGGTCGCGGCTGCCGTGATTCGCTGGCCGAAAACGAAGTCAGCTACAGTTGCTCCGGGGACAGTTGGCGGAGCGGGGGCGCGTCGGTCAGCCACCCCAAAGTTACCTCGTTCCACTTTGTCGACGAGATTTTGCGGAAGCTGGCGCGCAAGGAAGTTTTCCCGAACCTCGAGATAATCGTCGTTTCGGGCCATTCGGCGGGCGGGCAGTTCGTGAATCGCTACGAAATGTCCAACACTGTGCACGAGTCGCTGGCAGTGCCGGTGACGTATGTGGTCTCGAATCCCTTCCAGCTATGCCTACCTGGACAACACGCGCCCGACCTCGGACGGCAAGGATTTCCGCACCTTTTCCGACGCGCGCAACTGCACGACTTTCGACCGCTGGCCGTACGGGCTCCAGAGCCGGAGCGGGTACACCGCGGCCATTGCCGGCGACCAACTGAAGAAGCAGCTTGCCGCCCGCCCCGTGACCTACCTGCTGGGAGAGATCGATATTCTGCCGCTGGGCGGTTTCGATTCCTCCTGTCCGGCCATGGCCCAGGGGCCAACGCGTCTCGCTCGCGGACAGGCATTCGGCGCCTACGTCAATAAGAAATTCGGCGCCGCGCACGAGATCAAAGTAGTCTCCCTGTGCGGGCACAACGCGCGATGCATGTTCACGTCCGAAGCGGCGCTGCCGGTGCTGTTTCCGCCCGGAAAGTAGCCCGCGGACTGGTACCGTTTGGGGAACGGGGCAGAACGAATACCGGAGTACGCCATCCGGCTGCCGGTGTGACATAATGTGAAATCCTTCGAAACGGCATCGTGCCATGCAGGATAAGACGTTCACCAGGCGGGCAGCGCTGTTCGGCGCGGCCGCCTTGCCCGCGGTCGCAGTGCCGCAGGCGCAACCACTCTCGGCCAAGCGTGTTGTTCTTGCCAGCGCGAATCGCGGCGGCCTCGGCGTATCCTGCTGCAATACTGCCGGCGCATGGTTACGCGCCGGCAAGGACACGCTGGACGCCGTCATCGCAGGCGTGAACGTGGTGGAACTCGACCCGCGCGATAACAGCGTGGGGTACGGCGGACTTCCCAACGAAGACGGCGTCGTGGAACTCGACGCCAGTTGCATGCACGGCCCCTCCCGGCGAGGCGGCGCGGTGGGAGCCCTGCGGAATATCAAGACGCCTTCCAAGGTGGCCCAACTGGTCCTGAGCCAGACCGACCACATGATGCTGGTGGGAGAGGGCGCGTTGCGGTTCGCCAAGGCACATGGTTTCAAAGAAGAAGATCTGCTGACCGAGGAATCGCGCATCGCGTGGCTCACCTGGAAGCGGAATCTGCGGACGCCGGACGGGCACAGCAACTGGGAATCCGGCGTAGACGCGCCTCCTCCGCCCAAAAAGATTGCCGAGCTAAAGGAAATGTTCCCAGGGGCATCGGACGAAGTTCTGGCGCAGGCCTGGGAGTACGCCATTCATCCGCCGCACGGCACGGTCAACTGCATCGCGGTGAACGAGAAGGGCGAAATGTCGGCGGTCACCACTACTAGCGGTATGGCCTGGAAAATTCCGGGTCGTTGCGGCGATTCGCCGATCTTGGGGGCGGTCTGTGGCTCGACCAGGATACCGGCGGCTGCGGATCTACCGGACGGGGCGAAGAAAATCTGCGGGTATGCGGAGCGCATGCCGTGGTCGAGAACATGCGCCACGGGATGTCCCCGAAGGAGGCGGCGCTCGACGCGTTGAAGCGCGTGGCGCGGAACTTCGACAACGACGAGAAGCGCCTCGCCGAAATCGATCTCACTTTTTATGCTTTGCGTAAGGATGGGGAATTCGCCGCAGCCTCGTTATGGGGGCCGGGTAATGGCCGGATTACGCGGTATGCGGTTTGCGAGGGTGACGGGCCGGGCCGCGAAGAAGTATGTGCGTACCTGCTCGAACGGAAGTAGCATGTTGCGTTTTTCAGCGGCAAGTCGTGTAGATTCTGAGGGAAAGATTCGATTACAATGAAACAAATCCCTCCGACAGGCATCCGATAGACCTGGGAATCTTAAGATACGTGGATGTTTGATCGCGGGGGTGGTTGGTCAAGCGGTTGCTGTCTTCCTGATGCGAACTAACAATTTGAAGTCAGAATGGGAGCTCGGGTAGCCCTATGTCCCAGCTCTTTCATCACAGCGCTAATAAATGGGCGCGCGCGTCGATCATCGGCGTCGTGTTCCTTGTCGGTTTCGTCGCCTGGTCGTGGAACGGAATCATTCGTTCGGACTACACCACGCGGGCGGACGCGCCGCGCGAGCAGCCGGTGCCCTTCAGCCACGCCCACCACGTCGGGGGCCTCGGCATCGACTGCCGGTATTGCCACACTTCGGTGGAAACATCCAGCTTCGCCAACGTTCCGCCTACCAAGACCTGCATGAACTGCCATTCGCAGATCTGGAGCACGAGCCCGACGCTCGAACCGGTGCGCGCCAGTTTCCGCACCGGTGAATCCATCAACTGGACGCGCGTCCACGATTTGCCCGATTTCGTTTATTTCAACCACAGCATTCACGTGAATAAGGGTGTGGGTTGCGAAACCTGCCATGGGAGAGTGGACCGGATGCCGCTCATGGCTCAGCAGGCCTCACTGCGCATGCAGTGGTGCCTTGACTGCCACCGCAATCCGGAGAAATTTGTAAGACCGCGCTCCGCCATCACGACCATGGGCTACCAGCCGCAGGGCGACCAGGAACAGATCGGCCGCCAACTGGTGCAGGAATACAAAATATTGGACGCGCGGACGCTTACCAGTTGTTCAACTTGCCATCGATGAGCGAACCAAGAAAGAAGTTAGACCTGGCCGCGGTACGTGCGCGGCTGGATGGCGCTCGCGGCCGCGACTATTGGCGCAGTCTCGACGACCTGGCCTCGACCCCCGAATTCAAGGACCTGATGGAGCGGGAGTTTCCCCAGCAGGCGATTGGCTGGAGCGAGGAGGAGAACAGCGCCGAAGGCCGGCGCAATTTTCTGAAGCTGATGGGCGCGTCCCTCGCGCTGGCCGGCCTCACCGCCTGTACCCGCCAGCCCACCGAACACATCATGCCGTACGTACGGCAGCCGGAAGAACTGATTCCCGGCCGGCCGCTGTTTTACGCGACCGCCACCACGCTTAGCGGCGTGGCTCAGGGTGTGCTTGCCGAGAGCCACGAAGGCAGGCCCACCAAGCTCGAAGGCAACCCCGAGCATCCGTCCACGCTGGGCGCCTGCGACACTTATTCGCAGGCTTCAATCCTGTCCTTATACGATCCGGACCGCGCGCAGACTGCCACCTTCGAAGGCGAGGTGCGGTCCTGGGGCGATTTCTTCGGCTCGCTGCGGCAGACGCTGGCGGCCCAACGCGCGAAGAACGGCGCGGGCATCCGGATCCTGACCGAGACAATCTCCTCGCCTACCATGGCGCAGCAGTTGCGCACCATTCAGGGCCTCTTTCCGGCGGCCAAGTGGCACCAGTGGGAACCTGCCGGAGCGCACCAGGCGCGCGCCGGAGCCATGCTCGGCTTTCGGCGAGCCCGTCAACACCTACTACAACCTGGCCAACGCCAACGTGGTGGTTTCGCTCGACTCCGACTTTCTTGCCTCCGGCCCCGTCGCCATGCGCTACGCGCGGCAGTGGGCGTCCAAGCGGCGCGTGAGCCACGAAAGCGCCACCATGAACCGGCTCTACGTGGCTGAACCGATGCCCACGCCAACGGGCAGCAAGGCCGATCACCGCATGCCATTGCGCGCCGGCGATATCGAGGAATTCGCCTGGGCGCTGGCCACCGGCCTGGGCGCGGCCAACGGGCCGAAGCAGGGAGAAAACGGCGACATCTACCGGTGGATCGGAGGCATCGCGCGGGACCTTCAGGCGAACAAGGGCGCGAGTCTCGTGATCGCGGGTGACCATCAGCCGGCTATCGTGCACGCGCTGGCGCACCTGATGAACTCAACCCTCGGCAACGTGGGCAAGACGGTGTTCTATACCGAGCCCGTGGAGGCAAATCCGGTCGATCAGTTCGCCTCGCTCCAGGACCTGGTGAAGGATCTGGATGCGGGCGCGGTGGACCTGCTGGTCGTGCTCGGCGGAAATCCTGTATTCACGGCACCGGTCGAGATGGGCATGCGGGACCGGATCAAAAAGGCGAGGCTGCGGGTTCACCTCAGCCCGATCGAGGATGAAACCTCGGAAGCCTGCCAGTGGAGCCTGCCCGAGGCCCACTTCCTGGAAGCGTGGGGCGATGCCCGCGCCTTCGACGGCACGGCGACCATTCAGCAGCCGCTGATCCAGCCTTTGTACGCCGGACGTTCCGCGCTCGCGGTGCTCCAGATGTTCACCGATTCTCCGCAGACCGGCGACTACGACGTGGTGAAGGGTTATTGGGCTTCGCAGCACGCGGGCGGAGATTTCGAAACATGGTGGCGTAAAGCGGTGCACGATGGCGTGGTGCCGAACACCGCCGCGGCGGCGAAAACGCCGGCCATTCGCGGCGCCGCCATGGCAACGCCCGCGCAGGCCCGCCGTCTCGCCGGCAAGTTCGAGGTCATCTTCCGGCCCGACCCGACGATTTACGACGGCCGTTTTGCGAACAACAGCTGGCTTCAGGAATTGCCCAAGCCCATCACCAAGCTCACCTGGGACAATGCGGCCATCGTGGGTCCGGGGACGGCGCACCGTCTGAACGTCGAAACAGGGGACATGCTGGAACTCGAATACCAGGGCCGCAAGCTGCGCGCTCCGGCGTTCGTGCAGCCAGGGCATGTCAACGGAGCGATCACGTTGCATCTCGGCTACGGCCGCACGAAGTCGGGCCGGGCGGGGACGGGAATGGGCTTCAACCCGTACGGGCTGCGAACGTCGCAGGCGCCCTGGCAGGACGTCGGGCTCGATGCCAGGAAGATTTCCGGCAGCTATCCATTCGCCACCACCCGCAACGAACAGATCCTCGATACTCGTCGCCATATCATTCACGCGGGCACGCTGCAACAGTACAAGAAAGATCCGGAATCGGTGCATGGCGGAGCCGAAGCGCCGCCGCCCGGGCTCACACTTTACCCGGAATGGAAGTACGAGGGGTATGCGTGGGGCATGGCCATCGACCTCACCTCGTGCACCGGATGCTCGGCGTGCGTGGTGGCCTGCCAGGCCGAAAACAACATCGCCGTGGTAGGCAAAGACCAGGTGCGGCGCAGTCGCCTGATGCACTGGCTGCGCATCGACACCTACTACACGGGCGACCTGGGCAACCCGGCAATGTACAACCAGCCGGTGCCGTGCATGCAGTGCGAAAATGCGCCTTGCGAGCTGGTTTGCCCGGTGCAGGCCACCACGCACAGCGCCGAGGGACTGAACGACATGGTCTACAACCGCTGCGTGGGCACCCGTTACTGCTCCAATAACTGCCCCTACAAAGTGCGGCGGTTCAATTTCTTCCTCTATTCGGACTTCGAAACGCCGAGCCTCAAGCTGCTGCGCAATCCCGACGTATCGGTCCGCAGCCGCGGGGTCATGGAGAAATGCACGTACTGCGTGCAGCGCATCAACGCCGCCAAAATCGACGCCGAGAAGGCCAACCGCAGCGTGCGGGACGGCGACATACAAACCGCGTGCCAGGCCTCGTGTCCCACCGAAGCAATCATCTTCGGCAATATCAATGACAAGGAGAGCCGGGTTTCGAAGATGAAAGCGGAGCATCGCAACTATGGCCTGCTGGAAGACCTGAACACCAGGCCGCGCACGACTTACTTAGCGAGCCTGAGCAATCCCAACCCGGAGATCGAATCATAGGGCGCCGCCATGGCAGATGAACAACAGGTAATCGAGAAGCCGGCAGAGCACGAAATCATCGCTCCCGGGTATACGTTCGCGACGGTCACTGACCAGATCGCCGCCGTGGTGTTGTCGAAGAAGACGCCGCTGTTCTGGTTTGCGGGCTTGAGCGCCGCCCTCGGTCTTCTTTTTCTGTTTCTCCTTGCCGTGGCGATACTCTTCGCCAAGGGCGTGGGAATCTGGGGACTGCGCACGCCGGTGATGTGGGGATTCGCCATCACGAACTTCGTGTGGTGGATCGGTATCGGCCACGCGGGCACGCTGATCTCCGCGATTCTGCTGCTGCTCAATCAACGCTGGCGGAACTCGATCAACCGCTTCGCGGAGGCGATGACGCTGTTCGCCGTGGCCTGCGCGGGCATGTTTCCGATTCTCCACCTGGGCCGTCCCTGGCTGGCTTACTGGCTGTTTCCCTATCCCAACAATATGGGAGTCCAGCCGAATTTCCGCAGCCCGCTGGTGTGGGACGTGTTTGCGGTTTCGACGTACGCGACCGTCTCCGCGCTGTTCTGGTTCGTGGGCCTGATACCGGATCTGGCCACCCTGCGCGACCGCGCCAAAAACCGTGGCGTGCAGTTCATCTACGGCGCACTTTCACTGGGGTGGCGCGGCTCGGCCAAACACTGGAGCATCTACGAAACGGCTTCGCTGCTGCTGGCAGGACTGGCCACGCCCCTGGTGCTCTCGGTCCACACCGTCGTCAGCTTCGACTTCACCATCGCCATCGTCCCCGGCTGGCACAGCACCTTCTTCCCGCCGTACTTCGTGGCGGGCGCCATCTATTCGGGCTTCGCGATGGTGCTGGCTCTGGCGATTCCGCTTCGCTACGCGTATGGCCTCCAGGGGCTGATCACCGACAAACACCTGGACAACGCGGCCAAGGTGATGCTGGCCACGGGAATGATCGTAGCCTATGCGTACATCCTGGAGGTCTTCACGGGATGGTACAGCGGGAACGTCTTCGAATCGGCGGCGATGTGGAACCGCATGACGGGTCCATACCGCTATTTCTACTGGTCGCTCGTCGGCTGCAACATCGTTCTTCTGCAGGTAGGCTGGGTCAAGAAGGTGCGCAGCACTCCCGTGCTGTTGTTTATCTGGTCGGTCATCGTGCTGGTGGGCATGTGGCTGGAACGCTTCGTGATCATCGTCAGTAGCCTGGCGCAGGACTACCTGCCATCCGCATGGTCGGTTTTCCGGGCCACGCGCTGGGACTGGTTCACCTACGTGGGAACCATAGGGCTGTTCCTGTTCCTGTTCTTCATATTCATTCGCCTGCTTCCCATGATTTCCATCTTTGAGGTCCGGACGCTGCTGCCGTCGGCCCGTGTCAAAGAGGAGGTGAACCGTTGAGCCAGCCAATCTACGGTGTGATGGCGGAATTCGAATCTCCCGGCGCGCTGGTCCGGGCGGCACGCGCGGCGCGGGAGCAGGGATACCGCAAATTGGACGCGTACTCGCCGTTTCCCATCGAGGAACTGAACGACGCCCTGCACTTGCACAAGAACATGCTGTCCCTGATCGTCCTGATCGGCGGGATCCTCGGCGGAATCTGCGGCTACATGTTGCAGTACTACGTCACGGTCATTTACTTCCCCATCAACATCGGAGGGCGCCCGCTCCATAGCTGGCCCTCGTACATCGTCATCACCTTCGAGGTGACGGTTCTGTTTGCGGCGATTGCCACCGTGCTGGGACTGATGGCGCTGTGCGGCCTGCCGATGCCGTATCACCCCGTGTTTAACGTGAAGCGATTCGCGATGGCTTCGGACAATCGGTTTTTTCTCTGCATCGAAGCCGCCGACCCGTTATTCGACCGGGCGCAGACGGCGGGTTTTCTGGAGAAGTTGGAGCCCAAAGAGGTGTCTGAAGTTGCGAACTAACGTCAAAATCGGCCTCGTGCTGATGGTGGCGGCCGCGGCCGCGGGATGCCGTCAGGACATGCACAATCAGCCGAAATACATCCCGCTGCGCCCGTCCTCGTTCTTCGGCGACGGGCGCTCGGAGCGGCCCCTGCTCGAAGGAACGGTAGCGCGCGGCCATCTGAACGAAGACCGGGCGCTGTACGCTGGTATCGGTGCGGACGCAAAGCCCGTGGCCACGTTCCCGTTCCCGGTTACCAAAGAAGTCCTGGAGCGCGGTCAGAACCGGTTCAACGTATATTGCGCGCCGTGCCACGACCGGTTGGGTAACGGCGACGGGATGATTCCGCGCCGCGGCTTTCGCAAACCGCCGTCTTACCACATAGACCGCTTGCGGCAGGTGCCCGATGGATACATCTTCGACGTGATCACCAATGGATTCGGGGCCATGCAGGACTACTCGGCGCAAATCGAACCGCGCGACCGCTGGGCCATAGTGGCGTACGTGCGCGCCCTGCAACGCAGCCAGAACGCCTCCATCAACGACGTACCCGCCGCTTCGCGCGGCGAACTCGAGCAGGGAGGCCGGCAATGATGGCGCACACGGCGGACTACGCCGTTTCTCCCGAACTGCGCACGGACCTGCGCTCGTGGCGGACCAGGGCTCTCATCGCCGGCGTAGTGGGCGCCGCTTTGTGCCTGCTCGGCCTGTTCCTTTCTCCGTTCCAGTTCTACCGCTCGTACCTCTGGTCTTATTTCTTCGTGCTCGGTACCAGCGCGGGATCGCTCGCCTGGCTGATGTTGCAATATTTGACGGGAGGCGCTTGGGGCGTTGTGGTGCGCCGGCCGTGCGAGGCCGCGGCGCGCACCTTGCCGCTGGTGGCGCTGATGTTCGTTCCCATCGTGATCGGCATCCCCAATCTCTACGAGTGGTCCCATGCCGACAAGGTAGCGGCAAGCGCGGTGTTGCTGCACAAACAGCCGTACCTGAATGTGCCGTTCTTCCTGATTCGCGCGGCGATCTACCTGCTGGGCTGGAATTTCCTGGGCTGGTTCTTCAATCGCTGGTCGGAGCGGGAAGATCGCGATGGCGGCATGGTCCCGCACAGAAAAATGAGCGCGCTCGCCGGTCCCGGGCTCATCTTCTGGGCGCTGAGCGTGACGTTCATGGCCATCGACTGGTCGATGTCGCTGCGGCCCGACTGGTTTTCCACGATGTTCGGTCTGCTGTTCATCGCGGGAGAGGGGCTTACCGGAATCGCATTCCTGGTGACGGTGATGGTTCTGCTTTCGGCGCGGGCGCCGATGTCACAGGTCCTTACGACGCGGCATTTGCACGACCTGGGCAAATTCACGTTGGCCCTGGTGATGGTGTGGGCCTACTTTGCGTTCTCGCAGTTTCTGATCATCTGGGCGGGCAACCTTCCGGAAGAAATCCCCTGGTACGTGGACCGGTTCCGCGGCGGATGGCAGTTCGTGGCGCTGGCCCTCGTGTTCGGCCATTTCGCGCTGCCGTTTGCGCTGCTGCTTTCGCGCGACCTGAAACGGAACTTTAAACTGCTGTCATCCATCACGCTGTTCATTCTTTTTATGCGGCTGGTGGATCTTTACTGGCTGGTGATTCCGGACGCAACGCGCGGGCCGCTGGCGATCAGTTGGCTGGACTTGGCCGCGCCGCTTGGACTGATCGGGCTCTGGCTCGCGTATTTCTTCCTGCAACTGGAGAAGCGGCCGCTCATGCCGTTGAACGATCCAAACCTCGAAGGGGCACTGGAACATGGCCGCGAATAGACACGACCCACACAACGAGGAACACGAAGTCCCGCAACCGGATCCGAACAATCCGTCGACGCTGTACGAGCATCGCGACGTCAACGCGTGGGCTGTAGGAAAGTTCGGCATCGGGTTGACGTTATTCACCATCGCGGCAATCGGCATGCTGATCGGCGTGTTTAAGTTTTTTGAGGCGCAGGAAGGCGGCCGGCGCCCGGCCAGCGAATTGAACGTGGACGCGCGCCGCCTGCCGCCGCAGCCGCGCTTGCAGCAGGCGCCCATTCTGGACCTGCAACAGATGCGGGCGGCGGAAGATCAGCTCTTGAACGGTTACGGCTGGGTGGACCAGCAAAAGGGCATTGTGCGGATTCCTGTGGCGCGGGCCATGGAGTTACTGGCCGAGCGTCCGCCGGCCGCGCGCACGCAGGCGGAAACGCCGGCAGTATCGGATGCGACCGTCCCTACCGAGAGCGGCATGGGAGAGAAAATGCAAAGGCCGGGCGGGCCGCTTGCCGGGGAATTGTCCGGCGCGTCCGTAGCGGCAAACGAGGGACATCAGGGCGCCGCGCAAACCACGGCGCCAAAGGAAGCGGAGAAAAAATGAAGGGAGTTCGGCGGGTTAGAACCCGCGGCAGGCTGATGCCTGCCCTGATAATGTTTGGCCTGGCGGCCGGCCTGTGGGCGCAGCCCGGGCAGCCGGCGCCGGCGCAGCAGTCGAAAATGCAGGACGGCAATTTGAGGACCGCGCTGCCGGAGGCCCTCAAAGATGTGGGCATCGAGCAGAAACTGGACGCGCGCCTGCCGCTCGAGGCGGAGTTTCGCGACGAGGCGGGCAGGACCGTACCGCTTTCGACATTCTTTCACTCGAAAAAGCCGGTGATCCTGGCGCCGGTGTACTACCGCTGCCCCATGCTGTGCACGCAGATCCTGGCCGGTATGGAGAGCAGCCTGCGCGCCGTTTCCTTCGACGCGGGACGCGACTTCGAAGTGGTGGCGTTCAGCTTCGATCCCAAGGACACACCGGCCGACGCGGCTTCCAAGCGCGACATGTACCTGAAGCGGTATGCGCGGCCGAACACCGCCAACGGCTGGCACTTCCTCACCGGTGACGAAGCCAACATCCGGGCACTGACCGACGCCCTGGGCTTTCACTATAAGTACGATCCGAAAACGGACCAGTTCGCGCACGCGAGCGCGATCATGATCGCAACGCCGGAAGGGCGCCTCTCAAAGTATTTCTACGGCGTCGAGTACGCGCCTCGCGACGTCAGGCTGGGCCTGGTGGAGGCTTCGCAAAACAAGATCGGCAATCCGGTGGACCAGATTCTGCTGTTTTGTTTCCACTATGATCCGGTCACCGGCAAATACGGAGCCGTAGTGATGAATATGGTGCGCTTCGCGGGCGCCGCTTTCGTGCTGATCGCGGGGACCTTCCTGCTGTTTGTCCTCCGGCGCGAGCCAAAGGGAAACGTAGCCAATGGATCCTAAGCTCCCTCTATTTCCGGAACAGGCGTCGAGCTTCGCGCCCAATGTGGATGCCCTGTACGCCTTCCTGGTGGCGGTGACGGTATTCTTTTCGGCGCTCATCTTCCTGTGCATCTTCTATTTCGCCATCAGGTACAAGCGGCGGAGCGAGCGCGAACTGCCGGCGCCGATTCACGGCAGCCTCTCCCTCGAGATCGTATGGAGCGTGATTCCGTTCGGTCTGACGATGGTGATGTTTGCCTGGGGCACCAGCATCTTCTTCCAGCAAAGCCGTCCGCCGGACGACGCTCTACAGATTTACGCGGTGGGCAAGCAGTGGATGTGGAAACTGCAACACATGGAAGGTCAGCGCGAAATCAACGAGCTGCACATCCCTGTGGGGCGCGCGGTGAAGCTGGTAATGACGAGCGAGGACGTGATCCACAGCTTCTACGTGCCGGCCTTCCGGACCAAGTCCGACGTGGTGCCGGGCCGCTACTCGACCACCTGGTTCAAGCCGACCAAGCCCGGCAAGTATCACCTGTTCTGCGCGGAGTACTGCGGCACGAAACACTCGGGGATGATCGGCTGGGTGTATGTGATGGAACCGCAGGATTACCAGAACTGGCTGGCGGGCGGCGCTTCGGGGTCGCTGGCCGATCGCGGCGCGAAGCTGTTCCAGGATCTTGCCTGCTCCAACTGTCACAAGCCGGACAGCACGGGCCGCTGTCCCGTGTTGAACGGGCTTTACGGCCAGACCATTCAGCTTGCGGGAGGAGGCAGCGTGAAGTTCGACGAGGCCTACATTCGCGAGTCGATTCTGCAGCCCACGGCGAAAGTCGTGGCGGGCTACCAACCGCTGATGCCGACCTTTCAGGGGCAGGTGACCGAAGAGGCGGTGCTGCAATTGGTGGAGTATATCAAGTCGCTCACGCCGTCCACCGGCGGAGTGCAGGGCGGCGGGACGACGCCGGTTTTGAACCGCTCGCTGCCGGCGAATCAGAACTCGCGCCCGTCGATTGGGACCACGGTCCCGGGGAAACGCTAGGCCTATGACTACCGCAGTGTCGCAAGAGCGAGAGAACTATTTAAACGCCAGCTATGGCTTGAAGTCATGGCTCCTCACCAAGGACCACAAGCGGATCGGGCTGCTGTACCTGATCACGGTCACGGTGTTTTTCATGATCGGCGGCGCTTTTGCCACGCTGATCCGCATGGAACTGTTGACGCCGCAGGGCGACCTGGTTTCCTCGGAGACCTACAACAAGCTGTTCACCATGCACGCGGTGGCGATGATTTTCTTCTTCCTCATCCCATCCATTCCGGCGACGCTGGGCAACTTCTTTTTGCCGATGATGATCGGCGCGCGCGACCTGGCGTTTCCGCGCATCAACCTGCTGAGCTGGTATCTGCTGGTGATCGGCGGCGCCTTCGCACTGTTCGCGATGATCGCGGGCGGCGTCGACACCGGCTGGACCTTCTACACCCCGTACAGCACCACCTACTCGAACACATGGGTGATCGCAACCGCGCTGGGAATCTTCGTCGCGGGCTTTTCTTCCATCCTCACGGGGCTGAATTTCATTGTCACCGTGCACCGCATGCGCGCTCCCGGCATGACGTGGTTCCGCATGCCGCTGTTTGTCTGGGCGCACTACGCCACCAGCCTGATTCAGGTGCTTGGCACGCCGGTGCTGGCGGTGACCATCGTGCTCGTGGCCTGCGAGCGCCTTCTGCACATCGGCATTTTCGACCCGGCACTGGGCGGCGATCCGGTGCTGTTTCAGCACCTCTTCTGGTTCTACTCCCACCCGGCGGTGTACATCATGATTCTGCCTGCCATGGGAGTCATCAGCGAAGTGGTTTCGGTATTCAGCCGCAAGCAGGTGTTCGGTTACAGCTTCATCGCCTTTTCGAGTGTAGCCATCGCGGTGCTCGGATTTCTGGTCTGGGGCCATCACCTCTTCGTCAGCACGCAATCGGTGTATGCCGGGATGGTGTTCTCGTTCCTGAGCTACTTTGTGGCCATCCCCTCGGCCATCAAGGTCTTCAACTGGACGGCGACGCTGTACAAGGGCTCGATCTCCTATGCCACGCCGATGCTCTACGCCTTCGGCTTTATCGGGCTGTTCACCATCGGCGGCCTGACCGGCCTGTTCGTGGCGTCGCTCGGCATTGACGTACACGTGCACGACACGTATTTCGTGGTCGCCCACTTCCACTACATCATGGTGGGCGGTGCCATCATGGGCTACCTGGGCGGCCTGCACTACTGGTGGCCTAAAATGACAGGCCGGATGTATCCGGAGATCTGGTCGCGGCTCTCCGCGCTCACCATCTTCCTTGGCTTCAATCTCACCTTCTTCCCGCAATTCATTCTGGGCTATCTGGGAATGCCGCGCCGTTATCACGCGTATCCGGAAGAGTTCCAGGTATTGAACGTGATGTCCACGGCGGGTGCGTCGGTGCTGGCCATGGGCTACCTGATGCCGATGATTTACTTCATCTGGTCGCTCAAATACGGAGCCCCGGCAGGCAGGAATCCGTGGGGTGCGACCGGTCTCGAGTGGCAGACCTCGTCGCCGCCTCCGCTGCACAATTTCGACGAGACTCCGGTGGTCCGGAACGAGGCTTACGACTACACCACCGTCAACCGGGAGGAGATCGAAGTTGGCTAGCCACGCTCAGCAGGAGACGCTCGCGCTCCGCGAGCAGTTCGACACGGAGGAGCAGCAAAAGGACGCGTCCACCCTGGGGATGTGGATCTTCCTCATCACCGAAATCATGTTCTTCGGCGGCATGTTCCTGGCGTACTCGCTGTACCGGTCGCAGTATCCCGGCATATTCGGAATCGCCAGCACCAGTCTGAACGTGTACATCGGGGCGGCCAACACCGTGGTGCTGCTGTGCAGTAGCTTCACGATGGTTCTGGCAGTGCGGGCGGCGCAGCTTGGGCAGAAGAACGCCATCGTGCTGTTCCTGATTCTGACCCTGATCCTCGGCGGGGTCTTCCTCGGTGTAAAGGCCTTCGAGTGGCATGACAAATACGTGGAGCACCACATACCGGGACCGGGCTTCCATTTCGAAGGCGTGACCATGCAGGGGCAGGCGCAGCTCTTCTTCTCCCTGTACTTCGCCATGACCGGCCTGCACGCGCTGCACATGGTGGTAGGCGCGGGGCTCCTGATCTACCTGATCGTGGTGGCGCGCCGCGGCGTATTTTCGGCCGAGTACATGACGCCGGTGGATATGATCGGGCTGTACTGGCACTTCGTCGATATCATCTGGATTTTCCTGTTCCCGCTGCTTTACCTGATCGACCGGCACCTGCCGCACTGAAAAAGCCATGACTCATCACGTTGACAGTGTCAAGACTTACGCTTTGGTATTTGCGGCGCTGATCGTCGCCACCATCGCTACTACCGCGGTCGCGTTTGTGGACCTGGGCGTGTTCAGTATCGCCGTGGCCCTGGCGATCGCAGTTTGCAAGATGATGCTGGTAGCCCTGTTCTTCATGCACCTGCGGCATAGCACGCGGCTCACGCAACTCGTGGTGATCGGCGGGCTCCTGTGGCTGGCAATCCTGCTGGGCCTGACGATGGCGGATTTCGTCACGCGCGGGAACCTGGGCGTCCCGGGCCGGTAATACACCGGCGGGAAATGACCGGCCTTACTGCTGTTGTTTGGCGGCGGTGGTCAGCTTTTCCACCTGCGCCAGTTGGGCGCGGACGCGTTCCGCATCCGGTCCTTCGGGCGCGACTTTCAGAAAGTTCTTGAACTGCTCGGCGGCGCCCGTGAAGTCCTGCCGCTGCGCCAGAAGCACCCCCAGCAATTGCGAATTCTGCGGGTACTGGTGGCGGGTGTCCAGCCGGTCGGCCTCTTTGGCGCTCTTCTCGGCCGCATCCAGATTCTTCAGGTTGAAGTTGGCGATGGCGTTGAAGAAGAAGGCCTGCGGATAATCGAACGGATCCAGCTTGGTCGCGGTTTCCGTCAGCTTGGCGAGTTCTTCCCAACGTCCCGCCCGCAACTCCATGATGGCGAGGTGCAGGTAGGGAGGGACAAACTTCGGATCGGCGTCGAGCGCTTTCTGGAAAGAAGCGCGGGCGTCGTCGCCCTGATCCTGTTCGGACTGGAGTTTGCCCAACTCCACCCAGGCGGCGGCCAGTTTGGGATAGATCGTGGTCGCTTTCTGGAATTCCTTGAAGGCATCCGCCGGTTTTTTCTTCTTGATCTGGTCCAAGCCCTTTTCGTAAGCCTTGCGGGCGTCTTTGGGGGCGGCGTTCGTGGTGGCACTTACCAGGGTGCCCTGCGTGCCGGCGTTCGAAATCAACAAAATGATCCCGACGTCCGGATTGTCCATGGCGCGCCGGTTGGCGAGGCTGACGATCTGGGACCGGTACCCGGCCAGCCGGGCTCGCAGTTCGCACGTCATCAGGCGCTGGTCCACTCCGACCCCCATGGGCATGCTCGTTCCGCCGAGCGATGAACTGCTGGAGGAGCTGGCGGAAAAGGGATCATTGCCGAATCCCCCGCCCTGGCTCGCGTCCTGTAGCACTCCGCTATTCTGCCGGCCCAGTTCGAATCCGAAGTAGCCGCGCGAATCCGTATAACCCTCCGCCTTCGGGCTGTTTCCGCCGCAAATCCGCTCGATGACCACCGGTTCCGGCGGCGGTGTTCCGTCGGCCAGCATTACGCGGCCGGAAACAAAGATCGGAGGCTGCTGCACCTGCGGCTGCTGCGTGGGCTGCGTGGGAGTTGGAGTGCGGATGGTAGGCGTCGGAGTAGTCGTCCCCCTGCCGCCCGTGGACCCGGTACCGGTGGTGCCCCCTCCCGTCGCTGGTGGCGCTCCAGTGGTCCCCTGTGCGAATGCGATTTGTGCCGCCAACCCCAGGGAAGCGACGGAAACGATACGAATCAGGCGTCTAGGAGTCATAACTCCCTCCATGATGTCGCCATTATGTCACACTGTGACGGCAGAAGTTGTGAAACGCGTGGATCCCGTTGATAAAAAGGTGCTAACTCGGGATTCTGGTCCACTACGCCCGATGATCTGGTGGCGATCTGTCGCTCGGCATCGGCAGCGCAGGAAACCTTTCGGCGGATCGCGCTGGTGGATCGCCGATCCGAGGACTGGCGATCCCTTGTCCGTATTCGAATCACTTGCTGTGGATAACGATGCTGCCGCCGCCGATATCCGTAGTGTTGTTCGCGTTCGCCGTGTCGTCCACACTCATTTTGTTGTCATAGATCACGCCCCCTGTCGTCGGGTCTGTGATCTTGATGCGGAAGCCGTCCGTTCCTCCACCGAAACCGAAGTTCGCCTTCCCGGTTAGCGTGGTGTTTGCGGCATAGGCGCCCGCGGGGGAATTGATCCAGCCTCCGCCGGTGACGAAGCCTCCGTCGGGGTCATAGTTGACGACATATTGGCATATTGGAAAGTCGTGGAGCTAACGCTGAAGTTCGGTAAGCGTCCGATGAACCCCTCTTCCCAAGCCATCAACGGCGCTGCATAGTTGTTTCCATGACGGACAGTTGTGTCGAGGAGGGAGCGTGCGCATCCGCGAAGGCCGATCGATGGCGTGAGTTGCTTGCCGAGCACGGGCGGAGCGGTTTGACCGTGAAGCAGTTCTGTCAGGAGCGCGGGATTACGCAATGGTCGTTTTACGCCTGGCGCAAACGGCTACGGGAACAAGGGACCGTACGATTCGCGCTGGTGGAGAGAGGTCGTGTGCGGCCGGAACCGGGCCGGCGGCCGAATTGGAACTGATCCTGACGACCGGCGAGCGATTGCGCATCGGCGTGGGCGTGGACGGGGCCACGTTACGCACGGTGCTGGAGGCGTTGCGCGCATGATCCACCTGCCGGCCAGCGTGCGGGTGTATCTGTGCCTGACGCCCTGCGATATGCGCCAGAGCTTCGACGGGCTGCACGCCCTGGTGCGCGAGCACCTGGAGTTGGACGCCTTCGCCGGACACCTGTTTGTGTTCGCCAGCCGGCGGCGGGACCGGGTGAAGATTTTGTATTGGGACCGCGACGGCTTCGCGATGTGGAGCAAGCGACTTAGAGGAAGGGCACGTACGCCGTGCCGTTCGGCGATGGCGGGGCGGAGCGCCGGCGCGAGATCACCGCGCAAGAATTAGCGGCGCTGCTGAGCGGAATCGACCTGCGACGAGCGACGCGGCGCAAACGGTATCGAGCGGTCCGCTTAAGAACAAAGTCGATATCATTTTGTTCTTGGCAGAAAGCCAGTAAGTGAGTAGACTGATTACTTACTCGTGGCTCTCGATCCCAAACATCTTCCGGAAGATCCCAAGGTCTTACAGCAGATGGTGCTGGACCTGATGGCGCAACTGGACCGCGAGTTCACCGAGCGGAACAAAATCGAGGCTCTGTTGCGCGAGTTGCTGGACGCCAAGCGCAACCGGAAGAGCGAGCAGCTCTCGGCCGACCAACTGGCCCTGTTTGCGGAATTATTGCAGGCACGGCAGGCGCAAGCCGAATCGCAGTGAAGAGGGACGACTCGGATGACGATGCCCTCGGCGGTGGAACCGGCGATGCAGCTCCGAAGAAGAGAACCGGCGGCCGGCAGCCTCTCCCGAGAATCTCCTGCGCGAGCGGATCGTGCATGATCTGGCGGAAGAGGAAAAGCATTGCGCCGCTTGCCAGAAGGATCTGCGACCCATCGGGGAAGAGACCAGCGAGCGCTACGAATACATTCCGGCACAGCTGATTGTGGTCGAGGATGTCTGCAAGAAGTACGCTTGCGCCTGCACGGTAAAGACCGCCACCAAGCCGCCGCAGCCGATCGAGAAGAGTACGGCGGGAGCCAGCCTTCTGGCGCAAGTGATCGTGGCCAAGACCGCCGACCATCTGCCGCTGCACCGGCAGGAGAAGATTTTCGAGCGTCACGGCGCCGATATCTCCCGCAAGACCATGTGCGGCTGGATGGCGCAATGCAGCGATCTGCTGGGGCCTCTTTATGGAGCGGCCAAAGCGGTTCTGTTTCAATCCAAGACCATCGGGACGGACGATACCGGCGTGAAGGTGTTGGATGAAAAGCTGCCGTTCGCCCGCACCGGGCGCATCTGGCCCTACTGCGGAGATAAGGATCATCCGGTGATTCTGTATGACTACACGAAGACCCGGGCGCGGGCTGGACCAGAGGAGTTTCTGAAAGGATATCGCGGCCGCTTACAGGCGGATGCCTACGGCGGATATGACGCATTCTTCAAGGACCCGAAGCGCGGTTTGATTGAAATCGGGTGTTGGAGTCATGCCCGCCGCTATTACGTCAAGGCGCTGGATTCCGATCAGGCGCGCATGGGGCCGGCGCTATTTCTGATCGCGCAGTTATATCGAGTGGAAAAGCAGGCGCGCGGATGGAGTGCGGAGGCGCGGCTGGAACTGCGCCAACGCGAGGCGCGTCCCATTCTGGACAAGCTGCACGGGTATCTGGTGGAGATCCAGGCAGAGGTGCTGCCGAAGAGCCCGGAGGGGCGTGCGGTCCGCTACACCCTAAAGAACTGGACGGCGTTGAATCGCTACTGCGAAGACGGCGATCTGGAGATCGACAACAACCACACCGAGCGCAGCATCCGCGGCGTGGCGGTCGGCCGAAACAACTGGACCTTCTTTGGCAGCGACCAGGGCGGACACACGGCCGCCGTGCTGCGGAGCTTTGTGGCCTCCTGCCAGCGCGTGGGAGTCGATCCCTACGCCTGGTTCAAGGATGTCCTCTCGCGTATCGCCGCCCATCCCATCACCCGGCTCGCCGAACTACTGCCGCACAACTGGAAACTCGCGCAGGCCTGATCCCAAAATCTGAAATTAAGGGCTCGGCCCGCATTGTTGTCCGCCGCCGGTGATTCTCGGACGCTTACCGAAGGCGGAACTTTCTACTTCCCTTTGATAAATCCAGTTCGCATTGTTCGGACACATTGTTCGGACACGTTCGGACAACATTGTTCGGACAACATTGTTCGGACAACATTGTTCGGACTCCTTGACGGTACGATTGATTGGCTGTATACTCCAGACTCGACAGTTCGTCCACAACATTCTATGTCGCACAGTTAAAGTGCCAACCTCGTGGAAAACATTGATCGCGTGGAGTTGAACAATGTATAGCCTTATTCGTTACCTGCCCGCTCGCCAGCTTCTTTCGGAGCAACTACCTGTTTTCATTCATGCTCTCGGCCGGTATTGCCGAATGGTTTTATAAATTCCATAGCTTCACGTTTGAGATGGGCGCATTTCTAATTACTTGGTTTGCGCTCGACGGCCTCATGCAGTTGTTTCGCCGACGGCGTTAATAGGTGCGCTGCGGCTCCCAATCTGCTGTCAATGCACTCCGGACGACGGACCGGATTTCATGCCTGACGAACCGTCGGCCACATTATCAGTAACGAGGACCAACCGCCATGCCGCAAGAGCCGCCTCCCAGAAAAGCTCCAGGCGTTGAGCCCCCCAAGGGGTTACCGCCAGAACTGGCGCAGTTTGTGTTTCGCGGCACGATCATTCGAACCGCCTCCGCGACAATGGCCAGCGTGCCAGTGGATGATTCCACAGTTGTTGCCCAAGTAAAACGAAATTCTGCACGGACCGGAAGTTCTGCAGGAGTACCGCGGCCGAAATGTAACCGTCAGATTAGCCCCTAGCCGCACTGTTACGGCAGGCAACGAGTACGTATTCCACACAAACGGCTGGATCTTCGGGGAAGATTTGGCCGTAGTCGCGGTCGACGTGATTGAGGCATCGGACGTCGCTGTGCAGAAAACCAGAGCGACCGTAGAGGCCTTGCCTGGCAATGCCGTCCGTGCGCGCTCCAACTATGCGGACCTGGTAATTATTGGCACGGTCTTAGAAGTTAGAGTTATGTCGCCGAAGCAAGGGGCACCACTGACCGAACATGATCCGGCATGGTGCGATGCGGTCGTACGCGTAGACAAAGTTATCAAAGGTGCAAAAGAGGACGCCCTTCATACAGTGATTGTGCGTTTCGCAAGCAGCAACGATGTGCGCTGGCACAGGGCACCAAAGTTCTCGGTTGGACAGGAAGGCGTTTGGATGCTCGGCAACCGGAGCGAGCAAGGGATGGTGGCCCACGCCGCTGCCGAGGTGCCTAGAGGGCAATACCTGTGTATCGAACCTGAGGATTTCTACGAAAAGGAACGGATTCCGCTGGTGCTTGCAAGCCTCGTATAAGTTGCTGATAGAGAACCCCATGATCAAAGTCGTAAACACCATCCCGAAATCCCTCAGCAGTGAAACGGGCCAGGACAGCGAGCCTAATATTGCAGTGAACCCGGCTAGACCAAACGAAATCGCGATCACGGCGTTCACAAGGGATCCCATGGGAGGGGCCAACGCCCCAGTCTTCGTTTCAACCGATGGTGGTGATACCTGGATCTTGAATTCCATTGTACCGAGCCAGGCGGGCAGCGTCACTGGCACGGGGGATATCACACCTCGCTTCGCGACCGCTGGCAACCGATTCTACGGCAGCGTTCTACGGCTTCCCGGTTTTCTGCGCCTGAATGTGCTGCGAACCGCAAGCTTTACGGGTTCAAGCGTGATGGACGTGCTGATTGACCGCAACAGCGTTGATCAACCTTACACGCAAGCATCCACCGTCGCAAGCGGAGTTGATGCCGGTAAGGACCGTGTTTATATTGGCCTCAACGACTTCGCAGCTCCCGGTGCCCAAACTGCCACGGTGGAGCAGAGTCTTGACGCGGGCGTGACATCCCCGGCGTTCGCGAGCGTCCGAGTCGAAAAGCGCTCGACGGGGACGGGCGGTCAGAACGGCCCGCAGATAAGAGCGACTATACACACAGATGGCACTGTTTACGCTGTTTTCTACGGGTGGCGGAGCCGGTCTGGATTGAATATTACGTCGTCGGACATCGTGATCGTGCGTGACGACAACTGGGGGGCGGGTGTCAATCCGTTTACTGCTCTAACCGATCCCAGCGACGGCATTGCCGGTCGCTTGGTGGCAACCGGCGTTCAGTTTACCTTTAACGCAATACTGGGCCAGGAGCGCCTGAGCGGCGACCTGGCCATTGCGGTGGATCCTCTGAACAGCTCTAACGTGTACGTCGCCTACGGCGGTGTTCAGAGCGGCACCTATACACTCCACTTGCGCCGGTCAACTGACAGAGGTGTGACGTGGTCCGCAGATTTGAGGACAATTCCCAACGCTAAGAATCCGGCGCTCGCCATCAATAGTGCTGGCAAGGTGGGGTTTGCCTATCAGCACGTTACCGGGAGCGCGCCGGGGGCCGCACCTAGGTGGGAAACACATTTTCAATTGACGACGAACGCTTTCACCACATTGGATGATTTTGTACTTGCCACCGTGCCCGCCAATGCACCGTCACCGCAGTTCCTGCCTTATATCGGCGACTATATCCACATGATGGCCGCGGGCACGTCGTTTTACGGGGTGTTCAGCGCCAACAACACACCTGATAGTGCAAACTTTCCGCAGGGTATAACGTTCCAGCGTAACCATGATTTTGCGACTAGGAGACTTCTTGGCGTAAACAACGCGACTGAAGTTCCCATTTCAATCGACCCGTTCTTTTTCAGGCACACCGAGCCGCCGCCGCCAACTTGCGAAGAGATTACGAGAGCTCAAGAAGCCCGCCTCAAGCAGCTGTGCGCAAAAAAAGTAAATTCTCTGTCGTGCCGGTGCAGTACTTGCGACACCGACGACAAGTATCCCGTAATCGCTTCTGCTGCAGACGCTTCGCTGCTCAACACTGCGTACGATGGCAGTGGCGGATTTCTGACGGCTGGTACTGACGCCAACTGGGAGGTTGGACTCGGCGCGTTGAGCGGGCCAGCCAGCGTTTCCTCCTGGATCCCTGCCTATGTGTTCGCCAGCACTGCGTGGGTTCCCAGCACGTTCGCAAACGCCAATTGGATCTCCTTGTTTGTGAACGGCGATCACGGCCAACTCGGGAATATCGACGTCTACTATCGCTACAGGTTCAATTTGAGCTCGTCACTAGATCCGGCGGCATTCTCGATTTCGATGGACTTCTATGCGGACAACTGTGTTTTCGAGATCTATGTGAATGGTCAGGCGCAGAGTTCACTTCCCAACGGAATGGGAGTGCTTCCTCAACTGGGCGCCAATGCCACTACCGCCTACTCCGTCAAAGGCTTTGTGAAGGGTAGCGGGGCCCGCATCAATTTGGACAACAATTGGAAACGATGTGAGAACGAAATTGTAGTGCAGGTGAAGTCCAGCGCGACGAAGCAGGGTTTTCTGGCACAGAACTCCGTTGCGGCCGCCTCCGACCAAAGCGGCTGTGATTGCAACTGCGACTGTTCCGCGGTAAAGCTGCCTGAGCTTAAGCCATGTATCTCGGTGAAGTGGGGCGACAGCCCGTGTGATTGCCTCGAGACCGACGATGTTGAGGTACTGTGCGTGACCGTGTGCAACTGCTACTCCAACGTAACCTTCACGAATCTCATTATCGGCCAGATCCAAGTGACAGACCTGCAAGGGAATCCTGTGCCAATCCTGCCGAACGGCCAGCCCTCCATCCAGGTGATACCTTCGGGGCCGATCTGTTTTGGCGACATCGAACCTTGTCGCGAGCCCAAAGTTCCTTCTTGCGTGTCGCGCGAACTCGTACTTTACACACGAGGCGCGATCGGCAAGAAGTATAGGTTAAGCTTTACCGGCATCTGCTACGACGTTTGTTATCACTTGCAGACCGAGCAATGCTTCACTTTGCAGCTGTGCACTGACTAACTAAGGCTCGGTATGCAAGATGTTTAAGCGTTCCGCTGACGTGGTTCACTTCAAGGGAATATGGGGGAAGCTTAAGACGATTCCGGAACGAAGGTGAACACTTTCTCGAAGCCGAACACTATTTCGGCGATCCGCGATGGCGTTCGACTTCCCCGGAATGTCTTTGGAGGGCCGGTGATTCTCGGACGCTTGCTGAAGTTCGCATCCCCGCTGTAGGCTGCAGTCAACATCTAGACGCCTGCCACCGACGGATTGAGGGAACAAGTCCCGGCTCCCACGGCCGCTGAACAAATCGCGCCAACCCCGTCGGCCACGGTGACAGTCCCAGTCGGGGTTCCACCGCCAGGCGGATTGGGCGTAACACTCCAATTGACAGCAAAAGGCTGCCCGACCGGTGTGGGGGTAGCCAGCGCCGTTCTGTTTGTGATTGTGGTTGCTGTGTTTGCCCTGTTTATGGTGAAGTTCTTCAAGTCGGAGCTGGAATTGGTAAGCGGCCGAGAATCACCGTCGCCAGACAACAATTCGGGCCGACGTAAGCGTCTCGTGAACCACCCTTCCTGATCGGTGGGTCGGCGCGGCATCGTGGTGTCATGAGCGACACTATCGTCGAGCAGAGGCCGGCCACCTCGAAAGCAGACCAGTGGGCCGAACGAATCGCGGCGCAACGACGCGGCGGACTTTCCGTGAAGCAGTTCTGCAAGGAACAAGGACTGTCGGAGTACTCCTTCTACGCCTGGCGGAAACGGCTCCAGGAGACAGGACCGGTGCGGTTCGCTTTGGTGGACAGGAAGCCGCGCCGGCAGGAGGGCGCCGCGGAGGCGGCGCTGGAGCTGGTGTTGGCAACCGGCGAGCGACTGCGCATCGGTGCCGGCGTGGACGCCGCGGCCTTGCGGACCGTGCTGGACGTGTTGCGGGCATGATCCACCTGCCAGCCAGCGTGCGCGTGTACTTGTGCCTGACACCGTGCGACATGCGCAAGAGCTTTGACAGTCTGCACGCGCTGGTCCGCGACCACCTGGAGTTGGATGCCCTCGCCGGACACCTGTTTGTATTTACGGGTAGGCGCAGGGACCGGGTGAAAATCCTGTACTGGGATCGCGACGGTTTCGCCGTCTGGAGCAAACGACTCGAGGAGGGAACGTACGCGGTTCCGTTTGGAGACGGCGGCACAGAACGTCGGCAGGAAATTACAGCACAGGAGTTAGGAGCGCTGCTGAGCGGCATCGATCTGAGCGCGGCGAAGCGGCGCAAACGGTATCGGCGCGCGGGCTCGTAAAACATTTTGACTTACTATTGTTTTTACTTGGAATCGGGCCGTTTTCCGCGTAATCTGGATACAAGGTGGCCATCGATCCAAATAGCTTGCCGCGGGACGCAGAGACGCTACGGAAGATCGTGGTGGACCTGGCCGAGCAACTGGATCGTTCGGTGGCGGAGCAGAACAAATACCAGAGCCTGCTGCGCGAGCTGCTGGAGGCGCAACGCAACCGCAAGAGCGAGCAGTTATCGAAAGAACAACTGGCGCTGTTCGAGGCGGCATGGCAGACGCGGAGCGCGGAAGCCGAATCCGCGGGCGCCGACAACGACGACGATCTGGATGGCGACCCGGGAGCGGCCTCGAAACCGAATGAGAAGCCGACCTCGAAGCGCGGCGGGCGTCAACCTCTGGCGCGGCATCTGAAGCGGGAACGCCTCGTTCACGACCTGGCGGAAGCGGAAAAGCATTGCCACGCCTGCGATAAGGACCTGCGCCTGATTTCGGAAGAGACCAGCGAACGCTACGAATACATTCCCGCGTCGATGAAGGTGATTCAGGACGTTTGCCTGAAGTACGCCTGCGACTGCACGGTGAGGACCGCCACCAAGCCGCCGCAGCCGATCGAGAAGAGCACGGCGGGAGCCAGCTTGTTAGCGCAAGTGATCGTGGCGAAATGGGCCGACCATCAGCCGCTGCACCGGCAGGAAAAAATGCTTGAGCGGCATGGCATCGAGATCTCGCGTAAGACCATGGGCGGATGGATGGCGCAGTGCGCGGAACTGCTCGATCCGTTGTATCAGGTGATGAAGAAGGAACTGTTGCGCTCCAAGGTGATCGGCACCGACGACACCAGCGTGAAGGTGCTGGACCGAAAACTTCCCTTTGCCCGGAACGGGCGGATCTGGCCGTATGTCGGAGACGTTCACCATCCGGTGATCGTGTACGACTACACGCCCACGCGATCGCGCGCCGGCCCGGCGAAGTTCCTGGAGGGATACAAAGGATATCTGCAGGCGGACGCCTATTCCGTCTACGACGCATTTTTCAAACCCCAACGCGGGATGACCGAGGTTGGGTGCTGGATGCACGCCCGCAGGTATTTCTTCAAGGCGCTGGAATCCGATGAGCCGCACATGGGGCCGGCTCTGCATCTGATCGCACGTCTCTATCGAGTGGAGGAGCACGCCAAGGCGCTGTCGCTGTCGGCGGAGCAGAGGTTGGCGCTGCGCCGGCGCGTGTCGGCGACACTGGTCGGCAAGCTCCACCGGTACGTGCTGGAGTTGGAGGCGGTGGTGCTCCCGAAGAGTCCGTCCGGCGCCGCGGTGCGATATGCGCTGAATCAGTGGGAGGCGCTGACGCGCTTTCTCGAAGACGGCGAGTTGGAAATTGACAACGGGGCCACGGAACGGGCCAACCGCGATATTGCGCTGGGCCGCGGCAACTGGACATTCTTCGGCAGCGACGGCGGGGGCAAGACGGCGGCCGTGCTGCGGAGCTTCATCGCCTCCTGCAAGCGGTGCGGCGTCGAACCGTTCGCGTGGTTCCACGACGTGCTGTCGCGCGTTCCCGCGCACTCCATCACCCGGTTGAGCGAACTGCTTCCCCACAACTGGAAACCCATGACCATGACCTGCCCGGCTCAGGCTTGAGCTGCGAAATTTGCGGGCCCTACCACAGGTCCAACGTCAGATCGACGGTGTTTCACGAGACGCTTACGGCCGACCCCTTCAGAGTCAGATTTTGGGATCAGGCCTGCGCGAGCTTCCAGTTGTGCGGCAGTAGTTCGGCGAGCCGGGTGATGGGATGGGCAGGGATACGCGAGAGGATATCCTTGAACCAGGCGTAGGGATCGACTCCCACGCGCTGGCAGGATGCCACAAAGCTCCGCAGCACTGCTGCCGTGTGTCCGCCCTGGTCGCTGCCAAAGAAGATCCAGTTGTTGCGGCCGACAGCCACGCCGCGGATACTGCGCTCGGTGTGGTTGTTGTCGATCTCCAGATCGCCATCTTCGCAGTAGCGATTCAACGCCGTCCAGTTGTTCAGCGTATACCGGACCGCACGCCCCTCCGGACTCTTCGGCAGCACCTCTGCCTGGACCTCCAGCAGATACCCGTGCAGCTTGTCCAGAATGGGCCGCGCCTCGCGTTGGCGCAGTTCCAGCCGCGCCTCTGCGCTCCATCCGCGCGCCTGCTCCTCCACTCGATATAACTGCGCGATCAGCAATAGCGCCGGCCCCATGCGCGCCTGGTCGGAATCCAGCGCCTTGATGTAATATCGGCGGGCATGACTCCAACACCCGATTTCAATCAAACCGCGCTTTGGGTCCTTGAAGAAGGCATCATAGCCTCCGTAGGCATCCGCCTGTAAGCGACCGCGATATCCTCTTAGGAACTCCTCCGGCCCGGCCCGCGCCCGGGTCTGCGTGTAGTCATACAGAATCACCGGATGATCCTTATCTCCGACGTAGGGCCAGATGCGCCCGGTGCGGGCGAACGGCAGCTTTTCATCCAACACCTTCACGCCGGTATCGTCCGTCCCGATGGTCTTGGATTGAAACAGAACCGCTTTGGCCGCTCCATACAGAGGCCCGAGCAGATCGCCGCATTGCGCCATCCAGCCGCACATGGTCTTGCGGGAGATATCGGCGCCGTGACGCTCGAAAATCTTCTCCTGCCGGTGCAGAGGCAGGTGGTCGGCGGTCTTGGCTACGATCACCTGCGCCAGAAGGCTGGCCCCCGCCGTGCTCTTCTCAATCGGCTGCGCCGGCTTGGTGGCGGTCCTTACCGTGCAGTCGCAAGCGTACTTCTTGCATACATCCTCGACCACTTTCAGTTGCGCCGGAATGTATTCGTAGCGCTCGCTGGTCTCTTCCCCGATGGGCCGCAGATCCTTCTGACAACTGGCGCAATGCTTTTCCTCTTCCGCCAGGTCATGCACGATCCGCTCGCGCAGGAGATTCTTCGGGAGAGGCTGCCGGCCGCCGGTTCTCTTCTTCGGAGCTGCATCGCCGGTTCCCCCGCCGGCGGCATCGTCATCCGAGTCGCTCCCCTTCACTGGCGATTCGGCTTGCGCCTGCCGTGCCTGCAATAATTCCGCAAACAGGGCCAGTTGGTCGGCCGAGAGCTGCTCGCTCTTCCGGTTGCGCTTGGCGTCGAGCAACTCGCGCAACAGAGCCTCGATTTTGTTCCGCTCGGTGGACTCGCGATCCAATTGCGCCATCAGGTCCAGCACCATCTGCTGTAGGACCTTGGGATCGTCCGGAAGATGTTTGGGAGCGAGAGTAAGTAATTAGTTTACTCACTTACTTACTCTCTGCCAAGAACAAAATGATATTACTGTGTTCTTAAACGGACCGTTGGTAGCGCTTGCGCCGCGTGACTCGCTGTAGGTCGATCCCGCTCAGCAGAGCCGCCAATTCTTGCGCTGTAATCTCGCGCCTGCGTTCCGCGCCGCCATCGCCGAACGGCACGGCGTACGTGCCTTCCTCCAACCGCTTGCTCCACGTCGCAAAGCCGTCGCGATCCCAATACAAAATCTTGACTCGATCCCGCCGCCGGCTGGCGAACACAAACAGGTGTCCCGCGAAGGCGTCCAACTCCAGGTACTCGCGCACCAGGGCGTGCAGCCCGTCGAAGCTCCGGCGCATATCGCACGGCGTCAGGCACAGGTACACCCGCACGCTGGCTGGCAGGTGGATCATGCGCGCAGCACGTCCAGCACCGCGCGCAACGTGGCGCCGTCCACGCCCGCGCCGATGCGCAACCGCTCTCCCGTCGCCAGGATCAGTTCCAATCCGGACGCCGGCGCCTGTTCCTGCGGCATACGCCCTCTCTCCACCAGCGCGAAACGGACTGTCCCTTGCTCCCGCAGCCGTTTACGCCAGGCGTAGAAGGACCACTGCGTAATCCCCCGCTCCTGGCAGAACTGCTTCACGGTCAAACCGCTCCGTCCATGCTCGGCAAGCCGCTCGCGCCATTGATCGGCTTTCGCGGACGCCCCCTCCTCGACACAACTTTCCGTCATGGAACAACTATGCAGCGCCGTTGATCGCTTGGGAAGAGGGGTTCATCGGACGCTTACCGAATTGTGGTTGGCATCGCCGCCGTAGCTGGCTGGCGCTTGCATGCGCCGTGCCCGCGTTGATGTTGTTTGCATAAGCAACGGTGAGAGACTGGCTCAGCCCAGCGCCAGTTACCATTGCCGAGCAGGGCGTTTGGTCAGAGCCATTGTAGGTCACGTTCGCCGGGCAGTTAATGGTAGTGGCCGAACCGGCCTTAACAATGGTGAAGCTCTTCGAATCGCTGCTGAGTGTGGGTGGCATCGCCCGCATAGTTCGCGCTGGCCCTGACTGTGCCGGCGTTGAGATTGCTGCTGTAGCTACCGCCAACATCTGATTCAGTCCATCGGCCGCCGTCACCCTCGCCGAGCACGGCTCCGCGCACCGTAGGGTACGCTTGTGGGACAGGTCACGGTGGTGCTGGTCGGAGCACTCGTCGGGAGCGTTAGACGAAATCATTGCATGCAATCGCGTTGGACCCGAGCGCGGCGATCACGGTGGTCACCGCAATCTCCGCACGCCACGGCACAACAACGCCAGAGTCGCCGTTCGAGTGCGTTCGACCGGTGGCTGAGAACCTGATTGGCACATTGCAATTTGCAATTGACGCCGAAACCAAACTTCTTTGGCCTTCCCTTTCATGCACTTCCCCGCTCCCTGCCCTCTTATCCGTCTGTCGCGATGTTAGTGTCTGCCCGAAAGGACATCCATGGCTTCCCCAGCACAAATCATCGCCAATCAGGCCAACGCCCATTCCTCCACCGGTCCGCGCACCGCCGCAGGCAAAGCGCGCGTCGCGCAAAACGCAGTCCGCCACGGTCTCACCGCGCGTCATCCGGTCATCCGTGACGACGAACACGAGGAATTCGCCGCCCTTCACCGCTCGCTCTCCCAGGAACTCGATCCTCAGGGAGTCCTCGAAACGTTCGCTTTCCAGGAAATCCTGCACGCCGCCTGGAATCTCCAGCGCTTCAGCCGCATCGAAGCCGAAGTCTCCACCGGCACGGAAGAGGACTTTACCGACCCGCGGACCACCGCCATCCTCGATCGCCTCGGGCGCTATCAGGCACGCGCCCAGCGCGCCCTCTACCGCGCCCAGGCCGAACTCCGCGTTCTCCAGACCAATCGCGCCCTCCGTTCCTTCAAATTGACCGAAGAAGAGGAGGCCACCGTGCCCGTTATCGCCGACATCAACAATTTGACAAAACAAACCCATTCCGAGGTCACCGCCGAAGCAATCGAGATGGCAGTCAAGATGGTGGAGTACGAGTCCGGTGTCCAGTTGCTCCGGTACCGTCAGTCAGCAGGGAGCGGCCAGCCGCCGGTTCAAGGAAAAGCGACGGAAACGAGATGAGTCAGGCGTCTCGGAGACATAACTCCCTCCGTGATGTCGACATTACGTCACACTCTGACGGCGGAAGTTGTGAAACGCCGGGATCCCGTTGATAAAATGGCACTCAGATGATGAAAAGGCTACTTCCACTTCTGTTTGTTCCCCTCCTGGTCGTCCTCTGTGCCGGCTGTTCTGGAACGCAAACCGCCGAAAAGAAAGAGCCGGAGAAGCCGCCCGAGCCGGTGACGGGACAAAGCGCCCTTTTCAGGATGTATCAGGTTGCCCGCACCTGGGCGCCTGATGTTCTGGTATTGAAGGCCAACAGCATGCTGCTCAACGAGGTGCCGGACGTTCCAAAGGGGAAAGCGGCGGCCTGGGATGCCACTTTCTACTCGCCATCGAAGTCGCAAAGCCGGTCCTATACCTTCTCCATCATTGAAATGCTCCCCACCCTGCACAAGGGCGTCTTCGCTCAGCAGGAGATCCCGTATACCGGGCCTGCGACGGCGGCGTTTCCCTTCATCGCCGTAAGGACGGACACCGACAAGGCTTACGATGTGGCCCTCAAGGAGAGCGCCGACTACGATAAAAAGAATCCCGGCAAGCCGATCATTTTCCTGCTTGAGAAGAACACGCGCCATCCGAACCCGGTATGGCGGGTGGTCTGGGGCGAATCCGTCGGCACGTCTAACTTTTCGGTTTTTGTGGACGCCTCCACCGGCGAATTTGCCGAGCGGATGCGGTAGCTTCGCGTCTAGACGGTCACCGCGGCCGGGACTGTCGTGAATTGCAGGTCGCCGGACGGCCCGGCGTCCACATTCACCGTCTGTCCGTCGCGCACCTCGCCCTTCAGCAGGAGGCGCCCGAGCGGCGTTTCGATCTTCTTTTGGATCGCACGCTTCAAGGGGCGCGCCCCGTAATGGGGGTCGAAGCCGGTGAGGACCAGGTTGGCCCGGGCCGCGTCGGTCAGTTCCAGCGTGATGTGGCGCTCGGCGAGCCGTGCGCGCAGCCTGTCAAGTTGAATCTCGACGATCTGCTTCAGGTGCTCCTCGGAAAGCGCGTGGAAAACGATGATCTCGTCCACGCGGTTGAGGAACTCGGGCCGGAAGCCGCGGCGCATCTCCTCCAGCACCGCCTCTTTCATGCGCTCGTAGGCGTCGCTGCCGTAGCTGCCGCGATACTCGAGGATCCGCTGGCTGCCTACATTCGAGGTCATGATCACAATAGTGTTCTTGAAATCCACGGTGCGGCCCTGGCCGTCGGTGAGCCGGCCGTCGTCCAGAATCTGGAGCAGCACGTTAAAAACGTCATGGTGGGCCTTTTCGATCTCGTCGAACAGCACCACGGAATAGGGGCGCCGGCGCACCGCCTCGGTTAGCTGCCCGCCTTCCTCGTAGCCGACGTACCCCGGAGGCGCGCCGATCAACCGCGCCACCGTGTGCTTCTCCTGGTATTCGGACATGTCAATGCGGATCATGGCGTGCTCGTCGTCGAACAGGAAGGCGGCCAGGGCGCGCGCCAGCTCCGTTTTGCCGACGCCGGTCGGGCCGAGGAATATGAAGCTGCCGATGGGCCGGTTTGGATCCTTGAGCCCGGAGCGGGCGCGGATCACGGCCTCCGAAACGGCGGTCACGGCTTCGTCCTGCCCAATAACGCGACGGTGAAGCTCCTCCTCGAGGTGCAGCAGTTTCTGCATCTCGCCTTCCAGCAGGCGGGTGACTGGAACTCCGGTCCACCGGCTGACCACTTCCGCGATGTCCTCCTCGTCCACTTCCTCCTTGATCAGCTTGGATTTGGCCTGCTGCCGGTTGAATTGCTCGGTCTCCTGCTGGAGACGGCGCTCCAGATCCGTAAGCGTACCGTATTTGAGCTCTGCGGCCCGATTCAAGTCGTACTGGCGTTCGGCGCGCTCGATCTCGGCTTTCGTCTGTTCCACCTGCTCGCGAAGCTGGCGCAGCCGCTGGACGGATTCCTTTTCGGCATTCCAGCGCGCGCTCAGGGCGTCGAACTCGGCCTTCAGGTCAGCCAGTTCCTTTTCGAGCTTGCCCAGCCGCTCGCGGGAGGCGGAGTCCTTCTCCTTGCGCAGGGCTTCGCGCTCGATTTCAAGCTGCATGACCCGGCGGCGGGTTTCGTCCATTTCCGAAGGCATGGAGTCGATTTCCGTGCGCAGGCGGGCGGCGGCTTCGTCCACCAGATCGATGGCCTTGTCGGGCAGAAAGCGGTCCGTGATGTAGCGGTTCGAAAGCACGGCGGCCGCCACCAGGGCGGCATCTTTAATGTTCACGCCGTGGTGCACGGCATAGCGCTCCTTGAGGCCGCGCAGAATGGAAATGGTGTCTTCGACCGACGGCTGGTCGACGAGCACGGTCTGGAAGCGCCGCTCGAGGGCTGCGTCCTTCTCGATGTGCTTCCGGTATTCGTCCAGCGTGGTGGCGCCGATACAGTGCAGTTCGCCGCGCGCGAGCATGGGTTTGAGCAGGTTGCCCGCGTCCATGGCTCCCTCGGCTTTCCCCGCGCCCACCACCGTGTGCAGTTCGTCGATAAAGAGAATGATCTCGCCCGCCGAATCCTGAACTTCCTTGAGGACGGCCTTCAGTCGCTCCTCAAATTCGCCGCGGTATTTGGCGCCGGCGATGAGTGCGCCCATGTCGAGGGCGACGATGCGCCTGTTCTTGAGACCTTCGGGGACGTCACCGCGGATGATGCGCAGCGCCAGTCCTTCCACAATGGCGGTCTTGCCGACGCCGGGCTCGCCGATCAATACCGGATTGTTCTTCGTCCGGCGAGAGAGTACCTGGATGACGCGGCGGATCTCTTCGTCGCGGCCGATGACGGGATCGAGTTTGCCCTGCGCGGCGAACCTGGTGAGGTCGCGGCCGTAGCGCTCGAGGGCCTCGTAGGTGGCCTCGGGGTTGGGCGACGTGACTCGCTGGCTGCCGCGGATTTCACGCAACGCCTGCATCAGGCGGTCGCGGGTCAGGCCGAACTCCTTCAGGATGCGCCCCGCCGCGCCCTTATCATCGAGGGCGGCGAGCAGTATGTGCTCGACTGAAATGTACTCGTCTTTAAGGCCGCGGGCCTCCTCTTCGGCCTGCACCAGCAGGCGGTTGAGGCGTGTGGCGACATACACCTGGTCCGGCCCGCCGCCGGGTCCGGAGACTTTCGGCATTCGGTCGAGCTCGGCCTCGAGTCGCTGGGCCAGAAGATCCGTGTGGACGCCGGCTTTGCTGAGCACTGACGCGGCCAGCCCGCCTTCCTGTTCGAGGAGCGCGGCGAGCAGGTGTTCGACATCGATCTGCTGGTGCCCGTAGCGGCCGGCCTTGCTTTGGGCCGATCGTATCGCTTCCTGCAGTTTTTCAGTGAAACGATTGATGTCCATACTGATATCTTCCCGTAGCCCGGAGCGGGCCGGACCGGGGGCTCAGGGCGAAATGAGAGTAACTGCACGTGCGCTCGGACTCGCGTCCACGAGCATGCGTCCGCGCGCCGCCTGTAATCTGCGCCAGATCCTCCACTCTCAGCGGCTTTGCGTAGTTCGCCCGGATCCAGGCGATCGCCTTGGCGGTCCTGTTACTCTGCTCTCCCTGCGTGGCAATCGCCCGGAGTCGTGCCCCCTCCTGCTGACGACCTTGCGAGCCAGTTCCGCCCGCAACTTGTACGTCTGATCACGTCTCGAAGAAGCTTCACTGCTCCACCGCTGGTCCGGACTCTAGTCTGGAGGGGAGGAACCATTTTCTCGGGAGAAACAAATGCAGAAGCGCAAACTTGGAAATAGCGGCCTGGAGGTGTCGGCCCTCGGGCTGGGCTGCATGGGAATGAGTTTTTCCTACGGTCCGCCCAAAGACAAGCAGGAGATGACGGCCCTCCTCCGGACTGCTGTGGAACGAGGCATCACCTTTTTTGACACTGCCGAGGTTTACGGCCCGTTCCTGAATGAAGAACTTGTGGGCGAGGCTCTCGCGCCCTTTCGCGACCAGTTGGTGATCGCCACGAAATTCGGGTTCGACGTAAGCCCCGGCTTCGATCCCCGCGGCATGAAAGGCGCACCGGTCCTGAACAGCAGGCCGGAACACATCAGGCAAGCCGTCGAGGGTTCGCTTCAGCGCCTGAAGATGGATGTCATCGACCTCCTCTATCAACACCGGGTCGATCCGGATGTGCCCATCGAAGACGTTGCAGGGGCGGTGAAGGACCTGATTCGCCAAGGCAAGGTCAGGCACTTCGGCCTCTCCGAAGCCGGCGTGCAAACAATCCGCCGAGCACATGCCGTTCAGCCGGTCGCTGCCTTGCAGAGCGAATACTCGCTGTGGACCAGGAAACCGGAGAAGGAAGTGATACCGGCCCTCGAAGAGCTCGGTATTGGCCTTGTCCCGTACAGCCCCCTGGGCAAGGGATTCCTCACCGGCAAAATCGACGAAAATGCAAAATTCGACAGTTCCGACTTCCGCAGTTCCCTGCCGCGCTTCACGCCCGAGGCACTCAAGGCAAATCAGGCCCTGATTAACCTGCTCGCCACGATCGGCGAACGGAAGAACGCGACACCCGCACAGATCGCGCTAGCCTGGCTGCTCGCCCAAAAGCCGTGGATCGTTCCGATCCCAGGCACTACGAAGTTGCATCGCCTGGACGAAAATCTCGGAGCGCTCTCGGTCGAACTGACCGCCGAAGATCTCCGCGAGATCGATCGCGCCGCCTCGGAAATTACGGTTCAGGGCGCCCGCTACCCGGAAAAGCTGGAGCAAATGACCGGCCGCTGACATCAAAACCCAAGGGCAGACGCTGATCGTGACGGCCGGTTGCGGCAGCCCAGCGCTGGGGCGCCAACCATGCCAAGGCAAAAACGAATAGGAACTTCTCTATGCCGTTTCGCGAACGTGTGAGCGGCTGTCTCAAAGCGCTTGCCATCGGTGATGCCATCGGAAAGCAGACGGAAACACTGAGCCGGGCCGGCATCGAGCGGTGGTATCCGGAAGGGATCTCCGGGTTCCACGGCAGGCCCGGCGACGTGATTCCCCGCTACGCCGGAAAGCGATACGAGTGGCGCATCGGCGAGACGACCGACGACACCGAGCAGACGCTCGCGGTCGGAAGGGCTCTGCTGCGCGACGGGAATTCGAACCATACCGGCATCGGGCGGGAACTGCTGCTGTGCCGGAAGTCGTTGCACCCGGGTGTGGCGCTGTGGGATTTTGTCCAGACGGGCGACCCGTCGCGTGTCGCGGCCGCCGGCGACGGCTGCGGAGCGGCCATGCGGGCGTCCCCCGTGGGCCTCTTTTACCGTTCCGGCAGGCTGGATGAGTTGGTTCGCGCCGCCTATGAGTGCGCCATCCCGACTCACGGCGGCGGGTTGGCCATTTCCGGCGCGGCCGCGGTGGCGGGCGCCGTCGCCGCGGCTGTGGAAGGACAGTGCGGCGCCGCGGTGCTGAAGGCTGCGATGGCCGCATCGGCCATGGCTCGAAGGACTCCGCCCTTCGACTGGAGACGCCACCATGGCACGGTCGATAGAGGCCATGTATTTGGAATTGGCCGGCGACGAGCCGCTGGACGTCCGCGAGATTTCGCGCCGGCACTTTCCAATGGGAGCGGCCAAAGTCGTGCCCCTTGCAATGAGTCTGGCGCTGATCACGGGATCGGCGTCAGACACGGCATTGCTCGCCGCCAATATCGGCGGCGATGCCGACTCGGTCGCGTCGATAGGCGGCGCCATTGCCGGCGCGCTCTGCCCCGAGTCCGTGGACGAGCAGTTGTTCGACGTCGTTCGTGCCGTGAACGGCACGGAGATCCTCGATCTTGCCGCGGCGCTCGCGAACTTTGGCTGAGTGGCGCTGACCTAATCCGCGCCGTTCGCGGTTGCGATCTGCCGGGCGCGGAGCGGCGGCCCAAGCAGTTCCATTCCGTGCTTCTCGAAAATCGGCAGCAGCTTCGCCGGATCGGGAACCGTCCCGCGCGGAGCGGCCTGCTCGAGTTCTTCGAAAAAGATGTCGAGTCCCCCCGGAACCACTGTGCCCACTGTCCGGCCCGGCGCGTCTCCAACGTTCTGAAACGTGTGGCTGCTGCCGCGCGGGGCGAACACGGTGTCGCCGGCGTGAGCATAGATCTCCTGGCCGTCCACCTCGAACAGGTATTCCCCCTCGACGATATACCACCACTCGTCCTGATCGCGGTGCCGGTGAAGTGGCGGACCGTGCATCGGCCGCGTCTGTCCTTCGAATACGGCAAACGCGCCGCCGGTATCGCGGCTCGAAATCGTGATCGTCACCTCTTCGCCAATCACGTGGACGGGCCGGCCATTGCCGCTCTCTACAACAAAAGCCTCACGGCGTCCATCTGCGGAAACAGGCATCCTATATCTCTCCTCCACTCCAAAACGCGGGATCGAGTGCCGCAACGGCTCAGGCATTCTTCGGAAAGCAGAGACGCGGATGTACGCCTGAGCCCTGCCGCTCGTTTGCGCAGCCTGCCAGAATCGTCGTCGCGGGCGGCCACCCCGGGGATCCGGAATGCGGCTGCGGCGGCACCGGTGCGCGGAGCCTCAGGCTTCCCCCAAGCCGAGGGATTCCTGCCTCACCCGGAACGCAGGCGGGTCAAACTGCCGTAGCGTGCTCGGTATTAACGTGCCGGCGGAACCGCGCCGAAGATACCGCGAAGCTGGATCAGATTGGCGACCGGCTCCGGCACCATCGTCCGCCACTGCGGATCCGCGGCCTGCAACTTCTGGAGAACCTCGCCGGGTGTGATGTGCAACTGGGCCGGATCAAACTCCCGGATCGGTTCGATGCAGCGGTTCTGGCGGAGATAATCGTAAAGTTGCTTCTGGCGAAGCGGCACGGCAAAGGTGTCCGCGGTGGAGAGTTCCCCTGAGTCGGGGTCTTTGGTTGGATAAACGAGGAGGTTTACCGGACCCTGGAACAGGCCGCCGAGTCCCTGAAGAATCCCGCCGGGCAGGTCCGCATAATACTTTTCTTCGAAGATTTCGCTCAGCGTCGGCACTCCGATCACCATCGAGATCGTGCCTTTGGTGGCTTTCCGCAGGTAGCTGGTGAGGCTGTCGAACCGGGCGTGGCTGGAAATCAGCACCGTCTTTCCGAGCACCCCCAGCAGATCCACGCGGTCGAGGAAATCCTGGTGATCGATGACCTGCGCCGACATCAGGTTATTCAGGGTCATTTCCATCAGCACCACCGGCTCCCCGCCCGCTTCGGGATGGTCGTGTTCCTGCTGGCGCCCCGCCCGGGTCAGCATGTCGAGAGTAACGTTCGTGACCGGACGGAAGCTGCCGCGCTCGATCAGAACGCGCTTTCCGTAAAGCACCTCGGAAGGCTGAACCACTTCGCCCTCCGCAGTGAACATGGCGGCGTCGGTCAGTCCGTTCTCCACCAGTTGCAGGCTCATCAGGCGGTTGTCCAGCCCCGTAAAAACGGGCCCGGAGAACTTGATCATGTCCACTTCGATGCGGCGCCTGCTTAGCCCGTCCAGCAGCAGGTTCACTACCCGCTTGGGATCCCGGTGGTCATAGAACGCCGCGTGGATGAGGTTGACGCCGAGAATGCCGGCCGCTTCCTGCTGGTTCACCGTTTCCGGGTCCGACATGGCGAAGTGGATGATGATTTCCGACGTTTCGCTGCCCGGTGTGTCCTGGAACCGGATACCCATCCAGCCCTGTCCCCCGTGCGTGTGGGACTGAGTGGCTACCGTATCGGCAAAAACAAAATGTGCCTGCGGACCGGCTGCCCTGGCCGGCACGCGGCGCTTCAACTGCTCGAACTCGCACGTCAGCATCGCTTCCAGCCTGGCGCGGCTGACGTAATGGCCGGTCGGGCCGTACAACTCGTCGCTGACGGCCATATCGTACGCCGAGATGGATTTGGCGACTGTCCCGGACGCCCTGCCGACGTGAAAGAACCAGCGCGCCACCTCCTGTCCCGCGCCGATTTCGGCAAAGACGCCGAACTTCTCGAGGTCGTTATTGATCTGGAGCGCTTTCTGTGGGGTCGTGAGCGCGGGTTGCATGGCGGAAGGGTTGTTCGGACTTCATCTGTATTCTACGCCGCCGCACCGCCGGAGATGGGGCAAACGAATACCGTGTCCGCCGCGAGCCGCGAAACGATGCGCGATCATTCCGCATCTATTTCAGATAAGGAGCTTGGGGCATGGAAACGGTTAGAAAGCGCTGGTCCCGGATTGCCGGATTGTGGTGTGCCCTCATGCACGAGGACGCAAGTTGGCCGATTCACGGGCGGTACCGCTGCCGGAAATGCCGGCGGGTCTACCAGGCGCCGTGGCGCTAAGGCCTCACGCCGCGAGCACGGCTTTCGCGAATTCGTAGCTGCGCTTGACATCGTCCGAGCGGCTCGCGCTGCTCTTGTAATCGTTGTCGATGTATCCGCGAACCTGGTATTTGTTGTCGCGCATCAGCCGCAGGATCTCCCTGATCGGTGTATCGCCCTCTCCCCACGGCAAGCTCACATTCGCCCTGTTGCGGTCCTTCAGGTAGAGCTGGAAGATCCGCGTGTGGTGGTCCTTCACAAACTTCAGAACATCGGTGTAGCCGCCGCCCACCGCATCCCCGACGTCGAAGCTCAACCAGTAGTTCTTCGAAAGCGATAGCGCCTCTTCGTACTGTTCGGGCTTGCAGATCTGGTCGGGATTGGTTGAGTTCATGGAGGGCCGGCCTTGAATGCCGATCATGATCCCATGGCGATCGGCGATGGGCACCAGGCGTCTGGCGGCGGAGAGCGGAACGCCCACCGTTGCGACCTTCGCGCCCAGCGCTTTGGTGATCTCCATGGTGCGGTTCAGTTCCTCGTCGGTTGTCCCTGTGGAGGTGCTGAACGCGGTCACCTCGATGCCTTTGTCCTCGAACTTCGCGCGGATGGCGCGGAAGTAGTCGAGCGGCGCCGTTGCGCGCCATTTGGCGATGGCCGCGCGCGCCTGCGCCCGTTCGTCGGCGGGAACCGAGGCGGAACGCGCCTTTTCCGAGAATTCCGGGGGCTCGATCAGCGGCGACCAGATGTCCACCTCGCCGAGCTGCGCCTCCACCATGCACTGCATAACCACATCCAGTACGCTGCCGGGCGGCGTTCCGTTGAAGCTGTAGCTTTGCAGGCCGAACTGGATGCCGTGCAGCACCGAATCGATTTTGGCGAAGGCGTTGTGGAGCGGCATGGCGGCTAGTGCGATCTGTCCGAAACGGCGTCTCGAGAGCATCGCTCGATCTCCTTTTGCGGTGCGGTTTTCTATTCTAACCCAGCTTGCCTACCGTGCCAGGGCGATGGCCAGGAGCAGCGCGCGCTCCGTGCCGCGTTCCGAATCGCGGGAATCGAAGGTCTCGCCCAGCGAATGGGCGCCCGTTCCAGTCCCGCCTCCGCCGACGGTAATGGCAGGAATTCCCAGGCTCATCGGCACGTTCGAGTCCGTGGAGCCTTCGCGCAGGGTGACGGTCGTCCCCAGGGCCTGGGTCACCTCGAGCGCGGTGCGGACAATCGGGCTACTGGCGGCCGTTTGCCCGGCCGGCCGCACGCCCACGCTTTCCGCCTGCACGGTGACCGCACCCCGGTTGTTCCAGCGGCGGTTCTCCTCTTCCACCGCCTGCCGGATCACGGCGTGGAAACGGTCGTCCAGTGACTTGAGCGACGAGGGGTCCGCCGAGCGCATGTCCACCTCCATCCAGCCCTCGAACGGAATCGCGTTCACCGACGTGCCGCCGCCCACGCGGCCCACGTTGAAGGTTGTCTTGGGCTGCGACGGAACCTGCAGTTCATCGATTTTCGCGATGGCGCGTCCCATCGCCTGGATCGGGTTGGCCATTCCGAAATCGCCAAAGCTGTGCCCGCCGGGACCCTTGAAAGTCACGCGATACCGATTGCTGCCGACGCCTACGTTGGTCACCGAAAGGCCGGTACCATCCACCGACACGAACTTGTCGACACCGTCCTTGAGGCTCTCACCGAACAGCATCTTCATGCCGCGCAGATCGCCGAGGCCCTCCTCCCCCACGTCCGCAACGAAGGTGATGGTGCCGGGAGTCTCGACGTGCGCTTCATCGAGCGCGCGGATGACGGCCAGCATCACCGCCAGCCCGCGACAGTCATCGCCGATGCCGGGCCCTTTGAGCACCGCGCCGTCCCGCCCGACCTGAACATTCGTACCTTCGGGGAAGACCGTATCCAGGTGAGCGCTGAACACCAGATTGGGGCGTGCGGACCTTCCCGGGCGAACGCCGATCACGTTTCCCGCGGTGTCCACGCGCACGTCCTTCAGGGCAAGCTCTCGAAACAGGCGTTCGAGTTCCCGGCCGCGGGCCTCCTCGTGAAACGGAGGCGCGGGAATTTCGCAGATCCGCGCCTGCAACTCCAGGGTTCGGGGCTCATTCCGGCGCGCCGCTTCCATGGCGGCGCGAACAGCGGGGTCGCGAAGGAGTTCGGCCGGAGTCTGGGCCGAAGCAAGGCCCGCCCAGGCAAACAAAATGAGAGCGTACTTCATGGCGCTTCCGCCAGCTTAGCGCACCGGCCGCGGCAAGCCGGAGTGCTACGATTTGTATAAATGCACATACCGGATGGATACCTGAGCCCGGCCACCTGCGCCGCGCTTTACGCGGGGTCCGCGCCGTTCTGGTATGTAGCTCTCCGGCGGGTGAAGGCCGCCCTGCACACGCGCGTGATTCCCCTGCTTTCTCTATTCGCGGCGTTTTCGTTCGTGATCATGATGTTCAACCTGCCGCTGCCGGGCGGCACCACGGGCCATGCCGTCGGCGTCGGATTGGCGGCGGTGGTGCTCGGGCCCTGGGCGTCCATGATTGCGATCTCGATCGCCCTGATCATCCAGGCCTTCTTTTTCGGCGACGGCGGTATCACGGCGATCGGCGCCAACTGCTTCAACATGGCGGTTGCCGGATCCTTGTCGGCATACGTCGTGTACCGGGTCGCGGCCGGCACGTCCGCTCTCACGTCCACCCGCCGTGTCGTGGCCGCCGGGGCGGCCGGGTACGTCGCGATCAACCTGTCGGCATTCCTGGCCGCAGTCGAGTTCGGCGTCCAACCGCTCCTCTACCGCGACGCTACAGGTGCGCCGCTATACTGCCCGTACCCGCTGTCCATCTCGATTCCCGCCATGATGATTGGCCATCTCACGGTGGCCGGCCTGGCCGAACTGGTTGTCTCGGCCGGAGTGGTGGCTTTCCTGCAACGATCTGACCCGGGCCTGCTGCGCGCATCCTCCGGGCTGGTTTCACCGGAAGCGAAAGGTCTTCGTTCGCTGCGTCCTCTGTGGCTGGGTCTGGGACTGCTGCTCACCCTCACTCCCCTGGGGATTCTTGCGGGCGGCACTGCCTGGGGGGAATGGGCGGCTTCCGATTTCTCCGATACGGCTACGCGCCGGGAGATTGCGGCCGTCTCCCGCAGCGCGCCGCCGGCGCGTGCGCCTGTGGGTCTGGAGCGGCTCGGTTCCCTCTGGACAGCGCCGTTCGCCGAGTACGCGCCGCCTTACATCCGCAGCGCGAGCTTCGGATACCTGCTTTCGGGGATGTTCGGCAGCGGCCTGGTAGTGTTGGCCGGGTTGGGCCTGGGCCGCCTGGCTCGCGGAAGCGGCGGCGCATGAGACGCGCCGGATTCGTGGAGCATACCATCGAGAACCTCTATTCGGCTATGGACCGCGCGCTCCACGCCGAGGCGGTGGCGGGAGGCGGCGGGTTGCTGCAATCGATCGATCCGCGGGTCAAGGTGCTCGGCTTGCTCGGGCTGATCCTGGCAGCCGCCCTGGCAGCCAGGTTGTGGGTCATCGCGGCCATTCTGGCGCTCGCCGTAATGCTGGCTGCTCTTTCGCGGATTTCCGTTTGGACCCTCGCGCGCAGCGTCTGGCTTGGTGCGTTCGTGTTTACGGGAGCCATCGCTGTTCCCGCTCTGTTCCTGACGCCCGGAGCCCCTGCGTACCGGGTGCCGGTCCTCGGCTGGACTGCAACGGAGCAGGGAATCCGAACCGCGGCCTACCTGCTGCTGCGCGTCCAGACCGCCGCCACGCTGGCGATGCTCCTGGTCTTCACCACGCGCTGGGCCCACGTGCTCAAGGCCTTGCGCACCATCCGGACGCCCATCGTATTCGTAGTAATTCTGGGGATCACCTGTCGCTACATTCTGCTGATGCTCGAGACCGCGCACGAAATGTTCGAATCGCGCAAGAGCCGGACCGTGGGTGAGGCCACCGGCCCGGAGCGCCGCCGCCTGGCGGTTTCGAGCGCAGGAGTGCTGCTCGGCAAGACGCTGCACTTGAGCGGCGAGGTTTACCTGGCCATGCAGGCGCGCGGCTTCCGCGGCGAGGTGTACCTGCTGGACGATTTCCGCATGCGCAACCGCGATTGGGTGGCGCTTTCGCTGTTTGCGGCGCTGTTCGCGGCGGCAGTGTGGGCCGGCCGATGAACCTGTTTGAAGCCGACGGCGTCACTTTCCGATACCAGGAGATCGCAGCTATCCGCGAACTGTCGCTTTCCATTGCGGAGGGCAGCCGCGTGGCCCTGCTCGGCGCCAACGGCTCCGGGAAATCCACGCTGCTGCGCATCCTGGACGCGCTTTACTTCGCCGAATCGGGCACGGTGCGGTTCCGCGGACGTGAACTGAACGAGCCGGCTTTCGGGGATGACGCGTTCGCCTTCGCGTTTCGCCGCGAAGTCGGCATGGTCTTCCAGAATCCGGACGTCCAGTTGTTCAATCCTACCGTGTTCGACGAGCTGGCCTTCGGACCGCTGCAACTGCGCTGGCCGGCGAAACAGGTTCGGGAGCAGGTTGCCGCCACACTTGACCGGCTCGGCATTGCGCACCTCAAAGACCGAGTTCCACACCGGCTCTCGGGCGGGGAGAAGAAACGGGTCGCGCTGGCAAGCGTGCTGGTGCTGGATCCGGCGGTTCTGCTGCTCGATGAGCCCACTTCGGCGCTCGATCCCCGCAGCCAGAGCCAGTTCATCGACCTGCTGGTGGAGTGGGGGGGCGGGGCCAAGACAATCATCACTGCCACGCACGATTTAGGCGACCTGGCCGACATCGCGGACCGTTGCGTGGTGATGGATGCCGGCTCGGTGGTGGCCGACCGGCCGCCGGCGGATATCCTCGCCGACCGTGACTTACTGCGCCGCACCAACCTGATCCACGCGCACCGGCACCATCACGGGGCGGAAATCCATTTCCATCCGCACGTTCATCGCGGCGAGACCTGATTCAGCGCTGCTGGGCGAACGTCGCGTGAGGATCGCGCGCGGACGCCTTGCCCGCATGGAAGACGGCAAATCGCAGGCAAAAACCGCCCACGATGCCGAGCGCGCCCGCGATGCGGCGGCGCGTCCGGCTCTCGCCGGGCCAAAGCGACAGGGCCAGGCTGCCGGCCGTGAGGATACCGGCGGCATTCCACAAGGCTCCGGAAACGCCTTCGCGCAGCGGGAGCGCAACCCGCGGCACGCGTGCTGCTTCAAACGTCAGCGCCTGCGATGCGGCCAGTTCGGCGATGCGTCCGGCGAGCCCGAACCGCCTGGCGATGGTGCGCTCGCGTCCGTTCAGGTCCATGCAGTCGAGCACGGACGCGAGTCCCGCGGCCGAAGAGGCTCCGAACAGGAAGGGCAGGACGCGCCGCGTTTCGCTCCACACCGGAACGGCGGTATTGCTCAACAGCACGGCGGTGTAAGTGGCAAGCGGCATCCCCAGGATTCCCGCGCCAATCCCGGCCGCGTAGCCGAGGCGATACAGCGAGCCACGGGCGAAGGTCAGAATGGCAGACCCGGCGGAGAGCGGCGTGGCCAGCGCCAGCACCCAGGAGCCTACGCTCATCGGGGAAGTGGGGCGGAACACCCGGAGCATGAACAGGAATCGCCCCTTGCGTCCGAGGTCGTGAATCAGCAGCGCGCTGCCGATGCCGCCGCCGATGGCGCCGATCCAGCGGCAGCGCTCGTCGAAGCCGCGCAGCCGGCGGCCGCCAGCCAGTTGTACGGCCATCCCGAGCGTCATAGCCGCACCCGCCACTCCGCCGACGAAAAAGTAAGCGGGGATGGACCAGATCCAGACGGGCGGTTTGAGTACCGGCCTGCCGTAATAGGAGGGAGCCCTGCCACCCATCTCCTCGGGGACGGTCTCCGGCGCGTTGCGATCCGGGCTGGTCTGCTGTTGCGCGGCCTCGCCCTCGAGCAACGCCAGCGAGCGATCGATGTTTCTTCCGTCGTTCATGTTCAGCGCCCCGCTCCCAATACGGCTCCAACAGCCGCCGCCAGCAGGCCCACGGAGGCGAGCGCCATCGCGCCCCAACTCTGTTTGGCGTGCCTCGCAGGAGCCACAGGGTCGGGCGGCAGGTTGTAGACCTCAGGCTTGTCCACCAGCAGGAAGAACGCGTTCAACCCTCCGGTTCCCGGCTGCGACTCTGCGTCCGCACCGTAAAGATAAGCTTCCTTGACGCCGCGCTCGTGCAACTGCGCCACCCGTTCTTCCGCCTTGGCTCGCAAATCCGCCATCTCGCCGAAAATGATGGAGTCCGTGGGGCACGCCTTGGCGCAGGCCGGTTCCATCTGGTCGCGCTGGCGGTCGTAGCAGAGTGTGCATTTCCACGCGCGGCCGTCGTCCTGCAAGCGGTCGATCACCCCGAATGGGCAGCCAACCACGCAGTAACCGCAGCCGTTGCAGACATCCGGCTGCACGTACACGCTGTCGAATTCCGTCCGGATGATGGCGCCGGTGGGGCAGTTCTCCAAACATCCGGCATGCCGGCAGTGCTTGCAGACATCCGACAGCATCAGCCAGGAGAAGTTGCCCGCCATTTGCCCGGAGAGCGGCACGGGACGCTCGACGAAGGCGACGTGCCGCCACGTGGAAGCGCCGAGCGCGACGGTGTTGTCGTACGACATGCCGCTGAAGGACAGGCCGTCGTCGGGCAACTGGTTCCACTGCTTGCAGGCTACTTCGCACGCCTTGCAGCCGATGCACACCGTGGTGTCGGTAAAAAAGCCCGTGGGCACGTCAGGTCTCCTCCCCGGAGGTGTTGCGGGAGGTGACAACTCCGTGCTTTCCCGGCACTTTGCGGCGCGCCTGCGGCAGGTCCCGCCATGCGCCCGCCTCGCCTTCGGGTCGCCCGCCGCGCACTCCACCGGTTGCCGCGCGCCTTCCGCGTGAGCGGCGGCCGGGCTCGATATTCCCGGTGAGGGCCTTCGACTCCTGAATGGATACGTTGGGGTCCCCGACAAACGAAATGAGTTCGTTGGCGGCGTCCCCCCGTACCAGCCCCTTGCTGCCCCAGTGGTAGGGCAGCCCGACCTGGTGCATGACGCGGCCCTTGATGCGCAGGGGCCGCATCCTTTCGGTGACGAGCACCCGCGCCTCGATTTCGGCGCGGGCCGTGGAAATAGTGGCCCAGCCGCCGTTGCGCAATCCCTTTTCGGCCGCCAGTTCCGGGGAAACCTCGCAGAACATCTCCGGCTGAAGTTCGGCGAGCCAGGAGAGCCAGCGCGACATGCCTCCGGCGGTGTGGTGTTCGGTCAGCCGGTAGGTGGTCAACACATAGGGAAAGGCCGGGTCTCCCCACGCGCGATGGTACGGATTCTCTTTTCGACGCCACTCCATGCGCGCCGGGTTGCACTGCTGCCCGTAAAGCGGGTTGGGAAACAGGGATTCCTGCGGCTCGTAGTGGGTCGGCAGGGGACCGTCCTGGAGGCCCTGCGGGGCGAAAATCCAGGATTTTCCATCGGCGTTCATGATGAACGGGTCGGTCCCGCCAATTGTGTCCGTTCCCTGCGCGTCGTCCGGCGGCCGGTACGAGGGCGGGCGGTCTTCAATGAAGTCGGGCTCGTCCAGGCCGGTCCAGGATTGCTTTTCTTCGTCCCACCAGACGTACTTCTTGCGGTCGGACCAGGGACGGCCCTCCGGGTCGGCCGAGGCGCGATTGTAAAGGATGCGCCGGTTGTGCGGCCAGGCCCAACCCCATTCCGGAGCCACCCAGTGCTGTTCCGACGCGGGCTTGCGGCGCGCCGCCTGGTTTTGGCCATCTTTATAACAGCCCGTGTATATCCAGCAGCCGCAAGCCGTGGTGCCGTCATCTTTGAGCTTCGTGAATCCCGGCAGCGCATCTCCGCTGGCGATGTCCCATCCGTTGATTTCGCGCAAGACGGCTTCCGCGTCCGGATCTTCGGCGGCGCCGTGCACCGGGTAGTCCCAGGTCAGATGCTGGATGGGGCGGTCTTTGGGATCCTTCGAATCGCGATACAGGTCGCGCAGGCGCTTGCCCAGGTGGTACATGAAATGGAGTTCGCTGCGCGCATCGCCCGGCGGATCGATGGCCTTGTGGTGCCATTGCAGCAGGCGCTGGGTGTTGGTGAAGCTGCCGTCCTTTTCAGTATGGGCAGCCGCCGGGAAGAAGAACACTTCGGTGTTTATGTCTTCCGTGCGCACCTCGCCGCGTTCGATTTCGGGTGCGCTCTTCCAGAACTCCGCCGTCTCGGTGATCTGGAAATCACGGACGACCATCCAGTCGAGTTTGCGCATGGCTTCGCGCTGGAAAGCCCCGTTCATGGAGCCGACGGCGGGGTTTTCTCCCATCACGAAGAATCCCTTCACCACGCCGTCCGCCATGGCGGCGTAAGTTGTCATATGCGAGTGGTCGCCGGTGAGGTGGGGCAGATAATCGTAGCACCAGTGATTTTCGCGGGTGGCGTTCTCGCCGAACCAGGCCTTCAGCAGCGACACCATGTACTTGGGAAACTCGGTCCACCAGCCGCCCTGCGAGCGGTTGTTCTCGAGATAGCGGTCCAGCGTCTGATCCTTGCCGGCCTTCGGCATGGGCAGGTACCCGGGCAGCAGGTTGTAGAGCGTGGGGATGTCCGTCGAGCCCTGGATGGAAGCGTGGCCGCGCAGCGCCAGAATGCCGCCTCCGGGCCGTCCGATGTTGCCGAGCAGTTGCTGGATAATCGCCGCCGTGCGGATATACTGCGCGCCCACTGAATGCTGCGTCCAACCTACGGCGTAACAAAAAGCGGAGGTGCGCTCGCGGCCGGAGTTATCGCACAGCGTCTGCGCTACTTTTAGAAACAGATCCCGGGGAATGCCGCAGGTTTCCTCGACCATTGCAGGCGTGTAGCGATGGTAGTGGCGGCGGAGAATCTGAAACACGCAGCGCGGGTTCTGGAGTGTCGGATCGCGGTGCACGTGCCGGGCCTGAGCCCGCTCCGGACCGGATTCTGTCGTGACCTGTTCTTTGTGGCCGGCCGCGGGCGTCTCTTCGACGCCTTCATAGGACCACGAACTCACGTCGTACTGATTCTTCTCCGTGTCCCATCCGCTGAACAGGCCGTCCAGATCCTCCGTGTCGCGGAAGTCGTCATTGATGAGGGCCGGGGCGTTCGTATAGTTCACCACGTAATCGCGGAAGTAGCGCTGATTTTCGAGGATGTAGCGAACGATGCCCCCGAGAAACACGATGTCCGTGCCTGCGCGGATGGGCACGAAGATGTCGGCCACCGCGCTGGTGCGGGTGAATCGCGGATCCACGTGGATGACCGTGGCTCCGCGCCGCTTGGCCTCCATAACCCACTGAAAGCCGACCGGGTGGCATTCCGCCATGTTCGAGCCCTCGATGACGATACAGTCGGCGTTCTGAAGGTCCTGCTGAAACGTGGTGGCGCCGCCGCGTCCGAAAGACGTCCCCAGACTGGGGACCGTGGAGGAGTGTCAAATACGGGCCTGATTTTCGACTTGGACGAGGCCGAGGGCGGTGAACAACTTCTTGATCAGGTAGTTCTCTTCGTTGTCGAGGGTGGCGCCGCCCAGGTGGGCCATCGAAAGGGTGCGGCGCAGCGGTTTGCCGTTCTGGCCGCTGTCTTCCCAAGCCGATTCCCGGGCCTTCTTCACCCGTTCGGCAACCATACCCATAGCCTGGTCGAGCGGGATGGCCTGCCACTCCCTGCCTCCGGGGCGGCGGTAAAGAACCCGGTGTTCGCGGTTCGACCCAGCCACCAACTGGAACGTGGCGGAGCCTTTAGGGCAGAGACAGCCGCGGGAAATGGGAGAGTCCGGGTCGCCCTCGATGTCGATGATCTTATTGGCCTGGACGTAGACATCCTGGCCGCAACCGACGGCGCAGTAAGGGCAGATCGATTTCACGACGCGGTCAGCGTGACGAGTGCGCGGGGCGAGTCCCGAGGTGCGCGCCGAGGCCGCCGTCTCGCCGAATGCGGTCAGGTCACCGGCTGCAACCTGCTTGAAAAGAGGCCATTCCGGGATTTTCACGCAACCATGGTATGCCCGGAGGGCAAAATCTGCCGGAATTTTACACACAGGAGCGTGGCTGAACTGTTTGGCCCGATGCGCCGGTTGGCACGGGACGCGTGAAAACTCACGGCCGCTACCTGACTAATGCCGCACAGTCAGTCTGCCGATCTTGGAATTGGTGGCAGCTTCGGGCGATGACTTAGGGGTTTTCCTCACTCTCGAGGCGGCGACGGATTAAGAGATCCCGATGCTGTCTGATTCCAATGAGAAAAATGAGACCATCTGGTGCGAAACTCTTGACGGCAGTACACGATCCATGGTTAAATCGGGCAGCTTTGAACAGCAACCGAATTTCGCCCGCCGAATGGCGCTTATCCGCTGAAGGGAAAGAATTTCTCTTGACACGGCCGGGGCAATCAGTTATGAATGAGTTTACCGCGTTTGGTTTCGTGTGCAATTTTGTATCTGTACCTCGTGAGCGCAGAAGATACTAAGAACAACAAGACATGCGCCGCAGGAAAATCTTCAGTAAGAAACCGGCGATCAGCTTGGTGTTCGCTGGTGATGACGTCTCCGCCCGACACGGAGAAGTTCCCTAGGTTGAGTGAACGGATTTAGGTTTACTTTGAGGCTCAGGTTGAAAGAGAACTTCGACCGGTTCAATTTCGCAATTCACAAGGAGAAGGAAATGAATTTTCGCAGATGGATCACTGCGCTAGCTGTCCTGGCCATATTTGCCGGCCTGGCAAGCGCGCAGGTTAACGTCGGCAGCGCGCAGGTAGGGCCGCTGCAGTGCACCGCGACGGTCGCGGTGCCGCCGCAGCTTCGGGCGGAAGGTATGACCGAGCTGATTGGTGACATCGTGCTGACCTGCACCGGCGGTTCGGCGCTTACCCCCGGTACGACGATTCCGACGGCTAACATCACGGTCAGCCTGGGCACTAACGTCACCAGCCGCCTGCTTGGCTCCGGCGGTGCGTCGGAAGCCCTCATGCTGATCGACGAGCCGGGTTCCGCGATCGGCGGCGCCGGCACCTTGCTGCCCCAGACCGCTTGCTCCAGCCCCACGCTGGGTGCGGGTCCGGGCGGTTGCGTTCAGACGGTTCCGGTAGTCGGCGGCACTGTTCCCACCAACGTGTTCCAGGGTGTCGTGAGCGGCAACCAGGTCACGTTTAATGGGATTCCGGTTCTGCCTCCGGCGACGGCTGGACAGGGCCGCGTTTTCCGCATCACCAACATTCGCGCCAATGTGGCGGGCTTGGGTGGCGGCGGTCTGGCTGGGACCACGCAGTTGCTGGCCTCGGTTTCGATCAGCGGCTCCACTTCGCTGCCCGTCAGCAACCCCGTTCTGATCGCCGGCTTCGTGCAGGCTGGTCTGAGCGCTGGCGTCAATAACTTCGGCAACATCGCCCAGTGCGGCGGCAGCAACTCGCCGAGTAATCTGGCATCGGCCTCGAACGGCGGTCTCCGCTTCACCGAGAACTTCGGTACTGCCTTCAAGACCCGTGTGGCTCCCACGAGCAGCGGCCAGTATTCCGGCCAGCTCGGAACCGCCATCCAGAACATCCCGGGCACGATCTATAACTCCGAAAGCGGCTTCATCACCAACGCAGTCTCCGGCGCTGGTCTGGCCGACTACGGAACCCGCCTGAAGGCTGTGTTCAACAACGTTCCCGCCGGCGTCCGCCTCTTCGTGACGACGACGAACATCGTCAATGGCAATACCTTGGCCCAGCCTGCCGGCAATGCGACCTCTTCCTATGCCGAGCTGGTTGTCAGCGAAACCTCTCCCGACTCCAACGGCATCATTCCGGCGGCCAGTTCCACCACTACCTCCGGTGGCGCCAAGCTCGCTGAGATCCCGGTCGTCGGCGGAACCGCCACGGCAGTTTGGGAAGTCGTCAACACCAACCCGTCCGCCCAGGAAACTTTCGTATTCGGTATGTACCAGCAGTTCACCGCGAATCCGGGTGCGAATTCTCCGCCTCCGGGAACGGCGACGGTCAACCTGAGCTATGCTCCGACTCCGCCGAATGCTTTCTCGGCCAGCTCCGGCGCATCCGCTTCTTCTTCGCTGCCGATTCCGCGCTTTGCGGATCTTTCGACGGCGTCCAACATCTTCACCATCGCGCTGTGCCAGACTTCGCTGCTCTTCCCGTTCGTCACGAACCAGGGCGGCTTTGACACCGGTCTCGCGATTGCCAACACCACCACCGATCCGTTCGGAACCAGGAACCAGAATGGAACCTGCACGATGAACTGGTACGGCGGCGCCGGCAGCCCGGCAGCCACAACGACTCCCAGCATCGCAACCGGCACCGTGTACACCACGCTGGCTTCCGCTTCGGCAGCCGGCTTCCAGGGCTACATGATCGCGGTTTGCAACTTCCAGTTGGCGCATGGCTTCGCGTTCGTCAGCGACATCGGCGCGCGCAACCTCGCTATGGGTTACCTGGCCCTCGTTCTCCCGAGCGGCACCGGCAACCGGAACAACAGAACGGAAGAGCTGAATAACTAACCTGTGATCGCAGGTATCACTCGAGAGGGGGGCTTCGGCCTCCCTCTTTTTTTTTGCGTGCCGGCTTCTGGTGCTACACTGGAATTCCCCGCGTCCATTCTTGAGCTTGAAGCGAATCGTTCCATCGAAACGAGGAGGTTTTCTCTTGCACCGATCCACTCTATTTGTCTTGGCGGCTTTGATCGCCGGAACCCTGGGAGCACTGCCAGCGGCTGCTCAAAACATAACCGTTGTCCGCGGAAACGGCCAGGTGATCTGCCTGGGCTGTTTCAACGGATCCTCCTCGGCTTTTCAGCCGATGGTGGTCCGGGTCACCGACAGCAATGGCAACCCCGCGGCCAACGTAGCTGTTGACTGGTCTTCGACGAGCGGCAGCCTGATTTCGCAGACCGTCACCAACGCCGAGGGGTATACGCAAAACGTTGTTTTCGCGCAGAGCCTGCCCAATTCCAACGCCTTTCAAAGCTTCTCACAGTACGTAGTAACTGCCAGCACTGCGACAGCCAGCGCGACATTTTATGAAACCGTCGCGACTCCATCGGCCATCAATTTTGGCGTGAACCCGATTCAAGTGTTCCCCATTGACGTTCCGGTTGGCGCTCAGTTCACGGGTCAGGTCGGAACCACGGGAGCACCCATCCAGCTTCGTGTCTCCGACGACAAGGGAAATCGAATTCCCAACGTCGCCCTCTTTCTGGTGAACAATCAGCTCCCGACTGAAGGGCCGACCGTGACCTGCCAGAGTGGCCCCGGCGCCGGCGAGAATACGGTCCTCACAGACGCCACGGGCACGGCCAGTTGCATTCCGATCTTCGGAGGAACGCCCAACGTGCCCGGACAGTTTTCAGTCCTTGTGGGCGGTGGGTATCCCGGGGGTGACCCGAACGAAACTCCGCGCGGAAACTGGAATTCACTCCCCATCGGACTTCTCGTTACACCCGGTGTGCCGGGCAGCGTCACCATCACCGCCGGTAACAGCCAGAGCGTGAATCCCGGGACGGTGCTGCCGGTCGCTCTCCAGGTGCAGGTAAAGAGTCCGTCGGGCTCCCCGCTCGGCGCACAGCAGGTACGCTGGACAATCAGCCCGGCGAGCGCGGGCTCGTTAGGCGCCGCGACGACCGTCTCCGACGTAAATGGATTCACGTCGAACACGGTCAACATCGCGTCAACCGCCCCGGGTGGCGCGGTTACCGTCACCGCCAGTTCGGTGGCCGATCCGAGCAAGTCGGCGAGTTTCACCATCACGGTCGTGCCCCTGATCACCATCACGGGCTTCCAGATCTACTCGGGCAACAATCAGTCGGCTTCCGTAAATACGGCCTTCCCGCTACCTTTGGTGGTGCAAGTGACGACCAGCGGTTCACTCGCCAACGTTCCGGTGCAGTTCACCGCCTCGGGACCGATTTCACTGTCGGCGAACACCGCGACTACGGATGCGACCGGCCGCGCCCAGGTGACCGTCACCGCGGGATCGGTCACCGGCCCCGCGACAGTTACGGCGACAGTGGCGAGCGCCACGGGCACCGGCTCCCAGACCTTCAACCTGACAGTTCTGCCTCCGGCTCCGAACGTCACCGCGTCCAGCTTTGTGAACGGCGCGGACAGGCAGGCGAACTCGTTCTCTCCGTGCAGCATCGCGGCGATGGTGGCGCCCGCCAATACATTTCCTGTTCAGGCCAGCCCCACGGTCCTCGGCCTCCCGCTCTCCAACACGGCCGTGCGGGTTCTGGTGAACGGGGTGAGCGCGCCCGTGCTTAACGTCGGTGCAACCGCCGATGGGCGCCAACAGGTTCTCTTCCAGGTGCCTTGCGAAACGGCGACCGGTAATGCCACGGTCGGGGTGAATGCCGGCGGCGGCACCACCTCCGTTACCCTCAACATCCAGGCGGCGAGCCCTGGGATTTTCGAGACCGTCTATTCGGACGGCGTGCTGCGGCCGGTTCTCATCCGTCCGGACGGCTCGTTCGTCACGCTGGCGAACCCCGCACGGCGCGGTGAGAACATCGTTGCTTTGGTTACCGGCCTCGGCGCCACGTCGGCTTCGGTGGGGACGAATTCGGTCCCCGCGCCCGGATCCACCTCCACTCCGACGGGAACTGTGATCGTCGGGATGAGCGGCGGCAGCGTACCCCTGATGAGCGCCAAACGTTCCGAAGACCTGCCTGGAGTGTTTCTGGTCACGTTCCAGGTTCCTTCAGACATGGCGACCGGAAACAACGTTCCATTCTCGATTGGCGTGATTCCCAGCGGTTCCAGCACAGTGATCTATAGTGCTACGGCGGGCGTACCGGTCCAATAGAGAGTCGTACGGCCGGGAAGGGGCCTCCGTCAGGCCCTTTCCCGGACCACCTCACTCCACTCCAGCCCGCATCTTCCCCTTCTATTCGCCTCGCTTACAACCTATGGTATGTTGCGCAATCAGTGTAGATCTGGTTGTGGGACGATAACTCATAAGGAATCAGAGACATCACCAAAAAAACTGTTGCAAAACGTTAGGTGCCCGTGCCACTATTGGTTGGGGTGGCCGAAAATGGATAAATTGAGGTTCATCCTAGGACCAAAGTGGGCGAAAACGTTGCGCAATTGCTGATGGTGGAGCCTCCACGAGGGATGTACCCGGGTCGGCTCGACGACAAGGGTCGATTGAAGCTTCCGGCCGATTTCCAGCAATTCTTCGCCGCGCTGCGGGAGAAAAAACTGTTTATAACCAGCCTGGACCGTCGCATAGCCCAAATATACCCGATGGAAGCCTGGCGGCAAAATGAAAAATTCTTCGAGACCTTCCGCGAAGACCCGAAAATCGCGCGGATGGTAGCGTTCAATGCGGCGGATCTGGGAGCCGAGGCTGAACCCGACGGGCAGGGAAGGATCACCTTTCCGCCCGAATTACGGCGCGAGCTGGGCATCGAAAACGCGTCCGTACGGCTGTTCGCCTACAAGGGCCGGATCGAAGTATTGAGCGAGTCGATTTACGAGGAGCGAAGGCGCGAGGCGGCCGGGCTCACTCCGGACGATGTAAACCGATTGGAGTCGGCGGGGTTGAATTGATGCCGTATGCATTTTTCGGTCATGTCCGAAGAATCGCTGGCCCTGCTCGCGGTGCGGCCCGAAGGAATCTATTGTGATGCAACAGCCGGCCTGGGCGGCCACACTGCTCTAATTGCCCAGCGGCTGGAGACGGGAATCGTCATAGCGAACGACCGCGATTCCCTGTCGCTCGAGATGGCCCGGCGGAATACGGAGAGCTGGAGCAGCCGGATCCGGTTTCATCACGGCCCGTTCAGCGGGCTGCGCGAAGCGATCGCAGAGGCGGGCTTCGAGAAACTGGATGGCCTCCTGGCGGACCTGGGTGTGAGCCGTTATCAGCTCACCGAGCCGGGAAGGGGTTTTTCGTTCATGGCGGATGGGCCGCTGGACATGCGCATGGATACGTCCACGGGCATTACAGCTGCCGATCTCGTCAATCACTCAGACGAAAAAACGCTCGCCGATCTCATTTACGGTTTCGGCGAAGAGAGGAGGGCGCGGAACGTAGCCAGAGCAATCGTCCGAGCACGGCCCATACGGAGCACACTGCATCTGGCCGATGTGGTGTTGCGGGCCGTGCCCAGGACGGGCCGTTTGCATCCCGCCACGAAGACGTTCATGGCGCTGCGAATGGCGGTCAACGGAGAATCGGAGGAACTCGACCAACTTCTCCAGATTGGTCCCGGGCTGTTGAAGAGCGGGGGGCGCATGGTAGTGATCAGCTTCATGTCCTTCGACGACCGGAAGGTGAAGGAGAAATTCAGGGACCTGGGTCGCGAAGGCCGGGCGACGGTGCTTACCAAGCATCCACTCCAGCCGAGCGAAGGGGAAACCGCCCGAAATCCGGCCTCACGAAGCGCCAAGCTCCGAGGACTGGAAATGAAGTAGAGAGGCATCGAAGAGAAAGTCATGGCGACGCTACCGAAAGTATTCCGCAGGAACGAAGCGCAGGCCGCGATGAGCCCGGCCCAGCGTGTGCCGGCGACGTTGCGCGCCGAACGGGACCCGTTCGCGCTGCGCTCGCTGCCCCATGAATCCGTAGTTTTCTATTGCAAAAAGATCGACAACAGCCGCCTGGTCAGGGAGCCGGATCCGAAATCGCGCGGAGCCTGCTGGTCGGCAATCGGTGCCGCGTGCGGCGCGATTTTGTTGCTCACCGCGGCCCTGGCGCCGAGTGCCGCGCATACCGTAGCCGGCTACAAGCTGGAACGGCTGCGCACCGAGGAGCGCCAATTGCTGGACGAGCGCCGTGCCCTCGAACTCGAGGAAGCGGCCCTGCTGAGCCCTGAACGCCTGGAGAAGCTCGCCGTCAGCCGGAACCTGGTGACTCCGGCCTCCGGGCAGGTGGTACATCTGGAAGCCCGGCCGGATGGCGCCGTGGCGATGGTGAAATAGGCCGGAGGGGCGTGCAGCGGCACGCGGAACAGTATGGTTGAGCGTCGTCTGGTGTGGCTCGCCCTGGGTCTCCTGCTCTGGGGCGCGGCGGTAACGCTGAAACTTCTGTCCCTGCAGGTCTTTCAACACGATTATTACTCGCGGGCTGCGCGCGCGCGCCAGGAACTCTCGATTGAGATCCCGGCGCCGCGCGGAACCGTATTCGACCGTGCCGGCCGCGTACTGGCCATGAGCACGCCGTCGGACTCCATCGTCATCAATCCCCAGAAAGTGGATGTCCAGGTGGCGGCCGACCTGTTCTCGCAGTTTCTGCACCTCGACCGCGCGGAACTGCTCGAGTCGATCGGGCAGAACAAGACCAGAGGCCGCGGGTTTATGTGGATCAAGAGGCGGATCCCGATAGAGGAATCGCAGCGCCTCAAAAACCTGAAGCTGGACTGGATCCTCACGGAGCGGGAAAGCCAGCGCCACTATCCGAAAGGGTCGCTGGCCGCGCACGTGCTCGGGTCGGTGGATTTCGAGGAAAAAGGCACTGCCGGAGTCGAGCGTGCGCTTGAAAGCGACCTGCGCGGAGAGCCCGGGGTGATGCGCCTGCTCACCGACGTGAGGCGGCGCGGCATCGCGTCCGAGCTCGAGACGGAGGCCAAGCCGGGAACCGCCCTTACGCTCACCATCGACGAACGCATTCAGTACGTTGCGGAACAACAACTGGCGCTGGCTGTGGCCGCCAAGGGGGCGGTCAGTGGCAGCGTAGTAGTTATGGACCCTTATAAAGGGGATATTCTCGCGCTGGCCAGCTATCCCAGCTACGACCCCAACTCCGGTCCGCACCCCGGCGAGTCTCCCATCGCGCGGCGCAACCATGCTGTTTCCGTTCCCTTCGAACCGGGATCCGTTTTTAAAGTGATCAATTTTTCCGCGGCGCTCGAAACCACCAACCTGACGCCGGACAGTATCATCAACTGCCACGGCGGCATCCTGAGACTGCCCGGGCGCATCATCCACGATTCGCACGCCGGCCTGGGCCTGCTGCCGATGGCAACAGTGCTGGCGAAATCGAGCAACATCGGGGCCATCGAAGTAGGCACAAGGGTCGGAAAGCAGGCGATGTACGACTACGTGCGGCGCTTCGGTTTCGGGCAGAAGACAGGCATTCAGCTTCCGGCCGAATCGGGGGGCAAGTTCCGGAAGCCGGAACGGTGGGGAACCACCTCGCTGGCATCGATCTCGATGGGGCAGGAAGTCAGCGTGACCACCGTGCAACTGGCGCAGGCTGCGTCGGTGATCGCCAACGGCGGACTGCTGGTGCGGCCCCGGCTGGTCCTGAAGAAGGGTGACCAGGTGGTGCCTCCGGTGCCGGCGGTCCGGGTGATCCGGGCGGATAACGCCATCACGATGCGGCAGATGATGGAAGGGGTGGTGCTGCGCGGTACCGGCGGCGGTGCACGCCTGAAGGGCTACACGGTGGGCGGGAAAACCGGATCGGCCCAGATCTTCGATACAGCGACACACCGCTACACCCACACCTACAACGGATCGTTCATGGGGTTTGCTCCCCTGACCAATCCGGCGGTGGTGATCGTGGTGACACTGAACGGAACGCACGGCACTGGCGGGTTCGGCGGATTGGCGGCGGCGCCGGTGTTCCAGTTTGTGGCAACCGAGGCCCTGCGCGTGCTTGACGTGCCCAAGGACCTGCCCGAAGACGACCCGCAAACGATGGTAGCCAGGAACAGCAATGAAGCTGAAGACCTGGCGGACGCCGGATTGGAAACCGGCGACGGGCCGAACATTCTCGAGGAGGAAGACGATGTCGACCCGTCGGCGCCCGTGCAGGTGGCAGTTACGGGTGTAGTTCGGGTGCCGAACTTCAAGGGCATGTCGATGAACGCGGCCATTGCGGCGGCCGCGGCCCGGAACCTGGTGATTACCCCGACCGGCACCGGGGTGGCGCGCGGGCAGTCCCCTGCACCCGGAGCGGTGCTGCACCCCGGAGAGCGAATTCACGTCGAGTTTGCGCGATGACCCTGGCCGATGTTCTCTCCGGCGTGCGGCTGAAGCAGCCGCTGCCGGCCGGACTTGGCGCCGCCACGGTGCAAGGCATCGAATACGATTCCAGGAGGACCGGCCAGGGATACCTCTTCTTTGCCTTTCCGGGCAGCCGCGCCGACGGCCGCGAGTTCGCCCGCCAGGCCCTCGAAAAGGGTGCGGTCGGCGTGGCCGGCGAAAGCGATCCGGTGGCGGGCCTCGAAAGTCAATGGATTCAGGTGGAGCACGGCCGGCACGCGCTTGCGCTGGCCGCGCGCAATTTCTATGGCGCTCCCGACGACCGCATTGATCTCACCGGCATCACCGGCACCAACGGCAAAACCACCACGTCCTATCTGGTCGATTCGGTCCTACGGGTCGCGGGCCACACCACTGCCCTGATCGGCACAATCGAATATCACCTGGCGGGCAAGGTGCTGCCGGCCGTCAACACTACCCCCGAATCGCTCGAACTGATCCGCCTGTTCGGTGAACTCGAACGGGCGGGCGGCACCCACGCCGTCATGGAAGTCTCCTCGCACGCGCTGGCGCTGGGCCGGGTCTACGGGCTTCGCTTCCATACCGCGGTGTTCACCAATCTGACTCGCGATCATCTCGACTTCCACGGCTCCATGGAGGCGTACTTCGCCGCCAAGCAGATGTTGTTTGAAGGGGCCGGCGGTCCGCCTCCCGCCGCCGCCGTCATCAATCGTGACGACGAATATGGCCGCAAGCTCAAGCTGCACCCGCGAACGCAGGTCTTCCGCTACGGGCTCGGACAGGATGCGGAGTTGCGGGCAAGGCATGTCTCCTCCACATTCCGCGGATTGAAATTCGAGGTGCAGTTCGGCAAGATGCGCTTCCCGATCGAGTCGCCACTGATCGGGAAATTCAACGTGTATAACATCCTCGCAGCCTGCGGGGTAGGGCTCTCTTACGGCATGAACGCGGAGACGATCGCCCGCGGAATCGCGGCCCTCGCCAATGTGCCGGGCCGCTTCGAGCGCGTGGACCAGGGTCAGCCGTTCGTCGTCGTCGTGGACTACGCTCATACCGACGATGCGCTGCGCAACGTGATCGCGGTGGCCCGGGGGCTCAATCCGCGACGGGTGATCACGCTTTTCGGCTGCGGGGGAGACCGTGACCGGAGCAAGCGCCCGCTGATGGGCCAGGCGGCGGCGGAGGCGAGCGATTTCGTGGTGCTGACGAGCGACAATCCGCGTTCCGAGGATCCGCTGGCGATCATGAACGACGCTCTGGTGGGAGTCCGGCGGGTGGACGTTCCGCACATCGTGGAGCCGGATCGCGCGACCGCGATTGGTCGTGCGCTTCAGCAGGCCCGGGAAGGCGACATCGTTATTCTGGCCGGAAAAGGACACGAAACGTACCAGGTGCTCAAGGACAAGACGATCGCTTTCGACGACCGTGCGGTGGCGCGAGAAGTGCTGAAGGGTTACGGGTATCAGAAACCCGGGTAACCATGACCTTTGATTTGCCAACAGTTGCGGCCGCAATAGGGGCCGCCGGGACTCCGCCGCCGGCGCTTGTGACCGGCTGGAGCGTGGACAGCCGGACACAGAATCCGGGGGACGCCTATTTCGCCATCCGCGGGCCGAACCACGACGGCCATCAATTCGTGGACGCGGTGCTGGCGAACGGCGCGGCCGGCGCGGTGGTGGAAAGACCGGGCGGCTCCGTGCGCGAATTGCAGGTTGCGGACACGCGGCGGGCGCTGGGTCAACTGGCGGCTTGGGCGCGAGCGCAGTGGGGGGGCGTGGTAATCGGCGTGACGGGCAGCGCGGGCAAGACTACCACCAAAGACGTCATCGCCCACCTGCTGGCGGTGGAACATAAGGTGGGCCGCACTGCCGGCAATCTGAACAACGACATCGGCGTGCCGCTTTCGATCCTGCGGCTGCCAGAGGATTGCCGCATCGCGGTGCTCGAGATGGGAATGAACCACGCGGGCGAAATTCGCGACCTGGCTGCGATCGCGCGGGCCGACTGCGGGGTAGTGACCAACGTGGGCTACGCGCACGCCGAATTCTTCGAATCGATCGACGGCATTGCCGCCGCCAAGCGGGAATTGATCGAGGGTCTTCCGGAGCACGGCATCGCCGTCCTCAATGCGGACGACGAGCGGGTGCGGCGTTTTCGCGAAACGCACCCGGGACGCACCGTGCTGTTCGGATTCGCCGAAGATGCCGACGTCCGCGCCACGGAGGTGGAGGCGACGGCGTCCGGCACACGCTTCGACGCCATGGGAGTGGCGTTCGAAACCGGATTGACGGGCCGCCACTCGGTGCTCAACCTGCTGGCCGGGATCGCCACGGCGACTTCGTTCGGCATCGCGCCGGAGCGGCTTCGCGACGCTGTGCGCTCGTTCGCGGCGGGGAAGATGCGAGGCGAGCGGCTGGAGCAGCGGGGTATCGTCATCTGGAACGATTGCTATAACTCCAATCCGGAGGCCGCCAGGTCCATGCTGGACGTGCTGCGGCAAACGTCGGCATTGAGGCGCATCGCCGTCCTCGGGGAGATGCGGGAACTCGGAGCCAGCGCGCCGGCCTTGCATTGCGAAGTAGGCAGATATGCGGCGCGGAGCGGCGTCGACTACCTGGTGGGTGTGGGCGGGCATGCCCGGGAGATGGTGGAAGGAGCGGTGGCGGCGGGAATGCCGCGCGAAGGCGTGCAGTTTTTCGAAAATTCCGGCGAAGCGGGAGAGTTTGTCCGGCAGGTGGCGCGCGCCGGCGACGCGGTCCTCTTTAAGGGGTCGCGCGGCGTCCGGGTCGAACTCGCGCTCGAGAGGTTTTTGGCCTAGCCATGCTCTACTACCTGCTCTACGAACAGCTTTACCGGCACTTCAGTCCTTTCCGTGTTTTCGGCTATATCACCTCGCGAACGATGTTTGCGAGCATCACGGCGCTGTTCCTGTGCGTAGCGCTCGGTCCCTGGCTGATTGAGAAGCTGCGCGAGTTCCAGATCGGGCAATACATCCGCGAGGAAGGGCCAAAGTCCCACCAGAAGAAGGCGGGCACGCCGACCATGGGCGGGGTGCTCATCATTATTTCCATCGTGATCCCGACGCTGCTCTGGGCGGACCTGCGGTTTGGCTACGTCTGGATCGCGCTGGCCGCCCTGCTCGGTTATGGATGGATCGGATTTCTCGACGACTACGCCAAGATCACGCGCCGCCGGAATCTCGGCCTGAGCGGCCGCCGGAAGCTGGTCTACCAGTTCGGGCTGGGATTTTCCTTTGCCGGGCTGCTGCTCCTGATGCGGGCTTACGGCGACTATTCGACGGCGATGAACGTGCCGTTTCTGAAGCAGTTCAGCCCCTCGCTGCTGATCGACTCGCTGCTGCGGAACCCCTGGACTTACGTGATCGGCGCGGCGCCGTTCTGTATTTTTGTCTCCCTGGTGGTGGTCTTCATGTCCAACGCCGTCAACCTGACCGACGGGCTCGACGGCCTCGCCATCGGGCTGATGGTGATCGCGGCGGGAGCGCTCACGGTGCTGACCTATGCCGGCGGACACGCCGAGCTGGCGCAGTATCTCCAACTGGCGCGCAACCCGCGCACCGGCGAGCTGACGATCTTCTGCGGCGCCATGACGGGCGCGAGCCTGGGCTTCCTCTGGTACAACGCGCATCCGGCGGAGATCTTCATGGGCGACGTGGGCTCGCTCGGGCTGGGCGGAGCGATGGCCGTGGTGGCCGTGCTGATCAAGCAGGAGGTGCTGTTGTTATTCATCGGCGGCATCTTCATTCTGGAGGCGGTCTCGGTGATTCTCCAGGTAGGGAGCTACAAGCTGCGTGGAGGCAAGCGCATCTTCAAAATGGCTCCGCTGCATCACCATTTCGAAGCGCTGGGCTGGACCGAATCGAAGATCATCGCACGCTTCTGGATTGCGGGACTGGTGCTGGCGCTTTTCGCGCTGACCACTTTGAAGCTGAGATAGGAAATGGAGCTCAAGCGGAAACGCGCGCTGGTGATAGGGATGAAGAAGTCGGGCCTTGCTTCGGCCCGGCTGCTGGCCGAACGGGGAGCGGAGGTGCGCGCCACAGACCTGAAGCCGCTCGAGGAGCTTGGGGAAGCCGCGGAAACACTGGCAGCCCTCCACGTACCCTTCAACCGCCAATCGCCCGAAGTATTCGAAGGTTGCGACCTCATCGTGATTTCGCCGGATGTGCCGGTCGATCTGCCGGCACTTGAAGAGGCGCGCGGCCGGGGCGTTCCGGTGATCGGCGAGGTCGAATTGGCGGCCCCTTTCCTCCGCGGACGGAACATCGGCATCACGGGTTCCAACGGAAAGACCACCACCACCAGCCTGATCTTCCACATCCTGCACGAAGCCGGCGTGCCGGCGCAGGTGGGAGGAAACATCGGAACGGCGGTCACGTCGATGGTCGAGGGTTCGCGCGACGACGGTTGGAACGTGCTGGAGCTGTCGAGCTTTCAACTGGAGACGATCGAAGCTTTTCGCGCGCACATCGGGCTGGCCCTGAATGTGACGCAGAATCACCTGGACCGCCACCACACTTTTGAGAAATATGCCGCCGCCAAGGGCCGGCTCTTCGAAACGCAGCAGGCGGGCGACTACGCGGTGCTCAACGCCGACGATCCGGTCTGCGCGAGCTTCGCCGGCCGCACGGCCGCGGCGGTGCGATGGTTCAGCAGTTCGCGCAAAGTAACGCCGGGGGCAAGTCTATGCGGAGAAAAGCTGGTCCTCGACGGCAAGCTGCTGATGGAAGCGGCGGAAATTCCGATCCGCGGCCGCCACAACATCGAGAATGTGCTGGCGGCTTCGATCGCGGCGGCGCGCGCCGGTGTGGGGCACGAAGCCATAGCGGCCGCGGTGCGCACGTTCCGCGCCGTGGAGCACCGGTTGGAGTTCGTGCGAAGCCTGAACGGCGTGGATTTCTATAACGATTCCAAGGCCACCAGCGTCGACGCAACCCTGAAAGCGCTGGACGCGTTTCCGGGCGGCGTCTGGGTGATTCTCGGTGGCAAGGACAAGGGTCTCGATTACGCGGCGCTGCGCGCGCCGCTTGCCTCCAAGGCGCGAGCGGCGCTGCTGATCGGTGCGGCGGCAGGGAAGATCGCCGCGCAACTTGCCGGCACGATTCCCCTGGAGGACGCGAAAACGCTCGAGGCGGCGGTGAAGTATGGTTTCGAAAACGCGAAGCCGGGAGACACGGTGCTGCTGGCGCCCGCCTGCGCCAGTTTCGACCAGTTCCGCAGCTACGAACATCGGGGAGAGGTTTTCAAGCGGCTGGTCAGCGAATTGAAGCCGGAGGATTGATATGTCGCAACGTCTCAAAACGGACTGGTACCTTTTCGCCACCATCCTGGTCATGGTGTCGTTCGGGCTGCTGATGGTGTACAGCGCGTCCTCCGTAATGGCGCGCATGGACGAGCGGTTCAATTCCAGTTGGTACTTCGTCGGCCGGCAGGGCGGGTGGGCCATCGTTTCGGTGGCCATCATGATGGTGCTGAAGAAGACCAACTATCGCAAGTTCAACAGCCCGGCGGTTGCCTTTCCGGCGGTCAGCCTGGCGCTGGTGCTGCTCGCGGCGGCCTATGCACTCGATACGGCGCACCACCGGTGGCTGCGTGTCGGACCGGTGGGCGCGCAGCCAAGTGAACTGGCCAAGCCGGCGCTCGTCATCTTCCTCGCCTTTTTTGTTTCCTGGCGCGGCCGCGCCATCAATAACCCCCGGCACACGCTGGTGCCGGCGGCACTGGCGGTAGGGCTGGTTATTTTCGCGGTGGTGGTGGCCGACCTGGGCACGGCGGTGGTGCTGGGGGCCACCGCGGCAGTCGTCTTCTTCGTAGCGGGGCTGCGCTGGCGGTACTGCGCCATTGCGGCGGCGGTCGCCCTGCTGGGAGTCGGCGTTTCGATTTATCGTGAGCCCTTCCGGCTGGCGAGGGTGGTGCGCTTCTTCGATCCCGAGTTCCGCCTGGTGGCGAAGATCGACCCGCAGGGAACCATTAAAGCGCGGATGGAAAAATCGCTCACCACGCGCGATACCAACTACCAGTTGCGCATGTCCAAAATCGCGGTTGGGGCGGGCGGGCCGGCAGGCGTAGGGCTGATGAACGGGAAGCAGAAACTGCTCTACCTGCCCGAAGCGCACACCGATTTCATCTACGCGGTTGTGGCCGAAGAATTGGGACTGTTCGGGTCCGCGGGCCTGCTGCTCGGTTTCTGCATCGTGCTCTGGCGCGGGTTCAGAGCATCGTGGCGGATGAGCGACGAATTCGGCCGGTACCTGGCGCTCGGAATCACGGTGGTGATCGTCGTCCAGGGTCTGATCAATATGAGCGTCGTTCTCGGCATGATGCCGACCAAGGGAATTCCGCTGCCGATGATCAGCTACGGCGGCAGTTCGCTCTTCAGCACGCTGGCGCTGCTGGGCATGCTGATGAACATATCCGAGCACGCGGGCTGAGGATGCAGTTCCTGATGGCGGGGGGAGGTTCGGGGGGGCATGTGATACCGGCACTGGCGGTGGCGCGCGAGTTGCGCGCGCGCGGGCACGAACCTTTTTTCGTCGGAACCGAGCGCGGCCTGGAGAGCAAGCTGGTTCCGGCGGAAGGATTTCACCTCGAGAAGATCCGCATCGGGGCGCTCAACCGCGTCGGTTTCCGGCAGCGCTGCGCCACCATGGTGCAACTGCCGCTGGTGACGTACGGCTGTGGCGGCTGCGTGCGCAAATCGGCGGCGGTCTTCAGCATGGGCGGATACGTGGCCGGGCCGCCGGTGATCGCGGCGCTGGCCCGGCGGATTCCGGTGGTGGTGATGGAGCCGAACGCCATCGCCGGCTTCACCAACCGCGCGATCGGCAGGCTGGTGGCGAGGGCCCTGATTTCGTTTCCCGAGACGGCGCGTTATTTCCGCGCGGGCAGCACCGAGCTCACCGGCCTTCCCGTGCGGGAGGAGTTTTTCGCCATCCCGCCGAAACCGCGGGGTCCGGTCCTGAACGTGCTGACCACCGGCGGCAGCCAGGGCTCGCGCACGCTCAACCAGGCGGCACGGGACAGTTGGCCGCAGTTCCGGAGCGCCGCCGTTCCGGTACGGCTGGTCCATCAGACCGGACCGGAAGCGTACGACCGCATGCGCGAAGACTTCGCCGCCTCCGGGATGGATGGAGAAGTGACCCCGTTTATCCGGGACATGCCCGCGGCGTTCGCCGCCGCGGACATCGTAGTCTGCCGGTCCGGCGCGGGCGCGGTTTCCGAACTGGCGGCTGCGGCGAAACCGTCCGTGCTGGTGCCGTTTCCGTTCGCCGCCGACGATCATCAGACGCGCAACGCGGAAGCCATGGAACGCGCCGGAGCGGCGCGCCTGGTGCGGGATGCGGAGCTGACAGGTGTCTCCCTGGCCGCGGCGGTTCTGGAGCTGGCCGGTACGGCCGGCATACTCGAACGGATGGGAGAGGCTGCGCGGCGGCTGGCGAAGCCTGGCGCCGCATCGCGCGCAGCCGACATATTGGAGGAGGTGGCGCGCCGTTAAAACCGTCAAATTTCCATTGACAGTTCGGCGGCGAGCCGAAACAATACACTAAGGAAATGTTTTTCCGCCCCCAGCACTTTCACTTCACCGGAATCGGCGGCATCGGCATGAGCGGCATCGCCGAGGTTCTATTGAACCTGGGATACCGCATCAGCGGATCGGACGCGAAGCTTTCTCCCATCACGGACCGTCTGCAGGCGATGGGAGCCACGATTTTCGAGGGTCACGACGCGTCGAACCTGGGCGGGGCGCGGGCGCTGGTGGTGAGCTCGGCGGTGGACGAGATGAATGCGGAGGTGCAGGAAGCGCGGCGCCTTCAGATTCCGGTGATCCCCCGCGGCGAACTGCTGGCCGAACTGATGCGGCTCAAGTACGGGATCGCGGTATCGGGCAGCCATGGCAAGACAACCACCACTTCGATGACGGCGACGATCCTGAGCGCGGCCGGCCTCGACCCGACGGTTGTGGTGGGCGGCCGTGTCGGAACGATGGGCGGCTCCAACGCGCGCGTTGGAAAGAGCGACTTTCTGGTGGTCGAGTCGGACGAAAGCGACGGCTCGTTCCTGAAACTCGCGCCCATTGTGGCCGTGGTGACGAACATCGACCGGGAGCACCTGGATCACTATCCGTCCCTCGAGTCGATCCGGTCCGCGTTCATCGAATTCGTGAATAAGGTGCCGTTCTACGGGACGGTCATCGTGTGCCTGGATGATGCCAACGTGCAGGGCATTCTGCCGGAGGTGAAGAGGCGGACCATCACCTACGGAACGACGGCGCAGGCGGACATGCAGGCAATGGATATCGGGTGCGGCCATTTTTCCACCGATTTCAGGCTGGAATATCGCGGCAAGGACCTGGGCCGGTTCCATTTGCGGATTCCCGGCAATCACAACGTGCTGAACGCCATGGCTGCCGTGGCGGTCGCACTGGAACTCGAGGTAAAGCCGGACGTGGCCCGGGACGCGCTGGCGACCTTCAGCGGCGTGGACCGCCGCTTCCAGGTGCGCGGCGTCGAACGCGGCATTACGGTGGTGGACGATTACGGCCATCATCCGACCGAGATCCATGCGACCCTCGACGGCACGCGGCAGTGCGGTTTCCGGAAAGTCCACGTGCTGTTCCAGCCCCATCGCTACAGCCGCACGTTTCACCTGCTGGACGAATTCGGCGGTGCGTTCCACCAGGCCGACACGTTGTTTGTGCTGGATATCTACGCGGCTTCCGAGCGTCCGATCGAAGGAGTAAGTGCGGAAGCGCTGGTGGATCGGATCCGGCAGTTCGGCCACCGCTCGGCCGAGTACGTTGGTTCGATGGATCGCGGCGTGGAAGCGCTGCTCGAAGTGGCGCGGGATGGCGACCTGGTCTTGACCCTGGGGGCGGGGAATGTCTGGCAGGCGGGCGAGAAGGTGCTGTCGCGGCTGCGGGAGAAACCTTGATGGCGCGCGAATCGAAAAAACTGGCAAGCGGGATCCAATGGCGGCTGTGGCTGGGGCTGGCAGCGGGTCTGCTGGTCTTCGCCGGCATGGCGTGGGCGGCATCCAAAATGCGGCACTATGCCCTGACCAGCCCGAATTTCCAGCTTTCCCGGTCGGTGCCGGATTCGATTACGGTGCACGGCCTGGCGCATGCGTCCCGCGCCAGGGTGCAGAGTGTTTTCGCGACAGATTTCGATCGCAGCGTGTTCGCCGTGCCTTTGGCGGAGCGGCGGCGGAGGCTGCTCGGCATCGACTGGGTGGAGAGCGCGTCGGTGTCGCGCATTCTGCCGCGGCGGCTGGTGGTACAGATCCGCGAGCGCACGCCGGTGGCGTTCTGCGTGCTTCGCGGCCACGTATTCCTGCTGGATGCATTCGGGGTCCTGCTCGAGCAGACGCCACAGGCGAAGTTCGTGCTGCCGGTGCTCCAGGGTGTGGAACCGAATGAACCGGAGAGCGTACGGCGGGAGCGTGTGCAGGCAATGCTCGAGGTACAGAAGGGGCTCGGCCCGCATGCGAAGGAGATTTCCGAAATCAACGCGGCCGACACCTCAAACATCCGCGTGACGGCACAGATCGAGGGACGCGCCGTGGAACTGATTTTGGGCGACGGCGATTATGGACGGCGCTATCAGAATTTCCTGAACAATTATCCGGAGATCCGGAAACGGTCCCCGGAGGTGAAAATCTTTGACCTGCGGTTGGACGACCGCATCACGGTAAAGGAATGAAGCCATGGCAGTAAAACCGAATATCGCAGTGGGATTGGATGTTGGCAGCCGCACCATCCGGATGGTGGTCTGCCTGGTGGAGGGCGGCCGGATCCGGCTCTTGGGATCCTCGACGGTTGCCTCCGACGGTTGGTCGAAAGGGCTTATCGCGGACCAGAGAGCGGTGGCGGATCGCGTCCGGCTGGCGCTGCGGCACGCGGAAGCATCGGCGCAGGTCTCGGTGGACCGGGCGGTGGTGGGGATGGGCGGTCCGACATTGCGCGGCGCGAGCAGCCGCGGAGTGATGGAACTGGGGCCGCAGCGCGAGATCGATCAGCGCGACGTCAACCGGGCGGTGGACCGCGCCTCCAACGTCCAGCTCCAGCAGGATCGTATGGTGCTTCAGTTGTTCCCGCAGGATTTCGTCGTCGACGGGCACCCCGGGCATCGCGACCCGCGCAAGATGCTGGCTTCGCAGTTGGAGATCAACGTTCACCTGCTTACGGCGTCGCGGCAGGAGCACACGGCGCTGGTCGGCGCGGTCAACATGGCGCATCTGGAGGTGGAGGAAACGGTATTCGAGGCGCTGGCCTCCTGCTATGCGGCGGTGCTTCCCGAGGACCGGCAGGAAGGCATCGCCGTGGTGGACCTGGGCGCTCACTCCACCGAAATGGTGGTGTATTACGGCGACTCCATGCACCTTGCGTCAACCGTCCGGATCTGCGGCGACCATTTCACGCGGGATATTTCCCAGGGATTGGTGCTGAGCTTCCAGGAGGCCGAGCTGATCAAGCAGGAATTCGGCAGCGCCCTTTCCGCCACCTGTCCGGAAAACGTGTTTGTGGAACTGCCGAGTCAGGGCAACCGCGAGCCCCGCCAGGCGCAGTGGCGGTTCGTGAACCAGATTCTGGAGGCACGGGCCAGCGAACTGTTCCGATACGTGCGCAGCGAGCTCACCCGCGTCGGGATGGACCGCGCGCTGATGGGCGGAGTGTTTTTGACGGGAGGCGCGGCGCGGCTCCCGGACTTGTGCGATGTCGCCGAGCGCGAACTGCAATGTCAGGCCCGCTACGGCATCGCCGTCGGGATCAAAGACTGGCCGGACAGTATGAACGATCCGGACTGGAGCACGGCCGCCGGTCTCGCCATGTACTCCGGAAAACTCAAAGAGGCCGAACAGACACGGCAGTCGGGCAGCTGGCTGGACCGGGTATTGCGATAGGCATCTCGCCTGGAGGTGGACGATGGGGCTGATGGATTCGAATCTGGACGATCTCAAGTACGAGATGGAAGAAGAGGCTCGCGTGGGCGCGAGAATCAAAGTCGTCGGCGTCGGCGGCGCCGGCTGTAACGCCGTGGCGCGCATGGTGGAAGAAGGCGTAGACGGGGTGGAGTTCTACGCACTCAATACGGACGTGCAGGCGCTCGATGTATGCAAGGTCCCCAACAAGCTGCAGCTCGGGCCGAAGATCACCGGCGGGCTGGGCGCCGGGTCCAATGTGGACATAGGGCGTCAGGCCGCAATGGAGAATACCGACGAGATCGTGGAGGTGCTGCAAGGCGCCGACATGGTGTTCGTCACGGCCGGGCTCGGGGGCGGAACGGGCACGGGCGCAGCGCCGGTGATCGCGGGCCTTGCCAAGGAGCTGGATGCGCTGACCGTGGCTGTGGTCACCAAGCCGTTCGGATTCGAGGGGCCGCGGCGGAAGCGCCTGGCCAACGAGGGTCTCCGCAAGCTGGCCGGCTCCGTGGACACCGTGATCGCCATTCCCAACGACCGGCTTCTGGCCCTGGTTCCCCGCGGCACCAGCTTTTTCGCGGCGTTCAAGGCGGCCGACGACCTGTTGCTTCAGGCGGTGCAGGGCATCAGCGATATCATCATCACACCGGGGCTGATCAACCGCGACTTCTCCGATATCAAGTCCACCATGGGCGGCATGGGATTCGCCATGATGGGCACAGCCATCGCGCACGGCGAAAATGCGGTGCTGGAGGCCGCGCGGCAGGCGATCACCTGCCCGCTGCTCGAGGATGCCCGCATTTCCGGTTCGCGGAGCGTGCTGATCAACATCACCGGTTCGAGCCGGCTCGGACTGCACGAGGTAAGCGAAGCATGCTCGCTCATCCGGGAGGCGGCGAATTGCGATGATCTCCAGGTGAATTTCGGCGTCATCCTGAACGAAGCGCTGGGAGACGGCGTGAAGATCACGGTGATCGCCACCGGGTTCCGTCCCGAGGATTTCGATTTGGAGGAGACGCGTCCCGCGGTGGGCAATGTGGTGCGCGTGGAACGGGTCGCGGCGCCGGCCCCGGAGCCGCAGCCGGAACCGGTGGTCGTGGTGATGCCGCCCGACCCCGAACCGGAGCCCGTGATGCAAACTGTGGCGGCGCCCGCTCCGGAGCCTGAGCCGGAAATCGAGCCCGAACTCATGGCGGAACCCGAGTTACTGATGGATATGGACGATCTGGATACGCCGGCGTATATTCGGAATGGCCGGCTGTTGAATTGAGGTCCGGAAGGGCCGCGGGCGCACCGGGAACGGTTAGCGGGGTTCGCTCCGCTTGACCTGGACGCGCCTGCGGCCCTCCAGCAGGTTCTGTTTCGCCTTGTTCCGGGCAGCTTCGCTCACCTGAATCCGATTGTTCACAACCTTGGCGCCCGCGATTCTGGCCAGCCGGGTGGCGGTTCCCTTGTGTTGCACCACGTCGGTTGTGCCCTCGAGCGTCGCCACCCCGCCTTGCACTCTGACAGTGAAGCGATCGGCCGAAATCTTGGATTGAGCGAACTTTCCGCGGATCACCGTTTCGAGCTGAGCATCGCTCGCGGGGGGCGCTTTCGGACGAGCCGCCTGCTTGGCGGCGGGCCGTGTCGCCGGCGCCGGGGGAGCCGCCTGCCAGGCCGCCAGCGGGGCAAGCGTGAGCATCGCAATCAAAGCCATCGATCTCCAGGGTTGCATAGAGAGTATGGTTCCCAGGCTGCCTTGGGATTCTCAGGAATTGTGCTAGAGTGAGGGTTTCTCAAGGCTTTTCTGCATTCGATGCCCGAACAGATCCTGCTTCAAGGCAAAATCCTGGGCACAGAAGAGTTCCTTTTGGCTGGTTCCGCCGAAGGGCGTTCCATGCGTTCGGCAGGCGAAGATTTGCTTGCGGGCCGTTCGCAATGGATTACTCTGCTGTGTGAAGTTCTGCCGCGCGCGCTGCTTGCCGAGCTCGGCCTGTCCCGTATTCTGCTCGGTTCAAGCGGCGGCGGCCAGTTCCTCGTCGTGCTGCCGGGCGAGGCCCGCGAACCCGCGGAGGCGTTTCTTGCGAGCGCCGCCGCACAGGTTTCCGAGTTAAGCGCAGGTGTGGTGCGGCTGATCTGGGCGATGACCGACAACCTGGGCGACTGGGCGGTCATCCGCAAACGGCTCCGCGACGCCATCGATGCCAAACGCCACGCTCCTCTGGCCGGGTCAGCCGCCACCGCGTTCGAGCCGCGCTCGCGCTCGAATGGTACCGGCGGGGACAACTACTTCGGCCGGGAACTCGGCTCCAAAGTTCGGGAGGCTTCGCGCATCGGCTGGTCCCCCGAGAACCCCGGGAAGGTGACGCCGGACGAGGGCAAGCACACCTGGACCCTGAGCTCGAATATCTCGCCCGATGGCATTATGCTGGCCCGTCACGCCGCGCCATCCGACGACGGCAAATCGGTGGCGCCGGTGCAGACGCTGGCGCGCCGCGCGCAGGGACGCTCCATCTGGGGCGTGTTGCGCGGCGACGTGGACAATTTCGGCCTTCGGCTGCGCCGCGTGCATAGCATTGAGGAGCACGTGCCGTTATCGGTGCTGTACAAGCAGTTCTTCGCCGGCGAACTGGAAGTGCTGTGTTCGCTGCCGGAATTCTGGCGCAAGGTCAGTATTATTTATTCGGGCGGAGACGATTTTGCGGTGTACGGCTCCTGGGACGCGCTCATCGCGCTGGCGCGCGAGGTACAGCGCCTGTTTCACCGCTTCACCGAGGAAAATCTCAAGGAGTACCCGGGCGCGGAAGGCAAGACAATCTCGATGGCCCTGGCGCTGGCGCCGGAGACGTACTATCCGCTCCCGGCGGTTTACGAGGAGGCAGGCCGGAACCTGGACTTGGCCAAGGCTGCCGATAAGGACTGCATCTTCCTCCTGGGCCGGATCCTCGAGTGGCGGCACCTGGCGGATGCGGCGGAACTGAAGGACACGGTCACCCGCCTGGTGCACGATTTTCGCATGTCGCGGCAGTTCCTGTATCAGTTGCGCAGCTTCTACCGGCGCGACGCTTACGGCGAAGGCCATAACGAAACACAGCATACATGGCGCTTCCAGCGCCGTTTCAACCGCATCCTGAGCGGTACGCGGGACCGGGAGTTTCAGAAGCTTCGGACACACCTGATCAGCGAGATGGGGCGCAAGTCGGCGGAAGTGAAACTCCGCCCCGCGGGCCTGGTGGCCCTGGAGTGGGCCCGATTGGTAACAGAGGTTTAGGAAAATGCCACAAGAGCAGGAGCAACGGAAGGAAAACCGTCCCCCGCGCGGCGAAGGACGCGGACCACAAGGCGGCCATGGCGGACCGCGCGGCGATCGTCCGCCAGGCGACCGCGGAGATCGCGGAGACCGCCGCGGCTTTGACCGCGGCCGACCCGAGGGCCCGCCTGAAATTGAGCTCGAGAAGCTGATTGGGGACAGCTTGTACCTGGACAATCAGGCCCACGCGATCGTCAGCCGCATGCGCGACATGGACTCGGGCACAAAGAGCCAGTTGCGCCGCCTGTACAGCGCCGTACGCCGGGCCGTGCGGGCGCCGGAAGGCGAGCGCCAGCACGAGTTCGTGATGCTGCGCGCGCGCCTGGCCTACACCATCGCGCGCCACGGATTGCGCAGTCTCGACCAGCTTGAAAAGCTGCTCCTTCAGGTAACGCGCAGAAACGATATCCGCGGGTACGAACGGTTCAAGGATCTATTCGAGGCCATCGTGGCCTACAACGAGTAACGCATGAGCGCACACACCACACAAACCGAGCTGAAACTCATCGGCAAGCTGATCCTGGAAGGCGAGATGCACTGCGAAACCGGCCTGCACGTGGGTGCGGGCAAGGGTTCGCTGGAGATCGGCGGGTCGGATAATCCTGTGGTCAAGGACGCATTTGGCCGGCCATATGTGCCGGGCAGTTCGCTGCGCGGCAAAATCCGCTCCCTGCTGGAGCAATCGGCCGGCCTGGCCGTTCCCACCGAACTCGTTTTCCTGTCGCGGCGCAAGGGCCAGGAAGTGCGCATTCATCAGAGCGACCGGCCGGACGACGAGATCTGCCTGCTGTTCGGGCGTAATCCCGGCCGCATGGAGCGGGTGCAGGGCGAAACGCTCGATACCACCCAGGCAACGCCCGCGCGCCTGGCGGTCTTCGATGCTCCGCTCGATGCCGAGAGCATCACTGCGCAGATGCGGGAAAACCTGGACGACGAACTCACCGAAGTAAAGAGCGAGAACGCCATCGACCGAATCACCTCGCAGGCCAATCCCCGTACCCTCGAGCGTGTTCCGGCCGGTGCCCGCTTCCGCACCCGGTTCGTGATGGATGTGTTGTGCGAGGAAGATGCGCCTCTATTCGCGCGCGTGCTGGAAGGGTTGCGGCTGCTCGAGGACGATTCGCTCGGGGGCGGCGGCTCGCGGGGCAGCGGCCGGGTGAGTTTCGCCAACCTGCGCCTGGTATGGCGCGGGCGTAATTACTATGCTTCGGGCGCGGCCGAGAAGGAGATCGGGGCCGGGGCCACGCTGGGGGCGATTCAGACGGCAGTAAACGAATCGGGCTTCTCCTTTTTGAAAGACGAGTAATGAATCCGGGACTGGTCGTCAAACTCCGTCCCGCCGGGCCTTGGAGAATCGGTCCGGATTCAGGGGCGCGCAACCGCGTCGACGCGATCTATCACAGCGATTCGCTGTATTCCGCGATCACGTCCGCCATGGCGCGTCTGGGTTCGCTCGAAGACTGGCTGGAAGCCACGGCCCGCAGCGCCGCGCCGGCGGTCTGTTTCAGTTCCTGCTACCCGTTTCTGGACGAGATCGGTTTCGTCGTGCCGCCGCGGACAATCTGGCCGCCAACCTCGCCGTCCCTGATGTCGGCGCGCGTGCGTTGGAAATCCGCCCGTTTCGTGCCGATGAGCATCGTGCAATCGGTGCTCGCCGGCCGCAGGCTCGATCAGAATCAGTGGAGCGTGGATGGCGCCAGCGAGTGCCTCGTGCCCGCCGGGAGTCCGGGACCGTTCCGCACCGCCGTCCGCTGGAGCGCGGCCGTGGACCGGATGACCGGCGCAACCGAGCGTCACGCCACCGCCTGCATCGAATTCCGCGCAGGCGCGGGCCTTTGGACAGCAGCCGGGTTTTCAGATGAAGCGGCGCACCAGCGCTGGATCGGTCCCGTCAAGGCGGCGTTCCGGCTCCTGGCGGACACCGGATTCGGCGGCGAGCGGTCGCGCGGGTGGGGTCGTGCAGAAGCCCCGGAGTTTGTGGACGGAGTCCTGCCGGACATGATTCTCGGCCCGTTGGAACTGCGTGCGGCATCGAGGCGAGCCGGTTCGGCGGTAATGCCGATGTCCGCTCCCGGACCCGAAGTGCCGTTACCCGAGAGTGCGCCGGAAACGGAACCTCCGGCGCCGGCCGAAACGGCGGTAGCGCCTGTTTCGGAGGGCCCGGAACCTGCGGCCGAGCCGGCGGCGGAGGGCGCGCCCGAAGTCGAATCACCCGAGCCCGCGGCGGAAGTCACAGCAGCCGGAAGCTGAAGCACCCGCGCAGGCCGAGCCCGAAGTCGAAGCCACGGCGGAAATCGAGTCGCCCGCGCCCGCGGCGGAGGCCGAAGCACCTGCGCTAACAGACCCCGAAGTGGAAGTTACGCCGGAGGCTGAAGCCCTCGTGCCGGCCGAACCCGCGGCGGAAGTTGCGCCCGAAGGCGAATCGCCCGCGCCCGCACCGAGAGGCCGACGCCGGGGAAATCCGAATCACCCGAACCCGCGGCGGAAGGCGCGCCCGAAGCCGAATCGCTCGAGCCCGCACCAGAGGCCGCGCCGGAAATCGAATCATCCGAGCCCGCAGCGGAATCCACGCCGGAGCCGGAATCCGCCGCGCAACCGGCCGCGGTTGCCGCGGTCGAAAAGACCCGGCCCCACTGGCTTCTCTCGCTCTTCACTCCCTCGGCCTCCGATACGGTCGATTGGACCCGAGGCAACTACAGCATTCTGGTGCGCAGCGGCCGGATCGATAGTCCCGCCGGCTCCGGCGAACTCAAAAAACAGTTGCAGATGGTTTCTGAAGGCTCAGTGGTCTACGCCGCCGCCGCTCCCTGCGGCGCTGCGCCCGATGTGGCGCCGGAAGGGTTTGCCCACCCCGTCTTCCGTGCCGGCTTCGCGCTGTCCATCGAAATTCCCGAGGTGAGTTGATGCGATACCGCCTCACATGTCTGACTCCCCTGCTGGTTGGTGACGGGCGCAAACTGAGCCCCATCGACTACATGGTCTGGAAAGACCACGTCAACGTGCTCGACCAGTGGCGAATTTTTCGCCTGCTCGCCAAAGGGCCGCGCCTCGAGGGCTACCTGACGCAGTTGAAGAAGGCGGACAAGCTCGACTTCGCTTCCTGGGGCGGCTTTGCGCAGAATTTCGCCGGACGCCGCGTTCCTTTTGAATCCGCCGCCTACTCGGCTTACTGGAATCGCGCCTCGGGCGATAGTCTTCACATCCCGACCTTCGCTTCCGGCGCTTCCGGGCCCTATCTGCCGGCAACCGCCATCAAGGGCGGCCTGCGTACGGGTATGGTCTTCGCCAACTGGCGCGACGGCATGTTGCAGGATGTGGCGGGCCGCGTCAAGGGAGACCGCCCGCCGCGGCGTCCCGCCGAAAGCGTCGAAGACCAGGCGCTCGGGGCCGCCGGCGCCAGCCGCATGCGCTTTCTCGGGGCCGGCGATTCGGACGTAGTGGCCACGCAGCAATTCAAAATCTACCTGTTGCGGACTTCCACCCTTCTGCCGCGCGGAGCCGGTTTCGCCCTGGGGTGGAAGACCAGTCCCCGAGGGGCAGCCGATGGCGGGCGTCCGGAAGAGGGCACCCCGTGGTTCGCGGAAATGGCCAATCCCGGCGCAGTATTCGAAGGCGACTGGAACGAAAAGACCGCGCTGCTTCAGCCTGAGATCCGCCGTACGATCCGCTGGCCGGAGTCGCTCAGCCGTGCGCGAATTTTCGAAGCGGCCAACGTGTATGCCGCGGGCCTGATCGCTTTGCAGCGGCAGTACGCGTCGTGGGCCGGGCTCGGCCTGCTCGACCGCAGCATGGAGGAACTCGAACAGCGCCTCGCCGCCGCCCGCGACTCCGGATCGTGCCTGCTCTGTCTCGGCTGGGGTGGCGGACTGACCGCCAAAAGCGCGTGGCTCGACACGAGCAACCCCGACTACCGCCAGGTCCTCCAGCAGTACTCGCTTTACGACCGGGCGCTTGCGAGCAACCTGCCGTTCCCGAAGACGCGCCGCATCGTGTTTCTGAACAACCGCCCCGCTACGCTACCCGGCTGGGTGGAACTGGCCGTCGATTAATTCGCCCTATTCCTCGTCGCAGACGTCGAAGCCGCAGGGCGCGATGTCGGAGAACAACGTCTCGGATTCATGGCCGTGCAGCGCGAAGATCTGGCGGACCAGGTCGCACACGCTGTCGTACCCGCGCTCGTAGAACACAAGCACCGAAGGCCCGGCGCCGCTCAGTGCGCAGCCGAGCAGTCCCGGTGCGCGCAGGCGCAGGATATCGCCAAGGCCCGGCACCAGCGGTTCCCGGTAGGGCTGGTGAAAACGGTCTTCGAGAGCGGTGGGAAATGCGGAGATCGAACCAGCGGCGAGCGCGGCAACCAGCAGGGCTGCGCGCTGCACGTTGAAAACGGCATCGGCCCGGCTGTAGGTTTCAGGCAGTACGGCACGGGCCTTGACGGTCGGCAGGTCGAAGTCCGGCACCACTACGGCGAGGCCGAAGCGCTGCGGGAGGTCGAGCCGCACCGCGCGCGTCACGCCGCCCGAATCGATCGCGCTCGCAACAATCGATCCCAGCGTACACGGCGCCACGTTGTCGGGATGGCCTTCGAGACGCGCCGCCTCGTCCAGAATCCGCAGCGGTTTCCAGCCCAGCCCGAGCAACCGGTCCGCGATCACCACCCCCGCGGTGAGCGCGGCCGCACTCGAGCCCATGCCTTTGCCGAGCGGAATGTCGTTCAGGATATGCAGTTCGATTTGCGGCATCGTCATGTGGTGGTCGTGTGCCACCGCCAGCGCCGTTTGCCAGATCAGGTTATCCTCGCCGCATGCGATCTGCGCCGCGTCGCGCCCTTCGGCGCGGATGGAGAGCGTCTCCGCCCGCCGGAACCGGCACGTCAGGTACACGCCCAGCGCAAGTCCGAGAGCATCGAAGCCCGGACCAAGGTTCGCGCTCGAAGCTGGCACCCGGACCGCACACCATTGCATAGGTAGAAGGGTTATTCTAGCTGAAATAAGAAGCGGGACCGAACGAACCGCAATCTCCGGCGCCCCGGCGGCGCGACGGAACTTACAGATATCGCTTCAGCCACGACATGATTTCCTGCATGTGAGCGCGGCTGTTTTCTCCTTTGAGGATCCAGTGGCCCTCATCCGGGAACACCACCAGGCGGGATGGCACCTTCCGGCGCTGGAGAATCTTGAAGGTGGTGATGCTTTCGTTGATGGGAACCCGGTAGTCGAGCTCCCCCTGGGTGATCAGTGTCGGCGTCTGAAACGAGCCGGAGTAGCGGAGCGGGCTCTGTTCGTTCCACTGGCCGCCCTTTTCCCAGATGGGTCCGCCCATGCGGAGTTCGCGGTCGATGCCGCCGTCGTTCACCCCGTATTGCGATTCGTTGTTGATCGCGCCCGCATGGTTCACCAGGCACTTGAACTGGTTGGTATGCCCGTTGAACCAGTTCATCAGGTAGCCTCCGTAGCTGGCGCCGGCGGCCGCCTGCCGGGATCCGTCGATGTACGGATAACGCTTCACGGCTTCCGTGATGGCTTCCAGGATCTCCTCCGCCGGGCCGCGCAGGACGTCGCGTTCGATGTCGTCGGCGAACTTCTCTCCGAACCCGGTGGACCCGGTATAGTTCGTTTCGAGTACAACGTAGCCGGGGGAGGCCAGAAAGAAACTGTTCCAGCGCGTGGAGAATGCCTCCTTGGACATGGAGTTCGGACCGCCATGCGGAAAGATCAGCAGCGGATACTTCGCACCGGCGTCGAAATGCGGAGGCAGGAACATGAGGTTGTGAATGCGTTTGCCGTTCTTCGCCGTGAACCAGAAGTGGACCGGCGCCGGCAGGTCGAGCTGCGCCACGCGAGCGCCGTTGAAATCGGTAAGGCGTTTGTGGCTGCCGGCGGCCGTATCGAGACGTACCGGCTCGGGCGGTTGCGCGGCCGTTTGATAGAGGGCGATCAGGCCGGAACCTGCCGGCTTGACCGCGCTGTAGCCGCCGGCCTTGACGTCGAAGAGGCGGCGGACGGTGCCGCCCGCGGCGGGGACCGTGTATATCTGGTCGAAGCCGTCATCTTCGGCCTCGAGGTAGAGCGTGGCGCCGTCGGTTGAAAAAACGAAGCCGGAAACAGAGCGGTCCCAGGCGCCCGTCAGCAGGGCAGGCGCGCCAGGATCGGGCCATGAGAACGATACCAGGCGCGACAGGGAGTATAGGCGGCCGCCGGCCGCGGGGCTGCGTTCCTGAAGGGCTACGAGCCGGTCGCCCGCTGCCGAAAAACGAGGCCGCGAATAGCCGGCGCCGGATCCGGTGAGGCGGCGCGGCTCTCCTCCAGTCGCCGGCACAACGAACAGCGCCGGTTCGGCGGGCGCGGACATCATCTCGTCACGATTGGGCACGGCAGCAAAGACCACGCTGCGCCCGTCCGGGCTCCACACGGCTTGCAGGGTCTGGCCACCCGTGGATTGGAAGATTCCGCCGAAACCCGGGGAGGCCGCCAGCTTCGAGTTCTTCAGCAGGTCGGCCGCCTGCGCAGCAGCGTCCAGCTCCTGCACGAACAGGTGGGGCCGTTTCTCGTCGAGCCACGCATTCCAGTAGCGGATAGGCATGGCGTCGTAGGCGCGCGCCGTCGATTTGCGCTGCTTACGTTCCGCTGCGATGGGGTCAAAATCAGTTTCGAAAAGGATCGCTTTGCCGTCCGGCCGCCATTGCGGATTGGAAGCGCCTCCAGGCACGCTGGTCAGGCGCCAGGCTTCGCCGCCGTTCACGGGCAGGATGTAGATCTGCGGCGATTCGTCTCCTTCCCGGCGCGTGGAAAAGGCCAGGCGCGCGCCGTCGGGCGACCACACCGCACCGCTCTCGGCGGCGCGCGTGGAGGTCAGGCGGCGCGCCGGGTTGCTTCCGTCGGCCGGAACCAGCCAGAGGTCGGTTACCTGTTTGGCCGCGTCGTAATCGGGCTCGGTGAGCGGGAAAACCACGGAACGCCCGTCGGGGCTGACCACTGGTTCGCCCGCGCGTTTCATGAGCCAGATATCTTCGTGGGTGATGGGCCGCTGCTGCGCCGCGAGGGAAGCGGCCAGGAGCAGGAAAAGCGCGGAGCGTGGCGACATGCGCGCATTTTAGCAGCCGCGCGCTTCGGTTCGCGATTCTGATAGCGTATATAACCGAGCCATGAAACGCCGATCGTTTTTCCAATCGCTTGCGGCGGCATCCGCCGTTGCCGCGGCGCCCGCCCGCGCCGCCGCCGCCCCGCCCAAGATGAAGATCACCCGCGTACGCGCCTGGGTGCCGCCCGATCCAAATCCCCTCTTCAATCAAAGCGACATGATCGTCACCGTGGAGACGGACGCCGGGATCACGGGCGTCGGTGAAGGCGGGGGCAGCCGCGACCTGATCGAGCCCTGCGCGGGACGGCTTATCGGCCAGGACCCCATGCACACCGAAAGGCTCTGGCAGGATATGGCGCGCGCCTGGTTCTACCCGCCGGGGCGCGAGAAGGTTCACGCCCTGGGCGCGCTGGACATGGCGTTGTGGGACATAAAGGGCAAGGCCCTGAACCTGCCGGTGCACGCGCTGCTCGGCGGAATGGTGCGCAACTATTGCGAACTGTACAACACGTCGGGCCGGGTGCCCAACATCAAGCCCGGTATGAGCCTCGGCGAGCGGGCCGCCGCCACTCTCGCGGCCGGCTATCGCGCTTTCCGCATGGGTGCGGGAGATGCGCCGGCCAACGGTCCGTACAACACGCGCGAGCGCCTGAACCAGATTCACGACCAGTGCGTCGCCGTGCGCGAGGGCATCGGCAAGAACGGCGATTACTGTATCGACTTCCACCAGCGGTTCGACCTGCACGAGGCCATTCGCGGCTGCAATCTGATCGAGGAGACGGCGCCCCTGTTCGTCGAGGATCCCGTGCGTACGGAGGCGTTCAATGAGGACCTGCCGATTCTGCGCAGCAAGGTCAACGTGCCGCTGGCTGCCGGCGAGGAGTGGGGCTACCGCTGGGAGTTCAACAAGCTGGTGGAGGCGCATGATATCGATTTCGTGCGCGCCACGCTGCCCAACGTCGGGGGCATCACGGAGATGGTCAAGATCGCGGCCATCTGCGAGACCCACATGGTGGGCATCGTCCCGCATTTCACCGGCCCTATCTCCACCGCCGCCCTGTTGCACACGCTCGGTCCGTTCTCCGGACCCTTGTTGATGGAGTACAACTACGGGGGCCGCACCATTCCGTATCTCAAGGCCGGCCTCGATTCTTACAAGGACGGCAAGCTGTATCCGAACGACCGGCCGGGGCTGGGCGTGGAACTGGACATGACGCAACTCAAGCAGGTCGGCGAGTTCACGCAGTTCCTCACGAACCGTGCGCAAACCTACTTCCGCCCCGACGGCTCGATCACAAACTGGTAGGGCTGCTTTAGCAGGTTGAATTCGCCGCCGTCCTTCAGGGCGCTACAATCAGTTCCAATATGCGGAACGCCCGACTCTCGCGCTCGATCCCTATCCGGCTGCTGCTGGCGGCCATGCTCCTCTCCATCGCTTTTGCGCAAACCGGCAAGAGGCCTCTGAATCACCGCGATTACGATGGCTGGAAGTCGATTGTGGGCCAGCGCCTTTCGGCGGACGGCAAGTACCTCGCCTACGGGCTGTTCCCTCAAGAAGGCGACGGCGAGGTGATCGTCCGCAATCTGGTAAGCGGAAAAGAACAGCGGGAACCGGCCGGTGCGCGTCCGGTGGCTGCGCCCGCCGCTGCCTCGGAAGAAGGTCCGCCGCCGCAGCCTCGCGGGGTCACGCTCTCCTTCTCGTCGGACAGCAAGACCCTCGTGTTTTCGGTCTTTCCGAGCAAGGCCGAAACCGAAAAGGCTCGCAAGGAAAAGCGTACCGGCGATCAGGCCCCCAAGGATGCGATGGTAATTCTGGACCTCGCCTCGGGGAAGCCGGTCCGCATCGATCGCGTGCGGCGGTTTGAGATGCCCGAAAAGGCGGCGGGTTACCTCGCGTACCTCAAAGCGGCTCCGGAAACGCGGCCCGCCACGGCGCCTGTTCCCGAAGCCGAGCGCAAAGAGGGCGGTAACCTCGACCAGCAGGCCGGCGGACGCGGCGGACGCGGTGGAACCGCCGCCGCGGGCCGTGGCGCCCGTCCCGAATTCGGCACCGAGATGGTCATCCGTAGCCTGGCCGACGGCTCGGAACGCCCGCTTCCCGACGTGGCGGAGTTCGCGTTCGCCGATGATGGCAAGCAACTGGTCTACGCCGTTTCGGCCCACGATACCTCAAAGAATGGCGTGTATGCCGTTGCTCCGGGTGGCGCGGACGCGCCTGCAACCCTGCTCTCCGGCAAAGGCAAGTATTCCAAGCTCACCTGGGATGAGGGCCAAACGCAGCTTGCATTCCTGAGCGACCGCGACGACTCCGCGGCCAAGCAGCCCAAGTGGAAAATCTACGGTTGGGACCGCAAGGCCGCCACCGCCACCGAACTCGTCTCCGAGGCGACACCCGGCTTCCGGAAGGATTTCGTGGTAAGCGACCGCGGCACGCTGAACTTTTCGAAAGACGGTGCGCTGCTTTATCTGGCCTGTGCGCCGCCGGCGCCCGAAAAGAAGGAGGACGCGGACGCGAACGCCGAGGACAAGGCTTCGGTGGATCTCTGGTCTTATAAGGACGATTACATCCAGCCCATCCAAAAGGTGCGCGCCGAACGCGACCGCAATCGCACGTACACCGCGGCCTTCCATATGGCCGGCCGCAAGATCGTGCAACTGGCGGATTCCGTCCTCTCCGATGTCACGCCCTCGGAGAGCCCGCAATGGGTGCTGGGCAGCGACGACCGCGAGTACCGCGCGCTCGCCGATTATGACGAACACTACTCGGACGCTTACCTGATCGACGCCGCCACCGGACAGCGCAAACTGCTCGCCAAGAAGCAGCGCGGCTCACTCAGTTGGTCGCCTTCCGGCCGCTACCTGCTGTCTTTCGACGGCAAAGACTGGAGCACGACGTCGGTACCCGACGGAAAGGTAGCGAACCTGACTGCCTCTCTGCCGTCGAAATTCTGGAACGAAGAGACCGACACGCCCAGCACGCCCGGATCGTATGGCTCCGCCGGATGGAGCAAGGACGGCAAGAGCGTCCTGCTCTACGACAAGTACGATATCTGGCAGATTGCGCCGGATGGTTCCGGCGCGAAGAATCTGACCTCCGGGTACGGCCGCAAGAACGATCTGCGCCTGCGCTACGTGCGCACCGAGTCCGATACGCGCGACCGCTGGATCGATACCTCGCAACCGCTGCTGCTTCAGGCCGAGAACCTGAAGACCTGGGACACCGGCTTTTTCCGTCTGACCCTGGACGGCTCCGAGCCCCGCCAACTTGCCATGGGGCACAAGTACCTTTCGGCGCCCGTCAAAGCCAAGGACGCCGACGTCTACCTGCTCACCGGCCAGACGTTCTCCGAATTTCCCGACCTCCTGGTCACCGATTCGAGCTTCAAGGAAATGCGCAAAGTCAGCTCCGCCAACCCGCAGCAGGCTCAGGTTAACTGGGGCGCCTCGGAGGTGCTGCCCTTCAAGAACGCCGACGGCGTGGCGCTGACCGCAGCGTTCTACAAGCCCGAGAACTTCGATCCAAAGAAGAAATACCCGCTGATGGTCTACATTTACGAGAAGCTGACGGACCGCGTGAACCGATACGTTGCGCCCGCTCCATCGCACTCCATCAACATCAGCTATTACGTCAGCAACGGCTATCTGGTGCTCACGCCGGACATCGTGTATACCACCGGATACCCGGGGCAGAGCGCGCTCAAATGCGTGCTCCCGGCGATTCAGGCGGTGGTGGACAAAGGCTTCGTGGACGAAAATGCCATCGGCATTCAGGGCCACAGTTGGGGCGGATACCAGATCGCATACATGGTGACGCAGACCAAACGCTTCCGCGCGGTCGCCGCGGGCGCCCCTGTCTCCAACATGATCAGCGCCTACGACGGCATCCGCTGGGGCACCGGCCTGCCGCGGCAGTTCCAATACGAGCGCACGCAGAGCCGTATCGGCGGCTCCATCTGGCAATACCCCACGCGCTTCATCGAGAATTCGCCGATCTTCTGGGCGGACCGCGTGCAGACTCCGGTGCTGCTGCTGCACAACGACGGCGACGACGCCGTGCCGTGGTATCAGGGCATCGAGTATTACCTCGCCCTGCGCCGCCTCGGCAAGGAGGTCTACCTGTTCGTCTATAACGGCGAGCCGCACGGCCTGCGCAAGCGGCCGAACCAGAAGGATTACACCATCCGGCTCCAGCAGTACTTCGATCATTTCCTGAAAGGCGCGCCCAAGCCCGACTGGATGGAAAAAGGCGTCCCCTATATCGAAAAGGAGCGGACCGCGCTTTCCGAACTGGAGGCTGCGCAGTAGCTATGGGGTTCGCCGGGAGGAGAGTGCTTGCTCTCGAGAGCCGGCGCTCGGCGGAGATGGCCGAGTTGATCCGCAGGCAGGGCGGCGATCCGTTCGTCGCGCCGTCCATGCGCGAAGTGCCGCTCGCGGAAAACGAAGCGGTCTTCGATTTTGCGCGGCGCCTGTTCGACGGCGGCTTCGACATGGTTGTGCTGATGACCGGAGTGGGCACGCGCCAGTTGAACCGGCTGCTGGCGACGCGCTTTCCAGAGGATGCCTTCGCCAACGCCCTGCGCACCGTGACGGTGGTGGCGCGCGGGCCGAAACCTACCGCCGCCTTGCGCGAAATGGGACTTGCCCCTGCCATCGTGGCGCCCGAGCCCAACACATGGCGCGAATTGCTGGCCGCCACGGAAGGTTGCACGGAGCGCCGCATCGCGGTGCAGGAGTATGGCCGCCCCAATCCCGAACTGCTGGAAGCGCTGCGGGCGCGTGGAGCGGAGGTGACCGCCGTGCGCATCTATCGCTACGGCTTGCCGGAAGATTCCGGCCCTTTGCGGGAAGCCGCGCGCCGGCTGGCCGCGGGCGAGTTCGATGTGGCGCTGTTCACCACCGCCGTGCAGGTCGCCAACCTTGCCGCCGCCGCGCGCGAAGACGGAATCGAAGAGGCGGCACTCGCCGGACTGCGCCGCTGCCGGGTATGCTCCATCGGGCCAACGACCACCGAGGCTTTGGAGGAGTTCGACATCCGCCCGGCGATGGAACCCTCGCACCCCAAGATGGGCCTGCTGGTGCGAGAGGCAGCGGAAAGCAGCCATGCCTAAACAACCCATCGGGAAGATGGTGGGAGAATATACCACCCTTGCCTTCATGCTGCCCGTGGCCACATTTATCGGCTACGCCATCGGGTACCTGTTGGATAAAGCGTTCGGCACTGATTTCTGGTACATCGTTTTTCTGCTCCTGGGAATTGCCGCCGGCTTCGTGCAACTGATCCGGCAACTGCTGCGGGACACCCGCGATGACCGATCCTGAGGAGCGTTTTGCCGAACTCGCGCTGGCGCGTATCGGCAAAGCGATATGGGCGCTGGGAGTGGGTGGAACCATCGCCGCATTCGCCTGGAAGGGCTGGACCTGGGGCGCCGGATTCGCTATCGGCGCTACCGCCTCCTGGCTGAACTTCCGGTTTCTCAAAAACCTGGTGGACACCTTGGCGGGCGTCCGTCCGCGGCGACGGCGCGTCGTCGTCGTCGCAGCCCTCCGCTACGCCCTACTCGGCGGTGGGGCCTATGTTATATTGATGTTTTCTCCGATCAGCATGGTGGCCACACTGGCGGGTCTGTTCGTTTCGGTGGCTGCGGTGATCGTCGAAATTCTGTTCCAACTGGTATATGCACGAATCTGAACTTTGGATTACGAAGATCTTCAACGATCACCTGGCGGGCCTCGGAAATGCGGCGCTCGGCCTGGTAGGGATGCACGGCGAACCGCGTCCCTGGGCCAACTTCATCGTCATGGAGTTGATCGTCGCCCTGATCATCGTTGTGCTTTTCGCCATCCTGCGGCCCCGGCTTTCGGTGAATGCACCTGGCAAGTTTCAGCACACGGTCGAGCTCGTTTACGAGTTTCTGCAAGGGCAGGCGGACGAACAGATCGGCCACGGCGGCCGGCATTACATCACCTTTTTCGGAACGCTTTTTATTTTTATCCTGCTCGCGAACCTGATCGGCATCGTGCCGGGCTTCGAGTCTCCGACCATGGTAGCCGCGGTTCCGCTGGGGCTCGCTGTGGCGACGTTTTTCTATTACAACCTGGTGGGCTTTCAGGCTAACGGCGTGGGCAAATACCTGGCCCATTTCGCCGGCCCCATGCCCCTGCTGGCGCCGCTGATGGTTCCCATCGAGCTGATCAGCCACCTGGCCCGGCCGCTCTCCCTCACCATTCGTCTTTTCGCCAATATGTATGCCGGCGAGCAGGTGACGCTGGTGTTCCTGAGCCTGACTTATTTCCTGGTGCCCGCCGTATTCATGGGACTTCACATTTTCGTATCGTTCCTCCAGGCGTATATTTTCATGCTCCTGGCCATGATGTATGTGGCAGGGGCGGTAGCGCACGAACATTAATACCGGCATTATGCCGCTCCTCCAGTGTGAGCCCGGCTGCAAGAGGATGACGGGGACCACCTCCTGGGAGCGATTATTCAAGGAGAGTACATGAGCAAGAAGTTGTTCTATTTGACCGTCCTGTTCCTGCTGTGCAGCGTGGCCGGCTTGGCACAGGCACTGGGCACACCCGACAATCCCACCGCCAACGGCCACTGGGTTCCGATCAGCGCGGGCTTCTCGATGGCGATCGCATCCGGACTCTGCGGCCTGGCACAGGCCAAAGCGGTGGCTTCCGCCGCCGAAGGCATGGCGCGTAATCCCGGGGCCGCCGCTGCCATCCGGTTCGCCCTGCTATTGGGCCTGGTGCTGATCGAGTCGCTGGCGCTGTACACGCTCGTCATCATCATCCTGAAAGTCGGCTGAGTTCTTTTCCTGCCTTGCCGGGGCGGTCGCGAGCCGCCCCGGTGACCCTGCCTCGCTTTTTCCGCCCGCCTCGTGATGAACCGCGCCGCGCTAACACCGTGGTGATGCGATACGCTTCTTCATCATCATGCCGCCTGATGAAGGCACTGCAGGGCACGTTGCGGTGCGCCATAATAGAACGGGTGAAGCTATGGATCGCAGAGATTTTCTAAAGACCGCTGGCGCGTCCGGATTCGCGCTCAGCGCAGCCAGTTCGGCGCTTGCCGCGAAGGCTAGCAAGAGCGGCCGCATCATCGGCGCGAATGACCGCATCAACATCGGCCTGATCGGTTGCGGCGGGCGGGGCATGGACGATGCCAACACGTTCTCGCGCTACGCGCGCGAACACAACGATGCGTGCCAGATCGTGGCCGTCAGCGATGTCTACGAGAAACGCAAACGGCTGGCCGCGGAGCGATACAAGGTCAAGGGCTACCTCGACTATCGCGAACTGCTCAACCAGAGCGACGTGGACGCGGTGATCATCGCCACGCCCGACCACTGGCATGCCAAGATGGCGCTGGAAGCCATGGACAGCGGCAAGGATGTGTACCTCGAAAAGCCGATGGTGCACACCAACGACGAGGCGCGGCAACTGGTGGAGACGGTGCGGGAGACCAAACGCATCCTCCAGGTGGGCTCGCAGACCACTTCGGCCGACATGTGGTGGAAGGCCAAGAAGGCCATCGCCGACGGCATGATCGGGCAGATGCTGATGAGCCAGGGTTCGTACCACCGCAATTCGGCGGAGGGCGAGTGGAACTGGCCCATCGATGAGAAGGCGGGTCCGGACGCCAAAGGTGACGATTTCATCGACTGGAACATGTGGCTGGGGCACCAGTTCAAGCTTTCGCCCAAGCGGTCCTACGACGCCGATCGCTTCTTCCGGTTCCGCAAATATTGGGACTACTCGCTGGGGATCGCGAGCGACCTTTTCTATCACGTGATCGCGCCGCTCAACATCTGCTGGGACGAGCCGCAGTTCCCCTCGAAGGTGATGGCGACGGGCGGCATTTACGTGTTCAAGGAGAAGCGCGAGGTTCCGGACACGTTCCACCTGCTGGCCGAGTATCCGAAGGGGCACTCGATGGTGCTGAGTTCGTCGATGGCCAACCGGACGCACATTCCAGGGACCATCCGCGGGCACGAAGGGACGATCGAGATGGTCAGCCACGGGCAGTTCGAGGGGATGGTGCCGCAGATCACGGTGACTCCCGAAACCAAGCGCGCGAATGGCGCGGTGGTCCCGATTCTGGGCGACAGCTATAAGTTCGGGACCAAGCCGATTCAGATCCCGGTGGACCAGACCGATCCCATGCAGGTGCATATCGGCAACTTCCTGTCGTGCATGCGTACGCGGCAGAAACCCCACCTGGATGTGGAGACGGGCGCCAGGGCGGTGGTGGTGATCAACCTGGCGGCGCAATCGTACCGCGAGGGCAAGGTCATGTACTGGGACGAGAAGCACTGGAAAGCCAGCGACAAGCCGGTGAAGGGTTAGATTCTTTTCAGAGGTGAGGCGCCCAGGCGATCGGGCGCCTCGCTACTCAATTCTCCGCAGGCTTCCGGCGGGCGTTCTCGACAACGAGGTGCTCGACCGGGGCTTTCAAGTTCTTCAGGTCGAGGCCGTGTTTCCTCAGAGAGCTCATGATTGTCCCGGTTCCGGGATCCGAGGCGAAGTCCGCGGGACGGGGCGCCTGCGCGTTTCCGCCTTCCGCCGGTCGCTCACCTGCCGCGTTCAGTCCAAACATCGACAGCGGGATGTCGAGGACGAGGTCATATTCCCCTTTGAGGCCGGTCATGTCCACAACAGGGCGGCCGTTCCCTGCGCCGAAGTTCATCAGGAATCGCGCCAGGTCAGCCATCGTAATGTTCTTTGCGTCGAAGCTGACCGACGATGTGGCTTGATTGACGGTAAAAGTGACGGCGACGTTGCCCATCATTCCGCCGAATGCGCCGGCCGGCATCTGCGGACGTCCACCGGGGCTGTCAGCGGTCTTCGCCGCCGACGGCGACGATTGTGTCAGTTTTGCGCCTCCCGCAGCTACGACCAGCGCCGCGACCGGCTCTTCCCTGGGTTCGCGATGCAGGGATAACTTGAACCGGTCTTCGAGCAGCGATTGCAGCATCAGGGGGGCATCCTCGCTCCGGGAACCTGCCGGCAATCTGGCTACGATGTCGAAGCGGTCCTCCAGAAACCAATCGGGGCAGACGATCTGGAAGGGCAATACACGATAGGCTTCCGCCATGAACTGGCGCAGCGTCATGTAGCGGTACTCCGCTGTGTTTCCGTGTATCTGCGGGCCAAATCTTATCTGCCCGGACATGGTTAACTGGCCGACCTGGGAGGAATCGATCGCCGTGGGCTTGATGGTCGCCACCTCGAATTCCGGGTGGGGCGTCTGCTGGGCACTGCAGCCGAAGACCAGCAGGAGCAGGACGAGAGCATTGAGCGGGAATCTCATTTCGGAGCGCCACATACGGTAATCCACTGGTTTTGGACACCGCGTTTGCGATTTTGTTTCGCGTGGAGTCGCGGCAGGTGTAGATCCCTCGAGTCCAGCGCCACCGGAACGTCCACAAACGAAATCCCAACGCGCACGGCACTCCCATTCAAAGGCTCCAACGCCACAGCAGTCCTAACTTGCAACCTTCGACGCGGGGATACCTGGAAGTGTCCGATAACGCCACTTTCGAGGAAGTAGTGGGGCCATCGGCGTTCTAGCGATGCCGAATATCAGTGTCGGGCGTTTATCCGGCCAATCGTGATGCCCGCGCGGCGCTAACTCCTTCTGAATGTGGCGCGTGCACAGGTTGGACCGGATAAACGCGAAAAAAACCGGCCAAACTGCTTAGCTCTAAGTCACTTACGTTGGACTTTTCGCGCCAGCAGATTTGGCCGGTTCTTTGTGTTACACGGCCCAGTGCTCGCAGGTGCCGAGAGCCCCATTTCTCAGGCGATTGAATTTTCTTGCTTCGTGGCGTCCTGCCAGAACTAATGTGACGATCTTCAAATGGCGTTCACTACCATGAGCGATGCGTCCGAGATATGCGCCAGATCCTGCAGGTATTCCTTTAGTGCCATTAGGATGAATGCTGTTTCTGCAGCAACAAAAACTGTCAGATACCAGAGCATTAAGTCGCTGCCTAGAGGAACCAAGCTCGGCTTAAGATGCCTCATCTGGGCTGGGAACCGTCGCGTACTCGCCCACGAACGCCGCCGCCTCAAAGTCGGGGTTCGTTCCTACAGGGCTGCTGTTGATCTTTAAGAATCGAATCGCCTCGGCCTCGACAGCGCCATGATCCCCGAAAGACTGGTAACGGTTAGCCTTGTTACGAGCCTCGTTGTCGATTGCCGCCCTTTGGTTGTTGCCGGTCAGTGGGGTCAAGGCCAATGCCAAAGCCGTATTCTTGTTTTCAAAGAAGATTAGATTTGAAAGTCGCACCATCTTGTCGCGGCTTTCCGCCCCCGCCATATCCGTTAGAAATGCACCCGCCAAAACTCCTCTCTGCGCCGCTGCCGTAGCTTGGGCCCGTGCAATCGTGATCGCGTCATCAAACAAGCGGTGATAACGAAACCGGCAAAGGCACTCAAGAGAATGCAGGCCATAGGTAGCCAGCTAACAAATCCCCTTGAGAGTACTAACAATATATTGACGATGGCTTGCGAGATCGTGACTCGGCCTGCAATCCCCGAATTTTTATCCGCGAATTCGAACATATAGTAGCCGAGCCGGTGACGTTGAAAGAATATGAAGCCGAGGCTGAGAAAGCAGAATAAGGACGTGTATACCGACAGGTAGGAACGTTGAACCTCGAAAGTCGGGATTAGTTTGAACGTGCCGACAGGTATAGGCAGGGCAGCGACAACGAGGGTCCAGACACTCATGTAGCTCCTGAAGAACCTTGCGAAGCCCCTGACACGACTTGCCTCGGTCGGGCCGAGACCATTCGGTTCTAGTGTTGACGCGGCCATCAATCGTTACCCTGGCTCAGTCTCCTGCTCTGAACGCGAAGTCGCGCGCAATTTTAGAACTCCCGTATCGTAGCATATGCTGCTATATAAACGCTTTGCGCGACGCGGGCAAGAAGTCCGGTTCTGGGAAATCACTTGGACGTATTATCGCCGTTGCTGAGAAGTGCCAGTTCGGGGCGGCAGACGGCGTTAGCGGAAACTACGCCAGGTGCACTGTGTCAAATGTGCGGATGCCGCTAGTGCCACCTTCTAACGGCAACAAGAATACCGATAGCCGTTCCGATGACGATTCCGGGCACAAGCCAGCCGACGATTGCCCCTAAAGGCCGCCGCTGATCGCGCCGAAAACGAATCCCACACGGGCAGCATCCTTGAGGTCGTCACTGACTGAGTTGCTGCCTCCCGACTCTTGGCCGTGTAGTAATCAAGGCCTCAGGCTTTGAGAAACGTGTCCGGGTCGAGACCAGCCTGCCTCAGAATCGCACGTAGCGTTCCCTCAGGCATGTCACCAGGATGGTTCGGGATGGTGGTATACCGATTCGAACTCGCATCGAACCAGATCTCGTGACTTCCAGCAGCTTGACGGTCGAACGCGAAGCCAAGTGTTTAAGCTTACGTGTGATCTCGCGATACCGAAAGCCTGCGAGGCGGCCCATCAGGCCGCAACCACAATCGTGTATTCCCGTCGTTGGCGTACTCGGTAGATTTGGTACGCCGTCTCGCTCACGCCAGGCCTCTATGAGCTTGCGCGCTACGTCCCTGGCGATCTCCAAAGTCTCGGCAACGGTACGCCCCTGCGCAACAAGGCCCGGGATTTCGTCGGAAGTCGCCAGGAACAGACCTTCCGGCAGTTCCTCGATCTGAATCTGAATCGCGAGTTCCATACGAGATGATCGTAGCATTTCTGCTGTCGCGCGCCATTCGTGGCCGATATACGGCGTTAGCGGACAGACCGGGTCCGCAATGCGCCAGGCAAACCGCTCAACTGAATGAACTCCAGAAGCCCCACGTTCTTGCCACGTGTCGTGCAGCAATTCGATTCCGGAGCATGCCTTCCTACCGGCCGGAAAACTGAACGGTTCCGGAACCTGTTCTGGGCGTCGCCACGGCAATTGCCGCACCACGGCCAGCAGGCCGACCCTACGTCCCCCGTCTGGCGCAGTAGTTGTCCTAGAATGGCCCGTCTTGGCGCAGGTTCAGGCTGCAGTCGGTTTGAGGGCCAACTGCACAGCCTTGGGGTTGCGCTCGATGACTTTCAGGTAGGTGAGGACGGCTGCGTCCGGCAACCGCCGCGCCTGCTCCCATTCCTGCAGGGACCGAAGGCTCAGCCCAAAGCGATGGGCGAATTCCGACTGCGTGAGCGACAGTCCCTCGCGCACCTGTCGCACACGGCGGGCGAATTCGAGCCCCTGCACCTCACGCATGGCGCCGATCAGCCGTCTGCCCGCGGTCGAGTGTTTTGGCTTGGACTCCTTCTTCCTCATCATGACTTCAATCTCCGAGATGGGAAATGATCCCCCTCAATTCCCGTTTGTCGGCGGGCGTCAGATCGGCTTTCTCGTTCATGATCGCGGAGCGGTTAGGATGCTATTCATCGTGCCGTTCTTCGTCTGGCATGCATCCACGTGCCGCTTCCTGGAATGTACTTGTATTCAGGATATTAAACAAGAGCTAACTGCTCTTCGGTGGGCTCCGCTCAACAGTACCAGGGCTCGGTGAGGTAGGGGATGGTGGCGCGATCGGCCAATGGAACGGTCGGGGAATTCGCCGGCACCGGCGGCGTCCCAGATGCGGCGGAAGATTTCGGCGCGGGGAAGGCGGCGCTGGTCGCCGAGGCGGATGATGCCCTGGAGCTGCCGGCAAAGCGCATCCATTGCGGGGTCGGGATTCTGCCAGGGGTAGACCAGGGCGCGCGGATCGTAAGGCTCGATCAGGCTGCGCACTTCGGCGAGTTCGAGGAGCAGGGAGCCTTCGGGGATCAGGAGGCGGATGGCGAGTTGAATCGGCGCCACCTGGTGAATGAGATCGAGCGATGCGATGCGGCGCAGGAAATCGACGTAGCTTGCGCGGGTGGTCCACGGGGTAAACGGGATGAAGGTCGGGGACAGCGGGAGGCCGGCGGCGCGGGCGAGCGCGAGCGCTTCTTCGAAGCCGGCGCGGGTGTGGCCCTTGGCGAACTTTTCGAGAATCGGGTCCTCGAGCGATTCGACCGCGGTGGTCACGAAAGCGCAGCCGGTCGCCTTGAGCGCAGGCAGCAGGTCGCGGTGGTTGAGGAGATGCTCCACCTTGATGGTGACGTCGTAGCTGAGGGCGGGCCATTCGTCGTGGAGCGCCTCCACGATGCGCATGGCATGGGCCGGTCCGTTGAAGAAATCGGGGTCGCCGAAGGTGATGTGCTGGGCGCCGGCGGAGACCTGCCGGCGGATATCCTCGAGCACCACGTCGCGCTGCACGACGCGGAAAACGCCCTGGTACACGGGGACAATCGGGCAGTGGCGGCACAGGTGCTTGCAGCCGCGGGAGGCTTCGGTGTAGCCGGCGCGCCGCGTCTCGTTTCCGGCCACCAGGCGGGCGTAGGCGCCGAGCGGCGGAAGACCCTCGCGGTCGGGGACCAGGAATTGCAGCCGGTCGAGATTGACCGCGGGCGGGGGATTCGGCGGCTGGCCTTCGAGGCGGCCCGCCAGTTCGACCAGGCCCGGTTCGAACTCGCCGCCGACGATGCTGTTCACTCCGGCGCGCCGCAGCATGCACTCATTCAAGGGGGCGTAGAGGCCGTAGGCGCAGAGGCGGGCGCGGGGGTTGGCGGCGCGCACGCGGTCGAGCAGGCGCAGGAAAAGCCGCGTGGCGGTGTGCATGGGTAGATAGAAGGCGATCAGGTCCGCCATGCCGATGGCGGTCCAGGGCATGGGACTACAGGAGACGTCGGCGGCGGTGACATCGTGGCCGGCGGCGCGCAGCCAGGCGGCTGGAGAAGCCAGGCCGAAGGGCTGCCGTCCCAGTTCGTACGTAGAGATGAGGACAACCCTCACCCTTCCATTATGGGGGTCTCTGGTAGGATAAAGATAACTCCCCCATGTACGCGGCACCGACTATTTCCGAAGAGATTCTGGAGCTCAAGAAGCAGCGCAAAGCGATTCTGCTGGCTCACCATTACCAGGAGCCCGAGATTCAGGCCCTGGCCGACGTGATCGGGGACAGCCTGGAACTGGCGCGCAAGGCGCGGGATTTCTCCGGCGACGTGATCGCCTTCTGCGGCGTCTGGTTCATGGCCGAGACCGCCAAGGCGCTTAATCCGGACCGGATCGTGGTGGTGCCCGACAAGGACGCGAGTTGCAGCCTGGTGGAGAGCTGTCCGGTGGAGCCGATCCGCGAATTCAAGCGCACGCATCCGGACTACGCTGTCGTGAGCTATATCAACACCTCGATCGACGTGAAGGCGGAAAGCGACATCGTGTGCACGTCGCGCAACGCGGTGAAGATCGTGAACTCGATTCCGCCCGGGAAACCGATTCTGTTCCTGCCTGACGTGAACCTGGGCAACTATGTGCAGCGGGAGTCGGGCCGCGAGAACATGAAAATCTGGCAGGGTGCGTGCATCGTGCACGCCACCTTTCCGGCGCGACGCGTGGCGGAGGCGATGGCCCTGCATCCCAATGCCGAGGTAGTGGCGCACCCGGAATGCCCGGAGTCCGTGCTGGCGATGGCGGACTTCATCGGGTCCACGTCGGCAATCATCGAGCACTGCGCCAAATCGCCGGCGCAGGAGTTCATCGTGATGACGGAGAGCGGGGTCAACTATTCGCTGACCCGCGTGGCGCCGGGGAAGAAATTCTATTACGTGGCCAACGAGAACTGCAATTGCAGCGAGTGCCCGTACATGAAACTCAACACGCTCGAGAAACTGCGCGACTGCCTGCTGCGCCTGGAACCCCGGGTGGAACTGGATGCGGAGCTGATGCGGCGCGCGGTGGTGCCCATCGAGCGAATGCTGGCCGTGAAGTAAATGGCGCTATCGCCGCTCATCGATTCTTTCGGACGTGTGCACGACAGCCTGCGCATCAGTGTGACGGACCGGTGCAACATCCGTTGCTTCTACTGCATGCCGGAAACGGACGTGAAGTTCGCCGGGCGGCACGAGATCCTGGATTTCGAGGAGATCGAGAGATTCGCGCGCATTGCGGTGACCCTGGGGATCAACAAGCTGCGGCTCACCGGCGGCGAGCCATTGCTGCGGCGCGAATTGCCCGTGCTGGTCCGCCGGCTGGCCGGCCTGCCGGGCATACACGACCTGGCGCTGACTACCAATGGCGTGCTGCTGCCGCAACTGGCCGGACCCCTCTACGAAGCCGGACTGCGCCGCATCAACGTGCACCTGGACACGCTCGACCGCGACCGGTTCCTGAAGATCACGCGGCGCGACGATCTGCCCAAAGTGCTGGCAGGCCTCGATGAGGCTCGGCGGCTCGGCTACAAGATAAAGCTGAACGCGGTGGCGGTGAAGAACCTGGTGGAGCCGGACATCGCGCCCTTGGCGCGTTATGCGCGGGAGCACGGTTTCGAGGTTCGCTACATCGAGTTCATGCCGCTGGACGCGCAGAACCTGTGGGACCGGAGCAAGGTGCTGCTGGCGGACGAGATGATCGATATCCTGACGCGCGAGGTGGGCCCGCTCGAAGCCGTGCCGGATCCGGACCCGCGCGCGCCGGCCACCGAATACGCGTTCGCCGACGGCGCCGGCCGGGTGGGATTCATCGCCTCGGTGAGCCGGCCTTTCTGCCTCAATTGCAATCGCGTCAGGCTGACGGCCGACGGCAAGCTGCGGTACTGCCTGTTCGCGGTTGAAGAGGACGATGTGAAGACGCTGCTGCGTTCCGGGGCGAGCGATGAAGAGATCGCGGCGCTGGTGCGGCGGAACATTGCGGGCAAGTGGGTGGGGCACGAGATCAACAGCCAGAAGTTCGTGGCGCCTCCGCGGCCCATGTACTCGATCGGCGGCTGATTCCGCACGCTGGCAGCCCGGGTGCACTCAAAAGGAAACGGTATGTTTTCTTCCGATCCGCTGGATTCGGCGCGGGAGGCGGGTCTCCGCTACGTCAGTGGCGCGGGCCCGTGCATCCGCAGAATACGCTGCGGCAAGTCGTTCCGCTATCTGGGCCCGGACGGCAAGCCGCTCAAGGACCCCCGGCACCTGGAACGGATCAAGAGCCTGGTAATCCCACCGGCGTGGGAACGGGTCTGGATCTGCCCTTCGCCGCAGGGCCATTTACAGGCGGTTGGGTGGGACGCGAAGGGCCGGAAACAATACCGCTATCATCCGCAGTATCGCGCCACGCGCGACCAGGCCAAGTTCAGCCGCATGATCGCGTTCGGCACCGTGTTGGCGGTGATCCGGCAGCGCGTGCGGCAGGACCTGGAGCGGCGCGGTCTCACCAGGGAAAAGGTGTTGGCGGCCGTGGTGAGGCTGCTCGAGACGACGTACATCCGCGTGGGAAATGACGAGTACGCGCGGGAAAACGAATCCTTCGGACTGACCACCATGCGCGGGCGGCACGTGCGCATCGAGGGCGCGCGACTGCTATTCCAGTTCCGCGGCAAGAGCGGCAAGGATCACACGGTGGAACTGACCGACCGGCGCCTGGCGACGATCGTGAAGCAGTGCCAGGAACTGCCCGGCTACGAACTGTTCCATTATGTCAATGAGGCGGGCGAGGTTTGCCGCGTCGACTCGTCGGATGTGAACCGCTACCTTCGAATCTTATGCGGCCAGGACTTCACGGCCAAAGATTTTCGCACCTGGGCGGGCACGCTCCTGGCGGCGCGGGAACTGTTCGAAGCCGGTCCGTGCAGGAATGAAACGACGTGCAAGCGCGCCATCGTAGCGGCGGTCAAAAGCGTCGCCAGGAAACTGGGCAACCGTCCGGCCACTTGCCGCAAATACTACATACACCCGGCGATCCTCGATGCCTATTCCGACGGCACGCTCTTCCCGGCGATGACCGAAGGAGAGGCCCAGAATGCGGCTTACGAAGGGCTCGGGCTTGCGGCCCGAAGAATATTCCGTAATGGTGCTGATCACGGAATACCAGCAGAAGCTGGCTGGCGGTGCGCGGGCGTTGCGGAAGGCGGGCTAGTTCGGTCCGGTGTCCAGAACCTCGCGGACTTTCGACAACAACGCATCCGGGGTGAAGGGCTTGTGCAGGAAGGCGCGCGGAACTTCGCCGCCGCTGGCGGCAACGGCGTTGTCGCGGTAGCCGGACATGTAGAGAATCTTCAGTCCGGGTGTGCGCTCGCCGAGGTTTCGGCCCAACTCGAAGCCGGTCATCTGCGGCATCACCACGTCGGTGAGCACCATGTCGATTTTGTGGGCGTTCTTTTCGTAAGCGGTGAGGGCGGCGCTTCCGTTGGCGGCCTCCAGGACGTCGTACCCGTTCGATTTGAGGATGGCGAATACCAGTTTGCGCACGCCCTCTTCGTCGTCCACCAGCAGAATGGTTTCCGAGCCCCGGGCAGTGCGCCCGAGGACGGCTTCGGTGGCGGCTTCGGTGACGCGCGGCAGGTAAATCTCGAAAATGGTGCCGCAGCCGGGCTGGCTGTACACGGTAACCTGGCCGTCCGCCTGCTTGATGGCGCCATAAACGGTGGCGAGCCCGAGACCGCTGCCTTTCCCGGGCGCCTTTGTTGTGAAGAACGGTTCGAACAGGCGGGACCGGGTTTCCGGATCCATACCGACGCCGGTGTCGCTGACGGCCAGCATCACGTAAGCGCCGGGCTTAATGCCGACATTCTTGCTGCTGGGCTCCTCGAGATCCACGTTAGCGGTCTCGATGACAAGCTTGCCTCCCTGCGGCATGGCGTCGCGCGAGTTGGTTGCCAGGTTGACGATGATCTGTTCGATTTGCGCCGGGTCCGCCTTCACGCGGCCCACGCCGGGCGTGGTCAGCATGATCAGCTCGGTATTGTCGCCGAGGAGCCGGCGGAGCATGGGTTCCATGTTCACAACCACCGAGTTCGGATCGATCACGCGCGGCTGGGCGGTTGTTCCGCGGCTGAATGCGAGCAGGTGGCGCGTGAGGGCGGCGGCGCGTTCGGAAGCCCAGATAATCTCGTCCACGAAACGCCGCGTCGGACTCGACGCTGGCGCGTCGGCGCGCAGCAGTTCGGCGTACCCCGTGATAACCGTCAGGACGTTGTTGAAGTCGCCCGCCACACCGCCGGCCAGGCGGCCCACCGCGTCCATCTTTTGCGCGTGCGTGGCCTGCTCTTCCAACTGGCGGCGCTTGCTGATGTCGCGGAACACCAGGATGGCTCCGCGAACCTCGCCCGACGAATCTCGAACCGGCGAGGCGCTCTGTTCTACGGAGAATTCGGCGCCGCTGCGAGAAACCAGCGCCGCGGGATCCTGGAGTGCCGTTACCACGCGGTCCCGCAGGGCGCGGGCGAGCGGATTTCCGACCGGCTCCCGGGTTTTCTCATCGACGAAGCGAAGCACCTCGGACACCGGTTTGCCGCGGGCCTCGCGGGCGGGCCAGCCAGTCAGGTTCTCGGCCACGGGATTGATGAAGGTGACCCTGCCGTCACGGTCCGTGGCAACCACCGCGTCCCCGATGCTGGCGATGGTTGAGGAGAAGAGACGGCGGCTTTCGCGCCAGCTTGCAGTCACCCAGGTGATCAGCGCGGAGAAGACCACGAAACCGGAAATGCGGAGCAGCACGGGCCAGGACGGAGTAGGAGCGCTCGTATCCGGACGGAGAAAGAAAAAAAGAATAGCCACGGCCGAAGCGCCGGTGGCCGACAGGCCGCCCGTTCGGCCGTACAACCACGCGCTGATCCAAACCGCCGCAATAAACAGGACAAAGATATCCGGTTCAAGAAAGGGCCGCAGTAACAGCGTCAAAAGAATAGCGACGGCAGTAAGCGCGAGCGCAAAGACACTACTGTGCAGCGGGGAGATCTTGATGTGGCCCATCGGGGTCCGGCTTCAGGATACTACACGAGTTCCGGCGTTTCGGGTGCACATTCATACAACGACGGCTCGCCCGCGGGCCGCGTCTTCCAACGGCGGTGGATCCAGAGCCACTGGTCCGGGTAATCGCGGATCACCTTTTCGAGACACGATTGCAGCGCTTGCGTATCGGCGACGGCATCGCCTGTAACCTGCAGCGGCGGATAGAAGCGGAGCACGTAGCGGCGCTCCTCTTCGCTCCACAGCGCGAAACCGGGAATGACGGCGGCGCCGCTGCGGGCGGCCAGTTTCGCGAAACCTGTGCCGGCACAGGCGCGCATGCCGAAAAAATCGACGAAGGCGCCGTTCTCGGGCGTGGCGTTCTGGTCGATCAGGACACCGACGGCCTGGTTGGCGGCGAGCGCTTTGAGAATAGAGCGGGCAGAGTCTTTTTTGAGAATCACGCGGTTACCGGACAGAGCCCGGCGCCGCTCCACCAGTGCGTCGATCCAGGGATTATCGAGCGGCCGCGCAATTACGTTCATGGGTGACGCGAAGAACGCGTGGGCGAAGGCGCTCAACTCCCAGTTGCCCAGATGCGCCGTGGCGAACAGCACGCCGCGTCCTTGCCGGAGGGCCTCCTCGAAATGCTCTCCGCCTTCGAGCCGGACCCAGCGTGAGAGGTTGTGGCGGCCAATTCCGGGGAAGCGGGCGAAGACCGCGAGCAACCGCCCGATGGAGCGGAAGACTCCGTCGACGATTCGCCGCCGCTCCGGACCGGTCAACTGCGGCATGGCCAGCGAAAGATTGCGCAGGGCGACGCGTCGCAGTCGCGGGACGGCAAGATCCAGCAGTGAAGCGTAACGCGAGCCGAGCCAGAAGGCAATCCCGGACGGAGAATATTCGAGGGACTTGATGGCGGTGAGCGCCAGGCAGTATTCCAGGCCGTTGCGGATCCCCGAGCGCCGTCGCATCAACCCGAATTGTAACTTGCGCACGACCGCCGCGAGTGACCTGCCGCCCGCCATGCACTATCATGGCTTCCATGAAAGCGGTGATTCTGTCCCTGTTGCCCCTGGCGCTCGGCGCTGGCTCAAACGTGGTGTGTACCCGAGCAGCCGACGACGCAAGGCGTGCAGGCGGCCATCGACGCGTGCTCGGCCAAAGGCGGAGGCGTCGCCTACCTTCCGCCCGGCGAGTACATCACCGGACCGCTCTGGCTCAAGAACAATGTGGAACTGCGGCTGGAGGCAGGGGCCACGATCGCGCTCAGCCGGAATCCCGCCGACTGGCCGTCCGGCGTGCCTGCGCTGATCAACTCGCAGGGCGCGCGCAACATCGCCATCACCGGCCGCGGCACCATCGACGGCCAGGCGCAATACGAGTACGTGGACGCGCGCGGAACCGACGGCGAGATCCGCGACGAAATCGAGATCGCGCGCAAGGCCGGCGTCGAGATGAAACGGTATTACCGCACCGGCGTGCAGAAGTACAACGTAGTGTTGCGGGATTCCCAGGAGATCCGCATCGAGAATGTTCGCCTGATGAACGCGCCTCTATGGACCGTGCGGCTGCAGGATTGCGACCGTGTATGGATTCGCGGCGTATATATCTACTCGGATCTCGAAAAGGGCGTGAACGCGGATGGGATCGACATCGTCTCGACATCCAACGTCTCGATTTCGGATTCCACGATCGTCACGGCCGACGATGCGATCGTCCTGAAGACACAGGCGTGGCGCTCGGGCGGCGGCGCCGGGGCGACCCCGCGGCCGGTGAAACCGACGGAGAATATCACCGTCACGAACTGCATTCTCACCTCTTCGTCCACGGCCATGATGATCGGCACGGAGACGAATGCCGACATCCGGCACGTGGTGTTCTCGAATATCGTGGTGCGCAATTCGAACAAGGTGTTCGGGATAAACGTGCAGGACGGCGCCACGGTGAGCGACATCCGGTTTCAGAACGTAACGTTCGAGTTGAACCGGCGCCATTGGAACTGGTGGGGCAGCGCGGAGGTGTTCAAGTTCGTGTTGAAGAAACGGTCGCCGCAGTCGGCGCTGGGCCGCATCGAAAACGTGACGATCGATGGCGCGGGCGGTACGGCGCGCGGCACGTCCCTCATCTCCGGGCAGGCGGAAAGGCCGCTCGAGAACATCGCGATCCGCGGACTGCGGGTCAGGATGCTGCCGGAGGACCGTCCCGACAAGCGCGCCACGCACGGCATAGTGTCGAGCATGTGAACGGACTGGAACTGCGCGACGTCGACGTAAGCTGGGACGATTCGGCTCCGGAGCCGGCATGGGGCAGCGCCCTGGTGCTGCGCGACATCGAGGGTTTGCGGATGGACGGGTTCCGCGGTCGTGCGGGCGCCCGGGCCCCCGGGGTTCCCGCGATTGTGAAGGAAAGGGTTCGTGAAGCGCCGCTGTAGCGGCGCGGTTCGGAAGGGAGGAACGATGAAATACCTGCTCTTGACGCTAATGCTTGCGGCCGGCGCGGCGCCTCTGCTCGCCCAGGGCGCCCCGCCGCAACTCTCCGGAGACCAGCCCTACACCATGGAGTATTACTACAAAGTCCAATGGGGCCACCAGCAGGAGTTCCTGCAACTGTTCCTCAAGAACCACTACCCGCTGCTTCAGAAGAACGTGGAAAGCGGACGCATGGTCTCGGTGAAGATCGAACAGCCGGCTAATCACACAACCGAAGACGGGCGCTGGGACTACCGCGTCACCATCCGGTTCAAGAACTCCACCGTTGCCACCACGTCCAATCCGGACGAACAGCGGCTGATCCGCGAGCTTTGGCCGGACCAGGACAAGTTCCAGCGCGAGGAGCAGAGACGATTCGAGATCCTCCTCGCCCACTGGGACCTCCCGGTGACCGATATCACTCCGGCGAAGAAATAGCGCCTGCCCCGCGGGCAGGAATCGCGGAACCGCCGGCAGCGCCTAAGCGTGCCTGGTGCGGTGCGGGCGGTAAACGATCAGCCCGCCGATGCCCCAAACCATCAGGGCGACGAAGAAACCGCCGAACAGCATGTCGAAAGTCACCGTCTTCAGTTCGGGCGGTGTGGGGATAAAGCCGAGCATCAATCCGGCAGCGATCGCAAGCAAGTGCCAATACCATGCCTGGGAATGGAACCGGAAGAGCAGTATCACGGGAAGGCCGATCGCCAACGCGTAAATGAGGATAGCCAAAGGGCTCATGCCAGCCTCCTTGCGATTGTATTGTAGGACGAAACAGCGGCCGTGGGAATCGGATAAAGGGAGTAGCGGAGCTTTAAGTGGAAATACGCGTCAGTTCGCGTACCAGACCGGAAACTCAATCGAGTAGTAGCGATAACGGTAATCCGGCATGAGGATGCGGGCGAGCATGCGGACCGGCGTGCCGGGGGCGCAGTCGCGGGAGACGGTGGGGAGCGAATAGCGGATGGAGGCTCCGGAACGGTCGAAGGAGTCCCACGAGTCGGAGCCTCGCAGCGAACCGTCGATACAGGGATTGGCGCCGAACAGTTCGGCGGTGCGAAGCCACTCGCCGTCGGGGATCAGAATCGCGAAGGTTTCGCCGGGCGAGGCGTGGCCGTCGCTGTTGCCGGTTCCGAAGGACTGCTCGGTGCGCTCGGTGGCGTGCTGGTACACCTCGACTGTGGCGCCGTCTGCGATGCGGAAAACGGGCGGAGGGGACGCGGCGGGGAAGATCGGCACGTTGAAGGCGAAGCGGGATGGTCCCACCCCGGCTACCAGGCGGAGCATGGTCTGAGCGGGATCGGACGGTGTCGCGGTGACCGTCAGGTAGCCGGACTCTCCGGGTGCGAGGCCGAACAGGCGCGAGGACGCGGGTTCCAGGCGGACCGCATCACCGGCGCTTTCCCACTTCACGTTGCCCGCTACGAAACGACCCGCGCCCTTGTTCCAGAAGCGCACCCTGAGCTTCACCGGCTGCCCCGCCGTAGCCCAGGCCTCGCCGGCAAGATCGTAGCCCGACGCGGCGATGACCGGAACGGACGGCGCGGCGATACCCACTTCGTAAACGTCGCCGTCGAGGTCGAAGCTGAGGCGTCCCCGCGCGTCGGCCTTTTGGTTGGCGCGGCGCACGTTACCGTCGCGGAGGCGGATGTAGGTGACGGTGCGGACGGCGCCCGGAGGCACAATCGGAGGCGAGGAGATAGACAGGCGCACGGATGAGAGCACCGCACCCGCGGGAAGCCATTCGCGAACCGAGCAGCGAAATCCCGAGGCGCCGGCATTTTCAAGTACCGTGAAGCCCGGCTGTTTCCGGCTGGAAACCACCTCCCAACCCCAGACGGAAAAGTTCGGCCATGGATCGGAATGAGTGAACGTGGCGGGCGGCGGCGACGCGAAATGAAACGCGGTCATGTGGAAATCGAGCGTTTGGGGAAGGGCGGCGGCATCAAGCGCCGCCGTCTCGTGGCCGGGGAGGGTGTAGCGCCAAATCGAATCGAGGCGGCGCTGGTAAAACGCAAGCGGGCCGGAAGCGGACGCCACCAGGCGCGTGCGCACGCTCTCGAGATCCGGGTACGCCTCATCCTCGCGGTATTCGACGGAGAAATCGCGAGGCCCGGCGGAAGCCTCGGTGGGACCGTCGAAATTCGACGCGCTCGCAAACAGATCGGGAAACTTGGCCGCGATCAGCCACGCGGCGAACCCGGCGCCGCCAAAACCGGTGACGCCGCGGTGCTGGCGGGCCGCGGCCGTGCGAAGGGTCTTATCGACGTGATCGATCAGTTCGGGAATGTAAAGCGGAAAGTCGCCGGTAGTTTCCACCGGGCCGGCCTGGACCACAATCAGGTCGTGCGCAGCCACATAAGCGGCGAATTCGGCTTCTCTTTCGGGGCTCGACTGCTCGTAGCCGGTCAGCCAGTAGAGGACCGGGTAGCGCGTTTTCGATTGCGCGTAGGCGGGAGGCAGGAGGATACGGTAGGGACGCGTGCCGCCCAGTACCTGGCTCTGATGGAGAGCTTCCTGAAAGACCGGAACCGCGGCGGGAACTGGCTCCTGCCACGACCAAACGGCCGCGGCGGCCCACGCAAAGAGGAATAGCACAATTGAGTACGTACCATTTCGCGGGCCGGAACCGCAACGTCGGAGCCGCTGGTATAGTGAGGCGATGGACGTGGCGGTAGCGTCGGACCATGCGGGCTTCACGCTGAAACAGAGAATTCTCGCTGAACTGCCTCGGTGGGGGCACAAGGCCATCGACCTGGGCACCGGCTCAACCGACCCGGTCGATTACCCCGATTTTGCGCAAGCGTCGGCCGAAGCGGTGCTGTCCGGCAGGGCGCAGCGTGCGGTGCTGATTTGCGGCAGCGGCGCGGGAGCGTGCGTCGCGGCCAACAAGTTCAAAGGCATTCGCGCGGCCACCTGCCACGACAGCTTCTCGGCACGCCAGTGCGTGGAGGACGACGACGTGAATGTCTTCTGCCTGGGCGCGCGCGTGGTGGGCGCGGAACTGGCGGTGGACCTGGTGCGCGATTACCTGAACGCGAAGTTCTCAGGCGCGGAGAGACACCGGCGGCGCCTCGGCAAAGTCGCGGGTTTTGAAGAGAAATTCTGCGGCTAAAACGTGTATTTCACCGCGAAGCGGACGCTGCGCGGCGGCGTGACGGTGTAGAACGATCTGCCGAAACCGGGCGACTCCAGAATTCGCTCGGGGATTCCGAACGAGTTCTGGTTGAATACGTTGAAGGCCTCGGCGCGCACGGTGACAGTCTGGCCTTCGGTGACGGGAAAGTCGCGGACCACCGCCGCATCAAAATTCTTGAGGCGGTCCGAGGTAAACGAGTTGCGGCCAACAGCACCATCGTGCCCCGCGGGCGCGAGCAGGCCGGCAGGCGCAACGCCGGGAGCCAGCCGGACCAGCACATTCGCCTCGGGCCGGTCGAAGAGCAGGCCCGCCGAGGTGTTCGGACGGTCGGTCAAATTGCCGTCCGTGTTCACGTCGATGGCGCTGTTGATGGTGTAGGGCTGTCCGCTCTGCGCGGTGAAGATGCCCGCCAACCGCCAGTTCCGGAGCAGGAAACGGTTCTTCCACGATGGCAGGTCGTAAGTGAAATGAAGCGCCAGGCGCAGCCGGGTGTCGAACGCCGACGAGCCCGATTCCGAACGGAGCGTGCTGTTCTGCGGAAGGGCGAATTCGCCGGCGGTATCGAAGAAATCGGAAGTTTCGTCGATGGCGTGTGAATACGTGAAGGCTGCGCCGATTTGGAGCCGCTGCCCGTAGCGCCGGCGGAGTTCGGCCTGAAGCGCCTGGTACCGCGAATTGGCCGTGCTTTCAAATAGTTCCTTGGCGATGGAAAACGCGCCCGCTACCTGTGCGCGCGCCGGGGAATCGAGCGTGCCGTCCAAAACCGGGAACAGTCCGCCTGGCAACAGGCGAAGGGCCAGCGCCGTGTGGTTGAAGCCGCCGGAGGGCGTGTTCACGCGCGGCAGTTTGCGCCCGAACGTGCCCACGTAGGCCACCGAGACCAGGTTCCCATTGCCGAGTTCGCGTTCAATCGAAAGAGCCTGCTGGATAGAATACGCGTGCTTCAGGTTCGGGCTGGGCTGTGTCACGCCGAGGATCAGCCGGGCTTCGGGAAAGCTCGCGAACAGGTGGGCAAGTTTGCTGTAGGTCTGTTGGCCGAGAGGGCTTGCGGAAACGAAGGGCGCCAGCACGTTGAGCGACCCCGGCAGCGTGATGAGCGGCCTGCCGAGCAGCGATTCGCGGTAGGGGTTGACCGGATTGTAGAGAAAATTTCGTTCGGGGCCGGCTAGCGGGACGGACGCGAGATTGAGCGGCAGGTAATCGGAGAATGCGTTGCGCGATTCGCTCACGGCGATGGCGGTGAATGAGCCGGTGTAGATTCCCCAACCGCCGCGGACTACAGTCTTCCGGTCGCGCGCCGGCGACCAGGCGAGTCCCAGGCGAAGGTCGTTGCCGACGCGGTCGCGGCCGTAGGTACTATCGAAGTCCGCGGGTAGCACGAGGCCCAGCGATGAGGCGATCGAATCCACGCAGGCGTCGAAGCAGGAGTTGGGCAGTTGGCTCGCCTGCTCGCGCAGGTGGTCGAGGTCAAACGCGTTGCGCAGGCGTTCATCGGGCGCTTTCGGCAGGCGATGGAGATTGATCCTGCCGCCCACGGTCAGATGAAGTCGGGGGCGGAGGCGGATCAGGTCGGTGACGAAGAAGTCGGCTTGCGAACTGCGCAGCCGCAGACCGGGGTCGGGGCTGACGGTGAACGACTGAAACAGGCCGGTCGGAATGCCGGCGGCGGCCATGGCGGCAGGCAACATCGAACCCGCCTGAAACGGCGCCGCGCCGGGCAGGCCGCCGAACACCGCCAGAGGGCGCGAGTTCCGCTCGAGGTTGCTGCGCAGGCGCACGCGGCGGATGTCGAATCCGGTGAAGAGCAGGTGCCGGCCGCCCGCCCACGTCACCGTATCCGCCCATTGCCAGGTGCTGTGCCTGCGGGTCTGAGGAAAGTGATAGACGTCCACACCGATGGGGCTGTAGCCGGGAATTTCGACACGGCCGAGCGGTCCCGTGCTGTGTTCGCTGTCCGGAAGAACGGCGGCGAGGGCTTCCGGCGGAATCGAGGAGTAGGACAGCCGTCCCGGAGACGAGGTGTTGTACAGTAGCGGTGCGTTCAGCAGGAAGGGAGTGGAGGGGAAAAGACTCGAAGGCAGCAGACGCTCGTCGGGAACCTCATCGAAGTGGGCCGCCGTCTGACCGAAGGACGTGCGGAACGTGTTGGCCAGCGTGCCGGTGAGCTGCGTGTTCCAGTACATCGCCACATTGTGCGTGCGCAGCACTGGCCGTATAGCGGAGGACAGAGCGGCACCGGTGGAGGAGACCACCGAGTTCTCCTGTGTCCCGTTGTAGCGAAGGGTGAACGTGTCGCCGCGGCTGATCAACTTGCGGTTATGATCGATGCGGAAGGAATAGAGCGTGCCCCGCGCGCTCTCGGGCCGGGTTTCCGTGTACGTGTTGGCGCCGAACGGACCTGTTGGATTGTTGGGAAACGGATACAGGCTGAAGATGGCGTTGCCGGGAACGGTAGCGGGCAGCGTCGCGGAAGGCAGGCCGGGAACGCTGCGCTCTCCGATGGTGGGAACGATGAAATGGCGACGCACGTCCGAGTCCGCTCCGGTCCGCTCGAAGGCGGCAAACACGCTGGTGCCCGCGGGGCCGAGCGGCCCCCCGGCGGTAAGCCCGCCGATGCCGCGCGTGGCGCTGGTGCGGCGCGCGAGCGGATTCTCCTGGTAGAGGTTCCCGTTGCGCAGCGTGAGCCCGGACGGTGCGGTGCCGGAAAAGGCGACCGGTGTACCTTTCGCATCCACCGGTATCTCGCGCTCGCCGGCAAAGCCCTGGTCGAAGTAGCCGCGCGCATTGAGGCCGCTCCAATTAAGAAACACGTACGCGCCGCCATGCCAGGCTGACGCGCCGGAGCGGGAAAACCCATCGACCTGGCCTCCAAGACTGCGGCCGTAACGTGCGTCGGCAAGGATTGGGATTACCTGGAATTCGGCCAGGCTCTCGGGCGTTTGGGGGAACAGAGCGACGAATCCGGCGCGCCGCACCCCCACCTCTTCGTCGTTGTTATCCGAGCCGTCGGTCGTGAAGTTGTTTTCGCGGCTGCGAATGCCGTTCATCGCGAACTCGCCGGCCGTGCCCACGCCAGGCCCGAGACCCGGTCCGGGCGTCCCAGGAGTTTCGGGCGGAGGAGCTACCCCGGGCACCAGCAGCGCCAGCGTATCGGGCGAACGCGTATCCCGGAGCGGCAGCAGGAGGAGCGAATTCGCCAGCCAGGAATACCGTCGCGACATTCCGAAAGTAGGGGAATAACGGATAACCGCCTGCGGCTTCGCGACGGGCGTGAGTTTGATGGCTGCGGCCCGAAGTTGTTGGCCCGAGTCCCGCTGGATGGTGGTCAGTGTGAGCGGTTTCCCGCCATCATCGAACAGACTACCCGAAGCCAGAACCAGGTGCTGGGTCCGATGCCCGGGCGCGGCGATCTCCACGAGCAGAGTCTCGTTGGAAGGCTGAAGAATTACAGTGCCTCCGGAATCCGCGGTCAGATTCCCGGCCGGTGCTCCGGTGGCGGGATTGAACAGCGCTGCCTTGACGCTTCGCGATGGCGTCACTTTCAGTTGAATTGGTTCGTTCTGCCCGGCCGTGCCGGACGGTGGCGGAAGTTGCATTCTGACCAGGTGAATCTCACTCGGAGGTGGTGATGGGGGCGGGGATTCCACAGTGTTCAAATTGAGTGGGATGTCCCGGTTATCATTAGCGGTCAGCGACAGGGGCTTGGGCACCGAAACTCCGATGTACAGATGCCCGGTTTCCCGGGGAACGCATCTCACTGGATTGCCCTGAAACGGGTCGACAGCTTGACAGTACACTCGAATCTCGATATCTCCGGGCTCGAGTTGTGGATAGCTGAACTCACCTTTCGGGTTGGAGAAACTCGGCGGATATTCGGGCTCAGCCCCGTTGAAGGCGACGACTCGAACGTAAATAGTCGCGTGGTTTACGGGCGTCCCGCCAGGACCCAAAGTGACAACGCCCTTCAGCGTGGCCTTCTGATCGTGGGCCATGAGCAGTGCGGCCGCGAACGCGATCAGCACGATCTTTTTCATAAAGGCTCGATCCCCAAGGGTGACATCAGGGTCATCACAGGTTCAGGGCTGAGTCCGAAGAGCCCCGCGCGGGACGTGTTGGAGCCTTTGCTGTCGCGAAAGAGCACTAACTGCTCATCGCCGGGCACGGGCCCAGTCGGAGGCGGCGAGTCGAATACGCGGGGATCCACCGCTGCGAAGGTGTGCCGGAAATCGAATTTATCCGCTTCGACTGTGACCCAAATAGTCGTGTTCGGCGGGAATGCCGTCTTGTAGATCAGCGGGAGTTGCTCCGGCGACGGAAGTTGCAGCCGCTGATGATCGGGTTCGGAGTAGGCCTCCAGAGTGGCCCGCGCCGTCGAATCCGGAAACTTGAGGCGGAAGAGATAGAACCTGTCCGGGAATTTGCGAGGGAAAAGAAAAAATCTTCTTCCGGGCGTGCCCCGCAGCATCCAGGCGGCGGATTTCTGGCCCTCGGTGACCCGCAGCCGGAACTTAATGCGTGTGTCGCCGAACACCCGGCCCTGCGGCAGTGACACCCAGCCGGGCGCGTCCTTCGCCACTAAGACGTGTTTGGCCTTCTCTACCCCGTAACTCCACGACGGCTTCTCGAGCCGCCACTTATCGCCGGGTTTCTGTGCGGAATTGAAGTCGTCGGTCCACGGTGCCGTCTCGAGCGGCGGCGGCGGCGGCCGCAAAATGGGAACGGCGGCAATACCGGCAGTGGCAGCGAGCAGGGCGTATCCGGCGAACCAGGCGCGCCGGCTGAACAAGGCGCGCACCAGGCCCAGCCAGTATCGGGCGCCGAGCGCCTTCCGCAGACCGGGCACAAGTTTGGCAATCTCGTCGTCGAATTTCGAGTTATCAACGAAAATCCCCTCCTTCCGGGCGAGGGGTTTCAGCTCTTCGGGCAGGTCCTCGGCGCGTAGCGCCGCCGCGCCGCCCACATAGAGGGGAACTACTTTCACGCCGGCAGCGAGTGCGCTGCCGATCTCGATGCGCACCCAGTCCTTCGGGTCGTCGAGTCTCCGCGCGCCGTCTTTCGACGCCGTCACCCACTCCTTGCCGATAACAGCTATCAGGGCTTTGCAGTGCGTCGCCTCTTCGCGCAGCCGGGTGTCCCAGAATTCGCCGTGCTCGATGCTGTGAACGTCGAAGAAAATGCAATTCGGCAGGGAGGCTTCGAGGCGGTCCCGAACCCAACCCGCATAAGCGGACGGATCCTCCCGGCGGTAACTGATAAAGATCCTGCCACCCGGCATGCAGAATTGAGTATACATCCACCTTTTCGGGGGGTCTTGGTGTCGCGGGGAAGGCTTGGCGAGGAAAAAGCGAGGCAGGATCACCGGGGCGGCGCGCAACCGCCCCTGCAAGGCAGGACACGAACTCAGCCGACTCTTTTCAGAATGATGATGACAAGCGTGTACAGCGCCAGCGACTCGATCAGCACCAGGCCCAACAGCAGGGCGAACCGGATGGCAGCGGCGGCCCCGGGATTACGCGCCATGCCTTCAGCGGCGTAAGCAATGGCTTTGGCCTGTGCCAGGCCGCAGAGTCCGGATGCGATCGCCATCGAGAAGCCCGCGCTGATCGGAACCCAGTGGCCGTTGGCGGTGGGATTGTCGGGTGTGCCCTGTCCCTGTGCGAAGCCGGCCACGCTGCACAGCAGGAACAGGATGGTCAAATAGAATAACTTCTTGCTCATGTATTCTCCTTGGAAAATCGCTCCCAGGAGGTGGTCCCCGTCATCCTCTTGCAGCCGGGCTCACACTGGAGGAGCGGCATAAAGCCGGTATTAATGTTCGTGCGCTACCGCGCCTGCCACATACATCATGGCCAGGAGCATAAAAATGTATGCCTGGAGGAACGACACGAAAACGTGAAGTCCCATGAATACGGCGGGCACCAGGAAATATGTCAGGCTCAGGAACACCAGCGTCACCTGCTCGCCGGCGTACATATTGGCGAAAAGACGGATGGTGAGGGACAGCGGCCGGGCCAGGTGGCTGATCAGTTCGATGGGAACCATCAGCGGCGCCGGCAGGGGCATGGGGCCGGCGAAATGGGCGAGGTATTTGCCCACGCCGTTAGCCTGAAAGCCCACCAGGTTGTAATAGAAAAAAGTCGCCCCAGCGGAACCGCGGCCACCATGGTCGGAGACTCGAAGCCCGGCACGATGCCGATCAGATTCGCGAGCAGGATAAAAATAGAAAGCGTTCCGAAAAAGGTGATGTAATGCCGGCCGCCGTGGCCGATCTGTTCGTCCGCCTGCCCTTGCAGAAACTCGTAAACGAGTTCGAAGGTGTGCTGCAACTTGCCGGGCGCATTCACTGAGAGCCGCGGCCGCAGGAGGGCGAAAAGCACAACGATAATCATTTCCACCGGGCCGGCCTGGACCACAATCATGTCGTGCGCAGCCACATAGGCGGTCGCGGCCAAGTTTCCCGATCTGAACTGCCTCGGTGGGGGCACAAAGCCATCGACCTGGGCACCGGCTCAACCGACCCGGTCGATTACCCCGATTTTGCGCAAGCGTCGGCCGAAGCGGTGCTGTCCGGCAGGGCGCAGCGTGCGGTGCTGATTTGCGGCAGCGGCGCGGGAGCGTGCGTCGCGGCCAACAAGTTCAAAGGCATTCGCGCGGCCACCTGCCACGACAGCTTCTCGGCACGCCAGTGCGTGGAGGACGACGACGTGAATGTCTTCTGCCTGGGCGCGCGCGTGGTGGGCGCGGAACTGGCGGTGGACCTGGTGCGCGATTACCTGAACGCGAAGTTCTCAGGCGCGGAGAGACACCGGCGGCGCCTCGGCAAAGTCGCGGCTTTTGAAGAGAAATTCTGCGGCTGAAGTCGCGGACCGCCGCCGCCGAGCCGGCCGCCGACACTATATCCACTGTGGATATAATGTAGGAATGGAGCCCGAGAAATTCCTGCCCCTTCCCGCGGCGGCTTTTCATATCCTCCTGGCGCTCGCCGCCGAGGACCGCCACGGCTACGGAATCATTCAGGACGTGGAAGCTCGCACCGGTGGCAAGCTGCGCCTCAGCCCCGGTACGCTCTACCGTTCCATTCAACGAATGGTGGAGCAAGGGCTACTCGTCGAAACCGACGAACGGCCCGCGCCGGAGATGGACGATGAGCGCCGCCGCTATTACCGCATCACTCCTTTCGGACGGCAGGTTGCCCAGGCCGAAGCTTCGCGGCTGGCGGCGCTCGTCCAGCAGGCGCGCGGCCTCGGCCTCGCTCCCCGGGCCAGGTGAATGATGCGCCTCTACCGACTCTTGCTGCTCTTCCTGCCTGCGTCTTTCCGGCATGAGTACGGCTGCGAAATGGCCGCCGTCTTCGAACGCCGGATCAACGGCGCCTCATTCCCCGGCCGCCTGTGGATCTGGCTGGAGACGATCTGCGATGTGGCCCTTGCGGCCGCCGGATCCCACCTGGAACTGTTTCGGCACGACGTCAAATACACGCTGCGCTCGTGCCGCCGGGCGCCGGGATTCTCCGCTACCGTAGTCCTGGTTGCCGCGCTCGGTGTGGCTGCCTCCACCGCCGTGTTCTCCGTTGCGGACCACATCCTGCTGCGTCCCCTCCCCTTTCGCCAACCCGAGCGCCTGGTAGACCTCTGGGAGGACCAAACTCAGGCAGGATTTTCACGAAACCAGGTTTCGCCCCCAAATTTCCGCGATTGGAAGGCGATGGGCACCGTCTTCGAATCCATGGCCGCGTACCGCGAACTGTCGGCTAATCTCTCCGGCGCGGGCGAGCCCGAACGGATGACCGGCACGGCGGCCGGCGCTGAGTTGTTCCCCATCCTCGGCGTACCGCCCCTCCTGGGCCGCACCTTCACGCCCGCGGAGGACCGCCCCGGCGCCGAGGGCACGGTCGTGCTCGGCTATCCGCTCTGGCAGCGCCGCTTCGGAGGGGATCCCGCCGTGCTCGGCCGCCGCTTGCGGCTCGACGGCGAGCTCTACACCGTAATCGGCGTTATGCCGCCCGGCTTTCATTTCCCGCGCCGCGAAACCCAGTTGTGGACCGCCATCCGCTTCTCCGAAGACGATTTCTCAGACCGCACCAACACCTACCTCGGCGTGATCGCGCGTCTCGCGCCCGGTGTCAGCATCGAGCGCGCTTCCGCCGCCATGAAGACAGTCTCCGCCAGCCTGGCGCGCCAGTATCCTGCCACCAACGCGAAGATCGGCGTGCGTATTCTGCGCCTGCGCGATGAGATCTCCTGGCGCACCCGGGCCATTCTCTACGTGCTCGCCGCTGCGGCGCTGTTTCTGCTGCTGATCGCCTGCTCGAACCTGGCCAACCTGTTGCTTGCCCGGTCTGCGTCCCGGCGCCGGGAGATGACATTGCGCGCGGCCTTGGGCGCGGCCCGCGAAAGGCTCATCCGGCAGCTGCTCACGGAAAGCGCGCTGCTTGCCGTTCTCGGCGGGGCTGCCGGCACAGCGCTTGCCGCCGCTGCCGTCCCCCTGCTCGCCCGCCTCGTGCCCGCCACCCTCCCGATTTCCGACAGGCCCTCCATGGATTGGCGTGTCCTCTCCTTTTCGCTCGCCGTGACCCTGCTCACCGGGGTCGCCTTTGGCGTCCTGCCCGCCCTCCGTTCCACGGCCGCCGCGCTCGGCGTGCGCGCGGCTTCGTCGATCCGGCGCGGGCGACTCCGCCGCATTCTGGTGGTGGTGCAGGTGGGCGGGTCGGTCGCCCTCATCATCTCCACCGGCCTGCTCGGGCGCGCCCTGCTGCGCCTCGAAGACGTGGATCCCGGATTTTCCACAGCGAACCACCTCGTTTTTCGAACCGCCCTCCCCCTGCCGCGGTACGCGACCACCGCCGCGCGCGAGCGATACTACACCCGCGTCCTCGAAGACCTGCGGGCTCTGCCAGGAGTGCGGGCGGCCGCTGCGATCAGCTTCCGGCCCATGGGCGACTTTCGCGGTGGGATCTGGCCTGTTCTGCTTCCCGGCGAGGAACCCGCGCGCCACGCCGTCGCGCGCTTCGTTACCCCCGGCTATTTCGACGCCATGGGAATCCCGCTTCTCCACGGCCGCGACATCTCAGCCGCCGACGGGCCTTCCGCCCCCCGCGTGGCTGTGGTCAGCGAGTCGTTCGTGCGCGAGCACTGGCCCGGTGAAACCGGAATCGGCCGGATGTTCGCCATTCCCTTCGGCGGGCTCGAATTCACGGTTGCCGGCGTGGCGGCGGACGTCCGTTTTCGCGGGCTCGAACCGTTCAGCGAACCGCAAATGTACTTTGCCCATGCGCAGATGGAAGACAACTCTTTCGTTTGGTTCCTTCCCAAGGACTTCGTGGTCTCCGCCGGCGTGGATCCGCTAAATCTGGTGCCGGCCATCCACAGAATCGTCTCCGCCGCAGATCCGCTGCAACCGGTCTCGGATGTCGAGACCCTGGCAAGCCTGGTTGGCGATGAAACCGCGCCGCGCCGCGTCCAGCTGCGCGTCGTCGCGATTTTCGCCGGCGCTGCCTTCCTGCTGGCCGCTATCGGCATACACGGCCTGCTCGCCTTCGCGGTGGCCCAGCGGATTCCGGAGATCGGCATCCGAATGGCATTGGGTGCGACCCGGGAACAGATCGCCCGCATGGTGATCGGTGAGGGTCTGGCGCTCGCCGGGGTGGGATGCCTGCTGGGAATCGGCGCCGGCTACCTTATGGGCCGCGCAATCCAGGCTTTCCTGCTGGGCGTTTCTCCCGCCGATGCCTGGACTGTCGCTGCCGCTCTGCTGCTGCTCGTGTTGATGACCCTGTGCGGTTCTGCCGTGCCTGCCGTCCGCGCGCTGCGCGTGGATCCGGCCACCGCCCTCCGCGCCGAGTAGGCGCCGCTACCGGCCGGTCGCCGAACCGCGGGTTGCCGGTCCGCAGAGAGGGAGGACGCCCGCCGGATCCGCTTTGCCGTTTCCGCGGCGCAGGAGGTCCTCCGCTGTACACCCTGTCGTTCCTTCCCAGTTCCCGTCCGGACTGAAAACCAGAACCCATGCCGAAATGCCCTGAACGTACAGCCTGGGAAACTCGCCCGCCAGCGTGTCGCTCTCGCCATGTTCCATCCCCACCGCCTGCGGATAGTAACCGGGGTAAATTGGGAAATCCGAATTGTCCAGCAGTTGCTCCGGCTTGGTCCAGGAACCCGGGTCTGCAAGATCGGGGGCAAACAGGATGTAGATGCCCTCCTGCGGCCAGCCCGGTTCGCAACAGGAACGGTTCAGCAGGATCACGTATTTTTCGAGAAAGGTGTTCCAGTGGACCGCAGGCCCCCAGAACGAATCGGTATTCGGCTGGTCCCAGCCTACCGTCGCCCTCAGCACCGGCGTAACCTCTCCGCCTACCCCTGGTTCGGACCAGGAGCCGTCACGCAGTTTAAACACCGCGCCCACCGGGTCGGCGCGCCGGTCGAATTCCATACGCGCCACTGCGACGCCGTGGCTCTCGGCCGGCCCGCCGTAGTTGGTGAACAAGAAATAGAAATAGCCGTGTTCCCGGTCGGGAATCACCGAAAAATCACCGTGGCCGCCGGCAAAGAATCCGTTGGGGTTACTGCAGTTCGGCTCGTACCCGGATGACAAAACAATGCCCAGATCGCGGAAGGTGAAGCCGCCGTCGTCGGAAACCAGGGCTCCGATCGCCGGCGCCGTCAGTTTCCCTCCGCAAATGCCCGGTTCGTGGTGATACCACGCGTACACGGTGCCGTCCTCATCCTCCCAGATGGCTTCGATCCACATCGGGAAATGCGCCGTGTCCACCACCGGAGGCGACGTATTATACAGGCTGTCGAAACTGTCGCCCCGCATCATTTCAAGAACGCCGGTAGACGTATATACCTGAAGTTCTCCATTGCGCCACAGCGAAGGGCTGTTCCCATCCACGACCGGAGCTGGTAAGCCGAGCTGTTGAGCGGGCCACGCTTTCGCCGCCTGCGCCAGCGCCGCCGTTGGACAGATCGAAATCCCGAGCAATAACAGTGCTGTACCAGGAGTGTGCATGAGGCGCCTTCTAAACGACGCTGGCGAACTTCAGGATGGATACACGCTTTTGCCCAGATGGAGAAAGTTTAACCGGCTTAATGTGCGGCGGAGTCAATTGGCCCCTGCCGTGCTGCTCTGGAGCGCGATATGCGGTGGACACCGGGTGGCGTCAGTTCGGACATTGAAGACCGGCGCGGATCAGGCGGCGGTTTCGGCTTTGGCGGAGGCGGGATGCGGCTGGGACTTGGCGGGACCCTGATCGTCCTGGTTCTCAGTGTAATTTTCGGCCGTAATTTCTTTTCTGAGCTCGGAGGAGGCTCCGCGGCTCCGGCTACCGGTTCGTACGCCGAACGCTCCGCAGATCCAAGCCGGGATGCCGGCGAGCAGCGGGAAGTGCAGTTCGTCTCGTTTGTCCTCGACGACGCGCAAAATACCTGGGAAAGCATCCTGGCACGGAACGGAACCCAGTATCGCCATGCCAAACTGGTGCTGTTTCGGAACGTCACCGATTCCGGCTGCGGAACCGCTCAATCGGCCACCGGCCCGTTCTACTGTCCAGAAGACGAGAAGGTCTATATCGACCTCGACTTCTTCGACGAACTCAGCCGGCGCTTCGGCGCACCGGGCGAGTTCGCGCAAGCCTACGTGCTGGCACACGAAATCGGCCATCACGTGCAGAAATTACTGGGTGTCGAACAGCGCATCAGCCGGCTCCAACAGGCCCAGCCCGCGCGGCGCAACGCCCTTTCGGTCGAACTGGAATTGCAGGCCGATTGCCTCGCCGGCATCTGGGGCCATTCCACCCGCGAGCGCAATCTCATTGACCGCTCCGATATCGCCGCCGGTATGAACGCGGCCGCCGCCGTCGGCGACGACCGCCTCCAAAGAATGGCACAAGGCCGGGTCAGCCCGGAGTCCTTCACGCACGGCTCTTCCGAACAGCGCATGGAGGCCTTCCGGCGTGGGCTGGACTCGGGCAGTCTCTCAGCCTGCGCCGCTGCCCGGTAGCCGCCGCCTACTGCACGCTCGAGTTGATGATAGACCCGATCTTGTTGAACACCTGGTTGACCGTTCCGCTCAAGCCGGGCATACAAGCCACCGCCGCCACCGCCACCAGACCCGCGGCCAGCGCATATTCCACCAGGTCCTGCCCGCGGGTGTCGTTCCAAACCCGCAGCTTGAGAATTGTTTCCTGAATCTTTCTCATTCCGCCTTTCTCCTTTCCGGCGTTAGCCCACACTCGAGTTGATAATCGAGCCGATCTTCACGAACACTGTGCTGACCGTGGTGGTGAGCGCCGGCATTGCAGCCACCGCCGCAACCGCGACCATTCCGGCCGCCAGTGCGTACTCCACCAGATCCTGACCTTCTGTTTCCTGCCAGAACCGTTTCCAAAATGAGTTCATCTTCTGTCCTGTCCGACTCGGGGGGTCTGCAATGAAACTAACATCGGATGTAGCGCGATGAAATCGGTCGGAGCGCTTAGTTTGGGGCGGTATTCAGCCTCAGGGCGAGGTGGCGTAACCTTACTTGCGCAGGTGCAGACGCTCCATCCAGGAGGCCTGTTTCTTCTCGAGCGGCTTTTCCCCATTCAATTGCCGGCTCAGCGCCTGAATGCTGCTCCGGAACTTGGATCGCGACGCCACCGGCTTGCCTTCGAGCAGCGCGTCCTGCACCAGTTCATAGTCGCTGCTGAGCAGCGCGTACGGCTCCAGGTGCAGCGCCGACTGGATGTCTTCCCTCTTCAGCCCCAGCGCGGGAGTGTAGCGGTTGACGATGAGGCGCAGGCGCGAGCGTTCGCCCAGCACTCCATCCAGGAACTCGAGGCCGCGCCGCGTCGCATGCACCGCCGCCAGTTCGTTCGTAGTGACCAGCAGGATCTGGTCCGCGGCCGCCGCAAATCCGGAATCCGCGGCCACGCGCAGGTCCGGCATGTCCACCACGATCGCGTCGTACTGTTCCTGCCAGAAAGTGATCAGCGCCGCTGCCATGCCGCCTTCCATCTCGATGTGCCCGGCCGGAATCTCCGGAGCCGGCAGCACATGGATCCCCCCGAAACTGGTCCGCAGCCGGCGCCAGAGGTCGTCGTCCAGCCTTTGCCAGTCGCGTACGGCGTCGCCCAGGTGAAACTCGGTCTTCACTTTGAGCATGAACCCGATGCTCCCCGCCAGCGGGTCGCCATCCACCAGCAGGACCTTGCGGCCGCCATCCGCGTGAAGATGAAGCGCAAGGTGCGCCGCCACCGTGCTGGCACCGCAGCCGGGTTTGCCCGGAACCGTGCAATAAACGGTGCCGCGGCTTCTCGAGCGCTGCGGTGCGGACCGTTCCCGGAGACGATCGAAAACGCCGCGCACCGCCTCCTCCGACGGATCCGCCAGAAACTCGCAGGCCCCCCGGCGCAGGCAGCGCAGGATCAGGTCGGCATCCTTCTCCTGGTGCAGCGCCACCACGGGCATCAGTCCCAAAATCTCTGCCATCAGCGCCAGCGCCCGTTCGGCATCCGTTTCGACGTCCAGAAAGCAGATGGTGAGGCGCTTGTTTATCGCCAGCGCCTCGGCTTCGCCCGGACGCGGGTACTCGCCGGTGACGTGGGTCTCCGCAATGCCTATGCCGCGCAGCGCCGCGCTGGCGCGTTTGGACAATTCGACATGCGGACAGATCAGAAGCGGCTTCCAGGGGAGCAAGGTCGAAATTTCGTTCGGCGGCATGGTCCGTGTTCTCTCATCTCTTTGATCGGTCCCAGGCGCCCAGAGCTTTAGGTTGCCGGCGCTTGAGGCGAAAAAACCGCCGGATTAGGCAAAAAGTCGAATAGTATATCCGCGCTTCCGGCCGTACCCTTCAGTGGGAGCCTGCGGATGCAGAAAACCAACCGGATACAACCAGCGCGGCGGGGATTCGTACTCCTCACGGCCGCCGTCTCTCTGACGGCGCTGCTGGCGTTCACCGGCCTGGCGGTCGATGTAGGCCATCTCTATGTGGTTCGCGCCGAACTCCAGGTCTTCGCAGACGAAGCCGCTATGGCCGCCGCCTTCGAGTTGGACGGCACCGCGGCCGGACTCAACCGGGCGCGCGATACGGCCGCCTCGGGTCCGCTCGCCGCCACCGCGCGCAACCGCTGGAATTTTTCCACCGCCACAGTGGCCGGCTCAAGCGTGAAGTTCGCGGCGGCATCCGCGGGCCCGTTTGAAACCAGTCCCGCCTCGGCCGCCGGCTTACGCTATGTGCAGGTTCGCGCGGCGTCGCCGGTTCCGCTTTATTTCCTCCCCGTGGTTCCCGGCATCGGCTCCGCCCAGGCGGTCTCGGCCATAGCCGTCGCCGGACAGGTGCCGGCGAACTCACTCGGCAACGGCTTGGCTCCCTTTGCTCCTTCGGCCCACAACCCGCTCGATCCCGGGTTCGGATTCACCGTGGGCCAAAGCTACACGCTGCGCTGGGCCCCGGGTGGCCAGAGAAACAAGGAAGGGGGCTCCTGCCCGGGAGACGCCGGCTTCGACCCCGGCAGCTCCAGCGAGCGCGGCTACATGGATGTGGGCCAGGGCTCCGGCGCCTCCGCACTGCGTTCCGCCGTGGTCAACAACAGCTACTTTTTGCCCGCCCCCCTGCAAATCGGAGACACCGTGAACATGTACAGCGGGCAGGAAAGCGTGCCGGACGCGGTCGAGCAGCGCTTCGGCCAGGATACCGACCTCAGTGCCGCAAATTATTCCACCTACACAGGAAACGGGCGCCGGATCCTGCTTACCGCCATTACCGATTCGACCGATCCCCCGCACGTCGTCGGCTTCGGGTCTTTCTTTCTGCACCCGATCCCCTGCGGCACCAAAAATACCACTCCATGTTGTGCGGAGTATATCGGCGCGGCGGTAGTTTCCGGGCGGTGGAAGGGCGCCGGCGGCCCCGGGCTATACCAGGTGGAGCTGGCGCAATGAGCCGGGCCGCGGGCCGCCGTTTGCCGCGCCGCGCGGGCAACGCCGTGCTCGAATTCGCGCTTATTTTTCCTTTGTTCTGGGCCATTCTGGCGGGCGGCTTTCGCATCGGATTCTCGGCCTACGTCTACCAGTCCCTGCTCAACTCGGTAGCCGGAGCCGGCCGCTACGCCGCCCGCGTGGATTTTGACGAGCCGAACCACACCTTCGCTGCCCGCGTCCGCAACATGGCCGTGTACGGGTCCCCCTCGGGCGGTGGCGCCGCCCTGGTTCCCGGCCTGACCACGGGCCAGATCACGGTTACCTGGTCTCTCGATGCCCGGGCCGTCCCCATAACCATCACGGTGGCGGTGAACGGCTATCAGGTCAACGCCGTCTTTCAGAGCTTTACCTTCATCGGAAAACCGGCCGTCACGGTGCGGTATGCGGGGTCGTTCAAGTCATGAGACGGAGGCGGGGCTCGACGTTGGTCGAATCGGCAATGGTGCTGTTGCTGTTCCTGGTCCTCCTGCTGGCGGTTATGGATTTCGCGCAGATCCTGTTTTTCCACCAGGTGCTGACCGACCGCGTGCGCAGCGGCGTTCGCTATGCCGTGGTGCACCCTTGGGACACGGCCGCGGTGCAGCGGTATGTCGCCGCCAACAACGCAGCATACGGCGCTGCCTCGTCCCTGTTCGGCATCACGCCCGCCATGGTGCAGGTCCTGCGTTTCGACGCGGGAACGGCGGCGGACCGCATCGAGGTGCGCATCTCCACCTATCGGATGCGCTTCCTTTCGCCCTGGTTCAGTGGTGTCTTCACGCCCGGACCGTTCCGCGCCGTCATGCCCGTCGAGAGCGCCGGCGTGGCCCCCTAGTACCGGTTGGTGATTTCGGCGAACCAGCGCTCCACCAGGTTGATCCAGGCTATCGCGCAACCATCAGGGATTACGAGCGGGAATCGGCGCGGCGAAGACGGCCAGGCTGCTGCCCACGGCCCGGCCCGCCGGATTGTCCGAGGAGACGTTGACCACGCGTGAGCGGTGCGATACCGGATCTTCCATGGCGAGCGTGGTGGAGCCGCCCCCGTCCAGATTCAGCGCATCGTAGGCGCCCTCGCGGAGAAGCATGTCCGCAACTTCGCCCACGGTCATTCCGGCGCTGCCGCCGCGCACATCCACGGTGAAGAGGAACAGAGTGCGGCCGTCCTGCGAAACCCCGATAGCGGAACGGGCGGTGGTCACGTCGTACCATGATTTGGCGTTGGAGTAGCCGTTTGGCCCTCCCGATGTGAGCGCGCCGTCCGGATTCTGCCCGTCGACGTACCGCGGGATCGTCTTCCTGCCGGCCGTCAGAATCTGTGCCGATCCGGCGAGGGCGTTTGCCACCGGGACCGGCTCGAGAATGTGTTTTCCGTCGCCGAACGCCGGGTCGCGATGCACGATGCGGGCATGATTGGCGGCGTCGATGGCCAGCGCGGGCGCGTAGGGAACGAGCGCGTAGGACTGCACCGGCGATTCGAAAGCCGAGTACACCACGCCGTCGGAGGCCGCGAATCCGATGAGCGAAACTTCGGTTTCCGGTGACGGGTACGGCAGGAAGAAATGTCCGTTGATCGCCACCTGTGCGTGTTCCTGCTCGAGGAACTGCAGCGTGGTCTGGCGAATGGTTTCGAGGTGACCGGCTGGCGGCGTCAGTTTGAAGCGGATGCCCGGCGCGGAGAGGTCGATTTTCACCATGTGAATGTGCAGGCTGCGGGGCTCGCTTTCCGTGCGCGTGATGTGGGTGACGCCGCGGAAGGGCTGCTCGACCACATCGGCTGCCGGCGACAGCCAGGCGATGCAGGCAAGGAGCAGGAGACGCCGGACGAGCACGATCAGGACTCGAGTCCCATTTGGGTGAGCCGGTAGCGGAGGGCGTTGCGGGTCAGCCCCAGCAGGCGCGCTGCCTGGCTTTTGTTGCCGGCGGCACGGCGCAGGGCTTCGCGGATGATGTCCTGCTCGTACTGGTCGAGCGTGAGACCTTCGGGGAGGAAGTTATTGTCGGACTGCGCGCGCGGGCGCGGCGCGTTTTCGAGCTTGATATCGGCTGCGTCCAGCTTGTCGCCCGAGGCCATCACCAGGCCGCGCTCGATGACATTTTCGAGTTCCCGGACGTTGCCGGGCCAATGATAGGCTTCGAGCTTTGCGATGGCCGCGTCCGTGATCGATTCGACCCGGCTGCCCGCCTCCGGCGCCAGCTTCTTCAGGAAGTGATGGGCGAGGAAGGCGATATCCTGGCGGCGGTCGCGCAGCGGGGGGATATTCATCGGGACGACGTTCAGCCGGTAGTAAAGGTCCTCACGGAAAGTGCCCTGCTCCAGGGCGGCGCGCAGGTCCTGGTTGGTGGCGGCAATCACGCGCACGTCGGTGTGGCGGGTCAGGTTGCTGCCGAGCCGTTCAAACTCCCGTTCCTGAAGCACCCGCAGCAGCTTCACCTGTATGGTGGCGGGAACGTCGCCGATTTCGTCGAGGAATACCGTGCCCGTGTCGGCCTGCTCGAACTTGCCTGGCTTGGAAGTGGTGGCTCCGGTGAAGGCGCCCTTCTCGTAGCCGAACAGCTCGCTTTCCATCAGGTTCTCGGGGATGGCGGTGCAGTTGATTTTGACCAGCGGCCGGTCGCGGCGGGGCGAGTGGAAGTGGATGGCGCGCGCGATCAGGTCCTTGCCTACGCCGCTCTCTCCGGCCAGCAGGACGGTGGCGCGGGTGGGCGCGACGCGCTCGATGGTTTCGAAGATCTCCTGCATGGGCTCGCTCCGCCCGATGATGTTGTCGAACTCGTAACGGCGGCCGAGCTCGGCCTTTAGCTGCCGGTTTTCGTCCCGGAGCGCGCGAATCTCCAGCGCCTTGGAAATGACCTGCAGCAGGTGATCGAGGGAGAAAGGCTTGAGCAGGAAGTCGGTGGCGCCGGTCTTCATCGCCTCAACGGCTGTTTCCACCGTGCCGAATGCCGTCATCATCACCACGGGAGCCTGCGCATTCTGGCGGCGGATGAGGGCGAGAAACTCGAGGCCGTCCATGCCGGGCAGCTTGAGATCGGTGAGCACCAGGTCGGCGCGGTCCACCACGCGAATGCCTTCTTCGGCGGTAGCGGCCTTATCCACATCGAAGCCGGCGGAGAGCAGTTGCAGCTCGATCACGCGGCGGAGCTTTTCCTCGTCCTCGACAACCAGAATGCGTTTTTTCATGTAGCGGGTTCGGGAGCGCGATCCATCGGAAGCCGCACGCGAAAAATACTGCCTTTTCCGGGCTCGCTCTCCACGGCTATTTTAGCGCCGTGCTCATCCACGATCTTGGCGACGATAGCCAGACCGAGCCCGACGCCGGCCGGCTTGGTGGTAAAGAACGGATTGAAGATGGTCTCCAGATTCTTGGGCTCGATGCCCGAGCCGCGGTCGATAACCGCGATCTCGGCGACGTTTCCGCCGGCGCGCGACTTCACGGTGACGGCGCCGCCCGGCGGCGAAGCCTGCGCTGCGTTCAGCACCAGGTTGTAGAAGACGCGCTCCATCAGCTCGCTATCGAAGACGAACGGCGGAATTTCAGGCGCGTAGTTGCGGTAAATGGCGATCCCCGGGATCTCGCGCTCCACCATGGCGATGGCGCCGTCCAGCGTCTGCGCCAGGTCGGCCTTTTCGGGACGAATCTGGAGCGGGCGCGCAAATTGCAGGAAGCGCGTGATCAGCGAATTGGCGCGGTCCACTTCGCTGGTTATGAAGCCCGCCATTTCGCGGCCGATTTCGTTCTCCGCGGGCAGGTTGCGGCTCAGCATCTCGGCCGATCCCTTAATGGTGCCGAGCGGGTTGCGCAGTTCGTGGGCGAGTCCGGCGGAGAGCTGGCCGAGGGCGGCCAGGCGATCCGAGCGCCGTACGGCCTCCTCCGCATCCCGCACCTGCTGGTTCGCCTCGACCAGTTGCTCGGCGGTGCGGCGGTATTGATTGGACCGGACGCGGAGCGCTTCCGAAAGCGTATTGGAAACGTTGCCCACCATGGCGAGGAAAAGAAAGCGGAGCGCGATTTCGCTGATCTCGGGCCACTCGATGGTGAACTGCCGCCAATCGATGAAGAGCAGGAAAGAGAGGTATAAGCCGCCTGCCATCAGGCTGAACAGGAGCGTGCCGAGCACTCCCAGCAGGGTGCCGGCCGAAACCACCGGCAGCAGCAGCACAAGCCAGTAGCGGCTCGAAAGCCCGCCGGTGTAGCCGATCAAAAGATAGTCCAGCACCAGTTTGAGGACGAGGAATAAGACACGCAGCCGGGCTGTGGGCAAGGTTGGAATGCGGGGCTCCAGAACCTCCAGGCCGCCGATCGCGATCAGCAGCGCGATCTCGGAAAAATCGGCCCTTTCGGAGGAGGCGATCAGTCCGCCAAAAAGGAGGACCCAGACCAGATCCTGCGGGCGGACCACCCGCTTCCAGCGGGCCTTCGATTGAGGGGGCACGCGTGATATCCCAGTCGGGATTATGCCACAATGAATGAGATAGTCTCATGCCCAACCCAATTTTGGATCAGGATCGCGGTACCGATCCGGAATCCCAACCTACCGAACCCAACGAATCCTTCGGCGCGATCCTCTCCGAGTACGAGCAGTCGCATTCGCACAGGCCTGAAGAAGGCGGCAAAGGCCTGGAAGGCACGGTAATCGCCGTCACAGGCGAGTCCGTGTTCCTGGACATCGGCTTCAAAATCGAAGGCATCATTCCGCTCGTGGAATTCCAGAAAGCCGGCGAGAGTATTCAGCCCGGCGACAAGGTGCAGGTCTCCATCAAGGGACGCGGTCCGGAGGGATATTACGATCTCTCCAAGATCAAGGTGGAGCGGCCCAAGGACTGGTCCGCGCTCGAGAAGGCTTTCGCCGATAAGGCGACCATTGCCGGCGTCGTGACGGCGGTGGTCAAGGGCGGGTTGAGTGTGGATGTGGGCGTGCGCGCCTTCATGCCGGCCTCTCGCAGCGGTGCGAAAGACGCCGCCGAGATGGAGAAGCTGGTCGACGCAGGAGATCCAGTGCCGCATCATCAAGCTGGACGTGGCCGATGAAGACGTGGTGGTGGACCGTCGCGCCGTTCTCGAAGAAGAGGAGCGGGCAGCCAAGCAGCGCCGCTACGCCGAGGTCAAGGAAGGCGAAACGGTGCATGGCACGGTGCGCAGCCTGACCGACTACGGCGCCTTCGTGGACATCGGCGGCGTGGACGCATTGCTGCACGTGGCGGACATTTCCTGGGGCCGCATCAACAAGCCCGCGGATGTGCTGGCGGTGGGGCAGGAGATCGACGCCAAAGTCCTCAAGGTGGATCGTGTCCAAGCGCCGCATCTCGCTCGGCATGAAGCAGCTTCAGCCGCATCCGTGGGAGACTGCTGCCGAGAAGTACAAGGTCGGAGAGCGCGTGCAGGGGAGCGTGACGCGCGTGGCGGACTTCGGCGCATTCGTGGAACTCGAAAAGGGCGTGGAAGGGCTGATTCACCTTTCCGAAATGTCCTGGTCGAAGAAGACGCGGAAGCCGGCCGACGTGGTCAAGCCGGGCGAGCAGGTGGAGGTGGTGGTGCTGGGCGTAAACCCGGCCGATCGCCGCATTTCGCTCGGGCTCAAGCAGGCGCTGGGCGATCCGTGGGCAGATGTGGCGCAACGGTTCCCGAAGGATTCGGTGGTGGAAGCGCCGGTGGTCAGCGTGCAGAAGTTCGGCGCGTTCGTGCAGCTTGCCGAGGGCGTGGAAGGCATGATTCACGTGGGCGACATCACGGCCGAAAAACGCATCAATCATCCGCAGGAGGTGCTCAAGATCGGCCAGGTGGTGAAGGCGCAGGTGCTGGAAATAGACGCCGAGAAACGCCGCCTGCGGCTGGGAATGAAGCAGCTTATACCTACCAGCCTGGACGAATACATCGCTGAGCACAAAGAAGGCGAAGTGGTGACCGGGCGCATGACCGATGTTTCCGGCGGCCGCGCGCGCGTGGAACTGGGCGAGGGCGTACAGGCGATCTGCCGGATCGGCGGAGAATCGCAGGAAGCCGAGAAGAGCGTGCCCGAAGCCGGCGCGGATCTTTCCTCCCTCACCTCCATGCTGGCGGCCAAGTGGAAGGGCGGCCAGGGCGGCGGGCGGCAAACGCGAACCGGTGCGCTCGGGACAGGTGCGCAGCTTCCGTATCGTGAAACTGGATCCCGCGGCCAAAAAGATCGAAGTCGAACTCGCGTAGCGCGCGAGGACGCGTTAGCATTACCCTGAGCGGACCCGATGGCGAAGAAGCCCCTAACGGTTTTTCTCAGCTACGCACAGGAGGACGTCGAAGTCGCCCGCGCCATCCGCAATACTGTGGTGAGCGCCGGTTATCCGGTCTGGGATCCGGAATGCGACATTCCGGCCGGTTCGGACTTCGCGGCAATGCTGCAGCGTGCCCTCGATTCGGCCTGGGCGATGATCGTTATCGTGTCCCCGGCCGCCATGAAATCGCGCTGGGTCACCCATGAGATCGAATACGCCCTGGGCGCGGAGCATCTTCGCGGCCGCCTGATTCCCGTCATTGCCCGCCCCGCCGGCAACGCGCCCTGGATTCTGGAATTGCTCCAGCCGCTTCGCTACCAGGATCCGGTCAAGACCGGCCGTGAAATCGTCGAGATCCTGAAACAGCCCGCCGATGTCCCGAAAGCGAAGCGCACTGCCTGAGGAGATTTTCCTCTCGTACTCGAGCGACGACGCCAGGTTCACACGCAGGCTTGGGCGGGAACTTGCCCGGCACGGCATCGAGTCCTTCATCAGCCAGAAAAATATCATAGGGGCCCAGCAGTGGCACGACGAGATCGGAGCGGCCCTGAACCGGTGCCGGTGGTTCGTAGTGGTTCTCTCGCCCGGATCGGTGCGCTCGCGGTGGGTCAAGCACGAGCTTGTTTCCGCGCTGCAATCGCGAAGATACAGGAACCGGATCGTGCCGGTCCTCTACCGGACGTGCAAACCGGCCAAGCTCTCCTGGACGCTGGCTGCGTTTCAGCGGATCGATTTTCGAAAGGGTTTCGAGCAGGGGCTGAGGGAACTGCTGGCAGTGTGGAACGTGGAGTACAGGAAGGCCGGCGCCAGGAAGTAGCGCCGGCCGTTCCGGCTTCTTTACTTCGCCGCGGCTTGCGCCAGCGATGCGGCCTGTTCCTTCAGCGCTTCGGCCTTGTCGGTGGCTTCCCAGGAGAACGACTCCTCGGTCCGCCCGAAGTGCCCGAATGCCGCCGTCTTGCGGTAGATGGGGCGCCGCAGCCGTAAGGCGTCGATGATGCCGCGCGGGGTGAGCGAAAACGTCTCGCGCACCAGGTCCGTGAAACGTTCATCCGCGATCACGCCGGTGCCGAACGTGTTCACCGTGATCGAGACGGGCTCGGCCACGCCGATGGCGTAGGCAAGCTGAACTTCGACGCGGGTCGCCAGACCGGCGGCAACCAGGTTCTTGGCGATATAGCGCGCCATGTAGCAGGCCGAGCGGTCCACCTTGGTGGGATCCTTGCCCGAGAATGCGCCGCCGCCGTGACGGCCCATGCCGCCGTAGGTATCGACGATGATCTTGCGTCCCGTGAGGCCGGTGTCGCCGTGCGGTCCGCCCACCACGAATCGGCCCGTGGGGTTGATGTGGAACTTGGTCTGCGAGTCCACCATATTCGACGGAACTACAACGTCGATGATGTGCTTTTTGACCTCGGAACGCAGTTCCTCGGTGGAGACTTCGGGGCTGTGCTGCGTCGAGATCACCACGGCCTCGATGCGTTTGGGCCGGTTGTCCACGTACTCCACGCTGACCTGGCTCTTGCCGTCGGGCCGCAGGAAGTTCAGGACGCCCTCGCGGCGGGCGGTGGAAAGGCGCTGGACCAGTTTGTGCGCCATCATGATCGGCAGCGGCATCAATTCTTCGGTTTCATCGCAGGCGTAGCCGAACATGAGGCCCTGGTCGCCCGCTCCGCCCGTGTCCACACCCATGGCGATGTCCGGCGACTGGGACTGGATCAGATTGTGAACGCCGCAGGTGTGGGAGTCGAATCCATAGCTCGCGTCGTTGTATCCCACGTACTCGATGGTGCTGCGGGCAATCCGCGGAACATCCACGTAGGTCTTGGTCGTGATCTCGCCGGCTACAATGCAGGTGCCGGTGGTGACCAGGACTTCACAGGCTACGCGGCCGGTGGGGTCGTCCGTCAGGACCGCGTCCAGAACGGCGTCTGAGATCTGGTCCGCAATCTTGTCCGGATGTCCTTCCGTAACGGATTCCGACGTGAAAAGGTACTTCTGAGTATCTGCTGGCAAGTGTCCTCCTGCGGTTTCAATTCAATTTAACACGCGTTCCCGACTCGCTCAGTAGCGGTAGTGGTCCGGCTTGTACGGCCCTTCCACCGGCACGCCGAGATACTCGGCCTGCCTGGGCGAAAGCGTGGTCAGCTTGACGCCGATCTTTTCGAGGTGCAGCCGGGCCACCTCCTCGTCCAGGCGCTTGGGCAGGGTGTACACGCCGGGCTTGTAGGTGTCGCGGTTCTGCCACAGGTCGAGCTGCGCCAGGGTCTGGTTGGAGAAGCTGTTGCTCATCACGAAGCTCGGGTGGCCGGTAGCGCATCCCAGGTTCACCAGGCGCCCTTCGGCCAGCACGAAAATGCTGTTGCCCCCGGGGAAGGTGTACTGGTCCACCTGCGGCTTGATGTTCGTGCGCGCGGCGCCCGATCCGTTCAGCCGGTCCATCTGGATCTCGTTGTCGAAGTGGCCGATGTTGCAGACGATGGCCTGGTCCTTCATCTTCTGCATGTGCTCGAGCGTGATGATGTCGCAGTTGCCGGTGCAACTGACGTAGATATCGCCGCGCCCCAGAGTGTCTTCGAGCGTGGTCACTTCGAAGCCTTCCATAGCCGCCTGCAGGGCGTTGATCGGATCGATCTCGGTCACCACCACGCGCGCGCCCATACCCCGCAGCGAGTGCGCCGAGCCCTTGCCCACGTCTCCGTAGCCGCAAACCACCGCCACCTTGCCGGCCACCATCACGTCCGTCGCGCGCTTAATGCCGTCGGCCAGCGATTCGCGGCAGCCGTACAGGTTGTCGAATTTGGACTTGGTCACCGAATCGTTCACGTTGATGGCGGGCACCAGCAATGCGCCGGCCTCCTGCATCTTGTACAGGCGGTGGACGCCGGTGGTGGTCTCTTCGGAAACGCCGCGCCAGTCCTTGACGATCTCGTGCCAGCGGCCCGGGTTCTCGGCCTGAACCTGCTTTAACAGGTTCTTGATTACCTGCTCTTCCTGGCCGGTGGAGGGGGTGTTGACCCAATCGCTGCCGTTCTCAAGCTCGAAGCCTTTGTGGATCAGCAACGTAGCGTCGCCGCCGTCGTCCACGATCAACTGCGGCCCTTTGCCGTCCGGATGCGAGATGGCCTGGTAGGTGCACCACCAGTAATCCTCGAGCGACTCGCCCTTCCACGCGAAAACGGGGGTGCCGGAGGCGGCAATGGCCGCGGCGGCATGGTCCTGCGTCGAGAAGATGTTGCAGCTTGCCCAGCGCACGGAAGCGCCCAGGTCCGCCAGGGTTTCGATCAACACCGCGGTCTGGATAGTCATGTGCAGCGAACCGGTGATCCGGACGCCCGCCAGCGGCTTCGATTCGGCGTATTTGCGCCGGATGGCCATCAAGCCCGGCATCTCCTGTTCGGCGATGGTGATTTCCTTGCGGCCCCATTCCGCCAGCGAAAGGTCGGCCACCTTAAAGTCCGTCTGGTTCAGCGTCGCAGTACTCATTTTCAGCCTCGCATCAAATAATCTTGATACATTGATATTAGAGCACAGAGAGCATGGCGTCAATTCTGAAATCGCTGCGTCTGGCGGCGGACCCCAACCGCCTGCGCGTTCTGTTACTTCTCGAACAGGAAGAGCTGTCGGTGGCGGAATTGCAGGAAATTCTGGCGCGCGGGCAGAGCCAGATTTCGACCCACCTGGCACAGTTGAAACAGGCGGGGCTGGTGGACGACCGGCGCACGGGAAAGAACGCATTCTACCGGCTGAGCGCCCCGGCGGAGCTGATGGATCTGCTGCGGCGGGCGTCGAACGAGGTCCCCGAGGCCGTCCAGGACCGGGCCGGGCTGCGGTTGGTGCTGCGCAAACGCCAGGACAAGATGCGCCGGTATTTCGACGAGCTGGCCGGCAAATTCGGGCGCCAGTACGTGCCAGGCCGTTCCTGGAAGGGCATCGCCGAGGCGCTGCTCAAACTGATGCCGCCCATCGTGATTGCGGACCTCGGAGCCGGGGAAGGGACCATTTCGCAGTTGATGGCGCAGACCGCCAAGCAGGTGATCGCAATCGACAACTCGGAGAAAATGGTCGAATTCGGCGCGGAACTGGCGCGGCGGCACCAGATTGCCAACCTCGAATACAGGCTGGGAGATCTCGAGGACGTGCCGATCAGCTCGGGCACGGTGGACCTCGCGTTCCTCAGCCAGGCGCTGCACCACGCCGTCCACCCGGAGCGAGCCGTTTCCGAGGCATGGCGAATCCTGAAGCCCGGCGGCCGCATCGCCGTGCTGGACCTGAACCGCCACCATTTCGAAGAGGCCCGCGAAATGTACGCCGACCTGTGGCTCGGCTTCACGGAACTCGAACTCGAGCAGTACCTGAAGGCGGCGGGGTTCCAGGGCATCGAAACGGCAATCGTGCACCGCGAGCCGGAAGCGCCGCACTTTGAAACCATGCTTGCGACGGCACAAAAGTAGGCGGACGCTACCGGAGCCCGGCCGCCTTCAACATTTCGCGGAACTGCGCCTCGGTACGCATATCGATGGAGCGCGCCACGATCCGACCCTCACGGTCGAACAGGAAGCTCTTGGGGATGCCCTCCACGTCGAACGCCTCGTTCACCTTGCGGTCGGGATCGAGCAGCACCGGAAACGAGTAGGGCTGCTTCTTGAGAAAGCCGGCGACCGTTTCCCGATCCTCATCGGAAACGGCCAGCACCACGAAGCCGTCCTTCTCGAATTCGTGATACAGCTTCTCCATATCCGGCATCTCCTTGCGGCAAGGCGGGCACCAGGTGGCCCAGAAGTTGAGCAGCACCACCTTTCCCTTCAGCGCCGCCAGGGAATAGGTTTTGCCGTCCAGTCCGGAGAGGTTGAAGCTCTTGCCCGCCTGAATCGCCTCGCGCAACCCCAGCAGGGCGTCGGCGGCGTCGAGTGCGGGATCCTTCACCGGCTTGGCCACGTGTTCATAGCGAACATACTTGGCGAGTTGCACGTATTCCGAAGAGCCGCCCGCCTGAATTGACCCGGCCAGCGCGCCCGCCACCGCGGTGAGCGCCTCTTTTCCAAGATTGCCTTCCGTAGAAAGATTGCTCAGGCTCATGGCAAGGCCGAGACGCTGCTGCACATTCGAAAGGGATGCGATTCCGGCTGCCACTTCGAGCGCTGCGCGGGCGCGTTCGGCGTCGGAGGCCATGCCGCGGAACTGGCCGATGCGCTGTTGCAGCCGGCGCGCCTCGGCGAGATCGGGCGACTGCTGGGCCGGGGCGGTCCCGCGGTTGATGCTGCGCATCTGCACCGGTCCCTGAAGATTCCACCGGCTCAACGCATCGCGGTACTTTTCGGCCTTGGCCGGTGCGATCGCAAGCAGACGGCTGCCGGCGGCCACCAGGACGGTATCGCGCGGAGTGGAAGTCGAGATCGTCTGTTGCCCCGCCTGGAACGTTGCGCTCAACGTTTCGCCCTCCGCGAAACCGGGCTCCGAAGCGGCCGTCAGCACGTGTTCCAGCGATTCGCTAGCCACGTCCGAAGCCAGCGGCGCCATTGCCGCCGCCAGGCTGACCATCGACATCGCGTCGGCAGCTTTAATGCCGGATAGCGCCTGGCTTGCCACAGCCTCGCGATACAGCGGAATCGCGACCGGCGACTTTTGCCGGGCCAGGGCGGTGATGAGGTCGGGAAGCAGAAGGGGCGCCTTGGCTTTGACCAATGCCGCCGCCTCGGCGGGATCCGCCGCCGCCAACATGCGGACAACGGCCGCATCCGGCGGATCGGTCGCCGCCCGCAACTGGTCGAGCGCCTCGCGCGTAAACCTGGCGGCAAGGTCCGGGTGCTCTTTCTGGAGCGCCTGCGCCCCCAACAGCCGGAACTCGGCTCCCAGAGAGCCTCGAGTGCGGCCGGCTTCCGAATCCAGCCGGGCAGCCGCGGCAGTGACGGGATCCTGATCGGCAGCGGTCGAAATCGCGGCCAGGCAAAACACGGCAGCGGCGTGGAAAAGGCGCATTGCTGCTCTCCTTAGTGGGGTACCTTAACGGTTTGCGTCCGGGGGGGCGCCGGCCGGGGGCTTGATCGCCTCAGTGTCGTACTTGGGGCCAAGACCAAGTGCGATCAGCGACAGGGCATTGATTTTGCCGGTGGCATTAAGATGCTGGTCTGTCTGGAAGCGCTTCAGGGCGTCGCTGCAGTCCGCGTTCCAGGTCCCGTCCGCTTGTTCGGACCCTAGATAGCCCTTGGCGGCCAGCGCCTCCTGGATTTCCTTATAACGCTCCGGAGCCGGCGCCGTCTGTCGATTTCGCCAGGTCACCTTGGGCGCGGCCTTCTTCCGTTTGGAGGACTTTGAGCTGGTCTTGGCGGTCTTCTTGGCTGTCGTGGACTTCTTGGCAGTGGAAGTGGACGCGGGCTTTTGGGCGGCCACCGCCTGCCAGTCGAGTGCAAGCAACAGCGCAGCTATGGCAAGGGCGTAGATATTCCGCATGCGCAAGATCTCATTTTATCAACAGATTCAACAAAAAAGAGCGGCCGGTTACCCGGCCGCTCTGGAGGACAGATGGAAATCGGCAGATTGTTTACGGATTACTGCGCAGCGTGCCGGCGAGGAAGGCCGTGGTCCAGTCGCTGCCGCGTCCGGTCCGCCGCAAAACGCGGAACGCCACCGCTGTTCCGGGCTTCAGGGTGCCCCGGATGCGGGTTACGTCGTCGGTCGAGTTTACCGGCTGCTGGTTGATCGCCACCAGCACGTCGCCCTCGCGCAAGCCGATGTCCTCTGCGAACGAACTCGGCTCCACGGAGCTGATCAGCACTCCGCCGCTTTGTTTGAGGGAGAGGCTCTGGCGCCGTGCTTCGGTCAGGTTCTGAATCTGCATACCGAAACTGGTGGTGCCGGTCTCTTCACGGTTCGGTGCGGCCTCGGCTCCGCCAAAACGATCCGGGAACACCTGGGCGAGGTCGCCCACCGTCACCTTGAAGTTTTGGGCCTTGCCGCCGCGAACTACATTGAGATCGAGAGGCGTACCCACCGGGGTAGCGGTCACGATGTTCACCAGTTCGTTGCCGTCGCGGACCGCCTTTCCGTTCACCGAGGTGATGATGTCGGCTTCACGAAGTCCGGCCTTTTCGGCAGGACCGCCGGGGGCGACGGACTGCACGAACACGCCATGATCGGCGTTATACGCCTTAAGCAGCGAGCGGGTCTGTTCGGGGTCCGAACTGAAGGTGATGCCGATGGAACCGCGGGTCACCTTGCCGTTCTTGATGATGTCGTTGTACACCATGGCGGCGGTGTTGATGGGCAGCGCGAAGCCGATGCCCTGGTACCCGCCTGAGCGCGAGGCGATAGCCGTGTTGATGCCGATCACCTCACCGCGCCCGTTGAGCAGCGGCCCACCGCTGTTGCCGGGGTTAATGGCGGCGTCGGTTTGCAGGAAGTGCTGATACTGGGAACTCTCGCCGGGGATGTCGCGTTCCCGCGCGCTGATGATTCCGGCGGTCACTGTGGCCTGGAACCCGAAAGGAGAACCGATCGCGATGCACCAGTCGCCTACCTGCACGGCATCGGAATTGCCGACTTTCGCCGGCACTACATTTGTCTTGCCTTCAACGCGAATCACCGCGAGATCGGTCGCAGCGTCCACGCCGACTACCTTGGCGTCGTATTCGGTCGGATCGTCCATAAACTTAACCTGGATCCGGTCCGCCTTGTCGACGACGTGGTTGTTGGTCAGGATGTAACCCGCATGGTCGATCACCACACCTGAACCTAGCGCTGAACCGCGTCCCTGCGGCATCTGCGGCGTGTCTCCGCCAAACGGATTTCCGAAGAAACGGTAAAGGAAGTCGTTCATGCTGTTGTCGCCGTTGTCATCTTCGGGCGGCTGTGCCTGTTGGCGGCGATTCGGCATGTTCCGCGTTGTCATCCGTGTCGGTTGCGGGTTGTAAGTCGTGGAAATATTCACCACCGACGGCTCTACTTGTTTAGCTATCTGGGCAAACGTGTTGGATAGTTCAACGGGGCTGGGGATGACGAGCGGCGTCGCACCGGGAGCCACCTGGTTGTCTTTCGCGGCATTCACGCTGGAATTGACCAATGTGCCGAGCACGATACCAAACGACAGCGTGAACAGAATCAGCGTAAACGAAAGCAGCTTTTGGTTGCGCAACTTGTCGAGTAAACTCATGGATGTCTCTTAACTCCTCTGCTTGCCTGGGAGCGGGCTTTCCCGCTGCTACCCTCCAGCAATCTCTAATTAGATGGATGTTTCCGCGGAAACAACGGTTTCAACTCCACCAGCATAACTCCGCCAAGGATGAGTGCCGCGCCCGCGGCGGCGCGCCCGGAAAGTCCCTCACCCGCCATTACGTAAGATGTGAACCAGGCCACCACCGGTTCCAGCATAAATATCAACGCCGTCCGGGTCGAAGTTGTGTATTGCTGGGCCCAGGCCTGGATCGTAAAGGCCAAAGCAGTGGCCAGGAGTCCTGTGATCAGTATGGCGAAGAGTACAGCCGGTTGCCACCGCACGGAGGGCTTTTCCACCCACCAGAACAGTGACAAAGCAGCCAGGGCGGCCGCGGCCAATTGCGATACCGATAGCACTTCGAAGCTCATCTGCTCGGAAAAGTGGCCGAGCGTCACAATGTGAGCGGCGAAACCGACGGCACAGACAACCGTAAGTACGTCGCCCCGGCTCACGTTTTCGATACTCCCCTGGAGCGTCATCAACGCCAGCCCTGCGGTGGCCACCAGAACCCCGAGCACCTCAGATGCCTGGGGTCTGATTCTATAGACGAGCGCGGCCAGCAAAGGTACCACTAAAGACGTGAGGCCGGTGAGAAATGCCGATTTGGGCGCGGACGTCAGGCGCAACCCGAGGGTTTGGAACAGGTAACCGGAGAAAAGGAAAAGTCCGGCGAGCGCCCCTGCCGCCACTTCCCGGCCCCGCACCCGTTTCGGCCGCCGGCGGAAAAAGACCACCCCCAGCACCGACGCCGCCAGGGAAAAGCGCAGCACCAGGAAAAGCACCGGCGAAATGTCCCGCAGGGCCTCCTTGACGAGCACGAAGGTGGCGCCCCACACCAGGACGTTGAAAAGCAGGCCCAGTTCGGCGCGACCCCGGTGCGTCACCGGGCGTTCCCGCCGGGTGCGCCTCCTTTGTTGCGCATTAAGAGCAGCAGAATCAGGAAGATCCGCTTCAGGCCAAGATCCCGGCCCTCGGGGCGGAACCATTCCTGGGTGGTATGAGCGCCGCCTCCCACACCTCCCGCGCCGATCGCCACCGCCGGAATTCCCAGGGAAAGCGGCACGTTTGCGTCGGTGGACGACATGTCCAGATGGGAGCGGATGCCCAGGTGCGCATCCACGGTGCGAACAAAGTGGAGGATGGCGGAGTCGTCGGGAAGCGCAGCAGCGGGGCGCGCGCCGATTTCCTTGAGCTTCATCGAAATCCGGCCAGCGGTCGCGCGTTGATTTTCGACGTCGCGCGCCTTCTCCGCGGCCGCCTCCACCGCTTTAACCAGGTCGTCGAGGCGGGCATTGCTTTCCGAACGCAAATCCACCTTGGCCCGGGCCGTCTGAGCGATGGAATTGACGCTGGCGCCGCCTTCGATGAGGCCCACGTTCAACACCGATTTGACGTTGTCGTCGAGCCGGGTTTCCGACAGCAGCATCACCGCCCGGCACAGTGCGTGCACCGGGTTGCCGACGCCGAAATCGCTCCAGCTATGGCCTCCGGGGCCGGTGAAGGTAATCTCGAAGCGGCGGCTGCCGAGGCCGCGAGTCGTAATGTGTTCCGTGCTGGCGCCGTCCACCACTACGAACGAATCGATCTTTTTGGCCAGAGGGGACTGCTTGCAGAGGTGGCGCATCCCCAGCAGATTTCCTTCCCCCTCCTCTCCCACGTTCGCGACCATCAGCAGCCCGCACGGCAGGTCCGGGAGCGGGCCGCACGTCTTCCATACGCGTGCCACGGCCAGCAGGGCCGCGAGTCCGGCGCCATTGTCCGAGACGCCCGGTCCTTTGAAGCGGCCGTCCGCTTCAACGCCGATTTCGTCTTTGTTGCGCGGCGCGATGACAGTATCGAGATGCGCCGTCAGCGCCACGTAGGGTGGTTCGCCGTACGAGGCGCAGACATTGCCGGCGCGGTCAATGAAGCTGTTCCAGCCGGCGGCGCGAAACTGCTCCAAAAACCATGCCGCGCGCTCCTGCTCGAGAAACGTCGGCGCCGGGATGCGGCAGAGCTGAAGGTGAACCTCGTTGATCCACTGCTTCTCGCGCGTGAACCATTGCAGGCACTCGCGAACCGCACGGTTATCCGCGAGTTCACTGAGGATCGCGCCGGTCACTGCGTTTGCAGCCATGCTGGAGTCAAGTGTACCAACGCCCTATTCGGGAAGCGGCTGCCCCTTGGTTTCCGGCGCGAACGGCAGGGCGGCAAGGCCCACCAGAAACACCAGGCACATGGTGACGCCGGCATAGCGCAACGCGTTCGGGCCGTGATAGACCCGGCTGGTCAGCAACCCGAGGGTCAGCGGGCCGGAGGCGGCCACCAGCCGTCCCACGTTGTAGCAGAAACTGGTGCCGGTGCTGCGGAGACGTGTCGGGAACAGTTCGGGCAGGTAGATCGCGTATCCGCCGAAGAGCGCGAGTTGTGCCAAACCCATCAGCGGCACCATCCAGAAAATGTCGGAGCGCTGGTTCAGGTTCCAGAACGTGAACGCTGTCATTGCCATGGCGCCGACAAAGCTGATGGCGAACGCCTTCTTTCGGCCCATGTAGTGCGTCATGTGCGTGAACGCGTAGACGCCGATGAAGCCGCCCAGGTTCTGAAACAGCGAAGTCAATCCGATCCAGGTCGTGATTTTGCCTTTGAGCGCCGCCCCGGTCAGGCCTTCGGCGATGAAGGCGCGCTCCAACACGGGCCGGAACAGGTCGTAGCTGAAGAAGCCGATTCCCCACAGCCCCACCACGCCGGAAAAAGCGAGCAGCATGCCCACAATGGCATTGCGCCGCCAGCGGAGATCGGTGAACAGATCCACGAACGAACCCATTCGCTTCTTTTCCGCGCGGGCGCGGAGCCAGGCTTCCGGCTCGCGGAGTTTCTTGTAAACGATGATCGCCAGGGGCGCGGCGATGCCGCCGGCCAGGAACTCGTAGCGCCAGGCTTTGCCGGCCTGAATGCCGCCGCTGATTTCAAGCTGCCCCAGGACAATTCCGATCGTCGCGGCCATCATGTTGCCGAAAGCGGAGGTTGCCTGCACCAGCCCCAACGCGTACGGGCGCGTGCGCGCCGGCACCACTTCCGCCACCAGCGCCACTCCCACGGCGAACTGCCCGCCCACGCCGAATCCGCACAGAAACCGGTAGATGTTGAAATCGACCATGCTGGTGGAGAACGTGTTCATCACCGTGAAGATGGAGTAGGCCAGGATGGTCATCGTCATAGTCTTGACGCGGCCCAGCCGGTCGCCGAGGACTCCGAACAGCACGCCGCCGAGCGCCCAGCCCACCATAAATATGGCCGTCGAGATTCCAGCCTGCGCATCCACGGTGGAATTGCTGGGGCTGCCGCCCAGCAGGTCTGTAATCGCCGGCTTCCTCGCCAGATTGAACAGTTGCTGGTCCATTGTGTCGAACATCCACCCGACACTGGCCACGATCACGACGAACCAGTGATACCTGTTCAGTTCCTTGTACCAGGCGAACTTGCCCTGGCTCTCATCCCGCGGAACGCTTTCAATCATGGAGTCTCTATTGTATCGGTCTACGAAGCCGCTGCCGCATTCACCCGGTCCCCTGCCTTTACGGGAGTATCCGAAGGAAGGGCCACGCGATCGCCCTCGGCCAGCCCGGCCGTAATTTCGACCTGAGCGACGCTCGATTCGCCGGTCTTCACGGCACGACGATCCAGCGTGTCGCCGCGGAGGGCGAGCACGTATTCGCCGGCACTGTCCCGCCGCAGGGCTTCGCGCGGCATCACCAGGGCGTTCTGAACCACGGCCGTGCGGATCTCCGCATCCACGTTGGTGCCGGGAATCAGCTCGCGTCCGGTGTTGTCGATGTTGCACAGGACCTCGCCCACCTGGCGCGAGCCCAGCGCCTGGATGGAGTTCGGTTTCCGCTCCACCGTGCCTTCCCATTTGCGGCCGGGAAGCGCCTGCCACGTGATGGTGACAGGCTGGCCCTCGCGAACGCGGCCGAGTTCCGGTTCATCCACGTAAACCCGAACACGCAAGCGGTCCATGCGGCCGATATTGGACACCAGGTCGCCCACCGCCAGGTAAGCGCCCGGCCGCACCGTCAATCCGTAGATCACGCCGTTCATGGGCGCGCGAATCACGGTGAGCGCCGCCCTCTCCCGCGCCAGGTTCAGCGCTGACTCCGCTTCCTGAATCCGTGCCCTCGCCGCGGTCAGATCCGGGCTGGACACCAGCGCACCGCGCCGCTTTTCGAGACCTTGAAGCTGGAGCTGCGTCTGCTGCACGCGGGCCCGCGCTGCCTGCACTTCCTGCGCGGTGGCGGCCTGCTTCCCGGCAAGCCGCCGGGTGGTTTCGTATTCGTTGGTCTGCTCGGCAAGATCCGCGCGCAGTTGCGCGGCCTGGTTGTCGATTTCCGCGAGTTCGGATGGACGGCCGCCCGCCTCGAGCGCCGCCAGGCCCGCCCGCGCTTCAGCCAGCTTCGCCTCCGCGGCTTCGATTTCCGCCCGCCGCGCCGGGTCGCTCATGGTGGCCAGCACCGCGCCCTGCCTGATGCTGTCGCCTTCCCGCACTTCCACGCGTCCGACGATGCCGGCGCTCTCCGCGCGAATTGCCTGCCATTCGAACGGCTCCACTTTACCGTTGGTGGCAAGCACACTCACCAAAGTCTGGCGCTTCACGGTGGCGAACCCGATGCGCGGCGGCTCGTTCCTTCGCAAAATTCCCCAGCCGATCACTGCCGCCAGCCCGACGGCCAGCAATACGAACAGCAGTTTCTTCAAACAGGAGTCTCCGCTCCCATCTTAGCCTTAGTGGATCAACGCCTCCGAGGGCTGGCGCGCCGCCGCGGCACTCGATACTCTTTGTGTAATGCTTCGGTTCAGGGTCCTCGCCTTCCTGCTGTTTGCCGGGCTTGCCGCGGCGCAGCCTGCCATCGTTACGGTACTGAACGCCGCCAGTTTGGGAACGGGCATTCCCTCGAACTCGGTCGCGCCGGGATCATTGATCACGGTGCAGATCGTGCGCGGGGGTCCGATTGTGATCAACCCCGACCTCAGCCGCGTATCGCTGAAATTGCGTCCGGCGAGCGGCGGAGCCGAACTTGATGCGCCCGTGCTCCAGGGTTTTGCTTCCTCGTACCTGGCGCTCATTCCGCGCGAGACTCCGCTCGGACCGGCAGAGGCCGTGCTCACGGTGGAAGGCCAGGCGAACCTGCCTGCGACATTCACGGTAGTTCGTTCGGCGCCCGGAATTTTCGCGCGCGGCCGCTTCGGACTCGGCCCCGCTCTGGTTCAGAACGACGGTCCGGACACGCCACCACGTTTGAACCAGTTCACCGATCCGGCACGGCCAGGGGACTATCTCACCCTCTGGATCACCGGTCTGGGAGACGCGGCGGCGGCGGACGTCACTGTGGAAGTGGCGGGCATTCCCGTGCCGTCGGCGTATGCCGGCGCTTCGCCCATGTTCCCGGGGCTCGATCAGATCAACGTTGCCCTCCCCGCGGGTTTGCCCGGCAGTTGCTTCCTGGCGCTGCGCGTGCGGGTCGGCGAAGCGGTGAGCAATGTGAGCAACTTCGCCTACTCGCCGGGCGCTGGCGCCTGCAAAGGTCCGTTCGGCTTCAGCACGGCCGAACTGAAGGCGCTCGACGATGGACAGTCCGTGCGGTTGGGGCTGGTCAGCATGCGCAATGAAGTGATGCCGGACGTGGGCAGCCTGCTCGATCCGGTGTATGTCCGCAACGAAGCTCTGTTCGGTGAATTCACCCTGCGCGATGCCGAGGACGTGGCCCTGCTGGCCCAGCCTGTCACTGCGGACGATCGCTATTTCGGCTGCACGTCCTCCAATTCGGCGGCGTTTGCGCGCCTCATCTATTCGGACGACTTCGATCTGGGCGATGTTCTCCACGCCGCGGCGGCGGGCAAATCCATCGACGCGCCGCATACCATTCCCGTCCTCTACCTGAAGGTTATAGATCCGAAACCGCCGCAGGATCCGCCGTTCTTCGATGCCGGCGAATGGACCGTCAGCGCGGCGGGCGGGCGCGCAGTCACGGCCTTTTCCATTACGCAGCAGTTGCCTCCCGTGCTGCGCTGGCTGAATCGCGAGAGCCTCGGCACCGTGGATCGCGGCAGCGATCTTACCGTTACGTGGGCAGCGGACGGCTACTCGTCCGCCGACGTGTTGACCGTGTTGCTGAGCAGCAGCAATACAGGTGCGGGAAGCACGGCCAACACCGTCACCTGCCGCGCCCCTGCGTCCGCCGGGCCGTCACATTGCCGGCGGCTCTGCTGGGTGAACTGGGCGCCACGCCGGTTGCGCAACTGCAACTGCGTCTCTCCCCACGTCCCGACCGCCGCCCGCAATTTGCCCTGCCTCTCGCGGCCGGCGGGGAAGCCCGTGCGGTGCTCGAGTATCTTTATACCGACACCTTGCGACTGAGCCTGAGATAAACAGGCAGGGTCTGCCGGCAACTCAACCTAGAATAGACACGAATGCCCTTACAAAACCGCGTGGACCCATTCGGAGCGCTGATCCGGACGCCTGCGAGGGGAACCCTGATGGGTAACCGCGGCGGCGCGCTTCATGACGAACGGCGGGAGATTGTCCGGACATTCCGGGGCCGGCGCTGGATTACCTGCCTGCTGGAGTTCAAAGGACGCCGCAGGAATGTGATGTCTCCGCGCCTTTACACGGAGCTTTTCTTTCTGGACGAGGCGGTGGCCTTGGCCGCGGGGCACCGGCCGTGCGCGGAATGCCGGCGGGACCGGTACGAAGCGTTTCGCGCCGCTTGGGCCAGTCGGAGCGGCGCGGATCCGCGAACCGTCCGGGCCGCGGAAATCGATGCGGAGCTGCACCGCAGCCGCGTGGACCCGCGGGGCCGGCAGGTGACGCATGAGGCGCGGTTGAGTGAGCTGCCCGACGGGTGCTTCGTGGCGATCGGCGGCCGAGCTTACCTGGTCCGGGGAAACTTCCTTCTGCTCTGGATGCCGGAAGCGTACGTCGAAAAGGAAACCCGTCCGAATGGGGCTATGGTCTCGGTATTGACCCCGGAACCCACGGTGGAATGTCTGCGGCGGGGCTACGCCGCGGAGACGCATTCCTCGTCCCGACGGCTTGTTCCGTGTTAGGCCGTCGCGGCGCCGCCCATGCTGCGGATCGCGTTCAACACGACACTCCGGCATTCTTCCTTGTCGCCGGATGCCATCAGCCGTGACGTCGGCGGGCGCAGCCCGGCGAAGTTGCACCGCATGGGAAACGGTGTTTTCGGGTTTGTCGCGGTCCACATCATAGAAGCTGCCGTAGCCTAAATCGAATTTCTGGCCGGAGCCCTCAAAATCCATGTCGCCGTACCCGTGAAACCAGGGCTCCTTAGGAGTTGTGGTGCGCCAGCATCGCCTCAGATAAGTTATTTTTCGATCTCCATCGATCCGCGCAACAGCGCTGTTCCAGCGCGTGTTGGCTTCTCCGCCCGGATCATAGAAGCGGCCTTCGAGGTGTACCGAGTTGTGGTACTCGTCGGATTGAATTTCGAAGTAGCCGATCCCGTGACCGGCAACGTATTCCCACCACCAGCCGGCTACACGGCTGCGAAACGCCCGGACGATCCGCCGTGAGGCTTCGAGTTCGACGGAGTTGGGAGCAGCGATCTCGACGCCCACGATGCTATCGATCCTGGCTTTGAGGTCGGGCCACCATCGATCGAAAACCCGGTCCAGTTGCGAATTGGCGAGAGAACCGCCCCCTGCCAGGTTGAGGCTGCGAAGCAGCTTTCGGGTGCCCTCCTCATCCGCATTTACTCCCTGGAACTGCTGCAGCGGAAACGGGACTTCCTCGGCGTCGAAGCCCACGCAGTAGGGTACGACGCTCGCCCCGCTCACGCCTTTGGCGAGCATTCCCGCTTCAAAGAGAAGCCACGGTGCATTTACGTTTTCGGGTGTCAGGCAGATCACGCCGAAACTGGTGTTGCTGAGCTGCGTGTGCAACTGGTCGGCCCAGCGCGTTCCGGCGGCCACGTCGTGCGCGGACATCCACGGTTTGATGTGCTGCGCCGCCTGAGGCAGCAAGTCGGCTAAGGCGCTCGCCACCGCCTTGCTGCGTTCCCCTGACCAACTGATAAAGATATCCATGTTCCCCTTCCCAAGTGGGGAAAATGATATGGGAAGCGCACCGATAATTCCAGGCGACACCCACCGCCGTAGTGCGAATCAGACCATTTCAGTTTCCGCTTGCCTGAATTCGTTCCACCGCATACAATGGTCTTTACTGTTTTGACTGAGTTTGACTGATTTCCGTGTGCGATCCGTCAGATTCATTCAACAAGCTCCAGAGGACGAGATGGCCGCGATCACACGCCAACAAGTCGAGGAACTGGTTCGAAAGATCGTCACCAGCCGCATCGGAACGGACGGGCGGGGTCCGGCGCCGCTGCTGGCGGTTCACGCCTCAGCAAGGCACATGCACGTCAGCCGCGCGGATCTGGACACGCTGTTCGGCAAGGGCCATGAGCTGACGAAGTTCCGCGACCTCTACCAGGCGGGCCACTACGCCGCCAACGAGATGTGCACGATTATCGGCCCGCGCAGCCGCATTATTTCGAACCTGCGCATCCTCGGCCCGATCCGGCCGCGCACGCAGGTGGAACTCGCATTTACCGACGCCATCAGCCTGGGATTGGACAATATACCGGTCCGGCTCTCGGGAGATATCGATGGCAGCGCCGGAGCGTTTCTGATGGGGCCGAAGGGCATGGTGGAGCTCAAAGAAGGCGTAATCCGCGCCGCCATCCATGTCCATATGAACCCGGAGGAGGCGGCCTGGTTCGGGGTTAAGCAAGGCGACGAAATGAAGCTGCGGGTCGGCGGCGATTGCGCGATGACGTTTGACCGGGTGAAGGTCCGCATCGACAAGAATGTCCGGCTCAACGTACACATGGATACCGACGAAGCGAACGCCTGCGGGCTGCACCGGGCCAGGGAATTTGAACTCGTCAAGCAGGAGACAACAACTAAATGAAGCAAGCGTTAGGAATGATTGAAACGAAGGGCCTCGTGGCGCTTTTCGAAGCCTCCGACGCCATGTTGAAAGCGGCCAACGTCACCTTCGCCGGATGGGAGAAGGTGGGGAGCGGGATGGTCACGGCTTTCGTCGAAGGGGACGTGGCCGCGGTGAAGGCCGCCACGGACGCCGGGGCGGCGGCGGCGCGCCGGGTGGGAGAGCTCTCGAGCGTGCTGGTGATCCCGCGCCCGCATGACGAGCTTGGTCCGTTCATCACCCAGCAGCCGGCCAAGGGCAACGGGGAAGAAGACCCCAACCGCACGGCGGCTCTCGGCCTGATTGAGACGCGGGGCCTGGTGGGTTTGGTGGAAGCGAGCGACGCCATGGTGAAGGCCGCGGGCGTCCGGCTTATCCGCAGCATCGAAATCGGCGGCGGCTTCGTGACCTCCGTGGTCCGGGGCGATGTGGGCAGCGTGCGCGCGGCGGTGGATGCCGGCGCGGCGGCGGCCAGGCGGGTGGGGGAACTGGTTTCCTCCCACGTAATTCCGCGCCCGCACGATTTGATGATCGAAGGGATGCTGCGTTAGGCGAACGAGGAGATACGACATGGAAATGCAAGCCATCGGAATGATTGAAACCAAGGGCCTGGTGCCCCTGGTGTACGCCAGCGATGCCGCGTTGAAGGCCGCCAAGGTGCAGTTCAGGGGCTGGAAGAAAGTGGGCAGCGCGCTGTGCACGGTGTTCCTTACCGGCGACGTCGCTTCGGTGAAAGCCGCCGTGGACGCCGGCGCCACCGCGGCCCGGCAGGTGGGCGAGCTCATCAGCGTGCATGTGATTCCCCGGCCGCACGACGAGCTCATCGCCGTCCTCCCGAAGTAGCCTGATGTTTCTGGCGAAGGTCATCGGCAACGTGGTCGCGACGCAGAAGAGCCCCGAGTTTCAGGGAATGAAGCTGCTCTTCATCCAGCCGTACATTAATCGCGATAAGGTGCTGGTACCTTCAGGCAGCTCGGTGGTGGCTGTGGACAGCGTGGGCGCGGGCGTGGGTGAATGCGTGCTCTTTACGCAGGGCAGTTCGGCCCGGCTGACCCACAACACCAAGGGCGCTCCCGTGGACGCCGTGATCGTCGGTATCGTCGACACGGTGGAGGTGGAAGGAACGATCGTCGAAAAACCATGACTCTCGACCAGCAGTTGATCGCGGAAATCGCCAAGGAAGTCGTGGCCCGGCTTCAGGCGCAGACTTCCGCGCCGGCTCCCCCGGCGGCGGAGGACGGCGTGTTTCCCACGGTGGACGACGCGGTGAAGGCGGCGGCCGAAGCGCAGGTCAAGGTTGCCGCGATGAGCCTCGAGGATCGCGGCCGGATCGTCACCATCATTCGCCGGATGTGCGCGGAAAAGGCCGCGGAATGGGCCCGCATCGAGCTCGATGAAACCACGCTCGGCCGGCTCGATCACAAAATCGAGAAGCTTCAGAACGTCAAGTACGTGCTGGGCGTCGAAGCCATGAAGAGCGATGTGCGCACCGACGCGAGCGGCCTGTGCCTGATCGAGCGCGCTCCGTGGGGCGTGATTGGGATGGTGCTGCCGGCCACGCACTCGGTGCCGACCATGGCCAGCAACGCCATCAATGTGATTGCGGCGGGCAATACGGCGATTTTCAGCCCGCACCCGGCCGGGGCCAAGGTAGCGGCGCTCGCACTGCGCGCCATGAACCGGCAGATCGAGAAGGAAATGGGGGTGAAGAACGTCATCACCACCATGGCGAACGCCAGCATCCGCGCCGCCGAAGAGGTGTTCCATCATCCGGGCGTGGCGCTGCTCTGCGTGACGGGCGGGCCCGCGGTGGTAAAGGCGGCGGCGAAATCCGGCAAGCGTGTGATCGCGGCGGGGCCCGGAAATCCTCCGGTGGTCGTGGACGAAACGGCGGACCTGGACCGTGCCGCCGAAGCGATCGTGCAAGGCGCATCGTTCGACAACAACCTGCTCTGCATCGGCGAGAAGGAAGTGTTCGTGGTGGCCTCGGTATTCGACGAGTTCCGCGCCGCCATGCGCCGCGCGCACGCTTACGAGATCGACGCGGCCGCCATCGAACGGCTCACCGCGGCGGCGTTCACCATCGAAACCACGGGCAAACACTGCGGGGCCCACGTGAAAAAGGAGTTCATCGGCAAGGACGTCTCGGTGCTGGCTGCGGCGGCGGGCGTGCAGCCGCCGGCGGGCTGTCCGCTGCTGTTCGGCGAAACCAGGGAGGAGCACGCCTTCGTGCAGGAAGAGCAGATGATGCCGTTCCTGCCCATCGTCCGTGTCCGCGACGTGGATGAGGCGATTGCGGCCTCCGTCCGCGCCGAACACGGCTACCGCCACACGGCCATCATTCATTCGAACAATGTGGACCATGTCACCCGCATGGCCCGGGCCATGAACACGACGCTGCTCGTGCACAACGGACCCTGCGTCGCCTCTCTGGGCAGCGGCAGCCCCGGCTACCTGAGCTTCAGCATCGCCACCCCGACAGGCGAGGGCGTCACTACGCCCCTCACCTTCACACGGGAGCGGCAGATTGCCGTGTGCGGCGGCGCTCTCCGCATCTTCTAGCCTATGTTTCTGGCGCGCATCGACGGCACCGTGACCTCTACCATCAAGCACCCTACGCTTGAAGGATGGCGGCTGTTGATCGGACACCGCCTGGAGCCGGGTGGAGCACAGAGCGGCGATCCCTTGATTTTGGTGGATACGGTGGGCGCGCGCCTCGGCTCTACGGTGCTGGTTTCGACCGATAACGAACCGCTGCGCGCGGCCTCCGGCAACACGACCCCGGCGCGCCTGCTGGTGGTGGGCATCGTCGATCACGTCAATGAGGCGGCGGCATGAGGCTAGGGGTAGTGCGCGGGTCCGTCGTTTTGAGCCTGGCCGTACCGGTCGCTCGAAGGGATCCGCTTCGCCATCGTGGAGCCGGTCACCGCGGAATCGCTCGAAGCCGGCGGGCGGCTGGGCGGCGGCAAACCGCTGATCGCGGCGGACCAGCTTGGCTCGGGTGTCGGGCAGGTGGTGGGTTTTGTAGAGGGCCGTACCGCGGCCAGCCCCTATTATCCCGGTGAAGTGCCCGTGGATGCGTACTGTGCGCTGATCGCCGACAACATTGAATACCGGCCCCCGAAGGGCAAGGAACTGCTATGAAAAGCTTCGATTTGAGGCATTACAACGTCGTCACCATGGAGGATGTGGAAGGCGCGGTGCGGGCCGGAGCCACGGAACTCGTGCTTCGACCTAATGCGATTTTGACGCCGTCGGCAAAGGATGCCGTGGGTGCGCGCAATCTCTCCATCCGCAATGAAGCCGCCTGCCGGAGGCGGTGCGGCGGGCCAGAACGAGTTCGACAGGATACTCAACTCGGCAGAGGCGGAGAAGATCAAAGCGGAAATTGTGCGCGTGGGGCGCAAGCTCTGGGAGCGCGGGTACGTGGATGGCAACGGCGGCAACATCTCGTATCGCATCGGCGAGAATACCGTCATCTGCACCCCGACCCTGACCAGCAAGGCCGACCTCACGGCCGACGACATGTGCCTGGTGGATCTCACCGGCAAGCAGCTTGCCGGCAGCCGCCCGCGCACCAGCGAAATCCTGATGCACATGGAGATCTACAAGGCGGTGCCCGAAGCCAAGGGCGTGGTCCACTGCCACCCGATTCACGCCACCGCCTACGCCATCACGGGCCGCGTGCCGCCCACGTGCATCATTCCGGAGTTCGAAGTGTTCGTGGGCAAAGTGGCGCTTTCGCCATACGAAACGCCGGGGACGCAGAAGTTCGCCGAAACCGTGATCCCGTACGTCAAGAGCCACAACACGGTGCTGCTTTCGAATCACGGGATCGTGTGCTGGGCGGACACGGTGACGCATGCCGAGTGGTTCGTGGAAGTGGTGGATACTTACTGCGCGACCCTCATCGCCGCCAAGCAACTGGGGGCGCCGATCACCCACATTTCCGAGCCCCACACTACCGACCTGATCGAGATCAAGCAGAAGCTCGGATTACCGGACATCCGCCTGGACGCCAAGGAGTGCCAGTTGTGTGACATTCCCGAGCAGCCCGGCGCCATCACCGTGATGCCGAACGCCTGCACAACGGCTGCGCCTGCGGCATCCGCGGATGACACAGAGGCCCTGATCCGGGCCGTCACCGACGCGGTTATGGCCAAGCTGGCCGGCAAATGAATCGATGAAGGCGGCGGGACGGCAAATTCGCATCCGTGAACTGCTGGACCGGCAGGAGTTTGTCGACCTGGAAACGCTGTGCCGGGAACTCGAGACCTCCGAATCGTCGGTGCGCCGGGACCTGATTGCGCTCGAGGGCGAGGGCGTGCTCCGGCGCGTCTACGGCGGGGCCATGGCATTGCAGGCGCGCGACCATGACCTGGATTTCGAGTGGCAGAGCACGCGCATGGCCGAGGAAAAGATTCGCATCGCGGCCGTGGCCGCGGGACTGGTGGAAGACGGGCAAACCATAATCCTCGATGGCGGCTCCACCACTGCGGCGGTGGCGCGTTCCCTCAAGAACCACTCGCTTCACGTCATCACGAACTCGCTGCCGATTGCGGAAATCTTCAAGGAGGCGCGCGAGATCGAGGTGACGCTCACGGGCGGCTATCTGTATCCCCGGCTGCGCGCCATGTTGGGCCCCATCTGCGAGCAGATGCTGAGCCACGTGAGCGCGGACCTCCTCATCATGGGGATCGGCGGCATCACCGCGGAAGGTTTCAGTAACAACAACACGCTGGTGGTCGGCCCGGAACGGAAAATGATCGACTGCGCGCGGCGGGTGGTCGTAGTCGCCGACAACAGCAAGTTCGGCCGCGGCGCAGTGATCCACGTGGCCTCGCTCGATGCGGCCGACGTGGTGGTCAGCGATTCCGGGATGCCACCCGAGTATCAGGAGATGCTGCGCGCGCACAATGTGGAAGTGCTGGTGGCGTGAATGTCCGTCATCGGACGGCGACGGTTACCGGCGGCGAGGGCGGCCCGTCCCCGGCCGTGACCACTACATCCTGCGGGCCTGACGGAGTGCCGTCGGGAATGCGCGCGTTGATCTGGATGACTCCATACGGCTGCAACGGCGCCGATCCGGCATAGATCAATTCTGCTTCACGCCCGCCGATCGTTACTTTGATTGTGGCGGAAGGCAGCGGGTAAGGCGTGGAGATCACCAGCGGCCCGGCATAAAGGGGCGGTGTGAGCGTGCCCGCGCCGGTTCCGAAGAGCGATACGACCGTGCCTGGTGCGGCGGGATTGCCGGCTGAATTAATCGAAGTGTCCTGATTCAGGATGGCTCCCGGCCCGCTCCCGCTCGAATCGGCGGCCGCCAGGCCGAAGGCGGTCGCGGAGACCGGCACGCTCACAGGCTCGGATACCGCCGTATCCACCTGCACGATCACATCCACGGTTTGGCCAGGTTGCATGCCTTCGCGCGCGAACACATTCACCTGGTTCGCGGTAACCGCTGCGATGGGGACTTGAAGTCCGCCGACGAACACCCGGGTATCGCCGAGCGCCAGCGGAAGGCTGTTATTGACGGCCTTGGCAGCTTCGAAGGCGGTGCCGAGGTTGGATCCGAAAATCGAGATGAGCTCCCCCGGTGCAATTCCACCCCCGGTGTACGACACCGCATTCACAATGCCACCGGGCGAGATCGTGGGCCGTGCGGAAGGGGAGTCGCCCGAAATTCTGCGCACGCGATTGCCGTCCAGAACGAACAGATCGCCCGAGGGGCCGAACGCGATGGCCCTCGCGTTGAGGTGCGCCGATTGGAGCGGGCCACCGTCACCAGGGTCACCGGGGGCGTGCAAGCCCATTGGGTGCATGTCGCGCGAATCGATTACCGAGATTCCGCCATCGGCTTGCCAGACCGTTCCGCGCTCGTCCACGGCGAGCGAGAGGGAGTTGTAGACGTTCTGAAAAAGCCGGGTGAAACTGCCGTCGTCGTTCACGCGGAAAACGGAAGAGCCGTTGTCGCCAAAGTAGGTGCCGGTGAAGTAGACGGCGCCGGCCGGATCGGTTCCCAGCGCGGTCAAAGAGGTGGGGCCGAAACCGGGTGGTGGCACTCCGGGGCTGGTGGGCATGCCGACTATAGTCTGCGCCTGACCGTCGGGTGCGAGCCGGGTCAGGGAGAACATGCCGAGCACGTAGAGCCGGTCGCGGGCGTCGAATGCAAGCTGCACACGCGGCCCCAGGACCGGAGGCAGCGACGGATGGCCGAGGGATCCGTCGCGTTCGATCCGGTAAATGTTGCCCGAAGGGTCCGAGAACCAGATCCGGTCCTGATGATCGATCGCCAGCGTAGTCAGGCCGGGCAGGTCGGGACCGGGAGTGGGCACCGCCGGCAGCGTCTGGCCGGCGCACGTTGCGGTTCCGGCTGCCGTCGTGAGAACGCCATGGCTGATGCGCCGGACCGTGCAGCCCTCGGTGACGTAGAGGTCGCCCGCCGAATCGAACGCGATGGCCGTGGGGGACAGGAACCAGGCATCGGCGGCGGGAGTTCCGTCGGGCGCCGCCTTGGGGTTGCCGCCTGCCAGAATCGTGGTGCTGGTCGCGGACACGGCGCCCACATGGCTCGAATCGGTGAAGGCCAGGCCGCCTGGCCCGATGGTGAGCCCGTTCAGGGGCGAAGTCTCGGCGACGGTCGTGACGATGCCCCCGGGATCGATGCGCCGCACCCGCGCCGGGTTGGGAAATCCGGGATCGGCGACATAGAGGCTGCCATCGGGTCCGGCGGCGAGCGGCGCCATGCCGCTTCCGCCAAAATACGCGTCGATTGCGGCGATGCCTTCCTCCGACGGAGGATTGTGCAGCGGCGGTTGCATGCCGGAACCCGCGAAGTGAGTGATGATTCCGTCCGGCGCGATGCGGCGGATGATTCCATTTCCCGTTCCGACATAGAGGTTGCCCGAGACGTCGAGCGCCAATGCCCTGGGGAAAAGTACATGCGCTTTACTCGCCGGACCGCCGTCGCCATCCGAACAATAGCAGGTGTCGTTGGGAATGCCGGCTACCACGCGCAGCATTCCATCGGCACTCGGTGTGCCGTACCAGGTTCTCCGTGGATTCGGTAAAGAACACCGCCCCGGAAGGCTCCACTGCCAGGTCGGCGATGGAGCCGAGAGAGCGCAGCAGGGCCGGCCCTTCGAGGTCCATACCCTCGCGCAGGAACGCGCCTGTACCGGCCACGCTGACGATGACGCCGCGGACGTCCACGCGCCGGATGCGGTAGTTGTTCGTGTCCGCGAAGTACAGGTTTCCGGCTGCATCATAGTGCGGAAAGGCCGGGCCGTCCAAAGAAGCGGAAAGCGCGCTTGCCGCCATCTCCGGAGAAGCCGGGCAGCTCCCTTGCCCGCAACCGTTTCCAGAGTCCCATCGCGCAGAATGCGGCGGATGACGTTCGACCCCGTTTCGGCAAATACAAGGTTGCCGGCCGGGTCGTAGGTCACTCCGTGGGTAAAGCTAAGCAGGACGTCGTTTGCCGGAACGCCGCTGCGCAACTTGCCGCCCGCGAACCCATCGATTCGATGCTGAGCGGCCAGAGGCAAGCCCAGGCAAACCAGCAAACACCAGCCACGGAGTGACGCACGCACTCTGACAGGCACGTTACCACTCGAATCGGATCTTCAAAAACACCTGCCGCGAACCGAGCCGCTCCGGCCAGGAGTTGTCGATCAGCGAAGTCGAAGTGAACTGGCCGGGGTTCAGCGTCGAGAGGTTGTTGTTGGGCGCGGTGAAATGCGGGGTGTTGGTCACATTCGTGATCTGGCCGGTGAATGTGGCCACCACCCGTTCGCCGAGCGGCACCCGCTTGACGATGCTCACGTGCGCCACGTGGATGGGGTAGCCTTCGAGCGAGTTCATGCCGCAGGTGCCGTAGCGCCCCGCGCTCGGACCGGGAATCGAGAAGGCGTTCGGGTTGAACCACTGATTCAGGGTGCGCGCCCCGGAGTCCGGGTCCCCTATGCAATCGGGCACGGTGGTGACGAAGCCGGGGCTGGCGTTGGCAGGGTCGGGCCCGGTGAAATACGGCGTGTAGTACTGTCCGGATGCCACGGTGCCGATCGCTTCAACCGTCCAATTGCTGACCACCTTCTCCTTGAGTCCCTCTACCTGCGCGAGATAGCGCCGCCCCTTGCCGAAGGGCAGGTCCCACATGCCGGTGGCGACGAAATACCTGCGCCGGTCCGCCGCATCGCGGGTCCACGTGTTGGTCACGTTGTACGGGTCGATGGTATTGGCGTAGTTGCTGGTGTTGTTGGATAACGTGAAGCTCGCGTCGAAGGTGAAGGCAGCCCATGCGGCGCTGCGCTTCGAGCACCGCCGAATCGTAGCGCCACTTGCCGTCATCCCGTGTCACAAAGGCGCTGGCGAACTGTGGAAACGGTTTGCGGGAGTTGGCGAACGCCGCTGAACTGGCCTGCGCCTTGTTGATGTCGAGCGAGTAGTTCATCCCCAACCCGCGCATGCCGATGTAGGAGGCGCGTAAGGCGTAGTTCTGCGACTGCCGCTCGAGCGTCACATTGAATTGGCGAATGACGCCTTCGTCCGTCTTTTGAGGCAGCGCGGTGACATTCTGCCCGGGCAGCAGGCTGGCGCTGGGCGTAGTCGGGAACGGCCTCGGGAAAGTAAGTGCGACCACGCCCGACGTTACCGAGTTTGTGTAAGTCTCGGTAAGGTGGTAGGGGTCGTTCGGACTCAGCAGCCCGTTGACGCCGTAGCCCGGGTGCTGCGTGAACTCGCCGTAGGCGCCGCGCAGGGCAACCCTGTCGGAGATACGATAGGCGGCGCCGACGCGCGGGCGGATATTCGTCCTCTTCGCCACCGGCACCACGTCTCCGGTCACCACCGCGATGTTCTTGGGGTAAAGGGAGCTCACGGCGGTGATGGTGCCCGGCGCCACGATCACACGTCCCGTGGAGGGATCCCAACTGCTCATGAAGCCGTCGTTGTACTCGGGCGGCAGGTAGTAGTCCCAGCGCACTCCGAAATCGAGAGTCAGCCGCGAGGAGACGCGGAACGAATCGCCCAGGAAGAGGCCGGCTTGCTTCTGGTGCAGGCGCCGGTTGAGCTGCGCGAGTTGCCGCGAGGAGGTGGTGGGAATGCCCAGAACGAAGTCGGCGAAGCCCAGTCCGGTGAAGGCGCCGGTAAACGTGAAAGCGCCGTAATTGATTTGCGGGAGTTCGCCCTGGAGCCAGTTGTAGTTATCGTACTGCGCTCCTAACTTCAGCACGTGTCTGCCGTGTGACCAGACAAGCACGTCTTCCAGGTGCCAGAAACGGTCTTCGCGAACAACCTGCTTGTCGTTGCCCCCGCCGTAGGGAACGGAAAGGCCGGTAATGCCCGTGATGGAGATGGCGGGGAACCCGGTCACGTTGTACCCCGCGGCATTCACGCCTTGCAGCCCGGTCGTGTTGATCACGTTGTCCCCGGTGAGCGGTGTGACGTTATTCTCGTCCTCACCCTGGCGCGTGCGGATCGAACTGCGGCCCAGGCGGAATTCGTTCACCAGGTTGGAGGAGAAGGCGTGGGTGTCCGCCAAAATCATACTCCGAGGCCGCAACACCTGCGTGCCCGCGAGCGCAGTGCCGACGCTGCCCGGCGTGATGCTGGTCTCCTGCGTCTCCATGAAGCGGAAGAACAGGCGGTTGCCCTCGCGCACTCTCTGGTCCAGCCGCGCCATCGGCCAGTTGGCGCGGTATACGCCCGTTCCGAACGGATGGTTCCAGGTGTAATTCCGGGTGAAGGTATTCGCGTCGCCCACGTTCGCAGACGGATAGTAGTTATCCATAAACTTCTTGGCGGTTGCGCTGAAGCGGCTGATGGGAATTACATTGTTGGGAAAGGGCACGCCGGTGCGCGGGTCGCGGATGACCACCACCTTTCCGCCAGGCGCGGTAGCGGGATTGAGGAACTGGGAAAAGTCGAGCCCCCGCATCTGCTCGGTCGGCACATCGGCGAATAACTGCGTATGATACGGGTTCTTCTGCGTCAGCCATGCGCCATAAAACCAGGTCCAGCCAGGGATGAGTGTTCCGCCGAGCTGCCCCTCGAGCTGATGGCTCTTGTAGGAACCCTTGCTGGAGTCGAAGAAGGATCGCGCATCGAGCGCCGCGGATCCGCGCTGATACGAGATCAGTCCATGGAGGGTGTCCGTGCCGTGGCGCGAAATCATGTCGAAATTCACGGGACGGTAGGAGTCCAGCTTGGGATTGGCGATGACCACCGGGATGGTTTCGAAGAACTCTGGAACGCCGGTCTGGGACTGGGCATCCTGCGGAATTCCGTCGAGCGCCCACGTCTGTTCGTTGCGCCGGGAAACGCCGGAAATGACCAGACCGGTGCCGTTCCCCTCAACCGCGGGCGTCGTGACCAGCAGCGGAAACGGCGAGGGCCTGAGTGTGAGCACGGGCGCATCCCGCTTCGGGCCGTTTGGCTCGACGTTATTGGCCACCCTGCCGCTCTGGGGCGGTGTCGGGCCTGGCTTTACCGGCTCGGGCGCCGTGTCGGAAAGCGAACCCGGAGTCAGCTTCGGGTCGAGGATCCGGGTCTCGCCGGGTTTGAGCTCCAACCCTTCCACGGCGTAGCTCTCGAATCGCTCGCGGTCGATCGTAATCTGATACGTGCCAGGCCGCAGGCCGGCGGCATAATAGTGGCCGTTGTCGTCGGCATCAATCGTGCGGACAGTTCTGCCCGTGGACGAATCGATGATCACCAGCGTGGCGGAGATGGGCGCCCCAGCCGTGTCGCTAACGGTTCCGCGCAGGTCGGCCTGGGGCGCCTGCGCGAGGAGCGCAGCCGCAGACAGCAGCGCGGCAAGGAAGAGCTGTTTGGATTGCATGGATGAAAACGGTATTTTATCTCGATGTCGGGAGTCGGCCCAACCCGGAATCCGTTTGGATGCACGGCATGGGCCTTTCGTTTCGGCATGGGTGAATCCCAGGCGTTCGCGGAACCTGGGGCAGTTATGTTAACTTGGTCAATCCGGACGAAACCCCGGCTACGCCAGACACATCCCACATGTTTCGCACGCGGCGGGGACAGTTGCGCGATTGTGTTGTTTGTTGGGGAGTCCAGGCGGTTTCTGCTGTTGAGGTACATTTCAATGAGACGATGGAACGGTGGTGCGGCGGCCACGGCGAGGCTCTTACTCCTGCTGGCGGCAGGCGCGATAATCCTTCCGGCGCAGACTTCTACGGGACAGGCCGCGGCGCCGGCGCAGGACCCCGCGCCGGCTGCTGCCGCCCCCGCGCCCGTTCCGCAGACGCCTGCCGCGGAGCGTAAATTCGAGCGCGTGGATTTCGGAATTCGGCTCCGGGTATTTCCTTCGAAAGACCTGAGCGCCATGAGCAACAACAGCCTCAAGACCACCACAACAACGCCGCTCTACGACTGGAATTTCGTGACCACTTCGCACTCGAACGCCATCGGCGGAGGTGTGGCGCTGGAGATTCACCTGAGCCGAAAAACCACTTTTCGGGCGGAGGCTTTGTACAACCGGCTGCGCTACGACAAGGTGACCGACATTTACTGGGGCGGCGACGATGCCACCACCAATAATGACGAGCGAACTCACATGAACCGGGTCGAGCGCACCAAGGCCCGCCTGCTGGATGTGCCCCTGATGGTGCAGTTCCGTTCGTTCGGCGATGAAGGGCTCCGCTCCCACATGTACGTTGCCTTGGGCGGTGTGGTCCGCAACGTTTCTGTCATCCGTACTACCGACGAGACTACCTTTCCAGATTCCAGCAAGACCTCCGCTCCGGGCCGGGTGGTGCCCTCGAAGCGGAACCTGTTGGGGGCGACGATTGGACTGGGCTTCCACTTCACCGACGACTACGGCATCAAGAGTACGCCCGAAATCCGCTACACGCGATGGGGCGGCAGCACGTTCGCTTCGGATTCCACGCAGTCACCGCGCAACCAGCTCGAATTCGGCATCGGATTCACGTTCTGAAGGGCCACCTGGCCGCACCCGGCCTGTAGCCGAGTTTCAGATCTGAAATCCGCTATAATCCGTTGCATGTTAGAGCATCGGCTTTCCAGAAGGCATTTCTTCTTCGGCAGCCTGCTGGCAGGGGCGGTTCCGGCCGGCGGTTTCGGCAGCACCGCGTCACTCGCCCAGGCGGGATACAAGTCGCCGAACGAGAAGCTCAATATTGCGTCCATCGGCGCCGGCGGCCAGGCGGCTGTCGGGATCAATGCGTTGTCGCGCATCGGACAGAACATCGTTGCGCTCTGCGATCCGGACGAGGCGCGCGCCGCACAGATGTTCCGGGTTCACGAAAAGGCGCCGAAGTACAAAGACTTCCGGCAGATGCTCGACAAAGAGCAGAACAACATCGACGCCGTGCTGGTGGCCACGCCGGACTTCATGCACGGCACGCAGGCGATGTGGGCCATGGAGCGCGGCAAGCACGTTTACGTGCAGAAACCCATGACCCGCACGGTGTGGGAAGCCCGCCAGTTGAAGGAAGCGGCCGTCAAGTACAAGGTCGCCAGCCAGATGGGAAACCAGGGCTATTGCCAGGAAGGACCCCGTGTCTGTGCGGAAATGATCTGGTCGGGCGCCGTCGGCAACGTCACCGAAGTGCATGCCTGGACCAACCGTCCGGTTTGGGGGCAGGGCTTCTCCGACATGCCCAAAGAAGAGCCCGTCCCCGGAACGCTCGATTGGGACCTGTGGCAGGGAATCGCGAAGACCCGCCCGTTCAGCACGGCCTACGTGCCATTCCAGTGGCGCGGCTGGTACGATTTCGGCTGCGGCGCGCTGGGCGACATGGCGTGCCACGTGTTGGGCGCGCCCCACATGGCGCTCATGCTCGGCGCCCCCAGCAGCGTGGAGTGCGTCAGCCAGGAAGGCAGGAATCCGTACACGTTTCCGAAGAAATCGACTATACGGCTGGACTTCCCGGCGCGCAAAGGCATGCCGGCGCTCAAGCTGTTCTGGCATGACGGGGTGCGCGGTCTTCCGGACGAAGTGCGTCCCGCCGATATTCCGAAGGATGAGAAGCTCGGTGATCCGCCGCGCGGCAATTTCGCTTTCGGCGCGGGCAGAGGCGCGGCAGCGGGTGCGGGGCGTGGTCCCGCAGGTGCGCCGGGTGCGGCGCGCGGCGCCGGCGGCGCAGGACGCGGGCCGGCCGCTCCGGGAGTCGCCATTGCCACCGGCCGCGACCCCTATACGGTGGCGCTCGGAGAACGGACTGCTCCGTTCAACAGCCCGGCGGACAGTGGCGTCCTGTACATCGGAGACAAGGGCTACATGACCACGGGCGAGTACGGCGGCAGCCCGCGACTGGTCCCGGCGGCGAAAATGGAAGGCTATCAGGCGCCTCCTCCGCTGTTGGTCAGACACCCGGAAACTTACAGCGACTGGGTGCGCGCCTGCAAGGGCGGGGAATCCTCGGCGTCGAACTTCGATGTGGCCGCGCCTTTCACCGAGTGGATTGCGATGGCATGCCTGTCGCTGCGTGTCGAAGGCCGGCTGGACTGGGATGCCTCCCGGATGCAGTTCACTAACAACAAACAGGCTAACGAGTTCCTGAAGCCGACCTTCCGCAAAGGCTGGTCCTTCACCTAGACCGCGGCCCGATCTGTTGCGCCTTGCGTCAGCCGCGAAGGCCCGAGGGCGGCGGGGGCGAGGCGCGACGCTTCTTGCGAAGCACGGCGAAATCGAATTTGGCCTCCGCGATAGAGACGCCGATCTGTTCGATGCGGTCGAGACGGCGCGTCCCGACGCCCACGTCCTCGGCCAGTTTGAGCGTGCTGTCGCAGGCCTCGAACGGCGGCGTTCCGCGATCGGCGAGCGGATCGAATCCCATCACCGCCATGGCCACCGCGTCCGTGTTCACGGGATTAGTGCCCGCTACCAGCACGCCTGGCTCTACCGCCCCCAGCGCCTCGCGAATCCACGGGCCCTCGCCGCCGGTCATGGTCTTGATGCCGTCGATGATCGCCAGGTGAATCGGGCGGGCGGAGATCAGGTCCACCACCGTGCGCGGAACGCGCCAGGTGTCCTGCCGGGGCGCCTTCGGATCCTTCTCGGGCGGAGCGCTTTTCGAAGGCTGGCGCCGGCCGTCGTGGATCGGATTGCGGCCCCCCGTGGGAACCAGCGAAGGCTCGTCCACACCCGCGCCGCTGCCGTAGATGGTGCACGGCGTAAGGCCGAAGCAATTCTTCATTGAGAGCGTGATGCCCGCGGTAGCATGTTCCTTCATCTTGGCGATGCTGACGAACACATCGCAATCCTCGTAAGAGTGGTTCAGGTCGAACGCCGGAAACATGTAGCCGCCGTAAGGCACCACCATCCGCGAATACTTCCTGGCGTTGCCGAGGTAGTTGGTGTTCTCGAATTCCACGTTGGGACCGGCGCGCAGAATATCGTTCGGATCCCAGTTGGCGCGGAGAATGTACTCCTCCACCGGATCCGCCGTAGCCCACGGGCTTTCCAGCACGCGGATGCGGCGCGCGCCCGCCTTGCTCATCAGGTGCGCGGTGGCGGCGATCACGGCGGGATGGGTGTAATGCGTATTCTCGAGCGGTTCGTAACCAACCCGGTAGGTGGGCGCGCCGGTCAGATTGATCTTCATGGCCACCGTTTTGTTCCGCACCAGGCGGCCCAGCCCGCCCAACTGATCGAACATCTTCTCGAGCGCGGGCACCAGTTCGGAGCTGTTGTATGTTTTGCAGCGCGACACCGCCACCGGTGCGGCGGGAGCTTCGGCGGCGCGGGCCAATTTGGGTCCCGCGAAATAAGCGCCGGCGGTGATCGCGGCGGAGTTGACCAACCACTGTCTGCGGCTATACTGGCATGGCATCGTCATTACCTCGTTGGCTGGCGCCCGGTCAAATTCTCAGCTCCAGGGCGACGTACTGAGAAACCTGCGGAAGATGAACTTCCAGCGCGTCCTTCTGGGGCACGCTGTCCACTCCGGACACTTGCGGCTGGTCCACGGTGGCGGCGTTCACTTTCCGATAAGGACCGGCGATCCGCACGCTGGCGGAATCCGGTCCGCGATTCGCATAGAAAAGCAGGTGCGCGACCGCCTGCCTGCCGTCCGGGGAGGCGGCATAGAAGGAAGCGGTGGTGCCGCCATTCCAAAAACGCACCAGGTCGTAACGATGACTGACCAGGACCACGGAGTCGTTAGCCAGCTGGTAAGGATCGTCCGGCGGAGCGGAGGCTACGGCGATGCGGCCCTTGCCGGACGCCGTGATCCTGAAACGCGGGTGTTCGGAACCCTTCACCGGCACGCCCGTCACCGCGCCCCACGGTGGCACCGTGATGAGCATTCCACCGTTCAGAACAAATGCGCCCACCTGCTGCCGCACGGTCGCATCCGGGGGCTCGCCGTCGGCGTAGATCAGGGCGCGAAGGCCGGCCAGCGACGCGGCCGTCAACGAGCGCTTGGGCAGGATCCGGTAGTGCTGTCCGGCGCGGGCGAGCAGGTTCAGCAATTCGTGACTGAGGAATTCGTTCCCGCCGCTGAAATCGGAAACAACCCCTACCACCGCCACCGGCGAATACTGCGCCCAGTCCTTGTGCGCGGCGAAGAAAGCGGCAGCGGCCGTGAGCTTCTTCCACGTGGCAAGCGAGTCCGGCCTGGAGGCCGCCAGCCCCGCGACCAGTCCTTCGTCCGGGTTGATGATCCAGCGTCCGCCGTGCGCGCCGGCGTCGGCGATGGCGATCAGGTACGATTCGGCCGTGATCCGGGAATTGGCGGCAGGCGGCGCGTCCACCCAGACCGCGGCTTCCGGATTCAGGGTGCCGGACAGCCGGATCGCCCACCCGTTGGAATCGACCCAGGCGGCGCCGGTCGGCCCGGCGCTTGCTCCGCCCCCGCGCGACATCTGGACGCCCGGCCACTCGCCTTTGAGTACCGCCACCCCGGCGATCTTATCTTCGGGCAGCGCCACCTGCAGGCCCTGCTGACGAGCGGCAGCGCGCACCGCGTCGAGTTCACTGCCCGTGTCGATCAAAAGGTAGTCGATGGCGGTGCCGTTCAGCAACGCCAGCGTGGCGGGATCCTTCCAGGCGGCCGGCCACCGCATTGGAGTCCATCGGGCGGTCACAGCCAGTCCATCCCGGTGGCGCGGATCACGGCGGCGAATCTCATTGCCTTCTCCTGAGAGTCCTCCCCGGCATCCGCCGGGTTTGCGTTGATACTATTCGGAATAGACGCGGCCTGTCAAGCGTGAGCGCTCGCGCAGTTCGCGCACCGGGCGAGAGTCCGGGAAAAGAATTACGGCCGGCGGTTTTTGGAGTTACGCTGGAGGGCACCCATGACTAAGCCCAGCCGCCGTATGTTTCTGGTGGGGCCCGCCGTTGTCGCGGCGCCTTTGCTTCCCGCGTTGGCCGAACCCCAGGTGGAGCAGAAGCGAAACCTGCTGGCGAAACTCTGGCCCGAAGGACGCGCCGCCGCGGCACTGCTGCCGCGCGACCGCTTTCATCCGCACCCGACATCCTCGGAACGCTCTCCCTGGGAGGGCTTGCCACCGGATGCGCGCACCGCACTCGTCCAGAATGCCGAAAAGCAACTGGCGGCGCCCTGGGAGGTGCTGCCCGCGACCATGGCGCTCGAGTTTGCCCGCAACGGCAACCGCTCCCGTTACGAAGACCTCCGCAACCGCCGGCGCCGCAAACTCCAGGACCTCGTAATCGGCGAGTGTATCGAGAACAAAGGGCGCTTCGCCGATGAGATCGCCAACGGTGTGTGGCTGACTTGCGAGGAGTCGTTCTGGGGCGTGCCCGCACACCTGGGCGCGCAGAAAGCCGGGGTCGGGCTGCCGGACGTGGCCGAACCCATTGTGGACCTGTTCGCCGCGGAAACGGCCGCGCTGCTGGCCTGGACCGCCTACCTGGTGACGCCACAGCTTACCGCCGTTTCCAAACTCATTCCCGAACGCATCCGCCTCGAAACCGACCGGCGCCTGCTGACTCCCTGCCTGGCTCGCGAATTCAGCTGGATGGGATACAACGGCCGGCCGGTGAACAACTGGAACCCGTGGATCTGTTCCAACTGGCTGACCGCCGCGCTGCTGGTGGAGACTTCGGAAACCCGGCGCGCGGCAGCGGTGCAGCGCATCCTCCAGTGTCTCGACTTCTTCCTCAACGGCTATGCGGATGATGGAGGCTGCGACGAAGGCCCGGGCTATTGGGGGCGGGCGGGCGCCTCTCTATTCGATTGCCTGGACCTGCTGCACAGCGCGTCGGGAGGAAAGCTTGACGCGTTTGGTCAGCCGCTGGTCCATGAAATCGGCCTGTATATCTGCCGCGCGCATATTTCGGGCGACTGGTATACCAACTTTGCCGATGCCGCCGCGCGCGTGGATATCGCCGGCGACCTGGTATACCGGTACGGAAAGCAAACCGGCGACCAGGCCATGATGGCGCACGGCGCCTACGCGGCATTCCTGCGCAACCCGGCCGGTCTCCCCGGGGACAGCATCGGGCGGCAGCTTCCGGGACTCTTCAATCTGGCCGAACTGCGCAAGGCGCCGCGCGCGCAGGCGCTGATTCGCGACACGTGGCTGCCCGGAGTCCAGGTGATGGCGGCACGCCTCCAGGCGGGTTCCGACCGCGGGCTATACCTGGCGGCACAGGGCGGGCACAACGCGGAGAGCCACAACCACAACGATGTCGGCAATTTCCTGATTTATTCAAACGGAATGCCGGCCATCATCGATGTGGGAGTGGAAACGTATACCGCGAAAACCTTCAGCTCACGGCGCTACGAGATTTGGACCATGCAGTCGGCCTATCACAATCTGCCTACCGTGAACGGCGTTATGCAGTCGGCGGGCCGCGAGTTCCAGGCAGCCGGAGTGGAGTACCAGTCCTCTGACGCCTCCGTGCGGTTCCAACTCGATATTTCCCACGCTTATCCGAAAGAAGCCGGCATCCGGTCGTGGAACCGGACCTTGCGGCTCGACCGGACAAAAAACGAGATCGAGTGCGCCGACGAGTACCGCATGGAATCAGCACCGAAGGAGATCACCCTCACGCTCATGACCTGCTGCGCGGTGACACCTTCGCCCGGCGTGCTCTCGCTGGCAGTAGCGTCCGGAAATACGGTGAAGGTGGCGTTCGATGCGCGTGCCTTCTCGCCGTCGGTGGAGGAGATTCGCCTCGAAGACGCGCGTCTGCGCCGTTCCTGGGGGGAGCGCATTTTCCGCGTTCAGTTGAAGGCAACCAACCCCGGCGCGCAGGCAAACTGGAACCTCCGCTTCAGCCAGGCTTGAGGTGCTCATGATCAACCGCCGCATGTGGATGGCCGGCGCCTTCGGTGCTGCGGCCGCGCTCGCGCAGGACAAAACTCCCGGCCTGCCCAACATCGGATTGCGCGCCAACTCGCAGGCGCCGCGATCGGAATGCGGCGTGGGAGCGCTGATGCCTTGGGCGGAATCGCTGTGGGCCGTCACCTACAACAGCCACACCCGCACCACGGGCACCGGCCTGGGGCTGTATCGGATCGACGACCGCCTGAACGCCACCATCGTTCACCAGCACGACGGCACGCACGCGAACCGCTTTCTGCACGCACCCAGCAGCCAGGTGATCATCGGTCCCTACGCGATCGATGCGAACGGTTCCCACCGCTTTATCGAGGCTTTCCGCGACCACCGCCTGACAGCCACCATGACCCACCTCACCGATCCCGCCAACCGCGTCTACATGCTCACCATGGAAGGACTGTTATTCGAAATGGATGTGCGGACGCTGAAGCCGGTGCAGATCGCGGACGTGGTCAAGGAAAACTCGCTCAAAGCCCGGCCGCACTTCAAGGGCGGGTTTACGGGACAGGGCCGTGTCATCGTCTCCAACAACGGCTTCTACGATTACGGCGAGGAGGAGGCGGGGCTGTTCGAGTTCGACGGCAAGCGGTGGAATCGCATCAGCCGGAAACCCCACATGGACTGCGCCGGCCGGGAGAACATGGGGAACGTCGTTTTCTGCACCGGCTGGGACGAATCGAGCGTGCTCCTCCGGGCGCTGGTGAAGGGCGCCTGGCAGCTATACCGCCTGCCCAAGGCGAGCCATGCGTTTCAACACGCCTGGCAAACCGAATGGATGCGCATCCGGGAAGTGGAGACGGAACATTTCCTGATGGACATCCACGGCATGTTCTACGAACTTCAGCCCATTGCGTTCGAGGATCGCATCTGGGGAGTGAAACCGGTATGCCAGCATCTGCGCACGATTCCGGACTACTGCTCCTTCCGCGGCATGCTCGCCCTGGCGGGCAACGAAACCACCCCCAACAACGGCGCGTACGCCTTCGCCGGGCAGCCGGAATCGGGCATCTGGTTCGGCAAGACGGACGATCTCTGGCAGTGGGGAAAGCCGGCGGGATGGGGCGGTCCGTGGCGGAAAAAGCCGGTGAAAGCGGGAGTGCCGAGCGAGCCGTTCCTGATGACCGGTTTCGACCACAAGGTGCTGCACCTTTCGACAGACCGCACCGCGGTGATGGACGTCGAAATCGATTTCCTGGGCGACGGTTCCTGGCAACGGTATGAGCGCATCTCCGTTTCCAATTACCGCCACCACGTTTTTCCGGAGGGATTCTCCGCGCACTGGGTGCGGCTCACGCCCTCGGTAGACTGCACGGCGAGCGCCGAGTTCTTTTACACCTGAACGTCCCACTCCTCCTTCGGCGCCAGCCTGCGAGCCTGATCGAAGTCGGCCAGAGCACGCTCCGTTTCGCCCTCTTCGAGCAGGTACAACTGTCCGCGGTACCGGTATGCCTGCCAGAGGCGGGGACTCAACCGGATGGCTTCGGTCAGCTTGTCGATGGCCTGCCGGCGGTCACCGGCCAGCGCGAGTTCGTTCGCTTCCGCCATCATGCTGGCGGGATCGGGCAGCGAGCGGAATCGACGGCTCGCCAGGTACAGGTAGACGCCGGCCATGGCACAGAGGACCGCGATGCCGCCGGCCTCGGCGAAACTCCAGGTCCCAAGGAACAAACGGCTGGCGACGGGCAGGCTCCCGAACAGGGCCGCAAGCGCGAAGGCGGTGCGGCTCCACTGGGCGGCGCGCGCGGCCCGCGTCATAAGCCGCGACCGCTCACTTCGCGCAACCCGCGTAGCGCAGCGCCAGCAGGCTCGCCTGCTTCGTTCCCGTGAGCGTTACGACGAACATCCGGTCGTATTCGTCGTCGCCAATGGCGGGAGCTTTACCGGCGCCCAGACGCTCCACGATCTGGGGCACGGTATTGGAATGCCCTACCACCAGCGCAACATCGCCAGGGCCGCCGGCGCGCAGTTTCGCAACCAGTTGATCCACATCTTTGGCGGGGACAATTTCGGGCCGGATGCCAATCATCCTGGCCAGCGGCTCCGCCGTTTCGCGTGTTCGTGCCACCTCGCTGGTGAACACGCGTTTCACGCCGGCATCGGCCAGGACTTTGGCCAGAGCCTCCGCGCGGCACCGGCCCACCGCGCTGATGCCCTCTTCACCCGCCATGGTGCCCGCGCGTTCGGCATGACGCACCAGAATCACCGTAGCGGCCGGATTCGCGGCGGGCATCGTCCATGCCGACGCCAGCAGCACCGCCGCTCGCAGAAGAGTCCTCATGCCTCATACTCTACCCCAAGCGAGAGTGGCCACCTCTGATACGATAATCGCAAGGTAAAACCATGTCACGAAATGCAATTTCCCGCCGTCATTTCTTCTTTGGAACGATGCTGGCCGGAGCAGTACCCACGGGTGGTTTCGGCAGCACTGCCTCTCTTTCGCAGCTCGGCTTCAAGTCGCCGAACGAAAAGCTGAACATCGCCGCGATCGGCGCCGGCGGCAAGGGCGCGAGCGACATCGCCGGATGTTCCACCGAGAACATTGTCGCCATGGCCGACCCGGATTCCAAACGCGCCGAAAAAACTTTCGCCGCGTTTCCAAAGGTCCCGAAATATACCGACTTCCGGCGCATGTTCGATAAGGAGACTTCGAACATCGACGCCGTGCTGGTCTCCTGCCCCGACCACATGCACGCTACCGCGGCCATGTGGGCCATGGAGCGCGGCAAACACGTCTACTGCCAGAAGCCGCTCACCCGCACCGTCTGGGAGGCCCAGCAATTGACCGAGGCGGCGCAGAAATTCGGCGTGGCCACGCAGATGGGCAACCAGGGGTATTCGCAACCGGGCGCCCGCGAGTGCTGCGAAATCATCTGGAACGGCGACATCGGCAACGTCACGGAAGTGCACGCCTGGACCAACCGGCCCGACCCCTACTGGCCGCAAGGGCCCGACGTGGTGCCGAAGGAAGCCGCCGTCCCGTCCACGCTCGATTGGGACGCATGGCTCGGCGGCAGCGAAATGCGGCCCTACAGCCCCGCGTACGCTCCCCACAACTGGCGCGCTTTTCCCGACTTCGGGGCCGGCGCCATCGGCGACATGGCCTGCCACATCCTCGGCACGCCCAACATGGCGATGCGCCTCGCCAATCCCACCAGCGTCGAATGCATCAAGCTGGAGGGCAAAGCCAGGTACACGTTCCCCTATCGCACCGCGCTCCGTTTCGAGTTCCCGGCGCGCGGCGCGATGCCGCCACTCAAGCTCTTCTGGTACGACCGCATGACCGCGCAGCCGAAGTTCGAAGGCGTACCGGAAGGCGAAGTGATCGGCGATAAGGACATCAACGGCAGCCTCTTCATCGGGGACAAGGGAATGGTCACCACCGGCTGCTATGGCGAGAATACGCGCCTGGTGCCCGCCGCGAAAATGCAGGACTACAAGAAGCCTCCGCAGATTCTGCCGCGCTGCCCGACCGACGGCGACTGGGTCCGCAGCCACTACAAAGACTGGATCCGCGCTTCCAAGGGCGGAGAGGTCGCCTGCTCCAACTTCAGCATCTCCGGACCGTTCGTGCAGTGGATGCTGCTGGGCGTGATCGCCATGCAGGTTGAAGGCAAGCTGCTTTGGGACTCCCAGAAGATGCGCTTCACGAACAACAACGAAGCCAACAGTCTGTTGACGCCCAAATTCCGGAAGGGATGGAAGTTCTCCTGATATCGAAATCGCGCCGGCGGTGATACGATATTTTCCCGGGGTGCTGTATGCAGTTTCGTACTCATCGCACGGGAATCGTCTGTTTTGCTGTCCTGTGCGCCACTTGGCTCGTTTCCGCGCCTGCCCAGCAGCCGAAGTTCAAGGCCATCTGGGAACCGGTCAACATCAAAGAAGACATCGAACTGCAATCGGTGCGCTTTGTTTCCGCCGAGGAAGGCTGGGTGGCAGGGGGACGCAACGCTCTGGCGGGCGGGGTGATTTTTCACACCACCGACGCCGGTGCGAACTGGCAGGTCGAGGCGGGTGACCCGCAATCGAGCGACCGCGCCTTCGGCGACCTCCGCTTCCTCGGCTCCAAACTCGGATTCGCGGTCCAGAGCACTTCGGGCGGAGACCACCAGTTGCTGCGCACCACTGACGGCCAGACGTGGAATCCGGTCGGCACGGTGGCCCAGCACCGCACCGATTATCAGTTCACATCGGCAGAGGTGGGCTTCGCCGCCGCCGGAAATGACATTCTGCGCACCACAGACGCGGGACGCAAGTGGGAGCGTGTGTACCAGTGCCGTATCAAAGCGGAAATCAACGGACTGACGCGTGAGGTGCCGTGCTCGTTTGAGAAGCTCTTCTTCGTCGACGCGCAGACCGGTTATGCCATGAGCCGGAGCGTTGCGGCCGGCGCCGGGTTCGTGATTGCCCGCACGGCGGATGGCGGGACAACCTGGACGCCGAACCTGGTTCTTCCCGGCGAGGACGGGAAGGAGGGCGGCCTCTACTTCATCAACGCCGAGACGGGAATTCTGCGCACGATTAGCGGCAAGCTGTTCCGCACCGCCGACGCCGGCAAGACTTGGATAGGCGTTTCCGGGCACATAGACGGCAAGCCGAGAATCGACTTCGCCGGACCGGATGCGGGATGGATGGTCCGCTATCACACGATGCTTTACACATCCAACGGAGGTAAGAGTTGGATTTCGCGGGACATCGCCTTTCCGGCTTCAGTAGATGATGCATCGCTCGCACGCCGCGATTGCGGCTATGCCGTCGGCGCCCACGGCATGGTATTCCGCTATCGCGTGGTGCCGGTCGATTACTCAGCCAAAGGCATGCTGCCCGCACCTGCCATAGCTCCGCCGCAAAAGCCGTAGTAACATGACGGTCGATGACTTTCGCGAGAACCGCTCTTCTTTTGGGTGCGCTTGCCTGCGCCGCCCAGGCGGCCGGCGACCGCCTGGTGCTTCCGGGTAAAAACGGGCCCGGCAAAGGCAAGAAGGTCGTGCTGGTGAGCGGGGACGAAGAATACCGCTCCGAGCAGGCCTTGCCGCAACTCGCACGAATTCTATCCGAGCGCCACGGCTTCGATTGCACGGTGCTGTATGCGATCGACCCGAAGGACGGCACGATTAACCCCGACGTCGCCGACAACATTCCCGGCCTGGAAACGCTCGATTCGGCGGACTTGGTGGTCATCTTCACCCGCTTCCGCAATCTTCCGGATGAGCAGATGAAGCACATCGTGGACTACGTCGAATCCGGCCGTCCTATCGTCGGCATCCGAACCGCAACTCACGCCTTCGACCTCAAGACCAGCAAGACTTACCAGCGGTATAGCTGGAACAGCAAGGAATGGGACGGAGGGTTCGGACGCCAGGTGCTGGGCGAGACCTGGATTGCGCACCACGGCCGGCATGCCGTGCAGAGCACGCGGGGCCTCCCGGCCAAAGGCCAGGAACAGAATCCAATCCTCCGCGGCATACAGCCCGGCTCCATCTGGGTGCCTTCGGACGTGTACAAGGTGCGCGACCTGCCCGCGAACGCCGTCCCTCTCGTGCTCGGCCAGGTGCTTCAGGGCATGAACCCCGGGGATGCGCCGGTTGAAGGCGCACCGAACGAACCGATGATGCCGGTCGCGTGGACCCGGACGTATACGGGCACCGCAGGCAAACCCGCGCGCATCTTCACCACCACCATGGGCTCGGCGCAGGACCTGCTCAATGAACCGTTCCGGAGGCTTCTGGTGAATGCGGTCTATTGGGCGGTCGGCCTGGAGGGCAGCATCACGCCGCGCGCCAGTGTGGACCTGGTGGGGACGTACGATCCCCTGCCCTTCAAGTTCGGCGGGGCCGCGAAAGGTCTGAAGCCGCAATAGCGCGTTCGGCGGCAATGGCCCTCCGGGTTTTTCCAACGGGCGCGCAAACAAAACGGGTGGGTGCTGCGTCCGCATCTATTCAAGGAAGGTCATTTCATGGCGCGTCTTGTATCAGTCAATGTCGGGCTCCCTCGCGATGTGGCATGGAGAGGCGGGAGCGTCCACACCGCGATCTGGAAGCAGCCGGTGAGGGGCCGGGTTGCGGCCCGCCGCCTGAATATTGAGGGCGATGGACAAGGAGACGTCGCCGGGCATGGAGGCGAACACCGCGCGGTGATGGTGTATCAACAGGAGTCGTATCGGTACTGGGAGGTCCAGCTCCGCCGCAACGAATTTTCATTGGGGCAGTTTGGCGAAAACTTCACCGTAGACGGCCTTCCCGATGATGAAGTTTGCATCGGCGACCGATACCAGATCGGAAGCGCGCTGTTCGAGGTCACTCAGCCACGCGTCACCTGTTATCGCGTCGGTATCCGGATGGCTGAGCCGGCCATGGCTGCTCTGCTCGTGTCACACCATCGGCCCGGCTTTTACTTTCGCGTGCTCGAGGAGGGTGAGGTCGGCGCCGGCGACGAAATCATAAAAGTGGCGGATGGGCCCGAACGCATCACGGTGGCGGACATGGATGCACTGCTTTATTTGCCCAACCCCGCGCGCGAGCAACTTGAACGCTCGTTGCGAGTGCCGGCACTCAGCCAGGGATGGAAAACCTCTTTGAAGGCCATTGCAGAGCAGAAGAGTTCGGAGGGAGGAAATCGCGGGCTCAAGGCTTCGGGCGGGCCGCCGCCGGCATGGCCAGGCTTTCGGCCATTACGCGTCGCCTGCGTGGACCGCGAGACCGCAACTGTGATCTCGCTCTCCCTCGAACAGCCCGGCGGCGCCCCTCTGCCTGTACCTCTACCGGGACAGTTTCTCGTGTTCCGGCTGCGCCCCACACCCAGCGGCCCTCCGCTGCTCCGGAACTACTCCATGTCGGGCATGCCGGGTGCCGGCGCTTACCGGGTGAGCGTCAAACGCGAGACGAACGGGGCCGGCAGTTCCTATCTTCACACTCAGGTGCACGCCGGCGATATCCTCGAGGCCAGCGCGCCTCGGGGAGGTTTTACGCTGCGGTCCCGCGATGCGCCGGTCGTTCTGCTTAGCGCCGGCATCGGGGCAACGCCCGTACTCGCCATGTTGCACTCGCTGTCTTCCGCCGCGTCGCATCGCGAGGTCTGGTGGATCTACGGAGCGCGCAACCGGGCGGAGCATCCGTTTGCAAAAGAGTCGCGTGGACTCCTGCGTGCGCTCGTGAACGGCCGAAGTCACATTGTCTACAGCAGGCCCGATCCAGAGGATGAATCCGGCGTGGATTACGACTCGGTCGGGCATGTGGACACTCCGCTTCTCGATCGGCTCGGTGTGCCTCGCGAGGCGGATTTCTATCTGTGTGGTCCACCATCGTTCCTGAAACAACTCACCGAAGGCCTAAAGAGCCGGTGTGCGGATTCCACACGAATTCACGCGGAGGTGTTTGGTCCGGAAGAGCCCGTCACGCCGGGAATGGTGCGATCCTCTCGCCCTCCGGCTCATCTTCCCTCGGGAGAACCCGGCGCCGGCCCTCAAATTTCATTTACTCGAAGCGGGCTCACGGTTTCGTGGGCTTCACACTTCTCCAGTTTGCTGGAGCTTGCCGAAGCGTGCGACGTTCCCGTTCAGTGGTCGTGCCGTACAGGGGTCTGCCATACCTGCGAATGCGCGTTGATCGGCGGAACTGTCCAATACCGGCCTGATCCGCTGGAGCCGCCTGCTCCGGGTAACGTGCTGATCTGCTGTTCGGCGCCTTCCGGCGATGTCGAAGTTGATCTGTGAGATCCCGACGGCACTTTTGGCTGACCGGCCATTGTGCGATACTCTCGCTCAAAGAGGGTAGATATGACGGCTGCCGATTTTCGCCGGATCGCTTTAAGCCTGGAAGGAGCCGAGGAGGGATCTCACATGGGCTCGGCGGATTTCCGCGTAGGGGGCCGCATCTTCGCAACGCTGGCCTCGGAAAAACAGGGCTACGGGAACCTGCTGCTCACTCCCGAACAGCAGGCAGATTTTGTCGCCGACCGGCCCGATCTGTTTGTTCCCATCGCCGGCGGCTGGGGACGAATGGGAGCGACCCACATCAGCTTGTCCCCGGCCACCGAAGACGTAATGGCGGGCGCGCTTCGAACCGCCTGGCAATTGCGCCGCGAAAAGAACGCCAATACCGGCAGGAAACGCGCCACCACGCGCACGCGAGCGGCCGGGAAGCCGCTTTCCCGATCTGACCTATAGCTTCATCTCCCAGCCTTTGCGGATGAACGGCTTGAGATACTTGTTGGCTTCGTCGTTATTGGAGAAGCGCAGGTTTTTCGAGTCCCACATCAGCTTGCCGGGAACCCGAAGTGCGACGGCGCCCAGAGCCAGCCACTCAATGTACTTGGAGGCTACATTGAACTCCGAGACGCCCGGAGCCCCGCCCTTGCAGGCGCGGATCCAATCCTGTTGGTGGTTGATCCCACGCTGCAATAATTGCGGAGGCAGCCGGTATTCGGCCCACCGCGACGCCGGCAGCAGCCAGACGCCCTCGCCTCGCGAGGTAGTGGCCATGTATCCCTTGGAACCGACGAACACCGAGCCGTTGCCCGGCGCCCGCAGCGAGGGATCCTGCTGCGCACGGCCGCCCGGCCCGCCGGGGCCTCCCGGTCCAAATGGCGCGCCGCCGCGGCCCGCGCCAGCCGGAAAGGCGCCGCGGCCGGCACCGCCGGGAGCGCCACCGGGAGCGCCCGCGCGTCCGCCCGGAAAGCCGGCCGGAGGACCGCCGCCGCGTCCCGCCGGTTTGCCGTCCACCGTCAGTTGATTTCCAACCAGCATCATGCCGTCGCCGCTGCCGACAAACGGCCGGCCCTTTTCCGCCAGGTTGTTCATGGGCGGGAACAGTCGCTCGTTTTCTTCCATCCCCTCGGGATTCTTGAAGTCGCCGCGCATATTCTGGTAGGCGTGGATGGTGACCGCGGGCATGTTCGCGCGCGCGGGAAATTCAAAGACGATGTGCGACCGGAGCGGCCACAGCCACTGATTCTTGCCCTCCACCGTCACGCATTCGACGCTGATGGGAGATGCCTTGTCGAGTTGCAGCGCGAGGTGTGCCGGACCCAGGTTGTGCACCAGCCAGTCGCCCAGCGAACCGCCGGTCGAAAAATCAATGAACGCGCGCCACTGGTTCGTCATCAACGGATTGAACGGGCGCGGCGCCGCGGGCCCCTGCCAGAGGTCCCAATCGAGCGTGGGTGGCACTTCGACTGCTTCGGGGCCGGTTGCGGGAAGATTGGGCTGGCCGCCGTAAATTCCACCGGTCCATGCGTGGACCTCCTTCACCTCGCCGATGTCGCCGGACCAGAGGATCTCGCACGCCGTCTTGGTGCCCTCGTGGTTGAATCCCTGGTTCCCCATCTGCGTCGCGACCTTGTATTTGTTGGCCGCCTCGGTCAGCAATCTCGCTTCCCACACGGTCCGGGTCAGGGGCTTTTCGCAGTAGACGTGCTTGCCCTGCTGCATGGCGAGCAGCGCCACCGGCGTGTGCATGTGGTCCGGGGTGGCAATCATTACTGCGTCGATGTTCTTGCCTTCCGCCTCGAACATCTTGCGATAGTCTTTGTACTTCTTGGCATCGGGATAAGCTTGAAAACCGCGCGCGGCCCGCTGCTCGTCCACATCGCAGAGCGCCACGATGTTTTCCGTGGCGGCCGCTCCTACCAGAATCGCCGGGCCCCGCGTGCCAACGCCAACGGCGGCGATGTTCAACTTTTCGTTGAACGATTTGTATCCCAACCCGGAAAGTGACGGGGTACTGCCGAAGCCCCCCGTGGGAACCGCGCCCGCGAGCAGCGTCCCATAGAAGAAGTAGCGTCTGGAGAAGCGATATTCACTCATGGCAAGCTCCTTGAAAATTGCACAATCATTTTAGTTCAATGCGACAACAATCGGGTAGCGTTGATTCCGGGAGTCGATTCCGCTGCCGCGTCTGCTGGTAATCTGCTCTTCAGGACTTCATGGAATCGACCCTGTCGATAATCGAGGCTCGGCGGCTGGCTCTGGCTGCACAGGGATTTGCGAAGCCGCGACCGCGCCGCGCCTCTGCGCGCGACCTGCGAAGCACGATTCGCCGCCTTGGCCTGCTTCAGATCGATTGCGTCAATGTGGTCTGCCCGGCCCACCAGATGGTGCCTTTCTCTCGCGTGGGCCCGTACGATCGTACGGCGCTGGACAGGCTCATTTATCGCAGCGGCGAGTTCGCCGAGCATTGGGCGCACGAGATCTCGATCGTTCCCGCGGAGATCTGGCCGCTTCTGCGCTACCGCCGCGAGACCGACCGCGTGCGACCGTGGGGCTTCGCCAAGGTGCTGGAGGAGCGTGCGGATTACGCCGCATGGGTGATCGAAGAAGTGCGGCGGCGTGGGCCGATCGCGGCGGACGAACTCGAACCCCCTGAAGGAGGCGATCCCGGGATTCCCGGCGCCTGGATCGGAACCATCCGCCGCGGCATCCTCGAAGCGCATTTTCTTCGCGGCGTGCTTGCGGCGGCGGGACGCCGCGCCGACTTCTCGCGCACTTACAACCTCACCGAGCGGCTGATTCCGGATGAGCATCGCTGCCGCGTCCTGGACTACGACGAATGCCGGCGGCAGCTTCTGCTTCAGGCGGCCCGCGCCCATGCCGTGGGCACCGCGAAGGACCTCGCGGATTACTTCCGCATGTCAGTGGCAGAGGCGCGGCCGCGCCTGCGCGAGCTGGTTGAGTCGGGAAGCCTCGAGCAGGTGCGGGTCGAGGGTTGGCGCGAGCCGGCGTACCTGCACCCCGAATCGTCCGCGCCCCGGCGAATCGAGGCCTCGGCGCTGCTCTCGCCCTTCGACCCGCTGATCTGGTGCCGGCCGCGCGTTTCGCGGCTCTTCGGTTTCGAATACCGGGTGGAAATCTTCGTTCCTCCCGCAAAGCGCACTCACGGGTTTTACGTATTGCCGTTCCTGTTCGGCGACAGTCTTGCGGCGCGCGTGGATCTCAAGGCCGACCGGAGCCGCGGCCGGCTGCTCGTGCTCGGCAAGTGGTTCGAGGGGCGCAGGACCGCGGCCGTTGCGGACGCGCTCGCCGCCGAGATCCGCCTCTTGGGAGAATGGCTGGAATTGCGCGTCCGATGACCATAAAGGTCCCCATCCTCAAAGCCGCCCTGGTGCTGGGTCTCGGCACAGCCGGTTGCGGAACACACCCCACCGACGCGGAAGCGCGAGATCTGATCCGGAAATCGGAGTGGTTCGCGCCCCGGCCGGTGGAGTTTGCCTTGAGCCGGGAAGAAGCCGAAGCAGGGGCGGAGGCGGGCTACTGGACCTGGAAGCGTGAAAAAGCCGCCGTGAGTTACACCGTCTTTCAATTGACGGATCGCGGCATGAGCATCTTCGAAAGCGAGGGCAGCGACATGGTGCGCGGCCGGACCGAGTTCGCGCTCCCGATCCTCAAGACCCGGAGCAGCTTCGGCCGCCGCATCGTCCGGATCATCCGCGCCTCCGCTTCGGAAGTTGCCTTCGAATGGCAGTGGGATCTCTCCCCGCTGCCCGAGGGCCTTGCAGCCGTGCTGTTGAACCCCAGCCGCTCCGCCAGCCTGCCTCTTTCTCGCGACCGATAGGTATATGCTCTTACCTATGACTGAAGCTCCCGGCAGAGCCAAAAACGTGCCCTCACCGCCTTCCTTCACCAGCGTCAAGGAAGAGCGCCGGCATCGGAAGGAGCGGCTTGCCGCCGCTTTCCGCCTGTTCTCGCGGTTCGGATTCGACGAGGGTGTGGCCGGCCACATCACCGTCAGGGATCCCGAACTTAACGACCATTTCTGGGTCAATCCCTTCGGCGTCCACTTCGGACAGATTCGCGTGTCGGACCTTATCCTGGTGGACGACAAAGGCGAGGTGGTGGAGGGAACCTACCCCGTCAATACGTCCGCGTTTGCGATTCATTCCCGTGTGCACGCCGCGCGTCCGGAAGTGGTGGCCGCGGCACACGCGCACTCGATGTACGGCAAGGCGTGGTCGTCTCTGGGCCGGCTGCTCGATCCGATCACGCAGGATGCCTGCGCGTTCTATGAGGACCACGGCCTCTTCGACGATTACACCGGCGTTGTGTACGAAACCTCGGAGGGCGACCGCATCGCGCAGGCGCTCGGCAGCGCCAAGGCCGTAATTCTGCGCAATCACGGCCTGCTGACGGTGGGAAAGAGCGTGGATGAGGCGGCGTGGTGGTTCGTGACCATGGATCGAAGCTGCCACGCGCAGTTGCTGGCCGAAGCGGCCGGAACTCCGGTGAAGATCGCTCACGAGCACGCCGTCGTGGCCAGAAACCAGGTGGGCAACGAAAGGGGCGGCTGGTTCCAGTTTCAACCGCTGTGGCAGATGATCACGCGGGAAGAGCCCGACCTCTTCGAATAGCCGGTCTTCGGACGGATGCGCGTCAACCAGGCCGGGTACGATCTGCGATGTGAGTGGGGCCCTGCCGGGCTGCGCGAACTCTCGCCGGACAGCGACGCCGTGGTCGTCGTCGATGTCCTGTCGTTCTCGACGACCGTTGACATCGCGGTATCGGGCGGAGCGTCCGTCCTGCCGTATCAGTGGAAAGACGCTTCGGCAGCTCAATTCGCGGAAGAGAAGCAGGCGCAGCTTGCTTCGTTGCGCCGTTCCCGAAGCGAGTATTCTCTTTCACCCGAATCCGTTCAAAAGATACCAGCCGGCACTCGCCTGGTCCTGCCGAGTCCCAACGGGAGCACGCTGTGCCTCAGCGCAGGCAGTGTTCCGGTTTACACTGCGTGCTTGCGGAACGCACCAGCGGTGGCGGCGCACCTGGCGGGATCGGCCGCGCGGATCGCCCTCATACCCGCCGGCGAGCGGTGGGACGATGGCACGCTCCGGCCGTGTCTCGAAGACTGGATCGGCGCCGGGGCCGTTCTCCGTTTGCTCAGCGGCAGGCTGTCGCCGGAGGCAGAAATGGCCGTTGCGGCCTTCGAGCGCTTTCGCCGAAATCTTGCGGAAGCGCTGTGCGGCTGCGGGTCGGGCAGGGAACTGATCGAAAGAGGCTTCCGCCGCGATGTCGAACTCGCCGCCGAATACGGGGCCAGTTCCACGGTGCCCGTCCTTGCCGGCGGCCAATTTATCCGTGTTCCGTCCGAATAAGAAGCGCGACCTCGGATCTACTGACGGATGGCGATAAACCACGCGGCGACGATCGGACCTTGCGGACCGCGTCCGCGCCCGCCAGTTGCCGGCGGCTGCGTCCCGGCGGGCGGCGGTGGAGCCGGACCGCGCTCGGGCTGGAACAGGTATGCGTTGTGGGTTTTCGGATCGACGGTGATGGTCTTCGCGCCGGCGAACGTGTCCACCGTGGCCACCGTCGTGTACTTGTCGGGCGAATCCTGGTGGACGACGGTGACGTTGCCCTGCCCGCCGTTGGGAATGTAAATCAGTTTTTTCGATGGATCCCACCCCAGGGCGTCAACGCGCGTTCCGTTCTTGATTTCGGCTACGACCTTGCCCGTGCCTGGATCGACGACGACGGAGGTGTTGCTGCACCCCGAGAAGATGCGATTCGAAGCTTTGTCATAGGCGATGCCGGTGGGACCTTCACACGGCGCCAGCGGCCAGGAGGCAGTCGCCTTCCAGGTCTTCACATCGATCACCTGGATCGTGTGCTTGCCTTCGTTGTTGACGAAAATGTGCCCTTTCCCATCGGCCGCCGCTCCCTCGGGCGCCGTATCTTCGAGTTCGACGGTGGCGACGATGTCGCCGTTGTGCGGATCGATTGCCGTAAGGGTGCCGATCGGCCGGCTGTGATTCGTCAGAATGATCTTGTCATCGGGCTCGTCGTACATGATGCCGTCAAGACCGGGGCCGACCTTGATTTGCTTGATCACCGCCAGCGTCTTCAGGTCGAACATGGTGACCGTCTGGTCACCGCTGTTGGTAGTGAAGCCGTGGCCCGCTTTGGTGTCGATGCCGGCGCCGTGCACGCCCGGCGTATTTGGGATATCACCGAGGACTTTGCCGGTGGCGCCGTCAACCACCATCATGTGTGTGGAACGCGAAACGAACACGCGTCCCGTGGCCGCTTCCACGGCGACGTAATCGGTGCCGCCGTCTCCTTTGATGTCGTACTTTTCGACCTTGAACGTCTGCGCGAACCCGGCGCTCGACGCGGCAAGGCCGGCAAAGAACAGAATCGCAACCGAGGGTAGCAACAGTCTGGTCATGGGCCTAAATTCTACCAGAAAGGGACCCAGGCGGAGACCCTTCCGCACTTCGTCGAGGATCAGAACACCTTGCGAAACGTGAGATTGATGCGGACGGCGCCGGTGAGAGGATGATCGCCCGCTTTGAGCGGAGCGACGCCGTGATAGACGAAACGCGCAGGTCCGCCCCATACCGCCACGTCTCCGCTTTCGACGCGCAGCCGGCGCACCGGGTCCGACCGCTTTTTCCGCCCCAGATGAAGACCGCGGGGAGGCCGAGCGAAACCGAGACGATCGGGGCCCACGCATCCTTCTCGTCGCGATCCTGGTGCATCCCGAGCTTCGCGCCCGCGGCATATCGATTAATCAGGCAGGCGTCGGGATCATAGCCGGCGAACCCGGCTTCGGAAGCGGCGCGTGCGGCCAGTTCAAGAAACGCCGCGGGCATCGGCGGCCAGGGTTTGCCGGTGTCGGGATCGTTGGCGTCGTAGCGGTAGCCGGCGCGGTCGGAAACCCAGCCGGTGCGGCCGCAGTTTGTCATGGCCACCGACATCGTGTAGCCGCCAGGCGTCACCAGGTGACGGAACGGCGCCGCCGCGGCGACTTGCTCCACCCCCTGCATCAGCGCAGACGCTTCGGCGCGAGCGAATCCGCGCAGCAGAACCGCGCCCTCTTCGAGCGGTTCAACTGAGGGCTGCGGCGAAGGATCGTCGAAGAGTGGGGTCATGACGCCTGAAGCTAGAATAGTCAGTCTACGTCCGATTCGCCAGTCCGGGGAGGAACCATGATTCGCGCGCTGTTTCTGCTGGGGCTTTCATCCGCCCTTCTGCCCGCGGCCGAACCGATTCGCCTGCATCCGGAAAATCCTCACTACTTCCTTTTCCGCTCCAAGCCCACCGTGTTGGTCACTTCCGGCGAACATTACGGCGCGGTCCTCAATCTCGATTTCGATTACAAAAAATACCTGAAGACCCTGGCAGCCGACCGGCTGAACCTCACCCGCACTTTTTCGGGATCCTACCGGGAAGCGCCCGGCTCCTTCAACATCAGCGCCAACACCCTGGCGCCGAATCCCGCCAGTTTTATCGCGCCCTGGCCGCGGACCACCACTCCCGGCGCAGCCGACGGTCTGGGCAAGTTCGACCTGGAGCGCTGGAACGACGCCTACTTCGCGCGCCTGAAAGACTTCGTGCGCGAAGCCGGCGCGAGGGGCATCGTTGTCGAGTTCACGCTCTTCTGCCCGTTCTACCGGGACGAAATGTGGGACCTCAGCCCCATGAATGCGCGCAACAACGTGAACGGGATCGGGCAGATGGCCCGCGGGGAAGTGTTCCGGCTCAAGGACGGCAAACTCCAGCACGTGCAGGACGAAATGGCGCGGAAGATCGTCGCCGAGTTGCGGGCCTTCGATAATGTCATGTACGAGATCTGCAACGAACCCTACTCGTTCGACATGGTTCCGGCGGAGTGGGAGCGGCACATGGCGGAAGTGATCGCGGACGCCGAATCTGGCGCGGGTCCGCGGCATCTCATCACACAGAACGTGGCCAACGGATCGAAGAAGGTGCCGGATCCGGATCCGCGCGTATCGGTCTTCAATTTCCATTACTCGCGTCCGCCGGCCAGCGTGGCGCTCAACCGGGATCTGGCACGCCCCATCGGCAACAACGAAACCGGCTTCGACGGGCAGGACGACGCCACCTATCGCGTACAGGGATGGCAATTCATCCTGGCCGGGGGCGCCCTCTACAACAACCTCGATTATTCGTTCTCACCGGGCAAAGAGGACGGCACGTATGCCTATCCGCCGCAGCAGCCCGGAGGAGGCAGCGTGGCCCTGCGCGCTCAATTGCGCGTGCTGCGCGACTTCATGGACTCGATCGGGTTCGTTCGCATGTCTCCGGCCGCTGAGCTTCTTCTTTCCGGAACTCCGGAAGGTGCGTCGGCACTGGTGCTGGCCGCACCGGGACGGGAATATGCGATCTATCTGCACCACGGCCGGCAGCCCACCGCCCGCGGCGCGAAGTACGCCGTAGATGCCGCGCAGCAGACCGCGAAACTCGCCATCGACTTGCCCCAGGGCCGGTATCGCGCCGAGTGGATCGACACGAAATCCGGCAGGCTTGCGAAGCGGGAGGACATCAGTCACAGGGGCGGTTCCGCGACCCTTGTGTCGCCGTCCTACTCCCAGGACATCGCGCTGCGCGTACGGGCCCGTTAGCCAGCTACCTCTCCGCCGCGAACGCGTCGAAAAGCGGCCGGATGGATTCGGGCTGCAATCCGCCGTGGATCAGCACTCGAAAACGGAACCGCACGGGCTGGCCCGGACGAATGGTCAGGCTTCCGTCCCGCGTCTTGTCGTTTTCGAAATCGTGCACGCCGAAAATGTTGGTCGCGAAAAGACCGTAGGCGCGCGCATGCCAGTAAGTGGGATAGCGCGGATTGGAGGGATGATCGAAAATAGCCACCCCAACCGGTTGTCCGTCGATCTTGCCCGAGTAATCGGCCCACTCCGAACGTTTACCCCAGACGTTCTTTTCGCCGGCCTTGTTCTGCGCGTTCAACAGCCGGCCGCCGTGGTCTTCCTGAAGCGGCGCAGCCAGGCGGATGGCGAACATCCCTTCCTTCGTGTCGCCGAATTTCACTTCCTCTTCCGGAGAAAGCGTGGCGTCCAGGTCGATCGTACGAAGTTGCGGGTCCGAGTAGAAGGTCATCACGCGGCGCTCGGTGAGCAGGCCGTGTCCCTCAGGCGCCTGCCATTCGAAGATCGCTTCGATGGTGCCCTTGGACTTACCGCTGGACACCTTTTCGATCTTCTTCAGCACCACTTTCCCCTTGCCCTTGTTGGCGCCGGGTTGCGAATCTTCGTTGCCCCAGAAATCGTAGCCGTTCACATCGCCGTGCGCGAACCACATCCCGCGGTGGTGCGGATGGTCGGTCGGCTCACCCGCGATGCCCGTCACCATGGGGTATCCGCGCGTGACGATCAGGCCCGTGGCGGTGCGCAACGGGCTCAGATACGGCTTGTTGGCGTCGGGTCCGACGAAGAATTCGGTGAACGGCCGGCCGTCGATCTCCACCGTCACTTTCCGGTTCCCCTGCTGCGTGATCTTCACCTGCCCGAACAGCGGGAGGCAAAGCGCAGCCATAAGCAATAGGCGCGTCATAGATACCATTATCGAGTCACCTTTGCGCCGAGCGCCGAAACAATGTCCGAAAGATCAAAATCGGACAGGACGCCGGGGACGATCAGGTCCATCACTGCGTCGTGCATCTTCATTTGCGCCAGTTCGAGGTACGAGGGTGGCATTTCGTGAATGATGACTTTCTGGATCCGCGGTTCCAGCACCGCGGCGAAGAGCGATAGCGCCGCGCCCGTACCCCGCCCCGAGATGGTTATCCTCCGCGGATCCACGTCGCGCCGCGAGACCAGGTAGTCGAAAGCGCTGAGCACATCGCCGGTCTGCATGCCCGGCATCGTCTTGCCCACCAGCAGGGCTCGCATGGCGGTCTGATATGCCTTGCTATAGCCGCCGCGGGGTCCGCCTGTCTCGCCCCAGCCGCGCGGGGCAAACGACAGCACGACGTTGCCTTCCTGCGCCAGGTCTTCGATTGTTTTCGCGTCGGGACTGCCCACCAGCAGCACCGCCGGCTTCCGCGCCGGACCGCCCGGTGGCGTGCGGACCTTCGCCGTAAGCGTGATGCCGGGTTCGGTTTGCATCTCGATCGCATCGCCGTTCTGACTCGCCCGCACGACCCCGCGCCGCTCCGGAACCGCAAGCCTGGCCCGCACCAGCGCCGCCAGATTCGCTCCCGCCGCCGCGGCTGCGCGTCTGGAATACAAATCGGCCGCCAGCGATGCGTTCAACGACTGGATCGTCCGCGCATCCGAAAAAGCCGTGGACACCTGCCCGGTTGCCGTAACCCGCAGTTCGGCGGGGGCGAGCAGTTGCAGGTCCGGTGGTTCCGCGCCGTCGTCCTGCCGGTTGCCGAGCCAGCGCCCAAGCCAGCGGTAAGTCGCCTCTCGCCGCGGCTTCGACCATCCATGGGTGTCGTCGAATTCGAAGTAGCCGGCATGATCGGCGGCGCCCGCAATATTGAAGATCGAACGCGCCTCGGCGTACGTCGCGCGCGCGCCTTCAATCGGGAAGAAGTCGCGAATGGCCACCCCCATTTGGATCGGTTTGGGAGCGAATGCGATCAGGAAATCGGAGAAGTCCAGGCCGTCGCGCAGAAAGCCGGCGAAAACCTGCTCGGCATCCTGCGGGCCGGGGTCCAACCACAATTTCCGCCATGAAGTGATATAGCAGGAGGGCGCCGCGGCGGCAAAACGGTCTTCGAGCGCGGCCAGATAGGACGACTGCGTTCCTCCGCCCGAGTTGCCGGCCACCGCGATGCGCCGTGCATCCACGTCGTGCCGCGTCAGCAGGTAGTCCACCGCGCGCATGCCATCCCAGATGAAATAGCGCGCGATATTGGTGCCGGTGAGCAGGCACTGGATTCCGGCCATGATATGCTCGCCGGTGCCGCCGCCGCTCAATCGCGATTTGCCGGTAGCCGGGTCGAGGTATTCGAAACGTTCGCCCTGCCCCGGAGGATCGAACGCGAGCACTACCCATCCCCGCCGGGCCAGAGAAATCCAGACGTTCTGATAGGTGGGTTCCGCCTTACCGTCGAGGCTGTGGCCGGCCGTGCCCACAAGCGCCGGAAACGGCCCGCTGCCCGACGCTGGCACGTACACGTTGGCAGTCACGTAGTAATGCGGCAGGCTCTCGTAGACCAGCTTTTCGATGCGATATCCTCCGCGATCGATGGTGCCGGTGATGCGAGCGTTCAGCGGGGTACGCTCCGGAAGCCCGCCGATCTCTTTGAGCAGCGTCTTCTGTATATACGCCTGCCGCGCCTTCACGTCCGCCGGCGTTCGGATGCGCCCAATCGCCGCTGTGCGGGCGGCGAACTGCTGTTCGGCAATCGCGGTGAGATAGCGGTCCACCATGCCTTCGGCAGCCGTCTGGGCCTGCAGCAGGCGGGGTGCGCACAATAGCAATAACAGCACCCGAAGAAGTACGCGCATGAAATCTTTTCCTTCGCCGCTATGTTACCGCTTCCTCCATGGGCCGGTCGGGTACGCACCGTAGTGGCCAGCGGCGGAGTCTCGCGGTAAGATCGGGCCGTGACGCGAAGACAAATGATTTCGGCCTCCGCGGCCGCGTGGGCCGCCGTTCCCGCGCGAGCCGCCGGCATTCCTTCCGACGTTGTGGCACGCCACGATGCCGGTGTCGAGCGCCTGATGCGAACCCAGATCACCGACCCCAAGAGCCGCTTCGCCGGCACCATGGAAGACGCGAGCGGCCTCCACAGCCCAGGCGCCGCCGGGTCCGTACTCAGCGCATGCACCACGGCATTTCTTCAGCCGGCTTCGAAGTTCTACCGCGCGCCCCTCATGCTGGAACGCGCCCGTCTGGCCGCAGGATTTCTCGAGAAGGCGCAAACCCCCGACGGCAATATCGACCTGCTCATTACCAATTTCAACTCGCCGCCCGATACCGGATTCATCGTGCACGGCGTCGCCTCGGCGGCATGCCTGGCGCAGCGCGCCGGAAATCGCGAACTGCTCGGAATCATGGAAAACTTCCTGAAGCGCGCCGGAGCGGGCATGGCCAAAGGCGGTGTCCACACCCCGAACCATCGATGGGTGGTCTCTTCCGCGCTCGCCCAGATCAACGAGGTCTTCCCGAACCCCGCCTACCTGCGCCGCATCGACCAGTGGCTTGCCGAAGGCATTGACATCGACGACGACGGCCAGTTCACCGAGCGCAGCACCGGTGTGTACAATCCCGTCTGTGACCGCGCCTTCACCGTGCTCGCCGTGAAACTGAAGCGGCCCGAATTGCTCGAACCCGTGCGCCGCAACCTCGATTCGATGATGTACCTGCTGCACCCGGGCTATGAGGTGGTCACCGAGATTTCGCGCCGCCAGGACCAGTACGAACGGCGCGATATGAGCGGCTACTGGTTCCCCCTGCAATACCTCGCCGTTCACGAAAAAAACGCACGGTATTCGACGCTCGCCCGCCACTTCGCGCCGCAGGCCGCCAGCCTTAGCGTGCTCATGGAGTATCCGGAGCTTCAGACAGACGCCGAAACCGCGCCCGTTCCCGACGACTACGTGAAAATGATGCCGGCACTGGAGGCGCTGCGGATCCGTCACGGCGCGCTGAGCGCTACCGTGCTCCTGCGGGACGATAGCCATTTTCTCGGCTTCCGTCGCGGCGGCGCGGTGATTCACGCGGTGCGCTTTTCCAGCGCCTTCTTCGGAAAAGGCCAGTTCGTGCCGGCGGCCTGGAAGAAAGACGGCGACGCCTACGAACTGACCCAGACACTCGAGGCCGGCTACTACCAGCCGCTCGATCCGCCGCGTCGCGTGCGCGCCGGCGAATGGACCGCCATCCGCCCGCAGCGGCAGCAGACCGAAATCTGCCGCCTCACGCAGAGCGCCCGCATCTCGGAAACAAAGAACGGGGTGCGCGTCCGCATGCGCGCCGGGGGCACCCGCAACGTGCCGGTCGCGGTGGAAATCGGGCTCCGCGAAGGCGGCAAACTCGAGGGCTGTGTGGACGCTAACGGGTCGTGGATTTTGCCCGAGGGCTACGCCACCTACAGGGCGGGCGACGACGTGGTGCGCTTCGGTCCGGGACTCCGCGAACACTCCTACACCCAGGTCCGCGGCTCGCTGCCTCCGCTGCCCGGGACCCGCGTATACCTCTGCGGGTACACGCCCTTCGACCACGAAATCGAAATTTCGTAGCGTTCAACGCGCGAGCTCCGGCACGAAACAGCACGGGGTGGGTTCTCTGGAAAGGCCGCGCCGCCGCGTCCGTACCGGTGACCACAACCCGGAATCGCTCGACCTGTGGAATAACGCCCGTCCGGTAAGCGCCTTCCGCAATCGTCTCCACCGGCTCGCTCTCCGGCAACCGGGCGCCCGCGGCATCGGTCAGCGCAACGTGAACCGCGGAGACAGGTCCGGAAACATGCGCTTCCACGCCACTGCTTCACGCCGAACAGCGGATTCGATAGCTTGGGGCCGTCCCCTTCGTGGAACTCGACCGATCCCAAACGCAGCGCGGACTTCGCCAATACCGACACCACGAACAGACCCGTGCCCGTCATCCGCACCCGCCACATCCCGGCCTCCGGACTATCCACCTGGAGAATCTTGCCTGCCTGCAAATCGACGCTTTTCGCGCTGTTCGCCGCCGTAAGTTCCGCCCCGTTCGGCCGCGAAACCAGAATGGCGTTGCGGCACTGAAGCGACGCCAGCACCAAAATGCTCTCCACGCTCGAATCGACCGGGAAATCGAAATCGCGGCTGCCCTGGAGAATTCCCACGCCACGCAAAATCGTGGCCGGATGCGAAAACTGCGCGCCCATGACGATGGCGGACTGTCCCATTTCGCCTTTCTGGAACAGGAACAATTGCCCGCCGGTGCTCTCGCTGATATCGATGTAGGCCGAATCCACAGCCCGCCCGGCCACGCAGGGCCAACCCGGCCGGGAGCCCTGCTGCCCCTGTTGCGCGGCAACCCAACCAGCCGTCAGCGCCATTATCAGAATCACACCACGCCGCATGACGCCAGCTTAGATTCTTTCCGCGCGCCGCAAAAGCTCACCAAGGATAACTCCCCGCCTACTGGCGCATCGCGAAGCCGAACAGCGTATCGCCCGCGCCGACCACCAGGTACTGCGTGCCGTCGAGTTCGTAAGTGATCGGGCCGTTGCTCACGCTGTTCCCCAGATTGGCGTGCCAGAGCGCTTTGCCATCGGCTGGATCGAGAGCCACCAGGTTTCCGGCGCCGTCCCCCGCGAACAGCAGGCGCCCCGCGGTCGAGAGCAGGCCGGAACGGCCGCCGTCTTCCCACTTGTGGCTCCACTTCACCTTGCCGGTCTTGTAGTCGATGGCCTGGATCATCGATTCGCCCCACCCGCCGCGGTCGTTGCCGCCCCAGCCCTCCGGCTTATCGCTCGGATCGTAGATGTAGTAAACGCTGAAGGCCCGCGAGGCGCTCACGTAAAACAGCCCGGTGTCGGGATTGAATGTCGGAGGCGGCCAGTTGGTTCCCCCTCCCTGGTTCGGGCTGACCAGCGCGCCGTCGATCTGCGGCTCCTTCGCCGGATTCGGGATCGGCGAGCCCTTGGCATCCACGCCCTTTGACCAGTTCACCTTCACGTATTCGGTGCTGGAGATGTTCTTGCCGGTGGCCCGATCCAGTACGAAAAAGTAGCCGTTGCGGCTGGCCTGCGCCACCAGTTTGCGCCGCTGGCCGTTGATCTCGCCTTCGAAAAGAACGGGAGTCTGCGTGGCGTCCCAGTCGTGCGTATCGTGCGGCGACGACTGGAAGTACCACTGCATCTTGCCCGTGTCCGGATTGAGCGCCACCACCGAGGCGGTGAAGAGATTCGCGCCGGGCCGAGCCTTACCCGCAATCACCGGCTGCGGATTCCCGGTGGGCACGTAGATCATGTTCAATTCGGGGTCGTAGGTGGGGGTGAGCCACGTCATCCCGCCGCCGTGCTTCATCGCCTCTTCGCTCGGCCAGGTCTCCGAACCCGGTTCGCCCATCTTCTGCGGCACCGTGTACCATCGCCATTGCAGCTCGCCCGTTTCCGGGTCGTGCGACTCGATGTATCCGGGACGGTCCAGATCGTCGCCGCTGACCCCCGTGATGATGTGGTTCTTGAGCACCAGCGGCGCCATCGAACCGAAGTAATACTGGTCCAGGTCGCAGATCGATTTGTGCCAGCGCTCCTTGCCGTCCTTGAGGTTGAGTGAAACCAGGTGGCAGTCCGGAGTCTCGAAGTACAGCCAGTTGCCGTAAACGCCCACGCCGCGGTTGCCGATGTGGTCGCCGCCCTGCGAGGTCCACTGGAACCGCCACACCTCGCGGCCCGTGCGTGCATCCACGGCCCAGACGTTATCCGGCATCGTGAAGTACAGGATGCCGTTCACCTGCACCGGAGTAGCCGAAATCCGGCTGCCCCCTCCCGGACCGGGCGTCGCGCGGTAGACCCAGGCCAGGCTCAACGAATTGATGTTGGACTGGTTGATTTTGGCGAGCGTGCTGTAGCGCCGGCCCGTGTAATCGCCGTTGTAGGTGGGCCAGGAATCGGTTGGCGGCGCCCCCAGTTTGGCAGGGTCGAGCCCGCTTTGGGCCCACAGTGCCGAAACGAATACCAGCGGGACGAGTGCCTTCATTTCAAAGTCTCCAGGTAAGCGACGATGTCGTGCATGTTCTTATCCGTGTACTTGTCCAGCAGCTCGTGATGCGCCTGGAGCGGATCGTTCTTCACTACCTTCAAGGCCGGCGTCCGTTTGAACGAGTGATAGTCGCCCGAAGCCGTGCGAAGGGCCACGTTGAAATCGTCCATGTGCACCAGCGCGCCGCTAACCGGTGCGCCCGATGCCGGCGTCACCGTGACCGTCACCTGGCTCGGCGACGGCCCTCCGCGCCCGCGCCCGCCCCCGCGCCCGCCGGGAAACAGGAACCGCTGTTGCAGGGCGGCCGGATCCATGCGCGACCCGATTTTCGCCAGGTCGCCGGTGGGCGAGTGGCAGGTGGAACATTTTCCGTCGCCGTTGAAGTATGCCGCGCCGGCCTTCGCGTCGCCGGTCAGCACGTCCCCGATTTTGAGGGCCGCGCGCAGCGTGTTGTACACTTCCTGGTGAATCGTGTGCGAGAGATCGACGATCTGCGCTTCCGTCAGTTGCGCAACCGGAGTCGTCTGCGTCGGATGGCCCTTCTTCAAAAACGGCCCGATGGTGCTGCCGTACCGGTCGTGGAGCACGATTTCAGAGCGGACCAGGTCGGCGCCCCGTTCCGTGCCGCGGGCATGCGTGCCGTGGCAGGTGATGCACTCGGCCGCATAGACGCGGCGTCCGCGGTTGGCCGCGGCTTCGTCCACCACGTGTTTGTCCGCCGAACCCGGCGAGAATGCCGGTCCCCGTCCGCGCCCCCCGGCGGGCGGAGCAACCGGAGCGGCCGGCCCGTATTGCGTCGCCAGGTAATCCAGAATCAGCGCCAGTTCCGCATCCGTGCCCTTCGCGCCGCGGGCCACCATCGAATTGATACTCTCCTGCCACTGCGCGCGTGTGCGCCGCTGCGATGTCACCGTTTCCACCGCATGGCAGGCCCCGCAGACTTTCTGTAGCGCTTCCCTCGCTCCGGCCGGTTGCGCCATAGCCGCCGTGGGCACAAGCGTCAACACGGCCGCAATCACGCCGTATCGCATTCCCGATTTCCCTCCCATTACCCCAGACCGGCACCCGCCGGCACTTGACCAGTTTACTAGGTCGGGCCCCGGGCACTCTACTCGCAGCGCAGAGCTTCCGCGGCGTCCACCGCCGCCGCGCGGCGCGTTGGCATCCAGCAGGCGAGCATCGCAACCGCCCCAAACAGCAAGCCCACCGTGATCAGGGTGTACGGGTCGGCGGAGTCCACGCCGTACAGAAACGTCTTTACCGCGCGCGAGAGCAGCACGGCAGCGCCGATTCCGCAGACCACGCCGCCGCCGATCAGCCGGAAAGCTTCGGCAAAAACCAACCGCGCGAGGTCCCCCTGCCCGGCGCCCACCGCGGCGCGGATAGCCAGTTCCCGCCGGCGCGCCGCCACGGAGAGCGAAAGCACACCGTAGATGCCGACCAGCGTCAGAATGCTGCCCAGGACGGCGAACCCCACCAGCAATTGCATGGCGAACGTGCGTGACGCGAGCGAATCGCCGCGGATCTGCTCCATCGTCCGTATGTTCTCGACCGCCGCCGTCGGATCCACCGAATGGAGTTCGCGCTGCACCGAGGCGATCACGGAACGCGGGTCTCCGTAGGTCCGGACCACCAGGTGCTTCGAGAATGCCGACGCCTGCCACAGCGAAAGATACACCTCCGGCTCCGGCGCTTTTGTCAGGTCCCCGGTTCGTCCGTTCGAAACTACGCCCACAATCTCGGTGGAGGGGCGCTCGCGCCCGTTCAGCCACAGTTTTCTGCCCACCGGCGTCGTGTCCGGAAAGTAGCGGTCGGCCAGCGCCTGGTTGACCACCGCTACCGCGGGCGCATTTCGCCAGTCCGTAATGCGGAAATCGCGCCCCTGAAGGATCTCGAGCCCGAGCAGCTTGAAGTAATCGGCGGTGATCGATCGCAACGGAAGCGAGATCCGTTCGCCCGCACTCGCCGCCAGCGGCTGCCCTTCGATGTCCAACCTTGCCGGCCAGTCGTTCCCCGTCAAAGGCACTCCCCACGCGAACGCGGCATATCGCACGCCCGGCAGGGTGGAGACCCGCTCCAGGGCCTTGCGGTGAAAATCGAGCCAGTCGCCCTGCACCGCCGTGACGCTCATCGTCAGTATGCTGTTGGTGCGAAACCCCGACTGCACGTTGGCCAGGTTGATCATCGTTCGGATGAGCAGCCCCGCGCCCACCAGCAGCGCCAGGGTCAGCGCGGTCTGTACCATCGCCACTCCCCGAAGCAGCCGCCGTTCTCCTCGTCCCGCGCTGCTCTTCGGGCCGGCGCTCTTGAGCACCGTCATGGGATCGTGGCGCGAAGCGCGCAGCGCCGGCAAAAGGCCCGCCAGAATGGAGCCCGCGACAGCAGCGGCGATGCCCCAAAGGAGCACCGGCCAGCCTGTCCTCACCGCGTCCAGCCGCGGAACAGCCTGTCCGCCGATCGCCTGAAACAACCGGACCGCCGCCAAAGCCAGGGCCACACCCGCCGCCCCGCCCATCAAAGCCAGCACCAGGTTCTCCGTCAGAATCTGCCGGAACAACCCCGCGCGTCCCACTCCCAATGCCGTCCGCACGGCATACTCCTGCTGTCGCTGGATCCCGCGCACCAGCAGCAGCGCCGCCGTGTTGCCGCAGGCGATCAGAAGCACCAGGATGGCCGCGCCCAGCAGGGGATACAGAATCCGGCGGCCGTCGCGGTTCATTTCGTCGGTAACCGCTTCGAGCCGGGGAACAATTCCCGCGAACGCCCGCTCCCTCTCGCCCTGGCGCCCGGCAATCGAGGCAAGCTCCTGTTGCGCCTGCTCAACCGTCACGCCGTCACGGAGCCGGCCGGCAACGTCCCACATCGGATTGTTCAGCCGCGACGGGTTGGGCGCGGCCGGAGCCCAGAAATCCACCAGCGCGTTGACGTTGTAATTCGGCTCCTGGGAATTGGAGAGCGACGGCAGAAAGCGGATCCCCGGCGGCATCACCCCAATAATCGTCACCGGGACGTCCCGGCGGCTGATCTTCATGGTCTTGCCGAGAATCTGCGGATCTCCGTTGAACTTCCTTTGCCACAGTTCGTAGCCGATGATCGCCACCGTCGGCGCGGTGATTCCGGTCTCCGAGTCCAGAAACGTCCTGCCCATCAGCGGCTGAAGTCCGGCCACGCGGAAATAGTCTTTTGTAACCGCCATGCCCTCCAGCGACTCGCTGCCATCCGTGCTGATCAGAAAATTGAACGTCCAGCTATAAGCGGCGATGGCCTCGAACGACTTCGCCTCCTTCTGCCACTCCATCCAACGGGCCGCCGGCCAGGCCTGCGGACGAACAATCGGCTTTCCGTCCGTGCGGGCAGCTGGAAACAGCATCAGCCGGTCCGGTTGCCGGTACGGCGGCGGCGTCAGCAGCACGCCCTGAATCAGGCTGAAAACCGCGGCCGTCGCTCCGATCCCCAACGCCAGCGTGACAACCGCGATCCATGTGAACCCCGGCTGTTTGGACAGCATTCGGGCGCCGAACCGCAGATCTTTCCACATCCGTCCCTCCTCCACCGGCCGAGCCGATATCGCTTGGACGCCCGAAATCCCGAGTGGTTACCGTCAGGTAGAATAACGGTTCACGGACAATCCCATGCGAATGCATTTACCGACATCCGTCCTCGCTCTCGCTTTAGCCTGGTTTGGCGCGGTTTTCGCCCAAACGGCTCCGCAGGCGCAGCCTGTTGCCAGGGCCGCGGCAGCGTCGTCTGCCGCGGCTTCGCCGGAACGGGTCCAGCGGATCGACCGCCTGCTCCAGAAGTATGTGGACGAAAACCAGGTGGCCGGCGTGGTGGCACTCGTCCTGCGAGACGGCAAGCCGGTTTACGAACGCGCCTTTGGCTGGAGCGATAAGGAAGCAGGGCGCAAGATGACCACCGATACCATCTTTCGCATCGCGTCGCAGAGCAAGGCCATCACCAGCGCTGCCGTGCTCGCGCTTGTGGAGGAGGGCAAAATCGGGATCGCCGAGCCGGTCAGCGATTTCATTTCGACCTTTGCCCACACCACCGTGGCGGTTCGCGCCGGTGCCGGAATGAACACCGTGCCGGCCAAACGCGCCATCACCATTCAGGACCTGCTGACACACACCGCCGGAATCTCGTATGGCACCGATTCCCTGGTGGCTCCGTTTTATCAGGGGAAGGGGCTGGGACCGGCCGCCGGCAGCGGCTGGTACACCGCCGACAAGAGCGAACCCATTTGCCAGACCATGGAACGTCTCGGGACGCTGCCGTTTGTCGCACAACCGGGCGAGGCATTCGTTTACGGCTACAACACCGATATCCTGGGCTGCGTGGTCGAAAAGGCATCGGGCATGAAGCTTGACGAATTTATTCAAAGCCGGATCACCGGCCCTTTGGGGATGAAGGACACCCGCTTTTTCCTGCCCTCCGACCAGAAATCGCGCCTCGCGGCGGTTTATGCGAGTTCGAACGACGGCACGTACGTCCGGGCCCCCGAGGGTCCCAAAGGCCAGGGCGATTACGTGGACGGGCCGAAGGTGAGCTTCGCCGGTGGAGCCGGTCTGCTTTCCACGGCGCGCGACTACGCGCGATTCCTCGAGACCATTCGCCGGGGAGGCGCCATCGACGGCGCACGGATCCTGGCGCCCCGCACGGTGGAGTTGATGACCACCAATCAGTCGGGCACGCTCCACTCGACCACCGGTCTCGGCTTCGGCTTCGGCTTCGAGACCGTGGATCGGTACGGCGCCAAAGGCATGGCGGCGGTCGGCGCATTCGGCTGGGGAGGCGCATACGGGACGACGTACGAAGTGGACCGCGCCGGCCGGCTTGTGATCGTCATGATGATGCAGTTGATGCCCAACCGGACCGACATTCAGCAGAAGTTTTCAAATGTTGTTTACCAGGCATTCGTGAATTAGCGCGCGCCGCGTGATGTATCTTGGGTTAGGACCTGAGGAGGTCCGAACCAACTATGAACTTCAACGCAACCGCTGTCGTCGCGCTGCTTGCCGGTGCGATGTTCACTGCCACTGTCGCCGTTGCGGCCGACCTGCCACAGGCCGGACAAAAGGCGCCGGAGTTTTCGCTTCCCTCCCAGGAAGGCGGGCCCGTCAGCCTGAACCAGTTTCGGGGCAAATGGGTGGTGCTCTACTTCTATCCCAAAGACATGACGCAGGGCTGCACCATTGAAGCCCACAACTTCCAGCAGGATTTGCCGAAGTACGATAAGGCGAATGCGGTCATCGTCGGTGTCAGCGTGGACACCACCGAAAGTCACAAGGAATTCTGCGCCAAAGAGAGCCTCACGTTCAAACTCCTCTCCGACACCGACAAGAAAATTGTGGCTGAGTACGGTTCGCTCGGCCCACGCGGTGTGGCTTCGCGCAATACATTTCTCATCGACCCGGCGGGCAAGATCGTCAAGGTCTGGACCGGCGTCAACCCGTCCAAACACAGCGAAGAAGTGCTGGCTGCCCTCGCCTCCACAAACTAGGTAACGTGGCGGTTTCTACTGGTGTGTGATCTGCCGCCCTTCGGCCCCTGAGGTGCTCCTTCCCCCACCAGGTGACTCATGGACGAGAAGGATTTCAAAAAGCACCTCAAGGACTTGGCGCACGGGCACCATCACCCGGAGGAGCATGACTGGGAGACGCCTGCGGCTTCTCCCTCATCCCCCGCCAAACCCGCCCGAAAGAGGCAATCGGCAAAGAAGCCGGCCGCTAAGTCCCGTGCTGCCACGAAACGAACCAAACACGCGTAGCCGTCCCGGGGAACAAAAAGCGACAGCGGTTCGCAAAGTCGAAGTCTATTGAGCACCTAAACACTCCAGTTGGGTGTTTTGGCCACTTTCTCATAGACGTTAGCCCCGACCTAAGAGTAAAATAACTCAATACCAGTATGGGATTTCCCTACACTCGAGGGTTGGCGTCCCGGGCCCACGTGCGGCAAATCACGCTTCTTCTCAGCACTTTGCTCCTCGGGGCGTGGATCATCGGCGGAAACATGCGCGCGGCCGGCGAACCGGCTCCCAATCCAACCCCCACCTTCAAGCAGTACTGCTTCACCTGTCACGGCAACGGTGCCGCCATGGGCGGGATCAGCCTGGACAAACTCACCGCCAAAGCCTCCGTCGGCCAGGATTTCCAGGCTTGGGAAAAGGTGGTCGCCGCGCTCGAATCCGGCCGCATGCCTCCCAAAGGCATGCCGCAGCCGAGTGACGCCGACCGCCACCACGCCGCCGCCTGGATTCGCGCCGAAATGGAAGCGTTCGCCAAAAAGAACGCGGGCGATCCGGGACGGGTCACCGTTCGGCGCCTGACCAGCGGCGAATATGCCTACGCCGTCGAAGACTTGACCGGCTACAACCTCGAAGTCGGTGTGGATGCCACCAGCGATTCAGTCGGAGGCGAGGGATTTTCCAATTTCGGCGACGTCCAGTTCATGCAGGACGCGAACCTCGAACGCTATCTGGAGGCCGCTAAGCTCGTGGCCGACCATGCCGTGATCGGCGCCGGTCCGGTTGAGTTCTATTCCGACCCCGGCAAGACGGGGCTTGAACTCTCGGCAGTTCACCGCATCCAGGAGATCTACCACGCCAACGGTTTTCGCACGGTGTCAGGCGAAGGCGGCCGGCCGTTCGGATTGGAGCGGTACGGCAAAGCGTTTTACGCGGCATGGCGCTTCCGCCATCGCAAGGCGTTGGGACTGCCTGAGACCACTACGATCGCGTCGCTCGCCAACCAGGAGGCCGTCACGCCGGCCTTCGCTCGAGCACATCTCTAAGGTGGTGAACTCTCCGGGCTTGGGCTATCCGTCGTCGGAAGTGGCTGCCCGCTGGAAGCAACTCCCGGTCCCGGCCGGGCCGAACGCGGCCGAGACATCAGCCGCCGCGCGCAAGGCGTGTGAGGATCTCCAGAAGTGGGTCACCACCTGGCCGAGCTGGCTGTTCGCCCGCGGCGACGTGGCAGCCGGGGGCGCGGGCGACGAGAGCCCGCTGGAATTTTCCGACCGCACCCTGAAGGCCGAAGCGAAGCACACCTTCCAGTACGGCGGCGGCCGCGGCGGAGCCGGCGGAGGCCGATTCGGCCGGGGACCCGCGAACGGTCCCGTCCCGCCCGCCAAAGTCTATTTTCTGGTTGAGGCAGTGAACCCTCATGCCCCGGCCCGGCCGATTGTCAACTGGCATAACCCGACAGTCTCCTTCCGTAAAGCGCCCGTTGGCGGCCGCGGACCCGCAACAGCCGCAGCCGCGGCGGGCGGTCAGGAAGCCGCCGATACCACGGCCGGGACAGGTGCAGCCGCGTCGGGACGCAGAGGCCAGGCCGGACCGCCGGCGCCGCGCGTGCCGCTCCGCTCCGTAGTCAGCGCCGAAACAGCGGCACGGCTCAATTTCGGCAAGAGTCTCGACGGCACCGAACTCGGACCCGGCGATTTCGCATCTGAAGGCAAGGTCTTCATCGAAATCCCCATCCCCGAAGGTTTCGCCGGCGCGGACCTGAGGGTCGATGCCGAGTTGGGAGGCACCCGCGATCAGGTGCTCCGGATCATCGTTTCCGACCGCGAAGATGGCGGCGGCCGGGGCACGCCCATGCGCGTTCTTCTGGCCGACCCGCAGGGTTCCGGCTATAAATCCTTCCGCGCCGGCGTGATGGAACTCGCGACCATCTTGCCTCCGAATTCCCACGGCGAGCCCACTCCCGCGGACAAGGACCCGGTCCCCGAGCCATTCGATAACACCTACAACGTGCCGGAGCACGACGCGTTCGTCACGAAGGTGAAGTACATTCGCGACGACCGCTTCGTCCGCGAAAACATGATCGACGCGGCAACCCGCAAGCGGCTGGACGCCGCCTGGAACGATCTGTTCTCGTCCTACGAGTATCACGACACGTATCTCAATCTGCTTGCATCGCACTTCAAATACGACCTCAAGGGCCAGACGATCGCGAAGATGGACAAGGCCGCCATTGCGGCGCTGCCCGCCGAACTCCGGCAGTATGTGACGCCGCTTCGCGAGCACTACGACAAGGTGATGGCCGCCGAGGCCGCCGCACGCCCACGCCACGTAAACGACTGCCTGGACTTTGCCACCCAGGCGTGGCGCCGGCCCCTTACCGAAGCCGAAAAGCAGGGGCTGCGCTCGTTCTACGATAAGGCCTTCACCGAGGAGCCCGACCACGTCAAAGCAATCCGGGCCCTGATTACCCGCATCCTGGTGTCGCCCGAGTTTCTCTATCGAGTGGAACTGGCCTCGGCGGCTGCTCCACTGAAGCCGCTGACCGATTGGGAAATGGCCAGCCGGCTCAGCTTCTTTCTCTGGTCCTCCATCCCCGACACGGAACTCAGGCGTGCGGCGGCCGCCGGCGAGCTGGGCAATCCGCAGCAACTCCAGAAACAGGTGAAGCGCATGCTCGCCGACCCCAAAGCGCGGCGGCTCTCCACGGAGTTCTTCGGGCAGTGGCTCGGCTTTTACCACTTCGACCAGTTCCGCGGCGTTGATACCTCCCGCTACAAGGAGTTCACCGACCAGGTGAAGGAATCGATGTACGACGAAGCCGTATCTTTCTTCGAGTACATCGTCCGCAACGACCGGCCGGTTCGCGAGATGCTGTTCGCCGACTATACATTCCTGAACCAGCCGCTCGCCAAATATTACGGGATCAAGAAGGAAATCAAATCCAAGGATGCTCCCGAGAAAGTGGATGGCGCGAATAGCTTCGAGCGCGGCGGCCTGCTGCGGCTCGGTGCTGTCCTCACCACGACGTCGGCGCCGCTGCGCACCAGCCCCGTGAAACGAGGCGACTGGGTGCTTCGCCGCATCCTCGGCACGCCCGTTCCGCCGCCGCCCGCCAATGCCGGCAAACTTCCCGCCGACGACAAACAGTTCGGCGGGCTGAGCATCAAGGAAAAGCTGGCCGCCCACAAGCGCGACGCGACCTGCGCCACCTGCCATTTGCGCATCGACCCGCTCGGATTCCCCCTCGAGAAGTTCGATTCGACCGGCCGCTGGCGCGAGCAGTATTCCGACGGCAAACCGATCGACGACACCGGCGAGCTTTCCGATAAGACCCAGATCGCCGGCGTGAAGGGGCTACTCGATTATCTCGGCACCAAAGACGACCAGGTGCGCCGCACGCTGTCGCGGAAGCTGATCGGTTTCGCGCTCGGACGCACCGTTCAGGTTTCCGATCAGCCGCTGATCGAACGGATGGTCGCAACCGGCGGCGACGCGGGATTCTCGCGGATCGTCTCCGAGATCGTGACCAGCAAGCAGTTCCGCAATCGCATCGGGCGCGAGGACGCGGTGCCTGTAAAGACCGCGGCAACCCAGGCAAAGGCCGCCCTCAAGCCCTTACCCAACGTTCTCCAAAAGGCAGGTAGCAATCGATGAAGACTCCCAAAAGCACGTTCGCCGGATCTGCGGCCTCCCGCCGCCACTTTCTGAGAGGCGCGGGTGTAGCGCTTGCGCTGCCCTGGATGGAGTCGCTCCCGGTTTTCGCGCAGGAGAACGCGGCGGTCAACGCGGCGGATCCGAACAAGCCGCCGCTGCGCTTTGCGTGCATCTTCTTTTCGAACGGCGTGGAGCCGGCTCATTGGTGGGCCAAAGGGAGCGGCGCCGATATCCAGTTCGGTCCCGCGGCCCTGCCTCTCAAAGCCGCATGCCGAAGACCTGGTCTTCATCCGCGGCCTCTATCACCAGGCCGCCTATGCCTCCACCAGCCCGCACCTGGGCCGCATGAACCTTCTGTCGGGCGCGCCGGTGAGCCTCGATCCAAACGAGATCCGGGTCGGCACCTCCATGGACCAGTTGATCGCGCGCCGCGTCGGCGCGCACACGCCGGTGCCCAGCATAGCGCTCGGCATCGAGCCCAACGAACTGCGGCTCGAAGACGGCCTGTCCATGATTTACGGGTCTTCCATTTCCTGGGTTTCGCCAAGCAAGCCGGCCACCAAGGAAATCTATCCCGCGCGCACCTTCGACCAGCTTGTGGGAGACGGCAAGGGACGGCGCCTCGATAAGAGTATCCTCGACGCCGTGCTTCAGGAAACCCACTCCCTCCAGCCCAAGGTCAGCAGCACCGACCGCAAGAAACTCGACGAATACCTCGAATCGGTTCGCGACATCGAAAAGCGCATCGACCGGGCGTCGCGTGAAGAGCGGCTCGAGGGCTGGCGTCCGTCACTCAGCAAGCCCAATATGCCGCGGCCGGCCGATTCGCTGCCGCAGGATATTCCGGCGCACATGAAGCTGATGCTCGACCTGATCGTGCTCGCCTTCCAGATGGACAAGACCCGCGTCGCCACCTGCATGTTGAACAACGATCTCTCCCAGATGAACTTCAAGTTCCTCGAAGGCGTGCGCGGCGCGCTCCACCTGGACCTCACGCACAACGGCCACGCTCCGGACCTCGAAGCCATGTATCTGAAGACCAACCAGTTCCACATGCAGCAGTTCTCCTACCTGGTGGGACGGTTGAAGGAGATCGACGAGGGCGGATCGTCCCTGCTCGACAATTCGGTATTGATGCTCATGTCGAGCCTGTTCGACGGCGACGCGCACAGCGCCGAGCAGTTGCCGATCGTGCTCGCGGGCAAAGCCGGCGGAACGCTGAAGACGGGCCGCATCCTCGATTACTTCGACAAAGGCAACGACAATCGCCGCGCGTGCAGCCTGTTTCTATCCATCATGGATCGCATGGGCGTCGAGACCGAACGTTTCGGCGATACCGACAAGCGGCTCGAAGGCCTCTGGGGATAATCGCCGCCGCTCAAATTCCAACCCGGCCGCTCTCAAATCAGCGAAAATGCGGTGAGGACTTGTTATGCAAATCCGAACTGCGATCATTTTCTGCGCCCTTCTCCTGGCGGCGCCGCTCGCGCCCGCGCAGATATCCGGCGGCGCGGATCACTGGGTAGCCACCTGGGGCACGGCGCAACAGACGTATCGCGGTGGAGGTGCCGGTCGAGGCGCTCCGGCGGCCGTCCCTCAGGCTTCTCCCGCAGTTCCGCCGCCTTCACCCGCGGCGCCGCCGCAAACCCAGGGACCGGCGCGGCGGTTTCCCATTCCCCCCAGCCTGCCCGGTTTGGACAACCAGACCGTCCGAATGATCGTGCGCACCAGCATCGGAGGCGACACCGTGCGGGTGCGCCTCTCGAACGCGTATGGGAGCCGCGCGGTTCGCATCGGAGCGGCGCATATCAGCCTTCAGGCCAAAGACTCGGCTGTTGCCGCCGGCACCGATCATGTCTTGACCTTCAGCGGGCAACCCTCCGCAACCCTCTACGCCGGCCAGGTGCTCGTCAGCGACCCGGTTCGCCTGAAAGTGGCCCCGCTCTCCGACGTCGCCGTGAGCCTGTATTTCCCGGAGCCGACCGGTCCCCCCACGAGCCATGCCTTCGGTCTGCGCCCCACCTACGTCTCGAAACCAGGTGACTTCAGCGGAGCGCCCGACATCGCCGACCCCGCCGCCACCATGGAGTCTTATTACTGGCTCACCGGTCTGGACGTGCTCGCGCCGGCGGATGCCGGAACCCTGGTGACCTTCGGCGATTCCATCACCGATGGCGACCAGTCGACGCCCGGCGCCAACGCCATGTGGCCCGCCATTCTGGCTGCCCGCCTGGCCGCCAACCGCGCAACGGCTCGCATCGGAGTGGTCAACGCGGGTATTTCCGGCAACCGCATCCTGGGCGATAACAACGGCGGCCTGGCGCGCCTGATGCGGGATGCCCTGTCAGTACCCGGCGTCAAGTGGATCAGCCTGCTCGAGGGCATCAACGATATCACCGGCGCAACCCGCGCCGGACAAACCGACTTCAACGCGGGCGACCTCATCGCCGCCTACCGGCAGGTGATCGAATCCGCGCATCTCCACGGCGTCAAAGTCATCGGCTGCACCTTGACGCCCTTCGGCGGATCGAATGTCTTTACCGAACGCGGCGAAGCCATACGCACTGCCGCCAACGAATGGATTCGGAACAGCCGGGCTTTCGATGCGGTCGTCGATTTCGATGCCGCGACGCGCGATAAGGAAGACCCGCGCCGCTTCCGCCCCGAGGCCGATTCGCCGGACATGCTTCACCCTGGCGATGCCGGGTACAAGATCATGGCCGGCGCTTTCGATCTCGGCATCTTCGCCGGAAGGTCCCGGACCGCAGCGAAAAAGAAATAGCAGTTGCCGCCGTTGCTATCGCGGCAAAGTCTCCCGCTTCGCCTGAGCCAGTCCGGCCAGGTCCGCCACTTTCATCACGCGCGCCGCGCGCGCCACCTGCTGCCACATCGCGGGATCGGACTGCGCCGATGCCAGATTGAACATCCTCTCCACTACCGGCCGGGCGTCTTCTTTGTTGACCGGATAATGAACCACGTAGTCGGTTAATTCGTCGAACGAGGCCGCCTTGATCATTTTGGCCGCAACGATTGAATGAATTTCGCGCTGTGCACGCGCCGTATCGGGGCTTGCATTGGCGGGAAACACGCCGGTTTCCGCCCGCATCACCAACAGAAGTTCCTTTCCGTTGGATGCCTTGTCTGCCATCTGCCGGATGATCCGTTGCTGCTGCGCGGATTGCGGCGGCGCTGCACTGCAATCCATGTAAAGACGCTGCAACTCGGAACTGATCGATTGCTGTGCGCCGGCGGACTTTTCTTCGTTCGGCGAACTCTGGCAGGACGCCAGGGCAAGAACCATCGGCATGGTCAGCAGAGCAATTCGAAACTGCTGCATATTGGAGAGCGTACATCCAAAGTGCGGATTTTCAACAATAATTTTTCACAACTTGACGCGGGATTCAACAAGATATAGGATTTAAGGGTCTGAAATCGATAGAATCCGGATTTCAGATCAGACGACGACGTCCTTTGGCTAGAAACCGGGATCCGGCCGTGTAGTTGTGTGCGCGGGGTCTTTAATGGTTCTTCCTGACCCGATCCGTCTCACGTTCGCGGCCGTGATACTGGCCGCGAGCCTCTTCGGCAGCCAGACCGGAGCGCCTAAATCCGAGGACTGCGCGGGCTGCCACGACGCCGCCCCGCAGGCAGGACGGCGTGAGCCCGGCGTGCCCCCGAACTTCAATGCGGCGGCCCTTAAGGCTTCGCCCCACGCGCCGCTCGATTGCATCAACTGTCACGCCGATATCAAGGAAGTTCCTCACCCCGAGAAACTGGCGCGCGTCGATTGCTCCCAGTGCCATCCCGACGAGCAGGCGCAGTATGCCGCCAGCCTCCATGGGGTCGCGGCGGCGCGCGGCGACCAGTATGCGCCCGGCTGCAAGGTGTGCCACGGCACGCACAACGTGCTTCCAGCCGCCGCTCCGCATTCGCCGACCTCCATCGTAGAGATCCCCAAGCTGTGCGGAACCTGTCACCGCGAGGGAACCGCCGTCAGCGTAACCCGCAAGATCGCTCAGACCAACATCCTCGAAAACTACCGTGATTCGATCCACGGCAAAGGCCTGTTCGAGAAAGGTCTCACGGTCACGGCGGTGTGCACCAGTTGCCACACCGCGCACTCGGTTCTTCGCCACACGGACCCGCGCTCCTCGATCGCTAAGGCCAACATTGGCAAGACCTGCATGAAGTGTCACGGCCAGATCGAAAGCGTGCACCGGCAGGTCATCCGCGGCGAGCTGTGGGAAAAGACGCCGCACATGATTCCGGCCTGCGTGGACTGCCACGAACCTCACAAAGTGCGGAAGGTCTTTTACAGCCAGGGCATGGCCGACCAGGACTGCATGCGGTGCCACGGAGACCGCAACCTGAAGACCACGCGCGGCGGGCTGACAGTGTCCCTGTATGTGGACGCGGCGGCGGCGGCCGCGTCGCGCCATTCGCGCACGGCCTGCGTGCAGTGCCATACAGGCGGCGATCCCGCCCAGGTGAGGGCTTGCGCCACCATGACGCAGAAGGTGGACTGCTCCATCTGCCACGCCGAAGTGGTGACCCAGTACCGGGAAAGCGCGCACGGCACACTTGCCGCGAAAGGCAGTCCGGACGCTCCCGGATGCTCCGACTGCCACAAGACCCATGCCACGCTGGGAAAGAACGATTCCGCCTCACCCACGTTCTCCCGCAATGTGCCGACGTTATGCGCCAAGTGCCACCAGTCCGGACAGAAGGCCGCCGTCCGGTACACGGGCAAGCAGGACCACGTGGTGGAGCGCTACCGGGAAAGCATTCACGGCAAGGGACTGCTCGAGAGCGGACTGACCGTCACTGCCAACTGCGCCGACTGCCACACCGCGCATCACGAACTGCCCTCCAGCGATCCGCGTTCCAGTGTCAACCGGGCCAATATCGCGCGCACCTGCGCCCAATGCCATCGCGGCATTTTCGAGCTTTTTAACGCCAGCATTCACAGTCCGGAGGTCGATCGCTCGGGCAAGCCACTCCCCGTGTGTGCGGACTGCCATTCCGCCCACAGCATTCAACGCACTGATCTCTCCGATTTCCGGCTCCACATCATGGACCAGTGCGGCCGCTGCCATAAGGAAATCACCGAAGCCTACTTCGAAACCTTCCACGGCAAGGTTTCGAAGCTCGGCTACCTGAAAACGGCCAAGTGCTACGACTGCCATGGAGCGCATGACATCCTTCCCGTGACGGATCCGCGTTCGCATCTGAGCCGGGCCAACATCGTCGGCACATGCGGGAAGTGTCATACCGGCTCTCACCGGCAGTTTGCCGGTTACCTCACGCACGCCACGCATCACGACCCCGCCAAGTACCCGTTCCTGTTCTGGACGTTCTGGGGGATGAGCACCCTGTTGATTGGCACGCTGGTCATTTCCGGGGCCCACACGGCGCTCTGGCTGCCGCGATCTTTCGAGCATCGCAAGACGATCGGCAACGGGCACGCGCCCTCGGGCACCTACGTTCGCCGCTTCCGGCGGTTCCAGCGCAACCTGCACCTCATGGTCGTGACGAGCTTCCTGGGGCTCGCGCTGACGGGTATGATCCTCAAGTTCTCGTACGCCGCCTGGGCCAGCGTGCTGGCGCGGCTGCTGGGTGGCTTCGAGGCCGCGGGCCTGATCCACCGCTGCTGCGCGATCCTCACGTTCACCTATTTCGGGCTGCACCTGTTCGACCTGGCGCGGGACCGGAGAAAGAGCGGAAAGACGTGGCGCCAGTTCATCGCCGGTCCGGAGAGCATGCTCCTGAACCGGACCGACTGGCGGGAGTTCGTGGCTTCCCTGAACTGGTTTTTCAAACGGGGTCCGCGGCCCGATTTCGGACGCTGGACCTATTGGGAGAAGTTCGACTATTTCGCGGTGTTCTGGGGCGTGGCCGTGATCGGCGGCACCGGCCTGCTGCTATGGTTCCCGGCCTTGTTCACGCGCATCGTGCCCGGCTGGGCCGTCAACGTGGCAACCACCATCCACAGCGACGAGGCCCTGCTCGCCGTCTCCTTCATTTTCGTCGTCCACTTCTTCAACACGCACTTCCGTCCCGATAAGTTCCCGATGGACACGGTGATCTTCACCGAGGGCATGCCCCTCGAGGAGTTCCAGCGGGACCGCCCGCGTGAATACCGGGAACTGCTGGACAAGGGAGAACTGGAGAACTGGCTCATGCCCGAACCCGCGGCGCGCGATTTGAAGAACTGGCGGCGCCTCGGTTTCACCGCGCTCACCATAGGGCTGTCGATGATCCTCCTGATCATCTACGCCATGCTGTTCTCCTATCGATAAGCCACGCCAGAACGGGCGCCTTCATTTATAAGTCACCTGCGCACTGTTGAATACCCAGCCTGAGACAGACCCGTGGTCGATTCCCGTGGCATGGAACAGCGTGAACCCCGAGAGGCCGCTGACCGTCAGCGTTCCCGCCAACGGAACCGACGTTCCGGACACGTCCATCGACCCGCTGGGCGGCAAACCCAGCAGGATGATGGGCGGTACTGTGAAGCTTCCGTCCGCCGTCCTCGCATTGCACGTAAACAGGGCGCTGCCATAACCGGAATTGGCCAGGTTGACGGAACTCCCTCCGGTAATCTGGACGTAGCCGTTGGGATCGCCGCCGTTCCACGTCACTGTCACGCCCTTGGTGCGATCCACGGATGTGATCTGCGATTGGTTCGTCCAGACGAGCGGATCCGGCAGGGTCAGATTCGCCGAAAAGCTGCCCACGTCCTCCCCGCCAGGCCCCGCGACCTGGTATGACCCGCCTTGCAGGTAGGTTTCCGACTCGTCGAAGCCCGCGAAGTAGGAATACGAACCGGGTTCGCCGCTCCGCGGCAGCCCTCGAGTCCCCGACGGTCCCGAAATTCCGATTGAGGCGCCCGCGTCCAGGTAAGTCGTCGTGTAAGGCCCCGGGGCCGGGGCTGTGGCGCCCTGGCCGGAATAGAAGGCCACCGTGCAGGAGCCGTACATGGTAATGTCGAAGGCCGCGCCCAGACCGATCGCCCCCGGAGTGACAGAGGTCTTATAAAAGACTGCGCCGCCGTATTCGGCCTTGGTGGTGCTCGCCGGCACTGTGATGCCGTTCAGCGTTACGGGCAGCGTTGTGATGAGGGTGCGGCCCAGGTAGACGTCGCCTCCGGTGAACGTCGTCTGGCCCGCCCACGTGTCCACGTCGCCGGCCGATGTTCCCGGCGCCACCGGCGTGCAGGTCCGTCCGCTGGAGGCCACCGGGATGGTCGTCGTGTTGCTCACGATGTTGCCGATTTTGAAGGTGACCGGAACGGCGCAGCCAGCCACCCCCTCGGGAATCTTGACGTATACCGTGTCCACCGAGGTGCAGCACGCGTTGCGTCCCTGAAACTGCACTTCGGCCGGCATTCCGCCCACATAGGCTTCGGTCGGAATGTCCGTCATATTGAACTGCTGCGCGGCGTTTGTCTCATCGAAGTTCACCGGACCCAAACCCGTGCCCCATAGCCCCATCGTCTCCCCGGGATTGATCGCGTTGGCCGGAGTCACGAAACTGGAGCCCAGAGTGGCGATGGCATCTCCCGAGCCCGTCTGGCTTACGGTGAAGATACCGAGATTGCTGCGCACCACAGTAATGGGAGCGGGGAGGCTGGTCTGGTCGTTGTAAGTTACCGTCACGGTGCCCGTGCCCGTGGGGGTTGAGGAAGGCAGAATCGCCGACACTTGGGTGCTGCCCGTGTAGAACAGAATCGCGTCCACGGACTTACCCCCCATAATCACCTGGACGGACGTGCCCGCCATTCGGGTCAGGAAGGGAAATTCGCCACGCACCACGAAGGTGTCCGGTCCCAGTCCCGTTCCGTAGATCACGAACAGGGAGCCCTGGGCGATGGCTGCGTTCGGCAGCCAGTCGGGGATGTTGCTGGCTGCGTTTTGCACGGCCCGGATGGCTGGTTGAGCGATCACCGGCATAACCACACAGATGAAAAGACCCAGCATTCGTTTTAACGTGTTCATTGTTCTGTCTCCCGCCGCCCGGCGCGGAGCGGCGCCGCAAAACAGCGCCTGCCCCACATATTCCGTTGCGTTACTTGAGTGTCAGATGAACCGTGTTGGCTGCCTGACCCTTGGCTTGCACCATCACCTCTACGTCGCCGTGGCCCATCTCCGGCAGGAGCCGGATGTTGATTTGATCCAGTCCCGCAAACCCGCCTTGCGCCCCCGCATAGTCTACGCCCGCCAGCGTGCCGTTGACGGTCACCGTCACACCCGAAGTGCCTGCGTTGCGGATCCCGGTCCCGTACAACGTCAGGAATACCTTGTCCGATGGCAGCCCTGGGTTGATCGGCTTGGCGATCACCTTGCCCAGGCTGTCGAGTTGATAGACGTCCTCGTACGTCTGAACGCCCCCCGAGACACGCACAACCGCCGCTGCCGCCAGCCCCGTCCGGTTCAGCGTGAAGATGCCCGGTGCTACATCCGCAATTTGTACCGTCTGACTGACATCGATGCCGGCGCCGCGGATCCGAACCGTTGCCGCGCCGATGGCCGTGCCTGCCGGAACCATGTAGTTGATCTGTCCGGGCGAAACATAGAACAGGGGCGCTATCCGCGACGCGTTTTTCGAGTCCGTGACCGTCACGGTGCTCCCGCCGAGTTCTGTTGGGGGTGGGTCCGTCGTGTTGGTCGCCGTCTCGGTGGCGAGGCGCGTGCCTAGCGCCGAAGCGATCGATTCGGGGGCCAGTTGCCCACCCCGGAAACTGGCTGCGGACACGTTGTTCAAGGGCGCTTTTGGAGCCGAGGGAACCGCAAGGCCGAAAATGTGAGGCCACCCTCTGAGCCAGGGGCAGTCGCCGGAAGGACAATCGGGGTCTATGCCGCCTTCGGTCCATGTGGCGCCCCCATCCGTGCTTCTGCTGAGTGCCGGTCCTGCCATCGAGAACACCACGGCCCCCTCCTCCGTATCGGCCGCCAGGGCGGGTCCGTATATGAGCCCGGTAACCTGGTTCGAACGCGGCGTCCACAAATCGCCGTCCGAGCTGGCGAGAAGGCGTGCGGGACCGGCGCTGTCTCCCAGCAGCAGATTGCCGTATCCGGGATCTCTGATCATATTTTGAAACGTGCCGGGGATCTGAAGGTCTCTCCATGTAAGGCCGCCGTCGGCGCTCTTGAAAACACCCTGAAATAGGCCGCTTGGCGACATGTACGAGGATGTCATGTATACTTTGCTGGTATCTTGCGGATCGACGAACAGCTCATAGTTAGCGTGGAGAGAATAAGCAAAACCCGCTCCCGGCGAGGAGATGGTCGAAAGCCGGGTCCAGGAGGTTGCGAAGTCTACGGTCTTGTAGAACCCGAGGCCGCTATTGTCTGCCGCGACGGCATACGCAACCCCGGATGTCTGCGGATCGACGGCAAACGACTCCACGCCCGCCCACTGTTGGGTTGCAGGGTATAGCTTCTTCCACGTGTTTCCTCCGTCCCGGCTCTGCCAGAGATACCCGTTCCACAGATAGAGCACACCAGTCGCCACCGGGTCGATAGACAGGGTGACCTGAAACGGATTTGACGCGCTGCCGTTGAAGTTCAGCGATATCCCCATCGCCACTCCTGTCCAGGTTTGTCCGCCATCGGTTGTTTTCATCAGTGCGCCGCCACCAAAGAATTCGGCTGCGGCGTACACCACGTTGGCATCGCCAGGGTCAACCGCCACGGCACCCACTGAAGGCGCGGCTTTATATTCGAGTGTTAGCAGCGGACTGGGGCTCTTCATCTTATCTCCGAGCCATACCCAGGTGACTCCGTTATCGGTGCTCTTGAATACGCCCTGGTCGGTCGCGGCATAAACGGCTGACGCGCAGTAGGCGCGCGGAATGAAAGCGGCGCCCAAAAGGCAGATCAGCACGGCGACGCGCCTTGTAACTGTAGTAATTGACATGTTTGTGAATCTCCTGAATCAGCACCGCTGATCGTCAACATGAAGGCAGGATCTTTATTCGAGCAGCCGAAACGTGTACATCTTCCCGACTGAGGCGCCCTTGGACAACGTCACGGCTTCGGGCGGCAGAAACCCATACTCCCCGGCTCCCAGAATCGGAAGCACTACCTTGTACATCCGGCTGGCAACCTTCTTGCCTTCGAAGGGAACCAAGTCGCGTGTGACGCCGCCGGACTCGTGGAGAATACCGCCCGTCACCGTCCGGAACTCCCGGTCATCGCGGTTCTCACGGAGGCGGATCAGTTGGTATTCGGTGATGGCAACTCCTTCGGGAGCGTAGACCACAACTTCGACCGGCGACTTCAGCGAGTTCCGGCTGTGCATCCCCGGGATGTTCCCGTTCACGTCGCCTTTGATGATTCCTCCGGTAATCGTATGCTTGAACACGCCGCCCGTCTTCCAGTTCACGATCTCGGGCATTAACTCCTCCCACTGGCCGCCTTTTCTGGCATACACGCCGATATCGACGTTTTGTGGAAGGTCGGCCGGCGCGGTTGGCGCGACCGTGGGCGCATCGTCCCTGGCGGCGTCCCCGGCCGCCGCGGTTGCGCTCGCGGAGCCTTTATTGACCATGGCGGCCAGCACTTTCTCCGAAACCCCGGCTTGCTTCAGCTTCAATAAGTCGGCGGGAGTAATTACATACTGGCCGGGCTGGTTTTGAATCACGCTGATGACAAGGCTTTCTCCCAGGCCGGAACTGACCATCTTGACAATAGATTCGTTGGTCAAAACCTCCTGCGCAGCCGCGGCACAAATAATCCACACCCCTAGAAATGCAGCTAGCATTACCTTCTTCATCTTCGGTTCCTCGTTTCCGTGTTTGACCCGGCCCGGCGATAAGTCGCCGGATGAAAGCGTAGCCGCACGGCGGCTTGTCTCCGGTATTGCTCCCGGTTCCACTTCGATGTCTTCCGGCGCCCGGAAGCCGGGCCGGCTTTCATTGGCTTTCAATTGACTATGCGTTGACGGGAAACCAAACCTGTCATGGAACCGCAAAGGCGGCAGACAATTCGCGGCGTGACCTGCGAGGAGTTCCGGCGGCTGCGAACGTGGCTTACTTCACTTCAAAAGAGCGGAAAGAGTTGGCGGCGGTTCATCGCCGGCCCCGAGAGCATGCTCCTGAACCGGACCGAACAACGGCGCTCGTGATTTCACCAAGGAGGCACCCGGCGCATCAGCCGCGACAGGCGACCTACTCGTAGCGGAGAGCGATCAGCGGATCCACCTTCGTCGCGCGCCGGGCCGGGACGTAACAGGCAAACAGCGCCACAAAGGCGAGCAGCGCCGCCACGGTCGCCAGGGTCGCCGGGTCGCGCGCTCCGACGCCGAACAGCAGGTTCCCCAGGAGCCTCGTCAAAGCGAACGCGCCGCCGATGCCGATCGCCAGCCCGATGCCGGCCATCAACATGCCGTTGCGGAGAATCAGCCGCAGCAAATCGCTCCGCGAGGCTCCCAGCGCCGCCCGGATGCCGATCTCGTGGGTCCTCTGCTCAACCGAGTACGAGATGACGCCGTAAATGCCGATCGCCGCCAGCAGCACCGCGATCGAGGCGAATACGGTGAGCAGCATCGACTGCAACTTATTCGTCGCCATCGACTCGTCCTTGATCCGTTCGAGCGTCTTCACGTCTGTCAACGTCTGATCCTTGTTGATCTCGTGAACCGCGTGGCTCAACGCCTGCGTAAGTTTCGACGGATCCATGGCCGCACGTACCACGAGCGCCTGGAAGTATACCGGGCTCTGTTCGCTCGAGACGTACATGCCCGGATTGTCGCGCCGGTTGTCGATGTTGGTGACCTTTTCATCGGCCACGACACCAACGATCTCCCAGGGAATCTCATCGCCCAACTGCGTCTTGCCGGGGACAATCTCCTGCACCAGGATTCGTTTGCCAACCGCTTCTTCATCCTTGAAGTACATCCGCGCCATGGTTTCGTTGATCACGGTAGCTGCCGGCGCACCCCGGGTATCGCGGTCCGAGAGGGGCCGGCCTTTCTTCACCGTCATACCCAAAGTCCGAAAATACGATGCGCTCACAATTTTGAAAAAACAGGCGCGGCGGTTGGCTCGGTCTACGATCGGTTTATCCGCCCGCTGAAAGGGCATGCCGTATCCCCAGCCCCGCATCGGCAGTGCCGAGGTCAACGCCACGTCGCGTACGCCGGGCAGCGCCTCCACACTTCCGGCGATCTGGCGCAGGTAGAGATTCAATTGACTGGGATCCGGAAAGCGCTTGTTGGCTATCGGCAACCCGGCAGTGAGGACGTTGGTGGAATCGAAGCCTGTATCGACCTGTTGCATGGCGAAAAAGCTCCGAATGAGCAGTCCGGCTCCCGCCAGGAGCACGAATGCCAGCGCAACCTCCGTCACCACCAGGGCGCTGCGGACCTTATGGCGGCCGCCGGAACTCGCACCGCGTCCGCCTTCCTTCATGCAGCCGGCCAGGTTGGGCCGTGTGGCCTGGAGGGCCGGAGCGAGGCCGAATACGATGCCTGTAAGGATCGCGAGCAGCAGGGTGAAAAGCAGTACCCGCGCGTCGATGGAGATATCCGCTTCAGCAGGCAGCGAAAACGGCGGCACGGCCAGTTCCAGTCCGCGCTTCAACGCTATCCCTAATGCCATTCCGAGAATGCCGCCGCACACCGAGAGCAGCACATTCTCGGTGAGGAATTGCCGCACCAGCCTCCATCTGCCTGCGCCGACGGAGGCGCGAATGGCCACCTCGCGCTCCCGTGCCGTTCCGCGCGCAAGGGTCAGATTGGCAAGGTTGGCGCAGCCGATCAGAAGAACCATGCCCACGGCGGAGAGCAGAACCAGGAGCGACTGCCGCAATCCGTCCCCGACTACGATATCGGCGAATTGATCGATGCCTACTCCCCATCCCTTGTTCGAGTCCGGGTAGTCCTTCGCGATGCGGGCGCCGATCGCATCCATCTCGGCCCTGGCCTTGTCGATTGTCACCCCGCGTTTCAGTTTGGCGAACGCGCCGAACCAGTGGAAGTTGCGCGTCATATTCTCGGGCTCGAACACCAGCGGCCGCCAGATTTGCGCAAACCCGCGGTCGAACGCTCCGCCTGCCGGAAGCACACCGATCACAGTGTAGGGCTCGCCATTCAGCATGACCGATCGGCCGATCACGCCCGGCTCCGCGCCGAACTGCGAACTCCAGAGCGCGTGACTCAAAACCGCGACGTGCTCCTTGCCGGATTGGTCCTCTTCGGCGGCGAATGTCCGTCCGAGTGTTGCCTTGATGCCGAAGATATCGAAATAGCGGGCGGAAACCAGCGACCCGCGCAACTGCACCGGTTCGGTAACCCCGGTGAGCGTCACCGATCCGCCCGTCTGCGCGGCCATGTATTCGAAGACGGTGTTTTGCTTTTGCCAGTCGAGAAAGTTCAGAGTCGAAATGCCGTTGCGGCCTCCGTCCGGCGGTTTCTCGAGCACGCGGACGATCCGTTCCGGCTCCCCGTACGGCAAGGGCTTCAACATCACGCCATTCACGAAACTGAAGATGGCGGTGTTGGCGCCGATTCCAATGGCCAGCGTCAGTAGCGCTACGGTCGTGAAGCCAGGGCTCTTGCGGAGAGTTCTGATGCCGTAACGGAGGTCCAGCAGCAATTCGCTCATTTGCCAGCTTAGACGACCTGCGATTCGAAAAGGTTCGAAATTTGCTTTTTTACTAAGGGGTTGAACCTTAGGGCGAAACGTGAGAAAAAGGACACGGACCACTGAATAATCGAAGAGGAGACCCCATGCGACTGTTTTCCGTTCTGGCGTGCACGGCCTGGTCGTTGACATTTGCCGCGTTTTTGCCGGCGGCGGATACGCTGGACATCTACGCCATCGACGTTGAAGGCGGCAAGGCCATGATCATCCGCAGTCCCGCCGGCCAGACGATGCTCATCGACGGCGGCATGCCGGTGGAGCGCGATCTGTCGCGCGTGGCGGCGGTTGCCGGCATGCTGGGCATCAAGCAGTTCGATGTTTTTCTGATCACACACTACGACGTTGACCACGTTGGCAACATTCCCGCTATCTACTCGCGTTTCCCGGCAAAGCTGCTGGTCGATCACGGTCCGCTGCTTCCCAATCCACGGCTCGCCGGCGTCAACCGCAAAGCGGCGGACGCCTACGTGGCGTTCCTGCCGGGAAAGAAACGCATGCCGGTGAAACCCGGAGACCGGATTCCTTTCGGAGACGTGAACATCACCGTGGTCACGTCCAATGAGGAGGTGATTCACCGGCCTCTTGCCGGCGCCGGCAAGCCCAACGGCGCCTGTCCCGCTGTGGCGCCTGAGCCTTTCCGGAACGACGATAACGGCTCTTCAATCGGCACCGTCTGGCAGTTCGGCAAGTTCCGCATGGCCGATTTCGGCGACCTGCTTCAATGGGCGGAGATCAAGCTCATGTGTCCGAACAACCCTATCGGGCAGGTGGACCTTTACATGGTGAACCACCATGGCCTGGATCGCTCCAATTCGCCCGCGCTGGTACACGGGCTGCAACCGAAAGTCGCCATCGTGAACAACGGTGAACGCAAGGGCATCTCCCCCGATGTTGCCCGGACCCTCCGCAGTTCGCCTGGTATCCAGGACATCTGGCAGCTTCACTATTCGGTGACGGCAGGTGCCGAATTGAATGCCCCGGAGCAGTTCGTGGCTAACATGAAGGCGCAGGATTGCCAGGGAAGCTGGATCAAAGTGTCGGCGCGGCGTGACGGCAGTTTCACGGTTACCAACAGCCGCAACAATTTCTCCAAGACGTACAAGCCGTAGCCGGGAAAATCGCCATGCAATTCCGCACTTTGCTTCCGGCATGTTTCCTGGTCCTGGGCGCTTCCGCCGCGCAGGCGCAGGATGATTTGGATGCAGCCATCGCAAGAAATCGGATGGGCACGCTGGTAATCCGGGCGGCTCCCGGCGCGAAGATTACGATCGAACAGGTCCGCCACGAGTTCTGGTTCGGCGCGACCCTTCCCGACGGCGTCTTCAACGGGCGGACTAACCCGGATGACGCCGCGAAGTTCAAAGCCGTCTTTCTCAGCCACTTCAACGCCGGCGTAACGGAGAACGCTTTCAAATGGCACTCCATGGAACCGGAGGCCGGCCGCGTCAACTATTCGGTGGTGGATAGCATGCTGGCATGGGCCCAAAAGGAAGGCCTTCCGCTGCGCGGCCACTGCATCTTCTGGGGTATCCCCAATCGAGTCCAGAACTGGCTCAAGATTCTTGGCGACGAAGAATTGCGAATGGCGCTCCGGCAGCGCGGGACGGATGTTGCGACACGGTACCGGGGCCGTTTCGCGGAGTACGATCTCAATAACGAGATGATCCACGCCAACTATTACGAGCAGAGGCTCGGGGCGGAAGCGATCAAAGAAATGGCGCTGTGGGTCAAGGAGGGCGATCCCGATTCGAAGCTGTTCGTCAACGATTACGACATTCTGACCGGCAACCGGCTGGCGGACTACGTGAAACATATCCACGGCCTGCTCGACATGGGCGTTCCAATTTCCGGGATTGGCGTGCAGGGGCACCTGCACGGCGATACGTTCGATGCCGCCGCCCTCCGGCAGGCTCTCGATGAGCTGGCGAAGTTCAACCTGCCGGTGCGCGTCACGGAGTTCAATATGCCGGGCCAGCGCTCCCGCTATTACCAGCAGCAGGCCAATCGCACCGCCAGGCTGACACCGGACGAGGAGGCGGAGAAGGCCGCCAACCTCCGGCAGTATTTCCGTATCTGCTTCGCCCATCCGGCTGTGACCGGCATTATGATGTGGGGCTTTTGGGAAGGCGCGAACTGGATCCCCCAATCTTCGCTTTACAGGCGCGATTGGACCCCGACATCTGCGGCCGAAGCATATCTCGACCTTGTGCGTACCAAGTGGTGGACGCGCTGGATCGGTACGCACGGGAGCGGACGGGCTGGCCACCGTGCGTGTCTTCTACGGCAAGCACAAGGTGACAGTGAACGGCAAGGAGACGCTGATCGAACTCAGAAAGGCGGACGGCAGCAAACGGACGGATCTTCGGTAGACTTGGTCTCCGCCCCGCAGCTACGGACGATTGCCTTCCGGAGCAGTCTGCGCCGGAGACGTCACACCGGGCGGCAGTTCCATGATCCGGATATTGCGAAAGAAAATCTTCGCCCCTTCCGACTCCATCGAGATATATCCCTTCTTCTGCGTGGCTCCGCTGATGCCGTTGACGAACTTGCCGTTCACCGAGAGTTTGATCACCCCGTCCACTGCCACCACGTCGTACGTGTTCCATTCGCCGCGGCCCTTGCAGCGGTTCTCGATTGACATGCTGCGAACCCCGCGGGGGTTATCCGGAATCGTCTTCAAGTTGCCGACGCCGAACAGTTCGCCGTGAACATAGGCGACCGGAGGGGTCTGGCCATTCTGCTTGTGAAGGTTGGGCCACTCGAGTTCGAGCATTTGCACCTCCACGCCGTCGGGAAACGGGCTGCCCGGGTTGGGGCGAGGCCCGCTCCAAAGGAACATACCGGAGTTTCCCCCTGGCTCGGTATGCATCCACTCGACATGGAGAATGAAGTTCTCGTACTGCTTTGCGCTGCGCATTACGCCGGTGGGCCGGCCGGAGCAGACCAGCATCCCGTTCTGAACGCTCCAGGTATTCGCGGCGGTGTTGACGTTGACCCAGCCCGTGAGATCCCTGCCGTTGAACAAATCGCGAAATTCGGGAGTATCAGCCGCCCGGCCGCCGCGCGCCGCCAGGACCATCCACGCCATCAGAACCAAAGCGGATGAACGTTTCATGTTGGTTCGACCTCCGGACGCTCATTCTATCTTGCACCGCGGCTGGCCGCAGCAGCCGGCCGGCGGTAGAATGAGCGTGTCCAAGGAGAGAGAACCCATGGTCAATCGACGAATGTTTCTACTCGGCTCGGCAGCCGGTGCGGCCTGGGCGCAGACCGGCGGACGGCAGGTTACGACTGCAATGATCGGGGTCGGCGGCCGCGGAACCTATCTGCTCGGGGCGGCGCTCGCCCAGCCCAACGCCAAGGTGATCGCCTTGTGCGACATCAAACCAGACCGCCTGGACAGGGCCGCCACGCTCGCCGCCAAAGATAGCCCTGCTACATACGCCGATTGGCACGCTGTCATCGACCGCAAGGACGTGGATGCCGTCTTCATCGCGACCCCGCCCGATTTGCACTCGGAAATGGCGGTGGCGGCGCTCGAGGCGGGAAAGAACGTGTATTGCGAGAAGCCCATCGGAATCACCCCGGCACAGGTGCGGGCGGTGGTGGAGGCCGTAAAGAAATCGAACAAGGTCTTCGTACCCGGGCAGCAACTGCGCTCGATGAAGGAATACATGGAGGCCGTGGGAAAGATTCGGGACGGCATCATCGGCGACGTGATCATGGTGAAGGCGCAGCGGCACGCCACCGTGGACCTTCCGCACGATGGAACGTCGGCGGACTGGTATTTCGACGTAAACCGGTCGGGGGGCTACCTCATCGAACAGTCCGTTCACAACCTGGACCTTTGCAACTGGGCGATCGGAGCCCATCCGTCGCGGGCATCCGGATTCGGCGGAATCCTGCTTTATAAGGACGACCCACCGGGCCGGACCATCTTCGATTGCGGAATGATCAGCTACGAATACCCGAACGGCGTGATGATGTCGTTCACGCAAAACGTATTCCACCCGCGTGGCTTGCCGAATGGCAATCAGTACATCTACGTCTACGGAACAAAGGGTGCTGTCGATCTGATGGGCACGCCCACACTTTACGCTCGGACGGGAGACACCAAGCCGGTCGTGATCGGCGAGAAAGCGCAACCCGATAATCCGCATGCCCACATCGCCGCGTTCTATGATTCGGTCGTCAACGGAGCGAAGCTGCCGGCCGATATCACCATCGGGGCAACCGCGGCGCTCACGGCGATTCTCGGCCATCAGGCGATGACGAAGGGGCAGACAGTCGAGTGGAACGGGCTGGGTGTGACGCTGTAGGGCGGGCTGTTATCCCTGAATGTTTGCGGGCGTCAGCTTGACGTGGTGGCGCGGCGGCCGGCTCGGAACACCCTGCGTCAGGGGCGCGGCTTAACTCCGCCCTGCGCGTTCTCACGGCTCTGATGGTATCGGAGCAGATGAACGCCGGACTCCAACTCCACCATCTTTATCGCCATTTCGACGGCTTCGGCGGTGACCTCGGAATGGGTTTGTTTTGTCAAATTGTTGATGTCGGCGATAACGGGCACTGTGGCCTCCTCTTCTTCGGTCAATTTGAAGGAACGGAGGGCGCGATTGGTCTGGAGAACGCGGAGCTCGGCCTGGGCGCGGTAGAGGGCGCGCTGGGCGCGTGCCTGGTAGCGCCCGAGGCGATCGAGGATGGAGGTGGTCCGCGGGTCAGTGAAGTCCTCTTCCGTGCCGGTGGAGACTTCGGCTTCGATGCGGCTGAAGCGCTGGAGATTCCAGGCGGCGTGCAGGATTTCCTGGAAAGCGAACGTTTCGAGGACTCCCTGAGGATCGAGTTCCTGGGAGAGCGAGCGGTGAAGGGCGGCGAATTCCTCGTGTTCGTCGTCACGGATGACCGGATGACGCGCGGTGAGACCGTGACGGACTGCGTTTTGCGCGACGCGCGCTTTGCCTGCGGCGGTGCGCGGACCGGTGGAGGAATGGGCGTTGGCCTGATTGGCGATGATTTGTGCTGGGGAAGCCATGTATGTCCTTTCGAGGAGACACTAACACCGGGACACCGGCACAAGAGGGCAGGGAGCGGGGAAGTGCATGAAAGGGAAGGCGAAAGAAATTTGGATTCGGCGTCAATTGCAAATTGCAATAGCGGCTGGACGCACTCGAGAGGCTGCGGGTTATTGAAACCGGGGAGGCTTTTTGGATCGGCGGGCAGAGAGTGGACTGGAGCGGCCTGGGTGACGCTGTGCGGATCGGGAATGCCTCCGGCCGGCCGTTTCCGGACAGTCCGAACAGGTGCGATTGCGTGAAAGCCCCCGTGCTACAATGTTTCCGATCGGGCCGTGGCGCAGCCTGGCTAGCGCGCTTGCTTGGGGTGCAAGAGGTCCCGAGTTCAAATCTCGGCGGCCCGACCAGCTATCTACTTTATCTTCCTGTCAGTGTTAAAAGGACGCCATGGCGATGTATGATGCTGTGGCATCTGTTTCCAGGGTCCAATTAAGGCCCATTTCAGCTGGACCTGTGGACGTCGTAGCCGTGGACCCTCGCCGACTACAACGGCAAGTCTCGGCGGTACATGTGGTTGGGGCCGTTGTAGGCATTGGGCGAAGTTTGGCGAATCTGTCTGAGCAATATTGCCCAGACAGATTTTCCGCCTCCTATATAGGAGGAACCACCCAAATCGGGAAAATGACTACCACGCCCGCTCTGGCCTTGCTTCTCCCGTCCGGTCTGATCCAACATGCCGGGGTATGTGGACGCGGTTGACCGACCGAGAAGCGGATTACGCGAGGTACATCCTGGACGGTTGGGAGGATCAAAGGCCAGCGATCATCGACAGGAACGTGATCACGCTGGTGGGAGAGGATGGCAAGACGGAGTTCTTGGCGGCGCTGGCTGACGAGGTCGGCTACGACCAGTCGTATGGCGTCCGGACGCCGGGGCCGTCGGCTGCTGACGAAACTCGGGCGCGCCTGAACGCAGTTTGGAAAGAGCCGCCCGGTTGTGGGCGGCTCTTTCTGTCTCTACGGAAAGGAATTCCGCCACAGAATCGCCCAATCCATACGACCACTACATCACGACAATGCACTCACAAAAAACATTGACGAGCAGTTCTGTACTGGGTGAAAATGTGGTTGTTCAGACGCGTGGCGCCGGGACGCCACGATTTCAAAACCACTTCCCGCAAATCGGCGGGAGAAGTGTCTCTCAGAGCGCACCAGTAACTTCGTAAGCGCACCAAACCTCGAAGTCGCACACCAGTGCAAAGGCGATTTCGATGGACCGCATTTTTCCTCTCTACTCCTACGACGGCGAACTTGTCGCGTGGGTCAATACGAAGCGATTCCGCCGACTCGACGAGGCTGGCCGCATTGCGCGCGTCGTCAAGAACCGAACCGGTGAGGTCAAGCGGGCGACCCTCCTTCGGATGCCTGGTGAACCCAGGCCGTCGTTCCTTGAGGATTACCGTGGCACCAGCTACTCATTCCGGCAGCGCCTGGCTGAAGGAAACCGTGCCATCGCCTGCGCGCGAGTTAGGCGACAAGCCGCGGGCCGACGAGTACTACCTCGCGCCGGAAGAGGTGCGGCCGATCTTCCTGGCGGTCCTGCTGGACTGCTTGGCGCCGGCGAGGACAGGGGCGTGATAGGCCCCGAATGTCTCAACGACAACGTCGAGACGTGGGACTACGACTACGGGACGTGTTCGCAGACGGGATATGGGAGATGCTGGCGAGCGGTTCAGATGCCACGATTGCGGCGCGACGGGCGATGCCGATGATCACGTGTGTCCGGACGAGGATTCGAGAGAGGCATCCAGTGAGAGTTGCCAAGCACAGTGAGTCACGCTGCTACGGGAGTGCCAAACGATTCAACGAGCCACCACCTGCAATCCTCGGTCCGTTGGTTCCTTCCTGGCGGAAGAGTCCGGCGGGTATCATAATCTGGCAGAAATTCAATCGCCAACGAAATTGAAGCGGCCTACGTTGATATCGCACAGCAGCGGATCACGAAGATGGCCCGGCAGCGTCGTTTCTCGGCGCAACAGAAGCCGAGGTCATTGTTGAAAGAGAAAGCCGCGAAACTCGAATACCGGCTGCTGACGGAATTTCGGCGGTTATTTGAAGGCAAGATCCACAAGCATCGCGACTCGAGCCAGGGGGACTTCATCGCGATGCACCTCTACGAAGACCTGATCACGATCAACCGCTCACCGAAGCTGGTCGACGCCGCCATCAATCGAAAAGACCGCGTCCTGAAGGTTCAGAATGCGTATTCCGACGATGCCGATCACACATTCCGATTTGATGGCGATCACGATTCCGAGTGATGCCGATCACCGTCGGAGCGAAGCGACGCTGGGCATTTCTTATCATGCTGAAGTGATCGGCATCCGTCAATGTTTTTGTGGTCGGAGCGGAGCGACGGTGGCGACCAGCGCGGAAAAAGGGGTGCGGGGAAAAGGGGCGCAGCCTCTTTTCCTCGCCTCGGCACTGCAGTGACCCCGAGCGCGTTTTTCAGCGCTCGGTTCTCGGCGGATTCTTTCACCTCGAGCGTTCATGATTTTTCTCCGGCGGTTTTGACGGTCCGTTTTTTGCGCATCGATTCCCCTTTCAGCTCAATGCGATGAGCGTTGTGTACGAGGCGGTCCAGGATGCTGTCGGCAACGGTGGGATCGCCGATTTGCGGATGCCAGGAGGCGATCGGCAGTTGGCTGGTCAGTAGAGTGGAACGCACCTGATAGCGTCCGTCACAGATTTCCAGAAAGTCGCGACGCTCGGCTTCGGTAAGGGGCGCCATCGCCCAGTCGTCAACGATGAGCAAGTCGATCCGGCTGAGCCGGTCGAGCAACTTGCCATGGCTGCCATCGGCCCTCGACATTGCCAAGTCGCGGAACAGTTCGGCAGCTTTCAGGAACAGGGCGGTGAAGCCGTCGCGGCACGCCTTATGCGCAAACGCCCGAGCCAGCCAGGTCTTGCCGACGCCGGTTGGCCCGATCAGGAACAGATGCTGGTGTTCGCGCACCCAGGCCGACTCGGCCGTTAAAGAGCGCACCAGTTGGCGATCCAGTCCTCGTGGAGTGCGATAGTCGATGTCCTCGATGCAGGCCGGGCCCTGCAAACGACCGTTGCGTAAGCGCCGGTCCAGCGCCCGGTTCTGGCGCCAGTTCCATTGGCGGTCAATGAGTAAGCCGAGTCTCTCTTCGAAACTCAAGCTGTGGATGTTGGCGTCTTGCTGTTGCTGCTCGAAGGCTTCCGCCATTCCGCGTAACCGCATGGCGCTCAGTTTCTCGATAGTGGGTTGTATCAACATAATTCCTCACACTTTCACTGAATGGTGGGCTCTTCACCGGTGTCGAAGTATTCCGAGCCGCGTATGTTGGGGTGGTCGAGCGGCGGCCTGGGCTTGTCCGCCGGTTCAATCGCCTGGCTGTCCAGATTGCATTTCAGAATGGATTTGATGCTCTGGTAAGAACAAGCACGAAAAGCGATGGCGCGACGCGCGGCCGCTTCCACTCGCTGGCCCGTGAACTCCTTGGAGAGCCGGAGAACCCCCAGGCAGGAGCGGTAACCTTGCTCCGGGTGGCGCTTGCTGGCCATAATGCGGTCGAACAGCTCGGCGGTCGCCGGACCGATGGTCTTGGCCCAATCCACTAAGCGAGAGGGTGTCCATTCCAGGTGCCGCTGGTGAGCTTTAGGCCGATGATCATCGACCGTGGTAGCGAGGTGGGGCACATAGCTCCGTCCGTGGCTGGATACGCGCACGCCGCGGTGAAAGACCTCCACTGTGGTGGCGGTGGCTCGTACTTCCACCTCCTGTTGTGTGAGGAGGTAGGGGACGCTGTACCAGTGATTGTCGAACTCTACGTGATAGTCGATGTTGACGCGGTGGGTTTCCCAATCGCCGTACTCGTAACGCTCCGCCGGCAGAGTGCGCAATACGGGCTTGTCCAGCGATTCGAACAGGCTGCGACGCGACCCCTCACGTTTGCGGAAGGGTCGATCGTTCAGGCGCACGAGTAGTTCCTGAATGGCCTGGTTCACTTCGCCCAAACTGAAGAACCTTCTTTTGCGTAGGGCCGCCAGGATCCACCGTTCGACCACCAGGACACCGGCTTCCACCTTGGCCTTGTCGCGGGGCTTCGCCCGCCGCGCCGGCACTACCGCCACCCCGTAGTGTGAGGCCATTTCCTCGTAGGTTCGATTCACGCTCGGCTCATAGCGACAAGCCTTGGTGACGCCTGACTTCAGGTTGTCCGGAACGACGATCTCAGGCACGCCGCCCATAAACTCAAAGGCGCGCATGTGGGCGCCGATCCAGTCGGCCAAGCCCTGGGTCGCGGTCGCCTCGGAGTAGGTGTAGTTGCTGGCTCCCAACACCGCCACAAAGATTGCCGCCGTCGTCGTGTCGCCGCCACTAGCGGAGTGGATGGGTATGGTGTCGCCGGCGTAATCGACAAACAGCTTCTCACCCGCACGATGCTCCTGCCGCAGAACGACTTCTTGCCTGCCGAGCCACTTCCGGTATAAATCACAGAATCGGCTGTAGCGGTAGCCCTCCGGGTTCTTCTCCCGATACTCCTCCCACAGGAGTTGCAAGGTGACGTGCTTGTTGGTCTGCAACTCGTGGCGGATATCGGGGTAGTCCGGCTCGGCTGACTGGTTTTGGTGGGCCGGTCTTTCTCGCGACGGGGCGACGGCCTGCATCACCTTGTCGTCACTCCACTCGGCGATATCCGGCCATTTCAGTCCGGCCACTTCGGCGGCCTTCAGGTAATCGAAAACCGTCGCCTGACCGACAGCACAACTGGCGGCTATCTGACGCTGGGAAAGCCCCAGGGATTGAAGTCTGAGAACCTCTTTGATCTTGCGCACGGGCAACCTCTCTTGCGGCAACTTGGCTCCTCCACCTTCCAGTGGAGGCCAGTTTGCCGCTGGTTTACCCCAGCGCGCTCAGATTAAGACGGTTTAACAAAATGATTCCGAGGATGCCGATCACCATTCCGAGCACCGCCGAAAAGTGATCGGCATCGCGTCGGAATGGTGATCGCCTTCATCTCGGAATCGCGATCGGCATCACTTCGGAATCGCGATCGCCATCACCTCGGAACGCTGATCGGCATCGCTCGGAATACGCACAGAACAAGCGCCGCGGTGTTTCCGCGCGTCGCGGCGACGGGACGTTCGGCGAGATCATACCAGGCGAGACCGCGATCACCGATCCCGGCTATCTTGTCGCCCGCGGCCCGATCGCGACTGTGGAGATCGGCATTGAGGTCAACGTGTTCGCAAAGGCGATGATCAAGCAGATCGACCGGGTGATCAACGATCTTCGAACCAGGTAGTGCAGTTCAAACGCGGCGGGGGCAACCCGATCTGCATCGCCGTCATCGGCATCAATCAAGCCGAGAGCACAGTCGGCTACGAGGGCGATCGCCCGTTTCCCACGACGGGCAAGCAGGGCTTCCTGCACCCGTTCCAGGAAGCGCCGGAGGCTGAACGGCGCTTGGTAGCGTCGGCCGCGCCAGATTTCGACGAGTTTCTGATTCTCCGCTTCAAGGCAACGAACGCGCCACCGTATCCATTCGAGTGGGTCAAGTAGATAACACGCGGCTGGATTACGCGGCGGCGCTCTCCAGGATCAGCGCGCGGTACCAACAGCGGTTCTGAACGACTGTGCCGCCGAGACGTGACCCACATCGCAGTTCTGCGTGCGGGTTGTGAGTTGCCCAGAAAAGCGTTGGATCGACGGCTCTCAACGCACGTACTTTTGAACCTTGCCATCAGACATCAAGAACTTAGTCTGCCTTCCGTAATTACTGCAAACACCAACGTCGTACGTCTTGCTGCCCTCATTAGTGGCCTCGAGGAATTTACCCTGGACATACCGAAAGTCGCAAGTCACGTCGAGCATCGACTCGTCCATGCCGATCGCAACCTCTCCGGCCTTGATCAGGGACCAAATCGCTTCTGACCAAGAAAACTTCTTCATCGGATCCTCAGTCATAAATTCATCTTCAAGCTTCCATGCTTGTCGTTGACCTCGATGATACTGCGGATCCCAAGCCTTCCCAAGGTGGAGCAATATATATAGCCCTGTATTGCCTTGGTCGTTCTTGACGACGAGAGCAGGTCCAGTGCTGGCGACTGTCCAAGCAACGTCCACAATCGTCAGCCTTGTAGCCGGCGGAGCTGGTAGCCGATTCCACGAATCTTGCTTGCTAAACGCAAAATCCGTACTAGGATTGATGATCGCCTTTTCGCCTCGCGTCCATATTACCCGCCCCACCTGGCGTTTGGCGATCTCCAGTTCAGCAAGAAACGCGACTGTTTCAAGATCTGCAACGACCGGAGTTCCAAGGCCATCCACTAGCACGCGCGCGGTACCACCATCTACCGACTGAATCACGCCCATCTTCCTGTAGAACTGCGCCATATGATTGGGATCACGGCCGAGCTTCTCATTTTCATTCCGGAGGCGAATTCCAGGGCCGAAATACATGTCTCCAGAAACAATTCGCGGCGGTAGGATGATGACCTTTTCGCCGACCCACCGCTTTTCTTGACTCTGGGCAACGAGATTCGCCACATCGCCAAAACAGACAACAGCAAGGACTGCAAGCCGAACTGCCCTCATACGAACTCCTCTCCCACGACATCTGCCTGTTCAGCACCCACGCCAGTGAGACGTTCCGGGTGGTCAGCTCTACTGCGTATATGCGGTGACCTTGCCTGCGCTGAAGAGAAACTTCCTTCCACCAGCACCGCACTGCTGAATTGCGGACGTGTCATTACCGTCTATCTTAAATCCAAGTTGGTATATTGGGTGGCAGGCCACTTCCAACATCTCGCGCGTCATCCCGATTGCCACTTCCCCTTTGACAATCAGTTTCCAGATATCCGGACTCCACGAGGAGTGAACTTTACGAGGGTCCTCGAGAAAGAAATCATCACTAAGGGCCCAGGACTTCTCGCAGAGGCCGTCCCACGAGTTCCCGCGCTGGAAGACATGGAAGCGGCTGTCGATACAGAACCCGAAGCGTTGATTGGAGGAATACAAACCGTCCACACCGCTGGTGCTGGTGACATGCAGATAGAGTCCCCGATATCCCCAATCGGCTCCGGCCACTGTCAGTTTGGTGACAGGCTCCACGTCGAAGGACGAGCCGCCTTGCTGAGGGTTGGCGTTCCGCTTCAGGAGACTGATAGTGCCTCGGCTCCAGACGGTGGTTCCGACCAGAAGGCGGGCGGCCTCAAGTTCGCGCGCAAAGCCAAAATTGCCATTTGGCGGCGTATCCGCGATCAGTTTCTCGCCAGAAGGCTCCACAATCACAACAAGTTCGGTCGCGTCATTGAGGGTATCGGTCACCGTTCCAACCTTCCCGGCATACTCGTTGGGCATGGTGTATCCCGCTCCAGCCTTCTGCCCAAAGCGACGAACATAGAAGTTCTTGTCGCTGAACGGGCTTGGGTCGGTCAGAAATACGACCTTCTCGCCAATCCAACTCCGCACACGCGCTTGCCGCCAAGTCTCGGCCTCATCCAGCCCCATCGCTCTCAAGGATCTGGATGCGGTTGGAGGGGCCTGTTGGGCCAATACTATTCCGGCCATCACGCCAAGAACCAAGATCAAACGCTGGCAACCGTGCGCAAGAAAATGGAATCTGCAGCCGTCTCTCGACAACACCCGACCAATCATCTTTTCCCTCCTCGGCGAAACTTCAAGTCTTCCGGCCTGACACTTGCAGCCACGTACTCAAACTGCGAACTTATGTCATCATCGACTACCGGGCCACGAAATGCGCTCTACCCAAACCACCTTGTCACCGACGCATCGCCAGATAAGTAATTCGCCAGGCCTACTGAACAGAGTCTCGGGCTGCAAAAGCAGATCCAGCTTCGCCTCGCCACTGGGTCCCCAGTAGCTGAGTGGCCATCCAGCCGCCGCTCCGATCGGTGTTGCCACGGACTTCGGTTCCGCACTGCCGTTTGAATAGATCTTTCCATAAAGGTACGGCTGCAGTTTGCCAGACGCATCTGCCATCCGGCCGAATTCATATCCCAACCTGGCTGCGGACGGGCCTGTCACTGTCACTTTCCCGGAGAGTCCCGAATTCTCTTCCATCTTCTTGTAGGAATCGTGAAGGGCTACATCGATCGTGAGCTGGCTCAACGCCTTAGTAGACGGAAAAGGGCCAAGTTTCTTTTGGTCGGCGGCGCCTTCATACGGTAGAAAGACACGGATACTTCCGACGCCCTTAGAGTCCTTGGATCCACGGTTATCCGCGCTGTCAAGCAGAACCGATATGCCGACAGGAGTATCACCGCGTCGAAGGACGCTCACGCGCGACGCTGCCGGAGCTTTCCCCCCTTGAGCAAGCACGCGAGTTGAATGAAGTGCTGCCCCAACAACCAGCAGAGCAAGAATTCTGATTGCTAAGCTGCCGCTATTCATACATTCATCTCCTCTTGGATTCTGCCCCGGCCAGTGCACGCAGGCGGGTTCGCCTCGCCACTTTCGCTTCCTCGCAGACTGCTCTCGGCCACGGAGGTGCTTGACTGATCTCCACGTTTCATTGACCGCGTCTCCCTTCTTGCCGAGCGTGGAGAGAACGCCAAACATCATAACGAACACCACCAAAGGAAGCAGGCTGATCTCGGTCGGTCCCGAACCGAGTGCTAGCTCCGCGAGCGGGGTCGTGAGCGAAGACCGTCAGCACGGCCCTACACAGTGTGCATACGACGGCGGCGCCAACTAACGACAAAGGATTCTTCAATTGGTTTCTCCCTTGACGACTCAACGCGATGCGGCAGTCGCGCGGTCGGGCAACGAAACTCTATTAACTGCATCGCATATCTCGGCTACGACGATCGCCTGTACACACAAATAGATCGCAGAAACTGGAACCCCGATTAGTGGTATATAACTTGCCAATAGCAAAAGGGCAAAACTAAGGAAAAGTCCAACGGGTAGGCGCGCCCCGCTGATCGAATGACGCTGACAATACTGATTGTAGTCCGAAGCGAAGCCGCGAAATACCTGAACCAGCCAGAAGAAGTTGTAGACCGGAATAAAGAGTCGGCCAACAGCTTGTGCCGGTGACATTCGAACCTTGCCGTCCTGAATCGCTGTCCACATCTTGTGGACCAGGAATAGCATTAGTAAGGAACTTGAGACGGCAACCAATGCCGCCACCGTGTATAGTATCATTCCGGTGCTCGCCTTCTGGGTACACGCAATCAATAAGTAAGCTAGCATCGATCCACCGCTGATCCCGGTCAGATAAAGGCCCTTTGATAGGCGTTGCGTGGTTGACGATCCATGATTGCGCTGCAGCGCAAAGGCCGTCGTCCCCTTGCCTTGTGCCCGCAGTGCAATGTACGCGGCCATCCCAAAGACCGCACCACTGATCGCGAAACGCGCAATTGACACGACCGAGTTCGTTAGCCCTTGTAGCAGCGCCGCTGACAGCCCAAAGAGACACCATCCGAGAATGCCTGCGCAAGTGAGCAAGGGGGCGTTAAGCCCGCATGCCCGCACGACCACTGCGAAAGCCCCGATAAGAACTAGGCCCCAGAGTATGTTTAGGAGGGAACCCTGCCAAGCCAGATCAGGGAGCCATGGGCCGGACGTAGGGCGGAGCAGCCCCGAGATCATTGTTCCGAACCCTCCCGAAACCGCCTCAGCAAGCCCAAACAAGACACCGATCTGCCAAATCCTTTTCAAGTGGCAACTCAGCCAGCCCAAAGCAAACGCCGCACCGGCCGCGGCCATAATCTGCCCGATCTCCCAGTGCGGGAAGTTCTTCCAAAACTCCTCAAGAGCAAGCTGCTGTCTTTTCGGAAAGTAGAACAAGAGAACGTGAGAATGGTTCGAGATCAACTCAGCAACAAAGACTGCGACGAGAAACATGAGTGTGATGCCGCGGCTTGATGGTTCGAAGAACGATTGATAAGTACCAGGAGAGCCCTTGGGAACCGGCACCTCTGGTACACGGTAGTCATCGGCGCTCGGTGTCAATTCCTCCAGTTCGTGCTGAAACGGGCCAGGGATCGGCGAGACGGCTTCGGAAGACTGCGAATCTGGCAGCCCCGCAGTCGGCGCACTCGCTCGATTGAGTTTAAGGAGACGCTTGGACTTAGCGGCCAAGCCGTCGGCGAACCATACCCCAGCGGCCGCAAGAAGGCCAATGATGCCCGCCGCGCTCCACGAAATGCGGGGTCCAGCAACGTAAGCAGTTCGCCAGACTGTCCGGCCATCCACAACGTCCTGTTCCCTCAACGTCGCATAATATGGTCTACTCGGAACCCAGAAAAGGCCACCCAGTAGACGGACGGAGTAATCATATCCCGGTCCCTTCTTGTCCGATCTCAGGCGTTCATCGGCAAAGGGAGTGGCCAGAATCAGTAATACCCACGGAAGAGTGATGGCCAGCAGCAGTCGTCGTTTTTGCATGTGCTCATCTCCGTTAGCCCGAACTAGCGGGACCTACATCCTCCTCATGTCTGCGCTGCGGCCACCGAACGTCTTCACCCGCGCGCATCGTTTTACTGCCAATGCCGGTTCTATTCCTGGGCACCAGCTTTACGTAGCAATTCAATTATCCTCGTGTCGCCAGCCTTCTTTGCTACACTCAATGCTGTAAGCCCTTTGCTGGTTTTCAAAGTGACGTCAGCGCCGGCAGCGATCAGGGTCTCAACGGTTTCGCTCTTTGGTGAATTGATGGCAGCGCCTGCCTGGCGCAGCATATCCGCAAGGCGCTCTCTGGCCACTTCCTCCCGACTTGATGCCGATACTGCCTGCCGCGGCACCGGAATCGCAACAATAGCATGAATCAACGCTGTGGCCCCCTGATCGTCCTTCGCGTTCACATCCGCTCTTCTGTCGAGCAGGACTTTCACCATCGCGTGATCCGCAAGGTTAGCCGCGACCATCAGTGCTGTCATTGAGCCGTCAAAGCCTTTGGTGCTCAGTCCATTATCTGTAACCGGAATTCTCACCAAGCCCTCGGGCAGTCTTGAATTCGGATCTGTGCCGTTCTGGATAAGCGTCAAGACCGTCTGCCTTCTGCCCGCCGCGACTGCGTAGAGAAGTGGCGTGACTCTCTTAAGTTGCTCCATCTCCTGGTCGCGTTGCCTTTTCGCCTCCTCATTTCTTCTTTGCGTTTCCTTCTCGATGCCTATACGACGCTCAATCTCAGGCTTCTCTTTCCGGCATACTGGCAGCAGGTCTTGGAGCTGTTCCAGGCTCAGCTTCTTTGAGAGCTCCTTCTTGCAGTCGACCTTCGCCGTACCAACGTCAGCGCCTCCGCACATGAACAGCGCAAGTAACATAAAACGTATACTCATGTGAACTCTCCTGATTTTCCCCGTCAGGGCAGCGTCACCGTTCCCTCCAGCGTATTGCTCGTGTCCCCATAAGGTGTAACGAGCGAGAGCTTGAATGGCTGCGTCGCATTTTTCGGTGCCTTGAACTTCGGGTCTTTCCACGTACAGCTTACGGTACCTTTATGTTCGCCAGGGCCATTACCAGAGCCGCACACACTACCTACGCCCTTTGAGCCCTTGATCAGAAGGAAGCTGATCGTGTTGGTCACAATACCTGGAGAAATCTCGAAATCCACAGTAAATGGAACCGATAATCCAGCCTTATCGAGACTTATCTCTCCGGTCCGCAGATTAGAAATCACGAAGGAGGATTTTGGCTGCCCTTTCAGGACTGGCGTCCCAACCATCAACAAAGCTGCCGCAAACACTGTCAACAGGCAACTACGCATTGGCATGCTCATATTTATTTATTGCTCCTTACTTTACGAATACGAACAGGACACCAGGGGGCTCCTTTTCACGCACCTTTGCCTGAGCGCCGTTTGGCCGCTCGCCCGACGACGACGGACGACGGCACGAGAGCGCCCAATATGCCGCCGATCATAGCCCACATGAACAGCAACGCATCTCCGGCACCGATTGCCTTCACGCAGATAGAGCCAATCGGGAGTCCGACGAGGATGCCGCCCGCCAATCCTATGAGTCCTAACAGCAAGAGCTTCTTCCAACCAACGGACAGAAAATCGAGTCGGCAGAAGCCAGCGACGGCCAGCATCGATGCCGCACCTAGGGTCAGCATGGGCCCAAAAAACAGGCCGAAGAAGATGCTCATGATGAGGAGTCCTGTCTTGAGCTCGGTGGTTTCGGCTGCTGGTAGGAACAACGCCGACACTACTAAGCCAACAGCGGGTCCCAGAATTGCTCCGTACCCGAGTGACACGAGGGCGCCACGTGCCCCGAGCAGCTTGATGGGCGGGACCCTGGGCTCGCGTGCGACGGTGTGATTTGACATCGTGTTCTCCTCTGCATTGTGCACTGCCCGATCCAAGCACAAACCGGGCGCATTATAGCACATGGCTCAGGCGGATCATTCGGATCCGACCAACAGATCCGGAGCCACCAAGGGGTCTACGAATACCCAGGAGAATGCGAGCACTTCGCGTTCTGAGAGGACAAGGAAAGCCTGTGATTACTGTTGTGGCTTGCTTTCTTTTAGCGCTGTTTCCAATCCATCAAGAAACGTCTTGACGGCTCCCTGTGCATCGTTGGGCGTCGCTTTTTTGGGAAGCGTGCTAATCGTTCTACGAACACCCTGAAGAACACCACGGAGGTCCATGTCTGAGCCACTTCGCCGTTGGCTCGCTTCGAAGTCGTGGAATTTCTTGTCCAAGGACTTTGCGTCGATTTTGGCCAACGCGCCGCCTTCAAGAAACTGCCTGACGGATGGAATGGCTCTTAGCCTTCGGCATCGCGAACCGATTGTCTGTTCGATAGCCTTAGCATCGCCTTCAGAAGCATCTGTTCCGTACAGAATCGCAAATGTCTCGAATTGCGGAGCATTTTGGGGCGGGCTCGTGAACTGCAATATTCTCTGACTCCCGCCAGGCGGGATCTCCCTTTCTAGAGGTACCTGATCGAGGCAGTCCACCTGGAGTCCTTCGGGTGCCAAAATCGCTCCTACTGGCGGATACATGATGCCGGTGAACTGTCCCGCCACCTTAACTGAAACCGCTCCGGCAACCAACAGCACAGACGGTGGGACCGGTGCCACGAAGCGGATCGCATACGCAGTGACAGGCAAACTACCGGAATTGTGAACTTCGAGAAACTGGACACCCTTCGCTCCCTCTACCTGCTTAGCGACCAACTTGCCATTGGCGATGGCTGGAGCGAGGGGGCTCGGCTTCTTGATCTCCATCTCGACAGTGCCGGCACGCTGCGCCTGAGCCAGAGCTTGGGCGACCATCACCGCGGCGCACGATAGCAGAACCCGCTGGACTCTCATGATCCTTATCTCCGTGGAGCACCCTACCGATTTGCGGCTTTGGGTCCCAGACCCAGCGGGTCCGGGCCGTTACATCTCGGAGGTCTTAGCGCTCAGGGCCGAGTATAACTGTCAGATGACGCGCGCACAAGGGCAACGACATAGGGCAACGACGTAGGGCAAGGATTCGGTGCGCTCCTGCCCACCTCCGCCTCAGTAGTCCGGCAAGTAGATCTGCGGGTCGATGCCGAGCCGCCGGAGCCGCTCCATGGCATCTTCTTCCTCGCGATCACGCTCTTCCGCGGTCCGCTTGCCCACATTTCTCTCCTGCAATCCGAGTCCGGTCCGGACGTAGTTGTTCACGCTCTGGCCGGCCGCACGGGCTTGCGCTTCCACATCGAGCAGCTCTGCCAGATTCAGGGTTATCCGAAGGACGCGCTTGTCGAGTGCATGGGGCATCGCTTTCACGGGCCATGATGCCACATTGCCAGGGCGTCGTAGTCATTCTTGGCGAATCGTGGCCCGTATTTGGCAAGTAGCTGATCACCAGGTGGTTCTTCAAACCGTCACCTCCCCATCGGATCTTAGACCATGTTGCGCCATCGGGGCGACGGTCGATACACAAGAATGGTCCGCGCGCGAGATGCTCCGAGCTAGCGGGCTAACGACGCGACGCCGACAGCCACCAGATCTGGTCTTCGATGTCCTCCGCAATCCACGATAGCCAAATCAGGAGCAGTCTCTCGATCGCTTCACCGATGTCTGTTTCTGACGGAAGCAGAATCACTCCGGGGTGACATTCGCGTCCCAATGAAGGTTGCGAAGTGGCGCGGTATGGTGCTGATGTCTCCGGTTACCAGCACTCTTCCGTCGTCTGCCGCGAACTGAAGGACATCGCGATCTGGTGTCGCGTCGGCTATGAACCCCTGCGCAGGGCGCCAATCGTCACGCGGATCGCCGGGTGAGTTCTTCTTGTGTGCGACGCAGACGCTCGAGCATGTCCTCCGGAATCGGATGCTCCTCTTGAAACTTCTTCCAGAGCGCCTCTTGTTCCTCGAGGTAGGATTCAATGGCTTGCGGGTGGTCCAGAATGAAAGCGATAGCCCCGTACACCTTTGCCAGCGAGCCAATGGAAGGATATGACTGAAGAATTGCTTCCGGTGTCTCACCCCGGCGGAAGGCGTGAATGACTACGTGAAGGCCGATCCGGGTGCCGGGCACGTAGTAGTGGCGCCCTTCACGGATTTCGACGTATTCGTTCGAGGGCAAACTGGACATCGCCACGACTCGCTCCGATTCCCGGGTTACCGCACTGCCGGCCGGCCAGCGCGGACTCACATCACACCAGCCGGCGCGAGGGTTCGTCTCCCCAACGGAGGACAAAAGGTGCCTGGTAGACCGCGTGCGCGCGTACGCGAGGCAAGCGGAATGGCCCAAAACGATTCAGGTCCAAGCGCTGATGTGGGCGCGCGAAGATGCGGGTCCACGGCAGACCGCTTGTTTCAGTCGCGGCTCACTATGGCCTTGCGGCCGCAGCGTCCAGCGCCAGATAGCGGTCGCGGTGCGCTTCGGGTTCAGCGTGAGTTTCTGCGTCGATCCGCATGCGCTGGTAGTTGCTATCGGCGCGATAGGCGGGCCACTCCGGGAGGCCGGGAGCATTCGGGTTGCCTGTCTTGATGAAGTTCACAAAATAGGCCTGCATTACTTTGGAGACCGCATAGTCGGCGGGTTCCCAGGAGTAACGTTTGTCCAAATCGAGGTTGCCCATGGCGTACTGGATCTCGGCGGAATGGGACGCGCCGCGCGGTCCCGCGGGTTGCTGGGGTCCCCGTCCGGCGGCGCTGGCACCTCTACCCGGCCCGGCGGGGGCGGGCTGACCCGGCATTCCGAGGTACGCCGGGCGGGGCCGGGCGTAGAGGTAGCGGTACACGGGCTTCCCTCCAGTTTTCATCTGGAGTTCGGTCCACTTCCACGTGCTATGCGAGATGAAGCGGGCGCTGGCGAGGTGCGCGGCGGCCTCGTAGACCTCATCGGTATTGGTGGCCGCGTAGGCTTTCAGAATGTCATCCGCTTTGTCGCCATAGAACCTCTTGATCGCGGCGGCCAGCGTTTCCGGAGTGGGTTCGCCATTGCCGAGGACGGAACGCGGCGCCTGCTCCTGGGTGTTCGAGCCGGCCAGCAGGGGAACCTTGGCCTGCTCCCCGGCCTCGAAGATTTCGGTGAGGGTTTTGGGCAGGAAATAGCCGTCCAGGGCGCTGCTGAAGCGAAGCCCCTGGGCCTTGCCGAGGGCTTCCTGAATTTGCTCGGCGGTCATGGCGCGCAGCGCAGCCAAGGTGTTCGCGCCGGCCGCCGTGCCGAATTTGACGCCGGTTTGCTCCCCTTCTGAAAGGGGTTGCGGCGGAAGGCTCGAGATCATCGCGCCACTTTCGCCGATCGCACCGGCTATCAGGCCCCGGGAGAGCGGGGAGGCCATCAGCGCGCTGACCGAGATCGAACCGGCCGACTCGCCGGCAATGGTGACGCGCTTAGGGTCGCCTCCGAAAGCCGCGATGTTCTTCTGTACCCACCGGAGAGCGGCAACCTGGTCGAGCAGGCCGTAGTTACCCGCGGCGTGATGGGGCGACTCCTTGGTGAGCTCCGGATGAACGAAGAAGCCGAAGATGTTAGTCCGGTAGTTGACGGAAACCGCCACCATGCCTTTGCGGGCCATGCTTTCGCCGTCATAGCGGGGCTCCGAGCCGTCACCGTTCTGGAAGCCGCCGCCGAAGATGTACACCAGGACGGGAAGCTTCTCCCGATCCGATTTGGCGGCCGTCCAGACGTTCAGGTAAAGGCAGTCTTCACTCATGCCGTTGCTGCGAAACCAGTAGTCCGAGCCCGGAGAGGTCCGCTGCATGCAACGGGGCCCGAACTGGTCGGCGTTTCGCACTCCGCTCCAGTTCTTGACGGGCTGAGGCTCGCGCCAGCGAAGGTCACCCACGGGTGGCTGGCCGAACGGGATGCCTTTGAAAGCGCGCACGCCGTCTGTGGGTGCGGCTGTGGACTCGACGATGCCGTTGGCGGTCTTCACACGATCGGCAGCAAATGAGGGCTGCGCCGCGGCAGAGATGACGATAGCGAAGAGAATCGGTGTGGCCAGCTTCATAATGTTGGATGGTACCACCGGTCGGATTCACGCGAAATCGGCCCCGCTCGGGGGTCAGGTGCCCGACCGCAGCCAGGCTTCCAGCACCAGTTCGTAGATTTGCCGGGCGTGAGCCGCGGTCCACTCGGCGTAGAGGGGCTGGTATTGAGCGGGACTCCGCACGGTCCGGACATGCAGGCCCTTCAGGCCGCCGCCCAGGGTCTTCTCAAACAGCAGGGCCTGTCCTTTATTGAGTTTGGCGTCGAGGGCCAGGCTGAGTTGATCGGCCGACTGTTGAGCCAGACACGACGCGCCTGGACGGATTCGGGCCGTCAACAAGGCATCTCCCTCACCGGCCGTAAACTCAACCAGCCGCCGCTTGGATAGTGCCGCCGCATCCCGCAGTCCCACCAGCAGCACATCATCCAACTGCAGGCCGGCCACATGATCCACCAGTTGCGGTGGTGTCAGGAAGCAGGAGCTGTAGAGGTTCTCGGGCGCCCAGGTGGCTTGCACGGCGATGCGGCCGGGCGGTACCGCGGGCAGTAACGGAAGGATTTTGTCTCGGGCCGGCTCATCGGAAATGTAAGCGAGCCCCCAGGCGGTCCATCCCAGCCGGTCGCGGGCATCCGCTTGGGAACCCCGATCGAGAAGGAACCGGACCGTCTCTTCGCGACCGTTGGCGGCGGCGAGCATGAGGGGTGTGCGGCCCTGCTTGTCCCGGCTCTCCAGGTTGGCGCCCCGCGCGAGCAGAGTCCGAATCTCGGCGGTCCTCCCCTTCTTTGCAGCCGAGAGCAGAGCCGGGTCCAGGTCGGCCGCCAGCACGGGGATTGCAACGAGCAGGACGAGGAGCTTGCCCATACTCACAGTGTCGCGCGATCGGAGGGATCTAAAAAACGAAGAGCCCCCGAGGCATTCCCGGGGGCTCTCGAGTTCACTTGCTGTTAGAAATACAGCTTGGCCGCCAACTGGAAGAACCTGGGGAAGTTCTTCTGGCTGAAGCCGAGCTTGCCGAAATCCGCACTCGTCCGGGTCGTATTCGGGTTGGTTCGGATCGGCGTATTGGTCACGTTGAAGCCCTCGGCGCGGAAATTCAGGCGCCACCGTTCGGTGATCTGAAAGTCCTTCGCCATGGCGGCATTGAGCTGCGGACGCTGATGCTCCCGGATGGTTCCCGGGAAGCGGTCCGGCAGGGTGCGCAGGGTGTTGGAGGGCTGGTCCGCGTAGCACTTCGGGTCGTTATTGAACCAGTGATTCTCGTCCTGCACTTGGGCGTGCCACTCGCCGCAGTAATTGATCAGGTTGGGCCAGCCGAGCGGATAGCCTGAAACGTAGCTCAGGATCCAGTCGGCACGCCACCCGCCGATCACATGGTTCACCACACCGCTCGAATCGGTGGCGAAATGGCGGCCCTTTCCTACGGGGATGTCCCAAACGCCACTGAAGCTGAAGCTGTGCGCCTTGTCCTGGTTGCTGATCTCGGAGTACAACGGTTGGGTCGTATCCCAATCGGCGCCCAGGCGGTGATTCTTCTCGTATTCCTTGCCGAAGGTCCAGGAGAGAATCCACGTCAGCGTACCGGCGGCGCTGTCGCTGCCCGATCCGAAAGCGCGCTTTTCGAGCTTGGTTTGCACTGCATCGGAACGGTATCCGGCGGACTGAATGCCATCGCTGCCCATGCCGCCCCACATCGGGAACAACTGGAGCAGGCTGGAGCGGGAGATTGTCGGGCTCTGGCCGCGGCTTGAAGTGGCCGGCAGGACACCGTACATCGGATTGTTGAGCGTGGTGCTGTAGAAGGTCGTGTCCGCGATGGCGGCATTTTGCAACGCCAGCCCGGAGGCGCCTTCGGGGAAGTTCAGGTTGAACGTGTAGGTAGCGAAGATCTGCTTGTTGCCGGAGAAAGAAACTTCGGCGACGATACCCTTCGGCAATTCACGTTGGAAGCCGAACGAATACTGATAGGTGCGCGGGATCTTGTAATGGCGATTGACGAAGGTCACGCTATTCCCGATGCCCGCCATGACTCCGGCCGAGGCGCCTTCGGGAACTGCATAGCCGTTCGGGAAGGGATCCACCAGCGAGTAGGGACCGCTGGGAGGACCGCTTGCGCAGGCATTGTTGATGCAGGCCGAGGGCGTTTTGCCGCCATCGAGAGAGGCCGTGTAGCTGGTGCTCTGGCTGAAGCCGACATTGCTCTGGTTCCGGTTCAGGTTTTCATAGAATACGCCCGCGCCGGTGCGCAGTACGGTCTTGGAGCCGAGACGCCAGGCAATGCCGAGGCGCGGCGCGATGGCGGTGTAGTCAGTGTCCACGGCGCGGCGGGGCTGCCCGTTTACACCGGCAAAGAGCCAGGAGCCGTAGATGGCCGTAGGAGGAGTTGGGTACGGGTACTTGGGATTCTTGGCATCGTAGGCCGCTTTTTCTTTGTTCCAGTTGGCCAGGATTTCACCGCTGAACGGGTGCACGACGTTGGTATCGAAACCGCTGGTGCGCCGGTTGAAGCGCTCCAGGTAGGCGAGCGAGATGTCGTAGCGAAGGCCCATGTTCAGCGTCAGGGTGGGTGTTACTTTCCAGTCATCCTGCACGTAGAATCCGTACGAAGGCCGCGTGCGGTAGAAGGTATCGTTGTAGGAGATGCTGCCTGAGTTCGGGATGCCCAGGAGCACTGTGGCAATTCCGTTGAACTGATCGGTGTTGGTGAGGGATCTGCCCGTGGCCCGCCGGGTCAAGTCCGACCCAAAGGTGAAGTTGCCTTCCGAATTGCCGGTGGCGCCGTCCGCGATGATGCGGTACTTGTAATCGAAGCCGGTGCGGATGCTGTGCTTGCCGCGAACCAGGTTGAAGCTGGGCGCGAAGTTCCAGGTGGTTTCCGGGGTCCAGGTTCCGAGCGGCGAGCCGTTGCCAAAAATCTGGCCGTAGCCGCCAACCGTGAAACCGGGAACGATATCTCCAGGCGAAGCCGGCGGATTCACCATTTTGGTCATCCCGAAGTCCTTGGCAGCGCCGAGTTGCAGGGCCTCATCGTTGTATCCCGGGGTCTTCTGCACAAAGCGATAGTAGGACGAGCGGACGTCGAACACGGTGGTCGCGTTCATCACGCGGGTGTAGTTGATGATCACGTTCGTGAACGTGCGCTTGTTGTCCACATTACCCGGGGCCGCTGCCGGCTTCGGGAAGTTGGCGCGGTATTCGTATCCATCCTGGAACGTGAACATGCCGTACAGCTTGTCGTTAAGGCCGAAAACGTGGTCGAAACGGGCCATCGGCTGGTTGTAGTAATACCGCCCCGTGTTGCTCGAAACGTAATTCTGAAGGAGTTGGCCGGCCACCGTCTCCGCCGGGTAATAGCCCAGGATCTTCGCGCCGACCGCGCTAATGCGGCTTTTGGGAATCACGTTGCCGGGGAACAGATTCCTCCAATACGTAGATCCGGAACTGCCGCTGCACGGTTCGGTATCGACAGCACCTGAACCCGTTGTGCAGTTATGGGTGGTAAGCGGATCGTAAACCAGCATGCCGAAATCGCTGAAGTGCTGTCCGTCGCGGAGCGCTACCGGCGGAGTGGTCACGTTGATCGGGAAGGGAACGAGTTCCTGCCAGCCTTCGAAGCTGACGAAAATGAAATCCTTGTCCTTGCGAATCGGGCCGCCGCCTACGCCGCCAAACTGGTGTTGATTGTGGAAGAGCTTGGGCTGGCCGGTGCGGTTGGATTGAAACGAGTTTGAGTCGAAGACGCGGTTGCGGAAAAACTCGTAGAGATTTCCGTGCCAGTCGTTCGAACCGGACTTGATGGTGGTATTGACCGCGCCGCCGCGGAAATCGCCGAAGCCCGCGTCGTAGGTGTTGGTCATTACCTTGAATTCCTGCACCGCGTCCACGTTGGGAGCGATGCGCCAGCTGCCGTCGTCGGAGCTGATGGGCGCGCCATTCAGCAGGAACAGGTTGCCGCCCTGCCGGGCGCCGTTGATTTTGTAACTGCTATTGACGTCCCAGCCGCGCGTGCCGGAAAAGCCGCTGGCTCCGAACGTCTCCTGGCCGAAGATCACGCCCGGGGTCAACGCCATGAGCATGTAAGTCTGACGGCCATTCAGCGGAAACTCCGCCACTTTCACGGAGTCGAACACCAGGCCGCGGCTCGCGTCGCCCGTGTCGATGACTTCCTGCTGGCCGCGCACGGTGATCTCCGACGTCGATTGTCCGACGGACAACTGCACCGGCAGGTTCATTTTTTGAGCAACCTGAAGGACGATTCCCTCGCGCTTCAAGGCTTGAAAGCCGGTGGCCAGAATTTCGACGTTATAGGTCCCGGGGTCCAGATATGGAATCGTGTAGACTCCATCAACGGTTGTCTTTACTTCCTTCGCGCTGTTGTTTCCGATGTTGGTGGCTTTGACCGTCGCACCCGGAATCGCGGCGCCGCTCGGGTCGGTTACCGAACCGGTAAGCGTGGCGCGGAAGTCCTGCGCAAAGGCAGCGGCGCACAGTGCAAGCAGTACTGGCAGAATTTGGATCTTCACGTCTTCTCTCCTTAACCGGCCGGCGACCGCACGTTAGAACGAACCAATGGCTTTGCGCCGGTCCGGATTCACCCTGATGTTAGTATTCGAATGCAATTCGAAGGAAACGTCAAGAGAAATCGGGTCTGTAACGGTAAAATTCTCCGGTCCTGATGCAGATCCGTTTTTCTGAATTTTATCTATTGCGTGATCCGAATTTCCGTAGGCGCTAGTGGAGCGCCGGCGGACCGCCCTGGTGGTGCGGCCGTTTCATCAAAAGCAGGAACGGAATCACAAGGATAAACACCACAGCCATAGCGCGGAAGGTGTTCACGAAGGCGATCATGCTGGCCTGGCGCTGGACCATGCCCCAAGCCGCGCCGTAAGCCTGATTGGTGGCCGTGACCGCATCCGCGCCCTGGGCCATCATGGCGCCTTTCATTCCGTGCAGCATGGCCTGGGCCTGCGGATTGTAGGGAGTCACGTGGGCGCCCAGCAACTGTGTCTGGATCTGCTGCTGGCGGAACAGGTACGTGGTGGAGCTGGCGATCCCGATGCTGCCGCCGAGGTTCCGCATCAGGTTGAACATGCTGGTGGCGTTGCCCATCTCCTCTTTGCGGATCGGATCCATGGTGGCGGTGGTCAGGGGGACGAACAGCATCGCCAGAGAAGCGCCCTGAAAGAATTGGGGCCAGAAAATATCCCAATATCCGGCGTTGAGATTCAGATTTGAAAGAGAATAAAGTGTCCAGGCAGCGCCGACCAGGCCCACCCCCAAGACCTTCCGGGGGTCGAACCTGCCCATTATGGTGCCCACGAGAGGCATCGTCAAAAATGAGCCCAGTCCCCGCGGCGCCATGGCGATGCCGGCCTGGAGCGCGGGATACCCGAGCAGGGTCTGGAGCATCACGGGCAGCAACAACATGCTGCCGTACAGCACGAATCCGAGCACCGTCATCAGGAAGACTCCGGCGCTGTAGGTGCGGTTCAGGAAGACCCGCAGGTGCACCACCGGGTTTTTCGTTCGGAGCTCGTGAATGATGAAGAGTGCAATTGCGCAACCGGCGAGAATGGCAAGCCCGAGCATCCAGTTGGATGCGAACCAGTCCTCCTCCTGACCTTTGTCGAGAACCACCTGGAGCGCGCCCACTCCCACTGCCAGCATGCCGATTCCCCAGTAATCGATGCCGGTGCTCCGGCGCCGGATGTAGGGCGGATCGAAGATGAAGAGCCGCGTCATAACGAGGGAAGCAAGGCCAACGGGCAGGTTGATGTAAAAGATCCACCGCCAACTGTAGTTGTCTGTCAGCCAGCCGCCGAGCACCGGTCCGAGCATCGGAGCAACCACAATTCCGAGGCCCCAGAATGCCATCGCCTTACCGCGGTCTTGCGGGGGAAAAGCCTCCAGCATGACGGCTTGGGAAAGAGGCTGCAACGCACCCCCGGTTGCTCCCTGAACGATGCGAAAGAAAATCAGGAGTTCGAGGCTCGGCGCCATCCCGCAGAGAAACGAGGCCGTGGTGAATCCCATGACCGCCGCCATCAGTGTCCTTTTCCGCCCGAAGAAGTTGGCGATCCAGCCGGTCATCGGAAGGATTACGGCATTGGCTACCAGGTAGGACGTGAGCGCCCACGATGCCTCGTTCACGCTCGCCGAGAGACTGCCCGCGATGTGCGGCAAGGACACGTTAACTACCGTAGTATCCAGGACTTCCATGAAAGTCCCGAACATCACTGCCATAGCGACGATCCAGGGATTCACGGATGGGTTGGGCTGCGCCGGCGCGGTGGTAGACATCCAGTTTAATGATGCCCGATGAGGCGCACCGGATGTGAGCAGCGCGATAGAGTCAATACACTCCTGCCGGGAACCTCCGGAAGATACTGCGATTGCGCCGGAACACCACCCCGAGGTGCGGTTGACTGGTCTTTTTGTAGAATGTTAATCTATTCTCCTTAATAGGCTTCCACTGGTCTCTCCCTGAACTCTCATGGATGCAATACTGCGACAACTGGGTGAACTCCTGCTCAAGGCCGTCCCCACGTTTCTGTTGGTTGTCTTTCTCAATTTTTATTTGAAGGCTATTTTCTTCAGACCCCTCGAAAAAGTGCTCCAGCGCCGCTACGAAGCCACTGAAGGAGCGCGTAAAATCGCCGAAGAGACCTTGCGCCGGGCGAACGAGAAAACCGCGGAGTACGAAGCCGCTATCCGTGCAGCGCGCTCGGAGGTGTACCAGGAGCAGGAGAAGGTTCATAAAGAATTGCAGGAAGCGGAATCCGCCCAGTTGCTGGAAGCCCGAAAACGCGCGGAAATCGCGGTGAACAATGCGCGGCAGTTGATCGCTGGGGATGTGGAGGCAGCCAAGGCGTCTCTGGCATCGCAGAACGATTCGCTGGCAAATCAGATTACGGAGGCGATCCTCCGCCGGAGCGCCGCATGAAATTTTTGGCCTGCCTGGCCCTGTCGCTAGGCTTAGCCGTTTGCTTCCCAGCCGTCGCGCAGGAACACGGCGGGGAACCATCGGGTCACGGCGAGACCCCAGCAGAAGGCGAAGGCGGCGAGCCTGGCGGCGGGATGGAGTTGTGGAAGTGGGCGAACTTCATCGTGCTGGCGGGTGCCCTTGGATATTTGATCGGCAAGAACGCCGGGCCGTTCTTTGCCGGCCGTTCCCGGCAGATACGCAGCGACATGGTGGAGGCCGAGGCAGCACGCAAGGACGCCGAGGCGCGCGCCGCGGAGGTTGACCGGAAACTGGCGGACCTCGGCGCCGAAATCGCGGCTCTCCGGGCCTCGTCGCAGACCGAAGCGGAGGCCGAACGGCAGCGCCTTGCCCGGCATACAGCAGCGGAAATCGCCAAAATCCAGGCGCATTCCGAGCAGGAGATTGAGTCCGCTGCAAACGCCGCCCGAATGGAGCTGAAGCGCCACTCGGCGGAACTGGCGATCGACCTTGCGGAGCGCAAAATCCGGGCCCGAATGACTCCGGATTCGCAACATGCGCTGGTGGAACACTTCGTGCAAAACCTGAAATGACACTCTCTGCAGTTGCCACACGGTACGCCAACGCGCTGGCCGACGTCGTGACCGCCGGCGCCTCCAGCCTGCGCCCGCAGGATGCGGTGGCGGAGCTCCGTTCGTTCGAAGCGGTGCTGGAGTCCTCCGCCGAACTGCGCAATGCCCTGGTTACACCCGCGGTCGCCGGCAGCCGTAAGAAGGCTGTTCTGGAGCGGATCGCCCAGAAACTCGGGTTTTCGCGCATCTCGCGCAATTTTCTGTTTGTTCTGGTGGATCACCGGCGGATCGTATTGTTGCCGGAAATCATTCACGCGTTCGAGTTAACGGTGGACGAGCGGCTCGGATTTGCCCGCGCGGAGATCACCTCAGCGCGCGAACTCGGCGGACAGGAACAGACCGCCGTGGTGGCAAGACTCGAAAGCATTTCCGGCAAGCGCATTCGCGCCCGGTACGCGGTGGACGAAGGGCTGATCGGAGGACTGATGGCGAGAATCGGATCCACGGTCTACGACGGCTCGGTGCGCGGGGAGCTTCAAAACCTGCAGCGCCGCCTCAGCGCCGAAGGCTAATCAGTAACGGAAGGAATTATGGCTCAAATACGAGCGGACGAAATTACCAGCATCCTTCGCCAGGAGATCGAAAACTACGAACGGGCGATCGATGTCACTGAGACCGGCTCGGTGATCTCGGTGGGCGACGGAATCGCCCGCATCCACGGTCTTGAAAAGGTAATGGCGGGCGAACTGATCGAGTTCCCGCATAATGTGGCCGGCATCGCCATGAACCTTGAAGAAGACCAGGTCGGTTCGGTGCTGCTGGGCGAGTACACGGAAATCAAGGAAGGCGACGAAGTGCGGCGCACCGGACGCATCATGTCGGTGCCGGTGGGCGAAGCGCTGATCGGCCGCGTGGTGAACGCACTCGGACAGCCGATCGACGGCAAGGGACCGATTCAGACCACGGAGTTCAACCCCGTGGAACGCCTGGCGCCCGGCGTAGTCGCACGACAGCCCGTGAAGGAGCCCATGCAGACGGGTGTCAAGGCCATCGACGCCATGATCCCGATCGGTCGCGGCCAGCGCGAGCTGATCATCGGAGACCGCCAGACCGGCAAGACCGCTCTCGCCCTGGATACGATCATCAACCAGAAGGGCGGCGACATGATTTGCGTGTATGTCGCGATCGGCCAGAAGCGTTCGACGGTTGCCCAGGTGGTGAAGACGCTCGAAGATTACGGCGCCATGGAATACAGCATCGTGGTCTCCGCGTCGGCGTCGGATCCGGCGCCCATGCAGTACCTGGCGCCGTTCGCGGGGTGCGCCATGGGCGAATATTTCCGCGACCGCGGCAAGCATGCCTTGTGCGTCTACGACGATCTTTCCAAGCATGCCGCCGCGTACCGCGAGATTTCGCTCCTCCTGCGGCGGCCCCCCGGACGGGAAGCATTTCCAGGGGACGTCTTCTATCTGCACAGCCGCCTGCTCGAACGGGCCGCCAAACTGAATAACGCGAACGGCGGCGGGTCGCTGACCGCTCTGCCATTTATCGAGACACAGGCGGGCGACGTTTCGGCGTACATCCCGACCAACGTCATCTCCATCACCGACGGGCAGATCTTCCTTGAAAGCGACCTGTTCAACTCGAACGTGCGGCCGGCCATCAACGTCGGCATTTCCGTCAGCCGTGTGGGCGGCAACGCTCAAACCAAGGCCATGAAGTCGATTGCCGGCAGCCTGCGGCTGGATCTGGCGCAATATCGGGCTTTGGCGGCATTCGCGCAGTTCGGCTCGGACCTTGATAAGGCTTCGCTCGACCAGCTCAACCGCGGCAAACACCTGGTCGAGATTCTCAAACAGGGACAGTACCAGCCCCTGCCGCTCGAGAAACAGATCCTCATCATTTTCGCAGGCACCAAGGGATATCTCGACGACCTGCCGGTGGAACAGTGCCGCAAATTCGAAGAGGAACTGTACCGCTTCGCGGAAAACGCGCACCGGCCTGTGCTCGAAGGGATTGCGGCCAAGAAGAACCTGGACGACGATCTGCGAGGCAAGGTCACCCAGTTGATCGAGGAATTCAAGGCGCGCTTCCTGGCCGAAGAGCCGGCGGGAAAGGCACATGCCTAGCCTGATCGACATCCGGCGGCGTATCCGCTCGGTCAAGAACACGCAGCAGATCACCAAGGCCATGAAGATGGTCTCGGCAGCGAAACTGCGGCGTGCGCAGGACCGCGTGATCGCTTCCCGGCCGTATGGCGGCCTGCTGCGGCAGGTGTTGGCCAACGTAGCCGCGGCCGCGGCAACCGATGAAAGAGCGGGCGAAAATCCGTTACTGGCCCGCCGGCCGGAGCAGACAATCCTGCTGGTCTTGGTCACCAGCGACAAGGGACTCGCCGGAGCCTTCAATTCCAACCTGATCAAAGGCGCACAGCGGTTCCTGGCCGATCATCCGGCTGTTCCGGTGCGAATGGAACTGGTTGGCCGCAAGGGCCGCGACTTCTTCAAGAAACGGGGCGCCCACGTATCCGGCGAGCACCTGAACATGATTAAGGCGGGTTTTGAAGATGTGGCGGCCATCGCCCGCAAGGCCATGGACCTGTACCGGGCAGGCGAGATCGATTCGGTCTATCTTCTGTTCAACGAATTCAAAAGCGTGGTATCGCAGAAGCTCACCCTGACGCGCGTCCTGCCGGTCGAAGTGCCCGAGCAGAGCACGCCGGTCGACTACATCTTCGAGCAGCCCCCCGTCGAAATGCTCAACTCTCTTCTGCCGCGATACGTCGAGATGGAGTTTTACCGGTCGCTGCTCGAAACCGCCGCCGCGGAACACGCCGCGCGCATGACCGCGATGGAGTCCGCTACATCGAATGCCGGCGACATGATCGAGAAGCTGACGCTCTACATGAACCGGGTGCGCCAGGCGAGCATCACCAAGGAAATCATCGAAGTTGTGAGCGGCGCCGCCGCCGCGGAGTAAATTCATATGGCATCGACCAACGGAGTGGTAGTCGGTAAAGTAGTGCAGGTGGCCGGTCCGGCCGTGGACTGCGAATTCCCGGAAGGGCAGATTCCGCTGCTGCACACTGCAATCCGCGTGACCAGCGAAGGTTTTAACGTTCCCGACCCGATGGACATCATCTGCGAAGTCCAGCAGCACATCGGCGAAGGGCGGGTACGCACCATCGCGCTGCAGCCCACCGAGGGACTGGTGCGCGGCATGAGCGCTACCAGCCTCGGGCATCCGGTGCAAGTGCCGGTCGGCCCGGAGACGCTGGGCCGCGTGCTCAACGTCATCGGCCAGCCGGTGGACGACATGGGCCCGGTGAATGCCAAGAAGTTCTATTCCATTCATCGCCCGGCTCCCTCGTTCGAAGAACAGTCGACGCGCCTCGAAATGTTCGAGACCGGCATCAAGGTCATCGACCTGATCGAGCCGTATCTCCGCGGCGGAAAGATCGGACTGTTCGGCGGCGCGGGAGTCGGCAAGACCGTCATCATTCAGGAACTCATCAACAACATCGCCATGAAGCATGGCGGCGTCTCCGTGTTTTCCGGGGTGGGAGAGCGCACGCGCGAAGGCAACGACCTGTGGCTGGAGATGCAGGAATCGGGCGTCATTGACCCGCACGACTTCACCAAGTCCAAATGCGCCCTCATTTACGGCCAGATGACCGAGCCGCCCGGAGCCCGCCTGCGGGTCGGGCTGACCGGGCTCACCGTGGCCGAATATTTCCGCGACGAGGAAGGCCAGGACGTGCTCCTCTTCATCGACAACATTTTCCGGTTCACGCAGGCCGGCTCGGAAGTCTCGGCGCTGCTCGGCCGCATGCCCAGCGCCGTCGGCTACCAGCCCAACCTGGCGAGCGAGATGGGCGAACTGCAGGAGCGCATCACCTCGACCAAGAAGGGTTCCATCACTTCGGTGCAGGCCATTTACGTGCCCGCCGACGACTATACCGATCCGGCGCCCGCCACTGCGTTTGCTCACCTTGACGCGACTACCAACCTTTCGCGCGACATCGCCAGCCTGGGCATTTACCCGGCCGTCGATCCGCTGGCCTCGACCTCCCGCATTCTCGATCCGCTGGTGGTCGGCCAGGACCACTACGACGTTGCTCAAATGGTGAAGGGGATTCTCCAGCGCTATAAGGATCTGCAGGACATTATCGCGATTCTCGGTATCGACGAGCTTTCCGACGAAGACAAGCTCGCCGTGGGGCGCGCCCGCAAGATCCAGCGCTTCCTCAGCCAGCCCTTCCACGTGGCCGAGCAGTTCACCGGCGCCAAGGGCAAGTACGTGAAGCTGGCCGACACGATCAAGGGATTTCGCGAACTGGCCGAGGGCAAGCACGACGACATTCCCGAACAGGCGTTTTATATGCAGGGAACCATCGAGGACGTGCTCGAGCGGGCCGAAGTCCTGCGGAAGGCGTAACGTCAATGCCCGAGGTACTTCTGCTCGAAGTGGCCACGCCCGAGCGCCTGCTCGTCCACGAGGAGGTGACCGAAGTCCAGCTTCCGGGGGCGAACGGCTACATGGGAATTCTCCCCGGACACGCGGCCCTGCTGAGCCAGTTGGGGACCGGAACGCTGAGCTACATAGTTGGCGGCCGGCGGCGCAGCCTTTCCATTCAGGGCGGGCTGGCGGAAGTGCTTCCCGGCAACGTGCGGGTCCTCGCGAACCTGGCGGAGCGCGCCGAGGAGGTCGATGTGGAACGCGCGCGGCGGGACCTGAGCCGCGCCCAGGAGCAGGTGATCAATCCGGCCCTCGGCGTGGATCCCGCGGTAGCGCTCGACGCCATGGGCTGGGCGCAGGCCCGGGTTGACGCGGCACAGCAGAAGTAAAGCCCCGGCCCGATCAATTTCTCAAACCCGTCCTATAAAGACAATCTATTGAAAATAGGAGCTGAACCCATTGCCTCAGGCTCGGTCATCCCGGCAAAATTGAAGATGCAGAGCCGCGGAATCCACGCCCCAGCTTCAGCGCCCGCAACATCATAGGAGAGAACGTTGAACGACCTACATGATTTTCTACGCCTTTCGTATTCGGAACTGGAAGACTTGAATCTTGCCGCCAAAGAGCAGCGCAAGAACCGGGTCCCCGTCGGAAAGATCCAGGAAGACCGCCTCAAGTATTTGACCGACGAAAAGCGCATCAAAGCCGTCACGGTGCTGTTCAGCGACCTTGAGGGCCGGCTGCACATGCTCGATTACGACAAGAAGTTTCTCGTCAAGAGCTGGGACAATCTCACTTTCGACGGCTCATCCATTCGCGGGTTCACGGCGCAGCGGGAAAGCGATCTTCGCCTTGGCATGGATTGGGGCTCGTTCTATTGGGCGCCGGCAGACGTCTTCGGCTCCGGCAAGGTGCTGGTGTTCGGAGAAGTGATCGACAAGGATGGCACTCCCTACACGGCCGATATCCGAGGCGTTCTCAAGGGCTTTGCGCAGAGGCAGTTCGATCAGCACGGGTTTACCCTGAACGCCGCCAACGAAATCGAGGGCTTCCTGTTCCAGGGCTCCGACGCGGAACGGCGTTATCACGAGACCAACAAGTTCGAGTATGTGAACACCGGCGGCTACTATCATTCGCTGCCGGGCGATCCACTGCGGCAGTTCATCGACACGACGGCGGAAGTGCAGCGCGCCATGGGATTCCAGAACGAAAAGGACCACCCCGAAGTCGCGCCGTCGCAATTCGAAATCAACTATGGCTACGCGGATGTTATTTCCGCCGCGGACCACATTCAGCTCTATAAGCTGGTCTGCCGCCAGGTAGCCACCAAGATGGGGCTCACGGCGTGCTTCCTGCCTAAACCCGTGGTGGGCGTCAACGGCAACGGCATGCACACCAACGTCTCGGTCAACAAGAACGGCAAGAACATTTTCTGGGATCCGAACGGCGAGGAGAAGATGAGCCAGTTCGCCTGGGACTTCGTGGACCGCATCCTGACCCACGGCAACGACATCTGCCTCCTGCTCAACGCCAGCGTGAATGCGTATCGCCGGCTCGATCCGCACTTCGAAGCCCCGAACCAGCTTAAGGCCTCGGCGGTCGATCGCGGCTCGATGGTGCGAATTCCGATCGGCAACGAGCGCAGTTCACGCGTGGAAGTGCGTTCCGTCGCCCCGGACGCGAACCCCTACATGGTGATGCTTTCGGTTTTCAAGACGGGCCTCGAGGGCCAGATCCACGACATGGAAAACCTGCGGGTCGCCGAGCGGTACCTGCCCGACAACATCTACGTTGCCATGGAGAACTTCCGCAACGCGGAATGGACCGACTGCCTGCTCGGCGAGGATGTGAAGGGCCGGTACGCGGATCTTAAAGAGGCGTCAGCGGACCGTTGCCCGAGGCTGCTCGGCACCTTCGTGAAGGCGCCGGAAGTGCAGTACCACCACGAAGTCTACAATCAATACCTCTGGAACATGTTCTAGGATGGGCACGGGAAGCGGGACCTGAGGCACGTTCCGCTTCCCGAAATCTAGGCGGCTCCCATGCGCAGTTCGCGCTCCGCCTCGTACCAATCCTCTTCCGGCGATCCCTCCGGGCATCCGCGAGACATCCAGCACTCGTAAGCCTTCCGTCTCACCTCGTCTTCATGCTCCGGCTCGGCTAACGGCGCGCGCTTCGTCTCCGGCGCCAATGCCGCGGGCTGATTCGAGGATCCCAGTCGTCTGCGGCTTCCTTCCTCGTGTCTTAAGCCCTGGGGTGTGGTCTTCATAAGCACCTCCGCAGGTGGCGCGGTGCACGTAATCACCCAGTGTTTCGCGCCATACGGGGCAACGTACAGTCTCTTGGAATACGACTTGCTAAACTACCGGAACGGAAGCAGATGCCACGAACAATTCTGGCGGGGAAACCCTACCCGCAAGGCGCCACCTGGGACGGAACCGGTGTAAACTTTTCGCTGTATTCGGAACGAGCCACCCTGGTAGAACTCTGTCTTTTCGAAGACGTCCAGTCAACCACGTACGAAGTGATTCCATTCCGTGAATGCACTGGGTACGCCTGGCATGGATACCTGCCCGGAATCAAGCCCGGGCAGCTTTACAGCTACCGCGTGGACGGTCCATATGACCCGGGGCGGGGCGACCGGTTCAATCCGGCGAAGATGCTGATCGACCCCTACGCCCACGCAATCGCCGGGTCACTCAACTGGGATGCTCCCGTGTTCGGCTACAAACTCGGCGATCCGGATGGCGACCTTTCGCGCGACGATCAGGAGGATGCCTGGGGTGTCCCCAAATGCGTTGTCACAACCTCGCATTTCGACTGGGATAACGACCGCCCTCCTTCGACCCCGCTCCACGATTCGGTCCTCTACGAACTGCACGTCAAGGGTTTCACCGCTTCTCATCCCGAGATTCCCGAGGAGATCCGCGGAACTTATGCCGGCCTGGCCCATCCCGCGGCTATCGAATACCTCAAAAAGCTGGGCATCACAGCCGTAGAGCTGATGCCGGTGCATGAATTTGTCGATGACAAGCACCTGCTCGATCAGGGCTTGCATAACTACTGGGGTTACAACTCCATCAACTTTTTCTCGCCGGACGCCCGTTATTCCGCGGCCGGGAACACGGGCGAGCAGATCGGCGAATTCAAGGCGATGGTCCGCACCCTGCACCGGGCGGGCATCGAAGTAATTCTCGATGTGGTCTATAACCATACCGCCGAGGGCAACCAGATGGGTCCGACCCTCAGTTTTCGCGGCATCGATAACTCCACTTACTACCGCTTAGTCGCAGATAATCCGCGATATTACATGGATTATACGGGCACCGGCAACACGCTGAACGTGCGCCATCCCCAGGTATTGAAGCTGATCATGGACAGCCTCCGCTATTGGGTTCAGGAGATGCACGTGGACGGCTTCCGCTTCGACCTTGCCGCCGCCCTGGCCCGCGAGCTTCACGCGGTGGACCGCCTGTCCGCGTTTTTCGACATCATCAACCAGGACCCGGTAGTTTCGCAGGTGAAGCTGATCGCGGAACCCTGGGATGTGGGTGAAGGCGGCTACCAGGTGGGCAAGTTCCCGCCATTGTGGGCGGAGTGGAACGGGCGCTATCGAGACGTGGTGCGCCGCTATTGGAAGGGAGACGACGGACAACTGGCGGAACTCGGATACCGGCTGACCGGGTCGAGCGATCTCTACCAGCGCGACGGCCGGCACCCGAGCGCCAGCATCAACTTCGTGACCGCGCACGATGGATTTACGCTCCACGATCTGGTGAGTTACGACAACAAGCATAACGAAGCCAATGGCGAAGAGAATCGCGACGGAACCAATGACAATCATTCCCACAATTACGGTGTGGAAGGTCCCACGGACGATCCGGGAATCATCGAGACCCGCGAGCGGCAGAAACGCAACCTGATGCTGACCCTCATGGTTTCGCAGGGAGTGCCGATGATCTGCGGCGGCGACGAAATCGGCCGCACCCAAGGCGGCAACAATAACGCCTATGCGCAGGACAATCCGGTGAGCTGGTACGACTGGACCCTGGACGAAGACCGCACTTCGCTGCTTCAGTTCACCAGCCGCCTGGTGGAGTTGCGCCGGCAGCACCCCAATCTCCGCCGCCGCAAGTTTTTTCAGGACCGCCGCATCGATCCCGGCTCGCCGGATCGCGAAGTGGACGGCCACACCGAAGCGGACGTCAGGTGGATCCGGCCGGACGGCCAGGAGATGACGCCCGAGGAATGGAATGCCGGCTGGGTTCGTTGCATCGGGCTTCTGCTGAACGGCAACACGCTGGACGATCTCAACGGCGTCGGCGAACCGATTCGGGACGACACCTTCCTGATGCTCTTCAATCCACACCACGAGCCGATTCGGTTTTACATGCCGCGGCCGGGTTCGGCATGGGAGTTGCTGTTCGATTCGCGAGATCCCGCGGGCGAAGGCTCGAAGCCGGTCTTTCCGGCGGGCCAGTTTCACGAGATGATTCCGCGCAGCACCGCGGTGCTGCGGGAGTTGACCGACTAGGACCGCCGCGGGCGTTCACGGGCTGCCATGACAATTACCCGCAGACAACCCGTTGGAGCCGAGCCGCAGCCGGACGGCACGACCCATTTTCGCGTCTGGGCGCCGAAGCGCAGTCGTGTGGAGGTTGTTCTCGAATCCGGAGCAGTCGCGCTCGAACGTGAAGCGGACGGCTACTTCTCGGGCTCCGCGGCCGCACCGCCGGGCTCCCTTTATCGTTTTCGCCTCGACGGCGGCGACGCCTTCCCCGACCCGGTTTCGCGCTTTCAGCCGGAAGGACCGCACGGGCCTTCCGAGGTCGTCGATCCCGCCTTTGCCTGGAGCGACGCGGAATGGGGCGGCGTTTCCCTGCGCGGTCAGGTGGTTTACGAAATGCACATCGGGACCTTCACCCCCGAAGGCACCTGGGAGGCGGCCAGGCTTCAACTCGCGGAGCTTGCCGCGGCGGGGATCACGCTTCTCGAACTGATGCCCGTGGCCGATTTTCCCGGCCGCTTCGGCTGGGGATACGACGGCGTCGGCCTGTTTGCGCCCGTCGCTCTCTACGGCCGGCCCGACGATTTCCGGCGCTTCGTGGACGAGGCGCACCGGCTCGGCGTCGGCGTCATTCTCGACGTCGTCTACAATCACATCGGACCGAACGGCAACTACCTCAAGCAGTATTCCGACTTGTATTTCACCGACCGCTACCAGAACGAGTGGGGCGAAGCGATCAATTTCGACGGCGAGGGCAGCGGCCCGGTTCGCGAATGGGTTCTCGCGAATGCCCGCTACTGGGCTCTCGAATATCATCTTGACGGACTGCGCCTGGACGCCACACAGCAGATTTTCGACTCCTCCGGCGAGCATATTATCGCAGCCATCGCGGAAGCCATCCGGGAGGCGGCGCGGCCGCGCCACGCCGTGCTCGTGGCGGAAAACGAACCGCAGCACACCCGCCTGGTGCGGCCCGTGGGCCAGGGCGGCTGCGGACTCGACGCGTTATGGAACGATGATTTCCATCACACCGCCCGGGTTGCGGTGACCGGCCGCAACGAGGCATATTACACGGACTATCTAGGCAGTCCCCAGGAGTTGATCTCCGCCGTGAAGTACGGCTACCTGTTTCAGGGCCAGAGATACAAGTGGCAATCCAAACGGCGCGGCACTCCGGCGTGGGGTCTCGACCCGGAACAGTTCGTCAACTTCATCGAGAATCACGATCAGATCGCCAACTCGGGGCGAAGCGAGCGGCTGGCCGGGCTCGTGGACAAGGGCCGCCTGAAGGCGATCACCACGCTTTTGCTTCTGGCTCCGGGAACGCCGATGCTTTTTCAGGGGCAGGAGTTTGCCTCGTCCGCCCGGTTTCTTTATTTCGCCGATCACGAACCCGGACTGGCCACGCAGGTCCACCGCGGCCGCGTTCACTTCCTGGCGCAGTTTCGGAGCCTCGCCCAGCCCGAAATGCTGCCTCATTTTCCGAACCCCGCCGATCCAGCCACTTTTGAATCCTGCAAGCTGGATTTTTCCGAGCGGCAGAGCCACGCACCGATGTACCGTCTGCACAAAGACCTTTTGCGCCTCCGGCGGGAAGACCCGGTATTTCGGGCACAGCGTAGAGGAGGGGTTGACGGTGCCGTGCTGGGTGCCGAGGCGCTGGTGCTCCGCTTCTTCGCCCCTGAAGGAGACAGGCTGCTGATCGTGAATCTCGGCAGGGACCTTGTTGCGGATCCGGCCCCCGAGCCGCTGCTTGCGCCTCCCGAGGACATGTTGTGGGAAGTGGTTTTCTCCACCGAGCACCCCGATTATGACGGCGCCGGAACCAGCCTCCCGGATGGCCCCGACAACTGGCGCATCGCCGGCCATTCCGCCGTGGTCCTGCGCCCCGCTAAGGAAAAGACATGGCAGATTTGACCCGCGTATTACCGAAGCGCGAGATCCGCGAGCCGGATTTCGATCCGCATCTGCGCGAGGAATGGCTCGTCACCAACGGTCTTGGCGGGTATGCCTCGGGCACAGTGAGCGGCGTGATTACGCGCCGCTACCATGGCCTGCTGATCGCAGCGCTGCCCAATCCCCTGGGCCGCATGATGATGCTCAACGGGCTCTCCGAACGGCTCCGGCTGCCGGACCGGCGCGTGGTGTACACGGGCGCGGCGGAGCTTGCGGGGAGCGCCCCCGAGAGTATTCTGGCGGTCAGCGAATTTCGGTTAGAGGCCGGCCTGCCGGTCTGGCGCTATGAAGTGGATGGCTTCATTATCGAAAAGCGTCTGCTGATGCCTCACGGGCAGAATACGGTGCATGTCGTTTACCAGCTTCTTTCGGGAAGCGGCAAACTGCGCCTGGGGCTGCGGCCCGCCATCCATTTCCGGTCGCACGATGCGGCGGTGAGCGCGGCCGACAGTCGCAAATACATCCTCAACGTCTGCGAGGACCAATTCGAAATCCGGTCGAGCGCCGATCTGCCCACCCTGCGGCTTCGCCTGCTTGGTCCCAAGACCGCGTTCACGTTCGACCGCAAGGAGACCGCCTCCATTCCTTATCAGATCGAACGAAACCGCGGCTACGAATGGGAAGGCTCGCTGTGGAGTCCCGGATACTTCCGCTCGGACCTCGGCGAAGGCGATTCGGTCACGCTGGTCGCATCCACCGAATCCTGGGAAACCGTGCATGCCCTGAATTCGGAAGCCGCTTTCCGGGCGGAGACGGACCGCAGGCGGCTCATGCTGGCGGCCGCCGATCCCGCGGCGAAGAGCGGCCCTGCCGCCGAACTGGTGTTCGCCGCGGACCAGTTTTTGATCACCCCGGTTGGACGCGTGGAGGACGCGGCCCGAGCCCGCGCCTCCGGTGACGAAGTGCGCACCGTGATCGCCGGATACCACTGGTTCACCGACTGGGGCCGCGATACCATGATCAGCCTGGAGGGCCTCACGCTTTCCACCGGACGCCGCAACGAGGCCGGCTGGATCCTTCGCACGTTCGCCCACTACATCCGCGACGGGCTGATCCCCAACATGTTTCCGGAAGGCGAGAAGGAAGGTCTCTACCACACCGCCGACGCGACGCTCTGGTTCTTCCACGCCATCGAGCGATATACGGCCCTCACAGGAGACCTCACCACGCTTCAAATGCTGCTTCCGAAGCTTGCTGATATTGTCAATCGTCACATCGAGGGCACGCGGTTCGGCATTTGCGTCGATCCGGCGGACGGGCTCCTGCGGCAGGGCCAACAGGGCTATCAGCTCACCTGGATGGACGCCAAGGTGGACGACTGGGTGGTGACTCCGCGGCGCGGCAAGGCGGTCGAAATCAACGCCCTCTGGTACAACGCGCTCTGCCTGCTGGAAAAGTGGGCGAGAGGGCAGGGCGATGACGGGCTCGCCAGGCAGGCCGCCGAACACGCCGCGCGCACGCGCGAATCTTTCAACCGCCGTTTCTGGTATGAGGAGGGCGGTTACCTCTACGATGTCGTGGATGCCGAAAACGGCGGCAACGACAACTCCTGCCGGCCCAACCAGGTGCTGGCCATCTCACTCGACAACCCCGTCCTCGATCCCTCACGCTGGAGCGCGGTGATGGACGTGGTCACGCGGAAGCTGCTCACTCCGGTGGGGCTCCGTTCGCTCGCTCCGGGCAGTCCGGACTACAAGGCGAAATATTACGGCGACCTGCGCTCGCGCGATGCCGCCTACCATCAGGGCACGGTTTGGGCGTGGCTGATCGGCCCGTACATCGATGCCTGGCTCAAGCTGCATCCGGGGGAGAACGCCGAAGCGCGGAAGCTGCTCGAGGGCTTTGCGCCGCACCTTGATGACCAGTGCATCGGGAGCATCAGCGAGATCTATGATGCGGAGCCGCCGTACACGCCGCGTGGTTGCGTGGCACAGGCGTGGAGCGTGGCCGAGGTTTTGCGCTGCTGGGTCAAGACGGCTCAGACCACTTCAACGTAGAGCCTGCCCACCTCTTCGGATTCGAGCCCCAGGTTGTAGCGCATCGAACCCTCGAAGGAGTCGAGCGAACGGCGGGTGAGCGGCACCACCGCGCCCGCCAGGATCAGGGTGGCCGCGGCCACCGCCGCCGGCGAGCGGAACAGGAGAAAATGCTGCAATGCCACGGCCACAGCGATGATCAGCCCTCCCAATGCCATTAGGCCGAGCAGTCCCAGGTTGCTCGCGGCCTGCGCCGGCCGGGAAAACGGCGCGTACTCGATCATCCGTACTTCCGCCGCCAGGTAGCAGGAACCTACCGCCAGGCTGAATGCTGTAAACAGAAAGGCCTGCCACGGACCCCAGGTCCAGACGAGCACCGCCAGCAGCACCAGGTGAGGAGCCAATAGCAGCCAGGTCCACAGGTACGCGTGAATGCCGCACGCGAACCGGCCCAGGACCCGTCCGGGCGCAAGCAACAGAACCCATACGCCTTTTGGATGACTGCCGAAGCGCAGGACGCTGCACAGCAGAAACAGAACGCCGCCGCACACGTGCGGAAAGAACTGCGCGGCAGTGAACCTGCTGCCGAACGGCGGCTTCCAAAGGCTGTCCACCAACATGGCGCCAAGCATGACGGCGGAGGGAGCCATCGGAATCAGTTGACGTCGAAACTGCCAGTCGCGCCACATCAGCCGGCCCAGATACTCGTACCCGGCCCGGCCGGCCGCGCCGTAAATACTCTCCACCGCGTCCCCCAGCCCTTTCCACCGCGGCTTCCGCCTTTGTTTGGCGGACCCCTGAACGATGCTCGAAACGCGGACCAGGTAGTCCACGGAAAGCGAGCGAATGCCGAACACAACAACCAGCACCATTGCCGCGATGCCGGCGGCCAACAGCCAGATGCGCGGCACCGCGGGAATTGGAAGCCACAACGGTACCCGTAAGTTGCGCAGGAAGCGCGCGCCCTGGCTCGCGAACATCATCGCGAACCATGGCACGATTTCGGCCGTCTGACCCACCGATTTCAGTCTCGATGGCGGGACGAATCGCATCAGCCAGCCGAAGACCGCGCAGGAAAAGAGAGCTGCCGCAAGGCCGGTCAGATAGGCCGCGCCCAGGTGTAATAGCGGATAACTCCAGCCGGTGCCTTTGACCCAAAGGCCGCAGATCGCGCCGGGCACTCCGAAGCCCAGCGAGAGGTATGCCACAATGCGAGCGAGGTGTATGAGCTTCGCCGCGATGTAGGTGGCGCCGTCGATCGGCTGATGCGCCAGCACCAGTCCTTCCACCGGGTTTACCAGACTATTGCTGGTTTCCGAAACGAGGATACAGAGCAGGAGGAAGGCGGTCATTAACATCGAAATGGAGAAATAGCCGGCTGCCGTCGCTCCGGCTTTGATCTGCAGCAGGCTGAGAATTGCCGAAAGAACTGCATACAGGCAGGCGGCGATCTTCAAGCTCATGCCCTCGCGCCCAAGCTGAGTCATGAATTCACGACGCTCGCTCAGTTCCCAGAAAAGATTGTTCAGCAGCCGGAAGCGCTTCGCATCCACATGCAGCCATTCGAGAATCCGGTTCATTGCAGGCCCGCCACGATGCGCGCCACCGCCGGCGCCACATCCGATGTATCGGTGAGCTTGCGAAAAACGCCTTCGAGCGTGGTCTCGCCCGCGCCGGCTTTCAACACCTCCGGAGTATCGTCCGCGATCAGCCTGCCCTTGTGGATAATCAGCACGCGGTCGCAGATCTTCTCCACGACATCTAACACGTGTGAACTGTAGAGAATCGTTTTGCCCGTCTTTGCCAGCGCGGCGAGCAGGTCCTTAATCAGGATCGCGGTATGTACATCGAGGCCCGATAACGGTTCGTCGAGCAGGATCAGGTCCGGATTGTGCAGCAGCGCGGCGGCGATTAATATCTTCTGCCGCATGCCTTTCGAGTAAGCATCGAGACGGCTGCTGCGGTCTGACGTGAGTCCGAAGGTTTCCAGAAAATCGCGGATGCGCGCCTGGAGTGTTTCTTCGTCCACTTCGTGCAGCCGTCCGCATAACTCCAGAAACTCCTGGCCGGTGAGGCTTTCGAAGAGGACCGCGGCCTCGGGAACGTAGCCGATCCGCTGCTTCACCGCCACCGCCTGCTCGGGCAGCGGCATTCCCGCCACGCGAACCACGCCGCTGCCCGCCGTCAGTATCCCGGCGATGATCTTGATGCTCGTGCTCTTGCCCGCGCCGTTCGGCCCCAGCAGCCCCACTACTTGTCCAGGCTTCAGGGAAAAGGAAATCTCATGCAGTACTTCCACCTGGTTGTAACTGAAGAGCACTCTATCGAATTCCACCATGGCGTCGATTCCTTATGGCCGCACCCAATTTAACATTTCGTGCGGCGGCGGGGAGCGGCGGCTATTCGGCGTAGAATAGAGACCATATCCGTGTCAGAGGCGAAGCAGGCGGCGATCCAAAATTCTTCCGTACGGCGGCAGCTCGAGAAGATCCTGAATCACGCTCTGTTCGCTCGCTCCAGTCGCATGTGCCGCTTCCTGCGCCTCGCTGTGGAGCGCGAACTTGAAGGCCGCGGCTCGGAACTCAAGGAGTACCTGATCGGCGTCGAGGTGTTCGACCGCAAACACGCCTACGATCCGCGCGTCGATCCCATCGTGCGCGTGGAGGCGCGCCGCCTGCGCGCGAAGCTGCACCAGTATTACCAGGGCGACGGCTCGAACGATCCGATTGTCATCGAGTTTGCGGTGGGCGGATACACGCCGCAATTCCGCCTTCGGGCTCCGGCAGAGCTGGTTGTACAGGCGCCGGCGCTCGCGGCGCCGCTGGCCACCGCTGTTCTGCCCTTCCTCAACCTGAGCCCGGGCGAAGAGACCGAATATTTCAGCGACGGCCTGACCGAAGAGCTGATTCACGCGCTTACGCGACTGCCCGGCCTGCGGGTGATGGCCTGGAACACGGCCGCCCAGCTTCGGGGCCGGCAGCACGATCTTCATATGATTCGCGAGCAGCTCCAGGCTGGCACGGTGGTAACGGGAAGCGTCCGGATTGCGGGCGCCAGCCTCCGCGTGCGCGCGCAGTTGATCGACACGGCAACCGGCGTCTACCTGTGGTCGGAGACCTTCGACCGCCGCACGCAGGATGTTTTCGCGATCCAGGAGGATATCGCCCGCGCCATCGTGCATACGTTGCGCTTGCAGCTTGCGGCTCCGCTGGGACGCGGAAGAACTTCCGTCGGTTCCTATGACTGGTACCTGAAGGGCCGCTATATCAGCCACCGGCGCGGGCCGGATGATCTGCGCCAAAGCCTCGCCTGTTTCGAAAACGCCATTGCTGCCGATCCCTCCTCTGCCCTCGCCCATGCCGGGCTCGCGGATGCCTACAGCCTGTTGATGGACTACGGGATGATGCCGCCGTCGGAGGCTGCCCCGCTGGCCGCCGCAAACGCCGAGCGCGCCATAGAGCTCGACCCCAACCTGGCCGAGCCGCACGCGTCGCTTGCCTTTTTGCGCGGCCTCTACAATTGGGACTGGCAGGAAGCCGAACGGCTCTACCTCCGCGCCATTGTCCTCAACCCGGGATATGCCACCGCCCACCACTGGCTGGCGGTCGATTGTTACGCCTTCAGCGGCCGGCTCGACGAGGCGCTGTCGGAAGTGGGAATTGCCCGGCAGCTTGATCCGCTCTCCGCTATCATTCGCGAGGGCGAAGCCTACACGACGCTCTTCCAACGCCGCTACGACCGGGCCGTCGAGCTGTATCGCGAACTGCTGGCGTTCGACCCGGGTTTCTACAAAGGATGGAGTTCGCTCGGCCGGGCCTACTCGCTGATGGGCAGGCACTCGGAAGCGCTGGCGATGCTCGAGAAGGCCCGCGAACTGGCCGGCGACCTGCCGAACATCCTGGGCGCGCTCGGGCAAGTCCACGCGCTCGCTGGAAACCCGGCGCAGGCGCGCGAATTCCTGTCGAGGCTGCAGGCCATGGCTCTTACCCGCCACGTGCCAGCGTCCTGCTTCGCCGTAGTTCACATGGGCCTCGGCGAAATCCCGCAGGCGCTCGACTGGCTGGAGAAGGGCTGCGAGCTCCGGGAATCTCAACTGACCGGACTGAAGATGCACCCTTTGTGGGATCCCCTGCGCGCCGAACCGCGGTTCCAGGCGCTGCTGAAGCGGCTCGGCTTTGCCCTCTGATCTCAGCGGACTCGAAGAATCACTTTGCCGAAGTGGTCTCCCTTTTCAAGATACTCGTGCGCTTCCCGCACCTGGCTCAATGGGAACACCTTGTCCACTGCAACCCTAACCCGCCGCTGTTCCAGCAGCGGCCAGACCTTCTCGTGGAGGCTGCGCGCGATTGCCGCTTTTTCCGCGACGCTGCGCGGGCGCATCGTGGAGCCGGTCAGGACAAGGCGCTTCTGCATTATCTTTTGTAAGTTGACGGTAGCTTGCGCGCTCTGTTGCAGGCCCACCTGGACTAACCGGCCATCCATCGCCAGGCATTCCAGGTTGCGCTGTGTGTAAGTGCCGCCGATAATGTCCAGGATTACGTCCACGCCCTTGCCGGAAGTTATCCGCTTCACCTCTTCGGCAAAGTCGGAAGTCCGGTAATTGATCGCGTGAGCGGCCCCCAGCTCAAGGCACTTCCCGCACTTCTCCTCGCTGCCCGCAGTGACGATGACCTCCGCTCCGAATGCGCTGGCGAGTTGGAGCGCAGTCGTCCCGATGCCACTCGCGCCGCCGTGCACCAGCAACCGCTCGCCTGCACGCAACCGGCCCATATCAAACACGTTCGCCCAGACTGTGAAGAACGTTTCCGGAATTCCGGCAGCCTCTTCCATGCTCCATCCCGCCGGGACCGGCAGGCATACGGCGGCTGGGGCCACGCAATACTCCGCGTACCCGCCGCCGTGGACCAGCGCGCAGACCGCGGTTGCTTCCCCGGCGATCACGCCCGCCACCTCCAGCCCGAGCCTGGGCGACGCGTCCGCGGGGGGAGGATACTTCCCGGCCCGCTGCAAGAGGTCGGGCCGGTTCACTCCTGCCGCGTGCACTTCGATCAATACTTCTCCAGCCCGGGGGACGGGCGCCGGCTCTTCGCCGACGCCCAACACCTCCGGGCCGCCGTTTCCGTTCAGTTGAACACAACGCATTTTGGTCGTGTTCCGATTATCCTCCCGGAGCCTCAATCCGGTTCGCGAAGGCGTTTCGCAAGCGCCGAGTGTGGTGTAGCCTGGCGCACTTCCCCGAGAAGCCGGGCCCGGTTAGCCCGCGCGCGTGCCAACCGCGGATCGTCTTCGCTTACCACATGTTCGAGCGCTGCCAGCGTGGAGCGCCCCAGACGTTCCGATTCGGAGAACCGCCGCTGTGCCCGCATCACTTCCGCCAACTCGTTCCGCGCTGCCAGCGTCTGCGGATGGTTCGGTCCCAGCCGCGCGGCGAAAATATTGGCGGACTCGGTGAACAACTCCTCCGCGCCTGCCTCCCTGCCGCGCTCGTGATAGAGCGCTCCCAGGTTCATCAAGCCCCGTGCCAGGTCGGGATGCTCCGGTCCGAGCGCCGCTCGCCAGATGCCGATCGCCTCGCGGTAGTGCGCCTCCGCCTCCTGAAACTTCGACAGGAAACGGCATGCCTGTGCCAGGTTATTGAGCGCCGTGGCGATAGCCGGATGATTCGGCGGATAAGCGAGGCGGGCGCGTTCTACTGCCTGGCGTGCGTATTTTTCCGCCTGCTCGATGTTCCCCGCCGGAATCGCCGCCGCTGCGAGCATGCTGAAGGCCGTCGCCGCATGTGGCGCCCAGGCGCTTTCGGTTATCGGCTCCAGAATGCGGTGGGCTTCGTCATAACGGCGCATGTCCACATAGATAGCCGCCAGGACCAATTCCTGCGAGTTCCGATCCCGGGTCGACAACTCCGGATGCTTGTCCACCAGGTCGATCGATTCACGGACGGCTGCTTCGGCGCGCGGCCAGTCGCCCAACACCTGGTATATGCCCGCCAGAGTTCCTTCCGCGCGCACCAGGCTCAACGTGCTGCTCTCCGGGAACCGGCGCAGTTGGCTCACCGCTTGTTCGAGCAGGGCCGTGGCCTCGCCGTAACGGCCTTCGATTCGCAGCAGCGTCCCCAGGTTCGCACGCGCCACGGCGCAGTTGCGGGCGCCCTGCGGGCCACCAGCCTCCGCCGCTTCCAGCGCCTTGCGATATAGCGATTCGGCTGCCCCGTACCGCGCCTCCGCGAACAGTTTACCCGCCTGCCTGCTGAGTTCCTCGAAGTTGCGCGCCGAACCGCCCCACGCGATCGCCGCTGCCGCCAAGATCGTCGCTAATGCCTTCATTTTCCCCTCCATGTGGTTCAGCATGCGCCGCAAATTCACTCGAGGGGCAGTGAGGAGCAGTTAGCTTACGGTAAGCATCCTCGTCTCTTGCGATACTCGAAAGGATGAGCGAAGCCCATCTTTTCTCGCCGCTGACGCTGCGCGGCCTGACCCTTCGCAACCGGATCGCCGTTTCCCCTATGTGCCAGTATTCGAGCGAGGACGGGTTTGCGAATGAATGGCATCTGGTCCACCTTGGCAGCCGCGCCGCCGGCGGAGCGGGACTCGTGATGATGGAAGCGACCGCTGTCGAACCCCGCGGTCGCATATCTCCCGCCGACCAGGGCATCTGGAAGGACGAACACATTCCGTTTCTAAATCGCATCGCCGCGTTTTTGCGCTCACAGGGCGCCGCGGCGGGCATTCAACTCGCGCACGCCGGTCGAAAGGCCAGCACGGCCAAGCCATGGGAGGGCGGCCGCCTGATCGCGGAGAGCAGCGGCGGCTGGATCCCCGTTGCTCCCACCGCTATCCCCTTCCACCAGGGCGATCCCCCGCCCGAAGAGTTAACCAAACCGGCCATCCAGGCGATCGTGAAACACTTCGTTGAGGCCGCCCGCCGCGCGCTGGACGCCGGATTTCAGGTGGTGGAGATACACGGCGCTCACGGTTACCTGATTCATGAGTTTCTCTCGCCGCTCACAAACCGCCGGACGGATGAATATGGCGGAACGTTCGAAAACCGGATCCGTCTCGCCCTCGAAGTGACCGCGGCCGTCCGCGACGTCTGGCCTGCCGGGCTGCCGTTATTCTTCCGCGTCTCCGCCACCGATTGGGCTGAAGGAGGCTGGGACGTGGACCAGTCGGTGGAACTGGCCCGCCGGCTGGGCGCGCTTGGCGTAGACCTCGTTGACTGCTCGTCGGGCGGAGCCGTGCCCCATCAGCGCATCGAGATCGCGCCCGGCTACCAGGTGCCGTTTGCCGAGCGAATCCGCGCGGAATCCGGGGTCGCCACCGGCGCCGTCGGCATGATCACCACGGCAGCACAAGCCGACCGGATCGTACGGCAGGCGCAGGCAGACCTGGTCCTGCTCGCGCGCGCCTTCCTGCGCGACCCGTATTTCCCTCTGCATGCGGCCAGGGAACTGGGCGTCGAGATGCTTCCCCCGGTGCAGTATCTGCGGGCGTTCTGACCCGGCGTTCAGCCCGCCATCATCCGGTTCAGGTGGCGCATCACTTCGAATGCGTCGGCTACGTACACCACATCCGCTTTTCCACGGGCCCAGCCGCAGCCCGCGTCCAGGTTGATGGCGCGCCGCTCGGTGACGAAACGCCAGCCCACCACGTGCGGTTCCTCGCCGTGGCAGCACGTCGAAAGGCCTTTTGCATGACGCGGGGTCGAGCCCGTCTGCCCGATCTGGTTCAGGTGGGTCATGAACCCGAGCACTGCCTGGCCCTCGCCGCTCAAATCCACCAGGCTCTTGCTGCCTCCGAGCGAGGCTTGCGAAGCGCGCAGGAAACCGAGGATCAGGGACTCCGCCTCCTTGCCGTGCACCGCCCCGTCGGACTGTTTCTTGGTCCAACCGGCGCCCGCCACGAAGAGCAGTTTTGCATCCGGACGAATCGTCTGCTCGTCCGATTTCGGCGCTTGGACTCCGGCTACGGTCGTGCGGGTCGCCGGCGCGTCCAGGGCTACGGTCTCAACCGTCGCACTTCCGGCGGATCCGGCCCACGGCGCCACACATCCGGAATCGAGCAGCACGCACCAGGGCCGCTGTGTCCGGCTGAGCACCGCCTCCATTCTCTGCCGGTAGAACCAGCGTGTCACCGCCGGCCCGGCCGCCGCGGGAGCAATTGCCGTGGCATGCGTGTCAACGCGCCCGCCCAACCGGTACGCCGCGCCCGGCAGCGCGCGCGCCCACCGCGACGTGCCCGGTGCGATGATCACGCTTGCCCCAGCCGCGCGCCCCAGCGCTTCCGCCGCTGCCGCATCGGTCGCGTAGCGCGCCTGCGAAAACTCCTCGCCCGCGACTGCCAGGAACCGACGGGCGCCGCAGGTGGCCACCTGGTCCGCTGCCGGCTGCACCTGGGCGCCCACCAACCCGACCGCTACTTCGCCGCCGAGCGCCAATGCCGCCGCCAGTGCTTCCAGCGCCGGGTTCGCCAATTTTCCGTCCGCTTCCGTATGCGCCAGAACCAGAATCGTTTCCACTCTATTCCTCCCCGATCCACGCCGCCAGTTCGCGCGCGATCTCTTCGGCCGGCATGTTTTTCTCGATGCGCGTTTCCCGTTGCTGCTTCGGCAGGCTTACTGAAACGAACGTGAGCCCCGCACTCGCCACCGGCGCCGCTTTGGCGCGCTGGAGCGCCGGCATGATGGCGCGCATGTTGGCCATCCCCACCTGCGGATTGTTGCGCGGCTCCGGCAGGTGCCCCGTGGCCCAACCGAGCACGGCCGGCGGCGCCGCGCACACCGACACCTGGTGTCTCCCGCCCTCGATCCGTTCCAGCACCTGGAAACTGCCGTCCTCCTGAACCGCGATCTGGTCCACGCCGAGGAACTGCTCGGTGATCCCCAGCCGTTCGCCCACCATCTGCAGCGTCGTGCCCGCGCCGCGAGAGGCCGACTCCCACCCGCCGAACACCAGCAGCCTTGTCCGGTCCAGGCCCGCAATTCCTTCGATTGCTCCCGCAAGCGCCGCTGCCGTTTCAAATGAATCGCCAAAGCCCGAACTCGGCCCGTCCAGAGCCACCAGTTCGAACGGCGCCTTTTGACCGACGGTCATCATCACCTGTTGCAGCTTGGCTTTCGGCCCCAGGCTCACCAGCCAGACCTTGCTTCCCGGCGTCTTTTGCGCCAGGTTTGCCGCTTCGAACAGCGCGTGCCCCGCCCACGGGTCCAGCACGGCCGGGAGCATCATTTCATTCTTCAGGGAAGGGCCGGCCGGACCGCCCGTTACCGGTTCCAGCGTTTGCAGCGGGTCGGGAACGATGCTTCCGCAGACTACGATTTGTAATGGTAAGCTCATGCGTTTCTCAGGCCCGGCTCGACATACGGTTCCGGCAGGAGTGCGCTGCCGCCGTTGGCCCCCGGGTGAACGTACAGTATAATCGGGTTTCAATCTCTGCTTCCAGGGCTATTGCGAAAAGTCCTACAAGCTGTGGATTTCAGTAGAATAGATACCGTTACCGGCTTCCGGGTTCGATCCGGCAATTAGAAGGAGTTGCGTCCATGGCCGCTCGGCTCACCTTTCCCGTAGTCCTTTGCGCTCTGCTCGGTGGAGCCCTCGCGCAAAACCCGCCCTCACCGGCGCCGGGTCAACCTGCCGCCGCGCAGCAGCCCACCGTACGCGAAACGCCCCCCGATACGAAGGCGTATTCCGAAGCGGGCCGCATCACCGATCCGGAGAAGAAGATCGAGGCCTACGAGAAATTCAAAAAGGACTTCCCGGACAGTCCCATGGTGCAGTCCGCCGATCTTGGCATCTTCACCACTCTTGCGCAGAAGTTCCCGCAGCAAAAGGACCGTATCCGCAAATTTGCCTCAGAGCTGTACAAGAAGGCTCCCGAGAAGAACCGCGGATCGCTGGCCGGCCAGCTTGCCACGCAACTGCTCAATGCCAATCTGCTGCTCGATGACGCGCGGAAGTATGCGGAGAAGAACGTCGCGACGTTCACGCTCGCGCCGTGGCTTCGCGAGCAGATTGAAGGGTACGAACGGCGAAAGCAAAAGGTGCCGGAGCCGGAGGACTTGCAGAAGCGCTTCCTCCAGATGAGGGCTACGCGAATCGCCCTGCTGGGCCGCATCGAAGTGAAACTGGGCAATGAAGGCAAGGGCCGGAAACTGCTTGAGGAGGCTTACGCCGCGAACAAGGACAACGTTACCGTCCAGGCGGCGCTCGGTGAACTGGCCGCCAAGGCGGGCAACGATGCCCAGGCGCTCGAGTACCTGATTCCCGCCCGTCTGGCGGGCTCGGCCGGCAAGGAAGCGGCGGCGGCGCTCGAAGCAGTCTACCGCAAGCAGCACAACAACTCACTCGACGGCCTGGAAGAAATGCTCGACGCCGAATATCAGAAGCGATTTCCCAACCCGGTGAAAGTAGAGGATTACACGCCCGGCGAGAAGCGCAGCGACCGCGTCGTTCTGGCCGAAGTGTTCACGGGTTCGGGTTGCCCGCCTTGCGCATCGGCGGATATCGCGTTCGATGCCGCCATGCAGCGGTACAACCGCAAAGAACTCGCCGTCATCATGTACCACCAGCACATTCCGCGGCCGGACCCCATGACCAACCCCGACACCCAGGCGCGGAACAAGAGCTATGCCGTCACGGGCGTCCCCACCTACGCGATCGATGGCAAGAAAACGGTTGGTGGCGGTTCCCGCGACATGGCGCCCCAGACCTATGGCCGTTTCAATCCCGAAATCGAAGGCGACCTGGAAAAAGCTGCGGAGGCCCATTTCTCCGCCGGCGCGAACCTCACCGGCAACACCGTTTCGGTGCACGTCACGGTACAGAACGTGCAAAGCGAAGCCAAGGACCTCAAGCTTCACATCGTGCTCGTCGAAAAGGAACTGCGGTTCAATGGTGAAAACGGAATTCGCTTTCACCCGATGGTCGTCCGCGCGATGGGCGGTCCCAAGGCCGCAGGCTTCGACCTCGCCGCGGGCGCGCCGCAATCGTTCACGCAGAGCTTCGACATCGACGAAATCAGTAAGGCACTCAAAACCCACCTCGACACCTATGAGGCCGGCGGCCACCGAGGCGAGCCCTTCACGTTTGCCGAGAAGAAATACCAGATCGACCGTGCTGACCTCGCGCTCGTCATTTTCGTCCAGGAAGACAAGTCCAAGCACGTCCTCCAGGCTGGATATCTGGAGTTCGGCGAAGCCGGCGGCGCTCCGACGGAGGCTTTTGGATCGCGCAATGAATAAACTGATTGGCGCGGCGCTCGTTGCCTTATGCCTGGCGGCGGCGCCGCCCGACCCGGTTGCCTGGCAAGTCCGGGAAGCCCCCGCGAAACCCGTAAAAGCGGGGACGCGGATCACTGTCAAGCTGGTCGCCCGGGTTCAGGAGGGGTGGCATCTCTACTCCATGAAACCGATGCCCGAGGGGCCCATTCCCACGCGTATCTGGATCGCGGAAGGGCAGCCGTTCCGCCTCGCCGGGTCCATTCAGCCCAGTGAACCGCAGACCATGCAGGACCCGAGCTTCAACATGGAAGTGGAGTTCTACGAAGGCGAAGCGCAGTTTACGCTGCCCGTCCAGGTGGCCGCCGCAGCGCCGGCAGGGGCCCAGAAGGTCGTCATCAGCACGTCATACCAGACGTGCGACAACAAGATTTGCCTGCCGCCAAAGACGGTAAAGGTGGAAGTTCCGGTCACCGTCACAAAATAGGCGGGTCCTGTAACCTATCCGCCGCGACTGCATCCCATTAGATGTGTTCCAGTATCTGGCTCCGCTGCTTGTGTTCGTCGCCTACATTGTGCTGATGCGCTGGGTCCTGCCACGGATCGGCGTTTCCACCTGAATGGGCCCTTCGTGCGACGTGGATCGTCGCAACTCCAAGCATTCAAATGAGGTTCAGGGAAGGAGCCCAGGAGATTAAGCGAGGGCGCCGCCTCCGGCGCCCCTCTGGAGAATGCCTAAAATACCAGTGGATCCGCGGATGCAACGACGTTCAGATCAACTTTGGGAATTGCCGGGCTGCCGGGAAACGCAGCATTGATCACATCAATTGTCGCATTGGCCAGAATTGCGTAACCCGTGTTGGTCGGGTGGATTCCGTCCAGCGAGAAGATGCCTCCGAACATCAAGGTAGTCAGGTGCCTCGGCACGCGTTCTTGAGAACAACGTCCCGCCCGACCGCCGCCACGTTGGTCATGAGGGCATTGACGTCCACCACTTTTGCGCCAAACAGCCGTGCCTGATTTGCGATGGTCTTGTTGTAAGCGGCGATCGCAACTCCCGCGGCGTCGACCTGGGCCTTCGTACGAACCGCGTAATTTGCGCACAAGTTCGTCGTACCCAGCGGGTTAATGATGTCTAAAACCACGAAATCGTGCGGCCGTGGCCCCCGGTGGCACAAAGCTGCAGACCTGCGGGCTTGCGAACGCCGGAACGGGGACCAGGAACGGAATTGTCCGCACGTCCGGGATGTTCGACACGAATATATCCGCGCCGGTGCTTCGCAGGACGCCGAGCAATGCGGCATAGCGCAAGGCGAAAGTAGTGGGATTCGTTGGGGGCAAGCCTAGTGTCAGCGTCTGCAAAGCATCATTATTGCCGATGGAAACCAATATCGCCGAAGGTCTCAAGGCCAGGGCACAGGCTGCGGCACTGACTACGTATTTGGTCGGGGGGATCTGCGTTACGTTGGAAAGGAACGACAGGAATCCGGCGGGAATGGGCCCGCAGCCGAAGGTTGAACTGCGCGTGAAAGTTATATCGCTGAGTGCGTCGATGACGTTGTTCGCGGGATCACCCGGAAACGGGTGTACCAGGGCATCGAGCACGCTATAACCCGGCACCGAAAGATTGGACGGCTGCCCGCCCGGAAGGGGCATGCCCGGCAACGGCTCCCGCAAGATCTGCGGAAAGGGAGAGCCTGGGACGGCGTAAAGAGCAGGCGGAATGCCAGGATAGGAGATCAATGGCAGGGCGAAGGTATTCGTTCCGATTTGAGAGCCATTTACCGCAAGCCCCGCCTGCCTGGCTACGACCGCAGTGTAGCCGTTCAACTGGCCGGCGACATTCAAAGAAAAGTTTGTAAAACCTGCGCTCAACGAATCACCGACCGATATTAGTCTTGTGAAATCACGTTGGGTGTCCGCGGCGAAGGTCAGGCTGGTCGCCATCGCCACCAGAGTTACAATTCGTATTTTCATGAGTCAGACTCCTGAGGCTTTAAAAGCGATTCGCATCAGTCTAGCCTTTACAGTACCCGGCGTCAATTGTATTTGTACTTTTCTTACTTCTTCTTCTTACGCGGGTTCAGGTGGATGTTAGGAAAGCTGATTGTGCACTGTCCGGGAGGCAAAATGGCGGGGATGTAGACCTCGCCGTTCGGGTCCAGCTTGCCTGTCCGCTTGACACCATCAGTGTCGATCAGGGTGTAATCCTCATCCGCCATCGGCTCGCCGTCCTCGTCCTTGAGCGTCGCCCGGAACCACGTCTTCTCGGTCTTCTTCGGGGGCGGGGCCGTTTCTTCGCCGGAGCCCGATGTGGATGAAGAGGAAGACGATGAGTCCGATTCATCGTCGGTTTGCGACCCGGCCGGAGGCGGTGGTGGAGGAGCACCGGCCGCGCCCCCGGAAGCGCTCCCTCCAGCGTGCTTCCGTTCCAGTAACTCACCCGGCAGCAGAAGCAGGCGGCGGTTCCGAAATGCCTCTTCGAGCTGCTCCTCGATCGTCGTGTCCCGGTCCGTCAGCATGTCGGGAGCCGGCCGGCCATATGCCGCCTGATAGAGTTCCGGCAGCAGGCGCGAGGAATACCGGCCCCACTCGTGGATTTGCGACCGGCTGACCCCCGGATTGCTCAAGGGGTGATCGCCGGGCTGAAGCTGCCAGCGCGGGATGACGCGGAAAGTGCTGCGTCCGGAGCGGACGCGCCAGCCGAACAGGGTGGAGCCCCACGTTTTCACAGTTGGATGCTATCAGGACCGGCCGGCGGACTCAAGCAAACTGCCATGGAATGCGTACTAGAGCGGGGCGATTGCCAGTTTGCCGGCCTCCGGCCACACGGCATACCAATGAACCTGGCCCGGGAGAATCGCCAGCGGTCCCCTGACAGGCAGCCTGCGGCGCGGCGGACGGGGCGCTTGGCCCGAGGGAATCACCCAGATCCTGTCGCCCCCGGTGCGAATCACGATCATGCGGGAGAGCCGGCCCGGCTGCGATTCGAAGTAGGCGAAGCGCGCGTCTTCGAGCGGAAATTCGAGCCGTACCGGTTCGCTGAACCGGGCCGCGCCATCGATAGCCAGCGTGGGCGAAAGGTGGAGCTCCGCCGCGCGCAGCTCGGTGGCGACGTTCGCATTGCGCACCAGCAGTGAGGCGCGAACCTCACCGGCCGTGCTCCATCCGGCGGCCGCCGGACCCAGCGGACGCACGCCGGATATCGTTTGCTCGGCGCGCGCCAGCACTTTTCCGCCTGGATTGACGGTAAGGAACTGGACCCGCGTTTCCGTCCCCAGGTTCCAAGCCAGCATGAACAGCAGTGTATTGCCGGCTGCTTGCGGCGACAGCGTGAGCGTGGCCGATACCGGCGCCGATGCGAGTTTTTCGATCACCCAGACGGGACCCGCGGCTACGCCGCTTTCCGAACCCGTGAACCGGGAGAGCACCAGTTCGCTGCCGCGGACGCCCGCCACATACAGTCCGGCCTCGGTCGCTACCGGAGGCAACACGAGAGAGAGCTGCGCGCCTTCGAAGGCCTGCGTGCGCCCGGGATGCAGATTGTGCCCCACCAGCAGAATGCGCTCTTTGGCCGCCACGATCCAGCGAAGACCGGTCATCCCCACGGAAAAATTCGAGTACGGGGCATAGATCGCATCCGCTTCCGAATCCGTTGCACCACGCTCCATGCGCTCGAACGGCAGCAGCTCGGCGTTGCGCGCATCCTCCTCAGACAGGTTGCTCGAGGCCACAATTCCGCCATCCAGTAGTTCCACGCAGTCCACCACGGTGAGATTGGGCTCGGCTGCGCTGGTTTCTGCCGCCAGATCCCGTGTGGCCGGCCGGATCACCTCGAATTCCGCGGGTGCGGACTCGATGCGCGCTCCCTGGCTCTCGATCCACGAGCGCAGCCGGTACCGGCCCGGCTCGGCGACATTCGCGAACAGGGTGAGCGACAGGTCTCCTTCCCAGTGGCCTCCCGGCGCAATCCGGATCGTGGCCGGCGGCTGCCGCCGGTCCCAATCGGTGGCCAGACTGTTGGGGCTGAATTCCTTCCTCTCACCTTTCGGACTCGTCAACTCAAAACGGGGCTGCGCGCTGGTGCGGTAATTTGGATCCGGCATCTCGAATGGTGCCGTGGTGTGGTTGTCCACGCGAAGATCGATGGTGACCCCGGCGCCGGCAATCCACCGGTCCTGCCGGGACTTGGCCTCGTAAGTGATGGGCATGTTTTTCCCTTTCGCCGGGTCGGAAACCTGGCACGCCGCCAGGCCTGCGGCCAATACCAAACCAAAGGCCGGAAGCCGTCCGAGAAACGGCCGCCCGCTATTTCGTGACCTTCGGTCCGTTCTTGTCAAACTGGTCTCCCTTCCACCCCCGGAGCCGGAGCAGGCACAGCCCGCAGAAACCGGGACGCGGCCGCGTGTAGGACATCACGCAGTTCATGTTCTTGCCGTCGTGGAAATCGGGTACCTGGCCGATGTCGTCCGTGCGTGCCGTGCCGTCGCTCTTCAAACTGGGAGCGTGCGGCAGAAACATCAGGTGGCCGATCTCGTGCGCGGGGGTCTGCGCCGCCTGGGCGTCGGTCTGGCACAACAGGAATCCCGCCTTGGAGCGATTCGCCGCGCCATTCTGGCTGACGGCCCGGCCGTTGATGCCGGAGCTTCCCGTGGCGCCCTCCAGGTTGCTGGTGCCTCCGAACTGGAGAATCGTGAGCCCGTCCTTGGTGGACATGGCGCGGCACATTTCGTCGCCTGTCGATTTGGCAAGCGTCTGGACCCGCGAGTGGTAGTTGCTGGCGGTGCCTACATTGTTGGAATTCAGGAGCGCTTGCAGCGCCGCGCCGGTTTTGCTCTCGCCCGCCGAGACCGCGGTCTTGAAGTCGGTGTACGGGCGGAAGGTGGCGATCCAGACGCTGGGAGACGGGCTGGGGGGCGGCGTGGCCGGCACCGGAGCGTCCCACTGGCTGCCGGGCACCAGGCCGTATTTGCGAATCAGCGCGTTGCCCCCGGCCAAGGCAAACGCGGCGGTAAATGCCGGATCGTATTGCGCTTTGGTCAGGTCCTTCACGCCGCCCCGGTCGTCTTTCACTTCAATGAAGCCGTCGGCATAATACTCGGCGAAAGTCGGCATCGTGCCCGTCGTCTGCGACCCCTTTTTGAAATGTTCCGCCAGGTTGACCAGGCGCCAGATCTCGAAATCGCCCACTTTCACCTGTTTCAGCGCCCCCGTGGGCGTGTCGTCGGCAGTGTCGAGACTGGCCGTCAAGTCCAGATAGGCGGTGATGGAATAATTGTCGCCGGCCTGCCGGGCGGGCCGGAATATCGCCCCGGCGCGTCCCTCGTCCGCCCCGGACTTCTCGAAGTTGGCGAAGCATCCCCAGAACCGCGTGGATCCTTTGTTCACAGTGAAAGGAAAGTTCTGCGTGCCGCCGTCGGCTCCGTGAAAGATCGGCGGTCCCGAAGCGGAAAGCCGCTTTCCACCGCGGTCGATGTGGCAGTTGTCGCCGTTCTTGGGGCGTGTCGCGGCCTTATCGTAATTGAGCGCCTTGTCGATGTACGGTTTGGCGCCTTGCGACTGGTTCACCGCCGGAGGGGCAGTGAGCGGAACGGCAAGATACGTATCCAGCGACTGCTTGGGATCGGTAAAGTCCCACAGCACCTTGGCGCGACCCATCGCCTTCCCGCACACCACAGCGTTGCCCTTGGAATCGATCACCGTGGCGGTGGCATAGAAAGGCACCCGCGGCCCTCCGCTCCAGAGCTTTTCGTATTCCGTGTAGGCAGTCTGATCGCCCATCTCGTCGCCCGCCGTGATCGTGAAGATGTTGCTCTTCAGCTTAATCTTCACCAGCGATCCGGCCGGGATGGTCCCGATCAGGTCATAAACTGCTTTGTCGGGGTCCTTCGTCAGCACCGCCTTAGGCGCCAGTTCCACCTTGAATTCCTTGAGCTCGACCTTGATTTCCGTGGACCCGGTGCGGTCGCCCTTGGGGCCGCTGACCGTGACCTTGGCGACGTAGTCGGAGTGCTCGATGGTCACGAATCCATCCGGAAATTCCGCGTCCTTGGTGACCGCGCCGTCCCACTCAAAATCGTCGTGATGGCCTTCGGTGTATTGCGCCGGAGTCAGGTCGAATTTCTTGAGCAGCTTGTTATCTTTCTTGCGGAAGATCTCGAGCTTGCCGGATGTAATCACCGCGTCTACGTTGACAATATCGTATTCGATCTTGATCTTTTCTTTTTCGGGCGCGATGTGGTCCGGGCTCTTGACGTTGGTCAGGTCGTACTTCGGATCCTTGGGCGGCTTGGGCACAGGCGTAATGTGCGTGTACTTGTACATCTTGGGGTTGTACACTTCGCACAGAATGGCATTGCAGCCCGAGCCCGGATGACAGTCGAGTTTCGGAACCTGGTCCGGCTCGAAGAAGAGAAGTTCCACGCGCCGGTTGATCTTGCTCCGGTAATTGTTCTGCCTGGGCGCCTCAATGGGAAAATTCTCGCCGCAGCCCACCCGTTTCGGGTCCACGAAATTGAGTTTCGCCCTCGCGGCGGCAAGTCCGGCGTCGTCTACCTCAAGGATCTTCTTGAGGTAGTCCATATACACGTCGAAGATCGCGCCCCAGGTCTTTTCCCCAACCACGCCATCCACTGCCAGCGAACCGCCAAACGTCTCGTTGTAATTTCTCTGGAATCCCTTCACGCCCTCGGTGGTTTTGGAACCGTGCACGTTGTCGATCGCGCCGGGATCCGAATCCCATCCGTACGCCCAGGAGGTCCACTTGACGATCTGCTGGTAGTCTTCCACCTTGTGCTTGGCAAGCGTGACCGACACCCACGAGGAGCGGTTCCCGAGCAAGGCATGCAGCACGCTGTCGCCGCGCTGCACCGAAAGGGTGAGATTATAAGCGTCCTGCCCGCTGGTATCGGTGTGGCCGGCGTCAAGCAGTTTGTGGGTCGGATTCTTGTCCGCGTGTGTGTACGCGGCCGCCAGCACGCTCAGGCCGGTGATCCGGGCCGGGTCGGGCGCGTCTCCGTAATCGGGAAGAAACACCGCGGAGTCGTGATGGAAATGGACGTCCTCGACCTCGAGGATGTAGCCTTTGAACGGCTGAAGCTGGAAGACGTGGTTCTGCGTGGTTTCGCGCTTCCAGTCGAGAACGTGATCGCGGCGGGTGATCGCTGTATCGGACACGGTAGCTTCGTCCCTCGGAGCCCTCCATAGAGGATAGCCGATGTCTTCAGCGCCAGAGCGCATCGAGCGCGGAAACCGGTACTGTAACCGAAATCCGCAGCGCGGCTCCCTCGGTGTGGTATTTAAGCGAATCGAGCAGGGCTGGACGCTGGCCGGCGGCGCCCGAGAGCGACAGAAACGCGCGCAGCGTTTCTTCGAGGCGCTGCGCAGCCTCCGGGGAACGGCAGACGCCCGTGACATCCAGCGTGAACGGGTCGGCTGGTCGCATCCCGGCAGTGGTGTAAAGAGTCGAATGCAGAAAATTGTTCAGGTTGCGCAGGTTGCCCGGAAGGGGGAGTGATGCCGATCCGCGGGCGGCTATCCAGACGGGAAATTGGGCCGCCGGCGTTTCCGCGATCGTGATGAGTTCGGCCGCCGCGGGAGGTCGGGTGCGATAAGCCGCGGTAGCCGCCCCAACGGCATCCGGCGCCCCGGAAAGCGCCAGCCGCGCTGTCAGCAGCGTGGCACCGGCAGGAGCACTGCGAAACTCGCCTCGCGCCGCGATCAGAAGGCCCTCCGTGCTCAGAACCAGCAGCAGGTCGGAAGCGCCGGGCATGCTACCGGCCAAAGCGCGAGCCGATTCGGGCAAGCGGCCGTAAACAGCGGAGCTCCGCAGCTCGTCCAGGCGGATTCCCGCCACGATTTGAGCGCTTGCCGGGACGCAGGAAGCAAGTTCCGGATCGATCGCGGCGCGGGGTGCGGGCCGGCCGCAACCGGCAAGCACAAGACCTAACAAGGCAGCCGCCGCCGGCCCAATCGCGGTTCGGCATGTCCAGGAGGGCTCGTGATTGAGAACGGTTGCGGGCACTGATGTTCCGACCAACTGCCCCTAACGCGGCGTCACGGGCGGCGGCATATTCTCCCTGGCGAAACGCGGCAGCATCTGATCGCGGTTCGCCACGTGCCACACCGCCGCTGCGATGACGGTGGATGCCGATTTCACGTCTTCCGGCACGATTCTTTCGTACGTATCGAGATTCGTGTGCCAGGTGGTGCTGTTGTATTCGATCGGGTCCTGCGCCAGTCCGATGCCGGCCAGGCCCGCGCTGTTGAAGGAAGTGCTGTCGGTGCCGCCCGTCGCGCGGCTGGTGGTCGGGAGGGCGCCGGCCACGCCGAGGTCGGCGAACGGTTCCAGGGCGGCGCGCAGGATTGTGGCCGCTTCAGGAGGGCCGAAAATACTGGCTCCCCGCACCCTGCCGGTGCCCGAATCGATATTGAAGTAGGCGGCCAGCTTATCGAAATCCGGCTTCGGGTCTTCAAAAGTGCCGAAGTGCTGCTTCACGTAAGCCGCCGATCCGAGCAGGCCCTGTTCCTCGCCGGCCCACAGCGCAATCCGGATTGTCCGCCGCGGTTTCAACCCCAGGACTTGAATCAGCCGCGCCGCTTCCATCATCATGGAAGCGCCCACGGCGTTGTCGGTCGCGCCGGTAGCGGCATGCCAGGAATCCAGGTGGCCCCCGAGCATGACGATCTCGTCCGCCCGGTCGCTTCCCGGAATTTCCGCCACCACGTTGTACGCCGTTTTCCCGGCCGGGTAATCGTGATTCACGATATTGAATTCCAGCCGGACCTCTTCGCCATCGGCAAGCAGGCGCTCGATGCGTCCGAAGTCCTCATTGCGCAGGACCACGGTGGGAACGGTTTTGGCGGAGTCATACGTGCGGTTCTGAAAGGCGCGCACCAGCCCGTGCTCCATGCCGGCGTCGTTCAGCCGCACCAGCGCACCGTTTGCCAGCAGCCAGGCGTCTACCTGTTCGGTCACCTGGTTGGCGGTGAGGCGCGAGGGGTCGGGCCTGCCCGGCGTACCGCGGCCACCCCGGCCGCCCCGGCCGCCGCCGGACGAATTGGGATCGTACTGCTGTCTCACCTGATCGTCGGGCCGGCGCTTGACGGGCGGGTTGAAGTTGACCGGCACTGTCGCGGCCTTTCCGACCAGAACCATCCGGCCCTTCAACTTATCCTTATTCGCAGCCATCCACTGGCTCAGTTCTTCCTTGGTTGGACCGAGGCGCTGCGGCCCGCCGCCCCGTCCGCCACGGCCGGCAGCCGAGGCGCCGTTGGTCGCCGGCGGGGGCTCGGGGCCCAAAGGCGTGACCAGTTGCACTGCGTCCCCGGTAACCGTTCCCTTCGTGGAGGGCGTCCAACTGAGCACCTCGAACTTGAGGTTCTGCTGAACCGGCGCCAGCATGTAGCCGGCGGCGCGATCGTTCCACCAACCCGGATGACCGAAGTCCCACGGCTCCAGGCGCGCGTTCTGTAGGCCCCACCTGGTCAATTGCGATGCTGCCCACTTCGCCGCCGCCTCGTAGGCGGGCGACCCGGTGACGCGCGGCCCGTAACGGTCCGTCAGCATGTGCAGCGTCGTCATCACCTGCGACCGCTCGGCCTCCTCTTTTCGGAGCCTGGCATTGACATTGTCATCCACCTGGGCGAGCGCAAGGCAGGACAAAATCAAAGCAACCAGCAGTTTTCTCATTGCCACAGAATACCCCACTTCAGTTTGAGTGAAATACAATATCGGACATGCGAATTCCGCTTGCCCTTCTTGTGGCCGGCGCAGCCTGGTGCCAGCCGCCGCAGCAGCCGCCCGTGCCTCCCGGAATACCTTACGCCATGCAGAGCGTTTACCAACTGGTCAACGACTATGGCAACACCCGCCGGTATGCCGCCGATAATCAGAAGATTCCGCCGCCCGCGGCCGGCGAAGACCGCGTTGTGTTCATGGGAGATTCCATTACGGACGGCTGGGGTCGAGGCAACAACGGCAGCAGTTTCTTTCCTGGCAAGCCTTACATCAATCGCGGCATCAGCGCGCAGGTTACCGCACAGATGCTACTCCGCTTTTATCCCGACGTGATCGCCCACAAACCGCGGGCAGTTGTGATTCTGGCGGGCACTAACGATATTGGCGGCAACATCGGGCCGGTAACCCTGGAATCGATCGAGAATAACCTCATGGCTATGGCGGATATGGCGCGCGCCAACAACATAAAAGTGGTCTTGTCGTCGGTGATGCCGGTTTGCGATTATCACCGGCCCCAGACCGCGGCCCGGCCCCCGGAAAAGATCCTTGCGCTGAACAAGTGGATGAAGGACTATGCCGCGCGGTCGGGCGCCGTCTATCTGGACTACTTTTCCGCCATGGTGGATGACAAGGGATTCTTCAAAGCGGAATTGACGGGTGATGGATTGCATCCGAACGCCGCCGGCTACCAGGTGATGGCGCCGCTGGCGGAGAAGGCGATCGCGCAGGCAATCGGAAAGTGAGGAACGAAATGGAAACGGCAGGAAATGGCCGGCGAGGATTTCTCCACCGCCTGTTGACGGCGGGTGGATTGGCGGCCGCGGCGCCGGCCGCGGCACAGGCCCAGGGACAAACGCAACGGGGTGTCGAGAGCGCGCAGTTGCCGTCCTATTCGAGGGCGCTGAACTATCGTTCGCTGAAGCAATCCAGTTTTGACAAGACGGGCGGGAACCGCGATGCCTGGAACATCCCGCCCGCCGGAGTCTACGAAGTATTCAACGCGTCCGGGGCCGGGGTGATCAGCCACATCTGGTTTACCATCTCCGCCCGCAGCGGCGACCACCTGAAGGAACTGGTGTTGCGCGCCTACTGGGACGGTAACTCGAAGCCCAGCGTGGAGGTTCCCGTCGGGGACTTCTTCGGCTTGAATCTGAATTCCTACCAGGTTTACGAATCGCAGTACCTCGCCTGCTCGCCGGGGCGCTCACTGAACTGTTACTTCGCCATGCCCTACCGCCGCGGCGCGCGGATAACCGTCACCAACGAAGGCAAGCTGGAGGTCGGCTCGTTCTACTCGAATATCGATTACAAGACGATGCCGTCCATTCCCGACGACGCTCTCTACTTTCATGCGCAGTACCGGCAGTCGGCGCCTTGCGTGCCGGTGCCCGCCGCCGCGGGTGGCCAAAAGCTCAATCCGGACGGCAAGCAGAACCACGTCTACATGGAAGCCCGCGGCCGGGGGCACCTGATGGGTGTAACTCTCGGCGTGTTGCTGAACGCACCCGGCTGGTGGGGAGAGGGCGACGACATGATCTTCGTGGATGACGAAACGAAGCCTGCCATCGTTGGCACGGGATCGGAAGATTATTTCCTGGGAAGCTGGAACTTCGGCGGACGCGACGGAGCGCAGCCCTTCGCGCACCGCATGTACGGCGCGCCCCTGATCGTCAACGCCGAACGGACTGGAGGCCGCTACCTATGCTATCGCTGGCACGGCGATAACCCGGTGACGTTCGACCGCTACCTCAAGCACACCATGGAGCACGGTCACGCCAACGACCGGGGCGACAACTTCTTCTCGTGCGCCTACTGGTATCAGGCCGCGCCTTTCACGGACTTCCCTGGTCTGCCGCCTGCGGAAGCGCGTCTTCCCCAGGTTCGAACCGCTTAGGCCTTAATCCGCCGCGGGCCGGTGCAGGACTCCGGCCCGTGACCGCCCCTGCCGCGATTCCCTCTGCGCCTCGGCGTACAGCACCCGGATCCAATGATCCAGCCGCTTGCGCCGGTGACGCAACTCGGTGAAAAACTCCTCTTCGATGTTACGCGTTCTGGCGGCGGGCGTTGGAACGGGCGCGCCTTGTCTCCGAACAGCCGATTTCTTCACGCGCAATGCTCCAGTCCCCCGAAAATTTCGAGCGTATATTCGGTCTCTCCAGGTGCCCAACTCACCGATAGCGTGCGTCCCCGCTCCAGCCGGACCCCGAGCGGCTGTATCGTTTCCGCGTCGGCTCCCGCGTTGGTATAGTAGGCGCGTCCGGAAATGCAGATCCAGCTGACGGCGTGTCCCTCCCCATTGGCGGAGGCCCGACAACGGCTGGCAATCAAGGCGGCCAGCCAGATCGGCACGTCGTCGATTTGGGCCGCTTCGGTGTCGCGCGCGCTCGCGAACCCCATCCGGGAAACATCGGAAAACGCCTCGCCTGCGGCGAACATGTGGGGGGGTGCCGCCGGTCCGTGCCGGTGGTTTGCCCCCCCGATGGCTGCTCCGGTCACGACGTCCGTGCCCGCCATCCTCCGATACTTTGCATAATCTTCCGCGGTCATCTGCTTTTCCTTATGCAACGCATTCCTTCTCATTTCCCCTGTACCCCTTTTGGATCGCCGCGAGCCCGTCGCTACTTGCCCTTATTGCTTAACTGGTAACTCAACGCCCTGACCAGGTCCAGTCGCCCTGCCCCAAGCCCCTGCCCGATGGGTACGGCTTGAGAGAGGTCCTTGACCGCGGAGGAAATCGAAATCCTGCCGCTCAATTGCACCAGCATTGCCGCCGCACCCGATACCAACGGCGTGCTGAACGAGGTGCCCCAGCCGGCCGCATACCGGTTCCTCGGATAAGTCGTGATGACCCCCTCGCCCGGAGCGGCCAGCATGACCGCCGCGCCGAAGTTCGAAAATGTGCTCCGTACATCAGACCCGTTGGTCGACCCCACGCCGATGATGGAATCGTACGCGGCCGGATAGACGTTGACCTCCTGCCCATCGTTGCCCACCGAGGCGACACAAATGACTCCGCGGGAGACTGCGTAAGAAATCGCTTTCCGCAGTTCTTCGGAAGGTTGCGGCGTGCTGAAACTCATGTTTACGACGTCAGCTCCCCGCAGCACCGCGAAGTAGATCGCCGCGATTACCTGGGACACCGTGGCTGAACCGTTGGCATCGAATGCCTTCACCGGCATGATCTGCGCCTCCGGAGCCACAAGGTGAATCAGCCCCGCTACCATGGTGCCGTGCCCGAGGGCCGGCGGGAGCCGGTTATCGAGAATGGGCGTAGTTTCCTGATCGAGGATGGGGGTGGTCTCCTGGTCGAGAATGGGGGTAGTCTCCTGGTTCAGGATGATCGTGCCGGTTCCATCCAGAATCGGCGTCGTCTCCTGGTCGAGGATAGGAGTGGTCTCCTGGTTGAGGTCGGCCGATTCGTCGCCGATACCGCCCCCGCGCGTCAGGTCAATGCCCGGCACGAGGGAGCCGCGTAACGCCGGATGGGAAAAATCCACGCCGGTGTCGATGGTCGCAACCAGCGCGCCCCTGCCCGTCGACAGCTTGTGCGCCGGGTCTATGCCGACTATCGCGGCGGCCGGCTGGTTGACGTAAGGACCCCATACCGCATTGCCGTTGTAGAAACTCGACTTCGGTCCGTGCAACGCCGGTACTTTGGGAATAGCCGAATTGGCCAAGCCCGCGGCGGAGCGAACCGGCAGTTTCACCGGAGCGTCCACCTCCACGCCCAGCACGCCCGGATAATGCTTCATCAGTTCGGCGATCCATGAACCAAGAGGGCCGGACGGCAGCGTCAACACCGCTACCTGGCCGGAACCGTCCAGCGACGCCGTGACTTTCACGCCCAGATTCGAATAAACCTGCGCCAGCAGCTTCAGTGCATTCGGATCCGCCCGGACAATGACCTTGTCCTCGGCAAACGCTCCCAACAGGAACGTGAAAAAAAGAAAGGAAACTCGTGCCAGAGTGTTTCGTTTCATGTCATCCGTCCGTTACCGGTTATCGATACCCGTTTTTTTGCCCGTCGGCAGGCGGTCTATTGCCGCCGGCCTGTCTGTTCCAACGCTCTTCAAACCCACCTGAATGCAACGCGTTCCTTCGTCCAGATAGACACAGAGTTGCAACCGCCTCTGCTGTTCGTATTCGAGTTGAAACTCGCCGTACCGATTGCTGCGAGTCTCGGCCACAATCAGTTTTCCGGAGCGGATGCACACATCGAGGTCCGACATGTGATCGTCTGGGGTCACGTGGTTAGATACCTGCCCGATCACGGCGGCGCGCGCGGAGCGCATCTCCGGTTCTATACGCAAATCCAAAGAGCAGTCTCCCGCCCGGTAGAGCGCCTGCCAGCCCACTTGCCATGTGGACCGCAATCCCGCGTGTGCGGGTACCAGGAAGCTGTCGTAGATCAGTTCCACCGGAATCCGGAAGACACGTCTCTTACGAGGCTGTAGTTGAAGCGGGAAGATGGCGCGTGCGCGCCTGACCACGTCGTCAGGCGCCGCCTGAGCGGCCATGACGCGGCAGATATCGCCCATCCGTTCGGTGAATACAGCGACGTCCCGACACTCGGCGCAACCCGCCGCCAAATGGCCGCGCATTGCTGTTTCACCGGCTTCGTCCACCAAATTACGCGCGAAATCAACCCACTGGTTGATGCCGTAATGCTTCATCGCTCTCCAACCTTTCTGTTCTGCCGATCGAGGATCCCAAGGCTAATGTTTGATTCTTAACAAAAGGGGTACGCGGCATGGCTCCCGGATATACCTCGCGGCATTATTTTTCGTCCTGTTAGTTCCAGGAACCCTTTGGTACTAACTTTAATGTGGATTCGGCAGACGTCTACTGGTGCTTACCCACCAGCATAAAGGGAGCCCAGTAGAAGGGGTGCGAATAGGCGCGACGAAGTTCTTCCGTCGCTGCCTGCAGGGCCTTGGCTTTCGATGCGCCGCCGCTCAGGTTCCGGTAGAACAGCGTCATGAAATCGGCAGTGCTCCGGTCGTTCACATCCCACAGCGTCAGCAGAAGGCATTGAGCGCCGGCGTAAAGCAGTCCCCGCTTCAACCCCATCAGTTCGTCGCCGCCCACTACCACGTTCAACCCGGTGCCACAGCCGCTCAGGGCGATCAACTCGGCCGGCAACTGAAGTTGGTAAAGGTCGAAAAGAGTGAGGTGGCCGTCTCCCAGCCGGATGGACGAAAACATCGGGTTGTCGCGCCGGAACGAGCCGTGGGTGGCAATGTGGATGAAACGGCTGTGCGCGCCTTCGCGCCGCAGTGTTTCATAGGTAGCATCCTCACCCGTGAAGACCTTCGCCTCGGGCAGAATCGAGCCCACGGCTCGCACCTCGTCCGCGATATGCGGAGCCGAAGCGTCCGGCAGGCCCAGCACCAGCGAACCGCGTCCGCGAAAATCACCCTTGATGTGGCAGAGGTAGTAGACGCTGGCGCTCGGAGTGAAGGAGAGGGAATGCCGGGATATGAGCGGCACGTCTCCGTCCATCAGCGCCTGAAAAGGAAGATAGTGCAGGAAATCGTGGGGCGCCAGGATAAGATGCTCGGCCGTCAGGTATTTTTCCACCGGCGCGATCAGGTTCCGGTAGAATTCCTGCAAGTGCCCGTTTGCCGCATCCAGCAACTGTTTCCGGAATGTAGCCAGATAATCGGGCCCGAGCCGGAATTTGGAGAGCTGGAAGCGAAGCAGTTGCAGGTCGCGGCGCAGACGCGACGCCGAACCGAGCGGCACGATCCGGAGCTGCTCGCGGTTGAGCAGGCAGACGTGCATGGTGTCCTCCACGCGATAATACTGGAGCATCAGGGCATTCGCAGGAAGCACCGATCGGATCGCGTCGAGGTCTACCGAGGCGGCGGTCTGCAAGCTCGCGAATTCCTGGTCCTCGAGTCGCAGGCAACCCATGGCTTCGACCAGCTTCTGTTCGCAGTCGTGCCCGGCCCGCCGTAGTTTCTCGAGCTTCGGATCGCGCACCGTTGCCGCCCGGCCCTCCTGTGTTTGAATCGCCCGGGTCAGCCAGTTCAGTTCCTCGCGCAAGGTGCGTACCTGTTCCACCAGGATCCGCCGGACCTTGACTGGCGCAGGCAGATTCTGGGCGCGGAACGCAATCAGGTCCGCCAGACTGCGAGATTTCGCCTGTTCGATATACGCAAACGCCATTTCCTCGGAGGAAGCGCCGCCGCGGCAGAGGCACATGCGGACCAGCGCTTCGTACACCTCCAGCTTGTCCTTGAGAAATGCGATCTTCATCTCATCGGCCTTGAGGTGACTGCGCAGATTCTCGAGGTTCTCGTGCGCCTTGCGATAGGACGCGTAAGCCGCATCGGCCGCCCCGAGCGCTTCCTCGATTTGGCCCATAACAAAATACGCCTGGTACTCGAGTGCCGGGCTCTCCGCCTTGGCCGCACGGTCGAGGGCCCACTCGCAGACGCTCCTCGCCTCGCCCGGCCGGCCTGCATCCAGGTGGATGCGCGCCAGAAGGATCTGGCACAGAGCGGCCCTTCCCGAAAAAGACGAGTTGGCGAAGAACCGGAAGGCGCTTTCGCAGAGGACCTGCGCTTCGGCGAAGCGCCTCCCGCGGTGGTGGACCAGGGCTTCGTACAGCTCGATGGTCGAAATCCAGGCCTTGTTGCCTTCCTGAACAAAGAGCTTCCGGGCCCTTTCAAATAACTCCAGGGCGTCCGCCGTCTCGCCGTGATGCATCCGGGAAATGGCGAAATTGGTCAAAGCTTTGGCCGCTTCGTAGTTGACGCCGAGGTCGTGAAACGCCGCCAGGGCCCGGCGCGCGAGGTGAGCCCCCTCCTCGCTCAGGTTCAACTCCACATACAGTTCGGACTGGTCCAGATCGCACAACGCTTCCCGGTAAGCATCGCCCAAAGCGTGACAATGCTCGCGTGCGGCATTGTAGAGTTCGATGGCGCGTGTGTACTCCCCGCGCAGGTAATAAAGGTACGCGATATTGTAATCGGCCACGGCAACGATCAGGGGCAGCTCATGGCGGAGACAGTACTCCCGCGCCCGTTCGTAAGTCCCCAATGCATGACGGAAGTCTCCCATCCCGATCTGACAGGTGGCCATGTTCTGGAGCACGATGGCGACATCGCGCGGCTCGCCGATCCGGTCCAGGACCTCCAGCGCGCGTGCGTACAAGTCCAGGGCCTCTTCGAACCGGTCCTGGCGATGCAGCAGGTTGCCCAGATTGGCATCGAGCCTCCCCAGCCGCAACTGGTCGTCTTGCCGCAGTAGTATTTCGCGCGCCGCGGCGGCCGCCGCCAGCGCTTCGTCATAGCGGCCGAGATAAATCAGGCTTTGCAGTTTGGCGGTCAGCGTGCGCGCCACTTGCGGCTCATTCCCGAGTTCCACAAACAGGCGCCGCGCTTCCTCGTAGTGACGAAGGGCGGGAGCGTATCTCCGCTGCCGGTCGAGGACGTGGCCCATGGCGCGCAGGCTCGCCGCCCGCGCCGCCCCGTCGGATGTCTGGAGCGCCAGCCAAAGGGCGGAACGCGCCACGCGGTCAGCCTTCGGAATGTCCACGTTAATGAGCCGGACCACGGCGTCGTAGAAGCGCTCCAGGGTGGCCGCGCTCCACAGCGCGCGGTGCTCGAGCAAAATGCGCCGCCGGTTCGACGGACGCGCTTCGCTGGAGAGCCGCTCCATGAGGCTGTCCACATCCATCAGAACCCTTTCTCTTCAAGGATCCGCTTTAACCGTTTGAGACAACGCCCCCGGATGAAGCCGATGGAACCTCGCGCCAGATTGAGCCGCCGGGCCACCTCTTCATAAGGCATCGGAGGGTACTCGAAAAAGAGAAGCTCGATCATCCACTTGCACCGGGGCGGCAGCAGGTGCAGGCTGTCGCGCACCATCTGCTCGCGTTCGATGGCCGCCAGAAGATCCGGAGGAACGGGCACATCGGCCGCGCGCGTTTCGAGCTCGCTGTCATCCAGTCCGCCGGTGGAGCGCTGCGCCTGTTTCCAGTGGTAGCATTTGTGGGTCGCGGTCCGGATCAGCCAGCCGGCCAGCGCCTCCGCGTCCCGCAGTCGGGGCAGTTCATTAAACAGGTCCAGGCAGACCGCCTGGAAAATGTCCGCGGCGTCCTGCGGTGGCGCGCCGTACTTCACCGGGATGGAGTAGATCAGGTTCTTGTAGCGGTCCACGAGGGCGTTCCAGGCGTGCTCGCTGCCTTCGAGGCATTCCTGAACGAGCCGCGAATTGCTCCATTCCCTGGCAGGCGGTCCGCTCATCGGCGGACACCGTCCGGAGGAGCCCAATACAGTTCTTCGACGTTCCACAGCGTGGAATGTTCGAGAACGGCGGGCCGGAAATTTGCGAGACCCCTGCGCGCGCCGGCCAGCACGAACGGGCTTACCAGCGGGATCATAGGTAGCTCGCCGGCGAAAATCGCCTGCACCCGGTCGAAGAGTTTCTTGCGCAGAGCCGGGTCGCGAGCCACCGCCTGGCGGCGCATCAGGCCGTCGATTTCCGCTTCCCATGGTGTGGACGGTGCCTTCTGATTCGGGTGCCAGAGGTGCACCCCTCCGCTCGAGAGCCACAGGTTGATATCGGCGTTGGGATCGGCATCGGGGGAACTCAGGCTCAGTATGGCCGCGTCATAGTCGAAACTCTGACTGACGCGGTCAGACAGGCTCCTGAGTTCGAGCGGCGCCGCTTGTACCGTCATGCCGAGGGCGCGGAGGTCCTCCTGGATCAGCGCCGCCATGGGCTGACGCTCGGGGTTGCCGGAGCTGAAAGCAATGGTGAATTCGACCGGCTTGCCGCCCGGGTCCAGCAGCCGGCCGTTGCGCTCCCACTTGAAACCATCCCCAGCGAGGATCTGGCGCGCGCGGGCGACGTTCCGCGACGGCAGGCGAAGGTCCTGATTGATCCAGAAGCGGTAACCCGGGGGAACCGGAACGGCGAGCGGCGCGGCCATGCCGGCGTATACGAGCCGCACCATTGCGTCGCGGTCTATGGTCAATGAAATCGCGGTGCGAAAGGACTGTCGCCGCAAGAAAGGAACCCGCGCCGCGGTTCGTGCCGGCACCCGCGAAAGGTCATTGAGATTGAAAACCAGAAAGCTGAATTCCATCCCTCCGTTCAGCTTTGCGAGGCTGTACCCGCGTTTGGGAGCGTCCCTGAACAGGACCGAGTAGTTTCTCGCGCTGAACCGGGAAATCAGGTCCGATTCTCCCGATTGAAAACGCAGAACCTGGCCGTCTTCGGTCCCGGCGAAAATGAATTTCAATTCGGCCAGGTAAGGCAGTTGAGTCCCCACCGAATCTTTTTTCCAGTAGTATGGATTTCTTTCGAGCACGAGCCTCTGTCCGGCCGAATACTCTTTCAGGCGGAACGGACCGAGGCCGGCAATTTCCGATGGAGATGAGCGGAGCCCCCATGCTTCATTCAGCTTTTCCTGATCAAGAAGGCGTTCCAAAAGGTGGCGAGGGAGGATGTAGAAGCCATCGAAGAGGCGCTCCGCTACGGCATTTGGCTCAGGTAATTCAAAGGAAACCCTGAATTGATCAAGTTTTCGCACGACGATCGGTTTGCCGTTCAGAATCAACTGGTCTCGCTGGACGGAATTTACCTTTTCGTCCAAATACGCGCGAAATGTGAAAAGAACATCGTCGGCATCGAAAGGGTGTCCGTCGGAAAACCGAACTCCGCGCCTCAGTTCCATTACGAAACGGCGCCCGTCCGGGGAGACGGTCCAGCTCTTCGCCAGGGAGGGTTCGGTCTTCTGCGTATACCGGTTGATGTGTATAAGGTCCGCCATAAGGCGGGGAATAACTTCCCGCGAGGCTCCATCATTAGCGATGAGCGGATTCAACGTCAGTGGTTCGCTTCTCTGGGCGAAAACCAAAGTCCCACCGGGACGGCCGGTCAGGAGCGGCATCACCAGGAAGTCGCTTTCTCCGGCCTGCGACAGCGCCGCGAAAGCGGCCAGTACTACGCCAGCGCCGCGAATCAATTTCACACCCAAGTCATGCCTTCAACGCATAGTGTAACTGATCGCCCAGTTCGTGCAAAATTAGCGAGGTGCTTTGTTTTAAGCGCTTTATGAATTGTGAGTACCGTGTCAGGAATGGTCCCCGGTGGTGAGCGCGTCGGCCAGGAGAAGGTAAAACAACAGAACTAGTACCATGCCGGCCGCCGGACTGAGCAACCAGGGGTGCTGGACGAGAGCATGGTACTGCCGGGCGTCCGCGAGCATATTTCCCCAACTCGGCACGGGCTCGCCGACGCCCAGGCCGAGAAACGAAAGCGATACTTCGGCGAGCACAAATCGGGGAATCAGAATGCTCATCTGGGTGACCAGTACACCCGATGTAAGTGGCAGGATGTGGCGCCGCATCACGTAGCTGTGGGAAGCGCCGAAAGCGCGCGCCGCCTGTACGAAGGCGAGTTCCCTGGCGCTCAGGACGACTCCCCGCACCAGACGGGCCGGCCGGACCCATCCAACGCCGCCTATAATTCCCACGAGCAGGAAGAAGGCTACCGGCGGCGATATGTGGAGCGGCAGAAGCGCGCGAACGCCGAGCAGAAGGTAAAGCCAGGGCAACGCCATAAATAACTCGCCTCCACGCATCATGATCTGGTCCGTCACCCCGCCGAAGTAGCCGGACAGGGTGCCGCACACAAGACCGATTCCCACGGCCAGAGACGCAGCCAGAAACCCCGTGAACAGAGACACCTGCGCGCCGTACAACGTCCGCGAGAAGACGTCCCTCCCGAAGCCGTCCGACCCCAGGAGAAACAGGACCCCGGGCGGGTCGACGCCGAACAGCCGCAGGGAAAACGGGAGGATGCCGGTAGCCTGCGCATCCTGCCGGGAAACCAGAAGATGAATCGGAAAGGCCTTGCCGGCATCTTCGCGGTAGCCGCCGGTGGCGAAGTCTGGAACCAGGGCGTAAACGAACGGACGGATATGAAGATGGCCCGCGGCATCCCGGAAGTGGATCCGGGAGGGTGGCGCATACGGATAATTCCGATGCTGAGCGGCGAAATGATAGGGTGCGAGAAACGCCGCCAGCAGCACGGCAACATGCAGCAACGCGAGGAGAAGGGCGATCAGGCCGGTTTTGCCGCGCATTTATCTAACCCGGATGCGGGGATCCAGCCGGTACAGCAGCAGGTCCGCGACAAGGTTCCCGGCAATCAGAAATGACGTGGAGAGCAGTACGGTGGCCAGAACGATGGCATAGTCCCGCGCCATAACCGCTTCCAGAAACAAGGGGCCGAGTCCCGGCCATCCCATCACCACTTCCACCAGCAGCGAGCCGCTGAGCAGCGCGCCGATGGATAACCCGAACAGCGACACCAGAGGGTGAACCGCAGCCGGCAGCAGGTGCCGGAACCACAATCGCCACCAGCCGGCCCCGTGCGCCCGTGCATTCAGGGCAAACGGCGCGTTCGCCGCTGCCACCAGGCTTGCCCGCACGTGGCGGACGAGCACCGGAGCCATGCCTGCCGCCAGGACGGTGACAGGCAAAACCAGGTGCCGGAGCAGGTCCGCCACGCCGGCATTTTCAGACGACGTCATGCCGCCCACGGGAAACCAGCCGGTCTCCACGGCCAGCACGAGCAGCGCGATTGCCAGCACCAGGTCGGGAATGCAAAGAAGCAGGGCCAGCAGAACCCGGGCTGCGCCGTCCAGCCAGGTATCGCGGACGGCGGCATTCCAGATGCCGAACGGAATCGCAATAAACCATGCCAGCAGAGTGGACGTGATGGTAAGGAGCAGGGTGGCGCGGATTCTCGGCACAAGCAGGGGCGCCACCGGACCGGCATACGTCAACGAGTATCCGAGGTCGCCGCGGAAAACCGACCCCACCCAGGCGGCATAGCGGATGGCGAAGGGCCGGTCGAGCCCCGCCCTGGCGCGAAGGGTTTCGACTGTCTGGCGGGAGACGCGCGGGTCGTTGGCGAGTTCGGAGTAGGGGTCGCCCGGCGCGAGTTGCGCAAAGGCGAAGGCCAGCACGGAAACCACCACCAGCAGGGCCGCCCCGTGGACCACGCGCGCCGCCAGGTAGCGGATCATGAGCCGCCCCCAAGCGAGAGAGCGCGGTTCGCCCGCACCAGTTCCGCCGTGAGGGGGTGGTGCGGCGCCCGCATCAGTTCGCCGGCGGGACGCACCTCGACGATGCAACCGTCCTCCATGACGGCGATGTCGTCCGACAGGCGACCCACCAGGCTGAGATCGTGGGAGATAAGGATGCAGGTAAGCCCGAGCCGGCGCTGCAATTCGGCCAGCAGCGAGCCCAACTGGTTTTGCAGTCCGATATCCAGGCTGGAAAACGACTCGTCCAGAATCAACAATTTGGGCTCGGTCACGAGTGCCCGGGCGATGGCCAGCCGCTGGCGCTCCCCGCCGCTGAAGGCAAGCGCCTTTTGATGGAACGAAGCCAAAGGAAGGCCGACCTGTTCCATCGTGCGGGCTGCCGCTCCCTGGCGCGACTTCCGCGTTCCGCGGCGCTGGATCAACAGCGGCTCTTCGAGAACCTCAGCGGCGCTGAATCGCGGATTCAGACTGGATGCTGCGTCCTGGAAGATCAGTTGAATCTCCGGCCGTAATGCGGAGCGGCCCTCCAACCGGACGTCGCCCGCGTCCGGCACCTCGAGACGGGTCAGGCAACGCGCGACCGTACTCTTTCCCGAACCGGAGGGGCCAACCAAGCCGAGGATTCGTCCACGTTCCAGGCTCAGGTCCACATCCCGGACCGCTACGACGGGATTGGGGTCGGCGCCCCACCATCGCCGGCGGGAGTAGACTTTCCGCAAACCGCGAACGGACAAGAACGGCTCAGCCGGCATTTCCGCTCCCCGGCAACGCCAGAGCCCGAAACACTTCCGCCGGTGGACCCTGGTCCACGAGCCGGCCCCGATGCATCCGGAGCACCGAACCGGCAATCCGGGCCAGTGCTCCCGGGCTGTGGCTGATTACCAGAAAGCTGGTGCCCGTCGAACGGTTGAGGTCCATCATGAGATCCGCCAGGGCGAGGGTGGCAGGGGCATCCAGCGACGTAAACGGCTCGTCGGCGATGACCAGCGCAGGCCGGCATATCAAGGCTTGAGCGATGGCCACGCGCTGGCGCTGCCCGCCGCTCAACTGGTGGGGATAGGATCGCGCGATTCGCTCCGGCTCAGGCAGTCCGACAAGACGGAGCATGCCCTGGGGATCGGAGGGCAATCCGTGCGCCCGCGCGGGCTCCGACACCTGGTCTTCCACCCGCATCACGGGGTTGAGGGCCAACGCCGGGTCCTGGAAAATCAACGAGATCCGCACCCCACGGAGGGCCCGGAGGCGTCGCTCCCCAAGATTTGCGATCTCGCGGCCCTGTAACCGGACCGAACCCCTGACGCGGTAATGTTGCGGCGAAAGCAACTGCATGATTCCGAGCGCGAGCGTGGTTTTTCCACAGCCGGATTCGCCGAACAGACCGGTGATGGAGCCGGCGGGGAGGAGGAAAGAAAGCGGCGAGAGGATGGTTCGGGGTACGGGGCCGTGGATCAGGTCGGCGGAAAAGTCATGAACTTCGAGGACCGGGAGGTCCGTCCCTTCCATTGCGCCACCTTAGCGGTCAGGCTCGACCCACTCGATACCTTCGGGCAAATTGAGGGATTCGCCCGGGCCCCGAGGCACCACATGTACGTGGGCGTGATTTCCATCTGCGAATCCAACGTAAAACGCTTCCACCTGCAGAGAGGCCGAAATGCGCACCCGGATCTCCTGAACCAGAGCCCAGACGGCCTGCTGTTCCTGAACATCCAGATCGTAGAACGTTTCGACGTGACGAACCGGCGCCACCACAACGTGACAGGCTGTGAGGGGCTGCGCTGACGGAACGGCCACCGCATCCTCAGTGATCATCCACGCCTCTTCTTTTGCAACGGAACAATAAGGGCAAGGGGACAAGAGTCTAATATAGCGGAATGTGTGCGAGTCCGGAACCGCCTGCGTAAGCCCCGGTAGTTCCACGCGCGCGCCGGCGTATGATGGCGATAGATGGCTTCGGCGATCACGCACTTTATCGTGGGCGCTGCGGTCGCTCTTCCCGCCATCCGCTCTACCTGTGTGCGGCGGGCGCTGTCTGGCTGGGCGATTCCTCTGACGGCGGGACTGATCGCGGTGGCGCCGGATCTGGACACATACCTGGTCATGCCCTTCGATGTGCCGCGCGGCAGTTTTTATGCGCACCGCGGCTTCTTTCACTCCGCTTTCTTTCTGGCCTTGTTCTGCACGGTGCTCGCGGAGGCAGCGGCCCGGCGGTATCCGTGGCGTTGCGCGGCGTGGCTGGCGGCCGTGTGGGCGGGAGCGGCGATCACGCACCCGCTGCTCGACATGCTTACCGACGGCGGTTCGGGCGTGATGCTGCTCTATCCGATCACGCGGGCCCGGATGTTTTTCCCCTGGCATCCGATCCACGTTTCTCCTTTGAGCATCGCGCGGTTCTTCGGCCGGGCCGGTCCCATTCTGAAGTCGGAGATGCCGTTCTGGGTGGTCGCGGTGGCCGGCGGCCTCGCCGGGATGCTGGCACGCCGCCGCGCGTGAAAAACAGCCGGGGAAGCGGCCCTTCAGCGCCTTCAGCGCCTGCTCTCGCTTCACGCCTGGCGCTACAATCGCCATCATCGTGCTCCACCATTTCAGCTTCGTGGCGACGTTAGTCGCGGCTGCAGTCCTTTCGCCCGCCGTGGCCCAGACCCCTGGACCTCTGTACACCGTAACCACCATTGGTGGCACGACGCTGGGTCAGGGCGCCGGAAATGGCGATGGCGGGTTGGCTCTCAATGCCCGGATATCCGGCGAATCGCTGGCGCGCGACAGCAAAGGCAATCTTTACATCGGCGAACGCGGCACCGGGCGCGTGCGCAAAATCGACCCGTCCGGCGCCATCACCACCGTCGCCGGACCCGGTGTCCCCGGCTTCAGCGCCGATCGCTCGCCGGGCACAATCCAACTCGGCTTCTCTTTGGGGATCGCAGTGGACGCGGCAGACGCCCTGATCATCGCGGACACCGACAATCATCGCGTCCTCCGGCTGGATGCTTCAGGCGCCCTACGCACCATCGCCGGCACGGGCGTGCCAGGCGGCAGCGGCGATGGCGGACTCGCCGCGTCCGCCACACTGACGCTGCCCTTCGGGCTTGCGTTCGATCGCGCCGGCAACCTCTTCATCGGGGAATACAGTACCGGCCGCGTGCGCAGGGTGACGCCGGACGGCGTCATCGCCACGGTCGCGCAACATGCATGTCAGAGGGCCAGTTGCAGCGTGTGGGGGCTCGCTGTAGACGGTGCGGGGGCCTTGTACATCGCCGATGGAGTCTCGAGCATCGCGAAAATGACGCCTGACGGGGCGATTGCCACGATTGCCGGCAGCGATCCCGCCGGCTTCAGCGGCGACGGTGGCCCCGCCGCATCGGCGCGGTTCAACGCGCCGAGCGGAATCGCCTTCGACGGTGCAGGCAATCTCTATGTCGCCGACGCTCAAAACCAACGCATCCGCAAGATTTCGCCCGACGGCATCGTGACCACGCTTGCCGGCAACGGAGCGCTCGGCGGTGGCGTGCTGCTTGGCCCCGGCCGCGATGCCACAAAATCGCAATTGCAGTTTCCGGTCGCCGTGCTGCCGGATGGCTCCGGTAACCTCTTCATCGCCGAACAATCTCTCGTGCGCAGAGTGGATGCTGCGGGAAGGCTCTTTGCTATCGCTGGAACGAATGCTCCCGGCGAGGGTGGAACTGCCACATCCGCTCAACTGCGATTGCCGGCAAGCGTGGCGGCGGATGCCGCCGGGAACATCTACTTCAGCGATGCGAGCGCGAATCGCGTTCGCCGCATCGGCGCCGACGGAATCCTCACCACGGTCGCGGGCACCGGCGAACAGGGGTATGAAGGTGACGGCGGACCGGCCTCCGCGGCGGTGCTGAATGCGCCGCTCGGAATTGCGCTCGACGGCGCGGGCAATCTTTACGTGGCGGACAGCCAGAATCAATGTGTGCGGAGGATCGGCCCCGATGGCGTGGTCCGTACCGTGCTCGCTCGCGGAGCGGGAGCGGCGGGCTCGGCCGACAGCGGCCTCTTCATCCCCACATCTTTAGCCCTGGACCGCTCGGGAAATCTCTATGTCGCGGATCCATCGATGCAGCGGGTTCGCAAGCTTGCGCCGGACGGAACCCTCGAGACCGTCGCGGGCGGCGCCGCGCCTCCCGACAACCTGGGTGACGGCGGCCCGGCAACCGCGGCATTCCTGCAAAATCCCGAGGGCATCGCGCTCGACGCCGAAGGGAACCTGTACATCGCCGACACCGGCCAGCACCGCGTGCGAAAAGTCTCGCCGTCAGGAGTCATTACGACGGTCGCTGGCAAGGGCAATGAGCGATTAGAACCCGTTCGGGATGGCATTCCAGCCATATCCGCATACCTGCCGGACGCCGCCTCCGTCGCCGCCGACGCCAAAGGCAACGTCTTCATCTCGGACCGGTACGACAGCAGCGTTCGCGTAGTCGGCGCCGACGGCATCATCACGACGCTCGCCGGCTATGGCGCTGATGTAGTGGGAGCGGACGGCGGTCCGGCCTTTGCGGTCGGCCTCTCGACTCCCCATGGGATTCTGGCCGATGCCGCCGGCGGCCTTTACGTTGCCGAAGGCAACTCGAGCGGTGCAGGCCGTGTGCGCAGGATCGCGGCTCAACTCGCCACCGGCGGGACCCCGCGGCTTTGGGCAGTGCTGAACGGCGGCTCGTGGTTGCGCGGCGAACCGTTTTCTCCCGGTGCGATCCTGAGCCTGTTCGGCACCGATCTCGGACCTGCCGCCGGCGTCACCAATGGACCCGACGGTTCCGGCCGCTACGGCACCGATCTGGCGGGCGTGCGCGTCCTCTTCAACGGTATTCCCGGCCCCATCCTGTATGCGCAGGCTTATCAGGTGGACGTAGTCGTGCCCTTCGCTGTACCGCTCGAAACCGCCGTTGCCGTAGAGTTAACTTACAACGGGAAGGCGTCGCAGTACGTCTCGAACGTCGCGATTGGATGCTGCGTCGCCGCGCTGCCCGAATTATTCAAGTGGTCTGCTACGCCCCGCCCCGGTCAGGCGGCGGCTCTCAATGAGGACGGCTCGATCAATTCCGCGGAGAATCCGGCCGCGGCAGGCTCCATCGTTACGCTGTACGGCGCCGGGGCCGGGGCGATGAATCCTCCTCTGCAGGATGGAGTCGTCGTGACGGACACGAGTTCAAGACCGTCCGTGCCGTTAACCGTTCGCATCGGCGGCGTCACTGCCGACGTTCTCTATGCCGGCCCCGCACCGGGCCTCGTGGCCGGAGTGCTCCAGATAAACGTCCGCATTCCGCAGACGTTTGCCTGTTGGGGATTCGCCGCTTGTTACGCCCCATCCGCCACTCCGGTATTCCTCCAAATGGGCCAGTTTTTCAGCTCGCAAACGGGCACCATCGCGGTCCGATATTGAGCCATTCTGCGCGGTGCTCGCGGAGGCCACCGAGAGATGCGGTTTCGCCGGGATGCCGGCACGCGGTCCGCCCCGCGTGGAGAAACGGCAGGCGCCTGCCGGTTTTGGGGATGCTTTTCACCTTGGGCGTTCGATTGCCGCTTTCTCCAGGGAGGAGAATTGTATGCACTTCTACACACGCCCGGTGCTTATTGCGGCCGCGGCTGCTTTGATATCGGGCGCCCCTTTTGCGATGCGGGCACAGGACGCCAATCGCGACGTTGTGGTGACCACCGCTTCGGCCGCCCAGATCGTGGACCGTCTGGAGAAGCGGACCGGCGACTTCAAATCTCATTTCGATGACGCCGTGGAGCACAGCATGATGGACGGAAGCAAGCTGGAAGACCGCGCCAAGCACCGCGCCGACGACCTGCACGACAACGCCAGCAAGCTCAAAGACGAATTCCACGACAAGCAGGACAAGAACAACCCGAAGGTTCGCGACTGGGTGGATAAGACTCTCGCCGCGGGCGCCGACGTGAACCGCATCATGTCCGACCACCGCTTCACCGACAAGCTGCAAAACGAGTGGAGTTCGCTGCGCACGGACCTGAACGGACTGGCTGCGCTCTACAACCTTTCGCCGATGTAGGCGCCTTCCGGTTACCCAGCGGCGGCGGCGCGGAGCACTTTCAATGTTCCTCTCGGCCGTCGCTTCCCAGGAGAACTGCGCGGCCCTGCGCGGCCCTTCGAACGCGAGTTGCCGGCGCAGGTCTTCGTCCCCGGCGATGCGGCGCAGGGCCGCAAGAATGGCGCCGCGGTCGCGGGGGTCAAACTGAAGCGCGCCGTTGCCCGCAATGCTCCCCACCGGGTCAATATTCGAACAGGCCGTCGGAATCGCCGCTGCCATCGCTTCCAGCACCGGAAGTCCGAACCCTTCAAACAGCGTCGGGTAGATGAAGGCGAAGGCGCGCCGGTAAAGATCGTGGAGGTCGCGCCGGGGGATCCAGCCGGCAAACTCCACCGAATCTTCGAGTCCCAGGCGGCGCCGCAGCATCCTCCAGTGTTTTCGTTGCAAACCCGCGCAGGCCGCAAATCACCAGGCGGAATTCCGGGCGCTCCCGCCGGAACCCGGCGAATGCCTCCATCAACCCGTCCAGGTTCTTGTGCGGATGCAGGGTCGAGACAGCCAGAAGGAACGGCTCGGGGGCGCGCACTCCGGCCAACTCCGAGAATTCGCGATCGACGCCGAGGGGCAGCACGTGGATGCGCTCGGGCGGAATCCGGTAAAGAGATTCGAGGTCGCGCGCCGTGCGCGTCGAAACGGCGATCAGGCGCGCGGAGATCATGGCCGACCCAAAGAGGAAGAAGCGCCAGAACGGCAGGTCGAACCACCGGAAATATTCCGGGTGCCGCTTGTGCTGCAAATCGTGAAAGACGGTCACCTGCGGACAGCCGCACAGCAGAGGCGCCGTGAACCCCGGATTGAGCAGTACATCCAGTTGGAGGCGCGCCGCTTCCACGGGCAGCACGATCTGCTCCCAGATAATTCGCCCGGGCCGGAAACGGGCCCGCACGGCTTGCGGCACCGAAGCGAAGTTGGCCTGTTTGGGAACCAGGTCCGGCCCGGTCTCCCGGTTGGTGAAGATGAAATAACGGTTCACCGGATCGAGCGAGGAAAGTGCGGAGAGCAGGCCGCGCAGGTAGATTTCCGTGCCGCCGACGCCCCCCGGAATCAGATACAGCGCATTGACGCCGATCCGCAGGGGCCGCTCCATATCAACGGCGTTCCTGCTGCCGCGCCGCCGATTGCGCCAGTTTCAATTCCTGAAGGGCCTCGGCGCTCTGCGGATTGAGCGACAGGGCACGCGAATAATCGGCGACGGCCAGCTCCGGCTGGTTCAACTTCAGGTGGATCTTGCCGCGATAAAGATAGGTGGCGAAGTAGTTGGGGTCGATGTTCTCCGCTTCCGCGAGCGCCTGCATCGCCTTCGGCCATTCCGAATGCCTGGCATAGATCATGCCGATCTGGGAGTACACGTGCGCGGTCCGGTCCACCGAAGCCGCTTCCCGCAGTTTCGCCAGCGCCTCGTTCGTCCGCCCCAGCGCGTCCAGGGACAACGCCCAGTCGATGAGGAGGTTGTAGCGCGTCACAGGATCGACCTTACCCGTCTGCCCGAACTGCTCCACCGCCCGGCCGTACTCGCCGCGCTCGAAGTACGCGAAGCCGAGCTGAAAATGAGCGCGCGGTTTCGCCGGCGACTTTACCACCGTGTCCTCCCACAGCGAGATTGGGCCCGACCACACCTGCGCCCGCGAGTAGGTGACGGCCGCCGAGACCACGCCGGCAAACAGGCAGGCCGCGACAATCACCCGCCGCTCCACTTTCAGGCGGCGCGCAAATTCGAGAACGATCAGCAGCAGCCCGAGCATCGAGAAGTATGCGCGGCGCTCGGCAACGGCATCCTGAATCGGGAGGATCGACGAGGTGGGCGACATCAGCAGCAGGTAGGCGAAATAGCCGAAGCTTGCAAGCGGGAAGCGCTTGCGATAAACCCAGGCAAGCACGGCCAGGGCCAACAGGGCGGCCAGGCCAAAGATCGCGCCGCGGTCAAACAGCGTGCGGGAAACCGGAAAGTCCCAATCGGCGGTGAGGTGGAAAGGAGCCAGAAAGAGCCCAATGTAAACGAACAGCGCGCGGCACTGGGTGAAGAAATACTGATACCAGGTGACGTCCTTGAGGTGGAATCCCGCGCTCTGCGAAGTTACCAGGATGCGCCAGAAGAAAGCCACGGCCAGCGCCGCGCCGGCGGCCAGGGGCAGATACAGGCGCCAGTTATTCTTGATACCGCGAAAGGAAAAACCAGGGTTCCACCAGTAGTCGGCCAGCAGCAACAGCCCGGGCAACACGATGACCTGCTCCTTGGAGAGCAGTGCGATGCCGAAGAGACCGAACAGCACGGCCACGAGCTTCCACGATACCGCGCGCTGGCGGCGGTACAGGAAAAGCGTGAACGCCAGGAAGGCAAACAGGACGCTCTGCCCTTCCGAACGGCCGGATACGTAGGCCACGGTTTCCGATTGCAACGGGTGCAGCAGGTAAACGATTCCTGCGAACGCGCCCAGCAAGCGGCTGCGGACAGGCTCGGTCCCGGACCACTCGAGCAGCCGGACCGCGATCAGGTAAACCAGGCCGCTGGTGACAAAGTGAAACACAACGTTGACGACGTGAAAGGAAAACGAGTATTCCCCGGAAAGCTGCGCGTTGAGCCAGTAAGTAAACATCAGTGCCGGCCGGACACCGCTGACCCACGCGCGCAGCGGCTCGTGGAAGCCGGGCAGGGTACTGTCATCAAACAGGAACGGCGCGTTCAAGGCCGGCGAATAAGCCCAGAAAACAGCCACCAGGGCTGCCCCCAAGGCTACCCACATCCGCCAGGCCGTACTGGTGGAGCGCGCCGAGGCGACCGCCTCCGTGGTTCCGTTTCGACGCGGGCCGGAACGGCGCGCCGCTCGTGGACCTTCCCGCGCGCTCACCTGCGACTCAAGCTTCCTGCTTCTCATGGCTCCTGAGGGATTCGATGTGATACTCGAGAATTGCGACTTTCTGCGCGAGCGCAATGTTGTCGTCGCGCAGGTGCGAGACGATGACGGAAAAGCGGAAGAACATCACCAGGAACACGCTGCCGGCAATGAGGAACAGCGTCAGCGGTGTGTCCGGAATGCCGAAATTCCGGGTCAGGTAATCGAGCACCGGGCGCGCGCGGGAAAGCAGCAGCATCAGCACCGCGGCTATCAGCCAACTCACCGAATACTCCACCCGAATGTGCTCCCGCCGCACTGAGAACAGTACCAACGCCAGCAGCAGCAAGCTCAACGCCGTCGTGATATTCAACAAACTCTGCATCTAATCTCCGCTCCCCGGTCCGCCGCGATGAAATCGCCGCTCGTAACGCAGCACGTTCACGAAAACTCCCAGCATGACGTGCAGGATGTAGGACAGTGATTTGAACGCCGTAATGGAGCTTCTCCCCGCTGTTCGGGGACGCATCTTGCAGGGCACTTCCTCGAACCGGAAGCGGCGCCGCTGCAGCACCACCAGCGTTTCGATTTCGGGATAGGCCAAGGGAAAACTCCGGCTGAACACGTTGAGGGCCCGCCGGTTCACGCCTACGAAACCGGACGTCGGGTCCTGCACCGGCCTGCCCAGGATCGGGCGCAGAACCGCCCGGAAAAAAGCGATTCCCAGCGTGCGCACCGGGCCGGGCTGGAAGCCCTCCGCCACTCGCGAACCGATCACCATCTCGCAGCCCGATTGCACCAGTCGCTCCAGGATCCGCGGAATATCGCGCGCGTCGTGCTGCCCGTCGCCATCTACCCGGATGACGTATTCATAACCCAATTCGTAGGCCAATTTATAGCCCGCCTGCACGCATCCGCCGAGACCGAGGTGATGCGGCAGGGAAAGAACCTCCGCGCCGGCGTCGCGCGCGGCGGCCACGGTGGCATCCTGCGAGCAATCGTCGATCACCAGAACGGGCACGCCCGGCACATTTCGGCGGACGGAGCGAACCACGCCGCCCACGGCCGCTTCCTCGTTCCATGCCGGCACGATCACCAGGAGCGCGCCCGGACCGCCCGCCCGGGTCAAAGCAGCGCCACCTTTCGGGCGCTGATGCGGTTGGTGCGCACCAGGTGGCGGAAAACGGCGGGCGTGATCCGCGCCCCGGCGCGAATCGCCCGGCGCTCACGCCACAAACGGGGCAGGTTGGCGAGCAGCGCGGCGTGCGCCTTAAGCACGTACCAAACCAGGCGCGGCCCGGCGTTTCCTTCGGAGCGGAAGCGGGCGGCGCTGCCGCGTCCCGAGGCCAGGTAGCGCAAGTGCCAGCCGTAGCGTGCCAGCGCCACCACGGGCGCCGCCAGCAACATGCGCGCCGGGAAGTTCTTCACCAGCAGAAAGAGCCGGTTCCGCTCCACGTAATACGCCTTCACGGGCGAGGCCCGGCCCGCCGAGTGCGAATAGTGATGCTCTACGACGGCCTCAGGCGCGTACAGGCATTTCCAGCCCGCCCAGCGGGCGCGCAGGCCCAGGTCGGTATCTTCGCAGTAAAGAAAGAAACGGCCGTCGAAGCCGCCGGTCTCTTCAAGCATGCGGCGCCGGTAAAGGGCCGCCGCGCCGCTGGCGAAGAGTGTCTCCTCCGAAACCGGAAAATCACCCGGCTCCCGGCCATGGCCGCGCTGCTTGCTGCTGCCGTCGCCCGCGATCAGCATGCCCGCCGAATCCAGCCGCTCTTCTCCGAAAAACCGCACCTGAGAGGCGCACATTCCCGCGTCGGGCCGGCTCTCGAGGGCGCGCACCAGCGCATCCAGCCACCGTGGATGGGCAACGGCGTCGTCGTTAAGTGTCGCCACAAAGGGCGAGTCGGACGTACGGATCCCCTGGTTGACCGCTTCGCCGAAACCGGCGTTCCGGCTGTTTTCGATCACCCGCGCTCCCGGGGCCGAACCGTTGATTCGTGCGAGTCCCTTGCCGCTGTTGTCCACGACGATCACTTCAAAATCGCGACGTGTCTGCCGACCGAGGGATTCCACGCACTCGCGAAGCCTCGAATCCGCAGTCAAGGTGGGGATTACCACCGATACGAGGAAGTCTGGCAACATCCGATTTTACCAGTTGCGCGCTTCCCGCAATTCCGGCGGCACACCCGGAGGCCGCAGTATACTGGCCTTTCTGCATATGTTGCGAGTATTGATCCTTACATTCGCGGCGGCCTTCTGTGCCGCTGCCCAGAACGGCCACCTTTCCGGCATCCGCCAGCTTACCAGCGGCGGCGAAAACGCCGAGGCCTACTGGGCGCCAGACGGCAAGCGGCTGATTTTTCAAACCACCAGGCCGCCCTACCAGTGCGACCAGATTTTCGTGATGAATGCGGATGGCTCCAACCAGCACCTGGTCTCGACCGGCAAGGGCCGCACCACCTGCGGTTATTTCTGCGCGGATAACAGGCACATCGTCTACGCTTCCACCCATGCCGCATCCGCTTCCTGCCCGGTGAATCCGGACCGCAGCAAGGGCTATGTCTGGGGCGTGTTCGACAGTTACGATATCTATTTGGCCACCGACGACGGCAAGATCGAGAAGCGGCTCACCGACGCTACCGGTTACGACGCGGAAGCAACCGTCAACTGGAAAACGGGCAACGTAGTCTACACCTCTCTCGCCTCGAGAGATCTGGACCTGTGGACTATGAAGTTGGACGGCACGGGCAAGAAGCAGATCACGCGCGGCATCGGCTACGACGGCGGCGCCGTTTATTCGCGCGACGGCACGAAGATGGTCTGGCGAGCCAATCATCCGAAGGCGCCCGCCGACCTCGAAAAATACAAATCCCTGCTGGCGGACAACCTGGTGGCGCCCATGAAAATGGAGATCGTCGTCTCCGATGCGGGCGGCGCCAATCCCAGGACCATCACGAACTTCGGCTGCGCCAGTTTCGCCCCCACCTTCACGCCCGACGGCAAGAAGATCCTCTTCGCTTCGAACAAGCACGAGTGCGACGGGCGGAAGTTCGAGCTGTTCATGATCAACCTGGACGGCACGGGACTCGAACAGGTCACCAGCTTCGGCGGCTTCACTTCGTTTCCGGAGTTTTCGCCCGACGGGAAAACGCTGGTCTTCTGCTCCGATAAAGGCGCCAAAGACCGCTACGAGTTCAACATCTTCACAGCGAAGTGGAACTGACCCGCAGGCGGGCGAGCAGGGCGGGATCGACCTTGGCCTTGACCGTGCGGCGGTCGATCGCCAGTTGCGCGGCGGTCTGCTGATAGCTCCCCGTCCGGTGATACACGAGCGTGCAATAACGGGTAAGCAGTTCCTCCGCCGTCAGGCTGCCGCTCCCGATTTCCGCCGCCAGCCCGGAGCAGGGAACGGCCGGCAGGGAAGCCGAAGCCGGCCGGTAGTCGCGCCGGATCAGCATGTTCCTTACGCACTGCTCCAGTTCGCGATAGTTGCCGGGCCATGAATAGGCCGGCCCGAGATTTTTTTCCACCCATTCCTCCACCTCCTGCGCCAGCCCTTCGCCTTCCGGCCCCGCCACGCGCCGGGCCATGTAGCGGATCAGTTCGCGCAGGACCTGCGGCGAATCGGCAAGCTGCTGCGAGAGCGACGGCGTGGCGACCTGGTCCGAGCAGAGCCGGTAATACAGATCCTCGCGGAAACGCCCGTGACGAATCTCGGCTTCGAGGTTGCGATTGGTGGCAGCGATGAGCTTTCCCTGGAAGCGCCGGCTGGCTGTATCCCCAACCGGGTGCAAGGTGCGGGTCTCGATCACGCGTAGCAGCTTCACCTGGATTGCCGGGTCCAGGTCGCCCAGTTCATCGAGGAAAACGGCCCCTCCGGCGGGGCAGGCTTCGAGGAACCCTTTCCGGTCGCTCACCGCTCCGGTGAAGGCGCCGCGCCGGTGCCCGAACAGCTCCGATTCCACCAGCGTCGGCGAAAGAGCCGAGATGTTGATGGGGAAAAACGAGGCATCACCCTCCTCGGGAAACGTCATGCGCCGGTCGTCGAAGCGGCGGTATTGCGATTGCGCGATGGCGCGGGCCACCAGTTCCTTGCCGGTTCCGGAAGGCCCGGTGATCAGCGTGGCGAATTCGGTCATGCGCTCGAAAAGGGTGCGGCGATAGCGCCGCATGTCGTGGCTGAAGATCGACTGCCATACCGCGGCGCGCAGGCGTGCCGCCGGAAGGGAGTTGCCGATGATGTTCTGAAAGATCTGCTCGAAGGCGCATTGAATCTGGCGCAGGCAGGCGAAGGTGTGCACCGGCTCGTAGCGCGTGGGGAGCGCGATGTTGTCGCCGAGGAATTCGCGCCAGTCGGCCAGGAACGCCTCGTAGAACCGCCAGCGAGCGGCGCCGGCCGCGGTCCGGCTGCCGAAGCCCGCGTCGTAGAAAAGCTGGTAATTGCGCTGATAGAGGAGATTCAGGATGGCGTCTTCATAAAGGACCAGATCCTGCTCGGCCGCCGAGGCCCCGGCGGCGAGACGGCGTCGCAATTCCGGACAAAGGGCTTCGAGGCGCGCCGCGATGCGCCACACGTTGGAACGGGTCCGTTCCGGCTCATCCACCGAAAAACTCCAGACCGGCTCATCGGGGACGAACTCGCTGCCGAGCGCTGCCCGCTCGTGGCTGATGCGCTCGGGGAGGAACGGATTGCAGAAGGCGAGGCTTGAAGCGGCCCGCAGGAAGGTCCGTTCGGCCGAATTCAGGAAGGTCATGCGTACATTCAGTGTACATCAACGGGCATAAAATGTATGACACTCCTGGAATCAGCATATGACCTTTCCTGCGAACAAGCTGTAAACAAACGACTTTATGTCTGGCACCTAATGTGTATTTTCCTCTGCCGCAATGAGTGATGATCCAAGAACAAGACACATGCCCGGCAGCGGCTTCACGAAACTTCTCAGGCAGCGGGGATTCCAGGCGTTCCTCTGGACGCAATTCCTGGGGGCATTCAACGACAACCTCTACAAGATCGTCGTCTCAATGCGCGCGGTGCATGTCGCGGCCACTACCGGGTCGGGGAGCGAGTACCTGTCGCTTGCGGGCGCGGTTTTCGTGGCGCCGTTTCTGCTCTTCTCCGGGTATGCCGGTCATCTTGCCGATGCCGTCAGCAAGCGCTCCGTGCTGATCGGGATCAAGGCCTTCGAAGTGGGGGTGATGCTTCTGGGCCTGGCCGTTTTCTTCACCACGCGCATCGAATGGATGCTGGCCGTGCTGTTCCTGATGGCGCTTCACTCGACGCTGTTCAGTCCCGCCAAATACGGAATCGTCCCCGAGATGCTGCCCGATGAGGATCTGTCGCGCGCCAATGCGCTGCTCGAGATGAGCACGTTCGTGGCGATCGTGCTCGGCACTTCCATCGGCTCCTTCCTGTTCGTGATGTGGAAAGACGAGCCGTGGAAGATGGGGCTGGTGATGGTGGCGGTGGCAATGGCCGGTTTCGCTGCCAGTTTTCTGATCCCGCGGGTAGGCGCAGCAGGGGCGGAAGCGCCGCTCCGCCTCAATCCCTTCTCGGAAATCATACAGGGAACGAGGCACCTGCTGACCGACCGCCCGCTCTGGCTGACAGTCCTGGCGATCTCGTACTTCTGGTTCCTGGGCGCGCTGTTTCAAATGGACCTGCTGCTGTTCGGCAGCGAGGTGCTGCGTGTGGACGATCTTCACGTAGGACTGCTGGTCACGGGTCTCGCTCTCGGTATCGGCGGGGGGAGCCTGGTGGCCGGCAGGCTTTCCGGCGATAAGGTGGAACTCGGACTGGTGCCGCTCGGATCGGTCCTGATGGCTGTCTTTTCGGTGCTGCTTTACGCGGCGCGGGGTTCCTATCCGTGGTCGGTGGCCATGCTGGCGCTGCTGGGAGCGTCGAGCGGCCTGTTCATCGTACCCTTGAATGCTTACCTGCAACAGCGCGCGGGGGCCCACGAGAAGGGGCGGCTCATCGCCACCAACAACATCTTCAACACGTTCGGCCTGTTGCTCGCTTCCGGCACGCTGTGGCTGCTGCACGACAAGCTTTCTGTCGCGCCGGATAAAGTGATCCTGATTTTCGGGGTGGCCACGCTCGGCACCACCGCGTACATCGTGACCGTTGTGCCGGACTTCCTGGCGCGCTTCATCCTCTGGATGACCGCGCATACGATTTTCCGGATCCGCATCGTGGGCCAGGAGAACGTGCCGTCCAGCGGTCCCGCGCTGCTGGTCTCGAACCACATGTCGCACGTTGACGGGCTGCTGATCAACGCCACAATCCAGCGCTTCGTCCGCTTCATCGTATGGCGGACCTACTATGAGAACCGGGCGATGCACTGGCTGTTCCGCCTCGGTGGCGCGATCCCCGTCGGCAGTTCGCCGCGCGAGGCGGTGGAGGCGATACGCGCAGGCAGAAGGCGGCTGGTCGGCAGGCGAACTGGTCTGCATCTTTGCCGAGGGCGCGATCACCCGCACGGGGAACCTGCTCCCCTTCAAGAGCGGCTTCGAGAAGATTGCCCGCGGCACCGGCGCCCCCATCATCCCGGTGCATCTCGACCGGATCTGGGGCAGCATCTTCAGTTTCGAGGGCGGCCGGTTTTTCTGGAAATGGCCGAAGCGGATCCCTTACCCGGTGACGGTGACCTTCGGCCGTCCGCTGCCTTCCTCGGCCACCGCGCAGCAGGTCCGGCAGGCGATTCTGGAACTCGGCAGCGAGGCAGTGGAGGCGCGCAAATCCAGCCGCGACCTGCTTTCCCGGCGCTTCGTTTCCTCGGCCAGGAAGAACTGGTCGAAGTTCGCGATGGCCGATTCCTCGGGCCGCGAACTCGCGTACGGGCAGGCGCTGACCGGAAGCCTGCTCATCGCCAGGTGGCTGCACGCTCACGGCCCCGGCGAGCGGATGACCGGCGTTCTGCTGCCGCCCTCGGTGGCCGGCGCGCTGGTGAATGCCGGGATCACGCTGGCCGGGAAGGCTCCGGTGAACCTGAACTTCACCGCGGGACCCGAGGCCATGTCGAGGATGATCGCGCAGTGCGGCATCCGGACAGTGGTCACCGCCCGGGCGTTTCTTTCGAAGGCCAGGATCGAAGGGGTGGAAGGCGCGGTCTACATCGAAGACATACTGGCCGCCGCCGGCGGACCGGCGAAAGCCGCGGCGTGGCTGAGCGCGCGATTCCTGCCCGCCGGCCTGCTGCTGGGCCGCTTCTCGCAGCAACGGCTGACGCCGGACTCGCTCGCCACCGTGGTCTTTTCGAGCGGCAGCACAGGCGTGCCCAAGGGCGTGATGCTGTCCCACTACAACGTCATCTCCAACGTGGAAGCGATCGCGCAGGTCTTCCGGGTGGACAACCATGACTGCCTAGCCGGGGTGCTGCCGTTCTTCCATTCGTTCGGCTTCACCGTGACTATCTGGTTCCCCCTGGTGAACGGCTGCGGCGTGGTGTACCATCCCAACCCGCTCGACGCGAAGGCCACCGGCGCGCTGATTCAGAAGCACAAAGCGACGTTCCTGCTCTCAACCCCCACCTTCTGCGGCAACTACGTTCGCAAGTGTGCCGCCGAAGAACTGGCTTCGCTCCGGTACGTGCTGGTGGGCGCCGAGAAACTGCGCGAGCAGACTGCGCGCGAGTTCGAGGAAAAGTTCGGCATCCAGTTGCTGGAAGGCTACGGCTGCACGGAAATGGCGCCGGTGATTGCGGTGAACACGCCGGGTTTCGAGGCGCCCGACAACCACCAGGCAGGTTGGAAGCCTGGGACCGTGGGCCATCCGCTGCCGGGTGTGGCGGTGAGAGTGGTGGATCCGCAGACCGGGGAATCGTTGCCGCGGGACGTGGAAGGGCTGCTCCTGGTGAAAGGCCCGAACCGCATGTTGGGCTACCTGGACAACCCGTCGCAGACGGAAGCCGCGCTGCGTGACGGATGGTACGTCACCGGCGACATCGCGTCGGTGGACGATGACGGTTTCATCCGCATTACCGACCGCCTCTCGCGCTTCAGCAAAATCGGCGGCGAGATGGTGCCGCATTTGCGAATCGAGTATGCCGCCTCGGAGATCCTGGGCGAGCCGGCATGTGTCGTGGTGGGCGTGCCGGACGCACAGCGCGGGGAACGGCTGGCGCTGCTCTACACGGGCGGGCAACTTCCGCCGCGCGAACTCTGGAAGCGGCTGTCGCAGTCTTCGCTGCCGCCCCTTTGGGTGCCCAAGCGCGAGGATATTTTCGAGGTACCGGCGCTGCCATTGCTCGGCACGGGCAAGCTGGATGTGCGCGCGGTCAAATCGCAGGCCATCGCCCTGATGGAAGCCTGCAACCCGGCCAGGTAGGCGCCGGCGGGAGCTGAGGCGAAGGAGATTACTCCATGGAAGCATTTCTGTTTTTTGTCGTGCTGATCGTGTTATTGGTCCGTTGGCGCGTCCTTTCCGAGCGTTTTGCCGGGATCGAGCACCGGATTGCGGAGACATCCGGGGCGCGGGTAGAACCCTGGGAACTGGCGGCGTTGATCCGCCGCGTGCACAACCTGGAGATGAGGCTGGAAGCGGCGGAAGCCAAGCCGGCTCCAACTCCGGAAACGACGCCAGAACCCGCACCTGCGCCCGCGGAAGCCGCGCAGCCTGTTCCGGAGCAATTCGAGGTGCCCGTCATCGAAGAGCCCTCGCTACCCGCGTTGACGCCCGTGCCCGCGCCCGTTCCAGCGCCATTTCTGCCGGAGCCGGTGCCCGCCGAGCGCAGCGGCGCCGAGTGGGAAGCGATAGTCGGGGCCAACTGGCTCAACAAGCTCGGGATTGCGGTGCTGGTGATCGCGCTGGCGCTGTTTCTCGGCTATTCGTTCTCGCAGATGGGGCCTGCCGGCCGGTCCGGCGTGGCGCTGGCGGTGAGCTTTTCCCTGCTGGGCGCCGGTGCGGCCCTCGAGCGCCGCGAACGGTACGTGCTGTTCGGCCGCGGCCTGCTGGGCGGCGGATGGGCGGCGCTGTACTTCACTGTTTACGCGATGCAGGCGCTCGATGCGGCCCGGGTAATCCACAATGCGGTGCTGGGCGGATTCCTGTTGTTGGCGGTAGCGGCCGCGATGGTGCTGCATTCGCTGCGCTATCGCGTGCAGGCCGTGACTGGCCTCGCCTATGCGGTGACGTTTGTCACCCTCGCGATCACTCCCGTTACTGCGCTCTCGGTAATCGCTCTGATTCCGCTGACGGCTTCGCTGATCGTGATCGCCGACCGGTTCCACTGGCACGGCACCATCCTGTTCGGGCTGGTGGCCACCTATGCGACATGCGCATCGCGCGGCGATACCGGCTCGCCCCTCTGGTCCGCGCAGCTCGTCTTCTCTATTTACTGGCTTCTTTTCGAAGGCTACGACCTGCTGCGTGCCCGCCGCCTCTCCAATCATCCGGCCGAGCAGGCGCTGCTGCCGCTGAACGCGCTGGGCTTCGGCCTGCTCTCCTACGCCAAATGGTCTGCCGCCGCGCCCGAGCGGATGTGGCAGCTCGCGGCCGGGATGGCGCTCGCGTATCTGGCCGGCACGATTCTGCGCGCCCTGCTGCGACCGCCGGCGAGCTTTGCGCCTGACGAGAGCACGCTGGAGCGGATTCTGGGCGGCGGCTACGAAGGTCCGGTGACGCTGGCGGCCGCCTTCTCCGCGGCTGCCGTGGCTCTGCGCCTTCAAGGGCAGACCGCGAATGTGGTGCTGCTCGCAGAGGCCGAACTGCTCTTTCTTACCGGGGTATTTTTCCGTCAGCATCATCCGCGCCGTCTGGCCGCCGCGTTGTTTGCCGCGCTGGGATTGAAACTGCTGTTCCGCGATCTGCCCGCCGCCGGGACCGTCCAGTTCGCCAGTTTGACGTTGCACGACTGGACTCCCCCGGCCGCGCTGGCCGCCCTGTTCTTCTACTCGAACCGCGCTATCCGCCGTGTCGCCTCCGGTTACGGATATGCGGCGGCAGCGCTGGTTGCACTCATCCTCGGAGCCGAGCTTTCCCTGCGGGACGCCGGCATGGGGTGGCTCACATTCGCGGCGCTCCTGTTCGCATTCGGCTGGCAATTCCGGCTCTCCGACTTCCGCCGGCAAGGATACGGGGCGGCCGTGCTGGCCCTGGGCGCCACAGCCTGGTATCAGGTACGCATCCCGAACCTTTCCGGTGTGCCGCCTGCGCACCTCTGGATTCAGCCCGCATGTCTCGCGCTCGCGGCTTACGCGGCATCCCTGTGCGCGCTCCGCGCGGGCGCAGGCCGCATCACGGAAAGAGAGCGGAGCGTTCTGCAACCGGTGGCAAGCGCTGTGGCACTGGCTGCCGCCGCGGTTTTCCTCTGGCGCGTCGTACCCGACGTCTACCTCGGTCCCGCGTGGATGGCATGCGGCCTCATTGCCCTCGAAGCGGGTCTGCGCGGATGGCCGCCCAACCTCCGCGTACAAGCGCAGATCATGGCTGCATTCGGCTCACTCTACGTATTGCAAGGGACGGCCCCGCTGACCCATGCCATGTTCCATCTGGACGAGCGAATGGCGGTGGGAATCGCCGCCGCGCTCGCCTATGGACTGGCTGCCCGAATGGCGGCGGAGAAACCGGTGCTGTACGCCGCTTCGGCCGCCGGCACCCTGTTCCTGATGATCGAGTTGTGGGCGATTCTCCCCGCCTCCGCGGTAGCCTTTGGCTGGGCCCTCGCGGCGCTGTTGCTGCTCGCTATCGGAATTCGAGGCCGCCTCTCCGGATTGGAATGGCAGGCGCACTTGGCAGCCGCGGCGGTGATGGTCCGCCTGTGCCTGGTGAACTTCGCCGCCCTGCTTCCGGAACCCGCTCCATGGCGGATCCTGGCGGGCGCCGCCGCTATCGCCTGCCTGTTCGCGGCGCAACTGATTGTGCCGCGGGCGCGGATGGCTCGCCTGTACTATTCACTGCTCGCCACGGTGCTCACGGCCGCGCTGCTGTTCCAGGAAGTTTCGGGAAGCCTGCTGACGGTGGCCTGGGGTATGGAGGGCGCCGCGCTGCTGGCCGCCGGTTTCCCGCTGCGCGACCGCACTTTGCGGCTTTCCGGCCTGGCCATCTTCCTGCTCTGCATCGGCAAGCTGTTCTTCTACGACCTGCGTGAGCTTGAAACGTTCCCGCGCATCCTCTCGTTCTTCGTACTCGGCGTGATCCTGGTGGCCGTTTCGTGGGTATATACCCGTTTCCGGGACCGCATCGAACGTTATTTATGATTCGAAAAAGGCGGGCCGGGTTGTCGATCCGGCCTCCTTCCGTTCGACGCTATGGTAGAGCCCGGATTGAGCGATGCGAGGGCGGGCTCAGAAATACAAGGAGATTACGCACGATGAAATTCATGGTGATGGTAAAGGCGACGCAGGAATCCGAGTCGGGCAAGATGCCGGACGAGAAGATCTTTCGTGAGATGGGGATGTTCAATGAGGAGTTGGTAAAGGCAGGCGTGTTGCTCGCTGCCGAGGGACTCCAGCCCAGTTCGAAAGGCGCCCGTGTCCGCTTTTCCGGAAACAAGAGGACGGTTATCGACGGCCCGTTCACGGAAACCAAGGAACTGGTGGCCGGGTTCTGGATTTTCCAGGTGAAGTCGAAGGAAGAGGCCATCGAATGGGTGAAGCGCTGCCCGAATCCGTTCGAAGGGGAAAGCGAGATCGAAATCCGTCAGATCTTCGAGGCCGACGATTTCGGGGAAGCGTTCACACCGGAACTCCACGAGCAGGAAGAGCGCCTGCGCAAGCAGGTGGAAGAGCAGCAGAAGAAGCGCTGAATTCCTGGCTTGCCACGGGCCGGAGGAAGATGCTCTGATCGGTAGGAGTGGCAGGCGGCGAAATCCAGAGGGTAATCGACGCGGTCTGGCGGATGGAGTCGGCGAAGCTGATCGCCGTCCTCGCGCGCATTGTGCGGGACGTCGGCGTGGCCGAGGAACTGGCCCAGGACGCCTTGGTATCGGCTCTCGAACAATGGCCGGAGGCAGGCGTCCCGCGCAATCCGGGCGCCTGGCTCATGGCCGCCGCCAGGCATCGCGCCATCGATCACATCCGCCGCAGCCAGCTTATCGGACGAAAGCACGAAGAGTTAGGCCGGGAACTCGACGCCGGCCGGGACCGAGCCGTTATGGAACTCGAGGCCTCGCTGGACGACGATGTAGGGGACGACCTGCTCCGCCTCATCTTCACGGCTTGTCATCCGGTGTTGCCCGCCGAAGCGCGTGTGGCGCTTACGCTACGGCTGCTGGGCGGCCTGACGACTGTGGAAATCGCCCGCGCCTTTCTGACGCCGGAACCCACGATCGCCCAGCGCATCGTGCGCGCCAAGCGAACCCTTTCCGAAAAGCAGGTGCCGTTCGAAGTGCCCGCAGGCGATGAACTGACGGCGCGGCTCGCGTCGGTGCTGGAAGTCATTTACCTGATCTTCAACGAGGGTTACTCGGCGACTGCCGGGGACGATTGGATGCGGCCGTCGTTGTGCGACGAAGCGCTGCGGCTGGGGCGGATTTTGGCCGAAGTGGCGCCGCGCGAACCCGAGGTCCACGGTTTGGTGGCGTTGATGGAGATTCAGGCATCGCGGTCGCGGGCCCGCACCGGCCCCTCGGGAGAGCCGGTGCTGCTGCTCGACCAGAACCGCGCGCTGTGGGACCGCATTCTGATCCGCAGGGGGCTCGCGGCCATCGAGCGGGGCGAAAAGCTCGGCGGGGTGCGCGGACCCTACGCGCTTCAGGCCGGCATCGCGGCCTGCCATGCGCGCGCCCTGGCGCCGGAAGCGACGGACTGGGAACGCATCGTGGAACTGTACACGGAACTTGCGGCGATTACGCCGTCTCCGATCGTGGACCTGAATCGGGCGGTGGCGGTGGGCATGGCCCGCGGGCCGCTCGAAGGCCTTCGCCTGGTGGAGGGATTGGACGCCGAACTGGAGGGCTACCACCTGCTCCCCGCCGTGCGCGGCGATTTCCTGGCCAAGCTCGGACGCTACGCCGAGGCCCGCGTGGAGTTCGAAAAGGCGGCGGCCATGACCCGCAATTCGAAGGAGCGGGAATTACTGCTCAAACGGGCGCGCGCGGCGCAGAACTAGTCGCCGGTAGCTTCGTCGGTGCTGGGCGTGAACCACCAGCCCATATCCGCAAGGGCCGTCTGCAAGCGGTGGCGGTATGTCTTAATCGTGGAAATAGCCAGCATCACCAGGACGATGATTACGGCCGCGACCACCGTCTGGGGCACGTTCAGGTTACCCTTCAGGAACCCGAGGCCTTTCCCGTAGACCATTTCGATATGGACCCAGTACACCAGCAGGGATGTGGTTCCCAGTTGCCGCACCCAACTCCAGCCTTGGCCCGCCGCGTAGCGTGTCCACAAATAGGCGAACGACAGGATCAGCAGAAAAACGCCCAGCTTCGTCAGAATCAGGCCCGGGCTATTCAGCCAGTAGTCGGATTTCGAATAGACGGAGTAGGGCAGGTTGGAGAAGTATTGGGAGCCCAGGATCAGCGCGCCGCCTGCCAGTGCGCCCCATTGCATCACCTTTTCGATGTGCTCGCTGCCCGCCAGGCGGATGATGCTGCCTGCGCTCATGCCGAACGCGAGAAACGCTGCCCAGGGGAAGAACCCGAAGTAACGGACGTCGGGAACGACGTAGGCGCGGATCATCCACGGCATACCGGACCAGTCGATCTGGGAAACCAGCGGCGCCGCACAGGCGATCGCGAGGCCCACGATGGCGCAGAAACGGGTGCGCTCCTCGGTACGGAACATGGCCAGGGGGGAAAGTACCGCGATGGCGAAGCCCATGGCATTCAGAATGTCCACCTTGAACAGGTCCTGCCAGGGTGCGGGAAGGCCGAAAATCCAGAGCTGCACGCGGAAGGCGAAGGCCAGCAAGAACAGGTAGCCGGAGCGGCGGAAGGCTTCAAACATGCGGGCGCGGGGAGCAAGCCCCTTCTTTTGCGTGCTGTCCATCAGGAACGACAGCGTCACGCCGGTGAGGAACAGGAAGATGGCCGGCGGCATTCCCCCGACGAACTGGGAGAGCACGTAAGCGTCGCCCGAGCGGAGGTCGCCCCGAAGAAACGAATCAAAGACGTGGCCTTGCAGCATGATGATCGCGCCGATGCCGCGGGCCCAGTCCAGATATTGGAGCCTGAAGGAGCTCGTCTTGGTCTTCATCACTACTTTTGCGGTCTTTCGATTTTAGCGTTTTTGGGGACGTCGAGCTTGACGGCCGAATCCGGGGGATTGGTGAGCTTGATGTCGGTGTAGGTGGCCATGACGTAGTCGCCTCCGCCCTCATGCATTTTCTGTTGCAAAGTAAGGCCCGTTTCGTCGGAAATCCACAGCTCGATCCGGGGAAAGAGCTTGACAAGCTCCTTGTTCTTCGGAATCAACACAATACGAGTGGCGCTCTGCCCGGAGACGGTGTCGGGACCGCCCAGACTGGCTGTATAGGCGCGCACAATGTCTCGGGAGTTACTTCCAAACGCGAGCATCATCAGTTCGTCCCGCATTGTGCCGCTCTTTCCTAAGTCCCATTCCTGGACGAGGTTGGCCTTGGGATAGTAGATTTGCGCCTTGTTGCCGCCGATGAACGCCTTGCGCGCGCTGGCACCCTCGAACTGCATCAGAATCCGCAAGTCCTTGGGGCTGTTGCGTTTCACCGTGATTTTGCCGGTGTCGGTTTCGTCCTCGTTGATGATCTCGGTATGCTTGACCTGCTTGAGGTTAGCTGTCAGCCCCTTGAATCCTGGAGCGACCGCGTCCATTTTGGCGAAAGTCGCCTCGAGAGACGGTTCGGCCGCCATTGCGGGGATTGCCAGGCAGATTGTCAGCAGGGGGCGAAGCAGGTGCATCCGGTGTGTCTCCTGTTAGATGTGACGTACCCCGGTTAGGTCGCGAGTACCTGGGTTGCCGGCGGCTGGTCAGGGCCGCGCGAACGCCAGATACCCTTGCAGTTCCCCTTCCGAATCGAGGATGGGCTCGAGCCGCGTGACACGCAGGCGGCGGTCGCTGGTTCCAGACTGGAGCCATTGAGTTAATTTGGCAACGCGCTGGTTTTCGGCGATGCCGTCCAGCATTTTGGCATCGACATAGAATGCCGAACTGCCGTTATCGCTTGGCAACATGGCCAAGGTGCTGACGCGTGGAATTCGCGGCTGGTCCCCGAACCATTCCCGCGGGATAGCAAAAATGAACGCCAGGATCAGGGCCACCATGACGTCGTATTGCCAGCTTCCCCGCTTGTAGTCCCAGAGGATGAAGCGCTTCAGCATAACTGCGTATTTTAGCAGGGCACGGCCGCTGAAATCGCGCCTTAGCCGCACGCTGTGAAAAAGGGCGAAAAAGCGAAAAAGGCCGGAGGTTGCTTAACCGGAGCCGCGTGCGTCACACTGGAGATGCCTGACGGCTTTGTAGCGACTATGCCGGAATACTGCACTTGCGGGGCACAACTGCCTCCGGACGCCCTCTTCTGCCACAAGTGCGGAAAGGCGCAGAGGGACATTCCCGTTCCCGAAACCATCCGTGAAGAACCGGTGGTGTTCATTCCACCCGTGCAAGCCGCTCCCCAGCCGGACGCGGCGCCGGTCACGTTCCGGAATCCGATCGCAATGCGAATCGCCTTGATGGTATCGGTGGCGGCCACGGTGCTGATCGCGATCCTGCCTTTCGTCAACTGGATTGCCGGCGGTTTTCTGTCGGTAGTCTTTTACCGGCGCCGGACCGGCAGCCTGTTGACGGTAAGGGCGGGAGTCCGGCTCGGGTGGATCACCGGACTGTTGATGTTCGGCTTCTGGACAGTGGTGTTCACTATCCAGCAGGTGCCGGCGGCGCTCTCCGGAAAGCTCGGCGGGATGCTCCAGGAAAGCATGCGGAACCTGCCTACCAACGATCCTGCCGTTCAACAGATGGTGGAGTTCTTTCAGACGGGGCCGGGAATCGCGACGGTCCTGGTGGTATCGCTGGTGGCGTTCTTCCTTTTTATTACCGGGCTTAGCATGGCCGGCGGCGCGCTGGGCGCGAAACTGGTGGGCCGCGGAAATTAACGCGCCTGCGGACGCAGGGAATACCGCTTGACGATGCCAACGCCCGCGAAAATCACCAGCATGGCCATCATTTCACGCCGGCCGAAGGGTTCGCGGTAGAAGATCCAGCCGAGCGTGACCGCCACGACTGCATTGGCATAAGGGTAGACGGAAACAATCGCCACCGGAAGCTTGTCGAGCGCGTAGGCATACGCGCTGTAGCCGACGATCGAGCCGAAGAACACCAGGTAGAACAGCGCGGATACACCGCGAATGCTCCAGTGCACGGGATGCTCGTGCACCAACAGCAGCAGCGGCGCCAGAATCACTCCCGCGGCAAGCTGCTGCACTCCTCCGGCGATGATGGGGTGGGTTTTGCCGGCCTTGCGGCGCTGGTAAATGGATCCGAAGGACCAGCCCGCCATCCCGATTTGCAGGATCAGAAACCCGCTCAACAACCCGCGGTCGATGTGTCCGATGCCGCCCTGGGGAGCGAACAGCAGACAGGCACCGGCCAGTCCGACCGCCATGCCGCCAATGGTGGGAGCGTGCAACCGTGCCCCTCCGGGGAGCAGCGCTTCCACCCCCACCATCCAGAACGGCGAGATGGTGATGATCAGTCCCGCGATTCCGCTCGGGATAATGGTTTCCGCGAAGACCAGGGCGGCATTGCCGATGCCAAGCGTGAGAAACCCGCTGAAGCAGGCAACCGCAAGATCCTTCCCCCTGGGAAGATACAGCCCGCGCACAGCCGCAAACGCCACCAGCAGGCTGCCCGAAATGAGGTAGCGGAGCGACACGAGCTCGAGCGGCGGAAAGGATTCGAGCGACATGCGAATGCCCAGGTAAGTGGTGCCCCAGAAGAAACACACCGCCACCAGGGCCGCATACGCTTTGAAAAGAGGGTGTCGCCGCAACGTTCAGCGTAGCACCCGGTCAGGCGTGTCCGCGATTTCGTGAGCGCCGGGCAGCCGGAAGCGGAAGCATGCGCCGCGGCCTTCCCCCGATTCCACCCACAGGTCGCCGCCATGTTCGAGAATCGCCTGGCGGGTGAGGGCCAGCCCGAGGCCCAGCCCGTTCCGCTTACCCGCGCTGACGAACGGCTGGAAAAGACGGGAGCGGATTTCAGGCGCGATACCCGGTCCGGTATCGTGCACGCTGACCACGGCGGAATCGCCCTCGAGCGCCGCTGAAACGTGCACTTCTCCGCCGTCCGGCATGGCTTCGAGGGCGTTGCCGATCAGGTTTAGGAAGGCGCGTTCGATGCGGCTGCGCTCGAGGGGCAGCTCGATCTCCGCCGGGATGGTGAGGGTCAGGCGGATGTTTTGGGCTTCGGCCGCCGGAGCCAGGGAATCGCACGCAGCGGCGGCGACCTCGCGAAGGCGGCAGGGTTCGGGTGCGCGGTTCTTGCCGCGGGAGACGTTGAGCAGATCCTGCAGCAATTCCTGAATCCTGCGGGAAGCGCGATAAATGTTGCCGGCCAGCCGCTTCACGTGAGCCGGCGGCAGATCCGCATCCACCAGCATTTCCGCGCCGCCGTAAATCGCGGCCAGCGGATTGCGAAGGTCATGCACGATAGAACTCGACAGCCTGCCGATGGTCGAAATACGCTCCTGCCGGATGAGATCCTCGCGGGCATCACGGATGGAGGCGCACATGGCGTTGAATGTCCGGGCGAGGCGCCCCATTTCGTCTTCGCCGTGCACTTCCACTTCGATCTCGTAGTTCTGACGGGCGATTTCGGCGGCTGCGCGGTCGAGTTGTTTGACGGGCTCCACGATGCGGCGCGCCAGCAGGTAGGTCAGGCCGAGGCCGCCCGCGATGGCGAGCAGCCACAGGACCAGGATGTTGCTGTAGAGGCTGTCAAGGCGCGATCGGACTCCTTCGAAGGAACGCAGAATCAGGATCTTGCCCACCGGCTTGCCGGCCAGGTCCGGCAGCGGCGTTTCGAGTCGCGCGAACTCCTGCACTCCGTCGCTCACCCGCGCGCCGGGTGCGCTGCGCGCCGCGTGGCGGACTATGGCTTGGGTGGCGCGAGGGTTCAACGTGGAGGCGATCACGGAGCCCGGCGTCAGGAAGAGGAACTCGCTGTTGGTGCTCTGTTTGAGACGCTGGGCCACAAGCGCGTCCACGTGATAGCCGGCGACGAGCACATTCAGAAGCGCAGGCGAAGTCGTCGAATCGACGTAAACCGGCGTTACGGCGATGTGGTAGAGCTCGCCGTCCTGGAGCAGAAAGCCGGACGACTGCTTCGGGAACCGGCTGGAAACTTCGGCGACGACATCGAGGGTCTTCTCGCGTGCCAGCGGTGTGACGCCGCCGAGCGAGGCGATCACCCGCCCTTTCGGGTCGGTCACCAGGAAGATTCCGCTGGAATCGGAAATCTTGGACCACAGTTCGCTGGCGGTGTCCTGAATGGTGGCGCGGTCGCCGGTGCTGAACGCGAGGCGCACTTCCCTCATCGCGCTCAGGATGGTGCTCACCGACGAAAGCAGTTGAGCGCGCGATTCGATCAGCGAAGTATAAGCCTGAAAGCTGTTGCGCACCTCTTCTTCGAGCGTGGCCGACATGGTAGCGCCGATGTGCCGGAGCACAATCTGTCCGGTGATGCCGAACAGAACCGTGATCGCCACCGAAGTAGAAAGCATGATCTTGGCCAGCAGAGGAAGCCTGGAGAAGCGGCGCCGCATGGCTTATTTCTGCGCCCCCGGGTATGAGCCTTCGTTGGGAACGGGAGGGTAAGGCTTGCCGTGTTTGTTGAGGTGGGGAACGGCTATGTAGCCGGTTTCCGAAATCGAAATGAGCGGCAGAATCAGGCCGTCGGCGGGTACGGAGATGCGCCGCTCGAGAAACCTGAGATTCTCCGGCAGGGCGCGCTCGTGAAAGATGTGCAGGTCGTACTCGCCCGGCGGTACGTTTGCGATGGAAAACTTTCCGTTGGAGGGCGTTGCCGCATACCAGGGGGTGGGGACCACCGCGATGATCGCGCTCATGGTGGGGTGGATATTGCAAAAGACCCGCACGATGCCCTCGGTTTTGAAGACTTCGTTGCGCGAGGTTCCGGGGGCATAGAGGCCGACGTCGAAAGGCTGGCCCGAGAAGTTGGAGAACGCGTTGTGGAAGATGGGATCGAGATTGGGGAATTCGACGGTGCTGCCGACAGGCACTGCCACGACGTGGGGAAGGAAGTGGCGTCCTTTTTGGCGCATCTGTTCGCGCCTCGGAGCGGCCGGAGCGGCGGTATGGCCGGCGGGCACCAGCCAGAGCACGACTCCCGAATAATCCTTGTTGCGCCGCACCGACGGATCCGTGGAATTGGTGATCTCCACGGAACCGGAGACGACCGCCGGCACCGGCGGCGCGAAGCCGGCGAAGGCCGCCGCCACCAGCCCGAGGCTAGAAATAGTAAGCCAGTGCCACATCATAGTGATTGTTGATGCGCAGCCGCTGTCCCACATACCAGGTGCGCACCTGCGATGCTTCGAAACCGGTTAACACGTTGGGCGCGAGATGGTAGTAGACATTGCCGCCGTACTGAAGATTCCTGCCGATGCGGCCGGAGTAAAGGTCGCGGTCGTCGTCGTCCTGCTGCCCGCCGAAGATGTGCAGATCCACCCGCGGCGCCGCGCGAACGGTCATTTGTCCCCAGCCCCCGGTGCTGTGTACGGGCAGGAGCGCGCCGCTCTCCTCGACGGTGAAGCCCTGAAGGTATCCATTACCGAGCGGGGCCACGTTTCGGCCCGTGTAGAAGGCGCCGGAGAATTCGACCGGCTGCCAGGGGTTGAAAAACCAATCCATCGAGAAGATGCGGGAAGGGATGGAGCGTCCCGCGGCGTGTGTCGTGCTTGTGTGGAACCCCGGTGCGATCTCGAGGCGCCGCCCGTCCGCGAAATGATGGAACACTTCGAAGCGGCCTTCGAGGGCCGGGCGCGCGCTTTCCAGCGGCCCGGCGAACGGGCTGCCCGGGTAGGGAGGGGCTTCGCGGGTTTGCAGTACGCCCACTTGCGCCGTGACCCCGGTGTTCCGGGCGAACGCCACAGTCTGCTGAACACGGGCCTGCGGAAGCCAGAGCCACAAGTTGCCCGCGCCGGTCAAAGGAGAAATGCCGACCTGCGCCAGCGAATCGGGTTCGCGAGGGTTGAAGATCGGCTTCTCGACGCCAACCATAATCCCCCGCGTCTTCCAGTCTATGGCGATCGATGCGGTCCGCACGCGCAAGGCCGGGTTATTCACACCGAGGAAGAAATCCATGTAGACCGAGCCGTGCACCCGCCCGCCGCCCACCGCCTGCGGCCCGCGGTATTCGAGTCCGAGCACCGTCTGGCGGACGGTGGCGCCCGCGCGGCGCGCGCCCGTCGGCGCGGCTACTACCGGATAATCGATGCCGCCCGACTGGCTGGAGTTCAGAAATGAGTTAAACAGCGCCATGCCCACGATCCGGATGGGGAATTTTTGCGACGCTTCGACCTTCGTTTGCGCCATTTCCTCGGCGCGCCGCTCCTGAATCGTGAGCCGTTGCTCCAAGGTGACCGGCGCGGCGGGCGGGCCTTCCGGAGTGGACGCGGGCGCTGCTCCAGTAACGCCGTCCAGCCTCGCCTGCAACGCTTTCACCTGCCCGGCGAGATCGCGGTTTTCCTGTTCCAGGCGGTCCAGGCGCTCGAGGATTCGGGCGAGATCGGGCTGAGCCTGGGCCATGGCCGCTCCTGCCAGGAGGAGCCCCAACAGCAGTCCGGGGCAGCGGGAGCTTTCACTGTGTTTTGCCATCGAGAATCTGCTCCAGTTTCCGTCGCACTTGCGCGGGCGAGTATGGCTTCGGGAAATAGGCGTCGACACCCAGCGCGGCCACCCGGTCCGGCGTATTGGGGTCGGTGTCGGCGCTGATCACGATGATTGGCGTCGCCCGATAGTTTCCATCCTCACGGAGCCGCCGGATCATCTCGAAGCCGTCCATGCGCGGCATGTTCAGATCCGTCACGATGGCTTCCACGCCTGCCCCATCCCCGGCCAGAAGCTTCAGCGCCTCGAGCCCGGACGACGCCATGATTACGGCTACTCCCGGAATCCCGAGGAAGGCGATTTCCAGGGTAGCGGCGTTGTTCTCCGAGTCCTCGACAATCAGGACGGTCCGTGGCGGCTGGTTGGGAAGCGCCTCGTCGCTCTCGACAGGCATCTCGCTATTCTCCCTCATCCCTCATCGAGTGAACGCGCCGATCCAAGGGTCAAACCTGTAAATTCATTATGGTACGAACCGGTAGCCCACTCCGTGGACGGTCAGAAAATGGCGTGGAACGTTGGGATCCGGTTCGAGTTTCTGGCGCAGTTTCACCACGTGCGCGTCCACGGTCCGGGTGTTCGGGAAAAATTCGTAGCCCCACACCGAATTGAGGATCATGTCCCTGGTGAGCGCCCGGTCCGGGTTCTGCACAAAGTAGCAGAGCAGATTGTATTCGGCCGGAGTGAATTTGAGCTCTTCGTTCTTGCGGCGAACCAGGCGCCGCTCGAAATCGACTTCGGTGTCGGCGAAATGAACCACCTTGCGCGCGTCCGGAGAGGCGCGCCGCAAAACGGCACGGATGCGGGCCATCAATTCGCGCGTCCCGAAAGGCTTGACGACGTAGTCGTCCGCGCCGATTTCAAGCAGCAGGACCTTGTCCACTTCGTCTCCGACGGCGCTCAACACGATGATGGGAGTCTTCACCTGGGCGGACCGCAGTTGCTTGCAGATTTCCGTACCGCTCATGCCCGGGAGGCGCAGGTCGACAAGCACGAGGTCCGGCTTCAAGGTGACGGCTCTTTCGAAACCCGCCCGGCCATCGCCTGCAAGCACAGCCCGGAAGCCGTCCTGTTCCAGCATGACCCCAATCGTGTCGCGCAGGCTCTCATCGTCGTCAATCACGAGAATCGTCTGCATCGGTTCTCCGATTGTAGCGAATCGGCGAGGAAGGCCTGGACACCCGCCCGGCCTTTACTGCACCCGGTGGCTGCGTTCCCGAATCACGGTGCCTACGGAGGCGCCCAATACCTGTGCGCCGGGGCTGACCGTGCCGGTTACTTTGACGCGGGATCCCCGCGATGGGACACCGGTTTGGCTCAACACGTAAATCTTCCCGGTGTCGTCTTCGACCTGGTAGCCTCCGGTGCCGAGCAGGCCCACGGAATTGGTGACTGTCCCCGTCACCGTTACGGTGCGATTGCGGTAGCGGGACGGGTCCGCCGTAATGCGTCCGATTTTGACGGCGCCGCAGCCGGCCATCAGGAACGCGGCCGCCATTACCGCGGCGGCAAGGACTCTTCGGGCTTCCATGCGCTTTGTGATGCCCGGCGCCGCCTCCCGGTTTCCGCCGTTTGCACGCGGCTTGACAACCCGGAGAGAGGCGGGCGTTACTGTGGATATGCCATTTGTTCCGGTGGGCCCGGCTTCCGCCCTGCCGCCAGACAGCGTCATGGAAGTGGCGCTCGGAGAAAAGCTGTTCGCGGTATGCAATGTTGGCGGGGCGCTCTACGGGCTGGATGGCGTTTGCCCGCACACGGGCGGTCCGCTGGGCCAGGGTCAGTTGGAAGAAGGACGCCTGATCTGCCCGTATCACATGTGGGAATTCGATTGCGCGACGGGCGAATACGGGCGCACTTCCGGCTGCCGCATCGATACGTTCCAGGTCAAGGTCGAAGACGGCCGGATCCTTTTGCAGGTGCCCTGAGCGTGCCCGAACTGCCGGAAGTCGAAACCGTAGTCAGGTCGATCGCGCCGCTGGTCGGGCGCCGGATTCTTTGCGCCGAATTCCGCTGCCTGCGGGTGCTGCGCGGCGGCGATCCGGACGAGATGTCGGCGAAACTGGCCCGCCGAAGAATCGAGGGCATTCGCCGCTACGGAAAATTCATTGTTCTTTTCATGGAGGGCGGCGGCCACCTCACCGTGCATCTGGGCATGACCGGGCGGCTCCTTCTGGGCGGCGAACCGGGCAAGCACACCCACGCCATCTTCACGCTCGACCGCGGCGTGCTGCTCTACGACGACAGCCGGCAGTTCGGGCGGCTTCTCTACAGCGACGAGTTTCCCCGGCGCGTGGCCCGTCTCGGCCCCGAGCCCCTGGAGGTTGACTGGCAAGTTTTTGCCCGGGGGTTGAAGGGGAGGAAAACCAGGATCAAGGCGCTGCTGCTGAACCAGGACTTCCTGCGGGGCATCGGCAACATCTATGCGGACGAAGCGCTGTTTCGTGCCGGAATTCACCCTCAGGCCATCGCCGGACGGTTGCGAGGAGATCGTCCGAAGAGGCTCCACGAAGCAATTGTGGCGGTACTTACGGAAGCTATCGCCGCGGGCGGCTCGTCGATTTCAGACTACGTGGACGCCGAAGGCAGAAAAGGATTCTTTCAGGTGAGCCATCGTGTGTACCAGCGTGCCGGAGAGCCCTGCGTGGTTTGCGGAACACCAATCCGGCGGGTATTGGTGACGCAGCGTTCTTCTCATTTCTGCCCGAAGTGCCAGAAAAGGTAGACTGTAAGAGTGAAACCGGGAATTCGGGTTTGACGTCGTAACTGGTATCACGGCAAGTAACCGGGCCGTGCGGAACACCCGGTTATGCCGGGGTTGTTTGGGGTCCAGGCAATTCGTATACAGGCAATTCCAGCTATCTATCAGGAGAATCTCTGACGTGAAACGTATCTGCCGCTACCTAACACTGCTGGCCCTTCCAGTTTTGTGCGTCTCGCTTGCCAGCGCTCAAAGCCAGGTCGATTTTGGAATCGGCTTCGGCTCAAACCACGCTAAAGACAGCAATCAATCCATCGACACCTTCGGAGACGGTACGCTGTACCCGACCTCGAGCCTGGGCGGTTTCTTCCTGGGCATCGGAGCCAACGTGATGCTGTATCCGAAATTCGGCGTGGGCGGCGAGGTGCAGATTCAGCCGAACAAGCCCGAGTACGCAGGATTGCAGGCCCGCACCACTTTCTACGATATCAACGGGATTTATTCCCCGATCTCGACTCCAAAGGCATCGCTGCAATTCTTCGGCGGCCTCGGTGCGGCCAACATGCGGTTCTATTACAGTTCTCAGTACTGCAGTTCATTCACCGGCTGCTCCAGCCAGAACCAGTTTCTCGACAGCTCAAACCACTTCGCGCTGCACACCGGCGCCGCGGTGCAGTTTTACGTGACGGACCACGTCTTTATTCGCCCGCAGTTCGACCTTCGCTACGTGCATAATTTCTTCCAGTACGGGAGCAACGTGGTGCCGGGCGGATCGGTCTGGCTCGGCTACAGTCTCGGCGATCGCTGATTTTCGTAGGGGGCGGTGCCGGCGGGTCAGTTATGCGCCGCCGGCGCAGCCTCGCCGGTTAAATCTTCCACCGCGACCGGGGGATTGTAATAGAGAATCCGCTGGCAGTTTTCACAGGCCAGGATTTCTCCGCCCTTCTTGAGGTCCTGGAAAAGCTGGAGGCGCAGGGTCAGGTTGCAGGCTCCGCACCGGCCTTCCACAACCTCCGCGATCCCCACCCCCCAGCGGGCCTTACGAATGCGTTCGTAGCGCTGGTAGGTGGAAGGCGTGAGTTCCGCGACGGCTGCGGCGCGTTCCGCTGTCAATTCGTCGGCGGCCTTCTGGTCCGCCATGGTCCGTTCCCGCGTTTCCTGCTTTTCCTTCTCCACCTGGGCCTTTTCGGCCTTCAGCGCAACTTCCGCCTCGGCCACGTTCCGGTCCAGGGGTTCGGATTCCCCCATCAGCTCGAGAATCCGGTCCTCCAGCTTGCCGATTTCCTTCTGGCAAAAATCGATTTCGTTCTGGAAGGCGCGATATTGTTCGTTGGTTTTGGCCAGGAGCATTTGATCTTTGAGTTTTGAAATCTTCTGCTCCTGAACCTGGATCTCGCCTTCGCACTTCTTGCGTTCCTTCTGATTGGCCGCCAGGGCGGCGCGATCGGCCTCCAGCTTGCGTTCGTGTGAAACCAGCTTTTTTTGGATTTCCGCGATGTGCACCGGCAGTGCGGCAATCTCCCGCGCCAGTTCCGCAAGCCGCTTATCGATCTCTTGCAGGCGGATGACCAACTTCAGGTCGGGATGCATTTCTAAACGCAGTGTAACATGCGGTTCTGAGCGCCTCGAGTTCGGGTACCCGCAGGAGGCGGGCGGCGAAATAGAAAACGGCGGCTCCGAGGGGCACGGAGAGGGCAACATCGCCGAGCGCGGCCAGTTTCCCGTCGCCGGCCAGGGAGTGGACCGCGGCGCGGGAGACGAGCAGGACGGCCGCCATAACGGCGGATGCCGCGGTGATGCGGAACGCGGTGCCGGCCAGGCCGGTGCGGCGCAATCCGGGTACCCGGCTGCGCAACAGCATGAACAGGGCGCCGGCGCCGAACAGAGCCACCAGTGACGTGGAAAGCGCGAGCCCCCGGTGTCCCATGTGCGCCCAGTGAACCAGGGTGAGTGCCGCGGCCAGGTTGATGGCCACCGAAGCCATGCTGACCAGAACCGGCGTGCGGCCGTCATCGAGCGCATAAAACGCCGGCGCCAGGATTTTGATGACTGCGTAGCCGGCAAGCCCCACGCTGTAACAGGCCAGGGCGGCGGCCGTCTGTTCGGTGTCCGAGCGGGTGAAGCGGCCCCACTCGTAGATGCCCGCAATGATGCTGCGCCCGAGAATGGCGAGCCCGAACGAAGAGGGAATTGTCAGCAGCAGAGCCGTGCCCAAAGAGCGGACGATGGCGTCCCGGAATTCATGCAGGCGGTCCGCCGCCGCGGTGCGGGAGATCTCCGGAACAGTGGCCGTGGCAATCGCCGCCCCGAAAACCCCTACCGGGAATTGCAAAAAACGGAAGGCGTAGCTGAGCCAGCTTACCGGACCGTTGACTACTCTGCCGGATGCATCGGTCAGGCTCGAGGCCAAATTGGTGTTGACGATGACGTTGATTTGAACGGCGGCCGTTCCGAGTAGGGCGGGCAGCATCAGGCGGAAGACGCGGCGGACCGCCGGATCGCGCAGGTCAAATCCGGGCCGGAAAACGAACCCGAGACGGTGCAGGGCGGGCAATTGCCAGGCGAGCTGCAACACGCCTCCGGCCAGCACGCCCACGGCCATGGAAACAATCAGACCCTGGCCGAAGCTTCGCCCGATGGTGAAGCCCACCGCCAGTCCCGCGGCGAGCGAGCCGATATTGAAGCAGGTGGAGGCCATGGCGGGTACGCCGAAGCGCCCGCAGGAATTGAGCAGCCCCATGGCCTGTGCCGCCAGCGCCACCAGCAGCAGGAATGGGAACATGATGCGGGTGAGGAGAACAGCCAGCTCGAACTTTCCCGGCACTGCGGCAAAACCCGGCGCGAGCAGGCGGACGATCTCCGGGCTGAGGATGATGCCAGCCGCGCACAGCGTTCCGATAATGAGGATCAGAAGGGTGGCCAGGGAGTTCGAGAGCTTTGCGGCCTCCTGCTTGCCGCGGCTTGCCAGCGTTTGAGTGAAGACGGGGACGAAGGCCGAGGAGAGCGCGCCTTCCGCGAACAGGTTGCGCAGCAGGTTCGGAATGCGCATGCCGAGCAGAAATGCGTCGTAGGCCTGACCTGCGCCGAAGAGGCGGGCCATCGCCATTTCCCGCATCATGCCGGTGACGCGGCTGGAAAGAACCGCGGCGGAGACGGTGCCCGCGGCGCGGAAGAATCCGTGCGATTTTTCGGCTGACGGATGCGACACGTTATTCGACGCGGCGGACTTCCACCTGCCGGTAAATCTCCTGCGTCTGAACCTTGTTCGCGAACTTCATGCCGGGCAGTTTTGCCGAGGCGGTTCCGGCCGCGACTGCCCAGCGCAGCGCGTCGGCGCAATTCGGCTTGCGCCGCATGGCCCATACGTACCCGGCGGTCAGCGCGTCGCCGGCGCCGATGGCGCAGAGCGCGTCGATGCGCGGCGGCAGGGCCTCAATCAGGCCGTCGGCGAAGGCGCCGATTGCGCCGCGGCTGGCGAGCGAAAGAACCACTGCTTCCGGTCCCATGGAGCGGATGGTCTGCGCCGCTTCGAGGTGGTGTGTGCGGGTCAGCAGCATGCGGCCGAGCAGCCGCTCGGCCTCCCTTTGGTTGGGTGTAACCACGGTGGGCCGCGCTTCGATCCCTTCGCGCAACTCGGGCCCGCCGGCGTGCAGCAGAGTCTTCACCTTGTGGCTGCGGGCGAGGGCGATCATCCTCGCGTAGAAATCGCTGGGGACTCCCGGAGGCAGGCTGCCGCAGACCATCAGCCATGACGCCGCAGCCAGTGATTCCTGCACCATCGATTCGACTCGCCCGATTTCGGCTTTCGTGAGGCGCGGCCCTTCCTCGTTGAGATTCACGGTCAGGCCTTGTTTATCGGTCACCGTCAGGTTCGTGCGGATCGGCTGCTCGATGGGCACCACCTTGATGGGGAATCCGCAGCAGGAGAGATGCTCCTGGAGCCGTCCGCCCGTGCTCCCGCCGGCCGTCAGAACCGCGTGCGTCTTGCCGCCGAAGGAGTGGATCACGCAGGAGGCGTTGAGCCCGCGGCCTCCGGGTGACTCGCGATTGGAGTTGATGTAAGCGCGGTCGTCGAAGGCCAGCCGGTCCACGCTGATGATCCGGTCGATGGCCGGGTTTATCGTGAGTGTGACGATCAACTCACTATTTTACGAGGGATCGGGACGCCGGGTGGAGGTCACACCGGTAAGAATGCCGATGCCGACCAGTACGATAACGCCCACACCGATCCACATCGCAGGAACGTGCATGAGGTAAGCGCCCAAAGCGAGGCCAACAATCAGCACGATGAAGCCGACCAGGTAGAGTCCGAATGACATAAATGTCTCCCTGGATTTCATCCGGTGCAACTCTCAGGCCACGTCACGTTCGCAAGTGGTCGTAACCTGACAGTGGCAAGGCGCGGCCGTCGAGAAGCACGGTGCCGGCCGCGGCGCGTACGATGTCACCAATGCGGGAGATGGGGAGTCGTTCGAAAGCGGCCGGCGGGCGGCAGTCCGGTGGAAGCGTGAACAGCAGTTCGTAGTCCTCGCCGCCATGGAGCGCATCGTGCGTGGTGGCGCCGCGAAACACCGGCGGCATGGTGATGCCGGCTCCCACGCCCGAGGCCGAGCACAACCGGTGTAGATCGAGCGATAGCCCGTCGCTCAAATCCATGGCGGCGGTAGCGTGCAGTTTGGCACGCAGAAAACGGCCGAGAGCGAGACGCGGCTCGGGCCGGGCGTGGCGCTTCCAGGCGCTGCCCGCGCCCACACGCAGCCCGAGCGCCGATCCGCCCAGCTTACCCGAAACGTAGATTGCGTCGCCCGGGCGGGCTCCATCCCGCCGCAAGGCCGTTCCGCGGGGCACCGAACCGCAGACGACAATATCGCAGACCAGCCGGTCGCCGTGCGACAGGTCGCCGCCCGCCAGGACCGTGGCTTCGCGGCGGGCCAGCGCGAAGAGGCCACGGAAAAAGGCGTCCACCCACGCGCGCCCTGTCCAGGGCGCCAGGCAAAGTGAGAGCAGGCAAAAGCGAGGCTGGGCGCCCATTGCCGCGATATCGCTCAGTCCGCGGGCAAGCGCTTTCCACCCGAGATCGCCGGGTTTGTGCGTGGCGCGCGTGAAGTGCGTGCCTTCCACCAGCATGTCCGTAGTGAACAACAGGTCTTCGGCGGCGGTCGGCCGAAAGATGGCGCAATCATCGCCGATACCGAGCGTTATGCCGGGACCTCGCCCGGCGGAGGCCTTCTCCGAAATGCGCTCGAGCAGTTCGGCTTCACCCGAGGCTACGCGCCCACGCTTGACCCTACTCATGCCATCTGAGAGAATACCGTACGCAACGGAAACGTTTGTTAGCCGCGCCTCGGAAGTTCTTAGCAAGCCTCGAAAGTCCGCTTTCCTTGTCTCAAGAGACCCAAGAGCACGACGAACAATGATGAGGAGAAGGTGTAGTGAAGGAAAAAGGTATTGTGAAATGGTTTAATGCCGCTAAAGGCTTTGGATTCATCCAGAGATCCGGCGGCGACGATGTGTTCGTTCACTTTTCCGCGATCCAGTCGAGTGGATACCGTTCGCTCGACGAAGGGGCGGAAGTCGAATTTGAGGTGAAACAAGGCCCGAAAGGCTTGCAGGCTGAAAACGTAAACGTGGTCTGAGGAAACGAAAAAACCGTCTATGTGAGTAAAGGGGCTCCTTCCCGGAGCCCCTTTTTGCTATACGAGGATATCCTTGCAGTACTGGACGCATTTTGAGACCTCGGTCAGAACCGAGGAATTGTCGGGCACCTGATACTCGAGTTCGATGCTGCCCGGGATCCTGTACTTCTCCTTCTTGAGCCCCAGCAGAATCTCTTTGAGCGGCGTTTCGCCTTGACCCCAGGGCATATTCGCTCCGCCGTTCGCCGGTCCCCGCCGGTCTTTGAGGTGCAGGCTGGTCACGCGGTCGTGATACTTCTGAATCAGCGGCCAGGCGGACTGCCCGGTGGCGGCATAGTAGTGCCCCACGTCCAGGTTCAGGCCATTGCCCTTGGAATTGGCAAGCACGTTATCCCAACTGTCGAACTTGACCTGCGTGTGGTTGTGGTAACCCATCATCAGCTTGTGCTTCGCGGCCAGGTCGCCGATGCGCTTGGCGAATTCCTCGTTGGTGGGCAACTCCCGGGTGACGTGTGTAGCCCCGAGCGCGTTGGCTACGTTGAAAATGTACTCGAACTCCTCGTCGGACATGCCTTCCTGGGGCTCGAGTTTGTAGGCGTAGATGGTGACGCCGGCATCGTTGTACATCTTGCGCAGCGCTTTGTACTTGTCCATGGAAGCCGACAAGCGCCATTTCTTGACCTCTTCGGCCGCTTGCCGCCGCGCTTCCTGCTGCTCGGGAGTGGTCGCGGCGCGTCCGCGTCCCTGGCCGCCGGCCGCTGCGGCAGCAACCGCCTGAGGCGCGCCCGCGCCGCGGCCGGCGCCGCCGCCCGCTCCGCGGGCCGCTCCGCCCCCGCCCGCGGTGGGAACTCCGGCGTAACTCTCGGCTACCGGCCCCATCATTTCGCATCCGCTCAAGCCGGTTTCGAGAAGATACTTCAGCGTCTCCTCCGCGCTAGCGGGAAGTGCGCGGAATGAGTACGTTATCGCGCCTATCTGCACTCCGCCGAATTTAGAGTTTTGCCTGTCCGCCGCCATAAGTCCGGCCACCGGCATGGTGGCCAGGGCGAGCTTCCCAATATCTCGTCTGGTATAGATCATTGTCAGTCCCTCTGCCCCGGACACGATGGCATCCGAGCCGATACGCGTCATCATATACCCGGATGCCTCGTGTGGCGAAATACTATAATGGGGCGGGATGCAGGGGGCACCACTCGCCCGGAGAATCGTTTTTGTTCTGATCGCGTTTCTGCTGATCGGAAGCCTGACCGCTTCGCTCGCGGCTGAACACGGCCACGAGAGCGGGTTCCGGCACTACTGCGCGCTCTGCGCCAACGGACCCGCGCTTTCCTCCGGGCCGGTGCTCCCGGACATTTCCGCCCCTCTTTTGACGCTCGCCTGGCTTCCGGTCGCCGGCAGCACCGGCTCGCCGTGCGACCGTGTGCTTCCCACCGGCGGCACTCGCGGACCGCCCAGTCGCTCCATCTGAACTCATCGGTGGCGCAATGTGGCTGCGCCTGGAAATGTAACCAAGAGGACTCTAGTGAAACACCGAAGCTGTATTCGAGCGGTCTCGTTATTGCTCCCCGCGGCGCTGGCTTTGGCGGCGTTCCCGTTGCGAGCTCAGGACAATACCGAATTGTTGAATCGCATGCGCGCGATGGAAGAAAGGATCAAGGCTCTGGAAGCGGAGGTGCAGGCGCTGAAGGCCCAGCCTCCGGCCGTGGCTCCGGTGCCCACGCCGCCCGAGACGGCCGTTGTGCCGCAGGCCGCACCCCCACCGGTCCTTGGCGGAGCCGGAGGCGCGGCGTCGAAGGCCCTCAATCCGGATGTGGCCGTGATCGGCGATTTCACCGGCGCGGCGGGAAACCCGGCCAACCGCCCGACGCCCGCGCTCGAGATGCATGAAACCGAAGTGAGCTTTCAGGAAGTGATCGACCCTTACGCCCGCGCCGATTTCTTCCTGACCTTCGGCAGGACGGGAGTTGACCTGGAGGAGGGCTACATCACCTTCACCGCGCTGCCCGCCGGCCTTCAGTTGCGCGCCGGAAAGATGCGCGCGGCTTTTGGCCGGGTCAACACCATGCACAACCACATCCTGCCGTGGGTGGACCGGCCCCTGGTGTCCCAGAATCTGGTGGCAGGCGAAGAAGGCATTAACGATGAAGGCGTCTCGCTGAGCCGGATCCTGCCGGCGCCCAAGGGCATTTTCATGGAAGGCACGGCGCAACTCTATCGCGGGGAAAGCGAAGGGGTCTTCACCTCCTATAAGCGCAGCGACTTATCCACGGTGGGCCACCTGCGCGTCTACAGCGACCTGAACGAAGCCACCAACCTCGACCTGGGCGGCTCGTTTGCGCGTGGACGCAGCCCGTTCGGCGAGGGCTGGAACCAGCTCTACGGGTTCGATGCGACGCTTCGCTGGAAGCCGCTACAGCGTTCAATCTACCGCTCGTTTGCCGCGCGCACCGAACTGGTGTGGGCGCGAACCGTGGTGGACACGACTCCGTTCCGGCTCTTTGGCTCTCCCGCCTCCATTGTTCGTCCATTCGGATTTTACGTTTCCGGCGACTATCAGCTCCGGCAGAGGTGGTTTGCCGGCGCCCGCTTCGACCGCTCCCAACGGGGAGGCTGCCTTCCGACTTTCCCTGAAACCACGACGCCCTGCGAGGCTTTCCGCGCGGGCCGCCTGTTGCAGGATACGGGCGGGTCGCTGCTGCTAACTTATTGGCCCAGCGAGTTCAGCCAGGTTCGGACTCAGCTTCGCCGGACCAGCTACGGCGAGGGCCTGACAACAAACGAGTTGCTGTTCCAGCTCATTTTCTCCATCGGCGCGCACGGCGCCCACCCGTTCTGATCATGCGGAAAATTACCGACGAAACCCCGGTAGTACGCGTGGACGTCCTGAAAGGTAAGGATACTGCTTTGAGAAACCTGAAGTTATTTGCGCTGAGCCTGCTCGGCGCCTTGCTCGCGGCCGCGCCGTCGACTGCCGCGCAAATAAACGTGATGACTTCGACGGAAGACCTGGCTGCGCTGGCCAGGGAAGCGGGCGGCGACAAGGTAACGGTCGATTCCATAGCCAAAGGCTATCAGGATCCGCACTTCGTGGAACCGAAGCCCAGCTTCCTGCTGAAGCTGCAAAAAGCGGATCTGCTGGCGGTGGTAGGGCTGCAACTCGAAATCGGGTGGCTGCCGCCGCTGCAAACGCAGAGCCGGAATGCCAAAATCCAGGTGGGCGGCAGCGGATACATGGATATGTCGCAACACTGCCAGATCCTCGAGATTCCCACCGGGCAGGTGACGCGTGCCATGGGCGACGTCCACCCCCTCGGCAACCCGCACTACTGGCTGGATCCGGAGAACGGGCGGCGCATTGCGAAGGCCTTCGCCGACCGGTTCGCCCAGTTGGACGGTGCCAATGCCGCCTACTACCAGCAGCGATACGCCGATTTCGACAAACGCCTGACGGCTGCCGAGAAAGGGTGGGAGGCCAAGATGGCGCCTTACCGAAACCGGAAGGTGGTCACTTATCACCGGTCCTGGCCAAACTTCTGCGAGCGTTTCGGATTGCAGGTGGTGGATTATGTGGAACCCAAACCCGGTATTCCGCCTACCCCGGGGCATACCCTGGAGCTGATCAACACGATGAAGCAGCAGAACGTCCATTTGCTGCTGGTGGAGCCGTACTTCGATTTGCGGACGCCCAATGCGATCGCGCGCGAAACGAATGGAGATGTCGCGGTGCTGCTGCCCTCGGTCGGGGGAAAGAAGGAGGTCACCACGTACTTCCAGCTCTTCGACTACGACATCAACCTTCTGGTTAGCCTGTTTCAAAAGCATCCGTAGCTCACAGGTGATTTCAACATGAGCACCTTTTCCTTCCTGCTTGCGCCGTTCATCGCCAGCCTCATCCTGACAGGCATTCACGCCTATTTGGGAGTTCACGTCGTGGAACGAGGAGTCATTTTCGTCGATCTGTCGCTGGCACAGATCGCCGCGCTCGGGACCACCATCGCCGTGCTCTACGGGATCGAGCCCCACGGCACGGGCGCCTACATCACCAGCCTGATCTTCACCTTTCTGGGTGCGGCGGTATTCTCCACCATCCGCACGCAGCGGGCACGGATTCCCCAGGAGGCGGTGATCGGCATCTGTTACGCGGTGGCCTCGGCGGCTGCCATCCTGGCCATGAGCAAGTCGGTGGAGCAGACCGAACACCTGAAGGAGATGCTGGTGGGAAATATCCTGACGGTGTCCTGGTTCGAGGTGGGCAAGACCGCCGCGCTGTACGGGGTGGTGGGACTGTTCCACTACGTTTTCCGCAAGAAGTTCCTGCTGATCTCGATGAATCCGGAGGAGGCGGAGCGGCAGGGAATCTCGACACGCTTTTGGGATTTTCTGTTTTACGCTTCGTTCGGCTTCGTGGTGACGAGCTCGGTGGCGATTGCGGGCGTTCTGCTGGTCTTCTGCTACCTCATCGTGCCGAGTGTTGGGGCCATGCTTTGGGCCGATAAGGTGGGGCCGCGGCTGGCCATCGGCTGGACCATGGGCACGCTGGTTTCAGCGCTGGGGGTTTACCTTTCGTTGAAAGTGGATCTGCCCACCGGTGCCACGATTGTTTGCACGTTCGCGCTGGTGCTGATCGCCATGGCGCTGGTGCGAATGATGGTTCGAAAGCGGGCCGGCACGGTGGAGGCGGAGGCGGTACGCCGTTAACGCGGCAACCTACTGATCGAGCGCCAGCGCAACCCTGTTGCTTTCAGTGCCGTCCGCGGTGATCCAAAGTTCGGAGACCCCGGCATTGACCACTGCCGGCAGTTGCACCTCAATCAGGTAAAACCCGATGAAGCCAGGGACCAGCGTGGCCCGGTTCACGATCAACGGAACACCGTCCAGGAAGGCCTTGACTTCCGCCACGACGGCGGGCGGGTTCTCGAGCGGCGCTTCGGTTCCGGTGGGCCATTCGGGGCGCACCTTGCCCAGCCCAGTGGCCCAAATCTGAACTTTCGCGCTGCGCCGCGAGCCGTTGCGAAGATCGAGCGGCAATCCGGTCTCCGCATCCCACAGCATGGGCGCGCCGTCCCGGGCCACCATAATCACGGGCGAAACCGGCTGCACCGGAAGGTCGCGGCGCACCGTGCGCCCGGCCGTCTGCAAGGACAGGGAAACCACGGGTCCGACTGCATCGAAGGGCACCTGAACCTGCGATTCGGCATCAGACGCGGCAAATACCGGGTAGTTCAGATTTCCGCCCTGAACGGACAGCACGCGGCCGCCAATCACGCTCAGGAGGGAACCGGGAGCGGCGGGCCGGGTGGAATAATCGCCGGCGTTTAAAATCCTCAGGTTGGTGCGCCGGTGGGGAGCGGCGATAGCATATAACCCGTATCCGTCGAGCGCCGCATAAAGCTGAGCTCCGGCCGGGTCAAGCAGAACGTCCGTGGCGGGCGCGGCCGGCAGTTTACCGGACAATTCGGTCCACTCGACAGCGGCGGTGCTGGCTGTTTCAAGGTCGGCCGTGGCCCAGAAAACACCGCGGTCGGTAGCCACGTAGACGGCCCCGGCCGCCCGTTCGGCCGTAATGCCGTGAGCGGAGGCGTCGGGGAGGTTGCCATCGAGCGAATCCCAGAACAACCCCCGGTTGGTGGTACGCAGCACGTGCGGACCGGGGCCGCTGAGCGCGGCCAGTGCCACCCAGGGTTCCACCGGATCGGCGAAAATCCGCTCCACTCTGCCCGCCGCGCCCAGGGGCATATTGCTCGGCCGGAACGTTGCTCCATTATCCGCCGAAAACCACATGTGACCGTCGGTACCGCCGGCATACACGGTGCTTCCGGAGACGGCAACGGCCGAAATCTCGACGTTGAGGGTTGACGAAAGGCGCTGCCGGAGTTCGGTTTCCGGGTCTGCTCCGGGCGAAACCGGCACCCACACCGAGCCTGCCGGCGGCAATTCCAGCTGGCCGAGCCGTTCCGCCTGCACGCGCATTCCAACAGGGCCGGAGGGAGTTGCCAGAATCCGTCGAATCGACAGGTTTGGCAGGAACTGGTTCAGGCCGCTCCAGGAAAGTCCTCCATCGAGAGAGCGCCAGACGCCGAAATCGTTCGCTACTATGAGGCGATCCGGGTCCGAAGCGGAAACGGCCACGCTTCGCTGCTCCCCGCCGACCACAGGCGCGGACCGGAAGGCTGTCAGGTTGACCCAGGTGCGGCCGCCATCGTCGGACCGGTAGAGGTTGCGCCCCAAAGCATAGCTTCGCGAGGGCCGGGCTGGACTCGCCACGATACGGGCTCCAGTTTCCGGGACTCGCACCACCGCCGGAGACAAGGTCGCCTGCGGTTCGGGGTCCGTTTCAGCCGGAACCCATGTCTCGAAGTCTGCGGTCTGGAAGGTATTTCCGCTGCGGGTTCTGGCGTAAAGGACTGATCCGCCGGGAGAAAACCAGACTCGCTCGACCGGCCCGGTAGCCGGGGCAGCAAGCGAAAGCTCTACGGCCGATCCGCCTACCTTCCGCCAGTCCGCCGTTTGGGCCTGTAGTGCCCAAAGCCCGCCTAATGCGAAAACGATCACCCGCGAGCAGGCGGAAAATGTGGCGCTATGACACACAACTGAGTCTCATTCTACCTTATTTCAGACGCCGGACCTCGGCATAAAGACTAATGTTCTCAAGGCTTCTGACGATATTTTAATCACGGCGGACTACTTGCTTCGCATGTTTGATGCTAGACTCTGAGGTGACCTAGTCTCGGGGTCCGGTTTCAGATACGGGCATCCAGAAACGGCTAGCATGTTCCGGCTCTCTAATCTCTCGCGGACGGTGGAAAAGCTGCTGACGGCGGCAGTCCTTGCCGTGTGCCTGCCGGTGTTGTCCGCCCAGGACTTGGCTGCTACCGTTATCTCCCAGACCGGAATGGTTTCAATTGCCGACGGCGGCTACTTCAAAGCGCTCTCCGCCGGCAGCAGCGTGAGGCCGCGCCAACTGATCGTGACCGGCGCGGACGGCTATGCCCGGTTCCAGGTGTCCGATGGCTCAACCTTCGAAGTCTTTCAGAATTCGAAGGTGATATTCCGCGAAACGCCCGGAGATTGGAAACACCTGATCAACATCTTCATCGGGCGAATCAAGGTCTTTGTCCAACACTCTCCCGGGATTCCGAACCCCAACAACGTCACCAGCCCCACCGCTGTCGTATCCGTGCGCGGCACGGTTTTCGATGTGGTTGTGGAGGATGACGATGGAACCACTTTTGTGACGGTGGATGAGGGGCAGGTGGCGGTGCGGAACCTGACAGCCGCCGGCAATCCGGCGATTCTGAATCCGGGCGAGTCGATCCGTGTCATTCGCGGCCAGCCGTTGTTTGCCCGTTCGATCGACAAGGGCAACTTCGTGCGGAAAGCGCTTCAGGTTACTCGCGATGCGCTCTACCAGGTTGCGGTCGGCCGCCAACCGGGCGGGACCGGCGCCGGCGTACCGTCGGGCGGAGGAACGGTCCCCCCCGGAACGCAGGGCGACAAGGGCAAGGACGGCGGCACCACCACCGGAACTCCTCCTGCGCCCACCGGCACGCCACCGCCTCCAGGCGGTTAGCCCCAAGTTTCACTTCCCGCAGCACGCATTTGCAGGCGATCCCACCCCGGGGGTCGCCTGTGACAGGCAGCGAAATCCTCGCATGTTAGATTTAAGGGAGTGTTATGCTCACTGCGCTGCGAGGACTGATGCTTGTCTGTGCCTCGGCGATGTTCGCCCAGGCGCCCGCCAACCCACCCCAGCAACAGGCCGGCTTGATCGCCGATTGGGAGATTGCGCCCGTGCTGCGGGAAATATCCGCTCACGCCACACGGCTTGCCGCGGCGCTCGACAAACTCAACCCTCAGACATGGGTCGAGCGCGGGGCGTCGGACACTTATGTCGCCCAACTCCAGTCCAGCCGGCAGCAGGCGCGAGCCCTGGCCGAGGGCGCCGCGGCGCTGGCGCGTAATCCCCAGAAACTATCGGCCACGCTCGAGGTGCTGTTTCGAATCCACGGACTCGAGGCTATGGTGCCGTCGCTCGCCGAGGCCATTAGCAAGTACCAGAGCCCGGCGGACGCACAGGTCCTGCTGGGATTGTCGGCGGAGAATGGAGCCAATCGCGACCGGCTGCAGAACTACGCGGTGAACCTGGCGTATGAGCGCGAGCAGGACCTCGCGGTCATGGACAAAGAGGCCCAGCGATGCCGCGGTTTGGTGATCCAGGCAGCGCCCAAGACAGGAAGGAAGAGATAACGCCCCTCATGCCGTTTCAATGCAGTATCTGCGCGGAAGAATCGATCCGGATTTGCGCTCGATGCACCAAGGATGCGTGCAACAACCACCTCTGCGAAAAATGCCTGCGGTGCAGCGACTGTTGCGAGTGCGAGGTGACGCTATCGGACCATCCGGCGCCCACGGTCTCGGCGAGGTCGGTGTTCCCGCGCCCCGAACCCGAGCCCCCGGTCGAGCCTGAACCGGAACCCGGGCCGCCGGGACGCCCCACCGAACCGGAGCCGCCGGCACCGATGGAAACAACCTAGCCCGGGCCTTCCTCGGAAGCGGCTTCCGCCTCGGCCGCTGCTTCCGGGCCTGCCGCCTGCTGTTCTTCTATCAGCCGCTGCGCTTCCTCCAGCCTGGAGCGCGGCACCTGCACTCCAAAGCCAAGAGGGGGATAAGGAGTCCGCGTCAAGATCGAGGGGATCCCATTGGCCTCCAGGATGCCCCGGATGACCTCCGCCTCCACGTCCGAGTCGATCGTCTGCGAATCGTAGACCGGCACCATATCGAGCTCGTGCGAGGGGTCGATCAGGCCTTCATCCTGCAGTTCATCGTCGTGTTCGGGATCTTGCGCCATGCCTAAGGATATCGCAGAATGTGGGGGGAGCCCTGCCATGCGGCGCTCCCGCGGAGGCATAGTTTCATGTCCGACAACGAGCAGGACGAAACCATGGAAGAAACGGCCGACGGCGGGTCCAACCGGATCGCCTGGTTCATTACCGGCGCCGTCATCGGCGCAACGCTGGCTGTGCTTTTCGCGCCGAAGAGCGGTGCAGCCACCCGGCAGTCGGTCGCCGACACGACCCGCCAGGGCCGCGACGCCGTTAACGATACCAGCCAGAACATTTTGGAGGCGGGACGCGATGTGTTCGAGCGCGGCCGCAAACTGGTCGAAGACGCGGCGGAACTGTTCGAGCGCGGCCGCAAACTGGTGCAGGGCTGAGCCGGGCGGCCCCCGTGTCCCGCACCGTTCTGGGCGATTTCGAAATCACGCTGGTTCGCGAGGCTGTCTACTGGTGGGATGGCGGCGCTTTCTTCGGCGTTGTTCCGAAGACCCTCTGGAGCCGCGAAACGGAATGCGACGAACTCAATCGCATTCCGGCAGCCCTCAACTGCTACGTGATCCGCACCGGCGCCCACACTGTCCTGGTGGAAACCGGCGCCGGAGACAAAATGACCGACCGCGCGCGCGAGCGGGCCAAACTGCCAAAAGTAGCCGAGCCCCTGCCGGCCGTGATCGCCCGCCAGGGCATTGACCCGGACTCGATCGATATCGTAATCAACAGCCACCTGCACTGGGATCACTCGAGCGGCAATACGCTTCTCGAAAAGAACGGCCCAGTGCCGGCGTTCCCGCGCGCCCGGTACTTTGCGCAGCGCGGAGAATGGGAACATGCACACGAGCGGCATCCGCGCGACAGCGTCAGCTATATCGACGCGAACTACGACCCGCTGCTCGAAAGCGGACACCTGGCGCTGGTCGATGGCGACTGCGAAATCGTGCCTGGAATCTGGATGCGGCGCGCGCCGGGCCACAACCGGGATTTGTGCGTGATTACGGCGGACAGCGGGAAGGAGCGATTCTGCTTTTTCTCCGACCTGGTGCCCACGGCGGCGCACGTCCGCCCCACCTGGGTGGCGGCCTTCGATCTGTATCCCCTGGAAGTGATCGAAACCAAGACGCGCTGGCTGACCGCCGCCAGCGAAGGCGGCTGGCTTTGCGCTTTCGCGCACGACGCCGGGCTCCCCTTCGCGCGGATTCAGACCCACCCGAAGGCGCATTTCGAAGCGCTTGCTCCGTAGCGTTGAATTCGACGCACCGGCTGCGCCACACTGAGAGAAATGGCAACCGTAACGCTCTCACCGTTCCGCAACGAACCGTACGCCGATTTCTCCCAACCCGCGAACCGCCAGGCCATGGAGGCGGCGCTCGCCAAAGTGCGCTCGGAATTCGGCCGTGAGTACAGGCTCCGCATAGGCGGCGAATGGATCGCCACGGAGGACAAGCTGGTTTCCGTGAATCCGTCGAACCCTTCCGAGGTGGTCGGGATTCATCACAAGGCGACGGCGGACCTGGCGCGGCGCGCCGTTGAAAATTCCTGGCGGGCATTCCGCGAATGGAGCCGCACGCCGGCCGAAGAGCGCGTCCGAATGCTGCTGGATGCTGCCGCGGCGCTGCGCACGCGGCGTTTCGAGTTCGACGCGTGGATGAGCTACGAGGCCGGGAAGACGTGGCCCGAAGCCGAAGCGGAGATCGCCGAGGCGATCGACTTTTGCGAATACTACGCCCGCGAGATGATGCGCCTGGCGGGACCGCAGCCGGTGGTCCAGTTGCCCGGCGAGCAGGACGAGATGATTTACATTCCGCTTGGCGTGGGAGTGGTGATTCCGCCGTGGAACTTCCCCCTCGCGATCCTGGCCGGTATGACGGTGGCCGCGCTGGTTGCGGGGAATACCGTGATTGTGAAGCCTTCGAGCGAAACACCGACCATCGCCGCGAAATTCGGGGAAGTGCTGCTCGACGCCGGGATTCCCGAAGGCGCCTTCACGCTGCTGACCGGCAGCGGCGCCGCGGTGGGGGACGTGCTCGTGCAGCATCCGAAAACGCGGTTCATCTCCTTTACCGGATCGCGCGACGTGGGGCTGCGCATCAATGAACTCGCCGCCAAGGCCCAGCCGGGCCAGGTCTGGATCAAGCGCGTGGTTGCCGAAATGGGCGGGAAGGACGCGATTATCGTGGACGCCGAGTCGGATCTCGACAAGGCCGTGGAGGGAGTCTGGATGTCCGCGTTCGGTTACCAGGGGCAAAAATGTTCCGCCTGCTCGCGCGCCATTGTTGATGAGAAGATCTACGACGAGTTTCTGAGCAGACTCACGGCGAAGGTCAAGGCCCTGAAAGTGGGATCCGCCGACGATCCGGAGAACTACATGGGGCCCGTGATCAGCGCCGGCGCGCGGAAGTCGATTCTCGAATATATAGAGGCCGGAAAGCAGGAGGGACGGGTGGTGGCTGGAGGGGAAGCGGCGCCGGGCGAAGGTTACTTCATCGCGCCTACCGTGATCGCCGATGTGGATCCGAATGCGCGCATCTTTCAGGAAGAGATTTTCGGTCCCGTGCTGGCGGTCACAAAGGCGGCCAATTTCGAGCACGCCCTGGAACTGGCCAACGACACGCAATACGGATTGACTGGCGCGGTGTATTCGAATAATCCCGAGCACATACGTGAGGCGAAGCACCGTTTCCACGTAGGAAATCTGTACTTCAACCGTAAATGCACCGGGGCCATGGTGGGGGCGCACCCATTCGGCGGCTTCAATATGTCCGGGACAGACTCGAAAGCGGGGGGGCCGGACTATTTATTGCTCTACCTGCAGGCCAAGTCGGTTGCAACCCGGCTGTCTTAAAAAGTACCCGAAAGGCAGTACGGCTCTGTGACCAGCCGTACCCGCGGTGCGGCACCTACAACTCTGAATCCGCAGAAGATACGTCCCTATATAAGAGACTATTTTCGAAGGAGGTAAGGGATGCATTTGAAGTTCTTACTACTTACAGCCGCCGGCTGCGCGGCAATGTTGACGGCGCCTGCCGCGCGGGCGCAGGACGTCTACACACGTACGGATTTGCGTGAAGCGATTCAGCGGGTGGAACGGCACGGTGACGAGTTTAAGTCCGAGTTCAAGAAGGCGTTGTCTGCCGCGCACCTCTCCGAGAGGGAGGAGCGCGTTAAGAATGCCGCTGAAGACCTGGAAGACGAGGTAGATAACCTCAAGAAGAACTACAACGATCACAAGACCGCCGAAGCCAGAGACAACCTCGACAATGCCATGCTGATGGCTTCGCCGATTAACCGCTTCATGACGCGCCATTACTTCGGCCCGGAGTCAAGGCGCGCCTGGGAAAACCTTCGCACCGACCTCAACGTGATAGCGCTGGGTTATGGCGTACCGATGTTGCCGAATCTTGCTCCGGGAATGAACTCCTCCACCATGGCAGCAAACACCTCTGCCGACCGCATGGGCGTCAACCCGGGAAACCGGGCACGCACGCGCATGGAACGTGACGTCCGGCACGAACTGGTGATGCTTCCGTACTACGGAGTATTCGATCACCTGGCGTTTCGGACCGACGGCGGGACCGTGACGCTGTCTGGCGAAGTAACCAGGCCGACGCTGAAATCGAGCGCGGAAAACGTGGTGCGCGACGTGGAAGGAGTGGACCGGGTTGAAAATCAAATCCGGGTTCTTCCTTTGTCGCCAAATGACGATCGCATCCGGCTGGCGGCATACCAGGCGATTTACGGTAACTCGACACTCAACCGCTACGCATTGCAAGCGGTGCCCCCGATACACATCATCGTCGATAACGGGAAGCTGACCCTGGATGGTGTGGTAGCGAACGAGAATGACCGGAACATGGCGTCGATTCAAGCGAAATCCGTGCCCGGTGTATTCTCGGTAACCAACAACCTGCGCGTCGAGTAATCCGGGAGGTTCGGGAACTTCCATTCGAACTTATGGATCGGTAGCCGGATAGGGAGTCCGTGCCTCAAAATAGTAACAGAGCAACGCGGCACTTCCAATGCGGTTTTGGGGCGCATGCAAATCGGGGAGCGATCCGGTTTCCATGCGCCGGGTTTTTTTATCGGAGAGATCCGAATAACTGCCGGTAACGAAGCCGGAAACAGAGCCGGCGTGAGACGTATCGCGCCGGACACAATCCGGTTCGGGGCCGGGGGGGAAGGAATCGACGTGCTTCATACAAGAAATTCTCTTTACCTTTTATTGCCGCTGGCCGTGGTAGCGGTGGGCATCGGCTGTTCGAAGGAGAACCGGACGGCTGCGAACCAGCCGGCTGCGACAGAACAAACGGCAGCGGCGCAGAGCGAGCGCGATGCGGCACTCGCGAGGATGGACCGGCGGATCGCAGAGCTCGAGGGCAAGCTCGACGCCATGAAGGCCTCGACGACAACGCAGAAGCCTATTTCAAATGACCGGATTGAGGACCTGCGGAACCAGCTGAAAGACCTACGCGCGGAAGTCACCGACCTGCGGCAGGCGACGCCTGAGACCTGGTGGCCCGCCACCGAGCGGTCTGTGACAAACAGCGCAAACCGCATCGGTTCCGAGGTGAAGCCGGGAAAAACAACGACGACGGCAACGACAACAACGGCGACCACGCCGGCCGCTACCGAGACTGCCGGCGAGGCTGACAGAGTGGCCCCCGAGACCTTCGCGACGCGCAGGGACCACTTTATCTCTGCCATGGAGACGCAGATCAATGCACTCGAGCAGGACCTGAATACGGCTTCGAAGAAGGTGCTCAACAGCAGCGAAGCGGATGAGGTTCGCGATGAGCTCAACGACCTGCGGGCGCAGCTCAACGATCTGCGCACCACGACCCCGGAGAACTGGTGGGACGCGACCAAGAACCGGCTGGACCGGTCACTGGACCGCATCGACCACCAGATCGGAAACGCCGGCAGCAGCGAAACACCGGCGAATGGCCGCTGAATCCAAGACTGCGATTTACGCGGGCCTCGCGGCGAACCTCGCCATCGCGGTCTCAAAGGGGGTGGCGTCGGCGTTCACCGGCAGTTCGGCGATGTTGGCCGAATCCATTCATTCCCTCGTGGACACGGGTAACGGCGGTCTGCTGCTCCTCGGTTTGAAGAGGAGCCGGCAGCCGCCGGATGAACTGCATCCGTTCGGATACGGCAAGGAACTCTACTTCTGGTCGCTGGTGGTGGCGTTCTCCGTGTTCGCGGCGGGCGGAGGAGTTTCCGTGTATGAGGGCATCCTGCATATGCTCAATCCACCGGAGCTCGAGGATCCGACGTGGAATTACGTAGTGCTCGGAGTTGCGGCAATTTTCGAGGGGACGGCGTTCCTGGTCGCCTACCGCAAGTTTCGCAAGGCGCACCCCGATCACAGCCTGTGGCGCGCCGTTCGGGCCAGCAAGGATCCCAGCAGTTTCGCCACGATGTTCGAGGACTCGGCGGCCCTTGCCGGGCTGCTGGCTGCGTTTCTCGGCGTGTTCCTCGGCCATCTATTACACAATGTCTATTTGGACGGGGCGGCGTCCGTGGCGGTCGGGCTGATCCTGATCTCCGTTTCGGTGCTGCTGGCGCGCGAATGTAAGGACCTGCTGATCGGGGAGGGGGCCGATCGCGGCAAACTGCGGCTCATCCGGCAAATCGTGGAGTCCGATGCGGAGGTGCTGGACTTGCAGAACCCTCTAACGATGTATCTTGGCCCCGAAGTAGCGCTTCTGACAATGAACGTGACATTCCGGCCGGTGCTCGATGCTCCCGCGGTGGAACAGGCGGTGGACCGGCTTGAATCCGCGATCCGCCGGCAGCTGCCCGAGGTGAAACACATCTTTATCGAATCGGATTCGATGAAGGGCGCCCTCCGCCAGTCGCCGCGGTGAGAGCGGACAGGGGCTGTCAGGCTCCCATCGCCAGCAGCGTTCCATTCACCGGCGCCGTTACAAACCGCGGCGCGTGAAACGGCTGAAAACGGTAGCCGATCCCGAAGATCGTCTCGATGTATTGATCGGCGTACCCGCCGAGTTTTTTTCGCAATCGCCGGATGTGGACATCCAGCGTGCGCGTGCGGATTTCCGATGAATAGCCCCAGACCCGCATCAGAAGCGCTTCGCGCGGAATGATTTGTCCGGCGTGCATCACCATGAGCGAAAGCAGGTCGTACTCCTTCCGCGTCAGAACGAGCGTTGCCGAATCGAGCGCCGCCGCTTTGCGGTCGAAATCCAGTGTCAGGTGTTCGTCCCGGTATATCCTGTTGTTCCCCGTCTGAAACGGTCCCATGAAGCCTCCTTGTTCCAATTGCTATGCTACGGAGCCGCTCTTGCGGTAGGATCGCCAACTTGTAAAAGAGTTGTAAAACGAGCGGAGGGGTCTTGCAAACGCCGATTTGGCCGATTTGGCCATTGGACCCGCACGGTGCTCCAATGGCAGAGAGAGCAAACAAAATGCGTCGACCGATTGGTGCGGCGCAACTCGGCGTGGCTCTCGGGCTCGCCGTGTTGCTGGGAACCTGGAGCGTTCCCGCCCAGAATTCGGGCGATTCTCTCGCCCGCGGATTTGAAACGCCTCCCGATACCGCGAAACCACGTGTTTGGTGGCATTGGATGAGCGGCAATATTACGAAAGAGGGCATCAAAGCCGACCTGGAGTGGATGAAGCGCTCGGGGATCGGCGGATTCCAGAATTTCGACGCGGGATTGAACACACCGCAAATCGTCGAAAAGCGGCTGGTCTTCATGACGCCGGAATGGAAAGACGCCTTCAAATATACGGCCACGTCTGGCGGATGAGATGGGCCTTGAAATGGCCATCGCCGGGTCACCCGGATGGAGCGAGAGCGGAGGCCCGTGGGTCACACCCGCCCAGGCGATGAAGAAATACGTGTGGAGCGAGACCCGGGTTGAAGGAGGCAAGCCCTTTACCGGCACGCTTCCGAAACCGCCGTCTACTACCGGTTCCTATCAGAACCTCGCGGGTGGACGAGGAGGGTTCGGCGGCGGACGCGGCGAAGCTGCCGCGCCTCCTCCGGAGTTCTACGCCGACAGCGCCGTGGTCGCGTATCGCGCACCCGAAAATGACCGCCCGCTCGACGAACTGCAAGCCAGGATCACCTCGAGCGGCGGCAACTTCAATCTCGCTGCGCTCACGGACGGCGACCTTGCCGAAGCCACGTTGCTGCCCGCGGCGCCGGTCGGCGGAAAGGCGTGGATTCAAATCGAGTTCCCCTCAGCGAGGACGATCCGGGGACTTACGTTCGTCGCCGGCGGCGGAGGCGGAAGGGGCTTCGGGGGCCGCGGCGGAGGAGGAACAAGCGGCCAGGAACTGGAAGCGAGCGACGACGGGCGGCAATTCCGCACCGTTACGGAGATTCCAGCGGGCGCGCGGACAATCGCCTTCCCGGCGGCCAGCGCCCGTTATTTCCGGCTCACGATCCTCACCCGTCCACCCCAGCAGAACACCGGCCGCGGAGGCGGAATGGGCGGCTTCGGTGGCGGAGCGCAAGCGGGACGGGCACAACAACCCGCCGCGCCCGCCGGAACTCAGATCGCCGAACTGAACCTGCATGACGCGGTAGTCAACCGGTTCCAGGAGAAGGCCGCTTTTTCGGCCGCGTCCGGCATCTACGACATGGCCACTCCGGCCATTCCGGCAGCGGAAGCAGTCCGGCGGAGCGACGTCGTGGACCTAACCTCGAAGCTCCGGCCCGATGGCACGCTCGACTGGACGCCTCCAGCGGGACGGTGGGTGGTGCTGCGCATGGGGTATTCGCTTACCGGCGCGCGGAACAGCCCGGCATCTCCCGAAGCAACCGGCCTCGAAGTGGACAAACTCAGCAGTAAGTACGTGAAGGCCTACTTCGATAACTACCTCGGGCAGTACCAGAATACGGTCGGCGCGCTGATGGGCAAGCGCGGCCTGCAATACGTGATTACCGACAGTTGGGAAGCGGGAGTTCAGAACTGGACCGACGACATGATCGCCGAGTTTTCCAAGCGCCGCGGCTACGACATGCGGCCCTGGATTCCGGCGTTGACCGGACGGATCGTGGAAAGCGCCGAGGCGACGGACCGTTTCCTGTGGGACTTCCGCCGGACCCTGTGCGACCTTGTGGCCGAGAACCACTACGACCAGCTCACCACCATTCTGCGGCAGCGCGGCATGGGCCGGTACACCGAATCGCACGAGTCGGGGCGGGCGTTCATTGCCGACGGTATGGAAGTGAAGCGCAATGCCGATATCCCGATGAGCGCGATGTGGACCGCGAGGCCGGGCCAAACCTCCGAGAGATATGACGCGGATGTGCGCGAATCAGCTTCTGTCGCCCATATTTACGGGCAGAACCTGGTCGCCGCCGAGTCCTTGACTGCCGGCTCCGGCGCCTGGACTTTCTCGCCCGAGACCTTGAAGCCAACGGCCGACAGGCTTCTGGCGATGGGCCTCAACCGGTTCGTCATCCACACTTCGGTTCATCAGCCCTCGAACGATAAGATACCCGGGCTCGGCCTCGGTCCCTTCGGACAGTGGTTCACCAGGCACGAAACATGGGCGGAGCTGGCCAAAGTGTGGACCACTTACCTGGCCCGGAGCTCCTACATGTTACAGCAGGGTAAGTTCGTTGCCGATATCATCTACTATTACGGCGAAGATTCGAACATTACCGCTCTGTTCAGCAACAACCCGCCGGCGATTCCCGAGGGCTACAGCTTCGACTACGTCAACGCCGACGCGCTGAGGAATCGACTTATAGTTTCCAATGGAATGATCACTACGCCGGGCGGCATGAGTTACCGCCTGCTCGCGCTCGATCCCAACAGCCGGCATATGTCGCTGCCCGTGCTGCGCAAGATCCGCGACATGGTGGCCGCGGGCGCCGTGGTCTTCGGACCCAAACCGGTCGACAGCCCCAGCCAGGCGGACAACCAGTCCGAATGGAAGACCATCGCGGACCAGGTCTGGGGGGCGGGCGCCGGTCGCGGCAGAGTGTTTGCGAGCGGCACCATCGCAGAGGCTCTGGCGGCTATCAACGTAGCTCCGGACTGCCAGTACACCAAACCGCAGCAGGACACCGAGCTGCTGTTCGTCCACCGCAAACTGGCTGACGGCGACGTCTACTGGGTCAATAACCGGAATGCTCGCGTCGAGAATCTTGATGCCAGCTTCCGGATCACGGGAAAAGCTCCCGAACTCTGGCATCCCGACACCGGCGCACGGGAACGCGCCGCGTATCGCGTTGCCGGCGGCCGCACCACCGTTCCGTTGCGGCTCGAGCCCAACGACGCGGTGTTTGTGGTCTTCCGCAATGCATCGGCTGCTCCTTCCCGGACCCTGCCGAAGACAGTGGAAACGGCGCTCGGACCGGTGGCCGGTGCTTGGGACGTCGCCTTCCAGCCGAACCGCGGCGCCCCCGCAAAAACCACGCTAGACCGTCTTGCATCGTGGAGCGAGAATGCCGATAACGGCGTGAAGTACTTCTCCGGCACCGGAACTTACACCAAATCGATACAGGTTCCTGCCGACTGGATCAAATCCGGGTCTCGAGTTTGGCTGGACCTCGGTGACGTGAAAAACCTGGCCGAAGTCTCGGTCAACGGAAAGGCGCTGGGCGTGCTCTGGAAGGCTCCGTTCCGGATCGACGTGACGCAGGCCATCAAGGCGGGAGCAAATCAACTGGAGGTCAAGGTGACCAACCTCTGGGTCAACCGCCTGGTGGGCGATCAGCAGCCCGATGCCGTGAAGAAGTACACCTATACGGCGCAGCAGTTCTACCGCGCCGATTCGCCGCTGTTGCCTTCCGGCCTGATCGGCCCGGTGCAGTTCGTGCGCACGGCGCCGGAATAGAGCTTCACCCGGCGGCCATTGCACGTGTCCCCGGGAAAGCGCAATAATAACCCCCATCCCGCCGCCGCGGTCTGTTGGCCCGGCGGCGTGGCTCTTCGAGTGTTCATGTGGCGAATCGTGCGGAGCTCCCCGCTTCAAGCCCCGTCTGCCGGGGTCGAGCAGAAAGGCGTCTGTTACAACACGGCCCGGCAAAGTTGCCGCGTCCCCTGGTAGAGGCCTGACCATGACCAAAGACGAAATCATCCTGGCGCAGAAGGAGTTTCTCTTCCCGTCGGTTTTTCATTACTTCAAGGAGCCGCTCGTCATCACCCGCGCGAAAAATCAATACGTGTGGGATGCCGATGGCAGGCAGTACCTGGATTTCTTCGGCGGCATCGTCACGGTGAGCGTGGGCCACGCGAATGACGAGGTGAACGCCAAGGTTCACCGCCAGCTCGATACGCTCCAGCACGTCTCTACCGTCTTCATCAACGAACCGCAGGTGGCGCTGGCCCGCAAGATCGCCTCCATCACTCCGCAGGGCGCGCTCACCAAATCGTTTTTCACCAACAGCGGCACGGAAGCGAATGAAACCGCGATCCTGGCGGCGCGATGCTATACGGGCAATAGCGAGATCGTGGCGCTGCGGCATTCCTATCACGGCCGCTCCTCAATGGGCATGTCACTCACCGGACAGGGCGCCTGGCGGCTCGGCATGCCGCAGGCCGGGGTGGTTCACGCGCTGAATGCCTACTGCTATCGCTGCCCGCTCGGCCTCACGTATCCCGACTGCGAAGTGAAGTGCGCCAAGGATATGGAGGACCTGATTCGCTCGTCTACCTCCGGGCGCGTCGCCGGGCTGCTGGCGGAGCCGATACAGGGCGTGGGCGGCTTCATCACACCGCCGAAGGAGTATTTTCCGATCGTCGAACGGATCGTGCGCAGCCACGGCGGAATTTTCATCAGCGACGAAGTGCAGACCGGCTGGGGCCGCACCGGCGGAAAATGGTTCGGGATCGAGCACTGGGGCGTCACCCCGGATATCATCACCAGCGCCAAGGGTCTGGGCAACGGCGCGCCGGTCGGGGTAACGGTTGCGCGGCCGGAGGTCGCCGACGCGGTGAACGGGCTCACTATTTCGACCTTCGGCGGCAACCCCGTCGTCTCTACCGCAGGCCAGGGCCGTGATCGACTTCATCGAAGAACACCAGCTCATGTCGAACTGCGAAACGACCGGTGCGTACTTGCGCGTGCGCCTCGAGGAACTCCAAGCGAAACACGAGCTGATCGGCGATGTGCGAGGCATGGGCCTGCTCCAGGCGCTCGAACTCGTCGAGGATCGGACGTCCAGGGCGCCGGCCGCCGCGCAAACCGCGATGGTGATGGAAGCGGCGCGTCAGAACGGGCTCCTCATTGGCAAGGGGGGCATGTTCGGCAACGTGCTGCGCCTCTCTCCACCCATGAACATCGCCCGATCAGACGTGGACCAGTTCATCGAGATTCTGGACAGAAGCTTTGCGCAATGCGGCGCCCTGCTCGCCGGGAGCGTGTACTCGCCGAATCAGGCGTGACCGGCAGACTTTACTAGTACTGCTCAAACCAAAAGGTTTGGTGCGTATCCACACAAATAGGCTAGAATAATTCTGCGGTCTCGCGACAGTTCCAGTTCAGGTTCTCAACTTCCCGCTCGCGTCCATCCGGGACCGCACTGCCCTATTTCACCGGTGCGGTAAACTCGTGGAAGCACGGGCCCGTAGCTCAGGTGGATAGAGCACCTGCCTTCTAAGCAGGTGGTCGCTGGTTCGAGTCCAGCCGGGCCTACCAGCCTTCCGTTCCTGTAACATCATGGGGATGGTTCCCCGGGGAGCCGCAGGAGGCGGTGTTACCACGGGCTGTCACGGCAGTTCCTTAATCCGGATGTTCCGGAATTCCACATAACTTCGATGCCCCAGAAAGCCGATGTGGCCCGAAGTGCGTGCCAGTCCGGGGTGCTGCTGGAGAATGCGGGCATCCTTCATGGAGTCCAGGTCCGCATCCACCACCACGGTTCCGTTCAGGGTAATGCTGACGTGGCGCCCATTGGCCGTGATCTCATAGGAGTTCCACTCGCCCGTCGGCTTGAGCGCGCCCTGCTTCGCCGGAAAGACTCCGTAAATCGAACCGGTGTGCTGCGCCGGCTGGATGTTTTTGTATTGCTCCGCGGGGTCGTCCAGAACCTGAATCTCCATCCCCTTATACGCCGCATCGCCCTCGTACGGCGCCCGCAGGCCGATGCCGTTGTTGCCGCCGGGGCTGAGTTTGAACTCCAGGCGCAGGACGAAATTCGCGTACTCTTTCCCGGTGAAAAGATTGCCCCCGCCATCGGAAGGACACACGATCCGGTCCCCTTCCACGATGTAGCCCGGGCCTACTCCTCCCACCAGGTTCCATCCGTCGAGATTCCTGCCGTTGAACAGCGGCGTGAAGCCCGGTTCCGCCGGAGCCGCCGCCAGGGCGCTCCAAACCATCATCAGGAGACCCGCAATCGCAAACGCTGGTTTCATAAAGCTGTGCCGCAACATGAAGCGAATCGTATCACCAATTCGCTCAGGACCGGATTGGACGTCACGCGAGAGGAACCGTTCGGTGCGCAAGGGCACGGCGGCTGCGGCGTGGCCCGGCTAGCATAAGCTTATGTCAGCGGAACCCCCGGTAGAATTCGTGGAAAGCCAGGCGTGGCTGGAACCGGTCGAGATCGGTACGCAAAAGGCCGTCGCGGCCGTATTTCAGGGACCCGCACGCCCGATTCAGAACTTCCTGCACGGAACCTGGCTTGGCCATCCGCTGCACCCGATGCTGACCGACGTTCCCCTGGGAGCGTGGACGGCGACGCTGGTGCTCGACATGATGGAGGCTTCCGGCCGCAAGGACTGCCGGGCGGGCGCGGACGTCACGCTCGCCGTCGGTCTTGCCGGCGCCGGTTGCGCGGCCCTGGCCGGGATTACGGACTGGCACGTCACAGACGGCAAGGCGCGGCGCGTGGGCGTTGTGCACGGCATGTTGAACCTGGTGAGCGCCGGCTTGTATACGGCCTCGCTGATCGCCCGGAAGCAGCGGAATCGCAGCGCCGGCCGGGCTCTCGCGTTGGCAGGGTTCGTGATTTCGAGCGCGGCCGCATACTTGGGGGGCAACCTGGTATACGGCAAGCAGATCGGGGTCAATCGTACGGCCGCAGAACCGCCGGTGTCGGATTGGACGGCCGTGATGGACGAGAGCGACCTCGCCGAAGGCCAGCCCCGCCGCGTGGAGGCCGGCGGCGCGAGGCTCCTGCTGGTGCGGAGTGGCGGTCAGGTTTATTGCCTCTCGGAGGTCTGCTCGCATCTGGGCGGACCGCTGGCCGAGGGCGATGTTCAAGGAGACCAGGTGACCTGCCCCTGGCACGGCTCACGCTTTTCGCTTCGGGACGGGTCGGTCATCGACGGCCCTGCCACCCACCCGCAGCCGTGTTTCGACACGCGCGTACAGCAGGGGCGGATTGAAGTGAAGTCCCGCGAGCAGGAGTAGCCCGGCCGTCAGCCGGTCCCCGACGGAGGGTAGGTGATCCGCAACCCCTCCACCTTTGCCCATGGCGTGAGCACGTGCGGCCTTGCGCTGGCAACCCCCATGATGTGCCGCACCTCGACTCCGCGCACCAGCAGGGCGTCGGCCACCAGGGACCTGTGGCAGCGCCATGGCACCGCCTCCGCGCAGGCAATCGCGGCAGCCTGCTTCGCGCCGAGCGAGAGCAGCGTTTCGAGGGCGGCTTCGAACTGTGCCGACTGCATGTAATCGGCAAATCCGCGGAACGACTGGTTTCGCCATCCGGTGTTGACGGAGTCCCGGCGCGCGTGCCGCAAACCGCCCAGATCCGGCAGGTGGACATACTCCACTTTGTTCGCGAGCAGCCACTCCCGGAATTCCACCTGATTGTATTGGGGATTTGCGCGGGATCGCGGCACGGTTCGGATATCGGCCAGGATTGTTACGTCGAAACTGCGCAGGATGTCGAGGAAATCGGTCTGCGGACGCGTCGAGTGGCCTATCGTGAAAAGCAGCCGGCTATCGCAGGACACCGAAGATCGCCCGCGCCCCGTCATAGCTCCACTGGCTCATCCACAAACCAAGATTCGTGAACGAAACCATCAGCACGAGCAGCATGAAACCGAAGCGCGCCAGTTCGATGTAGACCATCATTGGAATTCGCGCGGCCAGCAACAGTTTGGAACCGTCGAGCGGCGGGACGGGCAGCATGTTGAAGATCGCCAGATAGAGGCTCAGCAGCACTCCATGCTCCAGGAATCGGGCTAAAGCCGGAGCGGAGTGGAGCGTGGCCACCGCGACGATGGCCATAATCACGGCCAGGATGACGTTGCTGGCGGGACCGGCCAAAGCTACCAGTGCCAGCCCGTTGAGGCCGCCCCGCAGATTGGCCGTGACGGTTCGGACCGGTCGTCCCCAGCCCAGGAAACCGCCACCCAACAGCGAAGTCACAAAGGGCAGCAGGACCGTCCCGATCCAGTCGACGTGGGCTAACGGGTGGAGCGTTACCCTGCCTTCCTGCCGCGGCGTTTCGTCGCCCAGCCTGGTGGCCACCCAGGCGTGCGCGAACTCGTGCGGCACGGTCAGCATCCAGAGCAATAATACGTTGGTGATGGCGGTGGCAAGATCGAAGTGCATTTCGGTTTCGGGATGCGGCGGCGGCAGCGGCGATGGCCCGCAACCTTAGGAGCCCGTTAAATCCATTGTACGTGGTATGATAAGGTTTACACCATTCACTTCCGTCCCGAGGTACAAATCCACTTGGCATTGATTGAAGGTTGCAGGCACTCTCTGGAGATTTCCATTCCCGCCGCAGAAGTGGAAAGCGAAACCGGCCGCGTGATTGCCGATATCCAGAAGCGCGCCAAGCTTCCCGGCTTCCGCCCCGGAAAAGCCCCGAGCTCTTTGATTCGAAAGCAATTCTCCGGCGATATCAAGCAGCAGGTACTGGAAAGCCTGATTCCCAAATTCCTCCAGCAACAGATCGAAGCCGAAAATCTGAACGTGGTCGGGCGGCCCGACATCGAGGACGTGCACTTCCATGAGGGGGAACCCCTCCGTTTCAAAGCGGAGTTCGAGGTGGTCCCTGAAATCGAGCTCGGCGAATATCACGACGTCGAAGTCCCGTACCAGGATCCGGTCGTCACCGATGAAGACGTCGAAAAACGACTCAGCGAAATCCGGGAGCAGAAGGCGCAGCACATCAACATCGACCCGCGGCCGATTGAGGACGGAGATTTCGCCGTCGTGTCGCTCGAGAGCGTTTCGGGCGTCGAAGGCGAACCGGTTAAACAGGATGAGATGGTGCTGGAAATGGGAGGTGCCGACACCTTCGAGGCCTTCACAGAGAACCTGCGGGGCCTGTCGCCGGGAGATGAGAAGGAGTTCGACGTCACGTATCCGGAGAACTATGGCGCGCCGCGCCTGGCCGGCAAAACGGTCAAGTTTCACGCCACGGTGAAGGGCCTGCGCCGCAAGGAATTGCCGGAGTTGAACGACGAGTTCGCGCAGGACCTGGGCGACTACCGGAATGTGGACGAGGTTCGCGACGCCATCCGGAAGGGATTGTTCGCCCAGCGTCAGCACGAGGCCCAGGAAGAAGCCAAAAACAAGATCGTGGATGTGCTGGTGGACCGGCACGAATTCCCGGTTCCGGAGACCTTCGTCGACCGGCAGATTCAGAACCGCGTCGAGCAGAGCCTCCGCGCGATGGCGGCCGAAGGGCTCGATCCGCGTACGTTGAAACTGGACTGGGAAAAGGTAAAAGAGGCTCAGCACGATAAGGCGTTGCGGGAAGTCAAGGCGTCCATGCTGCTGAGCCGCATCGCGGAGCGCGAGTCGATTCACGCCACTCGCGATGAAGTGGACAAGGAAGTGGAACGGCTGGCCCGCCAGAACCGGGAGGCGGTCGCCGCGGTCCAGATGCGATTCGAGAAGGACGGGACGCTGGGGCGGATTGCCAGCCATATTCAGACGGAGAAAACGCTGAGTTTCCTCTTCGAGCACGCCCGGAAGACGGTTGAAGCGTAGCGGGTTGCCGGGTCATCGAAAACGTATACAGTACGCGCCGCGACCCCTCCACCATCAAGCACATTGCTAAGGAAGTCTGTTCAGGTGATAATAGAAACGAAATCGATTGTGGTTCTCTACCCCGGAGGCAGCCCGGAGTTCCAGGTAATCCGGTTAAAGCCTAAGGCGGAACAGGAGAAAAATGCGTGAAGCGTGCCGGATCCGATGATGCTTTACGGTGTTCGTTTTGCCATAAGAGTCAGGACGTAGTCGGAAAGCTCATCTCTTCCCCGAGCGACTATCCTCGCGCGTACATTTGCGACGAGTGTATCGCCGTCTGCAATTCCATTTTAGAAGACGACAAGGTTGAGCCGCCGTCCGGAACTCCCAATAAGATCCCGAAACCGTTGGAAGTAAAAGAGTTTTTGGATCAGTACGTGATCGGGCAGGAGGCTACGAAGAAGAAGCTCGCGGTCGCCGTTTACAACCACTGCAAGCGGATTCATATGAACCGCATGCGCAACAGCGAAGTGGAGCTTCAGAAGTCGAATATTCTGCTGATCGGTCCGACTGGCACCGGCAAGACGTTGATGGCGCAGACTTTGGCGAAGATTCTGGACGTTCCGTTCGCCATTGTCGACGCCACCACCCTGACCGAGGCTGGGTACGTCGGTGAAGACGTTGAAAACATTATCCTGAAGCTGCTCCAGGCTGCCGACGGAGACGTTCAGAAGTGCCAGCAGGGAATCATCTACATCGACGAGATCGACAAGATCTGCCGCAAAGATGAAAACCCTTCCATCACCCGCGACGTCTCAGGAGAAGGGGTGCAGCAGGCGCTGCTGAAAATTCTGGAGGGAACGGTCGCCAACGTGCCGCCGCAGGGAGGCCGCAAACATCCGCATCAGGAATTTACCCCGGTTGATACGACCAATATCCTGTTCATTTGCGGCGGGGCCTTTGTGGGTCTCGAGAAGGTAATTGCGCGCCGGAGCGGCAAAAAGTCCATGGGTTTTCTTCAGGAAGAAGAGAAGTCCAATCCGCGACTTGCCGGAATCAGCGGGCGGCGCGACATTGATCTGCTGTCCCAGGCCCAGCCTGTCGATCTGATCAAGTTCGGATTCATTCCGGAGTTCATCGGGCGCATGCCGGTTCACGCCGTGCTCGAAGATCTGGACCGTTCCGCCCTCATTCAGATCCTGTCCAAGCCCAAGAACGCAATCGTCAAGCAATATCAGAAGCTCTTTGAATTTGAAAATGTCCGGCTCAAGTTCAGCGATGAAGCTCTTGAAGCCATCGCCGATCTCGCTATGGAGCGCAAGGTCGGGGCTCGCGGCCTCCGTATGATTCTGGAGGACTTGATGCTCGATCTGATGTATTACCTGCCTTCCTACAAGAAGGTCCGCGAGTTCCAGGTCACCAAAGAGATGGTGCTGGCTCAGAAAATCAGTCTTACAATACTAGAAAAGGCTGGCTAGACTCGCCTTCCGCGGAATACTCGCACCTCGGGGAAAGCAGGGGGCAGGATCAAACCCCCCGGGAGAACAATGCTTACTTCAAAGGAAAAATCCGATACAAAACGTCTGCCGATGATGCCTATCCGCGACGTGGTCATCTTTCCGTACATGATGACCCCCTTCGTGGTGGGGCGCGAATCGAGCGTCCGGGCGCTCGAAGAGGCCATGGCAGGCGACAAGAAGATCTTCCTGGCGACCCAGCACGACGCCTCCATCGACGAACCAAAGCCCAACGAAATCTACAACGTGGGGACCATCGTCAATATCGTGCAGAGCCTGAAACTGCCGGACGGCAACATCAAGGTCCTGGTGGAAGGGGTCGAGCGCGGAAAAGTTGTTTCCGTTTCCGATGACGAGGGCTTCTTCCGCGCCGTAGTCCGTACCGCCAGTTTCAAAGTGGAAACAGGCCAGCAGCTCGAATCGTTGATCAGTCGCGTCACGGGCCTGTTCGAGCAGTATGTCAAGCTCAGCCAGAACCTGAATTACGAGACCATGATCGCGGCCATCCGCGTGGAGGATCCCGGCAAGCTGGCTGACACGGTCGGCGCCAACCTCCAACTGACCATCGAGGAGAAGCAGGAACTTCTCGAGATCTTCGATCCCATCGACCGGCTCACGCGCGTGGCCGAGATGCTCGATATCGAGATCGAAAAGCTCAACGTGGATCGCACCATCCAGGGCCGCGTCAAGCGGCAGATGGAAAAGGCGCAAAAAGAGTATTACCTCAACGAGAAAATCAAGGCGATCCAGAAGGAGTTGGGCCGCGGCGAGAAGAGCGAAATCGATGAGCTCAAGAAGCGCATCGAAACCGCCGGCATGACCCAGGACGCCCTGGACAAGGCCACTGCCGAACTCAAGCGGCTGGAGAACATGCCGCCGATGTCGGCCGAATCCACAGTATCGCGCAACTACCTGGACTGGCTGCTGGCGGTGCCCTGGAAGAAGCGTTCCAAGGAAATTCGTGACCTGAAGTATGCCGAACAGGTGCTCGAAGCGGATCACTATGGGCTTGAAAAGATCAAAGAGCGCATCCTGGAGTTTCTGGCCGTCCGCCGGCTGGTGAAGAACCCCAAGGGCTCCATCCTCTGTTTTGTCGGCCCTCCGGGCGTCGGCAAGACCTCGCTGGGTATGTCCATCGCGAAAGCGACCGGCCGCAAGTTCGTGCGCATGTCGCTCGGCGGAGTCCGCGACGAAGCGGAAATCCGCGGCCATCGCCGGACCTATATCGGCGCGCTGCCGGGCCAGGTAATTCAGATGATGAAGAAGGCCGGCACCCGCAATCCGGTCTTCATGCTCGACGAAGTGGACAAGATGTCGATGGACTTTCGCGGCGATCCGTCCGCGGCGCTGCTGGAAGTTCTCGATCCCGAACAGAATTTTATGTTCGTTGACCACTATCTCGATGTGGAGTATGATCTCAGCCAGGTTTTCTTCATCGCCACCGCCAACGTGCTCCACACCATACCACCGGCCTTGCAGGACCGCATGGAAGTCATCCGGCTTTCCGGCTACACCGAGCTCGAAAAGATGGAGATTGCCAAGCGATTTCTGGTACGCAAGCAGATGGAGCAGACCGGCCTCGGCAAGGAGCGGATCGAGTTCGGTGACGACGGCCTGAACGGATTGATCCAATACTATACGCGCGAGGCCGGAGTGCGAAACCTGGAGCGTGAAATCGGCAATGTCTGCCGCAAGATCGCCCGCCAGGTAGTCAACAACCAGGGCGACAAGGAAAAGAAGGCGCTGCCCAAAGCCATCATCAACGGCGAGAAACTGCCGGAACTGCTCGGCCCCTGGAAGTTCCGGGATCTGGGGACGGAGAAGAAGAGCGACGTTGGCGCGGTAACCGGCCTCGCATGGACCGAAGTCGGGGGCCAGATCCTCACGGTGGAATGTACGTTGATGGAGGGAAAGGGAAAGCTCACCATCACCGGCAAACTGGGCGAAGTGATGCAGGAATCGGCGCAGGCGGCGATGAGCTACATCCGCTCCCGCGCCCACCAGTTCGGCCTTCCACGCGATTTCTATCGCAACCTGGATGTGCACATCCACATTCCGGAAGGCGCCATCCCCAAGGACGGCCCGTCCGCCGGAATTACCTTGGCCACCGCCATTTGCAGCGCCCTCACCAAAGTGCCGGTGCGGGGCGACGTAGCGATGACCGGAGAGATCACGCTTCGCGGCAGGGTCCTCGCGATCGGCGGTCTTAAGGAGAAACTGATGGCCGCGCATCGCCACGGAATTCTGGAGGCGATCATGCCGCGGGAGAACGAGAAGGATCTCCCGGATATCCCGGACGCCATCAAGAGCACGATGAAATTGAACTTCGTCGCGTCCATGGATGAGGTGCTCAAGATCGCTCTCGAGGGTGAACTGGTCGCATTGCCGCTGCCGTCCGGCTCAGCCGGCGTGGAGACGCAACCGGCCGAAGAGAGCCGGGCGCATTAAGAATTGAAGGCTGAGTTTGTTATCAGCGCGGGGGCGCCGGCCGGGTTCCCACCTGGCCGGTTACCCGAGGTTGCATTCTTAGGGAGAAGTAACGTAGGAAAGTCCAGTCTCATCAATGCTCTCACCGGGCAGAGAGGGATGGCTTTCACCAGCAGCACGCCGGGTCGGACACAAACGATCAATTTTTATTCGGTCGATGAAAAGATGTACTTCGTCGACCTTCCCGGGTACGGATATGCCCGGGTTCCGCCCGGATACATGCAGGCTTGGAAATTACTGATCGAGCAATACCTGGAGAAACGAGAAACTCTGAAACTCTCCTGCCTGATACTCGATACCCGCCGCGGATGGATGGATAAAGATCTCGACCTGAAGCGGTGGCTCGAACACGACGGCAGACCGTACCTGGTAGTCGCCACGAAGATGGATAAGTTGAATCATTCTGAGCAAGAGCGCGGTTTACACGCCATCCGCAAAGAAGGCGTGGATCCGTTGCCGTTCTCGGCCCTGACCGGCCGGGGAGTGAGGGAAATTTGGCAAGCAATAACGACATCACTGCAAGCTCGGTAGGAAACACCCCGCCGCAGGAACAATCCGACAAGCCCACCGAAAAGACACCCGCCCGCGAAGCCGCTATTACGGAGAACGAGAAGCCTCCTAAGCCGGAGCGCGCCGAAAAGGCGCATACCGAGCGGCCGGAGCGCGGCGAACGCGCCGAAAGGCCTCCCAAGACCGCGCCCGTCGCGGCGCCCCCGCCTCCGGTATCCGAGCCGAAGCCCGCGCCCGAGGCCAAACCGGACGGCAAGGTTCCGGCCGCCGCGCCGCCGCCTGCGCCGCCGGCTGCGGCCTTGCCGGAGACGAAGCCAATCCCGGTCGAGCCGCCCGTTGTCCCTCCACCGATCGAGCCCCTGGGCAATCTGGGACAGCAGCGGCGCAAACAACAGGCCGCGCAGAGCGCCAAAAACGGCACTCCCACCCTGGACCTGGTGGAACTCAAGGACATGAGCATTCAAAAGCTCAACCAGGTGGCCAAGGACATGGGCATCGCCGGGGCCGCCGGCCTGCGCAAACAGGAACTGATCTTCAAGATCCTGCAAACCCAGGCCGAAAAGAGCGGCCTGATCTTCTCGGAAGGCGTGCTGGAATGCCTGCCGGACGGATTCGGTTTTCTGCGCGCTCCCGAGTACAACTACCTGCCCGGGCCGGACGATGTTTACGTCTCCCCCTCGCAGATCCGCCGCTTCGACCTGCGCACCGGCGACACCATCTCCGGCCAGATCCGTCCGCCCAAGGAAGGCGAGCGCTATTTTGCGCTCATCAAGGTGGATGCGATCAATTTCGAGCCGCCGGAGGAAGCCCGCAACAAGATTTTCTTCGACAACCTGACGCCCCTCTATCCCAACGAGAGGCTCAAGCTCGAGACCGTCCGCGACAATTATTCCGGCCGGGTGATGGACCTCCTCACGCCTATCGGCAAGGGGCAGCGCGGCCTCATCGTTTCGCCGCCCCGCACCGGCAAGACCATGCTGCTTCAGTCCATCGCCAACTCCATCACGGCGAATCATCCGGAAGTGACCCTGATCGTGCTGCTCATCGACGAGCGGCCCGAGGAAGTCACCGACATGCAGCGCAGCGTGCGCGGCGAAGTGATCAGTTCGACGTTCGACGAGCCCGCCACACGGCACGTGCAGGTGGCCGAAATGGTGATCGAGAAGGCCAAGCGACTGGTGGAGCATAAGCGCGACGTGGTCATTCTGCTCGACTCCATCACGCGCCTGGCGCGCGCCTACAACACCATCGTGCCGCCTTCCGGGAAGGTGCTCTCGGGCGGTGTCGATTCCAACGCCCTGCAGCGGCCCAAGCGCTTCTTCGGCGCCGCGCGCAACATCGAGGAGGGCGGCTCCCTGACCATCATCGCCACCGCGCTGATCGACACCGGCAGCCGCATGGACGACGTCATCTTCGAGGAGTTCAAAGGCACCGGTAACATGGAAATCCACCTGGAACGGAAACTGGTGGATAAGCGCGTCTTCCCCGCCATCGACATCAACAAAAGCGGCACCCGCAAGGAAGAGCTCCTGCTGCCGAAGGAAGAACTCAATCGCGTCTGGATTTTGCGCAAGGTGCTCAATCCGCTGTCGCCGGTCGAGACCATGGAACTGCTGCTCGACAAGCTCAGCAAGACCCGTAGTAACGGCGAATTCCTCGCCTCGATGAGCGGTTAGCTCGAAACCCATCCTCCGGCCTGGCTCCGGCGTTCGGCGGTAAAGGGGAGGCGTTCAGCGATTCGTGCGGGCGCCCGCGCCTCTTCCGGCCTTACCCTGGGGCCATGGAACCTCCCTACACTCCCTACAATCCCGAGACGGGATCGGCGCAGCGGATCATCCCGGCGATGGTGCTGATCGCTATCGGGGCGTTGTTCCTGCTGAACAACCTGCACATTCTCTATTTCAATGAAATCGTCCGCTTCTGGCCGGTGATCCTGATCGCGGCGGGGCTGGTCAAGCTGGTGGATTCCACGGCCCAGGGCGGCCGCATCGGCGGCGGCATCCTGCTGGTGATCGGGGCGATATTTCTTGCCAAGAATATGGGGTTCCTGTCGTTGGGCATCGGTGCGTTATGGCCGCTGATCCTCATCGGCGTGGGCGTGCTGATGCTCTATAACCGCCTATGGGAGGGACCCCGGCCGGGCCTGCAGAACGCCACCTTTGTGGATGTCGATCGGGTTAACGAGCATCCCGTCTTTGGAGGCACAAAGCGGAATATAGTCTCACAGAACTTCAAGGGAGGGGAAGTGGGCGCCGTTTTCGGCGGCATCGAGCTCGACCTGCGGAACGCGGATTTTCCCGGCCCTTCCGTAACCATCGAGACCGACGCGGTATTCGGCGGAATCGAAATCCGGATTCCGCGCCACTGGAGCACTGTGGTCCAGGTAAGCGCAATCTTCGGCGGCGTAAGCGACCATACTGCGCAACCCGATCCAATCCAGTACCCGAATCCGAAGCAGGTGATCATCAAAGGCTCCACCGTTTTTGGCGGCGTTGACGTCAAGAACTAGAGACGGCGATGCACCCGATCCTGGCATCCCGGCGTCGCCTGTTGCTTTACTTTCTGGCATGGGTTCCGCTGGCCGCACTGCTTTCGACCGTGCTGTGGGCGGCCGGGGGGGATTCTATATGGGCGACGTCCGCGGAGGTTGGTCCGGCCTGCTTCCTCGATGCCTTCGTCTGCCTGTCGCCCTGGTACATCTGCCGGACCCGGCCGCTGGGATTTTCCGCCGCTCCCGGCCTGCTGGCCACCTTTCTCTCGGCGGCTACGGTGTCCGGCCTGATTCTCGCCGGTGGCGCGCGATTCGTAGCCGCCCTGCTCGACCGGCGCTTTCCGCAGTGGCCCGCTCTGCTGGCCATGGGCGTCCTGCTGTACATGGTTTCCGTGGCGCTGCACTACGCTTTGCTCGCCGCAGCGGCCTCGCGCGAATCCGAGCGGCGCGAGGCCGAAGCGCGGACCCTGGCGCGGGAGGCCGAACTGCTCGCCTTAAGAATCCAGTTGAACCCGCATTTCCTGTTCAACAGCCTCCATTCCATCAGCGCCCTGGCCGTGGCGGATGGAGTCCGCGCACGTGAAATGTGCCTCCGGCTTGCCGATTTTCTGCGTAGCAGCCTGGGGCTGGGGAAACGCGAGACAGTTTCCCTTCGCGAAGAACTGGCCCTGGCGCGAAGCTACCTCGAGGTGGAACGCATCCGCTTCGGATCCCGGCTGCGAGTGGAGGAACAGATACAGGAGGAATGCCTGGATTGCGCGGTTCCGACGCTGCTCTTGCAGCCCCTGGTGGAGAATGCGGTCAAGCACGGGATCTCCGGCCTCATTGAGGGCGGCACCATTCGCCTGAAGGTCCGGCGTGTGGATGGCGGCATCGTTATACGAATCGAAAACGTGTTCGATCCGGAGGCCGGCACGGCGCGCAGCCTCGGCATCGGACAGCAGCACGTGCGCCGCCGTCTCGCGGTACGCTATGGATCGGCTGCCAGCCTAGAATCGGGCGGCGAGGGCGATACCTACTTCGCGGACTTGCGGCTTCCTTGCGAGTCTCCCATCGCCTCCAGCAGCCTTGCGTAACCGGCGCGGCTGACCGGAAGGCGCTCCCCTCCGGAGAGAATCACGATCCGGCTCTCCTTGCCGTAAGGCTCGATGCGCGCGATCCGCTCGAGATTGACGATCGCCGAGCGATGAATGCGTACGAAGCGCGAAGCGTCGAGCGCGGCTTCCAGGCTGGCGATCGGCTGCTGTTTTAGATAGCTCTTGCCGGCAGTGTGGATGGCCACGTAGTCGCCCTGGGCCTCCACGTAATCCAGCTTGTCGAGCGGCACCACGTGCACGCGGCTGCCATCCCGAATGACGATCCGTTGCGGCCGCTCCGCCGCCGGCATTGCACTGATGAGGTCCACCGGCAGCCGCCTCTCTCCCAGCCGGAGCTTCGCCCTCTCCAGCGCCCGTTCGAACCGTTCGGCGCCGAACGGCTTCAGCAGATAATCGACCGCCTGCGCCTCGAACGCTTTCATCGCATACTGGTCAAAAGCCGTGACAAAGACGATGACCGGGCCGGGGTCGATCAGTTCCAGCACCTCGAATCCATCGAGCTTGGGCATCTGCACATCGAGAAAAATCAAATCGGGATGGAACTCGGCTGCCGCCTTCACCGCCTCGAATCCATTGCCGCACTCGGCAACCACCTGCACCTCCGGGTGCGGCAGCAGCAGCTCACGGAGGAATCCGCGAGCAAGCTCCTCGTCGTCCACGATCATCGCGCTGATGGGCACTCCTAGCAATTTACACCCATGAGCGCGGCGCCCGGCACATGTTCTGGAACGGACAGTTGCAAACCGCGAATCTGTGGGAAAATAGCTGAATCCGTAATTTTTTGGCCTGCCGCGGAGCAGGCGGCTTGAAAGGCGTGTAGTGAGCTACGAAGCCGAAACGCCGTTTGATCACATCGAGGGGTCGCACGAATATGTTGCGCTGCTCGCCGAAGCTCTGAACGAAGCCCGTCGCGATGTCGAAGCTGAACTGACCCTGGCGGAACGCGATGGAGCGGAACGCCGCAAAGAAGCCCTCCTCCTGGTTTCCTACAATCTCGCCAAGCTGAATCTCCACATCACCTCCAGCCGAAGAATTCTCAATGACTTGCGGACTTTGCGCCGGCTGCTCCTGGCGGAGCGGAATGTGCCGGCGGGCGAGGGGACCGGGTCCGGGCCGACGAAGGTATAGATCGGATTTGGCTGCTGCGGCGAGCGCTGCAGCACGGTTATGCACTCTTCTCAGGTGTATAACACCTCGAGGGTGGTGTACGTCTGCTCCAGGCATCCGGCACCATTTATTGCGACCTTTGGATGCCGTGTGTCGAAAAGCCTCACCTGTTGCGGCTTTTCGCCACGTTTCCTCTTGACAGTGATGGTTTGCCAGCGTACCATTCAAGAGTTGTTGTTCAAGTTAACAACAGCCACTTGATAGCGGTGGTTTCGTGGGGGGACCCCGTATGATGTTTCAGATCGGCGATAAGGTCGTTTATCCCAATCAAGGGGTAGGGACCATCGAGAATATCAGCACCCGTTCATTCGGGTCTGCATTCGAGAAGTTCTACCTGCTGCGCTTCGGGGCCAACAGCATGACGGTCCTGGTGCCATTTTCCAATGCCGCGGACATCGGCCTGCGGCGCGTAACCAAAGACCGTGAAATCTCCCGTGTGCTGTCATACCTTTCCGGACATTGGTGCGAAGTGAATCCCGACTGGAAAGCCCGGTACCGTGAGAACACCGACAAAATGCAAAGCGGCGATCTGCTTAAGGCCGCGGAGGTGTTCAAGGTCCTGGTCCAGCTTCACACGGACAAGCCGCTCTCATTCCGGGAGAAGAAGATGCTGGAGACGGGCGCGGCACATGCTGGTTTCGGAAATCTCCATTTCGCGCAATGTCCCGGATCTGCATGCGGCAGGGATGCTGCAACGGGCGCTAGCTAAAGCCGGGTTGACCTTGCCGGCGGCGTCCTAGCTTTCTGCCGGGTCGTCGTCGTCCAATACCAATTTGACCACGCGGCGATAGAGCGTCGCGTGGCAGCCGCGGCACTTGAAGGGTGCGCGAAAGGCCCGCCACGCGAGCCGGTCGATCAACCCGATTACGGGCATCGGCACGACGTCCGAGCTCCCGCAGGAACTGCACTTGACCGGGGCTATCGGCTTGTAGCTTTCTGGTGTTGCGTAAATTCGCACGGTCCCTCCTGAAGGGATCGCGATATCTAATTATCCAGCCGGAGGCAAGACTGTCAAGCCGGGGAATCTTCCCGCAACTCGGCCTCCAATTGCCGCAGAAAGCCATCGGGCGCGATGCCTGCGGCAACGATTTCATCGGCCCGCTGCTGGCTTCCAGCATAGCCGTAAATGCGGAATTCATCGGCGTTGCCCGACGGCCGGAAATGCACTACGTCTTCATTTTCGAAGGACACGCGCACACCATCCGTATAGTCGATCCCAGCGATTCGTCCGAAGCCGCGCCCGGGCGAAAGCACGCCCCCGAGATCGCGAGCGATTTCCGCCGGTGTCCGACCCGAATCGCGGCGAGGGGTAAAACGGTCCACGATGGCGAGGGCGGCGGCGCGGGGAAACCGCGGCAGCAGTGCGGCCCTGCTGAACCGGTGCGGCAGTTCCGCGAACAGCTCGCAGACCGCAAGCCCCCGTTCACGAGCTGCGCCCAACACGCAAAGGATCGGCAGGAAGGCGTCGCGCGTTGGCAGCGCCGGCAGGCTTTTGTTCCTGCGCTCGAACCGGGAGCCGGTCAGAAAACCGCCGTTGGCCTCCCATCCACACACCGCGCGGCGGCCTCGTCCACGGGCGGCCTCCATCCCCGCGATCACGTAGGGCGAGCCGATTCGCGTTTTGGGTTCGAGCGCCGGCGCGAGCGAACCGCGGTCAATGCCATCGTTGCAGGTGATGGGCACCACCACCGCGTCTGCGCCCAGGTACGAAGCCACGATCATGCCCAGCAGGTCGCCGCCGAAGAACCGCACCGAGCCGTCCGCGTTTACACCGCAGAGCAGGGGACGGTCGCTATCGCCGTCGGTCGAAACTACCGCATCGAAACAGCCGTGCGCGGCCGCCGCCTCGCGTGCCAGCGATTCGATCCGCGCCAGTTGGGCCGCATCCATATTCTCCGTGTCGATGGGAACGAAGGTTTCACTGCGCCCCGCCGGGAAAACCTCTGCGCCGAGAATTCGCAGCAGTTCGGCCAGCATTTCCCTTCCCACGGCGGAGTGTTCGTACAGCAGCAACCGCATTCCCTCCAGGCAGCCGGCCGGAAAGAACTCGGTATAGCGCCGCAGATATTCTTCGCGACCATCCGGAATCGCCGCCGGCAAATCGCAGTGCCCTGACCGGAACATTCCGTTTGCGTCGAACATCGCTGCATCCGCCGGCTGCGCGTAAATCTCCGCTCTTACCCGCCCCACCGATTCGTTGACTGGACCCTCCTGGTGCTTGAGCAACTCGCCGCGCGAGGTATTGAGTTTGTAGCCGTTGCGGTCAAACGGGATGTGGCTGCCGGTAACCATGATGCTGCCCAGCCCGCGGGCGGCCGAGTAAGCCATTACGGCCGGAGTGGGCAGGCATCCGAGACAGACGGGCCGCATGCCGGCATCGCAGATTGCGCGCTCCACCGCCTGACAGATTTCACCGCGGCCCGCGTGTTCCGGTGCGAAGGCGGTGGAACTGGGGCGAAGGTCGTAACCGAACGGGAATGGATCGCCGGCGCGAATTCCTCCCTCGCTGTTCGGCAGGGATAGCAAATAGGCAATCTCACCGCGAACGTTGATATAGATTTCGAGCTGCGTGAGGTGAACTACCTCTCCTCGCCGACCACTGGTGCCGAACTTCAATTCACGCGGTTCGTACGACAAGCTGTCGCGCAACGTGCTCACTGTTCCATTGTCTCAATCGACGCGGCCCCATGAACCCCGTGCGCCAACGCCGGGAGGCAAGAAAACCGCGAACTTTGCCGCACCTCCGGCGTATAGGGTTATTTGAAGCTCGATTTATTCGCAAAACCCAAGGAGACCGAAGCGTGAGATTTGCCACCGAGATCAAACAGGTTGTCCGCAGGCTGATGCGGTCGCCCTCATTTACGGCCGTTACTCTCCTCACGATCGCTATCGGTGTCGGCGCCAACAGCGCGGTCTTCAGCGTGGTGAACGGCGTCCTGCTCAAGCCCCTCCCGTACCCGGATCCCGAGGCGCTTATCGGCGTCTGGCAGACGGCGCCGAAGTTGAACATCAAGGACCTGTCGGCGTCGCCTTCCGATTACTTCACGTTTCGCGAGGAGAACCGGACGTTTCAGGAGATCGGCCTGTGGAATGGCGGCAGTGTCGCAGTCACCGGGCGCGATACACCGGAACAACTCCGCTGCATCTATCTCACTGAGGGAACGCTGGACGCCCTCGGTGTGCGTCCTGTGTCAGGCCGCTGGTTTACCGCGGAAGACAACAAGACCGGCAGCCCCGAGGTCGCCATTCTGACATACGGTTTCTGGCAGCGCCGGTTCGGCGGCGATCCGTCGGCTATCGGAAGCCGTCTGGTTGCCGACGGCGAGCCCACGACCATCGTCGGCGTGATGCCGCAATCCTTCCGGTTCCTCGATGAGAAACCCGAGTTGTTTCTTCCCATGCATTTCGATCGCGCCAAATTGAACCTGGGCAACTTCAGTTTCAACTCGGTGGCGAGGCTGAAACCGGGCGTCACGCTGGCGCAGGCGAATGCGGACGTTGCCCGGATGATCCCCATGGTTAACGAAAAGTTCCCGCCTCCTCCCGGGTTCAGCAAAAAGATGTTCGCCGAGGCCGGCATTGCGGCCGCCGTGCGGCCTCTGAAGAAAGACGTTGTCGGGGACCTGGGCGGTGTTCTGTGGGTGATCATGGCCAGCATCGGGGTGGTTCTCCTGATCGCCTGCGCCAACGTGGCCAACCTTCTCCTGGTGCGGGCCGAAGCACGCCAGCAGGAACTGGCGACGCGCATGGCCCTGGGCGCCGGATGGCGCCGCATCGCCGGCGCTCTCCTCACGGAAAGTGTGCTCCTCGGCATCGCCGGCGGTGTGCTCGGCCTCGGCGTCGCTTACGGCGCGCTGCGCATCCTGCTGGCCATCGCTCCCGCTTACCTGCCACGCCTCGACGAGATCTCGCTCGATCCGCTCGTCATCCTGTTCACGCTGGCCATCTCGCTGGTCGCAGGTCTGCTCTTCGGGCTGATTCCCGTCTTCAAATACGCATCGCCGAACAGCGCCACGGTGCTTCGTGCCGGGGGACGCTCGCTCAGCCAGAGCAAGGAGCGGCATCGCGCCCGCAACACGCTGGTCATCGTCCAAACCGCGCTGGCGGTGGTGCTCCTCATCAGCGCCGGGTTGATGATCCGCACCTTCCAGTCGCTGCGCGGCGTCCATCCCGGCTTTACGGACCTCCAACACCTGCAAACGTTTCGCATCGAAATTGCCGAGGGCCAGGTCAAGGAGCCCGAGCGCGTCCTCCGCATGCAGCAGGAGATCCGCCGCAAGATTGCCGAACTTCCCGGCGTGACCTCTGTATCCTTTGCCAATTCCGTGCCCACCGACGGCAACAACAGCACCGACGTCCTTTTCGCGGAAGACCGCGTATACGCCGACGGCCAGGTGCCGCCGCTCCGGCGGTTCAAGTTCGTCTCGCCGGGTTTCTTCGAAGCGATGGGCACTCCGTTGCTTGCCGGCCGCGATCTCACCTGGACCGACATCGAGCAGCGAAAGCAGGTGGCGATCGTCTCGGAGAGCTTCGCCCGGGAGCTCTGGCAGAAGCCCTCCGCCGCGCTCGGAAAGCGTATCCGCGAGGGCGGAAAGGACCCGTGGCATGAAATCATCGGCGTGGTGGGTGACGTTCGTCATGACGGCGCCGACAAGACGGCGCCCGCAACCATCTACTGGCCCGTCATCATGACCAATTTCTGGGGCAACGAAACGTTCCTGCAGCGCCGTTCCGTTTTCGTGATGCGCACCGGCCGCGCCGGTACCGAAGGCCTGTTGACGCAAATTCGACAGGCGGTCTGGTCCGTGATCCCGGACGTTCCTATCGTCAATACGAAGACCATGGAAGAGGTCTACCGCGGCTCCATGGCGCGCAGCTCTTTCACGCTGGTCATGCTCGGCATCGCCGGCGGTATGGCGCTCCTGCTCGGCGTGATCGGCATCTATGGCGTCATCTCGTATTCGGTGTCGCAGCGGACGCGCGAACTGGGAATCCGGATTGCGCTGGGCGCGGGTAACGCCGAAGTGCGCGGCATGGTCGTGCGGCAGGGAGTCGTTCTGGCGGCCATCGGAGTCGGCGTGGGACTCGCGGCGGCCGGCGTCATCACCCGCATCATGTCCGCGTTGCTGTTCAATACCAGCCCTCTCGATCCGCTGACCTACGTCCTCGCTTCCGCCGGCCTGCTCGCCGCCGCCGCCCTGGCCAGCTACGTCCCGGCCCGGCGCGCGTCGTTGATCGATCCCGTGGATGCCCTGCGAATGGAATGAGGCGTTGCCAGGCCTCCGGGCCTTAGGGGGTCTCGGAGCCGAAGCGGAAGTGAAGCACGACTTCAGCCGGTACCTTCTCGTCCCCGGACTGCGCGGGCGCGAATTGCCAGCGGCGCGAGGTGAACACAGCGAGGCTGACGAGTTCGCGATCGAGGCGCCTCCCGTCCGACAGCAACTCCGCGTATTCCACTTTGCCCGCCCGGTCCACAAAAAGCTTAACGTCGATGGGGACCTCGGTCTTAATGCGGCGGCGGAGTTCCGGCGACACCCTGGTCTCCGCCTGGCGGACAACCTTCGGCGGCACGAACTCAGGCCCCTTTTCGCCCTTGGAGGTCAGCCGGAATTTGCTGAAGAATCCCGATCGCCGGGTGGACATCGAAGAATCGAGCGTTACCCGCACGAAGGTGTCCGGTGCCTTGGGCGCGGGGACGTTGAGAATCCCATTTCCAATGGGCGCGCCCGCTTCAGACGCGCCGAGATGGGCGGCGATCAGGGGAGGTTCCGGCATTGGCGCCAGTTTCGGGACTTCGGCACTCAGGGAGACCGCCGGCACCCGCAGAGGTCGGCGCGCAACCGGCATGGCCGGCTGTTCCGCAACGGACCGATCGCTTGAACCTTTGCTCTCCTTCACCACATCCGGCGGGGCGGCGGCGGGCACAGACGGATTCGATGCAACGGCAGCGGATACAGGCGCGACCGGCACCGGGTGCGATGCCGGTTCGAGAGGAGGCGGCAGGATACTCTTTGCTGCGGTGGCGGGCGGCGCTTCCCTGGCAGCGGCTACGGTCCCCTCCGGTCCCCGGCTCAACCCGGCCAACACCACCCCGGCCGCGATCCCGGCCGCGCCCAGGCCAGCCAGTTGCCAGCGTTTCCAGGGCGGACGCCGGTGGGCTGCTGCCTTAGTTAGCGGGAGTGCGTCCGCCCGTGAAGGAGCGGAAACTGCCGCTGCCGTGGTGTGCGGCTCCGGGTCTGGCCTGACCGCGGTCGCGACGGGTCGCAGCACGAACTCCGCGTACGGCGTCAAAGAGCGGATCTGGCCTTCCTCCCAGATGACGAAGCCCGCGGTCGGCGGCCCATCCGCATGCCCGCGAATCAGCAGAAAGAGATTCGATGGCCGCGCAAAATAGGCTGACATCAAATCGACATCCTCTAGAGTAAGGCCCGGGGCCTTGCGGGTGTGCGTGCGATAGACGCCGACAATCGAGAGACCTTCGGTGGATTTGAAGCGGCGAAGCCGCTGCTCGAGTAACTTGCGGTCCGGACCGGATAACAGGAACGACGGCCCGGCGGCATGTTCACACTCGAGTGGCTCGAAGCCGGCAACTTCCACCACGGCCGTCTTGCCGGTCCGCTTCGCCTTCCCCAGGAGAAGCCCGCCCACCTCCTGGCCGCGGCTCGGGAAGACCTGAAGCCCCTCGCTGACCGCCGCCGCGAGACGAGCGATCAGATCGGGACTGAGAGTAACAGAAACCGGCTTCCCGGGAGCAGCCCATACCAGGGAGCAATTATCGGCAGCATCACGCATACCTTCGCCGAATTCTACTGCCGGATGAGGCCGGGCGCACTCCATCGGCCTGCTGAATTGTGGTTACACGCACGAATCGGACCCAAAGATCCCCGCCATTTAAGCGCAAACGGACAGTCAACCCTAATTACTTCCGAATCCCGGGCCGTCAACAGCCCCTTTCGGAGCCACGACCGAAGCGAGTGGTTTTCCGCCTCGAGCGGCAATTCTGCCCGGAAAGTTAGTCCCCGGCGTTAGCTCTCTGGAAGCGCGGCATCGGCTACCCGGACACGATTGCCGCCGCAGCAAAGTGCCTTCCATCGCGCCAGGTACATGAAGCTAACAAGCTCGTACGCGATGGGGTAAGTTTCGAAGCATTGTTGGAGAGGTGGTCTCGCGAAAGGAGGGGCCACCCTTTTGCATTTAGTAAGTGGGAAAACTGGACCGCGGAACGGAGCTAGTTCCGCGCCACCAAAAAAATTCTATAAATTTCTTGACGGGATCGAATCAGCTGATATAGTGTTGTACCTACCTTCTGTGGATCCCACAATAAACTTCACCGAAGGTCGGTCAGGCCATTTTCAAAAGTTCCCAATTGCAGTATATCGTTCAACCCAATAACAGTTCGGTCCCAAGTTGAATCTGACCGAATCGCAGGCTCGCCGTCTCCAGCTGCGGCTTGTGTACTAAGCCAATTACAGATAGCCAAAAAGGAAAAGGAGAACTTCGTGATCCGCACTAGACTACTGGCAATACCCATCCTGGCGCTAAGCCTGGCGTTACTGCCAACCGCCAGCGCGCAGCCCCTTAGTAGCCAATCTGTAACCCCCAGCGAACTTAAAGACCTGCTGGCGCAGATTACGAGCCTCCTGGACAGGCAGCACGGGCGAACGGGGAAAGTTGACGACCTTCGGAGACGCATCGCCTCACTCGATCCGCAGGCGTTCGACCACTTGTATCGATCCAGCAATAACTGGGATCAGCTCAAGATCGCGGTCGAACTGATGCAGAAAGGCAGCGATGCCAGGAGCAGGTCCGGCGCGACGGCGCAATTCTCCCAATCGGGCGGCGATGTGAACGCTGTCAGCCCGGCAGGTCTTCCCGCCGACCTGTTTACCCCCGGCTATACCACGGGAGCGAACTACACCACCTTCCGCGCCTCGATCGTGGGGTTCGGCGGCATCAGCGATACGGCCGGTTCTCTCCCGGGCCTTGCCGACGAGCGGTGCGACTCGAACTTCGAAGCCGGTGTTGCCATCGCGCAAGCGACGTTCGCCTTCGCGAACATCATCGCGGATAACGTCTGCGAGGCATTGCCTGAATTAGCCGATATCCCCTGCTGGGTCGCAAACGGCGTTCTGCAAGTCGCCGCCGAAGCCACGAATACGGTAGCCGCGCAGTGCTCGATTGTGGACGGGGCCGTAAACGCCGCCGAGATTCAGGCCGGCTATCAGAACACCGTGGCCATTTACAATAACCTCGATGCTCATCACCTGGCGCTGGCCGCGCACAATACGAATCTGAACAACATCAACACCGCCATCCAGTTCCTGATCAACAAGCATGACGGGGATATGAAAGCGGCCGTATCGAAACACGATGCGGAGATCAAGCTGCTGCTGGCCACTATCAAAGCGATTGTGGACGGAAATACTCAGCAGCTCAAGGTTGTCCAGACGATGGACGCTCAAGTAATCCGGCTGCTGCTCATGCCAGAGGGTCAGCGCGCCATCAATCCCCTGGTCATGACCTGCACCGGCGATAATTGTCCCAAGATCCTCGCTTGCCCCGGCAAGGAGTGCAGTTTCCCGGTTAAGTAAGTTGGGCAAGCCGCCGGGCCCCTCCTGACTTAGGAAGGACCTGGCGGGTGAAGAATCCGTGACCGCGACTGGCGGCCGGCGCCCTCCGCCAATACAGCGGCACAGAAGCGTAACATAGTTGTCATGAAAACATTGTTGCTGTGCACGGCCCTGGCCGTGGCGGGCGCCGCCGCCGCACTTGCCGCCGTCGAAGACGAAGTGAAGGCCGCTGAGATGCAGTGGGCCGCCGCCGCCAAGTCCGCCGATGCCGCCAAACTCCGAACCCTGCTTTCGAACGACCTGGTCTATACCCACTCGAGCGGCGTTATCGACGATAAGTCTTCCTACCTCGCGAAGCTGACCAGCAGCCGGCAGAAGTACGACGGCATCGAGCACACCAATATGAAGGTGAAGGTCTACAACGGAGATGCCGCCGTGGTGACGGCACGGGTGCGGATGCACGGAACCAATCAGAGCGGTCCGTTCGACGACCAGCTTCTGATGACCCACGTATGGGTCAAGGTCAACGGCTCCTGGCAGCTTGCCGCGCATCAGACTACCAAGGTGCAGTGATCGACGGTGCTCGGCACAACGCAAAAAAGCCAGCCGCGGCAGCGGCTGGCTGTAGGTTTTCGCAGGGGAGATCTTGCTTACATCCGTCTTACGGGGCGCCGGGCGGCGGGAACCGCATTGCGCGCGTTGGGCTTCACGATGTCCTGCAATTGCTGCTGGGGCAGGCTGAGTTCGACCGTCAGGATGTTGCCCTGCGGCGTCACCACCAGCGATTGGGCCAGTTGCTTCACCAGCGGGTCGGCACTGGCCTGAAGCATCGCCAGGCTCGCCAGCAACTTGACCGCGTCGCCCATCGCCTGGGCGTTCTGGGCGGTATCTGCCTGGGCTTCGGCTTTGACCACAACCGTGGGCCCGAGCTTGATGCCCGCCGAAGCGCTTTGAATGTTTTGCAGGGCGTTGTTGCCGACGCCGGGAATGTTGGGGGCGCCGGTGGGGAGCTTCACGCTGGACGTCGGTACGTTGGAAACCACCCAAGCGTCTTCGCTGTTGCTCCAGCGGTTGATCCGGACCATGAAGTCCGCCGGCAGAATCGACGGCGAACTCAGGCGGTCGATGGCACCCTTGACGTTCACCAAATCGCCGCCCGCTACAGTCGTGGCATCGAGGAAGGCGATCCCCGACGTCGCTTTCGGGTCTTCGAGAATCGTGATTCCCTTGTACACCTCGACTACCGCGTCGTGTTCCCGGGCCGCCGCCGTGATGCGCGCCACATCAAATGACCCGCGGCCAAGCACGATCCCATTCTTCGTGCTTGCGTTCGACGCCACCAGCACTTCACGCACGTCCCGGGTGGGGTCGAAACCGGTCATGTCGATCAGTTGCTGCATGTCCTTGTCGGGCGCCTGAGCCAGGGACAGAAGGTATTGGCCGAACTGGGTTCCCTTGGCCTGTAACACGTTCACGCCCGCAACCACCCGGGCGTCGGGCATCACCAGGTTGAGAAGCTGCGCGTCGGCTGCTTTGGCGGGCAGCGTGGCAACGAGCGCTGCGCCCAAGGTCGCGAGAGTAAGAATTCGTGCGTTCATATCATCCTTGACGAAAGCCTGTCTCCATTATTAACGGCAGAACCGCACGGCTTGTTCCATGCCGGTTACCACACGGGTATCTGATCCACTACTTCGATGCCGAACCCCTCCAGGGCCACGATCTTACGGGGGTGATTGGTGAGGAGCCGGATCGTATGCAGCCCCAGGTCCGAAAGGATCTGGGCGCCGATGCCGTGTTCGTGCTGCAATTGCCGCTGGCCGTCCTCTCCTTTATAGTGCATGAAATCCCGGCCGTGCGAAACCATCCGGGATTCACCCAGCGGATTCCTCTCCACCCGGAATCCCGGTCCCGTCTCATGCAGGTAAACCAGGACTCCCATGCCCTCTTCCGCGATCCGCCGCAGCGACTCGCGGATCAGGCGGGAGCATTCGCACGCCGGTGGAGCCGAACACGTCGCCGTACATGCAGCGGGCGTGCATGCGAACCAGAACCCCTTCCTTTTTACGAACATCGCCACGAACCAGGGCAAGATGGTACTCGGGGTTGAGGTCGCTCGTGTAGGCCACCGAGCGGAATTCGCCGAACTCGGTTTCGATGCAGCCTTCCGCCGCGCGCCGGAGAAACTTCTCGTGTCTTAACCGGTAGCGGATCATCTCCGCCACGGAAATCATCTTCATCTTGTGGCGGGCGCAGAACTCTTCGAGTTGCGGCACGCGCGCCATGGTGCCGTCGTCGTTCATGATTTCGCAGATCACCCCGGCGGGAGTCATGCCCGCCGATCCGCGCCAGGTCGACGCCGAGCCTCCGTCTGGCCGGCGCGCACCAGCACGCCGCCCTTCCCGCGCCCGCAGCGGGAACACGTGACCGGGCGCACCAGATCGTCGGGCCGCGTGATCCGGGCTGATCGTAACTGAATGGTGCGGGTGCGGTCGGAGGCGGAGATGCCGGTGGTCACGCCCGTGCGCGGGCGTCGATCGACTCGCAGAACGCCGTGCCGAAGTTGGACGTATTGCGCTCGGTCATCATGGGGAGCCGCAGATACTCGCAGCGCTCCGCCGTCAGGCCGAGGCAGATCAGGCCGCGGCCGTGATTGGCCATGAAATTGATGGTTTCCGGGGTGACTTTTTCGGCGGCGATGGTCAGATCGCCTTCGTTTTCGCGGTCTTCGTCGTCCACTACCACGATCTGGCGGCCGGCTCGAAACTCTTCGAGGGCCTCCTCCACCGGCACAAAGGGCATGGCTAAATTATCGCGCAGGAACGGGGGGCAGGTCCGGACGCCGGCGGCGGGATTACCCGGCTTTGCCGTCGATCCTGGTGCCGGAGATGGTGTTCTTCAGTTCCCCCAGCCGAAAGCCCGCCAGGGGACCCAGGATGGATGCCACCCGCGCCTTCAGGCCGGCGCCGAAGCCCTCGTACTTGCCCAGGTAGACGGACCGCGCCAGCAGGAAGTCGGCGCGCTCTTCCGCCGAATACTCTCCTCGCGGCGAATGCTTCACCCGCGCCGGGGGCACCAGCAGGATCTTGCGCGAGGCGCGGAGCATCTGCGTCGCCAGGTCGGCGTCGGCTCCGAATTGGCCGTAACGCTCGTCGATCTGCCGGATGGCGCGAAGGTAGAAAACGCGGACCATCAGCGCGGCACCCCGCGGATACTGCACAGGAACCGGGTCGGTTCCTTCCGCCCGGGCGGGCCGCCATTCGCCTGACGGGGGGAGCGAACCGAGTTGCGGCGCCGGATTACCCCCGGCGTCCACCAGCAGGGGGCAGACGGCGGCCGCATCGGCATTTTCGTCGAGCACTGAAGCGAGGGTTGCGATGGCGTCCGGTTCCACCTCGGTATCGTCGTGTAAGAAGAAGACGTAGGGCGCATCGGCGGCACGCCATCCCAGGTTCCAAGCCTTGGTCAGGCCGAAGTTCCGGGGCAGACGAATCCACTGTACGGCGGCGAAGTCGGAATCCAGCCGCGCCGCACCGTCGGACGATCCGTTATCCACCACGATGACCTGGAGCTTTTCGCGCCCGGAGCTCGCTTCGATCGACTCGAGACATTTACGCAGCATGGCAGCCCGGTTGTAGGAAACGATCACCACGGAGACGCGTGGCTCGGGTTTTTCCTGCTCGGGCGTTTTCGGCGGCGTCAAGCCAATAGCATAGCGCGACGCTCAGCCGGAGATGCCCATCTTTTCAATGAGCCAGCGAAACTGAGGATCGCGGATGTTCTTGGCAAATTTGGCGTAGCGCAGAAAAATGAGGCCGCTCGACCGCTGCCGGAACGCTTCCTGAAGCTGGGCCAGGGCGCGGTTTTCTTCGCCCAGCGCAAGCGAGAGGGTGCCGAGGTCGTAGGGCGAAACATAGCGGCTTTTGGCTAAGGTTTCGAGGCGGATGTAGAGCGCCTGTGTGTCCTGCTGCCGCCCGCGCCAGGCAAGAGCACGGGCCAGCGTGGCCAGGTTGTGGGGGTCGTCGCCGGCCGCCTCCGCCGCGCGGGACAGTGCGGCTTCCGCTTCGGCGTCGCGCGATTGGGCGCGGTAGGCGTTCGCCAGAATCACGTGCGCCGTCACCAGCGAAGGGGCCATTTGGGTGGCGTGCAGGGCTTCGTGGGCAGCGGCCGCGAAATTGCCCTCCAGCATCAGGCCGTATGCCAGGTTGACGCTGGTAGATATCGAGTATGGGTCCAGTTGCGCCGCGCGCCGCAACTCGGCCAGCCCTTCGACGATCCTCCCCTGGTCCCTCAAAAACATTCCGTACCAGAGGTGGCTGGCGGCGATCGACGGGTTGAGCAGAATGGCCTGCCGGTATTCGCGCTCGGCCGCCTTCCAGTTCCAGTCATAAGCTTCCAGAATGGCCGCCATGGCTGTATGCCCGTCGGGAAGCAGCGGGCTCAGGTTGAGCGCGGTCTGCGCCGCTTGGCGCGCGGCCTGCATGCCTTCTCCCGGCGGCACATAGCCGAATTGGGCAAGCACGTTGTAGGCCTCGGCGATGCTGGCATAGGCGGCCGCGAATTGCGGATCGTGACGGATCGCCTCATTGAGAGTATCGAGCGCGGCGCGAAGGTCGGTTTCCGACTGCCGGTCGATGAGTTGCCTCGCCCGAATATAGAGGTCCAGCGCCTGACTGTCTGGCTGATGGGCCGCCGTCTGCACTTCCCCTGGCAAAACGAGCCAAACCGCGCCGGCAATCAGGACCACCAGCAGGATGGCAGACGCCCAGACGGTCCAACCTCGCTGCCGCAGCATCGCCGCGGGGATGGCGGCAGACGGCGGAGCGGGAAACAATCGGGGTTCAACGGCCGGCGGCGCTACAAGCTCCGCAACCGGCGCGCGGGCGGCCGGGACCTCCGGCGCATCCACCACTCTGGCTTCGAAGACGGGAACGTAGGTGCGCTTCGGCAGGTCGATCAGAACCGGGTCGTCTGCTCCCGACCCGGCGTAGTATTCGGCCAGCCGGGCTCGAAGGTTTCTGGCCTGAACCCGGACGATGGGGTCTAAACGCGGGTCGAACTTGTCGCCACGGTCGAAAACCATGACCCCGAGGGAGTACTCCTTCAGAAAAGCGCCGCGTCCGGCCAGGGCCTCGGTTACGACGTAGCGGAGAAAGCTGCTGAGGCTCGGCGAGGACTCGAACCGCTGGCTCGCCAAAATCCTCTCCATTTGCGCGACGACCGACTCTGAACTGCATGGGCCTGTCACTGTGCCCCCCTCCCCGGGTGGTCAATGGTTAAGACGGACGGAACGCGCCGAAGGTACCGTAATAACTGGCTAATTTACATGGCCCATGGTTTCGTGCGGCAATGTACCCCCGCCGGGGGTGGCGGTTTGGGTCGCGAGTATAATGCGCATGGAGGTAACACAGCGCTTGTTTACCGCTACTCGGAACCTGGTTCTGCCCAGCACGACGACGGGGTCGTTCCCACGCCCGCGCTGGTTCGACGTCAGCATGTGGGGCCGCCCGCTCGACACCTGCATGCTGGATGTGCATTTCCGCGAGAAATTTCAGGACGCCCTGGCCGTCGTCATCAGCGACCAGGAGCGCGCCGGGCTGGATATCCTGTCGCACGGCGATTTTCATGTGGACGAGGACATGGCGGGGCGGGCGTGGCACCACTACCCCCTTCAACGATGGGCCGGCTTCGAGGGAGACTACCTGCAGCCGGAAGAGACCACCGCACCCTGGCTGCATTATCCTCCTGGAACGCTGTTAAACGAGATTTACACCGGCTGGCGGTGGCCGCATGTGGTCGGGAAAATCGAGCACCGCCCGCTCGACTATCCGAAGGTATGGCGCCTGGCACAGGGCAAGGCGCATAAACCAGTAAAGTTCGGCACCTGCTGCTCCCAGGTGATGGCCCTGTTTCTCGATATCCACACGCCGCACTATAAGGATAAGCGGCAAGTGATCTGGGATATGGCGGAAGCCATGAACAAGGAACTGCTGGCGCTGCGCGACGGCGGCTGCCGGTGCATCCAGATCGAGGAGCCCACCTTCCACTTCATGGCGAACACCTACGGCAAGAATCATGACGAGGTGAAGTTCATGGTCGATGCCTTCAACCGCGAAGTCCAGGGACTCGACGACGTGGAACTGTGGATCCACACCTGCTGGGGCAATCCCAACATGCAGCGGGTCATGGACGATACCAGCTACGCCAATTCCATCGAGATTTACCTGGAGCGGTGCCGCGGCGATGTGTGGACGCTCGAAATGAAGGACCGCAACCAGCGTGACCTGGAACTGTTCGAGCCGTTCAAAAACGACCTCAAGAAGAAGGTGTGTATCGGCGCCGTCAGCCACCGCGTTTTACAGGCTGACCGCCCCGAGGACGTAGCCGGAGAAATCCGCAAAGCGCTCAAGTACATTCCGGCCGAACAACTCGTCGTCTCGAGCGATTGCGGCTTCGGACGCCAGGGCTGCAATCGCGAGATCGCCTTCTACAAAGCGAGCGCGATCGCGCAGGGCTGCAACATCGTGCGTAAGGAACTGGGCCTGCCCGTCACCGAGGTGCCGGCGGCGAATCCGCAGTTGCAGGTGGACGTAGTGCCGGGACGGCAGGCGAAGGATGCGGCGCATTCGTAAATTGCTTTCGGCGGCGGTGCCGGCCGCCGCGGCGATCCTGCTGGCTCAGACCGGCGGATCGCCCGGCGACCTGTGGACTTCTTACGGCCGGGATCCGGGCGGGCAGCGCTATTCGCCGCTCGCCTTGATCAACCGGCAAAACGTGACCCGCCTCAAAATCGCCTGGACGTACCGTACGGGAGACGCCTACCAACCCAAGCAAGGCCGCTCCACGGCGTTCGAGGCCACCCCGCTGTTTGTGGACGGAACGCTGTACGTGGGAACGCCGCTGGGGCGCGTGATTGCGCTCGATCCGGTGACGGGGAAAGAACGCTGGGCGTTCGACGGCAAGGTGCCGCGGGATAAGGGCTGGGGCGACTTCGCCAATCGCGGAGTGTCCACCTGGAAGCCGGCTTCGGGCCCGCGGCGGATCCTGATCGCCACGCTCGACGCGCGCCTGATCGCGCTCGATGCTGCCACAGGCAAACCGGTCGCCGGCTTTGGCGATAACGGCGTGGTAGACCTTCGCAAAGGGCTGCGGATTGAGCCCACCGGCTTCGCGGATTACGAGGAAACCTCGCCGCCCGCGGTGGCGGGAAACACGATCGTGGTGGGGTCGGGGATTGCGGACAACGGCTCGGTGAGCATGCCGAGCGGCGAGGTCCGCGGCTTCGACGCAGCCACGGGAAAGCTGAAATGGACGTGGGATCCGATCCCGCAGGACCAGGCCGGCTCGGGATCCTGGAAGAACGGCAGCGCGCGGCAGACGGGGGCGGCCAACGCCTGGTCAGTGATCGCCGCGGACCCGGGCCGCAACCTGGTGTTCGTCCCTACGGGTAGCCCGAGCCCCGATTATTACGGCGGCGAGCGCCTGGGCGACAACCGGTATGCGAACTCGCTGGTGGCGCTCGATGCCGATACCGGCAGGGTCGCGTGGTCGTTTCAGACGATCCATCACGATCTTTGGGATTACGACGTCGCCTCCCCGCCGATGCTGTTCGACGTCCGCCGCGAAGGCCAGACCATCCCCGCAGTGGGCGTGGGGTCCAAGAGCGGCAACTACTTCGTGCTGAACCGCGAGACCGGCAAACCCGTTTTCGGCGTGGAGGAGCGGCCGGTGCCGGAGTCTGACGTGCCTGGCGAACAGGCGTCCCCCACTCAGCCTTTTCCGGTGGCGCCGAAGCCGCTCGCTCCGCAGAAACCCTCTGAGCCGTGGGGCCCGGACGAAGCGAGCCGCAACTGGTGCCGCGAGCAGATGGCGGGGCTGCGATCCGAGGGCGTGTTCACGCCACCCTCTTTGCGCGGATCCCTGATGGTGCCCGGCAACATCGGCGGAATGGCCTGGGGCGGCGCCGCTTTCGACGCGCAACACCGGCTCCTGATCATCCCGGCCAACAACCTGCCGGCGCAGGTGAGGCTGATTCGCCGCGAAGATCTGGCCCGCGAGCGCGAGACGGGCCGCCGCCTGAACGGCAACTGGGAATTCGCCGACCAGCGCGGCACCCCGTACGGAATGGCGCGCCGGTTCCTGGTGGGACCTGCCGGCCTGCCCTGCACGGCTCCGCCGTGGGGGACGTTGAACGCCGTCGATGCCGATACGGGCGAACTGAAATGGTCGGTTCCGGTCGGCCGGTTCCTCAGCCTCACCGGAGGAACGGCGGGTGCAGCCGAATACGGCTCCATCTCGCTGGGCGGCCCGATTGCAACCGCGGGCGGCCTGATCTTCATGGCCGGGACACTCGACCCCGCCATCTACGCATTCGACTCCGCCACCGGGAAGGAGCTATGGCGCGGGACTCTGCCCACCAGCGCGCGCGCCACCCCCATGACGTACCGGGCCTCCAACGGAAAGCAATACCTGGTGATCGCCGCCGGTGGCCACGGCATCCCCGGGGCGGCTCCGCTTGGCGATTACCTGGTGGCGTTCGCCCTGGAGTAAGACTCAACGCGCGCGGTACCGCTCCACTGCGTCGCGCAGGTCCTGCACGGACTTTCCCTCCGCGTGCATCCACTCGCGGACCGGCACTCGCGTGTCGATGCGGTCCGGCAGCCCAAGCGTTTTCAGCAGGTAGTCTTTCGGCACGCCGGTCTTCAGAACAATCTCGTTCAGCGTCATGAAGCCCTTCACTTCGGGTTCGGATGCTGCCGCCTTGCCCGCTGCTTTCGGCGGGGCGCCCGGCTGCGGCTTGCCTGTGAGATACGCGGTAACTACGTCGCGCACTCTCTCCGGCTCGAAATCCAGGTTGTAGGTTCTGGCAATGGTGTTCAGCCGGGCGGTGGCGGGCACACGCTCGGGCAGGCCGGAGGAACGGTACAGAACCGGAAGGGGCATGCCGAAACCGTTGCTGATATCGGCCAGCGTCATCCAACCCCGGATACTCTCCGGGTCCGGATTTCCGTCCGCTGTGGTGAGAGAAACCATGTCGGGCCTGGTCTTCCACTTTCCGGCCAACTGGCTGGCGCCGACCACCAGAAAGAGCCCGGCCACCAGAATCGCGGCGTACACCGGGTGGGACAGGCGCCACCGCGGGCCGCGCAGCGAAAGCACATTCGGCTTGGGGCAGTCGATTACGCAGTCCATACAGTGGTTGCATTCCGAATCCCGAATGGTGGTGACGGAAAGAAAATCGACATGCGCGTGGCACTTCGTCTGACACAGATTGCAGGATTTGCAGTCCGCGGGATCGCGATGGATCCGGGTGAGACCCAGTTTCCCCACGATGCCGATGACCGCGCCCAGGGGGCAGGCGTACTTGCAGAAGAACCGCTCGATTCCGAGCGAACCGGCGAGCACCACGCCGAGCGCCGCATACGCCCACGGCATTTCGCCGAACCCGTTGCCCAGGTGGAAGAACGCGAGGAAAGGATCGTAGGCGCGAAACACCAGCGTACCCAGGTGCCAGGTCAGCGCGATGACGACGGCCAGAATGACGTACTTCAAATATCGAAGCCGCCGGTCCCATGTGCCCGTAGGGTTGAAGCGCTTCTTCAGCAGTCGCCGTCCGAGCAGGCCGAGCCACTCCTGAAGCGAGCCAAATGGACAGATCCAACCGCAGAAGCCGCGGCTGGCAACCAGGGTCAGGAGCATCAGCGCGGCAAACAGCACCAGCGCCGAGGGTTCGATGCGCCGCACAAATCCGCCGGTGGTCAGAAACTGGTACAGCGTCTCCAGCCCGCCGAACGGACAATACGCTTCGACCGATGGGGTTCCCCTCGGTCCCCCACCCTTCGCCTGGTGGTCCCACGCCACGTGCAGCAGGAAAAGAAAGAAGAATGCCATTACGGCGTGCCGCAGCAGCTTCGGGGAACGGTACCAGCCGGGCCGGCCGCCGCGGGGAGCTTTCGCGATGCTGAGGAGCTTGCTGGAGATTGGAAGGACACCGGGCAAGCCGCCTGCCATGGCAGCAGCAGCGGACAAGCTGTTGGCCTCGGGCAGGTTTCAACGCGCCGGCACGCGGGTACAGCAGACATTCCGCGCAGCCGGTGCACAGCAGCCCGTGAACGGCGCGCAGGATTTGCGCACCGGAGCCCGTTGAGACGAACCCTCTCGTTTTTGGATAGAATCGATTGAGCACCTAAAGAAAGCGAAATATTCCGGTTTGTCTCAAAAACCGCCGAGCGTGATTGCCATTTATCCAGGATCGTTCGACCCGATTACCAACGGGCATCTCGACCTGATCCAGCGCGGCTCCCGAATGTTCGACAAGCTCGTCGTTTCCGTACTGCGAAACGACGCCAAGGCCCCTTTGTTCTCCGTCGAAGAGCGCACGGAGATGCTGAATGAGGTCGTCCACGTCTACCCCAACGTGGAGGTCGATTCCTTTCACGGGCTTCTGGTGGATCATGCCGCCGCGCATTCGGCAACCGTTCTGCTGCGTGGAATCCGCGCCATTTCCGATTACGAGTACGAATTGCAAATGGCGCTGATGAACCGCCGGCTGCGGCCCGGCATCGAGACAGTCTTCATGATGGCCAATGAGGCCTATTCATTTATCAGTTCCAAGCTGGTCAAAGAGGTGTTCGGACTGGGCGGGAACATCACCGGCCTGGTGCCGCCCTCGGTAGAGGCGCGCCTCCAGCGCCGGATGTCTGATACGATTCGCAAACGCGCCTAAAAACGCATTCATAGGGAACCTAATGCAAGCCACTGCAAACGCCATCGCAGAACGTATATCTTCCATCAGCGTCTCTTCCACCATGAAGGTCGCGGCGGATGCCGAAAAGCTCCGCTCCGAGGGAGTGGACGTGGTGGATTTCGGGGCCGGCGAACCGGACTTCCCCACCCCCGACAACATCAAACAGGCGGCCGTTCGCGCGCTCGAACAGAACTTCACGAAGTACACGCCGGCGGGCGGCACAGCCGAGCTCAAGAAGGCCGTCTGCGAACGCCACAAGGTCGATTTCGGCACGGACTACAAAACAAACGAGTGCCTCATCACCGTCGGCGGCAAGCACGTCATCTTCAACCTGATGCAGGCGCTGATCAACCCCGGCGACGAGGTCGTGATTCCGGTGCCGTACTGGGTCACGTACAAGGACGTGGTGAATTACGCGGGCGGCAAGTGCGTCTTCGTCGATACCGATGAGGCGCAGGGCTTCACGTTCACGGCCGCCTCCATCGAGCCGCACCTCAACGCACGCACCAAGCTGGTGATCATCAATTCCCCGTCCAACCCGAGCGGCGCCGTGCTCGACCGGGCGGAGTTCGAGAAAGTTTTCAAGCTGACCTCCGAGCGCGGCATCTACCTGATGACGGACGAGTGCTACTGCCACTTCCTCTACGACAGCGAGCCGTTCTCCATCGCCTCCATGCCCGGCGCTAAAGAGACCGTGCTGGTGGCCGGGTCGCTCTCGAAGACCTATGCCATGACGGGCTGGCGCATCGGCTTCGGCCTGGTGCCGGCGCCCATCGTCGGCGCCATGACCAAGCTGCAAAGCCATTCGACCTCGAACCCGACCTCCATCGCGCAGAAAGCAGCTGTCGAGGCCTTGCGCGGACCGCAGGATTCGGTGGCGGCGATGCTGGCCGAGTACCGGACGCGCCGCGACTTCGTGGTGTCGCGACTCCGTTCGATTCCCGGCGTGAAGTGCGCCGAGCCGCGCGGCGCGTTCTACGCGTATCCCAACCTCGGTGTTGTGATCGGCAAGAACGGCATCGGCAATTCCCTGCAACTGGCGGAGCGGCTGCTGGCCGACGCCCACGTGGCGGTGGTCCCGGGAGAGGCATTCGGCACCGAACAGCACGTTCGCATCTCGTATGCCGCGTCCATGCACGATCTCGAACGGGGCCTTGACCGCATTCACCAGTTCGTTGTGAAGAACTCCTAGAATGGACGCTCCAATCCGCCTCCTGCCGTCGCTTCGCCCGAAGGTGTGGGGCAGGAGGCGCCTGGAACCTTTTTTCGGCGACGCGGAACAACCAGTCGGCGAGGCATGGTTCCTCACCGACCAGGTGCTCCGGCTGCTGGTGAAATTCATTTTCACTTCCGACCGTCTGTCGGTGCAGGTGCACCCGGCCGATGGCGAGGACGGTCCGCGCGGAAAAACGGAAATGTGGTACATCCTGGACGCGGAGCCCGGCGCTTCCATCGCCCTGGGCTTCCGCGAGCCCCTCACGCGGGCGCGACTCGAGGAAGCCTCCCGCAGCGGCGAAATCGAGCAACTGCTGAACTGGGTGCCGGTGAAAGCCGGGGAAACCTATTTCACCCCCGCGCATACGGTGCACTCCATCGGAGCCGGAATCGTTCTCTGCGAAATTCAACAGAACAACGATCTGACCTACCGCCTGTGGGACTACGGCCGTCCGCGCGAACTCCACGTCGAGAAAGCGGTGGCCATCGCCGACCTGTCGCCCCACCCGGGCGCTGCCGTGCCTCGCCTCCTGGGCGAAGGACGCGAAGAGCTGGTGCGCTGCCCCTATTTCGTCACCGAGCGGGTCCGGCTCCCCGCCGGCGGCACAATCACACCCGAAGTGCGCGCCTGCCAGATCTGGATCTGCCTTGCCGGCGAAGCTTCGATCGGCAGCGAGAGCATGTCCCCGGGCGATGTTTGGCTGTTGCCCGACGCGGGATCCCAGCCAGGGATCCGCGCCGCCGCGGACACGACATTCCTGCGCACCTGGGTCCCCGAGCCGCCGCTGTAGATCACCCGATCCCCAGATCGTCGGTCCGCTCGAGCGGCGTTCCGCAGACGCGGCAAATCACGGCATGGCAATCTCCGCAAACCAGCGGATCGGTTACCGGCTGCGCACACTGGGGACAGTAGAACTCGACTTCGGCCATAACGCCATTATGCGCCGCACGATTTCCGTACCACCAGGCGGCATTCCACCAAAATGTCCCGGACCGGCGCCGACGGCCGCGCGACGCGCTCCAGCATGGCGTTCATGGCCGCCTCGCCGATCGCCCGGCAGGGCTGGTGCACCGTGGTCAGCGGAACGGGCAGCAGACTTGCGTATTCCACATCGTCGATCCCCACCATGCGCGCGTCATCCGGAACGCGGCAGCCCACGGCCAACAGCGCGCGCATGAGTTCGCCGGCGGTGCGGTCGTTGGCGCAAACAAAGCCGTCCCCGCGCACGTGCCCTGCAAGCAGTTGCCGTACCTCGTCCTCATCGATCTGCTGCACGCGATCGACGGAGTTCTGCTCGAGATCCCTGCCTGCGGCGAGCACGGCTTCGCGGAATCCGGCCACCCGCGCCTCCACGGTGGGCGCGCCGCCCGCGTACGCCACCATCCGAATCCTGCGGGCGCCCGCGGAGAGCAGGTGTTCGGCGGCCATGTAGCCCGCGCGGCGGTTGTCGATCCCCACCAGGTCGTGGCGCACGCGATGTGGATAGAACAGCACGCAGCGGTCGAGCAGAACCAGCGGAATGCGCGCGCGCTCAAGGTTTTCGACGATCTCGAGGTTCACGGCAGGAACTCCGGCGCCCCGCTCGAGCGGCGCGAAGAACACTCCCGTCACGCGACGTTCCACGTATTGCCGGCAGAGTTCGCGCGCCCGCTCTTCGCGTGGTACGTCTTCCGAAGCGTCGTGACCCCAGAGCAGGGCGTGGCCCGCGGCTTGCGGCGCGGCCGCGATGCCTCGGCAGATCGGTTCGAAAATCTCGGTTTCGCCCAGGTCCGGGATCAACAGCCCGAACAACATCCCGCCCGCCGCGGATTGCGCGGCGCGAACGTACGTTCCGGAACCCGCCACGCGGTCCACCATGCCGCGCTGCACCAGCTCGCGCAACGCGCGCCCCACCGTGATGCGGGAAGTGCGGAACTGCTGGACCAGTGCCGCCTCGCTCGGAAACTTCTGTCCCGGTTGATAACGCCCGGAAAGAATTTCCCGCGACAGCGTTTCCAGAATCTGCCGGTATTTGGGCGCGTGCGGTTCCGCGCTAAAGGCTCGCCGGGCCACATGCTGATATTACAGCTTTGCTTCGCCGGAAGGCAACTTGCTGCTGACTGCGGCTCATCTCATGAGAGAGGCTGAACGACCATGATGGAAGCGATCGGATGGCTGGCGACGGCGGTGTTTTCAACGTCGTATTTCTTCCGACGCGCCGCGGCATTGCGCCGCATCCAGGCCTTTGCCGCCTGTCTTTGGATCACCTATGGCCTCGCCCTTCACCTCTACCCCGTCGTAATCGCAAACCTCGTAGTGGCCGCCGCGGCCTTCTATTCGTCCTTTCGCCGCGATGCCGAGCCGCTCCCCTGAGCAACGGCTGATATTACAGCTTTCGGAGACGATTATGCAAACAGATTTCAAGAATAATCTGCAGGACTACCTGCTGATCAGCGACTTCGATCAGACCCTGAGTTTCAACGATTCCGGCATCGTGCTGAGCGAACTGCTGGGAGTCGAGCAATTTTGCCGAGCGCATCGCCGGCCTTTCCAGAATTCATCTCGTGCAGCAGGGCGGGGAACTCGCCTATCTGCTTCTGCACGACCCCGAGTACCGGCGCGTCCGCCGCGAACACCTGGTAGAGGTCGGCAAACGCATCCGGTTGAAGCAGAACATCCGTATGCTTTCCGAACTGTTGCAGGACCTGGACGGGCACCGCTTCACCTTTTACGTGGTCTCCGCGGCGCCGCAGGAAGTGATTCAATCGGCTCTCGAAGGCATCATCCCGGCCGATCACATCTTCGGCACCGAGTTCCGTTACGCCGCCGGCACCGGCGAGATCGAATCCATCGTGCGCGTGCCCGCCGGCTACGGCAAGGTGACGGTTGTGGATGAACTTCGCTCCGCCATGGGGCTCGGCCACGACCGCATCGTGTATGTCGGGGACGGCAGTTCCGACGTTCACGTGATGATGCACCTGAACCGCCTGGGGGGCCGTACCATCGCCGTTTCCGAGAACCGCTTCATCACCCAGATTGCCGCGCGGACCGTGCTCAGCGAAGACGCCTTGAGCGTGCTGGTGCCGGTGTTCGAAGACATCATAGGCTGGAATACGCCGCGCATCCGGGCCTTCTTCGCCGCACAGGGGCTGATGGTGCGCGATTGGGACAAGGTGCGCACCGACACCCTGACTTTCGCGTACGCCGCCACCGAGGCACACGCGTAACGCCGCCAGCGCCTGGTAGAGCTAAAGTTCGTCCGGCTTCACGACTCCCCGCTTGAGCGCATAGGCCAGTAGTTGCGTGCGGTGCTGTAGATCGAGCTTGGAGAGGATCCGGCCGACATGCGTCTTCACGGTCTCCTCGCCGATTGCCAGATGCTCCGCGATTTCACGATTGGTCCTGCCGAAGGCGGCATGCCGCAGGACCTCGCATTCGCGCGGCGAGAGTTCGGAGCCGGGGGCGGCGGCGAGGGAGACCGCCGGAACCGCCGCGGGATCGACAAACATCCGCCCTTGATCGACCGCGCGAATGGCGTCGAGCAGCACCTCCGGGTCGGCATCCTTGCGCACGTAGCCTTGCGCGCCGGCCCGCAGCACGCCGGTCATGCGCGCGTCGTCTGTAGACGCAGTTAGAGCAATGACGCGGACTCGACCGTCGATCTCGCGAAGGCGCCGCAAAGTTTCAAGGCCGTCGATTCCGCCCGGCATCAGCAGGTCGAGAACCACGATCCGGGGCTGCCATTCGCCGACGCGTTCGAGCAGTTCTTCGCCGCTCGCCGCCACTCCCACCACGCGCAGGTCCGGGAACGATTCGAGGAACAGCCGAAGCCCGCGAGTGACCACGCGGTGATCGTCCACCAGCACCAGCCGGACCGGGCTCACGCCTGCGCCTCGTTCGCGCGCCGCTTCCAGCGAAGGTATTCGCGCAGATGATAGAGGGTGGCGGCTGCGCCCAGAGCCGCGGGCAAAACGTAGGCGCTCTCGCGGAGCCCCAACACCAGGCCGAACATCCCGAACGTGAACGCTGAGGCGCCTCCCGCCACGCGCATGTGGCGGCAGTATTGTTCGACTTCGGGCCGCATCAACGGCACGCGCAACGTGACGCTGGTCCCGGCCCCCTCCGGGCTTTCCGCCACTCCCACCACGCGCAGGTCCGGGAACGATTCGAGGAACAGCCGAAGCCCGCGAGTGACCACGCGGTGATCGTCCACCAGCACCAGCCGGACCGGACTCACGCCTGCGCCTCGTTCGCGCGCCGCTTCCAGCGAAGGTATTCGCGCAGATGATAGAGGGTGGCGGCTGCGCCCAGAGCCGCGGGCAAAACGTAGGCGCTCTCGCGGAGCCCCAACACCAGGCCGAACATCCCGAACGTGAACGCGGAGGCGCCTCCCGCCACGCGCATGTGGCGGCAGTATTGTTCGACTTCGGGCCGCATCAACGGCACGCGCAACGTGACGCTGGTCCCGGCCCCCTCCGGGCTTTCGATCGAAAGGGCGGCGCCGATCGCGGCCGCACGGGAGCGCATGTTGCGGAGCCCCATTCCGGCGCTTTCCGGCTCGGGACGGAAGCCCTGGCCGTCGTCACGAACGGAAAGCCGCAGGTGGTGCGGCGGCGACGCGCCCAGTTCCAACGTCACGTTCGATGCCCGCGCGTGCCGCGCGACATTCGATAGTGCCTCCTGGGCAATCCGGAAGATCTCGGTTTGCATTCCGGGGCTGAGTTCCGGTTCGCGCGGCAGCATGCCGAAAACGGCGTTGACTTGCGCGCCGGTACGGTGGCCGAGCGCTTCGCATTGGTGCCGCAGCGCTTCCACCAGGCCCACGGTTTCGAGCGGGGATGCCCTCAGTTGCTCGAGCAGAGCGTTCATCTCCTCTACGGCCTGGCGCGCCGCGTTGCGAGCGAGTTCGATGGGATCCTCCCGCAAAGGCGATTGAGTCTGGGCCGCCGCCAGAAAAGTCTGAATCGCGTAGATCTGCTGCTTGATGGAGTCGTGAAGCTCCCGCGCCAGGCGATTGCGCTCCTGCTGACCCGCCGCTTCCCGAATGCGCGCTTCCCATTCCTGCCGGAGTTGTGGGACCGATTGCGGATACGGGAAGCCCGGCTGTCGCATTCCGGTCAGCCAGTAGTAGCCATAAGCGGCCTGCAACAGCACGAAAACGTCCACCAGGACCGCGCCCGCCGTCGTCCCCCAAATCGCGGTCTGCTGGGCCCATGCGATGCCGAACAGGATCGCATGCGCGAAAAAGAAAAAAGGGCAGGCGGCGCGATGCCATTCCGGTTCGCGCACGCGCCAGACGGCCAGGGTGGCCAGTCCGAAGGCCGCCAGGGCGGCCCCGAACATGCGAATGAAGACGGCCGTACGCCAGTAATTGTCCTGACCGACGGGGCCCGGAGCGTCGCCGCCCCATCCGGAGACCCCGATCAGGCCCCAGCCGGCCAGGCCGAGGCCGATGGCCAGCATCGCCGCGCCGTCCACCGCGAATAACCTTCGCAGGTTCATGCGCTCGATCTTAGCGCCCGGCGCCGGACGTCGCGTCACCCGAATGGGGGACGCGCAGACTCACGCCCCAACCCTACTTAGCCGCCACGATCTTCTCCACCTGGATCGTCTTCGTCTTCTCATTGAGCGTGCCGGTGACTGTCACTTTTTTGGCTGCGAACGCCGCCGGCATCTTCTGGTCGCTGAGCTTGTAGAGCGCTTTCCCATCGTGCAGGGCGTATTTCGAGCCCATGCTCTTGACGCACTCGGTGACGCACTTTTCGTCGCTGCCCATGTTCATGGCTTTGTGGTCGGGCTTGCCGCACATCTCGTCCGTGATCACACCGGTGAATGTCTGCGAAGCCGGAGCGGCCGCAAGCAGCGCGCCCGAAATCATTGCGATTGCGATCTGTTTTCTCATTGGATGTTCCCGTTCTTCCTTTCGATGTGTAACCAAAGCTGGTTGTACTTTGCTTCCGTGATGGGCTCCTTCAACTGGAAGTTAAAGCCCTTGCGGTCGCCGTAGTGCGAGCGGGCCCGTTCGAACGTTGTAAGCGTCAATTGAAACGGGCCCGAACTGCTGATGTTCTCGATGTCGCGGTAGCGCCACGTGCGTGATTCGCCGTGCGCATCCGTGGAATACACCACCTCGTCCGACCCGAAGGTCAGCAGCCCCTGCGATCCGGACATCCGCCGTTGGTGCTTCACCGCCACGGTATAGAGCGGTTCGCCGGCGGCAGGGGCGGCCAGCGCCGCCACAAAGCGCTGGTCCAAACGGTTCCGCAGCAACTCGTACAGTTCGGCCGCCGGCACTTTGCCCTCGAAGCGATATTCGCGATCGGCGCCCAGCCGCCAGAGACTATCCCGGTAAGTCACGATTTCAATGCGGCCGGACTCCAGCTTAAACTGCTGGATCTCTCCGTAGGGCCATTTCCAGGAGTGCCCCTCTTCCCCGGCATAGCGCACGCCTTCTCCGTCCACCGTCAGCACGCCGTCGCAGGCGCCCTGCACATGGTCGTGCCGCACGGAAAACTGCGCGGCTGAGGCCCACATTCCCACGGCTGCGATCAGGCAGCCTGCCGTTTTACCGATTGCCATTTCCAAACCTCGTAGAGTGCCGGATACACCACCAGTTCCAACACGAAGGACGTAAAAATTCCGCCGATCATGGGCGCTGCGATGCGCTTCATCACGTCGGCTCCGGTCCCTGACGACCACATGATGGGCGCCAGCCCGATGAACATCGTCGCCACCGTCATCAACTTCGGCCGGATGCGTTTCACCGCGCCGTGCGTGATGGCTTCCTGCAAGTCGGCCAGGTTCCGCATGCGTCCGGCGGCGCGCCGCTCCTCGAAGGCCAGGTCGAGATACAGCAGCATGAACACGCCGGTCTCGGCATCGACGCCCATGAGCGCGATCAGCCCCACCCACACCCCGATGCTCATGTTGTAGCCCAGCAGGTACAGCAGCCAGATGGCGCCCACCGCGGAGAACGGCACCGCCATCAGGATCAGCATGGTTTTCGCAGTGGACTTCGTGTTTATATAGAGCAGCAGAAAAATGAGGAACAGCGTGAGCGGCAACACCACTTTCAGGCGCTCGCGCACGCGCTCCATGGCTTCGTACTGGCCGCTCCAGGAGAGCGTGTACCCGGCCGGCAGTTGCACGTTCCGAAGCACGGCGCCTTTGGCGTCGGCCACGTAACTGCCCACATCCCGTCCGGCCACGTCCACGTACACGTAACCGCTCAACATGCCGTTTTCGTTGCGCAGCATGGAGGGACCGGAGGTGAGCTTCAGGGTGGCGATCTCGGCCAGCGGAATTTGCAGCTTGCCGTCCATCGCGGGAACCAGCGCACGGCCCAGGCGCGCCAGGTCGCTGCGCGAATCGCGGTAGTAGCGGACGTTGATGGGATAGCGCTCCAGGCCCTGGATGGCCGTGCTCACGTTTTCGCCGCCGATCGCGTTCATCACCACCATCTGCGCGTCGTCCACGCTCAGGCCGTAGCGGGCCAGGCGGTCGCGTTTCAGGTCGAAGTCGAGAAAATAGCCGCCGCCCACACGCTCCGCGAACACATTGCGCGTTCCCGGTACCTGCGGCAGGACCCGCTCGATTTCCCCGCCGATCCGCTCGATCTCCTGTAGGTCCTGCCCGTAGATCTTGATGCCCACCGGCGTGCGCACGCCGGTCGTCAACATGTCGATGCGGTTGCGGATGGGCATAGTCCACGCGTTCGAAACGCCGGGAATGCGCAATGCGTCGTCCATCTCCGCCACCAGTTGCTCGGTGCTGTGGATAGACTTTCGCCATTGCGATTTCGGCTTCAGCAGGACGATGGTTTCCATCATGGAGAGGGGCGCCGGGTCCGTGGGAGTCTCCGCGCGTCCGGCCTTGCCCGTCACCCGCTCCACCTCCGGAAACTGCATCAGGATGCGATCCTGCACCTGCATCAGGCGCTGCGCTTCCGCGATCGAGATGCCGGGCATGGTGGTGGGCATGAACAACAACGCGCCCTCGTCGAGCGGCGGCATGAATTCGGAGCCGAGCATTCGATAGATGGGCACGGTGGCCACTACTAAACCCATTGCGCCCGCGATCACCAGCCACTTCCAGCGCAGGCTCCAGGCCACCACCGGTTCGTAGGCCGCCATCAGAATGCGGCTTACCGGGTGCCTCTCTTCAGAGTGAATCTTGCCGACGAGCACCCCGTTCACCAGCGCGGCCAGCCAGCGGGGCCGCAGGCGGAAGTTCTCCTTGCGGAAGAACAGCAGCCGCATGGCCGGGTCGAGCGTGATCGCCAGCACCGCGGCCACGATCATGGAAAAGTTCTTCGTGTAGGCAAGGGGTTTGAAGAGACGCCCTTCCTGCGCCTCCAGCGTCAGCACCGGAAGAAACGAAACGGCGATCACGAGCAGCGCGAAGAAACTGGGGCCGCCCACTTCCTTCACCGCTTCCACGATGGCGCGCTGATAATCGCGTGTGCTCCAGCTTGCCGGCGCGCCTTCAAGCTTCTTGTGCGTCTGCTCCACCACCACGATGGCCGCATCCACCATGGCGCCCACCGCGATGGCAATGCCGCCCAGCGACATGATGTTGGAACTGATCCCCATGGCGCGCATCGGCACGAATGAAATCAGCACGGCGATGGGAATCGTGAGAATGGGAATGATGGCGCTGGGCACGTGCCAGAGAAACACCAGGATCACCAGGCCCACCACCACCAGTTCTTCGAGCAGCGTGTGCTTCAGGTTGTCGATCGACTTGAGGATCAGGTCCGAACGGTCGTACGCCGTCACCACTTTGACGCCTGCGGGAAGCCCCGGCCGAAGTTCTTCGAGCTTCGCCTTCACGCGTTCGATCACACCCAGCGCATTCTCGCCCTGCCGCATCACCACGATGCCGGACACGACTTCGCCCTTGCCGTCCAGGTCCGAGACGCCGCGGCGAATGTCGGGCCCGAGCGTCACCGTGCCCACGTCGCGCACCAGGATGGGCACGCCCGACGGGCTCACGCCCAGAGAGAGGCTTGCCAGGTCGTCCGTGGTGCGCGCGTATCCGCGCCCGCGCACCATGTATTCGCGCCCGCTGAACTCCACCAGCCGGCCGCCGACGTCGTTGTTGCCGCCACGCACCGCCGCCACCACTTTCGAAATCGGCACGCCGTATGCGGCCAGCCGGTTCGGGTCCACGTTGACCTGGTACTGCCGCACGAAGCCGCCGAGCGGCGCCACTTCGGCTACACCCGGCACCGCCTGCAACTGGTAGCGCAGGAACCAGTCCTGCAGGCTTCGCAACTCGGCCAGGTTGTGCTTGCCCGAGGTATCCACCAGCGCGTACTGGAATACCCAACCCACGCCCGTGGCATCCGGCCCGAGTTCGGTCTGCACGCCCTGCGGCAGTTGCGGCAGGATCTTCGAAAGATATTCGAGCGTCCGCGACCGCGCCCAGTATATGTCGGTGCCTTCCTCGAAAATGATGTAGACGTAGGAATACCCGAAGTCGGAGAACCCGCGGACGTCTTTCACCTTGGGAGCGCCCAGCATGGCGCTGACGATGGGGTACGTTACCTGGTCTTCGAGAATGTCCGGGCTGCGGTCCCAGCGCGAATATACGATCACCTGCGTGTCGCTCAAATCCGGAATGGCGTCGAGAGGAATGGTCTTGAGCGACCACCAGCCCGCCAGCGACGCCGCCGCCACAAACAGGAAAACCATGAAGCGGTTGCGCGCCGAGAGCTCGATGATGCGGTTGATCATTGCCGCAGCCTGCTTTCCGAATCCAGCAGGAAGTTGCCGGAAACGACGATGCGGTCGCCTTCTTTCAGTCCCGAGAGGATCTCGATCCGATCCCCCGCCTGCACTCCCGTTTTCACGACGCGCGGCTCGAAATGTCCGTCGCCGGCGTCCAGGAACACGGTCTGCCGGTCGCCCGATTGCAATACGGCCGATTGCGGAACCACCAGCCTGCGCGCGCCGCCGCCCTGCAACTCGACTTCGCCGTACATGTCCGGCTTGAGCGCAAAGCCCGGATTCGAAAACTCGATCCGCACCTTCAGCGTGCGCGTGTTCGGATCCACCTGCGGCATGATGTAGGAAACGCGTCCGCGAAACACGCGGCCCGGCAAGTAGCTCAGCGTCAGGGTGGCGGGCTGGCCCATGCGCACGGCGGAGGCTTCGTACTCGAACACGTCCGCCATTACCCACACCGTGGAAAGATCGGCCACCGTGTAGAGCACCGTATCGGCCGCAACCCTCTGCTTCGGGAACGCGTTGCGCTCCATCACGAAGCCGGAAATCGGCGAGGCCAGCGTCAGGTACTTGATCGTCTTTCCGGTGCCGGCGATCTGGTCGATCTGGGCTTCGCTGATATCCCACAGCTCGAGCCGCTTACGCGCCGCCGCCACCAGGTTCTCCGCCCCGCCCAACATGTCGTGCAGCGGGTTGTCATGCATGCTGTCGCGGGCCTTCACGGCCAGCAGGTATTCCTGTTGCGTGGCGAGCGCCTCCGGGCTGTAGACGGTGAGCAGCGGGTCGCCCTCCTTGACCAGCTTGCCGGTGAAATCCACGAACACCTGGTCGATCCAGCCTTCGAGCTTGCTCTGCACCTTGGCGATGCGGGTCTCGTCGAAGGTCACGCGGGCCGCCGCGCGCACCGAATCCCCGCCACTCTCGTACGCCGCCGTGCCGTAGGTCACGCCCATCAACTGCTGCTTCTCGGGCGAAACTTCGAGCATGCCGGGATCCGACGGGTTCCGCGCCTGGTACTTGCCCTCGTCACCCTCGTATACCGGCACCAGCGCCATGTTGCAGTCGGGCGCGATGCCGGGCTTGTCGGACTTGTACCAGGGGTGCATCGGGTCCACGTAGAAGACGATCTTCTTTTCGCCGGCCGCCCCCAGCGGCTTGCCGTACCAGCGGCCGTAACCGTAGCCGCCCGCCGCGGCCGCGGCAATCAATACCAGCACTCCGAAAATCTTCATTTCGCCACCTCCACGCCGGAGAGTTCCTCGAGCTTCGCCACCGCCACGTGGAACCGCATCAGCTCCTCGTGGTACATCAGCTCGTAATCCACCACCGTCATGAAATTCGAAAACAGGGAGAGAAAATCGAGCGAGCCAGTCTCGTACCCGGCCATGGACGATTCGAGCGCCAGTTTGGCCTCCGGGATCACCGACTTCTCGTAAAGGCCCAGAAGCCTGCGCGCCGTGGTCGCGCTCACGTATTGCGACCGGACTTGCGCGTCCAGGTCCACCGCGGTGGCTTCGTAGTTGTGGCGCGCCTCACTCGAGGCGAACTCCTGCTCGTTCACCGCTGCCCTCTGCTTACCCCAGAAGTAGACGGGAAGCTTGAAATCCACGCGAAACTGCCACATCGGCGGCATCGCGCCCTGGTTGAAATACCCGCCCGAAACCACGTAATCGGGGTAGTAGTCTTTGCGCGCCAGGTTGGCGGAGAGTTGGCTTCGTTCGATCATTTTCTGGTCCCGGGCGAGCACCGGCGCCCGGGTTCGCGCCTGCCGCAGCAACTCGTCCAGAGTGCCCGGCATCTCCCCCACTTCCATCTCTTCCGGCGCGTCGATGGGGGTGTCCGGGGGACGGTTCAGCAGGGCATTGAGCTCGATCTTCTTCGAAGTCTGCTCCTCCTGGTAGCGCTCCTTCTGGGTTTCGAAAATGGCGAACTGGGTTTGCGCTTTGAAGATGTCCTGCTGCGCCGCCCGGCCCACCGAGTAACGCGCCTCCGAGATCCGGATCACGTTCTGGAGCAGCTTCTGATAGCGGTCCACATATTCGAGACCGACCGTGGCGTGGTGCAGTTCGTGGTAGGCCCGCACCACCCGGAAAATCACCGACAGCCGCACCGACCGGTACTGTTCGAATTCGGCGCCGGACTCTTTGTCCGCGATCTCGCCGCGCAGTTTGCGCTTGCCGGGAAACGGCACTTCCTGCGCGATCATCAGCCCCGCGTTACTGCTGGGCGAACTTCCCAGGCCCGCCCCCGGCCAGGGCCCGCCATTCGACGTGTAGCCGAGCGAGACCATGGGTTCGGGCATGCTCCCGGCCTGAACCGGCCGCTGCCTCGAAGCCTCGTATCTCTTCTGCGCCGCCAGGATTTCGCGGTTGCCGCGGAGCGCTTCCGCCACCAACTCGTCCACCGTCTGCGCTCCGGCAGGCACGGCGAGCGCCACGATGCAGATCCAATAACGTTGAAACATAAGGAGTTTCCTTCATCAATTGCCAGACACACGTGGAAAACGGCTGGTGTGCGGGCTAGATGCGGAAACTGGAATGGAGGGAAAGCAGATCGGGCGGCGCATGCTGCGCCACGATAAATTCGGTCGGGCGAAATTCAGAGGACGGGACTGCCGGAATCGCCACGGCCGCGATCTCCCCGATGGCGGGCGCGGGCGATTCCACCTTCTGCGGATCGGCCTTTTCGAACTGCTTCAGCACTTGGGTCCGGCACTCGCTCTTTCCGTGCTGGCCCTTGGGACAGCAGCGGTGAGCATCCGCCAGCAGAGCCTGCGAGCAGGAAAAACAGTTTCCCCAGAACAACGCCGCTACGACCAGCGCTGCCAGGAAAGCTGTGGATGCCGTCCGCATTTAATCTATATTGTACACAACTTGACGAATTCTTCAACAGATTTTCAGATGGGATTAGCCCTGTTTAGGAAAATACGCGGCGTTGATACACTGAGAAGCAGGTGTCTCACCTCTACTCGCGAGCGGAACTGGTCCGGCAGCGCGCGGAATGGAAGCGGCAGGGCCAAATCGTAGTATTCACAAACGGATGCTACGATCTGCTTCATCCCGGCCACATACGACTGCTGGAGCAGGCGCGCTCCCTCGGCGACGTGCTGATCTGGCGCTCAATTCCGACGCGAGCGTTCGCCGCTTCAAAGGGCCGTCCCGGCCGCTGCTCTGCGAAACCGAGCGCGCCGAACTGGCCATGGCGCTCGAGGCGGTGGATGCGGTAATCCTGTTTGACGAGGACACGCCGCGCGAACTCATCGCCGAGGTGTTGCCCGACGTGCTCATCAAGGGCGCCGACTGGTCGCACTTCATCGCCGGCCGCGAGGAAGTAGAAGCAGCCGGAGGCGTCGTACGGACCGTGGCCCTCGAACCGGGCTATTCGACCAGTAAAATTGTGGAACTGATACTCAGCCGACCTTGATTCATCCTGCCGTAAGAGACCTCTTTCTGGACCTGGCCCGGCATCCTGCTTTTCAGGACGCCCTGCGCCGCCTTTCCTCCGGCGGCCGGGCGTCGCTTTCCGGCCTTACGACAACCGCCAAGGCCGTCTATTCGGTCCTCTTGTGGCAATTATCAGGTCGGCCTCTGATGATTGTAGTAGACGGGAATAAGCAGGCCGAGGCGCTTTCCGAAGCGGTAAATACCTTCTTTGCCTTGCTTTCGACCGAGGACCGCGCCAGCCCGCAACTGCTCCCCGCGCTGGACGTGCTGCCGCTGCAAAACCTGTCGCCCCATGCCGAGATCTGCGAGCAGCGGGCCATCGGACTGTGGCGGCTGGCTACGCAGCGCGTTCCCATCACCATCCTGCCGGTCGCCTCGGCGCTGCTCCGCATTGAGCCCGGAGATTTCTACCGGCAGCTTGCCCTGCACCTGCGCGCGGGCGAGGAACTGCCTCTGGACGAGGTTATCGCGCACCTCGAAAGCATCGGCTACGAGCGGCGCGAACCCGTTGAAATGGTTGGGGAATATTCGCTTCGAGGCGGCATCCTCGATGTTTTCTCGCCGGAATCGCAGAAGCCGGTCCGGGTTGACCTCTTCGGCGACCAGGTGGAATCGATCCGCCGTTTCGACGTGGAATCCCAGCGTTCGGTCCTTAGAGTGGAGGACGCGGTTTTACTGCCACTTACCGAGTATCAGAAGTCGAGCGCCCTGCTGGCCGACTTGGCCGGCCTCGTACGGGAAGCCGACATCCCCGGGCGCGACCTGCCCCCGCCCGGGCAGACGTTTCCCGGTTGGGAGTTGATCGTGCCCATGCTGCGGCCGCGCGGCGCCTCCGTTCTCGGCCTGCTCGAAAAACCGGTCATCCTCTGGGATGAACCGGAACAGGTGAGCGCCGCCGCCGATCGCTTCTGGAAACGGTTGGACCAGATCGAGCGCTCGGCCGCCTACGACCCGGATCGTATTTACTTCCGGCCGGAGGACCTGGCCCGTCAGGCGGAGGGCTCCCCGCAGCTCGACTGGCGCGAACTGGAACTCGGCGTCGATACCGCGCACCATCTCCCCACCCGCCCCGCCATGTCCTTTCACGGCAACATGCAGGTGGCTATCGGCGAGGCCCGGACGCTGGTGGAAGCGGGCAACCGTGTGGCGTTCTTCGCCTCTTCCACCGGCGAAATCGAACGCCTGGCGGACATTCTGAACGAGTACGCCATCCCCTACCAGCTCGGGCTGGACCAGTCCGAATCGACGCCCGAATACCTGGCGCAGCGCGCGTACATGTCCGGGTCCGTGGCGAGCATTCACCTGGTGAAGGGAATGGTGCGCCGCGGAAGCGCCTTCCCGGATTCGCACCTTGTAGTATTCGGCTCCGAGGATCTGTTCGAAAGCTCGGACCTGGTGGCGCGGGCTCCGGCCTCGAAGTCGGCGCTGGCCACATTCTCGGCCGATCTGATCGACCTCAAGCCCGGCGATTTCGTGGTCCACACGGAACACGGCGTGGCGCAATACCTGGGCCTTCGCGAGATTTCGCAAGGGGAAGCCCAAGGCGACTACATGCTGCTCGAGTACGCCGCCGGAGCCAAACTTTACGTGCCGCTCACCCGCATGGACCTGGTGCAGCGGTTTCGCGGCGCGGGCGAGGCCCGGCCCGTGCTGGACCGCATGGGCGGCGCCACCTGGACCCGCACCAAAACCAAAATCAAAGCCAAAATGCGGGACATGGCGGATGAGCTGTTGAAGCTCTATGCCTCCCGCAAAATGACCGAGGGTTTCCAGTATTCGCCTGACAGCAACTGGCAGCGCGAGTTCGAGGACGCCTTCGAGTTTTCCGAAACGCGCGACCAGATCACCGCTATCCGCGAGATTAAGAAGGATATGGAGAATCCGCAGCCGATGGACCGGCTGCTGTGCGGAGACGTGGGCTTCGGCAAGACCGAGGTCGTGATGCGGGCCGCGTTCAAGGCTCTCGGCGATGGCAAACAGGTGGCTGTGCTGGCTCCTACTACAGTCCTCGCATTTCAGCATCTGGAGACCTTCAAGCGGCGGTTCCAGCCCTTTCCCGTGCGGGTGGAGATGTTCAGCCGCTTCCGGTCCCCCAGGGAGATCAAGGCCGGACTCGCGGATCTGGCTGAGGGCAAAATAGATATCGCCATCGGAACGCACCGCCTGCTGTCCCAGGATGTCATCTTCCGCGACCTCGGCCTGGTGCTGGTAGATGAAGAACAGCGCTTCGGGGTGAAGCACAAGGAACGGCTCAAGCAACTCAAGAAAAGCGTGGACCACATCAGCATGAGCGCCACCCCCATTCCCCGTACGCTACACATGTCGTTGCTGGGGCTGCGGGACATGTCCGTAATCGAAACGCCGCCCAAAGACCGGCTCTCGATTCACACGGTGGTCGCCCCGTTCCAGCCGGAACTGATCCACTCCGCGCTGGAATTGGAACTCGCCCGCGGCGGTCAGGTCTACTTTCTCCATAACCGCGTGGATTCGATCTGGACGAGGGCGGCAATGATCCAGCAACTTCTCCCCAGCGCGCGAATCGGGGTGGGGCACGGGCAGATGGGAGAGGCTGACCTCGAAAAGACCATGCTCCAGTTCATGCGGCACGAGTTCGATATTCTCGTATGCACTACAATCATCGAAAATGGCCTCGACATCCCGCTGGCAAATACGATGGTTGTAGAAAATGCGGAGCGCTATGGCCTCTCCGAGCTGTACCAGTTGCGCGGGCGGGTGGGCCGCTCCAATCGCCGCGCCTACGCCTATCTGCTGGTCCCACCGGATACCGAACTGACGGAGATCGCGCGAAAACGGCTGGCGGCGCTCAAGGAGTTCAGCGATCTCGGCGCCGGCTTCAAGATCGCCGCACTCGACCTGGAGCTGCGCGGCGCGGGCAACCTGCTGGGGGGCGAGCAGCACGGCCACATCAACTCGGTCGGCTTCGACACCTACGTGCGCCTGCTCGACGAAACCGTGCGGGAACTCAAAGGCGAGGAGATCGTACCGGAGATCCACTCCTCCCTCAACCTGGGTCTCGACATCCGTATCCCGCCGGATTACATCGGCGACGAAAACCAGAGGCTCCGGGCCTACCGGCAGATCGCGAACGCGGCTGACGCGGACGCCCGCGACCGTGCCGAAAAGGAACTGGAGGACCGATATGGCCCGGTTCCGCTGGCCGTTCGCAACCTCCTCGAGTACTCCGCGCTCAAAACGCTGGCTGAACAAATCGGCATCGAAGCCGTGGACCGCCGCCATAACGTATTGAATATAAAGTTCCACAAGGAAACCCGCGTGGACCCGGCGCGGCTCATGAACATCGTCAAGACGACGCGCGGGGCCCAGTTCACTCCGGCAGGCGTATTGCTACTCCCAATCGACGGGCAGCCGGAAGCGGGGGAAGTTCTGCGATTTCTGTCCGCGCGCCTGGAGCAACTCTCCAGCCCGGGCAAACCTCCTCCAGCGGGCCGGGTGTAACTGGTAGAATATAGGGACGGAATCATGTTTAGCCGTATTGCATTATTGAGTGTGGCGGGGACCTCCCTCGCCTTTGCAGCCGACGTACGCGTCATCGAGGAGATCGCCGCCAAAGTGAACGGCGACATCATCACGCGAAGCGAGCTGGAGCAGACCCGGCGCGAGATGGAACAGGCCCTGCGTGCCGAAGGCGCCACCGGCCCCAAACTTCAGGAACAGCTCCGGGACTACACCGCCAATTCCCTGCGCGACCAGATCGACCAGCTTTTGCTGGTGCAGCGCGGCAAGGATCTCGGAATTTCGGTGGACGGCGACGTCACCCGGGAGATGGCCGACCTTCAGGTGCGCAGCAAAATCACCGATCCGGACAAATTCCACGAGTACATCCGGCAGAACACGGGCATGTCTTTCGAAGATTACCGTGACCGGCTGAAGCGTCAATACCTGTCGCAGCGCGTGATCAGCCAGGAAGTCGGCTACCGCATCAGCATCCCGGAACCGGAGCTGCGGGCCTACTACGACAAGCATAAGGACGAGTTTGTCCGCAAGGAACAGGTGTTCCTCAGCCAGATTCTGATCTCCACGGAAGGCAAGACGCCCGAACAGGCAGCCGCCGCCGAAGTGAAGGCAAAGGAGCTGGTAGCCCGGGCTCGCAAGGGCGAGAAATTCACGGACCTGGTTCGGGACAATTCCGACGATGCCGAGACTGCCCGTAACGGCGGCTCGCTTCCGCCGTTCACCCCCGACCTGCTCGATGAGCGTATCCGCGACGTCGTGTTCAAGCAGGACAAAGGCTACATCACGGATCCCTTCAAGCTGGCCAACGGTTACCTGATTCTGCGCATCGACGAGCGCCACGATGCCGGGCTCGCGTCGTTCGAGGAAGTTCGCGGTGAAATCCAGGACCGCCTGGCGCGCCCGCTCATGGAACCGAAGATCCGCGAGTATCTCACGCGCCTGCGGCTCCAGGCGTTCCTCGAGGTGAAGGAAGGCTACGTGGACAGCGGCGCCGCTCCCGGCAAGGACACCCGCTGGCACGATGTGGCCCAGCTGCGGCCTCAGACCACGACCAAGGAAGAAGTCGCCGCGCGCACCCGCCGGCGCAAGAAGCTGATCTTCATTCCGATTCCGGGCACCGTCGTCAAAGAGGAGACGCCCGAAACGACTGCGCCGGCCACGGATCCCGATGCGCCCGCGCAGCCGATTAAACAATGAAATCTCCCTTCGTGAACGAGCTCGAGCCCGATCGCGTGATCACCACCAGTTTTCTGGTGCACTCGAAGGAAATCCGGCAGAAGAAATCCGGCGATCTTTATCTCTCCCTCCTTCTCGGCGACCGGACAGGCGAGCTCGACGCCAAGATGTGGGACAACGTCCCGGAGTGTATCGACGGCTTCGAGCGGGATGATTTCGTCAAGGTAAAAGGCCTGATCCAGGTCTTTCACAACCGGCCGCAGCTCACCATCCACAAGATCCGCCGCATGGACGAGAGTGAAGTCGACGTCGTCGATTACTTTCCTTCCTCCAAGCGCAACTCCGACGAGATGTGGACCGAGCTTCGCGGCATTGTGGCGGCGGTGGGTAATCCCCACCTGAAGGCGCTGCTCGAATTGCTGCTCGACGATCCCGATGTGGCCGCCCGTTTCCGGCGCGCGCCGGCCGCTAAGCAAATCCACCATGCCTTCCTGGGCGGGCTGATCGAGCACGTGCTCTCCCTGTGCGGCCTGGCCCGCATGGCGGCACAGCATTATCCGAACGTCGATTCGGACCTGCTGATCACCGGCGCGATTCTCCACGACATCGGTAAGATTTACGAGCTCGAATACGAACGGGGTTTCTCTTACTCGAACGAGGGCCAACTGCTGGGCCATATCTACATCGGCACCCGCATGGTGGCCGAGAAAGTCCGCGAACTGCCCGGCTTCCCGCCGAAACTGCACTCGCTGGTGGAGCACATGATTTTGAGCCACCACGGGCAACTCGAGTTCGGGTCTCCCAAACTGCCGCAATTTCCCGAGGCCCTGCTGCTCCACTACCTGGACGACCTCGATTCCAAGATGGAGTGCATGCGGGCCCTGATCGAGAACGACCGCCAGTTGGAGGGCTGCTTTACGACCTACAACGGCGTCCTGTCCCGCGCCGCCCTCAAGAAAGAGCGCTACCTCGGCGTCGAACCCCCCGAAACGCCGGTACAGGCGACCGAAAACGGGAGCGCGCCTTCAGCCGGACCGTCATCTCCGGCGAAAGCTGCCGCGCCCCCTCTCTTCGCACCAACGCCCGCCTCCGCGTTCGCGGATAAGTTGAAGCAGGCGCTTCACGGCAGTCCTACGCAGGATCCTTAATGGCCAGACCCTCCCGCGACGTACCTCCTCCCCTTGAATTGCTGTGCCTGCGGGCACTCTGGACCCTCCAGGAAGGCAATGTTCGGGAGGTGCGGCAAATCGTCTGCGAAAGCCGGCCGCTTGCCTACACGACCATCATGACCGTGCTGGACCGTCTGGTCCGGAAAGGCAAGCTCGTGCGCCGCAAGGCCGGGCGCGCCTTCATCTACTCCCCGCAGGCTTCGCGCGACGGCATGCGCCGCGCGGCCATTCAGGAACTCCTCGAGAACTTTTTCGACGGTTCGGAAGAAGAGCTGCTCCGTTTCCTGCGCCCATCCGAGGCGCAGGCTTCGGCCGCCGCGGCCGCCGCTGTGGCGGCCCCGTCCTCCAAGCCGTCCCCTGAACCGGAACCCAATATCGATACGGTGCTGCTGTAGCCGGCGGGTGTCATCCGCCGTATTCTCTGACGGGTTAGAATGGAGGCTAAGCTTCATGTCTGCCGTACGCCTATTTCCGGCTATTTGCCTCTGCGGTCTTGTGCTGTCCCTTCCGGGGGTTTCCCAACAGCAGCCGCCGCCCGCCAACCCGCCCCAGCAGCAACCGCAACTGCCCCTGCCCGACGAGCCTACAACCCGTATCCGGGTGGAGGCGAACGAAGTGGTGGTTCCGGTCACCGTCACCGACGACAAAGGACGCTACGTCTCCAACCTCAAGGCGGAGGATTTCCGCATCCTCGACGAGGGCAAGCCGCAGCGCATCCAGTTTTTCAGTCACACCGAGAAGCAGCCCGTAGTGGTGGGCTTTCTGGTGGATCTCAGCAACCAGAGCAAGACTCATTGGAAGACCTATCAGGACGCCATTCAGGAACTGGTGTGGAATCTGCTTCCCGGCGATCCGCGGTATTCCGGCTACCTGATCACATACGCCAACGACGCCGAAGTGGCGGTGGACACCACCACCGATTCGCAGAAGATCGCCGATAAGATTTCGAAGTTGAAGCCCGGCGGCGGGGCCGCGCTGTTCGACGCCATTTACAAGGCCTGCACCACGCGTTCGCTGGTCAAGGGCGAGCCTTACGAGCCGCGGCGGGTGCTGATCGTGATCGGAGACGGCCACAACAGTTCCGGAGACCACACGCTCGAGGAAGTGCTCGAGCTATCGAAGCGCAAAATGGTCACGATTTTCGGCATCAGCACCATGGCGTTCGGCTTCAACAACGACGACCGGAACGTGCTGGAGCGGCTGGCCCGGGAGACGGGCGGGCAGGTGCAGTATCCGCTGATGAACCCGTATTCGGATGTCTCCGGCTACCTCTCCAATCCCCAGGATGCGGGCAACTATTCGCTCCAGGTGGGCACCGGGTCGTATGCCGCGCAGATTTCGGCCAGCATCGTGAAGTCGGTGGCGGCCATCTCCGGCGAGATCACCACGCAGTATGTGCTGCGCTATGTGCCGGACCTCGACCCGGAAGGCAAGCCGAAGCTGTTCCGCAACATCAAGGTGGAAGTGCCGACGCTGCCGGCAGTAACGATTCGCGCCCGCGACGGCTACTATCCGCAGGGGGTTCCGGGCGCTCCGGCCGGGAACTGAAGGCGCACCGGCACGGCGCAGCGCCTGCAACCCGATTCAGGCCGCTGGATTTGCATCCGATAAGTGAATTAGGATAAAGACGGATTTTCCGATGCCGGCCAAAATCGTGCCCATTCCGGGACGTCGTCAGGGCACCTATGTGCTGCTGGAGGCGGCATTGCCGGGACGTCCGGTGCGGAACATCGGCGTCCTGCTGGCCGACCTGGAAGCGAACCGGGCGTGGCTGCGGCTGCGCGAGCAGTTCGACGACATGGCCGATGCGGAAGACGCCGAAGTGCTGGACGGCCTCGACCGGCATCTGCGCGACCTGCTGGACGAATCGGGCCCCGCCGCGTGCCTGGCCGCGCTGGCCGATTCGCTCTCCAACTCGATCCGCGTCAGCGATCCGCAGACGGTTGCCGTGGATGCCTTCAGCCGCGCGCTCGACCGCCTCTACCGTGACCACGTCGAAAATGCGCCGGTCCGGGAATTCGACTCCCACGTGCCGCTCTACTCGCTGCGCGCCGCGGCCGGCAGCCTGGGTGAGGAGATGGAATCGGAGGCCGAAGACTGGGTGCCGCTGCCGGAGGGCATGCGCCCGTCCCCCGACCTCTTCGTGGCCCACGTAACCGGGCGCAGCATGGAACCGCGCATTCCCGACGGCAGCCTGAATCTCTTCCGGCTCCATCCGGTTGGGTCGCGCCAGGGCAAGATTCTGCTGATCCAGCGTTTCGGCATTACAGACGAGAGTGCGCGCTACACCATCAAGCGCTACACCAGCCGCAAAGTGGCAGCCGGGGAGGATCAGTGGCGGCACGAGCAGATCCGCCTGGAGCCGCTGAACCCGGAGTTCGAACCCTGGGACGTGGAGCCGGAAGATTTCGCCGTGGTTGCCGAATGGCTGCGCGTGATCGAGTGAAGCGTCCCGGGCCCGGAAAGCTACTGATCCAGTGGTTCGGGCGAGGTCACCGCAACCTACCCTGGCGAACCACCCGCGATCCGTTCCACATTCTGGTTTCCGAAATCATGCTCCAGCAAACCCGGGCGCAAACCGTGATCCCCTACTACCAGCGCTTTCTGGAGCAATTCCCGTCGGCCGCGGCGCTGGCGGCGGCGCCGGAAGACGCAGTGCTTGCGGCCTGGAGCGGCCTCGGCTATTACTCGCGGGCCCGCAACCTGCAACGGTCGGCCCGGCTCATCGCCGCCGCCGGCCGGTTCCCCGAGGAGTTCGAATCGATTCGTGAGCTGCCGGGGGTTGGCGATTACACCGCCGCCGCCGTAGCCAGCATCGCCTTCGGCCTGCCCTACGCCGTGCTCGACGGCAACGTGTTGCGGGTGGTGGCGCGGGTGAAGGACGATGCCGCGGACATCGCATCAAGCCGCACGCGGGCGCGGTTCCGCGCAGTGGCGCAGGCGTGGCTGGACCCGGCGGATCCGGGCCGGTTCAACCAGGCGCTGATGGAGTTGGGTGCCACCGTGTGCCTGCCCCGCAACCCGCTCTGCCTGGCCTGTCCCCTGCGGACCGCGTGTGCGGCCGCCGCGCGCGGGGTCCAGCACGAGTTGCCCGTTAAATTGCGGCGAGCCGAACCGGTTCACATCGATTCCGTCCTGCTGGTGATCCGGAACCGCGGCCGCGTGCTGCTCCGGCAGCGTGCGGAGCAGGAGCGCCGGATGCCCGGCTTCTGGGACCTGCCCTCGCCCGCCGACCTGCCCGCCGCCCGGCTTGGAGCACGCCTCGGTGAGTTCCGCCACACGATCACGCACCACCTGTACCGGCACACGGTATTTGCCGCCGCCTGCGCGAATCCGAAACCGGATTTCCTCTGGCTCCGTCCACTGGAACTGACGAACCTGCCCCTCAGCACTACCACCCGAAAAGCACTGCGCATCGCCGGGATTCCGGTTGCATAGCGCACGCCCCGTGTTTGCGGGCCGCGAATGAACTGTGAGGGGTTCGTGATGTTTTCGTAAAAGCTGCCGCAGCGGGCAATAAGTGGGCCGGGCGCGCGCTACACTGCGGGCGACGGGTTCAATCAGAGGGAACTTTTTTCGATGACCGACAGAGGGATCAGAATTTCTAAAATCGCGATTGTGGCGGCGGCCCTTCCGCTGCTGTTGTGGGCTTCGGCAAGCGGGCCGGACCCTGGGTACACGGGAGTGCCCGGCGAGCACGGCGGACAAACATGCGCGAATTCGGCGTGTCATGGAGGCACGGCCAATTCGTTCAACGGAAGCGTGAAAGTTGCATTTCCGAACGGGCTCACGTATGTGCCGGGCGTCAAGCAGAGGCTGGTTGTCTCGATCGCCGATCCGGCAAGTACTGCCCGCCTCTGGGGCTACCAGATGACCGCCAGAATGGCGTCGGATTCCGGGACGGTCGCCGGAATCGTCGCGTCCCCGGACCGGTTTAGCCTGGTGCTTTGTTCGATAGCGAGCAATTTCAATTTGCAGAGCCTGCTTACGAACGGCGGCGCCTGTCCGGCGAACCGCCCGTTGCAGTACATCGAACATAGCCTGGACGGCGCCACCCGCTTCGCCACCGGCGGGATGGATTACCAGGTGGACTGGACGCCGCCGGATTCCAACGTTGGCGACATCGTGCTCTACGTAGCCGGAAATTCAGCTAACGCCAACGGCCAGGCAGACCCCGGCGACCACATCTATACGGCAAAATATACCCTGACGCCCGCTGCATCAGGGCCGGTGCCCGCGCTCACCGCGGTCGAGAACGGCGCCAGTTTCACCCCCGGGCTGGTTCCCAACGCGTTCGTCCAGATCAAAGGCTCGAACCTGGCGAACACGACTAACGTCTGGGACAACGCCATTGTGAACGGAAAGCTCCCGACCACGCTCGAAAATGTCAGCGTGAGCATCGGCGGTAAAGCGGCCTATGTGTATTTTGTAAGTCCAGGGCAGATCAACGTATTGACTCCGCCGGACATCGGCAGCGGACCGGTGCAGGTGACGGTCAACAACTCGGGTTCGGTGAGTTCCGCCTTCACCGCGAACAGCAACAGTCTGGCCCCGGCCTTCTTCCTCTGGGACGGCAAGTATGCGGTGGCTACCGACAACGCCACGGGACGATTCGCGGTGCAGAGTTCCGTGTTTCCAACCTTGAACGCGGCACCCGCGAAGCCTGGTGACGTGATCGTCCTGTGGGGTACCGGCTTCGGGCCGACGGATCCCGCGCCGCCGTCTGGCACACAGGTTCCGAGCGGTACGTTGTTGAACACCGCAAGCCCGGTCACTATATCGGTCGGCGGCACGCCGGCGAACGTGTTCTATGCGATCCTGGCGCCGGGCTTCGCGGGGTTGTATCAGGTGGCGATTCAGGTTCCCGACAACGCACCGGACGGCGACCTGCCCGTGGTCGCCAGCATCAACGGCGCATCGTCGCCCATCACTACGTTGCTCACGATCAAGCGATAGCTGAAAACGGGCGGCAGAGCACCGCATGATAAAATGAGGGAATTCCAATCATGAAATCCCTCTGTTTACTTGCGTTCGCCTGCATCGGAAGCGTGTGGGCCCAGACGGCCCCGCCGCCGGAGACTGCCGCAGCGCCGGCAATACCGAGTCTTCCCGATGAGACGGTGATCGCTATCTTTCCCGACGGCGCCAAAATGACGATGAGGGATTTCAAAAATCTGTACGCTGTGCTGCCGCCGCAGAATCAGCAATTGGTGTTGCGCGACCGAAAGAGCTTTCTCGAGCAGTTCGCGTTCATGCGCAAGCTTGCGCAGCTTGCCGAGGCTGACAAACTGGACCAGGCCAGCCCGGCCAAGGATGCCCTGGCGTATTACCGGATGGCCATTCTCAGCCAGTACAAACTGAATCAGGCCGCCATGTCGGGCACGGTGGAGCCTGGGGAAATCGTGAAGTACTACGACGTCAACAAGGACAAGTACAAACAGATCAAGGTGAAGGCAATCTACATCGCCTTCAGCAGCGACGCGGCGAACGCCACCGCGAAGAAGCGCCTCACCGAACAGGAGGCCGAGGCCAAGGCCAGGAAGCTGCGGGCGGAGATCGACGCGGGCGCGGACTTCGTGCAACTGGTGAAAGAGAACTCGGACGACGAAACATCCAAGGCGGCCAACGGCGACCTGCTCACGTTGCGGCAGACCGACAATATCCCCGATGCGCTCAAGTCGGCCGTGTTTTCGCTCAAACAGGGGCAGGTGGCCGGACCGGTCCGGCAGGCCGGCGGCTTCTACCTGTTGAAGGCGGACGAAGTCACCTACCGGCCGCTTTCGCAGGTCAGGGACGAGATCTTCACGGAAATCAAGAACCAGCGCTACGCGAACTGGGTGGAGCAGACGCACCGGGAAGCGCAGGTGCAGATTACCAGCCCCGAATTCCTGGGAACGCCCGCACCCGGAAAGTAGCTGCCCCGGGCCTCAGTCCAGGATTTCCACCCGGTATTCCTCAATCACCGGGTTGGCCAGAACGTCGTGGGCGATAGTTTCCACGTCCTTGCGGGCCTGTTCGCCGCTGACTTCGTCGGCCAGCACGATATCGAAGAACTTCCCCTGCCGCACCGCGGCCACCGCCGGATAACCCAGGCCGTGCAACGCCGAGCAGACGGTCTGGCCCTGCGGGTCGAGGACGGTGGTCTTTAGCGAGACGAATACGCGCGCTTTCATGTGGAATTTCGATTATCGCATGTGGAACGGCATTTCACGTGCACAATAGAACCAGGATGACTCGCCAATCCCTTCACCACCCGTTAGGCGTTTTCGATTCCGGTGTGGGCGGCCTCACGGTTCTGCAAGCCCTGCGCCGGCAGATGCCGCATCGCGATTTCGTGTATCTGGGCGATACGGCGCGTGTGCCGTACGGCCGGAAACCGCCGGAAATGGTGGTGGAGTTCGCCGCCGGGATTGCGGACTACCTATGCGGCCTGGGGGTCGAAGGGCTGGTGGTGGCCTGCAATACGGCATCCGCTGTGGCGCTGCCCGGGTTGGCCGACCGGTGTTCCATTCCGGTGTGGGGAGTGATCGACCCCGGTGTGGAAGCCGCGACACGGGCCAGCCGGTCGGGTGCCGTGGGAGTGCTCGGTACGAAGGGAACGATCGCGAGCGGCGCCTATCAGCGCAGGCTCGAGGAGCATGGAATGAAGGTCTGGGCTCGCGCCTGCCCGATGCTGGTGCACGTGGTGGAAGAGGGCCTGGCGGATTCGCCCGAGGCGCAGTTGCTGGTCCGCCACTATTTGGCAGGGCGCCCCGAGATCGACACCCTCATCCTGGGATGCACGCACTATCCGTTGCTGAAGGAGCAGATTCAGGCCGCCGCGGGAGACCGGGTCACGCTGGTGGACAGCGCCGAAGCGACGGCGGCGCGCGTGAGCGCGACCTTCAGCCCGGCGCCGCAGTGCTTTGTTCCCGGCCGCGTGCAGCATTACGTGACTGGCGACCCGGTGGCGTTTTCGCATACCGCACGGGTGCTCGGTGGCGTGGAGGGCGAAATCACGCCGCTGGCGGTGGCCGAGTTGAAGTGCGCCGCCTGAGCGCCGCCGGCGTGGTACGTTTCATTCAGTGGAACAATTCGCCCTCGAGTTCAACCTGGCGCCGGAGCGGCGTATTTTCACAGTCGGGGAACTGAACTCCGCCATCCGTGAGGTACTCGATGCCGAGTTCCGCGACGTCTGGGTATCGGGCGAAATATCCGGGCTCAACACTGCCGCCAGCGGACACTTTTACTTCACCCTGAAGGAGCGGGAGGCCCAGATCAAGTGTGTGGCCTACAGGTCGTCCAACCGCTACTGGAAATTCAAGCCGCAGGACGGGCTGGCAGTGCTGGCGCGCGGGCGGGTGGATGTTTACGATGTCCGCGGCGTGTACCAGCTCATCGTGGAGATGCTGGAGCCGCAGGGATTGGGCGCGCTGCAACTGGCGCTCGAGCAGCTCAAGCGCAAACTGGCCGCCGAAGGGCTGTTCGCGCCGGAGCGGAAGCGCCCGCTGCCCCGGTTTCCCAGGCGGATCGGCATCGTCACGTCGCCCCGCGGGGCGGCCATCGCGGACATGGTGCAGATCCTGTCGCGCCGCTTCCCGGGCCTCCATATCCGGCTGTTTCCCGCCTCCGTACAGGGAGAGGGGTCGGTGGAAGACGTGTGCCGCGGCATCGAATATTTCAGCCGGACGGGCTGGGCCGACGTGGTGATTGTGGGGCGCGGCGGAGGCTCGCTCGAGGACCTCTGGACGTTCAACGAGGAAGCGGTGGCGCGGGCGATCGCCGCATGCAGCGCGCCGGTGGTGTCCGCCGTGGGGCATGAGACGGACTTCACCATTTCGGACCTGGTAGCGGACCGGCGCGCCGCCACCCCTTCGGCCGCTGCCGAGATCGTGATCTGCACGCGCGAGGAAGTGCTGGACCGGGTGGATGCCGCGCGTGCCAAGACCGCGCAGGCGGTACGCTACCGGCTGGCGATGCTGGAGCGCAGGTTCCGGCAGCAGGGGATCGACCGCGCTCTCGGCATCCTGCAACGACGGGTTGGGCGCGGTTTGCAACGTGTGGACGAGCAGGAATACCGTCTGCGGGAGCGCATCCGGGCCGCGCTCGAGATTCGCGAGCGGGGCCGGCGAGGGCTGGAGGCGCGCTTGCAGCGATTCGACGTCCGGCCGCGGTTAGCCGCCGACCGGCGGCGGATGGAAGGTGCGCATGCCGCCGTGGTCCAGGCTATGCGGAACCGGACGGCCAGACGGCGGTCCACCTGGGAGCAACTGGACACGAAACTGGCGCAACTCAGCCCTTTGCGAATCCTGGAGCGCGGGTACGCTATCGTTTCGAATGAATCGGGGATTTTGAGAGACCGCGCCGCGGCGCCTGCCGGATCGCGGGTTCACGTGCGCCTGGCACGCGGGGAATTCGACGCGTCAGTGGTCGAGTAGCGCGGTCACGTGGGCAGCGGCGGCCGAGCCAAGGCCCGCCAGGTTGTAGCCGCCTTCGAGCGCGGAAACAATCCTGCCGCCGGCGTGGCGGCCGGCGATCTCCATCAACTGCGCAACTCAGCCCCTTGCGAATCCTGGAGCGCAGGTACGACCGCGCCGCAGCGCCGGCCGGATCGCGGGTTCACGTGCGCCTGGCGCGCGGGGAATTCGACGCGTCAGTGGTCGAGTAGCGCGGTCACGTGGGCAGCGGCGGCCGAGCCAAGGCCCGCCAGGTTGTAGCCGCCTTCGAGCGCGGAAACAATCCTGCCGCCGGCGTGCCGGCCGGCGATCTCCATCAAGTGGCGCAACTCAGCCCCTTGCGAATCCTGGAGCGCAGGTGCGACCGCGCCGCGGCGCCGGCCGGATCGCGGGTGCACGTGCGCCTGGCACGCGGGGAATTCGACGCGTCAGTGGTCGAGTAGCGCGGTCACGTGGGCAGCGGCGGCCGAGCCAAGGCCCGCCAGGTTGTAGCCGCCTTCGAGCGCGGAAACAATCCTGCCGCCGCGGCGCCGGCCGGATCGCGGGTGCACGTGCGCCTGGCACGTGGGGAATTCGACGCGTCAGTGGTCGAGTAGCGCGGTCACGTGGGCAGCGGCGGCCGAGCCAAGGCCAGCCAGGTTGTAGCCGCCTTCGAGCGCGGAAACAATCCTGCCGTCGGCGTGGCGGCCGGCGATCTCCATCACAGCCCGGGTCAGGTCCGCGAAATCCTCGTCGGTGAGGGTGAACCGGCCGAGCAGGTCGCCCGCGCGGGAATCGAAACCGGCCGAAATCAGGATGAAGTCCGGCCGGAACCGGTCCATCGCGGGGAGCAGCGAGTTCTGCACGGCGCCCAGTATCTCTTTTCTCCCGGATCCGGCGGGAAAGGGAAAATTGAGCGTGGCGCCTCGCCCAGGCCCATCGCCGGTCTCATCCGCCCGTCCCGTACCCGGATAGAGCGGCCATTGGTGGGTGCTGAAGAAGTAAACGCTCCCGTCCTGGTAGAAGATGTCCTGCGTGCCGTTGCCGTGATGCACGTCCCAATCGACGATCAGCACGCGCTCGGCCCCGTGGCGCTGCCGGGCATACCGTGCCGCCAAGGCGACGTTGTTGAACAGGCAGAAGCCCATCCCGCGTCCGGCGTTGGCGTGATGGCCGGGAGGACGCACCACGCAAAAAGCATTTCGCGCCTGTCCGCCAAACACCGCGTCGACCGCGTTGAACACGCCGCCGGCAGCCCGTGACGCAACGTCCCAGGAATTAGGCGTGATGTCGGTATCCCCGGTGCTCAGAAAAGGGCGGCCCGCTTCAACGTCGCCCCGCGCCGTGCGGAGATAATCCGCCGTGTGACAGAGCCGCAACTCCTCTTCGGTCGCGCAGCGGGGTTCGAGCGGAATCAGCCGCGGGAGGAGCGAGGCGTTTTTAAGCGCGCTCATCACCGCGTCGAAGCGCTCGGGCCGTTCCGGATGACCCTCCCGTCCCAACAGGTGTTCGCGGACAGCCGCATCCGCCAGAATCGCCGTAGCCACGGATTCAGTTTACTTGGAATAGCCTGGGCTGGTGACGATAATCTCCGGCAGCCCAGTGTCCGGTTTTCCCGCACTGGCGGTGAAGTAGCGCTGCTCGGAAAGCTGCCGGTAGACATTCCCGGCAACACCGGCGGCTACCGGGCCATTGACGGCCTTCGTGCCCGTCAGCATCACGACCACCACCAGCTTGTTGTGTCCGACTTCGTTAAAGGAGCCGAACCATCCCATGTGGCTGGAAACCCGGAAGTCGGTGCAGGTCCCGGTTTTGCCCAGGATAGGCTCGGCAGGATCATAATTGGCGCGCCGGGCCGTTCCATAGTCCACCGCTCCCCGCATGCCGTCCCGGAGCTCGGCAATCAGCGCCGGATCGATGTCGAGGGTTCGTTTCACCTTGGGGCTGAACTGCTCGACTTCGGTTTCGGATTTAGGGTACTGCAGGTAGTACATGGTGCCGGCGTTCGCGATAGCGGAGAGGATGGATGTTAATTCTAAAGGAGTTACCAGGAATCCCTCGCCGAAACTGGTGAGGAGCCCCATGCCGCCCCACTTCGGCGGCTCGGAGGGAAGCGCTCCGGCCTGCTCTCCCTCGATGTCGAGCCCGGCTTTTTCGCCCAGCCCCAGCATCTGCGCGTAATGCGTCACCTTCTCGAAACCTAACCGCTCACCTAGAATCGCAAAGTACGGGTTGTTCGAATGCGCCAGCGCTTCGGTGAGGTTGAGGCTCACGCGGCGGCTGATATTGAGCCAGGTCTCGCGCGCAACCACCCTTTCGTTCAGCGCCGCCAGACTGGTGACCAGCTTGATGGTGGAACAAGGGGTAAACCCGCTCTGTAAAGCCAGTTTCTGGTTGACGATGGTCAGGATCCGGCCCGTCGCAGACTCCGCCACCACCACGCTGCCGTTGAGGTTGCCAAGGGCGGCGACGGCGGCGCGGCGGATCATCAGATCGTCGCCGTCCACGTTGTCCCCGATGGTCGGATCGACCGGCGGTGCCTTCTTGCGGACGACACGCTTTTTGGCCGCGGTCGTGGTCTTCTTGGGCGCAGCTTTTGGAGCAGCCTTCTTGGGCGCGGCTTTCCGGGCTTGGCCGTTAGACGGTGCCGGGATCAGGAGAAGGCCTGCCGATAGCAGGGCCATCAGGAATAGGGGAGTTCTCATCCGTGAGGGCGCTCTGTATGAAATCGGACCGTCGAACGCTTTATTATCTTCGACGGCGCGCGGCTGGTCAACCGCGGTGGACCAGATATGTCTCAGAATCCTCACAACTGCTTCTCATATCGGTAGATTCAGGCGCGGGCTACACCCTTTGCTATATTGAGAATTTCCCCCATGCAAATTGAAAAAGTGTACGAGCCGCAGCGGTTTGAGCCGCATTGGGCCAAGTGGTGGATCGAATCCGGCATCTTTCGCGCCTCATCCCGGAGCGCCGGACAGGTATTCTCCCTGGTGATCCCCCCGCCCAATGTAACCGGATCGCTGCACATCGGGCACATGCTGGAGCACACCGAGATCGACCTGACGGTTCGCTGGCACCGGATGCGTGGCGAGAACACGCTGTGGCTTCCGGGCACCGACCACGCCGGAATCGCCACCCAGATGGTGGTAGAGCGAAAACTGGCGGAGCAGGGGATCAACCGCCTGGACCTTGGCCGGGAGGAATTCGAGAAGCGGGTTTGGGCCTGGAAGGCGGAATCGGGCGACACCATCAAGAACCAGATGGTGCGGCTGGGGGCAAGCTGCGACTGGAGTCGGGAGCGCTTCACTCTCGATGAGGGATTGTCCCGGGCGGTGCGCGAGGTTTTCGTCCGCCTGTATGAGAAGGGCCTGATCTACCGGGGCGAGTACATGGTGAACTGGTGTCCCCGGTGCCACACCGCGCTCTCGGACCTGGAAGTGGCACACACCGAACAGCCCGGCCACCTGTGGCATATACGCTACCCGGTGAACGAAGTGCCCGGACGGTTTTTGACCGTCGCCACCACGCGGCCGGAAACCATGCTGGGCGATACGGCGGTAGCGGTTAATCCGGCGGACAACCGCTATTCCGACCTTCACAGCCGCACCGTGCAACTGCCGCTGATGGACCGGCCGATCCCGATCGTCCAGGACGAACTGGCGGACCCGCAGTTCGGCACCGGCGTCGTGAAGGTTACGCCGGCGCACGACCCCAACGACTTCGAAGCCGGGCGCCGCCACAATCTCGCAAAAATTCAGGTGATCGACGACAACGGCAACATGACGGCGGAAGCCGGAAAGTACGCCGGGCTCGACCGTTTGGAGGCGCGCAAGCAAGTAGTGGCGGATCTGGAAGCCGCGGGCAACCTTGTCAAGGTGGAGGACTACACCCTGAATCTGGGCCGCTGCGACCGCTGCAAAACGCCGGTGGAGCCCCTGATTTCGACGCAGTGGTTCGTCAGGACCAAGCCGCTGGCCGAGAAGGCAATCGAGGCCGTCACCAGTGGGCAGATCGAATTCGTCCCCGCCAACTGGAGCAAGACCTATTTCGAGTGGATGTACAACATCCGGGACTGGTGCATCTCGCGCCAGCTCTGGTGGGGTCATCGCATTCCGGCGTGGCATTGCCAGGAATGCCGGGAGATCGTGGTGGAACGGGAAACGCCGGCAGGCTGCCCGCGCTGCGGCTCCAACCGGCTGGTGCAGGATCCGGACGTTCTCGACACCTGGTTCAGCTCGGGACTGTGGCCTTTCTCAACACTGGGCTGGCCCGACCAGACCGAGGACCTGGCCACCTTCTACCCGACCTCGCTGCTCATCACCGGTTTCGACATTCTCTTCTTCTGGGTGGCCCGCATGGTGATGCTGGGCATCGAATTCATGGAAGATGTGCCGTTCCGGCAGGTGTACATTCACGGGCTGGTGCGGGACGCGGACCGGCAGAAGATGTCGAAAACGCGCGGCAACGTGATCGACCCGCTGGTGGTTACCGATAAGTACGGCACCGATGCCGTGCGCATGGCGCTGCTGCAGGGCGCGGCTCCGGGAACCGACATCGTGCTCACCGAAGAGCGCATGGAGTCCTCGCGCGCCTTTGCCAATAAGATCTGGAACGCGGCGAGATTCCTGTTCCTGAACATGGAACGTAGCGGCGTGGAGCCGTGGGTGGCGCGCAGCCTGGAGCAGTTCCGGCCGCAGTCGGACATGGCAACCCTGGAGGTGCCGGTGGAGGACCGCTGGATCTTCAGCCGCCTGAACACCTGCGCGGAACAGGCCAACCGCGCCATCGAGACTCACCGCTACCATGAGGCGGCACAGGTGCTGTGGGCGTTCTTCTGGCACGAGTTCTGCGACTGGTATATCGAATTCAAGAAGCTGCGGTTTGCCGAAAATTCCGGCCTGGACGCGGGCTGGCGCAATACCCTGGCGGCCTTCGAGACGGCTCTCCGCCTGCTGCATCCGGCCATGCCGTTTCTCACCGAGGAACTCTGGCAGCGGCTGGCAACGGACCGCGAGCGGCGGCCGGTTTCGATCGCCGTGGCGGGATACCCGCAGTACAGGCAGGAGCTCACGGACTTCGAGGCGGAGCGGGAAATCGGCATCGTGCAGGAAATCGTGACCATGGCGCGAACCCTGCGGACGGAAAGCAAGCTGGATCCGAAGCTGCAACTCGACGCGACGCTGTATTCGCGGACTCCCGCCCTCGAACTGGCCCGGCGGCACGCGGTGGCCATCCAGAGACTGGCGAATGTGAAGCTCGAGTTCCACGCCGACGCGGCGCCCAGGTCCGCGGCCATCCGCTCCACGGCGCAGTTCGACCTGGTGCTGCACGTTCCCAAGGCGCAGGAAGACGCGCAGCGCAAGCGCATGGAAAAGGATCGCGAGCAACTGCAAAAGAACATCGCGAATTCGGAGCGTCAGCTCGGCGACGACAGTTTCCTGAGCAAGGCCCCGCAGAAGGTGGTGGATTCGATCCGCGCCAAGCTGGAGGACTACCGGGCGCAGCTCCGCAAAATCGAAGAATCGTTATGACGCCGCAGCCGGGGGAGGAGATCATCCGGCTGGCGCTGGCCGAGGACATAGGGTCCGGCGACGTGACCAGCTCGGCCTGCGTGCCGGAAGGGCAGCGGGCAAGCGGCCGGTTCCTGGCGCGGGAACGGCTGGTGATTGCCGGGCTGGGGTTGCTGCCCGTGATTTACGGAATGCGCGGCGGCGTGGACGAGATCCAGATTTTTAAAAAGGACGGCGACACGTGCGGGGATGGCGACGTGGTGGCGCGGGTCCGAGGGCGGGCCAGGACGCTGCTCGAGTGTGAGCGGGTAGCGCTCAATTTCCTCCAGCGTCTGAGCGGGGTGGCGACCCTGGCGCGCCGTTTCGCCGAAGCCGTGGAGGGAACCGGGTGCCGGGTCCTCGATACGCGGAAGACGACACCCGGCCTGCGCATGCTCGAGAAAATGGCAGCCGCGGCCGGCGGCGTCACCAACCACCGGCTCGGCCTCTACGACGCCATTCTCATCAAGAACAACCACATTGCGGCGGCGGGCGGCGTGCGCGCGGCCATCGAACGCGCGCGGTCGAACGGCCTGCCCATCGAAATCGAAGTGCGCACCAGGGCGGAACTGGACGAGGCGCTCGATGCCGGGGCCGCGCACCTGCTGCTCGACAATCTCTCGCCGGCCGAGGCCGCCGGATGGGTGCGGGAAATCGCCGGCCGCGCGCAGGTGGAGCTTTCCGGAGGCGTCACGCTCGATACCGTGCGGGCCTACGCGGAGACCGGGGCCGATTTCGTCTCCGCGGGCGCCATCACCCATTCGGCGCGCGCCATGGATCTCAGTTTCCGGCTGGAGCTCGAGTGAAACCGCTGGACCTTGTCCGGATCGGACGCACCGTGGTTTATTACGCGAGCGTCGATTCCACCATGACCGCCGCCGCGGGACTGGAGATGGGCGCGGCCGTAGTGGCCGATGAGCAGACCGAGGGGCAGGGCAGGCACGGCCGTTCGTGGCACTCGGAGCCGTACGCCGGCATTTACTGCTCCATCGTTATGCGGCCGGCGCCGGTGCTTACCCTGGCGCTTGGGCTGGCCGCGGTGGAGGCGATCGGTTCGGCAACCGGCATCGTATGCGACTTGCGCTGGCCCAACGACCTGATGCTGGACGGCAGAAAGACGGCCGGCATTCTGGTGCAGCTTGTGGACGGAAAGGCCATCGCGGGCATCGGCATCAACGTCAATCACACCAGCCTGCCGCCGGAGTTGGAGGCGACATCCCTGCGAATTCACGCCGGACGGGAGTTTTCGCGGGAGAAGATTCTGGCCGATCTGCTCGATGCCGCGGCCCGGTTTGCGGAGCTCGAAACCGGCGAGGTGCTGCGGCTCTTCGAGCGCGCATCGAGTTATGCGCGGGGCCGCCGGGTTCGCGTGGAGCAGCCCGGCGGTACGATTACAGGGACTACCAACGGCCTCGACCCGGCGGGGTTCCTCAATGTCCGCCACGATGATGGTACCGAGACCCTGATTCTTGCAGGAGGAGTCCGTGCTGCTAGCTCTTGACGCAGGCAACAGCAATATCACGATCGGCGCATTCGATGAGCGCAGGCTGGTCTGCCAGTGGAGGCTGCGGACGGTGCACGAGCAGACGGCCGACGAATGGGGCATCCTGCTGCACAACCTGTTCTCGCCCGCCGGTCTGGACATCGAAACGGTGGACGGCATGATCATTTCGAGCGTGGTGCCGCCGATCGATTCCACCCTCCGCTTCATGGCGCAGCGGTATTTCCATACCGAGCCGATGTTTGTCGGGCCCCGCACCGACATCGGCCTCAAGATTCTCTACGATAATCCCCACGAGGTCGGGGCGGACCGGCTGGTCAACGGGGTGGCAGGCTTCTACAAATACGGCGGTCCGTGCGTCATCGTGGACCTCGGCACCACCATCAACTTCGACGTGATTTCGAAGGAGGGCGAGTATCTCGGCGGCGCCATCGCGGTAGGCATCGGCATCGCCATCGATGCGCTGTTCAGCAAAACGGCGCGGCTGCCCCTGGTCGATTTCCGGCCGCCCAGGAGCGTGGTGGGGACCAACACCGTGTCCAGCATCCGGTCCGGACTGTATTTCGGGGCCATCGGCATGATCGACGGCATCCTCGAGCGGATCATCGAAAAGATGGGGCCGGACACAAAGACCGTGGCCACCGGAGGCCAGGCGAGCCTGATCGTCAGCGGCTCCCGGTTTCTCAAAACGGTAGATGAACACCTGACGCTCGAAGGCCTGCAGATGATCTGGGAGCGCAACCATCCAAGGTGATCAATTACTTCAACTACTTCACCGAGATTGAGGAGCACTTTCAGAGGGCGCGCGGCACCAGCCTGTTTCTGCTGTCGCCGCTCGATTGGGCGCTGGTGGAGAGTTGGAAGAATGCGGAAGTGCCGCTCGAAGCCGTGCTGCGAGGGATCGATGCGGCCTTCGAAAAATGGCGCGGCCGCAAGGTGAAGACGCAGATGGTGAACTCGCTCGCCTTTTGCGCACAGGCAGTATTGACGGAAGCCCAGGTGATGTCCGGCGCGGCGCGTCCGCGGCGGGAAGCTCCGCCTCCGCCATTCGCCGTGGAGGAGTTGCGGAGCTACCTGGCCGCGAATGCGGCGGCGCTCCCCGCGGAGTACGCAGAGGTGGCGGCGTCGCTCAACAAGCTCGCCGGCGAAGTGGAGCAACACTACGCCGATCTGGAAGCGTTGGAGCAGCGGCTGACCGTCCTCGAAGAAAAGATGCTGGCCACGGCGCGCACCCGCCAGACGGACGACGAGATGCTCGCATCGCGGCAGGATCTCGACCGGCAGTTGCGGCCCTACCGGGGAAAAATGACAGCCGATCAGCTTTCCATGCTGGAACGGCAGTTTCTGGAGCGCAGATTGTTGGAAAAGGCCGCGCTCCCAAGGCTCAGCCTTTTCTACTTGCGGTAGGACCTATCGGCGGCGGCGAAGCTTGCCCAGACCGAGAAGACCCGCGCCGGCGCCGAACAGCAGCAGCGTGGAAGGCTCGGGGATGGGATGAACACCGTTGGCCAATAGGCTGAACGAGTGGGGCGGAGTTCCGTCGCTGTCGAAATTGACCACTGCCAATGTGTAGAAACCGGTAACCGGCGCCGTGAATAAAACGTGGGGGTCACCCCAAGGACCGGAAACGTTTGCACCATCATTGTCATCGCCACCTATTACGAAACGAGGGTCTGACGCATTAAACGCTCCGCCGAATTGGTCTGTGTCGACAAAGGATCCCCTGAATATCCAGAATGCCATGTCATAAGGGCCATCCAGCCGGTTGCCATCAATGTCCACCGGCGCCCCGGCGAGTGCGGAGAATAAGTAGTACACGGCACCGGCGGGCTGACTGAAACTTCCGTTTGGTTGACTGATAGAACCGGTGACTGTCGATCCGGGTTGAAGGAGACCTGCGTAGGTAATCGGGCTCGCGTGCAACGCTCCGATCGAGGATCCTGCGAGCAACAGTACTGAAAGGCGTTTAAACAATTTAAATGAAGCCTCCGAGTACTAAATCGTACTATGCACGGAGGCCATCAGCCCCCGGAAAACCCCGTAGGTGGCTGAGTTCTCAGTACTGTTTCAGTTGGTTAGCGAGAACAGTACTTCCGGACGGCCGATCACTCGAATTCCCAGGTCCGGAAGCGGTGCTGATGGGCGGACATGTCCACGCGTTTTCCGGCGAAGCGGACCCCTTCCATCTCCAGCCTCATGCGCTGTTCCATGCCGGCCTCGAATTTGAGCTTGATTTCGCCGCCCGCGCCCACTACCCGTTGCCACGGCAGGCCTTCGTGCGTGCGGTGCAGCAGCGAAGCCACGTGCCGGTGGTACAAGGGGTAGCCCGCCGCCGCGGCCACCTGGCCGTACGTTGCCACCTTGCCTTTCGGAATCTGCCGGATCGCCTTCTTGAAAGCCGTGTCGCGCTGCTCGTTTTTGGGCGCACGCTGGATGCGGCGCAGAACTTCGCGCGGCGCCGGAGGACGTTTCATCGAATCTCCCGATGACGGAAACAGCTCACCAGGTGGTCGTTCACCATGCCGGTGGCCTGCATGAACGCATAACAGATGGTGGACCCGACGAACGTAAAACCGCGCTTCCCCAGGTCCTTGCTCATGGCGTCGGATTCCGCGGTCCGCGCCGGCACCTGGGCAGGCTCGCGCCACCGGTTTCGGACGGGACGGCCGCCGGTGAATCGCCAGATATAGGCGTCGAAACTGCCGAACTCCTTTTGGACCGCCAGAAAGGCTTTGGCATTGCGGACCGCGGCAGCTACCTTAAGGCGGTTGCGGACGATGCCGGGATTCTCGATGAGCGCCGCCAGCCGGGCTTCATCGTAGCGCGACACTTTCCGCGGGTCGAAGCGGTCGAACGCTTCCCGGTACGCCGCCCGTTTGCGCAGAATGGTGGACCAGCTCAGCCCCGCCTGGGCCCCCTCGAGGATGAGGAATTCGAACCAGACGCGATCGTCGCTGACGGGCACGCCCCATTCCTCATCGTGGTAAGCGATGGAAAGTTCGTCGCGCGCCCATCCGCAGCGGCTGCTAAGGACATTTACCGGCATTCAGGAGTCCGTTCTCCACCGCCAGCAGAACGCATCCAGGCGCGGCCTTTTCGAGGACCAGACCATTCCAGTAGAGGGTAGCATCCGCCCAGGCCGCGGGAACGGTAACCTGCATTTCCTTCACCGTGCGGCTCACAATCTGGATCACCTTTTCGGCGGGCAGGTACTGACCCTGCACGCGTGCCGTGACCACCGGTTCGCGGCGCGGAACCACCACCCGGGTTTCCACCCGGACGCGGTCCTTGCCGCGCTCCACAGTGACCACCGCGGGCTTCTCCTCGGTATAGCGCGCGATCGTCTCCATGAGCTGGCGTGGGCCTTCGATGGGCCGGCCGTCGAGGGCCACCAGCCGGTCGTTCACCTTGAGCGGCCCCTTGTATTTCGGACCCAGTTCGGAGACGAGAACCCCCGGTCCGGGATCGTCGGTCCGGTAGCTGAACGCACCCAGGTCCAGCGCTGCTCCGGAGCCCGGCGGGATGAGGCTCGAAGGAAGCACGTCGTTGCGTTCCGCGGCATCGAATTTCGTCATCCGGACCCAGTAACAGCCGGCAAACGTGGGCGCGTTGGTTTCGCAATCGATGCTCTGCGGGAACTCTTGCCGGCGATGGCCTTGCAGCCAGGCGGCGAGGGCGGCATCGGTGAACCCGGACGGGGCCTGAACGGCGAGTGGAACGCCTGCGGACTTCAGCTTGGCCGCCGTGGCCGGGGCTTCGGAAGCGGTGGTCACCCAGAGCAGCGGCACGTTGCCCAAATTGGCAGCGAAGATCCGGTTGGTATCGATGGCGGGCTGGAGCGGACCTTCGATGGCCACCGCCGCGGCCCAAACGTCGGGGAGACGAGAAATGGTGTAGAGAACGGCGGCCGCCGCCGGTCCCCGGCCAGCCAGGTAAATGCGCTCGGGATCGGCGGCATGGCTTTCGATGGCCTGCTTTACCGCGGCGGCAAGCGCCAGGGCGCGCTCGTCCGCCGATGCGGGGTTGGCGGCCGGGACGATAACGTGGAAGTTCGCGGCTTTCCCCCAGGCTTGCCACTGCGCGGCATCAGCGGCATCCACCACGGCAATAGAGGGCTGCGGCCCGCTCTGCGGACGGACCGGAGCGGCCGCAAGCAAGCTAATTGCGGCGCAGGCGAGAACGGATTTTCTTGATGAGGCTTTCGATCTCATCGGTCGTCTTTAAACTGGAAATCGAGACCACGTAACGGTCGTTCTTCTCCAGTTCCTGCTGGAGCTGTTCGGAGAGTTCCACCAATCGTCCGACATCCCTGAGATTGGCTTCGTGTTCGGCCTTGAGGATTTCGTCCCGTTGTAGTTTGCCGTTAGGCAGGCGTACATCGCGCTGCGCGCCGGCTGGTTCCGGCTCCTGCCGGCCGCCCGCAGCCTCGAAGGTGCCGAATGTCAACATGGCAGCCGCGGCGAGGGCCGGCAACATCGCGCCGATGCGGTATTTCATAGGACTCCCTTGCCACCATCATAGCCAATGACAGCCGCGGCCCGGCGCTGGAAACACGAATGGCGCACGCTGTTTTTTCCACAAATCATCCAAGCTTCGATTGGCGCAAAATATTGAAATCAAAGCAAATAAAAGTTGAGGAAAAACCGTGCAGACGCGCACCGAAAATGCTTGACGATTCCGTTACAGGGGAGCATAGTGGAGGAGGTTCCAAGAGGTTTGAGGAACAGTCAGCCTCCGGAAACGTAGCGAACCAGGAACGATGATCCGTTGCCGACGCGACTAGTAATAGAATCCGGCAGCGGGGAGCGAGAGGAGATCGGGCGGGTTCGGAAGGCGGGTTGAATTCGCAGCGGAGCCGGGAGAACGCTTTGATCCCGAGGGATGTAAGAATCCCGGAGGGGAGTGGAGACCGGAAAGCGGCGATTCAGTCCTGATGCGAAAGCTGCAACGGGCCTGAGCGTGGAAACAGCCATAACCGGGTGCAAACCGGCGTTGGCTGCGGAGCGAAAGGCACACCGGGCAGTGGAAGCGTTCGGGACGGAGAGCGAAGCAGCAGGCCGGGAGCATTGACCCTGGAATGGAGGCGCGGAAATAGCGCCGCTGTTGCAGGCGAGCGAAAGGTCGCGGCGAGCACTCGACCCCGAATTGAAAGAAGGCTGCGGCGAGCCGGGAGCATTGATCCGAAGATCCGGGAAACCGATCTTTGCGGAGCACAACGGCGAAACGTCCGGCGCTTTCAATTTGCAGTGTTCAGGGCCGGGCATGCCGGCGGTGAACTGGGCTGTGAATCGGGTCACTTGGAACCATTTTCTTTTTGCGCCCACTCGAAATCGGCCACCAGCGGCAGGTGATCCGATGCTAGCAGCGAACGCAAGGTGCGGTGAACGCACAGCTTCTCCAGGTGCAGCGCGGAATCGTAATAAATGTGATCCAGGTGCAGAAAGGGCAGCACGCCGGGATAGGTTCGGGACCGGCGCAGGTGGTGGCGAAGGTCGGCGCTTTCGAGATGCGATCGGAGCAGCCGCGTGGCCAGACCGCTGGTCCACTCGTTGAAATCGCCCAGCACCACGCGCGGGGCGCCCAGGGCGGTATCGCACAGCAGGTCCGGAGCAATCAGCTTGCGCCCCTGCATTCTCCGCTCGATGAGGGCGGTACCCAGGTGCACGTTGAAGATGTGGAGCAACTGCCCGCCGGCCAGCGCGACGTCGGCGCGAAGACAGCCCCGCTCTTCCCGCCCGCGCACGCTCAGATCGTAATTGCGCATCGAGCGGATCGGGAACCGGCTCAGCACGACGTTGCCGTAGCCGTATCCCCGGTGCCGCCGGTTTTCACCCAACGCGAAGCCCAGCTCGAGTTCCTCCGAAATCGCCTCCGCCTGGTGCGCCAGCACCTCCTGCAAGGCAATGATGTCGGCCCCCACCTCCCGCAGCACCGCGGCGATGCGGCAGGTATTGGTGCGGCCGTCCATGCCGCGGCACTTGTGAACGTTGTACGTGGCGACGCGCAGCATCACTCCTGCCGCTCGAGAATCCAACCCAACCATTCGTGGACGCGTTCGAACGGCGAACGGCGGCGCCACTCGGAGTAAGTGATCCGGCGGGAATGCGCCAGATCCTCCTGGAAGTCCTGTTCCATGCGCGCGGCAAGGCCCTCGTCGAGCGCCGCCAGATTGACCTCGTCGTTGATTCCGAAAGAGCGGAAATCGAAATTGGTCGAGCCCACCACCGTCCACAACGCATCTACCACCAGCGACTTGGTGTGAATCATCGAGGGCTGGTATTCAAAGATCTGCGCGCCCGCCTGCAGCAGATCGCCGTAGAGCCTGCGGCTCGAACGCCGCGTGAGCAGGTGGTCGCTGTGCTTTCCCGGGACGATGATCTTCACCTCGACGCCGCGCTCGATGGCCCGCACCAGTTCGCAGCGGGCGCTGCGATCCGGCAGAAAGTAGGGCGTGGTCATGTGGATGCTGCGGCCCGCCGAGGCGATCAGTGTCTGGTAGAGCATGCGGGCGCGGGTGGCACGGCCGGCCGTGGGCGTGCTGTCGATGATCATCGCCATCATGCCGCCCGAAGCCGGTTCGCGGCGGTAATATTTCGCGCCCGCGACCAGTTCGCCGGAGGCCTCCAGCCAGTTCTCCGCGAACATGGATTGCAGGCTGGCCACGGCCTTGCCTTCCACGCGGAACATGGTGTCGCGCCACCGTTTGTGGCGCTTCCTGCTCTTGTACCAGTGATCGGCAATGCCGGCGCCGCCGATGAACCCCACCGTGCCGTCAACCACCAGCAACTCGCGGTGGGTCCGGTTGTTGAAACGCATCAGCGTGTACCAGCGCAAGGGGGCGTGCCAGGCCACCTGCCCGCCGGCTTCGGTGATCCCGCTGAAATCCCAGCTCCAGGTATTGAAACTGCCCACCGCATCCAGAACAACCCGGACTTCGACTCCGGCCCGGGCGCGCTCGGTCAGCGCCTCGATGAAGCGGCTGCCGATCTCGCCCTTTTGAAAGATGTACGCCTCCAGGCAGATGTGGCTTTCGGCCTGGCGGATCGCTTCCAGCTCGGCTTCGTAAAAGACGTTCCCGTTCGTGAGCACCTCGATATGGGTGTCATGATGCGGCTCGGAATCGGAAACCGCCGCCAGCACACAGGCGAAGTCCTCCGAATCGAGCGGCTCGGTCAGTGGCTGTGCAATCCGGTACTTCAGTTCCGGGCCGAAAAACGCCAGCAACAGGATCAGCGCCTGCAACGCGATGCCCGTGATGCTGATCACAAGCAGGAATGTCTCCATTTGCCCGAAACCTCCTTGAGGCACCGGCACGCGAAGTTCCAATCGGGCGCATACGGCCCGGGAACGATGGCAAGCGACCGAGTTGGCAAATCCGGTCCTTCAGACCAATTGTGGTAGGGTATTGATTTCAGCTTTTCAAGGGGGGTGGATGGACGCGCTTGGCCTGATCGAAACCAGGGGTTTAGCCGGCGCCATTGAGGCCGCCGACGCCATGGTGAAGACTGCCGGCGTTGTGCTGGCCGGCAGGGAATTCGTCGGCGGGGGACTGGTTTGCGTGACCATCCGCGGCGACGTAGCTGCGGTCAGGGCCGCCACCGATGCCGGCGCCGCCGCCGCTCGCCGGGTAGGAGAACTGGTCTCGGCTCACGTCATCCCCCAGCCTCACGAGGAAGTGGAGCGAAATTTCCCCGGGGGCCTGAAGAAGTAAACCATGCTTCAGGATAAAGATCTCCTGTCCATCCAGGAGGTTCGGACAAAAGTCGATCGCGCCTTTGCCGCCTGGCAGAAATTCAGAGCCTTCAACCAGGAGCAGGTGGACGCTATCGTGGAGCGGATGGGCGCGGCCGCCCGGGCGAAGGCCGGCGAACTGGCCGAACTGGCGGTTCAGGAAACCGGATACGGCAACGCTCCCGATAAATACGTCAAAAACCTGCTTGCCGCGGACTGGCTCCCGCGCCGCATGCGCGGCATGAAGACAATCGGCGTGCTGCGCGAAATTCCCGAAGAGCGGATCGTTGAAATCGGCGTGCCGATGGGCGTAGTCGCGGCAATCCTTCCCACCACGAATCCCACCTCCACGGCCATCTACAAGATCCTGATTTCGTTGAAGGCAGGGAACTCCATCGTATTGAGCCCGCATCCGCGCGCGCACGGCTGCACCTGCCGGACAGCGTCGGTTCTCTACCGCGCGGCGCTCGAAGCGGGCGCTCCCGAAGACATTATTCAGTGCGTGGACACGGCCACGCTCGAAGGCACCAGCGCGCTCATGCAGCACGAACGCATCGGCGTCATTCTTTCGACAGGCGGCGCGGGCATTGTGAAGGCGGCTTACTCGAGCGGCAAGCCGGCGTTCGGCGTCGGGCCGGGGAACGTCCCGGTGCTGGTGGATACTTCGGCCGATCTCGAGGATGCGATCGAAAAGATCGTCGCCGGCAAATCGTTCGACTACGGCACGGTCTGCTCGAGCGAACAGGCGATCGTGGCGGAGAAGGGACTGCGCGGACGGATTCTGGACTTGCTGAAGTCGCAGCGGGCCTATCTTTGCAACGAGGGGCAGAAGGAAGCCCTGGGCAGGCTGCTGATCACTCCCAACTGGACGGTGAATCCGCAGTGCGTGGGACAGGCGCCCGGCAAGATCGCGCGCATGGCCGGGTTCGAGGTTCCCTCGGACACCAGGATCCTGTGCGTGGAAATGAGCGGCGTCGGCAAGCAGCATCCCCTTTCGGCGGAAAAGCTGTCACCGGTGTTGTCGCTCTATTTCGTCGACAGTTACGAGGCGGCCCTCGATACCTGCTTCGCGCTGCTCAAGTTCGGCGGCGCCGGCCACACCGCGGCCATCTACTCGAACAACGACGCGCGCACGCGCGAATACGCCATGCGGATGCCGGCCAACCGGGTGCTGGTGAATACGCCCGCTCCGCAGGGCTCGACCGGGATCACCACCAACGTGTTTCCCTCGATGACGCTCGGCTGCGGCGCCGTGGCCGGAAACAGCACGTCGGACAATATCGGCCCGCAGCACCTCATTAACATCAAGCGCCTGGCGTACGTGGTGAGGACGCCGCAGGAGGCGTTCGAAATGCCGCTCGAGTACGGGCCGGCGAAGATTGCGCAGGAAGACAACTCCGGAATAGTGAATCGCGCTATGCTGGTCGCGGCAGTGGAACGCTATCTCGCCTCGCGGGGGATTACGGCCGCGCCAGAGCCGCCGGCGCCCGAGCCGGCTGTATCGCGAGCGGTGGTCGCGAACATCGCCGCCGAGGTGGTGAAGGAACTGCTCGCGCGAGGCGCTGTCACCGGTCCCGGGACGGATCGAAAAAGCGGGGATGGCTATTAACGAGGCATTGGAACGTGGATCTTAACCTGGATACTCTGAAACGCGAAATCCTGGACTACCTGGAAGCCTCCGGCTTCGCGGTGTTCCATAGCAGTCCGGGCAACATGGAAGGGATGCCGGCGGTGCTGTGGGATACCGAGCGCTTTCCGGACTTTCACGCCTTCCTCGACGTGGCGCGCAAGACGGGCACGGCCATCGTGCTCTTCGCCACTTCGGAGTTCGATGCCGAAGAGATCGACGCCGTGATGGCCCAACTGGAGGACTGCGACTTTACCCGCGAAGAACGCCGCGAGTACGAATCGCGTCTGCGCGAAATGCGGATTTTCGCCGGCGTGACCTGCACCCTGGAACTGGCCTTCGACTATAACTCGCGCCTGCACATCTATGAAGTGCAGCCCGACTGGTACGAGGAATTCCTCGGCATCGAAGACGAGATCAGCGCGATGGCCATGGACGAGGACATGGACAACGACTCGCTCGGCGGGTACTTCTCCAAGAATTGATGTCACCCCGCTGGGTTCTGCCCGCGGCAACACGGGACGAGACGGTCGCCTTCGCATCGCGCCTTCGCCTGGGCTGTCCGGCGGCCTCCGTCCTGTTGAGCCGCGGACTCGGCGATGAGGCGGCCGCGGCCCGCTTCATGAATCCTTCGCTCGACGATCTGCACGACCCGCTGCTGCTGGCCGGTATGGACGCCGCCGTGGAGCGGCTCACCCGCGCCGTGAAGGCGGGCGAGAAGATCCTGATCTACGGCGACTACGATGTGGACGGCACCAGTTCGGTGGTCCTGCTGACCAAAGCCATCGAGATGGCCGGCGGGGCGGCGGATTATCACATCCCCCACCGGCTCAAGGACGGCTACGGCATGCGTCCGGAAGTGGTGGAAGCCGCGGCCGCGCAGGGCGTACGCCTGATCGTCAGCGTGGACACGGGAATCCGCGCGGCCGAAGTGGTGACGCTGGCCAACGAGCTTGGCATCGACGTGATCGTCACCGACCACCACCTGCCGGAAGCGGAACTGCCGCCCGCCGTGGCGGTACTGAACCCGAACCGGCCGGACTGCGCGTACCCGGAAAAGAATCTGTGCGGCGCGGCGGTGGCCTTCAAACTGGCGCAGGCGATGCTTCGAGCCCTCGGCTGGCCGGAGCCCAGGTTGCGCCGCGTGTCGGAATCGCTGTTGAAGCTGGTGGCTATCGCGACGGTGGCCGATGTGGTCCCGCTCACCGGCGAAAACCGGATCATCGTGAAGCACGGCCTTGCCGGATTGAACGACGTGCGCAATCCCGGGCTGCGCGCGCTGTTGGAGGTGGCCGGCTTTACCGGCGGAGCGGTGCCGAGCGCGCGGCAGGTGGCCTTTCAGATCGCCCCCAGGATCAATGCCGCCGGACGCATGGATACGGCGCGCCAGGTGGTGGAAATGTTCCTCACCAGCGACGCCGGGCGCGCCCGCGAGCTTGCCGCGCAGCTCCACGAACAGAATGCGGACCGCCGGCAGGTGGAGGCCGCCATGCGCGAGGCGTGCGAGAAGATCGCCGTGGACAAGGCGGCCGCCGCGCTGGTCTTCTATTCCGAGGGCTGGCACCGCGGGGTGCTGGGCATCGTGGCCAGCCGCCTCGTGGACCGCTATTTCCGGCCCGTCTTCGTTCTAGGCCTCAATGGCGAGGACGGGATGGCGCAGGGTTCCGGCCGCAGCATTCCGGCTTTTCATCTGCTGGAGGCGCTCGAATCCATGCCCGGCTTGTTCACCCGGTTCGGCGGCCACAAATACGCCGCCGGTGTGACGCTCGAGGCGAACCGCGTGGAGGAGTTTCGCGAGCGCTTCCAGGCTTACGCCGCGTCGCGATTGAAGGCCGAAGACCTGGTGCCGGAAATGCCCGTGGACGGGGTGCTGGAACTGCGCGACATCAACGACCGCAGCGTGGAGGAATTAATGGCCCTGGCGCCGTTCGGCAATGGCAACCCGCAGCCTGTGTTTGCGGCGCTCGGTGTGGAAGTAGCCGGCCCGCCCGCCGCCTGGGGCGAGAAGCATTTGAAGGTGGCGGTGAAGCAGAACGGCCGCTCGCTGTCGCTCAAGGCCTGGAATTTCGCGGAGCGGGCGGCGGAGCTCGCGGCCGGAGCCCGCGTGGACGTCGCGTTCACACTGGAGGACGACGCGCGTTCGGCAGCGCGCGGGTATCCCGGCTGGGCGGCGGTGCTCCGGCAGGTCCGTCCGGCCGAAAAGTCGAAGGAGGCACACGCATGAAGATGGCCGCGGTTCTCTTGTTTTGCGTTTTGGCCGCATTCGCCGCGGGACCGGAAGATGTCCTGATCCAAGCCGACAAAGCCTTCGCCAAGGCAGCGGCGGCTCGCGGGGCGGACGGCTTCCTCTCCTTCTTCGCCGAAGACGGCACCATCCTGCCGAAGAACGGAGCGCCGTTGACCGGCAAGGCTGCGCTTGCCAGTGCCTTTCGCGAGACCTGGGCGCAGCCCGGCTTTTCCCTCGAGTGGACGCCGCTCAAGGCCGAGCTCGCAGCCAGCGGCGATCTCGGCTACACCTACGGGACGTACGTGCGCAAGCGCATCGCCAACGGCGAGCCGGTCACCGAGACCGGAAAGTACGTCACCATCTGGCGCAAACAAAAAGACGGAAGCTGGAAGGTCATCCTCGACATGGGCGATTAATTGGGCGGTGCCGTTCTCTCGGGCGGCTGCCCCGCCATTCGCACGGTCTTGTCCACCGGCTCCAGGGGCGCGATTTCGACACCCAAAGGCGCGGTCTTCAGGTCCGCGAACCGCCGTGCGCTCACCATCACGCGCGATTCGAACGACCCGGTTGCGCTGTTGAACGACTCGACCGCCCGTTCGAGCGAACGTCCCACCTTGTTCCAATGCTCCCCCATATCGGACAGGCGCTTGAAAAGTTCCTTGCCGAGCGTGCTGATCTCCGCCGCGTTCTCGGCAAGCTTTTCCTGCCGCCAGCCGAAGGCCACCGCGCGCAGCAGCGCGATCAGTGTGGTGGGCGTGGCGAGGATGACGTTCTGGGACGCCCCGGATTCGATCAGCGCCGGATCGCTTTCAAGAGCCGCGCTGAAGAAGCACTCGCCGGGCAGAAACAGGACCACAAATTCCGGGGTTTGGTCGAACTGTGCCCAGTAGGATTTGCGGGAGAGTGCCGAGACCTGCGCGCGGACCTGCCGGGCGTGGTCGGCCAGCCGGGCTTTGCGGGTGGCATCGTCGGTCGCTTCCACCGCGCGCAGGTAGGCTTCGAGCGGAGTTTTGGCGTCCACCACCACCGTCTTGCCGCCGGGTAGCCGGACCACCAGGTCGGGCCGGATGCGGGCGTCCTCGGAGCCGGTTGTAGTCTGGGACGCGAAATCGCAGCGCTCCATCATGCCCGCCATCTCCACCACGCGCCGCAATTGCATTTCGCCCCAATTGCCGCGCACAGTGGGACTGCGGAGGGCGGTGACGAGCTTCCCGGTTTCGGTGCGCAGGTGAGACTGCGTTTCGGCCAGGCCGCGGACCTGTTCGTGCAGCGCTGCGTATGCGCCGGCGCGGGCAGTCTCGAGTTCCTGAATCTTGAGGTCCACCTTGTCGAGCGATTCGCGGAACGGCTGGAGCGCAGTCTGCGCCAGATCCGCGGCGTCCGGGCCCCGCCGCCTGAGAACCAGCCATGCCAGGGCGAAGCCGCCGATAAAACAAAGGACCGGCAGAATGTTCTGCATCGATCTATTATCGCGCGTCCGCGCCGGATTGGGTGCGCGACACAAAAATGGGAATCGCTGCAGTATGATTTCTGCCGCTGGATATCCCGCGTGCATTCCGCGCGCTTTTCAAGCCGCTGGCCGGCATTACGGCCGAAACTCAGTGCCTCGAATACAAGCCAATCGGCAGGCCACGACAAGCCCGTTGAAGTGCTGATAAACGCGGATCAACGCCGATAAGACATCGTGCTTCCATCTGTGTTGATCGGCGTTGATCGGCGGCCAACCATTTTCCGCAACTGCCGGCACTGTCTGAAGTACCAGGTACGCTCAGATTCTGCCGCTTTTTCAGCGATTTTGACGGATCTCCACTTTTGTGTCGTGCACCGCGCCGGATTCTCCGCCTTTCTGCCGGTGTTACGTATAATCAGTACTTGGGGATCCGGTTCCATCGCCAATCAGGCCGGACCCCGGAGACCGCCCTATGAAAGCCGAACAACAACCAGCGACGAGCGGTAGCACCTTCAACAGTGTCAAGGAGGTGGAAGCCAACCTCAGAACCCGCATGGATAAGGCCATGAGCGATTTGCAGCACGACATGGCGGCAATCCGTACCGGCCGGGCTTCCCTTGGCATTCTGGATCATATCCGCGTGGATTATTACGGCACGCCCACGCCTCTCAACCAGATTGCGAACCTGCACGTTCCGGAGCCTGCCCTGATTACGATCCAGCCCTGGGATGTCTCGCAGATCGGGCCAATCGAAAGAGCGATCCGGACTTCGGACCTGGGCCTGAATCCGGCCAACGATGGCAAGGTGATCCGGCTGCCGATTCCGCCCCTGACCGAGGAACGGCGCAAGGAACTGGTGAAGAAACTGCACGCCGGAGCCGAACACCATCGCGTCTCGGTGCGAAACATCCGCCGCGACGGCAACGAGGCCATCAAAAAGCTGCTGAAAGACAAAAAGATCACCGAAGACGACGACAAAAAGGCCCACGACGAAATCCAGAAGCTTACCGATTCCTATATGGCCAAAATCGACCAGGCGTCGAAGGTAAAGGAAAAAGAGATTCTGGAGATCCGCTGAGTCTCGAGCAGCTTGAGCCCTTGTGGCGCTCGCCCATGGCGGGCGCCGTCCGCAGCATGCTGATTGAAAAAGCGCCGTAGTTGGCCGCTGGGGGAATCTCCGCGGCCAACTGAACCGGCGTTTGCCTTTAGTAGCGCTTGGCCCGGACGGGTTGGCGCCTGAGCTGAAACCAGGCGCCGAGAATCGCCAGCAGCGATCCCGGAATCAGGTATTTGGCATTGCCCCAGCCGGGCGTAGGGAAGTGGTAGTTGCTGAAAATATACCCCTTGATCAGCACGACGACCACTACCAGGCTCCACAGCAGAAAGAGAAACCGAAGCTTACCTCGTACTGCGAGGATCACGCTGGCCAGCCCGACCAGCCCGCCGAAGAACATCACGTAAATCAGCGTTCTCCCGGTCCACGGCAACATCCCGAGCTGTAAAGTCTCTGCGCCAAGCGCGAGAGCCGCGCCCGAAAGGACGATCAGCAACAGCGTCAGAAACCCGTGGAACACGTAACTGTAAATTCGCATAAGTGCCTTGAGCGCTTCCACTCCGGCCACCTCCTGTGCAAATGGAATCGTTATTCTATCAACTCTCCGCCGCCGATTGCGGTGCATAGTACCTCAAAATCGGACACTCGCACCTCAAAGACGAAAGATTTCATGGGTTTCAGGGATTCTCCACCCGCTGCCGGCGGCGCCGGAGTTCGGCCGTCACCTCGCGATGGCACTTCAAACACAGCGTCCGCATGTTCGACAGGTCGCACTCGCCACCGCCCTCTATCACCGCTACGATGTGGTCGGCATCCCAAAGCCGCCGTCGCGTGCCCCATTCCTTCTCAAACCGCCGTCGCGCGGTGAAATCGAGTTTCCGCTTGTCGCGCCGCAGCGCTTCCGTGTCGAGGCCGCACAGCGCGCACACCCCGCGGTCGCGGTCGAACACCTGCTCGCGAAGATAGCCCGGATCGGTCCGCAGCTTCCATTGGTGGACGCACTCGTCGCCGCAAAACGTCAGGCGCCGGCCGTTCGTGGGTCCGCCGCACCACCGGCAGGGGCCGCGCTTCCTCGCAACCCATCCGCCAGCCTTGGTGCGGCGCGTGCTCACACCCGCAGATCGTACCCCAAGCCGCGCATTCCCTCGATAATCCGCGACCGGACCTCGCTCACCTCTTCGGACTCGAGCGTCCGCTCCGCCGATCCCACCGTCAGCCGGAAAGAGACGCTCTTCCGCCCCTCCTCGAGCGGCGGCCCCGAATATTGGCGCAGGAATTCGATATCCTCGAGCAGCGACCCGGCAAATCCGCGGATGTCGGACTGGAGCTTGCCCGCCAGTTCCCGCGCACCTGCGATCACCGAAAGGTCGAAGGCGCTCGACGGATAGCGGCGAATCGGAATGTACTTGACCTCGCCTCCGCTGGAGACCCGCAGCACGTGCAGGTCGAGATCCATCGCCGCCGCGCGGCCGGTTTCGACCAGCGCAGGGTGGAACTCGAACAGGCGGCCCACCCGCTCGCCGCGCCAGTAAAGGTCGGCCGTGCGCGCCGGGTGCTCGTAAGGCGCTGCCGCGGCGGGCCGCGCATCCACGCCCGGCATCAGGCATTCGGCGGCATGTTTGATCTCGAAAAGCCCCGCCGTTCCATCGCCGTGGCGGCTGTAGACTGCCGCTGCCAGGTGCGCCACCTCCTCGGGCAGACCTTCGTAGGGCTTGTGGATCTCCAGTCCCACCTCGAACAGCCGAAACGTGTCCAGGTGCTTGCTGTTTTCGGTTACGTTGCGGAGGATCCCCGGCAGCAGCGAGGTGCGCATCAGCGCCTGGTCGGAGGCGATCGGATTGGCCACGCGCAGGTGCGAGGCCGGATCCCACTCGAATGCGCGGACGGCCTCCTCGCTCAGGAACGAGTAGTTGTAAACTTCGGTGAAGCCGAGATCCACCAGGACATTGCGGGTTTCGTGCTGGAACTTCCGCGCCGGGTTTCCCGGAGGCACGCTGGCAGGCACCAGGGGCGCGCGCGGCGTAATCGAATCGTAGCCCACCATGCGGCCGACCTCCTCCACCAGGTCGTCCTTGAGGGAGATGTCCTTGGTGGCCCGCCAGGAGGGCACGGTAACGGAGAACAGACCGGGACACGGTTCGGATACCCCGAATTCCAGCCGCTCCAGAATGTCCCGCACCTCCGCCGGAGCGATGGCGCGGCCGAGCTTCCGCTCCAGCCACTCGAGCGGCAGGTCGATCGCACGGGGCGCTTGCAGGTCGCCATGGTCGTCGGCCAACCCGCCCGAGATGCGGATTCCCGGCGACACTTCCTCCAGGATTTCGATCGCCCGGGCCAGTCCGCGCACCGTATTGGCCGGGTCCTGCGCCTTTTCAAAGCGCATCGAAGCGTCCGTCCGCAGCCGGATCGCGGAGGAGGTCTTGCGGATAGAGGAGGCCTGGAAATTCGCGCTCTCCAGAACCACCCGCGTCGTGGTTTCACTGATGGCCGTACCCGCCCCGCCGATCACCCCCGCCAGGGCGATGGTTCCCGCGCCGTCGGCGATGGCGAGGTTGGACGAATGCAGCGTGTATTCCTCCCCGTTCAGCGCCCGGTAGCGCTCGCCCGGTCGCGCCGGCCGTACGAAAATCGTGTCGCCGGTGAGCAGGTCCGCATCGAACGCATGCATCGGCTGCGCCATCTCCGCCATGACCAGGTTGGTCATATCCACGATATTGTTGATCGGGTTCAGGCCGATGGCCGTGAGCCGCGCCTGCACCCACAGCGGCGAAGGCCCGACCTTCACGTTTTCAAACACGAGCGCGCTGTACCGCGGGCACACGGCATAATCTTCGATCTTTACCCGGATGCCGGGCGGCCCTCCGGGCAGCAGTTCCATGCGCACCGGATCCTTCAGGCGATAGCCCAGAATCGCCGCCACCTCGCGCGCCATGCCCAGGTGGCCCCACAGGTCGGGGCGGTGCGTGATCGACTTGTTGTCGATCTCGATGGCGTAGTCGGCCAGGCAGCCGCCTACCGGCGCGCCCACTTGTGAATCGAGCTCGAGCACTCCCGAGTGCTCCTTGCTGATGCCGAGGTCTGCGGCGCTGGCCAGCATGCCCTCGCTCTCCACCCCCTGAATGACCTTGGCGGCAATGGGAACGTAGGCGGTGATCAGCCCGGGCCGGCAGTTCGGCGCGCCGCACACCACCGTCTTTCGGCCGTAGCGCCCCGCATCCACCACCGCTTTCACATTGTGGCCCCCGGCGATCGGCTCCACCGATTCCACGCGCGCCGCGCACGCCGTCTCGAGCAGCGGAGCCACCCGTTCGATGCCCTCGCACTCGGCCGTCTTCATCGTGATCAGCCGCTCGAGCGGCTCCGGAGCGCAGTCCAGCTCCTCCACCAGTTCGCGTATCCAGTTGTAGGAGAATTTCAAGGGCGCCTCAGAACTGTTCCAGGAATCTCAAGTCTCCGCCCTGCAAATGGCGGATGTCGTCAATGCCGTACCGCATCATCACCAGCCGGGTCAGCCCCAGGCCGAAGGCGAAGCCGTTCCACTCCTCCGGGTCGATGTTGCTCATGCGCAGCACGTTCGGATTCACCAGGCCGCACGGCAGCAGCTCCACCCACCCGCTCTGTTTGCACACCGGGCACCCCGGCCCGCCGCAGATCAGGCACTGGATGTCCAGCTCGAAGCCGGGCTCGACGAACGGGAAATATCCCGGCCGCAGCCGCACCGTTACTTCGCGGTGGAAGATGGCCGCCAGCAGCGTCTTCATGAAATACAGCAGGTGCGCCACCGAAACGTCGCGGTCGATCATCATGCCTTCGAGCTGATAGAAGGTGTGCTCGTGGGAGGCGTCCACGCTCTCATTCCGAAAAACGCGGCCCGGCGCGATCATCCGCAGCGGCGGCCCCAGCCGCTCCATGCCGCGCACCTGCACCGGCGAGGTGTGGGTGCGGAGCAGGTTGCCTCCATCCAGCCAGAACGTGTCCTGCATGTCCCGCGCGGGATGGTCCGGCGGAATGTTGAGAGCGTCGAAATTGTGATACTCGGTTTCCACCTCCGGCCCATCCAGCACCGTGAAGCCGAGCGACAGAAACAGCTCTTCGAGCTCGCGCTGGATGCGCGTGATCGGGTGCAGGTGGCCGCGCCCCGGACCGGGTGCGGGCAGCGTGAGGTCCACCCATTCGGCGTCCAGCCGGGCGCGCAGCGCCGCGTCCGCGAATTCGCGCTGCCGCGCTTCCAGGGCGGCTTCGAGCTTTTGCCGGGCGCCGTTCAGCAGCTTGCCGATGCGCGCGCGCTCCCCGGCGTCGAGCTTGCCCATCTCCTTGCTGAACTGGGTCAGCCCGCTCTTGCGCCCCAGCGCATCCACGCGCGCCGCCTCGAGCTCCTCGGCCGACCCGGCGGAGGCAATGCGCGCCAGGGAACGGGACTCCAGGTCCTGTATCGATTGATCGAGCATGGGTTGGATGTGCCATTGTACCAAGCCCGCTGCGGCGCACTCTCCCTGGAATACCCTACTAATTTGACAGAGATTAGGGTGATGCTATAATCGGATGACTCACAGCCCTTCGTTTTCTATCGCCTGGAAGGCTGCATCCCTTCGGGCTCGAAATGAATCCAAAGAGGAGACCGACATGGCCTACGCTCTTCCGATCCCGAATCTGGACGTCGCCCGCACCGAAGCCGAACCCCTGCTTCGGACCGTAGGTAACACGCCCCTGATCCGCCTGCTGAAGATTCCGGAAGAGTTTCCCGGCGTCGAGATCCTGGGCAAGGCCGAGTATTTCAATCCGGGTGGATCGGTCAAGGACCGCGCCGCGTTGAACATGGTGCTCGATGGCGAGCGCTCGGGCAAGCTGAATCCCAAGCGCACCATCCTCGATTCCACCAGCGGCAACACCGGCATTGCCTACGCCATGATCGGCGCCAACCGCGGCTACAAGGTGAAGCTCGTGCTGCCCGCCAACGCCTCGCCCGAACGCAAGCGCATCCTCAAGGCGTACGGCGCGGAGATGGTATTCAGCGACGCCGCCGAGGGTTCGGACGGCGCCATCCGCCTGGTCCGCCAGCTCTACATGGCCGACCCGGACCAGTATTTTTATCCAGACCAGTACAACAACCCAGCCAACTGGAAGGCGCACTTCGAGCACACCGGGCCCGAGATCATCCGCCAGACCAACGGCGCCCTCACTCATTTCGTAGCCGCCATGGGAACCAGCGGAACCTTCACCGGCACCAGCCGCCGCCTCAAGCGCGACCTGCCCGATGTGAAGTGCTACTCGGCCCAGCCCTCGAGCGGCTTTCATGGACTCGAGGGCCTGAAGCACATGCCCACCGCCATCGTGCCCGGCATCTACGACGAGAATCTGGCAGACGGCAATCTCTGGATCGAAACCGAAGACGCCTACCGCATGGTCCGCCGCCTGGCTAAAGAAGAAGGGCTGCTGGTGGGCATTTCGTCGGGGTGCAACGTGTTCGCGGCAACCCTGCTGGCGCGGGATATTGTAGAGCGAGGGGAATCGGCGGTGATCGTGACCGTGCTTTGCGACAGCGCCGAGAAGTACCTCAGCGAGCACTTCTGGGACGAGTAATGATCCGCATCGAAACCGAGCCGTGGACGCATATGGTGGCGCACGCCCGCTCCACCTACCCTAACGAATGCTGTGGTGCGATGCTGGGCCGCAGCGACGGCGTGGAGAAGACGGTGACCGAGGCCATGGCTCTCGAAAACGTCTTTGAAGGCGCGCAGGCGGCGCGCTATGAGTTGCGTCCCCAGGATCTTGCCGCAGCCGACAAGGCCGCCCGCGAGCGCGGCATGGACCTGATCGGCATCTACCACTCGCACCCCGATTGCGACGCCTACTTTTCCACTACCGATCTCAAGAATTCCTGCCCGTGGTATTCCTTCGTTGTGCTGTCAATTCAAAAAGGCGAATTCGACCACGCCAATAGCTGGCTTCCGAATGTCGAACAGACCGAAGCCTCCAAAGAGGAGCTGATCTACTGATATGGCCAAAGTATTAATCCCGACCCCGCTGCGGCAGTTCACCCAAAAACAGGACGCGGTGAACGCATCCGGCGGCACGGTGGGGGAAGTGCTCAACGCGCTCACCACCCAGTTTCCCGACCTGCGCAAGCAGATCTTCACCGACGAGGGCAAGATCCGCAGTTTCGTCAACGTCTACCTGAACGACGAAGACGTGCGCTACCTGGGCAAAGACTCGACGCCGGCACAGGAGAACGACACGATTTCGCTGGTGCCCTCGATCGCCGGCGGGTCCACCGTGACCGCGCCGCCCGAACTGCCCACGCTTTCGAAAGACGAAATCCTGCGCTACAGCCGCCACCTGATCATCCCCGAGGTAGGCATCGACGGCCAGCGGAAATTGAAAGCCGCCAAGGTGCTGCTGGTGGGCACCGGAGGCCTGGGCGCGCCCCTCGGCCTTTACCTGGCCGCCGCCGGAATCGGTAAAATCGGCCTCGTCGATTTCGACGTGGTGGACTTCACTAACCTGCAGCGGCAGGTGATCCACTTCACCCGCGATGTGGGCCGCAAGAAACTGGATTCGGCCGCCGAGAAGATGCTGGCCATCAATCCGAATCTCGAAATCGTCCGGCACGAAGTGGCTCTCTCGAGCGAGAACGCGCTCGACATTTTGAAGGACTACGACCTGGTCGTGGACGGGACCGATAATTTCCCTACCCGCTACCTGGTCAACGACGCCTGCGTGCTGCTCGGCAAGCCCAACGTCTACGGTTCCATCTTCCGCTTCGAAGGGCAGGCCACCATCTTCGCCACCGAGGGCGGCCCGTGCTACCGCTGCCTCTATCCGGAACCGCCGCCGCCCGGCCTCGTGCCCAGTTGCGCCGAAGGCGGAGTGCTCGGAATCCTGCCCGGCACCATCGGGCTGATCCAGGCCACCGAGGCGGTGAAACTGATTCTCGGCATCGGCGAGCCCCTGATCGGCCGGCTCATGCTTTATGATGCCCTGGCGATGCGGTTCCGCGAACTCAAGCTGCGGAAGAACCCGGAATGCCCGGTTTGCGGCGACCACCGCACCATCACCAGGCTGATCGATTACCATCAATTTTGCGGCGTGCCGCAGCAACAGCCGGCGCCCGCCCAGGAGACCAGGTTGAACGAAGGCGAAATCGACGTCCAGGAACTGAAGGCCAAGCTGGACCGCGCCGATGACTTTGTGCTTATCGACGTGCGCGAGCCCCACGAATACCAGATCTGCAACATACCCGGCGCCAAACTGATCCCGCTCGGCGAATTCCCCCGCCACGTGGGTGAGTTCGACCCCGAAGCCGATATCGTGATCCACTGCCGCAGCGGCGTGCGCAGCGCCAAAGCCTGCAACGTGCTGCGCGCCGCCGGCTTCCAGCGCGTGCGCAACGTGGTGGGCGGCATCCTGGCCTGGGCCGACAAAGTAGACCCGAGCATGCCCAAGTATTGAGGGCCGCGTTTTCCGCGGGTATATACTGCGGGAATGACGCGACGCGGATTCGGTAAAATCGCCATGGTCAGTGCCGCCGCCGTGGAGGCGCAGGCACAGGCGCCCTCCGCCGGCCGGTATACCGGCGCACTCGACGGCTTCGAGAATAAGGTGGACACGGCAGGGTTCGACCCGGTGGCGTGGGGGCTCAAGCTGCACGATGCCGCCCCCCTGCGCATGACCTTCAAGGCGTCCACCCGGCCGCAGGCGGAGGCCTGGCAGAAGCAGTTGCGGGTCAAGATCGCCGAACTGGTGGGCGGTTTTCCCGATCGCACGCCGCTCGCGCCGCAGACCCTCGAGGTCCGCGACTTCCCCAGTTACCGCCGCGAGAAATTCGTTTTCGAAAGCCGCCCCGGCGTGTTCGTGCTCGCCTACCTGCTGACTCCCAAAGCCGGCACCGCGCCCTACCCGGCCGTCATCGCCATTCCCGGACACGGCCGCGGCGTGGACGACATCGTGGGCATCGACGAGCAGGGCCGCGACCGCACCGTCAAGGTCGGCTACGAGTACGATTACGCCATCCAGATCGCCGAGCACGGCATGGCCGCTGTAGCTATCGAGCCCATGGCCTTCGGCTGCCGCCGCGATCCGCTCACCAAATCCAAAGGATTGAGCGCCAGCGCCTGCCAGCCCGCCGCCGGCCAGGCGCTGCTCCTCGGGCAGACCATGATCGGCTGGCGCGTCTGGGACGTGATGCGGACCATCGACTGGATCGCCACCCGCAAGGAACTCGATGCGCAGCGCGTGGGCTGCATGGGCTGCTCCGGCGGAGGCACCGCCACGGTGTTCTCGGCGGCGCTCGACACGCGCATCAAGGCCGCCCTCGTGAGCTGCTACCTCAACACGTTCCGCGATTCGATCATGAGCATCTCGCACTGCATCGACAATTACGTGCCCGGCATCCTGAACTATGCCGAGATGTACGATGTAGCCGGGTTGATCGCGCCGCGCGCCCTGTTTTCCGAGGCGGGCGAGCGCGACAACATCTTCCCCGTGGCCGCCAGCCGCGCCAGCTTCCAGAGAGTCAAAAAGGTCTACGAAACGCTCGGCGCAGCCGACCGCACCGAACAGGAAGTCTTCGACGGCCCGCACAGCTTCTGGGGCAAGCGCGGCCTACCGTTCCTGGCAAAACACCTGGCGTGATGCGTTCGAACTCTCGATAGCCGCCTCCATCACGCGCATCACGGACAACGCTTCCCGGGCCGGCACGGGGTTCGGCCCTTCACCGCGCAGGTAAGCCGCCAGCGCGATGTAGAACCGCGAGTAATCGCCATCGGGCGCAGGCGCCGTGCGGTAGCTCGCTTTGGTCCCGTGCACCACGAAGCGCACGGCCGGATCCGGCACCAGGTTGCTTCCGTGCAGCACCACGCGCAAACGGCCGTAGCGCAGCAGCACGTGGAAGTAATCCACCGCTTCGGCGCCCTCGCGCTGCGCTCCCAGGTCGGCGAACACGGCCTCCGGAAACCCGAACAGTTGCAGGGCCTGGTCCACCAGGTGCGTGCCCAGGTCGTACCAGATGCCGCTCCCCGGCCCCGGCTGCTCCTTCCAGCGCGCGCGCACTTCGGGCCGGTAGCGGTCGTAGTGCGATTCGAAGTACACCACCTCGCCCAGCCTGCCCGAGGCGATCGTTTCGCGCAGCGCGACGAAATCGCCGTCCCAACGGCGGCTCTGAAAAACCGAGAGGCGCCGCCCCACCCGTTCCGCCAGTTCGATCAGCGCCTCCGCTTCGGCCACCGTTACCGCCACGGGCTTGTCCACCACCACGTGCTTGCCCGCTTCGAGCGCGCGCCGCGCCATGTCGAAATGCGTGGCAGTGGGGGTGGCGATCACCACCAGGTCGATCTCCGGATTGGCGAACACGCTCTCCGCGTCCGGCGCCACCGCCACTTCCGGCAGATCGAGGTGCACCTTGGCAGCGTCGCTCGACATCACCACATCGAGCCGCAGGCCGCGCGCTTTACGGATGTTGGGTGCGTGAAAAGTCTTGCCGGCTAAGCCGTAGCCGAGAATGGCGGTGCGGAATACGAGTTGCTTGGACATGCGAATCAGGTGGCAGGGCGCCAGTTGCACCGCCTCGGGGCTCAGCTCGCTCGATCCGCTCTCCGCGTATCCGAGCCGCCGGTAAATGGGTGGTAGCTCGGTGCGCAGGCTGACCACGTTCAGGTCCATGAAGCGCGCGCCCAGTTCGACCGCGCGCCGCTCCGCCGCGCCCACCATCACGCGCCCGATGCCGTTGCGCTGCCGCGACGCGGCCACCGCGAGCAGCCCGAAATACGCGCGCTCGCCGCGCGAGTTCCACGTAACACGCAGGCTTCGAGCGTCCCGTCCTTCTCCGCCACCAGGAACTCGCCCTTGCCCAGGTGTTCACGCACCTCGGAAATCGCAATCCGGTCGCCCGCGATGATCGACCGCTCCACCGAGAAGGCTTCATTGATCAGCCCGGTAAGCGCCTCGGCGTCCCCGGCAACGGCTGTGCGAAGTGTGGCAAGGGATGTCGGCGCTTCCGGCATATGGATTAGAGTACCGGAAGCCTGCCGTCCCTGTTTTCCCTACTTCACTTCCGAGCCATCCGGCCTGACGGTCACCGAGTGCGGCTTGCCCGCCTTGGTGTAAGCCGCCTCGTAACTGGTGGCCCCGCTTTCAGTCACGGCCTCCACGCGCGTGACTTTGCCGCCTGAAGCCTTCTTCTCGATCGCCGCTTTCGCGACCGCCGGAATTGCCTCCAGCGCCACCTGTTCCTCCACCGACAGCAGGCCGCCCGCGGCGGACACCGTGAAATCCCGCGATTTCCCGTTCACCAGCGTCTCCACCTCGTACTGCGTCCTGCCCTTCTCCACTTCCCGCGCGATGTTCCTGATCTGCGCACCCTTTGCCTGTTCCTCCACCGTGCTCCGCACAGGCCGGCGGCAGGTCCTTCATCTGCCGCTTTTGAGCGCTGGCCGGCGCTGCCGCGAGAGCAAGAATCGCCAGTGCCCGCAACATGTCCGCCTACCTCCCCACCACGATCACGTGATAAGAGTCTGGCAGCGGCCGCGGACGCCCCGCTTTCTGGCCTTCCTTGGCCGGCGCCGCCGGTCCCGCCTCGTTCGCCAGCAGGTAAACGCGATGATTGCTATCGTCCACCGTGATCGTGCGCGCCCCCGGTTCGGTCGGCACCGTGTCCACCGCCTGGTATTTGCCGTTCACCAGCTTGACGATCGTCATGTTGCCCGACCCGCCGTTGGAGCTGAACGCGAGCCCCAGCCCCGCGTCGTAGCCCGCTCCGTCCGCGCCGTCGCCGATCGGAGCCGAGGCCACCACCTTCATCGTCGGATATCGGTCACCGCCATCACGTTGTTGCCGCACACCGAAAACAGTTTCCGGCCCTTGAGGTCGATCGCCATCCCCGAAGGCTCCTCGCATGGCGCCAGCGGCGCGCGCCGCAGCACCGCCGGCTTGGCCGCGTCGATCTCCACCACCTCCGACGAGTTCTCGATATTCACGTACACCTTGCCCGCGCGGTCCGTGGCGCAGTTCTCCGGCTTCGGACCCACCGCAAACGTCGCGATCGCCTTTCCGCTCGCCGCGTCGATCGCCGTGGCGTCGTTGGACCGCCCGTTAAACGCGAAAATCCGTTTCGTCTGCGGCTCGTAGCAGATCGCATCGGGATTCGTGCCCGTGGGAATCTCTCCCATCTTGGCGAACGTCTTCAGGTCGAACATGACCACGCTGTTCGCCTGCCCGTTGGTGATGAATCCCTTGTTCATTTCGGGCACCGGCACCACCCCGTGCACGCCGCGCAGGTCGCTCACCGTGCCCAGGTGCTTGCCCGGTATCCGTATCCACGATCTCCACGCTCGATCCGTGCGACGTGTACAGGCGGTGGTTGGCGCTGTCCACGAACAGGTAATCGAAACCGGCGGCGCCTCCGATCTTGATTTTGTTGATGACATGAAAGCCTTCGGCGGCGAATGCCGCGCCGGCAATCAGAAGAACCGGAATCAGTCGTCTCATCGCGTTTGCTCCTCGTTGGGACCGGTCCCACCGCTCAGGTAGTAGTGAATGGCGGGGGTGACGATCAGGGAAAGAACCATCGATGCAAGAATGCCGCCGATCACCGCAATGGCGAGCGGTTGCAGCATCTGGGAACCGGCGCCCCAGGCGAGCGCCAGCGGAATCATGCCGGCCATCGTAGCCAGCGCCGTCATCAGGATGGGACGCAGGCGGCGCTCGCCGGCGAGCAGCATGCTCTCCTCGGCGGGCGTCCCCGCCGCGCGGAATTTCTGGTCGGCGTCGAGCAGCAGAATGCCGTTCTTCGCCACGATGCCGATCACCATAATCAGCCCCATGAACGACGACAGGTTGAACGTGGTGCCCGTCACCAGCAGGGCCACAAATACGCCCGACGTCGAAAGCAGCGCCGAACACAGCACCGCCGTCGGCGCGGCGAAATCGCCGAATTCGAACAGCAGCACGGTGAACACCAGCACGATCGCCAGCAGCAGCACGAACACCAGGTCGCGAAACGATTTCTGCTGCTCCTCGTACTGCCCGCCGTAGGCCACGCGGATTCCCGCCGGCAGGTTCAGGTCCGCCACCGCTTTCTGCACTTTCTGCATGCCTTCGCCCAGGCTCATCCCTTCAAAGCGCGCCGTCACCGTCACGTCGCGCTGCAGGTTCTCGCGGTGAATCTCGGTCTGCCCCGGCTCCTCGGTAACCGTCGCCAGCGTGCCCACCGTGGCCGTCCTCCCGGTGCCGCTCACCAGCAGCGTGTTGCGAATCGCGTCCAGCGAGGCCCGTGTCTGCTCCGGCATCCGCACCCTGATCGTGTACGACCGGTCGTTCAACACCACCGGCGTCGGCGCCTCTTCGCCTTGCAGGATGGCGCTTGTGTCCACCTCCACCTCCTGCGGCGTGAAGCCCGCGCGCGCCGTCGCCACCGGATCCACCCGGAACATGGCCGCCGGACCGCTGATCGTGTTCTCGATGCCGTCCAGCACATCCACCACGCCATCGATCTTCTTGATCGACTCCGCCACCTTCGGCGCCCATTCGCGCAGCGCCCCGGGATTTTCGGAAAACAGCTTGATCGCCACCGGTTCCGGTGCGCTCGTCAAATCGCCGATCATGTCCTGAAGCAGTTGCATGAACTCCACATCCAGCACCGGTTCGGCATTATGAACCTTCTCGCGAAGCTCGGAAATGATTTCGTCGGAACTGCGTGAGCGGTCGGCCTTGAACTTCACCGAAATATCGCCGGTGTTCGCCTCCGTCACCGCCGCGAGGCCCAGTTCCAGCCCGGTGCGCCGCGACGTGCTCTCCACCTCCGGCGTATCGCGCAGGATCCGCTCGATGTGGGTCAGCACGCGGTTGGTCTCATCGAGCGACGATCCCGCCGGCATGATGTAATCCAGAATGAAGCCGCCCTCGTCCATCGCCGGCAGCAGGTCCGAGCCGGTGTTCTTGTAGCACAGATACGAGGCGCCGATCAGCCCCACCACAAACAGCCCCAGCAGCAGCCGGTGCTCCAACGCGAAACGCAGCGTCCGTTCGTAAGGCCGCATCATCCAGCCCGGCACCGCGTCGTGGCTTTCCCTGCGTGTGCCCCGGCTGCGGATCAGGTAATGGCTCAGCGTCGGCGTCCACGTCAGCGCCAGCGCCAGCGAGGTCAGCAGCGCCATCCCCACGGTCACCGCCAGCGCGCGGAAGAAAACGCCGGTTACGCCCGTGATCGAGATCAGCGGCAGGAACACCACGATGGGCGTGATGGTCGACCCGATGAGCGGCGTGCGGATTTCCCGGATCGCGTTGCGGATGGCGTCCCCCCGCGACTCTCCGGCGTCGCGATGCGCCACGATATTTTCCACCACCACGATGGCGTCGTCGATTACCAGCCCCACCGCTGCCGCGAGGCCGCCCAGCGTCATCAGGTTGAACGTCTCGTTGAACATCCGCAGCACGATGAACGTCACCGCGATGGTCGCCGGAATCACCAGCCCCGCCACCAGCGACGTCCCCCAGTCGCGCAGGAACAGCACCATGATCAGCGAGGCCAGCACCAGCCCTATCAGAATCGCGTCCCGCACGCTGGCGATAGAGGCGTTGACGATCTCCGACTGGTCGTACCACGGCCGCAGGTCGATGCCCTCGGGCAGCGTCTTGCGAATCTGCTCGATCTCCGCGTGAACCCCGTTGGCCACAGCCACCGTGTTGCTGTCCGGCTGCCGGAACACGTTCAGCAGCACCGCCGGCTTTGCGTTTGCGGTCACCGTCGTGAACACCGGCCGCACCGAAGGCGCTACCGACGCCACATCCCCGATGCGCACCGGCGCCCCCGCCGGCGTCGTCTTCACCACGATGTTGGCGATCTCCGACGGTGTGCGCGTCTGCCCGCTCACCAGGCTCAGGAAAAGCTGGTGCCGCATCTCGATCAGTCCCGGCGAATCGATCATGTTGCTGCGGCCCACCGCCTCCAGAATGCCCGGAACCGTCACCCCCGTCTGAACCAGCCGCGACGGGTCCGGTTCAATCTGAAACTCCGGCTCCTGCCCGCCCTGCACCACCACCGTGGACACGCCGATCACGCGATTCAGCCTCGGCTTCAGATCGTACGTGGCCAGTTCCCACAGGCGCGTCTGCGGAACGCGGTCCGATGTCAGGCTGTAGCCCATCGTGATGAAGGCCGCGAACGTCAGCCGGTTGGCCGTAATTTTCGCCGTAGGCGGCAGTGTGGGCTGCACCCGCGCCAGCGCCGCATTCACCAGCTCCAGCGTCCGGTACATGTCCACTTTCCACGAAAAGAACAGGTCGATTTCCGCCGTTCCGCGGCTGGTCAGCGACCACACGTGGTCCAGCCCCTGTACCGTGTTCACCGCCTCCTCGAGCGGCCGCGTGATGGTCACCAGCATCTGGTCGATCGGCATCACGCCGTTGTCCACCCCCACTACGATGCGCGGAAAATCCGTTTCCGGAAATACCGCCACGGGTATGGTGAGCGCGAGGTAAATGCCCACCGCCACCAGTGTGAGAATCACGAAAACGACCGGCTTGCCGTGCCGCGCCGTCCAGTGCGAGCCTTCCGGTTGCGGCGGCGTCATTTCTTCTCGTCCTCGTCCGCCGCGCCCGCCTGCACCACCCGCACTTTGGCCCCGTCTTCGAGGCCCACGCCCCCCACCGTCACCACCTGCTCGCCCGCCGCCACGCCGGACAAAATCTGCACCGCGTCCGCCTCGCGCACACCGGTCTCCACGTTCTTGCGATGAACCGCGCCGCCGGAAACGGACAACACCGCGGTGCCGCCTTCCTCCCCCGGAAAAATCGCGGCGGCCGGCACTACCACGGCGTTCTTAATCGTGGCCACCGTGATGGAAACGTGCGCCCCGCCGCCGGGCTTCAGCCGCTCACCCGGATTGGGCAGGTCCACCCAAACCTGGACTGTCGTGCTCGCCGGGTCCGTGGCCGGACTCACCACCGTCACCTTCCCGGGCACCTCCAGGCCGCCTTCGGCCAGCTTGACCACCGCCGGATCTCCAACCTTCACCGCCGCCGCCTGGTCCTGCGGAACATTGGCGCGCGCGACCACGTGCGAGACATCCATCACCGTCAGCAGCGGCGAGCCCGCATTCGCCATCTCCCCCGGGTAAACGGGACGCTCCGCAATCACCCCTGAAATCGGGCTGTGAATCTCCGAATAGCTGAGCTGCGCTTCGGCCGACCGCAATTGCGCCTGCGCCGTCTCCGCCTGCGCCTTCGCCGTGTTCACCTGTTCCTGCTTTCCCACCGTTTGGAGCGTTCGCAGGTGTTCCTGCGCGGCGTCGAACTGGGCCTTTGCCTGCGCGTACTGCACCTCGGCTTCGTCCACCTGCCTCCGCGCCAGCGCCCCCTGCGCCAGCAGCTCCCGCCGGCTCTCCAGCAGCTTCGCCGCCGCGTCCAGTTGCTGCTTCGCCGCCGCCGCGTCCGTTTGCGCCTTCACCACCGACTCGGGCACCATCGCGTCCGTGGTGCTCCGCAGGTTGGCCTCCGCCTGCTGCAACTGCCCGCGCGCCGCCGACACGGCCGCCGCCAAGTCGCGATTCTCGAGCGTCGCCAGCAGTTGCCCGGCCTTCACGTGGTCGCCTCGAGTGACGTAAAACTTCTGCACGGGCGCCGAGATCTTCGGCGTCACGCTGGCCTGGTCGGCCGGGAACAGAACGGCGTCCGCTTCCACGATCCGATGAATCGTCTCCTGCCTCACCGGCGCCACCTGCACGGGCGCGGCGGCCTCGGTCTCCTGCTCTTCCGCTTTCGGGGAACACGCCGAGCTGATCAGCAGCAACGAGCAGCAAAGCAACATGATTTTCAGCATTTAGAAGATTCCCGTCAGAGTCTGCACGTTGGCCACCGCCAGCCGGTACCGCACCAGGCCGTCGGCGTACGCGTTGCGGGCCTGCGCCAGGGTGCTCTGCGCGTCCGCCACTTCGAGGGCGGTCACTTCCCCCGCCTGGTAGCGGAGCACCGTCAGGCGCAGGCTCTCCGCCGCCAGGTCCACGCTTCGCCGCAGGGCCTGAATCAGCGAAGCCGCGGCGCTCGCCTCGGCGTAATACGCGCTCACATTGCTCCGCAACTGGCGCTCGGCGAAATTCAGCTCCGTGCGCGCCTGTTGCAGCCGCAACTCCGCCTGCCGCACCCGGCTGCGGTTCGCGCCCCAATCCCACAACGGGATGGTCAGTTGCACCTGCGCCGAGGACCCGAGCTGGTTCTGGCCCTCCGGGTTGTGTACCGCGAAGGTGTTGGCATTGATCCCGTAGAAATAATCGAAGGACAGCGTGGGATACAGCGCGGCGCGGCTCGCACTGATCTCGTGTCCCTGCTGCTCGATCAGCGCCTGCCCGGCCCGGATCTCCGGGTTGTCCTGCCCGGCGCGCGCCTGAATCTCGGATAGCGACGGCATGGGCGTCACCGTCTCCAGGTCGTCGTTCAGGCTGAACGGCTGCGCGTAATCGGAAAACAGCATCACCCCCACCGCGATCCGTGCCTTCTGGAGATCCAGTTCCGCGTTGCTCAGGTCGATCCGCCGCTGTTCGAGCTGGAGTTGCGCCTTCACCACGTCCGAGTGGGCCGCCTCCCCGCCCTGCTCCTGCTTCTGGGTGATATCGACGAACTGCTCGGCCTCCTTGACGCTTTGCCGCGCGTTATCGAGCTTCCGCTGCGCCGCCAGCATCCCGTAGTAGTTCTGGGCCACCACTGCCACCATGCCGCGCAGCGCAACCTCCGTCCGCGCACGCGCCACCGCTTCCGCCGCCAGCGCCCGCCGGTAATCCGCCCGTAATACCGGAGAATAGATCTCGCCGTGGACCGCCGCCTGGTTGCTGTACACGTGCGGCCCGTCATTGGCCACGAAAACCCCCGAGGGCGTACCGTTCGGCTGCGTGTAGATGAACTGGTTCACCGAACTCAACGCGGGCAGCATCGCCGCGCGCGCCTGGATGGCGTCCTCGTGCGCCAGTTGCCCGGCGTATCCGGCCGAAAGCCACTGCTGGCTGAACTGCCGCGAGCGGTCGAGCGCCGACTGAAACGTGAGCGCCACCGGCGCCGGTGAGGGATTCTGGCAGAGCGCGGTCGCGCTGAAAAGGGCTGGAAGCAGGAATCTTGCGTTCATGCGAGCAACAGTATAGCGACGTGCTGCGGAAAAAGGTTACCTCCACGTACCCTTTATCCCGGATCTACCCCACACCCCCGCGATTCTGCTATCCTCAAAGGCGTTGAATTCATAACATTGTCTCTCCCGGCCGCGCGAGGCTGGGGCCTACCTGCGAGGTTCACATGTCGGGCCATTCCAAATGGGCCACTATTAAGCACAAGAAGGCGGCTCTGGACGCCAAGCGCGGAAAAACGTTCACGCGCCTCATCAAGGAAATCACGATTGCCGCCCGCAGCGGCGGCGATCCGGACGGCAACCCCCGTTTGCGTACCGCCGTCCTCGCTGCCAAGAACGTCAGCATGCCTTCCGACAACATCAAGAAGGCCATCATGCGCGGCACCGGCGAACTTGAAGGCGGACAGATTGAGGAGGTGATGTTCGAAGGGTACGGGCCCGGTGGGGCCGCCGTCCTCGTCAACGTCGCCACCGATAACCGCAACCGCACCGTCAGCGACATCCGCCATATCTTTTCGAAGAACGGCGGCAATATGGGCGAGCAGGGCAGCGTCGCCTGGATGTTCGAACGCAAGAGCCAGGTCTTCCTGCCCGCCGACAAGGCCGGCGAGGACCAGCTCATGGCCATCGTCCTCGATGCCGGCGCGGACGACCTCCGCAACGACGGTGAACGCTGGGAGATTCTTTCCGCTCCCGAAGCGCACGACAACGTGATCAAGGCGCTCGAGGCCGCCGGCCTTCCCCACGAGGACGCCAGTATCGCCATGGTGCCCAAGAATCTGATCAAGCTCGAGGGCAAGAACGCCAGCGGCATGCTCAGGCTTCACGAGGCCCTCGAAGATCACGAAGATGTGCAGAACGTTTACTCGAACTTCGATATCGACGAGAAGGAACTGGAGGCGCTCGCGTAACCGCGGTGCGCGTCCTCGGGATTGATTGCGGGTCGGAAAAGACCGGGTACGGCGTCATCGAGAGCGACGGTGCGGATCATCGCATGATCGCCGCGGGGGTCATCCGCACCAGTCCCAAGTGGCCCTTTGAGAGAAGGCTGCTCGAAATTTCCGGAGAGTTGCGCCGGATCATCCGGGAGCACAGTCCCGAGTCCGGCGCGGTGGAGGAGGTCTTCTATTCGGCGAATGTGAAAACGGCGCTGAAACTGGCGCACGTTCGGGGTATCGCGCTGCTCGCCATCGCGGAAGCCGGGATGGCGCTCGCGGAATATTCGCCGCTGGAAGTCAAAATGAGCGTGGTGGGTTACGGCAGGGCGGAGAAATCGCAGGTCCAGTTGATGATCGGCCGGCTTTTGCGGCTCACCGAGCCGGTCGCGTCCGAAGACGCCTGCGACGCTTTAGCCGTGGCCATCTGCCACGCCACACACGAAGCGACCGGCCGCAGGCTGGCATGAGGGATGGGATGAAGTTGGTTTCTATTTTGCTCCTGGCCGGAGTTCTGTCGGCCGCTGACGGGCCGCGCCTGTTCTTTTCCAAGAAGTTTCCCGGCAGCAAGCCGGAATACGTGCAGGTGACCGTGGAGCAATCCGGCGCCATCGAATACAAAGAAGCGCCGGACGACGATCTGCCCGTAAAATTCAAACTTTCCGAAGCCGAAACCCGGACCGTCTTCGACCTCGCCGGCAAACTCGACAACTTCAAAACCCGCCTCGAAGCCGACGTCAAGGTTCCGGTAGCCTTCATGGGCACCAAGACCTTCCGCTATGAAAATGGCGCCGAAAAGCAGGAGACGCAATTCAACTACACCGCCGACGCCTCCGCCCAGGCCCTGCTCGACTGGTTCGAGCGAATGGCCGAATCGGCCCAGTACCTGACCGACCTGGAACGCTCCGCAAAATACGACAAGCTCGGCGTGGACAAGGCCCTGCGCAATCTCCGCAGTGCGATGGAGCGCAACCGCCTCGTCGCGCTCGACCAGTTCCTTCCCCTTCTCGACCGCATCGCCAAAAACGAGACCTACATGCACACCGCCAGAGCCAAGGCCTCCGAAATGGCCGAGGCCATCCGCGCTGCCGGACATTGAGAACTGCCTCGGGGCAAGGGCCCGAAGCAACAGTGACGTCACCGTTCGGGAGCCCCGCTCCGTTATACTTAGGCAGAAGGAAACTGAAGATGCGCAGCGCCGTTCTTGTGCTCACAATGGCTGCCCTGGCACTCCTCGCGCAACCCAACACCCCATACCGCGTGACCCACACCTACACCCTCGGCGGTGACGGCAATTGGGATTACATCGTGCCCGATCCGCCAAATCACCGTGTCTTCATCGGCCGGCAGAATCGCGTGATGGTGGTGGATGAAGCCACCGGCAAACTGCTCGGCGAGGTCACCGGCATTAACGGGGCCCACGGTACCGCCCTGGCGCCGGCGACCGGTCACGGATTTGCCACCTCAGGCAACGACCAGTCCGTGGTCATGTTCGACCTGAAGACCTTTAAGGAACTCCGCCGGATTCCGGCCGCGGAAGACGCCGACGCCATCGTCTTCGACATCGCCTCCAACCGCGTCTTCACCCTGAATGGCGACGCGCACTCCTCCACAGTCATCGACCCTGCCGCGGGAACGGTCGTCACCAACATTCCGCTCGGCGGCAAACCGGAGTACGGCGCACCGGATCGAAGCGGCAAAGTCTACGCAAATCTCACCGACACCAGTGAAGTGGTTGAGATCGACGGCAAGACGGCTGCCGTGGTGCGCCGCTGGTCTACTGCCCCGTGCCGGCAACCGGTCTCCATGGCCATCGATACCGCGCATCACCGCCTGTTCAGCGGATGCCGGAGCGGTGTAATGGCTGTATCCGACTATCAGGCCGGCAAAGTTGTGGCTACCGTCCCTATCGGGGCCGGCGTTGACGGCGCCGCGTTCGACGCAGCCTCCGGCAACGCTTTCGCCTCCAACGCCGACGGCACGCTCACCGTCATCCACCAGGACTCCCCGGATCAATATCACGTAATCGAAACCTTGCCGACGCCTACGGGTTCGCGAAACATGGGGCTCGACCCCACCAACCACACCTTATACATCGCATCCGCGAAGTTCGGACCGGCGCCCGCAGGTGGCCGGGGCAGGGGCCCGGTGCTGCCGGGATCGTTTGCGCTGATGGTCATCGAACGGGATTCATCCGGACACTGAAGGCTGGCCTTTGGTGCCGGATTGGCTGAAAGATTCGGCCGGAATCCCGCAACTCGACTCCGCTCGATCTCCAATCGACATTCCGGTGGTTTATAGTTGAGAAAATTGGAAAGCATAAGGAGGGAGGAAACCCGTGTCCGCCAGCACCCGTAGAGACTGGCTGAAAATCGCGGCCGCCGCCGGCCTTGCCGCGAAAACCTCGTTCGCGCAACAGACGCTCATCACCCGGCCCGTCCCCTCCAGCGGAGAGGCCCTGCCGGTGGTCGGCCTGGGCAGTTCCGCGACGTTCTCCCAGGTAGCGCGCTCCGAGGACATCGCCGCGCTGCGCGATGTTTTCCGCATGATGGTGGAACATGGATCGCGCGTCTTCGACACCGCCCCCGGTTACGGCGCCTCCGAAGAGGTAGCCGGCCGCATTGCCGCCGACGCCGGCTTCACCGGCAAGATCTTTTGGGCCACCAAGGTCAACGTCGCCGGCCGGGGAAAGGCCGATCCCGCCGCCGCCCGCGCCCAGATCGAAACGTCCTTCAAACGAATCGGAAAGCCCAAGATCGATCTCATCCAGGTCCATAACCTGGGCGACGTCCCCACCCAGCTCGCAATCCTCAAAGAGCTGAAGAGCGCCGGCCGCATCCGCTACATCGGCGTGACCACCACGTCCGAGCAGCAGTATCCCGATCTCCTCGAGATCATGAAGCGCGAGCCCCTCGATTTCATCGGCGTCGATTATGCCGTCGATAACCGCGAGGTGGAAGCCGCCGTCCTGCCGCTGGCGCGCGACCGCAAGATCGGCGTCCTCAACTACGTGCCCTTCGGCCGCACCCGCCTGTTCCGGCGTGTCGGCGACCGTCCCCTTCCGGACTGGGCCGCCGAGTTCGACGCCAAAACCTGGGCGCAGTTCTTCCTCAAGTTCGTCCTGGGCCACCCGGCCATTACCGTCGTGACTCCCGCCACCAGCCAGGCGAAGAACATGCTCGATGATATCGGAGGCGGTATCGGACGCCTGCCCGACGAAGCCATGCGCAAACGCATGGTCGCCCTGGTGGACTCGCTGCCGTCCGCCTGACCGGCCCTTAGCGGATGTGGATCCCGCCGTTGCTCGTGGCCAGGTCAATCACCGGTCCCCCCGAGCCCACTTCGCCGTCAAGACGGTTTTTCGAGATCGGCCCCCGCATCCGCACATCGTAGTCGGTATCGATGCTCGAATTGCTGGTGCGTGCAACGATCCGCGCCGAAGGATTGCGCGGCAACCGCACCGTGATCGACCCGTTCGACGTCACCACCTTCACGCCGCTCTGTGGAATCGCGTCCAGCGTCAGGTCCACGCTGCCGTTCGAAGTGTCGGCATCCACCGATCCATCGATCCGGTCCCCGCGGATCCGGCCATTGCTCGTGTGCGCCGTCACGTCCCCGGCAATGTCGGAGACTTCCACCGTAGCGTTCGAGGTCTGCGCGTCCAGCCGCCCGTTCAGCGTCTCAACCTTCACTCCGCCGTTCGACGTCCGGAATCGAGACGGCCCCGCGCCGCCAATCGTGCGAATCGATCCGTTCGAAGCGGTCAGCCTGTCCAGCACCGCATCCTTCGGCACCTTGACGACGAATCGCGCGCCGCGGTTGCCGCGCGTGCTTGACGGCCTTACCGCCCGCACCGATACGGAGTCCGCCGCGTGATCGACGTTGATCTCGAGCGACTCGGCGGCATCGATCGTCGGGCCATACTTGGTGCCGCTGATGTCCACCTCGTTACGGTCCCACGTGGAAACCTCAATCGATCCGTTGAATGTTTCCACAGCTACGCGCCCGTTCGCCGCCAGCGGGTAGTTGTAGTGGAAATCCTTGCCGTGGCGTTCGAAATCGCCGAAGTCCATCTCGCAGGCCGTCAGACATAAAGCAAATGCCGCGACCGCCGGAATACCGAGTTTTGCCCGCATAGATCTCCTCGAAATCCGGCATACGCACTTAACCGAAGTTTTGTTCCAACTTCCCCGTTTGTGACCCCTGCCCCATGGGCCAACCGATTGCTTTCTTTTCCCGAGGAGAACCTTATGGCAGGAAAAAATACAGCCGCATTTGGACTATATCGGGACCGGCAGCACGTCGAACAGGGCGTTGACGCTCTTTTGAACGCCGGTTTCCGGAACGAAGACATTTCGGTGTTGCTTCCGGAAAACGAGGGAACCAAAGATTTTGCCCATGAGAAGCACACCAAGTCGCCGGAAGGCGCGGCGGCCGGCGCGGGTACCGGCATGGCCGTCGGCGGAACGTTGGGCCTGCTCGCCGGAATCGGCGCGCTCGCCATCCCCGGGCTCGGCCCGTTCATCGCTGCCGGCCCGATTATGGGGGCCCTGGCCGGCGTTGGAGCGGGAGGCGCAGTCGGCGGGCTCATCGGAGCCCTGGTCGGCCTGGGCATTCCCGAGTACGAAGCCAAACGTTACGAGGGCATGATCAAGGAAGGCAAGGTCCTTCTTTCCGTGCACTGCGACAACTCGGATTGGGTGGGGCGCGCCAAAGACGTGCTCGAAAGCACCGGTGCACAAGATGTTTCGTCCACCGGAGAGGCAAACGCCGATTTCGGCAAGTCCGACAAGCCCAAGGTCCGCCGCAGCGGCGGGTACTAAGCCGTTGAACCGGGGCGCGCCCGCGCGAAGTTCCAGTCGAGTAGGGTGGGCCGCACCGTAGCAGGCACAGGGCCGGGACGATAAGGTATTCGACCCGGCCTATGCTTGCGATTCTCGGTATCCTCGTGGTGTTTGCCGCCGTTTTCGGCGGCTACCTTCTTGAAAAGGGCAACCCTTACGTTCTGCTGCAACCTGCCGAGCTTCTCATCATCGGCGGCGCCGCCATCGGGATTATCCTTGTCTCGAACCCGCCCGGTGTGATCCGCAAAATGTGGAGCGGAGTGCGCGGCATGCTGCGCCCGCAGGTGTACAGTTCGCAAACCTATCTTCGGAACCTGCGCATGCTGTATGAGGTGTTCGCCTTCTCGCAGCGCTGCGGCGGCATCATGGCCCTTGAAGGCGACATGGACCGGCCCGCCGAAAGCCGCATCTTCAAAAATCACCCCGCGTTCCTGGCCGATCCGCTCACCCGCAACTTCGTCTGCGATTCCCTGCGCATGCTGGTGATCGGCACCACTTCCGCGCAGGAACTCGATCACCTCATGGACCTCGACATCGACGTGCAGCGCCGCGGCGACCACGAGCCGGCCAAGGCCCTCGCCGCGGTTGCCGATTCCCTCCCCGGCCTCGGCATCGTGGCCGCGGTGCTCGGCGTCGTCATCACCATGGAGGCTATCGGCGGCTCGCCCGAAACGGTCGGGCAGAAGGTGGCCGCAGCCCTGGTCGGCACGTTCCTCGGCATCCTGCTCTGCTACGGCGTCGCCGGGCCCCTCGCCGCCCGCCTCGAACATGTCGGGGAGCTTCGCTCGGAATACCTTCAGGTGTTGCGCGTGGGCATGGTCGCCTTCGCCCGCGGAGCCTCGCCGCTGCTTGCCGTAGAGTTCTCGCGCCGCTCCATCCCCATTGAACTGCGGCCGGGGTTCGTCGAAATGGAGGCCCTCATCCGCCGCGAAGCCCAGGTTCCGGCCGTCAACAAGGACGTTCCCAACATCGCTCCCGAAGCCCATGCCGCATCCTCCCAGTCCGCCTGACCCTGCTGCCCAGCCGTTCGCGCCGCGGCAGAAGCGGCAATTTCACTCCCCTCACCGCGGCGGCGCCTGGAAGGTCGCCTACGCCGATTTCGTCACCGCCCTCATGGCCCTCTTCATCGTGCTCTGGATGCTCAACAGCGGGCGCGAAGTGAAATCCGCCGTCGCCGGCTACTTTCATGACCCTCGCGGCTACACCAGGCGCCTCGGCGCCGGCCCCGCCAATTCCGGCGAGGGACTCCGCCTCCACGCCGCCTCGGCCGCCGAGGTCCGCCGCGAAATCGAACAGGCCCTGCGCCAGATGCCCGAGTTCCAAACCCTCCAGGACCACATTAAGCTCAGCGTCACCGGCGAAGGCCTCCGCATCGACCTCCAGGAAACCGAATTGGGCCTTTTCTTCGTCACCGGCAGTCCCGACCCCACCGGCGCCGGCGAACGCCTGCTCCAGGTCCTCGGCGCCGAATTGGGCAGGATGCCGAACCGCCTCGTCATCGAAGGCCATACCGACGCCAGGCCTTTCCGCAATACCGGGCCCAGCCGCGGTTACGGCAATTGGGAGCTTTCCACGGACCGCGCCAACAGCGCCCGCCGCCTGCTTCACACCTATGGCGTTCGCGCCGACCAGGTGGTGGAAGTGCGCGGCTTCGCCGACCAGCAACCGGCCGAGCCGGACTCCGGCAGCGCCAAAAACCGCCGCGTGTCTGTTGTGGTGAGGTTCGAAGCGCCTAAAGCTTGAACAATTCGCGCAGCCGGCGCGTTTGCACCCGGCTCACCGGAATTTCAGTGTGCTTCTTATCGTCCATCCGCAACTGGTAGCTCGACTTGAACCACGGCACCACTTCTTTGATCCGGTTGATGTTCACCAGGTACGAACGGTGAACCCGCCAGAACAGCTCGCGATCCAGGTTGGCCTGCAAATCTTCGATCGTGCGGTAATTGGACTGCCCGTCCAGATGCGTCGTCACCAGCGTGATCAGCCCGTCATCGATGGTCGCGTAGATGATGTCGTTCGCATCCACGATGAAGTTCCGGTTGTTCGCCCGCACCAGCAGCTTGGTCCGCGGCTGGGAAGTGGACGCCTTAGACGCCGGCGCTGCTTCCGGCGCCCGCTTTTCGAGTACGCTTCGCCGCGCCCGCTCGATGCTCTCCGCGAGGCGGCTCCGGTCCACCGGCTTCAGCAGGTAGTCCCTTGCTTCCAGCCGGAATGCCTCCACCGCGTATTGGTCGTACGCCGTCACGAAAATGAAATGGGGCAGATCCACACCTTTTTCCCGCAGCCGCCGGACCATCCCCATCCCATCCAGTCCCGGCATCTGTACATCCAGGAACACCACCTCGGGCTCCAGCGTCTGGATCAGCTCCAGCCCCTGCAAACCATTTGAGCCCGTTGCAATTACTTCGATTTCGGGGAAGTCTTTGAGAAGGTAGGAGAGTTCGTCCCTGGCGAGTTGCTCGTCGTCGATGACGACGGTAGTAAGAGTAGCCGTCGCACGTTCCGGCATGGAGTTGCTATTATAGCATTTCGACTTTGAAGGAGAACCGATCTTGGCCAATCGAGACAACGTCCAAATTGCGCCCGCTGAGGGCAAGCTGGGTGTTCTCATACCCGGCATGGGCGCGGTGACGACGACGTTCATCGCAGGACTGGAAGCGATGAAACGTGGATTGGGGAAGCCTATCGGTTCCCTGACGCAATTGGGTACTATCCGCCTGGGCAAGCGCACCGATGGACGCAGCCCCGCCATTCGCGATTTTGTCCCCCTCGCCGGCATTGAAGACCTGGAAGTCGGCTGTTGGGATATTTTCGAGGACGATGCGTACGAAGCCGCCTGTAAGGCCGGCGTTCTGGAAGTTCCGCTGCTCGAAAAGTTAAAGCAGCCGCTTGAAGCCATCAAGCCCATGAAAGGCGTTTTCGATCAGAGCTTCGTCAAGCGCCTCCACGGCACCCACGTCAAGACCGGCGGCTCCAAAATGGATTACGCCGAAATGGTGATGGACGATATCCGCGGCTTTCAGAAGCGCACCGGCGCCGCCCGCCTGGTCATGATCTGGTGCGGTTCCACCGAAGTTTTCCACGAGGCCGCACCCGTCCACGCCACCCTCGAAGACTTCGAATGCGGCCTGCGCAAGAACGATCCCGAAATCTCGCCCAGCCAGATTTATGCCTACGCCGCGCTGAAGTTGGGAATCCCCCATGCTAACGGCGCTCCCCACCTGACCACCGACACGCCCGCACTGCTCGAACTCGCCAGGCAGCACAACGTGCCGGTCTGCGGTAAAGATTACAAAAGCGGCCAGACTTTCATGAAGACCCTGCTCGCGCCCGGCCTCAAGTCGCGCCTGCTCGGCCTCCAGGGCTGGTTCTCCACCAATATCCTCGGCAACCGCGACGGCGAAGTGCTGGATGATCCCGGCTCTTTCCGCTCCAAGGAAGTCAGTAAGTCGTCGGCCCTTGAATATATCCTTCAGGGCGACCTCTATCCCGACCTGTATAAGGACTTCTACCACAAGGTGCGGATCGAGTATTATCCGCCCCGCGGCGACGCCAAGGAAGGTTGGGACAACATCGATATTTTCGGGTGGCTCGGCTACCCGATGCAGATCAAAATTAATTTCCTGTGCCGTGATTCGATTCTTGCGGCTCCGCTTGTGCTCGACCTGGTGTTGTTTATGGACCTGGCGCAAAGGGCGGGGATGCGGGGAGTCCAAGAATGGCTGTCGTTCTATTTCAAAGCCCCGATGCATGCTCCGGAGCTTTACCCCGAGCACGACGTATTCATCCAGTTGATGAAATTGAAGAATACCCTGCGCTGGATGCGAGGCGAAGACCTGATTACGCACCTGGGCCTGGAATATTACGATTAATCGCTGTATCTTTTGAGAGACGTGCGCGCCCGGCCCGTCCGCGGGTTCCCGGCGTCGTCGCGTCCCGTCGTTTTGGGAGCCTATGAAAGTACTGGTTATCGGGGGCACGCTGTTCATCGGCCGCCTGCTGGTCGAAGAGCTGGTGAAAGGCGGCCACGAAGTTGCAGTCCTGCACCGCAAACCGAAGCATGACTTCGGCCGGCGCGTCGAGAACATCATGGCCGACCGCAACGATCCGGAATCGCTTCGCGAAGCGGTGTCCGGCCGCCGGTTTGAAATCGTTTTCGATAATGCCTACGATTGGGAACGCGGGACCACCGCTGAAAACGTCGAAAACACCGTCAAGGCGGTGGGCGATCGCATCAGCCGCTACATCTTCATGTCCAGCGTCTCGGCCTACGGAGACGGCCTGAACCACAAGGAAAGCGACCCGCTCGCGCCCGACTATCACGCCAATCCCTACACCCGCCACAAGGCCACGACCGAGCGCCTGCTGTTCCGCATGCACACGCAAACCGGCCTGCCGGTGGTTACCTTCCGCCCCCCATTCGTCTACGGACCGCGCAATCCGTTCTATCGCGAGCAGTTTTTCTGGGACCGCCTGCGCGCCGGCCGCCCCATCATTATTCCCGGCGACGGCCACCGCCTCATGCAGTTCGTCTACGTCACCGACCTCGTCCAGTCCATGCTCCGCTCCATGGAGGAGCCCAAGGCGCTCGGAGAAGCCTTCAACATCGGAGACACCAAACCCGTCACCCAGGCCGAAGTGGTCGAAAAGCTGGCCAAGGTCGCCAACGTCGAGCCCACGCTGGTCCGCGTGCCCCGCGATTTCATCGCCCAGGCCGGCGGCAACGCCATGGACGAGCCTTACTACTTCGGCGAATATTTCGACCTTCCGCCCATCACCGAAAACATCGGAAAAGTCACCCGCGTGCTGAAGGTCAAAATGACGCCGCTCGAAACCGGCCTGAAAGAAACCTACAAGTGGTACGTGCGCAACCATAAGCCGCGCACCGCCGGCTTCGAGTTCGACGACAGGATTCTGGCCATGGCCAAGACCGGCTCCCCCGCCAGCGTCTGACCGTCCAAGGTCCCGCTACAGCCCCAGTGCGGCCGGCCGCGACCCCTCGAGGGCCAGCAGCCGCTTCTTGAGCTCCAGCCCGCCTCCGTATCCCACCAGCTTGCCCCCCGCGCCGATCACGCGGTGGCAGGGAATCACGATCGGAATCGGATTGGCCCCGTTGGCCGCCCCCACCGCGCGCACCGCCGCGGGCGACCCGATCGCCGCCGCCACCTGCCGGTAACTGCGCGTCTCTCCATACCCTATGCGCAGCAGTTCGCGCCAAACCCGCTGCTGAAATTCGGTCCCCGCCGGGTCCAGCGGCAGGTCGAATGCCCGCAGCGTGCCGGCAAAGTAAGCCCGCAGTTGCCGCTCCGCCTCTTCGAGCAGCGCCGTCTTCGATTCCGCCTGGCTCTCCACCGCCGCCGTCCCGTGAAAGTCGATCGCCCGAAGCCCGGCCGGCCCGGCCACCAGTCTCAGCCGCACGCCGCCACCGAAATCGGCCTCCATCCATTGCTCCATGTGCTTATCCTCCCATGCGGGAAACGCCTGTGTTCGCACTTGTCCGGCGGTCTGCCCCTGCTATAATCAGGAGCAACTTCCCTATGCCTCTGAAGCCCTTTGCCGCGAATACGGGCGCGGACAAAAAAATCTTCCTGCTGAAGCCTCGCGGTTTTTGCGCCGGCGTGGTCCGGGCGATCGATGTAGTGAAGATCGCTCTGGATGTCTATGGGCCGCCGGTGTACGTACGGAAGGAGATCGTGCACAACCTGCATGTGGTTGAGGAATTGCGGCAGGCCGGCGCGATCTTCGTGGAAGAGCTGGACGAAGTGCCGGAGGGCGCCCGCGCCATCTTCAGCGCGCACGGAGTCTCGCCCTCTGTCAAAGCGGAAGCCAAAAGACGGAACCTGAACATCATCGACGCCACCTGCCCCCTCGTCACCAAAGTGCACCTCGAAGCCGTGCGCTTTGCCCGCGACGGTTTCAGCATCGTGCTGATCGGCCACAAGGATCACGATGAAGTGATCGGCACGCTCGGCGAAGTGCCCGACTGCAGCTATCTCGTCGAGACTACGGAGCAAGTGGACGGCCTGCAGCTTCCCGATCCCTCGCGTGTACGTTTTCTCACCCAGACCACCCTCAGCCTGGATGAAACGCGCGATATCGTCGCCCGCCTGAAACAGCGTTTCCCGCTCATCGAAGGGCCCCCGGGCCAGGATATCTGCTATGCCACCGAGAACCGGCAGCTGGCCGTCAAAGCCGTCTCCTCCGCGGTGGACCTGCTGCTTGTCGTCGGTTCGCAGAACAGTTCCAATTCCAAGCGCCTGGTCGAGGTTGGCGCCAAGTTCGGCGTCCCGGGCTACCTCGTCAACGATTGCCAGGATGTGGACGTGCGCTGGCTCCATGGCGTCCGCAACATCGCCGTAACCGCGGGCGCTTCCGCCCCCGAGCACCTGGTTTCGGAGCTGATCGATTTTCTGCGCGGTTTCGATTTTTCCGGCCTGGAAGAAATTGAACTCGTGGATGAGGACGTGCGGTTTTCGCTGCCTGCCGAACTGATGATCTCTATACAATGAGTTCGCCCGCTCCAGTGCGTAGTACCCTGGAGGCGGCCGGCCGCGCCGCCTCCCGTGCCGCGGAACTCCTCTCCGCCTCCCAGGCTCGCGACGGCCACTGGTGCGCCGAGCTCACCGCCGATTCCACCCTCGAGTCGGATTACATCCTTTTCCAGCTCTGGCTCGACCCTCCCCGCGACGGCCGCTGGCAGCCCGAGACCCGCGCCTTCGTGGACAAGGCGGCCGCCGCCATTCTCGACCGTCAGTTGCCCGATGGCGGCTTTAACATCTACGCCGAAGGGCCTTCCGAGGTCAGCGCGTCCGTCAAAGCCTACTTCGCCCTGAAACTCGCCGGCATTCCCGTGGACGACGAACGCATGCTCCGCCTGCGCGATCGCATCCTCGAACTCGGCGGCATCCAGGCAGCCAACAGCTACGTGCGCGTCAACCTCAGCCTCTTCGATCTCTACCCGCGCGACTGCTGTCCCAGCATCCCGCCGGAAGTCGTGCTCCTGCCTTTCCGCTTCCTCTACCAGATGTCGTCGTGGACTCGCGCCATCGTCGTTTCGCTCTCCATCGTGCATGCCGCCAACCCGCGGCGGCCCGTCCCCGCCGGCTTTAATCTCGACGAGATCTGGAAACCCGGCGTGAGTCCCGCGTTTAAGCGGGACGGCCGCATCACCTGGCACAACTTCTTCCTCGCCGTGGACAGCCTGATCAAGTGGTGGGAGCGGCGCGGCCCCCAACACCTGCGCCGCAAAGCCGTGGCCCGCGCCGAAGAGTGGATGGTGGAGCGCATCCGCCATGCCGACGGCCTCGGCGCCATTTACCCGCCCATGATGTACTCCGTCATGGCCCTCGACGTCCTCGGCTACGCGCCCGGCCACCCGCTGCGCGCCGAAGCCCTGCGCCAGTTCAATAACCTGATGGTGGACGACGGCGACCGCTTCTTCTTCCAGCCCTGCTTCTCGCCGGTCTGGGATACCGCCATCGGGGCTTACGCGCTCGCACAGCAGGATCCCGCTCACCCCGCTCTTCCCCTGGCTCTCGACTGGCTGCTCGATCGCGAGGTGCGCCGCAAGGGTGACTGGTCCGTCAAACGTCCCCACACCGAGCCCTCCGGCTGGGCCTTCGAATACCGTAACGAGTTCTATCCCGATATCGACGACACCGCCATGGCAGTGCTCGCGCTCTGCCAGCGTCCGGTGCCGGCTCCGGCTCCGGCTCCGAACGCCTTCAGGCCACGCTCAAGCGCGCCGTCAACTGGCTCCTGGCCATGCAGTCCCGCGACGGCGGCTGGGCCGCCTTCGACGCCGACAACAACTGGGAGTTCCTCAGCCAGGTTCCGTTCGCGGATCACAACGCCATGCTCGACCCCACCTGCGCCGATATCACCGGCCGCGTGCTCGAAGCGGTGGCCGCCGCCAGGCTGTCCGCCGGGCACCCCGCCGTTCGCCGCGGAGTCGAGTGGCTGGTGCGCCATCAGGAGGCCGATGGAAGCTGGTACGGCCGTTGGGGCGTCGCCTATATTTACGGAACCTGCTTCGCCCTGCGCGGCCTCGCCGCGGCCGGCGAGAGCGATCGCGAAGCCCACGTCCTGCGCGCCGGCGAATGGCTTCGTTCCATCCAGAATGCCGACGGAGGCTGGGGCGAATCCTGCTCCTCCTACGACCGGCGCATCTTCACCCCAGCCCCCAGCACGCCTTCCCAGACCGCCTGGGCCCTCCTCGGCCTGATCGCCGGCGGCGATGCCTCCAGCCTCAGCGTCCGGCACGGCATCGAATACCTGATCGATTCGCAGCGGCCCGGCGGCGGCTGGGACGAAACCCTTGCCACCGGCACCGGCTTTCCGCGCGTCTTCTATCTCAACTATCACCTGTACAAGGACTACTTCCCGCTACTCGCGCTGTCTTCGTTCGTGAAGGCCCGAGAAAACTCGAATGGATAGGTTATGAAATTCCCTCTCGCCATGACCGCCGGCCTCGCCGGGTACATTTTCAAGAACAAGCTGCGGCCGCGCCCGGAATGGCAGAAGAACGACGCCGCCGCGCCCGACGCCGCCAATCCATTCCGCATCCTGCCTCCCAAGGCCGGTGGGAAGCGCCAGCCCCATCCCATGATCGGCAAGCGTTTTCCCATCGTCCTCATGCTCGAGCCCCTGCACGCCTGCAATCTCACCTGCACCGGCTGCGGCCGCATCCGCGAGTACGAATCCACCATCTCCGAACGCGTGCCGCTCGAGGAGTGTCTGGCCGCCGTCGATGAGTGCGGAGCTCCCGTCGTTTCCATCTGCGGCGGCGAGCCCATGATGTATCCCCAGATCGGCGAGCTGGTCTCCGGCATCCTCGAGCGGAACCGTCACATCTATCTCTGCACCAACGGCATGTTCATGAAGAAGCGCCTGCACGAATTTACCCCGGACAAGCGCCTCTACTTCAACGTCCACCTGGACGGCATGGAGAAGAATCACGACATCGCCGTCGAGCGCGAAGGCGTTTTCAAACTCGCCATCGAGGGCATTCGCGTCGCTAAGGCCGCCGGCTTCCAGGTCTGCACCAATACCACCGTTTACAAGGAAACCGATATGGCCGAGATCGAGGAGCTCTTCGAATACCTCCGCCAGTTCAATGTGGACGGACACCAGATCGCCCCGGCCTACGGATACTCCGCCGTCAACGATCGCGAGATCTTCATGACCCGCGACGATATCTATGAGAAGTTCAAGGATATCGACCGCATCGCCAAAAAATACGCGGTGCGCCAGACGCCCATTTATCTCGACTTCCTCAAAGGCGAACGCGAGCTGCCCTGCACCGCCTGGGGCAATCCCACTTACAACGTGAAGGGCTGGAAGGGCCCCTGCTATCTGATCACCGACGGCCACTACAAAACTTTCGAACAGCTCATGACGCAGACGCCCTGGGAGAGCTACGGCGCCGGCAACGATCCGCGCTGCGAGCATTGCATGGTCCATTGCGGCTTCGAGCCCTCCGCCGCACTCGGCATCAACGCCGGTCTTGCCGACAACCTGAAGATGCTGGCATGGACCCTGCGTTAGTCTTACCGGCGCGCCGCCGCTGCCTATGACTCCCGTGCTCGTCACCGGCGCCTCCGGGTTCCTCGGCTGGCACGTCGCCCGCGTGCTCATCGAGCGCGGCCGTTCCGTGCGCGCCCTCCTTCGCCCCGGCAGCCGCGTCCGCGACCTCGCCGTCGAACCGGCGCCCGGCGATCTCCGCGACCCCGAATCCGTCGAGCGCGCCGTCTCCGGCTGCGACCTCGTCTTTCACGTCGCCGCCGACTACCGCCTCTGGGCCCGCGATCCCGGCGAACTCTACCGGTCCAACGTCGAGGGCACCCGCAACGTGCTCGCCGCCGCCCGCAAGGCCGGTGTCGCGCGCGTCGTCTATACCAGTACCGTCGGCTGCATCGGCATCCCCGCCGAAGGTCTGGGTACGGAAGAGACGCCCGTTTCGCTCGCCGATATGGCGGGCGATTACAAACGTTCCAAGTTCCTGGCCGAGCAGGTCGCGCTCGAGTTCGCCCGCGATGGGTTTCCCGTCGTCATCCTCAACCCTACCGCGCCGGTAGGCGATCACGACGTCAAGCCCACGCCTACCGGCCAGATCGTCGTCGACTTCCTGAACGGCCGCATGCCGGCCTTCATCGATACCGGCCTGAACATCGTCGATGTGCGCGATACCGCCGAGGCCCACGTGCGCGCCGGCGAGACCGGCCGCCCCGGCCAACGCTATATCCTCGGCTCGGAAAACCTCACCCTCGCCCAAATCCTGGCCCTTCTTGCCGCCATCACCCGCCGCCCCGCGCCGCGCGTGCGCCTGCCCTATGCCGCCGCCTGGCTCGCCGGCGCCGCCAGCACCGCCTGGGCCGGAATCACCGGTGCGCCGCCGCGCGTGCCTCTGGACGCCGTCCGCATGGCCCGCAAAAAAATGTGGGTCACCTCGGAAAAGGCGCGGCTGGAACTCGGTTTCCGCCCGGCTTCCGCCGAAACCGCGCTCCGGCGCGCCGTGGAGTGGTTTTCCCGGAGCACGGCCACGGCTGCCTGAATGAGACTCCTCTTCGTGGCATCGGACCGCATGGAATTTCAAGGACTGCTCCCGCGCCTCGACGCCCTCATCCGTCCCGCCCTGCCCGTACAATGGGCCCGCCAGGGAAGATTGGGAGAGCATGAGGTCCTGCTGGCCGCCAACGGCGTGGGCTGGACCCGTGCCGCCGCCGCTGTCCAGGCAGCCCGCGACTTTCATCCCGATGCCGTCGTCTCCACCGGCTTCTGCGGCGCCCTCGACCCTGATTTGCGCCCCGGTGACGTGGTCGTCGGCAACGCCGTGCGAGCCGGCGGCCGCGATTATCCCGCGGCTTCCGTCCAAGGCTCGAACGCGCACCGCGGCGTGGTGGTCTCCATCGACCACGTCGCCCTGGCCCGCGAGGAGAAGCAGAAACTGCGCCGCACCGGTGCCTGCGCCGTCGAAATGGAAGCGGCCGGCGTTGCCGAAAGCGCAAGAAATCTCGGCATACGTTTAATTTGTGTACGCGCTGTAACCGACCTGGCCGACGAAGAAATGGCGAATGATTTCAACGCGGCCCTCCGGCCTGACGGCCATTTCGATACAATAATTCTTTTAAAGGGAGCATTGCGTCGTCCTGCCAGTCGGGTGCCGGAACTCGTGCGCCTGCGCAGTCGTTCGGTCCGGGCGGCCCGGGGTTTGGGGGATTTTTTTGCCAGTTGCAGATTTCAAGCTGACTGAAGTGCCCGATACGATGCACGCGGCCGTCTACCGTGGCCAAGGCGCTATCAGCGTCGAGGAGATTCCCACTCCGCCCATCGGAACGGGCGAAATCCTCATTCGCGTCGAGGCCTGCGGCATCTGCCACACGGACCTCAAGAAGATCGAGTACAACCTGCTCGAGCCCCCGCGCGTGTACGGCCACGAGACCGCCGGAGTCGTCGTCGCTACCGGCGGCGGCGTCACCAGTGTTGAACCCGGAGACCGCGTCGTAGCCTTTCACCATATCCCCTGCGGAGGCTGCTTCTACTGCCTCCACAAGCTCTACGCCCAGTGCGCGCTCTACAAGCAGGTCGGCATCACCGCCGGATTTGAGCCGGCCGGCGGAGGCTTCGCCCAATACGTGCGCGTCATGGACTGGATCGTGGAGCGCGGCGTTGAACGAATTCCAGACGGCGTCTCCTTCGAACGCGCCACCCTGGTCGAGCCGTTGAATACCTGCCTCAAGGCCGTCGTCCAGTGCAATCCGCAACCCGGCGAACTTGCCGTCATCCTGGGCCAGGGGCCCATCGGACTGATGTTCACGATGCTGGTGAAGCGGACAGGCGCCGCCGTCGCGGCCTCCGAAACCATGCCCGAACGGCGCCAGGCTTCCACCAGGGTCGGAGCCGGCTTCGTCTGGGATCCCCGGGCGGTGGACGTTGCCGCCGAGGCCCGCCGCCTCACCTCCGGCCGTGGCGCAGACCTCGTCATCGTAGCCGCCTCCGTTCCCGGCATCGTCGATCAGGCCATCGCCTGCTCGCGTCCGGGCGCCCGTATTCTGTTGTTCGCCCAGACCTCCGCCACCGAGCGGATCGAAGCTTCCGGCGCCGATATCTGCGCCGGCGAGCGCACCCTCTTCGGTTGCTACAGTGCCGCCGTGGATCTACAGGCACAATCGGCGCATCTGGTATTTAGCGGGGAATTGCCGGTGGACGAACTCATTTCCGACCGCCTGCCGCTGGCCAAAATCCGGGCCGGCATCGATTTGGCATTGCATCCGGGACCTAATACGTTGAAAATAATCGTTCAGCCACAGAGGTGGGCATAGTGAATAACCACATGATGGCTGCCGTTCTCTACGGTAGGGAGCATTTGCAGGTAGAGCCGGTAGCCGTTCCGACAATCCATAGCGGGGACATCCTGGTACGGGTGAAAGCAGCTTTGACCTGCGGAACCGATGTCAAGGTCTTTCGCCGCGGTTATCACGCCCGGATGATCGTCCCACCTGCCGTGTTCGGTCACGAACTCGCCGGGGATATCGTCGCCGTCGGCGGCGAAGTCACCCGGTTCTCGGTAGGACAACGTGTGGTTGCGGCCAATTCCGCTCCTTGTCTGGACTGTTTCTTCTGCCGGCGCGGTCTCGAGAATCTCTGCGAGGACCTGCTGTTCAACAACGGCGCCTACGCCGAGTTCATCCGCATCCCGGCTCGCATCGTGGAACGCAACACCTATCTCATCCCGACCCATGTGGGCTATCAGGATGCCGCCCTCGTCGAACCCCTCGCTTGCGTTCTGCGCGGACTCGAGGAGACGGCGCCCAGGTTCGGCGACACCATGGCCGTGATCGGCCTCGGCCCCATCGGCCTGATGTTCGTCAAACTCGCCCGCCTGGCCGGGTGCCGCGTCATCGCCGTCGGCCGCCGCCAGACCCAGCTCGAACGCGCAGCCGCCCTCGGAGCCGACGAACTCATCGTCGCCGGCGACGATTCCGATCCCGTCAAAGCCATCCGCGACCTCACCCAGGGACGCGGCGTCGATATCGCCATCGAGGCCGTCGGTAAACCCGAAACCTGGGAGTGGGCCGTCAACATGGTTCGCCGCGGCGGCACCGTCAACTTCTTCGGCGGCTGCCCCAACGACAGCAAGGTGAATCTCGATACCGCCCTCTTGCACTACTCCGAAATCACCTGCAAGGCCAGCTTCCATCACACTCCCGATTACATTCGGAAAGCGCTGGAGCTGGTTTGCGCCGGTCACATTACGGCCTCTTTCTTCGTGAACCGGGAGGAGCCCCTTACCAACCTGCTGGAGGTGATGCGCCATCTGATGAGCCATAACGGTCACCTGAAGACGGCCATCCTACCGTAAAATGCCAGGCCAGGGCGCATCCGCATTTCTGCCGCCCGCCCTCTTTGCGCGCAGCCGGGAAGCCCTCGCCAGGGTGTACGCTCCGGACGAAGCCCGCGCCTATACCCGCTGGCTCGCCACCAGCCACTACGAAAACTTTCACGTCGTCAGCTTCCTGCTCCCCAAGCGCCTGCACCAGGACTTCTTCAATGTCTACTCCTACTGCCGCTGGTCCGACGACCTCGGCGATGAAATCGGCGATCGCGACGAAAGCCTCCGTCTCCTCGACTGGTGGTCCGGCGAGCTCGACGCCATGTATGCCGGCCGCGCCACCCATCCCGTCTTCGTCGCCTTGCGCGAAACCGTCGCCCGCCACTCCATTCCGCGCGGGCCGTTCGCCGACCTGATCGCTGCCTTCATCCAGGATCAGCGCGTCGGCCGCTACCGCGATTGGAGCGAGCTGTTCGATTACTGCCGCAACTCGGCCAATCCCGTCGGCCGCCTTGTGCTCTACCTCTGCGGCTACTCAGACCCGCAGCGCCAGACCCTCTCCGATGCCACCTGTACCGCCCTCCAACTCGCCAACTTCTGGCAGGATGTCACCGTGGACCTGCTCAAGGACCGCATCTACATCCCCCTCGAAGTCATCGGGCGCCACGGCTACTCCGAGCAGGAACTGTTCGCCGGCCGCTTCAATCCCGCCTTCGCCGGAGTGATGCGGGAAATCGTGGACCGCGCCCGGGCACTCTTCCTCCAGGGCCTTCCGCTCGTCGGTATGGTGGACCGCCGCCTCGCCCTCGATCTCGACCTGTTCAGCCGCGGCGGCCTCCGCGTCCTCGAAAAAATCGAGAGCATGGGCTACAACGTTCTCGCCGCGCGGCCCGCCGTCTCCAAGACCGAGAGGATGAGGCTGCTGCTCGCGTCCCTGGTGCGCGTGGCCTTTCTGCGGGCCGCATGATGAACCCCGTGGACCGCTCCTACGCCTATGCCATGGGCGTCGCCCGCAGCCGCGCGCGGAACTTCTACTACTCGTTCCTCCTGCTCTCGCCCCAGCAGCGCAAAGCCATGTGCGCCATCTACGCGTTCATGCGCTACTGTGACGACCTCAGCGACGAGCCCGGCGCCACCCGCGGCGCCATCGAGCGCTGGCGCGGCGAAATGGAGGAGGCGCTTCGAGGGCCGCTTCGGCGACCATCCCGTGTGGCCCGCCTTCCACCACACCGTCCGCCGCTTCGGCATTCCCCACGTCTACTTCCGTGAAATGGTCCACGGCGTCGCATCCGACCTCGAACCGCGCCGCCTGGAAACCTTCGACGAGCTCTACCGCTACTGCTATCAGGTCGCCTCCGTCGTCGGCCTCACCGTCGTTCACATCTTCGGCTTCGATACCCCCAGCGCCCTGCCCCTCGCCGAAAAATGCGGCGTCGCCTTTCAGCTCACCAACATCCTGCGCGACGTTCGCGAAGACGCCGCCATGGGGCGCGTCTACCTCCCCGCCGAAGACCTCCGCCGGTTCGGCGTCACGCCCGAGGACCTCGACGCCGGCAATCACACTCCCGCTTTCATCCAGCTGATGCGTTTCGAGGCTGCGCGCGCCCGCGCCTATTACGACGAGTCCCGCCCTCTCCTCGACCTTATCCACCGCCGCAGCCGCCGCTCGCTGTGGGCCCTGATCGCCATCTACTCCGAACTCCTCGAACGCATCGTCGCCAGCGACTTCGACGTCTTCCGCCGCCGCGTCCGCCTCTCCGCGCTCGAGAAATCCTGGATCGTCCTTCGCGCTCTCCGCGCCTAACGGCCGCCCCGCGCCCTCTACCGCCCGCCCGGCGTCAGGTTCGTCTCCAGGTAGCGCGCGATCAGCCGGTACAGATGCAGCGACGTCCCCTTGCCCTCCGAAATCGAATGCGTCCGGTTCGGATACTCCATGAAGTCGAACGGCTTCCCCAACTCCACCAGCCGGTTGATCAGCATCTGCGTGCCCTGGAAATGAACGTTGTCGTCGCCCGTCCCGTGCACCACCAGCAGCTTGCCCGCGAGGCCCGCCGCAAAGTGAATCGCCGACCCTTTCCGGTAGCCCTCCGCGTTCGAATCCGGCAGACCCATGTAGCGCTCCTGGTAAATGGTGTCGTACAGTTTCTGATCCGGCACCGGCGCCACCGACACCCCCACTTTGAATACCTCCGGCGAGCGGAACATCAGGTTCAGCGTGTTCGTGCCGCCCCCGCTCCAGCCCCACACCGCGATGCGGTCCCGGTCCACGTACGGCCGGTCCTTCGCCAGCGATTCCACCGCCGCCGTCTGGTCCACCGTAGCCAGCACCCCCACCGCGCCGTAAATCGACTTGCGCCATTCCCGCCCGCGCGGCGACGGCGATCCGCGATTGTCAAAGCTCGCCACCAGGTACCCGTCGTTCGCCAGCGCCCGGTGAAACAGCGCCCGCGATCCGCCCCACTGGTTCATCACCGTCGACGACGCCGGCTCTCCGTACACATAGACCAGCAGCGGATACTTTTTGCCCGGGTCGAAATTCTTCGGCTTCAGCAGCCACCCGTCCACCGTCAGGCCGTCGCCCGCGGCCACGCGCAGAAACTCGGCGGGAGCCGAATCGAGCGACGCCACCGCCGCGCGCAGCGGGCCGTTCTCCTGTAGCGCCCGCACCACCTTGTGTTCCGGCAATTGCACCAGCGTCGTCACCGGCGGCTGATTGAAGTTCGAATACGTGTGCAGCGCCCAGCGGCAATCCGGCGAAATGTCGTAGGAGTGCGTGCCCTTTTCATCCGCCGGCGTCAGCCGTTCCGGCGTCCCCGCCTCGTCCAGCCTCGCCCGGTACAGATACCGCTCCGTCGCATTATCGGGCGACGCCAGGTAATACAGCCAGCGCCCGCCCGGGTCCACGCCTTCCAGGCCGATGATGTCCCACGCGCCCGTCGAGATCGCGCGCGGAGCGCCTCCGTCCCGCGGATAAGCATAGGCGTGCCGCCAGCCGTCGCGCTCGCTCAGCCATAACAGCCGCTTGCCCCCGTCCACCCAGTCGAACCGCTGCGGCGCGATCTCCAGGCCCGCTTCCGGAATGTCCACCCACGCCTCGTCCCGGTCCTCCAGCATCGGCGCCGCCTTCCCCGTTTCCGCTTCCGCCAGGTACACCACCGCGCGGTTTTGCAGCCGGTTCAACTGGCCCACCGCCAGCTCGCGGCTGTTCCCCGCCCAGTCCATCCGCCAGATGTAGTTCTGCCGCGGATCGCCCGGAATCGCCATCCATTTCGTCTTGCCGCCCCGCACGCTCACCACCCCCACCCGCGCCGCCGAGTTCGTGGTCCCCACCTTCGGGTACGGAATCTCGGTGATCTTCGGATAGAGTGCGTCCGTGTAATTCACCAGCGCGTACTGCTGCACGCCGTTCGAATCGAGCTGCCAGTACGCGATCGACCTTCCGTCCGGACTCCAGCGGAATCCGTCCCGCAGGTTCAGCTCCTCCTCGTACACCCAGTCGCCCGTGCCGTTGATGATCGCGCCCCCGCCGTCCGCCGTGAGTTGACGGATTGCGCCCGAATCCAGGTCCTCCACGTAAATGTTCTGCCCGCGCACGTACGCCGCCTTCGATCCGTCCGGCGAGAACTTGGCGAACATCAGGCTCGCGGACGGCGCCGCGCCGCCCAGTTTCTTGAGCGACCCCCGCTTCCGGTCCAGCACCCAAAAATCGCCGCGCGTGTTTTGCCTCCACACCTTCTGGCCGTTCGTGAATACCATCAGGCGCTGCGAATCGCCGGACCACGCGTAGTCCTCCACCTCGAGCGGCTTGCCCCCCGCCGGAGTCAACTGCGCCGCGGAAATCAACACCTGCCGCCGCCCCGTGGCCGTTTCGTAGCGAACGATGTCCGTTCCGTCCGCCGCCGCCTCGCTCGCTTCCACCGTCGTGTACGCGGCGCCATTCTCGATCCATCGCGACGGCCCGAAACGCCCGCCGCGGAACTCGCGCGAATCGAAAATCCGCTTGAGCTCGCCGTCCAGTCGTTCGGAACCGCGCAGCACCGGCAGGGCGATCAGGCAAAGCAGTCCGGTGGCCAGGAAAACCGCGTCGCAGCATACGTTTATTATGTCAGGCTGAGTGTCTCGGCCACGGGCAGCTCCAGCTCCACCTCGAGGCCGGGTTGCGCATTGCGCGCGCGGATTTTGCCCTTGTGCAGTTCTACCGCCCGCCGCGCGATCGAGAGCCCCAGCCCCGTCCCGCCGCTGGCCCGGTCGCGGTCCGATTCCACCCGGTAGAAAGGATCGAACAGCCGCGGCAGCGCCTCTTCCGGCACGCCGCCGCCGTAGTCCCGTACGTCCACCCGCACGTTGCCGTCGCTTCGCGCCACCGAAACTTCCACCGGCGCCTCGCGCGGCGAATGCCGGATCGCGTTGCGCAGCACGTTCTCTACCGCCCGCCGCAGCAGTTCCGGATCGCCTTCCACCGTCGCCGGTTCCCGCGGCCCGTATTTGAGCGCGCACCCTCGCGCCGCCGCCTCAATCCCGGATTCGTCCACCAGTTGCTGCACCAGCTCGTCCAGCCGGACCGGATTCCGCCGCAGCGAGGCCGGATCTCCCTCCGCCCGCGTCACCTGGAGCAACTGCCCTACCAGCGAATTCAGACGGTCCGACTCCTTCTGGATGCGGTCCAGCGTCCCCTGCACATCGTCTCCGGACCGCGCCAGTTCCACCGCCACCCCCAGCCGCGCCAGCGGCGACCGCAGCTCATGCGAAATATCCAGCAACAGCCGCCGCTCTGCCGCCAGCAGCGTTTCGATCCGATCCGCCATGCGGTCGAAAGTCCGCGCGAGCTGCCCCAGCTCGTCCCTTCTGTCCGACCCCGCCCGCGCCGAAAGATCGCCCCGCCCGAACTGTTCCACCGCCTTTTGCAGCGCCCGCACCGGGCTGGTCAGGTGGTAAGCCAGCCAGTAGCACAGCAGAATCGCCGCCGCCAGAATGAAAATGTGGTCCGGAGTCAGGAACCACGCGCCCGGCTGCTCCCTCGGCGAGATGAACAGGAACCAGTAGCGGCCGTCTTCCGAACGGCGCGCCATCACCGTGTCCCCCCATCCCAGCAGCCGGAACGGCACCCGCAACCGTCCCCGCCGGATCAGGTCCGAGCGGTCCTCCCCGGTCAGCAGATCCCTGCCGTGGTCGTCCGCCAGGATTCCGCGCGCGCCGTAAATCTTCTCCAGGTTTTCAAGCAGCGTCTCGAGTGCCGGGCGCCCGCCGTTTTCGTACGCCGCCCGCGCCTCCTCGAGCTGGAACGTCACCAGCCGCGCCCCGGGCGATTGGTCGTACGACACGTTCCGGTTCACCGTCAACGCTGAAATAAATGCCGAGCCCACCACCGTGATCGCCAGCGACACCCAGAACCACAGGACGATTTTGGCGAACAGCGTTCTCATCCGGTGCGCCGGTCCTCCACCGCCTGTGCCTCTTCCGGCGTCCGCGCGAACTGGTAACCCACCCCGCGGATCGTCTTGATGAGCGCTTCACCGCCTTCCAGCTTCTTGCGCAAGTGGCTGATATGCATATCGATCGAGCGATCGAAAGGCGTGGCTTTGCGGTTGTAGAAGTTCTCCATCAGGGCGTCGCGCGAAAGCACCCGCCCGGCCGATCGCAGCAGCATCTCCAGAATATCGAACTCGAAAGTGGTCAGGTCCACCGGCTGGCCCTTGCTGAATACCTCGCGGGTGCCCGGGTCCAGCACCACCCCGTTCACTTCGATCCGTCCCGGGCCGCCCGCCGGACGCGGCTCGTAGCGCCGCATGACAGCCCGCATCCTAGCCGCTAATTCCTTCGGATTGAATGGCTTCGGAAGATAGTCGTCGGCCCCCAGCTCGAGCCCCACAATCCGGTCTACATCCTCCCCGCGCGCCGTCAGCATGATCACCGGCACCCGGCTCACCTTCCGCAGCCGCCGCAGGATCTCGAAGCCGTCGATGCCCGGCAGCATCACGTCCAGCACCACCAGGTCGTTCCCCTCCTGAAGCGCCCGCTCCAGGCCGCGGTTCCCCTCGTGTTCGCACTCCACCGTGAATCCTTCACGCTGTAGAAATGCGCCCAGCAGGGAGCAGAGTTCCGCGTCGTCATCCACCAGTAAGATGTGCACGGCTCGACTGTATCATGCCCGGCCGCCGCTGAAGGTAAGACTCGGTAGCATCTTGTAAGCGTTCGTAAATCCGCGTACGCACCGCAACATCGCGAAAGCAAACGGGTTTAGCAAATCGAGGCCGGTAGTTAAAACCGATACCGCGGCCGGAAATCGAAGGACCGCGGGCCTCGTCTACTTGTGAGGTATTGAGACCAATGACAGAACGACTCATTCGAACCGCTGGCATAGCGGTGATTAGCCGCCGGCATGGCGCTTGCCCAAACGCCGGCAACCCGCCCGGGCCTCCGCGCAGGGCGCGCGGCAAACGCGCAGCGCGGCATGATCCAGCGGCGTGTCATGCAGAACCTGAACCTGACCGACTCGCAGAAGCAGCAGGCCAAAGCCATCTTCGATCAGGCGCGCGAAAACACCAAGCCCATTCGTGAGCAGTTGAAGCAGAACCGCGAGGCGTTGCGCACCGCCATGCAGGCCAACGACGCAGCCCAGATCCGCAGCCTTTCCGCACAGCAGGGCACGCTCCGCGGCCAGGTCATGGCCGCCCAGGCCGAAGCGCAAGCCAGGTTCAAGGAGATTCTGACTCCGGACCAGCAGGCCAAGATGGCGGACATGCGCCAGAAAATGCAGAATCGCAGGCAGAAGATGCAGGAGCGAATGCAGAATCGGATGCAGAACCGCGGGAACCAGCAGTAACGTTCGCGCCTTTTCCAAATCCGGGCCGGGAGTAAACCTTCCGGCCTTTTCTATTTCCAGCCTATTTCCGCAGCATGCACAGCGGATCCCCCAGCACAATCCCCTGCCAGCTCAGATACGGCGTCCCCAGGTAGAAGCTCTCCGCCAGGTTGCGCCCCTTGTAATATGCCGGAAACAGGTACTGCGGCCGCACGCACGCGTCCAAATAGGGTTCGTACACGTTCCCCGAAACCCCCGTCGCCCCTTCGAGCAGCAGGTCCGCGCTCAAACCCTGCGGCGACCCCCCGAAAAAGTGAAACCTGTCCGCCCAGCTGGTGATGTTCCACTTGTCCGGCGGCCGCTGGAACGTGCGCCCGTCGGTAGACACGTACTCGGTCGCAATCGCCCCCGGCAGCCACGAAAAACCCGGGAACCGCGTCTTCCGGGCCGGGTCGTTCGAGCCCCACGAAGCATACCCGATCGCGTCCTTCACTCCCGCTAGCGCCTTCCCCGTCTCGTCCAGCGTCACCCGGTCCGCGGGCAGCAGGATGGCCGCCGTCCGCAGCCAGTCGTTTCCCATTTCATCGCCGGCCGATTTCAAATCCAGCACGAACTTTCCGCGGTTCCGCGCCGCCAGCGACCGGTCGATCATCCCCTTCACCCCCGCCACATCGTAGGCGGCCAGCCGGGTTACCAGGTAGATGCCGAATCGCGAGTTCTGAAACGGCGCCTCGCGCTGCCCGAACAGAGGATTGCCAATCCGCCCGGCCCGTTCGTAAGTCTTGCCCTTCAGCTTCGAATAGAGCAGCGTGAGTTCCGAATCGACGCTCGCCCGCTCCGTCGCCAGGTCCCGTCCGCCGCCGTCGATCTTCAGGGGAACGCCAAGCGTGGTCACCAGGTACCACACCTTTTCCGCTAACCGGTTCTTCTTCAGGCACTCCCCAACCGGTTTCTCGATCTGCTGCTGGTACTCGGTCCAGCCGATCTCCTCTTTCGTCGAAGCGTCGATCCGGCACACGTTCCCCGCCGGCACCCCCCGGCGCGATTGGTAATACTCCCCGATCTGCCGCGACTCCTCGCTGCCGCGGTTGACCACTACCAGCACGTTTTCACCGGTCTGCGCTGCCAGCGTACCCAGCCCCGCCAGCAGCAGAACGAGGCGCATGTCAGAAATGGTAGCAGTCGCCGGTACGCGCCGGTATGCCCCGGACTGTTACAATAACTACCAATGCTCGGCGTACCCGGCCCCGTCGAAGACCGGCACACCTGATATGGATCTGGACCAGCTCCACACGTTTTTGGAAATCGTCCGCCTGAAGAGCTTTTCCAAGGCCGCGCAGACCTGTTTCCGCACCCAGCCCGCCATCAGCGCCCAGGTCCGCCAGCTCGAGCAGGAACTGCGCGCCGAACTGTTCGAACGCTTCGGCAGCCGCATCTCCCTGACCACCGCCGGCCGCATCTTCGCCGATTACGCCCAGCAGATCCTCGACCTCCGCCGCCGCGCCCAGGACGCCATCGCCGAACTTGAAAACACGCCCCGCGGCGAACTCGTCATTGCCGCCAATGAGGCCACCTGTATCTACGTCCTGCCCAAGGTCTTCTCCGAATACCGCCGCCAGTTCTCCGGCGTCCAGCTCCAGGTGAACCGCTCCTTCGGCTCGCGCGTCCTCGAAGCCGTCCTCGACAATTCCGCCGACTTCGGCCTCACCCAGTTGCCGCTCGATGAAAAACGCGTGGAAGTCGTGAATGTCCACCAGGACGAAATCCGCCTCATGGTGCCCGCCGGCCATCCCCTGGAGGCGCGCGAATCGGTCCTCCCCCAGGACGTCACCGCCGATTTCCTGGTCCTGCCCCAGCAGGGCCGCACCCGCACCCGCGTCAACCGCTGGCTGGAACCGGTGGAGGATGACGTCCGCATTTCCCTGGAACTCGATTCCACCGAGATGATGAAGCGCTTCGTCATGGCCGGAATGGGACTGACCTTCCTGGCCGTTTCCAATTGCCGGGAAGAAATCGCCTCCGGTAAATTGAAGGCCCTGGCCCTCGCGCCCGAGCCCATGATTCGCCGCCTCGGCCTGATCTACCGGAAGGACAAGGCGTTATCTAAAGCAGCTCTAGGTTTTATTCAGGTAGTGCTCGATAATGTGGGGGAGGATCGCGGTGCTGGTCAAAAAAGCAAGACCCCGCGTGTCGTAGCCTGATGGACTGTGCCCGCTGCCGTAAGCCGTTTGCCCGCGAAGAAAGACGCTGCCCCAACTGCGGCGAGCCCAATCCCAACGCCACCGGCGTTTTCCAGACCTCTACCGTCTTGATTGCCACCGGCTCCGGTTGTGCCGTTTACCGCTCCGTCAACGAAGTTCCCAACCCCCTTCGCGAAAAGCTGGTGAAGTCCACCAACAGCGCCAACTCCGCCACCATCCTGATCGCCGACCGCCGCGGCCGCCGCGAAATCGCCCGCGTCATGCGCAACATCCCCGGCCCCGTCCAGCGCCGCCTCGTCCACGCCATCATGGGACAGGACGACCCATCCGCCGCCCCCGAATGGCTGACCCCCGCGCGCAAACGCGCCATCCTGGCCGCCCTCCTGTTTTTCGTCATCGCCGCCGTCGCATTCCTCTTCACCCGCCATCTCTGATTCGACGTCTACCCCGCCGACAACCGGATCAACTGTTCCGCATTCCTTAACGCCTCCGGCGTCAGCTTCTGCCCGGACAGCATACGCCCGACCTCGCGCGTCCGCGCCGCCGCATCCAGTTCCTCGATCACCGCCACCGTGCGCCCGTTCGACTCCCGCTTCTCCACCCGGTAATGATGATCCGCAAACGACGCGATCTGCGGCAGGTGCGTCACGCACAGCACCTGGTTGGTCCCCGACAACCTCTTCAGCCGCCGCCCCACCCCTTCCGCCGCTCCGCCCCCCACCCCCGCGTCCACTTCGTCGAATACCAGCGTGCGCACCAGCGCCGATTTCGGACCCGCCAGGCAGGTCTTCACCGCCAGCGCGATGCGCGAAATCTCGCCGCCAGACGCCACTTTTTCGAGTGCCCGCGGCTCCTCCCCCACGTTCGGCGAAACCAGGAATTGCACCCTGTCCGCGCCCGCCTCCGACCATGCTGCCGGCGCGATATCCACGCGGAACACCGTCCGCTCCATCGCCAGTTGCGCCAGTTCCGCCTCCACCCGCTCCTCGAGTTTTCGCGCCGCCGCCCGCCGCCGCTCCCCGAGTTCCGCCGCCGCCTTCTCGAATTCCCCGGTCAGCCGCGCGTGATCCTTGCGAAGCTGCTCCATCCGTTCGCCCGCATGTTCGACGCCCTCTATCTGCCCCCGCACCTCCGTCAGAAATTCCAGAATGCCCGCGATCGACTGCCCGTACTTCCGCTTCAGCCGCTCGATCGCCGCCAGCCGGCTCTCCACCTCTTCCTGCCGCCCCGGGTTTGCTTCCAGTGTCGAAAGATAATCGCGCAGTCCGTACGCGGCCTCCTGCAAGCTCAGGTCCGCCGTCTTGAGATGCTCGCGCAGCCCGTCGAGCGACGGATCGATCCGGCAGATTTCCTCCAGCCGTTTCGCCGCTCCCCGCGTCAGCGACAGCGCCGATTCCTGCGCGTCGTAAACCGCCGCGTAGGCCGCGCTCGCCGCCTCTTCCAGGCGCTGCACGTTCTGCAGCACCTTGCGTTCCTTCTCGAGCGCCGCATCCTCCTCCGGCTGAAGGGCCGCGCTCTCGATCTCCTTGCGCTGAAACGTCCACAGATCCAGCAGCCGCAGCTTCTCCCGCTCCGTCCCTTCCAGCCGCTCGAATTCGGCTGCCGTATCGCGCCACTTCCGGTAGATGGCCGCCACCGCCTCGAGCAGATCGCCGTGCCCGGCAAATGCGTCCAGCATCTCCCGCTGCGCCTCGGATGAAAACAAAAGCTGCTGATCGTGTTGTCCGTGAATATCCGCCAGGTGCGGCGCCAGTTCCCGCAACAGCGACACCGCCACCGGCCGGCTCCCCACGTACGCCCGCGACTTTCCGCCCGCCAGAATCTCCCGCTCCACCAGCAGTTCGCCGTCTTCGATTTCGATGCCCACCGGCTCCAGCAGACTTCGCACCGCCCCGTGCTCGCGCACGTCGAAGATGCCCGCCACGCGCGCCCGCGCCGCCCCCGTGCGAATCATCTCCGCCGACGCCCGCCCGCCCAGCAGCAGCCCGAGCGCATCCACGATGATCGACTTCCCGCTTCCCGTCTCACCCGTAAGCAGATTTAAACCGGAATAAAAGTGCACGCGGAGACGTTCCACCACGGCATAATTCTCGACAGCCAGATCGAGCAGCATTTGAAGCCGATTATAGCGGGCGTCTCTCCGTCTTTTTCATGGGCCGCCAGCGTCTGTATGTTAGATTTGAACTTAGGAGACGAATTGAGTTTCGACGCTCCCTTTGCCTTCCTTCTCCAACTTGATTTCTGGGGGATGGTCCAACATAACGGCCCGGCGGGCATCGTTGTGCTGGCAGTGCTCGTGTGTTTTTCCGTTTTTTCCTGGACGGTGATTTTCGCGAAATGGCAATCCTTTCGCGGCGCGCGCCAGGCGAACTCGCGCTTCCTCCGCGCCTTTCGCAAATCGGCCGGCATGGAAGCCGTCATGGTCGCGAGCGAGCAGTTTCGTCCCTCGCCCCTGGTGGCCGTTTTCGATTTCGGATATGAAGAGGTGGAGCGCCAGGTAAAAGGGCGCGGCGGCCTCACCAACCGGACCGCGCTCGAGCGCACCCTTCAGCTCGGTATCAGCGAGGAGCTGGCCAAGCTCGAACGCAACATGAACTGGCTGGCCACCACCGCCTCGGTCACTCCGTTTATCGGGCTGCTCGGCACCGTGCTCGGCATCATCCGCGCCTTCATGGACCTCGGACAGCAGGGCAGCACCAGCCTCCGCACCGTCGCTCCCGGCATTTCCGAAGCGCTCATCGCCACCGCCGTCGGCCTCTTCGCCGCTATCCCAGCGGCCATCGCCTACAACTACTTCGGCCACATCATCCGCGAGCTCGGCGCCCGCATGGACGACTTCGCCCTCGAGTTTCTCAACCTCGCCGAGCGCAATTTCGGAGAGCAGTAATGGCACTGTTCGTCAACGGCGGCGGCAGTTACGGGTCGCGCAGGCGCGGGCATACTTCCAATCTTTCCGAAATCAACGTCACCCCGTTCGTGGACGTCGTCCTCGTCCTGCTCATCATCTTCATGCTCACCGCGCACGTCATGGAATTCGGCATCGAAGTGGATGTGCCCAAGGTCCGCGCCGTCAAGGACAGCGCGCAGGAATTTCCCGTCGTCACCATCCAGAAGGACGGCACCATCTACCTCAACGAGAAAATGGTCCGCTATGACGAGCTGAGGGCCAGTATCCAGCAGCGCTTCGGCAAGGCCAAGGGCGTCTACGTGCGCGCCGACAAGGAAACGATCTGGGAACCCATCGCGCAGGTCACCGCCGCCCTGGGCGAAGCGGGATTTCAGGTGAACATGGTGACGCAGCCGGAAGATTCCGCCGCCAAAAGCCGCAGGTAACATGACGCCGCACGCCGACATCCTCGAACAATCCGAGCGGCTGCGCGGTCCCCTGGTCGGCTCCCTGGTCCTCCATGCCGGAGTGGTCGCCCTGTTCGCCGGCCTCACCCTCATCAAGCCTCCGGCCCGCATCCAGTTGGGAGATCCGAACGGCGGCGGATTGGGTTCGGTCACCGTCAACACCGTAAAATCCATTCCCCTGCCCAGCCCGTCCGGCCCCACCAATCCGCTGGCCAACGACACCCAATCGCGCGTGCCCACTCCTCCCCCCAAGCAGAAGGCCGTTCCCAAACAACGCGCGCCTGAGCCGGACGCCATCCCCATCAAAAGCCGCAACTCGCCCAAGCAGCTCGCCCGCCAGCCCTCCGCACCCCCCAACAAGTTCCGCGAGCAGCAGCAGGACCAGCCCAACCAGCTCTACAGTTCCCGCGGCCAGGCCTTGAGTTCGCCCATGTACAACCTCACCGGCGGAGGCGGTGTCGGCGTCGGCAATAACTCCCCCTTCGGCACGCAGTTCGGCTCCTACGCCACCATCCTGCGCGATCGCGTGGCCAATAACTGGCGCACCACCGACATCCCTCCCAACGTTCAAACCGCGCCGCCGGTCGCGGTGTCCTTCACCCTGCGCCGCGACGGATCGCTCGCCCCCGGCTCGGTCCGAATTGTGGAATCGAGCGGCAACCGGGCGCTCGATTTCTCCGCGCAGCGCGCCATCCTCGATGCAGCACCCTTTCCGCCCTTCCCCGGAGGCTTCAGCCGGGACCAGGCGGAAATGGAATTAAAGTTCCAATTAAGGCGGTAATTTATGAGCAGGCTTCTCTGGCTCTCGGCCCTGCCGGCCGGAGCACTCTTTCTACTCACGGCCCAGCAGCCGACCCTGGATATCGGGACCATCACCAAGGGAGAGCGCCCCACCATGGCCATCCCTGATTTTCGCGGCGCCGGCGAGGCCCAGTCGTTCATGCCGGCCTTCAACCAGACGCTCTGGTCCGATGTCGAAGGCGCGGGCCTGTTCCGCATGGTCTCCAAAAGCATGTACCCGCTCTCGGTCCCGCAGCAGCCCTCCGATTTTGTGCAGCCGCCCCCCGTCGTCGAAACACCCCGCGGCCGCAAAGGCCAGATCACCGCGCCTCCCACCGGCGGCGGGAAATGGATGACCGATTGGTCCGGCCCCCCTGCCTCGGCCAACTACCTGGCTTTCGGCTACACCGCCGTCACGAACGGCGTGCTGGTTCTCCAGGGCTGGCTCTTCGATCTGCGCCGGGATTCCCCCGCGAACGCCCAGGTTCTCGGAAAACGCTACCTCGCCACCGTCGACGAAGCCGGCGCCCGCAAGGTCGCACATGAATTCGCCGCCGATATTCTCGCTCTGTTCGGTGGCGAAACTTTGTTTGGAACGCACATTTATTTTGTCTCCGATCGAACAGGCCACAAAGAGATCTGGGTTATGGACCCCGATGGCGGCAATCAGCATCAAATCACTCGATTTAACTCGGATTCCATTCAGCCGGCCGTAGCACCGGATGGTACTAAAATCGCATTTACTAGCTACTATCGTGGCAATCCTGGTATATTTGTGTTTTCGGTGGATCCGGTCCGGGATTTACGATTTTATAATCAACGGGCATCGGTGAATTCGTCGCCCTCGTTTACCCCGGATGGCAAGCAGATCGTCTACTCGTCATCGGCGCCAAACGACCGCTGCTGCCGGATCTTCATCGCAGGTTTGGATGGGTCCGGCTTTCGAAACCTGACGTCCATGGCATCCATAGACACGGAACCGAAGGTAAATCCCAAAACCGGCAGCGAGATGGTGTTTACGTCCGGCCGGTCCGGAGCGCAGCAGATTTATAAGATGAATATGGACGGAGGGGACATGAATCGCCTGACCGACGGAACGGGCGAAGCAGGCAACCCTTCGTGGCATCCGAGCGGTCAATACATAGCCTTTTCGTGGACGCGTGGATTTTCCGCCGGTGCTTGGAATGTCTTCGTCATGGATGTGGCCTCGCGAACCTATACGCAGCTCACCCATGGCGAAGGAAGAAACGAAAACCCGAGTTGGGCGCCCGATGGGCGGCACATTGTGTTCGCATCGACTAGGGGTGGTCGATCGCAGATCTACACAATGCTGGCAAATGGAACCCAGGTGCAACCGCTGACCAGTTTGGGACGCAACGAGCGGCCCGCTTGGGGAAGATGATTACTCTGATCAGGAGGCGATGTTCATGTTGAGTAAACAAAAGATCACGGTCACATTAATGGTGTTGATGCTGTCGCTTTTCGTGGCGGGCTGCAAGAAGAAGGCTCCGCCGCCGCCGCCGCCACCGCCGCCCGCACCAGCGCCGGCCCCGGCACCGCCGAAACCGGTGGCGCCCACAATCTCCCAGTTCACCGCTGAGCCCACCACCATTCAGCGCGGCCAGTCCTCTACCCTGCGTTGGGAAGTGACCGGAGAAACCACCAGCATTGCGATCGATCAGACCATCGGAACAGTGCAGAATACCGGGAACCGCCGGGTCTTTCCGAGCGACTCCACCACCTATACCCTCACCGCCACCGGTCCTGGAGGCAGCACCACCGCTTCCACCACCATCAGCGTGACGGCGCCGCCCCCACCGCCTCCACCGCCCGCGCCGAAGCCGGCGGTCCCCCTCGACGAACGCATCAAAAATCAGGTGCAGGATATCTACTTCGACTACGACAAGAGCGATATCCGGACTGAGGCGCGCGACACAATTACCCGCGATGCCGCCGCCATCAAGTCTATCCTCGGCGATTTCCCGAACGCTACCATAGTGGTAGAGGGCCATTGCGATGAACGCGGTTCGGCGGATTACAACATCGGCCTCGGCGACCGTCGCGCCAGTTCCGCCAAGGAAATGCTGGTGCAACTGGGAGTCCCCGCGGACCGTCTCAGAACCATCAGCTATGGGAAGGAACGGCCGCAGTGTACCGAAGCCACCGAATCCTGCTACCAGCAGAATCGGCGCGCGCACTTCTCGGCCGGTCAATAAACGTTCGAGCAATAAACCGTTGGGGCCGGACGCGCTCTCCGGCCCCCCCTCATAAGGAGAACTGTATATGTTCCGACGGGTAATGCTGTGTGTTGCGGTGGCGGCGGCGTTGATCGCTTTCGTCCCCACCCAATCATCCGGCGCCAGCAAAGAGATTCAGGAACTGCAGCGCGACGTCGCGCAGTTGCAGGACCAGTTGAAACAGCTCCAGCAATCGCAGGATCGCCAGCTTGCCGAAATCCGCGTACTCGTTCAGCAGTCCCTGAACGCCGCCAACGACGCCAATAAGTCCGTGGCCGTGATCCAAAGCGGATTCTCGCAGAACCTCCGCGAGCAGGAAACCAAAGTCGTCGCGCCGGTGGTCGGCCTCAGCTCCCGCATGGACCAGGTTTCCGGCGAAATGCGTACTCTGCAACAGGCGGTCGCGGACCTCACCGGCCTGATTTCCAAAATGCAGACACAACTCGTGGACCTGAACAACGGTGTTAAGGTCTTGCAGGCGCCGCCCGCTCCGCCGCCCTCCACCGGCGACCCGTTGGCGACGGGAGGCACGGCCTCCGAAGCGCCCCCCATGCCCGCCACGGACCTCTACAACAACGCTTCCCGCGATCGCACTGCCGGCAAACTCGACCTCGCCGTCCAGGAGTTCACCGATTACCTCAAGTGGTACGGCAACACCGAACTCGCGCCCAACGCGCAGTATTACATCGCCTGGATCCATGCCTCGCAGGGCGACTACGACGCCGCCGTGCGCGAATACGACCTCGTCCTCGAAAAATATCCGGATAACAACAAAACCGCCGACGCCTTGTACGGCAAGGGTGCGGCCCTGACCAAACTCGGCCGCCGGACCGACGGGGCTCGCGAATTTCAGGAGCTGATCAAGCGCTTCCCCACCCACAATCTGGCGCCCCAGGCCTGTTCCCAACTGACTTCCCTCGGTTACAAGTGCGGCTCGACTCCTCGGGCCGCCTCCAAATCCACTTCCAAACGCAAAAAGTAATCATCGCCCCCGCCCCGATTGTGAACTTCAAGGCATTGCCGTCTTCCTTGCCTCACGTCCGGCGCCGCTTCCCACGCTAGAGTGAAGGGATGAAGTGGCTGCTGCTCGCCGGCATGACCCTCGCTATGGGAGCGGCAGGCCAGGAAATCCGCCTCGCCCAGGTGGCCTCCGGCATCTCCAACCCCACCGATATCGAGTCCGCGCGCGACGGTTCGGGCCGCCTCTTCCTGGTCCAGCAGAACGGGCTCGTCAAAATTCTGCGCGGCAGCGCAGTGGACCCGCAGCCGTTTCTCGATATCACTTCGAAAACCCGCGCCGACGGCGAGCGCGGCCTCCTCGGCCTCGCCTTCCCGCCCGATTTCGCCGCCAAACAGCGCTTCTACGTCGATTACACCGACCTCAGCGGCAATACCACCATCGCCATGTACCGCGTCGGGTCGAACCCCGACCTTGCGGATGCATCCAGCGAAACCGTGCTGCTGAAGATCGCTCAACCCTATTCGAACCACAACGGCGGGCAGGTCCGCTTTGGCCCCGACGGCTACCTCTATATCGGCATGGGCGACGGCGGGTCTGCCGGCGACCCCCAGCGCAACGCCCAGAACCGCCTCTCGCTCCTCGGCAAACTCCTGCGCCTCGACGTCGAATCGCAGCCCGGAACCGTCAATATCCCCCCCGATAATCCGTTCATTGTTCTGTCCAGCGCTCGTGGCGAAATCTGGGCGCTGGGCCTGCGCAACCCGTGGCGCTTCTCCTTCGACCGGGCCACCGGCGACCTCTGGATCGCCGACGTCGGCCAGGACGCCTATGAAGAGGTGGACTTCCAGCCCGCCTCGAGTCGCGGCGGCGAGAACTACGGCTGGAACCAGACCGAGGGCCTCCACTGTTACACCGCCGGCTGCAACCTCCAGGCGTTCACCGCCCCCGTGGCCGAGTATCCGCACTCGCTCGGCTGCTCCGTGACTGGCGGATTCGTGTACCGCGGACGGGCCTCGCCCGGCCTCCGCGGCATCTATCTCTACGGCGACTATTGCAGCGGGCGCATCTGGGGGATTGAACGGCAGAGCGGGCAGTGGGCCAGCCGCCTCCTGCTCGCGTCCGGTTTCAACATCTCCACGTTCGGCGAGGATGAGGCCGGCGAGTTGTACGTAGCCAACGCCGGCAATGGCACCATTCACCGCATCGAAGGCAGCCAGGCGCCGCGGTATACCGGAGCGTCCGTCGTCAATGCAGCCGGCTTCGCCCCGGGCGTGTCGCCCGGTTCCCTCGCCACCGTCTTCGCCGCCGGCGTGAAAGACGACCCCGGAATCGCATTGGCCTCCTCCATCCCCATCGCCACCACGCTCGAAGGCGTCTCCGTGACCGTGAACGGCGTGGCCGCTCCCATCCACGGCATCGCCAGCGTCAACGGTGTGGAACAGGTGAATTTCCAGGTTCCGTTCGAGGTGGCGGGCAGCACCAGTGCAGCGGTAGTGGTGGCTCGCGGCGAGGCCGGACCGGCCGTGACCGTTGCCGTGGTCGAAATCCAGCCCGCCGTTTATGGCGACGGCGCGGGCAATGCCGTCGCCGTGCATAACGCCGATTACACCCTGGTGACGCCCGCCCGTCCGCTGGTTCCCGGCGAGTACGCTTTCGTGTACGCAGCAGGTCTCGGCCGCGTCCAGAATCCGCCCCCCACCGGCGCGGGCGCCCCCGTTTCCCCTCCTTCTGCCACCTTGAAGCAGGTGCGCGTCACCGTCGGCGGCGTCGAAGCCCCAGTCCCGTTTGCCGGCCTCGCGCCCGGTCTGGTAGGCGTGTTCCAGGTCGATTTCCAGGTGCCGGCAGGCGCCCCCTCGGGGTTGCAGGATGTGCGCCTTATTGTCGATGGCGCCGCATCGCCGGCATTGAAGGTTCCAGTTCAATAGGAGGACCAGATGACCAGTCGGAAGTTGGGCAACGCCGGGCCGCCGGTTTCCGCCCTTGCGCTCGGATGCATGGGCATGTCCGGCATGTACGGACCCGCCTCGGAGACCGAGAGCATCGCCACCATCCACGCCGCCGTCGATGCCGGCATCACCCTGCTCGACACCGGCGATTTCTACGGCATGGGCCACAACGAGATGCTCCTCGGCAAAGCCCTCGAACACCGCCGCGACCGCGTCCTGCTCTCCGTCAAGTTCGGCGCCATGCGCGCTCCCACCGGCGCGTTCATCGGCATCGACGGGCGCCCCGAGGCCGTCCGCAACTTCGCTTCCTATTCCTTGCAGCGTCTGCGCACCGATCACATCGATGTGTACCGCCTCTCTCGCGTGGATCCCCGCGTTCCCATCGAGGACACCGTAGGAGCCATTGCGGACCTGATCCGCAGCGGCTACGTGCGCTACGTGGGCCTCTCCGAAGCGGGCGCGGACACCATCCGGCGCGCGGCCATGGCCCACCCCATCACCGACCTCCAGATTGAGTATTCGCTCATCAGCCGCGGCATCGAAGCCGGCATCCTGCCCACCGTCCGCGAGTTGGGAATCGCCGTCACCGCGTACGGCGTGTTGTCGCGTGGGCTTCTCAGCGGGTGGGCGCCCGGCGCGAAGGGCGATTTTCGCGCCGGTCTGCCCCGCTTCTCCGCCGCCAACCTCCAGCAGAACCGCGGCATCGTGGAAGCGCTCGCGGAGGTCGCGCGCGACCTCGGGGTGACACCGGTGCAAGTGGCCATTGCCTGGGTGCTCGCCAAGGGTGAGGACATCGTGCCCGTGATCGGTGCCCGTACCCGCCGGCAGTTGGAGGAATCGCTGCAGGCGCTGGACTTGAACCTCAGCAGGGAAACCGTCCAACGCCTGGAGCACGCCATCGACCCCTCCACCGTCGCCGGAACCCGCTACGACGCCCACCAGATGGCCATGCTCGATAGCGAAAAGTAGGCAGCTTCTGACCTGCTACTCGGTTTTTGCGTACCCTGGGGACTCCCTTACCAAACACTAAAGTCCTAGGACTTCGGACCTCGTCATCGCCTATTGTTCCATTGACCCGAATGTACACGAAGACGTAATATCGAAACGTCATCGATGGAACAACGTAGAACGAAGCGATTTCCGATGGAGTTACCCCTTTCGGTCGTCAGAGCGGGCGCTGAACGAGTCACTCTCTCCGGTAAAACCCGGAACATCAGCTCTAGCGGGGTACTATTTGTCTCCGGTACCGAACCGTATCTGGGCGATCCCATCGAGTACGTCATCACCCTCAATCACGAAGGTGCCCAGGCCATCTCCCTTCGCTGCATCGGCAAGGTTCTCCGTTCCGAGCGCTGCCAGCCCTCCACTCCCTCCACTGACCCCGTCCGCTTCGCCTACACCATCGCGGCCACCCTGGAGCGGTACGAGTTTGTGCGGGAACTTCAAATGAACAAGCCCGTCGCCGTCGGCCGGTAGCCCTTTCCTTTCACCACCGCTCACTCACGCGCGCGCCCCTGCACCCCCCGCGCCTCCCTCGCAAAAACGGCTCGCGAATTCTGCTCCAAACCGCGGTAACATGGCACTAGCAAACAAAAGGCGAAGGCGCGATGGATCTGACACCCGGTTTCCCCGAGTTTTCTCAAGAGCTTTCCCTCACCCAAAAGGGCAGCCTCGAATCGGTGGTCTCTTATTTCCGCGCCGCCAGCGCCGACACCGATTCGCCCGTGCGCGCCATTCATCACCAGCCCGCCTCCGACGGCCTCTTCGCGGACATTCCCGGCTCCGTGGAAGCCCGGCTCGCGGCAGCCCTCGAACGCCGCGGCATCGCGCAGCTCTATTCCCATCAGGCCGAGTGCTTCAACCACCTCGAGGCAGGCCGCGATGTTGTGGTGGTGACCCCCACCGCCAGCGGCAAAACCCTTTGCTACAACCTCCCCGTGCTCAACCTGCTGCTGGGCGACCCCGGCGCGCGCGCCATGTACCTGTTCCCCACCAAGGCCCTCGCCGAGGATCAGCTTCACGAATTCCACGCCGCCGTCGAGGAGATGGGCTCCGATATCCGCGCCTTCACCTACGATGGAGACACCCCCCAGGACGCCCGCAAAGCCATCCGGCAGAAGGCCAACGTGGTGCTCACCAACCCGGACATGCTGCACTCCGGTATCCTGCCGCATCACACGCGCTGGGCCAAATATTTCGAGAACCTCCGCTACATCGTCATCGACGAGCTGCACTACTACCGCGGAGTCTACGGCAGCCACCTCGCCAACCTGCTCCGGCGGCTGGCCCGCATCGTCGAGTTCTACGGTTCGAATCCGCGCTTCATCTGCTGCTCCGCCACCATCGCCAACCCGCGCGAACTGGCCGAGGCGCTCACCGGCCGCAAGTTCGAACTGGTGGAACGGAACGGTGCGCCCCGCGGCGAAAAGTTCTTCGTCTTCTACAATCCGCCCGTGGTCAACCGCCAGCTCGGCATCCGCCGCAGCTACATCGCGGAAACGCGCCGCATGGCCTTGCGCTTCATCGAAAACAATTTGCAAACGCTGGTGTTTGCCAATAACCGGCTGGCTACCGAGGTGCTCGTCACCTACCTCAAGGACGCCTGCGACAAAGGCCCCATTCCCAGCGAAACCGTGCGCGGCTATCGCGGCGGGTACCTGCCGCGCGAGCGCCGCGAAATCGAGCGCCAGTTGCGCAACGGCGAGATCCGCGCCGTGGTCGCCACCAATGCGCTCGAACTCGGCATCGATATCGGCTCGCTCGATGCCGTGGTGATGGCCGGATACCCCGGCACCATCGCCTCCTCCTGGCAGCGCGCCGGACGTGCCGGACGGCGCCAGACCCCTTCCGCCGCCGTCATGGTCGCCTCCAGCGCGCCCCTCGATCAGTACGTGGTCGAGCATCCCGATTACTTCTTCGGCCGTTCTCCGGAACACGCCTATATCAACCCGGAAAACGTGGAGATCCTGCTGGCTCACCTGAAATGCGCCGCCTTCGAGCTTCCCCTGCGCGACGGCGAAACATTCGGCAGCCACCCGACCGCGGATTTGTGCCGGTTCCTCGAGGAGACCGGCTTCCTCCACCACTCCGCCGGAGCCTGGCACTGGACCTCGGACAGCTACCCCGCCGACTCCACCAGCCTGCGCTCCGTCTCGAGCGACAATTTCGTCGTCGTGGACTGCACCGGCGAGCCCAAGGTGGTTGCCGACGTCGCCTTCACCTCCGCCCTCACCACCCTGCACGAAAAGGCCATCTACCTGCACGAGCGCACCCAATATCACGTGGACCGCTTCGATTACGACCAGCGCAAAGCCTACGTCACCCGCGTCGACTGCGACTACTATACCGACGCCATCGACTACACCCAGGTGAAAGTGCTCGAGGAGTTCGAAAGCGACGCCGTCGCCGGCGCGCGCCGCGTCTGGGGCGACGTCCGCGTGAACCGCCAGATCGTCGGCTTCAAGAAGATCAAGTTCTACACCATGGAGAACGTCGGCGCCGGCAAGCTCTCCATGCCGGAACAGGAAATGCACACCACCGCCTTCTGGCTGCATTTCCCCGCCGCCTTCCTCGCCGCCTTCACCGAGTTCACCCCCACCGAAAAACAGAGCGGCATCATCGGCCTGGGAAACGCTCTGCGCACCGTGGCCGCCCTGCTGCTCATGTGCGACCCGCGCGACCTGGGCGTGGCCCTGAGCGAGGAGATCGCCGGCGGCATGGCCGCCTTCGAGCCGAACCTCTACCTGTACGACGCCTATCCCGGCGGCATCGGCCAGAGCGGCCCCTTGTACCGCCTCACGCCGCGCCTGGTCAGGCACGCCGGAGAATTGCTGGCAGCTTGCGCCTGCGAATCCGGATGCCCTTCCTGCGTCGGCCCGGCGGGCGAAGTCGGCGAGCGCGGCAAGGAGGTTGCCGCGCGAATCCTCGGCGTCCTGACCGGTTGACCTGATCGAATTCTTGGATCGACCCCATCGAGCGAACCCGCGTTCATCGGAGCAATTCGGCCCAAAACCTGCCTGTTCCGTTGCAAAAACCCTCGTTTCACACGCGAAGCCGTCGACTATTACGACAACCGGCTAACCTGTGATATAGGGTATTCAGACCGTTTTCCTTGAAATTATGCAGTAGTCTGTGTCATACTGCACCAAAGTCTCGTGGATCTGCCCGTCGAATTCGGGCAACGTGATGGAGTTGTTTGCCCATCCAGCTACTTAGCTAAGCACCACTAGCTGGTGTATCCGCCTGCTTTGTAAAAAGACATTAAGAGGTTAAAGAATGAAATCCGCTCTCACTCTGCTGCTTGCTCTTCTCTTGAGCGCTGTCTTAGCGGTCGCCCAGGTCACCACAACGGCTCCCATGGACGGAAACGTAACCGATCCGACAGGCGCTGCGGTGGTAGGGGCCCAGGTAACCGTCGTCAACAGTGCAAACGGCCAGACGTTCCCCGTCACCACCGATGAACGCGGCCACTGGATCCTTCCCGCCTTGGGATCGGGCACCTACCGCGTGAAAGTGGCCTCCGCCGGTTTCCGCACCGTCTCCATCGAAGGCGTCAAGATGGATGCCGGCGTTCCGGCGACGGTCAATAGCAAGCTCGAGATCGGGCAGGTGACCGAGACCGTCGAAATCACCGCCGGCGCGGAACTGGTGCAGGCCACCAACGCGACCGTGAACACCACCCTGCAAGGACGTCAGATCTTCGAACTGCCGTTCTCCACCCGCAGCGCGCTGGACCTGCTGGTTACCCAGCCCGGAACCCAGACCGCCGGCACCGCACGAAACACCTTCATCAACGGACTGCCGGCCTCCGCCATCAATATCACCATCGACGGCATCAATACCCAGGACAACTATTACAAGAGCGGAGACGGCTTCTTCACCCTCATCCCGCCGCGCAGCGATTCCATGGAAGAAGTGACCCTGACCACCGCCGCCGCCGGCGCGGACAGCCTCGCGCAGGGCGCGGCCCAGGTCAAGTTCATCACCAAGAGCGGATCCAACAGCTATCACGGCGGCGCCTTCTGGCAACACCGCAACACGGCGTTGAACGCGAACTACTACTTCAACAACATCAATGGCCTCCCGCGCGATCGCGTCATCCTGAACCAGGGCGGCGCCCGCATCGGCGGACCCATCATTAAGAACAAGCTGCTGTTCTTCACGAACTTCGAAGTCTACCGTTACCCGGCAACCACCTCCGCCACCCGCACCGTGCTGACGCCGGAAGCGCTCGCGGGCAATTTCCGGTATGTGGACAGCAAAGGCGATCTGCGCAGCGTGAACGTGCTGAATGTGGCCGCGGCGACGGGCAATGTTTCCACGCCCGACCCCATCCTGCAGCCCACCTTGACCAGGATCAACTCCCTGACCGCCAACGGCATCCTGAAGTCGCGCGTGCCGTCGAGCAACGACTACAACCGTAACGACCTGGTGTTCCAGCCGGCGGGCATGAGCAAGAACAACTACTCCACCACTAAGCTCGACTACATCATCACGCCCGGCAACCAGCTCTCCGTCACCTACACCTATTACAAGGTGGACTCTACCCCCGACATCACCAACTCGGTGGTGCCGATTTATCCCGGCACCGGAACGGTCCTGGGCGCCGATGACCTGGTAGCCGGACAGCGCGGCAACCGGTACTCCGGCGTGGTCTCCCTGCGCAGCTCGATCACCCCGATGATCACCAACGAATTCCGCACGGGCATGAACCGCTCCATCACCATGTTCCGCGACCAGATCTCCTCCCCCTCGCTGTTCTCCACATGGCGCGGCTATTCGCCCGGCAGCAGCTTCGGCTATGTGACCGGCGTGGCCTCGGTATCCGGCTCCTCGCGACGCACTTCCCCGGTGAAGGAATTCCACGACACCGTTTCCTGGGTGAAGGGCAAGCACCTGTTCTCCTTCGGCGGCGACTTCACGCAGATCAACTTCTGGTACCAGTCGGTCGGCACCAGCGTCATTCCGACCATCTCCTTCAGCGGCATCGCTTCGGGCGATCCCATCAACACCGGCTCCACCGGCATCTTCACCGGCGGCGCCACCGGCAACTTCCCCAATGCCTCCAGCACCGACCTCAGCAGCGCCCGCTCGCTCTATGCGCTGTTGACCGGACGCGTGGTTTCCATCACCCGTTCCGTGGTGCTCGACGAGAACACGAAGAAGTATGCCAACGTTCCGCAGACCGAACGCAACCGGCAGCGCGAATGGGGCGCCTTCTTCCAGGATTCCTGGAGGGTCACCCCGAGCCTGACCCTGAACCTCGGCCTTCGCTTCGAACAGCAGCGGCCGTTTGAAAACCTGAACGGTGTGTATTCGAGCGTGAGCTGGGAGTCCGCATGGGGCGTTTCCGGAGTGAACAACATGTTCAAGCCGGGCACGCTGGCGGGCCAGCCGCCGGTTTATGACAGGATCACCCAGGCTTACGAAATTCCGAACATGTGGAGCCCGTCGGTCAGCCTGGCGTATCAAATGCCCGGCATGAGCGGCCCGCTTGGCAAGATCTTCGGAACCGAGAAGGGCAAGAGCGTTTTCCGCGCCGGCTACGCCATCGCATCGGTTCGCGAAGGCACTTATGTCTTCCAGAGCATCTACGGCTCCAACCAGGGCGTCAACCTGAGCGCCACCGTCAACGGCACCAGCTATCCGCAGTACTTCGGCACTCCGGGCAGCGTGCTCTTCCGCGATCCCACTCTTCCGAGCCGCCCGGTCGCCAGCGAACCGAACTATCCGTTCGCTCCGGCCGTCACCAACAGCCTGAATGCTTTCGATCCGAGTCTGAAACTCGGCTACGTGCAGAGCTGGAATTTCGGCTTGCAGCGCGAACTGACCAAGGACACCGTGATGGAAGTGCGCTACCAGGGCAACCACGGCGTGAAGCTGTGGAGGCAGGTGGCGCTCAACGAGATCAACGTCTTTGAAAACGGCTTCCTGAAGGAATTCGATATCGCGCGCAATAACCTGGCGATCGCCCAGGCAGCCAATGCCAGCAGCGTCAACTTCGGCAACCAGGGCCTGCCCGGACAGCAGGCGATCCCGATCATCCAGACGGCGCTGGCCACCACCAACGACACGACCTTCGCCCAGTACATCCGGCAGAACCGGCCCGGCAACGTGGCCAGCAACATTTCCGGTGACGTCACCCGCATGGGCCGGCTCACCGCCGCCGGATACCCGAAGAACTTCTTCGTGGTCAACCCCGATGTGGCCGGCAGCAACAGCTACGTCCTGACCAACATGGGCAGTTCCATGTACAACGCTCTCCAGGTGGAAGTGCGGCGCCGCTTCAGCTCCGGGCTGATGGCGCAGGGCAGCTACGTGTGGAGCCACTCCATCCTCAACGGCGCCAGCCAGGACCTGGGCGATTACAGCGCGCCCAGCACCTTCCGCAATCTCCGGCTGGACCGGACCGATGCCGGCTACGACATCCGTCAGGCCTACAAGCTGAACGCGATTTACGAACTGCCGCTCGGTCCCGGCAAGCGCTTTGCGGCGAGCGGAAATCCCGTCCTGAGCCGTATTTTCGAAGGCTGGCAAATTTCGGGAACCAGCCGCGTGCAGTCCGGCGCGCCCTTCCAGTTGACCAGCGGACGGTCGGGCATGAACAACATCGAAGCGGGCGCGGTCCTGTACAACATGACTGCGAGCCAGCTTCAGGACATGATGCAGATCCGCAAGACCACCGGTTCGGACGGAACGGGCCTGGTGTACTACCTGCCGGATTCGCTCATCGCCAACACCAACGCCGCCTTCGAGGTGAACAGCAAGACGCGCGCCAACCTCGATCCCAACGCGCCCTACATCGGACCCCAGTGGGATAACGATTCGTTCGGTTATCGCGTGTACCTCCGCAATCCCTGGCAGTACCGGCTCGACGTGGGCGTTCTGAAGAAGACCACGATTCGGGAAAGCGTCAACATGGAGTTCCGGCTCCAGGCGCTGAATGCCCTGAACATGACCAACTTCACCCTCGCCAACGCTCCCAGCGCCGCCACCTTCGGGCAGACCACAACGGCCTTCCGCGATTTCGCGGGCAGCGCCGACCCCGGTTCCCGCGTGCTGGAATTTGTATTGCGTCTCAACTTCTGACAAGGACCAGAGATCGGAAAGAACGAGGCGGGCTTCGGCCCGCCTTTTTCTATGTGACGGCTGCCTGTTAGGAGATGGCGCGTGTTCTTCGATCTCGACGTGCCTCCGTTCGTTCGACTGCCCGTGATGGTCCCGGAGTCGTTTTGAAGGGGTGGCCAGCGGTGCGCCCGGACCGCGTTACACGGGCCTTTGCAGGATTAAGTGAGGACCCGGAACGTCTGTGCTTCTACCCCAGCCGCCTTGAACCTCACGATAATCCAATTTGATAACGTGAAGTTGCGTTTGCAGCCATTTCTCGACTTCGGCCAGCAACGTTTGTAATGGCGGAATGCCAGTCCCTTCCACAATCACACGGCCGCCCGGTCTGACTGCCGTGGCAATTCGCTGGTATAGACCCGGTTGGCTTGCTGGAATAATGAATACATCAGGCATATCAGATCCCATTGCTTCTCGCCTAAGTCGAAACGGAAGACATCCTGTACCCGCGCGTCGATACGCACACCCAGCCTGCGTGCCCGTTCCCTTGCTTCAGCCACGCCCAATTCAGACAGGTCTATGCCGGTGACATCCCAACCCTGCTATGCCAGGAAGATCGCGTTCCGGCCTTGGCCCATACCGATATCGAGAGCTTTCCCCGGTTTCAGGAGGCGAATCATTTCGACTAGAGAAGCGTCCGGTTTCACAAACCGATCGGCGGCCTGGTGGTAGATACGGTTGAAGTTTTCTGCGGTCCACTCCGGATTATCGATCGAGCGTTTTTGAAGTCGCGCAGCGAGCACCGCGGCGTCCGTACTTCGCAAGCCGTCCGCGATCAACTTCTTCTGATATCCGGGGAATACTTCACTCTGATTGCTGAACATCCCGGGAGGCGAATTTCTCACCCACGCGATGAAGGTAGACCACTCCTCGTCGGTCGCAGTAGTTTGCCCGCTTGCACAGGCGACTGCGATCATTGTTGAAAGCGCGGTTCTTCGGCTGACGTTCATCGCCACTCGTCCCGTTTGTTGCCGTACCGGCAAAAATATTTCAGAGCAAGTCTACACCAGGCGGAATGATTTCAGCAATTCCGCAACCCAAGGCCGTCAAGGCGGCCGACTGTGATCCCGGACCGATGTCCTCAACTGATCCAAGACCGGGGCGTGTCGTACCGTAGTCAATCCAGAAGCAATCCGACATGAGCTTCGTTCACCGATCCGGACCGTGGGCCTGGGAAACGGCATTGGGCCGGCCTTGTATCCCGCTGATTGAAAGGCTATAAACAGGCCTCAAATGTGAGAAATCTCTTGTATTCCAAGTTTCCTGGTGATACGCTACCCATAAATAACTTATGGGAGCCCAGGGAAAACCCGCCGACCTGATTCCGGGCACGCTCGACATGCTGGTACTGAAGACGCTGGTGCACGGGTCGTTGCATGGCTACGCAATTGTAGAGTTCATCCAGGCAACCTCCAATAACGTGCTCCGTGTCGAAGAGGGGGCCCTGTATCCGGCGCTTCACCGGCTTGAACTACGGGGCCTACTGGCCTCCGAATGGGGCATGTCGGATAACAACCGGCGAGCCAAGTACTATCGGCTGACCGGTGCTGGACGGAGACAACTTGCTGCGGAAGCGGAGCAATGGAGCCGTATGACCTCGGCTATTGCGCTGATCATGGATACCGCTTAGGAGGTTCACGTGCTGCTTGAACGCCTCAATGCCATCTGGCTGCGAGTGAAGGCACTGGTTTATCGGCGCAGGCTTGACAGCGACCTGGACGAGGAACTCGCGTTTCACCATGCCATGCGCGCCCGACAGTATGGCGACGATGCTGCGGCGCACGCACTGGCGCGACGCCAATTCGGAAACGCTACGCACATCCGCGAGTCCTGCCGCGACCTCTGGACATTCGCCCCCCTTGAAACGCTCTGGCAAGACTTGCGCTATGCAACCCGCACACTCGCAAAGGCGCCGGCGTTCAGTATCATAGCGGTGCTATCGCTCGCTCTGGGCATCGGGGCAAATGCGGCGCTCTTCAGCTTGATGGATGTCATGCTGCTCCGGGCGTTGCCGGTAAAGAACCCGCAGGAACTCGTGGAGTTCGTCAGGGCTAGCCCAGACGCCATCATGACGAATCTCCCCTTCCGGGTTTTTGAGTATCTGCGCCGTGACCACGAAGTTCTCTCAGAGATTTTTGCGATCAGCCCGTCGAGTCCTGCGTTTCAAGTTGAGGGCCTGCCGGAGCGCGCCCGGGCGCACGAAGTCTCCGGGTCGTTCTTTCCGTCATTGGGGGTCCAGCCTCTCATGGGGCGAACAATTGGTCCGGACGATGACCGAATTGGCTCGGCGAATCGCGTGGCAGTAATCAGCTACTCATTCTGGAGTCGGCAGTTCGGGAGGGCTCCGTCCGCTCTCGGCGCCAGCGTGCGTTTGTCCGGCCAACGGTACACCGTCGTAGGCATCATGCCTCCCGAGTTTTTTGGCATCGATAGAGCAGCGGTTCCCGATCTGTGGGTGCCGCTCGCGGTGGACTCAGATCCGGGCCAGGTCTGGGTGCTGGGCCGCTTGCGACCAGGCGTTTCGGCTGCCGGCGCACGCGCCCAACTTGAGCCGTTGTTCCGACAGGCCCTGGAATCCCTTCGGGACGAGTTCAAGCTATCCCCCGAACGGGAGCGGAATGCTTTCTTCTCGCAACGGCTTCTGGTGAATCGCGCCGCTGAGGGGACCTCGGTCGTGAGGTGGACCTACTGGGACTACTCCAGCACACTGAAGATCCTTCTTGGTCTCACAGGATTGGTGCTCATGATTGCGTGCGCCAACCTTGCGAATCTGCTGATGGCCCGCTCCGCCGCCCGTTCGCGGGAAATCGGCATCCGACTGGCGCTCGGCGGGGGGCGATGGCGGTTGGTCCGGCAGTTGATGACCGAGAACCTCCTCCTTTCGCTGGCAGGCGGCGCGCTCGGCTTGCTGATTGCAGGTTGGGGACATCGTCTCATGCTGGGATTCTTGATACGCGACCTGCAGAGCGTCGCACTCGATTTCCAGCTCGACTACAGGATATTGGCCGTCGGATTCACCTTGTCCGTTGCGACTGGCCTGCTATTTGGGCTGATGCCTGCGATTCGCGCCACGCGCGCCGACATGTCCGGCTCCATCTGAATGCGAGCCGCCAGAGAGGCCCGTTGAATCTGCCACTCGTCAAGGGGCTCCTGGCGATTCAAATTGGCCTCTCGATGATACTGCTGGTCGGCGCGGGGTTGTTCGCGCGCAGCTTAAGCAACCTGGGTGCCGCCGACTTGGGTCTCGCGCGAGAGAACCTCGTTCTTATGGACTTTCGACCGACCGCGAAGACGCCTCAGGCCAGGCAGCGGTTCTGGATGGAATTGACCAGCCGCGTGGTGGGATTGGCGGGTGTAAGAAGCATCGCGCTGGCGGGCGATGTTGTGTTCGGAAACGGCGGTTGGAACCGGCAGTTGGATCGACCACCAGGGCATCCGGCGCAGGATGCGACGTGTTCGACAACCTGGTTAATCCGGGATTCTTTGGACTGGCCATTCCTGGCCTCACGGGCCGTGAGTTCGGGGAGCGGGATCGCGAGAATACGCCGCTCGTGGCCCTGGTAAATCAGACCTTCGCTCATAGGTTTTATGGCACCGAGAACCCCATCGGAAAGCGCTTCGGCGACCGCGGCCAAGCCTCGAGCGGCCGGTATGAGATTGTCGGTGTCGTAGGCGACGCCAAGTACGGCTCCGTCCGCGAGAAGCCCCGGCCGATGGTCTTTCACCCCATCTGGCAGGAGCCGCCAAGAGCCAAGCTGATCGTCCACGTGCGCACCGTTACCGAACCCGCCGCATTGACCCCGTCAATACGGCGCGAAATCCAGGCCATCGACGGCGACGCGCTGATTAGCGACATCAGAACCTTGCCCGGGGTTATTCGAGGCCAGTTGCGCCAGGATCGCATGTTTGCCACGCTGGCGAGTTTCTTCGCCCTGTTAGCGTTGGCCTTAAGCGCCATCGGTATCAACGGAGTAGTAGCGTTCCGCGTTGCGCGCCGAACCGCGGAAATCGGAGTCCGAGTGCCCTCGGGGCGCAAAGAGCTATGTTTTGTGGATGATTATGCGGGAGACCCTCATCCTGCTTGCCGCCGGAGCGGTGATCGGCGTGCCCGCGGCGCTGGCCGCGGCGCGGCTGATCAATTCCCTGTTGTTCGGTTTGGCACCGTCTGACCCCTTGACCTTAGGGGGCGCCACCCTAATCCTGTTCGCCGCCGGCGCATTGGCGGGTCTCCTGCCGGCGCTACGAGCGACGTCCATTGAACCCACGCTGGCGCTAAGAAACGAATAGGGTCGCAGTCGGCTGAAGAGGCTCGTGCCAAGAATCGTGACCGATGCATAGGACAGCGCCTTTCATCCTGACGAGAATCGTCTGGAAGCGAATACCGCAGCCGTGTTTCCCTTCCTGACGCGCACAGCCTTTTACAGACTCGGAGGAGCTCGGCTGCCGGCGAGCTCTCGATTTATTCTGCTGCGGTCCCCCTAACAGCGGACTCACCCTCCACTCACCTTGACATTCTACTGGAGTGGGTCTATGATTCACCTAGGATGTCTACTAAAGAGGAATCGGAGCGGATCGAACTGCTGCAGGGCACGCTCGACCTGCTGATCCTGAGGACGCTGGCTCCTGGGCCGGCTCACGGCCACGCTATCGCCAAGAGCATCGAGCGCCAATCGGAAGACGTGCTCCAGGTAGAGCAAGGGTCCCTCTATCCCGCCTTGCACCGCCTCATCAAGCGCCGCTGGATCTTCGCGGACGAGGGCACTTCCGAAAACAACCGCCGCGCCAAGTTCTACCGGCTGACCGCCAAGGGGCACAGGCAACTCCACGTGGAGACCACTCGCTGGGAGAAGCTCGCCCGCGCCATGGCCAACGTCCTCAAACCCGCCCGGGAGGGTTCGCTATGACACGCCGCCGGCGGGCGCTTGCGGATCTCGACCAGGACATCCGCGAGCACTTGGAACGCGAGACGCAGGAGAAGTCACGCCGCGACCATGAGAAGTGGTGACCACGGGATTGGTCCTTCCTGCCTGCCCGCCGCGCATCCCGGATCGATCCGCTGATGGCCTTGCGGGACGAGTAGGGTTCCAGCGCGACGGCCAAACCGGGCACAGGCCATCGAAACTGCCGGGAAATCGTGATGTGGGGCCGCTCGCATCGTCAGCGGCACAGCGCCGATCGCGATTGCGGCCGGCGAAGATGGATCAGAGCCGTAGCACGGCTACGGCTTGGCGTCGAGAAAGTCGTTCACCATTGGGACGATGATGGGTATGCGCTGCATCAGTGTCACGTGGGTGGTGTCGGGCAAGATGGCCAATCGCGATGCGGAGCGCGGCTTCATGTCGCCGTGGATCTCGCCACCCTTTAGGCGAAACATCTCCGCGACGTGCGCGAGCCGCACGCCGTCAGCGTCGCCGTGGATGAAAAACATGGGCGTCGTGGTGGCCTTAAGCTTGTCGGCTCCGAAGTCGTACCCTTTCGAGGCCGTGGCGACGATTCGCTGGACGAAGTTCGGAAAGTCGTCCGGAGTCGGACTCAGCTTCTTGTACTCGGCCTCAATGGGCGAGCCTTTGAAATCGTCCGCCGTGAGTTTCGGGATAGCTTCGAGCCCTTCCGCGATCATGCCGTCACTGCGGAACGTGGACGAAATGATGACTGCCCTTCGCACTTTGTCCGGATGGCGGATCGCACACTGCATCGCCACGGCTCCGCCCATGCTGTAGCCGATAAGGTCCGCTCGCGGGATCTTGAGATAATTGAGCAGTGCGGCCACGTCGTCGGCGAGGTTTTCGTAGGTGATATCTCGTGGGACGTCCGCCGTGCGGCCGTGACCTTGCATTTCGACGGCAATGACTTTCCGTGTTTTGGAGAGCTCGCTGATCCACCCGGCCCAGTTGTTGGTGATGGTCATGAACGCGCCGTGAAGCAACACCACCGGTTCGCCGCCGCCGTGGACTTCGTAGTACATGTTGATTCCATTGACTGGCGCGTAGCCCGTCGTTGGCTTCTGCTGCGCCGACACGTCAGTCGTAACGAGCGTCATTAAAAGGAAAGCTGTCTTCCGCACTGCTGAACGCCGCCCGTTCTGTCGCCGACCGGAAGCGTTTGTTTGATGGATTGGCTGCGTCATTTTGTCTCCGTACTTGATCCCAGGCTGGCGAGAAGCTCGTCGAGTTGGTCGAGCGCCTCGGGCATCGCGCCCGTCGATCCGGAGTCAAGCGCTTCCTTCGAGGGATAGAGATCGTGCACCACCAACAGCGTCTTGCCTGCGGTTTCATCGAAGGTCACCGTGGTGACGGTCTTGCCGTTGTCACCTTCCTCGTTGGTCCAAACGAGGCGCGAGTGCGGTGTCACTTCGAGGTACGTGCCGAAGAACTCCATCGTCGAATCTTCGTGGCGAAACACCAAACGATACTGCCCCCCAACGCGAACATCCATTTCGCAGGAAAGCAGGGTCAGCCCATACGATTTTGGTACCCACCACCTCCTGAATAGTTCTGCCTTGGTCCACGCCTCGAACACGAGGCGCGCAGGCGCGTTGACGGTGCGTGTGACGACGAGTTCGCGCTCGGACTTCCGCTCCACCCCCGTGCGGTTCTTCGTGGGGGTGGCCTCACTTTCTCTTCTTACGTCCATTTGCTTTCTCCTTCCGTTTCAATTCCTCGACAACAATGTCCAACTCGTCGAAGCGCGCGGCCCAGAGCTGGCGATACCTCTCGATCCATGCCGCCTCTTCTTCCAGTCCGCGCAGCCCGAGCTTGCAGGTCCGCACGCGCCCAACCTTCTCTGTGCTGACGAGCCCCGCTTGCTCTAAGACGCCTACATGTTTCTTCATGCCCGTAAGGGTCATGTGGAACCTCTCGGCAAGGGCTGTGATCGAAGCGTCCGCACGCCCGAGTTGCTCCAGAACGCCGCGTCGGGTGGCGTCCGAGAGCGCGCCGAACGAGGCATCGAAGTGGGCTTGGCTATACTGAGCCATACGGTTCAGTATACAGCATGGGTGACGGCATGCAATGGGAGGCTGAGCGCCCGCTGCGTTGCCCGGCGATCCACCTAAACTCACGATCAACGGCGCAGTGGCGATCTGACAATGGTGAGACCTCGGTCGCGGCCGGCGAAGATGGATCACTCGCCCCTCCGCGCCTACACAGGCGGCAATCCGGCGAAACTTCCTCCGGTGTTCTGGCCAATGTACGAACGGCGACGATACGGCCGAGTGGATCACTTCTGGTTTGTCGACCTCGCGATGCGTAAAGTGAACACTGGGCGCGCTATTGTCCCGACATTCCCAGCTTGAGCCTCTGGAGGTGCGTCGGCCCCCGCATCTGCGGGTAAAATCCGGAATGAACCTCGGACCTCGAAGCCGACACGGGAGCACATTGAACGGGTCCCTGTCTGCGGCTGTTAGTCGACGCTGCACCCGGCCGACTCAGAAGCCTCTACCGTCAACCATCTTCACGAGGAACAATCCCTTGCGCCGCAGTCTTCTCTGCGGTCTTGTTCTCGCTAAACGTCGACTCCAAAATGTTTCATTCGCCTCTCGAACCCATGCCGGCCTTTTATCCGGTAAACTCGATAGCACACGGGAGATTGCAATGCCGAAAGTGTTCATCAGCTATTCCCACGACAGTGCGGCCCATAAGGACCGCATCCTAGCCCTCTCCAATCAACTTCGCGCAAAGGGTATCGACTGCTATATCGATCAATACGAACAGTCTCCATCGATCGGCTGGCCCCAGTGGTGCGAAAACCAAGTCGCTGAGTCTGCCTTCGTTCTGGTTGCCTGCACCCCAACCTACATTCGGCGCTTCAAGAAGGAGGAACAGCCTGGGCAAGGCCAAGGCGCGGTCTGGGAAGGGCACGTCATCAGCCAGGAACTATATAACTCTCAAGGGCGCAACACGAAATTTATTCCGGTCATCTTCTCCTCTAACGACCGACAGCACATTCCCCTCGTCCTCCAAAGCGCCACCTGCTATGACGTCGTCACCGCTCACGATGCGCTCTACCGCCGCCTCACTAACCAACACGACACGCCAGCGCCCCCACTTGGTAACACTGAGGTTTTGCCCGCCCGCGAGCCCCTGCCCACTCTCGAACGTAAGCCGGACTTCCAGGCGTCAGAGCAACTTACTGGAAATAGGATCCTATGTGAGGCGTGTAGAAAGTATCCTCCAAGCCGAGCTACCCACCGTTGTAGAATCTGCGGGAAGAAAGCCTGTTCTGGATGTATAGCAAACCACACGACGTTCTACACTGCCTCACGAGAAAGCGGTGATCGCAGCCGAGGGTTGCTTCAAAGAATACTAAGTTCCCTTAAGTACGCAGGTGGGGTATGTCCGTTTTGCGATCGGACGGAGTTGATCGAATTACCAGGGCAATGAGGGTGATGCTACGGCGGTTAGTAGTATTCATTGTGGGCTAGCTTCGGGCGGTCCAACTGCAGGCAGATAACAGGCCAACCGGAAGTTGGACTTCTGCGCGTCAAGTTGCCGTATCAACGCCCGTTGCTGAGATCTGCTGTATCGACGGATCGGTCTCCGCTGACACCGAAGCCTCGACGGAGAGCCCAACTGCGCCAAAAGCCAACTGGCTACCACCCGAAAGACCCGAAGGCCCGCGCCAAGCCTTCAACCACCTTCGTATCGCTTTTATTCGGTCCTACTCCGCGATGCCGTGTCGCGTGAGCAGTTCCACGGCAGCGGAATCGCCGCCGCTTTCCGCCAGGCGGGCGTGGCGCCAGGCCGCCGCGTAATCGCCCCCGACCGCGTACAATTCGGCCAGCGCGACGTGCGCGGCCGCCATCGCGGGATCCAGGCGCACGGCTTCGAGCAGCAGTCCCAGCGCCGCATCCTTCCGCCCGGACATGCGCTGAAACTGCGCGAGGTGGTAGTAAGGCCGGGCATTGGAAGGCTCCCGCTCGATCCAGGCAAGCTGCTCCTCCATTTGCACGCGAGTCTCGCGGTCCAGGGCGAAATCCACCAGTTCTTTGCGCCAGAAGCTCATCGTGCTCCCACCAGGATAAGCCGTACGTCCATCACGTTGGTGTTGGTGGGGCCGGTCTTCACCAGGTCGCCGAGAGCTTCGAAGTAGTGGTACGAATCGTTGGCATCGAGAAACGCGCGGGCTTCCGGTTTGCGCCTCAACGTGTCGCCGTCCGCCACCGCTCCGGCGGCATCGGTAGGCCCATCCGTGCCGTCCGTGCCCGCGCTGAAAATTACGGTCTTTTCGAGGCCCGCGATGTCGATGGCCGCCGCCAGCGCGAACTCCTGGTTGCGGCCCCCAAGCCCCTGCCCGCGCAGCGTCACCGTCGTCTCGCCGCCCGTAATCAAACATGCCGGAGGCCGCAATGGCCGCGCCGATTCCGCCATCTCGCGCGCAATGGCGGCGTGCATGCGCGCGATCTCGCGCGTCTCGCCTTGAATGCCGCTGGCCAGAATGAGCGTGCGGTAACCAAGCCGGCGCGCCTCGCGCGCAGCCGCGTCCAGCGCCAGGCGGTTGCTCCCCACCACCACATTGCGTACGCGGCGGAATACCGGATCCCCGGGCTTTGGGGTTTCCGCGATCTCGCCCCGCACGCCTCGCCCGATGCGTTCGCGCACGCTCTCCGGCACGCTCCCGGCGATGCCGTACTTGTCCAGGATTCCAAGGGCCCGGGCGAAAGTGGAGGCATCGGGCGCGGTGGGGCCGGACCCGATGACGTCCAGGTCGTCGCCGATGACGTCGGAAAGCAGCAGCGCCCACACCGTCGCCGGCGCCGCCATGCGCGCCAGTTGGCCGCCCTTGATTCCCGAAATGTGTTTGCGCACCGCGTTGATTTCGTGAATGTCCGCGCCGCAGGCCAGCAGCAAACGCGTCACCGCCTGCTTCTCCTCGAGTGTGATGCCTTCGGCGGGCAAGGGTGACAACGCCGACGCTCCGCCCGAGATCAGGCAAAGCACCAGGTCGTCCCTTGCGGCCGCGCCGGCCAGTTCCGCCATCCGCTGCGCCCCGGCGGCGCCGCGCGCATCGGGAACCGGATGGCCGCACTCGTTGAGTTCGATGCGGCGGACGCGGGCGACGTGCCCGTCTTTGACGTTGATTCGCCCGCCCCGGCTCCACCACCGGATGTGGTGGGCCTCGGTGAACCGGCGCGAGCCGCAGCCCGGGAACCGGCACTCCTGGTCCCGGTACCGGAGCTGACGCATCATCGCCGCCGACGGCTCGCGTGAGGACCGACCGAGGCCGACCGCGTTGCCGCCCTCGTCCTCGAGCACGACCTGGAGCCGACCCGCGCAGGCGAGTCGCCGAACGGTCTCGACGCGCGCCACGCCTCCGCCCTCGACCTCGCCCGAACGGTCGTCGGACGCGAGGGCCTCGGCTGAGGTGTGGATCACGACCATCGAATGGGCGGGATCGGCCGCGCCGCCGGACGTGAGCGCCATCGACACGAGCGCGTCGGCCCGGCGAGCGCCGGCACCGTGGAGTCCCGACCCATCGGGCTCCGAGGGCATCTTGGCGGCGAGGCGATCGATCGCCCGCGCCACCGCGGCGCCGTCCGCCGCCGGAAGCTCGGCCTCGAGCGCGAACCGCCGCCCGTCGTCGAAGGTCGACCAACGAAGGTAGCGATCCCGCTCGACCTGCTCGGCGTGTTCCCTGGCGCGCCGGGTCTCGAGATCTCCTCGCCGGCGGATGGCCCCCACCGAGACCTGCATCGCCCATCCGACGAGCCCGGCCTCGGTCTCAGGTGTGACGAACCTGGTCAGCTCGACGACCGCGTCGATCGAGAGCTCACCCCGGTCCAGCGCCGCGGCGATCAGCGGCAGCTCCGGCAACGCGTGGCCGGCTTTGATCCAACGGTCGGCCTTCCACCAGCTGATGCCGTATCGCATGGAGGCGAGGTGCGCCATGTCGTGCGCGCCGCGCTCCCGCCAGACCTCGAGGCGGTCGGCCTCGGCCAGCTGCAAGAGCATGTGCCGTTGCGTGCGGCAGGCCAGGGTGTTCAGGTCGTCGATGTCCTGGAGCAACTCGTCGCCGATGGATCGCATGGACTCCATCATCGACGGTGTTCCGGCACTGTCTGTGAACTGGATCACAGTGCGCAGGGGCTCCGTGGCATTGAGCCGAGCCCGCCGGAGCGGCTACTCGAGGTAGCCGAGGCCGCGGAGGTGCTCCTCCATCTCATCGGCCTCGGTGTCGCTGACCGTCTCCTCGGACTCGCCGGTCGGCATGCCGGGGATCGCGACGGCGGGCCCGGACTCGGCCTGGTTGACCTTGGCGTCCGAGCCGACGACCTCGTGCAGGACGCGGCCGGTGTGGTGGATCGTGGCCGGCGCGCCGAGCGCGGCCAGGATCGTCGGGGCCATGTCGATCAGCAGCGGCGGCTGCTCGAACGCCGTCACGTTCGGACCAGCGGCGACGATCACGCCCTCGATCCGGTGGTCGCCCGAGATCCAGTCGGCCGCCTCGATCGCCGACTTGGCGTGGGTGAGCGAGTACTGCTCGGCCGGCTCCATGAGGATGTCGGGGGCGGTGTCGGCGTGCTTGCCCTTGAAGATCTCCTCGCGTCGGTAGATCGCCTTCACGGGCTTGCGCCCGGTGACCGGGTCGGTGAACGAGGAGAGGGCGTCGATGACCCGGTCGCGCACGCGCTCGAAGTCGGCCGGGTCGACGATGCCGTCGGGCTCGCGCCCGGCGAGGTTGATCGAGACGCCCTCGCCCGTCGAGCGGATCGTGGTGAAGGCCTTCGTCTTGGACCAGTTCACCGACTGCGGGAGCGAGACCTTGCCGTGGAGGCCGAGGAGGTCGTACGCCTTGCGCGCGACCTTGCGGACCGGCCCCCACTGCATCGGCCCGAAGACCACGTTCGACGCGCTGAACTCGAGGAAGCCGAGCCGCTTCAGCAGGTGATCCATGTGGATCGTGCGCGTGACCGACTGGAACCCGTGGTCGGAGATGAACAGGACCAGGTCGTCGGGGCGCGTGCGCGAGACGAACGAGCCGATCGCGTCGTCGAGCTGCTTGTAGACGTCGCGGACCTTCGCGCCGATCGCCGTCTTGTCGTTCCTGGCGTAGTCGGGGTGGTCGGGCGCGACGTAGTTCGAAAGCGCGTGCTGGGTGCGGTCGACCGAGACCCACACGGAGGCCATGAGGTCCCAGTCCGAGTTGTCCATGAGCCACTCGGTGGCGCGGATCCGCTTGCCGGTGATCTCGAGCGCCTCGGCGAGGTAGGCGTCGGGCTTGTTCCGGTAGGTCGTCCACGACATGCCGTTGATCACCCACGGCACGCCGGCCTTCTCAAGCTGCTCGGGCAGGTCGGCCGGGTGCGCGTAGGTCCGCCCCTTCGGCAGCACGCCGCCCGCGAGGGCCTTCCCGTTGATGGTCGGAGGCGGGAACATCAGCGGCAGGTCCGCGTAGACCCCCACCTTGCCGGCCGCCGAGAGGTCCTCGACGAACGTCCGCTCCTTGATCGACTTGAAGGTGACCGGATACTGCTTGTGGGTCCCCGGGACGGTCTCGAGGATGTCGTAGACCCCGTGATCGGCCGGGTCGACCCCCGTCAGGAACGACGGCCAGGCCGCCCACGAGTGGGTCGGCACGGTCGACCTCAGGACCCCCCGCTGCCCCCGGTCGATCAGGGCTTGCAGGTTCGGCAGGTCACCCCGCTCGAGCAGCGGGTCGAGGATGCGCCAGTCGGCGCCGTCCCATCCGATGAGCAGTACTCGTGGCATGGATATCAGTCCTCACCAGGGGTTTCGGGGGCGCGGAGCAAGTGTACCGAAGTCATCGGGGCACATACTGTCTGATCGATGCCGAACGCTAGCTGTGGTTTCCTATAGATTTGACTGCTCTCTCCTCACGAGCCTGAGTGCGCCACGGAGGTCTCCGAGGAACGCGGAGAAATCTGCGTGTCGGCACGCAAGCTCCAGATTCATGGTGTCCGCTATCTCTTCTCCATAGAGAACACCTCCGGCAGGAGGATCCACCCCCATCCCCGCGAAAGCAGCGCGCAGGGCCTGCTTGTAGCGATTCGGTTCGCACTTCATGTCGGGGAGAGCTGCAGCGCCGCCTTCTCCCATGCCGCGCAGGAGCTTGGGGGTCGAGAAGAAACCAGCGCTCGACGTGTGGCTCCGGGATGGCGAGTACAATCTTCCCTGCGAATCCGTCGGCCGCGCGTAGGGCATCCCTTCTCTTGCCCGCTGCATCACAATCAGAGTCGAGTGCAACAACAAGGATTTCGATGAACGGCTCACGACCTGTGCACCAAGTCACGGACATAGTCCCGCAGCGAACGCAGGACCAGAGCCTTCCCACCCATTGCGGTTCGTTCGATGAGATCGACATCAACGCGCAAGTCAGTGGCAACTCGCCTGATGACGCCGGTAATCAGTCCCCGGTGCCCTTCATCCTCCGCGAACAAGCCGACTTTCATCCCCCTCGAAGTCACCGCGGATGAGCCGGTCGCGCAACGAAGTCTGCGGTTCATCAAGAGCGGCGTCAATCTCCTGAGGTCGAAAAAGCGGGCCAAGCGAGTCGAGGGGCTCGAAGACCGAAGCACGTCCTCAACCTCCTGCAGGCGACGAGCGCCGCATCGGGCGAATCGATGAAGTACTCGGGCAGTATCGGCGAGTGAGTATTGATAATGAACTGCGTACTGCCCCGCTCAGCGGCGTCGCTCAGTATGCGCGCGACGATGGACAAGCGACGAGGGTGAACGCCATTCTCGGGTTCTTCGTATCCCACCACGCTCAATGGCTCAACCGGGTTGGTAATTGCGAGCAAACCGAGGATGCGCAGAGTCCCTTCAGAGATCAGCCGCGAGGTCAACCTTAGGCCTGATTCATCCACAACAAGGCGAAGGAAACCCTCCTTCGTGCGTTCCACATCGATGCTGTCAACGTTTGGGATGAGATGCCTGAGTGCGATGCTTAGAGCCTTGAACTGTGTTGGCTTCATGCTTCGGAGGGTGTTGTAGAAGGCCGCAATGTCCTCACCGTTCGCTGAGAGATCCTCCGCTTCCTTCAGCGGCACGTCCCTGCGCATTGCTGCCGGTTCGAGGAAGTAGAATCGCCATCGCGCCAGTTCTTCCTTGAAGGCGGCCATGTGCGGGTAATACGGTTCGTACAACGATCGTGAGACCAGCGTCCTCATCCTCGACCGAGGTCCTCGTACAGAGGGTGCGCTTGTTTCTCCATCCGGAGATGAAGTCGACCTCCTACCTTCTCCAAGAACGGTCGGCGTGACGCTCGCTCGGTGCCATCTTGTTTCAACGCGGCAAGTCGCTCATCCACCACTCTGAGGTGACCCGACTCGGTTCTGATCTCGACTCTGACCGTGTAGCGCAGAATCCGCTCACGCACGGCCGTCGGTTTGCCGGCGGTGTGTCCGTTGGGAAGTCCTTCACGCGCGCGTTGAATCTTCTCCTCGACGGCCGCGACGACCGCATCGGACAACTCCACGTCGGCTTCGATGGTGAAGGAGGCCTTCGCTCTATCCTGCAGTTCAGCCAGGCCACCCTCTCTCAAGCGCGAAGGCCTCAAGGGGAAGACCACGATGGTCCTCGAAGGCCTCCTCAGGTTCTCACGCGTAGCGAGACGTGCCAGAAGCGCAAGCGCGTCGAGGAGATTGCTCTTACCCGCCGCGTTCGGTCCAAGTACAACCGTAAGCTGGTCGGAATCCTAATCTCGACATCTTCGAGACTCTTGTAGTTCCGTATGCGAACGCGCCGAATCACGGCCAGAGTCTATGCGACCGCCCCCTCGGGCTCACGCACGGCGGCGAGACACGTCGTCCTCCTCCGAACCGCTGACATGCCCACAGATGTCGACGGGTCCGATCGTGCCATCATCCGCGGGTGACCGAGCGGCCGAGCGGGACCCGTTGCCTTCCTGCTCACGGACATCGAGGGCTCCGACCAGCCGCCTCAGGGAGTCCGTGCTTGATCAGTACGCCGCGGCGCTCGAGGATCACCGGCGGGTCCTTCGCTAGGCGTTCGCGGGAGCACGGCGGGCACGGGGTCGACACGCAGGGCGACGCCTTCTCGTCGCCTATCGCCCGACCGCGCGACGCGATCGGAGCGGCTGGTGAGGCCCGGCGAGCCCTCGCCGGTCACCCGTGGCCCGACGGGCGGGAGATCCGGGTCTAGATGGGCGTGCACACGGCCGAGGCGACGGCGACCGCGGACGGCTACGTCGGGGTCGGGGTCCACCGGGGCGCGAGGATCTGCTCGGCCGGGCATGGCGGGCAGGTGCTGGTCTCGCACACCACGCACGACCTGCAGGCCGAGGAGGACGCGGGGTTCGCGTTCGTGGACCTCGGCGAGCACCGGCTGAAGGATCTGAACGAGCCGCATCGCCTGTTCAGCTGTGATCGGCGGGCTGCCCAGCGGTTCCCGCTGCTCCGGACGCTCGAGAACCGGTCGACGAACCTGCCAGTGCAGCCGACGCCGCTCGTCGGGCGGGATCGGGAGCTCGCAGAGGTGGTCGAGCTGCTGCGCCGGCCCGACGTCCGCGCCGTCACGCTGACCGGGCCGGGCGGCACCAGGAAGACCGGCTCGCGCTGCAGGCGGCGGCCGAGCTGGTCGAGGACTTCCCCCACGGCGTGTTCTTCGTGACGCTCGCGGCGATCACCGATCCCGCGCTCGTCCTGCCGCAGGTCGCGCAGACGCTCGGCGTCAACGAGACCCGGGCAGGAGCTCGCGGCATACCGCGCCGAGAAAGGAACTCCTCCTCGTGATCGACAACCTCGAGCAGGTGCTCGACGCCCCCCTGAATCTGGCTCGAGAGATCCCCCGGACGAACGCCGAGATGCGCTTGCGGATCCGTCCCATCAGGGTCGTAGGCTTCAGCGCCCGCTCCACCCGGAGGAGGTAGCCCGCAGGAGACTCGGCCACCCCTTGTGCGACCGCCTTCCGCTGGGACCGGACGAGCTGCGCGACGCCCAGGACGATCGCTCCCCCGAGCCCGATGACGGGGTTGAGCGTCGCGCCCCCGATCGCAGCCCCGGTAGCGAGTGGTGCCGGCACGACCAGCTTCATGTTCGCCGCGCTGAAGACCGTATCGACACCGACGCCCCTGATCACATCCTTGAGCGCCGAGATCTCCTCGGCGATCGTGGACTGGTAGGCGGCGCCGAGATGCGCCGACAGCGCCACCGGGTCCTCGACCTCTCCCAACGCCTCCAACTTGGCAGCGAGGGCGCGCACATGCGTCACAAACTTGCCGCGTT
>CAWIJJ010000016.1:0-719586 GCA_963836425.1 Bryobacterales bacterium | reverse complement strand
AGTGAACTAAACCGCTTCGCGGTATTTGTCTTCGATTGAGGCCGCTGGATCTGGCGCGCGGCTCCGAGAAACACTGGATCAGGTTTATCGCCAAATAGACCAATCCAATTTTTCAGGAGCCGTCGCATGACACCACTACGACAACGCATGTTCCAGGACATGCAGCTACGCAACCTCACGCCCGAAACCCAGAGAAACTACGTCCACCACGTGGCAGGGTTCGCCCGATACTTTGGTAAAAGCCCCGAAGTACTCGATCTCGAAGCCGTCCGCCAGTATCAACTCTACCTGCTCAATGAACGCAAGCTTTCTCCGGAAACCATCAACCAGTATATTTCCGCGGTCAAGTTCCTCTACCTCGTCACCCTGGAAATGCCCTGGACCGACGAGTACTTCCCGCGTGTCCGCCGCGCCCACAAACTCCCGGTTGTGCTCAGCCAGGAAGAAGTGCTCGCCTTTTTCGATCATGTGCCCAGCCTCAAATATCGCGCTGCTCTGATGATCAGCTACGGCGCCGGACTTCGGGTCTCCGAAACCGTGGCTCTGAAAATCGCCGACATCGATTCCAAGCGTATGTTGATTCGCGTCGAGCAAGGCAAGGGACAAAAGGACCGCTACGCCATGCTGTCGCCGCGACTATTGGACGTTTTACGCCGCTATTTTCGGGCCGTCCGTCCGCAAGGCGGCTTCCTGTTTCCCTCCTGGCGCAAGGAATACCACCTCTCCACCGGATCCCTCCAACTGGCATGCCGCGAGGCCGCCTTGCGCGCCGGCATCCAAAAGCGGGTCACGGTTCATAGCCTGAGACATGCCTTCGCCACCCACCTGCTGGAAAATGGCGCCGACACCCGCGTCATCCAGGTACTGCTCGGCCACAGCCGTATCGAGACTACCGCCCGGTACGCCCAAGTCTCCCCACAGGTGGTCGCGGCCACCGTCAGTCCGCTGGACTGCATTGACCAGCCGCGGACCAAAGCCAAACGGCCGACGAAGACCACGCGCTGAGGTTCATGCCGCCGCCAACCTTGGAGTTGGCCGACATCTTTCGACAGCACGGACCCGCCTACCGCCAGTCGCATCGCTTGCCTCTGCACCAGCACCGTCTGATGCAAGCCATCGAAAACTGCCGGACCCCGGTTCTGGGCGGGGTGGTCGAATGGTGCGACCGCTGCCAGTACACACACATTCACTATCGCTCCTGCCGCAACCGGCACTGTCCCAAGTGTCAGGGGGAAGCGCGCGCTCAGTGGCTTGAGAAGCGCGCCGCCGAACTACTGCCGGTGGAGTATTTTCATGTCGTTTTTACGCTGCCGGAGGAGATCGCCGCAATCGCTTTCTACAATCGGGAAGCCGTCTACGATCTCCTCTTCGCCACCGTCTCGGAAACTCTGCTCACCATCGCCCGCGACCCGAAACATTTGGGAGCGGAGATCGGCTTTTTCGCCGTGCTCCATACTTGGGGGCAGAATCTTCATCTGCATCCTCACTTGCATTGCGTGATTCCGGGCGGCGGACTCTCACCGGACGGGAAGTGGGTGGCCTGCCGTCCAGGGTTCTTCCTACCGGTGCGTGTGCTCAGCCGCCTTTTTCGCCGTCTTTTTCTGGAAGGCCTGCGCACCCTCCACGCCGCGGGGAAACTGCAGTTTTTCGGCGAACTGAAAAGCCTGGATGACACTGACAACTTCGACGCCTATCTGACCCCGCTGCGCGAAAAAGAGTGGGTGGTTTACGCCAAACCACCATTCGGCGGACCGCGTCACGTCCTGGAGTATCTGGGCCGCTATACCCATCGCGTGGCCATTTCCAACCGGCGTCTGGTAGCCATGCAAGCAGGCCAGGTCTCCTTTCGCTGGAAAGACTACCGTCATCCCCAGCGGCCTAAGATTACGACCATGGCGGCCGAGGAGTTTATCCGCCACTTCCTGTTGCACGCGCTTGCCCGGGGGTTTCAACGCATCCGCTACTACGGCCTGATGGCAAACCGTCATCGGGTCGATAGGCTCGAACTGTGCCGGCAACTCATGACCTCGCCACTCGCCGATCTGCTCCCGGCGATCCACCAGCCAACACTGCCGCGCCCCGCTTACCGTCGATGTCCGCGCTGTGGAGAAGGGGTTCTCGCACGAGTAGAAGTCTGGCCGCCGACCCATGGCCCCATTCCGCTTCGCTGCGACTCCTCATGATCCAGCTCGTTCTCCATCCCGCCGTCTCCGCGACTGCCCTGCGGGGCAGCCCTCAGGCGACGTCTGTCTTGACACCGGCACATCCACGTAAATCACGAAGTGCGCGCATGGTTTCCGCCGACCAGCGCGCCATAGGGGCGAGCGGGCCAAAGAAAAGGCACCCCTATGTTGACAGCCCACTACTCAAAACGGCCGTGACTCGCGCAAAACCCGCAGCCGATCTTCCCCATTCCGAAAGCAAAACCCATTAAAGAGCGGCCCTCACGCTGCGATTTAGTTCACCGAACGGTTTGCTCACTCCCGCGGCGTTCAGGTGACGCGTCTTCTCCGCGGTGCATTTCGCCGCGAGCGAGCAAACCTTTTTCAGTCTCGGGCCTGGCGCATTTTTTCTTCCCTTCTGAGTTCATATAACCTGAGGATCAGGTTTGCATCGTCGTAAGTTGCTTGAAGAGCCATTTCCGTATTCTACCGGCGGGGCGGGCGTCCCGGCCCGCCCCGAGGTTCAATTTTTACTGCGACAGCGTGTAATTCACATCGATCTGCGTGGCCACCTCTACCGGATTGCCGTTGAGCAGGGTCGTGTCGTAGACCCACTGCTTCACGGCGTCGAGCGCCGAAGGGACCAGCAGCGGATGTCCCGAGATCACTGTGAGTTCCTTGATTGTGCCGTCCTTGCCGATGACCGCCGCCAGTTTCACCACGCCCTGAATGCGGGCTTCCTTGGCCTCCGGCGGATATAGCGGCCGCGCCTGCGAGATCAGCTTGGTTTGCGCAATGTTACCGCCGACGCGAATGCGGTCGGGTGCTTCCGTGCCGGAAGCCGCGGGAGAAACGCCGCCGGCAACGCCACCAACTACGCCGCCGATCACGCCGCCAACCCCGCCCTCGGCATTTGGCGTCGAGATCACGATGCTGGCCTCGCTTGCGCCCATGTTGCCGATCGAGAGGCTGAGGTGCTCATCATAAGCCTTCGCTACCTCCGCTATCTTCTGCATGGAATCCGCCGTGAGCACGTCGCCCTCATGTACCGGCAGGCGTCCCATCAACTCCGTGCGTGACGAATCGGGCAATCCGAAGACCCGGATCGTCTTCACCGTTCGTCCCACAAAGGTTGGCTGCACCCGTGCCCGCTGAGTCGCCAACCGGCGCGCCAGGTCGCTGTCCTGCACGGTGGCGGTGGTCGCCGGCGCCCCTGGAGCGGCTGCCGCAGCCGGGACTTGAGTGGACCGGAAGGAGATGGTCACCCGTCGCGTGGCGCCCGATTCCCGCGCGAAGTGCCACTGGAGAACCGACTGCAGCACGGCCTTGCGCAAGTCCTCGGGTCCCGCGATAATCCGCGCATCGGCCACGTTGCCCGCGCCGTCCAGCGTAAGTTCCACCGATACTTCGCCCTGGATTCCCCGGGCACGCGCCGCCGCCGGGTAAGCCACCGGCGTGCGGTGCAGGACGGCAGCCCCGCCGAGATCTACGGCGACGCCCGCCCCATCGCTCTGCGGCGCCGCCGCAAGCGGAAGAGTTGAGGTGACCAGCCAGCACGCCAAGGTCAGAACACCCAACCCGGCGGCCAGCGTCGATAACAGTTTCGTCCTTGACATGTGAACCTCCTTGAAAATGGAAACTACCCGTTGCTTCAGGTGCCGCTTGCGCAGAAATAAGGGGGCCGGTGCCAGATCGGCCTGCGCGCGCGCCCCGGCTATCGCCAGCAGCGCATCCACGTACTCTTCGCGGGCGTTGGTCCGCTGGATCACTTCGTGGTCCACCGCCTGCTCGCGGGAAAGCTGAATCTCGCCCAGCAGCCACCAGATGGCCGGGTGAAACCAGAAGACCGCCCGCACCACTTCTTCGAGCAGGGTGAAGAACCAGTCGTGCCGCTCCACATGCAGCAGCTCGTGCCACAGAATCGCGTCGCGCAGCCCTTGCGGCAGTTCCGGGAACCGCACGGGGAGCAGGACCACCGGCCGCCACAGCCCGAACGTGACCGGGCTCGCCACGTCTTCGGAAAGCCGGAAATCCACCCCTGCCGCGCCCATCATCTCCACCCGGAAAGGCTGCGACTGCCGCCGGTAGCGTTGCAGCCGCCCATAGCCCACCGCCAGCCACACGAAGCGCGAAACAATGCCGCCCACCAGCAGCGCCAGCCCCAGTTCGGTCCATGGAATGCTGCGGGACCCCGGCGCCTGGCCCTGGATCGCCAGCACCGTGGTGGTGATCTGCACGTTATCGTTCGCCACCTCCGCGCGCCATGGCCGCACCAGCGGCAGCAGCAGGCAGGCCGCCAGCAGGATGTGCCAGTAGTACAGCCGGCCGCGTGGGGCGCGCAGCCGTAACAGGGTCGGTACGAATGCCGCCAGCCCCACCACCAGCCCGATCTGAACGCTGTACGTGATCAGGTTGCTCCACATCAGGCCGATGCTCATGACCGCCTCCTCAGACGCGCGATCTCGTCCAGGTCATCCTGTGACAGGTTGTGGTCTTCCACAAGGTGCACCAGCAACGGCTCGGCGGATCCGTTGAATACCCGGTTGATGAATTCCTGCACCATGTCGCCGATCACCTGCCGCTTGGGCTGTGAAGGTCGATACACGAAGGCGCGGTCCGTCTGCGTCTTCTTCAGATACTTCTTCTGCTCCAGGATCTTCATCATGGTCATGACCGTCGTGTAGGCGACCTTGCGCTGTTCCAGCAACGTTTCGTAAACGTCGCGGACCGTCACACTGTCGCGTTCCCAGACGATCTTCATGATCTCCAGTTCCTGCTCGGTCAGAATCGTGCTTCGCCGTCGCATACTAATTAATTAGTACTAAAAATCGTGCATGTCAAGCGAAATTTTCAGTTGCAGTCAAAAATCGTCAGTCGTTGCGCAGGGCTGCCATCGGCGCGATCCGGGTCGCCCGCCGGGCGGGAACCCAACTGGCGGCCAGTCCGGCCAGCAGCAGCGCCGCCGACGTGCCGAGAATGCTCCACGGGTCGAAGGTCGAAATGCCGCCCATGAAAGCGGATAGCGGCCGGGCCAGGGCCAGCGACAGGAGCATTCCCGCCGCCACTCCGCCGCCGATCAGCTTCAAACCCTCGCCCAGCACCATCCGCAGAACATGACCGCTGGAGGCCCCGAGCGCCATTCGGATTCCCAGCTCCGGAGTGCGCCGCTGCACCCGGTAGGCCATGACGCCATACAGTCCGATCGCGGCCAGCAGAAGTCCCAGCCCGCCCAAGGTTCCGAGCACTGCCGAACCCATTTTGCGCAATGACCGCTCCAGGCTGGTGGCGTCGCGCATCGTCCTGGCCTCTACGATGGCGCGCGGCTCGACCGCACGCACCGCCAGCGCCAGGGGAGCCATCATGCGCGACGGAGAACCACTCGCGCGTGCGACCACAAAGAGGTTTCCGCCGTTCTGCAAAAAGGGCCGGTAGAGAACCGGCTGCGGGGTCTCACCATAGAACGAGTAGTCGCTATCGGCCACCACGCCGGCGATTTCCATCCACGGCTCGCGCGGAAAGCGCACACCCGTTCCGAGCGCGTCCTCGCCCAACTGGTATGCGCGCACGAAGGTTTCGTTGACGATCGCGACCGCCGCGGTTCCCAACCGGTCCGCCGGCGTGAATTCCCGGCCGCGGCGCAGGGCGATTCCCATTGTCCGGAAGTAATCCGGCCCGACGCTCATGTAGAACGTGCGCGGCACGCTGGCGTTCCGGCCCCGGACCTCGAACCGTGCCGTGTAGGAATCCCCGCCGAGCGGGATCAGGTTGGCAACGGTCGCGGATTGAACGCCGGCCACGGCTGCCGCGGCGCCGCGTGCCCGCTCCGCCACTTCGAGGTAACGATCCTGCGGATAATCGCGGTCGAGCTCGATGTGCGCCGTAATGGTGCGATCCTGGTCGAAACCGGGATTAATCGATGTGATGCGCACCAGGCTGCGCAGAAAGAGCACGGAGACGAAAAGCAGCACGACCGAGAGCGCCGCCTGTCCCACAACCAGCGCATTGCGCATGCGGAAACGGGCCGGCCCGGTTTCACCCTGTTTCAGTTTTCCACCTATGTTCGCCCGCGTGGAAACCAGGGCCGGTGTGATGCCGCAGAACAGCGTGGCAATCGCTGCCGCGCCTACCGCATACAACAGGAGCGTGTAATCCGGCCGGATCTCCGCCGGGCGCGGCATCTGCGGAAGCGCCACAGTACTCAGGACGGCGCACAGCCACATTGCCAGCAGCACGCCTGCCAAGGATCCGAACAGGCTGAGCCATGCGCTTTCCGCAAGCAGAGCGCGCATCACCTGCCATCGCGAGGCGCCCAGCGCGAGCCGGATGGCAATTTCGCGGCTCCGCGCAGCGCCCCGCGCCACCAGCAGTCCCGCGACATTCGCGCACGAAATCAGCAGCAGGATTCCAAACAGCGCGAAGGGAATGGCGCTGATTGCCAGGATCTGCCCCAGGCCCGCCGCACGCGTTGCCCAGCTACCCAATCCGGACACGGGAAACAGCAGCGCCGGCCGCCCGAACCCCTCATTCGCGCCAGGGTACAGCCGCTCGAGTTCACGGCTCTGCGCGGTGATAAAGGCCGCCGCCCGCTGCCGCGAAACTCGCGGGGCGAGCCGGCCCAACAAAATAAACGAAACTCCGGCGTCCCGGCGGTCGAGCGGCGGAGCGATTTGCCGGCTGACCGGGACATACACATCCGGTCCCAGGGCGCCTTCGATGGAGCGGAAATCTTCCGGCAAGATGCCGATGACCGTGTAGCTTCGACTATTGAGATCGATCTCAGACCCCAGGTTGACCGCGCTCGCCGCGGCGAATGCAGCCGTTACGACTGCTGCCGTTTCCTCGCCGGGAGCCGGCACGCGGCCAACTGCCGGTTGCGCCTGAAGCACCTCGAAGAACCGGGGCGAAATCAACATGCCGAGCACCGGGCGCGCCGCTTCGCTTCTCTGGTTGAAGCGCGTCATGGAGTAGGCAGCCAGGCCCGCGAACGCATCGCCCGGGCGGAGATCGCGAAAATTCGCATACGAAATGCGGTTGCCGTTGCCCGGTTCGATGCGCACCAGCCGCGCCGCGTCCGCCGCCGTCGGCCCCTTCAAAACCACCGTTCGGAAGATCGCAAACAGCGTAGTGTTCAGGCCCGTTCCCAAGCCCAGCGACAGAACGGAGATGGCAATCAGGCCGGGACTCTTGCGCAAGCTCCGCAGCGCGACTTTCAGTTCCAGGGGCAGCATCGCGGTTGTCCCAGGCACGCGCGAGGCCGCTCACAAGTCGTTTGTTTGTAATGCCTCCAGGCCCGGCGGGTGGCCGGACGCGAACGAACCCGTTCGTTTCCGAACGCCGCTTACCGCTCCAGCTTTTTGAGGATCAGGTCCCGCCGCTCCATCAGCGCGTCGATCTCTTCGGCGGTGAGGAATGCCCCGGTCTCCCGCGCCACATCTGCCCGTCGCAGATTCCGCAACGCGCTCAACAGGCCGGGATTGCAGTGGGTCACCGCGTCCGGATCCCGCAGCGTGGGCCATTTGCGGAACGCGCGCGTGTGGTCGATCATCCAGACCTTCCAGTCGCTCGCAATCAGCAGGTTTTCCTGGCTGCGGTCCATGTTGTAGATCAACTGGTCGAAGATCCGGATGGTGTCCATCTGGTCGTTCCAGCGCGGAACGTCGGGCGGGCGCAGGCCGCGCCGCAACCGCTCCTTTTCGTCCATGATGACGTCGTCCACCCACCAGTCCACGGACGCCGGCTTGCCGTCCACCTGGCGCGCCACCGACACCGGCACCATGTCCGTGAGGTGCAGCAGTTTGGCCAGCCGGTATGCCGCCACATTGAACTTCCAGCTATCCCTGAAATCGCGCTCCTCCGAGCCGTCTTTACCCTTGAAGAGCGGCTGGTAAATATCGACCCACTGCACGTGCGCCGCATGGGTGCGGGTGCCATCGCCGAGTACTGCTTTGCCGGTGCCGTTGATGCCCTTGGCCACCTTCGAGAGCGATTGAATGGGCGCCCTGGCGAGGAAGGCTTCTTCCTCCGCGGGTGTCCACAACGCGGTCCCGCTCTGGACCACGGAACAGGCCGCAATCAGAATCGCGAAGAAGACGCGCACAGCCATGGCAGCCGTGCGAGAGCAAATTTCGGGCCGTGCCGCGCGTACCGAGTGCGGATTACCACACCCGGCAGGCGTTCGTCTTCACCATCGGCTGCCTCGGCTGGCACGAAAACGCCTTCTGGAATTCCGGCATGTTCTGCACCACCCCGTTCACGCGGAATTGGGCGGGAGAATGCGGATTCGTCTGCACCATCAGCCGCAGGGCCTCCTCGCGCGTGTTGGAACACCATACCTGCCCGAAGGACAGGAAGAAGCGCTGCTCCGGAGTGAAGCCGTCGATCTTCGGCTGCGCGTGTCCGGCCAGCGTGTTCATCAGCGCCATCAACGCGATCCGCACGCCGCCGTTGTCCGCTGTGTTCTCGCCCAGCGTGAGCTTCCCGTTCACGTGGACTCCCGGCGCTACGGTGAAACTCGAGTATTCGTCCGCGACGCAGGCCGCGCGCTCGTTGAATTCCTTCGCGTCCGCCGCGGTCCACCAATCCTCGAGGTTACCCTTGGCGTCGAACTGCCGCCCTTCGTCGTCGAAGCCGTGCGTCAGTTCGTGCCCGATGACCATGCCGATGCCCCCGAAATTGACGGCGTCATCCATGCTGTTGTCGTAGAACGGCGGTTGCAGAATGCCGGCCGGGAAATTGATGTTGTTCATTAGCGGGTCGTAATAGGCGTTGACCGTGGGCGGCGTCATTTCCCATTCGGTACGGTCCACCGGCTTGCCGATTTTGTCAAGCTGCCGCTGGAATTCGAAGGCCGACGCGCGGTCGCTGTTGCCGAGCGCGTCGTCGCGCCGGATGGTCACGCTCGAATAGTCGCGCCACTTTTCCGGGTAGCCGATCTTGTTGGTGATCGCCTTCAGTTTCACCAGCGCCTTCTCTTTCGTCGCCGGTGTCATCCAGGAAAGCGATCGGATATCCTCCCCGAGCGCCTTCTCGAGAGCGTCCACCATCTTCAGGGTGCGCTCCTTGCCTTCCGCCCCGAAGGTGCGCTCGACGAACTTGCGGCCCAGCGCCTCGCCCAACTGGTTGTCCGTGTAATCCACACAGCGCTTCCAGCGCGGGCGCAGTTCGGTGGCGCCGGTCAGCGTCTTGCCGTAAAAGTTGAAATCCTCCTGAACGAACGGCTCGGGCAGCAGCGCGGCTTCCGAGTGCAGCACGTGCCACGTCAGGTACGTTTTCCAGTCGTCCAGGCCGGCGCTCTGAATTTCCGCGTTCACCGCCTTCACGAAATCGGGCGAGGCCACGTTGATGTCGCGGAATGCCGGTGCGCCGCTGTCGGTGAAGTAGGCCTGCCAGCCGAAGTCCGGTCCCAGTTTCTCGAGTTCCTCCTTCGTCATCTTGTGATAGACCTTCTCGGGATCCCGCCGCGACACGCGGTCGAGCGATCCTTTGGCCAGGGCGGTTTCGATGCGCATCACCGCGCCGGCAGCGGCCTTGGCCTGCTCCGGCGTCCGTCCGGCAAGCTCGAACATGCGTTGCACATGGGCGATGTACTTCTGCCGCATCTCGACCGATTTGGGATCGTCTTTCAGGTAGTAATCGCGATCGGGCATCCCCAGGCCGCCCTGGTCGAACTGCGCGATCACCGCCGAAGAATTCTTGAAATCCTGGCCGGAAGTAAAATCGAACAGCGCGGGAATTTCCACGCGGTGCAGGCTCGCAATCTCCGCCGCAAGCTGCGACTTTTGCGTCAGCCCGCTGATCCGCTTCAGCACCGGCTCCAGCGGTTTGAGACCCTGGGCATCGATAGTCTTCACATCCATGCAGGCGGCGTAATAATCGCCGATCTGCCGGGTGATCGGGTCGCGCGAGACATTGTCATGGGACGCATTCTCGAGAATGCCGCGCAGCACTTCGCGATTGCGCTCCTCGAGTTCGGAGAATCGCCCCCAGCGCGATTGATCGGGTGGGATGGGATTGTTCTTGATCCACCCGCCGCAGGCATACTGGAAAAAATCGGTGCATGGATTTGCGGAACGGTCGAGCGCTTTGATGTCGAAACGCAAAGGCGTGGTGGCGGGTGGCGGTTCCGGCACGGGCTTCGACGCCGGAACCGGAGCGGGATGCTCGGGAGCCTTGGGCGGCGGGTTCTGGGCGGACAGGGTGGAAAAACACAAAGCGGCGAAGACTAAAAGCTGACGCAAACACGTGCACCTCTCTCCTTCAATCTAGCTCAGCAGTGCGGTGCACCTGTCCGCGGTTTAGAACGGGGGCTCCCCCCAGTCGGGTATATTTCATACATGAGGAAATGCCGCGCGCTTGTGCTGGTCCTGGCTGCTACCGCCGTCTTCGCCTCGCCGCTTGATCCGAAGCTTTTTTCCGAACTCCGGTGGAGAAATGTCGGGCCGCAGCGCGGGGGCCGGACCAAGTCCGCCGCCGGTGTCGCCGCGCAGCCGAATGTGTTCTACATCGGCGTGTGCAACGGCGGGGTCTGGAAGACCACCGATTACGGCCGCACCTGGACGCCCGTTTTCGATGACCAGCCCACCGGTTCCATCGGCGCCGTCACCGTAGCGCCCTCGAATCCCAATATCATTTACGCCGGCAGCGGCGAAGGCTTGCAGCGGCCGGACCTTTCCACCGGCGACGGCATTTACAAATCCACCGATGCCGGCAAGACCTGGACCCATCTCGGCCTCCGCGACGGGCAGCAGATCCCGCAGATCGCCGTGGATCCGCGCAATCCCGATCGCCTCTTCGTGGCCGTCCTGGGCCATCCCTACGGCCCCAACGCCGAGCGCGGAATCTATCGTTCCACCGACGGCGGCCGCACGTTTGAACAGGTTCTCGGCAACGATCCCAACGTCGGCGGCAACGACGTTGTTATCGATCCGGCCAATCCCCAGATCGTCTACGCCTCGCTCTGGGAAGCGCGCCAGGGGCCGTGGGAAAACGGCGCATGGACCGGACCCGGCGGGGGCGTGTTCAAATCGACCGATGGCGGCACCACCTGGCGGATTCTCTCGCAGGGCATACCGGACGGCCCCGGCGGGTACGTGCAGGCCAACCTCGCTATCGCTCCCAGCGATCCCAAGCGGCTCTACACGGCTCTCGCCAGCGGCAATGGCGTGGGCATCTACCGCACCGACGATGCGGGTGAGCACTGGCAGCGCATCACCACCGACAACCGCCCCGCGGCCCGAATCGGCGGCGGCGACGTGCCCTTCCTCATGGTGGATCCGAAAAATGCCGATATCGTCTACAGCACCAGCGTGGTGGCATGGAAGTCCACCGACGGCGGCCGCACCTGGAACGCCCTCCGCGGCGCGCCCGGCGGCGACGACTACCAGCGCGGCTGGATCAACCCGAACAATCCCGACATCATCCTGATGGCCAGCGACCAGGGGGCGGTCATCACCGTGAACGGCGGCGAAAGCTGGAGTTCCTGGTACAACCAGTCCACCGCGCAGCTCTATCACGCCAACGCGGATAACGCCTTCCCTTACCGGGTGTGCAGCGGGCAGCAGGAGAGCGGATCGGCCTGCGTTTCGAGCCGCGGCCCGGACGGCCAGATCACTTTCCGGGAATGGCATCCGGTGGGCGTCGAGGAGTACGGCTATGCGGTGCCGGACCCCCTTGACCCCGACATCGTCTTCGGCGGCAAACTCACCCGCTATGACCGCCGCACCGGACAGGTGGTGAACGTGGCCCCCAAACCGGTCCGTCCCGCTGACTACCGCACGGTCCGTACCGCGCCGGTGGTCTTTTCCGAAGCCGATCCGCACCTGCTGTTCTTCGCCGCCAATACGCTTGTGGAAGACCGCCGACCGCGGCAACACCTGGACCCAGGTCAGCCCCGACCTGACCCGCAAAACGTGGGAGATCCCCGCCACCGTCGGCAAGTACAGCGAGCAGCCCTCGGCCCAGCCTTCGCAGCGCGGCGTCATTTACGCCGTCGCGCCCTCGCCGCTCGACGTGAACCGTATCTGGGCCGGCACGGACGACGGCCTCATCCACACCACAGCCGACGGCGGCCGCAACTGGACCGACGTCACGCCGCCCGCACTGAAGCCGTGGATGAAGGTGTCGGTCATCGACGCCGGGCGTTTCGACCCGCTCACCGCGTACGCCGCCATCAACACCCTCCGCCTCGATGACATGCGCCCGCATATTTTCCGCACGCATGACGGCGGAAAGACGTGGACCGAAATCGTCACCGGCATTCCCGAGGTCGCGCCCGTTAATGCCGTACGCGAAGATCCGCGGCGCAAAGGCCTGCTGTTCGCAGCTACCGAGCGCGAAGTCTACGTTTCGTTCGACGACGGCGGCAACTGGCAGTCCCTGCGCCTTAACATGGCGCCCAGTTCGGTGCGCGACATCATCGTCAAGAACGATGACCTGGTGGCCGCCACGCATGGGCGCGGCTTCTGGATTCTGGACGACATCACGCCGCTCCGCCAGGTCCGTGACGAAACCGCATCGGCCGCGGCGGTTCTTTTCAAGCCGCAGGACGCGGTGCGTGTTCGCTGGAACATGAACACCGATACGCCCCTGCCTGCGGATGAACCCGGCATGCCGAATCCGCCCGACGGAGCCATTCTCGACTATTACCTGGGCAGCGCGCCCTCGTCGCCCGTCACCCTGGAGATCCTGGACGCGGCCGGAGCCCTGGTGCGGCGCTACTCGAGCGCGGACCCGGTGGAAGCGCCGGATACCGCCACCCTCGCGATTCCGGCTTATTGGGTGCGGCGGCCGCGCAGCCTGTCCGCTGCCCCGGGGATGCATCGCTGGTTGTGGGATATGCACTACAACCCGCTCCCCTCGGGCGGTCGCGGCGGCGTACCCCATGCAGGCCATCGCCCACGATACCGCTCCATCCATCACTTCCATCTGGGCCGCGCCCGGCCGCTACAACGTGCGTCTCACGGTGGACGGGAAGAGCTATTCGCAGCCCCTGACGCTGAAGATGGATCCGCGCGTCAAGACCACACCCCTCGGCATTCAGCAGCAGTCCACGCTTTCGAAACAGATGTATGACGACGCGGCCGGCGTCTCGCAGGCGCTGGCCGAAGTCCGCGCCCTGCGCGCGCAATTGCGCCAGGCGCGCTCGTCCGCGAGCGGCGCCGCGGCGGATGCGATTGCTGCCTTCGATGCCAAGGCGGGAGCCATCGAGGGTACGTCAGGCGGAGGCGGGCGAGGAGGCGGTGGAGGCCGCGGTGCCGTGGCCGGCGGTCCCGAGACGCTATCGAGCGCCACCGGCTCCATCACCGCCCTGATGCGCATGCTGGAGGCGGCTGACGTCGCCCCCACCTCTCAACTCGCCGCGGCAGTGCGCGAGCGGCACGCGTCCGTTGCCGGGCTGCGCCAGAATTGGGCCGCTTTGAAAGGCGCCGGACTGGCCGCACTGAATGCCGGCTTGAAACAAGCCGGTGTCCCAGCCGTCGTTGTGCCGGCTGCACGCGGCGGCAGAGGGGGCGCGCGCTAGCGTTTTTTGCAAACCTTATACAACTGCATCACATCATGCCGCCGTTGCCCGAATACGATAAGGAAATGGAAGGTCTGGCCGCACCGGAGGTGAGCCGCCGCAGCTTTTATGTGGGCGCCATCTACGCGCTCTGGGCATTGATCGCGGCGGCGCTCGGCGCGCCGGCGTTGTTCTACCTCTTCCTGCCTCCCAAAGCGGCCAAAGAGGAAGAATGGGTCGAAATCGGGGATTTCAACCAGCTCGCCTCCGGCATGCCGCTGGAAATGGCCTTCCGGCGCAACCGTGTGGACGGGTGGAAAATCATCAGTGAAAAGAGCACCGCATGGGTGCTGAAGCAGTCCGACAATAGCGTAGTCGCTTTTGGGCCGCAGTGTACCCATTTAGGGTGTGCCTACCACTGGGAAGGGAGCCGCAACCAGTTCGTCTGCCCTTGTCACAACTCCCTGTTTGCGATTGACGGGCGCGTCACCGCCGGGCCCGCGCCGCGGCCGCTGGACCGCTACGATGTCAAGGTCGATGGCCAAAAGCTGCTGCTCGGCCGCCTGCGCCAGTCCGACGAGAGGGGAGCATGAAGCGCACCCTGGCGGGCATCACCGACTGGCTCGACCACCGCACCGGTTTGCCGGACGCCGTCCGCAAATTCCTCTACGAGGAGATCCCCGCCTCCAGCGGCTGGCACCAGGTGTTCGGCAGCATCGCGGTGTTCCTCTTCCTCACGCAGGCCTTCACCGGCGCCCTGCTCGCGTTCAACTACGCCCCTACTCCCGGCGACGCCTACAACAGCCTGCGTTACATCCTCACCGAACTCACCGGGGGCCGCCTGATCCGCGGGCTGCATCACTGGGGCGCCAGCATGATGATCGTGGTCGTCGTACTGCACATGGTGCAGGTCTTCCTCTACGGCGCCTACAAAAAACCGCGCGAGGCCACCTGGATGGTGGGCGTCGTGCTGCTGCTGGTGACGCTCGCTTACGGGCTGACCGGCTATCTTCTACCATGGGACAACCGCGCCTACTGGGGCACCGTGGTGACCACGCAGATCGCCGGCACCGCCCCGCTGGCCGGCCCATACCTGACGCGACTGCTCGGCGCCGGCAACGGCGTAGGCGTGGTGACCTTCGCGCGATTCTACGGCATGCACGTGCTGCTGCTGCCGCCCGCGACGCTGCTGCTCATTGCGGTCCACGTCTACCTGGTGCGCAAACACGGCGTGGCGCCGGCTCCCGGCGATGATCTCGTTCCGCGCAAGCGCTTCTACCCTGGCCAGATCTTTAAGGACACCGTCGCCATCTTCATCGCCTTCGCCATTCTCTTCACCCTCGCCGCGGCGGTGCGAGTGCCGCTCGAACAACTGGCCGACCCCACCGACACGTCCTACATCCCGCGCCCCGAGTGGTATTTCCTCTTCCTGTTTCAGACCTTGAAGCTTTTCCCCGGCCCGCTCGAAGTGGTGGGCAGCGTAGTTCTCCCGGGCCTCGCCGTGTTGACCCTCATCCTGGTGCCGTTCATCGACCGCGGGCGCCTGATGAAGGTTACGCAGCGCACCGTCGCCGCCGGTGTCGTCCTGCTCGCATTCATCGGCTGGGGAGGACTCACCGCCGCAGCCGTCAAGGGCACACCCGCGCCTTCAACCGGAGTCGAGATCGACTACTCCGCTCCCACCGACTGGATGCATCTCTCCCCGGAAGAGATGGCGGGTGTCGCCTTTTACCGCCGCGAAAGCTGCGCCACCTGCCACGAGAAGGGCGCCGGACCGGATCTGACCCAAAAGAGACCGCACAAGGATGCGGCATGGCTCATCAGCCACTTCAAACGGCCAGCCGCGATGCGTCCGGGCAGTTCCATGCCTCCCATCCAGCTCACCGATGCCCAATTAAACTCGCTCGCCGCGTTCCTGCTCAAGCTGACTCCCGAGAACGCCTCCGCACTCAAGAGCGCGCCCGAGTTCGCCGCCGAAGGGGCCCTGGTCTACCAGGCCAACCAGTGCGGCGCCTGCCACCGCGTGAATGGGGTCGGTATGCAGATTGGACCGCCGCTGAACGGACTTTCCCAGCGTCAAAGCCGTAGCTGGGTGGAGCGCCATTTCGTTGACCCGCAAAAGCTCTCGCCGGGCTCCATCATGCCCCCCTACCGGCTGGCCCCGCGCGACCTCGACAACCTCACTTCGTACCTGTTCGCCCTGCCGGAATAGCGGCCTCTCAGAAGGCTGCCGCCGAGCAGATGCCCTCGGACTCGAGCACCACCGCCATCTTCTTGAGCGCCGTCTTGTGGATCTGCGAAACCCGGCTCTCGTTCACTCCCATTGCCTCGCCGATCTCCTTCATCGTCATGTCGCGGGTGTAGTAGAGGCTGACCACGCGTTGATACCTCGCCGGCAGGGTCCCGATCGCTCGTGCCAGGGTGCTCTGCAACTCGCGGTGCCCGCACATTCGCTCGGGCTCCATTGCGGCGTCCGCGGGGAAGTCTTCGGTGCGGTCGGCTTCCTGGTCCGACGCCGCCGTCGGGGAGACCAGTCCCACCACCCGCAAATCCAGATTCATCTCCCGGAACCGGTCCACCGTCACCCCCAGCTCCGCGGCCGTTTCCGACTCGGTCGGTGTGCGCTCGAGCTTCATGGAGAGGACGCGCGTGGCCGTTTCCACCTGCTTCTGCCGGCGCCGCAGGTCGCGCGATGCCCAATCGAGCTGCCGCAGGCTGTCCAGGATTGCGCCCTTGATCCGGTGCTTGGCATATGCATGAAAAGCCACGTTCTTGCAGGTATCGTACTTGTTCACCGCATCGAAGAGGCCCAGCACGCCGGCGTGTACCAGGTCGTCCAGTTCCACGTGGACGGGAAGATTGTCGTGCACCCGGATGGCAATCGCCTTCACCAGCGGGAGATGCTCGAGGACGATCTGGTCCCGAGTTGCGAGGGACATCTTTTTTCTGCGTGGAGACACACTTTGGACCGGCATCATTTTTCTTCCTTTTTTGATTTCGTCCGGCCCCGACCTTATTTGCCGGACGGGAAGTAGGAGTGCAACCTTAGTTCCACCGAGAAAAAGATATAAGTATCTTATTTCCTGTTACGTTAACTGTGCCGGGCCGTTTCAGGATGGAACACGTTGCAGTCTGAAACACGAACCGTTTCAACCCGCAACGAATCGCGCGGCTCTACCAGCCCGCGCGGTACGCGATGTACGTCTTCAGCGCCAGTCCGCCGAGCAGCACCAGTACACCGGTGCGCAGCACACCGTCCAGGGTGAATGTGGCCAGAACGGCCAGGATGAGGTAGGCGCCGGTCGCGGCGATCAGGCGCTGTTTCATTTGGGCATGTTATAGGAGAAATTGAGCTGTAAAACCACCCGGTCGCCCTTGAATTCGGAGGGCAGCGGCGGCAGCGGGTTCGACATGCTGATGGCCGCCACCGAGGTCTGGTCCAGCACCCGCACGCCGGACTGCGCGGCGAACGTCACCTTGGCGATTGTGCCGTCGCGCGCAATCGCAAACAGTACGCCCACCCGGCCCCGCTGCCCCAGTCGCACGCTTTCCGGCATCACCGAAAACCAGTTCCGCCGCACTTTGGTCAGCACCTGCGTAAGGTAGGGCCTGAAATCCACCCCCATGGGATCGCTGAGAAGCTGTAGGTTGCTTCCCGGAGATCCGGGCGCGGGTGGCAGGTTTGCGCCGCTCCCTACTCCGCCGATTCCCGTAGTTCCCGTATCCCCAACGGTCTGCCCCCCTCCGGGACTTCCGCTGCCCGCCTGACGGATGGCCTCGGCCACCGACGGATTGGGGATGGGAACCCGGCCGGTCTTGGCCGGCGCAGTCGGAGCGCTCGGATTTTCGAACGGCGATTTGGGCTTTTCCTCCGCCTGAATCTGAGGCGGCGGAGGTACGACGGTGGCCTGCAAGAGGTCCGGCTTCACCGTTTCTTTCGGGGGCGCGGAGATTTTCGGCGGCTCCGGCAGTTCCGCCGCCACCGGTCCGGGCTTCGGCAGCGAAGGCACTGGGGACGGGCGAAGCGCCTGCGGCCGGGTGGTCGATGGCAACCCCTGCGGCACCTGAATACGGGGCCGCGCGCGCAATTCGGTGGCGTTGAAATCCTGCGGCACCTTCTCCTTGTTCGGCGTGGGCTGCGTGAGCACCGTGGGAGGCTCGATCAAGGGCGTCACCAGCCGGAACGCCGCCTGGCGTACAGGCTCGGTATACGGGATGGGAACAAGAATCAGAAGCAGGACCACCGCGGCGTGTACGAGCAGGGAAACCACCGCGGCCCGCTTGCGGCGGGCGCTGCCGCCGGCGTCGCCCCAGTCGGTCAGCAGGTGAAGTTCGGCATCAGGGGGCGGTTGAACTACGGTTTCCATCCTGCTTCCAGGCTTCGCGCGACCAAATCCGAGTGCTCCTCGATTCTATCAAGAATCGCCATAGCCACTCTGAGGCTTTGACGTGCGGAGGCGCCGGAACATTTCGGAGCAGTCCGCGTTTCCACACTGTCCAGAAACGCGTCAAATTGCAGCTTCAGGGGCTCGCACTTCGTGACCGCCGCCTGTTCAAACCCGATCTGCCGCCCGTCTTTGACCGAAAAGATCGCCAGGTCCTGCCTCCCGTAATCCACAGAAAGGTATTGACTTGGCTGGAAGAGCCGCAGTTTGCGAACGCGCTCGGTGGATACGCGGCTGGCGGTCAGGTTGGCCACGCAGCCGTTGGGGAATTGGAAACGCACATTAGCGATATCCACCTTCTTCGAAAGAATGGAGATGCCGGCAGCCCGGATCTCCTCGGGCTCCGCGCGGGTGAGAGCCAGCACCACGTCCACGTCGTGGATCATCAGGTCCAGCACCACGTCCACATCCAGGCTCCGCGGACTGAACGCGTTCATCCGGTGGACTTCAAAGAACAGGGGTAGCGTGGCGCGCCGCTCCAGCTCCACGACGGCAGGGTTAAACCGTTCGAGATGACCCACTTGCAGAATCCGGCCGAGCCGGCCGGCATCCTCCGCCAGGCGCCCGGCCGCGGCGTCGTCCGGGGCGATGGGCTTCTCCACCAGCACGTCGACTCCGGCCTCCATCAGTATCCTGCCCACTTCCTCGTGGGCGCTGGTAGGCACTGCCACGATTGCGGCATCCACCCTGCCCTTAAGGTCGCGCGCGTCGGTCAGGGCTTGCGCCCCGTAGGCGGCAGCCGCCTCGCCGGCACGCGCCTCGTCGATATCCACCACCGCGGTGAGCTGCGCGCGTTCCGATTCATGGATCACGCGGCAATGATTGCGGCCGAACTGGCCGGCGCCGATGACGGCTACACGGGTTTGCATAGGTTACCTGGGCTCGGCGGCGAGGCTCTGTCCCAGGATCGAGATCCCGGCACGGTTCGCCGCCTCCAGCATTTCCGGTTTATCCAACATCAAGGTCCGGCTGGCCTCCACCGCTAGCGCTGTCGTTCCGGTTTCCTGCATCACCGGGATGGTGTCCAGCCCCACCACGGGCACATCGAACAGGAGATGCTCGCGGCGCCGCGCCACTTTGACCAGGGTGAGCCTGCGGCCGTTCACCAGGCCCGCCGCCCGCCGCAGCATGGCGTCAGTACCCTCCATCCCCTCCAGCGCCACGCAGGCGCGCTCGCAGATGGCTACGCTCTGGCCCACGTCGAAACCGGCCAGCGCGTTGGCCACCCGGCTGCCGTATTGGATATCGATCATTTCGTCCTTGTCCGGCTTGCGGCGCGTCATCGGACCCTCACCGGCAAGCATCGGCTTCAGCAGGAATGTGGACTCACGAAGCTGGATCCCCTCGTCCGCCAGGATCTTGATGATCCCGCCTATGAGCCCGTCGGTATTTTTCGAGGGCAGCGCTGCCAGCAGCTTCACCAGCCGCCAGTCCGGCCGGATGGACGAGAAGATTTTGGCGTGCTTCACCTGCCCGCACATCACCACCTCGCTGATTTCCTCCCGCTTCAGGATGTCGATCAGCCGGCTGAGCTGGCCGAGCGATACCCAATGACAGCGGTCCGCCAGCGCCTCCACTTCCCTGGGCGCCTCTTCCTCGATGGCGATCACCGTGACCTCGTGCCCGCTCTGCCGCGCCCCTTCGAGCGCCAGCAGCGGAAAACGCCCGTTCCCGGCAATCAGCCCGTAGCGCATCTACTTGACCACGCCGCGATCGGAGGCGCGGATGAACTCGATCAGCTCGTCCACCTCCGCGCAGGGCGGCACCTCCGCCTGGATCCGTTCGATCGCCTGGGATGTGTTGAGCTGCGCCCTCGTAAGCAGCCGGATGGCCGTTTGCAGCGATTCAATCGACGGCTTGCCGAACCCCCGCCGCTCCAGACCGATGCTGTTGGCGCCGAACACCGCCAGTTCCGGCTTGTGGCTGGTCAGCGAGTACGGCATCACGTCCTGTTTCACCACGCTGTACGGCCCGATAAACGCGTGCCGCCCCAACCGGCAGAACTGGTGCACGCCGCTGAAGGGGCTGACATCCACCCAGTCCTCCACCACCACGTGCCCGGCCAGCCCGACGCTGTTCCCCAGGATCACGTGATCGCCGATCTGTACGTCGTGCGCCACGTGCGCGTACGTCATCAGCAGGTTGTCGCTCCCGATCCTGGTGATCCGCCCGCCGCCTTCGGTACCGCGATGAATGGTCACAAACTCGCGGATCCGGTTGCGGTCGCCGATGCGGGTCTCCGCGCGCTCGCCCTTATACTTGAGGTCCTGCGACGCCACCCCGATGCTGCTGAACGGGTACAGGAGGTTGTCCTCGCCCAGCGTCGCGGGGCCTTCCAGGTAGATGTGCGCCATCAGGCGCGTGCGCGCGCCGATTTCCACCTCCGCCCCGACGATGCAGTACGGCCCGATCTCCGCGCTCCCGGCGATGCGCGCCTGCGGGTCGATGACGGCGGTCGGATGTATCGCCATGCCTACGCGGGAACGGCCGCCTTTTCTTCCTTATCCGCCAGCTTGCACATCACCTCTGCCTCGGCCACCACCTGCCCGTCCACCGTGGCCACACCTGCCATCTTCGCCACGCTCGCTTTGCGCCGGATCACTTTCATTTCCATCCGCAAGGTATCGCCGGGCACCACCGGCCGCCGGAAACGCGCGTTCTCGATGGCTACCAGCAGCACCAGCTTATTTTCCCGGTCGGGGATCGACTTGAGCACCAGCACGCCCGCCGCCTGCGCCATCGCTTCCACGATGAGCACCCCGGGCATCACCGGAAAATCGGGAAAATGGCCGTTAAAAAACGGCTCATTTGCGGTCACATTCTTGATCCCGACAATCCGCTCGGGCTCCATTTCCACAATCCGGTCGACCAGCAGAAACGGGTAGCGATGAGGCAGAATGCCCCTGATCTCATTAATATCCAAAATGGCCATGGAAGCCGTTATTATAACAGCCGTGGATTTGATCACATCCTACATAGCCGGACGCCGCAGCGCGATAACCGGGCTCATCCGGCGCATGGTGGAGTGCGAATCACCCAGCGACGACGCTTCCGCCGTGAATCGCTTTGTGGACCTGGTGGCGGATGTTGCCGCGCCCCACGCGCGCGTCAAAACCCATCCCGGCGGCCGCTTCGGCCGGCACCTGGTCTGCGAATTCAAACTTCCGGGCGGAAAGAGGGGCGGCCGCATTCTGGCGCTGGGCCACTCCGATACCGTCTGGCCTCTCGGCACTTTGCGCGGCATGCCGTTCCGCGAAAAGGACGGCAGGCTTTGGGGGCCGGGCGTGCTCGACATGAAATCTGGCATCGCGTTCTTCCTCTTCGCCCTCGAGGCCCTTCGCGAACTCGATATCCCCGTACCCTCCACGGTCATGTTGCAGCTCAATTCCGATGAGGAGGTGGGCAGCGAATCCTCGCGGCCGCTCACCGAGAGGAACGCGAAAGGGGCAAAGGCCGTGCTGGTGCTCGAGCCCGGCACCGGCCTCGAAGGAAAGCTCAAGACCGCGCGCAAAGGCGTCGGCGATTTCGCCGTCACGGTTCGCGGCAAGGCCTCTCACGCGGGTGTCGACTTCGACGCCGGCGCGAGCGCGATTCTCGAACTCGCCCGGCAGATCGACCGCATCGCGACCTTTACCGATCGCGGCCGCGGAATCACCGTGAACCCGGGCGTGATCTCCGGCGGCACCCGCAGCAATGTCGTCGCAGCCGAAGCCCGCGCCGAAGTCGATATCCGCGTGGTCCGCCTGCGCGACGCCGCCGGTCTCGAAAAGAAGTTCCGTGCTCTCAAGCCGTTCGACCGCCGCTGCACGCTCGAAGTGACCGGCGGCCTGAACCGCCCTCCCATGGAGCGCTCCAAAGGAATCGTTCAACTCTTCAAAAAGGCGCAGTCTCTGGCCGCTGAAATGGGCGTGAACCTCGAGGAGTCCATGACCGGCGGCGGCTCGGACGGCAACTTCACCGCCGCCATGGGCATCCCAACGCTGGACGGCCTCGGACCCGTCGGCGAAGGCGCCCACGCGCCCCACGAAAGCATTCTTACGGACCGCATCGTGGACCGCACCGCCCTCCTCGCCCGGCTGCTTCCGGCGATCTGAGGAGCCCGCGAGTGGCGCACCGTCTCACGCGGCATCGCTGACTTCGACGGTCATCAGTTTGCCGAGGATGGCGAGGGCGCCCTGGATTTTCACGGCCTTTGTGGCATGTTCGGGATCGAGCATGCGGCGCACCACCCGCTCGTGCACGCCCAGGCGGCGGGACAACTCGGAATTGCTGACGCCCTGTTCACGCATGGCCATGTAGAGCGCGAGCTTCGGTGCCAACCAGAGCGGCACGGCGACTTGCCGCTGGCCCCGCTTTGCCGGTGAAGGCGCTGGGATCTCCTCGCGCCGGGAAAGGCGGATGGAGAGATCGGAGCCGAGAGCATCCATGGCTTCTTCCATTGCCTCACGCCCGTCTTTGCCGTCTGTGGCAACACGGGGCAGGTCGATAAACTCGACCATCACGCGACCGTCGCTGCCGGTGGTGAATTTCGCTGGATAGCTAAACAGGGACATGCTTTGCTCCTACAGGTCGTGCGCGTCGATCTTCAGATTCTCTCCGTCATCCTCGGACATTTCTGTCCGAGCGTCAAGTAGGAGTAGTGGAGTGGCTGCCCGTCGGCCAATGTCAGTTCACCAGAAACCGAAATATTTTTCATTGATTCGGGAGTGTTTACCCGCGACCTGCGCCCGCAGCGCGAAATCCGCCCGCTACTCTGTGGTGTGGAACGCCTCACCCAAGCCGACCGGGCCTATACCCTCGCCGCTGCCGCCGCGCACGACCTGAACAATGAACTCACCGTCATCCTGAACAGCATTTCCCGCTCCCTCGCCGAGCTGGAACCGGATCATCCGGCGCGGACATTTCTGGCCGATCTGCGCAGTTCGGCCCAACGCTGTGCCTGGAAGGCGTCGGGCCTGCTGAACTACAGTGCGGGACGAGGGGCACGGCCTTCCGCCAGCTCGCTTGAGCGTCTCATCGAAAGCGACCTGCCGCACGAGCGAAATGCCTCGCGCTAAGGTGTAAGAGTGCTCATCCTCGCCATCGAATCGTCCTGCGACGAGACCGCGGCTGCCGTGGTGGAAGACGGCGAGCGCGTCCTCTCCTCGGTGGTAGCTTCCCAGATGAGCACCCACGGCAAGTACGGTGGCGTAGTCCCGGAGTTGGCCTCGCGCGAACACCTGCGCGCCATCGTACCGGTGGTCCGCGAGGCGCTGGAACGCTCCTCCACGCGCCTCGCGGACCTTTCCGCTATTGCCGCCACCTCCGGACCCGGTCTGGTCGGTTCTCTCCTCGTCGGTCTGACCTACGCCAAATCCCTGTGTTTTGCCTCCGGCAAGCCTCTGATCGCCGTCAACCACATCGAAGGTCACATCCACGCCGTCATTCTGGAGTGCCGCCGGGACGGCCTGCCCGTCGATTTTCCGGCCCTCGCGCTGGTTGTCAGCGGCGGGCACACCCACCTTTTTGAAGTCCAAAACGGGTCCGTTTCGTCACCCGGTTTCGCCTATCGTCTCCTTGGCCGCACCCGCGACGACGCTGCCGGGGAGGCCTATGATAAGGTCGCAAAGCTCCTCGGCTTCGGCTATCCCGGCGGTCCCGTCATCGACAAATTGGCTTCGTTCGGCAATCCCTCGGCAGTCCGGTTCACCTTCGCCAAAATGAAGGGCAACGCTCTCGATTTCAGCTTCAGCGGCCTCAAGACGGCCGTCCTTCGGTGGACCCAGGCCCGCGACCTCGCCGCTGAGACCGAGGCCCGCCGCGCTCTCCGCGATCAATGCCCCAACCCGTCCACCGACCAGTGGCTTGCCGTGACCCCGAAGGAAACGCTGGACTTGTTGGCTTCGTTTCAGCATGCCGTTATTCGCGAACTGCTCACTCGCGCGTCGGCGTCCGCCGAAAGCATCGATGCCCGGTGCATGATCGTCTCCGGAGGTGTCGCCTGCAATGCCGGGCTCAGGCAGGCTGCTCAAGCCGCCAATCTCCCCTACCCTGTCTATTTCCCGTCCCCGGGGCTCTCCACCGACAATGCCGCCATGATCGCCGCCGCCGCCTTCCCGAAACTGGCCCGCGGCGAATTCGCCGGCTTCGATGTCGCCGCCCAGGCCAACCTCACCCTGGCGTGACCGCTGTTTCGACATGTGTCCTGGACACCCGGCGGCATGCCCGCCGTAGAAAGCAGCGCAGCGCAGCCCGCTAATGGGCGTGGTCGCCGCAGAGACAGACGAGTTCGTCCGTCAGGACCAGCGTGCCCGCCAGGTACGCCTCGAGCGCCTGCTCCACGCTGAGCTGGTTCTTGAGAATCAGCGGCCGGATTCCGGCTCGCACCAGCGAATCGTGCGCGCCCTGCCCGATTCCGCCGCACAGCACGGCGCCGCAACCGGCCAGAAGCTCGGTGAACGTCTTGTGGTTGCCGCACTCGCCGGTTTCCCGCAGCCGCTCTTCCCGCGCCCGTACCGCGCCTCCCTCGATCTCGAAGATCAGAAACGACGCGCTGCGCGCCAGGTGGCCGCTCACGGACATCCCGTCCGCCGTGCCGATCGCAATTCGGTTCACATCCATGTAGCTTTCATTTTAGCGAATTTCGGAGTACAGGTCCCGTTGACCCGAATTCTGCTGCCCCAGGGCCGGCTTAACAGCCACCGGCCATAGCAGGTTCAATTAAACTGCTGGTATGGAGGGCGGCATCAAAATTACGCGGCGCGGCCTGTTGGCCTCGGCCGCCGCGCTGGCTGCCGGCGGCCACACGCACATCGATACCGCGGGCGGAGTCTGGCGGCTCAACGGGCGGGTTACCTACCCCGGCGCAAAAACCGAGGGACTGCTCATGAATGTAAGGATGGTGAATTCGGTGTTCGAAGATGCCAACCCCGCCACCCGCCCGGAGGGGTTCGATCCCACCGCCAACACCAACCGCTTCCTTCAAAAAGTGCCCGAGTACCTGGCTCACGGAATCCGGGCTTTCACCCTAAACCTTCAGGGCGGCGATCCCGGTTACGAAGGCGCGTTGAATTCCGCGATCAACCCCGATGGCTCGCTGCGAGAGTCGTACCTGAAGCGGGTGGCGGCCGTAATCAACACCTGCGACCGCCTGGGCGCCGTCGTAATTCTCTCCTGCTTCTACCAACGCCAGGATCAGCTTCTGAGCGACGAGCGAGCGGTTCGCGCTGCCGTCATCAACGTCGCCGCCTGGGTCAGGAAGAACGGCTTTCGAAACGTGCTCCTCGAGATCGCCAATGAGTTCGGACACCGCGGCTTCGATCATCCTATCCTCCGGAGCGCTTCCGGACAGGCGGACCTGATCCGGCTTGCCAGGCAGACGGCCCCTGGGCTGCTCGTCTCCACCAGCGGACTGGGCGACGGGCGTATCGCGCCGGATGTTGCGGCGGCCGTCGATTACCTGACTCCTCACCTGAACTCGACCGAAATTGCCGGCGTTGCGCGGCGTATTCAGGACCTCAAGAGATTTGGAAAGCCGATCGTCGTCAACGAGGACGAGAAGGTCGGCGCCCTCGGTGCGCAGGCGGCCCGAGTCTGTGTCGAGAATGGCGCCTCCTGGGGACTCATGGTCGTGGGGCTCAACCAGCATTATCCGTTTCGCTTCACCGGAGCTAACGACGATCCGGCGGTCTATGCCGTGCTTCGCCACCTGACCACCGCGAACGACTACTTTCCCCCTCCCGATTCCGAAGGCGGCTGGCGCAGCATCATGGATGGGCGCGACACTCGCCGGATCGCCGCGATGAATCGCGACAGGCTCGACGAAGCGTTTCAGTACATTCAGGGCAGCACGAAAAACGGCGGATTGGTGGTGCTACGCAAGGGCTGGCTGGTCTACGAGCGATATTTCGGGTTGGGACACAGAGATGCAACGCCCAACCTCGCCTCCTGCGGGAAGAGCTTCACTAGCGTCTCGATGGGAATTCTCCTGGGCCAGCGCCCGGAACTGTTTCCCGGCGGGCTCGATCAAAGGGTCTACACGCCGGATTACCTGCCGCCGGAAGCGTTCCCTCTGACCGATTCCAGGAAGGCGGACATCAGGCTGGGACAGCTTTTGGCCATGACCGCCGGCATCCGCGGAAACAACCCGGTATACGTCCGGGGTAAGCCGCGCACCATAGACCCGGCCGGTCCCGACGGGTCCGCAGCCAATGTGGACGCCATCGCATTTGGCCTTCAAGATGAAATCCGTCAGCAACGCCCCTACTCCACCCGAACCCTCTGGTGCCAGCCGGGCGGCGGCTATTCCTACGCGACCGCCTCTCCCCACCTGGTTTCGGTGATCCTCCGTCATGTCACTGGTGCCGAACTCCAGACTTTCGTGGACAGCCACCTGGCCTTGCCTCTCGGCTGGGGCACGTGGGGCTACGCCTACACCCAGGCCCAACTCGGCCACACTCCCGGAGGCGGCGGAATTGCGGTGCGCGCCACCGACATGTTGCGATTCGGGTATCTTCTGGCCAAGGAGGGACGCTGGAGCGGGGCGCAGGTAATTCCTCGCGATTACGTACTTCACTGCTCGCGCCAATCGCCCTACAACCCGCATTTTCCTTACAGTCTCCAGTTCGACGTCAATACGGACGGCCACGAGCGGCGTGTCCCCCGCGATGCTTTCTGGAAAATGGGTTCCGGTGGACACGTCCTGTACGTTGTTCCATCGATGGAACTGGTGATCTGGAAATTAGGAGGCCGGGACGGGCAGTACGCTACGGGCGATACCGGGCTCGCGCCGTCTCCGGCCTCGCCGGAGCAAATCGCCGCCCGCCGCGGGTGGAAAGAGACGGTGGATGCCGATACGGCGCGGCGCCGCACTTTGGAGATCGTGGTCAGCGCCGCACTGGCGTGACCGCCCGAGCCCGACTGCCATGTACGGTTGCGCCGTCCGGCGACTCCAACCGATCCCGGATGCTGAACTCGTGTGCATTCCGATGTCACCGATTTGAAACAAGAGCTTGCGGCGGGAATCCACAGGCTTATCCTCACTCGCTGTGTAAAACGGCGAACATCCGCTCCGGCGACCTGCCCGCGCGACCGGCCTGACTGCGATCGCGCCTCGCGAACCCGGCGTCCGTTGCCCGGTTACGCCGAGCCCTTTATTTCCAGGGTTCCCAGTTTGGGACAAATCATCGCCACCGCCTGTCCATTCCTGAACTCGATGGCATGATCTTCGGTCTCGGAATCCCAAAGCTGAACGGGATTTCGACTTCGATGAGTTCGCGCAACTACTTCGTTCACGGTGCTTTCGAAAAAATGTGAGCGGTGGCCGCAGTCGCACTCGAATGAGGATGGAAAGAGGCGCTTTGCCATACAGGTGACCTCTCCAGAGACCATAGCATCCTGGCGCCCGAGCCGTCCGCTGATCCAGCCCGGCGCGTACCTGCACGCGAGCCGTGAACCGGCGACCCTGGCGAGGCGTGGAACCGGCAACCGAGGCGCCGCCTGTGAGCAATGTCGAAGGATGTTTTGATAATCCGGGTGGCATCCATAGCGGTTCTCGTTGATCGTCTCAGATTGTCATCGGTTCGTGTAGTGCAGCCGTCGTACAGTTCTTAAACGTGTGGCGCTATACGGCTGGTGGCATCGGCTGTTTTCGACAGCAGCTTTAGATGGACTTGGCCGCACACCGTCATGTCAGGATGAAGGTGCAAACTCAGCTTGCCTAGGATATCGGGAAAGATTATCTTCAACCAGGTCGTGGGGCCGTTCCAATCCACTGCAAACACCACCCCGACACGTTAGGCGGTGGGCTGCGTCTCGGCCTTGCCTGAAGCCGCCGCTGCTTTCTTTGTCGAAGTCTTCTTCGCCGCCTTCACCGGAGCCGCTTTCCTCGCAGCAGCATTCTTAGCCGCAGCTTTCTTCACTGCCGCTGGTGCTGTCTTCGTCGCTCCCGCCTTCTTCGCCGCCCACCGCTTCCTCAAAGCGGCGACGATGTTTGCCCGTCCAGCGGCAGAGAGCTTGCGTTTCGGTTTGTCCCTGACTGGTTCAGCTTCGGCTTTGGATGCTGCCCATCTTTTCCGCTGTGCATCACCGATACGTTTCCGGGCGGCAGCACTCACCTTCCGCCGTCTGCCTTTTGCAGCTTCCGGCATGGCGGCAGATTCGGTGGGACCACCCGGCAGCATGGCTCGGAGTTCGGCGATCTGTTCATCTATCTGTCGTTTCTTTGACTCGAACCCATCAATTGCGGCGATGATGATTTCGGGTGTGAGCTTGTTCGTGGGCATGTATAGTCTCCGTTTCGGTCTGGATGATGCCGAGCCAACCGGCAAATTCCAGTATGGCCCCTCAATCCGGGGTTCTACAACCGAGAACCCGGCGTGCCGCATCCTGCCACCCTAATGCTCACAGGAATTTAGTGGAAGCAAACGCGGCAGAACGCAGCGGCGTGTCCTTCGGCGCGACTTAGCCGTGGCGCTGTTCAGGCGGACGTTGTTGCAGTGGTCACGTTCCGCTTACCAGACGCCGTGCGTCATGCAGCGACAACGGCGTTCCCCGGCTGAGGCGATTGACCGGGGCTGCGTTCCAGAGTCCGAAGGGGCGGCTTCCTCGTTCCTGCGCCTCCGCTACACTAGAATCCAATAGACGCGCATGCAGGAATACGACCTTATCGTCATCGGATCGGGACCGGCGGGCCTGCGGGCCGCTATCCAGGGCGCCAAATACGGCAAGCGCATCGCGGTGATGGAGCGGCGCGAGATCGTAGGCGGCACCAGCATCAATACCGGCACCATCCCGAGCAAGACCATGCGGGAAGCTGTGTTGCACTTTTCCGGTTACAACTACCAGGGCATCTACGGGGTGAGTTACCGGGTGAAGGAAAAGGTGACGATGGCCGATCTCGGCTTCCGGGTGCAGCAGGTGGTGAAGACCGAAATCGACGTAACGCAGGCGCAACTTGCGCGCAACGGCATCGAGGTGGTTTACGGCCAGGCCAGCCTCCTCGATGCCACCCATGTGCGCGTGACGGGCGCGCGCGGGCAATCGGATTTCGCGGCGCCGTACCTGGTGATCGCAACGGGTACGCGGCCCGCGCATTCTCCGCTGGTGCCGATCAATGGGCGTAACATTATCAACAGCGATCAGATTCTCCAGATGACTCAGGTCCCGAAGACGCTGATCGTGGTGGGCGGCGGCGTGATTGGCGTCGAGTATACGTGCATGTTCGCGGTCCTCGGGGTGCGGGTAATTCTGGTGGAGAGGCGCCCGCGGCTGCTCGAATTCGCCGACTCGGAAGTGGTGGAGGCGTTGAGCTACCACTTGCGCGATCACCGTGTGACCTTGCGGCTGAACGAAGAGGTAGACATCGTGGAGGAGACTCCGGAGGGAGGCGTCGTGGCCAACCTGAAAAGCAAGAAACGGGTTCTCGGCGATGCGCTGCTCTACGCGGTGGGCCGGCAAGGCAACGTGGACGGCCTCAACCTGGCGGCTGCGGGGCTGGAGGCCGACTCGCGCGGCCGGATTCCGGTGGATAAGGACTACCGCACCAGCCAGCCCAATATCTTCGCCGTCGGCGACGTGATCGGGTTTCCCAGCCTGGCTTCGGTATCGATGGAGCAGGGACGGCTGGCGGCGGCGAACGCCTTCGGCAAAACTGTGGCGACTAATCCCGCGGCCTACCCGTACGGCATCTACACCATTCCCGAGATCTCGTTTATCGGCAAGACGGAAGAGCAGCTCACCGATGAGGACGTGCCCTACGAAGTGGGTGTGGCTTACTATCGCGAAACGGCGCGCGGGCAGATCCGCGGCGATACCACGGGACGGCTCAAGCTGATTTTTCACCGCGAGACGCGGGGGCTGCTGGGTGTTCACATTATCGGAGAAGGAGCCGCCGAACTGCTGCACATCGGACAGGCGGTGCTGATCCTTGGCGGCACCATCGATTACTTCGTGGACACGGTGTTTAACTACCCCACATTGGCGGAGTGCTACAAAGCGGCGGCCTTTAACGGGGTGAACAGGCTGGCTCGTACATAGGAGGAGGGATGGGTCGGACGATCGGGGTACTGGTGACGCGGTACATCCGGGTAGGGCTGGTGGAGGACAACCGGCTGGTGGCTCCTCCTCTGGTGTACCCGGAAGAGCACAGCGAGCCGTTCGATCTGAAGTCGCTGCCGATGGAGGAGGTGCTGGAACGGGCAGTGGAACTGATCGTATCGGCGGTGGGCGGGGGCGCGGTCACTGCCGTGGGTGCGGGAGTGCCGGGAATTGTGCGGGACGGCGTGATCGAGGAGTCGCCGAACCTGCCGCAGGCGAAAGGGATGCGGCTGCGCGAGGAATTGCAGACCGCACTCAAAGCGCGCGGCGTCGAGGTGCCCGTGCTGGTACTGAACAATGCCGGGGCGCTGGCCGCCGGGATCGCGGCGACGATGGGACACATGGGGCGGCTGATCCGGGTTTGGACGCTCGGTAACGGCATCGGCTTCGGACGTTATCCGCATACCGAAGGAGTGTGGGAGGCCGGCCACTCCGTGGTGACGCTGGACCCGAAGGAGCGCTACTGCGGCTGCGGCGGCATCGGGCACCTGGAAGGGATTATGGGGATCCGGGCGATGCGGCTGCGCTTTCTCGACCTGGAACCGGAGGAGGTCTTCGAGGCTGCGCGCGCGGGTGACCAGCGCTGCGCCGAATTCGTCCGCATGTGGCATCGCGCGCTGGCGGCGGCGACGGCCGGCAGCGTGCATTTGGAGGGGCCTGGCAGGTTCTTCATCGCCGGTCCCAACGCGCCCTTCGTGGATATCGGGCTGCTGACGATGCTCTTGCAGGAGATGGTGACGATGTCGCCGCTGCAGGGAAGCATGTTCGAGGTCGTGACCGCCGGCAACGAGGTGGCGCTGATCGGCGCGGCCGTGAACGCGGGGATGGAGGCCGTCCGGTAGCGGAAAAAGGGCCGCCGGCACCGGTGACCCCCTCCCGCGGTTCAGGAGAACTTAAAGCACACGGGGCACATGTTCTTGCCCTTGGTGTTGGGAACCTGGCCCGCGCAGCCGGTAGTCGCCGTGCACGGCCGCGTAGCCGCCTGAACCGGAGCAACCTGATCCGGAGGCGGGTCCTCGCCGTTCCAGAAGCGCTTGGCGATGAGCTTCAGATGGGGCAACTGCGTCTGGAGAAACACTCGCAGCGTGGCCTGCTGGCCCGTGGTTAACGAAGCGGCGTACGGTTTGCCCTTGATCTTGCCGCCCGCCAGTTTCTGATAATTCTTTACCGCGGAAAGGTCCGTTGCCAGGTCCGAGGCATTGGTCGTTTTCGTGTCGATCTTCGGCACGTTCTGGTTGTCCGCGTTGCCGTCCACCCGGATATAGATGGGATCGCCCGTATCGTGGCCGGTATGGAATTCCAGGTTCCAGGGCCAGTTATCTTCCTGCCAGTCCGTCACACGACCCCGTTCCGCCGTGTTGAGATATCGCAACACCACCTGATCGTTCGCCTGCAACTTCCAAAGAGTCGCCATGAATCCCCTCCAAGCAGGCAGTATAGACTACGTCTCCGCCCGGAAGGCGCGCCGACGCGCGCTCCGGTACTACGCGCGCCCGCGCCGTCGATAGCCTCCGGACCCGGAACAGATGTGCGGTCATCCAAGCACCCGCTCCACGACCGCCAGCAACTGCTCCGGTTTGAAGGGCTTGACGATCCAGCCGGTTGCGCCGGCTGATTTCGCCTCCTGCTTCTTGGCGACCTGCGATTCCGTCGTCAACACCAGAATCGGGACAAACTTATGTTTGGAGTTCGTGCGAATCTGTTTGATCAGCTCAATCCCATCCATCCTCGGCATGTTGAGATCAGTGATGATGAGGTGGACATCTCCCGATAACTTGGAGAGGGCATCACACCCATCAACGGCTTCAGCCACGTCATACGCGGCAGAACGCAGCGTAAACCCCACCATCTGGCGCACGCTCGCCGAGTCGTCAACGGTCAGGATTACTTTGCCCACATCTCCTCCTTGATCTCATGCGCGGACCATCGCGTCCTAAAACAACTCCACCCCGTCGCCAGGGTCTTCCGGCAATGCCGGGACGGCCTGGCAATCCGGCTCTTCATTCGACGGCGATGGCGCAGCCTTCGCTGTCGCCCTCGCGTGAACTTCACGTTCGGCCAGCATGGTGTACTGTGCGGCGAGATGCTCCAGACCGCTGCTTGTACGGGCCGGGTCCAGACTCGCTTCAGCGTTGATTCGCTGAAGCATTCCGCAGGTCCGGTCAAGTGTTTCCTCCACAACTCTGCCGACGGTGAAACGATCCGACGCCGTCAAAACATCGGCGCATAAAGTGGCGGCGACCGCGCTGATCTGTTTACTGCAGGCCAGGCTGCGCTCGTTGGATGCGCCTAACTCCGTCATGCTCGCTTGCAGTTCGCCGATCATTGCATCGCTGTCGGATGGTACCGGTGAGGTTGGGACTTTGGCCGGCGCCGGGATGATCGATGACACTGCGCTGCGCAACGTGGCGAGTGAATCCTGTGTTTCATCGGAACGCTGTTCGGCGTTAACGTAGAGAGTCTGCATGGATCCCGCGACGACGCTGAGCGGCTCGCCTCCCGGACCCAGATGGATGGCCTCGATGGTCGCGTTAAGCGCCAATCGATTAACCTGCAACCAGATTGTCCGAACGTCGTCGACACAGCGCTGCAAGCCGTCGGTTGCACGCTGTAGTTCGGCGGTGGTTTTGGCCGTATCGTCCTGAACCGCGGCGCAGCCTTCGAGCGCGCTAAGAACCCCCGCGAAACAACGTTCCATATCGGCAAAAAAGGAACTCTGCTGGTCTTCCGCGACGAGGCCCAGGAGGGTCTTGGCCTCCGCCTCCATTTCGCGCGCGCGCGCTGCGGTCTGCCTCAGCTGCTGCTTGACCCGCTGGACGGATAACGCGAACGTTCCCGCAGCCCCAAGCAACTGCTGCTGTTGCAAATGCATAACGGCGGCGTCAGCCGCCGAGGGACTCGTCGCCGGCCCGCGGCTCTGGCCGTCGTCGAGAATGCGGCCGAGGGTCTCGATTACGTGCTCGACCTGCTGCCGCGTGATGTCATGAAACTGAAGGGCTTCTACCACCCCGCTAATGGCCTCGGAAAACGCGTCGAACTCGCGGGCCAGGCTTACAGACGTCGCATTGGCTTGCCGTTGCCGGAACCGGAAGGCAGCCAGCGCCTCCTGAACGGCGCCCACCAGGGAAGGGAGCGCCTCAAGTTGCTGCAAATCCCGCTCTGATACGCGCTGGATGGCCACGTCAATGTACTGCTCCAGTGCGACGGCCGATTCCAGAGCGTGTTCCACACGTGCCCGTATATTTTCCGTGCAGGATCTGACCTCATCCGCCAAATGGCCCAGACCGGATTGGGTTCCTCCCAGGCGCGCTGTTTCGATCCGTCCCAGCGTGGCAGCCAGTTGGAAGGACAACGCGATCTCGTGAAATCCGGAGAAACAGCGCTGAATCCTGTCTGCGGTACGGCCCATGCTGTCCAACGTGCAACTGGCCTCTTCGACCCGCTTTTTCATCTCAACAGAAAGATCGAGTACGCTCGCCAGTGCGTTGCAGGCGCGCTGGCCGGAATCTCCTGAGATGTCGTTCGCGAGTTGATCTATGTCCGCACGAACGTTCCGCGCCGCTGAGAGGAAGCCCATCAACTTCTCGCCGACTGCCAGAAAGTCCGCTTCCGTCGTGCCGTTCATCTCGCGGAGGTCCTCGACGACTCGGGCGAGGTGCAGCATCCAGGATGCCGTAGCGGAGCGTTTCCGCACCACCGCCCTCAACCGGCGAACAGCACTACGGAGCCGGCCGCCGGTGCTCGCTGCCGATTGCTCTCTTTTACCTCCTGCTGCCATCGGTACGCCTATCTCCCCTGGCACAGCCGTACAGCCTCAGGCGCGATATTTTCGAGCGGAACCACCCGGTCGACCGCGCCGAGCTTGATCGCTTCGGCCGGCATTCCGAAAACCACGCAGGTGCTTTCGTCCTGCGCGATATTGAAGGCCCCGGCCTGTTTCATTTCGAGCATCCCTTTGGCGCCATCATCCCCCATTCCGGTCATGATCACGCCGACGGCATTCTTTCCGCAGTAGCGCGCGGCAGAGCGGAACAGGACATCGACGGACGGGCGGTGGCGGCTGACGAGGGGTCCGTCCCGAAGTTCAACGAAATATCGGGCGCCACTACGCTTGAGCAGCACATGCCTGTTCCCCGGCGCGATCAGGGCCTGGCCCCGAATGACGGAATCGTTGTCGGCTGCCTCCTTTACGGTGATCCTGCACATCCCGTCCAGCCGCTGTGCGAACCTGGCGGTGAATTCCTCCGGCATGTGCTGGACAATCACAATTCCCGGAGCATCGATCGGCATCGCCTCGAGAAACTCGCGAAGGGCTTCGGTTCCGCCCGTCGACGCGCCTACTACCACCACTTTTTCCGTGGTTTGAATCATCGCCGCGGAGGCGGGCTTCGCCAGAACGGCGTCCGCCGTCAGCTTCGCCTCCACTCTGACAGTGCGGGCGGGCCGATGCCTGGCCAGCCGCGCGCGCGCAGCCGCCTTGACGATGTCGCATATTTTCACTCGCGATTCTTCGAAAAATTCCTTCGTGCCCAGCTTCGGCTTCGTGATGACCTCGACCGCGCCCTTTGCCAGCGCCGCCAGCGCAACATCGGAACCCCCTTCGGCGAGAGTGGAGCAGATGACCACCGGGATGGGGTGCTGGCCCATCAGTCTCTCGAGAAATGTGAGGCCATCCATGCGCGGCATCTCGATGTCCAGCGTGATGACGTCAGGCAACTGCGCCTTGATCCGCTCGACCGCTGCATAGGGGTCTGATGCGACCGCGATCACCTCGATGGCCGGATCCGATTCGAGAATCTCTTTCAGTGTCTGCCTGACAAAGGCGGAATCGTCGACGACGAGCACGCGAACCGTTCTGTCTGGTTTCATGTCACCCGGTCCTCTTTCGAAAAATTGCGGTTCGCACGCAGCCAAGGTCCGTGTCAAGGCCTGCCAGCGATTCCGAATGGCCCGCGAAGAAATAGCCCCCCGGGACGAGATTCCGGCAGATCTTGTTGATGACTGCTTCCTGAGTAGGCTTATCGAAGTAGATCAGGACGTTGCGAAAAAAGATCAGGTCGAACATGTCCCTGACTCCGTAATCCGCATCCATGAAGTTCAGCCGGTGAAATGTCACCCTTCGTCGCAGTTCCGGGGCAACCCGCACCAGGCCCTGTGACCTGTCACGCGCCCGCCAGAAGTATTTATTCTGCATTTCCGGAGGGACCGGCTGGGTTTGCGATTCCTGATAGACACCCTCTCTCGCCAGGTTCAGCACTCTGGTGGAGATGTCGGTGCCCAGAATGGCGTAGTCGAAACCGGCGTGCTGTGCTGCATAGTCACTCAGCACCATTGCGAGCGTATACGGCTCCTCCCCCGAAGAGCAGCCGGCGGACCAGACGTTCAAGCGTGAGCCAGGCCCGCAGGTCCGGCAGAGCGAGGGAAGGGCGACTCGCGTCAGAAAATCGAAGTGCGCCGCCTCTCGAAAGAAATCGGTTTTGTTCGTAGTGATCGCATTGACAAAATGCTCCCGTTCGTCCGCGTTCGACGAATTGAAGAAGTATTCACAGTAGTGCTCAACCGACTTCAGTTGCAGCTCACGAACCCGGCGAAGCAGACGGCTCTGAACCATCGTCATCTTCGACTCCGGCATCTTGATGCCGAGTTCGCTGGTAATGAAATCGGCGAATCGGGCAAAAGTTTTCCGGGAAAGTTCACCAGTGTCGGCAGAAGCGGTTATTGGCATGAGATTGGGTCCTGGCTCGGCGTTGCGGTCAGCCCAGGTGTTTGGACTGACCGCTAATCGTGCATCGCGCCAACGCGAACGGCGACGCGTTCAAGTTACGCAGGAACGGGTTGCATGACATGCTCCGAAGCCTGGCTGACAACGGCGAGCTCTTCTGAAGAAAAGACGGCATTGACATCGAGAATGATGATAAAGTCGTCTCCCCTCTTCCCCATGCCCTGAATGAAGTCCGTGCGCCACCGCATCGCGATCCGGGGTGGCGGATTGATACTGCCGGGCTCCAGTTCAATCACCTCATGCACACTGTCGGCGATGCCGCCGAGAACGGTGGCTTCTCCGTCGAGCTCCAGCTCCATGACGACGATCCGTGTATGGACTGTGTCCGGGCTCTCGGAGAGTCCGAACTTCAGGCGGAGATCGACGACCGGAGTCGCCTGCCCGCGCACATTGACCACACCGCGCATGTAGCGTGGAGCGGTTGGCACTCTCGTGATCTGCGATACTTCCAGAATCTCGCGGACCTGGGCGACATTGATGGCAAACAGCTCGTTGCCCAGTTTGAACGTCATGTACTGACTGGTTTCGGTAATCATGATAGTCTTACGCCTCCGTGTCAGGCCTGATAAGGCGCGAATTCGGTGTCGCGGGAATCCGCCCCGCCGCTGTCGCTCAGTTGAATGCTGGGGCCGCCGGACTTGGTTGCGGTGCTCAAGTGCGCCAGCGAGGCGCCGGTGGAATGGGAATTCGGCGGTTTTGAAATTCCACCCTTGCGCTGGGGCTGAAGGTGCGCCACTCTTCGCCTTGTCTGCTGTACCTGCCCCTGGTGGGCGTCATCCACCTTAAAGAAGGCAACTGCGGACTGAAGGAGTTCCGCCTGGCTCGACAGTTCCTCGGCCGTGGAGGCCATCTCTTCGGAAGCCGCGGCATTCTGCTGGATCACCTGGTCGAGCTGCTGGATGGCTTTGCTCACCTGCGTGGCGCCGCTGCTCTGCTCCACGCTTGCGGCCGCGATCTCCCGCACCAATTCGGCAGTCTTCTGGATGTCGGGAACCAGCTTTGCCAGCAGTTGCCCGGCCCCGTCGGCCGTCTTGACACCATCGGAAGTGAGCCGGCTGATCTCCGCCGCCGCGGTTTGGCTCCGTTCGGCCAGTTTGCGAACCTCCGAGGCTACCACCGCGAAACCCTTACCGTGCTCTCCGGCGCGCGCCGCTTCAACCGCCGCATTTAAGGCCAGAAGATCGGTCTTGCGCGCGATTTCTTCGATGATGTTGATCTTTTCGGCGACCTCTTTCATGGCCTGAACCGTCCGGGCGACGGCCTCGCCGCTGGTTCTGCCGTCCTCCGCCGCCTTGGACGCGATCTTGTCCGTTTGCCTGGCGTTGTCTGCATTCTGCTGGATGCTGGAGGTCATCTCCTCCATCGAGGAGGTGCTCTCTTCCGCCGCGGCGGACTGTTCCGTGGCGCCCTGCGACAGTTGTTGCGCGGTAGAACTCATCTCTTCACTGCCGCTCGCGACGTTGGCGGACGAAGCGGCTACGCTCCCAACCGTCTTGCGCAGATTGTCCACCATCTGGTTAATGGCCGTCAGCATCTGGCCTACCTCATCCTTCGATGTCACGTCCACTTTGCTTCGGAGATCACCTTCGGCGACGGCGCCGACCAGCCGGTTGGCGGCAGCCAGCGGGCGGGCAATCATCTGTGCAATGACGTAGCCCAGTACGAGAGCCAGAAGGGTACCGATGATGCCGATCGTAATCAGCATCGATTGCGTGCTGGAGGCGACGACATCACTATCCTTGTAAGCCTGTTCGCTGATCTTTCTCCTTCGATTTCGCAACCGCGGTCATCGCATCGTCGGCGCGACCGGCAACCGCCCGGACCGTTACCGCCAAAGCCCTTGCAGTCTTTTCGTCGCCCGCCTGGACCAACCGCATGATTTCGGCAACCTGCGGGAAGTACTCGGCGAGGGCGGCTCTTATCTCAGCAATCGCTCGCTTTCCTTCCTCGGTGGCGATGGTCTTTTCCGCTTCCGCCAGCAGAGTATTCATGGTAGTGATGTACTTCTCGACGTCTCCGCGAAGCCGGTCGACCTCCGCTTTGTCGCTGGCCAGAATGGCCGCCCGGTACGCCCGTCCGATGTAGATGAGGTTGATATTCGCTTCTTTGATCGAATCCAGCCCTTTGAGGTCGCGCTCGTACATCGTGTTCAACATCCCATTGATCCCGTCGGCAGCCGCGACTCCCCGATACGCCACAAAACCAAGCATGGCGGCGATGAGGCCAAAGCCGATCATCAGTTTTGTTACTGTTTTGCAGTTCCTAAACCAGTTCATGAGTGTTACCTATCCTTTACGTTCTAAAATGTGAATCTCGTTCGGCCCTGGGCCTGGTCAATCGCCTGTCACGCCGCCAGCCCACATCCGGGAGGACGAGTGAATGGGTGTGTCGCACGGCGGCAACAAACGTTCGGGCTCCGGAGTGATCCGCTCCGTCCCAGTCAGCGTCTGAATACAGCGTGTCGCCACGCAAATCCCGTTCCGACAAACCAGCAAGGCCTCCCGGAGTAGAGCCGGCGCCCCGCCTGGACATCGATCTGGAGGTCGGTTCCGAGACTGCGGCTTAACCCGGCATCGTAGATGCGCGCGGAATCGCTGTCCGGTCCCAAAGATGTTACAGCGTACGTTTCTATGTAGCCGACCGATTGCGCCGGCCCTGGAAACGACAAGGCGATGGCGGACGAGTACCGGGCATGGCGCATCCCCGCTTCTGAAATACGCGTGCCGGTCACCGCCCCCACCACGGACACGCCCGCGGCTAGTGTCTTGAGCGCGGATACAGTCAGGCCAGGGTCGTAGGTGGAGCTGGTGAATGCTTTGTAACCGGCCGGAACGGATATGGACGGCAGCAAAGATATCGCGGGAAGACCTCGTCTCTCGCGGACCACTGCGACTTTCGCGCCCACGGACAGGTCCGACCATCCGGTGGTGCGTTCGTGGCTCAGGCTCTCATTTCTGCGAAAAAGATAGCCGTCGCCGGCAACTCGCAGTTCGACCGGCCCACCTGCGCCGAAGCGGATCAGCGGGCTGCCAAAGGTTAAAGTGCGTCCCCGAAACGGGCCGTCCCCGTCCACAGAGAAAGTGAATCCGCCTTCGACCTGGGCTAAGCCAGGCCCTAACACACCCGGAGAGGTCGCAAACCCCGGCCGGTCCGCCGAGATTGCCGGCTGTGCATTTTCCGGCTTTTGGGCCACGGCAGACACAACGGCTGCGACTGAAACGACTAGAAACCCTCTCGCGGGATTCACCTGGGATCTCCTACCGCCGCTTTCTCCGCCTGAGACTCGGCAAATCGCACCACCGCGGAAATATCGAGAATCAACGCAACACGCCCATCGCCCATGATGGTTGCCCCGGAAACCACATCGACCTGATGGAGGAAACGGCCAAGGGACTGAATGACCGTCTGGTGCGTCCCCAGCACACGATCCACCACGAACCCCACGCGCTGGTCTTCGTGCCGGACGAGGACGATCTTTTCAACAGCCGGCCCTTCCCCGTCCATTTGGAACAGGTTGCGAAGGTCGATGTAAGGCACCAGTTCTCCTCGTACCGCGGTGACATTTCTTCCGTTGTTGCTGTCCCTCTGGGAACGAGGCAACTCGACGTTTTCCGTGATCGCCGCCATGGGAATGATGAACTGGTCAACGCCAACCTGTACAAGCAGGCCCTCGATAATCGCCAGAGTCAACGGCAGGGTTATCGAGACCCGGCAGCCCTTCCCCTCTTCGCTGGCGATTGACACGGAGCCGCGGAGCGCGTCGATTTGCTTCTTAACCACATCCATTCCGACACCCCGGCCCGACACGCTGGTGACTTGTCGGGCGGTCGAGAAACCCGGCAGTAGAACGAGATTGAGAATCTCCTTGTCACTGAGGCTGGCGCCCGGTTGAATGATTTGCTTTTCTATCGCCTTGCTACGAACGGCTGCCCGATCGATCCCGCGACCGTCGTCTTCAATCGTGATTACGATGTCCGATCCGGTGTGTTCAGCGGCCAGGCGAATCGTTCCCCGGCGCGGTTTTCCACCGGCCACCCGCTCCTCCGGCCGGCCAAAACCGTGATCCATCGAGTTGCGCAGCAGGTGAACGAGGGGCTCGCCAAGCTGGTCCAGAATACTCTTGTCCAATTCAGTTTCGGCGCCCTCGGTGATCAGGTCCGCCTCTTTGCCAAGCTCGGCGGAAAGATCGTGCACCAGGCGCCGGAAGCGGCCGAAGATGGTGCCAATCGGCAACATGCGGATTCCAAGAACGTCCTCCCGCAGTTCCGCCACCAGGCGTTCCATTTCCTGTACCGGATTGGCGAGTTCCGGCGCTCCCGCTTGAGAAGCTGCCTGGGTCAATCTCGATTGATTCATTACGAGTTCACCCACCAGGTTCACAAGGCGATCGAGCCTGCCGGACGGCACCCGTACGGTGGACTCTTTGATTAGAGCCTTCCGAATGCCCTCGCCGGCTGAGACTGGTGCTTCAACCCGGGGCTTCTGTGCGCTCGAGCCGGCTGGCGCTTCTGTTCGCGCGGGCTGCTCCGTCGCGTTCCGCGGTGTCTCTCCCACCATTTCGATCTCGAGGTTGCTTCCATCCTCGACGAATAGGAACACGTCGCGGATTGCGTTCTCGCCGGCGGTGCTGTGAAGCGTGATGCTCCACCAGAAGTAGAGGAGTTCAGGCTGAATCTGATCGAGCGGGGGGACCGTTTCGGTGTGCGCCACAATCTCGCACTGTCCCAGCTTCCTGATGTCCCTGAACAGCAGAATTGGATTGCCCCCACAGGCGAGAAGATCGGGGTTTGGGCGGAACCGGATCTCCCAGGTCCGTTCTCTTCCCTCGCTCTGGCAAGCCTCTTCCTGGCAGGGATGGCTCACGGGACACTGATTCGTGCCGATCGCCGAATCGGAAAGCCCTGAGATTCGCTCGATGAGCCTCTGGTTCGACTCAGCGGCCACGGGCTTGCCGCCTTGCTCGACAGCCAGCAACAACTTGATCTGATCGGCGGCGGCAAGAACCAGATCGCCCAACTCCGGAGATACCGGGACAGCGCCTTCGCGCACTTTATCAAGCAGCGTCTCCACGTGATGCGTGAAGCCGGAGACCCGATCTAATCCGCACATCGCTCCGGAGCCCTTGATGGTATGAAACGCCCGGAACAGCTGGTTCACCGCTTCCGCAGGGGACTGGTTCTCAGCGAGGCCAAGCGCGGCTTGTTCGATATTCGAGAGGAGCTCTTCCGCCTCGGCCAGGAATGTCTGGACGGGATTATATTCCACTGTTCAGACCCTCCATACGCAACCCGAGCGCGGCGGCTGTCCCGGTTACTTCAGGGGACGCTGCCTGGATGCGGAAGCATTGATTGCGCTGGACCGCCGAACGATGCAAGGCAACGATCAATTGCAGTGAGGCGGCATCGCACACGTCGACTTCGGACAAATCCAGCACGACGGCCAGGCCTCGACCGATATACTCAGCGAGTGACCTGTGCAGTTCACTCACCGTCCTGATCGTCTGTTCGCCCGTGATCTTCAGCGGGTCATCTACATCCCTGTACGCGCACACAAAGTGCATATCGGATGATGATGCCGGAAACACCACAGCGACACGACACTTTTCGCAGGACCTTCGCGCGTATCAAGGACCGTCCAGCCGGTCAGGGGATTCAGGTAACAATGAAGCTCTTGCCGTACAGGCCGATAAGACATAGCAGGTCCAGGGACTGCCGTCTCTTCGGTCCGGACAATCCGTTGAACGGGCAAGCGATCGCCATAGGGGTGGCGGTCGCCCGCCGCGTCCACGCCCGGAATTTGCTGCCTTCGGGTTTTCGCATTCCCAACACGCTGCGACCCGCAATCGGTTCTTCCCGCCGAACTGGTAAACTGGAATTTACTCCCCTCCCCCAACGAGCGAGCGCGCACGCATGTCTTTTGTCCACCTGCACTGCCATACCGATTATTCCCTGCTTGACGGCGCCTGTGATATCGACCAGTTGATGCAGATCATGGTCGAGCAGAAGATGCCGGCCGTGGCCATGACGGACCACGGGAACCTGTTCGGGGCGGTGAAGTTTTACAACGCCGCGCGGAAGGCAGGGGTGCATCCGGTGATCGGGTGCGAGATGTACGTTTCGCAGCAGGGGCACAAGACGCGGTCGGACACGGACCGGTACAACCACCTGGTGCTGCTGTGCGAGAACCAGGAAGGCTACCGGAACCTGATCAAGCTCGTTTCGACGGCGTACCTGGACGGCTTTTATTACAAGCCGCGGGTGGACCTGGATCTGCTGGCGCAGCATTCCAAGGGGCTGATCGCGATGTCGGCGTGCCTGCGCGGGCACATTCCGGAGATCATCCTGTCGGACAAATACGATGAGGCGCGGCGAACCGCGCACACGTATGCGGACATTTTCGGGCGGAACAACTTCTTTCTCGAAGTGCAGGACCATCACCTCGAACAGGACAAGCGGCTGACACCGCAACTGAACCGGCTCTCGCAGGAGACGGGGCTGCCGCTGGTGGCGACCAACGATTCGCACTACCTGCGGCGCGACGATGCGCGGGCCCACGAGATCCTGCTTTGCATCCAGACCGGCAAGGGCTTCAACGATCCGAACCGGATGCGGTGGAGCACGCCGGACTTCTACCTGAAGACGCGCGAAGAGATGATGGAGCTGTTCGGGGAACTCGAAGACGCGCTGGACCGGACCTGGGAGATCGCGCAGCGCTGCAACGTGAAGCTGGAGGAGGTGAAGGAGCCGTTCCCGAAGTTCGACGTGCCGGAGGGGCACTCGACCGACACCTACTTCGAATACGTGGCGCGACAGGGATTCGAGAAGCGGCGGCCGCGCCTGGAGGCGATGCGCGCCAAGGGAAGCCTGAAGCACGACCTGGCCGAGTATGCCGAACGGCTGGACCGCGAGATCCAGATGATCCAGCGGATGAAGTTTTCCGGCTATTTCCTGATCGTCTGGGACTTCATCCGGTATGCGAAGGACATGGGGATTCCGGTGGGACCGGGGCGCGGTTCGGCGGCGGGGAGCCTGGTTGGATTTGCGATGGCGATCACGGACATCGACCCGCTGCAATACGGGCTGCTGTTCGAGCGCTTTTTGAACCCGGAGCGCGTGAGCATGCCGGATATCGACGTGGACTTCTGCATGAACCGGCGGGGCGAGGTGATCCACTACGTTACCGAGAAATACGGGCGGGAGCAGGTGGCGCAGATCATCACGTTCAACACGCTGGGAGCGCGGGCGGCGATCAAGGACGTGGGGCGGGTGCTGGAGATACCGTTCGCCGATGTGGAACGCATCACCAAGATGGTGCCGAACGTCCTGAACATCTCGCTGGGCGACGCGATGAAGGCCGAGCCCGGGTTCGCGGAAGCGGCGAAAAAGGACCCGCGGGTGGACGATGTCCTGAAAGTGGCGCTGCGGCTGGAGGGGCTGGCGCGTAATTGTTCGGTGCACGCCGCGGGCGTGGTGATTTCGCCGCAGCCGCTCAAGGAACTGGTGCCGCTGTACAAGACGAACCGCGACGAAATCGTAACGCAGTTCGATATGGGGGGCCTCGAAAAGCTGTCGCTGCTCAAGATGGACTTTCTGGGGCTGACGACGCTGACGCTGATCCAGGATGCGCTGCGGCTGATCGAGCAGCGGCACGGGGTGAAGCTGGTTCCGGAAGACCTCCCTCTGGACGATGCGGCGACGTACGAGATTTTCTGCAAGGGCTTCACGAGCGGCGTGTTCCAGTTCGAATCGTCGGGCATGCGCGACATCCTGCGGCGGTACCAGCCGAACCGGCTGGAGGACCTGACGGCGTTGAATGCGCTGTACCGGCCGGGTCCGATTCAGGGCGGGATGGTGGACGACTTCATCGAGCGCAAGTGGGGGCGTCGCGCGGTGCAGTACGACCTGCCGGAGCTCAAGGAGTTGCTCGAGGAGACCTACGGCGTGATTGTCTACCAGGAACAGGTGATGCAGATCTCGAACCGCCTGGCCGGGTACTCGCTGGGCGATGCGGACCTGCTGCGCCGGGCGATGGGGAAGAAGAAGCTCGAGGAGATGGTGAAACAGCGCGAGCGGTTCATCCAGGGCGCGCTGGAGCGTGGGTTGCCGCAGAAGAAGATCGAGAAAATTTTCGATCTGATGGAGCAGTTCGCGGGCTACGGATTCAACAAATCGCACTCGGCGGCGTACGCTTACCTGGCGTTCGTGACGGCTTACCTGAAGGCGCATTTCCCGGTTGACTTCATGGCGGCGCTGCTGACCTCGGAAACGGGGAACACGGCCAAAGTGGTGAAGTACATCAACGAATGCCGTGAAATGGGAATTACGGTGCTGGCGCCGGATGTAAACGCGAGCGAGTGGAGCTTCACGCCGGACGGAGGAGCGATCCGGTTCGGACTGGGCGCGGTGAAGAACCTGGGCCAGTCGGCGGTGGAGGCGATCGGGCGGGCGCGGCAGGAAGTGGGGCGGTTCCGGTCGCTGCACGAGTTTTGCGAGAAGGTGGACTTGAGCGCGGTGAACCGGCGGATGATCGAGAGCCTGATCCGCGCAGGGGCGATGGACAACCTGGAAGGGACGCGCAGCCAGAAGTTCGCGGCGGTGGAAGGCGCGATGGAAGCGGGGCAGCGGGTGCAACGGGACCGCGAGTGCGGGCAGGGAGGGCTGTTCGGCGAATTGATGGCGGAGACTCCGCACGAAGTCCGGCTGCCGAACGTGCCGGACTGGACGGAGAAAGACAAGCTGGCGGGCGAAAAGGAACTGCTGGGTTACTGGGTGACGGGGCATCCGCTGGACCGGTACGAAGAAAAGATCTGCGAACTGGCGACCCACAACACGGGGACGCTGGAAGGGCTGCAAAAGAACGCCGATGTAGCTTTATGCGGAGTGCTGACGGGGATTACGCGGAAGCGGAACAAGGAAGGCAAGCCGTGGGTGGCGATGACGGTGGAAGACCGGGGCGGATCGGCTGAGGCGATGTGTTTCGCGTCGAACTACGAGCGGCTGGCGCCGCTGATCGTGGAAGACCAGGCGGTTCTGGTGCGCGGGCTGGCGCTGCCGGAAGAGGGCGCGGGGACGAAGATTTCGGTGCAGGAGATCGTGCCGCTGGACAACGCGCGGGTGGACATGCCGAGCGTGATTTCAATCCGGGTGTGGGTGGGGCGAAACGGCGGAGTGGACCAGGCGCAGGCGCTCGAAGAACTGTTCCGGAAGAAGCCGGGCACGACGCAGGTGCGATTCCGGCTGGAAGCGCCGCGGGATTTCGCGGTGCTGCTGGACGTGCCGGCGAAAGTGCGGCCGGACAAGGAATTTCGCGCGGCGGTGGAAGCGATCTGCGGAGCCGAGGCGATCGAGAAAGTCGCGGGGTAAAGGGCGGGAAGGCTAATGCCGCTGGCCGTCTCCGCCGATCTTTCTTCTGGGCCGGAATGCGGCTACCGTGACATAATCGACGACTAGGATGTACATGAGGCTGGCGGTGAGTGTGTTAGCGATAGCTCTTTGCGCTTGCGGCGGCAGACGAGTGGCCAACGCCCATCGCGGAGCCGTGCCGCCGCCGCCGTCTCCGGCCGCGGTTCCGATTCCCGGGCAAACGGAAATGGGAATCGCCAGTTGGTATGGGCACCCTTACCACGGGCGGCAGGCCGCGGACGGCGAAATCTACGATATGGAACAGATGGTCGCCGCGCACCGGACGCTCCCGTTCGACACCTGGGTGCGCGTGGTCAACCTGCGCAACGCGAAGACGGTGGACGTACGGATCATCGATCGGGGGCCGTTCATCGACGGCCGGATCATCGATCTTTCGCATGCGGCCGCCCGCGCCATCGATCTGGTAGGTCCGGGCATCGCGCAAGTGAGGCTGGAAATTCTGAGCCTGCCGGCGGTTGCCACGCCCTCGGCATTTGCGGTGCAGGTGGGGGCTTTCCGGGATCGCGGCAATGCCGAGCGGATGCGGGAACGGATGGAAACCGCGTACGGCTCGGCGCGCATGGTTCTCCGGCCGGGCGATCCGGAGCTTTGGCGGGTGCTGGTGGGCACCGAGCCTACCGAAGAGCAGGCGCGCGCGCTGGCTTCCCGAATTCGGTCCGAATCTGGTGAGAGAAACGCCTTCGTCCTCCGACTAGATACGTTCTAGCCGGGTCGCCGCTTGCGTGGCGTTCTCTACACATGAAACAATCTGTTTTGTCGTCCGCGCGCGACCTGATCGGTGAATCCGACGAAATCCGGCGCGTGCTGCGGCTGATCGATAAAGCGGCCTCGAATCGCCTCCCGGTGCTTCTGCTGGGCGAAAGCGGTACCGGCAAGGAAGTGGTGGCACGCGCGGTTCACCACGCGCAGGGAAAGGGTGACTTCATCCCCATCGATTGCGGCGCCCTGGTTTCGACGCTGATGGAGAGCGAGTTGTTCGGGCACGTGAAGGGCGCCTTCAGCGGTGCGGCGGAACATAAGCGGGGCCTCGTGGAACTTGCCGACGGCGGCACCATTTTCCTGGATGAGATCGGCGATCTTCCGCTGGAAATGCAGGTCAAGCTGCTGCGCCTGATTCAGGAAGGGGAGTTCCGTCCGGTGGGGGGCTTGCACTGGCGGAGAGTGGAGATCCGGATCATCGCCGCCACGCACCGGGATCTGAAGGCGGCGGTCGCGCAAAACCGCTTCCGGCAGGACCTCTTCTTCCGGCTGAACGTTTTTCCTATCAAACTCCCTCCTTTGCGCGAGCGCCGGGCAGATATTCCGCTGCTGATCGAACATTTTCTCGCCCATGCCGCCTTGTCCGGCGCTCCTTTCTTCGAACCCAGCCCGGAAACCATGGAATTGCTGCTGACATACGACTGGCCGGGAAACGTCCGGGAGTTGAAGCACTGCGTGGAGCGAATGGCAGCTTTGCAGTCGGAAGGCGGCATTCAACTGGCCGACATGCCCTCGGGTTTGCGCAACTTCCAGGAGACGTGCGCGCTGGGACGGCTTTCGGGCGCGGTGCAATCGGGCGACGACGATGCGCCCTACACCACCCTGGCGCCGCGGTCGCCCGTCATATCCGTGCATGAGACGATGCGCCAGCAAATCTGCGCCGCCCTGGCCGCGACCGGAGGCGAACGGGGGCGGGCGGCGCAAATGCTGTGCATCAGCCGCACCACGCTTTACCGAAGAATGAAACAATACGGAATGAATTGACGGTCGCACTCGACGCCACCTACAGCACCGGAGAGGCCCTTTCGGGTGTGGGTTTCTATTCCCGGGAGATTCTTTGGGGGTTGGCGGCAGCGCAGCCGCGGACGCGTTTTGATTTCTGTTACCGCGCGCACCGCTTCGTCCGTTCGTTCCGCGAATCGCTGCCCGTGAACGCCCGGCGCCGGATCCTGGCCGAACCCTGGGGCGGCCGGAGGGCTGACCTCTTTCACGGGCTGAACCAGCGCCTGCCGCGCATGCCTCTGCGCCGAGCGGTGGTCACTTTCCACGATCTGTTCGTAATCACCGGGGACTATTCAACGGCCGAATTTCGCGCCCGCTTCCGGGAGCAGGCCCGCGACGCGGCTGAGCGCGCCGACGCCATCATCGCGGTCTCGGAATTCACTCGGGGGCAGGTCATCGCTTTGCTGGGCGTCGAACCGGCGCGGGTTCACGTGGTCCACCACGGAGTGCGGGCGGCGCCCGCGACATCCGCCCCGCGCGAACGGGTGATACTGAGCGTGGGCGCCATCCAGAAACGAAAGAACGTGGCGCGCCTGGTGGAAGCCTTCGAGGCAGTGGACCGGTCCTGGCGGCTGGTGCTGGCGGGATCGAACGGTTTTGGGGCGGAGGAGATTGCGGCACGGGTGGCGGGAAGCCCGGCGCGCGACCGTATCGTTCTCACGGGCTACCTGTCGCCGGAGGAACTGACGGGCTGGTACGCGCGCGCTTCCGTTTTTGCCTTTCCATCGCTCGATGAAGGGTTCGGCATGCCGGTGCTGGAGGCGATGGCGGCCGGGATCCCGGTGGTGACGGCGAACCGCTCGGCGATGCCTGAAGTGGCGGGCGATGCGGCGGTACTGGTGGATCCAACGGAAACGGGAGAAATTGCCGCCGCCCTGATCGCACTGACGGAGAATGACGCCCTGCGCAGCGAGATGTCGCGCAAAGGCCGCATTCGTGCGGCTTGTTTTACGTGGGAAGAGGCCTGTCTGCGAACCTGGCAGGTCTATGAAAAGACGCTGTTCTAGCGGTTTTCGTCGTCTACTGCGATTTTGAGGGCGCGAAGGAACCGGTGGTCCTGGGAAGTGAACTTGATTTTGCCGGTCGCCTCGAACCGTTTTGGCTCATCGACCACCTCGCTTTGCTCCTCCTCTTCCTCCCCGTTTTCATCGCGGCGATTGAAGCCAATGGTGGCCTCCAGGACCAGGAAAACATCGTAGCCGGCCCGTTTGATTTCGCCGATCGCTTCCGCGATCCGGTCGGACTCGGAAAGGGAATCGTTGATCGCGTTTCCCAATTCCTGCATGAGGTGCTTCAATGGCTCTTCCACAGAGTGCTCCCTAATTAGAGTGGATGCGTCGAGTGCCGGCGGCGTTCCATTCCCGAGGGTGAACCCACTCGTTCCGATTGTAGTGGACGTACCCACCGATCACAAGGCCCCACAACTGAATGTATCGGCATTTCGAAGGCCGCAAAGCATAGCGATTCGGACGGAATAACGTTTTGTTAACATAAGGATGTGTGGAAGCGAGTCACGGCACGTCACGGAAGGGAGTTTGTTCGCCACGTCGTACCGGCGGTCATCAAACCGGCGCGCACCCTTTGGAATGAGGTCATCGGTTTTATTTTCTTGTGTTTCTCGGCGATCTTCGGATTGCGCACCGGCCATTATGCCTGGTCCTGGTTACAGCCTGATGCCTCCGCCGACACCAGCGGGCAGCTCGGCCGCATGTTGATCGCCGGTTTTTGCACAGCCCTCACGGGCTACTTCGGCGTCACCTCGTTCCTGCGAGCGCGCAAAATCTCCCGTTCATGAGCCGGGAAGCCGGTAAGCCTGGGCAGTTCCCTTACACCCGGGGTATTTACCCGGAAATGTACCGGAGCCGTCTTTGGACGATGCGCCAATACGCCGGATTCGGCACCGCCGGGGAGAGCAACCGGCGCTATCTTTACCTTTTGCAGCAGGGAACCACGGGATTGTCGGTAGCCTTCGACCTTCCGACGCAGATGGGTTTCGATTCGGACCATCCGATGGCGGCAGGCGAGGTTGGCCGGGTCGGCGTGGCCGTCTCGTCGCTGGCGGACATGGAGGTGCTGTTTCGCGGCATCCCGCTCGAGAAGGTCTCGACGTCGATGACCATCAATTCAACGGCGGCGATCCTGCTGGCGTACTACGCGCTGGTGGCGCAGCGGCAGGGCGCGGATATCCGGAAGCTGTCGGGAACGGTCCAGAACGACATTCTGAAGGAATACGTAGCGCGTGGGACGTACATCTACCCGCCACGCCCGGCGATGCGGATCATTACCGACATATTCGCCTGGGCGGGGGTAGAGATGCCGGAGTGGAATACCATTTCGATCAGCGGCTATCACATACGGGAAGCCGGCGCGACGGCGGTTCAGGAACTCGCCTTTACCTTTGCCGACGCGATCGCCTACATTGAAGCGGCGGTGGCCGCTGGACTGGCGGTGGATTCCTTCGCCGCGCGCCTCTCGTTTTTCTTCAATGCGCATAACGACTTCCTCGAAGAAATAGCCAAATTCCGCGCGGCGCGGCGGATTTACGCGCGGCTGATGCGAGACCGCTTCGGTGCGCGCGATCCGCGTTCGATGATGCTGCGCTTTCACGTGCAGACCGCGGGATCGACCCTCACCGCGCAGCAGCCGGACGTGAACATCGTCCGCACGGCGTTGCAGGCCATGGCCGCGGTGCTGGGCGGGGCACAGTCGCTGCACACGAATTCACGGGATGAGGCCCTGTCGCTGCCTACGGAAGAATCGGCAAGGATCGCGCTGCGGACCCAGCAAATTATCGCCTGCGAATCGGGCGCGGCCAACACCGTGGATCCGGTAGGGGGCAGCGAGGCAATCGAAAGTCTGACGGACTCGATCGAGCAACAGGTGATGGATTACCTGAAACGCATCGACGAACTGGGGGGAACCCTGCGGGCGATCGAAACGGGGTTCATTCAGAACGAGATACAGAACTCCGCCTACGAATACCAGCGGGAGGTGGAGGCAGGCAGGCGGATCGTTGTCGGTGTCAACCGGTTCGAGCAGCCGGACGAGCATGCCGCGGTCGGGTTCCGGCTGGACCCCGCTCTCGAGCAGGGGCAGATAGAGAGTCTACGCGCGGTCCGGGCGTCCCGGAGCCAATCCGCCGCGGACCGGGCCCTGGACACGCTGGAATCGAACGCCTGTGCCGGGGTCAACCTGATGCCCGCCATTTTGGACGCAGCGGCTGCTTACGTCACGGTGGGCGAGATCTCGGACCGGCTCAGGCGCGTATTTGGAGAGTACCGCGAGTAGGGCGTCCTCCTGAACGCGACTGCGCCCTACTCACGCTACAGCGGTGATTCCAGGGGTTTCCGCCACAAATTGCTGTTCGTGTTCGTGGCGACGCGTACGGGTCCGGTCGCGCAAACCGAGCCGGTGCATGATCCGGCCCACGTGATCGGGATCGTAGCGCACGCCGAAGCGGGCAAAGATAGCGTCGGCGAACCGCATAGTGGTCCAGCGGTCGCTGTCGAAACCGGCGACGCGGGGCCCTGCCTGATAAACCTCGGCGACGCCGACAAGTTGGTCTTTGCTCAGGCGGCAGGGGCGTCCGGGAGCACGGCGCTTCCGAAGCGCTTCCACACCGTTACCGTGCAAAGCGCGGTGCCACCGCGAAGCGGTTGTCCGGCTGACGCCGAATTTACGAGCGACTTGGGACTGCGAGAGCCCCGTTTGCAGGTCCTGAGCGGCCATCAGGCGCCTGTTTTCCATTTCATCGCGAGTTAGAAGGCCTTGTGCGGCTGTCTCCATTTTTCGCGCGGGCAATCGACACCAGAGCGTTTTCAGGATATCAGAAAACATTACGCGTGCAAATTGTTTTTCTTGCGGCTGCACGGAAATTTTGTGCGGCTTCGCGCCGGACGCCGCACGGTTCATCCGAAAACATGCTCAGGCAGACGGATAATCTTCTTTTGGATCGCGTATTGGACGAGTTGCGCCTTGTTGTGGATATCCAGTTTGCGCATCAGGTTAAATTTGTGGGCTTCGACGGTCTTGACGCTCAGGTCGAAACCGGAGGCGATCTCCTTGACCGACTTGCCTTCCGCCAGGAGCTTGAGAATGTCGCGCTCGCGATTGGTCAGGGTGCCGAATCGCGGCTCGCGGGGGGTCGCTTTGCCCTGGCCGCGGAAATCGTCCACCAGGCGGGCCAGCATGCGGGGGCTCAACACGCTGCCGCCGCGGTGCACCTCCCGGATCGCCATGACGAGTTGCTCGGCCGGGCTGTCCTTCAGCAGGTAGCCGTTGGCTCCGATGGCGAGCGACTCGGAGAGGTAGTCTTCGTCATCGTACATCGAAAGGAACACGACGCGAGTCTCGGGCCGGTCTTTGCGGATCTGGCGCGCGCCTTCGAAACTGCTCATTCCCGGCATGCCGATGTCCATCAGGACAACGTCGGGGTGAAACTGTCTTGCGGTCGAAATGGCATCCGCCGCGTTGGCCGCCTCGCCGATTACCTCCAGATCCGGTTCGGCCGAGAGTAGGGTGCGGATGCCCTGCCGGAACAGCATATGGTCGTCAGTTATGAGTATTCGAGTCTTCGCCATGAGTTGCCACCATTTCGGAATACGGGATCACCAGCGACACCGCCGTTCCCGCGCCTTGCGCGCTGCGGATGTTCAGCGTTCCGCCGAGGAGCGCTGCCCGCTCTCGCATCCCGCCGAGACCGAACGCCATCGGCTTGCTGTCCGCCTGCTCCGCACTAAAGCCGGCGCCGTTGTCCGTAACGCGCAGCCTGATTACCCTATCGGTAAAACTCACCGAAAAATTTACCCGAGTGGCCTCAGAGTGCTTGGAAATGTTTTGTAAGGCCTCCTGCGCCACCCGATAGACCACCCGCTGCTGCTCGGGCAAAAACGACGACTGCGGCAGGTGAATGCGCATGCGGAGTGCGGCCGGATGCATCTTGGCAAAGCGGCCGCCGAGGTGGCGCAGCGCGGCCTCGAGGCCCAGGCGCTCGAGCACAGCCGGGCTGAGCGCCGCCACGATGCGCCGGATCTCTTCGATCGTGCGCTCCGCCACGGCCCGGGCGGCGGCTAGCCTGGCCCGCATTTCGGCGGGTGTATCGCGCTCAATCAGTTCGAGTTCCAGGCGCAACAGCAGCAGCGATTGACCGGCTTCATCGTGCAGTTCGCGGGCGATGCGGCGCCGCTCCTCTTCCTCCGCTCGCAGCGCCTCGGCATGGAGACGGCGCAACTCGGCCTGAACCCGCACGCGCTCGAAGGCCTCGGCGAACCGGTCCGCCGCCGCGTGCAACAACGTCTCCTCGCGCGGGAGCCAGCGCCGGGGCGCGGCGAAACCCAACTGGAGTACGGCGAACTGGCGGATGGGGTACGACCAGGCGCAGACGCACCCCTGCCCGGCCACGTCGCCCTCCAGATAAGCCAACCCCCCGGGCGTCACGGCGAATCCCTCGCCGGCCAGCAACAGCCGTCCGGCTTGCGCACGCAGCGAATGCGCCAGCAGGCGCACGAAACGGCGCAGCAGTTCGTCCAGACCGGCGACTTCTGTTTCCGCGCGGTACAGGCCGAAAAAGCAGCGGGCCTCCGCCTCCCGGACATCGTAGAAGGCGCGGTTCAGTACCAATACCGTGGCGAGCTGGAGCTGCTCGCGCGCCGGCGCAAAACGTCCCTTGACTGCGGTCTCGATCAACTGCTGAAATTCGGCCAGGGCGGCGGTGGCGACCGGTGGCGGGACGTTCAGCCTGGCCAGTTCCCGTCCCTGCCGTTCCACGTGGCGGAAGAAGCCGGCCAGGGTCCGGTGCCCCGCGGCCGCGCTCGGCAGGATCCCGAGCAGGGCGGCAATGTCCGCTTCCGGCCACTTGCGTCTTCGCAACCGGCCGCAGAACCTGCTTTCCAGCCGCTCCGCGGCCGGCGCCAGGGCACACAACAGCGCTCGAATGTGCCGCCGGGCGGCCACCGAAAGTTCGGGTTCCAATCGCCTCCTCGTTGGAGGGTGCCGCGCGGCCGGGACTATTTTCCGCCGCGCCTCTCGATGAGGGCCGCGATTTCCGGAAATCCGTTCATCCGCGCGATGGCCGCCGGCGTATGGCCGGCCTTGTTGGCCGCGTTGACATCGGCGCCCCGGGCGAGCAGCAGTTCCACCACGCTCCGCCGCCCCCACGACGCCGCGTGGTAGAGCGGAGTTGCGCCCGTATCGCCGTCGCGGGCCTCGCGGTCCGCTCCCTTATCGAGGAGCAGCGCCGCCACCGCCGCCTGGCCGCTCAAAGCGGCGTCGTGCAGCGGAGTCAGCCCGTCCCCATCGCGCGCATCCACCTCGGCGCCGTGATCGAGCAGCAGGGCGGCAATCGCCGTATTGCCCTTCAATGCGGCCGTGTGCAGCGGCGTCGAGCCGGACTCGTCCCGCGCGTTTACGTTTGCACCCTTCGCAATCAGTACATCGGCAATTTCGGTTTGTCCCTTTAGGGCCGCTTCCTGAAGCAGGGCTGGAGCGGTGTCTTCCACCACGCCTTCGAGCAGCAGCCCGACGACGGCGGTATGGCGTCCCCGTACCGCCACCTCCAGGGCCCGGTCGCCGCTACGGTTCCGGCGTTTGCGGTCCGCGCCCCTGGCAAGCAGAAGTTGGACCACGGCTTCGTTGCCGCGGGCTGCCGCGGTCAGCAGCGGGGCGGAGCCGCTCTGCGGGTTCGGTTCGTCCGCCGGAGCGCCGTGATCGAGCAGCAGTTCGGCGATACGCAGGTTGCCGCGTTCGGCAGCCAAATCCAGGGGACTCGAGCCGGCGCGGTCGCGAACCCCGACGGGCGCGCCGCGCTGCAACAGCATCTCCGCCATCTCGATATGCCCTTTATCGACGGCCAGGTGCAGCGGCGTATCGCCCCAGCGGTCCACCGCCGTCAGCTCCGCGCCGTGATCCAGGAGCAGCGCGGCCATGGGCAGGTTGTTTTTGATCACGGCGTAGCCGAGCGGCACCGATCCGCCCTCGGAATGCTTCGCCTTCACGTCCGCGCCGTGCTCGATCAGGTACCGGGCAATCTCGAGATATCCGTTCCAGGCGGCGTCGTGGAGCGCGGTGGCGCCCAACTGATCGCGGGCGTTGACGTTGTCGCCGGCCTCGACGCGGGCCTTCACGGCTTCCAAATTGCCGCTGAGGACCGCCTGGTGCAAGTCGGCCGCGGCCAGCGAGGCCGCCAAGACGACGGCGATGAAGCACGCGCTAGCCGACGTACTGCACCTCCTCTTCGAGTTCGACGCCGAAACGGTCCCACACCCTGGCCTTCAACTCCCGGATCAGCAGCGACAGGTCGGCCGCCGTGCCGGAGCCCGTATTGTAGATCAGGTTGGCATGATAATCCGCCACGTGGATCTCGCCGCGCCGCATGCCTTTGGCACCCACCTGCTCGAGAAACCACGCCGCCGGCACCTTGCCTTCGCGCACCGACTCCGCCGGCACCTGGGCCGCCACCTTTTCCGGCAGGTTCTTCAGCAACAGGTTCTTGAAAATGCTGCCCGCGCATTTCATGGTGACGGGAAACTTCTCGTTGCGGACCGCCAGGATCTCGTCGGCCCGCCGCCGCAACCCGGCGCCGTCCCCGGGCTCCAGCAGAAGGTCCACGGAAAAAATGATCCACTCCTTGCATTTCTTAAAGATGCTCTCGCGATATTCGAAGCGGCACTGCTCGTTGGAAAATTCGCGGATGTCGCGGCCGTCGAAGAACCGCACCGCCTGGACGCGCTCGGAGATCGAGTGGCCGTAGGCGCCGGCGTTGCCGTAGATGGCGGCCCCGACCGATCCGGGAATGCCCGACAGCGTTTCCAGGCCTTTCAACCCGTGCCCGATCGTAAAGTCCACCAGGTGTTGCAGTACGGCCCCGGCCTCGGCGTGGACGCGGGCGCCATCGGCCTCCAGGCGGTCGGCGCGAAAGCGCAGCACGATGCCGCGGAAGCCGCTGTCGGACACGATGAGGTTCGTCCCGCCTCCGATGACCATGGCAGGCAGGCCGCTGGCGCGCGTGCGCGCCACGGCTTCGACAAACGCCGTCTCGTCCCCGGTCTCCGCGAACACGTCGGCCGGACCGCCAATCCCGAACCGGGTATGTTGAGCGAGCGGAGTGCCGATCGAAACGGTTAAATTGGGTATTTCGGCGAGACGCGCGTGCATCTCTTCCGCCGTCGGCATCACCTCAATTATAAGGGAGAGTACCTGAATGCCATCCGGATTTCCAGGCTTCCCGCCGGAAGCCATGCAGTTCTTTCGCGGCCTCCAGCGCAATAACAACCGCGAGTGGTTCCTGCCCCGCAAACCGGTTTTCGAAGCTTCCGTCAAGGAGCCGATGTACCGGCTGGTAGAGACGGTCAACGCGGCCCTCAAAGGCTTCGCCCCCGAATACCGCACCGAGCCCGGCAAGGCCGTGTACCGCTTCTACCGGGACACCCGTTTCAGTAAGGACAAGTCACCGTATAAACAGCAGATCGCGGCGTCGTTCCGGCACCGCGCCATCGAGAACGGCGCGGGGTTCTACTTTGCCGTCTCGCACAAAGAAACGGCCGTAGGGGGCGGGATTTACATGCCGCCGCCCGAGACCCTGCGCGCGGTGAGGGCCCACATTGCGGAGAACCACCGGCAGTTCCGCAAGATCATTGCGGCGGCGCCTGTGCGGAGGCTTCTGGGCGAGATGCACGGTGAGCAATTGACCCGGGTGCCCAAAGGCTATCCGCCGGATCACCCCGCGGCGGACCTGCTGCGCTTCAAGCAATACCTGCTATACATCGAGCTTCCGCCGGACCCGGCCACCACGCCCGAACTCTATCCGTCCATCGTGACGCGGTTCCGGGCCATGGCTCCGTTCCTCGAGTTTCTGAACGCTCCGCTGCCGCGGCGCAAGGAGCGGGTTACTTTTTCTCTGGAATAATCCACAGGTAAATGTGGCGGCCGTCGACAACCTCTTCCTTGTCCGGCTTCCACTCGCCCATATCGAAGCTGTGGGAGACCACGCGGGTTCCCGGCTTGAGGTCGCTCAGGAGTTTCGGCTTCAGGCGTTCGTTGACTCCGGGAAGGAGGTAAAGGGTCACCACGGACGCATTGCTGATGTCGGCTTTGAACAGATCGTTTTCTTCGAACCGCACCATGCTGTCCACGCCCGCGCTTTTGGCATTCGCCCGCGCTTCTTCCACGCGTTCGGGATTCAGGTCCACCCCCACCCCATGCGCGCCATAGGTTTTGGCCGCCGAGATGACGATGCGGCCATCTCCGCATCCCAGGTCCATCACGGTATCGGTTTTCTTTACGTCGGCGAGCTTTAGCATGGCGTCCACGACGGGGTTGGGGCTGGGTACGTAGGGAACGTCCAGCGGACGATCCGCGGTGCCATATTGAGCTATGGCGGTCGAAGCCGCGAGCAGCATGCCCGCGATAAATTGAATCCGCATTCTGCAGACCTCCAGGTTTCCAAGAGCGTAACGCAACGGCCGCCAAAATGCCACCAGCATTCGGACCTTACCGTACCTGTTCGGGGATGGCGGGCTGTCGTAGGCTGAAAAGGTGGAGCCGGGACAACCGAGCCGGACCGCGTTGGGCGTGGCCTTCCACCGCGCCGCGCACCAGGTTCTCGAAGACGGCCGGATCTTTTGCGACCCGCTCGCGTTGCGCATCCTGGGCCGGGATGCGGACACGGTGACGCGCGAGGCTACCGGCCGGCCCGGCGGACGGAGAATGCGGATCTTCATCGCGGTACGGCACCGGTTCGCCGAAGATGCCCTGGCGAGAGCGGTGGAAGGGGGAGCGCGGCAGGTGGTGGTGCTGGGCGCCGGGCTGGACACGTGGGCCTACCGGAGTCCTCTCGCGGCACGCGTGCGGGTCTTCGAAGTGGACCATCCGGCCACGCAGGCCTGGAAGCGCGAGTGTCTCTTCGCCGCCGCGATTCAGGCGCCGCCCTCGTTGACCTATGCTCCGATCGACTTCGAACGGCAGGGCCTTGCCGAAGGGCTGGCGGGAGCGGGTTTCAATGCCACGCATCGGACATTCTTCACCTGGCTGGGAGTCGTGCCGTACCTGACCGCGGAGGCTGTCTGGTCCACGCTTCGGTTCATCGCCGGCATTCGGGACGGCGCGCACGTGGTATTCGATTACGCCGATCCGCCCGAGGCGCTGCCGGAGCCGCAACGCGCTGAACTCGAGGAACGTGCCGGGCGTGTCGCCGCACTGGGGGAACGCTGGTTAAGCTTCTTCACTCCGGAGGATCTCCACGCCCGGCTGAAGGAACTGGGGTTCATCGCGCTCGAAGACCTGGGACCCCGGCAGATGGCGGAGCGGTATTTTCCGGGCCGCGTGGATGCGATGCCCGAGAAGGGCGGCCACATCCTGATCGCGTCCACGATATGAGGCCGATTACCGCGCCGGGCTTCAGGCTTCCACCTCGACCACGTAGACCTGGGCGGTTCCGGTACGGTCGCTGGCGAACGCGACGCGCGATTCGTCGGTGGACCAGGAGGGGTGCGGATGGCTCCACTGCGGCCCGTAAACGGTGTCGGCGGCATTCTCCATCCAGCTCAGCTCGTTTCTGGCCTGCGCGAAATCTTCGGCAACGGCGTAGCGCGACTTCCGCCACTGCGATCCCTGGTTGCTCGATTCGCTGAGGCAGAGGCAGCGCCTGTCGCCGGTGGCGGCGTCGATAATCTGGAGCCCGTCATCCGGGTGGTTGGTATCGCAGAGAATGCGGCTGCCGCGGCGGTCGGGCGCGATGTGCCAGGAGTTGTATTCCGCAATGGTGCGGATTTCGCGCGTGCTCCAGTCCATGCGTTGCAGCGCGCGCGGCCAGACCGTGAACACGAGGTCGCCGGTATCGCCGAGGAAGGTTTCGTGCACCACGAATTCGTCGTTGCCGTGGTGGTAGAGGCACTCGAGGCCGCTGCCGTCGCGACGGACGCGGTGCATGCGCGGCGCCGGGTCCCCGGCGAACTCGATCCATTCCGGTTCGAGGGGATGGAACTGCGGGTGAATCACCGTGCGGGGAAACGGAATCGCGTGCCAGCCGGAACCGTCGAAACGGCCGGCCACGAGGCCGCATTGCCGGCCGTGTTTGAAGGCGGCGGTGAGCCATTCGCCGTTGCGGCTGATGGAGCACTCGCCGAGTTGCGCGCCGGGGTGGTCCGCGATCCGGCGTTCCGCGAGCGTGCCGCGGTGGATGGCCCACAATCCGCCGCCGCGGGTGAACACCAGCGTCTCGCCATCGGGATGGAGCGCCGCAGAAAACGGGTGAACCGGCTCGCCGGCGGTGATCTGCCGCGCCTCTCCGGAAACGAGCGAAGCCTCGAATAACTGCGGCGCGCCCGTGCGATACGAGGTGAAAAACATCTCTCGTCCGCCCGGAAAGAACGAGCTTTGCAGGAAATAGGACGGATGGTTGATGGCCGGCCCTTCGGTGACCTGGATGACGCGCGCCCCTGTGGCCCGGTCCCGGTATTCGATCACCGGCGCCCCAGGTACAGGTCGCGGCCCTTGGCCAGCGCGGCGATCTTGCGGTCGGCCACGGAGCGTTGCAGCATCCAGAAACCACAGTCGGGATGGATCCAACCCACGCGCCCGGGCCCGAGCACGTTTTCGGCGCGTTCGAGCGAGGCAGCGATGTCCTCGGGGCTTTCGACGTGATTCACCTTCACATCCACCACGCCGATTCCCAGGCGGATGCGAGGGTCCACGTCGCGCAGCGCTTCGAGGTCGGACGCGGGACGGTGCGCCAGTTCGAGCACCAGGTGGTCCACGTGCAGGGCGTTCAGGAAACCGGTGAGCGCCCGCCATTCGCCCTTCTGAATGGTCTGGCCGCCGTAGTTTCCGAAGCAGAGATGGACGGCGCGTTTTCCGGTGAAGCAATCGAGCACGCGGTTGATGGCCTCCGCGGCCAGGGGCCCGTCGGCGGGATTGCCGGGAATGTTGGCTTCGTCCACCTGGAGGCAGGAACAGGGAAGGCCGGCCACCTGCTGAGCCAGCACGCCGGCCACAGCCATCACCAGATCTCCGAAGCCCCAGTAATGGCGGTCGAGGAGCGTGCGCGCCAGCATGTACGGGCTGGTGACCGTAAACTTGAACGGCCCGCCCGAAACGGCGGCGGCCAGCTCGCAATCGGCCAGCAGATTGAGCGAGCCCTCGGCCAGCGGCCGCTCGACAACGCCGGCGGCCTTGTGCCGGAAGAGCATGGCATTCACCTGCCGGAACGCTTCGAGATCGCTGCGCCCGACATCGGCGCGAATACCGGCCATGCGACGGATGAAATACTCGATCATGCCGTTGGTGTCGGGATGATTCACGTCGAAGCGGTACAGTTCGCCATCGGTGGGCAGGTCGATTCCGGCCTGCCGTTGGATGTCGAAGACCACGCGCGTGGCGTCCAGCCGCGCCTGTTCGCCGGGTTGCGCCGCCAGCCACGCCGGGATCGGATAGGAACCGACGGTAGTGGTGAGGATCTCGGGTTCAGACGACATAGGGCGGCCGGTATTTCCGCGTCAGCAGCGGGTTCGCCTCGGCTGCGCCATCGCCGGTGAAACGCGCGCCGGCTGCGTCCACTGTGAGCTTGCGGCCGGTGCGGTAGCTGATATTGGCCAGGTGGCAGAGGTCGGCCGACATGGCCCCGACCGCGATGGGGGCGTGCAGGTCGGCCTGGGTGCGCGACTTGCAGGCGGCGAGAAAATTCGCCATGTGCGGAGCCGTATCCGACCCCGGAGTTTTTTTGACGCTCATTTCCGGCTCGGTCTTTTCGCCCTTGTACACCTGGAACCCGGAGCCATCCACGGCCATCCAGCCATCGGGTCCGTAGAAGAGATTGCCGACGTAGTTGCCGCCGCCTTTGGGAATGCCGCCCTCGCCGCCGGTGGGCAGGCCGCGCACCTCGAAAACCAGTTCTTTGTCGCCGTAGTCGAACGATGCCAATTGGGTGTTCGGCGTCTCCTGGTCGTCGATGTAGGCGAACTTGCCGCCGGTGGATACGACGGACTTGGGCCACATCGGATTGCCGAGTCCCCAGCGCGCGATGTCCATTTCATGCACGCCCTGGTTGCCGATGTCGCCGTTGCCGGTATCCCAGAACCAGTGCCAGTTGTAGCGATAGCGCAATTCGTTATACGGACGCATCGGCGCGGGGCCGAGGAACATATCCCAGTTGAGCCCGGCTGGCACCGGCTCGTCGGCTTTGTGCCCGATGGAGACGCGGCGCTTGAAGCAGAGGCCCTTGGCCAGGTAAACCTTGCCGATGATGCCGTCCTCGAGCAGTTTCATGGCTTGGATCTTGTGGGGCATACTGCGGCTCTGCATGCCCACCTGCATGATGCGGCCGGTTTTGCGCGCCGTCTCGATCATGCGCTGGCCTTCGTGGATGTTGTAGCAGGCGGGCTTTTCGACGTACACATCCTTGCCGGCCTCGCAGGCCCAGATGGCGGCAAGGGCATGCCAGTGGTTGGGCGTGGTGATGGAGACCGCATCCACGTCTTTGTCGGCGAACGCCTTGCGCATGTCGTCGTAGGCTTTGGGCTCGCGGCCGGTGAGTGTTTTGACGCGTGCCACGGCGCGTTCGAGCGAGGCCTGGTTCACGTCGCAGACGGCGGCAATCTGGCAGTCGGGCTGCTTGGCGTACTCCGTGATGTGATCGTTGCCGCGCCCGCCGACGCCGATCACTACGATGTTCACTTTGTCGTTCGCGCCAATGGCGCGGCCAGCGGAAATGGCCGCGGCGGCGGCGAGAAAACTGCGTCGCGAAGAAATCGGCATGGAATATCTCCTGTCAGTGAATTCTGGGGCCATCATAGCAGGGCACAAGGAAGGCGGGCACGATGCGCGGGCGATATAATCAAGCGAGTTTTGGCAAAAGCGACATGAAAATCCCCACGCTTCTTCTCCTGGCGGCCTCGGTGGCGGCGGCCGCGGAATGGAAGGTCACGTTCACGGACCCGGTTGGCTGCAAAGTGGAAAACGATTACTTTGTGGCGGACCTCTCCAAACGTGTCGTCGCCAACAAAGAGGAAGACAGCGGGACGCTGCGGTCACTGACGCTCAAGCAGTTCGGCGTGACGCTCGCGCGAACTCCCAACCGGATGCACTGGGCGCCGAACTTTCAGCGCGTGGGAGCGGCGGGTTACGCGAGCATAGGAACCTGGCAACCGGTGCAGAAGGTCGTCCGGAACCTGGCGGGGAATACGTTCCACATGGAGCGCGACGGCTATCATCAGGACTATCCAGAAATACACATCAAGGCGGAATACCAGTTTTTTGCGGACCTTCCCTATTTCCTGTTCCATTCGGTGCTGACGGTGGAGCGGCCCATGGAGATGTACTGGCTTCGCAACCAGGAGATGACGATGGACGCCCTGTTTACGCACGTCGCCTGGCCGGGTCGCGATGGGAAGCCGCGCATCGCCACTTTCGCCGAGCGCGGAAAAATCCTGGAGAAGGAACCGATCGCCGCCGATGCGCCGTGGGTCTGTTTCGTCAACCTCGAAAAGGGCTACGGCTACGGCGCGGTGGTGCTGGAGTACAAAGCATCGAAAACGGCCAATTCGATGACGACCATCGAGGACGGCGCGGATAACGGCAAATACTGGAACCGCCAGTTGGTGAACCGGACGCCGACGCATCTCGGTCCGGGCGATGTCTACGAAGAGCGGACGGCCTACGTGGTCTTCCCGGTCAAACCCGAATCGCCGCTCGCGGCATTTTTCGACTGGGAGAAGCGGATTCGGAGCGCGCAGCGTTAACGCAAACCCGAGGAGCGCATGATGCCGAGCAGACGAGATTTCCTGACCTTGATGGGAGGCGCGGCCGCGGCAACCCTGGGCGCGGCACCCGCGAAGAAGCCGAATTTCCTGGTCATCCTGGCCGACGACCTGGGGTTTTCGGACGCGCGCTGTTACGGCGGCGACATCGACACGCCCAATCTCGACCGGCTGGCCGGCGGCGGCCTCCGCTTCACGCAGGCCTATTCCACCGCGCGCTGCGGCCCCTCGCGAAACTGCCTGCTCACCGGGTATTACGCGCAACAGACCGCCTGCGATGTAATGACGCCTGGGAACGTTCCGAACTACACGCGCTTCCTTCCCGAATATTTGAAGCCGCTCGGGTACCGCTCCTATCATTCGGGCAAGTGGCACATCCGCTTCGCGACCAACGAGGGCGGCGCGGGGTTCGATCATTCCTACGCGATGCTCGATGAGCTGCGTTTCTTCACGCAGAACCGGCACGAATTGGACGGCGAGCGCCTGCCCAAGCCGGAGGAAGGCTACTACAGCACCACGGCCATATCGGATTACGCGGTGCGTTTCCTGGCGGAGCACGCCCGCGAGCACGCCGCCGATCCGTTCTTCCTGTACCTCGCGCCGCATGCGCCGCACTTTCCGTTGCAGGCGCCGCCCGCCGATATCGAGCGCTACAAGGACAAGTTCGCGGAGGGGTGGGACACGGCCCGCGAACGCAAGCATCAGCGCATGCGCCGGATGGGCCTGGTGAACTGCGCGCTGGCGCCGCTCGAGGCAGACATGTGGACCCGGTGGAACACCCCGGACGAGGAACTGCGCGCCAAAATCGGCCCGGGCGAGGTGACGCGCGCCGTGCCGTGGTCCACGCTGACGGCGGAGCAGAAATCGCTGCAACGCACGAAGATGGCTATCCACGCGGCGATGACGACGCGGCTCGACCTGGAGATCGGCAAAGTGCTCGCGCAGATCCGCGGCATGGGCGCGGAGCGCGACACGGTGGTGATTTTCCTTTCGGACAACGGTGCGAGCTCCGAGCAGCTTATCCGCGGGGACGGTCACGACCCCACGGCGCCGCTGGGATCGGCGCGGACGCACCTGGGCCTGGGGCCGGGCTGGTCTTCGTGCTCGAACTCGCCCTTCCGCCTGCATAAATCCTGGGTGAACGAGGGCGGGATCGCGAGCCCGCTCATCGTCCACTGGCCGAACGGGATCAAAGACGCGAACAAACTGCGGCACGACCCTTGCCATTTGATCGATGTGCTGCCCACGCTGGTGGACCTTGCCGGCGGAACCACGGACATGCCGGGTGCGCCGCCGCCGGCGGGCCGCAGCCTGGCGCCGGCGTTTCAAAAAGACGGCGCGGCGCCGCGCGATTTTCTGTATTTCAACCACAACAACAACAAGGCCATCCGCAGCGGGGACTGGAAGCTCATCGCGACGGGTCAGAACGGCCCATGGGAACTGTACGACCTCGGCAAGGACCGCTGCGAGCAGCACGACGTCGCGGCCTCGCAGCCGGACCTGGTGAAGAAACTGGCGGCGAACTGGGAAGCGCACGATGCCGAGTATGTTCGGGTCAGGGAAAACACCGCCCCCACGACGAAAAAGCGCATGGGGGCGTAAGGGGTTTGAAACGGCCTGAATGTAAAGCTTACTTCATGGAATGCAGTCCGATGACGTTGCCATCAGGGTCTGCGACAAGTGCGATGAATCCGTACTGGCCAATCGAGAACTTGTCTTTCATGACCTTTCCGCCGTTGGAGCGAACCCGCCCGGCTTCCACCGCGCAATCCGCGCAGGTGAAATAGACGATGGTTCCGTTACCGCTCGGCTGCTCGTCTTTCATGCTCGCCAGGGCTCCAGCCGCGCCCGCTGCGTCCCTCTCCATCGGGAATGCCCACATGCCGGCGACTTCCGAGTCCGGGCTTTCGAGCGCTGTCAATTGCACTCCCAGGACCGCCTCGTAGAATGCGCGGGCCCGCATCATGTCCTTCACATAAATTTCGAACCACCCCACCGGGTTACTTTTCATCGATACTCCTTCATTTTGGCTTGCTCCATTCGTTTACCCGCTGAACGAACGGCAATTCTTTTGCCAACGTTGGGGCGGCGACGGTTTCAAGTCCGAGTCGCGCGCCCCCTAATTCAGGGCGTAGACCGTTCCGTCGGTACTGCCGACGTAGAGGACGCCGTCCGCCACCGCGGGCGAAGAAAGTATGGAACCGAGCGAGAACATCCGGTCCAGCCCGACGATCATGCCTTCCAGCGTGGGTTCCGGATACAGGGCGCGGCTGTTGATCTTGCCTTCGGCATCGATGTATTTGGCGGCGTTGGCCTTGTTGCCGTCGGTCTGAAACTCCGCGATGACTTTGCCGGTCTTGACATCGACGGCGTGCAGCCATCCGTCGGAAGATCCGAAGTACGCCGTGTCCTTCACCAGCGCGGGGGAGGAAAACGAGACGGCCTTGTTGCCGATGTCGAAGACAATTTTGCCGGTTGCCGCCTCCACGGCTTTGAACCGCTGGCCGTCGGAGGTCGGGAAGTAAACGACGCCATTGCTCACCGCGGGCGAGGCGATGGTCCACCCCATTTTGTTGTCGATGTTCCACTTTTGCTTGCCGGTGGCCGCATCGACCGCGTAGAAGTGGCCGTCGCGGCAGCCAAAAAACACCAACCCTCCGGCCACGGCAGCGGAGCTGGCGATGCCAACCTGGTTGTAGATTTTGGTGTCGTCGCCGGTCTCGAATTTCCACTTCACCGACCCGGTGCCGGCATCGAGCGCATAGAGGTAGCGGTCCCAACTTCCGATGTACACGACGCCGCCGGCGACCGCAGGGGTCGCGTGCACCACGTTGCCGGTCGCGAACTTCCACTTGAGCGCGCCCGACTGCGCATCGAGGGCGTAGACGTTGTAGTCGCCGCTGCCGAAGTAGACGGCGCCCGAGGAGATCACAGGTGAGGACAGGAACACGTCGAAGGGATCGGGCATGTTCTCGGTCCGTGGGATTGCGCCGTGGATGCCGGGCGCGGTGAACCGCCGCTCGCCGCCTGTTTCAAATTTCCATTTGAGCTTGCCCGTCTCCGCGTCCACGGCGTAGAAACGGCCGTCCACGCTGTTAACGTAAACCACGCCATCGGCCACCCCTGGAGATGAGTTAACCGGCCCCTCGGTGGCGAATTTCCAGCGGACGGAACCATCGGCGGCCGAGAGCGCATAAAGGTAGCGGTCGTTGCTCCCGATGTAGACGGTGCCGCCGGACACCGCCGGCGAAGAAAGCACCTTGGCGCCGGTCTTGAATTTCCACTTCACGGTGGCGATGCCCGGCGCCGAAGGCGAATCGTAGACTCCGGTATGCGCCGGATCGCCCCGGAACATGGACGGAGCCGGCCGCGTACATCGCCGCCGAGGCAGTCAGGACCAGCCAGGATTTCAGCATCGAATTCATGGCCGGAAGCCGCGCACCCGGGGTGCCACAAAAACCCCTGTTCTTTCGAACCCCCGGGACGCGATTTTGTTCGCTTGTGGGACACCGTGTCACGCCTTCGAGACGAACGGAGGGTACACTGGAGACCGTTATGAACGATTCCAAACCCATAGCGCTGGTTACGGGAGCCTCCGCCGGAATAGGAGCGGCCTTCGCGAGGCGGCTGGCACGCGATGGTTTCGGGCTGATCCTGGTGGCACGGCGGCGCGACCGGCTCGACAAACTGGCGGCGGAACTGAACGGCGCGGAAGTGCTGGCGGCGGATCTGGCCTCCGACGACGGGATGCGCCGGGTGGAGGAGCGGATCGAGGCTGAAGGGCGGCTCGAGATGCTGATTAACAATGCGGGCTTCGGCACGAAACGCCGCTTCTTCGACGCCGCTATCGAAGGCCAGGATCAAATGCACCGGCTGCACGTCCTCGCTACCGTGCGGCTCTCGCACGCAGCGCTTCGCGGCATGGTGGCCCGCGGTAAAGGGGCGGTGATTAACGTGTCCTCGGTGGCGGCATATGGCATCAGTCCGGGAAACACCAGCTACTGCGCCACGAAAGCGTGGATGAATGCGTTCACGGAGGGACTGGCGGTGGACCTGCGGAGCGCCGGCTCACCGGTCAGGGTCCAGGCGCTGTGCCCGGGCTTCACCATTACGGAATTTCACGAGGTGATGGACATGAAGCGCGAGTCCATACCCGGAGCGCTGTGGATGAGCGCGGAAGAGGTGGTGGACGCTTCGCTCGCGGGACTGCGCCGGGGCAAGATATTCGTGGTGCCGGGCGCGTTTTACAAAGCGATCGTGAAGGTGGAACAGTGGATGCCGCACAGGCTCCGTATGCTGGTGGCGCTGCGTTACGGCAAGGCGATGGGACGCGCCAGGCGTCCGGCTGACGGATGACCGAAAAGCCGGGCCACTTCTTTTCTCAGCGGATCGGTCGCGCGCTTGAAAATCATCTTGTAGGAAGCGCAGAAATAGTCGAGATCTTCGAAGCGCTTATTTTGCGCGTGCCGCAGCTTGGGGCATCCGCCGTGGCAGATTGCGGCGTAATCGCAGACCAGGCACTCTTCGTGCGGGATCGCTTTCTTGGCGGCGAAACCGTAGCGCCGGGAGCGGCGCGCGATCTCGCTCCACGAGTCGGCATTCACGTTGCCGAGCTTCCAGTCGCGCTCAACGAAGAAGTCGCACGGAAAAACGTCGCCGTTGTACTCCACCACGACGTAGCTGTCGCAACTGTCGAGCATCTCGCAGCAGCCGGGCGCCTGTCCGGCCAGGGCCTCGGCCACATTGTCGAAAAATCGGATGCGCACGTTGCGGCGCTCCGGCCACCAGACATCGAAGAGTTCGACCAGAAAGCGGCCGTACTGTTCGGGCGTCACGGTGAAGGGCAGCGGCTTGCCTTCGGCGTCGAATTCGGCCAGCGGAATGAACTGCATGTGCTGCACGCCGAGGCTTTTGAAGAAGCGATAGATTTCGCGCGGCTGCTCCACGTTCGCCTGACTCAGCACGCACAGAACATTGAAATCGACGTTCTCCTTTTGCAGCAGCTCGATACTCTGCACCACGCGTTTCCACGTGCCGTGGCCGGCCTTGTTGAAGCGATACCGGTCGTGCAGTTCCTCAGGGCCGTCGATCGAAACGCCGAGCAGCCAGTGAAATTCGCGAAACAGGCTGCACCAGGAGGCGTCCAGCAGCATGGCATTGGTTTGCAGCGCGTTCGAGACGGACTGCCCGTTGCGCCCGTACCGCTGCTGATATTCGACTACTTTTTCGAAAAAGCGCAGGCCGGCGAGCGTGGGCTCTCCGCCCTGGAAGGCGAAGATGCTGGTGGGATGCGAGTAGAACAGATAGCTCTCGACCAGCCGCTCCAGGGTCTCGTCGCTCATGGTGCGGGCCGGCATGTCCTGGTAGGGGTCGGCCGCGCGGTCGAGATAGAAGCAGTATTCGCAGTCCAGATTGCAGACCGCGGATGCGGGCTTGATCAGCACGGACCCGATGCGCGGAGCGGGGCCGCCCGCAAGGACGGTGTTCTCGCCGTACATCGGAAACAGACTGCCTCCCATTGCACCGAGTTTAGCACCCATGCCGGGTACATCCGGTATACTGCCTGCGAGGTGAACCATGCGCGCCTTCATCGTGTCCCTTTTCCTCGTTTCGAATGCCCTGATCCCCGCCGCCCTCGGCCAACGCGGCCGCGCGGCCGATGACACTGCGATCCGGAGCCTGGTGGCGCGCTATGTGGCGGCGCGCGAACAGCGCGACGAGAAGGCGGTGGCGGCCCTGTTCACGGCGGACGCCGACCAGCTTGTTTCCTCGGGCGAATGGCGGAAAGGCAGGGAGAACCTGGTCAAAGGTGCGATGGCCAGCTCGCAGGCTTCCAGCGGAAAAAGGACGATCACCGTGGAGTCGGTCCGATTTCTTACTGCGGACGTCGCAATCGCGGACGGCCGCTACGAGATTGCGGGCAGCGGGGGCACTCCGGACCGGCACATGTGGGCCAGCCTGATCGTCACCCGCACGGGCGAGGGATGGCGCATCGCCGCCATCCGCAACATGCTCCCCGCTGCGCCCGCGCGTTGATCCTTACCTGGCCAGGGCGTAATAGCCTTTGCGGGCCTGGGCTTTCATATCCTTGCTGGAGAGCTTGACTTCTACCTTGCGGTAGCCGCCATCTTTCACCTCGTTGGTGGGAGTGTAGCCGATGGCATACTGGCTGCGCATCTCGTCCTGAATTTCCTTGAAGATGGACGGGAGGGTATTCTTGCGGTCCACGCGGAAGGCATGGCCGCCGGTCTCCTCCGCCAGTTTCTTCAGGGTCCCGCCGCCACCGCCGCCAAACATGCCATAGGCGGATGGGTCGTAATACTCGATGCCGTAGATCACCGCGTCGGCTTTCTGCGCGGCCTCGATCGCCTGATTCAGGGACAGGCGGCTGCCCATGTCAACGCCGTCGGAAATCACGACCAGCACCTTGCGGCCGACCTCGGTCTTTAACTTGTCGTTGGCCGCCAGGTAGATCGCGTCATAAAGCACGGTGCCGCGGGTGGGTCCGGCGGTGGGAACGGGACCGGGGTGCAGGCCCTGCACGCCGGAGCTGGGGCGCAGATCGGCCAGGCCGTCCGTCAGCAGCCGGGGGCTGGCGGTGGAGTCCTGTAGGAGCTCGGCCTCCTCGCCGAAGCTGATCAGGAACGCCAGATCCTTTTGCCGGAGCACCTGGGAGAAGAATTGCGACGCGGCGCTGCGTTCGGTTTCGATGAGGTTGCGCTGGCTGCCGCTCACGTCGATGAGCAGGCCGATGGTGAGGGGCAGGTCCGTCTCGCGGCTGAAATACTTGATAGTCTGCTGCTTCCCGTCCTCAAAAATCGTGAAGTCGCTCTTTTCGAGGTTGGAGACGAGCCCGCCGCGTTTATCGCGGACCGACGTGAGCACGCTGACCACGTCCACATCCACCTTGATGGGGGCGGGCATGTCCTGGTCGGTCTGTTTCTGGGCAGGTTGCTTGGGAACGGGCTGTTGCGCCAGGAGGCTGGCGCCAATGGCAAAAAGAAGGAGTTTTCTCATCCCGGTACAATATGGGTGACGCGCGCCCCGGCGGGATTGTTTCAGCATGAAAGAAGCCATTGTCCACCTCAGGACCGCCGACCCCACCCTCGGGGAGATCATCCAGAGGGTCGGGGATTACGGCATTCAGTTTCGCTCTCCGGACCTGGAAACCCTGGTTAAGTCTATAGTATTTCAGCAGTTGAGTGGACGGGTGGCGAGCGTTATCTTTGCCCGGCTGGTGAAGGCGGCCGGGGGCCGGATCACTTCGGAGAGCATCCTGAAGCTCAGGCCGGCGCGGATGCGCGCCGCGGGGCTTTCCACCCAGAAGATCGCCTACATCCGCGACCTGGCACGTCACACTCGCGATGGGGTGGTGATTTTCGAGGACCTGCCGGACCTGCCGGACGAGGAAGTGATCGCGCGGCTGACACAGGTGAAAGGCATCGGCGTCTGGACCGCGCACATGTTCCTGATTTTCGCCCTGCGGCGCGCCGACGTGCTGCCCACCGGAGATCTCGGTATCCGCAACGCCATCCGGAAAGCGTACGGAATGGAGGGCCTGCCGACGCCGGCCGAGATGGAGCGACTGGCGGAGCGCTGGCGCCCCTATTGTTCGGTGGCGAGCTGGTATTTGTGGCGGAGCCTCGAAAGCGACGCCAACCTGTAGGGTGTGCGGATCTCGCTCGGTATGAAAAGGTTCATCATCACCGGCGCGCCGGGCGCGGGAAAGACAATGATTATCCGCCAGTTGGAACTTGACGGATTCAGCGTCGTGGAAGAGGCCGCCACCGATGTCATCGCCGCCGCGCAGGCCAGAGGAACGACTCAACCGTGGACTGATCCTTCGTTCATCGACGCCATAGTCAATCTGCAAAGGGACCGCCAGCTTCGAGCGTCCTATCAACCGGACCAGGTCCAGTTTCACGACCGTTGCGCCGTGTGTACGGCGGCGCTGGCAGCCTACCTCGGGTACCCTGTTTCGCCTTTGCTCGCCGGCGAACTGGACCGGGTCAGGAGGGAGGCAATCTATCAGAGCCGAGTCTTCTTCATTCGCAATCCCGGCTTCGTCACGCCTACCGAAGCGCGGCGCATCAGCCTGGAGGAAACGCTGCGTTTCGAGAAAATTCACGAGAAAACGTACCGGGACTTCGGCTTTGAGCTGGTCTACGTCAAGCCTGGTAGCGTGCTGGAACGGGTGGACACGATTAAGGCGGCGATCTCGGACGCGGTCTAGCCCTGTACGGGGGCTGCGTAGTGGGCCCTGACGCGACGTGCGGCCGCGCGGCCAACCACGGCGGCTAACTGGTCCTCGGAGGCGGCGCGCACAAGCTCCGAGCTGCCGAATTCCTTGAGCAGCTTGAGGACGGTCTTCTTCCCGACGCCTTCAATCGCGTCCAGTTCGGAAGTAAGCTGGCGGGCGTTGCGCCGCGAGCGGTGGAAGGTGACGGCGAAGCGGTGGGCCTCGTCGCGGATGGACTGGACCAGGTGCAGGATGGGGGAGAAGCGGTCGAGGGCGACGGGCTCGTCCTCCTGGCCATAGACGTAGATGATCTCTTCGCGCTTGGCAATGGAGGCAAGAGGCTGGTCGATGATGCCGATGCTTTCGAGGGCTCCGGCGGCGGCGTGCAACTGGCCGAGCCCTCCATCGATCAGAACCAGGCCGGGCAGGGGGCGGCCTTCTTCCTGAAGTCTCGCGTAGCGGCGCCCGACCACCTCGCGCATGCTGGCGAAATCGTCGTTGCCTTCCACGGTGCGGATGATGAATTTGCGATAGTCGCTCTTCTTCATCCGGCCGTCCTCCCAGACCACCATGCTGGCCACCTTATCGGTGCCCTGGATGTGGGAGATGTCGAAGCACTCGATGCGCGAGGGCGCGGCGGGGAGGTTGAGGCTGTCCTGGAGCGCCGCCTGGATGGCTTTGGAAGACGGCTTGAGGACGCGGAACCGGGCGTCGAAGCTGTGGCGCGCATTGGTCTGCACCAGGCCGAGGAGAGCCTTCTTCTGGCCGCGCTGCGGCGTTCGGATCTCGACGCGGCGGTTGCGTTTTTCCGAAAGCAGCTCTTCGAGCACCTCGCGGTCCTCGAAATCGGCAGGCACGTGTATCTCGCCGGGGACGTACTGCTGGTCCATGTAGATTTGCAGCAGAACGGAGGAGAAGAACTGAGGCTCGTCGAACTCGGCCTGGTCCTCCCAAAAGAATTCCCGCCGGTCCACGATCTGGCCGTTGCGCAGGTGAAACAGGTTGAGGGCAACCAGGGGAGGTTCGGCGTAACAGGCGAAGATATCTACGTCGTCCCCCTTGGCCGCGGCCATCTTCTGGCGTTCCTCCATCTCCTCGACGGTGGAGACGAGGTCGCGGAGGGAGGCGGCCTCCTCGAAGCGCATCGATTCGGAAGCGCCGGCCATGCGGTGGCGCAGTTCGCGGGCGAGGTCGGAGTGGCGGCCCTCGAGGAACAGGCGGACGTCGCGGACGGCGGCGGCGTAGGCTTCGTCGCTCGTCAGGTTGAGGACGCAGGGGCCGAGACAGCGATGGATGTGGTACTGGAGGCAGGGTTTAGGATGAAAGCGGGTCAGATCCACCTTGCAGGAGGGCACCTGGAAGTGGCGGTGAATAAAATGCACCAGGCGGTGGGCGAGGTTGCCAGGGAAATACGGGCCGAAGTAGGTGGAGCCGTCCTTCTTGAGGCGGCGGGTGACGTAGACGCGCGGATATTTTTCAGCGGTTAGCTTGATGTAGGGGTAGGTCTTGTCGTCGCGGAGCAGGATATTAAATCGCGGCTTGTATTGCTTGATGAGGTTGTTCTCGAGCGCCAGCGCCTCTTTTTCGTTGTCCACCAGGATGTAATCCACATCGCGGGCTTCGGAAATGAGAGTGCCGGTCTTGGCATCGGCGAGGCGCTCTTCGAGGAAATAGCTGCGGACGCGGTGGCGCAGAATCTTGGCCTTCCCGACGTAAATGACGCGGCCGGCGGCGTCCTTGTAGAGGTACACTCCGGGCGACAGGGGGAGTTGCGCTGCTTTCTCTCGGAGTTCCATTTGGGAAGGGGACTGTTCCCATTATATCGGCGGGGGCCGTGCCCTACAATGAAGCTGATGGTGGCGGCGGTTTCGGGCGCAGTGGCGGGCGCGGCCGGATTGATGGCATGGGCGGTGCGCGGCCGGTCGTCCTCGGTTTTCGCTCCTTCGTACTGGCGCGGTCCCAGGGACCGCCGCGCGCTGGCGCTGACGTTCGACGACGGCCCGAGCGAGGGCACGCCGCAGATTTTGGAGATCCTGCGGGCTTACGGCGTGCCTGCGACCTTCTTTCAGGTGGGGGCAAACGTCGTGCGGCTCCCCGAGGTGGCGCGGGCGGTGCGCGACGAAGGCCACGAAATCGGCAACCACAGCTTCACGCACCCGCTGTTCGCGTTCCGGCCGGCCGGATTCCTCGAATCCGAGCTGCGGCGGGCGCAGGAAGCCATCGAACGGCACACGGGGGCGCGGCCCGCCTGGTTCCGCGCACCCTTCGGAGTGCGCTGGTTCGGGCTGAGACAGGCACAGCTTCATACGGGAGTCACCGGGGTGATGTGGACCGCAATCGGATATGATTGGAGTCGGAAGACGCAGGACGTTATAGCGCGACTTGCGCGTAGAGCGTCGAATGGCGCTATCCTGTGCCTACACGATGGACGTGAGCTTCGCGCGAAGCCGGATATTGGTGTGACCGCGGAGGCCGTCCGCCGCCTGGTTCCGATGTTGCTGGACCGGGGATACAACTTCGAAACGGTTAGCCGACTTCTATGTCCGACGAAATCACGCAACGGGTTCTGAAGGTAATCGCCACCTCCAAGCGAATCCCGCCGGAAACGGTGACCATCGAGAGCGACTTCCAGCAGTTGAACATCGACTCGATGGACGCGGTCGAAATCCTGTTCGCGCTCGAGAACGAATTCGACATCAGCATTCCCGACGAGGAGGTGCGGCAGGTGCGCACGGTCCGCCAGATGGCGCAAGGCGTGGAAAAACTGGTGTCCGCGAAGCAGGATTCGGCGGCCGGGCAGTAGGATGCGTCGGGTTGCAATCACAGGAATGGGCGTGATTTGCGCGCTGGGGCGGAACATCTCCGAGTTTGCCGCTTCGCTGCGCGCGGGACGGTGCGGCATCGGCCCGGTGGAATGTGCCGATATGCGGCAGGTCCGGTTTCAAAATGGCGCCGAAGTGAAGGGCTACAGCCACCAGCCGTATTTCGACGACCGGCGCGCGGACTTCATCGACCGCTTCGCGCAATTCGCGGTAATCGCGGCGCGGGAGGCGGTGGAGGACGCGGCGGTGGAGTGGACTCCAGGCCTGAAGGAAACGGCCGCGATCATCACGGGAAGCTGTGTGGGCGGGCAGGGGACTGAAGATACGGGCTTCTACGATGTCTACAAGCGCGAGACAAACCGCGTGCACCCGTTGACGATTCCGAAGACGATGGCTAATGCGGGGGCAAGCCACATCTCGATCGAGTTCGGAATCACCGGGCCCAGTTTCACCATATCGACGGCGTGCTCCTCGGCTGCTCATGCTATCGGACAGGCGTTCTGGATGGTGCGGTCGGGAATGACCGACCTGGCCGTGACGGGCGGCAGCGAGGCGCCCTTCAGCTTCGGCATCCTGAAAGCGTGGGAAGCCATGCGGGTAGTGTCGCCCGACACCTGCCGCCCCTTTTCGAAGGACCGCCGCGGGATGATTCTCGGCGAGGGTTCGGCGATGCTGGTGCTGGAGCCTCTCGAGGCTGCGCTGGCGCGCGGGGCGCACGTGCATGCCGAGATTGTGGGTTTCGGCATGGGGTCGGATGCGTGCCACATTACCCAGCCCTCGGCGGAAGGCGCGGCTCGGGCCATGCGCGCGGCGCTGCGAGACGCGGGAATCGGCGCCGAACAGCTAGGGTACATCAACGCCCACGGCACGGCTACGCCGGCCAATGACCCGACCGAGACAGCCGCGATCCGAAGCGTGCTGGGACCGCACGCCGACCGCGTGGCGGTGAGCTCCACCAAGTCGATGCACGGCCATGCGCTGGGGGCCGCCGCGGCGCTTGAATGCGCGGCCGCCGCCCTGGCCTTGCGCGACGGCATCCTGCCGCCCACCGCCAATTTCACGACGCCCGATCCGGAGTGCGATCTGGACATTGTGCCGAACGTCGCCCGCGCGGCGGAGGTAGAGTACGCGATGTCGAATTCCTTCGCGTTCGGCGGATTGAACGCGGTGCTGGTGCTTCGCAAGCTAGTGTGAGCTTCCGGCGACGCTCGAGTCGTGTCAGACTGAGCCGCATGAAGCCGAAGACCGTTTACCTGATCCTGGCAGCGCTGGGCGTCCTGGTCCCCTACCTGCACTTCTGGCCGTGGCTGGCCGAGCATGGCCTGGATATCGGGCTGTTCCGGCATGAACTGCATGCCAGCGCGGTCACCGAATTCTTCTCGGCGGACGTGATGGTTTCGGCGCTGGCGGTGATCGCTTTTCTGGTTTACGAGCGGCGGCGCGTGGGCAGGTGGTGGTGGATTCCCGTTCTGGCGCTGTTGAGCGTGGGGGTATCGGCGGCGCTGCCGCTGCTTTTGTACCTGCGGGAGGGGCGGCCGGTCAGTCCACCTGCAACTCCGTGACGCGGACGGCCGGGGCCGAGCCCGGCGCGAGCCGGGCCCGAACTTCGACCAGATAGGAGCCCGCGGCCAGACCGGCGACCGGCAGGGTGAGAGGCACAGGCGTCATCGCGCTCCCCGGGCGAACGTAGGGAGCGATGCTGAATAGCCCGGAATCGAGTTTCTGCTCTCTTGTCGGCGGTCCAGGATTCGGACCTGAAGCACGGGGGCCGGCCCTTTCGATTCGGCGACGGGGACGTAAACCTCCATGTACGCCTGGCAGGGCGACGAACGGCTGCAATGGTTGTTGGCGGCTGGAGTGGTTTCGAGGGAGCCGGCCAACAGCGGACGGCGGTCCTGCAACAACGCGTCATCAAGCTCCGATGCCAGGTTGGGAACCTGTCGCGTTCCGGCGGCAATAGCCAGGGCGCTCAGCGAGAGGCGGCTCGAATCCCATGGTTCCACCACCAGCGGCATCTCCGCCTTTCCGAATTGCCGCTCGCCGGCGCCGAAGGCCATCAGGAACGTGTACTCGCCGGCGGCAAGGTCGAACTGGTTTTCGTATCGATAGGGCCGCCGCATGAAGGCCTCGGCCTCCTTCTCCGATTTGAAGTCGAGATTGACGACGTCGCTGAAGCGTGCGGCCACGGCGCCGTCCCGGGAGCGGGCGGCACCCACCACGTTCAGCTCCGCATGCAGCTTTCCCTTCACCTTTTGCAGGCGGAGCGGGAAGGGCGCGATTTCCATGGCGACGATCACGCGGGCCTGATTGGCCGCCCGGTAGAAATACGGCAACTGCATGGTGGCGGTCATGGTCGTCTCCGGCCGATGGACCGGCGGCGCGCTCCTCGAGGGCCTTCCCTCCTGTGCGATCGCCGGCGCCGGCCGGCGGCTGTTCGGTGCAATAGCCGGAGCGGGAGCGCACCCGGGCTCCGGAGCGCGCCACTTTGACGATCAACTCGTGACAGGCGTCCTCCTCGCTTTCCGGGGGCACGTAGCCGAGCGAGTAATACTCCTCCTGTTCGTCGACAACGCTATCCAGTCCGGCGATGAGATCGCCTCCGGCATTCAGCAGACGGCCACCTGTCTGTTCCGCCATATTGCGGAGGGCGCTGCCGCTGTCGATCACGTACACCATCACATTGGCGCGGGTGCAGGTGGCGACAGTGGCCGCTATTTCGGTTTCCAGATCCGGCGTCCGCGGAAATGCCGTGGTGAACAGAACCAGCGACTTTCGCCCGCGAATGGCGGCCATCGAATCGATCAGGTGGCGCAACGACGGGAAGAGGACGCTCTGGGCGTACCTTTCATCGGTGCCCGGAATGGCGGCGCGTATGTTCGGACGCATTGGTTCCCCGGGAGCCAGAGGCGGCAGGCCGATTGCCTGCACGGAATCGATGGCACGGGTCAAAGGTTCGGGCATGGCGGTGAAGTTCTGCGCGACCCGCAAGGAGGTGGTGAAGGAGGCGACGGCCAGGTATCGTCCGGGACCTGCGCCGGCGCTCACAAAGCGGGAAGCGTCGCGGCGGAACTGTGCCATCGCGCCGGGATTGCTGTTGGCGCCGTCGAAGAATAACAGCACATAGCTGTTTCGTTGCCGGGAAGGTGACCTCACGGGGCTTTCGAGCGTCACGCTGGCGATCTTCTGCTCGCGCCCGTCCTCCCATACCCGGAAATCGCCGGGGCGGAGATCGCGAATGGGCCTTCCCTGTTTGTCTGTGACGACGGCGTCCACCAGCACGAGCCGGCTTTCGGCGCGGATCACCGCCGGCCTCGGCGGCTGCGCGCGGGCTATCAATCCGGCCAGGAGAAGCAGTTCAAGCAGGTTCCAGGGCCGCATGTTCTCAGACCGGCCTCATTGGATTTCGACGACCCCACTGCGAGCGGCCATCCGCTTCCCCTCCGAATCCAGGGCTACCAGCCGCACCAGGTAGGATCCCGGTCCGACGTGAAAGTCCGTCCGCACCGAATATCCCGACGGTCCGAATGTTCTGAGGGTTTCGTCGCGCAAACGCATTTCGAGAATCTTGCGTACACCGGAGAGGTAGTTTCCATTGCCGTCGAAGAGGGCTACGACGAGGGTGATATCGTCGCGGTTGCGATTGTCTTCCCTGCGGAACGGAATGCCGGCGATGTCGATTCTGGCGAGTGCGGTGACGGTCGCTTCGCTCTCGGCGGTTTTCGAGAACTGGACTTGCAGGTCTACGGGCAAATCGCGGGTTTCCTGACGGGAGAAGATCGATTCCTCGATTTGCTGCCTGTCGTGTTGCTCGGGATCCGCTTCATATCGGCGCGCGTAGTAGCCCCGCCGGGCCTCCACCGACAATTCTTTCCGGTTCCGGAGAGTGACCTTCAGGGCACGGAATTTCCCGTCGGGTTCAAAGTTCCCGGGGTCGAAGCCGAGCAGGTAAAGATACTCCGGGGGCGCCACACGGGCCAGCGCGCCGCGAGCGTCGTTCGTGTTCTCGAAGAAGCGTCCTCCTGTCCCTCCGGCAACGTCGGCCAGCACGGCGCCCGATTGCAGATCGCTCCTGCGTTCGTAGTCGATCTTAAGACGGGCAAGCTCACCGGCCCCGATGCGGCTGCTCGCATCACCTCCCGGAATGCGGGCGGTCAGGCCTCGCGCATCGAAGGCGTGCACGATGACGTTGACCGCAAGTGCGCGATCGATTACCGCGGCTTCCTTATCCCTGGCGGCGTTATCGAAAACCAGAAAACCGGGTGAGGCTACCAGCAGCGACCGCTGCCCGGGCATGGCTGCCAGCTTTCCGATAATCGAGCCCATCGCATCGAGGACCCTGCCGGCGTCGGCCGCGGTGAGTTCCAGGACCTGGCGCGCGGTGCTGAGAACCACCTTCTCGGCGCCGCCCGGGGCCGGGCCGGCGCAAGACGTGTAATCGGCGATGCCCACAGCGAGTGCCTGGGTATCCTGCCGGTTGACGATCAGGTCCGCCATGAAGGCCGTCATCGGGGGGCAGCCGGACGAAAAGTCCGAGCGGGCGCCGCCGGGAGCCAGGGATAGCAGTGTCTGGCGAAGGCGGTCCTGGTCGGCGGTGAAATCGAGTGTGTTGCGGCCCGAAGTAGTGTAGATGGCAGTGCGCTCGAAAGGGCTGGCGGAAGCGGACAGGCGGTCCAGGACGGCGTCGCGAAGCCAGATGAGCTGGTTGGGCCGCAGGTTGAGATCGTCGAACAGATACGCCAGGAAGTGATCGGGAATAACGGGCTGACTCTTTACGGCAGGGCCGGTGTCGGAGATTGCGCCGAGGCGTTCCACAGAGAATCGCGAGACCCGCTGCGGTTTCCCATTTTCGAAAAGCTGGAAGTCGTCCCGGACAAGATTGCCGACGGCGCGTCCCCGGCTGTCCCGCACGACCACGGGAACAGAGACCAGGCTGGTGCCGGTTTTGAAGGTTACCGGCGACTCGCGAGTGGCGATCTCGGGTGGCGCACCCGGGATCTGGGCAGCCGCAACGGTGACGGTCAGGAACAGGAGGACGCTCGTCCTCAGCATGCGGCCGAGTGAATCCGGAGTGCAGATCATTGGCAGATTGTTGCGAACTGACCTCATCTTACATCCGGGTGGCACAACCGGCGAACCACCGCAGCGCGGGCGTAGGATAGTGGGTTGAAACCGGAAAGGCGGGCACCCTTGACGAGACGTGGATTTGTAGCGGGAATGGGGGCGGCGGCGCTGGCCGCGGCTCCGCAGGATGATGAGGCGGGATTTGCCCCGTTGTTCGACGGGAGGGCGCTCGAGGGATGGACCGTGCGGGACGGTCCGGAGACGGCGTTTTACGTGAATTCCGGCGACATAGTGGTGCATGAAAGCGCGGGATATCCGGCGTGGCTGCGGTCGGCGAAACAGTATGAGAACTTCGACTTCCGCGGCGAATTCTTCGTCAAAGGCTGGACGAACTCGGGCATCTATCTGCATGCGCCCGAGCACGGACGGAACATGTGGTGCGGGATGAAGATCAACATTTTCCACGAACGGGACGCGAAGCCCGCGCCGGAGTCGATGGGTTCGGTATTCCCGCTGGTGCCGCCTCTCAAGGTGAACGTGAAGAACAACGGGGAGTGGAATACGTTCCGGATTTTGATGGACTGGCCGCGGCTGCGCGTCTGGACCAACGGCGAGCTGGTGCAGGAGCTCGACTTGGAGATCATGCCCGAGTTGCGGCACCGGCTGCGCAGCGGCTATCTGGGCCTGGAATCGCTCTCGTATCCGATCCGGTTTCGTAATTTGAGAGTGCGGGAGCTGGCTTCGAAAGTAAGTTGGACAAGCCTGTACACGGCACCGGAAGATATCGCGAAGTGGCGCATACTCAGCGGCAAGCCGGTCTTTCAGGCGCTCGGAGGTGTGCTTCACGGCGACGGCTCGGGGGAGTTCGCGACCAGCGAGCCTTACCGCGATTTCGAATTGCAGATGTATGTGCGGCACACCTGGCACCACAATGGCGGGGTTTTGTTTCGCGCCAACGGGCAGGGATCGACGGGAAGGCGGTACGAGATCCAGCTACACGACGTGGAAGGGGCGCACTATCCGACCGGGTCGCTGTATTCGGTGAAGCGGGCCATTTACCCGCGGATCGCGGCGGGGGAATGGTGGCTGCTCCAGATGCGCGTAAAGGACGCGAGCTGCCTGGTGCGAATCAACGGGGAAACGGTGATGGAATACGACGGGCTGGACAATCTGGAGGCCGGTCCGATAGGGCTTCAGGCGCACGATGCCGGACGCTGGACCGACTACAAGCAGGTGCTGGTGCGGCGGATCTGAAAACGGGGCGGCGTTCCGGCCTAAAAGGTCCGAAAATCTGGTACCATCGACTTTTAGGGGGTGTGGTGTTTCTCATCACTCGCAGAGTCCAGTTTGGTCCGACGACGTTTCTTTGGGAAGTGCAGGCGCCGGATGTGGCGCGCGCGGCGGAGCCGGGACATTTCGTCATGGCCCGGATCGACGAGCACGGAGAGCGGATACCGCTGACGGTGGCGGACTTCGACGCCGGGCGCGGCACGGTCACGGTGGTGATTCAGGCGGTCGGCAAAACCACCTTTGAAATGTTGGAGCTGCGGGAAGGCGACCGCCTGCTGGACTTCATCGGTCCGCTGGGGCTGCCGAGCCACATCCGCAAGCTGGACGGAACCGTCGTGATGGTAGGGGGCGGGCTGGGCGTGGCCCCGGTGTATCCCCAGCTTCGCGCCTATAAGCAGCAGGGCAATCGCACCATCTCGATTGTCGGGTTCCGGAACCGGGACCTGGTGTTCTGGGAGGACCAGTTTCGCAACTACAGCGACGAGCTGATCGTCACCACGGACGACGGCAGTTACGGGCGGCGCGGTTTCGTCACTCACGCGCTGGCGGACGTGCTGAACCGCGAAAAAGACGTGCGCGAAGTGGTGGCGATCGGGCCGATTCCGATGATGAAAGCCTGCTCGGAAGTAACCCGGCCATTCGGCATTCCGACCGTGGTGAGCCTGAACTCGATCATGGTGGACGGCACGGGAATGTGCGGGTCGTGCCGGGTGACGGTGGGCGGGAAGATGAAATTCGCGTGTGTGGACGGCGCGGACTTCGACGGCCACCTGGTGAACTTCGACGAGCTGTCGCTGCGGCAGAAGCGGTTCGAGCGGGAAGAAAAGGCGGCAATGGAGCGCTTCCGCAGCGAATCGGCCAAACTGGCGTCATTGGCCGCGCGTGCGGAGCAGAACGGACGGGTAGCATCCACCTGCGAACTCCCGGAGCCCCTGGAAGCGCCCCCGGGACCGCGGGTGCCGAAGAATATCAAGACCATCCCGCCGGAGCGGACGCCGATGCCCCACCAGCCGGCGGAGGAGCGGATCCACAATTTCCAGGAAGTAGCGCTGGGCCTGGAGCTGGAAGGCGCGCTGGTGGAAGCGGAGCGGTGTCTGCGCTGCAAGAAACCGCGGTGCGTGCCGGGATGTCCGGTGGGCATCGACATCCCTGGCTTTATCGCGGCGCTGCAACTGCGGGATATCAAGCGGTCGTACCAGATTCTGAAGGAAGCGAACACGCTGCCGGCGGTATGCGGGCGGGTGTGCCCGCAGGAATCCCAATGCGAAGCCACCTGCGTGGTGGGGGCCAAGTACAAGCCGGTGGCGATCGGCCGGTTGGAACGGTTCGTGGCGGATTGCGCGCTGGGGCGCGGTTGGGACGAAGCTCCGGCGGCGGCCTCCGTGGCCAAGAAGGCGGCAATTATCGGATCCGGACCGTCGGGCCTGGCCTGCGCGGGCGACCTGGCGCGCAATGGCGTGAAGGTGACGATCTTCGAAGCGCTGCACGTGGCCGGCGGAGTGCTGAAATACGGCATTCCGGAGTTCCGGCTGCCGGACATGATCATCGACGCCGAGATCGAGAACATGCAGAAGATGGGGGTGGAGATCCGGCTGGACACGATCATCGGCAAGCTGTTCACGATCCCGCAACTGCTGACGGATATGGGGTACGACGCGGCCTTCGTTGGAACGGGCGCCGGGTCGCCCAAGTTTGCCGGAATACCGGGCGAAGCGTTGAACGGGGTCTTTTCCGCCAATGAGTTCCTGACGCGGGTGAACCTGATGCGCGGCCACCGGCAGCCGATCTACGACACGCCGGTGGGAATGGGCAAGCGGGTCGCGGTGGTAGGCGCCGGCAATACGGCGATGGATTCGTGCCGGGTGGCGAAGCGCATGGGGGCCGAGCAGGTCACGGTGGTTTACCGGCGGTCGCGGCGGGAGTCGCCGGCGCGGCTGGAAGAGCTGGAACACGCAATCGAAGAAGGGATCGAATTTCTGTGGTTGACCCTCCCGGTGGAGATTGTCGGCAACTCGTCGGGGTGGGTAACCGGTATGCGGTGCCAGCGGATGGAACTGGGCGAGCCGGACGCCTCCGGCAGGCGCAGGCCGGTGGCAGTGGAGGGTTCGGAATTTCTGATCGACGTAGACACGGTGATCTACGCGCTGGGAACGACGGCGAACCCGATCATCGCGCAGACCACGCCGGGACTGAAGGTCAACAAGTGGGGCTACATCGAGGTGGACGAGGGCACGGGCATGACGTCCATTCCGGGCCTGTTCGCGGGCGGCGATATCGTCACGGGCGCGGCCACGGTGATTCTGGCCATGGGTGCGGGCCGGCGGGCCGCGAAGGGAATGTTGGAATACATGGGCCTGGCCACACCGCCGGCGGAACTGGCCGAAGCGAGGAGCGTCTAAGATGCCGTCATCGTGTCCAAAGTGCCGGAGAGTGATCGAAGAAGACGAGATCTGCTGCGCGCAGGTGCGCTATTCGTGGCGCTGCAAGAGCTGCTTCAAGCTGACCTCCGGGTTTGCCATTCCCTACGGGAAATGCTTCCTTTGCGGGGGCGACCTGGAGGTTGTCCCGAACCGCGAGCTGGGTGATTCGATGCGGTTCGAGGCCATTCGAGACGCTGTGCAGTTTGAGCTCAACTCGTTTCATTTCTATAAGCTGGCCAGGGACCGGGCGAGCTCTCCGGAGCAGCGGGCGGTGCTCGAGCGGCTGTTCGAGGCAGAACTCGACCACCTGCACGAGCTCGAGGAGAAGTATCACGCGCACCTTGACCGGGAAGTCGTTGAGCTTTCGTCGAACGAAGACACGCTGCTGGCGAACTGGCTGTTCCGCGGAATCAACGTGGGAGACGCTGCCGGCGTGACGGGACTGTACCGGGCTGCGCTCGAAATGGAGAGGCGAACCCGCGACCATTTCCGAAAACTTGCCCGCGAGCTGCCGGCGGGGCTGGAACAGGACCTTTGCGCGGAACTGGCGGCGGAAGAAGACGAGCACGTGGCCTTGCTCGAGGGCGAGCTGGAACAGCTCGGCTGACCGTCAGCTGGCGCGGCGGAGAACGAGCGTGCGGCGAGGTTCCATTTGCCGGACGCCGTTGAGCTCGCGCTGGACGGCGAACTTCAGGCTGCGGGACACCCGTCTCGACTGAGAGAATCGCGAACGGCGGTGACGGAGATAGACGAGAAAACCGAGATCGGCAAGCGCCAGAATCGTGAGGAGAAGGGCGTCAATGTTCATGGCTAGATTTCAACATGAACCGGAAATCCGGCCAAGGGGGTGGGAGTAAGCCCCCCTAATAGAACCTTCAACGCTTTTCTCGTTGAAACTGCTTGAGAAGTCCCATCACTTTGGCCACGAAGCCCCGGGTTTCGGCGAACGGGGGTACTCCTTTGTAGCGATCTACCGCACCTGGACCGGCATTGTAGGCTGCAATGACCCGCGAAAGCCAGTTTTTGTACCCCTGGTACCGTTCCATCAACGTCTTCAGGTACCTGGTACCGGCATCGATGTTCTGGGCCGGAACTCGTGGATCGGCGCCAAACTGCTGGGCGGTGGATGGCATCAGTTGCATGAGCCCGACAGCCCCGCTGGGGGAGACGGCATTCACGTCGAAATTGGATTCGGCGGCAACGATGCTGCGGACGAAGTCAGCGGGCACCTGGTGTTTCTCGGCGGCGGCGCGGATCAACTCGTGAGTCTCGGCATCACGCATCATAGGCGCGAGCAGGGGCTCCGACGCAGGAGACGGCCGGTGGACCGCCGGGGGCTCGGGCAGGTACGAAAAACCTTCCGCCAACGAGCAGCCGGTGAATGATAACGCCAGGAGGACAACCTTCATGCAATGTACCGATGTTAGACTTTTGAGTTAATGCCTAGAGCTACGCATTTGGACTGCAGCTTGTGCAACAAGAGGCAGGAGGCGGGGAGAAGAGCGAACCTCTGTGATTGCGGCGGACCACTGCTGGTGCGATACGACCTGGACACGATACGTCACCGCTGGAGAAGAAGGGATGTTGCAAACGGCCCCTCCAGCATGTGGCGCTATGCGCCGGTACTACCGCCTGTCGATGAGGCAATTATAACATTAGGGGAGGGTTGGACCCCCCTGATCCGGACGCGCCGGCTGGGCGGACGTATTGGATCGGACGCTTTGTGGGTAAAGGACGAGGGGCTGAACCCGACCGCATCCTTCAAAGCGCGAGGCCTCGCCTGCGCTATTTCCATGTGCAAGGAACTGGGGATCGGCTGTGTGGCGATTCCATCGGCCGGGAATGCGGCAAGCGCGCTGGCGGCCTATGCGGCGGCGGCGGGAATCGAAGCCCACATCTTCATGCCGGCGGACGTGCCGCAAGCGAACTACCTCGAATGCAAGGCCTATGGCGCCAAGGTGACGCTGGTGGACGGGCTGATCAGCGATTGCGGGCGCATCGTGGCCGAGCGGGGACCCGTGGAGGGCTGGTTCGATGTGAGCACGCTCAAGGAACCGTACCGGATTGAAGGCAAGAAGACGATGGGCTACGAAGTAGCCGAGCAGATGGGATGGGAGCTTCCGGACGCGATCTTTTACCCGACCGGCGGAGGCGTGGGGATGATCGGCATGTGGAAGGCCTTTGCCGAAATGGAGCGGCTGGGCTGGATCGGCGGGCGGCGGCCCAAGATGATTGCGGTGCAGGCGGAAGGGTGCCAGCCCGTCGTGCAGGCGTTTCAGCAAGGCGAGGCGCGCAGCCGCTTTTTCGAGGGTGCGCACACGGTGGCGGCGGGGCTGCGCGTGCCCAAGCCGCTGGGCGATTTCCTGGTGCTTCAGGCAGTGCGGGAGAGCCACGGCACGGCGGTGGCGGTGAGCGACGAGGAGATGCTGGACGCGGGAATCGAACTGGCCTCGGACGAAGGGATCTACGCGGCGCCCGAGGGTGCGGCGTGCGTGGCGGCGGCGCGGAAGCTGCTGGCGAGCGGATTCCTGAAGCCTTCCGATCGCGTCGTCTTGTATAACACCGGGTCGGGGCTGAAATATCCGGAAGCCTACGCGACGCGGTTCCCCCGCGCTTCCGCCGGCGAGCAGGACAAGCTGGGCGGATTGATCACGCCGCGCTGAGTAATCAGAACCGGGGGACACCGGCTTGGCGCGGTCTCGAGGTCCCTATCCTGCCGATGCCCGCGATAGAAATTATCTATTCGCAATCGCGACGGTGAACGGATAGACTGAATCAAAGTTTTGCTCCTCACAGGCCGGCCCTGTCGCTCGCCTCACCACATGAAATCTGGAGGTTCTTCGTGAACAGAATCAGCGCAGCTATTTGTGTCTCTATGGCGGGTATGTTGTTATCGACGGCCAGCGGCCAGGCGCCCGCTACGGCCCCCGCGCCTGCCGCCGCACCAACGCCGGCCAAATCGCCGTTCACCCAGTTTGGAACCGACTTCAGCTTCCTCTTCGACGGGTACGTGGACAAGAACTTCAACAATCCGGACTCCGGGTTCAACGCGCTGCGCAATTTTGATGTGCGCGCGAACACGGCGCACGTGAGCCAGGTAATGGCGACAATCGACCATGCGCCGGCGCCGGTGGGCTTCCACTTCGAGGGCGGATTCGGGCAGACGTTCAAGATTATTCACGGCGCGGAACGGTTTCCGGACGAAGCCGACTGGATCAAACAGGCGTACATCAGCTTCAAGCCCAAGGCGTGGAAAGGGCTGCAACTCGATGTCGGTAAGTTTGTGACCTCGGCGGGAGCGGAAGTGATCGAATCGAACGGGAACTGGAACTATTCGCGGTCCCTTCTGTTTGCCTGGGCGATTCCGTATTACCACTTCGGGTTGAGGACATCGTTCCCCGTGGGCGAACATTTCACCGGCGGCGTACAACTGGTGAACGGCTGGAACAATGTCAAGGACAACAACAGCGGGAAGACGATCGGGCTCACGGGCGCTTATGCGTGGAAGAAAGTGACGTGGAGCAACAATTATTACGCCGGGCCGGAAAAGGACCACACCAACAAGGGTTGGCGCAACCTGTACGACACGATCGTGATGATCAACGCGACGGACAAGCTGAGCACGTACATCAATTTCGACTACGGCCGCGATAAGGCGGTGGATGGTCCGGCGTCGCAGTGGACCGGCATCGCGGGCGCCGCGCGATATGCGATTACGCCGAAGACGGCGATTGCCGGACGGCTCGAATTTTTCGACGATATCGACGGATTCTCCACCGGAACACAGCAGAAGTTGGGCGAATTCACGCTGACCGGAGAATACAAGCTCACCGGTTGGCTGATGAGCCGCCTGGAATTCCGCAATGACTGGTCCAACCAGCCCTTCTTCGAAAAGGAAGGCGGGCGGACGGGCAAGGCGCAGCCGACGATTCTTCTGGGCGTAGTGGCGTTCTTCGGGCCGAAGAAGTAGTAAACCTCCAGGGTTTCTCTCGACGCTCCCTCAGGCGCGGTCCCCCACGGACTCTCGCCGGAGGGAGCGTTTTTGTTTTTGGCGCCGGCGGTTCGGCGGCGCGCGAAGACCTACGTCAGATACTCCGTTTGAGCTTCCCAGATAACCGGCGTGGTTTCGCGTGTCCAGCTTTCGACGAGGGCCTGGTAGCGGTTTTCGAGGGCGGTGCGGCGGATCTTCAGGGTGGGGGTGAGCAGGCCGTTGCCGATGTTCCAGGGCCCATTCACGATCGCGAGAAATGCCAGCCGTTCGTGAGGATTGAGTTCCGCATTGACCTGATCCATCCGGGTGCGCAGGCTCGCCTCGACTTCAAGGCGTCCCCGGGTGGTGGCGCACTGGCGGCGGGCCTCTTCCGAAAGGAGAATGATTGCGAAGGGATTGGCCATGCCCGCACCCATCAGGCAGCACGCCTCGACCGCCGGATGGGAGTTGAGCTTCATTTCGATCGGGGCGGGTGCGACGTACTTCCCCTTACTGGTTTTGAACTGCTCTTTGAGCCGTCCGACGATCTTCAACTGCTGGTCGGAGTCGATCTCGGCAAGGTCCCCGGTTCGGAAGAAGCCGTCTTCGGTGAAGCTCTCGCGGGTGGCCGCGGGGTCCTTGTGGTAAGCCAGCATGTTCATGGGACTGCGGATGAGCAGTTCGCCGGAGTCCGCGAGTTTCGCTTCCACGCCGTGAATCGGGGTTCCGACATAGCCGGGACGAACGTGGCCGTGGGGCGGCAGATGGGTGATCAGCACCTCCGTCATGCCGTATCCCTCCATCAACTCCAAACCGAGGCGGCGATACCAGAGCAGGATATCGGGCGCGAGGGGCGCCGCCCCGGAAGCGGCGAAACGTACCGTGTGAAGGCCGAGGCGCCGCAGAATGCGGGATTTCACGTAGCGGTTGACGACTGGAGTGGTTAACAGCTTTTCCAGGCGCTGCCTGGGAATATGCGCGTAAACCTCCTGCTGGAACTTGAGCAGGAGTCGCGGAACGGAGAGGAAGAGCGAAGGCCGGGCACGGTGCAGGTCCTCGAGAAACGTCTCCACGCCGGCGGCGAAGAAGATGTGAAAGCCGAGGTGCAGCCCCATGATTTCCAGCGCCGTCCGTTCCACGATGTGGGCCAGCGGCAGGTAAGAAAGCACGCGCTGGTTCGGAGGCAGATGCAGGACCTCCGGCAGGTGGCGCGCGGCGTAGGCGAACGCACCGTGGCTGTGGACGACGCCCTTGGGAAGGCCGGTTGTCCCGGAGGTGTAAATGATGGTGGCGATATCGGAGGCGTGCCGTTCCGCCGGAGAGGCCAGCGGCGAGCACCCGGCGATGATGGCGTCCCAATCGGCCTCGTCCCGGCGGGGGGCGCGGAACGGGATAATGAGTGTTCCTTCCGGAATGGCTTCGCGGATGGCATCCGGGTCGTCCGTCTTGCCGAGGAAACAGCCGCGGGAATCGCTGTGTTCGAGGATGTGACGGATGGAATGGGGCTTGAGTGTGGGATACACCGGGACGGTGACATAGCCGGCCATCCAGATGGCCAGGTCCGCCATAATCCACCAGGCGCAATTCTTGGAGACGATGGCGACGCGGGAGCCCGGCTCCCAGCCCAGCCCTTGGAGGTAGGCGGCCATGCGGCGGACCTCGTCGCCGGCCTGCTGCCACGTCCAGTGCCGGATCCTTCCGGCACCGAGCGGCTGGGTGAGGAAGACAGATCCGGGCCGCTCCCTTTCCCATCTGAAGAAGAAATCCAGCGGCAGACTCTCCGCCGCGTTCGCAGGCGTCAACCGGCACCTCCTTTGAAACCGGACGGCTTTGCACGCTTTCGCCCGGGCGGAGGTGCAAAGAACGTCTTGCGCCGTTTCTTACCCGTGGGTAAGATATCAGTGTCCCGGGCCGGCTGTCAAAGCCCCCGTGTTGGGGAACATACAAAGCGCCGGGTGACTCGTTATGATCGGGAGGTGCCGGCCGTGAACCAGGCATTGCATCCGAATCTCAAAGGCCGCGTGGCCGTAGTCACCGGGGCCAGCCGCGGCATCGGCAAAGCACTGGCGCTGCGCCTGGCGCGGGAGGGGGCGGCAGTGGTGGCGGCCGCCAAGACCGAACAATCGACGGAGCGGCTTCCCGGCAGCATCCACGAAACAACGGCGGAGATCCAGCGGGCCGGCGGTCGGGCGCTGGCGATGCCGCTCGACGTGCGGAATGAAGACGCCATCCAGGCGGTTATCGAGCGCACCGTTTCCGAGTTTGGGCGTCTAGACATCCTGGTAAACAATGCGGGGGCCATCTGGGTGCAGCCGGTGCTCGCAACACCGCCCAAGCGGTTCGACCTGGTGATGGGAGTGAACGTGCGGGCCGCCTATGCGGCCTCGTATTACGCTCTGCCCCACATGGTGAAGCAGCGGTGGGGCCACATTCTGAACATGTGCCCCAGGCTGCACACGGACGCTTCGCCGGGGAAGGTAGCGTATATGATTTCCAAGCTGGGCATGGCGCGTCTGGCGATCGGAATTGCCGAGGAGCACCGGCGGGACAACGTTGCGGCGAATACTCTTTGGCCGCGTACGATCATCGAGAGCCAGGCGTCGATCAACTGGAAAATGGCGGACCGTTCGCAATGGCGGACCCCGGAAATCCTGTGCGATGCAGCCTGCGCCATTTTTTCACGGGAGCCCGCGGAATCGACGGGGCAGCAGTGGATCGACGAGCAGGCGTTGCGCGAACTGGCCGGGGTCACGGACTTCGACCATTACTGGTGCGAAGGCAAACCGCCGGCCGAGCCCATCTACATCGATCGCTGGTGACCGGCGTCGACCAGGCGTGCCACGGATTCCGCTTTGCGGATCACCTTCTCGTGCAGGAGCCACGATTCGATGGCCTGTCCGGTGCCCTCGCGCGCCAGGGACGCGCTGAGGCGGCGGTCGGCTTCATCGAAGGTGGCTTCGGCGGTCATGCGGGCGTTCCAGGCTTCCTGTTCCAGGTCGTAGAAGCGCCTGACGGCGGTTTTGATCTCGCTTCCGACGTGGGCGGCGGCCTCCCGGGCGCGCTCGAGCTTCCGGCGGGTGCCGGCGTTTCCGTCGAGCGCCGTTTCAGCCTGGAGTTCGCGGTAGCAAAGCCGGGCGTCTTCGCTCCAACTCTTTTTGGCGCGCTCTTTCGCCTCGTCGAGCGCCTCATTGGCGGAGTCGGCGGCGGCGCGCGCCCGCCGCTTTTCCATCAGCCAGCGCCAGACGGACCACTCGCGGGCCTCTTCGAACAACGTTTTGGCCTCTTCCACGGCCGGGATCTTCTGCATCGCGTCGTTCCTCATCCCCAGACTAACTCTACCCACCGTCAGTACGAAGCCCTGCGCGCCACGGCGGGGAGTTTTCGCGTCCTCGTCCATCAGTTCCGCCAGGATCCGCACCGGCAGTTCAGTCCAGTGGCCGTCTCGCTCAGCCTCAAAGAAGAAGGTTTTGCCCGGCTTCCGCAACATCAGGATGACGAGCGACCCGCTGCCACCCGGCCTACGGCGGCGGCGGTGGCCAATGTGGCCGCTCTGGATTTGTCTCCCCGCAAGTTCCGCATGTCGTACCCAAGCGAAGTTTTTCGACCGAGTACAGTTGTCGCGTCACTCCAGAGGCCCATCCGAAGCGATGCAGTTGTGGTTTGCGCCGGGTATTTCACGGTGCCCATCACCGCGGCGTCATATCGGATATTGTCCGCCGACGTCACGTCGGGACCGTCATGCACGACACCGATCACCTTCATGCCCGGACCGAGGAGTCCGCGCATGCCCGCCCACATCATCAGACGGCCCCACGTCGCGCCGACCTCGCTATACGGACCGACGTGACGCAAACGCCGCCACCATGCCAGCCGATCCGGGTCGAGATCTCCGTCCAGGTGCCCTGCTAAGCCGACGTCTTCATGACTGCGCCAGCCGCGCCGCCCCGAACGCGAATGCGGGAAATCCCAGGTAGCTCAAACCGATTTCCGAATAATAAGCCCCGGCCGTCATCTGCATGGGTCCGTAGGCAAACATCGGGTAATCGAATACCAGGTTCATCGCGAACCACATTGCGCCGACCGTAACCGCTTCCTGCACCATCGCTGGGCGGCCGCGGAAATACACGTTCAGCAGCGCTCCCGCCGTCAAAAGCACGACGAGCCCCATCAGCGTCCCAAAGAGAGAGGCGTTCGACTTCTTCAAAGGAAACATCAGAAACGAGATGGCAAAGGGAATCACCCAACTCAGAAACCCGAACACCGCGGCGCGTTTCCACTGGATCATGGTACCTCCAAGGGCTGAGTATAAGCTCCGGCAGACGAAATCGCTTGACGGATCTTGCGAAGTCTTCGTCTCAACCCGATCACACCTGGGCCGGACACTACGCGGCCGATGAAGCTACAACGACACGGGTCCGTCCAGGCAATCCCGCGGTGATTTCGGATGTATGCGTACGATTTCCGGCCTGGCGCCTTTTCCACCGGCGCGCGCCGATTCATACTGAAGCGGACATTGCCGTGTGAAAGGCGGAGGATGGAGCGTGCCCAACTGGGATTTTGATTACCTCATCATCGGGTCCGGTTTCGGCGGCAGCGTTTCGGCTCACCGGCTGGCGGAGAAGGGCTACCGCGTAGGCGTGATCGAAATGGGCCGCCGGTGGAAGCCGGAGGACTTTCCGGTCACGACGTGGAACATCCGCCGCTGGATCTGGCGCCCGCGTCTGGCTCTGCGCGGCTTCTTCAATATCCGGTTCTTCCGCCACGTGGTGATTCTTCACGGCTGCGCAGTGGGTGGCGGCTCGATCACCTATGCGAACACGATGCTGGTACCGAAGGCGGACGTCTGGCGCAACGGGTCGTGGCGCGGACTGGCGGATTGGGAGCGGGAAATGCCGCCGCATTACGCGACGGCAGTGCGCATGCTCGGAGTGGAGGAGAACCGGATTCCGGGGCCCGCCGACAACCTGCTGAAGCTGGCGGCGGATGTCGCGGGCGTTGGAGAGAGCTTTTATCGCACCCGGGTGGCCGTGTTCCAGCCGCCGCCGGGGCAGCCCGGCGGCACCACCTACCCGGACCCTTACTTTGGCGGCAAAGGACCGGCGCGGACTACCTGCATCGGATGCGGCGGCTGCATGGTGGGCTGCCGCTATAACGCGAAGAACAGCCTGGACCGAAACTACCTGTACCTGGCAGAGCAGAACGGCGCGCAGGTGTTTGCGGAAACACGGGCGGTGGACGTGCGGCCGCTTGAAGGGAGCGCGGACGGAAGCAGCGGGTACGAGGTGCGCACCGTGCGGTCCACCGGCCTCTGGGGCAGCGAACCGCGGCGCTTCACGGCCAGGGCCGTGATCTTCGCCGCTTCGGCGCTGGGCACGATGGACCTGCTGTTCCGGCTCAAAGAGAGGGGCTCGCTCCCGCAGTTGAGCTCCCAACTCGGCCGCAGGGTGCGAACCAATGCCGAGTCATTGATCGGCGTGCGGGTGCCCCGGTTTCGCGAGGATCTCTCCAAAGGGCTGGCGATCGGGTCTGGAATTCACCTGAACGAGAACACGCATATCGAGGCGGTGCGATACCCCGCCGGTTCAGACACGATGGGGCTGCTGTCCACGCTGCTCACCGGTGGCCGGCCGGGCCATACGCGGATCTACTCCTGGCTAACCACGCTGGCGGCCGCGCTGGCGCGCCACCCCTGGCGCACCGTACGGTCGCTGCATCCGTTCGGGTGGGCGCGCGAATCGCTGATCCTGTTATGCATGCAGGCGCTCGAGGGGCACATCGACATGAGCCTGGGAAGGCGCTGGTGGTGGCCTTTCGAGCGCACGCTGGTCAGCCGCGGAGAGCGCATCAAAACTTTCATCCCGGAAGCCAACGAGTTTGCGAAACTCACGGCGGAACTGGTGGGCGGGACGGCCATGAGTATGACCACCGAGATCCTGTTCAACGTACCCGGGACGGCGCACATTCTGGGAGGATGCACGATGGGCGCTTCCGCCGCGGAGGGTGTGGTGGACGACCGCTGCCGGGTGTTCGGATACCGGAATCTCTACGTGTGCGACGGTTCGGTGCTCTCGGCCAACCTCGGGGTGAACCCGAGCCTGACCATCACGGCAATGACGGAACGGGCGATGAGTTTCATTCCTCCGGCGAAGTAGCGGCCAGGCACGAAGTTCTGCCTGTGCGCCACGGCGGGGAACCAGGACCCGGGGGTACAGTGTCCTGGAATGTACACGTCACCCGCACAAAGCGTGTCACTACACGCATAAACTATAGTTTCAGGCTCTTATATCCGTTAGCGGTGAACGCAGCACGATCCGGAGGAGCAGGCGATTATGATTCCGAGGCTTCTACTCAACAAGCTTTACACCGTGGGCAGCCTGAGGAACACCAGCGCCGGGGCGCAATTCGCCATCAAGAACAGGTTGAGCGACGCGGAAGTGGTGGGAGTCCGCGGCATCGCGATAGACGGCGGACCGGTAGCGCTCGAACGGGTGCGGCTGGACCTGGGCGACGGACGGCTGCTCGCGCCGGAGCAGATCGATTCCTCCCATCCGCTGCCCTTTCCGTTGTGCTCCACGGTGGTGATCCACCTGGGCACGGAACGGCTGCCCGAAACGCGGCACAAGATCGAGATTTCCTTCGAAGCGCGCCCGTTCGGCAGACTGGACCTTCAGGTGGAGGACGGGATTGCCGACGAGACGAAGCGGCTGCCGCGGATCCCGCGCTCGGATTCGGACGACTACGGCGAGGAGATCGTGAACCGGCGGCGCGAGTTGATCCGCGAAGCGACCGGCGTGGAACTCCGGCACCTCACGCGGCACTCGTTCGACCCGCACACGGCGCGCGGCAACTGCGAGAACTTCGTAGGCGCGGCGCAAGTGCCGCTCGGTTTCGCGGGACCGCTGCTGGTACGCGGCGAACACGCGGACGGCGAATTCTTCATCCCCCTGGCCACCAGCGAAGGCACGCTGGTGGCGTCGTACAACCGCGGCATGAAGGTGCTGAACCTGTCCGGCGGAGTGCGCGCCTGCGTGGTGGCCGATGCGATGCAGCGCGCGCCGGTGTTCATCTTCTCCGACGCCAGGGCGGGCCGTGAATTCGTCACCTGGGTGGGCGCGCACGTGCCGCAGATCCGGGAGCGGGCCGAGTCCACCTCGTCGGTGGCGAAACTGCTGTACATCGACCCGTACATGGCGAGCAAGTTCGTCTACCTGCGATTCAACTTCAGCACGGGAGACGCGGCGGGCCAAAACATGGTGGGGCGGGCAACGTTCGAAGCATGCAACTGGATCCTCGACAACTATCCGGGCATCGTGAATTTCTATCTCGAATCGAATTTCGCCACGGACAAGAAAGCATCGCACATCAATGCACTTCGCACTCGGGGTAAGCGGGTTACCGCAGAGGCCACGATTCCGCGCGAAGTGATGGTGCGGCACCTGCGGGTGGAACCGGCGCAACTCGCTTATCACTACGGGGTGGCCCACGTGGGCGCGATGCTGTCGGGATCGAACAACAACGGGCTGCAATCGGCCAACGGGATCACGGCCATGTTCATCGCCACCGGACAGGACGTAGCCAATGTAGCGGAATCTTCAGCGGCGATTCTCTACACGGAGCTGACGCCGGGCGGGGACCTGTACATTTCGCTCACTATCCCGTCACTGATTGTCGCCACTCACGGCGGCGGTACGGGGCTGGCTACACAGCGGGAGTGCCTGGAGGTGCTGCGCTGCGTGGGAAAGGGCAAGGTCAACCGCCTGGCCGAGATCGTGGCCGGGGTGGTGCTGGCGGGCGAGGTTTCCCTGGCGGCTGCGATTTCGTCTTCTGACTGGGTGTCGAGTCACGAAGCGCACGGCCGAAACCGGTGAGGGCGAGGCGGCGCGAGCCTAGAATCATGGCACTGCAGGGCAGGACCGCCAGGTCGCGCCATTCGAGCGGCGCGTGGAACAGGCCGAGACTGGAGAGCCATCGCGAGAGGAAATCACCCACCACCACGTCATCGATGCGCACATCGCCGCCGGCGACATCCTGGAGCACGGCGTCCAGGGTAAACAGGATCTTGCGAAACAGGAAAAGGGCGGGGGGAAAGCGGACGCCTTCGAGGGCGATCTCGTCGAGCAGGTGCATCGCGTCGAGGGCGCCCGGAGAGGCCGCAGCGGGCAGGCGTTCCAGGTACCGGCGTACGTGCCTGGCAATGGAACCTTGTCCCTGTGAGCCCGGCAGGCGCAGCGCTTCGATGGCGGCGATGACCCCGTCGCAATCGCCGAACGTCATCCCGGCCACCAGCAGAATCAGGTTGCGCCTCAAGGGCTGCTCAAGCCGGCCGGCCAGCGCCCAGTCGAGGACGATCAACTCGCGGTTGGGCTCGTCGTAAAAGAGATTGCCCGCGTGCGGGTCGGCGTGGATGACGGAAACCGGGTCGCGGGAAAAGAGGGGAACCGCGACCAGCGCTTCGATCAGTTGGCGGGCGATGCGCGCGCGGCGGGCCGGGAAGCGGCGAAAGGCGTCGGTGACCTTGACGCCCCGCTCCTCGGTCATGGCGGTAATGGTGGGAGTGCAGAATTGGGGGATCACCTCCGGCACCCGTATGCCGATACTGGCCTGGTAGGCGGCGCGGGCGTCGAGCAGAGTGCGCTGCTCGCCGGCGAAATCCAGCTCTCTTTCGAGGATCCGGCGCACTTCCGAGATCATTTCCTGCGTGTCGCGGATGGCGTAGGCGTAGCCCCGGGCGGGAGCGGCAAGGTAGGCGCCCAGGTCTTGCAGCAGACGCATCTCCTCGCCGAAGAAGGCGGGAACGTAGGGCTTGAGCACCTTCATGACGCCGTGGCGGCGCTCGCGGCCGGCATCCTCCCATGAGAAGCGCACCACCGCGCTGACGCTGGCTTCCGAGAGGATGGACGAGGCGATCTTGACGTCATGCTCGCGAAGCCGGGGGCCGAGCCCGGCTTCGATGAGCGCGCGGATCTCCGCGGGAGTGACGTCGGACATCCCGTTTTCAAGCTGGGAGAGAGCGGCGCGGAAGTCGGGAGAGAGGCGGCGGTTGCGAGCGAGGACCTGGCCGATCTTCTGCAAGGCAGGCATGCGGGAGATGAGCACGATCAGGCGCTGTTCGGGGGCGGTGGATGGAGGCAGCGCGGCCTGCTCCTGGAACTTCGAGGCGAGGCGGGCCGGCGAGAGATGGGAGAAGACAAACGACAGCGAATCGGAGACCAGCGGGCGCCACCTGGAGGCATCCGCCGGCACCAGGAATTCCACTGGGATCAGCCGGGCGATCGTATCGCCGACACTCATCGTGTCCTCCTTTACGAAGCTTCGCGCTTGCGGCTGCCGGACGGTCGCCGGCCCAGGCGCGCTTCGAGTTCCGCCACCCGGACGCGCAGTTGTTCCAGTTCGGGATTCGGAGCGGCGGCCGAACCGCCCAACAGGTTTCGCACCATGCCGAGCGGCGAAAGCGCGGCGCTGCGCACGTCGCTCAGTCCGGCCTGAAACGTCTCCTGCACTTTCTGATACGCGTCGAAGGCGGATTTGAGATACCACATCACAAACTCCTGCCCGGCGCGATCGGAGGCGATGATCAATTGCCGCAGCAGTTCGAGCGGCAGGCCGGTGGGCCCGCCGCGGGCGTCCTCGACGATGATCTGGGTGAGGACGACGCGCGTCAGGTCTTCCCCGGTTTTGGCGTCCACCACGCGGATGTCGCGCCCCTTGCGGATCATGGCGGCGAGGTCCTCCAGGTTGACATACCGGCCACTGGAGGTATCGTAGAGGCGCCGGTTGGCGTATTTGCGGATCACGATGGTGGATTGGTCCACACCCGCCTCCTGCTGCATTGCAGAATCTTTCTCTATATTGACATATTTTAGCTTTCCGGCATATGCTTTGATTGATTGCTGCAATGCAGCAATATGGAGGTTGAAATGCCGAAAGCACTGAAATCCGGGCCGGCCCCCCCGCAGTTCCCGTTGCCGGCGTTCTCCATGCTGTCGGACTGGATCCGGCAAGGCACGGAGAGCTTTTTTGCCACCCAGCGAATTCTCCTGGACCTGGTGATGCGTCAGAATGCGAACACCATCAAGGTCGTCCGCGAACGCCTGGCGGCGGCACGGGCGCTGCCGGCGGAAACGCTGGCGGAACTCGCCGGCGAGGGTGTTTCGAACTTCGTGGCGGCACAGCGGGTGCTGCTGCATCTTTCCGAGCGGCAGAATGAAATCGTGATGGGCGCGCTCGAAGAGCGCACAGGCGCGGTTCCAGCGGTGGGAGCGATGACCGAATTGCTACGCAGCGGCGTGGACACGTTCATCGATATGCAGCAGCATTTCCTCACGATTGCGAGCAAGCAGGCGGACGCGTGGGTCGACGCGGCCACGTCCGGTGAGAAATTCCAGGGCAAGTCGCTGCCGGAGCTTGCGCGGGAGGCGATGGACGTGTTTGTCCGCAGCCAGAAGAAGTTCCTGGATCTGGTGGCAGAAGAAACGGCGGTGGCGACCGGCGCGAAACCGGGGAAGGGCGCCGGCGGGAAGAAGAAGACCGAACTGGCCGAATTGGCCAAGCAGGGCGCGGAGGCGTTCATCGACGCGCAGAAAAAACTGCTGGACGTGGCGGCGCAGCAAATGGCCGCCAACGCCAAGGCGGCGCGGCGCACGGCCGAAGTGCTGAACCCGCTGCCCGCTGTAGACCTGGCTACTATCACGCGGCAGACCGTGGAGGGTTTTGTGACGGCGCAGAAGGCGCTGCTCGATGTGATGGGCCGGGCCGGAGGCGAACGCCCGAAGCCGGCAGCCGAATCGAAACTCAAACCGACGCCGCGGAAACGGCCCGCCGCAGTCCGGCGGAAAGCCGCTGCGGTTTCAGCCTAAAGGGACGCAAACGCACAGAACGCCCGTGGCCGGGTGGGGTTTTATACAGGAGAAACAGGTATCTTAATCTGGTAGGCGGACTTACAGCCGGCGTGGCGCTCTCTCCTGGTTCGCCGGCGGGTGCCCGTTTGCCGGACGGGCTGACAAGCCGCCTCCGGGGGTCTGCGCATGCCGAATCGGCGCGTCGGTAACCGTCTCTCTTCGGAAGATTCGATCTTTCTGTACCTCGAAAAGCCGGAGATGCCGCTGCACATTGGCGCGGCGTGCATCTTCGACGGGGAGGTGCCGCTCGAACAATTCACGGCTTTCGTCGAGTCCAAGCTCCCACTCATTCCCCGGTACCGTCAGCGGGTGGCGGTTCCTCCTCTTCACCTGGGACATCCGTGCTGGGAAGCGGATCCCGGATTCGACATCCGCCGCCACATCTCGCAGGCCACACTAAAACACGGCACCGCTGCCGAACTCGAGGAGTTCACCGGGGATCTCTTCGGCCAGGTGATGCCGCGCGACCGGCCGTTGTGGGACATCACGCTGGTGGATGGGCTGAAGCACGGGCGAACGGCGATGATCGCGAGGCTGCATCACTGCCTTGCGGATGGCATTGCGGGCGTGGCGATTTTGAACCTTCTGCTGGACGCGACTCCGGAGCCAGGGCCGGTTCCGCCGCACGACAGCGCGGAGTCTCCGCCTCCGTCCGCCAGCTACTCTGTAGTCGACGCGTTGGTCGGCGCCACTTCCGACGCGGTGGAGTACATGCTGGCGGCGGAGGCGGCGGCGCTGGACCTGGCGGCAAAACTGGCGGGGAACAACCCGCGGGGGGTGGTGCAAAGCTGGCTGGAACTGATTCCGGAGATTCTCATTTCGCTGGACCGCCTGCCGTTCAATGCCCCGTGCAAAGGTCCGAGGCGGCACATCTGGACCAGTTACCCGATGGCGGAGATCGCCGTGATCCGGGAGAAACTTGGGGGCACGCTGAACGACGTGGCGTTGACGATGGTGACGCAGGCCGTTTCGCAATACGCGATACTGCACGGGCAGAGCGTCGAAAAGCGGCTGCTGCGCTACTGGGTGCCGATCAACTTGCGCGCCGCCGGCGAGGAGGTAGGGCCTGGCAACCGCATCTCGATCCTGCCCGTGCTCATCCCGCTCGACTTGAACGATCCGAAGCAACTGCTGGCCGAGGTTAACCGCCGCACGCAGGAACTGAAGCGCTCCCACCTGATCAACCTGATCGGGATGGCGCAGGCGTGGCTGGGCGCATCACCGCCGCCGCTACAGGCTGCGTTCGGATTGGTGGGCAACGCGCTCCCCATTTCACTGTTCCACCTGGTGTGCACGAACGTGCCGGGACCGGCGGTGCCGCTCTACCTGATGGGCCGCAAAATGCTCGCGTCCTATCCTTACGTGCCGATCGGCAACGACATGGGCTTCTGCTGCGCCATGCAGAGCTACTGCGGCCGGTTCTTTTTCGGGCTGACGGCGGACCGGGAGGCGGTCCCTGATGTCTTCCGCATCCGGGAGTTCCTGGATCAGGCGTTCCAGGCCTTGCGGCGTGCGGCCGCGCCGCCCCGCCGGTCCCGTGCGGCGGCAACCAAGACGGCGGAAGCGGTGAAGCAGGCTGCAGCGGCCGTTTGAGTCACGCCCGCACCGGCTACGTTAAACTGTGTTTAGAATGGCCTCGCGACGTAACGAGGTGCAGAGGGACTACAGTTCGGTTTCGCTCCCCATTTGGCAGGAACTACTTGTCGGGTTCGAGATCCTGACTCTCAAGCTGGCGCCTGTATATTGGGGTGCGGGTGTGCCGCAAGGCGACGGCTCCGCGGTGGTGGTGATCCCCGGCTTCCTGGGGACGGACCTGTACCTGGTGGAGCTGAGGGCGTGGCTGCAGCGCATAGGCTACGATTCCCGATATTCCGGTATCGGGCTCAATGCCGAGTGTCCGAACCTGCTGATCCGCGAACGCCTGGCCGAGACCATCGATGAGGCCCATCGAACGACGGGACGCAAGGTGCACCTCATCGGCCACAGCCTGGGGGGTGTGCTGGCGCGCGCGGCGGCCGCGCAGATGCCGGATCGCATCGCGTCGGTGATCACCCTGGGAGCGCCCTTCCGCGGGGTTTCCGCCCACCCTTCCATTCTGCGCGCGGCACAGTTGGTCCGCAGCCAGATTCTGGACCGGCACGGCCGCGACGTGCTGCCCGATTGCTACACGGGCGCCTGCACCTGCAATTTCATCGAATCCCTGATCAATAAGCTCTCCAAGAAGACCCCGCACATGGCGATCTACACGAAGACGGATGGCATCGTGGACTGGAACGTGTGCCTGACGGGCCAGCCGGAAAACGACTTCGAGGTGACAGGAACACACATCGGGCTGGTATTCAATCCCGAGGTTTACGTCCTCATCGCGCAGAGGCTGGCGGGGGAGAAATAGTCAGAAGCCGAGGAAACGGGGCAGTCGCCGGAGGAGGCGTAGCATTCTGGTCATCCAGGCGGCCCAGAGTTCCGGGCGCATCCAGGGGAGCGGAGCAATGGGAATCCAGCGCTGCGACGCCACAGTGCGGCTGTTGGTGAATTTCAGGATTCCTTCGGCGCCGTGGCGCGGGTGCAGGCCCGACTGTTTGATTCCGCCGCAGGGCGAATCGACGGATCCCCAGGCAGCGGCGTACGCTTCATTGATGTTCACGTTTCCGGCTTGGATGCGTGCGGCAACGCGCAGGCCGCGGGCGCGGTTCCGCGTCCAGAGGCTGGCGCTCAGTCCGTACGGGGACGCATTGGCGAGAGCGATGGCATCCTCGTCGGTTTGAAATGAATAAAGTGCGACCACGGGGCCGAAGGTTTCTTCGGCGAACATCCGCATGCCTTCCCGAACACCGGTGATGATGGTGGGGGAGTAGAAGAGCGGGCCAAGATCAGGCCGCCGCTTGCCGCCGGCGAGGAGGACGGCGCCCTGGGCAAGAGCATCAAGGACGTGCGCCTCGACTGTGCCTAACTGCCGCTCGGAGGCGAGCGAACCCATCTCGATGGAGAAGTCCCGGGCGGCGCCCAGCTTGAGATGACGGGTGCGCTGCACAAATCGGTCGCGGAAGGCGTCGAAGATAGAAGCTTGCACGTAGAGCCGCTCGATGGAAATGCAGACCTGGCCGGCGCCCACGAAACAGCCGCGCACGGCGCCCTCGATGGCGGCATCGAGGTCGGCATCCTCCAGCACGATCATGGGATTTTTGCCGCCGAGTTCGAGCGAACAGGGGATGAGACGGTCGGCGGCCTGCCGGGCAACGATCCGGCCTGTGGAGGTGCTGCCCGTGAACATCAGGTAGTCGGCCACGTCGCCAAGCCAGGGGCCCACCTCTCTGCCGTCGCCCGTGACCACTGGAAATATCGCCGGCGGCAGGCCCGCCTCGCGGAGCAGGGAGACGGCCCAGAGCGCGGTCAGGGTCGTCTGGTGATCGGGCTTGAGGATGGCGGCGTTGCCCGCAAGCAGGGCGGGGATGGCGTCGGTGATGGCGAGGTTCAGCGGATAGTTCCAGGGCGAAACAATTCCCACGACTCCGATGGGCGTGCGCAGTTCCACAGTGCGGGTGAGGAAGGGGAGGGCGCCGTTGCGGCGGCGAGGACGGAGCATCCGCTCGGCGCGTTGCGCATAATAGCGGGTCACAATGGCGGTGTCGAGGATCTCTTCGAAGGCGTGCCGGCGGGCTTTTCCGGCTTCGAGTTGGATCAGGTCCAGTCCCTGTTCCTGGCGGCGGAGAAGCAGATCGTGAAAGCGAAGGAAGATGGCGGCGCGGCGGCGAAACGGCAGCGCCTGCCAGGCGGGCAGCGCGGCCCGCGCAGCATCAGCGGCTGCACCAACATCGGCGGCGGTGGCGGCCGGGATGCTCGCGAAAATTTCACCGGTGCAGGGGGCGCGCACTTCGATGCGCTCGCGGGGCTGGCCGGCATACGCAACGTGGGAAAGCAGGTCGGACCACCAGGCGGAACCGCTTCGCGAAACCATCGAATTTCGAACCGAAGCATAGCACAGGGAACCGGGGCGGAATTCGCCAATGCAGCAGCCTGCATACGGCCGGAAGTGTGGAGTGTGCTTTTGCATGCAGCGCGACCTCACGGTGGTTTGACAGCCGGAGCAGGCGTGGATAGGCTCAATCAGGAGTTGAAGACCTGTATGACTGATTCACTCGAACCGGTGGAAGTGGAGGAGTGCAAGGCGCTCGTGGACAGTGAACTGGCGGCCCTGGCAATGGAGCTTTGGCATATCGGCAGCTTCCCGCCGCTGGAAAAGCCGGAGGACGCGGACGAGATGGAAACCGTGGGTGAGCACGCAAGCTGCCTGTAGCGGGCGCGCTCTCTCAGGCGAGCGGGATTCCCGTGCGGGCGGCTACCTTCTGAATGTAAGCCCGGCCTTCGTCGTATTCGGCCGCGTTTTTGAGATGCTCCAGCATCAGGGGTGCATCCACGGGCAGCCGCGACAACTCGCGCAGGTAAGCCTCGTAGTCGATTTCGCCGCGGCCGGGCACGACTTCCGCGAAATGCACGTTGTACTCCGGCACCCAGGCGAGGTCCTTGGCGTGGCAGGAGACGATCGAGCGGCCCAGCTTGCGGAAACACTCCTCGATGACCGCCCGGTTTTCATAGAAGCGGCGCGGGCTGTTGATGATGTTGCAGACGTCCAGGTGGACAGCGAAGCTCTTCCGGTCCACGCCCTTGATAAGGGACAGGTAAGAATCGGGACCGTCGGGCAGCGACCACGGCATCATTTCGATGGTGAACACGGTGCGCGTCGGCTTCACGGCATCGATCACCGTGCGGCAGTTCTGCACGGTGGCATCCTCGAACTCCCGCGAGAGATTCTTCGGGTTCATGCCGTACCAGATCCTGGGATTGTACGATCCGGCAATGGCGACGCAGCAGCGCGCGCCCACGGCCTCGGCGAGAGCGAGCCGCTGGGAGATGTATTCAAGATTCGCCTTACGCGCGGCGGCGTCGGGGTCCAGCATATTCTTCCATGCGCCCACTTCGGCGACAACGACGTTTTGCGCGGCGAAGGCGTCATGAATGGCGCGGATGCGGGCAGTGTCGGCAATCTCCGCCTGCGGGCAGTAAGCGGCGCTGTAGCCGAGACGGCGGTGCTCGAGTGCGAGTTGGGCCGGATCTTCCGACCGGAGAAAAATGGGGCCTCCGAGCCGGACCGGGCGGCCGGCGGCACGGGCGAAGGGAACGGCCATCGCGGCCAGCGCTCCACGTCGGGTGATCCTCATGGCGTCTCCTTTAGTGTCTCTCCAGGAAGCCGGAAGCCCGCATCCACTCCTCGGCCCGCTTCGGCCACGTGGTCACGGTCTTGTCCGTTGGCCTGAGGCCGTAACCGTGGCCGCCGGAAGGGTAGAGGTGCAGTTCCGCGGGAACCCGGGCGTTGCGCAAGGCTGCGTAGTAGAAAAGGCTGGTTTCGACGCGCACCCCATCGTCTTCGGCCTGTACCAGGAAGGCGGGCGGCGTGTCTTTGGTCACCTTCAATTCCGGCGCGACCTTGTCGCCTTCGTCCTTGACCGTGAGATAAGCGGGGTAAATCAGGATGGTGTAATCGGGGCGGCTGCTGACGCTGTCCGCGGCGTCCACCGCATCGTAAGTTCGCGCGTCCCAATTGGTGCTGGCGGCGGCCGCCAGGTGTCCCCCGGCGGAAAAGCCCAGCACTCCGATCCGATGGGCGTCGATGCCAAGCTCTCCGGCGCGCTGCCGCACCATTCCCATGGCGCGCTGTGCGTCCTGCAAGGGCGCGGCCCAGCGCGGCCGCCCGGCGCGCGCCGGAACCCGGTACTTCACAAGAACGCCGGTCACCCCGATAGAGTTGAGCCACTCGCAGATTTCGGTGCCCTCCAGGTCCATAGCCAGAATCGAATAGCCGCCGCCCGGAAAGACCAGCATGGCCGCACCTGTAGCGCGATCTTTCGCGGGCCGGTAGACGGTGATCGTGGGGGTGCTGACGTTGCCGAGGCGGATCACCCGCTTTCCCCCAACCAGGGCATCGGCCGGTTTGGTCGTATCGCGCTCTTCGCCGGGCGTGCCCTGATCGGCGGGGGCGCCTTTGGGCCAAAGCGGGATGGCGGGGTCGGCGCCGAAGCCTTGAACGGCCAGCGCTATGAAAATAAGCAGGGCATTGGACGCGCGCATGTCGTATCGCCCCATGCTACTCCAATGCGGCCGGAGATTCAGAGGGCGCGGATCAGGGCCACGAGCCCAAAGACGGAAAGCAACACCAGGACGGCGACGGCCAGGAACAGCGCTGTGAAGAACCCCCAATGCCGGATTTCGGAGGATGCGGGGCGGCTGATGGCCTCCTCGTAGATGCGCAGGTTCTTGAGATTGGCTTTATAGGCGAAATCGAAGATGTCGCCGAACAGGGGGATGGCGCCGACCAGGGTATCGATGGCGATATTCGCAGTCATGCGGGCTACGGCCACGCGTGGAATCCCGGCTTGCACTGCGCGCGCCACGATCAGCATGGAGATCATGGCGCTCAGCACGTCGCCGAAACCGGGCACGAGGCCGAGGATTCCGTCAAGCCCGATGCGAAAGCGGCCCACCGGTATGGCACCGTCCATCAGCCAGGCGATTCGTTCAATCCAGGGATCGTGCGAAGGCAGCCGTTCGCCCGGCTGGTAAATCTCGGTATTGCGAATGCGCGTCGGCATCGTCGTATATCAGGATGCACGCGGACTTCCAAAAGCGGTCGTGTGAGAGCGGTCTAACCCCGCTGCGCGAGGCGTTCGGCACGCGCCGTGAAGTAGAGCTCGAGAGCTTCCCGCAGCGGAGGCATCGGCTCAAGCCCCACTCGCTCCATTTTGCCGTTGGACAGCGCCGAATATTTCGGACGGCGCGCCGCGGTGCGGTATTCCCGTTCGTTGGTGGCCAGAAGCATCGGATTCAGCCCGGCCGCCTCGAAAATCAGTTTCGCGAACTGGAACCAGGTGATGGGAGAACCTCCGCCGATGTGGAAAACGCCATCGTGGCCGCGCTCCAGCAGGTCCAGCGTGCGGGCCGCCAGGGCGGGAGCGAAGGTGGGGGAGGCCACGTGATCTTCCACCACCCGGATGGGCCGGCCGGAATCCGCCAGGCGGAGCATCAGCTCCACGAAATTGCCTCGCGCTGTGGCCAGCCCGCCCGGTCCGAAAACGCCGGAAGTCCGCACGACGAGCACCCGATCCAGATACGCCTGGGCGTACAATTCGCCGGCCAGCTTGGAAACGGCATAGGCGCCCAGAGGATGAGTCGGATCGTCCTCGGCATAGGGATGGCGGGCGCGACCGTCGAAGACGTAATCCGTTGAAAAATGGACTAGTTTGGCATCCACCTGGCGGCAGGCCAGGGCCAGGTTCCGAACCGCCATGGCGTTAACCAGAAAGGCGTTTTGCGGCTCCGTTTCGGCCACATCCACCTGGTTGTAGGCGGCCGAATTGAACACCACTTCGGCATCGAACTCGGCCAGCGCGTTCTGCACCGCCCCGGCGTCGGTAATATCCACGTGGGCCCGATCCCAGCCCATGACGGCGCACTTTCGCGCTTTTAGTTCCCGGACCAGTTCGATGCCCAACTGACCGGACGCTCCGAAGACAACCGCTCTGCGATTAGTCACGACCTCACAGGATAACAGCGTGAATGCGCACCGGAGTACAAGAGGAGAAACCGCCCGGGGTTTTCCTGCGTTATTGTTAGCAGGATGGAGATGGGGAAGATGAGGAGAATCCTTCACCCTGAGCTTCAGAGGGGCCATCGAGCCCAATGGGCGGCAACGCTCCTGTTCATTGGACTGCTGCTAATTCTGGTGGCGGCGCTCGCGGGCGGAATTAACAGCCTGCGGCTCTAGATCCTCCTCGAACGCTTGGACAATTCTGGCCAGTTGGGCAAGTCCCGTGAGGGCCTGGTCGAGGTGTAGGCCGCAATAGTAAGAGTCCCCTCTAGGACTGGCGTGGATCGCCTCTCCCAGCACAAATGCGTCGGCCAGGTTTATCCGAACCGCCGTTCCGGGGTTGACAGCACGAGGCAACTCGACCCCCAAACCCCTGGGGGAAACATCCGTCACCCGACCTTCTACGACCTCGCCGGCCGGGTCGAGTAACGTAATCCTTATTACCTCTCCCAACGTAAATCGGGACTCCTGACGTTGTTCCATACTGCCTTATCGGCAGCCGGAGGGCGGGTTTGAGGGGCCATCAGCCGGCAGCCGTTCGAGAAAAGAACGTTCAAAACATGTCGATACGTCCCGTAAACATCAGATTTCAAGTTGGTTGGCTCTCTCAGGAACTCGTCATCGCGCGGTTCTGTAACCCGGAAGTAAGACCCGGTGAATACAGCCAAGGCAGTATTTTTTTCGAAATTTTACGGTGATATGATCGACCCCTATGGCATTAGAGGTCTCGCGATGACACCTGTATCTGTTACCCCTCCGGCTGTGACGGGGAATTCCAGGCCGCCCGAAACCGAAACCGACCGGGCCGCGGTGCGGGAGCAACTCGAGAGACTTCTGGCAGCCCACCAGTTCCGCAACAGCAAGCGTTATCCGGCGCTGCTCAAGTTCCTGGTGGAAAGGGTTTTGAACGGCTCCACCGATTCCATCAAGGAACGTACGCTGGGCATTGAAGTATTCCACCGGGAACCCGACTACGATACCAATCAGGACCCTGTAGTACGCACCACCATGGTGGAGGTGCGCCGCCGTCTTGCCCAGTATTACCAGGAACCAGGACGGGACCAGGAAATCCGGATCGAATTCCGGGCGGGATGCTATACGCCCGAGGTCTCGATGGTTGTGGCTCCCGGGCCTGTGCTGGTCCCTGCCCCCGAGCCTGTGCCCGACCCTGCGCCGAAACGGCGCGGCCCGGCGGTTGCCGTGGTGGCCGTCGCGGCGATTGCAGCACTCGTTGTGGCAACTACATTCTGGTGGAACCGTGCCGTGCCGAACTCGCTGGAGCTCTTCTGGAGTCCGGTCTGGAACTCCCCGGATCCCGTACTGATTTGCCTCGAAGGGGATGAAGCGCCGGCCGGACTGGGCCTCCAAGCCTCGGCCGGCGCGTGGGCGCCCGCCCGGATGGATTCGTTCGGCGGTGTGCAGCGCGTCGCGCTCGATTATGTGACGGCAGTCGCGCGGATCCTGGGTCAAAGTCCGCACCGGGCGAAGTTTCGCATCCGGTCGGCAGCTGGCACGAAGTTCGAGGATCTGCGGGAGGGCCCCACCGTATTGCTGGGAGGATTCCGGAACCGCTGGACGATGCGGGTACTCGATCAATTCCGGCTACGTTTCCGCTTGCACCGGGATGGAGACCTGGTTTGGATTAGCGACCGGACAAATCCCGAGCAGAAATGGGTGGTGGATTCAAGGCCGGAGGCTCCGGCCCCCGAATTGGACTATGCCCTCATCACCCGTTTCAAAGACCCTTCGACCGGACGGGTTGCGGTGCTCGCCGCCGGCCTGACCCACTTTGGGACCAGCGCTGCCAGCGAGGCGATCTGCGATCCGGCATACCTCGAAGAAGTCGTCCGGACGGCACCGGCAGGCTGGCGGGACAAGAACGTCCAGATCGTCATTTCCACAGCTCTGTCGGGGGCGAATTCGGGTCCGCCCCAGGTGCTGGCTTCCTACTTCTGGTAAGATTCCCGGATTACCCGTCTCGAATTGCCGGCCTGCGTGATACCACCGGTCTGCGTTGGCGGCGTAAGCACTCGCCATTCGCCCTTTTTCGGCGAATCCCTTTTTTGGTTTCGAGGGCTCCCGAATTCGGTAGAAAAGTGCCCTTAAAGGGGACTGTAAGCTCCGAAATCAAGCGTAACAACTGCTCACTACAAACGCGCTTCGGCGTGGGTGTTTATGTCCGCATCTTACTGAAAATAATAGAAGCGATACGCTGATACAACACTTGCAACGGTAGCGGTATTGGACAACCTGGAGATTCATGGTACACCTGCCCAAGCACCAATTGCGACAGGTGTATTTTTGCAACGGGAAACCATTGCCCGCCGGGGAGATTTTGAGAGGTGAGCAGATTCGGGGCAATGGGGAGGATTAGTCATGACAGCGAGACGACTGGCGCAGGTAGTCTGCGTCATTTTGCTAGGTTGCGGCTGCTTAAGCGCCCAGGTTACGACAGGCGCGATGCTCGGGACCGTGGTGGACCCCGGGGATGCTGCAATCGCGGGCGCTCAAGTTGAAGTCAAGGATGCTGCCACCGGTGTGACCCGAGCGGGCACCACCGGCGCGGAGGGTATCTTCCGCTTCACCAACCTGGCTCCAGGCACGTATACCTTGACGGTCAAACCATCGGCGGGGTTCAAGACCTACACCCAGCAGCAAATTGCCATACGGGCAGGTGATAACCGCGATTTGGGCAGGATTGCCCTGGCGCTCGGTTCCCTTACCGAGGAAATTTCGGTCACCGCCACCACCACTCCAATTCAAACCGCGTCGAGCGAGAAGTCGGCGCTGGTGGATGGCAACCAGTTGATTATGATCGCGCTCAAGGGCCGCGACATCATGGGCATGTTGAACCTGTTGCCCGGCGTGACGGCGAACCAGGCGGAAACGACCGCCGAGAATTCGATCGGCAGCGTCAGTATCAACGGCGGCAGCGGCATCGTCAACAACTTCTCAGTAGACGGCATCACGGATCTCGATACGGGCTCGAACGGCACGGCACACTACGCCCCCAACATGGATGCGGTGGCCGAAATCCGCGTGCTGACCACCGGATACCAGGCCGAATACGGCCGCAACTCCGGAGGCCAGATCGCGGTCATCACCAAGGGGGGCGGCCAGGAGTTCCATGGCAGCGCCTGGGCCAACAAGCGGCATGAGATGTTCAATGCCAAGAATTTCTTCGACAACTACAACAACACGCAGAAGAGCGTCTACCGCTTCTTCGTGTACGGATTCAGCGTCGGCGGGCCGCTCTACATTCCGAAGCTGTTCAACACATCGAAGCGGAAAGTATTCTTCTTTGTCTCGCAGGAATACACCAAGCAAAAACCCGGCAGGAGCAGTGGTTACAACTGGATGCCGACCGCGCTCGAGCGCCAGGGCGACTTTTCGAAGAGCTACAACAACGGCTGCTTCAATTATGATGGCACTGGCTGTTCACTGGTAACCCTCATCGACCCCACCACCCGCGTCGCCATTCCCGGCAACAAGATTCCGCAGAGCTTGATTCTGGATCCGGCCTCCGCGGCCGCCGGCCAGGCAATGCTGGCTTTCCTGCCCATGCCGAACCGGTGCGACATCAACGCCAACGCCCCTGGTGGCTGCTACAACGAAGGCGACCCGACGCAGGGACAGCGGCGAAATTATTACTGGGAATTCAACCAGATCCATCCCCGCCGCAACGATACCGTCCGTTTGGATTTCAACATCACATCCAAGCTGACTGCCTTTGCCAGGTACATCAATGACTACGACAACTGGCAGACCTCCGGCAACATGCAGTTGAAGAACTCGGCCGGGGACTGGGTAGCGTACTCGGAAGACCATCCGAACCCGGGCCACGGCTATGGCGTTGGAGTGACGTATACCATCAGCCCGACCATGGTGAACGAGTTCACTTATGGCAAGAGCTGGAATAGCTGGGACTATTACACCCACGACATTTCGCAGGTAGACCGCTCCCGGATGGCCAACCCGCCTTCCTGGAATGACTTCTCGAAGGATCCATGGTTCGTTGACGACAAGGACGGCAAGCGGCCAACGCTCGGCCCCGGCAGCCAGAACTTCCTGGTCGCCACGCCGGCCATCGCATTCGGCGGCGGCTCGACCGTTGGTCAGGCGAGTTTCGGTCCCACCCGCCCTTACACCAACTTCAATCCGCTCTGGAGCATCAAGGACGACGTAACCCGAATCCAGGGAACCCACAGCTTCAAAACCGGCTTCTATTTCGAGCACACCAGCAAGTGGCAGCAGGCCGGACAAGGCAACTACCTGGGAAGCTACAACTTCGGCAGCAGTTCCGCGTTTCCGCTCGATACCGGCAACGGCTATGCCAACGCCTACCTGGGTAATTTCAACAATTACTCGGAAGGCCGCCGCGTGATGGGCACTTACGTTTTCAATACGCTCGAGTTCTACTTCCAGGACAACTGGCGTGTTTCGAAGCGTTTGACCATCGATGCGGGCATCCGCCTCTACCACAATCCGCCACAGCGAAATACCGACAACACTTCGGCCGGGTTCATCCAGGAAGCCTTCGATCCGGCAGCGGCGCCGCGTATCTACTACCCGTACTGCACGGTGGCGACCACCACAACCTGCCCCACCAAGAATCAGGCGGCCTACGATCCGGTGACCGGCACTCAGACGTTCTTCGCCCTTGCCGGCACGTTCGTCCCGTATTCGGTGGGCGGATATTCCAAACAGCCCAACAACTTCAACGGCATGGTCGTCGCTGACGGCTCCAATCCGCTGATCCCGCAGAGCTTGTTCTTCACGCCGGCGATTGTCCCGGCGTTCCGCGTGGGCCTGGCCTGGGACGTGTTCGGCAACGGCAAGACCGCGATACGTACCTCCTGGGGCCAGTTCATGAACCGCGGCGACGGCAACCAGATTATGAGCGCGGGCGGCAACCCGCCGGTCACCTTCACGCGGACGGTCTACTACAGCCCGATCAGCGTGATTCCGAGCTACGCCAATTCCGCGGCGATTGCCCCTGCCAGTCCGAGCGCCATCGTCGGGCACCAGCAGTTGCAGGACACCTCCAACTTCACGTTCGGCGTCCAGCAGGACATGGGCTTCGGCACGGTGATGGAAGTTTCCTATGTAGGATCCTTCCGCCGCCACCTGATCAGCACCCACCAGCTCAACGCCATTTCGATGTTCTCGCAGTACAACCCCGCGAACTACAATCCCTTGAACGCGGGCCTTCCCGCCAATGCCAACGGCAAATCCATCAGCGACAACTACTTCCGGCCGATGGTCGGACTGGGGTCGGTCAACTTTGCCGCCTTCGACAACAGCTCGAACTACCACTCGCTGCAGGTCAGCGTCCGCCGCAACCTCAGCCGGGGCTTGTCCTACGGCCTGGCTTACACGTGGAACAAGTCCATGAGTTACGGCAACACGAGCCCGTACGACGATCCAATGTTCAAGGCGCGTAACTATGGACCGGGTTTCAGCGGCGCTCCCCACGTGATCGTGGCCAATTACATCTACCAGATTCCGGGGCTTGGCAAGAAATTCAATATCAAGCCACTGGGCTGGATCACGGACAACTGGCAACTGTCCGGCATCACTTCGTGGCAGAGCCACGCCCGCATCGGCATCCCCGGGATCTCGTTCTCCGGGACATCGACGCTCAACCCCTCTCCGAATTTCACCGGCTCGTACGAAGGCGCCCGCATGAACGTGCTCGGCAATCCTTCGATTCCGATGAGCGAGGTGAACTTCTACCACACCATCGACACTTCGGTTCTCTCGGTTCCCAATCCGTGCAGTTGGACACCGGGTCCGACGCCGCAGAAGGGAATCGGGCAAAGCATGTCGTGCTTCGGAAATGCCGGAGGCGGTTCGCTTATTTCGGTCCCCTACAACGTGAGCAACTGGGACGCCACGCTCGCCAAGAACTTCCCGCTTAAGGGCGAACGCCGTCAGCTCCAGTTCCGCGCCGAGGTCTACAACTTCATGAACCACACCCAGTTCAGCGGCATCAACTCGGGTCCGCAGTACGACTTGAGCAGCTGGCAGGGAGGAATTCTGAAGCAGACTAACGCCAACCTGGGCCGTTATACCAGCGCGCGCAACCCGCGGCAGATGTCCATGTCGCTCCGGTTGCAGTTCTAATCAGCAGCAGTTTATCCCGCGCGGACGCGGGCTGCATACAGTGCCGGCTTTCGGGCAACCCCGGGAGCCGGCATCGTCTTCTCCGGTTCTTCTCCTCTCCGCCATCCCATTCCTCCCTCACCTGGCTGCCAACTATCTGAAAACACACATCTTTTCTACCGTACTGGAAAAAAAGGCCCGAATAAGTGCCTTTACGGGATCCCCTCGGCGGGTGACAGTTGCTACCAAAGGGTAGATCAGGTCCTTAATGTCTCAAAATGCGACTACGCTTTAGTCGCTGGGAGGTTAGTTTTGTGAAGCTAAGATTTTTGATGTGCCTCTTTGCAGTCTGGGCGGCGGGCGCCACCGGCGCATTCGGCCAGATTTCCGGCAACATCCTGGGGATCGTCGTGGATCCTGGCGATGCCAGCGTTCCCGGTGTCGAGGTCACGATTAAGGACACCGCCACCGGGACACCCCGCACATTTACGACGACATCGGAAGGTACTTTCCGCTTCAACAACATCGCGCCAGGGACGTACACCCTCACCGCGAAGGCTCAAGGGTTCAAGACTTATACCCAACAAGATATCAACCTGGCCGGCGCCGAAACGCGCGACCTGGGGAGGGTCAAACTGGTTATCGGAGCTCTTTCCGAAGAGATCTCGGTCGTCGCTACCGCCACCTCGGTACAGACCGCATCCAGCGAAAAATCCTCGCTTGTGGATGGCAACCAGCTCAACCAGATCGCCATCAAAGGCCGCGACCTGATGGCCATGTTGAATTTGGTGCCCGGCGTAGTCAGCACCAGCGCGGGTGAAGTCACCAGCGAAAACTCCATCGGCGGTGTGAACATCAACGGCGGCGGCACCAGTCGCGCCAACTTCACCGTGGACGGAATCGTCGATCTCGATACCGGCTCCAATGGCACGACCCACTTCAATCCCAACATGGATGCGGTGGCTGAAGTCCGCGTGCTGACTTCCAACTTCCAGGCCGAGTTCGGGCGCATGGCCAGCGGTTCGGTCAGCATCATCACCAAGGGCGGCGGCCAGCAGTACCATGGCAGCGGCTGGTGGCAGTGGCGTCACGAGCAGTTCAACGCCAAGAATTACTTCGACAACTACAACAACCAGCCGAAGAGCATTTACCGCTATCACGTCCGCGGCTTCAGCGTCGGCGGCCCTGTCTACATTCCGGGCAAGTGGAATACGGATAAATCCAAGCTGTTCTTCTTCGTCTCGCAGGAATATACCAAGCAGCGCCCAGCCACCCAGATCTGGTATGCCAACGTCCCCACCGCTCTCGAGCGCGCGGGCGACTTCTCCCAGAGCGTGGACCAGAACGGGAAGCTGATCCAGTTGCTCGATCCGACATCCCGTGCCGCGATCCCGGGCAATGTCATTCCGCAAAGCCAGATCAACCCGGCGGGCGCTGCCTTCCTGAACTTCATGGCCCCGCCGAACCGTTGCGGCGCCAGCGGCGCGGCTTCCGATTGCTGGCAGGAAGCCGACCCGTCGCAGCTCAACCGGCGCAACTACCGGTCGATCTTCAACGAATCCCACCCCCGCCGGAATGACGTGTTCCGCCTGGACTTCAACCCCACCCCCAAACTGCTGACCTGGGTTCGCTACGTCAACGACTACGATCTTCAGGTAACCAACAGCGGCAACGGGCTGGGACTTCTGGGCGCGGACGGAGCGTACTCCCCCTACTCGGAAGATCATCCCAACCCCGGACATGGCTACGGCATCGGCATCACTTATACGTTGACTCCCACCATGGTGAACGAGTTCAACTTCGGCAAGAGCTACAACACCTGGAGCTGGTATCCGCACGACCCGTCGCAACTCGACCGCGCCAACATCGGCAACCCGCCGCACTGGTTCGACGAGAAGGACAAGAGCTTCACGGAAGACAACAACCTGGCCGCGTCCGAATCTCACCCCCGGCAATCAGAACTTCGCGTTCTGGGCGCCCGGCTTCGCGTTCGGCGGCGGTTCGACGGTAGGCCAGGTCACCTTCAACCGGAACCGCCCCTACACCAACTACAACGACATTTACAGCTTCAATGACAACTTCGCCTACATCCGCGGCGCCCACAGCTTCAAGGCGGGCCTCGCGTATGAACGCACCGGAAAAGTGCAGCAGGCGGGCGGCAACTACCTGGGCTACTACACCTTCACCACCAGTTCCTCCATGCCGATGACCACCAACAACGGCTACGCCAACGCGCTGGTCGGCAACTTCCAGAACTACTCGGAAGGCAAGCGCGTGATCGGCGACTACTGGTTCACCAATCTCGAGTTTTACCTGCAGGATAGCTGGAGAGTCAACCGGCGGCTGACGGTTGACATTGGCGCCCGTTTCTACCACTCGCCCTCGCAGGAGAACCTGAACAACAACTCCGCGGTGTTCCTGCAAGCCGCCTACGATCCCTCGAAGGCCCCCCGGCTGTACTATCCGTCGTGCAAGGTTTCACCGGCGGCCGGCGCGGCCTGTTCGTCAGCCAACCAGATCGCCCTCGATCCGGCTACCGGCTACACTACCTATCCGGCCCTGGTCGGCACTTTTGTGCCGTACTCGGTGGGCGGCTATAACAGCGAGCCCAATTACTTCAACGGCATGGTCGTGGCAGATGGCACGGACCCGCGCGTGCCCCGGACGCTGTTCACCGTGCCCAAACTGCAACCGGCGTTCCGTGTCGGTCTCGCCTGGGATGTGTTCGGCACCGGCAAGACTGCCATCCGCACCGGCTTCGGTACTTTCTACAACCGCGGCGACGGCAACATCGTCATGGGCTTCGGCGGCGCGCCGCCGGTCACTTACAACCGGACCATCTACTACTCGCAAATCGGAGCCATTCCGAACTACGCCAACAGCGCAGCGGTATCCCCCATCAGCAATGGCGGAACCACCGGCAAGCAGGATCTCGAGACCGTCATGAACGGCAGCTTCGGCATTCAGCAGGCGGTCGGTTTCGGCACCATCGTGGACGCATCGTATGTGATGTCGCTGCACCGCCACATGATCCAGACTTCCGGATCGAGCACCGGTGGCGTCGGACAGCAGTTCCTCAATGCCGTCCCGATGTTCTCCCAGTATAATCCGGCCAACTTGAGCCCCTGGACCGGCAATTTGTACGCCAACGCCTCGGGCCGCGCCCTTAACGACAATTACTTCCGTCCGATGGCCGGCCTCAGCAACGTCTGGGCGGGCGGCTTCCGCGGCAGCAGCAACTATCACTCGCTCCAGGTTGCCGTGCGGCGCGCCAACCGCCGCGGCCTCTCCTACGGCTTGGCCTACACATGGTCCAAGACCATGATGTACACCTCCAACAGCTACTACCCGGAGAATCCCTTCTTCAAGTACCGTTACTACGGAGCCGCCTTCAGCGGCGCGCCCCACGTGCTCGTCGCCAATTACATCTATGACATCCCCGGCCTCGGCAAGCGCTTCAACATGAGGAAGCTCGGCTGGGTTACCGACAACTGGTCGGTGTCGGGCATCACCTCCTGGCAGAGCCATCAGATGTACGGAGCCCCAGGCGTCTCCTTCACCGGAACCAGCAGCAGCAACCCTTCGCCGAACATGACCGGTTCCGCCGAAGGCGCTCGCCTGTTCGTGGTCGGGAATCCTACCCTCTCCTCGAACGACTTTTACCACAACATCGATCCCAACGCCTTCCTGCCGCCGGTACCGTGCAGCGCAACCAACCAGAGCATGGACTGTTTCGGCAACGCGGGCAACGGCAACATCTTCTCCGTGCCGGTCTGGATGAACAATTGGGATCTGACCCTCGGCAAGACCATTCCGCTCGGCGCCGAACGCCGTCAATTGACGTTCCGGGCCGAGTTCTACAACCTGCCGAACCACACCCAGTTCAGCGGGATCAACAACACGCTGCAATATGACCTGTCCTCGTATCAGAAATGGATGAACGGCCAGGGCAGCCTGACGCAGAGCAATTCGTTGTTCGGGCGATACACCAGCGCCCGCTCTCCTCGCCAGGTCGCAATGACGCTGCGCTTCCAGTTCTAAGGGACCTTCGGCAACCCTGTACTTTTCGGGCCGCCCGTCGCACACGCGACCGGCGGCCCGACATTTTTTCAGGGCCCGCACATTCCGGGATGCTAAAATCGGCGCGAATGTCCTCCTCGGGTTTCCGGCCTTGGGTGCTCCATCTTGCGGCGGCCGTCCTCCTGCTCCTGTTTGCGGTCCAGATCGTCACGGAAAGCGGATTGAAGAGCCCCGCCTCGGATGAACCCCCGCACATCGCATCGGGCCTCTCCTACATCGAAACGGGCAGCTTCCGCGCCAACCCGCAACACCCGCCGCTGCTCAAGGAACTGGCCGGGCTGTTTCTGCGGTTGGGCGGTATTCGGTGGCCACGGAACGAAGCCACCGAGAACCTGCTGCATGGCGACAGGCTCGAGAACCAGCATCCGGAGTGGGAAATCGGAAACAGCATCATCGTTAACGGCGGTCCCGACCGGGTTCTGTTTTGGGCACGCCTGCCGTTCATGATTCTTGCGTGCGGGCTGGGGCTCCTGATCTATATCTGGGGCAGCAGGATGCTCGGGCGGACGGCCGCGCTGGGCGCGCTCTTTCTCTACACGCTCGACCCCATTATTCTGGGCCATTCGTTCCTCGTCACGATGGATGTGGGGTTGGCGGCGTTCAGCACTTTATTCCTGTTTTCGTTGTGGGAGTACATGGCGAAACCGGACCGGATGCGACTCCTGCTATGCGGCCTTGCACTGGGCGCGGCGATGGGAGCGAAATTCTCGGCACTGTTTCTGCTGCCGGCCGTGGCCGTGCTGTTAGCCTATGACACGCTGAGCCGCCCGGGCCCGGCGGCCGCAAAATCCGTCAAGCTCAAGAAGGGTGTGTCTGCTGTCAAGCGCGCCAGGCCGGACTGGAGGCGGCGCTGGTTGCCCGCTGCCGCCGCACTGCTGGCGATGGGCGTGATCGCATTCGTGGTGATCCAGGCCCTGTACTTCTTCCGCGCGGGCCCGCTTGCCTATTTCGATGGCCTGCGGCTGGTGAACGCGGATCACGAAGCCGATTTCGAAGTGTTTCTGGCGGGAGAGTTCCAGCGCCGCTTCACCAGCTATTTCCTGGTTGCCTATCTTTTGAAGGCTCCGCTGGCGGGAATCATTCTGGCGGCCGCGGGCGCGGTGGTGCTCCTCACCAGGCGGTCGATTCCGATGCTTGCCAGGCTGTTCCTGATTGTCCCGCCGCTGGCGATCTTCATCGGGCATACGATCTGGGCGGACGACCTGGGGGTGCGCTACCTGATCCCCGCATTGCCGTTTGCGCACCTGCTGGGCGGGCTGGCATTGGCGACGCTCCTGCGGTCGAAGAAGATGTGGATGCGGGGCGCGGCGGCAGTGCTGGGCTGCTGGGCCGTGCTGGCGGCGCTAGGAGTGTACCCCGACCACCTCGCCTATTTCAATGAGGCCGCATGTCTGTTCAGCGATCCAGGAAAGACCGGCCTCGATGGCGGCACCCGGTGCGGTCCGGCATGGCTGGCGGACAGCAACGTGGATTGGGGGCAAGGCTTTAAGCAGCTCAAGAGCTGGCTGGACCGCAATCGGCCCGGCCGCGCGGTAAAAGTGGCGAGCCCTTTCGGGTTCCCGCCCGAGGCATACGGCATCCGCACCGAGCCGTTCAACATGGAGGAACTGGTGCGCCGGCCGCCGCCGGGATTGTACGCCGTCAGCGCCCATCTGGTCGCGCTGCTGCCAGCAGGGGCCACGGAAGACAACTGGCCGCAGACCACTCCGCCGGCGGCCATTGTCGGACATTCTATTTACGTCTACGACATCGCGCGGTAATGTCACGTTCATTTCGTGAACCGTCCTCCTGCCGTTACTCTGTAAAGATGATGAACAGGAGAAGGTTCCTGCAATCGGGCTCCTCGCTGGCAGCCGCCCCCGCACTGCTTCAAGGATCGGCGCCGCAGCCGGAACGCCCGAACATCCTGCTCCTGATGGCCGACCAGCACCGCGGCGATTGTCTGGGCGCGGACGGCAACGGCGCCATCCATACACCCAACCTGGACCGCCTGGCCCGCGGCGGCGTCCGGTTCCGGAACGCCTTCTCCTGCACTCCGACCTGCACACCCGCCCGAGCCGCCCTGCTCACGGGCATGGCCCCGTGGAATCACGGCATGCTCGGTTATGGGGCCGTAGGCGAACGCTACGCGGTGGAAATGCCGCGCATGTTGCGCGAAGCCGGTTACTACACCACCGGAATCGGCAAGATGCACTGGCGCCCCCAGCGGAACCTGCACGGGTTTCACACCACGCTGCTCGACGAATCCGGCCGCATCGAATCGCCGGACTTCCGCAGCGACTATCGCGCCTGGTTCTGGTCCGAATACCCCGGCGGCGACCCCGATGCCTCCGGCCTCGACTGGAACGGCTACACCGCCAAATCGTATCCGCTCCCCGAACGCCTGCACCCCACGTCCTGGACAGGCGAGACCGCGGTCCGCTTCCTCCACGATTACCGCCGCTCCGAGCCCTTCTTCCTCAAAGTCTCCTTTGCGCGCCCGCACAGTCCGTACGATCCGCCGGCGCGATTCTGGGCGCGTTACGGCGATGGACTCCCGGCGGCGCAGTCGGGTGGCTGGGCAGATAAGTATCGCCGGCCCAACAGCGATCGCGTGGACATCTGGCACGGCGAGATGGGAGACGCCGCCGTCGGGCGCGCGCGCCGTGGCTACTATGGAAACGTCACGTTCATGGACGAGCAGGTCGGCCGCATCCTCGAAACGCTCGACCGGCGCGGCTGGCTGGCGCGCACGCTGATCGTGTATCTCTCCGACCACGGCGACATGCTCGGCGACCACCATCTGTGGCGCAAGAGCTACGCCTACCAGGCCTCCGCCCGGATTCCGATGCTGCTGCACTGGCCCGAAGGCCTGTCGCCGGCAACCCGGGGCAGGGTCATCGATAACCCGGTCGAGATCCGGGATGTGCTGCCCACGCTTCTGGACGCCGCCGGTGTGGAAGCGCCTCCGAGGGTGGACGGCGCCAGTCTGCTGCGGCTCGCGCGCAACCCGCAATCGGAATGGCGGCCATGGATCGACCTGGAACACGACGTCTGCTACAGCCCCGCCAACCACTGGAACGCACTCACCGACGGGAAGCGAAAGTACATCTTCCACGCTCTCGAAGGCGAGGAGCAGTTCTTCGACCTGGAGGCCGATCCTCACGAGCGCAACGATCTTGCCCGTGAGCCCGCGCGCCGGCCCGAAATGAACCTGTGGCGGGACCGCCTGGCTGCTCATCTGGCGCCGCGTGGTGATGCGTGGGTAGCGTCGGGACGCCTGCTGCCGCGTCCCAAGTCGATGCTCTATTCACCGAACTATCCCGGCCGCTCTCCGGCTTGACTTCAGGCGGGAGGCGATAGAATAGGCCCGTGCTACTCGAGCTGCTTGTGGTGGCGGCTTTCCTGACGGTTGGGAACCTTGTGTTCCGGCATTTCGAACCGCAGACGCCGTGGTGGCGCAGGTTGTTGAAGGCGCTGGTGGTGCTTGGTTTGACCGCCGCCGTTTCGCATTTCTTCGGCCGGCGCGGCGTGCTCATCGCCTTCGCCATCGCGCTGCTGCCCGTAATCTACATACACGCCATCTGGCTTCCGCGCCACGGCGTCAACGGATGGACGGGCGAACCGCGGGAGAAGTATCACGCGTTGCGCGGGTGGCCGCCCCCCGACCGGTAAGCGCCGCAAAGACCCGGCGGTACGACGCGGGCGGCGCGATTCGGGGCATTTGACCCAAAACACAACCTTGCTTTTCCACAGCCTGTAGATCTCCGCAACACACTTGGTTGCATAGTGTTACGTATAGTTGCGAAATTTAGAAAGTAATTGATTTAATAGATTCGCATCTGTTATTTATGAATCGAGGTCTCACTTATGCGCCGATGCGCTTTACTCTTACTTCTGTTCCTTTTTCCGTTGACTGTACTTCCGGCCGCAGATAGCGGCAAACCTGGGGCCGTGCCGGAGCCCGGTGCGCCGCAGGCGGCGAACGCCGACCAGACGAGGCAGGAACTGGACCGTCTGAAACAGCAGGTGGCGGACCTGGAGCAGCGCCTGAAGGCTCAGGAGCAGCAGGCCCAGGCCGCCAAAGCGGGCGATCCAGCTCCTTCCGAAGTCGCTGCCACGCTGAAGGAACTCGATCAGCGGGTATCCAAGGCGGAAATGGGACAGGCTCTGGACCGGATCCGCTTCACAGGAGATTACCGCTTCGAAGGCCACGGAATTTCCAGCAGCGTGCCGGCGCATTTTGACGGCATGCAACTGCAGAATCTGGTAGTCAAGACCATGTTTGCGATGCCGATCCTGGGACGCCCTCCGGCCGATGTGGCGGAGATCAACAACACAGTAAGTTCCCACTATGCGGACTATCTTCAGTTCTCCAACAACCTCACATTCAACCAGTTGAAGCAAGGCATGGCATCTTTCCCGGCAGCCATGCAGCAGCAGTTGTTCGGTATGTTGATGCCTTCCACTTACACTGCTGCCTACAAAGACAATAACAGCGCGCTGTTCACTAACCGGCTGCGCCTGAACTTCGATGCGCAGGTGGCCGAGAATGTCTCCTTTTCCGGGCGGCTGAGCATGTACAAAGCATTTGGAGATTCGACGGGCGTGCAGGTGTTCAATGGCCAGCCGAACACGTTGAACATGGATGGCACGACGACCGGAGTTCCGAATTCGGATCAACTCCGCGTGGAGCGCGCCTATTTCAGCTGGAATCGCATCGGCGGTTCGAACCTGTACCTCTCGATCGGCCGGCGGCCCTCATCCGGCGGTCCGCCGATGAACTACCGGCAGGACGAACTGCGCGGCGGCACGCCGTCGGGCGCCCTGATCGACTTCCAGTTCGACGGCATCACGGTGGGATATCGCTTCACGGAAAACATGATCTGGCGGCTGTGCTGGGGCTTGGGGTACGAATCCGGTTTCGGCAACGGCAACCTGCTCAAAATGCCCCAGGACCGGCTGAAGGACACCCACTTTTTGGGGGCAAACCTGGATCTCTGGAACTCGGACGAAACGCTGGTGCAGGCCACCTACGCGCATGCCTTCAATGTCGCCGACGGTTTCGACGGCCTCATGGTGCTGCCGGTGAACCCGCTCACGGGAGATTCGGTCAACGCCCCGGTAGTGATGCGGTACACGCCCTCGGCGAACCTTGGGGCGATTCACCTGTTCGGAATGAACTTCACCCACAAGGCGAAGGCGGTTGACATGTACGCCAGCGGCAACCTGTCGGCAACGCGCCCGAACGGCACGACCAGCCCCTTCGGCGGATTGCTCTCCGATCCCTTCGAAACCCCCGTCAATCGTACGGGCTACATGTTCCTGGCCGGCGCGCGCGTGAATTTCCCGAACGACGAACGTACCAAGCTGGGATTCGAGTATAACTACGGAAGCCAGTACTGGTTCAATTTCGCGCAGGCCGCAGATGACATCATCGCGCCCAAAACCAATACCCGGGGTAAGGTTGTGGAGACGTACCTGACGCACCGCATCAACGATCGCTTTATCTTCAAAGCGGATTTCATCAAGTACCTTTACGACTATTCCGGCTCGGGCTGGCACGTCGGGTCTCCGAAGGCCTTGGATTCCACCCCCATCCTCGGCTTCCCGACTTACAGCGGAGCCACGATGGTTTCTTTGGGACTTACGGCGCGATTCTAACCCGCGGCCGGGACATTTCTCAGACTAACGAGGCAATCATGCTGATTCGATCACGAGCATTCCGTTTTTTCGTCAACGCTTGCGCGGCCGCGGCCGTGGCGGCAACTCTGTTCACCATGGACCTGGCGGCCGGCGCCAAAGGCAGCGAAACCAAGGGGCGCGCCTACTATCGCAAAATCTGCAAGGACTGTCATGTCAAGGGGGCGAAAGGCGGCGAGGTTTCGCCTCTGTCCAAGACTCAGGCGCAATGGCGCACGTACTTCCAGAAGACAAAGCACACCGCCGCGGAGCCACTCGCCAAATACCTGGACGAGGGCCAGATGCTGGACGTTCAGACGTTTCTGATCAATCACGCAGCAGACTCTCCGCAACCGGAGACCTGCGGCAAGTAACCAGACACAACATGGGCGCTGCGCTCCGAGGACGGGAGCCGCGGCGCCTGTACCCAACAGGCGGGGCGAGGAAAATCATGGCAGCAGAGTTTGTGGGCAAAAAATCCGTCCGGCGTGGCGCGGTCCGGAGCGGCCTGTCGAAACTGGCGGTTGTTTTGGCGCTGAGCGCTGCCGCCGTCGCGGCGGAGCCGGCGTCCGGGGTCGCGCCGCGGCTGGCGCACCCGCCTTTGACGTTGAAGGACGAGGCGGGACGCAACGTGCTCGAGAGCGGCAAGCCGGTAAGCACCAGGCGAACCTGCGGCGGCGACTGCCACGACTATGACTTCATCGCCGACAGTTTCCACTTTCAGCAGGGCAAGGCGGAGATGAACCGGGAATTGCTGGATTCCCACGGCGTGGCAAAGTTCAATTCGTCGCCGGGCATGTTCGGCAAATTCTCGATCATACCGAATCGCCAATTGACTCACGCCGGCATCGCCAGCCCGGACGACGCCGACATGAGCCAGCCCGAGTGGCTGACCAAATGCGGCGGCTGCCACACCGGCGGCGGCATTTCCGAATACGACCTGAAGGGACGCCGCTTTCTTTCGCCGGATGCCAAACCTTCCGGACCGCTCGACCCGAGTTACACAATTCGCGATCGCGAAAAGGCGGAAGTACAGCCGTGGGACTGGGAGAAGAGCGGGATCGCCGAGGCCGACTGTTTTCTGTGCCACGTTCCGAACGCCAGCCGCGCGGAGCGAAAGAAAGAGATGGCCGCCGGCAACTTTCGGTGGGCCAATAACGCAACCCTGGCGGAGACGGGGGTCGTGGTGCAGGGCGGCAACCGGGAATACCGCTATAACCGTGCTGCCTTCAACCCGGATGGAACCGTGAAAGCGGACCGGCTGCGAATCGCCGAGCCTGCGCTCGAGAACTGCGCGCAATGCCACGGTTTCAGCGCCAGGAACACGAAGGACATTCAGCCGATTCAACACGCCGATATCATGCGCGGTACGGAAAAGGCCGGCTGGATTTACAACGGGGCGAAGATCAGCGACACAACTTCACCCAAGATTGCCGGACAGGAGCACATGAACTTCCCCTGGGACGCGCATGCGGCCAAGGGCCTGGTGTGCACGGACTGCCATTTCTCGCCGAACAACCCGGGCCGCATGATTCAGGAGGATCCGAAGAAGAATCTGCGCTACCGGCCCGTGGGGGGCGACATCGCGGCCTATCTGAAAAGACCGGACCACAACTTTGCGCGCGGCAATATTCCACCGGAGACCGTGAACCTGACGCGCCACAACACCATGCGCGAATGCGGCGATTGCCACGAAGCGGAAAAGACCCACGACTTCCTGCCCTACAAGAGCCGGCATTTCGACGCCATGGCGTGCCAGACGTGCCACACCCCAGCCGTGCATTTCTGGGCCTATCGGAGCGACGATTGGGGATTTTTGATGGACACCGGCACCAGCCGGATCACGATGCGCGGAATTGACGGCGACATCGTGGACCCGGAGTCGGATGTGACGGGATACCTGCCCGCCTACATACCGTCTCCCGGGAACAATCGGCGCGAGAAGATCCGACCCACTAACCTGATTACGGGCGTGTACTGGTTCGACAAGATCAAGGGCCGGCCGGTGTTCACGTGGCAGATGCAGCAGGCTTTCTTCCAGTCGCTTCCCGAGGGCGGCGAGTGGTTGTACCGGCCCGAGATCGTGAAGGAGTTCGGGGATAAGGACGGCATTATCGACGTGCCCCAGGCTGTCTATGACACCCCGGCGAAGATCGCACTGGTGAAAGGCCTGCTGCAAAAGTACGCCGGTGTGGCCGAACCCGAACTGCGCACGGAAGTTGTTCCCTGGGCCATGAGCCACAATACCGCGGGCAAGGGCCAGGCGATCCGGGAGTGCACTGCCTGCCACTCATCGAACTCCATTCTGCACCGTCCGCTGGACCTGAACTCATTTCTGCCCAAGGGTGTCCCGGTGGTCTTCCGGGGTAAGATGCTGCCGGTCGTCAACTACGAAGGCAAGGAGCCGGTGTTCGACAACCGGGTGCTTCTCGAATCGTTTTACATCATCGGGAACAGCCGGGCGTGGTGGGTGGAATGGCTGGGCTGGCTGTCAGTCGGCGGCGCGGCGCTGTTCAGCCTGCTGCACGCCGCTTTAAGAATGATTGGAAGGCGGATATGAATCAAGGCGTAACGTTGTACACATTGCACGAACGGATCTGGCACTGGATGCAGGCGGCGGTCATAATCCTGCTGATCCTGACCGGGCTGGCGATTCACTATCCGGACCGGTTCGGGATTTTCGGTTCCATGACCAATTCCATCCGGCTGCACACATGGGTTGCCGCCGCCCTGCTCGCCAATGCTTTCCTGGGCGCCTTCTACCATTTGACGGCGGAGAAATACCATCACTTCCTCCCGCGCATGGAAGATTTCACGGGGGCGGCGATGCGCCAGGCGCGGTTCTATTTGTACGGCATCTTCAAAGGCGAACGGCACCCGCTCGAAACGGACCCGCGCAGAAAACTGAATCCGTTGCAGAAGATCACATACCTGGTGCTGCTCAACTTTCTGCTTCCCTATCAGATGGCGACGGGCCTGCTGCTGTGGGGAGCGGACCGCTGGCCGCAAACGTTCGACCGTGTGGGCGGGCTCTGGCTGCTGGGTCCGGCGCACACGCTCGGCTCCTACTTCTTTCTCGCCTTCCTGATCGCCCATATCTACCTGGCAACTACCGGGCCCACGCCGGGAGCGCTGCTCCGGGCGATGACGAAAGGCACGGCGGGCGCGGAACAAGCGCCTTCAGTGGAGTAGTACCGAATGCCACATCCGGCTCATCGGACAAATGTATCCGTTATAAAATGCGAAGAGGGACCCATGCCGAAAACCTGCAAACCCGACGCTGACGACCAGGTGTTTGAGATGCAGGTTCGCATCTGTAAAGCCTTCGCCAACGGAACCCGTCTCCGCATGCTCGACCTGCTCGCCAAACGGGAGCGAACGGTGTCGGACCTGCAATCGGAACTCGGCATCACTATGCCCAACGTATCCCAGCATCTGGCCATACTGAAGGGGGCGGGAGTGGTCACCACCCGGCGCGACGGGAAGCAGATTTTCTGCTCGCTGACGCTGCCGGAGGTGAAACAGGCCTGCCAGTTGATCCGCGACGTTTTGCGCGCCCAACTACGGAATGGCCGGCGCCTGATGGTCTGAACGCATTCCAGACGGTCCGGACTTGTTCCGCGCGTCACATGGCTCAGCCTGCGATGGCTACCGGGATGCTCGCCATCGTATATGACCAAAAAGACACTCACGCTTCCCCAAATCGCGCTGATCGGCGGCACTCGTGTCGCCCTCGGTGTTGGAATCGGGCTGTTGATCTCCCAACGTTTCAAGAAAGCTCAGCGAAAGAAAGCGGGGTCGGCGCTCTTAGGCCTTGGCGTGCTCTCGACCATCCCGATTGCAAGGAGCCTCTTCCATCAGACGGCGTAATTGCCCCTCCGGCTCAGAATTGAAGAATCAGTGGAAGCAGCGGGCGGAAGTCGCGGGCTTGTTGACGAAAACCGTGGTCGAACTCAATGCCGGCGAGGTATTCCGCTCCGCTCACCACTTATAACAGTTGGCGATCGAGCGCCGCTTTCGCCGCGACGGAGTGGAACATCAGCGGCGAGGTAAGTGTCAGGCGGGTGATTTCGCGCAGTCCGCACGGATGCGGCAGAAACCGCGTTCTCCACCCACAGAAGTTCCAGCATTCCGTTCGTGAAAAAGAACCTGCGGCAGGCCGTGCCTTGTCCCGCATGAGTATTCGGCGGTCCCGTGGTCGAGTTCCACCGGACGGCGTGAACCTTTCACTCCGAGACGATCGGACTCGGCACCTCGTCCGCCGCGGGCGAGAGTTCCCGGTGGCAATCGAGATAACGGACGCAGGCGTTCCAGCGGAGTACCGGATCGTCGTTGCCGGGGGCGCGCAGGCGCTCCGCCTCTTCGAACAGGTTCAGCGCGGATATCAGCCAGTCGTAGGCGTAGTTATTGGCGCTGTGACCGCTGCCGCTGTGGAGCGCTTTTGCCCTGCGTTCCCAGGCGATGCCCGCGTAATAAGCGCGGTCATAGGGAGCTTCGAAGTGGTTTGCGATGCTGAGTGCTTCGGCGAAGGCACGCGAGTTGTAAGCGATCTGATCGGTCAGGGCAAGCAACAAACTGACCATGGCCTCGCGGTTGTCGGGCTGAATGCAGAGGATGTCCTGACAAATGCTTTCGGCTTCGCCCGGCTCATTGAGCAGCCGGTAACGCTCGGCTCTTGCCAGAGCGCCGGGGATGCATTCCTGAGAAATCGGTTTAAGCGCGAACATGGAACCTCCCTGTCAGAGTATGTGAAGCAGTTTTTTGAAAGGGTCGAAGAACTCGTCCACCACCCGCTCTTTGAGGGGGATGATGGCGTTCTCGGTGATGGTGATGAATTCGGGACAAACCTGCCGGCAGCAGGTGGTGATGTTGCAGTAGCCGATGCTGTGTTTGTCCTTGAGATCGCGGACACGGTCTTCCGTGTCGAGGGGGTGCATTTCCAGGGCGGCGGCGTAGGTGAAGAACCGCGGGCCGATGAACTCGTCGAATTTATGGTGCTCCCGCAGAACGTGGCAGACATCCTGGCACAGGAAACACTCGATGCACTTGCGGAACTCCTGCACCCTGTCGACGTCGGCCTGCTGCATGCGCCACGTGCCGTCCGGAGCGTCGGGTGAACGCGGGCGGAACGGCTTAATCGTCTTCTTGGCGCGAAAGTTCCAGGACACATCGGTCACCAGGTCGCGGATAGAGGGAAAGGCGCGCATCGGCTCCACGATCACAGGCATGTCCAGATTCAACTGGCTGAGCCGGGTCATGCACATCAGCTTCGGCATGCCGTTGATTTCGGCGGAGCAAGAGCCGCATTTGCCGGCTTTGCAGTTCCAGCGTACAGCCAGGTCGGGCGCCTGATTGGCCTGAATGCGGTGCACCGCGTCGAGCACGACCATGCCTTCGTCCACGGGAGTCGGGTAATCCTGAAAGGCGCCGCCATCGGGACCGCCGCGCCAGATGCGGAACAGAGCCTGTTTCGCCATCACTTCATCTCCTCGATGATGGCCTGGAGCTCACCCGGCAGCGGCACGGTGGGACGCTTCTCCACCAGCATCTCTCCGGAGCCGCCTCGCCGGACGATGATATTGTGTCTCCCCCACTCCGGGTCCTTCTCGGGGAAATCTTCGCGAAACTGCGCGCCGCGGCTCTCCTCACGGAGCAGGGCGGCGCGCGTGACGGCTTCCGAAACGGTCAACATGTTGGGGATGTCCATAGCCGTGTGCCAGCCGTTGTTGTACTGCCGGTTTCCCGAAATTCCGGCGGAGTCTGCGCGTTCGCCCAGTTGCTGAATCGAATCGAGTGCCTGGCGCATTTCGTTCTCCGTGCGCACGATACCGACAAGGCCCTGCATACATTCCTGGAGGTCATACTGAATCTGGTAGGGATTCCCGGCCGTGGGCCCTTGTTCGAAAGGGCGCAGGGCAGCACCGGCGGCTGCCTGAATTTGCGCATCGTCCACCGCCGGTGCGGCGTTTGTCCTGGCGAATTCCGCTGCGAACTGCCCGGCCCGCTTTCCGAACACGAGCAGGTCGGAGAGGGAGTTGCCGCCCAGACGATTTGCGCCGTGGAGCCCCGCTGCCGCCTCGCCGGCGGCAAAGAGACCGGGCACGCTGGACATCTGCGAATCTCCGTCCACGCGGATGCCGCCCATCATGTAGTGCGTGGTGGGCCCGACCTCCATCGCCTCCACCGTGATGTCGATATCCGCAAGCTGCTTGAACTGGTGATACATGCTGGGAAGCTTTCGCTTGATGTGTTCCGCGCCCTGAGGCAGGCGCTCCTTGATCCAGGCAATGTCCAGGAACACACCGCCATGCGGCGAGCCGCGGCCGGCCTTCACTTCGCGATTGATACACCGCGCCACGTGATCCCGAGTGAGCAGTTCGGGTGGACGGCGGGCGTTCCTGTCGCCCTGCGTGTAGCGCCAGCCTTCCTCTTCGGTGTCCGCGGTCTGCTCCCTATAGAGCTCCGGGATTTCGTCGAACATGAAGCGGCGGCCCTCTTTGTTGCGCAGAACGCCCCCTTCCCCGCGAACGCCCTCCGTTACCAGAATGCCGCGCACGCTGATGGGCCACACCATCCCGGTGGGATGAAACTGAACGAATTCCATGTCGAGAAGTTCGGCGCCGGCGCGATATGCGAGCGCCAATCCGTCCCCGGTGTACTCCCAACTGTTGCTGGTGATCTTGAACGCGCGCCCGATGCCGCCGGTGGCGATGACTACGGCACGCGCAGGCCACAACAGGAAATGGCCCTTCTCGCGATCGTACCCGAACGCGCCCGCAATGCGGCCGGAATCCACCAGCAGCGTGAGCACGGTGCACTCCATGTGCACTTCCATGCCCTTGTGGATGCCGTGATCCTGGAGGGTGCGGATCATTTCGAGGCCGGTGCGGTCGCCAACATGTGCGAGGCGCGGATAACGATGTCCGCCGAAATTGCGTTGAAGAATGCGGCCGTCTTTGGTGCGGTCGAAAAGGGCTCCCCACGCCTCCAGTTCGCGGACGCGCTCGGGCGCCTCCTTCGCGTGCAGTTCGGCCATTCGCCAGTTGTTGAGATACTGCCCGCCGCGCATCGTATCGGAAAAGTGGACGCGCCAGTTATCGCGGTCGTCCACGTTGGCCAGAGCCGCGGCGATGCCGCCCTCGGCCATTACGGTGTGCGCTTTTCCCAGCAGCGACTTCGTTACCACACCGACTTTGAGGCCCGAAGCCGCCGCCTCGATCGCCGCCCTCAGTCCTGCGCCGCCCGCGCCGATAATCAGGACGTCGTAGGCGTGCGTCCGGTATTCCGCCATATCAAAAAATTCTCCAATCGGACCAGATTCCCAGGGAGCACAGCCGCACATACAGGTCGGAGAACCCGACAGAAACGAGACTCGCCCATGCCCACTTCTTGTGGTTTCCATTGAGGCAGCTCACACAGTCGTAGAGGCGGTGCCGGACCGGATGTTCGGAGATGCGGTCGAAGGTGCCCCCAATCAGGTGCCGGAACGCATGACATCCGAAGACGTAACCGCCGAGCAGCACGACATTGATGGAAAGCACCAGGCTGCCGACGCCGATTCCGAAACCGTCGGAAAAGAAGAACGCTTTGACAGCGTCATAAACCAGGACCCCCCAGACCAGGTAGGAGAGGCGCAGGAAGTAGCGGTGAAAATTTTGAAAGATCAGCGGAAAGCTGCGTTCGCCGAGGTACGATTTGCGCGGCTCGGCCACGGCACAGGCCGGCGGATCGGCCCAAAATGCCTTGTAATAGGCGCCGCGATAATAGTAGCAGGTGAAGCGGAAGAGGCCGGGTATCCACAGAATGAGCAGGGCGGGCGAAAACGGCAGAAAGCCCGGATACCATGTCGGTTTGGGCCCGAACCAGGCGTGCGGCGAATCGCCGAACAATTCGGGAGAGTAAAAGGGCGAGATGTAGGGTCCGAACGTGTAATTCCGGTTCTGGAACGCGGCCCAGTTGGCGTAGACCAGGAACGTGCCCAGTCCGAGGAAGACCAGCAGGGGCGAAAGCCACCACCGGTCGCGGCGCGATGTCGCGCCGAAACGGCCGTTCTTCCAGGCAACGTCCGGAGTCCGGGATACAACCTTCGACGGCATAGCCATAGGCCGCCCCTCCTGCTGGGAAGGCAGTATATACCATCCCGGACGAGTTGCCCGCTTCCGAATTCAAGGTCTGGAACTGCGCTGATGAGTGCGCTACTCCCAGCTCAAGACAACTTTTCCGGAATTGCCCGAGATCATGGCTGCGAAGCCTTTTTCGAACTCCGTGTAGGGAAACCGGTGCGTGATGACCGGTTCGATGTCCAGGCCGGATTGCAGCATGACGGTCATCTTGTACCACGTCTCGTACATTTCGCGTCCGTAAATGCCCTTGATCGTGAGCATGTTGAAGATGATCGTGTTCCAGTCCACGGTCATGGGCTCGGAGGGGATGCCGAGCATCGCGATTTTGGCTCCGTGGCTCATGTTGGCCAGCATGTCGCGAAACCCCGAAGGGTTGCCCGACATCTCCAGTCCGACGTCGAAGCCCTCGGTCATGCCGAGCTGTTTCTGCACGTCCCCGAGGCTGGCTTCACGCACATTCACAGCCATCGTAACTTCCATCTTTCGGGCCAGTTCGAGCCGGTAAGGATTGACGTCGGTGATCACGGTGTAGCGCGCGCCGGCGTGGGCGGCGACCGCTGCCGCCATGATGCCGATCGGCCCGGCCCCGGTGACAAGCACGTCCTCGCCCAGGACGGGAAATGACAGCGCTGTATGTACGGCGTTGCCGAAGGGGTCGAAGATGGAAGCCACGTCGAGCGAAATCGATTCATGGTGACGCCAGATATTCGTCATGGGCAGGGAGATGAATTCGGCAAAAGCTCCCGGCCGGTTCACGCCGACGCCGCGGGTGTGCGCGCACAGATGCCGCCGCCCCGCGAGACAATTTCGGCAGCGTCCGCAGACGACGTGGCCCTCGCCGCTGACGATGTCGCCCGGGAAGAAGTCGGACACGTTCGAGCCGACCTCCACAATACGCCCGACAAATTCATGGCCGACCGCCATGGGGACGGGAATCGTCTTCTGCGCCCACTCGTCCCATTTGTAAATGTGTACGTCCGTTCCGCAGATGCCGGTGCGCAGCACGCGGATGAGTACGTCGTTGATGCCGATCGACGGGACTTCTACGTCTTCGAGCCAAAGTCCCGGCTCGCGCCTGCTCTTAACGAGTGCTTTCACAGTCACTACGATAGCGCGCGGCATGATACGCTGATCGCGAAGCGTCCTCAGGAGACCCCTACCCTATGAGACCGTTTTGCGCCCTGCTTCCCGTCACGCTCCTGTTGAGCTGCGCCGGGTTGGGGCAGGTTCGCCGCATGTCCCTCCCGGGCCGCATCCCCCTGGACAAACAGTGGAGTATCCAGTCTTCGGCGTCCGTCCCGGAAGGAGGAGGGCGGATCTCCACCGCGGCATTCGACGCCACCTCCTGGTATGCCGCACGAGTGCCTTCCACCGTGCTGGCTGCGCTGGTTGACCACGGCGTTTACCCCGATCCCAATTTCGGAATGAACCTGCGCTCCGTTCCAGGCACCGAATACGAAATCGGCGATCAGTTCGCTAACCTTCCCATGCCGGCGGACAGCCCGTTTGCCGTTTCCTGGTGGTACCGGACCACGTTCCGGCTCCCGCCGGGCGCCGCGGGACGGCGCTTCTACCTCCATTTCGACTCCATCAACTACCGCGCGAATATCTGGGTCAACGGCCGGTTGATCGCCGGCGCGGAGACCGCCGCAGGCATGTACCGGAGCTTTGAGTTCGACATCACAACCGCCGCGGGCCCGGGCATCAACGCGCTTGCCGTGGAGGTCTTCGCGCCGGGGGAAGATGACCTTGGCCTGACGTTCGTGGACTGGAATCCGCTGCCCGCCGACAAGGACATGGGCCTGGTGGGAGCCGTCTTCATCCGTGAAAGCGGCCCGGTCACAGTCAGGAATACGCAGATCGTCACACGCGTCGAAGGCAGCCTGGACCTCGCCCACCTCACCGTTTATGCCGACCTGAAGAACGACGGTGCGGACGCGGTGGACGGCGTGCTTCACGTCTCTACGCTCGGCATGGACCTGGTGCGGCCGGTGCATCTCGCGGCCGGCGAATCCGCGACCGTGGCGCTAACAGCGCGGGATTTTCCGCAGCTCGACGTCCGGGATCCGGAGCTCTGGTGGCCCTACGGCCTCGGTCCACAGACGCTGCACGACCTGCGCGTGGATTTTATTGCCGGCGGCGCGGTTTCCGACGCCGAGGAGGTGCGCTACGGGATCCGCGAGTTCACTTCCGAGCTCGACGCCCGCCGCAATCGGCTGTTTCGCATCAATGGTAAGCGCATCCTGATTCGAGGAGGCGGCTGGACTCATGACATGCTCATGCGGGTGGATGACGAGCGCGAAGAGGACGAACTCACCTATGCCCGCGACATGCATCTCAATACGGTCCGGCTCGAAGGAAAGATGATGACGCCCCACTTCTTCGAGACCGCCGACCGGCTGGGGCTGATGGTGATGCCGGGCTGGTGCTGCTGCGGCTATTGGGAACAGTGGCCGCGGTGGAAGCCGGACGACTATACGATGGCCGCCGAGTCGTTGCGCTCGCAATTGCGCCGCCTTCGCAACTACGCCGGCGTGTTTGTTTTCCTTTACGGCAGCGACGAATCGCCCACGGCCGAAGCGGAGCGCGTTTACCTTGAAGTGTTTCGCGAGGAACGGTGGCCCCACTCCTATCTTTCCTCCGCCACCGACCGCGATACGCCCGGGGCGGGCTGGACAGGGGTGAAGATGACCGGCCCCTATGACTATGTCGCGCCCGGTTACTGGCTGGAAGATACACGGCGCGGCGGCGCGTTCGGCTTCATCACGGAAACCAGCCCGGGGTTTGCGATTCCGGTACTCGAGTCGTTGCGCGAGATGCTCCCGGCCGGCCATTTGTGGCCCGTGGACGATTACTGGCAATTCCATGCGGCAAGCCCGGGGTACCCCGACATGCAACTCTACAGGTCATCGCTCGAGGCCCGATACGGCACCGTCAACGGACTCGACGATTTTGTGGCGAAGAGCCAGCTCGCCGCCTATGAGGGCGAGCGCGCGATGTTCGAGGCATACCGCCGCAATAAATACGTTTCCACGGGAGTCGTTCAATGGATGCTGAACAACGCCTGGCCGTCCACCGTGTGGCATTTGTACGATTACTATCTCCGCCCCGGCGGCGGCTACTTCGGGACCAAAAAGGCGAACGAGCCTCTCCACGTGCAGTACTCATACGATGACCGGTCCATTGCCGTCGCTAATTCGCTCTACCGTTCGTTTGCGGGTTACACCGTCACGGCCAAGGTATACAATCTGGACCTTTCTGAGCGATACTCCCGGAGCGCAATCATCGACATTCCCGAAGACAGCTCGACACGGGTCTTCAGTCTGCCGGCGCTTCAGGAACTATCGCGGACCTACTTCGTACGTCTCTTCCTGAACGATGCGAACGGCGACCTCGTCAGTTCGAATTTCTATTGGCTCTCGACACAGCCGGACGTGTTCGACTGGAACAACTCGGATAACGTGCACACCGCGATGACCGCGTATGCCGACCTGTCCGGGCTCGAAATGCTGCCGCCTGCCCGCCTGAATGTAACCTGGAGATCCGAAGAGGCAGGTGCGGAGCGCGTGGAGCATGTGACCGTGGAGAATTCTTCATCGAACCTGGCCGTCGCCGTGCGGCTGATCGTACGGCGAGGGAACGGAGGTCCGGATATTAACCCGGTGCTGTGGGAGGACAATTACTTCGAGCTATTTCCGGGAGAGCGGCGCGAGCTGACCGCCACTTACAAGAGAAGGCTGCTGGAAACCGCGCAGTCTTTTATCGAAGCGGTGCCGCAGGCGGGCGGCCGGTAAAGAAAATGCCCGGCGGACGCCTGAACGGCCGCCGGGCTTAGTGCTGCGCTCTACCCCTTGCCTAGAACCGGAACCTGGCGGAGAGAATCGTGCGCCGCGCCTGTACCTGCGCGCCGCTGATCACCCCGAAGTTCGAATTGGTCTGGGCACCCGTGTTGAAGTTGTAAGTCAACCCCGTGCTGGGGTTGTTCGGATTGAAGTGGTTAAGGGCGTTGAAGCTCTCCACGCGGAATTCCAGGATCTTGCTCTCACTGAACCGGAACTCTTTGGCCGCGGAGAGGTCCAGGTTGATGGCGCCCGGTCCGTACAGCAGCGTCGGAGGCGTATTCCCGATGCCCCAGGAATCGATCGAGGGCAGCGTGAAGTTGGCCTTATTGAACGGGAACTGCAGCCGCGTGTCTTCCGTCGCCGAGGGGAACTGGCCCTCGGGAAGGTACATATTGTCGCCCATCTGGCAGCGGAACGGGATGCCGCCGGTCGGCGTGCCGGTCCAGTAGCCGGCTGGAGCGCTCTGCGCCGAGCAGCCGATGGTCATGCCGGTGCCGGAGAAGATCGCACCGTTGCCGTTGATCTTCCATCCGTCCAGAGCCTGGCGCGTAAACGCGTTGGACCAGATGCGGCTGACGTTCGGGATGTCGTACCCGAAGTTGAAGTTGAGAGCGTGCGGACGATTCGTGACGTCCTTACCCAACTTTGTGTCTACCCACTGGTTGAAGCTATAAGTAATCGTCTTCGACCAGGTGTAGTTGGCATTCCACTGCAAGCGGCCCATGCGCCGGTTCAACTGGATTTGCAGGGCATTGTAGTTATTCGTGCCGCGATAGGTCCAGATCGGAATCTGTCCGTACCCGGCATAACCCACCATCGCCCGGACGAGGTTGGTGGAATAGAAACCGGAGGAAGTGGGATCTTTGTAGGTGCTCACCAGCCCATCTCTGGGATTCCACACGGTGAAGGGCGGAATCGCATTGAAGTCGATCTGCCGGCCGTAGCCGTGGCGCAGCGCGTTGCCCACATAGGCCACGTCGAGAATCATGCCGCGGCCCAGATCCTGCTGGACGCTGGCGCTCCAGTTATAGGTGGTCTGCGTTTCCTGGTCCTGCGATCCGCCGAGCACGTTCTGGGGCGTGAACAGCGTGGGAGCGCTGGCCAGGTTGGAAAAGTTGGTGTAGAGGATGATCGGAGCCTGGAAGTTCGGCGGAGCCGCCATGGGGCCGGTTCCGACGCCTGCCGCGCCGATGTCGTCCACCGTCCAGTTGCGGCCGACGGTGATTCCGAAACCGCCGCGGACGGCGGTCTTGCCGTTGCCGAAGACGTCGAGCGCGAAGCCCATCCGCGGCCCGAGTTGAATCGGCGGAGTGTTGAAGAAGTGGCTGTCGTACTGGTGGATGCCGGAGAACGGCGTCCCCGTTGCCGCGTACGAAGAAGCATCGAAGGTGCCTTGGCGGACGTACGGGAAGGTCGCGCCCGTTTGCGGATTGATGGAGATCCGGCTGGCCGTGGGGCAGGTTCCGGTGGTCTGCACGGCACATGCCGGGAACAGCAACTGGCCGGCCTTGGCGGGATCGTACTCTTCCTTGCGGAAGAGGCCGAGCGTCGCGCCCGCCGAATACAGATCGCCCACACGGTGGAAGCGAATGCCCGGATCGAGCGTCAGGCGCCGCGTGACTTTCCAGGTGTCTTGCAGGAACCACTCGAGCTGGTTGTAGCGTGCGTGGTTGATCTGCTTCTTGTTGTCGTCGCCGTAAGCGAAGATACTGCCGACGAGGGCATTCGAGTAAGGAAAACCTGTGTCGAGCGTCGAGGAGCGATCCGAGCCGAAGTAATAGGATCCGGCCGTATTGTAAGTCGAATACACGCTGACATTTCGAGCCATGCGCTCGAAGTAGATGCCGGCCTTCAGGTTGTGGTTGTTCTTGACCCAGGTGACCTTGTCGCTGATGGACTGCACCATATCGGTGCCGACGAAGGGCCACCGGCTGTCGTGCCCGAATGCGGGCGCGCTCGAGATACCCTGCCCGCCGGACTGCGCGCTGAAGCCGGACGGGAAACCGAAGTTCACCTGCGGCAGCAGGTTCAGAACGTTGCTGCCCTGGTTGATGCGCGGCAGCGGAATCGCCTGTCCGTTCGCGCCCTTGAGCGGCAGCAGGTTGTCTTCATAGGTGTGGGTGCCGCCCACCGCGGTGGAGGCCGCTTCGTCCAGCGGGTTCACGCCCTGCTTGCCGCGGTTGACGCCCCACGTGAATTCGTTGATCAGGTTGGGCGAGAAGGTGTAAACCGCCGTTGCCACGGCGCCCGCGGCCTGCACGTGATAGCTGTGCGGGAACTGTCCCCACGCTCCGCCCGCCGGTCCGACCGTGCCGGCGTAGCCGTCCACCGCCTGGTAATCCTGCAACACGCGTGCGTAAGTCTGAAGCTTCGACGTCAGGTTGTAATCGACGCGCAGCACCTTATCCACGTTCGGGCGCGATTGCGGCAGGGTCGCGCGATAGTTATATCTGCGCTGCCCGGTCGGGTCGAGGCTCGTGCCGAGTGGATCGGGCAGTGGGAAAAGGTTTAACATCGCCTGTCCCGCCGGGCTGATCATGCTGGCCGGCACCCTGTTTCCGGCGAACGGAGTCTGGGTGGTCGGGTCGTAAATCGGAATCAGCACGCCCGTGGTGGTGAAACTTTGGGAGAAATCGCCGGTGCGCTCGAGTGCGCTCGGCATGGTGTAAGTGTTATTGATCGTGTTCTTGTTCCGCAGTTGGTCGTAGGAGAAGAAGAAGAACAACTTGGTGCGGCTCTTGTTGAAGTTCGTGCCCGGAATCAGGAGCGGTCCGCCGAACGTGCCGCCCGGATTCTGGTACCGGTAGCGCGGCTTCACGACATTGAGTTTGTTATTGAACCACTCATTGGCGTTGAACATTTCATGGCGCCAGTAGTAGTAGGCGCTGCCGTGATATTGCGGCGTGCCGCTCTTGATCGTGAACGTCAACTGTCCGCCGGTACGGCCGCCGTATTCGGCAGTGTAATTGGAGACCAGCAGCTTGACTTCCCCGATGGCGTCGATGCTGGGCGAGAGATAACCGGGATTGAGGTTGCCCGAGTCCTGGCTGGCCACGCCGTCGAGGTTGAGAATCACCTGCCCGGTCTGGCCGCCGTTGACGCCTGGAATACCGCCGCCGGACCAGCCGCGGAAATCATTACCGGCCAGCGTCTGAACGCCCGGCAGGGTCATGATCAGAGAGAGCGGATTGCGGCCGCGCGTCGGCGTATCTTCGATTTGCCGGAGCCCGATGGAAATCGCACGGTCCGAACTGTCGGTGGCCACGCGTACCGAGGAGGCTTCGACAGTAACCGAACTGCTGACGTCGCCGACCTCGAGCTTGATCTGGTGAAGGTCAACTCTTTCCTGCGGGCTGACGTTGATGGATTTCTGATCGTACGCCTTGAATCCCGGTTGAGAGATGCGGATGCTATAGTTGCCGGGGACAAGGCCCAGGAATACGAAACTTCCATTCGAATCGGTGACGAAGGACCGGACCTGCTGCGAGTCGGTGTGGGTCAACTGCACCGCAGCCCCGGGCATCACGGCTCCGGACGGATCCGTCACCGTACCTGAAATCTGACCTGTTACGGATTGTGCGCTGGCAACCGTGGTGAGGGACAGTGCCAGCGCAAGGAGAAACACCAAAGCGAAAACTCGTCTTCTTTTCACAAACAACCTCCGGGTTGGGGGATCCGCCAGGCGTAGACCTGGGGACGGAGATGGGAAAGGGGCGCATGCGGGCGCGGTAATTGCCTCCACCGTGCTCGTATGCCGGTAACGTGGATGTTGCGAGATGCGACTTCCCGGTCGCCAATGCCCCTCCAGCTTTGAAACGTATCACTGACCCAGTGGGTATAGAGTATTCCGCCGCTCGTTTTCCTGTCAAGCGGTTTCTCCGCCCATGCCGCTGATTGAAACACCTGCTACAAGTGGGTGGCTTGCGGCGCGACAATAGAATCGTGCCCAAAAATCTGTTGCTGTTCGCGGCCACTACGGGTTATCAGATCCGGGTCTTCGCGGACGCCGCGCGCCGCCTGGGCGCGGAACTCACCCTTGCCACCGACCGCTGCCACATCCTGGACGATCCCTGGGGCGATCACGCAATACCGGTCCGATTCGATCGCATCCCCTGGTCCGTGCGGCAACTGCAGTCCGGGCGCTTCGATGCCGTGGCCGCCGTCGGCGACCGTCCGGCCGTGCTGGCAGCGGAAGCCGCACGCGCCCTGGGCCTCGCGTTCCATCCCCCCGAAGCGGCCCGCGCCTGCCACGATAAGTTCGCGGCCCGCCGCAAGTATCAGGAAGCCGGACTGCGCGTCCCCGCTTACTTCCGCGCGTCCTCGGCGGAAGATGCAGTCGCGGCGCCATATCCCTGCGTGTTGAAACCCCTGGGACTCTCCGGTAGTCGCGGCGTGATCCGCGCCGACGACCCGGCCGCGTTCCGGGCCGCCTTCCACCGCATTCGCAAAATGGGCCAGCAGGAGATTCAGGTGGAAGAGTACATCGAGGGACGGGAGTTCGCGCTCGAAGGCCTGGTGACGCACGGCCGTTTCCAGCCGCTCGCCATCTTCGACAAGCCCGATCCCATGAACGGGCCATACTTTGAAGAGACGCTCTACGTCACGCCCTCGCGCGAGCCGGTGGACGTGCAGCGGGAGTTGATCGAAACGGCTGCCGCGGCCGTGGCGGCACTCGGCCTGACGTATGGCCCCGTGCACGCCGAACTACGCTATAACAGCGGCGGAGCGTGGATTCTCGAAACTCACGCGAGGCCCATCGGCGGCCTCTGCGCCAAAGCAATTCGCCTGCAGGGAGGCATGCCGCTCGAGGAACTGATCCTGCGCCACGCCATGGGCGAAGACGTTTCCGGCGCAGCGCTGGAGGCGGGGGCGTCCGGCGTGATGATGATCCCCATCCCCAAATCCGGCTTGTACGAAGGCGTGGACGGGGTGGAGCGCGCCGCGGCCATACACGGCATCGAGGACGTGATCATCACCGCGCAACCGGGCCAGCTCCTGCTGCCCCCGCCCGAGGGATCGAGTTATCCCGGATTTCTGTTCGCCCGCGGCGGAGCCCCCGCGGAGGTGGAAGCCGCCCTGCGCCGTGCCCACGCGGAGTTGGACTTCCGCATCGCCACGGTGCTGGAAACGCTCAGCCCTTCGTTTTAGGCGCTACGAAGTCCGGGGGCAGCGCCGCGCCTTCACCGAAGAAGTAGCTGTCCATCTGCTGCAAGAGAAACTCCTGCGCCTGCTGCGTTCCCAGGTTCAGCCGGTATTCGTTCATCAGCATCTTCATGTGTTCGACCCACATCTTCCAGGCGTCCTTGGAGACGTTCTCGAAGATCTTCTGGCCGAGCGGATGCCCTTCGAACGGCACCTCGTCCAGTCCTTCCATTTCCCGCTGAAACTTGACGCAGAACACCTTGCGTGCGCCAGGCCGGATCTCATTGCCGATCTGGTTGAAACCGCTGTTACCGCAGCCCATGTAGTCAGGATACTACGGGGCGAATCCCACAACGGTCAAAACGGCCCCCAACTCACGCTTGTCCGGCGGCGCGAAGTATGTTTTGTCTACTTCCACAGCCACCGCCACCGCCTCTCCGGTTCCGCGCAGCGGCGCCGCGGTCGCAATCGTGTGCAGGCCCGGTCCGGAAAGCGCGAGAGTCGCAACCTCGCTGCCATCGAGGTACAAAATCAACCTTCTCGCCGGAGCCTGGTCGGGAATGTAGACCGTGGCTTTCAGGACCTTCGGCGCGGGCGGGTTCCTAAGAATCACCTCCCCGCGGCGACCCATCCAGCCATCGGGATAGATGCCCGTGATCACGTGAATGGCCGCGGCGGCGGCGTCCTTCGGGTTGAGGAATTCGAGCGTCGGATTGCGCTCGGCGATTTGCACGGCGCGAAGCCGGTCGATCACGCCTCCCTCCACGCCGAAGGGCAGGAATCCGCGCGAGACGTCGGAGTAGCCCGAGTGCGTTTCGAGGCCGATCAGGCGGAGCGGAATGGCGGGCCGGATTTCGATTGCGGCCAACTGGCCCACAGGCCCTTGCACACGCACCGTTCCTTCGAGTTCGCTCGTCACCACGACGTCGCCCGGCCGCAGCCGCTGGTCTTTGCGCAGGCCAAGCGCGCCCATATCCCCCAGGTAATGCCGCAGGCCCAGCTCCGCGTCGACCCACACCCTCCGGTTCGCGATCTTTTCCCGCAGCGATTCCGCGAAAGCGCGTTCGGCTCCCCAGTGTTGATAATTCACCACCGCCAGGCCCAGCGCGAGCGCCATCTGCGCCGCAAATCCCGCGGCCAGCCAGCGCCGGGACAGGCGGGAAGCCAGCAACGCTACCGGCGCCGCCATCGGCAGCAGGTACCGGGCCGATCCGGCAAAGAAAATGACCAGCGCCCCCGCGAAGAAGATCGCGATCCACGCCAGCAGGAACAACGTCTCGGGTTCCCGCCGCTTCCGCCAGGCGAGCACTGCCGCTCCGGGCACCAGCACCGGAAACACGATAAACCAGCTGTGGATTCCCAGCATTGCACGCCGCTGGCCGCCTTCTTCGCCAGCGCCTGAAATCCGTATTTGGCAAAGTAGCCGCCCAGAACCGCTGCCGGAAGCGCGCCCGTCGAGATCCGCTCGAATGCCTGCCAGGCGGCCACCGTCGCCACCGGAGCCAGGATTGCCAGCCATGCGCCGCGCCGCTTGCGCTCGAACAACCAGACGTAGACCCCCAGGATCGGGGTCAACAGCACCGCCTGGTAAGCCGTCATCGCCGCCAGCGCCATAGCTGCCACGGCCCACGCGAGACGTCCCTCGAGGAACAGTGCGACCGAAGCCATCCAGAACGCCAGAAAGGGTAGATCGGTTTCGAGCGAATTCCCGTTCACGACGAAGGCCGGAACCGCCATGAACAGCAGCACTGCCCAGACCGGCCGCCCGGAGAAGCGTTGCGCTATCCGCCACATGGCCCAGACCGCGATCAGCGAAAAAACGGCGTACGCGGCATGGAACAGCGGTTCGCGCACCTGGCCCACCACGGCCAGCAGCCCGGCCAGCACCCACGCATTCATGGGCGGATGCGAGTGGCCGCGCAGGTCTACCACTTCCCCCATGAAGGTATAGCGGGTATTCGAAGGATGCAGCGGCTCAATCAAAGCGTGAGCCGCTTCGGTGAGATAGATGTGGTCGTCCCCCTGCACGGCCTGATTGAGAAACGGCAGCCGCAGCAGCAGCGTCAGCCCGAGCAGCAGGAACAGCGTGCGCTTCTCTACTCCGGCTTCCATCGCAACACCGGCTTGCGCGCGGCGGTCACTTCATCCACGCGGCTGGTGCGGGTTCCGTAAGGGGCGTTCTTCACCATCTGCGGATCGGTCTCGACCTCTTTGGCGATGGCGATCATCGCTTCTACGAACTGGTCGAGTTCCCGTTTGCCTTCCGTCTCGGTCGGTTCAATCATCAGCGCGCCGTGTACGATCAGCGGGAAGCTGACCGTGTAGGGATGGAATCCGTAATCGATCAGGCGCTTGGCGATATCGCCGGTACGGATGCCGGACTTCGCCTGCCGGTCGTCGCTGAAGACCACTTCGTGCATGTTGGGCTGGGTGTACGGCAGGTCGTAATAAGGCTCGAGCTGTTTGCGCACGTAAACTGCATTCAGCACCGCATCCACGGTCGCGTTCCGCAATCCCGGGCCGCCGTGAGCCAGGATGTAGGCAAGCGCCCTCACCAGCACTCCGAAATTTCCGTAAAACGCTTTGACCCGGCCGATGCTGTGCTTGCGCTTGTAATCGTACGCCCAGCGTTTGCCCGAACGCTTCAGCCGCGGCACCGGCAGAAACGGCTCCAGCACCTTCTTCACGGCCACCGGGCCCGCTCCCGGACCTCCGCCGCCGTGCGGCGTCGAAAAGGTCTTGTGCAGGTTCAGGTGCATGACGTCCACGCCGAAATCGCCGGGTCGCGCGATACCCACAAGGGCGTTCATGTTGGCGCCATCCATGTACAGCATGGCGCCTTTTGCGTGCAGGATCTCGGCCACATGGATGATGTTTTCCTCGAACACCCCCAGCGTGTTGGGATTGGTGACCATCAGGGCCGCGACGTCGTCGTTCACGATGTGCTCGAGCGCGCCCACGTCCAGTAGCGCCGCTCTCGCTCGAGCGGATATTCTCCACCGCGTAGCCCGCGATCGCAGCGGTGGCCGGATTGGTGCCGTGCGCCGAATCCGGAATCAGGATCTTCTTCCGCGGATTGCCGCGCTTTTCGAGCAGCGCCCGTATCAGCAAAATGCCGGTGAGCTCGCCGTGCGCCCCCGCGGCCGGCTGGAGCGTCACCGCATCCATGCCGGTGATTTCCGCGAGTGCGGCCTCGAGCCGCGCCATCACTTCCATCGAGCCCTGGCTCAGCGCTTCGGGCTGGTAGGGGTGTGCCCATGCGAGGCCCTCGGTCCGCGCCACCAGCTCATTGATGCGCGGGTTGTATTTCATCGTGCAGGAACCGAGCGGATACATGCCGTAATCGATGGCGTAGTTCCAGGTGGAGAGGCGTGTGAAGTGGCGGATGGTTTCCACCTCGCTCACTTCCGGAAAACCGGCGATTTCCTCCCGCACGTTCTCCGAGCCCAGCGCTTCGCCGGGGTCGATCACCGGAACATCAAGTTCGGGAAGCTGGTACGCCTTCTTGCCCGGAGAGCTCCGCTCAAACAGCAGCGGCTCGTTCTGCGAAAGGTGATTGCGCACTTTCGTGATCATGCCGTCACCTCCTCCAGCCGCCCCGCGGAGGTGCGCAGCGACTCGCCCACGCGGTCCATGTCCTCGCGACGCGACATTTCGGTCGCGCACAGCAGCATGGAGTCCGCCAGTTCCGGATAAAATCTTCCCAGCGCCAGGCCTCCGATAATCTTCTGCTTGAGCAGCGTCTTGTTGGCTTCGTCCGGTGTGCGCCCGTCCACCTGCGCCACAAACTCGTTGAAGAATCGCCCGCTGAAGCGAGGCTTCGACCTGGACGCCAGGTAGTGCGCCTTGGCCAGATTCTGTTCGGCCAGTTCGCGCAGGCCCTGCTTGCCGTACACGGTCATGAAGACCGTAGCCATCAACGCGATCAGCGCCTGGTTGGTGCAGATGTTGGAGGTCGCCTTCTCGCGCCGGATGTGCTGCTCGCGAGTGGAGAGGGTCAGGCAAAAGGCGCGGTTGCCGCGCGAATCCGTGGTCTGGCCTACCAGCCGTCCCGGCATCTGCCGAATGAACTTATCGCGCGTGGCGATGATGCCCGCGAACGGTCCGCCGTAGCTCGGGGAAATCGCGAATGATTGCAGTTCGCCCGCCACGATATCGGCGGCCGCCGGAGGCTCCAGAATCCCCAGCGACACCGCTTCGGTGAACACCACGACCAGCAGCGCGCCACGTTTGTGCGCGATGTCCGCCGCGGCTTTCACGTCGTCCACGATCCCGAAGAAATTCGGCGACTGCACGATCACGGCCGCCGTCAGGTCGTCCATCTTGCGGTCCAGGTCCTCGAGGTCCAGCCTGCCGGTGTCGCGGTCATAGCCGAATTCCTCTACCGGCATCCCCTGGTAGCGGGCGAACGTGCGCAGCGTTTCGCGATACTCCGGATGCAGCGACCGCGCCGCCAGGACGCGCCCCTTGCCGGTGGCTCGCACCGCCATCATGGCCGCCTCCGGAACTGCCGTGGAGCCGTCGTACATCGACGCGTTGGCCACGTCCATGCCGGTGAGCTGGCAGATCATGGTCTGAAATTCGAAGATCGTGGTGAGCGTTCCCTGCGAGATCTCCGCCTGGTAAGGCGTGTAGGACGTGAGAAACTCGCCGCGCGATACGACCGTGTCCACCATAACCGGACGAAAATGAGAGTAAACGCCGGCGCCTAGAAAGGAAGCATAGCCGGTGGCATTCTCCGCTGCGCGATCGCGGAAATAGGCCGCGATTTCGTACTCGGATATCCCGGGAGCCAGGTCCAGCGGCCGCTGCAACCGCACGGCTTCCGGAAGATGCGCGAACAATTCATCGCCGGTGGATACGCCGCACGCTTCCAGCATCTGACGGCGCTCCGATTCGGATTTCGGTAGGTATCTCAAACTACTTTTCCGCTCCTACATAGGCCTGGTAATCGGCCGCCGACATGAGTTTCTCCACCTCGGCCGCGTCGCCCAGTTTGATCTTGATCAGCCAGCCCTCTCCGTACGGGTCCTCGTTCAGCTTTTCAGGTTTGTCAGCGAGGGCGGCATTCACTTCCGTTACTTCGCCGGTAACCGGCGAGTAAATTTCCGATACGGCTTTCACCGACTCCACCGAGCCGAGCGAGGCCGACTGCTGCAATTGAGCGCCCGTCCGCGGCAGATCCACGTAAACGATATCGCCCAGTTCCGCCTGCGCATGATCCGTGATGCCCACCGTACCGGTGTCGCCGTCCACGCGGACCCATTCATGGTCCTTCGTGTATCGAAGATTCTCGGGAAACATGATTATTTCGCTCGTTTGTAAAATGGAGTCTCTACCGTGACCGCTTCCACTGGCTGGTTGCGGATCATGATGTGAATGGTCCTGCCCGGCTGCGTCTGCCCGGGCGGAAGATAGCACAGCCCGATGTTTTTGTTCAGTGCCGGTGCGGGCGACCCGCTGGTTACCCAACCCGCGGGCACGCCATCCAGCCAAACTTCGTATCCGTCGCGGCCAATTCCGCGGCCTCTCATCTCAAACCCGGCCAACTGCCGCCGCAGGCCCGAGCCCTTTTGTTTTAAAAGCGCGTCCCGTCCCACGAAATCGCCCTTGTCCAGCTTTACAATCCAACCCAGGTCCGCTTCGAAGGGCGTGGTCGAGGCGTCGATCTCGTGCCCGTACAGCGCCATCTTGGCTTCCAGGCGAAGCGTGTTCCGCGCGCCCAGGCCGCACGGACGGATTCCGAACTCCTCGCCCGCCGTCATCAGCTCGTTCCAGATTCGCACCGCCTCGGCCGGGGCCACATAAACTTCGAAGCCGTCTTCGCCGGTGTACCCGGTATGCGCGATCCGCGCTGCGGTCCCCGCCACCGTTCCGTCGGCGAACCAATAGTATTTGATGCCGGACAGGTCCACCGGGGTGATTTTTTGCAGCGTCGCACGGGCCTTTGGCCCCTGCACCGCGAGTTGCGCGTACTTCCCGGACGTGAACTCGACTTCCGCTTCGAAGCGGTTCTGGGCCCGGATGTGCTCGAAATCTTTTTCCTGGTTGGATGCATTCACGCACAGGAAGAAGTGGTCGTCCGCCACCCGGTGCACCAGAATATCATCCACGAAGCCGCCATGTGCATAAAGCAGCCCCGAGTAGTGCGCCTGGCCGGTCTTGAGCTTGCGAACGGCGTTGGTGGTCACGAAATCGGTGAGCGCTTCCGCCTCGCGCCCGCGGATCTCGATCTCTCCCATGTGGCTGACGTCGAACAGCCCCACGGCCCGCCTGACAGCCATATGCTCCTCGATGATCCCGGCGTACTGGACAGGCATGTCCCAGCCTCCGAAATCCACCATCCGGGCTTTCAACCCGCGATGGACGGAGTGCAAAGCTGTGGTGCGTAGCGCCGGCGCGGCAGGCATGAAGGTTCAGGCTAACAGCACCGAAAAGGGGGTGTCAAACCTAACCCGCCAAAGCCACGGGCCGGATCGGGGAGGCGGTGGCTCCGTGGATCTTCAGGGGCAGGGCCACAAAGAGAAATTCGTGGATACCGGCCGCCGATAATTCTTCCAGGTTCAGGCACTCGATAATGTGAATGCCGTGGTTCACCAGCAGGTGCACATGTACGGGCATGGCGGCGTCCGGCACCTTCTCGAAAGCTACGGTATCGGATCCCGCCGCAAACACTTTTCGGGAGCTGAGCCATTCCGCGCCGGCGATTCCCGGTCCGGGACCCCGAACCTCCGAGATGAACTTGCGCGCATCCGCAAACCAGGCCGCCCAGCCTGTGCGGAGCAGCACGACGTCGCCCGCGCGCACCTCCACTTGCTGCTCGCGCGATGCGGATTCGAGGTCGGCGGGCGTGATTTCGTCCTCCGCGGCCAGGATGCCTCCGCGCAATCCCGCGATATCGAGCAGCACGCCGCGCCGCAGGATCGGCGCTACCGTGTCGATGGCGAACCGGTTCAGTCCCCGGTCATAAGACTGTGCCGCTTCGGCGGGCTCACCCCCGTGCAGCATGCCGCCGCACGAGAAGTGGCAGAGCGCGTCGATGTGCGTGCCGACGTGACTGCCCATCGCAATGGCGTCGGATGCCGAGCTATGGCCCTGCGGCCCGACGTAGTCGCCGTGCCGCTTCACCAGCCCGAACAGAAACGGCGGGTGTGCCGGGTGATGCGGCATGCCCGTGAAGTAGGGCTGCGCCAGGTCGAACACGCGCGCAGTCGAAATTGCCTTCAGCCAGTCCGTCATTGCACCCCTCCTTGCCGGAGGATTGACAGCTTAGCACGCCCGTCCCGGCTTTATCGGAGCGACTCCAGAGCGGTTCGGGCGCCCAGCAAATCCGGGCTGAGGTCCACCGCCTGTTTCAGTTCGTCGCGAGCTCGCGCCAGGTCCTGCAACCCGAGGTAGCCCAGGCCGATTGCATAGTGCCCGTTGGCTTGCCGGGCGCGTGGGGAAAGCGTTCGTCCCCGTCCTCCGCCGGTCCCCGCGGATTGCTGAAGCTGGTTCCTGCCTGACTCCACCAGGTTTCGGAAGGCGGCTTCGGCACGGTCTGCTTCACCAAGTTTCTGCGCACATAATGCCTGGTAATAGGCTGAGCCGGCTGCCGACGCCCCTGCCGCCGCTTGCGCCGGCGCTCCGGCACGCTTCGATAGCCCGGGCGCGATCGCCCAGGCCTTCGTAGGCGGCACCCGTCCAATAGGCGGCCTCTGCGTTAGCCCTGCCACCCGTCCCGGGGAGGTTCGGTGGAACGGTGGCCGCGGCCTTCAGGTCTTCGAGCGCCTGCGCGAACTGCCCGGCGCGGATTCGCTGCCGGGCGCGCAGCACGTGGGCGTCGGCCCAATGCTCGGCCACGTTCAGGTTGGCGCCTTCGGCGACGGCGAACTTGCGGCCGGTCATGATTCCGATCGCCTCGTCGTACTTGCCGAGTGCGACCATCAGGCCAATCATCCGGTTCTCCGCATCGTCCCGCTGCGCCACCACGGCGGCGTTCTTCTCAAACAGCGGCAAACGTTTCTCGAGCGGAGTTCCCACCTGCTCGTAGAGATCGTCCAACTCGGCGAAATGCAGCGCGTATTTGCGTTCCAGACCGACCGCGGTTTCAAGCGCTGCGATGGCGCGCGCCAGGTCCGGCGCAGCCTCCGCGTGGGCGTAGGCGACGGCCAGGTTGCGATGCGCGATGGCAAACAACGGGTCGAGCGCCACCGATGCAGTCCACATCCTCGCTGCCTCCTCCGGCTGCCAGTCGTACAGCAGGTTGCCCAGATAGTAAGGGGCGCGCGGATCCTTGGGGTTCGCCTCCATCGCCGCCCGCAGCACCGGAATGGCTTCGTTCTGGAACGGAAACACGTAGTCCGGCGGTGCGGCCATAGCCCGCGCCTGGAATTCCGCGGCCTCCTCGTTCCGGCCGAGTTTCCGCGCGAAGTAGCTCAGATAGTATCCGGCCATCGGATGAATCTGGCGGCCGGGCCGGGCCACGCGCAGCAGCACGTCCATGCCGTCCTGCCAGAGGCCGGAGTCGAGATACTCGGCCGCGGTTTCCTGGGCCGTGGCGGGATGCTCGGTCATGACGGCTGTCAGCTTCGAATCATCGGCCGGATCTCTCGTCAGCAGCCAGCGCTCGGCCATGGCACGCACATCCAGAGGGTCGGTGCGGTGCACGGAGGTGGCGAGCAGTCGCAGGGCCTCCTGCTTGCGGCCAAGCCGCCGCAGCAGGGCAACCTTCAGGTTTTGCGCCCGCAGGTTTGATCCGTTGGCGTCCAGCGCCCGTTCCGCCAGATCCAGAGCCTGGCTGAGGTTGCCGCGTCCGGTTGCGATCCCGGCGAGCCCGAAATACGCCGCCGATTTCCACGGCTGGCTCCAGGCGGCCTTGGAGTAGACGGCGAAGGCCTCCTCGTTGCGGCCTTGGGCCTGTAGCGTTGCGCCCAGGTAGTAGAGGGGCTCGGCCTCCTTGGGGCTGGTGTAACGATCGGTGAGCCGGTCTATGGCTTTGCGCAGGAACTGCTCCGCCTCGCCGTAACGGGCTTTTCGGAAGCGATCGATCCCCAGGGCCGTGTTGACGCGGGTGTCGGAGGGGTCGCGGCGCAGCGCCTCCTGCCAGTAAGCTTCCGGATTCAGCACGGGGTCGTGGAACTGGGCGGCGCGCAGCCCGATCAGGTAAAGTTCCTCCGTGGTCTTCACGTCCGCCGGGGCGGGCGGTGGGGTTACTGCCTTTGGCGCGGGCTCCCCCTTCAACCGCACGGGAGAGTACGAGACCAGTTCCCGCGTGCCGTCCCAGAGGGAGGCTTCCAGGTCGTGCTCGGCAGTCCCGGCCGGCAAGCCCACTTCCTTGCGGAAGGGCTTATCGGGCGCGATGGAGATCGCCTGCTCGAACAGCACCTTGCCGGCCGCCTTCAGCCGCACCCTGGCGGCAGGGTGGGCGGATGTGGCGTAAAAGCCGACCGCGGCGGCTCCGTTCCGGACCTCCAGGTTTACGGCCGCATCGAGGTTCGCTTTCTTCACCCCGCCGATGTCCCGGAAGGGGTACCAGGACATGGAGAATGAGCGCGTTTCGTAGGGCTGCAGCCAGCTGTAGTCGGGCTGGTTATCGGAGTAGGCGCCCACCATGATTTCGATGTAAGGGCCGTCGGCATCGGTGAGATTGTCGCCCCAGGCGCGGCCGCTCGGGCCGGTTCCCCAGGTGAAGAATTTCTTGCCCGGCACCACATGGTGGTCCGCGACACTCATGATGCCGGCCTGTTTACCGTGATCGTAGCCGGCCACGAAATCGTCTTCATAATTCCATGCGAAAACGGACGCGGAGGCGGAGTGGTTCTTCACCCAGCTGATGTCCACCGCGCGGCCGCCGGCGTTGCTCACCGGCCAACTCTGGAAGGCGCGCTTGGAGTGGCCGGTGCCGTACTCGGTGGCGGGTGGAAAGATGACCTGGTAGTTCTCGTCCACGTGCACCGCCACATTGGCGAAACACAGCATCGAGTTCTCCACCGGCGTGCGGTTCACGATGCGGAGCGAAGCCTCCAGGTACGATTTCCCGGGCCGCAGCGTGTAGCCCACCGCCCAGCGCATGCGCTGCCGCAACTCCAGTTCACCGATCCAGACCGTCCGGCTGCCGTCCGCATTCTGCTCGATACTGGTCTGCACCGGCAGCAGCGTGGAGGCGCGGTGGTGGTGCGGGATGTTCCACTCGACGCCGCCCGAGATCCAGGCGCCGATAATGCTGATCAGCGCCGGCTTGATCACATGCTGCCGGTAGATGAAGTTGTACCCGTTGGTCTTATCGATACCCTCGAAAATGCGTCCCCCGAGTTCGGGCAGGATGCCGATCTTCAGGTATTCGTTTTCGAGATAAATGATGCGGTACGCCTTGTCTGCCTTGCGGCCGGTTAACGAGTCGTACATCGGATACGGGTACACGGGGGCCTGCGCGCCCTGAGACTGCCGCCCGAAATAAAACATAGGGTTCAGCTCGGGAGCGCCGACCGCGTACGTGGGAATGACGATTTGCTGTTCCCACACCCGAACCGCGGAGGCGGCTTTCTGAGCGGGGCTCGCTGCCGGCAGCGCCAACAACAGTAGAAGGAAACCCGGAAATCTGAATCTCATCCTGAGGAGATTGTAAAGCAGCGCGCCGGGCGTGCATACGGCCAAGCGATGTGCTTAACTGATTAGTCCTGGTAATACTAGGACTAAGGGAGCGCACGTGAAATCATTCGCCCTGACCGCACTGTTTTGTGCTGCCGGATTGTCGTATGCGCAGGCTCCGGCCATCGGAACCTGCCCGGTGCTTCCGGCCGACAATATCTGGAACACGCCCGTCAACACCCTGCCGGTGTCGTCGAGTTCCGCTACCTGGGTCAACACCACCGGCGCATCGGTGGGAATGCATGCCGACTTTGGCTCCGGATCGTGGAACGGCGGGCCGATCGGCATTCCTTTCGTTCAGGCGCCGGGAACCCAAACCAGGTACTCCGCCAGCTTCCTTTATGCGGACGAGAGCGACGCCGGCCCCTATGCGGTGCCACTGAATGCTCCGATAGAGGGAGGCAGCAGCAGCACGGGAGACCGTCACGCGATCGCGGTGGACAAAGACAACTGCGTGCTGTACGAACTCTACAGGGCGTTTCCGCAGACATCCTCCTGGAAAGCCGATTCCGGCGCCATCTTCTATCTGAACTCCAACGTGCTGCGTCCGGCCGGCTGGACGTCCGCCGATGCTGCCGGCCTGCCGATCATGCCCGGCCTGGTTCGATACGACGAAGTCGCGTCCGGCGAGATCCGGCACGCGCTCCGGTTCACCGTACCCCATACGCTGCGGGCTTACGTGTGGCCGGCCCGCCACTACGCCTCGAGCCTGACGGACCCCAAGTATCCTCCCATGGGCCAGCGATTCCGGTTGAAAGAGAGCTTCGACATATCCACCTTCCCGGCGGAGGTACAGGTGATTCTGCGGGCGCTCAAGAAGTACGGAATGATGATCGCCGATAACGGCTCAGCCTGGTACTTGTCGGGTGAGCCGGACTCCCGCTGGAATAACGACGATCTGTCCACCCTCCGCAACGTCCCCGGGTCGGCCTTCGAAGCCGTGGACGTCTCGTCCCTGATGGTGAGCGCGAATTCCGGCCAGGCGCGGCAGTCGGGTATCTCGGTGACGGTAACTCCATCCACGGCAATAGTCGCCACCGGCGCCAGCCGGCAGTTCTCGGCAACGGTCCAGAACACCACAAACCAGTCGGTAACCTGGTCGGTCAACGGTGTCCTCGGTGGCACTTCTCAAGCCGGATATGTGGACGCCGGCGGGCGCTACACCGCGCCTCCCCTCGTCCCCTCTCCGGCGATGGTGAGCGTCCAGGCCACGACCGTGGCTACGCCCGCGGTGAGCGGATCGGCGGCTGTGACGGTGACCGCTCCGAGCACGGTTTCGGTCAGCGTATCGCCGGCCGCCCCGACGGTAAGACTGCGCGCCAACGTTCAGTTCCAAGCCACCGTGCTAGGCACTGCGGATACCCGTGTTACATGGCAGGTGAACGGAGTGGCGGGTGGGAATTCGAGTCTGGGCCGCATCAGTTCGTCTGGTCTCTACACGGCGCCCGGCAAAGTTCCCAATCCGTCGTCGGTTACGGTCCGGGCGGTGAGTGTGGCTGACGCGTCCAAGTCGGGAACGGCCACACTGAAGATAGTCAGGAGATAGGCCGACTTGCGCTTACAGGGCGGCCAGCATCGCCCGCAACGCCTGCCCGCGGTGGCTGACCGAAAATTTTTGCGCGTCCGAAGCCTCGCCGAAAGTGCGTCCGAACGGTTCGTGGAAGAATAACGGATCGTAGCCGAAGCCTGCGCTGCCGCGAGCCTGGTCCAGGACCCGGCCCTCCACCTCTCCGCGCCATACGCCGCGCACGGTGTCGCCCTCCACCAGCGCGATCGCACAGACGAAACGCGCCGTTCGGCGCTCCGGCGGCACATCTTTCAGCTTCTCGAGCAGAAGCCGGTTATTCGACTCGTCTGTGGCGCCGGGGCCCGAGAAGCGTGCCGAGTACACGCCCGGCGCACCGCCGAGCGCGTCCACCTCCAGCCCGGAATCGTCCGCAAACAGAAGTCCGGGCACGTGGCGGCCATAATGCCTGGCTTTGAGGATGGCGTTTTCCTCGAAGGTGGATCCATCCTCGATCGCGGGTTCGATGCCGCGGAACCCGGGCACCAGTTCGATCTCCACCGGGGCGTGTCCGGCGGCCATGCGGAATTCCCGCAGCTTGCCGGGATTGCCCGTGGCGCAGTACAGGCGCGTCAAATCTTCGCCACCTGCTTCTGCAGTTCAACCAGCTCGGCAACACCCGCGCGCGCATACGTCATGAGCTGCTGCATCTGCGCATCGTCGAAAGGCACGTGCTCGGCCGTCGCCTGCACCTCCACGAACAGCCCGGTGCCGGTCATGACGACGTTCATATCGACGTCGGCCTGCGAGTCTTCCTCATAGCACAGGTCGAGCATGGGCTGCCCGCGGACCAGGCCCACGCTGGTCGCGGCCACGTAGTCCCGGAGCGGGTTCTTCTTGAGCGCGCCGAATTTCAGCAACTGCCGGACGGCGAGCGACAAAGCAACGAAGGCGCCGGTGATCGAAGCCGTGCGCGTGCCGCCGTCGGCCTGAAGCACGTCGCAGTCCAGCAGCACAGTCCGTTCCCCCAGGGCAGCCGTATCCACAATCGCGCGCAGCGACCGGCCGATCAGCCTCTGGATTTCGTGCGTCCTGCCGGAGGGGCGGCCCTTGCTCAGTTCGCGCGGCGTGCGTTTCGCCGTGGCGCGCGGCAGCATCGAGTATTCCGCCGTCACCCAGCCTTTTCCGCTGTTGCGCAGAAATGGCGGCACCGTGTCTTCCACCGTTGCCGCGCACAAAACGTGCGTGTTCCCCACCTTGATCAACGCCGATCCCTCGGCCGTCAACAGGTATCCGGTGACGATTTCCACCGGGCGCATCTCGGTCGCCTGCCGGTTATCCGTTCGCATTTCTCATCACAAAGTAGAGGAACACCATCACCAGCAACATTCCGAAGACAATCAGAACAATGCACGAAACCGCGCCTTGCGGCGGGCCGGCCGGGCGGGCCTTCTTGCCTCGGGCCGGCTTGAATTTCGCCATACACTGCGATAGTAGCATTGCGCATGTCAGAATCGACTTGATGACGCGCCGCGCTTTGCTCCTGCTCACCGCCGCGTTGAGCGCCTGTTCGAGAAAACAGCCACCGCCCGATCTGTTTCCGCCGGCGGCGGAGCCGGGCTGGCGGCGCACCGCCTTCGAAACCGGATCGAGCGGTCCCGATCCGGTGCCGCGCTCGTCCATCCGGCAGGTGCTGACCGCGCGCTACGAAGGTCCCGGAAAGCTGGAGGCGCGAGCCTACGAGCTCACCTCGTCCGGAGTCGCGCTCGACCTGGTACAGCGCTGGAAGCCGTCCGCGGACACGGTGTTCTTCTATCGCGACAACTGGTTTGTGGTGGTCAAGTGGCAGGAGGCGGAGCGCGCCGCCGTGCAGGCTTTTGTCCGCGACGTGGAGAAGCGCCTCGACCCGCAGTCGGGAACCCGGCGGCCTCTATAATAGGAGAACGTTCATGTCCCTGTCCTCCCTTGCGCCGGCATCCGGCGAGGCCATCGCGCGTTACGAAGCCGTCATCGGCCTTGAAGTCCACGTGCAGCTCGCCACGGCTACGAAAATTTTCTGCGGCTGTCCGACGAGCTTCGGCGAGCCTCCCAATACCAACGTCTGTCCGGTCTGCCTCGGACATCCCGGCGCCCTGCCCGTGCTCAGCCGTCACGCCGTCGAACTCGCCATCAAAGGAGCGCTCGCGCTCGGCTGCACCATCCGGCACTCATCCCGCTTTGCCCGCAAGAACTACTTCTACCCCGATCTTCCCAAGGGCTACCAGATCTCCCAATACGACGAGCCTTTTGCGGAGCACGGGTATGTGGACCTCGAAGGCAAGCGCATCGGCGTCACCCGCGTGCACATGGAGGACGATGCCGGCAAGAGCATTCACGAAGGGTTCAAGGATTCGGATCGCTACTCTTATGTCGATCTGAACCGCTCGGGCACGCCGCTGATCGAAATCGTCAGCGAACCGGACATGCGCAGCTCGGACGAGGCGTACGCGTACCTGACGGAGGTGAAGCAGCGGCTCCAGTTCGTCGAGGTCTCCACCTGCGACATGGAAAAGGGCCATCTGCGCTGCGACGCCAACGTCTCGGTGCGTCCGCACGGGCAGGAGAAACTCGGCACCAAGGCCGAGGTGAAGAATCTCAACTCCTTCCGCTTCCTCAAGCAGGCGCTCGATTACGAGATCGCCCGGCAGGTGGCAGTGCTCGAGAGCGGCGGCCGCATCACGCAGGAGACGCGCCTCTACGATCCGGACTGCGGCGAAACCTTCAGCATGCGCAGCAAAGAAGACGCGCATGACTACCGCTATTTCCCCGAACCCGACCTGGTGCCGCTGCGCATTGGGGAAGAATGGCTCGAACGTGTTCGCGCCTCCATGCCGGAGTTGCCCGCGGTGAAGCGCGCGCGCTTCATCAGCGAGTTCGGCCTGCGGGAGTACGATGCCGAGGTTCTGACCGCCACTCGCGCCGCCGCCGAATATTTCGAGACGGCCGCCCGCGTATCGGGGGATCCCAAAACCGCCGCCAACTGGGTGATGGGAGACCTCATGGGGCTGCTCAAGGCGGAAGGCAGGGAGATCGCGGATTCCCCGGTGAGCGCGCAACATCTTGGCGAACTGGTGGAGCTGATCGCCCGGGGCGAACTTTCCGGCAAACTGGCGAAAGAAATTTTCCCGAAGATGTTTTCGAGCGGCGACGCGCCCGCCGCTATCGTGGAACGTGAGGGTCTGAAACAGATCAGCGACACCGCCGAGCTGGAGCGCGTTATCGAAGAGGTGATCGCGCAAAATCCCAGGCAGGTGGAGCAGTTCCGCGGCGGCAAATCTACGGTCATCAATTTCCTGGTGGGCCAGGTGATGCGCGCCACTCGTGGCCAGGCCAACGTCGCGGTGATTACCGGGATCTTCAAACGCAAACTCGGTGGAGGAGAAACATGTTGAAAGAAGGCGATCAGGCACCGGAAATTGATCTCGAAACCGACACGGGCGACGACTTCCGCTTGTCGCGCCTCAAGGGGCGGCGCGTTGTGCTTTACTTCTATCCCAAAGCCGACACGCCCGGATGCACGACCGAGTCCTGCGAATTTCGGGACTATCTTCCCGCCATTCAGGAGAAGGGTGCGGCGGTGGTCGGAATTTCGCCCGACAAGGTGGCCCCGCAGGCGAAGTTCAAGGAAAAATACGGACTGACTTTTCCGCTGCTCGCCGACTATGAAAAGAAGGCAGCCCAGGCGTACGGCGTCTGGAAAGAGAAGAACATGTATGGCAAGAAAACCATGGGCATCGAGCGCACCACGTTCGTGATCGACGCCGATGGAAAAATCGAGAAGATCTACTCCAAGGTGAAAGCGCAGGGACACGCCGCCAAGGTTCTGGAAGATCTCTAGATGATACTTGCCAGCACAAACATCGGGATTATCGGAGCCGGTGTCATGGGCCGGACGATCATTCGAGGCCTGCTTTCCACCGGCATGGTGGACCGGGAAAAGCTGTGGGCCGGAGACAAGAACACCGCTGCCTGCGAGAATCTCGAGATTCCGTCTACCACCGACTACTACCACCGCATCGGCGAGTCGGACCTGATCCTGATGTGTGTGAAACCGGGCGATGCGCCGGCAGTGACCACGGCGCTCAAACGAGGCGGCCTGCGGCCGGATACGCTCATTGTTTCCATTCTCGCGGGCGTTTCTACCGACCGCATCGAGTCGCTGCTCGGAACCGCCAACCCGGTGGTCCGCGCCATGCCGAATACCGCTTGCGTGGTGGGAGAGGGGATGACCGTGGTGTGCGCCGGTAAACATGCCGCCCGCCGCCACCTGGACATGGCGGAGGCGATCTTTTCCGCCGTCGGCAAGTGCGTCCCGCTCGACGAGCACCACTTCAACGCCGTCACGGCACTGAGCGGCAGCGGACCGGCGTACCAGTTCCTGATCATGGAAGCGCTGGCTGACGCGGGAGTGCGGGTGGGGCTGCCCCGTCATATGGCCCTGACCCTGGTAGCGCAGACCGCACTGGGAGCGGCGCGCATGGTGCTGGCAACCGGCCGCCATCCCGCTTCTCTGCGGGACGATGTTACCACTCCCGCCGGGTGTACGATCGCCGGCCTTTTGATGCTGGAGGATGGAAGGATCCGGTCGGTGCTGGCGCGGGCAGTGGAGGAGGCGACCAAGACCGCCTCCCACCTGGGCGACCCCAAGTAGGCGCAGTTGTCCCCGCGCATACATTCTGGGGATGTTTCCGGAGAAAAGGACTACTGCAGCCGCGGCCGCAGTTGTTCGTTGGAAACCAGGCCGTCGAAGATTGCCAGCACTTGCTTCCGGTAGGCGTACACGCGATTCAGATTTTCCCGGAATGAGGCTTCGAAGTCCCTTGCTTTCATCCACTTGTCGATTGTGGAGCGAGGAACGTCAATGTCCTGGCGCAGTGTTTCTACATCGTGTCCCCTGAGGAAAAGGCCGTAAAAGAATGCTGCTTCCCGTTGCGGAGCTAATGGATCGAACTCATCTCTCGCCGTCATAAACGTCTCAGCGAATTGCCAGTATACCGACGAGATCAACCGCCCGGCAAGTCCGATTCTGACCGCTCTCCAGGCGGTCCGCGGGATGCCTGTTAACATAGCGACGTTGGGGGGTAGCAATCTGCCTACACACATTACCGGTCCAACCAGGATCGAAGCCGCCGGAAATAAACCCAAGTTGATCGACGAATACTTCGGCCGGATAAATTCCCAAACCACGGAATTGAGCGTGGCGCATATGCGCAGTCCCGGCGGGTGGATCGAACCTGGGCAGACGCCTGAGTTTCGGGAGTATACGGTGGTGCTTCGGGGCACGCTACGCGTCGAATACGAGGGCGGAATGATCGATGTCCAGGCTGGACAGGCGGTAGTGACGCATCCCGGGGAATGGATCCGCTACAGTACTCCAGACGAAGGCGGCGCGGAATACATCGCCATCTGTCTGCCGGCGTTCTCGCCCGCATCCGTAAATCGCGACGGATAGTTTTCAGCTTGAGAGTACACTGCCTCGAGTCTTGAACTCGTAGCGCTCGATGCGGACTGCCGCGCGATCCGCTTCGGAGCGGATCACCCTCCCGATGGCCACGAATTTCAGCGGGCAAGTCCCACCCAGGCGAGCGGGCCAATTCACCGATAGCTCTACGATGCGGCCTAACGGCAATTGCTCCTCGGTCGTGAAGAGGATTCCTCCGCTTCCGATGTTCAATGTCTGCCCAGAGCCGCTTACCTGCATTGACTTACTTTGCAGGAGTTTGTAACGGACATCTTCCTTCAAAGGAAACCGGCCGGTTCCTCTCCGCTCGAGGGTTCCCGTCAGGGGCGGGCCTTCCTGTTCAGTACCTGGAGTCATTCCAATCCTATATTAATAAACGTGCTGTGTGGAACAATAGCTCGAAAGCTTCAAAAGAACAATAGAACTACAGATTACTTTGTGCCCTCAAGTCCTAAGGGGCCTAGGGTCTTCGCCTGAAAACATCGCTCTGGTATTCTGTCGGAATGGATCAGGACGACCTGAGGTTATTGTTTACGCAGGTTCGTGAGGGCAAAATCGACATCGATGGCGCCGTCGCCCGCGTCCGCCATCTGCCGTTTGAGGACCTCGGCTTCGCGAAAATCGATCACCATCGCGCCATCCGGCACGGTATGCCCGAGGTTGTTTTTGCGAAAGGGAAAACACCGGAGCAGGTAGTAGCGATCGCCGAACGGCTTCTGGTCCACTCGCCCAATGTGCTCATCACCCGGGCTGACCGCACCTGCGCGGCACTGGTCACAGAGAGGCTTCCGGGCGCCGAATACCTCGAACTTTCCGGCATCATTCGTTTCTGGCGCGACCGCAAGCCATTGGGTAAAGGCAAGATAGCTGTCGTCTGCGCGGGCACCAGCGATATGCCCGTCGCCGAAGAAGCCCAGGCCACGGCTGAAACCATGGGCAACGAAGTGGACGCTATACACGACATCGGAGTGGCTGGCATCCACCGTCTGATGCACCATCGGGAACGCCTCACCGAAGCCCGCGTCGTGGTGGTCTGCGCCGGAATGGAAGGCGCGCTTCCGAGCGCAGTGGGCGGTCTGGTCTCCTGCCCCGTGATCGCTGTTCCCACCAGCATCGGTTATGGCGCGAGTTTCAACGGCCTCGCCGCCCTCCTCGGTATGCTCAACAGCTGCGCAAGCAACGTCACCGTGGTGAATATCGACAACGGTTTCGGTGCTGGCTATGTGGCCAGCCTGATCAACCGCCTGTAGACATTAACTTTGCTAAATCATGACACTCGCCGTCTCCGGCGGCGCTACCGTGGACGCGGGTTCCAAGAACCAATGGAGGCAGCCCGATGCGTTCTGCGTTATTTGCGTTCTGCCTGGTCGCGGCGATTCCGGCTTGCGCGGCGCCCGGCGACTCCCGAAACTGGGACAGCCTAAGCAGGGTCAAGAATCTGCAAAATGTCAAAGTACACCTTCGGGACGGGCGTGTCCTGAAAGGCAGGATCCAGCAGTTCGGGCTGGACGGCCTGACTCTTGCGGAAGAAAAGAACTGGATTCGAGTCAAATTTGGAGACATGACCAACGGGTCTAATTTCGCCCGTGGCGAAGCTGTCGAGATCGCGTTGCGCAAAGGAGATGTCCTGCAAGGTGTCGTCCAGGAAATCGACCGCCACGATAATTTCCTGGTGTTCGCCGAAACGCGGGCGATGACGGCAATCGGCCGCAACGAAGTGATGCGCGTCACTTCGAAACGGCGTGGACCAACCGCCTTGATCGGGGCTATAGGCGGCGCGGTCCTCTTCGGGATTTTTATCCTGAGAAGCAGCGACACCTACGGCCCAAACGAGAGTCCAGCCCCACTTATCGGGGCCACTGCCGGCATGGGAGCTGGTCTCGGAGCCGGCGTCGGCGCCGCGATAGCGTGGACCAAAACCATATACGACGGCAGGTGAAAGGCCGGATCAGCCGCTGAGTTCCGGCACGTCCACCCACGCCCGCTTGCGCCAGGATTCGAGACCTTTTTCCGCCAGTTGCACCCCCTTGGCGCCCTCGAGCAGACTCCAGCGGAACGGTTCGTCTTTCACCACGTGCCGCAGGAACAGCTCCCACTGGCGTTTGAAAGCGTTGTCGAAGCTGGTCTGCTCCGGCACCTTCTGCCACCCGTCGAAGTAATCGAGCGGGCTTTCTATGTCCGGATTCCACACCGGGCGCGGCGTCCCGCCGTAGTGCTGGATCCAGCAGTGACGAAGTCCGGCCACGGCGCTCCCCTTCGTGCCGTCCACCTGAAGCGTCAACAGGTCGTCGCGGCGGACACGCACGCACCAGGAGGAGTTGAAATGCGCCACCACGCCACCTTCGAGTTGAAAGGTGGCATAGGCCGAATCGTCCGCCGTGCAGGCGTACGTCTGGCCCGATTCGTCCACGCGCTCCGGCACGTGTGTCGCGCCCAGGCACGAGACGGCCTTCACCTCCCCGAACAGGTTGTCGAGCACATACCGCCAGTGGCACAACATGTCCAGAATGATGCCGCCGCCGTCCTCTTTGCGGTAATTCCACGAGGGGCGCTGCGCGGGCACCGTGTCCCCTTCGAAGACCCAGTACCCGAATTCGCCGCGCACCGAGAGGATTCGGCCGAAAAAGCCGAGCTCGCGGAGCGTCTGGAGTTTCAGCATCCCGGGAAGCCAGAGCTTGTCCTGCACCACGCCGTGTTTAACGCCGGCCTTCTCCGCCAGGCGATAGAGTTCCAGCGCGGTCTCGAGGCTCTCGGAAATCGGTTTTTCGCAGTAGACGTGCTTCCCGGCTGCAACCGCATCGCGCACGGCCGGTGCGCGGCGGTCGGTGGTCTGGGCGTCGAAGTAAATGCTGTAATCCGGATTTTGCAGCGCTTCGTCGAGGCGCGTCGTCCAGGGCAGGCCGCCGCACTCCCTGGAAATCGCCTCGAGTTTATTGGGGCTACGCCCCACCAGCAGCAGTTTCGGGAGAATCGCCTCTTTATCGCTCAAAGCGAGACCGCCCTGTTTCACCAGCGGGTACAATGACCGCCGCAAGTGCTGATTCAAACCCATGCGTCCGGTGACGCCATTGAGGATCACACCAACGGGAAGGACGGTCATGGTTTCTCCGTGCACTGCGGCCGGGCGCCTTCGGGCAATGGCGGCGCCTCGACTCCGGCGCGGGGCAGCGTGCCCTCGAGTTCCTGGCGCCAGTGCGCCACGTCGCCCGCCGGACCGTAGCAGTAGATCATGCGCATCGGCACGGAGCCGGTATTGGTCAACTGGTGAAATGTAGTGGGCGGAATGTACACCGCCTGCCCCGCGGAAACCGTCCGCCGCTCCTCGCCGAGGCACATCTCGCCTTCGCCTTCCACGACGAAATAAATCTCCTCCTGCTGCTGATTGTGCCAGGGCACCTGCCCGCCGTCCGGCTCCAGCGTGACGTGGCCCATGGAGAAGTTCTCCGCCTGGATCGGGCTCATGCCTCCCACCAGGTTTTGCGTTCGGCGGCGCGCCGGGTACGTGCGCCCGGCGATTTGCGCGAGATCGGCTATGATCATAAGCCACTATTATCGCTTTTTAATCTCAAAGGGGCTTTTTAGACGAAATCCAACACAAACCTTTACAATTTCAACTGCCTTTCCGCCGTCCAATTAAACAGGAGGGAACGGCAATGGCCACACCGAGGATGTTGTTGGATCCGACGTTGATGGGGAAAGGCGCCGCGGCGCTCGAGAAGGATTTGAGCTGCCGGATTGTCGGTCAGGATGAAGCGGTTCGCCAGGTGGTGGGGCTCTATCAAACTTTCCTGGCCGGGATGTCCAACCCGGCGCGCCCGGTAGGAAGCCTGCTGTTTCTCGGACCCACCGGATCGGGTAAGACCCGGACGGTGGAAGCCCTGGCCGAAAGCCTCGCGGGTGATCCGCGCGCGCTCCTCAAAATTGACTGCGCCGAATTCCAGCACAGTCACGAGATCGCCAAGCTGGTCGGCTCGCCTCCCGGATACCTGGGCCATCGGGAAACGCGCCCGCTGCTCTGCCAGGAGAACCTGGATCAGTTCCACACCGAAAACCTGAAGCTCAGCTTCGTGCTGTTCGACGAAGTGGAGAAAGCGAGCGACGCGCTGTGGAACCTGCTGCTCGGAATCCTCGACAAGGGGTCGCTCACGCTCGGCGACAACCGTCACGTGGACTTCTCCCGCGCCATCATCGTGCTGACCAGCAACCTGGGCGCGGGGGAGATGGAATCCATTGTGCGGCCGAAGCTCGGCTTCAATCAGCCCGCGCTTGAACAGGAAGAAGTGAACGGCAAGATGTCGCGCGCCGGAGTGGAGGCCGCGCGGCGCCGCTTCACCCCGGAGTTCCTCAACCGGCTGGACAGCATCGTGACGTTCCGGCCGCTCGGCGAGGCCGAATTGCAGCGCATCCTCGACCTCGAGCTCGAACAGGTGCGCACGCGCCTGATGCACGCCACCGCGTCAAGGCGCATCGCGCTCGAGGTGAGCGGCGGCGCGCGCGCCCTGCTGCTGAGGGAAGGCACCGATCCGCGTTACGGAGCCCGGCACCTGAAACGGGCCATCGAGCGCCGGCTGGTAAGCCCGATTTCGAACCTGATCGCCACCGGACAACTTCAGGAAGGCGACCGGATCACGGTGGACTTCGACAACGCGCGCGCGGGGCTGATCTTCTTCAAAGAGCGCGAGGAGCCAAAAGAGCGCGAGGGCACGGCATCCGCCGCCGCCTGACCCTCCGACTTACGGCCGAGTGCGTCCCGCCGCGCGCATTCGGCCGAGCGTGGCGAGCAGTTCCTTGACCTTCTCCGGGTTCTGGCTCGCCACGTTATCCTGTTCGCCGGGATCCACGCTCAAGTGAAACAGTTGCGGCTGCGGATCGTTGCCGAGTTCGTTGCCGGTCAGGTTACGCCTGGCGCCGGCGTGCGCCTCGATAACCTTCCAGTCGCCGGAAATCAGCGATAGCGCCCCGGCATGTTCCACCAGGCTCTCCCGGGCGTTGCGCGATTCTCCGAGCAGGGCCGGGAGCACGTTGAAGCTGTCGGGTGCGGCATCGGCCGGCAGCGTCTGTCCGGTAAGGGTGGCAAAGGACGCCAGCAGGTCGATCTGGCTCACCAGGGCGTTGGAAACACCCGGCTTGATCCGGCCCGGCCAGCGGGCCAGGAACGGCACGCGCGTGCCGCCGTCGTAGGCGCTGTACTTACCGCCGCGATACGGTCCCGCCGGCTTGTGATCGCCCAGCAGTTCCACCGCCCGGTCCTGATAGCCGTCGTCCACTACGGGCCCGTTATCGCTCGAAAACACGAATAGCGTATTCCGCGTCAAGCCCTGACGTTCGAGGGTATCGAGGATCTGCCCGACGGACCAGTCGAGTTCGACAATCGCGTCGCCGCGCGGACCCATGCCGCTCTTGCCCACAAATCGCTGATTGGGAACGCGCGGCACGTGAATGTCGTGCGTTGCGAAGTACAGGAAGAACGGCTTTCCCTTCGCCTGCCGCTCGATGTACGACGCCGCTTTCGAGGTGAGCGTATCCGCGATGTCTTCATCCACCCAGCGCGCCGCCTTGCCGCCGCTCATGTACCCGATGCGGCTGATGCCGTTCACGATCGTGTTGTCATGGCCGTGGCTGGGACGCATCCTCAACAGGTCCGGATTGGCGGCTCCGGTCGGCTCGTTGCCAACCGGCTTGTCGTACGCCACCGTGATCGGGTCCTTCGGGTCGAGTCCGACCACGCGCCGGTTTTCGACGAAGACGCACGGCGTCCGGTCGCCGGTGGCAGGCAGCAGGTAGCAGTAGTCGAACCCGACATCGAGCGGACCCGGACGGATCTCGCCGTTCCAGTCGATGTTGCCCGCGCCCAACCCGAGATGCCATTTCCCGACGACGCCGGTCGCGTATCCGGCCTTTTGCAGCATCGCCGGCAACGTATAGCGGCCCGGCTTGACGATCAGGGAAGCGTCGCCCGGCAGAACCCCCGTGCCTTTCTGCCGCCACGCATATTCACCGGTCATGAGCGCGTATCGCGACGGGGTGCAGGTAGCCGAAGGCGAGTGGGCATGGGTAAAGCGCACGCCGGAAGCGGCCATGCGATCGATATTCGGAGTGCGCACGCGCCGCGCGCCGTAGCAGGAGACGTCGCCGTAGCCGAGGTCGTCTGCGTACATGAAAACGATGTTAGGCTGTTCGGGCGCGGCCGCGCGCGCCAAAAAAGGCAGCGCCGCCGATCCCAGCAACTCTCTTCTGGTCATCTGGCCTCCGTCCGCGCCGGGCCGCCGGGCCGCATTACCGCCCCTACTTCCCGAAGCGCTTAATGAAATTCGTGTCGAAAGTTCCGGCCTGGAAATCCGGGTCGGCCATGATCTTCTGGTGCAGCGGAATCGACGTATAAATTCCTTCCACAATGAACATGCCGAGCGCCCGCTGCATGCGCCGGATCGCTTCGGTGCGATCGTTTCCGTAGGTCACCAGCTTGGCCAGCAGCGAATCGTAAAACGGCGGCACCACGCAATCCGTATACGCCCACGTATCCACGCGCACGCCGATGCCGCCCGGCACGTGAAATCCCGTAATCCTGCCCGGCGAAGGCACGAACGTGTCCGGGTTTTCCGCATTGATGCGGCACTCGATCGAATGGCCGCGCATCTCCACCGGTCCGCGCAGAATATCGGTCAGCTTTTCGCCCTGTGCGATCCGGATCTGGGCCTTCACAATGTCCACGCCCGTGACGAATTCGGTGACCGGATGCTCGACTTGCACGCGCGCGTTCACCTCGATGAAGTAAAGCTTGCCGGTTTCGTCCATCAGGAACTCCACCGTGCCGGCGTTGGTGTAACTCGCCGCCGAGATCGCCTTGCGCAGCACGGCCGATATCTCCGCGCGCTGCTGGTCCGTCACCGCCGGGGACGGCGATTCCTCCAGCAGTTTCTGGTGCCGGCGCTGGATGCTGCATTCGCGCTCGCCCAGAATCTCAACGTTGCCGTCTTCGTCGGCCAGCACCTGAAACTCGATGTGGCGCGGCGCCTGGATGAACTTCTCGAGGTAGACGTCGGCCGAACTGAACGCCGCGCCCGCCTCCTGCTGCGCCTGCGCGAACAGCGAGGCCAGTTCATCGGCCTTCTGCACCACACGCATGCCGCGACCGCCGCCTCCGGCCGAGGCCTTCAGGATCACCGGGTATCCGATGCACTCCGCCAGTTCCAGCGCTTCTTCCGGTGAACTCAGCACGCCCGGAGATCCGGGCAACACCGGCACCCCCATCTCACGCATGAAAGCACGGGCGCGCTCCTTCACCCCCATTAACTGGATCACCTCCGGCTTCGGGCCGATGAACACCAGACGGGAAGCCTCGCAAACCTCGGCGAACGCGGCGTTCTCGCTCAGAAAACCGTAGCCGGGGTGAATCGCATCGACGTTGGTAATCTCGGCTGCGCTGATGATGGAAGCGATGTCCAGGTAACTGCGGGCGCTCTTAGCCGGCCCGATGCAGATGGCCTGGTCCGCGAAACGCACGTGGGAACTGTAGCGGTCGGCCTCCGAATAAACCGCCACCGTTTCGATCCCCAGTTCCCGGCAGGCGCTGATCACACGCACCGCGATCTCCCCGCGGTTCGCGATAAGGACCTTCTTAAACTGAACGGATGGCAAACAGCGCCTCCCCGTACTCCACCGGCTGTCCGTTCATGACGAGCTTGCTTTCGAGCACACCGGACACCTCCGCCTCGATCTCGTTCATGAGTTTCATGGACTCGATGATGCACAGGACTTTGCCGGGCTGCACTCGCTCGCCGGGCTTCACAAAAGCGGCAGCGCCCGGCGAAGGGCTCTCATAAAAAGTGCCGACGATCGGGGATTTGACGAGCACCAGGTTCGGGTCCGCCACCGGCTTTTCAGGCTTTTCGGGGGCTTCCAGGGCCGCCACGGGCGCTGCTGCCGCCGCGGCCGGTGCAGGAGCGGGAGCCGCGTAAGAGGTGGGGTTCACCACGATCTCCTGGGATGTCGCGAACGAAGCGCGCCGGATCCGAACCCGATTTTCACCGCGCTGCACTTCCAGTTCGGCCACGCCGGTTTCCGATGCCAGAAGGATGAGCTCTCTTATTTCGTCAACGGTCATCAATGGATTAGCTTAACAGACGTGACAGTTCGGTTAACCCGCGCCCGCTCACTCCGAGCGGAGGGCCGCAATCGGGTCGATCTTCAAGGCCCTGCGCGCCGGCAGGTAGCAGAACAGAAGGGCCAGTCCGGTAAGCAGGATAGGGGCGCCGAAGATCAGGAGCGGGTCCGTAGTACTGGTCCTGGTTGCGTCCGACAGGGCGACGAAAATGGACTTCAACCCCTGCAACGCCGCGAACGCACCCGCAATTCCGAGTGCCGCGCCGACGGCCACGATTCCCGTGCTCTCCCGAAGCACCAGGCCCAGCACGCTCCTCGGGCTTGCCCCCACTGCGACGCGGATTCCGATTTCATGCGTCCGCCGCGTCACCGCGAAGGAAGTGACGCCGGCGAGGCCCACCAGGGCCAGCACCAGGCCGAAAAGTCCCACACCGCCATAGATCGCCGAACCTACCCGCATCAGGGCCAGCATGTCGTCCACGATTTCCGCCATGTTGGTCACGTGAAACACGGTCAGGCGGGAATCGGTCCCTTCGATAGTCCGGCGGACCTCCATCATCGTCGCCGCGCCCGGCGCGGTCCGCACCAGCAGGGTGATGCCGTCCGCCGTCGGGCTGGCGAAATCGGCCGGCGCCGCCGCCCGGTAGACCACCGGCGCAGGAGGCTTGAGCATGATCGGCGGCTGCACATTCCCGATCACGCCGATCACCTCGTATTTGCGGTCTTCAATTTCCAGCGTCTGCCCGATCGGATCCAGGCCCGGCCACGATTCGCGCGCCATCGACTCGTTCACCACAATCCGCCGCGCCTCCGCGTTCTGGTCGCCTTCACGGAAAATCCGGCCTCGCACCACCGGCAGCCCGAATGTTTCGAGAAAGCCGACACCAACCAGCCTCTGTTCGAAGCGGCTGACCTGCTTGGGGCCGCCCAGCATCTCGATCTTCGCGGTCATGACGTCCCCGCCTGTGAGCAGCGCGTCCGGTGGAGTCTTCGTCAGCCCCGCGGCGGCTACCCCCGGTATCCTCCGAATCCTTTCCGGCAGGGCCGCGAAAAAGGTTTCAGCCTCCGCCTGCGTGTAGCCATCGCGCTGCGGGTCCACGGCCGCCAGATGCAGGCCGCGGGCCTCGAAGCCAAGCCGCACCGTGTTCGCCTTCTGGATCCCCATCGTGATAAATCCGGTCACCAGGAGCAGGATCATGGCTGCCGTCACCTGCTGCAAAACCAGCACGTTACGCAGATTCAGCCACCCCAGCCAGCGCCGCCGCGGCGGGTCCGAGGGCTTTAGCCCGGGGGAGATGTCGATCCTGGTGGCGTGCAACGCGGGGATGAGGCCGGCCAGCATGCCGGCGCCTACCGCCAGGATGGTGGCCACCAGCATGGCCCGCCAGTCGAACTTCATGTCGAGGTGAATGAAGGTGGGCATCACGGCCGTGATCGTGTCCATCTGGGTGCTCCGCCACCACGCCAGCAGGCATCCGAGCGCGGCGCCCGGCAGCGCGATGAGAAGGCTTTCGGTCATGAGCTGGCGGACCAGCCGTCCCCGTTTCGCTCCCAGCGCCAGGCGCACCGCGAATTCGCGGCGCCGCGCGGCGGCGCGGGAGAGCAGCATGGTGGCGATGTTGGTGCACGCCATCAGCAGAATCAGCCCCACCAGCAGAGCCGGCAGCCCCACCACCACGGCCATATCCTGGTCGCGGATGGGGAGCAGGCGGCCTCCGGGGAGCAGCGTGATCCGGCGCTCCGGCCGGTTCCGGTTCGGCGCGTTGCGGAGAATTTCGAACTGCCGCGCCATGGCATCGAGCGCGGCCTCCGCCCGTGCCGTGCCGACCCCCGGCTTCAGAGCGCCAATCAGCTGAAAACGCGGGTCGTTACGATTGTGCAGCAGGTTCCCCTGTAATTCCGGAACAGCGGCGGGCTCCACCGTCACCGGCATCCAGATGTCCGCCACAGAAAGCATCGGCGAAGCCCCCAGGAAATTTTCCGGGGCCGCACCAGAGATGGTCACGGGCCGGCCGTTGACCCGCACCGTCCGTCCGAACAGCCTGGGGTCGCCCCCGAAACGCGACTGCCAGAGTCGATGGCTGATGACGGCCGTGGTGCCGGGTCCGAATTGCACCGGAACGCCCAGCACGGAAAAATAGTCCGGCGTCACCAGGTGCCCCCACACCCGCTCCGTCCGGCTGCCCTCCGCAATCACGAACGGTACGGGTGCCGCGTAGGCAGCTAATGACTGGAACACGCCGCTCTTATCGCGATACTCCTCGAATTCCGGGTACGAAACCGGGATTTGAAACCGCACCAGTTTTTCCGGCCGGCTCACTCCCGGCGTGTCCCGCCAGACCATGTCACCCATCTGGCTGTATACCGACGTGGCCACTCCGATCCCGATCCCCATGCACACCACCGCCGCCAGCGTGAACCACGGCGATCGCGCCAGCATCCGCGCGCCGAACCGAAAATCGTCGATCATGCCCGCATGGTCTTCCGCCGCACCGGTAAAGTCAAGTTACCTGCACCTTTTGCGCCAGCGGCAGCAGCTACATGCGGAGACGGACGGCAACGGCAGAGCCAGGCGAGACCTCCAGTTCCTTCGCCCCGGCATAAGAACGCCAGAGATTCGCCACAGATTCGAAGCTCAGATCCACCGGTTCGCGGGTGGCGAGGACGCGGTACTTTCCGGGAGCGGTCAATGCGCTCGTCCACAGCCCGTCCGGGCCGGTCTGCCCGAACGCCAGGCTGCCTGCCAGGGCCGCCTCCGACACGACGCCGGCCGGCATCAACACCACGTTCACATCCGCAACCGGTTTGCCCTCCGCATCCTCGACCCTGATGGAAGCCATGCCCCCATCCCGGGCGAGCACGATGCGCAGTACGCCCTCTCCCGGCGCGGACGCCGGGCGGAAGCTTTCATAGAGGATGCTGCGCCCGCCGAAGGACACGTCTTTGAGGTACGCGTCCGCCGGGATGCCCTGCAAAGAAAGCTGGTACTCGGCCGCGCGCAGGTTCTCCAGCCGGAACGCGCCTGGAATTTGCGGGCGCTCCGGCGAGTACTCGCCGCGGTAAGGCATGCGGCGCACCGGCAGGGGGACTATATTGAGGTAACGCGCCTCGCCACTTTCGGGAGCTTCCTTTTCCCACACCACTTCGCCCGGAATCGTGAAAGAAGGCTCCGGCGCGATCGCCAGGCCGGTGATGTCTTTGTCCGTCAAGGTCAGGTCCGCGATCCCCAGAAAGGCCATCAACGGCGCACCGGGAGGAGCCTCGTGGGACAGAACGGTGAGGCGATAGTCGCCGGGATGAAGATTGCAGATGCGGAACGTGCGGTCCTCTGGAATGAGGCCGGGACCATGGACCATGACAGCCACGCCGGTGACGGGTTCTGCCTCCACCATCGAGAATTCAAGCGGCTCCGGGTCCTTCCACTGCACCGTTCCCGCCACGCAGAGATTTGACTCCGGGCGCAATTGCAGGTCCACGTGCTCGCGGACCTCGCCTGGCCTCAGCACCAGCGCTTCGGCGGCACGGATAGCGGGCGTGCCGGGGTAGTAGACGGTTGCCGTTACCGGAGGCCGCTCCGCGATTTCCTCCGCAAGGGCGGATTGCGCGTCGCTGGCGGCAACGGTTTTGCGGGCCATCAGCAGAACGCCCCGCCCGGGCATCGCATTCACCTCGAAGCCGCCGTTTGCGTTCGCCGGACGGCAGGCGGCCAGGACATTGCGCAGCGCGCCGAACGAGTAAATGCGGTCCACCAGGCAAACGCTCACGCCCGGGGCTGGCTCCCGGCCCTCTGTCACCGTGCCGGAAATGGTCCCATAGCGAAGCAGCCGGAAGTCCACGCCGGTTGCCCTTTCCGCTTCGCTCACCCGCACAGTCTTCGCATCACCCACAAAGCCCCCGCCACCGGCGCGAATCTGGTATTGCCCGGGAACCAGGCCGGTGAAGGTGTAACGGCCGTCTGCGTCCGTGACCGCCGTCTGGCGCGGCTCGACAGGCCGCTCGGTGACCTGCGCGACGAGCCCGATCGGCGCTTTCGCCACCGGGCTGCCTGTGCCCGCATCCCGGACCGTGCCGCTGATGCTCGCTTCGGGCGGAGACTGGGCCAGCGCAGCGGCCGCCGCAAACAGCGCCAAACACCATTTCATACGCAGGCGCATGTTAGCGCACCGGCAGGGCCACCGGGACGATCTCCTGCCACTTCACGGCGCTCCCGGCCGCGGAACGGACCCCGGGCAGTTCGTCGCGAATCACGCTGTTCAGCGCCGCCACCGAAGCCCGGGCATCCTCCCACGCCCAATCGAGCTGCCGGAGTTGCGTGGCGGTGGGCGGACCGGCATAGGAATCCATCGCGTTCTGAACGGCGGCGGTGGCGCTGAGCACACGGGCGATTTCGGTCTGCGAACGCATCAGGGCGGCCGAAGCCTTCTCGAGTCTCGTCCACCCGGAATTCGGAGCGGTCTGGCGCAGGACAGCCAACTGGCCGCTCGCGGACTGCGCCGTGGCCCGGGCCACGCCGAGCTGCTGCTGGAGTTTGTACGCGCTCATCACGGCACTTTCATGGGCGGTGCGGTCGGCGGCCGTGAGCGGGAACCGGGGATCCGGATCCACCCTCAAGTCACCCGAGAGTTCGGTTGCTCCAGCGGAGAGTGTGACGCGATACTTTCCCGGCAAAACCTGCGGACCGCCGCCACGGAGGGGAGTCGGGGAACAGGCGTCGAGCGCCAGAGGGCCGGACGCGGCCGGCGCTGGATCGCGTCGCAGGTCCCAGCAGGCACGGTTTAAGCCGGCGGAGGCAGGACCCCGCATCGTCCGAATGGCTTTCCCCTCGGCATCCGAGATCAGGATTCGCACGGATTCCGAAGAGCGGGGCAAATAGTAGGTGAGCACCGCGCCGAAAGGCGGATTGGGGGCGAAGAACTCGCCGGCGCCGAACCATGCCTGGTTGGTGTAGATGGCTCTCTGGTGGGTCGGGAGCACAGGGAAAAGATGGCCTTCGCCGCCGACGACGTCAGGGGTGAGCCCGGCCAGCGCCGGGGCGTTGTCGAGCACCCAGATTCCGCGGCCGTGAGTGCCCAGCACCAGCGCTCCCGTGCTCTGCTGAAACAACAGGTCGTACACGGGGACGGGCGGCAGGCTCGTGCCCAGCCGCGTCCAGTGCGCGCCTCGATCGAACGTGGCCCACGCGCCGGTTTCCAGGCCCGCCACCAGAAAATCGGGATTGGCGGGATGCTCCCGGATCACGTGCGTCGAGGCCTCCGGCAGGCCCGCGCCCATCGCCCGCCAGGTATGCCCGAAATCCTCGCTCGAGAAGATGTAGGCGTGGTAGTCGTCGTTGAAATGGCCGTCCACCGTGACGTAAACGCGTCCGGCGGCAAACCGCGACGCCTCGATTCCGCTGATGTTCAGCATGGGCGGCAGCCCGCGCAGTTTAGACGTGATGTTGGTCCAATGCTGGCCCGCGTCCCGGGTCACCTGAACCGTTCCATCGTCCGCACCCGTATACAGAACATTGCGATCGAGGGGGGACTCGGCGATGGCGGTGAGCGCGCTGAAGTTCGGCTGGCCGTCATGGCGGGAAAGGGCGCGAGCGGGAACCGGTCCGCCCATCATCTGCAACTGCTCGCGATCGATCGCGGCAGTGAGATCCGGACCGACAGCCCTCCAGGTAACGCCGCGGTCCTCCGAGCGGAACAGGCGGTTGGCCCCCGTATAAACGACGTCCGCATTGAAATGAGACACGATCAGCGGCGAAGTCCAATACCACCGGTAACCGGGACTTCCCGACTGCGGCCGCTCACCCGCTTGAACGGGTCCGATGAATTGCCGTTCCATACTGGGAAGGTCGAGCCGGTTGGTGGAACCGTTTTGCGAACTGACCAGCAAGGTGCGGTCGTCCAGGAACAGGGCATGCATGCCGTCCCCGGAACCCACGTTAAAGGCGTCCTTGAACGAGATGCCGTAGCTCATGTTGGTGGCCGACGGCGTACACCAGCTTCCGTTATCCTGCAGCCCGCCGCAGACCAGGAACGGATCCTGGTTGTTGGCGGAAACGGTGTAGAACTGGCCCAGCGGCAGGTTGCTGCGAAATAACCACGAGAGGCCGCGGTCAAAGGAAATGGACACACCGCCGTCGCCGCCGATGATCAGCCGGCTGGTATTTTCCGGATCGATCCAGAGCGCGTGGTCCTCGCTGTGCACGCCGGAGAAGACGTCGCGGAAATTGCGCCCGCCATCGTCGGAAATATAGAAGCCCCGGTTCGACCCCATGATGTAGACGCGGTTTGCCTGCGCGGGGTCGAGATAGATGCGGCTGTAATACATGGGCCGCGGGTTGAGGGGCGAGAGATGCTCCCAATTGTCGCCGCCGTCCAGGCTGCGGTAGATGCCGCTGCGGGGCGCAACCGCGGTGGGCACAGGCGCGGCGCCGCGGCCGCGGACCGGCTGGTCTTCCATCCCGCCGCGCGAGCCGGTAGCATCCGCTTCCACGATGGCGTAAACAATGCGCGGGTCGCCCGCAAACAGGGTGAGGCCGATGCGTCCCTTGTCGCCTTCCGGCAATCCGTTCGTGAGTTCGACCCACGATGCGCCCCCGTCGGTCGAGCGGAAGATGCCGCTGCCCGGCCCGCCGCCATTAAAGCCCCAGCCTTTCCGCTGGCGCTGGTAAAGGGCGGCATAAACCGTATCCGGCTTGCGCGGGTCCAGCGCGAGATCGATGGCGCCGGTGTTCTCGTCGCGGTACAGCACGCGCTTGAAGGTGCGCCCGCCATCGGTGGTTTTGAAAACGCCGCGTTCGGCATTGGGTCCCCACAAGTGTCCCGCTGCGGCCACATAGACGGTGTCGGGATCGGTGGGGTGGATGACGATGCGGCCGATGTGCCGCGTATCGGCAAGCCCCATCTTTTGCCAGGTGACGCCGCCGTCGGCCGACTTGTAGACGCCGTCGCCCCAGGATGAGGATTGCCGGTTGTCGGCTTCGCCCGTCCCCACCCAGACAACGTCCGGGTTGGACGGCGCAACCGCTACCGCACCGATAGACATCATCGCCCCGGCGTGGTCGAAAATCGGGTTGAATGAGACGCCGCCGTTGACGCTCTTGAAGACGCCGCCCGTGGTGGTGCCGATGTAGATCTCCTCGGCCCGGCCCGGCGCCCTGGCGACCGCGATGTCGGCGATGCGCCCCCCGGTGGCGGCGGGACCGATGCTGCGCCACTCGAGCGCTCCAAGCACGGACGCCGACACCACCGCAGTCTGCGCCCAGGCGGCCGGGCACAGCGCACTCAGGAGCAGGGCGGCAAAACGCAAGCGGAAGCCTCCGATGAAGGATATGATAAACCGCCGCGACGCAGTTTTGCCGCGCCGATTACTTCCGTTCCGGAGGATTCGCCCGCATCATCCGGATTCCCATGTTCATGAGAAACCGTTCCAGCGCCTGCCATCCTTCCGGCGACAGGCCGGCGCGCAGTTCCGCGATTGTGGCGGTGAGCACCGCCTGCCGCTCCGCTTCGATCCCTTCCAGGCGGCTGCGTTCCACCAGGGTTCCAGCCATTCGCGCCGCGTTGATCGCGTCCATCGCCCGCTGACGGTTTTGGTCGAGTTTGGCGTTAGCCGCGTCCACCAGGCGCTGATAGACCGTCCGATCGGCTTCCGAGAGTTGGTTGAAGACCGGATCCGGCGGCCCGGGGGGCGTGCCTTCCACAATGTCGCCGCCCGCGTGATAGTGGGTGGCCTGGCTTCGCGAGGCGCTCATCCCGAGCAGTGCCCCAAGCCGCACTTCGAGCGGTATGTCGGTTACCTCCGCGAGCCCCGCCGGCGGCGCGGCATAGTATCGGGCCGGAACGACCACATCGGGCAGTCGCACCGTCCTTGCGATCTCCCCGCGTTGGGCGGTCCACCAGGATGTCCAGAATTCCATATCGCGCCGCTCCACTTCCGGGTCGTTGAGCGGCGAGTGGTTGGGGCAGTAACCCTCCATATCGGGCTGCCAGAGGGTCTTCACGCTGCGCAGCAGTTGGCACATTCCCATCAGCGCCGCGCCCCGCGTGCCCGGGTCCGGGCTTTTCGTCATGACCATCAGGTAAGGGATGAATTCGGGGCTCCGCGTGGCGGCAAGCCGGAAGACCATCCCGCCCTCCAGGCCCGGCAGCGGGGTTTCGCTCAATCCGATGCGGGCCAGCGCATGGGCGGCGGCAAGATCGCGGCTGGTGTCGAACCCCATGATGCGAGGTCCGAAACTGCCGGCTCCGAGTGAAGCGGCGATGCGGGGCAGATCGCGCTCCACCTCGAAGATCGCGGATGTGTCGCCCGCGCTGAGCCGGCCCAGCAGTCCGGCGGAGCGCAGGTTGATGTCGCCGAGCGTCGAAAGATACTCGAAGACCGCCAGCGTCTGCTTCGGTTCCAATTGCTCGAGCGCCATGGTGGCGGTCTGGTAGGAAAGGGAGGTTGTGCGGGCGCCGAGGCCGGGGGCCAGTTCCTGCATAGCCGCCGCAAGCTCCCGCGCGAGCTTCGCGTGGAGCGGCATATCCGGCGTATAGAGCAGCGCGGACGAGGGCGCGGACGCGGGTGCCGGCAGCAGAAACCCGCCCAATACGGCGGGCAGGCCGGAGGCGCGCAGGGCTTCGTAGGCGCCGGATGGTTGCTTGCGCGCAAAGAAGATACCGGTGGCGCGCGGAACGGAGGTGGTGACTGCCGGACCTTGGTTGGGGGCCGGCGGATAGCGCCATTCCAGCCGCAGGTTCGAGCCCGGCGCTGCCGTCCCCTGGAGCACGCGAATCACCTCGACGGTGGCGGCGACCCGCACTTCCGAACCGTAGTCCACGCCCGACCCGGCCACGATCCGGCCGGCAAAAACTTCGGTTGCGGCGTGAAGCGTATCCTCGAAGTTCCAGCCGCTGTGCGCGGAGTAGGACTGCGCCGCGGCCAGCACCGGCAGCAGCACGAGCAACGCGGGTTTCATAGCTTCTTCAAGAGTAGCTCCGCGTTAAGCGCGCCGTCGGGCGTCTCTTCGTGCTTGAACATGAGGTAGAGGTCGCGGCCGGATGCCAGCAGGTCGCGGGCGCGGGCTGCGAAGGCGTCGATGTCGGCTTCCGCGTAGTCCGGCTTCCGCAGCCGGTAATAGACGAAGTCCGCGGTGATCACTTCCGGCACCTCCAGCCGTTCGGATTCGGCCACGCACAGCGAGATGTTGCGCTCGCGAAGCAGTTCGTACACCGGCTCGGAAAGCCAGGAATCGTGGCGGAACTCGAAGGCGTAGCGCATGCCTTCGGGAAGCAGCGGCAGATAGTCGCGCAGCAGCGCGAGATCGCACTTCAATTGCGGAGGCAGTTGGAACAGCACCGGGCCGAGGCGGCGGGAAGTGCGCAGCGGGTCGATGGCTTTGAAGAAGATTTCGGTGGACGGTCCGGCGTTCTTCAGCCGCTGGATGTGGGTGATCCGCATGTTCGCTTTGACGGCGAAGACGAAGCCGGCGGGCGTCGCCTCAACCCACGCTTGCAGCGTGGCCGCCGATGGCAGCCGGCGGAACGTGTAGTTCACTTCCACGCAGTTGAGGCGCGTCGCGTAGTGCTTCAAAAATTGGTTGGAGGGCAGCTTTGCCGGATAGAAATTCGGCTTCCAGGAGGCGTATGCGAAGCCGGAAGTACCGGCGTAGAGGGTCGCCATGGCTTATCATTATCTCTGGCCGATGCACACTCCGGAAAATGCTCGGGAACTGGCGGAAAAGCTGCACTGGGCGGCACAGCACGAACGCACCGTTTCGCTCTGCGGTCACGGCTCCAAGCGCGGCATGGGCGGTCCGGCATTTTGCGCCGACGAGCCCCTGTCCACCCGCGCCATGTGCCGCGTGCTTCAGTACGAACCCTACGATCTGACGGCGAGCGTCGAGGCCGGCATGCCTTGGGGGGAATTTTGCCGGGTGCTCGAAGCGAACCGCCAGATGGTGCCGCTCGATCCCCCCTTTGCCGGCCAGGCTACCGTGGGAGGCGTGGTGGCGGCCAACTGCAGCGGTCCGCGCCGCCTGTTGTTCGGCACGGCCCGGGACGTGGTGATCGGGATGCAGTTCGCCACTACGGAAGGCAAGCTGGTGCAGTCCGGCGGCATGGTGGTGAAGAACGTGGCCGGCCTCGATATGGCCAAGCTGATGATCGGCTCGTTCGGCACGCTGGCGGCGATTGCGGTGGTGAACTTCAAAGTGGCTCCCATGCCGGAGGCCGAACGCAGCTTCCTCCTGCCCTTTGCGAGTGCGGCCGATGCCGTGGCCGCGCGCGATCGAATTCTGTCCGGCGCCCTGCAACCCGCGTCGCTCGATCTGCTCAATCCGCCCGCCGCCGCCACGTTGGGAAATCGCGCCTGGGTTCTCGCCGTGAGGGCCGGCGGAAATCCGGAGGCCATGGAACGCTATGAGCGCGAACTGTCGAGTTTCGAAGGCGGCGTGGCCTTCGACGACGAGCGGCAGGACCGTTTGCTCTGGCGCCACGTGCAGGAATTCACGCCCGTGTTTCTGGACCGGCACACCAATGGCGCCGTGGTCCGCGTCTCGTGTACGCTGAAGAAGCTGGAACCCGTGATGGCCTCATTTGAAGGTCCGGCGGTGGCGCGCGCCGGCACCGGCGTCTGCTACGGCTACTTCGCGGAAGTGGAAGCGGCGGCGGACTGGATGCGCGACGCGGTGGAGCGCAAATGGCGCGCGGTCATGGAGTTCGCGCCGGAGGATTGGAAGCGCGGTGCGGAATTGTGGCCGGCCGCGGGCGCGGACCTCGAGCTCATGCGCCGCCTGAAACAACTTTTCGACCCGGGAAACGTATTGAATCGTGGACGACTCTACGGTCGTATCTGAAATTCGCGAAGCGGGACCGAAGCAATGGGACCTGGACCGTTGCGTCCATTGCGGCCTCTGCCTGAACGCCTGCCCCACCTACCGGGAGCTGGGTCTCGAAATGGACTCGCCCCGCGGCCGTGTTTACCAGATGGTGCAGGTGGCGAACGGCGCGCCGGTCGGGGCTTCCTACATCGAGCATATCGGCCTCTGCCTGGCCTGCCGCGGATGCGAATCGGCGTGCCCGTCCGGGGTGCCGTACGGCCGTATGGTCGAGGATGCGCGCGAGCAGATCCAGGCGAAAACGGAGCGCGGTCCGGCCGCGCGGCTCCTCCAGCGCTTCGTCTTCGGCTACCTCCTGCAATCGCGAGCGGCGCTGACGGCGGCCGGATCCCTGCTCTACCTCTACCAGGCGAGCGGACTCGAGAAACTGGTGGGGGCGCTCGGGGTTCTGAAGATGCTGGGCCGCCTGGGAGACCTGGCGCAACTGGCGCCCAAAGCCGATCCCCCGTTCTTCTTCAGCCAGATCGGGAAAACTTTTCCGGCCGAAGGAAAGCAGCGCCACCGCGTCGCGTTCCTTGCCGGGTGCATTGCCAACGTGGCGTTCGCGCGTCTGAACGAAGCCACCGTACGCGTACTGCAAAAGAACGGATGCCAGGTGTCGATCCCCGGCGGCCAGGGATGCTGTGGCGCGCTGCACGTGCATTCCGGGTTGCGCGAAGAGGCGAAGGTGCTGGCGCGGCGCAACATCGACGCGATCCTCGACGGCAACTTCGACGCCATCATCACCAACGCCGCCGGCTGCGGCTCCACCCTGAAAGAATATGGCGAGCTGCTGGCCGATGACCCCGGTTATGCGCGCCCGCGCCGCCGCGTTCGCCGCCAAAATGCGGGATGTGACAGAGTTCCTGGCGTCCGTGGACCTGAACCGCCGCATGGGCCCGGTTAACGAAACCGTCACGTACCAGGATTCGTGCCACCTCGCGCACGGCCAGCGTGTTCGCTCCGCGCCCAGAAAGCTGCTGGAGGCCGTGCCGGGCCTGACTCTGCGGGAAATGAGCGGCGCCGACCTCTGCTGCGGCAGCGCCGGCATTTACAACGTGGTCCAGACCGCCATGTCGGCGCAAATCCTGGCCAGCAAGATGAAATCCGTGAATGCCAGCCAGGCGGCCATCGTGGCCACCGCCAATCCCGGCTGCCTGCTTCAATTGCAGGCGGGAGTCAGGCTCCACGGCGCCGGGCAGCGCGTCTTCCACGTCGTGGAGATCCTCGACCAGGCCTACCGGAACTTCGATCCGAACGCCCCCGCCGCATAGGTCGCCGGCGCTAGCCTACGTGCGTTTCCTGGTCTTTGTACTGAAGCTGGTACAGCTTCCAGTAGATGCCGCGCGACGCCAGCAGTTCCTGGTGCGTGCCCGATTCGCGCAGTTTGCCTTTGTGCATCACCAGAATACGGTCCGCCCGCTGGATCGTCGAAAGGCGGTGCGCGATCACAATCGAGGTGCGGCCTTCCACCATCCGCGCCAGCGCCTCCCGCACCCGGAACTCGGTTTCCGTGTCTACGCTGGAGGTGGCCTCGTCCAGAATCAGGTAGCGCGGGTTGTGGGCCAGGGCGCGCGCGAAACTGATGAGCTGCTTCTGCCCGGTGGAAAGGCCGCTGCCGCGCTCGCGGACCGGTTGCGCGAATCCTTCCGGCAAGCCGCGGATGAAATCCAGCAGGTTCACCTGCTCGGCTGCCGACTCTACATGCTCCGGCAGAATGCTCTCGGTGCCCAGCCGGATGTTTTCCGCCAGCGTGCCGGTGAACAGGTACGGATCCTGCAACACCACGCCGAACTGGCGCCGGAGCTCCAGCGGGTCGAAACGCCGGATATCTATGCCGCCGATCCGTATACTTCCCTGCTGCACGTCGTAGAAGCGGAGCAGCAGGCTGATCAGCGTAGTCTTCCCGGCCCCTGTGTGCCCCACCACGGCGATGGTCTCACCCGGCTCAATCCGGAAGCTCACGTCGCGCAGCACCCAGTCCTCGTCCTTATAGGCAAACCACACGTGGTCGAACTCGACGGCGGCAATGGCGGCAGGCGCCTCCAGCGGAGTTGCGGGCGCGAGGACCGTAGCCTCGGTATCGAGCAGCTTGAAGATCCGCTCCGAGGAAGCCATCGCCGATTGCAGGATGTTGTACTTCTCGCTGAGGTCCTGAATCGGCCGGAAGAAACGCAGGCCGTATTGCAGGAACGCTACCACCACGCCCAGAGTGAGGCCGCCGCTCTCGATGCGGAATCCGCCGTAGGTGAGAATCGCAGCCAGCGCCAGCATGGAGATAAACTCCACCACCGGATAGAACCATCCGTAGGCGGTGATGGCGTCTTTGTAGGCGTCCATGTGCTGCCGGTTGACCACTTCGAACTCTTCTCCGCTGCGCCGTTCGCGGTTGAAAAGCTGGAGCACCACGATTCCGGTGATGTGCTCCTGAAGGTAGGAATTGATGCGCGCGATGGCCACGCGGATGCGCCGGTAGCTCTCCGTCACACTCCGCCGGAAGATCACCGTCACCAGCACCACGAACGGCAGCGCCAGCAGCATCACCAGCGTCAGCAGCGGACTCAGCCGGAACATCACTGCCAGAATGAACAGCAGCACCATGACGTCGCCCAGAATCGTCACCAGTCCGGAGGCGAAAAGGTCGTTGAGCACGTCCACGTCGGTGGTCACGCGAGTCACCAGCCGGCCCACCGGATTGCGGTCGTAGAAAGAGAGATCCAGGCGCTGCAGGTGTGCCATGAGCTGCCGCCGCAGGTCGAACATGGCGAGCTGTCCGGTGTACTGCATCAGGTAGGTCTGCACGAACTCGGTCACGAAGGTTCCGGCCAGGACGGCCAGGTAGAGCAAGGCGATGCGGGATAGGCCGCTCCAGGGATCGGCCGGCAGAATAGGGTCGAAAAGAGTCTGGGCCCCGGGCCGCGGCTCCAGGTATCGGTCCACCGCTGTGCGCGTGAGCAGCGGCCCCAGAACCTGGAGAATGGACTGGCCGAGCAGGAACAGAACCGAAACTCCGACGTAAGCGCGATACGGCCGCATGTAGCCCAAAAGGCGCCGCATCAGCACATGATCATAGGCTTTTCCGAGGACCTCTTCTTCCACTTCATCCAGTCTAGCGTGCCGGCCGGCCAGCCCCTGATGTTCGGAACGACACATGTCGGATAGGCGCCGGCGGGCACCTTGACGTGTTTTTAGATACCGTATGGGTAGATGGCGAGGCCCCTACGTGTTCTGTATGTCGGCAGCAGCGGCATCGCGGCACTCCACGACGAGTTGCGCACCGGCGGATACGAGCCGCTCTTCGAACCCGCGGCCAGCAAGGCGGAATTCGAGGCGGCGCTCGAGCGCGGCTGGGATATCGCTATCAGCGAGTACTCGGTCGACGGCTTCGGCGCGGCGGAAGCGCTTTCGATTCTTCATTCCAAGGGAGTGGACCTGCCGCTGATCGTCGTTTCATCCCGAATCAAGGATTCCGAGTTGGTGGACGTGCTGAAGGCCGGCGCCGCCGACCACGTCAGCCGGCGCAACCTGATGCGCCTGAACGCCGCCGTGGAGCGGGAGTTGCGCGCGGCCAAGATGCGGCACGACCGCACGCGGCTCGAAGAGCAGTTCCGTCAGGCGCAGAAGATGGAGGCCGTCGGTCGCCTGGCCGGAGGCGTGGCCCACGATTTCAATAATTTGCTTACCGTCATCACCGGTTACAGCGACATGCTGCTGGCTGCCAAGGATCTCAAGGAGTCGCAGAGGACGGCGCTCGAGCAGATCCGCAAGTCGGCCGAACGCGGGGGCGCGCTGACGCATCAACTGCTGGCGTTCAGCCGCCGGCAGCCGCTCGAAGCGCGCATGGTCAAAATCAACGACCTGATGCTCCAGGTGGAAAAGATGTTACGGCGGCTGATCGGCGAGGACATCGAGCTGGTGACGCTGGCCGCGGCGTCGCAGGACCTGGTGGAGGCCGACCCCGGACGGCTCGAGCAGGTGGTCATGAACCTGGTGGTCAACGCGCGGGATGCCATGCCGAACGGCGGCAAACTGACCATCGAATCTTCCACCCACAATCTGGGAGATTTTTCATCGAAGGCACTGGGCGTGAAGTCGGGACAGTACGTGTGCATCGCCATCACCGATACCGGTGTGGGGATGGACGAATCGACGCAGAGTCATCTTTTCGAGCCGTTTTTCACCACCAAGAACCCGGGCCGCGGCACCGGGCTCGGGCTTGCCACCGCTTACGGGATCATCCGGCAAAGCGGCGGCGCCATCGCGTTCTCGAGCGAGCTCGGCCAGGGAACGACGGCCCGGATTTACCTGCCGCTGGCCCAGCCGAAGGGTTCCGTCGCGGCGGATGAGGTGGCCGACCAGGCCCCCGTGACCGGCGCTGAAACCATCCTTCTGGTGGAGGACGAGGTGCGGGTCCGCAAACTGATCGTCGATGTCCTCACGACCCGCGGCTACCGCGTGCTCGAGGCCTCCCGCGGCGCCGACGCGCTGCGTGTCTGCGAGCAGTACGAAGGCGAAATCGACCTCGCCGTGGTGGATGTGGTGATGCCCGAGATCAGCGGACCCGAACTCGTGAAACGGGTCGCCGGCAGCCGCCCGCGCATGAACGTTCTCTATATTTCCGGCTACACCGACGAAGCCGTGTTGCATCACGGCATTCTGCAATCCGGGGCTGCTTTCCTGCAAAAGCCGTTTCTCCCGGACGCGCTGGCGCGCAAAATCCGGGAAGTGCTGGACAGCCGGCGCAACGCCGCCGAGAAGTAGCGTCCGCCTCAGGGATGGCTGAACTCGTTCGCCCGCGGAACCAGGTCCGAATACGTGGAACTGGACACGTCCGTGCGCCAGTAGCCTGTCAGCCGCGCGTAGCCGCAAACGCCGGCGAAGATCAGCACCACCCCCGCTGCTACCGCCCACGCGGGCACCCGCTTGCGGCGCGGCGCGGAAAAGAACAGCGCTCCGGCGGCCGGGCACACCGCAACGCATTGCATGCAACCGGTGCATTCGGCCGAACGGATAGTGACCAGCCGGTCCACGGGCAGCGCGGAGGGACATGCCTGGGCGCACTTCGCGCAGTCGATGCACACGTCCGTTTCCCGCCGGATGCGCAGCGGGCTGGCCAGCGAGGCGATGCCCACCAGGGCGCCGTAGGGGCAAAGATAGCGGCACCAGAAATTCTGCACGAACACCGACGCGATCACCAGCACCGCGATCACGATGCCGCCGCCAAGGCCCAGGTAGCGGAAGAAATTGAGCATCTTCACATCCGCGATCACGCCGTACGGGCCCTCCAGAAACGCGCGGATTCCCGCCACGGACATGGAGGCGACGGCGTAGAAAAACAGGGCCAGCAGGAGGTATTTCAGGCTGCGCAATGCCAGGTCGAGCTTGCGGGGCAGCCGGAAATTCCGTCCGAACGTCTGCCGGCCAAGGCGCCAAAGCCACTCGGAAATGGTGCCCACCGGGCAAAGCCACCCGCAGAAACTCTTACGGAACACCACCGAGACCGCCAGAAATGCGAGCAGCAGAAACATTCCAGCCGGGTGGACCCGCGGGATCTGTCCCGTAAACAGCCAGACCTTGAGGTTCATCAGCGCCGCAATCGGAAGCCACCCTTCCACCCCGGGCGGCCGGCTGGCGAAGGCGGTACGGCCTCCGCTCTCGTAATAGCGGACAAAAAGAATGAACTCGGTGGCGATCCAGACGTTGAGCGCCAGGAAGATGGCCTGCACCGAGCGGCGGAGCAGTTGGGAATGGTCGGGGCCGGCCCGCCGCAACAGCTTTTTCCGGGGTGTTCGCGCGGGGGGAGCTGCCAGGGTTGCCATCTTGGTAATCTCTAAATCTATCCTAAACTCCTGAAAAGATTCAGGCAGTGACTGAAGTCACGGGAATTTCAGCGAACCGCGCGGTTCGCCGAGTAGCGTTCGAGCAGCGCTTCCCGTTCTTCGGGAGTCAGCGGGGCAGGGTTCGGGCTCGGCTGGTCTTCCAGGCAGTGGTTGTGCAGGTAGCAATCAAGCGACTGCTTCATCGCCTGGCGCCCGCGATGCAGCCGCGTCTTGACGGCATCCGTACTGATATCAAGAATTTGCGCGGTCTCTTCCGTGGAAAGCTGCTCGATGTCGCGCAGCAGGACGACCGCCCGGTAGGTTGGGGGCAGTTCGGCAATCACCCGGTCCAGAATAGCCTTGAGCTCGTCGCGAAGCAGTTCGGTGTCCGGCGGCGCCTCGGTTCCGGAGAGCTCGGTTGCCGGCAGCAACTCCTCCAGCGACAGCTCGTACGCGGGGGCGAAAACGCTGCGCCGGCGCTGCATCAGGCACGCATTCTTGGCGATTCGGAACACCCATCCCCGGACCCGCTCGGGCTCGCGGAGCTGGTCGATGTTTTCAAACACCTTCAGCAGCGTTTCCTGCGCCACCTCTTCGGCATCTTCCGGCCGGCCGCACATCAGCCAGCTGTAATGAAAGACTTTGGAGCGGAAATGCTCCACGAAGTTCTCAAAAGCGCCCGGGGTTCCCGCCAACATCGCGCGCGCCAGTTCGGTTTCGGCTTGCCTGTCCAAACCGCGATTGTAGCGTCATTTACACCGCGACTGCGGTGCGCACCACGGTTTCGATCGCCGGCGCCTCCAGCATCGTGTTGTGGATCAGGCAGGCATGAACAGCCCGCAACAGTCCGGCTTCGTGCTCCGGAGGCACCGACGGCGCCGACACTTCGATGCGGAATTGCGCCAGGCGCGCCGGCCGCAGCAGTTTCTCGGCCGTGACCCTCACTTCGAGGCCGTCGGCGGAGAGCGACCGCCCTTTCAAATACTGCGCGGCGTAGTGGCCCGCGCAAGTCCCGAGCGACGCCAACATCAGCTCCGGCGGGGTCATGCCGGCATCGGTTCCCCCGATGTCGGCAGGCTGGTCGGTTTCGATAAGGTGGCCGCGCGCGGCCGCCTGGAACTTTACGTTGCCAAGATGTGTAATTATGACTTCCATATCCGAAAATAGAGATGCAGCCCGCGGCCGGAGGTGACACGGCCTTCGGAATGTCACCTTCGCCGGCCGGCCTGCATCGTGGAGAGTGATGCGAAAAGCATTTGTTTTTCTGATTTCCCTGCCGTTGTGGGGGCAGGCACCCCTGTCATTACGCGATGCGGTGAAGATGGCGCTCGCGAAGAACCCGGGCATGGCTGCGGCTGCCGAATCCGAACGCGCCGCCGAACTCCGGTTGGACCAGGCCCGCGCCGGATATCTTCCCAAGGTCAATTACACCGAATCCTTCACGCGCAGCGACAACCCCGTGTTCGTCTTCAGTTCCCTGCTGAGCCAGCGAAGGTTCACAGAGCAGAACTTCGCCATCGGCGAATTGAACCGCCCCGGTTCCATGAACAACTTCCAGTCGCAGCTTGCGGTGGACCAGGTGGTGTACGACGCCGGCCAGACCAAGCTCGCCCTGCGGTCCGCGGACCTGGGCCGGCAACTGATGGGTGAAGAGCGGCGGGCCGCCGGAATGGACCTGATCGCCGGCGTAGTGAGAGCCTATACGGGCGTGGTTCTGGCTTCGGAAAGCCTCAAAACCGCCGAGCAGGCCGTGCGTTCGGCGGAGGCCGACCTGAAGCGCGCCGATTCGGTGCGCGCGGCCGGCATGTCCACCGATGTGGACGTGCTCTCCATTCGCGTCCACCTGGCCGGCGTGAACGAGCAGCGCATTCAGCGTTCGGCGGATCTGGATGTGGCCAAAGCCGCCCTGAACGATGCCCTCGGCCTGGCGCTCGATACGCCGCTGAATCTTGACTCGTCCCTGACGCCCGCCGCCACCACCGAAACGGTTCTGGCGGAGCGGGAACGGGAGGCGGCTGAAAGCCGGCCGGAAAGCCGTCAGAGCCGTCTGGCCCTGAACCTGGCGCAGACCGGCGTGGACTCGGCCAAAACCGCAATGCTCCCGCAGATTTCCGTGCGCGGCGCCTTCGAGGCCGACCGCGAGCAGTTCATCCGGCACGGCGGCGCCAACTGGATGGCCGGCGTGACGCTGCGCTGGAACATTTTCAACGGCCAGGCCGACAAAGCGCGTATCGCGGAGGCCACGCACCAGGTGAACCGGGCTGAAGCCGAGTCCAAGCGGGCGGATTCCGCGGTCAAACTACAAGTCCGGCGCGCCTGGGCCGGGTTGCGGGCGGCAGAGCAGCGGATTGAGGTCGCCCGCGCATCCGTCGCGGAGGCGGAAGAGAGTTTGCGCATCACCCAGAACCGGTACGAAGCCGGAATGACCGGCGTCACGGACCTGCTCCGCACGGAAACGGCCGTGCTCGAAAGCCGCACGCGCTACCTGGCCGCGGTCCACGACCAGCGCGTGGCGGCCACCCTGTTGGAGCTTGCCGCGGGCAAGTTGACGTCGGATTCGGAGGTATTAAATTGATGAAATCGTTTATTTTGGCAGGATTCCTGGTAGTGCTGGCGGCGTGCGGCGGAGACGCGCCCCGTAAGCGTCGGGAAATCGGCGGAAGCCCCGAAGCCGGTGGGCCCGACGGCGGCCGCGGCAATGTCGGAATGGTCCGGTTCCTATGAGGCGACCGGCACCGTCCGCCCCCGCGTAGTCACCCGCATCGCCAGCAAAGTGATGGGCTACGTGCAGCAGGTTCACGTGGGCGTGGGAGACCGCGTGCAACAGGGGCAGATGCTGGTCACGGTGGATCCGCGTGACCTCGAAGCCAATATCCGGCGGGCGGAGGCCGGCCGCGCCGAGGCACAGGCCGCGGTGCCCGAACTCGAGCACGCCATCGCCGCCGCCAAGGCCAATCTCGACCTGGCTCAGACCACCTTCAAGCGTGTGGAGGATCTGGCCAACAAGAAGTCGGTTTCGCAGCAGGAATTCGACGAGGCTTCGACGCGCCTGAAAGCAGCCCAGGCCGCCCACGAGATGGCCCAGTCTAAACGGGCTCAGGTGCAATCCCGGATCGCGCAGGCCGAGGCGGAACAGAGCGCTGCCCAGATCGTGCGCGACTATGCCCTCATCAAGGCCCCGTTTGCCGGCGTGGTGACCGAAAAGATGGTGGAACCCGGAACGCTGGCCGCTCCCGGCGCGCCCCTGCTGACGCTCGAGGGGGAGAACGGCTTCCGCCTGGAAGCCAACGTGGAAGAGTCCCGCATTGCCGGCGTGCGCCAGGGCCAGGCGGTCGGCGTCGCGCTTGAAGGCTGCGAAGGATCGGGGCGGGTGTCGGAAATCGTGCCCGTTGTGGACGCCGTGTCGCGCAACTATACCGTGAAGATCGACCTGGCCGCGATGCCGGGTTGCCGGACGCTGCGCGGCGGAATGTTCGGACGCGCGGTATTTCCGTCGCAGGGACGCCAGGTGCTGACCATACCCGCCACAGCCCTGATTGAACGCGGCCAGTTGCAATCCGTCATGGTGGTGGAGAACGGCGCGGCTCATGCGCGGTTGATTACGGCCGGCGCGCGGCGGGGAGACGCCGTCGAGGTTCTTTCCGGCTTACAGGCCGGCGAAAAGGTGGAGGTGAAACCTTGAAGCGCCTTGGTCCGGCGGGCCGGTTCGCCAGTGCCTGGATCGGCTCCAAGCTGACCCCGCTGATCATCACGGGGTCGCTGTTGATCGGAGCCTTCGCGGTGTGGAAACTGCCGCGCGAGGAAGAGCCGCAGATCATTGTTCCGATGATCGACGTCTTCGTCCAGATGCCCGGGGCATCGGCGCGCGAGGTGGAAGAGCGGGTCACCAAACCCATGGAGAAGCTGCTGTGGGAAATTCCGGGCGTCGAATATATCTACTCCACCTCCAGGCCCGGATCTTCCATGGCGATCGTCCGCTTCCTCGTCGGGCAGGACGAAGAAAAGAGTATCGTCCGGCTCAACCAGAAGCTGCTCGCCAACGTGGACATCATCCCGCCGGGCGCTTCGCAGCCGCTGGTGAAGCCGCGCTCGATTGACGATGTTCCCATCCTGGCGCTCACGTTTTCGAGTTCCCGCTACAGCGATTACGAACTGCGCTCCATCGCCGCGCAGGTGCACGACGCCATCAAGCAGGCTCCCGACGTTTCCGCGGCGACCCTCATCGGCGGGCAGCGCCGGCAGGTGCGCATCGTCCTCGACCAGGCGCGCCTCGCGGGCTACAACCTGACGCCGCTCCAGGTGGCGGGCGCCCTGGGTGCCGCCAACCGGCGCCTCGATTCCGGCCGCTTTGCCACCGGCAATCGCGAATATGTGCTCGAAACCGGGGAGTTTCTCCGTACCGCGGAAGAAGTGCGCAACGTAGTGGTGGGCGCGGCCAACGGCCGTCCCGTCTTCGTTCGTAACGTGGCGGAAGTGACCGACGGCGGCGCCGAACCCACCGAATACGTGCGCATGGCCCGCCCGGGATCCAGAGAATTTCTGCCGGCGGTCACCATCTCGGTGGCCAAGCGCAAAGGTACCAACGCGGTGATGGTGGCGGAAAACGTGCTGAAGCGCGTGGAGCCGCTCGAAGGCACCGTGATCCCTCCGGACGTCCACATGGACATCACCCGGCACTACGGCGAGACTGCGGCCGAGAAATCGAACGAGCTGCTGTTCCACATGCTGATCGCCGTCGTCTCGGTGAGCATTCTGATCGCGATCACCCTGGGGCTGCGCGAATCCCTCATCGTCTTCATCGCCATACCCGTAACCCTCGCCCTGACACTCGCGGTGTTCTATCTTTACGGCTACACGCTCAACCGGATCACGCTGTTCGCTCTCATCTTCTCAATCGGCATCCTGGTGGACGACGCCATTGTGGTGGTGGAGAATATCGTCCGCCACTGGCGCATGCCCGCCAACCGCGACCGCCCGCCTCACGAAGTCGCGGTGGAGGCGGTGGACGAAGTCGGCAACCCGACCATTCTTGCAACCCTCACCGTGGTGGCGGCGATTCTCCCCATGGCTTTCGTCGGCGGGTTGATGGGTCCGTATATGCGTCCCATTCCCATCGGGGCCAGTGCCGCCATGCTGTTTTCCCTGATCGTCGCCTTTATGGTGACGCCCTGGGCGGCGGTCCGGATCCTGCGGTCCGGTCATGCGGCCGGCCACGGCGAGCGCGAGGATTTCGTCACCCGCGTCTACCGTCGTGTCATGGGCACCATCCTGCACAGCGCGCCGTTGCGCTGGGGATTTCTCGGTGGAGTGGTAGTATTGCTGCTCGGGTCCTGTTCACTCTTCTATTTCCAGTTCGTGAAAGTGAAGATGCTGCCCTTCGACAATAAGAGCGAGTTCCAGGTGATTGTGGACATGCCCGAAGGGACCACGCTCGAGGAGACGGCTCGCGCCGCCGACGCCCTTGGGCGCGCAGCGCTGGAGCAGCCTGAAGCGGTCAACCTGCAAAGCTATGTGGGCACCGCCTCGCCCTTCAACTTCAACGGCCTGGTGCGGCACTACTATCTTCGCTCCGGATCCAACGTAGCCGACCTTCAGGTGAACCTGCTGCCCAAGGGCGATCGCAAATTGCAGAGCCACGCCATCGCCAAACAGATGCGCGACCGCCTGCTGCCCGTGGCGCAGCGCTACGGCGCACGCATCAAGGTGGCGGAAGTGCCGCCCGGACCGCCCGTGCTGCAAACCCTCGTGGCGGAAGTCTACGGACCCTCGGCGACCGAGCGCATCAGCCTCGCCCGCCGCATCCGCGACCTGTGGAAACAGACCGCGGGCGTGGTGGATGTGGACTGGTACGTCGAAGAGGACCAGCCGAAACAGCGGTTGATCGTGGATCGCGAGAAAGCGGCCCTCAGCGGCATCTCGGAACAGGACATCGCCGGCACGGTGCAGGCGGCTTCCGGCGGGCTCACCGCCGGACTGCTGCACGTGGATTCGGCCAAGGAGGATGTGCCGCTGGTGCTGCGCCTCGACCGCGCCTCCCGTTCGGACCTCGATAACGTGCTGCAACTCAAAGTGGCCGGAGCGGGCGGGCGCCTGGTGGCCCTGGGGGAACTGGTGCACCCCGTGGCCGCGGTGGAAGACAAGAGCATCTACCACAAGAACCTGCAACCGGTGACCTACGTGACAGGCGACGTGGCCGGAGCCATGGAGAGCCCGGTGTACGCAATCCTCAAGCTTGGTCCCGAAATGGAGAAAATCCGCCCGCCGGAGGGTTACGCTCTCGAGCAGCACATGTCCTCCATGCCCGAAAATACCGAGCGCTATTCGATCAAGTGGGACGGCGAGTGGCACATCACCTACGAGGTGTTCCGCGACCTTGGCATCGCCTTCGCCGCCGTGCTGATCCTGATCTATGCGCTGGTGGTGGGCTGGTTCCAGTCATTCATCACACCGCTGGTAATCATGGCCGCGATCCCCTTCTCGCTGGTTGGGATCATCCCGGCGCACGGCCTGATGGGAGCGTTCTTTACCGCGACCTCCATGATCGGCTTCATCGCCGGTGCCGGCATCGTGGTCCGGAATTCCATCATCCTGGTGGATTTTGTGGAGCTGCGGCTGGCAGAGGGAATGCCCCTCGATGAAGCGGTCACCGATGCGGGCGCGGTGCGCTTCCGGCCCATGCTGCTCACCGCCGCGGCCGTGGTCGTAGGCGCGGGCGTAATCCTGTTCGACCCCATCTTCCAGGGGCTGGCGATCGCCTTGATGGCGGGCGAAGTCGCGTCCCTCGCGCTCTCGCGCATGACCGTGCCCATCGTTTATTTCATGGTGAATCGAAGGAGAAAAGTGCAATGGACGTCGAGCGTTATCTCCGCATGATCGCGGGGTTCTTCGTGATGGTGAGTGTGGCGCTGGGGTACTGGGTCCACCCGGCGTGGTTTCTGTTCACGGGTTTCGTTGGCCTGAACCTGTTTCAGTCGGCGTTCACCAACTGGTGCCCGATGATCACCTTTCTGCGCAAGATGGGAGTGAAGCAGCAGGGCGCCCGCGCTACAGCGGGACGATGATGGAGCCCGTGCGGCCGGAGCCCCGGTCGTAAACGAGGATCTTCACTTCGACGGCGCCCTGGGCGGGCGCCACTCTTCTCTCGAATCCCAGCCCCTTTTCGAGGGATTCGCGAAACTTGCTGTCGTCCAGGCGCGGACGGAGGGTGAACGCCGCGCTCTCCAGTTCCCGCCCGTCCGCTGCCCGTTGCGACACGACCACATCGAGCGTGGCGGCGCGCTGCTGGTTCGATAGCTCGAATGCCAGGTCTGCGGTGTTCAGGATGACCGTGAACGCAAGTTCACGCTCGCGCGCGAGCCGCACCTGAAGCCGGACGCCCGAGGATTCGAGCGGGTTCGTCAGCCCGCCGCGGATAATGGAGGCCCTCTCCTGTTCTCCGGCCGGCGGGTCCGCGCCGGCAAAGTATTCGGTGCGGCATTGCACCCGGGAGCCAGGCCGCTTCACGCTGACTTTGATCGGGTGAAAGGTGCCGTCCAGCGTGTCCGGATCGGGCCGAAATGTCAGCGTGTAGTTCACCTCGGAATCGTCCAACACCGCCCGGATGGCGCCCTGAATGTCGTTATTGTTCTTGAACACGCGGCCGCCGGTCGCCTGGGCAAAAGCATCCATCGTGTCCTGCCCGGCCGGAATCAACGTGACGTAGGCACCCGCTGGCGGAGGGCTGTTGGTTGCCGCACTCAAGCCAGGCATCGCGACAAGCCCCCGCGCATCCACGGCATACATCGCGATATTGGCTGCGTTCAGGGCGCGCGCCGCGCGGCCGACCTCGCGCGCGTAAGTCTTCGCTCGCATGGTGAAGGCGCCGGTGGTGAACGGAAATCCGGCGGACACCCAGATCAGGTTCTTTCGCCCCGGAATGCTTCCAATCCGGTTGGCGACCGCCTCCATGGCCTCCACCGTGATCTGGACCATGCGGTCCCGAAGCACTTCCCCTTCCCCTCTTAGAAAATCGTTCCACACCGAGTTGGTCTTTTCATCCGCGGTGTCGAAAAGCTGGGGAAGGTCGGATTCCCGTGCGTGGTCGTTGCGCCCCTGATATCGGGCAAGCGCGGCCGAGAGCCGGCTGGCGTCGTCGGTGAAGTCGTTCAGCACCCGCAGCGTCCGTCCCAACGTGTAAACGGCGATGCGGTCCCCCGGCTGAATCTGGTTCAGAAAGGCCGCGAATTGCCGGGTGGCGTACAACTGGTCCGCGATAGGAGTGTTGAGCCCGTCCAGGAGCACCACCGTCGCGCTGCCCCGGCTGATGCCGCGCCGCTCCGGCTCATTGGAATACACGCCAGCCGGCAGCGGGTCCGGAACGCTGCGAGGCGCGCCTGCGGAATTCGCCGAGAACGTGACAATCTCGCGCGGGCGGCCGCGATCGAGAATCGTGAAGTCCGCCTTCCTCAGCCCGGCAAGAGGGCCGTTCCTGTCGCGGACGATGGCATTGACTTCGACCAGCCGCGAGCTCACCCGTATCAGCGGCCGCTCCTGTGCCCACGCGATTGCCGCCAGCGCCACGACACCCCCAACGCGAACGTTCACGCGCCGAATCCTATCAGTCCTTCAGCTCCTCCGCAAGCGGCGCGGTGAAGTAGACTGGATCTCACGAGGTGAACGCCCGCGTGATCTATCTTACTCGCATTCCTTCTTTTTGCCTTGCCGCAACTCGCCGCGGCGCAAGGACGGGCAACCCCGCAACAGCAGACCGCGCAGCCGCAAGCCCAGCCCGGCGGGCGCGGTGGCGGCGCGGCCGGCAACTTCGGCGGAACCGTGGACGAGACGCCGGTAGTATCCAATCATTCCATCCAGATCGGCGGCAAAACGCTCAACTACACGGCCACCGTAGCCGCGATGCCGCTCAAGAATCCGTCCGGCGAAACCGAAGCGCACATCTTCTACACCGCTTATACGCTCGACGGCGTAACCGACACCGCCCGCCGGCCGCTTACTTTCGCCTTCAACGGCGGCCCGGGCTCGGCCTCCATCTGGGTGCATATGGGGGCCATGGGACCGCGTACGCCCAAGCTCATGCCCGACGGCAGCATGCCTCCGCCGCCCTACGAAATGCGGGACAACCCGCACAGCTGGCTGGATCAGACCGACCTCGTTTTCATCGACCCCGTCGGCACCGGCTACAGCAAGGCGCGCACGCAGGAAATCGCCCGCCGCATGAACGGCGTTCAGGGCGACCTGCAATCCGTGGGCGAGTTCATCCGCATGTACCTGGTGCGCAATAACCGCCAGCTTTCGCCCCTGTTCATCGCCGGAGAAAGCTACGGCACCTTTCGCGCCGCGGGACTCGCCGGTTACCTCATCGATCGCGGCATCGCTTTCAACGGCATCCTGCTGATATCCGCTACCCTCAACCTCGAAACCATCTGGTCCCGGTCAGACGACCTGGTCTACGCGCTCGAACTCCCGACCTACGCCGCCGATGCCTGGTATCACAAGAAGGTCGCCCCCGACCTTCAGAAGAAAGACCTGAAGAGCCTGCTCAAAGAAGTGGAAGGCTTCGCCATGGCCGACTACACCGTAGCCCTGAACAAAGGCGACGAACTGCCGCCCGCCGAGCGCAAGGCCGTGATCGAAAAGTTATCGCGCTACACCGGGCTCGACTCCCGCTATCTGGATGAATCCAATCTCCGCTTCGACGTGCAGCATTTCACCAGGCAGTTGCTGCGCGACCAGCACCTCACCATCGGACGGCTGGACGGGCGGCTCACCGGCCCCTCCTCGCTGAACACCGGCGAAACCAGCGAGTACGATCCCTCGAATACGCTCGTCCTGCCGCCCTTCAATGCCGCTTTCACCAACTACATGCGCGGAGAACTCGGCTACAAAACCGATCAGACCTATTACGTGAGCGGCGGCATCCAGCCGTGGGACTGGGGTTCCGGCAACAGTTTCGCCGAAACCGCCAGCCTGCTTCGCAACGCCATGACCAAAAATCCCTACATGAAGGTGATGGTCGTAGCTTCTTATTTCGACCTGGCCACTCCATATTTCGCCGTGCGCCATACCTTCAATCACATGGGCCTGCATCCATCCATGCAAAAGAACGTCATCTGGGCGTATTATGAAGCGGGCCACATGCTCTACATCGACAGCGATTCGGGAGCGAAACTGAAGCGCGACGTGGCCGCATTTATCGGTGGCGCGATTCCCGGACGCGCTACGCCGTAATCGGGGCTTCTTGACTTTCCGGAGGCTGGTAATTTATTCTAGCCATTCAATTTGGGAACGTGTCCTGGCCGTTCTACGTATGCGGGATAATCAGCACCATGTGCCAGAAACCGTGGAACGGTTTCTGGACTCGACTCTGGAAAGCGTCGACAGCGCGGAGGAACTCGCCGTCGGAATTGCGCAGCGCGCCGGCTTCGACGAGGACGACCTGATGAAGATCGGAATGGCCGTCCGCGAGTCCGTCGTGAACGCCGTGGTGCACGGGAACCGCTATAACGCGAACAAGAAGGTGCGGTTCTCGGTCGGCCAGAATGCGGAACGCCTGACCATCCGCATTTCCGACGAGGGCGAAGGGTTTGAAGTTTCGGAAGTCCCCGACCCGCTCGCGCCTGAGAACCTGATGCGGACTTCGGGACGGGGCATTTTTCTGATCAGGTCCTTCATGGACGAGTTCCGGATGCAGCGCCTGGAGCCGCATGGGACTGAAGTAACTTTGGTGAAGTACACGGTGTCTAAGTAGATTCGGCAGCAAGGCGAGGAGGCAGAATACAAGTGAGCGTAAAGTTGAATACCCGGCAGGTTGGCGACGTGAGCGTGGTGGATGTGGCGGGAAGGATCACTTTGGGCGAGGGTTCAAGCGCCCTGCGCGATACCTTGCGAGACATGGTAAGCAAGGGTCAGAAGCGCATCCTGCTGAACCTCGGAGAGGTTTCCTACATCGACAGCTCGGGCATCGGCGAGCTGGTTTCCGGCTTCACGACGGTGACGAACAGCGGCGGGCAGTTGAAGCTGCTCAACCTGAACAAGCGCGTGAAGGACCTGTTGCAGATTACGAAGCTGTACACGGTGTTCGACGTCCATGAGGACGAAGCGGGCGCCATTCGCAGCTTCGCGTAAACATCGGAACCTCCGCTCCCTTCGGTTCAGGCCCGGCCGGAGGGAGCGGCTCTCCTCCCGGGTCTCTTTACCCGCCCCCGACAAATTGAACGATCTCCACCTCTGAACCGGATCGAAGTACGGTTTCGCTCCAACCGGCCTGCTTCACGATTCGGCGGTCCAGCTCCACGGCCACCCGGGCCGGATCGATGCGCAACTGCTCCAGCAGTCCGAGCACCGTCTGGCCGTCGGCTTCAGTACGCGCTTCGCCGTTGACTACAATGTGGATAGCCATGTTTGGTTGACACCCTTGTTTTCTACCAATTATAGTCAAAGATGACCCGTCTTCCCTGAAGCGCATGCCGACTTCCTATACAGAGCTGTACTTTCCTGTTCTGGTTCAGGCGATCCTGGCGATGGCGCTGGCCGCCGGCCTCCTTTCCGCCTCCTATCTTTTGGGGAAAAAGGTCCGCAACCGCGTAAAGGACATGCCCTACGAATCCGGCATCGTGCCCACCGGGGACGCGCGGCAACGGTTCAGCGTCAAGTTCTACCTGGTGGCGATGCTGTTCATCCTGTTCGATATCGAGGCGATTTTCCTGTACCCCTGGGTGGTTGTTTACCGCGAGCTCAAGATGTTCGCCTTTATCGAAATGCTGGTATTCGTGGTTCTGATCCTTTCCGGGTTTTTCTACATCTGGAAAAAAGGCGCGCTGGACTGGTCGGCTTCCGATCTTTCCCGGCGCGGACAGTAACACTCGAAAATGCTACCCGACAATCTGCGAGAGCGTGCGTTGGCCGCCGCCGTGGAGGCGTTCGATTCCGAAGCGCTTCTGGGCGGAAACTACGAGCGGGACGAGCTCACGCTCGACCTCGCCGCCGCCAAAATCGAAAGCGTCTGCGGCTTCCTGAAATACGACCAGAAGTTCGTTCGCCTGAGCACGGTCACGGCCGTTGACCGGTATCCCGCCGAGCCGCGCTTCGAAGTCGTCTATCATCTCCATTCGATCGATCGCAACGAACGCGTGCGCCTGAAGTGCCGCATCGCCGGAACCGACCCCCAGATTGCCTCCGTCACCACCGTCTGGCGGTCCGCCAACTGGTATGAACGCGAGGTGTTCGACCTGTTCGGCATCCGTTTTCTCAACCACCCGGATCTCACCCGCATCCTCCTGCCGGATGACTGGGAAGGCTATCCGTTGCGTAAGGATTACCCGGTGACCGGGTCGAGGGTTTAAGTATGAGCGAATCTGGAATTCCGGGAGGAATCAGCGTCCTCGCCGAAGAGGAGGCGCAACCGCAATCCGGCCCGCGCCGCATGGTCCTCAACATGGGGCCGCAGCATCCTTCGACGCACGGCGTCCTCCGCCTGCGCATGGAGCTGGACGGCGAAACCATCGTCACCTGCCAGCCCGAGCTCGGCTACCTCCATACCGGCATCGAAAAAGAGTTCGAGGTCAAAACCTACCAGCAGGCGGTGACCCTGACCGACCGCGTGGATTACCTGGCGCCGCTCTCGAACAACCTCTGTTACTGCCTCGCGATCGAGAAGCTGCTGGACCTGGAGATCCCGCCGCAAGCGCAGTGGATGCGCGTCATGCTTACCGAGTTGACGCGCCTCAACAGTCACCTGGTGTGGCTGGGCACCCACGCGCTCGACATCGGCGCCATGACCGTGTTCCTCTACTGCTTCCGCGAGCGCGAGGACATTCTCCGCATCTTCGAGATGTTCTCCGGCCAGCGGATGATGACCAGCTACTTCCGCATCGGCGGTCTCGCCCTGGAGCCGCCGCGCGGCTGGGAACAGCGCATCCGGAAGTTTATCGACGGCTTCCCCACCAAGGTGGACGAATACGAAAACCTGCTCACCAACAATCCCATCTGGATCGGACGCACCAAAGGCGTGGGCCGGATTTCGCTCGAAGACATGCTGGACCTGGGCGTGACCGGCCCCATGCTGCGCGCCGCCGGCCTGAAGATCGACACGCGCAAGGACAGCCCCTACTCGAGCTACGAAAAGTTCGACTTCGAAGTGCCCACCAGCACCGAAAATGATGTCTACGCCCGCTACCAGGTGCGCATCGAAGAGATGCGGCAGAGCACGCGCATCGTCCAGCAGGCGATTGCCGGCATGCCGGGCGGAGACTGGAAGGCGGACGCGCCCCACGTCGTCCTCCCCGACCGCGAGAAAATGAAAACGCAGATGGAGGCCCTGATCTACCATTTCAAAATCGTTACCGAGGGCTTCCGCGTGCCCGCCGGCGAGGTTTACCAGGTGATCGAATCGCCCCGCGGCGAGTTAGGCTATTACGTGGTGAGCGACGGCACGTCGTCGCCCTACCGCGTGCACATGCGGACGCCGAGTTTCGGCAATTTGCAGGCGACTTCGAAAATGGTGGAAGGAACCCTGATCGCCGATGTCATCGCCTCCATCGGCAGTATGGATTTCGTTTTGGGCGACACGGACCGATGACTTTTTCTCCGCAACTGGAAGCCCGGTTTGACAAGCTCCTGAAGAGCTACCCGGCAGGCCGGCAGCGGTCGGCGATGATCCCGATGCTGCTTTACGCGCAGGACGAAGTGGGCGCGGTGACCGACGAAGTGGTGGATGAAATCGCCAAACGCATAGGCGTGACGCCGCTTCAGGTCAACGAAGTGCTGTCCTACTACTCCATGCTGCACCGCAAGCCGCTGGGGAAGTATCACGTGCAGATCTGCACCAATATCAGTTGCCTGCTCCACGACGGCGACAAGCTCTGGGAGCACGCCTGCCAAAAACTCGGCATCGGCCACAAGGAAGTGACCGCCGACGGGCAGATTTCGCTCGAAGAGGTGGAGTGCATGGGCGCCTGTTCCTGGGCTCCGGCGATTCAGGTGAACTACGATTTTGAGCATTTCGTGACGTCCGAAAAACTGGACAAGCTGCTGGACGGCCTGAGGAAGAAACAATAACGCATGCTGTACAACGAACCCAGCCCGCTCGAAACCAGGGTGCTGACGAAGCGCTTTGGCCTGCCCGATTCCGCTTCCATCGACACCTACCTCGCCAATGAGGGCTACCAGGCCTTCCTCAAAGCCTCGAAGATGAAGCCCGAGGAGGTTATCGAGGAGGTCAAGGTTTCGAATCTCCGCGGCCGCGGCGGCGCCGGCTTCCCCACCGGCATGAAATGGAGCTTCGTCCCGCGCACTTCCCCCAAGCCCAAGTACATCGTCGTGAACGGCGATGAGAGCGAGCCGGGCACCTGCAAAGACCGCGTGCTGATCGAAAACGATCCGCACCAGTTGATCGAGGGCGTGCTGATCGCCGGTCTTGCGGTGGACGCACATGCCGGCTACGTCTATATCCGGGGCGAATACCGCTACCTCATCGAGGTGATGGAAAAGGCCATCGCCGAAGCGTACGAAAAAGGCTGGCTCGGCAAAAATATCCAGGGCACCGGGTTCGATTTCGAGCTCTACGCTCATACCGGCGCGGGCGCCTACGAGTGCGGCGAGGAGTCGGCGCTGCTCGAATCGCTCGAGGGCAAGCGCGGAGTGCCGCGCATCCGGCCTCCCTTTCCGGCTGTGGTCGGCGCCTTCCAGTGCCCCACGGTGCTCAATAACGTGGAGACCTTCTGCGCCGTGCCGCCCATTATTCGCGACGGCGGCGCCGCCTTCGCCGCGCTCGGCGTGCCCAAAGCGGGCGGCACCAAGATGACCTGCCTGACCGGCCACGTGAACAAGCCCGGAGTCTACGAACTGAAGCTCGGTTTCCCCGTGCAGCAGATGATTGAAGAAGTAGGCGGCGGTATCCGCGGGGGCCGGAAACTCAAAGCTTTCATCCCGGGCGGCTCCTCCTGTCCGGTGCTCACCGCGGCCGAAGTCGAAGGCGCCACCATGGATTACGATTCCATGTCGCAGCGCAAAACCATGCTCGGCTCGGGCGGCGTCATCATCATCGACGACCAGACCTGCATGGTCAAAGCCGCCCTGCGCATCATGCGCTTTTACGCCCACGAAAGCTGCGGCTGGTGTATCCCGTGCCGCGAGGGCACTACCTGGCTGCGCAAAATCCTCACCCGCTTTCACGAAGGCGGCGGCGTGCCCAGCGACATCAATCTCATCGGCGATATCGCCAAAAACATGCTCGGCCGGACCTTCTGCCCCCTGGGAGACGCGGCCGCCATGCCGACCATCTCCATCGTGGAGAAGTTCCGGCAGGAATTCGAAGACCACCTGAACGGGAAGCCGTGCCCTTACGAGCACGCCGGCCAGATGGTGACGGTTTAGGTCTTTCATGGCTGATCTGGTAAAGCTGACCATCGACGGCCGGGAGGTGCAGGCCGCCCCCGGCACGCTGGTGATCGACGCCGCCAAAACGGTGGGCATCGAAATTCCGGCGTTCTGTTATTACGAAGGGCTCACCCTGCAGGCCGCCTGCCGCATGTGCCTGGTGGAAGTGGAGAAGATGCCCAAGCTGATGACGGCGTGCACTCTTCCCGTCTCCGAGGGCATGGTGGTGCGGACGGAAACGCCGCAGGTGACCCAGGCCCGCAAATACACCCTCGAGTTCCTGCTCACCAACCACCCGCTCGATTGCCCCGTCTGCGATAAGGGCGGCGAGTGCGAACTCCAGGACATGGTGTTCCGCTACGGCGCGGGCGAGAGCCGGTACACCGAAGAAAAGGTGCACACCCCCGAAAAACAGTTTTCCCCGGTCGTGTTTTTCGATGCGCCGCGCTGCATCCTCTGCTTCCGCTGCGTGCGCATCTGCAATGAAGGCATGGGCGTGGGCGCGCTCGGCATCATCAACCGCGGCGTGGTCTCGGAAATCGCGCCCAACCACGGCGACCACCTCGAATGCGACGAGTGCGGCGCCTGCATCGACATCTGCCCCGTCGGCGCCCTCACCAGCGGCGCCTACCGCTACAAAACCCGGCCCTGGGAAATGACCCACGTCGGCACCATCTGCACGCACTGCGGCGACGGCTGCAAAACCACCCTCGGCACCCGCAACGACCGCATCATTCGCGGCAACAACCGGGACCGCTCCGGCATCAACGGCGAATTTCTCTGCATCAAGGGCCGCTACGCGTTCGATTTCTACGACCATCCCGAGCGCCTCCAGGCGCCGCTCGTCCGGCGCAACGGGAAACTCGAAGAGGCGTCCTGGTCCGAAGCCCTGGGCGTTGTGGCCGCCCGCTTCAAGCAAACCATGGAGGCCGGCGGCAGTTTCGGCGTGATCGGCTCCAACCGCACCAGCAACGAAGAGAACTACTACCTGCAAAAGTTCGCGCGCGAAGTGCTCGGCTCCAATAACATCGACCACAAACGCACCGGCGACGTGACCTCATTGCTCGACTCTCTCAGCGGCACCGAAGGCAAACTGGCCAGCGTGGCCGACCTGTACCAGCGCAAGGCCGTCCTGGTGCTCGGCGCCGACCTCGCCCTCGAACACCCGCTGCTCTCGTTCCAGGTCCGCGCCAACTACCGCCATCACCAGGCGCACGTCTATGCGGTTACGCCGGGGCCGGTCCGCGAGGACAAGTACTCCGTGGCCAGCGTGCGCGTGGGTGGACCCGCCGAAAAGAATACGGGCGACCTGGGCGTGGTGCCCGGCCGCGACGCCGGCGCCGTTTCGAGCGGCCCGGGCGCAGCCCCCGTGGGCGGTCCCGGCGTGGTGCCGAATACCGGCGCCGCCGGACCCGGACCGCGCTGGGAACCCGTCTCCGGTCCCGGCATCGCCACCGGCAATCCCTCCGGCTTCGTGCACCCGCACAACGTCACCGCCGTACCGGACGATTATTTCGGCGCGCTTGAATCCCTGCGCGACAAACTCCGCGCGGAACCCGAACTGGTCATCGTGTTCAACGACGCGTTCAAGGGCGGCGACATTCGCCGCCTGGTGGAATTCGGCAATTCCCTCGGCATTCCGGTCCAGTACATCTGCCTGGTCGATTACTCGAATTCGCGCGGTGCGCTCGATATGGGCGTCGCCCCCGAATTGCTGCCGGGGTACCAACCCTCCGGGCGGCCCGGCATGCGCGTGGACGAAATGGCCGCCGCGGACCTCGACGTCTTGTGGGTGGTGGGCGCGAACCCGCTCGCCGAAGGCAGCCGCAAGGCCGGCTTCCTCGTGGTTCAGGACCTGTTCCTCACCGCCACCGCCGCCCAGGCCGACGTGGTCCTGCCCGCCGCCAGCGCCTACGAAAAGAACGGCACCGTCACCAGCACCACCGGCGAAGTGCAGCGCCTGAAACGGGCGATCAATACGATGGGCGCCAAGCCGGACCTCGAGATCATGGGCTTCATCGCGCGGGAAATGGGAGCCGCCGCGGCCCTCGGACCCTGGTCGGCCGAGGCCGTCTTCAACGAAATTCGCAAGCAGGTTCCCGGCTACGAAGTGCCGCTGCCCGGTTATCGCCACCGGCGGCGCCGCGCAGACCGCCCCGGTCAACGGCCGCATCCCGGTGGACAGCCGGCCCGACCTGGTACAGTCCGATCACAACGGCCTGTTCGCATCCGGTACCCTCGGGCGCTATTCTAAAGTACTGAACTCAGTCGTCGAAAGCCGTTTGAGCCGCTAAATGGACTCATTTATCGTCATCAGTCTGATAAAAACGCTAGTCGTCTTTGCGGTGCTCATGACGACCCTGGCCTACCTGCAATGGGTGGAGCGCAAAGTGCTTGCGCACATCCAACTGCGTCCCGGGCCTTACCGCGTCGGCCCGCACGGCCTGCTTCAGCCGCTGGCGGATGTCATCAAGCTCCTCACCAAGGAAGACCTGGTCCCCCCTTACGTCAACAAGCCCCTGTATCTGGCCGCGCCGTTTTTCGCCATCACCATGGCGCTGCTTTCGATCTCCGTCATCCCGTTCGGCCCCGCCATCGAAGTGGCCGGCGTGCGAACCTGGATGCAGTTGACGGACCTGAATATCGGAGTGCTGTTCATCCTGGCCGTCTCCTCCATGGGTGTCTACGGGGTTGCCCTCGCCGGCTGGGCTTCCAACAACAAGTACGCGCTGCTCGGCGGGCTGCGCAGCTCCGCGCAGATGATCAGCTATGAGCTGCCCATGTCCATCGCCATCGCCGCGCCCCTGCTGATCTCCAATACTTTGAGCCTTCGCGAACTGGTGGAGCGGCAGGGGAACAGCATCCTCGGCTGGAACATCCTGCACGGACCCTTCCCGCAGATCATCAGCTTCTTCATCTTCCTGATCGCCGCCTTTGCCGAAACCAATCGCGTCCCGTTCGATTTGCCGGAGGCTGAAAACGAGCTGGTGGCCGGCTTCCACACCGAATACAGCAGCATGAAATTCGCCTCGTTCTTCATGGCCGAGTACGCCAACATGATCACCGTCAGCTCGCTGGCCGTGCTGTTGTTCCTCGGTGGCTGGGTGGCCCCGTGGCCGGCCGAATACGGATCGAGCCTGGTGCCTTCGGTGATCTTCGCGGCCGCCGGTTTCATCTCCCTGTACCACGGCATGAACGCGGCGCGCAAACGCGACAAGTACACTTTTCCGGCATTCGGGGTGATCTTCCTGCTGATCTCGATCGTCTTTCTGCTGCCGGTCGTGCAAAGCTGGCTCATTCCCCTGTTCTGGTTCTGCGCCAAGACCGGCGCCATTCTGTTTGCCTTCATCTGGATTCGCGGTACGCTGCCACGCTTCCGGTACGACCAGTTGATGGGGTTTACCTGGAAGTTTCTCTTCCCGGTGGCGATGCTCAATCTGCTGGTGACCAGTTTTCTGGTCGCACTGGTTTCCTGATGGACGTCATTCTCTTTCTGACCTTCGCCCTGATCGCCGTCGTTTGCGCCATCAACGTCGTCGTGCAATCGCATCCGATCTCGAGCGCCCTTTCACTCATCGGCGTGATGGGCTCGCTGGCAATTCTTTACCTCCTGCTCGGCGCCGAATTCATTGCCGCCGCCCAGGTCATTGTGTACGCCGGCGCCATCATGGTGCTGTTCGTCTTCGTCATCATGCTGCTCAACGCCGGCGCCGAGATCAAAAAGGGCCGCTCGCTCATGGTGCAGTTGCTCGGCGCTCCGCTGCTGCTGGCGCTGCTGCTGCTGCTGGGCTGGTTTGTGCAGCGCATTTTCCCGGCGGACACCATGGTGAGCTTCGGCGGTTTCCGCGGCGGGTCGGCGCAGGACGTCGGGCGCGCCCTCTTTACCACTTACCTGCTGCCGTTCGAAATCACCTCGATCCTTATCCTGATTGCGATTCTGGGCGCCGTCGTCCTGGCGCGAAAGGAAATGGACTAATCCATGTCGCAGGTTCCTATTTCCTGGTTCCTCACCCTGAGCGCCATCCTTTTCGCCCTCGGGGTAGCGGGGTTTCTTTTCCGCAAGAACATCATCACCGTGTTCATGTCGATCGAGCTCATGCTCAACGCCGTGAACCTGAGCTTCGTGACTTTCTCTTACCAGCTCAAGCAGGTGAACGGCCACCTATACACGTTCTTCGTTATGGTGGTGGCCGCGGCGGAGGCCGCCGTCGGGCTGGCCATCATTCTCACCATATTCAAAAACCGCGGAACATTGAATATCGATGATATCGATTCGATGAAGAACTAATGCAACTCTGGCTCATACCCATCCTTCCGCTCGCGGGCTTCGCCATTAACGGCCTGTTCGGACGCCGTTTTTCCAAGACGCTGGTGAATACCGTCGCCATCGGCAGCGTCCTGCTGTCGTTCGCCTGGGTGCTGAAGACGCTGCTGGGGCTTGGCGGGCTCGAGCACACCTACATCGAGCATTACTTCACCTGGATCCAGAGCGGAGCGCTTCAGATCAACTGCGACTTCGCGGTGGACCGCCTCACCGCCGTCATGCTTCTGGTGGTCACCGGCATCGGCTTGCTGATCCACATCTATTCCATCGGGTACATGGCGCACGAGGGCGGCTACTACCGCTTCTTCTCCTATCTCAACCTGTTCATGTTCTTCATGCTGGTGCTGGTGTTGGGCGCCAATTACCTGCTGCTCTTCGTCGGCTGGGAGGGAGTGGGCTTGTGCAGCTATCTCCTCATCGGTTTCTACTTCGACAAGAAGTTCGCCGCCGACGCCGGCAAGAAGGCGTTCATCGTCAACCGCATCGGTGATTTCGGATTCACCCTGGCCGCGTTTTACATGTTCAAGCAGTTCGGGTCGCTCGATTTCACCCGCGTCTTCGAACAGGCTCCCGCCGCGCCGGTTTCGGCCCTCACGGTCATCGGCCTGCTCCTGATGCTCGGTGCGTGCGGCAAGTCCGCGCAACTCCCGCTCTACACCTGGCTGCCCGACGCCATGGCCGGCCCCACTCCCGTTTCCGCGCTCATCCATGCCGCCACCATGGTCACGGCGGGCGTCTATATGACCGCCCGCTCCTGGCCCATCTACACCCACGCGCCCGACGCCATGAACGTGATCGCGGTAATCGGCATCGCCACCGCCTTTTTCGCCGCCACCATCGGCCTGGCGCAGAACGATATCAAAAAGGTGTTCGCCTACTCCACCGTCTCGCAGTTGGGCTACATGTTCGTCGGCGTCGGCTCGGGCGCGTTTTCGGCGGGCATCTACCACCTGATGACCCACGCCTTCTTCAAGGCGCTGCTCTTCCTCGGCGCCGGCAGCGTCATCCACGCGCTTTCCGGCGAGCAGGATCTGCGCCAGATGGGCGGCCTCCGCAAACCCATCAAGTGGACGTTCCTCACCATGATGTGCGCGGCCCTGGCCATCTCCGGCGTGCCGCCGTTTTCCGGCTTCTTCAGCAAGGATGCGATTCTGCTGGCCGCCTACGCGCACGCGCCCTGGATGTACTGGGTGGGCGTCATCACCGCCGGCATGACCGCCTTCTACGTCTTCCGCGCCATGTTCATGACCTTCTTCGGCGAATATCGCGGCCACCACCATCCGCACGAATCCTCGCCCGTCATGCTGATCCCCCTGGCCATTCTGGCGGTGCTCTCGCTCGCCGGCGGCCTGCTCTTCCCGGTGCCGCGATTCCTCGAGCCCGTCTTTCCGGCCATGCATGAAGCCGAGGACCCGACGCTGATGGCTATCTCGGTTGCCGCCGGGCTCATCGGAATCGGTCTCGCCTGGCTCATGTATGTGGCCCGGCCCGCCATGGCCGGTGCGCTCGCCGGCAGCCTCGGCGGCCTGTACAAACTGGTCTACAACAAATACTTCGTCGATGAAATCTATGATGCGGCCGTCGTCAACCCGGTGGTCGGCGGTTCGCGCGCCGTCCTGTGGCGAGGCATCGATGCCGGGCTCATCGACGGCATGGTGAACGGTGTCGGCACTTGGGCGCGCGGCGTGGGCGGTGTCCTGCGCCTCATGCAGTCCGGCAATATACGAAGCTATGCGGCCTGGGTTCTGTTCGGGTCGGTGATGGTGATCGTTGCCCTGGGAATCGCGGGAGGCATCCGATGAACCTGCTGACCGTGCTCCTCTTCGCTCCCCTGGTTGCCTTCTTCGTGGCCCTGCTCATCCCCAGGCGCCTCGAGCAGAATAGCCGCACGTGGGCGCTGATCTCGTCCATCGCCATTTTCCTCCTGTCGCTCGCCGTCGCCTTCGGCTTCGACCGCACCCAGGCCGGCGAGCAGTTCGCCATCGACATCCCCTGGATCGCTTCCCCGGAAATCCACTTCGCCGTCTCCCTGAACGGCATCAGCCTGTGGCTGATTCTGCTCGCCACCTTCCTGACCCCCATCTGCGTGCTCATCTCCTGGCGCTACGTCCAGAACCGCGCCAAGGAGTTTTACGCTTTCCTGCTGCTGCTGGAGTTCGGCTTGGTCGGCGTATTTCAGGCCCAGGACCTGTTTCTGTTTTACGTTTTCTGGGAAGTCAGCCTGGTGCCCATGTATTTCCTGATCGGCATCTGGGGCCATGAGCGCCGTATCTACGCCGCCGTGAAGTTCTTCCTCTACACCATGGCCGGTTCGGTGCTGATGCTGGCCGCCATCATTTACCTCTACCTGCGCGCCGGCACGTTCAACTATCCGGCCATCGTCGAAATGCTGGCCAGCGGTAAGCTGACCTTCGCTTCCGGCGAGCAGATGCTCCTGTTCCTCGCGTTCTTCTTCGCCTTCGCCATCAAGGTGCCCCTTTTCCCGCTGCACACCTGGCTGCCGGACGCGCACGTCGAAGCGCCCTCGGCCGGGTCGGTGATGCTGGCTTCCGTCATGCTGAAGATGGGCACCTACGGTATCCTGCACTTCTGCCTGCCCCTGTTTCCCGGCGCCGCCCGCTCCTGTGCTCCCTGGATCGTCGTCCTCGCCATTATCGGCATCATCTACGGAGCCCTGGTGGCCATGGTGCAGCCGAACATGAAGAAACTGGTGGCGTACTCTTCGGTTTCCCACCTCGGCTTCGTCGTGCTGGGCATCTTCTCGTTCACCCAGCAGGGCCTCGACGGCGCCGTCTACCAGATGCTCGCCCACGGCATTTCCACCGGCGGCCTGTTCGCCATCGTCGGGCTGCTGTATGAACGCCGGCACTCACTCGCCATCGACGACTTCGGCGGGGTCGCCACCGCCGCTCCCTGGCTTTCCACCGCCTTCCTGATCACCACCCTGGCCAGCATCGGCCTGCCCGCGCTCAGCAACTTCGTCGGCGAGTTCCTGGTATTGCAGGGCGCCGCGCTCGTCAATTTCACGTGGGTAGTTTTCGCCGCTCTCGGCGTCATTCTCTCGGCCGTCTATATGCTTTGGATGTACCAGCGGGTCTTCTACGGCGAAGCCGGCGACGAGGTTCGCCACCACGTTCCCGACCTCAACCTGCGCGAGTGGGCCGCCGTCGTCCCCCTGCTGGTGATGATGGTCTGGATGGGAGTGTACGCGCAGACGTTTCTGCCGGCGGTGGGCAAGGTCAATGCGCGGGTGCTCGAACAGTCGCAGGTGAACGTCTCGTTCCGGGTGGCCAACCCGGCCCCGGCGGAGGCCGCCAATGCCCGTTAACCTCATGCCCCCCGCCGGCGACCTGATCCGCTTCCTTCCCGAAATCATCCTCACCGTGATGGGCACGCTCCTCATGGTGCTCGATCCGGTGCTGAACCGGCGTTCCTCCCGCGCCTTCGGCCATTTGAGCCTGCTGGCCCTGCTGGGCGCCATGGGCGGCGCCGTCGTTGCGTACCGGAATGCCGGCCCCGCTTTCGGCGGGATGCTCATGGTGGACGGCTTCGCCACATTCTTCCGCCTGCTCGTGTTCGGTGTCGGCATCCTCACCATCCTGCCGTCATACCGCTTTCTCGAACGCCAGGAAGCGGAGACCGGCGAATATCACGCGCTGCTCCTTTTCTCCATCGCCGGCCAGTCCATCATGGCCGCGGCCAATGAGCTGATCATCGTCTTCATCGGTCTCGAAATTTCTTCCATCTCGAGCTACGTGCTGGCCGGCTATCTTCGCGACGACAAGCGCGCCAACGAATCGTCGCTCAAGTACTTTCTGCTCGGCTCCTTCGCCACCGCTTTCTTCCTCTATGGCGTCGCGGTGATTTACGGCACCACCGGTACCGTCACCCTCACGTCCATCCGCGCCGCGCTGACCGGCCCCAATGCCCCCTCCGCCGTGTTTGTCGGCCTGGCCGCCGCGCTGATGTTCATCGGTCTCGGCTTCAAAGTTTCGGCATCGCCCTTCCAGATGTGGGCGCCCGACGTTTACCAGGGAGCGCCGACCCCCATCACCGCGTTCCTGTCCGCCGGGCCGAAGGCCGCCGCGTTCGCCGTGTTCCTCCGCATCTTCATGACCGCCTTCGCCCCTCTCGGCACCGGTTGGGAGCCGCTCGTCTGGGCCGCCGCCCTGCTTTCCATGACCATCGGGAACTTCGCGGCACTGGTCCAGTCCAACGTCAAACGCATGCTGGCCTACAGTTCCATTGCGCACGCCGGCTACGTGCTGGTGGCGCTGACCGCACGCTCGGAAATCGGCACTGCCGCGGCTATGTTCTACCTGGCCGCGTATGCCCTCATGAACATCGGCGCCTTCGCCGTGATCAGCCACATCTCCGGAAAAGGCGAACGGTATCAGAATATCGACGACCTCGCCGGCCTTGGGGAAAGGCAGCCGTTCGCCGCCGCCATGGCCACCATCTTCCTCCTCTCTCTGATCGGCGTTCCCCTTACCGGCGGCTTCTTCGGCAAGTTCTATATCTTCAAGGCGGCGCTCGAATCTCATCTGGTCTGGCTCACCGTGCTGGGCCTGCTGAACAGCGCCGTGGCGGCGTATTATTACCTGCGTATTCTGGTGGTGATGTACATGCATGAACCCGGGGAAGCGGTGAAGGATTCCGAACCGCTGTCGACGGGCCTGCGGCTGGCGCTGATCCTGCCGGCGCTGGGCACCCTGTTTCTCGGCATCTTCCCGGGATGGGTCCTCGATTTTGCGGGAAAATCGTCTTCCATGGTGAAGTAGGGGGTAGTTATGACACGCAAAAGCTTTCTCGGGCTGGCGGCCGCCGCCGTCACTTCCTCAGCCGTTTCCAACGCGCAACAGCAGCAGCAGCCCAACCCCGACCTCGGCTTTACCGACACGCCGATGCTGCCCAACCTGCCGTATCACGTGCACGACCCCGCCCGCCCGCATCCCAAGGTGGTGACACCTGCATCCACCCCCGGCGGCCCTCCCTCGGACGCCGTCGTGCTCTTCGACGGCACGGACCTGTCGAAATGGATGCAGCGCGGCCGCGGTGCCGATGCCGGCAAAATGACCGATGCCCGCTGGAAAATCGGTGACGGCTACTTCGAGACCGGCGCGCGCACCGGAGACCTGCTCTCCCGCGAAAAATTCGGCGACGTTCAGCTTCACGTCGAGTGGTCCTCGCCCCTCCCGGTCACCGGCAACAGCCAGGGCCGCGGCAACAGCGGCGTTCTGCTGATGACGCGTTACGAAATTCAGGTGCTGGACAACTGGCAAAACCCCACCTATGCCGACGGGCAGGCGGGAGCCATCTACGGACAATGGCCGCCGCTCGCCGCCCCCGCTCGCCGCCCGGGCGAATGGAACACCTACGACATCGTCTTTGAAGCCCCCAGGTTCGAAGGCGAGAAACTCGTCAAGCCGGCATTCTTCACCGTCTTCTATAACGGTGTGATGGTCCATAACCGCAAAGAATCCATGGGCCCGATGGTCTACCGCCAGGTGGCGCACTATACCCCGCACCCGCCCGAGGATTCGCTGATGCTCCAGGACCATAACAACCCGGTCCGCTATCGCAATATTTGGATCCGCCGCGTCCCCCCTTACGACGCCCCGGAAAAATAGCCGTCCGGCGCGGCGCGCCGCGCCTCAAAGGAGCGTAGAGGTTTGAAATATACTTTGGCCGCCGCCGCTGTGCTGTTCAGTTTCGCGGCGCCTTACGGCCGGGCCGCCGATGCCGACGAGCAGGCGATCCGAAAAGCCGTTCTGGAAGTCCACAACCGGATGAACTCCGCCATCCAGGAACTGAAAGCCGACAAAATGTTCGAGTCGATCCTCGATGCCGGTCCAGGCACCATCATCGATGACGGCGTCCTGCGCGAAAGCCGCCAGCAGGCCCTCGAAGCCGTCCGCCGCGGCTTCCAGGCTTTCGCCCGCGCGGAGTGGAAATACGACCGGACCGACGTCGCGGTGCTCGCGCCCGGCGTTGCCCTGCTGACCGCCGCCGGCACCGCTCACTTCGTCCTTTCCGACGGCCGCACTACCTCCACACCGTTCGCGCTGACCGAAGTCTTCGTGCTCCGCAATGGCGAGTGGAAGATGGTGCACGGCCATCATTCCCTTCCTAACCCGCAATAAATCCGCGCGCGCCAGTCAGGCGTCTCGGCTGGACGGCGGTTCGAGCGCCGCTTCCACAACCGACACCAGTTCGCTCGCTTTGAAAGGTTTCGCCAGAAATCCGGAAATTGCCATGCCGCTCACCTGGCGTATGGTCTGCTGCTCCGGAAAGCCGCTCACGATGACGACCGGTAACTCCGGCCGGTCTCGGCGAATCTCCCGCAGTATGTCCACGCCGTTCCGCCCGGGAATGCGAATGTCCAGCAACACCAGCGATACTCCGGGATGCTTCGCCAGCATCTCCCGCGCCTGATCGCCATCTGCCGCCATCATTACCGAAAACCCTTTCCGCTCCAGCGCCCGGCTAGCGATGTCCCGCACCACGGCCTCATCATTCACTACGAGAACGGCGCCGCGCCCCATTTCACTGCCGGAAGCAACACCGTGATCCGCGTGCCTTCCCCCGGAGCCGATTCGACCCGGATGCTCCCCTTCTGCGTGCGCACGATCCCCGCCACGGCTGCCAGTCCCAGCCCCCGCCCGGCGAACTTGGTGGTGAAGAATGGCTCGAAGATCCGGGCCTTCGTTCCTTCGTCCATGCCGCACCCTGTGTCCGCCACCTCGACGTACACATACTTCCCGGGCTCCAGTTCCAGGCCCGCACTTTCCGCCCCGCTCCAGGCGCCGGTGCGAATCGTGATCGTTCCTTCGCGATCCCCGATCGCTTCCGCGGCATTCAATACCAGGTTCGTGAAAATCTGCTGCATCTGGCTGGGGTCCGCCTCTACCGGGTCGAGCCCCGCCGCGAGGTCCAGAACCAGGCTGATTTTCTTCGAAATCGAGGGGCTGACGATTTCCGCCAGTCCGGAAAACAGCTTCGAAAGGTCTACCGGTTCCAGCAGCATGCGCCCCTTGCCGGAATAGGCCAGCATCTGCCGCGTCAAATGCGCTGCCTGCTCCCCGGTGCGCACCACCAGGTTCAACAGAGGCTGCACTTCGTGTTCCGGCGGCAGCAGATCCTGCGCCAGGCTGGCGTTCCCGATTACGCCCACCAGCAGATTGTTGAAGTCGTGGGCGATGCCGGCGGCCAGCAGCCCGACGCTCTCCAGTTTCTGCGCCTCCAGAACGCGCCGCTCCAGCTTGCGCCGCTCAGTCAGGTCGATCGCGAAGCACAGGTTGAGCGGCAACTCGCCTTCCACCCGGATGGCCCCGAGCAGCACCGGCACGCGCTCCCCGTCCTTGCGAATGTACTCTTTCTCGAACGGCCCGAACGTCCCCGAAACCAGCAGCTCATTGGCGGCTTTTAAGGAAGGCTTCAGGAATTCCGCCGGGGTCATTTCGCGCCATAACAGACGGCCGGCTTCCAGGTCTTCGCGGCTGTAGCCCACCATCTCCAGAAAAATGTCGTTGGCTTCCAGAACCCGTTGGCCATCGGAGCTGAAGATACCGATAATGTCTGATTCGTAGAGCCGCCTGAACCGCTGCTCGGCCTCCCGCAGCCGCCGCTCCGTCGCCTTCCGGTCGGTGATGTCGATGAACAGCCCGATCGACCCCTGCGATTCGCCGCGCGCGTCACGCAGCGGGCAGGCGAATGCCAGCTCCTCGATCACCCGTCCGTCGGCGTGAATCAGGGTCAATTCCTGCCCTCGAACAAATCGGTTTTCGCGCGCCGCAACCTGCATGGGGAGGTCGGGGCCCGCCACCTCTCTGCCGGCCTCGAACACCCGGAACGGCAGCGATCCGGCGGCCTCGCCGGTCTTGGAAACGTTGACCGAAGGTGGAACCGCCAGCATCTCCGCGAATGCCGGATTTACCCGCACGTGCCTGCACTCCCGGTCCGTGGCGATGCCGATACCCACCGGCAAAATCGAGGCCAGCGCTTCGAACGACCTGACCTGCCAGGCCAGTTCGTCGCGCTGCCGGATCTGCGCGGTGAGGTTGGTGAGGACGATCGCCACCGATGGCCCCGACAGCGGCCCAAACGTGCACTGAAGTTCCAGATCCTTGTCGCGGCCGCGAACGCGCAGCCGTTCGCGCCCCGACGCATCGGCCAGCCGTGCGCGGGCTATGGGCTGGTCTTCGGCCGCTACCAGGTCCAGGAAGTTGCGGCCGCAGATATCGGCGCCGAGCAGCTCCTCCGCCCGCCGGTTCGCGAACGTCACCCGGCCGTCCGTCTCGACGGCGCAGATCGCTTCGGGCGCCGCCTCGAGCAGTTCCTGATAGAACTGCCGGTCCCTGCCTTCGCTGGGAATCATGTTCCAATTCCATCATGATTCCGCGCCCGCTGTGCGGCCCGTAGTGGAATTAGCCATCCGATTCGAGCGACGCCACCAGGTCCTCGGATTCATCGCCGACCTTGGAGATCAGTTGCGAGCCGTACTCATACCCTTGTCGAATGCCTGCCCTTGCGGCCCAGTTCTTCCGCCAGGCGCGTGGCCGGCACCTCACCTGCCCCGGCGTGGTCGGAGCCGTCTGGCCGCCGGTCATCGCGTAGGTCAGGTTGTTGACGCAGATCACCTTGATGTCCATGTTGCGCCGCGCGGCATGGAATTCGCAGAAATCAGCGTTTGCTCGGTGGGTATTGCCCGTCTTTTTTCGAACTGCACCGAATCGCTTCTCTGATGCCCGCCCGGAGAAGCCGATGACGGGCGCGGCCACCGCCTGAACCCGCGATATGGATCCGCGGCATCCTTCCCCGCTGACCGAGGTCGAAAAGCGGCGTTACGGGAAAGGATTCCTCCACTTGGCCGTAACGTCGCTACGCTGATAGTGCAACCTGCCGCAAAAAGGCCGGACCGGGCAGTTCCGCCGCCCGCCGGTTGGCGAACGTCTCGATCCGATGAAGGCCCTGCGCGAGGAATGACACTTCAACTCAGTTGCGGCGCGGCCATCCGGAAAGCCGCAGCTTATGGCTTGGCTTACGAATCCAACTTGACGGTTTTTTCGCCGTTCCGCTCATTGGTGCTGATCCCTGGCTCCGGGAGAACCATCCAGGATCAGTCTGGCGTTTATCCGTCAAGTTGACTGGAATCTCCCCAACTTCTGGTTGGTGCGTGATCCAGAAGCGATCCGGAAAGGGCACATGTGCGAGATGACGATACGGCCAAGTGGATTCTCGACGCGGGATTTGACATGGAATCGAGACCAGCCGCTGAACGGGGTCCTGCGGCGTCGGGTACCCGTCAAGTTGAGCCGAACGAGCGCCAGCGTTGCCTGATCAAAAACTCCGGATCGGTTAGACTCAGTAAGCTAACAACCGAAGAGCCGCGGTCGCCAGAACCAGGCCCACGGCCGCGAACGGGAGATACCACCGGGCCGGCCATTTCACCTCGCTATAAATCTCCTTGCCATCCACCGATAGGGTGAATCGGAGTCCCCGCGGGCTTTTTGAAAAACGAGTGTTGGCGTCCACCTTCATGGACCGGTTCCCGTCAGGAATGGTCGCGTGAAAGCTGCGCGGTTCCCAAGTGGCGCCAGGCTCCCTGGCGATTTCCTTTCCATCGACAATCAGCCGCTCCAGGCTCGGCCGATTCTCCAACTCGATGACGTGTCCTTGATACTCGGTCTTCCACGTGGTTTTAAGCACTCAGAGCCTCCCGGGGTGCGGCGAAACGTCCCATCCTAGCACTTTGGGTGCGGTTGCGCTGACCGCGCCGCGCTCTTTCGTCGATGTCCCGTGCGGATAGCTGCTGGATGACGCGCCACCGACGTCGACATCGCCGGTCAAGTTGAGGAAAACGCGCGCCTCGCCATCTGACGCCGTTCGAGCTGTAGTCGTCGGTCAAGATCAGCATCGGCGATACGTCAATATGGATTCGTAAACGCTACGCCGTTACCCGCAATTTATCGGGTGAAAACTGCGTCAGGCGTCTCCCTCCAGTCCCTCCAAGGAAGCTCGTAATACCGCTTGAAGAAAAAACGTCAAACCGGTGAAGGCCGCACCCGCGAGAATCACAGACCCTGCTGCCAGGGGCAACAAGAAAACCGCCACCCCGGTAGCGACCGAGCAGCCCGCGAGATGAGCAAGGTCCGGCAGGAAGTCAGGCCATGCCGATACCGGGTCGCGCCGAATTCTCTCCCTTAGGGATGTCCGGAAACCAGCGCTCAGACGCGCCGCCGGCACGGCTGCAACCAGCCGCGCATCAAGCACGCGTTGAATTTCAGCGAAACTGCGGCAATTTCCGCAAGTTGCGATGTGATTATCCATGGCCGGGCGCTGGTCGGCCCCAGCGGCTCCACGAACGCCTCCAGTATTCTTTCCTGGGCTTCCTGGCAATCCATATTCTTACTCCTTCATCATCGCGGCCAGCGCCAGCCGGGCCCGGTGCAAATGGCTCTTCACCGTTCCATCCGGCAGGTCCAGCATGAGCGCGACTTCATCGACGCGCTTCTCTTCAAGGTAGAACAGCGTGATCACTTGCCTCTGAATCTCCGATAGCCGATCGATGCACTGCGCCAGTTCAAGATCGCCTGCTCCGCTAGCTCGAGCAACCGGTTCGCAAACCGCGCCGAGCGGAAGGGTCTTGCGGTAGGACTCCGCGCGCGCCGCCGAGAGACATGTGTTTCGGGCGATGGTGTAGAGCCAGGTCCCCGGCGCGGCGCGTCCGTCGTAAGCCGGCAAGGCCTGCCAGAGTTTCAGGAAAATATCCTGCGTCACCTCCTCCGCCCGGGCCGGGTTTCTCAAGAACATGAGGGCCAACCGGAAGACTTTGCTTTCGTACCGGTCCAGCAGACGCTCGATCGCTTGCGGGTAGCGGCGCTCCTGCAGCAACTGTCGGACGTCTTCATCCATTCCAAGACTTAATACTCGCGAGCCACGGTCGGCGTTGCACCGGAAACATCTCATCTTTCCTGCAACCGCAACGGGCACCCCGCGAGTATAAACGGTCGGAAGCGAGGATGTCGATATGGAAGTCGCGTTAGTGATAGTTGCCGTCATTGCCTATCTGGGATTTCGCGAGTGGCTGCGCCACCAGCGAAGAGCCCTGATCCACCAGGAGCGCCTAGCGGCAGTCGAGAAGGGCGTCGAAGTGCCGCCGCTGGAGAGTGAAGTTCACCGCAGGGCGTGGAACGTTCAGCGGATCTTGTTGCTGGCCGGCCTGATCTGGATATCCCTCGGCGTCGCCGCGTATGTAACGCTGAGCGCGCTGATCGCCTCTCCGGCGAATGCAAAGCTTGAGATTCCCCCGGGCATCCAATGGATCGGCCTGGCTCCCGCAGCAATAGGCCTGTCCCATCTGGTTGTTTACCTGGTGGGAAAAGAAAAGAAAACGTCATTGAGAATCAGGGGCAGCGATGAGCAACCTACGGCGTACTATTGCTTGCGCGACGATCTTGACCGCCCTTATTCGCGCGCAAGCTCCCAATCCTGTGCCTGCCGAAGAGAAGACCCCGCTGAAGCTCGCGGTCCCGGTCGAGCCGATTGCGGCGATTGTTGACGCCTTCCGCTCTCACCGAATCGTGGCACTCGGCGACAATCACGGTAACGAGCAGGGTCACACGTTTCGGCTCTCGCTCATTCGCGATCCCAGGTTCGCGGCCGCAGTCGACGATATCGTGGTGGAATTTGGCAGCGCGCGATACCAAGATCTGATGGATCGATTCGTCCACGGCGGAGACGTCCCATATGAATCGTTACGTCAGGTTTGGCAGAATACAACGCAACCCGAATACGAATGGGACCTGCCGATTTATGAGGAGTTCTTCCGTGCCGTGCGTTCAGTAAACGCATCGCTTCCGCGCGAACGCCAGGTTCGGGTGCTGCTCGGCGACCCTCCGATCCATTGGGATCGTGTGCACACGATCGCGGACCTTCGGAAACAAATGGGGGACCGGGACGCCCACGCAGTGGAAGTAATCCGCAGCGAGGTGCTGGCAAGGAACCGCCGGGCGCTGGTGATCTACGGCGACGAGCACCTGGTTCGGAAGAACACCTTCACAGATGTTTCTGACGAGTGGGCGGGTGGGATCGTCGCCAGGCTCGAGAAGGCTGCCCTTACCAAGGTGTTCTCAATACACACCGATACTCGCGCCGATTGGAGCACGCTGCAACCCGACGTGGCCTCGTGGCCCAACCCGAGCGTCGCAATCATCCGTGGAACACGGCTTGGGGCGGCTGAAATTGCTCCCGGCCCGCGTCGGCGTTTAGTACGCATGGAAGAGCAATTCGACGCTTTCTTATATCTCGGTCCTCCGTCCGGGATGAGGACCGCTCAACTATCTCGCGCACTGTGCTCCGACCGGGGCTACATGGAGATGCGTCTGCGGCGTCTGGCCCTGATCCCTCCTCCGGCCGGGGCGCCCTTCAATCCAGTTGATCGGCTGAAGGAGTATTGCGCCCTGCCGGAGGGAGGTACGGAAATTCCGGATCGGGAACCGGCAATCACTGTGTCTATCCGTCAGACAATCCGCGACGCCGCGCTGGGCAAAGTGGACCCGGCCCGCATCGCTCCTGAATCGCGAGAACGGCTGATCGCATTCCTGAAGGACAATGGACCGCGTCTACTGGGCCGCTTGGGAGCAATCGAGTCCCTGACACTATTGACGGACACGAGCGTCGGCGGAAAACGAGTCCGACGCTATCGGACCGTATTCGCCAACGGGCAAAAGCTGATCTGGACCGTAGATCTGTCTTCATCGGGTGAGATTGTGTCACTCGATCCCAGGCGGGAGTAGTTCGGTCGCAGCTGCGGTTGGGATCGGCCTCCGGAGGAGCGCTCCAGCGTAGTCGCCTAGCATTTAGGAACGTATTTGGAAGACTCGGGCCCTCTTGGCTGGGAAACGCCCTAGCCGCGGATCTTGTCGCCAGCGTTCCGAGTGGTCCCCTACTCGGAACCAATCCACTTGGCCGTATCGTCGACTGGTTGACAGAGCAGACGATTGCCTGCCGATGCCGCGCCAGCCAATCCATGCGGGCCCTTCTGGAAGACGATCACATCTGCATGGTTTCACTTGAGCCCGGATCTGAGGGCGTGGTATGGCGACTCGAAAGATCACCATCACGCTTCGCGAGGATCAGATCCATGAAATTCGCGCCCTCGTGGGAGCCGGACAGGCGCCGAACATTTCTGCTTTCGTCCAGCATGCCGTCGCTGTGGCTCTTTCCGATGCCGCCGGGTGGAAGGAGATGCTGGAAGATGCGCTGCGACAGACGGGGGGGCCCTTAACCCAAAAGGAGCGCGCCTGGGCCGATACGCTTCTTTCCACCCGCGAAACGAAGAAACGAAAAAAGGCGGATGCAGGCGGTCTGATTGCGTTGGACCGGAACGAACGCAAGGTAGTCGCACTGATCGCGCGTGCCGCGGAGCGCGGGCTACGGATAACCATTCCGGCGACCGCGCTGGCTCAGGCGATGCGGGCTCCCGCCCGTCAGACGCGGCTCTCCAGGTTGATTCGGCAGGCAGGCACGGACCTGGTCGCGCTCGACGGACCGGACGCGACCGCCGTCGGCCTGTTATTGGCGCGAACGGCGACAAGCGACATCGTTGATGCGCACGTCGTCGTTTGTGCGCAGAGGGCCGCTCAGGCTGTTATCACAAGTGACCCGGCCGGTCTCAGGCGAATCGCTCCAGGACTGAAGCTGCTGGTTATTTGAGCCGCAACGGCGCAGAAGACTACCCATCCGACTCGAGCGTCGCCACCAGCTCCTCGGATTCATCGCCGAGCTTCGAGATCAGTTGCGAGCCGTACTCATACCCCTTGTCGAATGCCTGCAAGTTCAGTTTCTGTAGCGCGGAGGGAACCGAATCGGCCACCGCCTGCCGCAGCGCATCCGGCTCCAGCAGGCCCGTAACGGCGCCGAAGAAGCCCACCATCACCACATTCAGTACCACCTTGCGGCCCAGTTCTTCCGCCAGTCGCGTGGCCGGCACCCCGTAGGCGCGGACTCCCGCCGGATACTTGTCCACTCTCACCAGTTCCTGCTCGGTGATCAGGATGCCCCCCGGCTTCAACTGCGGGACGAAACGGGTGCACGCCTCCTGGCTCATCACCACCAGAATGTCGGGCTGCGTCACGTAGGGATACAGGATCGGATCGTCGGACAGGATCACCTGCGCGCTCGACGATCCGCCGCGCGCCTCCGGCCCGAAGCTCTGGGTCATGGTGGCGTAGCCGCCCTGAAAGATTGCCTTGGCCTTGCCGATTACCGCCGCGGCCAGAATCACTCCCTGCCCGCCGAATCCGGCAATTCGAATTTCCGTCAGCCTTCGCAGCATGATACCTCCGGTTCCGCGTAACGGTCGCCCAACGTTTCCACCATCTGGTGCTTCAGCAGCTCCAGGTAATCCGGGCGGTCGCGGTCAACGAACTTGCCCACAATAATCTCACCGGATTTGGTCAGCGAGCAGTCGGCCGTGGACGCGCCGTTGCGAACCTTGCTCACCTCTTTGTAGAACTTCATCGCGTCCAGGCCGTCCCCCATCTTGTTCCGCCGCTGGTAGAGCGTGGGGCAGGGCGAGAGCACTTCGATGAAACAGAAGCCCTTCTTCTTGAACATCTCCTCCATGGACCGGCTGAGCTGCTTGACGTGATACGTAGTCCATCGCGCCACGTACGCCGCGCCCGCCGCTTCCGCCAGCGCCACCAGGTTGAACGCCGGCTCGAAAACTCCGTAGGGCGAAGTGGCGCTGATCACCTGTCCCGGCGTGGTCGGCGCCGTCTGCCCGCCAGTCATCGCGTAGGTCAGGTTGTTGACGCAGATCACCTTGATGTCCATGTTGCGCCGGGCGGCATGGATGAAATGATTGCCGCCGATCGCAAACAGGTCGCCGTCCCCCGAATAAACCACCACCTGAAGCTCCGGGTTCGAGAGCTTGAGCCCGGTGGCGAACGGAATGGCGCGGCCGTGCGTCGTGTGAAAAGAATCGAGCCGCGCGTATCCGGCCACCCGGCCCGTGCAGCCGATACCCGAGACGATCGCCACCTTGTCCAGATCGGCGTGCGATGCTTCGAGCGCCCGCGTGAAGCAATTCACCGTGGTGCCGATGCCGCAACCCGGACACCAGATGTGCGGAATCCGGTCCATGCGCAGAAAAGGCTCCACCGGATTCCGGGCGCCCTCGGGAATTTCAATCGGGATTTCCAGCGTCGTCTCGTTCATCGGGCAGCCTCCACAATCGCGTTCAAAATCACGTCCGGGTTGTGCACTCCACCGCCGGCATGGCTGACCGGTACTACTTTGGCCTTCCCCGCCGCCGCGCGTGCCACCTCGAGCGCCATCTGCCCAAGGTTCAGTTCCGGAACCACGAACGCTTTGACCCGGGCCGCCAGTTCCGCAATCCTCTGTTCGGGAAAGGGCCACGCTGAAATAATGCGGAACTTGCCGGCGCGAACACCGCGCTCCCGCGCCAGTTGCAGCGCCCTTTGCGCCACCCGGGAGGTGATGCCGTAGCTCACTACCACCACTTCGGCGTCGTCCAGGTACTCGGTCTCGCATAGGGCGCGGCCGTTCCCGAGCGGCTTCAGCTTATCCTGAAGGCGGCGCACCATCCGGTCCTGCGTCTCCACATTCATGCTCGGATAACCGCGCTCATCGTGCGTCAGCCCGGTTACATGAAAACGGTATCCGTCACCCGCCTTCACCATATCGGGGACCTGGTCGGGGCCCGGTTCGAACAGCCGGAACTCCTCCGGCGATTTCTTCGTGAACCGCCGCGGCGTCACCTCGATTTCGCCCGCCTCCGGAATCACCACCTTCTCCGTCATATGCCCCACGCATTCGTCGAGCATCATCATGACCGGCACGCGAAACTCCTCGGCCAGGTTGAAGCCGGTAATCGTCAGGTCGAAGCACTCCTGCGGAGAATTCGGACACAGCGCGATGATCCCGTAATCGCCGTGCGAACCCCAGCGCGCCTGCATCATGTCCGCCTGTGCGGGCAGGGTCGGCAGACCCGTGGACGGACCGCCCCGCTGCACGTTCACAAACACGCACGGCGTTTCCGTCATGGCGGCGTAGCCTATATGTTCCATCATCAACGAGAAGCCGGGACCGGACGTCACCGTGAACGCCTTCGCTCCGCCCCAAACCGCTCCCTGAAGGGCAATCGAGGCCGCCAGTTCGTCTTCCATCTGGATGAAAACGCCGCCAACCGTGGGAATCCGGGCAGCGAAGCGCTCCACCACCTCGGTGGACGGAGTAATGGGGTACCCTGAGGCAAATCGCGCACCGGCTGCGAGGGTTCCCTCACAACAGGCGTGGTCACCGTCGAGAAAATGTACACCTGTAAGAACCCCTTTGGGGTCAGCGTGCATAACGAGCTCCAAAAATCGCAAAATCGGGGCAGTACATCCCGCACAGGTCACAGCCGCTGCATTTGTCGGCGGACACTACGTTTGGCGGGTGATAACCCTTGGAATTGTAAGCGGAAGAAAGTGCCAGCACGTGCGTAGGGCAGAACTCGACGCAGAATCCACAACCTTTGCAGCGCTCTACGGTGATGGCGACGAAGCCTTTGGCCATGAACAGCCCTCCAGTTTTTTCGCTTAATTGCCTGCACGCACAGGGCCGATTGGGAGATTAAGGTCTAAAAAGTATTGTTTCACGTGAAACAGTCAAAAACTGTCACAATCGGCCATCCGTTAAGCCCGGCAAAGATCCGGTTAAGAAGGTAAAGCCTGGGGCCGGGAGTAGAACGCAAATCGCCGGCGCGGCATCGAAAGGCCTTGCAGACACAAAGCGACCTCGCCGTCGCCTGCCTGCCCGGGGTAACGATATCTGAATGGGTATGGCGGATTGCCGCCATTCTCGCTTTTAATAGGAGGAGCGGATTCATGCGGCTCATACTTATCTTCGTTTTGGTTGCCGGCTGGGCGTTCGCGCAGATCATACCCGGCCGTTACGTAGTGGAGCTTTCGGGCGACGCGGCGGCGGCCGCGCTGGTCAGGGAAGGCGTGCGCCAGCCGGGCCGTTCGGCGGCCCTGGCCGTCCACCGTGCCAGGGTGCGGGACGGGCAGGCGGCCGCGCGGCGAGGCGCGGTTGCGCTGGGCGCCACAGTGCTGGGTAGCCTGGACACGGTGGCCAACGCGCTGCTGGTTGCAGTCCCCGATTCCCGGGCATCCGCTCTCGCCGCCCTTCCCGGTGTCCTCCGGGTCCAGCCGGTGCGGCGGGTCTATCCCAAGCTGAACCGCGCGCTCGAAGTGCATCGTGTGCCGGAAGCCTGGAATGCGCTCCCGGAGGGCAGGGAGGGCGCGGGCGCCGGCGTGAAGATCGGAATCGTGGACAGCGGCATCGACGCCAACCATCCCGGATTTGCCGGTGAGTTGCCCGCCCTGTCCGGATTCCCGAAGGTGCTCGACGAAAGCGACCTTGCCTACACGAATTCCAAAATCATCGTCGCCAAAAACTACACCGCCCTGGAGAGCGGGGGCGACAACGATGCCGGCGATCACGACGGCCACGGCACCGGTACCGCCATGGCTGCCGCGGGCGGACAGACGGACAGCCCGTACGGCCTGATCAGCGGCGTTGCGCCCATGGCGTACCTGGGCAACTACAAGGTCCTGTCCGGCGGCAGCACCAGCTCCGACCTGATCGCCAAAGCGGTGGACGACGCGGTGGCGGACGGAATGGACGTCCTCAACCTGAGCCTCGGCAGCATCGTGATGTCGTATTCGGACCTGGACCCCTCGCGCTGGATCGATGTGGAAGCCCTCTCCGCGGCGGCACAGGCGGGCGTGATCGTCGTCGTAGCCGCCGGCAATGAAGGGCCGGGCGCGACTACGATTTCCGATTACGGCAGTCTGGCGGACGTGATCACCGCCGGCGCCATCCGCAACAGCCGCTACCTGGCAGACGGCATTTATGCCTTCGGATCCAGCCTGGCCGGTTTGCCGGGAGACAGCCCCGGTCCCGGTGAACCGGTTTCCGCCCCGCTCTTCGATGCCATGAGCGTGGATCCCACCGGCCTCGGCTGTTCCTCGCTGCCGGAAGGCTCGGCCGCCGGCAAGGTGCTGTTGATACTTCGCGGCACATGCACGTTCGAAACCAAGCTTCTCAATGCCGCCGCCGCCGGAGCGGTCGCCGCCATCATTTACAACAACGAGAACGGCACGGCCTTCCATTACCGGGGACAGTATCTCGGAACGGCCACTCTGCCTGCGCTTTTCGTGACCAATAGCGATGGCATGGCGCTCAGGGACCAGACGGCCGAGGCCGAAGACACCACCGCGGTGCTGGATTTCCGCGGCACAACCGAATTCCCCATGTCCACCACCGTGGCCGGTTTTTCGAGCCGCGGCCCCAGCCTCGGCAGCGCGCTCAAGCCCGACCTGGTGGCGGTGGGATACGAAATCGTCACCGCCGCCCAATCCACCTACCCGAGCGGAGAATCGTATTCGCCCACCGGCTACCTGGATACGGCCGGCACCAGCTTTTCGGCCCCGCTGGCGGCGGGCGCCGCCGCCGTGCTGCGTGCCGCGCGGCCGGGCCTGACGGCCGGTCAGTACCGTTCCCTGCTGGTGAATACTTCGCGGGAAGCCGCCGCCGAGGATGATTCGCCCGCACCAATCTCGCAGGCCGGCGCCGGCATTCTGAATCTTGAAGGCGCAATCGGCGGCACCATAGCTGCCTATCCCACGGCGCTCAACTTCGGTACGGGCCAGGGTTCCATCGAAACTTCGCTGAATCTGTCCCTCTCCAATCTCGGAACGGCCGGCGAAAGCTACCTGGTCAATGTCATCCCCGTGACCGGTCCCGCCCCCGTGCCGTCCAGCAATACCTTCTCCGCCGGCAGCGGCGCCACGAGCGACCTGCGGCTGGCTCTCAGCGCAACCGGTTTGGAGACCGGCGAATACTCGGGCGTGGTCGAAATCATTCCGGCCTCCGGCGGACCCTCAGTGCGCATTCCCTACTGGTACGCCGCTCCCGGTTCCACCGCCGCCGGTATCTCCGTTCTGTACCAGAAGAATCAGGTCCGCTCCGGATTGACCACCACCTACGCGGTGGTATTTCGGATCGTGGATGCGGCCGGGCTGCCGCTAAACGGCGTCACGCCACAAGTGTCCATTGCCGCGGGGGGCGGAAGCCTGCGCGGCGTATACCGTGCCGGCACCGTTCCGGGTACTTACGCGGTGGACCTTCGCGGCGGCACCGGCACCATGCAACTGAACATCACCGCGGGAGACGCCACGCAAACCGTGTTCATCGGCGTCGACTAGTTCACCGGGCGGTCAACACTGATTTTCCTGACGGTGCGTTACCCTCCGCAAACCGTTTAGAATAGAGTGCATCCCCGATGCCCACCCAGGCCCGCACCGCAGGCGCCCGCCAGTTCTTTTCCCGGCAGGGGACCCTCTCCAAATGGCACCCGAAATATGAGTTCCGCGCCGGGCAGGTGGAAATGGCGGAAGCCGTGGAAGCGGCGCTGGCCGACAAGCGCCACCTGATTGTCGAGGCCGGCACCGGCACCGGTAAAACGCTGGCTTACCTGGTGCCGGCGCTGCTTTCGGGCAAACGAATCATCGTTTCCACCGGAACCAAAAACCTTCAGGAGCAGCTTTTCTTCAAAGACGTACCCTTCCTCCAGGAGCATTTCAGCCGGCCGCTCAAGGTCTGTTACATGAAAGGGCGCGGCAATTACGCGTGCCGGCAGAAGATCTACGACGCCCAAAAAGAGCCGGTGCTCGCCGGCCTCGAGGAGGTCGCCGATTTTCAGATCATCGAGGAGTGGGAAAAGACCACCGAGATCGGTGATCGCGCCGAAATTACGACGCTGCCCGAATCCTCCACCGTATGGGCGAAGATCGACGCACGGTCCGACCTCTGCACCGGGCAGAAGTGCGCCAACCACGAACGCTGCTTCATTACGGCCATGCACCAGCGCGCGGCCGAAAGCGACATCATCATCGTCAACCACCACCTGTTTTTCGCCGACCTTTCCCTTCGTGGCGAGAACTTCGAAGGCGGCATTCTCCCCGAATACCACGCCGTGGTCTTCGATGAAGCGCACGAGATCGAGGATGTCGCCGGCCAGTACTTCGGCGTGACGGTGAGCAACTACCGCCTCCAGGACCTGCGCCGGGATATCGCGGCCGTCGGGCGAATCAAGAAATTCGGTTCGCCGGAACTCGACCGGGTCCTGCAACGGCTGGAGGAACTCACGGGACAGTTTTTCGCCCTCTTCGGAGAAGCCGAGCGGCGCGCTGCGTTCACCGGACGCGACGCCTTTCGCGAAGATCACGAGGAGGCCTACACCGACCTGCTTACCGCGCTCGACCTGGTGGGCTCCCATCTCAAACTGCTCAAAAATCCACCGGAGGAGATCGGGCCCTTGTCCCGCCGCACCGGCGAACTTTCGCTGGGCCTCCGCTTCGTCATGGAAGAGGACGACGAGCGCTTCGTCTACTGGGTGGAGAAGCGCGGCCGTGGCTGCTTCCTGCAAGCTACGCCGATCGACGTTTCGAGCATGCTCTCGGAGCGGCTCTTTTCGGGCACGGACACGGTCGTGCTCACCAGCGCCACCCTGGCGGTGGCCGGCGGCTTCGATTACGTGCTCGGCCGGTTGGGCCTGCCCAACGCGCGCAAACTGGTGGTGCCCGGGGCCTTCGATTATCAGAAACAGGCGCTGCTCTATGTGCCGCAGCACCTGCCGGAACCGCGAAGCCCGGCCTTCGCCAAAGCGGCCGCCGCGGAAATTGTTCAAATCCTGAAACACAGCCGCGGGCGGGCGTTCGTGCTCTTCACCAGCTACCAGCAAATGCGCCAGGTGCACGACGTGGTGTCGCTCGCAATCGATTATCCGACCCTCCTGCAGGGCACCGGACCGCGCAGCGCGCTGCTCGAAGAGTTCCGTTCCACACCGAACTGCGTTCTTTTCGCCACCTCGTCGTTCTGGCAGGGCGTGGACGTGCCGGGTGAGCAATTGAGCTGCGTTATCATAGATAAACTGCCGTTCGCGGTGCCCAATGATCCGGTAGTGAACGCCCGCATCGAAAGCATCCGCAGAGCCGGGGGGAATCCGTTTTACGATTACCAGATTCCGCAGGCGGCAATTGCCCTCAAGCAGGGCTTCGGAAGACTGATCCGGGCCAGGTCCGACCGCGGCGTGCTGGTTTTGCTGGACCATCGCATCACCAAACAGCGCTACGGCCAGGTATTCTTCGACAGCCTGCCGGACTACGGATTCACGACCTGCGTGGATGACGTGGAGAAGTTTTTCAATGTTTGAGATTACGATTGAAGAGACATTCGCCGCCGGACACGCCCTGCGGAACTACCGCGGAAAGTGCGAAAACGTGCACGGCCACAACTACCGTTGCCAGGTGTCGGTGCAGGGAGAGAACCTGGACCAGATCGGGCTGCTGGTGGATTTCGTGGAGTTGAAGCGCGTGGTGCATTCCGTGCTGGACCGGATGGATCACCAGTGGCTGAACGATTTCCCGCCGTTCGACGTGCTCAACCCGTCGGCGGAAAATATGGCCAGGTACATTTACGACGAAGTCACCGCGGGCATCAAATCGCAGCCCGGCGTCCGTCTTGGATGGGTACGGCTATGGGAAACGGACACCGCCAGCGCCACGTACAGCCAGTAGTGTCCGCCTGATCGGGCCGGAGTTACCGTCCGAAATAAGCCGCGTTGCGGGGAGTGAAATCCTGCCATTTTTCCGGCAGGTCATCGAGCGCGAAAATAGCCGATACCGGGCAGACCGGGACGCATGCTCCGCAGTCGATACACTCCACCGGGTCGATATACAACATCTCTTCGTCGGCGTGCCGCGGGTCATCCTTTTTCGGATGAATGCAATCCACCGGACAGGCATCGACGCAGGCAGTGTCTTTGGTGCCGATGCAGGGTTCTGCTATAACGTATGCCATCGCTGTTGTTTTCCCAGGTACACATAGATAGCATAGCCAAGCCTAAAAGACAATTAGCGCGCTTGCGAATGGCACCATCGCCGCATGAAACTGTAGGGGATGCCCGCTAAAGTGCGCAAAGCCGTGTTCCCAGCCGCCGGTCTGGGCACGCGCTTCCTCCCGGCTACCAAGGCCCAGCCCAAAGAGATGCTGCCGATTGTGGATAAACCCATCATCCAGTACGGCGTGGAAGAAGCACTCCATTCAGGCATTCAGAACATCATCATAGTGACCGGGCGCGGCAAAAGCGCCATTGAAGACCACTTCGATGTCAGTTTCGAATTGGAGAACCAGCTCGAGATCAAGGATAAAAAGGACCTGCTGGCGATCGTGCACGGCATTTCCGACATGATCAACGTCTCCTACATCCGTCAGAAAGAAGCGCTGGGCCTGGGCCACGCCGTGCTGCGCGCCATGGAACTGGTGGGCGACGAACCATTCGCCGTAGTGCTGGCCGACGACGTCATCGAAGCCGAGACGCCCTGCCTGCGGCAACTGCTGGACGTGCACGCGTTTTTCGGCGCCCCCGTGCTGGCCGTGATGGAAGTGCCGCGCGAGAACATTTCCGCCTACGGCTGTATCGATGCCGAACCCGTGCATCATAACGGCAGCAACGACCGCGTCTACCGCATTCGGGACCTGGTGGAGAAGCCGAAGCCGGACGATGCGCCTTCGAACCTCGCCATCATCGGGCGCTACGTTCTCACCCCGGAGATTTTCGATTCGCTTCAGGCAATCGAGCCGGGAACGGGCGGCGAGATTCAACTGACCGATGCCCTGCGCCACATGCTGCGCCGCCGCCCCATTTACGCAGTGCGCTTCGAAGGGACGCGGTACGATGCCGGCGACAAGCTCGGTTTTCTCAAAGCCACGGTGGAGTTTGCGCTGCGCCGCCGGGACCTGGGCGGCCCGTTCCGCGACTACCTCAAGGGCCTGAAGCTGTAAACTCGTTGCATGGTGCCTGACGGCTGCAAAGAACAGTTCCTGGCGCTGCTCGGTTCCACCGGAGTCCTGGACCGGCCCGAGGATCTCTCCCTCTACGAATACGATGGCGGTGTGGACAAGCGCCGTCCCGACCTGGTCGTGTTCCCGCGTTCCACCGAAGACGTCTCGCGAATCGTTCGCATTGCCCGGGAATTCAAGGTGCCGTTCGTCGGCCGCGGCGCCGGCACGGGCCTTTCCGGAGGAGCCATCCCGCGCGAAGGCGGCGTCATGGTCGCCTTCGCCCGCATGAACCGCATTCTCGAGATCGACCTCGAAAACCAGCGCGCCGTGCTCCAGCCCGGCGTCGTCAACCTGGATGTAACGGTCGCGGTTCAGGGCAGCGGATTCTTCTATGCGCCCGATCCTTCCAGCCAGCGCGCCTGCACGGTTGGCGGGAACGTGGCGGAGAACGCGGGCGGTCCGCATACGCTGGCTTACGGCGTCACCACCAATCACGTGCTGGGACTCGAAGTCGTGCTGCCGGACGGCACGGTGGTCGAAACCGGGGGCAAGGAAGTGGACCTGCCCGGCTACGACCTCACCGGCCTGCTCACGGGTTCCGAGGGCACGCTGGTGCTGGTGACGAAAATCATCGTCCGCCTCATGCGCCGGCCCGAAGCGGTGAAAACGCTGCTTGCGATTTACGATGCCAACGAGGATGCCGGCCGCACGGTAGCGGCCATCACGGCGCGCGCCATCACCCCGGTCGCCATCGAAATGCTCGATGGCGTGATGCTGCGCATGGTGGAGGAAGCAACTCACGCCGGCTATCCGATGGACGCCTCGGCGGTGCTGCTGATCGAGCTCGAGGGCGTGCGCGAAGCCATCGAACCGCAGGCCGAGCGCATTCGGGAGGCGTGCCTCGAATGCGGCGCGCGCGAGTTCCGCGTCGCACAATCGGCCGCGGAGCGCGACCTGTTATGGAAGGGCCGGAAGAACGCTTTCGGCGCCGTGGGCCGCGTCAGCCCGACCTACTACGTTCAGGACGGGGTGGTGCCGCGGACGCAGATCGCCTCCACCTTGCGGTTCATCGCGGAGATGGCGGCGCAATACGGGCTCACCATCAGCAACATCTTTCACGCCGGAGACGGCAATCTCCACCCCATCATCCTGTTCAACCCGCGCGTTCCCGGAGATCTCGAAAGGGCGCGCGAATGCGGCGAACGGATTCTGGAGCATTGCATCGAGGTGGGAGGTACAATCACCGGCGAGCACGGAGTGGGCATGGAGAAGAATGAGTTGATGGCGCGCCTGTTCTCCGCCGACTCCCTGGCGATGATCCGGAGTTTGAAGACGCTGTTCGATCCGGAGGAGCGGCTGAATCCCGGCAAGGTGCTGCCCACCGGCCGCGGTTGCCTCGAAACGCGCCAGGCTCCGCTCACTACGCCGGCTTCGTGGTTGTAACACGACTATAACCGCAAGAGGGATCTGAGGGTGGATGGCGGGCCTGGAAACGGGCTAATAGCGCAAACCCTGGGGAGACATCGATGACATCCCGCGCCAGGCCCTCATTGGCCAAAGACGTAAACGCTTCTGCTTTCTGATTGGCGAGGACTCCGGAAGCCCCAACATCCCTCACCTTCTGCAGGGGCTTCTGGAGGACCTCTGTTATCTCCAGGCTAGGGCAATCCGCCATGTCGAGATATCCCGGAAAGACAGGAAACAGCGCGGCAAAAACCGTTATGCTGTGATGCTAGGAGGAGTCATGCTCCGCTTCGTCTGTTGGTTGCTGGCGGCGGCCGCGGCATTTGCGGCAAGCCCCGTCTATCAGGTCTCCCTCGATCAGCCGCGGAGTTACAGCGTCCTCCGAGGTCTGGCCACCGCCGATAGCGCGGAGATGCACAACAAGCAACGGTCGCTTCGGGTGGAACCCGGAGGGGCTGCGCCCGATGCGGCGGTGCGGTTTGCTCCCGTCGCCTTATCCATCGGCAAACGGTATGAGCTGAGCGGCTGGGTGAAAACCGAGGGGCTGGAAGTGCGCGACATGGACCGTTCTCCCATCGCCACCGGCGCCGCGTTGAGCATGGCTTCCATGCCGTTCGACGTGCACTCCACCTCGGTTGCCGGCACGCGAGGCTGGACGCGCCTCACTCTCAAGTTCGTCGCCAGCCGCAGCGAAGACCGCATTATGATCACCGTAGGGAACGGCGGCGCATTTCGGGGAAAGGCGTGGTTTGAAGGCATCAGCCTCGACGAAACCGGACCCGGGGATGCGTGGCCTGTGAGGGAAGCCGTACAGTCGTTCGGTCCGGCTTACCGCTATCCGGCGGCGGGTTGGATCTACCTCCACATCGAAGGCGCGCCTTACGAGCGCGGCTATCAGCACGGCAGGCTCATGGCCCGCGAGATTCCGGAATACCTGGCCCGTTGCGCGGCGGATCTGGGGGCGGCGGACCGGTGGAACGAGTACCGCGTCTCGGCCAACGCGCTGTTCCTGCGCGGCTTCGATCGCGAAATCCTGGAAGAGATGCGGGGCATCGCGGAGGGCGCCGCGGATGCCGGAGCCCGCTGGCAGGGGCGGCGCATCGATCTGGTCGATATCGTAGTGGCCAACGTCACCGTGGAGCTGGGCCTGCTTCGTTCCGCCATGAACGCCACCCCGACGGGGCTCGAAGGGATCACGTTCAATAAGCCTTCCTATGAACAGCCCGGTCCCCAGCTCGACCACTGCTCGGCCTTCGCGGCCACCGGCCCCGCTACGCGCGACGGGAAAATGGTGATCGGGCATGTCACCTGGTGGCCGCTGACACTCGCCGAGCAGACCAACGTGATGCTCGATATCAAGCCCGCGGCGGGGCATCGTATGCTGATCCAGTCCTATCCGGGCGGCATCGAGAGCGGCACCGACTGGTATCAGAACGATGCCGGGATGGTGCTCACCGAAACCACCATCCGGCAGACCGCATTCAACCCCCAGGGAACTCCCGTCGCGTTTCGCGCGCGCAATGCGATCCAGTACGCGGAAAATGTGGACCAGGTGGTGGAGCGCCTGGGCACGCGCAACAACGGGCTCTACACCAACGAATGGCTGATCGGCGACGCCAAGAACGATGAGATCGCCATGTACGAGCTGGGCACCGCGCACACGCGGCTGTGGCGCAGTTCGAAAAACGAGTGGTTCGGCGGCACGCCCGGCTTTTACTGGGGCAACAATAATGCCAAGGACCTCGCCATCCGGCTGGAGCCTTCGCCCGATCCCAACGCGACGCTGCAATATGCACCCTACGTACCGGCCGTGCGCGACCTGGCCTGGAAAGAACTGTACGACCGGCTCAAGGGACAGATCGACGAGCAGTTCGGCTTCCTGGCCTATCACACCGCGCCGCTGGTAAGTGCAAGCACCATGGACGCGAAGGTGGTGACCTCCGACATGGCCCGGCGGATGATGGTGTGGGCGGCTTTCGGGAAACCCAATCAGCGCGAGTGGCTTCCGCGGGGCGGCTATGCCAGGAACGATGGCCTGTATCCTTCCGGGTACTACCTGTTCGGCGCGGAGCCTTCCGAGGCCCTCAAGGCCGCACTGGTTGCGCCGCTGGCGGCGCCGGCAGCGGAGGAGACGGCCGCACGCACAAAGTACAAGCCGGAACTCTGGAAAGGCTACCTGTTGCCCGCCTCGGACGCCGACCTGTGGCTGGCCGCGGGGTCGGTGGCCTACGCGCAGGTGCTGGAGTCCGGCGACCTCGAACGGGCTCTCGAGGTGTGGCGCACACAATATCGCGGCTGGCAGCTTTCGCCGCCCGATGAGGCCGTGCGGGTGCGGCTTGAAGAAGCGCGCGGCGTCTTTTTTCTGGATGCGCTCCGTCGCAGGATGGGGGACGAGGCTTTCGCGAAATTGATGAACGGATTCTACGCGGAAAATTCCGGCAAGGCGGTTACGGCGAAAGCGTTTCTGGACCGCGCCGGAGTTCCGTTCGAAGTCCCCGAGCCGGGCGCCGGCCCGTCCTACCTGGCGAGCGATATCGGGCGGCGGCTCAAATCGGCCATCCTGGTGTACGGCACCAATCGCGAAGCCGGGGCCAACCGGTACACGGCGGAGCGGATGCAGGAAGACTATCTGAACCAGTTCGAAAGCCGCGTCCCGGTCTACAAAGACTTCGAGGCCTCGCCGGAGCTTCTGCGAGATCACGACGTCATCTTCGTCGGACGGCCCGAGGCCAACTCGGCGCTCGCGGAGTGGGCGGACCGCCTGAAGCTGGATTATCGCGGCGCGGCCTTCCGCATCGCGGGCAAACTGCACGCCGGCGAACGGGAGGCGCTGTTGCTGGCGGCCTCGAATCCGCTCAATCCGGCCCGCATGGTGCTGGTAGTGGCGGGCAACGACGCGTTAAGCACGGTGAAGTCGTCACGGTTCCAAATTGCCGCTGAGTACGTCATATGTAACGGAGGCAGCCCGTCCGGCAGCGGGTTTTTGAACAACCAGTGATGGAGTCATTGCGCCGCCTGCGCGGCGCCCGCGCGTTCAGCATTCCCGCGGTAGCCGGCCTGGCCTTGGCCATCGGCGCGGCCACCGCGGTCTTCAGCGTCTTTTCCGCCATGCTGCTGGCCTCGCTGGGCGTCAAGGATCCGGCCCGCGTGGTGACGGTGTGGGCCACCGACCCCGCTCACGGCCAGCAGAACGTCGAACTCTGCTATGCCGACTACATCGACTGGCGGAAGGCGGGCAGTCCGCTGGCCGACCTTGCATTAGCCTCTTCCGTGAACCTCGATTTTCCGCTGCCCTCGCAAGGGATGCCCGAAAACGTGGACGGCACAATCGTAACCGGCAATTTCTTCGATGTGCTGGGCGTGCGGCCGTACGCCGGCCGCCTGTTGCAGCCCTCGGACGACGTGCCGGGCGCGCCCTTCCGCGTGGTCTTGAGCCACCGGCTCTGGTCCACCCGCTTCGGAGCGGATCCACGGATTGTAGGCCGGCAACTCGGCAGCGGCGACAACGCGGTCGAGGTGGTGGGAATCGCTCCGCCGGAATTCGATTTTCCCCGCGACGTGGCCATGTGGGCGCCGCTTCACGCCGGCTTCTCCACCGTGGAGCAGACCCCCACCCTCCGTGTATTCCGCTCGGTGGCGCGTCTGCGGGCGGGCGTAGGCGTGAACGGCGCACAGGCCGCGCTCACCGTCATCGCGAAGAACGCGCAGGATGAGCGTTCCGCCGGCGCGGGCCGCTACGGTGTGCTCGTCACTCCGCTGCTCGACGAAATCTACGGCGCGGCGCGGCCGGCGATTCAGATTCTGCTGGCGGCAGTGATGCTGGTGCTGCTCATCGCCTGCGCCAACGCGGCCAACCTGCTGCTGGCGCGCGCCGCGGGCCGGGCACGGGAAATCGCGGTACGCACTGCCCTGGGGGCCGGACGCGGCCGGATCGTTCGCCTGCTGCTCGAAGAGTCCGCCGTGCTGGCGGCCGTGGCGGGCGCGCTTGGAATCGCCCTGGCGGCGGCAGGAGTGCGCCTGCTGGTGCGTCTCGCGCCAGAGGAGGTCCCGCGCGTGGCGCAAGCTTCGCTGGATCTTCCGGTGCTCGCTTTTTCGATGGCGGTGACCGCGGCCACGGTGTTCCTCTTTGGCCTGGCGCCCGCCTGGGTGGCGTCGCGCCGCGATCCCGCCGAAGCGCTGCAACATGCCGGAGCCCGTTTTGCCGGCAGCCGCGCGCAGAGCCGTTTCCGGCGTGTGCTCATTGCGGGCGAAGTGGGGCTCTCGGCGGTCCTGTTGATCGGCGCCGGTCTCCTGGTGCGCAGCTTCGCCAATCTCGCGGCCGTGGACCCGGGGTTTCGCCCGGACCACATCCTCACCTTTCGCCTGACGACGCAGGGAACCAACCAGGAGGCGCGGCGGGCGTTGTATTCGCAGGTGCTCGAACGCCTGCGAAGTCTGCCCGGCGTCGAATCGGCGGGCGCCGTCCTGATCCGGCCGCTTTCGGGCGCGGTCGGGTGGGACACCACATACCGGGCCGAGGGCCAATCGACGGAACAGGCCAAGGGCAACCTGAACGGCAATTACGAGGCCATCAGCCCGCAATATTTCGATACCATGCGCATCCGGCTGCTGGCGGGGCGCGATTTTACGAATGCGGATAACCACCTGGCGCCGGGCGTCGTCATTCTGAGCCAGGCCACCGCGCGCCGCCACTGGGCCGCGGGCGAAGCGGTAGGCAAGCGCATCCTCCTCGGCGGCAGCGCACAGCCGCAGTGGCTGACAGTGGTAGGCGTGGTAAGCGATGTGCGCTATCGCGAGTGGGAAGCGTCGCGGCCGGATTTCTACGTGCCGTACCTCCAGCGCGCGCAGCATCGCACGGATTTCGTGATCCGCACACATGGCGACCCGCTTTCGCTGGCTAACGCGGTGCGCCGCACCGTCTTTGAAATCCGGCGCGACCAGCCCGTCAGCAATCTCACCACCATGGACGCGCTGGTAGACCGCGCCCTCGGGCGCGCCCGTTTTAACACGCTGGCACTGGCAGCCCTGGCCGCGGCCGCACTGCTGCTGACCGCGATCGGGATTTACGGCGTACTCTCGTTCCTGGTGGTGCAGCGCACCGCCGAAATCGCCGTGAGGGTGGCGCTGGGCGCGACCCCTTTGAACATCGCATGGCACATCACCGCGGCCGCCCTGCGGCTGGTGCTGGCGGGCCTTGCTGCCGGAGTTGCCGCCGCGGCGCTGATCCGGGGCGCTGTGGCCACGCAACTTTTCGGCGTCAGCCCTATCGATCCGGCGGCATGGTCGGGAGCCGTGCTGCTTCTGCTGGCGATTGCCGCCGCGGCGTGCGTCATACCCGCTTTGCGGGCGGCGGGCGTGCAACCGGCGCGTGCGCTACGATCGGAATGAGGTTTTCTATGAAGCTGGCATTGGCGTTGATGTTTGCGCTGGGCGCTGTCCCGTCATGGGCGCAGGGTCCGAAGTATTTCGCTCCGGACGACGCCGTGCGCGGACGGATGGAGGAAGCCCTCTCGACCGCCCGCGCCTCGAACCGCCGCGTGCTGGCGATCTACGGCGGTACGTGGTGCACGTCGTGCGCGGCCTTCATGCAGCTCATCCAGGCGGATGCCGCCCTGCTGAAAGGCTACGTCCCGGTGCACGTTCATACCGCCGATGCTGCCGTGCTCCAGCCCTTCGCGCAGCGCCTGCGGGTGGACCTGAAGCCGGATGCCGGCCCGCTGCTGGCCATCGTGGACCAGGACGGGCACGAGCTGGCAACCACCGCCGGCAGCCGCGTAGCCGGTGCGGCGAAGTTGAAGCCATTTCTGGAACGATGGGAACTCAACGGAACGGCCGGCTCCGTCATGAGCCAGGCGCTTCCGGCGCTCGGAGGGAAACTCGGCTGGGTGGAGTTCCGGGCGGACTGGTGCAGTTGGTGCAAGCGGCTCGAGAAGTTCTTCGCCGCGAGCGACGCCACACCCGTGCTGTCCAAATACTATTCCGTGATTACCATCGATTACGAGCGCAACCTGGGCGCGCCGGCGCTGACTGCGAAGCTCGGCTCTTCGGGCAGCGTAGGATTGCCCTGGTACGCGGTGGTGGATGCGCAAGGCAACGCGCTCGGCACCGCCGACGGACCCAAGGGCAATGTCGGCTTTCCGAACAACGACGAGGAGCGGGCGTATTTCCTCTCCCTCATCCGCTCGACCGCCAAGCGAATGACGGCCGAGGAATTTGACCTGGTCGCGAAGACCCTGAAGGCGAGCGAAGTGCCGCCGGCCGCGCCGTCGCGCTAATTTCCGCCGACCGCAATCGTAACCGTCTGGCTGGAAACGCCGGCTATCGAAATCGAGACCGGCACCGCCGTTCCCGAAGCCGTGCCCTCGGGGATTTGCACGTCCACCTGCATCACCCCGGCCACCACTCCGGGTATGCCGCCCGCATATTTCACGACAGCCGGCCGCCCGTCCACAAATGCCGTCACGGTCTGCACGGGCCGCGGCGCGGGACTGCCCGCCATCTTGCCGTCCACACCTTCCGGAGACGTTTGCCCCTCGCCTGTGGCAAAGAGCGATATTACGGTGTCCGGTAAAGCGGGCTGCGATGCCGAGTTCTCCGAACCGTCCTGATTGATGGCCTTGGCCTGTCCCGTTCCGGAGGCGTCGGCGGTGAAGAGGCCGGGCGCAACCTGGGCGAAAGGCACGGACGCGGTGGCCGTCTGCCCGGAGTATTCGACCGTAATCCGCACGTTTCCGCCGCCGGCCGCGTAGGGCACGATGGCGGAAAGTTGCGTGTTCGACGCATACAGCAGGTGCGCCCGCACGCCGTCGAAGCGAACCACCACGCCGCTGTTCTCGCCGAGCACGATTTGCGACGGCCCCAGTCCACTGCCGAAGATCACCACCACTTCGCCTGGCGCGATGGGGCCGGGCAGATTACTGGCGCCGTTCGATACGAGGCGCACGAAGGACGCGGCGCTTCCCTGGTACAGATAGCGGATCGCATTGTTGCCGGAGTCGGCTATGAACAGGTCCCCGCCCAGGCCGGCCGCGACTCCCCAGGGATGGTTCAGGCGCGCTGCAACGGCGGGTTCGCCGTCGCCCGAATAGCAGCATTCGCCGGTGCCCGCCACATCCGTGACATCCCCTCCGGGCGCGATGCGCAAAACGCGATTGCCGCTGAAATCGGAAACATACACGTTGCCGGAAACATCCACTGAGACGCCGGCCGTGTCGATCGGGTCCGTATCGCCGGCAAGAGTCCGGATGAGCCCGTCGGAGCCCACCTTGCGGATTCGGCCGTTACCCTGGTCGGCGATGTACATGGCGCCGTCCGGGCCGAAAGCGAGATCCGAAGGAAAGCGTAGCAGGGCGTTGGCAGGAGGGCCGCCGTCACCCCCGAAGCCCCGCCCCCTGCCCACGACGGTGTCGAGAATGCCGCTGCCATCCACTCTCCGGATGCGATGATTTCCGGTGTCGGCGATGTACAACTCGTCGTCCCGGCCCACGGCCACGCCCCGCGGAGCATTCAGCGAGGCCACGATCGCGCGCGATCCGTCGCCGTAAAAAGCCGCGTTCCCATTGCCCGCCACCGTGCCGATGACGCCGTTGGGAAACACCATGCGCACGCGGTTATTCCCGGTATCCGCGATGAACAGGTTCCCGGCGCTGTCCAGGGCCACACCCGTGGGGCTGTTCAGCAGTGCCAGGGTTGCGGGGCCGCCATCTCCGGAGAAGCCCGCCACGGCGTTGCCGGCCACAGTGGTGATGGTCCCCCCGGGAGAGACCTTTCGGATCCGGTGGTTCTGCGTATCGGCGAAATACAGGTTGCCGCCGGCGTCCAAAGCGGTGCCGGCCGGCTGATCCATTTGCGCCGTTACGGCGGGCCCGAAGTCGCCGGAAAAGCTATTGAGCGCGTTTCCGGCAGCGATCTCCACCACGCCTTCCGGAGTCACTTTCCACACCAGGTTATCGCCGAGTTGCAGTCCTGAACCGGATCCGAGGGATCCCTGGGTGAAGTAGACGTTTTCCGAAGAGTCCACCGCGATCCCGCTGGGCCCGTTCAGCCGGACGGCCACCGCCGCCTCGCCCGCCACCAGGGAACCGCGGCTGGTGCCGGCCAGAGTGTCGATCACCCCGTCCGCCACGCGCCGGATGCGATTGTTTCCCAAGTCCGCGATGAACAGGTTGCCGGCGGCATCGGTGGCTACATCCGTCGGCAGAAAGAGCGTTGCCTGCGCCGCCTCGCCACCGTCGCCGGAGTAGCCCGGATAGCCATTGGCAACGTAGGTCTCGATGACCCCATTGGGGTGTACGACGCGAATCCGGTTATTGTACGTGTCGGCAATGAAAAGATTGCCGCTTGCATCCACCGCCACGCCTTCCGGCGTGTTCAGGTGCGCCGCGGTGGCGGCCTCGCCGTCATGGCTGTACCCCGAGTATCCGACACCAGCGATTGTGGAAATGGTACCGTCCGGCGCGATCTTCCGGATTACGTGATTGTTGGTGTCCGCCACGAAGAGATTGCCCTTCGCATCCACCGTGAGGCCCATGGGCCCGTTCAGAAAGGCTTGGGCGGCCGGTCCCCCGTCGCCCGCATATCCGGCCTGCCCGGTGCCTGCGAAACGGGTGATGATTCCGTCGGGCGATACCTTCCGGATCTGGTTGGCATCGCGTTCGCTGAAGTACAGGTTGCCGGCCGCGTCCACGGCGATGCCGACCGGTTCGTTCACCTGGGCCGCCACGGCCGGACCGCCCTCGCCGGAAACGCCTGGCCGTCCGGTTCCGGCAATGCGGGTAATGGCGCCGCTGCCATCCACTTTGAAAATGGCGTGGAGGCCGGCGAAATAGAAATTTCCCGCCGCATCGGTGGCCACACGTGCCGGGTCACCGACGGAGATCGCGGTGGCAGCGGCCGGAGTGCTGGGCGCCGCTCCTCCGGCAATCGTGGTAATCAGGTACGGCTGCGCCCCCAAACTACCGATAACAAAGAGAAAAACACAGGGGGCCCGGAGCATCCCCTTATAGTACTAAATTCACCCGCGGGACAGATTTGCCTGCGGCGAGCTTACGCCAGCATGTGCAGCCGTAGCGAGCGGAGGTCCGCCAGCAGCAGATCCGGCCGCTCGGCCTCGAGTTCGGCCGCCGGGGTGATGCCGGTGCGGACGGCGATCGAGCGGATGCGGTTGTCGCGGGCGGCAATCACGTCCGGCGGAGCATCGCCCACCAGTGAAATCGGAGCCTCGCGCCCGATCCACCCTTCCTTTCGTGCTTGCCGGATCGCGAGGCGCGCCAGGGCGCTGCGCGTGTGCGCCATCTCTCCGAAGGCGCCGAAGCGGAAATATCGGGCGAGGCCGGCGCGTTCCAGTTTTCTCCAGCCGATGCGGGTCAGGTTCCCGGTAACCAGCCCGAGCAGGATGCCTCGCCGCTCCAGCCGTTCGAGAAGCGGCGCCACGCCCGGGCAGTGCTTGTCGTGGAGGGGCGGGCAGACACGCAGGTAGTGGCGTTCGGCGGCGCGGCAGACGGCAGGCATCGCCTCGCGAATCTGGGTTCGTTTCACTCCCGCCCGGCGCAGCATCAGGGTCAATATGTCCGGGTCGAGCATCCCCTGGACGGGTATCCCTTCGGTGGTGGTTTCAAGGCCGGTGACGCGGCGGATCCCGTGGACCAGGGCCTCACGATGATGCGGCCCGGCGCGCCGGACGAGCGTGCCGTCGATATCGAACAGAACCAGGGCGTGGTGGGTCAAGTGCAATCATACGCCGGTACAATAGTCTTGTGCAGCTTGCCAAATTCCGCGTAGGCCTGATCCAGATGGCCTGCTCGAAGGATCCCAACGAAAACCTGGCCAAAGCCGAGTGGCGCATCCGTGAAGCCGCGGGGCGCGGCGCGCAGGTCGTCTCGGTGCAGGAACTGTTCCGGTCCCAATACTTTTGCCGCGAGGAGAACTGCGATCTGTTCGACCTGGCGGAGCCCGTGCCGGGCCCCACCAGCGAAAGCTTCACCCGCCTGGCGGCGGAGCTTGGAATCGTGATCGTCGGGTCTATTTTCGAGCGGCGCGCGGCGGGAGTGTATCACAACACCGCGCTGGTGATCGACGCCGACGGCACGCTGCTCGGCAAGTACCGGAAGATGCACATCCCGGACGACCCGCTGTACTTTGAAAAATACTATTTCACCCCGGGGGACCTGGGTTTCCGCTGCTTCGACACCCGCTTTGCCCGGGTGGCGGCGCTGGTGTGCTGGGATCAGTGGTACCCGGAAGCGGCGAGGCTCGCTGCCCTCGGCGGCGCACAGGTGCTGTTCTATCCCACCGCTATCGGCTGGCACCCCTCGGAAAAGGCGGAGTTCGGAGAAGCGCAGCACGATGCCTGGCGGACTATCCAGCGGGCACACGCCATCGCCAACGGAATCTACGTGGCGGCGGTGAACCGCGTGGGTTACGAGGGTCCGCCCGAGCATGGCCTCGAATTCTGGGGCGGATCGTTCGTCTCGGACCCGTTCGGGCAGGTGCTGGCGGAAGCCTCGCATGACCAGGAAGAAACGCTGATTGTCGAATGCGATCCCCGCCGCATCGAGGAGGTGCGCCGGAACTGGCCCTTCCTGCGCGACCGCCGGATCGACGCCTACGGTCCGATTCTGAACCGGGTGCTCGATTGAAGGGATTCCGGATGCCGGCCGAGTGGGAACCCCACGAGGCTACCTGGATCGCCTGGCCGCACAACCGGGAAGACTGGCCGGGCCGTTTCGCGCCGGTTCCCTGGGTCTATGCCGAAATCGTGCGCAAGCTGAGCCGGGTGGAGAAGGTGCGGATCCTGGTGCGGGATGAGTCCCTGGAGATGCAGGCGCGCCGCATCCTCCGCAAGGCCGGCGCGAATCTGGAAGCGGTCGAATTCTTCGAAAAGCCCACTAACCGCGCCTGGACGCGCGATTACTGCCCGCTGTTCGTGCGCAACCGGCAGGGCCGCACGGCGCTCACCTGCTGGCGGTTCAATGCGTGGGCCAAGTACGACGACTGGCAGCTCGATGCGGCGGTGCCCGCCTGGATGGCCGCGCGCCTCGCGCTGCCGGCGTTCGATGCGGACATGGTGCTCGAAGGGGGCAGCATCGACGTCAACGGCGCCGGGTCCCTGCTGACCACCGAGGAGTGCCTGCTCAGCCCGGTGCAGGCGCGGAACCCCGGAATGGGACGGCGGGAGGTGGAGCGCCGGCTTGGCCGCTTTCTGGGCGTCGAGCGGGTCATCTGGCTGGGTAACGGGATCGCGGGCGACGATACGCACGGCCACGTGGACGACCTCGCCCGCTTCGTGACTCCGGAAACCGTGGTGGTCGCCTCGGAACCCGATCCGGCCGACGCCAATCACGAGCCCCTCAAAGAGAATGCGCGGCTGTTGCGCGATGCGGGACTGCGCGTCGTGAAACTACCGATGCCCCGGCCGCTTATTTTCAACGGGCAGCGCCTGCCCGCCAGCTACGCCAACTTCTATATCGCCAACGGACTGGTGCTGGTGCCGACCTTCAACGACCCCGCGGACCGGGTTGCGCTCACCACCCTCGCGCGCTGCTTTCCCGGCCGCGAAGTGACCGGCATCAACTGTACGGAACTCGTCTGGGGACTGGGCGCGCTGCACTGCATGACGCAGCAGCAGCCGGCCTCAGGCGTGGAGTAGCACCTTCAATACGCCCGGTTCAGCCGCCTTCGCAAACGCCTTCGGCGCCTCGCGCAGCGGGTACCGGCCGGCCACCAACTGCTCCACCGGAATCAGGTGATGGTCGAGCAGCGGCAGCGCTTCGTCGAACCGGCCGCAGCGCGAACCCACCAGCGTGAGCTCGTTGACCACCAGCGGCGCGGTATCCACGGGAACCGTGCCGTGGAGCGTCGATTTCAGAATAATGGTGCCGCGCGGCCGCGTCATGGCAGCGGCCGCCCGAAGGCCTTCCGGACTGCCCGTGGCCTCCACCACCCAGTCGAACGCGGCTGCGGGCGGACACTCGCCGGCCAGCGCCGTTTCCACGCCGACGCTCCTCGACAAAGCCAGCTTTTCGGCATGGTGCCCGTATTGGACGACCGGATAGCCGTGGGCGTTGAGAACCATCGCGATCAGCAGCCCCAGTTTGCCGTCGCCCAGCACCGCGACCCGTTCGTTTTTGGGGATGCACACCTGTTCGAGAATTTCGCAGGCGGCCGCCAGGGGCTCGGTGAAGACCGCACGCTCGGACGGCATGTCGTTCGGCAGCACGTGCAGGTTTCGCTCGGGAAGGGTGAAGAACTCGGCGAAAGCGCCCGGATGGCCCACGATTCCAAGCACGGTCCGGTTGGGGCAGTGCCGGCCCATGCCGCGGCGGCACCACTCGCAGGCCGTGCAGGCCAGGTTGATTTCACCGGTCACACGGCGTCCCTTCAACTCGCTGTTGTCCGCTTCCACGACATCGGCCACAAATTCGTGTCCGGGGGTTCCGGCAAAGCCGTAATACCCGCGCTGGAGCTCGAGATCGGTGTTGCAGATGCCTCCCATGACGAGCTTCAACAACGCAAAACCGGCGGGCCGCTCCGGCATGGGAACATCTTTCAGGCTGACCGCTCCGCCTTCCAGGTGAACAGCGAGCATGCCCTTATAATAGAGCTTCATGTCAGCCCAACTCGCCTGCTTTGAGGAGAAGTGTCGCGCTACGTACCCCTTGAGCGACGTGATCTATAACTGTCCCCAGTGCGGCGGGCTGCTCGAGACGGTGTACGGTGCGGTGGCGGAGCCGGCGATGGGCTTGAAAACTCTCTGGCGCAATCGCCGCCTGTCCAACGCCCCCATCGACCAGAGCGGCGTGTGGCGATACCGGGAGCTGATCCCCTTTCTCGACAGTCTCGACTACGTGGTGACCCTGCGCGAGGGAAACACGCCGCTGCTCGACGCGCCGCGCGCCGCGCGCTACGCGGGGCTGGACCGCCTGACCTTCAAGCACCAGGGATTCAACCCCACCGGCTCGTTCAAGGACAACGGAATGACCTGCGGGGTGGCACAGGCGCGGCAACTCGGGAAAACGCGCGTGGCCTGCGTTTCCACCGGCAATACTTCGGCATCCATGGCGGCCTATGCCAGCGCCGGCGGCCTTCGGCCGGTCATCTTCCTGCCCCATGGCAACATTTCCTTCGGCAAACTGGCCCAGGCCCTCGAATACGGCGCCCGGACGATCCAGGTGGAGGCGAACTTCGACCAGATCCTGGCGCTGGTGCGGCAAGTGGCCGAAAAACTCGGAATTTACCTCCTCAATTCGATTAACCCGTTCCGCATCGAGGGGCAGAAGACCATCATGGTGGAACTGATGGACCAGCGTGACTGGAAGGTACCGGACTGGATCGTGCTGCCGGGAGGAAATCTGGGCAACGCCTCGGCGTTCGGCAAGGGACTGCGCGAGATGGTGGCGCTGGGGGTGATCGACCGGCTGCCGCGGCTGGCAGTGATTCAATCCGAGGGCGCTGCTCCTTTTTACAGTCTGTGGCACTCCGAGCGAAAGTCGCACTACGCGCCCGTACCCGACCCGCATACGCTCGCCACCGCCATCAAAATCGGAGATCCGGTTTCCTGGCCAAAAGCGCTGATGGAAGTGAAGCGCTCGAACGGGGTGGTGGAGGCGGTGAGCGAGCAGGAAATTGCGGACGCCAAGGCTGTCATAGGCCAGTGTGGAATCGGCTGCGAACCCGCATCCGCGGCCACTCTGGCGGGGCTCAAGAAACTCGTAAAAGCGGGTACCGTAAATGCCGATGCGGACGTGGTAGCGGTGCTGACGGGCAACGTCTTGAAGGACCCGGATTACATCTTCAAGTACCACACGGGAGTACTACGGAACCATAGTACTAGTATCGAACCAAATTACGGCAATAAACCCGTTTTACTGCCTAATGATGAAAACGAAATCCTGCGGTTTCTTCGGGATAGCTAAATTCTCGCGATTACGTAGAAACCTCCGGCCAAACGACCCGTACTTTTCTGTTGTATTGTCCTGAACCTTTTGGTACATCTGTACTATGTTGCCCGCGAAGAAGAGACCGATTGCTGCTGCCAACGCCGGTGGCAGTGTACGAAATGAATTGAAGATTCTCTACGCACGGCGCTCGGCAATCGACACTCTGATCCGCTCCCTGGTTTCATACGATCGGTGCCGTACCCGCGACCTCGAGGTTCCGAGACAGCGCACCGCCTGAGACGGGTTCCCCGGCGCTTCCATAGAACGGACGCGCCCGAGTGGAAGCCCGGCCCGGCTGCGGTACACTGGCGGAAATGGGGCTGGGTGCTGTGCTGTGGGTGCTGACTGCGAGCGTCGTGTACCTGTTTGCCGCCCGCCCCTGGTGGTTCCCTCCTCCGATTTCGAATCACGCGCAGGCCTACGACACCCAATTCCTTCGCACGTTGCTGGTGGCTGGGATCATCTTCGTTCTTGCCCATGCCGCGCTGGGCTTCGCGATTTTCCGTTTCCGCAAACAGGAAGCGCGTCACTTTCGCGGCAGCGTCCGCTGGGAAGCGGCCTGGACCGCGGCCACGACGGTGCTGTTCCTCGCCCTGATGTTGACCGGAAGCCGCATCTGGGCCGGCGTCCATCTGGAACCCGCACCGGCCGGCGCCCTTCGGGTGGAAGTCATCGCTTACCAGTTTGCGTGGGGCTTTCGCTACCCGGGGCCGGACGGCCGTTTCGGCCGCACGGATCCTTCGCTGGTCAACGATGCGGCGCTTAACCCGTTCGGACTCGATGAAAAGGACCCCGACGCCAGGGACGATATCGTCACCACCATCCTGAGGGCGCCCGCGGGCCGTGCCGTGCAGTTGACCCTGCGGGCCCGCGACGTGATCCACAGCTTCTTTGTGCCGGAACTCCGGCTGAAACAGGATGCGGTGCCCGGGATGGCCATTCCCCTGCACTTTGTCGCCGGCCTCACCGGTTCCTACGAAATCCCCTGCTCGGAGTTATGCGGCCTGGGACACTCGACGATGGTGACGCGGCTCGAAGTGCTCCCTCCGGCAACCTTCGATGCCTGGCTGCGGGAGCAGTCGCGGTGAAGCTCGCACACTCGCCGCGCGGAAGCTTTCTTCGCAGGTACGTGTTCAGCGTGGACCACAGGGTGATCGGGCTTCAGTATTATTTCCTCGGCCTGTTCGCCGTGCTCGTGGGGATGGCGCTGTCGCTGCTGATGCGCTTTCACCTGGTGCATCCCACCGCTTCGGTCGGCTGGTTCGAGAGGCTCTGGCCCGATGGCGCTCCGGGCGGCGTGATGACCCCGGAACTGTACCTGGCGCTGATGACCCTGCACGGCACCCTGATGGTGTTTTTCGTGCTCACCACGGTTCCGCAAAGCGGCTTCGGCAATCTCTTCCTGCCGCTTCAGTTGGGCGCCGCCGATATGGCGTTCCCGGTGCTCAACATGCTCTCCTTCTGGACAACGCTCGTCTCCCTGCTGGTGATGCTGTCCACGTTCTTCGTGGCCGGCGGCGGACCGATATCGGGATGGACCGCGTACCCGCCCCTCAGTGCCGTGGGCCGCGTGGCCGGTCCGGGACAGGGCCTCGGCCAGACCGTCTGGATTCTGAGTATCGCGATCTTCTGCCTGGGCCAGGCGATGAGTTCCATCAACTTCATCACTACCGCCCTGGACCTGCGCTGCAAGGGGATGAAGCTGATGCGCATGCCGATGACCTGCTGGACGTGGCTGGTGACGGCGGTGCTGGGGCTGTTCGGCTTTGGCGTGCTGCTTTCAGCCGGCGTTCTGCTGCTTCTGGACCGGCTGGCGGGAACCAGTTTCTTTCTGCCCGCGGGGCTGCTGGTGAACGACGAGCTTCTGACCAACCGGGGAGGCGGATCGCCCATCCTGTGGCAGCATCTGTTCTGGTTCTTCGGGCACCCGGAAGTGTACATCGCGATCCTGCCCGGAATGGGCGTGACGTCGCAACTGCTGTCTACGTTTTCGCGTAAGCCCCTGTTCGGTTACCGCGCCATGGTGGTGGCGATTTTCAGCATCGGCTTCCTGGGCTTCCTGGTGTGGGGCCATCACATGTTCATGAGCGGGATGAGCCCGTATTCCGCCATGGCATTCGCCACCCTGACCATGTGCATCGGGGTGCCTTCCGCCATCAAAACTTTCAATTGGCTGGCAACCTTGTGGGGAGGGACGCTCCAGGCTCAACACCGCCATGCTGTTCTCGCTCGGCTTCGTTTCGGTCTTCGTCACCGGCGGCTTAAGCGGCATTTTCCTGGGGCAGCCGGCGCTCGATATGTACTTCCACGACACCGCTTTCGTGGTCGGGCATTTCCACATCATCATGGGGGTGGCGGCGATCTTCGCCATGTTCGCCGCTACGTTCTACTGGTTCCCGCTGATGTTCGGCCGGATGATGAACGAGACGCTGGGCAAGCTGCATTTCTACTTCACGCTGGCGGGCGTTTATTCCATCTTCCTGCCCATGCACTTCCTGGGCATGGCGGGGGCGCCGCGCCGCTATGCCGACTACTCCGCCGTGCACTACCTGGCCGGACTCATGCCGCTCAGCCGCTGGATCACACACGCCGCCTATTTCACCGCCGCGGCGCAGGTGTTGTTCCTGGTGAACCTGTTCTGGAGCATGCGGCGCGGCCCTGAAGCTCCCGATAATCCGTGGCGGGCGACCACCCTCGAATGGGCGGGGGAGTTCCGCCCCGTAGTGCATCACGGGCCGTATGAATACAGCGTGCCCGGCGCACCCTCGGATTACACGATGCAGACGGATCCGCCGCTGCCCAAAGACGTCTGACATGCCGCAGCAGATCAGCAACGACATCATCAAAGGGCCGCCGCCTCCTCCGATCGACCGCGGCTGGGGCGGCGACGGCTCCGACGGCGGCCGCGGCTCGTTCCGGCGCGCCTCCTTCACCGGACTGCTGGTGCTCCTCGCGGCCACAGGCATGGTATTTGCCGCCTTCACCAGCGCGTTTGTGATCCGGCGCGCCGCCGAAGACTGGATCAGCATGCCGAAACCGCCGATCCTGCTGGTGAACACGGCTGTGCTGCTGCTTTCGAGCTTCGTGCTCGACTTCTCCCGTCGCGCTCTCCGGAACCGGAACCGCGGGCGGTTCAACCTCTGGTGGAGCATCGCTACCGCGCTCGGCATCCTGTTTCTGGTGGGACAGGCGATGGCCTGGCGTCAGCTTGCGGCCGAGGGCATTTTCGTCGCCTCCAATCCGAGCAGCTCGTTCTTCTATCTGCTGACCGCGGCGCACGCCTTTCACCTGTTGGGCGGCGTGGCGGCCCTGGTGTACGTGGACGTGCAGGCGTTGCGGCTTCAGCTTGGGCCCGCCAAGCGCACGGCCATCGACGTGACTGCAATTTACTGGCACTTTTTGGACGTGCTGTGGCTCTATCTGATGGCGCTGTTCTATGTGTGGGGCTGAACCATGAAGCGGGCGCTTGCAGTAATCTTGTTTGCCGCCGCCCTGGCGCCGGCGGCTCCGGCGCAGTGCGTGATGTGCTACCGCACCGCGGCGGCGCAAAACCAGGCTCGGGCGCGCGTTTTGAACGCGGGTATCCTGGTGCTGGGCATGCCGCCGCTCCTGCTGTTTACCGGCTTCGCCGTGATGCTTTGGCGGCGGAGCGCTGGAGAATCGGAAGAGGATTGATGGCGGTGCCCTTCCACCACTGTTTCTCCGGCCCGAGCTCAAAAATCGCGAAGTGCAGGTGCGGAGCATCCGGTTGTGCGTCGCCGGTGCTGCCGACGTAGCCGAGCACGTCGCCCTGCCGCAACAGCGCTCCTTCTTTGAGGCCGCGCGCGTAACGGTCGAGATGCGCGTAGTAGAAGCAGTAGGTGCGCGAATTATCGAATTGGTAAACGGTCAGGCCGCCCTGTTTGCTGTTGAACAGTTTCACCACGTTGCCTTCGACGGCCGCAAGAACCGGCGTACCGCGAGGCGCCATAATGTCGAGGGCCTCGTGCTTGTGACCGGTCCGCGGGTCGTCGAAGCTGTCGTAGAGCTTGGACGGATCGATGCCCGCGATGGGTATGGCGAGTCCGGCAAGCGGCTCCGGCGGCGCGACGCGGTCGGCATGGCCTTCTCCGGAGCGGACCGGTGGAATCAGTTCCGGCAGCGGTGCCGGCGCCGGCGCCGGGGTTGCCGCACCCGCGCTCAAATCGGGCAGCGGGGCGGAAGGTGTGGGGAGCGCGGCCTCGGCCGGAGTCAGACCCAGATGGCCGCCTGCACGAAGCACGACCGCCAAAAACAGCATCCCGGCGGCGAAACCGAGAACGAATGCTGCAACCGTTCGACCCGACATACGCTTACTCCCGAAGCTCCGCCGGTGTGTTCGGCTTGACCAGCGAGGCCAGTTCCAGCGCATCCCAGTTAGTCAGCCGGATGCAGCCGTGGGATGCGGCGTGGCCCACCAGCGACGGCTCAGGTGTGCCGTGAATTCCGTAGTGTTCCTTGGAAAGGTCGATCCAGACGGGACCCACCGGGTTGTTGGGTCCCGGTGGGATCGTGACCTTTGCGTCGCTCGCCTTAGCATCCCAAAACAGGTTCGGGTTGTAGTGAAAGACGGGATTCTTGCCCACGCCCCGAATCTTCCAATCGCCGATGGGCAGCGGATCGTGCTCGCTGCCGATGGTGGCCACATAGAAGGCCAGCAGCTTCCCGTTTTCATCCAGGGCGCGCACGGAACTGTCCGATTTGGAAACCACTACTTTGGCGGCGGGCCCGGCCGGCGGGAGCGTCAGCGCATTCGGCACCGTGATCTCCCGTTCGGATTGAAAATCGAACCCGGGATTCAAGGCCTTCAGGATTTCCGGCGCGGAATGCACACGTTCCGACAATTCTTCGAGCGCCGATGTGTAGCCGAGGGCGGGGAGCTTCGCCTGCTGGGCGAGCTTTGGCGGAATTTTCACGAACGGCCCATCGAGATCGTCCGCTACGATCAGGTACTTCGTAAGCACGGGCGCGGTGTCGGCGTTCAGCGCAGCCCAAGTGGCGCCGTCCACGGTTCCGGTAACCCGAAGGTTCCGGTTCTGTTGAAACGCGCTGACCGTCTTCTGCATATTGGAGCCGAATTGGCCGTCGATTTCGCCGCACGAAAAGTGCGCGCGGTCGAGCAGGATCTGCGCGCGCAGAACGCCCGGACCTTTATCTCCAATCTTGAGTTCCGGCTGATCGGGCGATTCGATCGCGGCAGCGTCCCACACGACTGCCGGCTTCTTCGCCGCTGTTTTTTTGCGGGCGTGAGGTTCCGCACCATATAGGACGAAAACACCCAGTAAGGCAATTGTTACGCGAGTGAGGCCCATCGCCTTTGACTAACGCAACTCAAATGCCAGCCGCGCAAACGTACGGAAGGGCCCTTTACGACTGCGCGGCGGATTCGTATCCGACTTTGAACCCTTCCCACCGCGCCACCACGGCGCTGGCGAGGCAGTTTCCTAACACGTTGATGGAGGTGCGCGCCATATCGAGAATGGCATCCACGCCCAACAGGACGGCCGCGCCCTCCAGCGGCATGTGGAACGTGGCCAGGGTCCCGGCCAGAATGACAAGTGCCGCGCGCGGCACGCCCGCCACGCCCTTGCTGGTCACCATCAGGGTGAGCATCCAGATCAGTTGCTCGCCGAATGACGGGTGCATGCCGGCCGCCTGCGCCACGAACACGGAGGCCAGCGCGAGGTACAGGGTGGTGCCGTCCAGGTTGAAGCTGTAGCCGGTGGGAATGACGAAGCCGACGATGTGTTTGGGCACGCCGAAGCGCTCCATGTTTTCGAGCGCCAGGGGCAGCGCCGCCTCGCTGCTGGCCGTGGAGAACGCGATCAGGAACGGTTCCCTCACGGCCCGGTAAAACGGCCCGATCGGAATCCGTACGAGCACTACCACCGCGCCGAGAACGACGATCACAAAGACGGCCAGCGCCAGGTACATGGTCAGGATCAGCTTGCCCAGGCCGAACAGCACACTCACACCCTTGCTGCCCACGGTGACCCCAATCGCCGCGCCTACGCCCAATGGCGCCAGGTACATCACATACTTCGTGTAGCGGAACATGACTTCGGCGAGCGCGCCGCAGAACTGCACCACCGGCGCCGATTTGGCGCCGATGGCCGCGCAGGCCGCGCCGAACAGAAACGCGAACACCACCAGTTGCAGCACGTCGTTGCGCGCCATGGCGTCAATGATGCTGGCCGGGAAGATGTGCTCCAGCACCCCGCTCAAGGTAGTCTGCGCCTGCGGTAATCCGGTCTCGGCCGCCGTACGGGAAATGGGCACGCCATCGCCCGGCCGTACCAGGTTCACCGCGCCCAGCCCCAGGAAAAGCGCCAGCGTGGTGACCAGTTCGAAGTAGACGATGGCCTTCAGGCCGATGCGTCCCATGTTCTTCAACTCACCGCCGCCCGCAATGCCGTAGACCAGGGTGCCGAACAGCAGCGGCGCGATGATGGAGCGGATCAGCCGCAGAAAAACGTTGCTCACCGGTCCCAGTTGCCGGGCGAAACCGGGCGCCAGGATTCCCAGCACGACGCCCGCGGCCATCCCGATAAATATCCAGGCGGTGAGCGAAGGGCGCTTCATCGCTCGCCCCACTTCAGCTTCTGCCGGAGCACGTCGAAGAACATCATGCGCGGCGGACGGATCAGGTGCAGCGAATATCGCGAGCTCCGGCAGACGACCACATCGCCTTCCTGCACCGGCGTTCCCACCTGTCCGTCGATGGTGAGATAGACGCTTTCATCGGGGCCGAGCGAGGTCAGCCGGATGACGCTGGTTTCGGGCACCAGCACCGGCCGGTTGGTCAGCATGTGCGGACAGATGGGCGTGATGCAGTTGGCCGGCACGGACGGAAAGATGATGGGGCCGCCCGCCGAGAGCGAGTACGCAGTGGATCCGGTGGGCGTCGAAACGATCAGGCCGTCCGCTTTGTAGGTGCATACGAACTGCTCGTCGACGTACGCCACCAGGTCGATCATGCGGGCCAGCGACGACTTGGTGAGCACGGCATCGTTGAGCGCCTCGAAGGAGGCCACCACGTCGCCGTTGCGCTCCACACACGTGCTCAGCAGGCGCCGTTTGGCGACGCGATGCTCGCCAAGCAGCGCGCGTTCGAGTTCCGGAAAGAGCTCGTCGATGGTGATGGCGGTCAGAAATCCAAGGCCGCCCAGGTTCACCGGAAACAGGGGAATCTCGCGGTGCCCGATCGCCCGGGCGGCCGAGAGCAGCGTCCCGTCGCCTCCCAGCACGACGATCAGGTCGCAGCCCTCGGGCACCTCCTCCCGCGGAATTCCCGCTACCCCTCCCGCGTACATTGCGGTCTGCTCGTCCACGCGGATGACGATGTTCCGGCTGTGCAGCCATTCGAGAAGATTCGGCACCAGCTCTTCGGCGTGCGTCGCCCCTGGTTTGGAGATGATCCCGACGGTCTTAATGATGGGCATGCAGGAGGAACTCCTTATTGCCTTCGGCGCCTGCGATTGGGCTTTCCATGATGGCTGTTTCGAAACCGAGTTCCCGCACGACCTCCGTCACGCGGGCGCAAACGGCCTGGTGCAGCTCCGGCTCGCGAACGATGCCGCCCTTGCCAACCTGGCCCTTGCCTACTTCAAACTGCGGTTTGATCAGTATAACCATTTGCCCGTCCGAACGGAGCAGCGGAACGGCGGCCGGCAGGATCAGGGTCACGGAAATGAAGCTGACGTCGCAGGTGATCACGTCCACCGGTTCGCCGATCTGCCCGCTCTGGAGTTCGCGCGCGTTGATGCCTTCGTGTAGATGCACCCGCGGGTCGCTGCGGAGGCTCCAGGCAAGCTGCCCGGCCCCCACGTCTACAGCGTGCACCCTTGCGGCGCCTGCCTGAAGGAGCACGTCGGTAAAGCCCCCGGTAGAAGATCCGATGTCCAGGCAGACCTTGCCCCGGACATCGATGCCGAAGCCTTCGAGGGCCCCGGCCAGCTTGAATCCGCCGCGGCTCACGTAGGGAGGCCGCGCCAAGACTTCGACGCGGACATCCGAAGCCACGGGCGCTCCGGGTTTCGACGCCTTTTGTCCATTCACCCGGACCTCGCCCGCCATGATCAGGGCTTGCGCCTTTTCTCGCGAGCCGGCCAGCCCGCGTTCCACCAGCAGCCGGTCCAGCCGGGTCTTCATGACTTCCGATGAACGATCAGGTCGGCCAGTTCGTGGAGCCGCGCGCCGCGCTCGCCGAACGGCGCCAGCACCAGGTGCGCCCGCTCGCACTGCTCTCCGGCCATGCGGCGCGACGTTTCCAGGCCGTAGACGGCCGGGAATGTGATTTTCTGCTGCTGTGCATCCTTGCCCGCGGTCTTGCCCAGTACCTCGGAAGACTCCTCCACATCGAGGATGTCGTCCACAATCTGGAACGCAAGCCCGACGTGTTCGCCGTAGCAGGACAGAGCGGCGTACGCTTCCGGGCCGGCGCCCGCGTAGATGGCTCCCATGCGCAGGCTGGCTCGCAGCAGCGCTCCGGTCTTGGCGCGGTGAATCGATTCGAGCAGTTCCGCGGTGGGCGTCTTTCCCTCGCCTTCGAGATCGGCCACCTGCCCCCCGATCATGCCGTTGACCGTACCGGACGCGGTAGCCAGTTCCGCGATCAGTTTCACTTTCCGCCCGCTGTCGATCTCGAGCCCGGCGAGCACCTGAAAGGCGAGCGTCAGCAGCGAGTCGCCCGCCAGAATGGCCATGGCTTCGCCGAACACTTTGTGGTTGGTCAGCTTCCCGCGCCGGTAGTCGTCGTTATCGAGCGCCGGCAGGTCGTCGTGAATCAGCGAGTATGTATGGATGAGTTCGAGCGCGCATGCTGCCGCGGCCACGCCGGCCGAATCGTCGCCGGCCGCGCTCGCGGCTTCCATGCAGAGGATGGGGCGAATCCGCTTCCCGCCGGCGAAGAGGCTGTACCGCATGGCGCGGTGAATGGTTTCCGGCGCCGTCGATTCCGGAGGAACGAGGCGGTCCAGTTCCGAATCCACCAGCCGCTGCCGGCTTGCCAGATAGTCGCGCAGGTTCATGGATCAGGATTTTTCCGGCCGGAAGGGTTCGGCGGTCATCCGGCCCTCTTTGCGGAGCAGCATTTCGACGCGCGTTTCCGCGGTTTCGAGCTGCTTCCGGCAGGAGTCACTCAACACCATGCCGCGTTCAAACAGTTCGAGGGAGCGATCCAGCGAGAGGTCGCCCGCCTCCAGTTGTTTGACTACTTTTTCGAGTTCGTCCAGACACGCTTCGAAGGTCGCCGCGGGTTTGGCATCCGCCTCGTTTTCCGCCATCGCCTCATTCTAGCAGGGGTCCTCTTCAGCACCGGGCCGGCGCGGCGGCCATGCTATTTTGGTCAGAATGCCTCCCGAAAACCCGTTCCACGATGCGCTTCGGTTTGAGAGGCGTGTGCCCGAATGCGCCATGGTCATCTTCGGCGCCAATGGCGACCTGACCAAGCGCAAGCTGATGCCTGCGCTCTATCGCCTCGCCTTTGACCGCCGCCTGTCCGCCGGCTTCGCCGTCGTGGGCAGTTCCCGCACTCCGCTATCCGACGAGCAGTTCCGCGAAAAGATGCTCGACGCCGTGAAGGAGTTTTCCGAGGACACGCGCTTCGACGAGGACGTGTGGAACACCTTCGCCGCCGGCCTGTTCTATGTGCCTGGCGACATCGGGGACGACGGTCTTTACCAACGGCTGGCGGCCAAACTCGCGGAGGTGGAGGTGACCCGTCACACCGGCGGTAATATCCTCTTCTACCTTTCCACGCAACCGAGCTACTACGCCACAGCCGCGATCAAACTGGGCGCGGCGGGACTGGGCAAGGGAAACGGCTGGCGGCGGCTGATCGTGGAGAAGCCCTTCGGCCACAATCTCGAAAGCGCCCGTGAGCTGAGCGACGAACTGCACACCGTTTTTCAAGAGTCCGATGTTTACCGCATCGATCATTACCTGGGCAAGGAAACGGTCCAGAACATACTGGCGTTCCGGTTCGGCAACGGCATCTTCGAACCGCTCTGGAACAGGCGGTACGTCAACCACGTGCAGATTACCGCCGCCGAGTCGATCGGGGTGGAGGGCCGCGGCGCGTACTACGAAGAGGCCGGCGCGCTGGCCGATATGATTCAGAATCATTTGCTGCAGGTGATGGCCACCATCGCCATGGAGCCGAGCGCCAGTTTCCGTTCGACATCCGTTCGGGACGAACGTTCGAAGCTGCTGCGCTCCATTCGCCCCATGACGCCGGAACAGGTGCCGCAGAACGCGGTTGCCGGGCAGTACGGGCCGGCGCGCATCGGGGGCGAGGATGTCCCGGGTTTCCGGGAGGAGCCCGGCGTGCATCCGGATTCGCAGACCGACACCTATGCCGCGGTCACTTTCTTCGTGGACAACTGGCGTTGGGCCGGCGTCCCGTTTTACGTGCGGACGGGCAAACGCCTGCCCAAGCGCGTCACCGAAATTGCCATTCAGTTCAACCAGGCGCCGCTCTCGATCTTCGAAGACGAGGATGGGGGCGACTATGCGCCCAACGTTCTGATCGTGCGCATTCAGCCGGAGGAGGGCATTTCGCTGAAGTTCCTTTCCAAGCGGCCCGGATCGGGAATGACATTGCGGCCGGTGTCCATGGATTTCAACTACGGCTCGAGCTTCGGCGAGCGTTCGCCCTCGGCATATGAGACGCTGCTGCTCGATGCGATCATCGGCGACGCAACCCTGTACACGCGCCAGGACATGGTGGAAGCGAGTTGGGCGGTGGTGGAGCCCATCCAGAATGTCTGGCGCGAGACGAAATTCGAGTTCCCCAATTATGCGGCGGGCTCCTGGGGTCCGGACGCCGCCGACGAGATGCTGGCGCAGCGGGGACACGTGTGGAGGAGGCCCTGATGAGCGCCACGCCCGACCGGATTCTGCGCGAACTGACGGACCTTTGGGTCAATTTGGGCAAGGAGGGGCAGAACCAGGGGGGCGGCGTGCTGCGTGCCTGCACCATGACCCTGGCGGTATTCGCGGAAGAACGCGAAGACCTCGCCGGCATCTCGGAAACGGTGGCCGCGTTGATGCCCGAGCACCCGGCCCGGACCATCCTGGTGCGGCTCAGCGAATCCAGAGACCGGGCGCTGGCCGACCGCGTCTACGCGCAGTGCTGGATGCCCTTCGGGCAGCGGCGCCAGATCTGCTGCGAGCACATCGAAATCATCGCCTCGGATGCGGCGCTGGGGGACCTGCCCGCCGTGCTGCTGCCGCTGGCCGCCGCCGACCTTCCGCTGATGCTTTGGTGCCGCAGCCCGCGGCTCGCCGCCGCCCCCGAGTTTCCGGCCATCACACGCAACGCCCACAAGCTGATTCTCGATACCGCCGGGTTATCCGGAATGCCGGCCCTGGAGCGGCTGGCCGCGCGTTCCGCCGGGTATCCGATCGTGGCGGATCTCGCCTGGACGCGCCTGACGCGCTGGCGCGAGATGCTGGCGCAGGTGTTTGAAAACCGCGAGTATGTGGGCAAGGTAAAGAACATCGCGCGCGTCCGTGTGGCCTTTTCGGGGACGCTCGAAACCACGGCGCGGTACTTCGCCGCCTGGGTGGCGGACTCGCTTTCCTCCGCGGGCGCGAAATTTTCCGTCTCGCTGGCGCGCGACCCGGCCGCCGCCCCGCTGCGGCTGGAGATTGCAGGCGAGGGCCTCGCCATCGCGCTCGAGCGGCGTGAAAAGCGGCTCGTTTCCAGCGTGAATGGCGCGGTCAATTGCACCAACCTGCCGGAGCCCAGCGACTACCTGCTGTTGCGGGAAGAACTCGCCATTGTCCGCCGCGACGCCGGGTACGAACGTGCCCTGGATTCCGCCGTCCGGCTGGCGTATGCTGTGGACGAATGAGCGCCGCCCGGCACATTTCGGGCGATGCCGCCGCCGCGGCGGAAGCGTGCGCGCGGCACGTAGTGGCTGTGCTCGATGGAGTCCTGGCCGAGCGGGAATTCGCGAGTTTCGCGATTTCCGGCGGATCCTCCCCGCGGCTGCTTTTCGAGAAACTGGCCGCCACACCTTTCGCCTGGCAGCGGGTCAGGCTGTTCTGGGTGGATGAACGCTGCGTCCCGCCCACCGATCCCGCCAGCAACTACCGGATGGCCGGGGAAACTCTGATCCGGCCCGGACATTTTCGACCGGGAATGATCCATCGCGTGTTCGGCGAGATGCTGCCGGAGGCTGCCGCCCGCCGCTACGTGGAAGACATCCGCGCCGCCTTCGGACTGGTGGACGGCGAGTTGCCGCATTTCGACCTGATTCATCGCGGCATCGGCCCGGACGCGCACACCGCCAGCCTGTTTCCGGGCGAGCCGCTGATCGAGGATCACCAGCACATCGCCGCGGCCGTCTACGTTCCCAAATTCACGCAATGGCGTGTGACGCTGCTGCCCGGTGTGCTCATGGCGGCCGAAAACACGGTCGTGCTGGCGCTGGGCGAGGACAAGGCGGAGGCCGTCCGCGCCGTGTTCAAGGAAGAATACGATCCTATGCGCTACCCGGCGCAGATCGCCGCGCACCAGGGCCGCGGGGTCGCCTGGTTTCTCGACAAGAAGGCCGCGGCGCTCGTGGTTTGAGGCTCCGGGCCGCCGGTGGGCCTGGCCTGCTCTCGCTCGATGGGGGTGAGGCCGGGCTGGGACGAAATGGCAGACATCTCCAGCTCGGCCTCGACCAGGGCCGGGTCCTACGCTCGGAAGAATTCAGGGATGTACCCGAACTTCTCTCGCAGGGCTCCCTCCGAAAAGAGCCATGTGCCATTCTAACCACTCCGGGCTCTTCCTTTCAGGATTTTGCGAGGGGATTGGTGCGATCCTGCATCTTTTCACCGGGATTCCCGTCTTACCCGGCAAAGTGCAACGATATGGAAACGGACGATGTCCCCAAGCGCAACGAAAACGGCGGGTTTTGAAGCCGAAGCGCTGCCGCACCTGCCGGCGCTCTACCGGACGGCAGCAGCGCTCCTGCGCAACGCGGCCGAGGCCGAGGACGCGGTACAGGACACCTACGTGCAGGCGTGGAGTTCGTTTCACCGCTACGAACCGGGCACGAACTGCCGCGCCTGGCTGTTCCGGATCCTGTTTCACGTGCTCGCCCACAGGCGGCGCAAGTGGTACAACCGGTTCGTTTTCAGCGAGCCGGAGGAACTGGAGCGGGTGGCCTCCCCGGCGCCGGTGAGCGACCACCTCACGGATGAAGAACTGCTCCGCGCACTGGCCGCGATTCCGCAGCGCTACGCGGAAGTGGTGGTGCTGGCCGACGTGCAGGAGTTTTCCTACAAAGAGATTCAGGAGACGCTGAACATACCGATCGGGACGGTGATGTCGCGCCTGAGCCGGGGCCGTCAGTTACTTCGGGGAGAGCTCGAGGGCGGGCAAAAATAAATTTGTAAGATGTGTGAACGGGATTTCGTGGGGAGTCAAAACGGAGTAATCCCGCGAGGGTAAGTGTTCGTTGCGGCGGCCGGGGCAATCGGACTTATCGCCGTGCGTATCCGGCCGCCAGTGAATCGAGCGGCATCTTCGTTGCGCATTGGAATCGCTGGATAGCGTTACTTTTACGCTGTTGATTCGATGACTCGCTCTCTGAAATCGCAATGGGACGGCGATAACCGCTATCCGCACTCCATAGGATGTTATGGATTCGAATCCAAGGTCTCCCCGCCGGCTCCATCTACGGGAGTGGCAGCCGTTGGGCCGTTCACGGGCCTACAGGGAGCTCAGTTCCACCGGAGAAGCAACGCTTGCTGGCCAGCAAGTAAAACCTGTGTTGGAGATGCCGCGGTGGGCGGGTAATCTCACTTACACAGTAACATGCCTGTCAAGTCCAAACGGCTAGATTCTGGCCAGCAGGCCGGTGACGGAGGGCGCCATGGCTTCGGCAACCTCGAGGTTGCGGGCGGCCCTCAGGTCGGAGACCACGAAGGCGAAGTAACGTCCGGCTTCGAATCCGGCCACATGGAAACGCTCGGCGCCGGACTGATAGACGGGAATGCCGGAGGCGGTGGCGGACGGCGACAGGCTGTCCATCGATTCGCCGGGCTGTTTTTCGGCGATCACCAGCGAGAGAAGACTCCCGCCTTTCTTCATGGTGACGTGGGTGAACTTACGGCCGTCGTAACTGCAATGGTGCGCCATGACCACCTGGTAGCCATCCGGGATCGCGCTTTCGACGAGCGGCAGGAGGTCTTTGAACTCCGGTCCCAGTTGGTCGAGAGGCGGTGTCAGCTTGGAATAGTCGCGGAAGATACTGCAGTGGACGTGGTCCCCGAGCCCCACCCTCAACACCTGCGCGATGTTGGCGGAGATGCGGCGGATGAAGGCGGTCTGGCGCGGACGGTCGTTCAAGGCCGGCAGCGTTTCGCGCGGCGGCTTGAGCCAGATTCCGGCGGTGACGACCAGCGCCGCCGCCACAGCCACCGCGCCCGCGGCCCAGCCGTTCCAGGCGAACCACGACGACAGCCGTGAATCGCGGCGGGGTTGGCGGAGCTGCTCGCGCACACGGACCTGAAGATCCGGTGGAACGCTGGAGGCCATCACCGCGGCCTTGAGGCGCGAGCGCAGGCGCGTGCGCACCTCGTGTTCCGCCGCGCAGGAGGCGCACTCTTCGAGGTGCCGCTGCACCTGCCGGCGCTCCTCCGCGGGCATCTCTTCGCTGATGTAAGAATCCAGGCGGCGTTGCGTTGTTTCGCAGCTCGATGGTCCTTTGTTCATGCTGTTTGTCCTTCCTGGATCAGGGCGCCGATGCCGTACGAGTATGCCATACCAGCCAGCTTTTCGCGGAGCAGTTTGCGGCCGCGGCTGAGGCGCGACATGACGGTCCCGATGGGCACATTCAAAATGCCGGCCGCCTCTTTATAAGTGAACTCCTCCACGTCGATCAGGAGGACGGCGGCGCGAAATTCCCGCGGAATCGCGGCCAGGGCGCGCAGCATTTCCTGGTCGGTCACTTGGGCGGCGGGCGGAGGCGGCGCGGCGACGGCCTGTTCCAGCACCTCTTCGCTCTCGCGTACCAGCCGGAAGCCGAGCCATTTGCGGCGGTAGTGGTTCATGGAATGGAACAGGATTTTGAACAGCCAGGCGCGGCAATTGGTGCCGGGTTCGAACCTGTCGAAAGACTTCCAGGCCTGGAGGAACACATCCTGTACGACGTCGTCGGCGCGGGCGGCATCGCCGAGCAGTCGTGCCGCCGTCCGGTAGATCTCGTTCAAGTGCGGCAGTGCCGCGGCTTCGAAATCGGCGGTACGGGATTGGCGGGAGAATAGCATGGCTTCACGCGTGGGTTGCTGACTGCATATCCGGATAAGCGGCCGGAATATTCCCGGCGGCGGAAGTTTTTTGAGGAATAATTACAGGGCGGGGAGGGATAGAAGGCTGTATGGCAAAACTGATGCTTGCGGCTGCGTTTCTGGGGGCGGCGGCTATGTCTCTACCGGCGGAGCAGGCGCGTCCGGTACTGGTGGAGCTGTTCACCAGCGAGGGGTGCTCGAGCTGTCCGCCGGCGGACGCGCTGCTGGAGCGGCTCGACCGCAGCCAACCTGTTGCGGGCGCGGAGATTATCGTTCTCAGCGAGCACGTGGATTATTGGAACTACATCGGCTGGACGGATCCGTATTCTTCGCACGCGGCGAGCGAGCGGCAGGAACTCTACGCGCGGCGTTTCGGCATCGACGGCCCCTACACCCCGCAGATGGTGGTGGACGGGCGGACGGAATTCGTGGGCAACGACGGCGACGCGGCCCTGGCGGCGATTCGCGGGGCGGCGAAAGCGAGGCACCAGGTGGGAGTGCGGCTGTCGCGCGACGGCGACCGGGCGATTCTCGAAGCAGACCCCCTGCCGGCGGGTACGGCCCGCAAGGCGCACGTCTTTGTGGCCTATGCGGCGGAGACGGGAAGTTCGGACGTGCTTCGGGGCGAGAACAAGGGGCGCCGGCTGCTGCACGTGGCGATTGTGAAGTCGCTCAAGGATATTGGGGTGGTGACGGGCAGTAAAGGATTTCGCGGACAGGTGGCGATGGAAGCAGGCACGCGGGTGGTGGCCTTCGTGCAGGAGGCCGACAACGGACCGGTGTGGGGCGCGGCCATGCTTGGTGCGCCTCGCCGGTGATCAGTGGGTGAAGGAGTAGATGACGAAGTTGACTCCGAGGCGCAGGCCCAGGGCCGAGTACTTCTCGGGGTAGCGGGGCTCGTCGGCCCACTCCCAGGAATCGCCGACGTCGTTGTTGAAGGTCATGGCCACCATGATGCGGCCCTTGTCGTCATAGATGCCGCGCCAGTGCGGCGTGGTTCCGGCGGCGCGCTGCCACATCCAGCCGCGGTTGTTGAGAGACCACTGGCCGAGGATCTGGTAACGCTCATCCAGGTCGTAGACGGTGTGGAAGATGGGATCCGGGTTGGGGATCTCGACGGCGGCGCGGTCGGGGAAGACCTTGCGCATGCTTTCCATGAAGCGGCCCCACTCGTCTTCGTTCCAGAAGTCGTCCATGTAGATGAATCCGCCGCGCAGGAGGTACTCCCGGATGGTGGCGGCCTGGGTGTCGGTGAGGCGCCAGTCGCCCAACTCGCCGGCGACCATCCAGGGCCAGTTGAAGAAATCGTCAAGGTCGTCCGGATTATTGGGCTGCTCGACGGAGCGGGCATTGACGCGGGTGAGGCGGCGCAGGGCCTGGGCGAAATGGCGGTCGGCGCGGGGGTAGTCCTGGGTCCAACTGGTGCCGCCCTGCCGCCAGTCGAGCTCGCCGAAGTAGGACCCCCGGGTGAAGCGGGCTTCGGGATGATTCGGGTACATGAGGCGGGCCTGCACCCACTCGGTCTTATCCTGGTAATCGCGCGGCAGGGGGACATTGTCCGCCGGTTCCATGCTCATCAACACGCGGAACGGTTTTTGAAACGCCCACACGCCGCCGGCACAAACCGCCAATAATACGGCCCATCGCAGCACTCGCTTCGACCCCTTCACAACAGACCTCTCTCCCTAACCCCCATACGCCGCCGACACCTGTTTTTTGACGAAGGCGAGGTCGCGGCGGATGGCCGCCAGCTCGTTTTTCGTCTCGTACTCCAGGTGAACGGAGACCGGGCCGACGAACCTGGCCGCGGCCAGTGCGGCGAACACCTTGCGCCAGTCCACCATGCCCTCCCCAAGCGGGCACGGCTGCGGCTTCCATACGCCCGCCGCATCCTTGTTCCAGTAAAAATCGCGGGCGGTGATCATCTTGATGCGCGGCATGGCCAGACGCAGGGCCACCTGCCAGGCGCCGGCGCCGCCGTCCTGCACGGCATAGCCGGGATCGAAATCGTAGCCGATGTAGCGCGGATCGGTGGCGCGCAGGATGGTGTGGAGGTCCCACAGAGACGCACCCACGTTATCGCCCGCGACGTTTTCGATGACCACGGTCATGTTGGCGGCGCGGGCCAGCGCGCCCAGCCCGGCGATGTCGCGCTGCACTTCGAGGAGGCGGGCCTCGAGATCGCCGGCACCGTATTTCCAGACTCCGGCGCGAAGCAGCGGCACGCCCATTTCCCCGGCGATGCCGGCGATATTGCGTACGGTCGCATCCTGGATGTTGGTGTACGGGGTGGTGACGACGGGCACGTCCAGGCCGACCCCGGTAATGGCTTCGATGGAGCGGGACAGATCGACGGGCACCTGGTCGGGCGCGACGTGGCCGCCGGGCTGCACGGAGAGGTCGCAGCCGTCGGCGCCGAGGTCGCGCAGGACGCCGCCGAGCTCTTCGTAAGGCACCTTGATGAGGACCTGCGAGTAGAGGCAGACGGCGGGTGAAACCCGAAGGCGCGGGCCGTTGCCCGAGCGGAGCTGGGCGGCCGCGGTGGACGCACCGGCGAGCGCTCCCGCCAGCAGACGGCGTCTCGAAAGCCCCATGTGGGTATTGTAGACCCCCGGGCGGCGGCTATTTCCCACGGCCCAGCGCCTTTTCGATAACGGGCTCGCGCTCGCCCTTTTCCCAGCTTGCCTCCGACTGCGCGTCAGTGAGCCCGGCCACGCGGGCCAGCAGCAGGAAGGGGGGCGCGGCGTAGCGCGGAGTCGCCCATCGCGCCATTTCGGCGAGCGAGGGGAGGGCGCGCTCGCGGATCTGATCGAGGACGGCGGTGGAGTTACGGTCGGTGAGGGTGAGCAGGGCTTTGACGGCCTCCATGCGATCGCTGAGCACGATGGAGTTGAGCAGCTCGATGAACCAGGTGGGGGAGATCTTGAGGTTGAGGGCGGGCTGGCGCGCGTCGAGCACGGCGATGGCCACCAGGGAGCGGATGGCGTTGGCGCGGACGATCTGGTCGGGGTCGGAGAGGGCGAACTGGAGGTCGTCCACCACGTCCTGCTTCCTGGGCGCGTAGCCGATGACGGCGGCGGCGACGGCGCGCTGTTCGGGGAGGGAACCGTTGCGGAGGACGTCGCGGAGCAACGGCACGTTATCGGCTGCGAAATCGATGAACTGAAGCTGGAAGGCGCGGGCCTGGGGGTCGGCCATGAGGGAGTGGCCGGCGGTGAGATCCTCGGCGGTATTGCCGCGGGCGGCGGCGCGGCGGACGGCGGCGAGGAAGCCGTCGTAGGCCGTGAGCAGGGTGGCGGGCAAAACGGCGCTGCCGGCGGGTTCGGAGCGGAAGGCGGCGTGGGGGGCGCCGCGCTCTTCGATGCCGACGAAGAGGATGGTGTTTTTACCCTCGCAGCAGACGGCTTCGACGCGGGAGAGGACGACGCCGGAGACTTCGGCGACGCGATCTTCGAGGTCGCCGCGGGAGGCGGGCAGCGGGTCGCCGGGGTGGAGTTTGAGGGCGGAGAGGATGCGTTCCGCGGGGATCTTGTGGAGGCCGTAGAGGTTGATGTCAGCCACGGTGGGGGCTTGGGCGCAGGCGAGGGAGGCGGCCGCGAGGAGGGTGAGAGTTCGTACCACGGTAGTTGGACGCGGATGGGGGCGGGAGAGTTGCCTGGGGGGGTGAACGATTGATTCGCGGCGGATGGGCTGCCAGTCCTTCAGGCTCGAAGGCGCCGGCACTTTCGTCATCTGATCTGGAGGGCGTTTTGGCCAGACGAGCAGACGATGGATGCACCGCTTGGCCGTCAGTCCACAGTGCCTTCGCGGCCTTCCAGCGGTAGATCTCCAGGGATGGGGGTGAGACGGCAAGTTGCTCGTGACGGTCACCTGCGGCGCGCCAGGTGTGCATTATGGGCCGAGTTCACGGATCATGGTCGCGCGGTTTTACGTTGGCAGTGAATTACATCTTTTGCGCACATCCGAATGCAAGCCGGTCGAATTCCGATCCCCCTTTTTTGGAGGCAAGGGTGTCGCGATCGACGAATCGCAGTCACACACGTGGTCTTCGACTCACGGCGACAAAATCCGCGCGTCGCATAGCACTCCCATCACCGAATGCGCGGCGCGCCTCACCTCAGAGGGTCCTCAGAAACGCGATGAGATCCCTCTTTTCGTCCGCTGTTAAATGAAGTCCGAATTCATGTCCCTTCACAGGTCCCGGCCCGAGATGGAAACCCGTCGGGACATAACTTTCGCCTAATCTGGCGGGGTCGAACCAGTCCTCCAGGGACTCGCACCAGCCGCCGTGGCCAAAGCCGCGGCGATACCAGACGCCCTTAAGGCTGGGAATCTTGTAATAGCCGGTGCCGCGGCGAGAGCGAAGTGCAACGGAAGATTCCGTGCCGACCGAAACCGGCATCACGTCGTACTTCTTCATGTGATCGGGAGGTACGGTGAACCCGATCGCCGGCGTGAGCTTGTTTGCAGTGTACAGTGGAGGCGTATGGCATTGGCCACAGCCCTCGCGATCAAAAATTTGTTCGCCGTGCCGGGAGTGATCATCCGGGCGGTTGGGATTGCGCGGCGGTTCCAGCGAATAGATAAACTTCACAAGAGCGTAGAGCTGTTCGTCGCTGTAGCGGGCCAAGGTAGGGGCTGGTGGAGCTGGTTGGTAGTCGCCAAACCAGGCGTGCAACTGCAGTGTCTGATTGACGATCGCATATCGCATCAGATCTTCAATTCCGCGATGTAATGCCAACCCGGTGGCATCGAGGTACTTTCGGTCGCGTACGCCGATCAAATCAGGAACTTTGAATGGAGTGTACAGGAGACCGCCCTCGCGCGTTATCACATACGGCGGAGTTGCCCACCGTATCGCGAGGAGTTCGTCATAGTTCCTCAATCGGGATTGTGCAATCGGAACCAACCACGGGATGGCCGTGATCCGCTCGAGAATTTGCGATTGCCGCTCTTCCCTCCCCGACCGGTCGCGGCTCGCAATCCACGCGCTTCCTCGTTCGAGCGGAAGGCTGCTCTGGCCTCCGTGCAAGATCGTGCCATGAGGCAACACCTGAGCGTGGCACATGCCGCAGTGCGCAGTCCCGTATTCGATGTCGCCTTTCCTTCTGATGAAGTAACGCCGGAATGGAACAACGCCGCCAGGCGATGGAGGCCAAGCTAGACCCGACGCAGTCGGCACCAGCGCCGCGGCGGACTTCGAGCTTGAGCCGCTGGCTGCGCGTATAGATCTGGAGGGTGCGGAAGTAGTCGCGCCGGCCGATCGGGCTTTGCGGATATGCGTTCAGGACGTTGGCCAGCGCGCGCAACGCGATGGTGGTGGCGAAGGGCCAGCTCGGGCCGTTCCACTGGCAATCGTCGCCGCGGTCCGCGATCTGGAATCTCGGATGGCGGCGCTCGGCGGTGGTGGGACCGAAAGGCGCGTAGAAGCCTTCGGGGTCCATGAGCTGCTTCCAGGCAATCTCGTAGCCCGCCCGGCGTGCCGGCAAGCCGAAATACCAGGGCGTGAAGCCGATGCTTTCGCGCACTTGGGCGGAACGGCCCGACTCGAGCAGCGTTTCGAAGAAGCGGGCGTCTTTGTTCCACAGGCGCTGTTCGACCAGCGTTTTCAGGAGTGTTGCCTTGGTTTGGTATTCCCGTTCCGTGTCGCGGTCGCCCGCCAGCGCGGCCGTGGCCGAAATGGCGGTGGCATTGCCGAACATGTAGCTGTTGATGCTGGGCCGCAGATTCTTTACTGAGCGGCCGCCGCTGATCGATTCCTCCATGCCGTCCGATACGTCGCGCTGCCAGAAGAGGCCGCTTTCCGTCAGGCGCTCGCGCTCCCAGGCGCGGTAGTCTTCGAGCAGCGCAGGAAGACAGGATGTCAGCCACTCGAGGTTGCCGTCCACCAGCCAGCGGTCATAAAGCGCGGCGGCGGCCCAGCCGCTGAACTGGTGAAAGTTGGCGCGAAGGCCGCCGTTCGGGCCGGTCCGCAGCCAGAAGCGGACGTAATCATCAAGAAACCGGCGGTCGTGGAGCCAGCGGCCTTCCGCCAGGTGATGGCCGAAGGCGCAACTCAGCGCGTTGTACTCGCCGGCATGATTCACAGGCTTCAGGAATTCGGTGACGATGAAGCCGGCGGGCGTCTGCTTGATGTGTTTGCGGTAAGTCCACCAGCGGAAATAGTAAGTGGTTTCCACATCGGGGTCGGGGCAGGTGAACAGCGGAATGTTGTCCTTCAGGAACTCCCATGCCCGCGCGTCCGGCACGGGGCCCCATGAGCAGCGACGCGCCGGCCATTCCGAGAAACGTTTTTCTGGTCACCGTGCGGAACCTTTTTCGATCATACGCTGTGGGGAGCTGGCGGCGCGCTTGGCTGTTTCGCCGCGCGGCCCAAAAATAAATTTACAAGATGTGTGAACGGGATTTCCGGGGGAGTCAAAACGGAGTAATCCCGCGAGGGTAAGTGTTCGTTGCGGCGGCCGGGGCAATCGGACTTATCGCCGTGCGTGTCCGGCCGCCAGTGAATCGAGCGGCATCTTCGTTGCGCATTGGAATCGCTGGATAGCGTTACTTTTACGCTGTCGATTCGATGACTCGCTCTCTGAAACCCTATGGGACGGCGATGACCGCTATCCGCACTCCAAAGGATGTTATGGATTCGAATCCAAGGTCTCCCCGCCGGCTCCATCTACGGGAGTGGCAGCCGTTGGGCCGTTCACGGGCCTACAGGGAGCTCAGTTCCACCGGAGAAGCAACGCTTGCTGGCCAGCAAGTAAGACTTGTGTTGGAGAGGCCGCGGTGGGCGGCTTATCTCACTTACACAGTAACATGCCTGTCAAGTTTTTCCGGGTCTTTTGGGATCTTTCCCGGGCGCCTGACCGTTCGCAACCTATTTCGATCCCTGGGGATCGGAGGCACGCATTGGCGGTATACTGCCCGTGAAATGCGTGGAATCATATGGGCCCGGACGAGCCTGGCGGGCGCCTGCCTCGCGGTGGCGGTATCCCTGGCGGTTTCGAGTCCGGCTGAAGACGTGAATTCGATCGGTATCCGCATGGTGCGAATTCCGGCCGGCAAGTTCCGCATGGGCAGCGCGGCGGCGGGTGACCCGGATGAGCACCCGGCGCATGCAGTGACGATCTCGCGTGAGTTCGCCATCTCGGAAACCGAAGTCACCGTGGAGCAGTTCCAGGAATTCCGCGCCGACTGGCAAGACGTGGGCATGTTCTCTCCCTACGCGAGCGGAATGAGCTGGGAAGACGCGGCCGCGTTTTGCGCCTGGCTGAGCCGCAAGGAGAAGCGCAACTACCGGCTGCCGACGGAAGCCGAATGGGAATACGCGGCGCGAGGCGGAGGCGAGGACGCTTTCGCCGGGGGAGAGTCTCCGCTGGCGCCCGGACAGGCGAACCGGTACGGCGTGAAGAACATGGAAGCGGGCGTGGCGGAGTGGACGCTGGACTGGTACGGGCCGTATTCGGGCGACGCGCAGACCGACCCGGCGGGTCCGGCGGGAGGAACGGCGCGCGTGGTGCGCGGCGGCGGGATCATGGGCGCCTACGAAAAAGGGCCGTCCGGTTTCACTCCCGAGTACCGCCGGGACGCGAACCGCGCCAGCATCGCGCCCGGATTCGGCGGACGCCATGCGATCGGGTTCCGCATCGTGGAGGCTCCGCCGCCTGCGACAGCGCCGGCTCCGGCTACGGCGAGGCTATGGAGCCAGTTCGTGAAGCAGGGCGGAGTACCGGTGACCGCGGGTCCGGATCCCAGGCGGCCATGGTTTCGCCGGCGCAACCTGCTGCCGGTGCCGCCCGAGAATGCCGAGGCCGATGCGATCGCGGCGGCGGGACTCGACCCGGGCGTGTTGGGGCACAACCATTCGCCGGGCATCGCCGTGATGCCGAACGGCGACGTGCTGGTGGTGGAGTTTTCCGCCTCGTCGAGTTCCACCGAGTATCTGCCCAATACAACGTTTGTGGCCGTGCGGCGGCGCTTCGGCAGCGACGAATGGGACATGCCGGACGTGTTCTACGATTTCGCGGACGTGAACGACGAATCGCCGATGCTGTGGACGGACGGCGGCGTGGTCCGCTTCTTCGGCGGCGGCGTGGGTTTGAACGGCGTGCCGTTTCGGGCGCAGGTCTCGCGCGACAGCGGCGCGACGTGGACGGTGCCGGAGTTCCCCGTGCTGAGGGGGCCGATCGGCGGGTTCACACCGCAACCGATCACCAGCGGGTTTCGCGGACGCGACGGAAAGATGTATGTGGGGATGGACGGCATCGGTGGCGAATCGCTGTTGTGGGCGAGCGACGATGACGGCCGGACCTGGGTGGACACGGGCGGCCGGACCGGCGGGCGGCACACGACGTTCGCGGTTCTGAAGGATGGCTCGATTCTCGGCTTGGGCGGGAAGAACACCAACATCGATGGATTTATGCCGCAATCGGTATCGCGGGATGGCGGGCGCACCTGGACGGTATCGAAGACCCCGTTTCCGGCGCTTGGCAGCAACCAGCGGCCCTTCCTGATGCGCCTGGCGAGCGGGCGGCTCTTCTTCGCGTCGGACTGGCAGGATCGCAGGGGAAAGAAGCCGGCCGGAATCACCGAACGCGGCGCTTTCGTTGCGCTGTCGAACGACGAGGGCGTTACGTGGCGGACGAAGACGATTCCCGGCACCCTGCCGCACGAAGCGCACGTGCTGCCGGCGCGGAAAGGCTGGGCCGTCGATTACCACGGGGAGGGAACGCTGGGGTACACCGTCGCGGCACAGGGACCGGACGGGCTGATCCACCTGATCACCACTATGAATCATCCGGCGCAGGAATTCGAAATGAACGAAGCATGGATTCTGGCGGATGGGGACATGCCGCCGGCGGCGGAAACGGAGGGCGGGAAACGGGTCCGCGGTTCGATGGCCGGGGCGGAATGGTCGGGCGTGGTTGGCGCCTCGGGACGCTACCTGCTGGATGGAGTGGAAACCTGGCGGTATGCGAACGGCAACAAACGCTATGAAGCGACGTGGAAGAACGGAGTGAAGACCGGGGTGGAAACCTATTGGGATGAAGCCGGACGCAAACAATGGGAGTGGCTGCGCGGGCCCGGCAGCGACGCGATCCGGACACAATACTGGCCGGATGGCTCGCGGAAACATGTTTCGCGATGGCGTGACGGCATGTGCACGGGGGAAGCGGTGGCGTATGATGCGGGCGGGACGGAGATCGGACGCTATCAGTTCGAGAACGGCAATTTGAAGCGGTAGGGCGCGGAGAACTGTTCTTCTCCGCGCCGTCCGCTTTCAACGGGCCCTGCGCTTCTTCAGAAGCTATAGCGCAAGCTCAGTTGGAGATTGCGCTCGCTGCTTTTACCTGTCACTTTGCCGAACGTGCTGCTGCGCGGGTTGGAACCGGCGCCGCTCCAGTTCGGGTGGTTGAGCCAGTTGAACGCTTCCGCCCGGAACAACAGCTTGTGCTGCTCGGTGATTGCGAACTCCTTGAACATCCCGAGATTCCAGTTCTGGAAACCGGGATTGTAGAAGTAGCTGCGGAGCCGGTCCTTCACCATGGTGCCGGCGGCGGGTTCGCTGAAGAGCGAATTGCCCGCGCTGTCCCTCACGGTCAGCCATTGCGCCGGATCAGCGGCATTGCCGCCGGCGGCAAACTGATGCGGATAGTCGGGATCCTGGCCGTAGTTGGCGTAGTTCCAGAAATACTGAATCTGGTTGCCGCTGCCCGGCCCGATGCCGGCGAAGTCGTCGCTGGTCTGAACGGTAAAGGGTGTGCCGCTCTGGAACTGGGTCACACCCGTGATCTGCCAGCCGCCCGCCACAGCCTTGAGGGCCTGGCTGCTGGAATTGCGGAAGAACGGCAACTGGTAGATGAAGTTGATGACGGCCACATGCCGGGAGTCGTACGTGCACGGTCCCCAGAGGAACGTGGCATCGTATGCGTCCGGAATCACGTCGCGTTGAGCGGAGCCGTCATCCATGCACTTGGAAAGGGTATAGGCGACACCGAAGCTCAGGCCCTGGCTGAAACGCCGGTTGAGCTCGAGTTGGAGACCGTTGTACCTCGAGTTCGCGTCGTTGAAGGTCTCGCGGATTGGACCATAACCCTTGAACGGCCGCAGCGCGTTCACGTTCACGCCCGGGTTGGCCTGCACCGTCCCGATCAACGGCTGGTTGATGTTCTTCTCGCGCTGCCCGTACAGCCCGCGCCGTCCCACATAGCTGACGCTGGCCACCGTGCTGCGCATGACTTCATGCTCGAAGGTGAGATTCCAGGTGTAGGCCTGCGGCATGTGGAACACTTTGGCCTGCGTGTTCACGCTCAGCGGAAAGCTGGCCAGAGACCCGCCGCCCGGATTGTCCACCAGGCCGGTGGGCACGGAGGCGAGCGGCTGCAACGGCGGGTTGCCACCGAGGAAGATCGAGTCGCTCACACCCAGGCGGGTCGTATACTTGCCCGCGCCCGCGCGCAGCACGCTCTTATCCGATAGTTGGTAAGCGATACCGAGGCGCGGCTGGAAGTTGAACTTGTCGATTTGGGAGTACCAGCGGGGCTCGCCGACGAACTTGTTGTCGAACTCACCGGTGGTCGCGATCGGCACGCGGCCCTTAGCTGCATCCGGCCAGCCGTCGCCTGGAATGATGATCCCGTTGTAGGGATCGCCCGTGTTGGGAATCGGATTACCTGTCTTGGGATTGACCTGCACCGCCTTCGCCGGATCGTAATACTTCGGATCGAAGACGGTCATGTTGTTCCACAGGCTGTAATAGGGCTGAACAATCGTGTGGCGAACGCCATAGATGATTTTCAGCTTCTGGGTGGCCTTCCATTCATCCTGCGCGAACCATTCGTACATGTGGCCGCGGTAGGGGGTGAAGGAGCGGACGCCGATCTCGGCGTAATTGGCGAACAGGCCCAGGGCGACGTCGCCGATGCCCACGCCCGAGCCGCCGGGACGCGTGTTGTTGAACTCGAAACGGCCGTTCTGGTTGTCGGTGCCGCCGGGAACGCCCTGGACGTTGATCTGGTCGTAATCGTTCTGTCCGGCCCGCTCGAAGGTGAAGCCGAACTTCATCGTGTGGTTATCCAGAATCTTGGTCAGGTTGAAATTAGCGTCGTAAATCGGACCGGTGGAGTTTGAAGGATACGGGCTGCCCGTATAACCGTCCACGCCCGGGATGGAAACCGCCGGCAGTTTGTTCGGACGGTCCTTGCCGGGATAGATGTACGGGTAGTTGAGGCCGTACTTGGTCCGGTCGAAGGCGGGGGTGTCGGTCATGCGGATGAACACCTGATCGCGGCTGGCGGAGAGCAGGGTTTCGAGCAACAAGGTCGGCCCGAAGGTGTGGGTCCAGTTGAAGGATCCCGTCTGGTTGGGACGGTCGAAGGTCCTTGCGGAGAAGAGGAACGTTGTTTGGAACGGAGCAATGTCCAGATAGTGGTAGAGCTGTCCGCGGAAGCGGATGTTGTCGGCCGATGTCGGCAGTATATCGATGCCGATCGTGTCCTTGCGCTGATTGGTCGGCGCGGCGGCGGAGCCGAACCAGTTGCTGGTGCCGACGGCAATGTTCGGTTCCGGATAGACGTTGAGGAGCGCGATGCCGTTGTGGCTCAGCAGGCTCTGCGGGATGACGTTGTTGGGGAACGGCCGGCCGGTGGCCGGATCCTTGATAATTTGGGCTGAACCGAACCAGATGCTGGGCGCCAGCAGTTCGCTGAAATTGCCCTGCCGCATCAGCAGGCTGGGCACGCGGCGCAGGTTACTCTGCTCGCGCCGCTGCTTGGCCCATTCCTGCGCCCAGGTGAAGAACAGCTTGTTGCGGTCTGTCAGGAGCTTCGGGATGTACACCGGACCGCTCAGGTTGTAGCCAAACTGGTTGAACTTATATGGCGCGACGAAGTTGGTTGTCTCGCTCCGGTTGCGCGACCAGGAGTTCGCATCGAGCGCGCTGTTGCGGAAATACTCATACGCGGACCCGTGAAGATCCCGGGTGCCGCTTTTGGTGATGACGCGAATCTGTCCGCCCGACGAGCGGCCGAATTCGGCGCCGTAGGATGCGGTCAGGACCTGCACTTCGGCCGTCGTGTCAAGGTCGGCGGTGCCGATGGAAGTGCCGTTGGAGCGGGTGCGCACGCCGACGGCGCCGTCGTAGGTGATCAGGTTGTCCTGGGTACGGGAACCGTTGATACTGAGTCCGGCCGTGGTCAGGCCGAAGCTGAATCCGGCGAGAGAACCGCCGCGGACGCCGGGCTTGAGCAGGGCCAGGTAGATGGGATTGCGGCCGTTCAACTGAAGGTCCTCAATCTGCTTGCCTTCGACAACCTTCCCCAGGGCGCCGGATTCGGTCTGCAACTGGGTGGCGGTTGCGGTTACTTCGACCGTTTCGCTCACCTGGCCGACTGTGAGCGTCGCACTGAGGTTGGCCGGAACGCTCGGATCAACTTTGTTGTCTTTGGACTCGAATTTCTTAAAGCCCGCGACTTCGACTGTCATGGTATACATGCCGGGCGGCACTGTTGGAATCGAATACACACCCGACAGATTGGTCAAGGCCGAGCGGACGCGGCCTGTGGCCTGGTTTGTCAGCTCTACTTTGGCGTTCGGAACGGCGGCGCCCGATGGGTCCGTAATCACGCCGTTGACGTTGGCGTTATCCGATTGTGCCCAGCCCGCAACTGAAACGAGCAGGAGTAACCCGGCGAAGGCCACAACGAAGCGAATATGTCTCATGCTTTCTCCTCACGAAGAACGATGTCTGTTGACACAACGGTGACACTGGTGAGGGGGAAACTTGTCCGATCAGGACTGCAGGCAGAAGACCCCGTTTGCTTGCCAGATTCGGCGCTTTTGTGAGACGGTATCACGTTGCGCGGAAGAAAACACCTGCGAAACGTGAGGAAACGAACGCGACCTGAAACGACTTCACCTGTCTTTCGTTCAGTACCGAACAACCAAGGGCGGTTTTCTGAGGACAATTGACGCGAGAGGGAAATTTTATATGAAGATGCTGCTGATAGCCGTTGCGGTGGCTGCGCCCGTTCTCGCGCAGAGTTCGGTGAAAGATGCGCTGGCGAAACACTGGAAAGTATCGGGCGATTTCACGATTGAAGTGGCCAAGGCGATGCCGCCGGAGGGCTACACTTTTCGCCCCAACCCCGAAGAGATGAGTTTCGGACAACTGATGGCGCACATCGCGCAGGCGAATTTCGGTGCATGTGCGACGGCCAGCGGACTGGCTCGGCCGTCGGTCCCCGAAGAGCTGGCCGCGTGGGCGAAAGACCCCCAGAAGGTGGAGGTCGAAAAAGACGCAGCGGTGGAGTTTCTGGGCGGTTCATTCGAGTTCTGCGACAAGGCGGTAAACGCCATGACGCCCGAGCGGATGGAAAAAGTGCAGGGTCCGCCGGCGAGGAACCTGACCGGTTTCGAGTGGCTCTGGTCGTACTTCACGCACACGGCGCATCACCGGGGGCAGGCGGAAGTCTACCTCCGCGTGAAGGGCATCAAGCCGCCGACGTACGTTTTTTAGCGCGAGTTTTGGACGGTCTGCCGCTTACTTGCCGCCTTTCGGGTCAAGACCTGCCAGGGATTCCCTGGCCACGCCACCCGGATCTGTTGGATATACTACATATTTGAGAGCCTTAGATCCGCTGGGGGCATCCTTTACCTTGAGGGGCGATGCCGCACATCAACGGCGGCGACGCCGATTCGCCGCATCCAGGAATTCCGCATGAGTGCAATCGCAGTGAATCCGATTCACCGAGCCGTGCGCTTTTATGAAGCGCCGATCGGGAAGAAGGCCGTCATGGCCATTACCGGCGTGATGCTGTTCGGGTATGTAGTGGCCCATCTCGCCGGGAACCTGCAGATCTTTTCTTCCAATCGCGAGCAGATCAACGCGTACGCCGCGTTTCTGCACAATCCGAATAACCTGATGGCGCTATGGGCGGCGCGGACGGTGCTGCTGGCGGCGGTGCTGCTGCACATCATAGCGTCCGTTCAACTCTGGCGTCTGAACGGCGCGGCGCGGCCGGTCGGGTACTACAAGAAGGCCGATGTGCCTACCTCGTACGCGGCACGGACTATGATCTGGAGCGGACCGATCGTGGCCGCGTTCATCATCTTCCACATTCTGCACCTGACGGTAGGATCGGTGCTGCCGCTTCAGGAGGTGGGGCCGAACGCGCCGGACGTGAGGGCGAACGTGATCGCCGGCTTCCAGAACTACGCTATTTCCGCGTTCTACATCATCGCCATCGTGCTGTTGTGCATTCACCTGTATCACGGGCTGTGGAGCATGTTCCAATCGCTCGGCCTCAGCCACCCGCGTTATACGCCGATGCTCAAGAAGGGCGCGGCGGTGGTGGCGATCCTGATCGCGATCGGGAACATTTCAATTCCGCTCGCCGTGATAACGGGTTTTCTTTCGCAGTAGAGGAATGGGCGCAATGCAACTCGATTCGAAATCACCTTCGGGCCCGGTGGAGACGCGCTGGGAGCGGCACAAATTTCAGTTGAAGCTGGTGAATCCGGCCAACAAGCGCAAGCACACGATCATCGTGGTGGGTACGGGGCTTGCGGGCGGATCGGCGGCGGCCAGCCTGGCGGAACTGGGCTACAAGGTGAAATGCTTCTGCTTTCAGGATTCGCCGCGGCGCGCGCACAGCATTGCGGCCCAGGGCGGAATCAACGCGGCCAAGAATTACCGCAACGACGGCGACAGCATTTACCGGCTGTTCTACGACACGGTGAAGGGCGGGGACTTCCGCGCGCGGGAATCGAATGTGTACCGGCTGGCGCAGATCAGCCTGAACATCATCGATCAGTGCGTGGCTCAGGGCGTGCCGTTCGCCCGGGAATACTCGGGATATCTGGATAACCGCTCGTTCGGCGGAGCGCAGGTTTCGCGGACGTTCTACGCGCGCGGGCAGACGGGACAGCAGTTGCTGCTGGGCGCGTACCAGGCGCTGGAGCGGCAGATCGGGCTGGGCGCGGTAGAGATGTATCCGCGCACGGAAATGCTGGACCTGGTGGTGATCGACGGCAAGGCTCGCGGCATCGTCACACGGAACCTGATTACGGGCAAGGTGCAGACGCACATCGGGGACGCGGTGGTATTGGGAACGGGAGGATACAGCAACGTCTATTACCTTTCGACCAACGCGAAAGGTTCGAACGCGACCGCCATCTGGCGCGCGCACAAGCGGGGCGCGCTGTTCGCCAATCCATGCTTCACGCAGATTCACCCGACGTGCATCCCGGTATCGGGCGAGTACCAGTCGAAGCTGACGCTGATGAGCGAATCGCTGCGCAACGACGGGCGGGTTTGGGTGCCGCTCAAGAAAGGCGACAAGCGCAAGGCGAGCGAGATTCCGGAAGCCGAGCGCGACTATTACCTGGAGCGGCGATACCCGAGTTTCGGCAACCTGGTGCCGCGCGACGTGGCTTCGCGAAACGCCAAGATGGTGTGCGACGAAGGGCGCGGCGTGGGCGAGTCCGGGCTGGCGGTGTACCTGGATTTTCGCGATTCGATCCAGCGGCTGGGAAAGAACGCGATCAAGGAGCGCTACGGCAACCTGTTCGACATGTACGAGCGCATCACGGGCGAGGATCCGTACCAGCGGCCGATGCGCATCTATCCGGCCATCCACTACACCATGGGCGGCCTGTGGGTGGACTACAATCTGATGTCCACGATTCCCGGGCTGTACGTGATCGGGGAGGCGAACTTCTCCGATCACGGAGCGAACCGGCTGGGCGCGAGCGCGCTGATGCAGGGGCTGGCGGACGGATACTTCGTGCTTCCGGCCACGATCGGCGATTACCTGGCCTCGAACAAGTTTCCCGCTGTGGAGCCGGGGCACCCCGCCGTCAGGGAGGCGGAAACGCAGGTGACCTGCCTGACTAAAAGGCTGCTCGAAATCAAGGGCACACGCTCGGTGGACTCGCACCACCGCGAACTCGGCAAGCTGATGTGGGACTACTGCGGGATGTCGCGGACGGCGCAGGGATTGACGTACGCACTGGAGCAAATCCCGGCGCTGCGGGAGCGGTTCTGGAGCGACGTGAAGGTGCTGGGCACCGGCGAAGAGCTGAACCAGTCGCTCGAGAAGGCGGGCCGCGTGGCGGACTTCTTCGAACTGGCGGAGTTGATGTGTCTGGACGCGCTCGAGCGCAACGAGAGTTGCGGCGGCCATTTCCGGGAAGAGTACCAGACGCCGGAAGGGGAGGCTGCCCGCGACGACGAACGGTACAGCTATGCCGCCGCCTGGGAGTTTCGCGGCGTGGGGAACCAGCCGGAGCTTCACAAGGAACATCTCGATTTCGAATACGTGCATCCGACGCAACGGAGCTACAAGTAATGCGAATCATTCTCCACATCTGGCGGCAGCGGAGCGCCTCCGAGCAGGGCCGCATGGTGCGGTACGAAGTGCCGGACGTAAGCGAAGAGATGTCGTTCCTGGAGATGCTGGACGTGCTCAACGAGGACCTGACCGGCAAAGGCGAGGAGCCCGTGGCGTTCGACCACGACTGCCGGGAAGGCATCTGCGGCATGTGCGGGTGCATGGTGAACGGAGTGGCGCACGGGTCGCTGCCGGGAACCACTCTGTGCCAGCTCCACATGCGGCACTACAAAGACGGCGACGAACTGTACCTGGAGCCTTGGCGGGCGGTGGCGTTTCCGGTGATCAAAGACCTGGTGGTGGACCGGACCGCTTTGGACCGGCTTATCGCCGCGGGCGGATTCATTTCGGCCTCGACCGGAAGCGCGCCGGACGGCAACGCGATTCTGGTGCCGAAGGAGGACGCGGAGCGTTCCATGGACGCGGCGGCGTGCATCGGCTGCGGCGCCTGCGTGGCGATGTGCCCGAACGCGTCGGCATCGCTGTTCACGGCGGCGAAGATCGCGCACCTGGGGCTGTTGCCGCAGGGCCAGCCGGAGCGCGAGCAGCGGGTGACGGCGATGGTGGCGCAATCGCGGCAGGAGCTGTTCGGGAGCTGCACCAACATCGGGGAATGCGAAGCGGTGTGCCCGAAAGGGATCACGCTCGAGGTGATCGCGCGCATGAACCGCGATTTTTTGAAAGCGAGCTGGACCGGCCGCGGCGCGGCGGAATAGGGCCAGCCGGCACGATTCCGCGGAGAAATCCGCGGCCGGCACTTCCTTTACATTCGCGTAAATACGTGATTTGTATCTCAAAACGGCGGAAATCCTCATGGCCTTTCCCTGCCGGAATGTGATATTTTCGGCATAAGCAAAATTTTCAGGGGCCGAACGAGAGGGGTTGCGTTCTTTCATCCACCAAGCCGGACAACTCCGTTCGCTGCCTGTAATGCTAAGGGGTTTTTCTCAAAATTGAGAGGAGAAAGCATGAACCATGTTCGTTTGCCGGCAGTCTTATTCGGGCTGCTGATCCTGATCGCGCCCTTTACGTGGGCGCAGTCGGACAATGCCAACGTCAACGGAGTGATAACCGATCCCTCCGGCGCCGCCGTTCCGAAAGCGAAAGTAACGCTGACCAATCAGGCGAACGGCCGCGCGCGCGAAGCCGAAACCAATGAGTCCGGTGTCTATTCAATCCCGACGGTACCGCCCGGCATGTACACCATCGCGGTGCAAGCCCCGGGGTTCAAGAAGTTCGAATCGAAGGACAACAAAGTCGATCCGAGCGTTCCCGCCAATATCAGCGCGACGCTCACGGTCGGCCAACTAAGCGAAACAGTGGAAGTGACCGCTACCGCCACCCAGTTGCAGACCGAATCCGGCGCGCTGGGCAAGGTGGTGGAAGGCAAGCAGATTCAGGATCTCCAGTTGAACGGCCGCAATCCGATTTACCTGGCGCTGTTAAAGCCCGGCGTACGGGGCGGTTCGCTGGCGGGATTCAGTTTCGATCTGACCACGGGCGGCCTGAATATCAACGGCTCCCGCACGCAGGATAATCTGATCACGTACGACGGGGCGGTGGGTGTGCGCACCCGCTCCAACGGTACTTCGATCGGTACCGCCGATCTGGACCAGACGGCGGAAGTGCAGGTTCTGACGGCATCCTACGGCGCCGAATTCGGACGCTCGTCGGGCGGGCAGATCCGCGTCATCACCAAGAGCGGCACGCGGGATCTTCACGGGTCCGCGTACGAGTATTTCCGCAACAACGCTCTCGATGCGAACTCCTGGTCGCGCAATCGCAGCCCATCCACAAATTTCGCGCCCCCGTTCAAGTTCAACCAGTTCGGCTACAACCTGAGCGGTCCGGTATACATCCCCGGGGTCATGACCGACCGCAGCAAGGTGTTCTTCACCTGGGCGCAGGAATGGGCCAGGCGCCGCCTGGAGCAGAGCAACCTTCGCCGAGTCCCCAGCCTGCTGATGCGGCAGGGCGACTTCAGCGAATTGCTACAGCCCAGCATCTGGTTCGGTTCGGCGCAGATCATCAAGGATCCGGCCACCGGACTGCCGTTTCCAAACAACGTCATTCCGCCAAGCAAGCTCAGCCACAACGGGCTCGCGCTTCTGAATGTCTATCCGGAGCCGAACATCGCCCTGGGCACCAGCAACTGGTTCGGTGCGGCGGCGGCGCCTACGAATCAGCGGAAGGATACCATCGGCATCGACGTTCTGCCCACGCCGCAGGACAATATTCGTTTCCGCGGACAGCTCTATCATTACCTGGACATCTCCCCGTTCCAGACGACGTTCCTGTTCTCGGCGCGGACCTTCGACCGTCCCAACCAGACCGGATCGCTTAACTGGACCCACACCTTCGGACCGACCCTGCTGCTCGAAACCCTGCTCTCCGCCAGTCGCGACCAGGTGTTCATCCGCATGCAGGATACCCCCGAGTTCGACCGCACCAAGTACGGGCTCAACTATCCGTACATCTATCCCGGCAAGGATCGTCCGAACAAACTTCCGGCGGTTTCGATTCCGGGCGTGGACGGCTATACGGGTAGCCCGTATCCCTCGAACTCCACCGGGCCGATTTATGACATCAACGTCAACCTCACCAAGATCAAAGACAACCACACGATGAAGTTCGGCTTCACCTTCGAGCGGGCCGGGCAGAACGACTACGACCAGATCAACGTGCAGGGCGTTCCGGGCGGAACGGACAACCAGAACGGCCGCTTTGAATTCAACAACACGCGTCCCGGCGGCTCGGGCGTAGGCATCGGCGATGTGGCCCTCGGCCTGTTCGCCAACTATGCCGAGATCGGCATCCGCTCGTTCACTCCGTATCGCGGGCACATGTACGAGTGGTTCGCGCAGGATGAGTGGAAGGCCACCCAGAAACTGAAGATCATTTACGGCGTTCGCCACACAATTGTGCAGCCGTATTACAGCCTGTGGAACAACATGACGGTCTTCGACCCGAAGTATTACGATCCGGCGAAGGCGGTGCAGGTGGATCCGGCGACGGGTAATCCGATTCCCAACACGGGCGACCCATACAACGGGATCATCATTCCGGGCGATGGCTGGCCGGATGCGGCCAAGGGCCGGGTGCCGATCGCGACCACGGGGCAGTTCGACAACAAGTTCGTGGGCGAGCCGCGGTGGTACTCCGAAATCGACAAGTTCAACTTCCAGCCGAGACTCGGCATTGCGTATCAGCTTGGGGAGAAGACGGTGCTGCGCGCCGGCGCGGGCAAGTTCACGACGCGCCTGGGTGTGAGCGACTCGATCTTCCTGGGCGGCAATCCGCCGTTGCAGCCGCTGGCCTCGGTGCCAACGGGATCAGTGGACAATCCGGGCGGCGGCTCGCTGGCGAGTTTCCCGCTGAGCGTGAACACGCAGGCCAAGGTGTTCCACATGCCGCAGGCCTACACGTGGAACCTGACTGCCGAGCGTGAGGTGATGCGCAACACGGTGGCCAGCGTGAGCTACGTGGGACGGCGCGGGTTGTACGGGCAGCGCGAGAAGAACATCAACCAGCCGTTGATCGGGACGGTGCAGGCCAACCCGGGCGTGAACGTGAACGCGCTGCGGCCGTACAAGGGCTACGGCCCGATTCGCGAGACCTTCAACGACGCCAATTCCATGTACAACGGGCTTCAGCTCGAGTTGAACCGCCGTTACAGCAGCGGCATCAGCTTCGGCGTTGCGTATACGCTTTCCAAGTGCATGGACGACGGCTCCGCGCAACGCGACGTGATTCCGGACGCATACGACGCCACATTCCTGTGGGGTCCGTGCGACTACGATACGCGGCACGTTGCGGTGATCAACTTCATCTACCAGCTGCCGTTCTTCCGCAACTCCAGCAGCCGGGCTCTCAAGGCAGTGGCGGGCGGCTGGCAGATCACGGGTGTGACCCAATTCCAGAGCGGCACTCCGTTCAAAGTCCAGACCGGCGACGACTTCGCGGGCATCGGGCCGGGCAGCGGCAACCAGATTCAGTATTTCTGGAAGTACGCCAACTACGGCCAGGACCCCGATTATCCACGCCAGTTTGCGGCTGGAGGTAACGCCGCAGATCCGGCGCAGTGGCTGACCGTGACGGATAGCTCCGGCAACTCGCTCTTCACCGCGCCCGCCGCCGGAACAATGGTGAAGGACCGGCTCCGCAACTACTTCTACAATCCCGGTTTCCAGAACTGGAACCTGGGGCTGTTCAAGGAATTTGCGATGACCGAGAAGCACCGGCTGCTGTTCCGCGCGGAAGCGTTCAACTGGCTCAACCACCCGAATTGGAGCGGCGCCAGTTCCGATCCTCGCAGCAGCACGTTCGGGAAGGTAACGGGCAAGAGCAGCGAGCGCAATCTTCAGTTGAGCTTGCGCTACAGCTTCTGAAGAAAGGAAGCTGATTCAACAGCGGAGGGCGCGGGGAGGGGCGGATTCACGCCGTTCCCCGCGCGCGCTGCCCGGCGGGCAGTTCACAGCTCCGCAAGCGTGAGCTTGACGTCGGCTTTGGCCCAGGCAGCATCGAACTCCTTCCGCACCCAGTCAGCCTCCTCCGTTTTTCCCTGCGCCTTCAGACTCTCCATCAGCCCGAACAACATGCGTCCGTTTCCGGGAGAGCGCGCCACGCCTTCGCGGAAGACGGCTGCCGCTTCGGCCGCGTTTCCGGCGCGCAGGAGTGCCGCGCCCAGCGATTCCCGCACGGGGTAATACCACGCCGGAGGCTCGTCGTACACGAGGGCGTCCTGCATCTCCACAGCCTTGCGGAAATGGGGCACGCCGGCGGCGGGCGATTCGGCCAGTCGTCCGGCGAGTACCTCCGAGGCCAGCGCGAGCACGTTCACGGCTTTGTTGTTTCCCCAGGGAGCCTCGGCAGGCACCATTTTGCGGCCGGCCTCGAACGCCGCCTGTTCCTTGAGCGCGCCGGCGCGGTCACCCTTCGCACTCAGGGCTGCCGCCCGGGAGAAATGCCAGGCCATCATGGTGGCCGCATGTTCTGCTTTGGGCTGCGGAATTTTGAGGATGCCGTCCCAGTCGGAGAATCGCACGCGTCCGAACAGCGTCAGTGCGCGGAAGGCGTCCGCATACTCCGGCATCACGGCCGCCATTGGCTCCATGGCAGCGGCCATCGTATCCGCGGCTTTCAGGCCGTCTTCCTTGCGGCCCTGCATCCAGCGGGCGTAAGCCACGAAGTGCAGGTTGTGCACGTAGTACATGGGGTAAGACCCGGCCGATATGTTGGTTTCCGCGAAGTAGCGCCGGTCCACTTCCGCGGCGCGTTCGTTCAGGGTCGCGGCCAGTTCCCATTGCCCGAGCACCAGCCAGATATGTGCCGGCATGTGGACCATGTGTCCCATCATGGGAGTCACGCCCATGAGCCGCTGGGCGCTCGGCACGGCGCGCTCGGGGGTTCGGGACGATTCGACCGCGTGGATGTAGTAGTGATTGGCGCCCGGATGGTCGGGCCAGCGGCGCATGACGGCCTCGAGGGTGCGTTCGGCCTCGTCCATGCCCGGCGCCGGCGTTCCGTCCGCGGCGTACCATTTCCAGCGCACGGGAATCATCAGGCTTTCCGCGAACAAGGTGGCGGCGTCCAGGTCGTCCGGATATTTCTGCATCAGGTCGCGCATTGCGGCGGTATAGGCTTCGGGTTTGCCGTAGTCTGGGCACCGTTTCGCAGCGGCTTCAAGGTATGCCCGCTCGCGCTCCGGCGCGCCCGCAACTTTCAGCCCGGATTCGGCGGCGGCGCACGATGCCTTGATGTCGTAGGTCGGCTCGCCGTCCATGTTGACGTAAGGGCCCTGGGCCATGGCCATTCCCCAGTAGCCCATGGCGGCTTGCGGGTCGAGTTCCGTCACCTTCTGGAACGAACGCAGGGCTTCATAGCGGTTGAACCCGAACATCAGCGCGAGGCCCTGGTCGAAATATTTCTGCGCGTCGGGATTGGAAGTGTGGATGGGGTGTTTCCAGATCCCCAGTCCGGGGTAGAGAGCGACCGGTTTTTCGGCCGTCATTTCGTGGTGCTGAGCAGGGGCCAGCGCCACGGCAAGCAGGAAAACAGACAGCAATCGCATAGCGTCCCTCGCCGATATGTTACTTTATGCCAGTGCACGCGGAGCGGGCCTCCCAAACGGCTCTTCAATTCCGTTACACTCGTGATTTCCGTTACGATGCCCAGCCAAGCCCGAGGCCCTTCCGCGCCGCTGCTCAACGCCGATATCTTCGAAGCTTTTGCCGCGACGGCGGAGCGCTTTCCCGCGCGCCTGGCACTGGTTTCCCGCCACCAGAACCTGCGCCTTACCTGGAGTGAACTGGCGTGCGAAGTGGACACGGTGGCCGGCGGACTCGCGGGTCTCGGCCTGACGCCGGGCGACCGCATCGGCGTGTGGTCGCCCAACTGCCACGAGTGGCTGCTGCTACAGCTTGCGGCTGCCCGCTGCGGACTGGTGCTGGTCAATCTCAACCCGGCCTACCGCTCGCACGAAATGCGCTACGTGATCCAGCGCAGCCGCATGCGCGCCCTGTTCCTCTGGGAGAGGGACGAGCGCGGCGATTACCTGGCCATCCTGGCGGACGCACGGGACGGGCAAAGGGATGAATTGCGTCACGTGATCGGCATCGGGCGGGAATCGTGGCGCGGGATGCTCGGCTCGCCCGGCGAACTGCCGGAATCGACGCCGGCGCCGCACGCGGTCGCGAACATTCAGTACACTTCCGGCACGACGGGCAACCCCAAGGGCGTTCTGCTGACGCATCACAACCTGGTCAACAACGGCGCGGTGATCGCGGGGGGATTCGAAGCCACCGAGCACGATCGCATCTGCCTGCCGGTTCCGCTCTACCACTGTTTCGGTTGCGTCATCGGCGCGATGACCTGGATTCTTACGGGCGCCGCGATGGTGCTCCCTTCGGCGCGCTTCGATGCGCTGGCGGTTCTCGAGGCCATCGACGCGGAGCAGTGCACGATGGTCTACGGGGTGCCGGCCATGTTCATCGCCGAACTCGAGCACCCGGAGTTCCAGCGCTTCCGACTCACCAGCCTGCGCACGGGCATGATGGCGGGATCCCCGTGCCCGATCGAAGTGATGAAGCGGGTGATGGCGGACATGCATTGCCCGGGTGTTATTATCGGGTACGGGCAAACGGAAAGCTCGCCCATCATCACCATGTCCAAGCTGGACGATGCGGTGGAGAAGCGCGTGAGCACAGTGGGGGTCGTGATGCCCAATGCGGAGGTGAAGATCGTTTCCACGGAGACCGCCGAGATCGTCGCGTATGGAGAGGAGGGCGAACTCTGCGCGCGCGGCTACATGGTGATGAAGGGTTACGACGGCGATCCGGAAACCACCGCGGCCACGATCGACTCCGAGGGCTGGCTGCACACCGGGGACCTGGCGCGCATGCAGTCCGACGGCTACATCCGGATCACCGGGCGCGCCAAAGACACCATCATTCGAGGCGGCGAAAACATTTCCCCGCGAGAGGTGGAGGAGTTCCTCCATACGCACCCCAAGATCGCGGACGTGCAAGTGGTGGGTGTGCCCGACCGGCGTTTAGGAGAAGCCGTGGCCGCGTGGATCCGGCTGCGCGCCGGAGAAACGGCCACCGAAGAGGAATTCCGGGAATTCTGCCGCGGTCAGATCGCGCACTTCAAAATCCCGCAATACATCCGCTTCGTCGATTCCTTCCCGATGACCATCTCGGGCAAGGTGCAGAAATTCCTCATGCGGGAACGCGAGATTGAGCGGCAGGAAGCTGTGCCCGGCGCGTCCTGACGCCTTGCCGCCCGGCTTCTAACCCGCTATGGTGAGTCCGGAGCCACACCGTGAGTCTGCATACTTTGTGCCGCGGCCTCTTCCGAAGTCCGGGCTTCACGGCCGCCGCGGCCGCCACGCTTGCCCTCGGCATCGGAGCCAATACTGCCGTTTTCAGCGTGGTGGAAGCCGCACTTCTGCGGCCGCTTCCCTATGCGGGGGCGGAGCGCCTGGTGTCTCTCAAAGCGGTCTCGAGAGGCATTCAGTCGGGCGCGGTCGCCGTTCCCGAATTCCTCACCTGGCGCGCCCAAAGCCGGACCCTGGCGGATATGGCGGGCTTCCGGACGCGGGAGTTCAATCTGACCGGCGTCGCTCTGCCGGAACGGCTGGCCGGGGTGCAGGTGACGGCGGGCTTGCTGCCGATGTTGGGTGTGGAGCCTGCGTCCGGCCGCGGCTTTCTCGGTGAGGAAGGCCGGCCGGGAGGCACCGCGTCCGTGATCCTCAGCGATGCGCTTTCGCGGCGGCTTGGAAAGGCGCCCGGGAGCGCGGTGGTTCTCGACGGCACGCCCTACAATATCGTGGGCGTGCTGCCGGAAAAATTCCGCTTCCCGGATGACGGGCCGGTGGATCTGCTGACGGCGTATCCGCTTCCCGATGCGCCGGATTGGGATGCCTCCGGGTTCCAGATGCTCACCGTAATCGGCCGGCTGCGTCCCGGCGTTGAAATCGAGGCGGTGCGCGCGGAACTCATGTCCATCAGCCGGGGAGTCACGGCTATTCTGCGACGGATGTTCCCGATGGTTCGCGAAGGGCTTCAGATTCGCGTGGTCACGCTGCGGGAGGCGCTCACGGGCGCGGCGCCGCATCTGCTCATGGTTCTCACCGGCGCGGTGGCGTTCGTGCTGCTCATCGCCTGCGTCAACGTGGCGCATCTCTCGCTGGCCCGTTCGGCGGCGCGCCGCAAACAGATCGGACTTCGCCACGCGCTGGGAGCGTCGCGCGCCCGCCTGGTGCGGCATCTTCTCGGAGAAGGACTGCTGCTGGCGCTGCTTGGGGCGGCGGCGGGACTTGCGGTTGCGAGCGCCGCTCTGCGCCTGGTGCGTGCCTTTGCGCCGCCCGCGATGCCGTACCTCCAGCGCACGGAACTGAATCCAGCGGTGCTGGTGTTCACCATCCTGCTGGCGAGCGCGTCGGTGCTGCTCTTCGGACTGGGGCCGGCGATGGCGGGAACCCGCGTAGATCTCAACGAAGTTCTCAAAGATACGGGACCGGCCACCGGGCGGCAGCGTTTCCGCTTTCTGCTGATCACCGCAGAGGTGGCGCTTGCCCTGGTGCTGGCTATCGGCGCGGGCCTGCTGCTGCGCAGTTACGCGGCGCTCAACGCGGTGGACCCGGGCTTCCGGCCCGACCACGTGCTGACCGTCCGGCTGCGGCTCCCGCGGGCCGATTTTGCGGAGCGCTGGCGCTATGCCGCCTTCGTGCGGCAGGTGGAGGATCGACTCCGAAGCCTGCCCGGCGTGCGGTTCGCGGGGGCGGTCACCAGCCTGCCGCTTACCGGCTTCGCGCTGCGGGCCAACGTCACCGTTACCGAAGGGGGCGCGACGCCGTCGAACCGGTCGATGATCCTGGAACAGGGGCCTGGCGAATCGTCAAACACGCCGATCAACTCGGTGACTCCGGACTATTTCCGGACGATGACCATTCCGCTGCTGGCGGGCCGCCCCTTCGACCGGGGAGATACGGCCTCGGCTGCGAGGGTCGCGATCATCAACCAGAGCTTCGCGCGCAAGTACTTTAGCAAGAGCGATCCATTCCGGGAGCGTGTGGCGGGTGCGCGAATCGTCGGGATTGTGGGGGACGCGCGCCACCTCGGCCTGAATCGCGATTCGGTTCCCGAGGTCTTCGTGCCCTTCGATCAATCGCCGCTGTCGGAGTTTGCGATGGTGGTTAAGACTGCGGGGAATCCGCTTGCTTTGGCCGGCGCAGTACGCGCCGCGGTGGCGGCGGTGGATCGCAACCAGGCAGTGTACGACATCGCAACCATGGAGGGGCGGCTTGCCGAATCGCTCGCGGTACAGCGGTTTCAGACCACCGCGCTGTCGATCTTCGCCGGGCTTGCCCTGCTGCTGGCTGCGCTGGGCGTGTACGCCGTGATGGCCTATTGCGCGGTCCAGCGCACGCACGAAATGGGAGTGCGGATGGCGCTGGGCGCTTCGCCCGGAGATGTGCTCTGGATGGTGCTGAGGCAGGCGATGGCGGCCGTTCTGGCAGGAACGGCAGTGGGCGCTTCCGGCGCGTTGGCTCTTGCGCGCGTGCTGGGCGCCTATCTGTACGGCATCCCGCCTACCGACGCGCCCACGTTCGCGGCGGCATCGGTTGCGGTGATCTTGGTGGCATTCCTGGCCGTGAGCGTTCCGGCCGCTCGCACCGCGCGGCGCGCCGCGGCAATCGAATGCCTGCGTGCGCTCTGACGGGATGCTGTCAGCGCGACTGGTACGGGCCGTGAACCGACTTCACCCGGTAGGTCTCGGCCGAATCGTCCAGGACAATGACGCGGAAAGTATCGCCGCCCGGGTCCACACGCACGACGATGTGGCCCTGGGCGCTCTTGAGGCGGTCGAGCAGCGGCCCGATGACGAGCCGGTTGGCCTCGAGCATGTTGGTGGCGAACACGTCGCGGGGGCCGGGATAGAGGCTCTCCGAGTACATCCTTTCGAGCACGTCGTGTCCCGGATGGTCGGCGGACCAGACGGGGATGAGGAACACCTGCGGGCGTAGCGAGGCCACGAAGAACGCGTTCTGGGAATCGCGGTTGCCGTGGTGATTGAGAACGCTGACTTCGACCGGACCCACCGCTTGCGCCACCGGCGTTTCCATATCGTGCCAGGGCGGCGCGCCTTCGCGGTGCACGCCGGGGATGTCTCCACCGCTGTAGAAATCGAACTTCCCATAGCTGATGCGAATTCCCATGGAGCACATGTTCTCGGTGGGATACTCGGCGGGCTTGAGGTCTGCGATGCGGGGATGATAGGCGCGGGTGTTGGTGCCCACGCCGGTCCAAACCTCGCCATTCGCGTCGATGTTGCGGACCTCGAAATTGGAGTACTTCGCGCGGTCGCGGCGCAGCACGATCTGATCGTTGCGCCCTGGTTTCAAGCGTTCCACCTGCATGCCGTTGTTCTTGCGCTGCCACTCGAGAAAGGCGCGGTAGTTGGCGATTCCCGCTCCGGTGAGCGGCGCAGGATAGTTGTAGTCGGGCCAGCCGCGATCCAGCATGAGACGGATAGGAATCAGGTCGCCGACCTCGGTGATGCCGGTGAGTTTATAGCCGCCGCGGGCGGTCTTCGACGAGGCAGTCGGGCCGCCCATGTGGTCGTCGTGGAAGTGGGTCAGGAAACCGTAGTCGAGGACGGGGGAGGAGTCGTGTGCCAGCATGTGGCGGATGTAGCGGGCGATCCATTCGCCGGGCGTGCGGGAGGCGTCGGGTTTGGGGGGCGTTCCGCGGGGCGGGAGATTGCCGCCGTCTCCTGCGTCCAGCAGCAGGGTGGTTCCGTCGGGGAAGATGAGGAACGCGGAGTTGCCGCGCCCGGTGTTGATCTGGTGGATGTCGAGCGTCCCGGGCGTCCACGGCGGAAGAGGCTGGCCCACCTGCTGCGCGGAACAGGAAGCGGCCAGGAGAGCCAGTACGGCGAGCATTCGCATAGTTCCGACAGTGTATCGCGGCCGGCATCTGCGCCGGGTTTGTAGCGGCCGCTTGTTTACGAGGACTCATGGCGGTAGACTTCGGCCATGAGAGAAGCAATTGTTTGCAGCCTGTTTCTCTTGTCGTGCGGCGGTCTCCTCCAGGCACAGTCCGAACAGACCGCACCGTCCGCACAGCCGGTGCCGCCCGGCTGGAAAGTCATCAAGGACGCAAAGGGCGTCTGCCAGATCACGGTGCCGCCGGAGTGGACACCCATGGACGCGAGCACCGGCGCGGCCATTTTTCAGGACACCACAACAGGCATCGCGGTGGTCACCAGCCAGCCGGAGCAGAAGTTCCAGCCTTTGACTGAAACTCTCCAAAAGCTGCTTGGCGTGCGCAAGGAGAAGCTGTTTGAGAACACCGCGAAGCGGGTCTTTTACCAGGACCGGGTTTCGAGCAACGCCGACGAGGCGAACGCCTTGGGCGCGAGCGTGCCGGGCAATGCCGGGACGTGCAGTTGCCGTGTGACTTTCCTGCCCGCAGTGACCGCGGAGACGGCCAGGAAAATCGCCATGAGCCTGGCTCCGGTTCCGGCCGCGCAATAACTATCCACCTCCGGCGAACAATGCTACATTCAGGACAATGAGGCCCTGAATGAAGAAATCCGACCAACCGACCAGCGGCGTCAGCCGGAGACGCTTTTTCAACTCCGTTGCCGCCGGAGCCACCGAGGCCGCGCTTTTGACGCTGCCCCAGGAGGCCGGCGCGCAGGAAATCGTGAGCGACAACCTGGTGAAGGTTGTCCTCAAAGTCAACAACGAATCCCACATCTTAATGGTGGAACCCCGATGGACGCTGCTGCACGTGCTGCGGGAGCGGCTGGGGCTGACCGGAACCAAACAAGGCTGCGAGCGCGGCGAATGCGGAGCGTGCACGGTCCTGATCGACGGCGTTTCGCGCTATTCCTGTATGACGCTGGCACTCGAAGCCGCGGGCACCGAGATCACCACCATCGAGGGGCTGATGCGCGGCACGGAACTCGGCCCGGTGCAGCAGGCATTCCGCGAAGAAGACGCTTATCAGTGCGGGTATTGCACCTGCGGGCAGATCGTAAACGTGGAAGGGCTGCTGCGCAAGCATCCCGAGCCCAGCATGGAAGAGATCCGCGAAGGCGTGAGCGGCAATCTTTGCCGCTGCGGCGCCTACGCCCACATATTCAAAGCGGCCGAGCGCGCGGCAGCGCTCAAGAAAGCGGAGAGGTGAGCCGTGGCGGAAACCAATCCAAAACCGTGGGGCGAAACGAAGGTCGTCGGTAAGCCGGTTCCGCGCGTTGACGCGTTTGAACGGTTGAGCGGAAAAGCGGTGTATCCGCTGGACCTGATGCTGCCCGACATGCTGTATGCGGCTACGCTGCGGTGCCCGCATCCGCACGCGATGGTCAAAAAAGTGGACCTGGCCAAAGCGCGGGAGATGCCCGGTGTGCGCGCCATTATGTCGGACGCCGATCCGGAGGCGAACATCGCCTGGTACGGCACGGTGGCGGGACGGCCCGTCAGCCGTCTGTTCGATCCGCACTGCCGCCACGAGGGCGAGGAGATCGCGGTGGTGGCGGCGGAGAATCCACAGCAGGCGTGGGACGCGGTGCGGGCGATCGCGGTCCAGTACGAAACCCTGCCGTTCGTCTCCAACATGGAAGCGGCGCTCAAAGAGGGCGCGCCCGCGGTCCATGAGGGCGGCAACCAGTCCGGCAGGCCCACGCAGGTCAATCGCGGCGACGTGGACAAAGGCTTCGCCGAGGCCGACGTGGTGGTCGAAGAAAGCTTTCAGACCAGTTGCGAAATCCACGCGCCGATGGAAGTCCACGGATCGGTGGCGAAGTGGGACGGCGACGTGCTGACCCTGTGGGACTCGACGCAGGGCGTGTTCGCGGTGCAGAACTCGATGGCCAGCGCGCTCCGCATGCCGCTCAGCAAGGTGCGCGTGATCGGGCACTATATGGGCGGCGGCTTCGGCAGCAAACTCGGGCTGAACAAACACAGCGTGGTGGCGGCGCTTCTCGCGAAGAAGACAAGCCGGCCGGTCAAATACTTCCTGAGCCGCGAGGAAACGTTCCTCTGCATGGGGAACCGGCCCGCACATAACCTGCGGGTCAAGGCGGGAGTAAAGAAGGACGGCACGCTGACGGCGCTGCAACTGACCGGCACCGGCGAAGTGGGCGCGTATCCGAACGGATCTTCGGCCGCGTACCAGTTCCTGGACCTGTATAAGTGCGCGAACGTACGCATCAACGAGGTTTCGGCGATGATCAACGCCGGGCAGGCGCGGGCGTTCCGGGCGCCCGGCTATCCGCAGGGCAACTGGGCGCTCGAGCAGATCATGGATTCGCTGGCCGAGAAGATCGGGATGGATCCGGTGGCGCTGCGTCTCAAGAACGTATCCATGCTCTGCCAGTTGGAACAAAACAGGCCGTACACTTCGAACGGCCTGCCGCAGTGCCTGGAGGAAGGAGCGCGAAGCTTCGGGTGGGCGCAGGCGCGGGCGCGGACCAGGTCGTCCGGTCCGGTGGTTCGCGGGGTCGGCATGGCAGCCGGAATGTGGGGCTCGCCGGGCCGTCCGCCCTCGACGGCGATCGTCCGCTTCTACCCGGACGGCAGCGTGAACCTCAACATGGGCGCGGCCGACCTCGGCACCGGCACCAAGACGGTGATGGCGATGGTGGTGGCCGAAGAACTGGACGTTCCCATCGAAAGGATCGCGGTGGAGAATGCGGACACCAAGACCACCCAGTTCACCGGTCCGAGCGGCGGCAGCAAGACTGTGATGGCGGATTCGCCGGCGGTGCGCGCGGCGGCGCTCGACGTGAAAGCGCAGCTACTGGCATTGGCCGCCGAACAGCTCAAGGTTGCGCCCGAGTCGCTGACGCTTGCGAACGGCGAGATTTCGGGTCCGGGCGGCACGCCGAAGGTGGCGGTCACGGCCCTTTCCGCCTTGAGGTCGCAGCAGGTGGTGGTGGGAGTCGGCATTCGCGGACCTAACCCTACGGATAAGTCGATCCGCCCGTTCGCCGCGCATTTCGCCGAGGTCGAAGTGAACATGCGCACCGGCGAGGTGCGGGTGGTGCGCATGCTGGCCGCGCACGACAGCGGGCGTGTGATGAACCTGCTGACGTACCGCAACCAGGTATTCGGCGGTCTCACCATGGGCATCGGCTTCGGCCTGACCGAGCAGCGCGTCATGGACGGGCCGACCGGCAAGATGGCGAACGCCAATTTCCACGATTACAAGATCCCCACGGCGAAGGACGTTCCGGCGGATCTTTCCGTGGTGCCCATCGACCCGCACGATCACGAGTGCGACACGACCAGCACCAAGGGGCTCGGCGAACCGGCTACCATTCCGGCAGCCGCGGCAATCGCCAATGCTTTTTATCATGCAACCGGTCTGCGTGCGACTGCGGCGCCCATGACGCCCTCGCGAATCGTCGCGCTGCTTGCCGGCGGAAGGAATCGGGGGTGAGCCATGACGCACCAGTTTTCGTATAAACGGGCCGGCACTTTACAGGAAGCGGTAGCCGCGTCGGCGCGCCCCGGCGCCCGCCTGCTCGCCGGCGGCACGGATCTGCTCGGATGTCTGCGGGACGAAGTCTTCAACGCCAGCACCGTAGTGAGCATCAGCGGCCTCAAGCAGCTCAAGGGGATCTCCGCCAGGACCGGCGGGGGCCTGCGGATCGGCGCTCTGGCCACTCTGGCCGAGGTGGCGGAGAACAAGCGCGTGCTGGAGGCGTATCCGGTTCTGGCACAAGCCGCGGCCGCCGCGGCCAGCCCGCAACTTCGCAACCAGGGCACCATCGGGGGCAATCTCTGCCAGCGGCCGCGGTGCTGGTATTTTCGCGGCGACTTCCCCTGCTTCCGCAAAGGCGGAGCAAACTGCTTCGCCTTGCAGGGCGAGAACGAGTTCCACGCCATCTTCGGCGGCGACCCTTGCTACATCGTGCATCCTTCCGACACCGCGCCCGCACTGGTGGCCCTGGACGCGAAGGTGACGGTGGCCGGACCGAAGGGGACCCGAACCATTCCGCTTTCTTCCTTCTTTGTGCTGCCGAAGGACGATTTTCTAAAAGAGAACGTCCTGACGCCGGGCGAGGTGGTGACCGAGATTCTGCTGGACGCACCGCAACCCGGAACCGTGAGCAAATACCGCAAGGTGCGAGAGCGCGGCGCGTTCGATTTTGCCGTGGCCGGCGCGGCTGTGGTGGTCAGGTTGACGGCGGGCAAGGTGGCCGCCGCTCGCGTGGTGTTGAGCGGTGTGGCGCCTGCGCCGTGGCGCTGCCCCGCCGCCGAGAAGGCGCTCGTGGGTAAGGCGCTGGACCCGGAGACTGTCGCGGCCGCGGCCATCGCCGCCGTGGAGGGCGCGGCTCCGCTCAGCGGAAATGCCTACAAGGTGCCGATGGTGCGCGGGGTGCTCGAGGAGACCCTTACCGAACTCGCGTAATTACAGATTTTCGAGCCGCGTATCGGCATCGCCGAATCGGTCGAGCCTGGCGCCCATCCGGTCCATGATGGAAAGGAACAGGCTGCACGTCTTGCGTTTGTCGTTGCCGGCGTTCAGGTAGTCGAGCGACCGGCCGGTTTCGAGCGTGCCTCCGAGGCCGCCGGCGAGCACGATAGGCAGGCGCGAGTTGTCGTGCTTGCTGCCCGACCACATGTTCGAAAGAAACATCAGGCACGAGTTGTCGAGGACCGTGCCGTTGCCTTCGGGCATACTGTCCAGTTTCCCTGCCAGATAGGCGAGCTGGCTCAGGTGGAAGCGCGCGATCCGTTCGTAGCCTTCCGACAGGTTGTTGTGGGAGGCGGCGTGATGCCCTTCCCGCACGTTCAGGAACGGGTAATACATGGCCGAAAGGTCGCGCGCAAGCAGGAGTGTGGCGACGCGGGTCTTATCGGTCTGGAAGCCGATGGCGATGATGTCGCACATCAGCCGCGCATGGTCGCGGACGTCTTCCGGCAGGCCGTTCGCCGGGCGGTCCATCGTGAACACGGGCCGGTTCTTTTGTTTCGCCAGCTCGTCGGCCTTGTCTTTGCTCTTGCGCATGCTGTCCACGCGCTTTTCCACTTCACGCACGCTGGTGAGATACTCGTCCAGCTTGGACTTGTCGCCGCTGCTGACCTTGCGGGTGAGCGCTTCGGCGCGCTCCTTCACGCGGTCCAGGATGCTGAGGTTGCGCAGGCTCCCGCGGTTCTCGAACAGGTTGTCCCAGGCGAGCGAAGGATAGACTTCGTTGGGCACCGGCGAATCGGGCGTCTGCCAGGAGATGTGCGAACTGTACGCCATCGAGTAGTTGGTTTCGTGGAACCCCGTCATGGGCTGTTCGCATGCCAGCACCATGCTCGCGAGCGCGGTATCCTGGCCCACGCGGCTGGCGATCACCTGGTCCACGGTGACGCCCGCGCGGATGATCGGGCCCTTCTGAATCTCGGCTCCGTTGAGCAGGCTGCCCGTCATTGCCGGGTGAATGCCGTGGCCCGTCGCGGGCTTGTTATAGAGCCCGTTGATGACATTGATCTTCTTTTTGAGCGGCTCCAGCACGCTCAGCGTCTGGCTGAGCTTCATGTCGGCGCCCGAGCCTTCCGAACCCCACTGCTGTTCGTTCACGCCGTTGCCCATGAAGAGCACCGCGAAACGTTTCGGAAAGGGAGAGGCCCCGGCGGTAGTCTCCGCCCCCGCGCACATCGACTCGAGCCACGGCAGGGCCATGGTTACGCCCGCGCCGCGCAGCACGGTGCGGCGGGAGATACGGTTCGCGAGGGGAGGGGTTCGATCGGCCATTTTCATTCACCTTTCAGTTCTTTGAGGTCCGGGTTTCGCCTGTTCAGGAATTGCGGGCTGGAGATGATGGCTTCCACCAGCGCGCTGAACCGGTAATTCTCCGCGGTGAGCTTGTTCCGCATCCGTTCGATGAGCGGCTCGTCGGAGAGCATCAGCGAGCGGTTCAGGGCGTACACCGTCATTTTGCGGCAGAGGTTGTCGATGAAGTCGTTTTGGCGGTTGGCGCGAATGTAGGTCTCAAGCCCCTCGAGGCCGCTGCCCTCGCTGCCGCCGGGGAAGTCCGCGTGAACGTCCACGGGATGGCCGCCCAGGTCCCTGGCGCGGCGCTCGCCCACCGGGCCGTAGTTTTCAAATGTCAGCCCGAACGAATCGAACCGCGCATGGCACGAGGCGCAGACCCGGTTTTCGCGATGCTTCGCCAGCATTTCGCGCAGCGGCAGTTCGAGTTTCGACTCGTCTTTCGGCAGTTCCGGCACCGATGCCGGGGGCGGCGGAATCACTTCGCCCAACACCCGCCGCGCCACCCAGTATCCGCGCTTCACCGGACTGGTGCGCAGCCCGGGAGCGTTCTGCGTCAGGAATACGGCCATGGGGAGAATGCCGCCGCGGCCGTAGGCTCGCGCATTTTCCACGCGGATCCACTCATCCGGCTTGATGGCAAGGTCCGGCATGCCGTAGTGGCGGGCGAGGACCGGATTGACGAAGGTATAGTTTGCGTAGAGCAGGTCGAGCACGGAGCGATCATTCCGGACCACGTCATCGATGAAGCGGATGGGCTCCTGGAACATGGCTTCGCGCAGATCGTTGGTGAAACTCGGGAAGCGCTCGCGATCGACGCCGTTGTGGTCTTCGAAGCGCCGGAAGTCCAGCCAGTTGCCGCCGAATTCAGTGGCAAAGCCGCCCGCTCGCTCGTCCTTCAACATGCGGCGCGCCTCGGCCAGCAGCACCGCCGGGTTGCGTAATTCGCCGGCGGCGGCGCGCGCCAGCAGTTCGTCATCCGGCATGCTGGACCAGAGAAAGTAGCTCAGGCGGCTGGCCAGCGCGTAATCGGAAAGGGGCTCGGCGGCGGGCGATTTGGCGGGGGCGGTGTTTGCCGCCGTCTTCCGCGACGAAGCCTGAAAGGCCGCGGCACGCACGCGCGGTTGTGCGGCGCGCGACGGAGCGGCGGGCTTGGGCGCGGCATCCACCAGGTCGATGCGGTAGCAGAAATCGGGCGAGACCAGAATGCTCACGATGGAATCGCGCATGGCCTCTTCGTGCGTCAGGCCGTTCTTATCGCGCAATTCGTGATAATAGGCGAGAATGTCGTCCCGTTCGGCCGGCTGGAGCGGCCGGCGATAGGCGCGCGCGGCGAACTTGACGAGCGCGTCCAGTTGGCGGGGTTCGGCTTCGAGGCGCGCCCGCTCCACCCAGCGGATAGTGGCGTTCACGCGTTCGAAGTGCTCGTTGATGGCCTGGATGGAAATGGGGTTGTTGCCGCCGGCCCGGGCCTTCGCCAGGTATTGGTCGCGCAGGCCGAAGATGATCGCCTCGGAGGTGATCTCTTTGTCCGGCGGCCTGACGCTGCCGCTTTCACGGCCCATTCCGCGAACCTCGCCGCTCTGGTTGAAGAAATACTGGACGTAAGTGCGGGTGGTCTGGTCGCCCACCAGGTCGAACTCTTCCCACAGTTCGTCCAGTTCCTTTTTGCCCTTGTCGTCGAGGATCAGTTCCTGGAGCGGCGTATCGTCGCGGAAGTAGCCCATCACGTTGTGATAGCCGGCGCTCAGCAGGCGGCCCTTGTCCACAGCATCGATGGGATAGAACCGGCCCCGCTCCTTCACGTAGAAAACGTCCGGGAATACGTTGCTGAAACGGGCAAACGCGGCCTCGTAGCGCTCGCGTTCGGTGGCCGGAATCAGCAGGTCGGGATCTTCGCGCCGCGCCTTCAGGGCGGCGGCGGTGGCGCGCCTCACCTGTTGCTGTTCGCTGCCGCCGAAGGTCGGCCCCTGCGTCATTACGGGGCCGTCGGCCGGCTCGTCTTCGGTGCGTAAGGCGGCCGGGTCGAACTGGCGGCGATGCGATGCGAACTGACGCAGTTTCCAGTTCATCAACGGCTGCGAGGTGGGGCTCAGCCCCTGCACCGGCGGGCTCGAAAAGGTCATGGCGGTGTTGGTGCGGATTCGGACTACGAAATCGCGCATGGCCACGCAGGCTTCGCGTACAAGGTCGGGCTGGTCGCCTTGCGGAGGCGGCAGCGCCCGGAACATCGACTGTAACCTGGCGAGTGGCCCCACTTCCTCCCCGGGTTGCTCGAGCGCCTCCCGGATCATGGCCAGATACTTTGGGCTCACCTTGGTTTCGGCGGCGATGGAGGCCAGCGTTGCCTTCGGCTTTCCAAGTGCCGCGCGATAGCGGTACATCCACAGAGCGCGGAAGTAGTCGGCATAATCGGTGGGCTGCCGTTCGTAGAAGTTTACGATCCGCTCGATGCAGTATTTCTCGCGATCCGTTTCCACCAGCATGGGAAACGGAGCGAAGGCGAAGCCGTCCGGCTTCAGCACCATGTGGTTGGCGATTTCGCGTCCGGCTTGCAGGTACTTCGCCAGCAGCGCCGGCGACATCGACAGGGACTCTCCGGAATTATCGAAGCCCGCCGGGTTGGCCGGGTCCACGGGGAATTCGCGGGTGGGCTTCAGGTCCACGCCCGTCAGGTCACGGATCGTGTAGTTGTATTCCGAGTTGCTCAAGCGGCGGGCCAGCACCGGTCCGGGATCGCCGTCGTTCTTCTTCGCCTCCAGGGCGCGCACCGCGCCGATCCAATCGATCACCTGCTGCCGCGCCTGGTCGGGCGGTTGCGGCATCGGCTTGGGAGGCATCTCTTTGGCGGACAGCCTGCCCTGCAACAGCGTCCAGTGGGAGAAGTCGCGAATCACGGCCGCGCGCGTGGTGTACTGCTTCAGGTCGAGTTGGGCCGGCGGGTGACGATCCGCTATGGCACCCCACGCAATAAGTGTTGAGAAAAGGACGGACCTTCTGCGCAAACTGCTTATCCAGGCCCGCATCGGCGGACTGGGCTACGCATAGGGCGCTTGCAAGGGAGTAAAGAGTAAACAGATAAGAGACACGTGACATGAGAAGAACGACGCAGCCGAACGAATTTCAGAGAACACAGACAGCCCGCCCGGCGAACGAACAGTAGCTATATCTTATCGATTCCCCGGGCCAAGTCAACGCCCTGGACTCCGGTTCACGGTCTTTTTCACTCCGAAATACGCCCCCGGGCCGGGCACCCCGGCGCAGTGGGTCCCCGCGCCGTTGACTTCGACTCCGAAATACCCTACCGTTGCAGGCGAATCATGTTCGCAAAAACTGTGTTGCCGGTCGCCATCGGGGTAGTGGCGCTGGTGATGGCGGCAGCCACGCCGCCGGAGGTGCTGAAACTCGAAGGCGACACCGAACAGGTGCACGACCCCGTGATCATCAAATGCAAGGACACTTACTACGTGTTCTGCACCGGGGGGCCGCGGCGGCGTCATTCCGATCCGCACTTCGAAGGACCTTCGGCATTGGACCAACGCCGGCACGGTGTTCGACAAACTGCCGGACTGGGCGACTAAAGAAATTCCGGGCGGCCGCGGCGCATGGGCGCCGGATATCTCGTATTACGGCGGCAGGTATCACCTCTACTACGCGGTCTCCACGTTCGGCAGCCGCAACTCCGTCATCGGCCTCGCCACTAACAAGACGTTGGATCAGCAAGATCCCGCCTACAAGTGGGAAGACCAGGGAATGGTGCTGCGCTCCTTCCAGGACAAGGACGATTGGAACGCGATCGACGCGAACCTGGTGGTGGAGAGCGAGAAAAGCATCTGGCTGAATTGGGGCAGTTTCTGGGGCGGCATCAAAATGAAGCGGATCGATCCGGCCACCGGGAAGCCGTTCGCCGGAGACGACACGATGTACTCGCTGTGCAGCCGTCCGCGCGAGCAGCCGGTGGGCGGGTCTGTGGAGGCCCCATTCATCGTGAAGCACGCCGGCTACTGGTACCTTTTCGTTTCCTACGACCGCTGCTGCCGCGGCGCGAACAGCACATACAACGTGGTGGTGGGCCGTTCGCGCGCGATTACCGGGCCGTACGTGGACCGGGCGGGCAAGGGCCTGGCGGAGGGCGGCGGCACGCTGGTTATCGCGGCCACCACTCCCAACTGGCGCGGCCCGGGCCATGAAGCCGTGTTGCAGGAGCCGGGCCAGGATTATCTGGTTTTTCACGCGTACCACGGCACCACAGGCAGGCCGTTCCTTCAGATTTCCACCATGGCCTGGGAGGATGGCTGGCCGAAGGTTGGAGCTTTGCCGTAAGCGGTCTTACACGGTGATCACGGCGGCCCCGTCGATCGCGTTGTTCTTGACGGCGGCCAGCGCTTCGTTGGCCTGGTCGAGCGGAAAGGTCGTCACTTTGGGGCGGAGTCCGATCCGCGCGGCGATCTCCAGAAAGTCGCGGGCATCGTCGCGGGTCATATTGGCTACGCTGCGCAACTGGCGCTCACCCCAAAGCAGGCTGTCGTAGTCGAATTGCGGCATGCGGTCAAGGTGGATGGCGTTGATGGCCACCACGCCGCCTTTGCGCAGACTCGAGAGCGCGGCCACCACCACGTCGCCGCTCGGAGCGAAGGTAACGGCGCGGTCGAGTTCGACGGGCGGCCGCTCGGTTTCGCTGCCCACCCAGGCAGCGCCCAGCGAAGCGGCCAGGCTCGCGGTGCGGTTCCCCGCGCGTCGAAACGTACACGTCGCACTTCCAGGCATGCAGGACGGCGATGGCGAGGTGGGCCGAAGCCCCGAAGCCGAACAGCCCCACTCGTTCGCCCGGTTCGACGCCCGCCACGCGGAGGCTGCGAAAACCGATGATTCCCGCGCAGAGCAGCGGCGCAGCCTGCACGTCGTCGAGCGCGGGCGGCAGCGGAAAGACGAAATCTGCGCGCGCCGGCGGCGAACCCGGCGTACCCGCCATTGACCGTGTAGCCGGTGAATGTCGGAGAGTCGCAGAGATTCTCCGTGCCGCGGCGGCAGTAGGGACACGTGCCGTCGGTGCCGCCGATCCACGAGACTCCCACCCGCGTGCCGATCGGAAGGGCGGAAGTGGCGCCGGCGGCGACCTCGCCCACAATCTGGTGTCCGGGAACCAGCGGGCTGAGGCGCGGAGGCAACTCGCCTTCCACGATGTGGAGGTCGGTGCGGCAGACGCCGCAGGCGCGCACGCGAATCACAACCTGGTCGGGCGCGGGTTCCGGACGCGGCATCTCGCCGATCTGGAGGGGCCGGCTTTCAACCGGGCCGGGCGAACGAAGAATGGCGGCGCGCATAGGCCCTCATCCTCACGCTAGCGCAGAACGCCATATACTGTGGAACGTGATTTACCGAATCTGGACGTGCTGGCTGATTTTGCCCGCGCTCGCGGCCAATCCTCCGGCGAGTTTCACAGAGCACACCATCACCGGCGATCTCCGCGGCGGCTATCACCTGGTCATCACCGATCTCAACCGCGATGGAAAACCCGATATCGTCGCCCTCGCCAGCGGCATGAGCGAACTCGCCTGGTACGAGAATCCCGGCTGGCAGCGTCACGTCATCGCGTCCGGGATGGCGCGCATGATCAACTGCGCCGTCCTTCCCTCGGAGGATGGAAAGCGATTCGAGATGGTGGTGGCGAGCGAGTTCTCGAATCAGGCCAAGGACAGCCCCGGGAAAGTGGAGGTGTTCCGATCCGGCGAAGATCCGCGGCAGCCGTGGACCGGCACGGAAATCGACAGGCTACCGACATCCCACCGGCTGCGCACGGCGGACATCGACGGCAGCGGCAGGAAAGTGGTGATCAACGCAGCGCTCACCGGTGCGAAGGCTGCGGCCCCGGACTACCGCGACCAGACGCCCCTGGTTTTCTATCGTCCGGGCGAATGGAAACGGCAGTCGATCAGTGACGAGAACAGCGGCGTAGTGCACGGCATCTACGTCGTGGATTGGGATGGTGACGGCCGTGACGAGATCCTCACCGCCAGTTTTACCGGTATCCACCTCTTCCGGTTCGGTAAGGACCGGCGCTGGACCCGCACCGAAATTGCCAAAGGCGATCCCGCGCCGTGGCCGAAATCAGGGTCGAGCGATGTAGCGGTGGGACACGCCGGAGAAACGCGGTTTCTGGCGGCCATCGAGCCCTGGCACGGCAACCAGGTGGCGATCTACCGGCAGGCGCCGGGCCGGGACTGGACGCGGCAGGTGATCGATACGTCGCATGGTGGACGGCCACACGATCCTCGCAGCCGATCTGAATGGCGATGGTGTGGACGAGGTGATTGCCGGATACAGGGGTCAGGGCCGGAGCGTGAACCTCTACTACGGGAACGCGGACGGCTCGGAGTGGTCAAAGCGTCCGCTGGATAGCGGTGGCATGGGCGCGGCGGCGTGCGCCGTGGCGGACCTCAATGGCGATGGACGTCCGGATATCGCCTGCATCGATTCGGCCCGGCTCAAATGGTATGAAAACGGCCTTCCGATTCCCATTGCCAAGGTGAGCCACCAGGACTAGAATCATGGTGGAGGGCATCGAGATGCGAGTATCTTTGATGTCGATCCCGCTTCTGTTTGCGCTCGCCGTTCCGGCGAACGCCCAATCCCCCTCTGAGATGCCCCTGATGCACTCGGTCGAGCCCGCGTCCGCACGCGGCGGCGACCTGGTAACTGTGCAGGGAGCGAATCTTGGTCAGGACCGCGTTGCCGAGCTATACCTGACCGATGGCAAGGTCGACGTCAAAATGGAGATCGTGGAACAGACCGCCACGTCGATCAAATTCAAACTACCCGTCGAAGCCAAACCCGGACGGTTCGCGCTCATGATCCTCACCAGGGATCAAAATCCGAAACTGATTGAGCAGCCGGTAAAACTAACCGTAGAGCCGCAAACCACCAGCGCGGCCGAAAGGCTAGAACATTATGTTTGACAGCCTGGATGATCAAATCAAGCACGACGATGCCGTGGAAACGTCCCGCAATGAGCGCATCGTAAAGGGCGTGGTGATAACGGTCCTTTCGGTTCTGTTCTTTGGCGGGCTGTTCATGGCAGTTCGCCTGTTGGAATAACAACCGCGTGAAAGCGCCGGAGTCAGGCCCGGAGGCCTGGCGGAAATGCACCGAACACGGCACCCGGTAGTGGTTCGCACCTGGCTCGCCGGCAAGCCGCCGAAACTGCGGCCGCAGCCTCTTATACGGCCAGACAGGGCGAAGCCGAAGCGGTGACCGTGTTCGCGGAAAGGTGAGGTCTTTTTATGCCTGCCGCGAAACTGAAGGAACTTCTCGATTCCGAACACGTGCGGTACAGCACCATTCGCCATTCGGCAGCCTATACATCTCAGGAGATCGCGTCTCTCGCGCATATCCCGGGAAAGGAACTGGCCAAGACGGTGATGGTGAGGGTGGATGGAGAACGGATGGTGATGGCCATCCTGCCGGCATCCTTCCGGGTCGACCTCGACGAACTCGGTAAAGCGGTGCGGGCCGGCTCGGTTTCGCTTGCCACCGAAGCCGAATTTCGCGGCCGGTTCCCGGATTGCGAGATGGGCGCGATGCCGCCTTTCGGCAATCTTTACGGGATGCCGGTCGTCGTCGACGCCGCTTTGACGGAGGACGCAGAGATCGCCTTCAACGCCGGATCTCACAGTGAGCTGATCCGGATGTCCTATAGCGATTTCGAGCGGCTTGTCCATCCTTCCCTGGCCTGTTTCTCACGACAGCCGTGACCGGCTAAGAACGCGGCGTGCCGCCGCAGCTTACACTCGGGGCTCCAGTTTTGATAACCTGCAAACCGGCAGGAACGCAGATATGAACCCTTCCATTCGGCACACGACCACTGTGGCGGCGCTTCTCGCCGCCGCTATTGCGGCCCACGGCCAGGAGCCACGGCTCACGCCGGCCGTCAGCCAAACGCACCCCGCACTCGCAGTCGGAGCGCAGGCACCGGATTTTGCGCTGCCCGGAATCGACGACAAGGTACACCGCCTGAGCGACTTCAGCGGGAGCCCGATCCTCGCCGTGATGTTCATCTGCAACCACTGCCCCACCTCCCAGCTTTACGAGGGAAGAATGAAGAAGCTGGTGGAGGATTACAAGCCCAAAGGCGTGGCTTTCGTCGGCATCAATCCGAACGATCCGAAGGCCATCACGCTGTCCGAACTCGGCTATACCGACGTCAGCGACAGCCTGGAAGAGATGAAGATCCGGGCCGAATACCGGCATTTCAATTTTCCTTACCTCTACGACGGCGAGACGCAGAAGGTTGCCGAGGCCTATGGAGCGCAGGCCACGCCCCACATCTTCATTTTCGATAAGGATCGCAAGCTTCGCTACGAAGGCCGCATCGATAACGCCCAGCGCGAGTCCCTGGTCAAGATTCAGGATGCGCGGCTGGCGCTCGACGCCATGCTCGCGGGCAAGCCCGTCCAGGTGGCGCACACTCCGGCGTTCGGCTGCTCCACCAAGTGGAAATCTAAAATCGACAGCCAGCTCGCGGAGATGAAGAAGATCGAAGCCGAGCCCGTGACGGTGGAGATGGTTTCGGCTGACGACCTCAAGAAACTGCGCACCAACCCCACCGGCAAGGTGCTGCTGATCAACTTCTGGGCTACCTGGTGCGGCCCGTGCCTCACCGAAATGCCCGGCCTCGAAGAGACCTATCGCATGTTCCGCCGCCGCGATTTCGACCTGGTCACGATTTCCACCAACTATCCGGACGAGAAGACCGGCGTGCTGAAGACCTTGCAGGCGCAGCACGCCAGCAGCCGCAACCTCCAATTCGGCTCCGACGACACCTACGGCTTGCAGGCCGCCTTTGACGCCAAGTGGGATGCCGGGGTGCCGTTCACGATGGTGCTCGCTCCCGGCGGCAAGGTGTTATTCCAGCAGCAGGGCGAGGTGGACGTCGTCGCTCTCCGGCGCGTGATCCTGGCCAATCTCGAAAACGAAACGTATGTAGGCCATCCCGGCTACTGGGCGGACCGATGAAATGGACGTTGGTATTTCTGCTCCCGCTTGCGACGCTGGTCGCGCAGCAGACTCCGCGCCCGCGTATTCTCGGCGTGGCTCATATCGCCGTATATGCCGCCGACTACGAGAAGTCGCGCGCTTTCTACCGCGATTTTCTCGGATTCGAAGAGCCGTATTCGCTCTCGAACGCGAACGGCACACCCTCGCTCACGTTCTTCAAAATCAACGAGCGGCAGTACATCGAACTGTTTCCGGAAGCGGCGCCCGGCACCGACCGCCTGAATCATATCTCGATTGAAACCGACGACGCGGAAGCCATGCGTGCGTATTTGAAGGCGCGCGGCGTGGCCGTTCCGGAGCGTGTGGGCAAGGGCCGCATCGGCAACTCCAATTTCAACATCAAGGATCCGGAAGGCCACACGGTGGAGATCGTCGAGTACGAACCGGACAGTTGGACCGTGCGCGAGCGGGGCCGGCACCTGCCCGAAGACCGCATATCCAGCCACATTCTGCACGTCGGCATTATCGTCACCAGATTCGATGACGAGATGAAGTTCTATCAGGAGGTGCTCGGCTTCAAGGAAATCTGGCGCGGCAGCAAGAATCCCGACAAGCTGGACTGGGTGAATCTCCAGGTTCCGGACGGCGGAGACTACATCGAGTTCATGCTGGCCAAAGAGGCGCCGCCGGCCAACCGCCGCGGCTCGGAGCATCACGTGGCGTTGGAAGTTCCGGAGATGGCGGCCGCTCTGGCGAAACTCGAAGCCCGGCCCTCCCGGCAGCAGTACACGCGGCCCATCGAAAGCAAAGTCGGGATCAACCGGAAGCGTCAGGCCAATTTTTTCGATCCCGACGGCACGCGCATCGAGTTGATGGAGGCGCGTACCGTGGACGGGAAGCCCGTGCCGTCTTCCACCGCTCCGCCGCCCCGGTAGTGCGGTCCCGTCATGCCATCGCCGCCGCCGCGCGGCGCACATCGTCGAGCGCGATTTCCATGTCGCGAAGCGTGGTCCGGTAGTTCAGCACGCAGCCGCGCAGGGCGAACTTTCCGCCGATCCGGGCATTCGAAAAATATGAGCTCCCGGCGCGCTGCACTTCCACCAGCAGCCGTTCGTTAAGCGCGTCCAGGTCGCCCGCATAACCGGGCGGGGCATAGCGGAAACAGAAGACGGAAAGTCCCACCGGCGCCAGCAGTTCGAAATCCGCGGATTCGCGCACCAGGCAGCCGAAATGGCGGGCGCATGCGATGTTCTGCTCGATGGCCTCGGCCAGCCTGGCCGCGCCCGCGTACTTCATCAGCAGCCAGACGTCCAGCGCGCGAAACGGCCGCGAAAGCTCCGGCCCGTAGTCCCAGAACACGAACGCTTCGTTCTGTTCCAGGCCGATGGTTCGGATGTAGTCTGCATCGTGGCGGAAGGCGGCGCGCGCCGCGGCCGGGTCCTTGTACAGCACGCAACCGCAGCCCACCGGCAGGTACAGCCACTTGTGCGGATCGAGCGCCACCGAATCCGCTTCGGCGATACCCTCGAAGAGCGGGCGCACCGAAGGCGCGAGCGCGGCGAAACCCCCGTAGGCAGCGTCCACGTGGAGCCAAAGCTTGTGCCGGCGCGCGAAGCCGGCAAGTTCACCGATGGGGTCGAACGCGCCGCTTGCGGTAGTGCCGGCATTGGCCACCACGCAGAACGGCAGACGCCCGGCGGCGCGGTCGGCGGCCACCAGCCGCTCCAGGTCGGCCACATCGATCTGCAGGTCGCTGTTGGTGCGGACGCGCCGCACGTTGCGCTCCCCGAGGCCCAGCATCGACGCGGCCTTGTGCACCGAGAAGTGACCCTCTTCGGAAACGTACAGGCAAAGGGGCGGACAGCCGGCAAGACCATCGAGCGCCACATCGCCGGGCGCATGTGCCGAGCGTGCCGCCGCCAGCGCCGCGAAGTTGGCCATCGAACCGCCGCTCAAAAACAGCCCCGCCGCTCCCGCCGGATAGCCCAGCATTTCCTTGAGCCAGCCGAGCGTCACATGCTCCATCTCCGCGGCCGCCGGCGCCGACCGCCAGCTTGTCACGTTGATGTTCATCGTGGCCGCGAGGGCGGCGCCGAGCGTCGCTACCGGAGCCCCTGGAGAAGCGATGTAGCCGAAAAACCGCGGATGTCCGTTGTGCCGGCTGTTGTTCGCAACCACTTTCTCGAAATCGGCCAGCAGCCGTTCGAAACTCGCGCCCTCGCGCGGCAGCGGCTCGGATAAGAGAAGCCGCAGCTTCTCCGAACTGGTCGTCGAAAGCACCGGCCTTTGCGGCAGTGTTTCGTAGTATCGGACCAGCCATTCGACGACGGAGTGGCCCATGGCGAGCAGTTCGCCGGAGTCGGGGAGGAGCGGATCGGGCATCTTGAACGATCAGGTTAGCAGCCCTACTCCTCCCGAAGCGCAGTCGTCGGATCCAGACTGGCGGCGCGCTGCGCCGGGATCCAGCATGCCAAAGCGGTAATCGACAGGAAGACAGCCGCGATGCACCCGAAGGTGAGGGCGTCGTGCGGCTCCACTCCAACCAGCATGCTGGCGATAAGCCGTGTCAGCGCCAGCGCCGCCGCGACACCTACCGCGATGCCGGCGGCGCTCAGCCGCAGCCCCTGCCCCACCACCAGGCGGAAAATGCCTGCCGGCGCCGCGCCCAGAGCCATGCGCAGCCCTATTTCCGCGGTACGTTGCCGCACTGCGTCGGAAAGCACGCCATACAGCCCCACCGCTGCCAGCACCGCCGAGATGGCGCCGAAGATGACGATCAGGACCAGGGCAAACCGCGTCTGCGCCTGCGCGCGTTCCACGTACGTCGAAAGGGGCAGAATGTCGGAAACCGCGATCGAACGGTTGACCTTTGCGATTTCCGCGCGGACCAGCGGAACCAGTTGCGCCGGCGCTGCCCCCGCTCGCACCGCCCAGCGCACCGCGGCGCCGTGTCCCACGAAGCCATCGGTGTAGAACATCGCTTCGCGCCCTTCAGCGGTCAGAGTGTCGTGCCGCTGGTGGGCCACGACTCCCACAATCTCGTACCACTCCGCCTCGTTGGTGATCACACGCGCGAGCAGCCGTTTGCCCACGGCCCGCTGGTTGGGAAACGCCCGCGCCGCCATCGCCCGGTCGATGATCACTACCTTCGAGTTCGGATTGTTGTCGGCATCGGTGAATTCGCGCCCGTCGATCAGGCGCGTGTGCATAGCCTGAAAGAATCCGGGCTGGATGAAAAAGGTGTTGGCCTGCCGGAACTTGTTAGGGTCGGCCAGAGCGTCCTCGGTGCCCCAGCGTGCCAGCGGCGTCGACCCGTCAAGCGGCAGCGACGAAGAAGAGGTTACTGCCGTGACTCCCGGGATCGCCCGCAGCCGTCCGGTCAAATCACGCAGCTCGGCTGCCGCCTGCTCCGGAGTACGCACGCCGTTAAGCGGCGCAAGGAAGGTGAGCACGCCATGCGCGTCGAAGCCCGGATCGGTCCGCTGCAAGTCGATGAAGCTCCGGACCATCAGGCCGCTGCCCACCAGCAGGACGAAGGAAAGCGCCACCTCGGCTACCACCACTGCACTGCGCAGCGCGCGGCCGGCGCCCAGTCCGGCCGTCCGGCCACCCGCACGCAGCACCTCCATAATGTCCGGCCGTGAGGCTCGGAGCGCCGGCACCAGGCCGAACAGCATCGCCGAACCGAGCGCCGCAGCCGCCGTGAATCCCAGCACCTCGGACGTTGATCGCTACTGTGTCTATGCGCGGCAGGTTCGCCGGGGCGATCCCTACCAGCAGACCGATTCCCAGTTCGCGCCAGCGCGAGCCCGAGCAGCGCTCCCGCGGCCGCAAGCAGGTAACTCTCCGCCAGCACCTGCCGGATCAGGTGCCATCGAGCGCCGCCGAGCGCCGCGCGGACAGCCATTTCCCGGCTCCGCGACCCGGCCCGCAGCAGCAGCAGGTTGGCCACGTTGGCGCAGGCAATCAGCAGCAGAAAAATCACCGCTCCCATCAGCGCCCGGATGGCCGGGCGGACTTCGGCCACCAGGTTGTCGTGCATCCGTTCCAGCCGGAAATGCATGCCGGAGGTGGCCTTGATGGGAAAGCGTTCGCGCAACCCGGCGGCGAGTCTCTCGACCTCGGCCTGCGCCTGATCGAATCCCACGCCTGCCTTGATTCGTCCCACCAGCCGCAGTCCCACGTTGTTGCGGTTCCCCTGCGAAAAATTGGCACGCATGGCCGTCCACACCGCGGGCAGCCGTTCGAGGCCGGCTTTGGGCGGAAATAGCAGCTCGAAGCCCGGTTCGAGCACGCCTACGACCTGCGCCTTGCCGCCGTTGCCGAAATCGATGCTTCGCCCGATCACAGCCGCGTCGCCGCCGAAGCGTTTCCTCCAGTAGTCGTGGCTCAGAATGGCGATCGTGGGCGGCCGCGGCGGTCGGTGGGCCCTGCGGCGCCGCGCCGGGAGCGGCGGGCGGATTCGGCGGCGGCCGGCGTGCCGTCCGTCTCGATGAAATCGCGGCCCAGCCACAATGCGACCGCCCAGGAGCCGGAAGAAGTTCGGAGTCACGTTACCGGTGCGGATCATCTCCGCTTCGCCATTCTCCGCCGGTATCACGGCGCGGCCGGTATTCACCGCCGCGATGCCGTCGAACAGGGTGGCCGTGCGCCGGAGGTCGTCGAAGTCGGGTCCGGAAATGGGGAAGTCCGCAACGTTTCGCGCTCGCAGGTCTGACCAGATCAGGACCAGCCGTTCCGGCTGCCGGTAAGGAAGCGAACGCAGCAGCACGGCGTCCACCACGCTGAAAATCGCGGTTCCGGCGCCGATTCCCAGGGCCATGGTCAGCACTGCCGTCGCGGTGAAGGCGGGACTCTTGCGCAGCGCCCGGGCGGCCTGCTGAATATCGCGCAACATGGCTTGGTTCCCTCCGTCGTGCAGGATTGGAAGGTAGACGTGGCGGAGGCCCGGCCGTTAGCCGTTTATCCGGCGAAACTCGAAAATGAGATGTACATGCGGAAGAAACTGTAGGCGGTCACCAGCACGGCCGCCCACGCCCCTACCTTCCAGGCGGTCTCCACCGCGGCCCCTTCGCGCCGGGGCTCGCCCGCCAGATAGGCCGTAATAAACCCGCCGGACAGCCCGCCCACGTGCGCGGCCATGTCGATCCCAGGCAGGAATAGCCCGAACAGCAACATGTAAACAGCCCAACGGATGTACTGGCCGCGCATCGCGTCGCCCACGGCGTTGCGATGCCGCAGGCCCAGGGCGAGCATCGCGCCGAGAAGCCCGAAAATCGAGGCCGAAGCGCCGATAGAAACCGACATCGGCCGCCATAGCGCGCTCAGGTAGAACCCGGCGATCCCCGAAACCAGGTAGATGACGTACATGCGGCTGGCGCCGTACGCCTCTTCGACCGTCGCGCCCAAATCAAACAGAACCCAGGAATTCATCAGAATGTGAATGAGGCCGCCGTGCAGAAAATTGGCCGTCACCAGGCGCCACCACTGTCCCACTGAGAGTGCCGGCCCATACTTGGCGCCGAACAGAAGCAGCGTCCGGGCGTCGATGTCGAGCGCTCCACCCGCTTCGCCGCGCATGCTGTACAGCGCCGTGGCGACATACAGTCCGAAGTTGATCAGCAGGATGATGACCGTATTGAATCGCGCTCGCGGAATGAAACCCGCCAGCACTGCCGGCCCTTCACGGTCCACGGCCCGCGGCCCCACGCGCTCGTTGCAATAGGGACACGTCTTGTCGTTGGTTGTGATAAATGCCCGGCAGTGCGGGCACATTCGGCGCGAATCCATGTCTCTTCATCATAACTGGCAGGCGCGGAGGCGGCCCGCGCCCCGTTTGATACAATCGAGGGTTCCCGCAGTCGGAGATCGCGATGGGCGCGGCACGCACTTCCCATCTCTCAAAGGGAAAGCAGGGTTCAAAGGCTTAACATGATACTCGCCCGCGTGGTGGGCACCGTGGTGGCAACACGGAAAGACCCGCGTCTCGAAGGCAAGAAGCTCCTTATCCTCAAACCGGTCTCGCCGGAAGGCCACGATGAAGCCGGGTATGTGGTCGCGGTGGATACCGTGAGCGCCGGTTACCGAGAGCGCGTCATCGCCGTCTCCGGAAGCTCCGCGCGCATGGCCGAAGGTTGCAAGGATACTCCCGTCGATACGGTCATCGTCGGCATCGTGGATAACGTCCGGCTGGATTAACCATGTATCTCGGACGCGTCGTCGGCTGTGTCTGGGCCACCGTCAAGAATCCTCAATTGAAGGGTCTTCGCATGCTGATCGTGCAGCCGGTCACGCCGGAATTGAAGGAAACCGGCAAACGCCTGGTCTGCACGGATTGGACGGGGGCGCGCACCGGCGACCTGATTTACTGGGTTCGCGGCAAAGAAGCCACTATGCCGTTTCTTCCCGCCGAACCTCCCACCGACACGACCATCGTCGGCATTGTCGATTCCCTGAATTACAGCAGGAAGGGAGATTAGCATGCTGCTCGCGCGCGTCATCGGCGAAGTGGTCGCCACGCAGAAGCATCCGAGCCACGAAGGCTGCAAAATCCTGCTGGTGCAACCCCTGAATCTGGATGGTTCCGATCGCGGGGACGCCGTGGTGGCCTTGGATGCTGTGGACGCGGGCGCGGGCGACCGGGTGCTGCTCACCACCGACGGCTTTGCCGCCATGACCAGCGTCGGCCGGACTCAATCACCGATCGACATGGCCGTAATTGGCTTTGTCGATAAGGTTGATCTCCTCCCGGACCTCACCTGATACCAGGCGCCGCCAGGAAAAGGACAGGTGGATCACCGCCGCCAGGCATACGACGTATTTCAGCCCTTCCATGCCGCAGTACGCGAAGTGTAAGAGTTGGAATTTTCGCGCCGCGCCCGCCGCCGGGCTGAGCGTGGCAAGGTCTACGGTGCGCATCACGCCCAACATTACGGGCGTCACGAAAAACCGCTGCGCCGCAGTAATCAGCGTCATCAACAGGGCGGCCGCGATCGGGAACGGCCCGACCCTGGTGCCCACCAGCAGGTACAGAAAGATCAAAGCTCCCATCAGAAGCTCGGCGGTTTCCCAGACCTCGAACCATCTCGCGTTTTGTTCCGCGGCCAGACGCCAAACCACGCTCTTACCGGCGGGGCCGAGTTTTTTGATGGCCTCGCGCTCCAAAGAACCCTGCCGCAGGCCTGCGTCCTTCGCGGTCCGGAAGCTGTCCGCGGCTACCCAGCACATCAACAAACCGGCGCCAAGCCACAGTCCGAAGAAGAAGGTCGCGAGGCGGCGCGCATGCATGTAGAGCTGATTTTAACCCTAAGGCGGAACCGGACAAAACGGTATCATAAGCAGTGAGAGATTATGGCCCACAAAGTAGTATCCGCATTTGCGGCTTTTCTGGCTGCCACCATCTGCTGGGCGCAGGTCCCCGCGGAGAAGCCAGCCCTGGCGTTTGAAGTCGCGACCATCAAGCCCGCTCCCCCCATCACGCCCGCCATGGTGCAGGCCGGCAAGATCCACGCCGGTTTGAGCGTGGATGGAACCCGCGTCGACATCGGTTTCCTGACGCTTGCGGATATGATCGCCGCCGCCTACAAGGTGAAGCCCCACCAGGTTTCCGGTCCGAATTGGATGGCTGCGGAGCGTTGGGACATCCTGGCCAAAATGCCCGAGGGCGCTACCAAGGACGACCTCCCCCAGATGCTTCAGGGGCTGCTGGCCGAACGGTTCAAGCTGACCATCCGGAAGGAAAGCCGCGAGCAGTCCGTGTACGCCCTGGTAGTGGCCAAAGGTGGACCCAAACTGAAGGAGTCCGCCGCCGAGGAAAAGCCGCCGGAGACGACCGGCCAGTCCATGACTCTTGGTTCCGGCAACAATCAAATCAAGATGGGTCAGACCCGGGACGGCATGGTGGTTTCCGGCGGAGGCATGGCCGGCAACATGAAAATGACCATGCAAAGCGGCGGCATGCGGATGGAAGCCACCAAGATGGCCATGCCGGTCTTTACAGAAATGATCGCCCGCTTCGTCGACCGGCCCATCGTGGATGAGACCGGGCTCAAAGGCAACTACGATGTCGCGCTCGAGCTTTCCATGGAAGACCTGATGGCCGTGGCGCGTGCGGCGGGAATGGCCACGGGCGCCGGTATGCCGGCCGCCGCCGGAGTGCCTCCCGGCGCCAATGCGCCCGGCGCCGCCGCTTCGGAACCCTCGGGCTCGATCTTCACCTCGATCCAGAATCTGGGTCTCAAACTGGAAGGCAAGAAAACGCCTGTCGAGACGATCGTGGTGGAACACCTGGAGAAGGCTCCGACGGAGAACTGATCTACACAGCCGAGGTGCGCACAATGCGAAGCCGGCTTTTGGCTGCCCTTTTGACCGTCTTGGGCGCAAGCTTCGGGCAGACGGGCACTCCGCAATTCGAGGTTGCTTCTGTAAAGCCCGCGGGCCCGTTCGTGCCCGGATCCGGTGGCGGAATGCGCGGCGGCCCCGGCACCGGCGACCCCGGGCGGGTCACCTTCTCGAGAGCCACGCTCTCCGACCTCATCTCGCAGGCTTACGACGTCTGGTCGGATCAGGTCACCGGTCCCGACTGGCTCAACGACCGGATGTCCAACGTGTACACGGTCACCGCGACCATGCCGCCCGGCACCACCAAAGACGAATTCAGGCTGATGCTGCGGAACCTGCTGGAGGAGCGGTTCCACCTGGCACTCCACCACGAAACCCAGGCCCGGCAGGGCTACGAGCTGGTGGTCGGCCCCGGCGGTCCGAAACTCAAGCCGTGGACGCCCCCCACTGAGGCGACGCCCTCGCCGGCGCAACCCGACTCCCGCGGAATCCCACGGCCCGCCGGCCAGGGCACGACCATATCGTTCCGCATGTCCACATCGGGCGCACCCTCTCCCATACGAATGTCCCTGCGCGAAACCATGGACGGCTTCTGCCGCGGATTGGGCTCCAACATCAATGTTTCGATGGGGCTTCCTTTGGGCAGCCCCCAGCCACGGGTGGTGAACAAGACCGGCCTGCCCGGCATCTACGAGTTCACACTCGAGTTTGCCGGTTCGATTCTGATGCCCGGATCTCTGCCGCCGCCGGTCACTGCCGGCCAACCCGAAGCGCCAACTGCCGCCGACCCGACCGAGGGCGCTCCGAATCTCTTCACGGCGGTGGAGAAACAACTGGGCCTCAAACTCCAGAAGGTCAAGGAAGTGCCGGTGGACGTGCTCGTGATCGACCGGGCGGAGAAAGTCCCTACCGAGAACTGAACCCGCGTAACCCTTCGCCGCCGCGGTCGTCTAACTGCCGATGCTGCAAGATGCGCGTTATGCAATCCGCACGATGGCGCGGAATCCGGGATTCGCCTCCGTTGCCGTGCTGGCCCTGGCCCTCGGCATCGGAGCGAACACGGCGATATTCACCGTGGTTTACTCGGTTCTTCTGGCGCCCCTGCGTTACGAAAAACCGGAAGAGCTGGTGGTGGTGCGCGAGCGAAACCTCAAAGCCGGTTTCCCCCAATTCTCCCTCTCGCCCGGCAATTATCTGGGATTCCGCGACAACAACCAAAGCTTTTCGGGCATCGCCGCCATCGGCAGCGGCGGCTTCAACCTGGTGAGCGGCACCGAGCCCGAACGGATTCGCGGAGCCCGCGTCACGCCCGACTTCTTCCGCATCATCGGAGCTAAACCGGCAATCGGACGCGTTTTTTCTGCCGCGGAAGGCGAACTCGGCGGCCAGCACGTAGTAATCCTGAGCTACCCGCTTTGGCAAAGAAGATACGCCGGGGCCGGCGATGTACTCGGCCGGCAAATCAAGCTCAACGATGAGATGTATACCGTCATCGCCGTCATGCCCGACAAATTTCAATTTCCCAACCGGGCCGAAATCTGGACGCCGCTCACTATGGACCAGCCCAACTGGACCCAAAGGGGCGGTCACTATCTGCTCGGGATCGGCCGCCTGAAGCCGGGAGTTTCGTTGTCCTCCGCGCAAACCGACCTGAACATCATTGCCGGCCGCGCCGAAAAGGATTTTCCGGCGAGCAATGCCGGATGGGACAGCACGCTGCAGCCGCTCCAGGAGTCGGTGGTAGGCCGGGTCCGTCCCGCCATGCTCACGCTTGCCGCCGCGGTTGGCTTCGTTTTGCTGATTGCCTGCGTGAACGTCGCCAACCTGCTGCTTGCCCGGTCCGCCGGCCGGCGGCGCGAGATCGGCGTGCGTTGCGCGCTCGGGGCCGGCCAGTGGCGCCTCGTCCGCCAGCTTTTGACCGAGAGCCTGCTGCTGGCCGCAGCCGGCGCGGCGCTCGGCCTGGCGTTTGCCTGGGCCGGCACCCGCCTGCTGGTCAATCTGAGCCCCACCATTCTTCCCCGCGCCTCCGAGATTCACGTCAATTGGGTGGTGCTCGGCTTCACGGCGGCAGTGGCGCTGCTCACCGGGATACTTTTCGGCTTCGCCCCGGCCATCCACATGGCCCGCACCGATCTGAATTCGTCGCTCCGCGAGGGCGGCCGCGGGAACTCGGTCGGCTTCCGGCACAATGGCGTGCGCAGCCTGCTGGTGGTGGGCGAGGTGGCGCTGGCCCTGGTTCTGTTATCCGGAGCCGGTCTGCTCATGCGCAGCTTCTACCTGCTGCAAGGCACGGATCCCGGCTTCGATTCGAGCGGCATGCTCACCTTCCGCACCAATCTGCCGGGCGCCAAATACCAGACGTCGGAACAGCGGACCGCCTTCTATTCGCGAGCCCTGGACGGCCTGCGCGGCCTGCCCGGCGTCACCGCGGCAGGCGCGGCACAGATTTTCCCGCTGGCCGGCGACGATTACATCCTCACCTTCACCCAGATCGGTAAGCCGCCGCTGCCGCCCGGCACCGAGTACAACGCCGCCTACTACTCCGCGACTCCCGGCTACTTCCAGGCGCTCCGCATTCCTCTCAAAACCGGGCGCGACTTCACCGAACGGGATAACCCCGCCGGACCTGCCGTGGCCATCATCAGCGAGAGCATGGCGCGCCGCTACTACGCCAATGAAAATCCCATCGGCCAGCAGATTCAGATGGGGAACGGCAGCCGGCCCTCGGAAATTGTCGGCATTGTGGGCGACGTTCGCGACCAGGAACTGGAATCCACCGGCCGGCCCGCCGTCTACCAGCCGGCCGCGCAAGTGCCGTTCGGAGCCATGTATTTCGGCGTTCGAACCGCAGGCGACCCCGAGTCTCTGATCGCCGGCGTGCGCGGAGTGTTCCGCGAGATGGACTCCGAACTGCCGCTCGACGCGGTCGGCACCGTGGATCAACTGGTGGCTGTTTCGCTTTCCCAGCGGCGCTTTTCGATGCTGCTGATGGCCGTATTCGCCGGCCTGGCGCTGGCGCTCGCCATGGTCGGAGTCTATGGCGTGATCGCCTATTCGGTAACCCAGGCCACGCGTGAGATCGGCATCCGCATGGCCCTCGGTGCGCAGCGCGGCGACGTTTTGCGGATCGTGGTCCGCTATGCGGGGCTCCTCATTTTCGCGGGGATGGCCCTGGGGCTCGCGGTCGCGCTGGGACTTGGCAGATTGCTCGCGAGCCAGCTTTTCGGCGTGAAGCCGACCGATGCGGCGACATACTTCATGGTGGCCGCGGTCCTCGCCGCCACGGCGGTTCCCGCCTGTCTGGTCCCGGCATGGCGCGCGATGCGCGTGGATCCGCTGGTCGCCCTCCGCAACGAGTGAAGCGCCGCCTCTTCTCGTATGATCGGATGAGGCATGCCAGAGCTACGCGACCAATTCGGCGGGATCGACATCTACCTCTTCGACCAACTTCAGCGCGGGCGCATCCGGCCCGGCATGCGGGTTGTCGATGCCGGCTGCGGGCACGGGCGCAACCTTGTCTACCTGATGCGCGAGGCATACGAACTGTTCGGGTCGGATGTGGACGCGCATGCGGTCGAGAGCGTGCGGCGACTGGCGGCATCGCTTTCCCCCGGCTTGCCCCCCGAAAATTTCCGGGCGGAGCCGATCGAGGCGTCGACTTTCCCGGAGGCGTTCGCGGACGTCGCCATCTCGAGCGCCGTCCTGCACTTCGCGCGCGATGACCGGCAATTCGAAGCCATGCTGCGGGGCACCTGGCGGGTGCTGAAACCGGGAGGGTTGCTGTTCTCCAGGCTGGCATCTACCATCGGAATCGAGAAACAGGTGCGTCAACTTGAGGGACGGCGCCACATCCTGCCCGACGGCTCGGAACGGTACCTGGTAGACGAACGGCTGCTGCTCGAGTGGACGGAGCGGCTGGGTGGACGCCTTGAAGATCCGCTCAAGACCACCGTGGTGCAGAATCAGCGGTCGATGACCACCTGGGTGTTGCGAAAGGGGGAGTGATAACCTCATGAACCGCGACGAGGCCATCCAGGCCCTGTTTTCGGGGACGGCACGCGGGGTGGCGCGATGGAACCAGTGCCGCACTCCAGAGGTCTGGGGGAAAGCCGGGCGGCCGGGCGGCCCGCTGATCGATCTCAAGGGAGCACCGCTCAAAGACGCATTTCTGCACAATGCAAGTCTTTACCGGGTGGACCTGACGGGCGCCGACCTGCGCCACGCCAAGTTGCGGACGGCGAATTTGACGGCGTCGCGGCTGGACGGCGCGAAGCTTGGGGACGCGGACTTCAGCAAGGCCAGCCTGAACGCGGCACGGGTACACGATGCGCCCGCGGTGGCGGCCGATTTTCACGGCGCGAACCTGCGGCTCGCCGATTTCAGCGGGTCCGATCTGCGCTTCGCCTCGTTCCACAACGCCTCCCTGACACGCGCGAAGTTCAAGGGTGCGAGGCTCGACGGGTGCCGGGTTTTCGGGGCGTCGGTGTGGGATGTGGATCTGGAGGGAGCGAGCCAGAAAGGGTTGATCATCACACCGCCGGACGAGCCCGAGATCACGGTGGACAATTTCAAGGTGGCGCAATTTGTTTATCTGCTGCTCAACAACCAGGAGATCCGCGACGTGATCGACACCATCACCTCGCGGGCGGTGTTGATCCTCGGGCGATTCTCGGCAAATCGCAAGACGGTGCTGGACGCCTTGCGGGAGGCGCTGCGCGGACGCGGCTATTCACCCATCCTGTTCGATTTCGAAAAGCCGGCCAGCCGGAGCTACCGCGAAACCATTTCCACGCTGGCGCACATGTCCCGGTTCGTGATCGCCGACCTGACCGAGGCCAAGGTGGTGCTACAGGAACTCGAACGGATCGTGCCGGATCTGCCGTCGGTTCCCGTGCAACCGATTTTACAGGCGAAGGCACGCGAAACCTCGGTGGTAGAGACGGACTACTCGCCGTACCCCTGGTTCCTGCCGGTAATCCGATACCGTAGTTCGGCGGACGTGGCGCGCAAGCCGCTGGACGCGATCCTGGCGGCGGCGGACAGCGCGGCTAAAACGAGGGTCCACCCCCGAGCGCGGTAAGACGGGCGACTTCCTTCTGTACCGCGTCACGGTCCGCGGCCTGCGGCGCGATGCGAAGGAACTCTCGCAACTGTTCGGCGGCGCCGGCGAAATCGCGGCGACGTTCCAGGATCCTGCCGAGCAGGTACCAGGAGCGGGGGAACTCCATCCGGATATCGAGCTTCTGGGACTGGCGGGCCGCGCTTTCAGCCGCGTCCAGGTTGCCGAGGTTGTAGTTGGCTGCCGCACTCAGGTAATAGGCCCGGGGCAAGCGTATGGGCGCAAGCCGGATCAGCTTGTCCATGGTTTCGGCGAGGTCGCGCCATTGCTCGTTTGCCGACTGGAGGGTGGCCAGGCCGAAGTATGGCTCGGGGTAGTGGGCGTCGGCCTTTATGGCGGCTGCGAAGGCTTCGCGGGCCTCCTCCGGGCGGTTCTGCTGCGCTTCCAGGCTGCCCAATTCGAACCATGCCGCGGCGTAGCCGGGGTACGCCTCCACTGCTTTCCGGAAGCTCTCGCGCGCGGCGCCGGCCTCGCCATTGCGGGCGGCCTTGCGGCCCTTTTCAAACGCGGCACGGGCCCGGCCGGATGCCTTCAGGGAACTTACGCTCACGGTAGTTCCGTCGGCTGGAGCCAGGGGCCGCAGGATTACGGTGCCCAGGTCCGAGCCGTCGCCCTGTTTCCGGTTGGCGAGGGGAATCGGGTCGGTGTGGTAGCCGGCCAGAAGGAACCGGAGCTCGCAGTTTCTAAGCAGTTGATCGCCACCGGAGTTACGGCGAACGCCCGTGGGCGCCGGCGGTGCTTCGTAATCGACGCCGGAGGAAGTGGACGACGACTCGTCGCCAGGAGTGTTGGCGGGCGGGGATCCGCGGCTGGATCGGGGACGCCCGAATGATCCCTCAGCCAGGCCGACGCTCGCGTCCTGAAGGGCGGGATTGGCGGTGGGCCCGGCGCGGAAACTGAACGTGCCGCCGCGGTCCGTATACCCGGAGACGTAGACGTTCCCATTGCAGACGCTGTCGATTTCCACGCGCGCCGGGGGAATGCCGCCGCCTTCGACCAGTACCCGGCCGCTCAACTGCCAGCCGGAATTCTGAGACTGAGACCATCCCGCCCGTGGCACAGCGGCCGACACGAGGAGGATGGCCAGGTAAAGGCCCGTGCGCATGGTTGGCGCCTCCGCATCGGATTATCGCACGACCTGCCGTGGCGTTTTTCGACTGCAATCTGGGACAATCGGTGATTCCAGTGCTCCTTTACGCCGTCACTATATTTTTGTCTGCCTTCCTGCTTTTCGAAGTGCAGCCGATGATCGCGAAAATGATCCTGCCGTGGTTCGGCGGCACTTCCGCGGTGTGGAGCACCTGCATGCTCTTTTTCCAGATTCTGCTGCTGGCGGGCTACGTGTACGCCCACTGGCTGAACCGGCAGTTCGAACCGCGCCGGCAGGCGGTAATCCACATTGCGGCGCTGGCGGTGAGCCTGGTCACACTCCCGGTTTTGCCGAATCCGGCGTGGAAGACGGTGGGCGGCCAGCCTTCCCTGCGAATTCTGGCGCTGCTGACAGTCACCGTAGGGCTGCCCTACTTCCTGCTTTCCTCCACCAGCCCGCTGCTCCAGGCGTGGTACGCGCGGAGCCACAAGGGGGGAATGCCATATCGGCTGTTTGCGCTGTCGAACTTCGCTTCCATGCTGGCGCTGGTGAGCTACCCGCTGTTGATCGAACCGGGTCTGGCCACGCGTACGCAAGGCTACCTGTGGTCCTCGGCGTTCGTTTGCTTTGCCCTGATATGCGGTTTGACGGCCTGGCGAGCCGCCGCGCTGCCGGCGGTGAAGACCCAAGCCGGCGCGGCGCAGCTCGACGAAACCGCTCCCTCGAGGACGCTCCACCTGCTGTGGTTTGGTTTGGCGGCGAGCGCGTCGGTGCTGCTGCTGGCGGTTACCACCCACCTCACGCAGGACGTTGCGGCAATTCCGTTTCTCTGGATCGCCCCGCTGGCCGTCTACCTGCTAAGCTTCATCGTCTGCTTCGAGGCGCCGCGCCTCTACCGGCGGATTCTTTTCCTGCCGCTGTTCGCCGCGGCGCTCGCGTATATGGCTTACAGCCTGTGGCCCAACCGCGGCGATGTGGCGATTCCTTTCCTTTATTTCCTGGTGCAGCCGGCAATGAAGGATACGGTGACCTACTTCGTGGCCGCGTTGTTTGTCTGCTGCATGGTTTGCCATGGCGAACTGGCGCGCCTCAAGCCGCACCCGCGGCACCTCACCGGGTTTTATGTGGTGGTTTCACTGGGCGGTGCGGCGGGCGGACTGTTCGTGGGCCTGATCGCGCCCAACCTGTTCCGTGCCTATTACGAATTTCCGCTCGGCCTGGCATTCTGCTGCCTGGTGGTGGCGCTGGTGATGCTGCGCGCCGCATGGCGGACCGGAAAGGAGTGGCGGCTCGCGGCGGCCGTCGGCCTGGGCATCGCGTTCGGAGTTTATGCCTGGAGCATCCAGGGAATCATGAAGGTGACGGTGACCGGTTACCGCGTGGTAGCCCGCAACTTCTATGGCCTGCTGCGGGTATACGACGACGGCGATCCGAGAATGGACCAGGCCGCCTCCCGGAAACTGGTTCACGGCGTCATCAACCACGGCGAGCAGATGTTACAGGAGGAGTACCGGCGGATGCCCGTCACTTACTTCTGTCCGGACTCGGGCGTGGGACGCGGCATCCGGGCGCTCGAAGGCGCGCCGCGGCGCATCGGCGTGCTCGGTTTAGGCTGCGGTACGCTGGCCGCTTACGGGCACGCCGGAGACACCGTACGCATTTACGAAATCAACCCGCTGGTGCTCAACCTGGCGCGCACCGAATTCAGCTACCTGCGCGACACACCCGCGAGGGTGGAAGTGGCAATCGGAGACGGCCGCCTGCTCCTCGAATCGGAGCCGGATCAGCATTTCGACATCCTGGTGATGGATGCCTTCTCCGGCGATTCCGTGCCGGTACACCTGATAACGCGCGAGGCTTTTCGCACTTACTTCCGCCACCTGAGACCGACGGGAATTCTGGCGGTGAACATCTCGAACAAATACCTGAACCTCGAGCCTGTGATGGAAAGGGCGGCCGCCAGCCTGGGAAAGACGGCGTACGTGTATCGCTACGATCCCCCGGACGACAGCTTTCTCTGCTTTTCGTGCTCCTGGGCGTTGATCATGGACCCTGCAACGTGGGCGGCGCACCCCGAACTCAAGCAGGACGCAACCCTGCTGCGCCCCGGGCGGCCATTCCGCGTCTGGACGGACGATTTTTCCAATCTCCTGGGTATTCTGAAATAGGCCGCTTACTTCTTCCGGCTCACGTCGCGCGCGAAATAAAGCGCCACGGCGCGGTCGATGTTGGCGCGGGTCATGCGAACCGGGCGGCCTTCGTACTCCGTGATGGCCTTGACCACGTTGTAGATATCGTTGGGATAGCAGGCGCGCAGGCAACTGCCTCCGATGGCCAGGCAGCGGTCTCGGAGATATTCGGCGCTCCCGGGTTCGGCCGGCACCTGGTGGTTCACCAGGACGCGCTGGAAGATCTGGTCGAAGACGGCGTCGGAGACTTCCTCCACCAGGACCTTGGTCTGAATGCGGCGCAGGAAGGCCTCGTCGGCCAGATCCTTGGGGTCGAGATTGGTGGAGAAGACGACCATCAATTCGAACGGAACCTGGAACTTCATCCCGGAGGCCAGCGTGAGGTGGTCGACGCGCCGGTCCAGGGGAACGATCCAGCGGTTCAGCAGTTCGCGGGGGGAGAGCACCTGCCGGCCGAAATCGTCGATGATCAGGATGCCGTTGTTGGCCTTCATCTGGCAGGGGGAAATAAAGACCCGCGTGCTCTCGTCCAGGCGCAATTCCAGCATGGCGGCGGAAAGTTCGCCTCCGACGGTGATGCAGGGCCGGTGGCAGGGAACCCAGCGCGGATCGAGTAGTTCATCGTCGAGGGCGGCCTGCCGGTGGACCACCGGGTCGAAGACCGTGATGATATGGCCGTCTACCTCCACTGAATAGGGGACCAGGATGACGTCGTGATAGACACGCAGGATGCGTTCGGCGATGCTGGTTTTGCCGTTACCGGTGCCGCCGTACAGAAACAGAGACTGGTGGCCGATCAGGGAAGGACCGAGGTTGTCGAGCAGGTTGTCGGGCAGGACAAGGTCGCTGAACGCCTGCCGGAGGCTTTCGCGGCTGAGTTGCAGCTTCGCCACCTGCGCCTTCACTATCTTGTGATACTGCTGGATGGAAACCGGGGCGGGCCCCACATACTGGCAGACCTCGTTGCGTGTGACGGCGAGGGCGCGGCCCGCGGCGGTGAGCGAAAAGGCGTAATCGTTCCCCACCATTCCTTTGACTTCCAGCAGTTGCTGCTGGCGGAACTGGTGAAACAGCCCCTCGAGGACGGGAAAGGAGAGTTTCAAGGCTTCGTGGAGGTCGGCCAGGGTAGCGGTCCCGTGCAGCCAGACATAGCGAAGCAGCAAATCGCCCACAAGCGAGCGCGAGATGCCCAGGTCCTCCATACGATCGGGTATCGCCGGGCGGGTTTCCGGACGGGTGGTTGGCCCCGCTGTCAGGTTCGCAGTCGCCATTTGTAGACTTCGCGATCCGAATGATAGCCGAGTGGGGCGCGCTGTTCTAGTACGCCGTTGGTTATGGGCCCCCAGCCTGACGGGTTACTGCGGGTGCGCGTCCAGGCGGACGGGAATGGCGCAGCCGTTCTCCGAAATCGCGCAACTTGCGTGTTCGAACTGAACGGTGGTGTGTCCGATCCGGAATCGCTGGTCCAGGATTGCGTTCAGGCGCCGCAGGATGCCGTCGCTTGCCGATGGAGGCACGTCTTCGATCAGTACATGACAGCTCAGGGCGTGGGTGCTGGAGCCGAGACTCCAGATATGCAGGTCGTGCACGTCGAGCACGCCTTCGACACTCCGCATGGCCAAGGTCACATCGGTGAGCTTGAGCCCGCGGGGGAGCCCTTCGAGCAGGATATTCAGGGATTCGCGGACGATATCCCAGGCGCTCCAGACGATCAGCAGGCCGATGAGCACCGACAGGATCGGATCGAGCCGTACCCACCCCGTATAACGGATGGCGACCGCCCCGGCGATGATGGCAATGGAGCCGAGCGCGTCACCGAGCATGTGCACGAACGCGCTGCGGACATTCAGGTCGTGCCGGCTGGCGGCGCGCAGACCCAGCATGATGGCCACATTCACTATCAGTCCGAGTCCCGCCACCAGCATCATGATGTTTTCCTGGACCGGCTCGGGATGCCGGAAGCGGTCGATACTTTCGTAAAAGATCCACGCCGACAGCACCAGCAGGGTAAGAGCGTTCACGAAAGCCGAGAGGACACCGGCGCGCTGATAGCCGAAGGTCTTCACTTCATCGGCAGGTTTCGCCTGAAGGTAGGAGCCGACCCAGGCCAGCAGCAGGGCGCCCGCATCGGTAAAGTTGTGGCCGGCGTCCGAGAGCAGCGCCAGCGAATGGGCCTGGAAGCCCGCAACCAGCTCGATTACGACGAACAGGGAGGTTGCCGCGAGGCTCCAGCCGAGACGTCTCCCGGTTCCGTGATGACATGCATGCTGGTGTCCGTGGGAATGCACGCAATCTCCCTTTCTCCAGTGTAATCCGGGAGCGCCCCGCGGCCCTACTTTACGGCCAGGCGGAAAGGCATGGCACGCAGGAATCCGCCCTGCATCCAGGCGCGGAAGGGGATCCGTCCGAAGACCTGTTTCAGCCTGGTTTCGAGCATGTCATCCTGCGAGCGGCGCATGATCAGATCGAGCAGGCTCCGGCGGGCCGGGTACACAGAGATCCTGACCTGTTCGCCGGCCGGGATGTTGGCCTTCTGCTTCACCAGTTCGAGCGCCTTATCGAGGCCGCCCAACTCGTCGACCAGCCCCCGTTCCCTGGCCTGCGAGCCCAGCCAGACGCGCCCCTGCGCCACCTGTAGCATCTGGTCGAAAGGCCGTTTTCGGGCATCCGCCACCTTGGTGACAAAGTCCCGATAGCTCTCGTCGATGCCTTCCCTGAGCTTGGCGCGCTCCTCGGGGGTGAGCGGGGTATAGTCGGAATCGATGTCGGCGTGCTTGCCGCGCTGGAGGGCGTCCTTGCTGATGCCCAGTTTTTCGTAAAGGCCGCGCAGGTTCGGCTTGCCGAAAACCACGCCGATGGAGCCGGTTTCGGTCTGAGGGTAGGCGACGATGGGGTCGCCGGTCATGGCCATATAGTAGCCGCCCGACGCAGCGACGTCGGACATGGAAATGACCATGGGCCGCTTCTTGCCCGCAAGATTCATCTGGCGCCAGATTTCGTCGGAGGCGGTCACCTCGCCGCCCGGCGAATCGATGCGGACAATGATTCCCTTCACCGTGCTGTCGTTGGCTACGCCCTCGAGCAGGCGGTTGAAGCCGTAGGCGGTGAGGGCGGTCTCATCCGTGCCGTTATCGGTGGGCGAGCCGCGCAGAATTTCGCCGTCTCCGATGACCAGGGCGATCCGGCTTCTGCCGAACTCGCCTGGGACCCGCGAGTAATTTTCGAGAGTGACGCGGCTGGCCTCGCGCCCGCCGAGGCGCTGCTTGAGTTCGCCCCAGAGCTGATCTTCGAAGCGCAACTCGTCCACCAGGCCCTGGGTGCGAGCCTGCGCCGCCGTGAACGGCCCGCGATCGATGATGGAGCGGACGTCATCCGGCGTTTTCTTGCGGGCCGCGGCGATCTGGGCGACCAGGTTCCCGTACAGCCCGTCGAGGACGCTGTTCACCACCTCCCTGGTCTCCGGGCTCATGTCGGTGCGCGTGAACATATCGCCGAAATCTTTGTACTTGCCGGCGTGCTCCACTTCCACGCTGACTCCCAGCTTGTCCAGCGTCTTTTTGAAGTACATGATTTCGGCGCGCAACCCCTTGAGCATGAGGGGCTCCTGCGGCCCCAGATAAATGCGGCCGGCGCCCAGTGCAATATAGTAGTCGCGGGTGTTGGGAGCGCGCAGATAGGCATACACAGGCTTGCCCGATTTTGCGAACTGGACCAGGTCCGACCGGATCTCTTCGAGCTTGGCCCAGCCGGCGTCCACCCCTTCCGGTTGCACCACCACGGCCTTGATATGCGGATCAGCGGCGGCTTTCCTGAGATTCAGCCAGAGACCGGAAACGGTGGTGCCAGGACCACCGCCGCCCAGGAACGCCGGCAGTTCCACCGGCGGCTTTTCAGGAATATCTCCCGAAAGGCGGATCACGAGCACGGAGTTATCGGCGATCTGCGGCGGCTTTTCGCGGAAGCGGAGTAGCGCTACAAACAAGAGAATGAAGGCGAGGAAAACCAGGAGCGCTCCCGTTACCAGCCCGATCAGGAACTTGGCCATACCTAATCCGACGGTAGCATACGCCCGGAGAAGGGCTCCTGTTCAGGCGTCAGACCTCCCAGATCCTTTCGCCACGCAGGTAAAACGAAACGCCCCCATCCTCGCTTATTTTGAGGACCGCCCCCAGCCGGGAGGCGTGAACCGCGGCGGTGGTGCGCCCGCCTTCCTGGGCCATCAGCTCTTCCCCCGAATGGCGCAGAATGGCGCCGAACGCGAGCAGATTGCCTTGCCGGTCCATCACGATGCCGCCATCCACGCGGGCGATACTTTGCAGAACGCTGAGCTCGATGCCCATGACGGGCTTGTTGCGCAACAGGTAATGAATCCGGCCTTTGTTGGTTGTTTTCGCCGGTTCGTTGCCCAGCAGGTCGTCCGGAGCCACCAGGCCGGCAGCCGAGGAGGGATCATCCAGCACCACGAAGAGGCCCCCGCGACGGTGCTCCACCATGTTGAGGGCGGCGGTGAAGAGTCTTTCGGCGAGGGCGGCGTTACCGACAGCCTGGTGGAACTGGTGGTATTTTTCGGTGACGTCCGACAGCCGCCAGCGGCCTTCGAGGAAACTGAATACCTGCACACCTCCTGCGAAGATCTTGATTTCTCCGTTAGGCGAGAGCACCAGGCAGATGCGGCCGCTCGCCAGCGAGGCGAGGCAGTGCGCGTGGTAGCGGGCCGAGCTTGGAGCGGGCAACCGCACACCGGGAGCGCCCGCGAAGCCGCGCACATCCACCAGGTCCGCCAGCATTCCGTCGTGCGTCACCAGGAAAACCGTGTGCAAGCCGTCGCACAGGCGGTGAAAGCTCTTGATGCTTACCAGGACGCTGGTGTACCGCATGGCGTCCCCGGGTAAGGCCGGCACGAATTCGGAGGGGTCCGGACCGAGAAGCACGACCCCGGTGGCAATCCGCCGGTTCTCGTACGTCAGCAGGGAGCTTTCGCGCATCACTTCAATGGCATCGGCAACCACATCGGGGCCTGCCGGCACGGTATCGGAAGCGATGTAGGGGCCGGGACGGAGAAAGGCCGAGACGTAGCGGTCCTCGGGGAGCCCTTCGAAGAGGCCGGTCGTGGCAGCCGCGGAATCGGCGCGGAAAATGCTCCGAAAGCGGGCGGAAAGCACGGCTCCGATGGCTCCCAAAAGCCGCACCTGGTTCTCTGTGAGCGGGCCGCGCTTGAGAGAGAGCAGGTAGCGGTTGCTCATCCAATCCAGGCGGAGGCTGCCGTCAGTGGCTGTATCGAAGCGCAGCACGGGTGTCGGTTTCAGGTCTCTGCGTTCGATCTCGAGATCCGCCTCCGGGAAGAAGTACCGGATCCCCCGTTCCAGGAAGTCGCTGTACAGGGCGTAAACGATGGACGCGACTTCAGACATCCGGGCCTTTCCGCAGCGCGCGCAGGTCGATGCCGAGCGCCTGGCATTTCTTGTACAGATGGCTGCGCTCCAGGCCCAAGGCCTTGGCGGTGTCGGTCATGCGCTGGTTGTGCCGCTTCAGCTCGGTGAGAATCTGCTCCCGCTCGAAAGAGTCCACGCGCCCGGAAAGCGGTCCGGAGAATTGCGCCGTGTTGCCGGGAACGGAAGCGCCCTCCCCCTGCGGCAAAGCCAGGCGCACGGTGGCCGCGTCCACCGGACCGTCGGCCAGCAGAAGCAGGCGCTCCACCACGTTGCGCAACTCGCGCACGTTGCCCGGCCAGGAGTAGGCCTGCAGCTCGCGGATGGCGTCCGGTTCGAAGCGCTTTGGCTTCCAGCCGTTCTGGTTCGCCACCTGTGCCGCGAAGTGCGCCGCGAGGGCAGGGATGTCTTCGGTCCGTTCCCGAAGCGGCGGCAGCAGCAGGGGAAACACGAAAATCCGGTGATAGAGGTCCTGCCGGAACGCGCCTTTCCTGACCAGTTCGTCGAGATTGCGGTGGGTGGCGACGATGACCCGTACGTCCACGGCAATCGGACGGTCGCCGCCCACGCGTTCCACCTGCCCCTCCTCCAACACCCGCAGCAGCTTGGCCTGCATCACGAGCGGCATGTCGCCGATTTCGTCGAGAAAGAGCGTGCCGTGATGCGCCTGCTCGAACTTGCCGACGTGCCGGGACGCCGCGCCGGTAAACGATCCCTTTTCGTGGCCGAACAGCTCGGATTCGATCAGTTCGCCGGGCACGGCCGCGCAGTTGAGCGTGACGAAGGGCCCGGTGCGCCGCGCGCTACGGTCGTGCAGCGCCCGCGCGATCAGTTCCTTTCCGGTGCCCGTTTCGCCCAGGATGCAGACGCGCGCTTCGCTGGCAGCGACGCGGTCCACCTGCGCCATGACGCGCCGCATCGCCTCGCCCGAGTGCACGATCTCGTGCTTGCCCACACGCTGGCGCAGTTCGCGGTTCTCTTCCTCGAGCCGTTTGATCCGGAGGACGTTTTCCACGGTGAGGAGAAGCTTGTCGGTGGAGATCGGCTTCTCGAGGAAGTCCACCGCCCCCAGGCGGGTGGCGCGAACAGCCATCTCGATATTGGCCTGCCCGGAGATCATGACCACGGGCAGAGCGATGCCGGCAGCGCGGAGATCCTCGAGCAGCGAAAGCCCGTCCTTGCCGGGCATCACCACGTCCGACATCATCATGTCGAAGGGCTGCGATTTCACCAGTTCCAGGGCACGCGCGGCGTGGTCGCACACGGTGGCCTCATGGCCCGAGAGCCGGAAAGCACGCGCCAGCGACGCCAGCGTGTTCGCATCATCGTCAACGATCAGGAGGTGTGCCAAACCTTGAGGGTAGCGCGAAAAGAAAGGGACGAACCGGATGATAGACGCCGGTTTGCGGCGGCGATATAGTGAGGCCGGAGGACCTATGCGGGTTATCGCTCTGCTGGCTGTGGGATGGCTCTGCGCAAGCGGCCAGACGTTCGAGGTGGCCTCCATCAAACCGGTCGCGTCGGAAAGAGGCGTCGTGTGCAGCGGAGGACCCGGCACGGCGGACCCGGGTATGTGGCGGTGCTCGAATGTGCCGCTCGCGTTTCTGATGTCCTATGCGTACGGCTTCCAGGCGTATCAATTTCCGCCCTTCAGCAGTTGTTGCCAGGCCCGGTTCGACTACATCGCCAGAGTGCCGGCGGGGACCACAAGGGAACAGTTCCAGGCCATGCTCCGCAATCTCCTCGCCGAGCGCTTCAAGCTCAAATACCACCTCGAGCAGAAGGAGATGCCGGTTTACGAACTGGCAGCGGCAAATGGCGGCCCGAAGATGAAGGAGGCGGGGCCCGGAGCCGCGCCTTCGCAGGACTATCCGTGGGTGGTGCCGAAATTCAGGATGGGAGATGACGGGTATCCCGAGTTCCCGGACGGCCGCGGCGGCCTGCAAGGGATGAACGGCCACTACCGTTGGGTCGGATTCGGCGTCTCCATGGAGGAATTGGTTAAGACGTTGTCGTTCCACCTGGGCCGGCCGGTTGTGGACGCCACAGGGCTCGAGGGCAGGTACGATATCGACCTGAGATGGGGCATCGATATGGCTTGGCTTCTCGAGCGGTCGGGGCGCGCGGACGAAGTAGGACCGCTACCCGACACCGGTCCGCAAGGTCCGCCCCTGGTACGCGCTGTCCAGGATCTTGGGCTGAAGCTGGTTTCCAGGAAGGGCCCGGGCGACGTCGTGGTGGTGGACCACGTGGAAAAGGTCCCTACCGAAAATTAGCCTGCCGGCACGGCCGCCGGAGCTGCTGCCGCCACGACCGGACGCTCGCTCTCGGCCGCCATGAGGTTGGCGAGCATCTTGCCGTGCGCGCCCCCCGGCATCAGGACCATGCGCGCCTTCCCGGCCAGGATGCGCTGCGTTTCGAGCACGTCGAAGAGAGCGTCGGACACCACCGGCTCGCGCGCAATCTCTTGCAGCGCACGCCCCAGCGTGTTGGGCCGGATGGCCGCGGCCTTCGCGAATTCGACGGCCGCTTCGCGCTCCGCTGAACTGGTGATGACGCTGACCTGGTTGGCCCCCGCCTGGCGGATGGCGGAGGTGACCTGCCGCAGGCGGTTGACCACCTTCTCCTCAATCTGGCGGATCATGCCCACATCGCGGAAATGGACCTTCCGGATATAAACCGAACCGAGCTGGTAGCCCCATTCCTGCGACTTCGTCGTGACCTCGGTTCGCACCGTCTGGCTCATGTTGTGCCGGGTTTGCAGCATTTCGGCAAGCGGCATGTTGCTCAGGCAGCGCACGGTGGCGTTGCTGACGTTTGCGCGAAGCGAGCCGCGCGGGTCCGTGTTCTTGAATAGAAATGCCACCGGATCGTTGATCCACATTTCGTACCAGATGCCGATCCCCATGGGCGCGCCCTCTTCCGAATTGACGGCCTGGCTGCGGAGGTATTCCTGATCGAGGCGCAGGTCGAGAACGTGGCACTGGCCGAAGAGGTTGACGATGAATGCCGGCGAACCCATTTTGCCGGGCAGGAAATGCAGCCCCGGCTCGTCGATGACCGCAATCACTTTTCCGAACAGGACATAGACGCGGCAGGTCCGCTCCTTGACCACGGCGTACAGGCCGAAGATGCGGCACAAACCGAAAATCACGGGCTCCGCGATGAACAGCCCGATGAATGTAATCAGAGCCGCGGCGATCAAATTGACCAGTTGAGTTTCGCTCATTTGCCTGTCTCCAGGAAGATCTGCTGGGCTTTGTCGTAGAGGCTGAGCCGCACGTTCCGCAAATACGCGTGCAGCACCGCTGGGCCGGCGCGATACATAGCGGCGAGTTCCGACGCCAGGGAGCGGACGGGCTCCACTTCGGCCTGCGCGCGCAGCGTCTCAATTTCGACGGCCCTGCGCGATTGCACCACGCGCTGGTCGGCGGAGGCCTGCGCCAGGCTGATGTCGCTCGACACCTGGTTATGCGCGGTGTTGATGGCGGCAAGCGCCGATTCCACGTCGTCCGGCGGATCGATGCCGGTGATCAGCGAGGCGTCGAAGATCACGCCGTAGCGCGCCGGCGTGGCGCGGCATTCGTGGTCCATGTACTCGTTCAGGTCGCGCAGGTTCTTGCGCAGATCGTTGATTGAGACTCCGGTCATTTCGCCGGAAGCGAGCGAACTGGTCGAAAGCACGGCCGCCTCCGCTCCCGCTGCGACGGCGAGCACGGCCGGTTTCGCCTCGAAGTTGGCGATGCGCTGGCGGAGGACGGAAACGAAGTAGGCCATCACGTGAACGAACGGCTTCTTGATGCCGAACAGGAAAGCGTACAGGTTCGCTTCGCTCACACGGTAGCGGATCTGGCCGGTGAGTCCGGTGTTCAGCTGATCCTTGGTAACGGCTTCGAGCCGGGTGCCGCCATCATTGGCCGAGGGATCCTCGAGATCCAGCGCCATGTTGATCGTCATGGTCGCGATGGAGACCTTGTGGATCTTCTCCCATGGCATCTTCAAGTAGGGCCCGCCGGGCGGGATAACGCGGACCTGTGGATAGGCATACCGGGGACGCTCCTCGGGACGGAGGAACTCCGCGATCGGATCTTCGAGCGTGCTCTGGCCGCCCGGCACGCGCACCGCGCGTCCGAAGCAGGTCTTCACCGCCCGTTCGTTCTGGTCAATCGTGTAAAGCCCCATCAGGATGAATCGCAGCAGGAACCAGGCGAGCAAACCCATGGAGACGCCAATCAGAATCTGCATAGAACCTCATGCGTAGTATAAGGGTCTTCAATTCCGAACGTAACGGCGTGCCTTTTTGGACAGAGTGGGATTGCGGCGGAGAGTGTCGGGGTTCATACTGGATTTCCAGAAGAGGATCGGCACAGTATGAAGATCGCGTTCCTTGTAGTTCTGATACTCTCGTTCACTGCATCGACTGCGGCCTACGCGGCGGCCGACGCCGCTGAAGGCAAGACGGTCTACGCACAGCATTGCGCGAACTGCCATGGAGCAAACGGCGTCGCGAATCCCGGCATTGTCAAGATGATGAAGGTGGAGATTCCCAGCCTGGGATCGCCCGTGGTCCAGAAGATGAGCGACGAGGAACTGGCGAAGGTGATCACCGGGGGCAAGGGCAAAATGCCGGCTATCCGCAGCGTCGCGGGCAAGTCCGTGGACGATGTCGTCGCATATATTCGAACGTTCAAGAAGTAAACGCCGTGCACTCCGGGTGTGAGCATCCCCCAGGCTATCCGTGGCCTTGAATGACAACAATGCGGAACCGCGCCGCGGTCTCATCCGCTGGCTGCTGGGCAGTGGCTTCGCTATCTCTCTGAGTTCCTTTCTCTACCCCGTGATCCGCTTCCTCAATCCGCCTCCGGTTTCCGAGGCCGCGGTGAATGAGGCTGTGGCCGGCAAGGTCGAGGACCTGAAGCCCAATAGCGGGAAGATCGTGAGGTTCGGCGATACCCCGGTGATCCTGATCCGGATCAACCAGACAGAGTGGCGCGCATTCTCGGCGGTGTGCACCCATTTGAGCTGCATCGTGCAATACGAACCCGAACGGACGCGAATCTGGTGTGCCTGCCACAACGGCGTGTACAACCTTCAGGGGCAGGTAGTTTCCGGACCGCCGCCCCGGCCCTTGCGATCCTACAATGTGCATATTCGCCAGGACGAGGTGGTCATTACCCAGGCGTAGAATTCGAACCAACTGCGTATGGCGGCCTGACCAAGAACGAAAGATGGCAGGCTCTGGCCCGATGGTTCGACGAGCGGCTGGCGCTTGACTCCATTCGCGAGTTCGTCGCCCACAAGCAGGTGCCGGTGCACTCCGGCACGATCTGGTACACCTTCGGCGGCATCACCCTGTTCCTGTTCCTGATCCAGGTTGTCACAGGCATCCTTCTGCTGGTGTACTACCAGCCGACGCCGCAGGGAGCATACGAGAGCGTTCAGTTCATCATGACGCGGGTATCGTACGGATGGTTGATCCGATCGATTCACAGCTGGTCGGCCAACCTGATGATCCTGTCTGCCTTCGTTCACATGTTCAGCGTCGTGTTCCTGCACGCATACAGGCGGCCGCGGGAATTCGTGTGGTTCAGCGGCGTGGCGCTGCTGGGGCTGGCCCTGGCATTCGGGTTCAGCGGGTACCTGCTGCCGTGGAATACGATTTCGTACTTCGCCACGAAGGTGGGTACGGACATTCCGGCGACAATTCCGTGGCTGGGTCCGGTGCTGACCCGGTACCTCCGCGGCGGAACCGCAGTCGGCGGCGCGACGCTGACCCGGTTTTTCGGATTTCATGTGGCGCTCTTGCCCGGCCTCATGACGCTGTTCTTGCTGCTGCATCTCGGGCTGATTCAGAAATTCGGGATCAGCACGCCTGTGTGGGTGGAAGACCAGGCCCGGCTTCGGAACCGCAAATCGGCGGAGATTCCGTTCTTCCCGGATTTCCTCCTGCGAGAGTTGATCGCCTGGTACGGGGTGCTCGCGGTACTGGGCTCGCTGGCAGCCCTGTTCCCATGGTCATTGGGCACGAAGGCCGATCCGTTCTCTCCCGCGCCCGCGGGCATACGACCCGAGTGGTACTTCCTCGCGCCGTTCTACACCTTGAAACTCATCCCCGGACACGTCCTGCATCTGGAGGGCGAGTTCGTGGGACTCGTCGGATTCGGTTTGCTGGCGCTGGCCTGGACCTTTCTCCCCCTTTGGGCGGTTGGCCCTAACGGCTCGATCCGGCGAAAACTGGTGGCCGGCGCGGCGGTCGCGCTGATCGCGTACCTTTCCACATTCTCGCTGCTGGGTTACTGGCGATGAGATACGCGCTGCTGCTGCTGATGGCGTTTGCGCTGAATGCGAAGGACTCGTGCCTGACCTGCCATTCGGGACTCCAGGGCGAATGGCAAGAACCAGCGACGGCATTCGCGTCGAGCGTTCATCTGCAGCACGGTTTCACCTGCGCAAATTGTCACGGCGGAGATCCCGAATCGGATGACCCCACCGTAGCCATGAGCGCGGCGCGGGGATTCACCGGCGTTCCCGCCCGCACGGCCATCGCGAAGTTATGCGCCCGCTGTCACAGCGACCCCGAGTTCATGCGCAAGTTCAACCCGCGCGAACGCGTGGACCAATACGCCGAGTACCTCACGAGCGTGCATGGTCACCGAATGCAGGCCGGAGACACGTCGGCCGCCACCTGCGTCGATTGTCACAGCGTCCACGACATCCGCCCGGTCCGCGATCCGCTCGCTCCTGTATACCCGCTGCACGTTCCGGAAACCTGCGCGCATTGCCATGCCGATCCGGCCCACATGGCGAAGTACTCCATACCGACAAACCAATACGCGGACTACCTGAAGAGCGTCCACTGGGAACAGCTCTCAAAGCGCGGCGATCTTTCGGCGCCGACCTGTGCCACGTGCCACGGGAACCACGGCGCCAAGCCCCCGGAGGTCTCGTCTGTGGCGGCGGTATGCGGCACGTGCCATGTGCTGGAGCAACAGCGCTTCGAAAAGAGTCCCCATCAGGTGGCTTTCGCCGCGATGGGTCTGGGGACGTGCGTGGTCTGCCACAGCAATCACGCTGTGCTGCCCACTACCGACCGGATGCTTGCGGGCGACAATGCGGTCTGCGCGCAGTGCCATACCGCCGATACCGCCGGTGGGAAAGCAGCCCTGGAGATGGCGGCCCTGATTCGGAGTCTTCAGGACCAACTGCGTCAATCCGACGAAATTCTGGCCCGCGCCCAAAGTGGGGGGATGGAGGTTTCCGAGGCAATCGCACGCCAGGCCGAGGCGCGGCAAAACGTAGTGAAGGCGCGGGCGGAAGTGCACAATTTCGCCGTCGCCTCCGTGGCGGCAGAAGTGAACGCCGGGCTCGTAATTGCCGCCGCCAACTATAGGGCGGGCGAGGAGGCGATGCACGAGAGGAATGTCCGCCGCGAAGGACTTGCCGTATCGCTCTTCGGCGTCGGCGTCACCATGCTTGGCCTCTGGCTTGCGATACGGCGGCTGAGCAGGCCAAGGCCGGGGGCGCGCAGTTAGAATGAGATTCTCGGCCGGCGCGTCAGGCCGTGCCCCACAGCATGCCTTCTCAGTTGCAAGCTCTCGAGACCACCATCTTCCTCTGTTATGCCCCCGCCGACCGGGAGTTTGCCCGCGGCGTGGCGGAGTTCCTCGAAGCCGGCGCCGCTGGGCGCGTCTTCTTCGACGAGGGCGCGATCGGGCCGGGAGAGGACCTTGCGGATAAGGCCCGGCAGGGTCGGATGGCGGACGTCGTGGTCGTGGTGTTCTCCCGCCACTCGTTGCCTCCCCACTGGCCCCGTGCGCAATGGGAGGGACCGCTCATCATTGAACCGGCGCAGGAAGGCGTGCGCATCGCATTTCTCAACTGCGGCGGCTGCAACCCGCCCCGCGTGTTGACGCCCCGGTTCCCGGCGCAACAATTGCGGAATCTGAAACGCTGGATCCGTTCGCGCGCCGCTGCGCGTGAGACGCTGGACCCGCAGCCCCGCCTGGAGCCGCTCGCCGCGGCGCTGGCCGACCGTGCCGGCGTGGAAGTCGTCGCAGACGCAGATTTGGCTTTCGAATTCGCCAGGGCATGCCGCGACGACTTCGACGAGGTCCTCTCTCTCACCTGCGGCACCCGCAGCCTGGCAGCACTTGCCGGAGACCTCGGAGCGCAACTGGGGCTCCGGCTCGAGAGTCCGCTCGACGAGAATCTCGACCGGCTCCGCAATTTCTGTTCGGCACGGCGGCTCCTGCTTCTGCTGGTTGACGCCCGCCTACCGGACGCCCGCCCGCTGATCTTCGGTGGATACTGCTCCACCCTGGTCTGCGCCGGCAAGCGGCCGGCAGCAAGTGCCCCCGATCCCCTCGTCGCGGCCCAGGCGGAACTCTCGAATCCAGGCGACCACTGGGAGGAAACCTGCCGTCAGGCCCGCGTTGGCCTGCGCATCACCCGCGAGCAGGAACGGACCGCGGAAACCTACGAGCTGATGAACCAGTGGTTTGAGGCCGCGCGGCGCCGCAATGACCTCCGCGTGATGGACGAAGCGTCTCGCGAACTGGTCTGGATTCTGGAAGGCTGGGGAATGACGGCAGACGCCCGGGTTTTCGAAAGCCGGCGCCTCAGGGACTACGCCGAGCAGATGATGCTGTTCGACTTTTGCGAGTGATCGCAACGGCCCCTCGGCCCGCTCGAAACCAAACGATTGCGTCATCCCGCCGCCCTTCGCGCCCCCGCCGCCCACGTTGCGCCCGGACGCGCCGCCTGGTAGTACGAGGCAAGGAGCGACATCCACCGTCGTGGCTGGCCCCGGTTACATGCAGTCGGCGAGGGTTTGCGTCCCCACGCATATCGTATGTACACTGTAGGTGCGAATGGACTTCGATTGGGACGCGACGAATGTGGCGCACATCGCACTCCACGGGATCACTCCAGAGGAGTGCGAGGAAGCTTACTGTAACGGGCCGATGGTAATCGAACTCCAGGAACGGAAGGAACGAGCGCCGCCGGTTGTGCCTCGGCGAGACTGACGCGGGGAGGCTACTGACATTCGTGATCACCGACCGCAAGAACAAGATCCGGTTCGTCACGGCGCACCCGATGCACGCGAAACAGCAGGAGATCTATCGAGGAGGGGAATGATGCCAGCCAAGACCAGGATTCCGAAGTTCAAATCGGAGAAGGAAGAAGCCGCGTGGTGGGACGCGCATCCGGACGTCGTCACGGCGCTGTTCCTGAAGGCGAAGAAGGAAGGGAAAATTACGCGGTTGCCGGTGATCCGCGGGGCCACCAGATCCACGACGATCCGATTGCCGATAGCCGATATTGAAACGGCGCAGCAGATTGCAGAGAAGCGCGGCTTGCCGTACCAGACCTATCTCAAAGGGCTGCTCCATCAGGCATTGGAGCGCGAACGGAAGGCGGGATAGATCGCCTTCAGACGTCGAAAGTAGCTCTCTCACATTCGGATCGGGGCGAAGCGAGACGCGATGGCTGGAGTTCGAGTCCACGAGCAGGTGCAAGCGACACCCCGAAATTCAGAGGCAGTCCCTGTGGAAGTCCCTGTAGTAGTGGCCAATGCCACGATCAAGTAACCTGTAAGCTATTGGTGCTGCTGGTGAGCGCGGAAGGAATCGAACCTTCAACCTAGTGATTAAGAGGCGCCGTTAACGTGTACCGCAGGAATGCTAACCATTACCTAACCACACTGGTTTTCTGCTGGTTAGCGGCAGTTCTTTGCTAACGTTCACCCAGCAATCCCATCTGTTTTCAGATGGCGTCCCCACAAAAGTCCCCACAGTTCCACCGACGGTTTTCGTCGTTGGCTCCAGCAGTTTGAATGCGGGGCACAGTGCGTCTGGAATTCAAAGAACCTTAGGGCGTTCGCACGAAGCCACGAGCCTTACTACCGTCCCAGAAGGACCCGGTAATCTCACCCTTGGAGTTGACGCTGGCCGGGGAGCTAAACCAAATCGCACCCGGCACATCAAAGACCGTAATTCCACCTCCTGCTGCGCGTACGAAGCCGTGCTGTCCCGTTCCATCGGTGAACAGACCCACAATTTCACCCTGCGGATTGATGCTAGCCGGAATAGTGTTATTCGTTCCTGGCAGATCAAACACCGTAACGCCGCCTCTGGGATCGCGTACAAAGCCTCGATTTCTCACACCCTCCGTGAAGTATCCCGTGATCTCTCCTTGCGGGTTGATGCTGCGGGGTGCGGTTATTGAAATTGCTGCTCCCCCGGCACCTCAAAGATCGTGATCCCGCCTTTCGGCGCGCGCATGAAGCCTCGAACGACGGTGTTGTCCAGACCCAGCCCATTGTCCAAAATGGTGCCCACAATCTCACCCTGCGGATTGATGCTAGCCGGACGAGCCTGTGTCGCTCCCGGCACATCGAATACCGTAGTGGCACCTTGCTGGCGAACGCACGAAGCCGCGGCCCACACATTTCACACCGTCGGAGGGGTTGCAGTTCCAAGGGGCGAAGTAACCCGTAATCTCGCCTTGAGCGTTGATGCTCGTCGGCATGGTAAGTGAGATTGAGGTTGCTCCCGGCACATCGAATACGATGATGTTGCCTTTCGGCTCCCGCACGAAGCCGTGAGATCCTGTCCCATCCGAGAAAGAGCCGGTAATCTCGCCTCGGGCGTTGATGCTGGCTGGAGAGGTCCAAATGGCTCCCGGCCCATCGAACACTTTGATGCTGCCATTCGCCTCCCGCACGAAGCCGTGAGATCCTGTCCCATCCGAGAAAGAGCCGGTAATCTCGCCTTGGGCGTTGATGCTCGCCGGAATGGTGGAAACCGCTCCGGGCACATCGAAAGCGACGAAACTTTGAGCCTGCAAAGAGCCTAGAGATCCTGCCAGAACGAGAAGGGAAACTGCAAGGACGTGAATGTGTGCTGTTCTCAGCTTCATCATGAGGTGACGCCGACAGATGACGGCATGCGAAGTATAGCAGTAAACAGGCTCCTAATTTCCTTTTTGATGTATAGCCGTCCAGCTTCGGCATTATGTACTGGCGGCGAAGGCGGGGCACCCTGGCGACCCAATCGTTGGGACACTGCGGAATAGCTCGTTAATTTAGGCTCCGAGAATCGGTATTTGGAGGTATGTTGAATGCGTAATAGATAGCGACTGATGTGTAGGGCCGGAAACCGTGGGCACAGACTAGATGCCGATGTTTTAGAAGCAAGCGTGCAACAGAGGTTCCCTGCTGGGATGTCGCGGTGCGACCCGAGACATCCCAGATAACTTCGGTAACCCGTTAGCGGGCATTCATCACGCTACCGCAGTTTCAGGGGACCTTTCAATACAAAAATCGACGTTGTAGGCATGCGCGATACGTGTGCCTGTGAAGAAAGGAACTATGGAACGAATGGAACTCACGTCCCTCATGAATGAGCATGACGTGGCGCGCATCACCGGCTTGTCCGTGGCCTCCGTCCGTCGCTGGCGGCTTCTTCGGCAGGGCCCAAAGTACCTGAAGATTGGGCGCGGCGGTCCGCTACAAGCCCGAAGATATTTCGGCATGGCTCGAATCCCGTCCGTCCGGCGGCGGGCACCCGGAGGCGCGGTAGATGGCGGAGTCTGCCATCACGTTCACTTCGGGCGAAGTCTCCACCTACTACGCGGCGCGCGTCCCGCACCTGAAACAGACGGCGCGCGGCGGAGTGGCGCGGCGCCTGTCCGATCCACCACGGGAAGAACGATAGCTTCGCGGTGGAACCGGACACCGGGCGGTGGTTCTGTCATTCCACCTGCGGACGCGGCGGGGACATTCTGGAACTCGAAGCGGCTCTGACCGGCGGGGACTTCCCGACCCGGAAGGCCGAAGTCTTCCGGCTGGTGGGGCGGATCGAACCCGAACACCGGCACAACGGCACCCGCACGAATGGAAATTCGGCGGGCACGGCACCTACAAAAACTACGAAATCCACCAGTACGGCGGGCGGGTGGCGGGAAATGGCGCGCTACCCGTATGTGGATCGGGACGGAAGCCTTCTCTTCGAGGTTGTCCGCTACCTGAAGCCGGACGGGACGAAGACCTTCATTCAAGTCCGCCCGAGTGGAGTTGAGGCGGCGGGCACCACGGACCCGGAGCGGACCGGCGGAGTTGAGACCGGCGGGATTGTGGTGGGGCTGGATGCGGGCAAGTACCTTCCCGATCAGGCGGCGCGCGCAACCGGGAAACCACCTGGAAGCGCGCGGCGGACTATACCGACTATGACGGCGCGGAATACCGCTTCCGGATTGCCCGCGCGTTCCCTACCGGCTTCCGAAGTTGCTAATGCCGAAACCGTCTACCTTCCCGAAGGGGAAAAAGACGTTCACACCCTGGAAGCGTGGGGGCTGGTGGCGTCCTGCAATCCGGGCGGGTCCGGCAACAGCACCTTGTACGCGGGATGGGCGGACCACTTCCGGGGCCGGCATATCGTCATCCTTCCCGACAATGACGAACCGGGCCGGAAGCACGCGGCGGCGGTTGCGGCGGCTCTGTTGAGCGTGGCGGCTTCCGTCCGCATCGTGGAGCTTCCCGGCTTGCCGGCGAAGGGTGACGTTACCGACTGGCGGGACGCGGGCGGCACCTTCGAGCGGTTCCGCGAACTGACCGAAGCGGCGGCGCCGATGGACGCGGCGGCGCTCTCCGAGCTGCGGGCGCGGTGGGGACTGGTGGACGAACGAACCGCGCCACCAGGCGCGCGCGGAAGCGGCGGACGATTGGCCGAAGCCGGAACCGATCCAAAGCGAACTTCCGCCCGTGGAAGCCTTCTCCGAAGACCTTCTCCCGGATTTCTTCCGTCCCCTGGTGGCGGACGTGGCGGAGCGTATGCAAGTCCCGATGGACTACCCGGCGGTGGTGATGGTGCTCTGTCTTGGCCGGCGCGGTGAACCGGCGGGCCGTCATTCAGCCGAAGGCGAACGATACCGGATGGGTGATTGTGCCGAACCTTTGGGGCGGCATCATCGCGCCACCGGGTTTCATGAAGTCCCCTGTCATTCAGGCGGCAACCCGTCCCCTGAATCAGATTCAGACCGAATGGCGGCAGTGAGCACGAAGAGGCGCTGAAGGACTACGCGCGGGAGAAAGAGGAATACGAGCTTCGGCGCGCGGCGTGGAAAGAACAGTACAAGGCGGCATCGAAGAAGGGGAACACGGCACCCGACAGGCCGGAAGACGAACCGGAAGAACCGAAGTTGCGGCGGTTGATCGTAAACGATGCCACCTTCGAGGCGCTTCACCAGACCATGAGCGAAAACCCGGCGGGCATCCTGGTAATCCGGGATGAACTCACGGGCTGGTGGAGTCAATTGGACCGGGCGGGCCGGGAAGGTGAACGCGCCTTCTGTCTGCAAGCGTGGAACGGGGACACCGGGCACACGATAGACCGGATCGGGCGCGGCACCATTCACGTTGAAGCGTGCTGTATGTCCATGTTGGGCGGCATCCAACCGGGCCGGCTTCGCTCCTATCTGGTGGATGCACTCGAAGACGGTCCGAGCAATGACGGACTGATTCAGCGGTTTCAATTGCTGGTGTGGCCGGACACGGCGCCCGACTGGAACTATGTGGACCGGGCGCCCGATGCGGCTTCGGAGCAACAGGCGGCGCGGGTCTTCCGCAAGCTGGTGGAGTTGGACACGGAAAACCCGGCGCGGCTTCGCTTCGCCACCGATGCACAGGAACTCTTCATCGAGTGGCTGGCGGAACTCGAAGCGAAGATTCGCGGGGACGAACTCCACCCGGCTCTGATTTCGCACTTGAGCAAGTACCGCAGTCTCATGCCGGCTCTGGCGGTTCTCTTCCACCTGGCGGAAGCGGCGGCGGGCAGCGGGGACTGCCGATACGGTTTCCCTTCGTCACACGCAACAGGCGGCGGCATGGTGCGAATACCTGGAGTCCCACGCGCGGCGGGTCTATTCCTGCATCGTGACTCCGCAACTGCGGGCCGCGCGCGAACTGGCGGACAAGATCAAACACCGGAAGGTGGGGACGGATGGCTTCTTCTCTTGCCGGGATGTGTACCTGAAGGGGTGGAGCGGTCTGGACTCGCCTGAAGCCGTGAAGCAGGCGGCGGAAGTGCTTCAGGATGCCGGATGGGTCCGGGACGTGTGCGGCGAATCATCCGACCCTTTGGGCCGTGGGCGCCCGTCCAATCGCTACGAAGTGAATCCGGGGGTGTGGGAATGAGCACTCCCACCTTCACCCGGCAACCCGAAGCCGATGGATGGATTGGAAGCCGAAGGCGCGAATCTTGGCGGACTCGGCGGAGAGCGAACCTACAAAAACATCAGAAACCGGATTCTGTAGTTTTTGTAGGTGCCACTTCCGCCGAATCTCCCAAGATTGAGGCGGGGCCGGACCCGGCGGAGTTGGCGCGCGCGTCCGCCGTGCTGAACCGGGCCGGCGTCCGCATCATGGCGCTTGAAGGCGGCGCAACCATCGGGGTGTGGAGCGACTTGGACGGGCCGGAAGTCCGGGCGGCGCTTCGCACCTTCGGATCGGGCGGGCTACCGTTCGCTACCTGGATGGGGCCGGCGTCCCGATGCGGTACAAGTTGCGGCGGGTGGATGGTGAACCCGTCCCCATGAACGTGCTTGCCGCAATGGAGCGGCACCCGGCGGACCCGTGGAAGGTCCGGGACCGGATGCTGAACGAAATGGGCTGGTGCTCCGAGGGTGTTGCTTTGGCGGACTGGACGCCCAATAAACCGCACCGTCGCGTTCAAGGCAGGCAATGGGGAAGGGGGCGTCGCAATATCTAGCAAGGGAGAACAATAGACCACGGGGCAGACGCGTGTGCAGATCCGCGATTTGAGATTGGGTTGGCGACCGTGGGCCGCAAAACTCGCTAGGGTTGCGCAGGGGTTGGGAGACGAAGCGGGCGGGGGGCCATAAAAACCGTGGAAATTGCATTTCGGGCGACCGTAGGGGTGCTCAGCGCGAGTGCGACCAGTATTTCCAAATCTGACCAGTATTCGCAAAGTCTGACCGAAAATTCGTTATCCACCCTGTTCTTGTAAGGATATCCCCGCGCTCGTACGGACACGAAGGCAGGGTCTTCACGAAATTCGCTTCCAGGTTTTCTAAACGGTAATTTGACGAAATCGAACGAAATGGGAAGACGCCAACAGCAAAGGCCGGATGCGCTGGAGGGTTGGGTCGCGGGCCGAGTTTGTCATGCAACGGGTCCGTTGAATGACAGATGCTAGAATGGCGGCGCCGCAAGGCGGAAAGAAGCTTGCGACCTGCAAACGATCCCGAAACGTAGGAGCGGAAAGGAAGGTCAAATGAAGAAGATTTTCGCAATAATGACACTGGTTGCCATTCCGGTATTCTCTCAGTCACGGTCTCAGAATCCCAGGCCCAGGCCCAACCTTGAATCTGCTTCCGGAATTGGAAACAGAATCGTCACTCACATAGCGGACGGTGGGGGCTGGCAAACGTTCATCACCTTGATGAATCTCTCGCAGTCAAAGGCGGCTGCATTCAAGCTGAACCTCTATGGCGACGACGGCAACCCGCGGCAATTCTCTTTTGAGGGGATCGGAAGCGGATCGGCGGTAACGGGGACGCTGGCGGTCGGTGGGTCTATTGTGATTAGAACGACGGGGGTGAGCTCCGGAATCACGCAAGGGTGGGGGCTTCTCGACTACTCTGGAACCACTGACTCCGTGGGTGGATATGCGATATTTGGCAACAGCAATGGCAGCGAGGCTGCGGTACCGTTCGAATCAACCATAGGATGGCGGCCGGTATTGCCGTTTGACAACAGGAACGGCTTCGGTATGGGAGTGGCCTTGGCGAACTCAGACTTCACGGCGGTAACTATCAGTGCCACCTTCAAGGATGGGAATGGAAACGTCATCGGGACAAGTCAATTCACGATGGCCCCGAACACTCACACATCGTTCATCTTCACGGATAGGTGGCCCTTTACCGCCGGTAAGCAGGGCACAGTTTCATTCGACTGCTCCGATAAATACGGACCGGATGCTTTCGGCTTGGCGGTTCTCGGTCTAAGATTCACACCGCAAGGTGCCTTTACGTCCGTTGCTGCACTTGAGAAGTGGACGCTGAATTGATCCTGGCACCATCCGTTAAGCGGCAATGGAAAGGGTCAGGCCTTCGCCTTTTTTGCGGACTTCCGTTTGGCTTCGCGCGCGGCAGCCGCTTTCCGAGCACGTTCTGAACGCTGCTCTGGTGTCATGGTTTCGAGGGACCGCTTACCGCCGATCTTTTAGTATGTGGCGGAAGCACTCCGGGCAGCGTAGGATGGCGAACGGAGGCAACTGGAACGATGAAGACGATATGGACTCTCGGGCACCCGAGCAAGCGGACCCAGTTCTCGTACACGGGTTCCATGTTAACCGGGACCACGCTGATTCAATCACAGGGAGGCCCACAATAAGTGCCGCCTTCTTCCGGGCCACATTGGAGAGGTTTCGGGGCCGAAGGGTTAAGGGCGGTTTCAAAGAAGACGATCCACCAAGGGGTGGATTTGGGGAATGGGTGCAAAACGAATCGAAGAAGCTTGCGGGCAGGGCTCTTACTCCGCGGCATGGTTCATTCATCGCAGCCATCCTGTGTTCAGAAGGTGACGTCAAGCGCGACTTGGTTGGCATGGCGGTTTGGCTGGAGTTTCCGAAGTGAGCGGAAAGGCGAGGAAGAAGGCACCACCGATGAGGGAACGGGCATGGTTCGAGCGGAAGGTGGCCGAACTGAAAGCGGAACTGGACAAGCTGCCGACGGATCGGCAAGAGCAATTGAGGCGGGAACTGGAAAACGAAGGGGGCGAGAAGCAATGATGGGAAAGCAAGCGGGTCCTCCCCATGCGTTAACTGGCTGCGGCTGGTATCATCGCAAGTCTCCGCTAGCGCCAGAACGATCTCTTGCACTCAATCACCAGCTAGCCTGTCCAGGCGGGTCCTGGAGGGGTTGAAGCGAATGCGGCCGGTCCAATGGCTCCATGCCCGCAATTGCGGGCTCCAAAATCGGGTAGTCGGTTGTCGGGTAGTCGGTTGTCGGACGAGACTGTATCGGGAAATTGCAGAGGAGTATTATGAAAGCCCTGGTTTTCATGTTGCTGCTCGGACTTGTTTCCTGTTCGAGCACCCCGCCGTCGCAGTCGGCGCGATCAGTTGAAAAAGCGGAACTGGAACCAATAGACTCAAAAATCCCTTACGCAATCGCGGCTACATACACCAAGAGCGGAAGGACTTGGCGCATGGTTGTCGTCAAGAGAACCCTCACAGACGCTGATCTGATAGTGTTGGGAACCAATCTGCACCGTACATACGCCGACGAAGCCATCGCGATCTTTAACGATGATTCGCAGATCAAGGCTTACGTGAACTGGGAGTTGCATTATCCCGACGGAGCATATCCCTACCCCGAGAAATGGCTAAAACAACATGACGTGGCGATGATCAACAAGATGCTCGCACCCGGCGGCGCGCGATGGCAACTCATCTACGGGGAATCCCACCCAACGCGGCCATCCGAAGTCTTGGCGAATCTCGATTAGTAGGATGCCAAACCGGAGCACTGAAAGCGGCCCAATTTCCGGAAAGGTGCGGGGCGGGTGGCGAGGAGTGGGTTAACGTAAGCCCAACCGATTGGGCTCAAACAAATTTGCCGAAGAAACGGGAGGCGCGAAACGATGGCGGTCTTCAAGCGGGGGAAGATCTGGTGGTACGAATTCATCTTTGCGGGCCGGCGGGTCCGTGAGTCTGCGAAATCCATGCGCAAGACTGTTGCTCTCGAAGCAGAGCGGAACCGACGCCTTGAGTTAGAAAAGACCCTTGCGGGAATGCCCGCAGAGAAGCGGGAAAACCGTATTCGCTCCGTGTCCGATGTTGTGAACGCGTATGAGGCTCACTACAGCATCAACCACCGAGCGCAATCCGTCCTTTTCTCAGGTGGCCGGCTCAATCACGTTAAGCGCCTGCTAGGTCCGGCGCTACTTCCCGACCTCAGCGAAGACGCTATTCGCGGCTACATCCGAACACGGCTGAATGAGGGAGCGGGCGGCCGCACGATCAACATGGAAGTTGGCGAACTATCGCGCGCCATCGGACAGAATGGTCTGTCATTTGGCCGAAGGTGCGGAAACTCGAAGAACGGAAAGACGCGGGCAAGGCGCTCTCGCCAGTCGAGGAACAGAAACTTCTGAATGCGGTGGCGGAGCAGGCGTCCCCAAACCGTTCTCAGACGCTCGGGACTTTCATTCGAATCGCGTTGCTGACGGGAATGCGGGCGGGCGAGATTATCTCTCTGACGTGGGAGCAGGTGGATCTCATGCGGCGCGTCATCACCGTGGGTCGCGCGAAGACCTCATCCGGCACGGGTCGGCAGATCCCGATGAACAACGACTTGTTCGCTGTTCTGTCCGTTCATGCGGCATGGTTCACGAAGCGATTTGGGCAGGCCCAACCGGAGCACTACCTGTTTCCCTTTGGCAAGCCGACACCGAGTGACCCCACGAAGCCGATTACGGACGTTTCCGGCGCCTGGGTGGCGCTGAGAACCAAAGCCGGTGTTCAGTGTCGCTTGCACGATCTGAGGCACACTGCGGCGACGAAAATGGCCGAAGCGGGCGTTCCTGAATCCACCATGCTTGCGCTCATGGGACACATGAGTCGCGCGATGTTGGAGCGGTACTCCCACATTCGAATGGCGGCGAAGCGGACGGCGGTTGAGGCTCTGGCGTTTTCGAGGGCCGATGATCCGGCGGCGGTCCCCACAGAGAGGGCGGATTCAAACGAGTCCCCCACAAAAGTCCCCACAGTCGACACCTTTCCCACAATTCAGTAGTCTGGAAGTTGTTGATCTTGCTGGTGAGCGCGGAAGGAATCGAACCTTCAACCTAGTGATTAAGAGTCACTTGCTCTGCCAATTGAGCTACGCGCCCTGATTCGAAACGGCTGGCGAGAACGACGCCGACCGAGGGTCCGCGCCAAGACGATTATAGCATTCCTCCGCCGCGGGTCACGCCGGGTTCGCCGGCGTCCTTTCTTCAATCGCAGCCGCGGCAATCTGCGCGATGTCCAGCAGTTTGGGAGCCGATCCCGGCAAGGCGCCCAGCGCGTCGCGGAACATTGTCTGGCAGAATGGACACGCAGTGCCGATCACCGGCGCCCCGGTTTCGGTGAGTTGCCTTGCGCGCTCCACGTTGACGCGTCTTCCCTGTTCTTCGCCCAGAAACATCTGGCCGCCGCCGGCCCCGCAGCAAAATGACCGCTCCCGCGACCTCTCGGCTTCCACCACCTGTCCATACCGCTCCACTACCGCGCGCGGCTGATCATAGCTGTTCCGGTAGCGCCCCAGATAGCAGGGGTCGTGGAACACCACCTTTTCACGGGGTCCGCCGGGGCCAGGCAGTTGCGCCTCGATCCGCGCCAGCAGTTCGCTGTGGTGCTCGATCTCGAAGGCGGCGCCGAACTCCCGCCAGTCCGTGCCGATCGTCCGCACGCAATGCGGGCAGATGGAAACCATCCTGCCGACGTTGGCCGCACGGAGCGCTTCGATATTCGATTCGGCCACCTCGGAGAACGCCAGGTCGTTGCCCAACCGCCGCGCCGGATCGCCCGTGCACTTCTCCTTGCGCAGCACGCCGAAGGTGATGCCGGCGTGGCGCAGCACGCGGCCCAGCGACAGCACGATCTCCCGCCCCTGCGGATCGTAGGCGCCCATGCAGCCGAGCCACAGGCAGTAGTCCTGGGTGCCGTCATAATACGGCAGCTCATTCTTCTCGATGAATTTCTGCCGCTCGGACGGAGCGAACCCGAGCGCGTTGCCGTTCCGCTCCAGGTTCAGAAAAAGCTTGGTGCCGTAATCGTTCTCCCACTTCCCCGTGTTTACGGCGCCGCGCCGCAACCCGACGATGATGGGCAGGTGCTGAATGCCCACCGGACATTGAAACTCGCAGGATCCGCAGGTGGTGCACTGAAAGGCGGCGACCTCGGAAATGTGTTTGCCGAGCAGCGGCGCTTCATCGCCGGGTCCCGACTCATTCAGGTATCCACGCAGCCCGAGAATGATCTCTTTGGGGTTGAGAACCTTGCCGGTGTTGGTTGCCGGACAGTGCTCGCTGCATCTCCCGCACTCGACGCAGGAATAGGCCTGAAGCGCGTCGATGCGGGTGATATCGCGTCCGGTATCAAGCCCGAAGTCTTCATCGCCGGTGAGCGGAGGAATCCGGCTGAAGCCCTGCCGCTTCAGAAACACCGTGAACGGGCTCAGGGCCAGGTGCAGATGCTTGGTGTGCGGGATCAGGGGCAGAAACACGAGCAGAGCCAGGGTATGCAGCCACCAGTTGACATGTCCGGACGTACTGCTTTCGTCCAGCCGAAGTCCCGCCAGGTACGTCACCATCAAAGCGAAGATCAGGAACGCAACGAATCCGGATTCCGGAGAAACCTTGCCCAGCCAGACGGGCCTGGCGACGAAGCGGCGGACAAACAGCCCGGCAATGGCCACAGCGACGGCGACGGCCCACACGGCAACGAAGCCGAAATAAAAACGCCCGAAGGCCGAGCGCGCCGGAATCAGCGGAAATCCGAAGCCGGAGGCCACGTGATTCACGGTGATGAGCGCAAACGCGCAAAACCCCCAGAAAACGAAGGCATGGGCGAGCCCGGGCAGCGGCCTCTGCCCGATGACTTTGGCCTGGCCCGCCACCTCCACGACGAACTGTTTTAACCGGGGCGCGAGGGGCGCGACCTCGAAATCCGGCGTCGGCCGGGAGCGGCGAACGACGCTCAGGACTCTCCGCAGGCGCAACCAGAAGAAACCGATCGAGGCGGCCAGCAGCCCGAGAAGCACCGCCCGTTCCCACAACGATGCGTCGGTCATATTACCAGTTCTGAATGTAACACGCAGGAAAACGCAAACGAACCCGGTAAGATTGTGGTGTGGGGAACCTGCGCATCGTCGTTGCCGGAGCAGCCGGCTTTATCGGCTCGCATTTTTGCGATCGCCTGTTGGCGGAGGGCAACAGCGTACTGGCGCTGGATAACTTCCTCACTGGAGGGCCGGCCAACCTGGAGCACCTTGCCGGTGACCCCCGGTTCGCTTTCCTCGAGCAGGACATTACAGAGCCCTTCACGATCGACGGCGCTGTGGATATCGTTGCCAATTTCGCTTCACCCGCGAGTCCGCGCGACTATCTCGCGCACCCCATCGAGACGCTGGATGTGGGTTCGGCAGGAACGCGCTGCATGCTGGAACTGGCCCTTTCGAAGAAGGCCCGGTTCCTCCTCACCTCCACCTCGGAGTGCTACGGCGACCCGCTGGTTCATCCGCAGGTGGAAACCTATTGGGGCAACGTCAACCCCGTGGGCCCCCGTTCCTGTTACGACGAAGCCAAACGCTTCGCGGAGGCGCTCACCATGGCCTATCAGCGGAAGCACGGGGTGCGCAGCAATATCGCCCGGATCTTCAATACCTACGGGCCCCGGATGAAGCTGGACGATGGGCGCGTGGTCCCGACGTTCATCGACCAGGCCCTCCGCGGCGAGTCCCTAACCGTGTTCGGCGACGGCTCGCAGACCCGCAGTTTCTGCTACGTTACGGACCTGGTGGACGGTCTCTTCCGGCTGATGTTCTGCGACGATCCCTACCCGGTGAACCTCGGGAACCCCGTGGAGATGACGATTCTCCAATTCGCGGAAGGCATCCGGTGTCTCACGGGCAGCCGGTCGGGAATTGAATTTCGCCCGCTTCCCACCGACGATCCCCGTCAAAGGCGTCCGGACATTACCAGGGCACGCGACCTTCTCGGTTGGGAGCCGCGGGTTTCCTTGGACGACGGGCTCCAGCGCACGGTCGATTACTTCCGTCTTGCGAAAACCAACAGCGCGTAAATTTCCTGTTACGGTTGGGCGGTTGGCAGCACTATCCGGGATGAGACCAGCCGGGTCTTCCGGTCACGTTATGGATAATGCCGCAGCACGCAAGATTTTGAGCAATCGCTTGATGGTTCCAGAGCAGGTCGAGCTATACCGCCGTCAGACGGAGGCCTTCCGCGAAAAATTCGGCCGGGACATGGGACCGGATGACCCGTTTTTCTTCGACCCGAACGCCGATGCCCCGCAATTCCGCCGCGCGGATGATGGCGCCCTGGCAGTGAATTTCATAGCCGAGCTCATGTCGCAAGTCGGACTGGACCCATCTTTTATCTATGCTTTCAAGCGCACGGGCGGCCTTTTTCCGACCCTCCCGGGATTGACCGAGGAGGAGCTCACCGAATGGAATGCCGCTCTCAACGAGTACTATTGGAGCCTCCGCGCGGGCGCCGTCCAATAGCGGCCTGCTAGAATTTCCTTAGCAGGTCGCCCGGGTGGCGAAACAGGCAGACGCAAAGGACTTAAAATCCTTTTCCCGGCAACGGGAGTGCGGGTTCGATTCCCGCCCCGGGCACCAGTCGCGGCAGATCCACGGCGAAAGTCCCAGCTAGTCTCCGGCCTGCGGTTTCGGTGTCGTGGCCGTGCTCTTCGGCAGCTCCGGTTTCTGGATGTACTGCGTGGGGACCTCTCCGGTGAGTGTGTTCAGAAACGAAACGATGGATTTGATCTCGCCTTCCGCCAACGGCCGGCTTAACTGATACTCGGCCATGGTGGCGACCGCTTTGTCGAGCGACGGGATCTTGCCATTGTGGAAGTAGGGGGCGGTCTTCGAGACGTTGCGCAAAGAGGGCACCTTGAAAACCATCTTGTCGCTTTCGTTGCCCGTCACCTTGAATCGACCCGGATCGGAGGCGTCCGGATAGGGCTTCATCAGCCCGATCTTCTGATAGAGCGCCCCGCCCAGCAACGCTCCGGCATGGCAGGCGTCGCAACCCGCGGAGACAAATGCGTGCAACCCGGCCTGCTCTTCCTCATTCAACGCCGCTTTGTCGCCTTTGAGGAATTTGTCCCAGCGGGAAGGCGTGAGCAGCCCGCGCTCGAATGTGCCGATGGCCAGGCCCAGATTGTCGTAGGTTACGGGATCCTTCTCGCCGGGGAACGCCTGACCGAAGGCGGCAACGTACTCGGGAATCGATCGGAGCACTGCCAGGACGTCTTTCTCGCTGCCCATTGCCATCTCCACCGGATTCAGGACCGGGCCTTTCGCCTGCGCCTCCACATCCGGCGCGCGGCCGTCCCAGAACTGCACGAAGTGGGCGGCGGCGTTATAGACGGTGGGTGAATTGCGGTCCCCATGTTGTCCTTTGAACCCGGGCGAGGTCGGCAGGCCGTCCACGCCGTACTTTTCGAGGTCATGGCAACTGTTGCACGAAATCGTCTGGCTTTTGGAGAGCCGCGGGTCGAAATACAGCATCCGGCCGAGCGCCACCTGCGCTTCCTTTGGACCCGACGTCTTGGCTGCGACGGCCTCGGGTAGCGGAGAAAATGCCTGAAGCCGGGCCTCGTCGACAGCGGCAGTTTTCTTTGCGCATCCCGGAACAAGCAGCAGTGCGGCGGTTAGCGCAACGGTTAAATAAGACGACTTTCGCATCTGTACCTCCTAAACCTCGATTATAGGCGGAGAGCGGAGCAGCGATAGAATCTTTCCATGCGAACCCTGTTCGTCCTGGCGGCTGTCTTCGCCGCTTCCGCGCAAACCGCGCCCGCGCCGCAGGCAGGCAGCGCGCCACAGGCGCAAGCGCGGCGGTCGCTGTCCGACATCGCGGCCCTGGGGCGTTACGCCGCGGAAAATGCGAAGCTGGCGCCGCCGCAGCCCGATGAAGAGCGGGTGGTCTTCATGGGAGACTCCATCACCGATTTCTGGGGCCGCCGCTACGGCAAATTTTTCCCCGGCAAGCCGTACATCAACCGCGGCATCAGCGGGCAACTCACCAGCCAGATGCTGCTCCGCTTCCGGCAGGACGTGATCGCGTTGAAGCCGAGCGTGGTGGTGATTCTGGGCGGCACCAACGACATCGGCGGCAGTCTCGGGCCGCTCACGCCGGAGGCGACACGCGACGACCTCATGTCCATGGTGGACCTGGCGCGGGCCAACGGAATCCGGGTGGTGCTCTGCTCCATGCTCCCCGTCACGGACGCGCACGGCCCGCAAACCGAAAAGCGTCCGCCGGAAAAACTGCGCTCTCTCAACCAGTGGATGAAGGACTACGCGGCACGGGAGAAGATCGTCTACCTGGACTATTGGGACGCCATGCTGGATGAGAAGGGTTTTCTGCGAGCCGATTTCACGGCCGACGGTTTACATCCCAACGAGGCGGGTTACGCGGCGATGGAACCGCTGGCGGCGCGCGCCATCGAGGCGGCGCTTCAGAAGTAGCCGCTGCCGGGGCCGGTTACAGTTCCGGCTGGCTGGGGTCGCGCCGCACCCAACGGTACGCCGCCAGCGAGTTCCGCCAGAAATATTTCTCGGCGGCGGCACGGCCTTTGGCGTTGAAGTACTCCCGAACCAGCGCCAGCACTTTGGGATACGCCGCCCACTGGTCGCTATTCGGCCAGTCGCTGCCGTAGAGCACGCGGTCCTCGCCGAAGATTCCGCAAAGCTCGTCGAGGCGGTCGCGGTAGAAATTCAGGTCTTCGGGCACGCGTTCGTCGACGCGGCGAAGCACCTGCGAAATTTTGACGTACACCTGCGGACGCTTGCCGAGTTCGCGCAGAGCCGCGCGGTATGCGGCCAAGGCGCGCGAATCGGCAGGCGGGTTCAACTGCGGTAAGTGGTCTACCACAACGCGCAGAGTGCCCACTTTGTCGGTGATTCGCACGACCGCGTCAATCAGGGCCGGATCGGGATTGGCGGTATCGAGCACCAGGCCCGCGGCGGCCAGCAAGCGCAGGCCGGCGATGAAATCGGGCTTGCCCGCCTCCTCGGCGATGCTGCGGCCCCACAGGTTGCCATAGCGGATGCCGAGGAACAGAGGGTTGCGGTGGAAACGCTCCAGCCGGAGCTCGAATTCCGGCCGGCCCGGCTCCAGGTCGCCCACCATGCCCACGATGATGGAATCCTTCGCCGCCACGTCGAGCACCCACTGGTTGTCTTCGAGCCACGGGCTGCACTCGATCTCGATAGCGCCCTTCACACCCAGCGGTCCGGCGATGGCGCGGTAGCGCTCCGGGAGCGCGGGCTGGTACAAAGCGGCATTGTCTTTGGCCGGCCATGGCACGCCTTCCGGACGGGTGGGGTCGAACAGATGGATGTGGGTGTCGATGATGGGAACGGGCGGCGTCTGCGCCTCCGCTCCGGTTAACACCGCCGCTCCCGCGATGCCGAGAAACGCCCTGCGGTCCACGCTCAGTAGTATTTCATATTCCGGGGACTTTAACGCACCTTTTCCGGGAAGGAAAACACGGGACGGATATCCACGGGAATATCGGAGGCGGCGGCGAGCGCCGCCTGGAGATCGGCGGGCATCTTCTCGTATTTCGCGAACCAGGTTTCGGCGCGGCCGCGGTCGCCGGTGGCTTCGATCTGGAGGAGTTCCCGGGCGAGCGCCGCGATGGTGGCGGGCATCTTCGCGTAATCGACCGAGTAACGCCCGCCGTTCCGGGTGACGGCGCGGTTTTCCAGCAGGTAGTTGAACTGCATCATCTCCGCGCGGCTGTGCGCTTCGCCGGTTCCGAAGCGGAGCGTCCGCAGCAGCCCGGCCACGTAGGAGGCGTAATTGCCCTCCATGCGGTCCCTGGACATGGCCTGATGATCTACGAGCCACTTCATGCCGAACATCCCCACCACATCGGCCTTGGCCTCCTCGAGGGCGGAATATGCCGGACCGATGGCTTCGTTGATGGGCACCTGCTTGCCGTTACGGCGGGCGAAGACCGGTCCGAGGTCGTGCGCGATTTCGTGCAGCAGCGTGCCCGCCAGGTAGCCTTCACCCGAAACGCGCGCCGCCTGCGAGGGATCCATCATCTTCTTCGCCAGAGGCACGATGACGTAATCCACGCGAGCGTCGCCGAAGTTCTTGAAGAAGATTTTCTTGGAACCTCTCGCCTCGTGCACGCGGGGATCGTTCGGCAAATTGTCGGCAACGGCCTGATAGCCGTGCAGCAGGTCGCCGGCGCGGAAGGGCGCGTCCATCACCTCCATCGGAGTGGCGTGGCCGCGCTTGGACGGGCGGTCCGCGGCATCGAGCGGGAGCGCATCCTGCATGTCCGGCACGTACTTTTCGTATGCGGCCAGCTTGCGGCTCTCCTCGTCGTTGCGGATGAGGATGGAGGCGCCGTAACTGGTCTTCACTCCCAGCAAGCCGTCGATATAGGTTTCGTAGGGAGCGAAGATGACGTCGATCTTCGGATCCTTGAGGTCCAGCCAGGCCAGGTCGCTGCGATAGTAGTCGTCAGTGAGGAGGGCGTCGGCGCGCAGGCGCAGGTAGTTGGCGAAGGCCGTGTCGGGCGAGAGGGCGGCTGCATCGCGCAGCGCCTGCGCCATGGGTTTCAGCAGGTCGCCGTAGACCTCGTGATACTTGATACCCACCAGGCGCCCGCCCTGCCGCCTGACAACGGTGAAGGGGTCGTAGATCGCGGCACGGTCTCCCGGATGCTTGCGGACGTATTCTTCGATTTGCTCGTGCGTGAGGTCATGCGGATACCACTCGTGGCCGGGCGGCATGGGAGTGTTGCCGAGGAACGGCTGGTTGGCATCGAGCAGATCCCAGCGCCCTCCCATCACGCCAAGCAGTTGCCGCAAGGCCGCGTCGGTGGTGGTCTTGTACGCCTCGAGCCCGACCAGGTCGCTTTGCCGCCAGAAGACGCTGTCCAGAAGCTGGCAGGCTTCCACCAACTTATCGACCATGCGTCGCTCGTTGGTGGAGAGTCCGGCGGGACGGAAAGGCATCTCCACCGCTTTCCAGCGCGCCAGGCGCGCCTTCACATCGTGTGTCGGCATTCCCGCCGGGCCGGTCTGCGCTGCAATCGCGGCGGCGCAGGCAAGCACCACGGGCGCCACCCAGTATCTCTTCATCCCCCTCGAAGTTTCGAATCGAGAACCCATACTTTCAGGGTAAGGGATGAGGATCCAGGGCAGGGGCGGCGCTTTAGAACGTGATGTGATCTTTCCTGGCTTCGATCTTGGCTACATCGATCCCGGGCACCTTCTCGAGGTCCGCGATCGACTTGAAATTGCCGTTTTTCGTACGGTATTGGATCACCGCCGCAGCCTGCGACCGCAGCAGCGAGAGGCGGCTTTCGAGTTCGATGGCCGTTGCTTTATTCACATTCAGCTTCGGCATCTCCTCGGCCGGATAATTGGCGGCCAGGTAATCGACGACGGTTTTGATCTGCGCGTCGGTTGCGGCGGCGCCGAGCGAAACCATCTTATTGACGGTGGCCTGCCAGCCGTCGCGATCCTGCCGCAGCGAAATCGATCGAGCCACTTCGTGGCAACCCGAGCACACCTGCTCGGTCTCCGCTTTACCCGGGCCGTCCTTCAACTGCGCGTGGGCGGCCCCGGCAAACAGAGAGAGCGCGGCGCACCAAAGGGCGAGCCTAGTGTTCGATCGGGAAACCGAAGGCGTAAAAAGTCCCGTCATATGTCCCAAGGTACAACTGGCTTCCACCGCCGGACAATCCTCCGGTGGTCACGAAAGAAGTCATCGTTTTGCCGCTGTTCCAGAATTCCTTTCCGGTCTGGGCGTCCAGGGCGTAGAGCACGGCCGGAGTGGAACGCTGCACTAATTGCGCCGCCGTCATTTTGGGATCGGAGGCGCGCGCCGCGCCGCTCGAAACGGCGAACACGACCCCGTTGATAATCATCGGCGTGATGGGCGAGTTCAGGTCGCGGGAATTCCAGCCCGGTTGCACGGTGAGGGCGCTGCCCTGACCGGCGACCTTCAGCGCGGAAATTTCATTCACGGTGGGCACCAGCAGCCAGCGCGTGCCTGAAGTATCCTGCCAGCTAGCCATGTCGGCGGTGGCTACGGTGCCGGGATGTTTGGCCGCGGCGGAAGCCAGCGACTTCGTGTTCAAAATGTGGATTCCGTCTTTCGCGCCGGCGGCCACCATCACGTCGTCATTCACCTCGAAGACGACGGGCGAAGTGAGGAATGCGGAACCGGACTTGTAGCCTTCCTTCATCTTGAGGGTCTTGGGCTCGAGCGCCACCAGATCGCCCGCGCCGGTAGCGACATAGATGGTGCCGTCGGGACCGAAGGCCGCGCCGGAGTCGCCGGCAACGCCGCCATCGGCTTTGAAGCTGGCCACCTTCTCGGTGTCGAAGTCGAGGGCGTACACACCGTCTGCAACGCCGCCGCAGCCGTTGGTGGTGGTCGCGTAGGCGACGCCGTCAACCACGGTGAGGCTGGAGACATTGGCGTTGGGGCCGAGGAACTTCACGGCCGGATACGGTTCCTCGCCATTCGATACGTACATGGAGTGGAACATGCCGTCGCTGGAGACGGCGAACAAGAAGCTCGGCTGCCGGCCGCGCCCGCCGCCGGCCGCCGGTTTGGGAGCGCCGGGCGCTGCAACGGTGGGCTGGCCGCCGCCGCCGAACCCGCCGAATCCGCCTCGTCCCCGTCCGCCGCCGGCCGCGCGCGCTGCCGCGGCCGCTTCGAGCTCCTTCAGAATCGCGGCGCCTTCGCCGGGTTCGCCAACAGCCGATTTAGCGGGGTTGCCGCGTCCGCGTCCGCCGCCGCCCGCACCCGGAGTGGCGGGGAAGCCCAGGTTTGCCGGCCGCGCCGGAGCCGCAGTCAATCCGCCGGGACAGGCAGGCGTGCCCGCCTGAGCGGTCCCGCCGGGAAACTTCTTCTGCCATTCGATGCGGCCCAAATCCGAATCGAAGGCGAAGATTCCGTCCGAACTGCCGCCCACGTAGGCCATCGACCGGAATCCGCGATAGCCGATGTAGCGGTCCATCGTGACCCCTGACGACAGCGAGTTCATCTGTTTGGGATCGTTGTTCAGCTTCACTTTCCAGAGGAAAGCGAAACCCGGCTTCTTCATCGAATCCGGGTTGATCTTGGCGTCCGTTCGCACCCACGAGGAGCGATGCGGATCGCTCCCGGCGGTTACCCAATCGTTGCCGCCGCGTCCTTGAGCCAAGGCGGCGCCGGCGGAAAAAAGCGAACACGTACCCGAGAGAACCAGAGTAGCGGCGAATCTGCGCATATCCAATTTCCTTTTCAAAACTATTTCTTTTCGAGCGCCCGCGCGATGGCCTGTTCGGCAAGCGGAGCCATAACGGCATAGCCCGCTCTGTTGGGAAGCAGCCCGTCGCTGGTCAGTTCTTTCTTGAAGTTCCGTCCATCCGCCAGAGCGGAGTAGTAATCGAGATACACGGAGCCGGTTTTCGCGGCGTAGTCGCGAATCCAGCCGTTCAGTCCGATGATCTTTCCCTGCGGGCGAAGCCCGGTCTGATTTTTGTAGCAATCGCAAACGGGGGTGACGGAGGCGAGGATCACGCGGATTCCGTGGAATCGCGCGAGGTCCACCATGGTGGTCACATTTTCCGCGATGGTGCCCTGGGTGGCGGGGCCCATCACGGCCGCCAGGTCGTTGGTGCCCACCTGGATCACCACCGCCTTCGGTTCGAGGCCCACTACGTCCTGCTGAAAGCGGAGCAACAACTGCGGCGAGGTCTGGTTGGCGATGCCGCGGTTGATGTACGGCTTGCCGGGGAAGAAATCGGGCCAGTTTTCGGTGATCTGGTCGCCCAGAAACACGACGCGATTTTCTCCCGGTTTGGGCGCTCCGAGTTCGGCATCGTCGCTGCCATAGCGGGTGAGCCCGCCCCAATCCATCAGCACGTGGCGCAGGGTTTCCACGCGCTGCTGCAGCGCTTCAATCGTCTGCTGCGGGGTAGGCTCCGGCCCCTGTTGCGCAGGCGCGGCCGCCGCCAGGACGGCCGTGAGCGCGAGGAAGCCCGAAAGCTTGCGTGGCAACCAGGCCATGGGAGTCCCTACTTCTTGATGCCGTACGAGTAGAGAACACCGTCGAAGGTGGCGATGTACACCCGGCCGTTGGCCACCGAGATTCCGCTCCAGTGATTCCACGACTGAATGTCGGTGCCGGAATTCCAAAGCTCTTTGCCGGTCTGGGCATCGAGCACGTAGAGCACGGCTTTGGTGGAATTGGGAATGCGGCGCTCGGCCACATCGTCCAGACCGACGTCCGGATAGGCCTGGTCGGTGTTCTCGCCGTTGCCGTAGGCAAACACCATTCCGTTGGCGATCACCGGGGGCTCGGCGCGGTTCATGTTTCGCGACATCCATGCCGGGGTCAGAACGGTTTTGCCGCCCTTGTCTTCCACCTTGAACGCCACGATTGCGCCGTCCTTCACAGGCCCGTGTTCGATCGGCGTCTTGAACTTGGAATGCGGCGCGCCCCAGATGGGGGTCAGGACCCAGCGCGTTCCTTTCGAATCTTCCCAACTGGCGAGCGAACCCCAGATGCCGGCGGATGCAAAGTTGACATCCTCATTGCAGATCAGGGGCGTGCGGTACATGGGAGTGCGGTGATCGTCGCCGCCGATGGATGCCGTGTCCATGAAGTACAGGCGGCATTCCTTGCTCGCGTCCACCATCAGTTCCTTGCCCTTCCAGTCGAAGATGACGGGCGTGACCTGCATATCGAGGTCGCGCTTGACCAGCCATTCGGCGTTGGATGGGCCATAGTAGTCAACCAGGTCGAGCGATTTGGTCTGCGGGTTCTGCTTCACCCCGATGATGCCGTTGCCGTAAATGCCGTTTTCCGGATCCCAGCGGCCATCGCCGGTGCCGGTGTACATCACGCCTTCCTTGCTGATCGCCGGACCGGAGCGTCCCCACATTCCGCCGCCCGAAGGTCCCCAGGTTCCGACTTTCTTGGTGGCGAGGTCGAAGGCGTAGACCACGTTCGGATTGCCGCCGCAGCCCTGCGCCGTGTGGGTGTACAGCACGTTGTTGAACAGGCTGAGCGCGTAGGGCTTGCCGTTCGCGGGCATCCACTTGGCCGGGGGCGCCACTTCCTTGCCGTCGGCCGCATTCACCTGGTGCAGCATGCCGTCCCACGAAGCCACGTAGACGGTGTACTTTCCGGGCTCGCCTCCAGGACCGACGGTGGGCGTGGCGGTGATGCCGCCGGGGCAAAGAATCCCGCCGCCGCGGCCGCCGGTCGCCGACTGCGCGGTGTTCTCGAAGTGCTTGTGCCAGATCACCTCGCCCTTTTCGACATCGATGCCGTAGAGATTATCCGAAACGCCGGTCTCGATCAGAATCTGTTTCGGCCCGTTGGCCGTATTCACGCTGCCGATGATCAGCGGCACAAACAGGTTGTGCATCTGGCGCGGCTCGTTATCGAGCTTGATCTTCCAGAGCAGCTTCATGTCCTTGACGTTGGACGGCGTCAGGATTTTTTCGTCTTTCTGCCAGTTGGTGCGGAAGGTGTCACCGCCATCGGTGAGCCAGTCGGCTCCCCACAGGGACACACCGCACAGTGTGATCGCAACAGTCAGACCCAGTCGTCGCATCCGTACCTCTCGAGTCCGCCGGAAACTTGTTGAAACGTATCAAGCGGAATGTGGGTTCAGCATATAACTGCCGGAAGGCCGATGTCAACCGCCTGCCCTGTCGTTCGGCCTCTGGAATGGAACGCAACCCGATCCAGGTAAGAGTGGCAGTCAGCTGATAGCTTGGCTCGCATCCGGCACCGCGCGGTCCTCGCGGTCGGGATCGAGCAGCTCCGGCGGAAGTCCTGGCTCGGCCGGATTGGCGATCGAGAGAAAGGCCTCGAACGCTTCCGGCAGCGGCAGCTTCGTGGCGATCCCGTTGAACTTCTCATGATCGTGCGGCACCACGAATCCACTCCTCCGTCCTGCCGGGAGAAGCAGGTTCCGCGCGGCAATCTCCTTCCAGCGGAGCACGAATATATCGGGTGTCCACGCGGCAAGCTCCGCCCCGTCCACACCCAGGAGCTCACGCCACAGATCGAGGCGGAACTGCCGCACGCTGTCGTGCTGCCAGCCGACGTTAATCTCCGAGTCCAGGAAGAAGCTGCGCCCGTTCGCATTGGCGGACCCGATGCTGGCGACCTTGTCGTCCACAATGAGGACCTTGGTGTGGACATAGATTTGGGGGCTGCCGGCTTCTTTCGTCAAGGGCGCTCCCTTGGACGACTTGAAGCGGGCTACCAGGGAGAAGATGCCGAGATTGGCGCCGAACCCGGCGCGTAGTTCTTCGATGATCTCGTTCTGGATGGCGATCGGCTGTAGCACCAGGGGGTCGGTGGCGGATTCCTCGGTAAACTCCTCCGGCGCCACCGGGATCACGATCACAAGCTGCAAACGGGGCTTCTGCTTCCGCCGGGCGATAAGAGCGCGGGCCATATCCCGAGATCGCAAATACTGGTTCTCGACATAGACAAAGCTTTCGGCTTCTCCTATCGCCTTCTCGTAGCTGTCGAGGATATCGCGGCGCAGAGTCTTGAACGTGGCGGATGGATCATCGATGGAGACAGTCCGGTGGATCTGAACCTTAACCCTGCCCTTGACCGCGGGCTTCGGCTTTGGAGTGTCGCGAAGGCTCGGAAAGAACAGGACCGGCAAGCCCGGCGCGGGAGCATTCGGTATCAGGTCGCTCCCGAGTCGAGCGAGGAACTGTTCGCGTTCGGTCTGCCAGCGGTGGAAAAAGTTCTGCTCCATATCGAAGACCGCAGGTCCGGTCAGCCTGCATTGGACATCGTGCCAAAGCAGATCCATGCGCCTGCGGCTGCCGTGACGGCGCTGCGGTTTATGCCGGCGGTCATTCAATGCGAGCGGCGTCAGATCCATTCCGCCGCAGAACCCAATCTCGCCATCGACAATGATGGTCTTCTGGTGGTGACTGCCTACATTGACAATGTCGCGCGCGGTTGAACGGACCACGAAGCGCTTGGTGCTCGCGTCGGGCTCGATCGAGGACCAATGGCCGGGCGTCTCGCTGAAGAGCTTTAATGCGGCGCGGAAATTGAGCTTGTTGTAATCCGTGACGGCTTGGGCGATTCGATTCTCCAGCGTGGCGGTGGGAGCGGCCAGCTTCAGCAGCGGCGAAGACAGCAGTCCGGTCACCGAGCCATGAAGGCTGGGAAAGAACTGGAGATTGTCTGCGTGCGAAGACCCCAGCCGCGTCGTGAGATCCGCAAGCGCCCGGATCGTCTGCCAGCACAAACGGTGGTTGCTGGTGTAGAAGAAGGGATCGAAATCGGTCGGCAGGATGCGAACCACCGCCGGAGGATCCTTCGTGGCTGCGAAGCGGATGAGGTCCAGCCATGTCTTGTCCCTGCCGGAGCCCAATAGTTCCTTGACCTTCGGATCGAGAATCGGCGTTGACGGCAGGAAGATCCAGCCGGTCATGTGCACGGTGCGCTGGGCGGAGGCTACCGCCGCCTCCATCGCCTGGAATGCATCTTTGCGGTCAATTAGCCATTCCAGGTTGCAGCCGTTGTGAACGGGTCCGCGAAACTCTACCGAGCTCGCCTCGACCTCATCCAGAAACACGCCCATGGTCGAACCTCTCCAGTGCTGCGCGCGCGACCCGTCACTCTTCCACCGCGGCCCATTGGCCGTCTGGACCTCGCTCCCATCGCGGCAGCGAGGTGTCGGGGCGCAGGCGGACCAGGGTAGTCGGCAGCTTCACTTCCCAGGGCTCACCGAAAGGGATCTCATCCGGAGCGAAGCCCCCCAGCGGAACTGGGGCGTTGGGGTCCACCGCCTCCGGACGGCGCGTCTCGATTTCGTCAAGGAAGGCGATGAAGTCTTCGCGAGTCACCTCGGGCAGCTCTCCGCCGTTCCAGATTTCGCCCGTCTCCAGAAAATGAAGGATCGCCGCCTCGAATCCGGGAGTCACAGCCAGGCGTACGGTTGCGGCGCCGGCACTGATGAACTGTGCGTGCAGCGGGTCGGCGTCCTCGGTCAGCAGCCGCCCCCAAGTGGATTGACGCGCCCAATAGTAAGGGAGGAACTCATAGTCGAGGTTGCGCCATTCAATCGCGGTCTCCCAAAAGTGGGAGTAGCGGCCCGCACGCAGCATGCGCTGAAAATCGAATTCGGCTGCCTGCGGAGACAGGGGCACCGATGTGGACTTGAAGCGCTGGCCCGTCAGCATGGTGATGGCAAGGCGCTTCATCTCGTTGCGCTCGATGATGCGGTTCAGGGTCGGGTTGCGGCCTTGCGGCACGGCTCCCTGCTGGGATGCCAGGGTGGCCAGCTTTTCCTCGTACTCCTGTTGCCGCGCCCGAAACGCCTGGGCGATCGCCTCATAGGTTGCGAGCTGCCATTGTTCGTACTTCCGCGTGGTGCGTACGCATTCCGCAGTCAGGGTGGCGGCGTAAGAAATGACGTTGACGGCGTTAACCGCCACGGGCAGGTCCCCTTCCGGATGGTCCAGCAAATCAAGGAGGTCGGTCTGGTCGTTCTCGCCATCGCGCTGGAAGCGGAACAGGCGCTGGTTTGCAACCAAAATGTCCACCCGGTTCGACTGGCCCGAGGATCCCGGCAGCGCGGGTCCACTGGGATCGTTGATGACGACCGCTGCCGTCGCTTCGACCGCACGGTAGCCCTCGGGCACGGTTAGCATGACTTCCGAGGAGTGCTCAATCGGCGTCCCGTCGGGGGAGGAGTGCGCGAACGACTTGGCAATCGCGATCCGGACGGCCGGCGGCGCTTGCACGCTCTCGGCGCGGTATCGGGATACGTAGGCTGCGTAGTTGCTCGCTGTGATCTGATTCGGCTGGATGGTCAGCTTTTTGGGCGCCTTGAGCCCCTCTGGCTGCGCCAGTTGAGCCTGTAGCGCGTTGAGGTACATTGCCGCCGGCTCCAGTATCGTGAACTCAAACAGAAGCCGGACGCCATAGTCATACACCTGCATCTCATAAATGCGGTCGAGCCACTGATAGACGCCGATGGCGTGCGAGTCGCCGTTGGTATTGTCGAAACCCTGGGTATTGGTCTCCTCGAACTCCTCGAGAGTCGCGCGGGTCTGTTCGGTGCGGATACGCTGAGTGATGCGGTTGGCCGTGCTCTCCGTGATCTCGCGAGCGAACTGTGAGGCGCTGGATTGGGCCTGCTCGGTAGAGGTGCTGGTCTCAAACCCGGTGGATGCCTCTACCTGCACGAACGGCCCATACCCGGCCGAGACGGTCGCGCCGACGTTGAACTGCCGGGCACTCTCGAGCGCACTCTTGATCTCGCTTTGCATCTCGAAACGTTCCGTGGTCTGATGCGTGCGCTCCTCTTCGGTGCCCCGCTCCTCCTCGACCACGAACGACTCTTCGGTCCGGCGCAGCCTGCGCGTGCTGCGCGAAAGATGCTCCGAACGCATGACGTTCTGCGTGTGACTGATCTCCCCCGCCTCATAACGCTTGATCTGCTGGCGAACGATAAGCAGGCTGCCCACGCTGGTCGGCGTCAGCGGACCGATGGTGGTAGGCGGAACAGTCGAGGGATCCAGAAAGGCCGGCCCCAGCGGCAGCGCGGGTGACCCGGTCGCCGATGGCAGCACCAGGCGTCCCAGCACAACCCGCAGGGGCTCGTCTTCATCGTCAGTTTCGGCCGGCAATTCGGTCATCAGGGCACTGCGCACGCTCTCCAGGCTGTCCAGGACGGCCGTGTAAGATGTGGTCGAAGGTTGGATTTCTACCTCGGCGAGGAAGGCACGGGTCGGAGCGGATAGACGGCGGGCCGCGGCTTCGGACAGAACCACCGGCCCGGATGTATCCGCCCCAACCGTCCTGCGCTCGAGGTCGCCCGCTCCTTCGCTCAATTCAGCGATGGCGCGTTCCAGGCTGGCCATTCGCGCAACGGCTGTCCCGCTGCCGGAGGGGGGCGTAACCAGGACCGCGGGCTCCTGGCCAGTCTCGCCTCCGGGACGAAGCACACCGAATTCAGGCGGAAGTCTGAGGGGAAGCAAAAGAGATGAGGAGAGCCGTCCAAAGTCGATCTGGTCCGGGGCGGTCGCGAGGCGGCGAACGAAATCCCCGGCTTGGACGATCCTGGAATATTGGCCGAGCAGACCCGGGTGTCCTTCGGAACGCAGTTTCAGAGCGAGAACCGCATCCCGAGCGGTGCCCAGCGTCCGCGCGAAGTCTGCATTGGCGAGCAATGTCCTCGCATCGGCTCCGAACACCGCCGCCACGCGGTCGCGCGCCGCGCCGGCGTTAGCGGGAGGGTCGCGGCGGAGCAAGGCGTGCAGTTCCTCCAGCCGGCGGGACATCTCCGCTCCGGCGGGATTGTCGTTGAGCGCCTCGCCTGACAGGAAATCCTCCACGGCCGTGAATACACTTGGCCGCGGGTTGGGGGAGCGGAGATTGTCCAACAGCCGGCGCAGAAAGGGTGTAACGGCGACGAACTGCGTAAGGTCGATTTGCGGGCGCCGGGGGCGCGGTGCGCGGGATGCAACAAAACGGAACACTTCAACCGGCTGCATGAGTTACCTCTCTGAGATGAGTTGGCAGGCGGCCCGACAAGCGTCGGTGCGGCCCGGTTCTGGCCTTCTCTGATGGATTGGCCCGCAAGCCGGCTTTAGCCGAGGCGTCCGTGTGCGCGACATCCCAGGTTGGCAGCGCGCCCTTCTGGCCCGGGGGAGCACACCAATCCCAGAAAGATTCCGACAGCTTGCGGCGATAGCTGGTGAGGACGACCACAGACAACAAACCTCACTCTCGGGGAGCTGCGAACTTATACCCTCCTAGCATAGGTAACAAAGAGGGAGCGGTTCGTCAACCTCGACCGGAAAACCCGCTACCCGCTCCGGTCCGAGGCTTTGCGGCGCGCCACCAGGTCGCGGGCCGCGGCGGGCCATTCCGGAAAACGAAACTGAAATCCGGCCCTCAGCAGGCGTTCCGGCACGACGCGGCGGCTTTTCAAAACCAGTTCCGACTCGGTTCTGAGCAGCCAGGCGCCGGCCTCCAAAATCCAACCCGGCGCTGGCAGACCTGCCGGCACGCCCCAGGCTTGCCGCAGCGCCCGCATGAAGTCGCGATTCGGAAGCGGATTTGGCGACGCGAGATTCACTACACCGCGAAACTCCTCCCGTCCGATCAGCATCTCCACCGCGCGCACGAAATCCAGGTCGTGGATCCAGGACACGAATTGAGTGCCGGGCCCCTGGGCGCCGCCCAACCCGGCCCGCACAAGCCTCGAAAACGCGTCGAAGACTCCGCCGCGGTCCGGACTGAACGTCATTGCGCTGCGCATGGCCACTTTGCGGGTGCGCGGCGTGGGCGTGGCGAAAAAGGCGTCCTCCCATGCTTTCGCGACTTCGATGGAAAACCTCCACGTCTCGGGCGCACCCGGCTCGCTGCCCCCCAGTTCGCCATTCTCTTCGGTCATGGCGCGGTCGAGCGAGTGCCGGTAAATCGTCGCCGTACTGGCATTGATCCAGACTTTCGGCGCGCGCGACAGCGTCGAGATCACTTCGTTGAGCAAGAGCGTGCTTCGGATTCGCGATTCCCGAATGGCACGGCGGTTCGGCTGGTTGTACCGGCAGTCCACGCTGCGGCCGGCGAGGTTGATCAACACATCGCACTGCTCCACTTCCGCCACCCAGTCGCCGCGCGACTCGCCGTCCCAGGGCAGAACGCGCCAGGGAGCGCGCCGCGGTTTCCGGCTGAACACGGCGACCTCGTGTCCGGCGGCGTGGAAATGCCGCGCCAGGATTGTCCCGACCTGCCCGCTGCCCCCCGGAATCGCGATCTTCATGTCCGGCGTCCCTCCGCCGCGGATCGAATCGCGGCGTTCCGTTCCCGCAGCAGCGCCCGCATGTATCGCCTCAACACGGCGGCCTCGATGAGCCGCCCCAATATTGGCACCGGCGCCGCGAAACAAAACACATCGCACATCCCGGTACATCCGTTGCCCAGGTCCCGAAAATAATGATCGTGCCGCATGAAGCGGAAGATGCCTTGGACCATGCAGTCCTGAAAGTACAGCGGCGGGTCGAATGCCGTAATTTCGCTGGTCAGTTCGTGCCAGACTCCGAAATGTTTTGCCCGCCAGGTAACTCGTTGTCCCATGTCCAGGAGCCCCGAAACCACCCCGCCGGCGGCGACTGCCTGCTCGCCCCAATGCACGTTGCCCGCCAGGTGAACCTCCACGCTTCGCGCCATGTCGAAGCAATGCTCCACGGTTGCCCGAATGACGGTCCGCTCCTCGAGCGTCACCATCACCCGGCCTCGCCCGTCACCGCGTCGATCAGTTCCAACGCGCGCTTGCGGAGGGGGCGCATCAAGGGCAGTCCCGAGATGCGGACAAGCTTCGCCACCAGGTTCGCGGAAAGCTGAAGCAGGCGCATGGTGCGAGCCTGGCCCGGCGATTCGTCCGTCACCCAAAAAAAGATCACGCCCATTTGAAAGAGCCAGAGCACGCCGGGCAGTCGCGGCTCGAGGTCGCGCGGAATCCGCGTCCCGCATTTCACCAGAATCCGGCGGAACCATTCGATGTCGATTTCCCGGATTTCCCTCGTCTCCCGGCTGAACGGCGAAAGCGGATGCGCGGGATCGGCGCCGCTTCGAAGCAGGGCGCGCAACACGCCGCGATTCGGCGTGAAGTACTCGAGCTTTGTCCGGATCAACTCGCGTAACCGGTCCTCGAGTCCGTCCGCCTGCCGCACCGCCGCTTCGATCAGCGGCTGCATTTCCACCGACGATTGCCGGTAAAAACCGGCGACGATCGCCTCCTTCGAAGGGTAATAGTAATAAGCCGCGCCGGTTGCGACGCCTGCGCTGGCGGCGATGTCCCGCATGGTGGCGGCCTCGAAGCCCTGGCTCCGGAATAGCGCAAGCGCCGATTCGAGGATCCGCGCCGCCGTCTCTCCGGCCTTTGGTGTTGCCTTGTCCGCCGACATTTTTGAACCTGTTCAAAAACAGTATGGCCCAAGACTGGCGGGCCGTCAACCGTTTGTTTGAACATGTTCAAAACCTCGCCGAGGTACGAGAATGAAGACATGCCCGGCGTCCGCATCGACAAGTGGCTGTGGGCGGCCCGCTTCTTCAAGACCCGCTCGCAAGCCGGCCGCGCGTGCGAACTGGGCCGCATTGCGTCCAACGGGCAGCCCGCCAAGCCCGCCCGCGAGGTTCACGCCGGGGACATGCTGCACGTGAAGACGGAGGGCGGCGAGTTCCAGGTGGAAGTGCTCGGGCTGAGCGAAATCCGCGGTCCCGCGGCGGTGGCGCAGACCCTTTACCGGGAAACCGAGGCAAGCCGCGAAGCGCGCCGCAAACTCGCGGAAGAGCGCAGGGCGGCGCCGCACTTCGAAGGATTCCGCGAAGGCAAACCTTCCAAGCGCGACCGCCGTGAAATCAACCGGCTTCGCCGCCGCTGAGCGCGCGGGCTACTTCGCGCTGATCAGGTTGGCAAACAGGCGGTAGGCTCCGGGCACGCCCGCCGGCAACTGCCGGAACCAGGCATACGCCGTGAAGATGTACACGCCTTTCCCGTAGCGCGTCCACAGTTCCCCGCCGTCAAGCGGCTCTTCGCCGGGATCCCTGGAGGACAGCACCGTCTGGTAGCGAGGGTCCCACTCGGTGGCGAAATACAGTCCCCGCTCCTGCACCCAGCCCTCGAAATCCTTGGGCTCGATGTGGTTCGGCACCTGGAGCAGCGGGCTATCCGGATGCGGGAAAGTGACGGGCGCCTCTTCCACGGTGATGCGATAGCGGTTGCCGCCGCCGAAAGTGATGGGGTACGGTCCTATCTGGAAGCCGCCCTGGGCGCCCCCGCGGCCCCCTTGTGCCGCGCCGCGAGCGCCCGCCGCCGCGGGTGTGGCCGTCGCGCCGCGTCCTCCCGCCGCGCCCCGTCCTCCAGGCGCGCCCGGGCCGCCCGGACCCTGCCCTGGTGTCCCGATGGCGTCCACGCCGTGATACTGGACCACGTAGGTGCCGCCGTTGCGCACGTATTCGAGCAGCCGCGGCTGGTTGGCGCGGATATCCGTGCGCACGTTGTACGCGCGGATCCCCGCCACGATGACGTCGTACTTCGAAAGGTCGCCCTGCTCGAGTTCCGACGGGCTGATCAGCGTCACCTGCAATCCGAGCTGCCGCAGCGCGTCCGGCATGGCGTCGCCCGCGCCCATGATGTACCCGACGTTCTTCACTGCGGTCTTGATGGACGCCCGCACCAGCTTGATAGTGGCTGCCGGAAACAACGCCTGCGGCGGGATGTGCGGATAGGCAATCACGTCCATGCCCGACGAGATTTCCCGGCCTCCGACGGTCGCCACGGCGCGCAAGGACGAGAGACTCTCCCCTGCCGGCGGCGTAACTGTGAAGGCGATCTCTTCCTGTTCCCCGGCGGTTGCCACTTCGAACGGACGCGACGCCGGCTCCACCTTCCACCCCGCCGGCGCGTCCAGCCGCAGCGTGCCCTTCGCGTTCATCACGTTGGCCGCCACCGATACCGACACCTTGCGCGCTTCGGCGGTGGGGAACACGGACACCGGGTACGTCAGGTTCACCGCCACCGGCGGCACGATGATCATAGGCCGCTCATGCTCGCCCGACGCGCGGTCCGCATAGCGGTAGCGCACCGGCCGCACGACTTCGAAGGGCGTCCCGTCGAGCGTCAGCTTCACGCGCACGCTGGCGATCGGCGGCGTCTCCGGAAGGCCGATAAGGGTCTGGTCGTCCACGTTGTAATCGTTCGCCGTCGGGGGCTTCACCAGCCAGTACGGCTGCGAGTAGGGCTGCGAGGGAGGAACTTCGCGATTGAACTCGGCCGTCACTGACTGGTTGTAGCCGAGTTTGGCCGGCTTGGCGTCGATGGGCGCGTTCCACATACCGTTCACCTGCGCACCCTCAAAGGTGATGGCTGCGTTGGAGCGGTTCATCACGGTGGTGGTGAAGCCCAGCGTGGATCCCGGCGTGCCCTCCGGCCGCCGCGCCTGTGCGTCCACCCACATGCCCGCGCAGAGCGCGATGGTCTCATCGAGTTCGCCCAGCTTGATTTTTGCGAGCGGATCGTCGATGGCAGCAATCAGCGGACGCGCCTTGGCAAGCAGGGGCAGTACGGCTTCGGGGCGCCGCGGCTCGAAGCTGCGAATGGCTTCGTCCAGGATGGTTTTCACGGCAGCGCCGCCGGGCAGGCGGGTCCAGGAGGTGTCGATGCCGTCGAAGGGATCGTGAGTTGCGGGTTCGCCCTCGGCAAGCTGGAACTGTACCGTGGCGGGTCCTGGCCGCCGCATCGCGCCGGTGCCCTGGCTGTAGTGCATGCTGCGGCTGATGGTGGCCAGCTCCTCGTAGCTGTAGCCCAGCACCGGATTGAGCTCGCCCGTGTTCACCGAACCGGCGGGAACGACGGGCGGAGCATTGCCGCGGCCGCCCGGGCCACCGCGCCCACCGCCAAATGAGGAGCGTACGAGGCGCTTCGGCTTCCAGGGCTGCACGTACTTCAACTGTTCGGGAAACTTAGTAGGATCGCCCGCGACCTCGTAGGCCTCTTTGCCCAGAATCGCCGACGCCTGGTGCTGCCCGTGGCCGTCGCTCGGCGTGCCGCTGAAACCCAGCATGACAACGTCCGGCCGGTACTTGCGGATCACCCACACGATGTCGGAGAGAATGCGGTCGTGCCCCCACTTCTGGAGGGTCTCTTCGGCGGTCTTGGTGAACCCGAAGTCGATCGCGCGGGTGAAGAACTGTTCCGCCCCGTCGATGCGGCGGGCGTCCAGCAGTTCCTGGGTGCGGATCATCCCGAGTTGTACGCCCTGCTCCGGTCCGAGCAGGTTCTGGCCGCCCTCGCCGCGGGTGAGCGAAAGGTAAGCGGCGCGCATGTGGCGGCCGCGCGCGTAGTAGGCGAGCAGCGAGGTGCGCTCATCGTCGGGATGAGCGGCGATCATCAGAAAGGTGCCGAGTTCGTTCAGCTTGTGCAGCGCCTGTTCGATTTCCGGTGTGCCTGAAAACGGGCGTTGCGCTTGAACTGGTACTAACGCGGCCAGGATGGCCGCTAACAGAAGGAACCTGGCAAGTGGCTTGCTCGTCAGCATAGGTAGTAGTCCATTCTACAGCGGGCGCCGCGGCGTCCGACGCCGGCCGTTGTCGAATGGCGTAAAGGAGGGGTCTTGAGGGCTGCAAACAAGCTGGGCAGCTTGTGGACTGCGCTCCGCGGTTCCACCCGGCTCAGAGTTCCCCCGAGGCGCTACGTCGCACCCGAACAGCCGCGCATCGGACTGGCACTCGGCGGCGGGTTCGCGCGAGGCGTTGCCCACGCCGGCGTGCTCGAGGTTTTCGAAAAGAACAACATTCCCATCCACTGCATCACCGGGGTCAGCGCCGGTTCCATCGTGGCCGCGGCTTACGCGAGCGGAGCCACACCCGCTGAAATCGCGCGCGCCGGCTGCGCCATGCGTTTCGGAGACGTGGCCCGCTGGAGCCTGTGCCGCATGGGTTTCGTGGTCAGCGAGCGGATGAAGCGGTTTCTCGAACGGCTGCTGAAAAACTACCGCTTCGAAGAGATGCGGATCCCGCTGGGAATCATCGCCACCGATCTGGCTACCGGACAGGCGGTCTCGTTCCGCGATTCCGGAGACGTGTTCCTCCCCGTTCGCGCCAGTTGCTCCTACCCGGGCCTGTTCCAGCCTGTCCGGCATCAGGGCCGGCTGCTGGTGGATGGCGCGATGAGCATGGAGATCCCCGCTTTGCTGGCGCGGCAGTTGGGAGCTACGCGCGTGATCTCCGTGCATCTGCCGGCGCATGGATCCGCCGCGGCAGCGGCTCCACGCAATGTCTTCGAGGTGGTGAACCGCTGCTTCCAGATCATGCAGAACCGCACCGAGGACAGTTGGCGGCGCGACAGCGACCTGGTGATTCAGCCCAACGTGAGGGGCATCAATTGGAACGGCTTTGAATGCGGCCCCGATATGGTACGTGCCGGAGCAGCCGCCGCGACGGCCGTGGTGCCGCTGGTCCAAAGCTGGTTCGGGGAACCGGAAGCGCATTCTGCCGGCGCGGTTACGCCAGATTTAGAACCTGCTTGACCGTCCCGCTCTGGTCCTGGATTTTGTCCTGGAGCATCATCAGAGCGTAAATCAGTTGTTCGGGACGCGGCGGGCAGCCGGGCACAAACACATCGACCGGAATCACCTGGTTCACCGGAATCAGCGCGTAATTGTTGAACACGCCGGTGGAGGTGGCGCACGCGCCCATGGAGATCACCCACTTGGGCTCGGGCATCTGCTGGTAAAGATGCCGGATCACCGGCGCCATCTTGTTCGACACGCGTCCGGCGATGATCATTAAATCGGACTGCCGGGGCGAGCCTCGAAAGACTTCCGCGCCGAAGCGCGCGATGTCGAAACGGGAGGCCGTCATGGACATCATTTCAATTGCGCAACAGGCGAGCCCGAAGGTCATCGGCCAGATGGAGTTCTTGCGCGCCCAGTTGACGGCTCTATCCAGCGTGGTGAGGACGATGCCCTCCGAAGCGGCCGAGGCGGCATTATTAAAACTGTAATCATCCACGCGCGCGAAAAGGTCCGCTGGTCCGCTTGCAAGGGGCTTATCCATACCTCTATTTTCGCACGTGGCCCCGCGCTCCTGTAAGATTGGAGTTACCCGTCTTCCATGCCATCCGAAATGCTCGAGCAGTTGCTGCATCGAACCGCACAGGAGTGCGGAGTCGAACCCGGATTCTGGGACATATTCGGCCGCTACCATACGACCACGCCCGAAGTGCAGCGCGCGATTCTCGAAGCGATGGGTCTGCCTGCGCACAGCGAGACGGCCCTTGCGGCTACGCTCGCGGAACGGACGCGCGCGCGCTGGCAGTGCCTCGTGCCGGCCACCGTGGTGGTGGGGGAATCCGAAAAACCCTGCCTTACGGTGCATGCCCCCGCCGAAAGCATGGGTGAACCGCTGCGCGTCACCATACGGCGCGAAGATGGACAGGTTTCCGAGCACTCGGTGAAGTTGGTCGATCCCGCCGAACCGGCATCCATCAATATGGAGGGCCATACCTGGGTGCGGAAGGAAGCGCGCGTGCCCGTATCCCTGCCTCTCGGCTATCACGAAATCGAGGCCCGGCTTGGAGCGGCGTCGGCCACGACCCGCTACATCGTGACCCCGGAACGCGCCTACACGCCGGAACCGCTGGGACGCGGCCAGCGCGCTGCCGGGTTCGCCGTGAGCCTCTACGGCGTCCGTTCGGAACGGAATTGGGGCTGCGGCGATTTCACCGACCTCGAGAACCTGATCGACTGGGTGGCCGACGAACTGGGCGCCGGTTTCGTGGCGCTCAACCCGCTGCATGCCATTCACAACCGCCGGCCGTTCAATACCAGCCCGTACCTGCCCAACTGCATCTTCTACCAGAATTTCCTCTACCTGGACGTGGAAGCCATGGAGGACTTTCGGAACTGCGGGCGGGCGCGGCGGCTTTTCGACGCATCCGCGACCGCTTCCGAGATCCGCGAACTGCGCAGCGCGCCCTATGTCGAATACGAGCGCGTGGCCGCGCTCAAGCTTCGCTTTCTCAAGCTCGCTTTCACGCAGTTCCTGCGCGAGCGACGCGGCGGCTCGGCGCGCTCCCGCCAGTTCGACGATTTTGCGGCCCGCGAGGGAGTGCTGCTGGAACGCTTCGCCACCTATTGCGCGCTCGACGAGCATTTGCACCGGATCAACCCGGACCTGTGGCTGTGGACGCAATGGCCGGAACCGTACCGCAATCCGGAGTCCGCCGAAACGCGCGAGTTCCGGCAAAAACATTGGCGGCGGGTGATGTTTTATCAGTACCTGCAATGGCAGATCGACCTCCAACTTGCGGCGGCGCAGCAGAAGACGCGCGAGCGCGGCCTGGACATCGGGCTTTACCATGATCTCGCCCTGGCCACGGACAGGTTCGGCAGCGACCTGTGGGCACACCGGCCGTTCTTCATCGAGGGCTGCCGGGTGGGGTCGCCGCCCGACGACTTCTCTCCCAACGGCCAGGACTGGGGCTTTCCTCCCCCGAATTCGCAGCGACACTTTGAAGATGGCTACCGCCTGTTCGCCGAGTCGATCCGCAAGAACTGCCGCCACGGCGGCGCGCTTCGCATCGACCACGTCATGCGGCTGTTCCGCCTGTACTGGATTCCCGACGAGTACGACGCAAGCCACGGCGCTTACGTGCGCGAGCGGGCCGAAGAACTGGTGCGCGTGCTGGCGCTCGAAAGCGTGCGCAATCGCGTGGTTGTGGTAGGCGAAGACCTGGGCACGGTGGAGCCGGAGATCCGGGAGACGCTGGCGCGCTTCGGCATCCTGAGCTATCGCCTGTTCTATTTCGAAAAGACCAAGGAGGGCGCCTTCCGCCCCTCCGCCAGCTACCCGCGGCAGGCGCTGGTCTCCTCGACCACCCACGATCTTCCCACCCTGGCCGGCTTCTGGACCGCGGACGATGTGCGCGCCCGGCGCGAGGCGGGCGTGATCGATGAAGGCGGCGAACGGGAGCAGTTCGCCAACCGGCAGCGGGAAAAGCAGGACATGCTGGACGTGCTTTTTGCCGAAGGCCTGATGCCCGCGCACCTCCCTCGCCGCGCGGGCGATTATCCGGAACTCACGGGCGACCTGCACAACGCCGCCGTGGGCTTCCTTGCCTCCACGCCGTCGCAGTTGCTGGCCATCAACCAGGAGGACCTGACGAAGGAGCCGGCGCAGCAGAACCTGCCGGGCACCACCTGGCAATATCCGAACTGGGGACGCAAAATGCGCTTCACCCTGGAGGAACTGCGGACCTCGCAGCAGGCCCGCGACTTCACCGCGATGGTCCGCAACTGGATCCAGAAAGTGGGGCGCGGCTCGCGAAATTCGCGAGGGTAGCGGCGGGATCGCTTACCGGCGCACCTCGCGCGGGTCGTCCATGCGCGGGCCCGGTTCGCCGCTGGTCGAAACCCGCGCCGCCCGCGGATCGAACAACGCCTTGTCCACCGGCAGCGCCTTGTACGGCGCGGGGTCGGGTTCGCTCGCGAAGCATCCGCTCAGATCGGTGGCGGAGGCATCGAACAGATTCAGCGGCGGCATGCCGAGCAGCCGGAACACCGTTTTCAGCATTCCCGGGAAGCTCGAGTTTTCGTGCAGCACCGTGTTCTTCTTCGCCCACGGACCGGCGCACATAAACACTGTGCGCTGCGCGTCGATGTGATCTACGCCGCCTTGCGCATCGTCCTCGGTGATCAGCACCGCCATTTGCGGCCACCACTTCGTGCCGGAGAGGAACTCCATGATGCGGCCGAGCGCGAGGTCGTTATCGGCCACGAAGGATTCCGAGTAGGGGTAGCCGTCCTCGGGGCGGGCGGCCGCCATGTGGTCGTTGGGGAGGTGCATGAAGATCAGGCGCGGCAGGTCGTCCCCGGTCTTGACGTATTTCTCCTCGATCTCGGCGATGAACTGCGTGGCGCGGAACTGGTCCGGGATGTTCATGTTGAACCCCGGATACCGGCGCGAGGTATTGCGGTAGAGCGGGTCGGGCATGGGCATGTTGGTCAGGAAGCGGCCGCCGGTCGGCTCCTGCCCTTTGCTCTCGTCGATTCCGGCCAGCTCGAAGCCCTCGCCGAAATTGCGGAACGGCACGTGGTTGCGCTCCAGGTGATGCCAGATGGTGCCCGCTTCGAGTTGCTCTTCGGGGTGCACGGAGGAAGCGGATCCGGCAAACAGCAGCCTTCCCGGCGCGGTGCCCAGCCGGAAGTCCTTCTTCTGATCGCTATAGGCAGCCATCCTCGACGATTCGGTCCAGGCGTTCGGATAGGAGCCGACCACCCAGTGGTGGCCGTCGACGCTCACATCCGAATCGGCGTAGAAGTTGTCGCTGATGGTCCAGCGCCGCGCCATGGCGTGATGGTTGGGCGTGACGTTGATGTCCTTCATGCTGAGGCGCTTGCCCTTGCCGTCCACGTAGCCGCGCGTGCCCAGGCGCGCGAGGGCGGGATTCGACATCACGTGACCGTTGGCGGCGTCGGTGATGTCGCCGAACACTTCATCGAAGGTCCGGTTCTCCTTCACGATTACGACCACGTAGCGAATGCCCTCTGGAATGGAAGGCTCGGCAGCAGGACGCGGCCGGAAGCCGTTGGCCCTGAGAACACGGGTGGTCAGATCGGCCAGTTCGGGAGCGGCAGGCAGGGCGAATTGCTGGATGGTCCCCTGGCGGGGAAGAATCGGCGGTCCGATGTAATGCTCCGGACCGCGGGCATTGGGACCACGGCCGTGCCCCCGCGCATTCAATACGAAAATATCGTTGCCGTGAACCGCGGCGCGCGTCGGGAACCATGCGGCGGGGATGTGGCCGGTGAGCCGCATTTCCTTCGGGTCCACCACGCCTACCGCGTTGATCCCGGCTTCGGCGACAAGCAGCAGGCCGGACTCGGGATGCACGGTTACGCCAACCGGCAGGATGCCGCGCAGATTCTCGAGTCCGGGGATCCGCAGGGGAATCTCGCCGGTGACCTGGTTGGTATGCGCGTCGATGACGGTGATGGAATCGTTAACGGCGTTGGAAACGTAAACGGCGTCCGCGGTTGCAGCCACGCCTGAAGGGCTGCTGCCGCCGGCGCTACCGGGACCGAAAGGAATGCCGGTCCGCAGGAAAGCTTCGAGTTTTGGCGCGGCGGGCTCGCTCACGTCCAGAACGGCGAGCGAATTCGCCTCCCGCGCATTCGGATCGCCCAGGCCGGGCACCTGCACCGGCCCCTTGGCGGTGGGCCGCTCCACCCCGGAGGTCGCTTCGGCGCTCGGAAAACCGAAGGGCGGAAAGGCGAGTCCCGTGGTCTGCGCCTGCTTGGGGTCGGCGCCCGGGATCGCCTGATACCGGAACATACCGAGGTTTGTGACATAGAGGCGCTTCCGGTCGGGCGACAGGGCCAGGGCGAAAGGCAGGCGGCCGACCGGGGTAGAGGCGAGGATCTTCCGCGATTTGGCGTCGATGCTGACGACGCGGAAGTTGGCCTGGTCCACGACGTACAGGATTTCCCGCTCGGGATCCATGGCGAGGTCGCCGGAATAGCTATCCTTGAAGCCGCCCTGGTTGAGGCTGATGGTGCGCCGCTTTTCCCCGGTCGAATCGAACAGGCCGATGCGGCCGGAATTGCCTTCCGACGCCCAGAAGTTGCGCTCGCCGGAGAAGACCAGGCCCATGAACAGCCCCCGCCAGCTATCCTCGTCCTCCTCTTCCTCTTCACCGGCTTTCTCGCGGTCTTCTCGCCGCGGCGCCGGGAGTTGCCGGACCTGCCACTCGTCGCTGGCCAGCTCCATGATTGTGAAGGAGTTCCGGCCCACACTGTTAACGGAGACGACGGTCTTGCCGGAGGCGCTGACGGCAATCCCGAAGCCGCCGGGGCCGGACGGAAATTCGCGGCCGTACGGGTCAACCACCCTGCCGCCGGGGAGAATGGACGCACCGGCGTGGCGCGCGGCGGGGCGAATTCCGGCCGGAGCCATGTACCATTGCGCGGCAAACGAAACCGCACCAAGGAGCGCTAGCAGGATCAGGCGCCGCACCAACCCATCATAGAACGTGGGGAGTCGCCAGATAATGTGAAATTTATCACTGAAAATTGCAATAGCAAGACAATTACGAACCGAGTAATCTTTTTCTGGTTCGGTAAAGAATTCCACCGCTGTAGAACTGAAGTAACGTATATCCAAGTGGTCTTGCGTACACCCTTATAATTGCAGTAAGGGATCATACGGGGAGCCAAGGGTTTCATGGAATGCTCCCAATAGGTGACGTTTGGCACCCCAAATGCTCCTTCGGGAGGAGCGAGAGGCCGGATGAAGCAGCGGATAACAATCTCGGCGTTGGTGTTGTTCATCGCTGGATGTGGTCCGGCTTCCTTCGCCCGGTCCTTGATGGAAGGCCCGCAGCAGAAAGCGGTCCCGAAGTCGGCTCCGAAAACGGCTCAAGCATCGTTGACCGGATGCGTGGATCAGGCGCAGGAAGGCAACTTCATCCTGATCGAAGCGGGCAACCGGTCGAAAATCACAAACCTGGTGGCGGAGGGCTTCCCTACGGAAGGCTTTGCCAAACACTTGGGACAGAAGGTCACGGTCCGGGGAACAGCTGCCCCGGAGGGATCTTCGTCCGGCTTCCGAGTGCGCAGTATCGAGGTCATCAGTGATGCTTGCGCCGAACAGTAGCAGTGATACCAGTCTGGAGGAAAAAATGGCATCCACTCCCACGGCGTTCGCGCCAACAAAACCACTCGAAGATCCATTAGCTCATCTGCCGTGTTCGAGTATTGTTGAATACCGCAAGGGGCAAATGATCTACAACCAGGACCAGCCGTCCACGGCGATTTATCTGGTCATCGACGGCAAGGTGAAGGTTTCGCGACTGGCGGATGACGGCCATCAGGTAGTAGTAGATATCTATCAGCCCGACGAATTCTTCGGCGAATCCGCGTTCCTGAATCTTCCGCACCGCGCCGAACAGGCCACCGCACTCGAGAACACGAAGTTGATGACGTGGACCACCGCGGAAATCGAGGATATCGTGATGAAGCGGCCCCGGCTGGCGGTGGCGCTGCTTCAGATCCTGGTGCAGCGGACTATCGACTTCACGCACCGCATCGAGAGTTTTTCGGTGGACAACATCGCGCGGCGGCTGGCGCGTTCGCTGATCCGCTTCTCGGAGCGGCTGGGAACGCAGGAAGACGATGGGTCGATCCGCATGGTCCCGTTCACCCACGAACTGCTTTCGCAATACGTGGGCACGTCGCGCGAGATCGTCACGCACTACATGAACCAGTTCCGCCGGCAGGGCTATCTGCGGTATTCGCGAAAGGGCATCATCCTCTACCGGGATGCGTTCCGCGAATGGCTCCGGCAGAACACGTAATCGCAAGTTAACGGCCGGGGCCGGCGGGCGCCAGGGTAAGATTCTGGAAACCGCCGGCGTCGAGCGTAACCTTCTGACCGCCGGAGACCAGGCGCTCCCACACACCGGGCTCTTCGAGGCGCATCCGATCCTCCCGCGCGACCGCGATCACGCGATACTCGCCGGGAGCGAGGCCGGTGAACTGGAACTTGCCGTTCTCGTCGGCCGCGACAGGCCTGCGATTCCAGTAGTTGCCGGCTTGGGAAGGCCACTTCTCCAGGATGACCCACGCTCCGTCGGCGGGATCGTCCCCTTGCTTGACGATGCCGGTGACGGCGGCGGGGCGGTCGCCCAGTTCCACCACGAACTGCTGTGCCATGGCACTGCCGTTGAGGGTCACGGTGCCCTCCACGCGCCCGCCGTTGTAGCGGATCTCCTTCACGTAGAGGCCGGGCGGTAAGCCGCTGGTGGCGATGCGGTACTCACCGGGAACGATGTTGACGATGCGAAAGGCGCCGTCTTCGGCGGCGCGGCCGGGCGGCGAGTACGCCAGCGCGATTCCCAGCATCAGGGTTGCGCCTTTCAGCGAGACCTTCGGCACGCCCTCCGCGAGCACGAATCTGCCGTCCACGTCGAGGCCTTTTTGCAGGGCTGCCGCGACCTCCACGTTCTTGTCGCCGATGGTGAAATGCGGTGTAGCCTTCACGGCGTGCTTCGTCATCGAAGGTGGATCCGGCAGTGAGCCGGAGAGTGTACTGGCCGGGCTCGAAGGGGCCCAGGGAGAAGTCCTTCCCGCAGATGGCGTCGCCCGCGCCGTTACCGTTGGTGAAGGGACCTTTGACGGTCATCAGCACCAGCGAGATCTTCTGTCCCGGCTCGCAACCGGCCGCCGCCAGACGCACGGACGCATGGTAGCGGGGCGCCTTGCGGAGGCGCAGTTGGCCCAGGTTGACCGCGCCCGCTGAAGGAACGTTGACCAGCATGGCGCCGTCGTCGTCGTGCACGCCGGGAAAGTAGGTGCGGGGATAGTCGTCGCGCGACCAGGCGGGGTCGGGCTCGGGCTGGGCCTTCGGTGCGGCGGCGCCGGGCGTGAGGGCCACGTAGTCGCCGGGGACAAGGTCCTTGACGGTAAAGCGGCCTTCGGCGTCGGTCTTGCCGGAACCGCCTGGGCCTGTTCGTCGAAGACCCCACTGCCAGCCGGCCGACTGCACCCAAACGGACAGGCCCGCGAGCGGCTTGCCGGTCTCTTCATCCACAAGCTGGCCGGAGACTTCGCCGGGGCGCGCGAGATAAAAGGTGACTTCGCGCACGGGGTGATCCTTATCGAGCATCAGGGTGGTGCTCGATCCCATCGGCCCGGCGGTGAGCTGCCGGATGATGGTCTGCGTCTGGCCGTAGCCGGGCTTCTTCAGCTGGAGGCTGTACTCTCCAAGCTTGTCGAGCTGGATGCTGAAGGCGCCGTGCGGATCGGTCTTCACCTTCTGGAGCGGCTCGGTAGTGGTGGGCCGCATGATGACCGGCTTGTCGGGAAGGCGTTCGGGCAGGGCGAAGAGCGAGATTTCGACGTCGGCGATGGGTTGGTTGATGCCCGGTTCGAGGATCGTGCCCTTGATTTCGGGCCGGATTTCCTGCGCCGATAAAAAACCCGCGAGCACCCCTGAAAGGATGCTCGCGGCAAGGGTTTGGGTACACATATCTATTCCGGCGGGAACGGAATGTCGATGGTCGTGACGACCGTTACCGGCTGGCCGTTGAGCAGCGTCGGCTGGTAGCGCCACTGGCGGACCGCATTTACCGCGGCGGCCGCAAGGGCGGGGTGTCCTTCGAGCACGTCGATCTTTTCGACGACGCCGTCGGGTGCGATCTCGATGCTGAGCTTGACGTTGCCGCGGATGCCCGCGTCACGCGCGTCGGCGGGGTAAATGGGATCGACCTTGTTGACCATCTTGGCGGCCTGCACGTTGCCGCCGATGCGGATGCGGGAGGGAGCGGCAGAAATCACAGCCCCCAGCACGCCCTGCTGGGAGGCGGTTGGAGCGGGTGCGTCCGGCAGGCGGAAGGGCACGACGATCTCGGTGGTGACCTCCGCTGACTGCGACCCGAAGCGGTACACTTTGGCCGCCTCGATCGCGGACGGAACCAGCAGTGGATGTCCGCTGATGACATTGAGCTCCTTCACCGAGCCGTCCACGCCGATGCGGGCGCGCAGCCGGACATCGCCCTGGATGCGCGCCTGCCGGGCCAGCGGCGGATAGGCCGGCTCGACGGTGTAGACGGGGGTCAGCGCCGGACCAGACGGGCGGACAACGGCTGGGAGCGTGGACGGAGGAGCTGACGCCTCCGCGGCGGGCAGGCGGAACGGCACGACGGCTTCGGTCGAAACGGCCACGGACTGCGGCGCATACCGCCATTGCTTGACGGCTTCCATCGCCGCCGGCATCAGCAGCGGGTGTCCGGAGATGGCGTCGATGTTGGCGACGCTCCCGTCCGTTGCGACCGTGACGCGCAGGCGGACGTCGCCCTGGATACGCGCCTGGCGGGCGAGCGGCGGATAGGTTGCGTCCGTCCGGTATGTGGGAGTCAAGCCGGGCGCAGCGGGCGCAAGCGCACCCTTATCCGGGCATCACTGCGGATGATTGGGATCCGAGGAGCGCTACGACGTTACCGCCGGCGCGCGCAAGCAGGCGCTGGCCAAGTTCGACCACCGGCCCCAATGCTGCATGGTCATCGAGGTTCATCGTACCGGCCGGCAAGGTACGGCCTTCCGGAGCGCGCCTTGCCACCGACGCGAGGCGGCTGCCCACCGCCATCACCAAGTCCAGATCGTCCGATGTCTCGAGCTGCGACTGGATGCGGGATGCAAACGGCGCGTTGATTCTGGGGAAGGCCGGGTCGCCGGAATTGCCGAGAATGGCGTCGGAGTACAGGTTCGCGAGCGCGGTCGCCCTGGCGCTGCCGGGGGCGAGTTTGCGCGCGGCCAGGTACAGCCGCTCGGCTTCTTCGTAGTCGCCGCCGGTGCGGTGGAAGAACTGGGCGGCGTTGCCGAGCACCTGGGGATCCTGGGAATGGAGTGCCGCCTGCTGCTTCCACATGGTGGCCGCGCGGTTGTAATCCGACGCGTCGTTGAGCGCGGTAGTGCGCGGCAGCAGCCCGGCAGAGGTGATAGCGGCGGCCGGGTTCTCAGGATGATTGGCGATCAGCCAGAAGATGTGGTCGAGGCGCTGTTTGCTCTGCCCGGTGGAGTAGTAGTAGAGAATGAGCTGCCCGCGCTTTTCGATGTCCTGCGGATTGGCGGCGAGCTGCTGCTCCATGGCGGCGGCTTCGCCGGCGGTGATGGGGGTCTTGGCGCGCAGGTCGGAGAAGGTGACCTGCGCGGGGGCAAGCTGGACCGTAGCGGCCAGGTAAACCAGCGGCAGGCTGCAAACGAGCAGCCCGGCCCAGCGCAGGCGGGTCAGGCCGCGCGGGATCTGGCGGGTCTCATCGAGAATGCGTTCAATACGCTTGCGGACTTCGTTCGCTTTGGCCATCGCCATCGCCTCCCAGACCAGGCGCCCCTGGCCGGTTTTGACCGCCGCTGCCATATCGAGGAGCGCCTGGGCATAGGGCTCGCGGCTGTTGATCAGGAGCAGGGCCGCATCGTCGCAGGCCTGTTCCGCAAGAATCCCGAGGCGGCGCTCCAGCCACCATGCCAGGGGGTGAAACCAGAATATCGATCGATTGATGCCGGCGAGCAGGGCGATAGCCCAGTCGGCGCGGCGGATGTGGGTGCGCTCGTGGGCGAGAACGGCGTCCAGCTTGGCGACGTCCCAATCGCGCCAGTCCGCGGGCAGCAGGATTTTAGGACGGCGCCAGCCCACTGTCATGGGAACGGTGATCCAGGTGGACTCGAAGAGGGCGTCGTCTCCGGGCTGTTCGATGCGGGCGGCGGCGCGCACCAGGCGCCTCGTGAACAGATACCCGAAGGCCAGGCGGACGAGGGCAAGCAGTACGCCGGCGGCATAGATGCCGGCGGCGGCCAGCAGCCAGGGGCTATAAGCCGGGACGGGTGCTGGAGCAGGAACGGCGGGTGCGTGACGGAGGTTGTGGTCGGCCGGGATGGTCACCACCGGGACGACGGCGGGACGGGGCGCGAGGACCCGGATTTCGAGCGGGGGCAGTACGGGCGAGAGTGCCACGAGGGCGAGCATGCCGGCGGTTACGACTGTCCAGACGGCATGGCGCAGGGCGGCGGCGTGCATGCGGAAAACGGCGAGGGTCGCGGCGGCAGCGGCGGCCAGGCACAGGGCGCGCAGGGCAATGCCCGCAAGCGGCGAGAGCACGGAAGCTGGGTCCACGTCATTCCTCCTTCGCTTTACGGCTCGCAATGCGTTTCGCCAGCCGCTGGAGTTCCTGTTCATCCACGACGTCGTTGGCGACCATGCCGACGAGCAACTGTTCCACCGAGCCGCCGCAGAAGCGCTCGATGATGCCGCGCACGGCGCGGGCGGCGACGTTCTGGGGCGCTTCGAGGCCGGTGTAGACGTTGGTGCGGCCGTCCACGCGGTGCTTGACGTAGCCCTTTTCTTCGAGGCGTTTGAGAATGGTCCGGGCGGTGGATTCTTTCATGGGGTGCCGGTCGGCCAGGTCGGCGCGGATCTCTTCGGCGGTGGCGGAGCCGCGTTGCCAGACGGCTTCCATCACTTTGTGCTCGAGGTCGCTGAGGGTCTTGCGTGCGCTAAGCATTGTAGCGCTACAATATGTAGCCCAGAAACCGGCCGGTGTCAAGGGATTTTTGTGCGGGGTGTTACGGAGGCTCCGGCGGAGTTTGAAATTTCGGCTTCGAAGGAGGCGATTAGGGAGGCGTCGCCGGTGGTTGGGAACACAGAGCGGAGTTGGAATACGCCGCCCGAGTCGAGGAGGTGGCGAAATAAGAGGCGAACTGCGAGGCGGCATCGAGGCGGACGGTGCCGATAGTGACTCCGGCGGAATCGAAGAAGGTGAACGCCAGGGCGGCGGTGGTGCGGGTATTGTCGAAGCCGGTGAGGCGGAGTTCGATGCCGGAAGGCGAGCGGAGCGTGTCGATGGAGGTAATTGTGACGGGGGCGGGGTCGATCAGGACGATCTCACTGGCGAGAAGGCTGCCGAGTTCCACTGATACGGTCAGCGTGCCGGCGGTGGTGCCGGTCTGGAAGGCCATTTCGGGGGTTTCCGCGTCGCCGGGAGCGACGGCGAATTGGACGGTGCGGCCGCCGCTGGCGAACTGGATGGCAGGGTCGGCGCTGCCGTTGCGCGAAACGAAGCCAAGGGTGACGGTGCAGGTGCCGGAAGTCCGGGCGGGGGCGTCAAAGCGGACCATGACGGTCCCTTGCTGACCGCTGCGAGATAGGGGCAGGTCGATCTGCAAGGCGGGTTGGGGCAGAGCCGGTTCGCGCCCGGAACCCTGTAGGGAATACACGGTTCCGCCGATGGTGAGGGTGGCGGTGAACGAACCTGCATTTTGCGGAACAAAGCCAATTTCGAAGGCCGCCGTGTCTCCGGCTTGAAGCGTGGCACCGGAAGGAGATGGGCTGTCGAGCGAAAACGGGCCGGCGGAAATCGAAATGTCCGGAACGATGGCCGGAAGTGCGGCGCGGTTCTCGAGGAGGAAGAGCAGTGTCCGGCGGGCGCCGCGGTCCACGGTACCGAAAGATACTGGAGACACCGCGGCATCGCGCAGCCCCGAGCCGGTGTCCACGCGGCAAACCATGGGCGGCAGTACGGTGACGGTGAGGAGGATGGAGATGCGGTCGTCGTAGAGCAAGGCGCTGAAGATCCCTACCGCGCCGGCCCGGAATTCGACGGTAAAGTCAAGCGATTCAGCGGGTCCGACAACGACAGGCGCCTCCGGCGCTCCCGACAAAACAAAGCCATCGCCTTCGATATGGAATGGATTCAGGGTGTTCGCAACCCCAACGGTGTTCCTGACCCGCAAGGTGGCGGAGGCCGTGTCTCCCTGACGAAACGAACCCAATTGCAGCGTGGACGCCACCGGCTTCTCGACGGCGCCCGAAACCTGCACTACCGAGAATTGGGCACAGGCAAGGGGCGCCATGAGGGCGAACAAAATCGAGAGCCGCGGCAGCCGCGTCACGGCTGACCTACCGAAATAGAGGGCGTACCGATGCTGACCGGTGCAGTGGGAGGGCCGGAAGAATCGTGACCCGCGCGCGCGGAGGCATAATAGCCGCCCGCAGCGCCCCCGGCGAGTACCGCGATGACGGCCAGCCACTTTGCTTTTCCGTGCTTGCCGCGGGCTGCGGGGGTGTTCGCCTTGTCCTCCGCAATATACTGAGAACAAAGGGCGCCCACGCGAGCCTGCTCCTTCGACGCGACGATCCGGATGAGAAAACGGCCGGACACCTGGTTGACGTGGAGACCGCGCAAGGTGGCGCGACCGCGAACATCGGTCTGGACGATCTCGGTGCGCAGGCCGCTCGCGAACAGGGCTGTGGGCCCGTCGTTGGGAGCGTGGAAACTGACTGCGGCGCCTTCCACCGGGCGGCCGGTCTCATCGGTGACCTCAACCGTGATCGGTCGCGTACCGTGGCTGCCCGGGGTGTGGACAGCGCCTTCCCCCTCAATGACTTGCATGTGGAGGATGGCGATTTGAGCCTGGGCGCAACAGACCTGGAGAAAAAATATTGCGGCGAGGACTAAGGGGCCTTGCGAACCAGCACTGCGGTGACGTTGTCCGGACCACCCGCCTGTTTTGCAGCCTCGATCAGATTGCGGCAACTATCTTCCAGTGACTGTCCGGAGCCCGCTTCTCTCAAGATTTTTTCAATTTCGGGAGATTCGATGACCCCGTGGAGCCCGTCGCTGCACATAAGGAAGACGGCGCCCGGACCGAGAGGCAGGTCGTAATAGTTGATGGTCAGCGGGGTGCTGGCGCCGATTGCCATCGTGAGGACGTGGCGCATCGGGTGATTCCGAAGGATTTCTTCGTCCAAACCGAGCGGACGCCCCACTTCGTTCACCCAGGTCTGGTCATCTGTGATGACGCGGAGCCCGTCGCGATCGTACAGGTAGGCGCGGCTATCCCCCACGCTCGCGATATTGAGACCGCCATCCACTTCCAGGGCTACTACCAGGGTAGTACCCATGCCCTCCAGGCCCGGATCGCTTTGGGACGCCTCGATGACACGACGGTTGGCCTCTTCGACGGCCGTCAGCAGGGTCTTGGAATCGTGTTGCGAGGAGTGATGGACGATCTCGGCTACGGTATCCACGGCCATGCGGGAGGCGTACTCTCCGGCCTTGGCGCCACCCATGCCGTCGGCCAGCACAAAAAGGCCCGTCTCCGGTTCGACCAGGCAGTAATCTTCATTGTTGGACCGGATACAGCCCTTGTCCGACAACGCGAAGGCTTCCAGCATTTCCCGACTATCCTCCCACGCCCGGCCGTGTCGCAACTGGCAGATTGCGTCTTTGGCTTTGGTCATTCTAACCCGAACCGTTGGACGGAAAGGAGAAAAAGCTTGGGGAGGGGTACCGGGTGGCAGGAGCGAAGCCGGAGATCCCGCGTGCGCGGCATTACCATCGCAGGTAGACACCGCCGCTGCGCATCCGTCACGATACGAGTTATCGCATCTCCCCCGCCCCCGGCTTGACGCGGAGGCATCGGAAAACGTTGCGGTTTGGACGACACATGGAAGGCCTCTGGCATAAGAACGCGATTGTCTACACGATAGACCTGGCATCCTTCGCCGATGGAAACGGCGACGGAATCGGCGATTTCCTCGGACTGGCAGGCAAGCTGGATTACCTGGCCGGACTCAATGTGAACTGTCTCTGGCTACAGCCTTTCTTTCCGTCCCCGCGGCGTGACGACGGCTATGATATCGCCGATTTCTACGGCATCGACCCGCGTTTTGGCACGCTCGGCGACTTCGTCGAGTTCTCCCGGGCGGCGCAGGACCGCGGCATCCGGGTGGTGGCCGACCTGGTCGTCAACCACACCTCCGTCGATCATCACTGGTTCCAGGAGGCCCGGCGGGACCGGAATTCAAAATTCCGCAACTGGTATGTCTGGTCGAAGGACAAGCCGAAAGACGCCGAGCAGGGCATGGTATTTCCCGGCGTCCAGAAGACCACCTGGACCTTTGATGAGGAAGCCGGTGAATACTATTACCACCGCTTCTATAGCCATCAGCCCGACCTCAACACGGGCAACCCGGAGGTACGCGCGGAAATCGCAAGGATCATTAAGACGTGGGTGCAACTCGGCGTCTCCGGTTTTCGCGTGGATGCGCTGCCGTTCGTCATCACCAGCAAGGGCCCGGATGTCGAGGCGTTCGGGGATCATCCTGAGTACCTGATCGAGATGAGGCAGGTCCTCTCCTGGTCTCGCGGCGATGCGGTTTTCATGGCCGAAGCGAACCTGCCGCCCGACCAGGTACCGATGTATTTCGGCGAACGGCGAACGGGTGCACATGATCTTCAACTTTTTCGTCAACCAGCACCTCTGGCTGGCCATGGCGCGCGAACAGGCGCAGCCGGTCCGCGACGCCTATCGCGCCCTGCCCAAGATTCCGGATTTCTGCCAGTGGGCCAATTTTCTGCGCACGCACGACGAGCTGGACCTGGGACGGCTGAGCGACGAGGAGCGGCAAGAGGTGTTTGCAAAGTTCGGGCCCGAGCCGAACATGCAGTTGTACGATCGCGGCATCCGTCGCCGGACGGCGCCGATGCTCGGCAACGATCGCGCGCGCCTGGAACTGGCTCACAGCCTGATCCTGACGCTGCCCGGAACCCCGGTGGTGCGCAACGGCGACGAGATCGGGATGGGGGAGAACCTGGATTTGCCTGAGCGGGACGCGATCCGGACGCCGATGCAATGGGCCAACGCGAAGAACGGCGGGTTTTCACCGGCGCCGCCGGACCGCCTGGTTTTGCCGGTGGTGAGCGGCGGGGAGTTCGGGTATGAGAAAGTGAACGTCGCGGCTGAGCAGCGCGACCCCAAATCGTTCCTGAACTGGATGGAGCGGATGACACGCCTGCGAATGCGATCGCCCGAGTTCGGAAATGCCGCCTGCCAGTTTCTGGAGGCCAGCGATCCGGCCGTGCTCGCGCAGTGCTGCTCCGGCGAGAACTCCTCGGTGGTCGCCATTCATAACTTCAGCGGACGGGAACTGGAGGTGACCATAGACTTCGGCTACCAGCCGGATGGCCTGTTCGATCTGCTGAAGAACACGGAGTGTTCCGTTCAGGATGGCAGCCGGCAGACGTTCCGGTTGGGCCCCTACGGATACCAATGGTTGCGGCAGGGGCGCGGTCCGGAAAGCATGGCGGGACTTATCGACTAGCTCCGCCGGCCGGTCAGGGAAGCTGCTCGACCTTGCGTGACAGGAGGAGGCGCAGCGCCGGACGCATGGTGCGCAGGGCGGCGACCTGGAGCGCGGCCGTGACCGCGGTGCAATACCAGGGCACGCGCCCGCCCCAGAGTTCGGTGAGGCTGCGCGCCACATCGTCGGCACCGCGATAGAACACGCGATCGGTCCAGCGTTCGCGCCCGGGATACTCGGGGTACGCCTTGAGAACGTCCCAGATCGAGTGCAGAATGCGCAGGGCCAGGGGCTCGCGGTAGTGCGGAAGAAAATGAACGTGGCTTTCACCTGCGCGCACTTCCCGCACGAACTCCGCAAAGCCGCGGGCATTGGTCAGATTGATGCAGGCGGCGGGCTCGCAAGCGTGACGGTCGCCGCCGGAGATCACGGGCCGGCCATGCGCTCGTGCCACTTCGATGGCGGCTGCGTTCTCTTTCCACGGCCGGGTGCCGTTCAGTTCCAGCGCGTGGATCCACGGCGCACACGCCGCCAGAAGCCACGCCAGGGCGGGCGCGTGATCGGTTTCGCGGACGCCCTCTTCGAGAAAGTACGGATGGTTGAGGACGACAAGTACATCCGGGCTCGCGGCGAGCGCCTCGAGTAGTCCGGGCAAGCGAGGCTCTTCGGGACTGGCCGTGTATGCCGAGAGCACTCCGATCCAACGTTGGGCGTCAGCAGGGGCCAGGTTGTGGATGCCAAAGTGAAAAATGGATCGTGCATAGGGAACTGTCCATTCGACGGAGATGGGGACTTCGGCTGTAACCCGTAACGCGAGGGCGGCTTCAATGTTGTCATGGTCGGTGAGCGAAACCATGGGCCGCAGGCCCAGGCCGGCGATCTGTTCCTGTTCGAGACGCAGGGCGGAAGCCGGAGTGAGGGGAGGAGTCCAGAAGGCGCGCGAGAAATCGACCTGGGACGGCTCCAATCCGCGGAGCACGGCAGGCAGGCCGGGTACGTTGCGCAAGTAAGTGGGCAGGAACGACAGGCACTCTTCGGAATGATAAGTGTGTCCGTGCAAGGCCACGCCCGCTTCGAAGCGCACGTCGGGGGCGGTTCGCGGCGGGGAAAACGTAACGGCGGCTTCTCCCATTGAATCCTCCGGCTTCTCACTAACAGGATGGCGCGGAGGTGGTTACAATTCGCTTCGCAATCCCGCGGTAGTTTGAAGACATTCAAGCAGGCAAATGTTTTGGGTTCAGGCCAGGCGGCCGCGCTAAGGAAAAGTACCAGCAGTCAATGCAAGAGGGTAACCCGGCTGTAAGGCCGTTGTAATCGGAGTGTCATCAGCCGCTGATAACCTTGTCCTATTTGACTTCACCCACTAAGGAGCTATTGATGAACTTTACGTACCTGACACGCCTGGCAGCCCTGGCGCTGGCGGCGTCAACTCTGCCGGCCGCCGCGCCTCCCGGCATTACGCTGATCGGGAAGGGCTACATCTCCGGATCGGCTTTGGACGCTTCCGGACTAACCGGAAGGATCTGTAAGGCGGGCGCGGATCCAGCGTTGCCCGGAAATTGCATCCACAAAGCCATTCTTGGAGGACTCGGTTCCGACCTCACTTATACCGGCCACGACAGCGTGTTCATGGCGGCGCCGGATCGCGGACCTTTCGACGGGCTCACGGATGTGCCGTACCTGGACCGCTTCCATTTCCTGCACATCACGGTAGATACGGCGAAAGCGTTTCCGAATATTTCTTCCGTGTTGCTGGACACACGGTTCCTACAGAACGAATCCGGCCAGAGCCTGGTAGGGTCGGCGCAAGCATTTGACCTGAGCCCCCTCAAGACGTTGCGCTTCGATCCGGAAGGTATCCGAGTCAGCCCCTACGGCACATTCTTCGTATCGGACGAGTACGGGCCATTCATCTACGAATTCGACCGCCAGGGACACCTTCTGCGCCGGATTGCCATCCCGGCGAGGTTCTCGATCGCCAATCCGAGCGGCGACCCCATCGCGGAGGTGACCGGCAACTCGTCGGGGAGGATGGCAAACCGCGGCATGGAGGGCCTGGCGATCACGCCGGACGGCACAACGCTGGTTGGCATCATGCAGAACGCGTTGATTCAGGACAACGGCCTGGATCTCAGTACAGACACGCCGGACGACCGCCTGGGGCGCTGCAATCGAATCCTGACGATAAATCTCGCGACGGGCGCAACGAAGGAATACGTGTACGTTCTTGACGCCATCAATCGCGGGCAGGGAGTGAGCGAGATCCTGGCTATTAACGACCACCAGTTTCTCGTGCTCGAGCGCGATAACCGTTCCCTCCTGAAGCCCGGCGACCCACAGAACCCGACGCGGAAGACGATTTATAAGATCGATCTAAGCGGCGCGACCGACGTATCGGGCGTCCCCGTGCTGCCCGCCCTCTCGAGCGGTCTGGGAGCACTTGGCATCACCCCCGTCACCAAGAATGCCTTTCTGGATCTGCTTGAAAACGATTTCGGCCTCTTCGACACGATTCCGGAGAAGATCGAGGGAATGGCCTGGGGGCCGGACCTTTCCGATGGACGGCGGGTGCTCTACGTTATAAGCGACAACGATCTGGACCCGACGTTGGATACTCAGATCTTTGCGTTCGCGATTGACGATATTGTTGCGAACCTGTTCTATCAAGCGCAATTTCTTCCCGGCCCGATGTATCCTCCGGGGCAAGTGAAGAAAATGACGGGCAAGTAGAGTAGCAGCACCGCGGCTGGACCGGGATGGCAAAACCGGTTCAGGCCGCGGCGACGGTTACGAGTTTTCGACGAGCGCAGAGCGGCGCCGTTCCTGTCTCAGTCGAGCAGAGCGACCTCGTCGCCGGGCCGGACGGTCCCCTCTACCAGAACGGCGCCGTAGATACCAGCCTTACCTTCATGATCGCGAGCCAACAGCCGCATCACACCGGGGTTCGGCAGGGCAGTATCCGGATCGAGCGTGATCATCTTACAGCGAGAGTCGCGATCAAGCACTGCTATTGTTGTTCTGGAGCCGATGCGCAAGGTCTGGCCCACAAACTCGTCTTCGCCGAAACCCTTTCCGGACTCGAGCTCGATATAGAGATTTGCGCGGAATTGACGGCTGTCCAGGTCGCTTCCTAATTCTCTGCTCAACTGGCGCACGGTTTGGATCGAAAAGATCGAAACCGGCCGGCAATCTGTCATGGAACGAGTGGATCGAAGCAGCGTCAGATCATGCCTGTCGCGAATGCCCTCCCGGAGCAAGCTCATCAGGCGCGGATCGTCGATTGCGAGCCATTCTCCCGCCGGTGTCTCGACGTCCACCATAAAATCGGAGAAGTCGGCGTAGACCGGATTGAGACCGGACCCGATCGCTTCAGCCTCGGCGAGGTTGACCGGCTTGGCGGTGCGCTCGGGGTGCCGGTATCTGGGACGATACAACAGCATCGTTTCCTGCTCCCGCCCGGTCAGATAAGGAAATCCTTGCGGGGCCGCCGAACTTCGAAAAGCGTAAACACGGTCACCGTAGATCCCGGGAAACCCGACAAAAGCCTCTTGCAGTTGTTCACCGCGCATGCTCTTGACGGGGTAGCGCCACAGGCTTTCGATTGTTCCGACGACTCTCATGACAGCCTACAAGCCTATCATGAGGTTCGGTTGAAACTCGCTCCTCCGCGTGGGTGTGGTTTCCGGCGCCGCCTCCGTGGCGATTGTGTGTACTCTGAAACGGAGGGTCTGTGGCCGAAAAGAGAGTTTCTCATGAAGCGCTGGCGGACTTCGCCGCAAGCATCTTTGTGGCGGCCGGCGTCAGCAGGCCGGTTGCCGAAATCGTGGCGCTGCACCTTGCGACGGCGGAGGCTCGCGACCGGAAGAGTCATGGAGTGTCGCGCGTGCCCCGTTATGTAGAGCAACTCCGGAAAGGACAGATCCTGCCCGACCGGGAACCTCAAATCGTTCTGGACCGCGGCCACTTACTCCTGGTGGACGGCGGAATGAACTTCGGCCAGGTGACCATGACAAGGGCGATAGAACTGGCCGAAAGCCGGGTGCCGGATTGCGGAATCGTCACCGTTTTCATCCGCGGCTGCAATCATATCGGCGAGGCCGGGCAACATCTGATCGCTCCGGCGAGCAGGGGCCGGGTAGGCAGGATCGACCTCAACGTTGTCGGGATCCCGCGGGTTGCACCCTTCGGCGGGCTGGAAGCGAGAACCGGGACCAACGTCATGGCCTGGGGATTTCCGCGGGAGGACTTTCCACTGATTATCGACGCATCGAGTTGCATGATCGTGGAAGGACGCATCAACGTCGCGCGGGCCGAGGGCGTCAGCCTGCCGCATCCGTTCCTGCTTCAGCCGGACGGCAGCCGCACTTCCGATCCCAAGGCGCATTACGCAATTCCTCCGGCAGCGATTCCACCCTTGGGGGACGACACCGCCGGACAAAAAGGTTCCGCTTACCTGGTTGGACTGGATCTGTTTGCCGGCATCCTCTCGGGCTCCGGCTTCGCGCAACCGGGCGCTCCGCTGGGGCGAAATGGAATCTGCCTGACGCTGCTGGACCCGGCGGTTCTCTGCGGCGAACGCGAGTATGAAAGCAACGTGGACTCTTACGTGAACTGGATTCGCAGCAGCGGAACCCGGAACGGATTCGAGGAGGTGCTGCTGCCCGGCGAGAAGGAATACAGGCTTTGGCGGGAGCGAAAGAAAGAAGGCGTTCCTGTCGCCGAGGGCGTCTGGCAGGAGTTGATCGCTACAGCCTCGAGAGCCGGTGTTCCGGTGCCTGCCGTTTAAGGCCGGTCGCTGGCGCCGCCGCGCGTATCTTGACCGGCGGGGGCCCGGTCGACCATGCTAGTAGCGCTATGGATCGACGCTGTTTTCTCATGAGTGCGTTAGCGGCCACGGGGGACGTCTTTTTGCCCGCGTCGAGCCCTCTTCTTCCCAGAGCCGCCGCGGCAGCGCCGGAAACGCGAGTGGCCGTCCTGCCGGTGGATACGGAACGCGTGATGGCTTCCATCGACAAGCGGATCTACGGCCACTTCCTCGAGCACATCAATCATTCCGTGGTGGACGGGCTGTACGCCGAACAGATTCGCGGCCAGGGGTTCGAGGGCAAGGACTTCGAGACCTACTGGGAGCCGTTCTCCGAGAACGGCAGTGTGGAGAACGCGGACGTTGAGTTCAGGAACGGGCAAAAGAGCGTGCGCCTGCATGTCGCGGGCGGCCGCGCAGGCATCCGGCAGGGCCGCGTCTACGTCGCCGCGGGGCACGAGTACGATGGCTCGTTGTGGGTGAAAGTCGAGGAAGGGTCGCCGCAATTGACGCTGCGCGTCGTCAGCTCGGAGGGCAAGCCGGTCGCCTCGGTTCCACTCGCGCTGGCGGGGCAAGGCTGGCAGGAGGCCGGCTATGCCTTCTCCAGTTCCGTGACGGACGCGCAAGCCTCGGTGGAGATCGCGGCAGCAGGCACTGGAACGCTACTGCTCGACTACATTTCGATGATGCGTGCGGATGTCCGCCGCGACGGCATGATGCGCCCCGACCTGGTGCAGGCCCTGCGGGATCTCGCTCCACCATTCGTGCGCTGGCCGGGCGGTTCCTTCGCTTCCATCTACCAGTGGAAGGACGGCATCGGCCCGCAGGTCTCGCGCCGCTACCATCCCAACACCATCTGGGGCGGCTACTCGGACTACTACGGCTTCGGGACGGATGAGTTCCTGGACCTCTGCCGGAAGCTCGGCGCCGAACCACTGATCGTGCTGGCGGCGACGAGCGCCAACCCCGAGCAGGTTCAGTATGCGATGGAGTGGGTCCACTACCTGAACGACCCGCCGGCGACCGAATGGGGACGGCTGCGCGCTTCCAACGGTCATCCCGAGCCTTACGGCGTCCGGTATTTCCAGATCGACAACGAGCCCATGAACCACGGCCTGACGCCGGAGCAGTACTCCGAAATCGTCAACGTCTACGGCAGCCGGCTCCGAGCCATCGCTCCGCGAGGCCCGAATCGTGGCCTGCGGACAGAAGCGCTCAACCGACATGATCTGGAGCCAGAAGGTGATCGACCTCGCCGGGCAGAACTTCGACGTGCTCGGAGTCCACAATTACGAATACGAGCCCCAGAACTTCGAGACCGGGCTGAGGCGCATCCGCAACTACCTCTACGAACTGCGGGACTACGTCCGTGCTTCGGCGCACCCGCGGATCGAAATCGCCGTCCTCGAATGGAACCTCTCGCGCGCGTACGACTGGCGGGCGGGACTCCACGCAGCCGGCAGCCTGATCCTCTACGAGGAACTCAGCCCCGGTCTGACGATGAGCTGCCCCGCCCTGCTGCTGCGAAACACGACCGACGATCCGACCTGGACGTCCTTCCTTTACCACGACCACGTCTCGTGGTTTCCGGGAGCGGCCTACGTGGTCGAGAAGCTCTTTCGCGAGCACTACGCGGAGCGGTACCTCGCCTCCACGAGCGGCACTTTCCTGGACCTTGCCAACCGCAAGACCTTCTTCGAGGAGATCGCGACCATGAAGCCGGAACAGTGGCGGCCCGGCACGGTGGATGCCATCGCTACCGGGAGCGCCGACGGCCGCCGCATCGTGATCAAGGCCGTCAATTACGAAGCGGACCCGAACACGCTGCTTGTGCGGCTCCAGGGTGCCGGCGCCCCGGCGCGGGCTGTCGTGACGCTACACACGATCAGCGCCGGACCGACGGATTCGGCATCCCTCGAGCATCCGGATGCGATCGCCCCTGTAAGTCGAACTCTCAATTACGCGAAGGACCTCACCGTAGAGCTTGATCCCTACACGGTTGCCGTGGTCGAGATCCGGGCCGAATGATGTGATGACCGGCGTCGCGGGCACTCCCTTGCGCTCTCCTCTTGACAATCAGTAGGAAGAAACGGATACTGCTTGCAGCGGGAGGGAACACAGCGGGATGTCCGATCAACCCGGTGAAATCGTCCAGGGAACGCTGGACATGCTCATCCTCAAGACGCTCGCGCTGGAAGCGATGCACGGCTATGGCGTCGCGCTTCGCATTGAACAAATGAGCAAAGGCGTTTTCCGTGTCAATGCCGGCTCGCTGTTCTCGGCGTTTAACCGTCTCGAACGCGCGGGTCGCCTGAAGGTGGAGTGGAAGGCGACGGAGAACAACAGGCGCGGCAAATATTATTCCCTCACCGAACGCGGGCGCAAGGCGCTCAACGAGGAGACCCGCCAGTGGGAGCGGCAGGCGGCCGCCATTGCCCGGATTCTGGAGGCCCGCTCATGAACTTCCTGCGCAGCGTCTACCTGGGCTTCATCGCCCTGCTCCGTAAAGAGCAGCGAAGTTCGGAAATGGACACCGAACTTGGCGCCTACCTTGAGGCGGCCGCTCAGGAGAACATGCGCCGCGGCATGGCCGCGGAAGAGGCCCTGCGCTCCGCTCGCATCGAAATGGGAAGCATCGAATCGGTGAAGCAGACGGTACGCGCCTCGGGTTGGGAATTCGCCGCCGAGTCCTTCCTTCAGGACATTCGCTACGGCGCGCGCCAGTTGCGCCGCAGCCCGGTATTTGCTTTGACCGCCATCCTCACTCTCGCGCTTGGCATCGGAGTGAATACGGCGATCTTCACGCTCCTTTATGCCATTCTGTTCAGGCCGCTGCCGGTTGCCGCTCCCGAACAGCTCTATCGAATCGGGCAGGGTGAATATTACTGTTGCGAATGGGGCGGCCTCCAGGAACCGTGGGGCACATTTGCGTGGCCGTTCTATGAGCGCATACGCACCGGCATACCGGCCTTCGAACAGGTGGCCGCCTTCTCCGGGAGCGCGCCTGCCTACAGCGTCCGCCGCGTCAATTCCAGTGAACCCGCCCAGACCATCCGAACGGAACTCGTATCGGGCAACTACTTCAGCACTTTTGGACTTCGCCCCGCGGCCGGCCGCCTGCTGGCGCCGGCGGATGATGCGCCGCAAGCGCCCGCTGTCGCCGTCATGAGCCACCGCGCCTGGCGACAGCGCTACTTCCCCGACCCTTCGCTGATCGGGTCCGTGTTACTGGTCAACGGAATTCCTGTCACGCTCGTCGGCATCGCCCCGCCGGACTATGCCGGCGCCCGCCTGAACAGCAATCCTCCGGAACTGTGGGTGCCTCTAAGTCTGGAGCCACAACTTGCAGGGAGTCGCGGTAACTCGATCCTGCATTCCGCCGGAGTCGCATGGCTGTATCTCATCGGCCGGCTCAAAGCCGGATTCTCGCCAAAGCAGGTGCAGGCGCAGCTCACCATCGAACTGCGGCAGTGGCTTCTCGCCAACGGATACCAGCGATTCGGCGGCGAGCAGGCAATTGCGAAGCAGCAGATCTCCCTGATCCACGGGGGCACGGGCGTTTCATCCCTCCGCACCAGTTCCAGCACCGGCCTGTTCGTCCTCGCAGCGGCGTCCGCGCTGGTACTGCTGATCGCCTGTGCCAACCTGGCGAACCTGTTGCTCGCCCGAGGTGTCTCCCGCCGGCAGCAGACGGCTCTCCGGCTTTCCCTCGGAGCCACGCCCGGACGGCTTATGCGGGCCTTGCTCACCGAAAGCGTGTTGCTATCGCTGCTTGGCGGCGCCGCAGGTTTGTTCGTCTCCTGGGCAGCTACCAAGAGTATTCTGCTCCTCGTATTCCGCGGCGCGGAATGGATACCCATCGATCCCACGCCATCCATGCCGGTGCTCGCATTCGCTTTCGTGCTGGCGCTCGGTACCGGATTGGTTTTCGGACTTGCGCCCGCCTGGAAGAGCGTCCGCGCGCAGCCGGTTGAATCGCTGCGCGGTGGAAGCCGGACCACCGGTGGACCCGCTCCCCGCGGTGCTCTCATCGTTGCCCAGTCGGCTCTCTCCATCGTGCTCCTCGCGATCGCCGGCATGTTCACGCAAAGCCTGAACAACATCGAAGGAGCGGATCTGGGATTTCGGCCGGAAGGCCGCGTGATCGCCAATGTCAATTTCAGGCCCGGACATAAGGCCGATGAATTGCCCGCCCTATATGAGCAGGTGCAGCGCCGCCTCGAGGAAATTCCTGGAGTTCGCAGCACCAGCCTCTCTTTGAACAGTCCGCAGAATCTTTGCTGCGTCAACCTCAACATCTCGGTCGGCGGCCGTTCGGACAGTTGGATCGAAGGAGTGAATGTTCTGTTCAACCGGGTCAGTCCCGGCTACTTCGAGACAATGGGCACGCCGCTTCTGCGCGGCCGCACGTTTTCGGCCGAGGATTCGGCTTCTTCCATACACGTCGCCGTCGTCGATCAGTCCTTCGCGAATCGCTTCTTCTCCGATGAAGATCCCGTAGGCAAGCACTTTGGCCTGACGCTCGAAGGGCACTCTTATGACTACCAGATCGTTGGCGTCGTAGGTGACGCAAGATATCGCAGCCTGAGAGCGGCGCAGAGTCCGATGTATTTCCTGCCATTCTCGCAGACGACGGAGTTTGAACCCGCCAGTTACAGGCGACTCGAGGAAGGCGACACACTATGCCCAGACCGTCGAGATCCGCGTCTCCGGAAACCCGGACTCCTATGCAGAACCGCTGCGCGCGCGCTATCCTCCATAGCCGACCTCGCATGCGGGCATGATGCTGCTGAAAATTTCAGCCGCATCGAATACGATAGCTGAGATGCAAACACAGGGAATCAGCCGGTGGTGGCGGCTCGCCGGCGGCCTCTCCATGAACATGGCTCTGGGCACGCTCTACGCCTGGAGCGTCTTCGTGGCTCCGCTCGAAAGCCGCTTCGGCTGGACGCGCGCCGACACCTCGATGGCCTTCACCATCGCGGCGAGTGTTTTCGGACTCAGCTTTGTCATTGCGGGGCGGCTCCAGGACCGCTTCGGGCCGCTCCCCTGTTCCATCGCCGGAAGCCTTCTCATCAGCCTGGGCTTTTACCTTTGCTCCTTCACCTCGAGCCTCGGCTATCTGTATTTCTGCTTCGGGGTGATCGGCGGAATCGGCAACGGTTTCGGTTATGCCACGCCGATTCCTGTCATGGCGAAATGGTTTCCGGACAAACGCGGCCTGGCTATCGGACTGGCCGTCGGCGGCTACGGTGCGGGCTCCGCCATCTTCGGCCCGCTGGCGCAACTCAAGTTGATTCCGGCGTACGGACTCCCTGCCACCTTCCGCATACTCGCCGGCATTTTCTTCGTTATGACAATTGCAGGTGCGCTTCTGCTGCGCAATCCGCCCGCCGGATATAAGCCGGAAGGCTGGTCCCCCGCCGCCGCTTCCGGTGGCGCGCTGTCCACGGATTTCACGCCCTCCGAAGTGCTGCGCACCCGCACCTTTTACTTGATGTGGATCGCCTATGCCCTGGGCACCTCGGCCGGCCTCATGGTCATCAGCCAGATTGTCCCGTTCGCCAGGAGCGCCGGCATTGCCGCCGGCGCGCTCTCGACGATGACCCTGGTGGTCGGGGCATTTGGAAATGCCATGGGGCGCACGTTTTCCGGTTGGATGTCCGACCGCCTCGGCCGCATCAACGTTCTGCGGGTCATGATCGCCGTCAGCGCCGTCGCGATGCCCGCGCTTTACCACGCGGGCAGCAACGTCTTGCTGCTCTTTCCTGCCGTGTTCGTCGTGTACTGGTGTTACGGTTCGCAACTATCGGTCAACGGCGCCGCCGCTTCCGATTTCTGGGGTACGAAGAACGCGGGCGTCAACTATGGCATGCTCTTCACCGCCTTCGGTCTGGCGGGCATTATCGGCCCGCGCATCGGCGGCGTGCTGTACGACCGCTACCACAATTACCAGGCTGCCTTTTACACGGCCTCCGTGCTTGCGATTGTTGCGCTGCTGTGCGAACTCGGGGCGAAACGTCCGGTTCAGGGAAGGGCTCGGGCTCAATCAACAGAGTGAGCGCCGGCGGGCGGCGGCCAAAGAAAAAGGCCGGCGTTCCGTGTGTCGGAACGCCGGCCGAAATCAAAACGCCGTCAAAGCCGCTTCAAGTTAGAACTCGAAACGGAGTTGGAATTGCAGGTTTCGCAAGGTCGCGGCGTTGGTTGCAGCGCCGAAACCGGCGTTCCGCGGCGTAAGCCGGCTCTGGTTCAGGCTGCCGTCGGCATTGAACTGGTTGTTCACCAGCGTCATGCTTGTCGGGTTGTTGAACTGCGCCGATGTGCTCCGACCCGTTATGTTCACGATGTTGAACGCATTGTAAACGTCCGCCCGGAGTTCGAGCCGGTATCTTTCACTGCCGACGCGAATTCTCCGAACGAGCGACAGGTCGACATTCCTGTTCGCACAACCGCGCAGGTAGTTGCGACCCGACTCCATGCCCACGCTCCCGTACGCCGGCCCTTGCACCACGGCGCCGTTGAACTGGGAATACTGATTGTCCTTGGAGCATCCGCTGCCGAGCGCGCCGGGATCGAGAATAGTCACGCGGCCGCCCCAATCGGGCGACCCTGTGATATTCACGTTGCCGCCATTGTTCTGGTAGCTGTAACCGAGGCCATAGGCCGGCCCCGAGCCGACGGTCACGACTGTCGAAAGCTGCCAGTCTCTGGTCAACTCGCGGATCACGCCACCCTGCCCCTGAATGCCCGGGCTGTTCCAGACACCATTGGCCTTGAACAGATGCGGGCGCACGTCAAGGGTTTCGTTCAGCTTCTCGTATGCCGCCTGATCGGAACGCAGCGAAATCGTCCCGTCGGCCGCGTGCTGGAATCGTTTGCTCAGTCCGGTGTTGCCCTTGAGAGAGATGCCATACGTGTAATTCGCGCCGAAAGAGAACCCGCCCCGGAACCGCCGGTTCACGTTGAACTGGAGCGAGTGGTACGTGTCCCAGAACTCCGTCTGGTTCTCTTCGATTCCGGCGAAGCCCCGGAAGGGACGGAGCAGATTCGAGGTATAGGCTGACTGCCCGGGAGTGGCGCTCGTGCCGAGCGTCGGGTCCTGGTTCTCCGGCAAATACGCCGCGCCGATGTCCACCGCGTTCAGGTTCTGACGTGTTCCGCCCTGGAAGGAGCCCAGGCGGTTATAGCCGTGATTCCCCACATAGGTCACGTCCGCGACCATTGACCACGGGAGCGACTTCTGGACGCCGAACTGCCACTGCGCCGACGCCGGAACCTTCGCCTTGTACTGGAACGTGATCAGCGTCGCCACGGGCTGCGGGCTCAACCCCTGCCCGAGCGTCGCCAACTGCCCGTTGCGCAGGTCCTGGGCTGTCGCGGTCGGCGGATTGCCCGGAGTCGAGAACGTAGTGTTCCCGTCCGGCCGGTCGTAGAACAGTCCGACGCCGCCCCGCACCACCCAGTCCGAGTTCCCGGTCAGGTCGTATGCAAACCCGACCCGTGGCCCGAGCACCAGCTTCGGCCACTCGTAATTCGTCTTCGCAATCCCGTCGCCCGCCTGCCTGACGCCGTTCAGCAGATCGCCCGAGCCGGGGATCGGCGTCCCGATTGCCACCTGCGAGTTCGCCGCGCCCGCGGCAGTCAGGATCTGGCCGTTCCGCGGATCCATGGCGTTGCGATCGTTGCCCGAACATGCCGTCTTGCCGCTCTTGCAGCCTGCGACATACAGCACCGGCGCCGCGCTCGCCTGCCACTGGTCGGGGAAGAAGTTCGACATCTGCTGGAACTTATCGTATTGCGGCTGTTGGTTTACAAATCGCATGCCGTAGTCGAGCGTCAGGCGGTTAGTCGCCTTCCAGTTATCCTGGATATAGAACTCCCTCTGGTTGTAGATCAGGTTACCTTCGATGAACCGCGATGCCTGCAGGTATTGCGTGAAGACTCCCAGCGCCGCATTGCCGTAGCCGAATCCGGTATCGAGGGTGTTGTTGGTCGTGTTGCCGAAGTTTACGTAACCTTGGAAGCTCAGGTTCGCGATGCCGCCGGCGCCCACGTTCTGCGCCTTGTAACTGTGGTTGAGGTAGAACCCGGCCTTAATCGTGTGCCGCCCTGTGACGTGGGTCATGCTGATGGCCAGATCACGCGTGCGGTTGATGTTGAGCCAGCCGGGATACCGCTGTTGGGGCGGTGCGGCCCCGATGCGGCTGCCCCAGCCGAAGGTCGGCGGCAGGTTTAGCGACTTGCCGTCCCAGAACGGCGGTTTCTCCGCTTCCATGACCTTGTAGCCGTAGTAACCGGGATCCATCACACCAGCGTCCGGATACAACATCGGGAAGTCCTTCAGACTCTTCAGGCGGTTGGACTCCTCGTTGATGAGGATGCCGTTTTCGTTGCCGCCCGCCAGTTCATTCTGGATCTGTCCGTACGTCACCTCGAAGAAAGTCGTAGGGCTGTGGACGTAATCAAAGGTGAAGGCGTAGTTGGTGATGTAGGGATACGGCACGTAGACATCCGTAAAGCCCTCAAGGAGGCCTGGTCTGGTCACGCGGCGCTGCCGCTGCCCGGAGTACTTACCGGATATCCGCAGTTTGTCCGATATCTGGTAGTCGATTTTTACAGCCGGCTGCTGGAGCAAATCATTGTATGTCGGCGGGTTGACCTGGTAGTTGTAGTTACTCCCCGGTTGTTGATCCAGGTTCGGGAGGGGATAGCGGCTGAGCACCGCCAGGCCGGGGGCATACAGGCGGTCGGCTGGAATCATGTTATTTGCGAAGGGCGCGCCCGTCGTGTAGTCCATCAACGGCGGGATCAGGTTGCCGTTGTTGTCGAGGCTCTTGGAGAAATCGCCTGCCCGTTCGGCCGCGGTCGGCACCCGGTACCGTATGGCGTTGCCGTTGTTGATGGCGATAGTCTGGGGCCGGTACTCATGCGCATAGAAGAAGAACAGCTTGTTGCGGCCGTTGAAAATCTTGGGGATCACGACCGGACCGCCAATTGTGTATCCATATATTTGCTGGCTGGTCTTGGCTTTCGTGTCGCCGTTCTTCTGCTGCACCCACGACCGTTCATTCCAGTCCGAGTCGGTGAAAACGCCGTAGCCTGACCCGTGGAACTGGTTAGTGCCACTCTTGGTCACGGCCGTGATCTGCAACCCGCTGGACCGGCCATACTCGGCTTGGTAACCCTGTGTAAGAACCTTGACTTCGCCGATGGACTCGATGTTCATGTTGAGCATCTGGCCGTTGTTGCCCGTGTCCATGGCGGAGATACCGTCCATCATGATGTTGTTCTGGCTGGCACCGCCCAATCGCGTGCCGCCGGCGGAAGCGCCGCCATCGATGACGCCCGGCGTCAGGGCCACGACACTGGTGAAATTCGCGCGATTAACCGGCAGGTTTTCGATCTGTTGGGTTGTGATGGCGAACGACCGTTCACCGCTCTGTGTCTGGACCAGCGCCGATTCAGCGGTCACCGTGACCGTTTCGACGGTTTGGCCCAGTTCTAGCCTCAGCGGAGGCACGCCGACACGGTCGCCGCCGGTAACCGCGATTCCCGTTCGCCGCGTAGTCTTGAACGACGCGGCGGCTACATCGACGGTATACGTGTCGGGGGTGACATTCGGGAACACGTAGTCGCCCGTGGCGTTGGTAATGACTGCGGCGCTTTTCGTGCCACGCGTCTCGCTGGTCAGGACTACGCGCGCACCGGGGATGACACCTCCGGTTGAATCGACGACTCGTCCTGTCACCGTGCCGGTCGTGATTTGCGCCGGCGCTATAGTCGGCAGCAGGAGCAAAGCAACGTTAAGACCGACGACGATGCTCCAAGTGCAACGTATCATAACTTCCTCCGTTTCAGAGCTTTAACTGTTAGACTAACCAATGCTGTTGTGAACTCGGAAGTCGTGATGACCCGCTGTTTCTGGGGATAAGTGGAAACCGGCAGCAATCACTGTAAGGTTGTGTTGCTCAGACGTAGTACTGCCCCCGCCCTATGTCAGGCAACTTGCCCGCACACAACTCCCCTTCGCCCGCAGTGCTGCGAACCCGATCACCCCGTAGATCCCCGTTAGCTTGCAGGTCTCAGAAACAACCGACCCGGTCAACTTTATTAGTTCGGGGCTCGATGAACAATACAGCCTTTGGGTGATATTTGTTGTCCGTCGGCAGTGGCGGTGTGGTGAGTGTGAGAAAACGGGGCGGGCATTCTCAAGAGCTTCGTAGAGGAACGGCCAGGACCAGACCAGAAGTATGCTTCCAAACAAAAAAGGGCCGGCTCCCGGAACAACTGTCCAAAGAGCCGGCCCACTTCAATCAGCGCCGTTCTGAGCTTGCTATCAGTCAGTATGGAGCGACCAGCCGCCTGCTCGCAGTAGCGCGGGTTACGCTGCAAAGAGGTGAAAATCCAGCGGCGCAGAGCCGCATACGAAAGGAACTGGTCGCTCATGTCTAAAGTACTGTTTGTTGGGCTCGATGTCCACGCCGAGACGATTGCCGTAGCGGTTGCCGAACAAGGTGGGGAGGTGCGGTCGTTGGGAACGATTGCCAACCGGCTGGAATCGATACGGAAGATGGTCCACAAGCTCGGACCGGTGCAGCATCTGCGGGCCTGCTACGAGGCTGGCCCTACCGGGTACGTGCTCTATTGGCAGCTCACGCAGTTGGGAGTTGCCTGCGAGGTGATCGCTCCCAGCTTGGTGCCGACCAAGGCCGGAGACCGGGTCAAGACCGACCGCCGAGATGCCGAGAAGCTGGCGCGGTGCCACCGGGCCGGAGAGTTGACGGCAGTCTGGGTGCCCAACGCTGCGCAGGAAGCGTTGCGGGATCTGGTGCGGGCCCGAGAAGCGGCCAAGAAGGATCAGCTGAAAGCACGCCATCGACTGGGGAAGTTCCTGTTGCGGCACGGCCGGCAGCGGCCGGACGGAATCAAAGCGTGGACCAAAAAACATCGGGAGTGGATTAAGAGCCACGTTCGGTTTGCGGAAGCCGCACTGGAAGCAACTCTGGCGGATTACGTCGAAGAGGTTGACCACGTCGCGACACGGATCGTGAAGCTGGAGAAGGCAATCGACGAGGCAATTGGCCAGGCGCCGCCGGAGATTCGAGCGGTCATCGAAGCTCTCCAGGCGCTCCGCGGCGTGGCCCAGACGACGGCGGCCAGCATCGTCTCGGAAGTCGGCTGTCTGTCGCGCTTTCCGACTGCGCCGGATTTGATGGGCTACAGCGGTCTGGTGGCCAGTGAGCACACGACCGGCAACCGGGTGCAGCGCGGCGGCATCACAAAGACCGGCAACGGTCACCTCAGACGCGTGCTGGTCGAGGCCGCGTGGGCGTATCAACACCGGCCGAATGTGATCGGTCATCTGGCGCGCCGGCAAAAGGATCTGGCCCTCAGTGACGAGGTAAAGGACATCGCCTGGAAAGCGCAACAACGCCTGCACAAGCGCTACAAAACGATGGCCGGGCGCGGCAAGAACAAGAACCAGATTGTAGTGGCTCTGGGACGCGAACTACTGGGCTTTATCTGGGCAATTGGGGTGAGAACGGAGCAGCAGCAGAAGCTCGCCAAAGCGGCGTAATCTCCACTTGGATGCACTACTGGACAGCAGAGCCGGTGACAGCGCAGAGCCCACGAAAAGGAGAACCCTCCTCATGTTCTGTGCGGCACGGTTTCAGGACCCAACCCGCGTACTCAGTCCGAGGCAGCTCCCGACGGATCATGACCATGCGGTTCCGACCCGCGAATATCAGAGTGATCAATCGTCGCGTATGCTGCTGGGCTGTCATCGGCCCTGCTGTCCCAAAGACCAAAGGGGAACGAAATATACGGTTTCTTTCCCCTTTGGAATCCCCATTCTTCCCTAAACGCGGCTCCGAGCTCACCAGCGGGAACGTGTTCCCGCTCCGCCGCCCGTCGAAGCTGGGGTGGATGCCAGAACGGTGCTCGCCGTCAAGGGTTCGCTTCGCCGCGCCCAACAGCGGCGCGCCCTTGACGACTGCGCGCCGTTCCGGCCGGACCTTCATCGCGACGGGCGGCTCCGGCGGGAACACTTCACAACCTCCGCCCAAAGAAAAAGGCCGGCTTCCCTCCTGCGGAGGAAAGCCGGCCTGAAAGACAAAACCCGTCAGACCCCTAAGGGCTTGACAAGGTCGCTCCATATCAGAACTGGAACCGGAGCTGAAGCTGGATGTTGCGTAGAGTCGCGGCGCTGGTGGCCGCGCCGAAGCCCGCGTTCCGCGGGGTCAGGCGGCTCTGGTTCAGGCTGCCGTCGGCATTGTATTGGCTGTTCACCAGGGTCAAGCTGGTCGGGTTGTTGAACTGCGCCGATGTGCTCCGGCCATTAATCACCACAGCGTTGGTCGCGTTGAAAACGTCCGCCCGGAGTTCGAGCCGGTATTTCTCGCTGCCGACCCGAATCCTGCGCACGACCGACATATCGAGGTTCTTGTTGAAGCAGCCGCGCAGGGTATTTCGGCCCGATTCCATCCCCACGCTGCCGTACGTCGGCGGAGCCATAGCCGCAAAATTGAACTGGGCGTACTGGCTGTCCGAGCAGCCACTGCCGAGCCCATCGAGGTAGGTCACGCGTCCGCCCCAGTCCGGCGACCCTGTGATGTTCACATTGCCGCCATTGTTCTGGTAGCTGTAACCGAGGTCGTAGGCCCCACCGGAGCCGGCCGTCAGGACTGCGGAAAGCTGCCAGTCTCTGGTCAGTTCGCGAACCACCGCGCCCATCCCCAGAATTCCCGGGCTGTTCCACACGCCGTTGGCCTTCAACAAATGCGGGCGCGCATCGAGCGTCTGGTTCAGCTTCTCGTATGCCGCCTGATCCGCACGCAGCGAGATCGTCCCGTCGGGCGCGTGCTGGAACCGTTTGTTCAGCCCGGTGTTGCCCTTGAGCGATATCCCATACGTGTAATTCGCTCCGAAAGAGAATCCGCCCCGGAACCTACGGTTCACGTTGAACTGGAGCGAGTGATACGTGTCGTAGAAGTCCGTCTGGTTCTCTTCGATGCCGGCGAATCCCCGGAAGGGACGGAGAAGATTGGACGTGTAGGCCGTGGCGCCGGGAACGGTGCTCGCGGCGAGCGTCGGGTCCTGGTTCTCCGCCAGATACGCCGCGCCGATGTCCACGGCGTTCAGGTTCTGACGTTGTCCGCCCTGGAACGCCCCGAGGCGGTTGTAGCCGTGATTGCCCACATAGGTCACGTCCGCGACCATCGCCCACGGAAGGGACTTCTGGACGCCGACCTGCCACTGCCAGGACGCCGGGACCTGCGCCTTGTACTGGAACGTGATCAGCGTCGCCACCGGCTGCGGGCTCAGGCCTTGCCCGAGCGTCGCCAAGAGGCCGTTGCGGAGGTCCTGCGCGGTCGCGGTGGGCGGATTGCCCGGGGTCGAGAACACGGTGTTACCGTCCGGCCGGTCGTAGAACAGCCCAGCGCCGCCACGCACCACCCAGTCCGAGTTCCCCGTCAGGTCATAGGCAAACCCAACTCGCGGCCCTACCACTACCTTCGGCCATTCATAGTTCGTTTTCGCGATGCCGTCGCCCGCCCTCCTGACGCCGTTCAGCAGATCGCCAGAGCCGGGAATCGGCGTGCCGATGGCGACCTGAGTGTTCGCCGCGCCGGGCGCCGAAAGAATCGCCCCTGTCCGCGGATCCATCGCATTGCGATCGTTGCCCGAGCACACTTTGGCGCCACTCCTGCATCCCGCCACGTACAGCACGGGCGCCGCACTTGCCTTCCACTGGTCCGGGAAGAAGTTCGACATCTGCTGGTATTGGTCGAATTGCGGCTGTTGATTGACAAACCGCAGGCCGTAGTCCAACGTCAGGCGATTGGTCACCTTCCAGTTGTCCTGGATGAAGAACTCGCGCTGGTTGTAGATCAAATTGCCTTCGATGAACTTGGACGCCTGGAGATACTGGGTGAAGATCCCGAGCGACGCGTTGGCATAACCGAAGCCGGAGTCGAGAGTGTTGTTGGTGTCATTGGCGAAGTTCACGTAGCCCTGGAAGCTCAGGTTCGCAATGCCGCCGGCACCCACGTTCTGCGCCTTGTAACTATGGTTGAGGTAGTATCCGCCCTTGATCGTGTGGCGCCCGGTGACGTGCGTGAGGCTGATGGCCAAGTCCTGGGTCCGGTTGATGTTCAGCCAGCCGGGATAACGTTGCTGCGGCGGTGCGGCGCCGATCCGGCTGCCCCATCCCCACACCGGCGGCAGGTTCAGCGACTTGCCGTCCCAGAAGGGCGGCTTCTCGGCCTCCATGATCTTGTAGCCGTAGTAGCCCGGGTCCATCACGCCGGCGTCGGGATACAGCATCGGGAAGTCTTTCAGGCTATTGAGGCGGTTCGACTCCTCGTTGAGGAGAATGCCGCCTTCGTTGCCGTCAGCCAGTTCGTTCTGGATTCTTCCGTAAGTGACCTCCAGGAACGTCGTCGGCGAGAACACATAGTTTGCCGTGATGGCGTAATTCGTGATGTAAGGCTTCGGTGTGTAGACGTCAGTGAAGCCTGCGAGGATGCCGGGTCTGTGCACCGGTCGCTGCCGCTGCCCGGAGTACTTGCCCGACAGCCGCAGTTTCTCTGAGATCTGGTAGTCGATCTTGATCGCCGGTTGCTGGGTCAACTGGCTGTAGGACTCAGGATCCACCTGGTAATTGTAGTTACTCCCGGGCTGCTGCTCGAGGGTCGGAAGCGGGTACCGGCTGAGCACCGCCACGCCGGGGGCATAGAGCCGGTCGGGCGGGATCACCTGGCCCGGAAAGGGCGCGCCCGTTGTGAAGTCCATTAACGGCGGGAGCAGGGCGCCGTTGTTGTCGCGGCTCTGCGAGAAGTCGCCCGCGCGCTCGAGCGCCGAGGGTACACGAAGCCGGACGGGGGAGCCGCCGTTAACCGCAATGGTCTGCGGCCGGTACTCGTGCGCGTAGAAGAAGAATAACTTGTTGCGGCCATTGAAAACCTTCGGTACGACTACAGGGCCGCCGATCGTATAGCCATAGATCTGCTGGCTGGTCTTGGACTTTGCATCGCCGTTCTTCTGCTGCACCCACGAACGTTCATTCCAGTCGGAATCGGTGAAGACGCTGTAGCCTGAACCGTGGAACTGGTTGGTGCCGCTCTTGGTCACGGCGGTGATTTGCAATCCGCTCGATCGCCCGTACTCCGCCTGATAGCCCTGCGTGAGGATTTTGACTTCACCGATGGATTCAATGTTCATGTTCAGCATCTGGCCGTTGTTACCCGTATCCATGGCCGAGATACCGTCCATCATGATGTTGTTCTGACTGGCGCCGCCCAACCGCGTGCCGCCGGCCGAGGCGCCGCCGTCGATGACGCCCGGAGTCAAAGCCACCAGACTCGTGAAGTTCCCGCGGTTGACCGGCAGGTTTTCGATCTGTTGCGTTGTGATAGCGAACGACCGCTCGCCGCTCTGTGTCTGGACCAGCGCCGCTTCGGCGGTCACCGTGACCGTTTCGGCGGTTCCACCGATTTGGAGCGTCAACGTCGGTACGCCGACGCGGTCGCCACCGGTGACCACGACGCCCGACCGCAGCATGAGCTTGAATGACGCGGCGGTGATCTGGACAGTGTAGGTGTCGGGCGCGACGTTCGGGAATACATAGTCGCCCGTCTCGTTGGTGACAACCGCGGCGCTCTTCGTGCCGCGGGTCTCGCTGATCAGGTTCACGGTAGCACCGGGAACAACGCCTCCCGTCGAATCGGTCACCCGCCCAGTTACTGTACCGGTCGTGATCTGCGCCAGCATTAAAGCCGGCAGCAGGAGCAAGGCCGCGACCGTGCCGGCGACGATGCTGTAAGTTCTGCGAATCATCCGTTTCTCCTCTCCATGCGTTTGAACTATTCGGCTTACCCAATCGCCGTTGTGTTGACGCCCGCCTCTTGCCGGACTCGCGCAGGCCGGGGCATGGCTTGTCCGCAGGCCGAACTCACACGAATACACACACGACCCCTCAGGCCGGCCCAGGACCGGCATTCGTAGCCGTGTTTTGACTCACCCAAGTCGCTTGCCCGTAGATAGCGTGCCGCGCAAATCGCGAAGCAGGGCTATCGGGAGGCTGAACATAGAGGAGGAATATTAGAGAATAACCCGCCCGGTCTCCCCTCCCGGCCGGATCTGCGCCCGGACCTCACCCACACTTCTCCCCATTCATTCCACGGTCCCGTTCGGCCGCGGAAGTTCGAGCGGGCGAAGTTGCCTGACGAGAGGAGCTAGCCCCGAACCCTGTAATCGGTATTCGCGTCCACCCTGAGTGAAGCCTAGGGTTTGGTATACTCCGATCCCGGAGCGCTTGTCAAGCCAAAAGAAGACCTTCGCGCGGCCAAGGGTATCGGAAGCCGGCAAAGTTGATGTCTGTATCGAGGATTGTGGGGGCTGTGCCTTCGAGTGCAGAGCCGGTTGCGGTTCCGGTGCCCCCGAAGCGGTGACCTTTCCCCCGTAAGGAATTCCGGATGTATAGTGATATGCTAGCCGGAACTTCTAACACCTAAGGAGCCGAATTTATGAAATCGAGCAGACGCCGGTTCGTGCAGACACTAGGGGCGAGTTCAGCCGGGATTGCGCTGGGCGCAGCGGCAATCTCCACGGGCTGTTCTACGGCCCCCAACGAAACCGCGGCGGCAGGCGGCGACGGGCAGGTATTGCTTGTCGGCGACGATATTGCGGTGGCGAATACGCAATACGGAAAGGTCAGGGGATATGTGCTGCGGGGAATCAATTATTTCCTCGGCATGCCCTACGGCGCGGATACCTCCGGAGCAAACCGCTTCATGCCTCCGCAGAAGCCGAAACCCTGGACGGATGTGTACCCGGCGTTGTGGTGGGGCAATTCCGCGCCTCAAAACATGGACAACCGGTATGCCGGCAAATTCGGCGCGTTCCGGGATCATTGGAACTATGACGACGTCAGCGAGGATTGCCTCCGGATGAACGTGTTCACGCCGGCGCTCAACGACGGCCAAAAGCGTCCGGTAATGTTCTGGATCCACGGTGGCGGGTTCACCAACGGCAACGGGATCGAGCACGACGGGTATAACGGCGAGAACTTCGCCCGGCTCGGCAATGTGGTTTTCTGCTCGATAAATCATCGCTTGGGTCCGCTGGGCTACTGCAATCTTGCCGGCGTGGGCGGAGAAAAGTTCGCGGCATCGGGAAATGTAGGCATGTTGGACATCGTGGCCGCCCTGGAATGGGTTCGCGATAACATCGGCAACTTCGGCGGCGATCCGGGGAATGTCACCATCATGGGGCAGTCGGGCGGCGGCGCCAAGGTCTGCACACTCACGGCGATGCCTTCGGCGAAAGGACTGTTCCACAAGGCCGTGGTACTCAGCGGGGCGTCGCGGAGGTCGGGAGATAAGGCCTATTCGGAGAAATTAGGGGCCGCGGTGCTGAAAGAAGCCAAGCTGACCCCCAGCCAGTTGGATAAGCTGCAGGCGATGCCGTGGAAAGACTTCTATGCTATTGCGACCAAGGCGCAGCAGGCGGCAGCCAGAGAGGCAGGACCCGGGGGCGGCATGACGCGCGGATTCAGCCCGGTGGTGGACGGAAAGATTCTGCCCCAGCATCCTTATGATCCCGAGGCGGCGCCCACCGCGGCCAATGTGCCCATGATCATCAGCTCCGTACAGAACGAGCAGTCGCCCAGTTGGACCGATTCGTCGCTGGAATCGATCACGATGGACCAGGTTGTGGAGAAAGTCAAAGAAAGAGCGGGGTTCGGCGCGGGCTTCGGCGAAAAAGCGAAGGAAGTAGTGGATGGGTATGCGAAGGCCTTCCCGGGCAGAAAGCCCGTGGAGATCTGGTCGCTGGTGAGCAGCAACCGGCAAAGCGTGGTGGCGCTGGCGGATGTGAAATCCAAGCAGCCCGCGCCCGTGTTTGTCGATTGGTTCACCTGGCAACCTCCTCTGTTCGACAACCGCATGCGCGCGTTCCATTGTGTGGACATCTCGTTCTGGTTCTATAACACGGACCTGATGCTGACCCACACGGGCGGCGGACCGAAGCCGAGAGCGCTGTCGGCGAAAATGGCCGGTGCCCTCTTGAAGTTCATGAAGACCGGCGATCCCAATGGCGGCGGGCTTCCGAACTGGCCCAAGTATTCCTCCGGGAAGGGGGAAACGATGGTCCTGGACAATACCTGCGAAGCCAAGGACGACCCGGACCGGGAGGCCCGAAAAGCGCTTCCCGTGACTTAGACGGGCTGAAGCACGCCCGGCATCGTGCTTAGCCGCGATTATCGGAAGAGCATCGGCGCCATATCCGCAAGGGAATGGCGCCACACCTTCCACTCATGCTCACCCGGGTAGCGCTTTAACGTGACCGGGATCTTGCGGCTAGTCAACTCCCCGGCGACCTTCGCCATGCCATCCATGCGCGGATCCTCGGTGCCGCAGGAAAAGAACAACAGCCGGAGTTTTTTGGCGGTGGCGGCGGGATCCGCAAGGAACTGCGGGTTGATCTTCTGCAAAGTTGCCATGCCTGCGGCCGGATCGCGAAACGCTCCGGCGCTGAGCACGCCGATGGAGGCAAAGACGTCCAGCCGCTTGACCGCGACGTTCAGCGTGATGCCGGCGCCCATCGAGAGTCCGGCGAGTGCCCGGTTCTCGCGTCCCGGCAACGCGCGAAAATGCTTTTCGACGAACGGAATCAGGTCGCCAACGATGTCCTTCTCATTCGGTTCATAACTTTGAGTGCCCGCACCCGAACCGACGCCCGGAGGGGAACCGGTGCGGGGACCGGCGAGATCGAGAGCAGCGAGTTGGTTCCAGTAAGCGTTCGGCATCGCCACAATCATCGGCTTCGCTTTGCCTTGCGCGATCAGGTTGTCCATGATCACGTTGGCGATGCCCATGGTGGGCCAGGCATCTTCGTCGCCACCGCTGCCGTGCAACAGGTACAGCACGGGATACCGGGTGGTGCTCCGGTCGTACCCCGGCGGGGTGTAGACAAACATGCGGCGCGGCGTCTTCATCTGCGCCGACGGAACCCATACCGCGGTGACGGTTCCATGAGGTACGCGCTGCGGCTCAAATACCGCCGAGGCTTCGCCCGGCACAAGCAGCGTGTTCATGAATCCGACGCCGTCACGGGAAACGTTGTAGTTGCCGGGATCCAATGTTCTGACGCCGTCTACGGAGAAGGTGTATGCCCATAGGTCCGGCTTCAGCGCAGGCGACGTTACGGACCAGATGCCAGAAGCATCCTTGACCATCGCCACACCGCGTCCCGCTTCCCAGTTGCCTTGCAGCAGCACCTCCGTGGCGCTGGGCGCCCGGAGCCGGAAGGTAACGCGGCCGTCCGGAAGTACCTCGGGAGAGATCACGCTGGCGGCTCGCCCCCGGCCACCGCCGGTTCCCGGGGTCGTCGCGGGTGATTCCTGGGCGAGCAGGGCGGCGCTAAGAACCAGCGGCATGAGCATCGGGCTGAGCAGCTTCATGATGCTCATCTTAATCCCGTGTGCCTCGGATATCATAAGTAACGTCCGCACGGGCGAATGCCACAAATTGGGGGACAGGGGGACCCGGCCATGAAATTCAGATCGCGATATTGGCTTCCAATTGCACTCGGGGTGTGCGTCCCGGCATCGCTCTTCCTGGCGGGCGCGCAGGACGCCGGACCGGACCCTCGCGAGATTCCCGTGCCGCCGATCAAGACCACGATAGGGACGCTCCCCGGGGTAAACGCGCTGCCCGTCCGCGAGGCGTTGCCCGATGTCATGGTGATGAACGACGGCACGAAGGTGACAAATCGCCGCCAGTGGGAAAAGCGCCGCGAAGAGATGAAGCGCATCCTGGCCTATTACGCGGTGGGGCTGATGCCGCCGGCGCCAGGAAACGTCACCGGCAAAGAGATACTGTCGGAGGCCGTGCTCGAGGGAACGGTCCGCTACCGGCTGGTGCATCTGACTTTCGGCCCGAGACGCCAACTCGGGCTCGACGTGGGAATCTACACGCCGGCACAAGGCGGCCCGTTTCCCGCCATCATCCTTCAGGGCGGCACTCCGCCGGGAGGGACCGCGCTGGCGCGTTTGCCCCAGGGTCCAAACCAGGGCAAAGGCGAGGACGTGCTGCTGATGGTCGGACCGGATCCCGCCGCCGCGAGCGTGCCCGCGGGTGGTCGCGGCTTCGGCTCCGTGACTGCGGAATCGATTGCCGGCCAGCGCAGCGACGTGTTCCGGCGCGGATATGCGCTGGTCCTTTTCAATCCCAACGATTGCGCGGAGGACACCACGCTGCGCAATGCGGACGGCAGCTGGGCGTTTCGCAACACGCGTTTTTTTCCCGCCTACCCCGGCTATGACTGGGGCATCCTCGCGGGCTGGGCGTGGGGCGCTTCAAGAGTGGCCGATTATCTGGAGACGGATCGCGCTATCGACAAGAGCAAGCTGATCATCACGGGGGCATCGAGAAACGGGAAGTCGTCGATGGTCGCGGCCGCTTTCGATGAACGCCTGATGGGAGCGCCGGTGGTCACGGGCGGCGGCGGCATCGGTGCTTACCGTTTCGCGGGACCGCGTCGAAGCGAAACGCTCGACATCATGGAGAAGAAGTACCCGAACTGGTTTTCTCCCAATCTTCACGAGTTCTGGGGACACCGGGAGAAGCTGCCTTTCGATCAGCACTGGTTCCTGGCCTTGGCCGCGCCGCGTCCGTTCATCGCGCTCGAAGGCGAGACCGACACGATTTCGCTGCCGGAGGCGGTCCGGCAGTCGATCCTGGGCGCACAACCGGCCTATGCGTTGTATGGCGCGAAGGACCGGCTGGGTGTGAACTACGCCAGGCACGGGCACGCCTTTACGGCCGAAGACTGGACGGCAATGATGGACTTCTTCGACAAGACTCTGCTGGGCCGGAAGATCGAGCGCACGTTCGACCGGTTTCCGACCGAGAAGGAACTTGACGATGCCGCAGCCGCCGCCGCGGCTGCCGCGCCTCGAAAGAAGTAGTGAAGGCGCTGCCACCGGCTGGAGTTCGATTTCAGCGAAGAGGAGGAAACGCATGTCCGAGTTGGCGAATGGATCCGGACCTCGTATCGAGGACGGAAGGGCGACGAAGGTGGGACCCGCAGAAATCGACATCGCGTATCAGCGCCTGGGGAATCCGGACGCACCCGTCGTGCTTCTCATCATGGGGATTGCCGCGCAACTGATCCATTGGCCGGAAGAGTTTTGCCAGGCTCTGGTGGATGCCGGTCTCGAAGTCATCCGGTTCGATAACCGTGACTCCGGGCTTTCCACGCACCTGACCGATGCGCCGCTTCCGGATCTACCTGCCGTGATGGGCGGCAACCTGTCGTCGGTGTCCTACACGCTTTCGGACATGGCCGCCGATGCAGTGGGCTTGCTGGACGCGCTGGGCATCGGAAAGGCGCACGTTATCGGTGCGTCCATGGGCGGCGCGATTGCGCAAACGATGGCGATCGAGCATCCTGACCGCGTCAAATCGCTGACCACCATGATGTCGACAACGGGCAACATGTCGGTAGGGCAGGCTTCCGCGGAGGTGCTCCGCGCATTGTTCGGCGGCCCTCGCGCAGTCACCCGCGACGAAGTGATTCAACAGATGCTGCGAGCCCGGCGGGCGGTGGGCTCGCCGGATTATGCCACCGACGAGAATGAAATCGCCGCGCGAGCGGGCCTGGCCTTCGACCGCGGCCATGATCCCACGGGCGTCGCCCGACAGGCCGTTGCGACAGTTGCCTCCGGTGACCGGACCGACCGGCTGCGGCATCTCGAGCTCCCGACGCTGGTGATCCACGGCCTCGCCGACCGCATGTGCGACGCGAGCGGCGGCCGGGCGACGGCGGAAGCTATTCCGGGCGCCGAACTTGAGCTCATCGAAGGAATGGGACATGACCTGCCGCCGGGTTTGCGTTCCCAACTGGCGGCCCGCATTTCCGAATTCGTGTGGCGCGTGGAGAGGCGCTGAAGGTTCGATTTAAGACGCCGGACACAGGTCTTTGTAGAAATCGCAGCGGCGGCAGTGTGGACCTTCGGTGAGCGGGAAGTCGAGCCGGTCCTGCGCATCCTGGAAATCGCGGGCGATCTGCTCGGGCGATTCGAGTAGAGAAGGCGTGAGGTCTACGCGTACCGGCGTATTCGGTTTCAGGAAATGCAGCCAGGCTTCCCTGGCCGGCAATCCGGTGAGTTTCTCGAGCGCCATGCCGTAGAGACGGAGTTGCCAGGCGTACTCCTGGGCGCGCTGATGGGCCTCGGGGCCGTTGACCGCGTCCGTTTTGTAATCGACAATCACCAGTCCTCCGTTCTCCACAAACCAGAGGTCGATCTGGCCGCGGACAACGAGGTCTTCAACCGTCATCAAGAAATCGAACTCGCGCTCGACGCGGACGGCACGCGACGCCCGCACGCCGAGCGCGCTTTCCCGAAATACCTGCGCGAGGCGCACGGCCTGCGGGTCCGGATCGGGATCGCCGCTTCCGGCAAGCAGCGCGTGGACCGCGGTGCCAAGTTCGCCGGCAGTGAGGCCGGCTTCGGGCGCCGCTGCCGGCCGGGCGTGCCCCTCGTATCCAAGATACGTGCCGAGGTAGTATTTGCGGGGGCAGTTGGCAAACAGCGAGAGGCCGGTCACCGTGGCGTTGGCGTCCTGCTGCCCGGAGACCTCCGGCAGCGCCAGCAGTTCGACCTCGCGAACGGTTTCGGCAAGCACGGGATGCGGAAGCATGTCTGGCTCGCGGTCGGTAACCAGAAGGCGCAAGGTCCATTCCTCGCCATCGGGCGCGGTTCTGGGGAGGTCTTCTTCGCACGGCGTCTCCGGGTCGATCCCGAGTTTGGCCGCCACGATCGCCGCCCAGTGCTGCGGCTTTTTGCCGGAGAAGCTGAGCACCAGGTGCTGTTCGGCGCGGGTCATGGCAACGTACAACAGCCGGTCGGCTTCTTCGAGCTCGCGGCGCTTGCGCTCAGAGCGGATGGCGTGCTGGAACAGGTCGTCCTTTTCCTCGCGGCCGGCGGGATTTTTCCAGCGCGCGCCGATCCCGAACTCTTTCGAAAAAGCCACCACGGGCGGATTCATCTCCACACCTTTGTGCAGAGCGGCCACAAAGACTACCGGGAATTCGAGACCCTTGGCGGAATGGACAGTCATCACTTTGACCGTGTCGGCGGTGTCCTCGGGCGGCGCATCGGGCTCGCGCGGATTCGAAGCGCGGACCAGGGACAGCTCTTCGATGAACTCGTCGAGCGACATGCGCGCGGCGGCGGCGCGCGCCTGGGCCAGGAACTTGTCCACGTTGGCTTCGCCGCGAACGCCGTTTTCGCAGGAGTAGCCGCAATCGTCCATGGCGTCGGTCAGGAGCCGGTCGAAGGAGACGTATTCGCGGCGGGCGCGCCAGCGGCGGAGGCCTTCGCGAAAACGGACCAGACGCTTGCGATCCTCGGGATCGAACGCGTCGGGCCGCCCTTCGTCCATGCGCATTATCCCGGCGCCCAGATTTTCCCGCATTACCTTGAGATGGAGCAGGGCTTCATCGCTCACTCCGACCAGCGGCGAGCGTAGCACGGCGGCGAGGCTGATCTCGTCGCGCGGGTTGGCGATGACACGAAGAAGGTGCGCAAGGTCGTTCACTTCGCGGCCTTCGTAGAATCCCCTGCCGCGGTTCACCACATAAGGGATGCCGGCGGCATCGAAGGCGGCACTGAAATCCGCCAGCACTTCGGTATTCCGCACCAGCACCGCCATGTCGCGGAAGGCGAACTCCGGGTGCAGGTCGAGGATGCGGCGGGCCACCCAACGGGCCTCGCACTCCTGCTCCGGGGCGGCGATGAGTTCCACGCAGACGGGCCGCGGCGTCTCGAAGTCCTTGCCTGCCGACAAAGCGCGCGGCTCGATGCCGGCGGCGCCGTGAAGCACCGTTTCAACGGCGCTCAGGATCTGGGGGCGGCTGCGGAAATTGTGCGTCAGTTCCACCAGGCGCCGCCCGCGCCGTTCCACGTCGTCGCGGTATTCGCGGAAGCCCTGCGGTTCGGCGTGGCGAAAGCCAAAGATGGACTGGTTGATATCGCCCACGGCGTAGAACCGGTCGGGCGGGCGCACCAGGCGCAGCAGCTTCGCCTGCTGCCCGTTGGTGTCCTGGAATTCGTCCATCAGGATGTGGTCGAACTGGGAGCGGATGCGCTCGCGCGTTTCCTCGTTCTCCTCTAAGAGGCGCACGGCGTACTCTTCGAGGTCGGCGAAATCGAGCGCGCCCTCATGCCGCTTGCGGTCGCGATAGATGCGGTCGAAGCGCTCGAAAATCTCGAGCAGCAGGCGGCGCTGCGGTTCGAAGAAAGCGGTGATGAGCGAGTAGCGGCATTCTTCGACGTGGGATTTGAGCTGCTTGAGAAGATTGTAGGCGGCGTTCCCCTTCCGGCAGCGATTGAGATTGCAGGAGAACTCCTCGACGGCGGCCAGCGCCTGCCCCGGCCCGGCCGCCTGCAGAATCCTCTGCGCGCCGGCGACGGCGGAGGCGAGTTGTTCCTTCTGTGGGTACGTCCACTGCGTCACCGGTTCGCGGACAAGCAGGGCGAGCGTGTCGGAGAGCTCGCGCAGCCCGATGCCAGGCGGCACCGGGAACGTTTTCAACGCCTCTACGCGGACGCCGGCGCCGCGCATGGCATCGTAGGCGGAAAGTACGGCCTCCTCGAAATCCTGCGAAGAGAGGCCGCGAATCAACGCGCGGAGGGGTTCCCGCTGGTGTTGAAACAGCTCCTCCATGGCCCCGGCGATGGACTCCTGCTGCAAGCGCCAGGATTCGCGCTCATCGGCCACGTAGAACTCGGGATCGACGCCTGCGAATACCGCGTTTTCCCGCAGCAGGCGCGCGCAAAAGCCGTGGACGGTGGAGACCCAGGCCCGCTCCAGGCGCACGCGCAGGGCACTGTTGGAGGCAAACTTTTCGCCCAGCTTGCGCCGCATGTTGCCTGCGGCCTTTTCGGTGAAGGTGATGGCGAGAATTCGCAATGGGTCTACGCCCTCCGCCACCAGCCGGGCGAAATACTCGACCAGGACGGTGGTTTTGCCGGAGCCCGGCCCGGCCACGACGCAGGCGTCCACGCAACGCCGGGAGACATCCATGGCATCGAGTTGATCGCGGGTGAAGAGGATCTCGCTCATGCGGTTTCTCCTACAGCCTCGGCCTGACGCGCGTCCATGCGGCAGGCATCGCGGAAATCGCAGAAGCGGCAGGCGGCGGGATCCGAGGGCGCGGGCTCTACACGGCCGGCTCGCACTTCTCCGAGGATGCGGCGCACGGTTTCAAGGGCTCCGGGCAGCCAGTTCGCGGGAACCGGCTCGGACTTGGGCAGCCCGTGCGATTCCGCATCGCCCCAGCCGACGTACAGCACGCCACCCTTGAGTCCGATGTAATACATGCCCGCGGGCTCGAGTCCGAAACAGCGTTCGGCGGCGAGCATATACAACGGGGCCTGCAACAGGTTGGCGTCGTTCTGCCTGCTCCTGGTGCGCTGCGCGCCGCTGTACTTATAGTCCACGACCCAGGCTCGGCCGCCGGCTGTGTCGAGGCGGTCGATCTGGCCGGCAATCACGACGCCATCCTCGAGAGGCAATTCGAACGGCTCTTCCACGCGGGATTGGAAGCGCGCGCGCGGCCACTGGCTCGCGGCGGCGAAGGCCCGCAGGTCGAGGAGCATAGCGTTGCGAAGACGTTCGGTGTGGTAGCACTCCGGAATGCACTTTTCCGCGGTGACGCGGCCGAACACGGACTCGAAGATCGCTTCGATGGGCCGCGGATCCTGCCACCACTCCTTCAACACCTCGTGCACGATGTTGCCCTGCGTCATGAAATCCAGCCGGTCCGCGGGACGGGGGGGCGGCTCCTTCAGCTTCAGCGTGCGCTGCGCAAAATATTGGAACGGGCACTGTAGATAGGTTTCGAGGCCCGTGGGACGGAGTCTGGCACTGCGCTCGCGCAGCACGTCGAGGAGCGCCGGGGAGGCTGATGGGCGCCGGCGGCCGTATGCCGGCGACGGAGCGCGGCCGGGGCCGGACGGTACGCGCCGGTTCAACGGGAGCGATCACTGAGCCGAGAAACAAGGACGGCAGGTTGGCGTCGCCGCGCGCGTCGAACTCGGGATAGGAGAGGGTGGCAAGGACGGTGGACCGCGCGAGCGCGGAATCGAACAGCGCCTCCTCCTCACGCTCGAAATCGGCGGCCGTGCGCAGGGCGATTCCGGCGGCGTTGAGGGCGGCGCGCGCCGTTTCATCGAAAAATGCGCTCTGCGGATGGAACTGCGGAAACTGCTTCTCCACCAGGCCGCACACAAAGACGACCGGAAGCAGCCACTGCCTCGCCTCATGCGCCGTGAGCACCTGGACCACGTTGCGGCGCGCATCGGACAGCCGCATCACTTTGAGGCGCAGCACCGACTTGACGTCCGGCCAGAACTCTTCGAGCCCCACGATGCGGTCCGGTTCCTGCACGAGGGCCGCCTCGCGCAGCGCCTCCTCGAACAGCTTCAGCGCTTCGGCCTGGCTGCGCCAGAGCAGGGCGGTTTCATGGTTTGCTTTTTCCGCGGGCGGCGCCGGACGGAAGAGGCTGCGTAGCGTGAGCAGCCGCGCCGCCCAGTCCGCCGGCGAGAGAACCAGAGAGCGCAGTTCTTCAAAACCGGCGATCGCATCGAGCTTGTGCATCAGCTTGTCCGCGCCGGGCAGCAACGCGCCGTCCTTGCCGAGCAGCAGAGACTTTAGCGCACCAAGACCCTGGTTGGGGATCTGTTTGCGAACGTCGAAATCGAAGCGGTCCACGGCGTGGGAGTCGGCCCAGCGCGGTGCAAGCCGGAGAGCCGCCAGCACCTGCTCATGATCCCAGCCGCCGAGCATCGCATCCACGGCTCCCGTGAGCAGGCGAATGACCGGATGCTGCGACAGGCCGGAATCGAAGTAGAACCGGGCCGGAATCCCGAAGCGTTCGAGTGTGGTCCGCAGGATGGGAACGTACCGTTCGGGCTGACGCACGATGATACCGATTTCGCGGAACGGACGCGAGCCCGCCTGCACGATAATCCTGCGCGCGATCTCTTCGACTTCGCGCTCAATCGAGGGGGCCGGGACCACGGCCACCACGGAATGCGGCCGCGGATAGGAGGTCTGCTCCCGGCCGCGGCATAGCTTTTTTATGCGATCGGTCACGTTGGCGTCGGAGAGCGCGAGTGTGACATCGGCTTTGCCGGCCAGCGCCTCGATCACGTCCAGTTCCGGTTCGGGAAGGGCGTGAAACCCGTCGAGCCAGATGGTATCCACGCCGCCGGCGCCCCGTTCCCGGATGCGGGCGGCGGCGGTCTGTAGACGGCGGGCGCGCAAAGCCAGGCCGCGCCGCTCGAGCTCGCGATCGACTTCGCGGTACACGGCCACGAACGCTTCGCCGAGCGGCGCGGAGGGCAGGGAGCGCGCCAGTCGCTCGCTATCGCAGCCGGCCGAGGAGAATTCGAGAATGGTTTGGGCGATCGATGCCCAGAGGCCGGGAAGGTCGGCCACACGGGCCAGTTCGGGCCGGTTCGCCCGCGCCACCGCCTTCTCCACGAGCTTGTACAAGACGGCGTCGGAGGCTTGGGGAATGTCCTCAACCTGGGCAGCGATGAACCGGGAAAGCGTCTGCACCAGTCCGGTCCGGAAGACCAGGCCTTCCCTGGCCAGCCTGTTTTGCAGGTGCTGTGCCATGGTCGCGGTGGGCACAAGCAGCCGGACGCTCTGGTCGCGTGCCGCCACCCGGGCGCGAAAACGCTCGAGGACCAGCTCAGTCTTGCCCGAAGCGGGAGGTCCCGTGATGAGCCGCATTTTGCTCCAGTTTAGCGCAGGGCGAATGAAAGGCGAAACAACTATTTCTCTCCGGTGGAAACGACGCGGCTTTCGGCGGAAAACTTCCGGTAATCGCTAAAGGTGTAAAGGTACTCGACGTGCATGCCTTTCACTAGCAGAATGCGGGCCGATGCATCGATGTTCCAGCGGTGCGGGAGCCAGACCTCGTTGTTGATCCGGATCTGTTCGCCGGCGAAGTGGCTGCCTTTCCCAAGCCGGACGATGAAGCCGCCGAAGGTGACCGTACCGAGCGTCTCGGCTTCGAATCGGATCCACTGGTTGCTCGTTTTCTCCACCCAGAAGCGCGCCTTGAGCTTGCTCAAAATGGCCCCCGACTGGGTTCTGGGCCGGAAGCCGCGCCGCGGAGTTGCGTCGATGATCCAGGTGTCGAAACCGTTCTGTTTTTCCGAGCCGGCCAGCCTGAAATCGAACGCGTCGAGCATCTCTTTGAGCGGCTCGCGACGTTTCTCCACGCGTTTGCGCGCCTCAGCGATCCGCTTCTCGCGCTGTGCCGGGGTTTCGTTCCGCCGCTCCTCGTTGCTGCGTTGCAGTTTTTCGGCTTCCTCCCGCTGCTCCTCCGGCGGGAGCGGCCGGTCGTCGCGGGCCACCAGCCGGCGGTACGGCGAACCATCCACCTGGATAACCTCGAAGGTGCGGATTTTGCGCGACTTGACTTTGCCGTCGCCATCGAGTTGCCGTTCTTCTTCGCGCTGCAGGTAGGTGTAATTGCGCGCGATCTCGGTATTGCGGCGGTCGAGTTCCACCGCCCGCTGGATGATCGCGCGCGCGTCCTGGCCCGCCAGAATGGCGGGAATCAATGCGAATAGTAGACAGCGCATTATCATTTCCTACGGCCCGGCGGGGCGCAGGGTTTCGCGTTCAGCCGATCAACTGCTCGAGACGCGACCCCTTCCGGATCACCGTTTGCGTACGTTCGGGCCCGGTTGAGATGCAGCCCACTTCAACGCCGGTGCGCTGCTCGAGAAAGGCGAGGTACTCTTTGGCGTTGGCAGGCAACTCGTCGTACGAGGAGATGCCGAAGGTGGAGCTGCTCCAGCCCGGCAGGCATTCGTAGACGGGCTCAATGCGCTCGATCTCGCGCACGGTCGGCGGCATGTCGTCGAGCAGTTCGCCGCCAATCCGGTAGCCGACGCAGACGGAGATCTTGTCGAACTCGTCGAGCACGTCCAGTTTGGTGATGACGATGCTGTCGAAGCCGTTGATCATGGCCGTGTAGCGCAGCAGGGGGACATCGAACCAGCCGCAGCGGCGGGGCCGTCCGGTGACGGCGCCGAATTCCTTGCCGCGCTCGCGGATGCGTTCGCCCGCGCCGTCCAGCGCCTCGGTCGGGAACGGACCGCCGCCGACGCGCGTAATGTAGGCTTTGGACACGCCGATGATGCCGCCGATGCGGGTGGGAGGAACGCCGGAACCGGTGCAGGCGCCGCCCGCGCTGGCGCTCGACGAAGTCACGAACGGATAGGTGCCGTGGTCGATGTCGAGCATGGTGCCCTGCGCGCCTTCGAACAGGATGCGCTTGCCGTCGCGCATGGCCCGGTCGAGCAGCGCGGCGGTATCGCAGACCATGGGGCGAATGCGTTCGGCGAACGCTTCGTACTGTTCGCGAATGGCGGCGAAATCGGTCTCCTCGTAAATCCCGAACGCTTTGGCGATAGTCTGTTTCTCTTCCATCACGGAAGCGTATTGGACGCGGAAGAAATCGCGGTCCAGCAGGTCGGCGAAGCGGATGCCGCGGCGGCCGGTCTTGTCCTCGTAACAGGGTCCGATGCCGCGCGAGGTCGTGCCGATGGAGATGCGTCCAGGTCGATCCTCGGACATCTTCTCCATCAAACGGTGGGCGGGGAAGAGCACATGGGCGCGGTTGCTGATGGAAAGGGTGCCGCGCACATCCACGCCTGCCGCTTCCAGCGCATCGATTTCGTGAAGCAGGGCGGCTGGGTCCACGACAAGCCCGTTGCCGATGACGGCCCTGCGTCCGGGACGCAGAATACCGCTCGGTATCAACTTCAGAACAAACTTCCTTTCACCGATAAAGACGGTGTGACCGGCGTTGTGGCCGCCTTGATAACGCGCAACAATATCGAAGCGCTCGGAGAAGAGGTCCACAATCTTCCCCTTGCCCTCGTCTCCCCACTGGGATCCCAGGATGATAATGTTCTTCATTTTTGCCCGAATCTATTATTTTACCGTGAGCGCACATGGGGTGGGGTGGATTCATGCCAAAGTCTCCAACCGGCTTCTCTTTGGCCATTGAATACCACCGCGAAGAGGATGGGCGGTGGCTGGCGGATATCCCCGCCCTGCCAGGCGTCTTCCACAAGAGCCCGAGGCCGCGATATGATGAGGCCACCGCCGAGCCCGCCTGCAACAGAACGCCCGCGCGCTTCGGCAAGGAATATTTTGGAGGGTAGCCCAATGCCTGAGATGACCCGTCGCGGATTCACCAGCCTGATCGCCGGCGCCGCCTGTACGGCCGGCGTAGTCCGCGGACAATCGGCCGAGCCGTGGGCCGGCGATTCGATCGTAGACTGCCACCACCACATGCGGGCGACGCCCGAAGCCAGCATCGCGCACATGGACGGATGTCGCATATCGAATGCCCTCTTCCTCACCAGGGAAACGGCCGCCGATCGAGTCCGGGCCGCGCGCGAGAAATTCCCGGGCCGCTTCCTCGGATGGTTCGCGGCGGCGGACATCACCAAACCCGGCGCCGAAGAAGTGCTGACCGCTGCCGTGAAGAGCGGCGCCGGCGGGTTCGGTGAGCTGAAGTTTCACGTTGCGGCGGATGGTCCGGAACTGCGCCGCGTGTACGCGCTCGCCGCGGAACTGAACGTCCCCGTCCTGGTCCACTTCCAGGAGGTTCCGCACACGCCGACCGAAGGCGTCTTCGCCACCGGCTTCAAGAATTTCGAAGCGATGCTCAAGGCATACCCCAAAACGAAGTTCATCGGCCACGCCGACGCGTTCTGGGCCAACATCAGCGCGGACTACGCCAACGAAGCGGCGTACCCGGCAGGCAAGATCAAGCGCGGCGGCGTCACGGACAAGCTGCTGTCCGATTACCCCAACCTCTACGGCGACCTTTCCGCGAATTCCGGCAACAACGCGCTTTCCCGCGACCCGGACTTCACACCCGGCTTTCTCGACCGGCATCAGAACAAGCTGATCTACGGCAGCGACTGCTCCTGCTCCGACGGGAAGGGCGGCGGCGTCTCACAAGGCAACAATCCGCCGGCGGCGCGAATGGCCGGCAAGTGCGTCGCGCGCGAGACTCTGATCGTTCTGAAGCGCAGCGCTTCGCCGGCCGTCTTCAAGAAGCTGGTTTGGGAAAACGCCCATAAGACTTACGCCTTGAAAGCGTAACGGTGCCCGGCTCGCATGTCCGCGCCTGCCATGCGGGATAATCGGCTCGGACCCATGCGCCAGTCACTGTTTGCATTTGCGGATCTTAAGGACCCGTACACCGCCGGAGACATCGCGGGCGAGATGATGCCCGGCCCGGTGCTTTCGATTCTCGCCGCGCGGCCGTTCACAGACCTTTTCCTCTTCCACACGCCGCACACGGAGGAAAACGCGGCGGCCACAGCCGGCGAGGTCCGGGACCGGCATCCCGAATGCCGGGTGAAGCTGCTCCCGCTGCGCGTTTCCGACCCCAAGGACTATTCGGCGATCATGGGCGCGCTCGGCCGCGAAGTGAGGAGACTCCGCTCGGCCATGCCGGACACCGACCACTCGGTGTGCGTTTCGAGCGGCACGGCGGAAATGCGCGCGGCCTGGTTCCTGCTGCACGCCGCCGGGGTCCTGCCGGCGCGATTGCTACAGGTGGGATCTCCGGCCGAGCCGCTGTTTGGAAGCGCCGCCGTTCGCGAGGTCTCGCTCGATGGCGGCGACTGGAGCGTCCTGCGGGATCTGGTCATGCCGCTGGACTATTTCGCGCCGCTCCCATCAGTAGCGGCGGCGGAGATGCCGGAGAGCGACGAATGTTTTAGCGCGGAGCCGCCGGCTTTCCTAAGGATGGAGCCGGAGCCGCATCCGGAACTCGAACCGGCGTTGCGGGAGCTGAATTTCCACATCTATTCGGCGAAGATGCGGCTTCTGGCGGAAAGAGCGGCGGTGGTGGCGGCTTCCGAGGAAGCTACGCTCATTCAGGGCGAGACGGGCACCGGCAAAGAACTGGTCGCGAGGCTGGTGCACCGATTGAGCCCGCGCCGCCAGCACAAAATGGTCGCCGTGAATTGCGGCGCAATTCCCCAGGAACTGGCCGAAAGCCACCTGTTTGGGCACGTGCGTGGAGCGTTCACCGGGGCGGTTGCGGACCGCGAAGGCCTGTTTCAGGCGGCGGACCGCGGCACGCTTTTTCTGGACGAGATCGGCGAGTTATCGCCCGCCTGCCAGGCCAAAATCCTGCGCGCGGTGCAGTTCGGAGAATTCGAGCGCGTGGGCTCCGCCAAAACGGTTCGCGTGGATGTGCGGATGATCGCCGCCACCCATCGCAGGCTCGCCGAGGAGGTCGGGAAGGGCCTGTTTCGCCACGACCTTTACCAGAGGCTGAATATCCTCTCGCTCGAGATACCGCCGTTGCGGGAACGTCAGGGAGAGATCGTGCAACTCGCCCTGGCGCTCCTCAAGGACATCAATGCCCGCCGGCAGCGGCCGGCGCAGATCTCCAAACAAGGTTTGCGGCGGCTCGAACTGCATCACTGGCCGGGCAACGTCCGGGAGCTGGATGCGGTGCTGCGCAGGTCGGTGGCGTTTGCTGCCGGCCCTGTGCTGCGCGCGGAAGATATTCTGATCGACAGCGCGATGGGCGTCAAAGATCCGCTTGCCGCCCTGCCCGAACCTGCCGCGGAGTTCAAGCTCGAGCAGTTTCTGGACCAGGTACGCTCTCACCTGATTCTGCGGGCTCTCGAAAAAGCACGTGGCAACCAGACGGAGGCCGCGGCCCTGCTGGGCATCTCCAGGCAGGCGGTGAGCAAGTTCCTGTCCGGCAACCGCGGTTGACGCGGTGACAAGCCCGATTGACGGCAGACCGCCATAACTCCTTGAATACAAGCTGACGCTGCTTTGGCTCCCGCGTGCACTACATACCGCCGGAGGCAAACAGATGAAACAAATCGCAGTCGAACTCGAATCGATGACGGTGGGCGACCCGGCGCATTTCGGAAGCCTGACGATCTTCCCGCTGTTCCGGATGGGCGCCGCCCACGACCCCGGCTACTTGCTGCTCGACGAAGCCATCGCGCAGGGCACCGCTCGCGTCACGGAACTGGCCGGCGGCTCGGTGCCGGAATTGCAGTTCGAAAACCTGGGCAGTAAGCCCGTTCTGGTGCTCGATGGCGAGGAACTGATTGGCGCCAAACAGAACCGCACCGTGAACCTGTCGATTCTGGCGCCGGCGAAGCAAACGATCGTCATCCCCGTCTCATGCGTCGAGGCCGGGCGCTGGCACATGCAGACCGCCGAGTTCCATCCCGCGGAACACGTGATGTACTGCCGCGCCCGCGCCGCTCGCGCCGCCCAGGTCACTGCGTCCATGGCCGCGACCGGAACGCGGCGCTCGGACCAGGCGGCGGTGTGGGACGAGATTGCCGGCAAGTCGGAACGGCTGTATGCGGCGTCCCCGACTCAGGCCATGTCCGCGATCTACGACAGCCATGCCGTCTCCATCGAAGCGTACCTGCGCGCGTTCGCATGGACGGAAGGACAGGCGGGCATGCTGTTCGCCATCGGCACGCAAACGCTCGGCCTGGACCTGCTGGACGCAGCGGGAGCGATGCGGGCGCTGTTTTCGAAACTCCTGCGCAGCTACGCGCTGGATGCGATCGAGACGCCGCGCGCGGAACCGGCGCCCCGAGCGGCCGCGCAACAGTTCCTGGCCCGCCTGGCGGCAGCGCAGGCGATGGCCGAACCCGCGGTCGGACTCGGGAAAGACGTCCGGCTGAGCGGCGACGGCGTCTCCGGCGGGGCGCTTTGGGCCGGCGACCGTTACGTTCACGTTTGCGCATTCACGACAGATGGAAGCGGACAGCCGGCTGGCGCGCGCACCCGGATCAGCCGGCCCAGCCGCAGACCGAAACGGCGCTGACAGCGTTATCCGAACCTGAGGACCTGCGGTTTGCCGGCCGCCAGGCGGACCCGCTGCTCGGAGCGTCCCCGGCGCACCAGAAACTCGCCGGCGCGCGCGGCGGTGAGAGTGGCCGTTTTGGCTTTGCCCCCGGCCCATTCGATATCCACGGTCACGCCGCCGCGCGCGCGAAGGCCCCGCACCTTTCCGGCATCCCAGATGGCGGGCAGCGCCGGCAGCAGGTCAATGCCGCCGTCGTGGCTCTGCATCAGCATCTCGGCAATGGCGGCGGTGCCGCCGAAGTTGCCGTCGATCTGGAAGATCCATGAATTGCCCGAAGGGTGCGTGTCGAAGAGGTTGGGGCCGGTGCTGTGCTGCAATAGCATGGAAACCGACTCCCAAGCCTTTTCGGCGTCGAGCAGCCGCGCCCAGAAGTTGATCGCCCAGGCGCGGCTCCATCCCGTGTAGGCGCCGCCCGCCGCAAGCCGCCGCTCCAGGGAAACGCGCGAGGCTTTCCAGAATTCTACGTTGCGGCGCGACGTGAACTCGTTGCCCGGAAACAGCGGATACATGTGGGACATGTGCCTCTGCCCTGGCGTGCGCTCCTCGAAATCCTTCGACCATTCCTGCAACTGGCCGTGCTTTCCAACCTGGTACGGCAGCAGCCGCTCCAGCGCCGTTTTGAGACGTCCGGAGAATTCGCCGTCCACTCCCAGCGCCGCCGCGGCCTGCATGCAATTGCCGAACAGTTCGCGGATCAGCGCCAGGTCCATAGTGCAGCCGTCGCTGGTTTCGGCCGTCTTGCCGTCCGGAGTAATGAAGTTATTCTCGGTCGAAACCGAAGGGCAGGTGGTCAGGCGCCCGGCCTGGTTTTCGATGAGCCAGTCCAGGCAGAACTCGGCGGCCGATTTCATGGGGGGATAGGCGATGGTGCGCAGGAACTCGCGGTCGCCGCCGAACGCGAAATGCTCCCAGAGGTGCTCGCAAAACCACGGCGCGCTCATCGACCAGTTGGCCCACGTGGGCGATCCCTGGCCATAAGCGCCCACGGGAGCCGACTGCCGCCAGAGGTCCACGTTGTGGTGGGAGACCCAGCCGCGGCAGCCGTAGTTGGTGGCAGCGGTACGCGCTCCGGTTTTGCTCAGGCCGCCGATGAGGTCGAACAACGGCTGGTGGCACTCGGCCAAATTGCAGGTCTCGGCGGGCCAGTAGTTCATCTGCGCGTTGATGTTCGACGTCCAGTTGGAACTCCACGGCGGGCGCACCTCCTCGTTCCAGATGCCCTGCAAATTGGCGGGCTGCGAGCCGGGACGGGAACTGGCGATCAGCAGGTAGCGGCCGTATTGAAAGTACAGCGCGGCCAGATCCGGGTCTTCCTTTTGTGCAAACGCCTTGAGCCGCTCTCCCGTATCGAGACCGGCGTCTCCCCGCTGCGGCAGTTCGAGCGCGACGCGGCGGAACAGCTTCTGGTGATCGGCCACATGGGCGGATCGCAGGGCGGCGTAGGTCTTCTTGCGCGCGGCGTCGGTCTGCACGCGGCACGCACCGGCGATGGCGTCCCTGGAGACGTCCGGAGCGCGGTCGAAACCCTTGAAGCCGGTCTTGGCCGCCACCAGCAGGGTCACGGTTTTTGCGCCGCGCACGAGCAGGCGGTTTCCGTCCGGACGGATGGATCCGCCCTCGGCCGTCGCCTGCACGCGGGCTTCGAAGCGCATGCCTTTGCCTTCGGCTGGATCGTAAAGAACCGGCTCGGCCGGGCCGCGATAATAATTCGGATCGACATGCGCGGGAGCTTTGCCCGTCAGCCGCAGCACGCCGCCCTCGGCGGCTTCCGACGCCGATTGCACGGGACTGTCGATGGCAATGCTGAAGTCCATGCCCGCCGGCGCGGTGGTAGAGAGGCGCAGCACGATGACCTGGTCCGGCGCGGAGACGAAGGTTTCGCGTGTATACCGCGCGTTGCCAATGCGATAAGTCACGCGTGAAACGGCCGAATCCAGATCGAGCTCGCGCCGGTAATCCGCGGCCTCATCGCCGTGCGCGAAGTCGATGCGCAGATTGCCGAGTGGCTGGTAGGACTGGTTATAGGGACCTTGCATGCGGCGTGAGATGCGATCGGCCTCGACATAATCCTGGCGTTCCAGGACCGCCTTCCGCAGTTCGGCCAGGTGCGTCTTCGCCTCCGGGTTGTCCCATTCCCGCGGCGCTCCGGACCACAGCGTGTCCTCGTTCAGTTGCAGCCGTTCGCGGGCGACTCCGCCGAAAATCATCGCCCCCAGCCGCCCGTTTCCGGCCGGCAAGGCATCGGTCCATTTCGCGGCCGGCTGCTTGTACCAGAGCACCAGCCGCCTGGAACCGCTATCCTGCGCCGGGAGACGACCCGCGGCAAGCACCGCGGAAGCTGCGCCGGCAAATTCCCGTCTTGTGAGCCTGCTCATCTGCCCGTCAGTATATCTCCCGCGCCCCGTGAGCCCGTGCGCTCACGGGTTGATCTCAACCGGTGTCCCATCCGGCACGATCCGCCAGATCTCTTCGATCTCGTCGTCCGTTACCGCGATGCAGCCCTCGGTCCAATCCGCCGGGTGGCGGGTCGAGGCGGCGTCCTCCCCGTTGCGCAGCCCGTGAATCATGATGTCCCCGCCCGGCTCCGCGCCCATTTCGCGGGCGCGTGCGCGATCCGCTTCATCGGGATAGGAGACGTGAAGCGCCAGGTGGAAGCGGCTCCCGGGATTGCGGCCGTCGATGCGATAAGCGCCTTCGGGCGTGCGGCCGTCCCCTTCGATCTGCTTGGGACCAAGGGGTTCGCGCCCGAGGGCCACACGGTACCGGCGCAGCACGGATTCGCCGCGGAGAAGCAGCAGTTCGCGGGCGGACTTGTTAACGATTACTCGGTCGGCGCAGAGGATTCCGCAGCGGCGGGGCATCCCGGTCAGAATACCGCTTTCGCCTGGCACTCCGCCCGGGTGCCCTCGAGAATCGCTTTCACCGATTCGGCCGGAATCGAATCCATTGCCGAGGAGATGGCGGAGCGGGGGACGGGAATAAAGCCGATCTTACAGGCGAACATCTGGACGGACCGCGCCAGGGTAATGGACTCGAACTCGAGGTAGACGCCGCTGCCCTGCCGGCGGGCGCGCCAGTAAGAGTTCAGGGCCCACAGGATGCCGTGGTCGTGACCGGGTTCCAGAAGATCGTCGCGTCCGGGCACGCCGCTGTCCGATTCCCGTATTTCCGTGGCAGAAAGGTGCATGCGCAGCACCGGTTCCGGCGCCGATGCGACCGAGGGCCCTTCGATCCGCCCCTGCACCCGGAACGCGTACTGCTGCGGAAGAATCGAGGCGAAGCGGAAAGTGCTGTGCAGCCCGAGCGTCAATACCTGGTCCGGTTGGGCGCGGCTCGAAACTACCACCGGACGGTAAAATTCTCCCCAGCGGCCATAGTCTTCGAGCACGCGCTGAAGATCCCGGAGGCTGCGGTCACGGATCAGCACCCCGCCGATCCAATGGATGACGGTCCCGTTGATGGCGGCCAGACGCTGATTGAGCAGGGCGTCCGAGATGTTCGAGCGCACGATTTTGCCGGCGGCCAGCGTGGCGCGCCCTTCGGCGAGGGAAGCGGCGGGCAGCCATGCGAGTTCTCCGGCGTCGAACCGGCCACCCATCGCCTGCTCCGCTTTCCGGAGGTAGGCCGCGTAGTGCTCGAGGACGCGGGGGTCGAGCACGGTGGTGCAGCGTGCGCCGAAGGCCGGAGCCGCGATGGCCGCCAGCAACAGCGCGAGCGCGGCTCCGCGCCTCATCGGTGGACTGCCGCCATGGCGCGCAGGAAGTCCGGATTGGCAGCCAGTTTCCCCACCCTGGGCTCCACACCCAGGTAGACCAGGTAGTCGCATCGCTCGCCCACCGCCTTCCAGCCCCATTTGACCGTTGCCGGCATGTTGCCCAAGGCAAAGTGGACGTTGGCAAAGTAGAGCGCCGACACATAGCGGGCCCGCGCCATTTCTTCGAGCCGCGCCAGTTGCTGTCCGGCCTCGGCCTGCCGGCCCAGCGCCGCATAGACGGTGGCCAGCCCGGCCACGGCGCCGGGACCGCCGCCGGATAGCCGGTCCGCCAGTTCGTATTCCTTCAGCGCCAGCTCGTACAACCCTTCCTGGTGATAGGCCATCGCCAGCGTCTGGTGGCCAAGGGGCAACTGCGGGTCGGATTCGGTCACACCGCGAAACCGCTCGATGGCTGCGTCGAAATCCCGGGAATAGTAGAGACACCAGCCGATGCCGATATTGATGCTCGGAGACAGGGGCTCCAGTTCCAGGGCCGCTCGCATCTGTTCGGCAGCCTGCTTCAGGTCTCCGGTTGCCATGAAGTAGTGGCTTAGCCAGTGGCGGCCGGTGGCGGAGTTCGGGTCGAGTTCCAGCGCGCGAGTGAATTCGCGGGCCGCGGCAGGCAGCTCCCAGTCATAAGAAAGATGAACATAGGCGAGGGACACGTGCGCGTCGGCCAGGCCCGGATCGAGGGCAATCGCCTTTTCCGCGGCGGCTTTGGCCAGGGGCATCGCCATTTTGGGCGCCATGCTGTCCACTCCCACTGAACCCAGAAGCGCATAGGAATCCGCCAGGCCGCTGTAAGCGGGCGCGTAGTCCGGCGCGGCGGCAATCGACTGCTGAAAATACTGAACCGCACGCCTGAGTCCGTCCCCGGTGCGACGGTTCCAGAAATAACGGCCGCGAAGGTAGGCGTCCAGCGCCTCTGGATTCACCTTGCGGGGGTGCATCCGTTCGCGATCCTCGGCCGTCAGGCTGCTCTGGATCTCGGCGGCGATGGCTTGCGCGAGTTCGGACTCAACCGTCAGCAGGTCTCCCATGCCGCGCTCGAAGTGGTTGGCCCAGTGTACGTCGCGCGTACGGGGGTCGATGAGACGCACGTCGATTCCCACCCGTCCGCGCGATCGCAGTACCGTGCCGGTCAAAACGCGGCTGACCGCAGGGTCGTCCAGGATGGCTTTCCAAGCGGCCGCATCGGCGGGGATTCGGCCTTCCGGCGCCAGCGACTTGACCCTTATCTTCCCCAGCCGGCTGAGGCTGGTGATCAGGGCCTGGGTCATCACGTCGGCAAGATCGTCTTCCGCGGCCTCCCCGGCGATCCCTCGCAAGGGAAGCACGGCCAGCGCGGTTTCGCCGGAAACGCGGCTTGCGGCTGTCCGCAGCATCCGGTCGTCGCTCGCCAGGTGCCGCGGCGAGCCTCCCGCGGAAAACACAGTCGCGACCAGCAGAATCCCGGCGGCGGTCTTCCACCGGGACGCTCTTCCCGCAGGTCTGGGCGGTGGAATTTCCGGCGCTTTCAACTCGGGATCGGCTGCCACCAGGCGGACGGGCGCGACGAACCGGTACCCGCGGCGGGGGATCGTTTCCACATATCCCGCCACGTCCCCGGAATCTCCCAACGTCTTCCGCAGCAGGGAAATGTTCCGGGCGAGCGCACCCTCTTCCACGAAAGTATCCGGCCAGACAGTCTTGATAAGGTCGGCCTTGTCCACCATACGGCCGGCGTTGCGCAGCAAAACGAGCAGAGTCTCGGCGACCTTTGGAGGCAGCGGGATTCTCTGGTCGCCATTACGGAGCAACCGCTCGGCGGAATCCATGCGGAAAGGACCGAACTCGTACTGTTCAACCGCCGCGGGCGGCATAATGAATCGCCTGGCGTTTTGTAGAGTAACACGGCCATTCCGACAAAAGAAGCCGGTATTCCGTAGTCGATCATAGTTTCATCAGAGTTTTCGCAGGTTCTCCCTGATTACTTTCCACACATACTTACCAGCGAGGAGAACCGCGGGCAAGCGGCCCGCGGTTCGATTGGAGGAAAGAAATGCTGGTTCGATTGAAAATAATGTTGCTCAGGCGCCGGTTCCTGGCTATGTTGCTGGTAGGCGCAATCGCGCTATTGTGCAACCAGAGTGCCCGAGCCGACAACCCCCACTTAGTCACTGTCATGACCCGTAACATGGACGCGGGCACCGACATGAACTACATCCTGGCGGCCACCGATCAAACATCGTTCGTTTTGGGAATGGCGGCCACCCTGGCCGAGATCAAAGCCAGTGACTTCGCCGGGCGCGCCGCTCTGCTGGCCGATGAGATCGCCGTCGCTCACCCCGACCTGATCGCGCTCCAGGAAGTGACGCTCTGGCGCACCGGGCCCATCATGCAGCCGCCGGCCACTGAGATCCTGGCCGATCAGCTGGACCTGCTCATGGCCGCACTCGCCAAACGCAAGCTGCACTACGCGATTGTCGCCGTTCAATCGCTGATGGATGCGGAGGCGCCGGTACCCACCGAGCTGATCGACCTGAGGATCACCGACCGCGACGTGATCCTGGCCCGCACGGACCTGCCGCGCTCCCAGTTCGACCTTTCCAACGCCCAGACCCATCGCTATCAGGCCGAATTCACCTTCGGCAGCCCCATCCTGGGCGAACTGGTGATCCCCCGCGGCTGGATGACTGTGGATGTGGAGGTTTTGAAATCCAGGTTCCGCTTCGTCAACACGCACCTCGAAAGCGTCTATCCGTCAGTGCCGGAGAGCGCCCAGCTACAGGCTGCGGAGGTGAACGAACTGCTGGCGGCGCTGGCCGATCCCGGAATGCCGGTGGTCCTGGCGGGGGACTTCAACGCCAACGCCGAGCCCGGGCCGGAACACACCGGTTCTGTCGAAACCATTCAGGCCGCTGGGTATGTGGATGCGTGGAAGTGGGTAAACCTCGGCGACCCAGGTTACACCTGGCCGCTTTTCGGGGAAGACCAGCTCAGCGGACCCACTACGCCCAACGAGCGCATCGACCTTATCTTTACAGGCGGTGAGATCCAACGTTTCTTCGGCCGCGATCCCAACGTGGTTTCCGCGGTGCGAACAGGCGTCAACCCGCCTCGCAGTTCGGACCATGCCGGAGTGGTGGTGATCCTCCGGCTGAAATGAGGAACACGATGAGCATCGAGAATCGTGCTTGGCCTTCTCGTCTGCCTGCCCGGGCTGATGCTTGCCCAGGCAACGGCGCAATCCGCGGAAATCCGCTGGAATGAGCTGGCGACGCTGATCGCCGGCCAGCAGGTCACGATCCCGCTACCCGGAGGAGGAGCGGTGGCCGGGGAGGTGTTAAGCGTGCGGGACGACTCCCTGATGCTCGACGTCAGCCGGACCTCGGACGCGGCCCGCTATCCGAAGGACAAACCGCGATTCCGCGCGCCGGGCTCACCGAGATCCGGCTCACCGAACATGGCGGCACCGGCGGGCGCGTGCTCGGCTCCGTGGTGGGCGCGCTGCTCGGCATCGTCGCGGGCGCCGAAATCGCGGTGCACGGGGCGGACTCGGAAGCAGCCGGAGTCGCCACTTTTTCCGCCGTGGCCGTCGGTGTCACCGTCGGCGGATATTTCGCCGGCCGCACGCTCGACCGGCGCACACGCACCCTGCGAATCGCATCGGATCGCTAGCACCGGGCCGCCGATGAACGCCGAGAAACGCGGATGACAAAGATCTTATCGGCGTCGCTCAGCGTTCATCAGCGGCTGAATGCTCTTTTCCGCAGCCTGCCAGGCTACCGCTTCGCGCGGCAACGCCAGGCTGCATGCGAAGGACGCCGGATCGCCGGCGCCGGAGTGAAACTGGAGGCACAATGAGCCCGCGATTGAGAAAGGCATGTCGTTTTGTTCTCGCCGCATGCTTGCTCCTGTGGCCATTCGGGGCGATGGCGGCGGAGGTTAATCATTCCTGGGACCAGTTGGTCCGTACGGCGAAGACCGGCAGCAGGTTGACAGTCGTGCTGATGAGTTCCACGGAATTGCAGGGAAAGCTGCGCTCGCTCGACGAGCAGTCGATGGTGATCGAGTACGGTGGTGCGCGTCACGAGATTGCGCGCGACGACGTATACCGCGTCCGGTTGGCGGGCATACGGGCGCGGCGCTCGGCCCCCGGAATGTTGATCGGGGCGGCCGTCGGGGCGCTCGTCACGGTCGCGATCGACTCGAAATCGAAGAACCCCCACCCGAGCGAGGCTGCGGGAATGGGCGCCATCCTCTTTGGGGTTCCAGGCGGCGCAATTGTGGCCGCGGCGCTGCCAGTGGGGCCGCCCCTGTACGAGGCGGCAGCGATCAGGCGGAAATAGCGTTAGGCGTGAGGATACACCGCAAGGTGGCAAAGGTCCTCGGGCACGCGGAATGCAGGTTCGCGAGTTGGACGACTAAACCTGAAACGGCTTGATCGCCGAATGCGCAGCAAGAAATTGGACTGGCTGGGCCGTGTCCGTGCGGTTTAGCGGCGGAGAGACCGCTCCTTCCAGTCGCGGCTCAGAAATATCAGCGGCGCGCTGCCGAGCGCCGACAGACCGACGGGTTCTGTCGGCGAGAACGGGGGGAGCCTGTCCCTCCGATCCGGCGGCTTCGGCTGTAAAAAGGGGTCAGGCTCCGTTTTTCCGTCCTCCCGGCTTTTTTCCGCAGGCCTTTACAGTCAACCACTTGGCAGATTTCAGAGATTCCGTACCGAAATACCTGTAGATTTTTACGACAAGCAAGTCTTATAATCTGATTTAGAGCAATGAATCCAATACTGGTAAGGAGGGGAGAGTTGACTAGCTCATCCGCCACCACTCGTCCGAAGGTCACCATCGACGGTAACGAGGCCGCCGCATACGTAGCCCATCAAATAAACGAAGTCATCGCTATTTATCCGATTACTCCTTCCTCGAATATGGGGGAATGGGCGGACCAGTGGTCCGCCGAAGGCAAGACAAACATCTGGGGCACCGTGCCGACGGTGGTCGAGATGCAGAGCGAAGGCGGCGCCGCCGGTGCACTCCACGGCGCGCTACAGGCAGGGTCGCTATCGACGACATTTACCGCGTCGCAGGGCCTGCTGCTCATGATTCCCAACATGTACAAGATTGCGGGAGAGCTCACCTCCACCGTGTTCCACATTGCGGCACGGGCGCTGGCGGCTCACGCGCTGTCCATTTTCGGCGACCACTCCGATGTCATGGCCGCCCGTTCCACCGGCTTCGGCATGTTGTCCTCCAACTCCGTGCAGGAAGTGATGGACATGGCCTGCATCGCGCAGGCAGCCAGCCTGGAATCGCGCATCCCGTTTCTGCATTTCTTCGACGGTTTCCGCACCTCGCACGAGGTGGCCAAGGTGGAGCAGCTCACCGCCGACGACCTGCGCGCCATGATCGACATGGACCTGGTGATGGCGCACCGCAACCGCGCCCTCTCTCCGGACCGTCCCGTGATTCGCGGCACGGCGCAGAACCCCGACGTCTATTTCCAGGCGCGGGAAGCCGTCAACTCCTACTACATTGCCGCCCCGACCATCGTGCAGAACGTGATGGACAAGTTCGCGAGTGTGGTGGGACGCCAGTATCATCTGTTTGACTACGTGGGCGCGGCGGATGCCGAGCGCGTGATTGTGATGATGGCTTCGGGCGCGGAAGTGGCCGAGGAAGCCGTGGACGCGATGAATGCGGCCGGCGAAAAGGTCGGCCTGCTGAAAGTACGGTTGTACCGGCCGTTCGCCCTGGAAGCCTTCGCGGCCTCGCTGCCGGCAAGCGTCAAGTCGATTGCCGTGCTCGATCGCACCAAAGAACCGGGCGCCACCGGCGAACCGCTCTATTGCGACGTAGTGACGGCGCTGGCGGAGCTGGGCATTGCGAAGAAGGTGGTGGGCGGCCGCTACGGCCTGGCGTCCAAGGAATTCACCCCCGCCATGGTGAAGGGCGTTTTCGAAGAGCTGAGGAAAGCTACCCCGAAGAACCATTTCACGGTGGGCATTCAGGACGACGTCACCTTTACCAGCATCGATTTCGATCCCGAATATTCGACGGAAGTTCCGGGCACGGTGCGCGCCATGTTCTACGGCCTCGGCGCGGACGGCACGGTAGGCGCCAACAAGAACTCGATCAAGATCATCGGCGAGGAGACGGAGAATTTCGCGCAGGGCTACTTCGTGTACGATTCGAAGAAGTCCGGCGCGATCACCACCTCTCACCTGCGTTTCGGGCCCAAGCCGCTGCACTCGAGCTATCTCATCTCGAAAGCCAGCTTCGTGGCCTGCCACCAGTTCTCGTTCCTGGAACGGGTCGACATGCTGAAGTCGGCGGAACCGGGCGCGACCTTCCTGCTGAACAGCCCGTTCGGTCCGGAAGAAATATGGGACAAGCTGCCGCGCAAGGTGCAGCAGCAGATCATCGACAAGAAGCTGAAATTCTACGTGATCGACGGCTACGAAGTGGCGAAGCAGACCGGCATGGGCGGGCGCATCAACACCATCATGCAGACCTGCTTCTTCGCCATCAGCGGCGTGCTGCCGCGTGAAGAGGCGATCGCGGCCATCAAGTACGCCATCAAGAAGACCTACGGCAAGCGCGGCGAGTCGGTGGTGCAGAAGAACTACGCCGCCGTGGATGCGACGCTCGATCACCTGCGTGAAGTCCAGGTGCCCGGCAAAGTCACGGCCCTGTTCGACATCCGCCCGGCGGTGCCTGCGGGCGCTCCGGAATTCGTGCAGAAGGTGACGGCGAAAATTGTAGCCGGCGACGGCGACGAGCTGCCGGTAAGCGCCATGCCGGTGGATGGCACTTTCCCCAGCGCCACGGCGCAGTGGGAGAAGCGCAATATCGCCCTGGAGATCCCGGTGTGGGACGAGGAGCTGTGCATCCAGTGCGGCAAGTGCGTGCTGGTGTGCCCCCACAGCGTCATCCGCGCCAAGGTTTACGACGATTCGTATCTCGGGGGCAGGCCCGAAACGTTCAAGGCCGTGCCGGCGCGCTGGAAAGACCTCAAGGAGAAGAAGTACACCTTGCAGGTGGCCCCGGAAGACTGCACCGGCTGCACCCTGTGCGTGCAGGTCTGCCCGGCCAAGAGCAAGAGCGAAGTGAAGCACCGGGCCATCAACATGGTGGCGCAGCCGCCGCTGCGCGAGTCCGAAGCGGCCAACTGGGACTTCTTCCTCAAGATTCCCGAGACCGACCGCAAGATCGTGGCCATGAACCAGGTGAAGGACGTGCAGTTGCTGCAGCCGCTGTTCGAGTTCTCGGGCGCCTGCTCCGGCTGCGGCGAAACGCCGTACCTGAAGCTCGCGACGCAGCTATTCGGCGACCGCATGCTGGTGGCGAACGCCACGGGCTGCTCGTCGATTTACGGCGGCAACCTGCCGACCACGCCGTATTGCACCAATAACGAAGGTCGCGGTCCGGCCTGGTCGAACTCGCTGTTTGAAGACAACGCCGAGTTCGGGCTGGGCATGCGGCTCGCCATCGACAAGCAGAACGAGTACGCCAAGGAACTGGTTTGGCGGCTCGGCTTCGCCGTCGGCGAGGACCTCGCGAAAGAGATCCTCGAAGCCGACCAGTCCACCGAGCAGGGCATCTTCGCGCAACGCGACCGCGTCGCAATCCTGAAGGAGAAACTGGCGGGCCTGAACACAGCCGAAGCCAGGGACCTGGCCAGCATAGCCGACACGCTGGTGAAGAAGAGCGTGTGGATCGTGGGCGGCGACGGCTGGGCGTACGACATCGGTTACGGCGGGCTCGATCACGTGATCGCCTCCGGACGCAACGTCAACATCCTGGTGCTGGATACGGAAGTGTACTCGAATACCGGCGGCCAGGCATCCAAAGCCACGCCGCGCGGAGCGGTGGCCAAGTTCGCCGCCGGCGGCAAGCCCATGGGTAAGAAGGACCTGGCTTTGATGGCCATGAGCTACGGCAGTGTGTACGTGGCCAAAGTGGCGATGGGCGCGGGCGACATGCACACCGTGAAGGCGTTCCTCGAAGCCGAGGCGTTCGACGGACCGTCCATCATCATCGCCTACAGCCACTGCATCGCGCACGGCTACGATATGACCTACGGCATGGACCAGCAGAAGGCGGCGGCGAATTCCGGCTACTGGCCGCTGTTCCGCTACAACCCGGACCTGGCGGCGCAGGGCAAGAATCCGTTCCAGCTCGATTCGCGCCCGCCCACCGTTCCGTTGAAGCAGTACATCTACAACGAAACGCGCTACACCATGCTGGCGAAGAGCAATCCCGAGCACGCAGAGAAACTGCTCCACCTGGCCGAGGAGGATGTCTCCACCAAGTGGAAGCTGTATGAACACATGGCGCGCCAGGCCGGCAACGGCGCCGCCGAGGAGGTGAAAAAGTGATCGACCTCAGCAAGACAATCGACCTTTCGACCACATACCTGGGTCTGAAACTCAAGAATCCGCTGGTGGCCTCGTCGTCCCCGATGTGCAAGGACCTGGGCAACGTGCGCCGCCTCGAGGACTCCGGCGCCTCCGCGGTGGTGCTCCACTCGTTATTCGAAGAGCAGATCTCGCTCGAGAACGACGAACTGGACCGCTTCCTGACCGAGTCCGAGGGCACCTCGCCGGAAGCGATCACCCATTTCCCGGAGCTGACGGGATACGTGATGGGCCCGGAGGCCTACCTGGCGCACATCGTGAAGTGCAAACAGGCGGTGAAGATCCCGATCATCGCCAGTTTGAACGGCACGACCCGCGGGGGCTGGCTCCAGTACGCAAAGCAGATGGAGCAGGCCGGCGCCGACGCGTTGGAGCTGAACATCTACTACATCCCCGTGGAAGATTCGGCGAGCGGGGAATCGGTGGAGCAAAAGTATGTGGACCTGGTGAAGGCCGTCAAGTCCGAAGTGCGGATTCCGGTGGCGGTGAAACTCGGTCCATACTTCAGCTCGATGGCGAACATGGCGAAGAAGCTGGATAGCGCCGGCGCCGATGCGCTGGTCCTGTTCAACCGCTTCTACCAGCCGGACTACGATCTGGAATCGCTCGAAGTGGTGCCGAACCTGATCCTGAGCAACTCGCACGAGCTGTTGCTGCGGCTGCACTGGATTGCGGTGATTTATGGCAGCATCAAGGCGGACATGGCCCTGACGGGCGGCGTCCACAGCGCCACGGACGTAGTCAAGGGCATGATGGCGGGTGCGCGCGTAGCGATGATGACCTCGGCTCTCTTGAAGCGGGGCATCAGCTACCTGGACACGATTGCGACCGAACTGCTGGTCTGGATGGGCGAGCACGAATACGACTCGATCAAACAGATGCAGGGCAGCATGAGCCGCAACGCCGTCCCGCAGCCCGGCGCCTTCGAACGCGCTAATTACATGAAGGTATTAAGCTCGTACGCGATGAGGTAAAGCTTCGGAGCGTTGGTGAGAGAGGCGGTCTCGCGAGAGCGGGGCCGCCTTTTTTTGTGCCCAGGAGTTCGACAGCCGGCGTACAAAAACAGAAAGGCCCTCACGAAGGAGGGCGTCTTACTGTAACTAATCGCTGTATTGGTGCGGATGAGAGGACTTGAACCTCCACTCCCTTGCGAGAACATGGACCTGAACCATGCGCGTCTGCCAATTCCGCCACATCCGCATTCCAGGGGCAGACTCTATCTTTTCAGACCGCGGAGGTGTAGTCAACCTCTGCGGAAAGCCTTCGCCTTCAGGCGCTTATTCTACGTCGACGCCCATGCTGCGGGCGGTCCCGGCCACCGAACGCATGGCCGCTTCGACATCGAAACAGTTGAGGTCGGGCATCTTCACCTTGGCGATCTCCTCGATCTGCGCCAGGGTAATCTTGCCCACCTTGTTCTTGTGCGGCTCGGCCGAGCCCTTCGCCAGGTTGACCGCGCGCTTGATCAGGATCGGCACCGGCGGCGTTTTCGTGATGAAGGTGAACGAGCGGTCCGAGAAAATCGTGATCACCACCGGGATGATCAGCCCTTCCTGGTCCTTGCCCGACGTCTTCGCATTGAACGCCTTGCAGAAGTCCATGATGTTCACGCCCTGCGGACCAAGTGCCGTTCCTACCGGAGGCGCCGGGGTGGCCTTGCCGGCCGGAATCTGCAGCTTCACCTGAGCGGTAACTTTCTTTGCCATACGTTAAACCTTTTCCACCTGCAAAAATTCGAGTTCGACCGGCGTAGCCCTGCCGAAAATGGTCACCATCACGCGCAACGTCCCGCGCTCCGAATTGACCTCGTCCACTTTCCCCGAGAAGTTCGCGAACGGGCCTTCCACAATGCGGACGGCATCGTTCTTTTCGAACGTCATCTTGGGCCGCGGCCGCTCCGCCGAGGATGCCTGGCGGTATAAAATCTGGTTCACTTCATCGGCGCTCAACGGTACGGGGGAATTACCGCCGCCTACAAAACCAGTCACCCGCGGCGTGTTCTTCACCTCGTGCCACAGGGTGTCGTTCATTTCCATTTCCACCAGCACGTAACCCGGATACACGAGGCGCTTGCTGGTGACTTTCTTGCCGTTCCGCAGTTCCACCACTTCTTCGGTCGGAATCAGAATCTGGCCGATTTTGTCGGCGAACCCGAAAGCGTCCGAGCGCGTGCGCAACGATTCGGCCACCTTGTTCTCGAACCCCGAATACGTGTGGATAATGAACCACTTCTTCGGCGAGGACTCGTCATAGCCCTGCGGCGCGGCGGCCGCAGCTTCTTCGGGCTCTTCCGCAAGCTCTTCTTCGGGCTCTTCTCGGGCTCTTCTTCGGGCTCTTCCGCGGCCGGTTCCTCCGCGGCCGCTTCCTCTTCGGCAGGCCCTTCCGCGGGCAGTTCTCCGGCCTGTTCCGCCGTTTCTTCGGACTGCTCGTCGAAGTTGTCGTTCTCGTCGGCTGCCATAGTCGCCTATTTCTGGAAGAAGTTCAGGATCCCCTGAATGCTGCTATGGAGCACCGTGTCCACGACTTCGAAATATGCCGCGAACATGAAGACCGCGAAAATCACGACAGCCGTAGTGCTCTCCACCTGTTTGCGGTTCGGCCAGGTCACGCGGCGCATCTCGAGCTTCAGCTCGTTGATATAGTCCTTCGTGCCCTGGACCATTTCTTTGACATCGGCCATAGCTTTTCCTTGCTGCTCCCTAAGATGTTGGAAGGGTGGTTGGCAGGGGCGGAGGGATTCGAACCCCCACTCGCGGTTTTGGAGACCGCTGGTCTGCCGTTAAACCTACGCCCCTAACGTCGCACCCCCCGAACTTCACGGGGGGCATCCACCTATTCTACTTGATTTCCTTGTGCGCCTGGTGCTTGCGGCAATGGCGGCAGAACTTCTTCATTTCCAGCCGCTCGGTGGTGGTTTTCTTATTCTTAGTCGAAGAATAGTTCCGGTTCTTGCACTCCGTGCACTGGAACGTAATGATGTCGCGAGGCATTGCTCGAATACTCCTACTTAATGATCTCGGTCACGGTGCCGGCGCCCACCGTGCGGCCGCCTTCGCGAATCGCGAAGCGCAAGCCTTTGTCCATTGCCACCGGCGTAATCAGCTCTACCAGCAGGTCCACATTGTCGCCGGGCATCACCATCTCGGTGCCTTCCGGCAACTGCGCCACTCCCGTCACGTCCGTCGTGCGGAAGTAGAACTGCGGCCGGTACCCTTTGAAGAACGGCGTGTGCCGCCCGCCTTCTTCCTTGCTCAACACGTATACCTGCCCCTTAAACGTCGTGTGCGGCGTGATCGAGCCCGGCTTCGCAATCACCTGCCCGCGCTCCACATCCTCTTTGTTGATGCCGCGCAGCAGCAGTCCCACGTTGTCCCCGGCGCGCCCTTCGTCGAGCAGCTTCTTGAACATTTCCACGCCCGTTACTACCGTCGAGCGCGTGTCCCGGAAGCCCACGATCTCCATCGCCTCGCCCACCTTGCAGATCCCGCGCTCGATGCGTCCCGTCACCACCGTGCCGCGGCCCTGAATCGAGAAAATATCTTCGATCGGCATGATGAACGGCTTGTCGATGGCCCGCTCCGGCATCGGAATGTAGCTGTCCACCGCCTCCATCAGCTCGTCTACCGTCTTTTCCCACTCCGGCTCGCCGTTCAGCGCCCCCAGCGCCGAAACCCGCACCACCGGCAGATCGTCCCCCGGAAACTGGTACGTCTTCAGCAGCTCGCGCACTTCCAGCTCCACCAGGTCCAGCAGTTCCGGATCGTCCACCATGTCCACTTTGTTCATGGCCACCACGATGTACGGCACCCCGACCTGCCGCGCCAGCAGAATGTGTTCCCGCGTCTGCGGCATCGGTCCGTCCGTCGCCGCCACCACCACGATCGCCCCGTCCATCTGCGCCGCGCCGGTGATCATGTTCTTGATGTAGTCGGCGTGTCCCGGACAATCCACGTGGGCGTAATGCCGCTTGGCCGTCTCGTATTCCACGTGCGCCACCGCGATCGTGATCCCGCGGGCTTTTTCTTCCGGCGCGTTATCGATCGAATCGAAGCTCCGGAATTTGTTCTTCGGATTGTGCTTGGCCAGCACCTTCGTGATCGCCGCCGTCAGGGTGGTCTTGCCGTGATCGATGTGCCCGATCGTCCCGATATTTACGTGCGGCTTGCTGCGGTCGAATTTTTCCTTTGCCATATCAACGCCTTCTCTGTACGGAGTTCGCTACAGGAGGTCCGCCGCGTGGGTGCCGGCGGAGAAATCTGGAGCCGTTGACCGGGCTTGAACCGGTGACCTCGTCCTTACCAAGGACGCGCTCTACCAACTGAGCTACAACGGCCCTGAACTACAGTGTACGAAAAAACAGCTGGTGGACGGGGGAGGATTCGAACCTCCGTAGCTCCAAGGAGCGACAGGTTTACAGCCTGTTGCCATTAACCGCTCGGCCACCCGTCCAGCCCTTCACCCGCACAACGACCCACCGAAGCGAGATTCACCATGCGGGGAAACTATAAGCATACAAAGATCGGCAGGGGTCGTGCAACTGGACTCCTGCCGGATTTCCCGGAGGCAGGCCCCGCCGCTACTTCAGCCCGGGCAGCATCTTGACGTTGGCCGGGAGGCTGAAAAGGTCATCGGTGAGGTTCTGGTTGATCTCCACCGACTCGGCAAACATCTCGAAAATCTTCTCCCCGTTGCGGTCGCGCCGGACGTCGAACGGCCATTTCGCTCCGCCGCCCACGTCCCGGTATTTTGCGAAAACCGACTCCTCCGTGTCGAAATCCTTAAACTGCGGATTGCGCCGGCGGAAGACCTGGCGGATCGGGAGTTTGTTCAGTCTGTCGAAGTACACCGTCACCGAAAGGTTGTCGGAACCGGTAATTTCGACGATCTCAACCGGGCGGTTCTGCCACAGGTCGCCGCCCTTCGAATAGAAGGTTATGCCGGGCTCCTTCAATCTCTCGTGCAGGATGTAAAAGATATTTCGCCGCACGCTGTCCAGATAATTGGCGAAACGTTGCTGTTCGAGCGGCCTGGCGCCCCGGTAAGTAACCTCCCAGGCCTTCTCCGGAGTGAACAGCAGGTAGCTGTATTCGTCCTTTCCGAAGGCGTCCCGCTCGCGCTGGTGGATCGGTCCGTCACCCTCCGTGAGGTAGCGGGTATAGATCTTGGCAATCGAAAGCCCGGAGAGTTCCTCGCGGAAAAAGGAGTAGGCACGGCCGCTTTCCACGCGGTCCTGCATGTTGAGAAACGCCTGGCCCCCGAGCGCCTGCAAAGCTTCGTCCACGACCCGCCTGCCGCGCTCCTGCGCGGTTTCCGCGTTTCCCGCCGCCGCAGCCAGAAGAAGCAGAACCAGCAGCCCTTTCATTGCAGCCTCTGAAGATCTTGCACCTTCAACCCCTGGTTGAGCCGGACGTTCCTGACAACCAGGTCGGCAACCTTCCGGCCGCTTTCGATCACCGTGAAACGGGACGGCACACGAATCCCGTCCGCCTCCTGAAACTCTCCGATGCGCAGTTCCACTGTTACTGGGTACGCGGCATTGGCCGGGATGGTTTCGTAGACAATCCGGGAGGGCAATCCGGTGGAGTCGTCGATCACCATCCGCACCATTTGCCCACCGGCATCCGCAATCTCGAGGCTGTCCCCCACCGCGTTGACGGTCTGGCCGGGAACGCCGCTGGCTGCAAGAAGCCGGGGGTACAGCCGCAAAACGCTCGACTCCACCTGCCGCAACAGGTTGCCGCTCAGCGCAGCCGTGCCCTCCGGCACCCGGACAACTCCACTGGTCCCGTCCCAGAAGACCGTCGTTCTGCGCCCCCGGAACACAGTATCCTGGCGCCAGACGGACGGATTGATCCAGCGGTCGGTCTCCACCATGACTTCCCCGGCAGCCGAGGTGAACTCCAGTTCCTGCGTGAAATCACGGATATCCGCAATTTTGCCGGCCCCGCCGGATTCCGTTCGAAGCCGGGCGAGAATCTGTTTACCGCGCTCCAGGCCGGCGGCATCGGGCGGCATGGCGATCAGGGCGGAACTCGGAACCGTCAGGTCCAGCTTCTTCACCGGAACGGCAGTCGTCAGCGGCCGGATCATGTCGTCGGGGTTGGCTGCCGCGACCACCGTCAGCTTTTCGGGGTCGAGATACTGTTTGGCAACCCGCACCACGTCCGCGCGCGTAACCCCGGCCAGCGCCTTCTGGTACTGCTGGAGAAAATCCCGGGGAAAGCCGGCGCTCTCCTCCGCCACCAGGGTAACTACCATGTTGTCTTTTGTATCGGTCGAGAAGATCAGCTTCCGGAGGACCTCATCTTTCGCCCTGCGCAGTTCCTCCTCCGGGATCGGGGTGGACGCCAGCAGCCCGATTTCCTCTTTAATTCCGGACAATGCCTGTGGCGCCGCATACGACTTGGCGCTGCCGGAGACCACGACCAGCCCGGCATAGCCGTACGCCGGCCGGACATCGGCAGAAATCCCATAGACGTCTCCGGAACGCTCTACCATCCGCCGATAGAGACGGCTGCCGGGGATGTTGCCGAGAATCGCGGCCGCCACTTCCAGAGCCGGATAGTCCCTGCTGAGCTGCTCAGGAGCCGGCCCGCCGATCGCGAAGTACATCCGGGGGAGATCCTGCCGGGAGCCGAAATAAACGCCACCTGCCTGCTCCAACAGGGGCTTGGGCGTCTCGGCAGCGGGTGCGGCGGGGGCGGCCCAGGAGCCGAAGAGGCCCTCCAGCCGGGACTTCATCGCATCGGGATCGAAATCGCCGCGGATGGCGATTACGGTTGTATCGGGCCGGTAGTGGCCCCTGTAGAATGCGGCAACCGATGAACTCCCGATGCGCGCCACCGTGGCGTGCTCCGCCAGCATCCCGTACGGTGTGTTCCGGCCGTAAACCAGCGACGCCAGTTCGCGCTCGACCACTTCGGGGATCCGGTCATTACGGTGGGCCACCGTGTTTCGAAGCTGCGCCTTGGCAAGATCCACAGCTTCCTCGCGAAATGCGGGGGCGGTGAGCACTTCGTGGAAGATAGACAGCACCTGGGGTGCGGACGCCGCCAGCGCCGAGAACGAAACGATGCTGTACAGCGGGCCCGTCGAGGTTTCAATCGTTCCGCCCATCGAGTCCAGGGCTTCGTCGAGCTGTTCCGCGGTCTTCGATTGCGTGCCGCCCTCCCGCAGCAGGGTCGCCGTCAGGCTGGCCAGACCAGCCTCACGGGCAGGATCGAAAAGCGTGCCCGCCCGCAGGAAAGCCACGCCGGTCACCACCGGCAACTGGTGGTCTGACGCGAGCAGCAGCTTCAAGCCGTTCGGCAGTGTGATCCACCGGTGGGGCGGCGCTGCCAGGGGGTGAAGCGGGGGAAACCTGAGGCTCTGAAAGCTGATGGACCGACCGGCCGCGCCGGAGGACGGGCTGGGTTTACTCGAGGCGGCGGCCCCGCCCGCCTGCTGCTTCGCTCGCGTCGGGGGAGGCGCCGGCGAGGTCTTCCGCGGCGGAGCCGTCTGCGCACCCGAGAGCCCCACCAGCACAAAACAGGTTGCCACGCAACGGATCATCGCGGTGTCCTTTCATTCGGGACGCGGACGCGAGCCGGAGGCGGAACCGTCACAACACTTGTGCGGCCCTGCGGCGTGAAATATTGAAGCGAGACTCGTTGGATATCCGCCGGACCCACCTTGTCCAACTCGTCCAACGCCTCCAGCCCTTTGCGCCAATCGCCATAAATGAACTGCGCGCCTGCCAGGTAGGCCGCCGCTCCGCGGTTGCTTAACAGCCGGCGCAGCGCCGCCACCCGCAGTTGGTTTCTGGCGCGCTGCAGCGTTTCGGCATCCACTGCCTGGCTGGACAGACCCTTCAAAACTGCATCGAGCCCGTCTTTTACCTCGTCCGTGGTTTTTCCCGCTGCCGGCGCCAGCAGAAAACCGAAGAGCGATGGATAGCGCCCGCCCGGATAGACCGCAAACGCCTGGGCCCCGGACGTAATCTGCTTTCCTTCCGCCAACTCTCGTTGGAGCAGTCCGCGCCGGCCGTTCAGGATTGATTCGAGAAGCTGTAGCGCCGGCGCGTCCGGGTGCCGTGCGGCGGGACGCCGGAAACCCACCGCGACCAGGCTGCCGGCAGCGGTCACCGTGCTGTCGATCGGGCTGCTTTGCGCCGGCTCGACGATCTCGACCGGGGGCGGCAGCGGTTTCGCCGGAAGTCTTCCGAAATACCGCTCCGCCAGGCGCTTGGCGTCCGGCAACGCCAGGTCACCGGCAATTGCAATCACCATGTTGGCCGGAACATAGTACGTGTCGAAAAAAGCGCGGGCGGAGTTGCGCCGGACGTCGGAGGACTCTTCCGGTCGCCCCGATGCCGGCCTGCCGTAAGGATGTGCGGAAAACGCTTTGGCAAGAAGCGTCTTTTCGATCAGGACCTGCGGATCCGCGGACGGGCCCTGTTGGGCGATGGCATTCCGGTCCCTGTAGAACTCCCGGAACGCCGGCCGCAGGAATTCCTCGGATTGCAGAAGAAACCAGAACTCCACCCGGTTGGAGGGCAGGCTGACGGCGAACTCGCTAGCGTCCGCTCCCGTTTCCGTGGAGAAGTTGGTCAACCCGTTCTCTTGCAGTGCCCGAAGAAAATCGCCTGCGCGGGATAGGGCATTGGCGCGGTCGATTGCCGATTTTGCCTGAGCCCCGAGGCTGAGGATCCTGGTTTCGTCCGCCCCCGCCCCTTTGCTGCGTTCGGCATCGATGAGGCCGTAGAGTTCCTCCACCCGGCCCTGGGCCTCCTTCTCGTCCTCCCAGTCCACGCTGCCCAACGTCTGTGTTCCCTTTGTGAGCGACCGGGCCACCAGGAAGGCCAGCCCCGATTTTCCTTCGGGATCGTTGCACGAACCGGCGCCCACCAGAACATGAAAGGAGACCGCCGGCGAGTCATGCCGCTCCATCAACACGAATCGCAAGCCGTTCGCCAGGGAAAAATCGGCGACCGTGCTCTCGATTCCCAAGAAGGCCTGGCCCGCAAGCAGCATGGGCAAAAGCAGTCCGCTTGCCAGGATCGATGTTTCTTTCATAAACGCCATCCGGTTGGCAGCTATGAGGATAGCAGGCGGGTGACGGCGTGCAAACGGCCGCGACCAGCCATACCCCCATCGGTTAGCGGCTACTATCCGGTACCAATAAAGTACCCTTATGACTTTCGGTAACGTGTCGGAGCCCGTGATACTGGTCATGTTGGTTAAAAGGCCCCTACATAATGAACTGGTTAGATGAGCCCAACCCTCCGCAGACTATCGGAGGCGAACGTCGCGCCGACCGCCGCTACGAACTTCAACTCGATCTGAAATGGAAACTGATCCGACGGAAGAAGGTCGTCGAGTCGGGTACCGGCTGGACGTTGGATTTTTCCAGCGGCGGCATCCTGTTCGACGCGGGCCGGGAACTGGTTCCGGGCCTGAACGTGGAATTGGCCGTCTCCTGGCCGGTTCTGCTTCACAATGTGGCCCAGATGCAGCTCGTGGTTTTAGGCAGGATTGTTCGGGTGACCGGTAACCGGACAGCTATCCGCATGGTACAGCACGAGTTCCGCACAGCGGGCGCGATCGGCGAGCGCCGTTCGACGGCCGGCCGGCAGTCCCCCGCGCCTGCAGGTTGGCAGCACCAGTCCGCGCTACACAACCGGGTTCAATAGCCCTGGCGCGCTTTCCTGTCGGCGGCAACCTCCGCCACCGGTGGGGGCGCCTCCTCGGGCCCGGCCTCCGTTTCCACCTTTCGCGGCTTGCGATTGAGCCTCTCGCTCAAAAAGTCCTCGCGCGCCTTGGCGTACTTCGCCGTACCCGGCTTGGCCTTCACGGCCTCCCATTCTTCCGCCGTGATCTCCTGCACCAGGGGCAGGTATTTCTGGAAGTAGCTTCTCAGCCGCTCCTGCACCGGCTTGAAGGCGGAGCGGTAAAGCAGAAATAGAATTTCGTCGGGTGGCGCGGCCGCAACCAGGTGGTAGACGTGGGAGGGCTTGCGGATCTTCGTCGATCGAACGGCGGTTTCCAGTTTCCTGGCGCGCGCCTCCAGTTTCAGCCAGCAATCGGTATCGGCTTTGCCCAACTCGGTTGCCTGGACGAGTGCCTGTTTCTCTTTGGGCGCCAGTTTCTCGGTCAGCACGTACAGAAACGGTCCCAGCCGCGCGCTCCGCCAGCGCGAATCGTCGGGAACCATGCGCAGCAGTTTTTCATAACGAGCCAGTCCCGCGGCATTGCTCTTTGGTCCGGACAGAGCGGCCGAGAACAGGCTCAAAAGCCCCGCCTCCTCAAGCCCTTTCACAATCTCGACAACGTTGTCCTCGACCGCGATGCGGCGCAGTTCCTCTCCGAGTGCCCTTGCCGTAATGAGCCGCTGCACGCCGGCCTCGAGCGCATTCGCCATTTGGGTTTGCGTGCGCTCCTCCACCGTGAATTCCATGCGGGCCCGGAAGCGGACCAGCCGTAGAAGGCGCGTCGGGTCATCGTAAAATCCATGCGTGCTGACGGCCCGCAGTTCACGTCTGCCGATGTCGGCGAGGCCGTTCGTCGGGTCGAGCAGCAGCCCCCGCGACGCCTTGTTCAGCGATAGGGCGACGGCATTGCACGTAAAATCGCGGCAGCGCAGATCCTCCTGGATGGTGGCGGCGGTTACCTGGGGCTTGGCGCCGGAGCGGGCGTAGCGTTCCAGGTGCGACAACGCCACCTGGGCCGTCACTCCGCTTGCAAACTGGAGTTCCGCGCTTTTCCGTGTCTCGTCTACTGCCGTTTGACGCGCGCCGGTGCGCTCGCAGACTGCCTTGGCAAGCTTCAGGGCAGGCCCTTCCACCACGAAATCCAGATCCCGGATGCGCAAGCCGGAGAGCATGTCCCGCATGGCTCCGCCGGTCAGGAAAAGGTTGACATTGGTGCCCGAGGCGGCCTGCTGGACCTCGCTCACCACCTGGTTCTGTTCCGAACTCAGGTGGCTCTCCAACATATAGATGTAGTCGCTCATCGCAAGCGTTCGCCGCCCGCGCCGGCAGTCTGATCCGGCCCGCTGCGCTCCTCTCAAGCCCTTGGGTGATGCTTTGTAACCGTTTCCCGAAGTCTTGACCGCATGACGTGCGTATAAATCTGGGTGGTCGAGATATCGGCGTGCCCCAACATGATCTGCACGCTGCGAAGGTCCGCGCCACCCTCGAGCAGGTGGGTGGCGAAGCTGTGGCGCAGCACATGGGGCGTCAAATTGTGAAAAATGCCGGCCGTTTTTCCGTATCCGGCAAGCAGCTTCCAGAATGCCTGCCGCGTCAGCGCGCCGCCCCGTGCCGTCACGAACAGATAGCGGCTGGCCCTCCCCTTGAGCAGGGCGGGCCGCGCCGATTGAAGGTACTCGGAGACCGCACGCAAGGCCGACGTTCCGGCGGGAACCAGCCTCTGCTTGTTGCCCTTGCCGGTGGTGCGCACCACCCCGAGTTCCTGGTTGACCTCGCCCAGCCCGAGGCCGCATAACTCGGAAACCCGCAGTCCGGTGGCATACAGGAGCTCGAGCATCGCGCGGTCCCGCATTCCGGTTGGCCGGGACGTGTCGGGAGCCTGTATAATTCGCTCGATATCCTGAAGATTCAGATACTTAGGTATAGTTTGCCACTGTTTCGGCGTACGTAGGTGCTCAGTCGGATCGGCGTCGATCGAGCCCTCCCGGAGCAGGTACTGGTAGAAATTCCGGAGAGTCGTCAAATGGCGGGCGATCGACCGGCTGCTCAGACCGGCAGCGGCGAGCTCGTCCACATAACCACGCAGGTCTCCGGCGCCGGCCGCTGGACCGGCCGGTACAATAGAATGAAATTTATATAAATCAGCAGAATAGGCGCTGACGGTATTGGCCGAAAGCCCCTTTTCCATGCGGCAGAAGTCCAGGAACGCAGTCACAGCCGTGTTGTTCCCTGGCTGACCGGCGCTGGGCGCTCCTGGCATCGAGCCAATGATACAATAAGCGCCGAAATGTTTGAAACATTGTTCTGAAAAGAGGGCGTTTGGCCGGTTCCACCACGAAGAAGGCCGTTGTGCGGAGATATCAGCGCGAGTCTTTGTGTGGATACGTAAACCCGCTTTCTTTTCTACAACCTGCCGGTGTGGAGCTGCTTACCGCCGAAGGCAACGTTTCGAGCGTCCCCTATAGCGAGATCAAGTCCGTCGTGTTCGTGCGCGATTTTCAGGCCAACCCGGGCGACGAACGCAGGGTCTTCCTCACACGCCCCAAAATGGAAGGACTGTGGCTCCGTTTCCGGTTCCGGGACGGGGAAGAGATGGAAGGCGTCATGACCAACGACCTCCTGCACCTCGAGCAGCACGGTTTCACGGTGATTCCCCCCGATCCCTTCAGCAACAGCCAGCGCTATTTCGTGCCTCGCGCGAGCCTCGAATCGGTGCAGGTTCTGGGAGTTGTGGGCAGCCCCCTCAAAAAGCGCAAGGCGAAACCGGCCCCCGAGGGGCAAATCGGGCTTTTCGAGGACTAAACCGGGGCTTCTCCCCCACTTGCGATCCCGGCGCCGGCCACCAGCCGAAAGACTGTGCCGGAAGTTTTGGCGCTATACTGGATTTAATACATAATAGTCTCTTGGAGGCAACTATGAAGCTGCGCTCGTTGGCCCTCGCCGCAGCCGGGATGATATTCCTGGCCCTCACTTCTTTCGCCCAGATCACCACGATCGAAGGTGATGTAAAAGGCACAGACGGCAAACCGGTCGATAAGGCCGTCATCAAAATCGAACGAATCGATATTAAAGGTAGCTACAAAACCACGACCAACAAGAAGGGCCATTTCCTGTACATGGGCCTGCCGATCGGCAACTACAACATTGCCTGTGAAATCGATGGCAAGGAAATGGACAAGGTAAACAACATCCGGACCCGGATGGGTGAGCCCACTCCCGTCAATTTCGACCTTGCCGCCTCGGCCAAGCAGAGCGCCGCCCAACAGGCTGCCATGCAACAGGCCATGCAAACCGGCCAGTTGACCGATGAAATGAAACGCGGCCTCTCCGCCGAACAGAAAGAGGCGATGGAGAAGCAGCTCAAGGAGCAGGCCGACAAGATGAAGAAGAATAAGGAGTTGAACGATGCGTTCAACGCCGGGATGACGGCCATGACAGGCAAGCAGTACGATGCCGCCGTCGCTTCTTTCGCCAAGGCCTCGGAACTGGATCCGACCCAGGTGGCTGTCTGGGCCCAGCTCGGTGAGGCTTATGTGCAGTTGGCCGGTACCAAGACGGGCGAGGAGTTCAACCAGAATATCCAGAAGTCCATCGAAGCCTACACCAAGGCCCTCGAACTGAAACCGGACGATGCCGCCACCCACAACAACTTCGCGCTCGCGCTCGCCAAGGGCAAGAAGTTCCCCGAGATGCAGGTGGAGTTGAAGAAAGCGGCCGAACTCGATCCCGCGAACGGCGGGAAATACTATTACAACCTTGGGGCGATTCTGGTGAATACGGGCCAGAACGACGCCGCCGGCGATGCTTTCAAGCGCGCCATCGAACTGACCCCGACCTACGCCGATGCCTATTATCAATACGGCGTCACTCTGGTGGGCAAGGCGGCTATCGGGTCCGACGGCAAGGTAACTCCCGTCCCGGGCACCGTCGAAGCGTTCCAGAAGTACCTGGAATTGCAGCCCGAGGGGCCCTTTGCACAGTCCGCCAAGGACATGTTGACTACGCTCGGTTCGGCTGTGGATACCAAGTTCGTGGATCCCAACGCCAAGAAGCAGACGGGTAAGAAAAAGAAGTAAACGGTTGGAATGTCCGGGGCGGGGGTTCCTTCCCGCCCCGACCTCATGATAAGGTTTTTCATTCTTCGAATCCTCCTTCCCCTGCTGTTATTCCTGCTGCTCCGGGCCGTCCTGAAGAGTGTATTTGCAGGCATGGGCTCAGGTTCCGTCCGGCGCCCGGAAGCCGGGCCGCCGCCCACGGCAGCCTCCGGCGGAGACCTCAAGAAGGACCCGGTCTGCGGTGCTTATGTCTCCCCTGCAGTGAGCGTCACGCGCAAGATCAACGGCGAGCTGCTCCATTTCTGCTCCGCCGAATGCCGGGACAAATACCCGGTCGGAAAGACCTGAAAACGCCGGATGGGCGTTCCCGCGCCGGCTGCCCCATAACCAAAACATCTTTTCCTTCGCCTCTGCTAGTCTAGTCAATCACCTGAAAACACCAGGAGACCGCTTTTTCGACATGACAACCCCAACCCTCTCTCGCCCGGCAAGCTTTCGGGAATCGCCTTTCCTGTTCTTGCTTCTTCTCCTTTTCGCAGGGAGCGGCTGCGCGGCCCTCATCTACGAAATCGTCTGGTTTCAGATGCTGCAACTGGCGATCGGCTCGACCACGGTCTCCATGGGGTTCCTCCTCGCCGCTTACATGGGCGGCCTTTGCCTGGGCAGCCTGCTGCTTCCACGCATGCGGAAACTGCCCGCACACCCGCTGAAGACCTATGCTTATGTCGAGCTGGGTATCGGAGCGCTGGGCCTTATCGTCCTGGTGGCCATGCCGCTGGTGGAGCGCGTCTACCTCTCGGCCGCCATCCTGGGTCTGCCCGGGATGATCCTGCGCGGCCTGATGGCGGGAATCTGCCTGCTGCCTCCCACCATCCTCATGGGCGCGTCCCTGCCGGCCGCTGCCCGCTGGATCGAATCCACCTCGCGGGGGGCATCCTGGTGGGGCCTGCTTTACGGGACCAACACGGTAGGCGCGGTATTCGGCTGCCTTTGGGCAGGCTTCTACCTGCTGCGGCACTACAACGTCCAGACTGCCACCCTGGTGGCCGCTTGCCTGAACGTGGTGGTGGCGCTCGCCGCCCTGGCCATCGCGGCTCGCACACCCGCTTCCGCCGGGATGGAAGAAGACCCTGTTCCTGATCAGCCCGAGATCGCGGATTCCTTACCTGCCGGGCGGAAGGCCACCCTCTGGACCATTTATGTGACCATCGGTCTGTCCGGCGCCTGCGCGCTGGGAGCGGAGGTGGTCTGGACGCGCCTGCTCGGCTACCTGTTCGGCCTCACCACATACGTTTTCTCCATCATCCTGGCCGTGTTTCTGGTGGGCCTGGCGGTGGGCAGTACGGTGGGCTCCTGGCTGGCTCGCGGGCGCTCGCCGGAATGGGCGCGTCTGGCACTCGGATGGTGCCAGGTTCTGCTCGCCGGAGCGACCTTCTGGGCCGCCTACATGATCTCCGACTCGCTCCCGTACTGGCCCGTCAATCCGATGATGACCGACAATCCCTGGTTCATATTCCAGGTGGATATGGCGCGGGCTCTTTGGGCCATTCTGCCCCCCACCCTGCTCTGGGGCGCAAGCTTCCCGCTGGCCCTCGCCGCCACCGCCTCGCCGCGCGAGGATTCGGGAAAGCTGGTGGGCGCCGTTTATGCTTCCAACACCCTCGGAGCCATTTTCGGAGCGTTGATTGTGAGCCTGATCCTGGTGCCTGGAATCGGCACGCTGCAATCGCAGCGCCTGCTGCTGCTGCTCTCCGCCGCCAGCGCCCTGGTGGTGCTCCTTCCCTACGTCCGGCGCACCCGTTCCATGGGCACCGCGGTGGCCCTCACCGCTTCCATGGTGTTCGCTCTCTTCCTTACCGCCAAGGTTCACGAGGTTCCCTGGGAACTGATCGCGTTCGGCCGCAAGATTTCCACTTCCATGGGTCATGCCACCCTGCTGCACAAAACGGAGGGCCGCAACTCCTCGGTGGTGATTTCGCAATGGGAGGACGGCGCGATGCAGATCGACGTCAACGGGCATGTAGAGGCTACCAACGAGCCGTACGACATGCGGCTTCAGCGCATGGTCGGCCACCTGGCCGCGCTGATGCATCCCAAGGCGAAGTCGGTTCTCGGCATCGGATTCGGTGCGGGCGTCTCGGCGGGAACCTTCACCCGGTACTCGAATATCGAGAAGATCAAGGTGTGCGAAATCGAGCCGGCGATACCGCCGATCTCCACCAAATTCTTCGGGCCGCAGAACTACCGCGTGCTGCTGGACCCGCGCACCACCATCCACTACGACGACGCCCGCCACTACCTGCGCACGACTTCCGAAAAGTTCGACATCATTGCCTCCGACCCCCTCGACGTTTTCGCCAAGGGCACGGCGGCGCTGTACTCGAGGGAATATTTCGAGTCCGTGAAACAGCACCTCAATCCGGGCGGTATTTTTACGCTGTATGTTCCCCTCTATGAAAGCGACAGCGCAACCGTGCGCAGCGAGCTGGCCACCTTCTTCGAAGCCTTCCCCCACGGCACCATCTGGACCAATACCATCGACGGCCAGGGTTACGACATGGTCTTTATGGGGCACACGGAGGCCCCGGTAATCGACCTCGACGCTATCGAAGCACGGCTGAGCCAGCCGGACTGGGCGCCGGTGGTGGAGTCGCTGCAGAGCATCGAATTCTCGAGCCCGATCGAACTCTACGCCACCTATGCGGGCCGCAAGTCCGATATGGCATCGTGGCTGCACGGTGCGGAACTGAACCTCGACGAAAACCTGCGCCTGATGTACATGGCAGGCTGGGGCATCAACTCCAACAAGGCAGACCCGATTCACCGCGACATCATGCGCTACCGCCAGTACCCGGCGGATATTTTCAAAGGGTCGCCCGATAAGATTCAGTCTCTGCGAGCAATGATGGGGGTTCGGTAGGCGCCTCCGCTCTCGCGAAAATGATACCGGCCGAGAATCGCCGAAGCGCCCAACGCCAGCGCGCCCATGACGAACGCGGCCGGGTAGCCCGACCGTTCCGCCACCGCGCCCGCGGCGAAAGAGCTGAGGCCGACAAACAAGTCGTAGAACGCGCTGAGCAATCCCACCGCGGAGCCCCGTTGCGCGCTGGGCGTGCGGCGCAGAACCGCGCCGGCGATGGACGACCACGGGAACGACAGGCCGAATCCCAACAGGCCGGCCGCCCCCACCGCCACAACCGGCCCCGGTCCCGCGGCCAGCACGAGTAAGCCGATCGCCATCGCCACCAGGCCGCCATAGAACGTGAAAGCCGGACGCATGCGGTCGGGGAGGCCGCCCAGGAAGAAACGCGACAGCAGCACCATCAGGGCAAAGGCGGTGAAGGCGGCGGGGCCGGAGTTGCCATGATTCGCCAGGTGCAGCACCAGGAAGCCCGTAATCACGGGGTATTGCACGTTGACGAAACCGATGGCCAGTCCAGGGGCGATGATCGACCGCGGCAGCCACTCCCTGCGTTCGTGGTGCTCGGGCGGCCGGTAATCTTCCGAAACCCTCGTCAACAGGCCGAAGCCCGCCACGGCGGCACCCGCCTGCATCCATGCCGCTGCCTGAAATGACCCCAGCCACTGGCCCACCACCGGCCCGGCCGAGATCCCGCCCCAGATTCCCGTGCTGACATACCCGAGAGCCTGTGCGCTTCTCTCGATCCCGCCCAGTTCCACCGCCCAGGCCGCGGCCCCCGTGTACAGGCAGGCCTCGCCAAACCCTTGCAGCACCCGGCCGAGGTAGGCGCCGCCGAGTCCCAGAGGCAGCAGGTACGCGATTCCCGCCAGCGCGCAGCTCATCAGGCCGGAAAGAAATGCGACCTTCCGCCCCCGCCGGTCTGCCAGCGGTCCCGAAATGAAGCGCGAGGCGAGGGCCACGAAGGAGAACACGCCGATCACGAAACCTACCGTCTGGTCGGTCCCGCCCAGATCGTGACGCACGTGCGGCGCCATGCGCGGAAGCACGGTTCCGATGCCCAGAAACCCGAGGAATGTCGCGCCGATCAGAGCCCAGAAGCGCCCGCTGAAAGTGCCCGCGGATAAACCCATGTACTCTCGATTGTAGCGTCAGGCGGCTATGCGCCCCGCCCCCGGGACCAGCCCAGGGACCACGCCCAGACGGCAGCCGGGATCAGCATCGACACTCCGATCAGCGCGGCAAAGGTGCGCGCCGGTACCCCCACGTCGATCGCCAGGCCGGCCAGATAGCTGCTGGCCGAGATGCCCAGCATGCACAGCCCGTAATCGGCCGCAAAAACGCGGCCGCGGAAGCGATCGTTGGAATAGATCTGGAGCAGCGTCGTCGAAAACACCCAGTTGGTGGAGGATCCGGCGTGGGCGGCGGCTACCGTCACTACCGCCAGGACCAGCGCGCCTGCCGTGCCCAGAAAGAGGTAGCCCACCGACGACAGGAGGAAGCCGAAAAAGATGCCCACGCGCAGCCGGTCCTGCCGTTCGCCCGCCCACCTGCCGGCGACCAGCGGCCCGATCAGCGAGCCGACGCCGCGCGCCCCCATGAGCAGGCTCATGCCGAGCGTCGCTCCCCGCTCCGGGTCCAGGCCCCTCCACCCCACTGCGAACTCCCGCTGTCCCAGGATCGGCAGCACGACGTTGTTTGCGCCCAGCAGCCCGATACCGCATTTCACGAACACCGTGGCGAACAGCCGCCGGTCCGCGCGGATGTAGCGGATGCCGTCCAGCACCGGCGTAAAGTCGAACAGGTCGCGCGCGCGCAGCGGGGGCCGGCCGCAAGCGTGGGGCTCCTCGAAGCGCATGGCGGCAATCAGCCAGGCCGAAGCAAGGAACGACACGGCGTTGATCACGAACACCGCATCGCGCCCCAACAGCACCGCCGCCAGGCCGCCCAGCGACGCGCCCGCCGCCAGGCAGAACGACCAGGTAATCGAGGCCAGCGCGTTGGCCGGCAGCACCTCGTGTGCCGGCACGATGTTCGGGATCGCCGCGCTGTGCGCCGGTTCATTGAAGGCGGCTCCCAGCGTTTCAAGCAGCAGCAGCGGATAAACCAGCCACACCATTCCCGGAGTGCGCACAGCCAGCATGCCCAGCACGATGAAGCAGCGCGCGATGTCCGAACCGATCATGATGGACTTGCGGCTGATGCGGTCGTTGATGACCCCCGTGGCGGGCGCCGCCAAGGTATGTGGAAGCACTTGCAGGATCACGGCCAGCGCCACCGATTGCGCCGAGTTGCCGGTCAGCTCCAGCAAGAGGCTGTACACCGCGAGCGTGTAGAACCAGTCGCCCAGTTCGCTGACCAGTTGCGCAACCCACAGCAGCCGGTAGTTCCGGTTGCGGCGGAGCAGGTCCAGGTAGCAGCGCAGCATCGCGGGTTACACGTGGAGGCCCATGCGTTCCTTCACCAGCCGAACCGTACCGGCGGCGATTGGCCCGACCCGTTCGGCGCCCTCCCGCAGTACCGCGGCCACGTAGCCGGGCTCGCTTGTGATCCGCCGGTATCGCTCCTGGAAAGGTTCGAGGTGCGAGATTACCATCTCGGCCACCCGTTTCTTGAGATCGCCATAGCGCAGGCCCGCGAATTCGCGCTTCGTCTCCTCGTCAGTCGCCCCCGAAAAAGCCTGATGGATCGCCACCAGGTTCAGCACGCCGGGACCGGCCGTTTCAAAATCCACGGCGGGGTTCGAATCGGTAGTAGCCCGCATGATGGTCTTTCGGATCTTCGCCGGAGGGTCGAGCAGCGCCACCGCATGGCCCGCCCCGGTGGACGATTTGCTCATCTTCTGCGCCGGATCGTCGAGCCCCATGACCCGGGCGCCGACCGCGGGCAGGCTCGTGCCCGGCACGACAAACGTATCCCCGTAAAGGGAATTGAAGCGCTGTGCGATGTCCCGCGTCAGTTCCAGATGCTGCGCCTGGTCTTCCCCAACCGGCACGATTCCGGCCTGGTAGAGCAGGATGTCGGCAGCCATCAACACCGGATATTGCAGCAGCCCGTCACCGATCGATTCCTGTTTGGCGGACTTGGCCTTGTACTGCGTCATCCGCTCCAGCCAGCCGACCGGAGTGACGCAGGTGAGCATCCAGGCCAGCTCGGCATGCGACGGAACGGCAGACTGCACCATGATGGCGCAGGTCTTGGGATCGATTCCGGCCGCCAGATACAAGGCGGCGATCTCCTCGATTTTGGCGCGGAGTTCGGCCGGATCCTGGTAAGCCGTGATGGCATGCAGGTCCACAATGCAGAATATGCATTCGTAATCGTGCTGGATGCGGACCCAGTTCTTCAGGGCGCCCAGATAGTTGCCGATGTGAAGATTCCCGGAGGGCTGCATTCCGGAAAAAACTCGTGTTTTCATTCGCTCCTGTTGTGCGCCGGGCCTGCGCGCCGCGCCCCGGTAGCCAGTTGTGGCAGTCTAAAGGGTCGGGGGTAAACTCTATCCTAAGCAATTTCGAAGTGACCGTGGAGAAGCTGGTTTACGGCGGCGACGGCCTGGCGCGTCTGGAGGGGCGCGTGGTGTTTGCGCCGTTCGTCCTGCCGGGCGAGCGCATCCGCGCGTCGGCGTGGCAGGAAAAGCCGGGCCTGGTGAAGGCGCGCACCCTCAAGGTGCTGGAGCAGGCGCCGGAACGGGTGCTGGCGCCCTGTCCGTACTTCGCGCGCTGTGGCGGCTGCCATTACCAGCACGTGCCGTACGACTACCAGTTGCGCGCCAAGCGCCAGATCCTCGAAGAGGAGCTTCGCCGCCTCGCAAAACTGGAGCCGCCGGGCGACATCGCGGTCATTTCGGGCGAGCCCTGGGGATACCGCAACCGGGTCCAGTTGCACGTCGAAAACGGCAGAATCGGATACCGCGAAACGCGCTCCCACAAGATTTGCGCCATTGACCACTGTCCTATTTCGTCGCCTCGCATCAACCAGGTCATCGCCATCCTGGCCCGCCTGGTGCGGGACAATCGCTGGCCGCGATTCCTGCGCTCGCTCGAGATCTTTACCGACGAGCAGCAGGTGCAGCTCAACGTGACCGAAGCCGGCCGTCCCCTGGCCCGGCGCTTTTTCGAATGGTGCGGCGAGGAGATCTCCGGCCTGGTCGCCGGCGCCTTGGATTACCAGGGGCAGTTCCGCGTAAGCCGGTCTTCTTTTTTTCAGGTAAACCGGTTTCTCGCGGATCGCCTGGTGGAAGTCGCGATCCCGGATGAAGGTGGCGATCGGGCGGCCGATCTTTACTGCGGCGTCGGCCTGTTCACCATTCCGCTGGCGCGGAAGTTCGGCTCGGTAACGGCGGTCGAGTCGGGGGCGGGGGCGGTGCGCGACCTCGAATTCAACACCGGCCGTGCCGGCCTCTCCAACTTACAAACGGTGCAGACCACGGCCGAGGAGTTTCTGCATTCAATTGAGGATCCGCCCGAATTCATTCTGCTGGATCCCCCGCGGTCCGGGCTGGGAAAGGCGGTCGTGGCGCGGCTGGTCGCACTTCGTCCCCGGCGGATCACCATAGTTGCCTGCGACCCGGCGACGCTGGCGCGGGACCTGCACGGCCTGACGGAGGGCGGGTACGGGCTGGAACGGGTCACGCTGGTGGATTTGTTTCCCCAGACCTACCACCTGGAGACCGTGGCGTCGTTGCAACGGCTGTAAAAAGAGAAGGGGCCGGGAGTGTCCCGGCCCGCGGCAAATCCGATGGATTTCTCTTACCTGCGACGACGAAGCAATCCGAATCCCAGAAGCGCGGTGCCTGTCAGGACAAAAGCGGTGGGTTCGGGGACAGGGAAGAGCGAGGGCGAGTCCAACGTGATGGCGGCGCTGTTGCTGCCGGCACCACTGCGCGTGACCGTAAAGGTGAGGGATGCCGAGTTCTGCGTCAGCGTCGGGTTGATAGCCAGAAGGGACGGACCCGGGACAAAGATCCCCTGCACGAAGAAATTCAGGAAGCTGTCGGTACGTATGGGGACGGTCACAGCGGAAGCCGTGAAGGTGCCCGAGGGCCCGCTCAGGCTCCAACCTGAGGGGTTGTCGAGGTCCAAGGCTCCGCTCTCTGCAAAGGCTTCAAAGAAGCCGATAGGCGCGTAGTCGCCCAGGCCTACGCCGTTAGCGAAGTACGACAGCGCTGTGATCGAGGTCGTGTCGGAAAGCGTGACACCGTTGACCCCTACCTGCAACGTACCGAGCGAAATCGAACCGACGATGGGACTCGCAAAAGCGGCCGAGGCGGCTAAAGCTGCAACAACAAAAAACAACAGAACGCGTCTGGATACTGCTCGCATAATCCTCCGAAATTCCGGACCGAGTCGGCGATGTTTTTCCTCAGTCTTCCCCGTGATCGTAGGAGACGCCTCAGCGCGCGGTCAATATTGTCGAAAGGTAGTAATGGTTGGCTAACGCAGTGGTAAAAAAGGAGATATCCCCATCTTCTCAGTACCCGCGGCCATCATTGCACGACGATGTTCACCAGCCGGTCCGGTACCGTCACCACTTTGCGCACCTTTTTTCCCGCAAGTGAGGGCAGTACCTTTTCGTGAGCAAGGGCCAACCTCTCCAGCTCCGATGCCGCGGTGCCGAAGGGCACATGGATGCGCGCCCGCAGCTTTCCGTTTACCTGCACCACCACCTCGGCTTCCGGCTCCCTGGCCAGTTCCGGGTCGAAATCCGGCCAGCACTGCCGGAACACGGACCCCTGGTGACCGAGCTCGTCCCAGAGTTCCTGGGAAAGGTAGGGCGCGAACGGAGCCAGCATGAGGGCAAGTTTCTCCACCACATCCCTGGCCACGGCCGGCGAAATCTTCGCCTCCTCCGTGTAGAGCACATTGAGCAGCTCCATGATCGAGGCGATGCAGGTGTTGAAGTGCCAGCGGCTCTCGAAATCTTCCGTGATCTTGCGGAGCGTCTGGTGCAATTTGCGGCGCACGGTGGCGTCGGATTCGCCGGCGCCTTCGCCGGTCCGGTCGAGATTGCGGGTGGCGAAGCGGTACACGCGCCCCAGGAACCGGTGAATCCCTTCGGCCCCTTCGAACCGCCAGTCCACCTCTTTTTCGGGCGGCGCCGCAAAGAGCACGAACATGCGGGCCGTATCGGCGCCGAAACGCTCGGCCAGCATGTCCGCGCCGACCACGTTGCCCTTGGACTTGGACATCTTGGCGCCTTCCGCAATGACCATCCCTTGCGTGAACAGGCGGCGGGCCGGCTCGCTGTTCCGGATCAGCCCGATATCGCGCATCATCTTTGTGAAGAAGCGCGAATAGATCAGGTGCAGAATGGCATGTTCCACGCCGCCGATGTACTGGTCGATCTCGAACCAGTACGCGATCTTCGCGGGATCGAAGGGCATCCGGTCGTTGTGCGGATCGCAGTAGCGGTAAAAATACCAGGACGAGTCGATAAATGTGTCCATGGTGTCGGTTTCCCGGCGCGCCGGACCGCCGCATTTCGGGCACTGGACGTTGACGAACCCGGGGACGTTTTCAAGCGGCGACCGGCCCGTTCCGGTAATCTCGATGCGATCCGGCAGGATCACCGGAAGCTGATCTTCCGGCACCGGCACGACGCCGCAAGCCGGGCAGTGGACAACCGGAATCGGAGTTCCCCAGTAGCGCTGCCGCGAGATGCCCCAGTCCTTGATGCGGAAAGTAACCGCGGCCGTTCCGAAGCCGTTCTCCTCGGCAAAGGCGGCCATCCTGCGGCGGGCCTCCTCGCTCGGCAGCCCGGACCACTCGCCCGAATTCTCCACTATCCCGTACTCGCTGAAGGAAGCGGTCATTCCAGGTTCGGCGGCCAGTTCGCCGTCCACCGGACGAATCACCGGCCGCACGGCGATGCCGTATTTCCGGCAAAACTCGAAGTCCCGTTCGTCGTGTGCCGGCACCGCCATAATCGCACCCGTACCGTAGCCCATCAGGACAAAATTTGCGATCCAGATCGGCACTTTTTCCGCGGAGTACGGATTGATGGCGTAATGCCCCGTGAAGAACCCTTCTTTTTCGATGTCGCCCGGATCGCGGCCGGCGCGGGCATCCACCATGGCCTTCGCGCGCGTCCTGCCCGCGTGGTCGAGCAGGGTCTCATTCAGCGGATGCTCGGGCGCGAGAATCACGCAGGTGGCGCCATAAATGGTGTCCACGCGCGTTGTGAACACGCGGATGGGCTCGCCTGTTCCAGAGAGGTGGAAATCCACCTCCGCCCCTTCCGAGCGGCCGATCCAATTGCGTTGCATGGTGAGCACGCGCTCCGGCCAGCCGCCTTCGAGCGCCGCCATGTCGTCCAGAAGCTGGTCGGCGTAAGCGGTGATCTTCAGGAACCACTGCTCGAGCGCGCGCTGTTCCACTGCCGTGTCTTCGTGGCGCCAGCAGCAGCCTTCCACCACCTGCTCATTGGCCAGAACCGTGGCGCATTTCGGACACCAGTTGACCAGCGCCTTCTTGCGGTACGCAAGCCCCCGCTCGAGCATCCTCAAAAAGAACCACTGGTTCCAGCGGTAGTATTCCGGTTCACAGGTGGAGACTTCGCGGTCCCAGTCGTAGCTGAAAGCGAAGCGGCGATGCGTCTTCTTCATCGCCGCAATATTATGCAGTGTCCATTCCCGCGGCGGTCGCTGGTTGGCGATGGCCGCGTTCTCCGCCGGAAGCCCGAACGCATCCCAGCCCATCGGATGCAGAACGTTGAAGCCGCGCATCCACTTGTAGCGCGCCAGAGCGTCGCCGATCGAGTAGTTCCGGATGTGGCCGATGTGCAGCGTGCCGCTCGGGTAGGGCAGCATCTCCAGCACATAGAACTTGGGCTTGGAAGAGCCTTCTTCGGCCTTGTAATGATCGGCTTCGAGCCAGCGCTCGTGCCATTTCAACTCGATGCGGTTGTGGTCGTATGACTTCTCGGGCATAGTGCTTGGATGGTTGGGAAACTAATTTCCATCCTAGCAGGCCCGGGAGAAGCGATCCTAACGGCCGGGCGTGTAGTAGCCGTTCCGCGCGTAGATCTTCAGGCGCGGCAGGCCTTTCGGCAGCAGCAGTTGCACCTTGACCTTACGGTATTTGCCGGCCGGAGCGTCATCCGGCGGGTAGTAGCCGATGAGGTACTGATTGTGCAGGCCGACTCCCAGGCGCGCCATCGTCGAGTGCACCTGCTTCGGGTCCGTAATCAGGTACGTAAGCCCGCCGCTCGAGATCGCCAGCTTATTGAGCAGGCCGGGCCCATCTACTTCCTCGCTGGTCCGGGGCTGGTCCCACAGGCACAACGGGTAGATCTGGACGTCCGCTTCGGCGGCGATCTCGGTGAGTTCCCGCAGCGTGTAGCGGCTGTTGTTATCGCCGCCATCGGAAACCACGATCAGCGCCTTGCGCGGATTCTTGGCATGTTTCATCAACTCCAGGCCCATGAAAACGCCATCCAGAAGGGGAGTTGTGCCCTTGGGATGAGTAAACAGCAGCGCGTTTTGCACATCCTCGAAGTTGGAGGTGAAGTCCTGGCGCAGTTCCGGCTTCTCGGAGACGGTGATCAGAAACGCCTCGTCCTCCGGATTGAGCTGGCGGAACAACTCTGCCGGTGCCTGGCGCGCCGACATGAATTTCTCAACCATGCTCTTGCTGCAATCGAAGACCAGGCCCACCGAGATCGGCGCGTCGTGGCGTCCAAATGACACGATCGGCCGTTGCTCGGGGCCATCGAACACGCGAAAGTTGTCCTGCGTGAGACCGAGGACACTATGTCCGTATGGGTCGAGCACCGTGACGGGAATCAGCGTCATGTTCACATCGACACGGATATTCGCTCGGGTTGGGCCGGGAGCGGCAAGGGGGGCAGGAGCGGTACCTGCCATCCTGTTTTCGAGCAGGCGGGGCCCGCTCTGGGCAAAGCCTGGTGTGAGGGTCGCGGCCGAAAAGAGCAGAGACAGAATTAGAGTGCGCATGGGTTCTCTCGTGTTTCGTATAAATTCCGCCGCCCTGAAGTGTCCGGCGTGCGGTAATTACGAAGCGGCGGTGGCGCCTGACAAAATTGCTTACACTCCGCGCGCCAATGTGCGCCGTGATGCCGCAAGACGCTTGAGAGTGTCGAGGTTCTTACGGTCGTCACCGGGAGAATCCACGGGTGTTTCGAGAACGAAGGGTTTTGAACGCAGTTCGGGGTGGGTAAGAATTCGGCGGAAGGCCGGCAGGCCGATGAAGCCTTCGCCGATATTCGCGTGACGGTCTACGCGCGAGCCCAGCGGTTTTTTCGAGTCGTTCGCATGGATGAGGTGAACGTTGCTCAATCCCAGGATTTCTTTCGCCTGCCGGAGTGTGGCGCGAAGACCCGCCGCCGTGGAAATATTGAACCCCGAAGCGAGTAAGTGACACGTGTCGAGGCAGTAACCGACCGGCAACTCCGTCAGGTCGCGCGCCAGGTCGCGGATGGATTGTAACTCCTCGAAACGGCTGCCCAGACAGGCGCCCGACCCCGCCGTGTTTTCGAGCAGCACGGTGACTCTGTGGGAACGGAAACGGGAGGCCGCGTCGCGCAGTCCCAACACGAATGACGCGATGCCCTCTTCGATCGAGCGGCCTTTGTGATTTCCGGGATGAATCACCAGGTATTCGGCTCCGATGGCCGCGGCCCGTTCCAGTTCTCCACGAAAGGCGTCTACAGACTTTACACGGATCACCGGGTCGTTGGACGCCAGATTGACCAGATAATTTACATGGATGGCCATTGGAAAGAGGTCGAATTTCTCCCGGGCCTCTTTAAGTTCGTGAATCTGGAGCGGGTCCGGCCGGCTGGGACGCCACATGCGCGGGCTGGAGGAGAAGATCTGGAAGGTGTTCGCGCCGAGTTCGGCCGCCGTGAGCGCGGCTTTCGCGAGCGAGCCCGCGATGGAGGTATGGATACCGAGACGCAGAAAGGCTCATCCTGGCCTGGTGAGGCCAAGCCGTCTGGGATCAGTTATTCAGGGCGATTCCAGCGTTGCGAAGCGGCCTGGGACTCGCGCATTCCTGCCGCGCGGGCGCTCCCTCCCACGCCACCGGATACTCCCGTAGACATTGCGGACAAATGTAGCGGCCGTGAATCGGCCACATGGCCTGATTGTGCATGTTCCTGCACCAAACCTTCGAAATCCAGTTAAGCATTCGGCTTCCTCTCCAATCCGCCCTCGGGCGTTTGGATGAGGGTTGTAGCACGTTACGGGCCAACTTGTTAAGCAACGAACAGAGGCGTCCTGCACGCCCGTACTTGACATCGGATTCAATCGAGTGTTTAAATCAAACGATTGAATACCAAGGAGAAGATCCTCGACGCGGCCGAGCGGCTGATCGGCGATCAGGGCTACGCGTCAACGTCGTTGCGGCAGATCATCGCTGAAGCGGGTGTGAACCTGGCCGCGATCCATTATCACTTCGGATCCAAGGAAGAACTGCTCGACGAGATCATCCGGCGCAAGGCGGGTCCGGTCAACGAGCAGCGCCTGGCGTTGCTGGATGAAGCCGAGCGGGAGGCCGGCCGCAAGGCGCCGCCGGTGGAACGCGTGCTGGACGCATTTTTGCGGCCCGTCTTCGAGGCTAAGGAGCGCAACCCGCAAATCGTGCGGGTGATGGGCCGCATGTACAGCGAAGGACTCATGCCGCTGATTCTCGTCAAGCATTTCCAGCCGGTGGTGGTTCGATTTCACGAAGCCATGCGCCGGTCGCTGCCGCATTTGACCGAAGACGAGCTGCGCTGGCGGCTGGAACTGATGTTTGGGGCGATGGCGACGGTCATGTGGCACCGCCCGTCGGGAATGGCGCCGGTGATGTCCGGGCCCGAGGTTCTGCCGCGCCTGCTGAGTTTCTTCGGGGCGGCGTTCCGCTCGCCGGTAACGCCGAAGGAGGTTTGCAAATGAGATTGGTGTGGATAGGATTCTCGATGGCCGCTGTGCTCGCCGCACAGGGGCCGGAGCCGCGCGGGCCTCTGCCGCTGACGTTGAAGCGCGCCGTGGAACTGGCGGTGGCGCCCGAGGGCAACACCGGGGTGCAGCTTTCCGGGGAAACGCTGGCCCAGGCCGAGGCGCGCTCGCGACAGGCGCGCAGCGCTCTGCTGCCCAACGTGGACGGAACCCTGAGCCGGCGCGATCAGACCACCAACCTGGCAGCCGTCGGCCTTCGATTCTCGAGCCCGATTCCCGGCTTCCAGTTCCCCACCCTGGTGGGACCGTACGGGGTGACGGACGCGCGCTTGTCGGCGGCGCAGACGGTGTTCGACTTCAGCACGATCCGCCGCTATCAGGCGTCGAAGGCGGGGGTGGCGGCAGCCCGGTCCGAGGTGGACAACGCCCGGGAACAGGCAGCCGCGGCGGTCGCCCGGGCCTACATGGCGGCGCTCCGGGGCGCGGCCGACGTGGACGCGGCCCGCGCCAACGTGGAACTCTCCGAGGCCGTCGTGAAACAGGCCGAGAGCCTGAAGGCGGCGGGCACCGGAACCGGCATTGAGGTCACCCGCGCGCGCGTCCAGCTCGCCAACGACCGCCAGCGTCTCTTACAGGCGGAGAATGCCGACCGCGCCGCCCGCCTCAGGCTCCTGCGCGCCATGGGAATGCGGCTGAACACTGAGATTCAATTGACCGACAAGCTGCAATACGTCCCGGTGGACGCCATCACCCTGGAGCAGGCGAAGGCGGAGGCTTTGAAGCAGCGTCCGGACCTGCACGCGCAGAAGGATCGCGAGGAGAACGCGCGGCTTTCGGCGGGCGCCGTCAGAATGGAGCGCCTGCCCTCCGTGCAGGCATTTGGCGACTACGGATCGATCGGTCCCGCGTTCGACAACGCGCTGCCCACACGCACGGCCGGCATTTCGCTGAAGGTTCCGATCTTCGACGGAGGCCGTCGCGGCGCGCGGCGAGCCGAATCCGAATCGCAGTATCGCGCCGAACAGACGCGCACGCGCGACTTGTCCGAACAGATCGAACTCGACGCCCGGCTGTCGCTCGACGCGCTCAAATCGGCCGAAGAGCAGGTGCAGGTGGCAAACGAAGGCCTGGGACTTGCGGAAAACGAGCTGGCGCAGGCGCGGCGCCGGTACGATGCCGGCGTAGCGGCGGGCCTCGAGGTCACCGACGCGCAGACGCGGCTCGAGCGGGCGCGCGATAACCAGACCGCCGCGCTCTTCAACTACAACGTGGCGAGGGTGGATCTGGCGCAGGCGATGGGACGTGTGAGGAGCATGGTGCAGTGATGAAGAAGCGTATCGTTCCGGTGGTCTTGATTCTGGTGGCGGGCGCCGCCGCAATCTACTATTTCCGCGCGTCGGGAAAGACGCCGTCGGACCGGATTCTCGTTTCGGGAAACATCGAACTGACGGAAGTGAACATCGCCTTCAAGACGCCGGGCCGGCTGATCGAGCGCACCGTGGATGAAGGCGACGCGGTCAAAAAGGACCAGGTTGTGGCGCGCCTCGACCGCGAGCAGTTGCTCGCCCAGCGCGCCCGCGAGGAGGCCGGTCTGGCAGCCGCGCAGGCGCAGTTCCAGCAGGCGGCAACAGCCCTCGAGTGGCAGCGGGCCACCCTTGCCGGCGACCTCGAACAGCGGCGGGCCGACCTCGCCTCCAACCAGGCGCGCCTTCAGGAACTCCAGAACGGAGCGCGCCCGCAGGAGCGCCAGGAGGCGCGCGCGACCGTGGACGCGGCTCAGGCCGAATACGATCGCGCGCAGCGGGACTGGGAACGCGCTCAGACGCTGCACAAGAACGACGACATCTCCACCGCCCAGTTCGATCAGTACCGCAGCCGCTGGGAGAGCGCCGCAGCCGCGCTGAAACAGACCAAGGAACGGGAGGGGCTGGTTCTGGCCGGTCCGCGCGCGGAGGTGGTGGAGGGGGCCAGCGCGATGGTAAACCGGGCGCGCGGGGCCCTCAAGATGTCCGAAGCCAACGCGATTGAAATCAAGCGCCGCGAACAGGAGCTGACCACCCGCCGGGCCGAGATCGAACGGTCGAAGGCGGCGCTCGCGGTAATCGACGCGCAGCTTGCCGACACCATCGCCGCGTCCCCGGTGGACGGCGTGGTGCTGGTCAAGGCCGCCGACGTGGGGGAAGTGCTGGGCGTGGGCAGCACGGTCCTGACAATCGGGGATATCGATCATCCATGGCTGCGCGGCTACGTGAACGAGACGGACCTCGGTAAGGTCAAGATCGGCTCCAAGGTGCGGGTCACCACCGACAGCTATCCGGGCAAGGTCTACAACGGGCAGGTGAGCTTCATCGCCTCGGAAGCCGAGTTCACGCCCAAACAGATTCAGACCCAGCAGGAGCGCGTCAAGCTCGTCTACCGCATCAAAATCGACGTGGAAAATCCGCACCGGGAGCTCAAATCGAACATGCCCGCGGACGCCGAAATCCTCCTGGATTAGCATGGAGCCGATCATCGAAACGCGCGACCTGACCCGCCGCTTTGCCGGCCTGACGGCGGTCGATCGCCTGAATCTATCCGTCGCCCCGGGCGAGATTTTCGGCCTGGTGGGTCCGGATGGCGCCGGGAAAACCACTACCCTCAGGATGCTCTGCGGCCTGATGGATCCGAGCGAAGGCAGCGCCCGCGTCGCCGGTTTCGACGTCCAGCGCGATTCGCGCCAGGTGAAAGACCAGATCGGGTACATGGCGCAACGCTTCGGCCTTTATCAGGACTTGACCGTGGACGAGAATATGGCGTTCTACGGCGACCTGTTCGGCATCGTGGGCGAGGAGCGCAAACAGCTTGCTGCGGAACTGCTGCGCATGACCCGGATGGAGCCGTTCCGCGACCGCCAGGGCGGCCGCCTTTCCGGCGGGATGAAACAGAAGCTGGCCTTGATGTGCACCCTGCTCCACCGCCCCCGCATCCTCTTCCTGGACGAGCCCACCAACGGCGTGGATCCGGTCTCGCGCCGCGATTTCTGGACGATTCTCTATCAACTGCTGAAGGACGGCATCACCATTTTCCTGGCCACCGCGTACCTGGACGAGGCGGAGCGCTGCAACCGCGTCGGGCTGATGTACCGCGGACGGCTGATCCGCTGCGACACTCCGGAGCAGCTGCAAAAAGCCGCCGGGACCGACAGCCTGGAGGGTGCATTCATCCAGACCGTACGCGCCGAAGAGGCGCTGGGGGCGCAATGACGGAAACCGCGGTCAAAATCGAAGACCTGGTGAAGACTTTCGGACAATTCACCGCCGTGGATCACGTTTCACTCGAGGTGCCGAAAGGCGAAATCTTCGGATTTCTGGGGCCCAACGGAGCGGGTAAGTCCACCACCATCCGCATGCTCTGCGGGCTGCTCAAGCCCACGTCCGGGCGCGCGTCGGTGGCCGGTTTCGATGTCGGCGCAGAGCCTGAGCAGGTGCGGCAGAACATCGGCTACATGTCGCAGAAGTTCTCCCTGTATGACGACCTGACCGTGGAGCAGAACATCGATTTCTTCACTGGAATGTACGGCGTCAGGCGCGAGGTACGGAAGCAGCGCAAAGACTACGTGCTCGAAATGGCGACGCTGACCGAGCGCCGCGGCAGCCTGACCGGCACGCTTTCCGGAGGGTGGAAGCAGCGCCTGGCGCTCGGCTGCGCCATCCTGCACGATCCGCCGGTGGTCTTTCTGGACGAGCCGACCTCCGGCGTGGACCCCATCGCGCGCGCCACTTTCTGGGACCTGATCGCCGAGCTTTCGCGAACCGGCCACACCGTTTTCGTCACCACCCACTACATGGATGAAGCCGAATACTGCAACCGCCTGGCGCTGATGTACGCAGGCAAGGTGATCGCACTCGGCGCTCCCGGGGATCTGAAGAAGAGGATGACCGAGCACCGGCTGTTGCGGCTCGATACCGCGGCTCCGCTCGATACCATGCGCGCCATCGAGCACCAGGACGGGATCCTCGAAGTGGCCGTCTTCGGCAGCGGCCTGCACGTGGTGGTGGACGATGTGGAAGAAGCGCAGGCGCGCATCCGCGAGGCGCTCGGCAAGCAGGGGATCGCGATCGGCCGGCTGCACCAGATCGAGCCCTCGCTCGAAGACGTGTTCGTCGCGTTGATCGAAGCGGAAGAAAGAAAGGCGGCGGCATGAACTACCGGCGCACCCGTGCGGTGTTTCTCAAGGAAATCCGCCACATTCTGCGGGACAAGCGCAGCCTGGCACTCGCCCTGGCGATGCCCGCGATGATGCTGCTGCTCTACGGCTTCGCCCTCAGCCTGGATGTGGACAAGGTGCCCATGCTGATCCTCGATCAGGACGGCACGGCGGCCAGCCGCAGCCTCTCGCGGCAGTTTCAGGGATCGCGGCTGTTCGACGTAAAGGGCATGGCGCGCGACTACCGCGAAGTCGAGCGCGGTATCGACACCAACCGCATCCTGCTCGGACTCGTGATCCCCAAAGATTTTGGCGGCGACGTGCAGGCGGGGCGGGGCGCTCCCGTGCAACTGCTGGTGGACGGCAGCGATTCCAATACCGCCGCCATCGCCATGGGCTATGCGGAGAACCTGGTGCAGGGCTACTCGGCGGCCGTCCGCACAGACATGCTGAACCGGCGCGGCATCAAGCCTCCTCCGCCTCCCGTGGCGGCGCAGACGCGCGTCTGGTACAACAGCTCGCTTCAGTCGAAGAACTACGTCGTGCCGGGCCTGATCGCGGTCATCCTGATGATCCTCACCGGCCAGTTAACGGCGCTGACCATCGCACGGGAGTGGGAAATGGGAACCATGGAGCAGATCCTCTCCACCCCCCTGCGGCCGGCGGAAATGGTAATGGGGAAAATGCTGGCCTACTTTTCCATCGGCCTGCTGGACGCGATTCTCGCGGTGGTGGCCGGGGTAACCGTCTTCGCCGTGCCGTTTCGCGGCAACCTGATTGTGCTGGCGCTCTCCACCTGCATTTTCCTGTGTGGCGCCATGTTCTGGGGAATCTTCATCTCCGCCGGCGCGCGCACGCAGGTCGCAGCCTACCAGTTGGGAATGCTGAGTACCTTCCTGCCGGGCTTCCTGCTTTCCGGATTCGTCTTTTCGATCGACACCATGCCGAAGTTCATTCAGGCGATCAGCCTGATTGTGCCTTCGCGCTATTTCGTCGTCATCCTGAAAGCGCTGTTCCTCAAAGGCGTCGGCCTGGAGGTGTTCTGGACTCAAGTCCTCTATCTCATATTGTTCGCCGGCATCGTGTTCTGGCTGTCGGTTCGCAAAATGAACCAGAAGGTGGCATGAAATGTGGGAACGGATCGCCGTCATATTGCGCAAAGAATTGATCCAGCTCTTCCGCGAGCCGCGCATGCGCGGAATCCTGTTCATTCCGCCGATCCTGCAACTGATCATCTTCGGCTATGCCGTGACCCTTGACGTGGACAACGCCCGGATCGCCTGGATGGACGGCGACAACACGCCCGAAAGCCGCGCGCTGCTGGCGAGGTTCCGCGGATCGGGTCGCTTCCAGATCGTGGCCCAGCCGGAAAACGAAGCCGAAGTGCAAAGCATCCTGGACCATGGCGACGCCCACGGCGTAGTGCGGGTGCTGCCCGGCTTCGCGCGCGACCTGGCCCGCGGGCGGACCGCCGAGGTGCAGGTGCTGCTCGACGGCACGAACTCGAACACGGCGTCGCTGGTGGGCGCTTACGCCGGAGGCGTCATCTCCAGTTTTGCCGCCGACGTAATGCCCGGCCAGGAGAAGAACCGGCAGAATATCAAGCTGATGGTGCGGAGTCCGGGAGCGCCGGCGATTCAGATCAAAACGGTTACTTCCAGCACCCGCGTCTGGTTCAACCCGGACCTGCGCAGCCGCAATTATTTCGTGCCCGGTGTGGCGGCGAACATCCTGTTCATGGTGACGTTGACACTGACCGCGCAGGCCATCATCCGCGAGAAAGAGATCGGCACCATGGAGCAGTTGATGGTCACCCCGGTGCGCTCCATCGAGCTGATGATCGGCAAGACTCTGCCGTTCGCTGCCGTCGGACTGGTCGACCTGGTGCTGGTCACCGCCGGAGCGCTGCTGATCTTCCGCGTTCCGTTCCGCGGCAGCTTCCTCCTGCTGGTGGGAAGCGCGGCCGTGTTTCTCATGACGATTCTGGGCGCGGGTCTTTTTCTCTCGACCATCTCGCGCACGCAGCAGCAGGCGAATATGGCTTCGTTTTTCTTTTCGAGCCCCGCCTTCATGCTCAGTGGATTCAATTTCCCGATCCGCAACATGCCGGAAGTGGTGCAGTACCTGACCTACCTCAATCCGCTGCGCTACTTCATGGAAATCGTACGCGGCGTGTTCCTCAAAGGCGTCGGCTTCGAGGTCTTATGGCCGCAGATCGCGGCGCTTGCGGTCTATGGCGTTCTGGTCCTGAGCCTGAGCGCGATGCGCTTCCACAAAACGCTCGATTAAGCTGCGTTCCGCCCTGTTTACACGCCGCCCTGCGCCGCCTCGGCCGTGTAAAGGAACGTCGAGAAGCGGTTGTTCGGATCGGTCTGCCCGCCGTTGCCCGCCAGCGCCGCCCCGTCGCCGATTCTCAGAAAATCGCCCGTATACGTCCGGAACATGTAGCCGGAATCGCGGCATTGAATCGCCTCGAACGTTTCCCATTCTCCAATTTCGGACGCCGTAGCCATCACCGGGCTGCCGTCCTCGTCCTGCGCCGAGAAGTATTGCCCCCCGGGCGCCTGAAACGCGAACCTCCTGCCGCCAAGCGGCACCACCGCCAACTTTTCCCACCAGGAAGGGGCCGCCCCGGTCAGCAGGATCTCCCGGTCTCCGCCGTCCTGGGGCGAAACGAACGCCTGGTTATTTCCGAGCAGCGCGATGCGCGGCGCCGCGGCGGCCGCGGCGGCAATCGCCGGAATCGCATCCACGCGGCACAGATGATAGCCGGCGTCGAGCAACTGCGGCACCAGGTTTTTGGCAAGCTCCAGACCCCGGTTCCTGCCGGCGAATCGCCTCACGTTCGCCATGTTGTCGTGCATCAGAATGATGCCCCGGCGCATCGTCTCGATCTCCTCGAAGTATTGCCGGGCTACCTCCGCGGGATCCACGCCCTCCAGCCATTTGTCCCAATCCGTCGCGTTGTTGTCCCAGTGAATCGGCCCAAAACATGTGGCGCACGTCGCCAGATCGGCATTCAACGCGCGCGCCACCGCGCCCGACCACTGCCCGTATGGAGCGCGCAGATACAGCGGACATCCGCAATTGCTTAATAGGTTCGAAGTCAGCTCGATCTGCCGCACGACGTCGCCGCCCTGCACAAGATAGTCGTCGAGTCCAACGTGGTCATAAGTGTGGACACCCAACTGGTGGCCCAGCGAGTTCATCTCCTCGACGATCCCCGGGAACTGCTGAATTTGCCTGCCGACCACAAAGAATGTTGCCTGCACCTCCATCGATTCGAGATACTGCGCCAGTTCGAGCGATCGCGGACCGGCCTCGTCGGGCGAAGCTGTCTGCGCCGGACCGTCGTCAAACGTCAGGCAGATTGTCTTGTCGGGAAACGTAGGGACACTCGCGGCTGAAAACGTCGTTTCGAAAAGCATGGGGCCTCCTTCCGGATGCGGGCAACGGCAGCGCGCCGTGCGCGCAGTTCGCATTGCTGATGATAGTCCTTCGGGCAGCCGGTAGTTCGACCCTGCCAGCGTTCCAGTACCAGAGTTCTGGCTCGTTTGACACGCTTTCGCCCTCTGGAATTGTGCTCCTTCTTACCATCGGCGCTCCCGATGACGTTCCCACCACCTGGAACGTATTACTTATCCTCTCCAAAGTTACGGTACGTTGTATAAGTGTTGCGAGGCGGGCCACATCGCAAAGCTATGATCGCGGTGACGGCCGCGATGTTCGTCCTTGCGGCGGCCGGATGCCGGAAGAGGGTAGCAATTCCACCACCTCCTCCTCCGCCCCCTCCAGCAGCAAGTGTTCCGGCGCCCCCGCCTCCGCCACCCGCTCCGCCGCGCATCGACGTATTCACTGCGGAACCGGCGCGCATCCCGCGCGGTCAAACGGCGACACTTCACTGGTCTGTATCCGGGGGCGCCACGGATCTTCGCATCGAGCCGGAAGTCGGGTCTGTGACCGCAGACGGCAGCCGGCAGGTGTCTCCCGAGCGCGATACAACTTATGAACTGCTGGCGATCGGCCCTGGCGGCCAGGTGCGCCACACCGCCTCGGTGACCGTCGTACCGGGCCAGACGGCTGCGCCTCATATCACGGTCGGGACGATTCAGGGATCGGTTTTGGACCCAACCGGCGCGCCGGTCGCCGGAGCGGCCGTAACCGCCATCGGGAGTCCGGCACGGAACACGGTGATGACGGATGCCAAAGGGCAATTCGTCTTTCAAGACGTTCCGGCCGGCATGTACCAGCTCCAGATTACAACGGCCGGATTCAAAACCAGGCGGATCGAGAACGTGGCCGTCGCTCCCGGCCGTCGGATAACGCTGAATTCCGTCATGGAGGTGGGGGAAACGCCGTCCGCGGTGACGGTTTCAGGCCCGGGCACGGGTCCCGAACCGCCGCCGGTACGCGAGCGCCTCGTCATTCGCCTCGCCGATATTCCAGCGCCCATGCCGGCGAATTCGGAACTCGGGGCGGCCTACAACCGGCTGCGCGTCGGCGCCTACCGCTTCGAATTGCCGGAGCTGCGCCGGCAGGAGAGATCGCTGGCCCGCCTTCTGGTGGATGCAAATCCAATGAAGGTCGCGACCGAGGGTGAATGGCGGACGGCCCTGGCACAACCCGGTAATCTGGCCGCGCAGCCGGTGAAAATTTCCGAATCGATGACGGCTACCCTGTCGGCCGGTGAAGGCGTTTCAATCCGCCCGCTGAGTCAGTCACCCGACGGCAAGGAGAGTGTGTTCGTGGGCCGGTTGACTAAATGGAATTGGGAGTTGACTCCGTTATCGGCCGGGACGCACGTGATCACGCTGGACCTGCGGGCAAAGATTGGCACGGCCTATGAGCATGTAGACCCGTTCCCCATCGTGCAGCAGAAGACGGTGATTCCTTCGACCACGGCCAACAGCGGTCCGACAAGCGCGCCGGCAGCGGCTGCCGCTAACGAAACGAGCACAACCGGTCGCGGGTTCCCGTGGTTATGGCTGATCGGGCTGCTGCTCGCGATTGCGGGCGCAGCGGGCGTCCTGCTGTGGAGACGGCGCCGCGGCGGGCATGCCCTTGCCGTGCGGACGTCCGGTCTGCTTACCCCGCGTTTGCTGGTGATCCACGGCATGGAGGAGCGGCAGAACGCGGAGAAGTTTTGTGAACGGCTGCGAGTGAAAGAGTGTGAGTACGTCTACGGACTCTCCGGTTTTCCGGTAGGCAGTCCCGAGTGGCAGCGGGAATTCGATCGCGGCCTGTCGCAGGCCGACGGCGTGATCGTGCTGTTGACGGGCGCCGCGCTGGGCGAGCAGTGGGTCAACTGGCAGGTGGAACGCGCGATGCGCCAGCAGTCCGGGCGAGGCACACCGATCTATCCCGTGCTGCTCGATGAAAAGGTCAGCCGCGCAGCTTCGACGTTAGGAAGGTTGTCCGCTTTTTCCTGGCTGAACGCCAGTCGCGAGCAGGACCTGGACGAGTTGAAGGAACGCGTCGAAGCGATTCAGCCCGCTCCCACCCGCCTGGTGAAGTGCTTCATCAGCTACAGCCGGAAGACGCAACAGGAGATCGACACCGCCGTGCGGCTGGAAGCTGATCTGGAGCAGATGGGATACCAGTGCTTCCGCGATCTCACTGACCTGCGCGGCGGCGAGGAGTGGGAACAGGTGATTCGTAATCAGCTTGCCGCGGCCACCCATCTGCTGGTGCTGGTGACGCAGTCTTCCGCCCAATCCCGCTGGGTGTTGAAAGAGATCCTCTGGGCGGAAGGCAAGACGATCATTCCGCTCATGTCGGCCGGCGTCGATTTGCCGGAAGAGTTGCGCCGCTTCCAGGGAATCCCGTTTTCGGACTACGATACGGGGCTGACCGCACTGCTCCAGACTTTGCAGCAGTATCATCCGTCCCGCAAGGCGGGCGCCGCCTGAGACCGGTTTCCGGTCCGGCGTTTGCCGCGCTATCCCTGGGTGAAAAGATAGAGCGCGGCGAAGTAGGCGAGGCCGCAAACGCCGACGCAGAAGACAACCAAAGTCGGAATTCGAGAGTTTCGGGAGAACCTGGCGGACTACCTCGAGTCGAAGACGCCCGTCGCCATCACTCGCCACGGCGCCACGATTGGGATCTACTACGTCCCGACGAAGCCCAAACCGAGCCAGGCGGATCTGGAAGCTCTGCGTATTGCCGGTGAGAAGATGCAGGAGCTGATTGCGGCGGCGGGAACGGGCGAAGACGAGATCGTCGCGGACTTCAAGAAGCTGCGCCGCGGCCGTCGGGCTTCGCGGACGCGGCTATGATTGTCTACCTGGACGCGTGCTGCCTCAGTCGTCTGACTGATAATCACTCGCAAATCAGAATCAGGCAGGAGGCCGAAGCGGTTGAGCGAGTTCTGGCCGGAGTTCGTCGCGAAAGGATTGAACTCCTCGCCAGGGTGGAAGCGCAGACGACTCTCTCGTTTGCCGTGAAGAAAATCGCGATTGACGACGCCATCGCCGTTCGTGCTCAGAACCTCGTCGCGCTCGGCTATGGCCCCTTCGATGCGCTCCACCTCGCGGCAGCCGAATCAGGTGGAGCGGACGTCCTGTTGACGACCGACGACCGGTTGCTGAAGCGCGCTGCCCGGAAGTTGGGTAATCCTCGGATTCCCGTCCGGAAGCCGGTATCCTGGATAAGGGAGCAGGGACTATGATCGCCCTCGACGAGTTGACGGATGAACAGTTCGAACGGCACGCCCTTGACGTCCTCAAACGTGAATTGGGGCCTGACGGCCTCGCGCGGTTCCTGCGCCTGAACCGCTCCGGAAAAGGCGACTACACCCGGGATCGCGAGCATTGGCAAAAGGACCTGACTCTCGATCAGATTCTGGAGTCCATTCGCGAGCATCGCCCGCAATAGTCTGCCAGGAGCTTTTGTCAGCAGTTTTGTCAGCAACCCGCCCGAAATCTCATGAATTCGCGCCGTACGCCGGAGTGCTCAGCGCAGCCACACCCCTTGCCAGCCCTGGCTTCGTAATCAGCTTGCCGCGGCCACCCATCTGCTGGTGCTGGTGACGCAGTCTTCCGCCCAATCCCGCTGGGTGTTGAAAGAGATCCTCTGGGCGGAAGGCAAGACGATGGCATGCCAATGCCGCCGGCCGTGGTGCGGTGCGCCGCGCTATCCCTGAGTGAAAAGATAGAGCGCGGCGAAGTAGGCGAGGCCGCAAACGCCGACGCAGATGCCCGCCATCAGCGCGATTCGTCCGTAGCGGTCCACCGACTCCTCAATCTGTTCCTGTTCCTCGGTCAAATTACGGCTGGCCGTTTTCGTCATCGAAATCTCCTTCTCCGGGTCGATCTGTCAATCTCCGGCAAGCGCCGGCACCGCTTCCTCGCGCGTCCGGCTTCTGCCCACGAACTCGCCGAGCGATATCGGCACGGCCACCTTGAGCATCAAAGTGAACAGCAGAAAGCCCAGCGCGAAAATACCGGCGGCGACGCGCAGTTCCGTCATGGTTGGGTAGTATTCGTAGATCTCTCCAAGCGCATCGGGTGTCAGGCCGGGGATGATCAAACCCATCCCCTTCTCGATGTAGACCCCGGCGTAAGTCGCCAGGCACCCTATGTTCAGAGTCAGCCAGCGGCGGCGCGCGGAAGGGATGATGAATACCGCGAAGGCAACCAGGTTCAGCGTCACCGCCGACCAGGCGTAGGGTACCAGCGTCTTGTGAGCCCCCAGGCCCAAATACCAGTAGCGCGTGTATAGCAGGTGTTCGGTGTCGGAGTAGAACTCCTTGAACGCCTCAGCGCCGTGCAGGAACAGGTTCAGAAACATCGCATAGGCCATCAGCTCCGCGATTTTCCAGATGGCCTGGTCCTGGATCTCGAATTTCGTGAAGCGCCGCAGGACCTGCAAAACCACCAGCAGGATGGCCGGTCCCGAGCAGAAAGCGGAGGCCAGAAACTGCGGCGCGAGAATCGACGAGTTCCAATAAGGACGCGCCGCCAGGCCGTTGTAAAGGAACGCGGTGACCGTGTGGATCCCGACAGCCATCGGAATCGAAAGCAGCACAAGAGGCACCACCAGCCGCTTGCGGTACGACCTGCCGTGAAAGGCGCGATACAGGATGTGCGTCGCCACCAGAAAGTTCACCACGAAGTAGAGGTTCAGCACGAGCACGTCCCAGGCGAGCACCGAACGCGGGAAGTTCAGATGGCCGGCAAACGGAATCAGGTGCCAGAAGCGGTCCGGACGCCCGATATCCACCATCACGAACAGCAGGCACATGATGATGGCGCTGATGGCCAGCAATTCGCCGTAGATGACGATTTCGCGGATCGGCTTCCAGTTATAAATGTAAGCAGGAATCACCAGTACCACGGCCGCCGCGGCCACGCCCACCAGGAAAGTGAAGTTGCCGATGTAGAAGCCCCAGCTCACCTGGTCGCGCATAGCAGTCAGGCCCAGCCCCTGCCGCACCTGCGCGGCATATGCGGCCGCTCCCGATGCAATCAACGCCAGCAGCAACGCCACCCACAGCCAGTACGCGGAGTTCCCGCGAAGCACCAGCTTCGCGCTTCCGCGCGCAAAGGCGGAGAAAAGCCGGACCGTGTTCATGGAATCCTCACGTGGCATAAAAGTAGAAGAACCGCGGCAGCGTGTTCAGTTCCTCCTTCAGCACCATCACCCGCTTGTGCTCGATGATGTAGCGGATCTCGCTATTCGGGTCGAGCAGGTTTCCGAACTTGCGGGCTCCCACCGGGCACACCTCCACACACGCCGGATACCGGCCGGCTCGAGTCCGCTGAATGCAGAAGGTGCACTTTTCCACCACGCCTTTGGGTCGCGGGCGGTTTCCCAGCACGTGCAGTTGTGTGTTCAGCGAGTTTGCCGGAATGGAAGGCTCGGACCAGTTGAAATGGCGCGCGCCGTAAGGACACGCGGCCATGCAGTAGCGGCATCCGATGCACCAGTCGTAATCGATCACCACGATGCCGTCGGGCTCGGTCCAGGTCGCGCCCGTCGGGCAGACCTTGGTACAGGGAGCGTTGCGGCACTGCTGGCAGGCCACCGGCACATAGAAGTGCGACTCTTCCGGCACCTCCGCGGGCTGGTAATAGGGATCCGCATGGGAGAAGTCGACGCCTTTGTCCTTCTCCATCGAGAGCACCCGGATCCACTGAACCTGCGGATCGCGCGACTGGTTGTTTTCCTCTACGCAGGCGTATACGCACTTGCGGCACCCTATGCACCGCGAAATGTCGAGCGCGTACGCGAACTCCACGCCTGGAATCGCCGGCGTATCCGCCATGGAAACCTTGGCCCCGTATTTTTCGCTGTACTGCCTCTCCAGGTCGCCGACAAGCTGTTTCAGGCGTGCCTGGGGCGCATCGTAGAGCCGTTTGGGACCGCAGGAGGTGAGCACCCATCCCGCGGCTCCGGCCGCCGCCGCCATGAAGAGCCGACGGCTGGGCTGCTGGCGTTCACCGTCCATTTCGAGCCTCCGACGTAGGTCTGCTGGGTGGCTTAGGCGCAGCTTTCGGAGCGATGGCCCGGAACCGGGGCTGGTGCGGGTTATGGCAATGGGCGCACAGCAGATAGCCCTTTGCCCCGTTCCAGTCCCCGGTCCGGCGTCCATGCACCCCCGCCCTCCAATCCCGCAGTTTCTCTCCGTGACACTGGCCGCAAAGCCGGTACGATTCCTCGAAGGAGACCCGCTCGCCGCTGGCGAGGTGCAGCCAGTCGCGATCCGTCGCGTCATGGCAGTCCAGACACCAGCGGTGCTGCTCGTCGTGCTTGAGCACAATGTCGGTATGCATCATCGTAAGCTCCCGCCGCGTCCGGTCCGGCTTCATCTCCGCATGGCATCCAGTGCACGGGAATAGTCCCTCGGTGAACGGCGGAGGCGGCGTTTCGATCCGCTCCGGCGCCTGTTTGCGCGCCGCTTCCTGGGCAGCGCCCTGCGCCGTGATCATCACCGCCATTGCCACAATCCACCGCCGCATCTTCCGCTCCCCTGTCACGCGCAGCGCAACTCCACCATCCGCTCGATCTCGCGCAGCCACATCGCCTGAAACAGTTGCAGCCGCTCTCCGATCACGCACGCCAGGTTCAGCGCTACACTGCAGCCCACGGCCGGATTGCAATTGAAATAGTGCTGCAACGCCTCGCGCGAGAACGCGATCAGTTCCGTTTCCACCGGCGCCGTCGCGGTCAACGTGAATCGGTAGGGTGCAATCAGCGCGGACCATCCTACCGTGTCCCCGGGACCCCGCTCCTCCACCACGATCTCCTCCTCCTGCCCGCGCACCTGCATCGGCATCGTCAGCCGGAGGCGTCCGCGAGCGATCAGATAGACGCGGTCGGCGTCCGCACCCAGGTGAAACAGTTCCTTGCCGCTCGAAAGCGTAATATGCGTGCCCAGGGAAAGCGTCTGGCCGGCATCGTCCGCGCTAAGTCCCCGTAAGAGATCAGCCTCGAGATTCATCATGTCTCTCCTCAATTCACCAGCGGCGAAACGGTCCGGCTGTGCAGCAGCGCCGGATGCGGCGCCGCAAGAAACGATTCGGCGGCGGCCTGTTCCAGCCGGATATGGTTCTCGATCTGGAGCAACAGGGCCTCGAGCGGCATACGCGAGTGCGCCGCCAGCGGAATCGTCACAGGATCCGCAAAGAACCGCGGCGGCAGCGGCTGCCTTCGCGGCTTCAGCGGCAAACACCGCCGGGGCCTCCACGCGGCTTTCTTCTTCGGGAAGCGCCGCGCCAAACGCCATGCAGCTCACGGCAAGCCCGAACATTGCCAAACAGGCGCCCATCAGCAACATTTCCATGAGTGGTTCTTCTCCTTCGCGGCGCATCCTGGTGCAAACGGCGTGCCATTCGAAAAAACAATAAAAGAGCCTTATTTTCTGTTTCACCCCCACTATTCCGCCTGCCGCGACTGACAGATTGTCAGGCGCCGCGCCTGACGGATTGTCAGTCATTGACCGGGTCGGGCGGACTGTGACATGATTGCATCCCAGTATCAAGCCATGAAAATGCGCTTTGCCGGCACAACCGCGGGGCTGGCCGTGGGCGTAACGGCTGCCGTCATCATCGCGTGCGCGGGCGGCGCATACCTCTATTCCAAACAGCATTTCCGTTCGCTGCTCGAAACAGCCCGCAGTACGGCCCTGGCGGAGGGCGACCTCATTCGCGTGGCGCTCGAGCACCAGATGATGGAGAACGACCGCTCGCTGATCGCGAAGATGATCGAGAGCTTCCGGACGCAGGCCCGGGTGGAACGGCTTGTGCTCCTCGACCGCACCGGCAAGCAGCAGTACCCCGGTCCGCCGGGCGAGCCCGACCCGGATCTCCGCCTCGACTCACCTACCTGCCAGGCCTGCCACCGCCATGCCGCCGATCAACGGGAATCGAGCCGCGTCATCGAAACCCGGGGAGGCGAAGTTCTCCGTACCGTGGTGCCGATCCGCAATCGCGCCGAATGCCACCGCTGTCACGACCCGAGCCACAGAATCAACGGCATCCTCATTCTGGACTACAAGGCCGACGAGATGCGGGCAGCCATGTCGCGCGACCTCCGCTGGCTGGTTGGCGGAGCGGCAGCCATTACCCTGCTGCTCGTCGGAGCCATTGCCCTGGTGATCCGCTTCGCCGTGCTTCGCCGCCTTCAACGCTTCGAAACCACCGCGCGCCAGATCGTAGCCGGGAACCTGGAACGGCGGGTTCCCGCCGAGGGCTCCGATACCATTTCCTGGCTGGCCAGGGAGTTCAACACGATGGCGGACTCGGTCACCGGCCTGGTGGCGGACGTGCGCAATGAGCGCGAGCGGCTGGAAACCGTGATTAACAGCATCGATGACGGCATCGTGGTCCTGGACGCCGCCCGGCGCATCATCGCCGCCAACGACGCATTCCAGTTGCGTGCCGCGCAATCCCGCGACAACCTCCTCGGCTGCTGCTGCACCGAAGCGATGCCCGGCGGGTGCAATTCGTCCGGCTGCCCCACGCTATCCTGCCTCGAGTCCGGCGCCCGTCAGGTCCGCATCTTTGAGCGCCGCGCACCCAACGGGTCCGTGGCCTGGGAAGAGATCCACGCTTCCCCCATTCGGGATCGCGCCGGCAAACTGCAATATGTCGTCGAGGTGTGGCGCGACATTTCCGAGCGCCGCGCCGCCGAAGCCCGCCTCGCCGACTCCCACCGTCTCGCCTCCCTCGGCACGCTCGCCTCCGGCTTCTCCCACGAGCTGAATACGCCGCTCGCCACCGTCCTCACCTGCCTCGAAGGGATGTTGCGCGACCTGACGCTTCCTTCCGCCGCCTTCGAAGCGGACCACCTTCTCGAGAATGCCTCCATCGCCCGCGAACAGATCCTGCGCTGCCGGGCCATCACCCAGCACTTTCTCCGTATGTCCCGCGGGCAGCGATCGGAGGGAGATATTGTCGATGTCGAAAACATCGTGTCGGCGGTGGCGCGGCTCATCGAACCCACCGCCCGCGGCCGTTCGGTCCGCATCGAAGTGCGCCCCATTCCGCCCGGCCTCCACGTTCGCGCCGACGAAGCGGACTTGCAGCAGGCACTCATCAATTTGCTGCTCAATGCCATCCAGGCCTGTGGCCAGGGAGGACGCGTGACGCTGAATGTCGATGAAGGCGACCCCGTACGCCTCCGCATTGCCGACGACGGCTGCGGTATTTCCGAGGAAACCCGCAAGCGCATCTTCGAACCTTTCTTCAGCGCCCGCGCCGGGGGCACCGGCCTCGGACTGTTCCTCACCCTGAACTTCGTTCGCCGGTGGGGTGGAAATATCAACGTTGAGAGCGCTCCCGGCCGCGGATCCTGCTTTGAGATCGCGCTTCCGCTACTTTCGCGGACTCCCGAGGTGGTCTCCTGAAAACCGCCGCTTCCATTCTGCTGGTGGACGACGATTCCGCGTTTCGCCATGTGATGGCCTCCGAGCTTCGCCGCCTGGGCCATACCGTCTCCACCGCATCCAGCGGAGAAGAAGCCGTCAGCCGCATCGCGGAACTGGACCCCGAAGTCGTCCTGCTCGACCTTCGTCTGCCCGGCATCGGCGGCCTGGAGACGCTGACCGCAATCCGCTCCCAGGCGCCGGGCGCGGAGGTCATCATCCTGACCGGACACGGAGCGATCGATACAGCCATTGAATCCATCCGGATGGGAGCCTTCGATTACATCATCAAGCCGTGCCCGCTCGACGAGCTGCAAATCCGCATTCACCGGGCGCTGGAACGGCGGGCCTTGCGCAATCGCGCCAGCCTGCTCGAACGCGGCCTGATGCTCCCCAATCTCGCCGCCTCCTTCGTGGGTGACAGCCCCAAATTCCGCAGCCTCATGAACCTCATCAACCGTGTGGGGCCGAGCGACTCCACGGTTCTGATCCTGGGCGAAACCGGAGCCGGTAAAGAACGCGTCGCCAAGCTGATTCACGCGTGCAGCGGCCGTAAGGACTGTCCTTTCGTTGTGGTGGATTGCGCCTCCCTTCAAGAGAGTCTGCTGCAAAGCGAGCTGTTCGGCCACCAGCGGGGAGCGTTCACCGGAGCCGACCGCGCCAAACCCGGCCTCTTCGAGGTGGCTCACGGCGGCACCATCTTCCTGGACGAAATCGGCGAAGTCAGCCCCGCCACCCAAACCAAGCTCCTGCGCGTGCTCGATACCTCCATCTTCCGCCGCGTAGGCGGAACAGCCGAGGTGCGCGTGGATGTGCGCGTGCTCGCCGCCACCAACCGCGACCTGCAATCCATGGTTCGCCAGGGACTGTTCCGCGACGATCTCTACTATCGCCTGGCCACGATCTCCGTCGAGATCCCTCCGCTGCGGGACCGCGCCGAGGATATCGCGCTGCTGGCGAACCATTTCGTGACCGTGCTCAACGAACGTTTCGGGTCGTCCAAGGTCCTGGGTACCGCGGCGCTGCACGCCCTGCGGCTCCACAACTGGCCCGGCAATGTCCGCGAGCTTCTGCACGCCGTGGAGCGGGCGGTGGTCGTGTCCGAAGCGGACGAGATTCTCCCGGAGCACCTGCCGGGCACAATCGGGTTGGCCGCCGGCCATCAGTCCGTCCTCCGCTGGATCGCAGAACGGCGATGCCGGGTTGCCCACACTCGAGGAGATGGAGCGCCGCCACATACGCCTCGCTCTGCAAGCCGCCAACGGCCACCGCGCCCACGCCGCCCGGATCCTGGGGGTGAGCGAGCGGAACCTGTACCGTAAGCTGCACGAGCTGGGTTTCTGAACAAAGCGCGCCGTGCGGCCCGGCTCCCCGTAAAGTAACTTGACGGTTCCTCGCGGCTGTTGACACCATCGCTTGACACATCCTTACGCCCTCTTCGCCCGATCCGCTTCCAAATGTTGCATTTAGTCGCATGGCCCGTCTTGGCTCACGGAGTGCATTATCTAACCGCGAGTAACCGGTTCTGCCGGGATGTAAGTGGAGGGGAATAGATGAAACGAAGCAAATCTCTACGGGGCTTTACGCTGATTGAGCTCCTTGTGGTCATCGCGATTATTGGAATCCTGATCGGACTGCTGCTGCCGGCGGTTCAGAAAGTGCGAGAGGCCGCGGCGCGCGCGCAATGCACCAACAACCTGAAGCAGATTGGAATCGCCATCATCAATTACCAGAGATCCACCGGCCGTCTGCCCGCAAGCCTGGGTGAGATCCTGAAGCTGCCGGGCTGCCTCGATGAGAACGGCAAGCCGGTGCCTTGCCCTCCCGACGGCCTGCTCGCGGGCCACAGGTTTGTCGCTCCGGTGCTGAAGACCGATGAGGTGCAGCTCGTGCTGGAACCAGTCGTGCCGGGCGTCACCGGGTCGGAGAATATCGGCCTGCGTGTTGCCGGCGTGGCGGACGGCACCAGCAACACAATTTTCTTCGCCGAGAGCCTCGGTGCGCCCGCGGGCGAGAAGAAAATGTACGCCGATATCCTGGCGAGCGGCGCCAAAGCCATCAGCTCCCTCACGCAGTTGTTGCCCTTTGTCGAGCAGGAGAACGTCTTCAAGCAGACTCGTTCGTACCTCGCCACCGGCGACCCATCGGTCGATTCCGCATTGCGTAGCTTCGCCGACGCCAAAGGTTACGTCAGCCTGAACAGTCTGCACACCGGCGGCGTCAATTTCGGAACGGACAGCTCTGTCCGCGGCGTCATGCGGCAGTTCGTCGATGACGTCTTCAAAGCCATGCACGTCGGCGAGGGCGGGGAAAACTGGATGCAAGTGCCCGGCTATCAGCCCGGCAGCCGAAGCCTGGTCACGACTCTGAGCATGGACCTCGACCGTCCGGGTACGATCTTCAATTTCGGCGACCTGATGCAGTTGACCGAAGCCGGCGTGGCGGACGCCGCGCTGCGAAGCGCATTGATGGACGATCTGAAACGCGCCTCCGATGCCGCGTCGGCGGGCCTGCTGGCGCAGAAGGATCAGTCGCTCGCTGAGTTTGTTGCGACGCTGCAAAAAGTGGCGGGAGGTTCCGTGCCGCACGTGACGGCCGGCTATCTCTGCCAGATTGCGCGGAGCATTTAGACCGGAGAAGCAAGCCTTCGGTCCGGCAGGGTCGCGCCCGCGGCCCTGCCTCGATTCATCCCCGTCTTAGCCCAGCTCGATACGGAACGTCGTGCCCCTGTTCTTCGCGCTTTCCACCGAGATGCTCCCGCCATGATCGCTCACCACCGATTGTACAATCGCCAGTCCCAGCCCGGTCCCGTGCGTTTTGCTGGTGTAATACGGCGTGAACAGGCGGTCGCATTCTTCCGGAGTGAGTCCCTGCCCGGTGTCGGAAACTTCCAGCCGGATGCCGTTGCCCGCAACCGCCGTCCGTACCGTCAGGGTGCCGCCCTCGGGCATGGCGTCGATCGCGTTCAGCACCAGGTTCCGCAAAACGCGGCTCATCTGCTCCGGGTCGGCGGACACTTTTCGGATCCCTTCGTCCAGCTCGGTCTTCGCCTCCACGCGCGCCTGCTCCAGTTGCCCGGCGAACAGCTTCAGATTCTGCCGCACCAGGTCGTTGAAGTCCACCGCTTGCATCTCCGGCGCGGGCATTTTCGCGAAGTCGCTGAAGCGCCCGATGATCTGCTTCAGATTCGTGAGTTCCGCAAGCAGCGTTCCGGTGCCCTCGCGGAAAACCTCGTCGAATTCTTGCGGGTGCAGTTCGCGGGCTCGCTGCATGTTCTCCACCGTAATCTGCAAGGGAAACAGCGGATTTTTAAGCTCGTGCGCCAGCCGCCGCGCCAGTTCCCTCCACGCCGCCACACGTTCGGCCTGGAGCAGGCGCTCGCGCTGGGCCACCAGTTCCTGGGTCATGCTGTTGAATGCCCGCGCCAGTTGGCCCATCTCATCGGTGGAATGGATCTCCACGGTCGCCCCCCAGTTGCCCGCCGCCACCTTGCCGGCGCTCTCCGCCAGCTTTCTCACCGGCCGGGTCACTCTCGCTGTGGCCCACCAGCTCAGCAGCAGCCCGAGCACGATTCCCGCGGCCGCCACGGCAAGGCCGATCGTCCTCAGTGAGGCCTCGAGCTCTACCATCTCCCTCCGCGAACTACCGGTCAGCAGCACGCCCAGCAGCTTGTCGTCCGGACCCTTGAGCGGCAAGGCATGGAAGGTTTCCGCCTCCGCGCCGCTCCCCACCGTGGTCGTTAGCGCCGAGCCTCCACGCCGCACCTGTTCGATCAGGTCGCGAAGGCTGGCTGCATCGTCTCCGCGCGCGCCCAGCAGTTCCTTCCGGGAGAACTGCGCTTCCAGGTTGCGATAGAGCAGCGCCCGCATTCCGGCCGGAAGCACCAGCGACTTCAGAAATTCCAGGTCCAGTTTCTGCCCGCCCGTCACGTACAACAGGCGGTCTCCAGCCCTCACCGTTCCCACCGCGGTCAGCGCCAGGGTGAACCCGTCGGGCAGTTCCGCGCGCCGCAGAAACGCGCCCTGCGCCTCGTGATCCGCGCCGCCCGTAAGCCACTCCTCCTTGTACCCGTACCGTGCCGGCCATTCCGCCGAGGAAACGATGGTTGCGTCCGGAGCCACCAGTTCCAGCAGATCCAACCCGTGCGTCGCGGCCAGGGCCCCGGCTTCCTTGAAGTAAGTGGTGGGATCGGGTTGAATCGCGATGCTCACCGCGGCTTCGGACTGCGCGATGGCTCGCACCGCCCGCACGATGTCCTGGCCGCGCCGCTCGAATTCCCTCCGGAACTGCGCCGTCAACGCCGCCGAGCGCTGTTCCTCCAGACGCTCGAACGCCCGCCGCGTATTCTCCGTCACCAGCCACTCCACCAACACTACCGACGCCACCACCGACGCCGTCACGATCACCAGCAACCGCGTGCGGAAGATCATGGCCGTGCCGCCTCCAGCCAGAGATTCTCGAACTGCCACCCGCCCAGCGGCGTGATTCCGGTCTCCCCTTTCACCCGCGCAGCCGCGCCATAGACGTAAGGCAGATGAAACATCGGAATGGCGCGAAACGTATCGAGCAGCGCGCGCTCCGCTTCATATAGGGCCTCCGGGCCGCCCGCGCGCGTCGTGTCGCCGAGGTCCAGCGCGGCGGCCGTGTCCGCCAGCGCCCGCACCGGATCCGCCGAGCCGATCCGGACTTCCACCAGTTGAAGATCGGCTGCCTTGCCCGATCCAATCGTAATGGTGAGGCCCGCGTCGCGCGCGTTCAGCGCCACCCGCGCCGCCACCGTCTGCCAGGCGGGGTCTTCGGCGCTCAGCGTCAGGTTTCTGGCGGACGGAGGCAACGCCGCCGCCAGCCTCCTGGCGCGCTCGACGTCCGGCGTTACCGAAAAAAGGAAAGCATACCCGGAAAGCCATTGCGGCAGCAGTGCCGCCGTCACCTCTCCCTGGCCCTGCAACAGAACCGAATGGATGCTCTGCCGGTCCACCACCAGCGCCACCGCTTCCCGGAGCCGCGCATCCGTCACGCGGGGTCCGAACACCAGGGCCACCAGCCGTACCGGCGCCGATGCCCAGACCCTCCGGCCCGCAACCGCGCGCCGCATTTCCGCCGCGCCGAGTTCCACGATGTCCGCGCGTCCCAATTCGAGGTCGATCGCCTGGTCCCGCAACGGCCTTCCCATCCGTACTTCCACGCCGTCCACAAAAGGCCGGCCCCCCGGCGCGGTTTCGCTGGCCGAATACACCGCCAGCCGGCCTGCTTCCCAGCGCGTGATCGTAAATGCGCCGTTCAGGTCACCCAGGCCCGGCCCGGCATCCGGCGGCTCGGCGCTTTCCACCGCCGTCCGTGTGGTTACCCGCAGCAAGCCGCCGTACCGCGGGCGGGTGGCGCCCGCCGCTATCGCCGCCGCAAGGCTAAGAACCGCAAACCGTCGAAACCAGGTACGCAATGTACTTCCCACTTTCCGAATTCCGCACCACCGCCACCGCGGCCTCCCCGCCCGAAGGCCAGAACGCCGTGATCGGCCCCGGGAACTCCAGCGCCGGGCCGCTGGGAATCGCCAGGCGGTTCACCAGCGCGTATGGCTGAATCGCATCGCCGTTGCGCCCGTCCCCGGGCCGCGTCGCCAGCACCACCGGGTCGCTGCCGCAACGCACGTCGGTTCCCACGATGTCGCTTCCCCATCCGGAGAACACGCCGTCGCCCTCCCAATTCGCATCGAACAACTGGGCGCGCCCGTCGGTAAGGGCCAGCACCCAGACCGTCTCGCCTCCAAGCTCCACCGCCCCTGCCGAAAAGAAGGGCGGCACCGTCTTCCGCTGGCCGGACTGCGTGGTCACCCGTCCGTCGAAATTGTTGCGGCCCGGCGCCAGGTAGGCAAGCAACAGCGACCGGCTGCCTGAATCGAGCGTCCACGGCTCTTCGCTCGACCTGCACTCGAGCGCGCCCGGCTGCGCCGCACGGCACTCCAAACCGGGCAGGTGGGCCTCTACGCTGCCCGCCACAATGCGCAGCCTTCCCCGCAAATCGCGCGGCCACGGTCTTTCCGTTGGGATCGCGGCCGTGACGCCCGTCGCCGACCATCGAATTCCCGAGGGCGACAGAATCACCAGCCGCTCCCGGGTGCCCGCGACGTCCAGAATGGGTTCGTTCTGCTCCCAAATCGGGATCCGCGTGAGCACCGGGTGCGGTCCTCCCGGCGGCCTGGGACTGCCCCGCTTCCAGTTCGTCATCCAAACCCGGCGCTCGTCCCCTTTGCGGGCTTCCGCCACCAGAAGGTACTGCGTCTGATTTTCCGAAAGGGTGATCCGGACCTCTGCGATGGGAGCGATTTCGCTGGTCCTGCCGCCCGCCGCCCGCAGGCCCGTTTCGAACGCGATTCGGGCGCCGGCAAGATCGCCGGACCCGAGCGTCGACACGTTCCGCCACGACACGGAAACAGGTTCGCCACGCCCTGCGAAAGCCGCCACTTTGCGCGCCAGTTCGCGGGCGGCATCGGCGGCGTCGTCAGCCCCTGACGCGGCCGCCGCGACCAGAAACAGCGCCAGGAGCGCCCTCACGGCTGCGATCATAGCACATCGCCCCCGCCGGGCCTTCGCCGGCTGGCAGCCCTACCGGTACAGGCTGAACGCGTATAGCGTGTCCCCCGCCGCCACCAGCAGGTATTGAACACCATCCAGCATGTAGGTTCCAGGCGCATTCGTCACCCGTCCGATGCGCGAGTGCCACAACGGCTTGCCGTTTGCCGGGTCGTAAGCCACGATATTGCCCGCCAGGTCGCCGCCGAACAGCAGCTTGCCTGCCGTCGTCAACAGTCCGGGTCCCAGTCCGCCCCCCGTCCCGGGATATCGGTGCCGCCAGGCTACCTTGCCGGTCTTGTAGTCGATAGCCGTCAGGAATCCGCCCAGCGATCCGACACTCACCTCTTCCTTGCCGCCCAGCCCCATCGAGCCGCGCGGGTCGGTCTCCGTAAGGTAGTACATGGAAAAACTGTCGTCGGAGGGCACATAGAAAAGCCCCGTATCGGGCGAGTAGGCAGGAGGCGGCCAGTTGGTGGATCCTCCATTGCTCGGCGAAACCAGCGACCCCGGCACCGTCGAATCCTTCTCCGGATTTCGAACCGGCGCGCCCTTGTCGTTCAGGCCCTTCGCCCAATTCGCCGAGTCGGAGAACTTGCCGGTCACCAGGCGCTCGCCGGTCAGACGGTCCAGCGTGAAATAGTAGCCGTTGCGGCTGGCGTGCAGCACCATTTTTCGCTGCCTGCCGTTAAACTCGCCATCCACCAGAATCGGCGTTTCCGTGGAATCGAAATCGTGCGTGTCGTGCGGCGAGGTCTGGTAATACCACGCCATCTTTCCGGTCTCGACGTTCACCGCCACAATCGAGCACGTGAACAGGTTGTCGCCCGCGCGCCCCTTCTGGTCCGTGTAAGCAGGCGTAGGATTGCCCGTTCCGAAGATGTAGAGCTTCGATTCCGGATCGTATGCGCCCGGAATCCACACATTCCCGCCGCCGTGTGCCGCCGTATTCGGATCGCCCCACGATTCCATCCCCGGATCGCCCTTCTTCATGGGCACGGCGTACCATTTCCACTGCACCTCGCCTGTCTCCGGGTCGAAAGCCTGAAGATAGCCGGGAGCATCCAGATCGTTGCCGGTCCCCACCAGCACATGATTTCCCACCACCACGGGCGCCATCGTGGAGAAGTACTGCTGGTCGAAAGGAGAGATCTCCTTGTGCCACCGCTCCTGCCCGGTTTTCGAGTCCAGGCAGACCAGGTAGTCATCCGGCGTTTCCATGTAGAGCCAGGTGCCCCACATGCCCAGGCCCCGGTTGCCGATGTGCGTGCCGCCCCTGGTCTTCCAGACGTAATGCCAGAGCTCGCGGCCGTCCCGCGCATCCACCGCCCACGCGTTGTCCGGCGTCGAAAGATACAGGATCCCATCCACCTCCAGAATCGAGGCCTTGATGGAGGTGTTGCCGGCTGCCTCCGTCTCGCCCACGCCGCCCACGATCGCCGGCGGCGCTCCTCCGCCGCCCCGGCCGCCAAACGCGCCCGCTCCTCCGCCCCCCGAACCGGCCGTCACCCGCGTTACCCACGAGAGGGTCAGGTTCTTCACCGTTTGCTGATTGATCTGCGTCAGCGAACTGTACCGCTTGCCGCTGTAATCGCCGTTGTAGGTGGGCCACGATTCGCCCAGCGGCTTGTGCAGTTCCGCCGTGGTCAGCCCCTGCGCGGCCAGGAGTCCCGGCAGCAGAAGCAGCGCTCCAGCCGGCGCAAAGCTTCTTTTGTTTTTCATTTCAAGGTCACCAGGTAGGCGGTCAGATCGTGGATGTTCTTGTCGGTGTACACGGTCAGCAGGTCCTTGTGACCCTGCAAGGGATCGTGGATCTCCACCTTCGGCACATCGCCCTCACGCCGGTAGGTACGCTCAGTGCCGTCGGCATGCGCTACGGACACCAGAAAATCGTCAATGCGGATCAGGCGGCCTTCGTCTTTCTGCCCGCCGGCAGTGGTCACGGTCACCGTCGTTGGAGGCACGCTGCTGGAGGCGCCACGTCCCCCACGTCCCCCGCGGCCGCCCGGCATCACCAGGGCGTTCTGTAGCGTCTTCGGATCGCTGTACTTCGCCCCCACCCCTTTTAAATCCCCGGTCACCGAATGGCACGAGGCGCATTTCTGCTTGAAATAGGCTTCCCCCGCCTTGGCGTCCCCCACCAGGATGCTCTCCGGACGCATGCGCGAAACGTCATAGCCTCCCACGCGAAAGCTGTGAATGTAGGCCGCGATGTCCGAGACCTGCGCGGCGGTCAGGGGAAACGCCGGCATGCCGCGGTCCGGGAACCCCTTCTGGACCACCGGCGTCAGCCGTTCCCCGTTCTGGTCCAGAAGCAGAACCTCGGACCGGATCAGGTTCGGCCCGCCTTCTCCGCCCCGCGCATCCGATCCGTGGCAGAACTGGCAATTCACACCGTACAAAGCCTTGCCGCGCTCGAGCACCGCCGGATCCGCCGGCGGCCGCTGGGGATAAGCTCCGCCAAAACCACCTCCGCCGCCCCGCCCACCGCGGCCTCCCGGTGGCGGTGTACCCGCTGGCGGTGTGCCCGCCGCCGGCCGCTGCTGCGCCGCTCCCGGAAACGCGAATGTTCCCACGGTAAGCAGCACTGCGGCCATCGATTTTCTGATATTCACTCGGGCGTCCCCTCTTGGGGCCGAGTATATCATGGGCCCCGCGCACCTACCCTTCGAGCCGGCGGCGGCACTCGTCCAGCATCTCCTGCGTCCGCGTGGCGCCCGACCGGGCCACCCCGATCGCGCGAACTTCGAGCAGCGAATCCAGGGTGCGGATACCGCCCGCGGCCTTGACCCGCACCCGCTCCGGCGAGTGCCGCCGCATCAGCTTCAGGTCGTCCAGGGTGGCGCCGCCCGGGCCGTAGCCGGTGGAGGTCTTGACAAAGTCCGCGCCCACTTCCGCGCAGATTTCGCACAGCCTGATTTTGTGGGAGTCCTCGAGGTAGCAGTTCTCGAAGATCACCTTCACGATGCCGCCGCCCTCGTGAGCCAGGGCGACCACCGCCTGAATGTCGCGGCAGACATAGTCCCAGTCTTCGGCGAGCACTTTGCCGATGTTCACCACCATATCGAGTTCGGTGCCGCCTTCGGCGATGGCCTGTTCCGCCTCGGCCTGCTTGGCCGAGGTGGTATGGCCGCCGTGGGGAAATCCGATCACGGTGGACGCGGCGACGGCGCTCCCCGCCAGCAGTTCGGCGCAACGCGCAAGGTAATAGGGCTTGACGCAGGCGGAAGCGACGTCATAGCGGCGCGCAAGCAGGCACCCTGCCTCGAGTTCGCGGTCTGTCAGGGCTGGATTGAGCAGCGAGTGGTCGATCATCTTCGCAATGTCGCCGTAGGTGTAATCCATAGCTGTAGGGTAGGCCTCCCGCACCGGGCCTGCAAGGCGGTAGAATCGGAGCCGTGAACCGCCGCAACTTTTTGCTCTCCGCGGCAGCCGGAGCCTCCGTTGCTGCCGCCGCGCCGGAACGCCTGCCCATTCGCAAGGCCGTGGAGTTCAGCATGCTGCCCGCGTCGGCCGGCGTCCTGGACCGCTTCCGGATCGCCCGCGAGGCCGGCTTCGAGGAGATCGAATGCCCGACAACCCCCGAACCCGCGAAGGCCGAGGAGATGCTGGACGCCTCGCGCCGGATCGGCCTCCGCATCCACTCCGTCATGAACGCCGAGCACTGGCGCAGTCCGCTGTCTTCGAGCGACCCCGCGGTGGTCGAAAAGAGCCTGGAGGGGATGCGCACCAGCCTGCGCAACGCGGCCCTGTGGAAGGCCGATTCGGTGCTTCTCGTGCCGGCGGTAGTGAATGCCGAAACCAGTTATGCCGACGCCTGGGAGCGCAGCCAGCGCCAGATCCGGAAACTGCTGCCGCTGGCGCAGGAGTTGAAGGTGGTGATCGGCATCGAGAACGTCTGGAACAAGTTTCTGCTCAGCCCGCTCGAATACGCGCGCTACGTGGACGAGTTCCAAAGCCCCTGGGTGCGCGCCTATTTCGACGTGGGCAACGTGGCAATTACGGGGTTTCCGCAGGACTGGATCCGCACGGCGGGAAAGCGAATCGTCAAGGTCCACATCAAAGACTTCGCCTTTAAGACGGACCCGAACCTGCGCAAGCGGGTAGCCGATTTCGCGGCGCTATACGAGGGGGAGATCGATTGGAAGGCGGTGCACGCGGCACTGGCTGCAATCGGCTACCGCGGCACCGCCACGGTGGAACTCCCGGGCGGTGACGCGGAGTATCTGAAGGAAGTGAGCCGGCGTTTCGACCGCATCCTCGAGGGCGGATGAGCCGCCCCGCGCTTACCTGATCTTTTCGTCGCGTTCCACTTTGCCGTCGCGCACCGAAATGATGCGGTGGGCATGCAGCGCGATATCGTGCTCGTGGGTAACCAGCACGATCGTGTTTCCCTGCTGGTAGAGCCGTTCGAAAAGGGCCATGATTTCGTTACCGGTGGCGGTATCGAGGTTTCCGGTGGGCTCGTCGGCAAGCAGGATCGACGGGTTGTTCACCAGTGCTCGGGCCACGGCGACGCGCTGGCGCTGGCCGCCCGAAAGCTCGTTGGGCTTGTGGTGCATGCGCTTTTCAAGGTCCACCTGGCGCATGGCCGTCTTCGCCATTTCCAGCCGCTTTTCGGCCGAGATGCCGGCGTAAATAAGCGGCAGTTCCACATTGTGCAGCGAAGTGGCGCGCGGCAGCAGGTTGAACGTCTGGAAAACGAACCCGATCTCCTTGTTCCGGATGCGCGCGAGTTCATCGTCGGTCATCTCGCTGACCAGGTTGCCGTTGATGTAGTAGTGCCCCCTCGTGGGAGTATCCAGGCAACCGATCAGGTTCATCAGCGTGGACTTTCCGGAGCCGGAAGGTCCCATGATGGCGACGTACTCGCCGCGCTTGATCTCAATATCGACGCCGGATACCGCGTGGATCTCCGTGTCGCCCATGATGTAGGTTTTCCAGAGATCGTAGGTGCGGATAACAATGCCGTCCCGCTTCAGTTGTTCGCCGCGCTGTAAAAGTTCTTTATCGACTGCCGCCATCTAAATCGTTCTCGTTTCTGGGGTACCTTCGCCGGTTCAGGACTTGGCCGCTGTCTGGACCTTGTTGTCCACCTTCACCTGAGCCTCGTTCTTGATGGTCCGGATCACCTGATACGTCCCGGTGATGATGGTGTCGCCGTCTTTGAGGCCGCTGAGAACCTCAATATCCGTCGCACCGGTGATTCCGGTTTCCACCTTTCGAAACTCCGCCTTATCCGCTGCAACCACGAACACGCCCGTGATTTCTTCCTTCTTCGCCTTCTCCGCCGCCGGATCGGGCTTGGTCGCCGCCGAAGCGGCGTTCCCGGTCCCGGCAGGTTTTGCCTCGAGATCGCCCTTCTGCCGGACGGTCAGCGCCTGGATCGGTATTGTTAGGACGTTGGAACGGGTGGCTGTGGTTATCTTCGCCGTGCAAGAAAGTCCGGGGCGAATTTCGTCCGGGGGGTTCTCCAGAGCGACAACTACTTTGAAATCTTTCGCTTCCTGGCTGGAAATGGCGCTTTGCGAGGCCGCCATTCCGGAAGAGCGCAAAATGGCCGTATTGCCGATTTCGCTGACGTGACCCTTGAAGGTCTTGCCCGGAATCGCGTCGATCGAGACTTCGACCGGCTGGTTCAGACTCACGTTGACAATATCCGTCTCATCCACCTTGACCTCCGCCGTAATCAACGACATGTCGGCGATGGTCATGATGATTGTGCCGGTCTGGTTCTGCAAACCCGGGACCACGCTTTCACCCTGTCGCACCGGGAGGTTGGTAACCACGCCATCGAGCGGAGCGAATGAGTTGCGTTTGCTGAGCACATCGCTGGCGCGTACCAGGTTCGCCCGCGCCACGGCGATCCGCCGCTGCATTGAGGAGAGCTGGGCCGCGGTCTGCTCCCGCTGCGCCCGCGCCTGGCTCACACGCGTTTCCGACTGCGTGATCGCGGCTTGCTGGGCCTCAAACGTGAACCTCTTCAAGTCGTAGTCCTGTTTGGCCAGCAACTTCTCGTCGTAAAGGGCCTTGGCGCGATCGAGTTCGGCCTTCATTCGTTGCAAGTCGGCCTTGTCGCGTTCGAGTGCTGCCTGGAGCGTGGCAATGTTTTCGTCGGCCGCCTTCAGCCCGGCCTCCGACGCGGTGGAATCGGCTTCGGCGGACGAGAGTGTGGCCTTCTGGGCGTTCACATCGGCTTCCGGCTGTGTGTCTTCGATTTTTGCCAGCAGTTGCCCCTTGTGAACGTGCTCGCCTTCCTTCACCAGCAGATCCGTGATCTCGCCCATGGCGTTTGCGCCGATGTTGATGTAATTCTTGGGCTTAATCTCTCCCGAGGCGGTCACGACACTGGTCAGGTCCTGGCGCACCACGGTGCCGGTCTGGACTGTCACCACTCCTCGCTTGCTATAGACGGTACTCGCGTATACGCCTATAGCTGCGATTACAAGGGCTGCAATAGTGATTGTTATCTTCCACTTACGCTTCACGACGACACGCTCCCCTTTTTTTGCTTGTCCAACGTTAATAGACGCCGATTCTATGATGGGAGTTCATTGTTATTTTACACCCGGATATCCTGGACTCCTAATACAAGGCAGACGGGCTGGAGACCAAGGAATTAGCCCTCAGATGAAGAAGTTGCCCATGCGGCGGAACTTCGCGTAGCGGTTCTGAATCAACTGGTCCGGGGTGAACCCCGCCAGTTCGTCCAGGCGTGCGCGGAGGTGTTCGCGCAGGGATTCGGCGGCGCGTTCGGGATCTTCCTGTGCCCCTCCCTCCGGTTCCGGAACAATGCCGTCGATCAGCCCCAGTTCCAGCAGGTCCGGCGCCGTCAGGCGCAGCGCTGCCGCCGCCTGCTCGGCCTTGCCGGAATCGCGGTAGATAATAGCCGCGCAGCTCTCCGGAGAAATCACGCTGTACACCGCGTTTTCGAGCATCAACACGGTGTTTCCCACCCCCAGCGCGAGCGCGCCTCCGCTGCCGCCCTCCCCAATGCAGGTGACCACGATCGGCACCGGTAGCCGCGACATCTCGCGAAGATTGCGGGCAATCGCTTCCGCTTGGCCCCGTTCCTCCGCATCGATCCCCGGATACGCTCCGGGCGTATCGAGAAGCGTGAGAATCGGGCGGCCGAACTTGCCGGAAATCTGCATGGCGCGCAGCGCTTTGCGGTAACCCTCCGGTTTGGGCATGCCGAAATTCCGATACAGCTTCTGCTTCGTATCCCGGCCCTTCTGCTCGGCGACGATCATCACCGGACGGCCCTCGAAAGATCCCGTGCCCGTCACGATGGCGGGATCGTCTCCGAAAGACCGGTCGCCGTGGAGTTCCTGGAAATCCGTGATCAGCCGCTCAATATAATCCAGGGAGTGCGGCCGCTTGGGATGCCGCGCAAGCTGGACCCGTCGCCACGCGGGATGCGCTTCGGGCGGCGCTGCGTCGGGCTTTGTTTCCGGATCCACTCAGAACATATTAGCAGGCGAGGCCGCCCCAGCCTTTTCGCGTATCGCCCGGTACTCTCCGGCCGGAGCTGTAACCGGCAGCACAGGGGATCGGTTCTCAATCGTCCCCCACGGCCGTCAAATGGCTTGTCAATCCGAGCCGTGAAAACGAAACTCAAATTAAGGAGGGGGGCGAATGCATCTGGTTTCCCTGCACGACCTCTATATCAAAGAACTTAGGGACTTATATGACGCCGAGCAGCGCATCGTCGAGGCGCTGCCCGAAATGGCTGAGGCCGCCAGCGCCTCGGACTTGAAGCAGGCATTTGAATCCCATCTGGCTGAGACCCGCAACCAGGTGAACCGGCTGGAAGAAGTCTTCCGCATGTTGAACGAAACACCCAAGCGGCAGAAATGCAAGGGCATTCAGGGAATTCTCGAGGAAGGCGAGGAACTGATGGACGAGGATGCCGCGCCCGCGGTTTGCGACGCGGCGCTGATTTCGGCAGCCCAGCGGGTAGAGCACTACGAAATTGCCGCCTACGGCACCGTGAGGACCTTCGCGAGGCGCCTCGGGTTCGAGGATCAGGCGAAACTGTTGCAGCAGACGCTCGAGGAAGAGGGCAACGCGGATAAGAAATTGACACAACTGGCGGAATCGCACGTCAATGATCAGGCGAGGGGCGCCAGATAAAGAAAATCAGAGAACGAGGAGAATCGCAACAATGTGTGACTATTCGCTGATGGCAGTACCGAACCGGCTGGCATCCGAGGGGGAGGAACTGGTGACCTACCGGTTCCCGACGGGCTCTCTGGGGCTGGCCTCGCCCAATGAAATCAAACGCTTCAAGGAACCGCAGCCAGTTTCCCGCAAGAGTCTCTGGTGCGCGGTGCGGGACTTCTTTAACCCGCCGAAAACCGAAGCCGTCGCGGCCGTGTGCATTCCACCCGGTGCCCGCCTCCGCCTCGGCGACATTCCGGCGCGGCTCCAACACGAACTCGGAGTCGCCTGCTCGGAAGACGTCGTCTTCACCCAGATCTCGGCAGCGGTGAACAGCTACCGCGACGCGGTGCGCTTTCCGAACGGCCGCGAAGTACGCTTGCAGGAGCTCCGCGAAGGCCAGCCCGTCGTCGTGCTCGACCTCTCCGCGGCGGAAGTGCTGGACCTCGACAGACTGCGCGAAGAGCGTCCGGAGTATACGTATCGCGTGCGCTAGGGAGATTCTCACGCGACCGCGGCCGAATCGATCGCGGAACTGGGCTACACTGGAACATCCGGGTCCGGTTTCGCTTGATCGATCTGCACTCACATACCAACCAGTCCGACGGCTCCTGTTCGCCGCTGGAACTCGTGTCGGTTGCCGTCCGTCAAGGCGTCAAAACCCTGTCGATTACGGATCACGACACCTTCGCGGGCTATGACGAAGCCCTACCCCACGCCCGGCGCCTGGGCCTCGAGTTGATCTGCGGCATCGAGCTTTCCACCAAGCTCAACGGCCACTCGGTTCACCTCCTCGGTTACTTCCGGGAAGATCGCGACCTGGGCGCCTTCCGGCAGTGGATTCTGGAAATGCAGGCTTCCCGCCGGGAGCGGAATGTGCGGTTGGCGGCGCGGCTCCGGGAGTTAGGGTTCGACATCGCCGTTGAAGAAGCGGAGGCTCTCGGCAGGGGCATGACCGGCCGGCCCCACTTTGCCCAGCTCATGGTGGAGAAGGGCTACGTCGCCAATCTCCGCCAGGCTTTCGACGACTACCTGGACGAGTCGGCGAAAGGGTATGTCTTCCGCCAGGAACCGGCTTTCGCCGAAAGCGTGCAGCGCATCCGTGACGCCGGGGGAATCGCTTCCCTGGCACATCCCGTCCGTGTACGCGGAGACGTTTCCGCCATGCTGCCCTCTCTTTGCGACGCCGGGTTGAACGCCCTGGAGGCCTACCACAGCGACCACGGTCCGCGTGAAACCGAGACCTACGTGGAACTCGCGGGCAAGTACGGCCTGCTGGTGACCGGCGGCTCGGATTTTCACGGCAGCGTGAAGCCCGAAGTCGCGCTGGGCACCGGATATAACGGCAATCTGAAGGTGCCCGAAGACCTGCCCGACCGCCTAGGCTTGCGGTAAGACGCGGGCGTAACCGAGCGCTATCACCCTTCCCGAACGGGGCGACACGATCGAAGAGGTGATTTCCGTGTCGCGGTCCTCGAACGTCAGTCGCGTGCCTGGAGCCGGCGGTTCCGCCATGTCGAGTTCCATCCGCCGCAGTTCGCGATTTACATGCCCCCGCGCCCGGATGCGCTCCACGATCTCCTGCCCCAGGTAGCAACCTTTGCTGAAACTCACCGCGTGCATCTGCCCCGTCTCCTGCGCCAGCGAAGTTTCAAAGATATCTTCCCCATAGCGCGGTTTGCCGTTCTCGATGCGCACCGTGCGCGCGTCTTCCGGTGTCGCGGCCACCGCCCCGGCCGATTCCACCGCCGCCACTATGCCGGGCAGCGCGTCCCCCGGACAGTACACCCGATAGCCGGGCTGTCCCGTGATCGTGAACGGCGCTGTAATGAGGTCGCCGGGCGGGAGTTGCACGCCGTTCGCAGCCGGGCCTTCAATTCCGATCGAGGCAGTGGTGCCGGTGATGTCGGTGAGTTCGATCTGATCCGCCACGCGGTACTTGAGGATATGACGCAGCACTTTTTCGCGCAGCTCGGGCTCGGTGTCGACAAGAAACCGGTCTTCCAGGCAAAGAAGCTCCAGATCGCCGGCAATGCGGCCCTGCGCCGTCAGCAGAAAGGCGTAGCAGCTGTCTCCCGGCTTCATCTTCTTCACATCGTTTGAGGTCACGTTGTGCAGGAATCGGGCGCGGTCCCGGCCCCGCGCTTCCAACCTTCCGCGGGCGGACAGGTCCAGCCAGGCCACGCCATCGCGCAATGCTTCGTACCCTTTCGTCATACTTAAAAGATGCGGCGCAGCCATGCCGAGATGACCAGAATCAGCAAACCCGAGATGACCGTGCCGGTCATCATGCGCGTCCGCCGGGGATTATTTGGTTGCACGATCAGGATCGCCACCGCGAACACGTGCAGAACCAGCAGCAGCTTGACGCCGAGCAGCATGTGGTAAAAAGGCCTGTGCCCCGGCGTAGTCAGCAGGTTGAAGGTTCCCGAAAGCACCAGCCCGGTAATCGCGGCATACACAAACGGGCGAAAGCGCGCCGCCATCCTTTCTGACAGCGAAACGCGGGCTTCCTCGGAGACCCCGGCAAGCGAAGGCGCCATTACCAGCCGCGCGAAAAGAATCCCGCCGATCAGGGTGGCCATGGACGCGATGTGCAGCCATCGCACCATCACGAAGAGCGCGTCGGACATATCGTGAGTATACTCGGTAAGGAAAAACGAAATGATCCACGAGATCCTGCCTGTAGGCATGCTGCAATGCAACTGCTCCGTTTTCGGCGACGAGCAGAGCCGCGAAGCCATGGTGGTGGACCCGGGCGACGAGATCGGGCGCGTCCTCGAAATCGTGGCGCGGCACGGCCTGACCGTCAAGGCGATCGTGATTACGCACGCCCACATCGACCACATCGGCGGGGCCCAGAAGCTCAAACGCGCCACCGGCGCGCCCGTCTACATGAACCTGCTCGACCGCGAGTTGCAGGCGATGCTCGACGTGCAGGCGTCCTGGCTGGGCATGCCTCCCGTTGAAGCAGTCGATATCGACGTGGCCGTCAAAGACGGCGACCGGATGATCGTGGGCGCTTCGGAATTCGAAATCCTGCACACCCCCGGACATACCCAGGGCAGCATCAGTCTGTGGAACCGGCAGGCGGGAATTCTGGCCGCCGGCGATACCCTCTTTCGCGACAGCATCGGGCGCACGGACCTGCCCGGCGGCGACGGAAGGCAGATCCTGCGCTCGATTCACGATAAGCTGATGCCCCTCCCGGAGGAAACCGTCGTCGTTCCGGGTCACGGAGACAACACCACCATCGGTCGCGAAAAGGAGTTCAACTTATTCCTGCATTGACGCACCACCGTTCAGCCGCGACCGAGCGGTCAACCAACGGCCTACTGATCAGAAGTTGAACTTCATCCCCAGTTGAATCTGCCGCGGCGGACCCGCGCTCGTAATCGTCCCGAAATTGTTATTGGGGCTGACCAGCGATCCCCAACTCGCATTCGGGCTCTTGTAATTCGCCCGGTTCATCGCGTTGAAAAGGTCCGCCTGAATCCGCAGCTTCCAGCCCTTCTCCTGCCACAGTTCGGTGTCTTTCCGCAGCGAGAAGTCCCAGAGGTACAATCCCGGTCCTCGCACGTTTCCCGGACCGCTGGTGCCCGCGCGATTCTCGGCCGCCGGAGTAAAGACATCGCGATTCAGATACCCGTTCGGATCGCGCGTGTCGAGAATCGGATTGCCCCCCAGATAGTCAGCGCGGCGTCCTCCGGTCAATACCGTGCTCGCCGAGATAGTCAGCGGCGACCCCGTCTGCGCCCGGACGATTCCGCTTACTTCCCATCCCGCCAGCAGCGCCCGGCCGACCCCGTTCGAGGCAATCGCGCGGCCCGTCGGTAACTGGTACGTGTAAGTGGTGACAAATACGTGCGAGCGGTCGAAGCTCGCCGGGCCGTAAGAGTAATGGCGGTCGGTCCAGAAGATACCGCTGTCCGGATTGTCGCCGTTTCCGCTCGCGTCGGCCAGCACCTTCGACCAGGTGTAGCTCGCCGTCAGCATCAGCCGCCCCTGCCGCTTCGTCATGTACATCTGTAGCGCATGGTAATTCGACGTCGAATCGGTAATCCTCTGCCGGATCGACGAAAATCCCTGGTACGGACGCACCGTGTTCGTCGAGGGCCGCTGCGAGGATGGAATCGAGTTCAGCTCTTCAAGCTGCGAGAGCGTCAGATAGTTGATATCCGGCTGGCGCAGTAAGTGCCGTCCGAACGTTCCCACATAAGTCGACTCGACAAACAGCCCCCTCGGCAGTTGCTTCTGGATGCCGAAGTTGGCGGTCAGCGTGGATGGCGTCTTGAGCTTCGGATCGATCGCGTTGATCGTCCCCATCGGCGTCAGCGCCGACGCCGCGCCTCCCGCCGGATTGCTCAGGTTGCCGTTCTCCAGGCTCACGCTCTCGATCCAGGGGGCGTAGTTGACCATCGGGAAGATGATGTTTCCCTCCGGCTTATCGTAGAAGATGCCAAACCCGCCGCGAATAACGGTGTCGTTCCCGGAAAACGGCGTGTAGGCGAAACTGAACCGCGGCGCGAACAGCGTCTGCGTGTCGTACAATCCGCGCGGCGCGCCCGCCGGGATCAGCGCCAGGTCGGCGGTGCTGAGGCCGCTCAAGCGGCTCAGTTCATCCGCCGGAACCCCGTCCCCGCCCCGGATCAGGCCGTTGTACCGGTCCCCCGAGCCCGGCACGATAATCCCCTTCGAGGTAACTGTCACCGCCTGCGCCGGATCGAAAAGCGACGGCACGAAATTCGTGATGTTATTCGCCTGCGTGTAAGTCGGCGAGTTTCGCTGCCAGCGCATCCCGATCTCCAGGCTCAGCTTGCGGTTCACGCGCCAGGAGTCGGAAACAAATCCCTCCCACGACGTGAACCGGAAGAACCCCACCGGATCGCCCGAACTCTCGTTGTAAGTGCGGAAATTGCCGAGCAGCGCATCGGCGAACGCATTGCCCGTCGTGTTATTGTTCCCCGACGTCGAGAAAGCCACGCTGCCCCGGTACGGCGACCGCCCGTTCTGGTCTTTCCGGTTGCGAATCACCGTCAACCCCGCCTTCAACGTATGGCTGGAGCGGATGATGGTGAAGTTCTCCATGAACTGGAAGTCCGTCGTCGGCGACATCAGCGCCTGCCGCGGGCCGTTCATGCTCGCAAAGTTCGAAATCGTCACGTCCGGCATCCCGTCCGAGCCCGCGCCTTCCCAACTGCTGGCATTGAAGATCAGCGGGAACTCCAGCCCGTACGTCGACCGCTTCCACGCCTCTCCCACCATCGGAATCCGCTGCCCGTTCCACGACGAGTTGAATTTGAACTCGTTGACGATGTGCGCCGTCGGCAGCCAGGTGTGCGCCAGTTGATAGTTATACCCCGGCCGCTCGCGCGTTGTCGGCGTCATCGGCAGTTGCGAGCCGAAGAACACGCCGTACGGATCTACCAGGTTGTAGTTGTCGTGCATGTAGCGGAAATAGAAGCTGTGTACGTCGCTATACTTATAGTCGAGGCGTGCGATATCTTCCCGCCACGAAAACGGGTTGGACATCTGGTAAGTGGCGTTGTTGCTGGTTGTCGTATCCGTATAAGATGCCGCCAGCTTTTCCATCTGGTTGTACACATCGGCCAGGGCCTTCCCTTGCGGCGTCATCATGGAGGCCATGTTCCGCCCCGGGACATTGGTCGTCGTTCCTGGCAGCCGCAAAGTGCCGCTTCTCAGGCTGAAGTCGCCGGCGCGTTCCGCCCGCGTCGGCAGCGTGCGCCGCGTCGGATTGGTCAACTGCCGGATCCGCTTGTATTCCTGCCCGCCGAAGAAGAACAGTTTGCCTTTCTTCACCGGTCCGCCCAGGTCCCAGCCGAAGTTGTTGAACCGCAGCGGTCCCTTCACCGGCGCGAACGTATTCCGCGCATCCAGCGCATCGTTGCGCAGGAACTCGCGGATACCGCCATGGAGGCTATTCCCCCCGCTGCGCGTCACCACGTTGATCGAGGAACCCGAGTTGCGCCCGTATTCGGCCGAGAACGCCGACGATTTCACGTTTACCTCGCGAATGAAATCGATGCCGACGTTGTTGATCTGGCTTCCGTTCGAACCCGAGTCCATGTTGAAGCCGCCGTCGATCGCCAGGTAATTCGTGTTACCGCGGTTCCCGTTCACCGATTGCGCCGTGATGCTCAGGCTCGTCGTTAGCGCGAGTTGATCCTCGTCCAGCAGCACCGACCCCGGTATCAGCGAAACCAGTTGCATGTAATTGCGCCCGTTCAGCGCCATGTTCTGCACCTGTTCGGAATCGATCACGCGTCCCACTTCGCCGGAGACCGTGTTCACCGCTTCGCCCGCCGCCGAAACAACTTCGACAGCCGTGCTGACGCTGGCCAGTTGCAGTTTGAAATTTACGTTCAAACGGCCGTCCGCCACCAGGTTGTTTCCGGTTTTGCGAACCGGCTGGAATCCCTGCTGCTCGATCGCAACCGTGTAGTTACCCACCGCCAGGTTGGTGACGACATAAAACCCGTTGGCATCGGTAATGGACGACCGGGCAAGCCCCGTGGCCTCGTTACTCACCGTGACCACCGCTCCAGGCACAACCGCCTGGCTGGCATCGGTGACCGTACCGGAGATCCGGCCGACATTGCTTTGTCCGTAAGCTTGGAATGCGGCGAAACAGCACATCGCCGTAAGATTGCGCAAAGCGCGCACGTTGAATGGAATCCCCACAAGGACCTCCCCGGGCGGGTCTTCTGATTACACGATGGAGTAAGATGCGTCGGCCCGAGACAGCCGCCACGCTACGACCCGCCTGAATAGCTCACTCGATTTTAGGTACCCGCAGGAAGGTGGCACATACCGTAAACCCAGTAGTTCTACCCTTTTTTCGGGTGATCTCCCCATGTGCGGATTCGTACGGTGCGGCCCTTACCTAAGCGGCGTTGTATCACCTGGGAACGGCCGGACACCGCAACATGCAGCCTGCCGCGTCCCTTCAAAGCTACCGGCGCGTAGTCATAGCGAAAATCAACGAAGGGCACCCTCACCACATACCCGCGGGATTCGATCTGACGCGTGCCGGCGCGGGGATTGGGGTCCCTCAGCACCACTTGCCAGGGAGTGCGCGCCAGGACAGTCGCGGTACGGCCGTCAACCTGAAAGTTAGCCGAAGAGGTGGCGAGAACGCCGCCCACCTCGAGAAGCATCGGCTCGCCGGCGTTCAGGAAAGTGCCATGAATCCTCTCACCGGTTGCTCTGTAGCCGAAGCCCTCGGCGAGAGCAGGTGGACGGTGCTCCAAGACCCGGACAGCCGGCCTCCAGATGCAGACGGCAAGCCCGTCTGAATTCGTGATCGAGAAGCCGGGGCGTACACCGGGCGTTGGAGTCAGCGTGACGCTGGCGCCGGGTTTGACAGGAACCGGGCCGCCGCCGGCATCGATGCGAAGGTCCGGCGCGGATACAGAGGCATCACCGTTGAACTCCGGATACACGGTGACCGGGTAGGACTGGAGCAGGCGTGACGGTATGGTCAGGCTGAAGCGAACAGAACCGATGGCGAGGTGGCCGGTCAGTGTGTGCAGCGTCCGTTCTTCCGTGATGCCGCAGGTTTGCGCAAAGGCGCCGGCCGTCCAGATGGCGGCAGAAGTGGAGAGCGCTAGAACGCCTCTGACAAAGGCATCGCCGCAGCGGAAGTGCCGCACGCAGGTAGTCTAACAATCTTCAGCGCTTCGGCACCGCGCCGCGCACCGCCCATACCCGCGCCGGCAATGCGAAGGACACGTCCTTCGGCTGCCACCGAAAGACGACGCTTCACTTCTTCCCGCAGCGACGGCACACGGTCGCCATCGAGCTTCCCCACGTACGCCCCCGCCGGTCCCTGGCCCAACAGAAAAGGATCCCAGTAGTCGGCGAACGAACCGAAGCGCATGGTAATGTCCAATGGCTGCTCCACCACCTGCTCCAGGCCGCCCCGTTTCCAAAGGTCCGCGAGTTCGCCCGCGCGGCACAGCTTCATGTGTTTCTCGTCCAGCGCCTCGGCCCGCGTATCCAGGCTCGCCGCCGCGTCCCAGAACACCCGCAGCATCCGCATCCCGGCGCCGTAATCCCAAACCGCCGCGGAAACCGTTCCCCCCGGCCTGGTCACGCGGCGAACTTCGTGAAGCGCCTTGCTCGCATCCGGAATGAAATTGAACACCAGCAGCGAAAAACTCGCGTCGAATGCCCCGCTCCCGAAGTGCAACTGCTGGGCATCCCCCACCTCGAACGTCACGCGCTTCCCAAAGCGGTTTCGATCCGCGGCGTAAGCCACATACTCCTTCGATGGATCGATCCCGGTCACGCGCAACTGCTTCTTTCGTTCCGCCGCCGCAAAGGCCAGCGCGCCCGTTCCTGACCCGACGTCGAGAGCGTGACCCGTGTCCCGAACCCCGGCGAAATCCACCAGCAGCGGCGCCGCCAGGCGGCTCCACCGGCCCATGAATCGCTCGTAGGCCTCGGCATCACCGAACATGTTCCCCTTCTGCTCCTGCGCCCTCAGCGCCGCAGCCCCGGGAACGGCGAGGAAAACCCTCCGCGACAGCATGGAGAGATTCTATAACAGGGATACTCCTACTCCAACCCGCGCGGCGCTTGGTCGCGTGCTACTCCAGGATCTCGATATATCCTGCCGTTCCGTTCACCCGGATCCGCTGTCCGTCCTTAATCATCCTCGTAGCGTTTTCCACGCCTACCACTGCCGGCAGGCCGTATTCTCTCGCAATCACAGCACCGTGGGTCATCAGTCCGCCAACTTCGGTGACCAGGCCCTTTATCAAGACAAACAATGGCGTCCAACTGGGGTCGGTAAAGGAAGTGACTAAGATGTCTCCGTCTTCCAGATCGGCATCTTCCATGTTTAGAATGACCCGCGCCCGCCCCTCTATGACTCCGGAAGAAACAGGTAGGCCCACAATCGCGTCAGATGGGAGATTCTCTCTTTTGTACTCACCTGTAATAATCTCACCGTCGGATGTCATCACACGTGGAGGAGTCAGTGCTTCGTATTCTTTGTACTCGTCTTTTCGCTTGCCGATAATCCGGTAATCCAGTTCTTTTATACGTATGACTTCGCGAAGCTCCTCAAAAGTAAGATAGTATATATCTTCTTTTGCACGAATCACCTTGGCTTGTACAAGGTGTTCGGCTTCCCTCAGTAGAGCCTGTCTGTAAACGAAGTACCGGCTGACCATGAAGTATTTTGGATATTCACGATAACCGGTGAAGTTCCGGATCAGGCCGATCATCCGTTTTGTCTCCGCGGCTTTTCGTTCACCATCCGTCAGTTGCGTCAACCGGCTTATTAACTCCTGTTCCTTGTTCAAAGCCCTCTGCCGCCCTTGCTCAAATCTACGGTTGCCGGCGCCAGGCTCAAACTGTTTGATGTTGCTGAGAATTATCGGGATAAGCGCCCTTGGTCTTTCGCTCCAGCGGGTTCTTGTAATATCGATTTCTCCAGCGCATCGCATCCCGTATCTGTCGAGGTAAGCGTAGATCGCCTCTCGGGTTTCCCTTCCTCCCTGAAAGCCGGCCAGTTCATCCAGGAAACGGTCGTCTGTCACATGTTGCAGGTAATCGACGATTTCCGGATACGGGCGAATCGCATCTGCGACATCCATCAATCCCAAGCCCATTTCCGAGGTGATATTGTTCGGTACGGATTGCGAAAGCGTGTCTGCCGCGTTTCTTTCGCCCAGCCACTCGTTCATCTTTTCGTTGATCCATGACGAGGCGTTCATAGCCGTCATAATCACGCCCATGTGTCGCGGATCAGATAAACTCTTCCTCAGTTGCGGGATGTCTTCCAGGATAAAATCGATCAGGTCCGATCCCGATTTCGATTGGATCTTATGTTTTAACTCCTCGATCGATGCCTGGCTGCTCTCAATCAGATTAGGAACGATCGCCGGGTCGTATTCGATTTGTGCCTGAAAATCCACAAGCGGCGTGCTTGTCCTGCTTCCGCCGGAACCCGGCCGCTCATTCTCATCTGGCGACAGTCTGATGAAATCTCCCCGCTCCAGGACGGTGGTAAGCGCGCCTTTTATGAGCGGATCGGATTTTCCCAGAACATCGACGAGAATAACTCTCCTGGCAGGCGAAGCGAGATCAGGGGCAACATCCACAAACAACCTGCCGCCGGCGTTATACATCGGCCGGGCAGCAGTCAGCTGAAAAAGGGACAACCCCAACGGCCTTATGGGATCGGTCATCATCTGCTGGTGACCCACGGATACATAAACGTGAGCATCGTGGTCATTGGCGTCGGGAATCGGGAATAAAGTAGTAATAGGCCGGCTCTGGACAATGTAAAAGGTATCATCATCCAGGCACCACTCGATGTCCTGCGGGCTGCCGAAATGTGCTTCGATCTTTCTGCCCGCGCGCTCGAGCCGCAGGATGTGCGCGTCCGTCACTGCCGGCATGTTCTGGCGTTCGGCATCGACGCTTCGCTTCTGCGTCCCTCCCGTTTTCGAGGCATAGATAGCCACCTTCTTAGTAGATATCTTCTTACCGACAATTCGGCCTTCACGTACCTGATAGGTATCTGCATTTACCAATCCCGAGACCAGGGCTTCACCCAGTCCGAAGCTGGCGTCGACGGATACGATCTTCCGGTTGGAAGTGGTGGGGTCGGCAGTGAACATGACACCCGCGGCTTGAGAGAAGACCATCCGCTGGATGACGACGGCCAAATACACCGCGTTGTGGGCAAAGCCGTTCCGGATGCGGTAAGTGACGGCACGGTCGGTAAACAGCGATGCCCAGCATTTCCTGATATGTCGCAGGATGGCTTCGTTTCCGGCAATATTTAAGTAGGTATCCTGTTGGCCTGCGAAGGAGGCGGTGGGCAGATCCTCTGCCGTAGCGCTGGAACGTACGGCATAGGCATTGTCTTCACCAAGTCGCACAACATGACTGGCAATCTCCTCCTCGATTGCTTTCGGAACAGCGAGTCCTTCGATCACCTTGCGAAGTTTGGCGCTGAGTTCACCGATACCGTCCCTGTTCTCCGCCCCTAAAACGGACAACTGAGCCAGCAGTAAATTAAACTCCTCGTTATTCCTGATGAGTTCTTTATACGCTCCCGCAGTAACGCAAAAGCCCTCGGGCACTTCTATCCCGGCAATCCGGGATAGTTCCCCCAGGTTGGCGCCTTTGCCTCCGGCCAGCGCAAGCTTCGTTCTATCGATTTGCCCAAAGCTGAGTACGTATGAGTCCATATGAATGGTGCCGCGGGAATCGTTGAACTGGTTTTGCCGGGCCTTCGGACCTCTTCGGATCACGCCAGTATAACGCTGCCGTTGACAAGTCCCCGGCATACCCGGAGGTTATTGTCGGATAATGTCCGCCAGATGAGCAAAACGAAAACTCTCGCCGCGCTGCCGTTCCTCCTCGCTGCCGCCATCGCTCCTGCGTGGGCCGGCGATTACACGGCGCTCGACAAATATGTCGCCGCCCCGGACCCCTCCTTCCGCTACACCGAGGTCCGCACCGTCAGCCTGCCCGGCCTCACCGCCTATCAACTCGACATGGTTTCCCAAACCTGGCTCACCGCCGCCGAAGTGGATAAGCCCGAATGGCATCACTGGGTCACCATCTTCAAGCCCGACCAGCTCACCACATCCACCGCCGTGCTCTTCATCAATGGCGGCGCCAACTCCGCTAACCCGCCCGCGCCCGATACGCTCATGCAACTCGTCGCCCTGAACACCGGCGCGGTCGTGGTGGACCTCGGCCAGGTGCCGAACCAGCCCCTCAAGTTCGCCGGCGAGACCCGCACACGTTCGGAAGACGCCATCATCGCGTATACCTGGGACCGCTTCCTCCGCACCGGCGCCGAGAACTGGCCCGCACGCCTGCCCATGACCAAGGCCGCGGTTCGCGCCATGGATGCCGCCACCCAGTTCCTGGCCAAACTCCCCGGCGGCGGCGTTGCCATCAAAAACTTCATCGCCGCCGGAGGCTCCAAGCGCGGCTGGACCGCCTGGTCGGCCGCCGCCGTCGATCCGCGCGTCGTCGCCGTCGCCCCCATCGTCATCGACACCCTGAATGTCGCCGAAGTCTTTCTCCACCAGTACGCCGCCCTCGGCTATTGGGCGCCCGCCGTTCAGGACTACGTCGACATGGGTATCATGAACTGGTTCGGCACCCCCCAGATGGATGCCCTCCTCGATATCGAGGATCCCTACCGCAATCGCGCCCGCCTCGCTATGCCCACCTACGCCCTCTGCTCCACCGGCGACCAGTTCTTTCCCCCCGATTCGCCCCGCTACTACTTCAACGCCATGCCCGGCGAAAAGTACCTCCGCTTCGTCCCCAACACCGACCACGGCATGAACTCCCTCGAGGCGGCAATCAATGTCATCCAGTGGTTTCGCGCCGTCACCCGGAACTACCCCCGCCCCCGCTTCTACTGGACCGCCGACCGCCCGTCCGGCACCCTCACCGTCCGCACGGTGGATACGCCCCTCGAAGTCAACCTCTGGCGCGCCACCAATCCCAATGCCCGCGATTTCCGCCTCGAAACCATCGGACCCGCCTGGACCAAAACCCCCCTCCAGGGCGACCGCGGCATCTATACCGCCCTGGTGACCCCGCCCCCGGCCGGCTTCACCGCCTTCTTCCTGGAACTGTCCTTCCCTGGTCCCACCAGCGACGGTCCCCTCGTGTTCACAACCGAAGTGGTGGTTACCCCCGATATCTACCCCTTCGGTTCCAATGCCCCCACTCGCCAACGGAGGTTCTGAAGCCTGTCGGGTGCAAATACCGTAAACTCCGGCGCGCTCGCCACGATATAATTTCTTCTCTATGGCAAACTTAGGCTTCCTGGGCCTCGGCCTCATGGGCTATCCCATGGCCCGCAATCTCATCCGTGCCGGACACCGCGTCGCGCTCTGGTCCCACACTTCCGAAAAAGCCCGCCAGCTCGCTTCCGAAGAAAATGGCGTCTTCTGCGAGACCCCCGAACAGGTCGCCGCCCAATCCGACTGCACCTTCCTGTGCCTCGGCGATACCGCCATGGTCGTCAGTGCCATCCTCGGACCCAATGGCGCTGCCGCCGGCGCCCGCCCCGGATCCGTCATCGTCGATGCCAGCACCATCAGCCCCACGGAAAGCCGCCGCGTCGGCGCCGCCCTCAAAGCCAAAGGCGTCGAATTCCTCGACGCTCCCTGCACCGGCTCCACCCCCGGCGCCCAGGGCGGCACCCTGACCTTCATGATCGGAGGCGACCGCGCCGTCTTCGAACGCGTCAAGCCCTGGATCGAGCCCATGGGCAAGCGCCTCTTCTATTGCGGCGCCGCCGGTCTCGGCCTCCAGGCCAAGCTGAGCCAGAACCTCATTCTTTCCAACATCCTGATGGCGTTCAACGAGGGCATGGTCCTCGCCGCAAAAGGCGGCGTCGACCCCAATCTCATGCTCGAAGTGCTCGACGCCAGCGCCGCCAAGTCCGGCCTCATCTCTTATAAGGCCCCCTTCGTCCTCCGCCGCGACTTTTCCGCCAACTTCTCCGTCAAGTGGATGGATAAGGACATCGGCCTCATGCTCGATTCCGGAAAAGAACTGGGAGTTCCCCTACTTTTGACGAGTTTGACCCGGCAACTCTTCCAGGCCACCATCGCATCCGGTTTTGGCGAGGAAGATATCTGCTCTACAATCAAGCCTTTAGAAAAACTCGCCGGCGTGACGGTCGATTCCGCACAATAATATACAGATTTTTGTTGATTCTGAAAACGGAATCTACTAATATTGGAATCAAGCCGGGGAGGCAACTCCCACCAAAGCGAGACTAACCTCTAAAAAAAGACCCCTGAAGCATCCTCCCCGGCGCCCGAAAGGGTTAGGGTCTTTAACCAAAAAGAAAAAAAGAGCCCGCTATCATGGTGTACCCTTCGGCCCCCTCTCCCGTTCCGTGAAAATGCATCCCACACGCATGATATGATGGCAGATGCCTCGTTCAGTCGACGTCACTGCATAATGCGTACCCTGACCATCCTCGGCGCCACGGGATCGATCGGCACCAGCACGCTCGACGTGATCCGGCGAAGCCGCCACCTTTACCAGGTGTACGCGCTCGCGGCCGGCCGCAATATCGACCTGCTCGCATCCCAGATTCGGGAGTTCCGGCCCGCCGTTGCGGTTGTGGCAACTTCCGAAGGCGCGGGCCGTCTATATAAAAGACTGGAGCAGGAAGCTCTTCCTAAGCGGGATTGGCCCGAACTGCTTCATGGCGAGACTGCATTGACGCAGATCGCCAAGGCCCCCGAAGTCGATACCGTCATTTCGGCGATCGTCGGCGTTACCGGGTTGGAAGCGACCTATGCCGCCGCCTGCTGCGGCAAACGGATCGGCTTGGCCAACAAAGAAGTACTGGTTTCCGGCGGCTCCCTCGTCATGGACGCGGTCCGTCGCCATGGAGCGGAATTGTTGCCGGTAGACAGCGAACATAACGGCGCCCACCAGTGCCTGCGCGCGGGCAACCGCGAACAGGTCGCGCGCCTCATCCTCACCGCGTCCGGCGGCCCCTTCCGCAACACTCCCCGCGAGCAACTCGCGAATGTAACTCCCGAACAGGCTCTCAATCATCCAACATGGCGGATGGGCAACCGGATCACCGTGGATTGCGCCACTCTCATGAACAAAGGCTTCGAAGTCATTGAGGCCTGCTGGCTTTTCGGCTTCACCCCCTCCCAGGTGGATGTGGTGATTCACCCCCAGTCCACCGTTCATGCCATGATTGAGTACAGCGATGGCAGCGTGCTTGCCCAAGTCTGTGCGACGGATATGCGCATGCCTATCCAATACGCGCTCACCTACCCGGATCGCTTTGAAGCGCCCGTGCCCAGAATCGACTGGTCCGCAGCCCGGAAATGGGAATTCCTGCCTCCGGATTTCGAAAAGTTCCCGCTCCTCAAACTTGCTTACGAATGCCAGGAAGCCGGCGGTTCGGCTACCTGCGTTCTCAATGCGGCGGATGAGATCGCCGTCGACGCTTTTCTGGCAGGAAGAATTTCCTTTCCCGCTATCTACGAAATTGTATCGGAGACGCTGGCCCGGATGCCGGCGAGGCAGCCCCAGACGGTTGCGGAGATCCTGGTAATTGACCGGGAAGCCCGCGCCGTTGCCGGGGATTTGGCGGCTGCCCGCACTCACGGCGCCCTCACCGCGTAAATCATATGATCGGTTTTCTTGAAGACGTACTCTGGCTGCTGGTATTGATCGGGGTGATGATCAATATCCATGAGCTGGGCCACTTCTGGGCAGCTCGCTACTTTAATGTCAAGGTGGAAGCGTTCAGCTTCGGCTTCGGCACCCGACTCTTCGGCTTTCGCCGCGGTGAAACGGACTACCGCTTCTCCCTCATCCCGTTCGGCGGCTACGTAAAAATGGCCGGCGAGCAGGCTTCCGACGACAACCTCGACGACCCCCGCAGTTTCATGGCGAAACCGCGCTGGCAGAGGCTCATCATCGCCTTTGCCGGACCTTTCATGAATATCGTGCTCGCGGTCGGGCTCCTTACCGGGCTCTACATGGTCAAGTTCCAGAAGATCGCCGACTCCGATAAGGAAGCCGTCATCGGCCACGTGATGCCCGATTCGCCCGCCGCCAAAGCCGGCATTCAGGATGGCGACCGCATCGTGGCCCTCGATGGCCAGCCGAACCCCACCTGGGAAGACGTGAACCTCAAGGAAGTCGTCAGCGCCTACCGGCCCATGTCGCTCACCATCGACCGCAACGGCCGCCGCTTCGATACCACTGTCACCCCAATCCTCAGCGAACGTCTCGGTGTCGGCTTCGCCGGCTGGGATGAGCGCGGCCAGATCCAGCTCGGCCTCGTCGAACCGGGCTTCCCCGCCGAAAAGGCCGGACTCAAAAAGGGCGACCTGCTCGTGTCGGTCAACGGCCAGCCGATGCACTCCCAGATCAAGTTCCAGGAAATCACCAAGAACAGCAACGGCAAACCCATCGATATCGAGTTTGAACGCGACGGCCAGTTGAAACACATCACCGTGCAGCCGGTCTATACCAAGGCCGACGGAAGCTCGCGCTGGATGGTGGGCGTGGTCCCGCAGCAGAAACTCAACCTCGTCACCACCCGCCTCTCCCTCCCCGACGCGCTCAACGAGTCGCTCCGCCAGAATGCGAAGGGCGCCTCCCTCATCGTTCAGTTCCTGAAAGGTGTGGTGCAGCGCCGCATGTCCGCCAAAAATATCACCGGCCCCATCGGCATCGCCCAGATCTCGCGCGAGGCCGCCCATGAGGGGCCTTCCGCCTTCCTCATCCTGATGTCCATGGTCAGCCTGAACCTCGCCATCTTCAACCTGCTCCCGATTCCCATCCTCGATGGCGGCGTCATCATGCTCCTCCTGGTCGAAATGATCATGCAGCGCGACCTTAGCCTCAACGTCAAGGAAGCGGTCTTTAAGGTCGGCTTCGTCTGCATCATGGTGATCGTGGCGTTCGTACTTTACAACGACATTTCAAAGATCCTGCCGGCCGGGTAATCCCGGCCGCGCCTGAATCCTCGGGCGCGCCGGAATCATCTGGTAATCTGTTCCCAGCATGCAAGCGACCTGCGTCCGCCAGACCGAACTGCCCAACACCTCCCCGCTGTTCGCGGACGTCCTGTACCACCCGGATCGCACTTCGCCCTTTTATTTCCATCCGCTTCGCGACCTCGCTGCGTACCAGGCCGCGGCCCGCTCCATCGATCTCGAACCCGAGCGCCGGGCGCGCCTGGTCGAATCGCTCGCCGCCCATAACCCCGACGGGCCCGCCCTCAGCCGCCTCGCCGAGCCCGGTACTGTGGCCGTCGTCACCGGACAGCAGGTCGGGCTCTTTTCCGGACCTTGTTACACCATTTACAAAGCCCTTCACGCCGTCAAACTCTCTCGCTGGCTCTCGGAAAACGGCATCCCCGCCGTTCCCGTCTTCTGGCTTGCCACCGAAGATCACGACTTCGCCGAAGTCAATCACGCCTGGGTCTTCGATTCCGCACAACAGCCCCGGAAACTCGAAATGGCGCGTTCGGCAAGCAACCAGCCGGTCGGTGGCGTCACCCTTTCCACTCCCCCCGTCAATGAGCTGCGCGCGCTGCTCCACGGGCTCAGCTTTGGTGAGGAGGTGGCGGACGCCGTAGAGGAGACCTACCGCTCCGGCAGCACCATGGGCAAGGCTTTCGGCGAACTCCTGCGCCGCCTGCTCGGCCACCACGAAATGCTCCAGCTCGATCCCATGCTGCCCGAGTTCCGCGACCTCGCCGCTCCCGCGCTCCGTAAGGCCGTCGAGCACGCTCCGGAGCTCACCGCCTCGGTCCTCGAGCGCAACCGCCAACTCCTCCGCGCCGGCTACCACGCTCAAGTCCACGTCGAAGAGCAGACTTCGTTCGTGTTCCTCCTCGAGAACGGCAAGCGCATCGCCCTGCGCCGCCACGGCGACGAATACTTGGCCAATGGCCGCCGCTTCACCTCCCGCGAGCTCATGGACCGCGCCGCCTCCCTTTCCCCTAACGCCCTCCTTCGCCCGGTGGTGCAGGATTCCATGCTCCCGACCGTCGCCTACATCGGAGGACCCGCCGAAACCGCCTACCTCGCCCAGTCCGAAACGCTCTACCGCAGGATCCTCGGCCGTATGCCCGTCGCCGTTCCGCGCACCGGGTTCACTATTCTCGACTCCCGGGCCGCCAAGCTGTTCGGCCGCTATTCCCTCCGCCTGGAACAGTTCTACGCCGGAGAAGCGGCCCTGCGCGAGCACATCGCCGCGCGCCTGGTGCCCCCAGCCGTCAAGACCTCCATGCGCACCGCCTCCGAACGCATCAACGAAACCCTACAGGGCCTGCGCCTTAACCTCGCCGGCTTCGACCCCACCCTCGCTGCCGCCCTCGACCATAGTTCGGGTAAGATCCGCTACCAGCTCGAAAAACTGGAGCGGAAAGCCGGACGCGAAGCCCTGCGCCGCGATGCCCGCGCCTCCGCCGATGCCGCCTACCTTTATAACCAGGTATTCCCGGAGCGGCATCTTCAGGAACGCCTCTATTCCATCCTCCCGTTTCTCGCCCGCCATGGCATGGACCTGATCGATCGCATCCACGACGCCATTCAGACCGATTGCGTCGACCACCGCCTGCTCGTCGTCGACTAATCCCGCCTATTGCGGCACACTGGCACTAGCCGCCAGCGTCACCACCCCGAAAATCTTCTCCACTTCGGCCGTCCGCTCCCCGTACATCTCCACCGTGTCCCCCACCGAAACCATCTCGAACAGTTCTTCTACGTCCCGGTTCCGCATCCGTATGCACCCGTGCGAAGCATTCCGGCCGATCGACGACGGGCGGTTGGTTCCGTGAATGCCGTACCCCTTCTTGCTCAGCCCCAGCCACCGCGTGCCCAGCGGATTCGCCTTGCCCGGAGGAACGATCTTGCCCTTCGTGTACCAGGTCGGATCCGGTATCCGCTGCACGATCGCGAACGATCCGATCGGGCTCGGGGTCTTCGTAGCGCCCACCGCGGTCGAAAAAACTTTCACCACCTGGTCATCTTCCATCACCGCCAGCTTGCGGTCCGGAATGCTCACCACGATCCGCCGCGGACGCCCCGCCAGCCTGTCCTGCGCCATCGCCTCCACCGCCGCCATCAGCAGCACTCCCGCCACCGCCGTCGTCGTCGTCCGGAACATTTTCCGCATCCTCCGTACGCAGAAAGAGAATGCAGCCCCAACGCCAAGCCGTAACTCTATAAAGAGAATGGACTTTTCTTCCGACCCCAGCGTGTCAGGACACACACACGTGGAAGCCCGCCCGCGCAGTCGCGTGTTGCCGCGCCCGTAAGGAAGCCGCGGCGGCAGCGCAACTCACGACCTCTTCCATGTCATGTAAGAAATATCAAGTGGTTACAGACTCACACGGAAAACTCAAGAATTAAGCGGACCGCGCGACTTGGACGCCACACGCCTGGACCTACACCGGGAGTGGCTTGTGGCGTGCTTTTGCGCGCGTTGCAGGCTGGTTGTTGTCGGCTGGAGCAGAGGCAAATGATTTCTCTGTAAGGATGATGCCCAGTGTAGAGCGGTGACCGCCTTCGCGGCTTCGCATGCAAACTTGCTCTTTCGCAATATTGCGAATAGACTGGGGTCGAGTGCCCAAGACCAGAGTCGCCCTCTACCGGGAGGAAGACCGATCATGCCCGTTCATCGAGTGGTTCGACAAGTTGCCGGCGAGAGTACAGGACAAGTGCTACCTCCGGTTGGAGCGCCTGCGCGAGATGGGCCACGAATTGCGTCGACCCGAAGCCGACCTCCTGCGCGACGGCATCTACGAACTGCGCGTCAGCCGGGGAGGCGTTCATTACCGGATACTGTACTTTTTCCATGGCGCGATTGCCGCTGTGGTCTCTCACGGTCTTGCGAAAGAGCGGGTGGTCCCGCCGAAAGAGATCGATCACGCCATCGAGCGCAAGAAGCGGTTTGAGGCGAACCCGGCGAAGCACACTTATGAGGAGGCTTGAAATGGCAAAGGCGCGTAAACCGATCAACGATGCGGTGGAGATCCTCCACCGCCGGACCTACGAAGGTAAACCCGCCCGGATGAAGAACCTGGAAGAGGCGCGCGCGAACGAAGAGATCGCTCTCAAAATCCGGGAACTGAGGGCAGCCGCGGCCCTCACCCAAACTCAGCTCGCCAAGCTCATCGGCACTACCGCATCGGTCATCTGCCGCCTTGAGGACGCCGATTACGAGGGCCACTCCCTGGCGATGTTGCGCAGGATAGCGGCCGCGCTGAATCAGCGGGTCGAGATCCGTTTTGTACCGATCCGGCGTTCGGCATAGTGTAACGGCAATGATTAGTAGGACGGGCGACGAGCCGGTTTCCGTCGATAGCGATCGCTGGTGAAAGCCGAAAGGAAACCGTACCCGCTTGTCGGACAAGGGGGCTGAGAGATGGCGCTCAAGGCGTGAAGCGTTTTGGCGGATTGCAGGACCGCACTTGACCTTCTGCAAGAAGAAAAGCGGCCCGAAATCTTCCGCCGATATTGGGTCGCGGGTGTTGCCTTGGCGCGTGCCGTTGGCCACGTGCTTCAGAAGGTTGAGGGTGAGCACGACCCCAGAATCGAACGCGCGGTCGCATCGGCATATACTGCGTGAAAGGCGGACAAGCAGGCAAACTCGATCTTCTGGGGAAGCGGAGCAAACGGCAGGCCTCCCCGCAGCACCCCCGCACCAATAGCCTGTTTTGCGAGCGTTGCAGGCTATGCTTGTTGTCTGCTGGAGCAGACGGCAAATGATTTCTCCGTAAGGATGATGCCCAGTGTAGAGCGGTGACCGCCTTCGCGGCTTCGCATGCAAACTTGCTCTTTCGCTATAAAATTCATCAGGCACTTTTCAAAGACTGGGCGATATGGGGAGTATGACGGCTTTCGACGAAGAGAGACGCGAGCTTTGGGAAGCTCTGAAAACCGAGGCGGGGAGACGGCCGGAGGAGCAAGCGGCCATCGAGTACCTGCTGGCGCACCTCATCAGGGAAACTTCGCCATCTGACAGATCTCCAAGGACCGGACCCTGCTGGCCTGAATGCGCGAAATCAGTGCCGCAAACCGGTGATCCGAACGGCGAGCCCCGCCTGAACGCAGCAAGCCACCTCGGCCACCGCTGTTGAAACTTACTCGTGCCGCAACGCCGTAATCGGGTTGACCCGGGTCGCCCGTTCGGCGGGGACGTAGCCGGCCAGCAGCGCCACCCCTGCTAAAACCACCGCCGAGACCGCCACGCTCATCGGATCGTTCGGCAGGATCCCGTAAAGCTGCGTGCGCACCAGTCGCGTCAGCGCCAGCGCGCTCGGCACCGCGATCGCTATGCCGAAAAACGTCAGGATCGCCACTTCCCGCATCACCAGCCCCAGCAGGCTCACGCGCCCGGCCCCCAGCGCCACCCGTATCCCGATTTCCCGCGAGCGGCGGCTCACCGTGTACGCCATCACCCCGTACAAACCCACCGCCGCCAGCAGCGTCGCCAGCAGCGCGAAACAGACCGACAGCGCCGCCATCAGGCGCGGCGCCGAGAGCGCCTCGTCCACCTGCTCCTCCATCGTCCGCAGCCCGCTGATCGGAAGATTTGCGTCCAGCGCCCGGGTCTGCGTCCGGATGGCGGTGAACACCGGCTTAGGATCCCCGGACGTCCGCGTATACACCATGAACGAACTCGGATTCTCGCTCTGAAGCAGCGCCAGATACACCACCCGCGGAATCTCCTCGTCCACCCGTGAGTATTTCGACCCCCGCACCACGCCCACGATCTGGATCGGCGTCTCCCTGTCGCGGCCCAGACCAAAGCGGCGGCCGATCGGGCTCTCGTTCTTGAAGTAATATTTCGCAAACACGTCGTTGACGATGGCCACCCGCGGAGCCCCGGCTCTGTCCCGCGCGTCGAACTCCCGGCCCAGCAGCAGCGGTATCCCGAGCGTCGAAAAGTACCCCGGGCTGACCGCGTCGAAGTACGGGTTCATGTTCTCTTCTTCCTTCGCCCGGTAGCCCTCCACATGAACCGTCGACATGTTGATGTTGTCGGCAATCAGCGGATTTTCCCCCAGTGCCACCGACCGGACGCCGCGCACCGCCGCCAGACGGTTCTGCAGCGTTTCGGCGAACTGCACGATTCGTGCCGGCGAGTAGCCGTTGAGCGACGGGTCCACCCCGAACGCGATCAGGCTGTCGCGGCGGAACCCCAGGTCCACATTCTGCAAATTGTGGAGCGATCGCGCAAACAGGGTGGCCGCGATCAGCATCAGCAGCGACACCGCCACCTGCGTCACCACCAGCACCTTGCGCAGCCGCACGTGCCCGCCCGCCGGCGAAAGGCTGCCGGCCTGGTCCTTGAGAATGCCCGCCAGCGAAGGCGAGGTGGCCTGTAACGCGGGAATCAGGCCGAACACCGTCCCGGTGAGCACGGAAAGCAGGAACGTGAAGGCGAAGACCCGCCAGTTCATCGATCCCGTGACCCCGAGCGTCTCGGCATTCGCCAGCAGCGAAATCAGGCCGCCGGCCGTCCACGCCGCCACGATCACGCCCAGGATTCCCCCCGCCACCGAGAGCACCACGCTCTCCACTACCAGTTGCCGCACCAGCCGCCACCGGCTGGCGCCCACCGCGAGCCGGACCGCGATCTCCTTCTGCCGCCCCACCGCCCGGGCCAGCAGCAGGTTCGCCACGTTGGCGCACGCAATCAGCAGCAGCAGCGCGACAATGCCCCCCAGAATCAGGATGGGAGCCGAAATCTGTTCCCGGAAGTCGGATACCCCCTGCGCCGCCGGCTCGAAGATCAGGGGCTTCCCGAGCCACCGCTGCCGCGACTGTTCCGACCGCGCGGGCATGCTCTCCAGCTCCATTTGAAGCAGCGCCCGGTAATACGGTTGCAGGCTTGCCCGCGCGCGTTCCGGCGTAATCCCGGGACGCAGCCGTCCCACCAGTTGCAGCCAGATCACCCGGCGGTTGTCCAGCCCGTTCCAGGTGGGCGTCATCTGCGCCTTCATCATCGCCGGAACCATCGCGTCGGTGCGCGCCCCAACGTCGAATCCGCGGTACCCGGGCGCGGCCACCCCGATCACCGTCATCGGATGTCCGTTCAGCCGCACAACTTTATTAAGAATGGAACGGTCGCCGCCGAATCGCGATTGCCAGAAATCGTAGGTGAGGACCACCACCGAATGGCCGCCCGGAACGCGGTTGTCGTCCCGCGTGAGCCCGCGGCCCAGCACCGTGCCCAGTCCCAGCGTGTCGAACCAGCTCCCGGAGACGATTTCGGCCTGAATCCGCTCGCTGCGGTTGTTGTAGCTCAAATTCAGGTCGGTGGCGAACCGGGCCCCTACGTTCGCAAACACCTCGTTGTGATCCCGGAAGTCCTGGAACATCGGATACGAAAAGCGATTCGAGCCCCACACCATGCCGCTTTGCGGGCCGGGGCTCGTAAAGTGAACCAGCTCGCGCGCGTGCTTCACCGGCAGCGACCGCAGCATCACCTGGTCGGCAATCGTAAAGATCGCGGAATTGGCGCCGATCCCGAGTGCCAGCGACAGCAGCGCCACCAGCGTAAACAGCGGCGTGCGGCGGAGGTTGCGAAAGGCGTATCGAATGTCCTGGAGCATCCCTTGTTCCTGTTCCTATGCTAACGCGATGGCCCGCGGGAGAAGGGCTCATTCATAACGGAGCGCCACCAGCGGATCCACGCGCGCGGCTCGCCGGGCCGGAAGATAACAGGCCAGCAGCGTGACCCCGATCAGCGCCCCTGCCATGAGGATAAACGTCAGCGGGTCGAACGAGCTGACCCCGAACAGAAGTCCGCTCATCGTCCGCGTCAGGGCGAAAGCGCCGATAGCCCCCACCACCGTTCCCGCCACCGCCAGCCGGAGTCCGGCGGCCCCAATCAGCTTGAGCACGTCCCCGCCTTGCGCGCCCAGCGCCATCCGGATGCCGATTTCGTTGGTCCGCTGCGCCACCGAAAACGAGATCACGCCGTAGATGCCGAGCGCCGCCAGCGCCAGCGCGATCGACGAGAAAAGCGTCAGCAGCAGCGTCAGGAAGCGCGGGCGCGAGCGGGCCCGGTCCATGACGTCTTCCATCGTGCGCAGGTCCGAAATCGGAAGAGAACGGTCGATGGCCGCGATCTGCGCGCGTACGGCCGAGGCCAAAGACATCGGGTCCCCCTTGGTCCGGATGGCCAGGTACGAGGTGTTGCGCGGCGCCTGCGCGGCCGGAAAGTAAAGCTCCGTTCCGGCGGGACGATCCAAAGCCGCATTCTTAACATCGGCCACCACCCCCACAATCGTGCGCCAGGGAGCGCTTGGCCCTCCGTTGCGGACCCGGTGCCCAAGCGCGCTCCCGTCCGGCCAGTAGGTGCGTGCCAGCGTCTGGTTCACCAGCACCACCGGGTTGGCGGAAGCGCCGTCCCCGTCCGTGAACAGCCGCCCTTCCACCAGCCGCGCCCTCATGGCTTCGAAGTACCGGGGGCTCACCGAATTGTAGTAGTCGAAATTCTGAATCGGCCCGCCCGGCCGCGGCACGAAGCCCTCGATCATCGTATCGTTGGCGTTGATCGGCCGCCCCGGCGGTAGCCCGCTCACCGCCGACGCCGCTTCCACCCCGGGCAGCGACTGTACCCGCTCCAGCAGGTTGTTGTAGAAACCGGACACCGCCGCCGGGTTGGGGTAAGTGGCGGACGGAAGCGCCAGCCGCATGGTGAGGACCCGCGAGGGGTCGAAACCCGCGTTCACGTCCATGAGGCGCCAGAAAGCCTTCACCATCAGGCCCGACCCGATCAGCAGCACCAATGCCAGCGCCAGTTCGGAAGTTACCAGCAGGGCGCGGAAGCGGTTCGCCTGCTGGCTCCCCGCCGACCGGCCGCTCGCCGACTTCAGCGTGTCATGCAGTGTGGACGGCCTCGTGTGGACAATCGGCGCAAGCCCGAAAATCACCCCCGTCGCCACCGAAACGCCAAGCGCGAATAACAGCACCTGCCAGTCGATGCCGACCTCCGCTACCCTCGGGATGCTGCCCGCGTTAGTGGCCACGATCAGGCGCAACCCGCCGAACGCCAGCAGCAGTCCGAGCGCGGCCCCCCCGAGCGACAGCAATATGCCCTCCACGATGAACTGTTGCAGCAGGCGCCCCAGCCCCGCGCCGATGGCCGCACGCACGGCGATCTCCCGCCGCCGCGATTCCGAGCGTGCCAGCAGCAGGTTGGCGACGTTGACACACGCAATCAGCAGCACGAACCCCACCGCCCCCAGCAGCACCAGCATCGCCGGCTTCACGCCCTGCACCACTTCATCCTGAAACCCCGCGGTGACGATGGGGTGGTTCTTGGGATGGAACGGATGAGTGCCCTGCGCCGACGTTTCGCCCGTGTGCTGTACGTACCGCGCGATCTCGCCGTCGGCCCGCGCGAGTGTGACGTTTGGCTTGAGGCGCCCGATGAGGCTGAGGAAGTGGCTGCCGCGGCCGCCCGGGCGTGGCGGGTCGATCTGCAGCGGAAGCCACACTTCCGGAGGATCCAGCTCGCCGGGAGGAAAAGCGAAGTCCGCCGGCATCACCCCGATAACGTGGCACGGATTGCCGTTGAGCCGTATGTCGCGTCCGATGATGGAGCGTTCGCCCCCGAACGCACGCTGCCATAGCCCGTGGGAAAGCACCGCCGTGAGAACCACGTTGGGCTGATCGTCGGCCGCCGAGAACACCCGCCCCAGCACGGGCTGCACGCCCAGCATCGAGAGCATGCCGCCGCTGACAAATGAGACGGTCGTGCGCACCGGTTCGGTCGCCCCGGCGATGTTGGCGCCCTGGTTGACCCAGCCTTCGATCGCCTCCCAACTGCTGAGGTCCCGCCGCATATCGAGGAATTCCGGCGGCGACACCCAAAAGTGCCGCAGGCCGCCGTTGGGAAAGTTGGGGAATTCGGTGAAGATGCGAACCAGCTTGCCGGAGTCGCGGTACGGCAGCGGGCGCAGCACCACGGCGTTCACCACGCTGAAAATGGCGGTGGTGGCGCCGATGCCCAGCGTCAGGCAGGCGATCGCCGCGGCGGTGAAGCCGGGATTCCGGCCGAGCAGTCGCAAGGCGTAGCGGATGTTGTGGGACACGAATTCCTCCGGTAGGGAGTATAGACGGTCCCGCGCGCTTTTGGTGGCGGAATTTCACGAAGCCATTGCCGCCCCCGAACATTTCACCTACAATGTAGCTGAAATGCGCGAGACCCCGTCCCTGGGAGAGTTCGAGCAGGTCGTGCTGCTGGCGATACTCCGGTTGCGCGAGAAAGCGTACGGCGTTTCCATCCGTTCCGAAATCGCCGCCTGCACCGAACGGGAACCCGCTCCCGGCGCGCTCTACACAACCCTTGACCGTTTGGAGGATAAAGGCCTGGTGACGTCCCGGCTCGGCGACCCGACTCCCTCACGCGGCGGACGCGCCAAACGCTTCTTCACCGTGACACCCGGCGGAGTCGAGGCCGTTGCCGCCTCGCAGCGCGCCTACGCAAAACTGCTGAGCGGTTTGAAATTGCAGGGGGTGACCCATGCGTGACGGCATCGTCGCAGAGTGGATTCTCCGGCTGGTCACAACACCCGATCGCGCCGCTTCCATCGCGGGCGATCTCCTCGAAGAGGCATCCAGCCGCGGCATCGTTTGGTTTTGGCTGAACCTGTTTGGGACGGTGGCATCGCAGCTCTTCGAGGAGCTGCGCGACGCGCGGCTGCGCATGCTTTGGCTCGCCGTCTCAGGCCTTGTGGAATCCTGGTTTGTCACCATGGCATTCCTGAACATCGCGATCCAGGTATGGATGCGATTCTGGCCGCACTGGATTGCTCCGAATGCGGTCTACATTCCGGCCTGGGGCTACTATGCGCTGTTGTACGTCGCCAACACCGTCGGGACATTTCTGGTTGGCTGGGATGTCGCAAGGCGTTCCGACAGGCGCGAGCTGCCGGCCGGCATCGCGGCGACCCTTGCCTTCGGCCTCTTTGTCATCATGATTGTGCTTACTTCGGGGAGCCTGGAGTGGCGCTATGATCACCCCTACCCCCATGTCCAGAAGTGGCCCTATGCGTTCTGCGCCTTCGCGCTGTTCTTCATGTCCGGAGCACTTTTCCGGCGAACGCGGGCGAACCGGCGATATTTCGGAAATCTCCGCGCCGGGCGCTAAAATCAAACCGTAGCGCGGTCCAGGCGGCGCCGCGCCGACATGATTGTCGCCGAACGCGGCCGCCCAGACCCACTTGTTGCAGTTAGTTCATCACGTCGAGGCGCGGCTGTGCAGCGGGGAGCCTTCCGTCAGGACGCTTTCCGGTCCTTTCCAGTGCCCAGATCTTCTACGTGGACCTCCGTCCTGCGTGCCTTGTCGTGAACAGGCCGCTCTTCGTCCCGCGCCTTTTTGGTAATCACGATCTCCTCCACCACGCGCGTGTTCTTTCGCACGGCCGGCTCCTCACTCGTTTCCAGCGCTTCGATAGTCTCGCCGGCCTTTCTGATGTCGTCTTCGGTGGCGGGTCGGTCGGTGTCGCGGCGGTCCACGTGGACCTCCGTCCGGCGAAGGGTCACTTTCTCATCGACGGGCTCTTCCTTGATTTCACTGGTGACCCGAACGCCTCCTTCTACTACCGAGCGCTTGCCGACCTGCACGTTCTCTTCGACCACGGGTACGCGAATAGTGTCTTCGCCCCGCGTTTCCCGCGGCGGCGCCCCCGCGGACGCCCTCAGGAAGACATCTCCACTGTCGTCCCGAATCTCGATGTCCCGCACCCGGTACTCGGACCCGTCGTCCAGCACAATCGTTTCGACGCGCTCCGTGTCGGTATTTACGAGGAAGTCGCGAATTCGGCCGAGCGGCCGGCCGTCCGGCCCCTTCAGCGTCTTGCCGCGAATGTCCTGGTCCTCGTCCTTCAGTTTCCAATCGTCCAATTGCTTCAAAGTCGCGATTGCCATGTTCTTTCCTCCTTTATGTCAAGGCCGGCTCGTGATATCGAGCCGGTCGGCCGCGATGTATACGGTTTGTTTCTCGAGTTCCGAACGCGCGTCCGGGTTAACTTTCCACTGCTGCCGGGCTGCTTCATACCCCGGGAACCGCTGGACTGTGCCATAGATCCTGACCATCTCGCCCGGATTGACGTCATACCGGCCCTCGGTCGCGGGTTGGTTCGGAGTCGGTTTCTCGTTGAGGATGACAAGCACCTGCTGGCCAACACCCTGCCCGACCCAGAAGCTCTGGTCGCCGGTGACGCTTAAAACCCGCACCGGCTGCGTTTCCACAGTCTGACCGGCCACGTTTGCGGCCTCCGTCGGGTTGTACAGAACAGCTAAATCGGTGATCTGCGCGGTTTGCGCGCGCGACGCTTCACCAGTATTAGTGGCGGGCTCCTGACCAGCGGCGGAATTGCTTGTCCCGCCCGAGGCGAAGTACCAGATGATCGCCACAATGATTAGCGCCACGATCGCCCATACCCACCACGGAATCCCCCCTCTTCGCTCAACTGCGATTTGTTCCATGAATTCACTCCAGGTTGAACTTTGTTCAGTTGAAGCGACGCTCTCTTACCAGAGTCGCCTAATCGCGAGTACCTATCCGTTGCGAATTATCCATACGGTGAGTAGCTCGACCTGGTCGGTATTAGTTACCACCGTACTCCGTCCGCCCGAAAACCATGCTGCCGATGCGAGCGCTTCTCCGGCGAGTGCGGGCAAACCGGCGATATTTCGGAAATCTCCGCGCCGGGCGCTAAAATCGGTCTGGAATAGGAGGGCCGCCAGATGAAGCGACTAACGCTGCTCCTCTGCTGCTGCGCCGCCGCTTGGACCGCGCCGCTACGGTTTCAACAATCCGGATTCGCCGCCGGCGCGGGCGGCAGGCCCGAAGGCTGGACCACCTGGAGCGCGCGGCCGGAGACGGCGCCGCGCACCTTCGTCGATCCCCAGCGATACCGCACCCGGTTGGGCGCGCTGGCAATTTCCGGAGCCACCAACGCTGCCGAACACGGCGGCTGGGAACGCCGCTTATCGGGAGTGGAACCCGGCCAGTGGTACCGCTTCACCGCCTACTGCCGGGCCGAGGCGGTGTCCTGCGAATCCTGGCAAGTCGTGGCGCGGCTCGACTGGCGGACCGCCGCCGGCGGGCGCGCCGGACAGCCGGATTACGTGTACCGCGCCGAGCGCGAAGGCGCCTGGACCAAGGTCTGGGTCGAAGCCGCCGCGCCCGGGAAGGCGGCGGCTGTGGTCGTCCAGTTGTACCTTTCGAATGCCCCGCAGGCAACGGTGTGGTGGGACGATCTGTCGCTCGAACCGGTCGCCGCACCCGGAAGCCGCAGCCGTGACGGTCGTATCGGTGAACCTGCGGCCGGCCAATTCGGGATCGGCGGCCGAGAGTGTAGGGCAGTTCGTTGCCGCCGCCGACAGGCTGGCGCCCGCCGCGACCGATGTCATTCTGCTGCCGGAAGGCATCACCGTGGTCGGCACCAGGAAGACGTACGTCGAAGTGGCCGAATCGATCCCGGGCGAAACCACCGCGCGGCTGGGGGAACTGGCGCGCAAGCGGCACGCCTATGTGGCCGCGGGGATCTATGAACGCGAGGGCGCGGCGGTCTACAACACCGCGGTGCTGATTGATCGCGCGGGCAACGTCGCCGGGAAATATCGTAAGGTCTACCTGCCGCGCGAGGAAGTGGAGGCCGGACTCACGCCGGGCTTCGATTACCCGGTCTTCCGCACGGATTTCGGCACGGTGGGGCTGATGATCTGCTACGACGTGTTCTTCGCCGATCCGGCGCGCGCCCTGACCAGCCGGGGCGCCGAGATGGTGCTGATGCCGATCTGGGGCGGAGACGAAACGCTGGCTAAAGCACGCGCCATCGAAAACAAAGTATTCCTTGTCGCGTCAGGCTACGATCACCCCACTTACATCATGGACCCCGACGGCGAAAGGCTCTCGGTAGCCGCACAGCGCGGCACCGCCGCGGTTGCGACGATCGATTTGAACCGCCGCTACCTGGACCCCTGGCTGGGCGAGATGCGCGGCCGCCGCCTCAAAGAGCTGCGCCTGGACGTGCCCAACTCCCAGCCGCGCTGAACACGAAGCTACTCTCCTGTCTCTGAAATCCCGCGTCCCGCCCTTGCAGAGCCCCGCCCGAAGGAAGCGCTCAAGTTTCGCGGCACGCCCGTACCCCCGCCGCCCTCGCAGAGCCGCCCCGCAAGGAAGCGGTCGAGTTTCGCGGCACGCGCCGCCGCCCTTGCAGAGCCCCGCCCAAAGGTAGCGGTCGGGTTTCGCGTCACGCGTCCTGCCCTCCCAGAGCCCCGCCCGTAAGGAAGTGGTCGTCTTTCGCGTCCGCGCCGGCGCCCTTGCAGAGCCCCGCCCGTAAGGAAGCGGTCGTCTTTCGCGTCCCGCGTCTTGCCCTCGCAGAGCCGCGCCCAAAGGAAGCGCTCAAGTTTCGCGGCACGCGTCCCGCCCTTGCAGAGCCGCACCCGAAGGAAGCGCTCAACTTTCGCGGCACGCGTCCCGCCCTTCCAGAGCCCCGCCCAAAGGAAGCGGTCGTCTTTCGCGTCACGCGCGTCCTGCCCTTCCAGAGCCGCGCCCGAAGGAAGCGGTCGTCTTTCGCGTCACGCATCCTGCCCTTCCAGAGCCGCACCCGAAGGAGCCGCTCAACTTTCGCGTCACGCGCCGCCGCCCTTGCAGAGCCCCGCCCGTAAGGAAGCGGTCGTCTTTCGCGTCACGCGTCCTGCCCTCGCAGAGCCCCGCCCAAAGGTAGCGGTCGTCTTTGGTCACGCGTCCCGCCCTTCCAGAGCCGCACCCGAAGGCCCGCTCAAGTTTCGCGTCACGCGCCGCCGCCCTTGCAGAGCCCCGCCCGTAAGGAAGCGGTCGAGTTTCGCGTCCCGCGTCCTGCCCTCGCAGAGCCCCGCCCAGAGGTAGCGGTCGTCTTTGGTCACGCGTCCCGCCCTTCCAGAGCCGCACCCGAAGGCCCGCTCAAGTTTCGCGTCACGCGCCGCCGCCCTTGCAGAGCTGCACCCGAAGGTAGCGGTCGTCTTTCGCGTCACGCGTCCTGCCCTCGCAGAGCCCCGCCCAAAGGTAGCGGTCGGGTTTCGCGTCCCGCGTCCCGCCCTTCCAGAGCCGCACCCGAAGGAACCGCTCAAGTTTCGCGTCCCGCGCCGCCCCAATCGCAGAGCCGCGCCCGTAAGGAAGCGGTCGAGTTTCGCGGCACGCGCCGCCCCCCTCGCAGAGCCCCGCCCAAAGGTAGCGGTCGTCTTTCGCGTCACGCGTCCCACCCTTCCAGAGCAGCACCCGAAGGAAGCGGTCCTTCCCGCCCGCCGCCCACTCCCGCCCCATACAGCCGCGACCAGTACGGAGCGGTTGTCCCACACACCTACTCCCGTCTCAGCGCGACCGCGGGGTCTACCCGCATCGCACGCCGTCCCGGCAGATAGCTGGCCAGCCCCGCAGTCAGCAGCAGGACACCGGCCACCACGACATAGGTCGCCGGATCCGTCGCCTCTATCCCGAACAGGAACGCAGCCAGCACCCGCGATAGCGCCAGGGCCGCCGCCACTCCGGCCGCGAGCCCAAAAAACGTCAGCGTCAACCCTTGCCCCACAATCCGCCCCAGAAGCATACCGGGCGAGGCGCCCAGCGCCATCCGCAGCCCGAACTCCGCCGACCGCTGGCTCACCGAGTAGGCCAGCGCCCCGTACAATCCGATTGCCGCCAGCAGCACCGCCAGCCCCGCGAAAACCGCCAGCAGCATCGCCTGAATCCGCCGCTCCGAGACGTCGTTGTCGAGTATCTCGTCGATGGTGAAAACGTCCGTCACCGGCTGCTCCGGATCCACACTCCACACCGCCCGCCGCACCGCCCCCGCAATGCTCGCCGGATCCACCTTGGTGTGGATCGCCAGCGAACCGGAATGGAATCCCGCCTGGAGCGACGAAACGTAAAACTCCGGCTTCGGCGCTGCGTCCAGCCCGTCCTGACGAATGTCCCGCACCACGCCGATCACTCGGGAAAACACGCCTGCCTCAAAAATCAGCTTGCCCCCCACCGGATCCTGACCCGGCCAAAGCTCCCTGGCCAGCGTCTCGTTCACCACCACCACCAGCGGGGCGCCGTCGCGGTCCGATTCCGCAATGTCGCGCCCCCGAACGACCGGAATCCCCATCGTCGCCAGGTAGCCGGGACCGGCCACCCGCGCCCTGCACTGGACGTTGTCCCTCTGGTTCCGCCCTTCGGCGGTCACCCCGGTAATGTCGCCTTTAAAGGCGATGGGCACATGATTCGTAAACCCGGCGGACTCGACGCCTGGAATAGCTTTCACCCGCTCCAGAATTTCCCCCTGCCAGCTCGCGATCTCTGCCGGAGTCGGCCGGGCCGCGCTGACCCTGGGAAGACCCGCCGTGAGAATGTTGTGCGTGCGGAACCCCGTATCGATGCCCCGAACCCTCGCAAACGTCTGGATCAGCAGCGCAGCGCCGATCGCCAGTACGAACGCAAGCGCGACTTGCGACCCGACCAGCACGGCTCGCGTCCGGTTCGAACGCGAAGCGGCCAGCGTACGAGCGCTGTGTTTGAGTGACTCGACAAGGTCCACCCGCCGCGCGTGAAACAGTGGGATCAGGCTGAATGCAATCGCCACCCCGATGGAGAGCGCGCAGGTGAACGCGAGCACCCGGAGATCCACCGATAGTGTCTTGAACCCGGTCATGTCGCCCGGAGCCAGGTGTGCGAGAAACCGGAATGTGGTTGTCGCCAGCACCACTCCCAGCGCGCTTCCCACGGCCGAAACCAGCAGGCTCTCGCAGACAAAACGGCGCGCCACCTGCCACGTCCCTGCGCCGAGCGCGACCCGCAGGCTCACCTCCGTTCTCCGGTTGGCGGCCCGGGAGAGCAGCAGGCTCGCCAGGTTCGAGCACGCGATCAGCAGCACAAACGCCACCGTGCCGGACAGAAGCATCAGAATGCGCCGGCTCCCGCGGACAAAATGGTCGCGCAACGGCGCGACGAATGCCCCCACTTTTTCGTTCGTCTTCGGATACTCCCGGGCCAGGGCCTGGCCGATCGAGCGCATCTCCGCATCGGCTTGCGCCCGCGTGACGCCCGGCTTCAGGCGCGCGATCACCATCCAGTTATGCCGGCCGCGCTCGTTCCATTGCCGCGGTGTGTACTTCGCGCCGAGCGGCGTCCAGACCTCACCGAGTTTCATCACGTACTGCGACGGCGGCTCGGTTCCCGACGCCAGTACGCCAACTACGGTGTGCTTTTCCTCCCCGAGCCGGATCGTTTTGCCGACGATCCCCGGATCCCCGGCGAACCTCCGCCGCCACAGTCCTTCCCCGAGGATGGCCACTTTCGCCGCGTCCAGCCGGTCGTCGTCCTCCCGGAATACCCGCCCCAGCAGCGGGCGCGTGCCCAGGGCCCGGAACAGACCCGCCGTCACCACCGCTCCCAGGACCAATTCGGGAGGGCCATCGCCCGCAAGCCGGTACCCCGAAATCTCGAGCGCGCCCATCTCCTCGAACGACCTTGCGCGCACTTTCCAGTCCGCATAGTTGGCCGGCGACACGGGGCTGTCCTGCACCCCGAAGAAAGGAGCGCTTTCCCAGACCAAAGTCAGGCGCCCGGGATCGGCGTACGGAAGCGGCCGCAGCAGGACGGCATTGAGCAGCGAGAACACCGCGGTGTTCGCCCCGATTCCCAACGCCAGTGTCACCACCGCTACCGTGGTGAAGCCGGGCGATTTAGCCAGAGATCGCGCGGCATAACGGAATTCGTGGAGCAGGCCGGACATATAGAGTTTCAGACGCACGACTCCGGAAAAAGTTCGCCCCGATTGCTCCGCCGCGGACGCCGGCTCGAGCCCCGCCGCCGCCACATCCCTTCCCGCCAGCCGGAAACAGGCGATCGAAACCGCTGCCATCATGCCCGCCGCGATGCGGGCGCAAGCATCCACGTCCTTTGGAAGCGTCGGCACTCAGGCCGTAACCCTGGCGACTGATGCCGTGGCCCTCTTCGATACCTGGAAACCCGACTCGACCTCGGACGCGCCTTCCTCCAGGCCGGCTCTTTTCCGCAAGCCGGTTCCGGGTTCGACCGCTGCATCCGCCGCCGGGATGAGGCCATGGAATTGACTACAACCTGGGACAGGTCCGCGAACAGATGAAAAGCTCGGGCTACGTCGAGTCGTACGAAAAGGATTTGGAAATCCGCGGCCAGGCCGGCGAGGACCCGTTGCCGGCCGTGATACGCCGCAAACTGGGCAAATGGATCTCACCAGCCGCTTCCCTCCTGAGCGGATCCCGATCGGTGAGGGGGAACGGGAAGGATATTGGAGCGGGAGACGGGATTCGAACCCGCGACATCGACCTTGGCAAGGTCGCACTCTACCAGCTGAGTTACTCCCGCCCGGAGGGAAACCCTATTTTCCACCAGAACAGGAACGCTGTCAAACGTTACGGCAAATCCATTGAAAACATTGGATTTATAATGTTGTTGTAACAGGATTTTGGTGTGCTAGACTACTGTCTCGGTTGGCTAAACGGAGGCACTGGCAACCTCGTCGCCATTCGGGGATTCCTGCTCGGTATTCCTCTGATAGGAAACAAGCGGCAAAGTCGAAATCTGTGGAAAAACCTGTGGATAAAGGTGTGCCGGTAGTGTGTCAAATGAATGTTTGGGACCAGATCTGCAATCATTTACGTTCAAGGATCAGCCCGCAAAATTACAACAACTGGCTCGGTGGAACCGTATTTTCGGGCTACGACAACGGCATGCTTTACGTGTCGGTCCCGGATCGGGAAACCAGAAATTGGATTGAACGGGAGTACTCCGGGCTGGTGGAGTCCACGGTTCGCGAGCTCGATCTGCCGGTAAGCAAGGTTCTTTACGAAGTCCTGCCGCCCAAGGGAGTCCGGAACGAAGCGCTGGCGGAACTGGAAGGAGACGGACCGTCGGCAGTTTCCCTGCTAAACCCCAAATTCACCTTCGAAAGCTTCGTCGTGGGATCCTGCAACCGGTTCGCCCACGCTGCCGCGCAGGCTGTGGCCGACCGGCCTTCCCGCAGCTATAATCCCCTCTTCATTTACGGCGGCGTCGGAATGGGCAAAACCCACCTCATGCATGCCATCGGACGCGAACTGATGGGCAGGTTCGGCGCCATGCGCGTGATCTATACCTCCAGCGAGAAGTTCATGAACGAAATGATCGCCTGCATTCGTCTGGAGCGCATGCAGCAGTTCCATCATCGCTACCGCGAAGCCGACGTCCTCCTCATCGACGATATCCAGTTGATCGGCAATAAAGAGCGGACCCAGGAGGAGTTCTTCCATACTTTCAACGATCTGCACGACCACCAAAAGCAGATCGTGCTCTCCAGCGATTCGCCCCCTAAAGAAATTCCCGGCCTCCTCGACCGTCTGCGCTCCCGCTTCGAGTGGGGACTCCTCGCCGATATCCAGCCTCCCGATCTCGAAACCAAGATGGCCATCCTCGACAAGAAAGCCGAGGTCGAAAACGTCCATCTCCCCGACGACGTGCGCGTGTTCATGGCCTCCAAGACCAAATCCAACGTCCGCGAACTCGAAGGAGCCCTCGTCAAGCTAGTGGCCTACTCCTCCCTCACCGGCGCCGCCATTACCCTCCAGATGGCCCAGCAGGTCTTGAAACATCTCACCCACGGACAGGAGCGCCGGGTCACCATCGACGTCATCCAGAAACAGGTGGCCGAACGGTTCTCCATTAAGCAGTCGCAACTCAAGGAAAAGAGCAATACCCGGAAGGTCGTCTTCCCCCGCCAGATCGCCATGTACCTGGTAAAGGAACTGACCGACGCCTCTCTCCCCGAGATCGGCCGGGCCTTCGGCGGAAAGCACCATACCACCGTGCTCCATTCTGTAAACAAAATCGAGCGCGACCGTACCCGTGATCCGGAATTGAACAGATTACTTCACAGTCTAACTGACTCATTACAATGAGCTTGACCAGATTATTCACACACCCCTCCGCTGCCGCCCGAGGAAACTGTGTAAATCTGATGACAAAGCGGAGTTTTCAAGTTTCCGCACAACGCCTTTCCGCAGCGTCCCGTAGCGGAAAGTGGTTGAATTTAGTATAATTTAGATAGTCTTCAACAAATTCACAGGGCCGATGAATACGGTTGGTATATTGCGAATTAATACCGTCACGATCGGATAGGAGCGCAGCGCGCGATGGAATTCACTGTTAGCAAGACCGACCTTGTCAAGGAACTCAGTCTGTCGCAGGGCGTCGTGGAGAAGAAGACGACGATTCCGATTCTCTCGAACGTGCTCTTGGAAGCCTCCGGAGACCGCCTCACCCTCACCGCCACCGACCTCGAATTGGGTATCCGCTGTTCCTGTCCGGCCAAGGTGAAAAAGGACGGCGCAGGCACGGTCCCGGCGCGAAAACTCCTCGATTACGTGCGCCTGCTGCCGGACGCCGAGGTGCAGATGAAGTTCCTCGAGAACCATTGGGCGTCCATCACCTGCGGCCGCTCCCGGACGCGCATCGCGGGAATGTCGCGCGAAAGCTTTCCCGAACTTCCGGAAATGCCGGACCCGATTGCCGAAATCCCCGTAAAGACGCTCTCCTCCATGATCTCGCGGACCTCCTTTGCCATCTCCATGGAGGAATCCCGCTTCACCTTGAACGGAGCCCTGCTGCTGATGCGGCCCGAAGGCCTCACCATGGTGGCGACCGACGGCCACCGCCTGGCCTTCGTACAAGCGGCGCAGGGCGAGAGCGGCTCGGTCGAGCAGCAGTTTCGCGCATTGATTCCCAAAAAGGCCATGGCTGAGCTGCTGAAGCTCAGCGACGATGCCGAAGAGGGCGCTAAAGCCGTGTTCGCCGGCGACGACAATCACCTGTTCTTTCAGGTCGGACACCGCCTGCTGATCACGCGCAAACTCACCGGCAATTTTCCGGATTACGAGCGCGTGCTGCCCAAAGATCATTCCCTTTCCGCGCGGCTGCGGAAAGACGAGATCCGCTCCGCCATCGAGCGCGTGGCGCAGTTTGCGGACGAGCGCTCGCGCGCCATCCGGGTGCAGTTTCATGAAAACGAAGTGAAGGTGTTCTCCTCCTCGGTGGAAATGGGCGAAAGCGAGGAGACCGTGACCAGCGAATATCAGGGTCCGGAACTGGAAATCGGGTTCAATGCCCAATACCTCCTGGACTTCCTGCGGGCCATTCCGCAGGACGCGGTTTCCTTCGAATTGAAAGATCAGAAGAGCGCGGGCGAAATGCGGCCCGCCGGCGATAGCGTGCCCGATCAGTACCGGTATGTAGTTATGCCGATGCGGATCTGACGCGTACAGGAAGTAAATCGGGAAATATGGCAAACGACGTGAACACGGGAGTCGGAGTTTACGATTCCACCAGCATCAAGGTCCTCGAGGGGCTCGAGGCCGTACGCCTGCGTCCGGCAATGTACATCGGATCAACCGGCGAAATGGGTCTGCACCACCTGGTCTACGAAGTCGTCGACAATTCGGTGGACGAGGCGCTGGCGGGATTTGCAACCGAAGTCACGGTCACCATTCACGACGACAATTCGGTCACCGTGGTGGATAACGGCCGCGGCATACCTGTGGACCTGCACGAGGAAGAAGGCATCTCGGCGGCGCAGGTGGTCATGACCAAGCTGCACGCCGGCGGCAAGTTCGATTCCAAAAGCTACAAAGTCTCCGGCGGACTCCACGGCGTCGGCGTGAGCTGCGTCAATGCGCTCTCCGAACGGCTCGAGCTCGAAATCTGGCGCGACGGCCACACCTGGGTTCAGGACTACGCCTACGGCATCCCCAAGGCGCCCCTGGCCCGCGCCGGTAAGGCCGGACGCAAAACCGGCACCCGCGTCACCTTCAAACCCGATACCTCCATCATGGAAATGACGGAGTTCAACGCCGACACCCTCGCCACCCGCCTGCGCCAGCTCGCCTTCCTGAACAAAGGCCTCAAGATCACCCTCACCGACGAGCGCGTCGATCCCGAAAAGGTGACCGAGTTCCTCTACACCGGCGGCATCGCCGAATTCATCAAGCTGCTGAACCGCGGCAAAACCGTGCTGCACGACAAGCCCATCCACTTCGAGCAGGATCGCGACCTGCCCAACGGCGGCACCCTCAGCATGGAAGTCGCCCTCCAGTACAACGACAGCTACGGCGAAAATATTTCGAGCTTCGCCAACAACATCAACACCGTCGATGGCGGCACCCACCTGACCGGCTTCCGCACCGCCCTGACCCGCACCATCAACGCCTTCGGGCAGCAGCAGGGCCTTTTCAAGGACGTCAAGGAAAACCTCACCGGCGACGACGTCCGCGAAGGCCTCACCGCCGTCGTCAGCGTCAAAGTCCCGCAGCCCCAGTTCGAAGGCCAGACCAAGGGCAAGCTGAACAGCGACATCGCCGGTTACATGACGCAGTTCGTCAACGAAAAGCTGGGCGAGTACTTCGACAAGAACGCCACCGTGGGCCGCAAAATTGTCGGCAAGGCTATCGAGGCCGCCAGGGCCCGCGAAGCCGCACGCAAGGCGCGCGACCTCACCCGCCGCAAGGGCGCCCTCGAATCCGGCGGCATGCCCCACAAGCTCGCCGACTGCCAGGAGCGCGATCCCGAGCGCTGCGAGCTGTTTCTCGTCGAGGGCGAATCGGCCGGCGGCACCGCCAAACAGGGCCGCGACCGCCGCTTCCAGGCCATCCTTCCCCTCAAAGGAAAAATTCTCAACGTCGAGAAGGCGCGCTACGACAAAATGCTCGGGCACGAGGAAATTCGCGCCATGATCACCGCCCTCGGCACCGGCATCGGCAAGGACGACTTCGACGCGACCCGCCTGCGCTACGGCAAGATCATCATCATGACCGACGCCGACGTCGACGGATCCCATATCCGCACCCTCCTGCTCACCTTCTTCTTCCGGCACATGAACGAGCTGATCCAGAAAAACCGGGTCTATATCGCGCAGCCGCCCCTCTACCGCATCAAGAAGGGCAAGAACGAGAAGTACATCAAGGACGAAAAGGAATTCACCAGGGAGATCATGCGCCGCGCCACCGAGAATCTCCGCGTGGAGATCCAGGCGCCCCCTTCCGGCCCCGGCGCCAAAGCCGTCCTCGAAGGGCAGGAGCTGCGCAGTTTCCTGATGGGCCTCGACGAGTACGAACAGATGTTCCACAAAGTGGAACGGCGCATGCGCGATTCGCGGGTCGTCGAGGTCCTCTCCAATATCGAGCTCCGCATCGACCACAAGGCCGAATTCCAGGAGGAGGCCAACCTTCGCCCCGTCTTCGACGCGCTCGAAAAACTCGGCCTCAAGCCCGAGATCCGGCGCGACGAAGAACATTCCTCCTACGATGTGATGTTCCGCGATTCAACCCACGCCGAGCGCGCCATCGGCATGGCCCTCGCCGCCCAGCCCGAGTACCGCCGCTTCCGCTCGCAGGCGCGCGTCGTCGCCCGCTATAACGCGCCGCCCTTCGCCGTCCTCAAGAACGAGCACCGCGAGGTGCTGCCGGACTGGAGCGCCCTCCTCAACTTCGTCAAGAACGAAGGCAAACGGGACGCCTCCGTCCAGCGTTACAAAGGGCTCGGCGAGATGAACGCCGAACAGCTCGCCGATACCACCATGAACCCCGAAAAGCGCACCCTCCTTCAGGTCCGCCTCGAAGACGTTGTATTGTGCGAAGAGATTTTTTCGACCCTCATGGGCGAAGACGTCGAAAGCCGCCGCAAGTTCATCGAAGAAAACGCCCTCGACGTAAAAAATCTCGACGTCTAACGCCCCCGTCACCCGCGGTCCCGCCCGCCGCCGCGCCCAAAAATCCCGCCGCCCCCGTTACACACCCGCGGGCGGCAGGGAGCGGGTTGCCCCACTCGCCGCGAATCGCACCCCTGTTTTCCGCCTGAGGACGGGCTATAATTTAAGACAGATGCAAACCAGGGGCCCGCGGGCGCGGGTTGTCGCAGGTTCGGATTTCTCCCATCTGTACGTCCTCCCTTTTCGTCTTATTCTGTCTGGAGGTAGCCAGCAACGAACTCAATGAAAGCAACTGTGCGCATTCAGCGGGGCGTCGAAAGCCTCTTCGGAACCCGGGATGAAAATATCCGGCTGATCGAATCGGGTTTGGGCGTTCACACCCAGTTAGTCGATAACAGCCTCGAAATCGAGGGCGAAGCCGGTAACGTCTCGCGCGTGGAAAGTATCCTCGAGGATTACAACACCCTCATGCGCGAAGGCCACGTCTTCAATAACGGCGACCTGAACAGCTACCTGCGCGTCGTCACCATCGATCCGGAGGTGTCCCTCCGTTCGCTCGTGCAGAGCGGACGCCAGCGCAATTTCGGTAAGAAAATCCTGGCGCCCAAATCCGTCAACCAGCGCCGCTACCTCGATGCCATCGAGCGCAATGACCTGGTCTTCGGCATCGGCCCGGCGGGTACCGGCAAGACTTACCTCGCCGTCGCCATGGCCGTCTCCGCCCTGATCGGCAAGCAGGTGGCGCGCATCATCCTGACCCGTCCCGCCGTCGAAGCCGGCGAGCGCCTCGGCTTCCTTCCCGGCACGCTCCAGGAAAAAGTGGACCCGTACCTCCGCCCCCTCTACGATGCCCTCTATGACATGCTCGACAGCGACCGCGTGGAGAAACTGCTCGAGCGCAACGTCATCGAAGTCGCGCCCATCGCCTTCATGCGCGGGCGCACCCTCAATGACAGTTTCATTATTCTCGACGAAGCCCAGAACAGCACCCCGGAGCAGATGAAAATGGTGCTCACCCGGCAAGGCTTCAATTCCAAAATGGTGGTCAACGGCGACGTCACGCAGATCGATCTGCCCAACGCGCGCCGTAGCGGCCTTCTCGAAGCCACGGAAGTGCTGAAGTCCGTGCAGGGGATCAGCTTCGTGCAGTTCGACGAGAAGGATGTCGTGCGGCACACGCTGGTACAGCGAATTGTGAAGGCCTACGAAAAGTACAACGAAACGGTCGGTGCCGGCCGCCAGCTTACACTCAAGCTGGGCGACGCCGAATCTCCGGCGCCGGAAACCGCTCCCCAGGCCTGAGCGACCGCGATGTCTTCCATCGAAGGCAGTACGGTGACACTCCGCAGGGCCGCTGCCGATTTGCGCCCTCGCGCCCTCGCCGCGTTTGCCCGCCGTCTCCAGCGCGACGTGGCCCGAGGCCGCCGCTTCGATTGCCTCATCACCGGCGATGCCGAAATGCGCCGCCTCAACCGCGACTTCCGCGGCAAGGACTACCCCACCGACGTCCTTTCCTTTCCCGCCCCGCCGCCGGCCCGCGACGGCCTCGGCGATATCGCCATCTCCGCCGCCCGCGCCCGCGCCCAGGCGCGCGAATTCCGTCACACCGCCGAGCAGGAGGTCCGCGTTCTCATGCTCCACGGAGTGCTCCACCTGCTGGGCATGAACCATGAAGCCGATTCGGGCGCCATGGCCCGCGCCGAAAAACGCTGGCGCGTCCAACTGAAGCTTCCTCAATCCCTCACCGAACGGGTGCGGCCATGATTTACGCCGTCGCCCTCGCCACCGTCATCGCCATCCCGCTGCTCGGCCTCGTCACCTTCGTGCAGCTCCTCTACCTCGAGAGCCTGCGCCTGCGCCCGCGCGACGTTCCCGCACTCTCCTTCTTCAAGGACACCCTCGAAGACCGTCTCGGCCTCAAGCCCGAACAGGGCACCGGCACCTTCTCCCTCATCAAGCACACCCTGCTCGTGCTGCTCGGAGTCATGTTCTTCGCCTGGTTCGCCGACGGCATTCCGCCGCATCCTGTCATCTTCTGGCAGGCGCTGGCCTCGGCTTGGCTGGTTATGGTGTCGATGGGCTACGCTGTGCCCCACCTGCTCTACCGCCGCACCTCCGCCCGCTGGCTGCTGCCGCTCGTGCCGCTGCTCCGCGCCCTTGCCCTCCTGGCCCGCCCGCTGGTTGCCCTGCTCGGATTTTTCCAGACCCTCATCGAACTCTCCGACGACGACCCCCTGGACGAGGAGCGCCCCACCCCGGCCGAGAACATCGAAGCCCTCATCTCCGCCGGCACCGAGGAGGGACTCATCGAGGAGGAAGATCGCAAGCTGATCCAAAGCGTCGTCGAGTTCGGCGACAAGGTCGCCCGCGAGGTCATGACCGCCCGCCCCAACATCGTTGCCGTTTCCGCCGACGCTACCCTCGAGCAGCTCCGCCAGCTCGTCATCAACGAGCAGTATTCGCGTATTCCCATCTTTGAAAACAACATCGACGAAATCATCGGCTTCGTCCACGTTCGCGACATGTTCGAGCTCGAAGAGGAGGAGCGCGAAAAACACACCGTGCGCGAGCTCGTGCGGCCCATCTCCTTCGTCCCCGAAACCAAGCCGGTCAGCGACCTCATGCGCCAGATGCAGGCCGAAAGCACCCACATGGTGATCGTCGTCGACGAATACGGCAATACCGCCGGCCTCGCCACCATGGAAGACCTCCTCGAAGTAATCATCGGCGAAATTCGCGACGAACATGAGCCCGGCAGCGACGTTCAGGAAGACGGGCAGGGAGGCTACATCGTCTCCGGCAACTTCGACCTCGGGCGCGTGGAGGACCTCTTTCAATCCTTCCATCCGGAGGAAGATATCGAATCGACAACCGTGGGCGGCCTCGTCACCGAGTGGCTGGGGCGCGTCCCAAAACCGGGAGAACAGGTGGAGCGTGACGGATTGCGAATTGAAGTGCTGGCCAGCGACGAGCTGCGCGTGGGCCAGGTGCGTTTGAGCCGGCCGGAAGCGGTTGCGCAATGAGCCAGGACTTCCGCTCCGGTTTCGTTTCCATCGTCGGCCGCCCCAACGCCGGCAAGTCCACCCTGCTGAACGCGCTGGTGGGCCAGAAGGTGGCCATCGTCGCCGACAAACCCCAAACCACCCGGACCTCTATCCAGGGCGTGCTCACCACCCCGGAAGCCCAGGTGGTGTTCATCGATACCCCCGGAATCCATAAGGCCAATACCGCGCTCAATAAGCGCCTGATGGACAGCGTCCGCGCGGCTCTCGAAGAACGCGACCTCCTGCTCTTCGTCGCCGGCGCCGCGCACAAGCTCAATGACCAGGACCGCAAGGCGGTGGACATTCTGCGGCGCGTGACTTCCCCGGTCGTCCTCGTGCTCAATAAAATCGACCTCGTGAAGGAAAAGGCCCGGCTCCTTCCCCTCATCGAGCAGTACAAAACCCTCTACGATTTCGCGGCCTTCGTCCCCATATCGGCGGCGCGCGGGCTGGGGCTCGACATACTCCGCAAAGAAATCCTCGAACGGCTGCCCCAGGGCCCCGCCTACTTCCCGGAAGATCACGTCACCGACCAGCCGGAACGCTTCCTCGCCGGCGAGCTGATCCGTGAAAAAGTGCTGCTCGCCACCCAGCAGGAGGTGCCGCATTCGGTCTCCGTCACCGTGGACCGCTGGGAGGAAACTCCCCGGCTCACCCGCATCTACGCCACCATCCGCGTCGAACGCGACGGCCAGAAGGCTATCGTCATCGGCAGCAAGGGCGCCATGCTCAAGCAGGTGGGCACGCTCGCGCGCCAGGAAATGGAGCGCATTTTCGGCGTGAAGATTTTCCTCGACCTGCACGTGCGCGTGCAGCCGGGCTGGCGTGAAAAGGCCGCCTTTCTCGATGCGCTCGACTGGCGTACAATGGCCGGAGAAGACGATGCTTAAATTCGTGGCTGCTTTGATGGCTGCACTTCTGCTGGCCGGCGTCGCCCTGGCAGCGGACCCGCCTACAGATGGCGCAATCAACGACAATGTCCGGATCAAGCTTTCCGCCGACGCCGAAGTGAAAGGCGGAGCCCTCAAGGTGGACGTCAAGCAGGGCGTCGTGACCATCAGCGGCGTCGTGGAGACCGAACGGCAAAAGGAAAAAGCCACCAAAATCGCCCGTAAGGTGAAGGGGGTCAAGAAGGTGGTGAACAACATCACCTTGAAAGAGAAGACCGACAGCCGATGATGCGCGCCGCGCTCGTCGCCCTCTTCGCCGTTCTCGCCGCCGCCCAGGACTTCACGGAAATTCAAATCGACCAGCTCACCAAAAACCTCGGCTATACCGAAGGACCGGCATGGTGCGCGAAAGACGGCTACCTGGTGTTCAGCGATACGCCCGCAAATAAAGTGATGCGCTGGGTGCCGGGCCAGCGCGTGGACGTGCTTCGCGACCACGCCGGCGGCCCCAGCGGAAATGCCTTCGACGGCGAGGGCCGTCTCTACACCTGCGAAACCCACACCCGCCGCGTCACCCGCATGGATAAAAAGGGCGCCGTGGAGGTGCTGGCCGAGAGATGGGAAGGCAAGCGCCTGAACGCTCCCAACGATATCGTCGTCTCGAAGAACGGACACGCTTACTTCACCGACCCGGCCTTCGGCGAACAGGCCGATCACCGCGAGCTCGATTTTTACGGCGTCTACCACATTCCGCCGAAAGGCCCTGTGGAGCTGATCGCAAAGCCGGCCGGACGGCCCAACGGCATCGCCCTCTCCGCCAACGGCCGCCTGCTCTTCGTAGCCAATACCGACGAGCGCAACGTCCGCGTCTACGACGTAGCCAAAAATGGCGACGTCTCCAACGAACGCGTGCTGCTGTCGAAACTCCCCGGTCCGCCCGGCGGCCTCCGCACCGACGAGAAGGGCAACCTGTATATCGTCACCGATGGAATTCTGATCTACACCGCGCAGGGCACGCTGATCCGAAAAGTCGAAATGCACGAGCGCGTCTCCAACATCGGGTTCGGCGATCCGGACCTCCAGTCTCTGTTCATTACCGGCTCGGGAACCGTGCTGCGCGCGCGCCTGGACGTCAAAGGATCGTATTGACCCCTGTGGATGAGCGGCGGTATCCGAACCGGCCCGTCGTCGGCGTGGGCGCCATCCTCTTCGACCGCGGCCGCGTGCTCATGGCGCAGCGCGGCAAAGAACCCCTCAAGGGCCTCTGGAGCCTGCCCGGCGGCGCCCTCGAATTGGGCGAGACCCTGCACCAGGCCGTGCGCCGCGAGGTGCGCGAGGAGACCGGCCTCGAAGTGGAGCCCCTGGGGCTGTTCGAAATCTTCGAACGCATCATGCCCGACAGCGCGGGACGGGCCGAATATCACTACGTGCTCGCCGACTATGTCTGCCGCATCACCGGCGGCGAGCTGTGCGCGGGCGACGACGTGGCCCGCGTCGAATGGGTGCGGCCGCGCGACCTCGGCCGCCTCGAAATTACCGAGGGCACGCTCGGCGTGATCGAAAAAGCGTTCCGCCGGCGCCGGAAGTTCATAGGATCCTGAAGTGAAAACGAGCGCGGAAGTTCTGGAATTCGAGGCCCTGCGGCAGGTGCTGGGCCGCTACGTGCCGAGTCCGGCGGGCCGGCGTGAACTCGAAAAGGTGGAGCCGCATCACGACCGGCAGCGCCTCGTAGACGACCTCGAAGAGGCCGGCGAAGCCATCGGATACCTGCGCCTCGCCGCGCGCCCCCAGCCGGCCGCTCGCGGTGCCGCCATCCGCGTCGAGTTCGGCGGCTTGCCCGATACCCAGGAGGCGGTGCAGAAGCTGCGCATCGAAGGCGCCAGCCTCGACCCCAAAGAAATCTTCGACGTCTTCGCCCTGCTCGACCGCGCCGCCGACGCCAAAAGCGTGCTCACCGCCGCCGCCGAACGCTTTCCGCGCCTCGGCCGCCGCGCCGCCGCCATCGGCGACTTCCGCAACCTGCTCAAAGAGCTCGACGGCAAAATCCTGCCCGACGGCACCGTCGCCGACCACGCCTCCGTCGCCCTGGCCCGCCTCCGCCGCGATATCGAGCGGCAGAAGAAATCCATCCAGGAGTCGCTCGAACGGTTTCTCCGCGCCCACCGCGAAGAAGGCGTGCTCCAGGAAGAGTTCGTCACCATCCGCAACGAGCGCTTCGTGGTCCCGGTCATCGCCGGCCAGCGCCGCAAGCTCGACGGCGTCATCCACGGCGCCAGCTCCAGCGGCCACACCCTCTTCGTCGAGCCCCTCGAAACCATCGACCTCAATAACGAGCTGGTGCGCCTGTTCGAAGAAGAGGCGCGCGAGGTGCACCGCATCCTGCGCGAGATGACGGAACGCCTTCGCGGCTACGCCGATTCCATCCGCCAGACCCTCACCACCATGGCCGAACTCGAGCTGGTCTTCGCCAAGGGACGCTTCGCGGCCGAGTTCGATTGCGTCGTGCCGCGCTTCGGCGACAAACTCATGCTGCGCGACGCGCGCCATCCGCTCCTCGAAGACGTGCTGCGCCGCAAGCGCAAGGCCGCGGTCCCCATCAGCCTGGAGCTTTCGCGCGAGCAGCGCACCCTGCTCATCAGCGGCCCCAACACCGGCGGCAAAACGGTGACCCTCAAAACCGTCGGACTCCTCACCCTGATGGCGCAGGCCGCCATCCCCGTCCCCGCCGCCGAAGCCGAGTTCCCCCTTTTCGAGCAGGTGCTCGCCGACATCGGAGATTTTCAGTCCATCCAGGAAAACCTCAGCACTTTTTCCGCGCACGTATCCAACATTCGCGAGATGGCCCTCGACGTCACGCCGGATTCGCTGGTGCTCCTCGACGAGCTCGGCTCGGCCACCGACCCCGAAGAAGGCGGCGCGCTCGGCGTCGCCATCGTCGAGCATTTTCGCAGCGCCGGCGCCTTCACCCTCGTCTCCACCCACCTCATGAACCTGAAGATTTACGGCGCCTCCACCGAAGGCGTGGTCAACGGCTCCATGGGCTTCGACGAAGAGACCTTCGAGCCTACCTTCCGTCTTCAGCTCGGCCTCCCCGGAAAATCCGCCGGCCTCGACATCGCCACCCGCCTCGGCATGCCGGAAGACATCATGCTGCGCGCCCGCCGTTCCATGAGTGATCGCGAGCGCGACGTCACCCGCTTTCTTTCCGAGTTGCACCGCCGCATCGAAGAGACCGGCGCGCTCGAGCAGACGCTCCGCGAAAAGATCGCCGACCTGGAACGTCAGGGCAGGGAGCTGGCCGCCGAGTGGGAGAAGCGCGAATCGGCCAAGCTGAAGGAGCTCGAGCGCCGGACCGACGCGGCCCTGGCGCGCTTTGAAGAGACCGCCCACGAAACCATCGGCAAAATCTCACAGACCGCCGACCGCCGCAAGGCCGAACAGGAGGCGCTCCGCCGCATTGCCAAAACCAAGCGCGAGCTGCGCGAAGATTTTCATACCACCGTGCTCTCCACCGAAGAGGACGCGCGCCAGGGTAGCATCGCCGCCCCCCGCATCGAAGAGGGCGCCCGCGTGCGTCTCCGCGATGTGCGCGACCCGGCCCGCGTGCGCCGCCTCCTCGGCAACGGCCGCCTCGAAGTGGAAGCCGGCTTCATGAAGATGCAGGTCTCGGTGGACGACGTGCTCGAAGTCCTGCCGGAAAGCGCCGCTCCCGCCGGGAAGCTGCCGAAGAACGTGAGTTACAAACCCGCTCCCGAGCTCAATCCCGTGCACCAGGAAATCAACGTCATCGGGCAGCGCGCCGAAGAGGCCCGCGACGCCGTCGACGAGTTCCTCGACCGCGCCGTGATGGCCACCGCCAGCCGCGTCCGCATCGTCCACGGCCACGGCATGGGCGTTCTCAAGAAGACCATCGCCGAGCTCCTCTCCCGCCATCCCCACGTCGCCCGCTTCTACCCCGCATCGCAGCACGAAGGCGGAGCCGGAGCCACCATCGTAGAGCTGCGGGACTAACTTGGCTACTATTCCGGGTTAATGGCCGGTCAGCCGTTGGAGCGACGCGACCCTGCTTAAGACTGGGATCGTCGGCGCACGTCGTTGCTCCAATCGACACGAACATATGTCTCTACTCCAGGGCGGACACCAATAGAAACCGGGACGCCGCCATCCAGCGACAGAACATGACGGGTGAAACATTCCGCGGAAACTGCGCATGGACACGCCATGGCCTTCTATGCCACCATTGATGCGTACAGGAGCGTCCCATGGCTGACCGAAAACAATTCCAGAGTGTCCCCGCACCGGACCCGGATTTGATGCGCCTTATTGAGACGTCACGCAGCAGGACTGTCACGGAAGAGGAACTTCGCGAGCAACGGGTTAGTTTTGCCTTCGGCAACGCACCCGCCTCTGCCGGTGAGCGCATCACGAAGGCCAGCGTTCGCGCCGCATCTGCACACATTCGACTCCTCTCTAGTTGAATTCCCTGAATCGCAATACCGACCCGTACCAGACATGTCCGTCAGAGAAAAAGACGACCCGGACCTCTACGCAAAAATTCAAGAGCGCAACCTGCTGCGGCAGTACGATCTCTTGACGAATTGCATCGAAATCGGCCTGAGAAATGGCATCGAGGCATTCGATAAATATACACTCTGGGTTCTAAACTATGCAGCCGTTGCGAACGTCTCCCAGTTCGGCGGCCGGTACCGCGAAGATCCCATCTACGTGGGGAATCACTGCCCTCCGCACTTTAGGGAAGTCCCAAACTTGATGGATAGATTTTTTTCGCTCATCCACGAGAACTGGGAGATCCCCGACCACCCCACGTTACTTCCTGCGTATGCCCTGTGGAGGCTAAATTGGATTCACCCGTTCGTCGAAGGCAACGGGAGAACAGCACGGGCTGCGTGCTATTACTTGCTTTGCCTGAAGCAGCGCCAATTGCTGCCGGGTCGCAAGATCGTCCCTGAGCGGATAAGGGAAAACCGACCTGCGTACTACGCCGCCTTGCAAGCGGCAGACATGGCATGGGAGCGGGGTCATTTCGACGTGATCCAACTGGCGGATTATCTAAGCGAACTGCTCAAAGCCCAGCTCTCTGAGCCATAGGAATCCATTGGTCCAATCGCCCTTGACGGCGTCCGCCTTCCCGAGCCGACACACCGAAGAACCGCCCGAAAAAATGTCGCCGGAACTGTGATTGTCGAGAATGCGGGCTGGCCGCGGAGGCGTCGGCGGCAGGCGCGGCTGCGCGCGTCGCCGGCATCCCGCTGCTCTTCGTCCCGGCCCAACACCCTGGCAGCGCCGCCAGCGCAAAAGCCGGGCATGATCCACGTAACGAACATTCCCCCCAGGCTCGCGCCGGTGCACGGGGAGATCAACCGTATCGGCCAGCAGCCCTAAGACGCGCGCGACGGTGGCCCCGCCCCCTACCATTGCGGAGTTGCGGCGCTACCGCCGCGCCCTCGCCCGCAGTCGCAGCCGCGCGCGATCCCGCTATCCGGATCCCAATCCCCACCGCGCTTCACGAACATCGCCACCCTCACGTAAACCGCATAGCGCCGGCCACGTGACGCGCTCCGCTCGAGCTGAGTGCGTTCCAGTCGATCAGGCGGCCCGGCGTGGCTTCACCTGGTTCGCGACGAGCGCGGCGTAGGCATCCATCGCTACTTCGAGATCGTAGTTGGCCTGCAGATTGATCCAGAACTGAGGGCTCGTGCCGAAATACCGCGCCAAACGTAAAGCCGTGTCCGCCGAAATGGACCGCCGGCAATGCACGATGTCGTTGATCCGGGTCACCGGGACATGCAGTTCAATCGCAAGACGATTCGCGCTGAGTCCGAGAGGCTTCAAGAAGTCCTCGCGCAACGTTTCGCCCGGATGAATCGGTGGGAGTTTTGCAGATTTCTTCGCCATGGTTTCCTCAATGGTAGTCCACGATCTCGCCGGCGCGATCGCACAACCCATGCCTTGCTCCAACCGCCCCGCGCGCGTTCCTATCGTGGCGCGGCCACGCTCGGGCCCGCAATCCGCATCCCCACCAGCACCGCGCACCCGAGCATCGCCACCCTCACATACACCGCATAGTGCATTGGCGGATCGCCGGCCACCTGCCGCGCCAGCCCGAACGCCGCGCTCACAAAGCAGAACCCGAAGTACCACCGCTCTTCGTCCCGCCCCACACCCGTCAACGCCGCCAGCGCCGCCGTCACCACCGCGTAGATGCCCGGCATGATCCACGCCGCCGCGGGAGAGGCCGCGTGCCACGCCCGCACCGGCATTCCCCCGGTCGCCACCGCCAGCCCCAGAAATCCCACCGAATGCGCCAGCGCCACCACCGCCCGCTTACGGTTCGTCAGAATGCGGTACCGCTTCGCCGTCATGCGATCCGCTGGTATGTCTCCACCCGCGCCGGCTCGGCCAGAAATTCTCCCGACCGTGCCCGAAATGCCTTCAGGTGCTCGGATGCCGCATGACGCTCCAGGTCGCCCGCCGAGGCCCAGTTCTCGTAGAACACGATCCGTCCCGGCTCGTCCGTGTGCACGTGCAAATCGTATTGCACGCAGCCCTCTTCTTTCCGTGTCGGCTCCACCAGAGCGAGCGCCGCGCTCCGCAGTTCCGCTTCTTTTCCCGGCTTCGCCACCATCTCGGCAACTACCGTCAGCAATTCGGCCATTTCAGTCGATCATCTCACACCACCATTCTGATGGCGGTGATATGCTGGCGGTTGAGGTCCAACGGTCGTGTCGCGCTACGCCACCGCGCTCGTGTTGCTCGCCGCCGCATCCCTGTTCGCGTTCCAGCGTCCCTTCCGCCAGTTCGCCACCCGCCAGTACGACAACTTCCCCATTCCGCCCGACTGGAATGAAAAAACCGAGTGGGCTTTCGGCCGCCTGATTTATCCCGATGGCGCCAGCCGCGGCGGCTTCGGACGCCGGGGCGGCTTCCGCGGGCGAGGCGGCGGCTTCGGCAACTGGCGCGAAGGCTTCACCAGTTGGACCACCGACTACCCCCGCTCCGACCGCCACTTCGTCCAGGCCGTTCGCCGCCTCACCCGCGTGCACACCCGCTCCGTCGAGCAGGGCGTCAATCCCGAAGACGGCGACCACTACGACTGGCCCTGGCTCTATGGAGTCGAAGTCGGCCGCTGGGGCCCCTCCGGCGAATACGCCGCCGCCCTCCGCGAATACCTCCTGCGTGGAGGCTTCCTGATGGTGGACGACTTCCATGGCACCGACCAGTGGGAAAATTTCGTGGCCGGCATGCGCGAAGTGCTGCCCGACCGCGAGATCGTCGACATCCCCGACAACGATCCCATCTTCCACGTCATCTACGACCTCAATGACCGCTTTCAGGTGCCCGGCGTCCAGTACCTCAATTCCGGCCGGACGTACGAGCAGGACGGCGTGACTCCCCGCTGGCGCGCCATCTATGACGACAAGGGCCGCATCATGGTCGCCATCTGCCTGAATATGGATCTCGGCGACGCCTGGGAATGGGCCGACGACCCCCGCTATCCCGAGAAGTTCTCCGGCCTCGCCATGCGCGTCGGCATCAATTATGTCGTCTATCCCATGACGCACTGATCCCGGCGAAATTCTTAAGAGAATCGGCAACCGGCCCCACACTATACCCCTTAAGAAATATGCGCCCGGCACTCCTCCTGGCCGTGTGCGCCTTGGCCGTCGGCCAGACGCAGGACGCGGCCTTCCAGCCCTTGACGCGCGCCTACGAGGCGCTGCGCACCCGCGATTACGACACCGCCGTCCAACTCTTTTCCGAAGCCGCCCAGGCAGCCCCCGCCCGCGCCTCCATCCGCACCGACCTGGCCTACACCTACCTCAAAATCGGCGAGAACGAACTCGCCCGCGACCAGTTCCACGAAGCCCTCCGCCTCGATCCCGGCGACGTTCAGGTGGCCCTCGAATACGGCTTCCTGTGCAACGATACCGGCCTGATCGCCGAAGCCCGCGCCGTCTTCGACCGCCTCCGCCAGGCCGGAAATCCCATCGCCGCCGAAGCCTTCCGCAATATCGACACGCCGCTTGCCGAAGGGATCGAGCGGTGGAAGAAATCTCTCGAACAGGATCCCGGGAACGCCCACACCCACTACGATCTGGCCACCCTCGCCGAACGGCGCGGCGATCTCGCCCTGGCGGCCGAACACTACGAGAAAGCCTGGCGCCTCGAGCCCGACCGCCGCGAGACCCTCGTGGACCTCGGCCGCGTTTGGAAGGCGCTCGACCGCGTCGACGATGCCACCGCCGCCCTGCTCGCCGCCTCCCGCGCCGGACAGCCGCGCGCCGCCGACCTCGCTCGCGAGCTGCTGCCTGACCGCTATCCCTTCATTCCCGAGTTCCGCCGCGCTCTGGCCCTCGACCCCGCGAATATCGAGTTGCGCCGCGAACTCGCCTACCTCCTGCTGCGCATGGACCAGCAGCCCCCGGCCGAGACGGAACTGCAAAAAGTACTCGAGCTCCATCCCGACGATATGCTCGCCGCCACCCAGCTCGGGTTCCTGCTTCAGGCGCGCGGCGAGGCGGAGGCCGCCAAGCCGCTGTTCGATCGGGTCCTGGGCGGCCGCGACGAGGATCTTGCCAATCGCGTCCGCGCCGTGCTGCGCATGCCGCAGACCCGGCAGTCGCCGTCCCGCGATGCTCCCCCATCCTCCATCGACGCGTGGGTCATGGCGGAACGCTCCATCCAGGCCGGGTATATGAAGGATGCGGTCCGATACCTCCAGTCCGCCCACGAGGACGATCCCGCCGATTTCAAGGTCATCCTCAAACTCGGCTGGACCCACAACATCCTCCACCAGGACAAGGAGGCCTTCCGCTGGTTCGACCTCGCCCGCAAGAGCCCCGACCCCCGCATCGCCGCCGAAGCCGGTGAAGCCTGGCAGAACCTGCGCCGCGGCAACGAGCGCCTGCGCTTTTCCGGCTGGGTCTTCCCGCTGTTTTCCACCCGCTGGCACCAGGCCTTCGCCTACGGACAGGTGAAGCTCGACGTCCGCACCGGAATCCCCATCCGTCCTTACCTGAGCGTGCGGGTGATTGGGGACACGCGCCTCCGCATCGGCGCCTTCTCGCCGCAGGCGCTGTCGGAAACCGCCGTCATTTTCGCCGCTGGAGTCGCCACCCAGCCATGGAAGGGCATGGTCGGTTGGGCCGAGGCGGGCCAGTCCCTCAATTACCAGAACGGCCGCTCCCAGCCCGATTACCGCGGCGGCCTCTCCGTTTCCCAGCGGTTTCGCCGCTACGTGCACACGACGTTCGACGCCGTCTACGTCTCCCGCTTCGATCGCGACGTCCTGTTCTATAGCCAGACGCGCGCCGGCCTCATCTCGGGCCCGCTCCAGCTCTACTGGAATGGCAACGGAACCGTCGATTCCAAGCGCCAGCCGTGGGCCAATTTCATTGAAACAGGTCCTGGAATCCGAATCGGCGGCCGGGCCTTCCTGACCGTCGATTATCTGCGCGGCTCCTACCTTCTCAAGCACGACAACCCGCGGTCCCCCCTGTTCTACGATTTCCGCGCCGGGATGTGGTATGCGTTCACTTACTAATCGCGTTCTGATCGGCCTCTTCCTGCTCATCTCCCCGGCCCGCGCCGCCATGCCGTATTTCTCCGTCCTCAGCGATGAGCCCGGTTCGTGGCCCGCCATCCTGTCGTCGGTCGGTTTGCGGCGCGAGCCCGCCACCACGGCGCGGGTCTTCGTGGCGCGGCCCGGAGCGCCCGCGTCCCCGGAATGGTCCGGACGCGTGGAACGCGGCGCGTTCCTAGTGCTCGAAGGCGAGTCTTCTCTGGCCGCATGGTTCGGCTTCGAGCGGACTCCCGAGAACGCTCGCATCACCAGCGTCTCCGATGTGCACCGGCCGGCGCTCCCCATCGTCTGGGAGAAGCCTCTCGACCTGCCCGTGTACCGCCTGCCCGCCGGTGCCCGCGTTTTTGCGCGAGACCGCTGGACGGGTGCGCCCCTGATGGCCGGAATGCGCCGCGGCGAGGGCGCCGTGTTGTGGGTTGCCATTTCGCCCGGCGAGCGCGGCCACGAACGGTTTCCCTACCTGCTCGAAGCTCTCTGCGATCTCGGCCTCGACCCGCCCTTCCGGTCGTCCCGCCTGTGGGCGTTCTTCGATTCTTCCTACCGCCTGCGCGTCGATCTCGACTACTTCGCGCCGCGCTGGCGCAAGGCCGGCATTGCCGCCCTGCATGTGGCGGCCTGGCATTTCTTCGAGCCCTCGGCCGAAGCCGACCAGTACCTCCGCCGCCTGATCGAAGCCTGCCACCGTGAAGGCATCCTCGTCTACGCCTGGTTTGAACTCCCGCACGTGAGCGACAAGTTCTGGCAGGACCATCCGGAGTGGCGCGAGAAGACCGGGCTGCTCCAGGACGCGCACCTGGACTGGCGCCGGCTGATGAACCTGGCCGATCGCGACTGTTTCCGCGCCGCTTCCTCCGGCGTGCGGGACCTGCTTGCGCGTTTCGATTGGGATGGCGTGAACCTTGCCGAGCTGTACTTCGAATCGCTCAAGGGCGCCGCCGACGCTTCTCGCTTCACCCCCATGAACGGCACTATCCGGGCGGAATTCCAGGCGCAGGCCGGCTTCGACCCGGTGGAGATTTTCGGCGCCCGCAAAGATGACGAGGCCGCGCGCCGGAGTTTCCTCGACTACCGTGCCGGCCTCGCCCGCCGCATGCAGGAAGAGTGGATGGGCGAACTCCAGAAGGTGCGCCAGGCCCGGCCCGGTCTCGACCTGGTGCTGACTCATGTGGACGACTGTTTCGATACCGGGATGCGCGACGCCATCGGCGCCGATGCCGCGCGCCTGCTGCCGCTGCTCGATTCGCAGCGGTTCACGTTCCTGGTCGAGGATCCGGCCACGGTGTGGCACCTTGGACCGCAGCGGTACGCGACTATCGCCGAACGCTACCGCGCCCTCACCCCCCGCGCCGACCGCCTGGCCGTCGATCTCAACATCGTGAGCCGCTATCAGGAGGTCTACCCCACCAAACAGCAGACCGGCACGGAGCTGTTTCAACTCGTGCACGAGGCGGCGTCGAGCTTCCCCCGCGTGGCGCTGTATTTTGAGAACTCCCTGCTGCCTCCCGATTTGCGGCTGCTGCCTTCCGCCGCCGCCGTGGTGACCCGCATCGAGGCGCTTGGGCAACCGGATCGTGGTCGATTCGCCCTTGGGATTCGGCCTGCCGTGGAAGGGCCCGGCGTTGCTCGACGGTCAACCTTGGCCCGTATTCGATGGGGAGACCGTCTGGGTGCCCGCCGGGAGCCACGTCGTGGAGCCGGGCGCGCCCGGCAGTGATGCGGGAATTCACCTGACGTTCCTCAATGCCGACGTGCGTGCCGCCCGTTTCACGGACCGCGCCACATTGGAGTTTTCGTACGAATCGGGCCCGCGGGCGATCGCTATCCTGGACCGGCCCCCGGTTTCGGTAGAGATCGATGGCGTCGGTGTCGAGCGCCCTCTTGCCGGAGCGACGTCGCTGCTCCTGCCAGCCGGGCAGCACGTGGTGGTGGTCCGCTACGACGCTAGCGAAGTTACTGATGACATACGGCGTTGTTTGCACTATGATTACGAAAGCTTATGTCGGAGGTCGCGTTGCAGGCCGGGTCACCGGAAATCCCGGATAAGCTTTACTTCAAAATCGGGGAAGTCAGCGAACTGCTCGGCGTGGAGCCGTACGTCCTGCGTTATTGGGAGACCGAGTTTGCCGTCCTGTCGCCGAAAAAGTCCGGCACCGGGCACCGGCTGTACCGGCGCAAAGACGTCGAATTGCTGCTTAGAATCAAGCACTTACTGTACGAGAAGAAGTTCACGATCGAGGGCGCCCGGCTTTCGCTTCAGGCTGAACACCGCGCCCCGAAACCGAAACCTGTCAAACGTCTTCAGCAGGAACTCTTCAGCGACGATCCTCTGCCTGGGATCCGCCGGGAGCTTGAAGGCATCCTCGAACTGCTGAAATAGAGTTACGCCTCTCCGACAATTGTCGAATAAATCCGGTCCAGGTCTTCCTGGCTGTAATATTCGATTTCGATGCGCCCGCCCTTCTGCTTCGGTTTCTCGACAATCTTGACCCGGGTTCCGAGCACGCGCTGCATCTCCTGAATGGCGGCTTTGACATTCGGGTCGAGCTGCACCTCGTCCACGGCTTTGGGCTGCTTCGCCGTCAGCAGTTTTTGGGTGAGGACTTCCATTTGCCGGACGGACCAGCCCTGTTGAACCGCTTTGGCGGCGACGTCGCGCTGCATTTCACGCGTCGGAAGGGAGACAAGGCAGCGGGCATGTCCGGCGGTGAGCTTGCGCTCGGCGATCAACTGCTGGAGGTCGGGAGGGAGTTGTAGCAGGCGGATGGAGTTGAGGATGGTGGTCCGGTCTTTGCCGGTGCGGCTGCCGACGACTTCCGCGCCGACGTGCAATTCGCGGAGCAGGCGCTCAAACGCGAAGGCGGTCTCGATCGGATTCAGGTCTTCGCGCTGTATGTTCTCGATCAGGGTGATTTCGAGGAGGCGGTCATCCGGTATATCCCTGACCACGACGGGGACAGTCTCGAGTGGGACGAGCTTCGCCGCGCGCAGGCGCCGTTCCCCGGCGACGAGTTCGAAGTGGTCTCCGGCCTTGCGAACGATCAGGGGCTGAATGATGCCGTTGGCGCGGATTGACTGGGCAAGCTCGTTCAGGGCCGCCGGTTCGAAATGGCGGCGGGGCTGTAGCGGGTTGGCCTGGATCTGTTCGATGGGGAGCATCCGGGTCGGCTCGTCGGGCGTCGGGGGCCGGACCTCGGGAGCGGCGGGCGGATGGTTGCGGGTGGGGAGCAGGGCATTGAGGCCCTTACCGAGAGCTTTGCGCGGGTTTTCGGTTTTGTTCATGGTCCAGGATCTCTTTGGCGAGCTTGATATAGCTTTCCGCTCCGCGGGAGCGCGGGTCGTAATACAGGATGGGCTTGCCGAAACTGGGCGCTTCGGCAAGGCGGATACTGCGGGGCACGATGGTGCGGAAGACCTGATCGGTGAAGAATTCGCGCAGGTCGCTGGCGACCTGGCGGGTGAGATTCGTGCGGTCGTCGTACATGGTGAGCAGGATGCCTTCGATTTGGAGGGGGTGGTTGAACGCGGCTCCGATTCGGTCGATGGTGTCCATGAGCTCGGAGATGCCTTCGAGGGCGAAGAATTCGCACTGAATCGGGACGACGACGGCATCGGCGGCGATCAGGGCATTGAGGGTGAGGAGGTCGAGGGCCGGGGGGCAGTCGATCACGATGTAGCGATAGATTTCGCGGAGGGGGGCAAGGCGCTCGCGGAGGCGGAATTCGCGCCGGGGGATGTCGACGAGTTCGAGGTTGGCTCCGACGAGGTTCTTGTCGGCCGGGATCAGGTGCAGGCCTTCGAACTCGGTGGGGAGAACGGCGTCGTTGGGATGTCCGTCGCCCAGGAGGACGTCGTACATGCTGGGCCGGTCGGGCAATTTTTGGATGCCGAGTCCTGTTGTGGCGTTTCCTTGCGGATCCGAGTCTACAACCAGGACGTTGAGGTCATTGGCAGCCAGGGAAGCAGCGAGGTTGATGGCGGTGGTGGTCTTTCCGACTCCGCCTTTCTGATTGGCGACGGCGAGTACTCGGTTCAAGCGGTCATACTAGCATGAAGATCAAGGGAGACAAACAAGCTGCGCTGTTTCACGTGAAACATTCAAACTCCTTCAAATCCTGGCGGCTCTTTGGATGTTTCACGTGAAACACGCAGGACCCGCTGGAGTCCCCACGGGAGCGGAACCGGCTCTTCCCACTCGAAGCCCAGCGAGGCCGGCGGCTCTTCCAAGCCCGTCAGGAGTGCCGCCCGCCCGCGCCAGTTTGTGAAGCGACTTCTCCAGGTCGGCATAGCTGACCGCCCGCGAAATGGCCCAATCGAAAGTCTCTGTGACCGACTCCGCCCGCACAGCCAAAATCCGCACATTCGGCAGCCCGCGAGCGGCTTCCCGCAGAAAAACGGCCTTTCTCTGGTGCGATTCGATCAGCGTCACGCTCCATTCCGGCCGGAAAATCGCTGCCGGAATCCCTGGAAATCCGGCCCCCGAACCGATATCCGCCACCCGAAGATGCCCTTCCGGCAAATGAGCCGCCAAAAATAGTGCCTCGGCGTAGTGGCGCTCCGCCGCCTCCTCAGGCCGGTCAACCCGGGTCAAATTCAGGACTTTGTTCCAGCGGACAAGAAGTTTATAGTGCTGTTCCAGCAAAAGAAGGCGCTCTTCCGGCAGCGGCGGCAACGGCAAGACGCCCGCAAGATGCTCACGAAACACGGCTGAGGCTCAGGTAAACGTCCAGAATCGCAACTGCCGCCGGGGTAACACCGGGAATTCGGGCCGCCTGCCCCAAAGTCCCCGGCCGGACCTTCTCGAGTTTGTCCCGGATCTCGCGCGACAGCCCCGGAATTCCGTCAAACCCGAACGCCGCCGGAATCGGCCGCCGCTCGGCGTCCTTCAGGCGCTCAATCTGCCGCTCCTGTTGACTGATGTACCCGCTATACTTCACCTCGGTCTCGACGGTCGCCAGCAACCCGCGGACGGGCTCTTCACCGAGCACTTCCACGATCCAACCGTGGACTTCCGATATCTTCGATTCCGGGCGCTTCAACCACTGCCCGTTTCGATGGCTCTCGAGAGCCGCCGTCAGCCGCTCCTTCTGCGCCAACTTCCGCGTCAGCAGTTCCCAGCGTTCGTCCGTAACCAGCCCGGCGCGCCGCCCGACCGGCGTCAGGCGGACGTCGGCATTGTCAATCCGAAGATGCAGGCGGTACTCGGCACGGGACGTAAACATGCGATAGGGCTCGTCGGCGCCCTTGGTCACCAGGTCGTCAATCAGGATTCCGGTATAGCCCTCGGTCCGGCCGATCCGCACCGGATCGCGCCCGCCCAATTTGCACGCCGCATTCAGCGCGGCGACCAAGCCTTGGCACGCCGCCTCCTCGTACCCGGACGTTCCGTTGATCTGGCCCGCTAAGTATAAGCCGCTAATGGACTTAACCTCCAAAGTGTGGTGCAGCTCGCGGGGATCGACCGCATCATATTCTATGGCGTACCCCGGCCGGATCATCTCCGCCTGCTCGAGACCGGGCACCGATGCCACCATGGCCGCCTGCACGTCGATGGGCATGCTGGTGGACATGCCGTTCACGTACACCTCGTTGGTGTCGAGCCCCTCCGGTTCGAGAAAAATCTGGTGACGGAGCTTATCCGGGAACTTCACCACCTTGTCCTCGATCGACGGGCAGTAGCGCGGTCCGACGCCTTCGATCTGCCCGCTATACAACGGCGACCGGGGGATTGCCTCGCGCAGGACGCGAAGAGTCGCTTCGGTGGTGTAGCCGATATGGCAGTGGATCTGGGGCCGGTCGATGGCGCCGGTCAAAAACGAAAACGGCGTAGGATCCGCATCGCCGGGTTGGGATTCGAATTGCGACCAGTCGATGGACCGTCCGTCGAGCCGCGGCGGGGTGCCGGTTTTGAGGCGCGTCCAGTTGAGCCCGAGGGTCCGGAGTTGCGTGCCCAGCAACTCGGAAGGCGCCTCGCCGTTGCGGCCGCAACTGTAGCGCGACTCGCCCACGTGCGCGAGGCCGTTCAGAAACGTTCCAGTGGTCACGATAACGGCCGGGGCGGAAATCGTGCGGCCGTCGCGAAGCAGTACGCCGGTCACCGTCCGCCCGTCGATTTCGAGCGCGGCCACCTCCGCCTGCTTGATGCGCAGGTTGGGTTCCTTCTCGAGGACCTCGCGCATGCGGACGCGATACATCTTCTTATCCATCTGGGCGCGCGGCGACCAGACTGCCGGGCCGCGGCTGGTGTTGAGCAGGCGGAACTGAATGCCGACGGCATCGGCCACCTCGCCCATCACGCCTCCGAGGGCGTCCACTTCGCGGACCAGGTGTCCTTTGGCGATCCCGCCGATGGCCGGATTGCACGACATCTGGGCGATGAGGTCCAGATTCATCGTGACCATGGCAGTTCGCAGGCCCAACCGGGCGCAGGCGCGGGCGGCTTCGCACCCCGCATGGCCGGCGCCGATGACGACGACGTCGTACCGTTCGAGCATTGTTACTATTGTACGGAATGCGGATCCTGATTATCGGCAGCGGCGGGAGAGAGCATGCGCTGGCATGGAAACTGGCGCAGTCGCCGGGGGTGGAGGTCGTGTCCGCCCCGGGCAATCCGGGAATGGCGCAGGTCGGACGGTGCATCCCGCTTGCAGACGCGGAACGGCTGAGGCCGGATTTGACCGTGGTCGGGCCGGAGGTGCCGCTGGTGGAAGGGATCGTGGACCGGTTCCGGGCCGCGGGGCTGCCGATCGTGGGGCCGGCGCGGGAGGCGGCGCAACTGGAAGGGTCCAAAGTTTTCGCAAAGAACTTTTTCGTGCAGAGTGCCATTCCGACCGCCGATTTCGTAGTCACGGAAACAGCGGAGGACGCGCGCCGCCAGTTGGGGAGGTTCGGGTTTCCGGTGGTGCTCAAGGCGGACGGGCTGGCCGCGGGCAAGGGAGTGGTAGTGGCGGCAACCCGGAGCGACGCGGAGGCGGCGCTTGCAGGGCTGAAGGGCCGGCTGGTGATCGAGGAATACCTGGAAGGCGAGGAGGTGAGTTTCATCGCCTTGTGCGATGGGCGGGACGTGGTGCCGCTCGCGCCGACGCAGGACCACAAGCGGGTCTTCGACCACGACGAGGGTCCGAACACGGGCGGGATGGGCGCCTACTGCGACGCGGCGATTCTGACCACGGAGCAGACGCGCGAAGTGCTGGAGCGGGTGATCTATCCGACGGTGGAACGGACGAAGTTCACGGGCTTTCTTTACGCCGGGCTGATGATGACGGGAGCGGGGGTGAAGGTGCTGGAATTCAACGTCCGGCTGGGGGACCCGGAGACGCAGCCGCTGATGCACCGGATGGCGTCGGACTTCGTGCCCGCACTGGCGGCGGCGGCGGAGGGCCGGCTTGGCGGAACGCGCATCGAGTGGCGCGCGGGACCGAGCGTGTGCGTGGTGCTGGCGTCGGGCGGATATCCGGGAGCCTACGAAAGCGGCAAGGCCGATCGCTGGCATTGAGAAGGCGGAAGCACTGGGCGCGACGGTGTTTCAGGCAGGAACGCGGCGCGGTGCGGAGGGACTCGAAACGGCGGGCGGCCGGGTGCTGGGCGTGACGGCGGGCGGGAACGACCTGGCGGAGGCGATCGCGGCGGCGTACCGGGCGGCGGAGCAGATCCATTTCGACGGCATGCATCTGCGCAAAGACATTGGGCGGAAGGGCCTGCGACGCTACAATAGAGACACAGCGGGGACGTAGCTCAGTTGGATAGAGCGGTCGCCTCCTAAGCGACAGGTCGGCAGTTCGAATCTGCCCGTCCCTACCACAATATTTGTGTGCCCGCGCGAGCCGTCTCTCTGCAAGAATGGACACGTGACACAGGGCTCCCCACCCAAGGGAAACATCCTCATCGTGGATGACGATGAGGAGTTCGCGTTTTTACTGCAACAGGCGCTTCACTCCGCCGGCTACCGCACCGAAGTACGCCGCAGCGGGCCGGAGGCGCTGAAGGCGGTGGACGAAATGCGCGACGGACTCGACCTGGCGGTAATCGACGTGGTGCTGCCGGGAATGAGCGGCTTCGAAGTGGTGGGTGCGATCAAGCGGCGTCCGAACGCGATCAAGATCGTGGTGACCAGCCTGGTGATGCGCGAACTGTACATGGACGTGGCGAAGACGTTCGGCGCGCACGCGGTGGTGCGGAAGGCGCCGGAATTCGATCACGACGAATGGGTCCGGAGGATCGAGGACCTGTTGCAGCCCGCGATGAAGGAAAACGCGGAACAGTAGCGCAGCTTGTTTCCGGCGGGGATTGGTAGATAATAAAATCCATGACGCGCTGGTGGGGGGTCGCTGGCGGTGGTTTAGCGTTGGCGGGGCTACTCCCAATGGTCACGGCCTGGCCGCAGACGCAGGTACGGGAATCTGCGTGGGCAGGTTGTTCAATCCGATGCGAAACCGGTTGCCAGCACCAACGTCCGGCTGGTGAGCTTCACCGAAAATGTCACCACCCCGCGGGGCGATTTTGTGCTGCCGGTTCCGGTGGGCCTGCGCCCTGGCGATGAGGTTGTGCTGGCAGTCGAGGGCTGGGTGGTCCGGGATCCTTATCAGGGCGGAACACCGGGGAGGATGTTCCTTCCGCGAAACGCCATGACGACGCTGCGGGTGATCGTAGTGCCTCCAACCGCGGCTGCATTGAAAGACGACGTCATGATCGAACGGCTGGCCGAGCAACGCGCATACGCGATGGTGCTTGCAAAGCCGGCGACGGAGCCTCGGACCTTTGCGCAGTTTGCGGCGGGCGCCGCTCCGCGGTTTCGAACGGAAAGTGCTGTGGTGGAGCGGGCGGTTCGACAGTGGGGGGAGGCCGCGAAAGAGCCGTATTCCGCCGGGCTGTACGCGCTGATGCGGGATCAGTTCAGCGATGCGGCAGCACAACTGAGGAAAGTGGAAACCGTTCCCGCCCAGGTGGCGCTGGGACTGGCTCAGTTTCGCCTGGAAGATTTCAAGGGGGCGGAACTCAACTGGTCAAAGGCAAATGACCGCCAGCGTTCGGATCCGATCGTCATGAATAATCTGGCAATTGCCAGATTCCGGCTGAAAGTCGGGAGTCCAGTCGAGCTGCTTTCCGATGCGTTGACGATCGCGGAACGAGTAAAACAGGCCGGGCAGGCGAACGTGATCCGAACCAATCTCGCGGAGGTCAAGGCCTCGCGGTAGAGTCCTTGCGCCAGGCTTCGCACCCTAATTCGTTCGATGGGGATAACTACCCGCCGGCCGCGGCTGCAACGCATCGCGCGCGAGTTAAGGAGGTGGGGCGGGCTGGCGGGATGGACCGCTTCGTAACGGTCGCGGCTCTGCAGCGCATCGCGGGCGAGTAAGGAGGTGGGGCGGGAGCTGGCGGGAGGGATCGCGGCTCTGCAGCGCATCGCGCGCGAGTAAGGAGGGTGGGGCGGGGTCGGCGGGCGCGGCTCTGCAACGAAGCCTACTCGGAAATCCGGACCGAAAAGCGGCGCGACAGATCCTGGTAGCCGTCATAGACGACCTTCGTGCCTTCGAGGATGCGCACCCGGCCCTGCTCTCCCGGGGTACCTTGAACGCGGAAATCAAAGCTTCCTGTAGCATCGATTGGCCATCTACCCGGCTTGCCGACAATGGTCACGATTGCCGGTACGGCGGGAACGGGAATGACGCTTCCGCTGACATGGATGGAGGAAGGCCGGGACGGCTTATCCTTCTTCGGCGGCTCCACATCACGCTGCGGTTCGGGCTTCACCGGCTTTGGACGAATCGCGTTGTGCGTTTCAGTTGGAGGCCTCTCTCCAGTCAGACTCGAAAAAAGAACGATGAGGCTCAGGAGCGCGAGAAAAACGAGACTCCCGACAACCAGTTTGAAGACTTTCGGATCGAATGCTTCTTTTTTTCTGATTACCGCAAGCAGCACGACGCCGGCGAGTGCCAGGATGACTCCGGCGAGGCCGCCGTATTTGCCCGCGGCTCCGATAATGTCGCCCATTCCTGCTTCAAGAGCATATCAGGCGGGCCGGGTGCCTTTGGGAGAGCGGGCCGCTTGTTACACTGAGAATCGCTATGGCCATCAGCAAAGATCTGCTGGAGATCCTCGTGTGCCCGGTCTGCAAGGCCGAGGTTCAGCTCAAGCCCGATCAGAGCGGGCTGAAATGTGTCGAATGCCACCGCGTCTACCCCATTCGTGACGATATTCCAGTCATGCTGGTGGACGAGGCCAAAGTAGAAGATTAGAGCGTGGGAAGTGTACTCGCAGGACTGCCGCGGGGCAGCCGCGTGGCGGTGATCCGCCTGCGGTCGTTGGGTGATTGCGTGCTCACGACTCCTGCGCTCGCCGTGCTCAGGCGGCTGCGGCCCGACCTCGAAACGGCCGTGGTAGTGGAAGACCGCTTCCGGGAGATCTTCGAAGGTCATGCCGACGTGGACCGGGTAGTTCCGCCCGAAGTCCGGGCGGTGCGCGGTTTCGATCCCCTCCTGGTTCTGAACCTGCATGGCGGGACGCGCAGTGCGTGGCTGACTGCCGCGTCCGGCGCTCGCCGTCGCGCCGGGTTTGCGCATCACCGGCACCGCGCGCTCTACAACGTGAGAATTCCGCGCGCGCAGGAGATTCTGGGGGTGGAGCGGAAGGTCCACACGGCGGAACACCTGGCGAGCGCGGTGTTTTTTCTGGCCGGCGAAACGGTGGAGATCCCGCGCGCGAAGATCGGGGGCGGCGGCGGACCCGCGCGCAAGGAAGCGGCCGCGGTGATTCACCCGGTGGCCGCGACGGCCGCGAAGACCTGGGGGGCGCAGGGGTTTCTGGACGTGGCTGGGGAATTGGTGCGAAGCGGGCTGGAGCCGGTCTTTATCGGCGGTGCGGGAGACGACCTGTCGCGATTTTCGCGCTACCGGATTGTGCGTGGGGCGAGTCTCGCCGCCATTGCGGACCTGCTTCGGGGCGCCTCACTCTTTGTGGGCAACGATTCCGGGCCTGCCCACATGGCGGCGGCGTGCGGGCTCCCGGTGGTCGCCATTTTCGGCGCGTCGGACCCGGAGATCTGGGGCCCGTGGCGCACGCCGAGCGAAACTGTGACCGCGCCGGGCGGAATTGCGGCGATCACCACCGCGCAGGTGCTGGAAGCGCTGACGCGCCTGCGGGTGCACGCATGACGGAGCTGTTGCGGCTGCTCGCCTATGCCCGCCGCTATTCGGTACAACTGGCTGCGTCGGTAGTGCTGATGGCGGTGGCCGGGGGGGCGCAGGGCGCGCTGGCGCTGCTGGTGCGGCCGATTTTCGACCGCGTGCTGACGAGCGTGCCGACTCAAGGACCCACGCCGCTGCTGGCGCAAGCCGATTTTCGGGCACCAGATCTTTCTCGAACAGATCGTGCCCTTCACCGGCCGAAGCGCCTGGTTCATGGTGGCGTTTGCGCTGCTGGCCGCGTTCCTGACCAAGGGACTTTTCGACTATGTGGGCAACTACCTGATCAGCTACGCCGGCTTCTCGTCGGTGACGGACTTGCGCAACGCGGTGTTCGATAAGGTCCTGCGGCAGGGGGCGGAGTTTTTCGAGGCGCACTCGACGGGGCAGTTGATGTCCTCGATCATGAACGACATCGACAAGGTCCAACTGGCGACGTCGCAGATGCTGGCCGATTTTTTCCGCCAGTTTTTTACCGCGTTGGCGCTGCTGTTCGTGCTGGTGAGCACGGACTGGAAACTGGCAGCCGTCAGCCTGACGATTCTGCCCGCCGTGATGCTTCCGGTAACGCGCATCGGCAAGCGGATCCGGCGCACCAGCCGGCGCACGCAGGACCGGCAGGCGGAACTGAACCAGATCCTCCAGGAGACATTGAGCGGGCACATGGTGGTGAAGGCCTTCGGCGCCGAGCAGTACGAATCGGGCAAGTTCCGGGAAGCGGCGCAACGGCTGAAGAGAAATAATCTGCGGTACATCCTGCAACAGTCGCTCTCCTCGCCGCTGATCGACTTCATTGCGCTGGCGATGATCGTGGCGCTGCTGACTTATGCGCGCGTGAACATCAAGACGGGCGCGATCAGCACGGGGGATTTCGTGAGCTTCCTGACGGCCCTGCTGCTGCTGCTGGAGCCGTTGAAGCGGCTGGTGGGAATCACGAACATTTTCCAGCAGGCGCTGGGCGCGTCGCAAAAGGTGTTCGAGTATTTGGATCACGAGGACCGGATCGCGTCGTCCGCGGGGGCAAAAAAGCTGGAGCGCTTCCGCCAGGCAGTGGTCTTCGAGGGCGTCTCGTTCCGCTATCCCGGGTCGCCGAACGGCTTTGAGATTGCGGACCTGAGCCTGGAGGTGAAGGCGGGGGAGGTGGTGGCCCTGGTGGGACCAAGCGGCGGCGGGAAAACGACGCTGGCGAACCTGGTGCCGCGGTTTTACGACGTGACTGGAGGGGCGGTCCGGCTGGACGGGGTGGACGTACGGGAAGCCGATCTGGATAGCCTGCGCGCGCAGGTGGGGATCGTGGCGCAGGACACTTTCCTGTTCAACGACACGGTGGCCAACAATATCGCCTACGGCAGGCCGGGGGTGCCGGCGGGCGAGATCCGGGAGGCGGCGGAAACGGCCCTGGCGCACGAGTTTATTTCGCGGCTGCCGGAGGGCTATGACACGGTGATCGGCGATCGGGGCATCAAACTCAGCGGCGGGCAGCGGCAGCGCTTGTCGATTGCGCGGGCGCTGCTCAAGAACGCACCGCTGCTGATTCTGGACGAAGCGACTTCGCACCTGGACACGGAGTCTGAGATGCTGGTGCAGAGGGCCCTCGCGAACCTGATGGAGCATCGCACGGTGATCGTGATTGCGCACAGGCTGTCCACGATCCGGCGGGCCGATAAGATCGTCGTGCTGGAAAGAGGCCGGATTCAGGAAGTGGGAACACACGAGGAACTGGTGAACCATGGCGGTATTTACCAGCGGCTGCACGAGTTGCAGTTCGAAGATGCCGGATCGGTGGTGGACGGATGAGCGTGAGGAGCATGACGGGGTTTGCGCGGGTGCGGCAGGCGGCGGGCACGGGCGAGATCACGGTCAGCCTGAAGAGCGTGAATCACCGCGGGCTGGACCTGCACTTCCACATGCCCCCGGAACTCGATGCCCTTGAAAACGAGATCCGGACCGTGATCCGCTCCGGGGTGGCGCGGGGACATGTCCAGGTTCATGTATCGCTGGTGAATACCGGGGGAGCGGGCGCCAGTTTGAACCGTCAATTGCTGGCTGTGTACATGGAGGCGTTGCGGGAAGCCTCGCAGCAGTTTGGGGTCGCGGCGCAGCCGGACGTCAACGCGGCGCTGCGCATTCCGGGAATGCTGAGCACCGGCGGGGAGGGGGAGCTGGACGAGCAGACCTCGGAGGCGGTGCTGGCGGTGACGCGGCAAGCGCTGGAGGTTTTGAACGAGTTTCGCGAACGCGAAGGCGGCGCCACGGTAGTGGAACTGCGACAGCGGTGCGCCAACATCTGCGGGCTGGTGGGCCGGATGGAGGAGATCCGCGGGGGCGCCGTGCCGGCATTCCAGAAGCGGCTGCGGGAAAAACTGGCCGATTTACTGCACGGGGCGGGGGTCGAACCGCAACGGCTGGCGCAGGAGGCGGCGCTGCTGGCGGACCGCAGCGATATCGCCGAAGAACTGGTGCGGCTGCGGACGCACGCGGCCCAGTTGAACACGATACTCGAAGGCGGCGGCGAGGTGGGAAAACGGCTGGATTTTCTGTTGCAGGAGATGAACCGGGAAGCGAACACGGTGCTTTCGAAGACCGGCGGCCTGGGGGAGCTGGGCCTGACGATTACGGACCTGGCGCTGGCAGCCAAGTCCGAGATCGACAAGATCCGGGAGCAATCCCTGAACCTGGAGTAATCCCTCGCCGCGCATGACGACCGTATTCATCATTTCCGCTCCCTCCGGCTCGGGGAAATCGACGCTGGTCGCGCGTCTGATGTCGAGCGTTCCGGGATTGATGTTCTCGGTTTCTTACACCACCCGGAAGCCGCGGGGAACGGAGCTGGAAGGGCACAACTACCGCTACGTCTCGCGGGCGGAGTTCGAAGGCATGATCGAGGCCGGCGAATTCCTCGAATGGGCCGAGGTGTTCGGGAATTATTACGGGACGCACCGCTGTATCCTCAACGAAGCACTGGCTCAAGGGAAAGACTTGGTACTCGACATCGACGTCCAGGGTGCGAGACAATTGAGGGAGCAGATTCCCGAAGCCGTATCCATATTCATTCTGGCGCCCTCGAGGCAGATCCTGGAGCAAAGGTTGCGCGCGCGCAGCGAAGACCGGGACGAGGTGATCGCCAGGCGGCTCAGGGAAGCTGCCGAGGAGATCCGCAAGTACGATCAGTACGACTATGTGCTGATTAACCGCAGCCTGGAAGAGTCCACCGAGACGCTGTGCGCGATCGTGCGTGCCGAACGGGTGCGGCGAATCCGGATCGAAGATCAGATCCAGCCTGTACTGGAAACGTTTCGCAGTTAGGAAAGAAGACGAATATGGCCGACAAAGCCCCGCGCAACAACGTGCACTGCACCATTCCGGACGATAAAGAGCAGAGCATGTACCGCTTCATCATCGTGGCCGCCAAGCGCGCCCGCCAGCTTCAGGCAGGCGCCCGCCCGGTGCTGCCGACCTCTTCCAAGAAGCCGACCGTAATCGCCATTGAAGAAGTGCGGCGCGGGCTGGTGAAATACAGCCTGACGGGACAGGCGCCGGAAGAAACGCAGCAAGCGGAAGGCGTACTCTGACGGTTTTATGAAGATCATCCTTGGGGTCGGGGGCGGAATCGCGGCCTACAAGGCGGCTGAGCTCGCCCGGCTGTTGATGCAGGCCGGCCACGAGGTGCAGGCTGTGATGACCGGGGCCGCCCAGCAGTTTGTGCAGCCATTGACCTTCGCGGCGCTTACGGGGCGCAGGACGCTGACCGATCTGTTCGCCATCGAAGCGGCCATCGAGCACATTTCGGTGGCGCGGGAAAACGACGTGCTGGCCATTGCACCGGCCACCGCGGACCTGATGGCAAAGCTGGCGCACGGGCTGGCCGACGATTTCCTCAGCACGCTTTATCTCGCCTTCACCGGACCGGTGGTTGTGGCTCCGGCCATGAATACCAACATGTGGCAGCACGCGGCCACGCAGGCGAATGTCGAGATCCTGCGGCGCCGCGGACACGTCCTGGTTGAGCCGGACAGCGGCTACCTGGCCTGCGGAATGGTAGGACCGGGACGGCTGGCGGATGCGGAGGCGATCGCGCAGGCGATTGAGCGGGCGGGCACGCGCAAGCGGGATTTGGAAGGCGAAACGGTGCTGCTCACGGCGGGGCCGACGCAGGAGCCGCTCGATCCGGTCCGCTTCATCTCCAACCGCTCGAGCGGGCGGATGGGGTACGCCCTGGCGGAGGCTGCGGCGCATCGCGGCGCGCGCGTGGTGATGATTTCCGGGCCGGTCCATATTCCGGCGCCGGCGGGGGTGGAAGTGATTCCGGTGCGGACGGCGCTGGAGATGCGGGATCGGGTGTTCGAGAACCTGGAACCGGCGACGATCGTGATCAAGTCGGCGGCGGTGGCGGATTTTCATCTGAGCAAAGTGCCGGACCAGAAGGTGAAGAAGACGGCCGCGCGGCTGTCGCTCGAATTCGATCCGACTCCGGACATACTGGCGGAACTGGGCAGGAAGAAAGGGGACCGGCTGCTGATCGGGTTCGCCGCGGAAACGCAGAACCTGGAATCGGAAGCGCGGCGGAAGCTGGAAACCAAGAACTGCGACATGGTGGTAGGAAACCTGGTGGGCGGGAAAGAGATCGGGTTCGAGTCGGACCAGAACGAAGCGCTGCTGGTGCTTTCCACGGGAGGATCGATCGCATTGCCGCGCGCTTCCAAACGCGAAATCGCGGACGGCATTCTGGACCAGGTATTGAAACTGCGGCTGGAGCTGCACTCAGCGCGATGAACCGCGACGACGTTCGACGGTATCTGGAATACTACCAGGACCTGGGAATTCGCGATGTGTACCGGCGCTCGGCGGCGGCCGGACCGAGCGCGGCTGCGGCCGTGGAGACTGCACGTCCCGGCGCGGCGGAAGCGGCTCCCGCGGCGGAGACAGGCGAGTCCCTGCTGCGCATTCTCGAAGACATTGGGGACTGCCGCCGGTGCCGGCTGCACGAGGGCCGCACGAAGCTTGTGTTTGGAGTGGGGAACGAACGCTCGCCGGTGGTTTTTGTGGGCGAGGGCCCGGGAGCGGATGAGGACGCGCAGGGAATTCCGTTTGTGGGCCGGGCCGGGCAGTTGCTGACGCAGATGATCGAGGGGACGGCGCGCAAAGAGGGGATCCCGCTGAGCCGCGAGGATGTCTACATCTGCAACGTGGTCAAATGCAGGCCGCCGGACAACCGCACTCCGGAGCAGGACGAGATGGAGATCTGCGGAGAATTTCTATTCCGGCAACTGATGACGATCCGGCCGAAAGCGATTTGCGCGTTGGGGGGAACGGCGGCCCGTGCGATCACCGGGCACAAGGAAGGCGTGACGAAAATGCGGGGGAAATGGTTCGCCTGGCGGGACATCCCGGTGATCGTGACGTATCATCCGTCGTTCCTGCTGCGCGGGTATAACCAGGAGGCCAAGCGCGAGGCTTGGGAAGACCTTAAGAGATTGCTGCACTTTGTTTACGATTAGGCGCGGGGGTGTGCGGCGGCGGCGGTGACGCGAGACTTGACCGCTTGCTTTGGGCGCGGCTCCGCAACGGCGGTGACGCGAAGCTCGACCGCTTGCTTACGGGCGCGGCTCTGCGGCGGGGCGTTATAGTTAGAGGCCGGCTCGCTGGCTCATGCCGCGGGCGTTCTGGGGCGTATCGACGCCCTGGTCGCGCAATGCCTGCACCATCGCGTCGACGTAGATGTCCATGAACTTGCGCGAATAGCGCAGCATGCCGAGGCGGCGCAGCCGATTCAACTGAAAGGTCACGATTTCGCGGGACGTGCCCACAAACTCCGCGATGGTGTGGTGGGTGAGAGCGCCGATCCGCACCGCGCCGTCGGGCGTGGGAGTACCGAGCGCCTGCGCCAACTGGATGAGGGAAAGCATCACGCGCTCGGGCGTTTTGTGGATTGCCATGCTCTCGATGCGGTCCTGCAATTCGATGCACTCGCGCACCAGGTACTGCGAAAGGGCGAGTCCGAGGCGGGGTTCGTGCTCCACCTGCCGCTCGATTTCGGCAGCGCTCCAGGACATGACGCTGACGGTGTCGAGGGCCACCGCGGATTCACTTCTGCGCGGATCTCCGATGAGCGAAGCTTCGCCGAACAAGCCCTCCGAGCAGACAATGCGGGCGATGGTCTGGCCTCCGTCCTCGGCGATGTTGGTGATTTTCACGCGCCCGAGAATTACCACATATAGCTGATCGGAAGGCTGGTGATGATCGTAGATGACGCGCCGGCGCGCAAACTCCTGTACGGGTTTACGCGGAAGGTAGGTCAATGGATCGTCGGGTGCAAGTACCGTTCCGAGCGCACGGTTTGTCATAGCTATCTCCCTGAAATGAAACGGGCCGGCTCTGGCGGCCGGCACCCGTCGATCAAAGGGTACCTCCCGCGGTATCGTGAGCGCCATCGCTTTTCGTACTAACCAAACAGCTAAACGTGTGGAATCGCACATTGTCGTAGGGCAGGCGGCCGCGTGATAAACTATGGGTTTCACGCCATTTAGCGCATGCTGCTTGCAAGAGAGTTCGTCACCTATCTAGCCCGACAGTTGGTCAAGAAATTGAACCCCGGCATTATCGAGACGGCGTCTCCGGATGCCGTTGCGGACCGGATTGCGGAGGTGATCTCCGGAGAACTGGCCCAGGAAGACCGCTTGAACGACGAAGTGCGGGACCTGCTCAGCCAGTATTCGGAGTACATGCGGCGGGAAGGCGTGAGCTACCAGGAGATGTTCCGGAGGATCAAGAACACGCTGATCACGCAGCGCAAGGTGATCCGGGCGTCGGGGCGCGATTCGGGCGACGGGATGAAGCTCTCGCGCGACAAAGTCACCGAGATTTCGCATAAGGTCGTCGAGATGTTGCGCAAGAGCCGGGAACTGCGGTTGAAGAACAAGGACACCAACAGCGTGCGGCTGGAGATTGTCCGGGTCTTGACCGAGTTGCTGACTGCCGAAGACAAGGTGGACCGGGCGGCGCGGCAGAAGATTCGTACGCAAAAGCGCGAGATACCGGAAGGATCCGAGGAGTGGGATCTGCTGCACCGGCGATACTATTCCGAGGAGTTGAAGAAGCTCGGAATCGACCTGGCAAAATAACCGCCTGGACCCGAGGGACAGAGGAAGATATGAGCGAAGCGGCGCGGTTGGGCGAAATCGTTCGCCGGAACGAAAGCGATATTCTGAACGACTGGATCCGGCAGCAGACGGTCAGCACAGCCGTTCGGGGCAACCTGATCCGGGAAAGCGAACTTCGCGAGCAGTCGCGCGCGTTTCTGTCGGCGTTACGGGACGCGCTGGAATCGGGGGAGGATACATCGGCTCCCGGTTGGGCGGCGGTGCGGGATTTTTTGATCGAGATTTCGCGCACGCGGACGAGGCAGGGGTTTACCTCGACGGAGACGGCCACTTTCGTTTTCTCCCTGAAACTGCCGCTGTTCACGCGATTGCGGCAGGAGTACGGGTCGGACGCAAACAGGCTGGCGGCCGGGACCTGGGCCGTGACGGAAGTGCTGGACCGCCTGGGCCTGTTGACCACGGAATCGTACCAGAAGACGCGCGATGAAATCATTGCGCGGCAGCAGCAGGAATTGATGGAGCTTTCGACGCCGGTGGTGCGGTTGTGGGACGGCGTGCTGGCGCTTCCGCTGATCGGCACGCTGGACAGCGCGCGCACGCAAGTGGTGATGGAGAACCTGCTGCAAACGATTGTGCAGACGGGGGCCGCGATCGCGATCATGGATATTACCGGGGTGCCCACGGTGGACACGCTGGTGGCGCAACATCTTCTGAAGACGGTGGCGGCGGCGCGGCTGATGGGCGCGGACTGCATTATCAGCGGGGTGCGGCCGCAGATCGCGCAGACCATCGTTCACCTGGGAGTGGACCTGGGCGACGTCACGACGAAAGCGACGCTGGCCGACGCATTTCGTGTTGCGCTGCGGCGGTCGGGGCAGACGGTCACGAAGGTCGAGAACGCCAGGTAGAGACGGACCCATGGAACGGATTCCAATATTGAAGATGGGGTCCTATCTCCTGGTGACGATCCAGGTGGATATGCACGATCGGCTGGCGCTGACCCTGCAGGAAGACCTGACGCAAAGGATTGCCGACACCCGCGCCCACGGCGTGTTGATCGACATCTCGTCGCTCGAGATGGTGGATTCGTTCATCGGCCGGATGCTGGGAAACATTGCGGGCATGTCGAAGGTGCTGGGCGCCGCCACGGTGGTGGTGGGCATGCAGCCATCGGTGGCAATCACGCTGGTCGAATTGGGGCTGTCTCTCTCGGGGGTGCGCACGGCTTTGAACGTAGAGCGGGGGATGGAACTGCTGCGCGCGTCGTCGGAGGACGAAGATCATGGCTGGGCTGGCCCGGAAGGTTGAGCGGCTGCCGATTCGGAACTCGGAAGACATCGTCCTGGTGCGCCAGCTGGTGCGCGCGCGGGCGGTGGAACTGGGCTTCGGGCTGGTGGACCAGACCAAGGTCGTAACCGCCGCGAGCGAACTGGCACGGAATACGCTGGTCCATGGCGGCGGCGGGTGGGCGCAGGTGGAAGTGGTAGAGGGGCTCAACGGCAGAAGCGGTTTGCGGCTGCTGTTCGAGGATGAAGGGCCGGGCATCCCAGATATCAACAAAGCTTTGCAGGACGGCTTTACGACCGGCGGCGGTCTCGGACTGGGACTGGGCGGCGCCAAACGGCTCTCCAATCATTTTGAAATCGACTCCCGTCCGGGAGAGGGAACGCGCGTTGCCATTACCAGATGGAAGCTTTGATCGAAACGCTTACGCCGGCGCCAACACTATATCCATTCAGGTAGACGGCGCCGACCAGGTGGGCGAAGCGCGCCGGGCGATTCTGTCGCTGGCGGAAAGACAGGAATTCGACGAATCGCAAGCCGCGCGGTCGGCTCTGATCGCGGTGGAGTTGGCAAATAATCTGTGGCGGCACGCGGGGTGCGGCGAGATCCTGCTGACCGCACTCAACGACGCCGGGCGCACGGGTATTGAGGTGATGTCCCTGGACAAAGGGCCGGGGATGGCCGACGTGCAACTCTGTTTTCAGGACGGGTATTCGACGGCGGGCAGTTCCGGCACCGGGTTGGGCGCGGTCCGGCGGTTATCGGGGATGTGCCAGGTTTATTCAGAGCCGGGAAAGGGTACAGGCGTGCTGGCACGCTGCTGGAAGCACCCGGTGCGGCCCTCGACGCTGGAGGCTCACCGGCTGGAGATCGGCGCGGTATGTGTGCCGAAGCGGGGTGAAACGGCCAGCGGCGACTCGTACGCAGTAAACTGGGGTCCGGATTACACAAACATCATGGTAGTGGATGGGCTCGGTCACGGACCCATGGCGGCGCAGTCCGCGGTGGCGGCGGTGGAAGCATTTCTCGAGGATGGAACCGGAGAGCCGCTGGCGGTGCTCGAGGAGATGCATCCGGCGTTGCGCGCGACGCGCGGCGCCGCCGCGGCGGTGGCCCGGTTCGATCACCAGCGGGAGGAGCTGCGATTCGCGGGACTGGGGAACATCGCCGGCGCGATTATCGCAGATGGAACCAGTAAGCAAACCGTGAGCCAGCCGGGAATCCTCGGGCACAACAATCGCAGCGGCCGGGAATTCTCGTATTCGTGGCCTTCGAACTCATTGGTGTTGCTATACTCCGATGGCATTGCGTCGCACTGGACGGCGGCGGCTTATGAAGGCCTGTGGCCGATGCATCCTTCCCTGATTGCGGGGGTGCTGTATCGGGATTTGGGAAGGGACCGCGACGATGCGACCATGCTGGTGGTGCGGCGGGGAGCGGGTTAATGACTACCGAACTCCATTCGCAGGGCATCCGCACGGAAGAAGATGTGGTCGCGGTGCGAAAGCAGGCTCGCGATGTGGCCGGACTGTTGGGGTTCGATCCGAACGAGCAGACGCGGATTGCGACGGCGGTTTCCGAAATCGCGCGCAACGCCTTTCACTACGCGGGAGGCGGCAAAGCGCAGTTCAGTTTCGACGACGACTCCGGCGGTGCGCTCACGGTGCGGATTTCGGACGCGGGACCGGGCATTGCGGATGTGAAGAAGATTTTGAGCGGCCACTACCGTTCCAAGACCGGAATGGGAATGGGACTGCTTGGCGCGCGGCGGCTGATGGACGGCTTCGAGCTAGAGTCTCAGCCGGGGCAGGGCACAACGGTGACCATGTCCAAGCGGCTGGCGGGAAAGTCCGCGCACGTCACGCCGCAGAGGCTGGCTCGGATTGCCGCCGATATGACGAAACTGGCGCCGCGGAACGTGCTGGACGAGCTGCGCACGGAGAACAGCGAACTGATCCGGGTGATGGACGAGTTGCGGGACCGCCAGCAGGACCTGCTGCGGCTGAACACGGAGCTCGAAGATACGAATCGCGGGGTGGTGGCGCTGTACGCGGAACTGGATGAGAAGGCGGAGCGGCTGCGCCGGGCCGACCAGATGAAATCGCGGTTCCTGTCGCACATGAGCCACGAGTTCCGGACGCCGCTCACATCGATCATGGCGCTCAGCCGGCTGCTGCTGGACCAGATCGACGGGCCGCTTTCGGCGGGGCAGCACAAGCAGGTGACCTTCATCCGGAAGTCGGCGGAAAGCCTGCTGGAGATGGTAAACGACCTGCTTGACCTGGCGCGCGTGGAGGCCGGCAAATCGGTGGTGCGGGCGAGCGGGTTTACGGTAGGGAGCGTGTTCGGCGCGCTGCGCGGCGTGTTGCGCCCGCTGCTGGTGAACGAAGCGGTGGAGCTGATTTTCGAAGATCCGGCCGGCGTTCCGCCGATGATGACGGACGAATCGAAAGTTTCGCAGATCCTCAGAAACTTCATCTCCAACGCGTTGAAATTTACCGAACGCGGGGAGGTGAGGGTTTCGGCGCGCCTGAACGCCGGGGGCGATGCCGTAATCTTCGATGTGACGGACACGGGGATCGGCATCGCTCCGCAGCACCTGGAGCTGATCTTCCAGGAGTTTGCGCAGATCGACGTGCCGATTCAGACGCGCTTTCAGGGGACGGGGCTGGGGCTGCCGCTTTCGCGCGGGCTGGCGGAACTGCTGGGAGGCCGTGTCGCGGTGGAGAGCGAACTCGGAAGAGGCTCGAAATTCTCCGCCGAAATTCCGCTGACATATGGCGGGGTGGAAGCCGAACCGGCGCGGCAGTCCGGGTGCGACCTGGTGATCATCGACGACGAGGAGGTGTCGCGGTACCTGGTGCGGCAGGCGCTCGGGTCGTCGCTTTCGATCCTGGAGGCAGACAGCGGCGAGGCGGGACTCGAAATTGTTCGCAAGAACCGGCCGAGGGGCGTCCTGCTGGACCTGCGAATGGCCGGCATGACGGGGATGGAAGTTTTGAAGGCGCTGAAGGACGATCCCGTCACGCGCGACATTCCGGTGGTGGTTTTGACGTCAAAGGCGCTCACGGCGGAGGAGCGCGACCTGCTTACGACGATGACGACCGCGGTATTATCAAAAGAAGTGCTCTCGCAGGCGGATGCGGGACAACGCATCCGGACGGCGGTGGAGCAGAGAACGCTCAAGTCGCCGGCTTCCCCGATCAGATTTTCACAGGGAGATAAAAGTTCTCGATGAGATCCAGGGAGAGTAGCGTGACGATACTCAACGTCGATGACGATGAGGGGTGCCGCTACGCCCTGACCCGCCTGCTGGAGCTGAACCACTACCGGGTCAAGGAAGCGCGCAACGGGCAGGAGGCGCTGGCCCTGGCGAAGGTGGAAAGGCCGGACCTGGTACTGCTTGATGTAAACCTCCCGGACATGGATGGGATCGAAGTTTGCCGGCTGCTGAAAGCGACGGAGGAGACCGCCCGGATTCCGGTTTTGCACCTGACGGCTTCGTATCTGAGCGCCGAAGATATGGCCAGGGGTCTCGAAAGCGGGGCGGACAGCTACCTGACCGAACCGGTGGAACCGGCGGTTCTGCTGGCCACCATTCGGGCAGTCCTGCGGGCGCGCAAAGCCGAGGAATCGGCGCACGAACTGCTGCGCGAGTGGCAGGCCACGTTCGACGCCATCAGCGACGGTGTGGCTATTCTGGACGAGACGGGAGGCATCCGGCGCTGCAACCAGAGTTTCGCCGGGATGATGGGGCGTGCGGTATCGGAGCTGACCGGGACACCGGGAACGACCCTGCTGGACGAACTGGGGGAGCACCACCCGCTCAAACGAGCGCTCGAAACCGGGACCCGGCATAGCATTGAAATCGACTACGATTCCAGGCGCCTGGGCATCAGCGTGGACCCGATTCTGAGCGAGGAAAAAGCGATCGGCGCGGTGCAGATCATCCGCGATTACACGGAACGGCGGCAACTGGAAGAGCAGTTCCGGGAGAGCCAGAAATTCGAGACGATCGGCACGCTGGCGGCGGGAGTGGCGCACGATTTCAACAACCTGCTCACCAGCATTATGGGGAACGCGAGCCTGATATCGAGCGAGGTCCCGGCCGATTCGCCGTACCGGGACAAGCTGGACGACATCGTGAACGCCAGCCAGCGGGCGGCGGACCTGACCAAGCAACTGCTGGCCTATTCGGGCAAGGGGCGCCACTACATGCAGCGGGTGGAGCTTTCGGGGCTGATCGACCAGGTCCGGCACCTGATCGAAGCGGCGGTGCCCAAGAAGGTGACGCTCGAGTTTCAACTGGAGGAAGATCTGCCCGCCATCGACGCGGACCCGAGCCAGGTGCAGCAGGTGGTGTTGAACCTGGTGAGCAACGCGGCGGAGGCGATCGGCGAAGAGAGCGGGCGAATTACAGGTGGTTTCGGCCCAGGAGGCGGAGGGTGTGTACGTGGAGGTGACCGACACCGGCTGCGGCATGGATCCGGAGGTGCAGGCCCGCATGTTCGACCCGTTCTTCACCACGAAATTCACCGGCCGCGGATTGGGGCTGGCGGCGGTGGCGGGGATCGCGCGCGGACACAACGCAGCGATTCGGGTGACCAGTGCTCCGGGGAAGGGCAGCGCCCTGCGGGTGACTTTCCCGGCAGCGGAGCGGCCCGCCGTGCAAGGGCGACGCCAGCGTACCGCGGGACCTCTCGGGAGCCGGCACGGTACTGGTGGTGGACGATGAGGACATGGTGCGGCGCATCGCGCGCGCGGCGCTGGAGATTCGCGGGTACCGGGTGTTGATGGCGAACAACGGGCTGGAGGGGATTCGCGTGGCCCGGGAGCACCCCGAAACCAGCCTGGTCCTGCTGGACCTGACCATGCCTGTCATGGGCGGGGAAGAGGCCGTTTCGAGCATTGTGGAAGCCTGTCCCGGGGCGAAGGTGATCGTTTCCACCGGGTATGACCACCGCGATGCGGCCAGCCGTTTCGTTGGCGGCAAAGTGGCCGGATATCTACAGAAGCCCTACACTTCGCGGCAACTCGCGGAGAAAGTGAAGAGCATTCTCGAAAACGCCGGTTGATGGCATTTCGGCCGCGAGCGCCAATTCGCGCACCGGTCAAGAACGAAATTTAATCTATTCGGGTCATAAACCCTTGGTTGCGTAATTTAACACCACGATATAATGGAATCGACACCCGGTCTGTAGCGTTTTACAACGGGGTGAGGAGACAAGATGCGCGCAATAAAGATGATCGTGCCGGCAGCCGTTTTTGCGGGACTCGTACTGTTTTCCGCCGCTTCCTACGGGAAGCCGGCCTACGCCACCAAGGAAAAGAAGGCCTGCACTTTCTGTCACGCCAAGCCGGACACGAAGGAAGCGATGGCGAAGAATCTTACGGACGCCGGCAAGTATTACGCCACGCACGAGCATTCGCTGGTCGGCTACAAGGAAAAGTAGGGGCGCGCGATCCGAAGTTTCAGGCCGAATACTTCTGCCGCCAGCCGTTGAGTTCGGCGGTGAGCGAGTTCCGGACCGTGACGAACTCCGGATTGTTGTACTGGTTCTGGCTCTCGCCGGGATCGGCGCGAAGATCGTAGAGTTCTCCGGGGCCTTTCCCCTGGTCCCGGAGGACGGCCTTATAGCGTTCCACCCGGGCCATGTCGGTGTTGCCGTAGTGTGCGAACACGGTGGTTCGCCAGGGTTCGCTGCGGGGCAGGGGCTTTCCGGTGACGAGCGCGCGGTAGCTGCGCCCGCATAAGTTCGCCGGCGGCTTCCCGGCCTCCGCGATGTCGAGCACTGTCGGGAGCAAATCGTAAGTGCTCACCACCTCAGGGCGCACGGCCTGCGCCGGAACATCCCCCACCCAACTCCATAACAGCGGTGTAGTTACGGCCTCTTCGTACATGTTGGGGGGCTCGGAGCCATCTGCCGCGCCCCACAGCCCGTGGCGACCGAGGAGGGCACCGCAGGTGGATGTAAACACGATGGCGGTGTCGTCCTGGAGCTTGCGCTGGTACACCTTGGCGATGACGGTTTGCACCTGCTCGTCGAGCGCGCTGACGGCGGCGGCGTAGAGGCGCTGGCTCGCGACCATGGCGGCGAGCATCTCCTTGCCGGAGCGGGCACGCGGAGAGGGCCGCTCGGGGCTGAAGGTTTCGAAATTGACCTGGGCGTACATGTCCTTGAATTTGGGGGGCACGCCGTCGTAGGGGGCCTGAGGGCCGGGACAGGTCACATGCAGGAAGAACGGTTTTGAAGCATCGGCCGCATCGAGCACGCCGGCGGCTCCCGCGGGCTCCACGGTGGAACACCGGTAGCCGGCACCGGCGAGAAGCTTTTCGAGGGCCGGCGTTCCGGCGGAGGAGCCGCTGGCGGCACCGCCGAGTTGCATGGGTGTACGGCCGGTGAGCATCGCAGTCTGCCCGAGCCCTGGCACTGGGGCGCAGGAGGTATGACGCTGGAAGCGGGTACCCAACTGGCCCAAACGGTCCAGGTTGGGCGTGCGGATCTCCTTGTTGCCGTAGCACCCGAGCACCCAGGCGGGCAGGTTTTCGGTGGAAATCAGGAGAACATTCGGCTTGCGGACCGGCTTGTCAGCTCCCAGGACCGGCAGGGCGAGCGTTCCGAAAAAGAAAAATCGGCGCGTCACTGGCATGAAAATACAAGTATAACGGGATGCGGAAGGCAGGGGCCCGGCTTACGGGATCCAGGCCATGCCGTCGGGGCCGGTTCCGGTTTTGAAGCGGCCGGCAAGATCCAGCGTGCGCAGGTCGATGACGGCCACGTTGTCGTCCCCGGTGACGGCGACATAAGCGCGCAGGCTGTCCGGGGTGATCAGGATTCCCGCGGGATTGCGCCCTAGCGGCAGGCGTTTCAGCTCCTTTTTGGTTTCCCGTTCGAGGACGAGCAAGTCGCCCGCTTCGAGGTCGGAAATCACATTCGGCTTGCGGACCGGCTTGTCAGCTCCCAGGACCAGCAGGGCGAGCGTTCCGAAAAAGGGGATGCGGAAGGCAGGGGCCCGGCTTACGGAATCCAGGCCATGCCGTCGGGGCCGGTTCCGGTTTTGAAGCGGCCGGCAAGATCCAGCGTGCGCAGGTCGATGACGGCCACGTTGTCGTCCCCGGTGACGGCGACATAAGCGCGCAGGCTGTCCGGGGTGATCAGGATTCCCGCGGGATTGCGCCCTAGCGGCAGGCGCTTCAGCTCCTTTTTGGTTTCGCGTTCGAGGACGAGCAGGTCGCCCGCTTCGAGGTCGGAAATCAGCACCAGGCGGCCATCGGGGGAGAACTTGAGCCGGTTGGACCGTTTGGTCTGGACGCCGAACGTCTGAACGACTTTTTTCGAAGCCAGGTCGATGACCGAGATCCCGCCGTCGCGCGAGTGCGCGGCCCAGAGCTGCTTTCCGTCCGGCGTCACATCGAAGCCTTCCGGCCCCTGGCCGACCGGGACCACGGTTTGATTCCAGCTCGACGTGCCGGTTTGATCGAAAATGCTGATGCTGTTTCCGGCGATGTTGGCGGTATAGATCTGGCGCCCTCCGGCGCCGAACTGCACCATGTGAGTGCCGTTCTGGCCGGTGCCGAGGATCCAGTCCACCTTGTGCGTGGCCGGGTCATAGCGGCCGATCACCTTGTTGGCTTCGGCGGTGAACCAGGCTTTACCGGCGGAGACGGCGACACCGTGCGGCTGGCGCAGGGGGCCGAGGTCAACGCGGAGCTCTTTACGGGCGGCAAGGTCGATGACGGAAAGCGAGGTGCCGGGCGCGGATCCGGTGCCGTAGTTGGATACGAACGCCAGTTTGCCGTCGGCCGAGGCCTCCACTTCGTGCGGTCCGTCGCCGGTACGGACGGTGGCCAACACCGTGTTGGTTGCCGGGTCGACGATGGCGAGCGAGCCCTCTTTGTTCAGCACCAGGAGGGTTTGCGCGGAGGCGGCGATGGCGGCGAGTGCAGCAACGAGAATCAGTCTCTGCATAGTCGAGAGTTTCTCACAGAAGGCGGTGCGGGATGGTATTGTGACGAAAGCGCAACCGGACATGACAGGGCAAACCGAACCGTGCAAACTGCTCGAGCAGGCGTTTGGCGCGGGCGGCACGATCGCAGGCGTTTCCGCACCGGGCAGGGTCAACCTGATCGGCGAACACATCGATTATCACGGCCTCGCCGTGCTTCCCATGGCGCTCAGGCGGCGCATCCGGATGCGGTTCCGGCGGAGCGGCGGCCGGCGCATCCGGGTGGCCAGCGAAGCTTATGGCGTGCGCGAATTCGAGTGGACGGAAAAGCTGGCGCCGGTGGAGCGCGGCGACTGGGAGAACTACCTTCGGGCGGCGGCGCAGGCGGTGAGCGGGAAATGGGGCGTGGGCGTGGGGATTGACGCGGCCATCGCGTCGGACCTTCCGGCCGCGGCGGGACTATCGTCCTCCTCGGCGCTGATTGTGGCCATGACGCTGGGACTGCTGCGCGCCAACGGACTACGACCCCACCTTCGAGGAACTGATGGAGGTGCTGCCCGAGGGAGAGCACTTTGTGGGCACGCGCGGGGGCGGCATGGATCACGCGGCATCGCTCGCCTCGCGCGCGGGGTACGCTTCGCTGATCGAATTCGAGCCGCTGCACGTGCGCCACGTCCCGGTGCCGGAGGACTGGCGCTTCGTGGTGGCGCACAGCATGGTGAGGGCGGAGAAGTCGGGGGCCGCCCGGGAGCGCTACAACGCGGTACGGCAGGCCGGGGCGAGGGCGCTGGCAGCGCTGGGGCTCAGCTCGTACGGGGAGATCGCCGGCGACGCTGGAATGCTGGTTGGGGCGCTCGGGGACGCGGAACAGCGGGATGCGTTCGAGCACGTAACGGGCGAGGCCCGGCGGGTGGCGGATGCCGTCTCGGCGATGGAGCGCGGGGACGCGGTGTGGTTCGGCGCGCTGCTGGTTGCGTCGCACGCGAGCCTGCGGGACTGCCTGAAGGTCAGTTGCCCGGAACTGGACTCGCTGGTAGCCGCGGCGCTGGATGCGGGAGCGCTGGGCGCGCGCCTCACGGGCGCCGGATTCGGCGGCTGCGCCGTGGTACTGACCACCGCGGCGGAACTCGGCGGGGTGCGGCGCGGGATCGAGGAGCGGTTTTACCGCGGACGGCCGGGATTCGACGCGGAGCAACATCTGATGGATGCGCTGCCTGCCGGGGGCGCGCTGTGGGGAGGAGAACGGCCCGTTCATGCAACTGACAACGATTGACTGGATCATCGCGTTCATCGCCGTCGCCATCTGCTTTGTGCCGGCGCTGTTTTTCGGGAAGCGCTCGGGCAAGAACACCACCGAATTCTTCGCCTCGGGCCGGTCGGTGCCGTGGTGGCTGGCCGGGCTGTCGATGGTGGCCACGACGTTTTCGAGCGACACGCCGAACCTGGTGGCGAATTTCGTGCGCACGCAGGGGGTGGCGGGCAACTGGCAATGGTGGGCGTTCACGCTGACGGGCGTGGCGACGGTGTTTTTCTTTGCGCGGCTGTGGCGGCGGTCGGGCGTGCTGACCGATCTCGAGTTTTACGAGATGCGGTACTCGGGGAAAGCCGCCGGCGCGGTGCGCGGCTTTCGCGCGGTGTACCTGGGGCTGCTTTTCAATTGCATGATCATGGCGACGGTCAACCTGGCGGCGTGCAAGATCGCGGCCGTGCTTTTCGGTTTCGACCGGTGGCAGACGCTTCTGGCGGTGGGCCTGCTGAACGTGGTCTTCGCGGCGCACTCGGGATTGTGGGGAGTGCTGGTCATCGACATGATCCAGTTCTTCATCAAGATGTCGGCGGTGATTGCGGCGGCTTACTTCGCGGTGACGCTGCCGCAGGTGGGCGGCCTCAGCGGACTGGTGGAAAAACTCTCGCACCTGCGCGGGCCCGGGGGGCTGAACTATCTGAACATGCTGCCGGATTTCACCAACAACTGGGACCTGGCGGTGGCGGTGTTCGTTATTCCGCTGACGGTGCAATGGTGGGCGGTGTGGTATCCGGGGGCGGAACCGGGCGGCGGAAGCTACATCGCGCAGCGGATGCTGGCATCGAAATCGGAGAAGGACGCGCTGGGCGGCACGCTGTTCTTCAACGTCGCTCATTATGTTCTGCGGCCGTGGCCGTGGATTCTGGTGGGGCTGGCCTCGCTGATCGTGTACCCGCAGCTATCCGATATTCAGACGGCGTTCCCGCACCTGGATCCCAAGCTGATCGGGCACGACATCGCGTTTCCGGCCATGCTGCGCTTCCTGCCGGCGGGGTGGGTGGGACTGATGCTGGGCGGGCCTGGTGGCGGCCAATTCGTCCACCATCCTGACGCATCTGAACTGGGGCGCCTCCTACCTGGTTCATGATTTCTACCGCCGTTTCATTCACCGGGACGGAACGGAACACCATTACGTGTGGGCCGGACGGTGCGCCACGGTGCTGCTGTTTGTCGCCTCGTCCGCGCTGGTCTTCGCGCTCGATACGGCGCAGGCCAGTTTCAATATCATTCTGCTGATCGGAGCCGGGACGGGGCTGATTTACCTGGTGCGCTGGTTCTGGTGGCGGGTGACGGCGTGGTGCGAGATCGTGGCGATGGTCGTCTCGTTTCTTTCTTCCGCGTCGATGCTGGTGGCGACGCGGAACGGGTTGGCTTTGGGTACGGCGCAACAACTGCTGATCACGATCGGCATCACCACGGTGTGCTGGGTGGCGACGGCATACCTGGGGCCGCAAACGGACGAGGCCGTGCTGGTGGAGTTCTATCGGAAGGTTCGGCCATTCGGCCCGGGATGGGAGGATATCCGGCGGAAGGCGGGCATTTCGGCGGCGGACCGGGCGCAGGAGGAGGGGCAGAACTTCCCTCGCGCTCTCCTCGGGTGGGTGTCTGGCTGTATCATGATCTGGTCGGCCCTGTTTATGGTCGGCAACTTTCTTTACGGCCGGTACGGATACGCGTTCGCGCTGACGGCCGTGTTCGTAGTGAGCGCCGGAGCCCTGATCCGCGTAGTGGCCCGGCTCTGGAGGTAGACCATGGACGACTTTTCCCGACGAGACCTGATGCGCACGCTTTCCGCCGCCACACTGGGCGCGGGACTCGCTGCCGCCGCAAAGGGGCAGACCCGCACGCCCGGGAAGAGCGTGATGGGGATGAAGTTCGAGCCGAAGGAGACGATCCGGCTGGGCGTGATCGGCACGGGCGGCCGCGGGAACTCGCTGGTGGACAACTTCGCGGCCATGCCGGAGGTTCGGATCACGGCGTTGTGCGACGTGGTGCCGGAAAAGGTGCAGCGCACGCAGGCTCGGCTGGAGCGCGCCGGAAAACTGCCCACCGCACCGGCCACTTTCACCAGCGGGGAGAGGGCGTTCGAGCAACTGGTGAAGCGGGACGACATCGACCTGGTGGTGGTGGCGACGCCGTGGATTTGGCACGTGCCGATGGCGGTGGCGGCCATGAAGGCGGGCAAACACGTGGCGGTGGAGGTGCCGGCGGCGCGGACCATCGAGGAGTGCTGGGAACTGGTGGACACGGCGGAAGCGACGCAGCGGCACTGCATCCAACTGGAGAACTGCTGCTACGGGTACAACGAGATGCTGGTGTGGAACATGGTGAAGGACGGCCAGTTCGGCGAACTCACCCACGGCGCCTGCGCTTACAACCACGATCTGCGCAGCATTCTTTTTTCGAACGAAGGCGAAGGGCTGTGGAGGCGCTTCGAACACCTGAACCGCAACGGCAACCTGTATCCCACGCACGGCCTGGGCCCGGTGGCGCACTACATGGACATCCAGCGCGGCGACCGTTTCGAGTACCTGGTATCGATGAGCAGCAAAGTAGCCTCGCTGCCGGCCTACCGGAAGGAAAAGATCGCGGCGGACGATCCGCGGCAGAAGGAAGTTTATAAAGAGGGCGACCTCAACACCAGCCTGATCCGCACGGCCAATGGCAGGGTGATCACGCTCGAACACAATGTCTCTTCGCCCCAGCCGTACGATCGCATCAACATGATCGCCGGGACGAAGGGGATTTTCCGCGATTATCCGCCGCGGATTTATTTGGATGGGCGCGGCAAGGAAGAGTTCGGTCCGATCGATCCGTACAAGGCGCAATACGAGCATCCTTATTGGAAGGAAACGGGCGAACTGGCGCGGAAGCTTGGGGGCCATGGCGGGATGGACTTCGTGATGGCGTGGCGGCTGATCGAGTGCATGAAGCAGGGGACGCCGCCGGATATCGACGTGTACGATGCGGCGACGTGGAGCGCGCCGGGTCCGCTGAGCGAGGCGTCGGTGGCAAACGGCAGCGCGCCGATGCCGTTTCCGGACTTCACGCGGGGTAGATGGCAGAACCGTCCGGCCTAGTACGCTACGCAAGATCACAGCTAAGTTACAGCTAATTCGCGAGTTAGCTCACCTATAATCCAATCCATACATTTTTTTGATTGGACCACCTCGAGAGCGTGCGGGTAGGATTGATCTACAGGGCGGCTCCACCGGGCCCCTTACAACCATGAACACGGCATACATGCACGATTCCCAGGTTTCCCTGCTACACCGCATCAGCAGCATTGTGAGCTCGAATCTCTCGATCGAAGAGATGCTGGGCGAAATTGTGGGGCTCACCGCGCAGGTTACGGAATGCGACGCCTGCCTGGTTTATCTGATCGAACACGGATCGAATGAAGTGGTTTTGCGCGCGTCCCAGGTGCCGCACGCGGCGGCTTTGGGCGAGCTGCGCCTGATGGTAGGCGAAGGCGTCACCGGCTGGGTTGCGGAACACAAAGCCGTGGTGGCTTTGAGTTCGAACGCATCCTCGGATCCGCGTTTCAAGCGGTTCCAGGCGCTGGTGGAAGACACGTACGAGTCGTTCCTTTCGGTGCCGATTGTCAGCGGCGGAGAGGTGATCGGGGTGATCAACGTTCATCACCGCGAGGCCCACGAACACAGCCCGGACGAGATCGCCCTGCTGGTGTTCGTTGGCGAGCAGATGGGCGGCGCGGTATCGAAGTCGATGCTGGCCGGCGATAAGGCCCGCCTGGAGGAGGAGGCTGCGGCGGTGAAGCGGCAGCTCGAAGACCGCAAGGTTGTGGAGCGCGCCAAGGGCATTCTGCAACAGAAGTACAGCACCACCGAAGAGGACGCCTATTTCCGGCTTCGTAATCAGAGCCGGAGACTGCGGCGCCCGATGCGGGAGCTGGCCGAAGCGATCATTCTCGCCGAAGACGTCGGCCGCGACGACGACGCGGAATAAGCGTTCGCCGGCCTCGTAGCTTTTCATCTAATTCCGGCGGCCCGCATCGACATGGGCCGCCTGTCCTCGTAGACTCCGGTTTTCCCCCACGTTCAGCGCGAAATCACCAGACAACCAAAGAGGAGAATACTGTGAGCAAGGAGTGTGTCCTGCGGTTCGCCGCAATGGCCTGGATTCCGTTTGCCTGTTTCGGGCAGCCGAGTTACACGACGGTGAGAGGAGAGCTTCGCGGCGGGGTTGGTGCCTTCCCGCCGTCGTATCAACTGACCCTGGAGAACTCGAACAGGAGCCAGGGCCGGGTGGCGGAAGTGGAACCGGCGCTCAACGGAGCCTTCGAATTTCGCGGGGTGCCGTACGGCGCGTACCGCCTGAAGGTGAAGAACGATTATGGGGAAACCATAACGGAGGAGTTTGTGATTGTCAGCGCCGCCACCCCGGAAGTGAGCATCCGCCTGCCGGAGCGGCGAATCGAGCGGCCCACGGGAAGCCGTGTGTCGGTGACCCAGTTGCGGCATCCGCCCTCGCGGAAGGCGGTCCGCGCGGCGCAGGAAGCGGCCCGGCTATCGGCGTCCGCGCAGCCGGCCAAAGCGGCGGAAAAACTGCGCGAGGCGATTGCGGATTCGCCCGAGTTTGCCGAAGCGCACACCAACCTGGCGGCGCAGATGCTGCGAATGCGGGAGTACGGGGCGGGTCTCGAGGAGGCGCAGCGGGCGATGGAAATCGCCGGGCCGAATCCGGTGGACCTGACCAATTCGAGCTACGCGTTGGCGGCGATGAACCAGTTCGACGCCGCTATCAGGGAAGCGGAGGCGGCGCTGCGGCTCGATGGCGGGTATAGCCGGGCGCACATGGTGCTCGGGCAGATTCTGGCTATGCGGGACGAAACGCGGGGCGAGGCGCTGATGCACCTGGACCGGGCGGCGGAGGAGTTGGGGTCGGCGAAGGTCCTGGCGGATCGCGTACGGGGGAGGTGAGGGACCGTTGGCGGTCGCGGCTCGGAAATGGATCGCGTGGGAGGTGGGGCGGCGGGCGGCGGCGAGCGGCAAGGACCGCTCCCTGACGGTCGCGGCTCGGCAACGCATCGCGCGCGAGTAAGGAGGTGGGGCGGGCGGCCGGCGGCCCGGGTAACGTATCATTCGTTAAGGACGCCTTTTTCCTAGAATCCGGCCTTTCGAATGACCATACCCGAAATTAAACCGCAGGCGGCAGCTGTTGCCGCGCCAACGCGATTCCTGCCGCTGCTGCTGATCCTTTTCGGCGGCAGCGGCTGTGCCGCCCTTATTTACGAAATCGTCTGGTATCAGTTGCTTCAACTGGTAATCGGATCGAGCGCCATCTCGCTTGGAGTGCTCCTGGCCACCTTCATGGGGGGCCTGTGTTTCGGCAGCCTGATGCTGCCGCGCATCCTGCGGGCGAGGCAGATGCACCCGCTCCGCCTCTATGCCTACGTGGAGTTCGGGATCGCGATCTGCGGAATCCTGGTGCTTTTCGGCATGCCCCTGGTGGACGGGCTGTACTCGGCGGCGGTGGGGCACGGCGCTCCCGCCATGCTGCTGCGGGCGCTGGTGTGCGCGCTGTGCCTGGTGCCGCCCACTTTCCTGATGGGCGCTTCGCTGCCGGCGGCGGCGCGCTGGATCGAAACCAGCACCGAGGGGGTCTCGTGGATGGGATTCCTTTATGGCGGCAACACGGTGGGCGCGGTTTTCGGCTGCCTGCTGGCTGGATTTTACCTGCTCCGGGTTCACGACATGGCCACGGGCACGTTCGCCGCCGCCGCCATCAACGTGGCGGTGGGGCTGGCCAGTCTCTGGATTGCCGGACGCACGCCGCACCGTTCTTCCGGCACGGCGGCGGAAGCGGTCGTCTCCAAGGGTCCGATCTACTGGCCGGTGTATGCCGCGATCGCTCTTTCCGGGGCGGCGGCGCTGGGCGCGGAAGTCGTCTGGACACGCCTGCTGGGGCTGATGCTGGGCGGCACGGTCTATACGTTTTCGATCATCCTGGCGGTGTTCCTGATCGGGCTCGGCGCGGGCAGCGCGGTAGGTTCCATGCTGGCGCGCACGGTGCGCCCGCGGCTCGCATTCGGAATCTGCCAGGTGCTGCTGATTGGGGCGGTTGCCTGGACCGCGATCATGTTGTCGAGTTCCCTGCCCTTCTGGCCCGTCAACCCGCTGCTCACGAGCAGTCCCTGGTTCACGTTCCAGATCGATATGGCGCGCTGCCTGTGGGCGATGCTTCCGGCCACGCTGCTGTGGGGCGCGAGTTTTCCGCTGGCGCTGGCGGCGGCGGCAACCGAGAAGCAGGACGCGGCCAGCCTGGTGGGAGGGATCTATGCGGCGAACACGGGCGGCGCGATCGCGGGCGCACTCGCGTTCAGCCTTTTCCTGGTGCCGTGGATCGGAACTCCGGGGAGCGAGCGGCTGCTGATTCTGCTTTCGGCGGCGGGCGCGCTGCTGATGCTGTTCCCGCTGGTGCGCGCGTCGAAATCGCTGGCCGGCGCGGCCGGGCTTACTGCCGCCCTGGTGATTGGCGCACTGCTGCTGACCAGCATCGGGGATGTGCCCGGAATGCTGATTGCGTATGGCCGCCGCACGGTGATGTCGATGGACCGCTCGAAGATCCTGTACGCGGGCGAAGGGAGAAATTCATCCATCGCCATCTCGCGATGGGACGACGGCGCGATTCAGTTTCACGTGAGCGGCAAGGTGGAAGCCTCCACCGAACCGTACGACATGCGCCTCCAGCGCATGCTGGGCCACATGCCGGCGCTGTTCCATCCCAATCCGAAGTCCGTGCTGATTGTCGGGTTCGGGGCGGGCGTGACGTCGGGCTCGTTCGTGCTGTATCCGGGGATCGAACGGATCGTGATCTGCGAAATGGAGCCGCTGATTCCACCCACGGCGACGAAGTACTTCGGCAAGGAAAACTACAACGTCATGAACGATCCGAGGGTGAAGATCGTTTACGACGACGCGCGGCACTACATTCTCACCTCGCGCGAGAAGTTCGACATCATCACCTCCGACCCGATCCATCCCTGGGTAAAGGGCAGCGCCACGCTCTACTCGAAGGAGTATTTCGACCTGGTGCGCGCGCACCTGAACCCGGGCGGCGTGGTGACGCAGTGGGTGCCGCTCTATGAGAGCGATCTTGGGGTGGTGAAGAGCGAAGTGGCCACGTTTTTCTCCGTGTTCCCGAACGGAACGTTGTGGGGGAACCAGAACAACGGCGGGTACGACACGGTGCTGGTGGGGCAGGAGCAGCCGCTGAAGCTGAATCTGGACGAGATGGAACAGCGGCTCAACCGGCCGGATCACGCGAGGGTGCTCGAGTCGCTTCGCGAGGTCGGCTTCGGCTCGCTCTACGGGCTGCTGGGCACGTATGGCGCGCAGCGGTCCGACTTGACGGAGTGGCTGCAAGACGCGGAGATCAACCGCGACGGCAACCTGCGGCTGCAATACCTGGCGGGAATGGCGCTGAACAAGAGCATGGAGTACCTGATCTACAGCCAGATCCTGAACGCGCGGCAGTTCCCGAAGAATCTGTTCACGGGTTCGGAAGAGGCGATGCAGAAGCTGTCGTACAACATGCAGGCGCAGGCGAATCAGTAAAGCGCGGCTTCGTCGATCTGCCCGTTGCGGATGCGCACCGCTCCGGCCACCGGCAGGATGAAGATTTTGCCGTCGCCGATGCGGCCCGTGCGGGCGGCGCCCAGAATTGCGGCGATGATCGCATCTTTCTCCGAATCGGCGGCCACGATTTCGATTTTGAGTTTGGGCACGAAGGGGGCCGCGTACTCCTGGCCGCGGTAGACCTCGGTGTGGCCGCGCTGCCTGCCCTGTCCGAGCACCTCGGTGACGGTGACCGCCTCGACGCCGGCGCCGGCGAGGGCGTCCTGCACGGGCTGCCAGCGGTGCGGCTGGATGATGGCTTCGATCTTCACCATCGTGCGCGTTACCCGACGCGATACATTTCCTCGGCTTCGGCCGTCGAGCGCTTGCGCTCCGCGCCCGCGTAGACGATCTTGAGCAGCGGGGGCGCGACGATGGTTGTCGCCACGGACATGAAGACGACCACGCTGTAGACGTTGCGCTGGATGATTCCCATACCCAGCCCGAGCTGCGCGACCACCATTCCGACTTCGCCGCGGGGGATCATGCCGACGCCTACGCGCAGGGCTTCGGTGCGCCCGAGGGGCAATGAGGCGAGGCCGCACCCGACAAATTTGGAAACGATGGCGGCGGCAAGAATGATGAGGGCGAGGATGGTGGTGGAGGCTTCGGAAAAGGCCGAGAGTCCGACCTTCAAACCGATGCCGGCCAGAAAGAACGGAACCAGCAGTTCGCCCACGCCCTGGGCGAGGTCGTGCACGCGACGCCCGGTGCTTTCGGCGAGGGCGAGTCCGGCGAGGAAGGCGCCCACGATGGCGGCGACGCCGGTGTAGACCGCGAGCACCGCCAGGCTGAAGAGGAGGATCATGGCGAGCACGAATTGCGATTCGGCGACGCGCAGGGTGGCCTCCATTTTCGGCCCCACCTTGCGCATGGTGCGGGTGCCCCAGAACGCCACCGCCACGGTGAATCCGGAGGCCAGCGCGGCGGTGAGGCCGAGTTCGATCCAGTTCAGTTTGCCGCGCGAGAGGCTGCTGACGGCGGCCAGCACGAGCAGGCCGAGAACGTCGTCGATGACCGCCGCGGCCAGGATGATTTTTGCCGAAACTTCGTGCAGCAGGCCTTTGGCCGCCAGCACCTGGGCGGTGATGCCGACGCTGGTGGCCACCATGGAGGCTCCCACGAAGATGGCTTCGGCGGAAGGCGCGCCCCAGGCCAACAGGATCGCCCAGCCCATGAGGAAGGGCACCACCACACCGCAGATCGCCACCAGCATGGCGGTGCCGCCCACCTTGAGAAGTTCCGAGGATTTGACTTCGAGGCCGACGCGGAAGAGGAGGAACATGGCGCCGAGGTCGGCGAGGGCGTCCAGAAATTCGCTGGGCGCGAGCCAGCCGAGCACGCTCGGGCCTACCAGCACGCCTGCCAGGATCTCCCCGACAATGCCGGGCTGGCCGATTCGCTCGAACAGTTCCGCCATCAGCTTGGCGCTGGCGAAGATGATGAGCATGGACAGCGGAATGCGCGCGGGGCCGGCGTTTTCCAGGAATAAGAGTGCGATCGGGGGCATCTGGTTTTCAGTTACTCCATAATGACAACAACGCGCCGCCGGGCCATTGCGGCCGGCGGCGCGCTCGGAATCCGATTCTCGAAAGATCGATTACCCGTCGAGGGCCGTCGCTTCTCCCGCGACCGGGTGGCCCAGAGGCTGCATCAGCGAAGCGCCGACCGGCATAATGCCGCCCGGGTGCGAGGGCGCGAAATCCGGATAGCTGTTGGCCTTGTGCTCGCCCAAATCGAGGCCGCCGATTTCCTCTTCCGCGGAAACCCGCAATCCGATCGTCCGTTTAATCAACTGGAACAGCAGGAAGCAGGTGCCGAACGACCAGGCAAACGCGGTAAACACTCCGATGGCCTGCGTGGTTAATTGTCCCATCAGGTCAAAGGGCTTGCCAAGGAAAAGATTTTCGTGGAACAGGGCGGCCGACAAAGTGCCGAAGGCGCCGCAGACGCCGTGGACAGAGATCGCGCCTACGGGATCGTCCACCTTCACGCGGTCGAAGAACAGAACGCTGTAGACTACGATCACACCGGCGATCGCGCCGATCATCACCGAAGCCAGGGGCGTTACGGTGGCGCAGGGGGCGGTGATGGCCACGAGGCCGGCCAGTACGCCGTTGAGGGTCATGCCGATATCGGGCACCTTGAATTTGACCCAGGAGATGGCCAGCGCGGCGAGGGCGCCGGTGCAGCCGGCCAGCAGCGTGTTCACCGCGATGCGCGCCTGAAACCCGTTGGCGGCGGTGGTGCTGCCGGGATTGAATCCGAACCAGCCCAGGTACAGGATGAATACGCCGAGCGCGGCCAGGGTGAGATTGTGTCCGGGGGTGGGAACGACCTTGCCGTCTTTGGTGTATTTTCCGAGGCGGGGGCCGACGCAGATTGCGCCCGCGAGGGCCGCCCATCCGCCGATGGAGTGGACGACGGTGGATCCGGCATAGTCGATGAAGCCGCGGTTGGCGAGCCAGGCGCCGCCCTTCACGTTATCCGCATTGAACAGGTTGCCCCAGGCCCAGTGTCCGAAGACGGGGTAGATCAGCAGGCTGATCATGAAGCTGTAAACCAGGTAGGCGGAAAACCTGGTGCGCTCGGCCATGGCGCCGGAAACGATGGTGGCCGCGGTTGCCGCGAACACGATCTGGAAGAACCAGAAGGTGTAGCCCCACTGGCCGTCGATGGTGTTGTTGTCGAAGTTGAGCAGGAAGTTGGAAGTGCCGATCAGCCCGTTGGTCACGCCGAACATGAGGCCGAAACCGACGGCCCAGTAGGCCACGCCGCCCATGCAGAAGTCGAGCAGGTTCTTCATCATGATGTTGCCGGCGTTTTTGGCGCGGGTGAACCCGGTCTCCACCATGGCAAATCCGGCCTGCATGAAGAAGACGAGGGCTCCGGCGACGATGGTCCACACGATGTCAGTTTGCTTTTGCAAGGCGGCGATGGCTTTTTGGAGGTCGCCGACGGTGGGCGGCGCATCGGGCTGCTGAGCGAACAGGGTGGCGGAGCAGAGTAAGATCGTTCCGGCCAGGCAGGCGCTGGAGAATAGTCGTTTTCTAGTCGCGGCGGTCAAGAGAAACTCCTCTCCCGTGGAGTTGGGCCAGGTTCCGGGGCGGTTCTTCCGGGACTCCGCACCGGCGAAACGCGTGGTCAAACCCGCGGGAATGTGTTGGTCAGAATGTAATCTGCTAGACGTTCACAGGGGCGCGACGGGGCGCTTGCGATGCTGCCGGGAAAATCCGGAAGCATTGCAATCATCCTAAACAACCAGCGGGAGGAATCCAAATAGAAACTTTGAATTGAGCGTATACGCGATGAGACACACTTTCAGGCGCGCGGCGTTCGCGCGTATTTGCCGCGATTGAGTTGCGCCACCAGCAGCGCTCCGCCGGCGATCGTGTACCAGGGCGCGCCGGCCTGGAGCAGAAAATAAGACGCCATGATTACGGCTGCCAAGTAATATCCCCACTTCATTTCCAGTACACTCCAAGGCAAAGAACGATGGTCATAATTGCGAGCAGAACGGCGGGAGCGCGCAGCGAGCGGTTCCACTCCGGCTTCTGCGTGCCTTCCCGTTTCAAGCGGCGGATTTCCTGCAACTGCCGCCGCGCGACGCCCAGCTCCGCGCCGTCCGCGGCGAGTTCCAGCGCGCGTTTGGTTTCGGCCTCGGCGCGATGGAGCGCACGCAGGCGGTAGTACAGCTCGGCAAGCTTCATCCGGGCCCAGAAACTTTCCGCGTCGAGTTCGACCGCGGCGTTGAGCGCGTCCATGGACTTGTACACGTCATAGTTCATGGCGTGCGCCATGCCGAGGCACGTGCGCAGGTCGGAGGACGCGGGATTCTGCTCGCACGCCTGCTCGAGGAAGAAGATGTATTGGGCGAGCTCTTCCTTCGAGACGGAATGCGGATCGCGCCAGGGAACGGGCGGGAGGCGCCGGATTGCCGGCGCCTCCGCGGTAAGGAAAGCGAGAGCGGCCTGGTCAGACATTGCCCACCGTCCGCGCCTTCAGCTCGAATTCCGGATAGCCCAACTGGCCCATCTCGGGAAGGTCGAGCCCTTCGAGTTCCGCCTTGGCGCTGACCCGCTGTCCCACCATGAAATCGATGGCGAGGTTGGCGACGAACGTCATCGTGAACACCAGGCCGAGCAGGGTGGCCACGCCCATCAACTGGGCGACCAGTTGCGAGGCGTCGCCGTAGAACAGGCCGGTCACCGACCCGGTGACGCCGTTCCAGGAGCCGCCGTAATTGCTTCGTCCGTCGGCGAAGAGGCCCACCGAAATGACGCCCCAGAGGCCGTTGGTGCCGTGGACGGAGATGGCGCCCACGGGGTCGTCCACCTTGAGTGTGCGGTCCACGAACTCGACCGACAGACAGACCAGCACGCCGGCGATGAGGCCGATGATGACCGAGGATACGGAATTGACAAAGCCGCAGGGCGCGGTGATCGCAACCAGGCCGGCCAGCAGGCCGTTGGCGGACATGGAAGCGTCCGGCTTGCCGTAGCGCATCCACATGTAGAACATGGCGCCGAAGCCGCCCGCCATGCCCGCGAGCATGGTGTTGACCGCGATGGAACTGATGCGCAGGTTGCCGCTGCCCGCGGCGCCGAGGGTGGAGCCGGGATTGAACCCGAACCAGCCGAAGGCCAGAATAAAGCAGCCGGTGAGCACCAGCACGATGTCGTGGCCGACGATGGCGTTGGGCTTGCCGTTGCGGTTGTACTTGCCGAGCCGCGGCCCCACGATCAATGCGAGAGCCAGGGCCGAGATGCCGCCGACCGAGTGGACCACACCGGAGCCGGCGAAATCGACATATCCCTTGCCGAGTCCGAAATTGGCGCCGAGACCGGACAGCCAGCCGCCGCCCCAGGCCCAGTTGGCGAACAGCGGATAGACGAACGCGCCCATGAGGAACGAGGACGCCAGGAATGCGGCGAACTTCCAGCGCTCGGCGGCGGACCCGGTGACGATGGTCAACGCCGTGTCCATGAAGACCATCTGGAAGAGGAAGACCACCATCACGCCGACGTCGTAGGTGCCGCCCTGCGTGAGGAAGAAGCCGTTGGAGCCGTAGAGTCCGAATGCTTTGCCGAACAGGGTGATGCTGTGCTCGGCGCTGAGCGGCGCGGTTCCGCCGAGATTGCCGAGCGCGCCCACGCCGCCCATTTGCAGGGAGAAGCCGATCAGCCAGTACGCCAACATGCCGATGCCGTAGACCATGAAGTTCATCATCATGGTGTGGTTGGCGTTTTTGGCGCGGCAGAGCCCGGTTTCGACCACGGCGAAGCCCGCCTGCATGAACATGACCAGGAACCCGGTGACCAGGGTCCACATGAAATTGATGGCGATCTTATTCTGGCCCACCTGGTTCAGGACATCGGAAATGGCGAGGCCCTTTTTCGAATCGGCAACTCCGATGTCGGCGACGGTGCCGGTGAGGTTTCCGTCGGGATCTCCCTTGGCGCGATCTTCCGCTTTGGGCGCCTCGACCGCCTTGAGGTCCGCATCGGTAATGGCAACTGGCGCCGGAGTTGCCTGTGCGGCGGAGGGCGCCTGCGCGCCCGCGATCTGTATGCAGGCGGCGATGATGAGGGACAACAAGATCGATCGTTTCACGATGGGTTACTTCCTCCAGATGGCGTTCTTCAAATAGGCTTTGTTGATCAGCCCCAGGATTCCGAACAGGCTGATGCCGATGCCGGCTACGACCATTGCCAGCCGCGCGTTCACATCCGAGGTCAAGCCCAGGCTGAAGAACGCGACGGCGAATCCGAGCAGCGTGACGAGTATTCCAACGAGAATCATGGCCATTATTCCTCCAGGTGCTCCCACGGCTTGCACTTGGCGAAGAGTGCGAAGGCCGCGCCGAGGAACAGGAAGAAGCCCACGAAGTAGATGATGCCGCCGCCGGTGGCAAATGCCGCGGCCAGCAGCACGAAAGCGATCAGAAACAGCGCGACTGCCCGCGCCTGTGTAGGGTTGGATCCCACAGTCGAAACCTCCGGTGAATTTGTGGATGTGGAGACAGGCCGGTGTAAATGGACCGACCATAGAATGACGTCGAAGTCAAACTATCTTACGGATTAACCAAAGGTATCGAAAGACAGGGGGGTGCGGCAAGACGGATATTCTTATTCCGGCAATCAATAGTTTCTATGCGGACGGGGCCGCACGATCATTCGTAGCGGAGCGCGACCACCGGGTCCAGGCGAGCGGCCTTGTTGGCGGGCCATATGCCGAAGAAGAGGCCTACGCTCACGGACACGGCGATTCCCGCCATGGCCGCCCACAGCGGAACGCTGGCCGGGATGGACGAAAACACGAGGCGGGAAACCAGCGAGATAAGCCAGCCGAAGATCACCCCCATGATGCCGCCGAGAAACGTGAGGGCGGCCGCCTCCAGCAGGAACTGGACGAGGATGTCGAGGCGGCGCGCGCCCAGTGCCTTGCGGATGCCGATTTCGTACGTCCGCTCGGTCACCGACACGAGCATGATATTCATCACGCCGATGCCGCCCACCAGCAGGCCGATGGAACTCAGCACCACCATCACCAGGAAGGTCATGGCGGTGATCTGCCGGAAATCGGACACCATCTGTTCGGCCGTGGAGAGCGCGAAATTATCGGGTTTGTCGTAAGGGACGCGCCGGTCCACGCGGAGGGAGATGCGAATTTCGTCGAGCGCTTTGGAGATCTGGCCGTCCCTGGCGGTAACCACGATGGCGTTCTCGCGCGCGCTGGGGTACATCTTCTGCATCATGCCGTAGGGCAGGAGGACGCGGTTGTCGGTGTCGCCGAAAAAGGAGGCGGCGGGCCGGATCATCGTGCCGATCACGGTGAACTCGTGGCCATCGACCAGGATGGTCTTGCCGATTGGGTCGACGCCGGCATAGAGGCCTTTCTCGAGGTCCTGGCCGATGACGGCGACGGGCACGCGGCGGCGGCTCTCCTGGTCGGTGAAGAAACGGCCGAGGTGGAGATCCACCTGTCCTCCGCGCGCGTACCCCTCTTCGACTCCGAAAAGGTTGACGTCGTACATGTCGTTCCCCTTGTAGTGCGCGTTGATGGGGCCGCGGTTGGGGAACAACATGGTGGAGACATCTTCGACCGAGCGGCAGCGCTCGCGGATGTTCATCGCGTTCTGGTACGTCAGATCCTTGCGGGTCCGTTCCTCGGGGCTGAGGCGGCCGGTGCGCGGTCCGACCGGAAATTTGAAAACGATAATCGAGTTCGGCCCGAAACTGCGCAGCACGGCGGATACGGAGGCGTCGAAACCGGTGAGGATGGCGCTCACTCCGATGATCGTGCCCGTGCCGATGATGACGCCGAGCACGGTCAGGAACGCGCGCAATTTATGCGAGCGGATGGTTTGCAGCGCCAGCACCACACCGTTCAGGAACGCTAGTTTCGTCATGCCTTATCTCTCGACCCGGAGGGCTTCAATGGGGTCCAGCTTGGAGGCGCGGCGCGCCGGGTAGATGCCGAAAAACAGGCCTACGGTTGCGGACAGGCCCACCCCGATCATCACCGACGTCCACGGCAGCGCCATGGGCACGGAGGTAGTGCTGCGGACCAGAATGGCGATCAGCCAGGCGATCACTACTCCGGCGAGGCCGCCCACTCCGGAGAGGACCGAAGATTCCACCAGGTACTGGCTGAGAATGTCGCTGCGGCGGGCGCCCAGCGACTTGCGGATGCCGATCTCATGCGTGCGCTCGGTGACCACCGCCAGCATGATGTTCATGATGACGATGCCGCCCACGATCATGAAGACCGAGACGATTCCCACCGCCATTCCGGCGATGGCCGCCGTCATCCGTTCCCACAGGCTGACGATGGTTTCCGAGGCGAAGATTGAAAAATTGTCGTCCTGCGCCGGGCCCAGGTGGCGGAACGAGCGCAGCAGCACGCGCACTTCGTCCTGCGCTTCCATGAGGTGGGGCTGATCCACGGCCTTGGCAATCAGCCGGATTCCCGTACGGCTGCCGTATGTTTTGAAGTAACTCTCGATGGGAATCATGGCGAAGTTATCCTGGGAATTGCCGAACACGCTGCCCAGGGCTTTGGCCACGCCGACCACTTCGTAGGGGCGGCCTTCCACGTTGATGGTTTTGCCGATCGGATCCACGCCTTCGAAGAATTTGTTGCGAATGTCGTTGCCGATAAACGTAACGGGCGCGTGCCGGCGCACTTCTTCGTACGTAATCGCACGGCCGGTTTCTACCTGCACGTAATTGATCTCGGGAATGTTATCGGTGACGCCCTGCAAATCCACGTCTTCGGCTGTCTGCCCTTTGTAAGTAAGGCGTGCGCGGCGTGACGTCATCATACCGATCTCTTTGACCAGGTTGACGCGTTCGCGCACGAAATCGTACTCGGCCGGCTTGATCTGCGGATTGCGCTTGTCCATCTCGAAGAATTTCTTCGGATCCCAAGGGCCGAACCACGCCATTCGCACCACCCGGAAGCCGTCCGACCCCATATTCGAGACCTTCTCGGCGATGTAGAGGTTCATTCCGTGAATCAGGGCGGTGACGGCGATCAGGGTGGTGGTAGCCAGGATAATGCCGAGCAGGGTCAGGAAACTACGGAGTTTGTTTTTCCGCAGGGAGTCCACGGCAATACACGTGGCCTCCCAGAACGAGGCGGTGAACCTGAAATTCCCTTTTTGAGCCACCGTCAAGCTCAGACGCGGATCTCTCGCGGTTTGTTCCATGGCAGATGGGAACGGCCGCGTAAAGTTCCTGTTGCCGTTCTCCCATCAGACGGGCGGCGACGCAGATTGTTAGCGGGCTGTAGAGCGTTCCGCTACTCGACTCCGATTATCGGGCCAGATCGTCTACCACTCCGCCGGCGGCTTCGACTTGAATAACCGGTCGCGAAATGGCGGCGGTGCCGCCAGCGGTGCCGCCAGCGGTGCCGCGGGTTCCTTCGCATCGCGTTTCGCGACTCGCGCGGCGAGAGCCTGAACATAGGGATCGCCCGGAGCCGCCGCCCGCGCCTTTTGAATTGCGCTCTCCGCCAGCGGCGTCCGCTCCGGCGAGGAACGCAGCGCGCAATCGGCCAGGTAGTAATAGGTCTCGGCGCTGTGCGCTCCCAGTTTCACCGCCGTCTCGAGCGCCATGCGGGCATCGTCGAAGCGCTTCCGCGACGCCAGCATCAATCCTTGCGCCACCCATCCGGCGTGCCACTCGGGCCAGCGCGCCTGCACTTCCTTGATCCTGCGTTCGGCCTCCGCGGTGTTCCCGGCCAGTTCCAGCGTGGTGGCGCGCATGAGCTGGATCTCGCGGCTGCCCGGCAGCGCCGCCGCCGCACGTTCCAATACCGGCAGCGCTTCGCCGATCCTGCCGTTCTTCAAAAGCAGCGCGGCCGCCTGCGCGTAAAGCTGCGGGTTCGACTGCGCCGCGTCGAGCGCCTGCTGCAACGCCGCGCGAGCTTCTTCCGCCTTGCCCGTTGCGTCCAGCATCTGCGCCCGCGCCAGGTAGTACGCCGCCCGTCCGCCCCGGCTCCGGCACGCGATCCAACTCTTCGAGTCCCTTTGCGCCGCCCGAGACTCCGAACGTGGCCAGCGCCAGGTCCAACTGCACATCGCTGCCGTCCCCGGCCTGCGCCAGCAGATCCCTCGCCCCCTGGAATTGCCGCGCGGAAAGCAGAGCCCGTCCGGCTTCCGCAAGGACGGCCTCATTCGGTTTCAAGGCCGCAATCCTCTGCGCCGCGGCCCTTGCCTGCTCCAGATTCCCCTCGTCCAACAGAAATTTCAGGTACCGTACTTGCGCCGCTGCGTCCCCCGGCTCTTTCGCGATCGCCTTTTCAAGCCGCGACCGGTAGTCCGCGCGCTGCTGCTCCGGCGAGAGTCCCAGGTAGTCCACCAGGCCGGCGGGCACCGGCGGATTCCTGGTGGGCCCCATCTGCCGGAAGCGCTCCATCACGCCTTTCGATTCCTCCACCTCGCCGGCATCCGCCAGCGCCCGCCCCAGGTGCAGCAGCATGCGGCCGTCCTCCGGCGCCAGGCCCGCCGCACGACGCAGCACCCGCACGGCATCGGCGGGACGGTCGAGCGCCAGGTACGTCTGCCCCAGCCGGTCCAGCGTGATGGCGTCGTCCGGCTTGCGCCCGGCCGCGAACTCGAGGTCCGGCAGCGCCGCCTCCGGCCTGCCCTGCTGATACGAGAGATTGCCGCGATTCGACCGCGCTTCCGCGAAATCGGGCTGCAGCTCGATCGCCTTATCGAGGTGCGCCAGCGCCTGTACCGGGTCGATGTCCACTTCCGCCAGACCCAGTTCGTGATACGCCTCCGCATCCCGCGGATGCCGCTCGAGGAACCAGCGGATGTCGGCGATGCCCTGCTCGAACTGCCCCATCTGCACGGCCGTGAAACCGCGCTCGCGCCGCGCCACATCGTCGTCCGGCTGGAGCTTCAAGTAGCTGTTCCAGGCCGCCAGCGCATCCTCCCACGCGCGTAGCTCGAAGGCCGCGATGGCCGTCAGCTTGAAGAGGTCCGCGCGCTGCGGCGCCAGCTTCACTGCCCGCGCCAGCAGCCTGATGGTCTCTTCCCTGCGCCCCAGCTTCTCGTTGACGTACGCCAGGTTGTAGAGCACGTCCACGTTTTGCGGCTGTAGCTTGAGGGCCGTGGCCAGCACCTCCTGCGCGCGGCCGAAATGGCCCGAGTAGGAGGCTGCCACGCCCAGGTTGTACAGAATCCGGTAGTCGGCCGGAGCCGCCGCCGCGGCCATGGTGAGGAACTGCTCGGCGCGCCCGATCTGACCCGCCGCGCCCAGCGTCATTCCCACCGCGAAGCAGTAATTCGCATCGCCCCTGGCCTGCGTCGCCAGCCGGTCGAGCAGAGCTTCCGCCTCGGCTTTCGAACCCGACTGGTACAAGCGGCGCAGCGTTGCCACCGCTTCGTTTGCCGGCATCCGGTCCTGGGCCGCGCCCGGCGCCTGCGCCCACCACAGCACGCCGATCAGCAGCAGAATTCCTCGCCCAGGACCGCTCATTTCGTTTCCCGTTCATTATAAGACGGCCTCCGGCGGGGCCTCCCGTCGATTGGGTATCCTGTACGTTGATGACCCGCAGACAGCTCTGTTTGCTGCTGGCCGCGGCGGCTCCCCTGGCGCGGGCCCAACAGTACGGCGGCATGGCCTCTCGCGGCGTCAAGGCTGCTCCTCGCGGTAAACCTTCCGGCCTTCCTTTCCACGCCCATTTCGTCAACGTGGGCCGGGAGGCGGGACTGCGCGCGCCGGTCATCTACGGAGACGCCGACCATAACGACTACATCCTCGAATCGATGGGCTGCGGCGCGGCCTTCCTCGATTACGATAACGACGGCTGGCAGGACCTCGTCATCCTGACCGGCCGCCGCCTTCAGGCGACGCCTTCGGAGGCGATCATTCGCCTGTACAAGAACAATCGCGACGGCACTTTCACCGACGTCACCTCCCGCGCCGGCATCGGCAGCAGCGTCTGGGCGACCGGCATCACCGTGGGCGATTACGATAACGACGGCTTCGACGACCTCTTCATTACCGCCTACCCGCAGAACCTGCTCTTCCACAACAACGGCGACGGCACCTTCACCGACGTGACCGAAAAGGCCGGGCTGCGCCGTCCCGAGCCCCACTACGGCACCGGCTGCACCTGGGTCGATTACGATCGCGACGGCCGCCTGGACCTTTTCGTGTCCCACTACGTCGGCTTCGACCAGGCCAAAGTGCCCGCCCGCGGCAAAGATCCCGGCTGCTCCTATCGCGGCGTGCCCGTTTATTGCGGACCCGCGGGCCTGCCGCAGGACCCCTGCCGCCTCTATCACAACAACGGCGACGGCACCTTCACCGACGTCAGCGAGAAGTCGGGCATCGCCGCCGTCAAAGCCGGCTACGCCCTCACCACCGTGGCCGCCGACTTCAATGGCGACGGCTGGCAGGATATCTACGTTGCCTGCGACACCACCCCCAGCCTCCTGTTCCGCAACCGGCACGACGGCACCTTCGCCGAAGAGGGGCTCGACGCCGGCGTCTCGCTGAGCGAAGACGGCGAAGAGCAGGCGGGAATGGGGATCGGCATCGGCGACGTCGATCCGGACGGCTCCATCGATATTTTCAAAACCCACTTCCGCGACGATACTCCGGGCCTCTACCGCAACAACGGCAAGGGCTACTTCCGCGACGTGACGCTGCGCGCCGGACTCGGCGTGGAAACGCGCTTCGTGCAATGGGGCGCCGGAATCGTGGACCTCGATAACGACGGCCTCCCGGACATCTTCGTAACTACCGGGATGGTCTATCCCGAGCCCGAACAAAAGCTGCCCGATGCCAAATACCGCACGCCGAGCGTAGTGTTCCGCAACCTGGGCAGCGGCAGGTTCGAAGAGCTGCTGGACGAGGCCGGACCGGGCGTGGCGGAGGCGCATTCGAGCCGCGGCGTGGCCTTCGGCGATTTCGACAACGACGGCGACATGGACATCGTGATCGTTCACGTGAACGAGCCGCCCTCGCTGCTCCGCAACGATATGACCGGGGACAACAAGTGGCTCAAGGTGCAACTGGTGGGCGTCGCCTCCAACCGCAGCGCCATCGGGGCGCAGGTGATTGCCGAATACGGCGAACGCCGCCAGGCGCAAGCCGTGCTCGCGCAATCGTCGTACCTCTCGGTGAACGACCGGCGGCTGCACTTCGGATTGGGAGCGGAGGCGAAAGCCAATCTCGAAATTCGCTGGCCCAGCGGCGCCGTGGAAAAAATCGCGAACGTGGCCGCCAATCAGCTCGTGGTCATCCGCGAGGGCGCCGGTGTGGTCCGCGCGGAGCGGTTCGGCAAGCCTGCCTGATCCTATGCGTGCCAAACGCCCGGCCAAGGTCGTCCCAGCGGCAAAGCCCAAGCCCGGCACGGTTCCGGACGCGGCCCTTGCGGCCCTGCTCTTCGGCGTCACCTTCCTCGCCTACCTGCCCGCGATGAACGGCGGCATGCTCATCGACGACGTGGACCACATCACCGCGCCCGCCCTGCAATCGCTGCACGGCCTGTGGGCCATCTGGTTCAAGATCGGCGCCACCGCCCAATACTGGCCGCTGATGCACACCGCCTTCTGGCTGGAACATAAGCTGTGGGGCGATGCCTTCCTTGGCTACCACCTGGTGAACGTCCTGCTGCACGCAACCGCCGCCTGCCTGCTGGTAGCGGTGGTGCGGCGCCTGGAACTGCCGGGCGCATGGCTCGCGGGTTTCCTATGGGCGCTGCACCCGGTTGCGGTGCAATCGGTCGCCTGGATGTCGGAGCAGAAGAATACCCTCTCCACTGTTTTCTACCTCGCGTCGGCGCTGCTCTATCTGAGTTTCGACCGGACGCGGCGGCGGCGGGTCTACTTTCAGGCGCTCGCGCTGTTCGTGATGGCGCTGTTGACCAAGAGCGTCACCGCCATGCTGCCCGCGGCCTTGCTGGTCGTCTTCTGGTGGCGGCGCGGGCGGCTCTCTTTGAAATCGGATGTGCTCCCGCTGGCGCCGTGGTTCGGGATCGCGCTCGCGAGCGGCCTCGTGACGGCGTGGGTGGAGCAGCGTTTCATCGGTGCGGCCGGAGCGGACTTTTCCTTGAGCTTCATCGCCCGCTGCCTGCTGGCCGCCCGCGTAGTGTGGTTCTATTTCGCGAAGCTGCTGCTGCCGTTCAACCTGCTGTTCTATTACCCGCGCTGGCAGATCGATGCCGCCGTGTGGTGGCAGTGGCTGCCGCTGCTTGGAGTGCTGCTTGCCGCCGCCGCGGGCGTGTGGCTGGCGCGGCGGGGCCGTCGCGGTCCGCTGGCCGCGCTGCTGCTGTTCGGCGGCACACTCGTCTCCGTGCTCGGCTTCCTCAACGTCTACCCGTTCCTTTTTTCTTTCGTCGCGGACCACTTTCAGTACCTGGCAAGCCAGGTGGTAGCGGTCGCGGCGGCGTGTGTGCTGACGGTAGGGTTTCGGCGCACTCCCCACTCTGCGCGCCTCGCGCTGCCGGTGGCGCTGGCCGTTCTGCTGGGCGTGCTCAGCTTCCGGCAGAGCGCGCTCTATCGCGACGGCGAGACCCTTTACCGCCACTCCATCGCACACAACCCGGATTCGTGGGCGGCGCACAACAACCTCGGCATTGCGCTTTCCGAAGATCCCGGCCGCATGCCGGAGGCGATCCGCGAATTTCAGGAGTCGCTGCGCATCCGCCCGGACAACCTGGGCGCGCACTACAACCTGGCCAGCGCGCTCGGGGAAACAGGCCGTGCCGCCGACGCCATCGCCGAGTATGAAGCCGCGCTGCGGATCGATCCAGCCTATGTGGACGCGCATTACAACCTCGCGCTCCTGTTGCTGAAGTTGCCCGGCCGCGCTCCCGAAGCGATTCAGCACCTGGAAACCGTGCTTCGCCTCAAGCCGGACCTGGCGCCGGCGCACGCCAACCTGGGCGCGGCGCTGGCGGGAATGATGGGGCGCGCGCCCGACGCCGTCGCGCATCTTCAGACTGCGCTTCGCCTCGATCCGAACCTGCTCGAAGCTCACTACACCTTGGGCAGCGTCTTCTCGAAGATGCCGGATCGCCTGGCGGACGCTATCGCGGAGTTTCAGGCCTCGATACGGCTCAACCCGGATTTCGCGGAGGCTCACTATCGCCTGGGCCTGGCGCTCGCGCAGTTACCCGCGCGCCGCGCGGAGGCCGTTGCGCATCTCGAGACCGCCAGCCGGTTGCGGCCCGACGTGGAGGAAGTCCGCGCCGCCCTCGTCCGCGTGCGATCGATGGCGGATCAAAATCGCCGCTGACCGGCATGGCCGCCAACATTGGCGGTTTGGGCTCCTTTCACCCTTGCAAACAAACAACTTACGCTGGGTGGGCCGCCAATGATTGGCGGCCTGCGTCTGTTTTGGGTTCGAAAACGTCCACGGGTCCGGCCCATATCGAGCAGCGTGGTGCTTTTCAGCCAGCCGCGCGAAGGGCAGTTCCGGTGTAAGTCGCGGGTAACAATGTAACTGCAATTTGGAACGGATGTTGCTTGGCCCTGTGGAGAGGTTATGCGAAAACTCGCGGCTTTCATCATCCTTGCGGCCTTGCCCGCAGCGGCGCAATGGCGGCATTTCGGAGACCGGGAGATCCGGCCCACGGGCTATTTCGGCGCCGGAGTCTCAACGGCAATCAACCCGGTGGCGTCCCGGCTGAACACGGGGTGGAATCTCGAAGGAGGAGGGGGACTGAAGTACGGCGCCTTCGGATTGCACCTGGAGGCGATGTTCAACGACTTCGGCATCACACGCCGCGCGCTGGCGCAGGCGGGCGCGCGCCGCGGGCACCAGAGTTACTGGGCAGTCACCCTGGACCCGGTGGTCCACATCAACCCGAGAGGTCCGGTGGACTTCTATCTCACCGGAGGCGGCGGCTTTTACGGGCAGTACACGCAATACCGGGCCGCGTTCCAGGACGGCGGCCGTTTCGGCGATCAGTACGACATCACCAGCTCCCGGCACATCGTGGAGCCCGGCGCGAATCTGGGCGCGGGATTCGAATTCAACCTGGGACATCCGGGGCAGCCGAAGATCTTTGTCGAGGCGCGCTATCACCACATGTTCACGCGCGGGTCGGGCGCAAGCTTCGTACCGGTTACCGTGGGAGTGCGATTCTAAGCAGCCTGTTAGACTCTTGGGATGGAACTTGCGATCCGCGCAGACGACGTGCGCGCCGCCGCGGAACGGATCCGTCCGCTGGCCTCGAAAACGCCGGTGATGACGGCGGCCGGGCTCGATCACGAGTCCGCCACGCGGGTGTATCTCAAGTGTGAAAATTTGCAGCGGGGCGGCGCATTCAAGATCCGCGGCGCCTCGAACCTGATCCTTTCGCTGCCGCCGGAAGCGCTGCGAAAAGGCGTGGTGGCGTATTCCTCGGGCAATCACGCGCAGGCGACGGCGATCGCCGCGCGGCACGTGGGCGCGGCCGCGACCATCGTGATGCCGGAGGACGCGCCGCGTTCGAAGATGGCGGCCACCAAGGCGCGCGGGGCGCGCATCGTGAGCTACGACCGGTTCCGCGACAGCCGCGAAGCGATTGCGGCGGCGCTGCTCAAAGAGACCGGCGCCACGCTGGTGCCGCCGTTCGACCATCCCATGATCATGGCCGGGCAGGGCACGGCGGCGCTCGAACTGCTGGAGGAAACGGGACCGCTGGACGCCCTGATCACGCCCGTCGGCGGCGGCGGACTGCTCTCCGGCTGCGCCACCATCGCGCGCGCGATGCACCCGAAGATTCGCGTGTTCGGAGCCGAGCCGGGCGGCGCGAACGATACCTTCCTTTCACTGGTGGCGGGCGAGCGGGTGGCGATCCGGCATCCGGACACGATTGCCGACGGGCTGCGCGCGCCCAAGCCCGGCGAACTCACATTTCCGGTGATGAAGCAACTGGTGGAGCGGATCCTGCTGGTGAGCGACGAGGAGATTCGCGCCACGGTGAAGTTCCTGCTGCTGCGCATGAAGATCCTGGTGGAGCCGAGCGGCGCGGCGGCGGCGGCCGCGGTGATGTTCCGCAAGCTGCCGGAGGGTATCCGCTCGGTGGGGGTCGTGATCTCGGGCGGGAATGTGGACTTCGAGGAGCTGGTGCGATACTGATCCGTATGACAGCGACGGATCAAGCCGCCCTGGAGGGGGTGGTGAAAGGGCTCGAGGCCGCATGGAATGCCGCCGACGGAGAAGGGTTCGCAAGTTACTTCACCGGCGACGCGGACTTCGTGAATATCTACGCGATGCACGGCAAGGGACGCGAGGCGATCGGCCGCGCGCACAACATGCTGCTGCACGGGGTGTATGCAAGATCGGTGTGCAGCTACAAAGTGGAACAGGCGCGGCTGCTGGCGGAAGACGTGGCGCTGGTGCACATCGCGGCGCGTCTCGAAGTTCCGGACGGGCCGATGGCCGGAGTGATGGAGGCGCTGCCGAGCGCGGTGCTGGTGCGCGACGCCGCCGGCTGGCGGATCGCGGCTTTCCACAATACCCTGGTGGGCCGGCCTCCGTCGGCGCACAATAACGGGCAGGCGTAGCCGGGCTTCGTGAGCTTCGGAGGCGCGTGCGTAAGGCAGGGAGCCGACTCCTGATTACTACTCTCGGCTTAATCACACCTTTGCTTCGTCCTGTCCTGTCCCGCATCCGTCCGCGTCAGGCGCGGGTGTCCCGGAATAGGTCACTTGGGTTCAGGGTGGCCGCTCTCCGTGTTGGGACAGCAACCGACGCAAACACGATGAGAGCGCACGTCAGCGGCGCGACAGCCAACACGGACCAGTCCATTCCGCCCGATGCTGCTCCGGACAATCCTGCGGCCGCCTGGTGGCTGAACGCCACTCCCGCTACCGCGCCCAGCAATCCGCCAAGCCCGCCCAACGCGGCGTACCGGCGGTAGACCAGCGAGGCGATGTCTACGGGCGACGCGCCCATCGCCATGCGGATGCCGATCTCTCCCGCCCGCTCGCTCAACTGGTAGCTGGTCGCGGCATACATTCCCCCGACCGCCAGCAGCAGCGCGCACACCGCAATCGCGAGGAGAAGGGTGGCGCGCGTGCCGGCGGGCAGCAGTGCCGACCGCACCAACGCCCCCAAATCGGTCGACATGTCCGCCTGCTGCGTTGGACTGACCTCCGCCACCACTCGGCGCACCGCCGCCAGCGAGAGTTGCCCCTTGTCCGCGAACCGCACCACCACCACCGTATTTGCCGATGCGCTGGTCTGCCGGAACGACCGGTAGAGTTGCGGCTCGGGCGGCGAGGAAAGCGCCACGGTCCTTGCATCCGCCACCACCCCGACCACTGTGCATGTCCTGCGCGCGCCGAACCCGCCGCTGGTGTCGAATTCCTTCCCCACCGCGTCCTCACCTGGCCAGTACAGCGACGCAAACGAGTGGTTAACGATGCCCACACACGCCCCGTTCGTGGTGTCGCGGCGGTCGAACGGCCGGCCCCTCAGCACCGCGATGCCCAGCGTGGCAAAATAGGCGTCGCTTACCGCTTGGTATTCCGCGGGCGCGGTGTTCACCCAACCCTGCGCCGTCTTGACCATTACTGAGAACACCACCCGGCCGCCGACCAGTAGCGGCGTGCTCCCCACCGCCGCCGACGCCACTCCGGGCAACTGCGATAGCCGGCGAACCGTCTCCTCCTGAACTCCGGCCGACTCGGGAAACCTTACCCTGCCACTATCGAGGTTGATATACGACAACCGATTCGGTTCGAAGCCGAGGTCGACTGTGGAAAGATGGTACACGCTCCGCACCAGCACCCCCAGACCGGCCACCAGCACTACCGCGATCGCCACCTGCAACACAATCAACGATTCCTGAAGGCGCGTGGCGCTGACGGACAACTGCCCGGCTTGCCAACGTCTGCCGATTAACGCCGTCACCTCTAACCGCCTCAGCACCAGGATTGGCGCCGCCGCGCACAGCAGGCTCGATACCGCCGCGAGCACACTGCCGAAGCCCAAAACCGAAAGGCTCAATTCCGGTTGAATTTCGACTCCCACAATATTGGACGCCACCACTCCGGCCGCGTGCAGCGCCATCAGCATCAGCGGAACGGCCAGCGCAATCCCCGCGAACGCCACCGCCACGCTCTCGAAAACCACGCTGTTGCAGATGCGGCCTACACCGGATCCTAGCGCGAGTTGAATCCCCAGATCGCGCGCCTTTCGCAGCCTGCGGGCAATCATCAGGTGTCCCACGTTAAAGCACGCCGCCGCTTGCAGCAGCAGGCATGCGCCCAGCAGCAGATTGAGCACCCGACCGGTCTTTCCCACGAACTGATCCGCCAGCGAGACCAGTCGATAGCGGTAGCGGTCGCCCTCCCCCTGCCTGCCCGATCCGGGCATGAAGTCCGTCTCAATAGCTGCCGTTTCACGTTGCGCCTGTTCCAGCGAGACGGTTCCGCGCAGCCGGGCCACGACTATCTTGTCACCCGCCTTCTCGGCTTGGGCACCGATTTCCGAACTCTGATCCGGAACCCACAACTCCGCCACCGTCACCGGACGCCGCATCTCCTTGGGCATCACGCCGACGACCACCAGGACCCTTCCGTCCACAGTCACCGGCTTCCCCAAAACGCCCGGATCGGCGGCGAATGCCCTGGTCCAAAGGGCGTGCGACAGCAACGCCGTGCCGGAAGCGCTGGCCTCGAAATCTTCGGGAAGAAATGTTCTGCCCAGCAGCGGCTTCACCCGGAGCACATCCATCAGGCGCGGCGAGATCGTCGCCTTGACGACTGGGGTTGCTGTCGCGCCAGAGGTCAGATAGCCCGGCGAATCGAGTTCGTAGCCGATCGCCTCGAACCACTTTGCCCGCCCGCGTACCTTCTCGAAGTCCACGCGGGTAAGCCGCCAGAGCGCGGCGTCCTGAAGGCCGTTCCCCCTGCCGACCTCCACCAGGCGCGTCGGGGCCTCGTAGGGGATCGCATTGAACACGGCTGCTTCCAGAACCGCGTAGCAGATCCCGGCCAGCGAGATCCCAACCGCCAGCATGAGAATGGCCGACAGTGAGAACTTCGGCTCGCGAACGATAAATCGCAGATTACGTCTGAACATCGCGGCTCCCTCACTTACAGGGCGTGCCCACGACGGGGATGCGCTTCCCGGCAAGCGTAGCAAGCTCATCGGCTATGTACTTCACGTTGGAGTATCCCATCCTGTACAGCACGAAGTGAGTACCCTGGCATAGAGCCGTGACGAGGGACTTCGACGGTACGTCGCAGCGGCTCCAGTCCATGCAGTGAATCACGAGCGTCTTGTCCTTCGGGAGTTCATGGGGCACGCGTTCGGGGAGTTCGTCCGGCGCCATATTCAGAAACCCGCGGATGTGCGCCCTCTCAAAGGCCCACCTGGGTCGCGTGTCAATGAAGATACTGTCGCGTGCCGCCAGCAGCTTCGTCAGTTCCGCCGCATCGATCTGAACCGGAGGTGGAGGCTGGCCCGCCAACGGCGGGCCGGGGGGCGATTGAGCAACCGCGCTCGATTGCCGTGTCAGCGTGAACTCAGGGCCAACATAGAAGCTTTCCGCGGGGCTCAACACTTTCCAACTCCCGTTCTGTTGGACGAAGTAGAAGAAGAGCTTACCGCCAAACGTCATGGCCTTGCCCTTTTCAATCCAGGGCGTAAACTTCCACTGCGATACGGCGGTTTTGACGGTCTGCGAGATCGCCTGGTTCGGCGCGGTGAGGATTCTGAGCTGCGCCGTGGTGCTGCCCGCCGGGACGCAGATTTGGGAAACCACAAGGCCAGTAACCTTCGCCCCAATAGCCGACTCCGGATAGACCGGTTCGACCGTTTTTGAAGCTCCCTTTCGAAGGCTAACTTCCGGGACCCGAGCGTCCCAGCGGCAGCCGGGGATATTCTCGGCGTCGGAGAGCACCTGGGAAAACGCAGGCCCGGTATGTGCAAAGCCCAGCATGATCGCAAGCACGGGTGTGAGCCGAGAAATGGAATCCTGATGCTGGGTGTTGATCTTGCCGAATCGTGACGCAAACGAGGACACCGATATGGGCTTCGCTCGCGTCAGGGTGTCTTCTTGCTTTGAAGGTGTCATCCGGTGCTCAGATTCAAAACACGATCGGTGCGTCCGAAATTCTCAGGCCGCTACGAAATGTAGCGCCGAATGAAAGGCGTGTCAAGGGTGGATGACCTGAAATTATGGCGACACTCTGGCGCGGTGAGATCTACGTCTTCCCTGCCACTGGATGCGCATCTTGCCGCGTGGCCCTTCCAACTCATTCACGTACTCGGCCATGGCGATCCCCTCCAATGGCGTCAGGTCGACAAACCTGGCCGGTGCCATCGTCACCTGGGGCGGTACACCCATCGGAATCTCGCCCGCGTCCGTGATAGCATCGCCGACCGCGAGAGGAGTCATGCAAGCTTGCCGAAACCTCCGTCGGCGCACAATAACGGGCAGGCGTAGCCGGGCCTTATCTCTGGTTGGACTTCAGGATCTTTTTGCGGAGCCGGATGGACTGGGGGGTGACCTCCACGTATTCGTCCTCGCGGATGAATTCGATGGCCTGCTCGAGATTCAACAGCCGCGGCGGGACAAGGCGGATGCCTTCGTCCGAGGTGGAGGCGCGCATGTTGGTGAGCTTCTTTTCCTTGACGATGTTGACGTCGAGGTCGTTTTCGCGCGCGTTCTCGCCCACCACCATGCCTTCGTAAACTTCCGTGCCGGGAGTAACGAAGATTTCGCCGCGCTCCTGGAGGTTGAAGATGGCGTAGCCGGTGGTCTTGCCGGCGCGGTCGGCGACCAGCGAGCCGGTGGGGCGCATAGGAATGTCGCCCTGCCATTCGATATAGCCGTGGAAGAGCGAGTTCATGATGGCGGTGCCGCGCGTATCGGTGAGGATTTCGCTGCGTAGCCCGATCAGGCCGCGCGAGGGAACGTGGAATTCGAGGCGCACGCGTCCGGAGCCGTGGTTCACCATCTTGATCATCTTGCCCTTGCGCGAGCCGAGCTTTTCGATCACCACGCCAATGAACGCTTCGGGGCAGTCGATGATCAGGTGCTCGACCGGTTCCTGGAGCTTGTGGTCGATGGTGCGGGTGAGGATTTCGGGCTTGCCGACGGCCAGTTCGTAGCCTTCGCGGCGCATCATCTCGATCAGGATGGCGAGCTGCAATTCGCCGCGGCCCATCACTTTGAAGGTGTCGTGCCCGAGTTCTTCCACGCGGATGGAGACGTTGGTGAGCAGCTCCTTATCCAGCCGCTCGCGCAGATTTCGGGAAGTGACCCACTGGCCTTCGCGGCCGGCGAACGGCGAGGTGTTGATGGTGAACGCCATGGCGATGGTCGGCTCGTCGATTTGAATCTGCGGGAGGGGCGAAGGGTTTTCGGCGTCGGTGACGGTTTCGCCGATGGTGATGCCCTCGACGCCGGCGATGGCCATGATGTCGCCGGGGTGGCCGATGGTTTCGTCCACGCGCTTGAGTCCTTCGAAGGAGTAGAGCTTGGTGATCTTGGTGGTGTGGAAGGAGCCGTCGCGCTTGGCGATGGAAACGACATCGCCGAAGCGGAAGGTGCCGTTGAAGACGCGGCCGATGCCGAGGCGGCCGAGATAATCGCTGTAGTCGAGATTGGCGATCAGCATCTGGAGAACGCCTTCCGGGTCGCCTACGGGCGCGGGGATGTGCTTGACGATGGCGTCGAAAAGCGGGCGCAGGGTGGTGCAGGGATCGTCGAGCGAGGTCTTGGCGATGCCGGTCTTGGCGATGGTGTAAAGGACGGGGAAGTCGAGCTGGTCCTCGGTAGCGTCGAGATCGATGAACAGGTCGTAGACCTCGTTGAGCACTTCGGCCACGCGCGCGTCGGGGCGGTCGATCTTGTTGATGACGACGATGGGGGGCAGGTGGGCTTCGAGCGCCTTGGAAAGGACGTAGCGGGTTTGCGGCAGCGGGCCTTCGCTCGCATCCACAAGGAGCATGACGCCGTCCACGATTTTGAGCGCGCGCTCCACCTCTCCGCCGAAGTCGCTGTGGCCGGGGGTGTCCACGATGTTGATTTTGACGCCGTGATACTGGACGCCGGTGATTTTGGCGAGGATGGTGATACCGCGCTCGCGTTCGAGCTCGTTGGAATCCATGACGCGTTCCACGTGCTCTTCGTTTACCCGGAAGATGCCGCTCTGGTTGAGCATGGCGTCCACAAGCGTGGTCTTGCCATGGTCCACGTGGGCGATGATGGCGATGTTTCGAATGGTGTTATTGCTACTCTTCATGAATCACGTCGATTGGATCGAGATTTCGGGCAACGCGTGCCGGATACAGGCCGGCGAGGACCGTGACGCACCAGACCGCTAGCAGCGCAAACGCAAGCACTTGTCTGGGGGGATAAAACTGGATGGTCCAGCCGAAGCTTTGCTTATTGACTACAAATATCAATACTAGCGAAAGCGCTAGGCCAAGCGCCAATCCGAGGAGGATGGCGAGGAAACCGAGGAAGGCGGCTTCGGAGAGAATCATGCCCCGGATTTGCGCGCCGGAAGCGCCGAGATAGCGGAGCAGGCCGAGTTCGCGGCGGCGGTCGAGGACGAGGGCGAGGAGCGAATTGGCGGCGCCGAGCATGGCCACCAGGATGGCGACGGCTTCGAGGGCCCAGGTGATGGCGAAGGTGCGGTCGAAGATGGCGATGGCGTTTCGGCGGAGTTCGCTGTTGGGCGCGACGGCGACGCCGTAGGGCGCGGTGCGAAGGCGGACCTCGCGTTCCACGGCGGCGGAGTCTGCGCCCGGCGCAAGGTAAATGGCGGCGTTGGTGGGGGGCTGGCCGGGCAGGTATTTGAGCAGGGTGGAGCGGTCGAGGATCACGTAGCCCTGGCTGCTCGAATACTCGTAGTAGACTCCGGCGACGGTGAAGGCGACGGTGCGCGGGCCGAGGTTGAGTTCGATGCGGTCGCCGGGGCGGACGTGGTGGCGGTTGGCGAACGGTTCGCTGACGATGGCGCGGTCGCGGCCGGGAAGAGAGCGGAGGATGGCGTCGCGGTCCTGGCCGGCGGGGAAGCGGAGGCGGCCGAAGCGGCGGACGATGTCGAGGTTGCCTGCGCCGAGCGTCGCGCGCTCGCCGTGGTAGCGGATTTCGAGGCCGTGGAAGACGTCCACGGCGGCGACTCCGGGGATAGCCGGCGAGGATCCCGGGAACTTCGGCGGGGAGCGGGGGAAACTCGCCGGCGGCGGAAGAGACGGCGGGCCGCACGTAGAGGTCGGCGCGAAGCTGGGTATCGAGCCAGACGCCGACGGTTTCGCGGAAGCTGCCGACCATGATGCCGACGCTGGCCATCATGGCGACGGCGGTAGCGAGCGCTCCGACGACGACGGAGGTGCGGGAGAGCGACGCGGTGAGGCTGCGGCCGGCCAGCAGGGTTTCGACGCGGCGGCGAATGAGGCTGCGGGTGAGCCGGTTGGTGGAGACCACCACGGCGGGGGCGGCCATGGCGGCGGCGGCGATGGCCAGCAGCGCGGCGGCGTATCCGCCGATAGGGTATCCGCCGAGGGCGGGAGCCTGGGCGGCGGCGAAGGCCAGGATGGCGAACAGGGCGGACCAGGCGAGTCCGCGGCGCCAGCGCAGGCGGGCCTGGTGCTCGTGGGCGCCGCGGCTCATGGCCTCAGTGGGTGCGACGCGCATGGCTTCGCGCGCCGGCGCAAGCGCCGACGCGAGGGCGACGACGGTGCCGGTGACGATGCCGGTCAGCGCTTCCTGCCAGGTGAGCGCGACGGGCGTGGGGCGGCTGGTGGTGTAGAGCGCATTGACGGTGTCGGCGATGAGGCCGACGGTGGCGCCGGCGAGCAGGCGGCCGAGGAGCGCGCCCAGAATGCCCCCGGCGACGCCGAAGAGCAGGGCTTCGGCGCAGAACGAAGCGAGGATGGCGCGCCGCGAAGCGCCGATGGCGCGCAGAATTCCGATTTCGGCGCGGCGGCGCACCACGCTGATGGAGATGGTGTTGTAGATGAGGAACGCGCCGACCACCAATGAAATGTAACTGAGCACGCGGAGGTTCCAGCGGAAGGCGCGGAGCATGCGCTGGTTCTCGTCGCTGCGGGCTCCGGGCTTGCGAAGGAGGTAGGCGCCCGGCAGGAGGGCGCGCAACCGTTTCTCCACGGCCTGCGCATTCTCGTCCTTGCCGATGGTGACGTCGATGCGGTCGAGCTTGCCGTAGCGGTGGAGGAGTTGCTGGGCGGCGGCGATGTCGAGGGCCAGGAACTCGGCGGCGCCGGCATCGACGGTGCGGGCGAGAGCGAGCTTCTCCAGGCGGCCGCCGATGTTGACCTGGACCGCGGCTTGAGGGAGTCGCGCGGCGAGGGCCTTTGAAACGACGGCTCCGGGCGCGGCGCCGGCGAGATCGACGCCGTACAGCGGGCACGCGTCCGACGCCGGGGATGACTACCCAGGATTCGAGAACGGGCGCGAAGTGGACGTCGATGGGGAGCGTGGCGAGGCGCCCCATCCAGGATTCGTCGATGCCGCCGTTCGAGAGGATTTCGAGGTCGGTCTTGCCGGCGAGGGTTTCGATGGAAGCGCGGAAGGAGCCGGTGGCGGCGTCGGAGGCGAGGTCGATGGCGATGACCACGGCGACGCCCAGGGCGACGGCGAGCACGGTCAGGGCGGTGCGGGTGAGGTCTCGGCGGAGCGGGCGCAGGATGAGGTTGCGGAGCAGCTTCATCGCGATTCGACGGCCAGGATGCGGCCGTCGCGGAGGCTGACGCGGACGTTGGCGATGGCGGCGGCTTCGGCGCTGTGAGTGGCCATGAGGACGGTGGCGCCGAAGCGGTCGGCGCTCTCGCGGATGAGCGCGAGCACCTGTTCGCCGCTGGCGGTATCGAGGTTGCCGGTGGGCTCGTCGGCGATCAGAAGGCGGGGGGAATGAACGAGGGCGCGGGCGATGGCGACGCGCTGCATCTGGCCGCCCGAAAGCTGGTAGGGAAAGCTGGCGGCCTTCTCTTCGAGACCGACCCATCGCAGGCGGTCGCGGGCGGTTTCGGTGGCACGCGGGGCGCGCGCGAGAAGCAGCGGCAGTTCCACATTTTCGAGCGCGGTGAGGGTGGGGAGCAGTTGGAAGAACTGAAACACGAAGCCGATTTGCGTGCGGCGGAGGAGGGTGAGTTCCTGTTCGGAGAGGCTGCCGGTGGCGCGGCCCTCGATGCGGACTTCGCCCGAGGTGGGGAAGTCCATGGCGCCGGCGAGATTGAGAAGCGTGGTTTTACCGCACCCGCTGCGGCCGACCAGGGCGGTGACGGTGCCGGCTTCGGCGCGGAGGGAGACGCCGTGAAGCACCTCCACGGGCTGGCCGCCGTTCTGATATGTTTTGGAAACGCCCAGGATTTCCAGGCGCGGTGCGGGCATGCTGTTCCTATTGTAAGAGATACAGCTTCCTTCCGGTCGCGCTGCGGTTTGCAGCGGTGGCGCGCGATCGCCGGAGGTGTAGTTGGTTCGCTCGCTTGCGGGGTCTTAGAAGTGTGCGATTTCCGTGGATGTCGTTCGTAGCCTTGCTCGTTCTGCCGGTCGTGGCGGGTGCCCAGACGGCCTACATTAATTATGATTTGATCCCCTGGTCGTTCCGGCTGGGCCCCCGGCTCGACTACCCCTTGTTCCAGGCCGCTTTCACTTCCGGCAGCTACTTCGATCAGATCGACGTAGGGCCGGGCGGTACCGTTTACGTCAGCGCGGACCGCGCACTGTTCGAGATCAACGCACAAGGAACGTTTGTGCCCATTACCGGTTTCGGCGGCGCCGGGGTACCGGCCGGTGAGCGGGTGCGCGCGCTGCTCACCCAGCTCGCGCCCGGCACCGTAGCGGAAGATTCGCGCGGCAATCGTTTTCTCGGCACCTGGGACGGCGTTTACCGGCTCACCCGCGACGGCCTGGTCGAGCTCTACGCCGCGCTTCCCACCGCCAGTGTCGCGGTGGACGGCGAGGATGCCTTGTACGTGCTCGACCGGGGAACCCGCGTGGTGCGGATTGCCGCGGATGGGAGCCAGGCGGTAGTGGCCGGCACCGGCGAGCCCGGTTTCAGCGGGGACGGCGGGCCGGCGACCTCCGCGCGCATCAGCGCGTCGTATCGAATCGCGCTCGATCCGGGCGGCGTGCTTTGGATCGCGGACACGAATAACAATCGGATTCGCAAAGTGGACCGCACCGGAACGATCAGCACCGTGCTCGAAACGCCGAGCCCGTACCAGATTGCCGTGGATGCGGAGGGCGCCGTTTACTTTTCGGCCTGGGACCTGGGGAAAGTCAGCCGGCTGCTACCCGGAGGCGCGGTGGAGACGGTCCTCGAGTTGCCGCGGGGCATACGGGGCCTCGCCGTGGATTCCTCCGGCAACCTCTATGTTTCCGATTCTACCCGCGTGCGGGTAGCCGACCGGAGCGGGACCATTCGGACCCTGGCGGGCTGCATCTGCGGCGGAGAAGGCGGACCGGCGGCGTGGGGAAGGGTAGGAGCTACTGCCGGGCTGGTCCGCGACAGAACCGGGAATACCTATTTTTCGGATCAGGCATCGAACATGGTGCGGCGCATCGATCCCAACGGTACGCTCACGACGGTTGCGGGAAACGGCGAACCGGGATTTGCGGGGGATGGCGGACCGGCGCGGGAAGCCCGTCTCAACGCACCCGCCGGCCTGGCAATGGATGCGGCGGGGAATCTCTACATCGCGGACGAACAGAATAGCCGCATTCGCAGAGTGACCCCGGCCGGGTTGATCGAGACGGTGGCGGGGAACGGCGAGACGAAGTTCGCGGGAGACGGCGGTGCGGCCACGTCGGGGTCGCTGGGGCAACCGGACGGAGTGGCCATCGATCCGGGGGGCAACCTTTATATCGCCGATACCCTGAGCCACCGGATACGCAAGGTCACGCAGGACGGCATCATGCACACGGTGGCGGGTTCGGATCAGTGGGGTACGGCGGGCGACGGCGGGCCGGCCGTGCTGGCGCAACTGATCAATCCCCGCTCGCTGGCGTTGGATGCGGCGGGGAACCTGCTGATCACGGACTCTTCCGCCCGGCTGGTCCGCCGAATCACGACAGCCGGGATCATGGAGCGCGTGGCGGGAAACGGAGAGCAGGGCCGGGCGGGAGATGGGGGTCCCGCGATTGCGGCCCAGATGGACCTGCCGTGGGGCATCGCCGTGGACGCGGCGGGCAACGTGTACATTGGGGACGGTTACGCGATCCGGAGGGTGGACCGGGCGGGTACGATCCGCGGGATCGCAGGTGGACCGGCGAAGGGCCTGGCGGTGGATGCATCCGGAAGTCTGTGGATGGCCACGGGGAATACGGTTGTGGTTGCTTCCACGCTGGGGCCGCCGTTTCCGCAGCGTCCGTTCATTCAACCGAACACGATCGGCAACGCCGCGACGGCGGCACTTTTTCCCTCGCTGTTCCCGTTCCCTTCCGCGGCGGTGGCGCCAGGGGAGATCCTGACGATTTCGGGAGCGCGGCTGGGCACGAGCGTGGCCCAGGTGAGAGTGCTGTTCGACGGGGAACCCGTCCCGGTGCTGGGGGTCCGCGAGGATCAGATCACCGCGATTGCTCCGTACCGGATTGCGGGATCCCAGACGGCCGGCATCACCGTCGAAGTGGATGGCGTGGCATCGAACCCCGCCACCGTGGCAGTGCTGCCGGCGGTTCCGGGTTTGTCGGTTTACGGTGCGGGTGCGCTGATTTCGGCGTCCGCCCTCAACCAGGACGGTACGCGGAATGGGCCCGGCAATCCGGCAGCCCCTGGCTCGGTAGTGGCGTTGTTCGGCGCCGGGGCGGGAGTGATGAATCCGCCGCAGAAGGAAGGCGAGGTCGTTTCGGGAACGCTCAGCGTGCCCGACCTGCCGGTTTCGGTCCGCATTGGGGGACGTCCGGCAACGGTGCTGTACGCCGGGGCAGCTCCGGGCCTGGTGGGCGGCGTGTTGCAGGTCAACGTGCTGATACCAACGGACCTGGTGCCGGCGCCGGTGGCGGGCCAGATGAACTACTACCTGACCGGGCTACAGGTTGGCAACGCACCGTCGAATGCCGGTTACCTGTGGGTGGATGGCGTTAAGGCCCTGGCGGGCAACAGACGCGCACCCTGACCGGAGACCGCAGGCCTCTAGGTTTTCCCCGTTCCGCCGATATAGTCATTGGAGCTCCCTGAATGATCCGGCTAACGAGGTTGAACCAACTGCCGCTCGTACTCAATTCCGACCTGATCGAACACATCGACGTGACGCCCGATACGGTGATCACGTTGACGACGGGCCAGATCCTGCGCGTGCGGGAGACGGCGGAGGAGGTGGTGAACCGGATCGTCGATTTCCGGCGGCGCATCTGCGATCCGGAAGGGCTGGGCGGCGCCGCGGCCCAGGTGGAAGAGGGGAACTGATTCCGCATGCCGGAACCTACCGAGGCTAAGAAGCCCAAACCCGCCAAGACATCTGGAGGCCCGGACTTGGCCTCGCTTGGTGGAATTGCCCTGGCGCTGGGGGGAATCATTGGGGGGCTGATCCTCGAAAAGGGCAGCATTCAGGATATTGCGCAGGCGACGGCCGCGTTGATCGTCTTTGGCGGCACTATGGGGGCGGTTCTGGTGACGACGCCGCTGGCGGTCTTTCTGCGTGCGGCCAAGGAGCTGCGCTTTGTGTTCTGGACTTCGGCGCAGCAGCCCCCGGTCGTCATTGAAATGCTGATTCAGCTTGCGACCAAGGCTCGCAAGAACGGGATCGTGAGCCTGGAATCGGACGCGGCCGCGGTGGCGGATCCGTTTTTGCGGAAGGCGCTGGGGCTGGCGGTGGACGGCACGGATCTTCAGGAGCTCCGGAAAATGATGGAACTGGATATTCATCTGAGCGAGCAGGCCGGAGAATCGGCATCCAAGGTCTGGGAATCGGCGGGAGGGTACGCGCCGACGGTTGGGATTATCGGCGCGGTGATGGGGCTGATCCAGGTGATGAAGCATCTGGAAGATATCAAGGAGGTGGGGCATGGTATTGCGGTGGCGTTTGTGGCCACGGTGTACGGCGTAGCCAGCGCCAACCTGTTTTTTCTTCCCGCGGCGGCGAAGCTGCGCGCGCGCGTCCGCGCCCAAGCTCAGTTTAAGGACATGATTCTCGAGGGGGTAATCGGGATTGTCGAAGGGCTGAATCCGACGCTGATCCGGCTCAAGCTGGACGCTTACGACACCTCGCGGAAGCCGGCGAAGGCGAAACCGGCGAAGGAAAAGCAGGCGCCCGCGGGACAGGCGGCGAAGGCTCCGGCGGCGGGGACTGGGTAAATCGGAGTGCGGCGCAAATCACAGCCGGAACACGAAAATCACGAGCGGTGGCTTGTTTCGTACGCCGACTTCATCACCCTGCTGTTCGCATTTTTCGTGGTGATGTTCGCTTCCACGCAGTCGGACAAGAACAAGGCGAAGGCGGTTTCCGAATCGGTCCGGGAGGCGCTGGAGCACGGGCAGTTCAGCAGCGCATTTGCGACGGTGCTGGGCCGCGGCCGTCATGAGGCCACGCGGCAGCCGCTACCGACCGAGCGCGTGAAAGATTCGGAAAACATCCCGCCGCGGATGCCTCCGGCCGACCTGGCGCGTTCGCGCGACACCCTGCACGCGGGACTCGCGAAGGAACTGCTGGCGGGGCAGATCGGGCTGAAACTGGAAGGGCGCGGCCTGATCATCAGCCTGCGGGAGTCCGGGTTTTTCGCTTCGGGGGAGGACTCGGTTTCGCCGGCGGGAAGCGCCATTCTCGCCAAAATCGCAGCCGTCATTCAGGACATTCCGAATCCGCTCCGGCTCGAAGGGCACACGGATGCGCTGCCGATTCACAATTCGCGGTTTCGCAGCAACTGGGAGCTTTCGGCCGCGCGCGCCATCGCCACGATGGAGGTGCTGCGCCAGCGCTTTGGGGTGCCGGCGTCCCGCATGTCGGTGGCGGGCTATGCGGAAAACGTTCCGGTGGACAGCAACGAAACGGACGAAGGCCGGGCGCACAACCGGCGGGTTGACCTGGTGGTCCTCTCCGCCGAGGCCACCAAGTCGGAACCCCACGCGCTTCAGTAAAGCCGCGCCAAAAATCCGGCGTTGGCTTGGAGGCGGGGTTTCCTTATACTTGTCTGGCGGAGGTGGCTATGTTCGAGCGGTATACCGAGCCTGCCCGCCGGAGTATCTTCTTTGCGCGGTACGAGGCGTCGGCCGCCGGGAGTACCAGCATCGAGCCGGCCCATCTGATACTCGGCCTGCTGCGCGAGGACCGGCGGCTGGCGGCGAAGGTGGCCGACCTGGGGGGATTGCGGGCCGAACTGGCGCCGCCGGCGGAAGGGAAAACGGCGCTGAGCATGGATTTGCCGCTGGCGGTGGAAGTGAGGGCCGCGCTGGCGCGGGGCGCGGAGCTGGCGAGTTCGCTGGGGCACGCTCATATCGCGCCGGCCCATCTGCTCGCGGGCCTGCTACAGGCGGACTTCAAGGAGACGCAAGTGCTGGCGGCGCACGGCGTTACGCTCGAATCTATGCGGGAGTCGCTGGCGGATGCCAGTGAGGCGGGCGGGGAGAAGGCGCCGGACCGGGCGACGCTCCATGAACTCGTGGACAGTCTACCCGAGAGCGGCATGGCGACAGCGGCCGGGTTTCTTCGGAACCTGGAGAGCGTGATGCTTCACGGAGCGCCGGCCGGTTTCCGGAGCGCGGCGGGGTGGCGGCACGGCTTTGGAGGGCCTGAGGAAGGGCGGTTTTCCAGCAGCCGCAAGGATCCCGACGGGTTTACGGTGGTGGAGAGCCGGCACGTGGTTCACGGCCACGAGATCCTGGTGGTGGAGCGATTCCGGCTATCCGACGACGGGAAGAAGCTGACTTACTCGCACGAAGCGCGCGGTCCGAAGGAGCAACAGCAGCGGCACGAGTGCGAGTTCGAGATCTCCTGAGCGGGCGGCGGCGGGTTGCGGCATAATACAACGGTATGTGGCAACGGGGGCGGCGCTTCTTTACAGTAGCGGCGATTCTGATGATCCTGACGGCGGTGGCACACATCGCCGGGAATCTGGGCGGCGGCCCTCCGGATCCGGCCGATGCCGCGGTACAGGCCGCGATGCAGGCGCGCAAGGTGGCGTTCGGGGTGGGGATGAACCCATCCTATTGGGACATTTTCCGGACGCTGGCCTTCGCCATGGGCATTATGCAGGCTGCGCTTGGGGCGATTAACCTTCTGCTGGCGGCGGATGGCTCGACGCGGCTGTTGCGGCGTGTGGCGTGGTTCAATTTTGCGTGGGTGGGCGCATTTACGCTGCTGAGCCTCGCTTACCGCATTCCGCCGCCGCTCAGTTTTGGAGTGCTGATGGAGATCGCGGTACTTGGGTCGCTGATGGAGCGCGCGCCGGAGTATCCCAAATAAGACACGGATAACTGCTCCGGCTGTTGTACAATCGCTCAAACCCTCGAGCGGCATGTCCACGCCCGGTGAAATTACAACTCTGCTGGCGGCGGTGCGGCGGGGCGACCCGCAGGCGGAGTCCGACCTTGTGGATCGCGTCTATGCCGAGTTACACTTGCTGGCGCGCCGGTACATGCGGCGGGAACGCCGGGACCACACACTGCAACCTACGGCGCTGGTGCACGAGACTTACCTGCGCATGATCCGGCAGGAGGGCCTGAGTCTGGAGGACCGGGTTCACTTCTTCGCCACGGCGGCGACGGTGATGCGGCGCATCCTGGTGGACCACGCGCGCAAGCAGCACGCGGCCAAGCGTCCGGGAGCCCGGAACCGGGTCGAGTTAGACGATTTTCTCGCCCGCACCACGCCTCGTTACGATCAGTTACTGGTGCTCGGCCAGTTGCTCGAGCGGCTGGCGGGGTGGGACGCGCGCCAGGCCAAGGTGGTGGAGATGATCTATTTTGGAGGGCTCACCGAGCAGGAGACTGCGGACGAACTCGGAGTTTCGGACCGTACGGTGAAGCGCGACTGGTCGGCGGCGCGCGCGTGGCTGCAATCGCAATTGAGGGAGCCGCCCGCATGACTCCGGAGAAATGGCAGCGGCTCAACGAGGTGTTCCACTCGGCGCTCGATCTGCCGCCGGAGGAGTCGGACGGCTACCTGCTGGAAGCGTGCGGCGAAGATGAGGAACTGCTCTCGGAAGTCCGGCGAATGCTCCGGGAACACTCGCGAAGCGGGCCGCTGGACCGGCCGCTGTGGCCGCGGGCGGCCGAAGAGAGGCCGTTGTTCGCAGCCGGGGACGTGCTGGCGGAGCGGTGGAGGATTCTGCGTTTCATCAACCGGGGCGGAATGGGCGAGGTGTACGAGGCGGAAGACCTGCTGATGCACGAGCGGCGGGCTTTGAAGACGCTGCTGCCCGCGATCGCCGGCGATGACCGGATGATCGAGCGGTTCAAGCAGGAGATCGCGCTGTCCCGCCGGATTCCGCATTCCGGGGTGTGCCGAGCCTTCGACCTGGCGGTGCACGCGCAGGGAGACGAGCGAGTCTACTTCCTGACGATGGAGTTTCTCGAGGGCGAGCCGCTCTCGGCACGGTTGGAGCGGGAGGGCAGCCTGGAGCCGGGGGTGGCGCGGGCGCTGGTGGGCCAGATCGGCGCGGCGCTTTCGGCGGCACACGAGGCGGGCATCATCCATCGCGATCTGAAGCCCTCCAACATCATGCTGGTGCCGGATGGCGGGGGCGTGCGGGCGGTGATTACCGATTTCGGCCTGGCGCGCGGCGTGGCAGGGCCGGAAAGCACGCTGACGGCGCCAAGCCAGGTGATGGGGACGTTCGACTACATGGCGCCTGAACTGTTTACGGGCAGTCCGGCGTCGTTCGCATCGGACCAGTTCGCGCTGGGGCGGCTTGCCATGAAGATGATGGCGGGGGACGCGGGGTGGCAGCGGGCGATCGGCCGGGCGACGAACCCGGATCCGGGGCGGCGGTTTCCGAGGGTCGCGGATTTCGTGGCGGCGGTGGGCGGGGAACGCACCGGAGCAGTCACGGGGCGGCTGCCGGCTTTACGGCGCAGGCACATCGTGGCCGTGTTGGGATTGATTGGGCTGCTGGCGGTGGTTCTGATGGTGTGGCGGAGGACTCCGGCGAGGCCCTCCGCGCAGGCGGAGGCTGCGATGGAGGAAGGAGTGGCGCATCTGCACGCGACGGCGTACTTCGCGGCGGTCCGGTCCTTCGAGCGGGCGGTGCGTCTTGCGCCGGGGTACGCGCCGGCCCAGGCCCGGCTGGCGGAGGCCTGGTTCGACCTGGGAATGACGGAACGGGCGAAGTCGGCGATGCTGGCGGCCCGGCGGGATTCGCTTTCCGGGTTGCGCGACTCCGAACGCGCGGTGGTGGAAGCCGTGGACCGGACCGTCGGGCAAGAGTACCCGGTGGCGCTGGCGATCTACGAGCGGATAGCAGGTGGCGCGCCCCTACCCGATTTCTGCCGGGCGTTGGAGCGAGCCAGTAACCCGAAGGCCGCGGTCGACTGTTACCGGCGGGCCTCGCAGGCAGTGCCGGGCGACGGGGCGATATGGCTGCGGCTGGCGATTCTGTATACGCACAGCGGCACTCCGGAGCAGTCGGCGGCGGCGTTCGACCGCGCCGAACAGTTGTTTCGGGAACGGAACAACCTGGAAGGGCTGATCGCCGCGGAGTACCGGCGCGGCGTGGCAGCGGGACAGTTGGAACACTTCGAGGAGGCAAACCGGGCGCTCGAGGCCGCACTGGGGACGGCGCGCCTGGCAGGAAATTTGGAGCAGCAGATCAACGCGACCCTTCAGCTTGCGAATGTAGCCTACGCCGCGGGCGATCCGGCAACCGCCGAGAAGCTGGGGAATGAGGCACTGGAAACGGCGCGCGCGAACCAGATGGAGTTGCACGCCATCAGCGGCTTGCTGACTCTGGGGGGCGCCGCGCAGCGGAAGCAGGAATACGCCGCGGCGGAGAAGCGGTTCCAGGAAGCGCTCACGCTGGCCCGGCGCGAGGGGACGCACCTGATGGCGGCCAAGGCGAATCTGAATCTGGCCTCGCTTTACAACCAGAGGCGGGACTATGCGAGTGCGGCGAAGGCCGCGAATGAAGCGCTGGGTTTCTTCCGCGGCGAGAACTACACGCGCGAGACTCTGCTGTGCCTGACGCTGCTGGGGAGATCGCAGCGGAGCCTGGGGGATCTGGACCGGGCGCAGCAGACGTTCGAGGAGGCCGCCGGACTGGCGGCAAAATCCGGAAACAACCTGAACGTGTGGGACGCCAGGGCCAACCTGGGCTCGCTGTTCGCTTCAAGCGGCCGCTTTCCAGAAGCGCTGGCGGAGTACGAAAAGGCGTTTTCGGTGGCCGGCAATCCCGAAAACAAGGGTTACTCGGGGCTTCAGACGGGCGGCATCCTGATGCAACTTGGGCGGTTCGATGAAGCGCGCGGGCGGCTCGACATGGCGGAGGCGGCAGGGGCGAAGTCTTCGGACCTGGCGCTGAAGACGGCGCGATCGCGGGCGGAGCTGGAACAGATTCAGGGGCACGCGGCAAACGCAAAGGCCATCGTCCGGCGCGCACTGGCGCAGGTGAAGCCAGGGGATAAGGGGATTGAGGGCGAGCTCAAGCGGGTGCTGGCGCTGGCGTCGCTCGAAGGCGGAGAGCGGACGGCAGCCTTGCGGTACAGTCAGGAAGCGCTGGCCGCGGCGGAAGAGACGAAAGACACGGCCGGCATGCGCTCGGCCCGCCTGACTCTGGCGGAGGTTCGGTTGGGGTGCGGCGACGGGGACGGCGCAAGGGCGCTGCTCGAGCCCAATCTCGATTCGTTTACGGCGTCCGAATCCCGCTGGCGCGCCCTGGCCCTGCTTTCGCGTATTGACCCGAAATATATTGCGGGTGCGCGGCAGGAGCTGAACACGTTGATAGCGCAGTGGGGGGACGCGGCAAAACTGTATCTCAAGCGTCCCGATATGGCGCGGCTGGCGCGTCCCGTTTTGATCCCGGAATCCGCTAATCGTTGAGAGGAGATATCCGATGAAGAAACTGCTACTGCTCCCGGTCATGTTGTTCCTGGCGGGATGCGCTGACGCCCCCGCAAACACCCGTTCCCGCGGCGAAGAAGAAAAGCGGCGACGACGATAAACCCGTCGTGATCGCCGATAACAGCGTGGGCTTCCCGCCACCCAAAGGTCCAAAGAACGGAAAACCGGTTAAGGTCTCTCACGGGCAGATCCAACCCGTTCCCGATGGAGAAAAACCAAGCCACACTATCCATATCTACAACTACCAGGTGACTAAGTTCCAGGCGGGCACAGCGGTTGTACCACTTGACGATGGCCGGAACTGGACAATCACTTACTACAACAATGTAATTCCGTTGCTGTCGGTAGAACCTGTAGAACCTACCGGCGAAAGCATCATCGTGAAGCGACTCGGGGTTCGCACGAAGAAAACGAGCAACGGTTACTTTGAACTCACCAACGACTTCTTCACCAAGGTAGTTGTGCGGCAGGAGGACAATGACGGTCAGCACACAACTGAAAACACTTTCCGCGAGGTCAAAGACAAGCCCATGCCTTTCGTAACCTGCGTGCACTATGTGTTAAAGAATTCCACAAGCAGCGACACGTGCAAGTAACTACTGAAAACCCTCAGCCGCGAATAAGCTCGAGTGGACGTAACTGTAGTTATAGGCGTAGGCTTTGCCGTCGGGAGTAATCCGGGGATTTGAAACCTTGTCCACCGCCATCGGGACGCGGATCTCTTTCCAGGGGGTGCGTGCGGCGGTCGCGATGTCCAGAATAGAGATGGGCATGGTGTCCTGGCGGTCGTGATGGGTGGTGAAGTAGAGGGAATCGCCGCCGGCGCGCCAGCCCACGGGCTGGTCGTGGGGGCTGAGGCCGACGACCCGTTTGGGCTCGCCGCCATCCACAGAATAGACGCACCAGGCGCGGTCGGGGCACTGGACGAGGAACTTCCGCTTATCGGGTGAAATGAGCGGGATGACGTCGGGAACGCCATCGGGCGTCAGGGGGCGGAGTGACTTGGAGCGAGCCTCCCAGGAGAAAAACTGCCAACCTTTACCCGGTTCGCGTCCGGCGGCGAGGTACTGCTCGGGTCCGGCCAGCCAGCCGAGGATGAGGGCGTTGTGGCCGGGGATCGAGGCCTCGACGGTCTCGCCGGGTCCGGTGGGCATGATGATGAATTTGCGGCTGGCGGTCTGCTGCGAAGAGTAGCCGGCGATGTAGCGCGCGTCGGGTGAGACGGTGAGCGCCACGCCGTCGCCGAGGCGCAGGGGCGGGCTGCCGTCGGTGCGGCGCAGGTAGATGCTGCCTTTGGCGCCGCCGCTGTCGCCGAGCGCGTCGACGACGATGGCGCGGCCGTCTTCGGAGATGCCGCGGAGGTCGCTGGCGTCGAGGCAGGAGAGATCGCGCTCCATGGTTTCGCCGGGGGCGAGGGCGCGGATGCCCATGCGGCCGTTTTCGGTGCTCAACAGCATGCGGCCGTCGGGAGCGAGGTCGTGGAGGGCGACGAAACCGGGGAAGCGGGCAACGACGCGGCGGCTGCCGTCCATGGCCAGGGCGTATATGGTGTTCCACTCGGCGCTATCGAAGGAGCGGTACCAGATCTCTTTGCCGCCGGCCCGCCAGCAGAGCGAATCCGGGTCGAACTCCTGGGTCTGGCCGGAGACGATGCCGAGGTCGTGGACCTTTCCGGAGCGGTCCACGACGGCGATTTTGATGCTGCTGCCGTTGCCGTAGGTCGTGAAGGCGACGGACTGGCCGTCGGGCGAAACACGGATGCTGAAGGGGCCGTAGGCGGTCTCCAGGAGCAGCTTGCCGGAAGGGTACTCGATGCGGCTCTTGCCGCCTTCCGAGCGGACGACGGCGAGATCCATACCGTCGGGGGACCAGTCGGCGAGGCGGACGTGTTCGAGTAGCTCGCGGGTAGTGCCGCCGCCGATGGAGTTGCGGGCGAGGGTGCCGGAACCATCGGGGAAGAAGGGACCGACCAGGAAGGCGAGGTCGCCTTTGGAGGAGACGGCGAGAAGCTGGCTCTCATTGAGGTCGAGGTCCCGCGATTCGGGGTTGCCGGGAGTGGCCAGGTAGACGCGGGGCGAGCCACCCTCCCAGATAGCGGAATAGACCACGTTACGGCTGCCGGGGACGAAGCGCGCGGCGGTGACGCGGCCCTCGCGGAAGGTGAGCCGGTGGAAGACCGCCGCCGCGGGCTGGCGGGTGCCGCCGCGGAGCAGGTATCCGGCGGCGAGCACGGCGAGGGAGGCGAGGACGAAAGCGGCTGAGCGGATCCAGTTGCGGCGGCGGGGCGGGGCGACGGCGGGAAACTGGGAGGAAGAGGAGAGGCTGGAAACGGAGCGGAGGGCGAAGGCGAGGTCGGCGGCGGACTGGAAGCGGCGCGCGGGCTCTTTTTCGAGGCAGCGGCGGACGATGGTTTCGAGGGCGGGCGGAGCGGCGGCGCCCGCGGTGGCGGACATCTCGGGCGGCTCCTCCTTGAGGATGGCGCTCATCACGTCGGCCGCGGATTTGCCTTCGAAAGCGCGGCGGCCGGTGGCCATTTCGTAGAGGACGCAGCCGAAGCTGAAGAGGTCCGAACGCGGGTCGACGATTTCGCCGCGGACCTGTTCGGGGGACATGTAACCGACGGTACCGAGGACGAGGCCGGGCTGGGACATGGCGAGGGTGGCGGTTTCGTCTCCGGCGGGGGGGCCGTTGTACTTGGCGAGTCCGAAATCGAGCACCTTCACGCGGCCCTCGCGGGAGATCATGATGTTCTCGGGCTTGAGGTCGCGGTGGACGATGCCGAGGGCGTGGGCGGCGGCGACGGCGTCCGCGATCTGGACCGCCATTTCGAGAAGCCGGCGGGCGGGTATCGGGCCGCGCTCCACCAACTTGCGCAGGGATTCGCCTTCGACCAGTTCGGAGACGATGTAATCCTGGCCGCCGCTCTCGCCGACGTCATAGACGGCGACGATGTTGGGGTGATTCAGGGCGCCCAGGGAGCGGGCCTCCTGTTCAAAGCGGAGGCGGCGCGCGGGATCGCCGGCGGCGTTGGCGGGAAGTACCTTTACGGCAACGGCGCGATTGAGGCGGGAATCGCGGGCCCGCCAGACCTCGCCCATGCCGCCTTCCCCGAGCTTCTCGCCGATTTCGTAGCTACCCAGTTTCGACCCGGTCATGATTCCGTTCATTCTACGACGGGGGGCGCGCGGGCGGATTGGCCGTGCGTCATTTGCATATGCCGGCGGGGGCGGAATTTATTCCTCGCGGTCGCAATTGATTTGCTTTGACAAACCAATTTATTTATCCATATACTACTCGGGCATGGGACCGGACCGCGACGTGGAGGCGGTGCTCGAAAACTATCCGAAGATCTTTTTTGCGTGCCACCGGCGGCACGTTCACGACGCGGAAAAGAAGACGACGCTGAGCGCGCACCAGGCGAGCATCCTTTCGCACCTGGATGAAGCGGAGGGATTGTCGATGCTGGACCTGGCGCGGCACATGGGGGTGACGGCTTCGACGATGTCGCTGACGGTGGACCGGCTGGAGCGGGGCGGCTACGTTTCGCGGGAGCGCAGCCGGCAGGACAAGCGGCGGGTAGAGTTGCGGCTGACGCCGGCGGGCGCCCGCATCAAGGGGACAGAGAAGGTGCTGGAGCCCGGCCTGGTGGCCATGCTGCTGGGACGGCTGGAAGGGGCGCAGCGCCGGCAGGCGGTGCGGGGACTGGAGCTGTTAGGAGCGGCGGCGCGGGAGATGGTGGCGGCGGGCGAAGCGAAACGCTATTGGAAGGGGGATGAGAGATGAAGTGGGTGCTGTGGATTGGCGGGGGCCTGTTGGCGCTGGCGGGGATTGCGGCGGCGATTGGAGCGATGCTTCCGGTGCCCCACACGGCTTCGCGGAAAGCGCGTTTCAAAGCGGCCCCGGAGGCGATCTGGGCGGCGATTACGGGTCCGCCGGACTGGAGGCCGGACGTGAAACGCTTTGGCGCGCTGGCTGACGAAAACGGCCGCAGGCGATGGTGGGAAGAGGACAGCCACAAGCAGAGAATCACTTACGAGCTGGTGGAAGAGGTGGCGCCGTCGCGGCGCGTGACCCGCATTGCAGACCGGAACCTGCCCTTCGGGGGCACCTGGACGGTGGAGGTGGCGCCGTCCGGCAGCGGGTCGGAAGTGCGCATCCGGGAGGACGGGGAGATCTACAACGTGATCTTCCGGTTTGTGGCTCGTTTCTTCATGGGCTACACCTCCACGATCGACGGTTACTTGAGAAATCTCGGAAAGAAGCTGGGGGAAACGGTGGAAATGGAGGGATAAGCGGTGGGACAGGAACAGGAATGCAGGATGCGATGGAAGGGGCGGGAGGTAACGGGAAAGGCGCACCTGGAGACGGACCATCTGCTGTTCCGGGGTGAAGAGCGGCTGAAGATTCCGTTTAAGGAACTGACGGGCGTCACGGCCTCAGCGGGGGTGCTGAGACTGCGGTTCGCCGGGAGCGCGGCGGAATTCGAACTGGGGCGGGCGGCGGAGAAGTGGGCGGGAAAGATCCTGAATCCACCGGCCCGGGCTGATAAGCTGGGCGTCAAAGCGGGCGTGACGTACCGGCTGGCGGGTGAATTCGAAGAGGGCTTCGAGGCGGAACTGGACAGTCGCGGCGCCCGGGTGGCAGCCGGGCGGGACAAGGCGGACCTGGTTTTCTACGCGGCCTGCCGGGCGGCGGACCTGAAGCGGTTGGCGAAGCTGGCGGCGGGCATGAAATCCGACGGCGGGCTTTGGGTTGTGTATCCGAAGGGCGTCCGGGAAATTCGCGAGATTGAAGTTCTGGAGGCCGGGCGGGCGGCGGGGTTGAAAGACGTGAAGGTGGCGTCGTTTTCCGCGACCCACACGGCGCTGCGATTCGTGATTCCGGTGGCCGACCGCTGACATTCGCGCGTGCTTTCGCCTATGCGAAGGCTGCTGATTGCGTTGCTGGTGTTTCCGTTGGGGCTTGCGCCCGCCGACCGTGTGATCGTGCTTAAGGCGGCGCGGCTGTTCGACGGGCGGTCGGACCGGCTGGCAAAGCTGGACCCACACGGCTCTGCGCTTCGTGGTTCCGCTCGCCGACCGCCGATGTTTGCGCGTGCTATGATTTTCGCCTATGCGAAGGCTGCTGATTGCGTTGCTGGTGTTTCCGTTGGGGCTTGCGCCCGCCGACCGTGTGATCGTGCTTAAGGCGGCGCGGCTGTTCGACGGGCGGTCGGACCGGCTGGTGTCGCCGGGAGTGGTAGTGGTGACGGGGAACCGGATTACGGCGGTGGGGAGCGGGGCGGCCATTCCGCCGGGAGCGGAAACCATTGACCTGGGAGACGCGACGCTGCTGCCCGGACTGATGGACGCGCACACGCACCTGAGCTATCCCTTCTCCATGGATTACCGGCAGGGCGAACTGGACGGGCTCAAGAAGACGGTGGCGGAGCGGACGCTCGATGCTTCGGAGAATGCCCGCAAGACCCTGATGGCCGGGTTCACGACGGTGAGGGATGTGGGGTCGGCGGACTTCATCGACGTGGGGATGCGGAACGCCATCGCCTCGGGCAAGGTTCCCGGACCGCGCATGCTGGTGGCGGTGCATGCGCTGGGCGCGACGGGCGGGCACTGCGACCCGACGGCGGGGTTCGCGCCGATGATTTTCGGGAAGGAACCGGGGGTGGCGGACGGTGTGATCAACAGCGCGGACCAGGCGCGCGAGGCGGTGCGGTACAACATCAAGCAGGGCGCCGATATTATCAAAGTGTGCGCCACCGGGGGCGTGCTTTCGCTGACCGACGATGTGGACACACCGCAACTGACGCAGGCGGAACTGGACGCGCTGGTGGACGAAGCGCACGCGCTGCGGCGAAAGACGGCGGCCCACGCGCACGGCGCGGCGGGAGCGAAGCGGGCAATCCTGGCGGGGATCGATTCCATCGAGCACGGTACGTTTCTGGACGATGAAGTGCTGGACCTGATGAAGTCGCGGGGCACGTACCTGGTGCCGACGCTGATGGCGGCCGAGGGGCTGCGCGAACAGTTGACCGACGGGTACCTGCCCCCGGTGGTGGCGAAGAAGGCGCGGGAGGCGATGGCGGCGTTGAACGACACGGTGCGCAAGGCGATTGCGAAGGGCGTGAAGATCGGCGTGGGCACCGATGCCGCCGTATATCCGCATGGAAGGAACGCGGAGGAGTTTCATCTTCTGGTGGCGCTGGGAATGAAGCCGCTGGATGCGCTGAAGGCGGGAACGGCGGCGGACGCGGAACTGCTGGGAATATCGGAGCGCACGGGAACGCTGGAACCGGGGCGACTGGCGGACGTGGTGGCGTGTCCGGGAAATCCCGAACAGGACATCCGGCAAATCGAAAAGGTGAGTTTTGTCATGAAAGATGGGGTGGTTTACCGCCGTTAGCGGCGGGATGTGGCCGGCAACCGCCCGCGCGGGCGAACCGCCGATCTGGTAACATTTAGGATGCTGAAGGGCTGAATCCGGGCCCTAACTCTATGCCTGTCAGCTTGCCTTTCGCGTTCTTCGCCGCAAAGTCGGCCACCGACCGCTTCATGCGGGGGATGTTCGACGACTCGTTCGCGGGCATTCACCAACTGGGCTGGTTCGACTGGGCGATGCTGATTCCGTACTTCACGGTGCTGATCATTCTCTCCGTGTACGGGATCCATCGCTACGACGTGATCCGCACCTATTTCAAGCACCGGAAGAACGCCACGGGCCTGCCGAAGAGCCGGTTCGAGCAGCTTCCGCGGGTGACCATCCAGCTGCCTCTTTACAACGAGCGGTACGTGGTGGAGAGGCTGATTGAAGAAACGCTGAAAATCGAGTACCCCCGCGAGTTGCTCCAGATCCAGGTGCTGGACGATTCGACGGACGACACGTCACCCGTTCGCCGAGGCCCTGGTGGAGCGCTACCGGACGATCGGATACCCGATCGAATACGTTCATCGGGGGAACCGGCACGGCTACAAGGCGGGTGCGCTACAGGCGGGGCTGGAGACGGCGACGGGCGAACTGGTGGCGGTTTTCGATGCCGATTTTTGCCCTCCGGCGGACTTCCTGACGCGGACCGTACATTATTTTGCCGATTCGAAGGTCGGGGTGGTGCAGACGCGCTGGAGCTACCTGAACCGCGACTACAACTTCCTGACGGAAGTGGAAGCGATGCTGCTGGACGGCCATTTCATCCTGGAGCACGGAGCGCGGTCCCGGGCGGGGTATTTCTTCAACTTCAACGGCACAGCGGGGATTCTGCGCAAGGAGATGATCGCGGACGCAGGCGGCTGGCAGCACGATACGCTGACCGAGGATTCGGACCTGAGCTACCGGGCGCAACTGAAGGGGTGGCGGTTTGTTTATCTGCCCGGGCTGGACTGCCCGTCGGAACTTCCGGTGGAAATGCACGGGTTCCAGGTGCAGCAATCGCGCTGGGCGAAGGGGCTGACGCAGGTAGCGAAGAAACTGCTGCCGGCGATTCTGAAGGCGGACATTCCGAAACGGCACAAGGCGGAAGCGTTTCTGCACCTGACTCCCAACATCTCTTATCCGCTGATGGTGGTGGTTTCGGCGCTGATGCTGCCGGTGATGATCGTGCGGTTTTACATGGGCGTGTGGCAGATGGTTTTCGTGGACCTGCCGCTGATCATGGCGTCGTTCTGGTCGATTTCGCTGTTTTACGTGATCGCGCAGCGGGAATTGTATCCGAAACACTGGAAACGGTCCGTGTTTCTGCTGCCGATGCTGATGGCGGTAGGAGTGGGGTTAACGATCATCAACACGCGGGCCGTGCTGGAAGCGCTTTTCGGAGTGCAGACCAGTTTCGCGCGGACGGCGAAGTACGCGGTGGGGGAACGGCCGGTGAACCTGGACACGAAGAAATACCGGAGCCGCAGCGGCTGGCTTCCGTACGCCGAAATCGGGGTGGGCACGTATTTCCTGGCAATGATCGTGTTCGCCGTGCAGACGTACAATTTGCTGTCCATTCCGTTTCTGGCGCTGTTCGTGTTCGGCTACTACTGGGCCGGTTTCGGCACGTTGTACCAGGAGCAGCAAGGCCGGCTGAAGTGGCTGAAACAGCAGAAGCTGGCGTTAAGCGGTGCGGTGCGTCAGGGCTGAGGCTTAGCCGCAATCCACGATTTTTCCATCTCTCATGCGCACGGTGCGGTTCGCATAGGCGGCGGCTTCCGGGTTGTGCGTGATCATGAGGATAGTCTGGCCGAGCCGGCGGTTGAGATCGCGCAGGATCTCCAGGACGGCGACGGAATTCTCCGAATCGAGATTGCCGGTGGGTTCGTCGGCGAGCAGGATGGCGGGATGGTTGACGACCGCGCGGGCGATGGCGACGCGCTGCTGTTCGCCGCCCGACAGTGCGCTGGGTTTGTGATCGAGGCGCTGGGCAATGCCGAGAACGCGGAGCATATCCTCGAACTCCGGGTCAGGCTTGCTGTCCATGCCGGCGATGAAGCGAGCGACCTCGATGTTGTCGCGGGCGGTGAGATTCGGCAGCAGGTTGAATTTCTGGAACACGAAGCCGACGGTGTTTTTGCGCAGGCGGGTGCGTCCGGCGTCGCTCAGTTGAGCGAGGTCGTTGCCGGCCACGCTGACGCTGCCGGCGGTGGGCGGGGTGAGGCCGCCGATGATGTGGAAGAGGGTGGATTTTCCGGAGCCGGAAGGTCCGATGATGGCGAGGAAATCACCGGCGGGCACGGCGAGCTCAACGCCGCGGAGCGCCTGCACGTCCACGTTGCCGACGCGGTAGGTCTTGCGGAGGTCGCGCGTCTGGATAATCGGGCCGTTACTCATACGCGAGGGCCTCGATGGGGTCGTGGGCAGCGGCGCTCAATCCGGGATAGAGCGCGCCGAGGACGGTGCCGCCGAGCGTGATGCCTCCGGCGATGGGCCACCAGGAGGGAACGATGGCCATGGGAAACGATGCCGGGTAGAAGGTGGCGATGATCCAGTAGGCGCCGAGGCTCATCAGGATGCCCAGAAGGGTGCCGCCGACTCCGAGCAGCGCCGCCTCGGTCAGGATGATCCGGAGGATGAATGCTTTCGAGGAGCCGAGCGATTTCAGGATGCCGATTTCGCGCGTGCGCTGGAGCACGGCCATGTACATGGAGAGGCAGACGACGGCGAACCCGATGATCACGCCGATGCCCATGACGATGAAGGTGAACTCCTGGAGGGCCGGGATGTTGGCCGGGTCATACAAGGACAGCAATTCCTGCATGGAGAGAATGGGGTAATCGACGAGCTTCGCCTTGAGGTCTCGCACGACGGCGTCGGTGTTGGCGGGATCATCCAGCTTGAGATAGATCTGGCTCACCTTGTTTTCTTCGCCAATCAGCTTCTGCAGCACGCCTATGGGAAGCACGAGGCGCTGAAGCTTACCGCCTTCAATCACGCCCGCGACGCGCCAGGGACGGTTCAGGATTTCCACCGTGCTGCCGGCGTGGAGGCGATGCTGGCGTGCGTAATACTCATCGACCAGGATCTCGCCGCTGCCATGAAAGGGACCGCCTTCAAGATAATTGAAGCCGCCGCTCATGCGGTTGAACTGATCGAGATCGACTCCGGTGACACCGAGGGTGACGCCCTCGACGGGCTGGTTGACGACGCCCATCGCCATCGCCACGTGCGGCTGTTTGGCGAGGAACTCCAACATCTTGTCGCTCATGCCGGCGCTCAAGGTGAGCAGGTTCGAACCCTTGCCGCGGACCACGATATCCGCGCCGATTCCCTGAGCGCGGTGTTTGGTGTCATCGATCATGCCGTGGCTGAGGCCAACCAGGCTGAGGATGAGGGTTACGGGGACGCCGATGAGCAGGATGCTGAGCAGGGTGCGCATCGGGCGGTGCTTCAGATTCTCGTAGACGAGCTTACCGGTCACTTGCTGGTTCCTTTGGCGGGCGGGGAGGCGGGTTGGCCGAGGATCTGGAGCTTGGTCCCTTCGGGCTGATTGAGCACAAACTTATCATCGGTCACACCATTATTGATGTCCATTTTGACGATATCGATGACGACGCCGTACTCGTCGCGCGGCCGGTTGATTTCGATGTGAGCCGGGAAGGAGACGTTATCGTAGACCTTCCAGTTGGAGTAGCGGGCGTCGGTGAGGATGTTTCCGTTCGGATCGAAGATCAACTGGCGGGCCAGTCCAAGGTCGAGCCGGTTGAACCAGATGGTACGGCTGAGCTCCAAGCGGCCGCTGCTGTCTTGCCGCACGAGGTTGAGCAGGTAATAGGCATTGTCCTCGTCAGTGAAATTCTCAAACAGGATCTTCTCATTTTCGGGATCGACAGGACGAACCATGAGGGCTTCGAGAAAGTGCTCCGGGCGAAGGTTCTCCAGCTTGTTTTTGGACAGCTCGACGACCTCGTTTTTGCCCATGATGAAACGGTTTTGGGCGGGGATGTAGAGTTTGAAGTCGCCGTTTTGGGAGACCATGTCGAACGCCTTGTTGCGGACGAGGGGGTAGAGTCCGATGAGGCGGATTTCATCCGGCTTGCGGAAGAGGATGTAGGCGCGGACATCCTTGTATTCGGTGATCTTGCTTCTTTCGGCGCTGCCGAGGGCGGGCACCATGTCGACGGTGGCGTTGAAGTCGTGAATGGCTTCATAGCGGCGGGCGATTTCCTGGGTCAGCGCTTCCGGGGCGGCGACGAGGAGGGTAGCGTGTCCCGACTTAGGGGCGCCGGGGCGGGTAATCACACGACGCCGCGCCAGGCAGGAGGAGAGCCCGAGAGTGGTGAGGCATAGCAGGAGGATAGTAGCCGGGAAGCGCCACAATGGCATCCCTTTCATTGTAGGCAGCGGTCTAAGGGTGCGGCAAAGCAATTTGGGCGGAAGAGGGGCTGTGATATAGTGAAAGTTCATCCGGGAACGGGCCTGTGGCGCAGTTGGGAGCGCGCTTCCATGGCATGGAAGAGGTCGTGAGTTCGAATCTCACCAGGTCCACCAAAACATTTCAAACACTTACAGCTAAGCGCAAGATCAGAAGCACGCCCTTGGTGCCAGTTTGGTGTCCAAAACACTCGGGCGGCTTGGGCAGCATGCCATTCGCAGCGCGCCCAACCGGAGAACGCGCCAGTGGCGGCTTCGGGCGGCACGGCAGCGTGGGCGGCGTGTTTCGCGGCGATTCTCTCGCGGAGAGAAACGGCCCTGCGCCTATACATGATGACGCCCGCGCGCTTGGGTCCTACCGGGCCAAAAACTCCGGCGCGTTGAACGATTGCACGCCTTGGCGACCGTCTGGGGAAAAAAGAGGTGGTCAGCGCGGTCACCGCGCCTTGCCATGCCCCGGGTGTGCGCTTCGACAACTGGCCGGCCCGCCAAGTTGGGGCTCGATGCCGGTGTTTCTGAAGAAAAGAATCCGGTGCTGCTGTTCAGACCGCTTTAACCGCCGAGTGGGTTTATTCCCGGGGCGGAAGCGGATCCTGCCTCACGGCAGTGATTGAGTCTCTGCCGCTACGCTCGGCGCTACTCTGATACTGGACGCAACCAGATGACGCCGACCGTTCGTTGCTGGGGCTGCCTTTCACCCAGTCGGGCAATTTGCCGACGTGGCGGGTCGCGCGGTCCATTCTGTTCCAGAACGTCGCGTGCGTCAATTTCTGGCTAGCCATGTGAAGATCGTATCCGTTTCAGAGTTCCGTAAGCAAGCAATTCTCGTTGAAGGTAGGTACTGGGTTTCACTTGCAACCGGACTGCGGCAGTTGCTCGGGACCATGGTATCAACTTTCCATCTTTCTTCCGCTCGATCGGGTATCCGGTGCTCAACGTGAGTGAGAACAGGTCGAAGTACCGGCGCGGGCCCACTCCCACAAACGGAAGGAAGGGAACTTTGCCTGGTTCCGCCCGGTCCACGGAAATCTCATCGGGATGGAGGACCGAAGCCCTGCTCTTTGCATACGGCTCGATATAGATCACCTTACTTATGCCGGCGGCGATGATGTGGCGCGTGCAGTTGTGGCACGGGAATGTGGTCGTGTACAGGGCCGCACCCCGCACGCTACGCCCTGACCGTGCGCACGCGAGCAACGCCTCCATCTCGGCGTGAACGGGGCGTCCGAATTCAGTGATGTCGAAAAAGCCCGCCGCTTTCAGGCTGGATCGCACAGCCTTCGGATCAACGTTGCCCCCCAACTCCTGCACTATGCGGTCGGCTATGATGTCCTTCTCGCGCTCGTTCGAGTCATCGCCCCGCTCGATGTCCCGGTGGCTTGGCTTCCCGGCAGAAGGTGGATCGTATAGTCCTCCGCCCGATTTCGGCGCTTCGTTGCAGCCGACCGAAATCAGGTCACCATGCGAGTCGATGATCGCCGCACCAACCTGTCGGGACAGGTCACCCGAACGCAGCGATGCGGCGTAAGCCATGAACATCGCTTGTTCCTGGGGTGTGGGGGTGAGAGTCGGGCAGCCAAAAAGCAGCTTCAAAAAACGGTTCACCTGATCGGCATAATCGCGCCTGCGGAATCACCGGACAGGAAGACATCCGCCATCTGGAAGGCATCGCGTGTCGCTTGGCCGTGCTCCAGTTTCTCCTTTGCGTCCGTCTCCATGAGGGCCGTCGCCGCCTCACCGACAATGCCCTTCTCGGCAAGGTAGTGCTCCCGGACTTCCCGCGAGGCGTTTGCTCCAACCAGAAAGAAACCATCTCCGTAAATACGCCGTAGAGTGGTCACCTCTTCAGGACGCCGAACCGTCGAGATCACGTAAGCCGGGTTGGTGAGCGGCAGGCTGCGGCGCTGGTTCGGCTTTCGTCCGAGCGCCCGGTTCCTTTCGTACCTCAAGTCCGCAATGACACCGGCCGCAACCAGAGCCATGATGTCGTTCTTTTCGGCCAACTGTCGAATCTGGTTTCCGGCGGCGATCTTGTGCTGCGCCTTAGCCGTTGCATCGTCGCCTTCAGGCTTTAGATCCGACCCTAGTTGCTGGAGTAAATCGTCGAAATAGTCGCTGACCTTGATCGTCTCGGTCCTGTAACCGAACTGGCCGAGGTAGTTCCCGAGTGCTTCGGCAACCCGCGTGTACGGTGTCCCGAGCGGACAAACGATGGCAAAGACCAGTTCAGCGCCGGGATGATAGCCCAAGTATTCCGGATCTTGTTGTGCCATGGGTCGAACGCACATTAGATCTTATATGGAACGCCGTAGGCTGCCTTATCTACCTGCAACCAGGCCGCAAAAAAGCCGCCACCCAGACGGACGGCGGCGTCGACCGCGGCGGTGGGCTGGTCCTACTTCACCCTGTAGACCCGCTCGCCCTGCTGGTTGCGGACGGACTCGACCGCCAGCGTCATCTTCTTCGAAATCGTGCCGGAGATGAAGCCCCTGATCGAGTGCTCCTGCCACTTGGTGACCTTGGCGATCTCGGCCGCGGTCGCACCTTCCTTCCGCCGGAGCAGGTCGAGCACGGCGCTCTGCTTCGATCCGTCCCGCGCCTCCGGCTTCCGGACTTTGGCGGCGGGCTTGGCCTGCTTGGATGCTGGGGCCGTGGTCTTCGCGGCGGCGGGCTTCGCGCCGGTCTTGGCCTTGGGCGCGGCCTTCTTCTGGCTCGCCTTGGTGGCCGCCTTGGCGGGTGTGGGCGCGGCGGCGGCGCCCTGTGGCGTAGCGGCGGCGGTTCCTGCGGCGGTGGTGGCTTCTGCGTTCGTCATGGTGGTGTGTCCTTTCGTCGGCTCCGTTTTGGAGCACCGCATTCATCGAGCGGGTCGGCGGGACAGGCAAGCGGAACATTGCTTGTACGAGAACGTTTTCTTATAAAAATGATTTATGCTTATGAGCAAAGCAACGTGCCAGCCGAGGTCAGCGCGTACTTCAGTAAGATCGCTAAGGACGGCGCACAGAATCTCTCTCCGGAGGCGCGGCGCCTGCGGGCGCAGGGCGCTGCCGAAGCGCGTTGGGCGCGGGCGCGCGCTCAAGCCAGGATCAATTCCGCCGCCGACCAGATCCGCAGCCAGCACAAGCACCTGTCCCACTCCCAAGCCGTGGCCGAGGCCCTGACGTAGGACCCGTCGCTCTACAGCGAGTACTCCGCGGCGCACGACCAGGTGGGGTCCGCAACGCCGCTGCAACTGGCGGCGGAGGCGCACGAGATCGAACAGGTCTGCGCCTCGGCTGGCAGGCCGAAATCGCCGGTCGGCGAAAACGCGCCAAGGACCTGCGCTATCATCTGAATCTTGTCAGCAAGGCCTGGCCGGAGGTGCTCGATGGCTACGAAGCCGCGGCTAAGGACCTCGAGAGCAAGTTAGGGGACGATCATAACCTCGTGGTCATGCGCAAGACGATCCTTGGAAAGCCGGACGAGTTTGGTAAGGAGGAAGATATCACCGCGTTCCTCAAGATCGTGGACGATGACCAAAAGAAACTACGGTCCAACTGCCGAACGCTCGCCGATCGCCTCTATTCCGAGAAATCAAAATGTTGGCGCAGGCGGCTCAAACTATGCTGGACCGCCTGGAAGGCGGAGCACGCTTAAGCCCCGCACTGCCGGCCGTCTGCTCAGGCTGCCGGACGCGGAACGACGGTAATGGCAGCGGGCGGTAATTGCCCCAGGGTACTGCGCCGGCGACCATTGCGTGGGGCCGCGAAGCCGAATAGACTGGGCGATTCAAAAGGACAACACAAGATGGCCCGAAACTCCCTTCCGACGATTCTGGCGGTAGCGATCCTGGCAGGCATCGCAAACGCCCCGCTCCGCTCGCAGGAGGCTCTGCGCAAAGCTCCCGTGCTGACGGTGAACGGTCAGCGCTTCCGGGATCTCAACAAGAACGGCACGCTCGACCCGTATGAGGACCGTCGCGTCCCGGTGGAACGGCGGGTGGCCGATCTTCTTTCCCGAATGACGCTCGAAGAGAAGGCCGGGCTGATGATCCACACCTCGCTCTCCGGTTTTACCGGTCCGAACGGCGAAGTATTGGGTGTTCCGGCAGCGGGCGGACGCGGCGGACGAGGCGGCGCTCCGGCCGCTCCCGCGACGGGGGCGGCACGGGTGATCCAGGGCAGGCCCAACATGAACAACGTGGAGCCGATGGGACCTTCAGCGAACCCGCAGGCGACCATCCTCGAGCGCAACATCCGCTGGATCCTGGTGCGGCCGAATGCGGGGGAAGCGCCGCAGATTACGGCACGGTTTCATAACGGCCTCCAGGAAATCGCCGAAAGTTCGCGGCTGGGCATTCCGCTGATCTTCAGCTCGGACCCGCGTCACGGTGGAGGGCGCGGAGGCGCGACCTCGGCGCCGACTATTTCGCAATGGCCGGACCAGCTTGGGCTCGCGGCTACCGGGGACGTCGACCTGGTGCGGGAGTTCGGGAAGATCGCTGCGCAGGAACTCCGTGCCCTGGGAATCCAGTGCACCCTTTCGCCCATGGCGGATATCGCCACCGAACCTCGCTGGAACCGCATCAGCGGCACGTTCGGGGACGACGGAGACCTGGTGACAAAGCTGACGCGTGCTTACGTGGAGGGATTCCAGGGCAGGCAACTTGGTCCTGACAGCGTCCTGACAGTGGTGAAGCATTTTCCGGGAGACGGCCCGGCCAAGGACGGGCTGGACGGGCACAATTATTACGGCAAGTGGGCCTCTTACCCGGGCAATAACTTCGACTATCACCTGGTGCCTTTTAAAGCGGCATTCGAGGCGGGAGCGGGCGGCGCCATGGGCGCGTATTTCATTCCCGTCGGCCACGACACGGTGGGGGTGAATTTTTCAAAGGCGATGATTACGAACCTGCTGCGCGAGAAGCTCGGGTTTCAGGGCGTGGTGGTCACCGACTGGCTGCGCAACATGCCCTGGGGCGTGGAGAAGCTGACGGAAAAGGAACGGCAGAAGATGATGGTGATGGCTGGTGTGGACCAGATCGGCGGCGACAACGACCCGAAATACATTATCGAGCTGGCGCGGGAGGGTAGCGTGCCGGCGAGCGTCATGGACGCTGCCGCGCGGCGCGTTCTTCGAGCCATGTTTCAATTGGGAGTCTTCGAGAATCCGTATGTGGATCCGGCGCGGACCGCGACTGTGGTGGCGAGCCGCCCGTTCCTCGACGCGGGCTATGCGGCCCAGGTGAAATCGACGGTGCTGCTAAAGAACGACGGCAACCTGCTGCCGGTAGCGCCGGCGGCGAAGATCTACGTGGAAGGAATTAATAAGGATGTTGCGGCCAGGTACGGCACGGTCGTCGACGACCCAAAGCAGGCGGCCGTGGCGATCATCCGGGTGGCGTCTCCGAACACGGTCTTCCCGTACGGTGGGGGCTTTGCCGGGGGCGGAGGGCGCGGCTCGGGTGGAACTCCGCCGGTGCTGAGCGGACAAGCGTTCGGGACCACGCTTTCCTACCAGGGCGCTTCCAACCAGAGCGCGCTCGAGGACATACGGAAACTGATTGCCAGCGGGACCAAGACGGTAGTGGTGGTGAACATGGACCGGCCGGTGATCCTAACGGAATTCATCGAGCAGGTGTCGGGCGCGTTTGCGGCCTTCGGAGCGAGCGACGCGGCGCTGCTGGACGTTGTATTCGGGAAGGCGAATCCGGCCGGCAAGCTGCCCTACGATTTGCCGGCCGATATGCCGTCGGTTCTGGCCCAGGCGGAAGACCTGCCGCACGATATCGCCGACCCGCTTTTCAAGTTTGGTTTCGGCCTGAGTTACGTCCGGCGGTAGGGGGTGCACGGCTAAAGAAAGGCCGGGGCATTGTAACTTTGGCGAGGGAACTGCTCGTCATTCGTGCATGAGGCCGAATTGTCACATCTCCGATCGTGTTAAGGGCGCCTGCGATTCGTGCGGTAACTGGCCGGCGCGGTTACACATGCCGGAAGAGGTTCACGGCTGGTACTGCTCCAACTGCTGTCCCGTTTGTAATGCAGAGCAGCCCGCGCGGCCACGGCCGGCAGGGGCGGAAGTCCCTGCGGGAACTTCTCCGCAAGCAGCCTGACAACTCAGGAAGACACGCGCCGGGGGCATCAGCGTGCCGTAAGGAGTTGTGTCGCGTAATTTCGTCCAGGACCGGGTGCACCTTCAGCAATATTTGTGTAATATCGTACAACGGAGACGCCCTTGCGGTTTTTATCGACGATGAAGGTTTTCATTCTCACGCTATCCGTTTTTTCCGCGATGTGGGCGGCCGATGACGAGAGGCTCGCGCGGGCGCTGAAGGCCCAGACCGATTTCGATCGGGTCGAACTGGCGCCGCTTCCCAGATTGCGGGACGCGGCGACTTGCGTTCAGTCGCAGGCTTCGGTACTTCCCGTCACGTCGCGGGAAGAATTGCCGCTGATTCACTTTCGGAAGGGCTATTGTGCCCTGGCTTCGGGCGCCCTCACGGGCAACCGCACGGACTTCACCGATGCCGCGGGAGAGTTCGACCGGGCGATTGAATCCTGGCCGGCCCGGTACAGCAAGAGTTCCAAAGCGGTTCCGGAGCCGGTTTCGTCGGGATTGCGGATCCTGTCCGCCGTCGCAAAACTGAAGGCGGGAGGATTGGCCGAACCTGAGGAGACGGATGCGTACAATGAGATTGCGCGGGCGTCGCAAACCCACGCCTGCCCGGCGAGCCTGATGCCGGTGGCGTTTTGCGGCTCCATTGTGGATGTGGGGCGAAGGTGGGAAGCCTGGATCGCGCTGCAAAACGGGCGGACGGAGGAAGCGGGGCGGGTTCTGGCAGGACTGCAGGGTACCGGCCTGGCCGCCTGGACTAACGGGCGCGAGGCGTTTCGGGACAGGAAGTTTGAGGAAGCCGCGGCGCGGTACAAGGCTGCCGTTGAAACCTGGGAAAGAGCGGCGCGGGATGAACAGCGGCCGTTGATGGACCGGTTGTCGCCGCAGCCCGACCTTGCCGAAGCTCACACCGAACTTGGCGGGGCGCAACTGCTCGCCGGAGACACGGCGGCGGCGATCTCCACTTTGAACACTGCTGTCCGGGAAGCGCCGGACAGCGCCCGACCTTTGTACCTGCGGGCGAGGGCCAAGGAACTGGCGGGAGCGAAGGAGGCGGCGCTGGCCGATTACAACCTGGCGAGCCGGACGGCGTTTGCGGGTGCGAAAGATCTGGCATCCGGGGAGGCCCACCTGTACCGGGGCATCCTTTTATACCGTCGCAAAGACTATTCTCGAGCGGAGAACGAATTCGCGAGCGCGCTGAACTTCGAAATTCCGGTGCGATTGCGCGGGGATGCTTCAGCGTGGAGGCATCTGGCGGCGGTGGCGGAGGGCGATTGCGAGGCGTCGCGGCCGATGCTGGAGCGCGCGCTGGCCGACGTTTCGCCGTATTTTCCGAAAGAGGAGGCGCGCACCACGATGGCGTCCTGCGCGACGCAAATCTCGGCGGGAGGCCCGGGAGAGGAAGCGCGCAGATAAGGCTGGACTTGGCGGATGGGTGTGATACAGTTCGGATAAGATGGCATCCCGTAGTGTCAACAAAGTGATTCTCATTGGGCATCTTGGCAAAGATGCCGAGACCAAGTTCACGCCGAGCGGAGTTGCGCGGTCGTCGTTCACGATTGCCACCAGCCGGCGCTGGAAGGACCAGCAGACCGGCGAGTGGAAAGAAATAACCGACTGGCACAACGTGGTTCTCTGGCGGGCCGAAAACGTTTCCAATTACCTGCTGAAGGGCAAGCAGGTGTACGTGGAAGGGCGGCTGGAGAGCCGCAGTTACGAGGACAAGGAAGGGCAAAAGAAGTACATCACCGAAGTGGTGTGCGACGAATTGATTCTTCTGAGCAGCCGGGGCGGCGAGGGCGGCGCGCCGTCAGGCGGGGAATTCGAGCGTCCGGTTTCCATGCCCAGGTCGGCGCAACAGCGGCAGCAGCCGGCGTCGCAGCCCGCAGGCGGAGACGAGTTCAGCCAGGGCATCGGCGACGACGACGTTCCCTTCTGACCTGGCGGTCTTCAGGGCTTGCGTGAGGGCGGAGTCCGTGCGGCGCGGGATGCGGGGGGATTTTCGGATTCCGTATCCTTCAAATCAGCCAGCCAGCGCGGAGGCCGTCCGCGGCGTTTACCGGTCTGCTGCAAACGTTCCAGACTGCGGATTGCGGCATCCAGATTCTCCAATTCGCGGCGCAACTCGTAAAGCACTCTGGCAAGATCCATGGCGTCTTTCCCCGCAGAATAGTATCTTTGGCCGGCGAATTAAATCGGGATTTGCTGAGACCGAATCAGGAAACACCTCCAACAGGAACGAGAATTAAGCGGGAAGACCCGCGTCAGACAGCCGGCCGGTGCAGGAGCGGATCTTCGGCAAGATCGGCTGCATCGGAAAAACTTTGCAGGGAATCGAGCGACTCCAGAACGCGTTCGAGGAGGCCGTCGGTCTGTCCGACGGTGGTCTTGAGAACGTCGATGGAGTGAGCCTGCGTGGTGAGCCGTTCATCCAGAGAAGCCATCGTTTTGGACAGCAATTGTTCCATCGCGGCGACAATCTGGGTGGTGGATGGCAGTTCGGCGATCCTGGCGGCCTGTTCATCCAGGCGGGCATCCACCCGCTCGAACTTCTGGTTGGCCGCCTCTTCGTTAGCGACGACGCGGGACTCGAGGCCCTCCAGCGACTTCCTGATTCGGCTTAAAGCCTCCGCATCACCGGCGGTTTCCCTGCGGCGGCTCGTAAGAGCGCCGGCCGCGACTCCCGCCAGAAAAATGGCGACTCTAGGGAAGATGCTGATGTCCCGTTTCATGGTTTGTTTACCTTATAATACGAAGCGGAAGTGTATGCAAGTACTACATTTAGTAAATTTGGTACTAAGTACGTACCTCGTTGCACGGAATTCCGAATCCTGGCATTCTGCGAATGTACAACCTCGACAGTAGGAGAACTCTGGTTGAACTATGGCTCGGATTCCGGGCCGGGGCAACCGCGTGAATGAGCAGTTGCCGCCGCGGCCAACCGGAGAGCTAGCCGCAGGGGCAGGGTTGCTTGCCTGCGGTGTTCCGCCGAGGACGGCAAAGCAAGCGCAACTTGAAGAACGAGTGGGCAATCAACTGGCGGCACTGGTGGCGATCCAGGCGAGTCTGCTCCGGCATTATTTCCGGCTCCAGACTCTGGAGAGGCTGATTTCGGCGCGGGCGCATCCGAGCGGAAGAAGCGGGCCGGCGGCGGCGATCCGGATGGTGGAAATGGAGCGCCGACGTGTCAGCCTGGAATTGCATACTGGCGTGGGCCAGCTTCTGGCGGCGATCCGGCTGCAAATCGAAGTGGCGCAGGCGCAACTCGATAATCCGCCACAGGCCGCCAGCCAGGCCTTGCAGCGGATCGATATGCTGGCGTCCGATGCGCTCGAGCAGGTGAGGAGTGTGTCGCGGCGCCTGCACCCACCGGAATGGCAGCGGCTGACCCTGCAACAGGCGCTCGGTCAGCTTTGGGCGCTGAGCGGGGTTCCGGAAAAATACGCCGCGCGCCTGCGCATCGAGCTGGAGGGGTATGAGCCGGAGCTCGAACAAAAGGTGCTCATCTACCGTGCGGCGCAGGAGGCTCTATCGAATCTGGTGCGGCATTCCCATGCCACGGAGATCGAGATGGCTCTTGAAGTCCGCGGAAACGAGATAGTGCTGACGATTTCCGACAACGGTGTCGGGTTCGACGTCTCGCGGCTGCGCTCGGAACCGGCGAGCGTGTCCTCAGGTATCGGCTTGCGAGCGATTCGGGAACAGGCCTCTTCGGCGGGCGGAAAATTCCTTGTGGAAAGCGGCCCGGTTGGCACTAAACTAAAGGTTTCCGTACCGCTATCTCCGGAAAAAGCTTAACCCACAAGGAGAACTATGCAGGACCAGAAGCCGATTACTATCGTCCTGGCGGATGACCACGCGATTGTTCGGGAGGGTATAGCGGCTTTATGCGCAGCCAACGGTCTCCAGATCCTGGGCCAGTGTTCGGAGGGTGCGGCGGCGGTGGATATGATCATCGCGCTGCGACCGGAATTTGCAATTCTGGACATGCACATGCCGGGAATGACGGGGCTCGAGGTGATCCGGAGGGTTCGTGCCGGGGGAGTTCCCACCAAGCTGATGATTCTCTCGATCAGCCGGGAGGAATCGACCGTGCTGGAAGCGCTGCGCGCCGGGGCAGACGGATATCTGCTGAAGGACGGGCCGACGCGGCACCTGCTGGACGCGATCAACTTTGTCCGGGACGGAGGCGTCTACGTTTCGCCGTTGCTTCGTGGCGCGGGACTGTTCACCAAGGGGGACCGGCCCATTCCGGAAGATCCGCTAAGCTCGCTCAGTCCGCGCGAGATGGAGGTTTTCTCGTATCTGGTGAACGGTTTACGGGCGAAGGACATCGCCGATCTGCTGGAAATCAGCCCCAAGACGGTGGACACTTACCGCGCCGGATTGATGCGCAAGCTGAACGTGCACGACCTGGTGGGACTGGTGAAATTCGCCATCGAGCGGAACCTCACGACGACTTCCGGTCCGTCGCGTTGAGGTGCTTCAACAGCGGGCAATCCGCGTCGCCTGTCATTTCGGCGTATTCTTCCACGGCCCGAATGAGTTCCTGAACGGCTGCCCGGCGCTGGTATAGGAGCCTGAGCGCGCGCTGGAGACGCTGGGGTGCAGGGGGCACCGCAGCGATACACCTGTTGGGCCTCAAAGTTGACATGGGAAACACCGGATCCCGTTTGTTACCAGAGCCATGCGGGCTCGAACAGTGTAACATGGACAGCCGCGCGATAAAACGGAAATTTGCCCCTGAAACCCTGCGAACAGGCGTTTGGGCCGGTCAGGTTTTATGGGATTTGGGGCTTCCTGGCGCGGAATTTGACCCAACCAGCCGATGTTTTTCACCCATTTCCCGCGCTGAAGAATCCGCCAGTGCTGTGCCGGATTTTCCAACACATAGATAATAAAAGGTTTGTAAGATCTGAAATTACCGGTCTGGCTTTGGCTAGGAGTGTGCACTGCTTAACAAGCTCGGTAGTTTCTTGCATCCTTTCCGCGGACCCGCCCGGGTTGTCTCCCGAGCGGCCGACGGATAACAGTCAAGGTTCTTATTGGAGATTATGTATGCGGATACCTTCGTCGGTTTTCGCGGTGGGGCGGTATGCGGCAGGCCTGATTCTAGTGGCCGGTTCGCTGCTGTTGATGAGCGCGCCCAAGAAAACCCAGTTCACAGTTCATGACAGGGCTTATTATGCCGATGCGGCGACGGTGAACTTCGTCCGTCCGGGATTCAATATCAACATCGTTTCGGCAAAAATCGCGACGGACGGCACCATCAGCGTGCAGTACAAGATCGCGGATCCGAAGGGGCTTCCCCTGGATCGCAGTGGAATTGAAACGCCGGGAACGATCTCTTTGAGTTTCATCGCAACGTACATTCCCAAGGGCCAGGCGCAGTACGTCTCGTACGCAGCCCGGTCGGTGGCAAGCACCATCAACGGCAAGAGTGCCGTGCAGGCGGGAGGCGATTCGGGCGGGACGACGAAGACAGTGGCCACCGGCGAATACATCTACACCTTCGCCACGAAAGCCGTGCCTCCGACGGGCACCTACGATCCGACGGCGACGCACCGCATCGCGATTTACGGGTCGCGCAACCTGACCGAGTTCGATCTGGGAACGGATCGCGACTCGGAAGTCATCGATTTCGTGCCCGCGGGCGGGACGCCGGCTCCGCGCGAGGTGATCAAGACCGCGACCTGCAACAAGTGCCACGATCAACTGGCGGCTCATGGCGGGACGCGGCGGGGCATCGAGAACTGCATCACCTGCCACACGCCGCAAACCACCGACCCCGATACCGGCAACACGCTGGATTTCAAGGTCATGATCCACAAACTCCACATGGGCGAGGACCTGCCGAGCGTGCAGGCGGGCACACCTTACCAGATCATCGGTCACAGCAACTCGGTGGCGGACTATTCGACGGTCGCGATGCCTTCGGACATGCGGCGCTGCCAATTCTGCCACGAAGCGGGCGCCAAGCAGTCCGACGCGTGGATGAAGAACCCGTCGCAGGCGGCCTGCGGTTCGTGCCATGACAACGTGAACTTCGCCACCGGCGAGAATCACGCCAACCTGGTACAGACCGACGACAGCAAGTGCACGCAGTGCCATTTGGCGCAGGGCGACAAAGAATTCGACCTTTCTATTAAGGGTGCGCATGTGTTCCCGCAGGAATCGGCTGCGAATCCAGGGCTGGTCCTCAAGGTCGTCAAAGTAGAAGACGGTGTGGCGGGCAAGACTCCCACGGTTACCTTCACGATGAAGGATTTCAAGGGCAACCCGCTGACGCCGGCGGACATGACGGGCGGCCGGCTGAGCCTGGTCCTGGCGGGTCCGACATCGGACTACGGGTACACGACATTTGCCGGAGTGAGCACGCCGGGTTATGTCTCCGAAAGCGCGTTGACGGCGGCCAAGTGCGGCACCGACGGGACCTGCACTTATACCTTCACGAAAGCCATTCCGGCGAGCGCCAAGGGTAGTTTTTCGGTCGGGGCCGAGGGGCGGCGGGTATTTACCAATCCCGACGCGCCGACGGGGTCGCAGAGTGTGACTTACGGGGCTGACAACAGCGTGATGTCGTTCTCTGTGGACGGCTCGCCGGTGGAACAGCGTCGGAAGATCGTGGATATCGCGAAGTGCAACGGCTGCCACGCGCGGCTGACGCTGCACGGGTCCAACCGGACGCAGATCGAGCAGTGCGTGCTGTGCCACAACCCGAGCCAGACCGATTCCGGGCAGCGGGTGAACGCGCAGGTGGCGGCGGACAAAGCGGCTCCGGCGCAATCGGTGAGCATGGCGCTGATGATCCACAAGATCCACACGGGTGAGGAACTGGGCGCGGCGGGGCTGACCTACACGGTGGTCGGCAACGGCGGCAGCCATAACGAATTCAACGAAGTGCGGTATCCGGCGATGTCTCCGACGGGCGGAGTGGCGGATACGGCGAAGTGCTACATGTGCCACGTGAACAATACCGAAGCGGCGCTGCCGGTCGGGAAGAATAACGTGGTGAATCCGCAAGGCATGTTGAATCCGACGCCGGCCACCACGGCGGCTTGCACGGCGTGTCACTTCAGCGAGTCGGCGACGGTCCATGCCGCCAGCAACACGGATGGAAAATTCGGTGAGAGCTGCGAGGTTTGCCACGCAGTAGGCGCAGCGTACGACGTGCTGAAAGTGCACGCCGGCAAGTAGGGAACAAATCGGGCTCAGGTTCACCGAGCCTTGCCGCCGGGCGCGACGGGTTGCTTCCAGGCGCGTCCGGTGGTGACAGACGGTAATTATTACTTTTGGAGAATAAGCAATGCGGATTCCTCGTTCGGTTTTCGCGATAGGGCGTTACGCAGCCGGCCTGATTCTGGTGGCCGGATCGCTGGTTCTGATGAGCGCGCCCAAGAAGACCCAATTCACGGTGCACGATAAGGCGTACTACGCTTCCGCCGAAACCCTCAACTTTGTCCGACCCGGGCTTAAGATCACCATCGTTACCGCGGGAATCGAGAGCGACGGAACGATCTCGATGCGGTACAAGATCAGCGACCCGAAGGACCAGCCGCTCGATCTGCAAGGCATTCAGACTCCGGGCACCCTCTCACTGCGCTACGTAGCGGCCTACATTCCGAAGGGCCAGACGCAGTACATGACGTACAACACCCGGAATTCGACTTCGGGCGGCGTCACGGTGCAGCAGGCGACGGGCGACACCACCGGTACGGTCACGACGGTGGCGGTCGGCGAGTACATTTATAAGTTCGGCGTTAAGGCGCCGGCCGGTTTCGATGCGACGGCGTCGAACCGGGTAGCCGTTTACGGCTCGCGCAACCTGTCGGAGTTCGACCTGGGCACCAATTACGACGACGCCTGGTTCGACTTCGTGCCGAACGGCTCGAAGGTAACTGTGGTTCGAGACGTGGTCAGGACCGAGTCCTGCAACAAGTGCCACGATCAACTCGCGTTCCACGGAGGCTCCCGCCGTTCGATGGAACTCTGCATCATGTGCCACCAGCCGCAGACCAAGGACGCGACGGGCTGGAATCCGGACATGCCGGTGATGGTGCACAAGATCCACATGGGCGAGGAACTGCCGAGCGTACAGGCCGGAACCCCGTACAAGCTGGGGAACACGGACTGGTCAACGGTGGCTCTGCCGTCGAACCCGCGCCGCTGCGAAGTTTGCCACGATCCGAAGTCGGGCGCGGCACAGGCGAACAACTGGATCACGCAGCCTTCGCGGAACGATTGCGGTTCCTGCCACGACAACGTAAATTTCGCGACGGGCCAGAACCACGCGAATCTGCCGCAAACGAGCGACAACCAGTGCACGTCCTGCCACTTCGAGAAGGGCGAGGCCGAGATGGACGTCTCGATCCGCGGCGCGCATATCGTGGAAACCCAACCTCCGCAGGCTCCGGGACTCGTCCTGAAGGTCACGAAGGTGGAAAACGGCGTAGCCGGCAAGGCTCCGACGGTGACCTTCACGGCGAAGGACAAGTCCGGCGCGCCGGTGACGATGGCGCAGTTGACGGGCGGTCTGAACCGCCTGGGTATCGTGCTGGCCGGGCCGAGCTCCGATTACGGCGCCACCAGTTTCGGTGCTGACGTGACCAGCAAAGGTTACGTCTCAGAGAACCCGGTCCCGACAGCGAAGTGCAGCTCGGACGGCACCTGCACCTATACGTTCACGCACGCCATCCCGGCCAGCGCGAAGGGGACCTTCGCGGTGGGAATGGAAGGGCGGCGCGCTTACACCATCAATCCCGGCACGGTAAAAGAGGTGGGCACGGAAGTCGGGGCAATGAACGACATCTTCTACTTCTCAGTGGACGGGAGCCCGGTGGTGCCGCGGCGCAAGGTAGTGGACCTCGCCAAGTGCAACAGCTGCCACTCGTTCCTTTCGCTGCACGGCGAAAACCGCAATCAGATCGACCAGTGCGTCCTGTGCCACAACGCGCAGGAGAACGACGGTGTGCGCCGCGTGGTCGCCCTCGACCCGGCGGACAAGGCCGCTCCGAACCAGTCGATTAGTTTCGCCCTGATGGTTCATAAGATCCACACGGGCGAAAAGCTGGCGGAAGAGGGCCTGACCTACACGGTAGTTGGATTCGGCGGCAGCCACAACGAATTCAACGAAGTCCGCTATCCGGTGTTCACTCCGAACGGGCGGGTGGGTGACACGGCGAAGTGCTACATGTGCCACATTACCGGCACCGAGTCGGTGCTGCCGGTGGACAAGATGGCCGTTAACGACCCGCAGGGGATGCTGACGCCGTCACCGGCGACCACGTCCGCTTGCACGGCGTGCCACTTCGAGAAGGCGGTGTTCGCGCATGCAGTGAAGCAGATCGATCCGAAGTTCGGTGAGAGCTGCGACGTCTGCCACGGGACGGGCGCCGATTTCGAAGCGACCAAGGTCCACGCGGGCAAATAGGTAGTTCAAAATAAGGAGATGACGGCCTTGTTCCGGTTGTTTCATACTCCGGGCGCTCCACTTGTATCTCCTCCAGCGCGCCGCCTTCGGGCGGCGTTGCTGGGGGTGATGCTCGCGGCCGGCCCGGTTACCCTCTCATGGGGCGCCCAGGACAAGCCGGGCACTCCCGAAACACAAGCGGCCGAAGCCGCCAAGCCGGCGGAGTTCGCCGGTTCCATTGTCTGCCAGGGATGCCACGAGGATATCTTCAACGCGTTTCAGAAGAACCCTCACCAACTGGTGGAAACCGACAAAAAGCGCGGATTCGAAGAGAAGGCCTGCGAATCCTGCCACGGGCCAGGCAGCAAACATACCGAGTCCATGTCCGCGGCCGATATCCGCAACCCGGCCAAGCTCAAACCCGCCGACACCGACCGCATCTGCCTGAGCTGCCACCTGAATCAAGCCACGCACGTGGGTCGCATTAATAGCAGTCATGTCAGGAACCAGGTGAGCTGCGTGAGCTGCCATTCCATTCACAAGAACGGGCCGCACGGGCTGGTGGCGCGCAAGGCGAAGGACATCAATGCGCAGTGCTCTACCTGCCATACCGACGTCTGGGCAAATTTCCAGCGGCCGTTCCATCACAAGCTGCCGGAAGGCGCGATGTCGTGCGTGGACTGCCACAATCCGCACGGCACTTTTTTGCAACGTTCCGTGCAAACTGCCAACGCCAATGAGCCGGGCTGCTACAAGTGCCATGGCGACAAACGCGGACCCTTCGTTTTCGAACACGCCCCGGTGAAGACGGAAGGCTGCCAGACCTGTCACCAGATGCACGGTTCGGTGAATCCGATGTCACTGACGCGCTCGCAGGTGCGGTTTGTCTGCCTGGAGTGCCATTCTAATCTGCCGCAGCCGACTGCCGCCGGGAATGCGGGCCTGGGGACGGTGCCGCCGGCGCTGCACGACCTGCGTAATCCGAGATTCCAGAACTGTACGCTGTGCCATCAGAAGGTGCATGGCTCCAACGTAAACCGGGACTTATTCAAATGAGACTCATACTGGCTCTTCTTTTGATGGTTCCGGCGTTTGCGCAGCAGCCGCCCGAGCAGGCGAAGCCGGCGGCGGAAGCCGCCCAGGCGCCGGCCACACCCGAGGCCAAACCGGAAGAATCGCCGGCTCCGTCCACCGAAAGCTGGGTGAACGGCTACGTGGATTTCGGATACCGCTGGCGCACCGACGTTCGGGGCAGCTTCAATCAATACCGCAGCATCGTCAACCTGGGCGAAGGCCCAAAGCTTTTCGGCGTCGACTTGAGTTTTCAAGATCCCAAGAAGCGGGTTTTCGACCGGCTGGACGTGCAGGCGTTCGGCTGGGGCGGCGATCCTTATAATACAGCCCGTGTGAGGGCCACGAAACAGAAGCGGTACGACTTCAATTTCGATTACCGGAATCTGGACTACTACCGGAATATCGATTCGTACGCCAACCCGGCGACGCCGTTCGGATTCTCGGAGCGGCAGTTTGACACTCACCGCCGGGACCTCAGCACGAGCCTCGAGCTGTTGCCGGGTTCAAGGCTGGTGCCGTACCTGGCTTTCGAAAGAAACTCCGGCTACGGAAACGGTATCGACACCTGGTTGCAGGGCGGCACGAACGAGTACGCCTTGCCGAGGCTGCTACGGGACAGCACGAACAATTATCGCGGCGGCGTTCGGATCGAGCTGCGGCGCTTCCACGCGACCCTGGAACAGGGCGGCACGACGTTCAAGGACGACTCCGCCATCAACTGGTCGGGGCAGAACCTCGGCGACCGCACAACGCCGCTGCTGGGCGAAACCCTGGTGCTCACGAGCCTGAGTCAGGCTTACGGGATTCGCGGCAAGAGCATCTACAGCAAGGCGCTGCTGACGGCGAGTCCTACCTCCTGGCTGGACCTGAGCGGGCAGTTTTTGTTCAGCCAGCCGAAGACCACGGCCAGCTACACGGAACTGGCATCAGGCAATTTCGCGCAACTCGCGGACCTCCTGTTCTATGGCGCGCACTACGGCATCGCCAGCGGTTCGGCGATTCAGCCGCACGTGACGGGCAACGCGGGTTTCGAACTTCGGCCCTGGCGGCGGCTGCGCATTTTGGAAGCCTGGACGACGGACCGGTTTCACGACGCGGGGTACGGCCTGTTTACCGAGCAGTTCCTGACCAGCCTGAGCCAGCCGGCGCAGGCGGGAGCAGACGTGACCACGCCTGAATCCGATTCAGATCGTCAACTACAACCGCCAGCAGGTGGACGTTTTCTTCGATGTGACGTCGAAACTCACGCTGCGGGGCGGCCACCGCTACGTTTTCGGCGACACGACGGTCCGCGCAGGCAGTTTGAGCCAGACCGGCAATCTGGCCTCGGGGCAGTTGGAACGGCACGTGGGACTCGCGGGGGCGAGTTTCCGGCCGACCCACAAGCTCTGGTTCAACCTCGATTTCGAGGCGTCCAACAGCGACCAGATCTACTATCGCACCAGCCTGAATGACTACCACCGGTCGAAGATCCGGGCCAAGTACCAGGTCACGGATTCGCTCGGCTTCCAGGCGAATTACAACGTGCTGCACAACGAAAATCCGTCGCCGTCCATCCGCTACGATTTCGAGAATCACAGCGTATCGGCGGGGGCTTTCTGGACGCCGGGCGGAGGCAAGCACATCACGGTGAATGCCGACTATGAGCGCACGTCGCTTCATTCCGACATCGTCTACCTGAACCTGCCGTTCCTGAATCCGGAGATTTCGTCGTACCGCGAGCGGGCGCATACCGCCACCTCGCTGGTGGACATCGGAATTCCGCGGTTGAGCGGCGGGAAACTCAGCGCCGGGGGTTCGCTGATGATTCTGACGGGAACGCGGCCCACGCGGTACTTCCAGCCGATGGCGCGGCTCTCGCTTCCCTTCAATAAACACGTATACTGGAACACCGAGTGGAGGTATTACGGATTCGGTGAGGAATTCTTCCAGTTCGAAGGCTTCCGGACCCACGTTTTCATGACAGGACTCCGGCTGACCCGGTGAGGGCCGGGCGTTCCGGAACTGAAGGCGGTTTGTAACAGGAGACCAGCAATGTCAACCGTACGATTGATTGCCGCGGGCGCCGTTTTCGCCTGGACCGCGCTGGCGGCGAACGTGATTCCCGGCAACGCCCAGCGTGGCGAAGAGCTGTTCCGGACCGAGCAGTGCATCCAGTGCCATAGCCTGAACGGCCGGGGCGGGAAGACCGCGCCGGACCTGGGCCGCCGGATCGACCGCAACTTCACGCCGGCGGTGATGGCGAGCCTGATGTGGAATCACGCTCCGGAAATGTGGGAAGGGATGAAGAAGCAGGGCATCGTGAAGGCGCGGATGAGCGACGAATCGGCTGCCGACCTGTTCGCGTATTTTGTATCCGCCCGCTTCTTCGAAAAACCCGGTGACGCCGGGCGCGGCAAGCAGCTGTTCGCTTCGAAGCATTGCGCCGAATGCCACGGCATCACGGCGTCGAACGCGGCGGGGGCGCCTCCGGTGGCGAAATGGGAGTCGCTCTCGGATCCGATCATGCTGGCCCAGCAGATGTGGAATCACGGGGCGAAAATGAAGACCGCGCAGGAGTCGAAGAAACTCAGCTGGACGCCGGTCACGGCCCAGGAGTTGACAGACATGCTGGTGTACCTGCAGAATCTGCCGGAAACCAAACACCTGGTTCGCAGCTTTTCCTTTCCTCAGACTAACGACGGGGCCGCCATTTTTCAGGCCAAGGGATGCGCCGGATGCCACGTGGGCCGGCTGGCGCTGGAGACGCGGCTGCGGAATCAGACCATCACGGATATCGCGGCGGATATGTGGAACCATCAGCCGGCGATGAAGAACCCGCCCCCGACGCTTACCGAGAGCGAGATGAGGCAGGTTCTGGCATACATCTGGGCCAAGCAGTATTTCCGCGGCGATGGCAACGCGCAACGCGGCAAGAAGGTGTTTGCCGATCAGAGCTGCGCGACCTGCCACAACGATCCGGCGAGCGGTGCGCCGAAGCTCGGCAAGGGCAGCGACGCTTATTCGGAAATCAGCATGGTGTCGGTGTTGTGGGATCACGGCCCGCGGATGCTGGAAGCGATGCAACAAAGGAACGTGAACTGGCCGCGGTTCAACGCGCAACAGATGGCCGACCTGGTTGCGTATCTCAATACGTTGTAGCGCGAGCGGCCGTGCTCGCGCCGCAGGCAGCCGTATTACAGTATTATTTGGTTCCCAAGTACGCGGCACTCTCGCAAATCCCGCTATTTGCCAGCCTCAGTGAAGGCGAAGTGCAGGCACTCGCGCAGCGCGCCGTCGAACGCCGCTTCTCGCCCGACGATGTGCTGTTTTGGGAGGGCGAACCTTGCTCCGGAATTTTCCTGTTGCTCCAAGGCTCCGTCAAGATCTTCAAGACTTCACCGGCGGGCAGGGAAATGATGCTGGCGCTCGACACCGCACCCACGACCGTGGCTGAGTTGCCGCTGTTCGACGGCGGTCCTTTCCCGGCATCGGTACGGGCGGTGGGGCCGGTGGTGGCGCTGTTCATCAACAAGAGCGATTTCCAGCAGGTTTGCCGGCAGTTTCCCGACGTCGCATTGAAGATTCTGGCAGTGGTGGGGCGGCGGCTGCGGCATCTGGTCGCCATCGTAGAATCGATGACGTTCGGCAGCGTGACGCAGAGGCTGGCGCGGCTGCTGCTCGATGCCGCCAACCAGGCGGGAAGCGACGATTTCGATCTTCCCATCACGCACCAGGAGCTGGCATCGCGGCTGGGAACGGTGCGAGAAGTGGTCTCGCGCAACCTGGCGAGGTTCCGCGCGCAGGGATTCATCCGCATACAGGGACACCAATTGCGGATTCTGGACCGGGCGGGTCTGGAGTTGGAGTCGGAACCGCAAGGTTAACCGATGACCGTCCTCGCCTTCTCCGGCATCGTCTTCCTGGTAGCGGCGGTAGCGGGATTTGTGGGATCGCTGACGGGACTGGGCGGCGGCGTGGTGATCACACCGGTGCTGACCCTGATGCTGGGCGTGGACATTCACCTGGCGATGGGGGCGACCCTGATTTCGGTGATCGCGACATCGTCCGGGGCGGCGGCCGCTTACGTACGGGAAGGCTTCACAAATGTGCGAGTGGGAATGTTCCTGGAGATTGCCACGACCATGGGGGCGATCGCCGGGGCGCACCTGACGGCGATTGTGCCGACCCCGGCGCTGGCGGTGGTGTTCGGTGCGATCCTGCTGTATTCGGCGTGGCAGTCCTTCCATATTCCTGCTGATCTGCCGGTGATCAAACCGGATCCGCTGGCGCTTCGCCTGCGGCTGGGCGGCGATTATCCAAGCGAGGGCGCGCTGGTGTCCTACCAGGTCCAGCGCGTGAAATCGGGTTTCGCGATGATGTTCGGCGCGGGGCTTCTGGGCGGATTGCTCGGCCTGGGGTCCGGAGCGATGAAGGTGATCGCGATGGACAAGCTGATGCGGATCCCTTTCAAGGTGTCCACCACAACCAGCAACTTTATGATCGGGGTCACGGCGGCGGCGAGCGCGGGGGTGTTCTTCGGCAACGGCTATATCCATCCGGACCTGGCGATGCCGGTGATGCTGGGAGTGCTGGGAGGTTCGGTATCGGGAGCGCGGCTGCTGAAGGGCGCGCGCACGAAGACTCTCCGGCTGGTCTTCGCGGTGGTGATCGCAGTGCTCGCGATCGAGATGGTTTACAGCGGACTTTTTGGCGGACTCAAATGACGGACGAACGGATTCAGCAGACTATCGGAATGCTTCTTCGCGCGGGCGTGCTGCTTTCGGCCGCGGTGGTTGGCGCGGGCGCGGTGTGGTACCTGGCGGCGCACGGGTCGGCGCCGGTGCAACTGCACCCGGGGGCTCAGATCGCCTGGACGGGGCCGCAGAGCGTCATGCTGGCCGGGCTGGTGCTACTGGTGGCGACGCCGGTGGTGCGGGTCGGCTTCTCGCTGGTCGCGTTCTTTTTGGAACGGGATTACATGTATGTAGCGATTTCGTCCGTGGTCATGGCGGTGCTTCTGTTCAGCATCGTCTCCGCCCTGATGTAGGGTGTGACTCAGGTCACCGTTCTTGTGTGACTGAAGTCATTGGGCCCGAAAAGGGCAGCCTCTAACATTGGGTTTGGAGGCGAAATGAGTTCCCCCGCAACGCAGACTTCAGGCCTTTGGAAGCACGGCCTTCTTCTTACCTTATTATTCGGATTCACTGTCATGATCGTCGGCGGCGTGCTGATGTACCGCAGCCGCGCGCCCATTCCGGACCGCGTTACCGGACCGGACGGAGCAACGCTGTTCAGCTCGGCGGACATTCAGCAGGGGCAGGAGCTTTTCCGCAAGCGCGGCCTGATGGATTACGGCACGGTGCTCGGCCACGGCGCCTACCTGGGCCCGGACTACACGGCAGAGGCGCTGCACTGGATGACCGGAGCGATGCAGCGGCAGAAAGCGCCGGACTACGATGCACTCGGAACCGGCGCGAAGGCGTCGGCGGACGCCGAGGTGGCCGAGGAGCTGAAGGTGAACCGGTACGCGAACGGCACGCTGCGGTTCACGGCCGGACAGACGGCGGGCTGGAACAATATCGTGGCCCGTTACCATAAGCTGTTCGCAGAAGGTGAGATCGCGCGCGCGCTGCCAAAGGGCGCGCTGCTTCCGGCGAGCGAGGGTGGCGGCGACCCGGCGCTCGAAGCGGCAGCGAGCAAACAGCTTGCGGCATTCATTACCTGGACGGCGTGGCTGTCGGTGGCGAAGCGGCCGGAGGCGGCGCACTCCTACACCAATAACTGGCCCTACGATAAAGCAGCGGGCAATACGGCGACGGCGGGGGCGATGATGTGGTCGGCGGTAAGCGTGGCCGGACTGCTGCTGTTCCTGGCGGTGATCCTCTACTTCCAGCACCGCTACAGCCTGACCGCGCAGGATGCGCCGAATCCGCGGCTGAGCTTCAACCTGGCGGCGGCGCCACTGACGCCTTCCCAGCGGGCCACGGCGAAATACTTCGTCATCGCCCTGGCGCTGTTCCTGGTGCAGTGCCTGCTGGGCGGGAAGATGGCGCACGATTACGCGGACGGGGCCAGCTTTTTCGGCTTCAATCTCTCGCAGATCCTGCCGTTCAATATCGCGCGCACCTGGCATCTGCAACTCGCCATCTTCTGGATCGCGACGGCGTGGCTGGGCATGGGCATCTTCATCGCGCCGCTGGTGAGCGGGCGGGAGCCGAAGGGGCAGCGCGCGCTGGTGAACATCCTGTTCGGCGCGCTGGTGGTGGTTGTGGTGGGCAGCCTGGGGGGCGAGTACCTCTCGATCAAAGGACTGCTGGGCAAGTCCTGGTGGTGGCTGGGAACGCAGGGCTGGGAATACCTGGAACTGGGACGGCTATGGATGCTGCTGCTGATCGCGGGCATGGGGATCTGGCTGTTCATCGTGGCGCGGGGGTTGCGGTCGGCGCTGAAGGCGGAGTCGGACCGGGGCGGGCTCACGCACCTGCTGCTCTATTCCGCGGCGGCGATCCCGGTGTTTTACTGCTTCGCCCTGTTCGTGAATCGCGACAGCCACATTACGATGGCGGATTACTGGCGGTGGTGGCTGATCCACCTTTGGGTGGAAGGCATGTTCGAAGTGTTTGCGGTGGTGGTGATCGGTTTTCTGATGGTGCGGCTGGGGCTGGTGACGGCGCACTCCACGCTGCGCGCCACCTATTTCCAACTGATCATCCTGCTGGGGAGCGGCATTATCGGAACGGGGCATCACTACTACTGGATCGGAGCGCCGGAAGCCTGGATGGCGCTCGGGTCCGTGTTCTCGGCGCTGGAAGTGATCCCGCTTTCGCTGCTGATGGTGGAAGCCTACGGCCAATATAAGGTGATTCGGGCCGGGGGCAACGAGTTTCCGTACAAGGCGTCGTTCTGGTTCCTGGTGGCTACTGCGTTCTGGAACCTGTTCGGCGCGGGCGTACTGGGTTTCTTCATCAATCTTCCGTTCGTGAGCTACTTCCAGCACGGCTCGTTTCTGACGGCGGCGCACGGGCACGGCGCGCTGATGGGGGTGTACGGGATGCTGGCGATCGCGCTGGCGCTGTTCTCGCTGCGCAACATCGTGGAGCCCCGGTACTGGAAAGAGAAGTGGCTCATGGCCAGTTTCTGGCTGCTGAATATCGGGCTGATGGGAATGATCGTGATCACGCTGCTGCCGGTGGGAGTGATGCAGGCTCTCGAGAGCTTCAACAATGGCTTCTGGAGCGCCCGGTCGCTGGGCTTCTACCAGCAGCCGCTGGTGAAGACGCTGCTCTGGCTGCGCATGATTCCGGACACGACGTTCATCCTGGGCGTGCTGCCGCTGGTGGCGGCGTCGGCATACGGGCTGTTCCACATGCGTAAACTGCGGGCGCCGGAACCGGCCGTTGCGGAGCAGGAACGGGAACGGGAACTGGTGGAGGTTTAGTCAGGCGGCTGCGACGGGATTGCGCAGCACCCCGATCCCTTCGATTTCGACTTCGACCACATCGCCGGGCGACATCCTTCGGGTGCTGCCCGGCGTTCCCGTGTAGATCAGATCACCGGGGAGCAGGGTGACCCAGCCGCTGACCCAACTGACGATGGCGGGACAATCGAAAATCAGGTCAGAGGTGTACTGGCGCTGGACCACTTCGCCGTTGAGGCGGGTTTGCAGGAGCAGGCTGCCGTAGTCGATGCCCGTGACGATGGCGGGTCCGAGGGGGGCGAAGGTGTCGCTGCCTTTGGCCCGCCACCACTGCAAGTCTTTTCCCGGCCCGTGCTGCCAGTTGCGCTCGCTGACGTCGTTGCCGCACGTAACGCCGAAGATCGCATCGCGGGCCTGTTCGGGAGTGACGCCCTTGGCGGCGCGGCCGATCACGATGACCAGTTCGCCTTCGTAGTGCAAGTCCGTGGCGTCGCGCGGGACCACGATCGGATCGTCCGGATTTTGCAGGGCGGTGACGGCCTTGTAAAACATCTCGGGCTGTGCGGGCTGCGGGCGGGAGCCGAGATGGCTGCGGTAGTTCAACCCCACGGCGAGAATCTTTCCGGGGCGGCATGGCGCGAGCAACTTCACGCTGGAGGCTGGGTAGACGGCCCCGGTTTCGCGCGGTGATTGGAAAAGGTCGCCGGAAATCTCCTTCACGGAGCCGTCTTCGAGGATGCCGTATGAGGTGCCGGAGGACGAGCGAAAACGAACGTATTTCGTCACGGACGCTATTGTAACCCTCGCCGGTTAACAGCGGTCCGCTGATCTTCGTCTTCGGCTCATTATGACGGGAACGTTCCACAACGCTGTCCAGGCATTTCGTGCAACAAGGAGGAGCCCGGGTTTCCTCGCGGCCGCGGCGCTGCTGCTCGGGTGCGGCACCGGCGGCAGTTCGGCCGTGTTCAGTGTGATGCGCCAGGTGCTGCTTGCTCCAATTCCGGGCGTGTCACGAAGTGAGGAACTGGTCCGGTTCCGCCGCGCGCAGGGCAGCAAAACGCAAAACAATCAAAGCTATCCCGATTATGTGGACATACGGGACGGCAGCCGGGCGCTTGACGGCGTGATTGCGGAGCGGACGGGCTCGATGCTGGTCGGAATTGAGGCGCCGCGGATGGAAGCATCCGCGATCGTCACAGGCAATTACTTCCAGGTGCTGGGCGTCAGGGCGGCGGCGGGAAGGCTGCTCAGTCCAAACGACGACCGGACGCCGGGGGCTCACCCGGTGGCAGTGATCAGCGAAGCATACGCGAAGCGGCAATCCGGGCCGTCCGTGGGCCGGAGTATCGTTTTGAACCATCGCACCTTCACAATTGTGGGAGTGGCGGCGGCGCCGTTCGGCGGCGTGGAGTACGGCCAGCCGGTTTCGATCTGGATTCCGATGGCGATGATGCGGACGTTTTTGACGCGGCAAGACAACGATGCCCTGTTTTCCATGCGTAGCGCGGGGTGGCTGACGGTCTACGGCAGGCTGGCGAGAGGCGTGGGCCTGGAGTCCGCTCAAGCCGAAGCCCACACTTTGGCGAGCGCGCTGGCTGCTCAATACCGGGACACCAACCGGGGGCGGGATTTTCTCCTGCACGATCATGCCGGAATGACACCGCAGGCGCGGGAGAATCTGCGCACTCTCTTGCTGCTGCTGTTCGCCGCGATGGGAATGGTGCTGGTGGTGGCCTGCGGAAACGTGGCCATATTGATGCTGGCGCGGGCGGCGACGCGGGCGCGCGAAGATGCAATTCGGCTGGCGCTCGGGACGGGACGTTGGGGACTGGTGGCGCAGGCGTTTTGGGAAAGCCTGATAGTGGGGGTGGCGGGCGGAGTTATGGGAGCGATCTTCGCACCGTGGATGCGGACCGGACTGCGTCAGATCTGGAAGGGGCCGGAACTGGTCCCGGCGAGTGGACCCGATGGGATCGGGCTTCTGTTCATTGCGGCCATCTCAGCGGCGGCGATCGTGCTTTTCGGGACTGCTCCCGCCTGGGCACGAACGCGGACGCATCCTGCCGCGGCTCTGCGGTCGGGATCTGCCGGCGCGGCGCACGGAAGCGGCATCCAGCGTGTGTGGGTCGTGTCGCAGGTGGCTTTATCGGTGGCGCTGGTAGCGGGCGGCAGCCTGGTATGGCGCAGCATGCAGCGCATCCTTGCAATCGATCCCGGTTTCGCCGCGGCCAGGGTGGTTTCGGTGGGGATGGATCTATCGATCCTCGAATACACGGCCGAGCCGGGCAGCCGGCTCTTTTCGCGAATGCTCGAAAGGGCGGCGGCGATCCCGGGGGTACGTTCGGCGACGCTTGCCAAAAGCAGTCCGGCTGTGGACTGGAGCGACCGCGTGGAGGTGGGGCGCACCGGGGATGATGGCGCGCCGATCCCGGTGCCGCAGAACCGGATTGCGCCGGGTTACTTTCGAACGCTGGGAATCGCGCTCCTCGCGGGACGGGATTTTTCGAACACGGACACGCCGCTTTCCGGTGGCGTGGCCATTGTGAGCGAGGCGCTGGCCGGGCGTTTGTGGCCGGGAGCGAATGCGCTGGGGCAGTGGATCGTGCTGCCGGTTCAGGGAGAGCCGATGCCGGCGCCGTTGCAGGTGGTGGGTGTAGCGGCCGATGCGCGATATGGTTCCGTTCTCGAACCTCCTCCTCCGTTGCTTTACATTCCGCTTTGGCAGAACTACGATTCGATTGCGCGTGTCATGGTCGCCGTGGATGGACCGCCTGCCGGATTTAAGGTCGCGCTGTTGCAAGCCATGCGATCGGTTGAGCCGAGGCTGCCGTTCACGGCGGCTGCGACGCTGGAGGAAGAACTGGCTGCGCCGATGTGGAGGCGGCGCTACGCGGCCTGGGTCCTCGGTTTTTTCGGGATGCTGGCGGTGTTGCTGGCGTGCGCGGGAATTTACGGCGTGACCGCCTACACCACGGCACGTCGCAGGCGGGAGATCGGAATTCGCATCGCCCTGGGAGGGAGACCCGCCCAGGTGTTGCGGGCAATCATGTGGCAGGCGGTGCGGCTCGCGGGATGGGGGATTCTGGTGGGCCTCCTGCTGGCTTATTCGGCGCGGCCGCTGGAGCGGGCATTTCTGTTCGAATCGAACGGATTAGAGCCGATCGCATATGTGGGAGTGCCGCTGTTGTTCGCGGGACTCGCGGTGGTAGCGAGCCTGATGCCTGCGCGGCGCGCCGCCGCGACCGACCCGATCTCCGCCTTGCGCCAGGATTGAAGTTATGGCAAGGCGGCGACGAGGAGGGGCTGCACCGTGGGTTGCGCGGCGCCACCCTGGTTTTCGATTGTCACAGCGATGGCTCGAGTGGTGGACAGGTTGACAGGTCCGCGGTCCAGGTGAACTGCCGTCCCGTTCGTATCCGATTGGAACAGGCCCGCGGCGACGGGGTTGCCGCTCTTGGGGATGATCCACATTTCGTACGTTTTGCCGGCGGGCGCGGGTGCGAGGTTGGAGGCCACCAGCAGCACGCCGCGTCTCGGGCTTACGTAGACCTTGCCCTTCGGCGCCTGACCGAATTGCACCTCGGTGGTATCGGGGCCGCTGAGGATGGCGAAAGCTTCGTTGAGGCTTGTGACCTCGATGGTGCGGGATCGCAACTCCTCCCGGAGGCGCTGGGCGTCTCCGGCAACCTGCCGCTGACGGCCGCCGAAATACACGGCGGCGCACAGCGAGAGCACTGTCGCGGCGGCGAGCCACGGCGCCCACCCGAAGCCGCGGTTCTCAAAACCGGCGGAAGCCAGAATTCGTCGCCGCAATCTTGCCGGCGGGACCGCGGCAGGGGCGGCCGCGCCGATCACGGCGGTCAAGGCGCGGGCCTGTTTCAATCCCACGGTACAAACCTCGCAGCCGCGGGCCACGTGCTCGCGGATCTCGCTCGCGGCAGGCTCTTCCGCCAGGCCGAGAACGTACATTTCGTATTCCTCGCGGAGCTCTTCGCAAGTCATACCGGCACCACCACCCCGAGCTCGTTGCGCAGGTTCTTCAGGGCCGTGCGGACCCAGGTCTTGACGGTACCGAGCGGCTGCCCCATCCTTTCGGCGATCTCGGTTTGAGAGAGTCCTTCGAAATAGGCGAGCTCGATGACCTGCTGCTGCTGCGGAGAGAGCCGGTCGAGGGCGGCCTTCACGCGGCGCGCTTTATCGGAGACGAGGAGGTTGTGCTCCATCTCGCTGTAGAGCGCGGGATGATCGAACTCGTCGAACTGGACGGCGTTCCGCTCGCGGCCGCCCGATGAGCGCAGGTAATCGATGGCCCGGTTGCGGGCGACCGCGATCAGCCAGGGCCCGATGGAGCCCTTGCTTGCATCGAAGCCGTGCACCCGGTTCCAGACGCGGAGAAAGGCTTCCTGAACCAGGTCCTCCGCGGTGGCCGTATTTTTTACGATGCGGAGAATCAGCGAGTAGACAAGGCGGCCGTACCGGTCGTAAAGCTCGGCAAGCGCTTCCTGCTCGCGGCGCTGAAGGCGGAGGACGAGATCGTTATCCGGCTTCTCGGCCTGTACCGCGAGAATCAAAGGCAATAGCAGCATCATTATCAAGTCTCGCGTTCCGGGAGCATTCAAACAAGTGCCGGCGATCGCTCATCCATGTATACGAGTGAGATTGGTTGCAGGATTTTTCGCGCACGGGACGCTTCGATTCGCGCACGGACGAGCGGGCGGGAGGAGAGCGCGCGGTGTCGAGCCGCGTTTTCATTTTTTGCTTGACATTCGTTGCGAACAACCTTATATATGAATCACATTGCGATTTTTCGAGTCGCAAAATTTGATGTTAGGGAGAATCAATCGATGAAGAGCGCAACCAAGAAAGCCGCCCCGAAGAAAAAAGCTGCTCCGAAGAAGAAGAAGTAGCTTTGGGCGTCGCCCTGAAGAAGGGCTGACAAAGATCCAACTCCAGGGCCCCGGTTTCCGGGGCCTTTTTCATTATTTGAGGCTTTTCCCTCCGATATCTTTCTCCCCTTTCCACTGCGTCAGCACGCGAAATGTTTCGCCCATTCCGAACAGGAGAGTCTTCAACTGCATCCTGCGTCGCAGTTCCTCCGCTTCACCGGCCGGCGCCAGGAGAGCGCCTGCGAACTGGTCCGCCTGTCCGGCTAAGAGGAGAGTAGCGGCAAGGGTTTCGAATCGAACGGTGCGGAGAGCGAGTGACGAGCCGTGCTCTTCGAGTGCGGTGAAGTTTACGTGGGCGGTGATGTCCCGTTCTCCGGGGTCGTCCAGTACGTCTTCGCGCGCGGTGTGACGGTGGTAGCCCATCAGGGTCCCGGCGGGAAAGCGAACGGACTCGCGCCGCGTGTAACCGTAATCGATGGTTAACAGGAATCCACTATCGAGGGCAGCGGCAAGCCGCTCGAGGTAAGCGAGGGCCTCCAGGTTCGCTTCGTACCACGAACCCTCGGCGGGTGGAGGGAAGTAACGGTTCACGAAAGCCTGCACTTCCTGGCTCGCGTCGCCGCCCTCCTCCCACGCAAAGCGTTCACCGCGCAGGGCTACCCGCTGCTCGCGAAGGCGGCCCTCGCGGAACACGGCCACTTCGACGGGCAGGGCATCGAAGAATTCGTTCGAGAACACCACTCCCGTGAACCGTTCGGGCAGGGCGCCGGAATCGATGTCCACCGGGACGTATCTCCACTCGGCGAAAGCGTCCGTCATCTCGCGCCGTCCAGCGCCCAGTTCCACGACGGTGAAACCGGACGGCTCTCCCATCTGCGCGAAGAGTTGCCGGATACGGGCGGCCATGAGGATGCCGAATACGGGCTGCACCTGTTCCGCGGTGTAGAAGTCGCCCGACTTGCCGAACGGGTCGCGCGGCCGGCGGTAGTAGCCGTGCTCGGGATGGTAGAGCGCCAGTTGCATGAAGCGGCGGAAGGGGATGGGACCGCGGGCGCGGATTTCCCCGGCGATCACTTCACCCGCGGGGGTCACGGCCGTTCTTCCCGGCATTGGGGAGTACGAAGAAACATCTCGACCAGGTAATCGTGCATGCAGTCGTAGAGGTAGCGTTGGAAGGTCCAGGGGAACTGGGGATGCTCGATGTCGCGAGGGTGAACGGGAGCGTAATAGGTATGGAGGCCGAGATTGCGATCTTTGAGTTCGATAACGAGCTCGACGCCTCCGGCATGTTCGCGGGCCGAAAAATCCAGAAGGGCATGGTCGTAGCGGCGGGTTTCGGCGAGCACTTTCTCAAGCGGCGTCACGCACATATGCTAGCTTGAAATCGGAACATGGCGTTACCCCAAAGCGTCCGGGTGAAGCTCAGCTCCGAGGCGGCCGGCGGCATCACCATCACCCCGGTTGTGGTGCAGGAACTGCCGGTGCGGGAACTTGTAGAGCACCTGCTGGCGGTGGCCGGCAAGGACGAGGCGCGGATTCGCGATATGCTGCTGCGCGGCAGCGTGGTGAGCGGCGCATCGCGGTTCCGGTGGGCGGGATGGGAAACGGATGCGGAGAGCCTGCGGGACCTGCTGGCCACATTCCCGGATCCGGATCCCGCGCTCCAATTTGCAAGGGAGCGCTGCGTGCGCGCGGTTCTGCGCGGGCCGAGGCAATCGGTGGAGATCCGGCGGGAAGCGGCCGCCCGCAAGGGTCTTTTCCAGCGGGAGACCTTTTGGGACGTTCTGATGTCCGTCGTGGCCGAAGGGGCGGCGGCATACATGGACTACTCCTACCGCGAGCGGGCAGACCGGTTTTCGCGCGAGTTCACCTCGACGGAGACTGAAAGGCTGCGATCGGCGCGGGGAAGCATCGGCTACAGCACACTGCGCGACCAGGTGGCTTCTGTGGTTTTCACGCGCGCCGAGCTGCACGTCCCGCGATGAGCGGCCTACTCGTCGGGTAGTTCGCCTGTATCTTCGGCGCGATTTTCGAACTTGGTCTGCGAGTGGAGGAATACCAGGTTGACGGTTCCAACGGGACCGTTACGCTGCTTGGCGACGATCAATTCCGCCAGGCCGCGCAGGTCTTCGCGGTCCCGGTGGTAGACTTCTTCGCGGAAGATGAAGCCCACCACGTCGGCGTCCTGCTCGATCGAGCCCGATTCGCGGAGGTCGCTGAGTTGCGGACGGTGATCGCCCTGGCGGGTTTCGACGGCGCGGCTCAACTGCGAGAGCACCATCAGGGGGACGTTCAACTCCTTGGCCAGCAGTTTCATGCCACGGGACAGGGCGCTCACTTCCTGGTTGCGATTTTCGAAACGGCCGCGTCCCGTCATGAGCTGGAGGTAGTCGACAATGACCAGGCCGAGTTTGCGTTCCGACTGCAGGCGGCGCAGCTTGGCATGCATGTCCATGAGGTGGATGCCGGGCGTGTCGTCGATATAAAGGGGTGCGTCCACCAGTTCGTGCAGGGAATGACTGAGCTTGCGGCGCTCATCGGGGGTCAGGTACCCGGCGCGGAAGCGCTGGCTGTCCACGCGGGCGGCGGCGCAGAGCATGCGGGTCAAGAGGGATTCGCGGGACATTTCAAGCGAAAAGATGGCCGCGGTCTGCTTCAGCTTGAGGGCGACGTGCTGCGCGATGTTCAAGGCCAGTGCGGTCTTTCCCATGGAGGGGCGAGCCGCCAGAATGAACAGGTCGCCGCCGTGCAGTCCGCCGGTGTACTCGTCGAACTTGGTGAAGCCGGTGCTGATGCCCTTGATGCGTTTGCTGGGATCGAGAAAGGCGTTGATGCCGCCTTCGTAACCCTGAAGGATGTCCCCGGGATTGACCAGGCCGGACTTGACGCGGGCCTCGCCCAGCCGGAGCAGGGTTTCCTCGGCGCCGGCCAGAATATCGCCCGGCTCTTCTTCGTCGGCGAGGCACCGGTTCATCATGTGCTGGGACGCGAAGATGATGCTGCGCAGGATGGCCTTGTCCTTGACGATGCGGATGTAGCTGTCCAGGTTAGGCATCTGGGGCAGGCCATCGTCGAGCGAAACCAGATAGCTGAGGCCGTCGCATGCCTCGAGCTCATTGAACTTCATCAGCTCGTTGGCGATGGTGATGCGGTCGATCTTTTCATTGCGCTCCTGCAGCTCGCCCATGCGCCGGAAAATCCGGCGGTGCTTATCCAGGCTGAAGTCCTCGGGCAGCAGGGTTCCGGCGGCCTGGACATAGAATGAATCGTTGAGCAGGATCGAGCCGAGTACGAAACGCTCGGCATCCACATTCGTGGGCAGGCCCTTTTCTGAAACGTTGACGGCTGACATGGCGTGATTTCCTAGACTACCCTCCGGGTTGCGGACGGCGCGATTGTATTTTTGCTGCCCTTTTTGAACCGTTTACGCATTGGAAAAAAGAGGCGCACAGAAGCTGGGGGGACCACGGCGTAAGTATCTTTAGAATGTGAAGCGCCGATCGTGTTTTGCAAACCGTACCGCGACCGATCCACAGGCTTTCCACAGGCCGAAACACCAATCCCAGCTTTTGTTGTAGCGGAAAGCCGCCTCCCTGCCAAGTCTTTTCCTCTCAGGCCCACGCCTGCCGGCGTTCGGTGCATAATCTGGCGTGGAGGCGTTCGGGATGAACGACTGGCTGATTTCGCATGGCATGTGGAAGGAAATATTCTCGCTGGGGGCGCCCCTGCTCGAGAAGGTGCTGCGGCCGGCGCTGATCTACTTCATGCTGGTGTTGCTGGTGCGAATGTTCGGAAAGCGGGAACTGGCGCAACTGAACCAGTTCGACCTGGTGGTGCTGATGGTGTTGTCGGAAACCGTTCAGAACGCCATGATCGGCAACGACAATTCCGTGACGGGAGCGGTGATCGGTTCGTTTGCCCTGCTGGGTCTCAATTACCTGGTGGTTCGTTTCCTGTTCCGCCACCAGCGGTTGGACCGGCTGGTCGAGGGGAAGCCGAGGGTCCTGATCACTCACGGAAAGGTCGATAGGAAAGCGCTCCAGGAGGAACTGCTCACGGAGTCGGAGTTGAAGATTGCGCTTCACAAGCAGGGTTTCGGCAGCCTGGAAGAGGTGGAGAAGTGCACGCTGGAGCCGGGCGGAGAGTTCAGCATCACGCGGAGACAGCCGCCGGCCGACCAGGTGAAGCACGAGGAGTTGATGCGTGGCATCGCCGAGCTCAGGGGAAAGCTCGACCGGCTATCTGGAGCAGCAGGGTGCGCGAGAGGGCGACCTGCCCGGCCCGCTATAATAATGACGTAGCGGAGGAATGGCCGAGCGGTTGAAGGCGGCGGTCTTGAAAACCGTTAACGGGGTGACTCGTTCGGGGGTTCGAATCCCTCTTCCTCCGCCATCCCTTGTTCTCCTCTTTGCGTTTCCCCTCCGATTCGATAGCATGTAGGGCGCGTTTGCAAATTTGCACGGAGGGAACATGCCGGACGATCCTGGTGAGACCAAGCCAGAAGGCGAAGAAGCAAATCCACCCAACCGACCCAGCGATCCCGGCGATCCGGAACGGATCCGCGACCAGCTAACCCGCGTCACCGTTCCTCCCGAGTTGGACCGGCCGGAAAACCGGAAATTGTGGAAGCTCGAAGATCCGGAGAACGAGAACCGCGGGCCGTACCTGGTCGAGCTCAACATCCAGCATGTGGGCGGACTGCCCGGGGCCGCGGAGGCTTTTCTGAAACTCTACGCCAGCGTGGTGGGGCAACGGAGGAAGACTACCGAGGAACCGGAGTCTTTTCTGTACGAGGACACGGGGCAGGAGCCGGCGGCGATCGGCAAGGGTTATTACCGCTGTTACCTCCAGGTGAAGGAATGGCGCCTGCTGGTGGCGGAAGACGACAGGCTGGCGCGCGAACAACAGACAGCGGAAGGCGGGCAGGAGCCGTCGCGCTACCGCTCTATTTACAAGCTGTGGCCCGATTTCCCGATTCGGGGGCAGATCAGTCGCTCGGTGGCGACGATCAAAGCGGACGCGGCGTACCGCTCTTTCGACGCCTCGGGCGAGGGCATTACCTGGGCGGTGATCGATTCGGGCGTTTCGGCGGAGCACCCGCACTTCGGCGAGGGCGACGCTCACGCGCTCCGCCATCCCGCCGTGCAGAAGCTGCACCGTTGCTTCGGACCGGTGTCTCGCAAGGTGGGGAAGGTAAGTGTGCCCACGCACCTGGCGAGTCCGGACAAAGATCCCCAGATGGCCAACCGCGGGGCGCTGGTGGACGAACACGTGCGCCTGTCGCTCGCCGACGACTACGGGCACGGAACCCACGTGGCGGGAATCATCACCGGTCGTGCGCCGGTGGATTCGGTGATCGTGCTTGAACGGGAAGCATCGATCGACATGGAGCACCTGGACGACGACGCGCTGGCACGAAAGAAGGAGACCCGGGCCAAGAAGATCTCCGAACGCGAGGCTAAGCGGTTTCACGGCATCGCGCAGGACTGCCGGATCGTGAGCCTGCGGGTGCTGGATGCCAACGGCGAGGGGCGGTCGAGCGATGTTATTCGCGCGCTCGAGTACGTTCGGGAGACGCTGAACGACAACCCGAAGATGCTGCGGGTGCAGGGGGTAAACCTCAGCGTGGGGTACGAGTTCGACGCGGAGATGTTTGCCTGCGGGCAGAGTCCGCTCTGCAATGAGGTGAACCGGCTGGTGCAATCGGGTGTGGTGGTGGTGACGGCCGCCGGCAACACTGGATACGGCACGGTGAACGCGCAGACGCGTGCCTCGAAGGTGGGGTTGTCGAACACCATCAACGACCCGGGCAACGCGGAGCTGGCAATTACGGTGGGCGCCACGCACCGCGAGTCGCCGCACACATACGGTGTTTCGTACTTCTCGTCCAAGGGACCGACCGGCGACGGCAGGCTGAAACCGGACATCGTGGCGCCGGGGGAGCGCATCCTCTCGTGCGCGGCGGGAAAGAAACTGAAGGACGCGATGGACGAGTTGCCGGGAAATGCGCCCGTTGTGCCCATTGCCGCGGACGCCGCTCCGGAGGCACCGGCCGGTGCGCCTCCCGCGCGACCCATTTCATACTACGTGGAGGACACGGGCACGAGCATGGCGGCGCCGCACGTCTCCGGCGCGATCGCGGCATTCCTGTCCATCCGGCGGGAGTTTATCGGCAGGCCGCTCGAAGTGAAGCGAATCTTTCTCGAAAGCGCGATTTCACTGGGGAGGGAACGCTACTTCGAGGGACACGGGCTGCTCGACCTGATGAAGGCAATCCAATCGGTGTGAGGAGGCGGCATGGCGTTTCAAGCGCAGTTTGATGTCGAGTTTCGTAAGGACGGAACCATCTTCGATGACGGGCAGGTAGCCAGACTGCTCGACGGTCTGGGCCCGCTGACCAACCTGGCGGTGATTTCGCACGGTTGGAACAACGACAAAGCCGAGGCGCAGGGCCTTTACGACGCCTGGGTCAACAGCGTGGAGGAAGTGGCGGACTCCGGAATTGTTCCCGGCGCGGACACTCGCAAGCTGGGTCTGATGCGCGTCTACTGGCCCAGCAAGAAATTTGCGGACTCGGACCTGATTCCGGGAGGCGGAGCGGCATCGGTGAAGGCAGCCGGTGCGGCCAGCGACGAATCGCTGGTGCGGCTGCTCGAGGAATTGAAGAAGGATCCGATGCTGCTGGGCGGCGACGAAGCGGACGAAGCCAGGTCCGTTCATCTCGATCGGGCCCAGGCCCTGATTCCCAAATTGCGCACGTCCGCGCCGGCCCGGCGCGAGTTCGTGCAGGCCATCCGCGCCATTTTGAACCCTGATGAAAAGGACGGCGAGGACGGATCGGCCGAGTTTTTCACTACGGATCCCGACGAGCTGTTCCAGAACCTGAGCGGAGAGGTGAAGTTTACGCCTGCCGCCGCTGCCGGAGGCGCCACCTCCATGAACAGCGGAGGCGCGGCTTCGTTTATCGGAGACGTGGCCACGGGGGTCAAGGCCGCGGCGCGGCGCATTGCAAATTTTGCCACCTATTACCAGATGAAGACGCGCGCAGGCACGGTGGGCCGGACCGGCGTGGGACTGGTGCTGGCGCGAATCCGCGAGAAACGGCCGGACCTGCCGCTGCACCTGGTGGGGCACAGCTTCGGAGGGCGCCTGGTGACGGCGGCCGCATCCACCCTCAAGCCAAAGAGCCAGAATGTAACGATGATGCTGCTGCAGGCGGCGTTCTCGCACAACGGTCTTGCCTCGCAATTCGACGGGAAGAACGATGGTGCGTTCAGGACCGTTCTGAGCGACGCGCGAATCTCAGGGCCGCTGCTGATCACGCACACGAAGAACGACCGGGCCGTGGGGATCGCCTATCCGCTGGCTTCGCGATTCTCGCGTGAAGTGGCCGCGGCTTTCGGGGACGAGAACGATCCGTACGGCGGCATCGGCCGCAACGGAGCGCAGCGCACGCCCGAAGCAGTGGCGGGAGTGCTTGGCGATCTGGACGCCAAATACCAGTTCCAACCGGGCAAGGTTTTCAACCTGCGCGCCGACCGCTTCATCAGCAATCACGGCGACGTGGCGGGCCACCAGGTGGCGTACGCCTTCTGGCACGGGCTGGTCGCGGGCAGTTGATCAGACGGCGACTACGAGCGAAGATCCGGCGGCGATGGTGAACGGCTGTTCGAGATTCACCGTGACGGATTGGCCTTGGCGATCCGCCTTGTGCGCAAGCGGCTGCCGGTTCGCGAGAACGGAAGTGACGCCCTGTCCGCCGGTGAGCCGGATCGACTGAAGCGGCAGCGCGCCTTCCCGGACCGCGATTTCGAGATGCGAACCGGCGATGGAGAAAATGCCCCAACCCGTGCCGGTGGACCAGAACGAGGCAAAGCGGCCCGCCGCCTTGGGCATCACCGACAGGGACCGCCGGGCGGCGTGATAGTCGAAACCGCTGAACGCCACCACGTTCGACCAGGCGGACATAGCGCGGGCGTAGTGGTGTCCGCACTCCGGTTCGTCCCACGGATTGCGCCGCTCGCCGTCGAAGCGCATCCTTACGTTCTCGATGGTCTCGATCCCTTCCTTGACCATGCCGGCGTGGATGAACTGCGCCGCTACCAGGTACTCGATGCCGGTCCATGCCTCGGCCGAGTAAGGGAACGGAATTTTCGGCCGGGTGGTTTTGCCGTAATCGCAGATGAGCAGGGCGGGCTCGTCGTTCAAGGCATAAACGCGCTGCACCGAATCGTGCTCGAAAAGGTTGGCGCGGTGGTTGTACTTTCGAATGGAGGCCAGGGTTTTCCGAATGTTGGCGGGATCGAGCAGCGGGCCGAGGCCGGCGAGGTCGGCCAGGTACTGGCCGATCAGTTGGTCCGCCAGGCAACCTTCGCCCAACTGGAACTCGGGGGCTTCGGGATTGTCGGCGCCCATATCGCCGACGGTGGCTTTGGCGATCTGGTCGCGCGGAATGCCCCGAACTTTCTGGATGTAGTACTCGCCGTTGAACAGGTTGGCATCGATCCAGCCGGCACCCTTCTCAAAGATGGCGCGGTATTCGCGGGCCGCGCCGTCGTCGCCCAGCGCGCGTGCCATCTCCTCGGCGGCGCGAAGGGCACCGAGGTAGTAAATGCCGCATTGCGGATTGGGCCCGTAGAACTCCACGTCGTAGGTGTTGTGCTGCACGCCTTCCATGACGCCGTCGCGATTGGGATCCCAGCCGCCGGGAATCCAGGCGAAGGCGACGGCCTTCTGGATTTTCGGCCAGTGGCCGCGCAGCCAGTCGCTATCGCCTGACAGTTTCCAGTCGAGGTAGGCCTTAATGATCTGGCCCATCTGGCCGTCGGCGGCGGCGTAGCCGAAGCGGTCGGAGCCGTCCGGCAGCATCTGGCGAAAGCGCATGCCTCCCTGCTCATCCTGGGAATATCCGAAGGCCGCTTTGCGCAGGGAGCGGGCCAGGGTGGGAAAGAGGAACTGCGTGGTGGTTTCGTAGTTCCAGACGTGCGTGCAGTTGCCGAAGCAGCAGCCGCTGCGGTCGTTGCAGCCTTCGAAGCCGTGAAATTCGCCGTCCGCGGTGCGGAAGGAGGTCTGCGTCACCAGCGTCGAGAGATTGGCCATGGCGGCATCGCGCAGGGCGGCGGGCAGGGTGCTCTCGCGCATGGCAGTCATGAAGGACCGCGTGCGCGTTTCGAGTTCGGGCAGGTTCGCGGCCAGATGTTCGGCCGCCGCCCACGCATCCGGGAAGCGCGTGCAGTAATGATTTCCGATCACCGTGTTTTCCTGACCGCGGGGCGCCGACCATCCACTGAATGCGGGGGTCCGGTTAGGAAAATGCCAGCTCAACAGGAACGTGTATTCCGCTTCGCCTTTGGCCGGAATCTCGCGCTGCAAACAAAGCGAGGCGACCGGTTTCCGTTGCTCCGCTTCCGGACCGAGCCGGCCGTCGTCCGAGAAATCGTCCCAGAACAGCATGGGGCTGGCCCACCACTTGGCGTTCGGCCAGCCGGTAAGGTGGCTCACACTGCCTCCTTCGGCGCCGAGGATGGAGAACGCGAACGTACCCCATTGCGGATCGGTTGCCGCAAGGCCCGTGTTCCGCATGAAGATGCCCTGCAAACCCGAGCCGGTGCGGAATTCGTTGACGCGGGTTTCGGCTCCGCGGCGTCCGGCGGGCTGGCCAACCGGATTGTCGATGGAGAACGCGATCGCCACGGTAGCGGCGGAGGACCCGGGATTCGACACGCGATAGCGCAGCACGGCCACCGGGAAGCCCGAGCTTTCCGGGTCGAGCGGGATCATGGGGCTGAACGCTTCGAGGGCTACACGCACCGGCAGGCGTGAATCCTGGAATGCGATGCGTGCCATCGGGTACTCGCCGGTGAAGGTGGCGCGGGCAAGCCGGGAGAGGCCCGGCGCATTATTCGGTCCCAGCCCGGACGTGCTGGCATACGGGGGCAGGATTCTCGATTCAAGCACGCGGGCGACCGGCGCGCCCGATCCAGCCTTCGCCCAAATGGACGCGAAGGCGTAGGAGGGAGAGCGGCCCTTGTCGGGACGGTTGAAAACCTCCCAGTCGCGAAGCTGTCCCCGGCCGCCTAAGCTGATGCTGCCCGTCCCGATGCCGCCCAGCGGAAATGCGATCTGCCCGAGCTGACGGCCGGAGTAAACGCGCGGATAGCGCCACGCAGGCGCGGCAGGCGGAGTCGGGGCTGGGGCCGTTGGCGATTGCGGCGCAGCATCGGCGGCGCTCTCGAGGGCTGCTCCACCCGCGATCGTCTGCATGAAAGTCCGGCGGCTGCTCATGGCGTATCCTCCCGGCGCCCCGCGTGGGGCCGCCTATTGCGAAACCTTGTTGTACAGTTCGGCCGCGTTTGCGGCGGTTACCATGGTCGATTCGATGTCGTACTGTTTTTGCGGAACAAAGCCAGGCTCGCGCAGAATCCGGTTCCCGATCTCGACCGCCTTATCGACACATAGCGGGTAAATGAATGTTGCGGCCAGCACGCCGTCCATCACTTTTCGGATGCCGCCCGCCTCGCCGCCGAGGCCATCGACGCCGACAAACGCGATGTCCTTTTCGCGGCCAAGTTCCTTGGCGGCCAGGTAGGCGCCGACGGCCATCGGATCGTTGTGGCCGTATACGACGTCGATTTTCGGCTGAGCGCGCAGCACCTCGGTCATGCGGTCCTTGGCCTTGGCCTGAATCCAATCGGCCACCGGTTCCGAGACGATCTGAATGCCGGGATATTTGGCGAAGACGGCCTTCGCGCCCCCGTCGCGGTTGATCTCGCCCTCCACACCCAGCAGGCCGCGCATCTGCACGATCTTTCCCCTGGGCTGCCCGTACTTCTGTTTGAGATGATTCACGATGAACTCGCCCGCCAGCCGTCCGATGGCCGCGTTGTCGCTGCGAATGTAAGTGGTGTAGTACGGCTCCACGATGTCGCGCTCCAGGCAGATGGTGGGAATTTTGGCGTCCATGGCCTGGTGCATGACTTCGGTGAGGGCGGCGCGTTCGTTGGGAGCGACGATGAGCAGGTCGGGCTTCTGGCGAATGAAGGTCTCCACCTGGGCCACCTGCCTGCTGTTGTCCTGCTGGGCGTCGGCGATGACAAGCTTCACGTCCGGGTGGGCGCCGAACAGTTTGGTCAAGAGCGCGTTCTGGGCTGCGCGGTATGGCTCCGCGTTGTTGCACTGGCTGAACGCGACGAAGTACTGCCTGCTGGCCGAATCTCCCGGGGATGAGGAGCCGCAGGCGCACAGCGTGGCTAGCGCGGCGGCGGCGGCGCACAGCCCGAACGTTCGGTTCTTCAATCGTGCCTCCTTGGCAATATCCTCATTTGACCACCGCTTCGCCGGCGCGGGTAGCCGCCGCTACGACGGTCTCGGCGGTGGCTTGGCCCGGCCCGAACTCGCCGGCGACGCGGCCGCCGGCCAGCACCAGGATGCGGTCGGAACAGCGCAGCAACTCGGGGAGTTCGGAACTCACCAGGAGCACGCCCTTGCCGGCCGCCTTCAGGTCTTCGATGATGCGGTAGATATCCTGCTTGGCGGCCACGTCGATGCCGCGCGCCGGGTCGTCCAGGAACAGGACTTCCGGGTCCAGAAGCAACCAGCGCGCCAGCAGCGCCTTCTGCTGGTTGCCGCCGCTCAATGCATTCACGGGATTGTCCAGCGACGCACTACGCAACCCGAGGCGCTGGTAGAGAGGCAGCAGCGCGCGAGCTTCCGCCGCGGGCGCAAGAAATCCGAACCGCGCCTCACCGGCTGTGATGGCGCTGTTCTCGAGGACGCTCATCGACATCATGAGTCCTTGCAGCTTGCGGTCTTCGGGCAGCAGCCCCAGCCCGAGCCGAATAGCGGCGGCAGGCGAGCGGGGATGGACCGGCACGCCCTTCAGGCGGATCTCGCCCTCGCGAAGCGGGTCGACTCCGAATAATGCTGCGCCCAGTTCACTTCTTCCGGCACCCACCAGTCCTGCAATGCCCAGGACTTCGCCGCGGCGCAATTCAAAGGAGATGCCGCGGAGCTTGCGTGTGACGAGGCCGGTGACGGCGAGCAGCGGTTCGGAGGAGCGAGGACTGATTGCGGCTGGCGGCCGCGCGGTGTCGAGGTCGCGCCCCACCATCATGCGGACGAGCGAGGCGGGCGTGGCGGCGGATATTTCGAGCGTGCCCTCTGTCGATCCGTCGCGCAGCACGGTGGCGCGGTCGCAGATTCGAAAGATCTCGTCCATTTTGTGGGACACGTAGACGATGGCGACGCCGTCCTGCTTGAGTTCGCGAATGACGTCGAACAGGCGCACGGCCGCATCCTCGCCAAGCGAGCTGGTGGGTTCATCCATCAGGACCAGGCGCGCGCGCATGCTCAACGCCCGCGCCAGCGCGACCAGTTGCGCCTCGCCGATCGACAGCGCGTTCACCATCTCGCGCGAACTCCGGCGAAGACCCACGCGGTCGAGATACGGGCGGCAGAACGAGTCCATCCTGCGCGATTGCACGAGGGCGGAATCGGCGAAGCGCAAATTTCCGATCACGATATTCTCCGCGATGGTGAGGTTCGGGAACAGGTCGAGCTCCTGGTAGATCATGCCGATCCCGAGCTTCTGCGCCTCGCGCGGGTTGCCGATGGCGACGGCGCGTCCATCGATCGTGATCGTTCCCGAGCCGGCCCGCACCGAGCCCGCGATGATCTTCGCCAGCGTACTTTTGCCCGCGCCGTTCTCGCCCACCAGGGCATGCACCTCACCCGCTGCCACGGAAAGAGTAGCGCCGCGCAGCGCGGCCACGCCCCCGTAATGCTTCTCGATTTTCTCCGCCCGCAGCAGTTCCGCCATCATCACACCTTTCCGGCGATACGGTGCTCGGGTTTCGGGGGAGAAGGGCTAAACGATTCCAGGCGCTCGACCTGGACCCGTCCCGGGATCCTGCGGAGCTGCGACTCCACCGTTTCGCGCAGCAACCCAGGTTCGCCGAGCGCGCGGATATTTACGAGCAGGTCGTGACGCAGGGCGGGCGATGCATCCAGCATGCCCTCCACAACCGGTTCGGCGCCGGCCTTCACGATTCCCGCTTTGAGCCATCCCGCCGGGGAACGATCGATGACTTTCAGGTGGACGATGGCGAGGCCGGCGGCGGACAGGAGGCCATCGAGCCGGTCGAGCAGCGGACCCACCACCATCGCGGGAGAGAGTGCCTCCCTGAGGCGAATCTGCGCGCGGCAGTTGAGCCAGGCAAGCGCCGCCTCCGCACGCGCGTAGCGATCGTAATCGATTTCGAGAACCTTCATGCCGGGCCGGCGCCCGCCGCCGAGGATCTCCTCGATCCACTCCGCCAGCCCCTCTCCCGTTACCGAGCTGACGCGAAGTGTGGGAACGCTTCCGAGCGCGGGTGTGTCGCGGCACAAGTCCGATTTGGTGAAACAGACCAGGTCAGCCTCTTCGATCTGTTTCCGGAAAAGGAACGCCATGGAAGATTCCGCGTCCGCCGCCAGGTCCAGGGCACGGGCCGGGTCCACGAGGACGGTCAACGGCGCGAGGCGGAACTCCGTGCCGAAAGCTTCGAGCGGGCGCATCACGGTGGCGCAAAGATCCGTGCAACTTCCCACCGCTTCGGCGAAAATCACGTCGGGCCGGTGCGCCAGCAGGCCGCGCGCTGACTCCAGAAGATCGGTGAACCGGCAGCAGAAGCAGCCGCCTGTGACCTGGCCGGTGTCGAGGCCGTTTTCGCGCGCGAGTTCGCGGTCCACCAGTTCCGAGCCCTGGTCGTTGAGGATGGCCGCGCACTTCAGGCCGGCGGCGGCGAGTTGACGGGATGCAGCGAGAATGAGCGACGTCTTCCCGGCACCGAGGAAGCCTCCAACCGGAACCAGGAATGGTCGCGTGTCCGGCATCTCGACAGGATCTTAACAGAACGCGGCTGTGTTAGGCTGTCCCTGAATGCGACGGGTCTGTTTTCTGCTCCAGGTCCGGCCGGAACGGCTGGAGGAGTATAAGGTGCGGCACCGCCAGGTCTGGCCGGAGATGCTGGAGGCGCTGACGCGCGCCGGCTGGCGCAACTACTCGCTATTTCTTCGCGACGATGGACTGCTCGTCGGGTACCTCGAAACGCCGGATTTCGAGCAGGCGCTGAAAGGGATGGAGAAAGAGGCGGTGAACGCCCGCTGGCAGGCGGAAATGCAGCCGTTCTTCATGGCTCCATCGGGACGGCCGGACGAAAATATGACTCCGCTCGAAGAGGTGTTCCACCTCGATTGACGGCGATCAGTGTCCCAGGAATTTTTCGAGTTTTTCGATCTGCCGTTCAGCCTTGTCCATGAAGCTCCTGGCGGATTCGGCGTCGCCCGCGGCCAGCGCGGCCTTCGCCCCATCCAGGTAGCTCCCCATCAGGCCCGCCGCTTCCTGCATGTCGGCCCGGAGGTTGCGGCCCTGGGAGGCCTGCGCTTGCTGCATGGATTGCAGCGAGGTCCGGATCACGCCGGCGCGCGTGCTCAGCAAGACGGTCTGTTCGCGGACCGCCTGCAACTCGGCGCGGCTCGGGGCGCTGACCTGCGGCTGGGAAGCGGGCGGCTGCTGCACCTGCTGGGCAGGGGGCGGAGCCGTTGGCGCAGGCGCGGCGGGCACCGGCGCCTGGGTGGAAACCGGAATGTCGTTGGTCCGCGCGCTCGATTTTCCGGCGGCGGGAGCGGCTGCCATCTTCGTCAGGGGCCTGGATTCCGGAGTTTCCTGTTTCGCGGCCTCACGTTTCGCGGGTTCGGGCTGAGCAGCAGCCGCGGGCAGGTCAGGCGGAAGTGGCGCGGGTTCGGTCTTGATGGGCTCCGGAGCCGGTCGGGTGATTGCCGGTGGGACCGTCGCTGCCTGCTGCGCCTTCTTGGGCCCGAACTGGACAACCGCGATAATTGCGGCGACTGTAGCCAGCGCACCGGCGCCCATCCACAGGCCGCGATTGCCGCGCTTCGGCTTCGCGGGCAGCGGCAGGGTGGTGGCTTGCGGCGGAGATATCACGCGAGATAGCGCATTGCCGAATGCGGCAGCCGACTGGAACCTGGCGTTGGGATCCTTGGCCACCGACATCAGAATGATGTCGTTCAGCGCTTGCGGCAGCCCGGGGTCGTGCTGGATAGGAGGAACAGGAGCCTGCTCCAGGTGCGCGGCCATGATCGCGTACTGGCTGTCGCCATCGAACGGGCGCTTTCCGGTCACCAGTTCATAGAGGGAGACGCCCACCGAGTAGAGATCCGAGCGCGCATCCACGTTTTCCGAGCCCTGGATCTGCTCCGGAGACATGTAATAAAGCGAGCCGATGGTGGTACCGGCCACGGTCAACTGCCGGTCGGACGCGGACTTGGCGATGCCGAAATCCATCAGCTTCACTCCGCCGTCCGGCATCAGCATCATGTTGGCCGGCTTGATGTCGCGATGCACTACGCCCAGCGCGTGCGCGTATTCGAGCGCCGCGAGCACCTGCCGGATATCGTTCACCGCATCGGCAACAGGCAGCGGACCGCCCTGCTTGATTCTCTGATCGAGGGTGACGCCTTCCACGTACTCCATCAGCATGAGGAGCTGATTATCGAGGCGCACTGCCGTGTGGAGCCCGGCGATATTCGGGTGTTCCAGGCTGGCCTGCACTTTGATTTCGCGCAGGAACCGGTCGGCCAACTCGGGATGTTGCGCCAAATCCGGCAGAAGGACCTTCATGGCCTCCACGCGGTCGGAGATCACGTTGCGGACCTTGTAGACTTCGCCCATTCCGCCCGCGCCGAGAACTCCTACGATCTGGTAGTCGCCCAACGTGGAGCCGATCTGATAGTTCATTCCGATCCTACTTCCCGCTGGAAACGGTGTCGCCCACCTTGGCCGGGCTGCTCCCGCTAAACTTGCCGACGGCGGAGAGCTCGTCCACTTCGGTGATGGTGATATCGCCCAGGGAGTCTTCCACGGTGCGGATCACCTTGCCGCTTGCCGGGTCGCGGATGTCCCGGATTTTGCGTTTGACGGAGAGCTTGTCCCCGACCTTTACGCCGGCCTTGGAGCCGACGTTGATCACGATCGTTCCATCCGGGGCGGCATCGGCAACCAGTCCGCTGATCTGCACCGTTACCGTGGGCATCGCGCCGGACTTGGCGTCGAGCTGTTTGGCCAGATCGGTTACCGTCTTTGTGGTGGCCTCGCCTAGAACGGTTTCGGCGAAGTTGCTGCTCTGCATATTGAGCACACCCTCGGCGAGATTGCCGTAGTCGCCGCCCGCACCAACAATGCCCGTGCCTTCGCGTGTGGCCTCGCTTTTGGAAGTGATGCTGGCCATGATCTCCGCCGTGCTGGTGTTGATCAGCCGCGCCGTGACCTGCACCACGGCCGTGGACTTGGACCGCTGCACGCCGCCTATGCCGAACCGGCCGGTGATGCCCCCGAGGGCTCCGCCGCCGACGTTCGTCTTCTTATCGTCACGGCCGAACTGCGTGATGCTGCCCACAACGATGGCGTCCACACCCAGGACTTTACCGAGCCGCGCCGCAGTGTTGGGATCGGCGCGATCGCTGTTCGAGAAATTCTGCTCGGCGAGGATCTTGTCGAGTTCCTTGCGTTCGATCACCGAGTAGGTTCCACCCTGGACCAGTTTGTCTACCAGCATGTCCGCGATGCCCTTGCCCACGTCCTGGTTGGAGCCGAAAAGGGCGGCAACTCCGGTCTGCACCGTGGAATAGTCGAAATTCAGTACTGCGATCCGCTTTTTATTCTGTGCCTGCGCCGTTGCCGCGAGTAAGAACACGCACAACAGCAATACCGCTCTGCGCTGCATCGAGCACCCCCAACAGACCAACCTTATTCAAGATGATGGCCGGAGTCAACCTCTGGTAGTACGCACTACCCGCCAGGAATCGGGTAAGTCCTGGTGGGTTTCGATTAGAATCTGCAAGATGGACTCGCGGTCCGCGGACGTCAGGCGGCGGAATGCCGGCCCTTGGTCCTCACCGGAGAGCACTTCCCACAGCCGGCGGTAGAGCTTGTCCCTGGCCGGTTGCGGCAGGCCGGCAAAAAGAGGCGAGTCGATCACGTAGCTGCATGGGTACCGGAACAGCCTCCGGGTAAGGTCGAACTGGCGCAGGCTGCGGCCGTGGCTATCGTGCGGTCCGCTGGCGGCGAACTCGCGGGTGAAGTCCGAAACGCCCTGAACCGGCGACTGGAGCGGCGTCTCATCCACAAACAGCATGTACTTCAGAACCTCTTCGACGAGCGGGTCCAGGTGTTCCAGCGGAGTTCCCGCCTCCATTGCCAGGCGCGTTTCCCACCCGAGCCGCACCAGGAGGTTGGTCATGCGGGTCTCGTGCTCGAGCACCATCAGAGAGACCACGTCACTGTGCGGCGTAAGATATGCGCCAGCGTCGAAGAAGCGGCGAAGGTCGGTGATGTTGCTACCCTCGGAGAGCTCGGGCCCGGATGCGGCGCCGCGCTCGATCCACCGGTTCCCCATATGGTACTGTTTCCCGGTGGTGCCGCTGACGTACCAGCCGCTCCAGCGCTGTTCGAACGGGCTGCGGTGGTCCGTGATATAAGCCTTACCGGTCAGGATCTGCGCGCCGGAGCGCTCGACCGGCACCGAACGCACCAGGAGTCCCGGCACGCCGAGGGTGGAATTGCCCCAATGGCACTGGATGCACTCGCCGCGGCGCTCGAATTTGGGTCGCGCCGTTTTTTCCTGGTCAAGCGTGTAGAACACGACGCCCTGCCGCGGATCCACGGCCGCGAACTCCAGCACGTCGCCTCCACGCACGTAGCCCACCGAAATCGACGGCGCATGATAGAGCGCTCGCGGCTGCGGCGGGCCGATTTTCGTTGCTTGAAAACTGGTCTTGGAAAACACCAGCACCTGCGAGGAAGCGGGCACGTCGAGGGCGGCCAGTACAGCTTCGAGGTAGCCGCGGTCGGAATCGTAGGCAAGGCGCAGGCTGCCGGAATCGACCTGCCGCTGCAAAGCGGCTACCGGGTCGTTGACCGGCGCCGTGTTGTAGGCAATCGCCGGATCGTCGAGCGGCAACAACCGGAATTCGTCAACCTGGGCCGCGATGACGAGGCCCCCAATCAGCAGCGCCGACGCGGGCACCGCGACTCTCATTAATTTTCGATGACCCATCTACCTGCCGGCCAGCTTGAACGCAAACAGCGTATCCCCAGCACCCACTATTAAGTATTGCGTATTATTGAGCATCCATGTAGACGGGCCGTTGCTCACTCCCCGGCTGAGCCCGATATGCCAAAGCGGCTTGCCGTTGGCGGGATCGTAGGCGATCAGGTTGGTTCCCGGGTCGCCTGTGAACAGCAGCTTTCCCGCCGTGGTCAGGATTCCCGCGCCGGCGTTGCCGAAGCTGCCGGTAGGATACACGTGGCTCCATGCGATGTTACCCGTTTTCACGTCCAGCGCCTCGAGCACGCCTTCGCTTACGCCGCCTCCGCCCCCGCCCGCGTAACCTTCGGGTGTATCCGAGGTGTCGTACTGGTAACCGAAGCTGTAGCCGCGCTGCGCGTTCACGTAAAAAAGACCGGTCTCGGGGCTATAGCTGGGGGGACGCCAGTTGGTTCCACCGCCGCCCGGAGTATTGATAAAGGACCCATCCGGCTTCGGCTCCTTGGCCGGGTCCGGGATCGGCTGTCCCTTCTCGTCCACTCCCTTGGACCAGTTCACCCCCACGAAGCCCTTGGAGACGAGGTTCTTTCCATTGGTCCGGTCAAGCACGAAGAAATATCCGCAGCGTGCCGCCTGCGCCAGAAGCTTGCGGTTCTGCCCATTGATCACCGCGTCGAACAGCACGGGCGTTTCCACGTTGTCCCAATCGTGAGTGTCGTGAGGCGAAGCCTGGAACCACCACGCCATCTTGCCGGTGTCGGGATTCAACGCGACGATCGAAGCGGTCCAGAGATTGGCGCCCTGGCGGCTCTGTCCGGCGAAGACCGGGTTGGCGTTGCCGGTACCCCAGTAGATCAGATTGAGGTCGGGGTCGTAGGTGCCGGACATCCAGGTCTGGCCGCCACCGTGGTCCATCGCATTCTTGTTGGGCCAGGTATCCGCGCCCGGGTCGCCCGGTTTCTGAGGGGTGCTCCACCAGCGCCATTGCAGCGTTCCGGTCTCCGGGTCGTAGGAATCCAGATAGCCGCGCACGTCCATCGCGTCGCCGCCGACGCCGACCAGGATGTGGTCTTTGACTATCATGGGCGCCATCGTGGTGAAGTACTGGAGCTTTTCGTCGGCCACTTTCTTGCGCCATCGCTCCTTGCCGTCTTTGGCATTCAGTGAAATGAACCAGCCGTCCGGACCCAGGAAGTAGAGCCAGTCACGGTACATGCCCACGCCGCGATTGCCCACCAGGTGGCCCCCGCGATCCTCCCAATCGTACTGCCAGATGTGCTCGCCGGTGCGTGCGTCGATGGCATAAACGTGATCGGGAATCGTGAAGTAGATAATGCCGTTCACCATCAGGGGAGTGGACTTGATGGTGGGCTCTCCAACGCCGCGCTGGGCGCCCACTCCGCCGATCCGGTACATCCATGCGAGGGTCAGCGAGTTCACGTTGCCCGCATTGATTTGCGTGAGGCTGCTGAAACGGCGTCCGGAGTAGTCGCCGTTATAAGTCGGCCAGACGTCGGGAGGCTGCCGGAACAGGGTCAGTGATTTCGGATCGAGGCCCTGGGCTGTAAGCAGCGCGGGCAGGAGTACAAGCAGCAGGCGGAGAGTGGTCATTTCAGGGTCACCAGGTAGGTGGTCACGTCGTGGATAACCTGGTCGGTGTAGGTATCGAGCAGGCGGCGGTGCCCTGCGAGGGGATCGGGCCGCTCCACCTTCACCTGGTCGCGCGGCCACGAATGGTAGCGGCCTTCCGCGTCGTACATGGAGATGTCGAAATCGTCGATCTTCTTGAGAGTTCCGGCCACTTTCTGTCCGGATGCAAGGGTTATCGTAACCGGGCTGGCGCCTGCACCGCGGCCTCCGCGGCCGCCGGGCCAGACCCAGCGGTTTTGCAGATTGACCGAATCCATGCGGGACCCGATTTTAGCGAGGTCGCCGGTGACCGAGTGGCACTGCTTGCAGCCGCCTGCCCCGTTGAAGTACGCCTCTCCGGCTTTGGCGTCGCCGGTGGCGGCACTGCGATTGCGATAGATCTGGCCATAGAGGCCGCGGTTGGCCGCCATTTCGACCTTCATGTGCAGGAATTCGGCGATCTCGGCGATCTGCTCGGGAGTGAGGTTCGGGAATGCCGGCATTCCGGCATCGGGCCGGCCCTTGATCAGGACGGGACCGATCAGTTCGCCCTTGTCGTCATGCAGCACCACTTCAGAGCGAACCAGGCTTGGTGCTTCGGCGCCGCGAGCCTCGTTGCCGTGGCAGAAACCGCAATTGGGAACGTACAGCTTCTCGCCGCGTGCGGCCGTCGCAGCATCCGGCTGGCGGCCGAGGCCGAGAAACTCGCGCGTGCCGCCGCGTCCACCGCGTCCGCCGCCGCGCCCTCCCGCGGGTCCGCCGCCCTCTTCCTGCCCGCTCACACTCACCGCCGCGGCCAGCAGCAGTGCCGGCATGACCCATCGCACCCTCATGGATTTCCCTCTCCCTCGCTTCTCCGGCTGGTCCGTGTCGCAACCCGGACGGAGAACCGTTTCATGCTATTCGCGGCAATCCGGCTTGTCAAGCGAAGGCGAGGGGCCGCGCGCCCGAATGGACAAAGGCGGCCGGACTTCGATATTATTCCCCTCGCCCCGCGTTATAAGATGACAACAACGCGGTATCACTCATCAGGAGGGGTGGCCTGTGACGGTCAGACGAAGTTCGACGATCCGATCTATTGTGCATGGCCTGGTTTTGCTGTCGATTGTGGGAGCCATGGCGCAACTGCCAATCCTGGCGCAAGGCGGCAACGCCGGCGGCGGCCGGGGCACTCCGCTGCCGCCGGGTCAGAACCGCAACGGGATGCACATTTTCCTGTGGGCGGGCCTCAAGTCCCACGGTCCCGGGCAGCACGACTACCCGCAATTCCTGGCCGACTGGAGCAAGCTGCTTACCGAACGCGGCGCCGTGGTCAGCGGCGCCCTGCATGCCCCCAGCGCTGCCGACCTGGAACATGCCGATGTGGTGGTGATCTATAAGGGTGACGCCGGCTTCATGACCGACAGCGACAAAACCGCGCTGGAGGCGTTCGTCAAACGCGGCGGCGGCCTGGTGAGCTTTCACGATTCTCTATGCGGCCCCGATCCTGCTTATTTCGCCACGCTTGTCGGCGGCGGCAAAAAGCACGGCGAGGTGAACTACACACTGGAAGCGCCGGTCCCCTACACTGTCGTGGATAAGTCGAACCCGATCATGAAGGACATGTCGGACTTCACTCTGTCCGATGAAGCCTTCTACAAAATGACCTGGGCCGACAATCCCGCAATTCACGTTCTGGCAACCGCGACAATGGCCCCGACGCCGAGCGCGGGGGAGCACAAGGGCGAGGTGGTGCCGCAGATGTGGACCTATGAGCACACGGTCGCCGGCGGGCAACCCGCGCGCGCATTCGTCTGGATGCAGGGCCACACGTACGCCAACTTTTCGAATTACCAGATTCAGCGGACATTGCTCCGCGGAATCGCCTGGGCTGCCAATAAACCCGTAGATGAACTGGTGGATTACGTGGCCCCGGTGCGTACCGGAGGCAGAGGCGCGAGTGCCGCTCCTGCTTCCCGTTAGATAGCCACGAGATATTTCATGACTTTTAAACTGCTTCCTGTTGTGCTGTTCGCTGCCGCTGTGCTTCCGGCGCAGAACGGCAGCCTCAACATCTACTGGGTCGATACCGAGGGCGGCGCCGCTACCCTGATCGTGACGCCGTCCGGCCATTCGCTGCTGGTGGACACGGGCAATCCGGGACCGGAAGACCGCGATCCCAAGCGCATCGCGGAAGCGGCGAAACTCGCCGGCCTCAAGCAGATCGATGCCCTGCTTGTCACCCACTTTCACTCCGACCACGTGGGCGGCGCTCCCGCGCTTTCCAAGCTCATTCCGATCGCCCACTACTACGATCACGGCGAATCGATCGAGCTTGGCGACGCGCGATCGAAGCAGATGTGGGAGGCCTACCTCGCCGTTGCCGAAGGCAAGCGCACAATTCTGAAGCCGGGGGACAAGATCCCGCTCGACGGCGTGGACATCACGGTCCTGATTTCGAACGGCGAGCCGATCGCCAAAGCCGTCAATGGCGGAGGGCCGAATCCGTTCTGCAAGGACGCGCAGCAGAAACCGCCGGACACCACCGAGAACCAGCGAAGCGTCGGCATCCTGCTCACCTACGGCAAGTTCAAGTTCCTGGATATGGGCGACCTGACCTGGGATAAGGAAATGGAACTGGCCTGCCCGGTCAACAAGGTCGGAACCGCTACGCTGTTCCAGGCCACCCACCACGGCTTCCACATGGATTATTCGGGCGCTCCCGCGTTCGTCTGGGCGGTCCGCCCGCAGGTAATCGTGGTCAACAACGGCGCCCGCAAAGGCCTCGCTTCGGCGAACACCTGGGACACCATGGCCAAGAGTCCGGATATCGAGGGCATCTGGCAGTCGCACAAGTCGCTTCGCAATGACGAAGCCCATAACGCGCCGGAACAGATGATAGCCAACTTCGATGCGGCCGACGGCAACTGGATCCGCGCCACCGTGGAGAAGGATGGGAGGTTCACCGTCACCAACGGCCGCAACAATTTCAGCAAGACGTACACGGCGCGATAGCCGGACCGTGCGGGGCCGACGTCACTGCTTTGGCCCTGAATTCATCGTGACCACGGGGCCGGCAGGAAACACCAGCTTCAGGTTGGTGTGACCGATGCGGATCTCCTGGATCAGGTTCTTGCCTTCCACAGTCAGGTAGCGAATCGAAGTCTTGTCGTACGGTACCTCGACCTGTTCCACGCGGGCCAGCGCGGCCACCGACGTGTTCTTACCCCGAAGAAAGACCTGCCAGTCGCGAAGTTCCAGAGTATAACTGCCGGGCTTCAGTTCGGTTCCGGCCACGACAACCGGGGAAAACAGTTCGATGGAATAGTTCGCGGCGCTCGCAAGAGTCCAGCATCCGAGCAGCGCCATAACGGCAAAACTTGCAGCAATGTTTTTCATCTTTGACCTCTCCTTGAGGCGGGCGGGTTTCAATTCGCCTGCCATCAACCCATAGGACGAACGAAGTTGGGTATCGCAATCCGCCAAAGTGCGCCAACCGGTCTTCGGCTGCGAATGGCGCATGTCCACCCAGGCGTCAATTGCGGAATAAGATGTACTAAACTCCGTATCAGGGAAATGCGGAAGCTCACAGTGGTTCCGCCGGCGCGGCCGGGTCCGGTTCGGGCCGCCGTCAAGGGCATGCGGCTGGATTCGTGGAAGGAGATTGCGTCGTATCTCAAGCGCGGAGTCCGCACTGTCCAGCGGTGGGAGCGAGAGCAGGGTCTTCCGGTGCACCGGCTGCGCCACGAAAAGCTTGGTTCGGTGTACGCGTACGCCTCGGAAGTAGATGCGTGGTGGTCCGCAAGGGGCTCCTCGATCGAGGACGCGGGCTCGAAGCCATCGAACGCCCGGTCTATCGCCGTGCTGCCGTTCACCGATCTGAGCCGCGAGCAAGACCAGTCCTACCTGTGCGATGGAGTCGCCGAAACCATCATCAATGCCCTCAGTGGAGTCCCTGACCTTCGGGTCTGCTCCCGCCTGGCGTCATTTCGATTTCGGGCCGGGGACTGTGCCGTCACCGAGATCGCACGCCGCCTCCAGGTGGCCGCGCTGCTCCAGGGCAGTGTGCGGAAAGCGGCGGATCGCGTACGGATTACCGTGCAGCTCACAAATGCCGCGGATGGTTTTCAGCTCTGGTCCGAATGCTACGATCGCAACGCCAGCGACATCTTTGCGATCCAGGATGAAATCGCGGACGGCGTGGTGCACGCACTGGAGGTGACGCTCACGCCCGGGGAAAAACGTGCCCTCCAGCGTGCCGGTACTTCCGATCTCCGTGCTTACGACTGCTACCTGCGCGGACGCGAGTATTATTACCAGTACAGCCCGCGGGCCATTCAGTTCGCCTTGCAGCTGTTCATGCACGCGCTTGAATTCGACGCCGATTACCCGCAGGCGTACGCCGGGCTTGCCGACTGCTGGTCATACATCTACTTGTATTCGGATCGCAGCGACGAGGTTCGCCGTCAGGCCGACTGGGCGAGCCTCAAGGCGTTGGAACTCGATCCCGCGTCGGCACAGGCGCAGGCTTCGCGCGGCCTGTCCCTTTCGCTGGACGGTAAGCACGACGACGCCGAGGAGTGCTTCGAGTCGGCGATCCATTCGGGACAGGAGTTGTTCGAAGCCTTCTACTTCTATGCGCGCCATGCCTTCGCCGCGGGCGAGTTTGCCAAAGCGGCCGCACTCTACCAGGAGGCCATGAGGCTACGGCCGGACGACTATCAGTCGCCATTGCTCGTCGCCCAGATCTACGACGTTCTGGGGCGTCCCGCTGACGCGACCGCGTCGAGGCGCCGTGGGGTTCAACTCGCCCAAGCCCATGCCAGACTGCATCCGGACGATGCCCGGTCCTACTACATGGCGGCCAACGGCATGGCGGTGCTGGGCAAGCGCGGCCTGGCCAGGCAGTGGGCCGAGCGCGCTCTGGTGCTTCGACCGGACGATCCGATGACGCTGTACAACGTGGGCTGCGTCTTCTGCATGCTGGACAGCGTGGACCAGGCGTTCGATTGCCTCGAAAAGGCGGCTCGTTCCGGCCTGACCCAGAAGGGCTGGTACGAGCACGACAGCAACCTGGACCCGCTGCGGAAGTTCCCCCGGTTTGAGGAACTATTGCGCATCCTGGACTGACCCTGACACTCTTCCGAAATTCCGCAAAAGTACCAGAACTGCTCGATTGATACTTGGGCTGCAAAGCCGGCCTGGATATAATTGCAGCCCTCGGGAGTGCTGTCGCCTCCGAATCACGACTCAAGTCAAGGAGATCACCTGATGAAGATGTTCCGGGCCCGCATCGCAATCCCTTTGCTCGCCTCCTGCGTTCCATTGCTGAACGCGCAGGCCAAGGTCGATAACTACACGATCATCGAAACCCTGAATCTGAACCGTACCAACAATGCCGGCGTTTCCGTGGGAACGTCGGGTTTCGGCGGAATGCTGGTCAAAGGCGACCAGATCAGCACCTTTACAGTGCCTGGCGGCAATTCGTCCAGCCCCGTGCTCAGCGATATCAATGATGCAGGAGTCATCGTGGGCGAGTACTTCACGCCCACCGGCGCTACGGGGTTTATCCGGAAGAACGGCGTTTTCACGACGCTCCAGGTGCCGGGAGAAGGTCGAACCACTCCGCAGGGACTGAACAATGGCGGCACCGTGGTGGGAACGTTTCAACTGGCGGGCCAGAACAGGTCTGAAGCCTTTGTTTTCAAAAACGGCGACTATACGCGTGTCAGCATCCCCGGAGCGATCTTCGTAAACCTGTGGGATGTCAACGATGCGGGCGAGGCGGTGGGGGAGGCGACCACGCAAATAAGCCCGACGTTTCAGTCCTTCTCGTTCCTGTACAGCAACGGTATCATCACGCCGATCCCGCCGAATCCGGCTTTCGACCAGACACGCGTGTTCAGCATTAACAATCGGGGAGAGATGACCGGTATGTTGATCAAGGGGCAGGATCAGACCGGCTTCGTCTTGAAAAGAGGGCAATACGAGACATTCAAGATTCCGGGCTCGCTGTCTTTCGTCCCGTTCGGGATCAACGACAAAGGGGATATAACAGGAACCTATTTCACTTTCTTCACGCCAAATCCCGGCGGCAGCCCGCCCGATATCCAGTTTGCCGGTGCGACTTTCATTCGCCACCCCAAATAGGCGCGAAGGTCAGGACGGCCGCAGGCAATCTGCGATTTCTTTTTCTTCCACCGCGCCGGACTTGATCAGGCGCCAGTAAGGCTCGGTGATATCGACGGTGGTGGCGCCGGCGCCGGTGCAGATTCCGCCGTCAAGCACCAGGTCAACGCGGCCGTCCATCATCCCAAAGACCTCGATGCCGCTACGGCAGGTGGGGTGACTTGAAATATTCGCGCTGGTTGAAATCAGCGGCTCGTTCAAGATGGTCAGCAACATGTCAGCGACTTTGGACTTGGCCTGGCGCAAGGCCATACGTCCGGTATTTCCGGTGACCTTGAGAGGCACCTTCGCCGAAGCCGGCACGATGATGGTCAGCGGCCCGGGCCAAAAGCGCCGCGACAGGATATAGAAGCGGTTATTCAATTCGCCCGCCAGGTCCTCTGCCATCATGGTGTCCCGGACCAGGATGGGAAGAGAGCGGTGCGGTTCGCGTCCTTTGGCCTTGAAGACCTGCGTAACCGCGCGCAAATTGAACGGATCGGCCACCAGCGTATACAGCGCGTCCGTGGGGATGGCAACAACTTTGCCTCGTCGCACGGCGGCGGCGGCGCGCTCCAGAGCTTCTTTCTGGGGCTCGTCTTGGTTGATTTCGACCAGGTCGGTAGCCATTGAGATGGATCGTTCAGCGGGAGCCGATCGCTTCGGCCACGTCCAGCGCCATCTGATAGCGGCCAAACGGTGCGCTTAACTGTACCCCTTGTACCATGGATCGAACATGCCGCACCATCTGGCGGGCGATGGCCACACCTTCCTCGCGCGCCGCGTCGGCGTTGTCCACGCGCCTCATTCGCTCCATGAACTCTTCCGGAACCGGCACGCGCAATTCGTTCACCATGAATTCCGCGTTGCGGTAGCTGGTGAGCGGCCAGATGCCGCAGATCACCGGTATTTTTACGTGGTCGATCCGCTTGAGGAACGCCTCCAGCAGGTCCAGGTCGAAAACCGGCTGCGTGACGACATACTCGGCCCCCGCCTCCACCTTCCATTCGAAGCGGCGGATCTCCTCTTCCATGTTGACTGCGCCCGGATTCGCGCCGACGCCGATGAGCAGCGCCGTCTGCGAGCCAATGGGGTTCCCTCCGATATCGAGCCCGTGATTCAGGTTCCGCACGATGTTCACCAGGCCGATGGCATCCACGTCGAAGACCGCGGTGGCGTCCGGGTAGGCGCCCATGCGCGGCGGATCACCCGTAATGCAGATCAGGTTGCGCACGCCAGCCGCATGCGCGCCCAACAGTTCGGATTGAATACCCAGAATATTCCGGTCCCGGCAGCAGAAGTGGTTCACTGCCTCGATGCCGGCGTGCTGCTGAATCAACTGGCACGTGACTTGTGCGCTCATCCTGGCGCTGGCGCGCGGTCCGTCTGGAACGTTGATGGCGTCGATGCCCTGTTCGGCGCAGCGCCGCGCGCCGTCGATCTCCCGCGATGCGTCCACGCCGCGAGGCGGCAGAATTTCGACGAAGGCCACGAACTTGCCTTCCGCGATCTTGGCCCCGAGCTTCGACTTCGCCCCCATCGGCACCGGAGTGAGCGCGTGCGCCTTGGCGGCCGGCTCTTCAACGGTGGTCGCCAGCCTGGTTGTGAGCGGCTGGAGCGAACGGGTTTCCGACCGGATCAGCTTGATGTGCTCCGGGGTGGTCCCACAGCAGCCCCCGATTATCTTGACGCCGGCCCAGAGAAGACGGCGCGCGTACTGCGCCATGTATTCCGGCGAGCACAGATAGATATTCCGCCCTTCGATCCGCATGGGCAGGCCGGCGTTCGGCATGGCGCTCATCGGCTTGGTGGAATACTGCATCATGCGCTCGATGGTTTCGAGAGTGGCCTTCGGGCCCACCGAACAGTTCAACCCGATGACATCCACTTCCCATTCATTCATGGCGCGCGTGTATGTTTCCGGATCGGTGCCGCCGGGAAGATATCCGAAATCGTCGATGGTGACCTGGGCGACTACCGCCATCTCCGCGCCGGCGGCTTCGCGCACCGCCAGCACCGCTTCCCGCAGCTCGTCCAGGCTGCCGAACGTTTCCAGGATCAGCAGATCTACTCCGCCCTCGAGCAGCGCCTCGACCTGCTCGCGAAAGGCGGCCCGCGCTTCGGCGAACGACGTGGGGCCCAGGGGTTCGATCCGCACGCCGAGAGGACCCACCGCGCCCGCGACATACGCTCCGTTCGGGCCTGCTGCCTCACGCGCCAGCCGCACCGCGGCACGATTGATCTCGGCCAGTTTCTCCGCCATTCCGAACGCCGCCAGACGCGGACGGCTGCCTCCGAACGTGTTGGTTTCCAGAATTTCGGCGCCGGCCTTGACGTACTCCTGGTGTATCTGCCGTACCATGTCGGGCGAAGAGAGGCAGAGCTCATCGAAACAGCGATTGATGAAGACGCCGCGGGAGTACAGCATCGTGCCCATCGCGCCATCGGCAACCAATACACGTCGTGACAGTTGATCGCGAAATTCGTTGCAACGGGTAGTTATGGCTGTAGTCATGGAGTGGCCCAACGGGTACTAGCAATTTTAGCGCGGATTGGCGGGACGGTACCTATTGCAGGGCCGCCACGCCGATGGAGCCGTTTTCTTCCCAGGCGGCCAGCACGCGCCCGTCGGGAATCCGCACGACCGCGGGAAAAGCTCCCGCCGCGGAGACGGCTGTGTTTTGCGAGGCTCCCGGCGTGCGCGCCACGATGCCCTCGGGCGTTGACCACACAACGTACGCGCCCCTGGCATTCACTGCCAGTGCCGGATCCTGTCCGCTGCCCAGGCGCGTCTCCCTGGTGCTGCCTTCAGCGAGGAAAATGTCCTTCTCCCGCCGCCAGGCGCTGATCACCTTTCCGCCCTGCACCGCCACCCCGCCGCCGTCCATCGGGCAGGCGTTCAGTTTCCAGGTGCCGGTGCCCGCCTTGGCCGCCTTCGATGCGGGTTGCCCGCCATGCAGGCGCATGGTATAGAAATCGCGGCTGCCATCGAGCGAATTCCGCCACATCACCTCGAAGTCGCCGTTCCCGAGTGCGGTGAGTGAGGGATGGCAGCATTCGCAGATCGTCCCGGAAGGGGATTCATAGAGCAGCGCGTTCTTGGACCATGTGGCGCCGGCATCGTCGGAAAACGCGCCCCACAGCCGTTTGCCTTTTTCGATCCGGTCGTCCAGCCACACGGCGGCGACGTGACCTTCGGCGTCGGCGGCGATCGCCTGCAACCCTTCCCGGGCGGATTTGGCCCGGTCGTTGATCGTCGCGGGCTTGGACCAAGTCCTACCCCCGTCGGTCGAGCGCCAGCAGAACAGGTCGCTTTCCGTGGCAATCGCGCTGACCAGAATCGCGTTCCCCGCAATCGTCACCCGCGGCCCCCTGTGCCTCCCCAGCATCATTTTGGGCAGGTCCGCCACCTTCGAGGGCGGCGCCCAGGTGCGCGCGTTATCTTCCGATCGCGTAAACCAGATCGACTCTCCGCTCCCGAAAACCATGGCTACGATGCCGTTGGCCGCCGCCAGTTGCGGCTGCCGGTTGGGCGCCGCTGGAGAAACCGGCGCCAGGTGCAGCGCCGCCAGAGCAGCAAAAAGCAGCATCTGCCGATTTTACCGTTTTCCCGCCCTCTATTTCTCGAGCGCCACAAAACCGTGCCGGTTGCTGATGTACGCCGAGCGGAACCGGCTCAGGGGCAACAGGCCCATGCCCGGAGCTCCAGCAACCGTCACGGCCTTCATCATTAAGCGTCCGCCGCCGAGCGTAACAACGGCATAGCCACTGGCGACGGGAGCTATTCCCGCGCCGGTCAAAATGAGGCGATCCGCGGCCTGCTGTGAACGCCGAACAGCACCAGTGCCGGCGCTCCCGAGTCGAGTGCCAGCAAACGGACCCGCCCGTCCACCTGTGCGCGAACGGCTGGCCGGGATTCCGTGATTTCGAGCGGCATCCGAAATGCGGCGCCGGGTGGTCCTCCGTCTAACACGATCCGTCCGTGGCGGTAATCGAGGAGGTAATCATGGCGTGCCAGGAAGCTTTGTCCCAGAACGCCGTCGACATTTGGAAGCCCAACGCTGGACACCATCACTTCCACCGATTTTTCCGTGACCTCGGCCACCTTCACTTCGTCCAAACACACAGCGCCCAACTTGTGGGAACCGGCCGCGGTGGCCACTTCCACCACGTATGCAGGTGAGACCCGGAGAGCCGAAGCTACCTTCGGCAGGATCGTGCTGGAGGAGTTTCCCGTATCCACCATCATCCGGAACGGTCCTTGACCGTTCAGGTACACGTCGTTGAGGATCAGCATGTGAGCGGACCGTCGGGCATCCAGCACGATTCCAGAGGCGGCCGCATTCATGCTGATACACAGCAAAAACCACGCTGTTCGTTCCATGCAGCGCAGTCTGGCTCCCACATGACCTCCGGGTCGTGAGGGCGGTATGATTTCATTGCCGCTGCGCGGTGATGGATTTGTGATGGATAGGAAACCGGTTTGTTATCAATTCGGCGATGTGGAAGTCACTCCTCTTTCGTTCTCCGTATCGAGGGCCGGAAAGCAAGTCCAGTTCGAGCCCAAAGCAGTCCGCGTCCTCATTTACCTCCTCGAAAACCGGGAACGGGCAGTAAGTAAGGCGGAACTGATCGACACTATTTGGGAGGGGGCGGCGGTTACCGACAATGTCCTCACACGCGTAGTCGCGCAGCTTCGCCGGGAACTCGGCGATGACGCCCGACAGCCTCGCTACATCCACACTCTGCCCACGCTCGGTTACCGCTTCGCGGCGGAGGTGGAGGTCCGCACTGCCGGACAGGAAGTCCCCAAGCTCGGACGCCCCACTCCCTGGAGGTGGATTGTGATCGCCGGCGCCATGCTGGCTGCGGCGGTCAGCATCACGTGGTGGACCGGACGCAGAGCAGTCGTTGTGCGGCCGTCCGGGATTTCGCAGTTTACTACCACCCGGGGTGTCGATTGCGGCGCGACTTTCAGCCCGGACGGCCTGTCGATCGCGTACAGTTCCAACCGCTCGCGCCGCTTCGAAATCTACGCGCGTCCGCTGGCAGCGGGAGGCCGGGACCGTGCGCTTACGTCGGACGGCATGCAGAACCTGGAGCCCGCATGGTCACCCGATGGTAGATGGATCGCGTACCACTCGGTGGGCCGGCATGGCATCTGGATAATCCCGGCCGGCGGCGGCGAACCGCGCGAGATCAGCGCCTTCGGCTCCTCCCCGAAATGGTCGCCGGATGGCGCGCAGATTGTGTTTCGCTCCGTGGAACCGTATTCCCTGGCGCTGTTCGACCTCGCCGGACTTGGCGAATCCACCATCTGGACCGTAGCTCCCGATGGCTCCGGTCTGCGCCGGCGTACTCAGCCCAACAATCCGCCGGGCCAGCATGCAAGCCCAGCCTGGAGTCCGGACGGAAAGCAAATCGCGTTCGCATCCGTGTTCGTCAGCCGGGGCTTGTGGACGCTCGATGCTCAGTCCGGTGAACTGAAGGCGGTGAATACCGGAAGCCTCCTGTACCAGGCCAATCCCGTGTTTGCGCCCAGCGGCAAGGGTCTGTATTTCACCGGGGTCACCTCGTCTCGCGAGTTCAACATCTACTATGTTCCGCTATCGGGGAGCCAACCGCCGGCCGAAGTCTATCCCGTATTGCAGAACCTGCCGATCGAACTGGCGGTTTCGCCCGATGGCCGCCGCATGGCCTACACGCGCGGGTTAAACACCAGCCAGATCTGGGTTGCCGACGCCGGTGGGGCCGGCTTGCGCCCGTTTGTTTCAGGACCGTGTGATCCGGGCCAAACTTCCCACTTACTCGCCGGATGGAACCCGCATCGCGTTCATCGTACAAACGGAAGGCACGACGCAGGACCTGTGGGTGATGAATGCGGACGGAACGGGAGCCGCAGCCGTCGCGGCCGAGGAAGGGATCGAGGACGGTCCGGACTGGAATGGCGACGGATCGGCAATCACTTACACGTACACCTCGGGCCGCGACCGCTCCGTGAAGAAGGTCAGGCTGAGCGATGGGGCGATCACCGTGCTTGTGAAAAACGCGAATGCGTACATCCGGCCCCACGTCTCGCCCGATGAAATGGAGCTCCTTTACGAAACCGGGACGCCCGCGAACATCTGGCGCATGCCCTTACGCGGCGGACCTGCGAAACAGCTTACTTTTGCACGAGAGGGCGCCGGCTTTCCTCACGTTTCATCCGACAACCGCTGGATCATCTACGAACTGCGCACCGCAGACAGCACCCAGATCGGATTGATGGACCGCGACGGCGGCAGCCAGCAGACGCTTACGGCCGAGCCCGGACACTGCTGGGGCGGCTCATGGGCTGACGATAACCGACGCTTCTCGTTCGTTTGGTTTCGCGACGGTGTCTGGAACATCTGGTCGATGGACCGCGCGACCCGCGAACGCCGTCAGGTGAGCAAGAACACGGCGTTCGGTCCATTTGCCCGGACCCCCGCGTGGCGGCCCGGCTCCGAAGAGATCGCACACGAGTGGTCCGAGGTTCGGAGCAACATCTTCCTGTTGACCCTGCCGGATTGAGCTATCGTTCGAATTGGATTCCGGCCGACGGCAGGATAGGGAACATAGTATCCAGGGTCAGGAATGCCTGGTGGGTCTGCACGTTGTATCCATTGAAGCTGTCGTAAAGATAGTTCTTCCGGTTGGAGAGGTTCACCACCTCGCCGTATAGCGTAACCTTCCACTTATCCTGGGTCCACGACTTATTAATCCGTACATCTGCGCGGGAATACGATGGCATGCGCAGGCGATTGCGCTCGCTTGCCAGATAGTAACTGCTGCCTGTCTGCGATAAGTAGCCCGGGAACGGAAATCCGCTTCCGGCGCTCCACCGTCCGCTCAGGTTCACGGTTGGGCGCACCCGGTAGCCCGCATAGATGTTGACGGTGTGCCGCTGGTCCTGGTCCGCCGCGAAACGAGCTCCGGTGACGCCGTCGCGCATCCCGGTACGGCCGTATGCGTAGGAGATCCATCCCGTAAAGCGATTGGCGCTGGATCTCTGGAGGAACAGCTCGAAACCTCGTGAGTAGCCCCGCAGCGAATTTGTATAACGCGGTGCCGGGGGCGGCGCCACCACCTTGCCGTTAACCAGGCGGGGATCGTACAGCGGCTGAAACGGCAGGTCGCGGTCGGCGCGATTGTAGAATTCGAAACGCAGGCGCGTGCGATCGCCCAGTCGCTGTTCGAGGGCCGCGGTTGCCTGTGTCGAACGGACCGGCAGCAGCGAGCGCGCTCCCAGCGTGGAGGTGAGCACCGAGAGTTCCGGGTATTGCACGTACTGTCCCCAGGCGAGTTGCACCCGCGTGCCGCCCGTCACCATCAATCCCACCGACGCCTGAGGCGACACGGCGGCCACCTGGTCCACCGAGTGACGATCCCAACGCACGCCCGCCGATAGGTGCAGCCGTCCCGCCGCCCCGGACCACGATTGCTGCGCGAAGCCGCCGCCCAGCCATCCCGTGCCATCGAACTGGTCCAGCAATCTTTGCACCGCGCCCGTGTTGTCGTAGCGGCGCCAGAAGCCCGCATCGCGGAGGCGCCGCAAGGTCACACCCGCGTCCAGCGGGCTGCGGCCGTTCCACGTCCAGGTGGCAGTTGAAGAGGCCACCCACTCTCCATAAAATCCGGCGCCCAGCGGCAGGCTGGTTGGGTTGTAGTTATCGAACTTCTCCCGCATCCAGGCGGCGCGGGTCGTTACCATCAACCTTGAAGACGCCCCATACCGCCACGCGAGATTGCCGAGCGTGTAGTGATAGCCCGCGCCGGCGAGCGCATTAACCCCTAACTTCGACCGGTTGGCACGGTCCAAAGCGGAGTAACTCTCGAGTATGTAGAGGGTGACGTTGTGCCGGGAAGTAAGATCGTAAGCCAACTTCGCCTGAGCATCCTCGAAGCCGAAGATAAAGCTGGTCTCCGGAAAGGTGCGCGAGAGAATATATTGCAGGTAGCTCTTGCGCGCACCGGCCAGCCAGGAGCCGTGCTTCCCGAGCGGCCCTTCCGCCATGCCGCCGGCGTTGGAAGCGCTGGCCGAGACACGAAATCCCGGACTGCTGCGCGACCCGTCGCGCGTGCGCACGTCCAGCACCCCGGCGCTACGGTTTTCGAACCGCTGCGGCCAGGTACCTTCGTGCAGTTCCATCTGCTCCACCAGGTCGCCGTTGAAGGCAGTGGCCGAACCTTGCACGTTCTGTTCGCGCAGGGTGTGGAAGGGCTGATGCAGCAGAATGCCGTCCAGGTACAGACCGATGCGATTGAAATCGGCTCCGCGAAGTGAAAAACGGGCGTCGAAATCGTTGTTGGAACTGACGCCCGGAAGGTTTTGCACGGCGCGCAGCGGGTCGTCGGCGAGGACGCTGCCGAGGTTCTTCGCATCGTTTCCCGCCAGCACGAGCGCAGACGGGCTATCCTGCCGGACAGCTTCGAAGGGATCCGCGCGCACCTGTACGGTGTCCGTCCGGCGGAGCGTGTCAGGGGTGAGCACCACCTCGAAGTCCTTGGTTTCTCCCGAATCCAGGTGAAAGGCACGTTTTACGAGGTGGTATCCGACGGTTGAAACATTGAGCACGTAGTCGCCCGGTTCTACCGGCAAAATGCGGAATCGGCCGGCACCGTCGCTGTTGGTGCGGTATGTTCCGCCAACCAGTTGAATGACTACGTTCGAGAGCGCTTCGCCGCCGCGCGCATCCACTACGGTGCCGCGCACCTCGCCCGCGTTTTGTGCGAACGCCGGCAGCACGGCCAAAAAGACCCACACACGCATTGCAAGAATGGTAGGACAGGGTTGCGCCGCTGTCCAGTGTCTAATACGCCAGCAGCCAGCGGGCTTTTTCAAGCACTTTGTCGACATTCGGCAGGAACGCTTCTTCGAGAGGCGGGCTGTAAGGCACGGGAGTATCGGGCGCAGTCACTCTCAGGATCGGTCCGTCCAGGTATTCGAACACGCTTTCCGTGATGCTTACGGCGAGTTCCCCCGCAAGGCCGGCCGTTCGCGTGTCCTCGTGTACCAGCAGCACCTTGGAAGTCTTCTTCACGCTGTCGATGACGGTTTCGCGGTCGAGCGGCAGCAGGGTGCGCAGGTCAATAACCTCAACCGAAGCGCCCTCCCCCGCCAGTTTCTCCGCCGCATCGAGCGCTACCCAGAGCATGGCGCCGTAAGTAACAATCGTGAGGTCGCGGCCTTCGCGCACAATCTTTGCCTTGCCGATGGGAACCGTATACTCGGCGGAGGGAAGGTCCTCCTTGATTCGCCGGTACAGCGCCTTGTGCTCGAAGAAGATCACCGGGTCGTTGTCGCGGATGGACGCCTTGATCAGCCCCTTGGCATCGTAGGCGGTGGCCGGCGCCACAACCTTCAGTCCGGGTGTCTTCACGAACCACATTTCGGGGTTCTGGGAATGGAAGGGGCCGCCGTGAATGCCGCCGCCGGATGGAGCACGGATCACCATCGGGACCGGAGCGTCCCAACGGTAGCGGCACTTGGCGGCAAAGTTCACGATCTGGTCGAAGCCGCACGAGATAAAGTCCGCAAATTGCATTTCAGCGACCGGACGCAGGCCCTGAAACGAAGCGCCGATGGCCGCGCCCACGATGGCGGCCTCCGAAATGGGTGTGTCCACCACGCGCTTCTCACCGAAGTGCTCGATGAATCCGGCGGTGACTTTGAATGCGCCGCCGTAAACGCCGATGTCTTCGCCGAGCAGGAAAACGTTCGGATCGCGCTCCATCTCCTCCCAGAGACCCTCCCGGATCGCTTCCAGGTATGTAGTCGGCATGGTGTCAGTTTTCGTAGACGCCGTCGAGCAGCGTGGAGGCTTCCGGGTACGGGCTCGCCTCGGCCCAGGCGACCGCTTCGTCCACCTCGCGGTGAATTTCCGCGTGAAGTTCGTCGATCTCCTCTCGCGAGGCCCAGCCCCCAGCCAGCATCGCCGCTTCCAGGCGAGTGATCGGATCGAGTTTTTCCCACTGCTCGAATAGTTCCTTGGGCACGTAGTGAGCGCCGTCATGGGCGGAGTGGCCGGTCATGCGGAAGGTCTTGCACTCGAGCAGGTAGGGACCCTTTCCGCCGCGTGCGTGCTCCACCGCGCGCGCGGTGGCTTCGTACACGGCCAGCACGTCGTTGCCATCCACGATTTCGGCCGGCATGTCGTAGGCCGGTCCGCGGTCGGCTACGTTGGCGCACGCCATTTGTGCGCTGAGAGGCGTCGAGTAAGCGTACTGGTTGTTATTGCAGACGAACACCACCGGCAACTTCTGAACGGAGGCGAAGTTGACCCCTTCGTGCCAGTCGCCGCGGCTCGTGGAGCCGTCGCCAAAATACGAGAAGCAGACGCCGTTCGAGCCTTTGTACCGGAGCGCCAGGGCTGCTCCCGCGGCCACGGGAACGGTGGCGGCGAGGGCGCTGATGATGGATATGACGTTCAGCTTCAGGTCGCCCATATGCATATTCCCGTCGCGACCCCGGGTCAGGCCGCCCATTCGTCCCATGTATTGCGCGAGAATGCGGCGCGGCGGAACCCCGCGGATCAGAAAGACGGCCATATCACGATGGCTGGGAAACAGAACGTCCGCGTCCAGCGCGTGCAGCGCGGTGCCCACGGGAATCGCCTCCTGTCCCCGTCCCACGTAGACGCCGCCGAGGATCTTGCCCTGACGGTACAACTTGCGCTCGATGCGGTCCTCGATTTCCCGCATCATGGACATGTAATAAAGGCAGCTATGGGCCAGATCGGCCGCATCGCCGGATTTCATCCTGTTGTGCGGAGTAATAGCCTGTGCCGCCCCCATGGGATTCCCCTCGCCAACCTGTCACGTAAAGCAGTTAGTATACCGCGTTAAATACAGGGCATGCCTTACCCCGGGATGTAGCCTACAATACGAGACGCGCCTGGCCCGTCCGGCGGCGGCGCCTTGCCCCCGTTACCCTGAGATGAGGAGGGGCATTTGAACGGAGAGCACGGCTATCCCCGTCCGCAACTGGAACGTGCGGAATGGTTTTGCCTGGATGGAGAATGGGAATTTGCGCTTGACCGGGAGGGCCGCTGGCGACTGCCGGATGATGTCGCCTGGAGCGCCAGAATCGTCGTGCCGTTTTCGCCCGAAACGCCCGCCAGCGGCATCGGAGACACCGGCTTTTTTCGCTGCTGCTGGTATCGCCGGCAGTTCGACGGGCCGCCTTTGCAGGCCGGCGAACGGCTGATGCTCCACTTCGGCGCTGTGGATTATCGTGCCCGAGTCTGGGTGAACGGTCACGTGGTAGTGGACAGCCACGAAGGCGGTTACACACCGTTTTCCGCCGACCTCACCAAGAGCCTGCGCGCCGACGGTCCGCAGGAGATCGTGGTGATGGCGGAGGACGATCCGGCTGACCTTTCCAAACCCCGCGGCAAGCAGGACTGGCAACTCCATCCCCACTCCATCTGGTATCCACGCACCAGTGGGATCTGGCAATCGGTGTGGATTGAACGGCTGCCCTCCACCTACATCAGTGAAGTGCGCTGGACGCCCAACGTGGAACACTGGGAGGCCGGGTTCGAAGCGTGGCTCGGCGGTGAGCGGCGCGATGACCTGGCGCTTTCGGTCCGCCTCTACGCCAACGAAAACCTGCTGGTAGACGACACGTACATAGTGGTCGCGGCCGAAGTCCACCGCCGCATTGCGCTCTCCGATCCGGGCATTGACGACTATCGCAACGAACTGCTGTGGAGTCCCGCCACCCCCACGCTCATTCATGCCGAAGTCCAGCTTCGCGACCGCGAAGGCCGGGTACTCGACAGTGTCCGCAGTTACACGGCGCTCCGTTCCATCGGCGCACAGGGAGACAAGTTCGTTCTCAACGGGCGGCCTTATCCGATGCGCATGGTGCTGGACCAGGGCTACTGGCCGGAAACCGGGCTCACGGCTCCCAATGACGATGCATACCGGCGCGACGTCGAACTAGCCAAGGCGATGGGCTTCAACGGCGTCCGCAAGCACCAGAAGATCGAGAGCCCGCGCTTCCTCTATTGGGCGGACGTGTTGGGCCTCCTCGTCTGGGAAGAAATGCCCAGCGCTTACCGATTCACCCGGACGTCGATCGACAGGCTGGTCCGTGAATGGTCGGACGCCATGAAACGGGACGTGAATCACCCGTCCATCGTCGCCTGGGTTCCGTTCAACGAATCCTGGGGTGTGCCCGACCTGCCGGATAGTCCCACCCAGCGTCATTATGTGCAGGCGCTCTATCACATCACCAAGACACTCGATCCGACACGCCCGGTGGTGGGCAACGATGGATGGGAGAGCGTAGCTACGGACATCATCGGCATTCACGATTACGACGACCAGCCGGACCGGATTTCGCAGCGCTACACAATCGATGAAATTCCGCGCCTTTTCAAACGGGAACGACCCGGCGGCCGGCTGCTGATGCTCGGGAACCCGGTTCAGGAACAGCCCCTGATGCTTACTGAATTCGGAGGCATCGCTTACTCGCCGGACCTGGCGGGCACCTGGGGTTACTCGCGCACGGATTCGCCGGACGAATTCGCCAAACGCTACCTTAACCTGCTCAAGGTGGTGCGCGCCCTGCCCTTGCTGTCAGGCTTCTGCTATACGCAATTCGCCGATACTTACCAGGAGGCCAACGGGTTGCTCTTCGCTGACCGAACGCCAAAATTTCCCCTCGAGCACATCGCGCTTGCCACTCGAGGCCCGCGCACCAAGCGCGATTTCCAGCTCGAATGGGAATGGCGGGAGCGGCTGATGAATCAGCAGCGGGAGCAATACGTCATCCCCAGCGAGGATCGCCACACTACCCATGATCCCCGCTGATTCCGGAGCAACCCCATCGGGCGGCCGCCTGTTCCGCTCGTTTTGGATGGCGGGATACGAGTGTTCCAGCCAAATCAATTCGGCCGGGGTGCGCCTGGACATGACTGCTGCCGTCGAGCACGATGTTCGCGTGGTGCAGGACTACGCGATCCTCCGTGAGGCCGGCATCCTGACCGCGCGCGACGGGCTGCGGTGGCACCTGATCGACAACCGCGGCGAGTTCGACTGGTCCAGTTGGCTGCCGATGCTGCGCGCCGCGCGGGAGACGGGCGTTCAGGTGATCTGGGATCTGTGCCACTACGGCTGGCCCGACGACCTCGACATTTTCTCCCCGCAGTTTATCGAGAGGTTCGAGCGATTTGCCCGGGCCGCCGCCGAGGTACACTGCGCGCATTCCGGCGAGGGGGGGCTGTATTCGCCGATGAACGAGATTTCGTTCTTCGCATGGGCTGCCACCCGCGACCTGATCTTTCCCTACGCCACCGGCCGCGATGCCGAGTTGAAACGGCAACTGGTGCGCGCCGCCCTGGCCGCCTCCAGCGCAATCTGGGAGATCGACCCTGCCGCGCGCATGCTCTACCCCGAACCCCTGATCCACAACGTCCCGCCGCTCGACGAACCGTGGAATACCGCACCCGCGGTTGCTCAACGGAACAGCCAGTTCGAGGCCTGGGATATGATTGCGGGCCGCACGGCGCCGGAACTGGGTGGAGCCGAACGCTTCCTGGACATCGTCGGCGTGAATTTCTACGCCGCCAACCAATGGGAAGTTCCGGGCGGCCGAAAACTACACTGGGATGCGGGCTCCGATGACCCGCGCTGGATGCCGCTGCACCTGCTTCTCAGCGAGATAGCGAACCGGTACCGGCGTCCCATCGTGATCGCCGAAACGAGCCATTACGGTATCGGCCGCGCGGACTGGCTTCACGAAGTGGCTGCAGAAGCCCGAATCGCCGTCGATCGCGGTGTGCAGCTCGAAGGCATCTGCCTCTATCCCATTCTCGACCGCTTCGATTGGGAAGACCGGACGCACTGGCACAACAGCGGCCTGTGGGACATGCCTTGTGCCGCCGAAGGCAGTCTCGATCGCGTTCTGAACACGGAGTATGCGCAGGCATTGGCCGCCGCCCAGGCCTTGCTCTCCTGATTCACCACGTTTCCATACAGTGGCAGGTTATCTGCAAGTTATTGGTGCACTACGCCGTCCGGCGTCGCCACGACACTCTGGTTAGCACGAGCAGGAGATTAAAAATGCAATTGAATAATACGCTTATTGTGTTTTCCCACCTGCGTTGGGACTTCGTCTATCAGCGCCCGCAGCACTTACTTTCGCGCCTGGCGTTGAACCGGCGTGTAATTTTTATTGAGGAGCCCGAGTTTTCCTCCCGTACCGGCTGGGACTTTCGTGAACCCGAGCCCAACATCCTGATTTGCCGCCCCCGCACCCCTTCCCGGGCACCCGGATTTGATGACGAGCAGATGCCCTATTTAAAGACTCTGTTGAGCGGACTGATCGAGCAAGAGCAGTTGCGCGATTACATTTTGTGGTTCTATACACCGTTGGCCCTGCCGCTTACCTCAGAACTCAGTCCGGCCGCGGTAGTTTACGACTGCATGGACGAGTTGAGCGGCTTCTTAAACGCTCCTCCCCAGTTACTGGAACGCGAAGCGGAGTTGATGCGCCGGGCCGACGTCGTATTCACCGGCGGTAAAAGTCTTTATCGCGCCAAAAAGGACAAGAATCCCAACGTTCACTGCTTCCCCAGCAGCGTGGATGCGAAGCATTTCGCCGCTGCCGCGAACGGCATGCAGGAAGCGGCCGATCAATGCGACCTGCCTCACCCGCGCCTCGGCTTTTTCGGCGTCATCGATGAGCGCTTCGATGCGTCGCTGGTCCGGGCAATGGCCGCAAAGCATCCCGAGTGGCAGATTGTGCTGGTTGGACCGGTGGTCAAGATCGACCCGTCCTCCCTGCCGCAGGATCCGAACATCCGCTACTTCGGGCAGCGCTCCTATCAGCAACTGCCCGGCTATTTAAAAGGTTGGGACGTGTGCCTGCTTCCATTTGCCCGTAATGACGCTACGCGCTTCATCAGCCCTACAAAAACTCTCGAGTACATGGCCGCGGGCAAGATGATCGTGAGCACGCCGATCCAGGACGTTGCGGAGCCTTATGGCGACATCGTCTATCTGGGCGGCACTCCGGATGAGTTCGTGCGTGCCTGCGAAGTCGCGCTGGCCGCTTCTCCATCCGAGCGCGCGGAGCGCCGCAGGAAAATGGACGAGGTGATCGGGCGGACGTCCTGGGACCGCACGGCCAGCCGAATGGAAGAGTTGATGGCTGCGGCCGTGGCCGCTCGCAAACTATCGCGGTCCGCGCGCACCTCGGCGGAAACGATCGTCATCGGCGCCGGCCCCACCGGCCTGAGCGCGGCATACCATCTGGGTGAGGATTCGATCCTGCTCGAACAGAACCATCGCGTGGGAGGCTGGTGCCGCTCCATCGAAGAGAACGGCTTCACCTTCGACTACGCCGGCCACATCATGTTCTCGAACGAGCCGTACGTCCACCAGTTGTACCAGATGCTCCTCGGCGACAACGTGCACTGGCAGGACCGCGAGGCATGGATCTTCAGCAAAAACGTATACACGCGCTATCCCTTCCAGGGAGCGCTCTACGGCCTGCCGCCGCAGGTCATCAAGGAGTGTATCGTGGGCGCGGTGGAGGCGCGGTACGGCAGCCTGAAGCCGCCCCGCAAAGTGAATGGCGCTAACGGTCACGCCTAAGAGTTCCAACGGGAACGGTGCCTGCAAGCCTTCGGTGAAAGACTGCTGCGCCGACGGCATCATGGAAGCATCCGCGCCGCTCGAGGAAAAGCCGGCGGCCGGCGACGCTCAAAGCGCCCCGCGCAATTTCGAGGAGTTTATTTACAAGGTGTGGGGCGCCGGCATCGCCAAACATTTCGCAATTCCTTACAACCGCAAGCTCTGGGCGGTGCCGCTTTCAGAGATGGAGACCTCCTGGCTGGGCGGCCGCGTGCCGCTGCCCGACCTTGAGGAGATGATCGAGGGCGCGCTCTCTCCCGTTCCGAAACCCATGGGTCCGAACGCCCGCTTCGGGTATCCGTTGCGCGGCGGTTTCCAAACGCTCATGGACGGCTGGCTGCCGCATCTCAAAGGCGACCTGCGCCTCAATTCGCGGGTGGTGAGAATTTCACCCCGCGATCACACCGTCACACTCCACGACGGAACCGAAATGGGCTACAACCATCTCATCAGCACCATGCCGCTCCCGGTCCTGATCCGCCAGATCGGCGACCAGGCTCCGGCGGAAATACGCGCCGCCGCGCAAAGCCTGCGTCACGTCTCGGTGCGCTGCATTCACCTCGGCATCGGCCGCGAGAACCTCACCGACAAGCACTGGATCTATTATCCGGAAGACACGGTATTTCACCGTATCTTCGTGCAGGGCAATGCCAGCCCTTATTGCAATCCGCCGGGCGGCTTCGGCCTGACCTGCGAAATCACCTATTCGGAATATAAGCCCCTGCCGTGCGAGGGTGATGCGCTCATCAAACGGGCGATCGCCGACTGCCACAAGGTCGGGATCTTCAAGCCGGAAGACCCGGTCTGGGCCGCTGTGCAGTGCGACATGCCCTATGCCTACGTGGTCTACGATCACGGCCGCGCAGCCGCCGTGGCCCGCATCCGCGAGTGGCTTGCCGGCCACGAGATCCTGCTCTCCGGCCGCTACAGCGAATGGGAATACTACAATTCGGATCACGCTTTCATTGCGGGTAAAAAAGCCGCCGAGGAAGCCCGCAGCCGGAAGGCCGCGCGAATACCCGACGCCCTGATCCCGGAGCCATTCACTCCGCAACTGAGACCGGCGTAGGCCGGGTCTCGAGACCCGTGCGCGCCCGCTATCCCACCTTGCTCTTGCGGGCGCGTTTCTTGGGCGCGGACTCGAGAGGCAGTTCGTCCTGCTCCGCGGCAGCCGCTGCCGTCGCGGCTTGGGCCGGCTTGCGCTTTTCGGCCAGGCTGCGCTTCAAAGCCTCCATGATGTCGATGACCGGGGCCACGTGCTCGGTGGGCGCCGCCACAACCTTCTTGCCCTCGATCTTGTCCTCGATCATCTTCTGTAGGTTCTCGCGGTATTCATCGTGATACTTCTGCGGCTCGAATTCCGCCTCGAGCGAGGAGATCAGCATCTTCGCCATGGCCAGTTCCTTGTCCTTCACCAGGCTGGTGTCGGTGCGGAATTCCTCCACCTGGCGGATCTCATCCTGGAAGTACATGGTGTGCGAAAGAATGCCTTTGGAGCCGGGGCGGAGGATGATGATGTGCTCCCGGTTGTGCATCGCTACCTTGGCGAGGGCGTAATACTCCGATTCCCGCAGAGCCTGAAACAGCAGGGCGTACGGCTTCTCGCCCCCCTCGTCCGGCGCAACATAGTAGGAGCTCTCCAGGTAGATCGGGTCCACCTGGTCCGCCTTGACGAACTCCAGAATCTCCATCACGCGCGCCGTCTTGGGCGCCACCTTCTTGATGTCCTCTTCGTCGATGACGACGTAGTGGTCTTTTTCGTACTCGTACCCCTTCACCAGGTCGGTGCGGGGGACAGGTTTGTCTTCCTTCTGGCAGAAGGTGATCTGCTTGATGCGGGAATGGTCGTCCTTGTGCAAAAGGTTGAAACTGACGGTCTCGCTCCGGGCCGCGCTGAAAAGCCGGATCGGAAACGAAACCAGTCCGAATGTGAGGTGCCCCTTCCAAACGCTCGATGCCATACGATCACCCTCTCACGTGACGCTTCGGTTTCACCATACTACAAAGGCGCGCCGCTTGTAAATGTTAGGATGTAAAGGGAGTTATGCCTCTCGAAGAGTACGCTGCCAAACGAACGTTCGAGAAGACGCCGGAGCCGCGCCCGGGAAAGAACAAGAGCAAACCGGGTGCGAATTTCTTTTGCGTGCAGCGGCACGACGCCACGCGCCTCCACTACGACTTCCGGCTGGAGATCGACGGCGTCCTGAAATCCTGGGCCGTTCCGAAGGGCCCTTCGCTCGACCCCACCGTCAAGCACCTCGCCGCCCATGTGGAAGACCATCCGTTCGATTACGGCGAGTTCGAAGGCAACATCCCTGCCGGCAATTACGGCGCCGGCAGCGTGATGCTGTGGGACCGCGGCACTTTCGAATTGCTCGGCGATATGCCCGCGCTCGACCAGATGGCGCGCGGCGACCTCAAGTTCCGCCTGCATGGCGAGAAGCTCCAGGGCGACTTCGCGATCGTGCACATGAAAAACCGGGGCAAGGGAAACGAATGGCTGCTGATTAAGAAACGCGACCAGTTCGCCGTGGAAGGCTGGGATGTGGAGGAGCACGCCTGGAGCGTGCTCTCCGGGCGGACGCAGCAGGAGATCGCGCAGAATCTGCCGGCGCGGCGAAGCAAGCGCAAGACGGCGGGCGCCTCGGACCGCGTCTGGAAGAGCAGCCGCCCGGCCCGGACCACCGCCAAGTCGCCGGCCAAAACAGCCGCTTCGAAAACCGCCCCTAAAAAAAAACTTCAATCGCGTTCGAAAACCTGAAGGGCGCCCGGCCGGCTGACATCCCGGAAGCGCTCGAGCCCATGAAAGCCACCCTGGCCGACCATCCGCCGCGGGGCGACACATGGCTGTTCGAGGTCAAATGGGACGGCGTGCGGGCGCTCGCTTTCATCGAAAACGAGGAGGTCCGGCTGCAATCCCGCAGCGGCCTGCGTTGCGAGCGGCAGTACCCGGAACTGGCGGTGATCCATCACCAGCTCGCGGCCCGACAGGCGGTGCTCGACGGCGAAATCGCGGTTCTCGACGAGAAAGGCGTCTCGCGATTCCACCTGATCCAGCCTCGCATCGCCAACACCGATCCGAATTCCGTTGCCCACCTGGTCCGGTCCACCCCGGTTGTGTACTTCGTCTTCGACCTGATTTACCTCGATAGTTACGACTTGCGCAACGTGGCGCTGTCCGAACGGCGTCGGGTACTCGAACAGGTTCTTACTCCCAACGCGACAGTCCGGCTTTCGGCGGCATTCCCCGGGGCGGGCGAAGAGATGCTCGATGCCGCGCGCGAAAACGGTCTGGAAGGAGTGGTGGCCAAACATGCCAACAGTTGCTACGAATCCCGCCGCAGCCGCGAGTGGCTCAAGATCAAGATCGTCAACGAGCAGGAGTTTGTAATCGGCGGCTTCACCCAGCCGCAGGGCGATCGCGATTATTTCGGCGCCCTGGTCCTCGGGATGTATGAGAACGGCAAGCTGCGCTGGGTGGGCAACGCCGGCACAGGCTTCGACCAGAAAACGCTGGCCGCCCTTCACAGCCGCATGGAGCCGCTGATTACATCCAAATGCCCGTTCGCCGTGCGGCCCAAACCGGACCGCGGCATGACGTGGGTCAAGCCCGAACTGGTGTGCCAGGTGAAGTTTGCGAATTGGACGCAGGATAACCGCCTGCGTGCGCCGGTCTACCTCGGCCTGCGCCAGGACGTGACCGCCGCAAGTGTCTCGCGCGAATCCGCTGTGTCCGCAGCCGAACTGGTCGCCGAATCGGCCAAGGAGGCCACGCTCCAGATCGACGGCCATACCCTCAAGTTCACCAATCTCAAGAAAATCTACTATCCCGACGAGGGATACACGAAGGGCCAGGTGCTCAATTACTACGATGCGGTCTCCGGCCTGATTCTGCCGCACCTCAAGGACCGCCCGCTCTCGCTCAAGCGATATCCCAACGGGATCAAGCAGGAGTTCTTCTTCCAGAAGAATACGACCGAAGCCTTCGCGCCCTGGCTGCGGACCGAAATGATCGATTCCGAACACGTCGGCCGCCCCATCCGCTACGTTTTCGCGGAAGATCGAGCCAGCCTGCTGTACCTGGTAAACCTGGGCTGCATCGATCACAACCCCTGGATGAGCCGCTCGCCCAACCTGGACAACCCTGACTTCATCCTCATCGATCTCGATCCGCAGGAGTGCCCCTTCGACATGATCGTGGACGCGGCGCTCCTGGTGAAGCGCTTCCTCGACCGCATCGGCCTGGCGGGCTACCCGAAAACGACCGGCGGCGACGGGCTGCACATCTACATTCCGATCGAGCCGGTTTACAGCTACGAGGAAGCGCGCACTTTCGCTGAGCTGATCGCACGCCTGGCAATTGGCGAAAAGCCCGAAATGTTCACAACGCCCCGGTCTGTGGCCAAGCGCCAGCGCAACCGCGTCTATTTTGACTATCTGCAAATCGGCAAATCCAAAACTATTGCCGCGCCCTACGTGCTTCGCGCGTATGCCGGTGCGCCGGTGGCCACTCCGCTCGAATGGAGCGAAGTGAAGCGGGGGCTTCACCCGAGCCAGTTCACCATCGCTAATGCGGTGGAGCGCTTCGCGAAGAAGGGCGACATTTTCGAACCTGTGCTCTCGCGTCCGCAGCGCATCGAGGGGGCGCTCGAAAAGCTGGGCGGCCTGCTTCGCTGACGGCCCCCGCCGTGCTACCCTACCCTACGCTTGATCTGGCAGCCTTCGGAAGAGTACATCCGGTCCACCAACGTTTGGCGTTTCATGGAGCGCCTCGGGTTCCAGGAACGAGAGGAATTCCTGCGCTTTTCCGTCCGCGAGCCGGAAAGGTTCTGGGACGAAATCGTCCGCGAGATGCGCGTGGAGTGGTTTCAGCCTTACAGCCGCGTTCTGGACGATTCCCGCGGTCCGGAATGGACGCAGTGGTTCGTAGATGGAAAATTGAATATTGCGCACAATTGCCTGGACCGCTGGGCGGAGTCGGGCGCCACGGCGTGCATCTGGGAAGGCGAGGAAGGCGCCACCCGCTCCATCACCTTCCGAAGATTGCGGAACGAAGCCAACCGCACGGCCAATGCGTTGAAGCGGTATGGATTGCAGGCCGGCGACCGCGTGGCGCTGTGCCTGCCCATGATCCCGGAGATCCTGCCTGTGCTGTACGGATGCTTCAAGGCAGGCCTGACGGTAGTGCCCATTTTCGCCGGGTTCGGCCCGGGGGCCATCGCCAGCCGGATCGAGGACTCGGGGGCGCGGCTTCTCTTCACCGCGGAGAAGCTTGTGCGCCGGGGCAGGCCGGTGCCGCTGCTCGAGAAGATGCCGGACCGGCTCGAGCTTACGGTGGTGATTCCCTACCGCACGGGAGACGAACCGCAGGTCTCCGGCCAAGGCCGCATCTTGTGGAACGCATTTCTGGACGGCGCTTCCGAGACCGCGGAGACGGCCGCACTCGATTCCGAGGCGCGCGCTTTCCTGCTCTACACCTCTGGAACCACCGGCAAGCCCAAGGGCACCGTGCACACCCACGCCGGTTGCCTGGCGCAGATGGGGAAGGAAATCTGGCTCGGCTTCGATCACAAGCCATCAGACCGCTTCTTCTGGCTGTCCGACATCGGCTGGATGATGGGCCCGTGGAGCATCCTCGGCAATCACCTGTTCGGCGGCACGATTTTCTTCTACGATGGCGCGCCCGACTACCCGGGGCCGGGGCGCCTGTGGGAGATGATCAACCGGCACCGGATCACGACTTTCGGAGTGTCCCCCACGGCTATACGCCTTCTTCAAAGGACTGCGGGTGAGCTTCCGCCCATGGCGGACCTGCGGCTGCTCGGCTCCACCGGCGAGCCGTGGGACGAAGGCTCGTGGATGTGGTTCTTCGAGCGTGTAGGCCGCCGCCGCTGCCCGATCATCAACATTTCCGGCGGAACCGAAATCGTCGGGTGTTTCCTGTTCCCGCTGCCTGTCCAGCCGCTCAAGCCCTGCAGTCTGGGCGCTCCCGCTCCAGGCATGGCCACCGAGGTGGTGGACGAAACCGGCACGCCGGTGCGCGGCCGGAAAGGCTACCTGGTTTGTTCCAAACCGGCACCCTCCATGACGCGCGGCATCTGGGGCGACCCGCAACGCTACCTCGATACCTACTGGTCGCGCTTCCCGGGCATTTGGTATCACGGCGACTGGGCCAGTGTGGACGAAGACGGGCACTGGTTCCTGCACGGGAGGGCCGACGAATCCATGAATGTGGCCGGACGCAAAGTGGGCCCGGCCGAGGTGGAGGAGGCGATTCTGCAGCACCCGGGTGTGGCGGAAGCGGCGGTGATCGGGGTCCCGGACGAAATCACGGGCGAGGCGATCGTGGGCTTTGCGGTGCCCAAGCCGGGTGCGGTTGTGGACGGCGCCGCAGTCGGCCGAACCGTGGTGCAGGTACTCGGGTCCACGTTCCGCCCCCGCGAAGTGCTGGTGGTGACCGAGTTGCCGAAGACCCAGAGCGGTAAAATCGTGCGCCGCCTCATGCGCCAGCGCTACCTCCACGAGCCGCTCGGAGACCTGTCCACTGTGGCCAATCCCCAGGCCCTCGACTAGCATTCGCTATCCTGAGATTTCGATGCCAGAGGGAGCTTACCAATTTTGCGACGTGAGTCTCCCGGTCCCCCTCGATCAGGCCTTTACCTACTTGCTTCCGGAAACGCTGCGTCACCGGGTTCAGGCCGGGTGCCGGATCCTGGTGCCGTTTGGGCCGCGAAAACTCACGGGCGTGATCCTGCGCTGTCATGACGAGCGGCCCGACGTGGCCACCCGCGAGGCGCTTCGGTTGCTCGATGCCGAGCCCGTGCTGGACCGGGAACTGCTGGACCTGGGCCGCTGGATCGCCGCCTACTACTGCGCCCCTTTGGGAGACGTGCTGCGGTCGATGCTGCCGCTCGCCTCGGAAATTCGCCGGGGAAAAGTATGGTCGCTGACCGATTCCGGACGGGATGCGGCGCGCCAACTGCTGCTCGACTCTGCGCCGGACGATCCGGCAGCCCAGATCCTGCGGATGCTGGAGAAGAGGCCACTCAACGCGGCGTACCTGGTCAAGACGCTTCCGCTTGCCGCCAATGTCATCCGCTCGCTCGAACGGAAAGGCTTCATCGCGGCCGAGCAGGTGCAAACCGAGCGGGATCCGCTGCGTGCACCCGCGGCACGTCTGCGCGTCGAGTTCGCCGCGGAGCCGGGTGGGAAGAAGTTGAACAAACCCGAACGAGAGCTGCACGCTTTTCTGGCGCTCCATCCGGGCTCGCACAACCTGGGGGAACTGGAAGCGATGGTTCCGAACGCCAGCGCCGCGGCCCGGTCGCTGGCGCGCAAGCAATTGGTGACGTTGCGCCCGGAGAGCGGGGCCATGACCGCCGGCCCGGTTCGCGCTCGGCACGAAATGAACCCCGCGCAGCAGCAGGCCTTCCACCAGATCCGCGAGGCAATTCAATCCAGCGGGTTTCGCGCTTTCCTGCTGCACGGCGTGACCGGCTCGGGAAAGACCGAGGTTTACCTCAACGCCATCGAAGCGACGCTGGAACAGGGACGGAGCGCGCTGCTTCTGGTGCCCGAGATCGCGCTGACGCCCGCCATGGCCGGCCAGTTCTTCTCGCGTTTCGGCGATCGCGTAGCCATTCTGCACAGCGCGTTTACCGACGTGGAGCGCTCCGAACAGTGGCGCCGAATCCGCTCCGGCGCTGCTTCCGTGGTAGTGGGGACGCGGTCGGGGGTGTTCGCTCCGGTGCGCCGGCTGGGCCTGATTGTGGTGGACGAGGAACACGACGGCAGCTACAAGCAGGAAGAGACGCCCCGGTACAACGGCCGCGACGTGGCTGTGGTTCGGGCCCGCGCTGCCGGCGCTTGCGTCGTCCTCGGGTCGGCCACGCCGAGCCTCGAGAGCCGCTACAACGTGGAACGCGGGAAATACACGCTGCTCGAACTGCCTTCCCGGATTCAGGAGCGGCCTCTTCCGGGTGTGGAACTGATCGACATGCGCCGGGAATTCCTCGAAACCCGCAAGCAGGCCACCTTTTCCCGCAGACTGCTGGATGCATTAGCCGCCAGGCTGGATCTGGGCGAACAGGCGATCGTGCTGCTGAACCGCCGAGGTTTTTCGAGCTTCGTCGCCTGCCGGTCCTGCGGCGAGCGCGTGCAGTGCGTGAACTGCTCCCTCACCCTCACTCACCACAAGCGCGACCGCCGCCTGCTGTGCCATGTCTGCGGATACGCAGAAAAGATCCCCTCCGTCTGCCCCAAGTGCGCCAGCGATCACATCTATTTCCTCGGCCTCGGTTCGGAGAAAGTCGAGGAGGAGTTGCACCACGCGTTTCCGGCGGCGCGCATTGCGCGGCTCGATCGCGATACGGTCACCGGGAAACGCCAGTACGAGAGCATCCTCCAGGATTTTCGCGAGGGGAACTACGACATCCTGGTAGGTACCCAAATGATCGCCAAGGGCCACGATATTCCCAACGTCACGCTGGTAGGCGTCGTCTCGGCCGACGTCGGGCTCGGAATGCCGGACTTTCGCGCGGCCGAGCGTACCTTTCAACTCCTGACGCAGGTTGCCGGGCGCGCCGGCCGCGGCAGCGTTCCGGGTATCGTTCTGATTCAGACCATCAACCCCGATCACTATGCGGTGCGGCTGGCGGCGGAGCACGATTTCCGCGGCTTCTACGAAAAGGAGCTGCATTTTCGCCGTATGATGCACTATCCGCCGTTCAGCGCCATGGCCAATCTGCTGGTCCGGTCCGAGAAGAAAGAGATGGCGATGCGGATGAGTGCGGAACTGGGTCACCGGCTCATTCCTTCGCCCGAACAGGTTCGCGTGCTCGGGCCCGCAGAAGCGCCGGTCCCGCGGCTTAAGAACGAATATCGCTATCAGTTCCTGATCAAATCCGTGAATCGCACAGTATTAAACGGTCTGCTTCGCGAAACGCGCGCCTACGCCGTAGATCGGAAGTGGGGCGCAACCGCGTTGGTCATCGACGTGGACCCGCTTTCGCTGATGTAGCCGCCTGGTCTTCTCCGTGCAGAAAGTCGGCGATCCGGGCGAGCGTCTGCGTCGCGCTTTCACCGTTCCGCTCGATGAGACCCACGCTGAGCTGCAGGGCAGGATGAACCGTTCGCGTATCTGCCACGCAGGAGTAAGGTCCGGAGAGATGCTCGGCGATCCACTTGGCGATGGGCAGAGCTTCCTCCTTGCCCGTGCCAACCAGGGCGATGAACTCCTCGCGGCTCCAGCGTGCAATCTCCGCCCCGGGAGGTAGCGTATTGCGCAGCCGCCGCACAAATGCCGCCGACAATGTGGCGACCACCGCCGGTTCAAAGGTTGTTTCCGCAAGCCGTAGCCCACTGACTCTGATCAGGAGCAGCGATCCCCCACCTTTGGCGGCGAGCCGCTCCTCCACGTCGCGACGAGTCAACATGGCCGACATCATCCCGTCAATGGACGCGGTGGTTTCGAGCGAATCGATGCGCTTGTGAAGCACGCGGATTTCCATGCGAAATTGAGCGACGGTGACCTGGTGCTGGCGGCTCAACTGGTCCAACCCGCGTTCGATGGCCTCGGTCGCCCCAAGCACCACATCCCGCAGCGACTCGGTCTTCACAGACTGGCATGCGTCGCGGAGGCTCTGAATCGATACCCGCAATTTCGCTTCATGATCCAGGTCCGTTTGGCTCAGGGTCTCCATGATCTCCTCGAGCGCCCGGGCTGTGGATGCGAAATCCGTATGAAGGCCGCCGAGATATTGCGCCGCTCTTTCGCGATAGTTACGAAGTATGCCGCGCAGCGTGGATTTGCTCTCGTTGACTACTGCGGCTTCGCCGCCGGCCACCTGCTCCGCCAGCGCCGTGACGGAGCTCTTGAAAGTGTTGGTGCTGCCGTCGTCGAGTTCGATGGCATACTGGGCGATGTTTCGCAGGGCCGCCGTATACCCCTCCAGGGCGGAGGACCGAAGCTGATACAACTTCTCGAACTCGTCTATTGATTCGCGAATAGAAATCATCGACTACCTTCTCACAACTACTATCGGGAGGCGGCGCAGAAAACCTTAGCTTCCAAAAATTGGCTTGATTTTCTCTTTTTATTCGCCCACAATAGACATCGGGAGTCTGTGGGCGCAGTCAGCGTTGAGGGGACGATAAAGGGACCGACATGCCTTTGACGAAGCGGCAGAAGCAGGTACTCGATTTTATCGCGGGATTCGTGGACGAAAACGGCTACAGCCCAAGCTACGAGGAGATTGCGCGGGGGCTGGACCTGGCATCGCTCGCCACCGTGCACAAACATATTTCGGTACTCGAATCCAAGACCTATCTCAAGCGCGGCTTCAATCAAAGCCGCTCGCTCGAGTTGACCCAGAAATACGTGCAGGAGCAGAAGCGATGGAAGCCGGACACGGCGCAGATCCCGCTGCTCGGACGGATTGCGGCGGGTCAGCCGGTGGAAACCGTGGAGCAGAGCGAGGTGCTCAACTTCGCCGACTTTACCGGAAACGGCAACAACTTCGCGCTGGAAGTGCGCGGCAATTCAATGATCGACGATCACATCTGTGACGGCGACCTGATTTTACTCGAGCGCGTCTCGGAGGCGCGCGACGGCGACATCGTGGTGGCGCTCGTATCCGGCAGCGATACCACGCTCAAGCGGTTTTACCGCGAGCCTGGAGACATGGTTCGGCTTCAGCCCTCCAATTCCGTGTTGAAGCCGATCATCGTGCCGGCCGGAGAAGTTCGGATTCAGGGACGCCTGCTGGCCGTCCTGAGAAAGTACAAATGAACCCGCGCTAACCGCGTGCGAGGAGTTGCTGTTCCGCGAGAAGCCAGTCCTCTTCCGGAGAGCCTCCCTGGCACCCGCGAGCCTCCCAAAGGAGGAACGCGAGCTTCGCAATTTCCTCGCGCGAAGGGTTGGACACGGCCATGGTAGCGGCTGCGACAGCCACGGCGGGCTGCGCCTCGATCAATTCAGCGGCTTCCGATCCAACAGCGAAGGTGGATGGATTCTCAGGCGTGGCGGTACGTTTGGCACGCGAGCGCGCCGGCGCTTTGCGCCGGGGTTGGGCCGCGGCCGCGCCCGAAGACACCACAATGTCGTTTTCGGCAGTACGCTTCTTCGTCATAATCTCCCTAAGAGCAAAATGCTTTAGCTTTCCCCATATTTTAACGGATCGGGATCCAAACAGGCATAAGAATTTCGTATCGGCCGTATTACGAAACGTGCGCTTTCAGACCAGCACGTCCTTTGGTGTATAGTGAGGGTTAGATTGTCCAGACTGGCCACCACGTGGATGGCGCTGGTGCTGATCTTTCCGGCAGCCGCCGCGGCACCTAAGGTGATCGCGGTGAACGTGGACGGTGTCGTGCACCCTGTCACGGCCGAAATCGTCGGCAGCGCCATCGAACAGGCGCGGCGGGAGAATGCCGCGGCTATTCTCATCCGCCTTAACACGCCCGGCGGTTTAATGGACGCGATGCGGGAAACCATCGAAAAAATTGTTTCATCGCCTGTCCCTGTAGTGACTTACGTAGCGCCCAGCGGCGGCAGGGCGGCATCCGCCGGCTTCTTCATTTTGGAAGCGGGTGATGTGGCCGCCATGGCTCCGGGTACGAATACCGGCGCCGCCCACCCGGTCGCACTGGGCGGTGAAATGGACGCTGTCATGAAACAGAAGGTGGAGAACGACGCGGCGGCCTATCTCCGCAGCATTTGCGAAAAACGCGGACGGAACAGCGCCCTCGCAGAAACGGCCGTGCGCGAGAGCAAATCGTTCACCGACGGCGAAGCGGTTGGGCAGAGGCTCGCAGACCTGATAGCGCCCGACAGCCACGAATTACTGGCTGCGCTCGACGGCCGCTCGATCACGCGCTTCGACGGCCGGCATGAGACCCTGCACACGGCCGGCGCCGTAATCGAAGAGTATTCCCCGACCATGCGGCAACGCGTTATCTCGGCCGTAGCCGATCCCAACCTGGCGCTGGTGCTGCTCGTGATCGGGGCACTCGCCATTTATGTGGAATTTACCGTGCCCGGCATGATCGCGCCCGGCGTGATCGGCGCCATTCTGGTGCTGGTCGGCCTTTCCGCCATCTCCGTGTTGCCTATCAACTGGTTGGGTGCGGCGCTGCTGATTCTGGCACTGGCACTTTTCATCCTGGAAGCGAACATCACCTCCCACGGCGTGCTCGGGGCGGGGGGGGCCGTGGCGATGGTGCTGGGCGCCGTTCTCCTGATCGACAGCCCGATCCCGGAGATGCGTATCCATTGGGGCACGGCGATCGCGGTTGCGCTGCCGTTTTCTCTGATCACTGCGTTTCTCCTCACCATCGTGCTGCGCGCCCGGCGGAGTAAGGTGGAAACGGGGGAAGAGGGAATGCTTGGGCTGACCGGTTCGGCCATCACCGACCTGGCGCCGGAGGGCAAGGTCTTCGTCCATGGAGAATACTGGAACGCCGTGGCTGCCCTCCCGGTGTTGGCCGGCGCGACAGTCAGGGTAACGGGCATCGACAATCTCAAACTGACGGTGGAACCGGTTTCCGGACCGCCGGGAGGCGCATCATGAACGGCATCGACCTGACGACGATTGTGCTGGTGATCGTGGTTCTATACCTGGTAAGTTCGATCAAAATTCTGCGGGAGTACGAGCGCGGCGTCATTTTCCGGCTGGGCCGCCTGCTCGACCAACCCAAGGGGCCCGGCATGGTCCTCGTGTTTGCGCCCATCGACCGCATCGTTCGGGTTTCCCTCCGCGTGGATACGATGGAGGTGCCGCCGCAGGATCTGGTCACGCGCGACAACGTCACTGTCAAAGTGAACGCCGTGATCTACTTCCGCGTGTTGGAACCGCGCCTCGCGGTGGTGGAGGTAACCAACTTCCTCTATGCCACTTCGCAACTGGCGCAGACCACTCTGCGCAGCGTCCTCGGCGAAGTGGAACTCGACGAGTTGCTGAGCCAGCGGGAGAAACTCAACGTCCGGCTGCAATCGATTCTCGACCAGCATACTGCCCCTTGGGGAGTTAAGGTAACGATGGTAGAGGTGAAGCAGGTGGACCTGCCGGATCAGATGATCCGCGCCATTGCACGGCAGGCCGAGGCGGAACGGGAGCGGCGCGCCAAGATCATCCACGCGGAAGGCGAATACACGGCTGCGGAAAAACTGGGTATGGCTGCGGAGGTGCTTCAGAGGCAGCCGGCCGCGCTCCAGCTTCGGTATCTGCAAACCCTGGTCGAGATCGGCGCCGAAAAGAACACCACCGTCGTCTTTCCTTTGCCAATCGATATAATTGCTTCAGTGCAAGGGGCATTGGACCGGGTGGGCAGGACTTCAGAGCCCGTAAAACCGGCTACCCCTTAGCGTGGCGGAAACATGCGAAACAAGGAAACCGGGGAGTTCGAAATCATCGTTGGAAACCGTCAGCTGCTGAGCGGGTTTTTCATTGTCGCATTGTTGTTTGCGGTCGCATTCGCCATGGGTTATGTAGTCGGCCAGAACTCGCCGCGTTCGGCAAAGATGGCCGGCGCCGCCTCTCCCCCGGTGCCGATCACCAGTGCCGAGAACCGTCCAGAGCCTGCGGCGCCGGCGGCGCAGAATGCGCCGCCTTCCGATCCGGCTCCGGCTGCCGAACAACCGGCAGCGGCGCAGCCCGGCGCCGAAGGTTCGTCGCAGCCTACGACGCAACCGGCTCGCGACGGCGCCCCTCCGCCCCCGGCCTCCGCGACGGTGATCGCGGTTCCCGAAGGTCCTCCCGGTTCGTACTGGCAGGTTATGGCACTGGCACAGCCGGATGCCGAAGCCGTCTGGCGGACTTTGAAGGACAAGGGATTTCCCGCCGTCATGACGCAGGGGCCGAACAGCCTGGTGCGTGTGCTGGTTGGTCCCTACAGCGATACTCTGAGTATGGGCAAAGCCAAAACGGAATTGGAAAACGCCGGATTTCATCCAATCAGAAAGTAATGTCGCTGGCCGAATCCCTCGTTCAAATCGGCACACCGAAAGGTCCGCGTCTGCCGGAATGGGCACGCAAGGGCCGTACCCATTTCGAGTCTCTGAACCGGCTCAAAAGCAGATTGCGCGGCCTGCAGTTGCATACCGTCTGCGAAAGCGCGCGCTGCCCGAACATCCACGAGTGTTTCCACCGCGGCGCGGCCACCTTCATGATTCTCGGGAACCGCTGCACGCGCGGATGCGGCTTCTGTTCGGTGCCCAAGGGCAATCCTACGAAGCATGACATGCGTCTCGACGCGGATGAGCCGGCGCACGTGGCCCGGATGGCGTTGGAACTGAAACTGCGTTACGTGGTGATCACCAGCGTCAACCGCGACGACCTCGAGGACGGCGGATCGCACCACTTTGCCGAGACCGTGCGCGCAGTCCGCGCAGCGCTGCCCGAAGCGCGAGTGGAGGTGCTCACCCCGGATTTCTGTGGGGACATGGACGCGGTGGCTCGGGTGCTTGAAGCCGGTCCACACGTGTTTAATCACAATATGGAGACGGTGCCGCGGCTCTATCCTCGCGTGCGCCCGCAGGCCGGCTACCGGCAGTCCCTCGCCGTGCTGGAGTTCGCCCGGCGATACGCTCCGGATACGCTCACGAAGTCCGGTTTGATGGTGGGGCTGGGCGAAACCAGCCGGGAAGTTGAAGGCCTGCTCGCCGATCTGCGCGCCTCTGGAACGGACGTGGCCACCATCGGCCAGTACTTACAGCCTACGCGACGAAACCTGCCGGTGGCGGAATTCGTGGAACCCGCGCAATTCGAGGCGTACCGGCAATACGGGATGCGCCTGGGGTTCCGCGCCGTGTTCAGCGGGCCGCTGGTCCGAAGTTCCTACATGGCGGATGAGGTCAGCCAGGCAGCCCGGAACCCGTCGTGCTGAACTTGTTGCTGTCGCTGCTTACGGCGGCGCTCCTGATCCTTTCCTTCCCCAAGTACAACCTGGTCTGGCTGGCGCCCTTTGCCCTTGCGCCGCTCCTGGTGGCGGTCCATCGCGAGAAGCGCATGTTTCGCCGCTTTCTGCTCGGCTGGGCGGCGGGAATTCTGTACTGGTGGGGCGTCTGTTACTGGATCGAGTTCGTTCTGGCCGTCTATGGCGGCTTGGGTCACGCGGCCGGATGGGCGGTGTTCACCCTGTTCCCACTCGCCAAGGGGCTGCACATGGCGGTGTTCGCGATGCTGGCGGGTTTTCTGGTGCGCCGCTGGTGGGCTATTCCGGCCGTGGCTGCGCTGTGGGTTGCCATCGAAGTGACGCACGGCTGGCTGGGATTTGCCTGGCTTGACCTGGGCAACGCCGGCATCGATATGGGCGTCCCCATGCGCCTGGCGCCGGTAACCGGCGTCTATGGCATTTCGTTCGTATTCGCGATGATGGGGTCGGCCGTTGCGCTCGCCTGTTTGCGGAGGCCGAGGCGCGAACTCTTGTGGCTGGCCGCACTTCCCGCACTGCTACTCCTGCCCGAACTGCCGCCCGCCGCGCGGGGAAGCGCGACTGCTTTGCTGGTGCAGCCAGAGATTTCCGAAACCGAAGACTGGACGCCTCAGACCCTGGATCGCATGGAGCAGGATCTGACCCAGTTCACCTTGAAAAGTGCATTGTCTGACCCCGCGCAATCCCCTTCGATCCTGGTTCTGCCCGAGGTGCCCGCGCCGCTCTACTATTATGAGGACCCGCGGTTCCAAGATTATGCGAATGCGCTGGCGCGGCGGGCCGGAGCATACCTGCTGATGGGAACCGTCGCCCACACCCCCGCCGGGGCGCCGCTCAACTCCGCCACGCTCGTGTCGCCCGCCGGAATCGCGTTAACCCGCTATGACAAGGTCCACCTGGTGCCGTTCGGCGAATTTGTGCCCTGGCCCTTCGGGGCGCTCGCGCAAAACATTTCAAGCGAAGTAGGCGACTTCGCGGCGGGTACGCGCGTGGTTGTGTCGCCCGTGGGCGCCCACAATATTGGGACGTTTATCTGCTACGAATCGGTCTTCCCGAATTTCGTCCGCCAGTTCGCAGACAACGGAGCCGAAGTGCTGTTCAATATCTCAAACGATGGCTGGTTCGGAAAAACGGCGGCCAGGGAACAGCATTTGAAAATCGTGCGCATGCGCGCGGCGGAGAACCGCCGCTGGATCCTCCGCGCCACCAATGACGGCATCAGCGCGGCTATCGATTCGGCGGGGCGGCTTCGCGGCACGCTCCCTTTGTACACCCGGGCAGCCTCGCACAGCGGCTTCGAATACATCGCCACGCGCACCCCTTACACTCGATTCGGCGACTGGTTCGCGGCACTTTGCGCAATCCTGGCGTTCGCGCTGCTCCTGGCGGAACGGGTCATCTGAGTGCCGGCGCACGCTACGAGTGCCGGATTACCAGCACGTCGCCGTCTTTGACAACGTACTCTTTGCCTTCCAGGCGCAGCAGGCCCTTCTCCCGGACGCCCGCATAACCGCCCAGATCCACCAGGTTTTTCCAGTTCACCACCTCGGCACGGATGAACTTCTTTTCGAAATCGGAATGAATCGCGCCGGCCGCCTTAACCGCGTGGCTGTTCGCCGGCACGGTCCACGCGCGGCATTCATCTTCTCCGGCCGTGAGGAAACTCATCAGTCCCAAAAGCGAATACGTGGCGGTGATGAGGCGCTCCAGCCCCGATTCCTCCAGGCCGTAGCTGGCCAGGTAATCGCGCTGTTCCTCGCGAGGCAACTCCGCCAGTTCGGCCTCGATTTTGCCGCAAACCGCCGTCACGGCCGTGTGGCGCCTTCCGGCAAGCGCGCCTTCCCGCCATTCCTGTTCGCGCCTGTGCAGGCTGGAGGCGTCCGCCTCCCCCAGGTTCAAAACATAGAGCAGCGGCTTCTGCGAAAGAAACTGAAAGCCGCGAAGCCGCTTCTCGTCGTCCGAATCGAGTTCGAGCAGACGCAGGGGCCGGTTCTCCTCGAGCATGGTCTTGCACCGCTGAAGAAGGTCGAATTCGCGATCGAGTTCCGGGTTTTTAATCTTCTTGCGGTCTTTTTCCAGCCGCTCGAGCCGCTTCTCCACTACCACCAGGTCGCTGAGAATCAATTCGGTTTCCACATCCTCGAGGTCGCGCAGGGGATCGACAGAGCCCTTCTCGTGCGGCACCGTATCGTCGGCAAACAGGCGCAGCACGTGGGCAAAGGCATCCACTACGCGCAGGCTGGCCAGGTAGCTGGGATCCCGCAGGTTCTCCTTGGAAATAGCCGGCATGTCCACGTATTCCACGACCGCGTGGGTGACCTTGGGCGGTTCGAAAAGGTGGGCCAGTGCGTCCAGGCGGGCATCCGGCACTCTCGCCACTCCCGTGCGCACCGCTGTGGAGCCGATGCGCGTCTCCTGGGCGACGCCGGTGAGAATGGTGAACAGAGAGGTCTTGCCCACCATGGGCAGACCGATAATGGCAGTCTTCATAAGGAAGCGATCTACAGGGGAACTTCCACCTGGCTGAGAATTTCTTCGATGATGCGCTCGCCCATGTCGGCGCGGCGCTGCACCAGGGTGGTGCGCGTATTGATCACGACGCGGTGCGCGAAGACGGGCGCCGCCAGTCGTTTCACATCGTCGGGAATCGCGTAATCGCGGCCTTCGAGCAGCGCAATGGCCTGCACGGCCCGGAACAGAGCCTGTGACCCGCGCGGGCTGACGCCGAGGGTGAGCGATTCATGGTTCCGCGTTCGCTCCACGATGGCGAGCATGTAATCGACCACCGACTCCTCCACGCCCACCCGCTGCACCGCTTCCTGCAACTGCAGCACATCCTCGGCAATCAGCCCGGAAGCGGGACTGTCGGCAAACTGCCGTTCATGGTTGCGCAGGATCTCGCGTTCGCTCGCGGTATCCGGGTAGCCGATGCGGAGGCGCAGAAGAAACCGGTCGAGTTGCGATTCCGGCAAAGGATAGGTCCCGTGGTGCTCGACGGGGTTCTGCGTGGCGATCACCATGAACGGCCGGGGCAAAGAGTGGGAATGGCCGTCGATGGTGACCTGCGATTCGTTCATTGCCTCCAGCAGCGCGGACTGCGTTTTTGGCGTGGTCCGGTTGATTTCGTCCGCCAGCAGGAAGTTGCTGAAAATCGGTCCCGGCTTGAACTCGAATGCTTCCGAGTGGGCGTTGTAGATTGTCACTCCCAGGACGTCGCTCGGCAGCATGTCGCTGGTGAACTGGAGCCGGTGAAACCGGCACGCGACGGAACGGGCGAGTCCCTGCGCCAGCGTCGTTTTCCCTACGCCGGGAACATCCTCGATGAGCAGATGCCCGCGTGCCAGCAGACACACGAGGGAGAGACGGACGGCTTCCGTCTTCCCGCGGATCACTGACCCTAAAGCCGTCTCCAACGCGGCCAGCCTGGAAAGGATTTGCGGCGAAAACGTAGCCGGCGGGGCGACGGTGGATTCCCGCTGGGGCATTACAGTTCATCATACTAAAGATGAAGACCGCGAGCCGGAAAGGCATCGCTGTCCGGCGCGGCCTCATGGGCCTCGTGCATTTCGGGTGGAGCGGGCGCCACCCCGCCCCGGCACACCGGCCCTTCACCGGCCCACCGGCCCAGGGAACCTTGCAGCGGCCCCCCCATTGTGTTATTTATGAGTTCAAGTCGGACTTTAGGATCCAACTAGCGCCCGCTCTCGTGAGTAGCGACGGCCGTTCATAAATTTTCATTTCAAAAGGTGGCAAGCCCGTGGAAGCTGTCAATCGAAAACTCATCCGTCCGTCTTTGAACGAGATCAAAGAGCAGATCACACCTCCCCGGCGCGCCGTGCAACAGAAGAAACCGGTACCACCGGACCAGACCAACGCGGAAAACTTCTACTATGTGAAGCAGATGCAGGCGAAGACGCCTATGGTTTTCGTGCTGCGCGATGGCGAGACCCTGCACGGAACCATCGAGTGGTACGACAAGTGCTGCCTCAAGGTCAACCGCACGGGCGAGCCGAATCTGCTGCTGTACAAACCGGCCATCAAATACATGTACAAGGAGGGCTAGGGCCCACTCAGGAACGCACCCGCTGGCGCATGGCTAAGCGGTATTCCCTGCGTTCGCCGGCTTCGCGGTAGCGCCTCAGTTCCTCTTCGGTTTCCGGCACGACCGGCGGTATCTCCACCGCCCTTCCCGTTTCATCCAGAGCCACAAACGTCAGGTACGCCGAACAGGTGTGCAGCTTTTCGCCCGTCATGAGCGTCTCGGTGTCCACTTTCACGCCGACTTCGAGCGAGGTGCGGAACACCCGATTCACCGAAGAGCGCAAGACCAGCAGTTGCCCGATTCGCACCGGGTGAAGAAAGTGCAGGCTGTCCACCGAAGCGGTGACGCACGGCCGGCGCGCGTGGCGTATGGCGGCCATGGCGGCCGCCAGGTCCACCAGGTGCATGACCTTGCCGCCGAGAACGTTGCCCAGCCCATTGGCATCGTTCGGAAGCGCCAGTTCGGAGTATTCGGATTGCGATTCGCGTACGGGTTTGGGTACAAGCATAGGGATCGTTTCTGAGATTCCTCCAGAACCGCTATCGCCCGGGAAATGCAGCCCGCTGATCCAGGTAGCTGCGAACGTAAGCGATCGCCTGCAAAGAGACGCGGGCGGGCGCGGCGCCTTCGATGACGCCGGTATCAGTGACGAACTCGAGCGGGCCGTGCGCCAGCGGAAGGTGGTCGCGTTCGACCACGTGGTAGAGGCGAATGCGGCCGTCCGCGTCGCTGGTGATCGAGAAGCGGACCGCGTCGCCCGCCGCCGCCGCGGGGAACCGCAGGCACCGATCGCGTGCGTACCCGAGATTGCAGTAGGATCGGAGCGTGTGCGGCGACGGAACGTGCGGCGAATCCGGGTCCGAGCGGCAAACACCTCCCCAGCAGCGGCCGAGCGGGAGCATCGTATCCTGGGGACGCCGCGCACCCCCTTGCGGCTCGACCGGCTCGAAATAGGGGCAGGCCATTTCGGAGGTATAGTAGCACAAGGCATGACGAACACCCGGATCGAAACCTTGAAAACACTGGTGGAACAGAATCCTTCCGACAGTTTCGTTCGCTACGGACTCGCCATGGAATACAGCAAGTCGGGCGACCTGGAAGCGGCAATCCGGGAGTTCAGGACCTTGCTGGAGGCGGATCCGGACTACAGCGCCGCCTACTTCCATGGAGGTCAAGCCCTGGAGCGCCTGGGCCGCGTTGAAGAGGCGCGCCAGATCTATTTGGCGGGCATCGAGGCCACCACCCGAAAAGGCGACCTGCACACACGCAACGAAATTCAGGCGGTCCTGGAACTGATGGGTTGATATGAGGGCTGAGGGTGGGCGTCTGCTTTGCTGCCGGCATTCTTGCTGGAGACACGGGAAACCGCCTCTGGCGACCGCGACCGGCGCACGCATCTCGCCACTTATGGCGAACGCGGAGACGGCCAGTCGGGACCTTGCGGAAGTACATTTTGCCATCAACGACTGCGGGGAAGTCGGTGCAGGGAAATGTTTTTGGCTCCCCATGTCAAACAAAGGGTATTTGACGGTGTGGAGACACTGGCAAAATACTTGATTCTAAATGGGCTACTCAAATGGGCCGGAGTGCGGTCAACGTTGAAGGAACCGGACTTTCTCGTCCAAATTGGCGGGGCTGTATTCTACGTTTAGCCAACCAGCCAACTGCTGAAGACAGTCTTGTTGTTCTTGCGTTGGATGAAGACTCACGGCAGCCGTCGTGACTGCAATGTCCTGGAGTGCACCCCGTCCGGCGGCGGAACAAACCCTGGCAAGACGATCAGCGAATATCAGCGGCAATTGCTCGTCATCAATAAGCCTTTCGACCGAGATTTCTTCTTCAGTATTGAGCATCAATCGTTTGTTCGTCTGCGAGTAGAGTGTCAAAACGTTCTCAGTGAAATTGCCCTCTGCAGTCCCCATATGGAACATGATCGGAAGAACCCAAACCCTCGCTTCCGGATCCTCTCCAGAAATCCGCGCGACCTGCTTGAATGCTGACGCGCGCACCTTGGCTTTCACCTTTGCCCATTTGCCCACGTTGGACGTTACCCTGCCATTGAATGCATAGCCGATTCCTGCGTTAAGCAGTGGGATTACGCGCATGACTATTTCTTGGCGAGGTACCGCCCGATCGTCGGTCCGGCCAATTTGATCACACGGTCCTGTATTGATTTCCGCAGACCGTTGCGGAGGACCTTCCGAACTTGCTTGCGTGCCAACTCGGTTGCAGCAAATCGGCCGTAGCTACCAACCCGTTCGATGCCCTTCAACCCAAGTGCCGCTTTGAATACAGTCCACACGTCTTCCTCATCGTCAGGTTCAAAAGGGCAACCATACAGTTCAGCGATGGAAAGCAGTAACTGCATTTGAACGCGAGTCGCGTACGCCATGTCGCCCAACAAAAGCGCAACGGCACCAGTACCCGCCGCAATTTTCTGACTAAGGTTCTGGACGGTGCGGCGACTATGATCCACAGCCGCTGACAGCGAGTCCGTTCACGGCTCCCTCCCACTTAGTTCTGCGTGCCGCCCGACGAATTAGGATCTCGGCGGAGCCGTCGGCCGGTATTCCGCGATATTTCTCGCGGACATTCCTCGCATCGCCCGCCGCGTGTTTGGAGCTCATGCTGCCTCTGACAGCCGAGGTGACGGTCTCGCCAGCCCGGACGATCAGTTCCTCCTTGATGCGTCGGAATCTTTTTCGCACGGTTTCGAACCTTGAGCCTTCGCGCCTAGGCAACTTTGATACCGAGATGAGCGGCCAGGAGACCTTCTGGCGGTTGGTCCGAACCTATTGCTGCCACGAGCCGCTCAAAATTTTGGAGACGCTTCTTCTTCTTCGTTTCGAGATCATCTGATATTTTGCCCAGGACCTCATCGTCGAGTGCCCGCTGCAGTTGATAAAGAGCAACCTTGGAAGGAATGGAAACGAGGCGAATCTTATCCTGATCAAGCCACGTGTAAAGATCTTCTAGGACTTGACTGACGGGGAAGCCTGTGCGCTTCACAATGTCGAGCGTCGCGCCGATGGGTGAAGCACTGGCATAGACCGAGAAACGTTCCTCCGTAGGAACAGTTGCCTGGAAGCAGTCTACTGCCGATACACCCAAGGTTGCGAGTGTCAGGACTCCGGCGTCTTCCAGAATTTGCAGCATCAGCCCTTCACGCGACTCTTCGTTAAGTTCGAGCCAAGGATTGATCTGTATGTAACCGGTTGGATGCTGTGCGCGAACGATCTTCTTTTCGTAGAAGGCGCGGATCTCGTCCGGCCGCGGGAAACTGCGCTTCAGGAGGTCGCGCCGAACCCGGATATTCGTTTCCGAGAAAAGTAGGTGCCCAAACGCAGGCTTTCCATCTTGGTTCGCTTGTCCAACCTCCTGGTAATACTGTTCGAAGGACTCCAGGGGTAAGATAGTGAATCACTCCTCGGATGTCAGAGATATCGATTCCCATTCCAAACGCTGCCGTCGCAAACACAACAGGAATACTCCCACACTCAAACCCCAGCAGGACTTCTCGTTTTTCGGCTGCCCCCATTCTAGAATCGAACGAGCGGCACGCAAAGCCCGAGCCAGTGAACCGTTCGGCCATCGCACGTGTGCCGTAGTCACTTGAGATCCGGTGCACGTAGACAATCATCTTCTGTCCACGGTGATCTTCCAACAAGGTTCCGAGTCTTGCCAGCTTAGCCGTCTCGTTCTCGAGTGTTTCAAAACTCAAGTTCAGATTCTTCCTCAACAGAAACGCACTCCGTTGGATACTGGTTGGAGGAAGATCGAAATCTGCGCAGATCTGCTGCTGATCGTCCGTGCTAAGCGTGGCGGTAAGGCCTAGAAGTGGGACAGTGTTCAGCGAGCCGAAGACGCTTCGTATGAATGCCGGAATCGATCTGTAAGCCGGGCGAAAGGCCTCACCCCACTGAGAAATGCAATGCGCCTCATCAACAACGACCAACCCAATGCGATCACGATTCCGACGGAGCACGTAATTCAGATAGCCGTCGAAACGAAGTCGTTCAGGAGAGACGAACAGGAACTGGGTGAGCGCCATGAACAGGCTTCCCACTGTTCGATAGTACGGTAAGCCGGCCAAGCCGGCATGGAGGGCGACAGCCCGAAGTCCCGCCGCTGCCAACCTCGTCGCTTGCTGATCCATGAGCGCGACCAGAGGGGAGATCACGATCGTCGTCTTTTCGTTCCTGAATGCCGGCGACCTGGTAAATTAGCGATTTGCCCCCGCCTGTCGGTGCCAAGCAGAGCAGGCTCTGCCCCTGCCCCAACGCCTCGATTGATTGCTCCTGGACGTCCCAGAACTCTCGGACCTGTGGAAAGTACTGTCTGACGACCTGCCGTGCGCTGGGACGCTCGCTCATAGACAGAAGCTCAGACCATCTCTCTGTCCGCCACCCATCATGACCTTGACAAATCCGTCCTCAACCTCACAGATGTGATCATTAAATGCCGCGACGTAGACGTACCGGTAGTTGGGGTCCCTAAGGATACTTCGTGTTTCTTACACTCGGCTTTCAGCCAGCGAAAGAGGCGCATCTGGTAAAGAGAGAATAGATCATAAGAAATCATAAGAATACCAGTAATTATGTTCAACTTTGAGGCTCTGGTCTGCAACTTCTACATGGTCATTCACCATCAGAAATTCAGAGCTTTCGCTTGGCAATCCGAACGTTTCTCGTCCAGTCAAAAAGTACAGTGCATACAGATCGAGGCGACTGCGGCGAGGGTACAGCCCAGGTTCCAGGTGATATAGCACGGCGGATTTGATTTCCATGCCGATGACGCCCTCGACCGAGTACTCTTCGTCCTCGATCTCACCAAATTCGAAGTCGTCGACCGAGTCGAACTTGGCAAACGCGCGTCGGTCCACTGAATCGGCATACGTGCTTTCAAAGTCCACAAGATTTGCGAAAATGTCGGCGAATTCCTGAGACTCTGCTTTCCCAAACGCATCTTCCAGTCGTGGAGTTCTTCTCTCTTGGAGTGGAGCGTCTTGTGAATCACTGGGCACTTCGTAACAAGGCGAGACCGAAATGTGCTTGCGTTTTCCCGATAACTCTCCATGTGAGCCGGCTGGAAGAGCTGTACGTATGGTCCGCGGTCCTTCTCGAAAGGCTCCACGGCGGGATTAAAGCACTTTTTGAGATAGTCACCAGTGTCCGCTGGCTCGGCGACCACTTTGAAGCGCGTACTTAACTGACGAGCGACGTCGGAAACCGGCGCTTTGGCTAAGAGGCTCGCGAAATAGCTCGCGAATCCCGTCTTCATTTTCTCCGTGACGCTGGCTATGTGGTCCTCGTCCCGTATGAGTTGAAACTCTTCTGGATTATCATCATGAAAGCTGCGTATCACTGTTCTGACTTCGTTCCCCAACGTCCGTTAAAGAATCGGCAAAAACCGGCGGCCGTCTTCGGGATTTTTCGGCCTGGCGCCATTGCGTCGATGGCGACCGATAGGCCATGCTGCGTGACGTTCTTAAAGAGCACCTCTACCTCGTGCATGGCTCGCGAGCACCCGACGTAAAAGAGGTTGCGTTCTGTCGGATCGTCAAACCGTTCAAGATCGGCGTCTAGCAACAAGACAGCCTTCGCCTCGAGCCCCTTGAACCGGCGGACAGTGTTTCTGCAGACAAATCCAGGCGTTATTTCTTCGGCGACTGGATACCGCCCAATCTTGGAAATGCCAAGGAATGACTTCGCGGCTGTTGATCGCATTGTTAGCACGGCCACTTCGTGGGGAGCATATCCACTCGTGGCAATCCACGACGACGCGCGTTGTAACGCTAGTTCGATCATCGATTGATCGTCGGTGCAAGCGTACAGTACGGGCCTTGGTCCTGCGGTAATCAGGCCTCTCCGATCACGCGGCCCAACACCGCTCTGTGAGAAATGCGTGCGATTTGAAGTGTGTTTCGGCAGTTCCGGGTTAGCGTCAAGCGACATTCGGACCGGTCTACCCAGGAAGGTATGCGTGATTGCTGGACAAGCTGATTTCTATCAAAAAACACGTAGAAATCACCGTGGGTTAACGATTCAATAGCGTCGATCGAGTCATCTCGGAAGTCCTGTCCCTCGTCTATCAAGACGTGGTCGTACGGCAGCACGAACAACGGGTCGGTCAAGCGCTCCATACATGCCGTTTCAAGCGCATCGAAAGAATCGACCGAAGTCTTCAACAGCGAAGAAGCAAGGCTGTGGATGTTATGGTAATCGACGTTCGGAAGCAGTGGTTTTTTGCGAGAAAACTCCGTAAGGCCGAGTTGTAGCTGAGGAAAAGTACCGAACCGCCTCGGCTACTCAGGCGACGCGCCTTCTCCAGTGCAACCAGGTCTTGCCAGTGCCAGCGCCGCCCTGGATCGTAGCAGTACGCTGGTCATCCAGAAAATCCAAGATGGCACTCTGTTGTCTTGTTAGGCGGAGAAATTCCTGTTCTCGGCAATCGAATGCCCAACGCAATGAGACGGTAGCACCGACCTCGGGAGCCAAAATGCTGATCAGCTGACGCTCGGCTGTTGGCGAGAGCGAACTAGACCGTAACTCTCCTCCCAGTATTGGAAAACACCTACTATTGCCGGGCACGGATCCGCAAGCGTATTCTCGTCGAAAATCATCTCCGGAACGTAGTTCGGGGGCAGCTTCGTTTTTTCGAATGGCTGCGAGGGAAACCAGACAGCGTGAAACACGCGGCAGGATTCACCATGCCTGAGCCTTGCCGTGACGAGGTCTTTGAGGAAATATACCGTCCGACTGGCCTGCTTCTCTGGATCCTCAATTTCGCGTTCCTGAAGGTCGTATCGGTTTGTCTGGTACCATCGTCGGCCGGATGATCTTATCAGTCCACCCTTTACCTCGATTATCAACAGCCCGCGGGTTGGGTGCAGAATGATGAAATCCCCTTTGCCAACACCTCTGCTCGGCCTTGGGGTATCGTGCTGGGGGGCCCATCGCATCGAGTGGAATACGACGTAGCTGTCTGGCAACAGGGCAAGCGATTGGAAGACGGTTTTTCACCAGTGATGCCATTAAAATCGAGAGGCCTCGGCGGAATGAATCGAGCCATCGAAAACCTGGGTACCGCGTTCCCGCACGGGCACTCCCTTGTGGCCAGCCGGGACAAAAAGCCGAACGTGTGTAAAATTACATTATAATCTGAGTATCTTTTTAAAGATATGGTGAATTCTTTGTGCTTTCTGGAGAATTACGTTGAGTTGGAGCGGCCGGACAGACCAGTCGCGGGAATAGTGCGCCGTCTGCCCGCTGTGCGCCCCAGCGTGTTTTGAAAGAGTCAGGGTCTAGGATTTGATCCAGCCACATTTCAGTTGGCGGGAGTTCTACTCTTGCGGCTCTTCAGGCCCCTGGTGGAAGATACAGCCGGAGGCCCCCCGTCCTCGCACCTCCGCTCGATACGGTCCAATACCCTATCGATCCGCGAAACGTCGTGGGCGATGCCAGTCCGAATCTCCGCAACCAGTACCGCTGTCACATACTTGCCGTTCAGCAGTTGAAGCATGTCGTCCTTCCATTCGACGAACTGCTTCACCAGGGCAATCTCCGCCGCCGCGGAGTCGGCCTTTATCTGGGCTTGGAGCGCAGCCAGCCGAAGACCAACGTAGACGTTGATGGCACCGGAGGCG
>CAWIJJ010000015.1:0-258779 GCA_963836425.1 Bryobacterales bacterium | reverse complement strand
GCGGCTGTTCGTGGCGCGCATCCGCCTGGGCCTGTTCGACCCTCCCGAGCGCGTGCCGTACACGGAGGTCCGTACCTACGCCGAGAACGATTCCGCGGCGCATCGGCAACTCGCGCGCGATGCGGAGCGGCAGGCCATTGTTCTGCTGAAGAACGGAGGCGGCATCCTGCCGCTGAAATCGACCGTTCGCAAGATCGCGGTAATCGGCCCATCCGCCGACGACCCCGTTGGCCTCCTGGGAAACTATAATGGCATCTCGTCCAGGCAGGTGACGCCGCTCGAAGGGATCGCGAAGCAGTTCGCCCAGGCCAGCGTGCAATTCGCCCTGGGTGCGACCTACACCGCGGCGACGCCGGCGCTGGTATCTTCGAATGTGTTAACTTCGCCGGATGGCAAAGCGCCGGGCATGCTGGCCGAGTACTGGGACAATCCCGAATTCCAGGGTCAGCCAGCGCTCCGCCGGAGTGAGCCGCGAGTGTACTTCGATTCCTTCATGGAGGAACCGGCCGTGATGGCTGCCATCAAAGGCGACAAGTATTCGATCCGCTGGACCGGCACGCTCACGCCGCCGGCGACTGGCGGCTACGTCGTTTCCGCGCGCACCGGACAGTGGAACCGCAACGGGAAGGTCAAGCTCTTCCTCGACGACAAGGAAGTGAACCCCAGCGGACCCGCCGGCGGCAGACCGGCCGGCCTCGGCCCGGGCAAGGCCAGGGCCAAGGCGGGCCGGGGCCTGGCCGCGGCGCCCCGCCGCCCATGCAGTTGGAGGGCGGCCATAAGTACGCCGTGCGGGTGGAGTTTCAGCAGACCGGCCCCGAAGGCTCCGCCCAACTCAACTGGATTCCGCCCGCTCCGGTTTTGCTCGCCGAGGCCGAGAAGGTCGCGAGGGATTCGGATGTGGCGATCGTCTACGTTGGCCTGAACGGGTCGCAGGAAGGCGAGGGCCACGACCGCTCGGCCATTGAGCTGCCCGAGACGGAGGAGAACCTCGTGAAGGCGATGATCGCCACCGGCAAGCCCGTGGTGGTGGTCCTGACCAGTGGCAGCGCCTTGGCCGTAAACCACGCCGCGGAGCACGCGGCCGCGATTCTCTCCGCCTGGTACGGCGGAGAAGAAGCCGGCACGGCCATCGCGGAAACGCTGGCGGGTACGAATAATCCGGCGGGCCGTCTCCCCGTACTTTCTACAGGAGCACCAGCCAGCTTCCCGAGTTCACCGACTACAACATGAAGGGCCACACCTACCGCTACTTCAAAGGCGAGCCCCTTTACCCGTTCGGCTTCGGATTGAGCTACTCGACATTCGCGTATTCGGGATTAGTCGCGAAGCGCACGGCGAAGGGCGCCGAGATCCGCGCGACGGTCAAGAATACTTCGAAGGTGGATGGCGATGAAGTAGTGCAGCTATACATCGGCGGCGGCGCCGGAGAAGAAGCTCCGATCCGCAATCTCCGCGGCTTCCAGCGCATCCATTTCCGCGCGGGCGAAAGCCGGCAGGTGTCTTTCACGGTGGCTTCCGGCGACCTTCCGAAGGAGAAAGTGGAAATTGGCGTTGGCGGCGGTCAGCCGCTGCCGAACATACCGCACTTAACTGGCGAGTTGTAAGTGCAGAAGAGAGCCGCGAGGCAAAGGGTTAGTCCGATGAATCGTAAAGCTGAAGGCTTCGACCGCAGGAAGTTCATGGGTGGCTGCGCGGGTTTGCTGTCGGCCGCGAAGCTCGCGTTGGGGCAAAGGAACTCATACGCTGACAGCAATTTCGCAGGCGGCCCGATCCCGGGGCCGTTCCGGCCCAATTGGGAATCCTTGAAGGCTTACCGGTACCCCGATTGGTTTCGCGACGCCAAGTTCGGGATCTGGGCTCATTGGAGTCCGCAGTGCGTCCCCGAGCAGGGAGATTGGTACGCCCGCGGCATGTACGTACAGGGCAATCCCCAATACAACTACCACGTCAAGACGTACGGGCACCCGTCGCAATTCGGCTACAAAGACATCTGCCATATCTGGCGTGCGGAAAACTGGGATCCGGAGGAGTTGATCCGGCTCTACGCGAAGACCGGCGCTAAATATTTCGTGGCGCTCGGGAATCACCATGACAATTTCGACTGCTGGAACTCGAAACATCAGCCCTGGAACTGCGTAAACGTCGGACCGAAGAAGGACATCGTGGGAACCTGGGCGAAGATCGCGCGCGCGCACGGGCTCAGGTTCGGGATCACCTATCACGGCACGCCAGGACGGACTTGGCGGGAGTTTATGCCGGTCCGGTACGGCAGCGACAAGGCCGGTCCGCTGAAGGACGTGCCCTACGATGGCGTTCTGACGAAATCCGACGGTAAGGGCAAGTGGTGGGACGGCATGGATCCTCAGGATCTGAATGGGCGCCCGCACGACAAGAGCGATCCCTGTCCGGAGTTCGTTGAGAGTTTCATGTTACGGGTTCAGGACGTGATCGATCAGTACAACCCGGACCTCCTCTATTTTGACGACAACTCCGACTGGGACTTCGACCGGGGAGGCGGGGGCGTCTGGCTCGGCATGCCGGAACTCACTCCGCATATCATGGCGTATTACTACAACGCCAATTTACGGCGGAACTCCGGTAAGTTGGACGCGGTGTTCAATATTAAGAATGTTCCAGCCGCGGTCCTGAACACGCTGGTTCGCGACTTTGAAATGAGCCAGGCGGACGCGATCCAGCCGGATCCATGGCAAACCGACGCCTGCATCGGAAGCTGGCATTACAATCGCTCGCTCCTGGAAAATCACAGGTATCGAACGCCTCAAGCCATGGTCCAGCTACTCGTAAATGTCGTCAGCAAGAACGGTAATCTGCTGCTGAATATTCCTCTGCCCGGCCATGGCAGGCCGGACGACGATGAATTCGCTTTCCTGGACAAGTTCGGCGCCTGGATGGCGATCAATAGCGAGGCGATCTACTCTACCCGGCCCTGGAAGATTGCCGGCGAGGGACCGACTCAGAGTTCCGGAGCCGCGCCGTACGGCCGGCTCCCGCAATTTGCTCCGGGCGATATGCGATTTACCACCAAGGGCGATTCCCTCTACGCCATTGCATTGGCCTGGCCGGCCGACGGCAAGCTCCTCATTAAGTCGCTTGCCAAGGGCTCCCCTCATTACGGTGGCGAGATCGCCAGAGTAGGATTGCTCGGTTCGGAGTCCAACCTCGTGTGGTCGCGTAACGCGGACGGGGTCGCAATCACCTTGCCGGAGAAGCCGCCGTGCGATTTCGCATACGTATTTAAGATCAACCCGTTGGCTTAAGACCCTTCAGCCCCGAGAGCTTCAAGCCGTGAGGCTCCTGCATCGCTGCCCCGGGCGTCGAATCAATGAGAATTTGCCGGCGGGCGGCCGCGCGCCGGGTCGTTTGACGGCAATTGGAATGGCTCGAGGATGGCGGTGTACTTCTCAAGGGCCCCACGCAGAGCAGGCATGTTCGGCGCGCCCTTTCGCAACAAATCCACCGTTCGAGTGGGCGGATCGTACATCGCGATGAGCTGGCCTGCTTCCAGGAGGTTCGCCGAAACCTCGGCCAGGTCAAGCCCGCTTTCCCACGTTGCGCCGGCGTCCGCCAGCCACTTCTTGTTGTTGGCGACGGCACGCGTCACGAAACCCTCGCGATCCGGAACCGAGGGCATTACGTCCTCGTGACGGTCCCGGAACATGCCGAGAAGCGCGGCCACTATCGTTGGATCGCGTATGGTGCCGTCCTGGTGAAACACGCCGTGGACGGTGCCCCACGAATGCGTGATCATCAACTCCCAGATGTACCAGCCCACGCCGGCCTTCAGGTGCTCTTCGAGCGCCACGTCATAGGGATTGGCGCGCGCGATGCAGCCGATCTCAGTGTTGATCAGCGGTTTGTTGACCTTCGCCGCATAAGCTTTGGCCTTGGCGATGTCGGCGGCGATAGCTCCGCGGGTGGGCAGATAGTTGTGGAAGGACAGCACGTCCTCGGTGTCGCCGTATTCGGGCAGATTGTCGGCGAAGGTGGCGCCGATGGTGACGGGAGTGACGGGGTCCAGTTCCTGCAGAGCCTTGACCATGTAGAGCGCGTGCTCCATCCGCTGGCGGTTGGCGGGGCTTGGGGGCAGCGCGCAGCAGTCGGGTTCGTTCGAAGCGTCCCAGAACGTCAGCCCAGGCTCCTTGCCCACGGCTGAAATCAGGTCGGCGGCGAATGCCCGGGTCTCCGGCCAGCGACTCTTGTCGGCTGCCTGGCCGCGCGCGTACATGAGCGTCGGCATCACGCCGATTCCGCGCTGATGGGCTGCGCGCACCATGTGCTGCAGGTTCTTCTTGAGCGCCGCCTTATCCTCGGCCCACGCCTGGTAAGGAATGAGCACGCGCATCTGGTTCAACTGAAGGCGCCGGGCCCAGTCAAGGTCGCGCTCAGTCTCGGCCGCGCTGTACTTCTGCCAGTGCTCCAGGTGTCCGCCGCCTCCCGCGGCCATATAGTTGAACCCTCGGACGCCCGACAGGTCCTTGGGGACACGGCGCTGCGCGGAAGCCGGAGCACCAGCGAGAAACAACAGCGCGATGAGCGTGGCAGCAGGGAGTCCCGGAGAAGGCATGGCAGACGAAACCTCCGCAATTCGAATGGCTCGCCGCGCAAGCGACGGCGGCGAACCGATATGGTAAGCCAATGCGTCGCCCTCCGCAAGGCAATCTGCAAGCGCTTGCAACATCGGCTACAATGATTCACTCGGAGCAGTGGCCGGCCACCTGGAAAGCCATCGGCCGCTGAAGTATCTGATCGAAGGAGGTTGGCGATGTCCTTCACGAGCGTACGCCGCCGGCGGCTTCCCATTGGCGCCGGCATAGTCCTTGGCGCGGCCGTGGCGCTTTGGTCCCAACCCGGCGCGCGCAGCGTAGCGGCGCCGGTGGTCGGAAAGTCCATCCGGTACTGCAATCCACTTCCACTTCCCGCCTCGTCCTCGGACGGCGCGCCGCAGGGCGTCAGCCTGGGCGACGTCACCGTAGTGCGCGAAGGCGACTCGTACTACCTGTTTGCATCCGGCGGCGGCGCGTGGGTCTCGCGCGACTTCGTCAACTGGAGGTTCCAGGCGGTGGATGTTCGGGGCGGGCGCCTGCCGGTCGCGCCGCACGTGGTCAAATACAATGGCGCATTCTACATGTCCGGCAACGACGCCCCACTGTACAAGGCCCCGGGCATCCTGGGGCCGTATGAGGTCCTCGGCCCGTGGAAGGACGAAAAGGGCGAGCCCTGGAAGGTAAGGTTTAACGGGACTACGGCCAATGGCGCCTTCGACGTGGATATCTTCATCGACGACGACAACAAGCCATTCCTGTATTTCCCCGGCAGATCGACAGCCGGAATTTACGTGGCTCCGCTGGACCCGAAAGACCTGACACACCTGACGGCCGCGCCCAAACACCTGTTCGGTTTCGACCCGTCGCACGTCTGGGAGCGCTGGGGCGAGAAGAACGAATATACGGGAATCGCATGGATTGAAGGCCCGTGGGCGTTTAAAAGAAACGGCGTATATTACATGGAGTACAGCGCGTCGGGTACGCAGTGGCTGTCGTACGCCAGCGGGGTATATTCGGCAAAGAACGCGATGGGACCTTTCACCTACTCGCCGCGAAACCCCCTCCTCAGGAAGACTACCGGCCTCGTCACGGGCCCCGGCCACGGCTGCGTGGTGAAGGGTCCGGACGGAAACTGGTGGGTGTTCTACACCATTGTGACGGCGAATCCTCCCGGCGGCCGTAGGATCGGCATGGACCCCATTGCCTTCGATGCCGGCGGCAATCCGTTCACACACGGTCCGAGCGAAACGCCGCAGTGGGCGCCGGGTGTGGTGGCCGATCCGGTGCGCAATGGCGACTCGGGCTCGATCGCCGTCAGCGTAAACAAGGTGCGCGCTATGCACTCCGAAAGCGCATTTTCCAGCGAGCGCCCCGGCCATGAAGCGGCGTATGCCATCGACGATTCAAACGGCACGGTGTGGCAGCCGGCAGAGAACGACACGCAACCGACGCTCACACTCGACCTGGTAGCACCCACCGAATTCGAGACCAATCAGTTCTTTGTGATCGACTCGGCGCGGATCGAGTTCGCGGCCGGCCGAGGCGGCGGATTTGGAGCGCGCGGCGCCGCGCCGGCGCCCGTAGCAGCGGCGGCCTCGGGCGGTGTCACGGCGTTTCGCTACAAGGTAGAAGCTTCGATCGACGGCAAAGAGTATGCCACCGTTCTGGACAGGACGAAGAACGACGCCACACTCTACACGGGGTTCGACGAGATTCCGCCCACGCGGTGCCGTTTTGTTCGTTTGACAATCACGGACTGGCCGCGCCGCGGAACCACGCCGCTCGGGATCACGGAATTCACGGTTTTCGGAAAAGCCGCGCCGTCGCCAATGCGTTAGGCCTTCAGCGCGGCAATCCGAACCCGATTTGGGGATGGAGCGAGCCTGGGATACGGTGCGTGTGCGACTGGCGCAAGCTTTTTGGCCAGGCCGATTTTCCGTACACGGTCACAATCTCGCCCGGGGCGAGCGCATCCGGCCGTTGCCCGGCCGCACCGCCCGCGTTGAAAAGATCGCCACCGTGGGCGGCCGAAAAGCTTTTTGCTACCCCTTGCGGACCACCGAAGCCTGCCCCATTTCGTGAATCTCCTGGAGGCTCCAGACGCGGATCGGATCGTTAATGGCAGCCGCAACGGCGTCTGCCGCGGCCTTGGCGCCGCTCATCGTAGTGATGCACGGCACGCGATACGCGAGCGCGCTGCGGCGAATCGCCTTCTCATCGAAGAACGCCGGAGCGCCGGCAGTCGTGTAGATCGCCAGTTGCACGGCGCCGCCCTTCAGCAGGTCCACGGCGTTAGGACGGCCTTCGTTCACTTTGAATACCGTCTTCACGGTCAGCCCGGCAGCGCGCAGCGACGAAGCGGTGCCGCGCGTGGCGGCCAGGTGAAACCCGAGCCCCGCGAACCGGCGCGCCACCTCCACGGCCTCGGCCTTGTGATCGTCATTCACGCTGATGAAAACCGTGCCGCTCTTGGGCAGCGGACTGCCGGCGCTGATCTGCGCCTTGAGGAATGCCTCCCCGAAATGAACCCCCACGCCCATCACTTCGCCTGTAGACCGCATCTCCGGTCCCAGCGCGGGATCCACGCCGTGAAACTTATTGAAAGGGAATACCGGCGATTTGACGAAGTTCTGCGTTACCGCCAGGCGGCCGGAAAGCCCGTAGTCCTTCAGCTTCCGCCCCCACATGATCCCCACCGCAATCTTCGGCAGCGCCACGCCGGTGGCCTTGCTCACATACGGTACGGTGCGGGAAGCCCGCGGGTTCACTTCGAGCACGTACACCACGCCATTCTGAATCGCGTACTGCACGTTCATCAACCCGATGACGTTCAGCGCGCGGGCCAGCCGCACCGTGTACTCTTCGATCGTGCGGATCGCCTCGGCGGAGAGCGATTGCGGGGGAAGTACGCACGAACTGTCGCCCGAATGGACGCCCGCCTCTTCGATGTGCTCCATCACGCCCGCGATCAGCACCTCCTCGCCGTCGGCAACCGCGTCCACGTCCACCTCGGTCGCGTCTTCCAGAAACCGGTCCACCAGCACCGGCCGGTCCTGCGAAAACGTGACCGCTTCCCGCATGTACTGGCGGACCATCTCTTCGTCGTACGCGATCACCATGGCGCGCCCGCCCAGCACGTAACTGGGGCGGACCAGAACCGGGTAGCCGATCTGCCGCGCGATGGTGCAGGCCTCTTCGACGCTGGTGGCGGTGCCGTTCGCGGGGCACGGAATGCCCAGCTCTTCGAGCAGCTTGCCGAACAGCTTCCGGTCTTCGGCCAGGTCGATGTTGGCCGGATCGGTGCCGATGATCGGCACGCCCAGCCGCTTCAGCGGAAGCGCCAGGTTAAGCGGAGTCTGCCCGCCGAACTGCACAATCACGCCGTCCGGCTTCTCGGTGTCATAGATATTCAGAACGTTTTCGAGCGTCACCGGCTCGAAGTACAGGCGGTCGGACGTGTCGTAGTCGGTGGAGACGGTCTCCGGGTTGCAATTGACCATGATCGACTCGACGCCCAGTTCCTGCAAGGCGAATGAAGCATGGCAGCAGCAGTAGTCGAACTCGATCCCCTGTCCGATGCGGTTCGGCCCGCTCCCGAGAATCATCACCTTCGGGCGGTCCGACGGGTCGGCCTCACACGCCGATTCGTAGTTCGAATAAAGGTATGGGGTGAAGCTCTCGAATTCGGCCGCGCACGTGTCCACGCGGCTGAACACGGCGCGCACGCCCAGTTCCTTGCGGCGGTTGCGCACGTCGATCTCGGATACCGACCATGTGCGCGCGAGCTGCACGTCGGAGACGCCGAACCGCTTGGCGCGGCGGAACGTCTCCCGGCTTGCGGCGGTGAGGCTGGTGCGCGCCAGGCTGCCTTCGAAATCGACCACTTCCTTCATCTGCTCGAGGAACCACGGGTCGATCGATGTGAGCTCCTGGATCTCCTGCACCGTGTAGCCGTTCGCCAGCGCGAAGCGCAGGTACGAAAGCCGGTCGGGCGTGGGCGTGATGAGCTTCTGCGGAATCAGGGCCGTCTCCAGCTTCTCTGAGCCGAACGCTCTGCCGGTCTCGAGGCTGCGAATTCCCTTCCAGAGCGCCTGTTTGAAGGTACGCCCGATGGCCATCACCTCGCCGACCGACTTCATCTGCGTGCCGAGCGTGGTGTCCGCCCCCGGGAACTTCTCGAAGGCCCACTTGGGGATCTTCGCCACCACGTAATCGATGGTCGGCTCGAAGCAGGCCGGAGTCTTCCGTGTAATGTCGTTGCGGATTTCGTCCAGGCGATACCCGACAGCGAGCTTGGCCGCGATTTTGGCGATAGGAAAACCGGTTGCCTTCGACGCCAGCGCGGAACTGCGCGACACGCGCGGGTTCATCTCGATGATCACCATCCGGCCGTCGGCGGGATTGATCGCGAACTGCACGTTCGACCCGCCGGTATCCACGCCGATTTCCCGCAGGCACCGGATGGCGCCGTCGCGCATCATCTGGTATTCGCGGTCGGTGAGCGTCTGCGCCGGCGCCACCGTGATGGAGTCGCCCGTGTGCACGCCCATTGGATCGAAGTTTTCGATGGAACAGACGATAATGCAGTTGTCGGCCAGGTCGCGCATCACCTCGAGCTCGAACTCCTTCCAGCCGAGCGCGCTTTCCTCGATCAGAACTTCGTGCACCGGAGACAGCGTGATGCCGCGTTCCAGGATTTCGACCAGCTCCTCTTTGTTATAGGCGATTCCGCCGCCGGTCCCGCCCATCGTGAAGCTGGGACGCAGAATGCACGGGTAGCCGATCCGGTCGGCGAAGGCGAGCCCGCCCTTCACCGAGTTGACGAGCTGAGATTGCGGCGTTTCGAGACCGATCTTGCGCATCGCGTCTTTGAAGAGCAGGCGGTCCTCGGCCTTTTTGATCGCGTCGATTTTGGCGCCGATCAGTTCCACGCCGTACTTTTCAAGCACGCCGGCTTCGGCCAGTTCCACCGAGAGGTTCAGGCCCGTCTGCCCGCCGACGGTGGAAAGCAGCGCGTCCGGCCGCTCGCGACGGATGATCTCTTCAAGATAAAGCGCCGTCAGCGGCTCGACATAAGTGCGATCGGCCAGTTCCGGATCCGTCATGATGGTGGCCGGATTGGAATTCACCAGCACTACTTCGAAACCGTCCGCGCGCAGGGCCTTGGCCGCCTGCGTTCCCGAGTAGTCGAACTCGCAGGCCTGGCCGATAATGATCGGGCCGGACCCGATGATCAGGATGCGATGGATGTCGTTGCGTCTGGGCATCCGATTATTGCTTTCCGCTCATCAGCTTGGTGAAGTCGTCGAACAGGTAATGCGAATCGTGCGGTCCGGGCGCCGCCTCCGGGTGGTACTGCACGCAGAAGAGCGGATGATTGCGGTGGCGGAAACCCTCCAGCGTCTGGTCGTTCAGATTCACGTGCGTGATCTCGACATCGCCCGGCAGCGATTCCGGATCCACCGCGAAGCCGTGATTGTGAGAGGTGATTTCCACCCTCTGGTTCAGTTCGTTGCGCACCGGATGATTCGCGCCGCGATGGCCGAATTTGAGCTTGTACGTCTTTCCGCCTACTGCCAGCCCCAGCAGTTGGTGGCCCAGGCAGATTCCGAAAATGGGCTTCCGGCCGATCAGCTTGCGGATGTTGCCCACCTGCGCCTGCAGCGGCTCGGGATCGCCGGGACCGTTGGAGAGAAAAATGCCGTCCGGTTTCAGGTCCAGCACATCCTCGGCCGGCGTCAAAGCCGGAACCACCGTCACGCGGCAGCCTGAATGGACCAGCCGCCGGAGAATGTTGTGCTTGATGCCGAAGTCGTAGGCAACCACGTGGAATCGGGGTTCGGCGGGGGCGCCGGTCAGGTCCGAGGGTGAGCAGGGTTCCACACCGGCGGCCCATTGATAGCTCTTGGGAGTGGTGACGCGGCTGGCCAGGTCAAGCCCGGACATGGTTGGAATGCCGCGAGCCTTTTCCACCAGCGCCTCGTAGTCCTCGCCCGATGAGGAAAGCACGCCCCGCATCACGCCGCGCGTCCGCAGGTGGCGAACCAGCGCGCGCGTGTCCAGGTCGTCGATCACCGGGATGCCGGCCGCTTTCAGGAAATCGTCGGCCTCCGTGTCCGATCGCCAGTTGCTCGCAATCGCGGAAAACTCGCGAACAGCCAGCCCTTCGATATAAGGACGCCCGGCCTCGTTGTCCGAAACGGCGGTTCCGTAATTCCCGATCTGCGGGTTGGTGAGGACCACGATCTGCCCGGAATAAGACGGGTCGGTGAAAACTTCCTGATAGCCGGTGAGCGCCGTATTGAATACGACCTCGCCCGAGCGTTCCACAGGCGCACCAAAACTCCTGCCCTCGAAGACGGTTCCGTCCTCCAGGGCGAGGATTGCAGGGTTCAAGTTAGGCTGTTCCTCCCGAGTGGATAAATATCAGTTTAGCAGGGGAAATTGCCTGAGGGGGTTACCAGGATGCGCCGCTCCCGCCGGGAGCTAGTTGCGCGAGCTTCAACCGGATTTCCATTCCGGAACGCGCTCCTCCGGGCGGAACAGCGCAACCGGGGAAATGGCGGCGAATTCGGCTTTGATCCAGCCCTCCACCACCTTCGTCACGGTGGCGTCGGCGGCAATCAGGAAGCTGGTGGGGACGTGGGTGATTCCGTACGCCTCGCTCGCGGGAAAGCCTTCTTCTTCAGGATCGAGTAGAGCCGGCAGCGTGACGCCGAAGTACTGGTTAAATTCCCGCGTCTCCTCCGCGTCGTTCTGCGACACCGTGTAGACCGGTAGCGCTGGCGTCATGCGCTCCAAATAGGGCAGCGTCATCTGGCAGATCGGGCAGCTGATTTTGAAGAACACCAGCAGGAAAGGCCCGTGCGCGGCCAGTTCTTCGAGTGTCGCCTCGCCGCCATCGAGCCGCGGCAGCCGGAAACCCGGTGCCGGCGCTCCCGGCGAGGGGAGCCGCGATTTGCGTCGAAACAGGCTCATTCCTTTCGAGTGTACGACGCCCCGCCGGTGTCCGTCAGTTCGCTCTGGATCAGCCGCGCGATGGTGGCAGTGAGCGCGCGCGGATAGTCGCTCCGGACCATCGCCAGCGCCTGCTTGCGCACCAAACGGTGGCCGCCGATGCGGAACATCTGGAAAGCCCGGCTCTGCCGGCGAAGCGCGAATTCAGGCAGGATCGAGTACCCGTAACCCGCTTCCACCAGGCGCTTGATGGCTTCCGTGTCGTCTGCCTCCATCGCCACCTGCGGGTCCAGCCCGATCTCGCGAAACAGGCCGTCGATCATCACCCGCATGTTACTCCGCTTTGGATAAAGCAGAAAGCGGACGCCCGTCAGGTCGGCGGGCTGAAGCGTCACCACTTTGCCGGGAGCCGACGATTTCGGCAGCGGGCGCAACCCGAGCAGTTCTTCGTCGAACAGGGGCATGTAGGCAAGCCGTTCTTCATCGAGCGGCATCGAAAGCAGGCCGAGGTCGAAGCGCCGGTCGAGGAGCCCCTCCACGATTCCCTCCGTCGCCGCCACGGTGACGTGGATCTCCGTCTTCGGGAAACGCTTGCGCACCACCCGCAGCGGCCCGCCCAGCCGGTAGATAAGACTGGTGGCTCCGGTCGCGAAGTGAAACGGCAGCGGGTCGTTGTACGGATCGTTTTGAAATTCCTGGTGAATCAGGTGGACCTCGCGCAGGATGGCGGCCGCGCGCTCGGCGAGCCGCAACGCCGCGGGGGTGGGAACGATCCGCTTCCCGGAACGGACAAACAGTTCCGTGCCCAGCCCGTTCGCCAGCGAGTGCAGTTGCTGGCTGACGGCCCCCGGGGACAGCCCGACCTTTTCCGCGGCGCGGGTCACCGAAGACGCTTCGAGCACCGCGAGCAGCACGCGAAGCTGGCTCAGTTCCATCGTTTAGCGATCCTAAACGATTATAGTGCTTTCCTTTAAATCCAGCGCCTACCGAACCGTAGAGGACCGCAAACCGCGGCTGAACTTGCGCACACCGGTGAGGTGACTTAGCCTGATCGAAAGATGACGGACCCGAACAGTACCAGACGCGACTTCGTCAAGGCCGCGGCAGCCGGAGTCGGCCTCGCCGCCGCCACCCGAATTTCCCGTGCGGCGCCTGCGGGCGACCGCCTTCTGGTCGGCTTCATCGGCGTGGGCCGCCAGGGCACTTCCCGCCTGAACGAGTTCATGCGGCAGCCCGACGTGACCGCGGCCGCTGTGTGCGATCTCGATACGACCCACGTGGAGCAGGCCTCCGCGCTCGTCGAAAAGGCGCAGGGACACAAGCCCGAAGCCTTCCACGATTACCGCAAGCTGCTTGAAAGGAAGGATCTGGACGCCGTCATGGTGGCGACTCCGGACCACTGGCATGCGCTCCCGGTCATTCACGCCTGCCAGTCCGGCAAAGATGTTTTCGTGGAAAAACCGCTCTCCTATTCGGTGGGCGAGGGCCGCGCGATGGTGCGCGCCGCGTTACAGCACAAGCGCATCACGCAGATGGGCAACCACATCCACAATGACCGCCCCACTTACCGGAGGGTGGTCGAGATCATCCGCTCAGGCGTGCTCGGCAAGATCAACCGGGTCGATTGCTCCCTCGTCACCGGAAGCACGCCTCTTGAAAATGCGTCCGATGGCGAGCCGCCTGCCGCCCTCGATTATGACTTCTGGCTCGGCCCGGCGCCGCGGCGGCCCTACAATCCTCTGCGCTCCCACTTCAGCTACCGCTATTTTTGGGACTACTCCGGAGGATCTCTGATCGATTTCTGGTGCCACTACACGGACGTCGTCTATTGGGCGCTCGATCTGAAGGCGCCGCTCAGCGTCTCCGCCGCCGGCGGCCGGTGGGGCGTCCAGGACCAGGGCGAAACGCCGGACACGATGGAGGTGGTGTGCCAGTATCCCGGCCTGATCCTCACCTGGACGCTCCACCCCACGGGGCGGCCCGGGTTCGATTCGATGGGCAGCAGCGTCATCTTCCAGGGTTCGGCAGCCACGCTGGTCGTCAATTACAACCGCTACGAAGTTTACGTCAAGGGCAAAAAGGACGAGGACTTCGTGCCCCCGCCGCCCAGCATCCCGGACTCTCCAGGCCACGTGCGCGAGTTTCTGAATGCCATCAAGTCGAGGGAGCGCACCACCTGCGATATCGAGTACGGACATCGCCTGACCAAGTCAGGGCTTCTCGCAAACCTGGCGTTTCGCACCGGTGAGCGGCTGTATTGGGATGACGCGCGGGAGCGGTTCACCGGCAAAACCAAAGCCGGCGCATACCTGACACGCCGTTATCGCAGACCCTGGAGACTTGGGTAGGCTGCAGGCCCTGGTTGACTGGCGGCCGCCCGCAGGTTAACCAGCGAACCCGAAAAGGCCGGCTGCGCTTGAGGCTCCCAGCCTGCATCGCCCGCGGAAGCGCGCTCCAGGGCCTGCTCGATTTTCGGGCTGGTGCATTCGGCCGTGTAGCGGTAGCAGTGATACCCCATGCAGAGAAACGGCAGCGATTGCGGGAGCTGTTCCGGACAGCTTCGCAGAATCCCGCGCAGGAACCGGAACATCGGTTTCCGGAATTCGGGCGGCAGGCTGCGGTACAGGCCGGCAAAGAAGGCCAGGGTGTCGCGCAGATGACGGCTTTTCTCCGCTCGACCCGGCGTTGTCGGCGAGGAAGGAGCCGGCCAGGCGGCGGAAGTAATTCCATCGCTCACGGTAAGTGCGCTGGCGCGGCAGGAGCTTGAAAGCACGCAGGGTCCGGTCGAAATAGTGCGTCGGATTATAGACGTGATTGACGATGCGGCGGAGCCCGTCGAGCAACACCCGCCGTGGCAAGGCGGTGGCGATATTCGTATCCCCCGATTCGTACCACTCCCCGTATTCGCTTGACTCGATAAGCCTTCCTTCCCGTTTCATGCGGTCGAAAAGAAGCGTCCCGGGAAGTGCCATCAGCGGCCCCACCATGGCGTTGGAGATGGCCGAGGTGGTGATGAATTCTATTTGACGGTCGAAAATATCCTCTTTGTCATTATCGAAACCGACAATGAATCCGCCATAAACCAGCAGTCCGGCGGTTTGAATTTTCCGGACTTTATCCACCAGGCACCCGTTCAGGTTCTGGTGTTTTTGCGTTTCCCGCAGGCTTTCGAGGGAAGGCGTTTCTATACCCACGAACGTGAACACAAAACCGGCCTTCACCATGCCCGCCAGCAGTTTGGGCTCGTCCGCCAGGTTCACGGTCGCCTCGGTCCCGTAGGTGAACGGATGGCCGTGATTCCGGTTCCACTGCTCCAGTTCCGGCAGCAGTTCCATCACTTTGCGTTTGTTGCCGATGAAGTTGTCGTCAACCACGAACACCTGTCCCCGGTATCCGCTCGCGAGCAGCGCGTCCAGTTCGCGAAGGAGTTGCGCGGGAGTCTTGGTGCGCGGCTTGCGCCCCAGCAGAATCGTGATGTCGCAGAACTCGCAGTTATAAGGGCAGCCCCGCGAGAACTGGATCGGCATGGACACGTAGTCGCCCACCCGCAGCAGGTCGAAACGCGGCGTAGGCGATGCCGCCATATCCGCCTTCTCCGCCGACTCGTACACCGGCTGGACCGTACCCGCCTGCAAATCGCGCAGAAAAAGCGGCCATGTGAGTTCGCCCTCGTTCAGCACCAGAACATCGCAATAGGGCCTGCATTCGTTCGGGCATGCCGTGGGATACGGTCCCCCGAAGACGAGCATCTTGCCCGGCCGCCGGCACCGCTTCGCGGCCTCGATCAACGCAGGCTTCTGGACCAGCATGGCCGAGAAGAGAATCACATCCGCCCATTCGATGTCGGAATCAAGCAGCGGCGCCGTGTTGAGGTCCACCAGCCGTACGTCGTAGCCTTCCGGCATCATCGCTGCAATGGTAATCAGCCCCAGGGGAGGCATCAGTGACTTGCGGCGGATAATCGGGAGGGCGTATTGCATTCCCCAATAACTCGGTTGAAATTGGGGATAGACCATCAAAATACGGGTAGTGACTGTGTTCATGGCACTAATAAAAAACGCCGCCGGTGTCTCTTCAGAACTCATCGGCGGACCCGGCTGATTCTACAGTCAAGCCGCAAATCAGGGCCCCGGATTCAGTTTCCTGTATTGAAATACTACATAAATCTTAATTCCATTAATGAATGAAAATCAATCAAAAATGATGCCCGCCGATGCGGGTATTTCTATTGCTTTCGAAGGGGAGCAGTACACACTTATCCATCGGCGAGGTGCCTTTTCAATCACAAACAGGGAACTATTAAAGTAAGTGGACTAGCTGATTTGAATGAGAATCCGCGGCGGCCGTTCCCTACCAGTGCGGGGTACCAGCCGACTCTATCGCCGCTGCTCACCGGAGTTCGGCCACTCGGGACTTGCCAGTTCGATCCGCCATACCGGTCCATCCTGAAACAGAGGACCCTCGGACTTCAAAAACCCCGGCACCTTGCCGCCCGTCATCCACACGTGAGTGTCGGGCGGCTGCTTTCCGATGAGAGGCGCGATCACGCCGCTGATCCCGCCGATATTCACCTTCACCACGTAGCGCGCCGCTTTCGCCGTGGTCCCGCCCACGGTGAACGAATCTGCTCCGGCCGGCGAAATCTCCAGCTTCACGAGCCGCGGCTTGGGAGTGGCCACCACCATGGACACGACCGTCTGTTCCGCTTTAGGGTCGACATCGGCGAGCAGCATCGAGACCATTCCGTTGGCAAGATCGGGCGGCAGCTTGAGCCCTTCCGACTCCGTCTTTTCCTTGCCGTCCTCATCCGTGTATTTGACGGTGACTTGCCCGCTCGATGTATTCGCGGACATCTCCAGGGGGCGCTTGAAAGTCGGTCCTTTTTGCACCAGGCGATAAGTAAGAAGCCGGAACACGCGGCTCTGGCTGAAGACCGCGGTCTCCTGGTGCACTGAGCCGTCATGGAAATGGAAACTTAACTCGGAAGTAACTCGATTCCCGCTCGCCAGTTGTTGCAGGCTGCCGGACGCCAGCAACTTATCGTCCATGTCGCGGAGCACCAGAAAGCCGTGAATCCGGCCCTCCAGATGCCGGACCGGTATCTGCTCGGCACCGAGCGGAAGCGCCACCGTCAGAACAGCGGCGTGGGCCGCCAGTTTCAAAGCCCGCGAGACGAACCGTACATCCATATCTCGATCGTAAGCTGGCACAACAGGAAGGAACGGGACCGAACCTTACGGTCGCCGGCCAACCACTTGCCCGGGTGGGGCATCCGTCACACTCCCGCGGTCACGACATTCGCGCCCCGCCCCGCGGCCGGTTCGCCGGCAGCCAGCGCGCTGCGAAATCGGACGTGCCTCAACCGCGTCAGCTCCACCATCGGCCGCCAGACTGCGTGCACCATGTGATGCCGGATGAGAAATCGCCAGAACCTGTTCGAACGTTTGTAGAGATACGACATTCCCAAATAGGGAACCACCGCGCGCCAATCGGCGGGGCGGCGGCGCCAGATGGAGGCGTGCGAGAAGAGACGCTGGTACATCCACTCGTAACCCTGTTCCAGCTCTTCGGGGGACATGTGTCGCGGACGGAATACCGCGTGCGCCGTGTCGTAAAGGCTCCAGTCGCGGTGCAGAAGCCGCCCTTCCGATTGCATCTGCCGGAACAGCGGCGTCGCGGGATACGGAGTGAGAATGTGAAACGTGGCGCACTCCATGCGGTTCTCCTCGATCCAGGCGGCGGTCCGGGCGAATACGTCCTTACGGTCGTGATCGAAGCCGAGCACGAAGGAGCCGTTCACCTGGATGCCGTTCTCGTGCAGCATGCGCACCCGCCGCGCATAGTCGGCGGCCTTCGGCGTTTTCTTCTTCGCATCGGCGAGATTCTCGTCCGTCAGGGACTCGAACCCGACGAAGACGCCGGTACATCCGGCCAGCGCCATCTGCCGGATCAGACCCGGATCGTCGGTGACGTCGATGGTAACCGCCGCGCTCCAGATGCGGTTCAGCGGCCGCAGCGCCTGGCACAACGCCCGCAGGTACTCGCGGTTCGATCCCAGGTTGTTATCGACGAAGACGGCATATGGCTGCCCGTCCGCAGCAAACTCCTCCGCGATCTGGGCCGGCGTTCGCATGCGGTAGGGCATGCGCAGGCCGTCCGTCGCGAGGTAACAGAATCCGCAGCGATTGTGACACCCGCGAGTGGCGATGAGACTGGTGGTCGTCAAAAAGCTGCTCCGCTGCAAAAGCGATCGCCTCGGCGCGGGGTCCTGGCGATAGTCGCTTTCATAGGTGGCCGTGTACAGTGGCCGCAGGCAGCCCGCCTCCACGTCCTCGAGAATTCGCGGCCATAGCTGGACGCCGTCGCCGCACGCGAGCGCGTCGGCGTGGGGCGCGCATTCCTCCGGGCACGACTGCACGTGCAGCCCTCCCAGCACCACCTTGCTCCCGCGCCGGCGATACCAATCCGCGAGTTCGAAAGCACGCCTGCGCGAACGTCAGGTGGACCGAGATCCCTACGACTTCGGGCAGCGGCGCGTAAGGAGGCCGCCCGTCGAGCAGGTTCTCGTCCCAATACCGCACCTCCCAATGCTCCGGCGTAGTGGCCGCGAAGCTGGTCAACGCGAGCGTAGGGGTAAGCACATGCTTGCCGAAGCTCGCGTTCGGGTCCTTGGGGTAGAACGGATTGATCAGCAGGGCGTATCGCGGCCGCACGGGGCCGGCGGGGCACGCTTCATCGAGAAGCGGAGGACGCACCATATCCGGAGGACACCAGCGGGGGCGGTACACCATAATATGAAGTACTTTATACTTTAAAGAGAGCCGTGTCAAGGCCGATTTCGCGGCAGGGCCGGTCGACGAATCGGCGGAGCGAAGCCGACTGTCAGTACCGATCCTGCGATTCACATCCGCGTCGGCCGGTTCGCGGCGCGCGGTCAGGCCCCTTCGTTTCCTGCCGCCCAGTTCCACCTCGTGGGGTGAGGTATCGTGCTGCATCTCCTCGCCCGGCTCGAAGTGATACTGGCCTGACGCCACGGGCGGCGCCTGTCCGATCCCGTGCCGCCGGCAGAACGCCGTCAAGGCCGGATATGATAGCTCGGCGCCCGCGGCCATCAGTTCCTCATGGACTCGCACGAGATTCCCCTTGCACTTGTCGAAAAGTTCCAGGATCTGTTGGCGGTGGGGTTCGGCCTTCTCGGTCCGTTGCAGTTCCGGCACCACGCTGGAATTCGAACATAGGACCTTGCGCACCGCCACGCGGGAAATCCCCAGCACCCGCGCGATCTCCCGTTTGCTCACTCCTGATGTCCTCAGTTCCAGAATCGTGGTGCGTTGCGCTTGACTCAACATGCTGGTCCTTCTCCGGTAGAATGGTTTCGCCGATGCGGCGGAGTTGCTTCTGAATGCGCTCGATCTGATATCGTGAGGCCTCGCCTTGCTGCGTATCCAACTCCATGGCGGCGGCCCCCGTCAGCCGGCGCTGCGCACGGTTCACGATGGCGGCGATCATCTCCAGGTCGGGTAACAGTTCGGCGCCGGTCCCGGCGGGGGCTTCCTGCTGTGCCCGCCGCTGCGTTTTGAAAAACAGATCCGGCGCGTCGAGAATGCGTTGGCGAACTGAGGGTGATGCCTTACGCCAGGCGGCATACAGTTGACCTGCGGGAGCCTTACTCCTCTCCGGGGCGCAGCAAACCTCCGGCCTTCAGCAACATCAACACTTTAGCTCAAAGGCCGTCTGGTGATGCCATTTCACGAGCTTGCGACTCTATCGCTTGCTCGAATGTGTACGCGGAACATGCTTGTTGCCGGATGCATTCCGGTCATCAGGAGTGCCACCAAGTCCCTGCAAAATCCCACAGTGCTTTGCCGGTCTCCCGCTGCTGCACTTCTCCCGCAACGCCCTAAGCTGGCCCTCCAGGCTTCGCAGTTCGGCGATGCGCTCTTCCACGTGACCGATATGGGTTTCCAAAAGCGCGTTGACCTCACCACAGTTTTTTTCCGGTGCAGAGCGAAATCTGAGCAAAATCCTAATTTCGTTCAACGCCATGTCAAGCGAACGGCAATGGCGAATAAACGACAGCAGCTCGGCGTGCTCCTGCCCATAGCGTCGAAAATTCCCACTTGTCCGTCCGGGTTTCGGCAGCAATCCTTCATGCTCGTAATACCGAATAGTCTCGATTCCGCATCCCGTTGCCCGTGCAAGTTCGCCGATTGTCATTGTTCAGGCCTTCTGCTTCTTTAGCTTGACTCTGTAGTCACTACAGGGTGTCTACTCATTAATAGCAGTGTTGGAGGGAGACCGTGACCTCGAAGCTCTTGCCCAAAGCCCCCGGCCGGACTTCAGTTGCCCGTGCGCGTCTTCTTGAGGAGGATCGAATGAAAAAGGACATGAGATTTGCCGCCATGCCCGTCGCTCTGTTGAGCATCATCGTTGGCATCGCGGGCATCGTTTCCCCCGATGGCGGGATGGCGTTTCGCCGATTGTATTTCGCGACGCCTGGCCTATTCTACGCGGTGGTCGCTGTTCGCTCCGCCATGGGGCTCGGGCTGGTCCTGGCTGCCTCGCACTCTCGGTGGCCCAGGACCCTGCGCGTGTTGGGAGCCATGGTGTGCCTGCAAGGACTTTCGGCGACGCTTCTCGGACTTGATCACGCGCGAACGATCATGGAATGGGAGGGGATGCAGGGACACGCGCTCCTTCGCGCCGGGGCTGCAATAGCCTTAGCCAGCGGGGCATTCATCGTGTTTGCAGTTACACAAGAGTCGTCCGCAGAGCAGAGGAACTGAACACCACTCCGCTTTCTCGCGGCAAGCCTCCGATGGGGTCTTTAGCCTCTGGATCTGGCCACTCGCAACGCTGTAGCGCTGTAACGGCCCGAGGGGTCATTCTTAGAAAGCACGGGTGGTCCACTTCTGGCGAGCGCCGAAGGGTGAACTGGTCCGCGCGGAAGTCGCGAACATCCACGCCGGGTTGGCTGGACCACCAACGCACGAAATGCAAAATGGCGTAGGTGTAGGAGCGCAAGGTCAGTTCCGCCACTCCCCGGACACACTGTCCATCCAGGAATCGGTTGGCCCATTCCAACTCGTGCTCGTCCTCGCCGGCAATCCGGAACGGCGATTGGCTTCCGCGAAGATCGCCTCGGCGGACGGTGCGAAACGTCCTGGCCGACTCCGATCTAAAAACCGCTGGAAATCATTCGCGGAGGCACCTGCGGCAAACAGACCGGCGGGATCGAACCCCACCGGCAACGCGATACGCATGCATCTACTCTCGCCTGCCGGAGGCGTGCGATCAGATGGCGAGCCGCTCGTTGTCCGCTGCCGTTCACGACCAGAATCACAGAACTGAACTCCTGCGCCTGTCTTCCAGCCGTAAAGTCCCCCTTTGCCACGGGGCAGAAAACGATGCCGCCAAGCAGCGTGATCGATGCTTCGTCCATACAAACTGGCTGCTTCTTCGAGCGGAAAGGTGAGACAGCGGAAAAGAGAGTCAAGTCCCCGCGCATTGAGCACACCTGCCGCCTGCATATCGCAGGAGCGATAACCAAGCCGGAGGAGATGGGCTCCCAGGCATGCCGGGGGAGCATAACCGATGCGCAGCCGTTCGAGGACATCCGCGGAATGTATGCCGCGCTGACGCAAATAGACCAAGGCTTCGATCGAATGCGGCAACTGCGATTGGTAAAAACGGTAAGTCGGTTCCAGCAATCCGGCCGCGTCCCGTTTCGGTGGGGCGCCGCACCAAGCCGCGCCCTCCAGCCACCGCCGCAACTGTGCCAGCCCTCCGCCGCGCTCGCCGCTGCCTGCCAATTCCAGGCAAGGATGGTGGGAACGCATCGAGGCAGCAAAGGAGCCCGCTCAAACAGGAACGCCAGGCTTTCGATCCGACGCCAAGCCCACCGGCGCAAGGTGGACGGATCCGCGATACGATCTGCATCCAGGCAATCAGGAGCGGCTTGCTCCACCGGCGCGCCCTGCGCGATCCGGCCTATGGCGTCTTGCCGCGCCGCGAGGCTATACACCGCCCGGTGAACACACTGCTGCGGCAACACAGTGAGCGTGCCGCCGCACCGTTGGCATCGTCCTCGCCGCACCCGAATCACGCCGTGGTCCTGGTCATGAGCGGATCGGTGTCTCCGCCCGTGGCCGACAACGGCCCACTGCAGGCACGCCGGACATTGGCGAGGCAACCACTCGCCCGCTTGTTCGGGGTTGCGTTCGTCGCCGGAACGCGGGATAACAACGATCACAGTCGGCGCGAAGGCGCGCCTTGGAGTGTACCGGCCAAGGCACACTACTCCAAGTCGCCGCCTTCGCTCCTATGTATTAGATTCCAAACTGAAAAAGAAGGACAGGCCTGCCTCCGGCCGATTGGCCGGTTTATAAGTTCACCCGATCGAAAAATATTTCGCCCGCGTTTTCAATGCTCTGCCGCCACCCGCCCCAAGCCGCCCGCATACCCTCTGTTACCTTGTAGCTGAGATTTCGCGCCTGGCGCTCACCACGCCGGCCGCAACACGTTTTTCTGCCGGGCCCGGTAGCGTTGCATCTTCGGTGAAACTGAACTTCCCGTAGGAGCCAAAACTCCGAACGGCCTTGCCCAGTGGGATGGGGTCGGCGGGAAGATCATGGGTTCGAACCCATAACTCCCGGTGGATTGCGGATAGCGCCTGTCGCCGTGCCATCGGAACTCAGAGAGGCCGTCTCGAAACGGCAACGATATGCCCGCTCCGATGGGCTGGCCTAGATCATCGTAGAGACCCCTCAATTCACTGGCGGCCGGATACGGACGGCGAACACCCGCACCCCCGGCCGCCGCAACGCACCGTGCGGCCGTAGTGTCTCCCGGCTCCCCCCAACAAAAAAAGCGGCCCGAAGGCCGCCCTTTTCTTGCCACACGATTCTGAATGATTCGTTCTTATAGAAGTCTGAAGTTGACCTCGATGGTCGCCGCCACGGTTACGGGCTTTCCGTCCTTGTAACCCGGCTTGAACTTCCACTTGCGAACGGCCTCGATGGCCTTCTCGTCGAGTCCCAGCCCCAGGCTGCGAGCTACCCGGATATTGGCAGCGCGGCCGCTCGGATCCACTTCGATGTACAGCAGCACCGTTCCCTGGTATTTCGCCTTGCGGGCCTCTTCCGAATATTCGGGTTCGATCTTTGAAAGCAGCGCCGGAGCAGTCACGCCGCCGCCGACTTTATAAACGCCGCCCCCTACACCGCCGCCTTCACCAGGACCGAAGCCTCCGCCCTTTCCGGAACCCACGCCGCCGCCGGATCCCGAGCCGATGCCCGACCCGGAGCCCGTGCCGTTCGAAGGAGGTCCAAGCTTGGCCAGCGGATCGCCGTATTGCGCCATGTTGACCTGCGGCAGGTGCACGTCGGGCGGGGCGATGATGCTCGGCTCCATGGTCAGCCGGGGATTCGGATTATTGATCACCGCCATGGGAGGCGTGAACTGTTTCAGCGAAACCTTGGGTAGCTTGCCTTTGCTGGCCGGAAGCGGAGACCGGTCGCCACCACCGCCGCCGCCGCCCATCGCCTGCTTCTTGGGCGCCATCTTCGGCTGGTACGGCGCGATATCCGGCGGCATGACCAGCGAGACCGCGTTCTTCACCTGATCCTGCACCACCTTGGTGGAGAAGACGGTGAAAAGCAGCACCACGATGCCAACCTGGAATCCGGTGGACATCATGAACGACTTCTTCTGTCTGCCGTACAGTCCCCAGATTTCCTTCACCGCGACAGGTTTGGATGTCACCTGCAGTGGCGGCAGTTTGGGTGGGTTAAAGTACTCTTTGACGTTCTGAATGAACGAGCTGTACCACGGCTCCTCCACCTCAGACACCAGGAGGCGCGACAAATGATCGTCGGCGTTTTGGTAAAACGGGTTGTTGGGTTGCGACAGGTCAGCCATTTTAAATCACCAGTTCTCCCGAAGAGAACCGCTGTCTACAGCTATTGGACGCCACACTCATCCAGGCCGTTACAGCTTTTGGTAAAACCTTACCCAGGGATCTCAACGTTAGTGTAGCACAAGTTCACAATAAGCCTCTTGTAAAAACAACGACATAGCCAGTAGCCGCCCGCTTCTGCGAGGAATTCTACAATATTTGGAATTTTTAACCAAGCGATAAACAGGTTTACGCGGCCAGCCGCCGTCTTGCACAATCAAACTGATGCAAGTCTCGATCCAAACGATCCCTTTTGATCAAGCCAAAGGCGACGCCCTGCTCATCCCCATCTTCGAAGGCATTCCCGATCCGCGATTTCCCCGCGAACTGTTCGATACCGGCGAAGTCACCGGAAAAACGTCCGAAATGACACTGTTGCACCGGCCGGCCGGATTGGCAGCCGACCGCGTCCTGCTGGGCGGCGCCGGCAAGCCCGAGCGCTTCGATGCCGCCGCCATGCGCAAACTCGCGGGAGCGGCGGCCCGTTTTCTCAAAGCGCGGTCGATCAAAAATATCGCCATCGCCCTCGACCCCGAACACTGCACGCCGGATTTCGCCGCCGCGGCCGTCGAAGGCGTGCTGCTCGGTAATTTCGATCCGGACCGCTACCGCACCGGCAACGACAAAAAGTCGATCGATTCGCTGCTGCTGGCCGCGGGCGGCGGGGCGAGTCTCGACGCAGCGGTGGAGCGGGGACGCATCCTCGCGGAAGCGCAGAATTTCACGCGCGCCCTGGTGAACGAGCCGGCCAACCGGCTCACCCCCCTGGGAATCGCGGATGCGGCCAGAAAGATGGCGGCCGAACACGGCCTCGAGTGCGAAATTCTCGACCGCGACCGCATGGCCGAACTCGGCATGGGTGCTCTGCTCGGCGTCGCACAAGGCAGCGCCGAACCGCCCGCCATGGTCGTGCTTCGCTACCGCCCGTGGCGCGATGGCAGCAGCGCCCACCTGGGCCTCGTCGGCAAGGGCGTCACCTTCGACACCGGCGGCATTTCCATCAAGCCGGCCGACGGCATGGAAAAGATGAAATACGATATGGCCGGCGGCGCTTCCATGCTCGGCGCCATGATGGCCATCGCCCGCCTGAAGCCCGCCATCCCGGTCACCGCCTTCGTGCCGTGCGTCGAGAATATGCCGGGAAGCCGGGCGCAGCGGCCGGGCGACATCGTCACCGCCCTCTCCGGCAAGACCATCGAAGTCATCAATACCGACGCCGAGGGCCGCCTGATTCTGGCCGACGCGCTGGTCTACGCCCGCCGCCAGGGATGCACCCACCTGGTGGACGCCGCCACCTTGACCGGCGCCATCGTGGTCGCCCTCGGGCATCTGAACGTGGGACTGTTCGCCAACAACGACGAGATGCGCGACCGGGTTCAAAGTGCCGCCCGTTCGGAAGGCGAGCCCATGTGGGCCATGCCCCTCGAAGACGATTATAAGGATTACCTCAAGAGCGCCTTCGCGGACCTGGCCAATGTGGGCGGCCGCTGGGGCGGAGCCGTCACAGCGGCCATGTTCCTCAAGGAATTCGCCGAAGAGACGCCCTGGGTTCACCTCGACATCGCCGGCACCGCCTGGCTCGATGACGAGAAGCCCCACATGGCCAAGGGGCCCTCCGGCGTCACCGTCCGCACCCTGGTGCGCCTCGCGGAGACGTGGAATCCCGCTCAATAAAATCGGAGTCCCGCAACTATAATTAATTTAATGTCACAGAACAGCTTCGGCGCGGCATCGACGCTGCGCTCCGGAAACGATTCGTACGAGTTCTTCCGCCTCTCCGTGCTCGAAGAGAAGGGCGTGGGCAACATCAGCCGCCTTCCGTTTTCGACCAAGATCCTCCTCGAGAACCTCTTGCGGTGCGAGGATGGCCGCCGCGTCACGGCGGACGACGTGGATTACGTGGCCCGCGGGGTGTCCGGCCCCGACCAGAAGGAAATCAGTTTCATGCCGGCCCGCGTGCTGCTTCAGGACTTCACGGGCGTGCCCTGCGTGGTGGACCTCGCCGCCATGCGCGATGCCCTTGCCGCCATGGGTGCCGACCCCGAACGCGCCAACCCTCTGATGCCGGCCGACCTGGTGATCGATCACTCCGTGCAGGTGGACGCCTTCGCTTCCAAGGACGCCTTCAGCGTCAACGCCCTGCTCGAGTTCCAGCGCAATCGCGAACGCTACATGTTCCTGCGCTGGGGCCAGACCGCCTTCCGCAATTTCCGCGTAGTCCCGCCCGATACCGGCATCGTCCACCAGGTGAATCTCGAATACCTGGCGCAGGTCGTGTTCCGCTTCGGCGGGCGGGCATACCCGGATACGCTGGTCGGCACCGACTCCCACACCACCATGATCAATGGACTCGGCGTGCTCGGCTGGGGCGTGGGCGGCATTGAGGCGGAGGCCTGCATGCTGGGCCAGCCCATCTCCATGCTGCTGCCGCCGGTGGTCGGCTTCAAACTTCACGGCCGCCTGCCCGAAGGCTGCACCGCCACCGACCTGGTCCTCACCATCACCCAGATCCTCCGCAAAAAAGGCGTGGTCGGCAAGTTCGTGGAGTTCTTCGGTTCCGGACTGAGCGCGCTCAGCCTGGCGGACCGCGCGACCGTCGCCAACATGGCCCCCGAATACGGCGCCACCATGGGCTTTTTCCCGGTGGACGACGAAACGCTGGCGTACCTCCGCTTCTCGAACCGCGACGCATCGCTGGTGGAACTGGTGGAAGCTTACACCAAGGAGCAGGGGCTGTTCCGGACCGATGCCACGCAGGACCCGCTCTACTCGGAATCGCTCGATCTGGACCTGGCGACGGTTGTGCCTTCCATGGCCGGCCCCAAGCGGCCGCAGGACCGCGTCGAACTTCCGGGCGTGCGCAAAAACTTTCACGATGCGTTCCCCGGACCGGCGAAGACCGCGCAGGTCGCCGTGGATGGCTCCACTGCCACCATGGCGAACGGCGCCGTCGTCATCGCCGCTATCACCAGTTGCACCAACACATCGAATCCTTCCGTCATGCTCGCCGCCGGATTGCTTGCGAAGAAGGCAGTGGATCGCGGCCTGACCGTGAAGCCGTGGGTGAAGACCAGCCTCGCGCCGGGCTCCAAAGTGGTAGTGGATTACTACCGCCAGGCCGGGCTGCTCGAATACCTGGAGAAACTCAATTTCCACCTCGTCGGGTTCGGCTGCACCACCTGCATCGGCAACTCCGGCCCGCTGCCCGAACCGGTGGCGGCGGCGGTGCAGGAGAATAACATGGTGGTGGCCGCGGTGCTCAGCGGCAACCGCAACTTCGAAGGCCGCATCAATCCCCTGGTCAAGGCGAACTATCTGGCGTCTCCGCCGCTGGTGGTCGCCTACGCCATCGCCGGAACCATCGATATCGACCTCGCCAGCGAACCGCTCGGCACGGACCCGTCGGGCAAACCGGTCCGCCTCGCCGAAATCTGGCCGACCAACGAGGAGGTGCAGAACACGGTGCGCACGGCGATCGGGCGCGACATGTTCGAGCGCGAGTACGCCCAGGCATTTGACGGCGACGACAACTGGCGCACCATGCCCGTGCCCACCGGCAGCACTTTCGAGTGGGACGAGCGTTCCACCTATATCAAGAAGCCGCCGTATTTCGAGAACATGGTGGATCCTTCCACCCCGGTCTCCGACCTCGGCGGAATGCGCGTGCTGGCGCTGCTCGGCGATTCGGTCACCACCGATCACATCTCGCCCGCGGGCTCCATCGCCAAAGACAGCCCGGCCGGAAAATATCTGATTTCGCTCGGCGTGGAACCGAAGGACTTCAACAGCTACGGCGCGCGCCGCGGCAACCACGAAGTGATGGTGCGCGGCACGCTCGCCAACATCCGGCTGCGCAATCAGCTTGCCCCCGGCACCGAGGGTAGCTGGACCGTGCTCCTGCCGGAGGGCCGCCAGATGTTCATCTACGATGCGGCCATGATCTACCAGCAGCAGGGCGTGCCGCTGCTGATCGTGGCCGGCAAGGAGTATGGCTCCGGCTCGTCCCGCGATTGGGCCGCCAAGGGCGTGGCCCTGCTCGGCGTGCGCGCCGTGATCGCCGAGAGCTTCGAGCGCATCCACCGCACCAACCTGGTCGGCATGGGCGTGCTGCCGCTGCAATTCCAGAACGGGCAGAACGCCGCCGGACTGGGGCTTACCGGCCGCGAAACCTATCAGATCGAGAACATCGCCGCGTCGCTCAACGGCGGCGGGCGCATCGCGAATGTGCGTGCCGTTTCAGACCAGGGAACTGAGACGAAGTTCCAGGTCCTGGTGCGCGTGGACACGCCGCAGGAAGTGGAATACTACCGCAACGGCGGCATCCTCCCCTATGTGCTGCGGCAACTCGCCAGATAGCCGGATCTTCGATTCGGGCACTCATCGGTAGATTCCCGGCGTTCGTCGGCACCCGGTTGAACTCTTCCGAGGGTCCGAGCGGGTACACTTGTCCTATGCTTCGGTACCTTCCTCTGATCCTCAAGAACTGCTGGCGCAACCGGCGCCGCACCGTTCTGACGGTAGTGAGCGTCGGTGTCTCGATGTGCCTGCTCGGCGTGATGATTGCCGTGTATCACGGCTTGTACCTGAGCGATCCCACGCCCGAATCGGCCTTGAGGCTGGTGACCCGTAACAAAGTTTCGCTGACCGTGCCGCTGCCGGAGTCCTATGCCTCGCGCATCCGGCAGGTGGCCGGGGTGCAGGAAATCATGAACTCGAGCTGGTTCAACGGCCAGTATAAGGACGAGCGCGACTCGCGGAATTTCTTCGCGCGATACGTCATCGATCCGGAAAAAATGTTCACGATGTATCCGGAGTTCAAGCTTTCCGAAGAAGAGAAGAAAGCCTTCATGCGCGACCGCACCGGCTGCGTGATCGGCGGCGACCTGGCCAGGAAATTCGGCTTCAAGATCGGCGACCGTATCACGCTGGTGGGCGACATCTATCCGGGCGATTACGAATTCACCGTGCGCGGCATTTTCGAAAGCCCGCGCAACAGCGAGGAGTTGTACTTCAGCCGCGAATACCTGGAACAGTCGCTGCCCGCCGGGCGGCGCGGTCAGGTGGGCACCTTCGCCATCCGCATCGACAAGCCGGAATCGGCGGCGCGAATCAGCCAGCAGGTGGACGAGCTGTTCCGCAATTCCACGGCGCAGACAAAAACGGAAACCGAGCAGGCTTACATCGTCGGCTTCGTTTCCTTCCTCGGCAACGTGAAAGTCTTTCTGATCGGCATCTCGGCGGCAGTGATGTTCACCATCCTGCTGGTTTCCGCCAACACCATGGCGATGTCCGTGCGCGAGCGGGTGCGCGAAGTGGGCGTGCTCAAGACGCTCGGCTTCACGCCGGGCGCCGTGCTCGGCATGATCCTCGGAGAAGCCTGCGCCCTGGCGCTGGCGGGCGGGCTGATCGGATACTTCATCTCCACGGTGATGACCGCGGGTCTCGCCAACAGCCCGGCCGGAATGTTCCTGCCGGCAGTGTCGCCGTACAACCCAACAGTGGCCGGCATCTGCCTGGCCTCGGCGGTGATTGTCGGGCTCATCAGTTCGCTGGTTCCCGCACTGGCGGCCTCGCGGACCCCGATCGTGGACGCATTACGGAGCACAGACTAAGATGGCCGTCCCCCTCGCGTACAATCTCCGCAACCTCGTAGTCCGCAAGACCACGACCATCATGACGGCGCTCGGCATCGCCCTCACGGTGGCGGTGCTGCTGGCCATCCAGGCGATGGTCAGCGGCCTCAATACGACGCTCGAAACAACCGGCGATCCGCTGCAAATCCTGGTCCTCCGCAAGGGCTCCACCTCGGAGGTGGTCAGCAATTTTTCGCGCAGCGCGTTTCAGGACCTGAAGTTCAAACCCGGCATCGCGCGCGGCCAGGACGGCGAGCCTTTGGCCTCGCTCGAAGTGGTGACCGTGATCAACCTGCCCAGCCGCGAGAATCCGGACGGGATGAACGTCACCGTGCGCGGGTTGACGCACCCGGGAATCGAAATGCGGAGGAACATCCACATCGCGCAGGGCCGCTGGTTCCAGGAGGGCCGGCGCGAGGTGGTGGTGGGTAATTCCATTGCCGCAAGGTATCCCGGAACCGGCATCGGCAACAAGCTCCGTTTCGGCCGCGGCGAATGGGAAATCGTGGGCGTGATGGACGCCGGCCGCGGCGCGCAGGCCAGCGAAATCTGGGGCGACCTCAACCAGATTGCCGCCGACGAACAGCGGCTCGAAGTGCTCAGCGCGGCCCTGGTGCGGGCCGTGGACCCGGTGGGAGTGCCCGCGCTGGTCAACTCCATCAATGACGACCAGCGGCTCAACATGGTCGCTGAGCCCGAGGTGGAGTACTACCGCCGGCAGAATTCCAGCGCGGCGCCCATTCAGTTCGTGGGCATGTTCGTGTCCGTGATCATGGCCATCGGAAGCAGTTTCGCCGCCATGAACACCATGTATGCGGCGGTGGCGCGGCGCGCGCGAGAGATCGGAACGCTGCGCGTGCTGGGCTTTTCGCGCGGCAGCATTCTGGTCAGCTTCTTCATCGAGTCCGTGCTGCTCTCCGGGCTGGGCGGGCTGCTGGGATGCCTGCTGGTGCTCCCGCTGAACGGAATCACTACCGCGGTGGGCACGGCCAATTTCAGCGAGACGGCGTTCAACTTTCACGTGTCTCCGCAGATCATGATCGGCGGAGTCGTTTTCGGTATCGTACTGGGAGCGCTTGGCGGCCTGTTTCCGGCGCGCATGGCGTCGCGAAAAGAGATCCTCACCGCGCTAAGGGAAGTCTGATTCGTTATGGATGCGGAACTCAAAAATCTGCGGATCGACCGCAACCAGCGGCGGACGGAAGGGTCGCGGTGGGCCAGGATCTGGATCGTCGCCGGCGTGCTCCTCTTTCTGGGCCTGGGGGCGTGGCGCCTGCTCTCGGGAGTGCTCGATAACGCGCCGGAGGTGACGGTGCAGAGGGTTTCCGCGGCGGCGGCCGGCGACGCGGCGAGCGGCGTGATCCTGAATGCCACCGGGTATATCGTGGCCGCGCACAAGATCCAGGTTGCCGCCAAGGTTGTGGGCCGGGTGAAATGGATCGGCGTGGACAAAGGGGACAAGGTGCGCGAGGGCCAGACCATCGTGCGCCTGGAGGACGACGAATACCAGGCGCAATTGCAGCAGGCCAAGGGGCAGCTTGACAGCCTTCAGGCGCGGCTCGAGGAGGCCCTGAACGGATCGAGGCCGCAGGAAGTGGCGCAGGCGCAGGCCAATATGGAAGCGGCGCGCGCCGACCTGGATAATGCCAAGGTGACGCTCGACCGCACGAAAAATCTGCTCCAGGAGGGCATCACCACCCGCCAGGCCCAGGACGACGCGCAGGCGCGCTACGACTCGGCAGTCTACAAGGTCAACGCGCTTCAGAAGACGCTGGAACTGGTGAAACTGGGGCCGAGGCGCGAGCAGGTGGACGCGCTGCGCGGGCAGGTGGAGCAGATGAAGGGTGCGGTGGCCTACGCCGAGACCGCGCTGGCCAACACGGTGATTCGCGCGCCGGTGAGCGGGACCATCCTCGAGCGGGCGGTGGAGAAGGGCGAGTTCGTCACTACCGGATTCGTGGGCGACCGCGGAGCCAAGGGCTACGTGGTTTCGCTCGCCGACCTGAACGATCTCCAGGTCGAACTCGACATCAGCCAGAACGACTTCGCCAAGCTCCGTTCGGGACAACGGGGCATCGTCACCACCGACGCATTTCCGGATCGCAAATACGAAGGCGAAATCAACGAGATCTCGCCCGAGGCGAACCGCCAGAAGGCCACCGTGCAGGTCAAAGTGCAGGTGACGCACCCGGACGACTTTCTGCGGCCCGAGATGAATGCCAGCGTCGCATTCCTGTCCGACGAGAAGCCCGGCGCTTCCGAGGGTGCGGCTGCACGGCCGCTGGTAGTGGTGCCCACGACCGCGGTGCGGGACGGCGGAGTATTCGTTTTCCTGGGCGGCAAGGCCGTGCGCCGGCCGGTGAAGACGGGCCCGACGACCGCCGCGGGAGTGCGCATCGAAGAAGGATTGATTGGCGGGGAGGACCTGATCGTGAACCCGCCCGCCGGCCTGAAGGACGGAGACAGGGTCCGCCAGAAAGCTTAACCATGCCTGAACCGATCATCGAAACACGACAGCTCACCAAGGAATTCATTCGCGATGAATTTCACGTGGTCGCCCTCAAGGAGGTGACCCTGGAAATTCAGAAGGGCGAGTTTGTCGCCTTGATGGGGCCCTCGGGCTCGGGAAAATCGACGCTGCTGCACCTGATCGCGGCCATGGACCGGCCGAGCGGCGGCGAGATCCGCGTGCTGGGGCACAATCTGCGCGAACTGAGCGACCGCGGCATCGCGCACTGGCGAAACGAACACGTGGGCTTCATTTTCCAGCAGTTCAACCTGATCCCGGTGCTGACGGCGCTCGAAAACGTGGAGTTGCCGCTCAAGCTGACCAATCTCAAGAAGGCGGAGCGCCGCGAGCACGCCGCCACCGCGCTGAACCTGGTGGGGCTGGGCGACCGCATGAAGCACCTGCCTCGGCAACTGTCCGGCGGGCAGGAGCAGAGGGTGGCCATCGCCCGCGCGATTGTCACGGACCCGGACCTGCTGCTGGCCGACGAGCCGACCGGGAACCTCGATGCCGCGTCCGCGCAGGAGGTGCTGACGATCATGGGCAAGCTGAACCGGGACTTCGGCAAGACCATCGTAATGGTGACGCACGACCCGCACGCCGCCGGTTTCGCGAGCCGGGTGCAGCACCTCGAAAAGGGTGAACTGGTGACGCAGGCCGGGCAGGCCGGCTGAGTCGCGTGCAGGCGGAAGGGCACAATGTTTTATAATCGGGCCTAATGAGAGTTTTTGCTATTCTTCTGCTCGCCGGTGCCGCGGCCCTCGCCCAAACACCTGCCAAATCCACAGCCAAGACACCTGCCAAGAGCGCCGCGAAGCCGGCCGCCAAGAAAGCGGCGGGTACGGCCGCTGCTCCACGTACCGGGTCGTTGATGAACCCCGCGGCGTTGCGCGCCAAGGCGCCGGAACTGTTCAAAGTCCGGCTGGCGACCACCAAGGGCGACATCGTGATCGAAGTCCATCGCGACTGGGCGCCGCTCGGCGCCGACCGCTTCTACAACCTGGTGCGGAACGGCTACTTCACCAACGCCGCCTTCTTCCGCGTGTTGCCGGATTTCATCGTGCAGTTCGGAATGGCCGCGAATCCGGCCGTCGGCAAGGTCTGGCAGGACGCCCGCATCAAAGACGACCCTCGCACGCAGAGCAACAAGCGGGGATACGTGGTGTTTGCGACGGCGGGACCAAACACCCGGAGCAACCAGTTTTTCATCAACCTGAAAGACAATCCCGGTCTCGACGCGCAGGGATTTTCGCCGTTCGGAGTCGTGACCGAGGGTATGCCGATAGCGGAACAGTTGTTTTCGGGCTACGGCGAAACGCCCGATCAGGGACAGATTCTGGAGCAGGGCAAGGCGTACCTGGATAAGAATTTCCCCAAGCTGGACTACATCAAATCGGCCACGGTGATGCCGGCCGAGGGCGGAGCTCCGGCGGCGGCGCCGGCGCCGGCGAAGAAGGCCGCTCCCCCGGCGCCCACAAAGAAGTAGCCCTCGTAGCAGTACGATATGCGCTCCCGTTGTGCCCTTTTCCTGCTGTTCGCCGGACTTGCCTGGCCGCAGTCCGTCCGCGTCACGATCCTGGCTACGACGGACATGCACGGAAACATTTTTCCGGTGGACTATGCGACGGACCGTCCGGCCGCGCGAGGCCTGGCCAAGCTGGCGACGCTGATCCGGCAGGCGCAATCGGAGAACCCGAACAACCTGCTGATCGATTGCGGGGACACGATTCAGGGCACTCCGCTCGAATACGTCTACCAGGCCTACGTGCGCACCGGCAAGCCGCCGCTCGATTTGCGCGCGCCCGCGGGCTTTTCTGCCGAACCGATGATGACCGCCATGAACAAGCTCGGCTACGATGCCATGGCGGTGGGAAATCACGAATACAATTTCGGCCTCAAGAACTTCAATAACGCGCGCTCTGCGGCCCGTTTTCCGTGGCTTTCCGCGAACACCGTGGTGGCCCCGGGGGGCGCGGAGAAGCCGTTTCAGGCGTACATCGTGAAGACGGTGGGCGGCGTGAAAGTGGCGGTGATCGGCCTCACCACGCCGGCCGTTCCCTCCTGGGAGAAGCCGGAGAATTACGGCTCGTACCGCTTCCTTCCGGCCGTGGACGCAACCAGGAAGGCGATTGCGGAGCTGCGCCGGAACGAGAAACCGGACGTGATCGTGGTGGCCGCCCACTCGGGCCTCGGGCGCAATCCCACGACGGGTGCGGAGGAGTCCGGAAGCGAGAATTTCGTCTACGACCTGGCGACGAAGGTGCCGGAGATCGACGCAATTTTTTATGGCCACTCCCACCAGCAGATGGAAGGCCTGGAGATCGGCAAGGTGCTGGCGGTGCAGCCGAAGAACTGGGCGATTTCGCTGGGGCGGCTGGATTTCGAGATGGAGAAGAAGCCCGGCGGCGGGTGGACGGTCGGGTCGAAGAAGAGCCGCCTGATCGCGGTGACGGCGGAAACGGCGGCGGCGCCCGACATTCTCGCAATCGGCAAGCCGTATCACGATGTGGCCGAGGCCTACCTCAACACCGCGGTGGCAAGCTCGCCGCGCGACCTGGATGCTTCACTCGGCCGCGTGGAAGATACTCCGCTGGTGGATGCCGTGCAACAGGTTCAGTTCTTCTACAGCAAGGCGGACGTATCCTTTACGGCGCTGTTCAATCCCACGGTGCGCGTCCCGAAGGGGCAGGTCACGGTGCGGCAGATTGCGGCGCTGTACCCGTACGACAACGAGCTGTTCCTGATCGAGGGGACGGGCAGGATGGTCAAGGAGGCGCTGGAGAATTCGGCCCGCTATTACCTTTCCTGCACCGGCGAGCGCTGCGGCCAGCCGCCGCTGACCAACCGCTCGGTGGCCGGTTTCAACTACGACATGGCCGAAGGCGTGGATTACGAGATCGACCTGACGCGTCCCGAGGGCGACCGCATCCGCAATCTCCGCTACAAGGGCAAGCCGCTCGAGCCGGACGAAAAGCTGCGGATCGCGATCAACAATTACCGGGCGGCGGGCAGCGCGGGTTACTCGATGTTCGTGGGAGCCAAAGAGCTGTGGCGCTCCGGCGAGGAGATCCGCGATTTGATGGTCCGGTATTACACGGAGCGGAAGACGCTGCCGGCGGAAGCCAGCGGCAACTGGCGCGTGCTGCCGGAGGCGGCGCGGCAGACTTTGGAACGGGAAGCCCGCACGCAGGCCGGACGTCCGCAGTTGCAGTGAAGGATTAGCCGGTGCGCGATTCGGGGGCTTGATTTGAAAACTGTGGATCGTCCCGCCTTTTCCAGGCTGTGGACAATCGCTTGTTCCAAGTGTCTTATAATACGGAATTCGAGGTCGTGACACCTTCCTCGATCCTGGCCGGTGCAAAAAGCCCTCATGAGCGCGCCGAACCCAAAACTCCATCGCTGGTGGGTGCAGCAGTGGGACGAAATCCGCAGCGCAAAAGGCTGGTGGCACAGCTTCGAACTGCCGGACGGTACTCGCATCGATGGCCTCCACCACGGTTCCGGTGTCTACAGCAGCGAATCAACCAATTTCCCATACCGGAAGATTTGCATGGCCGTCGAATTCTGGATATCAGCACTTGGGATGGCTGGTTCGCGTTCGAGATGGAACGACGCGGCGCAGCAGTACTGGCGATCGATAATTGGCACAATCCACGGTTCCGTCAAATTCACGCCATGCTCGAGCTCACGGGTGGAGTATCGCCAGATGGACATATACGAGCTGACGCCGGAGCGAATCGGGCGTTTCGATATCGTGCTCGTTCATGGGGGTGCTCTATCACCTGAAGCATCCGCTTCTCGCCCTGGAACGAGTGTGCGCGTTGTCTACTGAAATGGCGGCTGTGGAATCGTTCGTGCTGCGCGAATTCCACGCATCCTGGTGAAAACGTCGAAAAGCGTTCGCTGCTGGAATTCTACGAAACGGACGAGTTCGGCGGCCAGACGGACAATTGGGTTGCGCCCAGCCTGCCATGCCTGCTCGCGATGTGCCGGACTGCCGGTTTCGCCCGCGTGGAACTTCGGAATGTCGCCGAGTACGGTGTTTCCGTGGCATGTCACCGCAGATGGGAGGCACCGGCAGAAAGCAGCCTTCGCTTCGGCGCGCCCAGACTGACACGCGTGGAGCACAATACGAAAGGCGGCACCCGTTTCCATTCCGGTTACGACGAATATGTGAGCATATGGTTCACCTGCCACGAGGAAGATCTCGCCCTGGATAATGTGAAACCGCAGGTCGGCAGCTACGGCGTGAGGCCAATCTTTGTCGCTCAAGTGAAGGACGGCTCGTGGCAGGCGAATTTCAAGCTGCCGCCGGGGCTGCCAGATGGATTCCACGACGTAGCTGTCCGCCTGGACAATGGCGCGGCCTTCAAACGCCAAACGCATCGAAGTCTATTCGAGCCCGGAAGCGGCCAGTGTCCTCGCGCCAGAGCCGGCCATTCGGGAGCAAGACGATTCGGCCTGGAAATACATGAACGTCCAGCAAGTCGTTTCGGAGATTCACGCCCGGGTTCGACGGGAAGGCAATCATCATCACTCCTTACTGCCCGAGCCGTCTCCGCCGCCCTCTCCGCCCAAGGTAGGCGTTGCTCCAAGTTCGCAGGACTCTTACGAACTTACCGCGTTGCGAGGCGCTTGTCAGCGCTTATATGAGAACCGGAACGCCGTCGGCAAAATGCCGCCTTCGCCAAACACGCGACGCGCGCGCATTGGAGCGATCCTGGTGCGCGGGGTGCAGCGGTGCCTATTCTGGTACACGCCACAGATTCTGCAGTTTCACAACGACGCGGCCAACGCATTCAACAGTGTTTGCAACCTGATTGACAACCAGTCCGAACGAACCACCAACCTGGGCCGGCAGGTGCAAAAACTCCGGCGGGAAATGGCGGATCGCGCCGGAGATTTGATCCGCCAGCAGTCTGAGAAAATCGCCAACTTGGAAGAGGAGCTGAAAAAGCTTCGGCAAGAGACCACAGCGCGCCTGGCCGCCGATCAATCCGCCAGGACTGCCGCCTTTGAAGAGGAAGTCCAACGGCTTCGGCAGGGGGTTTCCATCCGTAAGCTGGATGGAGTGCGTACCGCCGCCGCACCCGTCGAAGACGGGCTGCCGAACTCGTTTCAATTTGCCTTGCAGGACCGTTTTCGCGGGCCAGAAGGGGAGACCGCCGCGAAACTTCAGGTTTATGTGGAAAGCCTCAAACCGATGATAGCCACGTTGCCGGGCGGTCTGTGGCTGGATCTAGGCTGCGGCCGGGGCGAGTGGCTCCAGGCGGCGGCGCAACAGGGATATCCGGTTTTAGGACTCGACACGAACCCCGCCTCGGTGCTTCGCTGCCGGGAAAAACAACTGGCCGCAGAGCAAGGGGATGCGCTCGCGTATCTGCGTTCTCTCGGCGACAGGTCCGCCGCGGTTGTCACGGCATTCCACGTTTTGGAACACTGGCCGATGTCTTACGTGCTGGCGCTTGTGCAGGAGGTGGTGCGGATCCTGCACCCGGGTGGCCTGTTCGTGGTCGAGACTCCGAATCCCGGCAATCTGCTCATGGGATCGGCGAATTTCTGGAACGATCCGACGCATCGTCGACCGATCCCCCTGAAGCTTCTGGAATTCATTTATGAACATTTTGGGCTGACGGTCGTCAAACGCCTGGAAGTGAACCCAATCCCGAAGGAGCAGAGGTTTGCCTACGACGAACTTAGTGTGGTGAGCCGGCTGAACGCCCTTTTCTATGGCCCCCAAGATTACGGACTCATCGGCCGCCTCTAAATCCTGTCGAGTGGCCTTGTTCACTCCCCTCCCGCCCGCCGAGACCGGCACCGCCGATTATGCCGCGGGGTTGATTTCGGAGTTGCAGAAGGTGGTGGAGTTGGAGGTGCTCAAGCGGGTTCCCATGCGGTTCAAGCCGGCCTCCTTCGACGCCCTGATTTATCAGATGGGAAATAATCCCCATCACGCCGACACCTATCAGATGGCCTTGAAATATCCCGGCATTGTCGTGTTGCACGAGGCCAATCTGCACGATCTGATTCGCGGCTTGACGGCCAACAGTGAAACGGCGTATTTCCGCGAAGTAATCTACGAGATTTTCGGCCGGGAATTGGAAGAGCTGCCGAAATGCCGGCTGATAGAACCGGGGCCGCAACCTCGGGCCTTTACTATGTTGAGGCGCGTGCTGAGCCGAAGTAAGGGCTGCATTGTTCACAGCCAGTGCGTAGCTGATGATGTGCGGCGCGCCGGATTCCGGGGGAAAATCGCCTGTATCCCGCACGGCTCCGAAATCCAGAGGCTGGATGGAAGCGCGTACCGAAACCGGCTGGGAATCAGTCCCGAACACCCGTTGTTGGGGATGTTCGGATACCAGCGGCCGGATAAGCTGACATGCGACTGCCTGCTGGTATTCAGTAAGATCCTACAGCGCCTGCCCGACGCCAGACTGCTGATTGCCGGAAAGCCGCACCCCGAAGTACCGATTGAAGAACGCATCGCCGCACTGGGATTGCACGACCGGGTGCACGTATTGGGATTCCAGACGCTGGCGGACCTTGACGGGCTGATGGCCGCCTGCGACGTGGTCGTCAATCTACGCCATCCCACATACGGCGAAACCTCGGGCACGATGATGCGCGCGTTCGGCCTGGGCAAGACCGTGGTGGTCTCCAAGAACGGCGCGAATCGCGATCTGCCGGATCACATCTGTGCGAAAATACCGGTCGACGAATTCCAGGGCCTCGTCCTCGAGGAGTGTCTGTTGTGGCTGCTGCGCAACCGCGAGATCACTACTTCCATCGGAGAAGCCGCGCGACAATGGGTCGCGGAAACCTGCACCTGGAAAGCGGTGGCACGCTCTGTATGCCGAGTTTGCACTCTCCGCCGACGGTGACTCCACTACTTCCACATTCTTTTCCGCTGGTGGTTATAGCCCCGAGTTTCTGAGGAACTACCTGAAGCGCTGGGTGGCACCCGAATCGCCGCCTTATGAATATCTCTCGCTGAACCTGAATCGACTGGTTAGAACGTTGGAGATGATCCCACGCGCGCTGGAAAATGGCCGAATACTGGAAATGGGCTGTTACTTGCAGATTACTCCGGCGCTGCGCAATCTTCTGGCTTACAGCGAAGTTCGCGGCTGCTATCAAGGCGCAGGAGGGTGTGAATCGCGCGTTGTGGAAGCAACGGACGGCGAGACCTTCGAGTGCGAAATCGACCTGTTCAATGCGGAGTTGGATGCGTTTCCCTATGCGAACGATATTTTTGACACCGTACTCTGCTGCGAACTGCTGGAGCATCTGACCGAAGATCCGATGCGCATGATGAACGAGATTCACCGGATTCTCAAGTCCGACGGAATCCTCGTTTTGACCACGCCGAATGCCGCGTCTCTGCATGCCGTCTATTCGGTATTGAATGGCAATCATCCCGCGTTTTACAGCCGTTATCCGCGGCCTCCTAATCCAACGCCTGAGGCGCGCCTCGCACAGCACGTACGGGAGTACACCACGGGAGAAATTGCCAGCCTGCTCCGGGATGCGGGCTTCATCGTGACGCGCATGGAAACCGGCGAGTACAGCGACGAGTGCCTTCCGGAGTCCGGCTGGACTCGGGACCTGCTGGCCCGCTGCGGCCTATCGGCTGAACTCCGTGGGCCGTGCATGTTCGTGGTGGCAAGGAAGGCAGCTCTGCCGAAAAATCGCTGTCCCTCCTGGCTGTACGATGACTGACGCTCCGGCCGTGAAGAATGACCATTCACGCTCGGGTACCTACAAAAGGATGGCAGCCGCTCTGGTGCTGCTGATCCTCAACGTTTATCTCACAGCGCCGCTGTTTGGCATTGAATGCATTTCGCTGTGGCCGCGCTGGCGGCAATTGCACACATATCGGATGCCCGCTCCTATCACCGTGTACGCGCTTGGTCCGTGGCGCTGTTCTGGGCGGCGCGGCGGCTGGGTGCCAGCCGTAATCTCGCCCTCATGTTTGACTCGGGAAATCCGGATGATTCCGGCGGATGGCTCGGGCCCAGGCGGCTGATTAGCCTGGTAATCTATGGCGACGCCCCGCACGTGGCCAGCCTGGTGCTGCTAACGCTGTCGATCGGCCTGCTCCACGTGGCTCTGGAGAAGCGGCGGCCGCTTCGATTCGCTGGGTGCGGCGGTACTCGAGTCGGCCGTCGCTCTGACGAACTGGATTGGCGCCTTCACGCTCGCTCTTGCCGCCTGTTGTTACCTGCTTGCCGGGTGGGATGACGCGCGCGGTCTTCTCTCCGGACCGCGGTATCTGCGCGCCGCGGCCATCGGCGGCTTTGCATATGCGCTCATCCCGCCCTGGTTCACGCCGTCCACGATTCGGACCATCCAGGCCAACGCGCCGAAGTTGTTTGGCTGGAAATCCACCCTCCTGGAACAGATTTGGGCGGGTGTCATGGCGGCGCTCGATGACCCGTCGATGTCCCCAGCGAGCTTCCAATGGCACTCTCCAGGCGCGGCAACCATCACCGCCGACCTCCGGCCCGGCCAGCTTTTGTATGTGCAGATCACTTGGGATCAAGGTTGGAACGTGAGCTTCCACGAAGGCGCCGCGCAAGACCTGGGCTGATACATTGGGGCAGATGGTGATAGATCCGCGCTGCGCCGGGCCGTGTACTTTGGAACTGCTATGGAATGGGCGGCGCCGAAATGCGCGTGGCCCGCGCCTTGAGCTGGACCGCGGTGCTGGCGGGGCTGTCCTGGGCTAGCACGTATTGTTTGCGCAGGGTGTTTGGAACCGGGTCGCTGCGCGAAAAATTGAAAGGTGCAATCGGATATTTTTGAGGAACCACCCAAACGTTTCAACGACCTCCGCGGCCGCGATCGCGATCTCTGCGCTCCTCGCGTAGTTTCGCCTGGCGCCGGTCTCGATCCTCGTTGTGCCAGAGTTTCCGGAAGTGCTCGAACCCCCAAAAACCTCTTGGCCTTGATGATCTCCTCGCCCTCCCGCTCGAGCTGCTGCACGTAAACCAGGCGCTTCTTCGGCCAAGCCTGCTCGAGCTCCGCGAGCCGGCGCTGGCTGCCCTCTAGGATTAGCCGGTGCGAATCAGGATTGGGCGCAGTCCGGGCAGGGGCAGATGCGGCGGAAGTGCTCGTAGGAGTAGATTCCGGCGCTGTGCCCGTCGCTCCAGTTGATCTTGATCGCGTAATTGCCCACCGGCTCCACGGAGAGCATTTTGAGAGCGGGCTGGAACATGGGGAAGGGGTTGGCCGATTCGGGCTGGCGCGGCGGGGTGCCGTGCGCTCCCGTGCAACCGGCGCAGGGGCACCTGTCGCGGAGGTACACCAGGCCGTAGTCGCTGTGGTGGCCGTCCTTCCAGTCGATCTTGATTCCCTTGGATTTCGAAATCGCAAGGTGTTCGGGGTCGGTTGAAAAAGACATTGTCAATTATAAAGACGCTCTACGTCGCGCACTCCGGAGATGCGGCGCATGGCGGAGACCAGCTTTTCGAGCTGCTTCTTGTCCCGCACATCCACGGTCATTTCCACCACGCCGCCGCCCTGGTCGAGGTCGGTTTTGGCTTCCAGGCTGCGGATGTTGGTGTTTTCGTTGGAGAGCACGTTGGTGAGCTGATTCAGCATACCCGGGCGGTCGTCGGTGTGGATGATGATGCGCACCGGGAAGGCGTCTTCGGCGGCGCGCGCCCACTCGACTTCGATTTTCCGCTCCACGTCGTAGAGCAGGCTCTGCACGTTGGGACACGCCTTGGAGTGGACGGCCACGCCTTTGCCGCGGGTAACGTATCCGACGATGGCTTCGCCGCGAATGGGGTTGCAGCACTTGGCCCGGTACACCAGCAGGTCGTCCACACCGCGCACCTTGATGACGCCGTCGCCGTCGTGCGGGCGGCCCGGCATGTGGGCGGGAATTGTGGTTTCGGGCGCGGGGGCGGGCTCTTCCTTGACCATCCCGGGGGCGGCCTTGCTCAACACCTGGCGCGCGGAGAACTTACCGTAGCCGAGGGCCGCGTACAGGTCTTCCATCTTGCTGTACCCGTATTCGGCGGCGACGCGCTCGAATTCGGCGCGGGTGATTTTGCCTAACTGGACACCCAGGCGGCGCGCCTCTTTGTCCAGGTACTTCTGGCCGATCTCGATCGCCTTGACGCGCTCGCTCGCGTTAATGACGTGCTTGATCTTGTTGCGCGCGCGGGTGGTTTTGACGAACGCCAGCCAGTCCTTGCTCGGCTCGTGGCCGGGCTGGGTCATGATCTCGACGATGTCGCCGTTGCGGAGGGAGGAACGCAGCGGGACGATGCGGCCGTTGACCTTGGCGCCGACGCAGGTGGCGCCGACATCGGAGTGGATGGCGTAGGCGAAGTCGATGGGGGTCGCTTCCCGGGGCAGCACGATGACCTTGCCGCGCGGGGTGAAGGTGTAGACCTCTTCCGGGTACAGGTCCACCTTGAGGGTGGACATGAACTCGCTCGGATCCTGGACGTCGCGCTGCCATTCCACCAGGTGGCGCAGCCAGGCGATGCGCTGGTCGTCGGCGGCCGGGCCGCGGCGGCCTTCCTTGTACTTCCAGTGCGCGGCGATGCCCTCTTCGGCGATGCGGTGCATCTCTTCGGTGCGGATCTGGACCTCGAAGGTCTGCCCCTGCGGTCCGACGACGGAGGTGTGCAGCGATTGATAGAGGTTGGGCCGCGGGATGGCGATGAAGTCCTTGATACGGCCTGGAATGGGGCGCCACTTATTGTGGATTACGCCGAGCGCCGCGTAGCAGTTCTTCACCGAATCGGTGAGGATGCGGAGCGCCATCAGGTCGTAGACCTGGTCCACGGTAATTTTCTGGCGGCGCAATTTCTGGAACACCGAATAGGGCCGCTTCACGCGGCCGTCGATGCGGGCCGGAATGCCCTCGCGCCGGAGTTCGGATTCCACGGTGTGGCGGATCTGGTTGAGGAACTCCTGGTTGGAGTGGCGGCGCGATTCGATGGCGGCCAGGATCTCCTCGTAGGCGTCGGGCTCGAGGTGCTGGAAAGCGAGGTCTTCGAGCTCGCCGCGCATCTTGCCCATCCCGAGGCGATGGGCGATGGGCGCGTAGATCTCGATGGTCTCGCGGGCGATCCGCTCGCGGCGCTCGGGACTGAGATAGCCGAGGGTGCGCATGTTGTGCATGCGGTCCGCGAGCTTGACCATGATGACCCGGATATCCTCCACCATGGCCAGCAGCATCTTGCGGAAGCTCTCGGCCTGCCGGTCCTCGGCCGAGAACACATCGAGCTTGCTCAGCTTGGTGAGGCCGTCCACGCAGCGCGCGACTTCCTCGCCGAATTCCTTGCGGACCTGCTCCACGGTGACGCTGGTGTCTTCCACGACGTCGTGGAGGATGCCCGTCTGGATGGCCACCAGGTCCATGAGCATGTCGGCCAGAATGTGGGCGACCATGAGCGGATGGGCCATGTAGGGCTCGCCGGAATCGCGGGCCTGGCCGGCGTGGTATTGGGCGGCAAAGCGGAAGGCCTTTTCAACAGTCCGGAGATCGTCGTTGGGACGGTACTCGCGAATCTTTGCTTCGAGCTCGCGGTACAACTGCTCCACCGGATCAACGGGGTGCGATGGTAAGGCGGATTCCGACAGGCTGGCGGGTTCGGATGCCACTCTATCCCGATTGTAGCAGCGTGCGCCCCCGGAGAAACTTCCGCCAATCCGGCGAGGGTGCACAAAAGTGGAGACCCGTCAGAATCGCTGAAAAAGCGGCAGAATCTGAGCGTACCTGGTACTTCAGACAGTGCCGGCAGTTGCGGAAAATGGTTGGCCGCCGATCAACGCCGATCAACGCCGATCAACCACAGATCCAAGCACGATGTCTTATCGGCGTTGATCCGCGTTTATCAGCACTTCAACGGGTTTGTCGTGGCCTGCCGATTGGCTTGTATTCGAGGCACTGAGTTTCGGCCGTAATGCCGGCCAGCGGCTCGAAAAGCGCGCGGAATGCACGCGGACTGCCGCCCGGCCGGGCCCGGCTTGATATATATCGCCGCCATATATATAATCCACAGATATGGCGACACCGGATATTCAGAAGGGCGGCGCGGAGATGATCCTGCTGGCGCTGCTTGAAGCGCGCCCGCGCCACGGCTACGAACTGGCCAAGCTGATCGAATCGCAGAGCGGGAACCGCCTGCAATTCCACGTCGCGTCCCTCTACCCCATGCTCTACAGGCTGGAACGCAAGAAACTGGTGGAGGGGCGCTGGGTGGAAAAGACCGGCGAGCGGCGGAGGCGCTACTACCGCCTGACCGCGGCGGGCAAGAAGGCGCTTGCCGAGCAGCGGCGCTCCTGGCGCGAATTCGTGGCCGCGCTGAACCGCCTGACGGGGTTCGGCCATGCGTGATTGGAACACATACCTGCGGGAGCGCCTGGGCAGCCTGCGCGTCCGGCCCGAACGCGAGGCCGAAATCATGGCCGAACTCGCGCAGCAGATGGAGCAGGCCTACCTCGATGCCGTCGCCGCCGGACTCGGCGAGTCTGAAGCCGCGGCACGCGCCGAAGCCCAGTTCCCCGATCCTCAAAAGCTGGCCCGCGAGATCGAAGCGGCCGACCGGCCTCCCGCCGCTCCGCTCGACGGACGCCGCGGAGTTGCCGGCGGCTGGTGGACGGACGTCCGCTACGCGCTCCGCTCGCTCCACCGCAATCCCGGATTCACCGCCCTGGCGCTCCTCACCCTCGCCTTCGGGATCGGCGGCAACACTGCCATCTTCACCATGGTGGACGCGCTGCTGCTGCGCGACCTGCCATACCGCGATCCGCAGCGCCTGGTGGCCGTGGAGACGCGCCGGCCGGAGCAGCCCGAGATCGAACCGTGGTGCTCGGCGGCGGATTTCTACGATTACCGCGAGCGCGCCCAATCGTTTTCCTCCCTGGCGTCGGTGAGCGTGGTGTGGAGCATGGTGCTCGCCGGAAAAACCGAAGCCCGGCAGTACGACACCCTCTTCGTCTCCGCCGAATTCTTCCCCATGCTCGGCGTCCGCCCGGTGCTCGGCCGCGCCTTCACACCGGATGAGGACCGCCGCGGGCAGCCGAAACCGGTGATTATGGTTTCGCACGCGTTCTGGCAAAACCGGCTGAACGGTTCGCGCGACGCCATCGGCCGGGTGCTCAACCTGGACGGCGAGGCGTACACCGTGATCGGCGTGCTGCCGCCGGATTTCCGCTGGTTGGGCGAGCCGCTCGCCGGCACCGCCACCGACGTCGCGCTGTGGCTGCCGATGGCCGCCAACGAGCTCACTTCCTCGATGCGCGCGGTGCGCTACCTCAAGGTAGTCGGGCAGTTGAAGCCGGGGGTGAGCGCCGCCGCGGCCAACGACGAAATGCACCGCATCGCCGCCGCCCTGGCGCAGGAGTACCCGGCTTACGACCGCGGTTACGATGCGGGCGTGGCGCCGCTCTCCGATCGCGTCAAGCGGAACCTGCGGCTCAGCATGCTGTTGCTGCTCGGCACCGTCGGTTTCGTGCTGCTGATGGCGTGCGCCAACGTGGCCAACCTGCTGCTGGTCCGCGCCGCCGGCCGCAGCCGCGAAATCGCCGTGCGGGTGGCAGTGGGCGCGAGCGCGTTGCGCCTGGTGCGGCAGTTGCTCACGGAGGGTGCGGTGCTCGCCTGCCTGGGCGGGTTGGCCGGCCTGCCGCTGGCATGGGCGGGGCTGCGCGCGCTGGTGGCACTCGGGCCCGATACCCTTATCCACGCCGGTGAAATCCGCCTGGACTGGAGGGCGCTCGCGTTCACTTCCGCCGTGGTTTTCGCGGCCGCCCTGCTCTCCGGACTTCCTCCCGCCCTGCGCGTGGCGCGGGTCGATATCGCCTCTACGCTGCGCGAAGCCGGGCGCGGGCTGACGGCGGGGCGGCATCGCCTGCGCGCCGCCCTGGTGGTACTCCAGGTTTCCGCCGCGGTGATCCTGCTGGTAGGCGCGGGATTGCTGATCCGGAGTTTCTCCCGCCTGCTGGCTGTTCCGGCCGGATTCGACTCCAGCAACCTGATCGCTATTTCCACCCAGATGCCCGGCAGCGCCTCAACGCCGGCTCTCCGCTGGGCCGTGTATCGACGGATCGAACAGGCCCTGCTCTCGCAACCGGGGGTGACGGGCGTGGCCGCCGTAAGCCGGATGCCGTTCTCGGGGAAGAGCCTCGGCACCTGGGTTTATCCCGAGGGAATAGAAGCGAACACTTCGCCTGGCGTAGAAGTGGAGTACCGGGTAGCCACCTCCGGCTACTTTTCCACCATGCGCATTCCGCTGCTCGCCGGGCGCGTCTACGACCAGCGGGACAACGCGAATCCGACCGCCGTCGTGGTGATCAACGAGGCCCTTGCCCGCCGCATCTGGCCCGGCGAGAACGCCCTCGGCAAACGGCTCAAACTGACGGGCGGACAGAATGCACCCTGGAGTACGGTCATCGGCATCGTTGGAAACATCCGCCATTTCGGCCTGGAAGCCGATCCGCGCCCGGAAGTGTACCGGCCCTATGCGGTCAATCCGCTGGGCGCGCCGGTGCTGGTGGCGCGCACCCGCGACGATGCCGCGCCGCGGGTGGCCGAACTGAGCGCCGTGGTGCGTTCGGTGGACCCCGCCATCCCGACCTACAATGAAACCGCCATGGACCGGCAGGTGGCGCGCTCGACGACTGAGCGCCGCTTCGTCATGCTGTTGCTGGCCGGTTTTGCGGTCGCTTCCCTGCTGCTGGCCGGGCTCGGCATTTACGGCACGGTTTCCCAGAGCGTCGTGCAACGGACGCAGGAGATCGGGGTCCGGATCGCGCTGGGCGCGACCCCGGGCGAAGTGCTGCGCCTGATCTTCGCGCAGGGCGCCCGGCTGATGGCGCTCGGCGCCGCCCTGGGCCTGGCCGCCGCCGCCGCACTCGCGTGGATCATGCGCGGAATCCTGTTTCGCGTGCAGCCGCTGGACCCGCTCTCGTTCGCCGGCGCCGCCCTGACGTTGGCGGTTTTCGCCCTGGCGGCCTGCTATGTTCCGGCGCGGCGGGCCACGCGTGTGGATCCGTTGACGGCGCTTCGGTGGGACGCTTGACGAACCGGGATTGCCGGCGCGCGGGTGCGCTTCATTCGGTGTGAGGTGCGGGTGCGCGAGCCTGCGGGTGTGTGGGGAAACGGCTCCAGGATATTGCGGGGCTGCAGCCTTTGCCATATAAGCTGGCAATGCCGCATGACCCGTCCAATCATCAGGCTCAGCATCCCCCCGACGTGAACGAGAGCAGATGAAGACCCGTCGGATCACTACCTGTGCACGCGAATTGCGATTGAGGTGACTGCCCGTGTCCATGCTCTGGAGCCGCGTAGCAGCGAGATCGACCGCGTTGCGGAAGTCACTCTCATTCACCCCTCCCGGTGATTCCGTAAAGAGAGTTTTCGAGAGCGCCCGGCCGCAAGACAAGGCAGTGTGGGCCAGTGACCCAAAACAAACTCCGCCATCCGGAGTCTAGGGCCAATCTCAACCCGACGAGGAGAGCAATGCCCAAAGAAGGGACACAGCGGGGAGCAGATCGCGAACGCCTTGCAGCAGGCCGAGGGCGGCGAAAAGGTGGCCGACATCTGCCGTAAGATGCGCGAGCGACTGGGGATCTCAACACTTCGTCGTAGATTAGCGTCGCTCCTGTCCCCGCTTTTGACGCATCCGTTCTGCAGCGCAGTGGCGCCTCCTACTCCGGGGCATGGCGTCCGCCATGCGGAGGCCCTGCGCGAGGCGCTCAGGCTTCCAACGGGACATTCGTAACCCTCCTACATCGATTCCTGGCGCAGTGGGCCTCTCTGAAACCCCGACGCTGCGTTAAGCGCCGTTAGGCCGTTCACACAGCAGCGAAAAAATTTTGGCTTTCGTACTAGTGCTGAAAATCACGAAGCAGTGTCTATAAAATCAATATCTTACGAGTTTTTGTAACCGCCAGATAATCGTCGCGCATATACCTAGTAGACTACCGAATGCTAATAGCTGAGGGTTTACAATCCGATAGAGCGGATGTATTATGAATTCTACCAAGCCAAGCAAAACCAGGAGGCACCGAGTGCCGGCATCAGCCGCGAAGCGGGCGAGTGGATCATCGGTGAAGATTGCCATCGATTTTCCCGCTTCCCTGTTCCAGGAGACCGAACGAGCGGTTCACGAGCTTTCGACAAATCGCAGCTCTCTTATTCGAACCGCAGTAGAAACTTTTCTGCGGAACAGGCGGAGGGTAAAACTTGAACTCCAAATTGCAGAGAGTCTTTCCGCAAACGCAGACTCAGACCGTCAACTGATGGATGAGTTTAAGCATGTGGATGCCGAATCCGCTTTTTGATGCCACTCAACTGTAGTCGGGGCGCTGTGGTCGCGGTGAACCTGGACCCCAGCGTCGGTCGCGAGTTCATGAAAACTCGCCCCTGCGTAGTTGTGCAAAGCGATCTCTTAAACCGGCACTCTCAGCTCACAATCGTGGCTCCCATCACGGGAGCGGAAAACGTAAAACAACCGGGTCCCATGCGCGTGCTGATCAAGCGGGGCGAAGCTGGAATTGAGAAGGACAGCTTTGTAGTCTGCCATCAACTTCGGGTCGTTGATGAGTCACGGCTTGGCAAGGTCTATGGACAGGTCAAGCCGGAAACACTTTCGAAGATCGCTGAAGCCCTGAAGATCGTTTTGGATCTTTAGCCCTTTTGATCTGCTCCCCGAAAACTCTGCCAATCTAAACTACCTTAATGTAGATTATCGATGTATCGGCCAGTCAGGTCCAATTTGATTGCTTACTCGATTAGCCAAGCCCCGTTCTATACGTGCAAGAAACAGCGCGCCGGGCTGGGAATCAACGCCCTGAGCGAAATGCGGCAGTTGCGCGACGAACACAGGCTGAACCGCTTCGTCGCGAACCTATCGGTCGACCGCCAGATCCTACGGGAGATCGTTCAAAACATTGTGCAGCCTCGGGGTGTGGCGCAAACTCGTCGGCTGGATAGTCCGCCTATATGCCCGCTTGCGCATTACGAGCGACGTTACCAGATACGGCCGGCAGAGTCGTGCAGCTTCCCGGAAACTCACTCTGTTCCGCCTCTCTGCCGGCCTAATACGTGATAGGGGAAAATGCTGGTCCACACCGAAGTGCGCGAGACCTTCTGCGGAGGGTTCTGATACGCAACACCGGCTTGCGATTTATCGTTGGCCGATATACGATACGAGTGTGATAGTGAGCTTCAAGGATTCGGACACCGAAAAGATTTTCAACGGTGTCCGGCCCCGGAAGTTTGGCGCCGTGGCCAAAGTAGCCTACCGCAAGCTCGCCATCCTGCACTCGGCGGCAACGCTCACTGACCTGAAGAACCCCGGACTTCAGCTCGAGGCCCTTCGCGAAGACCGCACCGGCCAGCACAGTATCCGGGTCAATGACCGGTACCGGATCTGCTTCGCATGGCATGACGGGAAGGCCGTCAACGTAGAAATTGTTGACTACCATTAAAGGAGCAACAGCATGACGATGAAGCCACCACATCCCGGCGAGACGCTCAAGGAGGAGTACCTCGTCCCGTTGGGCATGAGCGTTAACGCCCTGGCCAAGGAACTTGGGATTGGCGCGGCGCGCCTGAACGAAATCGTACTTGGCCGGCGCGGCGTCAGCGCCGACACCGCGCTGAGGCTGGCGCGTTACTTCGGTACGACAGCGGAACTCTGGCTAAATCTGCAGACGTTCTACGAGCTGCGCATGGCCCAGCGGAAAGCCGGCCGCACCATAGAGCGTACGGTGAAGCCCCGCCAGGCAGCGTAACCTTCGCGTGCCCCATCGGCGAAGTTGCACAACGGCAGTCGATTTTCGGATTCGACAGCGGTGTTCGAAGTTTTTTAAGAATCTACCCACGAGCTTCGTAGCACGACGACGACAGGTTCGATTACGTCGCCATACCGCTGGACCCGCTCTCGTTCGCCGGCGCCGCCCTGACGTTGGCGTTTTCGCCCTGGCGGCCTGCTATGTTCCGGCGCGGCGGGCCACGCGTGTGGATCCGTTGACGGCGCTTCGGTGGGACGCCTGATGAACCGGGATTGCCGGCGCGCGGGGCGTGGGCCTGCGGGTGGGGGGAAACGGCTCCTTGTCGCGAGGGCGGGCGGCGGTGGACAATGTGACTTATGCGCCGAACTTGGATTGCCAGCCTCGCGGCCGTCGTGCTCGGGGGGATTTTGCTGGTGCCTCTCCATTCCCAGTCGCCGCAGGCCCGCCGCAAGCGCGTGCTGGCCTGGTGCGACGCCCAGGGCGGGTTCCAGCACGATTCCATTTCCCACGCCGCCGCCGTCATGGAACGCCTGGGCCGGGAGAGCGGCGCCTACGACATGTTCATCCGCACCGATTCGCAGTGGATCACCAAACAGCCGATCCCGGAGCCCGCGCGCAACACGAGGAATCTCGACTATTTCGACGCGATCTTCTATTTTGGCGTGGGCGATCCCATCACCCCTCAGCAGAAGAAGGACCTGATGTCCTTCATCAAAGAGGACGGCAAGGGCTTCGTCGGCGCCCATACCGGCGACGATGCCTTCTTCGACTGGCCCGAGTTCGGCGAAATGATCGGCGGCTATTTCGACCAGCACCCGTGGAACACCTTCGACGCGCCGGTGGTGATGGAGGACCGCGCGTTTCCCGGTATGGACATGTTCCCGCAGAGTTTCACCATCCACGACGAGATCTACCAGCACAAGGACTGGTCGCGCGACAAGGTACACGTGCTGGCGCGGCTGGACGCGTCGAAACTCGATTTTTCGAAGCCCAACATTCACCGCACCGACAAGGATTTCGCCGTGGCCTGGGCCAAGATGCACGGCAAGGGCCGGGTTTTCTATTCGAGTTTCGGCCACACGGTGGAGGCCTGGGACGACCCGCGCGTGCAGCACATGTACCACGAAGCGCTGCGCTGGGTGCTGCGCCTGGTGGGCGACGACGTCAAGCCGGGCGCGCCGCGGAACTGAACTCGACCCGCTCCCACGTGCCCCGCTCCGCGGCGCGGAAAACAGCGTCGATCACCGCCATGTTCCGGACCGAATCTTCGAGCGGCACAGGCGGCGGCGTGCCGGTGCGCACCGCCTGGGAAAAGCGGTCGCCCTGAATCGTGTACTGGTCGCAGGCGGCGATCTCTTCCACCTGGATCCCGGTCCCCTGGAAGTCGCGGCCGTCGTCCACCAGGATGCGCGAAACGCCGCCCGGCGTGGCGTTGAACGGTATCTGGATTTCCACGCGTCCCGCCGTGCCGAAGAACTGCATGCGCTGATTGCCCGCCACCCCGATGCCGCAGGTGAAGACGCAGTGGCCCGACGGGTACTCGAGGATGGCGGATGCCAGCACATCCACGCCGGAATCCGGGTCGCGCTGGAGGGTGGCGGCGACGCGCAGCGGTTCTTCGCCGAAGACCATGCGGGATGTCTTGATGGGATAGCAGCCGATATCGAGGATCGCGCCTCCGCCCCATTCCCGCACGTTGCGGACGTTGCCGGGCGCGAGTTTCGGGTATCCGAAATTGCAAAGAGCGTAGCGCAGCGCTCCGATGCGGCCTTCCCGCACCAGTTGCACGGTCCGCACCCATTGCGGATGGGTGGCCACCATGAAGGCCTCGCCGATGACTACGCCGGTGCGGTCCCGCGCCGCCTTCAAGGCGAGCGCCTCGGCCATGTTCAGGCCCACCGGCTTCTCGCAGAGGACGTGCTTGCCGGCTTCCGCCGCGCGGATCGATAAAGGGACGTGCAGGTGGTTCGGGAGCGGATTGTAGACTACCTCGATCTCGGGGTCGGCGAGGAGTTCTTCATAGGAACCGTACGCCCTGGGAATTCCGTGCTCGCGGGCGGCGGCTTCCGCTTTCGCGGGGTCGCGCGAGGCGATGGCCGCCACTTCGCCAAACTCGCAGGCCCGCATGGCGGGAATGATGCGGTGGGTGGCGATCCGTGCCACCCCCAGGATGCCCCACTGCACTTTTCGCATGGTTATTTCGTGCCGTTCTTCCATTTGGCCAGCAGCTCGGCCTCTTTTTCGGGCGCGGGCCCGGCCAGTTTGCTGCGCTCGCTCTGCGATTTATACCACGCCAGGGTATCGGAAACGGTCTGCTGCACGGGACGGAATTTGAGTCCGGCTTTGACGGCGCGTTCGTTCTTCCAGGTATGGAATCCGCGCGTCCCGGTGCGGTACGGCGCCCAGATGGGAAAAACCTCTCCGTCGTTTTTCTCCAGCCACTCGGCCGGGACCCAGGTGAGCGTCGCCTGCGCTTTGGAGGCCTTGCGGCAGGCCTGAAGGACGTCGCCCCAGGCCAGCCGGCCCTTGGGACCACAGGCGTTGAACACGCCGCTGGTCTGCTGCTCGGAAAGCGTCACCAGCCAGGCGCCGAGGTCGCGCACATCGATGATCTGAAGCGGATCGGCGGGCGCGCCCGGGGCGAGCACTTCGCCGCCGCGGTCGATGCGCACCGGCCAGTAGGTGAAGCGCCCGCTGGGGTCGTCCGGCCCCACGATGTACCCGGGACGCACCACGGCCGTGCGATTCGGGAAGGCTTGCTGCGCCGCTTTCTCGCAAAGCACCTTCAGGGGGCCGTAACTTCCTTCCGTGATCTTTTCGACCTCCGGCTCTTTCGTGGTTGCCAGTTTCCCGGTCTCGTCCTGGTTTTCGGTGGCGTTGTCCGCGTAGGCCGAAATCGAGGAAATGAAGATGTAGTGTTTGGCGTTGGGGGCAAGCAGGCGGGCGGAGGCGTTCACGAGGCGCGGAAAGTAGCCGGAATTGTCGATCACGGTGTCCCACTGGCGGCCTTCGAGCGCCTTCAGGCCTTCGTCCTTGAGCGGGTCGCGGTCGCCGTGCAGGATCTCGAGGTCCTTGAAAAGATCGGGCCGTGTTTTGCCGCGATTGAACAGGGTGATCTCGTGACCGCGGGCGCGGGCCGCTTCCACGGTGGCGGGTCCGAGGTAGCCGGTGCCCCCCAGGATGAGAATCTTCTTTTTTGCCTGCGGCGCGGCGGCCAGTACTCCGGCCCCTGCCAGGGACGATACGAAGGTCCGTCGTGTGCTTGTCATCTTTGTCCAGTCTACCGCCCGGCGCGAGGGCTCCCGCGCGCGCGATGAGGATTGGACGGATAGCGGCGGCGGACGTTTGCCCCCGGGCCCGCACCCGCGAAATGTCATTACAATCGAAGCTTGCCGCAGATCTCTTTTGAAGTGGTGGCCGAGTGCCGCGAGACGGGGGCGCGCGCCGGACTGCTGCACACGCCGCACGGAACCATCGAAACCCCCGTCTTCATGCCGGTGGGCACGCAGGCCACGGTGAAGGGCCTCACCCAGCGCGACCTCAACGAGGAACTCGGCGTGCGGATCCTGCTGGCCAACACCTACCATCTGTTCCTGCGCCCCGGCCACGAACTGATCCGCAAGCTGGGCGGCCTGCACCGGTTCATGTCCTGGCCGAACGCCATTCTCACCGATTCGGGAGGCTTCCAGGTATTCAGCCTCAGCGGCCTCAGGAAGATCACGGACCAGGGCGTGGTGTTTCGGTCGCATATCGACGGCGACCTGCACACCTTCACCCCGGAATCCACGGTGGACGCGCAGCTTGCCTACGGCAGCGACATCCTGATGGTGCTGGACGAGTGTCCGGAGTACCCCGTGAGCCACGAGTACGCCCGCGCCAGCATGCAGCGGACCGTACGCTGGGCGCGGCAGGCGGCGGCCCACCACCGCGAGCGCCTGGCCGCGATCGAAACCCGGCACGCGCTGTTTCCGATCGTGCAGGGTTCGATGTTCGCCGACCTGCGCCGGGAATGCGCGTCGGCGCTGGTCGATCTCGACGCGGACGGGTACGCGGTGGGCGGGCTGTCGGTAGGCGAACCCCGTCCGCTAAGCCTCGAAATGGCGGAAGTGACGGCCGGGCTGTTGCCGCGCGGCCGGCCGCGCTATGCGATGGGAGTCGGAATGCCGCTGGAACTGCCGGAGTACGTGGCCCGCGGCATCGACATGATGGATTGTGTTCTACCTTCCCGCAACGCCCGCAACGGCTATCTGTTTACGTCCGAAGGCCGGGTCATCATCAAGCACGCCCGCTACCGCGACGACCCCCGCCCGGTGGACCCGGCGTGCCAGTGTTATACTTGCACCAGATACTCCCGAGCATACCTGCGTCACCTGTTCCAGTCCGGGGAGATTTTATACGCCGTGCTGGCGACGCGACACAACATCCGGCGGTACCTTGACATAATGCGTGAGATTAGGCACGCTATAGTATCGGATTCATTCCCGGAATACTTGAAGTGTGTGCGCTCGGCGCCGGTGGAGGCCGAGTGACTCCCTTTGGCGAAAACGTGATCTTCAACCTGTACCTGCTGCAATCGGCGCCGTCCAGTTCCCTGCTGGGATTCCTTCCCATCCTTCTTATCTTCGGGATCTTCTATTTCCTGCTTTTTATGCCTATGCAGCGGCAGCGCAAGCAGCAGGCGAAGATGCTGGCGGGTTTGCAGAACGGCAATGTGGTGGTGACCAGCGGGGGGATTATCGGGACGATTGTGGCCATCGAGGGCGACGATACGCTGGTGTTGCGCGTGAAACCGGACAATATAAAGATGCAGGTGGCGCGCAGTGCCGTGTCCAGCCTGGCCTCGACCGAAGTAAAGAAGTAATTTGAACAGAAGTAGCTCTTAAACTCCCATGAAGACGAATATCAAGGCCCGAAGCGCGGTCATCCTTGTCACGATACTGCTTTGCGTGTATGGCATTATCGGGTTTCCAAAGTCGAAGGCGGATTTCGCGAAGAACTTCTCCGAGAATATCCGCCTGGGTCTCGACCTGAAGGGCGGCAGCCACCTGGTGATGACCGTTCAGGTGCAGGACGCCGTGAAGGCGGATGCGGACCAGACGATGGACCGCATGAAGGAAGACCTGAAGAAGCAGAACATCACCTGGACCAGCATGGACCGGAACGAGCCGCAGACGATCGAGGACGCCGATAAAGTGGAAATCACGATCAAGGGCGTTCCCGCCACGCAGTCGAGCGCCTTCCGCAGCCTGGTGGGCGAGCGGTTTCCGAGCTATGTGCTGACCGCGGTGAACTCGACGGACTACACGATGCGCCTGAAGCCGACGGACCTGATCGCGCTCAAGCGCGACACGGTGCAGCGGACGATCGACACGATCGGCAACCGCATCGACCAGTTGGGCCTGGCGGAGAAGTCCGTCCAGCAGTACGGCGGTTCCGGATCCGATTACCAGATCCTGGTGCAGCTCCCGGGTGTGGACGACCCGGCCCGCGTCAAGGAACTGATCGGCACCGCGGCGGTGCTGGAACTGACGGACGTCAAGGACGGCCCTTACGCGAGCCGCGATGCGCTGCTGGCGCAGCACGGCGGCGTGCGTCCGCTGGGCACGAAGGAAGTCCGCGCCATTCCGCGCGGCGGGTCGGAAGGCGAGGAGTGGTACCTGGTGAGCAAGGTACCGGTAGTTTCGGGACGCGAGATGCGCAATGCCCGGGCCTCGCAGGACGAGTTCCGCAAATGGGAGACGAATTTCACGTTGTCGCCGGAAGCCGGCAAGCGTTTCGGCCGCTTCACGGAGGCCAATATCGGCAACCGGCTGGCGGTTTCGCTGGATAACCAACTGGTGAGCGTGGCCACGATTCAGAGCCGCATCGAAGATTCGGGCCGCATCACGAATCTGGGCAGCGAGCAGGAGGCGGTGGATCTGGCGCGGTTCCTCCGGTCGGGCTCCCTGCCCGCCTCCGTGCAATACGGGGAGGAGCGGACGATCGGTCCCTCGCTGGGGGCGGACTCGATCCGGCAGGGCATCGTGGCCGGCCTGGCCGGACTCTCGGCGGTCATCATCGTGATGCTGCTGTACTATAAGCGGGCGGGCGTAAACGCGGTTCTGGCGCTGTTCCTCAATACGGTCATCCTGCTGGCGGCCATTTCCTACTTTCACGCCGTGCTCACTTTGCCGGGGATCGCCGGGGTGATTCTGACGATTGGTATGGCGGTGGACTCCAACGTTCTGATTTTCGAGAGGATTCGTGAGGAGTTGAAGACCGGAAAGGGCGTGATTACGGCCGTAGACACCGGATTCAACAAGGCATGGTGGACGATTGTGGACACCCACGTGACCACGGTGGTGTCGTGCGCGTTTCTGTTCCTGTTTGGCGAAGGTCCGGTGAAGGGGTTTGCGGTGACGCTGGTTATCGGCTTGATCGCGAACGTTTTCACGGCGGTTTTTGTTTCCAGGACGATTTTCGACTACGAGCTGTCGGGTCGCCGGCAGACCGAGCCGCTGAGCATTTAGGCTTGTGTTAAGCCTGTTAAACCTTTCCCCGCAGGCGGGAACAATTTGAGGAGGGCTGGTGTCCAAACTTACGAACACCAGCACGGCACGTTTCGATGGAAATCTTCAAGAACACGAATTACGACTTTCTGGGCAAGAAGTGGCCGTTCATCATTACCTCGCTGGTGTTGGTGACTGCCGGATTGGTCAGCATCGCCGCTAAAGGCGGTGTGAAATACGGCATCGATTTCAAGGGTGGCGCGCTGATGACGGTGAAGTTTGCGTCCAATCCGCCGCTTGAGAAGATCCGGTCGGCGATGCGCAGCTCGTCGCTGATCAAGGGCGAGGTGACGGTTCAGAACTTCACCGGCTCGGGCACGGAAAACGAAGTGGAGATCGGGACCGAGCTGCTGGACGAAAAACAGCTCAACGTGAACCGGCAAGCGATGCAGGATGTCCTGACCGCGAGCTTCGGGCAGCCCGGAAGCGGCAAACTGGATCTGAATAACACGGGAGTGGCAGCGCTGGCGGAGCGGTTGCGCGGGCCGCTGGCAAGTTCGGGTGTGGCGATGAGCGAGCAGCAGGTCCAGGATCTGGCCAAAAGCATCCTGGCGTACCGGGACACCCAGCTCTCCGGCCTGATAACGGATTTCAATCAACTCTCCTCCGTACCCGGCATGAATGCTGGTATGATGAACACTCTTCGGCAGGAGACGTATCTGGCGCCCTTCCACGTGTTGCAGGTACAAATGGTGGGTCCGAAGGTCGGTAAGGATCTGAGGAACAAAGCAGTGCTGGCTACACTGTATGCGCTGGCCGGAATGCTGGTTTACATTGCGTTCCGCTTCGAATGGATCTACGGCCTGGGCGCGGTGATTGCGGTGTTCCACGACACGATCATCACGATCGGCCTGTTCTCCATATTCAATGAAGAGATTTCGATGACGGTGATCGCGGCGTTGCTGACCCTGGTCGGCTACTCCATGAACGACACCATCGTGATTTTCGACCGCGTGCGCGAGAACCTGCGAATGGCGCGCCGCGAGCCTCTCGAAAACGTGATGAACCGGGCGATCAATCAGACCCTGAGCCGGACCGTGATGACGTCGGGCCTGACGTTCCTGACGGTGGTGGCTCTGTTTATCTGGGGCGGTCCGGTACTACACGGATTTGCTTTCGCCCTGGTGTGCGGCATTCTTGTCGGTACGTATTCTTCGGTGTTCGTCGCGAGTCCGATCGTGCTGTTCTGGCACAACTATGCGGATAAGCGAAAACCGCGCCCGGCGGCCGTGACAGCGGCTGTTCGGCCGGATGCAATGAAAAAGGCCCCGACAAAGGCGGTCAAGTAGGATAGTCCCCGGGCGGCGAAACGAGTTGCCGCCGGTCCCGGGGGCCTTGGAAAGGACGCAACTATGTTTGAGCAAACATTTGTTGGCAGCGGGAAGACGAAGACAACCTGGACCATGGTAGGAGCGATGGTCGCTCAGATGTTTCTGGTTGGAATCGCGATCATCATCCCGATGATCTATTTCGACGTGCTCCCGTCGACCACGCTGACCAGTTTTCTGGTGGCACCCCCGCCGCCGCCTCCCCCGCCTCCCCCGCCCGCGGCAGCACCTCCAGTGAAAGTCGTGAAGGTGATTCCGCGTCAGTTCGACGCCGGCAAACTGATGGCGCCGAAGGCGATTCCGAAAGAAGTAGCGACCATTAAAGAAGAAGAGTTGCCGCCCGTTACTTCCGGCGTTGCCGGAGTTGTTGGCGGCGTGCCGGGCGGCGTAGCCGGCGGCACGCCGGGTGGCGTCCTCGGTGGAATTCTGGGTGCGGTTCCGACGGCAGCACCGCCGCCGCCTCCTCCCAAGGAGAAAGCACCGCCGCCGCCGTCCCGCATCAGGGTGGGCGGCAACGTCCAGCAGGCGAGACTGGTCCGCCAGCCGCGCCCGGTATATCCTCCGCTGGCCAAGCAGGCCCGTATCCAGGGCGTGGTGAAGCTCAGCGCGGTGATATCCAAGGACGGAACCATCATGGAACTGAACGTGATCAGCGGCCACCCGCTGTTGGTCCCGGCGGCCCTTGATGCAGTGAAGCAATGGGTCTACCAGCCGACTCTACTCAACGGAGAGCCGGTGGAGGTGGCCACCCAGATCGATGTCAACTTTACGTTGAGCCAGTAACCGACGGTCTTCGCCGGCCATCGGATATGAAAAAGTCTTAAATTCAACTCGCAGGAGAGAAAGAACAATGTTTTTGCAGATGCACGTTTGGTCCCTGTACCTGTTACAGGAAAGCGGCGCGGTCGGTTGGGATCCGATCACCATGTGGAACCAGATGGGGTTCCTCGCGAAGGTAGTGGTTATTGGACTGTTCATCATGTCCGCTTACTCCATCGGCGTGATGATCGATCGTCTGATGGCCTACAGCGCGGCGCGCAAACAGTCGCGCGCGTTCGCTCCGGCGGTTGCCGGCGCATTGCGTGAAGGCAAACTGGACGAAGCGGTGAAGATCGCGGACCGTTACAAGAAGAGCCATCTCGCGAAAGTGGTTGTGGCTGGATTGCAGGAATTCCAGGCCCACCAGATCAGCTCGGAAATCCCGGGTGAAGAGATCGAAGCTTCCAAGCGCGCTCTCGAACGCGCCGAGGCGATTGTGCACGCCGAACTGAAGCGCGGCGTCAGCGGCCTGGCGACGATCGGTTCCACGGCTCCGTTCGTCGGACTGTTCGGAACGGTGGTCGGCATCATCAACGCGTTCAAGGGCATTTCGACTGAAAAGTCGACTGGTCTGGGCGCGGTGGCGGGCGGTATTTCGGAAGCCCTGGTTGCCACGGCTATCGGACTTTTCGTGGCCATCCCGGCGGTCTGGATGTTCAACTTCTTCACGAACAAGATTGAAGCGTTCGACGTGGAGATGGGGAATTCCAGCTCGGAACTCATCGACTACTTCCTGAAGCGGTCGCAGCGCGCGGGCGCACGCAAGTAGCGGCTGCTGGCTGCCTAAGGAAGAGTCAGAACCGGCGAGTTGAAGGGGCCTTTCGGAAGAAAGGCCCCAACCTGAAGCTGGTTTTTGGATTTCAAGTGGCGAAGGAGAAGCAAAAGTGAAACTGATGAAGGCGCCGCCTCCGATGGCCGACATCAACGTCACCCCCATGGTTGACGTGATGCTCGTGATGTTGATCATTTTCATGGTCATCACGCCGATGTTGTCAAAGGGCGTCAGCGTGGACCTTGCCAAGACCAAGAACCCGATCCCGATGGCCGCCGCGGACAAGAGCGATGCAATCGTCTGCGCCGTGACGCGGGATGGCAAGACTTATTTGAATACGACGCAGTTGGCCCCCTCCGACATGCCGGCCAAGGTGAAGGACCTGCTCACGAACCGGATCGATAAGACCGTGTTCGTGAAGTCAGACTCCCGTGCCAGGTACGAAAGAGTGGTAGACGTGGTGGACAACCTGCGTGCGGCAGGGGTGGATAACATCGGTCTTCTGACCGAACAGTCTCAGGAAAAACGGCCGGAAACCGCGGCCCCGCCCGCAGGGCAGTAGACCGGATTTATAAAGGAGCAATTTTATGGGAATGTCCGTAGGCGGGCCCGGCAGTGGTCCGAAAGCCGACATCAACATGACGCCGATGATCGACGTCCTGCTTGTGCTGATCATCATTTTCATGGTGATCACGCCCCTGACGCCGAAGGGTCTCGAGGCACTGGTTCCGCAGCCTCCGCCGCCGAACCAGCCGCCGAGCACGGCGGACCTCCGCACGGTGGTCATCGTCGTAGACAAAGGCCCCAAGTACTCGATCAATCAGGATCCGATTGAAGAGGCGCAGATGGGCGCGCGGTTGCAGGAAATCTTCAAAACGCGCGCCGAGCGCGTGGTGTTCGTCAAAGGGGACCCCGACCTGGAATTCCGGGCGGTGGCCACCGCCATCGATATCGCCCACGGGGCGGGTATCGACAAGGTCGGGCTGATGACGAAAGCTGTGGAGGCGGGACAGTGATGCGAAACGTAATGGTAGTGCTCAGTCTGGCGGCGGTAGCCCTGCTGAGCACCGGCTGCAGCAAATTGCAGTCCCGCGACCGGCTCAACAAGGGTGTGCAGGCGTTCAAGAACGCGCAGTACGCCGAAGCGGTGGAGAGCTTCAAGAAAGCCGTGGAACTCGATCCGAACTTCCCCACGGCTCGCCTGTACCTTGCCACGGCTTACATGCAGCAGTACATCCCCGGCGCCGAATCTCCGGAAAACAACCAGATGGCGCAGGCGGCTCACGATCAGTTCATGAAAGTGCTGGAGCAGGATCCCAAGGACAAGGTGGCGATGGCCTCCATCGCGTCCCTTTACCTGAATCAGAAGAAATGGGACGAAGCGCAGCAGTGGTATGAGAAACTGATCGCCGTCGATCCAAGCAACAAGGAAGCGCACTACAGCCTCGGGTTTATCGCCTGGTCGAAGTGGTATCCGGCCTACGGTACTGCCCGCGCGAATCTGGGGATGAAGCAGGAAGATCCCGGTCCGATCAAGGACAAAAAGGTTCGCGAAGAGTTGAAGGCCCAGTACGGGCCGGTGATCAACTCCGGCCTGGCATCGCTCGACAAGGCGCTCGAGATCGATCCGGAATACGACGACGCGATGGCCTACGAAAACCTGCTCATCCGCGAGCGTGCCGACCTGATGGACAGCAAGGCCGAGTACGAAGCGGAGATCAAGAAGGCCGACGAATGGGTGGACAAGGCGCTGGCCACGAAGAAGATCAAGGCCGAGCGCAAAGCATCCACCGGCGGCGGCATCACCATGGACCAGAAGTAGTTCACAGCTTTTGCCTGGAACAGGACGCGGGGTACCGGGTTTGAGCCCGGGGCACCCCGCGTTTTTTTTTGCGCGCGCCCTTTCAGGCTCGGCTTCAGCCAGGCGCGGAAAGCCGCATGTTACAGTCGAAGGTTGTGTTTGAACGGATCGTCTGGATCGTACTCGACAGCGTTGGAATCGGCGCGATGCCGGACGCCGCGGCGTTTGGAGATCCGCCCGGCGCCGACACGCTGGGCAACGTGGCGCGACTGCGCGGGCTGCGGGTGCCGAACCTCGAGCGACTGGGGCTAGGGAACATCAAGCCGCTGGCCGGAATCGAGGCGGCGGCTGCTCCGGCGGGAGGGTACGGCAGATGCACGCTGGCCTCGCCGGGCAAGGACACGACCACCGGACACTGGGAAATGGTGGGCATCCACCTGGACACGCCGTTTCCGCTTTACCCCAACGGGTTTCCGCCGGAGGTGATGGAGGAATTCGAGCGGCGGATCGGGCGGAGCTCGCTGGGCAACAAGGCCGCGTCGGGGACCGAGATCATCGAAGAACTGGGGGTCGCGCACATGCGCACGGGCTCGCCCATCGTGTACACGTCGGCCGACAGCGTGTTCCAGGTGGCGGCGCACGAAGAGGTGATCCCGTTGTGGGAACTCTACAAGATCTGCGAGACCGCGCGCGAGATTCTGCGCGGGCCGCACGAGGTGGGCCGGGTGATCGCGCGTCCGTTCACGGGCTCGCCGGGCAATTTCACGCGCACTGCCAACCGGCACGACTACGCCGTCCCGCCGCCCCGCGGCATGCTGCTCGACCAACTGGCGGCGCAGCGCGTGCCGGTGCACGGGGTGGGCAAGATTTTCGACATCTTCCTGGGCCGCGGAATCGGCGAGACGGACAAGACCAGGAACAACCAGGAAGGCATGCAGAAGACTTTGGAGGCGATGCGGGACTCGGGGCACGGCCTGATTTTCGTGAACCTGGTGGATTTCGACCAGCAGTACGGGCATCGCAACGATATCGAAGGGTACGCGGGCGCGATCGAGCAATTCGACCGGTGGCTGCCGGAATTGGAGAGCGCGGCGCAGGGCGGAGACCTGGCGATTCTCACCGCGGATCACGGCTGCGATCCGACCGTGGCGGGCACGGATCACACGCGCGAATACGTGCCGCTGGTGGCTTTCGGACCGCGGGCGCGTGCGGGCGTGGACCTGGGGCTGCGCGGCTCGCTTTCGGATATCGGACAGACGGTGGCCGAGAATTTCGGCGTACAGATCGCGCACGGAGAAAGTTTTTTAAACCAACTACTATGAGAAAACCAGTCATGGCGGGCAATTGGAAGATGTACAAGACGCCCGCGGAAACCGCTGCATTCATCGAGAAATTCCGGCCGCTGGTCGAGAAATCCGAGCACTGCGAAATCGTGATCTGTCCCCCTTTCACGAACCTCGCGGCGGCCGTGGAAGCGGCGAAGGGCACGAACATCCATGTGGGATCGCAGAATATCGCATGGGCTAAAGAAGGCGCGTTCACGGGCGAGATTTCCGGACCGATGCTGAACGCGGTGGGCGCGAGCCACGCGATCATCGGGCACAGTGAGCGCCGCCAGTATTTCGGCGAGACCGACGCTACCGTTCTGAAGCGGACGCAGGCCGCGCTGGAGTTCGGGTTGACGCCGATTGTATGCGTGGGGGAGCGCCTGGAAGAGCGCGAGGGCGGGAGCACGGAAGCGGTGCTGGTGGGCCAGTTCCAGAACGGAATTGCGGGGCTCACGGCGGAGCAGTTCGCCAAGATCGTGATCGCGTATGAACCGGTCTGGGCCATCGGCACGGGCAGGACGGCGACTCCGGAAATCGCCGCCGATGCGCACCGGGCGATCCGCGCGCAGGTGGCGGAGAAATTCGGGAAGGCGGCGGCGGACGCGGTGCGGATTCTTTACGGCGGGTCGGTGAAGCCGGACAATGTGAAGTCGCTGATGGCGCAGATGGAGATCGACGGATCGCTGGTGGGCGGGGCGAGCCTGGAGCCGAATTCGTTCGCATCGATTGTGAATTTCTGATTTTTTTAGTGGTTTGAGCGGCCGGGCGCTTCGCGAAATTTTATAGAGGGCCCGGCCAACGTCTCGGGGCGACTGTCAACCTGGGTTGCGGCGCGTGGTCAGAGAGAAAAGATCATGAGACTGCGCCTGGTTCACGGAATATCGCTGCGATTTTTCGGGAACTATAGTTGTCCGGCCGGTGTCATTATGGCTGTGTCCCATAAGCAATTTATGGGACAGGAGGTCGCATGCTCGAAGTTTGCGGTCTTACGAAGAAGTTCAACGGTCAGGCGGCGGTTGAAGACGTGAGTTTCAGGCTCCGGCCGGGCGAGATCCTGGGCTACGTCGGCCCGAATGGGGCCGGGAAAAGCACCACCGTAAAAATGATCATTGGGCTGCTCGATCCGAGTGAAGGCCAGATCCTATTTCGCGGCAGAAGCGTAATCGACGACCTGCCAGGCTTTCAGTCCCGAATCGGCTACGTTCCCGAGGAGTCCCACCTGTATCCACACCTGTCCGGTTGGGAGTATCTACAGCTTGTAGGTCGATTGCGGGGGCTTCCGCGGGAAATCCTGGAACCCAAGATCGATGGATTCCTAAACCTGTTTTCGCTGCGGGATGACGCAAATTGCCCTGTATCGGCCTATTCGAAGGGCATGCGCCAGAAGATTCTCATTTCCGCCGCCCTGATCCACAATCCGGAGCTTCTGATACTGGATGAGCCGCTTTCGGGGCTGGACGTGACCACGGCGCTCGTGCTTCGGGACCTGCTGCAAGGACTCGCCGCGCAAGGCCGTATGATTCTCTACAGCTCCCATGTTCTCGACGTCCTCGAAAAGGTCTGCTCTGAGGTGCTGATTCTCTGTAAGGGACGGGTTGCTGCGCACGACACTATCGAGCACCTTCGTGAATCCCTGCATGAGTCGTCGCTCGAGGGCATCTTCGGCCAGCTCACACGCGAACAGAATCACCGGGCCATTGCCGCCGATATCCTGGAGGTGATGCAGGTATGAAGTGGCTCGCGAAGACCCACGGCCGCCAGTTCGAGTTAGTGCGCCACTTTCTGGGACGCATGTTCGACGGTGAGTGGTCGTCAGCTCCAGGCCAGTGGAGGTCGGGCGCGGTCGGCGCAATCTCGCTGGTGCTACCAGCGGGTCTTCTTCTGGTGAGAGAGGGCTCCTTGGACCCGAAGTACGCTTCCAAGTATCAACTCCTGAGGATGGCCGCCGATCCGAACGCGATCCGCTCCGCGGCACTGGCCGACGAACTGGCGCTGATCACGTTGCTTTTCTGTGTTACGGGACTGATTACGCTGCTGGTATGGCAGTCGCTCTTTCCGAGTGAGCGGGATTACCTGGTGCTGGCGTCGCTCCCGGTCCGGGCCAGCCAGGTATTCACGGCCCGCTTCACGTCCGCGGTACTCTTCTGCACCGCGATCGTAGGGGCGATGAATATTCTCCCAAGCCTGCTTTCGCCGATAGAATTCGGCGGCGAGTGGCGGCTCGGCGGGTCGTACCTGAGGCTGGCGGGCGCCCAGGCCGCAGCCTCCTGCATGGCCTGTTTCTTCGTCTTCTTTGCGATTCTGGCATTACAGGGCATGCTCCTCAATCTCCTGCCCCGCAGCCAATTCAACCGCGTGTCGGTCTACGCCCAAGGGGCGCTTGCGGGCATGTTTCTGCTGGGGGGTTTCTACAGTTGGTCGATTAAGGAATGGACGCCGGCAGCGATTGGGAGGCTGCCGGCATTTGGCGCGTGGCTGCCACCTGTCTGGTTCACGGGTCTTCACGAAACGCTCGCCGGCAACGGCGGCAGCCCGTTCCTGAATTCCATGTCGCACAGGGCCCTCCTGGCTGCCGGTTTCGCGGTGACAGTGGCTGCGGCTTCCTATCTCATCAGTTACCGCCGCTACCGCAAGCTGTTGTTGGAGTCACCGGCCCGGTTGGCGACACCGAGGGTGTGGCGCTGGAGCGTAATGAGACTGCTGGCGCGTTCGCCGCGGCAAAAGGCCGTGATGGATTTTATGTCGAAGACCCTGGTTCGCAGCCGTGCGCATCGCCTGCTGTGGCTGGTATACGTGGGGGCTGCGGTGGCCGTAATGGTGAACAGTTCGCTGGTGGATGGCGCTCTGTTCGTTCGGTCTCATTCGTTCGACATGGCGCTGCAATTTGTTGTGCACTTCTGGCCGCTGGCGTGTTCCGTGGTGATCCTCAACGGCTTTCGACACGTCCTGTCGATCCCCGCCGAGCTGCGCGCCAACTGGATTTTCCAAATCACCGAGAGCCAGGGGCGGGCGGAATGGATGGCGGCCGTGGAGCGCTTCATCATGGCTTATGCCATCGCGCCAATCTACCTGGCGCTTTTTCCGGTCTCGGCACTGGTGTTGGGCCTTCCCATCGCAATCCGTCTGACGATTCTGCAACTATTGGCATCGCTCGCGCTGTTTGAAGGCCTTTTCTACAGCTGGCAGAAACTGCCCTTCACTTGTTCCCACATCCCCGGAGAGCGGCCACTGGTGGGGGTGCTAGCCCGGTACCTTGCGATCCTCTGTGTGGCCGTTCCGATCGTCTCGGTGATGACCGCGGTTGCCAGCCAGATTGCATTCCTGTTCGCGATCTATCTCACCATTCTGGGCAGCGTGTGGATTTGGATGCGGCAGCGGCGCCGCGAGGGATGGGGCGAAGCGAAATTGATGTATGAAGACTTCCCCTCGGTGGTCATAGACCTGGGAGTCAAGGAGATTACGTATGCGGGAACAGACGCCCAACTCCGGCGAGTTGCTGCAGGGCACGCTGGACATGCTCATCCTGAAGACACTGATTCGCGGGCCGATGCACGGCTATGCGGTAGTGGACTTCATCCAGCAGACGTCGGAGGATGTACTGCGGGTGGAGGAAGGGGCGCTCTATCCTGCGCTCCACCGGTTGGAGTTGCGGGGCTTGCTGACGGCGGAATGGGGGGTTTCGGAGAACAAGCGCCGGGCCAAGTACTACCGGATTACGGCGACCGGACGGAAGCAGCTCGCCAGCGAGGCGAGCCGGTGGCGAAGAATGTCGACGGCGATCGAACGGATCATGGAGCCGGCATAGCTGGAGGGCCGTTCGGTGAAGCCTTAAGTAGTGCCTGGCTGCGGCTGCGGGCGATGGTTCGCCGCCGGCAATTGGACCGCGACCTGGAGGATGAGCTTCAGTTCCACCTGGCGATGCGAGAGGAAGCGTATACGCGGAACGGTGAATCGTGTGGGTCCGCAGGGCCATCGGCAAGACGGCAGTTCGGCAATGTTACCGGGATCAAGGAAAGCTGCCGGGATCTGTGGACCTTCGGCTGGTTCGAGACCTTACTACACGACGTGCGGTACGCCATGCGGCAACTCCGGCGCAGTCCGGGCTTCGCCATCGCGGCGGCCATCACCCTGGCGCTGGGCATTGGCGCCACTACGGCAGTCTATAGCCTGCTGGACGCAATCCTGTGGAGGCCGGTGCCATTGCCGGATGCGAATTCGCTGGTGTTTGTCTTCGTGGCGAAGCCGGGGAATGCGGGAATGCCATACACCTATGCCCCTGCGGGAGATTTGGGCGACATTCGCCAGGAAACTGCGATCATTGACAATCTCGCGATTTGGACCCTGGGACGCCACAGACTGGTGGACGCGGGAGGAGAGCCCCTGGTGGCGGAATCGGCACGCGTGTCACCCAACTTCTTCGACATGCTGGGCGTTCGGCCGGAACTGGGCCGCTCCTTCCTGCCGGGTGAAGACCAGCCTGGGCACGAACGCGTGGTGGTCCTGGGTCAGGATCTGTGGCGGCGGCATTTCGGCGCCGACCCTGGCATCATCGGAAGGACGATTCGCGTGGAGTCGTCGAACTTCACGGTGGTGGGAGTGATGCCGCCCGAGTTCCGGTTTCCTCGCTCCTTCCGCGAATTGTGGGTTCCGCTAGTCCTGACGCCTGAGAGCCGTCTGTCGCACAGAGACACGGGCGTGGAAGCCGCCGGACGGCTGAAAAGGGGACATACCCTGGCGCAGGCAGCCGCAGAGTTGGATGTGATTGCGGCGCGACTGGAGAAGCGATATCCGGAAACCAACCTGAAGCGCCGCTTTGTGGCAATGAACCTTTCCCGGTATTCGTTCGGCGACCTGGCGCCCGTGTTTGTGGCGTTGATGTTGGGCGCCTCGGCGTTCGTGCTGCTGATCGCGTGTGTGAATGTGGCCAACCTGCTGTTTGCCCGCGCGACCGGGCGGTCCCGGGAGGTTGCCATAAGAGTCGCGCTGGGCGCGGGACGGACGCGGTTAATCCGGCAACTGCTAACGGAAAGCCTGGTGCTCGCCTGCGCCGGAGCGGCGCTAGGTCTGATTGTCGCCAAATGGACTCTGGCCCTGCTCAAAGCCGGGATTCCGGCGGAGATGCGCCATTACATGCCGGGGTGGGCGGAGATCGGACTGAACGGCCACGCCTTTCGATTCGCGTTGGCAATGGCGCTCGCGAGCGGAATCGTCGCCGGATTGGCGCCTGCCCTGCGAGGCCTGCGAGTGGACCTGACGGAATCGTTGAAGGAGGGAGGCCAAGGGTCGACGGCAGGGCGCGGGCGGAGCCGTTGGCGGGCTGTGCTGGTGGCGGCTGAAATCGCCATGGCGACGGTGCTGCTGGTGAGTTCGGTCCTCATGGTGCGCGGGTTTCGTGCGTTGGCAGGCGGGGGTACGCAAATGCGGCCAGCCGCCATGCTGACGATGAGAATTGCGGTCGGCGGCGAGAAATACCAGGAGAGTTACCAGGTGGCAAACTTCTACCACGAGTTGCTGGAGCGCGCCGCCGCCATTCCGGGAGTTCAATCGGCGGTAGCGGCCACGGGGCTGCCATACAGCCGCCGCTATCCGAGCGGCCGCTTTTCGATCGAAGGCCGCGAGAAACGACCAGGCGAGGAGCCTGTTGCAATCATGGAAGCCGTGACGCCGAATTACTTTGAAGCCATGTTCGTGCCGTTACGTTCCGGCCGGTTCCTGAGCGACAGCGACGGCCCACGGGCAGTTCCGGTGGCGGTGATCAGCGTCAGCGCGGCACAACGTTGGTGGAAGGGCGAAGATCCGGTGGGCAAGGCGATCAAGTTAGGCGAGCGGGGGCCGGTCTCGATCGTCGGCGTGGTGGGGGACATTCCGTACACAGCGTTGAGCCGCGACGTGAGTCCGACGGTCTATGTGCCGTTTGCGCAGGCTCCGGACAGGGAGACAGACATCGGGCTACGCACGGCGGGAGACCCGGCGCAGGTTACTTCCGGCATACAAGCTGTAGTGAGGGCAATGGATCCGGAGCTACCGATCAGTAACCTGAATACGATGGACGTGCTGATCCGCCAGGAATCGTTCGGCGTGGCGATGATGGCGGGACTAATGGGCGCATCCGGACTGTTAGCCCTGGTGCTCTCGGTAGTGGGCGTGTATGGTGTGATGGCGTATTCGATCTCCGGGAGAACGCACGAGACGGGGATCCGTATGGCGCTGGGAGCGCGGCGGGGTCAGGTCGTCCTCATGCTGTTTCGCAGCGGTGTGGTAAGCGCCCTGGTGGGGCTGATCATCGGACTGATTCCAGCGTGGGGGATCGCGCGCGTGATGCAGTCGTTCATATTTGGCGTGAGATCGGCCGATGCGGCGGCGTTTTTAGGTGTTCCGCTCGTGTTGATCGTCGCGTCGGCGACGGCGATCTATTTGCCAGCGTTTCGGGCTACCCGGATCGACCCCGTCCGAGCCTTACACCATGAATGACGCGGTTGGGGCGTCGAATAGCGGAGCCATTGGCTTTCTCCGGCGGAAGTGATCCAGGCAATATTCAGCGGGTTGGATTTTGTGAGAGGAACGACGACGGATGTGCATGTCCTGCGCAACCGGCGCGTCATCGACTGAGGGCTTTGTCCTTCTCCAACTCCGGGCAACCCGGAGAGCGGCGGGATCAGAATGGTTCCCTAAAAAAACTTCGCCCGCCGAAACAGAAACCTGACGCGATTTGTTTGCCGGCTTCGAGATCCGGCGGTAAGCTGCCAGAGGAAAGAAGGGAGGCACCGCACGCACTTGACGCTCGGCGAAGAACGCGCCAGGGGGTTGACCCGCGTCGAGCCGCCGGCAATAGGCGCGGGTTTCGTCAAATAGTGCGTCAAGGAGGGGTGGATGGTTCAGCGCGGTGACGAGTACTTCGCCTCGAAAGAAGGCACCCGCGAGTTGGGCGCGCGCTTTAACATCGTGGTCGAGCATAGCGAGCGGCGATAGATACGAATAAGCGCGGGCGGACTTTTCTCCGCCCGACGGAACCCGCCCGCGCAGGGCCGAGGCCAAAACTCTCATTTCACGATAGAGGGGCCTCCTGGCGCGGACAACCGTGGAGGCGGCCGAAGTTGTACCCTCCGGAACGTTCGTCCGGGCGGTTCGGTGCTCCATCGTCCCGTGGTCAGGGGATGAGCGACAGGAACTCGTCTTCCCGTTCGAGGCGGAGTCCGATGCGGAGCCAGTAGAGGGCGAGGGGCGCGACCAGGTCGTCACACTGCTCGCAAAGGTTGACGGAATCCTTTTCGGTGGTGACGAGCGCGGTGGCGCCGCGGGAGAGGGCAGCGCGCGAAATGCGGCGCAGTTCGTAGGGGCGGTAGCGGTGGTGGTCCTCAAACTCGATCCAGTCCACCGGATGAACGCCCGCTTCATCGAGGGTGCGGCGGAAGGACTGGGGATTGCCGATGCCGCAGAAGCCGGCGGCGACCTCGAACGGGCGTTGGGCGACCGGGAACTCGACTCCGGTCCGGCTTTCCACCCAGGCAGCCGGGGTGACAAAGGCGCGGAAGACTTTGGCTCTCTGGTTCCATTCGCGGACGGTATTTTCAATCGCCGGGCCGAGGTCCGAGAATTCGACGCGGGTGAGGACAACCACGTCCGCGCGGGCGAGGGCGGAAACGGGCTCGCGCAGGCGGCCGAGGGGAAAGAGGGCTCCGCCGCCGAACGGATTGAGAGCGTCGATGAGGACGATATCGAGGTCGCGGGCGAGTTTCAGGTGCTGGAAACCATCGTCGAGCAGGAGCACGCCGGGATTGAACAGGCGCAGAAGTTCTTCGGCGGTGGTATAGCGGTCGGCGCCGATGCCAACGGGGGCAAGCCCGGAGCGCAGGAAAAGTTGCGGCTCGTCGCCGGTCCGGGAAGCGGGAAGGCGGGCGCCGGGCGGAAGGATCAGGTTCTTTTCGGGTGAACTGCGGCCGTAGCCGCGGGTCAATATGCCGGGAGGGCGGCCGCGGGAGTGCAGTGCGGCGGCGAGCCACAACACGAAGGGTGTTTTGCCGGTGCCGCCCATGGTGAGATTGCCGACCGAAATGACGGGGACGGGGAGGCGGCGCTGCACAGCGAGAAAGCGGGCTTGCCGGCGGCGTCCACCGCGCTCCCACAGCTTCGACGGCAGCCACCGCAGTTGCAGCCAGGGAAACGCCGGGCGGTAGTGCGGAATACGGGTGGTGTAGAGAGATTGAAGCCCGGCGACGGCGCGGGCGGTGGCGCCCCGGTTGGCGCGGGCGCATTCGAGGGCGCGGGAGGCGACGGCGACGGCCTCGCGAGGGTTTTCGAGGCAGCGCGCCACGGCGGGCCCGAGCTGGGCGGGGTCCTGAATTTCGATGCAGGCGCGGGCGGCGCGGAAATCATCGGCGATGGCCTGGAAATTGGCCATATGGGGGCCGACGATCACGGGTTTGGCGAAGGCGGCCGGTTCGAGGATGTTGTGGCCGCCGCGATCGGCCAGGGTGCCGCCCATGAAGACTACCTCGGCGAGGCCGAACAGCCCGCTGAGTTCACCCACGGTGTCGAGCAGCAGGACGCCGGGAAGGGGGATCGCCTGCCCGTCCAGGCGGGAGCGGCGGAGGTAGGGCAGGCCGGCGGCCTCGAGTTTTCTGGCTACCACGTCGAAGCGCTCCGGCTTGCGGGGAACCAGGATGAGGAGGAGGTCGCGGTGGCGTTCGGCCACGGTGCGGAAGGCGGCGATTACGGCGTCGTCTTCATCGACGTCGGCGGGAAACGCGGGCGGCATGGTGCTGGCGGCGATCCAGACCCGCGGATGTCCGGACGCCTCGAGCAGGGCGCGGACGGGAGAACCGGGGGGCGCTTCGCGGGGCTCGAAATCGTACTTGAAATTGCCGGTGACGAGGACTTTGTCGGGCGGGGCTCCGAGGGCGCGGAAGCGTTCACCCATGACGCCGGTTTGCGCCAGGATCGCGTCGGCGGCCGGCAGCACTTCGCGGAAGAGGGCGCGGAAGGGGAGATAGCGGGGGAAGGCGCGGTCGGAAATGCGGCCGTTGACCAGCAGGAGGCCGGCGCCGGTGCGTTTGACCTCGCGGAAGAGGTTGGGCCAGATCTCGGTTTCGGCGACCACCAGAATGGAGGGGCGGAGCGTACGGATGACGCGGCGGACGGCAAAGACGTAGTCGGCCGGGACGAAGAATACGCCATCGGCGACCCCGTTCAGTTTCTCCCCGGCGAGGGCGCGGCCGGCCAGCGTTGTGGTGGAAACAAACAGCTTTGCGCGCGGGTAGGCGGCGTGAACGGAGCGCAGGAATTCGACGCAGGAGAGGACTTCGCCCACCGAAACTGCGTGCAACCAAATGGAGCCGGGACCGGTCTGTCTAAAAGAGCGGGGCAGGAACCCGAGTCGTTCGGGAAGGGATTTCCAATAGGCCCGGTTCCGGACGGCGCGGAACACGAAATACAATAGCAGGACAGGCAGCCCAAGAGCTTGAAAGGCCCGGTAGAGGAAATAAATGCCTTTTGTTTTCAAACGTTTGGCTCTTTTATTGAGTATAGCGGCGGCGTTCTCGGCGAACAAGGACGGCGTCACTGGCACGGCTTACGGAGCGGACACCAAGAGCTTCAAGCCCGGCGAGGCATCCAGCTTCAAGTACAAACAGACGAACTCGGGCGTTACGGTGGCGGTGGAAGCGTACGTTTCCGGGGACAAGATGAAGGAAGCTTTCGGAAAGCTGGACCCGTACGAGTACGGAATCCTGCCGGTGCTGATGGTGATTGAGAACAACACCGACAAGACCATCCGGCTGGACCGGATCACCGTGGAATACGGAGCCGGGCGGGGCCGGGTGGTGTCCACTCCGGCTCGCGAGGTGCGCTACACGAAGGGCGTGGACCGGCCGCGAATGATTCCGGGGCCGACCGGGGGGGTGAAGATCGGAAAGGTGAAGAAGAACCCGCTGGACGCCTGGGAAATCGAAGGCCGGGCCTTCGCGGCGGCGATGCTGCCGCCGGGGCAGTCGGCATACGGGTTCTTCTATTTTCAAAGCGGCCTTCAGCCGGGCGCCACGTTTCAACTCAGCGGCCTGACCGAAGCCGCCACGGGCAAGGAACTGTTTTTCTTCGACGTGCCGATGCAGTAGCGGCTCCGCCTATTTTGCCGAAACGCGCAGCGCCACCACGCCGTGCTGCGGCACTTCGGCCTTGAAGCCGTCGCCGGACAGGGTGACGTCGGAGTGCTGCCACAGGTCGCGGCCGCGCAGGTTCCTGCCTGACAATCCGACGGCGTCCCATTTCACGTTGATGGAGGCGGGCCCTTCCCCGCGGTTAAAGAACGCCACGACCACGGATTTGTCCTTCATCGGCCGGGAGATCACGTCGCTGGTGCCCTCACGCGATACGAGTTTGGGCGGCAGTCCAGCGGGATCCTGGCTGACGGCGATGACCTCGGTGTTGAGCAGAATCTGCTTCGTCTCGTCGGTCATATTGCGGATGTCGTTGCCGGCAAGCAGCGGCGAACGGAGCATGGACCAAAGTGTGAAGTGAGTTTTGTACTCATCGTTGGTCATGCCGCCGTTACCCACCTCGAGCATGTCCGGATCGCTCCACATGCCGGGCTTGGAGTACTGCACGATATCGAGCTGGGTGAGCGAGTTGGGCTGGCCGATGCCGCCCGGGATCGAGGTCCCGAAGCCGAGGTTCTGCATGGATTGCCAGGAGTCGCGGATATCGCCGGTGGTGCGCCAGGAATTGCCGCCCACCAGGCCACCCCACTCCCACACTTTGTTGCGGCCATACTGGCACAGGCTGTAGAGAATGGGCCGGCCGGCCTTGGCCAGGGCATCGCCCATTTTCTGGTAAACGGGGCGCATTTCCTCGTCGGTGTAGACGCGGCTGGCACCGCACCAGTCATATTTCAGGTAGTCGATGCCCCAGGCGGCGAAGGTCTTGGCGTCCTGCTCTTCGTGACCGTAGCTGCCTTCGTACTGGGCGCAGGTATTGGGGCCGGGGGAGGAGTAGATTCCGAGCTTCAAGCCTTTGGAGTGGACGTAATCGGCGAGGGCTTTCATGTCCGGGAACTTGGTGTTCGTAGTCATGTTGCCCTTGGCGTCGCGCGACTCGCCTTCCCAGGTGTCGTCGATATTGACGTAAACGTAGCCGGCCTGCTTCATGCCGCTGGTGATCATGGCGTCGGCGATTTCGCGCACGAGCTTGTCATCCACGCGGCTGGCGAACAGGTTCCAGCTATTCCAACCCATGGGAGGGGTTTGGGCGAGGCCGTTTCGTTTTACGGTGTGGAGCGCGGGTGGGGGAATGCGCTTGGGGTAGGAAGCTTCGAGGGTACTGCGCTCCATGATGGCGGTGGAGGGGCCGCCGCGTCCGCCGGTGACGTTCAGGTCGATCGTATTGCCGGCCAGGGAACCTTCGTAGACGGTCGGGGTGGGCGCCTGTTTCTGGCCGCCGCGCCCGGCGACTTCGAAGTGGAGCTTGCCGTTAACGAACGTGCCCACGGGTGCGACGGGACCGCGTCCGCCGAAACCACCGGGCCCGCGTCCGGCACCGGGAGCACCCGGAGCGGCACCGCGGCCGGCTGGAGGGGTGGGAGGAGGAAGTTCCGGCGAGCGTCCGGAGAGCGCCGTCAGGGTCACGTTTTGACCGTCCTGCTTCACGTCATACCAGGTCTTGCGGAAGGTGCCATCGCCGCGCGGCGTTTTCAGCACCCAGACTCCGGAAATATCGGACTGGGCCTGCACGAAAAACGCGGCCGACGCGAATACGAGAGCGAGCGGAACCAAAAACCGCCTCATTTTTGCGAATCTCCTTTTGCGGCGATTCTATCACACGGCCACCTCCGAATTCGATTTTGAGGGGATGGCGGAAGTGGCGTTCACACCACATTGCGAAAAATTTCTGGACGACGAAGTTTAACGGTTTGAGGCATTTAGGAGTTTGACGCCGGCGCGGGACCGGTTGCCGCGCGGGGTGAGGCGGCTAAACTGAGGTCGGTTCGAAAGTTCCGTGCCTGCCGCGCCCGTCCGGGCGCGCGACTTAACAATTTCCGGAGGTTTAATGATTACGCGATTTTCCGTGTTCGCACTGGTGTGCCTGGCCGGCTCGTTGTCCGCAGGGCCGACGCTGACTACGATCCAGGATACGTTGTACCGCGCCGATGGCGTTCCCTTCACGGGCACGCTGATTGTCAGTTGGAACAGCTTTGAAGGCCCGAATGCGACGGCAGTGATGAAGCAGAGCACGACCGTGAAGGTGGTGGACGGTTACCTGAAAGTGCAACTGATTCCCACCAGCACGAGCGTTCCGCCGGTTTATTACCAGGTCACTTACAACAGCGACGGCCGCATGCAGTTCCAGGAGACGTGGAACGTGCCTGCCAGCGGGGTGCCGCTGCGGGTGCGGGATGTGCGCGTGGCGGTGGCGCACTGCGAGCAGCGGCGGAACGGGTTCGCCGGATACCGGCGGGCCGGTGACGGAGGCGGATGTGTCCGGGCTGCTGGCGGACCTGGCGGCGCGCCCGATGAAAGGACCGGGTTTCGCGGGCGGCCGTGTGGCAATGGTGAACGATTCCGGCGCGCTCGAATCGGTGGCCGGGGACCCTGCGGATTGCGTGCGGGTGGACGGGACCTCGGGGCCGTGCGGCAGCGAGGCGCCGGGGTTCGTGGAGGGCGACAGTCCCTCGGGGATCGTGGACGGCGCGAATACGACGTTCAGCCTGTCGGGCATCCCGGAGCCGTCCGACAGCCTGGCGGTGTACCGCAACGGCCTGCGCCAGAAGGCGGGGCTCGACTACATTGCGAGCGGACGCACGGTCGAATTCGTACCGGCCGCGGTACCGCAACCCGGGGATACGCTGCTGGCCAGCTACAGGCTGGCGGACGGCACGGAATCGGCGCCGCCGCAGATCTATCCGGTTTCGCAGGTGGTGTGCAGCGGCATCGGCGCGGCGACCAACAGTTCGAGCATGTCTGCGCTGGCTTCGTGCACTGTGCCGGCGGCGGCACTGCTGCCGGGCGACCGGCTGGAGGTCCGCTTCGACCTGGAACACCAGGGCCCGGGCGGCGGGTACACGTTCGAGCTGCTGTGGGGAACCACTACCGTGTTGAGCCGCGCCGCCTCGGTATCGGACGCGATGGCCACGGCGCGCGCGGATTTCTCGGTGCTGTCGTCGGGAACGCAGTTCGGCGCGCAGAGCTGGGGGTCGGTGCTGCCGCTGTCGGCGACGGTGGGCAATTCGGCGGCGAGCCTGGCGGGCGGCATCACGGTGGTGTTTCAGGGGCGGCTGGCGCAGGCCGGCGATACCCTGACGCTGCGCAACTTCACGGTGACGCGGCTGCCGTAGGCCGGCGTCAGGTGGCCGCTCCGTGCGGTCGCGGCGCCGTAGCTTACGCGGTACGGGCGCTCGGATTCGTTGAGCGGTTTGACACAGGGTATCCGGCTGGCTCATGATGTAGCTGTCTGGTTTCGACATGTCTAAACAGCAAACTGAAGTGCCGTACGGAACGCTGGATCTGCTCATCCTGAAGACCCTGGAGACGATGGGGACGATGCACGGGTACGCCATCGCCCGCCGCATCGAACAGGTTGCGGGCGATTCCATGCAGTTGAGCCAAGGCTCGGTCTACCCGGCCCTCATTCGCCTCCAGCAAGAGGGCTGGATTGCGACGGAGTGGGGAATTTCGGAAACCAATCGCAAGGTGAAGTTCTATTCGCTGACCCGGACCGGGCGCAAGCAGCTACGGCTCGAAGTGGCGAAGTGGGAGAAGGCCACCGCCCTGGTGGCTCGTTTCCTGGAGGCGTCGTCATGATTCTGCGGCGGGTGGCGAGCGGCCTGCTGGCCCTGATGCGAAAACGACGCCTGGACCATGAGTTGGAGGCGGAGATCGAGGCTCACCTGGAGATGGCCGAGAGAGACGCCCTGGCGCGCGGCCTATCGCCGGAGGAAGCCCGCAGAACGGCCCGGGTCCGCTTCGGAGGAATCGAAGCGATCAAGGAAGAGCATCGCAGCCGGCGGAGTGCGCAATGGATCGAGACGGGCGTGATGGACCTCCGGTACGGCTTGGCTTCGTTGCGGCGCACACCGGGCTTCACCGCTCTTGTGGTGGGGGTGCTGGCACTTGGGATCGGCGCCAACGTCGCCATGTTCAGCGTGGTGGATGCCGTCCTCCTGAAGCCGCTTCCCTTTCCCGGACCTGACCACATTGCCGGTGTCTGGGACGCTCCGCGGCCGGGCGTTATGAACGCCACCAGCGCCCCTGACTTTCTCGACTGGAAGCGGCTTGCACCCACTTTCGAAGCATTGTCGGCGGAACAGTCGATCACCGCCTCGCTTGGGGGCGGAGGCGAGCCAACGAGGCTGTCCGGCAAGGCGGTAACGGCCGACTACTTCCGGGTGTTCGGAACCAGCGCCCGGCTGGGCCGTACCTTCACGGCGGAAGAGGACGGGCCGGGAGCCGCTCCGGTGATCGTACTCAGTTACGCGGCCTGGCAAAATTATTTCGGCGGCGACCCGGAAATTTTGGGCCGTCGACCGATTCTGAACGGCGAAGCGCAACAGGTCATCGGAGTACTCCAGCCAGGCGCCTTCGATCGTGACCGGACACAGTTCTGGAGACCGCTGGTCTTCACACCCGACCAACAGGTTCGCGACATCCACTGGCTTACCGTATACGGGCGCCTGCGCGCGGGCGTTACGTTAGCGCAGGCCCGGGAGAGGATGCAGGCGGTTCACGCCGCGCTGTCGCCACTCGAGCCCGCCGACTATGGCGAAGGGAGCATAGTGGTGGAACCCCTGGCCCGATTGCTGATCGGCTCGCGGCTGCAGCGGTCGATTCTGGTCGCCTTCGGTGCAGTCGCGCTTGTCCTGCTGATCGCCTGCGCCAATGTCACGAACCTATTGCTCGCCAGAGGCGTCAGGCGGAGGCGCGAACTGGCTGTTCGGGCCGCCCTGGGCGCCGGGCGCGGCCGCCTGGTCGCGCAGTTACTTACCGAGACTCTTGTCCTGTGCCTGCTTGGAGGCGCCGCAGGCATTGGGGTGGCCGCGCTGCTTGTGCACGTCGCGACACCGTTGCTGGCAGATTCCCTGCCCTTCACCGCGGACATCACTCTCGACCTTCGCGTGCTTGCGTTCGCCGGGGCCGTCGCGTTGGGAGTCGGCCTGCTCGCGGGAACGCTGCCGGCGTTGCGGACTTCTTACGGCAGCCTGGCGGCGTCCCTGAACCGGTCGGCACGGGGCTACTCCGGCGCGCACGCCGGTGTGCGACGCGCCATTGTTATCGGCGAGGTAGCGCTCTCGCTGGTACTGGTTTCGGGCGCGGTTCTTCTTTTCAGAAGCCTGTTGAAGCTCCAGCAAGTCGATACCGGGGTGAAAATGCAAGACGTAATCACCATGTCGGTAGATCTCCCGGCGGCTGCCTACCCGACGCCTGAGAAGGCCGCCCTGTTCTACCGGGCGGCCGGTGAGCGGATTCAGGCCGCACCGGGAGTGGCGCAGGTTGGGCTGGCCACGCACTTGCCGCTCCAGTGGATCGGGAACGGCGAGGCTGTGCAGGTGGCAGGACAGAAAGAACTGGTGAGAGTCCGGTTCAAGCGAGTGGATCCGGGTTATTTCGGTGCGCTGGGAATTCCCGTGCTGGCCGGCCGCGGCATCACCGACCAGGACCGCGACGGATCGACGCGCGTGATGGTCATCAACCAGGCTTTGGCGGCGCGCCTGGCGGAGACTGCCGGCATGAAAGACCCGGTTGGCAAGACGGTTCGTGTGTCGTGTCCGGGATACATAGAGAGCAGGGTTTTTCTGCCGGAGATCGAGATCGCCGGCGTAATCCGCAGCGAGCGCGTTGCATGGCCCGGATCTCCAGACCCACCGGTCGTGTACGTGCCCCTGGCGCAAGTGCCGAGTACGCGGATCAGGCTGGTAGTTCGCACGCGGGTGCAGCCGGCCGCCGTGCTGCCCGCGATCCGGGAGGGCGTCCGCGAAGTGGACCCGAGCCTGCCGCTGGGCGATATCGCCACGATGGAGCAAGTCCGCGACAGCACGCTCTCGGGCACGAGCAGGCCGGCGGGGCTCATCGGCGCATTTGCCGCGATCGCCGTCCTGCTCGCCGGAATCGGCCTCTACGGTGTGGTCTCGCACGCGGTCACACAGCGCCGCCGGGAAATTGGTATCCGCATGGCTTTAGGCGCCCGGCCGCGGGACGTGCTCTCACGCATCCTGCGGGAGGGGCTCACCATGGTTGGGGTGGGGCTTGTGTTCGGATTACTTGGAGCTTCTGCCCTGACAAGAGTCGTGAAGGGCCTCCTGTTCGAAGTGTCGCCGCTCGACCCTCTTGCGCTCACGGTTGCGTGCGCCTCGATGATACTGATCGGGATCCTTGCAGGTCTTGTTCCGGCCAGCCGTGCGGCGCGGGTGGACCCTGTGACGACGCTTCGCGATGAAGGGTGAAGCGCGGGCGGAGCTCCGCGATTCGATTCACTGTTGAACGGGAGGGCGGCAAGAGCGCGCGAGGTCCTGACGCTGTATCAGTTCCCGCTGAGGGCGGGCACGAACACGGTGCGCGGTTCGGCCGCGGCCGCGTCCAGGAGCCAGAGCGGTCCCGCGCCGGCTTCGTTCAGGCGGAACACCCTGCCCATGCGGTGCAGTCCGCTCGGAACGCACTCGCACGGAACGGTCTTGCGATCTCCCGAGGCGACGTCGAACGAGAGGACTCCCCGTTCGTCGTTGGTCAGCAACAGGCCGGCGCCGTCCGCTGTAAATTCCAGGCCCGATGCGGCCGCCACGGTCTCTTTTGGCGCCAGCACACGCCGCACGGGCGCTCCGGCAGCGTTCCGGAACAACAGCAGCCCGGACTGGGGATCCGCGACCGCGGCGTCGTGTCCGCCGGGCGCGAAGGCAACCAGGCTTCCGCTGGCCGCTTCGGCCAGGTTACGGTCCTCGCCGCCCGAACCGAGCAGCCGGACCGATGCCGCGCCTGCGAAAAGTGCGTACTCACCGTCGTCGCTCACGGCCAGGCTGAGGCGCCGCAGTTGCGGGCGGCTGCTGGTGACACCGGCGACGCTACGGCCCGGCTGGGCACCCAGGCTGATTGTGCTGCGCAGCTTGGGCGAGTCCGGCAGGCCGGTCACCACTTGTAAAGTCTGGTTCGAAAACAGCGCTGCCGCACTTCCGCCAGGACTGAATACGGCGGCCTGCGCGGGATCGAGGCCGCTTGCCGCCCGCTCCGACACAGCACCGTCGTCGATGCGCAGAAAGTGCACCGCCCCGTCGGTGCCGATGGCAATGGCCGAGTCGAGCACCGGCGAAACCGTCACCGAGCGCGTCTCGTATCCAAGCGGGATGCGGTCGCCCAGAATCGACGCCCCAGGCATGCCCAGCACGGCACGGAAGGCCTTGGACGGGCCATCGAAAACATAACCGGTCACGGGCCCGGAAAGACGGCCCTGTTGCGCCGCGGCCGCGGCCGCGCCAACGCAAAGGATACTCAGAATTCTGGATGCCTGTCGCATTTTATTTACCTCGGAGGACCAACCGAACCGGTGCCCGCGGAAATCGTCACCGGCGTGACCGGCGGCGCATTCGGCGTGTTGTTTCCATTGCGCGTCACCGCGATCACGGTACCCGCGGCAGCGGCCGCACCGACGCCGATCAGGATGCCGATCAATTTTCCGGAAATGCCCGCCGCGCCCGCCGTTGCTGCCGCCGCCCCCAGCACGTTCGCCTGGCTGATGCTGGCGCTCGCCGTCTGCCCGTTTCGCGATGCGGTTACGCGAATCTGAAAATTACCCTGCACCTGGTTGGGACGCAAGCCCCGCGCCACAGCCTGGCCCGCGTTGTTCGTGGTGGTGGTGAGCGTAGTGGCCCCGCCTGGAAAGGTGGCGCTTGGGCCGCTCGAGGGAAGCGTGAAAACCACTGCCACTCCCGCTATGGGCCGGTGATTCTCGTCCTCTACCTGCACGATGGGCTCGCGGGCGGTCCGCTGCCGGATATTGTTGATCGCTCCTTCTCCCTCTACGATCACCAGGTTCAGCCCGCCGGTCGTCTGACCGTTCAGGGTTAATGCCACTGCCAGTACCGTCACCAGGTAGCGCATGCGCAGAGCTCCGTACCGAACATTATCGACCGGAGACGCCGCAAACACAATAAAACATTTGGCTTCACCGGGCGCGCGCCCGCTCCTCAGCGGCGCAGGGGATCTTCCACCCAAGGTGGAGTGGCCTGAATCAGCCGCCCCAGCTCCGGCTCCAGTTCCTCCATCCGGCATTTCATCTCCCAGGCGATTTCACGATAGCTGAAATGGCCTTTAACGCCGCTCCGCAGCCGGGAAATGTATTCCGCCTCGGCGAAGTCCATCTTGAAAAGGAACCGCGACCGCGCGCCGAAAGGCAGCAGGTATTCCGCCGCGGGGGACGGCAGCCGGCTCATCGCCGCCAGTCCGGCCGAAAGGGCAGAAGCGTACAGTTCGGCGCCGCCCGCCTCCACCAGCAGCCGCGGTGTGTCGAAACCCAGCCGGCCGCTGTAGGCCTGCCGGAACTTCTGGCAGCGCCGGTGCCGGTGCAGGTCCCTGTAGGCGCCGACGTCGATGGCCATGTCGTACACGTACAGCCCACCCCGGAATCCGCCCAGGATCTCGTCCCGCCGCGTTCGCGACTGGAGTGCGACATCGATCACTTCGGCCCGCTGTGCCGGGCTCCAGCAGCGCGCCAGTTCGTAGAGGTCGTGGAACGGCCAGTCGGTGACCGGGTAAAGGAGCGTGGCGGCGATATCGGCGGGAACGTCGAGAGGACGCACCAGGGCCACGCGCTGCGGCTCTCCGGCGGGCGCCGGAGGCAGGTTCTGTGACGCCCACAGGCGAAGGTCGGCCGTGGCGCGCGCGGCGTGTTCGTCCGGGCCGGCGTGGCGCGCCAGCGTGGGAGCGAGCGCTTCGGCGGCAGCTCCCGGTTCCCAGCGGCAGTCCGGCTCGGCAGCGCAGGCCGCCGCGATTTCCTCCCCCAGCGAGCGTAACTCTTCGTAGGCGGATGCCCGGAGGCGGCGGATCTGCTTTTCCAGCGTCCGTATACTGCACACCTGCCCGACGTTGGTGGGAACTCCCCAGAAGAGCAGGTAGCGCGCCACATCGAAGGCGCGAGCCTCGAGGTTGCGCCGGTAGGCCTCGGGTTTCATCTCTTCCGGGCGCGGCAGCCGCTCCTCCAGAGCCGCGAACGCCAGCTCCTTCACCTTCCCGTAGGCGTCCAGCAGGGCCCTGCCGGCAGATTCGTACTCCTCCGCCCCGGCGCTCGAAAGCTCGGGAGGCGTGATGAAGCCCGACCGCGAAAAGTCCTGGTAGCGCGACGATTTGGCCTGCCCGTCCCAGAGTGGCTCTTCCTCAATTTCGGTTGCCGCCAGCTCGGAGATACCTTCGAAACACAGGACCGTGTGGCCCAGGTCGGCGATGGACGCGTGGCCGTACTGGAAATAGAAGCTCTCGAGGAACTTCTGCGAGTCGTGGGTGCGCACCCACTCGATCGATTCCCGGATGGAGTCCGGCGAGCGGCTGTAACGAGCCAGGGCGTAGGCGCTTTTCTCAGGCGGCATGGGGGCCACCGTGAGCACGCGTTTCGTGGTCAAGAGGCTATCATAACGGGGAATGCAGATCCGAATCCAGAAGATCCATCCGGCTGCCGTCCTGCCCGCTTACGCCCACGGTCCCCACGAGGACGCCGGAATGGACCTGCGCGCCGTCGACGAAGTGATCCTGGAGCCCGGCATGCCCGCGGCGGTCGCCACCGGGTTGACTATCGAGCTTCCCGCCGGCTTCGAAGGTCAGGTGAGGCCTCGAAGCGGGCTTGCCTTGAAGCACGCGATTTCGATTCCCAATTCCCCGGGCACCATCGATCCCGGGTATCGCGGGGAGGTCCGGGTGATCCTGATCAACCTCGGCCGGGAGCCGTACACCATCCGTCCCGGCGACCGCATCGCGCAACTGGTAGTCGCCCGCTACGAGCCGGTCGAGTGGCAGGAGGAGGATCTGGCGGCGTCGCAGCGCGGCACCGGCGGTTTCGGCTCCTCCGGCCGGTGACGGCCGCTTGACTTCGGGCCCAGTTTAGACTTAATCTAAATTCTTGCGAGGCCCACGCTGACCACCGAACTTGCCGATGCGTTCCGCGCCGTCGCCCTGCGGGCTACGCCGCAGCGTTACGCCGTGCTCGAATACCTGGTGCGCAAGCCAGTCCATGCCACGGCCGATGAGATTTTCGCGGCCGTGAACCGCGAGGACCCCCGGGCATCCCGAGCCACCGTCTACAACAATTTGCGCTCGCTCGCCCGCGCGGGACTGGTGCACGAGGTGCCGTCCGAAGGCAAGGCGCAGCGGTTCGAAGCGAACCGCGGCCGTCACCACCACTTCGTCTGCGACCACTGCGACGCGGTCGAGGATATCGCGTGGTTCAACCTGCCTGAAGATGCCGGACGGAAGGCGCTGGGCGGCCGTTCCATGCGGGCGTACGAAATCGTCTTTCGCGGCGTGTGCCGCGCCTGCCTCAAGCGGGGAACCGGACTATGAACCTGACCGAAAAACGTTGCGTGCCCTGCCGCGGAGGCGTTCCTCCGCTGGCCGGCGCCGAACTCAACCGTCTCAGCGCCCAGGTGCCGGGGTGGCAGGTGGTGGATGGCCATCATTTGCTGAAGGCATTCACCTTCCCCGATTTTCGATTGGCCCTCGATTTCGTCAACCGCGCCGGCGCGATTGCGGAGAACGAAGGGCATCATCCCGACCTGTACCTGTCGTGGGGCAAGGTCGAAGTCAAGATCTGGACCCATAAGATCGACGGATTGACCGAGAGCGATTTTATCCTGGCCGCCAAAATCGACCAGTTAGTTTATTAATCCTTTGGAGTAAACGACGACCATGTTAGGTGTTGGACAGAAGTTCCCCGCTTATTCCCTGCAGGCGACGGTAAGCCTGGAAAAGGGGAAAGCGTTTCAGACCATTACTGACTCCGACTACAAAGACCAGTGGAAAGTCTACTTCTTCTGGCCCAAGGACTTTACGTTTGTATGTCCGACGGAGATCGCCGCGTTCGGGAAGCTCGATCGTGAGTTCCAGGATCGCGACACCCAGGTGCTCGGCGGCAGCACCGATTCGGAGTTTGTGCACCTTGCCTGGCGACAGAATCATCCGGACCTCAAAGACCTTCCCTTCCCCATGCTGGCCGACGTGAAGCGTGAACTGTGCACGCACCTCGGCATTCTGGACCCGCAGGAAGGCGTGGCCCAGCGCGCCACCTTTGTCGTGGACCCGCACAACGTGATCCGGTTCGTTTCCGTGAACGACCTGTCAGTGGGCCGCAACCCGCAGGAAGTCCTGCGCGTGCTGGACGCGCTGCAAACCGACGAACTCTGCCCCTGTAACTGGCAGAGGGGCGAAGCCGTCCTGACACCCGCCATTTAGTCAAGAGCTAACCTCACCGACCGCTCCCTATCTATGGTTGGGAGCGGTCTTCCGTAACTCCGATCAGCTTCATTAACTAACAATGGAAGTCGAACCTGGCCGTCTCCGCGGTCAATGCCCGCGGGGCCTGCGCCGCCTCGCACGAGAAGGACCTGGCAGCGGTCCGCATCGCCGCCACAATCCAGGCTTTGGCGACGGTCTTCGACGCTCAGTGACGCGGCCCGACTACCGGGGCAGCGGGTCGCCGCGACTGATCACGTAGGGATCGCTGTATACCGGTTTGATGCGATCGCCGGCCATTCCGCCCCAGATCATGAAGAACGTCCATTTCGGCTGCGACTTCAGCACCTCCGGCGAAGGCGGAGCGCCGACCTCGCCGAGGGCGACGGGCTTGCCGCCGGCAATCGTCAGGATCTCGTAATAATAGCGGTCGTCGAGCGAGCGGTAGTTGTCGTAGCTCACCACGTCCACGTATTTCTGGCCGGGGAAGAAACTGTAGAATTCGCCGCCCGGGGCCGGGCCGTTCTGGTTCCACACCCAGATCAGATTATTCAGATGGTGAACGTTTACCATGCGGTTGTAGAGCATGCGGTAAAGCTGTGCGGTGCCCCACTGGCCCGGCCGGCCGCCCCACCAGAAGAAGCCGCCGTTGTTTTCGTGCATGGGTCGCCAGAGCACGGGGATGTTGGCATCCTGAAGCTGTTTCAGGTAGGCCGCCGCCGTATCCATGTATTTTTCCCAGCGCAGGTTGAGGGGCGAATCGGGGGTCAGCAATTCCTGCCACTGCTCGTCGGTGAGCTTGGCCTGCACGCTGCCGCGCCAGCTTGCGCCCGGCTGCCCGGGCTCGTCCTCGGTGGGACGGAGCATGTGCCAGCACAACACGATCATCGATCCGGCCGCATACTGGCGTTTGGCCTCTTCGATCATCAGGTCGCGATGCAGGATGGAGTCCTTGTCTTCGCCGCCGGTGAAGCCGAAATCGGAACCCCAGACGGCGGGATATTTTCCGGTAATGGCGAATACCTTGTCGGTGTCCTGCGCGCGCTGGTTGGGGAAGTTGTGCTGGCCCGAGAAGATGCCCTTCCCGCTGATCGCGCACAGTTTCTCGAGCAGGGCGCGAGCTTCCGGTGTGGCGTCGGGGTTGACGGGGTCGCAGGTGTAGGGAGGCGGCGCGGGGGGACGGGCGGGCGGAGCGCCCACCGGGAAGCCGCCCGGCGCGGACGGGGCCGGTTGGGACGGAGCCGTCGCCTGAGCCCAGGCGGTCAGCAATCCGGCGAGTAGGAACAAAACGGCGAGCATCGAGGATTTGCGCATGCCTTTTCCTTGAAGGGGCACGGTAGCACAGATCCTCCAACTAACGGGACCACATCTGGCGCAGGCGGTCGATGAAGTCTTGAGGGTTGTCCACCTGGAGCAGAACCGGTTCCGCGCCCCCGGTTCGCGGAAGCAGAACCAGCCGGGTTCCTCCGGCGCGGTAGAGGCGCACTTTGGGGCCGCCCTGCACGCGGAACCAGCCGGATTGGTAGTGCGCATTGGCGAAACCGTTGGTACGCGAGACGGGACGCCAAGCCGGATCGCTCGAAACGTCCACGACTCTCACTGCCGGCAGATCCACCGAGTTGGCCGGGACCGTCACCGGGTAGAAGCGGTCGTCGATGCGAAGCGAGTCGCGGCTCAAGGTGTAGTCGGGAGGCCCCGGCGCGTAGAAGATTGCCAGGGCCACCAGTCCGCCGCACAGAAGCGCCAGGGCAGCCACGCCCAGAAAGATGGCTCTGCGCGCGCGCCGGGAGACGGGAGCGGGCCGTTCGCCCTCCACTGTGCCGGGAGCGGCGAGGGCGTCGAGAAACAGCTCGGGGTCATCGGGACTCACTACCAGCGTTTTGGAATCGGTGAACACCACGACGGCGTTGCGGCGATTGGTAACATACCAGCGGCACATGCCCAGGCCCGAGGTGCGAAAAAAACCGTAATAACCGAACAGGCCGCCGTTGCCCCCGAGCCGGATGGCGCCGCTCATGTCGTCGCCGCGTGCCTTGCGTGCCGCTCTGACGGCGCTGCGGGGAATGGTCACCGCGCCGGCAAGGCGGCGAATCCGCAACTCGCCGGGAAGCACCTCGTAGCGCCGCGGAGAAAAGGCGTAACACAACAGCAAGAGCAGCCCGGCTGCAACAAGAATCCACAAAACACCCGTAGCCGCGAATGCGATCGCCGGCACGATGGCAAAGACGGCCGTGAGGATCTTCGATGTCCGATCGTAGGAAGCGCTGAATTCCAAGCTCGTATCCGCAACTGCCATGCCGAGAACATTGTAATTCGGCGCGTTACAGCGCGAAGCAACTCCTGGCGGCCTCGTATTCGGCTTGGGTCAACTGCAAGCGAACCGACTGAAACTTTCCCTGGCTGTCCAGGATCACCTGCGCGGTGGGCGGATCCTTGGCATTGTTGATAACCAGGACGAACTGGCCCGGCCGGTAGATGCCCAACTTACCCTTGCCGTACTCCTGGCTGCCGAAGAAGTAATAAATCACCACCGGCCCCACCTTGGGCAGTTTCTCCGATTTCCAGAGGTAACGGCCGCAGGTCACGTCCTCTTTGTTGAGCTGCCTTCCCGGACGGGAGAGGTGCAGCGCGTTTTCGCCGGTGAGCGGATAGTCCGCCGTTTGGCTCAGCGCGGACGCGCCGCACATCAGAATGATCCACCAGCGAATCAGAGGCACGGCTGGTAAGACACCGTGCAGGCGGGGGAAGTTTCAAACCGGGGCAATCTCCTGCCCCGCTCCCGATGCGCGGCCGATTGTCAGCCGCATCGCCACTGCCTTTAGGATTGGGAAGATGTTCCGGGAGCGACTCGAAGAGGAATTCGCCGCGCGGCGCGCCAAAAACCAACGGTATTCGCTGCGCGCATTCGCTGCGTTCCTGGGCACGGACCACTCCTCACTGGGACAGATATTGCGCGGCGACCGCAAAGCACCGCAGGCCAGCATTCGCGCGTGGGCCAGGAAACTCGGCATGACGGCCGAAGAGGCCGCGCTTTATATCGCGGCCGGCCATGTGCCCGACGAGCCCACCGCCCGGCGGCAGCACCAGCTCCGCCACTGGACCGCCGAAGCGCTCGCCATAGTTCGCGAACCGGCCCACTGGGAAATCGTCCGCCTGTCCCGCACGCCCGGGTTTCAGCCCGACTGCCGCTCGATCGCGGCACAGGCCGGGCTCACGGTAGATCAGGTCAATATCGCTCTCAGCCGTCTGCTCCGGCTCGGCCTGCTCGCCTCCGATTCATCCGGCCGGTGGACCGACCTCACCGGGGTCCCGACGCTTACGGAACGCCAATTTCGAAAAATCGCGCTCGCTCGCGTCCGCGAAAAATCCAAGGAGTAGATCATGGGAAATGCCGTCGTGCAGTTTCAGATGATGTCGAAGAATCCAGACGCAACGGCCCGCTTCTATTGCGACCTCTTCCACTGGACGGTGGATGCGGCGAATCCGATGGGATACCGCCGCATCGACACCGGGTCGGCGGAGGGCATCGGAGGCGGCATCTGGCCGGCGCCGCCGCAGGCACCCGATTTCGTCCAGCTCTTCATGGCCGTGGACGATGTTCCAGCGGCTGTGGCGCGGGCGCAGGAGCTTGGCGGTAAGGTGCTGATCGCGCCGGTGACTCTTCCGGAGGGCGACGAGATCGCGGTCCTGCACGACCCGCAGGGCATGTCCTTCGCCGTCTGGCGCAAGCGAAAATAGAGGCATGGCACTCGAATTCACCCAATCCTGCCTCACCGACTCGCTGGCTATTTTCCGCCAGTACAAGAATCTTGGCGAGCGCGCCATCGAACAGGTTTCCGACGAGCAACTGTCTGCGGTGCTCGATCCGGAAATGAACTCGATTGCGCAGATCGTGAAACACATGGCCGGCAACATGCGCTCGCGCTGGACCGACTTTCTGAATTCGGACGGCGAAAAGGCGGATCGCCGGCGCGATACCGAATTCGTGGAGCCGCCGGCGACCCGGGAGGCGCTGCTTGCGCTGTGGAACGAGGGATGGGGACTCGTGTTCGGCGCGCTCGAACCGCTAAGCGACGCCGATCTCAGCCGCACAGTCTTCATCCGCGGAGAGGCGCATTCGGTGACGCAGGCGATCCACCGACAGGTGGGGCATTACGCTTACCACGTGGGACAAATCGTCTTGCTGGCCAAACACTTTTCGGGTGAAGGCTGGCGATCGCTCAGCATCCCGCGCAATCGCTCCGCGGATTTCAATCAAAAGGTTGCCGCCGGCGAGGCGAGCCAGCGTTAGCGCGGCAACTATGGAAGCCGCAGGCCGTTTCGGATGGCCTGCGCATCCTCCGCGCGGAATCCGGTTTCACGAGTAGAGACCAGGTCCTGGAGGGATTCGGCGGCGCGGGCGAGCCCGGCGCGCGCATGTCCGGTGGTGTGGGCGAACACGTGGTAGAGTTCGTGGGCCACCACGCGCCCGAGGGCCAGGCCCAGCGCCTGCTGGATGTCGTGGCTGCCGGCGGGCAGGTATGCGAGCGCCTGCCGCACTTCATCGCACTCGATCTCGCTGTAGGGCAGGACGCGGCCGGCGGAAACGCGGGTCATCCCCAGCGGAGTGCTCTCGCCCGGGATGGCCAGGTCGCTCACGACGCGCCGCCAGCCTTCGGCGCGGCAGTTTCCCTTGAAGCGGAGGACGGCAAGGCCGGCGAAAGACAGATTCCCGCGGTTCTCGCTTTCCATTTGCCAGGCGATCGCCAGGCGGGCCGGACGAAGCAGTTTCTCCACTTCCTGTTTCATGCTGGCGATGGCGGCCGGGCCGGGCACCGCGTCGAAGCGCATGAAGATGGCTACCGGCGCCGGCGGCTGGCTTGCGGCCGGCACTGTCCGCAGAAGAATCCCAAACGCAGTGAAGAGCAAAACCTTTTGCACACGCGTTTCCTGTGGAACAAAAAAACTTTGGTAGATCGTATCACAAATCTTCAGTGTGTGAACGCGTAGGCAATGTAGTTGACGGCGATGCGCAGGCCCATGTCGGAAAAGCGGGCGGGATATTGCGGCCGGTCGGCCCATTCCCACGAATCGCCGAGGTCCACGTTGAAGCAGATGGCCACCATGATGCGGCCGTAATCATCGTAGATGGCGCGCCACTTGGCGCCGACGCCGCCCTTTTCGTACTCACGGCCGGAGTACAGATATTGTGCGCCGGGCACCTGAAAGCGGTTATCGAGATCGAAGATCACGTGGAAGATGGGATCGTCGTCGGGAATATCGACCACGGGCCGGTCGGGAAACACTTTCTTCATCCCGTCCATGAAGAACTCCCATTCCTGCTGGCCATGGAAATCGTCGACCATGAAGAAGCCGCCGCGCAGGAGGTACTCGCGCAAGGCGCGCGCCTGCTGGTCGGTCAAGTCCCAATGCCCGACCTCGACGCCGTAGAGCCAGGGCCAGTCGTACTGGTCGCCCTCATCGAGATTGACGGGCTGCTCGACGGAGCGCACGTGGAGGCGGGTGAGCCGCCGGATGGCGACGGCGACGTGGCGGTCGGAACGCGGGTAGTCGATGGCCCAGTGGGATGCGCCTTCGCGCCAGTCGTCGCCATAGCGGATGCCCCAGCCGTTCCAGGGATACATGAGGCGGGCAAAGACGAACTCCGTCTTTTCGTTCCAGTCCGGGGGACGCGGGACGCTGTAATACTCCACGGGCTGGAATTCCCGGAAGGGGCGCTGAAAAGCGACAACAACGCTCAGCAGCGCTAACCCCGCGGAAAAAACGAGTAACGCGCGGCGCATCAGTGTGTCATCGCGTAAGCGATGTAGTTTACGGCGATGCGTATGCCCAGGGCCGAGTACTTCTGCGGGTACTCGGGATCATCGGCGTGCTCCCAGGAGTCGCCCAAGTCCATATTGAAGCATATGGCAACCATGACGCGGCCCTTGTCATCGTAGACGCCTCGCCAGTGTTCCACCGCGCCGCCGTCTTCGCACTGCTCGCAGGGACGGCCGGAATAGAGGATCTGGGCGCCGGGCACCTGGTAGCGATCGTCCAGGTCGTAGACCAAGTGGAAGATCTGGTCGGAGTTGGGCAGCTCCACGATATCGCGGTCCGGGAAAATCCGTTTCATACCGCGTGCGAAGGTCTCCCATTCGTAGTCGCCGTGAAAATCGTCCACCATGAGAAATCCGCCGCGGAGGAGGTATTCGCGCAGCGCGGCGACCTGCTGGTCGGTGAGGTCCCAGTGGCCGACTTCGACGGCGTAGAGCCAGGGCCAGTCGTAATGATCGCCGTCCTCCACATTGATGGCCTGCTCGACGGAGCGGGCGTGAATGCGGGTAAGGCGCCGCAGGGCAAGCATCAGGTGACGGTCGGAGCGCGGGTAGTCCATGGTCCAGTGTGTGTAGCCCTGGCGCCAGTCGGCCCCGTAGCCTCCTCCGCGGCGACGGCCGAAACCGGACTGCACATTCGGATACATCAGACGCGCGAAAACGAATTCCGTTTTTTCCTGGTAGTCGGGCGGGATGGGGAAGGTGTTGTATTCGAAGGCGGGATACTCGCGCCAGGGCTTCTGAAAATTCTGCCAGGCGAGCAGGAGCGGCAGGCAGAAAAGTGCTGCCGCACAGAATCCAAATTTTACCCAGCGCATCCGAGGTGCCTTGGCTTGAGGATAGCACGCGGCCTGCATTACCCCAGCGAAGCGACGGCGTGATAACCGCACATGCCGTGGACGCCGCCGCCTGGCGGAGTGGAGGCCGAGCAGAGCAGGACGCCTGGAAGCGGAGTGCGGTAAAGGCGCGGAGTAGGCCGGAAAAGAATCTGAGAGAGCGTGAGAGCGCCGCCGCCTATGTCGCCGCCGACCAGGTTGGGGTTGCGCCGTTCGAGCCCGGCAGGTCCCATGGCGTGACGCGCGAGGATGCGGGAGGCGAAGCCGGGCGCGAAGCGTTCCACCTGCGCTTCGATGGCGCCGGACATGTCGCGGGTGGAGCCGTTGGGGACGTGGCAATAGGCCCAGGCAGTGTGTTTGCCCGCGGGAGCGCGGGTGGGGTCGAACGGTGTGTGCTGGGCGAGAAGGACGAAGGGGCGTCCGCGAAAACTGCCTTCCCAGGCGGCGATCTCTTCCAAGGTGCCTCCCAGATGCAGGGTGGCGGCGCGGTGACATTCGCGGGCGCGCCAGGGGATGGGACCGTCGAGCGCCCAGTCCATTTTGAAGACGCCCGGGGCCGTAGCGGTAGCGCGCGAGCGAGCGCCGGAAGGCGCCGGGCAGGCGGTTTCCCGCAAGCGCCGCGAATTGTCGTGGGGTCACGTCGCAGAAAACGAGTGGCGCGTCCGGGAGGGCGGCAACGGGGACGCCGGTACGGATCACGCCGCCGAGCGATTCGAAGTAGCCGGCCAGCGCTCCGGCGAGCTTCTGCGCGCCGCCCCTGGGAAAAGGCCAGCCACCGGTGTGCGCGGCCACCCCCATGACCAGGCCGATGGCGGCGCTGGCGGCGGAATCGAGGGGCATGATGGAATGCGCCGCCAGGCCCGCGAAGAGGGCTCGGGCGCGCGGGCCGCGGAAACGCGATTCGGCAAGGCCGCGCGCCGAACGGATGGCGTGGAGGCCGAAGCGGGCGAGGCGCAGCGGGTGACGCGGGATGCGGATGGGTGCGAGGACGTCGTGGCGGAGCTGGTCCCAGGAAGCGGCGAGCGGTTCGAAGAGGGCGCGCCAGGCCTCGCCGTCGGGCCTGAGACTGGTGGCGGTGGAGTCGAGGGAGCGCTCGAGCAGAATGGCGGTGCCGTCGTCCAGGGGATGGGCGAGGGGCGCATCCGGGTGGACCCATTCCAGACCGAAGCCGGCCAGGGGAAACAGCTCAAAACAGGGCGAGCAGACGGCCAGGGGGTGGATGGCGGAGCAGACGTCGTGAACGAAGCCGGGCAGGGTAAGCTCGGCGGAGCGGAGGCCGCCTCCGAATTGCGCGGCTTGCTCCAGCACCTCCACGGAATGGCCGGCGCGGGCCAGCAGGATGGCCGCGCTCAGGCCGTTGGGGCCTGAGCCGATAACCACCGCGTGTTGCTTCGACGTGGGCACAACCTCGGATATTGTAGAAGAGATGCAGATGAAACGGCTTGGAAACAGTGATATGGAGCTCACTCCGGTGGGTGTCGGCGCGTGGGCGATGGGCGGCGGCGGCTGGGCCTTCGCGTGGGGACCGCAGGACGATGACGAGTCCGTGGCGGCGATCCGGGAGGCGCTGGACGGTGGGGTGAACTGGATCGATACGGCGGCGGTGTACGGGCTCGGCCACTCCGAGGAAGTGGTCGCCCGGGCGCTCGAGGGCCGCAGCCGTAAGCCGTTTGTCTTCACCAAGTGCGAACGTGTCTGGAACGAGAAGCGGGAGATCGGCAAGTCTTTGAAGGCCGATTCGGTGCGCCGGGAATGCGAGAACAGCCTGCGGCGGCTGCGCGTGGACGCAATCGACCTGTACCAGATCCACTGGCCCGAGCCGGACGAGGATATCGAGGAGGGCTGGACGGAGCTGGCCAGGCTGCGGGAGGAGGGCAAGGTACGGTGGATCGGCGTTTCCAATTTCAACGCCGGGCAACTGGAGCGCTGCCGGAAGATCGCGCCCGTCACCTCGCTTCAGCCGCCGTATTCGGCTGTTTCGCCGGAGATCGAAGAGGAGATTCTGCCGTATTGCGAGCGGCACGGCATCGGCGTGATCGCGTACTCGCCCATGAAATCGGGACTGCTTTCGGGAGGTATGACGCGGGAGCGGGTGGCGGCCTTTCCGCAGGACGATTTCCGGAGGCGGGCTTTGGCTTTCCAGGAGCCAAACCTTTCGAGGAACCTGGAATTGGCGGAGGTGATGCGGCGGATCGGGGCGAGGCACGGCCGGTCCGCGGGAGAGACGGCAATTGCGTGGGTTTTGCGGCACCCGGCGGTGACGGCGGCGATTGTGGGAATGCGGTCGGCGGAGCAGGCGCGCGGGGTGTTGGGGGCGCTCGAGTACCGGCTGGCCGCGGAGGAGATCGTGGAGATCGACGAGGCGCGGCGGGCAGGCTGAACGTGGATGCGCGGCCACGCCCGGCGCTGCTATAATGTGATGGTTCTGCCCGACAATCCAGGTGTGTCCTATGTTCCTCAGTGTCAAAGAGATGGAGCAGCGAAAGGTTCGCTTCGACGAGACCTTCGCTCCGGGTGGGATCGATTTTTCGGCTGAAGAGCTGGAGCAGGCCTCTCCGCTGCACGCGCAGGGTTCCGCGGAATTGATAGCCCACGCGGAGGGCGAGGTCCGGATCCAGGGGCGTTATTCCGTGGAGATGACGTCACAGTGCGACCGCTGTCTTGGCCGCGCCCGATTTCCGCTGGACGCCGGCTTCGACCTGTTTTACCGGCCCGCTTCGGCGATTGCGCGGGAAGAAGAGGTGGCGATCGACGAGGGCGAAGCGGAGATTGGATTTTATGAACGAGGCGGCCTCGAACTCGAGGACATGCTTCGCGAGCAGGTGCTGCTGGCGCTGCCCATGCAGCGGGTTTGCAGCGAGACGTGCAAAGGAATATGCCCGGTGTGCGGCAGGAATCGGAACGAGACCGACTGTGAATGCCGTCCGGTGGACGACCGGTGGAACGCCCTGAAGAATTTGCAGAGCAAGTAGAATTTGTTAGTTGCGGTCCGGAAACGCGGACGCGAAGAAGAGCGAAGGAAGAGATATGCCGAATCCCAAACGTAGACACTCCCAGCGGCGGACGAGCAATCGCCGGGCGCACGATGCGCTGAAGCCCGCCGGCCTTTCCGAGTGTCCCAACTGCCACGAGCCGAAACTGCCGCACCGCGTATGCCCGCACTGCGGACAATACAAGGGCCGCGAAGTTGTCGAAGTCGAGCAGGAGTAAACTCATCCCCACATGCTGACCATTGCCGTAGACGCAATGGGCGGGGACCACGCCCCCAAAGCGGAAGTCGAAGGGGCCGTCCGAGCCGCCAGGACGCTTGGGGTCAAGGTCATTCTGGTGGGCCAGGAGGAACTGGTCTGCCGCGAACTCGAACAGCACGACGGGGCGCGCCTGCTGCCCATCGACGTGGTCCATGCCCGCGAGCGGATCACCATGGAAGACAGCGCCGCCAAGGCGGTTCGCACCAAACGCGACAGCTCCATGCGGATCGCCTCGCGCCTGGTGCGCGACGGCACGGCGCAGGGTTTCGTGTCCGCCGGCAACACGGGCGCGCTGATGGCGACCGCCAAGATGGTGCAGGGCGTGATCCCGGGAGTGGACCGTCCCGCGCTGGCCGGCGTTTTCCCCACCGTGGTGAAGGGTTCGCCGGTAGTGGTAGTGGACGTGGGCGCGAATGTCGATTGCTCATCGCGCATGCTGGCGCAGTTTGCGGTAATGGGGGAGATCTATTCGCGCATCATTCTAGGGCGCCCCAAGCCGCGCGTCGGAATCCTCTCCATCGGGGAAGAGGACCACAAGGGCAACGAGATGACGCGCTCGGCGGCGCCGCTGCTGAAGAACCTGAGTCTCAACTTCATCGGCAACGTGGAAGGACGCGACATTTACGGCGGCGAAGTAGACGTGGTTGTCTGCGATGGTTTTATCGGAAACGTGGCGCTGAAAGTGAGCGAAGGCCTGGTGGACATGTTCCGCCACATGCTGCGCGAATCGCTCGAAGCAACGATTTCGGGGAAGATCGGCTACGTGCTGGCGAAGAGCGCGTTCGGCGATTTCAAGAAGCGGCTGGATTACTCCGAGTACGGCGGGGCGCCCCTGCTGGGCGTGCGCGGAGGGTGCATTATCTGCCATGGACGGTCGAACGCAAACGCGATCAGGAACGCGATCCGCGTGGCCAAGGAATTTTCCGAAGGGCATGTCAACCAGCGGATCGAAAATGAACTGAAGCAGTCGAACGCCGAGCGGGTGGCCGCCCGGAACGATTAGCTTCACCTCTTGCGGGGGGCGCGGATGAAACTCATTTTCAGGTCGGTAGTGCTGGTCTCGCTCGCGGCAGCGGGCGCGCCGGCACAAACGGCCCACGTGGCCTGGACGGTGACGGCGGAGCAGCCGGCGGCAAGGCCAGGCGGCAAGGCACTGCTCAAAGCGGTGGGCCGCATCGACCCGGGCTGGCATCTCTACTCCGGAAGCACGGCGGCGGGCATTCCCACATCGTTCCAGGCGGGTCCACCCGAAGTAGTGGAGGGCGTGCGGTTGTTTCAGCCGCCCCCGAAGCGGGCTTACGACGCGAACTTCGAAACCGACACGGAAACCTACGAAGGCGAAGTCACGCTGCTGCTGGAAATCGCGGTGCGCAAGGACGCGCCCGCCGGTCCGGCGCAGCTTGAACTGAAGTCCCGGTTCCAGACCTGCACGGAGACGCAGTGCGTGCCCTCGCGGTGGACGGGGACGGTGGCGCTGGCAATCGATCCGGCGGCTGCGGAGGCGGCTGCGATTCCGGCGGGATTTGCCGAGGCGAAGGCTCCCGCGCCGGGCGCCGCGCCCGCCACGGCGCAGACCAGCCAGGGACTCGGCGGCTTTCTGCTGGTGGCATTCGGCTTCGGCCTGGCCTCCATCTTCACGCCGTGCGTGTTCCCGATGATCCCGATCACGATGTCGTACTTTCTGAACCGGCAGTCGGGCGGCAGGGCTGACAGCGTGGCGCAGGCGGTGGTGTTCTGCCTGGGAATCATCGTGCTGTTCTCCGGGCTGGGCCTCGCGGCCACCGCCCTGCTGGGCCCGTTCGGCGTGGTGCAGTTGGGATCGAATCCGTGGGTCAACGGGTTCATCGCAGCGCTCTTCATCGCTTTCGGACTGAGCCTGCTGGGCGCTTTCGAGATCACCATCCCGTCGTCGATTCTGACCCGGCTGAACCGGTCTTCGGAAAAGGGCGGGTTCGCGGGGACGCTGTTGATGGGGCTGACGTTTTCACTGGCATCGTTCGCCTGCGTGGGTCCGTTCGTGGGCACGCTGCTGGCGGCTTCGGTTTCCGGCGGCGGATCGCGGCCGCTGCTGGGCATGGCAAGTTTCGCATCGGGACTGGCGCTGCCGTTCTTCCTGCTGGCTCTGTTCCCCTCCTATCTGCAACGCATGCCGCGCAGCGGAGGCTGGATGGCGCGGGTGAAAGTGGTGATGGGGTTCGTGATCCTGGCCGCGAGCCTGAAATATCTGGCCAGCGTGGACCAGGTGATGCGCTGGGAGTTCCTGACGCGGGAGCGTTTTCTGGCGGTGTGGATCGTTCTGTTCGCCATGGCCGGGCTTTATCTGCTGGGCTTCCTGCGCCTGGAGGGCATCAAGCCGGACGACCGGCTGGGGCTCGGGCGGCTGCTGACGGGAATTGCCTTCCTGGTGTTCGCGATCAGCCTCTTTCCGGGCATGTCCGGCGCGCGATTGGGTGACCTGGACGCCTTCGTGCCCCAGCCGGCGGCGGCCGCCGGGGGTACCGGATCCGCGAGTTCCGGCCTGGTGTGGATGAAGGACCAGTATCGCGAAGCCCTGGCGCGAGGGCGGCGCGAGGGCAAGCTGGTTTTCGTCAACTTCACCGGATATGCCTGCGCCAACTGCCACTGGATGAAGGCCAACATGTTCACGCGGCCGGAGATTGCGGCGCTCATGCAGGACTTCGTGCTGGTGGACCTTTACGGCGACGGCAACGATGCCGCATCGGAAGAGAACCAGAAACTGCAACTGGCGAAGTTCAACACCATCGCGGAGCCTTATTACGCCATCATGGACGCCGACGAGAACGTGATCGCGACATTTCCCGGGCTCACCAAGGATCCGGCGGAATTCATGGCGTTTCTGCAAAAAGGCCGGATTGCAGCTCCACCCGCGACGGCTGCGGATACGGTGGCGGCCGCTCCGGCTGCGTCGCCGGCCGCGCTCGCCGCCCCGGCGGAGGGCGAAGCAGCCGGCCTGCCGCGGGCTACCCGGCTGGACGGTTCCCCTCTCGATCCCGCAGCGCTGAACGGCAAGGTAGTGGTGGTGAACTTCTGGGCCACCTGGTGCGTGCCTTGCATTCAGGAGATCCCGAGCTTCAATAAGCTGTACAAAGAGTACGGCGCGAAGGGTGTGGAGGTGGTCGGTATCTCCATGGACGAGGAGGGGCTGGCGCGGGTGCAGCCGTTCCTCAAGAAGCATCCGATGGAGTACACGGTGGCGCTGGGCGCGGAATCGCTCAACGAACCCTACAAGCTGGATCAGCTTCCGGTGACGCTGGTCTTCGACCGCGCGGGCAAACAGGTGAAGCGCTTCGAAGGCTTCACCTCCGAAAAAGAGCTGCGGAAGGCCGTGGACAAGGCCGTCCTCTGAGGACTTGTACTCTTCCGGGGAAAGCGCGGAATAGGGAGATTCGCCGCGCATCGTCGCCGCGGCGTTGCGGATTGGCCCGTATCGAGGCCGACAGTAGCCCGGAACGCGATGAATTCTCTGCTCGCGCTATCGGAACGCAAGTCCGAGCCGGAAGCTCCAGAAATGCGTCGTCCGATAGTGCGTCGAAACGTGGTCGCGGAACTCCATCCGGAGACCGATTTTCTTCAGCATCCAGTAGTTCGCGCCTCCGCCGAGGTAGAACAGGCTTTCGTGGCCGTTCCGAAAAAACAGGGAATAACCTCCGTTCACAAACGGGTCGAGTTTGTTTTCCGTTGTGCGCCGGAAGTAGTATGCGCCGCCTGGGGAGAAGACCCCCAGAATGCAATCCTCGAAACACTCCCGCGGCCACATCCCGCCAAGCTCAAGATTTACTCCAATGCCCTTGCCGATAATGGCGTCCAGCCCGCCGCCGGCATGGATCGTCATTGTGGTGTGTCCCATCGACGAAACTCCCCCGGGAGCGATGAACACGTACCCGTTCGAACTCTGCGCCGGCGCCGCGGCTGCAGTGATCAGGATCAGAACTGCCAATTTCGTTTGCATATCTGCCTCCAACCAGCACGAGCATACGGCGGCCCTCCTGCCAGATTGTCACTTGCGTGCAGTTTATTCGTACGGAAATTGCGGGGCGGAGGATTTGGGTGTCCCGGTTTGCGTGCCAAATGCGAGCGTGACCCGGCCACACGTTCGTTCCGTAAGGGCGCAGCAGGGATCCGTCGAAGAGTGCCGCTACTTTGTGATCCTCGCCAAGGACCCTACTTGTCCTTTTCCGGTCCGAACGTGATTGTGGATTCGCCGGAATACTTGTGGTAGTTCCGGAAATCGATGGTGTTGCGGAAGCAGGCGTCGCTGCCGCGCTGGCAGCTCAGCGTCTCGGCGTGCACCGGCAGCAGGTATTGCTTCGCATCACCGAGCCGCGTGTACTGGTAGTCGGTTGCGGACTCCACGTGATCGGTGGGGAACGCTTCGGGAAAACCGTAGCCCTGCATCTCGATGCGGAGGACGCGCGCGGTAGCCGGATCGATCCAGATCGATCCCTTGTAGGCCGGCATATAGGATTGAGACTCGACACGGATGGCCCAGTTGGAACGTTCACGGGCGACGGAGAAGTCGTAAACCTTGGAGTCGATGCCGGCGATGCGGGAATCTTTTTGGTACTGGAAGTCGGCGGCGGTGGCCGGGGAGAACAGGTTGGCGAGCACGGTGCCGAATTCGCCGGTGGACCAGGCGCCGCCAATCTCCTCGATCTTCTTATTCACACGCTTGCCGCCGAGCGTGATGTCGCGGTAGTCCTCTTTTCCGTTCTCGTAGACCAGGCTGGTGGTGACCACGTCGAGCGGCTCCCAGCGGACAGGCCGCGAAACGCTCTGGTAGCGGGTCATGACTTCCTGGCAAACGTAGGCGGGCAGGGTTTCGGTGAAATCCATGGCCGCGACGGCGGCGCGGCGGATGAGGTCCGCGGTTTTGGGCAACGCCGGCGCCTTGTCTTCCTCGGCTGGCGACGGGCCGGCGCCGATTTTCGGCGGATTCACCGGCAGATCGCCCAGGGGCAGCGGCGGGGGGCCGGCGGGAACGTTGGCGGCGCGCTCCCGTGACGGATCGGCAACGCGCCCGCGAATCAGTTTGGGCGGACCGGGATCGTCGGCATCGGGCTTGGATGGAGGAGGCGTGTACTCGGGCGGCCGGGGAGCGGGGGCGGTTTCCTCAGCCTTGGGCGGTTCGGCGCGGGCCGTTTCGGTCTTGGCGGATTCGTCCTTCGCGGCGCCGGTGCCGGCAGGCTTTGCACGGACCAGGCGGGGGCGGTCGGGATCGTCCTGCTTCCCCGGAGTGTCGCCGGCCCAGGTGTCCACGGTGCCGTCCTTGGTGCGGCCGGTGTCTCCCGCCGCCATTTCCCAATAGACGTTGACGGCAATCAGGTCGCCGGCCGGGTCGCGCTCGGCCTCCACCGAGAGCTGATCGCCATCGGCGAATTTAGGCGACTTCAACTCCTTGCCTTCTTTGAAAAACTTCGTCTTGGAGTTGCGCTTGAAATCGAGAACGCGGTGATCTCCCATTTCGATGGTGAGGGTCTTTTCGTCCATCTGCTTCAGGTAGCCCCTGAAGTTCGGAAGAGGCGCGGTTTCGGTTTTGCTGCTGGTCTTCTGGCCGCTACCCGGGATTGGGATTGAGGGCCCGGTCTGGCCGGGATAGCCGCCCGGATAAGTCTGCGGGTAGCCCCCTCCTGGCGGATAGCCGCCGCCGGGCGGATACCCGCCGGGGGGATAGACTTGCGCGCATGCCAGGCCTGAGCCAAGCAGAATCCAGGCGAACGACCGCAGATGCACCATCAGTGGGGTAGATGCGCGCGTTCCGGCAAAAGTTACCTAAGGCGCGAATCAAGCACCGTGATATGCTGATGCTGGCGTGTGAATTCCCATTCCCTGCTTGTAGTTGACTCCGACCCCGCAATCCACGACCAGCTCAACACGCTTCTGAGTCGCGGAGATCGCACCATTGAAAGCGTCTTTGACGGCAACGAAGCCTTGGAACGTTTACGGCGGACCCATTGGGACGTGGTGTTTGCAGGTCCCGGCCGGAACGGGATGGGCGGCCTCAACCTGTTGCGGAAGATCCGCCTGAAACAGCCGGATGCGAAGGTTTTCGTCACCGGCGAGGCGGATCCGGAGGTGGCGGCCAAGGCCATCCGCCAGCGGGCCTATGCCTATTTCCACAAGCCGCTGCCGGCATCTGCCGTCGGCGAACTGGTCCAGCAGGCTTTGGAGGCTACGTCCTGGGAGGATGATATCCGCGTCCTGTCGGCGCGCCCCGAGTGGGTAACCCTGGACGTGCGCTGCAAGCTCCAGGCGGCGGAACGTACCGCGCACACACTCCGTGAGTTCCAGCACAACCTTCCGGCGGCGGTGCGCGAGGACGTGTGCGTGGCCTTTCGCGAACTGCTGATGAACGCCATCGAGCACGGAGGGCTCTCCGATCCGCGCAAGCGTGTGCGCGTGTCGGTGCTGCGGATTTCACGCGCCCTGATCGTGCATATTCACGACCCCGGGACGGGCTTCTCGATGGATTTGCTTCCGCACGCCGCCATCTCGAACCCCGCGGATTCACCGACGCATCACGTCGAGATCCGGGCGGAAGCCGGCAAACGGCCGGGCGGTTTCGGCATCCTGATGACGCGCAACCTGGTGGACGATCTGCTCTACAACGAGCGCGGCAATTCCGTGATGTTCGTGAAGTACCTCTCCTGAGCGGCACCGTGGCATCATTAAGATGCCCGCATGACCGAATTAAAGACCCTTCCCACACCGGTATTGCTTCACATTGCAAAACTGCTGAACATTTCCCTGAAAAGCCTGACGGCAGTGATCTCACTGCTGGATGAAGGCGCCACCGTGCCCTTCATCGCGCGATACCGCAAGGAGGCGACGGGGAATCTGGACGAGGTGCAGATCCGCGACATCCAGGAGAAGCTCGAATATTTCCGCGACCTCGAGGACCGGCGGGAAACCGTGCTGGCCTCGATCGCCGAGCAGGGCAAGCTGACGCCGGAACTGAAGGCCCGGATCGAGGCGACGCTTGAAAAGGCGGAGTTGGAGGACCTGTATCTTCCCTTCAAGCCGAAGCGGCGCACCAAGGCCTCGATGGCGCGCGAGAAGGGCCTGGAGCCGCTGGCGCAGTACCTGTGGAAACAGGAAGCGGGCGAGACGCCGCTCAACGCGCTGGCTGGCACTTTCGTGGATGCGGAGAAGGGCGTGGAATCGGCGGAGGCTGCGCTCGAAGGCGCGCGGCACATTGTGGCGGAGTGGGTGAACGAGAATGCCGACCTTCGCAAGGCCGTTCGCGGAATGATGATGGCGGAAGGGGTGGTGACGAGCCGCGCCATTGAAGGCGTGCCGGATCCCGAAGGCAAGTTTCAGATCTACGCACAGTACAGCGAACCGGCTTCGAAGATTCCCTCGCATCGCATGCTGGCCATCAGGCGCGGCGCCAAAGAGGGCGTGCTCAGCTTTGAAATCGAACTGGACGAAGCAAAGCCGCTCGCCCTGCTGCGCGGGCGGGTGCTGCGCGCGCCGGGCGACTGGACTCCGCACCTTGAAGAGGCAGTCGCGGACTCCTATCACCGGCTGATCAACCCGTCGATTCAGACCGAGGTCCGGCTCGATCTCAAGGACCGCTCGGACGAAGAAGCCATCAAGGTGTTCCGCGAGAATCTGGAGAACCTGCTGCTCTCGCCACCGGCGGGCATGTTGACGGTGCTGGCCATCGACCCGGGCATTCGTACCGGCTGCAAGATCGCGGCGGTGGACGATACGGGCAAGTTTCTGGAGCACACCGTGATTTACCCGTTCGAGCCGAAGAACGACACGGCGGGAGCGGTGAAGGCGCTGGCTGCGCTGGTGGCGAAGCACAACGTGCAGGCGATCGCGATCGGGAACGGGACGGCCTCGCGGGAAACGGCGGCGCTGGTGCAGGATTTTCTGCGGCAGGCGCGGCTCGAAAAGATCTTCAGCGTGACGGTGAGCGAATCCGGGGCGTCGGTATATTCCGCGTCGGAGATCGCGCGTCAGGAGTTCCCGGATCTGGACCTGACGGTGCGCGGCGCGATCTCGATTGCGCGGCGGCTGCAGGATCCGCTGTCTGAACTGGTAAAGGTGGACCCGAAATCCATAGGCGTGGGGCAGTACCAGCACGACGTGGACCAGCGGCGGCTGAAGCAGAGCCTGGAAGCGACCGTGGAATCGTGCGTGAACCGCGTGGGGGTGGACCTGAACACGGCGTCGTGGGCGCTGCTGCGGTACGTGGCGGGAATCAACGAGCGGACAGCGCAGAAGATCGTGGAATACCGGAATTCGAAAGGCAGGTTCCGCTCGCGGGTGCAGCTTACGGCGGTGCCGGGCTTCGGGCCCAAAACGTTCGAGCAGGCGGCGGGCTTTCTGCGCATCCGCGGGGGCGAAAATCCGTTGGACATGACGGCGGTCCATCCGGAGTCGTATGCGGTGGTGGAGAAGATGGCGGCGTCACTGGGGGTGTCGGTGCCGGAGTTGATTTCGCGGCCGGACCTGGTGGAGCGGGTGAAGCTGGAAGGTTTTGCCACCGAAACGGTGGGGATGTACACGCTGGGCGATATTCGCGAGGAACTGCGGAAACCGGGCCGCGACCCGCGCGATAAATTCGCGGCGCCGAAATGGCGGGAGGACATCAGGGAGATCGCGGACCTGAAGCCGGGAATGACACTCGAAGGCGTGGTGACCAACGTCACCCGGTTCGGCGCGTTCGTGGATATCGGGGTGCACCAGGACGGACTGGTGCACGTGAGCGAACTGGCCAACCGCTTTGTCAAAGAGGCGAGCGATGTAGTGAAGGTCGGGCAGATCGTGAAAGTGCAGGTGCTGAATGCCGACCCCAAGGCGAAGCGGATCGCGCTCTCGATGAAGGCGCTGGAAGCGGCGGCGCCGGAGCCGAAGCGCAGGCATTTCGAAAAGCCGGCTGAGAAGAAGCAGGCATCGTTGAACGACCAGTTGTCCGCGCTCTCGTCCAAATTCAAAGTACGGTAGGGCGCGGAATTCCACGGTCTGGTACCTATCCATTACTAACCTGCCTTTCCTGTTAACCATGAAATAGCGGACCATCGGCTTGCGGTCCCCGGCTGTTCGCCGCTCATGCTCGTTCGTACACATTCCTGTTGTCGGAGGGCTGGGGCCGCACCATTGCCGTAGCGTCAAATGGCCGCCGCTCCAAATTCCGTCACCATTCTCCTGGTAGACGACGATGAGCCCCTGCGGCGCATGGTAAGAAAAATCCTTGAAGATCAGGATTTTGAGGTTGTGGAGGCCCCCGACGGGGCGGCCGCGCTGGAAATCGCGGGTACAATCCAGGGACCGATTCACGTTCTGCTGACCGACATCATCATGCCCAACCTGAACGGTCTGCTCCTGGCGGAAGACCTGGCGGCCCGGAGGCCCGAAACCGCGGTGGTCTTCATGTCGGGCTATGTCGAGGGCAACATCGTTTCAGTGAAGCATCCGGAGGCCATTTTCCTGAATAAGCCTTTTTCGGCCGATCGCCTCCTCGAAGCCGTGCGCGCCGCCCTCTGTTCGCGGCAGGGCTGAATACCACGCCGGGCGTATTTTTTGCGGTCGCTGGTGTGATACTACTAAGTCCCAGGAGCCATCATGCGACGTTTTCTTTGCCTCGCGGCAGTATTGTCCACCATCGTCCTCCACGCCCAGCCATCCGGCGGTGAGTGGATCCAGCTTTTCAACGGGCGCAACCTCGACGGCTGGATTCCGAAAATCACGGGTTATCCGGTGGGAGAGAATTTCGGAAACACCTTTCGCGTCGAAAACGGCGTGATGAAGGTGGGCTACGAAGCCTACGACAAGTTCAATAACCGGTTCGGCCATATCTTCTACAACAAGAAGTTCTCGAATTACGTGATTGCGGTGGAGTACCGGTTCGTCGGCCAGCAGGCGCCCGAAGGACCATCCTGGGCGCTGCGCAACAGCGGCATCATGGTGCACTGCCAGCCTCCGGAGACGATGGGGAAGGACCAGGACTTCCCGATTTCGATCGAGGTGCAGTTGCTGGGCGGATCCGGCACCGGCAAGCGGACGACGGCCAACCTGTGCACCCCGGGAACGAACGTCGTGATGGACGGAAAGCTGGTGACGACGCATTGCATCAACTCGACCTCGGACACGTTTAACGGCGAACAGTGGGTGCGGGTGGAGGCGGAGGTGCATGGCGGCGATGTGATCCGGCACTTCGTCAACGGCAAGCAGGTGCTGGAATACGAGAAGCCGCAGGTGGGCGGAGGAAGCGTGACCAACTTCGACCCGGCGGCGAAGAAGGATGGGATGATTCTGACCGAGGGCTACATCTCACTGCAGTCCGAAAGCCACCCGGTGGAGTTTCGCAAGGTGGAGCTGAAAGAACTGAAGTAGGGGTCAGACACCGGCCGGCGCGCGGAGTTTCCGGTAGACGTCCTGCGCTACGGCGGCGGTGTTGGCGTGGATGGTGATGGTGTCTTCGACGCTTTGGGCGTAGCCTCCGGCGAGCACGATGGCTACGGGTATGCCGTGCGTCAGGGCGCTCCACAGCACCAGGCGATCGCGCTCCATGAGTCCTTCGAACGTGATGGCGAGGCCGCCCAACTGGTCTTCGAAGAACGGGTCCGCGCCGGCTACATAGACGACCAGTTCGGGCTGAAACATGGACAACGCCGCGCGGTAGCCGTTCCCGAGACGGTGGAGGTACTCGGCGTCGCCGATGCCGTCGGCCAGGTGGATATCCAGGCTGGAAGGCGGTTTCTCGCTCGGATAGTTGTTGAACTGATGGATGGATAGAGTGAAGACGGAGGAGTCTCCGGCGAAGACGGCGGCCGTCCCGTTGCCGTGGTGAACGTCGCAATCGACCACCATGGCGCGGTGAATCAGGCCGTCTTTTTGCAGGCGCCGGATGGCGATGGCGATGTCGTTGACTGCGCAGAAGCCCTCGCCGTGAGCGGGGAAGGCGTGGTGAAACCCGCCGCCGACGTTGAATCCGATGCCGCCGGAAAGGGCCTGGCGGGCAGCCAGGATGCTGCCGCCGGCGGCCAGCCAGAAGGCCTCCACCATCTGGCGCGAGTAAGGAATCTCCAGCCGCAGCACATCCTGATAGGTGAGCGTGGCGTTGCGCAGTTTGGCAACCCAGCCGGGATCGTGAACCAGCAGCACGTCTTCGTCGGTGGCCGGCTCGGGGGCGACGAAGTCTTCGGCCGAGGCGAAGCGGGTGCGCAGTAAACGATCGTGCAGCCACTTGTATTTTTTCGACGGGAAGACGTGCGCGCCGAGATGCAGGTCGTACTGTTCGTGGTAGACCAGGCGGAAGGGCAGCATCAGTCGGGCTCCGTTTGCAGGGCCGTCACCAGGGCAACGGCAAAGATATCGTCTGCCGAGCAGCCGCGCGACAGGTCGTTGGCCGGGCGCGCGAGTCCTTGCAGAAAGGGGCCGAGGGCCATGGCGCCGCCGAGCCGCTCCACCAGTTTATAGCCGATGTTTCCCGCCGCGAGGTTGGGAAAGATCAAGGTGTTGGCGCGTCCGCCGACGCAGGAGCCGGGCGCTTTGACGTCGCAGATCTCGCGGCACACGGCCGCGTCCAATTGCAGCTCGCCGTCGACGATCAGTTCCGGTTCGCGGGCACGGACGAGGCGCAGGGCCTCGACGATCTTGTCCACTTCCGGATGCCGCGCGCTCCCCATGGTGGAGAAGCTCAGCAGGGCGACCACCGGCTCGGTTTCGAGCAGCGCGCGCGTGCTGGCCGCGGTGGAGATGGCGATATCGGCAAGCTGGCCGGCGGAAGGGTCGATGACCACGCCGCAATCGGCGAACAGCATGAGCCCGCCGTGGCCCAGGTCAGGATTGCGAAGGCCGATGACGAAAAAGCTGGACACGAGGGGGGTGTGCGGATTCGGGCCGATGGCATGGAGGGCCGCGCGGACGGTCTCGGCGGTGCTGTTGACGGCGCCGCCCACGAAGCCGTCCGCGTCACCGGAGCCAACCATGAGTGCCGCGAAATACAAAGGCGAGCGGGCCACCGCGGCGGCACCGGCTTCGGTGACACCCTTGGCGCGGCGCCGTTCGTGATAGAGCGCGGCGTAGCGTGGAAGTTCGGGCGAAGTGTCCGGATCGGCGAAGCGGACGCCGGCGGGCGGGGAGGCGGGCGGACGGCCCACGAGCACGGGACTGACGAGATCGCCGGCTGCCAGTTGCGCCGCGGCCGCGAGAACGCGCGGGTCGCTGCCCTCCGGGAAGACGACGACGGCTTTGCGGCGGCGGGCCCTTTCCTTCAGCTTCTCGAGGAAAAGGCGGCGGGGCTCCGGGATTTCGCTCATGCGCTCAGTCGCCGAGAAACTTGCCGATCGGCCGCAGCCCTTTCACGTTGTCGCACACCGCCTTGAGCCCGGCGGTCAGCGGGATGGCCAGCAGCAGCCCCGCCGCGTCCCAGAGAAAACCCCACAACATCAGCGAAAAAGTCACCACCAGCGGGTTCAAGTGCACGCGCGAACCGACTATTTTCGGATACAGCAGGTTCATGGCGACAAGGTGGAGCAGCGACACCACGGCCATGACGAGCACGTAGGTGGACACCTGGTTGATGCCAAGCGCCGTAAACAGCGGCGGGATCATGGCCATGGGCAGGCCCACATAGGGAACGAGGCTGAGGAAGCCGCTCAGCGGTCCGACAAGCAGCGGGTACGGAAGCCGCATCAGCCAGAAGGCGGTGGAGCTGAGGAAGGCCAGCAGCAGCCCGAGCAGAAAATTTCCGACCACGAAGGCGCGCACCATTTCGGCGATTCCCTGCAGGCTGCGGGCGGCCACCAACCGGTCTTCGCCGTGGAAGAACTGAAGAAAACTGCGGTTGATGTGATCGCGCCAGCTCAGCATGAAGTAGACCAGAAAGGGCACGAAACTGACCATCAGCAGGATCTGGTAAAAGGAGGCCAGGCGCGACGCAATATAGTCGGCGATGGGCGTGTTTTCCTCGTGAATGCGCACTTCCGGGATGGGGGCGGGCACTTCGGGCGTCACGACCGGGGCCGGAGCGGCACGGCGGCTCTTCTTGCGCGCCTGTTCGGCTGCCTGCTGGGCGCGAACGCGCTCCTCCTCCTGCTGCCGCTGGCGGGCCGGCACCACCAGTTGGTATGTTCGTTCCTCGGTGGCCTGGATCTTCTGCTGGACCGTGTCTATGATGTCGCCGATGCGTTGCCCGTATTTCGGCAGTTCCCCGTAAATCGCCGCCAGTTGCGAGTAAGCGCCCATCCCCATCATGTAGATGAAAAGCAACGCGAGGGTGCACACCACAAAGCTGGCCAAGCTCCGAGGCAGGCGGATCTGCACCAGCAGTGCGACAAAAGGCTCCAGGATGAAGGCGATGGTGACGGCCAGAATGGAGGTGATGAAGAAGACGCGCCCGAAGTACAGGATCGCGATGATCACCCCCAACGCGACGATGGGGATCGCCAGGTGCCGCGCCTGTTGTGCGGCTGCGGCTGTATTGGAAGCTGGATTGGTAACTAGCGCCACGGCCTTAGACGGCCCTTTCCCCGAATGTAGCATGGCGGCGTGTCTATAATGAAGTGAACCTTTGACGCCGTCCCTGAAGCCCCGCATCCTCGCCCTGGACCTGGGCAAAAAACGGGTCGGACTCGCCATCAGCGATCCCTTGGGTATCACCGCGCAAGGCCTCCCTAACCTGGTGCGCACCAACAAGCGGACGGATCTGGACGCGTTGGGGCGGCTGGCGCGCGACTACGAGGTGGAACTTATCCTGCTGGGTAACCCTGTGAATATGGGCGGAAACGAAGGGCGGCAGTCGAGGTGGGTGCACGAGTTCGCCGAAGCGATCGAACAGCGCCTCAAGCTGCCGGTGAAATTCTGGGATGAGCGCCTGACCAGCGTGCAGGCCGGCCGGGTATTGCGGGAGAGCGGCATCAGCATCGAAAAACGGGCGGCCGCCGTGGACCGGCTTTCCGCCGTCATTCTGCTCCAGAGTTATCTCGACTCCCTATGAAGAAGATACTCCGGCTTTTCGGCGTTCTCCTGGTTGCCGGCCTGGCGCTGGCAGCCTATCTCGGATACCGGCTGATGTCTCCGTACCGCGGGTTCGGCAGCGAAATCTTCGTGGAGATTCCGCGTGGTGCGCCCGCGCGTTCCATTGCGCAGCGACTGGCAGCCGCCGGCGTGGTTCGCAGCGAGTGGGATTTCCTGCTGGCGCGCGCCGTCCGGCGGGGCAGGCTCCTGCAAGCCGGAGAGTACCGGTTTACGGGCGCCTCCACTCCGGTAGAGGTTCTGGGCCGGATCGCGCGCGGCGACATCTTCTATTACGAACTGGTAGTGCCCGAAGGAAAGAATATGTTCGATATCGGGGCGGAGGCGGAGCATCTGGGGCTATTCAAAGCCGACGAATTCGTAGCCGCGGCCCGCAAACCGGCGCTGATCCTGGACCTCGACGCAAGCGCCCCGAGCCTCGAGGGCTACCTGTTTCCCAATACCTACCGCCTGACCCGCTCCACCACGCCGGAAAAACTGTGCGAGCTGATGACCGCGAAGTTCCGCCAGGTCTGGACCGGCCTCAAAACGGACGCCGACCCGCACACGACGATCACACTCGCGTCGCTGGTGGAAAAGGAGGGGAAGCGGCCGGAGGAACGCCCGCGAATCGCCGCCGTATTTCGCAACCGCCTCGAGATCGGCATGAAGCTCGACTGCGATCCGACTACGATTTATGCCGCGCTGCTGGCCCACCGCTACCGCGGCACGATCTACCGGTCGGACCTCGACAGCGAGGACCCGTACAACACCTACCGGCACGCCGGACTGCCGCCGGGGCCGATCGCCAATCCCGGTGTGGAATCGATCCGCGCGGCGCTCGACCCGGCGGAAACCGACGCGCTCTATTTCGTGCTCAAGCCGGACGGCTCCGGCACGCACGAATTCTCGAGCAGCCTTGCGGCCCACCAAGCCGCCACCGCCAGGTATCGCAGTGGCCGCGCGAAGTAAATCCGTCAAGCAAGGTTTGCGCGATTACCTGGCCGCGGCACAACCCGAGGCCATCACGGAAAAGGTGTGGGGCGACCTGATGATGCGGCTGGCCCCGGTATCGGAAAGCTATCTGCGCGAACTGCTGCGCGCCACCGGCCTGCCGTTCGAGCAGCCGTACGCGGGAGTCCGGCAGCACACCTTCGAGGAACTGGAGCAGTCGCTGCGCGAACTGGCGAAGGTCTACGAAGACGCGTCGGCTGCCGGCGCGCGGGAGCGCGCACGTTATTGCCGGCGGCAGGTGATCGGCGCGCGCGAGCGGGCACAGTTTCTGGCACGGAATCCGCGGACGGATCCCGGGAAGGCGGCGGACAAGGAGGAGATGGCGCAGTGGATGCTGGTGTGGCTCGAGAACCCCACCGTGTTCCCGGCCTGGGTGGACGCACGCAAGCGCGCGCTTACGCCTTCCCCCCAAAACGATAACCCAGAATCGCCTTAATCAGCAGATGGTCGGTGTTGTGGGTCACGCCGACGCCCACGCCGAAGTTGAACTCCCAGCGCGGGCCGAAATCGATATCCAGGGCGGGAAGGAACATCTGCTCGCTTTCGCTGACCGGCTCCCAGTGCCGGAACGACGCGAAACCGCCGTAGTATTCCAGGCCGACGGCGACGCGCTTCAGCAGGTCGTAACTCACCTTGGCGTTGGGGCTGAACTCGTAGCCCGCGCTTCGCGAAGGGCCGTGAAACGTTTTCTCGAAGGTCGGATTGAAGGATCCATACCACTTGCCGATCTGCTTGTCGACGATGGGGCGGATTTCCCAAGTCCAGGTATTGGGATCGAAGCTGGCCTGCTGGTAGCCGATCTCGGTGGACAGGCTGAGGCCGACGGGCAGGCCGTAGCGCTCCGGGATCGCGACTCGCGGCCGGATATGGGTGCCGACAAATTTCCAGGAGCCGTCCGGCTGGATGCTGCTGAACAGGTAAAATCCGGTTTCGAACCACTCGTTGAACCCGTGGGTCACCTCCAGCGTCTCGTGAAAGGCGTGGTGCGTGGCGAGCGTGCCGCCGGGGAACTGGAGAGCGCCTTTGGCCGTGAAATTCGAATGGCTCTCCACCATGGTGGCGCCGATGGGCACCAGTGAAGATCCGTATACCTGCACTTCGTAATTCCCCTGGGCGCGCATTCCGGTGGCGCACATACCCAGGAACAGAGTTACCGACAGAACATTCCGCAAACAATCCCCCTTCTTCCAGAAAAAGCTAGGCGCAAGCCGCCGCCCGCTGGTTACCTTTTCACCGCCTCGTGATAGATTTCGAGCACCTGGCGGGCGGTGCGCTCCCAACTGAACCGGCGCGTCTGCTCGTGCCCGCGGCGGATGAGTTCGCTTCGCAGGGCATCGTCGAGCAGCACCTCTTTGATGCCGCGCGCGATATCGAAGACGTTTTCCGGGTTCACCAGCACGGCGGCATCCCCCACCACCTCCGGAAGGGAACTCACATTGGAGGTGATGACGGGCGCCCCGCAGGCCATGGCTTCGAGCGGCGGCAGGCCGAAGCCTTCGTGGCGCGAGGGAAAGACAAAGGCGGCGGCGTGCTGGTAGAAACAGCGCAGCGTTTCAAAGGGCACGAAGCCCAGAAACCGCACGAGCTGCTCCACGCGGCTCTTGATGACGGTATGCCGGACCACCGGGTATTCCGAGATGGTATCGCCGATGATCACCAGGCGCAGATCGCGAAAAACGGGGTGCTGCGCCAGTTGGTTGTGAATCACGGCGAAGGCTTCGATCAGGCGCGGCACGTTTTTGTGTTTGCGAATGTTGCCGGCGTAGAGCAGGAACGGATAATTGATCTGGTAGCGCTCCATGATGCGTTCCTGCTCCTCCGGGCCCTCGGCCGGGGGCGCCAGAAAACCGGGATCGGGCGCATTGTAGACGCGGCAGATGCGCTCCGGCGGCACACCCATCATGTTTTCGACATCGCGGCGGGTGGCGTCGGAAACGGCGATGACGCGGTTGGCGCGGCGCAGGCCCCGGCGGTAGCGATACCGGCGCAACATCATGTGCAACGGCGAGATGGTCTTCTCCTCGTAGAGCAGCGTGGTCATGTCGTGGATGGTGACCACGTAAGGGCGCGGCATAAGCAGGGGCACGCGGTTCAGCGGAATATGAACAAGGTCTGGCGACAGGCCGTGAAGGAAGGCGGGAAAGGCGAAGTGATCGAGATAGTTATGATCGTCGCGCGAGTAGACGGCGGTGCGGAAGCGCTCGGGCAGTCCGGCCATGGTCCGCACATCGCCGGAGCCGCTCACCAGCGTGAAGCGGTCCTCGGTGTCGATCGCGCTCAGCGCATGCGCCAGGCTCCGGATGTAGGTTCCGATGCCGAAGTCACGAATGCGCCGCGCGTCGATGACGATGTGCAGGGACATTCCTAGGCTCGAACCGGTTCGAGCTTCCACCGATACAGCGGAAACCTCGAAGTCAGGGTTTCCACTTTCTGGCGCACGGCGGCGAGGGCCGGTTCGCTGGAAATATTGTTCAGCACCTCGGCGATCAGTTCGCCGACCAGGCGCATTTCCGGCTCGCCGAAACCGCGCGTGGTAACCGCCGGCGAGCCCAGCCGGATGCCGCTCGGATTGAGCGGCGGATTCACGTCGAACGGGATGGCATTCTTGTTCACGGTGATGCGGGCGCGGTCGAGGGCCTGCTCGGCCTCCTTGCCGCGCAAGCCTTTGGAAAACACGTCGAGCAGGAGCACGTGGGTGTCGGTGCCGCCGGAAACGATGCGGAATCCGGCATCGGCGAGGCTCGCGGCCAGCGCCTGGGCGTTGCGCACGACACGCTTCTGGTAATCGACAAATTCCGGCTGCATGGCTTCGAGAAAGCACACGGCCTTGGCGGCGATGACGTGCACCAGCGGACCGCCCTGCACGCCGGGAAATACCGTCTTGTCGATAGCCTTCGCGAATTTTTCTTTGGCCAGGATGATGCCCGAGCGGGGTCCCCGGAGCGTCTTATGCGTGGTGGAGGTAACGATATCGGCGTGCTCACAGGGGTTCGGGTGGACACCGGCAGCCACCAGACCCGAAATGTGAGCCATGTCCACCAGGAAGATGGCGCCCACGGCATCGGCGATCTGGCGGAAGCGGGCAAAATCGAGGATGCGCGGGTAGGCGCTGGCGCCGGCGATAATCATCTTCGGCTTGTGTTCGTGCGCCAGGCGTTCGACTTCGTCGTAATCGATGCGCTCATCTTCCCGGCTCACGCTGTAGGGGACTACTTTATAAGTCTTGCCGGAGAAGTTGAGCTGGTGCCCGTGGGTTAGGTGGCCGCCGTGCGACAGGTTCAGCCCCATGATGGTGTCGCCCGGTTGAAGGACCGCCGCGTAAGCCGCCTGGTTCGCCTGCGAGCCGGAGTGCGGCTGCACGTTGGCGTATTCCGCGTTGAAAAGTTTCCTGGCGCGGTCGCGCGCGAGGTTCTCCACCACGTCGGTGTACTCGCAGCCGCCGTAGTAGCGCTTGCCGGGATAACCCTCCGCGTACTTGTTGGTGAATACGCTGGCGGTGGCTTCGAGCACCGCTTCGGAAGTGAAGTTTTCGCTGGCGATGAGTTCGATCTGGGAATGCTGCCGCTCCACCTCGTGCTGGATCGCCTGGTGGATTTCGGGATCGACCTCGGCCAGGGGCCGCGCCATAGTGTCCGCCGTCGTCATTCTCGAGTTTCTCCTTGTTCCCTGCTCTCCTGTTCGAGCTGTCCGATTTTCCCGATTCGCCGCGCGTGCCTTCCGCCCGAGAATCCGGTGTTCAGAAACAGGTCCACCAGTCCGGCGGCGCCGGTCTCGTCCAGGTATTTGGCGCCCAGTGTGAGCACGTTGGCGTCGTTATGCTCGCGGCTCAGCCGCACCTCGTCGTCCGAGATGGCCGGGGCGGCGCGCACGCCGTCAATCTTGTTCGCTGCGATGGCCATTCCGATTCCGGTGGAGCAGACCAGGATGCCCCGGTCCGCGCGTCCCCGGGCTACCTCGCCGCCTACGACGCGGGCGAAATCCGGGTAGTCGCAAGACTCCGCCGAACTGGTGCCGGCGTCGGTGATTTCATGGCCGGCAGCCACCAGTTTCTCGCGGAGTTTTTCTTTGAGGGCAAACCCCGCATGGTCGGCGCCGATGGCAATTCTCATAAAGGGGAACTAAATTTTACCATGCTAGAATCGGGTTTTCCTTCAAACCTATGCTGTGGAGCAAGTTGCACATTCCTACGCTGCGCGAAACTCCGGCCGAAGCGGAAGTGGCGAGCCACCGGCTGTTGCTGCGCGCCGGCTATATCCGCCAGCTTTCGGCGGGCATTTACAGTTACCTGTTCCTGGCGCAGCGGTCGCTTCAAAAGATCCAGCAGGTTGTGCGGGAAGAGATGAACGCGATCGGCGCGCAGGAAGTGCTGCTGCCGGCGCTCAACCCGGCCGAGATCTGGCAGGAGTCGGGCCGGTGGGACATCATGGGCGATAACCTGTTCCGGCTGAAGGACCGCTTTGGGCGTGACTTGTGCCTGGCAATGACCCACGAGGAGGTGGTTACGGCAATCGCCCGCGGCGAACTGAGGAGTTACAAACAACTGCCGCAGATCTGGTACCAGATCCAGACCAAGTTCCGGGATGAGCCGAGGCCCAAGAGCGGGTTGCTGCGCGTGCGCCAGTTCCTGATGAAGGACTCGTACTCGTTCGATATGGACCACGCCGGCCTCGATGCCGCTTACGAGAAACATTACGGCGCATACTGCCGGATCTTCGACCGCTGCGGGCTGCAATACACGGCCGTGGAGGCGCACTCGGGAGCGATGGGGGGAAGCCAGTCGCACGAATTCATGGTGGTATCGGAGGCGGGCGAGGACCTGGTGGCTTTCTGCGATGGCTGCGGGTATTCGGCCAACCTCGAAAAGGCGACGTCGCTGCCGGTGGCGCCCGCGGCGGCCGACGCCGAGGGCGATCTTCAACCGGAGGAGTTTCACACGCCGGGGCGCAAGACGATCGCTGAGGTGGCGGAATTCACCGGCCTGCCGGAGAGTTCCCAGATGAAGAGCCTGGTGCTGGTGGCGGACGGAAAGCCGGTGCTGGTGCTGCTGCGCGGCGATCATCAGTTGAGCGAAACCAAATTCGCAGCGGCCGCGGGCGACCCCGAATTCCGCGCGGCGCACCCGGAGGAGATCCGCGACTGGTTCGGCGCCGAGGCCGGTTCGCTCGGCCCGGTGGGTGTGAAGAACATGGCGGTGCTGGCGGACCGCGCCTTAGCGGGACGCCGCAACATGATTGCGGGAGCGAACCGCACGGACTACCATCTGCGCCACGTCACGCCGGGCGAGGATTTCGAAGCCGAGATCCACGACCTGCGCCAGGTGCAAGCGGGCGACCTGTGCGTACGCTGCGGCGGGACGCTGGAGGTTCGCAAGACCGTGGAGCTGGGCCACATTTTCAAGCTCGGCTACAAGTATTCCGAGTCAATGGGGCTGCGCGTGCTCGGCGCGGACGGCAAAGAGGTGACGCCGGTCATGGGCTCTTACGGTATCGGCATCGAGCGCGTGCTGTGCTGCGCGCTGGAACTGTTTCACGACAAGGACGGGATGATCCTGCCGCCCGCGATAGCCCCCTTCGACGTAATCGTGACACCCGCGAATATTACCGACGAGGCGCAGGCGGAGGCGGCGCGCGCGATCTACGGCGAGTGCAAATCTTTGGGGCTGGATGCGCTGCTGGACGACCGCGACGAGCGCCCGGGCGTGAAGTTCAAAGACGCGGACCTGATCGGAGTGCCGTTCCGAATCACCGTGGGCAGGAAACTGGTCAACGACCTGGTAGAGGTAGTGGAGCGCAAGACGCGGCAGAGCATCGATATCGCCCGCTCGGAAGCGGCCCGCGCGGTAAAGGCGAGGCTCAGTTCGAGCTAGCGTCAGAACGTAGAAGGCGGCTTTGCATGTCGCGCAATGCGGAGCCCAGGTCGCGCGGCCGGGTGATGGAATACTGCAGACCGCGGACGATTTTGAGCACGCCGGCGATGGTATCGCGCCAGGGATTGGAAATCGGGTCGGGATTGTAGTTCAAATAGAAGACCGGCGGCGATTCGGGGGTTACCGACGCGAACAGTTCCTTCGAGGGTTTGTCGTCGAGCATCACCTGCGGGCTGACAATCACAACGGCATCCACCGGAGGCTGCCCGGTCAGGTTGTTGCGGAGGACGGCGCCAAGGAAGCGGGTGGCGCTATTCGGGTCGCGAAGCTGCGCAAAGCTGATCGTGCCGGTCTGAAGCTCCTCCACCGCCTCGCCGAGAGCGGGAAAGTCGATTTCGGACGCGGCATCCTGGGTGTGAAATACGCGTTGCTGCGAGCTGCTGAAGGCAACCACGCTGAACCGGCCGAAGCGGGGCTCACGGGCGACGGCGCGGAGAATGGCCGTCAGCGCGCGGACGTCGCGGGAGGTGAGCGCGGATCCGTTGGGATCGCCCGGCGCGAAATTCACCAGCACCCGAACGTGTAGAGGGCCTCCGTCGAGGGACTTGGCGGGCAGCGCGGCAAAGCTGTCGTTGGACACTTCGCGCACCGAATTGGCGGGCACAGCCAGCAGATGAACGGGAAAGTTCTTGCGCAGTTTGGCCTTGATGTCCCAGTCTTTCGAGCAACTGCGGCCGGATTCGTCTCGAATCGTCCAATCCACGCGGTAGCGACCCGGGCCGACGATGAAGTCGCCGGGCAACTCAACGTCGCCGGAGGCTTCCGGGCCGATCGGCGGCACCGGAATCTCAGTGGCGAAATACACCGGTCCGGCGGAACGATCGTCGGGAGTCACTTTGGCAAGAGCGTGGAGACGGTTGCCCTCGCCCGCAAGCTGCTTGAGCGGCACCGTAACCACGTAGCCGGTGTGGAAACCGAGATCGAGCCGCATTTGAGGCTTGACGACGGTAACGTGGCAACTCAGTCCGGCCTTTTCATTTTCCTTGGAGAGTGCGGCCTGCTCCGCCGCCGTGATCTGGTCCGAGTCGATCCGTTGCAAACGGGGCTCGGCTGCCGCCAGCGGCATTTCCCCGATTACCGCCAGCAGAAGGAATCCTCCGAATACAGCCCTCATGATTTCACTCTAGCCGCCTGCCCGCGCCCGCAATATCCTGTAATCGCACGGAATAGGGCCGGGAAAAGGCAGGGTATGTGAGCCTGCAGCCAAAGTACTGAAGGAGTTAGTGTTTGGCAGCCATTTCATGGCTTTTTGGGATGTTCGTTGCAGCCGCACCCTGAAAAGATAGGTACTGTAAGGAGCGCAAAGGCTATCATGCACAAATTCGCACTTGCGTTGTTGATTGTGGGTGCCGGCCTGCTGTGGAGCGCGTCCAAGCCAGACTACAGCGGCACCTGGAAATTGGATCCTGTGCGCAGCAGATTGGCACACGAGGAGGACACCAAGCTTGTGTTCAAGATGGAGCACAACGAGCCGGCGATCCGCATCGTGGTTACCGACGCGAAGGCGGAGAATCAGCCTCTTGAGCTAACCACTGACGGTGTGGAGCACGATGCCCAGCTCGATGGCCGGCCGGCGAAAGTGAGTGCTGCCTGGGACCAGTGGGGAGAGGACCGGCTGATCCTGACGATCTCGCAGAAGGATGGATCCGGCGAGAAGACCCTGGTTCGGGAATTCAAGCTCGGCGACAAGGGCAGGATTCTGACTACTGTGATGCGCGAGAAAGACGGGTCGGGCGAAAAGCGGGCCTACGAGTTCTTCGTTAAGCAGTGAACAGTACGGTCCGCAAAAAGCCGGCCGGGATCGAACATCCGCGACCGGCTTTCGTTTACAGCCGGCCGGCGGTCAGAACGTCACGCGCAAGCTCACCTGCGCGCGCCGCGCTGTCGTTCCGTCCGGGCTCGCTGCCGTCGAACTTCCGCTGCCGTACGAAGAGATGTAGGACAGGGTTCCCGTTGTCGAGTTCAGGCTGTATTTCGCCGTTCGCCGCCCGGTGTCGTACGGAGTGTTGAACAGGTTGAATGCCTCGAACTGAAGGTATGCGGTTACCCGTTCGCTGAAGGGCAGTTTCTTCACCAGGCGGGCATCCACGCGATAAATCTGGTCCAGATCGAGGTTGCTGATCGGCTCGAACGGCACGCGCGAGAATCCACCGCCCAGGCCATTGAGGGATCCGGAAACCAGCGCGCCGGAAAATGCGTTGCCGCTCACGGTGGTGGTGGAGTTCACCGGACGTGCCGATTGCAGAGTTGTGACCTGGCTCAATTGCCAGTTGTTGATCAGGTAGCGGGCGAGCGCGCCCGAACTTTTGACGAAGGTCGGCGTCCACACCGAATTGACCACGAAGCGATGGCGGATGTCGTTGATCGAGGAACCCTTCTCCCCGGCAAAGTCGCCGTTCGCATAGCTCGTCGGCGTGGTGCCGAAAAAGATATTGTTGTCGGCGCTGCTCTGGTTGAAGTCGATCGCGTGCGACCACGTATATGCCGCCCCGGCCTGGAAACCAGTGGGCGAAACGGCGGTTGAACTGAACCGCCAGGCCGTTGTAGTAGCTCAGCGCCGGGTTGTCGATCAGCGCGACGACGCCGGTACCGGGTATCGGGACGCGGCAGGCGGTAGGTGGGCGTCGTGTAAGTCCCGGCGACGCTGCCCGAGGGATCGAGAATCGTGTAAGTGACGGGTGCGCCCAACGGACCTACGTTCAGGTCCCGCACGCCGTATAGACGTACGCCGCGGCTCCACAGGTAGGAGACGCTCAGGCTCATGGTGGAAGTCAGTTCGCGCTCGATACCGATGTTGGCCTGGTGCGTATAGGGATTGCGCAGGTTCTTATCGGCAAAGACAATGTCCACCGACCCGGCCGGCGGCGTGAACGACGTCGAAGGCAGAAAATTCGGGTACACCGGTCCAGCGGCAAGCTGTGCCGCCGTGGCGCGATTGTACGTGATGGGCTGCTGGTAGACGCCGTTAGTCAGGAACAGAGTGCTGATCAAACCGGTTTGCACGCGGGAAAAGAAGATCCCGTAGCCGGCGCGAAGCATGGTCTTGCGGTCCTTGTCGATCGCGACCGAAATTCCCACGCCGCGGCGCAATGTTATCGGTGGCCGAATGAATCACGCCCGTTTCCGGATAGTCGGGATTGAACGTCTTAGGCTGCGGAACGCTGGTGTAGTCGTAGCGGACGCCGAAATTCAGGATGATCCGGCTGTTGATCCTGTACTGGTCCTGCGCATAAAGGCCATAAGTGACCAGGCTCAGGTCCACGGTGGGATTTCCGAACGTCTGGGAATACGTGTTCCAGTTCTTGCCGCCGGAGGTGTTGCCCGTGAAGTCGAGCGCGAAGTTGTTCAAGGTCGAGTAGCTGTATGTGCCGTACTGGTTCGCAAGCTGCGAAACATAGTCCCGCACGTGTGAGAGCTCGCCGCCGAATTTGATCGAGTGAGCGCCCTTGATCCAGCTCAGGTTGTCGGCAAATGAGAAACGGTTCTCGCTCGGGTTCAGGCGCGGGTAGTTCGTGGCCTAGCCCGAGGTTCCCCGTGCCGCTGACGCTCAACTGCGCGCGGCCCAGGCCGGGATACAGAAAATCGTCGCTGGCGGGGTCGAACAACCGGTCCTTGAACCACCCGAAACGCGCCTCGTTCACCATGCTGGCGCCGAGAATACTGGTCCATTCCGGCCCTGCCGTATGCGTTGCGCACGGTAGAGTCGCCGTTGTTGCCGATGGCATTTCCGGTGTCGAAAACGATACCGGCTGGATTGAATCCCGTGCGGCGAGATCGCAGCGCAGATACTGAGACTGAAGCTGAGGCTGTTCTTATCGTTCAGCCGGTAGTCCACTTTGCCGAACCCGAGATCCTGCCGGATGGTTCGCGGAAACCGTGCCGAAATTGCGCGTGGTCAACATCGATACGCGCAGCGTCGCATTGAGCCGCCGACGCTTTTACAGTGGCGTTGGGATCCGGGCAGGGGTTGCGGGCCGTATCGAGCGTGCCCGCCGCCGTGAACAGGTTGGCGCTCGTCACGGAGGCGATTGCGGGGAAGTCCCGGCGGGTGCCCTCGTAATTGAAAAAGTAAAACAGCTTGTCCCGAACAATCGCTCCGCCAAGGCTGGCGCCGAACTGATTGCGGGTGCTCTTTCGGATTGAAACTCGCATACCGGTCGCGCGCGTTCAGCGAGCGATTGCGGAAATACCAGTAGCCCGTCCCGTGAACATCATTCGATCCGCTCTTGGTGACGGTATTGACCACGCCGCCCATCGCGTTGCCATACTCGGCCGAATAGTTATTCGAAACCACCTGAAATTCCTGCACCGCCTCCTGCGAAATCGGGCTCTGGATGCGCGTGCGCCCCGCATTCTCGTTGAAGAACTGGTTGGTCGTATCGTTTCCGTCGGTCAGGAACGTGTTGTGCCCGGCTACACCGCGGAAGCTCAGCAGGCCGAAGTTGCCGTCGGGCGCAACGGCCGGCGAAAGCAGCACGAATGTATCGACGCGCCGCCCGTTAATCGGGAGGTCCTGAATCTGTTGATCGCCGATCACCTGGGAGACGTCTGTCTTGGTCCCGCTCCACTATCGGAGCGGTCGGCGTCGACCTGAATCTCGGTGCTGGTCCCGCTCACGGCGAGAAGCACGCGGAGATCCACGCTTTTGCCCGACCTGAACTTGAACGTCCTTCGACTCGTGTCTGGCAAAACCCTGCCTTTTCAACACTCACCACGTAGCCGGCCGCAGGAACAAGCGAAGGCGCCGAAAATACGCCGGCCTCGGTAGTCTGCATCGTCCGACGGATGCCTTTACTTTCATTGGCGACAACGACTTGCGCCTCTGGAACAGCCGCGCCGGAGGCGTCGCGAACTGTGCCGGAAATAGTGCCCATGCCCGCCACCTGGGCAAAGCCCGTGGCCGTAAGCGCGAGCACGTACAGAAAATATAGCGGCAGAGATTTCATCATGATTATACCTCTCTAGACCCTGGGTGTCCAGAATACCAGGAAACGTTTTTCAGTTCTATGACACCGAATGCGGCGGATTTCGTAAATTGTGCCGGACCTCCGGCCGGACGCCGCCCGCCGATCCTGGGATACTGAAGGTTCCCGCCATGCAGAGTACGGAACTCGAACGGCGGCTCGCCGAGGTGCGCCGGCGAATCGCCCACGCCTGCGAACGCGCCCGGCGCGATCCTGCCGGCGTCACGCTCCTCGCTGTCACCAAAGTATTTCCGGCCCAGGTGATTCGCGACGCCTACGCTCTCGGCCTGCGCGAGTTTGGCGAAAATTACGTACAGGAGTTCGAAAACAAGGCGCCGCTGGTGGCAGACCTCGCGGGAGCGCGGTTTCACCTGATCGGCCATCTTCAGTCGAACAAAACGCGAAAGGCGGCGGAGATCTTTCAAGTCATCCAGACAGTGGATTCCGCGCGGCTGGCAAGGCGGCTGAATGAGGCGGGGCAACAGCTCGACGTAATGATCGAGGTGAAGCTCGGAAACGAAGAGGCCAAAAGCGGCGCCGGTGCGGCAGAGATCCCGCAACTGATCGCGGCAGTGCGGGAGTGTCCGAGCCTGCGCCTGCTCGGGTTGATGACGATGCCGCCGTGGTCTGACGATCCGGAGGCGGCGCGGCCCTACTTCCGCCGCCTGCGCGAACTGGCCGCCGAACACGGGCTCGAGCAGCTTTCGATGGGTATGTCGCACGACCTGGAAACGGCCATCGAAGAAGGCTCCACGTGCGTAAGGGTTGGGACGGCCCTGTTCGGAAAACGGAAGAAGGCGTGAAGGCGGGATTCTTTTCTCCGCTGCCGCCCGCGCGCACCGGCGTGGCGGACTACGCCGCGGCCCTTCTCCCGGAGTTGCGCAGGCACGGCACGGTGGAACTTGCCCCGGAGCGTTGCGATGCGCCCCTCTACCACCTGGGCAACAACCGTCTGCACGCTTCGATTTACCACCGCGCGCTGCGGGAACCCGGTGTGGTGGTGCTGCACGATGCGCTCCTGCATCATTTCCTGCTTGGACAGCTCGACCGGGCGGCCTACGTGGAGGAGTTCGTCTTCAACTACGGGGAATGGAACCGGGGCTTGGGTGAGGATTTGTGGAAGTCGAGGGCTGCCTCCGGTTCCGACCCGCGCTATTTCGAGTATCCGCTGCTGCGGCGAATCGCGGAAACCGCGCGCACCGTCGTTGTGCACAATCCCGCGGCCGCCCGGACGGTGGCAGCGCACGCCGCGGGTGCGCGGATTGTGGAGATCCCGCACCTGTTCGTTGCCCCTGCCCTGCCCTCGTTCGCCGAGACGATGCGTTTTCGCGCAGCGTTGGGACTCGCCGCCGACAGCTACGTCTTCGGCGTTTTCGGATACCTGCGTGAATCCAAGCGGCTGATGGCAGTGCTGGAGGCGTTCGGGCGGGTTCGGCGCGATTGCCAAAAGGCGTCGCTGCTGGTGGCCGGCGAGTTCGCGTCGAGCGACCTGGAGCGCTCAGCCACGCCACTGCTGAAAGCACCAGGGATCGTCCGGCTGCCATTTCTTGAAGAGCGGGCATTCTGGATGGCGGCAAGTGCGGTGGACGCCTGCATCAATCTGCGCTATCCGGCCGCGGGCGAAACCTCGGGCATCGGCATCCGGCTGATGGGCATCGGCAAGCCGGTGCTGGTGACCGAATCCGCGGAATGGTCCCGTTTCCCGGAGGACGCCTGCATCCGCATCCCTGCCGGAGCCGCGGAACGCGCTTCGCTGTTCGAGCACATGCTTCTGCTAACATCGATGGAAGCGGTGGGCAGGGCTGTCGGACAACGGGGAGCCGCACACGTAGGCGCGCAACACCGCCTGGAAGAATCGGGGGCCCGGTTTTGGAAGGTTCTGTGCGATTCGCTTGGCTGATTCTGGCGTGCGCCGGCTTGTACGGTGCAGGCAAGGATTCGTTCCGCGTCATCCACGTGCAGATTCCGATGCGCGACGGCGTCCGGCTGGCCGCCAACGTTTTCCTGCCCCCGGGACAGGCGCGTTTGCCGGTGATCCTGGAGCGCACCCCTTACGGCAAGCCGTCAGCGCCCGGCCCCTACCTGGAGTTTCTGACGCACGGTTACGCCGTGGTTGCTCAGGACGTGCGCGGCCGCTATGAGTCCGAGGGCCTGTTCAACCCCCTGATACAGGAACCGGAGGACGGCTCCGATACGCTCGACTGGATTGCGCGGCAGCCCTGGTCGGACGGGAAAATCGGGATGGTCGGCGGATCCTACCGGGGAATCGCGCAGTGGAAAGCGGCGCTCACGAACAACCGGCACCTGAAGGCGATCTTCCCCGTGGTCTCCGGCTACGACGACTACCGCGACCGCTTTTACTCTACCGGCGGAGCCATGAAACTGGGGGGCCGCCTGCTGTGGATGGCGGAGAACCTGAAGGCCCCCGGATACATTCCGAACTTCTCCCGATTCGTGCTGCACCTGCCGCTGCGCACCGCGGACGTGGCGGCGACGGGGTGGCCGTCGGAGATGTTCCGGGCGGCGGTGGCGCATCCCTCGTTCGACGCGTTCTGGCGCAGGATCAGCGTGAAGGAGGCGATCGATAAGATCCGCATTCCGGTGTTCAGTGTGGGCGGCTGGTACGACAATTTCGGGCAGAGCGACCTGGAGGCCTTCGCGGCGCTGCGGAAGAGTTCCGGCGCCAACCGGACGATCATCGGGCCGTGGCCGCACAGCATGTCTTACGTATTTCCGAATGTGGACTTCGGGCCGGATGCGCAGATCCCCATACGGCGGCTGCAACTCGAGTGGTTCGACCGGTGGCTTCGCGGCAAGGACAGCGAACTCGACGAAACTCCGCCGCTGCGCGTCTTCGTGATGGGCGCCAACCGCTGGCATGAAGACACGGAGTGGCCGCCGCGCGAAGCCAGGCCGGTGCAGTTCTACCTGGACAGCCGGGCCCACGCAAATACGGTATCGGGCGACGGGGCCCTGAGCGAGCGGCCGCCGCGCACGGCCGCCGTGGACCAGTACGTGTTCGATCCGACCAACCCGGTACCGACCGTGGGCGGGGCGGTCTGCTGCAACCCGAGGATCTTCCCGTGGGGCCCGATGGACCAGCGCAAGGTGGAGCAGCGCAAGGACGTGCTGGTCTACACGACGCGTCCCCTGCGTCACGATCTGGATGTGATCGGCCCCGTGCAGGTTGTGCTGTACGTGGCCAGCAGCGCGCGGGACACGGATTTCACGGCCAAACTGGTGGACGTCGCTCCGGACGGCTCGGCGCGCAACCTGACGGATGGTATCCTCCGGCTGCGCTACCGCAACTCCCTCGAAAGGCCGGAACTGGCACGGCCCGGCGAGGTCTACCAGATTCAGATCGACGCGGGCGTGACGGCCAACGTATTTCTGAAGGGCCACTCGATCCGGCTGGAGATTTCGAGCAGCAATTTCCCGCGGTTCGACCGGAACACGAATACAGGCGGGGACATCGCCACCGACACCCGTTTACTGAAGGCGTCGCAAACCGTTTTTCATGACCGCGACCGCCAGTCCCGCCTGGTGCTGCTGATCATGCCGGCGCGATCTGCGTTCACCACGTCGAGCAGCCGCTCCCCGCGCGTCCGGGCGCTGAAACCGGGAAGCGGCCACCCTAATTAGTTCAGGCTGCCTGCCGGCGCCCCGGCGTTCTTCACGTACTTGTCGAACCAGTTAAACTTCTCCCAGACGACGTGTTCTATCGTTTCCTTGGCGCGGTAGCCGTGCGCCTCGGCCGGAAGGAAAACCAGCCGCACGGTTCCGCCGTTGCCGCGCACCGCCTGGTACATGCGGTCGGACTGGATGGGGAAGGTGCCGTCATTATCGTCGGCCTCGCCGTGAATCAGTAGCAGCGGAGTCTTGATCTTGTCGGCATACATGAAAGGCGACATCTTCAGGTAAACGTCGGGCGCCTGCCAGATGGTGCGCCGCTCGCTCTGGAATCCAAACGGAGTGAGAGTCCGGTTGTGGGCTCCGCTCTCGGCCACGCCGGCTTTGAAGAGATTCGAGTGGGCCAGCAGGTTGCCGGTCATGAAAGCGCCATAGCTGTGGCCGCCCACGCCGACACGGGCCGGGTCGGTGACGCCCATCTCGACCGCCTTATCGATGGCCGCCTTGGCATCCGCCACGATCTGATCGATGTACGTATTGTTGACCAGGTCGGGGTCGCTTCCCACCACCGGCATGGCGGCATTCGCGAGCACCGCAAATCCGTCCAGCACGTGCCAGATCTCCGAATAGCCCGCAACCTCCGTAAAGCGTTTGGTCGAGCCGCTGACCTGGCCGGCGGTATCGGCATCTCCGTATTCGCGCGGATACGCCCACACAATCGTTGGCAAACGCGTGCCCGGCTGGTAGTCGGGCGGCAGGTAGAGGATGAACGAGAGCGGCACGCCGTCCGGCCGTTTATAGAGGACGAGCTGCTTGCTGACTTTGCGGAAGATGGGCTGCGGGTCCGGAAACTTCGTCATCGCGGTCATCTGCCCGCCGGCCGCGCGGACGAAGTAATTCGGCGGTTCGCTGGGACTTTCGCGGCGGGTGAGGAAGCGGCCGGCCTTGTCGTCGAGCAGGGCCACCACGGATTCGTAATGGTCGGCATCGCACTCGAAAATTCGTTCGGCCTTGAGGGTCGAGAGACTGAAGCGGTCGAGAAACGGGTGATCGCCGGTGGACGACGCGCCCGCGCCAGTGAGGTAGAGGAAATCGCCATCCACGAGTACGCCGGAATGTCCGGACGGCAGAACCTGGTCGAGGGGACGGCCCGGATCGCGGTAGCGGTCCTGGGTGTTGCGGCTCCAGATCAGTTTGGCTGCCTTGGCAGGGTTATCGATATCGATCTGGAAGGTCCGCACGCGACGGGTTTTGCGCTCGGAATCCGAGACCAGGGCGAGCCCGCTGGCGGCGGCGATTTCAATTCCGCCGAAGCGCTGCTCGGTCCGGAAGAACTCGACCGGCGCTCCAGTGAAGGGAGCCTTGAGGGCCAGCAGGCGGTCGCGATGGGGAACGATATTCTTGAGGTCGCCGCCGTCGAGCGCCTCCACCCAGACCAGCGTAGCGGGCGCGCTCGGCCGCCATTGCACGCTGCGCGGACCGGTGCTGACACCGTTGATCGGGATCTTGTCCTGGAGCGGCAGGCCGGCCACCTTGTGAATCATTTTGCCGCCGCGGTCCCAGACTTCGATATCGCGCGGGAAATCGCGGTACTGGTGAAGATAGGAAAACGGCTTGTGGATGGTGGTCACGAGAATGTTCCTGCCGTCGGGCGAAAAGCGGGCGGAGGCCACGATGGCGGGCTTGCCGAGCAGCGCCGGTTTTCCGGTGGCGAGGTCCACGATCGCCAGTTGCGAGGTGGCGTAGTATTCCCAGAGGTCCTCGTCATGGGGATTCTGGAGCATGTCTTCGTGCGTCGCTTCCGGCGCCGCGCCGCCCAGGCTCTCCTGCACGTGCGGCCCGGCGGGCACGACGGGTTCGCGCGGCGCAGGCCCGCGGTTCGGCTTGATCAGGTTCACCAGCAGCCCTTTGCTGTCGGGGGTCCATTGCACCCCGCCGCCCAGCACCGCGTTGACGCGCACGCCCTCCACCCGGTGCGCGGACCCGGTGGCGGTATCGCCCACCCACAGTTCGTAACCGGAATTGGTGGCGTTGGTGAAGGCGAAGTGCAGGCCGTTGGGACTCCAGTAGGCGCCGCTCAGCTTCGGGTTCAGCGGAAGAGTGACCTTGATTTCCGTGCCCTCGGGAATCTTGCGCAGGGTGAGAGAACTGTTGAAGGTGGAATTGTGCAGCCCGTTGGTACGGGGATTGATGCGCTGGCCGGCGAGCCGCAGCATGGGTTGGGAAAGTTCGGCGATGGGAGGATAACGGACGGGGTTGCCCTGCATGGCATAGGTCCGTGCCGGGCTGATGCTGAGCGTGGGCGTCGGGGGCGCATTCAGCAAATCCAGGACGGGTTGAGGAGGCTTGCGGTAGGTCTCGGCGGCGGACAGCGCGAAAGCGGCCGCAAGCAGCAAAAGAGATGCGCGTTTCATAGATTAGGCACGATGGTAAGGGAGCGCTCCCGTGAAGTCAACGCGGCCGGCCGCGCTGGATCGAGTTTGACTTGGACCCGCCGGGCGCGGTATTTATCAAGACAGACCTTCATCCGGGGCGCGGTAGCCAAGTGGTAAGGCAAAGGTCTGCAAAACCTTTATTCGTCGGTTCGATTCCGACCCGCGCCTCCAAAACATCGAGCAAATCAAGCCTCTTCCGCACGATGAACCAGACGATTCCCTACCATAAAGGCGAACAACAGACGAAATCGAACGAAAAAACTGGACGGACAGAAGCGACCGAAAACTACCTCTAAGTACTCCAACTCGGAATTACGGTGTCGTATTCTGGGGGGCTCAGTCGGCAGCGGGCAACGCGCTGGCGTTGAGGCGCTGCGTGAGGTCGGCCAAGTCGGCCCGCGTAAACGTCCAGCGAAATGGAGCGGCGGATTTCTCATAGGTTGAGGAACCGTTGTCGAAGATCCATAACACGCGGCGGCGCCGAGCGGCAGGGTTCTTGACCCATCAGGTCTTCCACCAACCGGTCGAACGGTACGATTCCTGTGCTGGCTTCACAGCGGCCGAAGATTTTGGCGCGATGGGCATCCCAGGCGGCCAAGTAGGCCCAAGCGCCGCGACGTTCGTAGTCATGTTCGATGCGGGCGGAGCGTCCGGGAGCCGGCCGCATTGAGGCATGGATGCGGCGCCGGACCTGGATGCTGGTTTTCTCGTGGCGGAGAGCACGAAATCACCCGCACTCCGCAGCGAGGGCACTCCACCCGGCGCGGACGATAGTAACCGCCGCGGCTGCCGCCTGTCAGCCGTCCCGGCCGTGCGGTGACGAGCGTACAGCGAACCGGGATGGGCATACGGAGCGGGCCGCTCACGACGCGCGCGCCCTCGCGTCATTCTCACATGCTTCGAATTCACCATTTCGTTTGCCTTGTTTCGGTGCTCGTTCCCGGCCTGGCTTTCGGCCAAGGGGTCCGCGAGAGCCTGTTCCTGCAACTTCCCGAGGCCAGCCAGGGGGCGTCGGTGAGGCAACGCATCGGCCTCACCGATCTTCGGGTGGATTATCACCGGCCGCTTGCCGGTAACCGCAAAATCTGGGGAGACCTGGTCAAGTACGGCGAGGTGTGGCGGGCCGGCGCCAATGACAACACCGTGTTTGAAACCAGCGGTCCGGTGAGTGTGGAGGGGCAGCCTCTGCCGGCCGGCAAGTACGGCCTGCACATGATCCCGACCGCGGATCAATGGACGATCATCTTCTCGAAGAACTACACCTCCTGGGGCAGCTTCACCTACGATCAGGCCGAGGATGCGCTGCGCGTAACGGTGAAGCCTCATCCCGCCGAGATGCAGAATGCGCTGTCCTACAGCTTCGAGAACCTGCATCCCGACTCCGCCGAATTGACGCTCCGGTGGGAGCGGCTGGCCGTTCCGATCCTGTTTAAGGTAGACGTGAATGCCACGGCGGTTTCCTCGCTCCGCAACCAGTTGCGGAACCTGAACGCTTACCACTGGGCCAGTTGGGACGATGCGGCGGGCTGGCTCACGGACATGCGCCTGGAGCCGGAGACTGCGCTCAAGTGGGCCGAGCAGTCCGTGGCCATCGAGCCGCGCTTCGCCAACCTGCAAACGAAGTCGCGCGCGCTCGACGCGTTGGGACGCAAGGCCGACGCCGCCACCGCGATGAAGATGGCAATGGAGAAGGCGAACGTGCTCGAGACCTACAATTACGCACGCAGCCTGCAAATCCAAAACAAATCGCAGGAAGATGCCATCGCCATATTCCGCGAGATGCCCAGGCGCTTCCCCGATTCCTGGATCAGCCGGCTCGCGCAGGCGCGGGTTTACTCGGCGCAGAAGGATTTTTCGAACGCCGTGCGCGAGGCGAAGGCTGCGCTTACGGGCGCGCCGGAAATCCAAAGGGCGGCCGTGCAGCGCCTGCTGGACCGGCTGGAATCGGGCAGCGACATCAACCGGTGACGCGCGAGTTACAATACTCGCGATCATGCAGATTTACCTCCTCCGTCACGGCATTGCCGAAGAGGCGCGCGCCGGGCAACCCGATTCGGAGCGCGCCCTAACCGCCGAGGGCAAGGAAAAGTTGAAGCGCGTGCTGCGGCGCGCCGACCCGAACCCCGGATTGATTCTCTCGAGCCCGTATCGCCGCGCAGTCGAAACCGCGGAAGTTGCCGCCGAAGTGCTGGTGTACCGCGGCAAGATCGTGAAGACACCGGCGCTGGCGCCGGAAGCCTCGCCTTATGCGGTGTGGGAAGAGATCCGCGCGCGCGAGGATGAACCTTCCATCGTGCTTGCCAGCCACGAGCCGCTGATGAGCTCCACGGTGGCGCTGCTGCTCGGGTGTCCCACCCTGATGGTGGACATGAAGAAAGCGGCGCTGGTGCGCATCGATTGCGACCGCTTCGGGCGCGAGCCCAAGGGCGTGCTCCGGTGGATGCTGGTGCCGGCGGTCGTGTAGCGCCGGACATTTTCGTGACAAACGTTTTGCAGTCAAAATACCGGCCAGCCTCGCCGCGGTGACAATCCTGCCGCCCGACTGCCGCATCATCGCAGACGGAGGCAGATATGACGCTACGCTCTCTGGCGGTCATCGGCGGATTGCTCTGGGCCGGAACGGCATGGGCGGGTCCGGCCGGGCAGGAGTCACTCAGATGGAGTGAATTGGGTCCGCGTATCGAGGATAAAAAGGTAGCCCTGGTTTTGCCGGACGGCACACAGATACAGGGTAAAGTGCGCGCCGTCGAATCCACGGGACTGCGCCTGGACATTTCGAAGACATCAAACAAGAAGGTGCAACCCAAGGGCAGGTACTCCATCCCGAGGTCCTCGGTTTCCTTCCTGCGCGTGACCGAATACCGGACCCTGGGACGCATCCTGATCACGGCGGGTGCGGTTACTGCGGCAGGATTGGCCGTGGCCGCGGGTGCGAGCGACAACACCTACTCCGAAGGCGACCTCGCGGTCATCATACCCCTGGTTGCAACCGTGGGGGTGGCTGGAGTCGGAATCGGCGCATACCACTTCGGCAAGGCGGTGGACAAGCGCATCACCGAGATCCGTGTCCTGCCCGGTGATTGAAATGCGAAACTTCTTGCGTGTCCTGGTGGCCTCCGCCATCGGCCTGATCTTTGCCGCACCCGGTTTCAGCCAGGAAATGGCACGGAACGAGATCTTCGGCTGGGGTGGATGGGGAAAGTGGTGGGACGAGGAAGGCCTCCCGCTTCGCGGTCTGAACGGCGGCGGCGGTGTGGGCCGCCGGTTGCTGCCGCAGTTCTCGATTGAGGGCGAGGTGAACGCGTTTCGCGGAATCAGAACGTATTTCGGTCCGGCTCCTAATTACCGCGCGAGGGGTGTGCAGGCGACAGGCAACGGGCTGCTGTACGTGGTTCAAAGCGAAAGGAACCTCGTTTTTGTGTTGCTGGGAGCAGGCGTCGTCCGGTCCACGACCGAACAGCATTACGGCGACTACCACTTTGTTCGTACGAGGACGGGACTGCTGGCCAACGCGGGAGTTGGCGCGAAAGTGTTTCTCTCCCGGCACCTCGCACTGAGGCCGGAGGTCCGGCTGATTGCCGCCGGCGCCGGAAGTCCGACCTACCATTCCTTCAACGCCGCATTACGCCTCTCGGTGGGCTTGGGCTATCACTGGTGAGCTTGCGGCTGCGCCCATGGGCAGCTCTTCTTGATGGAGGCTTCAACCTTTTTGTATTCGGCGTCCGTATCGCGCGCGGTTGCGGCGGCCGCCGTCAAATTCTTGAACACCCCACCCACTCGATCGCCGATGGTCTTCTGGGCCTTGGTGAAGTTCGCGTTGTTCTTGCCCAGCCAAAACGATCCACCATTTCGGAATCGGCGCGCTGGTCAACAGCCGTGGCGTGTGATGGAATATCGACTCGACAGGCTCTCACGCGACCTTCGGCATTCCGTCAACCTCGGGCAGGAACTTCGCGAGCACAAGGTCGGGCTGACGGTCGTGGCCGCGCCGGAACTTGGCGTGGCAGCGCTAGGCAATCTGATGTTGAATGTCCTGGCGTCCTTCGTCGAACCGGAAAGGGAGATGACCTCTTCACGAATCGCGGGCGCTGTACCGTTCGGTTACGCGGCAGGCCTCGCACGAAGCAGTTGGTCGTGGTTCCGGGAGAAGGCGAAGTACTTTCGCGGATTTTTCAGTGGGCATTAGCGAAAATGCTCCCGTCAACTATCGCGACTCTCGCCAATGCGCAGGGATGTCGCACGAGGAGTAACAACCGATGGACGGCGCGCCAGGTACTCTTCACGCTCACAAATTACGTCTACGCCGGCTTGGTCCTCGACGGATATGGGTCTTGATGGCTATCACCAGGGCCCGGTCGAGAGGACCACTTATCACGAGGTGCAGAACCTTCTCGCTCTCCGGCGCACGAGGAAGCCGGGGCGCGCCAAGCCCCCGATGCCGTGGCCACTGCGGGTCTGGTTTGCTGTAGCGTCTGTGGCCGACTTTGAGGCCGATACCGGGCGGTTCGAAATTGAGTTCTGCCCTCGGACCAAGCAGCCCTGATGGCGCCGCTCCGTGAGAGAATCGTGCGTAAATGGAAGGGATTCCAACAACGCCATGCCCTTGGCCTTTGGCGGTATTCCGAGCCGCAACGCTTTCACGTTTCGGCTTCGCGCGTCCGGCTCGAACTGCTTCTGCAATTACTAGATCCCCAGCTCTGTGCGACACCTGCCAAGGCTGTCTACCTGTAAGCCGGCAGAAGGACCTCGCCAAATAAATGCTCACGGTAGTGGGATTTTCAGGATCCGATTCTGCCACTCGTCGGCGTCCGAAGCGGCCCAAATCAGCACGAGTTCTTCTATCGCTTCACCAACCGGGAGACACTGCGGCACGAGAAGGACGCCCGGGCTGGGATTGCCGGCCTGAAGAAAGTTGCCGAAATGCCGCGGCATCGTATGGAAATCGTGCGACACCAGAATGCGATCCTCCGCAGCCGCCAGCGCCAGTACCTCGGGATCGGGCACTCCTTCCAGGTCCGCTTTATTGGCGGACAGGAAATCCATCTCGGGTTCTCGACGTAAGCATCCGGCAACGATTCCCTCGTTGAGGTCGGCGTCCGCCAGGAAGCGGATCATTCGTCAGGATCGGCGCGCAAGCAGTTGTTGCCGCGCGCGCTCCAGCTTTTGCTTCAGATCGGGCGGCGCCGGGTGGGTTCCCGCGAACTCATCTTCGACCCGTTCGCGCTCGGCGATATCCGTCTCCACTTCTTCTTTGGAGCCCAGATAAAAGGTGATCGCGCCGTATACCTGTTCCAGGGTTAGGGTCGGGTAATGGGAACGAATCGCCTCCGGAAGTTCGCCATGCTGGAATTCGCGGACGACGTGAGCCAGCGGCACACGACTCCCGACGAGGTAAAGACTTCCATCCCGGCGCTCGACGAACTCTCGATTCATGGCCAACCCACCTTCAGTCTATCGTACGTGCGGCGGACTCGGTGCCGCTTATCAGAGGCCGTTCCGACCAGTGACCTTGCAGAAGTGCTTCAATCATGCGGGTTCTGACAGAACGCGGCGAAGCGGATGCCGCCTGTGGGGATTCTTGTGGGTTGACCTCAGTTCGTGGACAGCAGCGGTATCCGGTAGTCACAGACAGCATTTCCCGGCGTGTGCCCGTCAACCACTTACTTGCCCAGATTCGGGGAATTTCCAATGGGAACTCGGCACGCTGCACTGAGCCGGGAGGTTGCGACGCCACCTTCAGTTGCGGGTAGTGCTCCTGGTCGCAAGAAGAGAAGGCCGCAGCCAATCTGGCGAAGCGTTGTGTTTCATTCGCAGAAGCACAACAGTGGTCGGCGATTCCTGGGCCGCTTCGTGGCGGACCCGCGGCGCTCTTCAGAGGAGGAGCGGTTCGTTCTGCTCGGCTCTTCACGAGATGAGCATCTGCCTTGCGATCTCTGGCGGCTTTACGCCAGGTACCGTTGCAGGTCGTCGGTGCGGAAACAGTGGGCAAAGGCCGTATCCCTATGAATGCGGTTCATCCGCACCAGTTCGGCCAGCGACTGCTCCATCGTGACCATCCCCTCCGCGCGTCCGACGGAAATCTGCGAGCGTAGCTGATGATCGTCGCCTTTTCGGATGAGCGCGCGCACGGCATCGCTGGCAATCATGATTTCGGCCGCAGGCCAGCGCGAAATGCCGTCGATCCCCGGCACAAGCTGCTGCGCGATGACGGCGGCCAGGGCCAGCGAGAGCTGCTGCCGGATCTGCGGCTGATTTGCCGCCGGGAAGGAGTCGAGGAGCCGGGCCACTGCCTGAATCGCGTCGTTGGTGTGCAGGGTCGAGAGCACGAGGTGGCCGGTTTCGGCGGCCGTGAGCGCCGTCGCCATGGTTTCCGCATCGCGCATTTCCCCCACCAGGATCACGTCCGGAGTCTGCCGCATGATGCTGCGCAGGGTCCCGGCGAAATCCGGCGTGTCGCGGCCCACCTCGATCTGCTCGATGATCGAACTGCGGTTGGCGTGCTGGTATTCAATCGGGTCTTCGATGGTGACCACGTGCGCGGCGCGGCGCGTGTTCACAATGTCGATCAGCGCGGCCAGCGTGGAGGTCTTGCCGCAACCGGTGGGCCCGGTCACCAGCACCAGCCCCTGTCTGCGCTCGGCCAGTTTGGCGAGCGAAACGGGAAGGTGCAGCGATTCGAGCGACGGAATGCGCGAAGGCAGCAGGCGGATGCTCGCTGCCAGCGTGCCCCGCTGATGATGCATGTTGATGCGGAAGCGCCCCAGGTTTTCCCGGATGAAACTCAGGTCCACCGACTTTCGCTTTTGCAACTCCTCGAGCTGCCACGGTTCCAGCAGCGGCAGGACCAGGCTGCGGACATCCTCGGCTTCGAGGGCGGCGCCTCCCCCGCCCGTGAGGTTCCCGTTGATGCGCAGCATGGCCGGCGTCCCGGCAATCAGCAGCACGTCGGATGCGGAGCGCGCGGCGGCGGCGTGCAGCAACTGTTCGAGCGACGCCGTCGACTGAGGCAGGCGGGAGGCGGGCGTCTTTTGGCTGGGCGCGGCGCGATTCAGCTCAGCTACCAGTTTGGAAAGTTCGCTGTCGTACTCGCTCATTCGCCGCCCGGCACCTTCTGCGATACCATTCTCTCATTGAAGCTTCTGATCTTTTCCGACATCCACCAAGACTGGAAGACGCTCGAGACCCTGCTCGGCGTTGAGGCTGATTATTACGTTGCCGCCGGGGACCTGGTGAGTTGGGCAAGAGGACTCGAGGACTGCGGAAAAATCCTGCAAACCCGGGCGGAGCGCATGTACGTCCTACCCGGAAATCACGAATCGGCGGCGCAGATTGCGGATTTCTGCGCGCGCTTCGGGTTGCACGGCTTTCACGAGCGCCACTTTCAGGTGGGAACCTGGAACGTGGCCGGACTCGGATATTCCAACCCGACCCCGTTCAATACGCCCGGCGAATACAGCGAAATGCAGCTTGCCGAACGGCTCGAGCGGTTTTCCGGGTTATCCCCGCTGGTGCTGATCTGCCACTGCCCGCCGTATGGAACCGCGCTCGACCGTATCCGCCAGGATTTGCATGCCGGATCCCGGGCGGTGAGAAATTTCATCGAGAGGCACCAGCCCGGTTGGTTTTTCTGCGGCCACATTCACGAAGCGCAGGGCGCCGAAACGCGAATGGGCGCCACGCGCGCGGTGAACGTCGGGAAAAAAGGGTATTTGTTAGAATTGGATTAATCCGCCATGACAGTAGAAGAATTGGACCGCGAATATGCCCCCCTCCGCGAACAGGCGCTAGCCGTGCGGAGGTATCTTTGACGCGCCTCAACAGAAACAGAAGCTGACCAGGATCGAGCAGCAGATCGGCGCCCCGGACTTCTGGAGCCAGCCGGAAAAAAGCCAAAAAGTGATGCAGGACCGGAAGCGGTTGGAGGAGTCCATCGCCAACGACGAACGCATCCGTTCGATGACCGAGGATCTCGATACTCTATTCGAGCTCGCCCGCGAGGGCGAAAACGTGTCTGCCGATATCCAGCGCGACATCAAAGTGTATTCCGAGCTGCTGGAGCGCCTCGAAACGGCCATGCTGCTCTCCGGCGAAAACGACGCGCGCAGCGCCATCGTCACCATTCACCCCGGCGCGGGCGGCACGGAGAGCCAGGACTGGGCCGAAATGCTCCTTCGCATGTACCTGCGATGGGCGGAACGCCAGGGCTTCCAAACCGTAGTCACGGACCGGCTCGAAGGCGAAGGGGCGGGTATCAAATCCGTCACCTTCGAAGTCAACGGCGATAACGTCTACGGCATGCTCCAATCCGAGATCGGCGTGCATCGCCTGGTCCGCATCTCGCCGTTCGACGCGAACGCCCGGCGGCACACATCCTTCGCGTCCGTCTTCGTCTTTCCGCAGGTGGATGACGAGATCAAGATCGACATCCGGCTGGAGGATCTGCGCATCGACACGTTCCGCGCCTCGGGCGCGGGCGGGCAGCACGTGAACATGACGGATTCGGCCGTCCGCATGACCCACTTTCCCACCGGGATCGTGGTGCAATGCCAGAACGAACGGTCCCAGCACAAGAATCGCGACAGCGCCATGAAGCAGCTCCGCGCCCGGCTCTACGAGCACGAGCTGGAGAAAAAGCGCGAGGAGACGCGCAAGACCGAGGATGCCAAGCTCGAGATCAATTTCGGCAGCCAGATCCGCAACTACGTCCTCGCCCCCTACCGCCTGGTGAAGGACCTGCGGAGCAAGCTGGCGATGGGCGATGTGGACCGCGTGCTCGAGGGCGACCTGGACCCGTTGATTCATGCCTTCCTGGTGTGGCGCAAGACCGGCAAGATCGCGGGCGACGATAAGGACGACGCCGTCGAGTGAGCGTCGGGCATGCGGCGGCGCTGATTCGCGAGGGAAAGCTGGTCGCGTTCCCGACCGAGACCGTCTACGGCCTCGGCGCAAACGCGCTGGACCCAGCCGCCGTACAACGCATCTTCACGGCCAAGGGCAGGCCCCACTCGAGCCCCCTGATCGTGCACGTCGATTCGATCGCCATGGCCCGCGGCCTGGCGCGGGAGTGGCCGCCCGCGGCCCAGTTGCTGGCCGAACGCTTTTGGCCCGGCCCCCTCACCCTGGTGGTGCCGAAGCAGCCTGCGGTTCCGGACATAGTCACCGCGGGGCTGCCGACCGTGGCTTTGCGCATGCCTGCACATCCGCTGGCCCTTGCCCTGATCGGCGCGGCCGGAGTGCCGCTGGCCGCGCCCAGCGCCAACCGCTTCACCGAGCTTTCCCCCACCGCGGCAGGGCACGTGCCCGCCTCGCTTGCCGATTACGTGCTCGATGGCGGACCCGCACTTGTGGGCATCGAATCCACCGTGCTCTCGCTGGTGGCGGACCCACTGCTGCTTCGTCCCGGCGTGATTCCGCTGCCGGAAATCGAAGCACTCATCGGACCGGTGGGGATCGCGGCGGAACTCGCCGGGGGCCCGCACGCTTCGCCCGGGATGCACCCCCGGCACTACCGACCGCGAACTCCCTTGATCCTCGGCGACCCACCGGAGGGTGGAAACGGTGCCCATCTGCGCATCGGCCGCGAAATGCCCGCGGACCCGCGCGCCTACGCAGCCGCTCTGTACGAGATGCTGCATCGCGCTCGACGCGCAGGGCCTCGATTGGATCGCCGTGGAACCTCCGCCGGACGCCCCCGAATGGGCCGGCGTGCGGGACCGGCTCCGCCGTGCGGCCTCGCCGCCCGACCGTGCGCCGTAGTGTTGGTGTGCTCGCTTCACGCGCGTGGCTCTCCGGTGTCGTCACTCGGGTGGAGACTCGTTGACCGCCAGTTGCGCGGCGTTGGATTTCGCTTCCCGGGGTGCGCCGCCCATCCTGTTTCAAGGCGAGCATTACATTGACGGCGGGTTCTATTGCACGGACAACGCGGATCTGGCGACCGGCTTCGATCGGGTGATGATCCTCGCGCTCAAGCGCCCACCGGAACACGCCGACCAAAGCTGGAGGGGCCTGAAAAGGATCGTCGACATGCCCCAGTAGGCGACCTTCAGCACCACTTCCGCCGCGCCGTCGCCGACCGCGTATCCCTGGCCGTGCCGGCTCCAGCCTCCCAACGAGCGCGCCAGCCAGACTGCCCACGGGAGCAGTCCGGCGGCGGTGATGGCATCCAGGATGGCGGCGTCGCGCCAGCGGGAGCGCCAAACAAAGCCAGGTTGGCGGCGCCGAGCAACACGATTCCAGCCGTCAGGTCCTCGAGGCCGCCTCGATCATCCAGGAGCCTTCCTCGGGGCTCAGCGATGGATCTCCGGCCGGTGCCAGCGGAGTCGCAAAGCGACGATAGTGAAAATTGAACCAGGTGATTGCAGTGCTATCATCGATCTATGGCGAGCATCACCATACGACGCCTGGAAGACACTGTCAAAGCGAAACTGCAACGTCGCGCCGCCAGTCATGGCAGGAGCATGGAAGAGGAGGCCCGTGCGATATTGCGTGCAGGCCTCAAGGCTAAGAACGTGCCGCCGCCCAACCTGGCGCAATCGATCCGGAAGTATGTCGAACCCTTCGGTGGCGTCGAACTCGACCTTCCAGCACGCGAATCGATCCGCCCCTCCCCGAAACTCAAGAAGTGATCGTACTCGACACGAACGTACTCTCTGAAGTGCTCAAACCCACCCCTTCGGACGAGGTTCTCCGATGGCTGGCTGCTCAGCCGCCCTCCTCGGTATTTACGACCACGATCACCATGGCGGAGGTTCTGTATGGTGTTGAGGCTCTGCCTCAGGGCAAGCGCAGGACGCGACTACTGGCGGCCGTCGAAAAGATGTTTGCCGAACAGTTCGAAGGGCGCATTCTGCCCTTCGATGAAGAAGCCGCCCGGCTGTTTGCGCGCACCGTGGCCTCCCGGAACAGTGCCGGCCGTCCTATCTCACAAATAGATGCCATGATTGCTGCGATTGCGAAGTCCATTCGCGCGGTTTTGGCGACCCGTAATACAGCCGATTTCGACTACTGCGGGATTCAAGTCATCAATCCGTGGGACGATTGAACGACACTTGGCGATTTCCGCGCCAGCGGCAAGGGCAGGGCGCTTACAAGGTGCACGTATCGCAAGCGAACGTATCTCGTCGTTTTGGCGGTAGAGAGCGCCAGACTGTCCGGTGACCGCTCAAGAAAGTTGCGGGACGTTGGCCGGGAGAGTCGATGACTCGCGATCGCGCGATCGCATCGTCCGCCCTTCCGACGCGGGGGTGATCTACGCATCCCGGTAAGCGGACCAGAGGTACTAGCTTCAGGAGACCCATCGCAAGCTGATGGCGAAGGTCGCCACGCACAAGCAGTTCTTTCAGGTAATAGATATTTCGCCGGGGCGCATTGCGACGCGGTGACTCGAGTCACTGCGCGCTGCCGCCCGATTCTCCACAATGACAGTGGAAGGATAATCCAGATGGAAATAGCGGAAACCCTGACGGTTTCGGAAATTGCGGCGAATTCGCTCGGCGCTGTCCGTGTGTTTGAGAAATTCGGGATCGACTATTGCTGCGGAGGCAAGCGCCCGCTGGACGAAGTATGCCGCAGCAAAGGACAGGATCCGGAGGTAGTGCGCCGCGAACTCGCAGCCGCGCTTTCGGGCGCGGCTCCCGGTGAAAGGGATTGGAGCAATGCCCCGTTGCGCGAACTGGTCGAGCATATCGTTGCAACACACCATGCTTACCTGCGGCGGGAGCTTCCAGCGATCGAGGCCCGCCTGCATAAGGTATACCGCGTCTACAACGAGCGGTACGGTCCCACGCTCACCGGGCTGCCCGAAGTCTACGCGGAATTGCGGTCGGAGCTGGAGTTGCACCTTCAGAAGGAGGAGATGATCCTGTTTCCCTCCGTAGTCGCGTACGAAGAGGCAGTCCGGTCAGGACAGCCCCTGCCGCGCTCTCCTTTCGGCAGCGTTGTCCACCCGATCCATATGATGGAGATGGAGCACGAGAGCGCCGGCCGGGCTCTCGCCCGGATTCGCGAGATCACGAACGATTACAAGCTGCCGGAATACGCCTGCGTTACGTACGGCGCATTAATGAGCAGCCTGGATGAGCTCGAACGCGACTTGCACATGCACATCCACCTTGAAAACAATATTCTGTTTCCACGCGCCGAACAGCTCGAAAAGGTCAACGGCTAGTATGCGCGCCGGACGACGGCCGCTTGCGTACCGTCGCGGCTCCGAAAACAGAGCCGCGGGCGTGGGCAAGCGGCCGTAATTTTTGACGCGGGCTCAGGTGACGGAGCACCAGCACACGACGCACACGTTATACTGAAGCCGATTTCCCTTTTCCATGATCGACGCCCTCTCGGTATCAACCCTCGCCCGCTCCTTTGACGATCCGCTGGACGGCGCGGCCGGCAAAAGCCGCGAATTGACTGTGATGTTGCTGGACTCTTCTCCGGCGCCGTTTTCGCGCCGTCAGTTCGAGCCCGGACATATCACCTGCACCGGCCTGGTGCTGGCGCCCGATGGCGAGCGCCTGCTGCTGGTGCATCACCGGCGGCTCGATCGCTGGCTGCTGCCGGGCGGTCACGTCGAACCATCGGACCCGGAGATCTGGGATGCCGCGCGCCGCGAAGTGATCGAAGAGACCGGCGCCGTGCTGGCCGCCAACGGCGGGCCGCGCCTGGTTTCGCTCGACGTGCACGGAATTCCGCCGCGCCGCAACGAGCCTTATCACCTGCACCACGACCTGGTGTTTCATTTCCGCGCGTTGTCGGAAGAGCTCCAGGCGTCGGAAGAGGCCCGCGACGTGGCCTGGTGCAGGCCGGACGAGTTCGACTACTACAACCTACCCGGCAATGTGCGCCGGGCCTACTCGCGGCTCCGCTAAGATGTAGGGTAGGCTGCGGCCTTCCCATGCGAACTTTTACTATTGCGTTGATAGCCGGCGACGGTGTGGGCAAGGAGGTTCTGCCGCCCGCCAGGAAGGTGCTCGAGACTGTAGCGCGCAAACACGGCGTGAACTTCGCCTTTCAGGATTTCGAATGGGGCGCGGATCACTTCTTTCGTTGGGGCCGCATGATGCCCGCGGGCGCGATCGACCTGTTGCAGCCGTGCGACGCGATTCTGCTCGGAGCCGTGGGCCATCCCGACATCCCGGACCACACCACGCTGAACGGCCTGCTGCTGCCGATCCGCCGCACCTTCGACCAGTACGCCAACGTGCGCCCCGCGTTCCTCTACCCGGGCGTGACCTCGCCTCTCGCCAACCGCAAAGGCGGTGAAATCGACTTCGTCGTGGTCCGCGAGAACACGGAGGGCGAATATGCGCAGGTGGGCGGCTTCGTCTACCAGCACCAGCCCGAAGAAATCGCCATTCAGACGTCGGTCTTCACGCGTCGCGGCATCGACCGCATTGTGCGCTTCGCCTTTGAACTGGCGGTACGGCGCAACCGCAAACGGCGGGTGACGTCGATCACCAAGTCCAACGCGCAGGGCTACAGCATGGTGCTATGGGACCGCGTGTTTCGCGAGGTGGCCGCCGATTTTCCGGATATCGAAACCGAGTCCCTGCTGGTGGATGCCGCGGCGATGAACTTCATCCGGCGGCCGGAATCGTTCGACGTGGTGGTGGGATCGAACCTGTTCTGCGACATCCTCAGCGACATCTCCGCGGCCATCATCGGCAGCATGGGACTGGCGGCCAGCGCCAACCTGGATCCCTCGCGCCGTTTTCCCTCCATGTTCGAGCCGGTGCACGGCTCGGCGCCCGATATTGCGGGCAAGGGCATCGTCAACCCGCTGGCGTCGATCCTCAGTGCGGGCATGATGCTGGAGCACCTGGAGATGGAACAGGCCGCCCGGGAGGTGGAAGCCGCCGTGGCCGCGGTGCTCGCCGAAGAGCGCGTGCGCACGCCGGATCTGGGCGGCAGCGCCGGCACCGAAGACGTCGCGTCCGCCGTGCTGGAGAAACTGGCCTAAGTGGAGCGGACCGGCCGGCACTCATTTCTGGTTGCCGCGGGCATTCTGTTGAGCCGGATCGCCGGCCTGGTCCGGCAGCGGATTTTCGCACGGTACTTCGGCATCTTTGAAGCGGCGGATGCGTTCAACGCCGCCTTTCGCATCCCGAACATCCTGCAAAACCTGCTCGGCGAGGGTGTGCTCTCCGCCTCGTTCATCCCCGTATACGCCCGCCTGCTGGCCGAGGGAGACGAGAAGGAAGCCGGGCGCGTGGCGGGCGCGGTGGGGACGATTCTGGCCCTGGCCACTTCCGCGCTGGTGCTGGCGGGAATCCTGGCTGCGCCGTACCTCATCTTCGCCATTGCGCCGGGTTTCCCGGAAGCGAAACGCGAGCTCACCGTGCAGCTTGTGCGCGTCCTGTTTCCGGCGGTCGGGCTGCTGGTGCTCTCCGCCTGGTGCCTGGGCGTCCTCAACAGCCATCGCAAGTTCTTCCTGTCCTATTCGGCGCCGGTGATTTCCAGCCTGGCGATGATCGCGACCATGATCGCGTTTCGCGGCCAGGAGGAATCGGCGCTGGCGGTCACGCTGGCGTGGGGCGCGGTGGCGGGCAGCGCGCTTCAGTTGCTGGTTCAGCTTCCGGTGGTGCTGCGCCTGGTGCGTCATCTGAAGGTGGAAGCGGCGGTGCATGCCGCCCGCGTGCGCGAGGTGCTTCGCAATTTTGTGCCGGTGTTCTTCAGCCGCGGCGTGGTGCAAATCAGCGCGTACGTGGACAACATTCTGGCCAGCTACCTGGGGGAAGGCGCGATGGCGCTGCTCACCAACGCGCAGACGCTGAACGTGCTGCCCGTCAGCCTGTTCGGCATGGCCGTCTCCGCCGCCGAACTGCCCGCGATGTCGAGCATCACGGGAACCGACGCAGAGGTCTCCGCCTACCTGCGGCGGCGCCTCGACGCGGGACTGCGGCGCATCGCCTTCTTCGTAGTTCCCTCCGCCGTGGCCTTCGCCGCGCTCGGCGACGTAGTGGGGGGCGCGTTGTTTGAAAACGGCAGGTTCACGCATGCGGCCACGCTCCGCCTGTGGGGCATCCTGGTGGGCTCGGCCATCGGGCTGCTCGCTTCCACTTTAGGACGGCTCTACGCATCCACTTATTACGCGTTGCGCGACACGCGCACCCCGCTGCGTTTCGCCGTGGTGCGTGTGGCTCTGACGGTTGCGCTCGGCTGGGTGGCCGCTTTCCCGCTACGCCTGGGAGTGGCCGGTCTTACCGGCTCGGCCGGCGTGGCCGGATGGGTCGAGTTCGCGCTGCTGCGCCGCTCCCTGAACCGCCGTATCGGAACCACCGGCCTCCAGACGGGGATCTCGGCACGCCTGTGGGGCGCGGCACTGGTGGCTGCCGCGGCTGCATGGATAGTCAAACTCTCCATCCCGCCGGCACGGCCCGAGTTTTTTGCCGTTCCCATCCTCGGCGCCTACGGAGTGGCGTATTTCGCGCTTACCTACGCATTCGGCATCGAGGAATGCCGCGGGCTGGTGCGCCGCCAAGGGCTTCGCCGTTGATATCCCTTCGGGATATGGGAGTCGAGGAAGCCAGAAGCCAGAATGGCGGCGCCGGCATGACGGGCATTTTCCGGGAACTAAGAGCCTAACGGGCGGCGCCTGCGGGAATCCGGTTGGCCTTGGCCGCTTCTACGGCCATGGGGTGGCTCAACGCGATTTCGACGGCAGTGCCGGTCTCGAAACGCACGTCGCTGCCTCTCGCCAGCAGCCCGATCAATGTTCCCGCCGCGATGCCGGACAGCCCGCCGACACCGAAGCCGCGCGCACTGGGGCGCGCCGCGGTTCCGGCAATCGCACCGATCTGGCCACCCTTGGAGGCCGCATCCCCAACCCGCTCCAGGTCCTTCCCCTTCTCCGAATTGTGCGTCACCGTGGCCGGTTCCTTCACCGAGGACGATTCGTCGCCGGGAACGCGATCGATCGCGGCCGCGACGTCCACCGTGTACCCGTTGGCATAAATCAGCGAGGTCAGATGAAACTCCAGCTCGGCGGTACCTTTCAAACGGCCCGCCCGCTTCACGTTGTCCACTTTGCCCTGCACCCAGGTACCCGCCGGAATCACGATCTCGGAATCCACCACGATCGGGAAGGTGGTTTGCGCGTAAACCGGATCGCCGGGCTGGGCGGATTTCGTGGATATCGGTTGCCGGAGCGCGATCGGAATCCGCGTGCCGGCCGGAAGCACCCAAACATCCTTTGGCTCGCCCGGCGGGCGCGGGGCCGTCACCTCGTCACGGGTTTTGAGGCGCGGGGCTTCGGACTCAGTCCCCTGCGCGAACAGACATCCACCGGCGGCTGCCGTCAGCAGCAAGAGTCGCATATCATTTTCCTTAAACGGTCTAGACGGCTGCCCGGTCCGACAGGTGTCAGCAAATCTGCCGGACCTGAAGTCCGTCAGGATCAGCACACCTGTACACGTTTTGCTGCTTGACCCGCTGTTGGTTCCAGAACTACCATTACTGCCTGAGGTTGGTGCGCAAACACCCGAGCCGGACGGGAGAGCGGCCGGTGAGAGGGGAGTTTTCAGCAAAACAGCAAAGCGGCCCCCGTTTTGTGGGCGAGGGCCGCTGATGCCTCGGAATCCGGCGAGGACTCCAAGGGCTTGAACAATCCTGATCCTACCAGATTCAGACTGGCATAGCTGTAAATACCCACACCGATTCAGTCCGATTTGTCCGAACCGGGCAAAACGGCCTGCCGACAGGTGAGCCATGTCCAGGTGTATCTACGTTAAGACCTTTGCTATCAGCGTTTTTCTTTGGTTTTCTTTGACAGCAGCCGCACAAACCGACCCGGGTGTTCGAACCGGCGCGGCCAGCGCGGGAACTGTCATCAACGGGCTTACCGTCAAGGAGGGAAAGTTCTTCTCCTCCGGCCTTGACGCCTTCACCGAAGTGGCCTCGGTGGCCGGGACCATCCCCGCTACCGAACCCGGACTCGGCCCGCGTTTCAACTTGACCAGTTGCGCGGGATGCCATGCATTCCCCGCCGTCGGAGGATCGAGTCCCAAAGACAACCCGCAGGTGGTCGGCAACGTTGCGCCCCCAGCCCAGGTGGCCCTGCTGACCGGATTGGGCATGATCGCAGCGGACGGTCCGGTGCGGGAGGCGCGCTTTGTTTTCAGGGACCCGGCCGCCAAAACCAGGCGAGATGGAGGAGTGCACGACCTGTTCACGATCATGGGCCGCCCGGACACCCCCAGGGGCTGCAACATTGCCCAACCGGATTTTTCGACCCACATGCTCAACAACAATGTGATCTTCCGAATCCCGACACCCACGTTCGGCCTGGGCCTGATCGAAGCCATCGCGGACTCCACCATCCTGTCCCGCGAGGGCATTGCCAAACCGTTCGGCATCGCCGGCCATGCGAACCGCAGCGGAAACGACGGATCGGTGAACCGCTTCGGGTGGAAATCGCAGAACAAGTCCCTGGTGCTGTTCTCGGGTGAAGCCTACAACGTGGAACAGGGCGTTTCCAACGACCTGTTTCCCGACGAGCGCGGAGATGGCGGCGTGCAGGATCCTCAAGCCTGCCGGGTCAATCCGACTCCGGAGGACCAAACCCACTACGAACTGACTCAGCCGCAATCGGTGCCGAGCGACGCCGTATCGTTCGCCAATTTTATGAAGTTCCTGGCGCCGCCGCAGCCCGTCTCGTCGTACAGGTCCGCCGCCGTGGGTGCGGTCGGCGCCGCTTCCATCAATAACGGCCGGACGCTGTTCAGCATGATCGGGTGCGCTGTGTGCCACACCCCGTCGATGACCACGGGCAGCCACTCCTCGTCCGCCCTGTCGAACAAAACGGTTAATCTCTACTCGGACCTGCTGGTTCACGACATGGGTGACACCCTGGCTGACGGCGTGGCGCAGGGCGACGCTGGATCCGGCGATTTCCGCACAGCGCCCCTGTGGGGGCTCGGCCAGCGCATATTCCTGCTGCACGACGGGCGCACCTCCGAACTCGGCGCGGCCATCGCGGCGCACGGCGGCGAGGCTGCCACCGTTGCCGGCCACTACGGAGCCCTCAGCGCCGCTCAAAAGCAGGATCTGCTCAATTTCCTGCGATCCCTCTGACGCGGGGGGCGGGAACGCACCTTTCGTGGAATGGAGGCCCGCACCCGCCTGGCACAGCGCTGTCCGGCAGTCTAATCTATGGCCATGCGGATCGCGGTGATTTCGGACATTCACGGCAACCGTACCGCCCTGGAAGCCGTAATCAGGGATCTTCGCGAGACTGCCCCCGACTTGACGCTGCACGGCGGGGATCTTGCGGACGGCTCGCCCGGCGGGGCAGACGTGGTGGACCGGATCCGCGGGCTCGGCTGGCCGGGCGTGGTGGGCAACACGGACGAAATGCTGTTTCGTCCGGAGTCGCTCGCGGAATTCGCCGGCTCGCTGCCGCAAATGGCGGCCATGTTCGCAGCCATCGGGGAAATGGCGGCGGCATCGCGCGAACTGCTCGGTCGAGCGCGACTGAACTGGCTGAGCGAACTGCCGCGGTATCAGGCGCACGGGCCGGTGGCCCTGGTCCACGCGACTCCCGACGATTTATGGCGGGCGCCGGGCCCGGACGCGCCGGATGCGGAACTCGAAGCGACCTTCGTCCCGCTGGTGCGGGCGGTGGCGGTCTACGGCCACATTCACCGCCCCTTCGTGCGCAGGATAGCCGGCCTCACTGTGGCCAACTCGGGCAGTGTGGGCCTGCCTTATGATGGCGACAGCAGGGCCTCCTACCTGCTTGTGGACGATGGAGACGCGGCCATCCGGCGAGTCGAATACAGTGTCGAACAGGAGCGGAAGGCCGTTCTCGAGTCCGGATTTCCGCACGCCGGGTGGGTCGCCGCCATGCTGGCCGCCGGCTCCTTCCAGCCCCTGCCCGCGTGAAATCCGCCGCCCTACGGCAAAGCCGCCGTCTTGGCGCTGCCGTAGTACAGACCATTGAACAGCAGCTTGAAAGTCCCGTGGGGCTGGGCGCGGAAAGCAACTTCCGGTCCGAGAAGAACCACTTTGCCTTCGCCTACGGTCGCTTCGGCTACGGCCACGCCGCCGTCCAGGTGCTGCTGGCCCCATGCCCAACCGCTGTCGAGCACCTCCTTGCCTTCGAACCAGCCCACCCGGTTCGGCACATGATCTCCGGAGCCGATTCGGAACACCGGACTGCTATCGAAGAACACGTCCACCTGCCGGGGCATGCCATAGGCGAGCGGATTGGTATTGTCCACGTTCACTTTCAGCAGCGAGCCGGGAACATAGAACTTGTCGCGGCCGAGCGCGCGATCGGTTCCATCCGCCCCCTTTTCGGTGAGGAAGCTCTTCACCGGAATCCCGAAAACCTCGGCCACGCTGGTGGAACTGCCGATGGTGACGACGGAACCTCCGGATTCCACGAACTTTTGCAGCGCGGGCATGGTTTTCTCATCCGTGATGCGCCCCATTTGGGCGCTGTATTCGGGCGGTGCCGTTGCCGCCGCGCCGCCGCGTCCCCCGCCTCCGCCGCCACGTCCCCCGGCGCCGCCGCGCCGGATCGCGCCGTCCGGAAAGACGATCACGTCGAATTTGGCCTTGAGATCGCCCGAATCGAGGGCCGGCGCGAAGACGCGTTCGAAGGGCATTTCGTACTGTTCGAAAAGCCAGCGCGTCCACCCCGAGGGCATGGAGCCGCCGTACTGATCGTAGAGGCCGATGCGGATCGGTTTCAGCTTCAGCGCCTCTCCCGCCGGAGCCTTGGCCACCGCCGTGACGGGCACGCCAAGTTCGCGCGCGCCGCGCTCCAGAACCGTGCGGGCGCTGCCGGCGGCGGGCACCCAGATCGCTCCCGTTCCCAGATCATTGCCTTCGGCCGACGCCTGCCCCTTGAGCCAGTACACGTCCACGCCGGCTTTCAACAGGCGGTTGATCATCTTGAATGAATTATTGATCTGGTGGCTGATCAGGTATCCGGCCGGGTTGGCGGGGCCCTTGATCGCCGCGGGGGGCGGAGGCAGCAGGACGCCCAGCGGCAGTTTGGCGAAGGGGCCGTCGAACGCATCGAAAACGCGGTCGTACTCGACGCCCATCTGCATCGCCAGCGTCCACCCGGTGATGTCGTAGGGCGGCACCGGGGGTCCGCCGGGATACTGAAAGTCGTTCGGATGATCCTGCGGCTCGAACATGTCCATCACGTGCGGCCGGAAAGGCTGCGCCGCCTTGACCACGTAGGAACCGGCGGGATAGCTCTTGCCGGCCACGGTGAAGGCCGCGGTGGCGCGATGGACCGTGATCCCGGTCTTGATCAGGGCGTTGATAAACTCGGTGGCCGTGGCGAAATCGGGTTGCCCTGCGGAAATGATGTATCCGCGCGCGTCCCGCGCCCCGGGGTCGTGGAGCACGGTCTTGTACAGTTCGGCGTTCATGCCGCCGCGTCCCCCGCCCGCGAAAGCCGCGGGAGTATCGCCGCCCGCCGGCTCCGCCGCCGGTGTGCCGCCGCGACCGCCGCGCCCGTTGCCTGCCGGCGCGGCCGCCTGCAATGCCGCGATCCGCTTGGGCGTGACCGTCCAGTTGTCCTTACTTCCCCGTTCAATCGAGTTCATGCCCATCCGCCAGATGTTGAACAGGAAGGTCTCGCGGTAGCGCGAAGCCAGGTCCAGAATGGCCCGGTTGTTCGACATCTCGTAATCGATCGACTGGCGATAGTGCCACGGCTGGGGCGCGATGGGCAGCGGCCAGTCACCTTGGGGCAACTGCTTGCCGGCTACGAGGGGAATGCTGGTGGGGGTGGGGTTGCCGATGATCTCGGTGAGGATGCCGATCATGTTATGGAAGTAGGTGATGGTGCGGAGGCCGCCGTTCCACCAGGTGGAGTAACTGGCGCCGCTGCGCATGGCGCTGCCGCCCTTGCCCTCCGCCACCAGGCGGCTGTGCATCGCCGTGCCCACCATTTCCACCCCGAGCGGAATCAGCGGATCGAAATTGTAATTGAACGGATCACGGAACGGCGGCATGAAGATCACCGCGCCCGCCGGACCCGTCTGGTGGTGGTTATACATGATCTGCGGATACCATTCGAGAAAGAGCTGGCGGTTCATGTTGGTGGTTTCCTTCATGGCCGACATGTAGAAATCGCGGTTGTCATCGTGCCCGATATATTTGGCATAGAGGCGCGGCAGGTTGCCCATGCTGCGCTGCTCCTGCGGGCGCAGGGGCGCCTTCGGATTTTCCGACCCGCGCATGTACCAGTTCGCCACCAGTTCCTGGCCGTCCGGGTTGGCCAGAACGTAGAGCTGAATGGTGTCGTTCAGCAGGCGTACGGTCTCCTCGTCGGTGCGGCTCACCATCTGGTACACCATTTCCATCAATTGCTGCGATCCGACCGTCTCGCTGGCATGCAGCCCGCCGTCGATCCAGACCACCGCCTTTCCTTCCTTCGCCAGCGCGCGCGCCTGCGCCTCGGTCAGGCCTTCTGCCCGCGCCAGCCGCTGCGAGATTTCTTTGTAGCGGTCGAGCTTCCTGATGTTTTCCGGAGACGAGATCACGGCCATGTACTGCCTGCGGCCCTCTTCCGTCGGTCCGATATCCACCAGCTTCATGCGATCCGATTCGGCGGCCAGCTTCTTCCAGTACGCTTCCAGTTGCGTATAGTTGGCGACCGAATAATCGTCGCCGAGGTTGAATCCCAGCGCCTCCGTGGGGCTGGTGACTTTTGGTGCGGGCTGCGCGAACAGGGAGCAGACGCTAAGAGACAGGGCGAGCAGAACCGCCCGCCTGCCGAGGGGTCTGGGGATCATGAGTGAGAGTGTACTACGCTGCTCCGGAAAAAGGGGTCAGACGCATTTTTCGCGATCTTCCTGGACGCTATACTCAGGCATGGCCCAGGGTCTACGCTTCGAGTGCCAGCCCGGCTGCACCGAATGCTGCCGGCAGAAGGGTTTCGTCTACCTCACCGAAACGGACCTCACCAATATTGCAGGCTACCTCGGCATGGCGCCGGCGGACTTTGAGCGGCGCTACGTTTTTCGCACCGCACGCCGCATGCGCCTGCGCGTGCCGCGCGATGCCGGCTGCAGCTTTCTGCGGGAGTCCGGATGTTCCATTCACGCCGTCAAGCCGGCGCAGTGCCGCATCTTCCCCTTCTGGCCCGAACTGGTGGAGAGCCGGAGGGAGTGGCTGAAGACGGCGCGCTATTGTCCCGGCCTCGGCAAGGGACCGCTCATCCAGATCGAGTCCGCCCGGGCGCAAGCGCGCGAAATGCGGGAGAGCTACCCCGCCATGTACTGACGCGCGAAATTGCCGTCTTACACCAGCCGCAGCTGTTTGGGGGTCGGGGTGAGGATTTCGCAGCCGGTCGCGGTCACTACCACCGTGTCTTCGATGCGGATCCCGCCCCATCCCTCGATGTACACGCCGGGCTCAATGGTGACGGCCATGCCGGCCTGAAGCTTGTGCTTGTCCCGCTTGCCGATGCGGGGCGGCTCGTGAATCTCCAGGCCGAGGCCGTGGCCGGTGGAATGGACGAAGGCCCGGTCGAGTCCATAGCCCGCCAGCACCCGCCGTGCCGCGCCGTCCACCCGCGCGGTGGCCGCACCGGCGCGAACCTGGTCGATCGCCGCCAGTTGCGCCTCCAGGACCGCCTTGTAGGCCCGCTTCACCTTCGGCGTCGGACGGCCCAGGAACAGCATGCGCGTCATGTCGCTTGCATAGCCGTCCTGAAACGCGCCCATGTCCACGATGGCGAGCTGTCCGTGTTCGAGACGCGCTTCGGTGGGCTGCGCGTGGGGCAATGCCGAACGCGCACCGCCCGCGACAATCGTCTCGAAGCTCGGCTTTTCCGCGCCGAGGCGCCGCATCCGGTACTCGAGTTCGGCCGCCAGTTCGGATTCTTTCATTCCCACGCGCACCTTCGCCACGGCCTGCTCAAACGCGCGCGAGTTGGTTTCGACCGAGCGCCGGATCAGTGTCAGTTCGTGTTCGGACTTGATCATGCGCAACTCCTCGATCCAGCCCGCCACCGCGTGCAGCGAAGCGCCCGCCGGCAGCCGCGAATCGAGCGCTTGGAACGCGTCGCAATTCATGCGCGCCGGCTCGTAGCCGATGCGCTTCACCCGCAGCCGGCGAATGGCCGCCAGCACATCCATCGCCAGCGGCCCCCTGGCGATGCGGATGCGGCAACTCACTTCCTGCGCAGCCTGGATTTCAAATCGCGGGTCGGTGAACAGAATGGCCTGGCCGGGAAGCACCAGCAGGTTGGCATTATCGCCTGTAAAGCCGGTGAGATAGCGGAGGTTAGGACCGCCCGAAATCAGCATCGCGTGCAGCTTGCGGGCGGCCAGTCCGGAGGCGACCGCCTCCCGGCGCTGCTCGTACTGGCTGGCATTCACTGTTGAAGCTCCTTGGCCAGCACCAGGCCCAGGCGGGCCAGTTCTCTCGCCTGGCGCATGTCGCCGCGCGCCTGCGCGTCGTCCGATTGTTTGACGAAGGAGTTGACGCGGTCGCGAAGGCTGATCTGGTGACGCGTCAGCTTGTGCGTCGGGGTCTGTTCGATCAGCTTGCGGATCTGCCGCTTGAAATCTTCCGCGTCGTCCTGAAAGCGCTTCTGGTCGGCCGCCGAGACCACTTCCTGCACGGGTCCTCTGTCGGTTTCCGGCGCGGGAATTTGCGGCGCCTGCTGCGTTTCCGCCGGTTTGGGAGCGGCGGCCGGCGGCGAGCGCCGGGGCGCGGGGCGCGGCGGCATCGGCGGAAGCACGGGTTCATCGGGCGGTTGGGTGGTGGCCAGCGCTTCCGGACTCACGGTTTGTTCCGGGGGCAATTTCACATTTGTCTGCGGGGTGGAGAGAGGAGCCGGGGGCGGCTGGGGCTGCGTCTTGCGGGCGACCGGGGCCGGCGCCACCGGCGTAACCTTGGCAGCCGGAGGCTTGCTCCGGAACAGGCAGCCGGCCAACGGTAATGCCAGCAGGACGGTGATTACTGCCTTCGCGCTCCGCATCACGTTCGCCTTTTCACACCGCAATCGGCAGGCGGATGAAGAAAGTCGTTCCCTTGCCCGGTTCGCTGGTGAAATCGATTGTACCATCGTGCAGTTGCACAATCCGAAAACTCATCGCCAGTCCGATGCCGGAGCCCTCCTTACGGGTGGTGAAATACAACCGGAAAATCTTATCGCGCAGTTCCGGCGGAATCCCCTTTCCGGTATCGGTGATTCGTATCTCCACCGTGTCCTCACCCGGGATGGCCTCAAAGGTGAGGTCGCCGCCCGAGGGCATCGCTTCGATGGCGTTCACGACCAGGTTGAGCATGGCCTGTTTGAGCAGGTCGCGGTCAACCCGAAGTTCCAGCCCTTCGGCCTGCTGGTCTACATGCACCTGGATTTGACCTGCGTCCGCCTGCGGACGGGCCAGGTCCACCACCTCGTCCAGCAGTTCCCGCACGGTCACGTTGGCGAGTTTGAGTTCGACCGGACGGGTGAAATCCAGGAACGTCTTCACCACCCGGTCCAGGCGCAAAATCTCGCGGCTGATGATCTCCATCTGCGGCTGCACGTCCGTGTCCCCGCGCGACAGTTTGGCCTTGGCCACTTCGATGTGGAGCAGGATGGCGTTGAGCGGATTCTTCACTTCGTGCGCCACGCCGCTCGAAACGCGGCTGATGGCGGCGAGCCGGTCGGCTGTCTGCAACTGACGGCCGATCTTCCGCTCGGCTTCCGGATCGCGCAGCCGGACCAGCAGCCCGGAGCCCGAGCCGGCGGCGCCCGGCAGGGTCTCCAGGTTGTCAACGGAGAGCAGGACCACGGCCAGTGTCGAATCAGGATCGGCCAATGATCGCACCGGCACGCGCCGGCCGCGGATGGCGCGGCCCGTCTGCGATGCCTGCGCGATGAACAGCCCGAGCGTATCGCCCGGTGGAAAGATATCGGAAATGCTTTGGCCCGCCAGCCCGCTCCGTTCACGCCCCAGGAACTTTTCCACGGATCCGGAAGCGAAAACCAGGCTCCGCTCGCGGTTGAAAATCAGGACCGCGTCTTCCAGGTCCTGTAAAAGCCGGTCGATATTCCCGCGCAGGTCGGACACCTCGAACTGCGCGCCGCGCAGCCGCTGTCCGAGGAGGCTCACCTTGGAGGCCATTATCGAAAGTTCGTCGGTGGCCACTTTGGAGCCGGCGGCGTTCTCCGGCTCGAACTCTCCCTTGGTGACCAGGTCGAGCTGTTTCCGCAACAGTCCCAGCGGGCGGAAAGCCACCGTGGAAAACAGGAAGGTGATGGCGAAGGCGCCCAGCATCGAGGCGGCCGCGACTTCGAGGTTCCGCTTCAGCCCGGGCAGGATATCGTTGCGGATGAGCGCAGGGTGAATGATGACCCGCACCAGGAGCACCGGCTGCCCGGTGGCGGTTGCCAGCGGAGACCGCTGCAACTGATAGTAGGCCGGATCGCGCGAAAGCAGTAGCCGCACTTTCTTGTACCATCCGCCGTCGACCACCAGGTCGCGGAAATCGGCGTACGGTCCCGACTTCTCTCCCAGCCGCTCCGGATCGCTGTCCGCCAGCACTTCATTGGTGGAAGGATCGACGACCGCGATTTCTAGGATGGCGTGAGCGTCGGTGACCAGCTCGAGCAGGCTGGCGGCCAGGTTCGGATCGTGAAGCGCCTCGCGCAGGGGCGTGCTGAGCTGGGAGTTCAGCGTCTGCTGCACGTACTTGGTAGCGACCGGGTTGAGGACCTCGGCCCGTTCCAGCGTGGATTCGAACTGCTGCTGGATATTGTTTCCCAGGTCTACGGCGGAAATCACCGCGACCATGAATACCGCCAGAAGCACGTACCCAAGGGTCAGCTTGGACTGAAGGGTCATGCGCGTTCAGGAAACCGTCAGCAGCAGCTTTCCCGCGGTTTTGCGTCCTTCCAGGTCCCGGTGCGCTGCCGCTGCATCCGCGAGCGGATAGGCCTTGTCGATCCTCAGCTTCAGATGGCCGGAGGCGACCTGGTCCAGAACGTCTCCCGCCCGCCAGAGCAACTCCTCGCGGTTCAGGAGGTAGTGCCCGAGGCTGGGCCTGGTCAGATAGAGCGACCCTTTCGCGTTCAGAATGCCCGGATCGAACGGCGCCACCGGTCCGCTGGATTGTCCGAACAGCACCAGGACGCCGCGGGGCCGGAGCGAGTTGAGGCTCTTTTCGAAAGTGGTCTTGCCAACCGAGTCGTAAACCACGTCCACGCCTCGCCCGTCGGTCAGGCGCCGGACTTCCACGTCGAATTCGCGCTCGGTATAGAGGATCACCTCGTCGGCCCCGCTCTTGCGGGCGATGGCTGCCTTTTCCTCGGTAGAAACGGTTCCGAAAACCCGCGCGCCGAGCGACTTGGCCATCTGCACGGTCAACCCGCCGGCGCCACCCGCCGCCGCGTGCACGAGGCAGGACTCTCCGTTCTTGAGCGGGTAAGTGGAATGGGTCAGGTAATGCGCGGTCATCCCTTGCAGCATGGCGGCCGCGGCGGTATTGAAATCGAGCGAGTCCGGGATCTTCACCAACTGGGCCGCGGGCACCACTGCAAACTCGGCGTAGGATCCGCGGGTCATGGCCCAGGCTACGCGGTCCCCGGTTGCCACTTCGCTCACGTCCGGACCCACTGCTTCCACCACGCCTGCACCCTCGCTGCCCAGGGTGACCGGAAGATCGGCTTTGTAGAGCCCGGTTCGAAAGTAGACGTCGATGAAATTAACGCCGCTGGCGGCAATCCGCACCAGCGCCTGCCGCGGTCCCGGAGCCGGCGTTCGCGTTTCCACAAGCTGCATGCTTTCCGGCCCGCCGGGCGTTGCAACATGGATGGCTTTCATAGTTCAACCTCTGCGAAGGGCTCTCCGGGCATGGACAGTCGTTGCATAGAGTAGCAGATAGGCCAAAGTGAACGGAAAGGAAAACACCCGCGCCAGTGTGCGAACCGCACCGGCCCCGGCCAGCCCTGCACGTAATATCACAAACTGGCGCAACGGATCCAGGTGCCCGCGATCCAGCCAAAAATAATCGCCGTTCTCGTTGATGATGAATATTTTCGCGCGAAGCCGCGCGGCCAGTGCCCACTTCCATTTGGTCATCAGCGGCTCGCCCGAGCACACGATGCCCACGAGAGCATAGCGGTTGCGCGCCAGTTCCCGGAACAGCCGCCCGCGCGCTTCCCGTCCGCGGTACTCGGTCACACAGTAGACGCGCGTATTGCGCTGGTCGAAGCCGGCCGGCAGTTTCGAGTAGCAGGTAACCAGGTCCACGGACACGTCCTCGCCCCAGATCTCCCGCAGACCCGGAATCACGCGTTCTACCAGGGTGCGCGATCCGCTTTCCACCAGAAGGATGGCATCCGCGTGCGGGATTCGGCGGCTGAAAAAGTAGCGCACTAATTCGAATATAGCGTGGTGTTAGGCTGGAGTAGCGCTTTTCGCACACCGCCTGACAATGCTCGAAAAACTCCTTACGGAACAGCCGAATCCCGCTTCTACGGCAATTGACGCGGTATCCACCGAAGAGGCCCTGCGGATCATCAACGCCGAGGACCAGAAAGTGGCCGATGCAGTCGGCCGGGAGATCCCTGCCATCGCACGAGCCGTGGACGCTATCGTGGACGCTTTCCGGACGGGGGGGCGGCTCTTCTACATCGGCGCCGGCACCAGCGGTCGCCTGGGCGTGCTGGATGCGTCCGAATGTCCACCCACCTTCGGCGTTCCCGCCGACCTGGTGCAGGGAATCATTGCCGGCGGCGAGGGCGCCCTCAGCCGTTCCACCGAAGTGACCGAGGACGATCCGGCGATCGGCGTCCACGACCTGAAATTGCGCGGCTTCTCGGCGGGCGATGTCCTGGTGGGACTTGCCGCCAGCGGCCGCACTCCGTACGTGCTCGGCGCCATGGCCGAAGCCCGCCGTATGGGAGCGCTCACCATCGGAATCAGTTGCACGCCCGAATCGGAACTGGCCCGCGCTGTCAAGATCCCGATCACACTCCTGGTCGGCCCCGAAGTGGTGGCCGGTTCTACCCGGATGAAGTCCGGCACCGCCCAGAAACTGGTCCTTAACATGCTCTCCACGGGAGCGTTCATTCGCTTGGGATACGTCTTCGGAAACCTCATGGTCAACGTTCAACCGAAAAATACCAAGCTCCAGGACCGCGCGCGGCGCATTGTGGCGCAGGCGACGGGGGTGTCCTACGAACGGGCCGGCGAATTGCTGGAGGCCGGTGGAAATCACGTCAGAATCGCCATACTGATGGCCAAGACAGGCGCCGGACGCGAGCAGGCCGAATACCGGTTGGCCGCCGCCGGCGGCAGTTTAACGAGAGCGCTCAATGGATAAGTTCGTCATTCAGGGCGGCATCGCCCTCCACGGCAGCATCGAGACCAGCGGTTCGAAGAATTCCGCACTGCCCGCGCTGGCGGCTGCGCTGCTAACCGAGGAAACCGTGACGCTGCACCGGATTCCGCGCGTGCGGGACATCCGCACCATGCAGCGCCTGCTGGTGGATATCGGCGCCCGCACCGACGTGCTGGGCGGAACGGTGAAGCTCGAAACTCCGAAGATCGTCTGCCCGGAGGCTCCCTACGAGCTGGTGAAGACCATGCGTGCCTCCAGCCTGGTGCTGGGCCCGCTGGTGGCGCGCTGCGGACGGGCGCGAGTGTCGATGCCCGGCGGCTGCGCCATCGGCGCGCGGCCCATCAACCTGCATATTTTCGGCCTGGAACAGCTCGGCGCACGGATCGAGCAGGCGCACGGATACATCGAGGCGGTCGCCCCCGACGGTCTCCGCGGCGGCACCATTCACTTCGACCGGATCACCGTCACCGGAACCGAGGACCTGATGATGGCCGCCACGCTGGCAAAAGGAGAAACCATCCTCCGCAACGCGGCCCGCGAACCAGAAGTCGTGGATCTTGCCGAACTGCTGCTCGCGATGGGCGCGCAGATCGAAGGCGCCGGCACGTCCACCATCCGGATTCAGGGCGTGGAGCGGCTTCACGGCGCCGAACACGCCATCATCCCCGACCGCATCGAAGCCGGCACCTTCCTGATCGCCGGAGCCATCACCGGAGGCGACCTCACCGTATCCCAGTGCAATCCCGAGCACGTCTCCGCGCTCGTGTCCAAGCTGCAACAATGCGGCGTGAACGTGACACAGCCGGGCCCCGACACTCTTCGCGTGCGCGGCGGCGGACGACTCCGTTCGGTGGACATGACCACCGAAGAGTATCCAGGCTTCGCCACCGACCTGCAGGCGCAGTACATGGCGCTGATGACTCAGGCTGAAGGCATAGCCATCGTCGTCGAAACGATCTTCGAAAACCGCTTCATGCATGCCCAGGAACTGGTCCGGATGGGCGCCAACATCCGTCTGGACGGCAAGCAGGCCATCGTGGCCGGGCCGCGGCTGCTCACCGGCGCAGGCGTCATCGCGTCGGACTTGCGTGCCAGCGCTTCGCTCGTCCTGGCGGCGCTGGTCGCCCAGGGCGAGACCGTCATCGACCGTGTTTACCACATTGACCGGGGCTATGAGAAAATCGAGGCGAAACTGGCACGCGCCGGAGCGCACATCCGCCGCGCGGAATAGGAGCACCACCGTCTGATGGCCCACAACCCCGGTTTTCTAGCCCTGGTTAACGACGCCAAATCGCGCATCCGGCAGATCGACGTGGATGAGTACCGCCGCATGCTGGCCGCCGGCGAGCCCCATATACTCGTCGATACCCGCGAAGAGAGCGAGTACGCCGCGGGGCACGTGTCGGGCGCCATTCACATGAGCAAAGGGGTCATCGAGCGCGATATCGAGACCAAGGTGCCGGACCAGTCCGCCACGCTCGTGCTCTACTGCGGCGGCGGCTATCGGTCTGCCCTGAGCGCGGACAACCTGCAGAAAATGGGTTACCGCAACGCCATCTCCCTCGATGGAGGCTGGCGAGCCCTGAAGAACTCGGGTATCAAGCTGGAGTAGGACCGGCCTCCCGGCCGGCCCTGAAATGGCGCGCTACTTCTGCTCCGCCGGTTTGGGCTCCGTCACACCCAGCTCGGTCAGGATCTTCGGGTTCGTCTCGTCCATGGCCAGCAGGTTGTGGCAGGTGCCGCAATCCTGCGCGATGGTCGCGCCGCCCTGCGCCTTGTGCGCGTCGTCATGGCACCGGAAACAGCCCGGGAAATCCGTATGTCCAATGTTGATCGGATACCGGCCCCAGGTGACATTCATAGCCGGGAAGATGTTCCGGTTCCAGATGTCCAGCACGCCCAGGCTGGACGCTTTCACCTCGGCTTGCCGTTCCGCCCAGATCTGCGGATATTTCTCCTGGTAATACCGCTCGAAGGCGGCCGGAATCCGCTGCGCGGCCTCTTCGCGCGAGGCGTACTGGGCCTTCAGAATTTCCAGGCCCTCCTTTTTGGCGAAGGGCAGCGCGGCGGAAACCTGTCCCGCGTTCATGGCGCGGTCGAGGCCGCGATCGGGAAGTTCGTAGGCGTGGGAGGGACGGTTGTGGCAGTCCATGCAGTCCATCTCGCGAATGGCCAGCCCGGCGCCGTCGGGCTTTGCGCCCTCGGCTGCGTAGACCGTCTTCTTCCCGTTGACGTCGTACTCCACCCACGGGATGGTTTGCCGCGCCTCGTCCGAGTGTCCGTAGCGGATGCGCACGCCGACGCCGAGGTGGGTGCCGTGAATTCCCACGCCGTGGTTGCCGCCGCCGATCTTCAGCAGCAGCACGGTCTTGGTGGCGCTGTTGGTCTCATCCTCCGCGAACTTGGTGATCACGCGCACCCGGTCCTCGCCGTACTTCTGCGGCCAGTGGCACGCCTCGCAGGTCTCGCGCGCCGGGCGCAGGTTGTGCACCGGGGCGGGAATCGGCCGCGGATACGTGTTGAAGGCGACCGCCAGGACCTGTCCGGCGCCGGAGAGCTTGCTTTTCACGAACCATCCCGCGCCCGGCCCGATGTGGCATTTGACGCATTCCACGCGCGAGTGCGGCGAGTTCTGGTAGGCCGTATACTCGGGCTGCATGACCGCATGGCAGGTCTGGCCGCAGAACGTGACCGAGTCCATGTAGCTCACCGCGCCGTAGCCGAGCTGGCTGGCGATGGCCAGATTAATCAGGGTGGCGCCTCCGAAGAAGTACACCAGTTTGCGAAGTTCGTGATTCTGCCAGTTGAGCGGCGGAAATTCCGGCGGGTACACAGCCGCCCGCCCTTCACGCTTCCGCTTCACCCACATGCCCAGCGGAATCATAACCAGCCCGGCGAAAAAGGGCGCCGGGATTACCAGAAATGCCAGAATCCCCAGGTACGGATTGTCGGTTTCTCCGTGTATCGTGATGGGCAGGAGAAAGATCCAGAGAATGGTGGCGGTGGTCACCAGCACCACCCCCGCCAGGCTGATCCAGTTGTTGCACAGATGAATGACAGGCGACAGCCATCCGCCTGCCCTGCGTTCGGAATTTGAGCTCATTTTCGGTTTGTCAGTCCCCTGATTTGGCCGCGCTTTCGGCCTGCTCGTGGTGCGCGTGCTCTTCCTTCTTCACGCTGAATCCGGTGAGAAACGCCGTGTTCAGCGGGTATACGTCCGGATCGAAGATGACGGAGTAGAAGTGCCACACCACGATCGCCAGGGTGGCGAGTACCGCTTCGTAGAAGTGGATCGAGGTCGCTACGTCCAACCACACTTTGGGCAGGAAACGCATGGCCAGATTGTTCGCCCAGAGCAGCCCCCCGCTTGCGATCATCACGATAGAACCCCAGATTACGGCCCAGTACTCCGCTTTCTCGATGTAGCTGTGCGCCGAGCGGTACGGCTGCCGGTCGCCCAATCCGAGATTATAGGCGAAGTTGGACATGGCTTCGCGGGGATCGTTCACATTCGGGAGCATTTCTTTCCAATGCTTACGAAGCTGGCGGTTCACGAACAGGGATATCAGGTGCAAAACGCTGATGGCGATGAAGACGCCCGCCGCCACCCGGTGGATCAGGCCGCGCAGGTTTTGGCTCACCAGCAGCGGGCGCGCCCACCACTGGTCCGGGTACTTCAATGCGAAGCCGGTCCAGATCAGGACCAGGAACGAAAGCGCCGTCACCGCGTGCTGGAGACGCTCGAGCGGCAGCATTCGGAGTTCTTTGTGGACGAGCAGTTCCGCCGAGCGCGAAACGGGCGCCGCGCGGCGGGCCTGGAAGCGCAGGCGCGCCAGTTTGCGCAGCCAGTCGCCCAGATTGTGCAGCATCATCAGGCCGATGGTCACCGGGATCACCAGCAGATAGAAGTCGCGCACCCACTTCACCGCCGCCGGCTCGGCCCGGCCTTCGGTCACGTGGACCTGGCTGATGGCGAACCGCTCGCCCGCGCCCGGGTGACACTTGCCGCAGGTGTTGGGCAGGTTCTTGGCGTTGATCATCGACTTGGCATCGGAGGACGGCAGAATGTTGTGAACGCCGTGGCAACTGGCGCAATTCGCAACGCTTTGCGAACCGGCTTTGGCAGCCAGACCGTGGAAGGACGAGTCGAAGCTCACCAGGCGGTCGTTCGGCAACCCGAACTTGTTCGTCAGCCGCACATTGCCGTGGCAACTGCCGCAGGTATCGCGGATATGGCTGGCGTTCACCGGCGAGGCCTGGTTGGTGTGCTTGATGATCTTGTGCTCGCCGTGGCAGTCCGTGCACAGCGGCGCCTGCGTGATGCCCTGGGCCAGCGCCTGGCCGTGAACGCTGGCGCGGTATTGCTCCACGACATCGGTGTGGCACATGCCGCAGGTCTCGGGAACCGAGGTGCGGAACGCCTGCGATTTCGGCGGCAGCAGCTCATGGGCGCTGCCGTGGCATAAGCCGCAATCCGGCGCACCTTCGTTTCCGCTCTTGCGTGCCAGCCCGTGTACGCCGCTGGCATAATCGCCCGCCTGGTTTTCGTGGCAGGTGCTGCAGACCGGTTTCGGAACGTTGGCCGGATGGGGGTATTTTTCGTGCGAGTCGTGACAGGTTTCGCAGGGCAGCCCCGTGTGTGCGCTCTTCTCGAGTTTCTGCCCCTGGTCATGGCAGGAACTGCACTCCGCGGGTGGCGCTGCATCCGCCGCTTGCAGATGGGCGCCCGCTGCCCCGAGAAACAGACCGATGAGGACGGAACCGAGCTGTAGTCCGAGCGATTGGAAAGCCCGGTTCAGCATATTATTACGCTCCTGTTTGCGTTGTTGTCGCCGTGATTGCGAAACTCTGATAAACGAAGGCCGCCGCGAGCAGCAGCCCGAGCGCGACGGTTGCCACCGTCAGCGTCTTGCCCCACTTGTCGATGACCTCGAGTTTGTGGGCGATGAACACCTGCTGGGGAGCCACATCACCCCCCAGAACATGCAGGGAGTCATCCTCGTGGCTGGCCACCGACTTCCGCCAGACGATCAGCGCGAGAACGGAAGCCGCGAGGATACCCCAAAGAACAAAAAACGGTCGCAAGTCAAAATTCACGATTCACCTCCTGTAGAGATTGATCGAAACAAAGCCAATTCTCTCGGCCGGCAACCGCTCCGTGCCGGGAAGCGCAGTGCGGTGCCCGAGTGGCGGCGAAAAAGGGTTGCCGATTTTCGGACCCTGTTATGCCTTATTTCCACGCCTTGCATCATCGCACCTTCCTTGCTCGACTGAGAAGTAGTGCACGTCGCGGTCCACGACCGCATCGCTCTAACCTATTGGATTTTGCAACGTTTTGGACCTGAAGCTCGATTATGTGGGGGTAATGGCCCAGGGATTGAACGCTCGCTGGGGGAAAATCCGCTCGAAATCCGCAGTGCGGCGGACATGATGGCAAGCAGAACGGTGCTCACCGGATCTTCCATCGAAACCACTGAAACGATGCCCGCGTCCCATGCGTGCGCAAGCTGTTGCGGGTCCTTGCGGGTGACCAGGACCACCCGCTCGGGGTTAAACAAGGGAGGGAGAAGACGGGCAAATGCAGCTTCGTCCAAGACCACGACACAGGGTTGCGAAAAGTCCGGAACAGCCACCGTTTCCACCTGCCAGGCGCAGTTGCGCGAGAGCGCTTCCCGCACCGTGGCCGCGTACGCGGCGTCAACAAAAGCAAGTTGGACCGTTTGCATCATGTACTGCTCCGCGTGTTTCTACCCACCCCTCGAGAACTCACTTACTTCCCGGTATAGCCGTCCAGGGTCTTGTGCTCTTTATAGTATTTGCCTGCGTCGGTGAGGTTCGCGGCCATAACGTCTTTCTTGGCCGGTTCATTCGTCTTATGGCAGAAAGTGCAGGCTTTCTTGGTGGCCTTCGTGTACTCCGCTTTGCCAAACGAAGCCGTCGAACAGACCAGAAACCCGCCCATTAAAATCGCGGCGGGCAAAATGATTTTGAGATTGGACATAGGATGCCTCCGGGGTAGCGGCTTGCAATTGCATCGCCACCGGCTATCTTCAAGCGCGCCATTCAGTTGGCGTGACGGCATCCGCCCTCCATTGGGGGAGGTGCCCCCCGCCCGCGCTGTGCTGGGCCAATTGGCGCACACCGGCTGCTATAATCTTGCTTGAGCACCACATTTCAGCGCATGTCGAAACTTACACCAGGCTGGCAGAAGACTACCGTGTTGGAGTCTGTCTTCGACCAACTTTCGGATGCCCTGGTCCTTTACGATCCTGATTTCCGGATTACGGGCGTCAACCGGTCCGCGGAAAAACTGTTCGGCATGACTGCCGATCAGATGCTCGGGAAGCATTGCCAGGAAATCTTCAAATGCTCGCTCTGTGAGCCGGGATGCGGGGTGCTGGTGGGGCTGAATCAAGCGCCCTCGGCGCCGAACTGCACCGTCCGCCTGAATACGGGCAACGGCCTGGAGCGGCTGGTGGTGATGCGGACCAACCAGATGTTCGACGAAGACGGCGCGCTGACCGGCGTGGTTGCCACCATCAAAGACATCACCGAGGAGGCCGCCCCGCAGAAGCGCGAGGTCATCGGAGAATCCGCCTGCATGCGCGAAGTGATGAACTTCGTGCGCCGCGTGGCCGCCAGCGAAGCCACCACCATCCTGCTAGAAGGGGAGAACGGCACCGGTAAAGATCTGGTGGCCAAGACGCTGCACTACCAGAGCCTGCGCCAGGCCGAGCCCTTCATCGCCATCAACTGCGCCGCGATTCCCGATACGCTCCTCGAAAGCGAGCTGTTCGGCTACGAAAAGGGAGCCTTCACCGATGCGCGCGCGCAGAAGCGCGGCATCTTCGAACTGGCCGATAAGGGAACCCTGTTTCTGGACGAAATCGGCGAAATCCCCCTGATGCTCCAGGCCAAGCTGCTGCGGGTGCTGGAAGACCAGAGTTTCCGCCGTCTCGGCGGCCTCAAGGACATCAAGCTGGACCTGCGTGTAGTGGCGGCCACCAACAAGAACCTGCGGGAAGCGGTGAAGGAAGGCGCGTTTCGCCAGGACCTGTACTTCCGCCTGAACGTGATCCAGATCCTGATTCCTCCGCTGCGCGAACGCAGCGAGGATATCGTTCCGCTGACCCAGTTTTTTGTGGAGCACTACAACCGCAAGTTCAAGCGCAACATCGAAGGCGTAACCGAGGCGGCAGCCAAACTGCTGCTCACTCACGACTGGCCGGGCAATGTCCGCGAACTGCGCAATGCCATCGAGCGCGCGATGATTCTGGAAGAGTCCGCGCTGATCACGCCCCCTTCCCTCCCCATCGCTATCACCCGGCCGGAACCGGGCTCGGGCGCGGCCGTGCCCGCGTCCGTGGACATTCCAAGCGACGGCCTCTCGCTCGAGGATAACGAGCGCACGCTGCTCGCGCGCGCCCTCGAAAAAACCAACGGCAACCAGACGCAGGCCGCCCGGCTGCTGCGCATCACGCGCGACACCCTGCGCTACAAGATGAAAAAGTTCAACCTGCGCTGACCGCCGCGACGCGCTGAAGCGCCCGGTCTAATGACGATGGTCAACGGTCCGGTGCCAACCGCTCCCTCATGGTCGCGGCCCGGTAGCATACGCCGGGCGGAACTCTTGAGGGCCGCGTCTTATTTCGTCAGGCCTTGTACGTAGATGGCGCGGTACCCGCCGACGGAGGCCTCGGTTCCGGTCACTTCGACGATGTGAGCCATGTGTTCGGAGCCGGAGGCCTTGGCGTCCACTCCGCCGTCACGGCGCGGGTCGTGCTCTTCGGGCATGAGCATGTACAGGGTCCCGTCCTGCGTCAGCAGGCCGACGGGCTGACCGTTTTGCACGCACTTCTGTCCGCAGGAACGGTGCTTTTCTCCGTGTTTGCCGAGTTGCAGGTAACAGGAAAAATCGACGATTTCGCCCACGCGGGTGATGGCGCGGCCGGGCCGCGGCTTACTGTTGACGCCGGCGGCGACAGTGGTGGCGGTCCAGAGCGGATCCGGCTTGCTGCCGATTTTGGCGGCCGGGTTGGCCCAGGTCCCGGTTTCTACGGTCATCTCCGGATGAAGAATGCCGGACTTAGCCGGAGCTTTAGCCGGGCCCTTCTGATCCTGACCGGTAAGCGAGAACGCGGCGGCAACCGCGATCGACACGATGAAAATCTTGGTTCTCAAATTCCCCTCCGTTCCCTTGCAACATATCACAAGAGGCGCGGAGTGCCGGCGTTGTCAGCGATGGAACTGTTGTCCCGCGCGCCAATCCGGGAGCCGATCCTGGTTGGCAACGTCCTTTCCGAGCAGGTAACCATACTCGGCGGCCTGCTGGAGAGCGGTGAAGTCCCAGTCGGATTGGAACTCGTCGGAAGGCTGGTGGTAGTTTTTTGCGTTGTACTCCTCGTAGGCCTTGAGTCCGTAGCCGGCGGGTTTGCCCGCGTACTCGGTGGCGTGGCCGATGGAAAAGGCGGGGATGCCGGCGCGCGCGAACGAAAAATGGTCGGAGCGGAAATAGTGGCCGGCTTCGGGCGCGGCGTCGGGAGAGACCTCCAGGTTCAAGCGCCGTGCGATCTGCTGTGCGAGCGGAAAGACGGTGGTGCGGTCGGCGCCGGTGAGCACCACGTCCCTGGCGCGGCCCCAGGGATAGAACGCATCGAAGTTCAGCGCCAGCGCCGTTTTGGCGGGAGGGATGAGGGGGTGAGCGGCGTAATATTCCGACCCCTTGAGGCCGCCCTCTTCGGCGGTGACGGCCAGAAAGAGGGCCGAGCGGCGCGGCTTCTCAGGCATCGATGCCCAAACGCGGGCCAGTTCCAGCAGCATAGCGCAGCCGGTGGCGTTATCGACCGCGCCGTTATAGATGGCATCGCCGTTCACCGGCGTCCCTACTCCTAAGTGGTCCCAGTGGGCGCTGAAGATCACGGCCTCGTCTTTGAGCTGGGCATCGCTGCCGGGAATGATGGCGGCTACGTTGCGGGTTTCGAGCTGGCGAATTTTGGAAGGGATGTGGCCGCGGATCTGGATGCCGAGATCGATGGGTTTGAAGTCCGGCTTCCCGGAAGCGGCGAGAAGTTCGTCCACTGTCCTGTTGGCGAGGGCCAAGAAACGGGTGGCCGCGTCGCGGGTGACCCAGCCCTCGAAGGCCAGGGCCTTCTGGTCGGGGGCGAGCTTCACGTACGGGTTCTCGCGGCCCCACGAGCTTCGCACGACGTCCCATCCGTAGCTTGCGGTGGGGGTGGTGTGGATGATGATGGCCGCGCGCGCGCCATGCCGCAAGGCCTCCTCGTACTTGTAGGTCCAGCGGCCGTAGTAGGTGAGTGCGCGCCCGTCGAAGAATTTGGGGTCGTTCGAGGAGGGCTCGTTGGTGAAGAGGAGGACGATTTTGCCGGTGACGTCCACGCCTTTGTAGTCGTCCCACTTCCATTCCGGCGCGGTGATGCCGTGGCCGACGAAGACGACATCGGCTTCGAAACGCGTCTCGGGTTTCTGCAAGGCGCTCAAGCCCACGAAGTCGTCGGCCCATTTGAGGTCGACGCTTTTTCCCCAAACGGCGGCGGAGAGCTGCGCATTGGGCGACGTTTCGACGCCGACGAGCGGCACCGATTGAAAGAACGTGCCGTTGTCGCCGAAAGGTTTGGCGCCGGCGAGCGCGAGCTGGGTAGCGATGTATTCGGTGGCGATATCGCCGCCCCGCTGTCCCACGCCGCGGCCCTCCAGCAGGTCGCTCGAGAGGAACCTCGTATGCTCCCGAATACGCTCCGCGGAGATGGAAGAGTCCTGAGCGAGCGCCGGCAGGAGACAGAGGAGAACACACAGAGTTGTCTTACGCATAATTTTTCCGGATTATAGTTCCAACTGCTGGACGATTGAATCGAGGTCCGCGTTGCGCACGCGGATCTGCTGCCGCATGGAGGCGGGGTCGCGCTCGTCGAATGCCTGGAAGAGGGCGAGTTTGGCGACGGCGTAGCACTCGGTAGGGGAGAGCTCGCGCTGGTGTGACGAATGCCAGGCGGTGAGGGCGGCATCGCAGACGCGGACGGCTACCATGTCAAAATGCTTGCGGTCGGAAGAGGCGCTGAACACATACTCGGTACCCTTCTCATCGCCGGCGGGGACGTGGCGGCGGCCCTCGAAGAAGTAGTGATAGACGTATCCGGTCTGCGCGGAATAGGTCTTCATGCGGCGGACCGCGGGTGCGCCGGTGAGGGGCTCGGGTTTAGCGGAGAATAGCTTGCGAAACACGGAATTACCTAAGGTTATTTTGCACGCACTCTCTAACCGCAGTTCCATTGACAAGGATACCAATCGGGAGGAAACTGAAATTGGAATCAGGGCCGGTTTTCTGATTCCTTCGACGTTGTTTTGGCCGGTCCACTCGGGCCGGCAGGAGGTGACATATAGAACCGGGCCAGAATGAGGGCGGCCTCATCGGGGGCGATTGAACAAGGCAGTACGGAACACACCGGACGATCGGAATCATCGGTGCCTGGGAGTTTTGGCACGGCGCGAAAAGCGCAATTGGATGACCGAACGGGAAGGTTCCGGGTTCAGCGCTTAACCGGTGACCGCCCTTTTCGTTTTTCTTCAGCAACTTCCTTCCCATCGTTGAAAAACCTGCGCGGCACGGTAGTGTAGAATGGTGTATCCCACTTCTATGACTTCGGTTGCTTCCCAGGAAATCGTTAGCGCTCACAGCCCCGATTCCGATGATGCGTTCATGTTTTACGGGCTGGCGACCAAGAAGGTTCGCTCCTCCAAAGTCTTTTTCCGGCACGTTCTCGAGGATATCGAAACACTGAACCGCAAGGCCATGGAAGGCCAATACGAGCTGAGTGCGATTTCCTATCATGCCTATCCGTACGTTGCCGATAAATACGTTCTGATGGCCAGCGGGTCGAGTATCGGGGACGGGTATGGACCCATGATCATCTCGGGCCGCCCGATGGAGCCGGACGAACTGAAGGGGAAACGGATCGCTATCCCGGGCATGCTGACGACGGCGTACCTGGCGTGCAAGCTGTATCAGCCCGATTTTGAACCCGTGGTGACGCCGTTCGACAAAATCACGGATGCGGTCCGCGAACGCACGGTGGACGCGGGGCTGATCATCCACGAAGCCCAGCTCACGTTCGACCGCGAAGGTTTTCATCGCATAGTGGACCTGGGCCGCTGGTTCAAATCCACGTACGAACTTCCGCTGCCGCTGGGAGGCAACGTGCTGCTGCGGTCGCTTTCGCCGGAGATTCAGAGCGAATGCTGCCGGCTGATGCGCGAAAGTATTCAATACGCGCTGGACAATCACGACGAGGCGCTCGCCTACGCGATGCAGTTCGCCCGCGACATGGAGCAGCGCCTGGCGGAGAAATTCGTCGGCATGTACGTGAATCACTACACGGTGGATGCCGGCGACGTGGTGCCCAAGGCGGCTCAGAAACTGCTCGATCTGGGTTTCGAAGCGGGACTGATTTCCAAGCGCGTGCAAGTGGAATTCATCCGATAGCGCATCCCGGCGCGATAGCATGGAAGTATGCGGTTCTATCGAGTAGCGCTGCTTGTTCTCTGCTCGTCCGCGTTGCTGCCGGGCCAGGAGGTAACCAAAACCAAGGAAGTTCGCGAGATTGCCAAGGCCGGTTCCACGGCCATGCCGCAATTGCAGGAACTTCTCAAGAGCCCGCGCATCGATATTCGCGTCGAAGCGGTGAAGCAGATAACCGAAATCGGCACCCAGCGGAGTCTGGAACCGCTGGTGCTCGCCACGCAGGACAACGATCCGGAAGTCCAGATCCGCGCGACGGACGGACTGGTGAATTTCTATCTTCCCGGATATCTTGAAACCGGACTTGGCGCCTCGCTGAAACGGGTGGGCGACTCCATCAAGAGCCGGTTCACCGACACAAACGACCAGGTGATCGATCCTTTTGTAATGGTGCGCCCGGACGTGATTGAAGCTCTTGGCAAGCTGGTGCGGGGAGGCGGGTCAATGGAAGTGCGGGCCAATGCGGCGCGCGCGATCGGGACGCTGCGGGGCAAGGAGGCGGTGCCGGAACTGCTCGAGGCGCTGCGATCAAAGAACAGCGATGTGATGTACGAATCGCTGATCGCGCTGCAGAAGATTCGGGACCAGTCCGCCGGACCGCGCATCGAGTTCCTGCTGCGCGACCTGGACCCGCGGGTGCAGGTGGCGGCCATCGAAACCACGGGGCTGCTGCAGAACAAGGCGGCCGTGCCGGTGCTGACCGAGGTATTGCAGCGGGCGCGCGAGGACAAGGTTCGCCGGGCCGCCCTCACCGCTATCGCCATGCTGCCCTCGGAGGCGAGCCGCGGCCTGTACCTTCAGTATCTTGCCGACCGAGACGAGAAACTGCGTGGAGCGGCGGCCGAAGGAATTGCGCGGCTGAAGCATCCCGAGGATCTTCCCACGCTCGAGAAGGCGTGGCAGGCGGAAAAGAAGACCTCTCCGCGGCTTTCTATGTCATTCGGGCAGGTGATGCTGGGACAGACGGCAGTGAGCCAGTTCAGCCCGCTCCAATACCTGATCAACACGCTCAACTCGGCGTCGTATAAAGGCGAGGCATTCGCGCTGCTGGTGGAACTGGCGCGGCAGCCGGAGGTGCGGCAGGCGCTCGAGCGCGCGCTGGCGCAGGGTACGAAAGACGAAAAGATCGGGATTGCGGGCGTGCTGGCGCGCAGTGGGGACCGGGGGAGCCTGGCGGAACTCCAGAAGATGACGGAGGATCCGGACCCGGACGTGGCGAGGGAAGTGCTGCGGGCGGTGAGAACTTTGCAGGCGAAATCGTAGGGCAGGCCGGACCCCGGCCCGCCCTGAATTCGCTTTATTGCTATTTCGCCTTCTTCTGCTTCTGTTGGCCGACGCGGACCTTGAAGTGCGATACCTTGGCTTCCTGGAACGCCTTATGATCGTGGCGCGCAACGGCATCCGCCAGATACTGATCCACATTTGCGTCCTTGGGCAGGACGGCCATCAAAGTAAAACTATCGCTGCAGGTCGGGCAGTAGGGCCGGAACCGCTTCACATTCGGGATTGCCATAACTTTATCCAGTTTAGCAGAAGCTACAGCTCGAGTTCGGAGGGGTTGGTGGTGGGCATTTCCAGCCATCCCTGCTGCGGCACGGCGTCGATGGGCAGCCCTCCCTCCCACAATGAAAACTGAAAGCGGACACCGGCGCCGGGCTCGACGCCGAGGCTCTTCAGGCCGATCCGAACCTCCAGAACGCGCCGCCAGGCGCAGGAGACGGCGCCATCGACCGCGTCCTGTCCGGCAAACTGCGCGCGGCATGCGCGCGCGGCGCCGCCCGACAGGTCGATTTCAATCTGGCTGGCCGGCGATCCGTTGCGAGGCTGCGCTGTAAACCGGGCCTGCATGCCGCCGAGTTCCTGCTCGTAGCCGGGATGAAAATCGGCCCGCAAAAACAGGTTCTCCCCGTCGCTGCCGAAATAGACTTCCTTGACCAGAAATTTCTTGCCGTGCATGGAGCCGGAGCGCTCGTCCACGCGGTAGATCCCCGCTCCGATCCACTCGAAGTACGAGGTGACCTCTCCGTCGATGGTGGGGCGGATTGCGCCGCACGGATCGATGCGGACGGCCTCCACGGCGACGCGCAGAATCGGCCGTGAGAGCTCTTCGGGCGGCGCCAGATTGAGGAAGCGGTACACGTTGGCGAGATGGCTGCGGTAAAGCTGGTCGAACTCGGCGCGGTTGGCGGAATCGTGCTCCGGGCCGTACCACCAGCACCAGTCGCTGCCCTCGGCAATCAGCAGTTCTTCGAGCGCAAGGGCGCGCCGCTCCTCGGGAACGGGCCCGGCCAGGTCGAACGCCTGGCGGGCACGCAGCAATTGAGTCCAGGCCTGGTTATCCTCTTCGGCGCCGATCCAGACGTCGAAATTGGCGTTGATCCAGGATCCGGGAAAGATATGATCGATGGGCACCGGCTCCATCAACCGCGTGGCCTCGGAAACGGTCACGGCGCGCATGGCGGGATCCTCGGAGATGCGCCGGTACAACTGGCGCAGGAATTCGCGGCCGCCTTCGTGGTAGTACTCCCAGGCGTTCTCGCCGTCCAGAATGATGGGCACGAGCGCATCCCTGCCGGCGTTCAGGATACCGGCGCAGTTTTCGCGGATGCGCCGCAGGAAGTCGTCCGCGGCCGCCTGTTCGTCCATCTTCGAATAGACGAAGCCGATCAGGTCGCTGAGGAAGTGGTCGCGAAATACGAGGTTCATCCGGCGGGAATCTTGAGTCCACCGGTAGGGCCGGTACAGCCCGTCCACGGATACCGCGCGGCCCAGCGTGCGGTTGAGGACGCCGCTATCGGTGGCCGCCCATTCGAAACCGAGCTCGCTCGCGATGCCGAATACTTCGTCCGACACCGAGCCCTCGGAAGGCCACAGCCCCACGGGCGCGACGCCGAAGGTAGTTTGAATGTATTCGCGGGCGCGCTCGAGCTGCATTCGGGCATCGCCGGGATAGCGGAAGCGCGGCGGCAAGGGCACTCCGGGATGCGACACGGCGGCGATGTCGGAATCGCACAGCAGGGGCAGGATGGGGTGGTAGTACGGGGTGGTGGAGATTTCGATCTGGCCGGTGGCTGCCAGTTTCTTGTAGATGGGCAGCACGCGGCCCACGAAGTCGCGCTGCTTCTCGCCCATGCGCTGCTGATCTTCCGGGGTGAAATCGCGGCCGCGTCGCAGCCAGTCGCGCACCTCCGGGTCGTTCGCCAGGAACTCTTCGTCGAACCACGCCAGTTGCGACCACATCTGGAGGTCGCGAAACTCCTGCACGCTGAAAATGCGCATGCCCGGCCCCTTCTGAGTCCTGGAGGCTTCAAACAGCTCGCCGTAGCGCGGGTGCCGGTAGATCATGCGTTGCGGATCGGAATAGAACGAATGGCGCAGCAGGAAGTCGCGGTCGCCGGCGTTCAGGCTTTCGGCGGGCTTGAGGGCCATTTGCAAAAACGGGTCCACCGCTTTGCCCGCGGCGTATTCGGCCACCTGCGCCATCATCGAGGGCACCAGGTTGAACGTCTGGCGGATGTGGGGAAACTCCTCGAGGATTCGGGCCATGCCGAAATAGTCCTTGAGGGCGTGCATGCGCGTCCAGGGCAGCTTATATTCGCCGGAGACCAGGTCCTTGTAATAAGGCTGGTGCATGTGCCACAGGAAGCACAAGTGAATTTGGGGCATTGAAAAGGCGCTTCTCTACTTTCCGAAAAAGCTTCTCACGGGAGCGGGAGGGGGATCGTTGCGGATCGCCCGCCACAGGATATCGTTCAACTCATCGTCATCTATCTCATCGGCCTCTTCGAAATTCATTTTGTTGGAATCGGCGGCGCGCGGGGCGGTTGGAGGATTCAGCGTATCGAGCGGAATGCGCGGCTTCTCCACCGCGAATGGAGTGGTATCCGCCGTCTCTCCAAGGGACGCCAGCATGGGACGGGCGGCGGCGTCGAACTGGGTCATCGGCTTGAGGCCGAGGATGAGTTCGATGGTGCGCAGCATGGAGGCCGTGTTGTACATGGTGCTGTCGATGGTGCGCCTTTTCGAGTAGGCGGAGATGACCAGGGCCGGCGAGCGGTGCGAATCCACGTGATCCGGCCCGTTCTGCGCGTCGTCCTCGAGCACGAAGATGGCGGTGTCCTGGAAGAAGCGGGATTTGGTCACGGCCTCGACGATCATGCCGAGGGCGTAATCGTTATCGGCCACCGCCGACTTGGGAGCCACTTTTCCGGCGGAAGTTCCGGAGGTGTGATCGTTGCCGAGCCGCATCAGGATCAGGCGCGGGATCTGGCCCGCTTTTTCGTACTCGGCGAACTCTTTGAGGAAGGCCTGCGCGCGGCTGACGTCGGTGTGGCCCAGGTCGAACCCGCGGAAGAAGGGATTGGTCACCTTTGTCAGGACCGGGTCGCGCACGGCATTGATCTGCTCGCCGCCGGCGACGGGGTTCGGCTTGTTGGCCACCATGTAGCCGAAGTTGCGCATGGAAATGCCGGCCATGGCCGCGCTGGTCCAGAGGTAGCCGGCGGGGGGATAGGAAGCGGGATCGATGCCCAGGAAGTCGGCCAGCTTGCGGCGGCCCGCATACTGGTTGGGCCAGATCTTCTGCACGTAATCGGGAGCGATGCCGGCAATCGACCAGTTGTGGCCGTCGGCGCTGACATCCGCATTGACGTAGAAATTGTCAAACAGAACGAACTCGCGCGCCAGTTTGTGCACGTTGGGAGTTACGTCTTCGCCGAACAGCAGCAGGGAGGGATCGCCGTTGCCCGGCTTGAGGTCGCCCAGCACCTGGTCATAGGTGCGGTTCTCGCGGACGATGTATATGACATTGCGGATGGGCGGCAGGGCGGGCTTCTCGTCGAGCTTCGAATCGTGATAGGGGGAGTTATTGAAGGCCGTATTGGTCCAGTGCCCGAGCTGTTCGTTGGTGAACGGGGGGATGAACGACGCTGTGCCGGTCTGCATGTGGCCCACGTATCCGCTGCCGACTCCCGGTTCGGCGTGTATGCCCACCGGGCGGCCCGTGGGGACGGGCCCATTGCGGTTGGGGAACGAGGCCACGCCTTTTCCGTTCAGCACCACCAGAGTGTTATCCGGCAGCACGCGCACGGCGGTGGGATACCAGCCGGTGGGGATGAAGCCGTCGACGGTACTGCGGTCCAGGGAGACATCCACGACCGCGGCCACGTTGCCGTCCGAACAGGCGACGAACAGCCGCTTGTTGTCCGGACTGAGGGCCAGGGCCGAAGGCGTCATGCCCACGGGCTGGCGCGCGGTCATGGAGATATTGATCGTCTCGAGCAGCTTCAACTCTTTGGCGGCTGAGACGGAGACGGCGTACACGTTGTTGGTATTGGCGGCCGCGACGAAGATGCGCGCGGCCCAGGTGGGCTCGCCCGGCGCCACTTCGGGAGGGCCTCCGGCGCGCCACACCATATCGGTGGGATGCGCCCCGATGCGCAGCAGCGCGAGCTGGCTGCCGCTGTCGGTATCGTACTGGCCCATGGTGCCATCGGCCCAGGAGGTGACGAAGAACGATTTACCATCCGGGTGAAACAGGATGCGGTAGGGCCGCCGCCCGGTTTTGATGCGGTTGATGACCATGCCCGATTGCGGATTGACCACCACCACCGAATCGCGATAGAGGTCCGCGGCGTAGAGCAGGCGCCCGTCCGGGGACATCGCCACATCTCCGATAAAGTCCTGGTTGCCGCGTTTGTCGTTGGGGACGATGGGGAAAACGCGGCCGGCTTCGAGCGTGCCGCCATCGACGGTGAACTCGAAAATCGCCGCCTGGGACCCGCCCCCGACGTACAGCCTGTCGCCCTTGGGCGAAAGCGCCAGCCCGAGCCATCCGTCCTTGACGGGGACGCTGGCGGTTACCGTCTGCGTGGCAGTATCGATCACCGTCAGGGTCGGCGGGCGGTAGCCGCCGTTGAGCACGATCAGGTGTTTCGCGTCGGGTGTGAGCACGGTGGCGAGGGGAAGCGTGGAGAGCGGAACCTGTTTTCCGACCGGCTCGAGGCGCCATCCGCTGTTGAGGAGAAACCCGCCGTCCGGAAGGGGTCCCACCTGCTCCCGCGGGGCGGGTTGAGAGCTCAGAATCGCAGCCGCCGCGGCCAGGGCGAGGACACTCAGGATTTTCAGGGCTGTTTGCATAGTTGCTCCTTAATTGTACTAACGCGCCCCGACCCGAATCGGGGGCTATGGTAATGCTATGAAGTGGACAATGCTATGAAGTGGCTGGTTGCAGCCCTGCTCACCCTGATGCTTCTGCTCACCGGGTATACGCTGTACCGAACGCGGCGCCTTGAAGCGCAAATGAAACCGCGGGTCCAATTGATCGCGTCGGTTCCGCATTTGCACTCCGGCACCGTCAGGAACTAAGTTTGACAGTTCCAGAAGAAGGCTTCCTGCGGAGCTGTCCGCAAAACGGAAACCGCCCAGTTGTCGATTACACAACCTCTTCAAAACACGTTGCGGCAAAAAGCTGCGGGCGATTCGTTGACCGCCTCCTTCGGGCGCGGCTCTGCAACGCTTTCTTCGCCTTCCTGCTACTGGCCGCCGCGGGCTGCCGGAGCAATCCCGGCGAGCAGGTTGGGAAGCTCTCCGAAGAATTTGTCTATACGGTGCTCTCCTTCTCACCGTCGGCTGCCACCAACGCCGGATTGCACACGTACGACAACACGAAATTAGACGATCTCCTCGATGATTTCAGCCCCAAGGGGATGGAAAACCAGCGGCGCTTTTACGATCTTTTCGCCGCCAAGCTGGATGAGATTCCGGCGGACCGGCTGAATGCGCAGCAGCAGGCCGACCTGGCCATTCTCAGGGACCAGACGTCGCTGGCACTGCTGGATCTTCGCGAAATCCGCACCGCCCTTCACAACCCCACGCTGTACGTGGAAACGCTGGGGAACGCCCTCTTCGGGCCGTATGTTCTCGAATATGCGCCCAAGCCGGATCGCTTCCGGAGCATCATCGCACGGCTGCGGAGGGTGCCCCTGTTCCTGGACCAGGCCGGCATCAACGTGATTGCCTCGCCCAGGATCTGGACCGACGTCGCAATGGAAGAGAACGAGGGAAATATCAACCTCGTGGACAAAGTGCTGCGGGCGGAGGTTCCAAGCGAATTGAGAGCAGACTACGACAGTGCCGCCAAATCCGCCCTGGATGCCATGCGCAAGTTCGGCGCGTTCCTGAAGACGGATCTGTCGGGCCGGGATAGGGCGGACTGGAGACTGGGCAGGGAAAAATACACGCGGAAATTCCGCTATACCTTGCAGAGCGGCATCGAAGCGGACTCGGCGCTCGAAATGGCGGAGAACGATCTTCAGGCCGTGCGCCGGCGCATGCTGGACCTGGCGCTGCCGCTCCACCGGAAGGAGTTTCCGTCGCACGGCGATCATGCCGACCTGGAACCCGCGGCGCGGCAGAACCAGGTGATCGGAGAAGTGCTGGGCCGGATCGCCGAGCGCCATTCCACCCGCGAATCCTACATGGAAGACGCCCGCCGGGACCTCGAGGAGGCGCGCGCTTTTGTGGAGGCGAAGCACCTTGTGACGCTGCCTCCCCGCTCCAACCTGACCGTGATTCCGACGCCCGAATTCATGCGCGGAATCTATGCCGTCGGGGGCTTCGCATCGGCGCCTGCCCTGGAACCGAAACTGGGCGCGTTCTACTGGGTAACTCCCATTCCGGAGACATGGCCGGCCGAGCGCGTGGAGTCCAAGCTCAGGGAATACAACTTCTACAAGCTGAAGCTGCTCACCATCCACGAGGCCATGCCGGGCCACTACGTGCAGATGGAGTACGCCAACGAGGTGCAGCCTGCGAGCCGGCGGCTGCTGCGCTCCATATTCGGGAACGGGCCGTACATCGAGGGCTGGGGGCAGTATGCGACGCAGGTGATGATCGACGAGGGATACCTGGACCACTCGCCGGAACTGGCGCTCACGTTCGCGAAGGAGGAACTGCGCGTAATCGCCAACGCCATTCTCGACGTGCGCCTCCAGATGCTCAATATGACCGACCAGGAGGCGCTGGACCTGATGGAAAAGCAGACCTTCCAGGAAGCGGAGGAGGCGACGGCCAAACTCCAGCGCGCCAAGCTGTCAGCGGCGCAATTGCCCACTTATTTCGTCGGGTGGAGGGGATGGATCCGGGTCCGGGACGAATACCGCAAGGCGAGAGGCGATTCTTACAGGTTGCAGGAATATAACGACGCGGCGCTGCGGCAGGGCGCCGTGCCGCTGACGATGCTGGGCGGCCTGCTTCGATAGATGCGGCAACGCTGAACTACTGGCGGGGTTCAATCAACGCTTGCGGGCGAGCATTTTGACGGATCGTCCTCTGCGGCCGCCGTTTCCGACCTGCCAGTCGGATAGTTCTTCGGCTTCCTGATAACGCAGGATACGCAGATCTCGAAAAATCTGTTTCAGTTCACCCTGTTCAGGAATTCCGAGCAAGGCGGCGTCGCCGGTGCGGTCCGCACCCTTCTCGAGAACGCCGTATTGGAAGGCGAGCAAGCCCTGGTGCCGCATCGAGTCAATGAGCCGCTTCACATATTTCGTGTCGCGGATGGGGAAGTAGGCGTACGTCATCACGATGAGGTCCCATTTTTCGCGGCCGAAGTCGAAGTCCTGGTATCCGGAGCGGACCGCGGTTATTTGGACTCCGGCTTTCTTTGCTTTTGCGAGCGCGTTCGCGACTGCGACATCGGAAACATCGAAGCCCTCCACCTTCCACCCCAAGCCGGCAAGGAAGATGGAATTGCGCCCCTCACCCATGCACACGTCCAATGCGGCTCCGGGCTTAAGGCCCTTGACGACATCCATCAGAAATGGCGTAGGCCAATCGGGTCCGACTGCGCCATGCGGGCCGTACATGCTGTTAAACCAGAGTCGCATCGCGTCCGGGCGCGTTAGCGAGCGCGCGGAAAGAAGAGCGATGCGGCGCTCCACCTCTTCCTTCGGCACTCCCTCGGCGGCCAGCACCTTGCGGTAGGTTTCGAGGCCGACCAGATCTCCGAGCACACGACCCTTCAGCCAAGCCAGATACTGGGACCAGACGGCGTCGTCCTCACTGGGACTCTGGGCCAAAATCGAAGCGGCGGCAACAAGGGGAAGAAAGGTCCGTCGAGTGAGCGTTCGAAGCTGGTTCGAATGAACCTGGGAATTCACGGCGGCTCCTCCATCTATCAGTCCAATGACGACGTGGCACGCAGCCGGGTTTCGCTGACCGCGGCAACCAAAGCGGGCCCGAGTGCGTCTATAATTAAGAACCAGACGGGATGCAGGAAAACCAGATTCCAGGCGATGTTGGCACGCCGGGGCCGGAGCAGCCGGGAGCGCCGGGGCCTGTCAAGTCCAGCGTGTGGGGAGCTCTCTCGTGGCTGCGCGACCTCGGGTTTTCGGTGATGATCGCGGTTGTTCTGATCGTTTTCATTTACCAGCCGGTGAAGGTGGAGGGCACGAGCATGACTCCGACCCTTACCGACCAGGAACGGATCTTCATCAACAAGTTCACCTATCGTTTCGGGCTTGGCAGTATCGAGCGGGGCGACACGGTGGTGTTCTGGTATCCGCAGGATACGAGCAAATCGTACATCAAGCGGGTCATCGGCATTCCGGGAGACCGGGTGCGGGTGGCGGGCGGACGGGTCTGGGTCAACGGCCGGCAACTGGTGGAAGAGTACGTGCCCGAAGAGAATCGCGACTTCACATCGTGGCGCGAGGGCGACGAGCAGGTAGTTCCGGAGGACGACTATTTCGTTCTGGGCGACCACCGGAACTCTTCGAGCGACAGCCGCATGTGGGGCTGGGTGCCGCGCGCGAACATCTACGGCAAGGCCGTGTTCGTCTACTGGCCGCCCGCCAAAATGGGGCGGGTCCGCTAAGATAGCTTCTTCAGTCGTCGCTCGATCAGAACTCCGGTGAAAGCGGAGCCCACCAGCACCCCAATTGCGAACAGGTTAAGAGCGTCCACAGCGCGCACACGGTCCAGGCGTCCGTTCGACGCCATCGCTGTAAACGAGATGGCGGCCAGCAACAGCAGGATGGCTGTCCTCCCGCGCGAGTTTCTCTTCATCGGCATAAGCGATTTCTCCCTCTATTTCACCGGCTGAGGGCCGGTGGAAATTCGTTGTACGCGAGACCCTCGCCTCTTCCCGGCAGGCCGGGTCTCGGAAGACTCCACGAAACGGTCCATCAATTCCTTTTGCCCGGGCACGTCCGCGCTCACGAAAAAGCGGTGCTCTCGGAGGATTTGCACGACCTCGGCGGGCGTGGCGCCGGCGTCTGCCGCCGCCACCATGCGCACCAGCGTGTGCTCGCAAAGCCGGCCCGCGTGCTGGATGCACGACAGATAAAGGCTGTTGCTCCAAACGGCCTGGTAGACCGTTTCGAGATCGCGGCTGAGAAGGGCAATCAGGTGCTCGCGGCCATCGATCACGACATTCAACTGCTCGCTCCGCCAGTGCTCGGTTGCGGCAACCGAAACGGCCGCATGCACCACCGAGGCTTTCGGTATCTCCACGGGCCGGTAGGCCTCCACGAACACGTTCACGCCGCGGCGGGCGGCGGCGCGGACCGAGTCCGCAATGCGGTCGAGCGCCGCGGGAAACGCGTCGATGACCGCGACCTTCTTAACGCGCGCGCCGATCATCTCGCGTGCCAGTTCGAAAACCTGCGAGGCAGACTCGACGCGATAAACGCGTTCGTCGGTAGCCGGCGGTTCCAGGTGGTCCAGGGCGTCAGCCGCCGACTGGAGGGCAGCCCGGTAGTCGCGCTCGGCCCGTTTGCGGAACTGCGGAACGGGGACCGCGCGGCAGACTCGGCTCTCACCCTCTTCGAGTACGATCGCGCCCTTGCGCGCCAGCGCTTCCGCGGCCTTGTACACATTGGCGGTGGGCTTGGCGATGTGCTGCGCGATGCGGTAAGCCGTCATCGGCGGATTGGAGAGCAGGAACACGTAGACCTCGGCTTCCAGTTGATTGAATCCGAGGTTTCTCAAAGCCGCGGCGGCGGCATTTTCCTGCTCCACGGTTAGTAGTTTATTAATATACTACTCAAAAGGCAATGGGTCCGCCGGAATATTTTTCGTGAACCGGGCGATGGCGGCGAGCAGGTCGGCGGACGGTACCGGTTTTGCGAGAACGGCCGAGACGAGATGCTCTTCGGGACGGCCGAAGATGTCGTCCGGCCAGCCGGAGAGCAGCAGGATGGGAGGGGCGCAGCCGGATTCGCGAAGCATGCGGATGAGGGCGAACCCGTGCTCGGCTTCCGGAAAACGCAGGTCGAGAATGAGCAGGTCCGCCCAGCCCTGCTCCGCCAGGCGCAATGTCTGCGCCGGGCTGAGGGCGGCCTGCACCTGGTGGCCGGCCGATTCGAGCAGGAGCTTGCGAAGGTCGAGTTGGGTGAGATCGTCGTCGGCGATGAGGATGCGCGGCACTAGCGCAGGAGGTCCTCGAGCTGGATGCGGGCGTCGGTCTTCGAGTCGCGATATTTCACGATCACGGGGGTGTAGACGGAGATGCCCCAGTCCTTGCCCGGCCCGCTGGTCACTGCGCGCGAGCCGGCGATGATGACGGCCTCTTCGGGGATGACCAGGGGCTGCTCTTCGGTGGCGCGGTGAATGGTGTTGCGGACCAGGTCGTAGACGGGGGTGGAGCGGTTGAGGATGGTGCCGGTGCCGAGGACGGCGCGGCGCTTCACCACGGTCCCTTCGTAGATGCCGCAGTTGCCGCCGACGAGGACGTCGTCTTCCACGATGACCGGCGAGGCGCCCACCGGTTCGAGCACGCCCCCGATCTGGCTGGCGGCCGAGATATGGCAGTTTCGTCCCACCTGCGCGCAGCTTCCGACGAGCGCGTGGGAGTCTACCATGGTGCCGTCGCCGACGTAGGCGCCCACGTTGATGTACATGGGAGGCATGCAGGTGACGCCTTTGCCAACGTACGCGCCTTCCCGCACGCTGGAGCCGCCGGGGACGATGCGCAGGGGCTCATCGGGCCCGAAGCGGCGCGCGGGGTAAGTGTCCTTATCGCGGAAGGAGAGGCCGCCGGCGGACATGTCCACCACCGAACCCATGCGGAAGCCGAGGAGGATGCCCTTTTTCACCCAGGCGTTGACGCGCCATCCGGTGGGCGAATCCGGGCACGGCTCGGCGGCGCGGACCCTGCCCAGGTTGAGGGCGGCGCGGAATTGCTCGAAGAGGCGGCGGTCGGCGTCAGTGTAAGCGGCCGGCGGCTGATCGAAAAGACGCTCGATTTCAGCCTGCAACGCGCACGCCCCCGAGCAGACCGGTGCTTTCGAGAACCTTCTCGATTTTGGCGAGGTTGGCGGCGGACGGCGGGCACATGGGCAGGCGCCAAACCGGTTCGAGCAGCCCCATCAGCGCCATGGCGGCCTTCACGGGGATGGGATTGGACTCGACGAAGTTCACGTTCATCAGGGGCAGGAAGCGGGACTGGAGCGAGCGGGCCGCGGCGAAATCGCCTTTCAGTGCGGCATGCGCGAGCTGCGTCATTTCGGCGGGGATCTGGTTCGAGACTACCGAAATGATGCCGCGCCCGCCGAGGGCGATGAGCGGAATAGTGACGGCGTCGTCGCCGGAGAGCACCGCAAAATCGGAAGGGACCTCATTAAAGATGGTGGCCATCTGGCCGATGTTGCCGGACGCCTCTTTCACGGCCACGATATTCTCGATGCGGGCCAGGCGGCCGAGCGTGGCCGGCTCGACATTGACGCCGGTGCGGCCCTGAACGCTGTAGACCACGATGGGGAGCGAGACGGCGGCGGCGATGGCGGAGTAGTGCTGGAAGAGGCCTTCCTGGGTGGGCTTGTTGTAGTACGGGGTGACGGACAGGATGCCGTTCGCGCCCATGTGCTCGAGTTCGCGCGCGAGTTCAATCACTTCGCGGGTGTTATAGCCGCCGGCGCCGGCGAGCACCGGTGTTTTACCGGCAGCCTCCTCGATGGCGATCGCGACCACGCGCAGATGCTCGGCGCGGGTGAGCGTGGGGCTCTCGCCGGTGGTGCCGCAGGGCACCAGAAAATTAATGCCGGCCTCGATCTGGCGCCGGACCAGGCGGCGGAGCGCCTGTTCGTCCAAAGACTGATCGCGCCGGAAAGGAGTGACCAGCGCGGTGCCGCATCCCGTGAACATGTACCACCTCCAAGAGTGGCGGGCAGGCGCGATGGCCTACCCCGCACTTGAAAATAACGATTTCGCTGAATTCGTAGAAGCCTTTTTTGCCGGCCACCCACCGGGCCGCGTGGAGCGCGCCGCGGGCAAACCCCTCGCGGCTGCGGGCTGTGTGGCGCAAGGTGATGGTGTCGGCCGCCGAATCGAAGCCAATTTCGTGCGTACCGGGGTGCGCGCCGGCGCGGTTCGACGAGACGTCGATCGGCCGCGTGAAACCCGCACTCTTCATCACATCCACCAGCTTCAGTAGTGTACCCGACGGCGCGTCCTTTTTGGTCGAGTGGTGGATCTCCCACGCCCAGGCGCCGTACTCGGGGGCGGACTCGAGAAGCCGCGCCGCTTCGGCGGCCACGCGCAGAAAGGCGTTTACCCCGAGGGAGAAATTCGGGCTCCAGACGAGGCCTGTGCCGTGACGCTCCACAGAGGCCCGCACGTCCTCGAGATGCGGACGCCAGCCGGTGGTGCCGATGACCAGGTTCACGCCGAGGGCGGCAATCCCTTCCACGTTGCGCACCACCGCCTCGGGCACGGAGAACTCGATGGCTACGTCGATGCCGCGGAAATTCCCGGCCGTGATCCCTTCGAAATTCGCGTTGTTGAACTCGTCGAGCCGGAGCCCCACCTCGAAACCGAACTGCGGCGCAAGCTGCTCGACCAGGCGGCCCATCTTGCCGTAGCCGACAATTGCCAGGCGCAGGGACTCAGGCATACGCCGCCTCGTTGCGTTCGAATACGGCCGGGTCGAGCTCGGAGAAAAATTCGCCGTGCAGCGATTTCACGCTGCGAACCAGGTCGGCCTCGGCCACCACGATGCTGATATTGAGCAGGGAGGCGCCCTGCGAGATCATGCGGATATTGATGCCGTCGAGGGCGTTGAAGACACGCCGCGCCACGCCCGGAGTGAAGCGGATATTTTCGCCCACCAGGCAGACGATGGCGGCGTCGTGCTCCACGTCGACTTCGGCGAAACCGCGCAGTTCGGAGGCGATCGAATCCAGGTGGCGGGTATTGTCGATGGTGAGCGAGACGCTGACCTCAGAGGTGGAAACCATGTCCACGGGCGTCTCGTAACGGTCGAAGACTTCGAACATGCGGCGCAGAAAGCCGTGCGCCATGAGCATGCGGGTGGAGTGGATGTTGACCAGGGTGATCTTGCGCTTGCAGGCGATCGATTTGACCACATTGTCGCAGGCAACCGTTTCGGCCGTAATACGGGTTCCGGGAACGTCGGGGCGGCGCGAGTTGAGAATCAAAACCGGGATGTTCTTTTCGATGGCGGGCACGACGGTGGCGGGGTGCAGCACCTTGGCTCCGAAATAGGCGAGCTCGGCGGCTTCGGCGAAGGAGATAGCCTTGACGCGGTGGCCGCCCGAGAGGATGGTGGGGTCGGCGGTGAGCATGCCGTCCACGTCGGTCCAGATTTCGATGGCCTCGGCGTCGATGCCGGCGCCCACGATGGACGCCGTGAAATCGGAGCCGCCGCGGCCGAGTGTGGTGGTGACGCCGTCTTCGGTAGAGCCGATGAAACCTCCCATTACCACCACGCCCTCGCGCGCCAGGGGCGGCACCGTGGCCTTCAGCCGGGCATAGGTTTCGGGCAGGTTCGGGGCGGCCTGGGTATGGCGGCGGTCGGTGATGACGAGGTGGCGGGAATCGAGGTGCGAAGCGTTCATTCCGAAATGGCGGAAGGCGAGGGTGACAATGTAGCTGGAGAGCCGCTCGCCGTAGCTCGAAATGGCGTCGATGGAGCGGGGGGTGAGTTCGCCGAGCACGGCCAGGCCTTTGACGAGTTCGGTCAGCTCCTGAAACTGCTCGTCGAGGGTGCGGTCGAGTTCGGCGCGCTGCGCCAGCGGAACCACCATGCGGGCCTCGCGCGAGTGGAAATCGCGCAGGTCGTGGATCTGTCCGATATAATCTTCCCGCTTGCCGGCGATGGCGGCCGAGGCGATGGCGAGGAGTTTGTTCGTGGTCTTCCCCATGGCGGAGACCACCACGATGGGGCGGCGTTCGGCTCGGCCCTTGACGATGGCGGCGACGCGCTCGATGGCGGCGGCGGATTCGACCGACGTGCCGCCGAACTTCATCACGATCATCAGTCGAGCATCCCTTCCGAGTGCATCAGTTCGGCATTGAGCACGGCCGCGCCGGCGGCTCCGCGCACGGTATTGTGGCTGAGCACGACGAATTTGAAATGGAGCACCGGGCAGGGGCGAAGGCGTCCCACGCAGGCGGTCATGCCGCGGCCCCGGTCGGCGTCTTTGCGCGGCTGCGGCCGGTTGGCCTCGTTGAGATAGACGACGGGATGGGGCGGCGCGCTGGGCAGGCCGCGCTCCTGCGGAAGGCCGCTGAAACTGGTCAGCGCGGCCAGCACATCGGCCTCGGCGGGTTTGGCGGAAAACTCGATTGACACGGTTTCCGTGTGCCCGTCCACCACGGCCACGCGGTTGCAATGCGCGCTCACTTTGGCGGCCAGGGGTTCGATGTGGTCGCCGCGGAATTCGCCCAGGATCTTCTGCGTCTCCACCTGCATCTTCTCTTCCTCGCCGCCGATGAAGGGGATCACGTTGCCGGTGATGTCCATGGAGGCGACACCGGGATAGCCGGCGCCCGAGATAGCCTGCATCGTGGTGACGATGACGCGCGTGATGCCGAACTGCTTGAGCGGCCCTAGCCCCATGGTGAGGCCCACGGTGGAACAGTTCGGATTGGTCACGATCTGTCCCTTCCAGCCGCGCAGGCGCTGCTGCCCGGGGATCAGCCGCAGATGCTCGGGATTAACCTCCGGCACCAGCAGGGGCACATCCCGCTCCATGCGGTGATTCTTGGAATTGGAAACCACGACGTGGCCGGCCTGTGCGAAGGCGCGCTCGATGTCGGTGGCCACGGATGCATCCATGGCGGAGAACAGCAGGCGCGGGGCGTTGCCGGGCTTGGAGTCTTCGACGACCAGGTCGGCGACCGAGTCCGGGATGCCGCCGGCAAGGTGCCAGGTCATGGCGTCCTTGTACTTCTTGCCCGCGGAGCGGTCGCTCGCGCCGAGCCACTTCAGGTCGAACCAGGGGTGGCCCTGCAAGAACTTGATGAAATGCTGTCCCACCATGCCGGTGGCGCCGAGGATGCCTACTTCGATTCGCGTTTGCATAGGTCTTGTACCACTCGCTTGTAAAGTTCTACTGCTTCCTGCAACTGCTGCTTGGGGACGCGTTCTTCGAGGGTGTGAGCCACGTGGATGGTGCCGGGCCCGAGAAGAAAAGGTTCGCCCCATTTTCCGCCGAACGCGGGGATATCGGTGGTGTAAGCCACCACGGTGGTTTCGAAGCCGTCGACCGCGTTCAGGCGCAGGGCGGGAATTTCGATCACCTCGCGCAGTTCGGCGCGGCCTTCGACGGCGCGATGGAGCGCGGCTTTGGTTTCGGCCGAATCGCCCACCAGCCGGATCATGATGTCGGCGCGCGCTTCGTCGGCGATGACATTGGGCGCGCGCCCGCCGGACAGCGTGCCAATGTTCAGCGTGCTCGGGCCAAGCAGCGGGTCCACGGGAAGAGGGATGCGGCGGATTTCCGACAGCGCATCGATGAGCTTGTGAATGGCCGAATCGCCGAGTTCCGGATAGGCGGAGTGCGCCATTTTTCCGGTAGCCGCCACCTCGTACCGCAGCGCGCCTTTCGAACCGAGGGCCAGCTTATTCCCGGTCGGCTCGCCGTTGATGATGTATTTCGATCCGCGGCCATGCGCCGCCGCATAGTAGGCCCCGGCGCTGTTGCGCTCCTCGCCCACGACGAAGAGAAGGGCGAGACCGCGCGCTCCCGATTCGAGCAACTCCTCCATGGCCTTGATCATGGAAGCGATGATGCCCTTGGTATCGCAGGCTCCGCGTCCCCAGATGAATTCGTCGTCCTCCCGCGAGGCAAAAAACGGCGGGACGGTGTCAATGTGGGTGGAGAGGGTTACGCACAGGGGCGAACCCCACTGGGCGAACACGTTCGAGCGGCGCGGCTCCACTTCCCACTGCTCCACCGTGCCGCCGTAACGGGCGGCGAGCGGCGCGAGGTAGTCCGCCAGAAAGCGGCCGATCCGCTCCTCGTTGTTGGTGACCGATTCGATATCGATCAGCGCGCGCGTGAGTTCAAAAACATTCATACCCGTGCCGGAAGGTAGAAGCGCGGGGGAGAAGGACACGCCTTGGTGCGGGCGTGCGTCCATCCCGATAGCGCTCCACCTGCGAGAGAAGCAGGTGACAGTGAGCAGGTGTTAGCCTGACTCGCCAACCGGGAGGAATGATACTTTCCGTCGCCGGCTTCGGCGGGAACTGCTTTACGGCCCCTTTCGACCGAGCCTCCGAAGCACCTCGGAACTCCGGCCCGGCTACTCATGGCCCCCGCACCTCTACCGTGAATTCTTCAGAATACCATGCAGGGGAGGGCCGGGGTGCTGTTCATTCGCGCTATCGGGGTGAGGCTATCCGACACTCTGAAATCCGTAGACGATTCGCTTCCACTCGATGGTGGGTTTCTGGAAATTGACGAGGAGACAGAGAGTCCGGCCCGAGGCTCGCAGATAGTTGAGACACTGCGCGGTGTGTTCGTTGGAAAGACGCTCGACGCATTTCAATTCTATGACCAGCACATCTTCGACGAGAAGATCGGCAAAGTACTCTCCCATGGCATGGCCCTTGTAAGTTACGGGAAATGAAACTTCGGCAGCAGCCCGGATGCCCCGAAGGCGGAGTTCGTGGAGCAGAGCACGCTGGTAGACCTTCTCCAGGAATCCCGCACCCAGCGTGTTGGACACCTCAAAAACAGCTCCAAGCACCCGCTCGGTCAAGGTGTCGAAGTATCCGTGTTGTTCGGTATTCATCGGGGGCGTATTTCAATAAAGGGGAGTTTTATACCTGGAACTCTCAGGTGATGATGATTGGCCGCGGATGAACACGGATGAACACAGATTCCGGATGAAACCAAGATTTATCCGTGTTCATCGGTGTTCATCAGCGGCCCATTCCAAGAAAAGGCGGCTTGTACCAAGAGCTCTCAGGTAATGATGATTGGCCGCGGATGAACACGGATGAACACAGATTCCGGATGAAACCAAGATTTATCCGTGTTCATCGGTGTTCATCAGCGGCCCATTCCATGAAAAGGCGGCCTGTACCAAGAGCTCTCAGGTAATGTGAGTTGGCCGCGGATGAACACGGATGAACACAGATTCCGGATGAAACCAAGATTTATCCGTGTTCATCGGTGTTCATCAGCGGCCCATTCCAAGAAAAGGCGGCTTGTACCAAGAGCTCTCAGGTAATGATGATTGGCCGCGGATGAACACGGATGAACACAGATTCCGGATGAAACCAAGATTTATCCGTGTTCATCGGTGTTCATCAGCGGCCCATTCCATGAAAAGGCGGCTTGTACCAAGGGCTCTCAGGTAATGATGGATTGGCCGCGGATGAACCCAATCTGCTCGACAGGCGCGCGAGCGCCATGCGGGCCAGGGTTTCGGCGGCTTGCGAGACGCGCGAGGGGTCGCCGAAGCCCAGAATCGAAATCATCAAATAGCGGCTGCCATCGACCAGATGGAGTTGGGTACCGGCAGTGCCGATATCGAGAAAGAGTGCGGCGCCGCCCATCTCCGGACCCTGCCTGAGCTTGCCTTCGGGAATGGCGGCGAGGAGGCTGGCGATTTCGGCGCGCAGGTCGAGCTTTTGTTCGAGCCGCTGAACCACGATCGACACACGCGCCTCGCCGGAGGCGTAGTCGCAGGTGGATTCGGGACCATCGGTTTCTTCTTCGCCTTCCGACATGCGCCGGCCGAGAGCCAGCCCGATCTCGGCGCGCGTGAGGATGCGGCAGGCGCTGACGGTGCGGACGGGCGCCGGGCCTGGAACGGCGGAACGCGGCGCGGCTGGAACTCCGGTTGCGGACAGCGGGAGGAGGAAGGCAAGCAGCAGGGTCACGCTTCGATTACAAGACAGCGCGGGCGCGTAGAACAAGGTCCCGGGGTACCGCTGAATCGCCCAGTACCGGGATGCCGTTTTCTACAATCCGTACAGGTGGCGCGCGTTGTCCCTCATGACCATGCGGGCCAGGCCGATCGCCTGTTCGCTTGAAATTTCGCCGTCGCGAAGCATCGCAGTCAACGCCAGCGCCAGCGCCTGACGGCCGGTGCGCGCCGCCATCCAGCCGGATTCCTCCCAGCCGAGTTCGCTGCTGTACGGGTACGCGTCGGTGGCAAACAGGACTTTCTCCGGCACATACTCGAGCCACTGGCGCAGGATTCCGGCCAGGGTTCCGGCGCTCAATACCAGCGACTGCCCGGAAAAATCGAGGTAGGCATTCGGCTTCGTCAGCAGGGCCGTGATTTCGCGCGTGAAGGGCCAGCCGCCGTGCACCATGACGAAATTGGTTCCGCGGAGCGCCGGGTCGTCCAACACGGGTTCGAGCGCGAGCGGGTTGGCGCCGGCCACGTCGAAGTAGCTGCCCGCGCCGGCCTGGGTGTGCAGGTGGACCGCCATGCCCAGCCGCCCGCACTCGGCGGCGATGTAGCGAAATAAAAAATCCTGAAGCGGCTTGTAAGCGGCCTGGAGGGGAGCTTTATTGCCGGCGAGTTCGGCGTACAGCCGGACAGCGGTGGCACGGTCCACATCGATCGAACGCGAGAGAACGGAGGTAAGCGGCTTCGAATTTTTCGGCGAGCGCGCCGCCGCGCTTGTGGCGCTCGAGCGTCGGGGTCACCACCTTGCTCAGGTATGCGTCCAGGGTGTCAGGCGGGGCGGACAGGCCGGCGGCCTTCAGGTAGCGGGCAAGCAGCTTGTCTTCGAGCGCGAAGAACGCCTTGCGGTCTGAGTTACGTTCCGCCAGCCCGGCGGTGGACGCCGGATACATGAGCGCGTCGGCGTAGGCCACCCAGCGAAAGCGCTCGGGCGGGAGGCTCGCGCCCATCTCCACGCGGTTGGCGAGCATCACGTCCACGCCCATCTGGTCCAGCACCCAGGCAGGGTACGCGGCCCCGCTCGACTCGATGCGGCGCTGTTTGGGCATGGCGCCGAACAGCGTGCGGGTGGCTTCGCGCAAGCGGGTGGATCCGGGCCGCACCTCGACGGGATCCGATTGCGGCTCGAGGTGATCCACGGGGAGGGCGTCGAAGTCCATATCCGGCGCTTCGGCGGGGCCGGTGACGCGGACCGGGTGGGCATGGTTGTCGATGGCCTTGATGCGCTGAATCTCGGCATCGATGGCTGGGTCGACGGAGGGCGTCTGCGGGCGAGGCGCGCAACCGAGCGAGATCATCGACAACCCGGCGATCAGGAATCCCCGAAACATGGTGACCCTGATTTTATCAATGCGGCAGCTGATATCATGCGGATTCATGCGGTATCTTTGCCTCGTGCTATTTCTTCTGCCGGCTTTGCCCGCCGCGGCGCAGGACCGGACGCAGGCGCGCTCGCTGGTCATGTCGGACAGGGGCATCGTCGCCACCAGCCAGACGCTGGCCTCGCAGGCGGGAGCTCAGGTGCTGGCCCGCGGCGGTTCCGCGATGGACGCCGCCATCGCGGCGAACGCGGTGCTCGGGGTAGTGGAACCGCAGAGCTGCGGCATCGGCGGGGACCTTTTCGCGATTTACTGGGATGCGAAGACCGGCAAGCTGACAGGCATCAATTCGAGCGGCTGGGCGCCCAAGGCGCTGACCATCGACGCGCTCAAGTCGCTCGGCAACACGTCCATTCCCAAGGACGGCATTCAGACGGTGACCGTCCCCGGGTGCGTCAACGGCTGGGCGGCGCTGCACAAGCGCTTCGGACGGCTGCCCTGGAAAGACCTGTTTCAGCCCGCAATTTACTACGCCTCTCATGGCTTTGCCGTGACCGAGATCATCGCCGAGGCGTGGAAGTTGCAGGAGAGCAAGCTCTCGAAAAACGACAATTCGAAACGGACCTTTCTGCCGGGCGGCGCCGCACCCGCTACCGGCGAAACGTTCCGGAATCCGCAGATGGCCTCGGCTTACCAGACGATCGCGACCGAAGGCGAATCGGCGTTTTACCGCGGCGCCATCGCGCGCGCCATCCTGAAGACGAGCGACCGGCTGGGCGGCAAGATGGCTTTGGCCGACCTGGCCGATTTCGCGCCCGAATGGGTGGAGCCGATTTCCACGGAGTACCGCGGCTGGAAGGTCTACGAATTGCCGCCGAGCGGGCAGGGCATCGGCGCGCTCCAGATGCTGAACCTCTTTTCCCTGTTCCCGCTGCCGACTTATGCTTCGCGCGGAGTGGAAGAACTGCATCTGCAAATCGAAGCCAAAAAGGTCGCTTATGCGGATCTCGAGCGCTACGTCGCGGATATGCGCTTCGCCAAGGTTCCAGTGGCGGGGATGCTGTCGATGGATTACGCCCGGGAGCGCGCGAAACTGATCGACGCTAACCGCGCAAGCTGCCAGGTGGAGGCGGGCACGCCGCCGGCTATCGGAGGCGACACGATATATCTTTCGGTGGTGGATAAGGACGGAAACATCGTCTCGCTGATCCAGAGCCTGTACGAGCACTTCGGCTCGGGAGTGACGGTGGACGATTACGGTTTCGCCCTGCATAACCGGGGCGCCATGTTCGACTTCGATCCGGCCCATCCGAATGCGCTGGCGCCGCGCAAACGTCCCTTCCATACGATCATTCCCGGTTTCATGGAAAAGGGTACGGTGCATATCGGGTTCGGCATCATGGGCGGGCTCAATCAGGCGCAGGCGCATGCGCAGTTCGTTTCGAACATCGTGGACCACGGCATGAACATCCAGGCGGCGCTGGAGGCCCCGCGCTTCACCAAGAAGACCTTCGCCGGGTGCGATGTGATGATCGAGAACCGTGTGCCCGCGGCTGTCCGGGATGCGCTCACGGCGCGCGGCCACCAGATCAAGGTGCAGGGTGATTTTTCGAACGAAATGGGAGGCGGCCAAGCGGTAATTCACGATAGCTCGACCGGCACGAATACCGGCGCCTCGGACCCGCGCAAAGACGGCGCCGCCATTCCTGAACCGCATCCTTATTGGCGGTGAACCACACTGATTGGGTGCATCACCCCAAGCGGTTGTTGATGGACGACAATTCTCGAGCAGATCCTTCAAGTCCGGCCCGTATTGCATGCAGCTGGTACCGTCTCAGCCCCGGCTTTGCGCGCCATTGCGGCGCACGCCGCCGAGCGCACGATCCACCACTCCGCGGAGACAGGCTGCGGTGCTACCACGCTGCTGCTGTCGCACCTCAGCCAGAGCCACACTGTGTTTACCCTTGACGCCGGCGGGAGCCTCTCAACGGTGCGCAATTCGCCGCTGCTGCGCCCCGGGGTCGTGACGTTTGTCGAGGGGCCGTCGCAGCAGACGCTGCCTAAGTTCCATTTCGACGCCAAGCTCCAACTGGCCCTGATTGACGGCCCGCACGCCCACCCGTTCCCGGACTTGGAGTACTACTATTTCTACCCACAGCTCGATACAGGCGCGCTGCTGGTGCTCGACGACATTCACATTCGAAGCATTCACAACCTGTTCGAATTCCTGCGTAGCGATGCCATGTTCCGTCTGGACGCCGTGGTGCGCACCACGGCGCTGTTCACTCGCACTGATGCCCCAACATTCGACCCGTTCGGCGACGGGTGGGAGCAGCAGGGCTACAACCGCCAGACGCTGTGGCGCTACGGTTGGCGATCACGGTTTGCCCAATTGCTTCCGGGCTCTTTGCGCTACAGCGCTTTCGAAACGGACTTTAGTCAACATCGTCGCTCCGGGCGCGGGGGACTGCGTGGGCGCATCCGGCGGAGTGAGTGGTACAGCAACCCTGCCAGAGGATGCGCACCTTTGGGTGCTCGTGCACCGGAAAGACATCTCAGGCTGGTGGCCGCAGGGAGGAGGTCCCGTCCAGGTGTCCGGCGATGAGTGGAGCGTGGAGGTGAAGTATGGTGAGCCCGGAGATGCGGGGCAGGCCTTCGAGATTGCTGCTGCGGTGGTCCGCCCTGCGGTCCATGAGCGTTGGCTGCAGTGGGTCCGATCGGCGAGGGAGACCGGAATGGACCCTCCAGTCCAGCCCCCGTCCGGTGCCGCCCTGGTGTCCATCGCGTATCGAACGGTGAGGCGTCAGTAAGGCGCGCGGGCACCAGATCGAGGTGCCCCTTCGAAGGGCCGATTTGACCCCTTTGCTTTCACCGGATTACAATGCTGATCAGGGGTTTTGTAGTTCAACTGTTCCATGCGAACGGACGCGCCGCTCAAATCGAGACATAGGGAGATCCTCACATCGATCGTCCGCGCCTACATCGAGACGGGCGAGCCGGTCGGGTCGCGCACTGTGTCCAAGCGACGGAGCAATGCGCTCAGTCCGGCTTCGATTCGAAACGTCATGGCGGATCTGGCGGACGAGGGGTACCTGTCGCAACCGCATACATCGGCGGGCCGAATTCCCACCGAAAAGGCTTTCCGCTTTTACGTCGGCTCGCTGACGGCGGGCCGGATGGGGCTGGCTGACTCGGCGCGGCTGCGCAGCGAATTCGACGGGCTGCACAGCGTCGCGGCCAGGGTGGAGCGCTCCAGCCACATGCTCACCGAGCTGACGCGGAATATCGGGATCGCCGCCGCCCTCCCGGCCGTTTCGCAGGAGCTCGACCAAGTGGAGCTGGTGCCGCTGGCCGACCGGCGCGTGCTGATGATTCTGATTACCCGCGACCAGGTAGTGCGCAACCGGGTGGTCAATCTGGAACAGCCGATTTCGCCGGACGACCTTGTTTCCATCCGGAACTATGTGAACCGGAATTTCCGCGGCTGGCAGCTTGGCGAAGCGCGGCGCGAACTGCTGCGGCGGATGCTCGAAGAACGGGCCCTGTACGACGCGGTGCTGAGCAATCTCCAGGTGTTCTATCGCGAAGGCCTGCTGGAAGTGGATACCTCGCCCGAGATTCACATGGAAGGCGCTTCCAACCTGCTCGGGCTGGACCTGCACCTGACGCGGGAAAAATTGCGCGAGCTGATGCAGGCGCTCGAAGAAAAGCGGCGATTGATCGAACTGCTGGACCGCTTCCTCGAACAGCCTCCGGGCGAACTTCAGGTACACGTGGGCCTGGAACAGGCGCATCCCGCCATGAAGGACCTGGCGCTGATCGGGATGACTATCCGGCTGGCCAGCGGACTGCCCGCGAAAGTGGCGGTGCTGGGCCCCATGCGCATGCAGTACGAGCGCGTGATGGGCGCGGTGCTCGAAATCAGCTTCGCGCTCGGAAACGCCCGCTTCTGACCTGCCGGGATACGGGAGTACCTTGACCCGCTTTGATAAACTGTAAAGAGTGGATACGCAGAAGCCCGATACGAATGTGACCGAGAATCTTCCCGGCGAAGCTGCCGGCGACGAGGGGACCGCAGGCCAATTGGAAGCTTTGGCCGCCGAACGGGACCGCCTCGCCGCGGAAAATGCCGACCTCCAGGACCGTCTGCTCCGGGCCCGCGCGGAATTCGACAATTTCCGCCGCCGTGCCGACCGCGAACGCTCCGAATATCTGCAATTTGCAGCCATGGACGCGGTTCGCGACATTCTCCCGGTGCTGGACGACTTTGAACGAGCGTTGAAGGTGGAAACAGCGGATAAGGAATATGCCCGCGGTGTGGAATTGATCTACAACCGGCTTTCCGAGATCCTGCGCCGAAGCGGCCTCGAGCCCATCGAGACCGCGGGCAAGCTGTTCGACCCGAACATCCACGAGGCCGTGCAGCGTGAGAAGACGGAAGAGGCCGAGGATCAGGCGATTCTGGGTGAACTTCAAAAGGGCTATAATTTCAAAGGCAAGCTACTCCGACCCGCCTGGGTAAAAGTAGCGGTAAGGCCGTAAAATCTGTGAGTTCCGTGGCAAAAAGAGATTACTACGAAGTCCTCGGTGTGGGCCGCGAGGCCGGTGAGCAGGAGATCAAGGGCGCTTACCGCAAGCTGGCGTTGCAGCACCACCCGGACCGCAACCCGGAAAATCCCGAAGCCGAGGAGAAATTCAAGGAAGCGGCGGAGGCGTACAGCGTTCTCAGCGATCCGCAGAAGCGGGCCGCTTACGACCGCTACGGCCATGCCGGCGTGCAGGGCGCGGCCAGTCAGGGTTTCAACCCGGAGAATTTCGCCGATTTCGGCGACATTCTGGGCGACTTTTTCGGTTTCGGCGACCTGTTCGGCGGAGGCGGCCGCCGCCGCAACCGGGCACAGCGCGGCGAGGATGTCCGCTACGACCTGGAAATCGCCTTCGAAGAGGCGGTGTTCGGGCTTCCCGCCGAGATCCAGGTTCCCCGAATGGAGGCATGCGACAGGTGCAAGGGATCGGGGTCAGAGCCGGGCAGCGGTCCGAGCTCCTGCCCCACCTGTCACGGCCGCGGCGAGATTATTTATCAGCAGAGCTTTCTATCCATCCGGCGAACTTGCAGCACGTGCAACGGTTCCGGGCACATTATCCGGAATCCGTGCAGCGGGTGCCGGGGGCAGGGCTACAAACAGGTCCACCGGAAACTGAAGGTGAACATTCCGGCGGGGGTGGACGACGGGACGCGTATGCGCCTGGCGGGCGAAGGCCAGCCCGGCGCCAACGGGGGGCCGAACGGCGACCTCTACGTATTCCTCAAGGTGAAGCCGCACCAGTTCTTCGAGCGGCGGGAGAGCGACCTGCACTGCACGATTCCCGTGAATATCGCGCAGGCAGCGCTCGGCACTGAAATTGAAATACCCACGCTCGAACAGCCCCACAAACTGAAGATCCCGGAAGGAACGCAGAACGGCGCTGAGTTCCGGCTGCGGCACAAGGGCGTTCCGGTGCTCAACGGCAGCAGCCGCGGCGACCTGTTCGTGCACGTGGACGTCAAGATTCCGGCCCGGCTCACGCGCGAGCAGCGCAAGTTGATGGAACAGCTTCGGGAGACGCTCCCGGTGGACAACGCGCCCGCCGAAAAGGGCCTGTTCGAAAAAGTCAAAGACTACTTCATGTAGAGTACGCCTGCGGCAGCGTCCACTCGAGCCAGGCCAACATTTCCTGCTGGCGGGCGCGACGTCCCAGCGCCACCTCCAGGTTCACGTAGCGCACGCCGCGGTCCGCGGCCAGCCTGGACAGCGAGCCATCGTCCGGGCGGGGACCCTTCCTTTGCAGTACCACGTTGTAAGCGGACTGCGAGAGGATGCGGAAATCTTCCGGGTCGGTGCAGAGGAAGAAGGCCCTGGGGTTGTCCCGCTCGCGCATGGAGGCCGCGTCGCTGATCGGCTCTTCGTCGGCCACCGAATACCCTTCCGCGTTGTTGTGCAGCACCACCGTCAGGCCGCCATCGGGCGCCAGCACGGCACGCACCAGTTTCTCCCGCCCGCGGTCGAGCTCATCGAGGGCGTTGACGATCTTCTGCCGCGGCCAGTCCGGATTCAGGCGCTTCAGACTGGCTTCTGCTCCAACACGGGAAAACATGCGATTCGGGTCGATCAGACCGCCTTGGATGGAGACGTTGCGGGTGTGCGATTCCACCTCATAGCCGATGCCCTCATGATTGATCATGTGGGCCAGCAACACCTCGCGCGCGGTTTCTTCGTTGCCGTGAATCAGCAGGTAGCGCCGGAGGGAGCGTCCGTAGCGGTGAATGCGGAAGCGGGCTCCGGCCAGGCCGACATGCTTCGGGCGGAAGAACGGGAACCATCCGAAGGCGGAGCCGAAAGCCAGAAACTCCCGGCGCGAGCACTGGGCTTCCGTCTGCCGCATTCAGCCCTCGTCTCCCGCGGGCTTCTTGTGCTTGGGTTTTTTGCGCCTGGATTTAGGCTCGATAGGCTTGGCCGCGGGCACGGAGCCGACGCGCTCCCGGGCGATCGCCTTCACTTCGCGGGTGACGTCAAATGTTTTCTTCTTCCTGGCCAAGCATTCTCCGTACTGTGGAAACCAACGCTTCCGGGCTGAACGGTTTTTGCAGAAAAACCACCCGCTGGGGATGACGTTCGAGGAGCGCGCTGAGATTCACCGGATATCCGCTGGCCGTGATGATGCGGACCGTGGAACTCGCATCGAGGATCCGCTGCGCAAGTTCCTCCATGCTCATTCCCCCCATGGTTGCGTCCAGGACGGCGAGTGAGAACTCGCCGGGCGCGGCGGAAAAAAGCTCCCAGGCTTTGCCGGTGGCACCGGTCGTGACCACTTCGAATCCCCGGCGGTTCAGATAGAGGCCCATCATCTTGAGGAGCGGCGGTTCGTCATCGACAAGCAGTACTTTTCCACCTGGAGGCATAATTGGGGGTTGTATGATCGCCCTATGCGATTCTACACGGAATATCTCACGTTCAAGACGGCCAGGCACCGGGAGTTCATTAATATTACGGATCGCGTGGAAACCGCGCTGCGCAAAAGCGGTGTCCAAGAAGGCATGGTGCTGGTTTCCGCCATGCACATCACCGCCGGAGTGTGGGTGAACGATGCCGAAGACGGGCTGCTTGCCGATATCGACGAATGGCTGGAGAAACTGGCGCCGTTCCGGGAGGACTACCGGCACCACCGGACCGGTGAGAGCAACGGCGATTCGCATCTGAAAAGCCTGCTGGTGCATCACGAGGTGATCGTGCCGGTCACCAAGGGGAAGCTCGATTTCGGCCCGTGGCAGCAGGTTTATTACGCCGAGTTCGACGGACAGCGAGCGAAACGCGTCATCCTGAAGGTGATGGGCGAATAAGTTTTGAAAGAGAAATGCCGTCGGGGGCATTTCCCGTGTGGAGAACATATGAAGCGCACCCTTGCAGCATTCTTTTTGAGCGCCGTGCTGGCGCTGCCGGCGGACCTGCCGGTGAAAGAAGTGGTCCTGTACAAGCACGGCGTCGGCTATTTCGAACGCTCCGGCAGGCTCGGCCCGGGCGAATCCGCGCGCCTCGAGTTCAATGCTTCGGAGATGAACGACGTGCTCAAGTCGCTCACCATCGACGAGAAAGGCGGAGGCAAGGTCTCCGGCCTGCGCTACGATTCGATGGATCTGCTGGGCCACAAGCTGGCCGAGTTTCCTTTCCGGATCGGCGAGCACCAGCCGTTGAGCGCGGTGCTGGATCAACTGAAGGGCGCGCGCATCGAACTCAAGCTTGGGAATGAAACCGTGACCGGCGCGATCGTCAACGGGCGCGTGACCTCCGGCGGAGGCGACCGGATACCGGAGCGCGAGCAGCTTACTTTGATGCTCGACGGCGGAGAACTGCGTACCATCGACCTCAGTGCCGCCACCGGCATCCGCTTCACCGATCCGCAACTGCAACAGCAGTTCCGCGATTACCTGATGGCGCTGTCCGCGGCGCGCTCGCAGGACAAGCGCAGCGTGTATATCGACTCGACCGACGCAGGCGAGCGCGACGTCACCGCCAGCTACATGATTCCGGCGCCGGTATGGAAATCGAGCTACCGGTTGATTTTCGGCCAGACCGGGCAGCCGGTGCTGGAGGGCTGGGCGATTGTGGACAACATGACCGGCGAGGACTGGACGAAGGTGCGGCTATCGCTGGTATCGGGCCGCCCGATTTCCTTCGTCAGCCAGCTTTACGCGCCGAAATACGTGACGCGTCCCGGCGCTGAACTTGCCGACGATCCGGCGGCTCGGCCGGTGGTGCATCAGGGTGTGTTCGCCACCAGCGGAAATGCTCCCGCCGAGAACCGGATGAACAGGCGCGACGGCGGCGCAGTCGGCGGTGTCGCCGGCGGCTTCATGCCCTCCGCAGCTCCGGCACCGCGGCAGATGGCGATGGCGGATGCGTCCCAGGAGGTGCTGATGGAGAAGGAATTGGCAAAAACCTCAGTCACTCCCAGCAGCATCGTGGCCGACGCCACGGCGCGCGAACTGGGCGACCTTTTCGAATATCGCATCTCGCAACCGGTCACCATCCGCAAGAACGAATCCGCCATGCTGCCGTTCCTGCAACAGCCGATCACCGGCCGCAAGCTGCTGATCTACTCGGACCACAGCTCGGTTCATCCCACCAATGCCGCGGAACTGACCAACGACACCGGCAAGACGCTGGACGGGGGTCCGATCACGGTTTACGACGGCGGCGCGTATGGAGGCGAGGCCCTGATGGAGACGCTGAAGGCGAAAGACAAGCGCCTGATCAGCTACGCGGTGGATTTGGGAACGCGCATCACCGAGAACTTCGGCAGCAAGGCCGCCGTAGTGCGGGAACTGCACGCCAGCCGCGGGATTCTCACCACCAAGGTCGCGGCCGAAGAGACCCGCACCTATACCATCCGGAATGTGGACCAGAAAGCGAAGACGCTGGTTATCGAGCATCCCATCCGGCCGGGTTACACGCTGCTCAATCAGAAGGCCACTGAAAAGACCCCGGCCGCGTATCGCTTCGAAGTGCAACTGGCGGCGGATGCCAGCACCGAGTTCGCGGTGGCCGAAGAGCGCGTCTACGACCAGAGCTACTCGGTGGTGAATCTCACGCCGGATATTCTGGTGAACTACGTACGGAACCGGGAACTGAGTCCCGCCGGGCGGCAACAGCTTCAGCGCATCGCCGACCAGAAGGGGCTGATCGCCGCCAACGACCAGACGATTCGCGATCTCGAAAACCAGGTGCGCGACCGGACCAACGACGAGGAGCGCATCCGGCGCAACATTTCGAGCCTCAACTCGGTGAGCGGACAGCAGCAGCAGGTGCAGAATTACGCGCGCCAGATCGACACCATCGAACAGCAGTTGGTGGCTCTGCGCGACCGTCAGGCGGAGGCACAGAGGAAGAAGGGCACCTTGCAGGCGGAACTCGACAAGATGATCGAGGCGCTGGCGTTCTAAAATCGATCTTTGAAACTGGCACTGATCGGCTATGGCAATGTGGGGCGCGCTCTGGCGCGCCTCATTCGTTTGAAGCTCGGGGAATTCCCGTTCACGATCACCGGCATACATACCTTGCGGCACGGCACGGCGGCTGATCCGGCGGGACTCGGCGCGGAGCCCCGGTTCGGGCCGCGCGCCGCCTCCATCGAGGCGTTTCTGGATGCGGCACGCGCGGATGCCGCTGTGGAACTCACCACCCTGGAGCCTTCCACCGGCGAACCGGCAACCGCGCACATCCGCGCCGCCTTCTCGCGAAAGCTGCACGTGGTGACGGCTAATAAAGGGCCCATCGCTCACGCCTACGCCGCGCTTCGCGACGAGGCCGCGCACGCCGGCGTGGGATTCCGCTTCGAATCGTCGGTGATGGACGGAGCGCCGGTCTTCAATCTCTGGGAACGCACGATGCCGGGAGTGCGGGTACTGGGTTTCACGGGCGCGCTGAATTCGACTTCCAAGGTGGTGGTGGAAACGATGGAACAGGGCGGATCGTTCGAGGACGGCCTGGAGAAGGCGCGGTCAATGGGCATCACCGAAGCCGACGGCGCGTTCGACGTGGAGGGCTGGGACTCGGCCGCCAAAACCGCGGCGCTGGCGAACGTGCTGATGGACGCGCGCGTCACTCCACGGGACGTTTCGACGCGCGGCATCATCCGCCTGACGCCGCAGCGGGTCCGCGAGATGACGGCGCAAGGCAAAACCGTACGGCTGATCAGCCGCGGGCGCCGCACATCGGCGGGCGTGTCGCTGCGCGTGCGGGCCGAGGTGCTGGACCGCGCCGACATTCTGGCGAGCACTCCGGGCACTTCCAACCTGATCCTGTTTCACACCGACCTGATGGGCACATTCGGAACGATCTCCATCGAGCCGGGCGTGGAACAGACCGCCTACGGCGTGTTTAGCGACCTGGTTAACCTGGCCCGCTAAGTTCGAAACCCGTATGATATCTAACAAATACGAAAGTAGCTGATAACACGCCATCTACTACATTTCCGCACGCCGCGCGAGGGCTTGCGCAGCGATTCTGCGGTGTTTTCCATCACCGGCATGATTGCGATGGGATTAATTACATCCCAAAATCTCTTATTGCGGTCCAATGAAGAAAATTGCGGGTTGTAGACGAAGCCCATCAGCCTACATGCAAACTTATGTTCATCTTTAAGTATTCCAGCCTGTGCCTGATTCCGGTGCTGCTATGCACCGCGTGGGCCGACCAGATCACGCTGAAGAATGGTGATCGGGTAACGGGCAGCATCGTCAAGAAAGACGGCGGCAAGATTACCATCAAGACCGACCATTTCGGCACGATCACAACGGACTGGGACCAGGTCCAGTCGGTAACTGCCGAAAAAGCGGTTACGGTGGTATTACAGGACGGCAGGACCGTTCAGGGCACGGTAGTCACTTCCGGCGCGAACCTGGAAGTGGTCACGCCCTCCGGCAGAGTCTCCGCCACTCCCGCACAGATCACCGCCATCCGTGACGCCGCCGAGCAGACGGCTTTCGAGAGGCTGCAAAGTCCGGGGTGGGGCGATCTTTGGGCCGGCGCCGCCAGCCTGGGGCTCGCCGGAACCAGCGGCAACGCCAAGACCTCGACCTTCACGGTCGGCGTCAATGCGGCCCGGGTGACGAACACAGATAAGACGTCGATCTATTTCAGTGCCATCAAGGCTTCCGCGGTGGTGAACGGCAGAAGCGACGAAACGGCGCGAGCGGTGAGGGGCGGCATCAGCTACGACCACAACATCAGTTCGCGGCTGTTCTTCAACGTTTTTAACGACTACGAGTACGACCGTTTCCAGAATCTGGATCTGCGGTTTGTGCTCGGCGGCGGCGCCGGTTTCCACGCCGTGAAAACGGACCGGCACAGCCTGGACCTGCTGGCCGGATTCGACTATAATCACTCCTCGTTCAGTACGCCGCTTACCCGGAATTCGGGCGAGTTTTTCTGGGGGGATGAATACGCTTTGAAGGTGACCGGAGCCACATCGCTGGTTCAGAGTTTCCGGATGTTCGACGATTTGAGCGATACGGGGGCCTATCGCGTAAACTTCGATGTGGGCGCGGCCACCAGGATCGCCAGATGGCTCACCTGGAACGTTTCTTTGAGCGACCGGTATCTCAACCGCCCGGCTCCGGGCCGAAAATCGAACGACTTTCTCTATTCGACCGGAATTGGGATCACGTTTGCGAGATAATTCGGGACTGCGGAAGTGCAGGCTACGTAAAAAGGAGAAGGACCGATGCTGAAGGGTTTCAAGCAGTTCATCCTCCGAGGCAATGTCCTCGATCTGGCGGTGGCCGTGGTAATCGGCGCCGCCTTCGGCGCGGTGGTCACCGCGCTTGTCAAGGATCTGATCACACCATTGATCGCCGCGGTTGTAGGAAAGCCGGATTTCTCTGCCATTCAGTTTATGATCAATGGCAGCATTTTTCCGATCGGCGACTTCATCAATGCGTTGGTATCGTTCCTGCTGATCGCGGCTGCGATCTACTTCATTGTGATGGTGCCCGTGAATGCTCTGACGGCCCGCATGCGGCGTGGGGAAGCGCCGCCGGACCCGACTACAAAAGAATGTCCGGAATGTCTCAGCGTGATTCCCATCGCGGCCAGGAGGTGCTCGCATTGCACCACGGCGTTGGGACAGACCGGCAGCTCGGCGCACGGCCGGGCATAAAGCGGAGATTTTATGACGCTTCGGACCCTTCTCGCCGTTTCCGTTTTTCTGCTGCCCTCGTATGCGCAGCAGGAAGGCAAACCGTCTCCCTTCCCGGAGAAGAACCGGGAAAAGCAGGCGGCCGCCGCCACGGAACGGTCGAGAGTCCGGAGCACCCGTCCCGCGCGTAAGACCGAGCCGGATGCGCGGGAGCAAACATCGGGCGCGGACCGGGCGGCAGGTCCCGAACGCGCCCTTTCCAAAGACACGGGGACAGCCTGTTTCTTTTCTTCGCGCGCGGACGGCGGCCTCACCGCCAGCGGCGAGCGGCTCAACGCGTCGGAACTGGTGGCAGGACATGCCAGCTATCCGTTGGGGTCCCGGGTGAAGGTGACGAACCTCGACAACGGGAAAACGGTGACGGTGCGGATTGTGGACCGGTTCCCGTCTTCCCAGCGCATCATCAATGTCAGTGAAGCGGCGGCGCGGGAGCTCGACTTTATCAGGGCGGGTACGGCGGAAGTGAAGCTGGAGCCGGTGGTGGAAGCGGCCGAATCGCGCGAGCGCAATTGAAACGGGCGCCTGTCTTTAGTGGAAGTTGTGCGATTCGGCGGCGGCGCCTGACCGCAGGCCCTGAACCTTCGCGGCTTTGATGGAGATGACGCCGTCCAGATTCTGAAGCACGCCTTCGATCAGCAGGTACGGCTCGCCCAGCACCTCAAATTTGAAGCGGTCGAAGGTATCCGGGGTGACGATCGCGTTCATGATGCCGGTTTCGTCTTCGAGACTCAGAAAGACGAACCCGTTGGCGGTTCCAGGCCGCTGCCGCACGATCACCGACCCGGCGATACGCACGATGCGGCCGTTGCGGATTCCGGTCAGGTCCGAGGCGCGTTTCACCCCCAGCGCATTCATTTCGGCGCGGCGGTACGCCATCGGATGGCGGCCCACGGTGAGCCCGGTGCCGCGATAATCGGCCCACAGGCGTTCCTCGGTGTCCATCGGCGCGAGCGGCGAGGGCTCGCCCTTTTCCTCCAGCGTTTCGAGCAGCGGGCCCACCGGGAGCACGGCGCGCTGCGTCTGCCAGAGGGCGTCGCGGCGGTGCAGGCGGTCGAGCGAATTGAGCGCGCCGATCTCGGCCAGGCGGTTCATCTCGTCCTTGCGTAGCTCGGGCACGCGGAGGGCGAGATCGTCCACGCTCGAGAAGGGGCGGCGCGCGACAATCGCCCTCCCCGCCTCCTCGCGCAGCCCCCGGGCATATCGCAATCCCAGGCGCAAGACCGGCTTCGCGCCGCGCTCCACCTTGCAATCCCAGTCCGAGTGCGACACATCCACCGGCAGCACGCGCAGACCGTGACGCTGCGCGTCTTTAATCAGAATCGCGGGCGAATAGAAGCCCATGGGCTGGTTGTTCAGCATGGCGCAGGTGAAGGCGGCCAGATAGCGGCATTTCAGATACGCGCTGGCATAGGCGATGAGGGCGAAGCTGGCGGCGTGCGATTCGGGAAACCCGTACAGGGCGAACGAGGTGATGGAATGGACGATGGCATCCTGCACCTTGCCGTGAATGTTGTTGCGCCGCATCCCCTCGCGCAGTTTCACTTCGATCTCCGCCATGCGCTTTTCCGATCGCTTGAAGCCGAAGGCGCGGCGCAGTTCCTCCGCCTGCCCGCCGGTGAAGCCGGCCGCGATCATGGCCATGCGTAATAGCTGCTCTTGAAACAGGGGCACGCCGAGCGTCCGCTGGAGCACGGGCTCGAGCGACGGATGGAGGCAGTCCGGCACTTCCCTTCCCTGCCGGCGATTGAGGTAAGGGTGCACCATTTTGCCCACGATGGGCCCGGGCCGGATAATCGCCACCTGCACCACGATGTCGTAAAAGCGGCGCGGCATCATGCGCGGCAGGGAGGCCATTTGCGCCCGGCTTTCCACCTGGAACATGCCCACCGTGTCGGCGGTTTGCAGGGCGGCGTAAACAGCCGGATCGTCGGGCGGCAGGTGGGCGAGGTCCACCTCTTCGCCATACACTTCCGGCACCAGCCTGATGGTGTCTTCGAGCACCGCCATCATGCCCAGGCCGAGCAGGTCCACCTTGATGATGCCCATGTCGGCGCAGTCTTCCTTGTCCCACTGCACCACCACGCGGCCGGGCATGGTGGCGGGTTCGAGCGGCACCACCGAATCGAGCTGGCCCTGGCAGATGACCATGCCGCCGGAGTGCTGGCCGAGGTGGCGCGGCAGGTCCTGCGCCATTTTGTAGAGCTCGAAAAATTTGCGCACGCGCGGATGGCGCATGTCGAAGCCGGCATCGCGGAACTGCCGCTCGCTGGTGTCGTTCGGATCCTTCCACTCCCAGGCGCGGACCAGGCCGGAGAGTTTTTCAAGCGACGTGATCTCGAAACCGAGCGCCTTGCCCACCTCGCGCGCGGCGGACCGGCCGCGGTAGGTGATGACATTAGCCGTCATGGCCGCGCCGAGGCGTCCGAAGCGCTGGTAGACGTACTGAATGGCGCGCTCGCGCTTGTCGCCGCTGGGCAGGTCGATATCGATATCGGGCCATTCGCCGCGCTCTTCGGAAAGGAAGCGCTCGAACAGCAGGTCCATGCCCACGGGGTCGACAGCGGTGATCTGGAGCGCGTAGCACACCGCCGAATTGGCGGCAGAGCCGCGGCCCTGCGCCAGAATGTCGTTTTCGCGGCAGAAGCGCACGATATCCCAAACGATCAGGAAATAGCCGGCGAGTTTCAGCTTCTCGATGAGCGCCAGTTCGCGTTCGATCTGCCGGCGGGCGCGCTCGTGGTAGGGGCGGTAGCGCAGCCGCGCGCCTTCCCCGGCCAGGTAGCGCAGAAACGACATCTCGGTATGGCCCTCGGGCACGGGGTAGTGCGGGAATTCGTAGCCGAGGTCGGCCAGGGTGAAGTCGAGGCGCGCGGAGATTTCGCGCGTGGCGGCGAGCGCTTCGGGCAGGTCGGCGAACAGGCGGGCCATCTCGGCGGGGGATTTGACGTGCCGTTCCGCATTGCGCTCGAGCAGGCGGCCGGCGTCCGGAAGCGTGACATGATTGCGCACGCAGGTGAAGACATCGAGCAGTTCGCGCTGCGGCGGGGTGGCGTAGGCGGGCGCGTTGGCGGCTACCAGCGGGATGCCCAGGCTGCGGGCGCGGGCGATGATGGCCTGATTTTCCGCCTCCTCCTCGCGCAGGTGATGGCGCTGGATTTCGGCGTACAGATGGCCGCGGCCGAAGATGCCGAGCATCCACTCGTCCGGGTAGCGGGTGATGCAGAGCAGACCGCTTGAAAATTCGGCGAGCTCTTCGGGGGTGGCCGCGCCTTTGCCTTTTTCGGCGCGCAGCTTCATGCGCGTCACCAGCCGGCACAGGTTGCGGTAGCCTTCGCGATTTTCGGCGAGCAGCGGATACGAACGCCCGTTCGTGCAGGTGATTTCCGACCCGATATGCGCGCGCACCCCCGCTTTTTGCGCGGCCATGTGGAAACGCGCCGCGCCGTAGACGCCGTTGCGGTCCACGATGGCCATGGCGGGCATTTCGTAATGCGCGCAGGCGCCCGCCAGTTCCTCCGGCAGGCAGGAGCCTTCGAGGAAGCTGAAGGCGGAGCGCGCATGAAGCTCAATGAAGCCGTCAGTCATAGGCGCCCTGCACAAACCAGCCCCGGGGTTCGCAACAGACCCGGTACAAGGCGCCGTCGGAGAGCGCGATATCCCACTCGTCGCGCTGCCAGGGATCGTTCGTCCACCAGTCGCCCGCGGTCCGCCAGGGCCCGGCCAGGTTCACCACCCGGCCGCGAATTCCTTCGGCCGAAACATGCGCGGGCTGCCCGGAAGCGAGCGCTACCCGGGCCGGCCGCGGGGGACGGAACAGGCGCAACGCGAGCCGCGGCGGCGCCGGACGGGCCTCCGCAACGGCTCCCGCCGCGCGCCTGCCCGAAGTTTGTGAGCCGAAACGCATCGGGCCGGTGCGTATCCACCAGCGCGGGCGAGCCCACCCGATTTTCGCCCACCACCGCCTTGATGCGCGCCACCGTCAATTCGAGTTTCACCGGCTCGGGCGCAAGCGGCACGAATAGCCCGCTCTGCGCGGCCTGCGGCTTCACCGGGTTGACGGCAAGCCGCAGATGCACCACCGGCGCCGGCGGCGGGTGCGCGGTAAGATCCAGGTGCATCAGCTTCAGAAAGGCCTTGGTGTCGAGCGCAGGAACCGGCAGGCGCAGGCGCCGCTCGTGCGTGGCGCGATTCTCCAGCCGGAGCACGAGATACAGCTCGTCGGTGGCCAGCGCGCGCGTGGCCAGGCGCGTGGCCAGGCCGTTGAGCAGCCGCGCCAGCAGGAAGATCAGCGGCTCCAGCAGTTCCACTGGATATTCCAGTTCGATCTCGTCTTCAAATTTCGGCGCCTCGGTAATCGGGAGCAGTTTACGGACGGCTTCGCCGCGTGCCAGTTCGCGCAGATGAAGCCCTTCCGGACCCAGCCGTTCGGCGATGCCGAGCGGGGGCAGCGCGGCCAGTTCCTGAAACCGCCGGATGCCCCAGCGTTCGAGCGTCTCGGCCAGATCCGGGGTGGGGGCAAGCAGCGCAAGCGGAAGCGGCCCCAGGAACTTGGCCTCGTCGCCCTGGGGAATGATGCTGACGCCGGAAAATCCGCGGGCGGCGCAGATGGCGGCGTCGGGATTGGCGGCGAGGGCGATGGCGGCGGTGACGCCGGTTTCCGAGGCGCGGCGGGCGATGGCGGCGGCAATATCCTGGGGAAGGCCGAATAGCAGGTCGAGGCCGGAAACGTCCAGCGTGACCACGCCGGGCGCGGTCTGCTCCACCAGCGGGGAGAAGTCGAAGGCGAGCGCGGTCAGATTGCCTTTGCCGTGAAGACAGGCGAACACGTCCTGCTCCTTTCCGTGGAAGCGGCGCGAACCGAGATGCCGCGCAGCAGGCGCGCGGACGGAATATCGCCGGACCAGGCGGCGCGCTCCCGCCGGCATTCGATCTGCAAAGCGGCGCAGGTTTTGGCATTCGATCGCTGCGCCAGCGCGACCAGAACGGTGGGCGTATGCTCCACGGCACGGCGCAGGCGGAACCAGGAGGTGAGCGAGATGCGGCGCGCGGTTTCCGGCGGCGTATCGCCGAGGTCCAGGGCCACCAGGCCGAAACCTCCGCCCTGGATGAGCAGGTCCGCCGCCTTGAGAGCCTGCTCGGCGGAATGGACGCAACGAACCCAAAGCAGCGACGGGAGATAGACGCCCGCCGCCGCGGCCGAAGCGGGATCGAAGCTGTCTTCGGCGTCGATCAGCGCGCAGGATTCCTGCCGGGCCGTGGCTTCTGCGAGCAGGGCGTGAAGCAGGGTCGTGCGGCCGGAGGAGGCGGGCCCCAGGATTTCGGTGAGTGCGCCCCGTGGGGCGGCGATGCCGGGAATTCCCGTAGGGAGGAGCTCCGGAGCGGGGCGAAACTGCCAGTCGAAGGGACCGCCGAGAAGCGCATCGAACTTTTCCCTGAGAGCAGCGGTATTCGCCATTTCTTCGCCTGTACTTAATTTTTACCGCCCCGGCGGGAGATGTCAAGAGGGGCTCGAAATTTTGCGCGGTGATATATATTAGGGCTCATGAATCGTCGAAGCCTGTTGAAGGCCATCGGTGCCGGCGCCATGGCCGTAACCGCCCGGGAGGCGAAGGCGCAGGAGCAGGCCGCGCAAGCTACGCGCGGGTTGCCTACGCCCAAGATCAAGGATGTGCAGGTGATCGCGACCGCGCCAGCCGGGTTGCGCCTCACCGTCGTCAAGGTGGTCACGGATCAGGACGGACTCTATGGATACGGGTGCGGGACCTACACGCAGCGCGCCGACCTGGTGAACGAAGCGGTCACGCGCTATCTGAAGCCGTTCCTGGTGGGGAAGCCGGCGGACCGCATCGACGACACCTGGCAGGCCTGCTACAACAGTTCCTACTGGCGCAACGGTCCCACGCTCAACAATGCCATCAGTGGAGTGGACCAGGCGTTGTGGGACATCAAGGGCCGCCAGGCGAACATGCCGGTGTATCAACTGGTGGGGGGCAAGTGCCGCGAGGCGGCGGCCTGCTACAGCCATGCTTCCGGCGCCGACATCGCGCGCTGCATCGAGTCTGCGAAACAGATCATGTCGCGCGGATTCAAATACGTGCGCGTGCAGGTAGGCGTGCCCGGAATGGCCAGCTACGGCTCGGGCGGCGCGGGCGGGCGGGCGCAGGCGCTCCACACCTCTCCGGTATTCGACCCGGCGGCGCAGTTCCGCTATTCGCTGAAGTTGATCGAGGAATCGCGCAAGCAACTGGGCGAAGAAGTGGAACTGCTGCACGACATGCACGAGCGCTACTCGCCCAACCAGGGCGTGCAGTTCGCCAAGGCGGTGGAGCCGTTCCGCCTGTTCTTCCTCGAAGATCCGCTGTCCCCGGAGGACATCGCTTATTTCCGCCAGATCCGCCAGCAGTGCGCCACGCCCATCGCCATGGGCGAGCTGTTCAACAGCCCGCACGAATGGTCGCCGCTGATCCAGGAACGGCTGATCGACTTCATCCGCATCCACGTTTCGCAGGCGGGCGGATTCACTCCCTGCCGTAAAATCGCGGCCATGGCCGAACTGTTCGGCGTGCGCACGGCCTGGCACGGCCCCGGCGACGTTTCACCTATCGGCCACGCTGCCAACGTAACCCTGGACGTGACCTGCTACAACTTCGGCGTTCAGGAATACTCCGGGTTCAATCAAAACGTGCAGGAGGTCTTCCACGGCTGCCCGGTGGTGAAAGACGGATACCTGTACCCGAACGAGGCGCCGGGCTGGGGAATCGAAGTGGACGAAAAGGCCGCCGCGAAATTCCCCTTCGGCACCGGCGAGCGCGGAGAGCGCCAGAAGATGAACGGCGGATGGGGCGAAGTGCGCTTGCCCGACGGCACCATCATCAAACAGTAGGAATACCGCGCGCGGTCAGATCCGGCCGAACTGCTTTACCGCTTCGCCCAGGGATTTGAACTTCTCGATGAACGGGTACATGCGGTGCTCGGTATCGTCCATCTCCTGCGCCTTCTTGAGGATCTCGGCGGCCTTGGCCTTCGGAACCACGACCACACCGTCCTCGTCGGCTGAAATGATGTCTCCGGCTTCGATGCGAACGCCGCTGATGGTGACCGGCACGTTCTTGCCGGCGAAACGGAAGTGGCCGATGGTGGTGGAGGGCACGACGCCGCGGCTGAAGACCGGGAACTGGATGCGGCGAAGCTGCGGAGTATCGCGGATACCGCCGTCGATGACCGCTCCGGCCAGCCGGCGCACGTGCATGGCGGTGCCCATCAGGCCGCCCATGGCGCCATAATCCAAACCGTTGCCGAGCGACATCACGTACACGGATCCGGCGGGCGCCTCGTCGATAGCGTCGAGCATGCCCTGCGAGGCCGCCGCCCCTTCTTTGTGCTCCTCCGCTTTCATCAGCACGGTGGCCGCGGGGCCGGCGAACTTGGTGGTGAACAGGGGCCGGAACTCGTGCGACAGATAGTTCTTCTGCCCGAGAATCTGCTCCATAGCGTCGGCAACGGACGCCACCTCGGTGATGCGGAAACCATCGACCAGCGGGTCGGCGGCAGGCTGCGCCATCAGCCAGAACGTGGCGGTAGCGGTCGCGACCGCGATCCCAATCAGAGTGCGTTTCATCGGCAGAGTCCTTTCTGATTTCAGGCTTTGGCAGCCCATTCGGAATTGTATCTGCCGACACGGAGCATCGCAATGCTCCTGTACTCTCGCTATGATGATGGGGATGCACGAATCCCTCGCGCCGCGGATCGCCGTAATGGTTTGCATGGCGGCCGCTGCCGCTGTGGGACAGCAGCCCGGAGCCACCTTTCGCACCACCACACGACTGGTGGAAGTCAGCGTCACCGCCCTTGATAACAAGGGCCGGGCGGTGACGGGCCTCGACCGCAACGATTTCGAAATCCTGGATGGGGGCAAGCGGCGGGAGGTCGCATTCTTCCGTTTCGACGCCCAACCGGCACCGCCTGCCGATACCACGCCGCTTGCTCCGGGAGCCTACTCGAACCGCGACGAACCGGCCGACGGGCGGCCCTGGAACGTTTCGGCGCTGGTGCTCGATTCGCTCAACACGCCGCCCGAATCCAACGCCTGGGTGCACGCGCAGTTGATGCGGTTTCTGCAGGCCATGGCCCCGCAGACCCGGGTGGCCATCTACAAGATGGGCGGCAAACTGGAAGTGCTGCACGACTTCACCAGCGATCACGAGGCGCTGCGCGAAAGGATCCGGAAAGTGTCGATCGGCATGCCGCTAGAGAGCATTGTTCCGATCGACCAACTGGCGGTCGAGGCGGAAGAGATCCTCCAGAACATGAACAACGATCCGGACATTGCGGCGATGCTCGAACGGAACATCGAAATGATGATGATGGCGAACGCGGCGGCGCAGCGCGACCGGCTGGAGAATTCGCTGGCCGCGATGGAGGCCCTGGGGAAGCACCTTTCCCTGATCCCCGGCCGCAAGAACCTGATCTGGATCACGGCCGGATTTTCGATGCTGAGCGTTACCGGGAACATGGGATTCGGTCCGCGGGGAGCCATCGAGAGCTACGAGGGGAAGGTCCGCGCCGCATCGCAGCGGCTGGCTCAGGACGGAGTGACGCTGTACATCGTGGACTCAGCCACGCTGAAGCCGCCTTCGATCGCCGATTCTTCGGTGAAGCAGTCCACCGCCCCACCCGGGCGAGGCCGCTTCCAGCCGCAGGTGGACACGGCGGAACTGAGCGCGGATCCGCGTTCCACCATGCAGACGATGGCGTCCATCACCGGAGGCCGCTACCTGTACAACAACAATGACATGATGAGCGGCTTTCTCGAAGCTGCCAACGACCTGCGCGGCAGCTACACGCTGGGCTTCTATTCGAACGACGCCGACGAGAAGTGGCACTCGCTCAAAGTGAAGATCAAGCGGTCGAATGTGAGCCTGCGCCACCGGCAGGGGTACATCGCGGAGAGCGACCCGGCGGCGGACAGTCCGGACGCCTGGCGGAAGGCCGCCTTGAACGGCTTCGGATCTTCCACCATTCCGCTCACCGCCAACTGCAAGGCGAACGGCGGGGAGGTCGAGGTGGATTTGCAGATCGACGCCCACACGCTCGAATTCCACAAGGAGGGCGACTTGATGGTATCGATGCTTTCCATTATTTTCGCCGACCGTAGGCCCGACGGCTCCTCGCACGAGACGACCATTTCGGCCAGCATCCGGATTCCGGAGCGGGACCTCCCGCAGGCGCTCGTGCAGGGCTTGCGCTACGGACATAAATGGTCGCCGGATGACGCCACGATGACCCGGGTGGTGGTGAGGGACCGGAATTCGGGGAAGTACGGCACCGTGGACCTGCCGGTGCGGCGGATTCTAAATCCCGGCGGCTGATACCTGTCCCATCGCGCGCCGCGGCGTGACGACGGAAATTGCGAGTCCCACCAGAATCACCACGCCGCAGCCGATCACGTTGTACCAGAGGAACGAGATCTCGGTGAATCGCGCGGCCGCGAAGATGGCCAGTTCTCCGGCCACTACGCCCCAGAAGGCGCCGTTCCCGTCCACGCGCTTGAAGAATACCAGCACGAAAACGCCCAGCAGCCCGCCATAGAAGAGCGAGCCCAGGATATTCACCGCTTCGATGAGCGACCCCAGGTTCTTGCCAAGTCCCGCGGTGACCACGGCGTAGGCTCCCCAAAAGACGGTGAAGGCTTTGGCGGCGAACACGTAGTGCCGGTCGGAAGCGCGGCGCACGGCATAGCGGCGATAGATGTCGATCACGCTGACCGTGGCCAGGGAGTTGATCTCGGACGAGATGCTGGCCATGGCCGCGCCCAGAATCATGGCGATGATCAACCCGACCACGCCCGCCGGCATGTAATGCGTCACGAAGGTGAGAAAGATGTAATTGGTGTCGTTGTAACCGCCGCCCTCGGCCTTTCTCGCGAGGCCGACGGCTTCGCCGCGGGCGGCGGCGAACTCGTCCTCGGTGCGCCGGTATTCGGACTTCGCCTCCAGGCGGGCGGCTTCGTCGCTGCCGCGGGTAGCGGCCACCAGTTGCGCAGCGGCATTCCTGCGCTGTTCGAAGGCGGCGTCGTAACGGGCTTCGATGCGGGCGTAGGCGCGGTCCGCGCGGATAGTATCGAGCGCCGTCTGCTTGAACAGGATGGGCGGCTTCTCGAAAGTATAGAAGGCAAATATGACCGCGCCAATGCTCAGGATGAACATCTGCATCGGGATCTTGGCCAGGCCGTTGAAGATCAGCCCGATGCGGCTCTGCGCGATCGACCGCCCGGTCAGGTAGCGCTGCACCTGGCTCTGGTCGCACCCGAAATAGGCGAGCGCGACAAACATCCCGCCGAGAACGCCGCTCCAGATGTTGTAGCGGTCGCTCCAACTGAAGGAGGTGACCACGGCGTTGAGGCGCCCCGCCGCGCCGGCCACGGTGAAGGCATCGCGGAGGCCCATCCCGTGCGGAAATAAGTAGAGAGCGGTGGCCATGGCGGCGACCAGTCCCAGGGTCATCACGATCATCTGCGGGAACTCCGCCCAGGTGACCGCCTTGACGCCGCCCGAGGCCGTGTAGAGCACCGCCAGCGACCCCATGATGGCCACGGTGTACGTGTCGCGCCATCCGAAAATCACGGTCAGCACGATGGCCGGCGCGTAGAGGGCGATGCCGATGGCGAGGCCGCGCTGGATCAGGAAAATGACGCTGACCAGGGCGCGCGTCTTCGGGTCGAAACGCTGCTCCAGAAATTCATAGGCCGTGTAGACGCGCGCGCGATGAAACATGGGCACAAGCACGGCGGAAACCAGGATCATGGCCAGCGGCAGTCCGAAATAAAACTGCACGAAGCGCAGGCCGTCCACGTAAGATTGCCCGGTAGTGGAGATGAAGGTGATGGCGCTCGCCTGCGTGGCCATGATGGAGAAGGCCATGGCGTACCAGGGCATGGTTTTTCCGGCCAGCAGGTACTTGTTGACATTGGAACTGCCGCGGCCGCGCCACATCCCGTAGGCAACGACAAAAGCCAGCGCTCCGCACAGGACGCACCAGTCGGCAAACCTCATCGGCTGGAGCCCGCTCCTACGGAAAGAATCTGGATTGGCATAGAGGAACGCGGGACGCCGCGCGCGGCGGCGTCCCTAAGCGGAAAGGTGCGCTTTACTTGACGGTGATGGGAACGGAGGCGACGTGGTTTTCCCACTCGAGTTGGAGTTTGCCGCGATTTCCGCCGGTGCTCGAGAGGGTATATTTCAGAGTCTCCACCGGCGAGGACGGTTTAGACATGGTCATCTTGACGCGGCCCAGGTCCTGCCCCTGGTTATAGGTCAGGCCCCACTGTCCGGTTTGCTTGTTCACGATCAGTTCCCAGTTGTTGGGATCCTTCACGTTTACGAAAAGCGTGTAGTCGCCCTTGGGAACGGACAGGCCGCCCAGGTCGAGATCGGCGTCGGTGTGGAGCGCGGTGGCGGAATTCGCCCCGGCGCGCCAGACTGGATACGTGGCGTCTTTGCTCACCAGGCCGGTATCGCCGAAAATCGGGCGGCCGCGGACCGAAGGAGCGGAGTACTTGATGGTGATGTTCTTGCCGCCGATGGTAGCGGTGGCCGTTGCCGGCGGACTTTGGGCGAAAACGGATCCGCCCAGAACGATGAGCCCCATTGCGCAAATGAAAATCGTTTTCATCCTGTATTTTCCCTATATGACGGCCGGTCGCACGCGAGTTTTCAATCGTAACGCCGGTCCTGTCTCGTAACGGTTGTTCTTCCCATACTCTACAGCATCGGACCCGCCGGCCCGCGACAAACCATTACGGACCGGATTATCCTGAATAAAGGAGGCGCGATGGAACGAACCATTTCTTTTCGGCTGAACGGCAAGCCTGCGCGCGTGACCGTGGAGGACACGCGCATGCTCTTATGGGTCCTGCGGTCTGACCTGGGCTTGACGGGCACCAAGTACGGGTGCGGCGAAGCGGTGTGCGGAGCCTGCACGGTAGTGGTGAACGGAGAGGCGGTGCGTTCCTGCTCGACGCCGGTTGCCGACGTGGCGGGCAAGGAAGTGATAACCATCGAGGGCCTGGGGGAGGCGCGACTGCACGCGATCCAGCAGGCATTTCTCAACCACAACGCTTACCAGTGCGGCTTCTGCACGCCGGGCATGATCATGAGCGCCTATGCCCTGCTGAGAAAGACTCCGAAGCCGACTGAAGCGCAGATCCTGGCACACATGGAGGACAATCTGTGCCGGTGCGGGGCCCACGTGCGGATTGTGGCGGCGATTCAGGAAGCCGCCGGAAAGGTGGGTGCGTAATGGCAAACGACCTTCAGAGCCGGCGCGACTTCCTGTTCACCGGCGCGGGACTGGTGCTCCTGTTCAGCGTGCCGCCGGAAGCCGGGGCCCAGGGTCCGATGGGTGGCGCGGCGCCCGACATGAACGCGTTTATCAAAATCGGCGAGGATGGCCGGGTGACCTGTTTCACGGGCAAGGTGGAGATGGGACAAGGCTCCCAGACGTCTCTGGCCACCGTGCTGGCGGAAGAACTCGACGTGCCGTACGACCGCATCGATATGGTCACGGGCGACACCGAGTTGTGCCCCGACAACGGAGGCACGTACGGGTCGATGACCACTTCCCGCACGGTGCCGGAATTGCGGCGGGCGGGTGCGGAGGCGCGGGCGGTGTTGCTCGCGATGGCGGCGGAACGCCTGAACGTTCCGGCGGAGCGGTTGCGCGTGAACGCGGGAGTGATCAGCGATTCGGGCAACGCCTCGGCGTCCATCACCTACGGGCGGCTGGTGGAAGGCAAGCGCATCGAAAAGCGGATTCCCAACAGCCCGGTGAAGTCGTACCGCGATTTCCAGGTGATCGGAAAGGTGCTTCCGCGCAAGGACGCCCTCGAGAAGATTACGGGAAAGGCGAAGTACTCCGGAGACATCCGGCTTCCCGGAATGTTGTACGGCAGCATCCTGCGCCCGCCGGCCCGTGGCGCAACGCTGAAGTCAGCGGACACTTCCGCCGCCGAGAAGATCAAGGGCGTGCGGGTGGTGCGGGAGGCCGACCTGGTGGCAGTTCTGCACGAGCGGCCGGACATCGCGGCGGAAGCGCTGCAAGCCGTGAAAGCGGAGTTCACGCCCGCACCGGCAGGCCCCACCGATACCGACATTTTCGAAGCGATGGTGAAGGCTGCGGGCGAACCGCGCAAGAGCGGCACGGGCAGCATCGCGGAGGGCGAAAAGGCCGCTGCCACCATAGTCGAGCACACCTGGCTCAACAGCTACGTGGCCCACGCGCCGATTGAAACCCACACCGCCACCGCGCAGATGGAGAACGGCAAGCTCACGGTCTGGGCCAGTTCGCAGGCGCCGTTCACGGTGCGGGATACGCTGGCGCGCGCGCTTCAACTGCCGCGCGAAAAGGTCCGGGTGATCGCCGGACTGCTGGGAGGCGGCTTCGGCGGCAAGTCCGATAACGGGGCGTACGCCGTGGAAGCGGCGCGGCTGGCGATTGCGGCGGGCAAGCCGGTGCAGGTGGCGTACACCCGCGGCGAAGAGTTCTTCTACGACGCATTCCGCCCGGGCGCGGTGATGCAGATCCGGTCCGGAATCAACGCCGCCGGCAAGATAATGTTCTGGGATTCGTTCATCATCGGTCCGGGCGCGGATTCGGGAAAATTCTTCTACGATGTGCCGAATTATCAGACCGCGGCGGCAGGCGGCTGGATGGGCGCGGGCGGTCGCGGCCCGGCCGTGCAAATCCACCCGTTCCCCGTCGGCCCGTGGCGCGGCCCGGCCAACAACAGCAATACCTTCGCGCGGGAATGCCAGATCGATGTGATGGCGGCGAAGGCCGGCATCGACCCGGTGGAGTTCCGCCTCAACAACATGTCGGATCCGCGCATGCGCCGAGTGCTGGAAGCGGCGGTGAAGCAGTTCGGCTACCGGCCCGGCAAAGGCCCCACCGGACGCGGCGTGGGAGTGGCCTGCGGCATCTACGCCAACGGCTACGCGGCCAACATGGTGGAGTCCGCGGTGAACCGGACCACCGGCGAAGTCAAGGTGAAGCGCGCGCTGACCGCGGTGGACGTGGGCGTGCAGATCAACCCGGAGGGACTGCGCCAACAGTGCGAAGGCTGCGTCACGATGGGGCTCGGCTACGCCCTGACCGAGGAGATCCGTTTTCGCTCGGGCGAAATCCTCAGCAGGAACTTCGGCGATTACGAACTGCCCCGATTTTCCTGGCTGCCGAAGATCGAGACCGTCCTGGTGGACAACCGGGAAATGACGGCGGTAGGGGCGGGCGAGCTGGCCATCGTGCCCATGGGCGCGGTGGTAGCCAACGCCATCTTCGACGCCGTGGGCGCGCGCGTGGACCAGCTTCCGGCGACGCCGGCGCGGATCAAAGCGGCGCTCGCGAAGGCGTAAGGGGCCGCGGACGTCACTCGGTCCGCAGCGTGGTGATCGGGTCCAGTGTGGCGGCGCGCCTGGCCGGTATGTAACAGGCGACGAGCATAACAGCCGCAAGCAACGAAACGGCTGACAGCAGCGACACGGCATCGTACGGTTGCAGGCCGAACAGCAGCGACGAGGCGGCTCTTCCGGCCCACAAGGAAAGCAGCGTCCCCAGCGCGACGCCAATACCCAGCAGAAGGATCGCTTCACTCATGACGAGGCGAAGCACGTGTGCACGATCCGCTCCGAGTGCAATTCGCACGCCGATTTCGTTGCGGCGGCGCGCGACCATGTAGGCGATGATGCCGTAGAGTCCCAGCGTGGCCAGCAGTCCCGCCAGCAAACCGAAGCCGCCCGAGAGGGTCGCCATCAGCCTTTCGCGCAGAAGCGAGTCCTCGAGTTGAACCGAGAAGGGCCGGAATTCGATTCCGATAGTCGGGGCAATCGAAGTGATCGCTCTCTTGGCGGCGGCGATGATTGGGCCGGGCGCGCCGGCGATCCTCATTACGAAGGTGGCGTACGTTCCGGGACTCTCGTCCTGCGCCATGGGAAAGAAGGCGATGGGATTGAAATCTTCCTTCAGGGTTCTGTATTTGGTGTTCTCGATCAGGCCGACCACCTGGAACAGGGGCTCGGGTTTGCCCGCCTCTGCCTCGAGGTGGAAGGTGCGCCCTACCGGATTGTCTCCGCCGAACATCAGTTGCGAGAAGACCTCGTTCACGATCGCCACTTTCGGCGACGAGAGCGTATCACGGTCGTTGAACTCGCGGCCGGCAAGCAGGCGCGTCCCCATCGTTTGAAAATAGCCTGGAGCCGCCCGGTTGAGGAAAGCCGACTTGCCGCTCCCCGCCGCGGGTGCTCCATCAGGTCCCACCAGATTGTCCCAACTGCTGCCGCTCACCGGAGTGCTGCCGACCTGGGCCTCAGAAACGACTCCCCGGAGCGATGATAACCGGTCAGAGAAGTCGCGATAGATCGCCAGTCGCCGTTCCTCCGGGTATGGCGTTTTGCTGAAATCGATGTTGACTGTGAGTACGCCCTCGGAAGAAAATCCCGTATTCGTGGTCAACAGGTTGTGCAGGCTTCGTGTGAAGAGCAGCGCGCCAACCAGCAACACCAGGGAAAGCGCCACTTGCGTTACCACCAGGACGCGTCGAACGCTGAGCCGCTCTCGTCCCGCCGTCACGGCCCGTCCTCCGGAACGCATTGCGGATGCCGGCGCCACGTAGCTCGATCGCATGGCGGGGAGCAGCCCGAATATCACGCAGGTAAGAATCGCGAGGGCAGCGGTGTAGGCGAAGACCCGCCAGTCGGCACCCACGTCGAGGAACACCGGATTTTCCGGGGTGCTGATGAAGCCAACCAGCGCCCGGCTCAGCGCTACGGCAAGAAGGGCGCCGAGCGCCGCGCCGGCGAAGGCGAGCAGCAGACTCTCGGCCAGAAGCTGGCGCAGCAGTCTCCACCGCGATGCGCCGATGGCCAGCCTGACGGCCATCTCCGGCTCGCGAACGGTAGCGCGGGCGAGGAGCAGGTTCGCCAGGTTGCCGCAGGCGATGATGAGAACCAGGCCGGTGGTCGCCATCAATAACCATAGCGGACGCTCGTAATCCGACCGGAGGCGGGAGGTGCCGGTGCCTGCTTCGGTGGCCACCAGCTTATTCGCGAGATAGCGCTTGGCCTGATCCGGCTTGTATTCGGGCGGGAGGGTAGCCTGCATGATGGCGGGCGAAATCACGCGCAGGTGCGCCGTGGCGCTTTCGGCTGTCCATCCGGGTTTCAGTCGACCCAGGATTGACAACCACCAGTTCGACAGTCCGCCGATGCGCCCTTTTTTGAGCACGCGATCGGCGCAGAGCGGGATAGCGACATCGTAGCGGTTGCCTACCTCGACGCCAAAGAAGGAAGGCGCGGTGACTCCGATCACCGGGACTGGATAGCCATCCAGCTTTACTGGCCGCCCCAGAATGCCTCGATCGCCTCCGAATTCACGCTGCCAGAACGCATGGCTGATCACGGCGCCGGAGGGGCACGCTGCGCTGTCGTCTTCCGCGGTGAACGTGCGCCCGAGCATCGCGCGGACTCCGAGATCCCGGAAGAAGCCTCCGCTGACGTAAAGGCCCTCGGCGTATCGCGGCTCGCCGCCTGTGGTGAGATTGAACCGCGCGGCGCTCCATGCCAGAACTCCGCGGAACGCCTGCTGCTGCGCGCGAATCTGTTCCCATTGCGAATACGTGAAATTTGCAACACGGCTGGACCACCAGCCGCTTCGCGAGGAGCCCTCCTGGAAATCGATGGAAACCAGTTCCTGCGGATCCTGAACCGGGAGCATTTTCAGGCGAATCGCATTCACAAGCTGAAACATGGCCGTGTTTGCGCCGATGCCCAGTGCGAGCGACATCACTGCCACAAAGGCGAATCCCGGACGAGAACGCAATTGACGCACGCCGTAGATAAGGTCGGCGCGAGTTGCATCGAGCCATCCCGCAACACTCATATCTCGTGTCCTCTCCTTTTGCGCCACATAATTTCCGAAGCGCAGCCGCGCCTGCCGCCAGGCATCCTGCCGCGACACTCCCTCGCTGACGAGTTGATCCACCGTCTCGGCCAGATGAAATTCGAACTCCGTATCGAGTTCATCGTCGAGCCGCTCGGAGCGGAACACGTTGCGCCATCGCCCGTACCAGGACATAGTCGCACCCAAAGCTCAGGAGTAGCGCAACACCCGGGTAACTCCGCGGGTGAGCCGGGCCCAACTCTCCTGCTCGTCTGAAAGCTGTTTCCTGCCGCGGTCGGTAAGAGCGTAGACCCTCGCGTTGCGCCCCTTTTCCGTTACGACCCACTTGGAAGAGACCCACCCATCCTCCTCCATTCGACGGAGCGCCGGATACAAAGATCCCTCTTCCACTTGCAGAAGCTCGTCGGAGACGGAGCGAATGTGCTCGCATACCGCATACCCGTGCAGCGGTCCGCGCGTGGCTAAGGCCCGCAGGACAAGCAGCGTCAAAGTCCCCTGCAACTTGTCATTCTGGCTCCTTGGCATAACTAGCTATGTATACCCTAGCGCCGGAACTGCCCCCTGTCAACAGCAAATCGCCGCGCGAATCAGAGCGGCGCTCGCGAATCCGTAAAGGGCGCTACAATGGCGGCAATCGGAAGCGGGGATCTTAAACTCGAAAAGGAGTAGTGCCCCGCATGCGCACGCCTATCGTACCGCTGGTTCTCGGAATCGTCCTTGCCGGCATCACCGTAACCGGCTTGATCAGCCAGCCGGCCAATCCTCCCGTTGTGACCGGGAATGCCCGCGTAGACAAACTTCTCGGCCAGATGACCCTGGAAGAGAAGATCGCGCTTATTCACGGCGGCGCGGAAGCACAGCCGAGCGGCATCGGTGGAGCCGGCACATGGCCGGGTCTGCCGCGCCTGAACATCCCCTCGCTGCGCCTGACGGACGGGCCTCCGGGCATTTCGCTGAACGTGTGGTCCACGGGCATGACCGCCACCATGGGCCTTGCCGCTACCTGGAGCCGGGAGACGGCAAAGAAGAACGGAATCGTCATCGCGCGCGACGCCAAGGCCATGGGGCAGGACGTGGTGCTCGAGCCTTTCGTCAATATCGTCCGCGATTTCACCTTCAGCCGCGCCAGCAATACTTTCGGCGAGGACCCGTTCCTCACCGGCCAGATTGCCGCGGCGCAGATTGCGGGCACACAGGGCGAGGGAATCATGTCGCAAATCAAGCATTACATCGCCTATGAAGGAGGCAACGACGTGGTGGTGGATCCGCAGACGCTGCGCGAGATCTACATCGCGCCATTCGCCGACAGCATCGGCATCGGCGTCTCCTCCATGATGTGCTCGTATAACAAGATCAACGGCCCCTACGCCTGCGGGAACGGAGAACTTCAAAACAAGATCTTCCGCGAAGAGTACGGGTTCAAGGGATTCAACACCTCGGATTGGGGAGCGACCCACGGCACGGCGTTCGTGAGCGAAGGTCTCGACCTGGAGATGCCCGGCGGAACGTTCTTTGCGGCGGTTCCCGGACAGGGGCGGGGCGGGAGAGGCCCTGCCGGCGCTGTTGCGGCGCCAGGGGCCGGAGGGCGAGGCGCGGCGGCGGGTCCGGGCGGCGCGGCGGCGGCGGCCAATCCCGGAGGCATGCAGGGTTTCATGCCGGGCTCGATCGCCGGCGGGATGCCGGAAGAGCGTGCGGCCACTCCGGGCGAAGGCGGACGCGGCGGGCGCGGAGGAGGCGGCGGACGCGGCGCGGGCGATCCGGCGCCGGTGGGCATGCTCGAGGCGGTGAGATCCGGCCTGGTCAAGGAAGAGACGATCTCGATGGCCGTGGGGCGCATCCTGGTGCAGATGGACAAATTCGGTTTCCTCGACGGCAAACAGAAGCACACCATCACTCCGGCCGAACACGCGCTCAACGCACCCATCGTGCAGAAGACTGCCGAGGACGCAGCCACGCTGCTCAAGAACGACGGCAACGCGCTGCCTTTGACCACAGCCGACCTGGGCTCCACCGCCTTCATCGGCGCCACCGGCGGCATCCTGGTTTCGATCGGGATTTCCGGTGAGCGCGCCATGGGCCTGCCGGACCACCAGGCGGGACCGGTGCCGGCGCTCGAAAAGATCGCGGGCCGCAAGGTCACTTACGCAGCCGGCAACGATTTCGACGGCACGCCGATTCCGGCCTCCGCACTCGGCAGCGGCCTGCAACGGGCCGTCACCGGATCGGGCCAGGCCCAGACCGACGCGCAACTGAATTTCACCAGCGCCAACGGCAAAGCGCTGCCGGCGGGCACTTCGTATACATGGTCAGGCGCGCTGAACATCCCGGCGGACGGCGAATACACCATCGCGCTCCAGTCGCGCGGCACCGTCGCAACCATGACCATCGACGGCGCCAGCATGGGGGGCGGGGGCGGACGCGGTTTCGGAGGCGGCGGGCGAGGCGCGTCCGGTCCTCCACCCCAACTTCCGCCTTCGGTCGGCACCCTGCGGGGAACCCATCCCATCACCGGCAACATCACGCCCACGGCGGACCACCTGAACAACTCGCGTACCCGCCTGGAACTCAAGGCCGGAGCGCATCCCATCACGGTCACTACAACCGGCGAGGCGTTTGGCAACCCGGTTCAGGTGCGCCTGGCCTGGGTGACGCCGCAGCAGGTAAAGGCCAACTACGACGCCGCCATCAAGGCCGCCCGCGAAAACAAAAAGGCCGTGGTGTTCGCGTGGGGCCGCGACAGGCCGCAGGCATTCCAACTGCCTGGCAATCAGGACAAGTTCATTTCCGATATTGCCGACGCAAATCCGAACACGATCGTGGTCCTCAACACCACGCTGCCTGTCGTTATGCCCTGGCTGCCGAAAGTAAAGGCAGTGCTCCAGATGTGGTATCCCGGCGACGAAGGCGGCCCGGCCACGGCCAATATCCTTCTGGGGAAGGCCAACCCGGCCGGACGCCTGCCCATCACCTGGCCGGAACGCCTGGACCAGATGGTGGCGCAGGATCCCGGCAACCACCCGGAACGCACCAACAACGGAGTCGCGGGAAAGACCACGTACTCGGAGGGCATCTTTGTCGGGTACCGCTGGTTCGACAAGCAGGACATCAAGCCCGTGTACGCATTCGGCCACGGGCTTTCTTACGCGACCTTCCAGTATTCCGGGCTCAAGGTGGCGCGCGCCCGGGACGGCGGCCTGGATGTGACGTTCAGCATCCGGAATACGGGCAAGATGGCCGGGGACGAGGTGCCGCAGGTGTACCTGGGCGCGCCGAAGAATCCGCCGGCCGGGCCGATGTTCGCCGTGAAGGCGCTGGCGCAATTCGACCGCGTGACCATTGCGGCGGGGCAGACCAAAGCCGTGACCCTGCACGTGGAGCCGCGCCGGTTGCAGTACTGGTCAACCGCCGCCAACAGGTGGGAAACGGCGGCGGGACCGCGGACGGTGTTTGTGGGCGCTTCGTCCCGCGACGTGCGGCTGCAGGCAGACACCGGCATAGGCCGGTAGACGCCGGTTACGCGATACTGTAATCGGTGACTTTCGAGAATGTGGCGGACAACCTCCGGGAGTCCTTCCGCGTGATCGCGGCCAGCCGCAGGTCGGGCGAGGTCCGCGAGCTCCAGGGGGTGAGCATCGCTTCGGCGGCGGTGGCATTTCAGATGTTCAACGCGGCGTTTCTCTCGGCGCCCGTCTCGAGTCCCGGGGAGCTGGCGCAGCGCATCCTGCTGCCCGCGCTGTACTTCAACTCGCACGGACTCGGCTGGGCTTACTGGGTCTGCGAGGATTTCATCACCGAGCCCCGAACGCGCCGCCGGTCGCGCCGGATCTTCGAAGACTACGGCCTGCGCCACTCCGTAAATCTTCCCGGCATGGTGGCGGAACGGATTCTGCCGCCGGTGAAGCCGGCGCCTCCGATAGTGGTGAAGCGCGTCCGGGATTCGGCCAGCCGCGACGATTTCTGCGCCATCGGGTCGGTCTGCTTTCACGTGCCTCCGATCTGGTTTCAGGAGGTCTTCGACAACAACGGTGTGTGGAACGGCTTTGCCGGGTATGTGGGCTATGCCGGCAACGTGCCGGTGTCCACTACTGCCATTGTCATGGGCGGCGCCGCCATCGGCGTCTACAACGTGGCCACGCTGCCGCAGCACCAGCGGCGCGGCTACGGCGAGACGGTCATGCGGTATGCGGTGGACGAGGCGCAGCGCGAACACGGGATGGAACGTGTCATCCTCCAGTCCACACCCGCCGGATTGCATCTGTACGAACGCATGGGATTCCGGACCGTCACCCGGGTTTCGGTCTACTCCACCTGAAGGCCGCCGCCCGCGATCAGACGGTCGATGGCGGCGATGTCCTTGTGGAATGCCCGGTCGCCCGCGAGGGGCGGCGAGACCTCGCGGATGCGGGCGCGGACGGCTTCGAGCGCCGGGCTCGAACGCAGCGGCGCCAGCAGGTCCAGCGCGCGGGCGGCGGCCAGCGCCTCGACTGCCAGCACGGCGCGTGTGTTCCGCACGATGCGCTGAAACTTGCTGGCGCTGGTCATCCCCATGCTGACGAAGTCCTCTTTATTTCCGCTGGTGGTGATGCTGCCGGTGGAGGCGGGATGCGCCAGGACGCGATTCTCGGCCACCAGCGCCGCCGCCGTCACCTGCGTCATCATCAGCCCGGATTCGAGGCCGGCATGTCCGGCGAGGAACGGAGGCAGTTCCTCGTTGAGCGCGGGATTCACCAGCCGGTCGATGCGCCGCTCCGAGATGCCGGCCAGCGCCGAGAGCGCGATGGCCAGGAAGTCCAGTTGAAAGGCGAGCGGCTCGCCATGGAAGTTGCCGCCGGAGAAAATCTCGTCTCCGAAAACGAGCGGGTTGTCGGTAGCGGCATTGAGTTCGATGGCGAAAACGCGGCGGGCTTCGGCGAGCGCGTCGCGCACGGCGCCGTGCACCTGTGGAGCGCAGCGTAGCGAGTACGCGTCCTGAACGCGGCGGCAGCCGATGTGGGACATGCGAATCTGGCTGCCCTCGAGAAGCCGGCGCAGGCGGGCCGCGCTTTCCTTCTGCCCGGGATGCGGGCGGGCGTCGTGAATGCGCGCGTCGAAAGCGCGAGGCGTTCCGCGCAGCGCGTCCAGGGTGAGCGCGCAGATCACGTCCGCCGTGCCCGCAAGAGTCTCCGCGGCTTCGAGTTCCAAACAGCCCACGGCCAGCATCGCCTGGGTACCGTTAATCAGGCTGATGCCTTCCTTCGGGTGCAGTTCGACGGGCTCGATGCCGGCGCGCGCAAGCGCCTCGCCGCCGGGCAGGTTCACGCCTCCGAATTCGGCTTCCCCTTCGCCGATCAGCACCAGCGCGATGTGCGCCAGCGGCGCCAGGTCGCCCGAAGCACCCACGCTGCCCTGCGACGGCACCACCGGGGTGACGCCGCGGTTCACCATCTCGCACAGCCGCTCCGCCACCAGCGGCCGTATGCCCGACAAGCCCTTCGCGAGAACGTTGGCGCGGATCAGCATCATGGCGCGGACCACGTCTCGCGCCAGCGGTTCGCCCACTCCCGCGGCGTGCGAGCGGATCACGTTGCGCTGGAGCTGATCCAGGTCCTCGCGCGGGATGCGTACGTCGGCCAGCAGCCCCACGCCGGTATTCACGGCGTAAATCGCGTCGCTGCCGGCGGCCAGACGTTCGATCAGGGCGCGCGAGCCGTTCATCCGTGCGGCCGCTTCCGCCGACAGCGCGACATGCGACGTGTGTTCCCGCGCGGCGGCGCAGACAGCGGCGATATCCAGCCGCTCGCCATCGATTTCGAGGTTCATTCGTTTGTTAGTGCCGCTTGGGGCGCGCCGCTACCAGTTGATCGATATTGACCAGGTCGGTCGGATAGTCGCCGGTGTAGCAGGCGTAGCAGTATTCCGCCTTATCGTCGGCCACGGCCTTGCGCAGGGATTCGAGCGAAAGATAGGCCAGCGAATCGGCCTCCACAAAGCGGCGGATTTCCTCCACCGTGTGGCTGTTGCCGATGAGTTCGGCGCGAGTGGGCGTATCCACGCCGTAAAAGCACGGCGAAATCGTGGGTGGGCAGGAGATCCGAAGGTGCACCTCGTGCGCGCCTGCCTGCCGCACCATGCGAACGATCTTGCGGCTGGTGGTGCCGCGCACGATCGAATCGTCAACCAGCACCACGCGCTTGCCCTGCAACTGGTGGCGCACCGGGTTCAGCTTGAGCTTGACTCCGAAATCCCGGATAGCCTGCGACGGCTCGATGAACGTGCGGCCCACGTAATGGTTGCGAATCAGGGCCTGGCGGAACGGCAGGCCGGATTCGAAAGCGTAGCCGATGGCGGCGGCCACGCCGGAGTCGGGAACGGGAACCACCAGGTCGGCGTCGGCGGGCGCTTCCCGGGCCAGCAGGCGGCCCAGTTCCTCGCGCGATTCCGATACCGCGCGGCCGAAGACAATCGAGTCCGGCCGCGAAAAATAGACGTGCTCGAAAGCGCAGTGCGCGCGCGCCTGCTCCGGAGCCCAGCGCTCGCGCGTGACGCCTTCCGGCCCCACGATAATCATTTCCCCCGGCTCCACATCGTGCAGGTAGACCGCGCCGATCAGATCGAACGCGCAGGTCTCCGAGGCGAACACATGGCATTTGCGGTGGCCCGAAACTTCCATCTCACCGACCGCCAGCGGGCGGAAGCCGTGCGGGTCGCGCGCCACGATGATGCGGTCCTGAGCCAGAAACACCAGCGAGAACGCGCCTTCGAGCTGCAGCAGCGCCTCCCGCAAAGCGCCGGCCAAAGTCCTTTCCGAGGAGTGCGCCAGCAGGTGGAGAATCACTTCCGTATCGCTCGACGCCTGGAAGATGGAGCCGCGCCGCTCCATGTCGCTGCGCAGTTCCGCGGCGTTGGTGATGTTGCCGTTGTGCGCCACCGCCACGCGTCCTTTGTTGCAGGCCACCGAAAACGGCTGCGCGTTCAGCAGTACCGTATCGCCGGCGGTGGAATAGCGGGTGTGCCCGATGGCGAGAGGGCCGGGCAGCGTTGCCAGTACGGGCTGAGTGAAAATGTCCGCCACGTGCCCCATGGACTTGTGCGTGTAGACCTCGGCGCCATCGGTGGTGCAGATGCCGGCGCTCTCCTGTCCCCTGTGCTGCAAAGCGTACAGCCCCAGGTAGGCCAGCTTGGACGCTTCCGGGTGGCCGTAGATGGCAACCACGCCGCATTCCTCGCGAAACTTATCGAACATAGGATTCCAGCGCGCCCTCGTAAGCGGATTTCAAAGCAGCGATCTCCCAGGCACCCAGCGTAAAATTCCGCTGCCGGACTTCGATTCCCTTCTCGATTGTAACGCCCACCACCGGCGCCTCCACCTCGAACTTGCGGGCGATCGCCGCCACCCGTTTTGGATCGGCTGTCGAAATCAGGACGCGGGACGGCGCTTCGTGGAACATCAGCACCTCCGGCCGCAGATTGCTTTCAAGGTCGATTTGAGCGCCGATTTCGGCCGGGCCGAAGGAGCACTCGGCCAGCGCCACCGCCAGCCCGCCGTCGCTGAGGTCGTGCGCCGATTCGGCCAGTCCCTCTTCGATGATGCGGCGGATGGCGTATTGCACGCGCTGTTCGTATTCGAGATCGAGCGCCGGCGGAAGGCCCCAGAGCTGCTTCACGATCTCCTTGGCATACTGGGTGCCGCCGAAGCGGATGTCGTCGCACACGCCCGCGCCGCCCAGCAGGATCACCGCCCGCCCGGCATGCCGGAACGCGGTGGGCACAGGCATGGCCGTCTTCATCAGCCCGACGATGCCGAGCACGGGCGTGGGAAAGATGCCCTCGCCCAGCGTCTCGTTATAGAGGCTGACATTGCCTCCGGTGATCGGGGTATCGAAGAAGCGGCAGGCATCCGACATCCCTTCGATGGCTTCCACCAGCTGCGCCATCACCTCCGGCCGCTCCGGGTTGCCGAAGTTCAGACAGTTGGTGGCGGCCACCGGCCGCGCTCCCACGGTGGACAGGTTGCGGCAGGCCTCGGCCACGGCGAGTTTCGCGCCCTCGCGCGGCGAGAGGTAGCAATACCGGCCGTTCCCGTCAAGCGCCATGGCGATCGAGGTGCCGGTCTCCTTGATGCGGATGATGGCCGCGTCCGCGCCCGGCCCGGCCACGGTATTGGTGCGGACCTGAAAATCGTACTGCTGCCAGATCCAGCGCTTCGAGCAAAGATCGGGAGCCGCCAGCAGCAGCGGCAGGGCCTCCTGTACGTCGGCCGGCGGCAGCTCCGGCGCTTCCATCGGTACGCGGCGCAATGGCGTGGTGTGCGGCCGGTCATAGAGCGGCGCCTCATCGGCCAGCTCGCGATTCGGAATCTCGGCCACCACCGCGCCGTGATGCCGCACGCGCAGGCGCCCGTCGCCGGTCACGACGCCGACCTCCGCCGCCTCCAGGCCCCACTTGCGGAAGACCTCGTAGACTTCCTCTTCCCTGCCCTTCTCCGCCACCAGCAGCATGCGCTCCTGCGATTCGGAGAGCATGATCTCGTAGGGCGACATGCCGGTTTCCCGCTGCGGCACGCGGTCCAGCTCGATTTCGATGCCGACTTCGCCGCGGCTGCCCATCTCGCAGGTGGAGCACGTCAGCCCCGCCGCACCCATGTCCTGAATGCCGACGATGGCGCCGGTCTTCATCGCTTCGAGGCAGGCTTCGAGGAGCAGCTTTTCCATGAACGGATCGCCTACCTGGACATTGGGCCGCTTCTGCTTGGACTCCTCGGTGAATTCGGCACTGGCCATGGACGCCCCGTGAATGCCGTCGCGCCCCGTGCGCGCACCCACGTAGATCACCGGGTTGCCCACGCCCGCGGCCTTGGCGTAGAACACGTCGTCCTTGCGGCATACGCCGAGGGCGAACACGTTCACCAGCGGATTGCCGTCGTAGCAGGGCTCGAAGATGCATTCGCCGCCCACCGTCGGCACCCCGAAACAGTTGCCGTAGTGCGCGATGCCCGCCACCACGCCGGCCAGAATGCGACGGTTGCGCGCGCCTGTATCGGGATCGTCCGGCCGTCCGAAGCGCAGCGAATCGAGCACCGCGATGGGCCGTGCGCCCATGGTGAAAATGTCGCGCAAGATCCCGCCGACGCCGGTGGCCGCTCCCTGAAACGGCTCAATGAAGCTCGGGTGATTGTGCGATTCGATTTTGAAGGCAATGACATACCCGCCCCCAATATCGATGATGCCCGCGTTCTCTCCCGGCCCCTGCACCACCAGCTTTCCGCGCGTGGGCAGTTTTTTGAGGTGCAGGCGCGAACTCTTATAGGAACAGTGCTCGCTCCACATCACGCTGAAGATGCCCAGTTCGGTGTAGCTCGGCTCCCGCCCGAGGATGGCGACGATCTTGTCGTATTCACCCTGGGTCAACTGGTGCTGGGCGATCAGGTCCGCCGTGATGGTTCCGGCGCTCATGCCCGCACCGCCACGCGCAGCATCGACTCGAAAATGGTGAGCCCGTCGCTCGATCCCATCAGCGCCTCGGTGGCGCGTTCCGGATGCGGCATCAAGCCCATCACGTTGCGCTCCCGGCTGAGCACGCCGGCGATGTCGCGGATCGAGCCGTTCGGATTATCCAGGTAGCGGAACGCCACGCGGTCTTCGGCCTGGAGCTCGTCCAGCGTGCGATCGTCGGCGTAGTAGCAGCCTTCGCCGTGGGCGATGGGCATGCGCAGGATCTCGCCCTTCTGCGCGGCCGCCGTGAACGGCGAGTTGGTGGTCTCGGTGCGGAGATGGACGTCGCGGCAGACGAACTTCAGGCTGCGGTTCCGGATGAGCGCGCCCGGAAGCAGACCGGTTTCCACCAGGATCTGGAAACCGTTGCAGATGCCGAGCACCGGTCCTCCATCGGCCGCGAAGCGCTTCACGGCCTGCATCACGGGCGAGAATTTGGCGATGGCCCCGCAACGGAGGTAATCGCCGTAGGAGAAGCCACCGGGAAGAATCACCGCGTCCACGTCGCCCAGGTCGGGCGAATCGTGCCAGATGAACTCGGCCCGTTCGCCAAGATTGCCGCTGACGGCGTAAAAGGCGTCGTGGTCGCAATTGCTGCCGGGAAAGACAATCACACCAAATTTCATGACAAATGTTCTGGGGAGGCACTCCTATTTTACCGCGTACGGGAGGTGCGCGTGCGGGGGCTCGGGTAACACCTGTGGCGCGTGGCTGCGAAACGACCGGATCTCTACACGCAACAGTCCAAACGCGCAGTTCGGACCTGGTCGCCGCAAATGGCCTGGACCTCGGACGTTTTCTTTCGGTGAGAGGACGTACAGTGCGAGCTCGAGGGCGCGGATGGTGGACGGATGGTCACTCCGCTATGTGGACAGGGAGCCGTCAGGGCCGTTTTACGCGGAAGTAGTAAAAACCGATATCCGACGCCTGTCCGCCGTTGATTCCTTTCAGAGCGAGCTCATATTCGCCAGGCGCCAGCGCCGTCGCCGGGACATCGAGTGAGACGGAGAATCCCGCGGCCGAGCGGTACCTGGCGAGATTACCGCGAATTAACACTTCGTCGCCGGCGGCAGTCCGAAGCTCCGCGCGATAACGCGGAAACTCATCTCTGGATTCGAGCTGCACTTCAAGGCGGGCCAACTGACCTGAAGGATTCAGAGCAAGCTCCTGGACGTCTCTCTCGGCGCGCGCGAGTCCCGGGACGAAAACCAGTGAGGCGAGAAGGGGTGTGGTGCCGGAACGTTCCGCCGGAGACTGCTTGGGTTGCTGGACGGCGCGGGCCTGTTCTTCGGCAAGCTGCTGCCGCAATGCCTTCTCGCGGTTCTCGCTCTCACGCCTTTGGGCTTCGAGAGTGGACAGCCGGGAACGCATACCAGCGTTCTGGACGATGAGCACCGAGACGCCGGTGACGCACAGGAGTACGGCCATGGCTCCCGCGAGCTGAAGGGCCGGATTCCACGTACCGATCCTGCTAAGCAGGATGTGCCAGGAGAAAACGCGATTCGGCCGCAGCGCTTGAGCACCACTGAATTCAGCGCTCACTCGGGCGAGGGCTCGCGCAAACTCTACTTTGTTTCGACGCTGGGGCGAGGCCAGAAACCGCTGCTCGAAGGCACGGCGATCCGACGGCGATAATTCGCCGCGCACGTAGCTGTCGATTAGATCTGCTTCGGCAGCTTCCAACGCCTCCCTGTAGACGGCGTCCGATAAGGCACGGTCCTCCACCTGGACCTGCTGCTCTTCGGGCAAGGTTCCCAGCAGGTATTTCAGCAGAAAGTCCTCGTCAACGCGTTCGGTTCGCATGTGCGATTCGCCACCATTTACTAGATACTGTCGAAATTCGTGAATTTGTCACGGGAGATTTAAACCCTTACCCTGCAAACAGTCTTCGGAGCACATTTGGAGTCTGGACCGAAGCCGGAGCGCCCGCATCCGCAGCGTGCCGGCCGGAATCGCGAACGACGAGGTCAGCCCTTTCCGATTCTTGATCTTGTCGCCCTTGTCGCCCCGGTAGTAGGCCAGGATCAGTTCACGATCTTCTGATGGAAGCTGGCCAAGGCACCGGTGCACGCATTGGACCCGTGCTTCGGGGTCCACCGGTACCTCGGGAGGGCTCTGAGGTTCGGGCGCCTGGTCCAAAGGGCTGCACCGTGCCGTATCGCGGCTCATCTCCTTCAGGAGCAGGCGCGAGATGCCGATGCAATAAGTGGCGACGTCGCGGATCTCCTCGCCTTCGGCGATTTTCTTCGCGCAGCGGTTGATCGCCTCGTCGGCATATTCGTCGGGTGCCGCGCATCCCCGCCACTCGAACACGCGCACCAGGTTGCGTCGAATTTCGAGATACCGGTCGGCGGCAAGATCGCGGTCCGGGCCCAGGCTGGCCAGGAGGCCGTCGAAGGCCTCCTGCGTAAGCGACCACTTCTGACGCGGCGAGTGTGCCACCAGCTTTAGCGCCTCTCCCGCTGTGCCGGAAATGTCACCAGGCAGCGGCCCCTGCTTCCTGTGCCGCCCGGTGCGAGGGCGATCCCTTGGCCTGATGCGCGCATGGCGTGTTGATTATCTTGCCACAAAAAAATGCGTGACGTTTTCCGGGTTCGAAGCAGTGTGAGTAGAGCCGCCGGAGGGATGCTGACCCGGACGGCAATCGGAGGAGAACATGAACATGGACGCTACCACAGGCCGCGCGACGCAGTCGCCACACACCGAACCGGAGCATGCGCAGGGCACGTCACCCGATGCCAGACCGGCGGGTGCCGGCGAGCAGCATTGCGAAATGTTCGAACGAGGCCTGGGAATTTGAGGGCCTGCCCCGCTCCACCCGTGAGGCGGACCTGATCTTCGGGCAGCCGGCCGCGGTTGCGGGCTGCCCAACGTTAAGCAACGCTCTGGCCATCATCTTCCCGGCCGGGGCCCCTGGCAAAACTCATTTGCAGAGCGCTGCCTTGTCGCGGCTCGTTACGGAGCCGCGGAAAGTACTACCACTTTGACTGGAGGAGAACAGAATGCTGCAGTTTCTATTTCCCGCGAAGGAGGGCTTCGTGAGGAACACCTTGCTTACATCACTAGCTGCCCTGGGAGCCTGCGCCGTCCTGACAGGACCGGCAGTGCAATCCCAGACGCTGCCGGACATCAGCACTTCCCTGAGGGCCCCCGGCACGCCCCGGCCCAACGGACAGATTTACGCTTCCTTCACTTACAGGGGCACCATCACGGTCACAGCGGACGCCGTCGCGTACCGCGGAAGCGTGGCGGCGGGAGGCGCCTCCGAGATTTTACGGCAGACGCTAACCTTTGGACCAGGATCTTATCCGGTGATGGACTCGGGAGCCACAATCCCCTTCAACGAGGGTGACATTTTCACGGTTTGCATCAATCCCAGCCACAACGTCGCGGAATCGAATTACAACAACAACTGCCAGGAGGGCGTCGTTTCGAGCAGCGCCACCGATCTGGCGATTGGCGTTGCCGATATCTCCATGACTCCGGTGGGGGCTTCCGCCGGCCAGCCCGTCACGGTAACAGCAAAGGTCAGGAACAAGAGCAACGTCGCCGCCAGGACGCTTGTACGGCTTTTCCAAAGTCATCCGGACTCGCCGAATTCCAGGCTACTGGGTCAAAACACGATCAACGTTCCACCCAGCGGATATGCGGTGGCCAGCTTTACAGTGGTTCGTCCGCCGGGCGATTCCAATTTCTGGGTTCAGCTGGAAGATGTGTACCCGCGTGAGTCAACGACTTCCGACAACCTGACCAGCCGGAATGTCTATCTCAAATCGATCATCAACACGGGACGGACGTCGCCCGGGGGCGGCCTGCCGGTTCCGTATGTCAGTTCCCCCTCTGTGGGGGACCTGTTGGGAACGGGACAGCCCGTGATGGTTTTCGCCGAGTATGCAGGCGTGCTTACGAACAATGCCGAGGCTCGGATTACGGCCATGCAGTTGTTCAACGATGGAACTTACAGAGAGTTATGGAGTAAGTCAGGCTTTCTGCAGCCCGCTGCCGATGCGCTCGCGCCCGCTCTCGCGGACATCGATGGCGACGGCCAGCCCGAAGTTATTTTCGAAGCCGTCCATCGGAATCCGGACAGCTCCGGCGGACAGGTCGGAATCTTTGTCCTGAACAGGGACGGGTCCCTGAAATGGCAGCACATTTGGAACATGGTCGGCCGCGTTCCGTGCCACAACTCCTACTCGACCAGCAAACCCACACTGGGAGACATGAACGGCGATGGTGTTGTCGATATTACCGTGCTCGAAGCGGAACTGGTTGTGCTCGACGGCCGAAACGGCAACGAATTGTTGCGGAAGCCGGGCGTTAAGAGCGGCACCAACCCGGTTTGTGTGAGCAATATGTTCTCGGCGATCGCAGACCTGGACGGCGACGGTAAAAACGAATATATCGCCAGCGGCGAATACGGTACGCATGTGTTCAACAACAATGGGACCCTCCGCTGGGAAGCCAACCTGTGGGGTTCCGCCTTCGCGTTAGTGGATGCGGACAAGGACGGTAAGCCGGAACTCATGGTTCCGCAGCACCGGGGCGCATTCCAGATCGTAGATGCATCGACCGGCCAGCTCAAAAAGTCGAATAAGCCCTCGCCAAACTGGGGTGGGTTCGGCGCAGCGGCCGCCGCCACAACGAGCATCGATGCCAACGGAAATCCGAATTTCGCCATCGCCAATAACGACAACTACAACGGAACAGGGCTACTGGATAACAACCTGAATCTGAAATGGTACACCCTGGTGCCACCCATGCAGCAGGGGCTCGGGGACAACCCGAGTTACGTGGTTCTGGCCGACCTCCTGGGGCAGGGCCGCCCGCAGGTGATCTCACACTCAAATTACCGGAATCTGGGAATTCAGGACATTACGACCGGCCAGTGGCTCGAATACTTCAGCATCACGGGCGGATTCTATGGCTACGACTCCTGGCCGATTCCAGTCGACGCAGACGGGGACGGCCACGGCGAGATCATCGTGAACTACTCGCTGCCGTGGACTTATGACGGCTCGTACGAGCCCAGGTATCCTCCCGCCGACTTCCTCGTGTTCGGCAGTGATCAATGGAAGAAGATCCCCAGCACCTGGAACCAATTCTTCTTCGTGCCCAACCAAGTGGATCAGAAACTGGCTTTCAAGCACGACTACCAGCCATGGAAGACTCACAACACCTGGATGCAGCAGCCGTTACGGAAGCCTTGCGACGTGGATTTCGACGACGACGTCGACCAGAACGACATCAGCGCCATTACCGCTGCGCGCGGGCAGACAGTCCCAGCCGGTGACTGGCGCGACTACAACAAAGACGGCCTGATCACCATCGACGACGCCCGGGCATGCACGCAGCGCTGCACTCTGGGAAATTGCGCGCAGATCAACCCGACCGGCCACATCCTTTCGGTCACGCCTCGTCAGGTCTTTCCGGGGTCTACCGCGAATGTGACGATCCGCGCCGAGTTTTTGAAGTTTCAGCCAGGCAAGGTAACGGTCAACTTCGGGCCGGGCGTCACCGTTTCGAACCTCAAGGTCATCGATTCCGATACGCTCACTGCCACGGTGACCATCGCCGCGGGACAAAGCGGTGATCGTGATGTCACGATCACGAGTTCCGGAATTATGGTCTCGCGGCCATCGGCGTTTTCGCTATCGGCCGGCAACTCACCGCCGACGGTAAGGGCGACGACTCCGCCGATGATCGTCCTGCCCGGCAACGCGACGCTCACTGGTACGGTGACGGACGACGGCTTGCCGTACCATCAACTCAGTTACGCCTGGCAGTTCGTGGCGGGCCCCGGGCAGGTCACGTTCTCGAGTCCGACTTCGCTCAGCACTTCGGTTTCGTTCTCTCGCGAGGGATTCTACGTACTTCGGCTTTCCGCGAGCGACGGCCAGTATTACGCGAACTGCGATATCGGTGTAGTCGTCGTGCAGGGGAACCAGGCGCCTTACGTGAGCGCGGGACCACCTATTACGGTTTCGCAGGACACCGTGACGATCACGTTGCGGGGCACTGTCCAGGATGACGGCCTACCCTACGGCGGCCTGGTGACCTCTCAATGGGCGAAGGTCGGCGGGCCAGGTACGGTTACGTTCGGAGCGCCCAACGCCGCCGTAACAAACGTTGCGTTTGCCGTACCGGGGACTTATCTTCTCTCGCTGTCCGCCTCAGACGGAAGCTTGAGCAGCAGCTCGACTGTTGCGGTGACCGTGAATCCGCCGGCTCCGCGAATCCTGTCGGTAAGCCCGGCTTCCGGAGTACCCGGGCAGACTCAGACTGTCACGATCGTGACCAGGTACATGACTTTGGTGGCCGGCGGCACACAGGTCAGTTTCGGAGCCGGAACTTCGGTTGGCGGCGGCGCCGCCGGAGGCCCTGGCCCGGTAACCGTCATCGACGCGACCACTGCAACGGCGCAGGTTTCCATTGCCGGCGGCGCGGCGCTGGGGCCACGCACCGTAACGGTTGCCACCGGCACGGAGCAGGCTTCGAAGGAGAGCGCGTTCACAGTAGGCACCATCGGAGTTCCGTACTCGGTGCTGCCGAACCTGAACTACAGCGCCATCGCACCTGGCGATTCCATCGTCGCCAACCCCCAGGTAGTCGATGCGGCCGGAAACGTGATTGCGGGAACCGCCGGATTTACGATGACCGTCACGCCCAAGCCGGGACTAATGACGGGCAATGCGCCAATTGTCAGCGGCCTCACCGCAACGTTTCCGGCCCTGCAGAAACGGTTGATCAATCAGAATCCCGATCTCGACCCGACGGGCAAGTATGCCGATGGCGATCCGACCGATCCGAACTACGGGAAAGAGACCGGCGGCATCTACACCGTGGAAGTGAAACTGAACGGGACTGCCGTCAAGGGAGCGGTGGACGTGGTTGTGCTGCCGAGCGGTACGGCCGAGATCTCGCTCCGGGTCCTGCACGAAGCGACCGAGCTCGATTCCATTCTGGAGGCCGCAGGGCTGGCGGCTGCTTCGGGCAACCCGACAGCAATCTCCTCATCGAAAGGCGCGCTGGCTGCGATTACGGCGAAGGTCGAGTACAACCCGAAAGTGCTGTCCGCGAACAACGTGATGTTTCCGCCGAACGGATTCCTGCCTACCTATCCACAAATGGCAGGAAGATTCGCGCCAATGCCGGACGACGCCAGCTTCGGCAGATCGATCATATCCATCATTTCCCAGGTACGGCTCATCCGCGCGCGCATCGATGCGATCACCGGCACGACCCTGAGCCAGGCCGATATTGACGCGCTCACCGCCGGATCGACGACCTACAAATCAATGATCGATCAGTTCGGCGCCTTGAAGCCGGGACCGCTCGGCGTCACCATGGCCGGAGGCCAGCTCGATGCGCTGCTCAGCACCGAACTGCCGATGCTGCTCGATTCGATGACGCGGAAAAGCACGGAGCTGCTGACAGCCGTCGCGGCAGCATCCCCGGGCTTCACCCCCAAGTCGCCCGCCATGTCGGTCGCAAGCAACGCCAGCGATTACGAGCTCCTGCGGGATTTCGTAAAGAAGGCAGTCGCGATATTCCGGAACATGAACCAGTATGCGAAGGAGAATATCGTCGAACTGGTGGCCTCGCTGGCGAACGATCTCCTCAACATCGCAATCAGCAACCTGATCAATTCGGTGGCGCCGGGAGACGTGGTGATCGACTACGTGATGTCGGGAAGCGACTTTTCGTTCGCCTGCCCGGACTATCCGAACACCTATGTGGAAGGCGAGGGGTTCAACGACGATGTGAAGATGAACAAGGTCGCCGTGATCGGCTGCATCAACAGCGAGGCCTTGCGCGATCTGCTGTCGCTGAAGCGTCCGAAAGACCCCAAGAGCGCGCAGAAGCTGTTCGACGATATCAAGAAAATCGCCGAGGCGCTGGGCATCGACAAGATCGTGGCGGATCCCGAACCGGATCTCATGCGGGAAGGCCTGTTTGGCGGTAATCAGCTGGTTTTCTATCCGGGTTGGCCGCGCGTCAACCAGGGACGGTTGCCCTGCGTGGGGATCGTCATCGTCTACAACAAGGGCGAGGGCTCATTCCACTCCGTCAACATGAATATGCTGGCGAGCTGCAACTAAGCGAGGACCGACATGACGAAGACAATAACTCCTTATCTTCTGCTTACGAGGGTGGCCCAAGCGGCCATCCTTCTCTTCGCCCCGGCCTTGGCCTCGGCGAGTTCATTTGTGTTGATTCCTTCGAGAACAACTGTAACAGCCGGCGACAGTTTCACGGTGGATCTGTTTGCGAGTGACCTGCAGCTCGGCGGTTTCGATGTGACCTTCGGTTACAACCCGCTACTTGGGCAGATCGACCTGGACAACCTGGCCTTCGACACGTACCTGGGCGGGCCGGACAATTCGTTCGCATTCTGGTTCGCGGACCTGGACACTTTGGAAACGGCCGAGCTCTCTTTTGTGACCTCGGCGGACGAGCTTGCCGCGCTGCAGAGCCTGGAAAACTACCCCTTGGTCCACATCCCTTTCCAGGCGCTCCAGCCGGGAACGCTTGTTCTGGATTTCGTCGCGTCCCCGTTTAGCGGCGGGACTGATTATGCGGGGCTGCCGATCGGCGGGGTGACGTACCAGGGAACCTCAATCACGATTCTCGCGCCGGCAGCACCCCCGCCTGACGATCCGCCGCCGTCGGGAGTTCCGGAACCGGGTCCCGCGGTTCTCGTCCTGACGGGGGCCGGGTTAGTGGGGATATCGCGGCTTATCCGCAGGACTAACTGACGCGACGCCGACGCGGCGCGGAGCTTTCAGGGTGCTCCGCGCCGCGTCTCTATCGCCATTCCCCGTATAGCGTGAATGCTGCCCAGTAATAGGGTGCTTGCCAACCTTTCGTCCGCCACATCGCCAGTTGGGCGGCGCGCAATGCGGCGGCGGGTCTTTCTCCGCGAGTCAGGATTCCTGCATAGAACTGCTTCATCAGCTCAGCGGTAGTGCGATCGTCAATCTCCCAAAGTGTTGCGACGACGCGCGGAGCTCCCGCATAGAGAAAGCCACGAGTAAGTCCGATCAATCCTTCACCTTTGATCTCCCCACCCAAGGCAGTCTGGCAGGCGCTGAGCACGACGAGGTCCGACCTGAGTCGCAGGTTGTAGATCTCGTAGAGGCGCAGAAACCCATTCTGTGGCCGCCCGAAGCGATCGACCAGCGACAGAACAATACCCGAGAGTTCGGGATGCTGATTGTCAAGCAGGCTATGGGTCGCGAAATGCACGACACGATATTGCCCGAGATCAGACCGCATCACGGTTTCGCGGCTGGCATTGAAATCGAGTGCTTTGAGCGTCGATTCGGGCGGCGCGAGGCGTGCGATCTCCTCGGCCTCGGTGCGGCTGAACCGCAAACGATTGTACTCATGGCCGCGCGCACCGGACCCCGTGCGACTGACCTTGCGGTCGGCCGCCGTAATCGCTGCCTCGGGTTTCTGGCGCGAAATCCGGGGATCGGCGGCGCTAAACACGGGATCCGCCAGGACAGCGAGGGCTTTCTCCGCGTGTCTCCGTCCGGCAGTCTCCTCCCGAAGAACCGCAAGCACCGACGCGGACGGCGCGATCACGATTTCGTGCTTGACCGCCATGGGAACGGCCGCGCCGGCATTGGGTTCGGGTAAGGCGGCGAACGGCAGGTATTGCAGAATACCTTCGCCGACTATCAGCAGCCGCCGATTTTGAAGGAGCGAAGCGGCTGGGCGGACGAGCATTTCACTCGCTCTCTCCGCGGCAGCCGAATATTCGGCATCGGTCCGCTTCACGCGCGCGGCCCTGCCGGCGGCAGTCTCCTTGGCGGGCGTTTGATTGCGTGCCGTGAGCAGGTCATAGACGCGTCTTCCCGTGGCTTCGATTGTCTCGCGAGAAGGCAGTTCGAAAACGTCCAGCGAGGAATTCGTTACGGCCCAGAGAAAGCTCTTCTCTTTGCCCAGTTCATACTCGAGCAGGAGCGTATCCGGGTCGAGAACCTTCGCCTGGATTTCCTCGAGCCGGAGCGGCACCGGCCGGGTGAGCGCAGCGTATTGCGGACTGCTTCCGCGAATGCGACTCTGCACCTGTTCCAACTCGACGGACAGGGTATCCAGTTCGCGAGCGATCGATTGCGCGTCCGCTTCGGAGTGCCTGCCGGCCAGCAGTTTCAACTGCAGGCCTGCCTTTGCGGAGATGAGTTGCTCGAGGCGCTTTTCACGATCGAGAAGCGCGGCGTCGACCCCGCGACGGATTTCGGCGGTACCTTCGCCGAGCATTTCCAGCAGAGAACGGGCACGGCCCCTCTCGCTCGCCTGGAGGGCCATGGCGTCAAATCCGGCATTGGGACTCCGTGCGTTCAATTGCATGAGAACGCCGATATTGAGCTCCTGGACGTCGCGCGCCGAAGCAAAGTACGTGGCCCGCAGCTTGGGACTGGCGACCGCCAGCCGCACGCTTTCAAGCATGGCCATTGCCTCCTCAGCGCGCTGGTGCGCCGCCCACAGGTCACCGCCTTTGCGCTCCAAAACGGCCAGATCGCCCAGCGTTGTTGCTTCACCATTCGGATCGTGAATAGCACGGCTTGTCTCGAGCGCTTCATCCAGGTACCGGCGGGAGGAGGCGAAGTCTCCCGCTGCGCACTCGAGTTCGCCCAGGCCCCGGAGAGTACGCGACATCATGTGACGATTGCCGCCGCTCCTGTGTTTGGCGAGCGCCTGCAGCAGATAATCGCGGGCCTTGTCGCGTTCGCCTAGCCGGGCAAAGGTCCTGCCCAGGTTGTTGAGTGAGTTCGCCTCTCCATCGGCATCTCCGCCGGCGCGCCGCAGCGGCAGAGCCTCCTGATGAAGTTCGACGGCTCTGCGATAATCGCCGAGGTCGGCATAGACTTCCGCGATGTTGTTGAGCGCCGCCGCAGTCCTCATCCGGTCGTTGACTTTGCGGAAGATTGCGAGCGCCTCCTGATAAAACGTCAGGGCACGCTGTTGATCCGCCAATTGATCGTAGACCCATGCGATGTTGTTCAGGTTGATCGCAGCGAATGACTGTTTGCCGGTCGAGCGGTTGATTTCCAGCGCCGCATTATACGCGTCCAGGGACTTCTGGTATTCCGCGAGACCGGTGTAGGCGTTGGCGATGTTGTTCCATGCGATCGCCTCGTCGGCGCGATCGCCCAGTTCCCGTTTCAGGGCGAGATCACGCTGATGGCTTTCGAGTGCCTTCTGGTACTCGCCGAGGTTGTCGTAGGTGACGCCCATGTTGCCGACCACTTCGGCAACCATCCGACGATCCTGAAGATCCTGAAAGATGCGAAGCGCGTCATTGAGAAGAACGAGGGCTTTGCGCTTGTCGCCGGTCCGGGAATATGCGACCGAAAGATTGCTCAGAGTGCTGCCCTCGGCCGCGCGGTCGCCGGCGGCGCGCATGAGTGGGAGCGCCTGTTCGTAGTATTTAATGGCCTTCTGTTTGTCGCCGAAGTAATACTCAACCTGGCCCAGGCAATCGAGGGCGCGGGCTTCGCTCAGCGGGTTGTGGGCGTCTCCGGCAGCCGGCAGGAGTTTTGCCGCATACTCTCGGGCCTCCTTTTGGTTTCCGGCTTCCGCGTTGACGAGCGTGATAGCGACAAGTGAACGGACTTCCTCGACGTGGTCCCCCGCGGCCCGCCAGTGGATGAGGGCCCTCCCCAGGCGATCGGCCGCTTCGCGCGTTCCGTCCACGGTCCCACGCCGAAACGCAATCATTCCGCTCGTGTATTCGCGTGAGCCGGCGGCTCGCTCCCGGTGCATTTCGGTGGCGGGTTCCACGTTCTGGAGCGTGATGGCATACCGGCCGCTCGGTGCGTGCGGTTCGGAAGGCGCGAGCCGGACGCGGTAATCCCCCGAAATATCGCAGATGAATTCAGCGCTTTTCGTGTCGCCAATGGTGCCACCATCCGCCCTGAAGATTTCCTTTCCGCCGGGGGCGAAGATAGAGAGCGCGACACCGATTGTGTGCTGCTGTACGGTTATGCGTGCGTACTGGCCGGCCTGCAAAGCCAGCCGGTGCTCATGCCATTCTCCGTCCGAGAGCTGCCGCTCGATGGTCTTGCCCGTCTGCAGGGGTGTGGCGACGGGCTGTCCCCCCAGAGTCGCGGCGAGAAATGCGGCGGCGAGCAGACACGTCTGGCGTGCGCCAGGGATTCCCGTTTGATTCCCGGCCAGGCGCTTCGTATCCCCTCCGAAACTGGGCAGGCTAATCAACCGCAGCTCCGGATTATATCAGCTTGTCCGCGGAATCAAGCTCGGGGCCGCTTGACCGGTGAGCGGCCAATAAAAAAGCGGCCCGCCGCGCGAGTCAGCGCGTGCAGGGCCGCCTGGAAAACTGCGACGTACGGCGGGTCCTAGGTAGTCGCCTTCTTCGCCGTGACCTCGCTCGTCTGGGGACCGTTCTGGCCGTTGCGGGTAATCTTCAGTTTCATTTCGGTCCCTGACACGGTGCCTTCGTACTTCTGTGTCATGGTTCCGTTTTGCGTCTCGCGAACGACGTCGAAGGAGATATTGCTGCCGTCCACCTTGCCGTTCTTGATTTCGATCGGAGTCGGAGCCTGGCCACCGCCGCCGCCACGTCCACCCATGGGCTGGAGAACCGTGCCGGTCAGGTTGGTGCCGTCGGCTTTGAGATCCAGGGTGACGACGCGAGGCGTGCCGCCTCCGCCACCACCGCCGCCGCGGCCAACCTGTTCAAAGGTCCACTTGCCCGTTACCGCATCGGCTGCCATCGCCGCAAGCGACACCGCAAGCAGAATCATACCTGCCAAAAGCACTTTCTTGGTCATGTGCGTCTCCCTTACCGTGTAATCATATCCGAAAACAATTTTTTGTGGGGGAGACTTAATTTCGTCTCAATGTGGGCGGATTCGTACCTGGACCGGGCGGCACGAGGCGCAGGCGGACTTCTGCCTTACAGCCGGATAGTCGCCGGAGGGCGGCCTGGGAGCGGCGGGGCCGGCTTCGCGAATCCTCTCGCGAAGCGCCGCGAGGCGATCCTCCGCGCGTGTCTGCGAATTGCGCGCAACATAATTAAGAAGCGCGGCGGGATCGTACCCCGCCCTCCGCAGAGTGTCCACGGCGCGGAAATCGGCTGCCTGCTGCTGCTCAATCAGCGCCGGCGCGAAGCCGCTTCGCGGCATCAGCGCCATCCGGCAGGGAGCGCCCAGCATCACCAGCGGCACCTTGCCGGAACCGGTCCCCAGCGATCTTTCCGCGTCGAGTCGCCGGACCGAGCGCTCCATCGCCTGGGCCAGCATGGCAGCAAATTCCGCCTCGTCTCCTGCCGAATCGAACAGGGCGGCGGAAACGAAGATGTACCCTCCAGGCATGGCCGCCGGTTCGTGGCTCGCGCCGCAGCGCTCCTCCAGTACCGCACGAACCGTGAATGGAAACCGGGCATCCGATGCGTTGACCGACAGGCGTGCGGTGAGGCGATCCAGATAGTCCTGCACGAGGGGACTATCGAGGGGCGTGGCAGACTTCAAAAAATTTCCGGCCACCCGCTCGCCGAGCGCCGCTTCCTTTTCCGCGCTGATCCTGAGCTCCTGCCCGCTCAACGCAAGCACACCGAATAGCGCCGCCACAGGCAGTCGAACCCGCATATAGCTGGTGAGACGAAAGCGCCCGGCCGGCGGGTACAGCCTTACTTCTTTTCGTCGGCCTTTTTCGGCGCGGGCGCGGGCCTGCGATAGACCGTCTCGAAATCCGGTTTGGAGCCGATGCTGACATTGTTGGAATAGCTGGTGTTCCCGGTTGCCGGGCGGCTCCCCATCGGCGCCGGCCGGGTATCCGGCGGCTCCGTTTTGGTCTTCGTCTCGGTGGTGACGCGCGAGCCTTTGTCGGGCCGTGCGTCCAGCCGGTCGATGATGTCCCTCGGGATCGCCACCTGTTCGTTCTTCACCACCACCACCACGCTCTCGTCGCGGGCTTCGTCGAATTTGGCCAGCACCGGCTGGGCCGTGCCTTTCTTGTAGACGCGCACCTCGGTGCCGCTCCGGATCGCCTTCACCTTGTCCCAATTGTCTGCCGCCACAACTGCGCACGCAGCCGCAACCAGCAGGATTATGCATTTCGTCATCGTTGCTCCTGATTGGCCAGCGCCTCTGCCCGCCTTCGCATCTCTTCCCGGGAGACGTTCTCCATGCGTGTGGCGACGAACCACAAGTGGCCGAACGGGTCCCGGATCTTGCCCGCGCGATCGCCGTAAAACTCGTCCTTCACAGCACGCAGCAGCACGGCTCCTCCCGCCACCGCCCGCGCCACCGCCCCGTCCACATCTTCGACATATATATGGATCGTCACCGGCGACCCGCCGGTGCTTTCCGGCGAGAGCGCATCGTGCGCCGGAAATTCGTCGGAAAGAAACAGGCGGGAATTACCGATCCGCAGTTCGGCATGCCCGATGGTGCCCGCCGGACCCGGCAATCGCGATTCTTCCGCCGCGCCGAACACGGTTTTATAGAAGTCGATGGCCGCGGCCGCGTTGCGAAGCGCCAGATACGGCGTGATCACCGGCTGGTCTTGAGGCAAAGGCGGCACGGCGGCGTTCATTTCGCTATCGATCTCCCTCAGCGCCAGTCTAACCCTTTTGACCGGGAGATATCGATGAAAGAAGACCTTCGCTACGCCCTTCGTTCGTTGCGAAAATCACCCCGCTTCGCCTTGGCTGCTATCGCGGTCCTGGCGCTCGGGATCGGCGCGAACACCGCCATGTTCAGTGTGGTTTATCACGTCCTGCTCAGCCCGCTTCCCTTCCCGGACTCCGGGCGGCTGGTCTTCATCGAAGAGAGCAGCCTCCGGAACGGCTCCACCAGCCCCACCGCTCGCGCAACATTTCAGGACTGGCGCGCACAGTCCCGCTCGTTCGAATCCATCGCGGCGGCCGAAGTATGGGGAGCCTCTTTGACGGGCGGCGAGAAGCCGGAGGAGGTCGATGGTCTGCATGTCTCGACCTCGCTGCTGAAGGTCCTCCGCGCCCAGCCGTTGATCGGCCGCGGCTTCGATGCGGGTGATGAAGGGGAGCGCGTCGTGCTGCTGAGCTATACGCTCTGGCAGCGCCGGTTCGCGGGCGATGCGGCCGTGCTGGGACGGACGATCACGCTGAACGGCGAACGCTACCAGGTGATCGGCGTGATGCCGCGGTCGTTCCGCTTTCCTCCGTTCTGGGCGGTGAAGACAGAGTTGTGGGCGCCGCTCGAGTTTGCCTCGAACCGCATGGCCGACCGCAATGGCCGTTCCCTGCGCGTCTTTGCCCGTTTGACGGATAGAGCCACAATCGAATCGGCGGCCTCGGAAATGAGCGGCATCGCGCAGCGGCTGGCGCAGGCTTACCCGGAATCGAACCAGGACCGCGGAGCGCGTGTCACCGCGCTGGCCGAGGTCACGGTGGGCCGCGTGCGGCAGGCGCTGGGAGTGCTTGCCGGGGCGGTGGCGTTCCTGCTCCTGATCGTCTGCGCCAACGTGGCCAACCTGCTGCTTGCGCGTGCCGGCGGGCGCCGTCGCGAGATCGCTCTCCGGCTCGCCCTGGGAGCGGGCCGCGGACGCCTGATTCGCCAGTTGCTGTTTGAGAGCGTGCTGCTCTCGGCCGCGGGCGCGGCTTGTGGCATCGTGCTCGCATCCTGGGCGCTCAGCGCGCTGGCGGCGAACATCGGTGAGGCCAGCCGCTTCGCCCTCCCGCGGTTCCAGGAGATCGGAATGGGCACAGTCGTACTCGCCTTCACCGCCGGCATTTCCTGCGCCACGGCGATCCTGTTCGGCATGATCCCGGCCCTGCGTGCCTCGCGGCTGGATCTTCACGCCGCGCTCAAGGAGAGCGGCCGGTCCGCCTCGGAATCGGCCAGAACCCCGCTGCGCCGCCTGCTGGTGGCCGGCGAGGTGGCGATTTCGCTCGTGCTGGTGGCCGGGGCCGGGCTGATGCTCCGCAGCCTGACCCAGCTTGGCCGCGTGGACGCCGGGTTCGACCCACGAAACGTGCTCACCATGCGGCTGGTGCTGACCGGCTCGCCGCAGGCCGCAACCCCCGAACGCCGTAACGCCTTCTATAAGGAGGCGCTCGAACGCGTGCGCGCGGTGCCCGGTGTCGAGTCCGCCAGCGGCATCAACCATTTGCCCCTGGCCGGCGACCTGTGGACCTTCAGCTTTGCCATGGAAGGCCGCCCCGCGCCCCCGCCTTCCGAGCGGCCGCACGCCACCTTCCGCACCGTGTTCCCGGGCTACTTCCGCACCATGCGGATCCCGATTCTGCGCGGCCGCGATATCGATGAACGCGACACCGGCGCGGCGCCCCACGTAGTCGTGATCAACCAGACGATGGCCGCCATGTACTGGCCGGGCGAGGACGCCCTCGGAAAACGGATACGTCTCGGAAGTTCGGCTTCGAATCCCTGGTACACGGTGGCCGGAATCGTCAAGGATTCCGGACAGTCGGACTGGGGCGGAACCCCCTCCCCGGAATTCTATTTCCCGCAGGAGCAGAACCCCGAGGACATTCAGCGGTACCTGACCCTGGTGGCGCGCACGGCGCGCAACCCGCTCGGCGTGGCCGCGGCCGTGGAAGAAGCCGTCTGGTCGCTCGACCGCGATCTGCCGCTGGCGAGCGTGCTCTCCATGGAGCAGGTGGTGGCGCGCGCGCAATGGCAGCCGCGCTTCTCCGCCACCCTGCTGGCGGGGTTTGCGGCCATGGCCCTGCTGCTCGCCGCGGTGGGAATCTACGGGGTGATGGCCTTCGACGTCAGCCGCCGCACGCGCGAGATCGGCGTGCGGATGGCGCTGGGCGCGAGGCCCGCGGACGTGCTCCGCGATGTGCTCCTCAGCGGCGCCCGGCTGACCCTGGCGGGGATCGCCGTGGGGACCGCGGGGGCGTTCGCGCTGACCCGCTACCTGGGCTCGCTGTTATACCAGGTGAGCGCCACCGACCCGGCCATTTTCGCCGCGGCCGCTCTCGTTCTGCTCGCAGCCGCCCTGGCCGCGGTGTGGCTGCCGGCGCGGCGCGCCACAAGGATAGATCCGGCCATCGCCCTGCGCGGCGAATAGCCGCCGCATCAGTGCGTCAACGCGTACATCACGTAGTTGATGCCGATGTGGTACGCCATGGTGGCGTAGCGTTCGGGATACTCGGGAATATCGGCCCACTCCCAGGCGTCGCCCAGATCCTGGTTAAAGCAGATGGCGATGACGACGCGGCCCCGCTCGTCGCGAACCCCGCGCCAGGCTGGATACGTGCCGCCGCGCTCGATCTGGCTGCCGTGCACCACGTTCAGCCCGGGCACGCGAAAACGCTCCTTGATGTCGTAAACCGTGTGGAATATGGGATCGCTGATATCCAGGTCTTCGGCCCGGTGCCCCGGATAGATCCGGTTCACGCCGGCCATGAAATCCGCCCACTCGCGCTCATTGTGAAAATCGTCCACCATGAGGAAGCCGCCGCGCTCGAAATATTCGTGAAGCCGTGCGGCCTGCGGCGGACTGATCACCCAGTCCCCCACTCCCACCGCGTAGAGCATGGGGTAATTGAACATCTCGTCGGAATCGACGTCCAGTATCTCTTCCACAGACCGGGCGTTGATGCGGGTGAGCCGGCGCAATCCCACCAGGAACTGGCGGTCGGACTTGTTGGCGTCCACGCCCCACCGCGATCCGTAGAAGCGGTCGCGGTTGGAGCGGTAGCGGAGCCGGCCCCAGGCGAATTCGGTCTTCTCCCAGGCATCCGGCGGGTCGTCCGCCGGGTTCTGCATCTCCCGTTCGTACATCTCCCAGCGCCGGACGCCCCGGCCCTGCTGGGCAACCGCCAGGGTGACGGCAAGAAGCGCTGCGGCGAGGCTCCGGCGGGCAGTCATCGCCTCTGATTTTACGCCGTCCCGACGGGCGGGAGGGTGCGCATTCGAGTTCAGAACTGGATCCGTGCCACCAACTGTCCGGTGCGCGCTCCGTTCAATCCATTTACAACGTTGATGAACCCGAACCCGCCGGTCTGCCGTCCGTTGCCGTCGAAGGTCGGCGTCTGGTTGGGATTGCTGGATGTCGGCGCGGGCAGCGTCACCCGGTTGAAGGCGTTGAACAGGTCCACCCGAACCTCGAAGCGCAGCCTCTCCTTGATAGGAAATGAGCGGCCGACGCTCAACTGCTCGTTGGCATCGCGTACCCACCGGTAGTTCGAATACGAAGGCGCCGAGAAGCCCCATTGCCCCTGCGTTACGTCCTGGAATGCGGCTGGGTTGAGCACCTGCGTATCGCGGTTGGGGTCGATGCAGTGGCAGCCCGGATCGAGGTTGAAGAACGGCTGTCCGGGCACCACGTTGAAGCGCGTGTTCTGGAACGTGTAGGCGCTCAGGTTGGATGCCACCGAGGAAGGCACCGAGATGAGGGAGCCGCTGCGATAGGTCAGGATGCCGCCGAACAGCCAGTTGCCCGTCACCGCGCGCACCAGTTTGTTCGAAGTCGCGCGGGGTGTGCGGTAGTTGAAGGCGATGACCAGGGTCAGCGGCCGGTAGTCGGTTGCGAGCGACCGCTGGTTGGCGCGGTTGAACCTGTCATTGATGCCGCCGCCGGTGGTGCCGCCATTGCTGGCGCCGTTGCCGAGTGCCAGCGTCTTCTGCCACGTGAAGGAAGATGTCAGGTCCAGCCCGTGCGAGAAGCGCTTGGCCAGTTTGGCCTGGAGCGAATCGTACCAACTGCTGCCGAGCGGCGCCCACGTCGGGTTCAAAGAACTGGTGAACTGAGGGAACGGGCGGATCGCCTGCGCCAGGGTCCGGTTGGTCGGGTAGCCGTCATACGGGGCGAAGAAGCCGCGCGCCTTCACCAGCGGATCGCTCAGGTTGCGGGTCAGCAGGTCCCGGTCTGCGGCGTTATTCAGGTCCAGGCCGAAGGCGGCAAGGCGATCGCCGGAGTTGAAGTTCATGGAGCCCAGGTTATTCGCTTCCTCCCAGACGCCGCGGTTGCCGACATACGCGGCTTCGAGCGACCAGTTCGGGAACAGTTCACGCTGGATCGCCACATTCCACTGGTTGATGCGGGGCGGCCTTCCGCCGTGAGGATCGTAGGAGTTACCCACACCGCTGGCCACGGTGCCGGGCGTCAGTCCGAGTCCCGGGTTGAGAGTCGGCGTGTACAGCGCGGCGCGGTCGTAAGTAAGTCCGTTCCGCAGGAAGGATGCGGCCTGTCCCACCGCCGGACTGGGCACCTGGTAATTATCGAAGCCGACGCCCAGCAGAGTCTGATTGGTGACATACCACCAGTTGGGTCCCGGCCCGTACGACAGTCCCCAACCGGCGCGGATCACCGTCTTCGGATCGAGTTGGTAAGCAACCGATAAGCGCGGCCCGATAGCATAGGGGTAAGTCGTGGTGAACGCGCAGTTACACCGGCCCGGCCCGTAGCCTTCGAATTTCACGGCGCCCAACCGGCCTGCCGCCGACGGGTTCGGCACGTCGGGTCCGAACATGCTGTTGCGGTAGTGAATCTCGTGGCCGACACCCTGCAAGTCCCAACGCACACCGTACTCGACCGTAAGTTTTCGGGATAGCTTCACGCTGTCCTGCACATACAGAGACCAGAAGTTCTTCCGCCACTGCGGGTCCTGCACCGCGTTGACCTGGGCGCTCGAGGTCATGCCGAGCAGGAAGCTGGCATAGTTCATTCCCACCGAGCCGCCCGTCAACGTAGTGCCCTGAAGCGCGGGCTGTCCGGTCTGCGCATTGCTGAAGCCGTAAATACCCTGCGCGCCGCGGGTATTGCGGTCGGACCACATTTCGTTGCCGAACTGCGCGCCGGCTTTGTAAGTGTGGCTACCGTGAACCCAGGTGAGGTCCAGCACGAGATTCAGCTTGTCGTTCCAGTAGTCATTCGCATTGCTCGGCCCCATGCTGAAGTTCATGCCGCCGAAGTTGCCCGTGCTCAGACCGGTCAGCCGCGGGAAGCCGCCGGGATCGGTGGTAGCGCCCACCAGTCCTAACTCTTTCACCGCGTCGAACTGGAGGACTTCCGGCTTGGAGCTATCCGGGTTGTTGAAACGCAGGAATCCGGCGCCGGCGTGCACCAGAAAGGTCGGGGTCACGGTCCGGTCCACGTTGAAGCGGTAAGTATTGCCTGTGGCCGTCTTATCGCGCTTGGCGCTGATCGGATACGGCAGCGGGTCGTTACCGGGAATGTCGTTAGTCGACTGATACGACCAATAGAAGGTGAGCTTCGTGAGCGTCCCGATGTTATGGTCCAGTTTGAGGCTGGGCAGATTCTGGATGCGCGGATTGGGGAGATCGTAAGTCCAGTTATTGATCAGGTCGGTAGTGGTGGGAGAGGGGAACAGGTTCTGGATCTTGAGGGCAACCGGATCGAGCAGGTTCTTTGGAATCATGTTCTGCGCGAAGGGCGTGCGATAGATGCGCCCGTTGATCGTCTGTTCGCTGCCGGGATCGTAGATGACGTTCTCCACCACGGCATTGCCCAGCGGGTCGGTTCCAATCCTGCGGTTGGTGAGCGCGGCGCTGAAGTCGCCATTCCGGTAGGCCGCCGTCGGCACGGTTCCGCGCTGGCCGTAAGCCACGGTCTTGTTCCGGAACGCTTCGAAATTGAAAAAGAAAAACGTCTTGTTCTTGCCGTTGTAGACCTTCGGAATGTAAACCGGCCCTCCCACGGTGCCGCCGGCATCGGTCTTGCGGTCGCGGTCGCGCCGGCTCGCCTGGAAGAAACGATGCGCGTTGAACATCGTTTCGTTGGTCATGTAGTTGTACAGGCTGCCGTGCACCTGGTTCGTGCCGCTCTTGGTGGTGAAGTTGAACATGGCGCCCAATCCGCCGCCGTATTGCGCCGAGAAATTGCTCGTCTGAAGCGAAAACTCGCCGATCGCTTCCACGCTCGATGCAGCCACCGTGCTGGTCCAGCGCGTATCGTTGGAGCTGGTCACATCGGTACCTTCCACCAGGATCTTGAACATGCCGCCGGGCAGCCCGTTCACACTCGTGCTCTGGTTGGTGGAAAGGTCGCCGTTCACCCCCGGAGCAAGGGTGGCGAACGCCAGCCAGCTGCGGATTGCGCCCGTCCCGCCGGCGCCGAAATTCAAGGGAAGGTCATTGAATTTCTCGCCGCTCACGTTCATGCTGACTTCCGCGTTCTCGGTCTTGAGAAGAGGAGATTCCGCCTGCACGGTAATGCTCTCGGCGGAGGAGCCCACCCGCAGTTCGATGTCCACGCGCGTGGTCTGCGCAACCTGAATGCGAAGTCCCGATTGCGTGCTCTTATTGAAGCCCGGCGCCTCCACGGTCAGTTCATACGTGCCGATCGCCAGCGATGGCAGCGTGTAGTTGCCGGTTTCGGTGGTGATGGTGGCTGCGACAGTTCCGGTTTCCGAGTTCTTCGCCGCTACCTTGGCGGCCGGCACTACGGCTCCGGCGGGGTCCGTGATGGTCCCCGTCAAGGTGCCCCGGTCGCCCTGCGCAAACGCCGTACCGGCTGCGAAGAAAATCAAAATCGTGGAAAGTGCTTTCATGTCCCCTCCTCAAGTGGTCCGAATTTCGGACTGTCCCCTGCTGGGGGGTTATTCTATTTCATTTTTGCCGCCGCGCGTATCAAATCTTTGAATTCGCGGTGATATATTCTTTGCAGGCTTTACAATTCCGAACGAGGGGACAACCTGACTGATGAGAAGCACTCCATTCCGGTGCGTGCCGCTGTTTTGCGCGCTGCTTTCCATGGGCTCCGGGCAGGCGCAGACCCATGCACCCCTTCCGCCGCTGCCTGCCCCGATGAACGTGCCGAAGCCCGGCCCGGCAGCGGACGCCGCCTACGCGCCTCAACCGATTCTCCCGGGCGGCGTCGTCATCCCCCTTTACCCGCCCGGGTCGCCGTTCCTCAAGGCGGAGCGCGTGAACGAACCCGAAGTGTACAACATGAGCCAGGATGTGCCCGGTCGCATCAACAGCATCGTCAACATCCACAATCCCTCAATTGAGGTGCACACGGTGGATCGCGGGCTGAACACCGGCGCGGCGGTGATTCTGGTGGCCGGCGGCGGCCACAACACCCTCAACGTCGGTACGGAGAGCGCCGATTTCGTACCCTTCTTCTACAACTATGGCGTCAATACGATCATCCTCCGGAACCGTCTGCGCCGCGACGGCTACAACCCGCTGACCGACGCCGTGAATGACGCGCTACAGGCCGTGCGCATGGTTCGCGCCTATGCGAAGGAGTGGCGAATCGATCCCGATAAAATTGGCATCATGGGCTTCTCGGCGGGTGCCGAACTGGCCGCTCCGGCAGCCGTGCTGTTCGAAGATTTCGATAAGAAGAACAGCGATCCATCCGACCCGCTAGCCGGGATCACCGCGCGCCCCGATTTCGCCGGCATCATCTATCCCGGACCCACCCCGTTCGCCCGCAACCGCACCGCGCCGCCCATTCCGCGCAACGTTCCGCCGGCCTTCATCGTTTGCGCCGGGTCCGGCGACCGCGTCCACGCCGTTTGGGCATTGGACTACTTCAACGCCATGCTTGCCGTCGCGGCGCCCAATGTCGAGATGCACATCTACGGCAACGGCCGCCACCCGGGCGACCCGCTCCCCGATGGCAGCCGCATGACGGGAGGGTTGACGGACAGAAGTGATATTCCGTTCGGCACCTGGCAGTATCGTTTTATCGACTGGTTTCGCGACCTCGGCTTCCTGCAAAAACCAGGAGTCGAAACCAAGGCGGCCCGCGACATCGCCACTTACATCAGCCAGCCATTGCCCGGCGCCGGTGGCCGCGGCGGCCGGGGTGGCGCAGGCAACGCGCCCGCGCCGGCGACGCCCGTCGTCAAGCAGTAGTTTGATTTACCGGAACAACTCGCGCTGGCGCTCGCCGATCGCCTGCCAGTCGAAATTGCGGCGCGCGTGCAGGTAAGCCGCTTCGGCAATCTGGCTGCGCCGCTCGGGCTCCGCCATCAGAGTGGCGATACCCGCGGCGAGCGAGCCAGCACCAGGTTGGCCTCCACGTACAGAGGGCGCACGTCCGCACAAACCCCAGCAGCCGGATCCGCGGATCGGGCGCGGGCTCCGCCGAATTCGCAAAAGCCCGCCGCTTACCGGAACAACTCGCGCTGGCGCTCGCCGATCGCCTGCCAGTCGAAATTGCGGCGCGCGTGCAGGTAAGCCGCTTCGGCAATCTGGCTGCGCCGCTCGGGGTCCGCCATCAGAGTGGCAATACCCGCGGCGAACGCTAGCGGAGTGTCCGTACCGGCGGACACCGTGGTGGGGGCGCCAGCACCAGGTTGGATTCCACGTACAGAGGGCGCACGTCCGCAACAAACCCCAGCAGCCTGATCCGCGGATCGGGCGCGGGCTCCGCCGAATTCGCAAGAGCCCGCCGCTTACCGGAACAACTCGCGCTGGCGCTCGCCGATCGCCTGCCAGTCGAAATTGCGGCGCGCGTGCAGGTAAGCCGCTTCGGCAATCTGGCTGCGCCGCTCGGGGTCCGCCATCAGGGTGGCAATACCCGCGGCGAACGATAGCGGAGTGTCCGCCTCCCACACGCTGTGTCCGTGCAGCAGCCCCAACCCGGCACATCCCGAGGGAGTCGAAACAACTGCGCGTTTCATCGCCATAGCTTCCAGAACTTTGACGTTGGTACCGGCGGACACCGTGGTCGGCGCCAGCACCAGGTTGGATTCCACGTACAGCGGGCGCACGTCCGCAACAAACCCCAGCAGGCGGATCCGCGGATCGGGCGCGGGCTCCGCCGAATTCGCAAAAGCCCGCCAGTAAGTGAGATAGTCCGGTCCGCAGACCACCGTCACGGCGAGCCGCGGAAATTTGTCGCTGACGAGCGGCCACACCCGTTCGGCGAAGAAGCGGTACGCCTCGATGTTCGGGAAGTGCCGGAAGGAGCCGATAAATAACAGGCGCTCGCCTTCCGGCTCAGGCTCCGGCTGAAAGCGGGAAAGGTCCACTCCGTTTTCCACCACGACTGCGTCGACGCGGGGTCCGAGCATCCCGGCATCTTTTTTGGACATGACCACGACACGCGGAAAGCGGACAACTGCCCGCCCCTCGAAGCGCCGCCAGCGGAAGAAATTCCACCAGGCGCTCAGGCTTCGCTTCTGGCGAAGTACCTGGCCATAGAGGTCGAACGTTACGTCGTGCTCTACCAGAATGTCCCCGCCGTATTCGGCCAGGTGCGTGTACTCCACCTGCAATCGCTCCCAGCCGAACGCCTCCTTCTCTTCGGCGAGCGCGCGGCGCATGGCCGGCGACCGGAACTCGTGCACTTCAGGAGGCAGCAGCGTGGACCAGCGGGGCTCGCGGTAGCGGGGCTGCTCCACCAGCACCACCCGTGCGCAGAACTCGAGCAGCGGCCCAAGCTCCGGCGTGCCCCTCGTGTCGGTAAAAGAGAACAGCTCGACATCGAACTCGCGTGAGATCTCGCGCAGCAGGTGAAAGATCCGCACCGCACCCCCGTGCGCCAGCGGATAAGGAGCGTAGGGCGACAGCACGGCTACCCGCTTCCGCGCCGGATTGCAAAGGCGTCCATCGAACCGGCGGGGTACGCCGGACGCCTCGCTGCGCTCGCGCTTCCGTCCCGGCCACCACCACGGGCGAAGATAGATGCGGTCCAGCGGAACGCCGCGCCAGAAGAGGACGGACGCAAGGTCCGGCCTGAGATGATGGCGTTCCAGCCGTGCGTTGTAGGCCAGGATCTTCCGCGGGGCAAAACGGAACGCAGCGCGGCGCAGGGCGCTGCTTTCGCCGGCAAGCATTACCGGCGCCAGGCCGACGCGATACCGGCGCAACTCGCGCCGCAGTTCCGGCCAGTTCTCCGCGGTTGCCAGAAAATGCCGGCGCTCGGGCAACAGCGCACGCACCTCCTCGTACATGCGCCGGCACAGGTCCGCGTCACCGGTGGCGAAGGTGACCACCACGGCCTCGGGGTCTTTGCCGAGAAGGCGGAAGATCCACCGTTTGATGGCCCGTTTCACCGGACCGACCTCGTGAACCACAACACTCCGCAACCGAGAAGCGGCGCCACGGCGGCCACCGCCGTAACCGGCGCGTACCAATGCCGGTCCATCATCCACCCGATCGCCGGCGACACAACGAACTGCGCCGCGCCGTACGACGAGACCAGAATGGACACGGCAAATGCCGCGCGCGCTCCTCCGAACGCATCGAGCGGCAGCGTGTAGTTATTCACGCTGAACGCCGAGATCGCGAAGATGCTGAGCGAGATGGCCGCGCACACCAGCGCCGCGGAATGGATCGCCGGAATCGCCGCCGTCGTAAGAGCCAGCGCCGCCGCCGCCAGGCACGCACCGAAGCGCGCGCGCAGCGGAGCCATGCCGCCGTCGATCCACCGCATCGAGAGCCATCCGCCGGCGAACCCTCCCGCCGCCGCAAATACCGGCGGGATCCACGCATACCAGGCAGCCTCCACAATCGTCAGGCCGTGGACTTCAACCAGGTAAACCGTCGTCCAGTTCGTCCACAGCGAGTATCCGATCATGTTCAGGGCGTTGGCCCCCGCAAATGCCCACAGGCTCGGTTCGCGCAGCAACTCGCGCGGAAAGGCGGATTTCGGAAGGGCTGAATCGCGCGGCGGACCGAGCCGGTTCCATAGAAGAATCCAGAGGGGCCCGAGAGAGCCGGTTACGAAAAAGGCCGAGCGCCAGCCATGCCGCACCGCCAGAAAAGTGGCAAGCGGCGGCGCCAGCATCCATCCAAGGCTCACCGCGGACTGGTTGAGCGCGTTGCCCAAGCCCCGCTCCGCCGGGCGCAGAAACTGGTGGATCGCCTTGCCGGCGGCGGGAATCCCCGCGGCCTCCGCCAACCCGAGCACACTCCTGCAAGCCACCAGCCCGCCGAGTCCGCGGGTGAAACCGGTAGCGATTCCCGCGATCGACCAGACGCCCACCGCCAGGCTGATGGCGCGATTCAGCCCCACCCGGTCGATCCACGCTCCTGCAAACGGGGCGGCCGCCGCATAGAGCACCGAAAATCCCGCAACGATCCAGCCATACTCCGCGTTCGTGAGATGGAGATCGCGGCGGACCAGCGGCGCCAGCGCTGCCAGCGTCATCCGGTCAAGGTAGTTGAGAGCAGTGGATAGCACGAACACCGCCAGCAGCAGCCGGCGGTATCGCAGTCCGTCGTCGCCACTCACTGGAATTCGATGGTTGCCACCTCGCCCGCGGTAGTCAGCCGGGCATTGGCCTTGGGAAAGTATTCGATGGTGACCTGCCGGGGCTTCTGCGACCCGCAACTGAGAGCCCGGTCGCCGCCGCCCGAGATCGCGATTTTGCCCGGATCCACCACCAGCAGCCGGATGATCTTTCGATTGTTACCCTCCACCACCAGCCGCGCCTGCGAGCCGAGGCAATCCACCTTGGTGAGCGTGCCCGTCACTTTGCCGCCCGGCTTCGGGCCGTCCCACCACGGCACCACCGGCGCATCGGATTTTGGCGCGTCCTTGTTGTACTTCTCTTCGAGGGCGTGCACCTCCGCGCGGGCCTCGGCCTTGAGCTTTTCGAGTTCGCGCGCTTCTTCCTCGGCCTGCCTGCGCTTCTCGGCCTCCTCGTAGTCCAGCCGCTGCTGCTCGATGGCCATCCGCGCCTGGCGCATGCGCTCGCGCTCGCCCGGGTCGACGGCCGCCTGTTCCCCGCTCCGCCAGGCTTTGGCCGCTTCGCCGTAATTGTGTTCTGCCACGTAAGCTTCGGCCAGTTCCTTCCAATAAGTGGAATTGCGCGGGTTCCGTTCGGCGGCGGCCTTCCAATGCTCCAGGCGCAGGCGTGGATCCGTGTCCCGCTGTGCCATCAGCACGAATGGCTCCTCCAGTTTCGGATTGATGCCTGCCGCCTTGAGCAGCGCCTCGCGGGCCTTGGCCGCGTCCGATTCCAGCTTCGCGTATTCGATATACGCGCGCGCGCTGCCGCTGCCGGCCGCGATGGAAGCGGCAAAGTGTGTCCGGGCTTCCTCGGGGCGATGGGCGCGGAGGGCGAGAATTCCCAGTCCCTGCTCGGCCTCGGCAACCTTTTCCTGCGCCTTGAGCAGCGTGCGGTATTCGGCCGCCGACTGTTCGCCCGCCAGAAGATCGGCCCGCACCAGGCGCGCGTCCGCATCGGAGACGTCTCGCACAGGAAAATCTCTCTCGCTCATCGGACGGCTGTTGAGACTCGTGGTCTCGAAATTCCCCGCCGCCAGGTGCTTCCGGGCCTGCTCTTCCACTTGCGCCGGCGACTTGCCGAAGGCGTTTCGATAGGCGGGCCCCTCGTCCACTCCGTTGCGCAGGTTGGCCAGCAGCACGCGCGCTTTACCGAAGTACTCCGGGTCGGTGACCAGCAGGTGAATGCGCGCCCAGTCCAGATCCGGGTGCGGCGGCGGCGCGCCCGCGGTAATCCGAATGCCGGTGACATCCAGCGTAGAGAAAAACTCGACCAGCCCCCGCTCGAAAGCGGCAGGCATTCGCGTGGTGTTGGAACGAAGCAGCAGGCGCGCCAGTTCGCGGTTCACTTCGGTCGAAATTGGGGCCTTCTCCTCGAGAACGATCGCGTATCCTTCGCGCGCCTCCATGAGCGGAGCGTTTCCGGTCCAACCGGCGGCTTTCTTGAAAACCAGGATCCGGACAGGTTCCGGTGTTTGCAGATCCTGCTCGCCCACAATCTGTCCCAGGGCGTGGCGGAACTCCTGAAAACGCACCATGGTTTCGCGGCCCGCGCGCTCCCCGGCGTCCGTATAAACTTCGAAAGGCGGCGAGACGAACCTGATCCACCGGTCGTCCGCCGTGAGAAGGCACGGCAGGACGCAGATCAACAGTAGGCGCCGCATCCTTCTATTATCCCGCGCTTAGAGCCGGGGAGGTGTCGTCACAACTATCGCCCGGGCTCCGCTCCTGCCCATACCCCGGTAAGCGTGTGGTTCGGAAGAGTCGAAGTAGACGCTATCGCCCTCGCGCAGGATATGCTCCGCGCCGCCGAACCAGATCGCGATCGCGCCTTCGAGCACCACCAGGAATTCGGCGCCTTCGTGCTGGTGTTCGCCGCTGTCGGTTTTCTTCCGCGGCGGGAACTCGGCCATGTAAGCCTGCATTCCCTTCGCTTGGGCGGCATAGGCGAGGCACTCGAAAAAATAGGCGGGGGACGGGATATCGGGCCGCTCCGGGAAGCGAATGCGGTCGGATTGCTTCACCACCGCAAAGGTCCTCTGTCCGCGCCGGTGGCCGAAGAAGTGGTCCAGTCCGACATCGAAGACCATCGCGATGCGTGCGAGCGTGGCGAGAGTGGGAACCAGTTTGCCGTTCTCGAGTTGCGAAAGCATGGAGGCGGAGAGGCCTGTATGCTTGCCAAGATCCGTCAGCGCGATCTTCTTCCGCAGCCGGAGTTGGCGCAGTTTCCTGCCGATCTCGTAGGAAGAGAGAACGCGGCGGATGGTCTCTGAGCTTGTTTCCTCCATGGTCAAATCAATATTAGCATTGCTGAAATTTGGTCCATATTGTTCATTGTCACTGAAATAAGTATTTGACACAGCTTAAACCGGCTCCCGTCCCCTGGTAGGATGCGATCAGAAGGCAGTTGGCGTGAAGAAATCGAAGAGGGGCCGCGATATGGAGAACAGCCGGGGAACAGGCGGTTTTGAGCTCATGCAAGAGGAGGATTTGGTCAGGCTGTCGCAGAACGGGCGGCAGGACGCCTTCGCAGAACTGGTTCGGCGGCACGGACCAGCCATGCACAAGTCCGCGATGTCCATACTGCGCGACGCTCACGCAGCCGAAGACGAGGTGCAGAACGCGTGGCTCAGAGCCTGGCGGCACATCGGAGGTTTCGCGGGCGAGTCGCGCTTCGCCACGTGGATGACGCGCATTGTGATGAACCAGTGCCTGATGCGTTTGAGGCGAAACCGCAGATCGGGCTACGTATATCTGGATGCCGAACTTCCGGGGACGGACGGCATCGCATTTGAACTGCCCGACACGGCGGAAACACCGGAGGAGTCGGTCGGCCGCGGTGAGGTCCTGGAACTGCTCCAGCGCGAAGTCCGCCGCATCCCGCCGCTGCTGCGACGCGCGCTCGAGTTGCGCGAGTTGCAGCAGCTTCCCATGCCGGAAGTCGCCGGCGAACTCGGGATCTCGGTAGCCGCGACAAAGTCCCGCCTGCTGCGTGCGCGCCACGAATTGCGCGCGCGTCTCGAACGCTGCTGCGGACGCATGGGCACGGCAGCCCTCACCGCCTGACGGTTTTTGCTAAACTGAAATCGCAACACCGCTGTGGCGCTATCGTCTAACGGTTAGGACGGAGCCCTCTCAAGGCTTAAATACGGGTTCGATTCCCGTTAGCGCTACCAATTCCTCAAATACTTACAGACAATTGGCGACCGCCGGAGACCACCGACTTCGGGCCAGAAAAAAGCAATCACATTCGGTCGCCTCTGAGGTCCGATGCTTGGGAACCTGCTGGGCTACTGGACGCCCTTGGCAGGCTGGCTTCCCATCCGGTTCCGCTGCTGGTATTCCTTCCACTTCTGAACTGCATCGTCCTCAGACCCATGGATCGCGTGCGCGTACATTTCAGCCGTCGTCCGGATGGAGGAGTGGCCAAGGCGCGCGCCAGGCCGGGAGTCTCGCGAAGGCGTGTGCGTGGTGGGTCCGGGCGATGATCCAAGAGCTTGAGGAAATGAAGGCGCAGGCGAACGAGGACGGCGACATGCACACGCTCGCGTCGGTGAGCCCTATGGTTGTTGTCGCCTTTCCTCTGGTTTGTCGAGAACTGAAATCGGGAAAATGAGACTCCTGGGTGGCTTTCGGCTTTCTTTTTTTCCGGCTGGGATCGATGCAACATCGCAAGACGGGATCTGGTCTTGGCATTCATGCAGTCATCGTGGCCTCCGGCCGATCTAATGCTTGCAGCGCTGGACACGGGAGACACTCAGGAGGTGTTGTATCGCCTTTCGCGCGAGTATCGCGGAGAGGCGTATCTCTCTTCAATCGAGCACGATCTAGGGCGGTTGCCGAACGGTAACCGGGCCCCAAATCCAAAAGGAGATCGAAACGTTTCGCCGGCGCTACTGAACCAGCCTGCAAAAGCAGGGACCCCATCAGCCCCGTGCTGGGTATGGCAGCCCGGATTTGGGATTTGCGCTCGTCCACCGGGATGGCGGAAGACTTTCTCGACGCGGGCCCGCTGACTGAGTCATGTTGTGAAAGAGGACGTGCATCCGCCTTGTGTGTCCGGGCCTCGCGCCGTGCCTTACAATGAAGATGACGCCCATGGTGTTGCGCTTTAACGAACGACGAGCGACGGAGGCTGCGGCGCGGTTTCTGAAACTCCGCGGCGGCCGGATGAGCTATCTCAAGCTCATCAAACTGTTGTACTTGCTCGACAGAGAGGCGCTGCTGCGATGGGGCAGGCCGGTGACCACCGACAGGTACGTTTCGATGGATAACGGCCCCGTCGTAAGCCGGATCTACGACCTGATCCGCGAGGAACCGGCTCCGGGCACCGATCCAATCTGGCGGCACTACATCTCCGCTCCGCAGGAATATGAAGTGGCCCTTCTTGGGGAACCGGAAACGGACGAACTCTCCCGCGCCGAGGAAGCCTTGATCGAGGAGGTCTTCGGCAAGTTCGGGAACATGACCCGTTGGGATCTCGTCCGGGTTTCCCACGAGCTTCCGGAGTGGCAGGACCCGAACGGTAGCGCGATCCCGATCCAGTACCGCGACATCCTGCGGGCCGGGAACAAGACCGAGAGCGAGATCGCGGCGGTCGAGGCTGAACTGGAGTCGCTGGCCACCACGGAAGCCATGCTGCAACCTGCTTAGATGGATTGCGGCGACACGTTCCTCATGCCGGCCCCTGGCGGGGCAGCCACGCCGCACCTCTGGATCATCGTCACGCAACCCGATCCGCAGACCCACGAGTGCGCCATCGTCAGCGTGACCACGTTGCGAAACAGCAAGGACCAGACGGTCATCCTCCGGGTCGGCGACCATCCTTTCATACGCCACGACTCGACCATCTTCTATGGCGACGCGATGATCGTGGATGCGCGGCGGCTTGAAGCCGAGATCGCTGCGGGACTGGCGCTGGTTCGGGAGAAGTGCCCACCCGCGACTCTGAAACTCGTCCAAGACGGCGTGGGAGCATCGCCGTTCACCAGACCGAAGATCCTGCGTTTCTGCCGGGACCACTGGCGGCGGTAGCGGCGTGTTCGGCGGCGATCCGATGCAACCGCGCGGCGACCACGTGGAGACCACCACGGGAGTTCATATGACCCCGGCGCATGATCGGCCAATACGGACTGCACGTGTTTGCATAGACTTAGACCCACCTGGACTCGGCTGAACCGGCACCATTCACGTTCGATTCCCGTTAGCGCTACCACCTATCAAACATTTACAGAGAATGGGCTGCTCCTGGTACGCCTCCCACCGGCGCGTCACTTCGTCGTCGGACCCCTGAATAGCACGGCTGTAAATCGCGGCGGTGGTCCCGGACTACTGTGACCAGATGCTCTCACGGACCAGGAAATCTGAGGCGCTGCCAGGCGGGTACTCTCTCAAGGCGTGTCCTGGATCCCGAAGTACTGGCGGGCAAGCCTGTCATCCGGGGCACCCGACTGGCGTTCGAATTCATCCTTGACTTGCTTGCGGCCGGCAATCGGAGGCCGACGTTCTCGTGAATTATCCGGAGCTCTCGCCGCTTCCCGTCTGATGCGCATCCTCGCAGACGAGAACTTCCCGTTGCCGACCCTCGAAGCATTCGGCAGGCGGGCCGCCAAGTGTCTTCGTAAGCGAATATTCATTCTGCCCTGATAAACTGAATTCCTTTACGAAGGGGGGTGAGAATGCGTGTGCCAATTCTGTTCGTGGCTATGATCGGTGCGGCTCTGGCCCAACCGGCGCCCGTGTCCGGGGACGGGACCGCCGGACCCGTCTTGGCGCGAGGTGTTCCCCTTCGTGTGGCGCTGGAACGCCGGCTCGTGGTCAAAAAAGTGGGTGATCCCATTCAGGGGCGCCTGATCGAGCCCGTGTATGTGTTCGATCGGATCGCCGTGCCGGTCGGCACTGTCGTGGAAGGGCACATTGCGAAAATAGGCGGCGTGCCGTTCGGCAGACGCGCGATGGCAATTCTTTCCGGCAACCTGACGCCCCCGCGCAAAATCTATGCGCAGTTCGACAGGATTGTCCTGAACGATGGGTCGCGGCTGGCCCTTGTTACGTCTCCATCCACAGGTACGGCCCGCCTCGCTGTTGCCGGAACATCGCCCGCGGAGCATCCGCGGAAACCAGCGCGCCAGACAGGCGGCGCCACCGTCGATGGAACGAGCTGTCCCGCAGCCCTCACCTTCAAGTTGCCGGGCAAATTCCAACAGTTGAAATCCCGGCTGTTCGGTATGCTCCCTTACCACCGTCAGTCCTGGGCGGCGGGGACCCTTTTCAATGCCCTAATCGAGGAGCCGGTGCCGGTGCCGCTCCCCCATCGCGCCGCCGCTCAGAACGCATGCCGCACGGCGCCCGCAGACGGAACCCGGCAGGTGCGGGCGCGGCTGCTCACGCCGGTTAGTTCCGCCACTGCCCACAAGGGAGACCGGGTGGAGGCGCTCGTGACCCGGCCCTTGTTTGCGGCGGACCACTCCCTGTTGATTCCGGAGGGAAGCCGGCTCGTCGGGGAGGTCGTGAACGCGCGTCGCGCCCGTTTTCTCCACCGCAATGGAACTCTGCTGTTTAACTTCCGCGATATCATTCTGGCCGCGGGGACGACGCAACACGTCCAGGGCAACATCGAGCAACTCGAGGCTGACGCCGGCGCACACCTGACACTTGACCCGGAAGGCGGCGCACACGTCAGCAGCCCGAAAACCCGGTTCATCTTCCCGGTGATCGCGGCAGCCGTAGCCGGATTGTCGCTCCATCAGGACTACGATTCCCAGGGCATTCCCGATCAGGACATCGGAGGTCGCGCCGAAGCGGGAGCGGTGGGCCTCGGGCTGATTGGGACTTTGGTGGCGCAAGCCTCTCGCCCTTTAGCCTCGACCATCGCCTTCACGGGCGCGGGATTCAGCGTCTACTCGACCTTCCTCGCCCGCGGAGCGGAGATCGTTCTCCCGGCCGGCACCCCCATGGAAATCAGCCTCACGGCGGAGCGGCCGGTCACGCGAAGACCCTCCACCAGGTAACCTGGCCTTGGCTTATACTCCAATAAGACCTGATAATCATGAAACGGAGAACATTCCTCAAAAGCTCCGGCATCGCAGGCGGACTGTTGTCCGCATTGCCTCTCTCCCGAAGCTTCGGGGCGCCGGCCGGTGACGAGTTTCCGCTGGTGGACCTGCACGTTCATCTCACCGGAAATTTCACGATTGACCATGTGATGGAGATTTCCAGGAAGACCAACGTCCAGTTCGGCATCGTGGTGAATCCTGGAGGCGCCGTAATTGACGACGCCGGTCTCAGACGCTTCATCGAGTCGCTCAAGCCTTACCCGGTTTACCGGGGCCTGCAGCCGATGAGTCCCGGATGGTCCAGGAGTTTTTCGCCGGAAACCGTCAAGCAGCTGGATTACGTTCTGATGGACGCCCAGACCATTCCCAATGGCAACGGTTACGGAGAGACTCTGCGCATATGGAATTTCGACACGTATGTTGATGATCCGCAGAAGTTCATGGATAGGTACGTGACTCATATCCTGGAGGTCATCGACAACAATGAACCGCTGACCATCTTCGGATGGCCGCTTTTCCTGCCGGTCTGCATTGCGCGCGACTACTACACGCTCTGGACCGACCAAAGGATGCAGCAGATACTCGCGGCCCTGAAAAAGAAGGATCTCGCCGTCGAAATAAACGACCTCGCTCATACGCCGCATGAGCGATTCATCGACATGGCGAAAGAGCGCGGGCTGAAATTTACTTTCGGCTCCGACACCCGCGATCAGAAGGCCGGGCGTCTCGACTTCTGCAAATTTGTTGCAAAGAAGTGCAACCTGAAGAAGGACGACTTCTTCCTCCCCAAGAGGGTCCTGAACAGGTCCTGACACATCAGCCACACGGGCCTCTCCGTCTCCGCGCACGGCGGCCACGGTGATTGGCTTTTCACCGCCCGTTGGTCGCTTTGCGGACCTCTGCCCAGGCTGAGGTCCGTTTGGGCATATAATTGGAGGGAACGTGAACTGGGTCACATTCCCCAACATAAGGATTCCCTTGCGATGTCAACCTTAGAGGTCTCCCCGGCGGAGCAGTCCCCGGGTCGGTCGGACCACTCCGTGGTGAACGACTTCAGTATTCAGGTGGCGACAGTCAACGGGTCGGGCGGCCGACTGCCAATACCGTTTTGATGCGGGCCATCTTCCAGATGGGCATTCCGGTGTCCGGCAAGAACATGTTCCCTTCGAACATCGCCGGCCTGCCGACATGGTTTACCATCCGGGCCAGCCGCCACGGATACATCGGCCGAAAAAAGGAAGTCGATTTCCTGGTGGCCATGAATCCGGAAACGGCCCGCGAAGACGTGATGAAGCTGGACAGCGGCGCCGCCGTTGTCTATGACGAGCCCTTGAAGCTCGGTGAACTCCGCAGCGATCTT
>CAWIJJ010000014.1:0-101077 GCA_963836425.1 Bryobacterales bacterium | reverse complement strand
TACCGTTCCGTTATCAACTCCAAGCCGCGAAATTCTTGACAGCAAAGCCCTTCCGCCGGGGCTGTTATCCGCAACATTCCGCAGGTTCTTGAGGTCGGCGTCCTTCCGCGTGAAGATGAGAGTCTCTGAAAATGGCAGCGGCTCGGGCTGTTGCGGTCGCCTTGCAGGCGGCGGGGGAACCTGTGCAACGCCCGCTGGGGATGTGGCCTGTGAGGCAGCCGGCCTCTGAAGGATTGTCGCGGGCGAGCCCGCGATGGCGGCGGTGAAGAGCCGTCTGCTCAATCCGGCCGGCTGTTCATGAGGACCTCGGAATTGCTCGTTGTCTGATCTGTCTTCATGGTTTCTTAAAGTTCCAGCGCGCCTTGTCGCTCTTGGGATCGAACTTGGCCAGCGTCGGCGTGCTGTGGCCCACCGCGGTCAGAGCCAGTGCTTCCTTGGAATTGGGCACCGCCTTGGGCATGATGCGGTAAGTGCCATCGGTCAACTGGTCGATGCGCCACAGTTGTTCGGGAGCGCCGGTGAAGGCGGGAACCGTCGACAACTTCGGCGTCGGCGGTCGCGGCCAGCGCGCGATCCGTGCCGGCGATGGTGATCTTGAAATAGGGCGAGCCGGGATAGCCGCCGGCGTCGGCGACGGGCGTGATCGTCCACTTCTGATGGGGCCGCATCATGTAGTCGCCGATGCGAATCGTCGATGTTGCCGGCCGGCCAGTTCGCCGACACGTCGGCGAGTTCCTGGGCCGGAATCGGGGTCACGGGAGGCAGTGGGAGCGCCACCGCCCGAAACCGCCGCCGCGGCCGCGCGTTGCATCCGCACGAACTCCACCGCCAGCTCCAGCGCATAGCCGCTGCGCTCGGACTGGATTTCGTATGTGCCTTCCTTGAAATTGTCGCCGCCAACGGGCCAGCCGTCTTTCCAGAGCAGCGGACGGATGTCCAGCACGCTGCGGCCGCTGCGGTCCAGGTCGGCCTCGTAATGGCAGGAGAATTTCTCCACGCCGTCGCCCAGGTCCATCAGGCCGAAGTGGCCGGGCCCGACAAAGCGGCCGCTGGCGGCCACGACCAGCTTGCCGCCGCCTTTGAGCGTGTCGATGCCCATGTTATCGAGGTAGGGGCCGGTCACTTCTTTGGAGCGGGTCACGCGGATGTTGTAGGTGGAGTTGGCGCCGTCGCAGCATGTGCCGTGAGTGCCCAGCAGGTAATACCAGCCGTCGCGATAGATCAAGTCGGTGGCTTCCATGTCGATGGCGATGTTGACGGGCCTGGTTGCCCGCGATGCGGTTGCCCGTCTTGGGGTCGAGCTCGACCAGGCGGATGAAGCCGAAGTAAGTCCCGTAAGTGAGCCACAGCCGGCCAGTGGTGGGATCCAGCAAGAAGGACGGATCGATGGCATCGCAGTCCTCGACGCCGTCGGATGAGGCGACGACGGTGTCGTCTTTGAATTCGAAATCGGGGGATTTGGGGTCGAGCGTCTTGGTCCACATGATGTGGACGCTGCTGGCGTGCCCGCCTCCCATTCCGCCGCCTCCCTGGCATAAGCCATGTAGTAGCGATCGCCGATATGGATGACGTCAGGGGCGACGCCGCCGCCCGGGCGCTGGGCCCCGCTGTGCCAGGTCCAGCCGTCTTCGGACACCAGGCCGCCGCCGCCGGTGCCGTAGGTGTAATACTTGCCCTCGCACACCACGACCGTAGAGGGATCGTGGATGTAGGGTTCGCCATCCAGCGCCAGCGCCGGACGAGACTGACCCAGAGCAGAGCAGGGCGGGAACCGCTGCGGCCAGAAGAATCAGTAGCCGACAGAATAGGGGATTTCATAGATAGCTCCGATAACACGACAAGATCGAAAATCGGACGACTCATCAATTTCCAGCAAGGCTTCAGGGTAGATGTCCTTGATCGGCTGCGCCATTCTCATCGATGAAGCGGACGCAGAAATCGCTCATGCCGGGGCCGTTGATGACGGCGCCGCGAATGACGTTCCGGCCCTTGTTGAGCGTCAGGCGTTTGGAGACGCAGTCATCCATCACCATGCGCCGGTCGCCGAAGAGGTCGACGGCTTCCTTGCCGTTGAGCCACCACATGGACGCCGCATTGGAACCGACGGCCAGGCGAACGTTCTGGATCTCGCGCGGGCTGTTGACCACGGTGACGGCCCAGAAGATGACGCCGTAAGTCGGCTTGTTCAGGCCATAGGCGAAGCGAAACAGCTTGACGTTGAAATTAGTGGAATCCAGAGCATGCCAGGCGAGTTCCTGGCCGCCGACCGTCACCTTGTCGCCGTCGTGCGGAACGACGGTGAACTGGTTGGGGAAGTACTCGGTGTTGAAGGCGGTCCGGACATAGCTGTCGGTGAACACGGTGTTGGTGCGGTTCGGCTTGCTGATCGGCTCGAGCAGCAGCCAGCGCTGAAGGAAGCCGTCGGCGTCGGGCGCCTTGGGGGACGACGCGGCCGGCGTGAAGTAAGGCGCGATGCTGCGCGGAGCAGTGTCCGGCGCGGCGGGAGGGACCTGGAACGCGAGTAGAGGCAGGAGGCCAGTAATCAAGATCGCGATTCTGCAGAACGCGTTTATGCCAATGCTTATGCGCAAGACCGGAAAACTCCTTCCGTTCAACGAACTACCGTAAGCGATTACAGGCAAGTCCAGCCTCGGTGGATTCGGCCCGGCACCGTGAACATCGAGTTCCGCCTGACGGCCAACCCGCTGTCCGGGTCCGGTTCGGCTCGGGCGAAATCCCTGCCTCGGTCCCCAGCAGCCGCGATTCAGAAATGCTAAAACATGTTGAGGGAAATTGCGGTTTATGAAACGCACATCGATCCGGTTTGTTCACGGCGGTTCTGGTCTGTGGCATTGGTTCGGTGAGCCCAAAAACCGCCGAGGGCGCCAGACCCGCCGCGAGGCAGGAGTTCTCGCCTGCTCCGGTGGCTTCCCAAAGCGCCCCCCGGAACAGCTCATCCCTCGCCGTACAATTTTCCGGGTATTCAATATCCGCGGATCGAGGCCGATAATCGGGTGACCTTCCACTTCAACGCGCCGAACGCGCAGAAGGTGCAGGTTGGCCTGGTCACTTCCGGACAGAATTCCCTGAACCCCCTTCCAGTGGATATGGTCAAAGGCGACGACGGCGTGTGGACCCACACGAGCGCGCCCCAGAGCCCCGGCTATCACAACTACTGGATGTTCGTCGATGGCGCGGCCGTGCTGGATCCCGGCACCAACGGGTTCATCGGCTACGGCCACATGTGCAACGGTTACGAAATCCCCGAGCCGGGCGTGGACTGTATTACATCTGAAAGACGTGCCGCATGGCCACGTTATGGTCAAGAACTACTTTGGAAGTCGATCAATTCGTGGCGCCACATTTTCGTGTATACGCCACCGGGCTATGACGCCAACCTGAAGACTCGCTACCCGGTCTTGTATCTGCAGCACGGCGGTGGCGAAGACGAACGGGTTTGGATCGAAATGGGCCAACCAACGTGATTCTCGACAACCTGCTTGCCCGGGTAAAATCAAACCCATGCTTGTCGTTATGGAGACCAGCGCAACCGGCGGCCCGGAGGCACCTGGCGGCAGACCTGGTATGGGCGGGGCCCCTCCGGCCGGCGGCCGCGGTCGTGGCGGCGCCCCCGGAACTGCCGCTCCTGGCGCGGGCCGCGGCCCGGCCGGCCCTCCCGGAGGCGCTTACGGGCAGCTCATGGTCAACGACTTGATTCCCTGGGTCGATAGCCATTTCCGCACGCAGGCCGGACAAGGACCACCGGGCGATGGCCGGCCTTTCAATGGGAGGCATGCAGACTGCCACCGTCACCATGGTCAACCTCGACAAGTTCTCCTACATCGGTTTGTTCAGCGGCGGGGCCGCGACCGGGTTTGGCGGCGGCCGCGGCGCGCGTGGCGGGGCCCCTGCCACCCCGCCTGCCGCGCTCGACTTCAAGAGCATTTACAGCGGTGCCATGGCTGAGCCCGCGGAGTTCAACAAGAAGGTCAAAGTCCTCTTCATGAGTTTCGGCACGGAACCCCCGCTCGAGAATCCTGAAGGATTAAAGAGGCACCAGGAACAACTCATCGCCGCCGGGATCACCAACAGTTACGTTTACCTCTCTCCCGGCACCACGCACGAATGGCAAACCTGGCGAAGAAGCCTGTACAGTTTCGCTCAGCTTCTGTTCAGGTAGCGCGCCAGGGTCCGCCCTGGCAGGGCAGCTGCAACAGAAGTCACACCTCGATATCGAACTCGTAAACGCCGATGCTTACAGGCGGGACCTGCATGTTATCCGTCAGCGCCTGTTGGGGGTGTTCAACGATTTCGACGACAGGTTTCTGACCCGCCACGTTCGCCGAACTCACGCTTGGCGGCGCAATCTGCGACAGCTTGCCGGGTCCACGCAACTTGATTCCGGTAACCTTCGGGCTGAACTCCTGAGCCCCCTCCGTGGGGTTGACCACCGAGAAAATAAGTCTCTTGCGATCGCTCGAAAGGGCCGCGGTCACATCGAGGGGATAGGTGGGGCTTCCCGTAGGGACATTGGGAATATCGACGAACGGCGTGCCAGGCGTCGCTTGCTGAGGCGAATTCCCACTCACTATGACCGGGAGGGCGTTCGTAAAGTGGTTCGCCATGATTTTCATCACCAACCCCTCTGCCGATAAGCCAGTGGCCTCGCCGGTGTTGTCGATCAATACCCCGCCAAGTCCTCCCGTCGCACAACTGGCTTCCACCATCTCCGAGTGACGGAACACTTCGTTCAGGAACAGGGCGTAAGCCAGCGGAGTCAACATTCCCGGCGGCTGGTAGGAACCGCCGATCTGCCGGTGGCGGCAGCCCCATTCATCGAAGATGACCTTGATGCCCTTTTCTTTCAGGTTCGGCATCCGTTCGAGATACTTCTGCCACGCCTCAAAGAACTTCGCCGGCACGATTGGGCAGCCTCCTGGCCTGTGTCGGCAACGGATCGTCGACATTCACGAAGGACTGCTTCTGCGAGTCGTACTTGAGACGAGGGTACGCATAGGTGTGCTCGGAGACGAAATCGACGTTGCCGGCGCAGTTGGCCAGCAGCCATCCATCCCAGTCTTCATGTGAGCCGAACGCGAAAGGCAAATCGTAGGGCATAGGCGGTTCCCATTCGCTCGGGAAGAAGTTACCCTTCTTCTCCGCGCAGCCTATTCCTCTCTCACACACGCTGGCGCCGCACAAGGCCACCTTGATCTTCGGGTCCACCTTCCTCATGGATTCGACGATGTCATTGTGTTTCACCCAGTACTGGTTCAGCGACATGTGGCCGGCCTGCCAGGGGCCGTACATCTCGTTGCCGATGCACCAGTACCGGATATTGAATGGCTCGGGATGGCCGTTCTGCGCCCGCAATTTGCCCAGGCGGGTCTGGAGAGAGCCATTGCAGTATTCCACCTGCTCGGCGGCGTCGCGAGCGCTGGCGTATCCGCTATTGATTGTAAGATCGGGTTCGGCTCCGAGCAACCTGCAGAACGCGACGATATTCATGAAGGCCGACGTCGTTGGACTCCCTTCCACGCGGCGGGCGCTTATCCACGTCGCCGAGACCGTCGTAGAAGTCATAAGACGAAACGAAGTTGCCGCCGGGCCATTTGGCCATCTTGAAACCTTGCTCCCGGAAGAAGCGGATCATCCCGGCGTGGAATCCCTGCACGTTATCGGCGGGCATCAGAGACGCTGTGCCGATGTGGAACGCGCCGCTGCCCGTGCCCAGGATTTCCAGGCGCGCCTCCGCCGTATCGGCCTGCGCGGTGAACTTCAGCGGAAACCTCCGGTACGCGCTCGTCAGCGCCGGGATGGTGATGGTCTGCGAATCGCTCGCGCCAGGTCCCCAGACCAGCCGGACCACGTACTGCGGCGCCGGGATCCCCGGCAAGATACACCCGGCCCACATAGGACTTCCCGCTACGCAGGCGCAGCCTCGATTGCTGAATACCGTGAGGCTCGGAGGCGGCCAGCTTGACGCGCGGGCTGTGCTTGCCCACGAACGGCCGCGCGGTATCCATTTCCACCGTTCCGGCGGGCCCAACTGATCTAAACGGCTCGCCTCCAAAGCGGCGCATCATGGGATTCGCGGGTGCAGGCGGGGCACCGGCAGGACTGGTAATCGGGTTCGCGAATTTCCTGTCGGTCAGCATCTCGGCCCAGACTCGCGTCGTGGCCGGTTCCATGTACCCTCCGAAAATCATCGGATTGATGGGCGCGCCGGCTTTGGATGCATCGATTGCGACCTGGAGAATTCCTGGCGGAGCGGCAACCGCCTGCCTCCCTTGCTTCAACATGGCGGCGCCGGCCACCGAAGCAGTGAATAGCTCACGCCGGTTGATTGGCATGTTGCCTCTCCTTCCTTTACTTCTTATCGTTGAACAGCAGCGGAGCGAATTCGTGCAGGTCGCGCCGCCAACTCAGCCACTCGTGGGCGGTCAGCGGGGATTCATAATACACGGCGTTGATGCCCGCTTTCTTCAGCTCTTCCACGTTGGCTTTGCCAGTGGCGCCGTTCTCCCGGCTGCCGTAGCCCACAAAGACCAGCTTGACTTTCTTCTTGAACTCGGCCATGTCCTTGATCTCCGACGGAGCGATGCTGCCGCCGCTGAACATCCCGATGTAGGCGAATCTGTCGAGGTGGGCGAGCGTGATCCCATGGGTATACATGCCGCCCATCGAGAGGCCGGACATGGCGCGGTGGGGCTGATCGGCGAGCGTGCGGAAGTGAGAGTCGATGAAGGGAATCATCTCCTCGATGAGAACGTGTTCGAAGGGCGTGTTGGTCATCGCCATCCCAGGTCCACGGCCCGGACCGCCACGGCCCGCCGCGCCAGGAGCACCCGCGGGCGCTGCTGCACGACCCGGGGCTGCGCCGGGAACTGCGCCACGGCCGCGGCCGCCGGTGCCGGGAATGTAGCTGGTTCCGATAACCATGAGGAAGGGCTTGGCCTTACCTTCCGCGATCAGGTTGTCCATGATCAGTCCGGCGTGCCCTTGCTCTCCCCAGCCGTGTTCGTCTTCACCGGCGCCGTGCTGAATGTACAGCACCGGATAGCGCTTCGACCCCTTCTCATATTCGGCAGGTGTGTAAACGTAGCATTGCAGCGTGGCATTGGCGATCCGGGAAAAGAAATGAACCTCTCGCAATTGACCATGCGGCACGTCTTTCATGGCGTAGAAGTCGGCGTCGTGGGCGGGAACCTCGACCCCACTGCCCCACCGGCTCGCGCCGTAGAACATCAGTGTCCCTGGATCCGGGACGGAGACGCCATCGACGTTGAGCTGGTAATAATGGAAGCCTTCGTCCTGTGCGTTCGATACGCCGATCCAGGCGCCGTCCTCTCCCTTGGTCATGGGATACCGGACGCCGCCGATATCGAGCAGAACGCTCTGGGCGTTCGGCGCCACGAAGCGGGTGCGCACGCGTCCCTGAGAGTTGACCTCGGGGTACGGCTTCATCTGCCCGTTGACGACAGCGTTCAGAGCTGAGGGCTTGAAATCTTCAGTCGGCGGGGTCTTGTCGATCTCAACGGGTGGCCGTGTGCCCCGGCCGCCAGCCACCCCCTGGGGTGGTTGGGCGAATGCCACGAGCGCCGACAACGCCGGCAGCAGAACGAGAGTCAAAGCCGCATTCTTCATGAGAACTCCTGATTGCAGCGAAAATAGAATCCGGAACTCCGTGATCGTATCAGAGCAAAAGCCCGGGGGCAAGCCAAATCTGTAAGCGCTCTCAATCGAAACTGCCCGTCGCCAGGGCGGACTCCGCGGCCGTTTTCATGGGAATACGCGCCGCTTTGCACGGCCGGACACGGGGAGTATTCTATAGGCTCGGACAAGCTACGCGACGCAGGTGCAACCCGGACGTTGGTGTGTGCGCTGCGAAGGAGGATTCGATGACACGGTGGATCGATCGCAGTCCCGCGCTCGCCCTGCTGGTGGGATTGGTCATCGCCTGCTGTGCGGTTGTCGCACAGAGCCAAAAGAACCAGAAGATCGACACGGCGGTCCTGGTCGATGCGCCGAATACTCCGCAGATGGTAGTGGATCCCGATGGCACACTGCACTTTGGCCCCCGCACGGTTCCTCTACCCGCGCTCGCCAGCCCGGAAGCGAGGCAAGCGTACACGCGTCAGATGCTGCAGCGGGCACAGGCGTCGGAGGCGCGAGGCGGTCCGGCTGCCGCGCGAACCGCAGCAGCAATTGCGCCGCCCGCGCCGGAAGCGGGTAAGGAGGCCGCCCTCAAGATCTATCCGGTGGTTGAGGAGAGCCAGAAAATCGGCGGGGTCGGCGTCACCATCTATTCGCCCAGGACGATCCCTCCGAAGAACCGTAACAGGGTGTTGATGGAGTTCGAGATGGACGCCGAGGCGATCGCCGTCGCCAGTCTTGGCCAGTTCAAGGTGATCAAGGTCAACTATCGCGGCGGTGGGCCTTCCATTCCCGGCAATGAAGACATCGTCTCTGTCTATCGCGAATTGCTGAAGACCCACAGGCCGAAGAGCATCGGCATGTTCGGCGCCTCGGGCGGATGCACGCTGGCACAAACCACCATCTTGTGGCTCCCCGAGCAGAAACTCCCTCTTCCGGGCGCCGTGGGGCTGGGCACCTGCTCGGGCGGATCCAATCCGGGCGATGCTCGGTACACCATGAATGGGCTGGATGCGGGCCTGTCCAGCGCCTTTTCGGGGCGGCCACCCTTTGGCGGACGTACGGCAGCGCCGCGAAAACCGGGCGAGCCGCAGGCGACGGCGCTCGATGGCGACATCCCAAAAGGTTATCCGCCCGCTTTTTTGCTTTCCGGGACTCGCGACATGTGTCTGAGCCAGACGGTGCTGCTGCATCGCAAGCTGCTTAATGCGGGGGTAGAAGCGGATCTGAACGTCTTCGAGGGCATGTGGCACTTCTTCTGGGAAAATCCCGACCTGCCCGAATCCCGTGAGGCTATGAGGGGGCTGGCTGCTTTTTTCAACCGCCATCTGGAATAACGCTCATGACCACGGATGAGAAGATCGCCTGTCCGGGCATACTTCATCGCTTCACGAAAAGGAGGAACGTCTCATGAAGCCAATTAACGTTCAACTGACCGCATTTTGCTGTTTTGTAACTCTGGCCGCGGCGCAATCGGTCCCGCCGCCGCAGCCCGCCGGCCCTCCGGCGCAAGGGCGGCGCGGAATGGGGGCGCCCCTTGCGCCGCCGCGATCGGCCGAGGTGGCCGCGGACCTCCGGGTTACTTTCCGATTGAATGCGCCCAAAGCCGCCGAAGTAGTTGTGAACGGCAATTGGGAAGGCGGGCGCGGCATGCGGATGAGCAAGGACGCCTCCGGCTTGTGGACGGTCACTACCCCACCGCTGAGTCCCGAAGCGTGGTCGTACTCTTTCTCGGTGGATGGCGTGGCGTTGCTCGATCCAGGCAACGCTCACGTGATTCGGGACGGAGCCCGCTACATGAACTCGCTGCTGGTTCCGGGCCCGCAGGCCGCGCTTTACCAGCCCGCCAGCGTTCCTCACGGCACCGTTTCGGCGGCCTGGTACCCCTCCACTGCGCTGAAGACCGGCCGCAGATTGCTGGTCTACACGCCGCCCGGTTACGAAGGCGGCAATCGCTATCCGGTGTTGTACCTGTTCCACGGCGGCGGAGGAGACGAGGAAGCGTGGTGCACGATGGGCAGCGCCAACGTCATTTTCGACAACCTGATCGCGCAGGGGAAGGCCAAGCCGATGATCGTGGTCATGCCGAACGCGAACTGGAAAGACACTGCCGTTTCGGACCTCGGCGGGCCGCGCGCAGTTGCGGCTTCACCCGCGCCAGGCGGGCCGCCGGGCGGAGGCGGCGCCGATTACGAGTTGGGAGAGCAGGAGATCGTACACGATATCGTGCCCTACGTCGAGGCGAACTATCGCACTCTCCGGGGCAGGGAAAGCCGTGCCATTGCGGGTCTCTCCATGGGAGGCGGCATATCCATCTCGATCGGCCTGAAGCGGCTGGACGTCTTCGGGTCCGTCGGCGAGTTCAGTAGCGGCATGTTCGGGGGCGTCAACGGCTACGCTCCGTTCGACATCGAAAAGATCTCGCCTCGTTTTCTCCAGGATCCGGCCGCCACCAACAAGAAGCTCAAACTGCTCTACTTCTCCTGCGGCGCGGAGGATCCGCGGATGCCGTTTCAGAACAAGCTCGTAGACGACTGGCGGAGCAGGAAGATTGCGCTTACGTTCAAGAGTTATCCCGGCGCGCACGAATGGCGGGTGTGGCGCAATTCTCTGGCGGACATGGCGACGCTGTTATTCCGGTGACGGCGTCCGCGAGAATCCTGAGTTCAAAGTCGGTACAAACAGCGCCAAAAGGAGTGAGTATGCCCAACATAGTTCGCAGCCTGGTGTTCGGGGGCGTTCTGTCGCTGGCCTTTTTCTCTTCAACCGGGCAGCCGCAGAACAGGAATTCCGCGCGTGAAACTGAACCCTCGGCGACCATCGCATCCAGGAAGCCCGTGTTTGCGGGGGCATGCAAGGCGTGCCCATGGGGAATTCTGGCCCGGGTGACGGCCGACGCATTGAGACCCTACGGATACGAAACGACGATCTGTTGGGTGTGCTGGTCGACCTTCGGCCCCCGGCAAATGGCGGACAAGACAAGGCCGGTGATGCCTCCGGGCGCAGAAGCGGGGACGCCCGAATACATCGAGCCTCCTCCGGACGCCGTGCCGGATATCAGCGCCACCAGCGAAACGAACCTGATCGACGCATGGAGCGGCACGGGCCCCTACGCCGTTGACCATAAGCAACGGCGCAATTACCGGGTGATCGCCGTAGTCCGGACTTCCACTTATATGCTGGCGGCGGCCAGTAAGAAATCGGGAATCACGAACCTCCGGCAGATCAAGGACCGCAGAGAATCCACGTGGATCGTCGGTGGTAACAACATGATTTTGGATTACTACGGAATCGACCTGGAAGACCTGAAGGCGAAGGGCGGCGGGATCATGCCGCAGCAGGGAGTGGGGCCGGGCCGGGTCACGCGGGAGAAGCGGGCTTCGGGGGATGTGTTCATCGGAACGGGACTGCTGGCGAACACGCCCGAGCAGCGATCGTGGTACGAGGCAAGCCAGCTCAACGACCTGGTCTTTCTCGATTTCGAGGAGCCGCTACTCGAGAAACTGGCGCAGCAGCCGGGCTATCAGCGCGCCACTGTACCGCTGGCGCTTTTCCGGGGAGTGGACCGCCCCATCCCGACGGTGATGCGGCCGAACCACATGATCTACGTCCGGGATGACGCGCCGGCCGATTTCGCCTATACCGTGGCAAAGGCGCTGGCCGAGCATCGGCAGTTGTTTCAGGTGCAACTGGAGCCTTGGTATTACGACCCGGAAACCGTGGCGGCGAGCAAGGTCATTCCAATGCATCCGGGCGCAATGAAGTACTATCGCGAGCGCGGGTGGGTCAAATAGGAAGCGTTCGGGCGGACTGCCGGATGCGGCATTCGCTCCGATCGTTCATGGCTCTATCATTCAGTTCGGAACTCAAAGACGGAACACCGCAATGACCATTTCAAGAGCTATCTGCACCGGAATCCTGGCGGTTTCGCTGGGGATTTCGCCCGCCACACTGGTTGGGCAGGTGCCGCCGGGCCCGGCGCCCCGGAACCGCGCCTTGACTTCACCCGAAATTCAACCCGATCATCATGTCACCTTCCGGCTGGCCGCCCCGAAAGCAGCGGAGGTGATCCTCAACGGCGATTGGGAAGGCGGGAACGGCGTTGCGATGCAAAAGGACGGTCAAGGCGTCTGGTCGGCTACCGTCGGGCCGCTCGCGCCCGAACTGTGGAGTTATGCCTTCACGCTGGACGGCGTCCGCACGCTGGACCCCGCCAATATCGATAATCAGCGCGATGGACAGCGGTTGTCGAGTGTCTTCATCGTTCCGGGTCCGGCATCGGCGCTCTACGAGCACAATCCCGATATTCGCCACGGCGCGCTGCATCAGATGTGGTATCCCGCGCCGTCCTTGAAAATGACCCGCCGCGCGTATATTTACACTCCTCCCGGCTACGAAAACGGCGCCGCACGGTACCCGGTGCTCTACCTGCATCCGGGTGGCGGCGCGGATGAAGACGCATGGACCAGCCTGGGCCGCCTTCCGCAGATCATGGACGGCTTGATCGCGCAAGGTAAAGCCACGCCCATGATCGTGGTGATGCAGAACATCAACCCGCGGCAATGGGCCGCTCCCGGTTATGCCCTGGGCCGGGAAACGCAGGCGCCGGCGGGTCCGCAACCGCCCGACCGTACCCGGCGCAGCACCGCGAACTGGCCCTTGAACGAAGGCCACGCCGCGATCGCGGTTAGTCTCGTCAAGGACCTGATCCCGTTCGTCGAGAAGACATACCGCGTGGACGCGAGGCCGGAGAGCCGCGCGATTGCCGGCCTGTCCCAAGGCGGCGGTCCCGTGGTAATAGCCACCAACAACAATCCCGCCATGTTCGGCTACATCGGTTTGTTCAGTTCGCGGCCGCTCTTTGACGAACCAGCACTGAAGGCCCTCCACGGACTGAAAGCAGCCGGCAAGGTGCGGCTCTATTGGGTGAGTGCCGGCGATACCGATTTCGCGCATGACGGGGCGAAGGAGGACTTCGAAATCATCCGGAAGACCGGATTTCAGACGCACTGGCTCGAAACCCACGGTGCGCACACGTGGATCACCTGGCGGATGCACATCGTCCAACTGGCGCCTCTGCTTTTCCGTTGATTGAGGCGAGGAACGGCTACAACCCGGATCGTTCTTCGCGGCGACGAACGATATACTGTGAACTGCAAAACGGAGGCATCGTGCGATGCGGATAATCGGAGCAGGTTTCCTGGTTTTGGCCTCCTTGCCGCTATTGGCGGGTATCAAGGAGCCGATTAACGTCGAAGGGGGGCAGATTCGCGGAACGCCGGGATGGGGTTGGGGTGTCCGCGAATATCTCGGCATTCCTTTCGCTGCGCCACCGGTCGGCAACCTGCGGTGGCGGCCCCCGCAGGCGGTGGTTCCGTGGCAGGGGACCCGGGCGGCGGATCGTTTTGCGCCGGCCTGCATGCAGCGGCAATATGCGCCAGACAGCAGCTCGTGGAACCGGGGACTCATCGATACGAGTGAAGACTGCCTGTATCTGAACGTGTGGACTCCGGCAGCTTCGGCTTCGGAGAAACTTCCCGTGCTGGTCTGGATCTACGGCGGTGGAGGCGTAAACGGGTCCACGGCCGAGCCCATCTATGATGGCAATGCCATCGCTAAGAAGGGAGTAGTGGTGGTGAGCGTGGCTTACCGGCTGAACGTGTTCGGGTGGTTCGTCCATCCCGAACTGGCCAGGGAGTCGGATCACCACGCCGCTGGAAACTACGGATCGCTCGATCAACTCGCGGGGATCCGGTGGGTCAGGAATAACATCGCGCAATTTGGCGGCGACCCCAATAAGATCACGATCTGGGGCGAATCGGGCGGGAGCCGCAGCGTCAATTTCCTGGTGGCTTCTCCGTTGCTCAAGGGCCTCGTGCAGGGCGCCATCGCGCAATCGCATACTACCTTCGGAAAGATGGCTACGCTCGCCGAAGCGGAAGCGAACGGTGTGGAGTTCGCCAAAGCCGCGGGAAAGAACTCGGTGGCGGAGTTGCGCGCCATGTCCGCGGAGGACCTCCTCGAGGCATTCACAAAGCGCCCGGCGGGACTGAACGGCGCCATTGTGGACGGCTGGTTTTTGCCGGCGGATCTTTACACGATCTACTCGCAGGGCAAGCAGGCAGACGTGCCCCTGCTCACGGGCGCGACCAATGATGAGGGCGGCAACATCGGGGGGATCGGGCCTGCGCGCGCCCCGGGCGCGGCCGCGGGCGCCGGACGCGGCCGAGGCGGGGCGCCCGATAGCCTGGCCGCGTACACCGCCTGGGCCAAGAGCACTTTCGGAGACAAGGCCGTGACGCTGTTGAAACTCGTATCCCGCAGCGGACGATGCGCAGGCGCGCAGGGCTTATCACGACGTTTACCGCGATATCAACTTCGCCGGCCATCGTACGTGGGCCAAATTCCAGGCCATCAACGGCAAGGCGCCGGCCTACCTCTACATGTTCAGCCATGTGCCGCCGCATCCGGCGGGGAACGGCAACAATCCCGCCGCGGCCACCGGCGCGGTGCACTTCTCGGATGTCATTTACGTCTTCAACAACCTGCGCATGAAGGACTATCCGTGGACCGATCTCGACCGCAAGGTGGCGGACACGATGTCCTCGTACTGGACGAACTTCGCGAAGAATGGAGACCCGAATGGGCCTGGGCTCGTGCACTGGCCGGGCTACAACCCGAAAGACGAGTACTGGCTGAATCTCGGAGACACGGTCCGCCTCGAGCGGTACAATTCGGCCGGAGTCGATTTCATCGCGCAACACCAGGAAGAGCTCCGCCGGGCGCTGCGATAGACTCCGGCCTGCCTGGTTAGAAATCGGGCGACCGGATCAATACGCGACAGATGCAGTTCGCCTTTAAGTCGTACTCGGGGAAGCAGAAACCCGGTATGATGACACGGATGAATCCGTTCTCACTCGAAGGCAAAAGCGCGCTGGTGGCCGGGGCCAGCCGCGGAATCGGTCTGGAGATTGCCCGGGGCATGGCACAGGCCGGGGCGAAAGTAATCCTGGCGTCGCGATCGAAGGAGGTACTGGAACGGCACGCCGCCGAAATCGGCGGGTCGGCGCTGGTGCTGGATATGGCCGACCCGCAATCGGTGGCGTCCGCCGCCGAAAGCGTGGAAGTGCCGGACATCCTGGTCAATGTGGCCGGCATGAATATTCGGAAGCGGGTTTGGGATTTCACCGCCGAAGAATACAGACAGATGATGGACACCAACCTGACAGGCATCTTCCAACTCACGCAGAAGATCAGCAAACGCATGGCGGATCGCGGGCAGGGAGGCAAGATCATCAACATCGGCAGCATGATGTCGATTCGCGGGCTGCCGTACCTCTCCGTATACGCGCTTGCCAAGGGCGCGCTGGCGCAGTTCTCCATGGTACTGGCCGCGGAGCTGGGCCGTTACAACATCCAGGTGAACTGCATCGCTCCCGGCTTCATTGTCACGGATCTGAACCGGAAGGTCTGGGAATCCAAGGCGCTGCGCGAATGGCTGAAGGGCGCGCAATCCGATCCGGAACCGGGCAAGCCGGAGGACGTGGCTCCCCTCGCGGTGTTTCTTGCCGGACCGGGATCGCGCTACGTCACCGGGCAGGTAATCGCCGTCTGTGGAGGGTACTCCACCACGGCAGTGTGGCCATTCGAACCATCTTGAACCGCGTACCCGTCAGGGTGGCAGAACGGATGCATCAGCCGCGTTGGAGGCTGTGATGCGGCTCGCTTTGTTCCTGTTCACGTTCACGCTGGCCACTGCGCCGGCGCAAAACCCGGCCATTCGTCAAGGAAAGAATGTCCTCTGGCACGATCCGGGTGCGGTGGAAACACTCGACTTCCGGTATGGGGCGGGAGGCGCGGAAAATGCGCCGCGCGCGCCGTTCACTTTCGTCGAAGAAGACTCGAGCGGCACCACGGCCAAGGTGCGCGTGCGCGATGCGGACGGCCGGGAATACGTGGTGAAGTTCGGGGACGAAGCGAGCGCCGACACGTTCGGCACGCGCATGGCGTGGGCTGCCGGCTACTACGTGGAGCCTGCCTACTTTCTGCGGGAGGGGACGATTGCCGGCGTGAAAGGGTTGACCCGTGCCCGCAAAGTCGTGGACATCGACGGCCGCTTCGAGAACGGCCGCTTCCAATTGCGGACCACGGATATGAAATTTCTGAAGACCGCAAGCTGGCTTTGGAACGACAACCCGTTTCTCGGAATGCCGGAGCTGAACGGGCTGAAGATCCTGATGATGCTGCTCTCGAACTGGGATAACAAAGACGCGAGAGACGCTGAGAAGCGAGGAACCAACACGGCCATTTTCGAGAAGGACGGGCTGATGTTTTACTTCGTCGACGACTGGGGCGCGTCGATGGGGAACTGGGGAAAGTACTTCACGCGGTCAAAGTGGGACACGTCGGATTTCGTGCGACAGAGCGGCAACTTCGTCAGGCTGCGGGACGGGCGAATCGATTGGGGTTACGTGGGGCAGCACTCTTCGCTGATGACGGCGAACATCACCTTCGGCGACATCGCGTGGCTGATGCGCTACCTGGGGCGGGTGACGGACGCCCAGTTGTGCACCGGCCTGGAAGCGAGCGGCGCACCGCCGGATGCGGCCACCGCTTTTGCCGCGGCCATCCGGCAAAGAATCGAACAACTGCGGGCGATCATTTAGAGCACCGTATCGCGAGTCTTTCGCGATTGCGGGCACGGTATAATCGGTCCGTTTGGTGACTCTCCCGCGAGCCGCTCTGCTTGCGCTCTCGGCAGCGGCGGCGTTAGCCGGGCTGCTGTGGGCCGGAACGTATCTCCGTCCCGGGCGCCGGGTGGCTCCGCTTGTAACGCTCGACCCAGGGACGATTCTGGCCGACGGCCGGGACTTCGCCACGCTCCGCATCGGTGGGGACCGGCAGGGGCGTCCCTCCATTACGCTGTCCGGCGACGCGGCCGGGGCTTCGATTTCAGACCTCGCTTATCGTGGAGATGCGTGGACCGCGCGCGTTCACGGGGGCATTGTGCCGGGGCGGGTGTGGGCGCGTGTGAAGTTTCCCGGCGGACCCGCGGCGACCACGGAATTACGGGTACAGCGCGACGTTCGGGACAGCGCGGAAGACGGAACGCCGGATGCGCTCCGGCTGGACGATGAGCACGACCGCGAGGCGTTCCGCCGCTGGTTCGCATACCTGGCGGAGGCGCAGTTCTTTCTACCGCCCTCCGCGCGTCCTGCGGAAATCATAGATTGCGCCGCACTCATCCGCTATGCCTACCGGGAGGCGCTACGCCGTCACGACGGGGCGTGGGCCAACGAGGCTGGCCTCGACCTGGTGCCCGCGTTCGATTCGATCGGCAAGTACCGCTATCCGCTCACTCCGCTCGGCGCCGCGCTGTTTCGCGTGAAGCCCGGGCCGTTCCGGGAAGGCGACCCGCAGTCGGGGGCGTTTCTTCAATTCGCGGATGCGCAGACTCTGTGGCGCTTTAACACGCATCGCGTGCCTGGAGGCCTCGAGCGTGCATTGCCCGGGGATCTGCTGTTTTTCCGGCAGGCCGGCGAACATGTCACGTTTCACAGCATGATCTACCTGGGTGAAAGCCAGATCGCGCGCGACGGGCGCCGTTACGTGATTTATCATACTGGACCGGAGGGCTCAGACGCGGGGCAAATCAAACGGCCGTCAGTGGAGGAGCTGATGCAGTTTCCGCGCGTCGAATGGCGGCCGGTCGAGAGTAACCCGAGTTTTTTGGGCGTGGTGCGGTGGAACATTCTGCGAAGGGGGACGGAGTCGCAATGAGAACGAACCTGAAGTTCCTGCTGCTGCTGACGGCCGCGGCCGCCGGGCTGGGACAAAGCGAAGACGAGCCCTACTTCGCGCTTTCGAGCAGCCGCACGTTTGCAAGCGGAGAAAGAGCGTCGGTCTCCATGAGCGCGTGGAAAATAGACGCTCTCGAGTTCCGGGTGTACCGGGTGAACGATCCGGAGCAGTTCTTCAGGCAACTGGAGGATCCGCACCAGTTCGGGTTGCAGACGCCACGGCCGCCGCGAGAGAGAACGCTCCTCGAGCGCGTTCACTTGTGGAAGCGACGCCTGCGCGCGGGCATCCGGCGGGAGTTGCGGGCGCAGTTCACCGAGTCGCCGCGCGCTCACCTGCCGGGCGCAAATACGGTTGCGAGTCCGGCGCCGGTCCCGGCGGCGAAGGGCACGAAGTACGCGGAAGCGCCGCTGCTCAACTCGCAACAGATGGTGCTTTCCTTCGTCCAGCCCGTTGCGGGCAAGACGCGATGGGACCGGCAGGAAGTAGCGCTGGATGTGAAGGATAAGGGTGTGTACCTGGTTGAGGCGGTGAACGGTGAGCTGCGGGCCTACACCATCCTGATGGTGTCCGACCTGGTGTTGATCACCAAATCGGGCAGCAGCCGGATTCTGAATGTGGCCGTGGACAGGAAGACCGGGGAGCCGGTTGCGAAGGTGAGAATCGCTGCGTTTCCGCGCGACGGCGCGGCGACCGAATCGCTGACAGACACGAACGGCATAGCCGAGATGAAGCCGGCAGGCGCGGAAGGCAGCGAGTTGCGGATCGTGGCGCGCAACGGCCGCGACTATGCGGTGAACACGATGTCCGGCGCGGGCATTCGCGAGAGCTCGCTCTGGATGGGCTACATCTTTACGGATCGTCCGGTCTACCGTCCCGGCCACACGGTCCATTTCAAGGGTGTGCTGCGGGTCCGCCGCGCGAGTGGTTTCGAGGTTCCGGCAGGCAAGAGCGTGACGGTGGAAATTCAGGATCCGGACGGGAAGCCGGTTTACCAGAAGACGTTAACGGCGAACGCGAACGGATCGGTCCGCGATGATTTGACGCTCCAGGCGGGCACGGCGCTTGGCCATTACTTCATCGAGGTGAAAGCCGGTGAAGCTTTCATGAGCGGCAGCTTCGAAGTGGAGGAGTACAAGAAGCCCGAATACGAGGTGCGGGTCACGTTTGCACAGCCGCATGTGCTCGAAGGCGCGAAGGCGACGGCCCTGGTGGACGCGCGGTATTTCTTCGGCGAGCCCGTGAGCGGAGCCAAAGTGAAGTACGCGGTTTACCGCGAGCGCTACTGGTTCCCGATGTGGTACGACCCCGACGAGGACATGGGCGAACAGGAGGGCATTGTCGAGGATGACTCCGGCGATCAGGTAGAGGAGCAGGATGGCGTGCTCGATGCCGATGGCAGGATGACGGTCCAGGTGGAGACCGCCGTTTCCGATCACAAGTTCGATTACCGCTACCGGCTGGAGGCGCGGGTGACGGACGCGGGAAATCGGGAGATCACGGGGCAGGGATGGCTGGTGGCCACGTACGGCAGTTTTGCGTTGAATGTGGCGCCGGAGCGGTACGTATACGGCGCCGGGGCAAAGGCCGCTGTGAAGATCGAGGCGCGCAACTACGATAACCAGCCGGTACGGACGCGCGCGCACGTGGAATTGCTGAAATGGAATTACCGGCAGCCCGAGAAATCGGAGGTGAAGGCCGCGGCGGATGTGGAACTGGGCGCCGATGGAACGGGCGCGGCGCGATTCGACATTCCATCCGACAGCGGCAGCTACGTAATCCGGGCGACGGCGCGAGGACCGGAGGAGCGCGATATCGAATCCTCTTCTCACATGTGGGTGACGGGCGCGGGAAGCTGGAACGGCCGGCTTTCCGACCGGTCCGTGCAGATCCTTTCGGACCAGAAGACGTACCGGGCGGGCGAGACGGCGAAGCTCGTGATTGTCACTGGTATGGATAACACGGCGGTGTACGTCGGGGTGGAGGGGCGCGACTTGCGCCAATACAGCCTGATGCGGTCCAAAGGTCCCACCTTGATGTTCGATGTTCCCGTGGCGGCGAACGATGAGCCCGGTATCACGGTGACGGCGGCGTTTGTCCGCGATGGCGTGTTCCACAACGGCGATAAGTATTTGCGGATTCCGCCCGTGGAGCACCAGCTCAACGTGAAGCTGACCACGGACAAGCCGCAGTACGAGCCCGGGCAGACGGCCGCCTATACGATTGAAGCGACGAGCGCGGACGGGCAGCCGGCGCCGCGCGCGGAGTTCAGCCTGGGTGTGGTGGATGAAGCGATCTACGGGATCCGGCGCGATACCACGCGGGACATTCTGAAGTTCTTCTTCGACCGGGACTGGAACCGCGTGTTCACGGACAACTCGCTCGATTATTATTTCACCGGCGAGGCGGGCAAACGGCGCATGCGGCTAGCGGCACTGCGGGCGGGTTCGCAGCTGGCACAGCTCAAGCCGGAACGGCAGGTGCAGCCGAAAGTGCGAAAAGCATTTCCGGACACGGCGTTCTGGGCGGCGGACCTGGTGACCGACACGGCGGGCAGGGCACGCGCCCGAGTGGAGCTGCCCGATTCGCTTACGACCTGGCGTGCCACGGCGCGGGGCATCACGCCGGATACAAAAGCCGGCGGCGCGACGTTGAAAACCATCGTGCGCAAAAACCTGATCTTGCGGCTGGTGGTGCCGCGTTTCTTCGTGCAGGGCGATGAAGTGGTGATTTCGGCGCTCGTTCACAACTATTTGCAGGACGCCAAGACCGCGCGCGTTTCGCTGGATGTGGAAGGTTTGGAAGTACTGGACGGGGCGACGCGCGACGTGCCGGTGGCGAGCCGCGGCGAGGCGAAGGTGGACTGGCGGGTCCGGGCCAAAGCGGTGCGCACTGCCAAACTGACTGGAAAGGCATTGACCAACGAGGAGTCCGATGCGCTCGAACTGGAGCTGCCCGTCAACCTCCCGGGCCTGAAAATGGCGGAGGCGCGGGGCGGCAGCGTGCCGGCGGGCGGAACGGCGGATTTCGAAATGACGTACCCGGCCAACGTGGTGCAGGGCTCGCGCGAACTGTCGGTGCGGGTGTCGCCGTCGATTGCAGGGGCTTTGTTCGGAGCGCTCGATTACCTGATCACCTTTCCGTACGGGTGCGTGGAGCAGACGATGTCGAGCTTCCTGCCGAATGTGGTGGTGAAGCAGGCGGTGCAGGAACTAGGCCTGAAGGTGCAGGTGGACGAAGCCGGCTTGCAGGAGAAGATCCGCGCGGGACTCGAAAGGTTGTACGCCTTCCAGCATGAAGACGGCGGGTGGGGGTGGTGGCAATCCGACGAGAGCCATCCGTTCATGACGGCTTACGTGGTGGCAGGACTCGCGCAGGCGCAGCAGAGCGGGCTCAAGGTGAACACGGAGGTAGTGGAAAGGGGCCTCGCTTGGGTGAAGAAGGATTTCGCCGCCGACCCGCGCCTCGCCGCCGACCTGCGCGCCTACATGGTCTACTCAATGGCCGTTGCGGGCTCCCCCGACGCGGCGGCGACCGGGCAGGTGTACGAGCGGCGGTCCGGCCTCTCGCCGTATGGAATGGCGATTCTGGGACTGGCCCTGCAACAGGTGAAGGACGGGCGCGCGGCGGACGTGGCAGCGGCGCTCGAAGCGAGCGCGCAGCAGGATGCCGAACAGGTCTGGTGGCCTGCCACCCGCGACCAGATGCTGGACTTTTCCGAGGACGTGACGCCGGAGGCGACGGCGTTCGCGGCGAAGTTCCTGTCGCGGCAAAAGCCCGGCAGCCCGCTGCTTCCGAAGGCGGCTCTATGGCTGATGAATCACCGCAACGAGGGCTACTGGTGGTCGTCCACCAAGCAGACTGCGATGGTGATCTACGGGCTCACCGATTACCTGAAGACCACCAAGGAGCTGAAGCCGAATTTCACGGCGACGGTGCTGGTGAACAACACGCCGGTGTGGACGCGGAAGATCGACCAGGCGGCGATGCTCAACTTGCCGCCGGTCGTGCTGGAGGAGGGCAGACAGCAGCCGGGAACCAATCGTGTGCGCATCACGACATCGGGTGAGGGGCGGCTGTATTATTCGGCGCGCGCGGAATATTATTCGCGCGATGAAAAGCTGCAGAAGAGCGGGACCGTGGCGTTGAACCTGCTTCGCGACTACTTCCGCCTGATGCCGGGCAAAGACGGCGATAAGATTGTCTACGATACGGCGCCGCTCGACGGACCGGTCGCCGCAGGCGACATCATCGCCGTACGGTTGACGGTGACCGGGTCGGAGTGGAAGTATGTGATGCTCGAAGACCCGATTCCGGCGGGGACGGAGTTCATCGAGCGGGATAACGTCTACGAGTTGCGCAACCGGCCGCCGTGGTGGGAATACGAATTTACACGGCGGGAGATGCACGACAATCGCATGGCGATATTCCAGACCTATCTGCCGGCGGGCCAGCAGCAATACTTCTACTTGTTGAAAGTGGTGAATCCGGGCGCATTCCAGGTGAATCCGGCGCGCGTGGGGCCGATGTATCAGAATGACGTGATGGCGACGAGCGAGAGCCGGCGCCTGGAGGTGAAGTGATGCGCCGGCTTCTGCTCCTCCATGCGGCCGCGAATGCCGCGCTGCTGGCGCTCGGTTATTACTGGCTGGGGGTAGGGGAGACTCGCGCGGCGACCCTGTTGTGGAGCGCACTGGTGGCTCTGGTGTGGCTGGTCCTGGCGCCCGTCGCGTACGGTGCTCCGCTCGCGTATTTCCAGGCGAAACACCCGGAAGCGAACGGCGCCTGGAGGCAAAGCTTGCGGCACGTTCTGCCGCTCGTGATTTTGCTGCTGGTGACGATCGTCCTCTATTGGTTGTTGCAGAGGTGGGTAGCGCAATCCGTGATACTGGCCACGCACATGGCGTCCTGGCTGACGCTAAATCTGCGCAAGCCGGTGAAGCCGGCTTCGGTCTTGCAGGTGTTCAACGTGTTGCGGTGGTTTGTCGCGTGGGCGCTGATCCCGTGGATTTTGCTTCCGGTGGCCTCCGCGGTTTCCGCACGCGGGTGGAGCGGTTTCCGCGCGCCGGGCTTTCGGCGGTCGTGGCTCTTCAGGCTGGCCGTGCCGGTTCTGCTGCTGGCGGCATTCTGGGCGCCCTTGAAGCTGGTGGCGTGGGTTCCATACTCCGGTGGGTTCTGGATGGAGTCCGCGAGCTTCGCGGTGCGGGCGCTGGTTGCTTACTGCCTGCTGGTAGCGGGATGGGTGGCGGTTGCGTTCGTCGCTTCGGGCGGCAACCCGCGTTTCAGCCACAACAAGACGGTTGCTTCGCCATAGCGGCGGGCGAGGGCCGCGACTTTGGCCACGGCATCCAGGTAGGCCCGGCGCGCCTCTGCGGCATTGTCGCGCTGGCGGATGGCGCTGCTCGAGGCTGCGGGCGATGCTGCGCCGTGCTCTCCTTCGAGGAACCCCGCCAGGCCTTCCCGGAACCATACCGGCAATCCCGGTGCGGCCTGCGATTCAAGCAGCACATGCAGCACCTCATGCCGCAGGGTGGATTCGAGCGCGCGCCGGCTCTCGAGAACGGCGACCGGTTGCAGGTGGACGACGCGACCATCGGTGCGGGCCGCAACCCAGCCGGGCTCCGCGGTCGCGTTGCGGAAGGTATCGAGATCGGGATAGGCGCGAATCTCCACGTTCTGAGGGAACGGGAAGCCGGTTCGCTGCATTCCGGCGCGGGCGGCACGCTCGGCAGCGGCAAGGGCCGGGCGGTCCACGTCGGGCCGGATGGTGAGAAGAGTGAGGAGTTCGCCGCGCAGTCTTTGCCAGCGCAGGCCGCGGGCAGTGACGCCGGGGATCGCGCCCGGATAATATTGTGCGAGTATTTCGCGGTAGCTGCGTCCGGCGCGGCCCATGGCTTCGGCTCCACGCTGGCAGAGGCCCACGCCGTGGCCCGCGCCGTAGCCTTTGAAGACGACCCTTCCGCCCGCCGCGTACACTTCGTACAGGCTGCTGCGGACCGTATTCCAGCCGACCTCGCGGCCGACAGCGAAGCGCAGAGAGCCGGCGCTGATGCGAACGCTCTCGCCGCCGAAAGAGAGCAGCAGCGTGCGCGCGCGTCCCGAAGCAGTACGATCGAGGATGGAAATGCGCTCGATGGTTCGCGGCGATTTCAGGCCGGCGTGGGTGAGGGCGGTTGCGACCTCGGTGGCCGGCGCGGTCCAGTTCCAGGCCGCGGCTTCGCGTCTGCAGTAGGGGTCGCGCGTGCTGCGCAGATAGGGCGCGGCCAGGTCGGGCCAGATCGCCGCGGCACTTTCGGACCGGCCTCCGCAGTCGGCGGTGTAAGGCGTAAACGCGGGTTTGCCTTCAAACCAGAGAAGCTCGCCGGCGGTCTCCGATACGGCGGCTTCCAGGCGGGCGGAGACGGCGCCGGGGTCGAGCCGCTGGCAATGTGTCGTGTCGCAGAAATCGAAGCCTTCGGCGGCGTGGCGGCCGCGCAGGCGAACGGCGTAGGTGCGCGACGCGACCGCCATGGCTTTGAGCGCTTCGGCGGATTGAAACACGCTGCTTTCTCCGGCGAGCGCGGCAGCCACATAGCGCTCGAGCGGCATCTCGACGATCGAGGTGCCGTGCGGCGTTCGGACCTGCACCTTCACGCCGGCGGCGGCGAGTACGGCGGGTATGCAGAGCAGAAGCGGAACAAATCTCAAAGGCGGCCCGCTTTCCACGCTTCGAAGATTCGGCCGGCGACAGGCGCTGCATCGGCGCCTCCGGAACGGCCGCGCATGGCAACGGCGATGACGACATCGGGGCGGCGGGCGGGTGCAAAGCCGGCGAACCAAGCCAGTCCTCCGTTCGGGCCGCGCACGCTGCCGGTCTTCCCCGCGACCGCGAGACCGGCCACCGCCGCGCGCTGCGCAGTTCCAAATCGCACGGCTGCCTCGAGGCCGGACAGAATCGCTTCCGGCGCCTGCTGCGCAAGGCGGCGGTAGGCGCGCGCGAGATCTTCCGCGGTGACCAGGATTCCGTATTCGCCCAGCGCCTGGAGGCGGAGCGCGTCGGGCCCGACGGCCCGCCGCACGTTGGAGAAACCGGCGCGGGACAGCTCGGAGGCAAGTTCGGCGGGCGTGAAGCGGAGCGCAAAATGTGCCGCGAATCCGTTGCAGGAATACGCAAGCGCCATGTCCGCCTGCATGGGAGTATCGAGCGGCGGGTGGGAGCAGTCAAAACTTCGATTGGCGATGCGAAGTTTGCCGCGGCACAGCCACGATTCGCCGCGTTTCAGCTTGCCGGTGCGGAGCAGCGCGGCCAGCACGACCGGCTTCAGTGTGGAGCCGGGAAGTGCCGGGGCCTCCTCGCTGCCGCGCGCAAGAACCCGTCCGGATGCGAAGTCCATCAGAACGGCGGTTCCATTCTTTTCTAAGAAGCTTTCCAGGTTGGCGGCCCGGACCGGGCGGGACGCCACGCCGGTGAGAAGAATCGATAGCGCCTCCCGGCGGTTCCATGCAAACGTCACTAGCCTAATTCTATTCCGCTTGTCCTAGTAGCGCAGGAATGGCGCGAGAGGATTGTCCGGGAGCTGCTTCAGGCCCTCGACGACGCTGCGCGCGTTCAACTCGGCGCCGGCGCGGCTTGTGTGCGTATGCGGATCGGCGAACAGCGGCTCGACTCGCGCTTCGCCGAGTTCCTCGTAGTGCCGCGCAATGACTTCGTTCAGGTCCACCAGCGGAACTTTCTCCGAGGCGGCCACGGCGCGGGCCCAACCGGCATAGGCGGCGGCGTCGCGCGCGATTTTGCCGTCTTTCCAGATCTTGCGGGGAACCAGCGTGCACAGGATAGGCGTAACGCCGCGCGCGCGAGCGTCTGCGACTATCTTGCGCAGATACCAGCCGTAGGTGTGGACCACCTCGTGCGCCCTGGTGAGGGGATTGTCGATTTCGCGGGTCTCATCACCGGCGCCGGGAAGGGTGCCGCGTGCGCGTGCGGCGTCGTCCAGGGGCCCGGAATCGTTATGGCCGAACTGGATCAGCACGAAATCGCCGGGCTTCATGTACGCGAGCGTGCGATCCCACCAGCCCTGCGTGAACCATGTGCGGCTGCTGAGACCTCCCACGGCGCGATTGACCACGTTGATGCGGGAAGGCTCGAACAGATCGACAATCGGCTCGCCCCAGCCCCACTGCCCGTTGGCCCCATCGGCACGGCCGTTGCGCACTGTGGAGTCGCCGATCAGGAACAGCGTGGGGAGCGCGGGATTCGCGGGAACGGGAAGTCCGAGGTGCGCGGGCAGGGTGGCGGCCGGCTCCGGGTACGGTTTCACCTCCCGTCCAAGCGCGGAGAGATGGTCGGCAAGAGGCGAATACGGGATTCCTTTGAGCGCCGCCACGATGAGCGATGCATTCAACTCCGCCCCTGCGGGCGTCGTGTGGGTGTGATCTTCGGGGAAGAACTCTTTCACCTTTGCCTCGCCCATCCGTTCGTAAGTGTCGGCGATGGCCGCGGTGACGTTGGCGAAAGCCACATTTTCATCGCGGGCGACATCGGCGGACCACTCGCCGAAGCGGCCGGAACCGCGCTCCACCTTGCCGTCCCGCCAGATGTTGCGGACGGTAAGAGAGAGGACGATGGGCGTCGCGCCGGCGGCTTTGGCATCGCGGATGAAACGGCGGAGATACCAGCCAAATGTGTGAACGGTCTCGCGGCGCCCGTCGGGCATTGTGAATTCCGACGCTTCGTCGCTCGTTCCCGGAAGAGAGCCGCGCGCGCGGTCGCGGTCGGGTGGGCCGCCGTCATTGTGTCCGAACTGGATGAGGACGAAGTCGCCCGGCCTCAGTTCGGCGCGGACTTTATCCCAGAGGCCTTCGGTCAGGAAGGTGCGGCTGCTACGGCCGGCACGGGCGCGGTTGAAGACGGGAATTTCGAAGTACGCGGCGATTGGATCGGCCCAGCCGCGATGGTTCGCGTTATTGGCCGTGGAGTCGCCGATCACGAACAGGCGGGGTCCCGAGGCGGCTTGGGCCGCGCCGTCGCCATAGGGCCTGGCGAGGGGCCCACGGGGCTCGGCGGGAATCTGGAATGCCGCCATCGCGTCGGGATGCGCGGGATCGAACGGTGGCGCGTCCAGATAACGGACGAGGTCGAGTTTTGCGCGGCGAATACCTTCCACCACACACTTCGCGAGTTCATAGCTGCCGTAGTTGTTGTGGTGCGTGGTGTCGCCGTCGGCAAACGCTTTGGGAAGGTCGGCCGGTCCAATGGCCTCGTAGAAAACCGCGCTCATGCGATTGAGGTCGATGAGCGGAACCTTCTGCTCGCGCGCCGTGAGACGGACCGCTTCGGGATAATCGCCAAGCGAGTTCACGACCTTGCCGGCGGCGTCGAAACGAAGGCGGTGCACCGGCGTGACGAGCACGGGCTTTGCGCCGCGTGCGCGTGCTTCGGAAATGAAACGTTCGAGGTCGGCCTTGTACGTAGTGAAAGCGCCGACGCCTTCGCCGCGCTCTTTCTGGTCGTTATGCCCCATCTGGATGAAGAGCCAGTCCCCGGGTTTGATGGCGCTCATCAGCTTCGCGAGGCGGTTCTCGCCGATGTAGCCGCGCAACGACTCGCCCGATTCGCCCCAATTCGCGACGGCAATTCCGGAGTTGAAGAAACGCGGCAGCATCTGGCCCCAACTGTTGAAGGGTTCGAGCGGCTGGTCCGTGGACGTCGAATCGCCCGCGATGTATAACGTGGGGACGTTGACCCTGGCGATATCGATACTGCGCACGCCGGGAGACGAGTTGGTGAATTCGAGGGTGATCTTGTCATCCCAGGCCCAGGCTTCCGATTCCGTCTCCCGCGGCTTCAGCTTGACTTCACCGCCGCCCGGAATCTGCGGACGGCGGACGTTGACGATGAAGCTTCGGGTGGCGGACTTTCCAGGCTCTGTGCGAACCTCTTCCACCATCAGGCGGCGGAGTTCGGCTTTAACCGTGGTGACGGTTGCGGAGGCGGAGTTCCCGAATGTAAGGGTGACTCTGTAATTGCCCTCTTCCGGAACGCGCACGGAGAAGAATTGCGGACGCGTGGCTGCTGTTTCGAACCCATAGCCGCGGCTCGCCGAATAGGGGGTGCCTGGCGGGATGGCAGTGAGATCGAAATGCTGGGCAAAAGCGAGTACGGGAACAAGCAGCAGCGTCACTCTCAAAATGGCCTCCGCGATGGATGGTTCTTTGCACCATCATGGGTGTGACTACCCGGTGGCGTCAAGCGGACGGAAGCGCACCAAATGCTAAGCGAGGCTGGCGGAACTCTTGCCGGCCGGAAACGTCCCGTGATCGCACTGCGGCCGTTGACCCGGCCGGAGGTTGTGCGCGACGGCAACATCTGGGGATTTCCGACCCTCTCATCTCTGCCGTATCCGATGAGCAATACCATGGGAGACAAGCCGCCGGTGTCAACCCCGATGTACCTGGGAAAGTTTGATCTTTCCAGGATGACACGATAGACCGCCAGGGCAATCAGATTAACTGGAACTGCTGCAGACTTGCCACCAGTTCTGTTTTCTGAATGGGTTTTACAAGATAGGCATCGCAGAGTCCGTGAAAAGCCTGACTGACTTCCTTCAGTTGATCAAGTGCGGTGGTCATGACGATCTTCGCCCCGCGGGAGGAGGTGATGCCGCGCGACTCCTCCAAAAGGCGAATCTCTTTCAGAGCTTCGCGGCCATCCATTACAGGCATCATGATGTCCAGGCAGACCAGATCGAAAGGCTCGCCATCGTCCATGGCCGAACGGACCGCTTCGATGGCCTCCCTTCCGTTACCGGCGGCGTGCGCCGTGCCGTACTGCTTCAGGATCTCTTGCAGCAACAACCGGCTGATCGCGTCGTCTTCCACTATTAGCGTCTTCATAGTCCTTAGCTCTCCGTGCCTTATCGGTCCGATCTCCATATCGTCCGGGCGCCGCTTTCCTTGAGTCCCTCCGGCAACATTTCAGGGTCCAGAGATCTGCCTTGCGGTTCGTGATACGCTTGCTGTTCGAAGGGAGAGACTCGAATGGACCGGAACCGGAGAACGTTTCTCGCCGGCGCACTCAGCGCCCCGATGTTTATTCCACGCAGCGCGTGGGGCGCCAATGATCGGGTGGCCTATGGCCTGTCAGGCGCCGGCGGCCGCGGCCGCTACCTGAGCCAGAACTTCATGAAACTCGGGGCCGAGTGCGTGGCCATCGCCGAAGTCTACGAGCCGTATAAGAACCAGGCGCTCAAAGACGCCCCCAATGCCAAAACCTACATCGACTACCACGAGTTGCTGCAGCAGCCGGGCCTGGACGCGGTAGTCGTCGCCTCGCCGGACCACCAGCACGCGCCCATGCTGTTCGCGGCCCTCGAAGCCAAAAAAGACGTTTATCTCGAGAAGCCGATGTCGCATTCGCTCGAGCAGAGCCAGTCGATTATTCAGGCAGTGAGGCGCTCTTCCCAGATCGTGCAGGTGGGGATGCAGCGTCGCAGCGCTCCTTCCGTGATCAAGGCCAAGGAACTGCTCGATACCGGGATTCTGGGCAAGATCACCATGGCCAAACCCATGTGGAACTGGAACGTCTCCAAGCCGCTCGACAACAGCCCGCTGCCCGGGAAACTGGACTGGGACCGCTTCCTCGGCCCGGCCAAAGCCCGCGACCTGGAGCCGATGCGCTTCCGATCCTGGCGTTATTTCTGGGATTATTCGGGCGGCAACATGACCGATCAGGGTACGCACCTGATGGATGTGGTGCAGTGGTTCACCAACTCGGGCCCGGTGCGTTCGGCCGTGTGTTACGGCCAGCGCGCGAAGAATACGGGATCGGAGGTGCCTGACGTTTTCAGCGCAGTGTTCGAATACGACAAGCTGATGGCCACCTGGACGTTGAACTACTGCAATTCCTACGACAACGACTGGTCCATCCAGTTCCAGGGCGACGAAGGCACGATGATCATCGATAACAACGGCTATCGCATCTGGAAAGAGCCCGTGCCGAAGAACCCCCAGCCGGTGCAGACGATGGCGGCGCCAATTCCCATCGAGCCGCACATCCAGAATTTTCTGGACTGCATCAAGTCGCGCAACCAACCGAATGCGACGGTGGAGGTGGGAGCGAGCGCGGTATCCGCGCCGCACCTGGCCAACCTGGCGTTTCACCAGGACCGGCGGGTGAAAATGAAGCCGGACCTTTCCGGCGCGGCTTGATTCAGCCGAGTCGCATGGAGATCGCGATCTCCATACTCTGTTGCGCCGGCCCGCGAAAAGTTCCCAGGACCGGGGCTGCATCGCCCGGTTCGGCGGCGGCGGCGACGGCCACATGGCCGTTCGAAACGGCCAGCCCGCGAGATGGGTCGTATCCGCGCCACCCGCCCCCCGGAACATAGACTTCCGTCCAGGCGTGCATGTGGGGCTGGTGCTCGACGGCGGAGGCCTGCTCGTAACCGCTGACAAAGCGCGCCGCCAGCCCGGCATTGCGGCACACTGCGCACAGCAGCACCGCGAAATCGCGGCACGACCCCTCGCCCGAGGCGATGGTGTCCGTTGCGCTCTGCGGGGCTCCCTCGATGCGCTGTTCGTGGCGGAATTCGCCGAAGATGCGGGATGTGGCGATTTCCAGAAACGGCATGGCTCCGCCGGCGGCCTCTTTCACGATGCCGGCGGAGAACTCCGCGGCGGGTCCGGCCTCCGGAATCCGGTAGGGGTGGAGCATGGAGTGCAGCGATTCGGGGTATTTCAGCGGCAGCCTCAGTTCCGGCTCGGGCGGCAGCAGAAAGTCGTACGGATTGGTGCGCACCGCCTCCACCTCGAAGCTGGTGGCGATGCGCAATTCGTGGTTCAGGCCCGAAAACCAGGCCTGGCTGGCAACGTTTCCGTCCGGGTCCAAAAACTCGGCCATGCCGGCGGGCCCCGGATCCACGGTCAGGGCGAAAGAGAGCACGGACTGGCCGCCCCCGCAGCGCGGCCGGAGCCTGATGACGTGTGGCTCGAGCGACACCGGATGATCGTAGTGATACGTCGTGACGTGCGCGACGGTGAAGCGCATCAGGAAACCAGCATGGATTGGCGCGTCAGCTTGGAAAAGGCGCTGTCGATCCATTCCGAAGGCAACTCTTGCACGGCCCTGCGCATTCGATCCTGCCACCAGTTGGAGATGTCGCGCAGATCGTCGCGCTCGTAGCGATGCTCGACAATTTCGAAGGAGCCTTTTTGGTAGAGCAGCACGTCAATTGGAAAGTCCACGTCGGCGGCGCAGCGTCGCGTTGCGTCGAAGGCCAGAATACCGACTTTGAAGGCATACGGCATGGAGTCGGCGGAGGTCACCGATCGCTCCAGGATGGGCTTGCCGAATCCGGACGCGCCGATGATCTGGTAGGGTGTGTCGGGTCCGACCTCCACCCAGTTGCCCTCCGGATAGACCATGAAAAGGCGGTGGGTGGAATCGCCGCTCATCTGGCCACCGATCAGGGAGTAGCTGTTGAACGAGAGTTTCGCCTCTTCGAGCGCGGCGCGGTCCTCGTGCGCTGACAGGCGAACCTGGCGCGAGTAGATGTCCACCACCTTCGACAGGCGGTCGCGGCTTTCCGTGTTCTTCGCGAACGATTCCTCGAAGTGCAGCAGGATCTTGTCCCGCAGGGAGCGCAGGCCCGAGTTCATCACGAAGAATGAAAACCCGGGACCCTGGTAGGTGGCCGTCTTGCGCGCCACCAGGCACTCGTTCCCCGAAAGCAGGCGCGTGTCGGCAATCCCCACCAGGCCCTGCTCCACGTTAATACCCAGACAAAACGTCATTCGGCTCCTTCATCCTCCGCAAACGTGGCGTCGATGTCCGGCCGCCCCGCACTTAACGGCCCGCGGCCGCCGCTGCCGGGCGTTGCTCGAAAAAATCGCCGAGTATGCATTCATCGATTCTATTCATTTTCGCCTGCAGGCTGTCCAGGAATTCGTGCAGTCCGGCAGCGACGATGGTGTCGCCCCTGCCGAAGTCGAGTTCGGACTTGAGCCGCCCCATCTGCTGTTCGGATGCGCAGGAAAACGTTCCGGCGGGAGCCCCGGTCAGCGCGTGCAGGGCGCGGTCGGCGCGGCCGATAGAGTAGCGCACGGCCCGCGGAAACTCGTTGTCGAAGAGCAGGAATTCGATGAGCTTGGCCGGAGTGATGCGGCCGTGCCGTTTGCGGTACATTTCGAAGCCGCTGACCGACTTGAGCACGGCCGCCCACTGCATTTCGTCGTACGGCGTGCCGACGTCGCTGATGGAAGGCAGCAGGATGAAATACTTGACGTCGAGCAGGCGCGTGGTTTTGTCGGCGCGCTCCAGGGTGCGGCCGAGGCCGATGAACTGCCACGCCTCGTTGTGCGTCATCGTGGCGTCGGTGACGCCCTGGAACTGGTGGCAGGCCATTCGCACCTGGTGGAAGAAGCGTGGGAGCACATCCGTGGTGATCTGGCCCCGGATATCGCGCACCAAAAGGTACAGTTCATTGACCTGCTCCCACATTTCCGAGGAGATCACTTCACGAACCGATCGCGCGTTCTCCCGCGCAGCCCGCATGCAGGAGCAGATCGAGTTCGGATTGTCCCCGTCGGCTGTGAGGAAGTCCACCACGGCTTGCTGGGTAGCCTGCGGGTACCGCCGGCGAAACACGGCTCCGTCGCCGGTGGTGTCCACGGTAGCACCCCACTGGCTCTCCTCGTAAGAGGGCTGGTCCAGCGAGAGATGGAGATTCACGCCGATGAAGCGCGCCACGTTTTCGGCGCGTTCGATATAGCGGGCCATCCAATAAAGCGAATCCGCCACGCGGCTCAACAGTGGTTGTGAGACGGTCATCATGACTGTTCCTGTGATTGGTGCATTTCGCCGGGCGAGAGCACCCATGTGTCCTTGCTCCCTCCACCCTGCGAAGAATTGACGACGAGCGACCCTTTCCGCAGCGCCACCCGGGTGAGCCCGCCGGGGAGCACCCAGATATCACGGCCGTAGAGGACGTAAGGGCGCAGGTCCACATGCCGGGGCTCGAAGCGGTCCTCGATAATCGTGGGCGCGCGCGAAAGTCCCAGGGTCGGCTGCGCGATGTAGTTGCGCGGGTTGGCGCGGATCTTCTCCGCAAATTCCGCTTGTTGCTCCTTTGTGGAGTGCGGCCCAACCAGCATCCCGTACCCACCGGAATCGTTGGCGGATTTCACTACGAACTTGTCCAGGTTTTCAAGAACGTGTTGGCGATCCGCATCGCGCCAGCAAAGAAACGTGGGCACGTTGGGCAGGATCGGGTCCTCGTTCTCGTAGTACCGGATCATGTCCGGAACATAGGCGTAGATCACTTTGTCGTCCGCGATACCGTTGCCGGGGGCGTTCGCAAGCGAGACAAGTCCCTGCCTGTAGGCCTCCATCAGGCCGGGAACTCCCAACAGGGAGTCCGGGCGGAAGGCCTCCGGATCGAGAAAATCGTCGTCAATGCGGCGGTAGATCACGTCTACCCGCTCCAGGCCCCGGGTGGTGCGCATGAACACGCCTCGCCCGTTGGCGATCAGGTCGCGTCCCTCCACCAGTTGCACGCCCATCTGCTTGGCAAGGAAACTGTGCTCGAAGTAGGCCGAATTGTAGATGCCGGGGGTCAGCACCACCACGCGCGGATTGCGCGCGTCGGGCTGCCCGATCGCTTCGAGCATTTCGAGCAGCCGGCTGGGATACTCGTCCACAGGGCGCACGGAGAGGCCCTCGAATACTTTCGGGAAGATGTGCTTCAGCACCTCGCGGTTTTCGAGCACATACGATACGCCGGAGGGCACGCGCAGGTTGTCCTCGAGCACGTAGTACTGACCGTCGCGGTCGCGCACCAGGTCCGTGCCGGTGATGTGGCACCAGACGCGGCGAGGCGGGTTGAGGCCGCGGCACTGCGGGCGGAACGAGGCGGCGGAGAGAATCACCTCGGCCGGAATCACACCGTCCCGCACGATCTTCTGCCCGTGATAGATGTCGTCGATAAACGCATTCAAGGCGTGGATGCGCTGTCGCAGGCCGCGCTCGATCCTCTCCCACTCGTTGCCGGGCACAATGCGCGGCACCAGGTCGAACGGGAAGATGCGCTCGGCGCCGGCGGTGTCGCCATAGACGTTGAACGTGATCCCCATCTGCAGCAGCAGCCGGTCCGCGGCGTGCTGGTAGCGCATGAGCTGCCCTTCGAGCAGGTTCTCGATCGTATCGATCAAGAGTTGAGCGTGCGGCCTCGGCCGGCCGCCGGTCTCGAACATTTCGTCATAAAAACCTGTCGCTTCATACGACGAAAAACGCACGTGAAACCCTCGAAAGTAATCCTTTCAGTGTCATGCCTGGAATCCGCGGGAGCAAACAAAAGTTTTTTATGGAGGGTATGGGTTAAGCTGGCTTTACAAAATGGGAAATACCGCCGTCCTGCTCATCGACTGCCCCGACCGCAAGGGACTCGTGGCCGCCGTCTCCAGCCTGCTCTACCAACACGGCGCCAACATCACCCATGCCGACCAGCACCAGGACCACGAAGCCGGCCTCTTCTTCATGCGCGTGGAGTGGATGCTGGAGGGGTTCGACCTGGAGGCTTTCCGCGCGGCCTTCGTTCCGCTGGCCGACGAGCTGGCCATGAACTGGCGGCTCGAAACTTCCGCCCGCTGCCCTCGCATCGCGATCTTCGTCTCCCAGTACCTGCACTGCCTGGTGGACCTGCTGCACCGGCACCAGGTGGGAGAGTTGCCGTGCACCATCCCCGTGATCGTGAGCAATCACCGGGAAGGGGAAGCGCTGGCCGGATTCTACGGCGTCTCCTTCCGTCACGTCCCGGTGCCGCGGGAAAGCAAGGCGCCGGCCGAGGCCGAGCAGTTGCGGATCCTCGAAGAGGAACGGATCGACGTGGTGGTGCTGGCGCGCTACATGCAAATCCTCTCGCCGAATTTCGTCAAGCGGTACCCGTCGCGAATTATCAACGTGCACCATTCCTTCCTGCCCGCGTTTATCGGGGCGCGCCCGTACCACGCCGCGTTCGCGCGAGGCGTGAAACTGATCGGCGCCAGCAGCCACTACGTGACCGAGGCACTGGACGACGGGCCGATCATCGAGCAGGACGTGGCGCGCGTCTCGCATCGCGACCAGGTGGAGGACCTGATTCAGAAAGGCCGCGACCTGGAGCGCGTGGTCCTGTCACGGGCCGTGGCGTGGCACCTGGAACACCGCATCCTTCGCTACGGCAATAAGACCGTCATCTTCGATTGATCGGAGGGGCGGGCAGCCTCCGCCAGTCGTTCCTGCCGGCGGCCCAACCAGAAACCGTTCAACAGCCACACCGCTGCAATCGGAACGGCCGCAAACGAGATGCCGGCCACGCCCAGCCCGAAGACCCCCATCAGGGCATAGGACCAGGCGCCGATCTGGTCACCGGCCCGGTACACAAAGGTGTCGATGAAACCCTTGGCCTTGTACTTGTCCTCGCGCGGCAGCACGGTGAACAGAATTTCGCGAGTGGGTCGCGCCACCGCAAAGTTGCCCGCCCGGCGCAGCACCTGGAGCACCACCAGAGCCCAAAGCGTTGGCGAGAGGCCGAGGGCGAAGAAGCCGATCACGGAAACGGTTGGCAGCACGGTCAGGGTTAACGCAACCCCGAGCAGTTTCAAAATGCGGCCGGTGAGAAAGAGTTGGACCACCAGCGTAAGCACATTCACGGCGAGATCCACGTTCGCGAAAAACGCCGTGCGATGGGCGCGGTCCGTGAAAGTATGCTGCACGATGGCGGCCTGCTGGAAATAGAGGAACGTCGAAAGAATGGTGAAAAGCGCCATGTACAGCGCGATATTGAGCAGATAAGGGGACTTTACCGCGCGCGTCAGTCCGGCGAGCGCGCCGCCGCCGATCACCTGCTCGGGAACGTTCCCGGTCTGTTTTTCACGCATCGCTTTGGAGAGGCGCGCCAGCCGTCTTACGCTGAATACGGCCAGTTCCAGAAGCGCGACCGATGCCAGCATGAGCACGCTCCGGCCCACGTGGGTGGCCAGCACCGAAGTGATGGAGGAGCCGACGATGCCGCCCAGGGTTCCGCCGGCGGCGATCATCCCGAAAAGCCTGCGGCTCTGCGCGTTGGTGAATACATCCACCATGAAGCCCCAAAAAACCGAGACCACGAAAAGATTGAAGATCGCGCCCCAGATGTAGAAAATGCGTCCGGTCCAGAGATTCGCCGCGCCGGTGGTGTAGCCCAGCAGCAGCAGGAATAGCAGCAGGTTCAGGTTGAAGAAGCGATAAGTCGTGGAGATGAACCGCACCGGCGAGAGGCGGGCAACCAGTGCCGCAAAGGGCGGGTTTGCCACGATCATCCCGAGCAGCGTGCCCGTAAAAAGCCAGGGCAGGTTTTCGATCCCGCCGGCTACGCCGACCTCATCACGGATGGGGCGGATGACGTAATACGCCGAAAGAACCGAAAAGAAGTACAGCCATGCCCACATTACCGGGGCTACTTCAGCCGGTCGAATGTCCACCACCCGGCGGAGCAGGCGGTACAACAGACCCTCGGACGGGGCTTCCGTGGAGTCGGTCTCTCGTGGCGTTTCCATGAATCAGCCTTTTACCCTATCAAAGAAGTGTTGCGAACGGTGGGGAGGTCAGGCCAGGAATTTCTTCACCGCGGCGGCAATACCGGGACCGGGTTTTTCCCATTGAAACTGCTCTTCAATCAGCCCGCTCCAGTCCGCCCTCCGCAGGTCGAAGCTCTTTTCTGCCAGGAAGAGAACCCGTTTCCCCATGGCACGCATCCAGCCCCATTCCATGGCTACGTTCGGATTCAGTTCCTCGGTGTGCTTGCTCTCCACGATGGCGATTCCGCGGCAACAGCCCAGCAGGTACAGCCCGACGTTGTGCCAAAGCAGTTCGTGATAATCCTTCTCCGAGGCGATCCGCGGAAGGAAGCCGGCAGCCTTCACCGCTTTCTGAACGGTTTTGATGACCTGGTTCAGTTCCTTGTCAACCTGCTTCCCGGCGCCCGGAAACTTGGTCATGATGAAGACCGACTTGTCGTACGCGCCGTCCTTCCTGAAATCCTCGAGCTTGCTGAGAATGCCGACGTGGTATGGGGGGAAGCGCAGCAACTCGGCCAGGGCGTCGAGTTTATATGCCGCCAGCCGCGCGATGGCCTTCTGCGCGTCGCGGTCGAGTTCGTCCTTCTTATCCTGCGTAAGATCGGACTTGAGCAGATCTACGCGGTCCTTCTCCGCCTGCTCGGCCTTTTCATGCAGAATAAGAATGTTGCGCAGGGTCTGTTCGTAGGTGACCATCACGCCAGTTCCCCCCGCGCCTGCTGTTCGAGCGGCTGGATCAGGCGTGTGAGCTTCGCCCGGTCGGTCTCCGCCATGCCGGGAGCGAGCGCCCGCAGATCGTTCAGCGTTGTTGCGAGCATCCAGGATGAGGGCGCACTCTTCAGCACCTTGTCGGCCCATGACCTCGCTTCGCTCCACTCGCGACCGACGGCGGCCAGGTGCATTCCCGTGGCAAGATCCCAATAGTCCGCCGGACGGGTGTCGAGGCGCTGCTGCAATGCCTGCTTGACGCGCGGCAGCAAATGCTTCAGCTCGCGGCGCGATTCGGGCGTGCCGCGCTCGATGAGGAGAGTCACCGCATTCACGCCCGGATAGTAGTTATCGGGCTGCTTTTCGAAGCCGGCGCGATAAGCATCGTAGGCCATCTGCCAGAATTTCTGATCGCCGGTTTCGCGAAACAGATCCTTGTAGACGCGTCCCAGAATACCGTACGTTTCGCCGTCGCCTCCGGTGCGCTCGATGAGCCGCGTGAGTGTCTCCACGGCCCGTTCCCGATCTCCGGGATGCGCCCGGCGATTGAGCGCCAGTGCCACGCGCTGTGCCACGTCGGGATTTTCGCGTAACTCCTGCGGCATGGTTTCGGCAAAGCGAACCAGGTCGTCCCAGGCCGACACTTCCTGGTAGCCCTTCAGGATGGCCAGCATGGCGGTGGGGTCGGTCTCCGGCCGGCCGGCAGTCTGCTCTTCGGCCGCGCGAAGCGAAGTATGCTTGCTCGCGCGGCGAGCCTGCGGGTCGCTCTGGAGCATTATCTCGGGCGCGACGTTCACCGGCGGCTCGGGCTGCATCCGCGTCTGCAATTCGGGGAACAGCTCGAAAACCGGACTGAATGCCGCCGGAGCACGCAGGCTGGACTCTATCGCGGAGAAGAGCCGGTGGCGGAACCCTTCGACCAGTTGCGGTGGAATGGCTCCGTCCGCATCGACTTCGTAACGGAGAGTCTGAAGGAAGTTCAGATTGAACGGCAGCCTTGCATCGCTGGCCGCGACCATGATGGTGGGCCGGGCGGTAGTCGCGTGGCGCACCCCGATTTCGTACATGACGTTGCCGTTGGAGGTGGTCACGTCGGCCACCATCACTTCGCTGGTCATGATGGCGGAGAAGATGGACTTGAGGATCAGCGCGCCGCCCGTGAATTCATCGGCCCGGAAACAACTCAATCCGGCCCTTTCCGCGGCCGGCCGGATGATTTCCGCGTAGAGACGGTCGAAGTCCATCGTCCGGCCCTCCGCAGTGGTTTTGCGCCCGAACGGCATGGACACATAGCAGTTCGCTTTGGCTGTCATACGCTCGGGCCTATTCTATCGAAGGATTCAGGCCGCTTTCCGGGCGGCCGCATGGCGCTGCTTTTCGTTTCCGCGCCGCCGGCGCCAGACCACCGCGGCCGCCGCCAGAACGAAGCAGCCTTCCACCAGGAGTTTCTCGCCATCGATGAAGTCCGGCGGATTGTTTTTGAGGTGCGGATCGATCAGCGTGCCATGTGCGAACAGGAACGCCGCCGCGCCGTAGGCCGTGTAGTGGAGTCTCTTCCAGGGCCGGTGCCGCAATTGCGGGCGGAAATAGGACGTCACAACCACGAACAGGAAGCCGTAGAACGCCGCCGCGCCCAGGCAGTTATAGAGGGTCTGGCCCGGCGAGCCGAGCGGCCACAAGATATCGCCGATGCGGAAATTCGGTTCCTTGGCGAACAGCAGCAGACTCGGGTGCAAGAACACTACTGCGATAGCGACGTACGCGGTCCAGTTGTGAATGCGAAACAGCGGAACCGGCAGCTTCCGGTGCGGCCATTCCCGCGCGGGGTTGTAATTGGTGGCTACCAGCAGGCCCATGAGAAAGTTCAGGGTAAGCAGGACCATTGCGGTCAGCGCCGCGAATCCGGAGAGTTCGACGAAATCCATGCCTCTTGCGAATCAGGGCAGCGGGTTGGATTTGACCGCTTTGCGCCAGCGTGCGATCGCCGCTTCCACGTCTTCCAGTTTGGACGGGATGTCCGCCGAGAGCACCTTCGGCTCCCCGTCCGTCACTACCACATCGTCCTCGATGCGCACCCCGATGCCCTTGTATTTCTCGAACGCGGGCCTTACCGCGGCGATGAACTTCTCATTTTCAGGCGTCTTTGCGAGGTGCTCCAGCGCGTCCGGGCGAATATAGATTCCGGGTTCGACCGTGATCGCCATGCCGGGCTGCAACTCGCGGCCGCCTGGATCGTGGACATTCAGACCGATGCCGTGGCTGATTCCGTGATTGAACCAGACGCGCAGTTGCTGGTCGCTTGCCGCGTCCGTCATCAGGCCCATTCGCACCAGGCCGCGCCGGAAGACTTCGTTCGCGGCGCCCGTGACGGATTCCGGCCCGCCCGTGATCTGGTGTCCGGGCCTGACGTTGCGGATGGCCGCCTGCTGCGCCTCCCACACCAGGCGGTAGATCTCCGCCTGTTCTTTGTTGAATCTCCCGCTCACCGGAATGGTGCGGGTCACGTCCGCGCTGTAACCGTCGAACTCGGCGGCGTCATCGAGTAGCAACAGGTCGCCGGCCTTCATGGTGTCGTGGTTCGATTCGTAATGCAGCGTCGTGGCATTGACGCCCGACGCCACGATGCACGGATAGCCCCAGTGGCCGTTGCGCCGCAGAAACGTGAACTCGAACTGCGCCTGGATTTCGTACTCGGGCATCCCCGGAGCCGCGATGGCATAGACGCGCTGGAAGGCCTCGGCGGTGATGTCCGCGGCATGTTTCAAAATGTCCAGTTCGCGAGCCGATTTGACCCGGCGCAAGTTGGTGAAGATCGTGCTCGCATCCTTCACTGTGACGGGAGCGGTCAGGGCGGCGAGCCTGGCGGCGAACTCGGCTTCGCGGCGGAACTCGGCGGCGCCGCGCGTCAGCATGTAGATTTCGAGTGTGGTGTTGGCGGCCGGCTGGAAAGCGGCGAGGAACTCGGGAGTAAGCGGCTGCGCCGGCGCGGGGCCGCGTCCGCCTCCACGCCCGCCGGGAGTTTGCGAAGGCAGAGCGTCCTTGATTGCGGGCAGAAGCGCGGCAAGAAACGCATTCAGGTTGCGCGCATCCTCGATGGTTGCGATACCGGAAATCGCACGGGCTTCAGCCGGTGTGAGGATGTGCCCGGTCCAGGTTTCCTGCGCCGGGTTCGAAGGCGCAAGGAACAACACCTCACGTGTGGCAGCGCCGGGAATGAGCACGAGCGTGGAGCCGGGTTGGGTCAGGCATGTGAGGTAGAAGAAATTGTTCTCCTGCCGGTAAGGCCAGTCCACGTCTCCTGCATAGTTGCGGGGCTCGGCTGCATGCAGGATGAGGACGCCCTTTTCACCTACGGCCTCCATCACGGCCTTGCGGCGTGCGGCGAGATCCGCCAGCCGTCCTTGCTGCCAGGAAGCGGGCGGCGGCGGCGTCAGGTTCCAGATTCCCGGGCCGGCGGCCTGCAGCCAGGCGGAACAGACTAACAGTGCGAGCGTCACGACCCTCGCGGCTCGAACCATCTGGGCAACCCTCCACAAAAGGATCCCCCATTATAAGGGAGCGCGCCCTTACAATAACTGCTGATGGAACACTACACGTGGGACAGCATGGAGAAAGAAGTGCTCAGCCCGACGATCGCGCGGAAGATCATCTCCGGCGAAAAGGCGATGGTGGCGCAGGTATTTCTGGCTAAGGGCGCGGTGGTTCCGGAACACCATCACGAGAGCGAACAGATCACTTACATTCTGGAAGGTGCGCTCAAGTTTCAGATCGAAGGCCGGGAAATCGTGGTCGCCAAGGGAGAGGTGCTGCGCATTCCCTCGCACGTCCCCCATGCGGCAGTGGCGCTCGAAGACACGCTGGATCTGGACATCTTCAGCCCGATCAGGCACGACTGGCTGAAGAAGGACGACGCCTACCTGCGAGGGTGAGATGGACCTGGGACTGAAAGACCGCGTTGCCATCGTCGCCGCCTCCAGTCAGGGACTCGGCAAGGCCGCCGCCATGGGGTTGGCGCGGGAAGGCGCGAAGATCGCGATGTGTGCGCGTACAGACTCCACACTTCAAGCGGCGGCGGAAGAGGTGCGCGCCGCGACTGGTGTGGAAGTGCTCGCGCAGGCCGTGGATGTGACCTCGCCGGAGCAGGTACGGCGCTTCGTCGAGGCTGTGGCGGAGCGCTTCGGACGGGTAGACATCTGCGTCGCGAATGCCGGCGGGCCGCCTTCGAAGTCGTTCGCCGACACCACCATCGAGGACTGGCGCGCGGCGGCCGAACTCAACCTTCTGAGTACGGTATCGTTCGCGCGCGAGACATTGCCGCTCATGCGGCAGCGCCGTTGGGGAAGATTCATCGCTGTCACATCGGTGACGGTGAAGCAGCCGGTGGAGGGCCTGGTGCTGTCGAACGCCGTTCGCGCCGGCGTCAGCGGGCTGGTCAAGACGCTGGCGAACGAGTACGGCCCCCACAACATCTTGGTCAACAACGTTTGCCCCGGCTACACTGCCACTGCGCGATTAATCGAGCTCTCCGAAAAGCTCGCCGCCCGCGAGGGAATCGCGCCGGCTGACGTAGAGAAGAGATGGGCTGCGCAAACGCCGCTGGGACGCATCGGCCTGCCGGAGGAGTTTGCGAGCCTGGTGGTCTTCCTCGCCTCCGAGCGTGCCAGTTTCATCACGGGCGCGTCCATCGCGGTGGATGGCGGGCTCGTCAAGGGGCTGTACTGAGCGGGGCCGTGGGCCACTTGCGGCGGGTCTGGGCGAGGGCCGCATCGAATGCCGCGGCGCCGCGCGCTACCACCACCTCGGCGTAGCGGACCAGCAGGGTCGCGGGGGGCGGCGCCAATTCCTCCACGAGGCTCACCAGCACTCCTTCCGCGCCCCTGCCGGGAAATACCGCCACGGATCCGTCGGTGAGCGCGAGGAACTGCTGCTCCCAACCCGGCCGGGCCTCGGCGGCGGTCGGCTCCAACGCGATTTCCGCGGCGCGGCGCAACGCCTGCCGTGCAGCCGGACGCTCCGCGCGCAACTCCAGGCGCGCCACGGCCTGGTCCCACAGCCGGCGAAAAAGCGCCCGATCCGCCACTGCCCGCGCCAGAAACTGAAGGTAGTTGATTTCCAACACGGCCTCGAGTTGATCCTCGGTGAAGTACCGCGACGTGGTGGCGCGATGTCGATGCTCCACGCCGGCTCCGGCCACGTATACGCTCGGCCAGTTCCGCTGCCAGGCTCGGTATCCCAGGTCCAGGTCCTCTACGTAAGCGGGTTCGTAGGCTTCGTCCACAAGGCCGAGCTCCCGCAGCATGGCCGCGTCATAAAGAGAACAGCCGCCGCTGCCGTACAGAACCCAGGTGAGGTCTTCGCCGGGCAGCGGCTCGTCGCAGCGGAGCGGAAAATCCTCGGGATTCGACTGCGCCATCACGGCCTTGCCGGTCTCCTCGCGGCGGACGCCCGCTGGAAAGCGAATCTGGGCGGTCGCACAGAACAGGTCCGGCACGCGTGCGAAAGCGTCGAGCAGCGCGTGGAAGAATCCCGGGTCCAGCAGCATGTCGTTATTGAGCAGGCAGACGTAACGGAAGCGGGCCTCCAGTATGCCGCGATTCACGGCGCGGGCGAACGAGAGCGGTGACGCAGACACCACCACGCGCACCTCCGGCCACTCATCGCCGAGCCACTCCGCGCTGCCATCGTCCGAGCCGTTGTCTACGACGATGACCTCCGCGTCAAGACCGGCGAGGTCGTTCACAATGCCGGGGAGTTGCAGGTCCAGAAGGCCGCGGCCGTTGCGCGAAGGTATCACCACCGAAATGCCGTGCACGTAGCGCGCGTGCGCGCCGGTGGTTCGCGGCGTAGCCCGCCGGCGCGGGCGCACAGTAGCGGCGTTCCGCGCCAGCGCGGCCCAAAACGCGACCTGAAGACGTGCGCTCAAGTTCAGATCAGCAGATGACGCAGGGGCGGGCCGCCGCCCTCACGGGCCCGTTCCCACAACTCCAACGCCTGCATGCCGAATGCCGTCGAGACCGGATTCGAATATGGCAGCGGCTTGCCGGCCTGACGTCCGAACCAGAAGCCGCCGTCGATGCGCGGGTCTTCGCCGGCAGACTGGAAACTGGCCAGCCGCTCCGCTTCGTGCGCGGCGGCAGCGCGGTCGAGCGGCGCGGCGCCGAGGAAGTCGGCGTATATTCGCATGCGCAAAATCTGCGCGTAAACGTCCGAACGTTCGAACTCCGGGGCGATTTCGCGAAGATGTGCCGCGGCGCGTGGAATGCCGTCCCGAATCGCGGCGGCACAGCGGGCATCCGAAACACGAGGGAGGAGGCCCTCGAGAAAATACATAAAGGCGTGCAGCCGGTCCATGACCTTCGCCCTCTCGGAGTGGCCCGGCAGGAACTCCCGCGCGTCCTCGAAGCTTGGTTCGAGCGTTTGTTCGTAAGGTTCTGCCAGGCTGGAATCACCCAGCGCCTCGGCGAGATCGAACCACGCCATGGCCGACTTCAACTGGTAACAGCCTGGCGATCGCGACCACCGCAGCCGGTCGCGGGCTTCAGGCGTCCCGTCCGGAACCGAGATGACAGGGTGCCAGCCGTCGCCTGCACGAAAGTGCCGCGCCATCGAGCGGCCTACGTCCGCGGCGACAGCAAGGTACTCCTCCGTTCCGGTAGCGCGCCACACCGCCAGCAGGCCGCGCACGATAATTCCGCAGTCGAAGAAATAACTGGTGCGCGGCGGACCGGGCTCATAAGGCATCATTCCGGCGCCCGCATCCCAGGCACTGCACGCCAGAAAGCGGGCCGCGCACTCCGCTGCATCGAGGTAGCGCGGGTCCTTCGTCACGGAGTGCAGATAGACCAGGGCGCTGGCCGAGTAACCGGTGATTTCGGTTGAAATGGCCTGATTCCGCTGAAGGTCGGTTCGATAGTAGCGGGCGACTCCGCCACCCGCTTCCTGTATGCCGGAACGGAGAAACCACTCGCCGGCTCGCAAAATCGGTCGGGACAACCCGTTAGTTTAGCATCAGAATTCCGAGCCCCAGCGTGAGCAGAGTCAGGGGTACGCCGGCCCTGGCGTACTCCCAAAACCCGATTCGAATTTCGCGTCGCGCACGCTGCACCACAATCAGGTTCGCCACTGAGCCCAGCACCGTCAAATTCCCGGCGAGGGTCGAGGACATCGCCAGGGTGAGCCAGGCGTGGACGGGATCGGCGAGGTGCGGGACGAAGCTCTTGAAGACCAGTACGGCTGGAACGTTGCTCACCAGATTCGAGAGCAGCGCGGCAAACACAGCCATGGGCGCGGTGCGTTCCAAATGGTACCGCGTAGCTGCCGCGAAGAGGTTCTGGGGCAATGGCGTTTTCTCGAGCGCCGCAATCACGATGAAAAGCCCTACGAACATCACCAGGAGGCTCCAGTCGATCTCGCGATAGATGCGCTCCGGCTTGATCCGCCTGGTAACCAGCAGCATGGCGCCGGCGATCACCGCTACCTTGGGCGCCGGCCAGCCCGCAAAGAAGAAGACAATCATCGCGCAGGAAGCGGCCAGCGACTTCCACATCAGCGGCCGGTAAACATGCCCGGTGTGCGGCTGGACCTCAAGCGCGGCCGCGCCCCGGAACTCGGCGCGGTAGATCCAGGCGATCACCACCACCGTGAGTGCCAGGCCGGCGGCGGCAATGGGGGCGAGCGCCGCCGTGAACCGCACGTAGCCGATGCCGGAATACGTCGCGATCATCATGTTCTGTGGATTGCCCGTGATCGTGGCCACGCTGCCGACGTTGGAGGCCATGGCCACCGCGAGCAGGTAGGGCAGGGGATTGCGGCGGAGTTGCCGCGTCACCTCCAGCACCAGCGGCGTCAACACCAGGCACATCGTATCGTTGACGAAGAATGCCGAGAACACGCCCGACACCGCAACGATTCCGCAAAGCAGGAGCAGGGGACGCCGGGCGTGCCGCACGACCCATGCGCTCACCAGGGCGAAAAAGCCGGAAAGCCGCAGGTTCGCCACTACAATCATCATTCCGAACAGCAGAATGATGGTGTCGTAATTGACCGCGGCGTAGGCCTCTTCCACCGTCAGCACGTTGGCCGCGAGCATGAGGCTGGCGCCGATGACGGCGGCGCCGGTGCGGTCCACGCGGAAGCCGGGCAGCCGTCCGATGGCCAGCACGAAGTATGTCGCGGCAAATATCAGGTACGCGCTTACCACGGTGGCCGGGCCGCCTTGTACATTTCCTCATTCTGGCAGGGATGGAGCGGTCCCCGGCGCGACAAGCACAAGGCGGCCGGCGTCAGGCCGTAGCTTGCGGGTCGCTCTGCATGTACACGGCGGGCGCAAGGCCGTGATCGCTGGGCATGATGATCCAGGCTGCCAGGTATGCCAGGAAACCCACCCCGGTAGTCAGAGCGATGGCCAGCCAGAGCACGCGGATCAGCGTGACATCGCATTCAAAGTAACGCGCGAACCCGGCGCAGACACCGCCGATCTTCCGGTTCCGCCGGTCGAGCAGCAGCGGCCTGCTCGACACCTCGATCCTTCCGGCCTCGGTCCGTGTTCCGCAGCGGCAGCAGAAGCGGTCATCCTCTCGAAGTCCAGCCCCGCACTTGGTACAGAACATGTTGCGTCCTCCAAAAAGGGCTACGCAAACCGGTTCGCGAATGTTCCGCGGTTCCTTTTTGCACTTTTCGGTAATACTGTTCAGTGCAGGCAACGGCCGGGGACGAGCGTTATCCCGGCAGCTCCAGCCAGGGAGATCGCATGATTCGCGGTCGGGGCCTGCCGGTCTCTTCGCTGGCCAGTATGCTCATCAGCGCGGTGGGCGCTCCGGTCATCGATCGTACGGGGCTGACGGGTTTGTACACGTTCAGTCTCGACTTCGCATCTCTGATGGGAACACCGCGGGGATAGATACTCGTGGTGGACCGCGCGGACATGCCGGGGGAGAACTAACGATCTCGCGTCCTCCGCGGAAAGCGGATGGGCCGCGCGGTCCTATTTTGCGTCCGTCGGGATGGGTGCCGGAGTTCGCGGGGCCTTCTGCACTTCGCTCCACGGCACGGCTCCAACACGGGCCGCCCAGCGTTCGTACATGCCGGTCAGCCGTTCGGCGGTGGCGGGCTCCCTGGCAGCCAGGTCGTTCAGTTCGCTTCGGTCGGCGGGGATATCGTAGAGTTCCCATCGCCCTGGATGACGCGAAACCAGCTTCCACTTGCCGTCCCGGACGGCGCGGTTGCCCTCGTGCTCCCAATACAATGCCCCCTGCCGCTCGGCGGCGCGCCCGGCGAGGATCGGAAGCAGGCTGCGCCCCTCCATCGGCTGCACGGCTTCCCCGTGATTGGTCTGCGGGTATTTCGCGCCTGCCGCATCCACGCACGTCGCCATGAGGTCGATGAGGTGATTCGGCTGATGCACCATGCTGCCGGCCGAGCGGATATGACCCGGCCAGTGCGCGATGAAGGGCGACGAAATGCCCCCTTCGTGAACCCAGTGCTTGTACAGCCGGAACGGCGTATTGGAGGCGTTCGCCCAATTTAAGCCATAGCTCGCGAAGGTGGCCTCGCTGCCCGGCATCAGCCCCGGGCGATTTCCGGTTTCCACCTGTACGCCGCGCTTCTGCGCTCCGGCGATGCGCGCCTGCTGCCCGTTCGCGGCCAGCTCCTCGGCGCACCCGCCGTTATCGGCAAGAAACAGCAGCAGCGTGTTGTCGAGCTGCCGTGTCCGCCGTAGCGCGGAAACGATGCGGCCGATGCCCTGGTCCAGCCGGTCCACCTGCGCCGCGTAGACCTCCATGCGGCGCTGCTGCCATTCTTTGTCGGGAGCATCCTTCCACTCCGGAACGCGGGAATCGCGGGGCGTGAGCGGCCAGCGGGAATCGATCAGGCCGAGGCTGATCATGCGGCGCCGGCGCTCCTCCCGCAGCCGGTCCCACCCGTCGCGATAGCGGCCCCGGTAACGCGCGATGTCGGGCTCGAGCGCGTGCAGCGGCCAGTGCGGTGCGGTGAACGCCGTGTAGAGAAAGAAGGGCTGGCTCTTTTGAGCGGCCTCCTCCACGTAGCGTGCGGCATTGGCGGCGATGGCATCGGTCAGATAGAAGTCCTGGCTGTCGCGTTCGATCCGCTCGTTGTCGCGCGCCAGCGTATCCGGATCGAAGTAATTGGCGGCGCCGCCGATGATCCCGAAGTAGTGCTCGAACCCGCGCTGCAAGGGCCAGTTGTGCTTCGACTGGGTCACCGGAGTTACATGCCACTTGCCCGACATGTAAGTCTGGTAGCCGGCCGGTTTCAGCGCTTCGGCGATCGTCACACAGCGCCGGTTGAGGTCGCCCGTGTAAGCGGGAAATGGCTTGGGCGCATCCACCATGTGACCCACGCCGGTCTGGTGGGCATAAAGACCGCTGAGCAGGGTCGCCCGGCTCGGACAACAGCGCGCCGTGTTGTAGAACTGCGTCAACCGGAGGCCCCCCTTTGCCAAAGCGTCCAGATTCGGCGTGCGGATCTCGCCCCCGAAGCACCCGATATCGGAATAACCCATGTCGTCGGCCAGTACGATGACGATATTGGGAGACGCGGAGGGTGCCGCGTTCCCGCCCGCTGCGGCAGCGGCGCCGCCGGCCGCAGCCTGAAGAAACGATCGTCGATTCATTGTTCCCGCCATTTCGAGTTCACCTACTCACCTTAACTCCGAAACCGCCTGTACGCGCTGATCCGCTTGCGCACAAACTGATTTCGGCACAGGTCGCCGCGCCAAGCTACGACTACCTCGTGCAGCGCAGTAGCCTGCCCGCCTGTTTCAACCCGCGCGGCCTCCGCCTTTATACTGGAGGTTCATCATGAATCTGCCCGGCTGGAAACCCGCGGTCGCCTATGCCGCCCTTCTTGCCGCGGCTCTTTTGGCCGCGCTTGCGGCCTCTGCGCAGTTCGGCGCGCCGCTCAATAACTGGGCCTACGACGGCATATTCCGCGCCCACCAGCCTCCCGCCTGGCAGCCGGAATCGGCGCTCCTCGCCATTGACGAGCGGACCCTGGCCGGCATTCCGGGCGACCTGCGCGGCATCCGCGAACCGCTCGCCCGCGGCCTGCGCCTCGCGGCGGCCGCCCAGCCCAAAGCCATCGCCCTCGATCTGATCCTTGAAAACGAAACAACTCCGGCCCAGGACGCCGCGCTTTCCTCCGCGCTCGCCTCGATCCCCAATGTGGTCCTGGCAAGCCCGTTGCTTGCGGATGGATGGGGCGAACCGCGGCCCGATTTTCGCGGCGCGGCCATCGGGCATGTAAACGCTCCCGTGGACAAGGACGGCATCACCCGCGCCATCACGCTTTCCAAACATTTCGGACGAAAGCGGTACTGGGCGCTCGCCCTCGAAGCCTTTCGCCTTGCCCGCCACGCCGACATCGTCGAGGATCCCGATTCCCTGCACGTCGGCGGTCTGATCATTCCATCTCCTGCGCCGGGCCGTCCCATGCGGGTCCGCTTCCTCCCGGCGGACATGCAGATTCCGGAAGTTCCCCTCAACCAGTTGCTCGAGGATCCCTCCCGCGCGGACGTTTTTCGCGGCAAGGTCGTCTTCGTCGGCGTGACCGCGCAAACCGAACACGACACCGTGATCGCTCCCAATTCGAACGAGCGGCCTACACCGGGCGTCCAGTTCAACGCCGAGGTCTTCGAAACCCTGGCCCGCGGCACTTTTCTCACGGACGTCCCGGGCTTCTGGGTGCTCCTGCTGGCGGTGTTCTGGGTGGCGGCCGAAGGACTGGTATTCCGATATTTCCAGGGCTGGACGGCCTACGCAAGCGGTGCCCTGGTGCTGGCCGCCTCCATGGCTGCTCCCTCCGCCTTTTTCATCGCCGGGCGCGTCTTGCCTTTTACGGCGTCGGCCTTTCCGGGCTGGCTGGGCTTTCTCACCGCCGGCGGTTACTACCACCTCGTGGTGCGGCGGCGGCTTACCCGCAGCGAAGCGGAGCGGGCGCGCTATCAGCAGGCCATGCACTTTGTTACTCACGAAATGCGCACGCCCCTTTCCGCCATTCAGGGTTCAAGCGAATTGATCTCCCGCTTCTCCTTAACGGAAGAGAAGCGGAAGCAGTTGTCCCAGCTCATCAATTCCGAATCCAAGCGCCTGGCCCGCATGGTCGAGATCTTTCTCAACGTGGAACGGCTCTCTGCCGGCCAGATGGAGCTGAAGCACGAGATCATCGACGTGGCAGGAACGGTCGAAATTTGCGTGGTCCGCACACTTCCGCTCGCCGAACGAAAGCATATCGGGATTCATCTGGAACCCATCCCCGCCGGAATCGAAGTTACCGGCGATCGGGAGCTCATGGAGTACGCCTGCTACAATCTACTTACTAACGCGGTCAAATATTCTCCCCAGCAAACCGAGGTGACCGTGACCGCCGCTCTCGAGGGCGGGCATGTGCGGATTGCCGTGCGGGACCAGGGGATCGGCATGGATCAGAAGGAAGTCAAACAGATCTTCAGAAAGTTTTACCGGACCCGGAAGGCCGAGGAATCCGGTGAGGCCGGAACCGGCATCGGGCTCTCCATCGTTCAGCAGATCGTGGAGCAACACGGCGGCGGGATCGAGGTGACCAGCAAACCCGGCGTGGGCTCCTGCTTCACTCTGGTACTGCCCGCGACGGCGCGTACGCCATCGCCGGCACCCGCGGAACGGCATTAGATGGCAAGATTACTTCTGGTCGAGGACGACCCCGCCCTTCAGTTCACGATTCTAACGGCGCTCGAAGCCAGCGGTCACGAGGTGGACGCCGTCTCGACCACCGGCGAGGCCATCGAGAAACTCTCCGCCCAAGCCTACCCCATCGTCATTTCCGACATCTATATCGACGAGCGTACGGGCCTGGACGTGCTGGACGCCGCCAAACGCTGCAACCCGGACTGCTCCGTAATTCTGATGACCGGCCGCGGCACCATGGAAACCGTCATGGCCGCCACCCGCGGCGGTGCGTTCGACTACATTGCCAAGCCGTTCGATCTCGATGTGATGCTGGAGGCCATCGAACGCGCAACGGCCGCCGGTGACGAAGAAGGCGAAGAGGCGGCCGGCGAAGACCTGCCTGAAACCGAGCTGATCGGCGTCTCCGCTTCCATGGTCGAGATTTACAAGACTGTTTCCCGCGCCGCTCCTACCGATGCCACTGTGATCATCGAAGGCGAAACCGGCACCGGGAAGGAACTGGTGGCGCGCATGATTCATCGCAACAGCCGGCGCGCTGCCCAGGCTTTCGTTGCCGTGGACTGCGGGTCGATCGCACCCTCCCTCCTCGAAAGCGAACTGTTCGGCGCCATTCGCGGCGCTTATACCGGGGCTGACCGCGACCGTCAGGGCGTGTTCGAAGCGGCCAATCGCGGTACGGTATTCCTGGACGAGATCGGCGAAATCGAGCTGAACTTTCAACTTGCCCTGCTCCGCTTCCTCGAGGGTCACGAGATTCGCCCCGTCGGCGCTTCGCGGTCTAAAGAGGTGGACGTGCGAGTGATCGTTGCCACCAATCGCGACCTGCAGCGCATGGTGGAGGAGGAGAAATTCCGCAAGGATCTCTGGTACCGCCTCAATACCGTCCGCATTTTTCTGCCGCCGCTGCGCGAGCGCCGTGGCGATATTCCCCTGCTCAGCCGCTTCTTCATCAACAAATACAACGAGCGCTACAGCCGCGAGGTGAAACTGCTCGACTCGGGAGTTCGCGCCCTACAGAATTTCACCTGGCCCGGAAATGTCCGCCAGTTGCAGCATACGGTCGAGCGCCTGACGATTCTGGCCGACCGCGTGGACGCCGAAGCGGTGCACAACGCCCTCACCGCGATGGAGTCGCGCGATAAACCGGTGGAGACCCTGGCCGACGCCGAGGAAGAACAGATCCGGCGCGTCCTGTCCGCCACCGGCGGCAACAAGAGTAAAGCCGCGGAACTGCTCGGCATCGAGCGTAAGACCCTTTACCGCAAGCTCGAGCGCATGAAGCTGCCATAGCTGCCGTCCCCAGGCAAGAACGGATCCAATCCGCAGGCGCCAAAACTACGCCGGTCTATCTTCAGCATCTCGAGCATTGCCTTGTGATCTTCCTGAGTTGCCAGTTGGTTCGGGCTTGGCTGCTTCGGTGCAGCCTGTTGCGCCGGCGGCGCCGGCTGCTGGGCCACCTCGCGATTAGGCTGAATCTTGGGCCAGATGCATTGTACGTAATTTCCGTCGGCCCGGAGTAAGATATTCCGGAACAATGCCGATTACAATGGCGTTAGCTTCAGTATTGCGGGTCTAAAGGACAGAAATGACCGAGGACGAGAAGGAAAAAGCGAAGGCAACTGCTGCCGCCGGTGTGGGAGCCGGTGTCGGCACAGCGGGCGGAGCCACCGTCGGGGTGATCGAACTTGCGGCCCAGGGTGTGGCCACCGGACTCACAGCCGGAGTGGTGATTGGAGCGGGTGCGGTGGCAGGCGCGCTGCTTGGGCTGGCGGGTTACAAATTATACCGGCGGCTGCGAAAAGGGGCGGGCTGATTCGTTTGCGCCGGATGTCCGGCGCTGTATTGCTACATTAGAGAATTGCCTTACAACATTTCAGCGGCGCCGGGGATGGCCGCTCCGGTTCTCGCCACGCTCGTCGGTGTTGGCGGTGCGGCGCTGGGCCTCGAACTCACCGCAATTCGGCGCCGCGCTCAACTCGTGCTGCCTTTCAGCGCCGGTGTGCTCCTCGGGGTTGCGCTCTTCGGGCTGCTTCCCGAACTCGGGCTCGAACTCGGCTGGCCCGTCTCAATCGTGCTGTTTGGCGCCGGCTACGGCCTGCTGTTCGTGGTCAATCGCTACGTCTATTCGGTCTGCCCCACCTGCGCGCACGATCACGATCACAACCGGTGCTCCAGCGAGCTTCACGGCTTTGCTGCGCCGCTGATTACCGCCGCCGCCATACACAGTTTTCTCGACGGGTGGTCGATCGGAACGGTTCAGCTTACTGTTCCGCTGGGCTTGCGGGTAGCGGTGCCGATCGCGGTGGCTCTTCACAAGATTCCCGAAGGGATCGCCTTGGGCGGTCTGATGCGCGCTACCATGCGATCCCGTTCCGCCGCCCTTGCCTGGTGCGCGGTGGCGGAAGGCGCCACCTTGCTGGGCGGAGCCGCCGGATTACTCTTCGCGCCGAAACTCGGCGCGGTCTGGATCACTTATCCGCTCGGGATCACAGCCGGCTGGCTCACATATCTCGGATATCACGCGGTTCATGAAGAGTGGAAGCGGAAGGGGCCTGCGCCCGCGTTCACAGCAGCGTTATGCGGCGTGCTGGGTGCCGCGGCCGTGCAGCGGGGGGTCGAGGTGTTCTTTCACTGACGAGCCGGCATTACCTGCCGCGGCTCAACTCTCCGATGTCCACGACCAGGCCGGCCTCCGCGGCGGACGGTCGTTTCGCGCCCATCGCTTTGGCTCGATCCGCCATCCGCTTCGCCTCTTCGTCACTGCCGGTGCGCTTGAGACATTTTGCGTAGTTCGCCAGAGTGGACGCCGCCGCCTGGGGTGAGAATCCGGTGCGGCCGTCGATGATCGCCACCGCCTCGGCGTACAGGTGTTCGGCCTCCTCGTAGTCTTTACGGTCGAAACGCAGCCTGGCCAGATTGTTTAGCACGCCGGCGGTCACTTCCGGATCCGAGCCGGGCGAGTTGCGCTGGATGGAAAGCGCCTCGCGCAACAGTTCCTCCGACCGTCCGGGCTTCCGCTCGCGAAATTCCAGTGCTCCCATGTTGCAAAGCAGCATCGAAATCACATTGGGATCCGGAGCGTGAACGTGAGGAGCGATTTCGCGGGCGTGTTCGTACGTGGCGCGAGCCTCCGTGAGCCGCCCCGTGCGTGCGTAAAGTACGCCGAGACCCGCATAAATCTCGACAAGCTGCCCGTTTCGCGGGTCCGCGGCCAGTTGCAATTCCGCCGCACGTTTCCAGGCGTGTTCGGCTCCGGAATAGGCGCCGCGGCAGAGGTTCGCGCTGGCCAGTGCTTTCCAGAACCCCGGCGCTCGCGAAGCGTACCGTTCAGCGCTCTTTTCGGAAGCCTGAATCGCCTTTGTGAAATCGCGCGCGGCCGCTTCACAATCTCCTTGCCGCATACCCGCGATTCCCGCATGGAAGGAAGTCTCCGGAGCGGTTTGCTCCGGAAGTCCCGTGGCCGGTGCATTACTCGCAAGCGCGGCCACCGCCGGCAGCATCGCGATGATCAATTTCCCCGCAGCCGAACAGCACCCTGGCTTCATTGTCTGGTGTGACGGACAACGAAGAAAAAAGTTTGCCCCTGTTTACAATCGACGGTGCGAAGGACATCCTTCGTCGCGGCTTAATCGTGCCATTGCGAGCCTTCTCGAGCGAATACCCGCCGTCCGCGCAACCAGGTTTCGAGCACTTTAATGTCGCCCGCGTCACTTATGCGGAAGCGTACCAGGTCCGCGATTTCGCCGGCCGCGAGTCCCGCCATGCGTCCTTTGAGGTGCGCCGCGCGCGCGGGATTCGTGGTGGCCATCGCCACCGCCGCGCTCCAGTCCAACTCCGCAAGGCCGGCAGCTTTGCTCACTGCCGCGTCCATCCGCAATGCGCTGCCCGCCAGCCGGTCGGTGCCTTCCAGCACCACGCGTCCCTCTTTCGTGAGTTCGACGGCCAGCTCACCCAGCCGGTACGGTCCCGGAGCCGCGCCGGCGGGCGTGGACGCATCCGTCACCAGCAGACACCGTTGCGCTCCTTTAGCCCGAATCGCACTTTTAAGAAACGCGCCATCCAGGTGAACCCCGTCGGCGATGAAACTCGCCATCAGCCGGTCTTCGGCGAGTTGCTCCCAGATGTAGTTTGGATGGCGTGGCAGACGCGAGTGAGCGCCGTTGCCGAGATGCGTCGAAACAGTCGCGCCGGCCGCAACAGCGTCGCGTATCTGCTCTCCGCTTGCGCCGGTATGGCCGATAGCAACAACCACGCCTTCCCGCGCCAGTTCCTCGATGTACGCCGGCGCGCCAGGCCACTCCGGAGCCACCGTTACCATCCGCACCAATCCATTCGATGCTTCCAGCCAGTCCCGGAATTCGTTCACATCCGGTGGGCGCACCCACTCCGCGGGGTGAGCGCCGCGTGGTCCATCCTCGCTGGAGATGTGTGGTCCCTCGACATGCAGTCCCGCGATGGCCTCGCCGTCCTCGAGTTCCCGGGCGGCTCTCGCCAGCTTCCGCACGGCAGCCCTCATCCGTGCGGGGGACCCGGTGATCACAGTAGGGAAGAACCGGGTAACCCCGGTTGCGAACAGCGCTCGAATCGCTCTTTCGATTTCCTCCAGTGGCAGGTCAGGGTCGTTAAAATCCACACCCGCGAATCCATTCACCTGCAAGTCGACAAATCCCGGCGAGAGGCAGATTCCGGGCTGGCACGCGACGTGCCCTGAAGAATAGGTGACGTCCAGTAGCGCTTCATTGAAGCGAACCTCCACCTCTGCTTCGCGGTGCACGTCGATTCCGGAACAGATCATGATTGCGTCGTTTTATTCACAACTTTGTCACACTCGGCGGCCCGTAAACGCAACGGATCGCTCGCGAAAATATCTGTTGAAATCCACCGGGGCGGGGCAAAACGAGGTGGCGCCGCGCGGAACGCACGCGTTAAAAAAGGAGAGTCCATTAGTTGGCTGCGCGGTTCTGATGGCAAATCTCGGGGGAGGTGGTCATCTTCGCCGCGCAGCCCGCTGCTTTCAATTATTTCACTCCGGCCGTCTGGCCTTCGTACACCGGCGAAAGCCATCCAAACTCATCCGCCTTGGTTCCGTGAATCACGCCGAAGAACTCTTTTTGCAGTGCTTCGGCCACCGGTCCGCGCTTTCCACTGCCCACCTGAATCCGGTCGATCGACCGGATCGGCGTAATTTCCGCCGCCGTCCCGGAGAAGAACACCTCGTCGGCAATGTAGAGCAGTTCGCGCGGGATAATAGTTTCCACCACGGGAATGCCGATCCCCCGCGCCAGGGTCAGAATCGTGTCGCGCGTGATACCCGGAAGCACGGATGCTCCGAGCGGCGGCGTGTGAATCTTACCGTCGCGCACCACGAAGATGTTTTCGCCGGATCCTTCGCTGACATATCCGTTGGTATCGAGGGCGATGCCTTCGGAATAGCCGTTGGCGACCGCTTCCATCTTCATAAGCTGCGAATTCATGTAATTCGCGCCGGCCTTGGCGAGCGCCGGCAGGGTGTTCGGTGCGATCCTGGTCCAGCTCGAAACACACACATCGACACCTTCGGCCAGGGCTTCTTCGCCCAGGTACTTGCCCCAGCTCCAGCACGCCACATACACGTCGGTGGGGTTCTTTATTCCGTTCACCCCCATCTCGCCGTAACCGCGCATGGCGATGGGACGGATGTAGCACGCGTCCATCTTGTTCACGCGCACCAGTTCGAGCATGGCATCGGCCAGCGTCTCCTGCGAGTAGGGGATCTCCATCCGGTAAATTTTGGCCGAATCGATCATTCGCCGCACGTGTTCGCGCAGGCGGAAGACAGCCGGGCCGCCCGGCGTCGAATAGCACCGGATGCCTTCGAATACCGAGCTTCCATAGCTCACCACGTGCGAAAGTACGTGGATGGTGGCTTCCTCCCATCGGATAAAACGGCCGTTGTGCCAGATCTTTTCGGTGGGGGTCAACATGGGTTAATTATAACGTGAGGAAAAGTTGATATGTTCCGGAAACGAATCGTCTGGATCTTCCTGCTTGCCGCCGCTGCCTGGGCCGCGCGGCAGCCAGGTGAACCCTTCAAGCCCGGCTTCAACCTGTTTTCCAAGGAGCAGGATGTCCAACTCGGCCAGGCCAATGCCAAGGAAGTGATGCAGCAGTATCCCGCCGTCGAGGACCAGTTCCTTCAGAATTACGTCAAGCGTATCGGAGAAAGGCTGGCATCGGCGCCCGAAGCCCGCAAGAGCGGCTATCCTTTCACTTTTACCGTCCTCAATGTGGACCAGGTGAATGCCTTCGCCCTGCCGGGCGGCCCCATGTTCATCTTCACGGGACTGCTCAAGGCCGTTGACAGCGAGGCGCAGTTGGCCGGCGTCATGGGCCACGAGATGGCGCACGTCATTCTCCGCCACGGCACCAACCAGGCCAGCAAAGCGAACCTGCTCCGGCTGCCGGCCATGCTGGCGGGAGGGCTGATCGGGACCGACAGCGCAGCCGGGCAACTGGCGAATCTCGGCCTCGGCTTGGGGGCCAACTCATACCTGCTCAAGTTTTCGCGCGATGCGGAGAGCGATGCCGATGCGCTGGGCTCTTACATGATGGCCAACGCCGGCTACAACCCCGTAGAGATGGCGACGTTTTTTCAGAAGCTCGGCAGCGGCGGCGGACAGGGCTTGCAGTTCTTTTCCGATCATCCCAATCCGGGCAACCGGGAAAAAGCGATCCGCGCCGAACTGCCCTCCATACCGCACCGCGATTTCGGCTATCGGACCGGCGATTTCGAGAAGATGAAGCAGCACGTGGCCAGTCTGCCCGCACCTCCAAAGAAAAGCGGAGCAGCCGGCCAGCAGCCGGTGCCCGCGGCGCCCTCCGCGTCCTTGCAGCAGTTCCGCGGCAGAAGCTTTTCGATATCCTACCCCGCCAACTGGCAGGCCTTCGGCGGCCAGGAATCGGATTCCGTCACGCTCGCGCCGCGCGAAGGGATCGTAACCCAAAATGGCGCTTCTCAGATTGGATATGGCGCGATTCTGAGCTACTTCGTCCCCGACAGCCGTGCCGCGCTTCAGTCCGCTACCGACGACCTGATCCACCACCTTCGCGCCGACAATCCCCGCATGCAGGTGGTCACACCCGCGCGTTCGACGCGCGCGGGCGGAGCCGCGGCCCTCATCACCAGGCTCGGCAGCGCTTCTCCCTTCGGAGGCAATGAAACCGATGCTCTGCTCACGGTCCTTCGCCCCGAAGGACTCTTCTACCTGGTCTTCGTCGCTCCCGAAAATCAGTTTTCGCAGCTCCAGAGCACATTCGACCGGATGGTCGCGTCGCTGCGATTCTGAGCCGGCGCGCGCAGCCCGCGCCTCGGCATTGGGCGAACACAGCGATTTTCACTGCCGCAAACGACTTTCTCTTTCGCCCGCTGCCGTTCTCGGATGCCGGGCGCCTGGTGACCGTCACCGAGGTCGCCAAGGTCAATCAGGTCTCGGGGAGATCTTTGTCCCGATCGGACTGACGCGAGGTCCGGCCAGCGCTCGTAGCCCTGCTGGGCGCGGTGGGCCTGGTGCTGCTCATCGCTTGCGCTAACGTCGGCAAGATGTTGCTGGCACGAGCCGCGGTGCGGACGCAGGAAATCGCGATACGCTGCCCCGTTGGCGCCGATGGTCCCCGCATCGTGCGGCAAATTCGCTTGCTCTATCGTGCCATACCCGCTGCCCTGCAACCCCACCAGCCCCAGTGCGTGGACGCCACTGTGCTCGGCTTCACGGCGCTGGTGGCTCTGGCGACCGGCCTGTTGTTCGGTGCCGCTCCGGCATTCGCTGTGGCCCGGCCGAATCTGGCAGAGGCTCTCAAGGATGGCGCGCGTACATCGCCGCGCGGCGGCAGCCGCCTGCGCGCCTGGCTCGTCATCGGCGAAGTGGCGCCGCTGCCGTCGGCCTGTGCCAGAATCGCATCATGTGCCCTACGCACGATCGAGGTGGTCCGCGAAATTGAGGGCTCGGACAAGCTGATGGAGTTGCAAGTCAACTTCGGAGACCCTGGCCGTACGGGAACGACCCGTGCCGAACGGAACGCGCGCCGCGGATGCCATAGCTTACACTCAAACTACATGCTCAACCGGGGCTATGCCTACACCACAATCATCGGCTCCAAACACCCCGGACAAACCCTGCTCTCCCACTTGGCAGGCCTTTACCCCCACTCAACTCCACAAGCCTGGCAACAAAAACTGAACAACGGCGAAGTCACCCTCAACGGCGTCACCGCCACCGGAAGAGAATCGGTCGCTTCAGGCCAAACCCTTGTCTGGAACCGTCCACCTTGGATCGAACCAGACTCCCCTCAGCACTTTGAAGTCCTGTTTGAAGACCCCCATCTGTTGGCCGTCAACAAACCCGGCGGGCTGCCCACCCTCCCCGGCGGAGGCTTCATGGAAAACACCCTCCTCCACCTGGTGCAAAAGCAAACCCCCAACGCAAACCCTGTCCACCGGTTGGGCCGAGGCACCAGCGGCATCGTCCTCTTCGCCAAAACACCGCAGGCGGCCTCTAATCTGTTTGCAAACTGGAACAAACCCGGAATTCAAAAACTCTATCGGGCGCTGGCTCAAAACATTGCACAGCACGACGCCTACGAAATCCTCACACCCATCGGCCTCGTACCGCACCCGCTCATCGTTTCCGTTTGGGCTGCCAGCCCAAGTGGTAAACCGTCAAAGTCATTGGCAAAGGTGATCTCGCGCAGCACCAGCACCACAACATTTGAGGTAAGCCTGAATTCCGGCCGCCCTCATCAAATCAGAATCCATCTGGCATCCATCGGCCATCCGCTGGTAGGCGATCCTCTGTACGGAGTAACCGGCCAGCCTCTGGAAAATCCCGGCCTCCCCGGCGATGGAGGATATGCCCTGCACGCCCAATTTCTGAAATTCCGCCACCCCATCACCGGAGAGCAGATCAATCTTGAGGCAGCCTTGCCGTCCGGATTCTCGTTGCATCAGTAGGTTCACGGCGGGAACAATACGGATGGCGCGTGATCCGGCCCGAGTTAGCGCTATTCGGGAGTGATGTCTCAGGTGACCTCGGGAGCCATGATGCGATCCAACTGGATTTAACTCGCATTGCGTCACGCCCGGCGGTGAGAGCTTGCCGCTGATCGATGCTCTCTAACGCGTGCCGTTTTCAATCGAACGCGACGGTTTCCCCTGGCCCGGCGAACTCATCCCGCCGATTGGATTGCTCGTTTTGGAATCCCTGGGGCGTATCTCTGTAACGAAGTACCAGGCCTAATCCTCACACGCCTCACTAAGGCGCCGGCGGCGTTGCAGCCCCGCTTTCCGGTGTTGCTCTCGTTCGTCGGCAGGTGTCATCCTCCACAACGTGTCGCCGATTGCTCGTGCCAACTCGAGAATCCTCAGATTGTACATCTCGCTCCCGCGCGTGACCTTGTCCCCTTCGTCTGCCGTTTGATCGGCGTAGAATCGAAAACCGAGTTGCCGCTGCATCAACGCTGGCAATTGAGCGTCTTCGACCCGGCCGACCAGTAGCTTGAACACCCGCGACCGATCCTCGACCACTAACTCCCCCTGCGCTCCGGCGAACGCTTCGTATTCAATCCTGAACCATTCCCGCGGGACGAAAAGAGCCGAGGTAATCATTAACAGGATCTTCGCCGTGGTAAGTGCGTTCTGAATCTCCGCTTGCACCAGGTCATCCGGAGCGTCCCGGGGAATCCGCCAGCGGTCGAACCAGACATTCAACTTCCTGCCGATCCTAAGCGACAAATACGCATCCAAATCAGAGGCGAAGTCGATGACCCATGACTCCTCCAAATGCGCATAGCTGATGAAAAGGTCAACCCCGGTCGTTGCCGTTTCCGGTCCAGACATGAAGCACCATGATATAGCAGTCGGGAAATTCTATCGGGAGCGCCGGCCGCGATCTCGTTCCGAGTGCCGCAGTAATCATCGAACGCTGCCGTCGTGTGCGGATACGATTCGGCGTCCTGAGGTGTGCCGAGAGCCGCCGGCGTTCAACGCGCCTTGGAGATCGGGATTACAATCGTAGGTCCAGAAGGGTAGTCCGACATGCGAGGCGAGGGCTTTTTCGTGCGGCTGGTAGGGTTTGTCGCCCAGCGTCCGTCCCTTGCACGGATGCTCTTCAACCACGCTTTCAAAACTGAAAGGGGCCCACAGGGGCACAACTGTCTCCTCGAAGAGGCCGTTCGAAGCAACAGGCCCGGAAAGGCATTGGACGTCACGATCGGGCAGGGTCGTAACGCCGTGTTTCTGGCCTCGCGAGGCTGGGATGTTACTGGGTTTGACGTTTCCCGGGCGGGCCTGGATCGCGCTCGCGAGGTGGCACGGCGACAAAGTTTGAATATCCATTTCGTGCAGTCCGCGTCAGAGACATTCGAGTACGGTGTCAATCGCTGGGATCTGCTCCTGCTCTGCTACGCCTGGGTGCCGCTATCGGATCCCGCCTTCGCCGCCCGCCTGAAGCGATCCCTCAAGAGCAGCGGCCTGATTGTTTTTGAGCACTTTCTGCACGACGGACCTGACTCGGCGCCCAAAGCAGCAGGCGCCCCGGATCCCGGCGAACTAACCACGCTGTTTGCTGATTTTGAAATCCTGCGGTACGAGGAGGTCACAGCCGTGCCCGATTGGGAGCCGCCTCTATCTGGAGCTGCACCTGCGCGACTGGTGCGCATGATCGCCAGAAAGCTGGGCGGCGGCGAGTAAGAGCACGTGGTCGCCCGCGGTATCAGGCTCTTGCCATATCCCTGACGTCGAACCCGCCCACAATTTCTTCTGCCGCACAAAAAAAGGCCGCGGCGCGTTAGCACCGCGGCCCATCGCACGAGAGGCTCAGTACTCGTAGCTGATGCCCGCCATGGGCACGAAGTCGTGCAACATTCTTCCGACTTTCGAACCCGGCGCGGGATAAATCAAATCCTTGGGGAAGGGAGTGACATAGTCGCGGAATTCTGTCCGCAGAAAAACGCGCGGGCTGAGGGCGAACTTCACCCCGCCGCCCACGCTGACCAGCGGTTTGGTTGTCTGCGTATGGGTGAGATAGGCGAACTGGCTGAGCGGCTGGTAAGCCGCCTCGCGGCCCGTTCCCTGAAACACCCGCAAGCCTCCGCCCACCGCTGCAAAGTACTGCGCGCGCGAGCCCTTGCCGCTGGTGTGAAAAATGACGTCATAGTGAAGCACGTGGGAGCGCCCGCTGAATGTAACTTTTGTGCCGCCACTTTCCAGCTTGAGGTTGCTCTGCATAAACCCGTAGTGAATCTCGCCGCTCAGGCGCGGATAAAGGTTCTGGCCCACAAAGGCGCCGAATGCAGCGCCGGTCTGTAAGCCGGTGGTTGCCGAGCCGAGTGAGCTGGCTACGTTCACGCCAGGCACGAACCCCCCGCCCGCCAGCCCGCCCACTTCCCATCCCTGGGCGAGCACGCCGGAGGCGCCCGCCGCCAGCGCAAAGGTCAAAATCGCGATGCGTTTCATTCCAATTCTCCCAGGGTTACTTCACTACGCGAACATTCAGGCTGGTGGATGTTCCGCTCTGTGTGACCACCAGCGGCACATCGAAGCCCAGCGGTACGCCGAACGGCACGGCCGCGTTGATCTGGTAGAGCCCGACCTGTCCCGGAACCAGGCCCGCGTACGCGACGTTCAGCGCACGGCCACCCAGCGTTACGGTCGGCGTGATAATGGCTGCCGGCAGCGGATCCGCGGGTGCGGGAACGCCGGATTCTACCGCCGGATAGGTGCGGCCAAGTCCCGTCAGATAGATAACCAGCGTATCGTCCACGTGAACCGGATTTGTCGGGGTCACCAGTTCGTTGTTGCTCGCGCGCACCACCGTGGCGATGCCGCCCTCCGGTCCCGCCGACCCGGTAAGGAAAATGCTCGGCGCTCCGGGCAGGATCGAGAAGTAGAAGTTGTCGCTGATGCCGCCCGGCGTGCGCAGCGTCATCGTGGCGTTGCCGTCCACGTTGAATGGCAGTTGTCCGTTGATTTGCCGGCTGGAAACGAACAGCATCGGAACCGGCACGCCGTTCACCGTCAAACAGGATTCGCCCAGAGCCGTTGGCAGCGGGATCTGATTGGTGGCGATATTGACCGGGCTCATCGACTGCCCGTAGACGCTGATCAGTCCGCCTGGAGCGACGGGAAGTTTGCCGTCCGCGGCGTTCACGACGCTCTCAATCTTCGGCGCCTGTACCGCAGCGTCATAGTTCCAGGGCAGGACGGTGATGCCGGATACGGTGAGCGAAATGACCGCGCTGCGGTCGTACAGCGCCGCGAGCGAGCGGACAAAAGGCTGTGCCTTGGAGCCGTTGAGCGGCGATTCAACCATCCGCGTGGGCTTGACGCTCAGGCTCTGACCCGGTTCGACATGTTGAATGATCCCGGGGCTACCGGCCGGCGGCGACGTAGTCCGCAGCCCCCACTGATCCACGAACGCGAAACCGGCCGGCGAGCCGGACGCAACCTCCAGCGTCGCCTGCGGAACCAGGGAAGCGTTCAGCAGATTGTTGCCGGCGATGTAGGTGTTATAGCTGGACGCCGCGTACGCGCCGGAGAGTTCTTTGAAATCCTGCCGCGACACGGTGAAAGTGTCGGCGTTCGCGTCGTACAGCATGATGTTCCCATCCGGGAAAACAGCCAGAATGCTGCCGCCGTTCGGCGAAGGAGTCAGGACCCCGGCCGGGTCTACGTCGTTTTTGTAGATGCCGAGCGACAGCAGTTCGGTTGCAGTCCGGTTTGCCAGGTCGATGCGGTCAATCTCCCCCGGTCCTCCCTCGGCGACGTTGCGCACGATGGCCAGCAGCGCCTTGCCGGATTCGGCGAGCGAACGCGGATAGTGGCCGGGCGGAAAGAAAATGGGCGCCTCCGGCTTCAGCGTATCCAGGTTGTACACAAAGGCCTGCTGCGCGTTGTCGTGCCCGACCAGCAGGTAGCGGCGGTCGAAGGTCATCGCCATCTGGGTGGGAGTGGTTGACGTCCGCAGTGTTGCGATGTGTGTGTAGTTGGTGGAGTCGAAAACCAGAATCTCGTTCTTATCCTGCCGGACCACGTAGAAACGGTTGCGAACCGGATCGGCCAGGATGTCGGTAAGTAGGCCCGGAACGTTGACCACCGTCCCGCGCTGGTCGGGATTGCGGTTGTTTACCAGCACGCGGACGGGGAATGGCAGATTCACGGCGCCAAACGACGAAATCGTGAGCGTACCCACTACCGTTCCGCTCTGATCCTGAAAAGCGTTGGGGTCGATCAGTACCTGTACCGTAGCGGGAGTTACACCGGAGTCGGGCGATACCGTGACACCGGAAAGGTTGGAGCTGATCCGGAAATCCGTGTTGCCGCCGCCCGGATCGGTGATCGTCAGTTTCTGTATCATCACGTTGCGATTACAGAAATTGCCGCTCGCCAGCAGATCGCTTTGTGTGGCCGCCACGCGATGTTGTTGATTCAGGCTGCCCACCGGCAATATCGAAATTCCGCTGTCGGTCACCGCGTACATCACATCGCCGGACGAACTAAGCACCGCCCGTCCCGTAATGTGCTCGGGTATCCGGATTTTCTCTCGCACCGTCAGGTTGTCCGCGTCCAGCAATTGGAGGACCGGCGGTCCGGAGACCGCCGGCGTCGAGGCGGATGTACTGGCAGGGCTAGCGGGGTCGGCAGTGATGATCTCGGCGTAAATAATGCCGGCGCGTGAATCCACGGCGGCACCGCCGATGTTCGTGGAGGTGATCGAATTGGGGAACTGAGCCAGGTCGTTAGCCTGGCGGTCCACTTTGTACTGTCCGAGCATCGCCCAACTGCCGTCGTTCGCCACGCTGATCCGGGGCAGGGGACGGGGAGAGGCGATTACGCCGATCGCATAGATGGTGCCGGCCCTAAGATCGAAATTGTAAAACGCCTGCGCGGCGCCATCGTCGGCGATTCCGAAGACAGCAGTGCGGTCGGCATTGGTGGCCAGGGTCGCCTGAACCACTTGGGACGGGAACGTGCCCTTGTCAACCGGCAGCTCTTTGGCCAATGCGCCGAAGGTGGCGACCACCCTCATCGCCCCGGTCAGCGGGTCGAACAGCACAAGGCTTGTGGTGGTGACGATGAACGCGCGGCCGTCGGCGACGAATGCCGCTCCCAGCGGCGGATCGCCCATGGCAAAGGTCTGGCGCGTATTGTCACTGAGGTTGATCAAAGTCAACGCGTTCTGTGTCGGATTCGGGGCCGTGAAATTCCCGAAATGCGTCACCAGCAGAAACTGGTTGTCCGGTGAGAGGGTGAGAGAGCCGGGCTGTGACGGGACGTTCATCGAACCGTGAATCGAATAGTCCTTGGTGGACATGATCTCGATGCGATTCGCCGTGAAGTTCGCGGCGTAGAGCACCCCGCGGGACTCATCGAGAGCTATGTCGGAAGCGTGGCCGCCGATCGGAATCGCCGTGCCGAATGTGGCCGCGGACGCGGGCACTGCGGAGTTCGCCAGGGCCGCCACGGCGAGGGTGATGAAGAAACCGTTCCAGCGCATAAAGATTAGTCTTCGAACGTTACGATTAAAAGCTCTGCAATTCCAGGAATCAATGATCGAAATGGCTAATAAGTCCTGCATTACCAAAGTTAGCCGTGTTTTTGCGAATGAATGCGCCTATACTTCACGCGTGGAAGAGGACGGCTTGCGGTTTGCTTCTGCGCGCCCTCGGAAATGCGGTCATGACGAAACTGCCATTGAAATTCGCTTCCTTCTTCTGTCTTTCGGGCCTGTTCCTGGCGGCGGCCTTCCAGACCCAGAACCTCGGTTCGACGGTTCGCGTCTATGCCATTCCCGATGGCGCTGGATTCGCCGTGGATGGCCAGCAATATTTGCACGCCATGTCGGCCATCTGGCCGGCGGGCAGCAAACACACGCTGTCCGTCAATAACACGGTTCAACACGGAGACAACATCCGCTACCTGTTTCAAAACTGGCACTTTGCCGGCGGAACCGTTCCCGGTGGTGCTTACGTAACAGTTACGGCCGACCCCTCCATCTCCGAATACCGCGCTGACTTCACCATGCAGTATTCGCTCAGCCTCAATTACTTTTCATGTCCCGATCCGCGATTCTGCCCGAGCCCCGGAAAAATCTATGTTGGCGGCGCGCCGGTCGAATCCGACCAGGTGGTCTACATGGCAGCCAATGCCGCCGTGGACCTGATGGCGATTCCAAATCCCGGGTATGTTTTTCTCGGGTGGGCTCCGGGACCGAACCAGGACATTCAGGGGTTCGTCAACCACGTGACGCTTCGGGCGCCTACCGTGGTCCGCCCCCAGTTCCAGGTCGCCCGCCAGATCCAGTTTCAGACCGTGCCCGACGGTCTCGAGCTGCTGGCGGACCGCACCCGCATTACCGCGCCCACGACCCTTGAATGGGGCTGGGATTCCGTGCACACCGTCGGCGTGACCTCGCCGCAGGTGGACCGGTTCGGTAAGTGGTGGGCATTCGGTTCCTGGAGCGACGGCGGAGCGCTCACCCACACATACAAGGTGACCGGCCTGGCCGCGCCCGATACCATCACCGCCACTTTCGTTCCCGCCGCCGTCACCCAGGTGCAGACTTCTCCGCCGGGCCTTGCCGTGAAGGTCGATGGCAGGGAGAACTGGGCCTCGTTTGACTTCATCTGGGGCGTCGGCGAGACCCATAAGCTCGAAGCTCCCGCGCAACAGACATCGAGCGACGGACGCGTCTGGAAGTTTGCCGCCTGGTCCACCGGCGCACCCGCCGCGCACGACTATACCGTTCCGGCAAGCACCATTCCCGGAGGCGCGCGTATCGTCGCCACCTACTCCCCACTCGCGTCCCTGCAAGTGAGCAGCACCTTCGCAGGCGTCACCATTCAGGTTGACGGCGTCGATTGCCCGATACCTTGCCGGATTGAGCGCGCACCGGGCACGGAGGTGCTTGTCAGCGCCCCCGCGAGCCTGCCGGTCCGCGATGACGTTCGCGCCGATTTTTCAGGATGGCCCGGCAGCGGCTCCACCGCCTCCACCGCCACCTATTCGCTGGCCGCCGAAGCTCGCAAACTGACGCTCGAATACCGGCTGATGAACCGGCTCTCGGCAGCCTCCAATCCGCCCGACGGCGTATCGTGGAAGATCGAGCCCGGCTCGCCCGACGGATTCTACGATTCGTACGCCACCGTCAGCCTGAGCGTGGCGCCGCGCCCCGGATATCGATTCAAACAGTGGGGCGGGGATTTGACCGGCAACTCGCCCTACGGATCTCTGAACATGAGTACGCCGCGCGTGGTACAGGCGATGCTCGATCGCGTTCCGTACGTGGCTCCGTCGGGTGTAGCGAATGCCGCGTCCGGCAGTTCAAACACCGGCGTGGCCCCTGGATCCGTGGCCTCGATTTTCGGAGCAAACCTGGGAGCCGAAACAGTCGTCGGCCAGGACAACCCGCTCGTGCAGTCTCTCGGTGGAGTATCCGTGCGCATCGGGGACCGCTTCCTGCCTCTGTTCTTCGTGTCGCCCGCGCAAATCAACGTGCAGGTACCGCCGGACCTCGAAGAAGGCGACCAAACGATGGTCATCAACTCCGTCGGAATGCCCGCCGTGCAGGTGAAATTCCGCGTGGTCCGGAACGCGCCGGGTCTGTTCCAACGCGCCGTGGAAAGCGAAATGTTTGCGGTTGCGGCCCACGCGGACGGCTCCGCCATAACCGATGAGTCGCCTGCGCAACCGGGCGAACTGGTTACCCTTTACGGGACGGGTTTCGGCCCCACCGATCCGCTTCGACCAGTTGGTTTCGGCGTTCCACTGCAACCGAAGTTCCAGATTCTGGACGCCCTCTCCATCGCGATCGGAGATGACTCGCTGCCGGCCGAGAGCGCCGTTGCCCTTGCCGGCTATGTCGGCGTTGACGGAATTGTTTTCCGCATTCCCGACGGCGCCGCAGCGTCGAATTTGCGCCTTCGCGCCATCGTCAACGGCGTGGAGAGCAACGAAGTCCTGCTGCCCGTGCGCTGAATCTGAAAACCCTGCAGGCCCGCGCGAAAACGGAGCGGATCAAGCGCCGTATCGACGGGCCGCGCGGGCCCGGGCCTTCACAGCCTCTTCTTCTCGATTCTTCGGCGCGGCGGTGGTTTCCAGCCGGCCCAGCAGGCGCTTCGAGACCTCGGCGATCTCCTCAACCGCGGCCTGGAACGCAGCCTCGTTCGCCCGCGACGGTTTGTTCAGTCCGCTGATCTTGCGGACGAACTGAAGCGAGGCGGCCTGAATCTCGCCTTCGGTGACCGGCGGTTCGAAATTGAAAAGGGGCCTGATGTTTCGGCACATCGTTTATGTCCTCAAGGTAGCAGATACTCAGCTGCCCCCTGCATCCCGCCGCGCGCAATCGCGAATGTCCGCGCTTTCCAGCACCCGCTTCGGCGCACCGTGCCGCGCCACGTAGAGCATTGCGCGCCCGATCTGTTCCGTGGTCACCACATACCCGGGCAGCGCCCTCCGCAGCAGCGGCCACAAAGGACGCGCTGCCAGGTAGAACATCCGGTACAGCGCGGTCTTGGAACGTTCCCCGTGTGCCGGCTCGATCGCCGCCGGACGGAACGCGTAAGCCGCCCGAAATGGCAGGCGCAGAACCGCGTTCTCGGTTCTGCCTTTGACTCGCGCCCAACGCACCCCACCCTTTTCCGAGCTGTCCGTTCCCGCGCCCGAAACGTAGATGAAGGTCATTCCCGCGTTGAGCCGGGCTAACGTCTCCGCGGCGGCCATCGTTATTCCGTAGGTGATTCGCTCGTACTCGGCTTCCGGGACGCTGCCCGTGGAAACTCCCAGGCAGAAGAAGCACGCATCGAACCCCTCGAGATCGGCTTCGATTCCGCCATAGTGCAGCAGGTCCGCATGCACGATTTCCCGAAGCTTCGGATGGACAACGCCCGTTGGCGTTCGTCCCACCGTCTCCACCACGTGTACCTCCGGGTCGAGCAGGCACTCCCGCAGGACTCCCTGCCCGACCATCCCCGTTGCGCCGAAAAGCAGCACCTTCATGCCAGAAACCACCGGAACGCTTCCTCCGCCACTTCACGCGGAAGCGTGTGCGGCCCTTCGAATTCCCGATACTTCACCCGGTAGCCGGCACGCTTCAATTCGGGCACCAGGCGGCGGCTGCACGATTCGATCGGGAGAATGGTGTCGTTGGTTCCGTGAGAGACGAACAGCCGCGGGTTGCCCTGCCGCTGAATGCCCGCCGGAATGAAGCCGGGCGAGAACGCCATGACGGCTCGGAACAGGTCGCCATTGGAAATTCCCAGTCCGAGCGCATACGAAGCGCCGTCGGAGAAACCGCACACCGCCACTCGCCGCGGGTCTACCCGGCACGTTTCGAAGGTACGTTTCAACGCGGCGTCGATAGTCTCGACGTCCCGTCCGTAGCCGCCCCGGATTGCATCCCAGGTCGTGCCTTCCGAACCCGGCGACAGAAGCAGCGTGCCGAACTGATCCGCCAGCGCACCCAGCCGCGAGCGCCCCTGCTGCGGTGAGCCGGTGGCTCCGTGCAGATAGACGACCAGCGGCAGGGGACGGTCGCGGACCGCCATTTCGGGAACATACAGCAAGGCGTCGCGCTCACGGCCAATGCCCAGCGAATGAATGCCGGGTTCGATCGCCACCGCATGGGAAGCAGGGCGCGCTGCGAGCCGCACCCCGGCCGCGGCGCCGGACCGGCGCGCGCCGCAAGCCGCCAGCCATCCCCCGCCGATCGCCGGCAGGAACCTTCGGCGGTTCATGACGGCCGGCACTCCACCACAAACCTCCCGTTCGGCAACCGTCCGGAGGCGTGAACTTCGAGGCCGGCGGTTGCTGCCAGCGCGCGAAACTCGGGCAGCGTGCGGTCCTTTCCTCCCACCAGCACCAGCATCTGCAGTTCGGGCGACGCCGTTTCGCCCGGATTGACGCCGCTGACCAGCACCACCCGTCCCGATGGCCGCGCCGCTTCCGTGCACCGCGCGAGAATTGCGGCGGCCTCCTCGTCCGGCCAGTCAGCCAGCACGTTTTTCAGCAGGTAGAGATCCGCTCCGGAGGGCAGCGGGTCGAAGAAGCTCTGCGCCGACACACTCGCCTGCCGGGTGACGCCCGCGGCTGCGAACAGTTCCTTTGACCGGGCCACCGTGCGAGGAAGGTCCACGAGAATGCCGCGAACCTCGGGATGCGCCTTGAGTATCTCGGCCAGCAGGGCGCCCGTGCCGCCGCCGACATCCACCACCGTGCGCACGCCGCTCCATCCTGCCGCGTCCACCAGCACCTCTGGGTCTGGAGTGCCGTGGCCGAGCGGCCCCATGAGCGCGTCGAACTCGGCGGCCAGCTCTGGATGGGCCTCCAGGTCTTCCCAGTAGGGCCGCCCGAAAGCCTCGTGATACGCGGGCCGCCCGCTGCGCACCGCGGACAGCAGCGTTCCCCAGGCATGCGCCAAGCGGCCGCCCAATCCATCCAGGTCCAACCCGACCCGCACCGACTCGTCCAGAAAGCCCTTCGCCGCGTCGTTCAACGCGAATCGCCCCGGCGCCGGTTCTTCGAATATTCCCTTGCTCACCAGGTGACGCAGGACGCGCTCCAGGTACGCCCGATCGGCGCCGCACGATTTGGCGAGTTCCCCAATGCCGCCCGATCCGGCCTGGATGTGATGCGCAACCCGCAGCGTGGCCGCAACCAGCACGCACCAGGGTGTGGAGAGATCGCTCATCGCCAGGAGATCCATCCCGCCATGATGACACGGCTAACGGCCGAGGGTTCTGGCCAGATACTCCGCGATGATCTTCAGCTCCGCCTCCGTTCCGCGAGCACCGCGGGCGGCCATGTTCCGGACCACTGCATTCCAGTCCGCCGCGCTCATCCGCTGGCTGGTAACTACATCCATTGCGTGGCATCCGGAGCCGCAGGTCCTTTCCACCAGCATCTTCTCCCCTCCCGCTGGCGATGCTGCCGGAGCAGGTTCAGCGGCCTTGGACGCACCGGTCCGGGCGGATCGCGCCGCTTTGATGGCCGTGGTCACCGCCGCCGGCAGCGGCTTGCGCGGCACGTCCGGAAGGGCGAAGGCGATCAACGCGTCGCCCGTGGGTCCGCCGAAGAAGCCGCTCCCGCCGCCCGCCATCAGCGCCACGTACTGCCGCCCGTCCCGGCCCATGTACGTGATCGGGCTCGTGTAGCCGCTCGCCTCCAGCTTTTCTTCCCACAGCAGCTTGCCCGACTTTGAGTCGAATGCGCGAAAGCGTTCATCGTCCGTGGCCGCGATCCACACGATGCCGCCGCCCGTGGCAATGCTGCCGCCCAGGTTCAGCGCGCCGGTGTCGTGCACGCCCAGCGATTCGAGCTCTTCCGTTTTGCCCAACACCGCCCGCCATGCCACGTCGCCGGACGCCAGGTCCACCGCGACCATTTCTCCAAACGGGGGATTCTGGCACGGGATGTGCGTTTCGCGATTCCAGAATCGCGCATGGGATCCGTACGCAGATGTCCGCGTATAGCTGTCGCCCCGCTGCTCCAGGTGCCCCCATTGCGCCACGTTCATGACGTTGACGAACAGCCGGCCCAGCTTGGGATCGATCGAAACCCCTCCCCAATTGCCCCCGCCGAGTGTGCTCGGGAAGAAGACCGCGTTGCCCTCGAGCGGAAGCGGCGTGTAAGCGCCCCCGAATTTCATCCCGTTGCTCTCGAACAGCTCTTTGCAAAACCGCGCGTGCTCGGGCGAGCGGTCGTAAAGATCCTGCGGTCCGAAATCGATTTTGGCCAGCGGAGGCGGCTTCACTGGAAACGGCTGCGTTTTGGCCGTCGCTTCTCCGGGCACTACCGACTGCTGCACCGGCCTCTCTTCCACGCCGTACACCGGTTCGCCGCTGACCCGGTTGAAAACGAAGAGCAGTCCCATCTTCGTGATCTGCGCGACCGCCGGAATCACGCGCCCGCCGCGCCGGATGTCGAACAGCGCGGGAGGCGCGGCCGGATCGAAGTCCCAAAGATCGTGGTGCACCAGTTGGCGATGCCATTTCACTGCACCCGTGCGCGCGTCCAGCGCGACCAGCGAATCGCCGTACAAGTTATCGCCCGCGCGATCCCCGCCGTAGAAATCCGAAGTGGGGGAGCCGATCGGCGCGTACACCAAGCCGCGCTGCACGTCCACCGTGAAGAACCCCCACACGTTGGTACCCGAACGGTTCTTCCAGGCGTCCGCCGGCCACGTCTCCGACCCCGGTTCGCCGGGTCGCGGGACGGTGTGAAACGTCCATCGCAGCGCGCCCGTCTTCGCATCCCAGCCGCGAATGTCGCCATACGCGCCGGTGCTCGGCGAGGCTTCCGTGTTGTTCCCGCCTGTCACCACGATGTCCCCGAACACGGCCGGCGGCGATTGCAATGTGAAACGCGCGTCCTTGAGGTCGCCGAGCACACCCTTCTTCAGGTCCACACGGCCTTCGTTTCCAAACCCCGGGGCCGGCTTTCCGGTGAGAGCATCAAGCGCCAGAAGAAACGATCCGTTCCCCGTGAAGATGCGGGGATGCATGTCCGCGGATCCCGGCCAATAGGCTACCCCTCGCAGCGAGACGGGAGCGGCAGCGTACTTCCACAACAGGTCGCCGGTTTCGGGCACCAGCGCGTACACGCCATCCGGCGCCGTCACGTACATGACGCCCTTCACCACCACCGGGATAGCCTGCGATCCCGGCTTGTCCACGCGAAACGTCCACGCCGCCTTCAACCGGGCGACATTGCCGGTGTGAATCTGGCCCAGCGGAGAGTAACGCATGGCGCCCGGGTCGTTGCCGTACGCCGGCCACTCCGCCTGCGCGAAACCGGCGGCTGCGAGCAGCAGAAACAGCGACACCTTAACCATTCCGTTCCTTGCTCCGCATCCCATGTCACTTCACCACCAGCGTGATTCCAGGCTGGCTCTTCGCATTTCCCACCTGCACCTCCACCAGCGCCTCGCCGGCAGGAATATCCGCCGGTATCCGCGCATTCACCTGAAACAGTCCCGCCGTCTGCCCCGGTGCGGCCCCCGCATACATGACCTCCGCCAAGCGACCGCCGATGCGCACCTGCACCGGCAGTTTCGGTTTCGGAAGAGCATCCGCCGCGGCGATCCGGCCATCGATGCCGCCCGGATCGGTCTGCCCCTCGCCGGTCGCGTAAATGGATACCACCGAACCCCTGACAGCGGGTGCCGCCGTGGAGTTCACCGTGACGCCGTCCTCGTTCAGAATCGCTCCCTGCCCGCTGCCCGTGTAATCCGCCGAGAACACCGATGGCGCCACCGGCGCGACCGGGAAAGCCACTGCCTCGGAAGTAAAGTTGCCGTTCCGTACCTGCACCTGCGTGCCCGGCTTGCCATCCACGGCATACGGTACAATCGCCGCCACCTGACCCTCGGACGTGTACAGAAGCGGTGCTGGTGTGCCGTCGAACACAACCTCGGTGCCTCCCAGGCTCGTTGCCAGCCGCCCGTCAGCGCTCAACTGCGTTCCGGCGCTCGCCGTGCCCAGCCGCGATCCGTACAGCACGATGATCTTTCCCGGGGTGACCGCTCCGGGTTGCCCGCTGGCCGCGTCAACCAGTCCGGAGCTGACGAACAGCGGCCGGTTCCCTACCTGCGGAGCCGCGGCGAGAATGTAGGCCACAGTCGCGGCGCGCAGCACGTCGATATCCGGCGCCTGGCGCGGAACCACCGACAGAATCAGGCTGCCCATCTCATCGGTGGATTGCTCGCCCCAGGTTACCCGCCTGGGCGGATTGTTCGGATTGCGGAAATTGTCAGCCGAGTTGTCGTATATCAATTCGCCGTCGATGCGTGTTCCTTTGGGCAGTGGCAGCAGGCTTTCGAACTGATACTGATCCTGCCAGTTGAAATCCCAGTTACGGATCCACAGCAAAATCCTGACTTCGCCCGACGGCAGCGTGGCCGTAAGCTTCGCCTCCCGCGCCAGGTAGTGCGCATGGGCGGTGACGCCAACCGCATCCACATCGGCGGGAATCGTGAACGAGCCGCGGAGCTTGTAATCGCGCATTCCGGCGGGTATGTCGATGTTCGCGCGGATGCCGAAAAAGGCGGGCGCCTGAAGCTGGGTGAGGTCGCGTGTGGGCTTCGGTCCGAAATAGAGCCCGACCACCGTCTTTTCAACTTGTGAGAGCCCGTTTGGATGAAAATGCGTCTGTAGCAGCAGGTCTGCGCCCTTGTGTAGGGGCAGGGCAATGCCCTCCGGCAGAAATGCGGGCGTGGTGCCGGGCACCCAGCCCCCAAGTCCCCCGGTAAGCGCCGTAATCGGATCGCCCGCCTGCACCGTGAAGATCGCGCCAAGCCCTGGAAAACCCGGGTTGCCGTCGCGGCCGTCTCGCGCCCGGGCCGCGCCCGTCGCATCCGCGAAAAACAGGACGTGGTGGACCACGCCGCGTGCCGAAGGCTTGAGCTCGATGGCCTTCACCCACTTGTCCTCGCTGAGTCCTGTGGGCAGGACAAAATTCCGGTAGATATCCGGCCCATCGGCGGGAACCGTAAATCCGGCCGGCATTTCCAGCACCAGGTCGGGCGTGCCGAGTTGCCACCCGTCCGCGAATGCGGGCATCTGCGGCAAGCGCGAGGAGTCGCCTTCCGGGGCGCCCTCCGCCACCCATTGGCGTATGAGCGCGATCTGTTCCGCTGTCAGCCTCCGCTCGTCACGGTAGGGAACCCACCCCGGCTCCGGCTTCCAGGGCGGCATGTACCGCGAATCGACGACTGCCGCGATGGTCGCGGCCCGCCGCCCCACTTCATCGTAGGTAGTCAGCGCGAAAGGCGCCACCTGCCCGATCCGGTGGCACTTCACGCAGTTGTTGAAAATGATGGGTGCGATGTGCTCGGTGAAGGTAATATCCTGTCCCTGGCATAGTTCCAGGGCCGCGAACAGGAACGCAAAAAGAAACAGCAGCCGGCGCATATCCCCCCGTGTGCTCATGCCAGTATCGCCCGCGAACAGAATTGGCGCAATACGGCTTCGTCGGCCTGCCGGTGCCGTATATAATCGAATCCATGACCAGGCGTGAATTAGTTGCCGCGGGACTGGCGCTTGCCGGCACTGCTTTCGGAAAGAGCCGCTTCGACAAATCAAGGCTCAGCGCAATTACCGACGAAATCGGCAAGACCAGGGATGACGCGATCGCATTCGCTCACCAGTACGGTCTTCAGTTCGTCGAGATCCGCAACCCTCCCGGCAACCGGCAGGAATACTTCACGCTTTCCGAAGCCGAGATCAAGGCGGATGCCCTCCGTTTTGCGCGCGAAGGACTCAAGGTTTCATTCGTCAATACGAGCCTGATGAAGTTCACCTGGCCCGGTATGGAGCCGGCGCGCCGCCGGCAGGAAACTCCGGAGGCCCGCGAGAAGCGCCTGGCTGCCGAGCAGGCGCGCTGGGACAACCGCATGCAGGACCTCCAGAAGGCCCTCACGTGCGCCCAGATCATGGGCTGCGACAAGGTCCGCGTCTTCACCGGCTCGCGGGTGCAGGATCCGGAATCCGTTTTCGCCAGAGTTGTTGACACCATCGGCGAAATGGCCAGGCTGGCCGATAAGCAAAAAATCCACCTGCTCGTCGAGAACGAAGCTTCGCAGAACGTCGCGACTTCGGCCGAACTCGCCGGCGTCGTCAACGCGATCCCCGACAAATGGGTGGGGCTCAACTGGGACCCCGATAACGCCTTCGGCAAAGAGGTAGCGTATCCGGACGGCTACTCGCTGCTGCCGAAAAAGCGGATTCTGAACGTGCAGATCAAGGGCCACAACATCATGCCCAACGCCGCGGGGAAGCTCGACTGGAAGACCATCATCGTGGCGCTCGACAAAGACGGGTACGCCGGCAAGTTCGGCCTCGAGACGCATATCTTCGACGGCACGCTCATCGAGGCGGCTCACATCTCGATGGGGGAAATGGTGCGCATCGCGGGTGAGCTCTCCAGATGAAGAAGGGTCCGCTGGCCGCGTTCGCAATCGGCATCGGCGTGATCGCCATCATCGTCGCCGGTATCCTCTATATGCAGCGCGGGGCGCGCATCGGAGTGACGGGACAGTTGCTGAAAGTGCGCACCGCGCCGCTGGACGACGGCAGTTCGGTGGCCGTGGCCGACTTCCGTGCCCACAACCCCGGCAAACTGTTCGTCGTGGTGCGCAGCGTGACTCTGGTGATGGAAGACAAATCCGGCAACCGCATCGAAGGGACGACCGTAGCCGAGGCGGACGCGAAGAGGATGTTCGACGCGCTTCCTCTGCTGGGTCAGAAATACAACGCCACCCTGATGACTCGCGACCGCATCCCTTCCGGTGCCACCGAGGACCGCATGGTGGCGGCGCGCTTCGAAATGCCGGAATCGAAACTTCAGGACCGCAAACGTTTTCTCGTGCGAATCGAAGACGTGGACGGCCCCGTTTCGGAGCTCACGGAAAGGTAGCGTTCCGGCCTTCCTACCGGCGCAAAACCGCGCGGTGGGGATCCAGCATCACCTTCAGGGGCGCCTGCTTCAGATTTACCGTGAAGACAACCGCCGGACTTCCCGAACGAACCCATTCCGTAACCGTGCGGCCGCGGGCGAGTTGTATCTCCACCGGCACCAGCCCGGCGAAATCTTCGTCCACGTCGGACTGCGTCAGGGTGCCCACGACCTTCACGTTCGGAGCCTTGCCTTTTACCGAGTAGCTGAGCTTCAGCGTGGGAACGCCCGTGCCATAAACCCACTGATCGAAAAATCCCTCCAGTTGAGGGTCGTCGGATTTAGCCGGCAGGTATTTCGCCGCGAGCATCCGGAATTGCTCCGTCGTGATTTCTTTGCGATCGTAAGTTTTGGCCAGGTCGGCGAGCATCGCCATGAAGCGCTCGTCGCCCATGCGGCGCCGCAGCATATGTAGGATCCAGGATCCTTTTCCATAGGTGATCGACCGCCAGGCGCGCGGCTCGAGCGAGTTTTCGAGGCGTGTTCCGAGCACGATCGGACCGGCTGCGTCCACCATTTCGCCGGCTTCGTTCGTTTCCAGCAGTCCATCCCGGTACGCGTCCAGCAGCCTGTCCATCCGGTTCTCGCCGCCCCGGCTCTTTTCAAGGTAAAGCAGCGCCGAATAGTTGGCCAGCGCCTCCATCAGCCAGTAGTCCCGGTAAGTTGCGGCTATAACCCGGTTGCCCCACCACTGGTGCGCGACCTCATGCGCCTGCAGCACCTCGGCAAAAAAGATATCCCGCACGTCCGCCTGGCTGCTCCCCGGGCGCGCCGGCGGTTTGAGATAAGAAAGTGTGGAGAGGTAGATGATTCCGGGGAAGCCTTGCCCGAAGGTGCCCGGAATGGGAGCGACCGTGAGGTGCGGCAGCGCCGGCGGCCCGAACTTGAGCGTCATGAACTCCATCGCCGAAGCAACTTCCGAGGCGAGAATGCGGAGCCGCTCGGTGGGATTCGGAGCGTTCGGCACGATTACAGCCGTGGTGACCGTGTCCGGCATCCGGCGGCCGGCCAGCGAAGGCAGCATCGGCACCGTCTGCGGCTTGGGCTGGAGCTCCCGCTCGAGCGCGTGATTCGCGTAAACGTCCACCACGTAGCCGCCCTTTTCCACGCGCTCGTGGGCGTAGTTGCCCAGGTTGAAGCCAGCCATACGGATCTGTGCGGGTGTGCGCCGCCTGGTGATTCGCCACTCCCCTTCAGTTCGGTCTTCCACCACGTCGCCCGGAGTCACCAGGTCGAGGTCGGCGGGGTAGCGGAATTGAAGATCGTAGGAAGCGAACGGCAAGCCGTGCGAGGGGTACCAGTTGCCCCGGGAACTGACAAAGAAGACGCGGTCGCCGGCTTCGAAGATGACTTTTCCCGAGTGTTGGAAAACGAACTCGTACTCGCGGCCGGCACGCAGTGGTTCGGGCGGCACCACCAGGAACAGCACGTTGCCGCCCCGCGAGAGGTCCTGGCGCAGCGATTCCCGCTGCAGCACTTCGGCCGGCCGGCCGTCCACCGTGACGGCGCTGACGTGCATGTCCGGAGTGATGTCGAAGGGCGCCGTCAGCATGCCGTCCGTGTTCGCCTTGACCTTCACGCGGGTTGTGGCCGTCAGCGTGAGATCCGGTTCCACGGTTGCTTCAATCCGGAAGTCCCCTAGCGTGAGGTCCGGCGGCTCGCGTCTCGGATTCTGCCGCGCGGCGCGCGATGGAAAACTGGTCCACGTGTCGAAGAACGTCCGGTCCTTGCGGGTCACCACCTGTCCGGCAAAGATCTGCTCCGCGCTCTCGGGATCGTACACCATATCGAAATTGCCGCGCTGCGTGCCGTGCAGCAGCGCCGCGAACAGTCCGGCCTTGTGCCCCGGACCGTCCATCAGGTCCAGCGTCAGGCGCGTCTGGTAGCTCGCCCCCAGGTTACGCAGGATCGGCGTCCATTCCTCGTCGAGAAGGGGCGCCACCTCGGGCGACTTCCTGTTCCCCGGATTCGCGGAGATCTGTTCCTTCAGCAACTCGAAATCGTCGCCTGTAAATAGGAACAGGCCGCCTCGAAAATGCTCATCGAGCGTCGGCGAGTCGATGTAGTGCGCCAGCGAAACCCGCTCAGCCCGGTTCGGAGGCAGCAGCATCACCTCTCCGTCCCCACCCTCCACGTCCGCCACGAAAACCGCCGCAATCCGCCGGCCGTGCACCGGCTGGCTGAAGATCAGGTGGCCGTCGTTCAGGTAAATCTTGATGTCCTGCTTGACGATGCTGAGGTCGCGGACCCGGTAGCATTCCTCGCGATCGAAGGAGTTTTCGCGAATCGCGCGCGCAACGTCGGCCGCCGAAGTTGCCGGGGCCGGAACAGGCATAAGAAGGAGGGCCGCAATGAGCCATCGCATGCTTACAGTCTACTCCGAGGCGCTACACTCAAAAGGCGCGGACATTTCCGGCGGAGAGTTCGAATTGCGATTGGTGACGTTTGAGCGCGAAGGATACGACGAGCCCGGTGTGCTCGTCGGCAACGAGGTGATCGGGCTTGGAGATGCCGGCTTCGATGACGTGATATCCGTGATAGCCGGCGGCGCGGATGGCCGCGATCGCGTGCTGCGATGGATCGACAGTCCTCCCGCCCGCGAGCGCCTGGATGCATCCGGCGTGCGGCTGTGCGCCCCCATTCCGAGGCCCCCCAAGCTGATCTGCGTGGGCTTGAATTACCGCGATCACGCCGAGGAGTCGAAGCTGCCGATTCCGGAAGTGCCCACGATCTTCGCCAAGTTCCCGACAGCCGTGATCGGACCGGGCCAGGCCATCGTACTTCCCAAAAACTCGACCAAGCCGGACTATGAAGCCGAGTTCGCCTTTGTGATCGGCAAGGGCGGCCGCCACATCCCCGCCGAACGATGGGCCGAGCACGTATTTGGCTACACGATGCTGAATGACGTGAGCGCGCGCGATTTCCAGATGGCGACCAGCCAGTGGATGATCGGCAAGACCTTCGACACTTTCGCGCCTATGGGACCAGCCGTGGTAACCGCCGACGAGATCGCCGACCCGCACGACCTGGACATCTCGCTGACCCTGAGCGGCGAGGTGCTGCAACAATCGAATACGCGAAACCTGATCTTCCGCGTGCCGGAACTGGTCGCCTATCTGTCCAGCGTCTTCACCCTCGAGCCCGGCGACGTCATCTCAACCGGCACCCCCTCCGGAGTGGGATTCGCGCGCAAGCCGCCGCGCTGGCTGAAACATGGCGATGTAGCGGTCGTCCGCGTGGCCGGTTTGGGAGAACTCTCGAATCCAGTGGTTGCGGAAGAGTAGGCTTGCTAGAATCACGGATAGTGCGCCCGTAGCTCAGTTGGATAGAGCGGCTGGCTTCGAACCAGTAGGTCGGGAGTTCGAGTCTCTCCGGGCGCACCAGTTTTCTTCTTTGAGTCAATCACTTCAACGGGTGTCCGCGGCGCTACCGCGAGACACGTCGCGGAGATCGTTCACGTAGCTGATGCCGTCCCGATCCGCCCATAGCCCATAGAAGGGCAGATCCTTGATGGATCGACGACCGCGGGGCGACTCGCTCCCGGCGGGCACGTGCACCTCAACAACCGTGCCTTCCTGGATAGCTACTTTTTCCAAGGGCCGGAAGATGCCGTTCTCGTATCTGGCGGGGATCGTCATATCGTTGCCGACCTTCTCTTCAATCGTAGCACCGGCGCCTCACGCGATCCGGTATGCCAATGTATGCCCACCCAGCGTTTGCCGGCATCAACCGCGCTCGCGCGTCATTGGCTTCGAACCAGCAGGTCGGGAGTTCGAGTCTCTCCGGGCGCGCCAGAAAACCAAGAACCTGGCGCTCGGTTCACCCAATCACAGAATAGTCAACCCAGGTCCATCGCCGCCTTCAACCCAATTCTATTTCTTCCACGACCTCGCTGGGCAACGCGCCTCCCCTGCGATGCAGAGGTCGAGATTGGAACGACGATGACCGGCCTCCAGCCGGTAGTCGGTCCGCCCAATGGACCTCTCCGCGTTTCACTTCGTTGCCCTGCCGCTCGCCATGAGGTGCGCAATGCCAGCCGCCTCCAGCCTGGCCTCCAGATCGAGATCCGTACCTGCCGTCTCCGCCGCATACGCAGCAATTGCGTGATGCCGCGCCTTTCGCAACTGCTGCCGCAACCAAAGGTCGAATCGGCCCACATACCGAACATCGACTCTCCTCCCCTCGGTGAGATGCACATCCTCCAGCGGCTTGAAGACGCCGTTCTCGTACCTGGCGGGAATCGTTCGGTGACATGACGCTAGCCGCTCACGAGCGAGTTTCTTCGTAGTCCGGCTCCTCCACCCCGTCCTCGCCGTTGAGCACGCGCTCGGCGCGGGCCCGGTCGAAGGACCGCTCCCAGATCGCCACCACGATGGTCGCCACGCCGTTGCCTACCAGGTTGGTGAGCGCCCGCATCTCCGACATGAAGCGGTCCACGCCCAGCAGCAGCGCGATTCCCGCCACCGGCACCGTTCCCAGCGAAGAGAGCGTCGCCGCCAGGGTGATAAAGCCGCCGCCGGTTACCGCGGCCGCGCCCTTCGAGGTCAGCATCAGCACTACCAGCAGGGTGAATTCGTGGCTGGCGGTGAGATGCGTGTTCGTCGCCTGCGCCACGAACAGCGCGGCGATGGTCAGGTAGATCGCCGTGCCGTCCAGGTTAAAGGAGTAGCCGGAAGGCACTACCAGCCCCACGACGGATTTGGCGCATCCCAGCCTCTCCAGCTTCAGGATCAGCCGCGGCAGGGCGGCCTCGGAAGAGGAGGTGCCGAGCACGATCAGCAACTCCTCCTTGATGTACTTCACGAATTTCCAGATGCTGAAGCCGTGAAGCCGGGCCACCGCTCCCAGGCCCAGAAATACGAACAGCGCGCAGGTGAGATAGACGCAGAGCATCAGTTTCGCAAGCGGCAGCAGCGTGCCCAGCCCGTACTTGCCGATCGTGAACGCCATGGCGCCGAACGCGCCCAGCGGCGCCGCCTGCATGATCAGCCCGATGACGCGAAAATTCAGGTGCGTCAGCGCCTCCACCGCTTCCAGCACGCGCCGCCGCCCTTCGTACGCCGCCAGCGCCACGCCGAAAAGGATGGCCACCAGCAGCACCTGGAGAATCTCGCCCCGCGCGAACGCGCCCACCAGCGCATCCGGAATGATGTTGAGAATGAAATCCACCCCGTGCAGCTGCCTGGCCGAAGCGGTGTACTGGCTGACCGCACCGGCGTCGAGCGTTGCCGGATCGGCGTTCACCCCCGCTCCCGGCTGCACCACCTTCACCACCACCAGCCCCACCAGCAGCGCCACCGTCGTGACCACTTCGAAGTACAGCAGCGCCTTCAGCCCCACCCGTCCGAGCCGCCGCATATCCCCGATATTCGCGATCCCTCCCACTACCGTAAGAAAAATGATGGGCGCGATCATCATCCGGATCAGCTTGATGAAGCCGTCCCCCAGCGGCTTCATCGCCGCTCCCGTTTCGGGATACGCGAACCCCAGCGCCACGCCCAGCACGATGCCGGCGATGACGCGGAAATACAGGGTCTTGTAAAAGCGCGGCCGGTTCATAGGAGGAGGGGCAGGCGCCTCACGCCAGGCCCGCCTCCCTGATGGCAAGTCCGGCGCCCCGCAGGTTCCCGAGTTTCATCTCCGAATACTTTCTCGAGAGCAACACCCCGTCCGCTCCAGCGCGCAGAGCCGCGCGAACCGCATCCCGGGTGCCCTCCGGGGTGGATTTGCTCGACGCCTGGCCGGTCGGAATGTCGATATCGATGCCCGGCCACAACTGCGTCTTGGCTCCGGCCAGACCTTCTCTTGCCCGCCGCGCCTCGCGGTAGACGTAATCGGATGACAGGCCGGTCTTCGGGATCTCCGCCAGCGGTTTCTCCTGCTGGTAATCGAGCACCCGGTAGTGGAAGTCGAGCAGTTCCTGCGCCGGCACGTCGGCATAGAGCGTCCGGCCCACGCTCTGAATGTAGCTCGCCATGCGCTCCCCGCCGCAATTGTGATACATCACCATCTTCAGGAAATCGGAGTACCGGCTGAGTTCGGAGAGATCCTGCTCGGCGCGGTAAATCGGGCTGAACGAGTTATTGTGCCAGATATGCCACCCCACCCCCACGGAAGGCTTGATCGACTTGACCTTATTGTAAATGGCAGAGTAAGTTTCCCGCAGGCTGTCGGTCCACAGCGTTTCCCAGGCGAGTAACTCGGGGTAGCGCAGCATCACGCGCCAGAGGGTCACAAAGTAACCGTCCACCGGCCGCCGGCGCTGCCGTCCCGCATCCACCAGCCCCGCGAGCGCCTGGAACCCGGCGCGCGCGCGGGCCGGATCCACACCGCGCGCCCTGGCCTTCGCTTCGCAGAAAGGGCAGAAGCAGGTGGTGCGTGGCACCCCGCCTCCGCCGCCCCCGTGGCTCGCGCCGAGCGCATTGGCAAACGCGCCCTGCCGCTCCGAACCCCACATAATCCCGTCGATATCGTACGACCGTGTGTAATCTTCCACCGCTCCCAGCAGCCAGTTCCGGTAATTCGGATTGTTGAAGCACAAGGTACTGGCGTTGCTGCCGTCGAAGCGCCGCTCCTGTGCCTGCGCGATGTTGGGCACGCTCGCGTTCCACACGTCTTCGAACCAGCAGATGCTCTTCATTCCCCGCTTTCGCGCCTCGGGCACCACCGCTTCGAGTAAGTCGTAATCGCCGAAGTCCGGCGCGCGGAAATCGCGGATCACCGTGTCCCGGTAATACTGCGGATGGATGCGCGTGTAACTGCCGCCCTTGAAGGTATCGGTGTCGTATTCCTGTTTACCGTGATCCGGCAGTGGCTGTCCCGGCACCTGCCGGCCGGCGATACCGCGGCCGTAAGTGAAGGTCGCCAGAAAAAGAGTGTTCACGTGCGCCGATTGCTGCACGATGTCCAGCACCTGGTTGACGCCCTCGTCCACAAACGAAACCGCGCCCGCCTGGATGCCGATCATTTTGGCCCCGCCCGGGGCCTGCGCCTGGGCCGCGGCGGCCATGGCGCCCGCCGCCGCGCCCCCCACGAACTGCCTGCGGTTCATGCCGGTACCGCCGCTTTGCCGTTCCACGAATACATCTTTCCCGTGCGCACCGCCAGCACCCCAAGCAGCAGCGGCAGCGTCGAAGTGAAGCCGGTTTCGACGTCGGTCAGCGGCTTCTGCCGCGATTTCACGCAGTCCAGGAAGTTGCGCGCATGCGCCTGGTCGGAGGGGCCGCCCACATAGCGGAAACTCTGGTTAACGGCTTCGAAAGGCGGCGGCGGCGCGGGTTGGCCCGCCGCCGGCGCCCGCCCCGGCAGCGGCCGCGCCGTATAGCTGGTGCGGTTCACGTGCAGCGACCCGAGCGTTCCGAAGAAATAGGTTCCGTGATCGGCGTTGTACTCGGGCACCGGCATAAAGGTGTTGGCGTAGCTCATCACGAATTTGTCGTATTGCCACGTGATGGCGAAGGTATCGGGCGGCTGTTCCGGATTCGGCTTCGCCACGCGCACCCATTGCGCCGACGCCGTTACGCTGCGCGGCTCCCGCGCGCCCATGTACCAGTGCACCAGGTCCGCGATATGCACCCCCTGGTCCGTGATGATGCCGCCGCCGTAATCGTAGTAGCCGCGCCAGCTTCGCTGCCGGCCGGGCGAATACGGTTTGCGCGCCGCCGGGCCCTGGAACAGCTCCCAGTCGAGATCCGCGGGCGGATCGGTCGGCGCTTCCGGCTCCCGGCTGTAGTGCCCCACCCAGTGCAGTTGGGCATGATAGATGGTTCCGAACCGGCCCTCCTGCACCCATTTGGCGCACATCTGAAAGTGATCCCAGCTTCGCTGCTGAAGCCCGATCTGCACCACGCGCCCGGACTGCCGGACTGCGTCCACCGCCTTTGCCGCTGCTTCGATGCTGTTCGAGAGCGGCTTTTCGCAATAGGCGTCCTTCCCGGCCTGGCACGCCTCCACGATCATGGGCGCGTGCCAGTGGTCGGGCGCCGCGATGAGGACCGCGTCGATATCCTTGCGTTCCAGCACCCGCCGGTAATCGACGTACGTGTCCGGCTTGCCCGGCAGCGCCGCCGCCGTCCTGTCCCGGTTGGGCTTGAACACGTCGCAAACCGCGAGCATCTCGCAGTCCGCGTTGGCCGCGAAGATCGGCGCCATGTAGCTGCCGCGCGTTCCGCTGCCGATCACTCCCATGCGAATCCTGTCGTTCGCCCCCACCGCCCGCCCCGCGGCGGCGGCCGTGATTCCCGTCGCAGCCAGAAATGCCCGTCTGTTCGTCATATTCGCCTCCCGTTCCGCATTCCGGTATAGCAGACTTCGTCCCTTCCGGGTATTGGCAGTATGATGGTCGATCACGGGAGGCCTCATGCCGGAACCGATCAGCAGGCGAAATATGTTAGGCGCGGCGGCTGCCGTGCTCTACACCAGAACCTCCAGCGCCGCCGCGCGCAAGATGAAGATGTGCCTGAACACGGGCAACATCGGCGTCCGCGCCAATCTCCAGGAAGCCATCGCCATGGCCGCCCGGCACGGATTCGAGGCCGTCGACCCGAACGTCCGCGACCTGGCCGCCCTTTCCGATTCCGCCATGGGTCAACTGCTCGACGACCTCCGCTCGAAGAACCTCGAGTTCGGCTCGGTGGCCCAGTCCTTTCCGGTTTCGCAGCCCGATGAGAAATGGGCGGATTTCATCAAGGAACTCGCCGCCAGCGCCAAGACGCTCCAGCGCGCCGGCGTCCGCCGCTTCGTCACCTGGCTGACCTCACGCGAAGAAAAGCTGACCTACCTCCAGAACTTCAAGCTGCACACGCGCCGCATCGGGGAAGCCGCCACCGTGCTCGGCGACCACAATGTCCGCCTCGGCCTCGAGTACCTCGGGCCCAAGACCATGTGGGGGGCGGGGAAGTACCCGTTCATCCACACCATGGAGAGCATGAAAGAGCTGATCCTCGCAGTCGGGAAAAGCAATCTCGGATTTCTGCTCGATAGCTGGCACTGGTACACGGCGGGCGACACCGTGGCGGACGTGCTGACCCTGAAGAACCAGGACATCGTGGCCGTGCATCTCAACGACGCGCCCGCCGGCGTTCCCACAGACCAGCAGGTGGACAGCCGCCGCGAGGTTCCGCTCGCCACCGGCCTCATCGACGCCGCCGGTTTCCTGAATGCGCTCAACCAGGTGGGCTACGACGGTCCTGTGGCCGCCGAACCCATGAACGCCGCCCTGCGCGCGCTCCCACCCGAGGATGCCCTGGCGCGCGTCTCCGAGGCCATGCACAAAGCCTTCGCATTGATCAAGACATGAAGCGCACCGCCTGCTCCCTGTTGCTGGTCGCGTCCGCCCTCTTGGCGCAGGCGCCGGCCAACCAGCCCGACCGCATCGAGTGGTTTCGAGACCAGGGTTTCGGCCTGTTCATTCACTGGAGCGTCGATTCGCAGCTCGGCACCGTCATCAGCCACTCCCTCGCCGGTGCCTCGGAGGACTACACCAGCCGCTTCTTCACCGAGCTGCCGAAAACCTTCAATCCGCGCAAATTTTATCCCGAGGACTGGGCGGTGCTGGCGAAACTTGCCGGCGTGCGCTACGTGGTATTCACCGCCAAACATCACAGCGGCTTCGCCATGTGGAACACCCGGACCACGCCCTACGGCATCGCCAACACGCCGTTCCAGAAGGACATCTTCGCCGCCGTGATGCGCGCCTTCCGCGAGCAGGGCATCGCGCCCGGACTCTACTTTTCGCCGGATGATTTCCACTGGCTCTACCAGAACCACATCCCGGTCAACCGCGGAGCCGAATACGATCCGCCGAAGCATCCCGGGCTGCTTGCCCTGGACCAGGCGCAGCTCAAAGAGCTGATGACGGAATACGGCCCCATCGACGTCGTTTTTCTGGACGGCGCCGCCGAAGGCCTCAAAGAAGTGGTCTGGCAGGCGCAGCCGCAGGCGGTGGTGACGCGCGGCGCCATCACAACGCCCGAACAGATGATTCCCGGCGTACCCCCGGAAGGTCCCTGGGAAGCCTGCATCACCATCGGCACCTCCTGGCAGTACCAGCCGCAAAACGAAAGCTACAAATCGGGCGGGGAACTCATCCGGCTGCTCTACGAGACCCGCGCCAAGGGTGGCAACCTGCTGCTGAACGTCGGTCCGAAACCGGATGGCGAGCTGCCCATCGAGCAGGAGGAGCGGCTGCGCGAGCTCGCGCTCTGGATGTTCGTGAACGGCGAAGCCATTCACGGCGTCCGCCCCTGGACCGTCACCAACGAAGGCAGCCTCTGGTTCACCCGGAAGAAGAATGAGGACACCGTCTACGTGGTGGTGGCCGAGCCCTGGAAACGCGGCGACTGGAAAGATATCGTCCTGAAATCCGTCAAATCGACGGCGCGCACCCGGGCGAGCGTCCTGGGCCAGAGCGGCGAGGTCTACGAATACACCAAGACCGTCCCCGAAACCACCTGGAGCCAGGAGCCCGGGGGCCTGCGCGTACACGCCATGTTCGCCCAGCGCCTTCAGGACAACAGCAAATGGCCGAACCCGGTGGTGCTGAAGCTGACCGGGGTGGAACCCGCGGGTCCCCGCTGAACGTCCATAGGCCAAGATGAGGATTTAGAGCATGAGCTGCGATCGTAGGCAAATGCTGGCGGCGATTGGGTGCTTGTACCCGTTCCGGGCGCTGGCCCAGGTGGCAATTACGCCGCGGGAGCGCCCCGAACCGAAGGCGGAAGAGCGCCAGCGTCCCACCCTGCGCGTCGATACCAGCCTGGTCCTGATTCCCGTCACCGTCAACGATCCTTTGAGCCGTCCGGTCACAGGCCTCGAAAGGGATAACTTCCGCGTCTTCGACGATAAGGTCGAGCAGAAGATCACGCAATTCGCGATGGAAGACGAACCGGTCGCCGTGGGCCTGGTCTTCGATACCAGCGGCAGCATGGGCAGCAAGCTGGCCCGGTCGCGCCACGCCGCCAGTGAATTCTTCCGCATCAGCAACCCGGAAGACGAGTATTTCCTGGTCGAGTTCGACAACAATCCCCGCCTGGTGGTGCCGCTGACCCTCGAGACGGGCACCATCGAGACGCGCCTGACCTTTTCCAAGTCCAAGGGTTCCACCGCACTGCTCGACGCCATCTACATGGCCCTGAGCGAAATGCGCAAATCCAAAAAGAAGAAGAAGGCGCTGCTGGTGATTTCCGATGGCGGCGACAATCACAGCCGCTATACGCCCAAGGAAGTGCAGAACCTGGTGCGGGAAAGCGACGTCCTTATCTATTCGATCGGCGTCTTCGGCGGCGGCGGCACTCCCGAGGAGTACGGCGGGCCCGGCCTGTTGAGCAAGATATCGGAACAGACCGGCGCGCGTCTTTACGAGGCGAGCCCGGTGGAAATGCCCGATATTGCCCGCCACATCGGCCTCGAATTGCGGAATCGCTACGTGCTGGGCTATTCCCCCACAGACCAGACGCGCGACGGCCGCTGGCACCAGGTGCGCGTGCAAATCGTCGCGCCGCGCGGCCTGCCCAAGCTCAAAGCGTCCTGGCGCCAGGGCTATTACGCCCCCGAACAATAGGCAGGCCGCCAATCATTGGCGGCCGTGGCAAGCTAAGTCTTTTCTTTTGTTAGGCTGATTCTCGCCAAACCGCCAATGTTGGCGGGCGCGCCGGTTGGACCGGGTTCCGGACCGCCAAAAAACTGGCGGCAGTTGCACTCTCCTGCACACTTCGGTTACTATTTAAGAGTTTCGCGAGAACAAGCTTGCTGCTCCTGTGCTACCACCCGTCTGTGGGCGGGTCCGTCCAGGGGTGAGGCCCCGCTGTTCAGCCGGTTACGCCGGTGTTGGCATGGGCCTGTCCATAGCCAGGTAATCCTCGCTGTTCGCGGCTGTAGCTTTCGTGCGGGCTGAATTTTGGAGCGCACGGGCCGCAAAGGGTTGCGCCACTTTTATAGATTTCATCGCGAAGAGGAAACTCGTGCCGACGTTTAACCAACTTGTGCGTAATGGGCGGAAGCCGCCACGCTGGAAAACCTCCAGCCCGGCGCTGAATAGCTGCCCGCAAAAACGTGGAGTCTGTACGCGTGTGTACACTTCCACTCCCAAGAAGCCGAATTCGGCGCTGCGGAAGGTGGCCCGCGTCCGGCTCACCAACGGAATCGAAGTCACTACTTATATCCCGGGTGTCGGCCACAATCTCCAGGAGCACTCGATCGTGCTGATTCGCGGGGGCCGCGTGAAGGATCTTCCCGGTGTCCGCTACCACGTGATTCGCGGCGCGCTCGATACGGCGGGCGTGGCCAATCGCAGACAAGGTCGTTCGAAGTACGGCGCCAAGAGGCCGAAATCGTAAGAAACGTATGCCACGAAGAAGAAGAGCCGTTGTTCGTGAGATAGTGCCGGATCCGGTCTACAACTCCTCCCTGGTCGAGAAATTTGTCAATTCGATGATGTGGCAGGGGAAGAAGACGGTGGCCCAGGGCATCTTTTATGACGCCATGGACAAGCTGCGGGAGCGCACCAGCGACGATCCGCTGAAATCGTTCAAGAAGGCGGTGGAAAACACCAAGCCGCTGCTCGAAGTGAAGACGCGGCGTGTGGGCGGCGCCAACTACCAGGTGCCGATCGAGGTGCCGCAGAACCGGCGCACCTCGCTGGCCATCCGCTGGATCATTACCAACGCGCGCAACCGGCCCGAGAAGGGCATGCCGGAAAGGCTGGCCGGCGAGTTGAACGATGCCGCCAACCTCCGCGGCGGCGCCATCAAGAAGAGGGACGATGTTCACCGCATGGCCGAGGCCAATAAGGCTTTCGCCCATTACCGGTGGTAGGGTTTTCAGGTAACCAAGAAGGCTTTTAGTATTTTTATGGCAAGAACTACCCCGCTCGAAAGGATGAGGAACATCGGCATCGCGGCTCATATCGATGCCGGTAAAACTACAACCACGGAGCGGATCTTGTATTACACGGGCCGCACGCACAAGCTCGGCGAGGTTCATGAGGGCACCGCCACCATGGACTGGATGGAGCAGGAGCAGGAGCGCGGAATCACCATCACTTCCGCCGCGACGACCTGCGAGTGGCGCGACATTCAAATCAACATTATCGATACCCCGGGTCACGTCGATTTCACCGCCGAGGTGGAGCGCAGCCTGCGCGTGCTGGACGGCGCGGTGGCGGTGTTCGACGCCGTGGCCGGAGTGCAGCCGCAATCGGAAACGGTCTGGCGGCAGGCCGATAAGTACAACGTTCCGCGCATCTGCTTCATCAACAAGATGGACCGGGTGGGGGCGGACTTCTACCACTCCATGGACACCATCGTGGACCGGCTCAAGTGCCGCCCGGTGGCGATTCAGCTTCCGATCGGCGCCGAGGAGCAGTTCAAGGGCATCGTGGACCTGGTGGAGATGCGCGCCGTGGTGTGGCGCGACGAAACGCTGGGCGCCGAGTTCGACGTGGTGGAGATTCCGGAGGACCTCAAGGAAAAGGCCAAGGAATACCGGGACAAGCTGATCGAGGCCATTTCCGAGTTCGACGACCACCTGTTTGAAAAGTTCATCGAAGGCCAGGCCATTTCCACCGAAGAAGTGCGCGCGGGCATCCGCAAGGCCACCATCGCGCTGAAGATTTTCCCGGTGATCTGCGGCACGGCTTTCAAGAACAAAGGCGTGCAGACGATGCTCGATGCGGTGGTGGATTACCTGCCGTCGCCGCTCGATGTGCCGCCGGTCGAAGGCACGTCGGTGGACGATCCGGAAAAGACGCTGACCCGCAGAGCATCGGACAAGGATCCGTTTTCGGCCCTGGTCTTCAAGATCATGACCGATCCGTACGTGGGGCAGCTGGCCTTTTTCCGCGTCTACTCGGGCATGCTGAAATCGGGCGATTCGGTGTACAACGTGGCCAAGGGGCGCAAGGAGCGGATCGGCCGCCTGCTGCGCATGCACGCCAACAAGCGCGAGGAGATTCAGGAGATCGTGGCCGGCGACATCTGCGCGGCAGTGGGCCTGCGCACGGTTTCGACGGGCGACACGATTTGCGACGACGGGCACCCGATCGTGCTCGAGTCGATCGACTTCCCGACGCCGGTGATCCAGCTGGCGGTGGAGCCCAAGACCAAGGCCGACCAGGAAAAGCTGGGCATGGCGATCCAGAAGCTGGCGCAGGAGGACCCGACGTTCCGGGTCAACACCGATCCCGAGACGGGGCAGACCATCCTTTCCGGGATGGGCGAACTGCACCTGGAAATCATCGTGGACCGGATGATGCGCGAGTTCGGGGTGGGCGCCAATGTGGGCAAGCCGCAGGTGGCGTACCGGGAGACCATCCGCAAGAACGCGGAAGCCGAGGGGCGCCACGTGCGCCAGTCCGGCGGCCGCGGCCAGTACGGGCACGTCAAGATTCGGGTGGAGCCGCTGCCGCACGGCACCGGTTTCGAGTTTGTGAACGACGTCTACGGCGGCACGGTGCCCAAGGAATACATCAATCCGACCGAGGTCGGAATCAAGGAAGCGCTGGAAGGCGGGATCCTCGCCGGCTTCCCCATGTCGGACCTCAGGGTCACGCTGTACGACGGCAGTTACCACGAGGTGGACTCCTCGGAAATGGCCTTCAAGATCGCCGGTTCGCTGGCCATCAAGGAGGCCGCCAGGAGGGCCAAGCCGGTGCTGCTCGAGCCCATCATGGCGGTGGAGGTGGTGGTGCCGGAGCAGTACATGGGCGATGTGATCGGCGATTTGAATTCCCGCCGCGGGCGCATCGAAGGCATGCAGTTGCGGGGCACCACCCAGATCATCAAATCGATGGTGCCGCTGTCGGAAATGTTCGGCTACGCCACCGAGCTGCGTTCGCGGACCCAGGGACGCGGCAGCTTCACCATGCACTTTGGCAGGTACGAAGAAGTTCCGGGCGGTCTCGCCGAAGAGATCGTAAACAAAGTTCAGGGCAAGATCACGAGATAAGGAGAGTGGGTTTTTCTCATGGCAAAGGAAAAATTTGACCGCAGCAAGCCGCACGTAAATATCGGGACGATCGGGCACATCGATCACGGCAAGACCACCCTGACGGCGGCGATCACGAAGGTGCTGGCCAAGCACAATCCGAAGAACAAATTCCGGAGCTTCGATTCGATCGATAACGCGCCGGAAGAAAAAGCCCGCGGGATCACGATCGCGGTGGCGCACGTGGAATACGAGACGGCCAAGCGGCATTACGCCCACGTGGATTGTCCGGGACACGCCGACTACATCAAGAACATGATCACCGGCGCGGCGCAGATGGACGGGGCGATCGTGGTGGTGGCGGCGACGGACGGACCGATGCCGCAGACGCGGGAGCACATTCTGCTGGCGCGGCAGGTGGGTGTGCCGTACATCGTGGTGGCCATGAACAAAGTGGACATGGTGGACGATCCGGAACTGCTGGACCTGGTGGAGCTGGAAGTGCGCGAGCTGCTGAAGACGTACCAGTTTCCGGGGGACGATCTGCCGGTGGTGCGGGTTTCGGCGCTGGGGGCGCTGAACGGCGAGCCGGAGTGGGAAAAGACGGTAGACGAGCTGATGGAGGCGGTGGACAGCTACATTCCGATGCCGGAGCGGGCCATCGACAAGCCGTTCATCATGCCGATCGAAGATATTTTCTCGATTCAGGGCCGCGGCACGGTGGTGACGGGGCGCATCGAGCGCGGGATCTGCAAGGTGGGCGAGGCGATGGAGATCGTGGGCTTCCGGGACACGCGCTCGACGGTAGTAACGGGCGTGGAAATGTTCAAGAAGCTGCTCGACGAAGGGCGCGCCGGGGACAACGTGGGACTGCTGCTGCGCGGCATCAACAAAGAGGATGTGGAGCGCGGGCAGGTGATTGCGAAGCCGGGCTCGATCACGCCGCACACGACGTTTAAGGGGCAGGTATACGTGTTGAGCAAGGAAGAAGGCGGGCGGCACACGCCGTTCTTCAAAGGGTACCGGCCGCAGTTCTACTTCCGCACGACGGACGTGACGGGAGTGGCGCAGTTGCCGGAAGGCACCGAGATGGTGATGCCCGGCGACAATGTGGACCTGCTGGTAGAGCTGATTACGCCGGTGGCAATGGACAAAGGCCTGCGCTTCGCGATTCGCGAAGGCGGCCGCACGGTGGGCGCCGGCACCGTGACCGAGATCATTAAGTAGGTTGCCATGGCGCTAAGAGAGAGAATTCGCATCCGGCTGAAGGCATACGATCACCGGGTGCTGGACCAGTCGACCACCGAGATTGTAGACACCGCGAAGCGGACCGGCGCGCAGGTTGCCGGTCCGATTCCGCTGCCCACATCGCGGAGCATCACGACGGTGCTGCGTTCGCCGCACGTCGATAAGAAATCGCGGGAGCAGTTCGAAATCCGCACCCACAAGAGATTGCTCGACATTCTCGAACCGACGCAGCAGACGGTCGATGCGCTGATGAAGCTCGACCTGCCGGCCGGGGTGGATGTGGAGATCAAGGCGTTCGGAAAGTAAGGACGCCGCTGCTGCTCGAGACAAAGCCGTTCCCCGAAGGGGAAGGCGAGTGAATAAGGATTGAAGATGAGTCCAGGAATCCTTGGCAAGAAAATTGGAATGACGCAGATGTTCCGGCCGGACGGCCAGGCCGTGCCCGTGACGCTGCTCAAAGCCGGTCCGTGCACGGTGGTGCAGCGAAAGACGCCCACGACGGACGGTTATGACGCAGTGCAGCTCGGGCTGGTCGAGTTCGTCAAGCCGAAACGCGTGAACAAGCCTATCACCGGCCACCTGAAGAAGGCCGGCGCGGAAGGGGCGAAATTCATGCGCGAGCTGGCGCTGCGCCCGGGCGACGACGATCTGAAGGCCGGCGACAAGGTCCTGGTGGAGCAGTTCAAGCCCAAGGACAAGGTCGATGTGATCGGGATCAGCAAGGGCCGCGGTTTTGCGGGCGTGGTCAAGCGCCATCATTTCCGCGGCGGCGAAGGGTCGCACGGTTCGATGTTCCACCGCGCGCCCGGCTCGATCGGCGCGTCTTCTTATCCGTCGCGGGTGCTCCCCGGGATGCGGATGGGCGGACACCTGGGCAACGCGCAGGTGACGGTGCGCAACCTGGAAGTGATCGAAGTCGATACCGAAGACAACGTGCTGGTCGTAAAGGGTGCGGTTCCCGGACCCAACGGCGGATACGTGCTGGTTCGGAGGGCCAAGAGGTAAGCTCCCATGCCGACATTGGATGTAGTGGATTTGAATAATGAGAAAGTCGGCGAGGTGGACCTTGCCGATGAAGTGTTTGGGGCCGAAGTCAACGAATCGCTGCTGTACGAAGCGGTCCGGCAATACCAGGCCGGGTTGCGCGCGGGCACGCACAAGACCAAGGTTCGCTCGGAAGTGGCGGGTTCGGGCAAGAAGCTGTGGAAGCAGAAGGGCACCGGCCGCGCCCGTGTGGGTTCGGTCCGTTCGCCGCTGTGGCGCCACGGCGGCACGGTGCACGGGCCGCAGCCGCGCGATTACAGCTACAAACTGCCGCGCAAGATGCTGCTGGGCGCGCTGCGCTCGGCGCTTTCGGCCAAGGTTCGGGACGGCGAATTGAAAGTGGTGCAGGGCTTCGGTTTCGCCGATCACAAGACGCGCAACGCGATGGGCGCGCTGGCGAAGCTGGAAGCGGGGCGCACGGTCCTGGTGGTGGATAACGGCGAGAACCGCAATCTGGAGCTGGGGGTGCGCAACCTGAAGGGCGTCACGCTCATGCCGACCAAATCGGTGAATCCGTTCCACCTGCTGGGCCACCAGAGCGTGCTGATCAGCGAAGCGGCGGCGCGCAAATTTTCGGAGGCGCTCGCAAAATGAACAACTACCAGGTAATCCGCCGCCCGCTCGTGACCGAGAAGGGCGTGGAGAAAAAAGACAACGAGCGCACGCTGTGCTTTGAAGTGGCGCTCGACGCCAACAAGACACAGGTGAAGGCGGCGGTGGAGAAGCTTTTCAAGGTGAAGGTCGCGGAAGTGCGCACGGCCAACTTCGATGGCAAGCTGCGGCGCCGCGGGCGGTTCTCCGGCTACCGGCCGGATTGGAAGAAGGCGTACGTGAAGCTGAAGGTCGGACAGAAGGTGCCCGACTTCGCGGAGATTTAATATGCCGATCAAGACTTACAGACCCGTCACTCCGACGCGCCGCTTCCAGACGGTGACGGTACGGGACGAGATCACCAAGCAGACGCCGGAGAAGTCGCTGGTCGAGTCGAAGAAGCGCACCGGGGGCCGCAACAGCATCGGCCGGATCACGTCGCGGTTCATCGGCGGCGGCTCCAAAAAGGCGTACCGGGTAATCGATTTCAAGCGCGACAAGGACGGCGTCCCGGCCACGGTAGCGACGATCGAATACGATCCGAACCGCTCGGCGCGCATCGCGCTGCTGAACTACGCGGACGGCGAGAAGCGGTACATCATCCACCCGCAGGGGCTGAAGGTGGGACAGAAGGTGATGTCCGGAACTACGGCGGACATTCTGGTGGGCAATTCGCTGCCGCTGCAGAACATGCCCTCGGGCACGGTGGTGCACAACATCGAGCTGAAGCCGGGCAAGGGCGCGCAGATGGCGCGTTCGGCCGGGTCGCAGGCGCAGCTGGTTTCGCGCGAGGGCGGCATGGCGCTGCTGAAGCTGCCTTCGGGCGAAATCCGGCGGGTCTCTTCCGATTGCCGGGCGACGGTGGGGCAGGTCGGGAACGTGGACCACGAGAACGTTTCGCTGGGCAAGGCGGGACGGACGCGCTGGCTGGGCAAGCGGCCGCACAACCGCGGCGTGACCATGAACCCGGTGGATCACCCGCACGGCGGCGGCGAGGGCAAGACCTCGGGCGGCCGGCATCCGGTGACGCCGTGGGGCCAGCCGACGCGCGGCTTCAAGACGCGCAACAACAAGCGCACTGACAAGTGGATCGTCACGCGAAAGAGCAAGAAGAGGTAACTCATGGGCAGATCCGTCAAAAAAGGGCCGTTTACCGACACGCACCTGGAAGTCAAGCTCGCGGTGTTGAGCGCCGCCAACGAGAAGAAGGTCGTGCGCACGTGGTCGCGCCGGTCCACCATTCTGCCCGAGTTCGTGGGACAGACGGTGGCGGTGCACAACGGCAAGAAGTTCATTCCGGTGTACATCACCGAGAACATGGTGGGGCACAAGCTGGGCGAGTTTTCGCCCACCCGGACCTTCAAAGGCCACTCGGTGAAGGCGGCGTCGGAAAAATCGGGCAAGCCGTCCTAAGAGGAAACCATGCAAGTCAAAGCGGAAGCAAGATACATTCGAATTTCCCCGCAGAAAGCGCGCCTGGTGGTGGACCTCATCCGCGGCCAGCAGGCAGGGGCGGCCCTGAACACGCTGCGCGCGACCAACAAGCGCATCGCTCCGACGGTGGAGAAGGTGCTGCAATCGGCCATCGCCAATGCGCAGAACCGGTCCGAGGATGTGGATGTGGACCGGCTGTTCGTCGCCGAGGCGTACGTGAACGACGGGCCCCGGATGAAGCGGGTCCGGCCGGCGCCCATGGGGCGGGCCTACCGGTATCAGCGCCGTCTGGCACATATCGTCATCAAAGTGGCGGAGAAAGAAGCATAGATGGGACAGAAAGTTCATCCGTACGGATTCCGGCTGGGCTTCAACAAGCCGTGGCGCTCGCGCTGGTTCGCCAAGCAGGGCTACTCCAAGCTGTTGCAGGAGGACCTGGAGCTCAAGGCAGCGCTGCGCGAGCGGCTGAAGAGCGCCGGGGTGAGTTCGATCGAAGTGGACCGGCCGGGCAACAAGCTGCGGGTCACGATCCGGACGTCGCGGCCGGGCATCATCATCGGGCGCAAGGGCGCGGAGATCGAGAAGCTCAAGCAGGACATGGCGCGCAAGACCAAGCGCGAAGTGTTCATCGACATTCAGGAAGTGCACAAGCCGGAGCTGGATGCGCAATTGGTGTCCGAATCGATCGCGCTGCAGCTTGAAAAACGCGTGGCATTCCGCCGGGCGATGCGCAAGGCGGTGGATTCGGCGCTGCGATTCGGCTGCAAGGGGATCAAGGTGCGGGTATCGGGCCGGCTGAACGGCGCCGAGATCGCGCGCTCGGAGTGGTATTTGCAGGGGCAGTTGCCGCTGCACACGCTGCGGGCGGATATCGACTACGGGTTTGCCGAGGCGCACACGACGTACGGGGTGATCGGCATCAAGGCGTGGCTGTACAAGGGCGAGATTCTGGACCTGACCAAGCGCCGGGGCGGGCTGCTGCCCGAGCCGGAGCCGAGGCGGGACCGGGGCGACCGCGACCGGCGCGACCGCCGGGACCGCGGCGGCGACCGTGGGGAGCGGCGCGACCGTGGCGAGCGGCCGAGTCCGCCTCCGGTGAGCGCACCGGCGCCCGAGCCGGCGGGACCGGCGATGCAGACTGCGCCGCCCGACCTGCCGCGTCCGGCAGCGCGGCCGGTGGCCCCGATACTGCCGCCGCTGATGTCGCCGCAGCAGCCGTCGTGGAAGCAGGAGGTCCGGCAGGAGAATCCGCCGGCCGAACCGGGCGCGGAGACCAAGCCGCCTTCGGAAGGCGAAGAAAAGTAAGGAAATCGAGGACAAACCGCCATGATGATGCCAAAGAAAGTCAAGTTCCGGAAACAGCAGCGCGGCCGCATGGCCGGCAAGGCGTGGCGCGGGTCATCGATCTCGTTTGGCGAGTTCGGGCTGAAGGCGCTCGAGTGCGGCTGGGTGACGGACCGGCAGATCGAAGCGGCGCGCGTGGCCATGACGCGGTCGATCAAGCGCGGCGGCAAGGTGTGGATCCGGCTTTTTCCGGACAAGCCGATCACCAAGAAGCCGGCTGAAACCCGTATGGGCAAGGGCAAGGGCGCGCCCGAGCAGTGGGTGGCGGTGATCCGGCCGGGCAAGGTGCTGTTCGAGATGGAAGGCGTGGACAAGGCGACGGCTTCGGCGGCGATGCGCCTGGCGGCGCACAAGCTGGCGATCAAGACCCGGTTCGTCAGCCGGGATGACGTCGCGGAGTAAGGACATGAAGATTCAGAAAGTTCGCGATTTCGACGATAACGAGTTGCGCAACCAGTTGCGTGAAATGGACGAGCAGATGTTTCGTCTTCAATTTCAGATGTCGATGGGGCAGACCGACGGGCTGAAGAAGGTTCGCGCCATGCGCAAGGACCGGGCCCGCATCAACACCATCCTGCGCGAGCGGGAACTTGCCGGAGCGAAGAAATAAGATGGCCGGAACGGAAGTGCTGGGACACAAGAACGAGAAGGTCGGCCAGGTCGTTTCGACCAAGATGCAGAAAACCATCGTGGTCGAAGTGAGCCGGCGCGTGCCGCATCCGCTGTACAAGCGGATTGTGAACAAGCGCAAGAAATTCTACGCGCACGACGAAGAGAATTCGGCGCGCATGGGCGACGTGGTCCGCATCGTCGAATGCCGCCCGTTGAGCAAATTGAAGCGGTGGCGCCTGGCGGAAGTGGTGCGGCGCGCGGCGCAGGTGGGCGCGCAGCCGGCCGAACTGGACGTGAAGGCGTAGAGAGAAGAGCGTCCCCGGCGCCGCGGCGCGGGGGAAGCGGGGGTAGACGGAGCGAACTATGATTGGAATGCGTACGATTCTCGAGGTTGCCGATAACTCCGGCGCGCGGAAGCTTTCCTGCATCCTGCCGCGCGGCGGCGACCTCGGCCTGCGCGCCGGCCTGGGCGACGTGGTCACGGCCAGCGTGAAAGAGGCGGCGCCCGATTCGAGCATCAAAAAAGGCAAAGTGGTGCGGTGCGTGATCGTGCGCATGCGCAAGGAGACGCGGCGCAAGGACGGGACCTATATCCGGTTCGATTCCAACGCCGCCGTCCTGATCAATGAAGTCGGCGAGCCGATGGGCACCCGCGTCTTCGGACCTGTCGCCAGGGAACTGCGCGATAAGAAGTTCATGAAGATCGTCTCGCTGGCTCCCGAGGTAATCTGATGGCAACTGCAACGAAGAAGCCGGCCGAGCCGGTGCGGATCGATTTGAAGAGGGACGACACCGTGAAGGTGATCTCCGGCCGGGACAAGGGCAAGACCGGGCGCGTGCTGCGCGTGGACCGCGACACGAGCCGCATTCTGGTGGAGCACGTGGGGATGGTGAAGCGGCACACGCGGCCCAACCCCGCCAAGCAGATCAAGGGCGGCATTGCCGAGCGGGAGAGCCCGATTGCGGCGTCGAACGTCCTGATTGTCTGCCCGGGATGCAACAAGGCGGTGCGGATGGCGCATCACGTGGATGTGGTGGCGGGCGGAAAGAACCGCCGCACGCGCGTATGCCGCAAGTGCGGGCAGACGCTGGACAAGAATTGAGGATTCGATGGCAGCACGATTGAGAGAGCACTATCAGAAGAAAGTTGTCCCGTCGCTGACCAAGGAATTCGGCTACGCGAACGTGATGGCGGTGCCGAAGATCGAGAAGATTTCGGTGAACATCGGTTTGGGCGAAGCGACGCAGAACGCCAAGCTGATGGACGGCGCGGTGAACGAGCTGGGGCAGATTGCGGGACAGAAGCCGGTGATCACGAAGGCGACCAAGTCGATCGCGCAGTTCAAGCTGCGCGAGGGACAGTCGATCGGGTGCATGGTGACGCTGCGGGGCGACCGGATGTTCGAATTTTTCGACCGGCTGGTGAACGTGGCGCTACCGCGCGTGCGCGATTTCCGGGGGGTATCGAGCAAGAGCTTCGACGGCCGCGGCAACTACACGCTGGGGATCAAGGACCAGTTAATTTTTCCCGAGATCGATTACGCCAAGGTGGAAAAGACCAAGGGAATGAACATTTCCATCACCACCACGGCCCGCACCGATGCGGAGGGCCTGGCGTTGCTGCGTCACATGGGTATGCCGTTCCGGCAATAAGAGGAGAAGCGAGAAACACCATGGCCACGACCGCGAAAATCGCGAAAGACCAGAAACTGGAGAAGGCCCGCAAGGCGAAGACGCCGAAACTCCAATGCCGGCACCGGAACCGCTGCTGGCGCTGCGGACGGCCGCGCGCCTTTCTGCGCAAGTTTGGCATTTGCCGCCTCTGTTTCCGCCAGCTCGCCCTGAATGGCGAGATTCCCGGCGTGACCAAGGCCAGCTGGTAGAGAAGTAGGAGAACTATGACGAGCGATCCCATTGCCGACATGCTGACTCGCGTGCGGAACGCGATCCAGGCCCGCCACCCCAAGGTGGACGTGCCGGCTTCCAAGCTGAAAACGGAAATCGCGCGCATTTTGAAGGAAGAGGGTTACATCACCAACTTCAAGGTGGCCGAGGAAGGCGCGAAGAAAACGATCAAGATCTACCTGAAGTACAGTCCGGCGAACGCTCCGGTGATCTCCGCGATCGAGCGTGTATCGCGGCCGGGGTGCCGGGTGTACGTCGGGCAGACGGACATCCCGCGGGTGCTGGGCGGCATGGGAATCAACATCCTGACCACGCCGCGCGGAGTGATGACCGGGCGCGACGCCCACAAGGAACGCGTCGGCGGCGAGATTCTCTGCCGCGTGTGGTAACGAGGTTTTTTGAACTATGTCGAGAATTGGCAAAAAGCCGATCCCGCTGCCGAGCGGCGTGAAAATCCAGATCGGCGACCAGCTTCAGGTGACCGGCCCGAAGGGCACGCTGACGGTTCCCATTCCGGAAGGCATTTCCTTCGAGCAGGTGGAAGGGCGGCTCGAAGTGAGGCGCGCCTCCGACGAGCAGGCGGCGCTGCACGGGCTGACGCGGGCGCTGACGGCCAACGCGGTGCAGGGGGTATCGGGCGGGTTCACGCGCGAGCTGGACATTGTAGGCATTGGATACCGGGCCGATGTCAAGGGCAAGGTGGCGACGTTCACCCTGGGGTACTCGCATCCGATCGAGTTCCTGCTGCCCGACGGCATCGATATGAAGATCGACAAGCAGACGCACCTGGTGCTGAGCGGGCATGACCGGCAACTGCTCGGGCAGGTGGCTGCCAACATCCGCGCGCTTCGCAAGCCGGATCCTTACAAGAACAAGGGGATTCGTTACACCGGCGAAGCGCTGCGCAAGAAGGTCGGCAAGACCGGGGCGGGTAGCAAATGATCAAGAAGATCGAGAAGAAAGAGATTCGCAACCGGATTCACAGGCGGATCCGGCGCAAGCTGTCGGGGACGGCGGAGCGGCCGCGCCTGGCGGTATTCCGCAGCGTGGCGCACATCTACGCGCAGGTCATCGACGATGCCAAGGGGGTTACGCTGGTATCGGCCTCGTCGGTGGACAAGGGCGGGAAGACGAACGGCGGCAATGTGGCGGCGGCCAAGACGATCGGCAAACTGGTGGCCGAGCGGGCCAAGGAAAAGGGAATCCAGAGCGTGGTATTCGACCGCGGCGGCTACGTGTATCACGGGCGGATCAAGGCCCTGGCGGATGCGGCGCGGGCCGCGGGACTGGAGTTTTAACTCATGGCAATCGTGAAACGGATCGATCCGGCGACGCTGAACCTGAAAGAGCAGGTGGTGGCGATCAACCGGGTGACCAAGGTAGTCAAAGGCGGCAAGAACCTGAGCTTTTCGGCGCTGGTGGTGATTGGCGATCCGTCGGCGAAGGTGGTGGGCTACGGCGTCGGCAAGGCGAAGGAAGTGCCGTCGGCGATCCGCAAGGGGATCGAAGCCGCCAAAAAGGGACTGCGCAAGGTTCACGTTCTGGAGACGACGATTCCGCACCGCGTGCTGGGCGAATTCGCCAGCAGCCAGGTGCTGCTGAAGCCGGCGCCGGAAGGTACGGGGGTAATCGCGGGCGGAGCGGTGCGGGCGGTGATCACGGCCTGCGGGATTCCGAACGTGCTGACCAAATCGATCGGGCGGCGCAATCCGCACAACGTGGTGAAGGCGACGATCGTGGCGCTGGAGTCGCTTCGGGACAAGAATGTCGTGGCTGAAATGCGCGGCGTGCCTGTGGAGAAGCTGTAATGGAAGGCAAGATCAAGATCAAACTGGTTCGCAGCCCGATCTGCACTCCGGAAAAGCACAAGCGGGTGGTGAAGGGGCTGGGGCTGCGCAAGCTCAACCAGGTGGTGGAGCGGCCGGATTCGCCCGAGTTCCGGGGCATGGTGAAGAAAGTTCCGCACCTGCTGGAGATTGTGGACTAGCCCGGCGCGGGCTGCTTTTCAGGAGACGAAATTATGACCTCAGCGGATTCAGACCCCCGGCCGGGCAGAAGAAAGGCGCAAGCGCATCGGCCGCGGCATGGGTTCGGGCACGGTAAGACGGCGACGCGCGGCAGCAAGGGGCAGCACGCCGGCACCGGATTCAGCCAGAAGCGCGGCTTCGAGGGCGGCCGATGCCGCTGCACCGGCGGCTTCCGAAGCGCGGATCACCAACATTTTCAAGAAGCAGTTTGCCATTGTGAATCTCGGGCGGATCGAGAGCTCGAAGGCGACAGCTTCAATGCCGACCGTCTGATCGAGCTCGGCGTGATCAAGAAGACCGGCGACGGTCTGAAAATTCTGGGCACCGGCACGCTGACGCGGAAGATCACGGTGGAAGCGCACCAGTTCTCGAAATCGGCGATGGAGATCCAGAAGGCCGGTGGCGTGGCGCAGGCGATCGGCGGCGCTGCGAGCGAATAGCGCCGTAAATCGAAGGGAACCATGAAACTCTCAGAAGCGTCCGCGACATCTTTCGGGTCCCCGATCTTCGCAAACGGGTCTTCTTCACCTGGGCCGCTGCTGTATACCCTTTGGGCAGCCGATCCACTCCGGGCATCAATCTGACCGCAGGGCGAGTTTTCCAGGCCCAGGCAGGTCGATCTTCGGATTTTCGACCCGTTGCGGGCGGCATATCCGGCGGCTGACGTGTTTGCGCTGGGCATCATGCCGTATATCATGGCATCGATCATTTGCAGTCGATCCGGCGGTGGCGCCGACGCTCGAGAAGCTGCAGAAAGAGGGCGAGCTTGACTGGTGCAAGATCATGGAGTGGACGGGGTACCTGACGGTGATCTGTCGGTGATCCAGTCCTTCGGGATCGCGCAGGGCTCGATGGCCATGGGGCAGGGAATCGCTATCATTCCGGCTTCGCATTCGTGTTCTGACGATTTTTTCCGCTAACACCGGTTCGGCGTCGATCACGGCTGGGCGAGCAGATCAGCGAGCGCGGCGTGGGCAACGGCATGTCGCTGATCATCTTCGTGGGCATCGTGACGGGCTGCGCGGCGATTCAGAACATCTACCAGAACGTGT
>CAWIJJ010000013.1:0-348086 GCA_963836425.1 Bryobacterales bacterium | reverse complement strand
GCGATCGAACGGGCGCGAAACCTGCTCGATCTTTTCCAGCTTCAGCAGGACCGCAAGATCATCGGCGAATATTCCAAGGGGATGCGCAAGCGCGTGGCCATGGCGGCGTCGCTGATCCACCACCCGGAGCTGTTCCTGATGGACGAACCGTTCGAAGGCGTGGACGCGATGGGCGCGCGGCTGATGAAAGACATTCTGGTGGACCAGGTGAAACGGGGCGCCACCATCTTCCTGACGAGTCCACGTGCTGGAAGTGGTGGAGCGGCTCTGCGACCGCATCGCAATTATCGACGACGGCCGGATTGCCACCTCCGGCACGATCGAGGACTTGCGGCGGGCGGCGAGATCGCTCGAGGATGCGTTTGTGCGGGTGGTGGGCGCGGGGCAGCCGGTGGAGCGCCTGGACTGGCTATGATCGCGGCCATTCTCAGGGCGCAGTGGCTGAGCATGCGGCTGGGGTCGCGACGGGGGTCGGCGCTGTCAATAGGGACGGCCGTGCTCTGGTACGGCGCGTGGACGGCGGGTGCGTGTGCGGCGGCGGCGGCGATGGCGCACCTGCCGGCGCGCGAACTGCACCGGTGGGTGCCGCTGGGCCTGCTGGCGATCTGCGGATACTGGCAACTGGCGCCGATTCTGACGGCGAGCATGGGCTCCTCTCTCGACCTTCGCAAGCTGCTGCTCTTTAAGATTTCGCACCGGCAGCTTTTCGGGATCGAAGTGCTGCTGCGGCTGGCCACCGCCGCCGAGATGATCCTGATGCTGGGGGGCGGCGCCTTCGGGTTGCTGCTCAATGCCGCGGCGCCGGGGTGGCGGACGGCATTGGGGCTGGCGGCTGCGCTCCCGGTTTTCATCGTCTTCAATTTGTTCCTCTCTTCGGGAGTGCGGAGCGTTCTGGAGCGGCTGCTGTCGCGGCGGCGGGTAAGGGAAGTGCTGGTGCTGGTGACGATGCTGCTGTGGGTGGTGCCGCGATTCCTGATGCAAATCGGGTACCGGCCGGAGGGTATGGGCAAAGCGGCGGACCGGCTGAACGGCGCGGGTTTTCCGTGGGCGGCGGCATCGCAGATCATCCTGGGCGGCGCCGCGGCCGAGGGCCTGCTGTTCCTGACGGGCTGGACGGTGCTGGCGTGGTGGTTCGGCCGGGCGCAATTCGAGCGGAGTCTCCGTTACGACCCGCTGGCGGCGCAGGCGACGGCGGCTCCGGACCGGCCGCGTTCCTCCTGGTTCGACCGAGTCTATCGTTTGCCGTCGCTGTTTCTGCGCGACCCGCTGGCCGGACTGGTGGAGAAGGAACTGCGGTCGCTGGCGCGAACGCCGCGGTTCCGCATGGTCTTCGTGATGGGCTTCACGTTCGGGCTGGTGGTGTGGCTGCCCCTGATTCTGGGGCGGGGAGGCCGCAATCCGGGAGGCTCCAGTTACTTCCTGGTGATCGTGTCCACTTACGCACTTACGCTGCTGGGACAGGTCTCGTATTGGAACTGCCTGGGGTTTGACCGCTCCGCGGCGGCGTTTTATTTTGCCGCGCCGCCGCCGTTCCGCACGGTGCTGCTCGGCAAAAACCTGGCATCGATGTGCTTCGTGTACCTGGAAGTGGCGATCGTCAGCGCGGTGACGCTGGTGTTCGGACTGGGCAGCGGATGGGGCGGCGTGGTGGAGGCGCTGGCGGTGATGGGGGTGTGCGCGCTGTACCTGCTGGCGCTCGGCAATCTCAGCTCAATCCATTATCCGCGCAGCCTGCACCCGGAGCGCGTTTCGCAGGGTGGAGCTTCGGGACGGTTCCAGGGCCTGTTGTTCCTGCTGTATCCGCTGGCGCTGCTTCCGGTGGGGCTCGCGTACCTGGCGCGGTACGCGCTGGAAAGCCAGTTGGCGTTTCTGGCGATGCTGGCCATTGCGGCAATCATGGGCGGGGTGTTTTATTGGACGGCGATGCAATCGGCCGTTGCGACGGCGATGGCGCGACGCGAGCAGATCGTACAGGAACTCTCGCGCAGCGATGGGCCGGTGGTTGCGAATTAGCGGCCGCGCCGGTGGCCGCCGTTAGAATGAGTTATGTCCAAAGCATTCTTCCTGCTGGTGTGGCCCTGCCTGCTGGCCGCGGAGGTTCACACGATGAAACTCCGCGAAGCGGTGGAGGCGGCGATGAAGCAGAATCCGGATATCACGATGGCGCGGCTTGATGAAGAGAAGGCACGGGAGGCGGTGCGGGTGGCCCGCGATCCGTTTGCGCCGAAGATCGGGGTGGGGAGCGGGCTCGCATACACGCAGGGATTTCCGATGAGCATCGAAGGCTCGGCGCCGAGTGTGTTCCAGGCGCAGGCGAGCCAGTTCATCTTCAATCGCCCGCAGAGCTACGCGGTGGCTGCGGCACGGGAGGATGCGCGCGGGGCCGCCATCGGGGTGACGGCCAAGCGCGATGAAGTGGCATACCGGGTGGCGGGCTTGTACCTGGATGCGGAGCGCGCGGCCCGCATCGGGGAGATGGCCCGAAAGGACGCCGGGAGTTTGGAGAAGGTGCTCGAGTCTGTGCAGGCGCAGGTGCGCGAGGGGCGCGCGCTGCCGCTGGCGGAGAAGACGGCGTCGCTGCAACTGGCGAAGGCCCGGCAGACGGCCACGGCGCTCGAGGCCGAACGGGAGGCGGCGGAAACCGCGCTGGCGCTGGCGCTGGGACTGCCGGCCGAGGATCGCGTGCAGCCCGTCGCGGAAACGCGTCCCGTCCCGCCCCTGCCTGCGTCGGAGGAGGCGGCGGTGGACAGCGCGCTTCAAAGCAGCAAGGACCTGCGGCGCATCGAATCGCAGGTGGCGGCGCGGCAACTCGATGTGAAGGGCCAGAAAGCGGCGTGGCTGCCGCGCGTGGACCTGGTGGCGCAGTATGGACTCTTCGCCAAGTTCAACAACTACGAAGACTACTTCAACAAGTTCCAGCGCAACAACGGGCAGATCGGCGTGTCGTTCCAGCTTCCGATTCTTAAAGGCCCGGCGAGCGGCGCGCAGGCGGCGCAGAGCCAGGGCGAAGTGACGCGGCTGAAGCTGGAACTCACGGGCACGCGGAACCGGATCATCTCGGATTTGCAGCGGTCGTACCGCGACCTCAAGACGGCGGAGTCGGCATCGGACGTGGCGCGGCTGGATCTGGAGGTGGCGCGGGAGCAGCTTTCGGTGAACCTGGCGCAGATGGAAGAGGGCCGGCTGACGCTGCGGCAAGTGGAAGAGGCGCGGGTGGTGGAGAACCAGAAATGGATCGCGTTTTACGATGCGCAATACACGGTGGAGCGGGCGCGGTGGGCGGTGCTGCGGATCACGGGCGATCTGACGGCGGCGATCCAGGCGCTACCTTGAACGGAACGGGGAAGGGATGGCCTGTGAGGTGAATGCCGCGGTGGCGCCGTGCTGGCGGATTACGGCACGACGTAATCATACTCGACATCGGTGGAGGCGCTGAGGGGAAAGGCGAGTGGGACCTCGCTCGTCTGGTACGAGACCCTCAAGATGCCGTGGCTGGCACGGTCGATTGTCACCTCGCCGCGGAGTCCCACAATCTGGCGCAGCAGTTTCCGGCGTTTGGGGTCCCAGACCCGCAACTCGTAGGGCTGGGCCGCGGCGGGAACGCGGTAGGAGTACAACGCAGCGGGATGGCCGAGGACCGTCTCCCACTTCTTAAACCGGTATTCGGAGGAGGCCGGGTCGCGGAAGAGGCGGAGCAGGACGCCGGCGAACTCTCCGGTGGCGAGCGTGCCGCCAGCGAGCTCGTATTCGCCGTCCGCCGGTTTGCCTTTGATAGCGAGCCTCCGGGAGGAGAGCCTGGTTCGTGCGAAGGCCGCTATTGCGTTCCCGTGTTTACATGCGGGGAATTTTTTCGGCATCTGCCTGACCTGGGTGGTGAAGGTGCGGAAGGCGGCGCCGGCGGGGGCGCGGCTAAAATTGTGTGGGGCTCGACGCAGACGTCGCACACGGCGGCGAAGCAGGCGCGGTAGCGGGCCAGCTTAGCTGGTGACTGCGCGACGCTCGATACCGTGGGGGGCAGGTCGTCGTACTTTCGCCGCGGAGAGAAGGACGAAATCACGGCGGAATTGTACAGCCTCTCCAGCGTCGAATGTTCGGCTGCGCAGAAGTTCCACGATCAGCAAAGAAATCACTCTTGTCCAAGACAGATCGCGAGTGAAATAGCAGAAGCGAAGAGCCCTCCTATAACTGAACGTTGGCGAATCGTTTCCTTGGCCGGAGCTTCGCCGGACGTCACCCACAAGGAGGGCAAGACAATGGTACAGGTCAGCCAGCCTGTTCAATCAACTGCTCCAGCATTTTCCCGCGGCCGAGTTTGCCGCGCTGGTCAAGAAGCACGCACGCCGAGCATGCCGCCAAGGGATTCACCTGCTGGACGCAGTTCGTCTCGATGCTGTTCTGCCAACTCGGCCGCGCCGACTCCCTGCGCGAGATCTGCAACGGACTGGCGCTGCTGCCTGGGCCGACTGGTGCATCTGGGCATCGCCAAGGCGCCCAGCCGTTCGACCTTGTCCTATGCCAACGAGCACCGTCCCGCCGCGCTTGTTCGAGGATCTGTTCTGGACCGCCTCGGCCCGGTTCCGCGATGCAGCAGGCGCTGGGCGGCAAGAAGCACAAGTTCCGCTTCAAGAACAAACTGCTGTCGCTGGACTCGACCACCATTTCGCTGTGCCTGACGCTGTTTCCGTGGGCCAAGTTTCGGCGCGCCAAGGGCGGCGTGAAAGCCCACGTGCTGCTGGACCACGACGACTACCTGCCCGCCTACGTGCTGCTCACCGAAGCCAAGCGCAGCGATGTCAAGCTGGCCGACTCCTTCGCGCTGAACCCCGGCTCCATCGTCGCCATGGATCGCGGCTATAACGACTACGCGCTGTTCGGCCGCTGGACCATGGCCGGGAGTCTACTTCGTCACTCGGCTCAAGGACAATGCCGCCTACGAAGTCGATCGAGGAATGCGACGTCCCCCAAGAACCGCAACATTCGCGCCGACCAACTCATCCGGTTCACTGGCGCCACAGGCGCAGACGGACTGCCCCGTGCCTGCTGCGGCGCGTGGTGGTTTGGGATGCCGAAAACGAGCGGGAGATCGTCCTGCTGACCAACCTGTTGGACTTCGGCGCCACCACCATCGCCGCCATCTACAAGGAACGCTGGGAAATCGAGCTGTTCTTCAAAGCGCTGAAGCAGAACCTGACCGTGAAGACGTTTCGTGGGCACCAGCGAAAACGCCTTGCGCATCCAGATTTGGACAGCCTTGATCGCGCTGCTGCTGCTGAAATGGCTGCATCACCTTTCCAAGGCCAACTGGTCGTTGTCCAATCTGGCTTCGATGCTGCGGCTGAACCTCTTCACCTACCGAGATTTGACCCACTGGCTCCACGATCCCTTGGGAACGCCGCCGCTTACTGCCACCGTCCGAACAACTTACCCTGGCTCTCGCATGATTTGGACAGGCCCGACTGCTCAAGGGAGACCTCAACCCGGAAAAGCGCGCCCACAGTCTCCAACCCGCTTGTCTTCAGCACGCAGTTTGCCTTCGTGACCGCCTTGTTTTGGACAGCAGTGATTTTGGTCAGGTTTTCGGAAGCCCGACGCGACCGCGCGCGTGCGGAAAAACATGTGGATTACCAACGTGGAGACCAGGGTCCAAGCAGGGTCCAACGGCAGCCCGGCTCGCCAGACCCTCGCCTCTAGGGTCCAACAAGGGTCGTTTCAGTGAATGGTCCTCGTAAGTTGTTGATATATCTACCTCGGGACCAGGAGGTCGGTGGTTCGAATCCACTCGCCCGGACCAACCTTTTCAAATACTTACAGACAACAATCAAAGATACCAGGTTCCAAAAAAGGGGTCCAGTTTTGGACCCTACTCTGACCAGGATGGTGGACTCTGCTGGTCGTTGCAGCCGTGTTTTGAACGAGTTGATGTTCGACGACTTCGAGGACCCCTTGGGCCGTGACCAAGAGGTCTGACGACACGCCGGATCGTAGAGTAGCCGTCCTCCGGTTGACCGGGCATGCTACCATCACCGCATGAATGCTGGCTTGAGAGCGCTTGCGGTCGGCGCTTTTACAGGACTCGGTTTTGCCTTCTGCGTCAAGGTTCTCAATTTCCTGCCGGGACCTGCGTTTCTGGTTAGCATGATCTCAGCGATGGCGCTCAGTTCCTTTCTTCGCCGCACGAGACCGAAGGCGGGAACAGGGCACGGACGCGTTTAGTCCAGCCAAACCCGCCCGGCAAGAACGCAGTAATGCGCCAAAGAAGGCGAGAAGCTTATCGTGGAGCCTGTCACGCCAAAATCCCTGCTGGGCGTCCTTGCAACGCTCACGCCCCTTGACGAGGAGTTGCCCGAGATTTCCGATTCGCGCTCGCACGCTGTCGAACTCTGATGCGTTACCTGCTCGACACGAACATCGTTTCCGAGATGATCCGTGACCCGCAGGGCTGCGTGACAGAGCGGATCTGGCGACCAGCATCATAGTCGCTGCCGAGTTGCGGTACGGCGCGGCCAAGAAAGGATCGGCCCGTCTCACGGCTCAAGTCGAGGCCGTGCTCGGAGCCTTGGAGGTCATCGAGGACCTTCCGTGCGAGAACTGGCTCGGTTAGATGCGAGTGGTGAGGCCTTGCAGCCGAAGGGCCGGTTACTCAGCGGGGAGCACGACGCAAGTAACGGAGATGCACCACGGTTCCAAACGGTATCACTGTTTGCCCGATTTCAGGCGGCCCGCGGCCCAGAAGGCGATGGCCGCGGCTGCGAAGGGCACGGTGGCGTGGGCGAGGCCGATGTGGCCGAGGTCGCGATGCGGGCAAAACAGGAACAGGACGGCGGCACCGGTGAGGCCGCCGGTGAAGGCCACGATGACGACCACGTGCACACGGGAGAGGAACGCGCCGCGGCGGATGATCCAGAATGCGATGGCCGAGAGCACGATGGCGTGGCCGAGTCCGATGGAGAGGCACGCGGCCACGGCGCGTGCGAAGTGGTCGTAGTAAGCGACCGGATAAAAGAAACTGCCCGCGCCGAGCAGGATGGCGGAGAGCAGCATGGGAACACGTAAGGGAACGGGCAGCAGGGCGGCCGGAACCATCAGCCGCGAAATGATGCCGGCGCACAGGACGATCGCGCCGGCAAGGGCCGCAGTGAACCAGAGGCGCTGGGCGGGCGTGTCGGCCCTCCATCCGGCGAGGCCAAGGAGCGAGGCTCCGGCGGTAATCACCAGCAGCGATGCAGCCAAGAGGGCGAGCACGTAGACCCACGCCGGGGCGAGCGGGCGGACGGCGGCGAGGCCGCTGGTGATGGCGGCGACGATGCGCTGCTCGGTGGCGGGATTGACGGCGGCTTCCGGCGTCATGGCACCGATCTCGTTCAGTTCGGAACAGGCCGGGCAGGAGCGCAGGTGCTCCAGCACGTCGGGCGGCAGCGGCCGGCCGGAGGCCATCCAGCGGCAGGCCTGGTCGCAGTTCATGGCGTGGCCCCCCTGCTTGAGCCCTCGAGCGATGCGCGCAGGCGGCGGTAGGCGCGGTGGGCTTTCTGCTTGACCGCGCCGACCGTGGAGGAAGTCGCGCGCGCTACCTCTTCGAGGCTCATTCCGGAGCCCTTCAACATGAGCAGCACCTCCCGCTGCGCCGGCGGCAGGACGCAGAGAATTTCGGCTGCCAGCGGCCTCGGCGCGCCGGCCTCGGGGGCGGCAACTTCCGGGAGTGTTGCGACGGAAAGCTCGCGCGAGCGGAAGCGCGCGCGACGGCGCCATGCATCGAGCCGTGCGTTACGCGCCACGGCATAGAGCCAGGGCGCGGCGGCGGCGCCGGGACGATAGGTATGCCGCGCCTTGTGGACGCGCATCCAGATCTCCTGAAGGATGTCGTCAATGTCCTGCGGAGAGTCGCCCTGACGGAGACAGAAGCGGACGAACATGGGGGACGCGGCGCGCACAAGTCCTGCCGCCGCTGCCGTGTCCCCCTGCTGGTAGAGGCCAAGCAGCCTTTCGAGTTCGGATTCCGGTACCGATTCGCCGCGCTCCGGCATTACCTCCCCGAGCCTGTAAGGGAGCATAGCAAGGGCGATGCGAACCGTGCCGGGCAGGCGTTCCGGACGAGCACGCTCAGCGGGCCGCCAGTCCAACCGCCGAAGCCGGGAGCGTGGTTGTCTGGACGGCCGCCAGGGTGCCGTCGGCGGCTACGCGGAAAGCGGAGATGGTATTGCCGGCCAACCCGTACAGGAATTTGCTGTTGACGCTGAAGGCGAGGTCAACGGTTGGAGTACCGGGAGGAGTGTGACCCGCGGCGGCCTCGAGCAGCGTGAGGGAATCATCCTGCCCGATTTCGAGGCTGCTGATGGAACTGCTGCCGGTGTTGGCTATGTAGGCGTACTTGCCGTTGTCGGTGACTGCGGCCCAGCAGGCTGCCGTTTCCCCGGTTGAAAGAGAGGAGGTGACCGGAGTGACAGAGCCGTCCTTTTCGGTTCGATAGCTCGAAATGGTGCTGCCGCCGGGCGCTCCCCCTGCGGCTTCCGTCACGACGAGTACATCGAATTTCGCCACAGCGAAGCCAAAGGGCGTGGCGCCGGCGGAGGCATGGGTGGTCGCGGGACCGACCGTGCCGTCGTCAACCGGGAAGGTGGTGATGGTGTTGGAACCCTTCTCGGTCACCACCAGAACCGCGCCATGCAGAGCGAAGGACACCTGCGCCGGAGCCATTCCCGGAAGGACACGGGTGCTTCCGGGCAGGGGCACCAGGTTGCCCTTCGCGGACAGACGGAAGCCGGTGATATTTGCGGTTCCTCCGGCGTTGAGGACGAATACCAGGTCGCGCTCCATGGCGATGCTGATAGGCATGGTGCCGCCGGACGGTTGCCTGTCGGCGACGGTCAGACCATTGTGGCCAACCTGAAAGACCGTGACGTCGTTGCTGCCGGCATTGACGGCAAGCACCCAGTGACCGCTGTCGCTGAGGGCGATGGCGCCCTGCGATCCGAGGCCGCTGCCGGTGCCGTAGCCGCCCGTGCCCACAAACACCGGCCCGGAGAGCCTGCCGTTGGCCGCGCGGTCGTACACGACCACTGCGTTGCCGCCGGCGGAATTCGTTGTGGTGTAGACGGCTCCGTTCTGGGCTATTGCCCGGCCACTGAAGGCCGAAAGAGCGAACGCCGCGGCGATCGCAAACGCCGCTTTCGCGCGAAAATCGTTTCCGTTTATGTGCATGTTTTCTTTCCCCGGCTGTTCCTTCGCAGCGGCCGGCGGGAAAGTCACGCCACCACTTCAAAAAAAAAGCGAGGCGCGGGAAGCGTCCGTTCGCGAACATTCGGGCAATTTCGGGGGTATGCTGAATTTCGAAGGAGAGTACATGGAATACAGGTTCCTGGGCGCGAGCGGCCTGGAAGTCTCGGTCTTGAGCTTCGGAACGATGACGATGGGCGGCGAAGGGCGGTTCGCCGCAATGGGCAACGTGCAGGTGGAGGAGGCCCGGCGGCAGGTCGGGATCTGCCTGGACGCCGGCGTCACGCTTTTCGACACGGCCGATATGTACTCGAACGGCAAGTCCGAGGAGGTGCTGGGCAAGGCGCTCGGCACGCACCGCAAAGACATCGTACTGGCGACGAAGGCGCTGGTGCGGCTTGAACCCGGAACCAACAAGGCGGGGCTCTCCCGCCGCTACCTGATACAGGCCTGCGAGGCGAGCCTGCGCCGGCTGGGCACCGATTACATCGACCTGTATCAATCGCACAATTGGGACTCGCTCACGCCGGTGGAAGAAACGATGGCTGCGTTCGACGACCTGGTCCGGGACGGCAAGATCCGCTACGCCGGCTGCTCGAATCATTCCGGCTGGCAGCTCATGAAGACGCTGATGGTTTGCGACCGGCTGGGCATTCGCCGCTACATCTCGCAGCAGATCAACTATTCGCTGCTGGCGCGCGACGCCGAGCACGAACTGGTGCCGGCGGGCCTCGACCAGGGCGTGGGCATCATGGCGTGGAGCCCGCTACAGGCCGGCCTGCTTTCCGGCAAGTTCCGGCGCGGCCAGCCCAGGCCTTCCGAATCCCGGCTCAACACCCTGGAAGTGCCCGGCGGCCTCGACGAGGAGCGGTTGTACAAAACCACCGACGCTCTGGCGGAGATCGCGGAGCGGCGGGGCGTTTCCATCGCGCAGGTGGCGTTGAACTGGGTGATGCGCAAACCTCGTGTGGACACGGTAATCATCGGAGCCCGCACCGAGCAGCAACTGCGGGATAACCTGGCGGCGGCCACATGGGCGCTTACCGATGAGGAGGTCAGGCACCTGGACGCGGTGACGGCGCGGCCGCTGCCGTATCCCAACTGGCACCAGCAGAAATTCGGCGCCGAACGGAACCCGCCGCCGCAGCAGGTTCGTTGATCCATATGGCGGATGTGGTTCGCGAGTTCTACGATCAACTGGCCGGCGCCTACCACCTGATGTTCGAAGACTGGGAGGCATCGATGGCGCGGCAGGCGGCGGCGCTCGGTCCGATTCTGGAGCGGGAGTGCGGCCCGGCGGCGGCGGTGCGGGTTCTCGACTGCGCGTGCGGACCGGGCACGCAAACGCTCGGGCTGGCGCGGCTCGGTTTTCAGGTGACGGGCGTCGATTTGAGCGCGGCCGCCGTGGAGCGGGCGCGGCTCGAGGCTTCCTTGCGCGGGCTGAAGGCGCGGTTCTACGCGGAAGACATGCGCCGGCTCAACCAGATTCCGGACACCGGCTTCGATGCGGTGATCTGCATGGACAACGCGCTGCCGCACCTGCCGGGCGAAGACGACCTGATCCGCGCCGCAGTCGGCATGCGGGCCAAACTGCGGGACGGCGGCACGCTGCTTGCGAGCATCCGCGATTACGACCACTTGATCGTGGAGCGGCCCACGGTGCACGGGCCGGCCTTTCTCGATGACGGCGGGCGAGCGCCGCATTGTCCTTCAGCTATGGGATTGGACCGGCGAGCGCCGTTACACCTTCCATCTGTACATCACGCGCGAAACGGACGAGGGATGGACCACATTTCACGGCGCATCGGAGTATCATGCGCTGCTGCGCGACGAATTGGCTAAGATCCTGGAAAGCACGGGATTTCACCGGGTACGCTGGCTGTTTCCGGACGAAAGCGGCTTCTACCAGCCGGTGGTGATGGCCAAAGCTTCGGGGTGAAGGCGGTGCGCCGGCTTGGGAGCGAGCGGCGCCCTATCGTTCCTACTTACCCGGTGTGAGGATACGAATTTCGAAGCTTCTACACCTGCGGAGCCACCGTCCCACAGCAGTTGCAGGTGCTCGATGCTGCCGCCGCTGCCGTGTCCGGTGGCACTATAGGAAAAGCTCCCGTCCGCTGCTTGCGAGCCCTCCCAGACAACTTCCCAAACGCCGCCACCGGAAACTTCCAGCCGAAATCTTCCCCAGGCGTTGAGTGTGCCGTCCTTGTGAATGTTGGGTTGCCCGATTTGAGCTCGACAAGTTGAACGCGGATGCCATCGGGAGGGCGCTGCGGCGCTTGCGGGAGATCACGGCGAAGGCGCCGGATTTCGCCCTTGGGCTCGCCGGACACGCCGCCAAATTTCCGTCTCCGTCGGGCGTGGTGCTGAAAGTCGATGGGCTGTCCAGCCAGAACGGACTCGCGATCTCGATTGGCCAGTAACCGGTGACGTCCACGCCGATGGCATTGCGGAAGGCGATCAGCGGAGCTTGCGGGCCACGCGTTCGACATCGGACATGAGGCGGAGGGTGTTGCCGCCGTAAATTTTGCGGATTTCGGAAGCGGTGTAGCCTTCTTCGAGCAGGGCGCGGGTGAGATTGGGCCACTTGTCGACGCTGTCCAGATCGGTGGGCGCGCAACTGATGCCGTCGAAGTCGCTGCCGAGGCCGACGGCGTCCAACCCGGCGATGCGGACGGCGTGATTGAGGTGGGCTACGACGTCGCCGAGCGTGGCCCTGGGACCTTTATCCATCCCGGTGGCGGCGCGCGCTTCTCGCATGGCGCGCTGGAGGCCGTCGGGTTCGGCGGCGTATTTTTGCATGAGCTCGTCGCGGAGGGCGCGCATTTTGGGACCGGTCTCTTCACCGAATTTGGCGACGCCGGCGTTGAGGAAGTCGCAGGAAAAGTTGATTTGAATGACGCCGCCCTTTTTGGCGAGGGCCTGGATCATTTCGTCGGTCATGTTGCGTGCGACGGGAGAGAGGGCGCGGCAGGAGGAGTGGGAGGCGAAGATGGGAGCCTGGCTGGTTTCGAGGGCATCGGTGAAAGTCTTGTCGGAGACATGCGAGATATCGACGATCATGCCGAGGCGGTTCATCTCGCGTATGACCTCTTTGCCGAACGGGGATAGGCCGTTGTTGGGTTGTTCCGGATCGCCGGAGGAGTCGGCCCAGTGGTTGCTGTTGGAGTGGGTCAGGGTCATGTAGCGAACGCCGGCGTCGTAATAGGTCCGGAGCAGGCGCAGGCTGTCCTCGATGGCGTGGCCGCCTTCGATGCCGAGCAGCGCGGCGATTTTGTGTTGCTTGTGCGCGAGGCGCACTTCGCCGGGTGTGGTGGCGAGGACGAAATCGGCGGGGTGCTGTTCGATGATGTCGTGGCGAACGGTGTCGATCATTTCCAGGGTGCGGTGGGCGGCGCGGTTTCCCTGGATGTAGCTTGCGGCCACGTAGACGGCGAAAAACTGGGCACCCATGCCGCCCTGTTTCATGCGGGCGATGTCGGTCATGTGGTCGGCGTTGGGCTTCCCGAGGTCCAGGCCGGCGACGGTGCTGCTGGTGACGTCGTTGTGTGTGTCAAAGAGGAGGGCCGATTTGTGGACGCGGCGGACTTCGGCATCGGTGACCTGGCGTTTCCGGCGTCCGGGCGGCTGGGCGGAAAGGATGGCGGCGCAGGCTGCCGCAGCGAGGCACAGGCGGAGGGCGTTCATGTCGCCGGGAGTATAGCACGGCCGGTTCATGGAGAATTCTTAATCGAGTAGGGCGTTGTGGCTGTACCGGTACGTGCTAGAATCTCCGACATTGTGTCCGGGGGATTGCAGAGAGGCCGGGCACTCGAGAGGGATACGCTTCCATGAAAAGAACAATCGTGCTGTTTTCCGCCGCCGCATTTCTGGGGACGGCTGTTTTTGGCCAGGACGTTTGGAACACGAACAACGCTGGAGGGAACGGGAACGGGCAGGCGTTGGGTCTCGACAAGATCATCCACGAGACTTACGACACCTACAAGGCGAAGCCGGGTGGCGGCGCAAGTCCCCAACAGATGAGGTATCACGGCGGGCCGGTGATGACCGGTATCGTCCATGTGTACTACATCTGGTACGGAAGCTGGTCCGGAAATTCGGCGCAGACGATCCTGACGGATTTCGCGAACAGCATTGGCTCGTCGCCTTATTTCAATATCAACTTGACGTACAGCGTGTCGGGGATGGCGATATCGGGGCAGGTTGCGCTGTCCGGGGTCACGACGGACAATTACTCGCAGGGAAAGGCGCTCTCGGATACGGCCATCCGGAACGTGGTCAGCAGCGCGATCACGAGCGGCCGGTTGCCACTCGACACCTACGGCGTCTATTTCGTGCTGACTTCGGCCGACGTAAACGCGACGTCGGGTTTCTGCACTCAGTACTGCGGATGGCACACGCACACGACGATCAGCGGGAAGGACATCAAGTATTCGTTCGTGGGTGACGCCTCGCGGTGCCTGAGCGCGTGTGCGGCACAGTCCACATCGCCGAACGGGAATGCGGGTGCGGACGCGATGGCGTCCATCATCGCGCACGAACTCGAGGAGGCCACGACCGATCCCGACCTGAACGCCTGGTACGACAACCGCGGTTACGAAAATGCAGATAAGTGCGCCTGGACGTTCGGCGCCACCTTCAATGCGCCGGGCGGAGGAAAGGGCAACATGTACCTCGGCGGCAAGCCATACCTGATTCAGCAGAACTGGGTCAACACTTCGAGCGGTCACTGCGCCCTTCAGTAACCGCAAGGCAACCCAGGCGGGCGCCGCGAACGGCAGCGGCGCCTGGGTTCGTCCGCCCGTCGCAAGCAACGCTTTCGGTGTACCATAGCGGAGCGACAGCGGAGGATTTTCTACGACGATGGCGAGTTTGAAACTGGGCGCGGTGCTGGTGTGCGTGTTGGGCTTGGCGGGTTGCGGCGGAGGCGGAGAAACCACCGGCAAAACGCTTGTGGACACCGGCCCGGCGGCCACACCGGACCTTGCGGACGGAGCCACCATTACCGGCAAGGTGGTGTTCGAAGGCGAGAAGCCGGCGCCCAAGCCGATCAACATGGAATCGCATCCGGCTTGCGCGGCCGAGCACAAGGACGGCCCGGCGATGACCGAGGATGCCGTGGTCAATCCGAACGGCACCCTCAAGTGGGCTTTCGTATGGGTGAAGTCGGGGCTGAGCCAGACGAAGTGGGTGACGCCGGGCGCGGCGGTGGTGCTGGACCAGTCCGGATGCGTCTATGCTCCGCACGTGCTCGGCATTCAGACGGGGCAGAACCTCGAAATCCGCAACAGCGATCCCACCAATCACAACGTCCACCCGGTGACGCACAACAATACCGGGTGGAACGAAACGCAGCCGCCGAATTCCGGACCGAAGCTGCGCACCTTCCTGCATCCCGAAATCATGGTTCAGATGAAATGCAACGTGCATCCGTGGATGCGCAGCTTCGTGGGCGTAGTGGGACATCCCTTCTTCGCTGTGACTGGCGGCGATGGAACGTTTACAATAAAGGGACTGCCCCCGGGGACCTACACCATTGAAACCTGGCATGAGAAGTACGGCACCAGGGATCAGCAGGTGACGGTGGGCGCGCGGGAAAGCAAAACGGTAGATTTCGCATTCAAAGAGTAGAGATGGGAACGGATCGTGGAAGCCGTTCCCGGTCTGGATGCATCTGAACACTATGGGTCACGCCTGGCTGCGCCGCTTGTCGGTGATTGCGGCGTTGTCTACCCTGGCGCTGGTAATAGCCGGCGGCATGGGTTATCAATCCGCGCACCGCACTTTGGCGGCGCCTGTAGGGATTCTCATCATTGCACTTGCGAGTGGCTTGCAGATCAAGGAACCGCGCGCCTGGATGCGGCGGTTGGGATGGAGCGCCGCGGCGTCGGTGCTGGGGCAAGCCGCTTTAGGAATGGCGCTGGTGCGCTTTTTTTCTCCGCCGCTCGCAGCGGTGGGGCACGCACTGTTAGCGCAGATCTGTTTTGCCCTGACTGCGGCAATTGCCGCCGGTCAGGTGTTTTCCGTTAGCGGATTCGAGGGCTGGACACAACGGGGACCGGTGCCGGCGATTGCGGCGACGGCGCTGTTGGCGCAGGCCGGGCTCGGGGCTGCGGTTCGCCATCAGGCAACGGGAGTCACGCCGCACGTTGCGGGCGCGGCTATCGCCACGGTGCTGGTGATGTGGGCCTGCCTGCAGGTGCTGACGCGGCAATTGGAAACGCCGCGCTTGCGGCGGCCGGCGCTCCTGCTGCTTTCGCTGACGTTTTCGCAGGTGTTTCTGGGCATCGGGTCGTCGATCGACTCGATGGTGGCGGGAGGAGTGGCAGTGTGGGAGTGGTTCCGGCCGGCGCACCTGGTGGCGGGAACGATGGGACTTGGAACGGCAGTGGTGCTGACGCTTCTGACATACGGACAGGCGCAGCGGGGGGAACATGCGCTCCACGAGGGAGTCGCGGTAGCCTGATGCACGAATACATCGAACTGACGAAGCCGCGAATTACCTGGCTGATCCTGATGAGTACCGGGATCGGATATTTCTTCGGCCTTCCCGGGGCGGGCACCTGGCGCGAATTTCTGGCGTCGATTCCGCTGCTTTCGCTGCTGCACACGATTGCGGGCACGGGGCTGATCGCTTCGGGGACGGCGGCGCTGAACCAGTGGTACGAGCGCGAGGCGGACCGCAAGATGCGGCGTACGGCGAAGCGGCCGCTGCCAGCGGGCAGGCTCGATCCGGGGCGCGCGCTGCTGTTCGGGACGGCGCTGGCGGTGGGGGGATTTCTGGAGTTGTGGCTGGGGGTAAACCTGCTGGCGGCGCTGATCGGCGCGTTCACGCTGGCGACTTACCTTTTCATCTACACGCCGATGAAACAGCGCACCTGGTGGTCGACCACGGTGGGGGCGATTCCGGGCGCGATGCCGCCGGTGATCGGGTACGCGGCGGCGGCCGGCAAACTTACCGGCGAGACGTGGATCCTGGCGGCCATTCTGTTTCTGTGGCAATTTCCGCATTTCTATTCGATCGCGTGGATGTACAAGGAAGACTACGCCCGCGCGGGCATCCTGATGCTGCCGGTGGTGGAGCCGGACTGCCGGTCGACGGCGAGGCAGATCGTGCTGTTTGGAGTGATGCTGGTGCCGGTGAGCCTGCTGCCGGTGGCGAGCGGGATGTCGGGTCCGGTTTACCTGGTGGGGGCAAGCCTGCTGGGGGGGTGGTTTCTCTACTCGGGAGTGCGGGTGGCGCTGGACCGCACGATTCTGCGAGCCCGGAAGGTATTGCTGGCATCGGTGTTGTACCTTCCGCTGATTTACGGTTTGATGCTGCTGGACAGGCCCGGATTGTGATCGAAGTACAGAACCTGACCCACCGCTATGGCGACCGCGTCGCACTTTCGAATGTAAGCTTCGACGTGAAGGCAGGAGAGATTTTCGGCCTGCTGGGACCGAACGGGGGCGGCAAGTCCACGCTGTTCCGCATTCTCTCGACGATGATGGTGCCGGGGGCAGGACGGGCGATCATCGACGGGCACGATGTGGAGCGCGAGCCGGCGAAGGTCCGGCGGACAGTGGGCGTGGTATTCCAGACGCAGAGCCTGGACAAGGCGCTGACGGTGCAGGAGAATCTGCGCGCGCAAGGCCACCTGCACGGCTTGAGCGGGCGGATGCTGGCCGAGCGGATGGAAGCGGCAATGGAGAGTCTGGGGCTGGCGGACCGGCGCAAGGACCTGGTGGACACGCTTTCGGGCGGGCTGCGGCGGCGGGTAGAGATCGCCAAGGCGCTGCTGCACAGGCCGAAGGTCCTGCTGATGGACGAAGCTTCCACCGGACTCGACCCGGCGGCGCGGCGCGACCTTTCGCGGCACGTGGAAGCGCTGCGGGAGCGGGAGGGGGTCACGATTCTGCTGACCACGCACATTTTGGAAGAGGCGGACCGGTGCGACCGGCTGGTGCTGCTGCACGAGGGAAGCATCGTGGCCGAGGGCAGCCCCCGGGATTTGCGGGCGCGGATCGGCGGCGACGTGGTGGTGCTGGAAACGGCGGACCCCGGGAAGCTGGCGTCCGGCATCGAAGCACGCTTCGGACTGGCGGCGGGGGCGCGGGACGGGCAGGTGCGGGTCGAAATTGCCAACGGACACCGGTTTATCACGGAAGTGGTGGAGGCCTTCCCGGGCATCATCGATTCGGTGGGGCTTCACAAGCCGACGCTCGAAGATGTATTTGTAAGGGAAACGGGAGCAGGCATTGAATAGTTTTGTATTACCGGCCGCAACGCTCTGGCAGCGGGAACTAGTGCGATTCTGGCGGCAAAAGAGCAGGGTGCTGGGCGTGGTGGCATCGCCGCTGGTGTTCTGGCTTCTGATGGGCTACGGGTCGAACGATCTGGCCCGCTATTATTCGGGCGCGCTGGTGCTGACGGTGATGTTCAGCGCGATCTTTTCGACGATCTCGATCATCGAAGACCGGCGCGAGGGATTTCTGCTTTCGATGCTGGTTTCGCCGGCGCCGCGGACGAGCATGGTGCTGGGCAAAATTCTCGGGTCGGCGACGCTGGCGTGGATTCAGGGAATGATTTTTCTGGCGTTCGCGCCGCTGGCCGGGGTGCGCATCGAGGCGGGCGAACTGGCTGTGGCGGCGGGAGTGATTTTTCTGGTGGCGTTTGCGCTGACGGGGCTGGGCTTCACGATCGCGTGGCGGATGGATTCGACGGCCGGATTTCACGCCATCATGAACCTGCTGCTGGTACCGATGTGGATGGTATCGGGCTCGCTGTTCCCGATGGCGACGGCGCACGGGTGGGTGAAGGCGATTATGTGGATCAATCCGCTGACTTATTCGATCGCGCTTTTGAATCACACACTGCGGCTGCCCAACGCGTCGCCGGGGGCGGCGGTGAGCTTCGCGGTGACGGCGGGGTTTGGAATCGTGCTGCTGCTGGTGTGCGGCATGATGGCCGCGCAGAAAGCGGCAAGGAGCGCGGCATGATCCGGTTTGGCGCGGTGATGGTGCTGGCCGGGCTGGCCGTTTCGTGCGCGCCGTCGCCGCCGCTAGCGGTGTTGGGCGATGTGCCGGAATTTCAATTGACGTCGCAGGACGGACAGCCGTTCGACAGCAAGTCGCTCGAGGGCCACGTGTGGGTGGCGGATTTCATTTACACAACCTGCACCGGACCCTGTCCGATGATGAGCTCGCAGATGCGACGGCTACAGACGCAGACCGATGCGGAGGTGAAGCTGATCTCCTTCACAGTGGATCCGACGCACGATACACCGCCGGTGCTGGCCGAGTATGCCAAGCGGTACAAGTACGATCCGTCGCGGTGGTGGTTCCTGACAGGGGAACCCGCGAAGCTGAGCTCGCTTGGCCGGGATACGTTTCACCTGAACAGCGTGGACGGGAGCATGACTCACAGCACGCGCTTCGTGCTGGTGGACCGGAAGCGGCACATCCGCGGGTATTATTCGACGTCGGAGGACGGTTTTCTGGGCCGGCTGGTGCGTGACATCAAGACGGTACAGAACGAAACCACATGATCCCGGTTCTGCCGACCGTTAACGCCGCGCTGAACGCGACGGCGGCCGTGCTGCTGGTGCGGGCCTACCGGCTGATCCGGCGCAAACAGATTGAGGCGCACCGGAAGACGATGCTGGCGGCGTTTGGGGTTTCGTGCCTGTTCCTGGTGTGCTACCTGGTGTACCACGCGCAGGTGGGCTCGGTGCGATTTCAGAAGACCGGTGCGATCCGCACGGTATACCTGAGCATTCTTTTCACCCACACGGTGCTAGCGGCCGCGGTTCCGGTGCTGGCGATTATCACGCTGCGCCGGGGGCTGGCGGCGCGCTACGACAAGCACCGGCGCATCGCGCGCTGGACCTTCCCGATCTGGCTGTACGTAAGCATCACGGGAGTGGTGGTGTACACGATGCTGTACTGGCTGTAGTTGCCCTCGACGGGTTGTGCTACTATATCCGTCACGGATGTATTCGCCAACTCCACTCACGCCCGCCGTGTTTCACATCCTCCTGGCAATTGTCGATGGAGAAAGGCACGGCTACGGGATCATGCAAGAGGTGTCCGTAAGAACCGGGGGTAAGGTCATCCTGGGACCGGGCACGCTCTACGGAACGATCAATCGCATGTTGGAGGCGGGGTTGATCGAGGAGGCGGGCGAACGGGCCGATCCCGCGCTGAGCGACGAAAGGCGGCGGTACTACCGAATCACACGCAACGGCCGGCGGGCCGCGGTTACAGAGGCTGAGCGCCTTCAGGACCTACTGCGCATGGCGCGCGCCAAGCACCTGTTGCGGCGGCCGCGGCCCGCGTGAGGAGGTTTTATGAGCTTGTCTGAAAAGATGTACCGTGTTCTGCTCCGGGCGTATCCACGCGATTTTCGGAGCCGGTACGCGGCATCAATGGAGCAACTGTTTCGTGACCGCCTGCGGCAGGTGCACTCCTTCGCCGGTCTTTTGGCGCTCTGGCGGCGGATGCTGGCGGACTGGGCGGTTTCCGTGCCGGCGTGCTACTGGGAACGGACCGGGAGTCACAGTGGCTTCCATCCGTTAGCGAATCCGGCGCGGCGATGCGTTTTATTCGCACGTTCGGAAGCGAGTTCGTTTTCGCGGCGCGAGATTACCGTAGAGCATCTGCTGCTGGGGGTATTGCGGGAGGACCGCTCGCTTGTTCCCGAGGCGGCGGTGGAAGCCGTAATCCGGGCAATCGAGGCGAGTGAACCTGCCGGCCGGCGCATTCCGCCGATGGAAGATTTGCGGCTGGCCGGCGAAGCCATCCGGGCGATCGACGCCGCGCGGGAGATCGCCCGTACTTTGGGGCGACGAGAGGTTTCGCCGGCGGACCTGGCGGCAGGAATCCTGCGCGAACAGGACACCCTGGCGGCGCGCCTGTTGCGCGAGCACGCTATTGCAGCGGGATGGCGGTGCCTTTGACCGCGGGCATCGACACACCGAGCAGTTTGGCGATGGTGGGAGCGATGTCGATGTTGGCGACGCGGTCGAGTTTGGTCCCGGGCTTTACGCCGTAGCCGCTGGCGATGAAGATGGCATCCATGTCGGGGTCGGAGGCGAGATAGCCGTGGCTGCCCGCCTGTTGCGGCACGGCGGCGGTGACCGGACCTCCGGTGGCGCCGGAGAAAGAATACCCGGTTTTGGCGGTGAGCAGCAACTGAAACATCTGCGGGTCCTGGCCGGGCAGCGGCAGGCCGAGGGACGCGAAGCGATCGGGCGCGATCACGTCCTCGATCCCTTCCACGTTCTTTAGCGCGTCGATTACTTTGGGCGTCAATTCCGCCACGCGGGACTGGTCGAGGTAGACGAAGCCGGTGCCGCCTTCGGGGAGCACGTACGCCGATTTCCCGAGGCCCGCGGCTTCGAGCGCGACGGCGGGCCTGACCTGTTTGGTATAGCCTTTGAAGCCGTGGTCGGAAACGACCAGGAATGTGGTTCGGGCGGTCATTCCGGCCTGCTGCACGGCCTCGACGACCTGTGCGACGCAGCTATCGAGGAAGGCGATAGCGGCGTTGGCGGCAAGGTTTTTCGGCCCGTACTGGTGGTGAGTCGAGTCGAGCGAAAGCAGGTGGTAGAGCAGGAGGTTGGGTTTGTGCTCGCGGATGATGTGCGCGGCGGCCTTGGTCCAGACCTGGTCGCGCCAGACGATGTTGAACTTGTCGAAATCCTGCACGTCGGCGGCGGCGATGACGCCCTTGGCGATCATCTCGCGCTCGACGGGGCCGGAGGGCGAGGCCCACTCGAGGAACGGCCAGGTAATAGTGGGCGCGTTGTTGATGGCGACCCAATCGACCTCGGCTGTGGTCAGGCCGGCTTTGAAGGCGGCGTCGTAGACGGTGGGCGCATGGACCATCTTCTCTTTGTCGATTTTGGGATCGACTTTGACGGGGGGCCAGGAGCCGGTGGGAACGACGGTGCCGTTGACGAGGAGGCCGTGCTGGTCGGCGCGAACGCCGGTGACCATGGCGGTGTGGTTCGGCCAGGTGACGGTGGGATTGATGGTGGCCATACGCGCCGACGTCCCTTCGCGAATCAGGCGGCGCAGGGTGGGAATGGGGAGCTTGGGATCTTCGAGGGCGAAGGCCGGGAAGCCGTCCAGGCTGATGAGGACGACCATGCGGTCTTTGGCGGGCGCTTGCGCGCGGGCCGGTCCGGGAGTCAGGGCGGCGCACAACATCATTACGCCGAGTGCAATCGAGCTTTTCATGGTTATCCAAAATTCTAACTGCTTTCGCCTGCACTTTTCGCGGAGCGGTGTCGTCAATCGGGCAGAACGCTATGCGTTATTGGCTTTTGCCGGTTCTGTTATGCGGCGCGCTGGACGCCGCGGTGATCCGCGGGCTGGTGGTGGAACATCAGACCGGGCGGCCGCTGGCGCGCACGCTTGTAGTGGCGCAACCGGTGGCCGGAACGGCCGGCGGCCCGCAGGCGGTCCGGACCAACACATACGGTATTTTCGAGTTTCCTCCGGTGGCCGCGGGGGCGTACCTGGTGACGGCGACGCGCACCGGGTTCGCTCCCGCGCAGTACGGCCAAAAAAGCTGGCGAAGTTCGGGGCTGCCGGTGGTTCTGGAGGAGACGGGCGTGACCGCACTGAGCATGCGGATGCAGCGTTACGGCGCGGTGACGGGCACGGTAGTGGACGAGAACGACGTGGGCCTGCCGGAGCACGACGTAATCGTTTACCGGGACACGCGGCCGCCGCGGATGGCGGGGCGGGCGCGCAGCGACGACCGCGGCATGTTCCGGGTGGGCAGCCTGGAGCCAGGATCGTACCTGGTGCGCACGGCGGGCAAGCAGTACGACGAGGGAAGCTACCTGCCGACTTTCGCGCGCGAAAGTTCGCGGGTGGAAGAGGCGAGGCCGGTGGAGGTGACGCTGGACCAGGAGAGCGACACGACAGTGCGTCCTTTTCCTGGCAGGCTGCTGATGGTGAGCGGGCGGGTGCTGAGCTATCCCCAGGCGCAGGTCGCAGTCACGCTGGTATCGGATATGGGGACCGAAGCGGCAACCACGGATCAGCGTGGCGCCTTCGAATTCAAACCGATGCCGCCGGGAGCTTACGAACTGCTGGCGATCGGTCCGCCGGACCGGCGAGGCTCGACGGCGGCGTTTCTGCCGCTGCTTCTCGACCGCGACCAGACGGACCTGCGGGTGAGTCTCTCGCCTTATCCCGAATTGCAGATTTCGGTAGAGGACACGAAGGGGGCTCCGATGAATCCGGCGACGGTGCAGGTACAGGCACGGCGCAAGGACCTGGCGGGCGAGGGCAAGACGGAGACGCTCCGGTTGCAGCAGGGGCGGGTGTCGCTGCAACCCGGGTATTGGGAACTGACGCTGGCGCCGATGGCGAACTATTTTGCGGCTGCATTTTCGGCGCCGGGGACGGAGGTGTTCGACCGCGGGCCGGCGGATGGCTGGAACCAGGTGCTGCTGGCCGCACCCGGGGTGCAGGTGAAATTCGTGCTCTCGGCGAAACCGGCGACGATTCGCGGGAAAGTGACGGGCGCGGGGCAGGAAGAGGTGGGCGGAGTACCGGTGTTTCTGGAGCCGTGGGATTCCGAGCGGAGGCGGAGGGTGGCGGCAGTGCGGGTGACGCGAACGGACCGGAGCGGACAGTTTTCGTTTATCGGACTGCCGCCGGGATCGTACCGGCTGCTGAGCACGTTCGAATATCAGAGCGTGGATTCGGCGACGCTGGACGCGAGCGGCGCGCGGCAGGTGAAGATCGGCGAGGGCGAGCCACTGACTCAGGACCTGGCGCTGTTCGTGTTGCGATGAGTGGCCGGGACGGCTAGAGGCTGCGGAGGTGGAAGCCGCCGTCCACGTTGATTACCTGGCCGGTGGAATAGTCGAGGAGGCCGGCGGCGATCGCGCGGATGGCTTTGGCCACGTCGGAGCCTTCGCCCATGCGCCTCTGCGGCAGCAGGCCGGCGGCGATTTTCTCCTCGTAGACCTGTTCCACTTTGGCGATCATATCCGTGCGGATGATTCCGGGGCGGATCTCGAAGACTTTGATACCGGTGGCGGCGAGGCGCTGGGCGTAGAGCGCGACCGACATGCTCAGGCCGGCCTTGGAGATGCAATATTCTCCGCGGTTCACCGATGCGGTGTACGACGAAATGGATGTCACGAAGACGATGCGGCCTTCGTGCTGTTCCTCCATCCAGCGGGCCGCCTGCTGGGTGAGGAAGTGGGGACCTTTCAAATTGGCGGCGATCAATTCGTCGAAGCTCTCCTCGGTGGCGTCGAGGAGGTCGCGGCGCTCGCGAGGGGCCATGCCGGCATTGTTGACGAGGAGGTCCAGCCGGCCGAAGCGTTCGCGGGCGAAGCGGAGCAGGGCTTCGCGATCCTCTCGGGAGGCGAGATCGCAGCGAAAGATTTCGCATCCGGTTTCGGCGCGCAGGGACTCGGCGGCATCGAGGCGGCCACGGTAGGTTGCGATGACGTGGTGGGTGGGGGCGAGCTCCGTCGCGATGGCGCGGCCGATACCACGGCTGGCGCCGGTGATCAGGCTAACGGGTTTGGGCAAGGGCTGCGTCGATTCCCTTCGCTAGTTCTTCAAACGAGAATGTTTCGACAAAAGGCGTGCCGTTGACGAGCACGGTGGGGGTGCGGGCGATGCCACGGTTCACACCGTCCTGGAAATCCTTTTCGACCAGCGCCTGGAGCCGCGCATCCTGGAGCGCGGCGACGGTCTCGTCCGGCGCGATCCCGCTTTTCGCTGCAAATGCTTTGAGCCGTTCGAGGAAATTTTCGGGCGTCGTTTGCTGGAGCGTGGAGAGCGTGTAGCGGCGGTATTCGAGGCCGAGCTTTGCATCTTTTTCGCTAAAGAACCGGGCGGCGATGGCGGCGGGACGGGCGTTGGGATGCTTGGCGAGCGGGAAATCGCGGTGAATGAACTCCACGCGGTCGCCGTATTTGGGCAGGACCTGGCGGTCCATCATCTCGCGGAAAGCCGCGCAATCGGAACATTGCAGGTCCTCGTAGATCAGAACGCGGACCCTGCTGCCGGCGCGCCCTTCGACAAGGGCTTGCGCCGGCAGCAGGAAAGCAGCGAGCAGAAAAGCGGTCGCGAGGCGCGCGGTCATAGGCGGACGGGCGTATCGAGAACGAAGGTCAGACGGGTTTCCGAGGGGATCTTCACCTGCTGGCCCTTGGTGATGATCTCCGCGCCCGCGCCGGCAGCGCCGCCGGCGGCCGCGCCAAGAGCGGCTCCCTTGCCTCCGGCCGCGATGCCGCCGATGATGGCTCCGACGATAGCGGTTCCACCGGCCACCTTGGCGGTGCGCTCACCGCGGGAATCGCTGACGCGGGAGACGGTGACCGTATTGAGTTCGAGCGGCCGTCCGTCTACGGTAACGGAGACCAGGTCCAGGGTCAGCTCGGCGCGGCCGGTCAGCTTTCCGGATTCCTTGGCATCGACCAGCTTGAGGACGGCGTCGGCGCCGCGGGGAATGACGGTTTCACCGTTGACCATGACGGCTTCGTCCAGGCTGGCCGCGAAGGTCTGCCCAGGGCGGGCGGTTTCCGAATCGACGCCATCGATCATGCGCACGACGACGTTGGTCCCGGACGGGAGTTCCACGGGGCCGCCGGGGTTGCGCTGTGCAAGGCGCGGCGTATCCGCGGTGGGATCGGGGCGCATCACGTTGCCGCTATCGGCGCGGCGGAGCACAGGCCGGGCGTCGGCTTCGGTGGAGGGTTGGGGAGTCGGGGCCGCAGCCGGTGCGGGAGTCAGCGAGGCTGCGGGGCTGGACGCAAACTCGATCCGCTGAATGTCGGAGACGTCGATCGTCTGAACGCGATTGCCGTCGTCGATGCGGACCTGGCGGGCGGTGCCGCCGAGGTAAATACCGCTGACCACCTGGCCGTTCTTCAAGGTGACGGTATCGGCAAAGCAGACGGACGCCAAAGCGATTACGATTCCAAGCGAAAGCAGGCGCATAAAGAATGGTTTTCCACAGGTCACACAGCGGCCCGGGGAGATTCCTCCTCAAATTGTACGACGCGCAACGACGGGAAAAGGTTTAATCCGAGGCGCGGGTTCCGAGGGTCTCGGCAACGGCGCGGCCGTGCTCATAAGCATCGCGGTAGACGGCTTTGCGCTCGCGCCGGGTGTAATGAATGCCGGTGTGATGGTAGTAAGCGAGGCTCTTGCCGACCAGGACGGTGCCGGCGTACGCTATCGCACCTTTGGGGATCAAGCCGCCGCCCAGCGGGATTTTTCCGGCCAGTTCGCGGGCGAGCGCCCGCCAGCCGAAAGCACTGCCGACGATCGAAAGAACCTCGGCCTTCTGCGGGGCGAAACCCAGTTCTTCGCCGCAGGCCGCGCCGATCATGAAGGCGAGGCGCACCTGGTTGGCGGTGAGAAAAACGGTATCGGAAGCAAATTCGCCGAGCGACCAGGGCAGTTCGATCAGGCTGGGGAGGACATTGGGCAGGGCGGTGGCGACGGCAAACATCGCATTTTCGCGGGCCACCTCTTGAATCATGTCGTCCACCACCTGCTTTCGGAACGGCGGAAACTGGCGGGCGAGAGGGAGGGCGAGATCGGCGTGGGCCTTGAGAATCTCGGCAATGGTAGCATCGGGATCGCCGGGATGGAAGACGAAGGCGTCGCCGGCGGGAGAGACGCCGTGCTCATACAGAACCAGATCGACTTCGTGGGCCGCGTCGGGGTCGCCGGCGCGGTGAAGCCGGGCGACACGTGCGAGTCTGTCTTCCCGTGAGAGTTCGGCAGGAACGAGGAAATTCTCAATCTGGTCGTAGCCGGAGCTGGTGGCGGCGACGAGGCCGATGTTGACGGGACGGTTGGCACGCTTGCGGATGTCGTCGGGATTGAGGAGTGAAGTGGCCGCGCGAACTTGCTTCAAGATTCTGAACATAAGCGATTATCGGGGCCTCTCGGCGCCACGCAGGCGAAACATGACCCGAAGCCTCTTCCGCCATTCTAGCGCCAGCCCGATTCGTTCCACATCGACGAGGGGTGAGAAATAGCCCAACAGGGTCTCGGTAACGGGATGAAACTCCAGGGACGGAGATACGAGGAGGAGGCGCGGGGGATCGGAACGCACTTCGATGCCGGGAAAGTAGCCCCGGGAGGAGAACTCGCCGCGATCGAGGTGCCACTTGACGCGGATCCAGTAGTCGAGCGCCTGGAGGGGCAGATGGATGTCGGCGGAGGCCTTGAGTTCGAGGATGGCGAGGCGGCCGTCGGCATCCACGGCGAGCAGGTCGAGGACGCCGCGCTCGCCGCCGGCGAAGGCGGGCACCTGGCCGTACACCGGCTCCGGGCGGAGTGCGGCATCGATGATGCCGATGTGGGCGCGAGCCTGGGATTCGAGCCACGCTTCGGGAAAGGCGCTGTAGAGCGAGTGTTGCGGGTCGGATGCGGCGGGATTGCGGAGGCGATCGAGTTCAGCGGCGAGGCGGCGGATCTCGGGGGCGTTCTGTTCGGCGGCCCGGCTGCGCGTGTGGAGGCCGAAGGAGAGGCGGTCCTTTTCGAATTCGGCGAATTCGATGCCGCGCACGCGGAGGCTGGCGCGGCCGTCGTGGCGGGGGACCATTTCGACACCGGGCAGTTCCGATAGCGACTGCCATGCGCCGGGGAGCGCGGGCGGCGTGCGGCAAAGGTCGATGACGCTGTCCAGGTTGCCGTGGTCGCGGGGATCGACCGCGCTGATGTAATCCTCTTCGGAGTAGGTGAAGAGGGCGAATTGGGCCAGTGCCGGGTTCAGGCAGAGCAGGCGGAGGGCGGCGGACTGTTCGCGGCCGGCGGGGACGTAGATGGCCAGTCCCTCCACGGCGACGCGGGGTTCGCGCTGGCGCAGGTAGCTGAGCCAGATCAGGCCGAAGGACAGGACGGCGGCGGCGTCCGCATCGGGTGGGCAGGCGATGGCGGCCCAGCCGCGATTGCCGTGGCGCAAGAAGGCGCGCGGGAAGGCGGGCGAAAGACTGAATTCGAGGTTGGCTTCCGCGGTCAGTTCCTTGAGCGTCCATTCGACGAACTGGCGGCGAAGAAAGAGCCGGAAGCGTTCCCGGAAGACGAGGCGGCCGCTGCGGCGGCTCATTTCCTCGCCGGAGCGGCGGGAGAGGTCGAGCAAGTACATCTGTCCGACGCGTTTGGCGAACTTCTCGATGGTGAGTTCAAGGCGGCCCGGGGTGGATTCGTGGGCGGTGAGAACGCGACGGGTCAGGTTTCGCGAGCGGTCCCAGGCTTGAAGGGTCACGCGGGAGCCGGAGAGGGCGACGACACAGTTCTCGGCGGAGAGCGGCATCAGGTCCTCGCCGGGTTCGAGCAGGGCGGGGCGGCGGGAGTCCGCGAGGAAGCGGTCGACGGCTTCGCGGATCTGATGGGCGCTCTGGCCGGACCTCCGCTCGGGTGGCATGGAAAGCGGATTATAACGCGCGGCTCCGCTAATCCCGGACGGCGGCGATGCGGCCGATACGGGCCTTCATCTTTCCCCAGTCGCTCATGCCGGCGACATCCTCATAAAGGACCACGCGAAAATCGCGGAAGCTCTCGAAGAGGGCGTTGGCGGGTCCGATGGCGCCTTCGACGGGGGCGGCGTTGAACTGCTCGACGACAATCATCCCGCCGCGTTTGACCGACTTCTTAACGCGCTCGAGGAATTTGAGGTCGTCCATGGAGACGTTGGCGAAGACGAGGGCGACCAGGTCCCACTGGGTTTCGCCAAACGGGAAGGCCTCGTGGGATTGCAGCACGGTGGTCAGCTTCACTCCGGCGGCCCGGGCATTGCGGTTGGCGACCGCCAAACCCTGCGGGGAGACATCGTAGCCGGTAACATCCCAACCCTGCCGGGCCAGGAAGAGGGCGTTGCGTCCCTGGCCCATGGCGGCGTCGAGGGCTTTGCCAGTTTTGAGGCCGGATACGGCGCGGCAGAGAAATGCGGAGGGCTCGGTGCGGAACGGAGGGGTGGCGCTCGAGTAGAGCTTGTCGAAAATAGTCGGGGTAAATTCGCTGCCCGGTCGTCCGGCCATGCGGCCGATGACAGCGAGCTGGGCCTTGGCCTGTTCTTCGGTGGCGCCCGCTGCCAGCAGGCGCTTCATGTAAGCCTGCATGATCTCGGGCGGGTTATCGGGCGCGGCCGGAGATTTCAACCACTCGATGAAGGACTGCCACGTCTTGTCGTCGGCGCCGGGCTGTGCAACCAGGAGGGGGGTGGACAGGAGCACCAAAATCGCGAGGAAGCGCATCGCCAGATTGGACGCAATTTCGGATGGAAAGTTCCTGGTTTACGGAGCCCGCGGCGCTGTCACCATAGCTTGCGCTCGACGCAGCCCTTCAGACGGCACCAGAGCGCGCGGAACCTTCCTCGGGATCGATCGGGGATCAGGTGCGGATCGCGGTGGGTCAGCCGGCGCGCGAGCGAGTCCGTCAGGGGCGATCCACTGATCAGGTCTGCGCCCGCGGAGGCCATCTGCCTCATCACATTCTCACCGGCCGCATCGACGGAGACGACATTCGCCAAATCGACGATCAGCCTCTTGTGCGCCGAGGTAGAGCGGGCTGTTGCCCAGGACTGGGCGAGTTCCAGGGCGATGGCGCCCGTCAGTTCACCAGCCACCCGGAACGTCAGCGAGTCGGCGGCATCGTGAAGGTAAATATCCGGCATTATGGATGCTCTCTGTTGTCGGCTATTCCGACGGCGGTACACACGAGGCGACCCGGTCGGGTTGGGCTGCCAGGGAGCGGACCGCATCGCGAGTCTGGCTTAAAGTGGCGGTCAGGGAGTTGATGGAGAGACGGTTGACGAACGGTTTGACCACGAGCCGGAGGGAAACCGGGATGTCGCGCGTCAGGGCGAGGGCTTCGAGTTCGAGGTACAGGCCACCGTCGCGCTCTTCGAAGCGGGCGATACTGCGCAGCCGCCACATGAAACCGTTGCCCTGACCCGGGGGCAGAAAGCGCTCACTGCTCCGCCCATAATCCAGGATTTCGCGCATTTGGGAGGTGGTGGCGATGCTATAGCCGCGCCGCGAATCCAGCATGAAGTCGTGCGCCTCGTATTCGCCCTCGATGGCCGCGTCGATGAAAAGGATGCGGCGCTGCCACACCATGGAGAACTTCTGATCCGAATCCGCGCAGGCCAGCACCTTCGAATCCGCCACTGTGGGTTTATAGATGTCATGGTAGCGGTCGTAATCGTGAACCGTGGCAAGCAGGTCGCCAATCCCGACATTCGGGATGAAGACCGCCCCGATCCAGTGGTGGATCAGGCCGCCCGCAACGCCTTGGATTCCACGCCCGGCTGCGGGCGCAATCAGGATCTCGCCCTGGCGGAGACGGGCGGCGCGGCCGGACTCTTCGTCCGTCCACAGGAAGGGGCGGCGACCATCGCGCCGCTCGTCGAGGCGGGAATCGACAACCTTGAGGTAGCTGTTCCAGGCGTTCACGGTGGCGGGCTGGAGTTCGATGGGTTTCGCCAAACCCGGAAAGCCTGCCAGGAGAGCGATTCCCGACAGGACCTTTACTGCATTTTTCGCCAAGTACATCTCCACAACCTCCAAGATCCGGTCCGGCTCAAAACGAACCCGATTAGAGGATGCCGTTGAAGCGCGAATGGTGACAGCGGCCGGAAATGCGGCCCTTTGACAAGTTGTTTCTGTTGGCCCTAAACGGCGCGGCGGCGCGTGGCCATGTGATAGATGACCAGCAGCAGGATGGCGCCGAGCACCGAGACGATGAGGCCGGCTCCCTCATTGGGACCATAAAACCCGATGGCGCGGCCGATAAAGCCGCCGAGCAGCGCTCCGGCGATACCGAGGAGAGTTGTAATAATAAACCCGCCCGGATCCTTGCCCGGATGCAGAAGCTTGGCGATGATGCCGACTACGATTCCAAAAATGATCCAACCGATAATACCGAACATGTCTCCCTCCGGTGGGAGGTGAATGCAATTTGGATTCCAAGCTCAAGTACGACGCAAGAGGGCCGGGTAGACCGTCCAAACGACAGCGGCGAGGGCGGCCGCGAGCACCACCCATCCCTGGAGACGGAACCCCGGGTTGGGGCTGCCCAGCAGTTCCATCAGAGGACCGCGCAGGGCAGCGAGCCACAGCACCAGGGCGTAGGCGAGAAAGTTGTGGCGTCCGAAGTAAAGGATGAACACGAGTACGGCGAGGACGGGGAGCATCGCCTGAAGGTACTGGAGCGCGAACTCGGGCGGCGTGCGGACTTCGGTGGAGAGCTGAAGGAAGGGGGCCAGCAGGACGAGGGGGAGGAGCATCCAACGGCGCGGAAGTCGAATGGCGGCGAGGGCGACTGTGGCGAGCAGCGCCCCGTTGAGCAGGGTGCCGCGGATGGCGGTGGCGACGGCGGCGATGGAGGGCGCCGTGTAAGCCAGCAGGTCGGGACTGGAGATGCTGTACAGGGCCTGCTGGTGAAACCAGGCGGAGAGCCAGGCGGAACCCCGGGCGGCGAGAAGGCCTATGCCGGCGCCGGCGGCTGCCGCGAACACGGCGTCAACGCCCCGGATGCGGCGGCTTGCCGCGCGCAGAGAGGCGAAGCTCGCGGGGAAGTATGACAGCAGGAGGGCGCAAGATGCCGCGATGAGAAGGAAGCCGAAAACCACCGACATGGCGAGGATCAGATAAGTCATCGCCTCATACGTTTCGAGGGGAACGGCGGTGACATAGCCCTGGAGCAGGAGGCGCCTGGAGAGGAGCGGGCCGACGGCGGTCAGCAAAGCGGCGGGAACGGCGATGCGCAGCACCGTGCGCCATGGAACGCCTCCCTGCCGGACGCGCAGCATTAGCATCCAGACGGCGAAGACGATGGCGGCCGAGAGCAGGCCGAAGCGCAGAGTGACGATGGCGACGGAAAGAACATTCTGGCGGGAGCGGGCGCGGGTGAAGGCTTCGGGAAGCCACCAGTACTGGCGCATGGAGTTGACCTTGTCGCCGGCCACGCCGAACTCCTGGCGGAAGCGGGCCTGGCCAACGTTGCGAGGATCACCCGGGCGGGCTTCCCAGACGAGCGTGTAGTCACGCCGTGCTTTGCGCTTTTCCGAGCGATTCTCCTTGAGGTCCATGGCGGAGAGGTCAATGCCCTGGGCGACGGCGAACTGGAGGGCGACGGCGCGAGCGGCGTCGGGATCGAGATCCGCTCCGGGACGATCCTCGGGCAGGGTATGGGAGAAGGCGAGGACGCGTCCGGTTTCCGGATGAACGGAGACCAGCATCTCCTCCTGGTCGAGCGATTTGAAATAGCGGGCAAGCCAGTGGCGGACGGGCCGGTAGCGCTCGAACAGGGAGGATGCCGCGGGCACGGGTTCGCGCTCCAGAAAGTACCTGGCGGCCAGGCTGTCGGCGCCGCCCCAATGGGTTTGCGGAAGGGTGACGTTGCGGAAGGGCGCGGGGTCAATTCCCTGGGCGCGCAGGAAGCGGTCCGAGGACGCGGCGGCGGCATCGGCAGAAATGCGGAAATCGGGCTTGTCACCGAATTCGGGCACAAACAGGAGCAAGGAAACGAGGCCTACGGCGAGGAGGCTGATGGCTGCGACGCGGTAGCGCCGGGGCAGGCCGGTCCATTCGGCTTCGGCAGGCGAGGAGGATTCGGAAGGGGGCTGCGGCGGAGGCTCGGCGGCAGGCTCCTGGTCCGCGTTGCGCAGCCCCGTTTCGGGTTCAAAGCCGCCTTTGCGCCAGTAGGCGACCAGAGCCAGGGCCACGGGCAGCACGACGATGCCGGCGCTGGCCGCTCCGGAGAGGCGGTAGTACAGGCTTTCGGAGCGCAGCAGCAGCATGGCACTGTACATGGCATCGACCGAGTAGTGCCACACCAGGGTCGGCAGAATACCCCAGCGGAGCATGACCAGACCCAGGGCGACGCCGCCGATGCCGACCTCGACCCCGCGGATGTAGAAAGGCTGCTGCGGGTAGGCGGCGTGACCAAAGCCCCAGATGAATCCGGCGGCGACCACGGCCAAGGCCAGCGAGCGGGTCACCTTACGCAGGAACGGAATGCCGAACATGCGGAAGAGGAACTCCTCGGAAACGGCGGGAAGGAAGCCGCCGAACAGGACGAACATCCAGGGGAATCTGGTGTTCAGCAAATCGCTGTAGGGTACGTCGGCGGGGGACCAGGCACCGAAGCGGGACGCGAAAATATAGAATCCCGTCTGGTAGGCGACGAAGATTCCGGTGAGGGTGATGCCCAGAACGGAGCCGAGGAGGAAACGCCTGGTCCGCAGCCCGCGCAGGGTGAAGAGATTGCGCAGCGCGATCTTTTCGCGGAAGGTTTCACGGTACAGAGGTTCGGCTCCGGCAGTGAGGACGAAGAGGAGTCCTCCGGCGCCAAGCGCAGAGATAGCGGCCTGCAATAACTGGCGGAGCATGAAGCTGCTGTAGCTGTCGGTAGTCGGATAGGAAAACTCTTCGAGGGGAAGCTGGTTGAGCTGGGAGCAGAAGGAGAGTGCCATGCCGACCAAGCCCACGAGGCCGGCCACCTGCCAGTCCACGTCGTGGCGGCGCACGCGGATCACGATGACAATGGCGAGGCCGGCCAGCATGAGCACCAGGAAGGCGCTGTCCACGGTGGAGGCGACCTCGTTGCGGGAGCGCAGGCGCATGTAGTCGCGCTGCCACTGATCGGGCACCTTCAGGTATTCGCGGTAGCCGCCCACTTCGCTGCCGAGCAGCGTGAGCTCGATGCGGTGGGTGGCGTCCTTCAGATTGAAGCCCGGATCCTTCCAGGTGTAGGCGCGATCGACGCGGCGGGGTCGCGTCACCTCGGAGACTTCGAGGAAGTCGAGGGCGGCGGGGTCGCGGTGCATCCTCTGGCGGAGGAACTCTTCGGCGGCGGCGCGGGCAGCGGCGGCGGAGATGGCCGGGCGGGCGGCGTCCTCCGGGAGTTCGTGGGTGAAGCCGACGATCTCACCGCGGGGCGTGACCTGCGCCTGAAACTCCTCTTTCTGCAGCGGACGGAACCACCGATAGGACCATTGCCACAGGCGGACGCGGTTGCCCATGAGGCGGTTAGCTTGCTCAAGTCCGGCTTCCCGTTCGAGAAAAGTTTTCGCAGTGTCGTCGAAGGTGAAGCTGGAGGCTTGGCGGTAGCCTTCGGTCCGGTAGCCCAAAGCGGTGAGAAACTGTCCGGCCAGCACCTGGGCTCCCTCGCGATTTACGCGGAAGTCGATGGAGGCCTCGGGAAAGGCGCGATAGAAATTGTGCGCGGAATACCAGGTGGTGGCCGCGAGCAGGGCGAGGCAGACGGCGAGGAAGCGATAGTCGGACGAACGGAACCGTTCCATAGGGCGCTATTCTTTCAGGGCCCAGTGCAACCCGATACCGCCCAAGATGAAGCGACGGACGTCAAGGGGGCGATACCCGGTCCGCCGCAGCAATGCGGAGAAATCATCGATGGAAAGAAAGGTGCGCAGCGAATCGGGAATGTAGGTATAAATGCGCGGACGGCCGTGTAGAACGAAGCCCCAGAAGGCGCCCTGTGCATAGAGGTAGGCGAGGTACAGGTTTCGCATCAGGGGATTCGCCGGGAGAAAGAAATCGAGGCTGACCAGGCTTCCGCCGGGCTTTGTCACGCGCTCGATTTCGCGCAAGGCGACGGCGAGATCGGGAAAATTCCGCAGGCCGTAGCCGATGAAGACGCAGTCGAAGAAAGCGTCGGGGAAGGGCAGGCGGCCGGCATCGCCGCAGACGACGTACTTCACCCCGCGAACCCTGGCGAGCTGGAGCATGCGCTCGGCCAGGTCCACGGCTACGGCGCGGGCGCGCGGATTGCGCTGCGCAACCAGGATGGAGAAGTCGCCGGTTCCACAGGCGAGATCGAGGACGTTGGGACGGGGCGGGAGCTGAACGCGTTCCACCATGGCGCGCTTCCAGCGCCGGTCCATGCCGTAGGAGAACGCCCGGGTGATGAAGTCGTATCTGGGCGCGATGGTGTCGAACATCGCGCGCATGAGGCTGGTGTTTTGTTTTTCGGCCGGAGGTTTCACTAGCAGCCGAATTGTAGCAAAAGGGCGACCGCTTTCTCCGGGCGCGGCTCTGCTTCCTCTCGCGGCTCCGCAAATTGACGCGGCGAAGTGTCGCGAATCGTTAGCGGCGCGTGCCCCTGGCGTTGTTGATTGCGCGCGGCGGATCGACGGTGGCGCTGGCCGACGAGGCGCCCACCGGCGGAGCGATGGCGGTATCGACCATTTGCACCATGGCGTAGGCCGGCATGTCTTCCGCTTCCTTGTAGAAATTCAGGCGGCATTCAATGGGATCGAAGTCGACGCGAATGAGGTCGCCGCCACGAATCTGCTCGGTGGCAATCAAATTCGAGAGCGGGTGGACGAGGCCGCGGTCGATGGCGCGTTTGAGGTGCCTCGCGCCGTACTTGAGATCGGTTCCTTCGCGGAGGATGTAGTCCTTGGCCGAATCGGTGAGGGAGAAGACGAAGGGCGCACCGGTGGCGGAACTGAACACGCGCTGCTGAACGATATTGAGTTCGAGGGTGAGAATCTTTCGCAGATCGGCTTCGCACAACGGCCGGAAAACGACGGTCTTATCGATACGGTTCATGAACTCGGGAGTGAACTTGCGGCGCGCGGCTTCGACGCCGGCGCGCGAGATCTTATCGTTCATTTTGTCGTCCACCATGCCGGCGGCGGCCATGCGCTCGGCCTCGCAGGCGGCGAACCCGAGGTTGGGCCGTATGATGGTACCCATTTCGGCGGCGCCCAGGTTGCTGGTCATGAAGATCATGGCGCGGGAGAAATCCACGCGGCGGTTGTCGCCGAGCGTGAGCGTGGCCTTGTCGAGGATGCCGAGCAGCAGGTTCCACAACGCGTCGCTGGCCTTCTCGATTTCGTCGAACAGCACGAAGCTCAGCTTGATCTTGTCGGTGTGGTACTGGTTTAGCACCTCCTGGCTGAGCAGCGGATGAGTCTCGCGATGGCCGAGGTATCCGGGAGGCGATCCGATCAGCTTGGCGATCTCGTGGCTGTGCTGAAACTCCGCGCAGTCGATTTTGATCATCGCGTGAGCGTCGCCCACCAGACTCTCGGCCGTGGCTTCGACGAGCCGCGTTTTGCCGGAGCCGGTCGGTCCGAGGAATAAAAAGTTGCCGATCGGCCGTCCGGGGCTCGACATTCCTGCCAGATGAGTTTGATAGATATTTATGATTTGCTGGATTGCCTCATCCTGCCCCACGATCCGTTTGCACAGATCGGACTCGAGTTTTTCGGCCTCGAAGCCGGTTTGCGTCGGATCAAGCTGTTTATTCAGACGCGCCATATTTGCTTTTCCCCTCTCAATTCCCAATCCCAACAGGGTCATCTCGTAATGAGATAGAGCAAGTGGGATGCCAAGGTGCGAATGGGCCGAATTTGCGCGGAGAATCAGGTATTTCCGGGTGCTTCCTTTCACTTTTTAGGGCGTGACGGGCGAATCTCCACGCGGCTTACCATAGTGCGGGCGGGCATTCGCAACACCATGGTCACGACACCGGCAACATCTTCCGGCGCGATCATCCAATCTGTTTCGCCAGAACGTTTTCCGGGATGCCCGGAGAATTCCGTATCGACGCTGCCGGGCATGATGGAAGAGACGCGGACGTTGTCGTTGCGATGGTCGAGCATGAGCGCTTCGGCAAAAAGGTTCAGGCCGGCTTTGGAGGCGTTGTAGCCGGCGCCGCCGCTGAAGGCATTTTTTCCGGCGAGGCTGGATATATACACGATGAAGCCGCCGCCGCGTTTGGCGAAAAGGTCGAGGGCCTCGCGGGAGCAGTAGAAGGCGCCGTTGAGGTTGAGGTCGATATTTCGCATCCAGTCCTGCGGGTTCATTTCGCCGACTTTGCGGAACACGCCCTCGCCGGCGTTGTTGACCAGAATGTCGAGGCCGCCGAATTCTTTTTCGACGTCGGAGAAGAAGCCGCGCACCTGAGCGATATCGGTCATGTCGGCAGTGCGTCCGAAGATTCTTCCCAGGGGGCGCATTTCCGAGAGCGCGCGATCGAGGGACTCACGGGACCTACCGCAGATGGCTACCGAGGCGCCCTCCTTCAACAGGCTTTCGGCGATGGCCTTACCGATGCCGCGGGTTCCACCGGTGACGATGGCCAGTTTTCCTTGCAAAGATTCCATACCTACGGATTCTACGCGACAAGCGAAGGAGCGCCGGACTGCCCCTGTTAGAATGGCTACAGGAAATGGTCCCCAGCGCCCCCACTTCAGCCCTTCGGCAAGTTTTTCAGGACCGCCTCGCGCAGTTTTCGGCGGAACTGGAGACGTTGTTCGCCCAGGCGCGCGAGAAGGGGCGCAACGAACTGGCCGATCAGTTGAACCAGGCGGTGCGGCGCATGCGGGCGGCGGGCGGCCGTGAGGAGTTGGGCGGAACGCTGGTGGAGGCGGCGGGCGCATTCGCCACCGGCGCGGCACTGTTTCTGGTGGAGGGCTCGTCGGTGAAGGGCGAGCGCGTGCGCGGGGCGGGGGACGAAGCGGCGGCGAGTTTCCGGTCGCTAGAGATCCCGCTCGACTCCGCGGCGGCGCTGCGGGGGGCGATCGAGACCCGCGATCCGGTGATCGCCGTATCGAGCGCGCAGGAGGTTTCCGAAAGACTGGTCCAACTGTTCGGACACACGGGCGACGGGCGCGTTTCGATTTACCCGGTGGTGGTACGCGAAGAGGTTCCGGCGCTGCTGTACGTGTGGGGGACGGCGCAACCGGCGCTGATAGAGTTGCTGGCGCAGGTCTCGGCCGCTCTTTGGACGGGCCTCGAACCGCCTGCGCCTCCGCCCGCTCCGGAACCGCAGCCGGCGGCAGAGTCCGGGCTGATTCAACTGGCGCCGCCAGCGCGCAAGCCTGCCGCGACATGGGAGAGCCTGCCGGCCGAGGAGCAGCGAATCCACCTGAAGGCGCAGCGGTTCGCACGGGTGCAAGCTTCCGAGCTGCGGCTGCGGCGGGCGAGCGCGGTTCAGGCGGGCCGCGCGCGGGGCGATCTTTACGGAGCGCTGCGGGGCCAGATCGACGAAGCCCGGGAAGCGTTCCGGCGCGACTTTTACAACGCGTGTCCCAGCATGGTGGATTACCTTCACCTGGAACTGGTGCGCACACTCGCTCAGGATCATGTGGAGCTGCTTGGCAAAGACTACCCGGGCCCGATGGTTTAGCGTCGCTGCGGTGTTTGGGCTGCTGGGCGCCGCGGCGGACTTTGCGCCCGGGTGGCAGCGCGCCAAAACGCCGGCGCGAAAAACTCCGGCCAAGACGGCTCCAAAAAAGAGCTCCGCCAAAAAGACTACGCCCAAGAAGAGCGCTCCGAAGGCCGCGGCAAGGCCGGCGGGACCAACTCTCGCTCCGGCCTCGCGCAAGCCCAACGAAAGCGAACTGGCGGCACTGGTGCGCGCGTTTCGGGAGAATCCGAACCCGGCGCGCCGAGCCGCCATCGAGACCTATGCCGCCGCCCACGCGAAAGATACGACGGGAGCGCTCGCCCGGTTGGGCCTGGGGGTGGCGCTTTACGAAGCCAAGGATTTTGCGGGAGCGGCGCTGGCGCTTGCCCCGGCCGTATCCAAGTTGAAGACGATTGCCGATTACGCGGGCTACTATCTGGCCGCGGCCCGGGTGGAGATGCTGGAGTTCGACACGGTTCCGAAGCTGCTCGAAGCGGCGCGCGGCACCGATCCACGGTCGCCGCTGGCTGCCCGGAGCTGGGTGCTGGAGGCGCGGGCGCGGCAATCGGGCAAGCCCGCTGAGGCGGTGCGAATTCTGCGGGCGCATTATGCGGAACTGCCTCAGCCGGAAGGCGACCTGGCACTGGCGGATGCCTACCAGGCGGCGCAGGAATTGCCGCTTGCCGTCGAATTCTATCAGCGCGTCTATTACGGCTATATCGCGGGGGACGCCGCGGCGCGGGCGACCGCGGCGGTGCTGGCTTTCGAGGACTCGATGGGCGCGGCCTATCCGCAGCCGCTCCCGCAGCAGAAACTGCGACGCGCCGAGCGCCTCATGGAAGCGCGCGACTACAGCCGGGCGCGGGCCGAGTACGAGATGCTGGCCAAGACATTGACGGGCGGGTATAGAGAGCAGGCGCAGGTGCGCGCCGGCGCGTCGCGAATGCTCGAAGGGAATCCATCGCAAGGGGCAGCGTATCTGCGCGGACTCGACCCGGAGGACCCGGAGGCCGCGGCGGAACGGCTGTACTACCTGGCGGAAGCCGGAAGGCGCCTGGGCGACGACCGGACGATGTTGGACGCGGTGAAGAGGCTCGATGATTATCCCGAGTCTCCGTGGCGGCTGAAGGCGCTGGTGACCGCGGCCAACCGGTTTCTGCTGGTGAACCAGGCGGACAAGTTCCTGCCGTTATACCAGGCGGCGGCGGACGACTTTCCGCGGGATCCCGCGGCGGGCGTAGCGAACTGGAAGGTGACGTTCCAGGCTTATCTGCGCGGGAGCGATGAAACCGAGGACCGGCTGCGGGAGCATCTTCGCCGTTATCCAGCGCACGCCACCACGGGGGCGGCACTGTACTTCCTCGGACGGGCAGCGGAACGCACAGACGATTTCTCCTCCGCGCGGGCATGCTATCAGCGGCTGGCGAAAACATTCCAGAATCACTACTACGCGATGCTGGCGCGGCAGCGGCTGGCGCTGGCTCCGGTGGCGTCCGCGCCGATGACCGGGGAAATCGCAAGGTTCGTCTCGGAACTCGACCTGGCCCAGGGCAACCCGGTTCCGGGCGAGGCGGAGCGGTCCACCACGCAGCGCATCGAGCGTTCGCGCCTGCTCCGCGAGGCGGGCCTGGCGGATTTGGCGGACGGCGAATTGCGTTTCGGCGCGCGCACCGGAGGCCAGCCGGCGCTGCTGGCGATGGAAATGGCGGAACAGGCGGACTCGCCGTTCCGCGCGCTGCGGGCGATGAAGTCGCTGGCGCCGGAGTATCTGTCGCTCACCTTCGAGGAGGCGCCGCGACGCTACTGGGAGTACCTGTTCCCGCTGCCATACCGCTTCGAGCTGGAATCGGCCGCGCGCCGGCAAGGGGTGGATCCATTCCTGCTGGCGGGACTGATCCGGCAGGAGTCGGAGTTCAACCCGCTGGCGATCTCATCGGCCAGGGCATACGGGCTCACGCAGGTGCGGCCCGGTACCGGCCGCGAGTTTGCCCGCCAGGCGGGGGTTTCGGGGTTTTCGACATCGGTGTTGTATCAGCCGGCGGCGAACCTGAAGATCGGGGCCGCAATTCTGCGTTCCATGCTGGACCGCAATGAAGCGAGGATCGAGCAGACCCTGGCATCCTACAACGCGGGTCCGTTGCGGGCGGCGGAGTGGGAGACGTGGGGGAACTGGCGGGAACCGGCCGAGTTTATCGAATCGGTTCCCTTTACAGAGACCAGGGATTACATCCAGGCCGTGCTGCGCAATGCGGACGTCTACCGTCGGCTGTACCGCTGAGTTTCGCGAGCGGCCGGCGCGCTACTTTGCGTGCAGCATGTTACAACCAGTTTTGGAAAGGCCCTTACATGACTATTCGTCCCGAAGATGCCCTGGAGTACCACTCGGCGTCTCCCGCGGGTAAACTCGCGGTCACTCCCACCAAGCCCTGCCGCACGCAGAGGGATTTGAGCCTTGCGTACACGCCGGGTGTCGCCGTTCCCTGCCTGGAGATCGAGCGCGACCCCGGGCTGGCCTACAAGTACACCGCGAAGGGAAACCTGGTGGCGGTGATCAGTAACGGCACGGCCGTGCTGGGGCTGGGCAACATCGGAGCGCTTGCCGGCAAGCCGGTGATGGAAGGCAAGGCGGTTCTGTTCAAGCGATTCGCCGATATCGACGTATTCGATATCGAGCTCGACACGCAGAATGCGGACGAGATTATCCGCACATGCCAGATTCTGGAGCCGACGTTCGGCGGAATCAACCTTGAAGATATCAAGGCGCCGGAATGCTTCTACATCGAGGAAGAGCTGCGGCGCACGATGAAGATCCCGGTTTTCCACGACGACCAGCACGGCACGGCGATCATATCGGGCGCGGGCCTGCTGAATGCACTCGAGATCAGCGGCAAGCGCATTGAAGAGATCAAAGTAGTGTTCAACGGAGCGGGCGCGAGCGCAATCTCGTGCGCGGCGCATTATGTGAACCTCGGGGTGCGGGTCGAGAACATCGTGATGTGCGACACCAAGGGCGTGATCTACCAGGGCCGCACGGAGCACATGAACGCGTACAAGGCGCGTTACGCATCGGCGACCGCGGCGCGCACGCTGACGGAAGCGCTGGTGGGCGCGGATGTTTTCTTCGGCCTTTCGAGCGGCGGCTGCGTGACGGGCGAGATGGTGAAAGGGATGGCGCCGAATCCGGTCATCTTCGCGCTGGCAAACCCCGACCCGGAAATTTCCTACGACGTGGCGCTGGGGGCGCGGCCGGATGCCATTGTGGCCACGGGCCGCTCGGATTTCCCCAACCAGGTAAACAACGTTCTGGGCTTCCCGTTCATCTTCCGGGGCGCGCTCGATGTGCGGGCCACCAGCATCAATGACGAAATGAAACTGGCGGCGACGCGGGCGCTGGCCTCGCTGGCCAAGGCGGACGTGCCCGATTCGGTGCTGCGCGCATACGGCGTGGACCGGCTGGATTTCGGGCGCGAGTACATCATTCCGAAGCCGTTCGACCCGCGCGTTCTGATCTGGGAGGCGTCGGCGGTGGCGCAGGCGGCGATGGAGACGGGAGTGGCGCAGAAGCCCGTGGATCTCGCGCAGTACCGGGAAGAGCTCGAAAAGAGGCTGGGCAAGGCGCACGAGTTCATGCGGTCGATGATCCACAAGGCGCAGCGGCAGCCCAAGCGGGTGGCATTCACGGAAGGAGAGGAAGGAAAGATCCTGCGGGCGTGCCAGATCCTGCTGGACGAGAAGATCGCGCAGCCTATCCTGATCGGCAACGAACAGATCATCCGTGCCAAGGCCGAGTCGCTGCGACTGAACTTGAAGGGCGTACAGATCGTGGACCCGCTGTTGCATGCGAGGTGGGATGAATATGTGGAGGAGTTTTACAATCTGCGCCAGCGGAAGGGGATCACGCGGAGGGAAGCCGAGCACCTGGTGCGCGAGCCGGTGACCTTCGGCAGCCTGATGGTGCGGCTGGGAGATGCCGATGCCATCGTGGGCGGGCTGACGACGCACTATCCGGACACGATCCGTCCCGCGCTTCAGGTGATCGACGTGCGCCCGGAACTGCGGAAGGTGGCGGGCGTGTACGTGCTGATCACTCCGAAGGGCGACATTTACTTTTTAGCGGACGCCACGGTAAACATAGAGCCCACGTCGGAAGATCTGGCCGAGATCGCGATCATGGCGGCGGAAAAGGCCCTGCGGTTCAACCAGGAGCCGCGGGTGGCAATGCTGTCGTTCTCGAACTTCGGCAGCACACGACATCCGCTGGCGGAGAAGGTCCGGCGGGCGGTGGACCTGGTGCGGCAACGGGCGCCGGGGCTGATGATCGACGGAGAAATGCAGGCCGACACGGCCGTGGTGGGGCAGATCGTCGACCACACCTATCCGTTCAGCACGCTGAAGGGCGGCGCCAACGTCCTGATATTTCCGAACCTGGAAGCCGGCAATATCGCGTACAAGCTGCTCCAGCGGATCGGTGGGGCGGAACTGATCGGGCCGTTCCTGACGGGGCTGACCAAACCGGTGCACGTGCTGCAACGCGGTTCCGAGGTGAACGACATCGTATATGTCGCCGCGATGGCGACGGTGGACGCGCAGGAAGTGGGAAAACCGTACCGCACCTTGACGGCGGTGCGGCGCTAGAGTTCGTTCACAAACAGAAAGGGCCGCCCTCAGCCGGGGGCGGCCCACCATCTTCTCCATCCATGATGCCGGCTACTCCGGGTTATTCCAATTCTTGCCGGCGAAGATTCCCTTCATCATCGCGAACACCGGGCCGACTTTGGCCTGCTGTTCCTTTTCGAGCGAAGCGAAGAGCTTAGCGAAGGCCCTGGCTTCGATGGCGGCCATCTGCGCTTCGATGTCCGCATTCGCTTTGAGCACGGCATCGAGGTCGGCCCCCGTCTTGCCCGCATGGACGGCTTCGCCGATGGCGAGCCGGCTCTTGGAAAGCTGTTCCCGTAAGGGACTCGCTTCCTTCTGCGACTCGTCCATCATGGACTTGACTTCTTTTTTCTGGTCCTTGCTGAGGTCCAGCGTGGTTGCGAACCGATCGAGGCGACTCTGCGACATCATGCTCATCGGCATGGCGGCACCCATGTTGCCGCCGCGACCACCGCCGCCGCCCCGCTGCGCGAAGGCACCGCCGGACACCAACATTGCTATCAACAGGATGTTACGGATCATGGATTACCGGCCCCCTCTTCCGCCGCGCGGCGCACCGCCGCGTCCGCCCATCGCCTGGGCTTCGTCGAAGTAGCCGTCGAGGTATTCGAACGCCTGCCCGGCTTTGCCCTTCTGATTGTCTTTGAGGACCGCGAGTACCTGGCCGAAGGCTTTGGCTTCAATGGCCGTTAACTGCACCAGCAGACTGGTGTAGGCTTCCTCTATTTTCTTGAATTCCTCCTCGCCCTTCTTGTTGATGAGCGATTCGGTGAGCGCGGCGCGGCCTCGTTCGAGCTGAGTTCTGACCGGGGCCGCTTCCTGCACGGCAGCAGTTAGAATCTTTTCAATCTCCGGGCCCTGCTCCTTGTTGTTGATCTTCAGCTTGTCGGCAAACAGTTCGAGCTTGGACAACCTCCTGGCCGACATGCCGCCACCGCCGCCGCCCATGTCCATGCCGCCGCCGCCACCGCGGCCGCCGCCGCCACCCCCACCCCCACCGCCGCCCTCTTCCTGGGCGAAGGTGCAGGTCAGGGCAAAGATCCCGACCACCAACAACCGTCCCAACATGCTTTACTCCTTTACCATGACGGCGCGCCCGGCTGCGGGTGCCGCCGCGTCAAAATTCCGGTTTCCGGTGCTATTGATTACAGCACGAATCGCGGATGGTGTCAGCGGCGTTGTGGAAATGGGAAGTGCAACGGCGGGAAAAAATGGGGCGGGCGAGCGCCCGCCCCTTGAATGATCAGGCCACGCGGGTGGAACGATTGCTACGTTCCCAATCGTTGTAGTCGTTTTCGGCCTGTTCGCGAGAGTAGCCGTAGCGTTCTTGCAGCTTACCGATGAACTGATCTTTCTTGCCGCCGATCTGGTCCCAGTCGCTGTCCGTGAGCTTGCCCCACTTCTCGCGCATGTTGCCTTTGAACTGCTTCCACTGGCCTTCAAATTGATCAGTATTCATAATTAAACCTCCACCTCCGTGTTGCACCCGTGGACCCAGTGGGCAAAACCGAACAGTTCGCCCGATGCGTGGAAGGTGCCTTGCTCAAGCGAGGGAAGTGCGCCAACGAGGGTCTATTTTTACGCGCCTCGCGATCTGCCTGTTCGCAGTCGGCGCGTCTGTCTCCGCACAAACTGCGACACCCGCCGGCGCGGACCGGATGGCGCCCGCCACCCGCGCCGGCGTAATCGAATGGCAGAGGGCGCAGAAGGCTGCCGCTCTGGAACCAGAAACCAGCCCTACGGCGGAACGGGTTCTGAATTTCATCAAACAGAAACGGATCGTGGAGCGCTTCACGCAGGGAGTGGCGGGTTTTCGCGTCAGGCTCGGGGGGCTGACTACCGGGTCCGGATTTGCACTCGGTCCTGAATACTTCCGGCGCAGTTTCGTAAACGAGCGAATCCGGTTCCAGGCTTCCATGCGCGCTTCGTGGAAGCAGTTCTACCTGATGGAAGCGGGGCTGGACATGCCGCGGCTTGCCGGCGAGCGCCTGTTCCTGAATCTCTACGGCGTGCACCGGCGCTACCCGCGGATCGACTACTACGGGCCCGGTCCCGATTCCAAAAAGAGCGGCCGCAGCGATTTTTTGCTTGAAGACACGTCTTACCAGGTGCGGGCGGGCGTTCAGCCATTCCGCGGCTTCCGGCTGGGCGGAATCGGGCGTTATCTACAGGTGAACATCGGCCCGGGGCGCGACGAGCGCTTTGTCTCGACGGACCGCATCTTCACCGAGAGCACGACGCCGGGGCTGTTACACCAGACGAATTTCTTGGAGGGGGGCGGACTTTTGGAATTCGACTGGCGGGACAATCCCGGCGGGCCGCGGAGCGGCGGTTTCTACCAGGCGCGGTTCTCGTCCTTCTCGGATGTGGATCTGGGACGTTTCGCGTTCTCGCGGTTGAACCTGGAAGTTCATCAGTACATCCCGTTTTTTAATCAGCGGCGGGTGATCGCTTTGCGGGGCCGCGTGCAGGCCAGCGATCCGCACAGCGGCAACCTGGTGCCGTTCTACCTGCAACCGACGCTGGGCGGCTCGGACGATCTCCGGGGATTTCGGCCGCATCGCTTTTACGACAACAATTCGGCGCTGCTGCAAGGCGAATACCGGTGGGAAGTATTCAGCGGGCTCGACATGGCGCTTTTCATGGACGCGGGCAGAGTGTTTCCGAGATGGAACCTGATCAATTTTCGCGAGCTTGAAAAGGACTTCGGCTTCGGGTTCCGTTTCAATATTCGAAACGACGTGTTTCTGCGCATCGACACCGGATTCAGCCGGGAAGGTTTTCAGTCATGGCTAAAGTTCGACAACGTCTTCTGATGGCGGGCGGGGCATCGCTGGCGGCGGTCGCGATGTTGGCAGCGCCGTCCGTCCTGCCGAAGTTTTATCCCGACGATCCGCTGTGGCGGGAGCCGCCGCCGATCCCGGTGAAGAAGCTGAAGACGCGCAACATCAACGAGTACTTCGACTATTTCCAGAACACGTTCTTCGAGCCGGACCGGCAGGAAAAGGATACGCCCGATCCGGCGCAGGCCGTGAACACGCTGGGCGAGGTGCCGGACAGTTCCTGGTTCACCAACCGGATGGGGATGCGGCCCATGAGCACGGAGGAACTGGTGCGTGGTCCGGGCGAATTCGCATCCGCCCTCCATGGCGGGACCCTGGATGGTGCTTTCCGGGAAAAACGAAGGTATCACGCCGGGCCTTTCGATCAAGGATGCGGAGGGCCGCCGGTATCTGCTCAAGTTCGACCCGATGAGCAATCCGGAGATGGCGAGCGCGGCGGACGTCATCGGCTGCAAATTTTTCTACGCGCTCGGTTATAACGTCCCGGAAAACTACATCGTTCAGTTCAAGCGCTCGCAACTGACCACCGGTGCGGATGCGCAAATTCGCGATGCGACGGGCCGGGAACGCGCGATGCAGGAATACGACATCGACGACGTCCTGCAAAAAGTGCCGCGCGACAGGGAAGGGGACTACCGGGCACTGGCCAGCCTTTACCTGCCGGGCGACATTATCGGGCCTTTCCGGTATTACGGTGTGCGCAGCGACGACCCGAACGACGTAGTGGCGCATCAGGAACGGCGGGACCTGCGAGGGCTGTACGTTTTCGCCGCCTGGCTGAATCACACCGACTCGAAGTCGATCAACACCCTCGATACCGTGGTCGAAGAGAACGGCGTCCGATTCGTCCGGCACCACCTGATCGACTTCGGGGCGATCCTGGGGAGCGACAGCTTCGAGGCAAAGAGTCCTCGCGCCGGGCATGTGTACCTGTACGATTTCGAACCGGCGGCCTGGCAGTTTATTTCCCTGGGGCTGTACGTTCCCAAATGGATGCGTGCGGATTATCCGCATATCCGCGAGGCCGGGCACCTGGATTACGAGACGTTCGATCCGGAACACTGGCGAAACAACTATCCGAATCCGGCGTTCGACCAGCGCACGCCGGGCGATCTCTACTGGGCCACCAAGAAGGTGCTGGCGTTCGACGAGCCGGCGATTCGCGCGCTGGTGGAGACGGGCAAGTACTCGGACCCGCGGGCGGTGGACTGGGTGGTGAAGTGCCTGGTGGAGCGCCGGAGCCGGATCGGAAAGGCGTTTCTTGAAAAAGTTCTGCCGCTCGATCATTTCGCCGTTCGCGATGGCAGACTGGAGTATGAGGACCTCGCCGTCAAATACGGCTTCCGTGCGGCGCGTCCATACACAATAACGTGGTCTCAATTCGACAACGACACCTCCCGGCGGACGGCGATACCATTCGCGTCGGGACCGGCAGTCCCGCGTTCGACGGCGGCGTACCTGGCGGCGGAACTACGGTCCGGAGAGCCGTCCAAGTCGGTGATCGTGTATCTGCGCGGCAACGAAGTGGTGGGCATCGACCGGACATGGTAACGGCATTCCGCGCGGCGGCGCTGCTGCTCGCCGCCGGAGTTGCCGCATCCGCCCAGACTGTCTACACCTACGTCGGACAGATTACCGCCGCCTCGGTAATTCTCGCCTTCGGTAACGCCACGGGCAGCGGCGCTTCGAACACGATCGGCAGGGATGCCGCCTCGCTGGGCGAGACGCGGGTCCGGTTCGGCGACCGGAATCTCACGACTGACAAGAGCTGGATCGAAGTGGACGGCCTCCAGGCGGACACGAGTTACCCGTATGCGGTCACGATCAACGGCAAGCAGGTGGGGTCGGGGACGGTGCGCACGTATCCGGCGAGCGCCAGCCGGCTCACATTTTTCGTGATCGGCGATTACGGGACGGGCGACGGGGGGCAGCGGGGCATCGCGGAAGCGATGTGGAAGGAGTTTCAACGGCGGTCGCAAGGGCCGGATCCACCGCGCTTCGTCATCACGATGGGGGACAACATCTACGCGGGAGTGAACTTCGGGTACCTGATTCGCGGGTCGGGCGACCAGGACCGCGACTGGGAGAGCAAGTTTTTCTCGCCCTACCAAGATCTGCTGCGGCAGATTCCGTTCTATCCGTCGCTGGGCAATCACGACGGCAATGCGACGGAAAACCGCGGGGATCTTACGGTTTACCTGGACAATTTTTTCTTTCCCGGCAACCGGCCGGCGCGATGGTATCAATTCGGCTTCGGGGGCCTGGCGGATTTTTTCGCCCTGGACAGCACAGAGAGCACCACGGGCGGCCACACGGCCCCTGCGTTCAGCCCGGATGGGGAGCAGTCCAAGTGGCTGGCCAGGGTGCTTTCCGAATCGCGCGCCCCGTGGAAGATTCCCTATTTCCACCACCCGCCGTTCAATGCCGGGCCGGGGCACGGCGCCAGCTATTCAATGCTGCGCCACTGGGTGGACCTGTTCCAGAAGGACGGCGTCAAGGTAGTGTTCACCGGGCACGAACATAATTACCAGTACAGCGAGGACAGCGACGCGACCGGGCACGTCCGCTATTTCGTGAGCGGCTCGGGCGGAGAATTGCGGACCGGCAACGTCACCAACAACATGGCGCGCGCCCACATCGAGGGATTTGCGGCGCAACGTCAATTCCTGGTGGTCGAGATCGACGGGCCGGTGATGCGGGTGACGCCGGTCTCGACGGGAAAGATGGTGGTGCGGGACCGGAACAGGAAAGAGCTCCCGACGACGCTCGAAATACGCCTGCCGTAGCGAGCGTCACTCGCAGCGAAGTGCGGTCTGCGGATCGATGCGCGAGGCGCGCCGCGCCGGAATCCAGCACGCCACCAGGGCGGCGGCGAGGAGCAGGGCCGCTACCAGGATGAAGGTGAGGACATCGGTCGGTTCGATCTGGAACAGCATGGTACGGAGGATGCCGGTGAGGCTGGAAGCGGCTGCCGCTCCGATGGCCAGTCCGGTGGCGGTGAGGAGCATGCCCCGCCTGAGAAAACCGTTGAGAATGGCGGAAGGAGCGGCGCCCATGGCCATCCGGATGCCGATCTCACGGGTCCGCTGGCGGACCCAGAGGGCAAGCATAGAGCCGATGCCGGCGATGGCGATGAGCAGCGCGAGACCCGCGAATAGGGAAAACATCTGGGTGAGCGTGCGCGGCGAACGGATGGCATCGGCGCGGGCCTGCTCCAGCGATTCGAACCAGGTGAAAGCCATTTCGGGATCGACGTCGCGGATGGCGCGGCGGACCAGTCCGGCGATGGCGGCGGGGTCGCCCTGCGCCCGCACGAGGACGGCTCCCGGACGGGGTTCCTGGGCGAGTGGAACGTAGACCTGCGACGGAGCTTCGCGGGCCGGGCCGAATTCACGAGTATCCGCGACCACGCCGACGATCTCCATCCAGCGTTCGCCGTCGAACGAGATCCGCCGGCCGAGGGGATCGTGGGCACCCCATCTTTTCACCGCGGCGCCCCGCGTGATCAGCGCGACGGGAGGCGAATCCGCGCGATCCGACTCGAGGATGCCGCGCCCGGCAAGCACAGGAATCCCCAGGGTGCGCAGGTAGCCGGGGCTGACGGCCCTCAACAGTTTTATGGGCAACTGGTCAGCGGCGGCTCCCGCTTCGCCTTGAACCTCCATGCGCCGGACGGGGAAATCGGCCCGCACCAGGTTCGGATTGAGCGGAAAGCCCGAGGAGATGGATGCCGAGACTACGCCCGGCTGCGCTTCGAGCTTCTGCAGCAGGCGCGCATCGAGACTGCGGAACTGCTCCGGCTCGCGCAGCCGCGACCAGTTGGGCATGAGGCCCACCGCGAGGACGCGGTCGGTGGCGAATCCGGACTGCACGTCGGCCAGCCGCATGAAGCTGCGCAGCATCAGACCCGCGCCCACCAGCAGGATGAAGGAAAACGCAACCTGCGCGGTGATGAGGGCGCTGCGCAGCAGGTCGCGGCGGGCGCCGGAGCGGCTGTTCTCTTTGAGGCCGCGCGCCAGGTCGCGGCGAGTGTACAGGGCGGCCACGGAGCCGAAGAACACGCTGGTACCGGTAGCGCACAGGGCGGCGAATCCGAGCACCCAGCCGTTGACGGCGATCTCCCGAGCGCGGGGCGTAAACTCGCCGGCGAAGAGGGTGAGCAGGCGCACGCTGCCGAAGGCGAAGAGAATTCCGATGCCTGCCGCGAGCAATCCCATGATTAGGCTCTCGGTGAGCAACTGGCGGAGGAGGCGTCCGCCGCCGGCGCCGACCGCGGTGCGGATCACGAGTTCCGACTCGCGCCGCGACATGCGGGCGAGGATCAGGTTGGCGACGTTGGCGCAGGCGATCAGCAGCACGAATCCGGCGGCGCCGGCGAGCACCAGGAAGAGGCCGCGAGCGCGCCTGGTCAAATCGTCGCGTAGCAGGCTGGCGGTAGCGTTGTAGCCGAGGGCGGCAGGATACGAGCGCGGGTCGGCCGTTTGAAACCGGCGGGCGAGGCCGGCCATGTCGCGCCGGCACACTTCGAGGTTGACGTCCGGTTTGAGCCTGGCGAAGACGTTCATCATGCGGGCGGTGCGGTCCTCTATCATGCGCGGGCTGGATCGGGTGGGGCACGACGTGGTGGTCATATAGACATCGTTTTCATCCGGGTATTGCGGGATAGGGGGCAGGACGCCGATGACGGTATGGGGCCGGTCGTTCATTTTGTAAACGCGGCCGGCGATGTTGGGGTCCGCGCGTTCGTGCTTGCGCCAGAACTCGTAGCTCAAGACCAGGACGGCGGGGGCGCCGGGGCGGTCGTCCTCTTCAACGAAGGTGCGTCCGAGCAGCGGCCGGATGCCGAAAAAATCGAAGAAGCCGGCAGAGACGACGCCGGTGCGGACGCGCACGGCATCCTCACCGGCGAAGAGGGTGAAAGCCATGCCGTGGTACTCGACCAGGCCGGCGAGGGTGTGAGCCTGCCGGCGGTAATCGTCGATCTCTTTGGGAGAGAAGTTCAGGTCTTCGAGACCCGCTTTGACGGCGGGCTGGCGCAGAACCACCAGCCGGTCGCCCTGGGAATAGGGAAGGGGCTGCAGCAGAACGGCGTTGATGGCGGTAAAGATGGAAGAGTTGACGCCGATGGCAAGGCCCAGGATGAGGACGGCAGCGGCCGTGAATCCGGGGTTGCGGCGCATCATGCGCAGGGCGTAGCGGGCGTCGCGTGCGAATACGCCAAGGTGCTCACGGGGCGCCATACGGAAGATCCCGGCCGCGGTGGACCACCACATTCGCAGCAGCCCGAGCGTGCCGCCGGAATGTTCGGTATCGGTGCGCTGGGCGCGGAACGTCTCTTCCATGTCGCTGCCGAAATCGCGCCGGAAATCGAAGGGCAGGATTCGCAGGAGAGCGGCGTAGACGCGGTCGGATAATGGTTGCTTAGTGGGCGTCATGGCATTCTCCTCAGGCAGGCCGCAGGGCCTTAATCAGCCGCTTGGAGCGGGCCCGGGCCAGCAGTTTTTCGAGGCGCTGTGCTTCGCCCACGGCAACGGCGCGGCCTTCGGCGGTTAACTGGTAGTAGCGGCGGCGGGAATCGTCGTCCGCGACGGCGGGGCGCGTGCTGAGCTCGACGATGAGACCGTCGTTCAGGAGCCGCTTGATAATGCCGTAGAGCGTTCCGGTGCTGAGCTGGACTTCGCCTTCGGTCTGGGACGCCACCTCTTTGAGGATGGCGTAGCCGTGTTTTTCGCCGTCGGCCAAAGCGAGCAGGACGTGAAACATGGCTGTGGTGAGCGGGGATTGCTGATTGGACACGTGATTTCCCTCCGGCCGGATGTTCCGGCCAACTACGTCGTGAGTGACTATATCGTATGGCGAGGTAGGCTGTCAATAGCTATAATTTCAGCAGATGGTGAGGGAGAACGTGGAAGAGGTGCTGGATGGGGGGAACGTTCCGCGGGAGATGGCGGAGCTTGCGTACCGGGACCTGGCGCGGATTCACCGCTGCCTGGGAGACACGCGATGCATTGTGCGGGCGATTCGGGGTGACGGCCTGCCGGTGCGGCGCATTCTGGACATCGGATGCGCCAACGGCGCGGTATTGCGGGATGTGCAGCGGCGGCTGGGGGTAGAAGCCGTGGGCGTGGATGTGCAGCCGCTGCCGCCGTGCGGTCCGTTTTCCATTGTGCGTGCGGACGCGGTGCGCGATCCGCTGCCGGCAGCCGACGTCGCGTTTTCCATGCACACGGGGCATCATCTTACGGAAGCGGATTTCGGTGAGCTGATCCGCAACGTCGGCCGCTATTGCCGGCGGTTCCTGATTCTGGACCTGGTGCGGCATCCGGTTCCGCTGACGCTGTTTCGGGCTTTTGTGGCGCCGTTCATTTCGCAGCTGAACGTTGTGGACGGGACACGGTCGGTGCGGCGGTCGTTTACCCCGCAGGAATTCCACGCGATCGTGAACGGGGCGCTGGCGGGAACGGGAGGGATGTTCCGGCACCGGGTAGCGCCGTTTTATGTGCGGCAGGTAGCCGACATCCACTACCGCACCTGACCCGGGCGGGATTATTACTTTCGCATTTTTTGAGGCCGCGCTACAATGGGGTTGGATGTCGAAGCCAACCAGTGGGCGAAAGCCCACTTTTTTGTTGGTTTTCGCACGGAACGATGCGGGAAGCGACAGCGTCCAAAATCGAGGAGATTGCTCAACGCGTGGTTGGGCCGGAAGGCATGGAAGTGGTCGAGGTGGAAGTGAAGGGCGGGGGAAACCAGCGCTTCGTGAGGATCTCGATCGACAAGCCGGACGGGGTCTCACACGCCGACTGCGAGCTTGTTTCACAGCAGGTGGGGACCATTTTGGATGTGGAGGACATACTCCCCGGAGGCCGTTACACTCTCGAAGTGAGCTCCCCCGGGGTGGAACGTAAGCTTCTCAAGCCGCAGGATTACGATCGATTTCGGGGGAAGAAGGCCAAAATCACGCTGCGCGGCGACCTCGAAGGGCGCCGCACGTGGGAAGGCACGCTGGCGGGACTGGAAAACGGCGCAGTGGCGCTCGAGATCGAGCCGGGCCGCATACTGCGATTTCCATTCGAGCAGGTGCACAAGGCGAACCTGAAGTTCGAGTGGTAGCGACGCGGGATACGCACACACCAGGGAAATTACCGGACGCAAAGAGGGCACTTTGGAAACGATTTTTCAGTCCATCGAGATACTGAGCAAGGAAAAGGGCATTGATCCGCAAATCGTGCTGGACGCGGTCAAGGATGCCATGCTGATCGCGGCGCGCAAGCACTACCGCACGAACGAAGATTACATTGCGGACATGGACCCGAAGACCGGGGCGATCAGCCTGTACGCCGTCAAAAAGGTGGTGGAGGCGGTGGAGGATGCGGTCCATGAGATGACTCTGCCCGAAGCGCGGCGGGTAGATCCGGCGGCGGAAATCGGCTCCGAGATCCGGATTCCGAAGAACACCGATGCGCTGGGCCGGATTTCCGCGCAGACCGCCAAGCAGGTGATTTTCCAAAAGGTGCGGGAAGCCGAGCGGGAGACGGTATTCAACGAATACTCGGGGCGCGCGGGCGAACTGGTGAACTGCACAATTAAACGTGTGGAGGGTCCGGATTACATTCTGGACCTGGGGAAGACGGAAGCCAAGCTGCCGAAGAAGGAACAATCGCGCCTCGAAAGCTACAGCGTGGGCGACCGGGTGCGGTGCGTGATCAAACTGGTGGACAAAGGCAGCAAGGGCCCGGGTGTGCTGGTGTCGCGCGCGGCGCCGGAACTCGTGATGCGGCTGTTCGAACAGGAAGTTCCGGAAATCTACGACGGGACGGTATCGATACGCGGCTGCGCGCGGGAGGCGGGCGAGCGGACCAAGATCGCGGTGCAGAGCCGGGACCGGGACGTGGACAGCGTCGGCGCCTGCGTAGGCATGAAAGGCATGCGGGTGCAGTCGATTATCCGGGAGCTGCGCGGCGAGAAGATCGACATCATCGAATACTCGGAAGATTCGGTTGGATTTGCCACGCACGCGCTGAGCCCGGCCAAAGTGAGCCGCATCACGGTGCTGGACCCGATCGAGAAGCACATGGAAGTGATTGTGGACGATTCGCAGCTTTCGCTGGCGATCGGCAAGAAGGGGCAGAACGTACGGCTTGCGGCCAAGCTGCTGGGGTGGAAGATCGACATCAAGAGCGAGGAAGAGAAGCGGCAGGAAGTGGAATCGCAGATGGCGGCGCTGGTGGCGCCGGGCGCGCCGGTCTCGGTGTTGATCGACTACGGGCTGGAAGAGAAGGTGATGGAGAAGCTGCTCGAGGCGGGGGTTGGAACGATCGAGAAGCTGGGCGGGATGACGCCGGAAGAGCTGGAAGACATCCAGGGGATCGGGCCGAAGGATGTGGAGCAGATCCAGACGGCGGTGAACGCGTATTACAGCCAGTTTGAGGATGTGGGGAGCGAGAACCCCGAGGAAACGCAGCCGGAAGCTACGCCGGTGGCCCCCGATTTCAATGCAACGGCGGAGGAACTGGCGGAAATGCAGGGAACCGATACGGGCTCGCTCGATACAGAGCCGGGTCCGGCGGGGATGCCTGAGGAACTGACGGAAACCGAATATCCGCCGGGAACGCTGTACGATCCGGAGAGTCCGGAGGAGCGGTTCGAGCCAGGCAGCGAGCAGGCCGAAGCAAAATCAGAAGAGGGCGGGGAAACCTTTGATACCATAGGAGACGCGGGTTCCCCCACTAACAAACAGTCCGAGGCAGCCGACCTCGAAGGCGACGGTTCCGGGGAAGGCGCCGAGGAACAGGACGGCCGGTAGGAGCGTCTCCGCAATAAGCAGATTGCATTATCTATGAAGAAGATTCGAATCAACGAGCTGGCTCGGGAGTTGGAGGTCAAGGCGCACGAAATTCTGGACCGCCTGCCCGAACTGGGTGTCGTCGAAAAGAAAACGCACTCCAGCTCAATCGATGAAGATGTGGCGATCCGGCTGCGGCGCCTTTACGGGCAGGACGTACCGGACCTGGTGCCGGACTCGGACAACGAGGCGGAATCGGGAGCGGGAACGCACGACGCCGAGGAATCGCACGAACCGGAGAGCGCGCATGCGACCCGGGAAGAAGAGCCGGAGGAAGCCGCCGAAGTGGTGCCGCACGGTCCCGAACCGCAGGAGCAACATGCTCCGGCCGTAAGTGAGAAGTCCGGACCGGCACCGGCCGCCGGTCCGGCGCACCATGCGCCGATTCGACCGCCGCTGGCGGGAAGACCGGTCCATCCGCCGCTGGGCGGGCACCGTCCGACGGTTACGCCGCCGCCTCCGGTTGCGCCGGTACAGCAGAGCGGTCCCGCGCCTGCTGCGCCTCCGTCTCCGGCTCCGGCGGCGCCGTCACAGACGCCGCCGTCCATGGTGATTGCGCCGGGACGTCCGTCGGCGCCGATGGCGAAGCCGATTCCGGGGAGCGCATCGACTCCGCCCCGGCCGGGACAGATTTTGTCGGGTCCGCGGCAGCCGCTGGCGCCGGAAAGCCCCCGGCCGGGTCCGTCGGCGCCGGCTCCCGGCGCGCGACCCGGAGTTCCGCCGCGGCGACCGGAGCCGCGTCCCCCGGCAGAGCGGTCCATGTCGAGCGCGCCGGGCGGTTCGCGCCCCCTGGCCGGCCAACCGGTGGCGCGTCCCGTGGTACCGCCGCGTCCCGACCTGGCAGCGAAGCTATCGCAGCCGCGGCCGATGATGCCGGCGGCGCCCGTGCAGCCCCGGCCTGGAATTCCCAAGCCGGCGCCCGCAACCCCGATTCCAGGGCAGCCGATCTATCGCGGCCCGATTCGCCCCGGTCAGCCGATGGTGGCGAAGACGGGAACACGGCCAAGTGGGCCGATGCCCAGCCGGCCGGGCGGTCCGCGCCCGCAGCATCCGACTTCGCGTGGACGCCTGGAAGCGCCGCTGGCGCCTCCGCCGGTGGAACAGCCGCGCGGCGGCCGTCCCGGGCAGCGTCCGACGCGCCAGCAGCGCGAGAGGGCGGACGAAGAGAAAGTACTCCGGCCGCAGCGGCGTCACGTGGACGCCGGGCCGCCTCCCATCAGCCGCGAAATTGTGATCTCGGAAGGGATCACGGTGAAGGAGCTTTCCGAGAAGCTGGACGTGAAGGCGGCGATGATCATGAAGAAGCTGATGGACCGCGGTATTTTCGTGGCCATCAACCAGACGCTGGATTCCAAGCTGGCCACCGAAGTGGCGCGGGAATTCGGCGCGTCCACCGCCACGGTGAGCTACGAAGTAGAGGCCATGGCGGCGGTGGAGATCGCGGAAGAGACCAAGGACCTGCAGCGCCGTGCACCGGTGGTGACCATCATGGGCCACGTGGATCACGGCAAGACCTCGCTGCTGGACGCGATCCGGGAAGCGAATGTGGCAGGCCGCGAGGCGGGCGGGATTACGCAGCATATCGGCGCCTACCAGGTGGAGATGAACGGACGCAAAATCGTGTTCATCGATACCCCGGGCCATGAAGCGTTCACACGTATGCGCGCGCGCGGCGCGAAGATTACAGACATCGTGATTCTGGTGGTAGCCGCCGACGACGGCGTGATGCCCCAGACGCTGGAAGCAATCGACCACGCCAAGGCGGCCAAGGTGCCGATCATTGTGGCGATCAACAAGGTGGATAAAGCGGACGCGCAGCCGGAGCGGATCAAGCAGCAGCTTGCCGACCGCGGGCTGCTGGCCGAGGATTGGGGCGGCGACACGGTGATGGTTCCGGTATCGGCGAAGACCCAGCAGAACCTCGAGCTGATGCTCGAGATGATCCTGCTGGTGGCCGATATGCAGGACCTCAAAGCCAATCCGAACCGTCCGGCGATGGGCACGGTGATCGAAGCGCAGCTTGACCGCGGACGCGGTCCGGTGGCGACCGTGCTGGTCCGCAACGGCACGCTCAGCGTGGGCGACTTCTTTATTTGCGGGTCGGTATTCGGCAAAGTCCGCGCAATGCAGAGCGACCGCGGCACGCAGGTGCGGAAGGCGGAGCCCTCGACTCCGGTTGAGGTGCTGGGTCTCGAATCCCTGCCCGAAGCGGGCGACGATTTCCAGGTTGTGACCGACACGGCGAAGGCCAAGCAGATCGTGAATTTCCGCGACCAGAAGGCGCGGGAGGCAGCGCTGGCCAAATCGAGCCGCCTGACTCTCGAACAGCTTCACAAGCAGATGGAAGCGGGCGAGATCAAGGAACTGCCGATTATTATCAAGACGGATGTGGGCGGTTCGGCGGAAGTGCTGTCGGAGACGCTGCAAAAACTGTCCAACGACAAGGTGAAGGTTCGGGTCATGCACGCCGGTGTGGGCGCGATCAACGAATCGGACGTGCTGCTTGCGTCCACTTCGAACGCCATCATTATCGGCTTCAATGTGCGGCCGGAACGGAAGGCGGAGGCGCTGGCCGAGCAGGAAGGCGTGGACGTCCGCCTGCACACGATCATTTACAACCTGACCGATGAGATCAAGCGCGCCATGAGCGGGCTGTTGGCGCCGGTCTTCAAGGAAGTCTACAAGGGAAAGGCGGAAGTTCGCGAGACTTTCCGCATCACCAAGGTCGGAAACGTGGCGGGCTGCCAGGTGCTGGACGGATCGATCACGGGCAAGTCCGAGGTGCGCCTGCTGCGGGACAACGTGGTGGTGTATACGGGCAAAATCGGGTCGTTACGCCGGTTCCGGGACGATGTGAGCGAAGTCAAGAGCGGAATGGAATGCGGCATTACGCTCGAGAATTACTCGGATGTCAAGCAGGGCGACATCATCGAGGCGTTTGTGACCGAGCGGGTGGCGAACGAAGTGTTCGCCTAGAACGATGGCCGCGGTTGGGGTTCTGACGCTGGAGTTGAGGCTCGAGAACGCGCACTCTCTCAAGGAGAAGCGTCACGTCCTCGAGAGCCTCAAGACGCGGCTGCGGAACAAATTTAACGTGTCGGTGGCCGAGATCGATTACCAGGATCTGTGGCAGCGGGCGGCGGTGGCCGCGGTGACGGTGGCGAGCGCAAGGGTCCACGCCGAGAAAGTTCTGCGGAGCGTGGAGGACGAAGCGGCGGCGCTGCTGGGGCCGGAACTGGCCGATGCCACCGTCGAGTGGCTGGCATAGGGCCGGGCGGCGGCAGGACCGGCCGTACTGGAATGTGGGGAAGCGGACGGCCCGGGGGTTGTCCTGTCTATGGATGAACGGCGGACATTGCGGGTCTCGGAGGCGGTCCGGGAGGAGCTTTCCGAAATTATCGGGTTCGAAACCGAGGATCCTCGGCTGTTGGCGGTCGAAGTGATGGAAACGAACGTCAGCCCGGACGGGCGTCACGCCACGATTCGTGTGGCGGTCCGCGGAACCGAACGGGAGCAGAAAGAGTCGATGGCGGCTCTGGAACATGCCCGGCATTATTTGCGGCACGAACTGGCCACCCGCCTGAGCCTGCGGCACGTGCCGGAGTTGCATTTCGACCAGGACCGGAATCCGGATGTGGAGAGCCGCATCGATTTCCTCATCAAGCGCGCGAAAAAAAGCCGTGGCCGTACTGAAAATTCGTCCTAAAATCAAACAAAATGTGCTAGTTTTGTTTCTGTTAGCGGGCCTGGCGTCGCCCGGCGCAGAACAGCTCCGGCTGGAAAAGAGCGCGGATGCGATGGGCTCCACGTATACGGTCACGTTGTTCGGAACCGACCGGGTGGACATGGAAGCGGCCGTGGACGCGGCCTTCGACGAGGTGAAGCGGCTGGATGAACTGCTTTCCAACTACCTGCCGGGGAGTGAATGGAACCGGATCAACCGGCTGGCCGGAAAGGAACCGGTGAAGGTATCGCCGGAGATGTTCCGGCTGTTGTCGAAGTGCCTGGAGTACAGCCGCGAAAGCGAAGGCGCCTTCGATATCACGGTGGGTCCGCTGATGAAGGTGTGGGGTTTCTACAAGGGCTCAGGCCGGCTCCCGCATCGCGCCGAAGTGCAGGCCGCCTTGACGAAGGTGGGGTACCGGCACATCCGGCTGGATCCGGCGGCGCAGACCGTTTCCTTCGACCGGCCGGGAGTGGAGATCGACCCGGGCGGCATCGGCAAGGGCTACGCTGTCGACCGCATGGTGGATGTATTGAGAAAGAAAGGGTACCGCACCGGGCTGGTGGCGGGGTCGGCAAGCAGCATCTATGCCATGGGCGCGCCGCCGTCGGACGCGCGGGGCTGGCGGGTGGAAATCAAGGATCCCCGGGACACCAGCAAGACGGTGCAGGAGGTTTTCCTGAAGGACGAATCCATGTCCACCTCGGGAAGCTACGAAAAGTTTTTCCGGGCCGAGGGCAGGATTTACGCCCACATCATGGATCCGCGCACGGGATACCCGGCGCAGGGGAGTTCGTCGGTCTCGGTAATCGCGCAGCGCACCATTGACAGCGAGGCGTGGACGAAGCCGTATTTTGTGAATGGCCGCCGTTGGGCGGCGAGGCATAAGCCCAAAGAATTTCGCGTGTATTTTTGCGAAGACAGGATGGATCAGCCATGCGCGTGGCTCCAATGAGCAGCCGGTTTCTGGACGCGTGCCGCCGCCGTCCGACCGATGTCCGGCCGGTGTGGTTCATGCGGCAGGCCGGCCGGTACATGAAGCAGTACCGCCAGATTCGGGACCGGCACAGCATACTCGAGATCTGCAAGCGGCCGGACCTGGCGGCGACGGTGACGCTCCAGCCCATCGAAATATTGGACGTGGACGCAGCCATCATATTCGCGGACCTGCTGCTGCCGATTGAGCCGATGGGGCTGAAACTGCGGTATGCGGCGGGCGAAGGGCCGATCATCGACAACCCCGTGCGGACCACGGACGACGTGGATTCGCTATCCACGACCAATACGGACGAACTCGGCTACGTGGGACAGTCCATCCAGCAGGTGGTGCGCGCGCTGTCGGGCAAGGTGCCTGTGATCGGTTTCGTGGGCGCGCCGTTCACGATGGCCAGCTACATGATCGAGGGTGGAGCGTCGCGCAATTTCATCCGCACGAAGCGGATGATGTACAGCGACGAAACGCTGTGGCGCCGGCTGATGGGGAAGATCGTGGACGTTCTTGCGCCCTTTGCCCATCTCCAGGTAGCGGCCGGGGCGCGGGCCATCCAGGTGTTCGACAGTTGGGTGGGGGCGCTCGGCTCGGACGATTACGTCCGCTTTGCCGCACCTTATTCGCGGGCACTGATCGAGCGGATCCGCTCCACGGGTGTGCCGGTGATTCACTTCGGCACGGGAGCCTCCGGCTTCTTCAAGGAACTGCACGCGGCCGGCGGAGACGTGATGGGCGTGGACTGGCGGGTCAACATCGACCAGGCCTGGGTGGATATCAGCTACCGTTCAGCCATTCAGGGCAACCTGGATCCGGTGGCGTTGTTCGCGCCGATGCACGAACTGAAGACCAAGGTGCAGGAACTGTTGAAACGGACGGGAAGCCGGCCGGGACACATCTTCAACCTGGGCCACGGGATCCTGCCGGAAACGCCGGTGGACCACGTGCGCGCGGTAGTCGAAATGGTGCGGGAATTCAAGCCGTGATGCAGGCGGTTCTGCTGCTGGCGCACGGGGCGCCCGAACGGCTGGAAGACGTGGCGAGCTATTTGGGCTTCGTGCGCAGCGGGCGCCCGCCAAATCCGGAAATCACGGCCGAGGTCACACACCGGTATGCGGAGATCGGCGGCTCCTCGCCGCTGCTGCGCTGGACCCGTGCGCAGGCGGAGGCGTTGGAAGCGCGGATGGGCGTACCGGTGTTTTTCGGGATGCGTAACTGGCATCCATTCATCCGGGAAACGATGGACCAGGTGCGGGAGTCGGGCGCGGAGCGGATTGCCGCGGTGTGCCTGGCGCCGCAGTTCTCCGAGCTGAGCATCGGGCTGTACATGAAGCGCACGGAGGAGGCGCGGCGGGAGGCCGGGGTTGCGGCGGAATTGGTTTGGGCGCGCAGCTATCACGACGAGCCTCTGCTGATCGAGGCGTTCGCCGGGAAACTGCGGCCGGTGGCGGGGAACCGCAAGGTGCTGTTCACGGCCCACAGCCTGCCCGAACGGGCGCTGGCCGGCGGAGATCCTTACGACCGCGAATCGCGGGCGATAGCGGCCGCGGTGGCCGCGCGGGCCGGAATAGCCGATTGGGATTTCGCTTACCAGAGCCAGGGCATGACCAGCGAGCGGTGGCTGGGACCGACAGTGGAATCGTTTCTCGACCGGTGGGCGCAGGAAGGGGTCGCGGAGGTAGTGATCGATCCCGTTGGCTTCGTCTGCGATCACGTGGAAATCCTGTACGACATCGACATTGCGTTTCGGGATTACGGCGCGGCGCGCGGCATTCGCGTGATCCGGCCAGAGTCGCTTAACGACTCGCCGGTTTTTACCGCCGCGCTCGAGCAGGTCGCCAGGCGATGCCTCGAGTAGTCATCGTCGGCGGCGGAATTTCCGGGCTTTCAACGGCGTACTACCTGGCGAAGGCGGGAGTGCGATCGACAATCATCGAATCGCGCCCGCGCCTGGGTGGTGTCATCCGGACCGAGCGCGTGGAAGGTTGCCTCGTTGAGGCCGGGCCGGACAGTTTCCTGGCCGCGAAACCGGCCGGGATGGAACTGATCCGGGACGTGGGGCTGGCCGGCGAGGTCATCGGTTCCAATGACCACCTGCGGGTCACGTTCGTGCGCAAAAACGGCCGGCTGGTGCCGCTGCCCGACGGGCTGATGATGATGGTGCCCACCAGGATCATGCCGCTGGTGACGACCGGGCTGCTCGGGTGGGGAACGAAATTTCGCATGGGCATGGAACTGATGCGGGCGCCGGCGCGCATGACCGAGGACGAGTCGGTGGCCGACTTCGTGCGCGAGCACTACGGGCAGGAAGCGGTGGATTACCTGGCCGAACCGCTGCTCTCGGGAATTTATGGCGGCGATCCGACACGGCTGAGCGTGACCAGCGTGCTGCCGCGCTTCGTGGAACTGGCGAACAAATACGGGAGCCTTACGCGCGGGGTGCTGGCGGCGCGCGCGAAGATGAAGAACAGCAGTCCGCCCGCTCCGCTGTTCCGCACACTCAAAGGCGGGCTGGGCCAACTGGTGGAAGCGGTGACGGGCGCCATCGCGGGGCAGGTGGAAGTGCGGCAGACGCGCGCCGAAACTGTGGAGCGCACGGGCGATGGCTTCCGAGTGCGTGCGGGCGGCGCCTGGATTGAGGCGGACGAGGTGGTACTGGCCTGCGAAGCGCACAGCGCCGCGGGTCTGGCGGCGGCGCTCGAAGGGCGCCTTTCCGAACTGCTGGGCGCGGTAGGGTACAGTTCCTCGATCATCGTAATGCTGGGTTTCGATGCGGCCGATTTCGCGCGGCCTCCGGTGGGCTTCGGCTTCCTGGTGCCCAGGACAGAACGGGGACGCCTGACAGCCTGCACGTGGGTGGGCACGAAGTTTTCGCACCGCGTTCCGGAAGGCACGATCGTGGCGCGCTGCTTCCTCGCGGGCGCCGAAGACGGCGGCGAGAGCGACGAAGCCCTACTCGCGGTGGTGACCGGTGAATTACAGCAGATCGCCGGTTTCACGGCACGTCCGAAATTCGGCCGGGTGTTCCGCTGGCCGAGGGCGATGGCGCAATATCCGGTCGGGCACCCGCGGCGGATGGAAGAACTGCGCGCGCGGGTGGAGGCCATTCCGGGTCTGCACGTGGCCGGGAACGCCTACGACGGCATCGGCGTGCCCGACTGCATCCGGCTGGGAAAAGCGGCGGCGGAACGGATCGTTACTTCTCGAGCTTGACGGAAAGTCTGGCGGTCAGCTTCTGGCCCTGGGCTTCGGCCGACACATCGCCTTCGATCACTTCTCCTTTTTGCTCCAGAGCGAATTTCATGGTCGCTTCGCCGATCGGAAGCTCGAATGTCAGCTTGCCGTTCTCCACTTTGCCGTTCTGGATGGCATTCTGCTCTTCGGCGTTTCGTCCGGCGGTGCCCGTCAGCGTGGTGCCGTCCTGCTTCAGCACCAGGTAAGCAGAGGACGGGCGCTCCCCGTCCGGTGTGGAGACGGTCAGCGTTCCTGTCCATTTGCCGGTGGCGTCGGCCATCAGCATACCGGCCGCGGCCAGCAGCAGCAACAATATCCGTTTCATGGTGACTCCTTCTCTCGAGGGGTGGGATTGAGCCATACTAGCACGCGGCCGGGACCGGACTCGTCCTACAATTCAGATATGCATATGCGGATAGGGTGTGCGATCGTGGCGTTGGCCGTTCCGGTTTTGCTGGTGGCGCAAGTTCCTCGAAACCGCGCGCTGCTGCCTGGGGAGCAGTGGGTGAAACTGTTCAACGGCAAAGATCTGGCCAACTGGGTTGCAGTGGGCAACGAGAAGTGGACCGTCGAAGACGGAGTGATTCACGGGCAGGGCGTCACCAAGGAGTACGGCTACCTGCGCACGGAAAAGAAGTACAAGGATTTCTGGTTCTCGGTGCGCTTCAAGTGCGAGGCGGACGGCAACAGCGGCGTTTACTTTCATACCGAGTTCAAGGAAGGGACCGTGGACATCTCGAGCGGGATGCAGTTCGAGATCGACCGCACGCTCAACCATCACACGGGCGGACTTTATGGCGACGGGCGGAACTGGATCGCATGGCCCTCGCCTGAGTTCGAGCAGGTTATGCGGCCTACCGACTGGAACGACATGCTGGTGAAGGTGGAAGGCAACCACATGGTGTGCATCCTCAACGGCGTGGTGATTCTCGACTTCACCGATCCGACCCCCAGGTCGTCGGACGGCTACATCGCGTTGCAACTGCATTCGGGCGGCGACGGGAACATGCGATTCAAAGATATCTACGTGCGCGACATGTCGGTGCGTTAGGCTGGGGAGCATATGAAATTGCGTTGGGGATTTGCCGTCCTCGTGTGCGCGGCTTCGCTCGTCGCGGCGGACTGGAAGCCTGCCGACGGGCCGCTGACCACGCCGTGGACCGCGAAGGTCAGCGCTGACCGCGCCTGGCCGGAGTACCCGCGGCCGCAGATGGCGCGCCCGAAATGGACCAACCTGAACGGGCTGTGGGACTACGCCATCCGGGGGAAGGATGTGGACCGGCCGAGCCAGTTCGACGGCCAGCTACTGGTCCCGTTTCCGGTGGAATCGGCGCTTTCCGGAGTGAAGCGCGCGGTTACGCCGGAGCAGCGGCTCTGGTATCGCCGCACGTTTACGGCGCAGCCCGCGCGCGGGACGCGGCTGCTGCTCCATTTCGATGCGGTGGACTGGCGCGCGGAAGTGTGGGTCAACGGCAAGGCGGTGGGGACGCACGAGGGTGGATACGACCCGTTCACTTTCGACATCACCGACGCTTTGAAGCCCGGCGCGCGGCAGGAATTGGCCGTGGCGGTATGGGACCCGACCGACACGGGGCTGCAACCGCGCGGAAAGCAGGTTTTGAATCCGAACGGCATCTGGTACACGGCGGTGACCGGCATCTGGCAGACGGTGTGGCTGGAACCCGTGCCGGCCGCCTATATCCGAAGTCTTCAGATGGTGCCGGACCTGGACGGGAAGCGCCTGCGGCTGACGGTGAACACGGTGGGCGAGGGCGAATTCACGGCGACGGCGCGGCTGCGCGGCCAAACGGTGGGCACGATTTCGGGCCGAACGAACGCGGAGACGAGCCTGCCGCTCCGGGCGGTGACGCCTTGGTCGCCCGACGCGCCGGTGCTCTACGACCTGGCAGTGAAACTGAAGTCGGGCGATAGCGTGACCAGCTATTTCGGCATGCGCAAGGTGGAGTTCCGGAAGGACAGCGCGGGCTTCAACCGGATCTTCCTCAACAACGCGCCCCTGTTCAATATCGGACCGCTCGACCAGGGCTGGTGGCCGGACGGGCTGTATACGGCGCCTACGGACGAAGCGCTGCGGTCGGATATCGAAACGCTGAAGAAGCTCGGGTTCAACATGGCGCGCAAACACGTCAAGGTGGAACCGGCGCGCTACTACTACTGGTGCGACAAACTCGGCTTCATGATCTGGCAGGATCTGCCCAGCGCCATGACGTCCAGGATCCCGAGCAACGTGCGGAAGAACGCGGCCGCGGACGCGAAGTTTCCGGCCGCGGAGGCGGCTGCCTGGGAGCGGGAATTGCGCGCGCTGATCGCCAACGTGGGGAACGCGGCGAGCGTGGTGGCGTGGGTGCCGTTCAACGAGGGATGGGGCCAGCACGATACCAACGATGTGCTGAAGCTGGTGAAGTCGCTCGATCCTTCGCGCCTGGTGGACGGACCGAGCGGGTGGGAAGACCGCGGCTTCGGCGATTTCAAGGACATGCACGAATACCCGGGTCCGAACATGTTTCCGGTGCTGCCGGACCGCGTTTCGGTACTCGGAGAATTCGGCGGCCTCGGCCTGCCGATGCCGGGGCACCTGTGGTGGGACAAGCGCAACTGGGGCTACCGCACGTTCGAAGACACGGCGAAATTGCAGGCCGGCTACGAGGCGCTGATCGAGAAGTTGGAGCCGCTGGTGAAGCAGGGTCTGGCGGCTGCCGTCTACACGCAGACGACGGATGTGGAAGGCGAAGTGAACGGGCTGATGACGTATGACCGCAAGGTGGTCAAATTCGACGCGGCCAGACTGAGCGAGATGCACAAGCGGATTATCGGACTGCTGAAACCATAACTATGACTGCACCTTTTCGACTGGACGGAAGACGGGCGCTGGTGACGGGCGGCGCGAGCGGCATCGGCGAGGCCACGTGCCGGGCGCTGGCTGGGGCCGGCGCGTTGGTAACCATCGCGGATCTGGACGCGGCGGGCGCGCAGAAACTGGCGGGCGAACTCGAGGGAGCTTCGGCGCTGGCGCTCGACATCACCGACGAAGCGGCGGTGAACGCGGCTCTGGGTGGCCTGGAACGGCTGGACATCCTGGTTAACAACGCCGGGATAGGCCTGGTGGGCAGCATCGAAGAAACCGAGCGGGCCGATTTCGAACGCCTGCTGCGGGTCAACGTGGAGGGCACTTACCTGGTGACGCGCGCGGCGATGCCGCGGCTGCTGGAGGCGAAGGGCTCGATTGTCAATATCGGGTCGGTGGCGGGGCTGGTGGCGGTGAAGCGGCGTTTTGCGTACTGCGCCACTAAGGGCGCGGTGGTGGCGATGAGCCGCCAACTGGCGATCGAGTATGCGGGAAGGCTGCGTGTGAACTGCATCTGCCCGGGGACGGTGGACACGCCGTTTGTGGAGGCGTACCTGGAGCGGTACCACAAGCACGAGAAGGAAAAGGTCCGGGCGGAGTTGAACGCGCGGCAGCCGATCGGACGACTGGGAAGGCCGGACGAAATCGCGAATCTCGCGCTGTACCTGTGCTCGGCGGAGGCGGAATTCGTCACCGGGTCGGTGGTCACGATCGACGGCGGGTGGACGGCGGCTTAGAGGCGGCCGCTATTTCGACTGGTAGCAGAACACGGCCGCGGGTTGGCGCTCGCGCGCCTGAGCTTCGGTAAAAATGTCCAGCGAGGGATCGCGGCCCGCGCCGAGATGCAGCGCTTCGCGGGCGATATAGTCGTTCCGGGGGAAGCACCGCACCCAGATCGGACCGGGCGTGCGGCGCGCCACCGCCAGCAACTGCTCGGTGGGGGCGGACCGTGCCAGGAACTGCGCCCGCTTGCGGATCCAGAGAACGTCCAGGTTGTGCAGCAGGATGAGCACCACAGCCGCGGCTGCCCAACGCCGGTGGTGCTGCCAGGCGTAGGCGAGAGCGAGCCCAACCAGCCAGGCGAGCCCGGCGCCGGCCAGGTAGGTTTGCCGGCTGGGAATGGCCGTCGAGTAGGTGAGGAAAGTGTACGGAACCAGGGCGGCCGCCATCCAGGCGGCGGCGCGAAGGGCCGAACGGCGCATCTGCACATCCCGAGAGAACCAGACCACAGCCGCGGCCGGAACTCCCCAAAACCAGACGAGCCGGGCGATGCCGCGGGGCCAGGTGAGCCAGAACGGCGCGTGCAGGGAGAAGCTGCCGTCGGAGAAGCGAAACGAGTTCGAACGGCTGAGGAAGATCGAGGCAGCGGCGACCGCGGCGAGGCCGGTGTAGGGCAGGGCGGCGAGCCAGGTCCGGCGCGGCACCGTGAGCAGCAGCAGCGGCAGCCAGATGACGGCCGACTCTTTCGAAATTAGCGCCAGCCCGAACAGGGCCAGGCCGCAAAGATCGAGAAGCGGCCGGCGGCGGCGGCGCGCTTCCAACCAACAGAGCAGTGCCGCGGCGCCGAAGAAAAACATCCAGAGCTCGTTGATGGCGGAGAACCACATCACGGCCTCCTGGTGCCCCTCGTGGATGGCGAAAAAGCCGGCGGCCCAGGGCGCGGCGGCACGCATCGGGCGCCAGGCGAGACCGATAGCGTAGACCAGCCACACGTTGAGAACGTGCAGGAACAGGCTGAACCAGTGGTATCCGGGGGCCCATAGGCGAAAGCGGCGGAACAGCGGGTACATGGTCCAGTAACTGGTGGCGCGCATGCGGGCGATGGGGCTGGCCAGCAGGGCCGGGAAATCGGCGGGCGACCCGTAGTGCTGGGCCTCGACGAGGTTCGGGTAGTCGTCTTCGATCAGCGGAATGCCGGTGGACGGCGCATAAGCAAGCACGCACAAGGCGGCCAGCGCGAACGCGGCGGCCGCGCCGGACTTCACAAGGAACGGCTGACGAGCACCAGCAGCGCCAGCAGCACAACGCCGATGATGATGCTCCAGGCCACCAGCTTGCGTTCGATAGGCAGGATGGGCTCGTGTTCCATCCGGCTCAGTTCTTCGGAAATCTTCGGCTCATCCATGACTTAGCTCCCTGACGGCGGCCGGACACCCGCAAAGAACAGCCACGAGATCGCCAGCCCCACCCAGATTACGAATCCGAACAGGCACAGCAGGTACACGGCGGCAAGCCGCGCAATGCCCGCCTCCCACAGTTTGCGGAAGTTCGACATCACGCCGATGGTGAAGAACGTCATGACGAAGAAGATGCCGCGGAAAACATTCGCCTGTCCCACCGCCGCCTTGGCTTTGGGCACGAGCGCCGGGAACATCAGCCCGATCGCCATCACAAAGCCGAAGGTGGCAAGGTAGCCGAGGACGAACTTGGGGAACCGTTCCCAGATGTGTCCGGGACCGGCTTTGTCCCTGCCCGGCTCTATTTTGGTGGACCAGATCCAGGCGAGGACGAACGACCAGACGCCGATGAAGACATCGATGAAGACCTTCACGGTGGTGGTGGCGCCGACGATCCAGCCGGGCTGGTAGGTGATTCCCTGCGCCGCCGCACGAGCGCGGATCAGCGATTCGGCGATGGCGCCGCTAGCCACGGCGGCGCCGTCGGTCTTCACCGCGAGGCCCATCCATGCGCCCGCGACCATCGGTTCACGCCAAAGAAAGGTCTGGGCGAGAAATGGCAGCAGCAGCAGTTCCATCACGGCAAAGATCACCACCAGCGACGAAACCATAACCGGCACGATGGGCCGGGCACGAATGGCTGAGCCGGTGGCGATGGCGGCGGAAACGCCGCAAATGGAGATGCCTGAGGCGAGCGGCGCCGCCCACTCGCGGCTGAAGCCGAAATAGCGGCGCGCCACCCAGTAGACGAGAGCCCAGTAGATCAGGTACGCCTCGACGATGGCGCACAGGCCGCGAAACATCACCGAGGTGGCCAGGCCCAGTTGCTCGGTGGCCGTAATGCCAAGGAATCCGCCCAGGATGACGATGCCTGTCTTTATATACAACTCGGGACGAATTGCCTCTTTGAGCGCCGTCGCGGTGCGGGGAAAGAAATTCCCGATGGCGAGGCCGGCCAGCAGGGCCACGATGAAGCCCGCTTCCGCGGTGAGGTTCATCGACCAGCCGACTCCGAGGGCCTGGCGCTTATCGGGCGTCGCCGCCACCCAGGCCACGCTGCCGACGATCCAGGACAGGTAGCTTAGGGCTGCCACCACCAGAAACGGCGGGACGAAGCGGCCCGGACGAACGCCGAGCAGGCGCATCCCGGCGGCCAGGATCACGGTCAGAAAGGCAATGGTAGCTAAAAGATAGACCCATCCGGGGGCTCCGGCCCAAGCCTTGGATACCGGTCCCAGGGCCTTGGAAAGGTCGGTCCATACCGCCGTGCTAACGGCCCAGCCGAGCACATCGCTGCCAGCGAGCAGGCCCAGCGAAAGGATAAATACCAGGAGCCCCAGCCAGACCGATAGCCAATCTTCGTTGAGTCGCATGAAACCCAAATGCTAACAGAATTACGGCCAACTATCGGGCCTTTGCGAACGTCCAAGCGGAACAGGAGACGTATGCGCACATTTGCGAGCCAGTTGTGGCAGGACCTCCGTTATGCGGTTCGGGCGATGGCCGCGAGCCGCGTGTTTACCGGGATGGCGGTACTTTCGCTGGCGCTCGGCATCGGCGCGAACACGGCCATCTACAGCTTCATGGAAGCCATCCTGATGCGCTCGCTGCCGGTGGCCGAGCCCGAGTCGCTGGTGTTGTTCGCGTGGCACTCCAAGGATTTCCCCAAGGTGTCGCACAGCTTCAACGGCAACAATTACCGCGACCCGAACACCGGCTTCACCAGCGGCAACTTTCCATTTCCGGCCTGGGAGCGGCTGAAGGATACGCAGGGCGTTTTGAGCGGCGTTTTCGCGTTCAACAATGGGGGCCGGCTCAATGTGCTGGGCGGAGGCGCGGCGGACCTGGCAGAGTCGTTGTATGTAAGCGGCGACTTCTTCCGTACGCTCGGGCTGAACCCGGCCGCGGGGCGCCTGCTCGATGGCAACGACGACCGCGATGCGGCTCCCGTGGTGGTCCTGAGCGAAAGCTACGCGCGCCGGCGGTTCGGAGATGCGGCGTCGGCTGTCGGCCAGGTGCTGCGCATCAACGACCAACCGTTCACGGTTGCCGGAGTGGCGCCGGTGGATTTCCACGGGATCAGCCCGGGCAACTCCCGCGAACTCTACCTGCCGCTCAAGAGCGCCGGGCTGCTGGCCACGAATCCAGCACGCTTTGGCGCGCGGTACACGGATGCGAATTCCTACTGGCTGGAGATTATGGGGCGGCTGCGTCCGGGGGTGGCGCGGGAGCGGGCGCAGGCGGAGCTGGCCGCGACCTTCCGCGCCTTTGTCGAGCCCACGGCGACCACTGCCGCCGAGCGCGCCGACCTGCCCGCGCTGATCCTTCAGGACGGAGCCGGCGGCCTCGGAAACCTGCGGCGGCGCTACTCCCGGCCGCTGCTGGTGCTGATGACCATGGTGGCGTTTCTGCTGGTGATCGCTTGTGCTAACGTCGCCAACCTGCTGCTGGCGCGGGCCGCTGCCCGGCGGCGGGAGATCGCGCTGCGCCTCAGTCTGGGCGCCGGACGATGGCGCGTGATCCGCCAACTACTGACGGAAAGCGTGGCGCTCTCGGCGGCGGGCGGCATACTGGGCGTGGTATTCGCCTGGTGGGGGATCCGGGGGCTGACGCTGCTGATTTCAAACGGACGGCCGGATGTTCCGCTGGGGGCGGGGCTGAACTGGAATGTGCTCGCCGTGACGGTGGCACTCTCGGTGGCAACCGGGCTTTTCTTCGGCCTGGTGCCCGCGTTGCAGGCCACTCGCCTGGACCTCAGTTCCGCCATCAAACAGGTCCGGGCCGGAGATTCGGGCGGCCGCCGTTCCCGCCGCCTTCCTTCACTGCCGCAACTGCTGGTGGCATCGCAGATTGCGATTTCGGTGCTGCTGGTGGTGGCTGCCGGACTGTTCGCGAGGACTCTGGCCAACCTGCACTCGGTGGAACTCGGCTTTAATTCGGAAAAACTGCTGGTGGTGAGTTTAAACGCGCGGCAAATCGGCTACCGCGATGAATCGCTGGCGCGGTTCTACGACGCTTTGCGTGGGCGCTTCGCAGCCATCCCCGGGGTCCGGGCGGTGACCGCATCGCACATGGTGCTTGTGACGGGGTCCATGTCGAGCACCAATCTGACTCTGCCGGGCTATTCCGGCCGTGACCCGAGCAGCGCCTATTTGCGTACCGGTCCGGGCTTTTTTTCGACAATGCAGATTCCGCTGCTGCTGGGCCGCGACTTCACCGAGCGGGACAACAACGCCGGCGCCAAGGTGGCGGTTGTCAACGAGGCGTTCGCGAAGAAGTACTTCCCCGGCCAGAATCCGTTGGGGCGGCGGTTCGGGCTGGGCAGCCAAAAAGACCTGGAAGTTGTGGGCGTGGCCCGGCAGGCCCGATATCAGTCGCTCAAAGAGGACATTCCGACGCTGGTGTATCTTCCGTATGGGAGCGAGCCTGCTTCGCTCGGGTATTTGAATTTCGAAATTCGCGCGGCGGGCGATCCTCTGCGCCTGTCGGCGGCCGTGCGGAGGTCGGTGGCGCAGGCCGATGCGCGTCTGCCGGTGGGGGAGATCAGCACGCAGCAGTTGCAAATCGAGCAGACCATTTCCGGGGAGCGCGCTTTCGCGACGCTCTGTTCGGGCTTCGCCCTGCTGGCGCTGGCTATCGCCTGCGTGGGGCTTTACGGGTCGATGGCGTACAGCGTGGCACGGCGGACCGGGGAGATCGGAATTCGCATGGCGTTGGGCGGCCAGCGGAGCCGCATTGTGGGCCTGGTGCTGCGGGATGTCGCGGTGATGGCAGGGCTCGGGCTCGCGGTGGGATTGCCGGCGGCCTGGATCTCGTCGCGGGTGCTCGAATCTTTCCTGTTCGGACTGAAGGCGCGAGATCCAATGGTGTTCTCCGCCGCGGGACTGATTCTCCTGGCGGCGGCGGTGGCCGCCGGTATCGGACCGGCGCGGCGGGCGTCTCGCATCGACCCCTGGACGGCCCTGCGGGAAGAGTGACGCCGGGGTCAGGCTTCGACGGCGGCCTTCCCGTTCGGCTGAAAAATATCTTCGATGCGGATGCCGAACAGGTCCGCCATTTGAAAGGCCAGGGGCAGGCTCGGATCGTACTTTTCGGTTTCGATGGCGTTCACGGTCTGGCGCGAGACCCGCAGGCGCGCCGCCAGTTCGGCCTGAGACCAGTCCCGTTCGGCGCGCAACACGCGCAGGCGGTTCTTCATCGATAGCGCCTCACCGCGCGCCAATAGCCGATCAGGCCGAAGCCAACCATGAGGAGGATCACGATAGTGCCATTGAGCGGTCCTGCAAGGCCGGCCTTTTCGATCAATTGATAGCTGCAAACAACGACGAACAGGCCGCAAAGGGAAATGGTGGCGGCTTCCAGATAAATGCGGATTTGCAATTCGTCCATCTGCTCCCGGACATCCCGCACCATGGTGCGCATGTACATCGCTCCGGCGAGCAGGGGAATGGCGGCGAGCAAGTACCCCAATAACGGCGGCACGTCCATCCGCCTGTGAACCGCCACGCCGACAGGGAGCGATGCGGCGAATACCGCCACCCAGACCATCTGCCGGAGGCTGGGGCGCCCGCAGACGCTGACCAGTCGCCGCTCTGATACCGGAGTCGATTGGTTGATCATGTCCTGAGAGTAAAGCGAGATTGTCTAAATGTCAAGTATGCTTTACATAGAATCTTTACTCGTACCTAAGGCAGACGATCGGGTCGAGATTTGCGGCGCGGTTAGCGGGGTAATAGCCGAAGAACAGCCCGACCCCGACGGACATGGCGACGCCAAGGACGACCCAGAACGGCGAGAGGGTGGCGGGCAGGGAGATCAGCCGGCGCACGGCGAAGGCGATGGCTCCGCCGGCGGAGATTCCGAGGACACCGCCGATGCCGGAGAGGGTGATCGCTTCCAGCAGGAATTGCACACGGATATCCGCTTTGCGGGCGCCGATGGCTTTGCGGACGCCGATCTCGGCGGTCCTTTCGGTGACGGAAATGAGCATGATATTCATGACGCCGATGCCGCCCACCAGCAGGCCGATGGAACTGATGACGCCGGTCAACAGGACCATGGCGCCGGTGAGCTGGTCCCAGAGGCTGGTGAGGAAGCTTGGATCGGCAACGTCGAAATCGTTTTCCTGGTTGTGGGGAACGTGCCGGCGGCGGCGCATGGCCTCCACGGCGCGATCGCGGACGCCGTTGAGGTCGGCGTCATCCCGCACGGTGAAGATCAGCATGACTTCGCGGATTTCGGGGAAGCTTTTATGGAAATTGGACAGCGGGATGCAGGCGAACTGATCCACGCCGAAGCCGCCGAACAGGCCGGGATCTTCCTCGAAGACGCCGATGACCTCGTAAATACGGCCGTTCAGGCGGACCTGTTTGCCCACCGGGTCGCTGTGCGGGAACAGGGAATCCGCGATCGCTTTTCCGATCACCACGACGGCGCGCGCGTGTTCTTCATCATATTGGGTGATGAAGCGGCCGGTGGCGGTGGTGAACAGCGGCATGGCGGCGGAATAATCGGGTTCGACGCCGCGCACGATGAAGCGCTCCACGGTCTCGTTGCCGTAGCGGATGGAATCGCCGGCCACGCCGAAGTTGATGCGATTGGCGAAGGCTGTGGCGATGTCGAGGCCGCCCACATTTTCTTTGAGGTACTCGGCGTCGGTGATTTCGAGGTATCTCCGGACGCGGATTTTCTGCGGCAGCCTTCCGAAGCCGCCCGCGCCGGGCGGGATGCGGGTGATGAAGAACGATCGCGATCCGAAGCTTTGGATGCGGCCCTTGATGTAGCCGTTGAGGCCGTCGATGATGGCGGCGACGGAGATGACGCTGGTGACGCCGATGACGATTCCGAGGATGGTCAGCGCCGACCGCACTTTGCGTGTGCGGAGGGTATCGAGGGCCACGAGCAGGTTTTCCTTGAGTTCGGAACGAGTCACGTCTTCTACTCCGCGCGCAGGGCCACCACCGGGTCGAGTTTTGCCGCCTTGGCGGCAGGGTAGATGCCGAAGAACAGGCCGATGGCGGAACTCAGGACAACACCGAGGGCCGCCACCCAGACCTGAACGGATGCAGGAAAACCGGTGAACTGCCGCAGGGCCACGCCGCACAGGAAGCCGATGCCGACGCCGATGCCGCCACCGATGAGGCATTGGACAACGCTTTCCATGAGGAACTGGCGCAGCACATCGGACTGGGTAGCGCCGACGGCGCGCCGCACACCGATTTCTTTGGTCCGCTCGGTAACGCTGACCAGCATCACGTTCATGATGACGATTCCGCCCACGACGGCGGAGATGGAACTGATCATCACGAACACGGCAAAGAAGGCCGAGCTGATGCTTTTCCAGAGTGAAATGTACGTGTCGGCGGTGCCGATGAAGAAATCATCTTCGGCGCCGGGAGGCACGTGGCGGCGCCCGCGGAGGACGCGGCGCGCTTCGTCCTGGGCGAGGGCGAAGACTTTTTCACCGCCTTCGGCCTTCACCTGAAGAAGCAGGCTGTTGCGCTGCCCGCGCATTTTGAGAAACGCGCGCAAGGGGATGACGATGAAGTTGTCCTGGTCCTGGCCGAGTACGGAGCCGATGGCCTGGAAGGTGCCGATCACCTGGAATTCGGTGCGTCCCGCCTGGATGACGCGGCCGATGGGATCGGCATCGGGGAAGAACTCCTGAACGAGGCGGTCTCCGATGAGGCAGACGGCGGTGGCATGGCGGTCCTCCGGATCGGTGAAGTAGCGACCGGAGGAGACTGTCCTGGTATCGACCACGGCCATGTTCGGCGTGTGCCCGTAGACGGTACCGTCCTCGAGTTCCTTATTCTTGTAGCGGAAGCCGATGGTGGCGCTGGCGGTAGCGCCTACGTTCTGGCAGTGCACGCAGTTTTCGGCCACGGCCACCATGTCCTCGTCGTACAGGTAGCGGTTGCGCTGGGCGCGGGTGAGGACGGTGAAGTCGGTGACGGCGAAGGGCGTGCGGGCGATGCGGAAGACGTTGGTTCCGAGGTTCGCGATTTTCTGTTCCACGTACACGTTGGCGCCCTGGACGAGGGTCATGACGGCGATCAGCGTCGCCACGCCCATCGTCAGACCGACAACGGTCAGCGCCGACCGCAGCTTGTGGGCGCGAATCGAATCGACGGCCAAGGCAAGGTTGTCAGAGATGCCGATCATAGCTGCGAGACGAGGATCTCGACATGGTACACCCCGGATGCGCGCAGATCAAACGTCGCGGAGCGGCGGATCAGTATTGTCCCTTGTACTTTTCAAGCGCTTCGCGAACGAGCTGGCCGCGCGATCGGACACCCATCCGGTCGAATAACCTCTGGAGGCTCAGCTTCACGGAGCTCTCCGAGATCTGAAGTTGCAGGGCGATCTGTTTATTCGTGAGTCCGTTGACCACCATCCGGAGCGTACGGCGCTCGCGGTCGGTGAAGCTGCTCTCGCGGATCGATTCGGGCGCGGCGAAGAGCAGCGGCACGCACTGCTCATCGAACCAGGTTCGGGAGGCAGCGACGCTCCGCACGGCCTCGCTGAGCGTGGCGAGATTGTGCTTCTTCAGAATGACGCCGTTCACGCCGAGGCTGACCAGGTGACGAATCTCGGCTTCTTCGACCCAGGCGGTGAGGACAAGAACGCGAAGTCCGGGATACTGTTCGCGAATCTGCCCGAGCAGCTCGGTTCCGCGCTCGACGCCGAGATCGTAATCGAGAAGCACCACGTCGAGGCCGCCGCGAGAGAGGGCGGCAAGAGCGTCGGCCACCGAGCCGGCGGTGGCGATGACGACGAACTCGCCGGTCTCTTCGAGGCCTCGGGCGAGGCAGTCGCGGAACACGGCGTGGTCATCGACAATCAGAAGTCTGGTCTGATTTTCAGGCAATGGCTCGTCTCTCTTCAACCTGCGCAAGTTTCACTTGAAACCATGCGCCCCGAGGAGCATTTCTACAAGTGAGTTCCCCGCCAAAGGATCGCACGGTGGCACGCGAAACGTACAGTCCGAGCCCGCTGTTAGAGGCCCCTTCCTGGAAGGGGCGGAAGAGGGCTTCGGGGTCGCTCACGCCGGGTCCGGTGTCGCGGATATCGACGGTGATACCTGTGGCCGGGGCGGCCGCCTCGATGCGCAGGATGTGGGGACCGTGGCAGCTGGACATGGCTTCGATACTGTTCTTCGTGAGGTTCAGGAAAACGCGCAGGAGACCGACGCGGTCGCCGCGCACGCGCGAGAGGCCGGGTGCGATCCGCCACTCGAGTTCGATCCCGGCATCGGCGCCGAGGGGCTCGATGACGATCCGGAGTTCTTCGAGCGTGCCCGCCAGATCACAGGCGGAGGTGGAGGTCCGATTGGGGGTGCGCAGCCCGGACTTCGCCATGGCTTCGAGCCCCTGGATCAAAGACACCAGTGCCTGGTAGTCCTGCTGGTGCGCGACGCCGGAATTCTTGCCCAGGTTGGAGAGGGCCACGGAGGCCGCGGCGGACAGATTGCGGATCTCGTGGGAAACGGCTCCCACCACAATCCGCGAGGCTGCGAGAAAACTTTCGAGTCCGGCCTCTTCGCGGTCGCGCATGCTATCGGTAGCGTCCCACACGACCAGGGTATAGTGCGGGGAGCCGGCGGCCGCTTTCGTAGCGGAGCACCAGACCTGAGCCAGGAAAAACTGGCCGCCCCCACGCATGCCGCGGGTTTCGATCATGGTGCGGGTGCCGTCCCAGGCGGCTGGATCAAAGAGGGCGCTCACGTCTGGAAGAAAGGAGCTGACATCTTTGCCGGCCAGTCCTTCTTCCGAACCAAACAGGTCGCGGGCGCTTTCGTTGGCGAGGAGAATTGCCCCGGCGGATTCGACGGCGAGAATGGCGAGGGGGCTCGTCTCCAGTACGTTACGAGTCTGGCGTTCGGCTTCCTGCCGCAATTCGGATTCATGGGCGAGATTGCGGGCGAACTCCTCGGAAGCCCTCCATCGCTGCTCAATTTCACAGACTAACAGGCCGGTCACGCCGAACGTGAAGGCTGCCGATTCCAGACGCCACATCCAGCCCAACTGCCAGGCGAAGGGGGAATAGTGCTCGCGGAGAACGGCGCAGCCGAGGGCCATAATGACAATCTCGAACCGGCTCAGGGCAAACGCGCAAACTACGATGGCTATCAAATACAGGAATCCGAGTCCGACGTTCACAGTCAGGGCGCGGTCGAACAGGGCTACGGCGGCAATGGTCAGGAAGGCGCCGATGCGCAGGGCCGTCTTATGGTTTCGAGCCACGGCGGCGGCGCGCGTGAGGGCAACGCCATGTTTCCAGCGGTTCACTGACATTAGTATGTCCGTTTTCGCGGACAAGCGGGAAGGCGCAATTTGCGGAAGTTGGCGGTTACTTGGGATCGAGCCGGAATTCGTCGAAGTAAGTCACCGAGTCGCCGACCGTAAACAGCCCTGCTTTGCCGGGACCGGTGTAGGTGTCGTCCCGTCCGCGAAGAATCCGCCGGTGGTCCACGTAGACCTGGAACTGCTCGCCGCGGAGCGCCACTTTGAGAATGCGCCACTGGTTGACCGGGATATCGTGCTGAACAGCGGCGCCGAGACGGATGAGGCGTCCGTCCTGAACCCGGTACACGGCTACGGTGTTGGCCCGGGCGTCGGCTCGCACCTGATAGTAATTCTCCCGGTTGCGGTAGCGGAAGACCAAGCCCCCGGCGCGATCCTCCCTGCCGGAAACGGGCTTGATGCGAACGCTGATGTCGGCGTTGCGGAGTTGTTCGCCGTCCCAGATTGCCAGGGGAAACCGGTCGGAGCCTGCCTCGTCGGAGACTTGGGCGAGGACGTAGGGTTGGGTTGGCGCCGTACTATCTTTGAGGATTTCCCATTTGCCCGGTGCGCCGGAAAGTGCGGTGGCGGTCCACCCGGGAGGAGTCATGCCGAACGGCTCGCGATCGAAATTCATCACCCGGGTCGCCGAAACCCAGAGTCCCAGTGAAGCCAGTGCGCCGATAAGCTTCAAACCCATCTCTCTGTTCTCATTTCTAGCACGATTTGCGACGCGCCGAGCTCCAGCGGTCCCGCAGTGTGTTCCACAACGTCGCCGACAGGATCACGGTTCCACCCGCGATAGCCCATCCGCCCGGGGTTTCGCCGTGAACGATCCAGGTCCACACCGGGCTGAGGGCCGGTTCGGCCATCAGAAGGGTGGTGGCCTCCACCGCGGGTACGTACCGGATGCCTCTGGTCAACAGCAGGTAGGCCACGCCAATCTGGAAGCAGCCAAGGTACAGCAGGACGGCGGCATCGGTGAAGCCGACTGCGGCGAAAGGGAGCGCCCAAGGCAGGACCGCGATGCAGGCAGCCAGATTCCCCACAGCGGCGGTCGCAATTGCATTGCCGCCCTCGCCCTTGCGCGCCAGCCAGCGCAATCCGGCGAGCATCAGGGCATACGTCAGGCCGCTGGCCGCACCCAGAACGTTTCCGCGCATCGGATCCGGTGCCGACGCCGCTGCGTGTTGCGCGCCGACGAAAACTAAAGTGACTCCGCACACTACTGCCAGGAGAAAAATCACGTCGCGCCGCCGGATCGGTTCGTGAAGCAGCAGCGGACCGAGCAGCAGCAGGTAGAGCGGCGACGCCGATTGCAGGAAGATGGCATTCGCCGCTGTCGTCAACCGGTTAGAGAGCACGAAAAGGACCAGGGTGGCGGCGTAAGCGGCGGCGACCGGCGCCATCCGTACACTCCATCCGCGGCGGGTCTCCGGAATGACGCACAGGAGGAATACGGCTGCAATTCCGGAGCGCAGGCTGGCAATCTGGAAACCTGTCAATGTGGCGGCCTTGATGGCGGCGCCGCCGGTGGAAAACAGCGCCGCGGCGGCGACCAACATGAGCCGGTGTCGTAGCGATCCGCTTTCCATGTGGATCAACTATCTTATCCGGCGGGGTTCGCCGGCAATAATCCTACCTGAACTCGAGAACCTGGCCGTCGGCAAGCAGGCGTTTTCGCAGGTCTTCATAAGGCACGTCCTGTACGGCGATGCCGGCGTCGATGGCGATGGCCGCGGCGGTAGCCGCCGACTGGCCGAGGATCATGAACACCGGCTCCATCCGGATGGAGCCGTAGGCGATGTGCGAGCTGGAGACGCACACCGGCACCAGCAGGTTCGCCACCTGCTCCTTCTTCGGCACCAGGGAGCCATAGGCGATCTGGTACGGGCCGTTGGTGCTCACGCCGATATCGCCCTCGTTCTGCACATATCCCTCTGGCGTGATGTAGCGCTGGATGTTGTGCGAATCGATGCCGTAGGAGCCCATGCCGACCGATTCCGGAGTGGGACGCTTCTTGGTGAGCTCGTTCTCCGTCATGACGTACTTGCCCACCATCCGGCGCGCCTCGCGGACGTAAAGCTGGTGGGGCCAGTTGCGGTTGTCCTTGAATTCGTCTTTCGCGAGTCCCCATTTTGCCATGGCAGTGCGCACGTCTTCGGGAACGCGCGGATCGTTGGCGATGAAATAGAACCAGCCCTGTTCGTAGTTGACGTGCTCCTGGATGATTTCGCGGCGGCGCGCGTAGCTGGCCTCCGGATAGTCCCAGTTGCGGCCGATGTTGTCGGTGCTGAAGGGGCCGTGATTATTGGTATCGGTTTTGGCGTTGGGGATGGGGTCGAACTTGCCGAAGGTTTCGCGCCAGCCGGCGGCGAAGATGCGGAGCAGGAGCTCGTATTGCTTCGGATCGTAGCCGGCCGGTTTAGGAAACGGCACGCGGTTGGCGGGCACCTGGGTGAGGCACATGCGGAAGCAGTAGGCCTGGATCTTTTTGTCTCCCTCGCCGTATTTCCCGGGCGGCTCCGTGCTGATTCGCGGCAGAACGCCGCTGGCGGGATCGCCAGGGACGACGTAGGGCGAGATCGGTGTTTTGACGGCTCCGAAATGGTGGCGATGATGCAGCACCCCGGTCTGGATGCCGGCCCACTGTTCACCGTACGTCGCCATGGACTCGCGGCCAACGTGGTATTCGACGCCCGCGGCGGCCATCAGGTCGCCTTCGTACGTGGCGTCGATGAACATTTTGGCCGGGTAGGTTTTGCCGTCCAGCGTGGTGATGGAAACGATGCGGCCGTCCTGCTTGCGAACGCCCTTCTCGCGGTCGAGCCATGCGTTGCGCACGATCGGGATCTTCAGTTCCTTCACCCACGCCTCGTAGACGGTTTCCGCGATATGCGGTTCGAAGATCCACATGGTGCGCGCGGAGTCGTCGGAGGCCTGCGTATCCTGACCCTTGTTGCCGTACTCTTCCCGCTTCTGCCAGCGCCAGGTTTCCGGCTTCTGATATTCGAGCCAGACACGATGATAAAACTCTTTGGAGAGGCCGCCGACCACGGCCTTGTTGCCGGAATCGGTCCACCCCAGTCCTCCCGCGGTGAGCCCGCCCAGGTGTCGTTCGGGGCAGACCATGATTACGGACTTGCCCATTTTCGTTGACTGAATTGCGGCAGTGACAGCGGCGGAGGTGCAGCCGTAAATCAGCAGGTCGGTCTGGCGTTGGGCGAACGCCGGAAGGAGGCAGAATGTCACTGCCGGAAGCAGGAGCCGGAGGGTGGGGAAACGCATGAGTTTAAGACCCTACTATATTCCCTGGCGCAACGCGCGCAGGATGGCCTCGATGTGCGCCTGCCCGGCATCGACAGCGGGGAAGCCGGTGTTGGTTTCGTCGAAGATGAGGGCGAGGTCGGTACCGGCGAGCACGATGGCATCCACGGGAAGTTCGCGGGCGATGCGAATCAGGGTATCGCGGCTCGTGGTTTTGCCGGCGACGGTCTGCATGTAGGCGTCGTGGATGGCGTCCACCTGTTCGGGGACGATCACGTCGATGCCATCGAGCATGCCGAACATCCGGCTCTCGACGACGAAGCGGGTCCCGAACAGGGCGACGCGGCGATATCCGCGTGCCAGGATCGCCTGGCGCGTGGTTTCCAGGATGTTCACCAGGGGCAGCGGCGAAATGGGCTCGAGCTCGCGGATGCAGATGTGTGGGGTGACCGCGGAAATCGCAGCGATTTCAGCGCCTCCGGCGGCGAGCCGAGCGATCAGGGCGGCGAAATAGCCGGCCAAGCCGGAAAGGTCGCCTCGCTCAACGGCGCCGCGAACGCGATCGAGGTCCGCCTGAACGATCAGCATTTCGCCGGCATTGAGCCGCGCGAGTTCCTGATAGTAGTGGATGGTCGCGCCCGGTCCCAGGCCGCCGATCAGACCCAGCTTCCGCATACTTGGCTTATCCTCGCGAAATCAGAAAGACGGCCACCTCGGCCATCAGGTTAGGGAGTGCGGTGACCTTGCGGCGGCCCGCGAGATAGTAACGGCGCTCGACGGTGAGGCCTTCTTCTTCGGCCAGTTCCTCAAAATCCCGAACGGTGAGGAAATGGATGTTGGGAGATTCGTACCAGGCATAGGGGAACAGCTTGGTGCGCGGGGCACGGCCGCTCATCAGCATGGAAAGGCGGACCCGCCATTGGCCGAAATTCGGAAAGGCGACGATGCCGCGCCGGCCCACTCGCAGCATCTCCCGCAGCACTTGGCGCGGGCGGCGGGTTTCCTGAAGCGTCTGGCTGAGGATCACGTAGTCGAAGCTCTGATCGGGGTAGTCGGCCAATCCCTGGTCGATATCGGACTGGAAAACCGAGACGCCTCGGGCGATGGCCCGCTGCACGCGGGCGCCGGAGATTTCGACTCCGCGCGCCACGACATTTTTTGTGGCCGCGAGCCACTCCAGCAACTCGCCTTCGCCGCAGCCGAGGTCGAGCACTCGCGAGTCGGGTTGGACGATGTCGCCGATGATGGCGTAATCGCTGCGGCCCAGCAACTCCCGGACGAAGGCCTGTTTCCCGGCGATTTCGGCGCTCATTGAATTTTCTCGAAAGTGTTGGCCAGGAAACCGGTGACGATGGCGCTTTGCTCGGCCACATCCACCAGGAACGAATCGTGGCCGTAGTTGGATTGAAGCTCCACGTAGGCGACGTCGCAGTTGCGCGAGCGGAGGGCCCGCACCATCTCCTGCGACTGGTAGCTGGGGTAAAGCCAGTCGGAGCTGAAGCTGATCACCAGGAACCGCGAGCGCACGCGTTCGAGCGCGGCCGGGAGCGACGACCCGCGGCCGTTGGCGAGGTCGAAATAGTCCATGGCCTTGGTGATGTAGAGATAGGAATTCGCATCGAAGCGATTGACGAACTGGCTGCCTCGATAGCGCAGGTAGCTCTCGACTTCGAAGTCCACTTCGAAATCGAAGCCAAAGGCATCCTTGCCGCGGAGGCGGCGGCCGAACTTTTCGCGCATGGAGTCGTCGCTCATGTAAGTAATGTGGCCGACCATGCGGGCCACGGCGAGGCCGCGCGCCGGAGGCTGCCTGCCGTAGTAATTGCCGGCATTCCAGTCGGGGTCGGCCATGATGGCCTGGCGTCCGACCTCGTTGAACGCGATCTGCTGCGCGGTGTGACGGGCGGTGGTGGCGATAGGGATCGCGGCAACCACCTGCTCGGGGTACGCCACGGCCCATTCGAGCGCCTGCATTCCGCCCATGGACCCACCGGTTACCGCGAGCAGGCGGCGAATGCCGAACCAATCGATGAGCATCTTCTGGAGGCGGACCATGTCGGCGATCGTGATCACGGGAAAGGACATGCCGTACGGGCAGCCGGTGGCGGGATCGATGGAGCCGGGGCCGGTGGTGCCGCGGCAGCCGCCGAGCACATTGGAGCAGATCACGAAGTAGCGGCTGGTGTCGAAGGCCTTGCCCGGGCCGATCATGTTGTCCCACCAGCCGGGCTTGCCGCCATCGTGGCTGATGCCGGCGGCGTGCGCGTCTCCCGAGAAGGCATGCAAGACCAGGATGGCATTGGATTTGGCGTCGTTGAGCGCGCCGTACGTCTCGTAGGCGACGTCTACCGGCGCGAGAGTGGCGCCGGAATCGAGGGAGAGAGAATCGAACCGCGTAGTATTGGACTCGACGATCATTCCGGGAGAGTTTCATCATAGCAGAGGGTCGCCGGACACCTGGCCGGCGCCCGCTTGCGTGCTACATTGATGGACATTCCACCCGACATGAAGAACGATTCCACGCCCGGCGAAAAATTCCAGCGATTAGTGGAGATTATGGCGCGTCTGCGCGCCCCCGGCGGCTGCCCGTGGGACCGGGAGCAGACCTTCGACACAATCAAGCCATACACGCTGGAAGAAACCTATGAAGTGCTGGACGCGATCGACCGGCGCGACTGGCCGGATCTGGCCGAGGAACTCGGCGACTACATGCTGCAAGCGGTGTTTTACGCGCAGATGGCGGCGGAGGCGGAACACTTCGGCATCGGCGACGCGCTCGACGCCATCAACAGCAAGTTGATCCGGCGGCATCCGCACGTGTTCGGCGAAGGCAGCGCGGAGACGGCGGGGGATGTGAAGCGCATCTGGGGCGAGGTCAAGGCCGCCGAGAAAAAGGAGAAGGGCCGGGAAGCGGAGTCGATGCTGGCAGGCGTGCCGCGGACGCTGCCGGCGCTGGTGGAAGCGCAACAGGTGGCATCGCGCGCGGCGGGCGCCGGTTTCGATTGGGAAAACGCGGAGCAGGTAATCGAGAAACTGCACGAAGAGCTGGCCGAGTTTGAAGAAGCCAGGCGCAAGGCGTCCGCCGAGGAACTGGAGGACGAACTGGGCGACCTGCTGTTCGTTCTGGTGAATCTGGCGCGGTTCGTGAAGGTGGACCCGGAGCAGGCGCTGCGCAAGACGAATGCGAAATTCCGGCGGCGCTTCGGTTATATCGAGAGGCGGCTGGCCGAGCAGGGGAAGAAGTTCGAGGACTCCAACATCGAGGAAATGGAGGCGCTGTGGCAGGAAGCGAAGCGGTAGTTTCCACGCGCCAGCTTTTCTCGCTGGAGGAGTTCGAGGACGTGGTTCGCCTACAGAAAACGATCTGGGGTTTCGCCGATCTGGAACTGCTGCCGGTGCGTTTTCTAGTGGTGATTGCGAAAATCGGGGGGCACGTGTTCGGCGCATTCGAAGGCCCCCAGATGGTGGGTTTCTGTTTTGCGCTTCCCGGGGTGAAGCCGGGCGGGCGTCCGTACCTGCACAGTCATATGCTCGGTGTTCTTCCGGGCCACCACAACCTGGGCATCGGGCGGCGGCTGAAACTGATGCAGCGCGACGAGGCGCTCGAGAGGGGCATTCAGCTTATCGAATGGACCTTCGACCCGCTCGAGCTGAAGAACGCGTTCTTCAATATCGAGAGGCTGGGCGCCATCGTGAGACGGTACAGCGAGAATCAGTACGGGGTGACGGCCAGCCCTCTGCACGGAGGCTTGCCGACGGACCGATGCATCGCGGAATGGTGGCTGGACTCCTACCGCGTCCGCAGGATTCTGGCCGGGGAGCGCACGGAGCGGCGGGCGACGGAGCGGATTGGATTCCCCGCGGATATCGGCGACATCCGGGGCGTCCGGCGCGACTGCGCCCGCGACATGCAGGCCGCCAATGCGCGCCGGTTTCAGGACGCATTCGCCCGCGGTCTGGCGGTGACCGGATTCGAGCGCGGCGATAAGGAAGGCGTGTACCTGCTGGAGCCGTGGCAATGAAGATCGAGAAAATTACGCTGCGGCAGATTCGAATGCCGCTGGTGCACTTTTTTGAGACCAGTTTCGGACGAACTTATGGCCGAGATATCGTGCTGGTGGAGGTGCAGGCCGAAGGCGCGACGGGTTGGGGCGAAGTCACGGCCGGCGAAAATCCGTTCTACAACGAGGAATGGACCGAATCGGCGTGGCTGATTCTGCGCGATTACGTGGCGCCGCGCGTGCTCGGTTTCGAGTTTCGCGGACCCGAGGAGATTGCCGCCCGGACGGCCCACATCCGCGGGCACAACATGGCGCGCGGGGGTCTGGAGGCGGCGGTTTGGGACCTGTGCGCGCGGGTGGACGGCGTGCCCCTTTGGAAGAAGATCGGCGGCGGGGCGCGGCGGGAGATTCCGTGCGGCGTTTCAATCGGGATTCAGGACTCGGTAGAGCAGCTCTTCGAGAAGATCGAATGTGAACTTGCCGCCGGGTACCAGCGAATCAAGATGAAGATCAAGCCCGGTTGGGATGTGGACGTGGTGCGGCGCGTTCGCGAGCGGTTCCCGTCCACAAAGCTGATGGCCGACGCCAACTCGGCCTATACACTTGCGGATGCGGACCATTTGAAGCGGTTGGACGAGTTTTACCTGATGATGATCGAGCAGCCGCTGGCGCACGACGACATTATCGATCACGCCGAATTGCAGCGGCGCCTGGACACGCCGGTCTGCCTCGACGAGTGCATCCGGTCGGCTCATCACGCGGAACAGGCCATCCGGCTGCGGGCCTGCGGAATTATCAATATCAAGCTGGGCAGAGTGGGCGGCTTCACGGAAGCGAAGAAAGTGCACGACGTGGCGCGGGCCGCGGGAATTCCGGTCTGGTGCGGAGGCATGCTGGAAGCGGGCGTGGGGCGGGCGCACAACATCGCGCTGTCGACGCTGCCGGGCTTCGTACTGCCGGGCGATGTTTCGGCGAGCAAGCGGTATTGGCAGCGTGACATCATCGAACCGCCAGTGGACATTACCGCGCGTGGAACGATCGAGGTGCGGGACGAACCGGGCTTCGGCTACGAACTCGACCGGGACTTCATCGCCTCCATCACGGTGCGCGAGGAGAACCTCGGCCTGAATACCCTTAGTTAATACCGGATCGCTGTCGGATTTGGACTTGTCCCAGGGGACACGGGTCGCCGATTATGTCTGTCGGGCGGCTTTTGAATGACGAAACCGAAAACGAAGGTGGTCTTCTGTTCCCTGATGGTCGCGTTTCCGGCGGCCCTATCCATGGTTCAAGTTGCGCGGGTGCACCATGCGCCCCTGGTCCTGTCGCACTATTTCAGCGGCAAGGCTGGAAATTGCACGCTGGCGGAGTCTTTCGAAGGCGAAGCGATTTCGCGGCTACAGACGAAGAACGTGAATGACCTTCGGGCGTCCAGCAAAGTGATCAGGAAGGACGAGCACTTTTCGCTCTGGGCCACGCCGCTCGGCGAATTCTGGATGCCGACCGCAAGCGGCGACGATTTGCTGTACGACCTGGGAGAGCAGCAGCGCAACATTTACGGCACCCGGATCAAAGCGGGCGACATCGTACTCGATGCCGGCGCAAACGTCGGGGTTTTCACCCGCAAAGCTCTGTTCGCGGGTGCGGCCAAGGTGGTGGCTATCGAACCGGCTCCCGAGAACCTGGAGTGCCTGCGCAGGACGTTTGCCGCCGAAATCGCACAGGGGCGCGTGGAGGTCTATCCGAAAGGCATATGGGACAAGGACGATACGCTGAAGTTGAGTATCGATCCAGTCGCATCGGCGAAGGACAGCTTTCTCCGGCCGATCGAGAATGCCGAGTTCGTGGAAGCGCAGTTGACCACGGTTGACAAGTTGGTTGCCGAACTCCACCTCCCGCGGGTGGACTTCATCAAGATGGACATCGAGGGAGCGGAACGGAAAGCCGTTGTCGGTGCCAAGAATACGATTGCGAAATTCCGGCCGCGAATGGCGCTTTGCATCTACCATGTCGCCGGGGACGAATTCGCGGTACCGAGCCTGGTGCACGATGCCTACGCCGGCTATCAGCTTTCGAAGACGTGTTTCTGCGGAGCCGACCGCATTCAACCTGAAGTCGCGTTCTTTTATTAGGGCGCTCCAGGCGCCCGGCATTCGCCCCCTTCGACAACGTCTGTAATGATGGTAGGGATGAACGCCGCAGATTCCGTATGTCAACGCCGGAGGTCCGGTTGAAGGGTAGAACCGTACTGATCACGGGCGCCGCCAAACGGATCGGCCGCGGGATCGCGCTGCGAATGGCAGCCGAGGGCGCGCGCGTGGCCATCCATTATCATGCTTCGGAAACTGAGGCTCGCCGGACCGCCGAAGAATGTGGCGGCGCGGAACTGTTCCGTGCCGACCTGGAATCGGTGGCGGAAATCGAGCGGATGTTCCGGGAGGTGGAGGAGCGGCTGGGAAGGCTGGACGCCCTGGTCAACAACGCCGCACGGTTCACGCGCTTCGACCCGCTCGAGATCACCGAAAGCGATTGGGATTTCATTCACAGCGTTAACCTCAAGTCCGTGTTCTTCTGCTGCCGCGAAGCAGCGCGCCTGATGCTGAAGGTCGACGGCGGACGGATCGTCAACATCAGTTCCCTGGGGGGGATTCGACCGTGGGCGGAACATGCCCACTACTGCGCATCCAAGGCGGGGGTGATCATGCTGACTCGCGCGCTGGCGAAAGCGTGGGCCCCGCGGATTACAGTAAACACGGTTGCGCCGGGCGTGATTCCGTTTGAGGATATCGACGCGAGGGGGAAACGGATGATCGAAGCGACTCCGGCCGGGCGCGGCGGGACTCCGGATGAAGTGGCCGGAGCCGTGCTGTACTTTCTCAATGCATCGAATTTCGTGACGGGGCAGTTGCTGGCCGTGGATGGGGGTCTCAGCCAGCGGTAGGGATCAAGACAGGAGGAACCACTTTGAATCGCATCATGAATATTGCTGTGTCCGCGCTGCTGCTCGCCGCCGCCTGTGCTGCGCAAACGCCGGTCATTACCGCCGTCCTCGATGCGGGGGGATATACGCCGAATATCGCGCAAGGAAGTATTTTCGTGGTGAAGGGGAGCAGCCTGAGCAGGACCGACTATGTTCCCGCGCCCGCACTGCCGCTGGGAACGACTCTGGATAACGTGAAAATCACATTCACGCCGGTTGCGGGCGGCCAGGGACGCGACTGCTACATGGTCTACACATACAACCTGAATGGCACGAATCAGCTTGCGGCTATTCTGCCATCCGGCGTGGCGCCCGGGGACTACAATGTCACAGTAACCAACGGGAGCGCAGTCAGCGCGCCATTCCGTTCGAAGGTGGTGGCGCGCAAGTTCGGAATCATTTCACAGGATTCATCCGGCAGCGGCAATGCCGCCGTGTTGAACACTCTTGCGTCGGGCGCGGTGGAATACAACCGGCTGACAACCGGTAAAATTGCTGGGATCAGCTATTCGCCGGCCAAGCCCGGCGAGGCGGTCGTGCTCTGGGGTACCGGTCTGGGTCCGATATCAACAGCCGACAATGCAGCGCCGCCCGGGCTGATCGATTTCCGCAGCCAGGCGGACATAAAGGTTTGGATCAATGGCCAGAGCATCAGTCCTGATATTTACGCCGGCCGTTCCCCGGAATTTCCGGGGCTGGATCAAATCAATGTGACCTTGCCCGCGAATGTCGCCACCGGGTGCACGGTGAGTCTGCAAGTAAGCGTGAACGGTGAGTATAGTAATCCGGTCACGCTGGCCATCGCACCGGCGAATGCAAACGCGTGCGTCAGTCCCACTTACTCGCAGGATACTCTGTCCAGGCTGGACGAGGGCGCCTCGCTTACGACGGGCAACTTCGCGATTGGCGCATTCGCCGTGAAGATCAGCGCTCTGGGCCTGACGGTGGATGCGAAAAACGAGCAGGTAGTCGGCACATTCTCGAAGTACAGCGGCGCTCAACTCGCGGCCGCCACGGCTTTCCTGAATCCCGCGGGAGGGTGCCAGGTATACCACCGGGTCGGCACCGCGACGGCGTTGGTTTTTGGGGGCTCCGCTACAAACCTCGACGCGGGCGCCGCTATCACTCTCGCCGGCCCTAACATCACTTCAGCCAACAGTAAGTTGGGTCGTGGTCCGGACAATACTTACCTGGATAGCCTGGGCACGGCGGTTTCGATTCCCGGGGTGACGCTGCCCCCGGGCCTGGGGTTCAACACGTCGCCCCTCATCACCACGGGGACTTACACGCTGGCTGGCACGGGAGGCGCAAACGTGGGCCCATTTACTGCCAGCGTGACGCTCGGAACGCCGATTGCGCTCACCGGCGCGTTACCGGCGGAGATCACGCGCGACCAGGGAGTGACGCTGAATTGGACCGGCGGCGGCTCGACGGACCTGGTGGAGGTTATCGGGTTTTCGGGTTTCGTGGTTGGCAACATCGGCGATTCGCCGGTCTACGACGGCTCGGTGTTCATATGCACGACGACCGCCGGCAATGGGAGCTTTACAGTACCGGCGGCGGTACTTCAACAGTTGCCGGTCACGCCCGGCGACGCTACAGTTGGACTCGGCGGTCTCGGTATCGTGTCGACACCGAAGCTGGCGCCGGGCAGCGGACTGTTCACCGCTCCGCTGGTCGCGGGCGGCAACATCGATACCGGCGTGTTCCTGGGAGCGGTTGGGTTTTTCGCCAATCCCTCGTACAAGTAGCGCGGACTCAGCGGCGATTGAACTCCAGGTTTCGAACGCTTGCCGTCTGGAAATCCATCGAGCAGCCGAAATCGAAAGTGTCGTTCACGGGACCGCGGCTGGCGCTGACAACACCCGAGATCCAGCCGGTGCGGCGGCTGTCGATGGCCGTGGACGCGAAATTCGGACTCTGATATCCATCGCGATTGATGCGCGCAACGACGGCATCCTGGCAGGCCCGAATCGAGCGGGACTGGTCGGCAGCGGGAGGGGCGGCGGGCGCAGGAGTTGCGCCGCTGGGTTGCAGGGCGCTTCCGTCCGCGCGCTGGATCTCCATCGAACGCACCTGGCCGGAGTTGTAATCCACCTCGCACTGGAAGCGGTACGAAGTGTTGCCGCGGCGGAAGAGGGCGTTGCCCTGGCTGAAGGTGCCGCTGATCCAGCCGCGCCGGTCCGGGTTGACGGAGGCCGCTGTGACGTCGATGTTACGCAGGCCGTACTCCCGTTCCGCGCGGGAGCGCAGCTCGGTACGGCACGCGTCGATGGCCTGCTCCGAGGTCACGGTCCGGTTGCTGCCCCGAATTCCGCCGCGATCGGGAAGGCCGCGGACCGGTGTGCCGCTCACCGGCGGAGGGGTTGCGGGCGCGGACTCGGAGGCGCCGCTCCATTCAAGGTCGAACGTGTAGCCTTCGGACCCGCCCTTCGAGTCTTCAATGTGGATCACCGCCGTGCCGTTGTTGTTGCGCGGGTCCTGCACGAGAGTCATCTTGCCGCGTCCATCGATGCCCTTGAAGCGGAAGTCGGACATGCGCGCTGGAACAGGACTGCTGCATTCCATCCGGGTCCAGGTGGCGGGCTGTCCGGCGAGCGTCCGGAGGAGTCCGGTATCGCCGAAAACGTCCACTTCCGCCACGATATCTACGCGCACCTCGATCGTGCATTTTCCGGTGGCGCCGCCGGAACCCTTGAGCGTGGCCCGGCGAGTTTGTGCGAACCCCAGGGGCGGCGCGGCCAGCAGCGCGGCAATCAGCAACAGGCCCTTCGTATGTTTCATCATAGTGCTCCCTCCGTTTGGCCGGGCGCGCCGCGTCACTTTTGTTTCGCGATCACCAGGTCTTTGATCTTGGCGTAAGTGGCCGCGGGCAGAATCTTCTTATCTACCAGTTCATTTTTGGCACGGTACGGCCGGCCTGCAACGATTTTCTCGCTGTAAGCTTTGCCGATGCCGGGGAGTTGTGCGAGCTCGTCAGTGGAGGCCGAGTTCAGGTCCAGTTGTGCCGGAGCCTTCCTTACGGCCTCTGTTGCGACTCTGGCTGGAGCTTTCGATGCCGCCCTTCTTGCCGCCTGCGGAGCGGCCAGCAGTGCGAGCGAGGTGAGAAAAAAGAGGACAAAGCGGAGGGTCTTCATACCTGGCAATTGTACCCTTCCCTCCGGTCACCGCCAAGCGCGGCGGTGCGCCCCTTCGCGGCTGTTCTATGTTCGTTCTTCGAAGGCTCTTTTCAACTTCAGGAAGCCGGAGGTGCCGGTATCGATCAGCCAGGCATCACACTTTGCGGAATCCATGATGCTGCCGGTGGTCCCCAAACCCGTCGCTTGCCGGTCAGTGATAGTGGCGTTCCCGTTCGACTTGATGTCAACATAGACCGTGTGCCAGAACGCATCCTTCGTGCTGGTACCGGCGGTCTTCTCGTAGGAGACGATGTAGGATTTTCCTTTGTATGAGCCGGCCTTCAGGTCCGAAAACACGCGCACATCCGACATGTTCTTCCAGCCCAGATCGCTCTCCAGCAAGTGAATAAGCTGCACATCCGGGGTGATTCGCCGGGCCACGCCGAAGTAATCGGCAAGCCACGTTTCCATCTCCGCTTCGGCCTTTTCGGTAGACTTGATCGTTGCTTCGGGAATGGTGGTTCGCACCACGACCCGGCCGGTACCGATATCTGTCAAGGTATGCAGGATGGCCGCGAACACGCAGTCCTGGGTCCGGAAGTCGATCCATGAGGCGGTGTGGTCAAGCCGCAACCGGGTGGTGATGGGCATGGAATAGGCATTTTTGGCCGCGCGGAGTTGATCCCAGGCGCGGTACAGCTCATCTTTTACCCAACGCCGGTCGGCGGGAGGGAGATCGTCGAACGCCACCTTCTTGTCGCCCACCAACTCCTTCAACAGATATGGCTTATGCTCGATTTGTCCGTAGAGCGCTTTGACGTAGGTCTTCCGGGCGTCGCTGGCGCCCATCGTGGTGGTGACTCCGACCTCGCCAGGGGCCACCAATCGCACGTACTGTTCGATGGCTTCGCGAAAGCTCTTGCGAAGGCGCTCATCCTGGAAATACTCGAGGCCGCCCACAAGCGCTGGGGCTTGGGAAGCCAGGAGACCATAGCCGGAACTGGCGCATTGGATGGCGACACCCCACCCGGCGCCGTGGACTGCCGGAGCGAAGAGCGGCGCAGCCAGGCGGAGATTTCGGAATCGGTTTTCCCACTCGGTTGCCTCGCTCTCCAGATGCGCATCGGCAGTTAATTCCCACCTTCCCGGACGGCGGCGCTGCTGGACCACGTGGGTCAACTCGTGCGCCAGGAGGGCGACGCTTCCGGCATGTTGCGGGCGCATCACAATCGTGTTCCCGGTCGCGAAGGCCAGAGCGCCGAATCGCGCAGGCATATCGTTAAACTGCAGGCGGACCCCGGCGAGATGCGAGTGGAAAGAGTCTTCGAAAAGATGGCGAGCGGTCTTTGAGAGGCACCACCAGGCAGAGAGATCCGGCGTATTCACAGGAACTTGCATTTTTCCCCCTCCGGGACTGGTTCAGTATACTCCCGGCCGCGCCAGCGACGTCAAGCGAGATCCTCGGCCCGCAGGGGCAAACGACGGATGCGCTTTCCGGCGGCCGCGAAAACAGCATTCGTCACGGCCGGCGCAATTCCCGGAGTGCTAGCCTCGCCGATGCCGCCGGGGGCTGCCGCGCTGGACACGAGATGAACTTCGACATCGGGCATTTCGTCGATCCGGAGCATGTCGTACTGGTGAAAGTTGCCCTGCTGGACGCGGCCGTGGCCGATGGTGATGGCGCCCTTGAGCGCCGCTGTCAGCCCGAACGCGATACCGCTCTGGATCTGCTGCTCCACGCCCGCAGGGTTGACCACCTGGCCGCAATCCACCGCGCAGACGACGCGATGAATTTTGAGTCTTCCCTGTATCACCGAGACCTCCGCCACCTGGGCGGTGAAGCTGCCGATGTTGTTCGAGAGTCCAATTCCGCGCCCGTGGCCGGCGGGCAGAGGGTTGCCCCAGCCACTCTTGGCGGCTGCCAGTTCCAAGGCCGCCAGCATTCGCGGCTGCTGCGCCAGCAGGTGCCGTCTCAATTCGAGAGGATCCTTTTTGCCGGCGGATGCGATCTCATCCAGGAAACTTTCCGTGAAGAACACGTTTTGCGAATACCCCACCGACCGCCAGTAGCTCACCGGGATTCCAGGATCTTCAGCGTGATAGTCTACCAGCAGGTTGGCGATCTGGTAAGGCATGTCTGCGATGCCCTCCACACCCGTGCGCGAAACTCCGTCGCGCAGGCCACCGAATGGAGGGCAGACGATGCGGCTGGTGACCGCAACAGGCCAGCCGGCGGCATCGAGTCCGGCCGAGAACTGCGTACGCGAGGCGGGGCGGTACCAGTCCTGCTGCATGTCGTCTTCGCGCATCCAGGTGAGTTGAACCGGTGTGCCGATGCTTTTGGAAACCTCCACTGCTTCGCCGATGTAATCGGAGCGCGCGCGGCGTCCGAACCCGCCTCCCATATAGCGGGTGTGGATTTTGACCTGATCCGGCCTGAGTCCGGTGACGGCCACCGCGGCTTGCAGCGCAGCGCTCTGCCCCTGCGTGGAGGCCCATACCTGGCAGCTTTCGGCGCGGACGTCCGCCGTGCAGTTCAGCGGTTCCATGGGCGCGTGCGCCAGGTACGGCACCTCATACACGGCATCTATTCTCTTGGCCGACCCGGCGAGCGCGCCCGCGGCATCGCCTTCATTGCGGGCGATGGCGCCGGGCTGCCGCGCCCGCTCCGCGAACCGGCGCGAGATCTCCGCCGAGTCGAGTCCCGCGATCTTTCCTTCGTCCCATTGGATGCGGAGCGCCTTGCGTCCCTCATTGGCGGACCAGGTATTGTCTGCCACCACGGCGACTCCGGTCGAAATCTGCAACACGTGGCGTACGCCGGGCACGGCCTTGGCCGCGGCAGAGTCGAACCCTGCCACCTTGCCGCCGAATACGGGACAGCGCTCGGCTACCGCGTAGAGCATTCCGGGAACGCGGACATCGATGCCGAAAACCGCGCGGCCGTTGGTCTTCTCCGGCGTATCGAGCCGCTTGCGCGGCTTCCCGATGATGCGGAATTCGGACTGCGGTTTCAAAGTCACATTAGCGGGAGGGGTCAACCGGGAAGCCGCGCCCGCCAGCGCGCCGTAGCTCAGGCGGGCATTGCCGGAGGTGTTGACCACGGCGCCGTTTTCGGCGCGGCACTGCGCCTTGCGCACGCCCCATTGCTGCGCGGCCGCCTCCACCAGCATCTCGCGAGCGGTAGCCCCGGCGCGCCGCAAGGTCTGCCAGGAAGAGCGGATGCTCTGGCTGCCTACCACGCCCTGATTTGGACCGTACTCGCGATCGATGCCGGGGAATTCGGTGCGGATTTTGCTCCAGTCGCACTCCAGTTCCTCGGCGAGCAGCATGGAAAGAGATGTCACTGTTCCCTGGCCCATCTCGGCTTTGTGGATGAAGAGCGTGACGGCGTCGTCCGGGGCGATATGCACCCAGGCGTTGAGCTTCATCGCATTCGACGTCTGCGCTCCGAGGGGCAGGCGAAACCGGACCAGGAGCCCTCCGGCGGCGGCGGTCCCGGTGAACAGGAATGAGCGGCGGCTCAGCTTGGGTGCGCTCATTTCGCACCTCCCCGGAGTTGCGCGGCCAGGTGCACGGCGCGGCGAATGGACTGGTAGGTTCCGCAGCGGCAGATATTGTTGCGCATGGCTTCGTCGATATCGGCGTCGGTGGGATCCGGCTTCTTCGCGAGCAGCGCCGCGGCGGTCATGATCTGGCCGGACTGGCAATAGCCGCATTGCGGCACGTCTTCCTCCACCCAAGCCCGCTGCACGGGATGAGTGCCGTCCGAAGAAAGGCCCTCGATGGTGGTGACCTGCCTTCCGGCGACGCTTGAAATGGGGGTCGCACAGGAACGCATCGGCTGCCCGTTCACATGGACGGTGCAGGCACCGCACAGCGCCATGCCGCAGCCGAACTTGGTGCCGGTCAGGTTCAGCGTGTCGCGCAAAACCCAGAGCAGAGGCATGGTGGGAACGGTATCCACGCTTTGCGGTTTGCCGTTCAACGTAAACTGAATCGCAGGCATAGCATCCCTTCCAAGCAGGGCCCCTCGCCCCGCGGTGAATCTGTTCGGAGTATACACCCGGGCGCGGCCGGGAAGGCTAGTGCACCGCCACGCCGCCGTCGATGCACATCACCTGGCCGGTCATAAAGTCGGAATCTCCGGAGCACAGAAAGACCACGGCGCCGGTCAGATCGCAGGCGAGCTGGGGACGCTTGATGGCCTGGTAGGATACGATTTCGCGCATCCGTTCCATGCCCCGCGGGTCCAGTTGCTCGCCCGGCAGATTGGCGCCGGGTGCGAGCACATTGACGGTGATTCCATAGACAGCCAGTTCCCTCGCCACGCCGGTCGAGAACCCGACCACGCCGGCCTTCGAGGCGATATAGTGCGCCATGTTCGGGCCCATGATCCAGACCAGATTGGTGGCGACATTGACCACCTTGCCGCCGCCGGCGGACTTCATGTAAGGGACGGCTTCTTTGGTGCAGATAAAGACGCTCTCGAGATTCGTGCGGATCACGTGCCGCCAGTCCTCGAGTTCGATCTCTTCGAATCGCTTGTGCGGGTATATGCCGGCGTTGTTGACCAGGGCATCGATTCCGCCGAAATGCTCCGCGACGGCCGCAAAGGCGCGTTGAATCGAGGGCTGGTCAGCCACGTCGGCCTCGACGAAGAGGGCGCGCTCGTCGAGGTCCCCCGCGAGCGCTTCGCCGGCTTTCCGGTCGCGATCCAGGATAGCCACGGACGCGCCCTCCGCATGCAGGGCGAGCACATATTCGGCGCCGAGCCCGTTGGCTCCGCCGGTGACGATGATTCTTTTGTTTTCGACTCTGTTCACGGCTCTCCTCGGCTCTGCGTTGCCGCACGGGCGGCAACACCTCAGGGATTCACGATCTCGCGCCAGACCTGTTCGACGATACTGCGGCGGCATTCCGGGTCGCTCAGCCGGCCGGCCATTTCGCGGAAGCGGGCATCGAAGTACTCCTGTACCAGTTCCGGGACGGGCACTGCCAGGGGATCGGAAGCATAGGCGGGAGGCGGCCCGGAACGCCAGGCTTCTTCACTATCGAAAAGCGTTTCGAGCATTCGCTTGATGAGGTTGAACCCGCTCGACGGGGCGAGTGCCAGGTTTAGCGCCAGTGAATGTCCGATGGCGCGGGCGCTGTGCCAGGCTCCGGCGGGGAGAGACAGGACGTCGCCCGGTTCCAGGATCGTCTCCACGAAATCTTCTGTTCGCACGGCCGGGAGCTTCTCCCACTCCCGCTCGCCCACCCAGGGCAGCGACCATTCGGGCGTGCCATCCGTCCGCAGTTGGGCGTTGGAGGGCGGCCATGCCACGGCGGGCCGCTCCGCGTAACGCCAGAGCTTGCGACCCTCGATCTGCAGAGTGGTGGACACGCTGGTGTCGAAATGCGTGTCGGTGCCGGATTGGTCCGGGGAAAGGTAGCTGTTGAACCGCACCCAACCGGAGAAGTTCATCCGCCGCTTCACCTGTTCGCAGATGGAGGAGAGCTGGTCGTCCCCCAGGCTGATGTCGTTGACGCAGATGGTAGTGCCGGCGGCGAGTGTGGCGTCAATTTCTTCGGGGCCGATCGGCTCGGTGGTGGAAACGGCGCCGTCGAAGCTCGCAACCACCGCGCTCAGGCGGAAACTCCGAACGTGGGTTTTGAGCGCCGCTGTCTCCACCGCTTTGTAAAACCTGGCGAGATCGAACAGGCCGTCGAATTTGCCAGGCCTGCCTTTGATAAACACAGCGCGGCGGCCCCAGAATTCTTCCACGAAAACCCGGGGATCGATGGGCGCTACGATTTGCGCCAACAGGTCGGGCTCGAGTTCCGGTGATCCACGCGGCGCTTGCCGTAGGTTCTATGACCGGCTCGGTGCTGGAGTTCACATTCATGTCAACGTCTTTTCGCTCCGGTTACGGAAAGGGGTGCGGGTCCGGATTGAGTTCGCCGGGCGAAAGCCGGAATCCCAGCTTTCGGGGCACCGACAGCAGGCGTTGGCCACCCAGGTGACGATTCCGATGATCATTGTCCAGAGGCTGCATGCCCGCGATCGCGGTCCGGATAACTTTGAAACCAAAATCTTCGACATCGGGAGTGGTAACGTCCACCCAAACGGGTTCCAGACCGGCGGCCGCGCACCGGTCGGTCACTGATTCCGGGCGCCTCGACATCACATCCTGGAAATCCACCAGCGGCCCGTTACGGGTCAGGAACGTCATCCGCGACAACAGTTCAGGAGATGCGGCATGCGCCAGCAGATGATCGCGGAGCGTGCGCAGGCCGCCACCGCCGAATTCCGCGCCATCCTGCAACTCCGAACAACGGTTCACCAGCAGTCGGGTCATGAGGGCCTCTTCGACAGCGCCGAGAAGCGCGCGGGCCGGATCCGCGTGGGCCGCGATTCCGAAGGAGGTCAGGGGCGGTGAACCGTCATCGATGAGGCAGGCGCTGATTACTGGAATCTTTACGTCGAGCGTCAGCACGTTCAGCAGCCAGGAAGTATGGGCGCCCCGCACGGATGAAAGCAGCCCGTCGATGTCGCTCGAAATGCCAAAACAGCTGAGCGGACGGATGCGCGGCGCCGGAATTCTTCCGTACCAGACGATCATGAGCGCGTCGCGTTCCACGATCTCGGCGATGCCTTTTTCGATGCAGGCCTGCACGGATTGGCCTGCTGCCAAACCGGTTGAAATCGGCATATGGGTGAAGGGCTCGACGCCGGTCTCGAAAAGATATGGCACGTAGACGCAACTGGCGGGCAGCCATACGGGGCCGCCGCGGACCGACTGTCCGGGCACCCATCGGATTCGGCATTCAGGCATCACCGGCTGATAGGGGAAGCCTTCGCTCACGTATTGTTTGTCCTGAAACGGATAAAGGTCTCCAGGGACAACGAACCTTTCGCCCGAAGCGGACAGTTCCCGCGGGCTCGCCAGGCGCATGCGATCGAACTCGAAGAAGGCCGAGCAGTAGCGTTCGACGCACTCGCCGCAGGCGCGCAGAATGGCGCGATCGGGATCGATCGCACAGGCGGCGCCCCGATTGGCGGCCGCGATTCCGGCCAGCGGCATCGCATCGCACGGATCGGCATGGGCCAGATAGACGCACGGATCGGTTTCGGAGATCTTAATGACCTCTACCGCGCGAATGATGCCGACTTTGGGATCCACCATCGCGGCAAAGTCAGACAGTGCAACCTGGGTGCCGGCGCTCATCCCGAGTTCTCTTTGACGGTGGGGGAGGTGAAGGTGGCGTTCCAGGCAAAGCGGGGCGGAACGGCACGCCGGCACGCCGGGCAATGCGGGGCTTTCAGTACCGTCCGGCGGACCGCGCTTCCCTCCGTGAGGCTGTGCTCGAGCACGCCCCCCAGGGTGCGGGGAGGCCGCTTGAGCAGAATCTGCGTAAGCTCCAAAACGAAGAGGGCGGCAATGGCCTTGAGGAAAGCAGGATGGGTGGGCGGAGCCGCGCCGGCGATCTCGTCACTGTGGAGCCGGCGGGCGGTAAAGCAGCTCAACTCCTCGCTTCCCGCGTGAGAAAGCAGACGGCTGTTGAAACATACGAGGCAAGCGGTGCTCCTCGGGATGACGTAAGGACCGATGCGGCCAATAAGCCCCTCGCACGCTCCAAAGAGCGCGGGGACGCCGAGCATGGCGGCTTCATTCAGAGCTGCGGCGATGGCTGACCGGTAGGCAAAGCCCCAACTTACGATGGGTCCCTGTTCGTCGATGCGGGACTGCGCTTCAGCGACCGCCTGTGCGACGGGAGTTCCGGGCGAAACCGGTATGAGGCGACCGTGAATGGCGCTGTCCGACAATGCCTCCTCGAGCGCCCGGCAACCTGCTTCGCACGCGAGAATCACCGGGCGCGCCGCCTGGAGCCTCATTCTAGCCGGGCCGGGGTCCTCGCCGGTGGAAGCGAAGTAATCGGACAGGGCATCCGGTTGTTGGACCACTTCGGTGTCGGGCCAGTACAGGCAGTGGGTGCTCTGCAACATCTCGAAAACGTAAGCGGCAAGCCCCGGATCTTCACCGGTTTGTTCGGCCGCGCCGGCGATCAGGTCGGCGACGTTCGCGCTTTGATCGATGCTTCGGACGAGCTCTTTGACGATCCGGGTTACTGCGGGCGTGGTGAAGGTGACGGTGTGATTGGCAAACGAGAGGTGCAACTTATCGCGCGAAACTTCCAGCAGTTCCATGCCGGGCCTCAGGCGAGCCCGCCGTGTACCTGGCGCACGGAAACCGGAGTCCGCCCGGTGGGCGGGTATTTCAGCGGGTGTGGCCATCAGCCGGTTACACCCTCCTCGGCGCGCGCCTTCAGTTCGGCATATCGGGTGATCTGCTCCACCGTGACGTTGGCCACGAATTGATGGTATTGCGGCTTGCCGCGGCTGCTGCCTACAAAGAACTCCTTGCCCACGTTGTTGACGTAACGGCGCCCGTCGCGGGAAAGAACGTAGTCGTCGCCGTCGAGCGCCACCAGTCCCTTGTCCCGCAGCCGTTCCAGTACGTCGCCGAACGTTTGCTCCGGCTCGATGCCGAATTCGGCGATGAATTGGCTTCGCGAAACGCGGAAGAACTTCAATCCAAGGACGAAGTAACGGGACATCGACTCGAGAGCGTTTACCGGGGCGGCGAAAGCGATGGGATCCTTGCCGCCGGATACCGCCTGCTCATATGCATCCACTTCCGCATAATTACAATAGACATAGTTGTTAATAAATGAATAGCTGCTGTTGCCGAACCCGACATATTCACCTTGCGGCGCCACGAATGCCACGGAATTATGGACGCTTTCAAATCCGGGCCGGGCAAAGTTAAAGGCGCCATACGCGGCAAAGCCGTTGCGGGTCAGGGTCTCGCACACAAGGTCGTCCATCTCGTTCAACATGTTTACAGGCAGGCGCGGCGGCAGCAGGTGGGCCGATTCCCGGAACTTCAGCGCAGTCATGGGGATGATCTCCAGCCGGAACGAAGAGAGGTGCGCCGCTCCGCTATCCACGGCGCGTGCGAGGTCTTCACGCAATTCGTCCATGGTCTGGCCGGGAACGCCATAAATGATATCGAGCGAATAGTTAGTCCAGCCGGCGTTTCGGATTACGTTCAGGGTATTGCCGACGTCTTCGGCACGATGTGGCCGGCCGATGACCGCCAGAGTCCGGTCGTTGAAGGACTGCACGCCGACGCTGATTCGGTTCACGCCGCCGCGCCTGTACGCCAATGCCTTCTCCACGGTGAAACTGATCGGATTGACTTCGACCGTGACCTCAGCGGACTCGTCGACATCGAAGGAACCGTCGATGAGCGCCTTGATAGTCATCAATTCGCCGGCGTCAATGGCGGACGGTGTTCCGCCGCCGAAATGGCCGCAGACGAACCGGTAATTTCCGAGGCGGCTGGTATCCCGGTACGTCTCAATTTCGCTCTTCAGCGCGTCGAGATACCGCTCGACCGAGGCGCCTTTGAGCTTCTCGACAGCGAAGCCGCAGTAGTCGCAAATGGCGGTACAGAAGGGGATGTGGACGTAGTATCCGGCGCGTTTGCGCTGCCAGACTTTCGGCGCCTGGTCGGGGGTTAGCCCGAGCGGATACCAGGCGAGAAATTCGTTGTCTTTGTAGGGGTACGGTTCATTCACAGGGCCTCCCGATCAGCACGGAATGCACCACGGCTTCGGAAACGCCGTCGATCCCGAGGTCCGCGGCGACGCTATCATCGCAGTAGCCGCCCATGGCGACAGCGCCGAGTTGGAGTTGCTCCGCCGTGAGCAACAGATTCTGTGCGGCATGTCCGGCATCCAGCAGCACGAGACGGTAGCCTCGCTCCCCGTATTTCGCGACGGTGCGATCGAATCCGGCAGTAAGGAACAGCGCGAGAGCTGCTGCCTGCGCAAACGGCTGTTGGAAATATGCATCGCCGAGCACCTCGCGAACGGGGCGGGACGACAAGAGCGCCAGGTGCTCCGTAATAGGGTTGTAATGGTAAAGCCCTTGCGGCAAGCCTTCGACGCAGCCGGCGGCCACATATGCGTCCAGGGGATAAAGACCACCGGCCGAGGGCCACGCGCGCAAAGCGTGGACCGAGCCGGAGACGGTGTCCTCGACCGCCGCGGTACAGCCGAGCGACTGCGTCAACAGCGTGGCTAATTCGGGGAGAGTAACCGCCCCCCGGAGCTCGCGACCCGAGCGCCGGCGGAGGAGGATGGTCTGGAGCGGTTCCGCGGAAGTGAGAACCGGCGGGAGCGCGTGCTGCTCGTTGGTCCGATACTGCCGGAAGGCGCGGGTGGTCAGGTACCGGTCGATCTGCGAGGCGGCATGAGTCGGCTGCTGCACATCCTGATGAGAGGCCAGCTTGGAATTTTCGTGATAGACCTCAAACAGGCGTGTCTCAAACCGCTCCCGCAGACACGTATCCGTGGGAACCGCTGTCTCGAATCTCATAAGAACCTGAGTACGCCGGCGGGAGTCCCGCGCGGGATCCGAAAATCAGGCAAACGTTCGGACCACGGACGTTTCGCCGCAGCAGCAGCAACAGCAGCAACTGATGTCGATATCGATGTCGGTAAGCTGGTTTGTCGATACCAGGTGAGCCATTTCGGTCGCACGGACGCGCGTGATTGCCTTCATGTCGGCGCCCGATAGAACAGCGGCCTGGCGCAAGGCATGAAGATCTTTCAGGCTGAGGTGGAATTCCTGGGTAAGCGTTTCCGGGTGCGTTATGGCTTTCTCGCGAAACGCATGGTCGGTGCTTAGTTTGCTCAAGGCTTTCTTGAAAGTTGTCGGGTCGGACTTTGCCGCGATATTAAGTGCCACAGAACCCTCCAGGTGACTGTGAGTTGGGACGTGCAGCAATGTTACCTGCCTCACTTACTATGTGTCAATAGAAATGTGCTCTTGATTTGAATATTACGAAGGAAAATGCAAGGAAAGGCAGATATCGTTGAACCGATTAGAAAGAATACCTGCAGGCGATTAACGTGATGTCGAATACATAGGTTCCGTTTCCGGCTCTTTCCTTACGAAGAGGAATTCCGGCGACCGCCAAAACGGGCCACAATCGATCGATTTGAAAGTTCGCAACCGGATGCCCGGCCATCTGATAGAATTCCTCAACAAAGGAGCGGTTCATGTCGAGTAGCTTCTGGCAGAACGTGAAAGAGCCATGGACAGGTTTCAGCCGGCGCGATCTTTTCCGGCAGGGCGGCCTGGTGGCGGCCGCGCAGGCCATCGGCGGCAGCGTTCGCCGCGCCGTGGCTGCGCCGTTAACGCTGGACAACCGGATGTACGAGTCCATCGGTGTGCGGCCGGTAATCAACGCACGCGGCACTTTCACTATTATCACGGGCTCGCAGACACTACCCGAAGTGAAGCGCGCGATGGACCTGGCGTCCCGTGGTTATGTCCACATGGACGAACTGATGGACGCGGTCGGCAAACGGCTGGCGGAAATCAGCGGCGCCGAGTGGGGCATTGTGACCGCGGGGTGTTGCGCGGCCATCACGCACTTCACCGCGTCGGCGATTGCGGGCGGCAATCCGGAGCGGATGCAGAGGCTGCCGAATCTTGCCGGTCTCAAGAGCGAAGTCATCGTTCCTGCCTACTCCCACCAGGTGTACGACCACGCGGTACGCATGTTGGGCGTGAAACTGGTGATCGTCAGGGACCCGGCCGAACTGGACTCGGCTTTCAACGATCGCACCGCCATGGTGTACATTCTGGCGGGTCCGAACGACGACGGCCCGCTCGGCACGCGGGTGATCGCGGAGATCGCCCGCCGCAAGAACGTGCCGGTGCTGGTGGACGCGGCTGCAGAGGTTCTCACACTGAACCCCAACGTTCACCTGGCGCGCGGCGCCAACGCGGTGGCTTACAGCGGCGGCAAATGCATCCGCGGACCGCAGGCGGCAGGGTTGCTGTTGGGCGATAAGAGTCTGCTGCAAGGCGCGTGGATCAACAGCGCGCCGCACCATGCTTTCGGAAGGTCCGTGAAAGTGGGGAAGGAAGAAATCATGGGCATGCTGGCCGCGGTGGAGATGTGGATCAAGCGCGATCACAAGGCCGAATGGGCGACGTGGGAATCGTGGCTGAACCACATCGGCGATCGTGTCAAGCGGGTGGACGGCATCACCACCAGGATCAACCAGCCGTCGGCCGATCTCTCCAACCGCACGCCGGAGTTGATGATTGAGTGGGATGCTGCCAAGGTCGGCATCGGCGGAGCGGAGGTGGGTCGAATTCTGCTCGATACCGATCCCCGGATCGTGGTGGCACGGTCGTCGGGGGGGCGCACCGGGAACAGTACAGTCGGCATCGTGCCCTACCAGATGCAGCCGGGCGACGAAAAGATCGTGGCTGAACGATTGTACGCTGTCCTTTCAAAGCCGCCGCAGCCCAAACCGGCCGATCCGCCGCCGGAAGGGCAGCCGGTAGCGGTGGCGGGCCAGTGGGATCTGCGCATCGATTTCGTCCACGGCTCGGCCACGCACTCCTTGCTGTTCGAGCAGGAGGGTGCGCGCCTGGTGGGTACGCATCGCGGCGAATTCGCATCGGGCGATCTGTCCGGCACGGTGGCCGCGCAGAAGATCACGTTTCAGAGTTCGCTGCCAACGGAAGGAACGCGGGTATCGTTCCAGTTTTCGGGTATCGAGGAAGGCGGCAAGTTATCCGGTACGGTGGCGCTGGGCGAATACGGGGAGGCGCGCTGGACGGCGGAGAAGCACCAATACAGAACAGGACGGCGAGGATAAACGATGAAGACAGAGAATCGACGCAAGTTTCTGAAGGGCGGCATGGCCGCTGGAGTCGCGGCCGCGGCAGCGGTGCCTGCCGTGGCGCAGGACGCAAAGCCAACCAAACGCGTGATCGGTGGGCGGGCCGGAGGCGGCGCGCCGCTTTTCAACAGCACCGTGGCATATGGCAACCTGCTATTTATTGCCGGTGTGGGCGCGCATGTAAAAGGTGACATCAAGTCGCACACGAAGATTGTTCTGGACCAGATCAAGACGCAACTGGAGGCCGCGGGCTCTTCCATGGACAAGGTACTGAAATGCAATGTCTATTTGGCCGACATTGAGGATTACGCGGGAATGAACGAGGTCTACAAGGGCAGCTTCGGCGCGGAGCCTCCCGTCCGCACGACGATTGCAGCCGCGGGGGTCCCCGGCAACTCCCTGGTAGAGATCGATGTCATCGCCTACATCTAGCCCCTGTCACCGGCAAGCGCGGCTGTTTCTCCCCATCCTGTTCTCACTGGGGATTGCAGCCGCGCAGGATACCTCCGCTGCCAAAACTTTCGAAACAACGTGTGCGCCGTGCCACGGGGCGGATGCGGCCGGCGGGGAGCGTGCCCCGAGCATTCTGCGCGGGCGCACGCCGGATCGCATGCGGCAGGCGATTCGCAACGGGGTACCCGGAACCGGAATGCCGGCGTTTCGGTTCTCCGATGCCGAACTCGATGCGATCATCGCGCACATCGGACGGCTCGCCGCTCCCGCGATCGACCGCGACCTCCCGGGCGACCCGTCAGCGGGCGAGGCCTTCTTCTTCGGCAAGGGCGATTGCGCCCGCTGCCACATCGTGAATGGCCGGGGCGGCACACTGGGACCGGACCTTTCGAATCTGGGCCGGGACCGCCGCGCGGCTCAGATTGAAGATGCGCTGCGGCATCCCAAGGGCGGTGCGACAAGCATAAAGCTGCGGGACGGCAGCACGCTTCGAGGCATGGTCCGCAATGAGAACACTTTTGATATTCAGATTCAGTCTCTCGACGGCCTGTTTCATTCGGTGGCCAAGTCGCAGGTGTTGAGCGTAGCTCGCGAAACCGCGCCCCTGATGCCTCCCGTCGCCGCCTCAGATGCGGCGTTCCGTGACCTGATGGCCTTTCTCAGCCGGCTGACTACGGCGCGGACCGCGGTTACGGCTTCAGCCGGCGGCAGCCTCTCGGGGGGCATCCCGTTTGCGGAAATCGTCAAGCCCAAAGCCGGTAACTGGCCCACGTATAACGGAGTCCTGGGCGGCAATCGCCACAGCGAACTGAAACAGATCGACACCAGCAACGTGTCCGGCCTGGCCCCCCGGTGGATGTTCACCTACCCATCGGCGAGGCGTCCGCAGATGACGCCACTGGTGGTGGACGGAGTGATGTATGCGAGCGCCGGCAACGAAGCGTTCGCCATCGACGCAGCCACGGGGCGCACGCTCTGGCATTTCGCGCGGCCGGCCTCGCGCGGTGTCGCAGGCGACGCGGCAAACGCCGTCAACCGCGGTGTAGCCCTGCTTGGGCCGCGCCTCTTCATGGTTACCGACAATGCTCATTTGCTGGCTCTGCATCGAGATAACGGCGCATTGCTGTGGGAAGTGGAACTGGCCGATTACCGTCAGAATTACGGGGCCACCTCCGCGCCGCTCGTAGTAGGGGACCTGGTGATCTCCGGAATGTCCGGCGGCGATGAAGGGGCGCGCGGATTCCTGGACGCCTACCACGCCGACACGGGCGAGCGGGCCTGGCGCTTCTGGACGATACCCGCACCCGGCGAGTCCCTGGCCAGCACCTGGGTGGGAAGCGCTCTGCCGCACGGATGCGGCGCCACCTGGTTCACGGGCACTTACGACGCCGAAACCGGGATAGTCTACTGGCCCGTGGGCAATCCGTGCCCGGACTACAACGGCGACGAGCGCAAGGGCGATAACCTCTACTCGGATTCCATCCTGGCACTCGATGCAAAAACTGGAAAACTGCGGTGGTATTTTCAGTTCACGCCGCACGACCTGCATGATTGGGATGCTTCGGAGACGCCGATGCTGCTCGATGCCGGCTTCGGCGGGCGTCCGCGCAAGCTTCTGGTGCAGGCCAATCGAAACGGCTTTTTCTATGTGCTGGACCGGCTTACGGGAGAGTTTCTGCTGGGCCGGCCCTTTGTGAAGAAGCTCACCTGGGCTTCGGGCCTGGATGCGAAAGGGCGGCCGATTCCGCTACCCGGCAACGATCCTACGCCGGAGGGCACAAAAACGTGCCCAGCCGTAGAAGGAGCGACTAACTTCTTTTCGCCCGCCTACAATCCCTCAACCGGGCTGTTCTATCTGAATGCGCTTGAGAGCTGTAACATTTACACCAAGTCTCCCGCAACATGGGAGGCGGGGCGGTCCTATTACGGCGGCGGCACGCGCAGGGTGCCGGACGAAAGCGGGCAGAAGTTCTTGCGGGCGCTTGACCTTCAGACCGGAAGAGTCGTGTGGGAGGTGCCGCAGACCGGACCCGCCGAGTCCTGGGGCGGTGTGCTTTCGACGGCGGGCGGCCTGGTTTTCTTTTGCGAAGACAGCGGCGCGTTCGCCGCGGCGGATGCGCGCACCGGCAAGGTGCTGTGGCACTTCAATACCAGCCAGCTATGGAAGGCCTCGCCGATGACTTACTCGGTGAACGGCAAACAGTATGTGGCTGTCGCGGCCGGCGGTAACATCATCGCATTCGGGCTGCCGTGATCGCCTATTTTTTCTTGGCTGCCGGGCGGCGCGGCGCGGGCGAGATGGCGTCCCATGCTGCGTCCCCGGTTCGTGTGTAGTCCGCCGGCAGCGTGGTCCACTCCGGGCGTGTCATGCCGTTCAGGTCGTAAACCACCTTGCCGTTGCGCACGGTGAGCTCGCAGGTGAATTTCTGTTTCCCGTTCAGGCGTGCGCCATACATATCGGCGAAACCGAAGTTGCCGCTCTCCACACGCAAGACGGCCACATCGGCGGGCGCCCCCACGGACAGATTGCCGAGTTGATCCTGGTGGATTTCCCGCGCCGGGTTCCAGGTGGAGCGGGCAATCACGTCGTCTACCGACATGCCCATCGCCAGAAACTTGCTCATCACGTTGAGCATGTCCTTCATGCCGGAGTTCATGCTGTCCACGTGCAGGTCGGTAGAGATCGAATCGGGCAGAAATCCCTGTTTCATGGCGGGAATCGCGATGCGCCACGCGAAACTGCCGCCGCCGTGGCCGACATCGAAAATCACCCCGCGCTTGCGGCCCCCGATCATACCGGGATTGAGCTTGCCGTCATCGCCGAGTTCGTGCCGGAGACCCGAGAAGCAGTGAGTGTAGATATCGCCGGGCCGCAGCTTTTGCGTGAGCAGTTCGGCGAGCGGCCGCTCCGGCCGGTCTTCGCCGAAATCTACCATCACGGGAATACCCGCTTCGGTTCCGGCTGCCACGGCGCGCTCCACCGGCGCCCATTCGGGCCCGGTATAGTGGGCGGTCTTGATTCCGATGATCAGCCCCTTGTGCTTCTTTGCCATTTCGGCGGTGGGGGCCACTTCCATATCGGCCAGATCGCTTTCGAAGCGGCCACCCCTCATGCCGTTGCCAACGATGTTCAGGAACGCCAGAATGCGGGTCTTGGAGCGGTCGATTACCCGCTGCTTGAAATCCTCGAAGTTTCTCCAACCGGCGCAGCCCGCGTCCGCCACCGTGGTGACGCCCACGCGGAAGGTGTACCCGTCGGGGTACAGGCTGTTGTCGCCTGCGTAAGACCCGCGCTCGCCGGTGCCGGCGTATGTGTGGGCGTGGATGTCCACGAGGCCGGGTGTCACCAGCAGGCCCGACGCGTCGACGGTCTTCAGAGCGTCTTTCGGGTCCAGGTGCGCGGCGACCGCGGCGATGCGGCCGTCTTTGATGCCGACATCCCGGACTGCGCTGATGCGATTTTTTGCGTCGACAACGCGCCCGCCATGCAGGAGCAGGTCGTAGGAAAGCTGGCCGTACAGGCCCGAGGGCACTGCCAGCACGATAGTCAGTAAGAAGGTTCTCATGGCCGTTTACCGGGAAAGGTCGATGAAGGCATAGGTATTGAGCTCGCGGATCGTGAATTCGGTTGCATCCGGATCGCTTGTGAAATCCAGAAGCTGGTTTACGGTGCTGCCGGCGACGCGGGCCTGATACCTGGTATAGCGGCCGAGCACGCGCACCCGGAGACCGTCCACACGACGGCGTTCGCCGGCATAGTTCAGCAGTTCCACTCGAAGGCGCCCTCCGGCGGCGGAGACCCGCGCCAGCACAACCTGAGTGCCGTAAATGCGAAGCGAGCGGCGCTCATCGCGCAGGTTGAATCGAATCTGCTGCGCCGCGGCGGCCGGATCTCGGACTGTCTCCGCGGGGTAGTCTTTGGATCGCAGCTTGACTGTGATCTTGGCGCGCGGAGAGTTCGCCGAGATGGGCCGGAAGAGGAGATTACCGCGCGTCAGCATGTTCATCACCTCGGCGGCTGTGTCGGAACCGTCGTCGAGGAAGCCGATGTCTGCCAGCGGCGGCAGGTCCGAAGGGGGAACGTCGCGAAGAAACGCCAGAATGTCAGCCAGTGGCTTGAGGCCTGCCGCATCGCTGCGGATGATCGCGCTGGCGCGCCAGGCGAAGGCTTCCGCGGCGGCCAAAGCGCTTTGCGGGCCTTTCACGTCGTAAACGAAACGCGCTTGCGGATGGCGTGCGAACTGCCAGCCGTTGGCGATCACCCAGGGCGCGCTGGTGGCTCCTCCGCGATTGGCCTGGTAGTCCACCGAAGGGGGCGACAGCGGAATCGCCGCGTCGGGGCTGGCTGCCTCCACGTGTATCCCGATCACACCTTTCCATTCCGTCAGGCGCGCGGCCGGAACGGATACCTGGACGATGCCTGCGTCTCGGAGCAGGGAAGCCGAGCCGGCGGGCGCGTCCCAAAACAGGACGGGCAGCGCGGCCGCGAACGCGAGCAGCATCATAGTTCGATCGCCCTCAGCCTGATGCGTTCGTTGTCGAAGACGCCCAATCCCAGGCCGGCGGCGTACTCGACATGCCCCGGTTCCCGGATGAAGCGGTTGCGATTGGGGTCGCTATTATCGCCGAGATGTTCGGGGGAACGGTCGAAAATAGAAACCGCATTCTCTGCTTTGCGCTTGTCCTCGATCAGTTCGATCAGCTTGTGGTCCATCGCCACCGGGTCCGTCCCAAACATCAGTTGCTTGGGGTAGAATCGGAACCTCGCGTTTTCGCTGAAAGGGCCGGCGTGCCACACGCCCCGCAAGCCGTCCATCACGTTGAGCACAACGCGGGAGCGGACCGGTTCGGTAGCCGCCAGCGTTCCGATAAACGTTCGCGTGTTGGTCTTCTCGAACCGGTGGGAGCGGTCCACGTTCGAAAAATTCCCGTACGCGATGTTCTTAAGACACCCTGTGACGCCCGCGGCCTGGTGTTCCTTGGCGTTCGGCACGTTGATGATTCTGGTTAACGTGTCGGCTACCAGCCGCACGAGATTGGAGCGCGTGTCCTCTTCGCCGAAGAAACTGGTCTCCACATAGGTGTGCGGGTCGTAGCCGAGAATCGAGCCGCGCGACGTTTCGGCGGTGACCACCCGAACCCCATCGGGCAGAAACTTCGCGTAGCCGGCGGTCCGCACCTGGCTCTCGAAGCGCTCGTATACGTAGATCTGCGACGCCGGAACCCCTACGGCCATCAGGTTGGCCGCGATGCCGGCGACAACCTCCGGCGCCGAACAGATCTTCGGCGCGCCCGAACAGTTCACCTTGATGCCGACCACGTCCTTGGGACTGACGAAACGCGCCCAGGCGTCTTCCGCGCGGCCGTCCCCGGTGAGCGCCTTCATGCCCGCGTCCAGCATCTGACGCACCATCGCCGCATCAACCCGGTCCGATGCGGCGTCCACGGATTTCTCGGCGTGGACGCGGACCACCTCGCCCGGGTACGGTCCCGGCATGCCGCGTCCGGCTTCTGCCTTGAAGCGGGTCACGACGCGGTATTCCGGATCCGCGACGGGCGCGCCGATCAGCGGGGAGGCCGCCGCCAGGTGAAGAAATGACCTTCGGTCCACGCGCGTGAGTTTATAACTACGAATCGGCGCGCGTCAATGCCGCCCCGGTTCTTATATAATGACCACCCGATGAGGATCTTCACGCTTGCCCTGTTTGCCGCGTCTGCCGTTTTCGGGCAGACGTCGCCATACGAAGAATTGATTGCCCTTGCACGCCAGGGTGCGGACGCGCCGGGCTTGCAAGACCGGATCGCCAAGACACTTTCGCCGCGCGGAGGAGCCACGGTCTGGGGACAGGATTACCTTTTCGTCAGCGCATCGGAGGCGCCGGTCACTATCTCCATCGATAATCAGCCTGCCGTGGCAATGACGCAGATCCCGGGGTCGAACCTGTGGATGTACGTCACGAAAATGCGCACGGGCGTGACGCATCCATACCAGTATTACGCCGCCGGAAAGCCGCTGGGGGCGCGCGCGGACGCGGTGGGGCACAACCCCGATTCCTATCCAAGGGCCGGGGTGCCGCACGGCAAGATGAGCGAGAAGCAGACCATCGTCAGCAAGATCTACGACGGCATGAAATCCGATTACTGGATCTACGCATCCCCCGGCGTGGATCCCGCTGTGCCGGCTCCGCTGATGGTCTGGCAGGACGGGCAGAACCTCGTCCCTGAGCTTTCGCGGATGCGCCTGGCGGTGGTCACCGAAAACCTGGTTGCGCAGAAACTGCTGCCGCCGATGGTACACGTGATGATCGCGCCCGGGACGTCTACCGCGGGCCGGGCGATGCGCTCCATCGAGTACGACACGGTGAGCGATCTCTACGCGCGGTTTCTCATGGAAGAGGTGCTACCGGAGGTGGAGAAGAGCTACAAGCTGCGGCCGGACGGCTACAGCCGGGCCATTGCGGGAGAATCGTCGGGCGGAATCTGCGCGTTCAACGTAGCTTGGTACATGCCGGATAAGTTCAGCCGCGTCCATTCCGCGGTGGGCAGCTTTACGTCCATCCAATGGAGGCCGCAGGAGAAGCTCGAAGGCGGAAACGTGTATCCGTTTAAAGTACGCAAGGAACCGAAGCGCAACATTCGTGTCTGGCTCAGCGACGGGTTCGACGATCTCGAAAACAATCACGGGTCGTGGCCCATGCAGAACATCCAGATGGCGAACTCGTTGAAGCTCCGGGATTACGATTTCCACTTCCGTTTCGGCACCGCGGCGCACGGAGGAGCGCAGGCGGCGTTGGACCTGCCCGAATCGCTGGCATGGCTGTGGCGCGATTACGATCCGAAGAAGACCTCGCAGGAATACACGATGGATCCGGTGGAGAAAGAAAAGCCGTTCTTCCGCGTGAACATCTTTAATCGGGACGCGTGGTAGCAGTAGCCCGCAACTACTCGAATACGGCCCAGACCGGAGCGTGATCGGAGGACTCGGGGAGCGCGCGGGGCGTGGTATCCACCTCCACCGCGCGGCACCGGGCGGCGAGCGGCGGGGTGGCCAGGATGTGGTCGATCCGCCATCCCCAGTTGTGCTCGTAGGCGTTGCGGAAGTAATCCCAGTAGGTGTACTGGATGCGGTCGGGATGCAGTTGGCGGAACACATCGACGAAGCCCCAGGAGACGGCCTGCTTGTACGCATTGCGGGCATCGATGTGGAAATCGGGATCGTTCACGCGACGGTCGGGGTGATAGACGTCGATGGGTTCGGGCGCCACATTCAGGTCGCCCGTCCAGATGGCGGGTTGAGATGGGTCGAGCCGTTCGTTGAAATACCGGCGGACCCGAAGAAACCATTCGAGCTTGAAGGCGTAGTTATCGGTGCCAATGCGCCTGCCTTGAGGCACGTATGAGTTGATGACGGTGATGCCGTCGACGACGGTTTGAAGCAGGCGCACATCCTCGCTGTCTGGACCCTCGCGAAAACCATGGAGCAGGGAATCGGGCGGCCGGCGCGTTAGTGTGGCGACGCCGTTGTAGCCCTTCATGCCACGGAACGTGCAATGGTAGCCGGCAGCTTGCAGCGCTTCGGCAGGGAAATCGCTGTCCTGTACCTTGGTTTCCTGAAGGCACACGATGTCCGGAGATTGGCGAGCCAGCCAGTCGACCAAATGCGGCAGGCGCCTGCGGATGGAGTTGACGTTCCAGGTGGCGATCTTCATGAGCCGTTCGACGCCTACTTGAACAGCAATGGAGTGTACTCGGCCAGGTACTTGCGCCAGACGGTGTAATTATGAACGCCGTCGGTCGGATAGAAGACGTGCTTGATGCCGCTCTTCGTCAGGACGCCGGATAGCGATTCGGAACGGGGAAACAGAGAGTCCTGCCGTCCGCAGCCGATCCACAGAGTCTTGAGTCTCGAGTTGGTGGACTGCGGGTTCTTGAGCAGTGGCGCGAAGCGGGTTTCGAAATCGCCTGGCACGGCCCCCGAGAAGGACGCCACGGCACTGAACAGATCCAAATGCCCGAGCCCGATGCGGAGGGCCTGGCCGCCGCCCATCGAGAGGCCCGCAATGGCGCGGTTCTGCCGGCCAGGCGCAACCCGGTAATGCGTTTCGACGGTCGGGATCACGTCTTTGAGCACGTATTCCTCGAAGAGGACGTCATTGCCCGTGCCGCCTGGAGGGGTGGGGACGCCGTACGGCGTTGCGTGTCCGAAGGGCATTACTACGATCATCGGCACGATTTTCTTATCCGCCAGCAGGTTGTCCAGCACGAAGTTGGCGTAGCCTGCCGTGGTCCAACCGGCCGCGGTGTCATTCGATCCGTGGAACAGGTACAGAACCGGATAGCGGCGGTTGTTTTTGGCGTAATCGGGCGGCGTGTAGATCCACATTGCGCGCGTCTCGCCTTGAATAGCGGACGATTTCTGCCAGTTGATTTCCACCGCGCCGTGCGGGACATCGTGCGGTTCCCAGAACGTTGGAGAATCGCCTTTTACCTCGAGCAGACTCGCGGAAGTGCTGGCGCGCAGCTTGATTTTCGGATTAATGGGGTCCGCCATGGCAACGCCGTCAACGTTGAAGGAGTAGATATAGATGCTCGGCTCGAAGGGCCCGAGCGTGACGGACCAGATGCCGGCATCGTCGCGGGTGAGTTTGGGAGGCTGGGTTGAACCGAGCCAGTCGCCGGTGAGCGTCACATCGGTGGCTTTCGGCGCCCGGATGCGGAAGGTGACGCGGTGGTCCGGGTGGACTTCGGGTGAGATCACGGGCGCCTGCCGCTGGGCAAACAGGGCGGCGGGAAGAAGCAGCAGTACGGCTCGGTGGAGAGGCATCGTCGATAGTATAATGCCGGCGCCAGGTCTGTGCTGCGACCGGGCCGCCATTCGCAGAGTGTGCCACAATCAACCCATATGCGGCGCTTTCTGTTTGTTCCGCTGGCTCTGCTGTTCTGTGCCTGCGGACCAGCCTCCGAGGCTAGCGGCATCCCCGAGTACGGCTACCAGGTTGTACGGACCTATCCGCACGACCCGCGGGCCTTCACGCAGGGTCTGCTTTACCAGGACGGCATCCTCTACGAGGGAACGGGTCTCGACGGCCGCTCGTCCATTCGAAAGGTCAAGCTCGAGACCGGAGAGGTGATACAGAAGCGCGACGTGCCTGCGCCCTATTTCGGCGAGGGCATCGTGGTCTGGAAAGACAAACTGGTGGAGCTGACCTGGCAGGCGCAGGCGGGATTCATTTACGACGCAGCCACCTTTGCCCTGCGCGGCCAGTATCAGTATCCAGGTGAAGGCTGGGGCCTCACCCAGGACGGCAAGCGAATCATCATGAGCGACGGCAGCGCGGAGCTGCGCTTCTGGGATCCCGAGACCCTCAAAGAAACCGGCCGGATCACGGTTACCGCTGAAGGCCGGCCGGTGGTGAAGCTCAACGAACTCGAATGGGTCAAGGGCGAGGTGTACGCCAACGTTTGGGAAACGGACCGCGTCGCGCGGATCGATCCGTCCACCGGCAAGGTCACCGGCTGGATTGACCTCACCGGCATCCTCAACCCAGCTGATCGCGGTCCGGAGAGCGATGTTCTCAACGGGATCGCTTATGACGCCAAAGGCGACCGGCTGTTTGTTACCGGTAAGTGCTGGCCCAAGCTGTACGAGATCCGGCTGGTGAAGAAATCAGCTTCGCAGTAACCGCGAGATAGTCTGGTCGGCATCCCGGCACTCGAATTTGTGCCCGCCACCTAGCGACCTTCCTGTATGTGCACCAAGCCTGCCAACGTGCTGGAGACCACGGTCGGGTTGCACTCAAAGGCTGCGCAGCGCCACCACGGTGATGTCGTCGCTCCGCGTGGCTCCGCTGTAGGCCATCACTTCCTCGACGATCTTGTGCACCAGCGGCGCCGCGGCCAGATTCCGGTTTTCTTCGAGGATCTGGATCAGGTGCTGTTCGCCAAACTCTTCCTGCTTGTCGATTCCAGCCTCGGTTACGCCATCCGAGTACATGACCAGCGTATCGCCCGGGCCCAGTTCAACCTGACCTTCCCGCGCCGCCCAGCGGGGAAACGCGCCCAGCATCATCGAAGTGGGTTGGAGCAGCTCCACGCTCCCGCCGGCGCGAAGCAGCACCGGCGCCACGTGCGCGCAGTTGATGTAGCGTAGACGGCGCGTGCGGTCTTCGTAGCTGGCGAAGAAAAGGGTGGCGAAGCGCTCGGCCGCGGTCGATTCGTAGAAGTGGCGATTGATGCCGTCGAGCACTTCGCCGGGACGGAGGAGCGCGCCCGGCGGCAGGTTGCGGAAACAGGCCTGCAGGTTGGCCATGAGCAGCGCGGCGGGAATTCCTTTGCCGGAAACGTCGGCCAGAACGAAGCCGAGCAGGTGATCGGTGATTTCAAGAAAATCGTAGTAGTCGCCGCCCACCTCGCGCGCCGCCACGCAATGGCCGGCATAGTCGAGCGTGCGCAGCGGGCGCAGTTTCTTAGGAAACAGCTTCTGCTGGACGTTGGCGGCAATCTCCAGTTCCGACCGGCGGCGCCTCTCCGAGTCGACCTGCTTGCGGACCGCGGCGATCAGCCGCTCGTTATCCCACGGTTTCTGGATAAAGTCGCAGGCGCCGCGCCGCATGGCCTCCACCGCCAGGTCGAAATTCCCCCACGCCGTCATCACCATTACGGGAGTGGAATTGCCCTCCGATTCCAGACTTGCCAGCAGGTCCATTCCTTCCGCGCCCGATGTGGTATCGCGGGTGTAATTGAGGTCCACCAGGATGAGGTCGAACAGTTCGCCGCGGATGGCCCGCATCAGCGCCTCCGGTGAATCCACCGCCACCGCCTGCCACCCCTCTCCCTTCAGCAGCAGGCGCAGTGCTTCGAGCACGTCGGGCTGATCGTCGCAAATCAGGACGCGAAAGGGTTTCACCGGGGCCGGGGCGATTGCGGAGTCCATAGCAGGAGCTATCATTATCGACGTGATTCGTGCAGGTTTGGGGCCTCGCGAAAGTATTGCTTCTCATACTGGCCGGTGGGGCGCAACTGTCCGTTTCCGGGACGGAGTGTCGCACCGCCGGACGCGGAGGGCTTTACGCGGCTGGTACCATAGTATTTACCTCTCCAATGGACTCCAATAATGTCGACCTGAAGCAGACGATCAATCTGCCGAAAACCAGCTTTTCCATGAAGGCCAATCTCCCGCAGACCGAGCCGAAGATGCTCGAGCGGTGGGAGGCGGAGAAGCTCTACGACCGCATCCGTGCGTCGCGGGCCGGCCGTCCCCTGTATGTGCTGCACGACGGTCCGCCCTACGCCAACGGCCGGATTCACCTGGGCACCGCCTTCAATAAGATTCTGAAGGACTTTATCGTCAAATCCAAGACCATGGCGGGCTTTGACTCCCCGTACGTGCCGGGCTGGGATTGCCACGGGCTGCCCATCGAAATCAAAGTGGACAGCGAGCTTGGCGCGAAAAAGGCGCAGATGCCCGCCATCGACATCCGGCGCGCCTGCCGGAAATACGCGGAAAAGTACATCGATTTGCAGCGCCAGGGCTTCAAGCGCCTGGGAGTCTTGGGCAAGTGGGAAGATCCTTACCTGACCATGAGCGCGCATTATCAAAGCGTGATCGCGGGCGCGTTCGTGGAATTTCTGGACCGGGGCTACGTCTACAAAGGCCTGAAACCCGTACATTGGTGCATCAGGGACCAGACGGCGCTCGCGGAAGCGGAAGTCGAGTACGAAAATCACACCAGCCCGTCTATCTGGGTCCGCTTCCGCCTGAAATCGGATCCGGCGAAAATCGACCCGGCACTGAAGGGCAAGAATGTTTACGGGCTGATCTGGACCACGACGCCGTGGACAATGCCGGCCAACATGGCCATCGCGTACCACCCGAAGTTCGTGTATGCCGCCGTGGATGTGGCGGGCGATGTTTACATCGTGGCCGAAGAGCTTGTCAAGGAGACGGCGGAAAACTGTGGCTGGATCGGCCAGGAAGTTCTGGCGAAATTCCCAGGCTCGGTCATGGAAGGAACGGTGTTCCAGCACCCTTTCCTGGAACGAGATTCGCTGGGCATTCTGGCGGACCACGTGACTCTGGAGCAGGGCACCGGCGCCGTTCACACCGCCCCCGGCCACGGCCAGGAGGATTACGCGGTGGGCCGGCAGTACGGCATCGAGACGTATTGCCCGGTGGACGCGGGCGGGCGGTTCTTCCACGCGGCGGGCGCATCCGGCAGGCTGCCCGAAACGATCATCGGAAAGACGGTGTGGGAAGCCAACCCGCTGGTTGTGGAGATTCTGAAAGCGCACGGAGCGCTGGTGGGGCTGCATCAACTGGCGCACTCGTACCCGCATTGCTGGCGTTGCCACAGGCCCGTTATCTTCCGCGCCACCGAGCAGTGGTTCATCGGCATGGAGCGGAACGATTTCCGCCGGCACGCGCTGGACGCGGTGAAGAGCGTGAAATGGATGCCCGCCTGGGGCGAGGAGCGCATCTCCAACATGATTGCGAGCCGCCCGGACTGGTGCATCTCGCGCCAGCGCGTGTGGGGCGTGCCCATCATCGTGTTCTATTGCGAAGGCTGCCGCGAGCCGCTGACGGACCGCAAGATACTTGACTCGATCGTGGAACTGTTCCGCCAGCACACCGCCGACATCTGGTACGAGAAATCCGCCGGCGACCTGCTGCCCCCGGGAACCACGTGCGGCAAGTGCGGCGGCGCGGAGTTCAGCAAGGAGAGCGACATTCTGGACGTCTGGTTCGACTCCGGATCCAGTCACCTGGCGGTGTTGAACGAACGTTTCGGCCTCCCCTGGCCGGCCGACGTGTACCTGGAGGGCGGCGATCAGTATCGAGGATGGTTCCACAGTTCGCTGCTGGTGGGTACCGGGATCAAAGGCGGATCGCCGTACCGCGCCTGCGCGCTGAACGGCTGGGTGCTGGACGGTGAGGGCAAAGCGATGCACAAATCGCTCGGCAATTCCATCGAGCCGGATGAGGTGATCAAACATCACGGCGCGGAGGTTCTGCGGCTGTGGTCCGCGTCGGTGGACTTCAACGAAGACGTGCGAATGTCGGAGACCATCCAGACGCGCCTGGTGGACGCCTATCGCAAACTGCGCAACACGTTCCGCTACCTGCTCGGCAACCTGGACGGCTTCAAACCGGAGCAGGATGCAGTTCCCCCCGCCGAATTGACGGAGTTGGACCACTGGATCCTGCTGCGCGCCGAAGACCTGGTTAAGCGCTGCGCAGAGTGGTACGCGCGGTTCGAGTTTCACCGCGTATATCACAGCGTCTACGCCTTTGCCACCGTGGATCTGAGCGCCGTCTATTTCGACGTGCTAAAGGACCGGCTCTATACGACGGCTCCAAAATCCAAGGCGCGGCGAAGTGCGCAAACGGCCCTCTACCGCCTGCTGGACGCGTTGGTGCGCCTGCTGGCGCCGATTCTTTCGTTCACCGCCGACGAGGTCTGGAAGCAGATGGGCCACCTTGAGAGCGTTCACGTGGCGTACTTCCCCGAAGCCGCGGACCTGGCAGGCGGCATCGATGACACGGCTCGGAAACGCGCCGCCAACTGGGATCGTCTCATGGAAGTGAGGGATAGCGTTCTCAAGAGCCTCGAAACGGCGCGCAACGAGAAGCTGATCGGAGCGCCGCTGGAGGCGCGGGTGCATCTCTCGGCGAACGGGGACTTGTATCCGTTGCTCGAGCAGTATGCGCCGGAACTGCCGGGACTGTTCATCGTGAGCCAGGTGGCACTGGGCGGCGGGTCGAACGATGGACTGCAAGTGCGGGTGGAGCGCGCCGCCGGCGAGAAGTGCGACCGCTGCTGGAAGTACACGACGGATCGCGGCTCGGATCCGCGATTCCCGACGGTTTGCGGGTCCTGTGCCGCCGCGGTGGACGAGATTCTGAATGGCTGATGTACGTTGGAAAGCCTACGGGGCGGCCGCCCTCGTGTTCACCGCCGACCGGTTGTCGAAGTGGCTCATCGAGACTCGCGTATCGGCGGCGGACCGGCACCCGGTAATTCCGGGTTTCTTCGACATTGTCCGGTCGGAAAACCGCGGTGTCGCGTTTGGAATTTTCAACGATTCCACGAGCGAATGGCGAACCATGTTGCTGGTTGCGGCAACATTGGCGGCAGTGGTAATGATCTCGGTGATGCTGTGGAAGGCCCGGACGCTGGACCGGGGCACGCTTTGGGGTCTGGCGCTGGTGCTGGGCGGTGCGGCGGGCAACGTGTTCGACCGCATCCTCTTTGGTCGGGTTACGGATTTTCTGGCCATCTATATCGGGCACTACGAGTGGCCCACGTTCAATGTGGCGGATTCGGCGATTGTCATCGGCAGCGGGCTGCTGATGCTTGATCTGTTCCGTCAGAAGCGGCAGCCTGCAAATGTACCCTGAAATTTTTCACATTTCGTTCCTGCACACCTACGGCCTGCTTGTGGCTCTGGGTTTTCTGGCCGGTCTCTGGATGGCCACCCGGCTGGCGGTGCGGGCCAAGCTCAACGCCGAGGCGGTGACCAACCTGGGTATCTACTGCGCGCTGGCCGCCATTGCCGGCGCCAAGCTGATGATGCTGGTGGTGGACTTCCGCTACTACCTGGACCGTCCCGGCGAGTTCTTCTCGCTGGCGACCCTGCAGGCCGGCGGAGTCTTCTACGGCGGCCTGATCGGCGCGCTCGCCGTGGGCTGGTGGTACATGCGGCGTACGGGGCTTCCGCTGCTCCGCACCTCCGATGTTTTCGCGCCCGGCATTGCCCTCGGCCATGGCATAGGACGGCTCGGCTGCTTTTCGGCTGGCTGCTGCTGGGGTGTGCAGTGCGACCGCCCTTGGGCCGTCACGTTCACCGATCCGGCCGCCAACCGTCTGGTTGGAGTTCCTCTCGGCACGCCGCTCCATCCCACGCAACTGTACGAGGCGGCGGCCGAGTTTGCCATCTTCGGCTTTCTCTACTGGCGCAGCAGGAAAGCGCATTCGCCTGGGACGATTATCGGGCTGTACCTGATGCTCTATTCGGTGGCTCGCTTCATTGTTGAGTTCTTCCGCGTGCATGAGCAGGGCAATCTCTGGGGCGGTCCGCTCGACACCTCGCAGGTGATTTCGATCGGTCTGTTCGCGCTCGGCGTCTGGTGGTTTACGCGCGCGCGAGGCGCCGCGGTGCGCGGCCTCAACCCGGCGGCCAACTGAGCCTGTCGCTTTTCGGGGTTCCTGTTACTCTGAAACTGAGTGCGTTGCCAACCGTCTCTCCTTCTCTTGCTGGTCGCCGCGGGCCTTGTGCGAGCGCAAGCTCCCACCGGAGAGGTCGCCGGCACCGTTTTTGACCCGTCCGCCGGTGTCCTTCCCGGGGCCTCGATCACGCTGCGCAGCACGGCCACTGACTTCACCCGCTCAACCCGCAGCAACCCGGCCGGTGCGTATAGCTTCGGCGCGCTCACGCCGGGCGGGTACGAATTGCGCGCCGAGGCAGCCGGGTTCGGTACGGCAGTGGTACGGGTCGACGTGGCGACGGGCGCGGTCACCACGGTCGACGTGCGTCTTCAGGTAGGCAGGCGCACCGACGAGATCACCGTTGAAGCGGCGACTCCCCTGATCGAACCGGAGCGGCATACGCTCGACCAGGTGGTTTCCCGCCGCGAGATCGAGCAACTGCCGCTCAACGGCCGCAGTTTCTTGCAACTCGCGTTCCTTGCGCCCGGCGTCACGGTCAGTACGCACAACCTCGGCAACTTCAACCGCGCCTTCGACGTCTCCATTCTTGGCGGTAACCCCGATCTCACCCGCATCACCGTGGATGGCGCGCACATCAACGATGCGGTGGACGGCGGAACACAGCAGAATTTCTCCCAGGAAATCGTTCAGGAATTTGAGATCAGCTCGGTGAATTTCGATCTCTCCACCGGGATTGCCGGTGCGGGCGCCATCAATATCGTTACCCGCACAGGATCCAACGAACTGCACGGCAGCGGCTTCTTCTTTTTTCGCGATCATCACCTCTCGGCCTTCCCGGGACTGGTCCGCGACCCGCAGGCTTCAGACCCATTTTTCGCGCGCGCCCAGAGCGGCGTGTGGGTCGGCGGCCCGGTGCGCCGCAACCGGCTCTTCTTCTTTGCGGCCTACGAACACAACAACCAGCGCGGCATCTACAGCGTGCTCCCGAGCGACCCCGCGTTCCGCCAGTTTGCAGTAATCGCCCCCAGCCCGTTTTACCAGAACCTGGTGAACGGCCGCCTCGACTATCGCCTCTCGGACCGCCACACGGCATTCCTGCGCTATTCGCACGATGGCAACCGCAGTTTCGCGCCGCGCGAAGTGAACTCGCTGCCGTCGGCTTGGGTCAGCAACCGAAATTACGCCGATTCGGGTGTGCTTTCACTCACCAGCGTGCTTCGTCCCACGGCGGTCAACGAGTTCCGCTATTCCATGACCTACTGGTCGAACCGGAACTCGACGCCCACGGAGGCGGAATGCCCCGGCTGTCTCGGGCTCGGCGGGCCGCACGTCGTTATTGAAAGCTCCGGGCTCATCTTCGGCAACCAGACCAACGCGCCACAGACGCGCCAGGTGCGCCGCCATATCTTCGCGGATAACATGAGTGTACAGAGGGGCAGCCACCGCATGAAGTTCGGCGGCGAATGGGAATATGTTAAGGGTACCGGCACTTACTCGCTGTATGTGCCCGCCGAGATCAAGCTGTTTTCACCGGCCCAGGTGCGCGCGCTCTCGCCGCAGCTTGCGGGTCTCATCCCGGCCTCGTTCACCGGCGTGGAGTCGATTCTCGCCCTGCCCCTTCAGAGCTTCGCCTTCGGGATCGGCGATAATCGCCAGCCGCCCGCGTTCCAGCGCGGCAACGCCGACCACGATACACAGACGCATGTTTACTGGCAGGACGCCTGGAAACTGCGCCCCAACCTTACACTCAACTACGGCCTGGCCTGGTCGTTCGAAAGCAACCTGCTGAATCACGACCTCTCCAAGCCTGAATTTTTAGCTCCTTTTTTCGGGCAGGAAGGACTGCGGCCGGCCGAACACGCATGGCTGCGCTTCAGCCCTATGCTCGGATTTGCCTGGTCCCCGAAGGCCGATACGGTGGTGCGCGGGGGAGCCGGCATCTACTATGACACGCTCACCCTCGAGAGCAGGCTGGTGGAGCGCGCCTACCTCGGACCGCTTGGCACCGGCTTTCTCCCGCTTCCCGGCTCCATCATTCCAAATCCCATCCCGGGAATCACCGGCGCTCCCGCTGGTGCGCCTATCGATTACCGCACGCCCACCGCTTTCACCGGCAGCCTGTTGACCGCTCTTCTGCCGCTGATCCGGGGTGTGGCTGTCACGCAGTTGCAGATCAATCCGGACAATACCGATCTCGCGGTCCGCAACGTGGATGTCTTCAAGACGGCGACCGACCTCTTTGTCCGCGATTTCGTTCCCATCCAGGCCCAGCACGCAAGCGCAGGCATTCAGCACCGCCTCTCGCCAGGATTGGCAGTCTCAGCGGATTTTGTTTATCGCCACTTTCTGCACGAGATGCTGCGAGGCATCGATCTGAACCATTACTATGCAGCAGCCGGCCCGCTGGTGCCGGCCTGCGCGGCGGCCGACCTGCTCACCCCCGGAGCCTCCTGTACAAACGGCCCCGTCCAGGCCACCATCAGCGCCGGCAGGTCCACTTACAAGGGGCTGCTCGTTCGCGCCGAAGGTCGGCTCGGCAAGCGGGTGCGGGCCCAGGCTTCGTACGCCTGGCAGAATCAGGACGACGTGTACGGAATTACGAAGCTGTTCACCCCGATTACTAACCTGAATAACTGGCTTCAGAATGTCGGGCCGGCCGTACCGCGGCATGTACTCACCGTAGCCGGTACGGTGGATTTGCCGGCGCGCCTGCAACTATCATTTATTTCCAGTTACAATAGCCGCCTTCCCTTTCAGCCGGTGATTACCGGCGCCGATTTCTTCGGCAGCGGTGTAAGCGAGTTTCTGCTTCCCGGCTCGGGAACAAACCGGTTTAATTTCGGCTTGGGCAAGGCCGACCTTGTCCGCCTCGTGACCGATTACAACCAGCGCTACGGGAGCCGGGCCGGCCCGGTGGCCCCGCAAGTATTCCCGTCCGTCACGCTGCCTGCTGAATTCGACTTCGGAGACAGCACGATATCGCAGGACGTGCGCCTCACTCACCGGCTGCGATTTGAAGGTTTCGAATGGCAGGTATTCGGAGAAGCGTTCAATCTGTTCAACGTCGCCAACCTGGCCGGCTACTCCGATAACCTGCTGGATCCCGCGTTCGGCCACCCCACCAGCCGGACGAGCAACGTGTTCGGGAGCGGCGGCCCTCGGGCCTTTCAGGTGGGCACGCGTTTGACGTTTTGAAAACAATGGACGACGCACTATTTATCCACCGCATTCACTTCGCGTTCACGATCATTTACCACTATATTTTTCCGCAGCTCACGATGGGCCTCGCCCCGCTGATCGTCGTGTTCAAAACCCTGGCCCTCCGCAGGAACGACCCGATCTACGATGAGGCTGCGCGCTTCTGGACCAGGATTTTCGGCATCAACTTCGTGGCCGGTGTGGTCACGGGGATTCCCATGGAGTTTCAGTTCGGCACCAACTGGGCTCGCTTCTCGCAACTCACGGGCGGCGTCATCGCGCAGCCGCTGGCGATGGAAGGCGTATTCTCGTTCTTCCTCGAATCGGCTTTCCTCGGCATTTTCCTGTTCGGCGAGAAGCGGTTCAGCCGCCGGGTGCACTGGGCCTCGGCCGTCCTCGTATTCCTCGGCTCCTGGCTCTCCGGATTCTTCATCGTGGCCGCCAACGCGTGGATGCAACACCCGGTGGCCTACGCCCGGATGGCCGACGGATCTTTTCAAGTGACCAGCCTCTGGGGGGTCCTCTTGAACCCGTGGGCGCAGATTCAGTACGCTCACACGATGAGCGGCGCTGTGGTCACCGGAGCGTTTGTGATGGCCGCGGTGGGCGCCTTCTATGTGCTTTCGGGCCGACACCCCGCCCACGGCAGGCTGTTCCTGCGCGTGGGGATTGTGGCCGGCATCGTGGCATCCGCCGCGCAGATCTTCCCCACCGGCGACCTTCACGGAAAATACATGGCGCAGAAGCAGCCCGCTACCACCGCTGCCATGGAGGCGCTCTTCCGGACACAGGCCGGAGCGCCCATGGTTATTCTTGGCCAGCCCGATGTGGAGCGTCAGCGGATCGACAATCCCCTGGTGGTAAACAACGCCCTCAGTTTCCTGATTTACGGCACCACCCGCGCCGAAGTGAAAGGGCTCGACCAGTTTCCGCGCGAGGACTGGCCAACCAACATCCCGCTGCTGTACTTCTCGTACCACATCATGGCAGGTCTGGGCACGCTCTTCGTCGCCATCATGGCGCTCTCCGTCGTGCTCTGGTGGCGCAAGAAGCTGTTCGAAACCCGCTGGGCGCTTTGGATCCTGATGCTCGCGTTCCCCTTCCCGTACATCGCCAATACGGCTGGGTGGATGACCGCGGAGGTGGGCCGTCAACCGTGGCTTGTTTACGGCCTGGTGCGGACGGCGTCCGGCCATTCGATCAACGTCTCGGCCGCCAATGGGCTGTTCACACTGCTCGGCTACATGGGCCTTTATGCGATGCTGTCGCTGTTTCTGGTATTCCTGCTGCACCGCCAGATCGATCACGGCCCGGGCGACGTGCCTGTTCGCACGGCCACCGTATCTGGAGGAGAAGCCTGATGGAAACCGTTTGGTTCGTTCTTGTGGCCGGCATGCTGACGGCTTACGTCGTGCTCGACGGCTTCGATCTCGGCGCGGGCGCATTGCACCTCTGGGCGGCGCGCGCCGAAGAGGAGCGGCGCCAGGTGCTTGCCTCGATCGGGCCGGTGTGGGATGGCAACGAGGTGTGGCTGCTGGCCGCGGGCGGTACCCTGTTCTACGCCTTCCCGCTGCTCTACGCCTCCAGTTTCAGCGGCTTCTATCTGCCGCTGAACATGGTGCTCTGGCTGCTGCTGTTTCGCGCTATCGGCATCGAATTCCGGATGCACCTGGCCGACCCGTTGTGGCGTGGATTCTTCGATGCGGCCTTCTCGCTCGCCAGCATTCTCCTCATCATCTTCTTTGGCGCCGCGCTCGGAAATGTGATCCGCGGCGTACCGCTCGGCAACGACCTCTACTTCTTCGTCCCGTTATGGACCGACTTCCGACCCGGCGCAGAGCCCGGCATCCTCGACTGGTATACGGTTCTCTGCGCCGTGCTCGCGTTGATCGCGCTCTCGGTTCACGGTGCGCTGTACGTGATTATGAAGACGGAGGGGCGCCTGCGCGACCGCATGAAACTGGCGGTGAAATGGCTGTGGCTGCCGCTGGTCTTGCTTTCCGGAGCCGCACTGGTCGCGACCATCTCCATCCGCCCGCGTCTGCTCGACAATTACCGCGAAGCGCCAGCCGGCTGGCTGATACCGATCGCCGTTGCAGCCGGGCTCGGAGGCATACTTCATTTCACTCGCCGGAGCAGGGAACGCGACGCATTCCTCTGTTCCTGTCTGTATATTGCCGCCGCTCTTGCGGGAGCCGCTTATGCGCTTTACCCGACGCTGCTGCCGTCCTCCGGCGACCCCAGCACGGCCATCACGATCTATAATGCCGCTTCCGGCACGTTGTCCCTGACTGCCGGCATCTACTGGTGGGGCGCCGGAATGCTGGTAGCCATCGGATATTTCGTCCTGGTGTACTCCCTTTTCCGCGGCAAAGTATCCGCCGCGGACGGCCACTGAACGAAACGCGCTTTAGCTGCGGCCGTCTTATTGCCAGTAATCGCTGCGCACTGAGAGGTTGTGCCGCTGGGCCTCTTCCGTTTTTCCGGCGGCGGCGAAAATGCGCGCCGCGTGTTCTTCAAATAGCGGCTCGGGAGAGTTCTGGCTCAGCGCTTTTTCCATCGCCTCCGCCGATTCGGCGGTATGACCATTGCGGAACAACGCCCAGGCCAAGGCGTCATAGGAATACACGTCCTGCCGGACCTGCAACTCGGCCCGGGCCAGTTCCAGCGCCCGGTCCACGCGGTGTCCAAGGTCGGAGTACGCCAAAGACAGGACTCGGTTCGCGGTCTGTCCCGCTACGCGATCCAGCCGGTCCGCAACATCGAGCAGCGCGATCTGCTGCCCGGCGGCTTCGCGGTTGCCGATCTTCGTATAGATTCTGGCCAGAAGGGCGGTGTACTCCGGAAACGGCGCCTTGGCCTGCGCCGCCCGCAGCAGACGGATGGCATCCTGATACTTCCCGCGGATCGCCTGCACACGACCAAGGCCGGCGACTGCCGGATGATATCCCGGGAACCGCGCGAGCGCCTGGGCAAACGCGACTTCCGCCTCGCCAGTGGCGCCCGTCTTCAACAACATGCGTCCGAGTTCGGCCATGCACCACGCTACGTTCTCCGCTTCCCGCGAATCCGAGCGGATTGCCAGCCGCATAATGTCGATTCCACCCTCTGCATCGCCAGTAACGAAACGGTAGAACGCCACCCGGTTGTACGTGGTCAGATTCGGCCGCAGATCGACCGCCCTCTGGTATGTATCGGCGGCGGCGTCATACTTGCCGGTTTCCATCTGAGCGTCGCCCATCATTCCCCATACCGCCGCATCCTCCGGGCGCTCGCCCACCATGGTGCGGGCGAGGGCGATAACCTGGGCGAAGTGGTGGCGTTGCATCTCAATTTCCAGCCACCGTCGCCGCGCTTCGTACTGGTCCGGCTGATCCTGCAGGATTCCGATCACGATCCGGTCGGCGCGGTCGAGATAGCTCCCGTCGGAAGTTTCCCGCATTTTCTGCAGGTACGCGCCTGCCAGATCGTCGCGCAGAGACGCATTTCGAGGGGACCGTTTGAGCCTCTGCTCGATCGATGCAATACGCTGGTCCGTTGCGCCTTGCGTTTGAGCTGCCGCCGCGCCCGCCGCAGCCAGAACGATGCTCCAGAATACGAGTTTCATTGCCCGCTCACTCCCATTTGTGCTGCGTGTTGCAGAATTTCCGCGTCACGCGTGCCGCTTGCCAGTGCCCGTCTCATGGCTTTCTGCGCCTCCGTTTTCCGTCCGTTCGCCAGCAACGCCACGGCGAGCGCGTCCAGAGTACGCGCGTCCTGCCGGGCGGCGGCCGCGCCCGATGCAAGCTCGAGTGCCCGCGCCGGTTTTCGTCCCCTTTCCGCGTAGTAGAGTGCCAGTTCGCGGTTGGCGTTGCGCGTTTCCGCCGAGACCGCCAACGCCGAGCGTTCAAACCGGGCGTAGTCGGCGGCCAGACCGGACATCCCGGCCAGCACGTACAGAGTGCGCGGGTCGGTTTCCCTCTCCGTCCACTGCCGCAGCATCGCAATGGCCTCGCCCCGTCTGCCTTGCGCCGCCCGCAGCCTCGCCAGAGCCAACCGTTCCGCGCCGTCGCCTTCCGCCCCACCCGCGGCGAGCAAAGCGCGATCCGCCAATTCGAGTTTGCCCATCTCGAAATACAGCCGTCCCGCGACAGCCATCAATTTGCGGCGGTCCGGCTCTTCTCCCGCAGAGATCCGCCCGCTGGCCTGGCTCAACGCCTCGAGCGCGCCTTCCGGATCGCCGGTCGTTTCGCGAAACCGGGCCAGCAGCAGCCACCCCTCGAGATTTGGCTTTCCGATTCGCAAATCCAGCATCCACTGAAGCTGCGTCTCGGCGGCGTCGTAGTCTCCTAGTTCCAGGTAGGCCGCCGTCATCAGTCCGTAAGTCTCGACGTCGTCTGGAATCTCGCGTTGGATCGCCTGCGACTGGGTAAGCGCCCCCGTGAAGTCTTCCTTTTCGAGAAGCGCCCGGACAGCCGCCTTGCGCTCCGCCAGTGAAGGCGGCCCGGCGGCCGCCAGGGAGTAGGCGGCCGCCGCCAGCACTGCAGTTAAGCGCGTTATTGCGCGCATGGCGCACCGCCGCCGGCCGTGCACCCGGGTTCACCCGGGTCGATGTGCCGCCGGTCACGGCCGCTGGGCGAGTTGGCCAGGTACGGGAAAGCCGTCCGGTAAGGCGCGTCATTCACGTTTACGCCGTCCCCGAGCCTGTTGTTCGGAGCCTTGTTGAAGGCTGGAATAAGCACGCCCGCCACGGCCCGCAAGGAAATGTCGGTTACATCGTCGTATAGGCGCCGGCCATTTGGATATCCGGCGGCGTCACCTCCCAGCAGTCCCAACCGGCTTGCCGATCCGGGCGGTGTCGGTGCCACCCCCGTGTTCAGCCGCAGCAGGTCGGCCACCGGCCCGGCCGGAGTTCCCGGCGCCGCGATGGGCGGTGCATAGGTAACCAGGGGCAGGAGGTCTGTGCGCGGGGGAGTAGGTATGGTCAGCGCTCCGCCGGTGGCCGCATTCAGGATGCGCGCCAGCGCCGGATCCAGAAAGAAGGATGCAAATTGCGCATCGTTTTTCGGCAGGTCCATGCTGAAGCGATCTTTGAACCCGGTGCCGACCAGCAGTTCGTTAATCAGAGGATTACCCATCCGTTGCACCTGGCTCCACGAGCCGGACGATACGGCCGGCAGGGGCGCGCGCCGGGTGGTCAGGCGCGGACGAGACGTGGTCGCCCATACGCCGATTGTGGCCGCGTCCGACGTTGCCGGCTCTATCGAGCCCGTGCGCGTCAGCATCCAAACCGGCACCTCAATGGCGATCGCGTTGACGGCGTAGCCGGAAACAGTGTCGCTCGCGATGTTCACGTTGGCAGCATCCTGTGCCGGAGATAAGACGCCGGGAGCGATCGCGGAACGGAGGTTCAGTGTGTCGAAGGCGGCGCCGAGGTCGATCCAGAAAGGATCGTCCACCGTGCCAGCGAAGACGGTTACGTTCGGCGTCGTGGTAGTGTAGGTGGCCTGGCTGAAGAGAGCGGAGTAATCCATGGTTCGTGGTCCGACATTGGCCGGCAAGGCGTAGAACGGCCCTGTGCCCTCGATTCTCGAACCGGAGCCGCTCTTGATCATGGTCACCTGATAGGACTGTCGCTGCCCCAGTCCCGGGCTGTTGAACGAGGTGATCTGCGGCGGCACGATCAGCGTTCCCGGCGGCACCGGAGCCGGCGAATTGGAGGGCGCGGTGATGCCGCTTCCCGCTCCTGCGTAAACCTGGAAGAGGTTGGGCAGGCGCTGCTCGGTAGTGAACCGAAACTGAAAGGTGACATCCTGTACGGCATCGTTATTGTTGTCCACGTTGATCTCATAAAGAATGTCGGGATCGAACGGGAACCAGTTCGGACCATTAGCCGGCTCGAGCAGCGGATCCACGCACAGGATCAGGGTTACCATGGGCACGCTGGTTCCGCCGGCCGCCGAATAACTGCGAAACGCGAACACATCCGTTATGTCTGCTTTGTGGTCGAGCGCCGTGATCGGAGCCTCCCTGTGGTTGGCAGAAAATCCAACCGGTAACACGATCAACGCCGCCATTAGAGTTGCGAGTAACTTCTGGTAATGCCGCATGTGTTTTCCTCACTGAACGGAATTTCTCTTGACGCGTTTCCGCAGTAACCCAAAAACCGCCATCCCGCTCGCCAGCAGTGCCATGGAAGACGGTTCTGGCGTAACAACGCCTACCTGCGCAGATCCGAGCGCCGCTGTGCCGGTGGCTCCCCCATCCACCGTCAAATCCACGAACACGTCGAAAAAGTTCGACGGTGCCGAGAATGTCAAGCTGGAGCTCGTCATGCCATCGGACTCCGTGGCGAAGACGATGGCGCTGTCTGGTGTCCCGCTGCAACCTGACGGCTGGTCTCCCGCAAACATGCCGCCGGCGCACACATCCAGTACACCCAGTACGACGCCATCCCCAGTTGCCGAGGTCCCCCCGAGGGCAATCGAGGCCGTGGTCGTCGAGCCTGAGACCTGAAATCGGAAGATCGATTCGAAAAGCTCGCCGGGTCCCGCCATAGTGTTTAATGTGAACAGAAAGAACCCCCCATTCGTTCCCATAAGTGGCTGCACCTGAATGGTTGTGGGATCAATGATGGTGGCGAATGACTGACCCGGTACTGCAGCAAAAGACTGGAACAGAAAGTCGTTCGTCATGCAGCCGCTGCCGCCCAGCGCGTAATAGTCCGCCAGCGACCCCGGCACGCAAGGTCCTCCGAAAGCCGAGCCTGCGACTAGCAGCAGGACTGCCGGCAGCAATAAGCGTCTCATGTAGGTCCTCCGGTATCGAAGTGTCCAAACAATAGAGGGGTACGGAAGAACCGGCTCGCCGGATTTAGCGGGAGCGGCGTGGTTATGTACGAACACCCCCTACTTTCTCGTGCGGACTACCTGAAACGACCGCCATTTCGCGAGGGCACCGTGTCCAATGGAAGCGCCGGGCGAGCAGAGTGCAGCGAAGAATCGCAGCCCGAGTCTATCCCGGGTAAGTTGCCAAATCAGGTCGAGGGCACGAGTCTTGTGGCATCGGCTGAGGCACCGGTAATGCTCTCCACTACGCGGCGAACCTGCTGGGCCACCTCGGTCCACGCCTTATCCTGGTTTGTCCACTCGGTGATCGCGACACGGTTTTTCGGGACTGCGTTCAGTGCCGCAAGGGGCAGTACCTCGAGGTCGAACGGGCGCAGGAGTACTGGAACGATTCGGGTGCGCCCTCGCGAGTGACGGCGCATGGCGATCGGCAACTCTTTCTCGTAGCAGTTTTCGCTGGCTACAAAGTCCGCGCTAAGCAGAAGGATCGTAATGTCCGCCGACTCAAGATGCTCCGCAATTTCTGGAGACCACTCATCTCCGGCGCGTAAGTCGCGATCGTGCCAAACTTCGATTAGCCCGCGCAGTTCCAGCCCTCTGAGCTGGCTGCGGAGCACGTTCATCAGTTCTTCGTCGCGATGAGAGTAAGAAATCACTACGCGGAGGGCCTCTCTTCGCGGTAACTGAGCGGGAACCTCGCGGTTATCGGGTTGGGCCGCCTTGAGTAGATCGAGCAGGCCGTGTCCCTGGTATTCGCGGCGGCGTCCGAGGTCGCGCGCGGTTTCCACCAGGCGGCGCTTCAAGAGATCTGGCTTGCCGATGAATTCGGGTCTGCCGGAAAGCAGAGCGGCCACCGCTCCGGAGGCGATGGCGGCGGCAATGCTGGTCCCGGAAGTTTCGGTGTAGACGGCGGCTCCATCCGGGATCCCGCCCCCTCCAGGCTTCCACCCAGCCGGCCCCCCGGCAGTGACAACGCGCTCGCCCGGCACCACTAACTCCGGCTTGTCCCGGCCGTCGAGGGTGGGTCCTTTGCCCGAAAAGTACGAAACTCCGAACTGCTCCGGTTGAAGGGAGTGGCAGGACCCGACGGTGATGGCGAGTTCGGCATTGCCTGGGTCCGTGATCGAACAAGGTATCCCGCCGAGACGCTGCTCGTACATGCCCACCTGCCTCCCGAAACCAAAATTACCGGCAGCAGCTATTACCACCACGCCCGACCGGACCAGTTCATTGACCATCTGGCAGATGGGACTCTGGCCGCACCCGTACATTTCCGGGTCGTATTCGTAGTGCAGTCCCAGGCACACGCCGTGAATCTTCAATGCACCGGCCGTCCGGTTGAGATCTTGAACGGCGGACAGCGCCTGAATGGCGGTACTGGCCCTGCCGCTGCCCTGATCGTCCAGCACCTTCATGCTCACCAGTTTGCACTTGGGCGCGAGCCCCTTCACGCCCGCGAGCCTGACGGTCTCCCACTCGCCTTCGATCTTCCGAACCAGCCAGCCCTGTTCGGATTCGCCGGCGATAGCGGCGGCCACCGCGGTGCCGTTCCCGAAATTGTCGGTGAGAGGGGCTTCGACATCAAGCGATCCAAAATCGAAGTGACGCAACGGCGGCTGCACGTCCAGGTTCCGCCATTTGCGAAAGTGGGGATGGCCGCCGTCAATCCCGGAGGCCACAACGGCCCAGACGACGCCTTCCCCCGTCGCGTTGAAAAGCTGCGCGGCCTGAGTGGCCTGGTCCAGCAGGATGGAGCGGAAAGCGAGGGGCTCGTCCGGCGTCATATGACTTCAGATCTTCACACAACGCGGTCCCGTGCGGCTACCCCGAAATCGCAGTGGCGATGTCCCGCGCCGTCGCCTCCAGGTCCCGTTGTTCCACTAACTGCGCGAAAATTCCTTCGAGCGACGGAGCGTTCAGAAGGTCTCGCAGGCGTCCCACCGAATCGGCTGCAATGATTCGTCCCTTATAGATGATCACAACCTTCTCGCAGACCTTTTCGACCACTTCGAGTACGTGCGAAATGTAGAGGATGGTCTTGCCGCGCCGCGCCAGTTCATCAAGGAGGTGGCGAAACAACTGTGCCGAAGTTATGTCGATGCCGGTCAGTGGCTCGTCCAGAATCAGGATGTCGGGATCGTGCAACAGCGCGGCGGAGATCAGCACCCGCTGTTTCATGCCCTTGGAGTAAGCCGAAATGGGGGCGTGTCGATACTGCCGCAGCGAGAAAAGCTCCAGCAGGTCGTTGGCACGCCGCTCCACCAGCGCCGCCGGCAGCCCGCGCAGGCCGCCCATCAGCTCCAGGTATTCAAGCCCAGTCAGATAGGTATAAAGAATGGCCTCTTCGGGCACGTAGCCAAGCCGGCGCTTGAAGCTCACCATGTCGTCGCGCACGTCGCGGCCGTCCAGAAGAACCTGGCCCGAAGTCGGCTCGATCAACCCAGTCATAATTTTCACGGTGGTGGACTTGCCGGAGCCGTTCGGGCCCAGATAGCCGGTCACCTCGCCCGGCGCGATCGTGAAACTCACGCCGTCCACTACGGCTGTGTTGCGGTACCGCTTTACCAGGTTGCGAATCTCGATCATCTTCGTCTCCTTGGCTATTCGGGATTGAGTCCCAGGGAACGGACGGCGGGATCCACCCGGTCCTCGTAATCAAGCGGCGCGAGGCTCCGCGTTCCCCGGTCTCGCCAGTACGCAATAGCCGCAAGCCCCGCCGCGCCCGCCGCCAAAAACACCACCGCCGCAGCCGGCCTGGCCGTCAGCCACACCTCCAGACGGGCCGTGGACCGGCTGTATAACGTGAAGCCAAAAATGTAGATCACTCCCAGAAAGACCAGATTCACTTTGCCGGGAAAATGCGAGCAGGTAAAGGGCACTTTGCGGAAGCCGGCAAACATGATCTCCGTGAGAAAGAGCGAGAGCAGGACGCCGAACGCAAGGTGAAACAGAGCCACCGGCCATGAGAAGCGGGCGAACTCCATTCCGGCCAGCAGGAGGAATAGCGGTACGATGGCGCTCCAGATGATCCACTTCCGGGTAGCTGCCAGGTAGTGACGGGCCGGATACAGCTCGGCCATTTGGAATGTCCAGTTGGCGCTCAGCTCGGAGGGGAAGTTGAAGGCGGATCGCAGGCCCGAAACCAGCACGAAGGAAAGCGTAAGGGGCAGGGTCAGCAGCCCGTTTGGTCCGGAACTCAAAGACATCACGGCCACCGCCGCCCCGAAACCACCGTAGGTGGCAAGGAACAGCCGGTGCTTGGTGCTCCGGGTCAGCGAGGCCGTGATGAACCGGAAAACCGCCCGCTCCACCGGGTTGCGGAGGATGGTGCGGCGCAGCACGGCATCGCACCAGTTGCGCCAGCGTCCGGGGCCCGCGGCCGAGGGTTCCGGCGTTTCCACGACGCGCCGCGCCAGCCTCCGGTAGCCGGGCAGGTAAGTCAAAAGAAAGATCGCGGCGGCCATCCAAAGGCCGTGAAGCCCGCGTCCTCCCAAGCTGCGCAAAAGTTCGCTCCGCGTCACCGGACGAAGCTGTTCGTAATAGCCGATGAACCAGTAGCCGGGAAACCACTGGAGCAGCGGATGGTTCTGTTTCACCAGGTATTCGGTGCCGAATGCAATCATCGGAATCAGGAAGAACGTCATCACAAGGCCGGCCATCGCCAGTGTCTGGACAGCCACTGAGATGCGCCGGAGCGTGCTGCCGCGGAACAGGGTCACCAGTACGCCCTGCACCGCCGCGGCCGCCAAGGCCGCAAACAGTCCGCCGGCCAGCACCGCCGTCATGTGCGCCCAAAGGATGTCCCAGGCGTTCCGGCCGCCATCCACTCCGGGCCAGAACAGAAAGCTTACGATATTGATGTCGAACAGAAAGATAGTGAGGAACGCTGCCAGCGCGGCCACTTTTGCGAGGAACACCGTTCGCAGCGTCAGTGGGAGGGGCGTCAGGATCTGGTAGTCGCGCCGGTCCGGAAACAGCGCATCCCATTGAAACACCATGATGAAACCCATCACCACCATGGAATAGAGCAGGAACATGCCCCGCACCGCCACCAGCGACCAGTCCCACAGTGTCAGCGGCCGGAACAGCAGCACGAAGAACGCTCCGGGTACCGCGAGAATGCCCAGGGTCTGAATGATGCCGGCCTCGGGCTCGCCTTGCGGAGAGAGCGATTCCTTATCGAAGAACCGCCCGAAGAAATGACGGATCAGCAGACGTTTGACGGTCGGGGACGCGCGGCCCATAGAAGTGATTGGACGCGAAATCCGCGCGGATGTTCCAGAGTACTCTGTCTGAAATTTCGACGTTTTGGTCTATCCGACGGCGATCAGGCTCTTGCTTATGCCCAGGAAGCGCTCCCGGATGATGCGGGCGCGCGGAAACAGCCGTCGCAGGTCGCGCGCCGTAAGCAGATGCACGTCGGCAAGGTAGTGTTGGATGTAGAACCGGCGGCGGTCCGGCGTCACGCGGCTGATGGCCGACCAGACGTTACAGCGCGGCACGATGGCACGCTGCCAGGCGCGGGGCAGCCAGTGAACGACGGGCGTAAGCAGGTGCTGCTCGACCGGGAAGTGGCGGTCGGGTGTCTGCACCCAATAGGCGCGGCCGACGCGTGCAACTTCGCGCGCGAACTTCTCCTGGCTCTCCGGGCCGCCGACGTGTTCAATGACCGAGTTGCTGAACACCAGGTCGAAGGCCCCATCGGGAAACGGCAGGAGGCATCCGTCGCCTGCAACCCACTCGGCCGCGCCTTTCAGATCGTCGCGCGCCCTCGGTGTGTTGAGCAGCACCAGCCGGGGGCGTACCGGCGACAGCTCCCAGCAGTCGGGTGTTCCTCCAATGTCCAGTACCCGGGTCTCGGCGGTAATCTGAAATTCGCGCGCGAACCGCTCCATGCGCTGCCGGCGAAAGCGTTGCGAGAGGGCGGTCAGCACCTACATCCGGCCCTGGATCGCCGCGTCCAGGGAGATCCGGTTCTCGTCCAGAATGCTCCCCGTGGCCCGCTGGAGCGCGGCCTTCGCCTTCACATACGAACTTTTTGCCGCCACTTCGGTGGAACGGGCCTGCGCCAGCAGACTCTCGTACTGAATCACGAAAAAGCTGGTGGAGGCGCCCACTTCGAACTTGGCCTGCTCGGCGTTGAGCGATTCCTGCTGGAGCGCCCGGGCCTGCACGGCCGCTTCGTACGCGGCCCGCGCGCGGCGCATCGCAATCAGAGCGTCCTCCACTTCCAGCCGGATCTGATTCTGCAATTGCCGCAGCCGGATCTCGGACTGCTTCACCTGAAGCTGGTCGCGCGCCAGGTCCGCCTCGGCGATGCGGTTGTGCAGCGGCAGGGTCACCTGCAACCCCACGCCGTACGTGGGATAGTTGCGGGCCAGCACCTGTCCCAAAGCGCCCGCGTAGCCGTTCAAGTATGTAGGGTTCGAATTCGGGGAGAGCGGGTTGGCGCTCCCCGCGAGGCCGTTGTTCTGCATGACGCCGACAAGGTCCACTTGCGGGAGCGTCGCGCTGCGCGCACCCAGCAACCCAATCTGAGCGTTCTCGATCTGGAGCCGCGCCTGCCCCAGGTCCGCACGATTCGAAAGCGCATCCGCGATCAGGTCCTGCATCGGCCGTACCTCATCGCGGTCAGGAATCAAGAGCGGGTCGGTCGGGATGATGCGCGCAGCCTGCACTGCGGCGTCTTCGTTGCCGCGGCGCGTCAGCACGTTCTTAAGAATGGCTTCCTGTTCCTCGAGCAGCCCGCGCGCGTTGATCAGGTCCTGCCGTGTCGAAAACACCTGTGCGTTGGCGCGCGTCATCTCGATCTGCGCCAGCGTTCCCTCTTCCACTTGCGCCCGCGTATCGGTAAGCAGTTTCTCGGCGAGCGCAGCCGTTTCCTGCTTCACCTGCACGTCCTCATGGAGCGCTACGAAATCCGTGTAGATGCGGATTACCCCGTAAGCCGTGGCCAGCAACTGCTGCTGAAACAGAAGCGTGCCGATCTTTTGCTCGTTGCCGGCGATGCGGATGAAGCGCCGGTTCAGGCTGGGGCCGAAACCGCGGAGCAGGGGCTGCGTAATGGTCAAGCCGAGGCTCGAGGCGGTGTAGGGGCTGTAGGCTGAGTTGATCGCATTGATCGCCTGCCGGTTGTTGTTGAACCCCAGGGTGGCCTGCGCGCCGCTGGCGAAGCCACGCTGGATTCCGGCGTTGGCGGTGAATGCGTTGGCCACCAGGGCATTGGTGCCGGAGACCAGGCTGGTCTGCGGCGTGGTCTGGTGCGTCCAGTTCACCAGCCCTACCAGCGCCGGATCGAACACAGGAACGGGAGTTCCGGTGATCTGCGGAATTGTGCCCTGGATGGAGAGGTTCGTTTGCGGCTCGCCCAAGACGTTCAACGCCAGCGCATTCGTGCTGACCGAGGACCCCGCCGTGGCACGGTTGGCGGAGGCCGGATTGGTCAGCACGGGGCTCGGCGGTCCGCCCACTCCGACCGGCACTTCAAGCAGCGTGTAGTTCACGCCGCGCACCGTTCCACCGCCTCGCGTTCGCGTCAGTTCGGTTTGCAGGATGCGCAGGTTGTAGCGTTGCAGCTCGATGTCCAGATTGTTCTCGATGGCCAGCGCCAGGGCGTCCTGCAGGGAGAGATAAAGGTTGCCGGCGCGGATCAGGTCGCGCACCCGGGGCGAGTTGTCAAACTGCGCCTGCGCCTGGGCCATGAAACAGCACAGTGCCAGTGCGCCTCCCGCATGCAGCCACCTCACGGCTTCTTCTTCCCTTCAGCCTGCATGGTCTTCACCTTCACGCCCTCCCGGATGGCATCGCCCGGATTGACCACAAGCTGCTGTCCTTCTGTGAGACCGTCCAGCACCTCCAGGCTCGACCCGAAGTCGCGTCCCAGTTGAACTTTGGTGTAATGAACGGTTCCGTCCGGCCCCACTACGGCCACCTGCGGCCCGTCGCTCCGTATGGTGAGTGTATCCCCGGGAATAACCAGGGGCGGATCGGTTCGCGGCACCGCCAGTTCCACCTGCGTGAACATGCCGGGCATGAGCAGACCGCCCGGGTTGTCCAGTTGCACTTCGGTGAGCAGCGTCCGGGCCGAGGGGTCGAGCGCATTGGAAGACCGCGTCACGCGGCCGGTGAACCTGCGGCCGGAAAGGTCGGGCAATGTGAGCGTGGCCGGGAGGCCGGGCCGCACCGACGGCGCATCTGCCTGCGGCACGCTGATATATGCGCGCAGCCGGTCAGTTTGCGCGATGCGGAACAGCAGCGTGCTTCCCTCATTCACCAGGGCGCCGGCATCCACATTGCGCACCGTGATGACGCCCGCGAACGGAGCCTTGACCGATTGATAGGTGAGGATCTGGTTCAGCCTGGCGAGGTTGGCCTCGGCCGCGGCGGCATTGCTGCGCGCCGCCTGCACGGCCTTCTCGAGCGCCTGCACGTTGGCCTGCTGCGCTTCGTACTGCGCCTGATAGACGTCGCTCTCCTGCCGCGAAACCACACCCTTGGCGAGCAGGTTGCGCCATCGTTCGGAGGTCACGCGCGCCATGTTTGCGTTGGCACGGCCCTGCTGCACGGCAGCTTCGGCCTGCTGGACCGTGCTGTTGGCCTGGTCGATCGTGGCCTGCACCTGGCGGATCTGCTGTTGGAGTTCCGGCGCTTCGATTTCCGCCAGCACCTGCCCCGCGGTCACCCGGTCGCCGATATCCACGTTCCTCTTCTTCAGGTATCCGGTGGCGCGCGCCATCACCGGCGCTTCGCTGACAGCCTGGATGTTCCCCGGCAGCACGAGGTTCGTCCGCGACGCCGACCGCGCCACCAGCTCCACCGTCACTACGGGCAGGCTCACGCTTTCGGCGCGGGATTCGGCCGCCAGCACCCGTTCACGACGCACGCGCGGCAGGTAGCCCCAGAAATAACCACCCCCGAGCAATGCGGCCAGGCACAGCACCACCAGCAAAAATGTCCACGGCGACGGCCCGCCGGTGTGCGCCGGGTGCTCGCCGGAAGCGCGCCGCTCGTGTTCCTCGAGCTGCCGTTTCAGGCCCTCTATCTCGGCCCGCAGTTGGTCTTCGCTGCTGCCAATCTCCTTCATGCCAGGTCCTCACGCCTCACCAGGCCGGCGCGCAGATGCGCCGCCTCTTCTTCGGCCATTCTATGCTCGTAGTCAACCGGCGAATGCTTCCGCAGAAGACTGTACACCAGCGGCACCACGAACAACGTGGTTAGCGTCGCCAGCACCAGGCCGCCGATTACCGCCCGCCCCAGCGGCGCATTCTGCTCTCCACCCTCGCCCAGTCCCAAAGCCATCGGCACCATGCCGATGATCATCGCGCCAGCCGTCATCAGGACCGGGCGGATGCGCGTGTGGCCCGCCGAGAGTGCGGCCGACCGCGCGTCGTAGCCTTCGAGCCGTTGATCGTTGGCGAATACCACCACCAGGATACTGTTCGCCGTCGCCACCCCCACACACATAATCGACCCCATCAGCGACGGCACACTGAAGGTGGTCTGCGTGAGGAACAGGATCCATACGATCCCAGCCATGGCGCCGGGGAGCGCCATCAAAATGATGAACGGATCGAGCCACGATTGAAAATTCACTACCATCAACAGGTACACCAGAACCACGGCGAAGACCATGCCCAGCCCCAGGCGGTAGAACGAGCTCTTCATGGTGGCGTACTGGCCGCGAATCGCCATGGTGGTGCCGCGCGGCAGGTCCCGGGAAACCTCGTTCACGATCTTTTCGACCGCCGAGCCGACCGCGCCCAGATCGCTGCGGTCGACGTTCGCGTACACGTCGTAAACCGGCTGGACGTTGTAGTGATTCACGATGGCCGGCGCGATACCGCGCCGCACTCCGGCCAGGTTTGAAAGCAACTGCGGCCCCGCGGCCAGCGCCCCCGGGTTCCCGTACGCCGCCGAAGCCTGGCTCGGCCCCGCGCCCACTGTTGCATTGCCTGCCGTTGCCGAGCCGCCTAGCGACGTTGGCGTGGTTACATTCACCGTATTTTGCGGCGCGCCGATGGGCGTGCGCATCAGGGCGTTCAGTGAATTGATCCGGTACTGCGGCGTCTGTATGGCTACCTGGTAACTCACGCCCGTGTTCCAGTCCAGCCACTGCGTGGGCGAGATCTGGCCGCTGCCGCTCAGTGAAATCAGCAGGCTCTGGCTCACATCGCGCTGTGTGAGGCCCACCTGGCCGGCCTTGTCGCGGTCTACGTCCACCCGGATCTCGGGCGAGTTTACCACCTGGTGGATATGCACGTCAGCCGCGCCCGGGATGGCTGCAAAACGGCGCCGCAGATTCTCCGCCACCTGGTAGTTCGCCGCCTGGTTGCGGCCCACTACCTGCACGTCGATGGGCGCCGGCAGACCGAAATTCAGGATCTGGTTGGTAATGTTGGCCGCTTCGAAGAAGAACACGATGTCCGGAAACTTTTCGTTCAGCCGCTTGCGCACGCGGTCCACGTAATCCGCCGTCGAGCCGTGCTGCTCCTGGTTGAGCGAGATCAGCATGTCGCCGTCGCTGACGCCGAGCGTCGGATTGTCCCCGAATGCCAGGTTGAAACCACCGTTGGGCAGGCCGATGTTATGGATCACGGTGTCGATTTCGTTGGGTGGAATCTCCTGCCGGATCTCGCGCTCGATATCGGCGAAAATCTCCTCGGTGCGCTCGAGACGTGTTCCTGCCGGAGCCCGCGCGTGCAGCCGCATCTGGCCGGAATCGACGGTGGGAAAGAAGTCGCGGCCGATCAGCAGCGCGAGCGACAGCGAACCGGCCACGAACAGACTGAACCCAGCGAGCACCGGACCGCGATGATCGAGCGACCAGTGCAGCAGCGACGTGTACCAGGCCCGCATCAGCTCGAAGCGCCGGTTGAAAACGTAGTGCAGCTTCCAGAAGATCCCTTTGCCGCCCGCGCTTTCGCCGTGCTGGCCGCGCGCGTAGAGCGCCACTTCGGGCTTCAGCATGAAATACACCATGGTGGTGACCAGGGTTCGCGACAGGAAGTAAGAAGCCATCATCGCGAACACCACCGCCATCGCCAGCGGCGTGAACAGAAATTTGGCTGCCCCGGTGAGCAGAAGCACCGGAACGAACACAATGCAGATAGCGAGCGTGGCCACGAAAGTGGGCGCTGCGATCTGCTGTGCTCCGTCCAGTACGGCGCGGACCAGCGGCTTGCGCATCGCCATGTTGCGGTGCGTGTTCTCAATTGCCACAGTGGCGTCGTCCACCAGGATGCCCACTGCCAGCGCCAGGCCGCCGAGGGTCATCACGTTGATTGTCTGCCCCAACAGGTTGAGCACCGTGAGAGACACCAGGATCGACAGGGGAATGGAAATGCAGACGATGATCGTGCTGCGCCAACTGCCGAGGAACATCAGAATCATCAGGCCGGTCAGAGCGGCGGCAATGGCGGCTTCCTTCACGACGCCGTTGATGGCCGCTCGCACGAACAGCGACTGGTCCGCCAGTTGCCGCACTTTGAGCGCCGGAGGCAGGCCGGCCAGAATCCGTGGCATGGCCTTCTTGACGTCATTCACGACGTCCAGGGTTGACGCCTTGCCGTTGCGCATCACGGTGAGAAGCGCGCCGCGCGTGCCGTTGGTCTTCACAATGCTGGTCTGCACGGTGTTGCCGTCGCGAACCTGTGCCACGTCTCCCAGGTACACAGTGGCGCCGTTCACTACCCGTAGCGGCAGCCGGTTCATCTCGTCCAGAATCCGCGGGCTGCTGTTGAGCTTGATCTGGTAATCCTTGTCCCCGATTTTCGCGGTGCCCGCCGGCAGAATCAGGTTCTGGCTGCCCAGCGCGGCGGAAACGTCGGACGGCGAAAGCCCCTTGGCAAAAAGCTGTTCCGGGTTCAGGTCCACCATCACTGCGCGGAACTTACCGCCATAAGGCAGCGGCACGGAAGCTCCCTGGATGGTGGCAAGCTGGGTACGAATAAAATTCTGGCCCATGTCGAACAGTTCCTGCTCGCTCATGGTGGGACTTTCCAAGCCCAACTGGATGATGGGCACCGCGGAGGCGTCGTATTTGATGACGCTGGGCGGAGTGGTGCCAGGCGGAAAAGCGCGCAACAGAGTCTGCGAAATCGCGGTGATCTGCGCCAGCGCCAGTTCCACCTTCGCCTTTGGCTGGAAATAGACGCGCGTCACCGAAACGCCGGTGTAGGATTGCGATTCGATGTGCTCGATATCGTTGACGGTAGTCGTCATGGCCCGCTCGAAAGTGGTCACCATGCGCTTTTCCATCTCTTCGGGAGCAAGGCCCCCGTACGTCCACACCACGCTCACCACGGGAATGTCAATGTACGGAAAAATATCCGTGGGCATCGTCATGATGGCGCTGCCGCCCAGAATCGCGATCAGCACCGCCATGACTACAAATGTGTAGGGTCGACGTAAGGCAAGCCGGACAATCCACATAGACGCAGTACCTGGGGATAAAGCTAATCATACCTTGGATTTGGCCGATTTCCAGGGTAGCCCTTTCGAGCCCCTGCAACAGCCTTGATAATGTACTAATAGAATAGTACACTAGTGCGAGAGGGAGGAATGCATGACGCGCCGTCGATTCTGTCTCCTGCTCCCCGCCGCAGCCGCCGCCGCAGCCGCCCCGGCTCCACTCGCGGTGCCGGTGCAGATCCTGATCGACAAAAGGCTCGACGATGAGCCCGCCCTGCTCCGCAAGTTTTGGGGCAGTCTTTGGCCGGAGGCAGCCCGGGATCTCGCCGCCTGCGGCATCCGGCTCGCGACTAGCAACAAGACAGTGGAAGTTTGGCGCCCCGATTTTCGCGAGCCGCAAGTACCCGGCGTACAGCCGCGGCAGATCAACTTTGCGGTTACCGACCGCCTCCCGATGCAGTGGGACGGTGGCCGCGCGCTGTGCGGCGTCACTACGCTCTACCGCGGTTGCCCCCTGTGCATGGTGGCCTTGTCCCATGCCCATGGCAACCAGGTGCCGTTCCTTTCTTTGAATACGTGCCTTCACGAATTGCTCCATGTCTTGTTGCAGGACGTGTTCGAACCTCGTCCGCCGGGGCTTCCGGGCCAGGCGCGAGAGGCACGGGTGGACTGGTACGCGACCAGGCTGTGGCTGTTCGGTGACGTGGCGATGGTCCGCCGGTCGGCCGGGGGCTTCTTGCGGCGCTTGCAGGGGAGCTAGAATGTCGCATGCCGGGAGCGCACTCCCGCGGGAGGCACGCGTGCTGCGAGCACTGGTCTTTGGAATGTTCTTCGCCGGGGCCGCCATACCCCAGGGCGGAATCACGACGGGCGGCAATACGCAGCGCCCTATCTATGTTTCCGGGATGGTGGTAATGGATGACGGCAGTCCGCTGGAAAGCAAGGCGGATATCCAACTGGTTTGCCAAAACCAGGTGCAGCCGCAGGGAAAAACCGATGCAGACGGCAAGTTTACCGTGGAACTCGGCAGGGACCGGCACATCGGCGCCAATGACGCGAGCATCGGGTCGGCGGCGAGCAACCCGGGCTTTGGCGGAGCGCTCAGCGGGCAGACTCAGGTGGACGGGGCGAGTATCGTGTCCCTGATGGGGTGCAGCCTGCGGGCGTCGCTGAAGGGCTACCGGTCGGACACGTTCGATCTTAGCCGTGTGCGCGCCGGCGAACCAGTGGATGCGGGACGGCTGGTGCTGCATACCCTGGCCTCTTCGAAGGACCTTACCGTCAGCGCGGCCAGCCTGAAGGCGCCGAAGGATGCGCAGAAGTCGTTCCAGAAGGGGCGTGAGGCACTCGGCGCGCGCAAGCCGGAGGAGGCGGAAAAGGCGTTTCGCAAGGCAGTGGAGACTTACCCTGCCTATGCTGAAGCGTGGCAGGAACTAGGCACCCTTCTGCAGGCGCAGAACAAGCCGGTCGAGGCCCGCGAAGCATTTCTGCAAGCGGTGGCCGGCGATGCGGCTTTCGCCAAGCCCTACCTGAGCCTGGCGCGGCTTTCGGCGGTCGAAAAGAAGTGGCAGGAGACGGCGGACAGGGCTTCCGCTTTGATCCAGATGTCGCCGAACGCCTACCCGCAGGCCTACTACTATCAAGCCGTCGCCGAATACAATCTCGGTAGTAAGGATAAGGCACTCGAAAGCGCCCGCCGCGCGGTGGAGCTCGATGTGCAGCATTCGGTACCGCTGGCCGAGCAGTTGTTGGGCGTGATTTACGGCGACAAAGGCGACTTCGCGTCAGCCGCGGAGCAGTTCCGGAACTACATCCAGCATGTTCCTCCGGGCTCGAATGTCGAGGCCGTGAAGGCCCTGCTGGCTGAAACGGAGAAGAAGATCAAGTAGCTGGAGGGCTGAACGAAGGCAAGGTTGGCCCAGTGTGGCGTCATTTTCACGGATTGACCCGCGCAAAGAAGGGGAACTACAATAGTTTCAGTCGAAACCCTGTCAAAATGAAGCGGTGCGTATGAAAGTCTCACGCCTTCCGATCCCGTTATTCTGCTGTGCCATGGCGGTTTGCCTGGTTTTTGCACAGCAGAAAGGCGATCCTCCTCGAAGATCCAACCAAAGGGAAACCGTCGCCAAGCCGCTGACCGAGAAGGAACGACGGAAGCGCGAAGAGAAGCTCCGTAAGGAGTTGATGACGCCTTACCGCAAGTGGCTCAACGAGGACGTAACGTACATCATCACCGAGGAAGAACGGGCCACTTTCAAACGGCTGCAGACAGACGAAGAGCGGGAACAGTTCATCGAGCAGTTCTGGCTTCGCCGCGACCCCACTCCGGATTCGATCGAGAACGAATATAAGGAAGAGCACTACCGCCGCATTGCCTATGCGAACGAGCACTTCGCGTCGGGAATCCCGGGATGGAAGACGGACCGCGGCCGCATTTACATTGAGTACGGCCCGCCGGACGAGAAGGACTCCCATCCCTCGGGCGGCACCTACAACAGGCCTTATGAAGAAGGCGGCGGAACCACGTCCACCTTCCCGTTCGAGATCTGGCGCTATCGTTACATCGAGGATATCGGCACCGATATTCAGATCGAGTTCGTCGATCCCACGATGTCGGGCGAGTACCGAATGACGATGGATCCTTCCGAAAAGGATGCCCTGCTGAACGTGCCTGGCGCCGGCCTCACCTTAATGGAAGAAATGGGCCTGGCGGATAAGGCCGACCGGTTCAACCGGACGGACGGAACCCATCTGGGTGTGGCGCAGGACCAGATGAGCAGCCGCCTGAACCAGTTCAACCGGCTGGAACAGTTCACCAAATTGCAGCGGCCGCCTTCTGTGAAATTTAAAGATCTGGAGGCCGCCGTCAATTCGCGGATCAGCTACAACACGCTGCCGCTGTCGGTGCGGGTCGATTACTTCCCGGTAACGGATGCCTCGGTGCTCACCTACATTACAGTGCAACTGGAAAACAAGGACCTCCAGTTCCAGTCGAAGGATGGGGTGCAGCGGGCAGCGGTCAACATCTTCGGCAGCATCACAACCCTTACGCGGCGCCGGGCAATAAGCCCTTTCGAAGAGACCGTCACTATTGACGCCCCGCCTGACATGCTCCAGGCGTACGCCAAGCAAAAATCGATTTATCAGAAGACCATCCCGCTGCCTCCGGGGACTTTCCGCCTGAATATCGTGGTGAAGGATCTGGTGGGGGGCAACATGGCCAGCTACGAGCATGCGCTGAACGTGCCGCGGCTCGACGCCGACAAGTTCACGACCAGTACCCTGATTCTGGCGGATCTGGTGGAGAAAGTGCCGGCGCGCAGCATTGGAGCCGGACAGTTCGTTATCGGCGGTTCTAAGGTGCGGCCCCGGATGGACTCCGTTTTCAAGCGCGACGAGAAGCTGGGCATCTACATGAAGCTGTACAACCTCAGCGCTGACGGCAACACGCGAAAGCCGAGCGGCGAGGTGGAATACCAGCTCGTCAAAAAGGGAAGCAACGAAGAAGTCTTTAAATTTACAGAAGAGCTGAGTGACCTGCCGGACGCCTCGGCAAGCCAGGCGACAATCGAAAAGCTCTATGACCTCAACAACTTACAGCCAGGGCAGTACACTCTCCGGCTGAAAATCACGGACAAGACCCGGAATCAGGTCCTCACACCTTCGGCAGACTTTACGGTAACCTAACGGGTAGCGGGCTTGGCCCATGCCCGAACGAGCGTCGCGGATGTTGAACACGAAGACGCAAAAGACGGTCGCCACCTTAGTGCTAGGGGCTGCGTGTATCTTTGCCTCTCCCATGGCCTCTGCGGCCATTCCTGTGCGAATTTCGGGCGCGATCGCCGGGATCGTAAGCGATTCTTCCGGTGTTCCTCAGATGGGCGCCACCGTCTTGCTGTTCAACAGGCAGGAGCGCCTGTTCCAGAAGATCACCACCGACGGCAATGGCCAGTTCCGTTTTCTCGGACTCTTTCCTGACATCTACTCCATCCGCGTTTCCCTAAGCACTTTCGTGCCGGCGTTCAAGAGCAACATCCTGGTCCAACCCGGCATCCGATCCATGCTCAAGATCAACCTGAGCAGCCTGTTCAGTTCCATTCAGGTTTCCTATCCGGCGATGGAGAACGGCACTTTCATGACGGACGATTGGAAAGCGGTGCTGCGCGGCGGATCGTCCACGCGGCCGGTGCTTCGTTTCGGACCGTCCATCCAGCCGGCTCAGCCGCGGGCTGACCATGCCTCCGCGCTGACCGGGACGCGGGCGCTGCTGCGTGTTTCGGCGGGCGAAGGATCGCTCGCTGGCAGCGTCAACAGCGAAGCGGACATGGGGACTGCGTTCGCTCTAGCTACTTCCCTCTACGGCAACAATCTTCAGGTGGCGGGCAACGTCGGGTACGGATCCCAGACCGGCGCGCCATCGGCGGCGTTCCGGACCAGCTATAGCCGCGAGATGGCCGGCGGCAATCCGGAAGTCTCGGTAACCATGCGGCAACTCTTCATGCCCACCCGCCTCAACGCGGCCATGGCCGGCAGCGATAGTGCGCTGCCTCTGCTGCGGTCTCTTTCCACGGCGCTCGACGATTATACGCGCATTAACGAGAACCTCACGTTCCAATACGGCTTCACGCTGGAAACAGTCTCCTTCCTCGACCGTCTCACCAATTTCAGCCCCTACGCGCGGCTCAGCTACGATCTGCCTAATGCGGGACGGCTCGATATGACGTACTCAGCCGGCAACGCAAGGCCCGATCTGGGAGCAAACAATCAGGATTCGGACCTCCAGCGCAGCCTGAATTCGTTGGGCATGTTCCCCCGAATTTCACTTCGCGGAGCGCGGGCCAGGATCCAGCGCGGCCAGGAATACGAGATCGGATACTCGCAGAAGGTCGGCAGCCGGACCTACGCAGTGTCGGCGCACCACGAAGAAGTGACCGACGCGGCTCTCTCGATGGTGGCGCCGGCGGGATTGTTCGCCGAAGGCGACCTGCTGCCGGATCTGTTCTCCGGCAACTCTATCTTTAATGCTGGAAATTACCAGAGCAACGGCTACACGGCATCGGTCACCCAGGAACTGGGCGAGTTCGTTTCGGCGAGCTTAATCTACGGTTCGCTGGGCGCGCTTACGGTGGAACGCCGGGAGCTCGCCAGCGCGAACCCGGATGAACTTCGCTCCATGGTCCGCGCCGGACGCAAACGCACCGCTACCGCCCGCCTTTCGGCTACGGCCCCCCGCGCCGGGACCCACATGATTGCCAGCTACCAGTGGACAGCGGATCATCGCTGGGCCATGCCCGGCAACATTTACAGCACGCAGAGCATTAGCCCGCAGCCCGGGCTGAATGTCCTGGTTCGCCAGCCCATCCCCCGGTTCGGCTCCATGCCGTGGCGCATGGAAGCCACCGCCGAACTGCGAAACCTGCTGGCGGACGGTTACCTGCCCATTCAGATGTCGAACGGCCAAAGCCTGCTGCTCGTGGAAACGCCGCGCAGCTTTCGCGGCGGCCTCGCGTTCATCTTCTGAAGCGCGCTCCGTTGCGCATCGACTCCCACCACTCCTTTTCCGAACGCTACACCCTGGAGCATCTCGCCACAATTCTCGCGCGCAATCGCTTCGAAGGCTCGATCCTCGTCGTGGACACGCTCCAGATCGCGCCACCGGATTTCGTGAAAGGGATGGTGCTGCGGTGCGAATCGATCGACCGCGTCACGCTCGATGCCGCCATGCGCCACCCGCTTTTCCGCGGAGTTACCACGAAGAGTGCCGATGGCCTGGAGGAGCTCGAGCGGCGGCGCCTCCCGCTCGATTTTGCGGGCGACCTCAGGCTCGTGCCCGCCATTGCGGCGGCCCACCCCGAACTGCGAATCGTGATCGACCATTTGGGCGCGCCGCCGTTCGACGGTTGGGAGCGGGCGCTCGAAAAGGTTGCGCAAATTCCGCGTCTGTGCTGTAAACTGAGCGGTCTGATGCGCCTTGTTCCCTCGCCCCGTCCATACGTCCGGCACGCGCTCTCGCTGTTTGGTCCGCATCGCTTGATGTTCGGAAGCGCCTGGCCGGAATCGCTTCCCGAGTACTCCTGGAAAGAGAATCTCGCCGCATTTACGCAGGCGATCGGAGCGCAGCCAATCGAAATACGGGAAGAACTGCTGGGCGCGGTTGCCGAACGGTTCTATGGGATCTGAGCGATCCAGGACGGCGACGGCGGCCGGGGTTCTGTTCCTGGTGAATGCCGTTGTCGTCGCGCGGCTTTTCGGCACCGCGTACACGACGGAGATGGGTTCCATCGAGGGCGCGTTCATTGGGCTTGCCCGCTATATCCGGGACCATTTTCCGCAACTCGACTGGTTTCCGCTCTGGTACGGCGGCATTCCCTGGCCGGACAGCTATCCGCCTCTGCTCCACATGACGGTGGCCGCTCTTTCGGCCGTTGGCCCCTCGCCCGGCCTCGCCTATCACTTCGTCACCGCCGTTGTTTACGCCTTGATTCCGGTGGCGCTGTTCTGGGCGGCCCTGGTGCTGGGCGCGCCACGGATGAATGCGTTCGCCGGCGCTCTGCTTTACTCGCTGGTGTCGCCCTCCTGCTGGCTGATTCGGGAACTGCGCGCCGATTCAGGTGGCTGGTTCGGCCCGCGCCGGCTGGTGACCCTGGTCCGCTACGGCGAAGGGCCGCACCTTCTCTCGCTGCTCTTCCTGGCGGTTGCCGTAGGCGCGCTGCATCTGGCCCTGACCCGGCGCCGGCCAGTTTACTATGTGGGGGCGGGGCTCGCCGTTGCCGGCACCGTCTTGTGTAATTGGCTCGGCGGGTTCGCGCTGGCGCTGGCGGTGGGTGCGTACCTGCTCTCGGGCTACCGGCGCGCGCTGTTGCCGGCGGCGGGAATCGGCGTCTATGCGTACGCCCTGGCGATGCCGTGGGTCTCGCCATCCACCGTGGCGACGATCCGGGCCAACGCGCCGCTGGTGGGAGGGCGGTTCGAACCGAACTACGCCTTCATGGCAGCCTTCCTAGCCATTCCGCTTCTGCTCGCATGGGTCCTGAAGCGCGCCGGGACCCGCTCACGCCGGCGTTTCGGAATTCTGTTTCTGGCGGCCACTGCGATCATCGTATTGGGCGCGTACTGGTTCAAACTGATCCTGCTTCCCCAGCCGCAACGGTATCACCTGGAAATGGATATGGCATTCTGGCTGGCTATCGCAGTGTGCCTGCCGGACAAGTGGGCTTTCGGGAAGTATGTGCCGGTAGCGGCGGCGGTGGTGGCGTTGCCGATCCTGGTGCACCAGGCGCGGATGACGCGAGCGATGATCCGGCCCATCAAGATCGAAACGACTGCCGAGTACCGCGTGGCGCACTGGCTGCAGCGCAATTTTGCGGGCCGGCGTGTTTTCCCTCCCGGAACCATCGGTTTCTGGATGACAGCTTTCAGCGATACCCCGATGCTCACCGGCGGGTTCGATAACGGCATTCGCAATACCGTGCTCCAGGACGTGAATTTCCAGATTCTCGCCGGCGACAAACTGGAGGTGGCGCTGGACTGGTTCAAGGTGTTCGGCGTGGATGCGGTAGTCGGCGGGGATCGCGAGAGCGGCGAAGTCTACCACCCCATTTCGCACCCGGAGCGTTTTCATCCACTCCCCGAGTTGTGGCGCGACGGCGCCGAAGTGATCTATAAGGTGGACCGGGGTAGCGCTTCGCTGGCCCACGCCGTGCGTCCCGGCGACCTTCCCGCTGTCACGCCTCCGGCATACGACACAACACTCCTCAAGCCATATCTTGCGGCCTTGGTGGACCCCGCTCTCCCGCGCGCCGATTTCGAATGGCTCACCCCCAGCAGGGCGCGCATCACGGCTGTGCTTCGACCCGAGCTTCTGCTTTCGGTCCAGGTGGCGTGGGACAAGGGTTGGCACGCCCGCGTGAGCGGCGCGACCCGCCGGGTGTGGGGCGATAAACTGGGGCAGATGCTGGTGGAACCTGGGTGCGATGGCGCCTGCACGGTGGACCTCTATTGGGACGGCGGCATGGAAATGCAGTTTGCCCGCGTGCTCAGCCCGTTTGCGCTATCCGCCGGACTGCTTTGGATTCTGTTATGGCGAAAACGTTCGGATTCACCGACGATGAGTTGAAAATGCTGCTTGTGGCCGTGCGGCAGATGCGCCGCACCTTCGCGCAGCCGCGAAAAGACGATCCCGCGATCGAAGCCTACGCCTCACTCTACGACGATCTTTTCGAGAAGCTCCGCGATATGGCCGGGCCGCTTCCGGCAGACGTGGAGGACGCGCTGTAGATCGGCCGCGGCGCGCGCGCGGCCACTCCGCGGTTTCACGCGTGGGCGTGCGACGCGTAATGCTGGCGCAGCAGGTCTTTTCCGTAATCGTTGCCGTTCGGAGTGCGGACCACGCAGTGGATATGCTGGCGCGTCGGAAGCCTCGGGTCCTTGGCGAACCGCGCCAGGTTGGCCGGACGTTGATGATCGAATTCGATCAGGATAACGGGGCTGTGGATGCGATAGTAATAGACGCTGGATGAATCGGCGCCCCCGACCCAGGCGAAATGCGTGCGGTCCAAGTGGCGATTGACTTCATCCATCCTGACGCGGGCGTGGCCCTCGTCCATGGTGCCTACGTACAGGTCCACCAGTTCGAGCAGGCCCTTCTGTTGCGCCTTGGAGAAGGCCGAAACCGGGGCGCCGGCGTAGTCGAGCACGATGTTGTCTTTGAAAGCTTCGGTGAGGTTGTAGTTGCCGGTTTTCTTCGGGTCCAGAATCGCCTTTTCGCGCTGCGTGTTGTCGAGCGCCAGGAGCATATCCAGCCCGCGGTTCTGCTCGTCCTGAAGGATGGAGACGCCCTTGTATTTGCCGGACGGCGCGATGACCGGTTCCGAGCCCGTGAAGAAAGGAGTCATCACCACCTGGTCGCCGAGAACGAAATAGTTGACGATGAGGTGGTGGCCATCGAGTTGAAACCCCCAGGGTTCGCTGGCCGAGGGCTTGCCCATCACTGTCAGAAAGTAGAGCCACTCGCCCAGGAATTCATGATCGTCGCTCAACTCGGCGAGGGTTTCGTTGAGCTTCATGATGTTCCGCGCCAGTTCGAGCCCGCGCGCGCTGAGCGCCGCTTGCAGCAGCCCGAATCCGGCCTTCCGCTGCGGCTCCGTCATCTCCTTAAAACTGACGCCCTGGCGCACGTAGAAGTGCTGATTCATCCATTTGCGCCATTCGGGGTCGTCAACGGGGTACAGGGCGCGGGTGCGCTGTTCGCCGGTGAGCGCTTCCAGAAAGTGCTCGGCAGCGGTGCGGACCGGAGCGGTGGAGACGCCCGTCGAGTGGATACCAAACAAGCCGCCTTCAACCGTTCCGTCAGCCGTGATGCCCTTGAAAGGGTCTGCCAGACCCTTGCGCACCGCGTCCTCGGACATCTGCTTGAAGCGAGCGGCCATATCGGCCGCATTCTGGGGGAAAGCGTAGGGCGCCAGGATGGCGCCGGGAATCAGGGTGGCAAAAAGGCTCCGGCGCGTGAGGCGCGGCGCGCGATGATAATGAGAGTGGTCTTGGTGTTCGTGCATGCTTCTGTACCCAGGTGCAGATAAGTATACAGCCAACCGATGGAAGGGGAGACGCAAACAATGCTGCTTGCGGAAACGATGCTCACCGAATTCGAAGCGCAGGCTCCGGTGACGCGCAGGTTTTTGGAACGTCTGCCGGAAGACAAGCTGACGTGGAAGCCGCACGCGAAGTCCATGACGGCGGGGCAGCTTGCCCTGCACCTGGCGCAGGTTCCCGGGAATGTGCTCCGGCTGGCGGAAAAGAACCCGGCGCCGGCGCCGAATTTCGCCGCGCCGCAGCCTGCGAGCGTGCAGGAGATTCTGAGCGCCTTCGACGAGAGCATCGCCGCGGTGCGCTCGCTGCTGCCGGCCTTCGATGACGCACTGATGGCGGAGACGTGGCGTCTGGTGCTGGGCGAACAGGAACTGCTGGCGGTGCCCCGCGCCCGGTTCCTGCGGGACGTCATGCTGAGCCACTGGTATCAACACCGCGGCCAGTTCGGCGTATACCTGCGGCTGCTGGATATTCCCGTACCGGCCAGCTTCGGTCCCAGCGCGGATGAGCCGCCGCCTTTTCTGGCGCGCGGTTGACGCGGCCGGCTGAATCAGTTTGCGCCGTCCGGCCGTTTTCCCTTTACACTCTAAGGCAGACATGAAACTCGGATTTGTGAGCGCGATTCTGCCCGACCTTTCGCTCGAGGAACTGGTCGGATTTGCCGCGGAAGCCGGCTATCAGGCGATCGAGGTGATGTGCTGGCCGGTGGGCAAGAGCGAACGTCGGTATGCCGGCGTGACGCACATTGACGTGTCGAAAATGGACCCGGATGACGTTCGGCGGGTGCGCGACCTCATGGGCGCGGCGGGCGTGGAAATCAGCGGGCTGGGCTACTATCCGAATCCGCTGACGCCGGACCGCGCCGAGGCAGAGACGTACATCGCGCACATCCGAAAAGTCGTGGAGGCGGCGCAGGCGCTGGCTGTGCCGGTGGTCAACACGTTCATCGGGATGGACTGGCACCTCTCGGTAGAAGACAACTGGCCCCGGTTCCTCGAGGTGTGGCCGCCGCTGGTGAAATTTGCGGAAGATCACGGGGTCAAGATCGCAATCGAGAACTGCCCGATGTCGTTCACTCGCGACGAATGGCCGAGCGGCAAGAACCTGGCACGGACTCCCGCTATCTGGCGCCGGATGTTCGAGGCCATTCCGACAGGGTTGGGCCTCAATTACGATCCTTCGCACCTGATCTGGCAGCAGATGGACTACCTCAAGCCGATTCGCGAATTTGCGTCGCGGATCTACCACGTGCACGCCAAGGATGCCCGTCTGGACCGCCACCGGCTCGATGACGTGGGCATTCTGGCGACTCCCAACGAGTACCACACGCCCAAACTGCCGGGCCTCGGCGATGTTCAGTGGGGCCGCTTCTTTGCGGAGTTGTGCGATATCCGTTACAACGGTCCGGTGTGCGTCGAGGTGGAAGACCGCGCCTATGAAGGGTCGCTCGAAACGCGCAAAGGATCACTGCGGCAGTGTCAGCGCTACCTGTCGCAATTCATGGCGTAGACGGCAAAAGGCACGATTCCACGCATCCTTAGGGAACTAATCGGCCGTTTGTTCGTCTATGGAGAAGATCATGTCCAAGGTTCTGATTGCCGGCGGCGGACTGGCGGGTTTGTCCGCCGCGGCGGCCCTGGGGAGCGCAGGTTTCGAGGTGGAGCTGTTCGAGGCGCGCCCTTTTCTCGGTGGCCGCGCGACGTCGTATGTCGCGCCGGCAAGCGAAGGCGAAGAGCCCGAAGTTATCGACAACTGCCAGCACGTGCTGCTGCGCTGCTGCTCAAATCTTCTGGATTTCTACGAGCGGCTGGGCGTGCGCGACCGCATCCAGTTCTACCGGGAGTTCTATTTTATCGAGCCCGGGGGCCGGATCTCGGCCTTGCGCCGGGGGAGGCTGCCGGCGCCCATGCACTTCTTCGGCTCCTTTCTCCGGATGCACTGCCTTGGGCGCGCCGACAAAATGTGCATTGCGCGTGCGCTCATGGCGCTGCGGCGCGAGCGGACACGGCGTCGCGACCTGGATCGTATCAGCATGCTCGACTGGCTGCTGCAAAAGCGCCAGACGCCGCATGCCATCGACCGCTTCTGGCGCCAGGTGCTGGTCAGCGCGGTAAACGAGGATCTGGACCGGATGGCGGCGACCCACGGGTTCCAGGTGTTCTGGCTGGGCTTTCTGGCGCGCGCGGATTCCTACGAAATGGGGATCCCGTCCATCCCACTCGGCCAACTGTATTGCGTCGATGGCTGGAAGAAAATGCCCCACGTGAAGTTCCGCTACCGGACGCCGGTCGAGCGGATCGACGAGGACGGGTTTCTGGTGGCCGGAGAGCGTTTCACCGGTGAGCACTACATCTGCGCCCTGCCTTTCGAGCGGCTGGAAGCGGTGGGGATGAGCGCGCCGAAGTTCGAACACTCGCCGATCACCGGAGTTCACCTCTGGTTCGACCGCGAGGTGACCACCCTGCCGCATGCCACTTTGCTCGACCGCACGATGCAGTGGATGTTCAACAAAGAGGACGGCCGGCACCTGCAACTCGTGGTCAGCGCGTCGCGCGATCTGACCGCGCTTTCCCGGAACGAGATCGTGCAGATCGCGATCGGTGATCTTCGCCTTTATTTCCCCCGGGTGAAGGATGCGCGGCTGTTGAAGTCGCACGTGATCAAGGAGCAACGGGCAACGTTTTCCGCGGCGCCTGAGACCGAGGCGTTGCGTCCGACTCCCGAGCAGGGGCTTCCCAAGGCTTTTCTGGCAGGGGACTGGACCCGCACCGGATGGCCTGCCACGATGGAAGGCGCGGTTCGAAGCGGCTATCTGGCCGCGGAAGCGGTAGCGCAGGCGGCAGGGCGCCCCGTTAGATTTCTGCTCGATTAAACCTGAATTAAACTTCGGCTAATCTTACCTAACTCTTTTGTTAAAAGTAGGCAGTTTACCGTAAACCGACACTCGCCTCTTGTTTAGCACCGTGACGTAAGTTACACTGAGCCCAAACGTAAGAGGTTAGTTGGCAGGTCCTTCAGTAAATTTACCGCTGTGCTTCGCCTGATGGCGTAGACGCAAGAAGTGGAATTATGTCTCGAACCCAAACTTTGCTTGTACTTCTCCTCGCTGCAGCCACGAGCGTTTTTGCGCAGCTTACCGGACGTGTTTCAGGAACGGTCGTTGACCCGACAGGCGCCAGCGTTCCTGGCGCTCAAGTCAGTCTGTCGATGCCGAACGGCACGGCGGCAGTGCTGACCACGACGACCAATGCCGAAGGAATCTTCGACTTCACGGCAGTCCGGCCGGATTATTACGTCCTCACCGTTGAAACCCAGGGTTTCGCCAAATATTCGCTGGGAAATATCAAAATCGACCCGGCGCGAACTCTCAGCCTGCCGGCCATCAAGTTGTCCCTCTCGTCCACGGCGCTGACGGTTGAGGTGAACGCAGGCGCGCAGGCGATCGACACCTCTACGGCCGAAGTCGCCACCACGGTATCCCAGGGACAGATCGTCAACCTGCCGGTGCTCGACCGCCAGATCAGCAACCTGTTCGCTACCCAGGCGGGCGTGGGCACGAACAGCCGCACCGCCACTGTGATCAACGGGTTGCGACCGAGCTACGCGAACCTCACGCTCGACGGCGTCAATATTCAGGACTCGGTCCGTACCAATCCGCTCGACTACCTTCCCAACAAGCTCACCATCGCGCAGGTGGCCGAGTTTACGGTTTCCACCAGTAATGCCAACCCCACCATCGGCGGAAACGCCGCTACGATTGCCCTGGTGACGCCGTCGGGCGGCAACCAACTGCACGGCTCCGGCTACTGGTACAACCGCAACAGCTTCTTTTCATCCAACGACTGGTTCAACAACATGAACAGCGTCGACCGCCCGCGAGTGAACCTGAACCAGATCGGCGGCACTCTGGGCGGGCCGGTCAAGAAGGACAAGCTGTTCTTCTTCACCAATTACGAAGCCTACCGCCTGAAGAGGCAGACACCGGTGGACCGGACCATTTTGACTCCCACCGCCCGTCAAGGCATTCTGCAATATCGCGTCAATGGGGCCGTACAGCAGTTCGACGTGCTGAAGGCCGCCGGCCTCAGCGTCAATCCTTTCATTCAGGACCTCCTTTCGCAGGTTCCCACGGCTGCGAACAATACCAGCATCGGGGACGGTCTGAACACCACCGGGTACAGCTTCAACGCGCGCTATAACGAGACGCGGGACAACGTGACCCTCAAGGGTGATTACAACCTCTCCACCAACCACGTGTTCGCGGGCAGCTACCTCTGGAATCGCGACATCGTGGACCGTCCGACCTATTCGCCGTTCTATACGACGATGCCGCCCATCTACAACGACAATATTTCCAGGCTGGGTTCCGGATCCTGGCGTTGGACCCCGCGGGCGAGCCTTACCAATGAATTGCGCGGCGGCTTCAATCTTTCGCCCAGCACGTTCAAGAACCGGCAGAATCAGCCGGCTTACTTTATCACCGGGCTGATTTTCAGTTCGCCGGTGGAGAGTGCGGAAGTGGCGGAAGGCCGCACCGTGGACACCTGGTCGTTACAGGACAATGCGAATTGGGTCCGCGGGCGGCACACACTTTCCTTCGGCTACCAGATGACGCTGCTGAAAGTGGATTCCTACGGCTATAACGGCACCATTCCTTCCTACGGAGTGGGAATTTCGGCGGCCTCTCAGTACGGCTTTACGAACCAGATTCCGGGAGCCTCCGCCACAGATTACAGTCGCGCCAACTCGCTGCTGGCTTCCCTCGGCGGTATCCTGAGCACCGGAACCCAGACCTTCAATGCCACCAGCCCGTCTTCCGGTTTCGTTCCCGGCGGTGCCTCCTTAAACACCATGACGTACAACCAGTATGCGTTGTATGCCGTGGATACGTTCAAGGTGCGCCGCAACCTGACGCTGACGCTCGGCCTGCGCTGGGATTATATGGCGCCGGTGGATGAAACCAACGGGCTGGCAATCACCCCCAGGCTGATCGATGGAAACGTCGTGAAGACCGCCCTGGAGAATGCATCCCTCGATTTCACGGGCGGCCCCAGCGGGCGCGGGTTCTACAATCGCGACCTCAATAACCTGGCGCCGAATATCGCGCTGGCGTGGGACGTGCGAGGCGACGGCAAGACTTCGGTCCGAGCCGGATACAACATCGCCTACGCCAACGACAACACGGTCAACTCCATCTTCAACGTTTTCGCCGTCAACAGCGGCCTGAGCACCAGCCGCGGAATCAGCCAGCTTTCCAGCAACTTCGCCAACAGTGTTCCGGCGATTCCGGCGCCGCCATTCGCGATTCCCACCACCACGCTCGACCAGTTCAACCTTTCGCCAAGTTCCCCCGGCGTGGAAGCGCTGGCCGATCCCAACCTGCGCACGCCCTACGTGCAGCAGTGGAACCTTTCGCTGCAACACCAGGTGAAGGGCTTCATCGTGGAAGGCCGGTACGTGGCTAACCACGCGGTGAAGATCCTGCGTGAACTGGACTTCAACCAGGTACAGGTGAACCAGCCCGGATTCCTCGACGATTTCCAGCGCGCGCGCAGCAACATGTTTATTGCGAGCTCTGCCGGCAAGGGATTCAACCCGAACTACGATGCGACGCTCTCCGGCAGCCAGCCGCTCTCGTTCCTGACCACGCTCCCTTCCACTGCGCTGACCAATTCCACGCTGCTCGCCAACATTCGCTCCGGTGAAATCGGGACCTATGCCCAGAACATGCAGTCCCTGTTCCCATACCCGCGCCTCGGCTTCAGCTTCTTCCCCAATCCGTACCTGCTGTATTCGGCGGTGATGACCAACATCAGCAATTCGAGCTACCACTCCGGGCAGTTTGAAATCCGCCGGCGCGTCGTGGGCGGAATCCAATTGCAGGCCAACTATACGTTCGGCAAAGTGCTGACCGACGCGATCGGCCTGCGCGGCCTCGATGCGCAACTCGACAACGCCAACCCGCGCATCGAGCGGGCGCGCGCGGATTTCGACGTCACCCATTCGATCAAGCTGAACCATTACATTCCGCTGCCGTTCGGCGAAGGCAAGCTGATTCAGTTCCAGAACCGCATTCTGCGGAAGGTGGCGGAAGGCTGGGGCATCAGCGGATACCTGCTGATGACCAGCGGCAACCCGGTATCCATCCTTTCGGCCCGCGGCACCATCAACCGGGGCGCCCGTTCGCCTCAGAACACGGTGGATACAAATAAAACAGCGGCCGAACTGAAAGCCCTGACCGGCACCTTCATGAGCGGTAACGGCCCGTACTGGTTCAGTCCGGATAACATCAACTCCAACACGCAGGGCGTGGCTCCGGACGGTTCGCCGGCTTTCGCGGGGCAGGTCTTCTTCAACCCGCAGGCGGGTTCGGTGGGCGGCCTGCAGCGGCGCATCCTGAGCTCTTCCTGGTTCAACAATTACAACCTGGCGGTGCTGAAGCAGATTTCGATCACCGAACGGCACCGGATCGAAATTCACGCCGACGCATACAACGTGTTCAACCACGCCAATTTCTACATCAGCGACCAGAACGTGAACGGCAACAACTTTGGACGGTACTCCGGACAGAACTATTCTTCCGAGGGAATCGGACCCAGGGCGCTGCAGTTCGGCCTGTATTACAAATTCTGATCGCTTTCCACTCTGCTGCCCGATTCGGCCCGGCCCTTCCCCGGAAGGTCCGGGCCGAATCTTTTTTGGCCCGTCAGGAGCGGCGGTAGGGCTTGCTGAAGTGCGTGTTCCAGTCCACCAGGTCCAGGTTTACCAGCTGGTGCGTCGCTTTCTTTGTATCCACATCGACGATCAGGTAGGCGTTTGGATCGTAGCGAGTGGCCGCGATCACCAGGTGCTGCGGTCCATAGCTGCGCCCGAATTCGAACCACTTGTGCCAGTGGCCGCTGACTACCAGTTGCACCGTATCGCGGTACTTCTTGAGCAGCGGATGCAGGCCGTACCCGGCGCGTTCGGTGGGTTCGATCAGGTACAACGGGAAGTGGACAAAAGCAAAAGTGGGTTTGTGCTGCTGTAACTCGGCCTCCAGCCAATTGAGTTGCTCCTCGCCCAGGCTGCCGCTTTCTTTGCGGAATTTCGGGTCTCCGGCCTTCCAGGTGGCGCCCAGAAAGTTGTTCAGGTGGATGAACTTCCAGCCGCGGTGTTCCACCGAATAGTACGGCTGGAGTCCGAATTTGCGGCGGAACAGCTCGTGCGAGGTTTCGCGGGGGATGCGGGGCACATCGTAGTCGTGATTGCCGAAACCTGCATGGCACGGCATCTTGAACTTGTCGGTGATGGCTTTGGCGGCATCGAGGCGGGTCTGGTTCTGGAAATAGAAGTCTACATCCGAAGAAGGATAGTCGTGGAAGTAGTCGCCCACCAGAAAGACGAGTTCGGGCGCCGGCTTCAGGCCATTGAGGAAGTCACGGGCCGCGGTGAGCCTGTTGGCGGTTTCCGGCAGAGAGCCGTCGTCGCCGGAGGTGGCCCTGTAGAGCGGGTCGATCACGTGGGTATCGGCAATCACGGCAAATCGAAAGACTGGAGACGCCGCCTGCACAATCGAGGGGACGGCGCCGGCAGCGGCGAGCGAGAGGAATTCGCGCCTGGCGATGATGGGCATGCGTTCCAGCATATAACTGCGCCTTGGGGAACCGGAAGCGGAGAGACGAATTTTGAGGATTTCGATATCCGGCTGTAACGAACGCGCCCGGGACGAGACGCAGGATGCTTGACATTGTCAATTGATCGGCCAAAAATGTGCTGTGGCCGATGATCGTGTAAAAGCTGTGCGGCGGTTCAATCGCTTCTATGGGCGGAGGCTGGGTGTTCTTGCGGAAGGGCGGACCGGCGGGGCGTTCTCCCTGACCGAGGCTCGCGTGCTTACTGAACTTGCGCACCGCGACCAGCTCACGGCCACCGGGATCGCGCAGGAACTCGATCTCGACCCAGGGTACCTGAGCCGCATTCTGCTGCGGTTTCAGAAGCAGGGTTGGATCGCGCGTGAACCTTCGGCGTTCGACCGCAGGCAATTTCATATCGTTCTCACGCGGGCAGGCAGGAACGCGCTCAAGCCTCTCGACCGCAGCGCCGGCGACGCGGTGAGCGGAATGCTGAACGGCCTCTCGGGAGGCGAGAGGAACCGGCTGCTGAGCGCGATGGCCACTATCGAAAACCTGCTGGCCGACCCCGCGGACGAGGACAAAACCTTCACCCTGCGGGGGCACCGCCCCGGCGACATCGGCTGGCTCATCCACCGCCACGGCGCGCTTTATGCGGAGGAGTACGGCTGGAACGAGCGGTTCGAAGCTCTCGTGGCGGAAATCGGGGCGGCGTTTCTGCGGAATTTCGACGCCGACCGGGAGCGATGTTGGATTGCGGAGCGCCATGGCGCCATCGTCGGTTCCGTTATGCTGGTCCGCGGCTCCAAAGAAACGGCGAAGCTGAGACTGCTGCTGGTGGAGCCGGAAGCGCGCGGACTCGGAATCGGAAAGCGGCTGGTTGCAGAGTGCATCGCGTTCGCGCGGGAGAGAAAATACCGGGCGGTCTCGCTCTGGACCCAGACCTGCCTGCTGGCGGCGCGTCGCATTTACCAGGCCGCCGGCTTCCGCCTCGTCGGCGAGGAGCCGAATCGGGATTTCGGGTCCGATCTCTCCAGCCAGATCTGGGAACTGACGTTATAATCGAGTAACATTTCAACCCATAAGGAGCTTTGTGCGAAACAAGATTACGGTTGTGGGCGCCGGCAACGTAGGCGCCAATTGCGCGGTGCGCATTGCCGATAAGGAACTCGCTGACGTCGTCCTGGTAGACGTAGTCGAAGGTGTTCCCCAAGGCAAGGGGCTAGATCTGCTCCAGTCCGGTCCCGTGCAGGGGTACGATGTTACGGTCGTCGGCGCCAATGACTACGAACCCACCGCGAACTCGGATATCGCCATCATCACCGCGGGTTTCCCGCGCAAGCCCGGGATGAGCCGCGACGATCTGCTGATGGCCAACTACGATGTGGTGAAGGCGGCCACCGAACAGGTGGCGAAGCACTCGCCGAACTGCATCATCATCGTGGTCACCAACCCGCTGGACGCGATGGCGCAGGCGGCGTTCCAGGTGTCGCGCTTCAGCAAGAACCGCGTCGTGGGCATGGCCGGCGTGCTCGACAGCGCCCGGTTCCGCACCTTTATCGCGCAGGAACTGAACGTCTCGGTGGAGAATGTGCAGGGCGTGGTAATGGGCGGCCACGGCGACACCATGGTGCCGCTGGTCCGGCTGAGCAACGTAGCGGGCATTCCGCTGACCGAACTGATGGATCAGGCGGCGATCGACCGCATCGTGGACCGGACACGCAACGGCGGCGCCGAAATCGTCAAGTACCTGAAGACCGGAAGCGCGTATTACGCGCCGTCGGCGGCTGCCGTGGAGATGGCCGAATCGATCCTGAAGGACAAGAAGAAGGTGCTGCCCTGCGCGGCGTATCTCGAGGGCGAGTACGGGATTAACGGCCTGTTCGTGGGCGTGCCGGTGAAACTCGGTGCGCGCGGCGTGGAGCAGATCTACCAGGTGAAGCTCACGGCGGAAGAGCAGGCGATGCTCAAGAAGAGCGCGTCGGCGGTGCAGGAACTGGTGGACGTGCTCAAGTCGAAGAATTAGCCCGTTCCCGCTCCCCGCGGCCGGTGGCCCGACCGGCCGCGGGAATCCGACGGTTACCCGATCACCAGCAGGAGGTCCTTGGCCTCGACGTGCTGGCCGGGTTGCACCAGTAACTGGGTCACCTTCCCGCCCACCGGTGCGTAAACCGTACTTTGCATTTTCATCGCTTCCATCACCAGCAGGCGGTCTCCCTTTTTGAGGGTCTGATTCAGCTCCACGGCAACCGTCGAGACCACTCCCGGAATCGGTGCGCCGATCTGCCCGGGTTCGGCCGGATCCGCCTTGAGCTTCACCTTCTCCGTCACGTTCAGCATGCGGTCCCGGACCGTCACCTCGCGAGGCTGGCCGTTGAGTTCGAAGAATACCGTGCGCGTGCCGTCCGGGTGGGGCTCGCCGACGGTGAGAAACTTGATCACCAGGGTCTTGCCCGGTTCCAATTCGACGGCGATGTCGGTGCCGCGTTCCATGCCGTAATAAAACGCCGGGGTGGGCAGCACTTCGACATTCCCGTAACTCTGGCGTGCTTTGGCGAATTTCAGGAACACCTCCGGGTACATCAGGTAGCTGAGCACTTCGTCGCGGCACGGGCGGCGGCCCGTTTTCTTTTCTACCAGCAGGGCGGTTTCGTCGAGGTCCACTTTCGGCAGGTTCGTTCCGGGCCGCCCCGCCGCGGGCGCGGTGGCGCCGCGCAGGACAATTCGCGCGACATTTTCCGGCCAGCCTCCATCCGGCTCTCCCAGCGCCCCCTGAAACATCTCGATCACGGAGGTGGGCAGGGTAAGGTTGTGATCCGGGTCAAGCCGCTCGAACTGCTGCATGGTCATATTGTGGTTGACCAGGAAAATGGCCATATCTCCCACAACCTTGCTCGAGGGCGTCACCTTCACGATGTCGCCAAAGGCCATGTTGACGTCGGCGTACGTTTGCGCAATCTCGTGCCAGCGCGCGCCGAGCCCCATCGATTCAGCCTGCTCCTTCAAATTGGTGTACTGGCCGCCTGGCATCTCGTGTATGTAGACTTCGGCTGTGCCGGACTTTGGACCCGTGTCGAAAGGAGCGTAGTATTCGCGCACGATCTCCCAGTAGTCGGCGCAGGCGTTGAGCGCGTTCAGGTCGAGGCCGCTGTCGCGCCGGGTGTGGCGGAGCGCAGCCACAATGGAATTGAGGTTGGGCTGGCTGGTCTGGCCGCTCATGGACGCGATGGCGCCGTCGGCCACATGCACGCCGGCATCGGCCGCTTTCAACACGGAGGCGGCGTTGATCCCGCTGGTGTCGTGGGTATGGAAATGGATCGGGATCCCCACCTCCTGGCGCAGCGCCTTCACCAGTTTTTCCGCGGCGTAGGGCTTGCACAGTCCGGCCATATCCTTGATCGCCAGAAAATGAGCGCCCATCCGTTCCAGTTCCCTGGCCATGTGCACGTAATACTGGAGCGGGTACTTGTCGCGCTGTGGATCGAGGATGTCGCCGGTATAACAGATGGCAGCCTCGCACACCGACCGCGTCTTTCGAACGGCCTCCATCGAGGCCTGCATGTTGGGCAGCCAGTTGAGCGAGTCAAAAATGCGGAAAATATCGATCCCCTGGGCGGATGCCTCGTAGATGAACTCCGCTACCACGTTGTCGGGATAAGCGGTGTAGCCGACGGCGTTGGAGGCGCGGAGCAGCATCTGGAAGCAGATGTTCGGAATCGCCTCCCGCAACTGCCGCAGGCGCAGGAAAGGATCCTCGTGCAGGAACCGCATGGTGACGTCGAACGTGGCGCCGCCCCACATTTCCAGGCTGAACAGGTTGTGCAGTCGGTGCGCCACGAAATTCGCCACGGCAAGCATGTCGTACGTACGCACGCGCGTAGCCAGCAGAGACTGGTGGGCATCGCGGAAGGTCGTATCAGTGAGCAGGAGGCCGCGATGCTTCAACGTCCAGGCGGCCAGGCCCTCGGGTCCCTCGCGGTCGAGCAGTTGACGCGACCCGGCGGGCGGGGCGCTCGGATCGTGGCGCGGAAGCGGCGCGGGCAGAATCCGGGAGGGGCGCGGCTTTCCGGCGATGGTCGGGTTCCCGTTGACGATGGTTTCGGCGAGGTAGGTCAGCAGCCGCGTGGCACGGTCGCGCTTCGGCGCAAATTTGAACAGCGCGGGCGTTTCCTCGAGCCAGCGCGTGGTCACGTTGCCCGCCTGAAAATCCTCGTTGTTCACCACGTTTTCGAGGAACGGGATATTGGTCTTCACGCCGCGGACGCGGAATTCGCGCAGGCTCCGGTCCATGCGCTGGCAGGCGTGGCGGAACTCGCGTCCCCACGCCGTGGTCTTCACCAGCAGCGAATCGTAGTATGGCGTGATCACGGCCCCGCTGTACGCCGATCCACCGTCCAGCCGGATTCCAAATCCGGCGGGCGAGCGGTACGTGGAGAGTTTGCCGTAATCGGGCACAAAGTGGTTGGCCGGATCTTCGGTGGTAATGCGGCATTGCAAGGCATACCCGTAAAGCGGAACCTGGTCCTGGCGCGGAAGGTTCATTTCGGGACCGTGCAGTGTGCAGCCCTGCGCCACCTGAATCTGGCACCGCACCAGGTCGATGCCGGTCACCATTTCGGTGACGGTGTGTTCCACCTGGATGCGCGGATTCACCTCGATGAAATACCATTCTCCGGAATCGGCGTCCACCAGGAACTCGACCGTGCCGGCGTTCACGTAGCCGGCGGCGCGCGCAAGGGCGACTGCGGCGTCGGCGAGGGCGGCGCGAATCTTGGGGTCGAGACCCACCGCCGGGGCCACTTCCACGACTTTCTGGTGCCGGCGCTGCACCGAGCAATCGCGCTCGTACAGGTGGAGGATGCTGCCGTGAAGGTCGCCCAAAATCTGGACTTCGATGTGCCGGGCGCGGCGCACGAAGCGTTCAAGGAAGACGGCGTCGTTGCCGAAAGCGGCAGCCGCTTCCTGCCGCGCCTCGCCTAGCTTGCCGGCGAAATCGGCGGCCTGCTCCACCACGCGCATGCCGCGGCCGCCGCCGCCGAACGCCGCTTTGATAATCAGTGGAAAGCCGATCTCAGCGGCGGTCTTTTCCGCTTCCCCGAGATCGCTGATCGCCTTTTCCGTGCCCGGCACAACCGGAATCCCGGCCTTCTGGGCCAGGTTGCGCGCGGCCGTCTTATCGCCCAGCAGTTCCAGAAGTCCGGCGCCGGGTCCGATGAAGGTAATCCCGGCCCGCTCGCAGGCGCGCGCCAGTGCCGGATTCTCGGAGAGAAAGCCATAGCCTGGATGGATGGCGTCCACGTCTTTCTCACGGGCCATCTCGACGATCCCCTCGTAGTCGAGATAAGCTTCAACCGGCCCCTTGCCCTCTCCGATGAGATAGGCTTCGTCGGCCTTGAACCGGTGCAGAGCCAGCCGGTCCTCCTGCGAATAGATGGCGACGGTCCGCAGACCCAGTTCGTTGGCGGCCCGCAGGATGCGGATTGCGATTTCGCTGCGGTTCAGCGCCAGGAGTTTTCTCATAGATCCAGAATAAGAGAAGCCGCGGCTTGCGGCATGAAGACGCCGGGCGGGGAAGGAATCCGAAATAGAAAACCGGGGACAGACACCGCAGTTCCCAAGCTGTTTTGGCTCGGGAAGAGGGGTGTTCGTCCCCGGTTTCCGCAAAAATCGGGTGCGAGGGATCCGAATCAGTTGTAATGCGCGGCGTTCAATTCGGCGAACTGGGCGAACTCGGCCGGCAACTCATCCAGCGTGTAAATCGAATTCGTCGGGCAAACCGGGACGCAGGCGCCGCAGTCGATGCAATCGACAGGGTTCACATAGAGCTGCGGTACTTCCGCAAAATTCGCTTCGTCCTGCTTGGGATGAATGCAATCCACCGGGCAGGCTTGAACGCACAATTCGTCTTTGGTGCAGGAGTCGGTAATCACGTAGGCCATGCCACAGCGAAAGCAATTGCGGTGCCAGGGTTAAATAACAGAAAATAAGAGGCGAAAATCGACATGGAGCCGGGATGGGTGGGTGAATGCGCGCAGCCTCAGGTGAGATCGCCCTTAGGAAACCGAACAGGGCGACGGCCGCGACGATCGCCAGCGGGGCCAAGCCTGCCCGAAGTACCACTGCGAGCCATCGAGCGTCCGGCGGCGGGTCGCGTTCGTTGAGGTTCCGCACCACGCGCAATTCCGGCTGCCTGTTCGCGGGAACACCGGGGACAGCGTATGACGGGTTTCATGACAATCCGCACGAAAGTCTATCCGTTTGATTTGCACTGGTAACCTCCGCAACCCTCGGATTTGGTGTAAACTGAAACTGACGAAATCTTGCTTGGCTATTCGCTTCAACCAAAGTCTCGGCCAAAAAACCCCACTGGGGCTGACGCCCCAAACCGCCTCTCCCGGCAAACACACTGAACGAAACGCATAATTCAAAATGTATCCAGGTAGAAACTATCCCCCTCGCAGGCAAAATCGAAGAGAGAACGTCAACGAGTCGATCCGTGCGCGGGAGGTCCGGGCTGTGTTTCCGGACGGCACCACCGAGGTGATGCCCACTGCCGCGGCCCTTCGCAAGGCGCAGGACCTCGGGCTGGACCTTGTACTCATCGCACCGACGGCCGTTCCGCCGGTCGCCAAAGCGGTCGATTTCGGCCACTATCAGTACGAGCAGAAGAAGAAGCAGCACGACGCCAAGAAGAAGCAGCACGTGGTCCAGGTCAAGGAGCTAAAGTTCCGTCCCAACACCGACGATCACGACTACGACTTCAAGAAGAATCACGCCATTCGCTTCCTTCAGGAAGGAAACCGCGTGAAGGCGGTCGTCCAGTTTCGCGGGAGGGAGATCGCGCATGCCGACTTGGGCAAGAAGCTGCTGATGCGTTTTGCCGCAGATCTCACCACTTTCGGCATTGTGGAAGGCCAGCCCCGGCTGGAAGGCCGGAACGCGCATGTGCTGATCAGCCCGGTGAAAGCCGTCGCCAAGCCAGGCGAAAAGGAGAAAGAGAAGGACAAGGAGAAACCCTCGGCGGCTCCTCAAACTCCCCAGGCAGCGTCATAGCTTCAGGCCGGAGGACCGGCGCGACGCCGGTCAAGCACTTGGAATCAGACTGGCGGATCGTGTCTCAGTATGTATAACGCTTTTTTTGGTTTTACCCAGAATCCGTTCAACATGAGCCCGGATCCGAGCTTTCTGTTCCGGAGCCCGCAGCACGAAGAAGCGTTGGCGAACCTGATCTACGGCGTGCAGAGCCGCAAAGGGTTCATCGTGCTGGCGGGTGAAGTGGGGACGGGCAAGACCACCATGCTGGAATGCCTGCGGGACTTTCTGAACGCCCAGCAGATCGCCTTCGCCTCGCTCTTCAATTCCCGGCTCACGGTGGAACAGTTCTTCGACCTACTCGCTTACGATCTGGATCTCAACTGTGACCGGCATTCGAAAACCGAAGTGCTGATGGCGCTGAATAATTTTCTGATCGACCGGGCGGCCGCTGGACGAACCGTCGTGTTGATCGTGGACGAGGCCCACAATCTCGAGTGGGACGTGCTGGAGGAGATCCGCCTGCTTGGCAATCTGGAGACACGGCGAGGTAAACTGCTCCAGATCGTTCTGGCGGGACAACAGGAACTCGACGACAAACTGGAACGGCCCGAGTACCGCCAGTTGAAGCAGAGGATCGCGTTGCGGTGCAGCCTGCGGGGATTCAACCTGGAGGAAGCGGTGGCTTACATTCATTCGCGGATGAGCCGCGCGGGAATGCCGGAACAAGCCGTCTTCTCCAACGAAATTCTCGAGGAGATCCATTTCCGTACCCAAGGCATTCCGCGCCTCATCAACGCCATGTGCGACAACCTTCTACTCACAGCGTTTGCGATGGAAACCAGGACCGTTACGATGGAAATGCTTGAGGAGGTAACTGCCGATATGAGGCTGGATACTCCGCGAGCCCGGTCCTTCCGCGCGGAACCCGGTTTTGCGGAGCGGACACTTCGGCAGGCCCGCGGCCCGGCAGCAGAGTAGAAAAAACCCCGCGATCCGATACATCAAATATCGGACCGCGAGGCAGTTTCTTTCCCGCGAACGGCAGGCTTACCGCTGTTCTTGTGTGCGGCTGGCCGAATTGGTGTCGGTTCCGAGGGCCGCCGTCACTTGGTCCGCGCTGAATACCTTCACTTCCACGCGCCGGTTCTTGGCACGTGCAGTCCTGTTGCGCCCTTCTTCGACGGGCCGTTCTTCACCGAGGCCGATCATGTGAATGCGGTAGATCGGCACATCATGCTTGGCCACCAGATACTCGACCACGGCGTCCGCCCGCTTGCGGCTCAGCATGTCGTTGTAGCTCTTGGATCCGGTCGAATCCGTGTAGCCTTCCACGGCGATGAAGTAACGCTTGCCGGACTTGATTTCGTCGGCGAACTTGTCCAGGTCGGCCATGGAATCTTTTGAAAGGACCGCCTTATCGAACTGAAACGGCACAGAAACCGTGTTCTGGAGCTTGTAGTCGTCGATGTTGGCTACCACCGAGCGGAGGCTGGCAACACTCTGGTTGGCCTGTTCCGCCTTCTGATCAGCCTGGGTGGCCTTCTGGTCGGCCTGCGTGGCGCGGTTCATCGCTTCGCCGGCGTGCGTATCGGCCGTGGCTGCCCGTTCCTGGGCCGCGCTGATGCCCGATTGCGCCTTCTCGTCAACCTGTTTTACCTGGTTGCGAGTGTCGTTGATCTGTTGTGTGTTCTGCGTAGCCTGCTCGCCCACCTGGTCCACTTTGGCCTGGATCGGAGTGGTTGTATTGCGCACGTATTTCTTCGTTGCGCAACCGCCGGCAATCATGGAACCCGCGAGAATACAAGTCGCAAGGAAAGCTTTCATAGTTCAGAAACCTCGATCCACCTATAGCAATCCAGCAGCCGTTCTAGCTAAGTCCTAATATTTCAGGATTTGTTGATAGAAGTACGAATCGGCGACGGGAGTAATTGCACGTAAGCTTTACGCGGTTTGCAGTTCCGCCTATGCGCCCGGACGCGAAGGCGGGCGAACAGGGGACTTGGGACGCCGGGCCGGCCGGCGCGGCCGAAAACCGGGAAGGTCCCACGCTGGGTTTTCGTAGATCTCGCACTCGGGATCATAATCGAGAGGCCAATACTTTTGGGTCTTCATAACGGTAACCTGATTCACAACCGGGGGGACATCTTCATTATACCACCCGCCTGCATGAATCAGGTTGCAGGCAAGTGGCTGTAATATAAAGGTTTATTCCCGATTACCCGGCCTCAAAGGCGGGGCTGGCGCCGCCGTTGCCGGCTGAACCCAGTTGACGGTTACTTTGGTGGAGGCTTCTGGTGTCCACTCGAGCGGCACGTTCAGCAATAACAGATCCCCGCCGGGCGAAACATCATAGAAGTTCCACGTATCGGGAATCGCGAGGGTGCGGAAGCGCGCTTGCGGCGGGTCGAACACCGGCACGCCCACTAGCGAGATGCTGACCGACTCGAGCGTGCCGTCGGCTTTGACATAGAACAGCTCTTTGCCGTCGCCGCGCCAGCGAGGCAACCCGCCGCCCGACGCGGAAATCTGGAATCGGGGGCCGTTGCTTCGGCCGATTCCGCCGAACGGCTGGACATAGATTTCGTTGCGGCCGGACTCGTCGGATTGCAGTGCCACCCATTTGCCGTCCGGCGTAAACGCGGCGAAGCCTTCCGAGTGGACGGTTTCGAGGATCGGGGCGGCCCGGTCTTCGAGAGTCGAGTAGACCCAACAGTCGTATTGCGTTTCGGAGGTGAAGGAGTTGAACAGGATGTAGCGTTTGTCTCTGGACCAGTCCGTCGGATATTTGGGGTGGCCATCGCGATAGATCAAAACCGGTGGGGTCCGGCCGGGCCACTGGAGCCACAAGTCGAAACTTCCGTGATTCGCACCGGCCAGGAAGGAAATGATGCGGGTGCCGTCCGGAGACCAGACGGGAGATCCGGCATGAGCGCCGGCCGGGGGCAGCTCGGTCGTGTTGCCGTCGCGGCCCACCAGCCAGAGACCGGCATCCTCCTGCTGTCCTTTCGCCATCGCCGCCACGGCACGGTCTCCTTCAGGCGCAATCCGGGGTGGCCCCCAGTCGCCCGTCCGGTCGGCAGCGGCAACGCGCTTTCCGGTGCGGTCCACCCAAACCAGCTGTCGCGACGGCGTTCCCAGAACCTGGTAGACGAGTACGCCGTTGCTGGATGCGGACACCGGAGCGAGCGCCAGGCTGCGCGCCTCGGTTACGCCATCGGCCACAGGTATTGGTTCTCCGGTTAGCGCGAGCGCCGAATCGCGGAACGGCTGAGCCATCAGGGTCCGGTTGCGTATGTAGACGAGGTAACCGCTTCCTTGCGGATCTGCGCCGGGTTCGGGAACGTAGATGGCGTTGGAGTCGGCGGCGCCGACCAGGAGCGTGCGGCGGGGCGAGTCGAGTTCTCCCGCGTAGATTCCTTTAAGGGCCGCGTTTGACGACGAAAGATAGAAGAGAAAGCGCTTCCCGCCAGGCAGGAAGAGCGGCCACCGGAACGTCTCGGAAGCGTTCCCGGCCTCCGGTCGCAGCACGCCGGCTGGAATGCCACCCGCCGCGGAGACCTTCATGAGGCCGGAACCGCTTCCCGCAGCGAACAGGATCATGCCAGCTCTGTTCCACGTGCCGCCTGCGGCAGGGGATTCAGCCCGGCAGAGCACGCGCACTCCGGAACCGTCCGCCTCAACGCGTTTGAGCCAGCGGTCGGCAAAAAATGCCACGGTCCGGCTGTCGGGCGACCAGAAGGGTGCCGCCGCACCTTCGGTACCGTCGATTCGGCGGGAGACCAGCGAGTCGAGCCGCCTGACCCAGAGCCAATCGAGGCCGTCCCGACCGGCAGCGATGAACGCCAGCATGGTGCCATCGGGCGAGATCGATGCGAGCCCCGAATAGGCGGTGTGTTCCGGGGGCGCGAGGTCGAAGCGCACGCTCGGCACGGCAGGATGGCGTCCGAACAGGAGGAGGCCAGACGCCGCCGCCCCCGCCAGCAACAGCAGGAACAACGCGAAAACCGGCCAGAAAAGACGGCGGGATTTCTTGGCAGGCGGTTCCGGCGGGGCTGACGGCGGGAGCTTCTCGGATATCGAGGCCCTTTCCTGGCGAAGTCTCGCCAGGCGTAGGGCGTTTACGGCAATCTGAATGCGCTGGCTCCGGAGGTGGCGCTCCTTTTCAAGGCAGGCGGCCAACACGTCTGCCACCGGCTGCGGCACTCCGGGAACGGGCGGGAAGGCTGCCGTCAGAACGGCGGCCTGGAGTTGCTCGCCGGTTTCTGAAAATGGCGGATAACCCGCCAGCATGGTGTACAGGAGGGCTCCGAAGGCCCAGATGTCCGTCCGCGGGTCGACCGGTTCGCCGCGCCACTGTTCCGGAGCTCGATACGCTTCCGCCTGCAATGCCAACTTGGTCGTGGGCTCCACCAGGCGTATCCCGCGGGGCGTAATGACCAACGCATTTGTCGAAAGATTTCCGTGGGTCTTCCCGGCGGCCGCGGCCCGGCCCAGCAGGCCCCCTATCTCAATGGCAAAGGTGAGCGCGTCCTCGAGCGGAATCGGCCCGCGGACGAGAATTGCGGCGAGTGCGGGACCCTCCACGGGCTCTCGACTCAGAAAGTCGACATCCCCGCGGGCGTTTCCGGTCAAGTGGCTATCCTCGAAAAGATCGGCGCGCAATCCGGATTTTACTATTTGTGGATGGGAACTACAAGAAAAGGAAAGGATTAGAAGGGAAGAAGTCCTGTTGAAGGAACCCTAAGAGTACCAGCGGCCGGGAAACTGACCGTGCGGTTTTCCCGGCCGCCAAAAAACTGTCGCGAGCTAAACGCCCACCATTTTCCGGCCCTCGTGCCAAAGCTGGCCGGCTTCTTCGACGACCTTGCGCCCCTCGTCGTAGATCAGGCGAACCCGATCGACGATGTCCCGGGTCGCTTCCGCCAGTTCACCGGAACTGTCGGCGACTCTGCGGCCGACGGCACGGGCCGAATCCCACCGGCTTCGTTTTCTGCGGGACAACGCGATCCCGATGCCGATCGCCGCGCCTACTGCAACCCCCACCCAGAGGGCAATATTGGTACCTTGTTCGTCCATTCCCATGTCGGATTCCGGATCCATGCACCACCTCCGTTCTCAGTGTAGCGGCGGTACCGTTTGTCGCATGCGCCTGGCGGGCCGGAGCAAGTGTCCCACCGCACAGGGAGGCCCACATGCGCGTGAAGCCGGATACGGTACAGGCGGGCACGGCACGATTCTAAATCAGTCCTCCGGGTCCGATTTCCTCCGGGGCCCCCATTGACACTGACTCAGGGGCATGTACAATCCAAATTGGCAGCTAATTTCACAACGGAAGTGGCGCGAAATGTTCAAAGTCAGGAAATCCCGGCCTGCCCCACAGAATGATGCAGAGGGATTCAACAGCAGCCAGGTCGCACGAATCTGCGGCGTCAGCCTGCGCCAGTTGCAGTGGTGGGACGAGCGCAATGTCGTTTCTCCGCGCCAGGACGGCCATAAGCGGGTCTACATCGCAGAGGAAGTGGTCGAGATCTCGGTAATCGCGGAATTGCGCCGGAAGGGCTTTTCGCTGCAAAAAATACGCCGGGTACTCCGATTTCTGCAAAAAGATATGGGTAAGCGGCTGAGCGAGGCGATGCAGTCTGCCGGTGAGATTCACCTGCTCACCGACGGCAAGACCATCTACCTGGAGGATGCGCCCAGCCGGATTATCGACCTGATGAAGAATGCGCGCCAACCCATGTTTCTAGTCTGTGTGACGGATCAGGTGAAGCGCCTCACGGCGGTGGCAGAACGCAAACCGGCAAAGTCGGAGACCTCTCCTCCCGCGCGAAAAGCCCGCGCCGTTTAGCGTGGAGCCGAGCAGCGGCGGATATAAATAAGCATTGAGACGAGGCCGAATGCCGCGACGGCGGCGTAGGAATACGGACTGTGCCGCGCAAGCATGTCAAGCTGGCCGGACAGGGCCTCCAGCGTGTCCTCCCGCAACCGCGGGGAGAGGGCGAGAAATCCTCCGCCAAATCCGAATATCGCCAGTAAACGCGCCATGAAATACCATGCTCGGGCGGCGGAGCAGGCCAATCACAGGCAGGGCAGTACTGGTTAAGTACCGGTAGTACTGAAATCGCTCAAAAATGCACTTCGGCGGCCGCTTCCGCCGGGCTGCGGTGTTCGCCATCCACCTGGTAATTGAGCTTGCGCATCCGGGCATCGGAAATTTTTCCGGCCAGCTCATCGAGCACGCCGCGCAGCGCCGGAAAACGGGACAGCGTCTCCTGGCGAACGACTACCGCACACTGGTAGGGCGGAAAGTAGTCGCGGTCGTCCTCGAGGATCCGCACGTCCATGACGGCCGCCAACCCGTCGGTCGAGTTGCCGGCAATCATGTCCACCTTGCGAGTGGAAAGGGCGGAGTATAGAAGCCCCAAGTCCATGGCTATGGGCGCGCCGTCCGTTTTCAAATCGTAGGTGCGGAGCAAGCCCTCGAGACCGTCGGGGCGCTGTTGGAACTCGTAGCCGACTCCCAGCTTCCAGGGCCGGGAGGTCGCGTCCGAAAGCGTTGAGAGCTTTTCGCGGCGCGCCGTTTCGCCCCGCACCATCATTGCGAAGGTGTCGTTGAAGCCGAGCGGCGCAAGCCACGAGAGGCTCCAGCGCCGGGCGTACTCCGCGCGGACCGCGTTCAGGGCCGCGGCTTTGTCCTTGACCGCGGGTTGTTTGAGCACTGCGGTGAGCGCAGTTCCCGTGTACTCGGGATAAAGGTCGATGGCTCCGGTGCGCAGCGCCTCGTGGGCCAGCAGCGTACCGCCCAGGTTCAGTTTCCGCTCCACCTGGACGCCCAGCCGCCGCTCGATGTGCTGCGCCAGAATCTCCCCGAGGATCAGTTGCTCGGTGAAATTCTTCGATCCCACCACGATGTGGGGAGCGCGCGAGCATCCCGAGAGCAGGATGGCGATCACACCGGCGACAATCTTCGTTCGATCCATTCGAGTACCTCGTCGGCCGCAAGGGCCATGATGGCAGCGGGCACCGCCCCCGCCATTACCGTACGCGTATCCACCATGGAGATGCCGCGGAAAATGAACACGCCGAGCCCGCCTCCGCCGATGGCCGCGGCAATGGTAGCGGTGCCGATCGTAGTCACCGTAGCGATGCGCAGGCCGGCAACGATGGAAGGCGCAGCGAGCGGCAGTTCCACTTCCCAGAGAATCTGTCGCCCGGTCATCCCCATCGCTACGGCCGACTCGCGCACCGCCCTGTCCACGCCGAGGATTCCCACGAGGGTGTTGCGCAGAATCGGCAACAGGGCGTACACACAGAGGGCGATAATGGCGGTGCGTTTCCCGATGCCGCCGATCAGGGGCAGGGGCAGGAGAAAACCGAATAGTGCCAGGCTGGGTATGGTCTGGCCGATGTTCGCGATTCCCAGAACCCAGCGGCGGCCGCCCGATTTTCGCGCCAGCCAGACCCCGGCGGGCAGTCCCACTGCCGCCGTGATGGCGATGGTGATGGCGACCAGCTCCAGGTGCTCCAGGGTCAGCGAAAGAAATTCAGAGTTCATGCTGCCTCCAGTCCACATCCAGGCCGGCAAGGAAGGCGCGCGCCTCTCCGGAGGGCGAATTGACGAAGTCGGCAGGCGGCGCCAGCACCTGAAGGGCGCCGTCCTTGAGGAGCGCTATACGTGATCCCATCAGGAGCGCCTCGCGGACGTCGTGGGTCACGAAGATGGCGGCTTTGCGGAGTCCGCGGCGCAGTTCCAGAAACTGCTTTTGGAGGTCCAGCCGGGTGATCGGGTCGAGGGCGCCAAAAGGCTCGTCCAACAAAAGGAGCGGCGGATCTCCGGCGAGGGCGCGAGCAATGCCCACGCGCTGCCGCTGGCCGCCTGACAACTGCCGCGGGTAGCGCCCCCCGTATTCGGCGGGGTCGAGCCCCACCAGGCGGAGCAGTTCCTCTACGCGCGCGGCAATACGCTGGGGGGCCCAGCCGTCGAGGCGGGGCGCAAGGCCCACGTTGGCCTCCACGGTCCAGTGCGGGAACAGGCCTCCCTCCTGGATTACGTAGCCCATGCGGCGCCGGAGGCGGACCGGATCCCACTCGGTTGCGGGCTTGCCCTCCAGCCGGATTTCGCCGGAAACTGGCCGGACCAGCCCGATTACGGCTTTGAGGAGAGTGGTCTTCCCGCAGCCGCTTCGACCGAGGAGGACGAGGGTTTCGCCTTCGTCCACGTCCAGGCTGATTTCCCGCAGCACACCGTACGACACCCCCCGAATTTCCAGGAGCATCCCACCATCCTACGATTCCCGGAGTGTAAGCTGCGCTATCATGTTGGTAAGGCACCGCCTGATGCCCGCTTCTTTAGCCGATCCTCACCAATCCGTCTGCTTGCCGTCTTCAAAGAGGAACGAGCTTCCTGGCCCGTCTGTCTGCCGGTAGAAACATGAAAAAACTTCGAAACTTCGCATTTGCCGCCACAATCGTGACCGCATCGGTGCTTTTCGCGCCGCTTTATGGCCCTCAAATCCGCGCACGCGCGGCGACCACCGGGGACGATCTCGACAAGGACATGCGCTCGGTGGCTGCCGTGTTCGCGCTGGTGGAAAAGAATTACGCCGACGCGGTGCCTTCCGATAAGGCCTTCTACGACGGTGCGATTCCGGGGATGCTGCGCACGCTCGATCCGCACTCCAACTTCGTGGATCCCAAGGATTACAAGGAAATGCAGCGGCGGCAGCACGCACAGTACTTCGGCGTCGGCATGCAAATCACGATGGACGGATTGAAGACCGTGGTGATGGAGCCATTCGTGAATTCGCCGGGTTGGACCGCCGGCATGCGGCGCGGCGACGTCATCGTCAACGTGGACGGCACGGACGTGACCAAGATGGATTCGAGCGCTGTAGCCGAACTGCTGCGCGGCGCCAAGGGCACGCCGGTGAAGGTCAGTGTCAGCCGCGAGGGCCTATCCGAGCCGTTCACCGCAACGATCATCCGTGGGGAGATCGAAACCAGCGTGGTGGACGCCTTCTGGGTGAAGCCGGGTATCGCTTACCTGGGGGTAGAGAGCTTCGAAGCCCAGAACGTCAGCCGGAATGTAGAGTCGCTGTTGCGGGGTATGGGTGAGAAGGACGTGAACGGTCTCATTATCGACCTGCGCGGCAACCTGGGAGGCCTGGTGACCGAAGCCGTGTCGCTCGCCGGGCGATTCCTGCGCAACGGACAGACCGTGGTTTCGCACCGCGGCCGGGCGGAGCAGGAGCAGGTGTTCCGGGCTCGCGCGGTGGCGCTGGCCCAAAAGTATCCGATCGTGGTGCTGGTCAACGGCTCGTCGGCTTCGGCTTCCGAGATTGTCTCCGGCGCCCTTCAGGACCACGACCGCGCCTGGGTGCTGGGAGAAACCACTTTCGGCAAGGGCTTGGTGCAGGCGCAGTTTCCGCTCAGCGAAGGGGCGGCGCTGCTGCTGACCATCGCGCACTACTACACGCCTAGCGGCCGGCTGATCCAGCGCGACTACACCAAGCAGTCGTTCTACGAGTATTACGCGCACCGCAACGATAGCACCGTCAACACGCAGGACGTGAAACTCACCGACGCGGGACGCAAGGTGTTCGGCGGCGGCGGAATCACGCCGGACGAGAAGTTTGCCAGCCCGAAGTACAGCATCTTCCAGCGGCGGCTGGGGATTTATCCGAATACTCCCAACGCGTTTTACCGCTTCGCCAACGAGTACTTTGCCGGCAAAAAACCGGTGTTGCCCGTGAACTGGCAGCCGGACGAGAACACCCTCCAGCAGTTCAAGGAATTCATTAAGAAGAACAACGTGCCGTTCACCGACGAGGAATTCGCTGCGAACAGCGACTGGGTGCGGCAGGGTATTCGCTGGGAATTCTACTTCCGTGCCTTCGACAAGGCCACTGCGCAACGCGCCAAGTTGCAGGAAGATCCGGAAGTGCTGCAGGGCGTAACCAGCATGCCCAAGGCGCAGAACCTGGTAACGATGGCGCAAAAAGTCTACGCCATGCGCCAGTAGTGCCCGTTTCTAACGAACCGGCAAAAGGGAGACCTCCGGCAGGCGGCAAACGCCTGCGTTCGCGTTGCAAGCACGAGGGGAGAGGTCTTTGTTCAGGCAGATACGAACCTCCTGCAGCTTGCCGTCGCGGTAGCAGGAGACGCGGAACGCTCCCTTCGGCGCCGACGGATTGGCGGCGGCGAATTTGGCTTCGATTCGCGCCATGAGCGACTTCCCTCTTCCGGAATAAAAGTATCTGAAATTGTCGGATTTCTCAACGGGAATGACGCGGGTATGGGGCGGATACCCCAACGCGGGGGGATTGGCTGCCCCCATCCTAGCGGGAGTTTACTGTGGCGCGAGTAAAGAGGCCGGTAAGCTACTGAGTGGGTTGCAGATTTCGGTTGCAACGTTGTATTACCTACGTGGGGTACGACAGAGCTGATCCAGGCCCAGGACGTCGGCCAATGCCTGCTGGGAAAGAGTCTGTTTGGAAAGTACGGTAGCCGTACGTTGCGGACCTTTCTGGCCTTGCGTCGGGTAGAGCAGGACGAACTGCTGGATCTGCCCTAACTCTTCCAGCAGTTGTTCCGTGGACAGACCTGGCCAGACGGTGTCAGCCTGTTTGTGGATGTACTGCAGAAGCGAGATGCCGAGCATGCAGTAGAACGCATGCACGCAAATCTTGCTGTCCGTCCAGTGGTGCATCGGTCCCCAGCCCAGCCACTCGCCGTCCTTCAAACCGCGGAAGACCTGCTCGACCTGTTGTTGGCCGGAGTAGCCGGCGACAATCTGTTCGGCGGTCCGATCCATCCGGTTGCTCAGCAGCACCGTGCGACCCAAGCGATGCGAGAGCAGGCGTAACCAGGCGGCGTGATCGAATTCGAATTGCAGATGCCAGTGCCCGTCTTGGCTTTCCAACTGGTAGCGGATCAACTCGGAAACGAAGTCTGGAGCAAGCCAGCGCGCGATCTTGCGCCGGATGCCGCTTTCGGTAAATCGCGCAGCCGGCTTCGCCAATTCGATCGACAGCCGTCGCATGGATTGCAGAACCTTGCTCACCGTGGTGGTCACGCTGTGTAGTTGCTCGCCCGCAAAGGAAGCCGAGTACTTCAACACGCACAGATACTCTTGGCCATGCACCAGCAACTTCTCGGCGGCAGCGCGGACGCCGGGGTGCGCACTACTCAAGGCCGGCAACTGCTCTGCTGGCCGCTCCCGCAACTCTGCCGGTGCCTGATTCCAAGGCAACGCCGAAATCCAGCCGATGCCGGCCTGTTGCAGTTCCGCAGTGTTGGCCAGTGCAGCCGATCCTTTATCCATCACCAACGTAACGGTATCGTGTGCGATCCCGTTACGGTCGAGCAAGGCGAGGATCCGGCTCAAAGCCGGGGCCAACTCTTCGGCATCCGCCACATTACCGGGATAGACGTGGTGGCACAGGCTGAGTCCGCTTTCGGCGTCGCGCACGTAACTGAGTCCAACCTGCCGCAGATTATGCCGCCCCTGCTTGTTCCGGCCGCGTTGCGCCAGATGGTTGCGCGTGTTGGTGCTGGCTACGTAGGTGTAAAAGTTGGTAGTGTCATAGGCCAACAGTCGGCGGCTGACCAGCCGCTTTTCCTTCCACACCTGCAGCAGTTGCGATTGCGCCTGATACAACTGATCGGCTGCATCGGTGGGGTCCTGGTTGTCGGCGATGAGAATCCGATCAAAGCAATCCCAAAAGGCTTGGGAAGTAAATCGTTCGGGAGGAAAGCCCCAGAGGTGGTGGAGGATCGAGCGGCGATACCAATCGGCGACCTCGGTTTTGGGACCCGGCTGGCAGATGCGGTGAATGGCGGCCAACAACAGGTAATGGGCGGTGGAGGGACCGGAGCGAGGGGCTGGCCAGATGGATTCCAAGACGGCAAAGGCGCCGGAGTTTTGAGCCGCTAACCAGAGCGACCCGGGCAGCCCGAACTCGATGGCGGAAGCGGCAATGGGAATTGGAGCGGTGCGGTCCTGGACGAGTTGGGCGACACGCTCGGCAGTACCGAGGTAGGTTTGCTGAACGATCCGGGGCTTGCCGTCGACGCGAGCGCTGTGGACGACGTAGTAGTAGAGCTGGTTGGCCTTTTTCTTGGCCACGATGGAGGCCATATAGGGTAATACAAGTATACGCCTCTGTGGGACGAAGTCAATAGGAGCCGCCAATTATTTCATACAAACGGATCCGTAACAGGGTAATACAGAAAATCGGAAAAGGGAGGAGTAGCTAAGACCAACGAGCAGAAAGACTTATGCGGGCGGGGTCAACGGAGAAAGCGCTCTTCGCAGTAAACTCCCGCTAGGCCTGGGCGAGTTCCCGTTCCACCGCCTGGATGAAGGTGTCCACTTCGCCGATGGTGCTGTAGACGTTGGGGGTGATGCGGAGGCCAGTGAACTCCTCGTGCGGCATGTAGGCGGTGAGGATGGAGTATTTCGACCAAAGGGCGGCGTGGATCTTCTGCGGATCGATGCCGTTGAAGGCGAGGAAGCCGATGCCGCAGGACTGGGCGGGGTCCGGGCTGTGCAGAATGCGGCACTTGGGGTTGGATCCGAGGCGGGACGCCCAGCGGTCGCGGAGGTAGCGGAGGCGCGCGGCCTTGCGGTCTACGCCGAGGCTCTCGTTGAACACAAGGGCCTCGCTGATGGCGTTGTGATTGGCGGCGGGATGGGTGCCGATTTCTTCGAATTTGCGGATGTCGGTATCCTGGCGCTGGTCGGCGGCCATGAGGGGCCAGGTGGCGGCGATGCGGGATTTGCGCACGTAGAGGAAACCGGTGCCGATGGGGGCGTAGGTCCACTTGTGAAGGCTGGTGCCGTAGTAGTCGCAATCGAGGTCGGAGAGGCGGAAGGGGAAATGGCTGAAGGCGTGGGCGCCGTCGACGGCGACCGGGATGTTGCGGGCGCGGGCCATGCGGGCGATGCGCTGGACCGGGAAGATCTGGCCGGTGCGATTGGTGATGTGGCAAACGAGGATGAGGCGGGTGCGGGGCGTGACGGCCTGTTCGAAGCGGCGGTAGAGGTCGTCCATGCCGGGCGAGGGGACGGGGAAAGAGATGGTCTTGAGGACGATGCCTTCGCGGCGCTCGCGCTGGCGGAAGGTGTTGAGCATGCGGGGGTAGTCCTGGTTGGTGGTGAGCACTTCGTCGCCGGGCTTGAGGTCGATGCCGTTCTGAACGATTTCGAGGGACTCGCTGGCGTTGCGGGTGATGGCGATCTCTTCGGGGTCGCATCCGGCGGCGGCGGCGAGGCGGCGGCGGACGGCCTCGACCTGGCGTTCGAGGACGTTGACCATGGTGTGCCAGGGGCCCATGTCGGAGAAGTCCAACTGGCGGCGCAGGGAATCCTGGACGGTGCGGGGGGAGGGGCTGCAATAGCCGTTGTTGAAGTTGATGATATTGCGGTCGATGCTAAAGGCGCTGCGGATTTCGGCCCAGAAATCCTCGTCGGCTGCAATTTCGTCGGGAGTGCGTCCGGCGGCGGGGCGTGCGGCCGCGAGTGCGGCGGCGCCGGCCGGGAAGGGGAGAAAGTTCCGTCGCGTCATGGTAGATGCTAATGCGGCGGGGCGGGGAAGGTCAAGGGAGGGGGCCCTTTGCGGGAGACTGGCATTTTCGATAAACGTTTCCGGTCCGCGATCGGTCATGTCGATGAATGAGGATCCTACCGGCATTTCTGGCGATGGCGATCGCCTGGAGCGCAACGGGACAAGAGGAGCGTCCCAGGTTCGAAGTGGCGTCGGTAAAGCGAAGCGCCGGCGACGGGTTTCCGGATGCGAAGCCGCGACGATCGGGCGGGCGGGTGGCGATGCACGATATCCGGGTGGCGACGGCGATCATCTATGCGTACCACCTGGCGGGCGGAGCGATGACGACGTCGTATCAGCTCGCCGGCGATGTTCAGATGCCGGATGGATGGGAGGTATACGACATCGATGCGATCGCGCCGGGAGTGCCGAGCGACGAAGAATTGCGATTGATGTTCCAGGTGTTGCTGGAGGAGCGGTTCAAGCTCAGGTACCACTGGGAAAGCCGTAAACTGCCGCTATTCGACCTGACGGTTGCGAAGAACGGGCCCAGGCTGATTGCGGGAGATCCGAATCGCAAGGGCGCGGCAAATCGCAGGCCGGCGGACCCCGAACCGGGGGTATCGCGATTTGGCAGGAAGCGGATCCATCGAAGACCTGGTAGGGACATTGAGCGCGCGGCTGGAATCGCCTGTGCAGAACCTGACGGGACTCGCCGGCGGATGGTATGACTTCGATGTGCCTTTTGCGCGCGATATCGCGCTGACAACGGCGGCGGCGAATCTGGTGACGGCGGTGGAGGAAGAACTGGGCCTGAAGCTGAAGCGGAGCAAAGGACCGGTGCAGGTGTTGGTGGTGGAGCGGATCGAAAAGCCGACGGAAAACTGAGGGCCGGTGGGGACGAAGGGCTAGGTTTCAGGCAAGGGCGGCGCAGCCTTGGGTAGGATGCCCAGCTCGCGGTAGATCGGCCGGATCTCCTGGCGGATGGCCGGCAGGTTCATGGCGAACCACACGGCGCCCGCGACGCAGAGGCTGCCGCCGCAAATGATCGTGACGGGCGCGCCGACTCTGCCCGCGATAGCGCCCGCGGCAAGGCTGCCGAAGGGGGCCAGTCCCTGGAACGCCATTGAATAGTAGGCCATGACTCGTCCGCGCTTATCCTCGTCAACGATGGTCTGGACGATGGTGTTGCTGGATGCCATGTGACGCATCATGCCGAAGCCGGCGATGGTCACGGCGGCCAGAGAAAGCGGCAGGCGATGCGAGAGCCCGAGCCCGATCAGCCCGATGCCGAACAGGACTGCCGACCAGATGATGACTCTTCCCAGACCCAGCACGCTCCTTCGAATGGCCAGGGCCACGGCTCCGGCGAGCGCGCCGAGGCCCGCCGCCGCCATCAAAAACCCCAGCGTATACGGGCCGCCGCCCAGCACCGAACTCGCGAAGACCGGCATGAGAACGGTATAAGGCATGCCCAGGATGCTGACCAGCGCCAGGAACAGGAGCACGGAGCGAATTCCGCGCGAGCCGGTGACATATTGCCAGCCTTCCTTCATCTCTTTGACGAGGTTGCGCGAGGCGGAACGCGCCACCGCCGGAGGCCGCCGCATGGCCAGCAGGGACGCGATCACGGCGAGGTAACTGACACCGTCCACCAGGAAGCAGTAGCCCTCGCCCACCGCCGCGATGAGCATTCCCGCGACCGCCGGCCCCACCAGCCGGGCCGCGTTGACCATGGAAGAATTCAGGGCGATGGCATTGCCCAGGTCTTCACGCTGCTCGATCATCTCAATTACGAAGGACTGGCGCGCGGGCATGTCGAAGGCGTTGATCGCGCCCTGCGCCAGCGCCAGCAGAAGGATCTCCGGGATGGTGATCACATGCGTGAGCGCCAGGGCTGCCAGCGCGAGCGACTGGAACATCGACAGGATTTGCGTGATCACCAGGGTGCGATGGCGGTCCCAGCGGTCCACCCAGACGCCGGCGATCGGAGTCAGAAGCAGGATCGGGATCTGGCCGGCGAAGCTGCTCAACCCGAGCAGAAACGGGGAATCGGTCAGGCGGTAGACCAGCCAACTCATCGCCACGCGCGTCATCCAGGTACCCATGAGCGAGACGAGTTGGCCTTCGAAGAAGAGGCGGTAGTTGCGCGACTGGAGAGCGCGCAGCAGCAGGCGCCCGGATGCGGTGATGGACCGTTCGGTTGGCAGGCATGCGGTAGCGAGCAATCGGAGTGCCGCCGTACCCTGGCGCACGGGATCAGGTCTTGGGTGCCAATCCAGGCGGTCAGTTACCAGACGCCCGCGGTCTGCAAGCGCTGGCCATTTCTTCCTGGTTACGGGCGATGGAGGCTGCATAGACAATCCTGCCCTGCCGATCGATGACGACCGTGCCAGAGAAGGAGAAGCCGAACTTCGCGGCGACGTCCCCGGGATCGACCGCGGACGGGATGGTGTAGAGTCCGCGATCGGATGGCGGACGATAACGCGCGGGCATGACGGAGATGACAGCCAGGCCTTTGGCGTGGAGGGCGCGCCAGAGCAACTCCAGGAACGGGTCGGGCGTGCCGAATTGAAGGATGACCACGCTGCCGCGCAGGCCGGCGGAGGTGATGGCGCTGCCGTCTGCGCCCCGCAGTTCGAAGTCGGGAGCCTGCTTGCCGGTGAGAGGCGACACGGGACCGAACGTCAGGCGCTCCACTTCGACTGAGTTGGGCGGGGGGGTGAAGCGGAAGACGGTTTCATCGATGGGGTCGCCAACGATGGTTTTGGGATAGTAAACAGTAACCGAGGTTTCGCGCGGGTTCGGACTGGTCGAGTCGGAGTAAGTGCAGGCGGACTTCAGGACAAGGTCGCGGGCCGGATCGATCCAGTAAGTGGTGGGCGAGTATCGGAAGGGCGCGCTGGTCCGGCCGGGCGTTTCGAGCATCAGGCACGGAACGGAATCCACCGTCTCGCGGCCGAGGAGTTTCGCGTCGTCGCGGATGTGCTGCAACTGCGCCAGTCCGGCTGACGGAACGGATCGGGGGGCGGGGGATTGAGCGCGCGGCTGGAATCGCCTGTGCAGAACCTGACGAGACTCACCGCTCGGTCCGCGAGCCGGCGGATTCGCGGACTTCGACCTGATTGCGGGGGATCCGAATCGCAAGGGCGCGGCAAATCGCAGGCCGGCGGACCTCGAACCGGGGAACAGGAGAGCGGCCAGCGGGCGCATGGCATTCACCGATGATGTTCCGATTGTAAGACGTTGCGGCCATCGCCGGTAGGATAATTGTGGTGATGAAACTCTACCTGACGGCAGTGCTTTTCGCGGCGGCGGTGGCAGCCCAGGCGCCGCAGGGCAAAGTCGCTCCGCGGCCGCTGTACCGCGATCCGGTATTCGACGCGCCCACCGATCCGGTGCTCTGTTACAACGCGGAGCGGAAGACGTGGCTCATGTATTACACGGCGCGGCGCGCGACGGCTCCCGATACGCCGGGCGTGACGTGGGTGCACGGGTCGAAGATCGGGATTGCCGAATCGGCGGACGGCGGCGCCACCTGGAAATATGTGGGCACGGCGGGGATCACTTACGGTAAGGACGAGCATCCCAACGACACGACTTACTGGGCGCCGGAAGTGATCTGGTACGTGGGCGTGTACCACATGTATCTCAGTTACGTTCCGGGCATTTTCACGGACTGGAATCATCCGCGCGAGATCGTTCACCTGACCAGCAAGGACGGCATCGACTGGACCACGGTGGGGAAGGTGGACCTGGGGTCGGATCGCGTGATCGATGCCTGCGTGATCCAGTTGCCGGGCGGCGGCTGGCGCATGTGGTACAAGGATGAGCGCAAGCCGAATGCGCTGTCTTATGCCGACAGTCCCGACCTGTACGAGTGGCAGGCGAAGGGTAACGCCGTCACGGACCGCAACGGCGAAGGCCCGAAGGTATTCCACTGGAAGGGGAAATACTGGCTGGCGGCCGACACCTGGGCGACGGGGATGCGGGTGTGGTCTTCGGAGGACTGCCTGAAGTGGACGCCGCAGGACGAAACGTTGATCGGGTCGCACGGCGACGTAGTGGTGAGCGGTGGCCGCGCCTGGTGGTTCTACTTCGGGGGACCTGGAGCGCGCGGGCGCACGACCGCAATCAACGTGGTGGAACTGCGGGTGGAGGGAGGGAAACTGCTCGCCGGCGATCCGGCGCAACCCACGTACATAGACCTCAAGCCGGAGCGAGAGGCGGAACGGTAACCGGAGTTACTTCGCAAAACGGCGGAAGAAACTGTCCGGATACCAGGACGGACGCTGCGAGTCGTCGGCCACGCGCTGGACGAGTCCCATGATGACGCGATTGAAGCGGGCGGCGGCCTCCAGATCGACGGGCTGCGAGAGGTCGTCGGACGGGCGGTGGTAGCGGGTGGCCACCCAGTCGCGGCGGATCTTCTCTTCGGGCGAACCGAATTCGTATCCGAACTTGAAGGCGAGGGAGGGGATGCCTTCGCGGATGAACATGTACTGGTCGCTGCGGATGAAGCGGTTCTGCTCGGGCTCGCGATCGGTCTGCACGTCCACGCCTTCGGCCTTCGCGGCATCTTTCACGACGTCGCCGAGCGTCGATTCGGTGAGTCCCTGGACTTCGATCACCTTCAGGGGATAGAGGGGCAGGTACATGTCGAGGTTGATGTCGGCAACGATCTGGCGCGCCGGAACGGTGGGGTGGCCGATGAAGTAGCGGGAGCCCAACTCACCCTTTTCTTCCGCGCAGACGGCGAGGATCACGATGGAACGTTTCGGTTTGGCGCCGGACTCCTTGAGCATGCGGGCGATCTCGAGGATGGACGCGATTCCGGAGGCATCGTCCATGGCGCCGTTGTAGATGGTGTCACCGTTGACGGCGCGGCCGACGCCAGTGTGATCGAGATGTGCCGAGAGGATGACGTACTCATTTTTGAGGCGCGGGTCCGTGCCGGGATAAATGCCCACGATGTTAGGGGCTTCGAAGGTTTCGCGCTTCTGGGCGGTAGTTGAGCGGAGCGTGCCGGCGAGGGGGAAGCGCGGCAGGGGCTGATTGGCGGCCGCGAGTTGCGCGATCTCGTCGTAAGTATGGCCGCTCGCGGCGAAGAACTTTTCGGCGCCGCCGCGGGTGATGGAGATGGCGATCTTCTGTCCGGCGGTGTCCTGAAGATCGGGGTCTGCCAGGCTGATGGAGGGTTGGGGGGCGGGGGGCTGGCCGGTTCCGCCGCGTCCTCTTCCGCCGGCGGCGCCGCGTCCGGCGGCCGGTGTTCCCGTGGCGGCAGGCCGCGGATTAGGAAGCACCGCCATGCCGACGGCTCCGGCCTTTTTGAGCACTGCCCAGCGTTCGGACGATGACGAGTAGTGCGAGCGCACGTTGTTGTTCATCTCGGCGGGGCCGGTGGAGTTCACGTAGACAGCGATTTTGCCGCGCAGGTTGATGCCCTCGAGGTCATCGTATTTGGCTTCGGGAACGGACATGCCGTAACCGACGAAGACCATGGGGGCCTCGAGCGACGCGGCCATTGCGGCGCGGCTCGAGATGGTGGCGTCCTGGCCGAGCACGAGGGGTTCGGCCTTGCCCTCGCGAACGATGGCGAGCGAGGACTCTTCCGGAATGAGGGTATGGGATTCGAACTTAACGGGCTGAAGATAGCCGGACTTGCCGGCGGGCTTGAGGCCGAGGCGCCCGAATTGATCGTTGACGTAGGAGACGGCTTTGGCAAAGCCTTCCGTGCCGATGTTGCGGCCTTGGAGGGCGTCGTCGGCGAGGAACTGGATGTGGGTCCACCAGAGCTTGCCTTCGGCGGCGTAGTCGGCCGCGAAGAGGGAGGCGGCGGCGAACAGGAGCAGCGCAGGATGTTTCATGGGCGGTCCGTTAATAAAGGAGTAGGATAGCGCGGTGCCCGGCGGGCAGGGGACCTGGTCAGAGGTGAGGAGGCTGGCCGGGCTGCTGCTCGACACGGATGGGGCGCGGGGCGGAGGCGCAGTCGGGGAGCGGCGCGTGCAGGTAAAAAGCGAGGCCGTAGCGCCAGTCGCGCCCGATGTCGCCGGCGCAAGTCTGGGAGACGCGGGGGGCGATCTCGGCGGCGAGGGAGCGGGAGGAGGCGAGGCGGTCCACCTGGGGGACGGTGTCGAGTTTGAGCCAGGCCACGCCGGCCGCGGTGGCGGCGGCGATGCCGAAGACGGCGGCGAGGCGCCGGCCGCGGGTGTCGAGCGCGACGGCGGCGGCGGCCACGGCGAGGGGCAGGATCCAGGTCCAGTGGAAGGCGGGGAGCGGCGCCTGCGAAAGACCGTTCGAAACGGCGGGAGCGAGCATGGGGCCCGCGATCACGTAGGCCAGCAGCAGGAGGGCGCAGGCGGCCAGCCAGGGACGGGCCTCGCGGACCCTGTCGAGCGCGACTCCGGCGAGGGCAGCGAGCGCGGGAAACAGCGGCAGCAGGTAGCCTGGCAGTTTGTTGGTGGCCGCGGAAAAGAAGAGCAGTCCGAACAGCACCCATGCGGAAAGGAAGCGGAGGCGCGGATCGGCCAGGTTTTCGCGGCGGAAGAGGAGCGGAAGCAGCGGGGTCCAGGGGAGCAGCAGGGCGGCGAGGACCGGGAGGTAGAACCAGGGCGGCTGCACGTGCTGAAGTTCGGTGGAGGCGAAGCGGGAGAAGTGGTGCTTAACGAAGAATTCGTCGATGAAGGGCCAGCCGTTTTGCGCGTAGCAGACGAGGTACCAGGGGAGGGCCACAATGAGGAACGGGAGGATGGCGCGAAGGCGAAGGAGGTCGCGGAAATTGCGCCAGGCAAGCAGCACGGGGGCGGCGAGGACGAGGGGGACCAGGCCTTTGGCCAGCACGGCGAAACCGAGCATGGCGGAAGCGACGGGCAGCATCCGCTGTTCGCGCCTGGCGATCCATGGGAGGGACAAGAGCATGGCGGCGGAGAAGGTGGCGGTGAGGGGCAGGTCCGTGACGCCCACCTGGCTGAAGCCGATCCATGCCGCGGAGGTGCCCAGAATGAGAGTGGCGAGCCATGCGGCGCGGCAGCCGAATTCGCGGTTGAGGATCCACCAGAAGAACACCAGGAAGGCGACGGAGAGCAGGGCCACGGGCAGGCGGGTGCCGGTTTCGGGACCGAGGCCGAGGCGGTATCCGGCGGCGGACATCCAATAGAGCAGGGCCGGTTTTTCGAACCAGGGCTGACCCCAGAGGCGCGGCGTTACCAGGTCGCCGGAGCGGGCCATTTCACGGCCAATGGCGGCGTAGCGAGGTTCATCGGGACCGAGGAGGCCGGCGCCGGAGAGCCGGAAGAAGTACAACGCGAAGGCCACGGGAACTGCGAACCACACGAGGAGCGGCAGTTTCCGTGGTATTTGCAAATTTCATTATAGGGTCTCGCGTCCGCACGGCACAGTTATAATCGCTAGTACATGTTCTCTTCGCGGATGCTCGCGCCTTGCGTGTTGCTGCTGCTGGCGACCGGACACGCCGATGTCCGGCAGTGTGCGTGCGATGTGACCCGGCCGGAGACGATGGAGGCGCGGGAGTGCTCGTTGTGCAAAGCAGCCGAGGCGCAGCCGCCGCAGCCGGACTTTTTCACGGTGCGCGACGCGAATCCGAACAAGCCCAACCGGCTGCTGGCGATGCCGCGCTTTCATGGCGGGAAGCCGCAGCACCTGGGCAACATGACGCCCGAGGAGCGTGCGGCGTACTGGACCTTCGCCATCGCCAAGGCGCACGAGATCTGGGGCGACGAGTGGGGGCTGGCAATCAACAGCCTGGACCGCCGCACGCAGTGCCACATGCACATGCATATCGGCAAGCTGATGGAGAAGGGGGAACCCGAGCCCTACACGATGGTGGACGACGTAAAAGATATCGGGGTGCCGGGGGAACTGGACGGAATGTGGGTCCACCCGGTGAACGGAAAGCTGCACGTGCATACCGGCAATCCGACGCCGGAACTGCTGTTGCAGCGCTGAAGGGACCATGCTGCTGGACATTGCGAAACTGCCGACCGCGGGAAACGCCGCGATCCATCTGAACGGGGCCGACAACGTGGCGATCGCGCGTGTGGCGCTGGCCGAGGGAACCGAACTGCACGTGGAGGGGCGCACGCTGCGCGCGCTCGACGCCATTCCGGCGGGGCATAAAGTGGCGCTGGAGCGGATCGCGCCGGGCGAAATGGTGTTTCGCTACGGGCAGGCGATCGGCCGCGCCAAGGTGGAGATCGAGCCGGGGCGCCATATCCACACTCACAATCTCGGCTTCGAGGAGCTCGACCTCGCCTACGAGTTTCCCGAGACGGAAGGGCCGATGCCCGTGCGCTCGGGAAGCGGGCCGTCTTTTTTGGGTTACCGGCGCGCCGACGGCCGGGTGGGCACGCGGAACTACATCGCCATCGTGGCGGCGAGCAACTGCGCGGCGCACACGGCGGAATCGATTGCGCGCAGTTACGAGGGCGAGGCGCTGCCGGAAGGTGTGGACGGGGTTGTGGCGTTTCCGCACGGCGAAGGCTGCGCGCATTCCATGGGACCGGACCTGGACCAGTTGCGGCGCACGCTGGCGGGCGTCCTGGAACATCCAAATGTCTCGGCGGCGGTGATCCTGGGTCTCGGCTGCGAGACGAACCAGATCGAACATTATCTCGGGGCCGGCGCGCGCGGCGGCGACCGGCTGGCGGGGCTGACCTTGCAATCGAGCGGCGGCACCAGCGGAACGGTGGCGGCGGCACGGCGGCAGATCGCGGGCTTCATCGAGCAGGCGGCAGGGGAGCGGAGGGTGGAAGTGCCCGCGTCGTCGATCGTGCTGGGCCTCAATTGCGGCGGATCGGATTCCTTTTCCGGGATCACGGCGAACCCGGCGCTCGGGGTTTGCTCGGACCTGCTGGCCGAAATCGGGGGGACGGCGGTGCTTGCCGAGACCACCGAGATTTTCGGCGCGGAGCACCTGCTGGTGCAGCGGGCCAGGAACCGGGAAGTGGCTGAAAAACTGCTGAGTTGCATCCGAAATTACAAGAAGTACCTGAACCGGTTCGAGGGCAGCAGTTTCGACGATAATCCGAGCCCCGGCAACAAGGCGGGCGGTTTGACGAACATCCTCGAGAAGTCGCTGGGAGCGGTGGCGAAAGGCGGCACGTCGCCGCTTATCGAGGTCTACGAATATGCCGAACGGGTCACCGCGCCGGGATTCGTTTTCATGAACACGCCGGGATACGACCCGGTATCGCTGACGGGACTGGCCGCCGGTGGATGCAACCTGATCGCGTTCACCACGGGGCGGGGAAGCGCCATCGGATTTCCCACGATTCCCGTCATCAAGATCGCGACCAACAGCGCGACCTATCGCGGCATGACCGGCAACATGGATATCAACGCGGGCCTGATCGCTGACGGTGAACGGAATGTGCGCGAGGTGGGGCGTCAGATTTTCGACCTGATGCTGGAGGTGGCCTCCGGCCGGAAGACGTGCGCGGAGCGGCTGGGCCACAAGGAATTCGTGCCGTGGCGGATCGGACCGGTGATGTGAGTTAGCGAGCGGTCCGCACAGTCATTGTGTGCGGGGGTAAGAACGTCGCCCAGGCATGAGCGTGTTCTGTTCCATCGGCGGTGGTCAAGGCGGCTTCCGTTTTGATCATCCGCTTGTTGCGGTTGACAATCCAGCCTCGGATGAAGAACGTGCTACCCGAGGTAACCTGGCGGCGAAACCGCACGCGGAGCTCGGCGGTGAGGGCGGCGTGACCGGTTGCCGCGACGGATTTGGACATGGCCTCGTCGAGAACCGAACTGACCACACCTCCGTGGACGATTCCGCGAAAACCTTCCCAGGTGGAGGACGGAGTCCAGGTGGCGGTCATGTTGCCGTCGTCCTGCCGCTCAAAGAGTATCTGCAATCCACGCGGGTTGTCCCGGCCGCAAACAAAACAGGCCGATTGTGTGGCGGCCGGCGGGGCCATGAAGTCTAGAGTCTGCAGAGCTGCCTCCGTCCTTCCGGCCACAGCGTTCGGTAGGTGCGATAACCTCCGGAGAGATTGCGAACGCGGAAACCATTCTGAGCCAGGAACCGGCACGCATAGTAGGAGCGGTGGCCGGCCCGGCAGTAGACCCAGATTTCGCGGTGGCGCGGTAACTCGTCGCGTCTCTTGCGCAGTTTGCCGAGCGGGATGTTCACGGCTCCGTCTATGCAGCCGTCGCGGTACTCTTCCGGCTCGCGGACGTCCAGAAGGAACGCTTCGGTAGTCTCCAGATCGCTCCAGGAGGCGAGTGCCACGTCACCGCGCAGAACGTTCGAGGCGACCATGCCGGCCAGGTTGACGGGGTCTTTCGCGGAGCCGTATTGGGGCGCGTAACAGAGTTCGGCTTCTTCGAGATCAAAAATCGTCGCGCCCATCTGGATGGCCATGGCAATCACATCGATACGGCGCTCCACGCCCTCTTCACCAACGGCCTGGGCGCCCAACAGGAGGCCGTCCGACCCGCGGAAAATCAGTTTCAGGTGAATCGGTTTGGCGCCGGGATAGTAGCCGGCATGCTGGTTTGGATGCAGGTATACCGCTTTGAAATCCTCGATTCCGGCCCGGCGCAGGGTCTTTTCCGCGGCTCCGGTCAGGGCCATGGTTAAACCGAACGCACCACAGACCGCGGTCGACTGCACGCCGGCGAAGTGCGAATCGCGTCCGCAGATCGCCTGCGCAGCGATCCGGCCCTGACGGTTGGCGGGTCCCGCCAGGGGGATCAATTCCGATTGACCGGTCACCCGATTTTTGACTTCGACTGCGTCCCCGACTGCCCAGATATGCGGGTCGCTGGTTCGCATCTGAGAGTCGACGCGAATACCGCCCCGGTCGCCGGTTTCGAGGCCCGAAGAGACGGCGAGAGCGGTTTCCGGGCGTACGCCGATTGCAAGCACAACCAGGCCGGCATCGAAGACAACGCCGGCCTGCGTGCGCACCGTCAGGGTGCCGCCGGGCGCCTGCTCGAAGCCGGCCACTCCATCTCCCAATTGAACGGCCGCGTGGAGGGACACGTGCCGGCGCACGTATTCGGCGATCTCTGGATCGAGCGGCGGCATCAACTGATCCGCGGCCTCCAGGATGGTGACTTCGATTCCGCGGTGTACCAGGTTCTCCGCCATTTCGAGGCCGATGAATCCGCCGCCAACGACGATGGCCCGTCGCGGGTTTCGCGATTCGATCCACTCCCGGATATCCTCGCTGTCGGGCAGGGTGCGCAAGGTGAAAATGCCGGGCAGGTCAATGCCCGGCAATGGCGGACGGATGGGGGAAGCGCCGGGCGACAGCACGAGGGCATCGTATGGCTGCGGATACTCGCGGCCGGAATCGACTTCGCGCACGATGACGTGACGCGCCTGCCGGTCGATTGCGACGACCTCGTTCCGCAGGCGCACTTCGATGTTGAAGCGATCGCGAAACAGGTCCGGGCCGGCGAGCAGGAGCTTCGACTCCTGCTGGATCACATCGCCCACGAAGTAAGGGAGGCCGCAGTTGGCGAAGGAGACGTAATAGCCGCGGTCGAGGATCAGGATTTCCGCGTCTTCATCGAGTCTCCTGAGGCGCGCCGCGCAGGTTGCGCCGCCGGCAACGCCTCCGACGATTACCACTCGTTTTCCGGTCATGATGTCACGCGATGAGCCGAGTCAGCACTGGTGGCCATCGTGATCGCAGGCGTTCGCTCCGGTCACGAGTTTGCCATCGAGATACTGCTGCACCAGGGTCGCGGCGGTTTCCTCGGGCACGCCCGAGAGAACCTGGATGGACGCCGTTTGAAACAGCGACTGCGCGCGCTCGCCCATGCCGCCGGCGATGACGAGGTTGACACCTCGCTCCTTCAGCCAGGGAGGGAGGAGCCCGGGCTGGTGGTCCGGAGCGGCCACTTCGGTTGATGCTGTCGTTTGACGGGTAACGGGATCGACGTCCACGAGGGCGAATTTTTCGCAGTGTCCGAAGTGGCGGGACAGGCGTCCGCCGGCGATGGGAATAGCTATGCGCATTTGATAATCCTTCCTTTGGATCAGAGAGAAGATTGGTTTTGGTGGAAAGGGGCGCGCGACGGCGCACAAAACCCTCCAGGCGAACGCACCGAGCGGAAAAATGCTTCCCCGTCAGTCAAACGCCGAGGCGACTTTCCATTCCTTCCAGACGTTGCCGACCAGATCGATTCCGGGCCTGAGCGTGGGCTTGCCCGGCCGCCAGCCGGATGGAGTGGCCTGGGCGCCGTTGGACTCGCGGACGAGTTGGAAGGCTTGAATCTGCCGGATCGATTCGCTGACATTGCGACCGACCGGCGGGGTCAGAACTTCGAAGCCTTGAATCACTCCGTCCGGATCGATGAGGAAGCGGCCGCGCGTTTCCACGCCGGCTTCTTCGTCATAGACGCCGTAAACCTTGCCTACATTTCCGCCGCCGTCCGACAGCATCGGGAAGGGCACGCCTCCCTCGACCATCTTGCAAAGTTCCTGGTCGTTCCACATCTTGTGAACGAACATGCTGTCAACGCTGACGGACAGAACTTCCACACCGAGTTTCTGAAACTCGGAAAATTTCCCGGCGACCGCCGAGAGTTCGGTGCTTCAAACGAAGGTGAAATCCCCCGGGTAGAAGCAAAGCAGCACCCATTTGCCGAGATACTCGGAGAGCTTGAGATTGACGAACTTGCCCTGGTGATAGCCCGGCGCAGTGAAGTCCGGAGCCTTTCTTCCGATCAGGATCACGGTCGATTCCTCCTTCTGTTGTGTCTCATGGGTTTCTTGTTCCGCGGGCGGCTCGCCCACGCGACTGCCGGTGGGCCGGGCGCAGCCGGCTTTCAGCTCTTCAGCCATGATTGCCTCGCATTATCGTGCACTGTTTTCCGCATAGTGACAGACGAACAGCTAGAGCTAAAGTACACCTATATTGTAATCACACTGCGTTATGCTTTGATAGTGGCACAACGAATTTGCCAGAGGCACGACAGAGAACAACCTTGCACCTGCGCGATGGGCAATCTATCGCGGTTTGTCGAACCCGTCGTCCTGCTGCTGCTCAAGAAAAAGGGGCGGTCGTACGGCTACGATCTATCGGCGGATTTGCGGGATTGCGCGCTGACCGACGCCGAAATCGAGAGGGGCGCATTGTACCGCACGCTCCGGCAGCTCGAGGGAAACGGCAACCTCCGGTCCGAATGGGAAACGGACAAGGCGGGTCCGGCGCGCCGGGTCTACAAACTCACGGCGAAAGGCGAGCGGCACCTGGAAGAGTGGGCCACGGTGCTCGAACAGGTATCGAAGTCGATGGCCCGCTTCGTCAGGGAGACGAGAGGAATTCTCGAGACGAACGGCACGGGGAAGGCCAGGTCAAAGAAATCTGCGGTCAGTCGTCGAGGGGGCCCTTGACCGTTTCAAAGAGCATTGCCGGTCCGGCCTGGTGGGGCGAAGCGCCGTGCCAGCGGCTGCCAGCACGGCGCCTCGGATGGGATGGGAGGATAGCCGAAGCCTTCGGCCTGGCTATTTCAACCTGATGGTGAAATAGAAGGGCATCGCAAACTGACCCAGGGGGATCTGGGGGGTGACCGAGATGTCCATAAGTGTTGAGACTGTACCCGTACTGCCTGATGCGGGCAGGGGCCATACGAGCCAAGTCTCCTTTCCGGTTCCGCTTTGAGATGCCGGGATGTGGGTCACCTGGACGATCGACGTCATCAGCGGGGAATTCGCAGAGCCAGGACTCCCGGCGATAAGGGCGGGATCATCCGGCGCCGGATCCCACGCCACCATCCGCAGAGAATAGGCGTTAAAACCGACGCGGCCTGAAGGGCTCGGGAAGTTGGCGTGGAGCCACGTTTTGAAGGTATAGGTGTCGGTTGCGCGGTTCATTCCGCTGGGCACGAAATCGAAATCGAAGATCTGCACGAAGCCCTTGGTCTGCAAGGGTCCTGGAATCCAACCGGGAAGCGGCGTCCCAAACCATTCCAACGGCGAGGGAAATCTGTAGACGAGGGACCTCTTGCTGGTCCCCATATCCACCTGAGCGGTGCGGGCGGCATTGATTGCGCTGCACCACCCGGTGACAGCTACTTTATCCACGCCGTCGGTGTACGTGGTATCGCCGTTGGAATTATCGCCGAGGATCGCGGCCGGCGACCCGTCTGTCAGGGTCGAGTGGATCGTCCATACGAGTGGCACGCTGCTGCAACCGGAGGATGGTTTTCCTCCTTGGGCCAAAGAAGCCAAGGCAGTTGCCATGGCTAACCAGGCGAGTGGGGTTCTCATTCTGTTTCTGTTGCCTCCACAGAGGTGTGAAGGGAAACCCTAAAGCATGTCGGCCGGTGGTCAGAAATCCAGCCGCAAAATTCCACCTGTCCGCGGCGGTCCTCCCAAGGACGTGGTTCCCCATGGGTGTGATCGAATCCCGGGAAGGATGGCGCTACCGGCGGTCGATCCGGAAGGAGTACTCGGCCACAGTGGAAAAATCGCCAGATGGCGAGGCCGCCTCCACGGTCAGGATGTAGTCGCGATTCTGTAGAAGATCTGCCGCGACCACGGCGGCGACGAACCTGTGCAAGTCCACAACCTGCGGTTGCAGTCCATCCTGCGACCAGATCCTGCCGCCTCCGACGGCCTCAAGTGAGGCCCGATAGCCGAAATGCGTGTCGTTTTCGAGCCGCGCCTCGAGGCGCACGAAATCAGCGCCGATGGGCACGACGAGAGGCTTCACTGCCCCAGGATCTCTGGTCTGTCCCGCATTCAGTGCGAACGCGACGGTGAACGGCTGCGGCAGCGTCCGGACCGGTGGGACGGGGATGTTATCGCGATGCAGCAACTGCCAGGATGCCGCGGCCGCCAGCACCAGGGCCAGCGACGCGGCGGGCACCAGCATCCCGCGCTGCGGGATCCGCAGCCATGCAAACCAAGGGCGTGGCGAACGGTAGTTCTGCATGGTTCTTGCGAACGCCAACCTGCGGCGCTGTTCGGCGGTGGAGAGGAACTTACGTTCGAAGACCGTCCTGCGGCCCTCAGGAAGGGCGCCGCGCGCGTATTGATCGTACAACTCGTCTTCGAGCGCGAGCAGTTGTTCGAACAGAGCATCGCGACCGCACTGCTCTTCCAACTCGCGGCGATCGTCTTCCGCCAGTTCGTCGAGCAGGAATGCAATCAGCCGGTCATCCTCGGGCAACTTACTGCTCATGCGCCTCCAGATCCTCTCGTTGTGGAGTGCCGGAAATCTTCGCGGCATTTCGCTCAACGCAGTTTCGCAGCCTGGTCCGGATACGGTGGACGCGCAGCCGAAGGGCGTTGAGCGGCATTCCCAGCCGATCTGCCAGAGCCTTCCGGTGATCGATTTTGGCCTGCTTCTCGTCCTGGTAGTAGGCCAGCACCAGTTCCCGGCTCACCTCAGGCAGCCGCCGCAGACATCGTTCGAAGGCCTCAAGCGGAATGGCCGGTTCCCACGGGTCCGGAGCCGCTGGGACGAAGAACTGCCGCAGTTCGCGCTCTTTTTCCGCCTGCCGCTGGTCCTCCAGTAACAGCAAGCGGGCGATGCCGCAACAGTAGCTGTAAAGGTTCCCGACTTCTTCGCCCGCTTCGATGCGCCGGGCCAGGCGGTCGAGCACCCGGTCCGCGCCCTCGTCCGGCGTGAGGCACCCGCGCCACTCCAGGAGCTTACCAACTTTCCGTCGCAGGTTCTCGTATTCCTCGGCGGCACGGTCGCGGTCAGGGTGAAGCGCCAGCAGGAGGCGGTCCAACGCGCCGGGCGTCAATCTCCATCCCACGCTCACTTCCACTCCCCCTGGAGTTCGAAGGCGGCCCAAAAGAAGGGCTGGCTCCAGCGCGGTTGGGCGCGAGTTTGGAGCTGGGCCTGGCGTAGCGCCGCGGCGGGCGAGAGGCGGCCGGAGAACATGGTTCGATAGAAACCCGCCATCAGGTCCGCGGTGGCCGAATCGTCCACCTTCCACAAACTCGCCGCCACCCGCTGCGCGCCCGCGTAGAGGAAGCCGCGGGTAAGTCCCACCAGCCCTTCGCCCCGGACTTCCTTACCCAATGCGGTCTGGCACGCGCTCAGCACCACCAGGTCGGCGGCCAGATTGAGGTTGTAGATCTCGTTGAGCCGCAGAAAACCATTCTCCGGCGCGCCAGCCTGGTTGACCATCGAGAGCACTAGTCCCGAGAGCGACGGGTCGTCGCTGTTCAACAGGCCATGGGTCGCGAAATGCACGATCCGGTACTGGCTCAGTTTGGGGCCCAACGCAGTGGTGCGGCTGGCCTGGAAATCAATGGCCGCCCACGCCGTCCCTGGCGGCGCGAGAGATACGATGGCGTCGGCCTCGCGGCGCGTGAACGGGAGGCGGGGGATCGTTCCACCAAGACCCACGGCCGCCAGCGAGCGCAACATATCCGTGCGCATCAGGTCCGAAGCGTAGCCCGCCGGCGGCGTCCCACCGGTTCGCTTGACCCGTTCATCGCTCAAGTCAAAGACCGGATCGGCCAGCACCGCCACGGTTTTCGCCGGTTTGGGGCGCGCCGCAGCCGCGCGGCGAACCTCCGCCAGGACGGAGAGAGAGGGCAGCGTGACGATCTCGTGGCGCACCATCAAAGGCTCGCCGATGCCCGGTTCCGGTAGGGCGGAGAACGGCACGTACTCGAGCGCGCCGTCCCGTACCAGCACTAGCCGCCGGTTGGCCCCCAGACGGCCGGCTGGAGCCAGGATCATGCGGCTCAGTGCCGCGGCGGCCCGGGGGTACTCGGCCTCAGCGCGCGTCAACCTGGCAGTCCGCTGGTCCTCGGTCTCGCCCTTGGGATGCTGTGCGCGCGCGGTCACGAGTTCGTACACCCTTCGAGCAGCCTTGTCGATCTGCACGCGCGGCGGAAGCACGAAGCCCGCAATGGAATTGCGAGTCACCGCCCAGACATAGCTGCGATCATCACCCAGGGAGTATTCCAGCAAGGTAGTGGCGGGATCGAGGAGTTGCTGAAGTTCACGAAAGCCGACATGGCCCGGATTTGTGAACGCGGCGTACGCAGGACTGCTCCTGCGGATTCGCGCCTCCACCTGGTCCAGGTCCACGCTGAGACGCCGGATCTCGGCTTGCACGGCGTCCTCCTGGTCCCTGGCGTGTTGCCCCCCGAGCAGTTGGGCCTGGAATTCGACGCGCGCGTTCAACTGCCATTTGAGGCGGCGCTCTTCATCGAGCAACCGGGGATCGGCGCCTTTGCGGATATCCGCCCTGGCCTCGATCAGGATGTCCAGCAGGCTGCGGGCGCGCCCGCGCTCGTTGACTTCGAAGGCTTCTCCCGCGTGCCCGCCACCGGGTTCCTGCGCATCGAGCCGCATGAGCAGGTCGGCATAGAAATCATAATACTGGCGCACTCCGGTGAAATACGAGGCGCGCAGGTCCGGGCTGTAGATCCTGGTGCGAACCGACTCGTAGGCGGCGAGCGCCGCTTCGATGTGGCTCCGAGCCGCCGGCAGGTTACCGAGGTCCCGCTCCATTTCCGCGGCTCCGGCCATCAGCGAGGCCTCCAGGGCAGGGTTCCGGATGGCGCGCCTCAGAGACAGGGCCTTCTCGAAGGACTCCAGCGCCGCCTGTGGCTCGCCCGCCGCGCCGTATGCGATGGCCAGTTGGATGTAGAGAACTGCTGTTCTCTCCGGCGGTGTTTCCGGCCAGATTTGTCTGGCCAATTGCAATGATTCGAGCGCCTTTTGCCGGTTCCCCAGCTTCCACCATGTGCTTCCAATCCAGACCAGGTCCAAGGCTTCGGATTGGGGAATCTTGAGGCTTCGATGAAGTTCCAGGGCCTGGGTGTAGTACTCCAGAGCCTTGGCGTGCTCGGAGAGGCGGGAATAGAGTGACGCGACGGTACCCAACGTGGTCGCTTTGGGCGCGAGCCCGGTTTTCAGCGGAATCGCCAGCAGGAAGCATTCCAGCGCCTTACGGTAGTTGCCCTGGGTTTCATATAGTTCGCCCATGCCTTCCAGGATGTTCTGCGGCGGATTGTGCCGGGAACGTGCCATCGCGAGGCGCCGGCGCATGTAGTCGATGGCGGTGGGATAGTCACGGAGTTTGGAGTAGGCATCGGCGAGACGCCCGAGCAGAATGTTATCCATTCCGCCCGGACGGCCTTTGACTATCGCCGACGCCTGCTGTAAGGCCTGGATCTGCCGGTGCCGGTCATCCATCTGGTCGTAGGTGTCCGCCATCTGCAGCAGCGACACGGCCTCGGCGCCGGGATCCTTTGCGGCACGAGCGGCGGCTCGTTGCTGCTCCCAGAGTGCCAGCGCCTCGTCGTAGCGGCCCAGACCGCGATAAATCACTCCCAGCCACGGCGGAACCAGGTCTTCCGCCGGCTCGCTCAATTCGTGCCAGATGGCTTGAGCCTGGGGCAGGTAATCGAGGGCACGGGTGAACTCGTTAATAAAGCGGTAGGCGAGACCAATTAAATAGAGGGTGGTAGCTTCGTCCTTGCGGTCCCCAATCGAACGGAACCCGGTCAAAGCCCTCTGGAATAGCTCGATGGCTCTTAACACCGGTTCACGCGGCTTGCTCGTCATTCTCGGGAATTCGGCAAAAAGCCCGTTGCCCTCCAGAAGTGTGGCCCAGGCACCGGCGCGTACCTGGTCTTGCGCGGATGCCCGGCGCGGGGCGGCAAGGCGGATCCGGTAGCTCGCGCCCGGTGCGGCCAACGGCCGGACCTCGACTCGATACGTGCCGGCGGCGGCAACCGCCATCAGAGACAGACGCGGCATCTGATACTCCGGCCCGCTTTGGAGTTGCGTGCCGTCCGGCCCGAACAGAGTGGCACTTACCCCCATATCGTTCCCTGTCCGATCGATGGATACTTCCAGGAAATCGCCCGCCACGCCCTGAAGCAAGTAAGCGTTCACCGCTCCACTTATCACCTTGCCTTCCACGGTGGCACCCACCCCGAGTACCGGCGATGCGGTGGCAGGAGGTGAAGTTTGGGTCTGCAGAGGTGCGGTGAAAAAGAGAAACAGAGCCAGTTTTCCGCCTCTGAAGTGCATGCAGTATCATAGGCCCGTCCCGGATTGGTTGTAAAGGCCTGAAGACGAGAGGAATTCTCGAGACGAACGGCGCGGGGAAGGCCAGGTCAAAGAAATCTGCGGTCAGTCGTCGAGGGGCCGCGAAGACGGGGTGAGGAAGGGCGTGGGGTCCAGTTCCAGGAAGCGCGCGCGGGCGAAGCGGTCTTTCATGGCGAACGGCGCCGTACAATCGAAGATCGTTTTCGAAGTCAGGCCGTGCACCGGGATGTCCGGGCTGAATTCGGGATCCTGGGAGGGGTCGAGCGGATGGCCGATCACGCCCGGGATGAATACGGTACTGCGCGCGCCCTGGTAGCGGGTGGTCATGGCCCAGAGGACGTCGTTGGTATCGAAGAGATCCACGTCTTCGTCCACCAGCACGACATTTTTCAGCTCGTGGAATGCCGCCAGCGCGATCAACGCGGCTTGGCGGGCGCGACCGTCGTCCACCGGGACCGTTTTTCGAAATTGCAGGATCGCCAGAAACTTGCCGCCTCCGGCCGAGTGGGCGTAGCAGTTCGTCACGCGTCCTGGCATCGCCCTTTCGGTCATGTGGAGAATGCTGGCCTCCGTGGGAATTCCTGCCAGCGAGACGTGCTCCTCGCCCGGGCCGACGATGGTTTGCATAATCGGATTCCTTCGATGCGTCACGGCCGTGATGCGAATGACCGGAAGCGCCGGGTTGGCCGGTCCGTTGTACCCCGGAAACTCGGGCATGGCGTGCCCGGTATTGGTGTTGAGATCCTCGCGGATTCGCTCCCCCGGGAGGATTTCGCCCTCGATGACAAATTCGGCGTGAGCGATGGCGTATTCGGGCTGCGAGACGCAGCGCACCAGCTCGACGGGGCTTCCGCGCAGACCTCCGGCGATCGAGAGTTCGTCGAATCCGAGGGGCGTGGTGGGCGGCTCGAAACTCACGGTGAGGTAGACGGACGGGTCCAGGCCGATCGAAATCGAGACCGGCAGCGGCTTGCCGGCGGCCTCAGCCTTCTGGCGGAAAACATCGATGTGCCGGCCCGGCGCGAAAAAGACGGACAGGGTGTCCGGCCCCTGCACGCACAAGCGGTGGATGGTCACGTCGTGTTCGCCGGTTTCGGGATCGGTTGCACGCAGCACGCCGAGGGTGAAGTAAGGTCCGGCGTCGTCTGGTGTATTGGTGGGCGCCGGGATGAGTTTCAGGACGTCGAGCGGGGAACGGTGTACGACCTGCTGGCAGGGGGCGCTGCCCGTCTCCTTAATAAGCACCGGGTCGATCGGTGAATCGAGCGCCCGCAGCAGGTCACGCGCGATCCGGTCGGGGTGGGACCCGGTGAGCAGGGCAGTGCGCTCCCGGGTGGCCAGCAGGCCGGCGAGCACCCGGACGCCGGGATAGCCCTTGACGTTTTCAAACAGCATTGCCGGTCCCGCTTTGGTGGGGCGCACCACCGTGCCGCCGGCGCCCACATACCGGTAGACACCGGCAAGTTCCGCGTTCGGGTCTACAGCCGTTTCGGTGCGGAGCAGTTGGCCCGGCGAGTCTTCGAGCAAACGCAACGCGGATCGCAGATCGTGAACCCGTGCACTGCCCGTCAGGCTGCCGGTAACCGGAAGTGTCATGTCTTATTTTAGGCCGGGCTGGTGTTTGCGGAATTCCTGGCGCGGCGAACCTGCCGGGTGAGGTAACTTACAATAAAGGAAAGCATGTCCAGACCGTTATTTCTCTCTTTCGCTGCCGCGATTCTGCTGGCGGCCGCCGGAACGGGCCAGAGCCCGGCCAAAAAATCCGCCCTCGACAAAGCGACCCTCGAAGCGTACGTGCGGCATCTGTACGTGATGGACTCGCGCATCAAGGTGGAGGTGAGCGACCCGAAGCCCTCCGCCGAGTTGCCGAACTTCATGGATGTGAGCGTCAACGCATCGATGGGGGTGCAGTCGCAAACATTTAACTTCCTGGTTTCGAAAGACGGGTCCAAGATCCTGCAAGGAAGCGTCTACGACATCAACAACAATCCCTTCAAGAGGGATCTGGACAAGCTCAAGACGGAGTTCCAGCCGAGCATCGGAACGCCGGGAGCAAGCGTGGTAGTGGTCGCGTTCAGCGATTTTCAATGCCCCTACTGCAAGGATGAGGCGGCGATGATCCGCCAGAACCTGATCAGCAGTTATCCGACGCAGGTGAGGTATTACTTCAAGATGTATCCGCTCGAAGCGCTGCACCCGTGGGCCAAAGCGGGAGCGATGGCGGGGCGCTGCGTGTACCGGCAGGAACCGGCGGAATTCTGGAATTACCACGACTGGATTTTCGGCCAGCAGCAACAGATTACGCCGGAAAACCTCAAGTCGAAGGTGATGGAGTGGGCCAAGGACAAGAAGGATATCGACCCGCTGCAACTGGGGCAGTGCATCGACACGCGGGCGACGGAAGCGGACATAGATAAGAACATCGAGGAAGCAAAGGCACTGGGGGTGGGGGGCACGCCGACGCTGTTTGTGAACGGGCGGAAGATCGGGCAGTCCATCGACTGGGCCAACCTCAAGGCGATTATCGATTACGAAATCGAGTACCAGAAGACCGCGAAGGACGCGGGCGAAGATTGCGGTTGCACGGTGCAACTGGACCTGCCCGGAGCGGCTCCGGCGCAGCCGGTAATTCCGCTGGCGCCGAAAAAGAAGTAGGTCCCCCCAAGGAACGAATCGAGCATCGACATGAAGATCTGGAAGCATAGTGTACTGCCCGTGGTTTGCGGGGCCGCATGGCTGGCTTTTGGGGCCACCCCGGCAATTGATCCGAATCTTTATCTTGGCGACGTCAAATACCTGGCTTCGCCGGAGTTACGGGGCCGGGCATCGGGCAGTCCGGAGCTCGAAAAGGCGGCTGCATTCCTGAAGGGGAAGTACAAGGAGTTCGGGATCCGGCCGGCGGCGGGCAACGACTACTACCAGGCATTCCCGGTGACCACCAGCGCGCAGCTCGGCAAGCGGAACCGGCTCAGCATTTCGGAGGACGGTAAGCACCAGACGCTCCGCCTGAACAGCGATTATCTGCCCATGCATTTCTCCTCCGCGGCCCGAATTCAGGGGGCGGTGGTGTTTGCCGGCTACGGCATCACGGCGCCCGACCTGGGGTACGACGATTACGCCGGTACGGACGTTAAAGGAAAAGTGGTCTTGATCTTGCGGCACGAACCTCAAGAAGCGGATGAGAAAAGCAAGTTCTCCGGAAAGACCCTGACGCAGCACGCGCAGTTTGCCAGCAAGGCGAGCAACGCCAAGATGCACGGGGCGGCCGGCGTGATTCTGGTGAACGATGTTCCGAACCATAAAGAGGAGGCCGACACACTGGAGAAGTTCGGATTGACGGGCGGCCCGACGGACGCGGGAATCCCGTTCATCCAGGTGAAGGCCGAGGCGGTGGCGCCGTGGTTCGCGGCGGCCGGGAAGACGCTCGACGGCGTTGCCTCGGATATCGACCGGGACCTCAAGCCGGAAACCTTCGCGTTTCCCGAGAGCGTGCGCGTGGACGGAACGGTGGACGTGGAACGGCTGGTCAAGACCGTGCACAATATCGCGGCTTACCTGCCGGGGGAGACGGATGAGTATGTGATCATCGGCGCGCACTACGATCACCTGGGCCTGGGCGGACAGTTTTCGATGGCTCCCAGTATGACGGGCACGGTCCACCCCGGCGCGGACGACAACGCCTCGGGAACGGCGGGCGTGATCGAACTGGCACGCTGGTACGCGAAGCAACCTAAACAAAAACGCGGCATTTTGTTTTTGAATTTTGCCGGCGAGGAACTCGGGCTGCTGGGCTCGGCCTACTATGCCGCCAATCCGGAACTGCCGATCGAGAAGGCGGTGGCGATGATCAATATGGATATGATCGGGCGAATCCGCGACAGCAAGGTTTATGTCGGCGGAACGTCCACCGGATCCGGCTTGCGCGTGATGCTCGAGAAGCTGATGCCGGGGCACGGGATGAAGGTGGACTTTTCCGAGGGACCGGAATCCGGGTCGAGCGACCATACTTCGTTTATCGCGAAGAAGATTCCTTCGCTGTTTTTCTTTTCGGGGCTGCACAGCGACTATCACAAGCCGAGCGACACGTGGGACAAGATCGACGCACCGGATGCCGCGAAACTGCTGGCCCTGGTAGCGGACGTAGCCGACGAGTTGCGGTCGGAGGCGGGCCGTCCGGAGTTCACGCGTCCGGCGGCGGCGCCGGCGCACGGCGGCGATGCGGGACCGGTGACGTCGGCCAGCGGGTCGGGGTACGGCCCGTATTTCGGGTCGGTGCCGGACTTCGGAGAGGGCATTCAGGGCGTCAAGTTCGCGGACGTACAGCCCGGTTCGCCCGCGGCCAAGGCGGGGCTCCTGGCCGGGGACATCATGGTGGAGTTCGACGGCAAGGCGATTCAGAACCTGTACGATTTCACCTACGCGTTGCGCGCGAAGAAGCCCGGCGACGAGGTTATGGTGAAGGTGCTGCGGGCGGGGAAAGCGCTGGAAGTGAAGGTGCTGTTGAGCCGCCGGGCGTAGAGCCTCAAGGCTCGAGCAACAGGGACATGTGCTCCAGCAGTTGCGCGGGGAAAAACGGCTTCTTGAGGAAGCGTACGCGGCCGGAGCGGGCTGCCGGCGGGTCCTTGTCCATGCCGGAGATCAGGAGCACGCGGGCCTGCGGCTGGAGCTTGAGGATGCGCTCGGCCAGCTTATGGCCGTCCATCTCCGGCATGGAGATGTCGGAAATGAGCAGGCTTACCGCTTCGCGCTCGCAGATCTGAAGCGCTTCGGCGGGCCGGGGAGCGGAAATCACCCGAACGTTGACGCGCGCCCGCAGCATGGCTTCCACCAGGCGGAGCACGTGCGGGTCATCATCGACCACCAGTACAGTTTGTGGTTGGGCGTCCATCCGAAGCTTTGATTCTACCCCGGGGCGGTGGGAAGATACGGCTATGCCGTGCCTGTTCCTGATCGTGGTGCTGGCCTTTCCGCGGCTGGTGCTGGTCCTCATGTTCCTGTTCTCGAGCTACCTTCAGCGGGCCTACGATGGCATTCTGATTCCGCTGGCGGGGTTCATCTTTCTACCCCTGACCACCATCGTTTATGCGTGGATGGTGAACTCACACCGGCCGCTGGACGGATTGAATCTGTTGTTCATCATCGTGGCGGTGATCATCGACGCGGGCGGCCTGGGCGGCGGCGAGTGGCACCGGCGGCGGAGATAGCCGCGCCGCGGCGGAATCGCATAACATAGGCTTCATGACAAATTGCTGCTGGACCACGGGTGTCCTGCTGGGAGCCCTGGCGCTTGCCGGTTGTGGCGGTGCGCCTCCCGCCGCGCCGGAGACCTCGACGAAAGGAAGTGCGAAGGTGGAGAAGAAGCTATTCGGGAAAATGCCCGACGGCACCGACGTCAACCTGTACACGCTGACCAATTCGAAAGGAATGCAGGCGGGCATTATCGAGTATGGGGGCGCCGTCGCCTCTCTCACCGCTCCGGACCGCACCGGAAAGTATGGCGACGTGGTGCTGGGCATGGACGACCTGGACGGCTACCGCAATCAGACCGCCTATTTCGGGGCTCTGATCGGCCGTTACGGCAATCGCATCGGCCACGGGCGGTTCAAGCTCGATGGCAAGACGTACACGCTGCCCAAGAACAACGGCGAGAACACGCTGCACGGCGGCAACGCGGGTTTCGACAAGAAAGTCTGGACAGTGAAAGAGGTGCAGAGCGCGGATGGTCCAGCGATCGAGCTGACGTATGTGAGCAAGGACGGCGAGGAAGGCTTTCCGGGCACACTGAATGCGCGCGTGGTTTACACGCTCACCGACAACAACGAATTGAAGATCGACTACGAGGCCACGACCGATAAGGATACGGTGGTCAACCTGACCAACCATTCGTACTTCAACCTGGCCGCGGACGGCGGCGACATCCTCCAGCACCAGGTGATGATCAATGCCGACCGGTTTACCCCGGTGGACGCGGGGCTGATTCCGACCGGCGAATTGAAGGCGGTGAAGGGCACGCCGTTCGATTTCACACAGGCCACGCCCATCGGCGCGCGCATCGATGCCAAGGACGACCAGCTGGTTAAGGGGAAGGGCTACGACCACAACTGGGTCCTGAACGGCGGCGGCGGAATGGTGAAAGCGGCCGAGGTGTACGAGCCCAAGACGGGTCGCGTGATGGAGGTGATGACCACCGAGCCCGGATTGCAGTTCTACACCGGCAATTTCCTGGACGGCACGCTCAAGGCCAAGGGGCACGTGATTCCGTTCCGCGGCGGCTTCTGCATGGAGACGCAGCATTTTCCGGATTCGCCCAACAAGCCGAGTTTCCCGAGCACCGAATTGAAGCCGGGGCAGACGTACAAGACGACGACCGTTTATCGTTTTTCGGCGCGGTAGAGCCGGACCGGCCGCGGATGGCATACAATGGGCGCCGATGCCTATTGCACGGCGCTCGTTTCTGACTTTGACTGCGGCGGCGGCCACGGCCGCGGCACAGACCCAGCGCGACTGGACCAGCGGCCAGCCCACGCGCTATCCCGACCCGGACATCGTGTTTCTCGACGCCACCTTGGCCGCCAAGTACGCCATCTTCAACGCGGCCATTTACCGGCACTATACGGGCTGCAAATGGGCCGAGGGGCCGGCGTGGAACGCGCAGGGCCGGTACCTGTTGTGGAGCGATATTCCCAACAATGTGCAGTTGCGCTACCTCGAGGAGGACGGGCACGTCAGCACGTTTCGCAATCCGTCCGGATACAGCAACGGCAACACGTTCGACTTCGAAGGCCGGCAGATCTCCTGTGAGCACGCCGGGCGCCGGGTGGTGCGCTATGAACACAACGGCGCGGTGACGGTGATCGCGGACAAGTTCAACGGCAAGCCGCTGAATTCGCCGAACGACGTGGTGGTGCATCCGGACGGATCGATCTGGTTCACCGACCCGCCCTACGGAATCATGGGTAACTACGAGGGATTCGAGGCCAAGCAGGAGAACAAGGAAGCCGTCTACCGCGTGGATCCGAAGAGCGCGCGCATCGAGATGGTCACGGATGTTTTGGACAAGCCGAACGGCATCTGCTTTTCTCCCGACTACAAGCGCCTGTACGTGTGCGATACCGGAACGCCGAAGGATATCAAGGTGTTCGATATCGTGGACAACAAACTGCAAAACGCACGGCGGTTCGTCAACATGAACGAGAATGCGCCGGGAGGCGCCGGTGTGGCGGACGGCATCCGCGCGGACGTGGACGGCAACATCTGGGCGGGCGCCAACGGCGGCGCGGGCTTCGATGGCGTGCACGTGATCTCGCCGGAAGGCCGGCGCATCCTACTGATCCGGTTGCCGGAGATCTGCTCGAATGTATGTTTCGGCGGAAGCAAGCGCAACCGGCTGTTCATGACCGGGAGCCAGTCGCTGTACTCGGTCTACGTGAACACGCGCGGCGCGCACATCAGCTTAGGCTGATTTCGGATGCGCAGACTCAGGCATGTCGCTTTCGTCCTGCTGGTTGCCGCCGCCGGCGCGCGTGCGGGCGAGCCCAACCAGTTGACTGCCGCCGAGAAGGCGCAAGGCTGGCATTTGCTGTTCGATGGCAAAACCACCACGGGCTGGCAGGAGATCACGGGCAAGCCGTTCCCGTCGAAGTGCTGGACCATCGAGGACGGGTCGTTGAAGGCGCTCGTGCGGACCGACGGCTTTCAGGATATCCGCACGGTGGAGACCTTCCGCTCGTTCGAACTCGCATTCGAATGGAAGCTGGGCAAGGACGGAAACTCCGGGGTGAAGTACCGCATTCAACGCGTGGACGAGTGGACCAACGCGGCCGGACGGCAGGCGCGGGCGCGCGGCCTCGAGTACCAACTGGCGGACGATCACAACGACGATGCGGCTTCGGACCCGCGCCGTGTGGCGGGCTCGCTGTATTCGCTGATCGCGCCTGTGCCGCGCGTGCCCCCGCGCATCGGCGAATTCAACCAGTCCCGCATCCTGGTGAACGGATCGCACGTGGAACACTGGCTGAACGGCGTGAAGGTGGCGTCGTTCGAACTCAGCGCGCCGGACGTGCAGAAGCTGCTGCGCAACGATCTGCCGAAGGACTCCGCGGCGGCCGCGCCGCTGGTAGAGAGCGGCCCGATCAGCCTGCAAAACCACTCCTCGGAAACCTGGTTCCGCAATATCAAAATCCGCCCGCTGCCGTGAGGCGCGGCGGGGACGCGGCGCGTGCGACACTGAGATTGCGGATGGGGAACATCGGGTCACTCGAAGCGGGAGAAATTCTTTGATGTATGCGCCGCTGATTGCGCTGCTGGTGCAGCTTGCTGTGCCCCAGCCCGCGACGTCCCTGGTGAAGCAGGTGCGCGCCGCCATCAGCGGCGGGCAACTCCCGCAGGCTGCCGCGGCCGTGCGCGAGTATCGCGCCACTCGCGGCGTCACTCCGGAACTGCTCGTCGGCATGACCTGGGTAGCGCGCGGCGAGTTCGCACGGAAGAACTACGGACAAGCGGAGACCCTTGCACTCGAGGTGAACGGGCTTTCGACGGACATGCTGAAGCGGCGTCCCCTCGATGCGGATCCGGACCTGCCCCTCGCCCTCGGCGCCTCGATTGAGGTTCAGGCGCAGGTGCTGGCGGCACGCGGCGGCAGAACGGAGGCCGTCGCGTATCTGGGCGGCCAACTGGCCATCTACCGGCGCACTTCCATCGGCATGCGCATTCAGAAGAACATCAACCTGCTCAGCCTGGAAGGCAAACGCGCGCCGGCTCTCGAAGGCATCCGGCTGCCGGCGGGTAAGCCGGTGCTGCTATTCTTCTGGGCGCACTGGTGTTCGGACTGCCGGGCCGAGATCCGGATACTGGAGCGGCTCAAGGCGGAATTCGCTGCTGCCGGCCTGACCGTGATCGGCGCCACGCAGAAGTACGGCTACGTGGCCGGAGGAGAGGACGCGACGACGGCGATGGAACTCCAGTACATCGAAGCGATCCGGCGGAAGTTCTATTCCGGTCTCGTCAACGCCCCGGCGGTGGTGAATGAGGCGAACTTCCGGATCTACGGCGTCAGTACGACTCCGACCCTGGTGCTGGTCGATCGCCGGGGTGTAGTTCGCCTGTATCATCCCGGCGGCATGACCTACGACGAACTGCGGCGCAGGATCACGGTGCTGCGCTGACTCGGGTCGCGTCTGGCCCTGCGTCTAAAAGGATCCCGAACTTCGAAACGGGAGTGGACGGGATTGCGTCACTGCTCGTGTCGGCCTGCTGCCAACCCGGCGCGGCCAACAACGTTTAACTGATTTGGCCGAACTTACGAAGAACTTAGGCAGCCGTTGCGAAGTCGAGCTATCTGATCTATACTGCCGTTGTCCCGGAGACTGGGAGTGTTTTTCTCAAGTCGAAGAAAGGGGACACGAGATGAGTTCGCTGGCAGATGACTACTGTGACCAACTGAAGAAGCAGTTGAAGGTCGAGTTCGCGGCCTTTCCGCCAAATCAGCCCATCACGTTAGGTGATTTCGGCACACGCGATGACAATGTTTTCATCCGGCTCGGCAACATAGTTGACGTGTTCGGTATCGCTTTCGCGGCTAAAGAATTTCCCGATCAGCCCGCCAACTTTACGTTCACCTCCGAAAGCTCCACCGAAGTCGAGATTCATGCAAAGGGGGATACGACGCCTTCCGGTATCGCATTAAAAGCCGGTATTGACATCACTCTTGTCCAAAACAGGTTCTTGCACTCTGAAATAGGAAGGAGTGCCCTCCTATAATTGACGTTGGCGAGCCGTTCCTTGGCGGAGCCTCGCCACACGCTGCCCACAGGAGGGCAATCCAATCGTACAAGTCGCAAGCTTGTTCAATCAACTGCTCCAGCACTTCCCGCGGACGGAGTTTGCCGCGCTGGTGAAGAAGCACGCCGCCGAGCGTGATGCCAAGGGCTTTACGTGCTGGACGCAGTTCGTTTCCATGCTGTTCTGTCAACTCGGACGCGCCGACTCCCTGCGCGAGATCTGCAACGGTCTGGCGTGCTGCCTGGGGCGACTGGTCCATCTGGGGATCGCCAAAGCGCCTTGCCGCTCCACCCTGTCCTATGCCAATGAACACCGCCCCGCCGCGCTGTTCGAAGAATTGTTCTGGACCGCTTCTGCCCGCTTCCGCGATCAGCAGGCGCTCGGCGGCAAAAAGCACAAGTTCCGCTTCAAGAACAAACTCCTGTCGCTGGACTCGACCACCATTTCGTTGTCCCTGACGATGTTTCCGTGGGCCAAATTCCGTCGCGCCAAGGGCGGCGTCAAAGCTCATGTCCTGCTCGACCACGACGACTACATGCCCGCCTACGTGCTGCTCACCGATGCCAAACGCAGCGACGTGAAGTTGGCCGATTCTTTCCACCTGAACTCCGGTTCGATTGTGGCCATCGACCGTGGCTATATCGACTACGCCTTGTTCGCTCGCTGGAGCATGGCCGGGGTCTTCTTCGTCACTCGTCTGAAGGACAACGCCGCCTTCGAGGGGATCGAGGAATGCGAGATCCCTCAGAAAAGCAACATCCGCGCCGACCAATTCATCCGCCTCACCGGGAAACACGCCCAGGCCGACTATCCCGAGTTGCTGCGTCGCGTGGTCGTTTGGGATGCCGAAAACGAGCGCGAGATCGTCCTGCTCACCAATCTGCTGGAATTCGGCGCCACCACCATCGCGGCGGTCTACAAAGAGCGCTGGCAAATCGAGCTCTTCTTCGAGAGCTCGACATGGTGCACTCCTTTAGACCGAAGTTCCCGCTCTTTTGGTCGCCATTTTCCCCGTAAGGCCTAGCAGACTCGAGACATCAGGATTTTATCGGGTGGATTTATGTACCCATGTAATAAGACAGATTTGTCTTGTATTAAGCTGCGTACAGTTGTATCATTGACCCATGTATGTCGAATCTGTTCCCAATCGCAACTCTCCCCCTGCCATCCTCCTCCGCGAATCGGTACGTGTCGGCTCCAAAGTTCAGAAACGGACCCTTGCTAATCTCTCCTCCTGGCCCGCCACTCAGGTCGACCTCTTGCGCCGCCTTTTGAAAGGGGAGGATTTGGTTGCCCGCCAGCAGGCCTTTCAGATCCTCCGCTCTTTGCCGCATGGCCATGTCGCCGCTGTCCTCGGTACCCTTCGCCATCTCGGCTTGCACGAACTGCTCTCGCGCACTCGTTGCCCCGAGCGCGATCTGGTCTGTGCCCTCGTTACCGCCCGCATCCTCGACCCTCGCTCCAAGTTGGCCACGGCCCGCGGCTTGGATGATGAGACTGCTTCCAGCTCTCTGGCCGAGTCGCTGCATCTGGCATCGGCTACGGCAGATGACTTGTACGAAGCCATGGACTGGCTGCTGCCGCGGCAGCAGCGTATCGAGCAAGCTCTGGCCAAGCGTCACCTTTCCGATGGTTGCCTGGTGCTCTACGATGTGACCTCCACTTATTTTGAAGGTCGCCACTGCCCGCTGGCTCGCTTCGGCCACTCACGCGACGAGCGAAGCGGCAACCCGCAAATCGTCTGCGGCTTACTCACCAATGCCGAAGGGTGTCCCGTAGCCGTTGAGGTATTCCCGGGCAATACCGCCGACCCTAAGACGGTTGCCACCCAAGTACTGAAACTGCGCCAGCGCTTTGGTCTGCAGCGATTAGTCTTGGTAGGCGATCGCGGCATGCTCACCAGCGCCCGTATTCGCGAGGACCTCCAGCCGGTGGCCGGTATCGAGTGGATCACAGCGTTGCGTGCGCCGGCTATTAAGAAACTGGCTTCTGATGGTGTACTGCAATTGTCCCTGTTCGACCAGACGGACTTGGCCGAGATCACTCATCCCGCGTTTCCCGGCGAGCGTCTGATTGCCTGTCGCAATCCCCTATTAGCTGCCGAGCGCTCGCGCAAGCGGGCAGAGTTATTGGCCGCCACTGAAAAAGAGTTGGAGAAAGTAAAGGCCGCTACGAAACGGAAAAATCGACGGCTGCGCGGCAGCGAGCGGATCGCCATCGCCGTGGGCAAAGCGCTGGGACATTATAAGATGGCCAAGCACTTTAACTATCGCATCCGAAGCAACGGAATCACTTATAAACGCAACCAGGCGAGCATCGAACGGGAAGCCGCGCTGGATGGGATGTATGTGATTCGCACTACCGTGCCAACCGCATCGGCGTCCAGCGAACAAGCGGTTCGTCACTATAAGGAGTTAGCCAATGTCGAGCGCGCGTTTCGCAGCCTGAAGAGCGTGGATCTCAAGATCCGGCCCATCCACCATCACCTCGAGGAACGCGTGTGTGCGCACGTGTTCCTCTGTATGCTGGCGTATTACGTGGAGTGGCACATGCGGCAAGCGCTGGCCCCCATGTTGTTTGACGACGAAGAATCGGCCGCCGGCGAAGCGTTGCGCACTTCCATTGTGGCGCCCGCGCAACGATCCCCCTCGGCCCAGGAGAAAGCACACACCAAACGTACCGCCGACGGAATGCCGGTGCACAGCTTTCAGACGCTCCTGCAAGATCTCCGCACCGTAGCCCTGAACACCGTCCAAATGGGCGAGGAAACCTGCCAAATAGTCACTTCCCCCACCCCCGTACAGCAGCGAGCCTTCGATCTCTTGAAAGTCTCCAGCCGAGCGTAGCGTACCCAGTAGGCACCAGCCGCATTCATCCCTATCTCCTTAGTAATCAGGAAGTTTCCGTTGATCCGTGTCGGGAACTTCGGTTTAGATGTCATGGGATTTCAAGAGTCAATTGCTTTGAATCGCCCGTGGGCGGGGGAGCTGGTTGTTTCCGCTCGGCCAGGCATCGCTCGACGTCCGTTCTGCGTAGAATCCAGGGTGCGCCCACGCAGGGCTGCGTCGCCGGCAGCTGTTTTTGCTGAATCAGCCGCAGCACAGTTGTTGGCGTGACGCCGAGGACAATGGCTACTTCGCTGACGAACATTTCGTCGCGGGCCTGCCGCTCTCCCTCACGGTAGACGGGGATCGCATGGTTGTTGCGCAATGAGCAGACTCGCTTCGCCGTCCAACTCTGCCCGTGTGCTGTACGTCGTCGATTCCGATTCAAGATTGAGGCGATCCGCGCGTCTGGTTCCATCCGCGCCAGCATGCGAACAATCTCCACGAGCTCGTCGTCGGTCACATACCGATGGCGGCCGCTGCGAATTTTCTGGAACTCTAGCTGTGTGTGATCTCCGCCCTCCCAATGCAGTACGAGGCGTATGGTCTCTCCGTCCGACGTGACCACGATCTCTTTCAGAGCGATCCGAAGCAGTCGTTTCTTGTGCTCCGGCGAACTACGGGGATCGTCCCAAAGTCCCGGGAGGTCCCGGGCGAAGGCCAGGATCTCCCGCTTCTGTGCATCGGTGAGTGGGCGCTCGCGATTTTGCTGCAAGGCCACAAGCTCCGCTTCCAGCTGCGCCTCCGTGGTCAGCGCTTGGTTCCAGCGGTGTTCGAGTTCCGCCGCGACGAGTCGGTTCGCCGGATCCACCGCGTCATACTGACGGCGGGCGCGCATCCCTTCATACCGTGCGTGCTCCAAGGCCAGGGCTTTTTGCTGAATCCGCTCATCGCTCGCGCCTTGCAGGGACTCAATCGCCTCGATGGCCGCTTCGCTGCCGAACGGCGTCACGCACTGCAGCAGTTGTTCTGACACCAGGCGATCGGCACGGAGTCCGCCGAACATTACACAACACGCGTGATCGCGATTGAGGCGATACCCCGAGCATTGATAGCGAATCACGCCGGGGCTGGGGTACTGTGCCAACAACTTGGCGCCACAATGGCCACAGCGCAGCAGTCGGCGAGCAAGGCCTCGCCGTGTCTGACTGATCCCCGCACCGTGGAGCCTCTCGCATTGTCGTTGTGGGCAATCATCGTCTGATTGCTCTGATAGGTATCCCAGTCAATGTACCCCTCATGATGATCGAGGATCAACACCGTCCAGTCCTCGCGCCGGCGCTGCCTCTGTCGGCGGACCCGCTTCTGCCCGTCTTCCAGCCGCACCATCGTCTTGCTCCGCCCATACGCATAGGCTCCCGCATAGAGCGGATTCTGCAACACGCTGAGCACCGCGTGATATCGAGCAGGCCGCCAGACGATCTGGCGCGCTCTTCCGGCCCGCAGGCGACCGGCAACTGAATCTGCTGCTGATCCAGCCAGAAGAACACCTGACGCACGCTGCCCAACTCGGCGAATTTTCGAAAGATCAAATCGATGCTGGAGCCGACCCTGGCGTCCGCATCTTTTTCGATCCGGTCATCCGATCCTTTAACGTATCCAATTGGGACTCGCCGCACCAAGGCGCCCCGCTCTGCTTTCTGCCGCAGCGCCGCGTGCGCACGCTCGCGGAAGCTCGCAAGTTCCATTTCGCTGATCGTGCCCTTCATGCCCAGCAACAAGCGATCATTCGTGAGCTTGGGGTCATACACGGTTTCCGCGTCGATCAGCAGTGCGCCGACGATACTGCAAAACTCCAGCAGGGTGTGCCAGTCACGGCCATTGCGCGCCAGTCGCGAGGCCTCAATGCTGAAGACGGCACCAACTTGTCCATTGCAAAGCGCGCGCAGTAGACGCTCAAAGCCGGGGCGCTGCGTCCCCGATCCGGAGATTCCGAGATCATCATCGATCACATCGACGTCTTGCCACCCCAACGCGCGGGCACGATCGACAAGAGCATACTGGCGCCGTTGGCTTTCCAGATTGTGCCGCACTTGATCGGGCGTGGATTGACGGATGTAGACACAGGCCCGCCTGGCCAAGTGGTCGGCGGTGATCTTGTTCATCGCCGGCCTCCCTGTCGCGAATCGTCTTGGCCAGCGCCTGCATCCACTGCACCAGAGCTTGGCGCATCCGCTCTTGCACGTCCAGCGGGAGACGTACGAGCGGAGCGGTTGGCGGTTCTTCGAAGAGTTGTCGTTGGCGTGCTGCCTGAAGCTGCGGCATGGTCATCCTCCTCGTGCACATTGTGCACGCGCGAGGACAGGCTGGCCTCGGTGACGCGGCGGAGCTCAAGCAGCACGCGAATCGGCAAGCGCGCGTCGGAGACGATCCTTGTGTCGGCGGCTTCGGGGCAAGTCATCCAGGCCGGCACCGCCAACGGCCTTCCATCGTCCAGCCGCAGGACATAGTGGGTCTCGTTTTGAAAGTCGTACTGCCTGATCACTGGGAGGCTGTGCGAGCGCAAGGGATGAAAATCGTAGTGAATGGTAACTTCGGCAGGGCGGTGTTGATGGGCAGTATGTCGTTCAGTTGTTCAAGGCCCTCAAGCAAAATCTGACCGTGAAGACCTTCGTCGGCACCAGTGAAAACGCACTCCGCATCCAGATTTGGACAGCCCTGATCGCACTGCTGCTGCTGAAGTGGCTGCATCACCTTTCCAAGGCCAACTGGTCGCTGTCGAACCTGGCTTCGATGCTGCGCCTGAACCTGTTTACCTACCGCGACTTGACCCGATGGATTGACAATCCCATGGGCACCCCGCCTCAGACCCCTGTGGCCGAACAACTTACTCTGGCACTGGCATGATTTGGACAGGCTGCGACACTTCAAACCGGAGACCTCAACCCGAGTAGCGCCCAAACGCCTCTCCAACACGCCTGTTTTCAGCAGACCGCGCTATCGGTGTGCCCTGTTTTGGACAGCAGTGCCTTAAAGCAGTAGTTTCAGATATGGCAACAATCAGCCCTGGCCGAACCGGCTCACAGGCGCAGAGGCTTGGGATTGCTTTTGTAGTCTTCGCCTTTCAAACGGCATGGTCTCAGGCCCGGCAGGAGACCCCGGTCGCTGCGTCTTTCCGGTTTTCGGTGGCCACCAACGTCGGCAGCGCCTGTGGCGCGGCTTTCGCTTCCTCCACCGTCAGCCGGCAGGTGGAGTCGCGCTTGCTCGATGCCGGCATCATCGTTTCGAACGTTCACAACGCGCAACTTTCCGCGGACATCGATTGCGTTCGTGTTTCCGGCGGCACGCTCGTGGTCCATCAGTGCCTCGCACTTTCCGAAATCGTTTCCGCATCCTCGCGCCGCAGCGGGGCCACGCTCGCCGGCACGTGGCGGAAATGCGAGTCCTTCGTCTGTAGCGGTCCGCGATGCGCGCGTTTCCTGCGCAGTGGGCTCGAGGGCTTGACCGGCGACTTTTTGGCGGAGTACGAAAACCGCACCGCCGCCCCCGCGGTAGCGCGCCAGGCGACGCCCGCAAAACCGGCGGTTGCCGTCAGACCCGCCCCTGTCCGCAGTTATGCGCCGCGCTTCACTTCCGCGCAGGCAGTGACGGCATTCTACAGCCTGTACATCCTCGCGTGCATGGCGGTTCTGCTGTACTGGCAGTTCCGATCTACCTTCTCGGCGATAATGAGGGCATAGCCCGCGCCGTTATTCCCACCGTAGCGCGCGAAGCGGTTCCACCGAGGCTGCCCGGCGCGCCGGTCCCAGACATGCCGCCGCTGCAACCAGCAGCAGGAAAGCGGGTGCGGCGATCAGGGTGACTGCATCGTGCGCGCTTATCGCGTAAAGCAGGCTCGAGGCCACGCGACCCGCAACCAAGGCCAGCCCCATTCCCAGAACGCTCCCCACCACAGTCAGGCCCAGCCCGTGCTTTAGCACGCTGGCGAGCACCCGTCCCCGTCCAGCGCCCAGCGCCATGCGGATGCCGATTTCGCGCGTCCGCCGTGCCACCGCGAAGCTGATCAGCCCGTAAATCCCCACGCTCGCGATCGCCAGTCCCATGCAGCCTGCCAGCCCGAAAAGCAGTGCGGCCATTCGCGGAAACACGAGCGCGCGGGAGAGATGCGCTTCCATGGTCCGGATGTCGAACACCGGCAGTTCCGCATCGACCTCCCGGATTGCCTGCCGGACGGGCGCGGAAAAGGCCGCTGGGCTACCGCCGGTACGAAGCACAAGTGTCATCCCGGTGAGCGAGTCGTTGCCGCGGACGGCGCGGACAATCGGGAAGAACAGACAGGCACGCGGATCCTCGCCGATGGACCGGATCTTCGTCGTGGCCACCACACCCACAATACGGACCCTCCTGCCGAAGTATTGAATCTCGCGTCCGACCGCTGTCTGGCCCGGAAAAGCCCTGGCGGCCGCCGCCTGGTTGAGGACGACGACATCCGCAGGAGGACGCGCCTCGCGGAAGTCGGCGCCGTCGAGCAGCCGGATGCCGAGCGTGTCGAAATACCCCGGCGAGACCGAAAAGATATCGGCCTGGATCGATTGCTTACCGGCCGCGCCGTCTTCCACCGAAAATGTGTTCTGCGTCCCTTCCATGCTGAGTGGAACGCTGTCGCCGAGGCTGACCGATTGCACCCCGGGGATGGCGCGAACCCTGTTCACTACCGTGTCCATCATTCGGGCCGATGCTTCCGGCGGGTAGCCGTTCAACCCCGGGTCGAGGCCCACCAGCAGCAGGTTGCGTGTGGCGAATCCGGGATCGATCCGGCGCGCCGATTCCAGGCTCCGCCAGAACAGCCCGGCGGAAACCAGGAGCAGCATGCTGATGGCGACCTGCCCTATCACCAGAAGATCTCGCAGCCCGAACCGGCGCGAGCCGCCGAACGCCCGCTCGTCCTTGAGTGCGCCGGTCAGGTCCGCGCGCGTGGCGCGCAGCGCGGGAGCGAGACCGAAAGCAACTCCGCTGATTGCCGACAGCGCGATACAAAACAGAACCACGCGATAATCAAGCGGCAGTGAGAGCTCCACCGGCATCGACAGGGGAATCTGAAGCCGGCTGAGTCCGGCGGCGCCGGCCTGTGCGATGGCGAACCCCGCCGCGCCGCCCGCGAGTGCCAGCACGGTACTTTCGGTGAGTAACTGGCGGACCAGCCGCCCGCGTCCGGCGCCGATAGCCAGGCGCGTGGCGATCTCCTTCCGGCGCGCCGCGGCGCGCGCGAGCAAAAGGTTGGCCACGTTGCCGCAAGCCGCGAACAGCACCAATGCTGCCGTCGCGGAAAGCAGCAGAAACAATCCCAGCAGCATCTGGCGGGCGCCGGGGTTGGCGCGGCCCGCGCGCTCCACGTGGAAGGTGCGGTTGCGGTTGTTGTGAGCTGCCCCGATGCGTTCGGCCAGTACGCGCGCTTCCGCTGCCGCCTCGTTCATCGAGGCGCCCGGACGCAGTCTTGCGGTGGCATACAGCCAGTTGCTGTTCCGGTCGCGCAGTCGGTCCGCGCGCGGGGCCGCCTCTCCCAGGCTGCCGAGCATCGAGAAGGGAACCCAGAAGTCGGCGTAGAATGTTCCATCCGTGCCCAGAAACCCCGGGCCCGTGATGCCCGCAACCGCCACCTTGCGTCCATTCCAGTCGATGGCGCGGCCCACAATCGCCGGGTCGCCGCCGAAGCGCGTCCGCCACAGCCGGTGGCTCAGCACGATGGCAGCGGTTTCGCCGGTCCGGTCGTCCTTGGCCGCGTCAAAGCCGTGTCCGGCGGCAAACTCCGGCCGGACGATATCGAAATAGTTCGCCGTCACGACCGATCCCCAGTACCTTTGGGAATCGCCCCCGCCGGAGATTGCGGCCGGCACGGCTTCGACAAATGCCGTGATCCCTTCGAACGAACGCGCCTGCCTCAGGTCCTCGATCTCGGGATAGGAGAGGGACTGGCCGATTTTGCCGCGGCGCGGACTGGCGCCCGTGATATTCGCCAGCGCGGACGGATCCGTCACCGGCAAGGGCCGCAACAAGGCGCGGTTCGCGATGCCGAAGATCAGGGAACAGGCGCCGATGCCGAGCGCCGTTGAAAGCACAGCCGCAACCGCGAAGCCGGGCTGCCTGCCAATGCTGCGCAAGGCGAATTGCGCGTCCTGCACCAGGTCCCCGGGCCACCGGCTGAGCCAGGCCGCGCGAGATTCCTCGTATTTCGAAGTTCGATTGCCGAATTGCCGCCGTGCCTCACTTCGGGCCTGCGCTTCACTCATACCCTCCTCCATCAGTTCCCCCGCTCTCATCGCGAGGTGGAATTCCATCTCCTCCCGCAAAGCCCGGCTGCGCTGTTCGCGCTGCCGCCAGTATCGAAACCGCCTTTGCCAGCGCCTCAACATCATGCTTCCCCCATTACCCGCGCGATGGCGCCCGTCATCAGCCTGTAACGGGCGGTTTCCGACGCCAGGGCCTTCCGCCCTTCCGCGGTCAGTTTGTAGAAGCGCGCGCGCCGGTTGTTCGCGGACTGTCCCCATTCCGCCTCCACCCAGCCGTTCAGTTCCAGGCGTTGCAGGGCGGGGTAGAGCGAGCCTTCCTCCACCTGCAAAACGTCCTCCGAGAGTTGACGCAGCCGCTGTGCGATGGCATAGCCGTGGAGCGTGCCGCGCGTCAGCGTTTTCAGCACCATCATGTCGAGAGTGCCGGGAAGCAGGTCGTTCTTTCCCATAGACAATCTGAGTATACGGCGGCGCCGCGCGGGATGTTCAAAGTTTTTCAGGGTGAATACCAGACCCGTTGAGGCCCTCCGGACTTATTTCTCGAGCCCGTTATGGCTTTCGCCCCCTCCTTCCGCTTAAGCGGGCAGGAGGGGGAAATGAAGTTCAATTTCGCAACTTGCCTGATGTTCGCTGCTACCACCGCCGGCGCCGCGGACCTGCGGACCGCCATCACGGTTTATGTGAGAGGCGAAGCGAGAGTCCCGCCCGGCGTGGAGGTCTCCGCCATGCGGCGCCTGCACGACATTCTGGCGCAAGCCGGGATCAAAATGGCCTGGAAATCCGGAGAGCCGCCGGCCATCCCTGACGCGACCGTAGCCCTCCGCGTCGAATTCAAGGATGCCACCCCCGTTCGCTTCCGCCCGAGTGCATTGGGAATGACGGAGCCTTTCACGACCGGAATTCCTCGGATCACCGTCCTTTTCGATCGTGTGCAGGATGCCACAATCGGCCGTCCGCAACTCGTCGACGTCGTTCTGAGCTACGTCCTTGCCCATGAGATCGGGCACGCTCTGACCAGGACCGACGCCCACTCGGAGAACGGCGTGATGAAGGCCCACTGGGACAACTACGACTTCGACAGAATGACACGCGGGCAGCTCCGGTTCACGGATAGCGAACGCGAGTTGATGGAGCGCCGCATCGAGGACGCGCGCCGAGGCACGCAATCGGGCGCTGTCTCCCGGTGAAACTGCTAAACTTCATCCCACGGCGATGACTCCGGAGAGCTGGCGAAAAATCGACGAGCTGTACCACGCCGCGCTCGAGCGTGAACCCGGCGAGCGCGGCGCTTTTCTTGATGCGGCCTGCTCCGACGTGGAAGTGCGGCGCGAGGTGGAGTCCCTTTTGGAGCAGTCGCAGTCGGGTGTGTTGAAGACGCAGCATGGCGTCATTCACCGGCCTGCCGCGGACCTGCTCGGCGCCGGCAGTCTCGGCCCGTACCGCGTGATCGAGCGCATCGGAGCCGGAGGCCTGGGCGTTGTCTTCAAAGCCAGGGACACCCGCAACGGCCGAATCGTGGTGTTGAAAATCGGGATGGCGCCCTTCAGCAGCCGGTTCGAGGGCGCGGCCCGCGAGGTGGCGACCCTCCAGCATCCGCACGTGTGCGCGCTGCTCGAGGTGGGCGCTTATTACCTGGTTATGGAGCACGTGGAGGGCAAGCCCCTGCATGGGCCGATCGCCCATCGGGAGGCGTTGCGGCTTGCCGCGCAGGTTGCCGGAGCGCTCGATGCCGCGCACCGCCGCGGAATCGTACACGGCGACCTGAAGGCGAGCAATGTCCTGAGAACGAAATCGGGCATCAAGGTTCTGGATTTCGGCTGCGCGTTCGCTTCGGCAGCGGGAGAAGCAGACAAGGACCGGTACCAGTCTCCCGAGCAGGCCGAAGGCAGGCCGGTCGATGCCCGCAGCGACATCTTTGCCTTCGGCCTGCTGTTCTACGAAATGTTGACCGGCAGCCCGGCAGCGATAGATACGGCGGCCGGGGGCGAGACACTGCGTGTGCCCTCGGCTTCCCCGGCCATCAATCGGCTTCTGCACCGGTGCCTCGCCGCCGACCCCGAAGAACGCTGGCAATCGTCGCGCGACCTGTGTTCGGAACTCGAGTGGCTGGCCATCGATCCGGACCCGGCGCAGCCCCGGCCGGAACGGCGATCCAACCCGGTTCTCCGCCGGACCGCCATCATCATGGTGGTGGTGGTAGTCGCGGCCATCGCCGCCTTCGTCTTTTTTCGAAGGCCTGAGCCCGCAGCGGCACCGGCGAAGGTGACGATCGCCTTCCCGCCCGGTTTTCGTATGCCCCCGGACGTATCGGCGCCGCAAATGGCGCTTTCGCCCGACGGGCGGAATCTCGCCCTGGCGCTGGTGGACGCTTCGGGCCGCTCGGCTTTATGGCTGAGGCCCTTCAACAGCGGCGACCTCGAACGCATCGACGATACCGACGGCGCGGAATTGCCGTTCTGGTCTCCGGATTCCCAGAATCTCGGCTTCTTCGCCGGGGGCAAGCTCAAGGTGATCCCCGTAAACGGCGGTTCGGCGGCCCCGCTTGCCGACGCCTTCCTGCCGCGCGGAGGAACATGGAATGCCGCCGGAGACATCCTCTTCGCGAGCGGTCCGCCCGGAGCCTACTGGACCTTCATCCAGCGTACTTCCAACACCGGCTCCGACCCGGAACCGTTGACCCGGGTGGCCGCCAACTCGGACGAAGCGGGGCAAGGCTGGCCCCAGTTTCTTCCGGACGGACGCCGGTTTCTTTATTGGAGTTGGGGCCCCGGTCCGGACCAGACGGGCATCTACACAGGCTCACTCGATTCGGCGGAGCGGCGCTTTCTCGTGTCCACTCCCAACCGCGCCCAGTTCCTCCCGCCCGATCGTCTCCTCTATCTGCGCGCCGGCGTCCTCTACCTTCAACACATCGATCTGCAACGCTCGCGGCTGCTGGGGAGTCCGGTGGCCGTCAACGGCGAGGTCAGCGCTGCGGCGTCCGGCGCTGCCGCATTTTCGGTTTCGTCGAACGCAGTGCTCGTCTACCGGGCCGGACTTCCCGCGGCGCGCTTGCGCTGGTTCGCTCCCGGCGGGAAAGGCCTCGAAGCCGTGTCGGGTCCTTCTGCATACGCCGGGTTCCGCCTCTCGCCGGATGGACGGCGCGCGGTGGTGGAGATCGTCAATCCGCAGGCCCGTTTCATTCCCGGCGCCGGACGCGAGTCCAGTCTCTGGCTGCTCGATCTCTCCAGCCTGGCACTGACCCGCCTGACCTACGGTGAGGGAGTTCGTCATGCCGGAGCAGTCTGGTCGCCCGATTCAAGTCAAATCGCGTTCCTCGATATTGCCGCCGGAGGTCCACGCCGCCTGGAGGTTCTGAAACTCGGGCAGCCCTCCTCGCGCATTCTCTACTCGACGCCTGATCCCCTCGTGCTTCACGATTGGTCGCCCGGCGGCCGGTTCCTGCTCGCCCAGAAGGGCGGGAACGGTCCCCTGATCTCCATCCCTGCCGTGTTGCCGGGAGACCCGTCGCCGCTGGCCGGCATGCCATATCCGACGGGTCAATTCCGCTTTTCGCACGATGGCAATTGGGTAGCTTACAACTCAGCCGAAACGGGGCGTATGGAGGTGTTCGTGGCGGCCTTTCCCTTTACGGGCGTGAAGCGGCGCGTGTCGGCAGAAGGCGGCTGCAACCCCGTCTGGAGGAAAGACGGCAACGAATTGTTCTACCTCGCCCTTTCCGGCGATCTGGTTTCGGTGCCGTTCCCGACCCGCGCCGACGGCGATTCCTTCGACGCGCGCACGCTTTTTCACGCGGCCGAACCCTTATCGTGCAGCGACGACATTTATGGTGTCTCGGCGAATGCGGACCGGTTCCTGGCGCTCGAGCCCGCCGCCGGAATCGGGGCCGGGAACCTTCACGTCATCCTGAACTTCGATATCGGCAAACGCTGAGGTCAATGCGACATTTCGCGCATCAGCCACGCGCGGGCCAGCTTCCAGTCGCGCTGCACGGTAGGCTCTGAAATCTTCAGCACGGAGGCGGTCTCCTCTACGCTCATGCCGCCGAAGAAGCGCAGTTCCACCACGCGCGCCTTTCGCGGATCGATCTTTGCCAGCGCCTCCAGGGCATCGTCGAGCGCGATCAGTTCCTGCCCCCGATCTTCCAGGGAATCCACGGATTCGTTCAGCGTCAGGTGTACGGCGCCGCCGCCGCGCTTGTCCGAGTGCCGGTTGCGCGCCGCATCCACCAGGATGCGGCGCATGATGGTGGCCGAGACGGCGAAGAAATGAGCGCGGTCCTGCCAACCGCGTTCGCGGGCGTCCACCAGGCGGATGAAAGCTTCGTTCACCAGCGCGGTGGTCTGGAGTGTACCGCCCGGAGTTTCCTTGCGCATGAAGCGGTGCGCCGTCCGGTGCAACTCGTTATACACAAGAGGCGCCAGCCGGTCCATGGCTTTGGAGTCTCCGGCTTCCCACGCCTTGAGAAGACGAGTCACATCCGAGGAGTCATCAGGTTCCATCGACGAGGGCTTTCACTCCCGCTGCCCCATAACGATCGTGTGCGGTCCGGTTGGAACCGGGTGCGCCTCCACGCGCACCAGTCCGGCCTCATGGTACATGCTCTCATATTCGCGGAAGGTGTAGGCGTCGCCCGAAGCCGTGGAGGCCAGCATGGTAAGGCTGAAACCGGCCGCGACAGGCGGGCTCACGCGATCTTCGTTCGGCACAAATTCCAGGGCCGCCACCCTGCCCCCCATCCGCAGCGCGGCGCACGCCTTTTTGAGAAGCCCGACGCACGTGGCGCGGTCGAAGTGGTGCAGAAAGTTAGTGAGCAGCACCACGTCGTACGGCCCGCCGAACTCCACTTCGAAGGCGCTGCCCGGCAGCAGTTCGTAGCGTTCCAGAACGCCCGCCTGGGCGGCATTCGTCTTGGCCACCTCCAGCACCGCCGGCCAGTCGAGTGCCGTTACCTGTGCCCGCGGGTTCTGTTTTGCCGTTTCGATGCCGAACAGCCCGTGCCCGGCGGCGACGTCCAGCACCCGCACGGGTCCCGACAGTCCATCCAGCACGATCTCGCCCAACGGTCCGGCCATGGGCGCCATCATCGGCGCCATGCTGTGGGCGAACTCCACCCACACCGGGTTTTCGGGCTCCACCGATCCCTGACCCTCGAGGGTCGTGCGGCCCGTGCGGACGATTTCCGCCAGGTGATCGAACGGCTCCTGCATCTCGGGCCGGGCGAGGAACCGCGCCGTCGAGGCTACCGACGCCGGAGAGTTCGGGTCCAGAAACAGCCGGCTCGTCGGCGTGTGGCGGTACTCGCCGTCCGCTTTTTCGAGCAGGCCCATGATCGTCAGAAAGTCACTCAGAATGCGGATACCGCGCTCGGATGCGGAGCATTTCCGCGCCAGCGTGGCCACATCTCCAGGTCCTTCGCCGACCGCGCGGAACAGGTCCAACTCGATGGCTGCGCGAAGCGCCGCCGAGCGCCGGTGCGAGAGAAGGAGGTCGAAGATCAATTCGGGCGACGGAGCCGCCCCCGTTTGCGGTGCAGGTGTCATGACAGCATCATCCTTTGACCGCATTATAGACCGGCGGTCAAATAGAGGCTGTTCAGAATGCCCCGCAGCCCGGGCCTATCGCGACTGCCAGGCGTCCAGAAACTCGTAGCGGTTGCGATTCGGCTCGGCGATGGCTTTGGGCACCGCCTCGATCTGCATCACCTGGCGCGTGCGTGAATCCCATGCAGGCCACTGCGGAAGTCCGGGTCCGTTCGGATTGCCGTTTTTGACGAAGTTCGACCACCAGGCGTTCATCGTGGCGGAAAGCTTGCGGTCTTCTTCGCGCCAGGGCAGATTCTTCTGGTCCAGAGTGCCGAAAACGTATTCGATTTCGGTGGCGTGCGCGGCGCCCTGCGGATGTGGCACGGCCGGTCCAGCGGGCAGCACCTGGTCGAAACGGTAGCGGTATACCGGCTGGCCGCCGGTCTTTGAATGCAATTCGATCATCTTCCATGTGGGATAGATGATCAGGTTGTCGCTAAACAGCATTCCGGCGGATTGCAGCGCCTCCGCATCCGTCGATGCCGGATAGGCTTCTGCGGCGCGGGCCGCCATCGAGCCGTAAGCCGATTTCAGTTGTGCGGCGAAACTGGCTTTGGTCGGCGGTTGCGCCCCGGCCACGCCGTTCATTTCGTCGCGGGTCCATCCCGCCAGCAGCGGCACCTTGCTCTGTGTTCCGGCGGCGAAGATCTTGTAGGGCTCCCCGGGAATGGAGTAGCCGTCCACGATCGGCCAGAACTGCAGCGTGCGGTCGCGCGTGACGGCCTGCACCAGTTCCTTCGGCGTCTTCGCGCGCAGCGCGGCGAGCGTCGAAGCCGTCATCGACGACGCCAGCTTCTCGCCGCTCTTCTCCGCCGCCTGCAGCGTCTGCGCGGAGCCCATGCCTTCCCGCGAGAAGAAGGCCCCGCTTTCGGCAATTGCTCCACGGAACAGTCCCCGTGCCTGCGGCATCACCATCAGCGCGCTCACGGCGAACGATCCGGCCGATTCGCCCGCGATTGTAACCTTGTTCGGATCGCCGCCGAAAGCCTGTATGTTGCGCTTCACCCAGGCAAGCGCCGCCGCCTGGTCCAGCATGCCGTAGTTGCCCGACGCCTTGTGTCCCGACTCCCTGGTTAACTCGGGATGAGCCAGGAAACCGAACACGCCCAGGCGGTAATTGATCGTCACCACGATGACGCCGTTCTTGGCGAAGGCTTCCCCATTGTGGCGCTTCTCATCGCCCGCACCGGAAGTAAACCCGCCTCCGTGAACCCAGAAGAAGACAGGCAGCCGTTCGCTCGCCGAGCGCGCCGGCGTCCAGACGTTCAGGTACAGGCAGTCTTCGCTTTCCGCGGCGCTCTGGAACAGCATGTCGGGATAGGGGTTCGTCTGGATACAGCGGTTGCCGTACTCCCTGGCGGAGCGCACTCCGGTCCACGGCTTGACGGCCTGCGGCGAGCGCCAGCGCAGTTCCCCCACCGGCGGCGCGGCATAGGGAACGCCTTTGAAGACACGGACGCCCGGAACCCCGGCACTGGTGCCTTCGAGCATACCGGCGTCGGTCTTAACGGTATCGGCGGCGGTGGAAATCATGGCAGTGGCAAACAGCAGCGTAGCAATGCGGCGCATATCGCCTCCATTCTCACACGCCGCGGATCCTGGCGGCGATGGCGTCGGGATCGAACACGCACCCGCCCCACGTCCCTCCGCTCGCATCCTGAAGCATCGCCCACAGCCGCGTTTCGGGCGGCAGCGCCGGATCGGGCCTCAGATCCTCGCGCGGCGCGCGTGCGGCAAGTTCGTCATCGCCCGCCGCAAGATTCACCGAGCCCTCCAGCTTCACCCGATCGACGACAATCTCGATCAGGTCGCCTTCCCGCACCTTCCCGATTGGCCCTCCCGCCAGCGCTTCCGGAGTGATGTGCCCGATGCAGGCGCCCGTCGAAACGCCGCTGAATCGCGCATCCGTGATCACCGCCACCTCCTTGCCGAAGTCGAGATAGCGCAGCGCGGAGGTGATGGAGAAAATTTCTTCCATACCCGATCCCATGGGGCCGCGGCACATCAGCACGATCACGTCGCCCGCATGGATCGCGCCTCCTTTGATGGCCGCCACCGCCGCTTTTTCTTCCGTGAACACCCGCGCCGGTCCCGTCTTCCTGTATACGCCGTCGGCATCGACCACCGCCGGGTCGATGGCCGTGCTCTTTATCACCGCGCCGCCCGGCGCCAGATTCCCTTTGGGGAAAGTCACCGTGGAGGTGAGCCCCCGCCGGCGCGCGCCGTCCGCGTCCATGATGACGTCGTCCGGGTCCACGCGGTCCCGCTCCCGAAGCACGCGCCGTAGCGCGTCCCGCCGTTCGGACTGCTCCCACCAGTCGAGCGCGGTCCCGATCGTCTCGCCGGTGACCGTCAGCGCGCCCGTCTCGAGCAGCCCCATGCGGCGCAGGTGCAGCATCACTTCCGGAACACCGCCCGCCAGGAAGACCTGGACCGTGGGATGCATGCGCGGGCCGTTTGGAAGGGCGTCCACCAGGCGCGGCGTCTGACGGTTTACCCTCGTCCAGTCGTCCACTGTGGGGCGCTTGAGGCCGGCGGAAAAAGCGATCGCGGGCAGGTGCAGAATCAGGTTGGTGGACCCGCCGAACGCCGCGTGCACTACGAGCGCATTGTGCACGGAAGCGTCGGAAAGGATTCCGCCCATGTTGAGACGGCTCGAATCGAGTTCCATCACCGCGCGCGCGGAACGGCGCGCCATGTCGAGCCAGATGGGGTGGCCCGAGGGGGCGAGCGCCGAATGCGGCAGCGACATGCCGAGCGCCTCGCCCACTACCTGTGCGGTGGCTGCCGTTCCCAGAAACTGGCACCCTCCGCCGGGCGTGGCGCAGGCGCGGCACAGACCCTCCGCCGCGTCCTGAAGGGTCATCTGACCGTGCGCGAAACGGGCGCCTGCGGATTGGATCTTGCCCGCATCCTCGCCCTCTTCGGCCAGCAGCGTTACGCCCCCCGGAATCAGCACGCAGGGATAGTCGCTGGTCCCCGCCAGCGCCATCATCATCGCCGGCAGCCCCTTGTCGCATGTGGCCACACCGAGCACGCCCGAACGAGTGGGCAGCGAGCGGATCAGCCGTTTGAACACCGATGCCGCATCGTTGCGATAGGGCAGGGAATCGAACATCCCGGTAGTGCCCTGGGTGCGCCCATCGCAGGGATCGGTGCAGTACGCGGCGAATGGAATCGCGCCGTTCTCTTTGAGCTCGCGAGCCGCCGCTTCCATCAGCAGCCCGACCTCCCAGTGGCCCGTGTGATAGCCGAGCGCGACCGGGCTGCCGTCCGGGGCGCGGATCCCGCCGTGCGTGCTCAGGATCAGAAATTCCTTGCGTCCCAGCGCCGAAGGATCCCATCCCATGCCGGCGTTCTGCGCCCATCCGAACACGTCGCCCGAGGGCCTCTCGATGAGCATCTCTGCGGTGATGGGCACCTCGCCCTGCGGCCCGGGCGCCTTGCTGCGAATATCGTAGAGCGAGGGATCGGCTGTCTCGAATATGGTCAGGTTCACGCGAGTCTCGATGGAGAGGGTGTTGGCGGCCTTCCCTCTACCGACACGATACCATTCGCGGCGCGGCCCTCACCCGGCGCCGAGCGCGCCCTGTGCGGCCTCAGCCGACAGCTTGGCGAAGAACCGCTTGATCAGCATTCTTGCGGTGGTATCGATCAGCCGCTGTCCCACTGCCGCAATCGTGCCGCCCACGGTGACATCGCCCTCGTAGTGGACCGCCGTGGAACCGTCGAGCGGCAGGAGCGAAATTAGCCCCTCGCCCTTCATGAATCCGATCTTGCCCTTGCCCTCCACCAGCAGGCGAAAACTGTCCACCGGATTCTCCTCGGCGATGCGCACTCTTCCCTCGAACAGTCCCGACATACTGCCCAGGATCATCTTCATCCGCATCGCATATTCTTTCTCCCCGATCAGGTCCAGCCGCTCGCAGCCGGGCATGCAGCGTGCGAGCACCTCCGGGTCCCGAAGCAGTTGTAGGCGCGCTCGCGCACCGCCGGCACCGTCGCTTCGCCCGCGATCTTCACGTCGCCCTCGATAGCGCCGTTTCTATCGCGCGTGCGGCGTGAACGCGCAGCAGGTGGCGCCGGTATTCGCCGGAAGCGTACAGGTCCGAGTTGGCCTCTTCGCCCTCTCCGATGGTGCTCACCGCAGCCGCGATCTCCGCGCCGCCCTCGAGCGCCTGCTCCACATTGAAAGCGCGGAAGGCGCGCGGGCCAAAACCGGTGACGCCGACCCGCGCCATCGCAATCCGTCCGGCCGTTCTTCTTCACCCGCGCAGCCACGCCGATCACCGCGAAGCCGGAAGCAGGATGCTCCACCTTCGCATAGCGGTAGCCTTCGCTTGGCTCCTCCACCGGTACGTCCACCTGGTGAATGATCTCGCCCGGTTCGAGCGCCGTGCTGAAAGCGTCCACAAAGAAATCGGCGGCATCCACCGTGCGCGTCCCGCTCGCCGAAACAAGGTGAATGCGGGCTTCGAGCGCCAACAGCGCCGCCGGGTAGTCCGCCGCCGGATCGGCGTGGGCGATGCTCCCGCCGATCGTGCCCATATTGCGCACCTGAACGTCGCCGATGTAGCCGGCGGTCTCGGCCAGCAACGGGCAGCGCCCGCGCGTGACTGGCGAGCTTTCCACGTCGTGGTGAGTCGCCATGGCGCCGATCCGCACTACGCCGCCGGTCTCCGAAACTCCGCGCAGCCCCGTTATGCGCCGCAGGTCCACCACCTCGGCGGGAGTTGCCAGCCGCAGTTTCATCATGGGGATCAGGCTCATGCCGCCGGCCAGGATCTTGCGCTCGCCGCTCTGCACCAGCGCGAGCGCCTCTTCCATTGTCGCCGGGGCCGAATATTCGAATTCCTGAGGGATCATGCGCGGGCTCCTCCCTGAATTGCTTTCCAGACCTTTTCCGGCGTGAGCGGCATGTCCAGATGGCGGACGCCGAGCGGCGCAAGCGCATCCACTACCGCGTTCACCACCGCCGGCGAGCAGCCGATCGTGCCGGCTTCGCCCACGCCTTTAACTCCCAGCGGGTTCACCGGCGAGGGCGTTTCGGTATGGCTGCTCTCGATGTGCGGCATCGAGTGCGCGCGGGGCAGCGCATAGTCGGTGAGTTCGCCGCTGAGCAGTTGCCCGTTATCGTCGTAGACAGCCTGCTCCCAAAGCGCCTGGCCCAGGCCCTGCGCCACGCCTCCGTGCACCTGCCCGTCCACCAGCAGCGGATTGATGATCTTTCCGCAATCGTCCACCGCCACGTAGCGGCGAATTTCGATGTTGCCGGTCTCGCGGTCCACTTCCACCACGACAATGTGCGCCCCGAACGGAAAAGTGAAATTGGGCGGTTCCCAGAAATGCGTGGCCACCAGCCCCGGCTCCGTGTTGGCCGGAAGTTGTTTGGCATGGTGCGCGGCCGCAGCCATCTCCGCAAACGACACCGAACGGCCCGTAGCCTCGTCGGTGCACGCCCCGCCGGAGAGCGTCACCGTATCGCACCCGAGCATCATCGCGCCGAATTTCTTCATCTTCGCCTTGATGTCCTGCAACGCATAATAGAGGGCCGCGCCTCCTACCGCCGTACCGCGGCTGCCGAAAGTCCCGATGCCGTACTGCACCACCGACGTATCGCCGTGGACCACGAGCACGTCCGCCATATCCACCCCAAGCTCATCGGCAACAATCTGGGCGAACGTGGTCTCTTCCCCCTGCCCGTGCGGCGAGGCACCGGTGAGCACCGTGACCTTGCCCGAAGGCTCCACCTTCACCGTGGCGCTCTCCCACCCGCCCGCGGGCATGGCGGCCGACGGGCCCATGGCGCAGACCTCGCCATACGTGGACATGCCGATGCCCATCAGCTTGCCGGCGGACCGCGCGTCGGCCTGCTCCTTGCGCAGCGCCGGATAGTCCACCTGCCGCAGCGCTTCGTTCAGCGGCGCCGCGTAGTTGCCGCTGTCGTAAGTAAGTCCGGTAGCCGTGTTGTACGGGAACTCGTCGTTGCCGACGAAATTCTTGAGGCGAAGCTCCGCCGGGTCCATCCCGATCTCCGCCGCCAGCATGTCCACCATGCGTTCGATGCCGTGCGTGGCTTCGGGACGACCCGCGCCCCGGTACGCGTCCGTGGGCACGCAATTCGTGAACGCGCCGATAATATCCGCCGACACGTTCCTGAACTTGTAGAGGCCCGGCATCATCAGCACCGATAACGTCGGAATGGCAGCGGTTAGCAACTGGTGGTACGCCCCGATGTCCTGAATCAGCTTGAGCTTGAGCCCCAGCATGGTGCCGTCGCGCCGCGCCGCGAGCTCGAAATAATCCACATGGCCGCGCCCGTGAATCGTGCACAGGAAATTCTCCCGCCGCGATTCGATCCACTTCACCGGCTTGCCAATGCGCATCGCGATGAAGCCCATCAGCGCCTCTTCGGCATACATGTTGAGCTTGGAGCCGAACCCGCCCCCTACCTCCGGCGTGGTCACGCGCACCAGGTTCTCCGCCATCCCCAGCGCCCCCGCCACCAGTGATCGCATCAGGTGCGGGATCTGCGTGGAACTGAACAGTTGCAGCGATTTCTCGCCCGCGCGCCAGTCAGCCACCACACCGCGGGTTTCGATGGCCGTGGGAATCAGCCGCTGGCTGGTGATGCGCTGCCTGACCACTACCTCGGCCTCGGCAAACGCCTGTTCCACGTTGCCGCCTTCCTGGTGGAACGTGAATGCCACGTTGTCCGGCCACTCCGGGTGCACCGCCGGCGCTCCGGAGGCAATCGCCTTCTCCGGGTCCGCCACCGCCGCCTGCGGGTCGTATTCGACTTCGACCAGCTCCGCGGCATCGCTTGCCACGTAGCGGTCCGTCGCCACCACCACCGCCACCGGATGCCCCGTGTAATAGACGCGGTCCTGGGCCAGCAGGTGATGATGCGGCACGCGGAGTCCGGGCAGGGAAGCCGCCGTGGGAACCGGTCCCAGGTGCTTCACGTCCGCGCCCGTGAACACCGCCACCACGCCGGGCTTGTCGAGCGCCAGCTTCGAGTTGATGCTCTTGATGCGCGCCGCCGCGTGCGGGCTTCGTACGACGCAGGCGTGGTGCATCCCCGGCATCTTGATGTCGTCCACGTAAACCGCGGTTCCAGTGAGCAGGCGCGGATCTTCGGTGCGCCGCACGCGTCGGCCCACCTGCGTTTGCGGCTTGATGAGAGTGGTTGCCATCGCTATGCCCCCGCCTTTGCCGCGGCCGACTTCACCGCGTTCACGATGTGCTGATACCCCGTGCAGCGGCACAGGTTGCCGTGCAGCCCCTTGCGAATATCGTGCTCCGTCGGATTCGGATGGTCGGCCAGAAGCTGCTTCGTGCTCATGACCATGCCGGGCGTGCAGAACCCGCATTGCAGGCCGTGCTCGTTCCAGAAGGCCTCCTGCACCGGGTCGAGCGTGCCATCGGCGGCCAGCCCCTCGATCGTGAGCAGTTCCCGGCCGTCGGCCTGCACCGCAAAGAGCGTGCACGCTTTCACGGCCCGGCCGTCCAGCATCACCGTGCAGGCGCCGCAGATCGAGGTTTCGCAGCCGATATGCGGCCCGGTCAGTCCTGCAACTTCTCTCAAGTAGTGGATCAGAAGGAGCCGGGGCTCGACTTCGTCAGAGTAAGACTTTCCATTGATTGTCAGTGCGATCTTGTGTTTCATTTAGCGCATCCCCAGGACCCGGAATCGGGCCCACCCAGACGGTTATTGAAGTTATCAGAATCGCTGTGGAAAACAAAGTCGCGCATCAACTTGATCGGTTCCTCCGGCCTGCGTTGTAATCGTGCGAACATACGGCCATGCTCAAGGACCCGGCCGGCAGCGGCCTGAAGGGGCAGCCGCCCGGCCTGACCACCCTGTTTCTGACCGAACTGTGGGAACGGTTCAGCTACTACGGAATGCGCGCCATCCTGGTGTTGTTCATGGTGGCGCCCGCCGTCGAGGGCGGTCTCGGCTTCGAAACCCGGCAGGCGACCTCGCTATACGGAACCTACACCATGGCGGTCTACCTGCTGGCGCTGCCTGGCGGGCTGCTGGCCGACCGCGTTTTGCAGCCGCGCCGCGCCGTCCTTCTGGGCGGCTTGCTGATGGCCGCCGGGGAGTTCTCCATGGCGGTGCATTCCCTCCCCAGCTTTTACGGGGGCCTCTGCCTGATCGCGGTGGGGACCGGACTGCTCAAGCCCAGCATCAGCACCATGGTGGGCAGCCTCTACGGACCCGGCGACGTCCGCCGCGACAGTGGATTTTCCATCTTCTACATGGGCATCAATATCGGAGCGCTGATGGCGCCGCTGGTCTGCGGTTGGCTAGCCGAGAGCGCGGGATTCCGGTCGGTACTGGCATCGGCCGGCTTCGACCCGATCCGGAGCTGGCATTGGGCATTCGGCGTCGCCGGGGTGGGGATGCTGGTCGGCGTGGCCGTTTTCCTGCTTCAGGGTCATCGGATTCCGCAACCGCCGGCGCCGGCCGGCACAAGCAGCGGCGCCGCCAAAACCGCAGCCGTACTTACTCGCGAGGAATGGAAGCGCATGGCGGCTATCACCGTGCTTTTCGCTTTCACCATCATGTTCTGGGCCGCCTATGAACAGAAGGGCGCCAGTCTGAACCTGTTCGCCAAACGGCTGGTCAGCACTCAGATCTTCGGCTGGGAATTCCCGGCGAGCTGGCTGCAATCCCTCACGCCGTGTTACGTCATTCTGCTGGCGCCGCTCTTTGCCAGGCTCTGGGTGCGGCTCGGAAAGCGCCAGCCGTCGAGCCCGCAGAAATTCGCGCTGGGACTGTTTGCCATCGGCGCCGCCTTTTGCCTGCTCGTGCCCGCCTCGGCGCTGACCGCCGGCGGTAAGATCAGCCCGCTATGGCTGGCCGGCGTGTACCTGTTCGATGTGGTGGGTGAGCTGTGCCTGAGCCCTGTCGGATTGAGCACCGTGACCAAGCTGGCGCCCGTTCGCTTTGTGGGCCTGATGATGGGCCTCTGGTTTTTCGCGACCTCCCTCGGCAACAAGCTGGCCGGGTTCCTTTCCGGCTACTTCGTGGTTGACGATAGCGGCGCCCTGGTGCGCTTGTACGGCGGCATCGCCGCGGCGCTGATCGCGTCTGGCGTGCTCCTGACACTGCTCAAGCCCGCCATCCGCCGCTGGTCCGGCGAGGCCGGGTAAGAAGGTTATCCGGCGGCCTGCCCTTGCGGCGCCGTGAAGGATTGCAGCGCGAGGTAGCTCGGACCGAAACGCTTGATGTTGTCGGCCTGCTGCTCGAACTGATCGAAGTGACTTTCTTCGTCGCCCACCAGCCGCTCGAACAACTGCTTGGAGGCAGCGTCGGCGTTGGCGGCGCATTCCAGCGCAGCCTGGTTGTATGCCCGGATTCCATCCTGTTCCATGGCCATCGCTTTGATTAGAATCTGTTCGGGATCCACTATCTTCTCCACCGGCCCCGCGGAAACCATCTCCACATCGCCCTTCAGGAACAGAATGCGATCCGCGAGCACTTCGATGTGTCCCATCTCCTGGATCGCGATCCGCTTCAGCAAACCTGCCAGCGGCGTGAATCCCTGGTCGTCCAAATGGAAATGGAAGTACAGGTATTGGTGCACCGCCTGCAGCTCATCGGCCACGGCGCTGTTCAACAGTTGAATACTCGTTGTTCTATCCATATCATCGGCTCTGAAAGTCCATTATCGCAGGAACCGCCCGCCCCAAACGCGTTGTTCGCTTTCTCACGTTGCCGCCCGAAAACATCCCTTAAAGGCTGTATTGTTTTGCCATTGTTCGAACCATAAACTAAGCCCTACCGGATTAACGGGTCCGGGGCTAACGGGGATTTCAGCGCAAGGTCTGTGTCGTAGCTCGCGAGAGCGCCAGGCACCTTATCGGTGTGTTTGCGCGCCCAAAGAGGGGATTCGGGGGGTCGCGTTTGTGTGTGCCGCCGCAGTCTGCCTGCGGGCGGCAGTTACCTCTTCCGGAATACCTCAGTGTCTGACCTTGCCGGTTTGAGAAGGAGATTGTATGTTCATTCGAACTGCCGGGCTATTCGGCCTTTCCATGTTATTCAGTTTCTCCGCGGTCTCACAGGAAACGCGATCGATGCTATTCGGACGCGTGCTCGATCCGCAGGGTAGCGCGATCGCGGGAGCTTCGGTAACGGTCCGCAACACCGATACCAATGTAAAGGCCTCACTAACCACGAACATCACCGGTTACTATGAGGCAAACCTGCTGATGCCCGGCAGTTATGAGGTCGCCGGCGAAGCGCCGGGATTCAAGAAACTGGTCCGCTCGGGTGTAACTTTGCCGGTATCGTCGCGCCTCGAAGTAAACCTGCCGATGGAGCTCGGGGGTGTTACCGAAACTGTATCGGTCACGGCGGAAGCACCCCTGCTCGAAACCAACGCGGTCAGTTCCGGGCGCGTCCTCGACAACAAAACGGTGATGGAACTCCCGCTGATGGGTAACAGCGCCCTGCTGCTTGTGAAGATCACGCCGGGCATTCAGACCGGCGGCGTGAACAATTATCTCGCGCTCCACTCCAATGTGGGTGGTTCTGATTACAGCGTGGGCGGTAACGTGGGCGGTAACGCGTGGACGCTCGATGGTTCGCCGAACGCAGGTCCCAGCCGGCGCGCAGCCTATCTCCCCTACTCCGATTCGGTAGCCGAATTCAAGGTGGAGACGAATAACTTCGACGCCGGCATCGGGCAGACCTCCGGTGCCGCGGTGACCATGATCTCTAAATCCGGCACCAACAGCTTCCACGGGACGGCAACCTGGCAGCACTGGCAGCAGCGATGGCAGGGCACGCCCTTCTTTGTGAAGCAGCAATACTACAGCAAGATCAATGCGGCCGAGGCGGCCGGGGACCACGCGCTCGCCGAGGAGCTTCGCGCCACCGACAAACAATCCACGGGCCGCTCCAACAATTGGGGAGCCTCCATCGGCGGCCCGGTCATCATACCGAAGATCTACAACGGCAGGAATCGCCTGTTCTGGTTCTTCACATACAACGCTTTCAAAGACGTGAAGACCGAAGATGCGTCCACCTTCAACCGGACCGTGCCCACCCAGGGCATGCGCTCGGGCGATTTCAGCGACCTGCTGGGGCTGCCCAATCCCACCCGCTATATCATCTTCGACCCGGTGAGCATCGCCCCCGACGCGGCCCGGAATACTCACTATGTGCGGACGGCGTTTCCCGGCAACGCGATTCCCAAATCGCGGTTCGTCAACCCGGCTTACGACGCCATTAGCAAGTTGTACCCCCTCCCCAACAACTCGCCCGGAGCCGGCCAGGATCCGGTGAATAACTATCTCGCCTCCAAGACCCCCTACAACTGGAACTACCACGCCTTCTCGAACCGCGTCGATTACCAGGTAAGCGATCACTGGCGCATGTTCGGGCGCTGGTCCATTAACAACTTCGGCCCGGAAGACCGAGGCGATTGGACCTATGAGACGGCCCGCGGCCTGAACGTGGGCGGCCTCGTGCGGGACAACAAGGGCGGCAACGTCGATGTCGTGTACACCAGTTCCTCCGCGACCGTCTGGGACTTCAACCTCGCGATGGACCAGTTTCGCGAGGGCAACGTGCAGCCGGCGGCGCTGTCTTACAAGCCCAGCGACATCGGACTGCCGCAGTACCTCGACGCCAAAGCGGGCGACAAACACATCCTGCCGCAAATGGCGGTAAGCGGCTATACCACCATCAGCCCCTCTGGTTACTCCACCTGGACGCGCACCCGTCCGTTCACCATGAAGCTGGAAGTCAGCCACATCCACGGCAGCCACACCCTGCGCTTCGCCAGCGACAACCGTTTCATGTACCGGACCGGAGGCGGCGGAGGCAACACCAGCGGGAACTTCAGTTTCAACAACACTTACACTCGCCGCGATGACGACGGCAACGCGCCCAACAGCAACCTCGGACAGGCGTGGGCCGCGTTCATCCTGGGCATTCCCTCGGGCATGTCGATTCTTTCGCCCGATAGTTACGCTACCTTCAACCCCTACTACGCTTTCTTCGTCCAGGACAGTTGGCGAGTTACTCCGAAGCTGACCGTGAACCTGGGCCTGCGCGCGGAGTACGAAGGCGGTATCACCGAACGGTACAATCGCATGATTACCGGCTTCGATCCCGCCGCCGGCCTGCCCATCAGCACCGCCGCCGAAGCCGCCTATGCCGCCAAGCCCGTTCCGGAACTGCCGGCTTCGCAATTTCACGTGTTGGGCGGCTCGCTGTACTCCGGATCGAACGGCACGCCGCGCGAGTTATCCAAAGGTGCGCTGATGTGGCTGCCGCGCATCGGTGTCGCATACCAATTGAATTCCAAAACCGTGCTTCGCGGCGGCTACGGCATCTATTACGATACGCTCAACGTGCTCAACGGAGGGCCGGACCAATCGGGCTATAGCCGCACCACATCCACCACTCTCACCACCGACTTCGGCCAGAATTGGAACCAGTTCTTCCCGGCCAACGCCAATCCGGACAATTACGGCAGCCCGCTCATGGACCCGTTTCCGGTTCGCGCCGACGGCACCCGATTTGATGCGCCCACCCGCGACCAGTTGGGCCTGATGGCCAAGGCCGGTCGCGGTTTCGGCTTCACCGGATATGAGCGCGATCGTGCGCGCGAACAGCGCTGGCGCGTCGGCTTCCAGCGACAGTTCGGCCAAAGCTGGGTGCTGGATGTCGCCTACGTCGGCTCCCGGGCCAGCAACATCTCAATCGGCCACAAGCTCGATTTCCTCCCGGAACAGTACTGGAATAAGACCAACACACGCAACAACGCGATCGCCAGCAACCTCAACTCCAACGTGCCGAATCCGTTCCAGCTCAAGAACTTTGCCGGCCTTCAGCAGAGTGCGCCGCTGATCTATCAGGACATGAGCACCCAGAGCTTCTTCACCTCGTCCACTATCCGCAAATCGCAGTTGCTGCGGCAATTTCCGCAGATGAACGGGGTCACCGACAACACCACCACAGATGGCTACAATCGCGACCAGGAGTTTCAGTTGTCGCTCGAGAAGCGCTTCTCCCGCGGCTTCAACCTGAACTTCGGCTACACGGCCATGAAGCTGCGCGCGGCCGATTTCTACTATTACGAATGGGACCAGAAACCCACCGAGCGGCTCTCGAACAACGGCCGCCCCCAGCGCATCGTAGCCAGCGGCATTTGGGAATTGCCAGTGGGCACGGGTAAGTATCTGCTCGGCTCGGTGAACCGGCTGACTAACCTGGTAGTGGGCGGTTGGCAGTTGGGTACGACTTACGAGTGGCAGCCCGGCCCATTGCTCTCCTGGGGCAACGTGTTTTACTACGGCACCGACGTCAACGATATCCTGAACGTCACCCGGAGCTTCGACACCTGGTTCAACACCGCGAATTTCGAACGCGTCGCGGCCAACGCCCCGACGTCCTTCCAGGCTCGCACGTTCCCCACTTACGTGCCCGGACTCCGCGCCGACATGACCAATCTGTGGAATGCGAATCTCGCCAAGAATCTTCGCTTCCGCGAAGGCTGGAATCTGCAACTCCGGCTGGACGCCCTCAACGTGACCAACCGCTCGCAGATGAGCGGCCCGAGCACGGACCCGCTGTCCACCAACTTCGGACGCGTCACCTCGCAAACGTCCGCCACCAACCGCTGGATCCAGGTGCAGGCCCGTATGACGTTCTGACAAGCGGCGAACTATGCTGCGAACTTCAATGGCACCCCGCTACCGCAGCAGCAGAAGGCGTTCCGGCGGAATCCGGACGTTCCATGGCTGGGGCATCGCCAGAATGGCGGCGGATCGCTCGAGAGACATCTCGGCTTCGAGCGGCGTCTCGCCGCCTGCCAGGTAAAGCGTCGCTTCGAACGGCGATTCCACCACGCCCGCCAGCCGGCAGCGGAACGTATCCGGACCGGGAGCGCTCACGATCTCCACATGATGCGACCGGATGCCGGCGAACGATGTGCCCTCGGGAATCGAAACCGGGAGCCGCAGCGTGCAGCCCCACGCCTCCACCCTGAGCGTACGCTCGTCCAGACGCTCGAACGGCGCGAGATTCTTGCACCCGGTGACCCGCGCGGCGGCCAGCGTGCCGGGACTCGCGAATAACTCAGACCTCGGACCGGCGGCCGCCACTTGCCCGCCCGTGAGCACCAGCAGCCGGTCGCACAGCCGGAAGGCTTCGTTGCGGTCGTGCGTCACGAAGACGGCCGCGCCCTGGTAACTATGGAGTAAGCCGCGAAGCTGTTCTTCCATCTGCCGCCGCAGATGCGGATCGAGCGCGGCGAAAGGCTCGTCCAGCAGCAGCGCATCCGGCTTCATGGCGAGCGCGCGCGCCAGCGCCACACGCTGCTTTTGTCCGCCGGAAAGCTCTCGTGGATAGCGGTCGAGAAGCCCGCCAAGCTGAAGCCGCCCCGTCCATTCCTCGGTGACGGCTGTCTGTTCGGCGGCGCTTTGGCCGTGTAGGCCGAACGAGATGTTCTCCCGCACCCGGAGGTGAGGGAAAAGCGCGTAGTCCTGGAACACGATGCCCACTCGCCGGTCCGCCGGCGGAAGGCAGACGCCCGCCGCGGAATCGAACAGCACGCGTCCGTTCAGCACCACGCATCCGGCGTCCGGCATCTCCAGGCCGGCGATGCAGCGCAGCATCATGCTCTTGCCCGACCCGGACGGCCCGAGTACCCCCAGCGTGGCCAGCGCGTTCGAGAACCGGACTGCGAGCTGAAAACCGGGATACGTCTTGCGCAGCTCCACTTCGAGTTCGGCTTTCGGACTCGGCGGCGCGGCGGCGTCGGGCACACTCCAAAGCCCGTCGCCCGAGCTTTGCGACGGCTCCGGCCGCGGCGGTTGTCCCCGCAGGTTAAGAATTGCAATCGCCGCCAGCGACATCGCCACCGTCACCAGCACCCAGGTGAACGCCGTGCGCAGGTCGCCGGCCTCGGCGGCAAAGAAAATCGCCGCCGGCATGGTCTGCGTGCGTCCCGGAATGTTGCCGGCCAGCATCAGGGTCGCGCCGAATTCGCCGAGGGCGCGCGCAAACGCCAGAACCGTGCCCGCCACCACTCCCGGCGCGGCCAGCGGCAGCAGCACCCCCCGAAACACGCGCCACTCGCTTGCCCCGAGCGACCGCGCCGCGCCCAACAGGTTCGGATTCACCTGTTCGAATGCGCCGAGCGCGGTCCGGTACATCAGCGGAAACGCCACCGTGGCGGCGGCAACCACCGTACCCGGCCAGGAGAACGCAACACTCAGCCCGATGTGCTCCAGCATCTGCCCGGCCGGGCTGCGCCTTCCCAACATCAGCAGCAGAAAGAACCCGACCACGGTGGGCGGCAGCACCAGCGGCAGGATGAGCACTCCGTCGATGAGCCCGCGCCCGCGCCCGCGATAGCGGCTCATCCAGTGGGCCGCGGCCAATCCCACCACAACCGTCAGGAGCGTGGCCGTTAATGAGGTCTCGAGCGAAACGCGAAGCGGCGAAAGCTGCGCCGGGTTCACGGAGCCGCCACCGTGAATCCGTGACGCTTGAAAACAGCGGCCGCTTCTGCCGACGCGAGGAACCCGACCAGCCCGCGCGCCGCCTCCGGATGGCGGCTCTCCCTCAAAGCCGCGACCGGATACAGCACCGGAGTGTGCGTGGACTCGGGCGCTACCGCCACCACCCGAACCCTGCCCGATATCTCCGCGTCGGTGGCATAAACGATGCCGGCGTCGGCATTGCCGGTCTCGACGTATCCCAGAACCTGCCGCACGTCCTGCGCCAGCACCAGGCGCGCCCGCACCGCATCCCACAGGTTCAGTGAAGTCAGGACCTGCTTGCCGTAATCGCCGGCCGGCACGCTGCCTGGGTCGCCCAGGGCGATCAGTTTCCACCTCGGGTCCGCCGAGCGCCTCGAAGCTCGACGGCCCCCCGCTCCGCGGTGTCACCAGGACGATTTCGTTGCGCAACAGATTCCGCCGCGTGCCGGAAAGAAGCAGCCCGTTGCCCTCCAGCCGGTCCATCGGCCCCGGGGCGGAGGAGAGGAAAACGTCGGCAGGCGCGCCGTGTTCGATCTGCTGCGCCAGCATTCCAGAACTGCCGTAGCTCGCCGTGACGCTGGCGTGAGGAGAGTAGAGGTGCGCGATCTCGTCGATGGCCTCATGCAGGCTGGCCGCCGCGCACACGGTCAGTTCCACGGGACCGGTGCGGCAACCGGCAGCGAGGAGCGAGACGCATAGCAGACGCTTCCACACCGTGTTATTGTCGCACGACAGTGTCGTGAAAAAGATACTTACCGCCCCGGAGCACCGAGGCCATCCAGATCACCGCGGCCGATGCCAAAACTGCAAAGCCGGCGCTATGTTCGAGCATCCCCGCGGCCGTTCCGGCAATACCCTGAAGAACGCCGAACAGCACCCGTCCGCCGGCGAATCGCCAGCGCTCGATGGGCAGCCGCGCCGCCACCGCCGGATAGCGGCCGGCAGCCAGCGCGACGAATCCGAACGCCAGTCCCACGCCCGCATCGAGCGGCGCCGTCAGCACCAGAAGCGTGAGCAGCCACGCGGCGTCTTTGGCCAGAAGGCACCGCCATCCTTCGATCGGCAGCAACCGCAGTCGCGTCGCGCCGGCCGCTCCATCCAGGCTGAACAGGCATTGAGTGTACGTGCTCAGCGCCAGGGCTACAAGGATCGCGAGGATCGGCCGCGCCTGCGGGTCGCCGCCACCCAGTCGATAAGCCAGGCCCGCGACGCAAAGCACCATCGCCATGTATGTGTCGAGAACGCTCCAAATCTGCCGCAGGTTGTTCTGCACCAGCCGCCCGGTTCGCCCCGGAATCCTGGGAACCAGCCGCAGCGCATGCCACCGCGGCAGCGAGAGCGAATGCACGCAGACCGCGAAAAGCGGGAGAGCCAATGCCGCGCCCGGGCGCTTCAGTCCTGCCAGTGCTGCCACCGCGACCCACGTGATCGGGTTGAATGCCAGGCTTGCCGCGCGCAGCGTGAAGCGTTGTCCTGGGGACAGCGGCCAGAGCGCCAGTCGCGTACGCGGAATCCGCTCCAGCGGATCCGCCGATAGCGGCACCAGCACCAGAATCCCGGTAAGCAGCAGAAACGGACCCGCCGCCACAGGCGCTACGCCGCTGTTCAGCGCGCCCCACACCATCAGCACAATGAACAGAAAGAAATTGTTGACCTTCAGCGATCCGAAGGTCCCAAGCCCGCGCCGCACCGCCCGCCCGAGAGCCCGCAAAATCGCCTTGATCGCGGCCATCAGCGCTTAAGGCGCCCAGCCCGGCACAACATACGTGTAGGACACCACGATCAGTCCGATCAGCGAAGCCAGAATTACGCTGTGTTTCAACGTGAAGCGGAACAGCAGCGCCTCGTCTTCCCGCCGCATGGAAGTTGCCGCCGCCGCCACCGCGATGCTGGTGAGGCTGATCATCTTTCCCATCACTCCCCCGGCCGAGTTGGACGCCGCCATCAGCACCGGATTCATCCCCAGCTTGTTGGCCGTCACCACCTGTAGATTCCCGAACAGCGCATTCGCCGAGGTGTCGCTCCCCGTAAGGAACACCCCCAGCCAGCCGAGCAGCGCGGAGAACATCGGGAACACGCTTCCGGTGGCCGCAAACGCCAGGCCGAGCGTCGTGGTTGCCCCCGAGTAGTTCATCAGGAATGCCAGCGCCAGCACCGCCGCCAACGTGAGTTCCGCCAGCGCGAGCTGTTTCCCCGTGTGCACGATTGCCTTGCCGAAACGCGCCGGGCTGAGGCCCGCCACAGCCGCACCGCACATCGACGCCAGCAGGCAGGCCGTCCCCGATGCCGAAAGCCAGTTGAACTTATATGGCTGCGCCGTCGGCAGACCCGGCCACTGGAACACAACGTTGAGCGAGTCGAGACGCGTCTGGAGCGGCTTATAGCCCCACAGCAAAACGAAGATCACGAGCAGTCCGTAGGGCGCCCAGGCGTGCGCGATCTCGCTCGCCGTGTGACGCGAGGGCCCGCGTTTTCCCGAGCGGCGGATCACCAGTAGTAATACCCCCATCGCCGCAATGGAGCTGAGAATGTCGGTGAGCTGCGGTCCGATGAAGTTTGAAACCAGGAACTGCGTCCCCGCGAATGCCACGCCGCACAAAGCCGCGGCGGGAAAAACTTCGCGCAGCCCCTTGCGTCCCGACATCACCAACACCAGGTATGCCGGCACGATCAGGGAGACCGGCGCGCAGATGCGGCCCACGCCCGCGCTCAGCCGGTCGATCGGCAGGCCCGTGGTTACCGCCAGCGTCGTGATGGGAATGCCGATCGATCCGAACGCCACCGGCGCGGTGTTGGCGAGGAGGCAGATGGCCGCCGCGTAAAACGGTTGGAAACCGAGGCCGGTCAGCATCGCCGCCGCCACCGCCACGGGCGTGCCGAACCCGGCCGCCCCCTCGATGAATGCGCCGAACGCAAACGCGATCAGCAGAGCTTGCAGCCGGGGGTCGTCGGTCAGGTGCCCGATCGAGTCCTTCAGGACATCGAACTTGCCGCTCTCGATGATGACGCGGTACAGCAGAATCGCGGCGAACACCACCCACCCGATCGGGAACAGCCCGAACGCCGCGCCGTACGTGATGGTGGCCACCAGCTTGCCGAACGGCATTCCGTAAATGCCGGCGGCCACCGCCACCGCCGCGGCCAGGCCCGTCAGCGACGCGAACCACGCGGGCTTGCGCAGCACGCCCAGCAGCAGAAGCAGGGTGAAAATCGGAATCGCCGCAACCAGTGCGGACAGGGCGAGGCTGTTGGCGACGGGTGTCATCCTTGAACGCGACGCTCCTTTCCTTGCCAGAAGGTCTCGCGCAACTGCCGCTTGACGATTTTGCCCGTGCCCGTTTTGGGCAGAGGGTCCCTCGTGAATTCGATTCTTCGAGGCAGCTTGAACCGCGCGATCCGTTTCTGGAGATATTCGCAAAGCTCGGTCTCGGTCAGGTTCGCGCCGGCTTTCAGCACCACGAACGCCGCCGGCACTTCTCCCCACTGCGCGTCCGGCGCCGAAACTACGGCGCACTCGATCACCGCGGGATGCGAAGCGATGGCCCGCTCCACCTCGATCGACGAAATATTCTCGCCCCCGCTCACGATGATGTCCTTCTTGCGGTCCACGATCTGGATGTAGTTTTCCTCGTCCCAGACAGCCATATCGCCGGTGTGCAGCCAGCCTCCGGTCGTAACATCGGCCGTGGCTTTCGGCTCGTTGTAATAGCCGGCCATGATGTTGTCGCCGCGCATCACTACCTCGCCGAACGCCTGCATGTCGCGCGGCACGTCGTTCATCTGCAGGTCCACCACCCGCACCTCGCAGCCGGGCACGGGCCAGCCCGCCATCGCCAGGCGCCGCAAGCGGTCCTCTTCATCGGCGTAATGCACGGTGCTTTTGCGGCGCGAAACGGTGGCTACCGGGCCGCTCTCGGTCAAGCCGTAGCCGGCTTCCACGCGGCAATGGAACATGGCTTCGAGCCGCGCGATCAGCTCCGGCGATGCGGCGGCGCCCCCGAGCATGATCCGGCTCATGCTGGAAACGTCGAAGGAACCCGCTTCCGGGCAGTGCAGGAGCGCATTCGCCATCGTTGGGACCAGGGCCATCCCGGTCGCCTTCTCGTCCTGGATCAGCCGCAGCACGGCAGGCGGATCGAAGCGCCGGACCATCACCTGCTTGAGCCCCAGCATGGTCGAGGTGTGCGCCCGCCCCCAGCCGTTGGCGTGGAACAGCGGAATGGTGTGGAGTTCCACGGGATCGTCGTCGGCCGCGAAAACCATGGCGCACGAAACCGCGTGCAAATAGATGCACCGGTGCGTCAGCATCACGCCTTTGGGCGTGCCCGTGGAGCCGCTCGTATAAAAGAGTTCCGCGGTCGCGTTCTCGTCCACCTTCGTGAGATCCGGCCGCTCGATGCGATCCCGCGCGAGGATCTCTTCGTATGGGGCGGACAGTTCGATCGAGCACTTCAGGCCGGCGCATGCCTGCCGCAGCGGGCCGATGAGCGGAGCAAAATCCGGCTCGTAGAACAGCACCCGCGGTTCGGCATGATTGAGAATCGCCGCCAGTTCGGCGGGCGCCAGCCGGACGTTTAAGGGCATCGAGATCGCGCCCGCAAGCAGCGTCCCGAAGTAGCCTTCAAGCAGTTGATGGGTATTGAAACTCAGGTACGCGACCCGGTCCCCGTCGCGCACGCCGTGACTGAGAAGGCCGGCCGCCAGTCGTTCGCATCGTTCGCCGAACTCGGCGTACGTGAACCGTTCTGCGCCGGAAACCACGCCCGTCTTGCTTCCAAACAGATCCGCGCCCCGGTAAAGGCAGCGGATCGGAGTGAGCGGTACGTTCATGCCCAGTGAGTATATCAGGGCAGGCCGTTTCCGGCCCGCCCTGATGAATCACGGCCAAACAGAACGGCTGCGGTTTTTAGTCCTTCGCGTTCGTCTCGATCCGCATCCCGTAGAAGCTGCGGTAAACAAAGACAACCGAAACCAGGAAGAAGATCGCCGAGAGCATCGTCGTAATTCCGGCGCCCTGTTTGGCGGTCATGTTCACGGCAAGCGATACCGCGAGCAGTCCGAACAGAGTCGTGAATTTGATGATCGGATTGAGCGCCACCGAACAGGTGTCCTTGAACGGATCGCCCACCGTGTCGCCCACCACCGTGGCCGCGTGCAGTTCCGTGCCCTTGGCGCGCAGTTCGGTCTCCACCACCTTCTTCGCGTTGTCCCATGCGCCGCCGGCATTGGCCATAAAGATGGCCTGGTACAAGCCGAATAGCGCGATCGAGACCAGGTACCCGACGAAGAAGAACGGCTCCAGGAATGCGAAGGAAAGTGTCGAGAAGAACACCGTCAGGAAGATGTTGAGCATCCCCTTTTGCGCATACTTCGTGCAAATGGCCACCACGTTCTTGGAATCCTGTACCGACGCCTTTTCCGTGCTCTCGAGTTTGATGTTCTTCTTGATGTACTCGACTGCCCGGTATGCGCCCGTCGTCACGGCCTGCGCGCTGGCGCCCGTGAACCAGTAAATCACCGCGCCGCCCGCGATCAAGCCGAGCAGGAACGGTGCGTGCATCAGTGACAGCTTGTCCATATTCGTGGTCAGGCCGTTGGTCAGGGCCACGATGGTGGAGAAAATCATTGTGGTTGCGCCCACCACCGCCGTGCCGATGAGCACCGGCTTCGAGGTCGCCTTGAAGGTGTTGCCCGCGCCGTCGTTCTCTTCGAGGTTTTCCTTGGCCTTCTCGAAGTTCGGTGTGAAGCCGAAGTTCTTCTGGATATCCCCGGAGATGCCGGGCATGGTTTCGATCGTGGAAAGCTCGTAAACCGACTGGGCATTGTCCGTAACCGGCCCGTAGCTGTCCACCGCGATGGTCACCGGTCCCATGCCGAGGAAGCCGAATGCGACCAGCCCGAAGGCGAACACGGCGGGAGCCAGCATGATCTCGCCCATACCCATGGTGCTCATGTAATAGCCCATGCTCATCAGCGACAGCATGGCGAACCCAAGCCAGTACGCGCTGAAGTTGCCGGCCACAAACCCGGAGAGAATGTTCAGCGACGCGCCGCCTTCGCGCGAGCTGGTGACGATCTCGCGCACGTGGCGGGAATTGGTGGAGGTGAAAACCTTGACGAATTCGGGAATCAGCGCGCCCGCCAGCGTGCCGCAACTGATCACCGTCGCCAGCTTCCACCATAATGTGCTGTCGCCCGCCAGGTTGGGTATCATCATCGAGCTGATGATGTAGGTGAGCACGATCGAGAGAATCGACGTCAGCCATACCAGAGTTGTGAGCGGCGCTTCGAAGTTCATCTTCTCCGCGTTGCCGTACCTGCTCTTGGCTATGAAGCCGTTCACAAAATAACCGATGCCCGAGGAGATCACCATCATCACGCGCATGGTGAAGATCCAGACCAGAAGCTCCACCTGCACCAGCGGCTCTCTTACCGCCAGCAGGATGAACGTGATCAACGCCACGCCCGTCACGCCGTAGGTCTCGAAACCGTCCGCCGAGGGTCCGACCGAGTCGCCCGCGTTGTCGCCCGTGCAGTCCGCGATCACACCCGGGTTGCGCGCGTCGTCTTCCTTGATCTTGAACACGATCTTCATCAGGTCAGATCCGATGTCCGCGATCTTGGTGAAGATGCCGCCCGCCACGCGCAGCGCCGCCGCGCCAAGCGATTCACCGATCGCAAACCCGATGAAGCAGGGGCCGGCCAGGTCGCCCGGCACGAACAGCAGAATGAACAGCATGATCAGCAGTTCCACCGAAACGAGCAGCATGCCGATGCTCATCCCGGCCTGCAATGGAATGTCGTAGCAGGGGAACGCCTTGCCGGTCAGGCTGGCAAACGCCGTCCGCGAATTGGCAAACGTGTTCACGCGCATGCCAAACGCAGCCACCGCGAAACTGCCCGAAATGCCGATCACACTGAAAAGCAGAATGACCGCGACTTTATAGGCTTCCAGGCCTTCCAAAAAGCCGAAATAAAAAACGATAATGACCGCAATAAACGCTTCCAGCAGGATCAGAAACTTGCCTTGCGTAACCAGGTAGGTTTTGCAGGTTTCGTAAATCAGCTCGGACACTTCCCGCATCGCCGAATGAACCGGCATATTGCGCAAACGAACGAAAATAATCAGGCCGAAAACCAGCCCGAGCGCGCTGACTAAGAGGCCGCCGAGCAGCAGCGTGTGGCCGTCGATCCCGCCCAGAAACGAGGCCGTGCCAAGATCGGGAAGCACCAGATGAGCTTCACCGGTCGGCTCCTGCGCGAAGGCAGGCGAAGAGCCCAAAATGCACCCTGCGCCTAATATCAGGAGTGCGAGTAATACGCGCAGAACGGGAGCCGTTCGCGCGCCGGCGGCGGAGCAAAAGAAGCCCCCACGCCTGCTGACACAGTTCGTGTCCGAAATTGAAAGCATTGACTGAAGTCCTCCTACAGGATCGCCCGACTCCCGGAAAAAGCGGGCCCGTGCCCAAAGGGGGCCGGTGCTGTGACTAAACACCCGAGATCACTGACCACACAGTATAAGAGATATACGCATCGGAATTCAATGAATTCCAGGGAAGGCGCTGCCTGCCGGTCCGCCGCCCATGTACACTCCGCGAAAGTGTACTTATCCCGTCATTCCCGGCAGATGCCCCGCCGGCTGCCCCGGATGAACGCCGCAAGGTGCAGCGCTTCGGGCGTGGCAATTTCGGTCTCGATTTTCGTGAGCGCCTCTTCGAGCTTGAGCCCGGAACGGTACAGCACCTGGTACGCCTTCTTCAGCACCGCCAGGTCGGATGCCTTGAACCCCGCCCGTTTCAGCCCTACCACGTTCAATCCCTTGGCTTCCACGTTGAATCCGCTGTACAGAAAAAAGGGCGGAACGTCGCTGTTCACCCGAGTGTTTCCCCCGATCATCGCCAGCCTCCCGATCCGCGAAAACTGGTGAATCACCACCCCGCCCGAGATGAACGCCAAGTCCTCCACCTCCACGTACCCGGCCAGCAGCGCGCAACTCGCAATCACCACGCCGCTACCCACCCGGCAGTTGTGGGCGATGTGCCCGGACGTCATGATATAGTTGTCGTCGCCGATCTCCGTTGTCGATTCCGGAGCCGTGCCGCGTGAAATCGTGTAGTGTTCCCGGATCCGGTTCCGGTTGCCGATCCGCAGATAGCTGCGTTCGCCGGTGAACCCTTTGTCCAGCGGGTCCGTCCCGAGTACCGTCCCGGCCGAAATCTCGTTGCCGTCTCCCAGCATGGTCCAGCGTTTCACGTATACGTAAGGCTCGAGCAGGCAGCCCGCGCCAATCTCGACATCCGCTTCGATCACGCAAAATTCGCCGATCCGCGTGCCCGGTCCCACTACGGCGCCGGGATCGATTCGAGCCGTCGGCGCTATCGCCGCGGAAGGATCAAGTGCCATGAATTTGTATGATAAGTCATGCGAGTTCGCGAATTGGCCGAATGGCTCGGCGCGACCTACGAAGGCGACGGCGAAAAAGAAATAACCGGAGTGGCCCCGCTTGAGACCGCCGGCTCGGCCGACGTCTCCTTCGTGGGCGGCCGCAAAGCTGCCGCGCAGTCGCAGAGTTCGGCTGCGGGCTGCCTGCTGGTATCCCCGGACTGGCCATCTCCAAGCTATCGCACCGTCATCCGCGTGCCCGATCCCCGTACCGCTTTCGCACGCGCCATGAGCCGCTTCTATCCCACCGAAGAACTCACCCCCGGCGTGCACACCACGGCCGTCGTCGGCAAGGACGTCGAACTCGGTGCCCTGGTCCATATCGCCGCCCACGCGGTCATCGGCGATGGCTGCCGGATCGGCGTCGCCAGCAGCATCGGAGCCGGCTGCATCGTGGGAAAACGCGTGGCCATGGGCGAAGGCTGCGTGCTCCACCCCAATGTGACCGTTTACGATAACGTCGACATCGGCCGCGGCTCCATCATTCACTCGGGAGCGGTGATCGGCGCCGACGGCTTCGGCTACGTCATGGACCGCGACCGCTGGCACAAATTCCCCCAAATCGGCCGCGTGGAGATCGGCGACTTCGTTGAAATCGGCGCGAATTCCTGCGTTGACCGCGCCGCCCTCGGGGTCACCTCAATCGGTGAGGGAACAAAACTCGATAACATGGTGCACGTGGGACACAATTGCCGCATCGGGCGGCACGTAGTGGTGGCCGCCCAGACCGGCTTCTCCGGCGGCGTGGTCGTCGAAGATTATGCCGTAATCGGCGGGCAGGTGGGCATCGGGGACAAAGCCCGGATCGAATCCCGCGCCACCCTCGGCTCCGGCTGCGGCGTGCTGACGTCCAAGATCGTGCGCTCCGGCGAAACCGTTTGGGGTACTCCGGCACGTCCGCTTCGCCAGCACCTGGAGCAACTCGCCAACCTTGCCAAACTGCCCGACCTCCGCCGCCAGCTCGCCGAACTGAAGCGCCGGGTTGCCGAGATCGAGAGGCGCGGCTGAATGCTGGTTGTCGTTGGCGGCCATTCGCGCAACATCGGTAAAACGTCCGTCGTCGCCGGCCTGATCCGGCGCTCCCGCGACCGCAATTGGGCGGCGTTGAAGATCACCCAGTATGGACACGGCGTCTGTACCGACAAGGGAGAAGCGTGTGGCTGCGCGCCCCAGGAACCCGATCACCCCTTCGCCCTCACCGAAGAGTACGAAGCCACCACCACCGATTCGGGCCGCTTCTTTGCCGCCGGAGCCTCCCGCGCCTTCTGGCTGAGAGTGCCGTCAGGCGAACTCAAGCGCGCCCAGGAGGTGCTTCGGAAGATTCTCGACCAGAATCAGAATGTGATCGTCGAGTCCAACAGTATCCTTGAAATCGTTCAACCGGACGTCTTCCTGATGCTGCTCGATTTCTCCTGCGAAGATTTCAAGCCCTCCAGTTTGCGGTATATGGATCGCGCCGATGCCTTCCTCGTCATCGATCGCGGCATCAACGCGCCACTGTGGGCGCATGTCTCGCGCGGTTTGTGGGACGACAAGCCCCAGTTCCCGGTAACTCCTCCCCGCTACGTCACACCGGCCGTGTTGGAGTTTGTGAAGGCCAGATTCGGAACCTCCGTCCGCTGAGCCTTCAGGCGCCCCATCTCCGCACATGCCTGTTCCAGCATCCTCGCCGCTTCCTGAACCTGGGCCTCGATGGTTTGCAGTTGTGCCGCCGCGGCCGGCGAAAAGTCACGCGCCTTCAACTGTAAAATGTAGGCGCAGGTTTCGATCGCGCCCAGCGGCTGCCTGAGGTCGTGAACGAGGTTGCGGAAAATTTCTTCTGTTTTTCGCGTCTGCCTGGGTTCCGTCATTCCTGGGTTCACCGCAATGCGGTTCAGTATAACGCGCCATCCTTCCTAAGAAAAGCTCGTTCTTGTCCTTTCTGCCGCTTTAGTTTCCGCCCCCAATCGAGTATTCCAAAACCCCCGCTAACTCGACGCGGTTCCGGCCTGCGTTCTTGGCAAGGTACAGCGCCTCATCCGCCTCGTGCATAAGGCTTCGCGCGTCCAGCATCCTGGACCCGGCCCGGAACGCCACCCCGATGCTGCAAGTCACAGACAGCGAAACACCGTCGGCCCGGAACGGCTCGGATCCAATCGCCGCGCGGATCCGTTGGGCATGCAGCACCGCGTCACGCCCCTCGCAGCCCGGCAACACAATCAGGAATTCCTCGCCTCCGTAGCGGCCAATCGCGTCGTAGCAGCGCATGCAGGAGTGCATCCGCTGTGCCGCCTTCTGGAGCACCGCATCTCCTGCCAGATGCCCGTACGTATCATTCACCAGCTTGAAGCGGTCCAGATCCACCAGCAGCAGCGACAAAGGCTGCCCCTCGCGGCCGCAACGCAATAACTCCTTCTCGATCAGCGCCAGGATCGCCGACCGGTTGAGCACCATCGTGAGGCCGTCGTGCGTCGCCTGTTCACGCAAGGCCTCGCGCGCCAGCACCAGTTGCCGTTCCAGTTCCAGGATGCGCATACCCGCCCGGATGCGGGCGAGCAGCTCATGCGGATTGAACGGCTTGGTCAGGTAATCGTCCGCGCCGGCGTCCATCCCTTCCACCAGGTCGCGCGACTCCGTCCGCGCCGTCAGCAGCAGAATGTACGTGTATGGCTCGCGAGCCGCCGACCGCACCCGGCGGCACACTTGCACTCCGTCCATTCCGGGCATCATCCAGTCGAGGATCGCCATCCGCGGCGCGTCGGGCCGCTGCAACACGTTCCACGCTTCGTCCCCGTCGCGGGCCATAACCGCCGTATAGCCCCACCGCGCCAATAGCGTGCGCAGCATCGAGTGAAACACCGGGTTGTCTTCAGCCGCCAGAATGGGGAACTGTCCCGCACCTGGTTCTGGCGGACCCGAAATGATGATAGCCGGATCTGAATGCACTCTTGGTTCCCGTCTGCCTTATCGGCGGATTTCCCAAGAACTTCAGACCCCTGCCGCGCTCCCCAGCCGTACCGCATCCGTATTGCCGCCGCACACCACCACTCCCACTCGTTCGCCGGGTTCCGGCCGGTACCGCCCCGAAAGCAGTGCAGCCGTCGCCGCCGCTCCGCCCGGCTCCGCCGCCACCCGCAGGTTTCCCCACAATGCCTGCTGCGCCGCCATGATAGCCTCATCGGTTACCAGCGCCACCTTGCTGACAAATTGTTGCGCCAGCGGAAACATCATCTCTCCCACCCGCTTCGGTGCCAGCGAATCGGCCGCGATCCCTCCCGCCGGCGCGTCCACCGGCCGGCCGGCTTCGAGCGCGCGGGCCAGCGTCGGCGCCGCCTCCGGTTCCACCGCTACCAGCCGCACTCTCCCCCGGTACCACGCCGCGATTCCTCCAATCAACCCGCCCCCTCCCACCGCCACCAGCAAAGTGTCCAGTTGCGGCGCCTGCTCTTCGAATTCGAGCCCAACCGTCGCCTGACCCAGCAGCGTCTCCTCCTGCTCATAGGCGTGGACCGGCAGCGCCCCCGATTCCGCCGCCCATTTCCGGCTCGCCTCCAGCGCATCGTCGTAACGATCGCCAATAATCACCAGTTCGGCTCCATACCCGCGAATGCGCTCGATCTTGGCAGGAGAAGAAACGCGCGGAACGAAGATCGTGGCCCGCCGCCCCAGTTTCATCGCCGCGTACGCCACCGCCGCCCCGTGGTTGCCTCCCGAAGCCGCTACCACTCCCGCCGCCGGCGCCTCTCTCCGCAGCAGGTTCGCAAACGCCCCCCGCGCCTTGAACGAACCCGAGTGCTGTACCAGTTCCAGCTTCAGCGTCAAATCCGTGCCGGCCAGCCCGAAATCCGCGCCATCGACGCCCATTACCGGCGTGCGCCTAATGTGTGGCCGGATCAGCCCGTAAGTCTCGGCAATAGCCGCCTGGTCCAGGCTCATGGCCGGTCGTCCTTGGCCCGCGCCACCGGCTCCGGCAGCCGCCCGCTCCAGTCCAGCCAGCCCCAGGCTAACGCCGTCACCAGGCCGAACGCCCCCGCCACCAGCCCGATCGTGCGTGGCCCCGTATACTGCGACGCGATTCCCGCCGCCGCCATCGATACGATCATCACAGACCATCGCAGCGACTCCATGGTCGCGAAAACCCGGCCCCGGAACTCGTTCGGCGTGTGGCGCAGCAACTGTACGTTGTTCAGCACCGAAGTCACCGCCATCCCTACCCGCGAGAACATCATCGCCACCAGCGCCAACGAAAACGAACCGGCCTGGCTGAACATCATATAGGTGGCCCCGTGGACGATATACGAAATGGTCACCGCCCGCTTATAGCCCGGAAATCCCACCGAGCGCCCCACCCAGTGTCCCAGCCCGCCGCCGATCAGCAGCCCCACCCCGGCGAACCCCCAGATCGCTCCTATGCCTGAAGGGCCGCGGTGAAAAACCTGCTCCCCAAAAAGCGCGAAAAGGATCTGCGCCGCCCCTCCGCCCATCGCCCAACCCACCGAGATCATCGCAATCCCCACCATCAGCGGCACCGACCGAAGATAGACCAGCCCCTCGGTATACTCGTGCCAGGGACGCAATCCCGCCGCCACGCGCCGCTCCGCGCGGAACCCGCCCGGCATGTGAATCTTCCACACCGCCCAGGCGGAAAACAGGAACGACGAGGCGTTAATCAGAAATGCCCACTGATACCCGAAGCGCGCCGCGCTGAAGCCGGCCAGCAGGGTGCCCGCCGTCAGTGTGGCCCACTGCGTCGTTTGGGTGATGGAATTGGCCGCGTGCAATTCGTCGGGAGTGGCGATCGTCGGCAGAATCGCCGCGCGCCCGCTCGTGAAGAACGGGGACGCGAACATCAGCGCCGCGCTCAACACGTACAGCAGCCATGGCGTCGGCTCGTGGATTGTCAGCAGGAACCCCAGCGCTACCGCCGCCCGCACCAGGTCGCTCGCAATCATGATCCGGCGCCGGTCCATCCGGTCCAGCAGAACTCCCGCCACCGGACCCGCCAGCATGGCCGGAATGGCGCGCGACAGCATTACCCCGGACACCACCAGCCCCGAGCCGCCTTTCTCCAGCACCAGCGCAAACACCGCAATGTTATTGAAGTAGTCTCCGGTTTCGCTGACCACCTGTCCCATCCATGTGTACCGGTAGTTGCGATTGTGGCGGAGCAGGCCGGCAAGGGTGGTGCTCAAAGGCGCACCGGGGTGAGGGGATCGGTCCGTCGCATGGGTTCTCTGTTATGGTACTTCGCCCGCCGCCCGCGCCGCGAATTCGATAGCGATCATCCGCTTGCCGTCCGCTACCGCCGCGGCCACATCCCGTACCGCCGCGAATCCGGCAGCGGTAAACGCTCGCTCCAGGTCGCTCCGCGGCACCTCGTGCGGATGCGCCTCCAGCAGCACCGCCACGCTCCCTACCGGAACCCTCACGTGCGCCGCGCCGCCGGCGTTTTCCTGAATCACTACGAACACCCGGGAGGCCACGCGGCACAAAGTCGCCACCGCCTTCCGCCAGTCCACATGCTCCAGCACCAGTACCGCGATGGCCAGCGCGAACCCGCCCTTCAGCCCGCTCGCTTCCACATCGTCCAGCACGGTTTCGAAACGCAATCGCGGGTCGCCGCCGACCCGCTCCGCCAGCCGCTCGAGAAATGCCGGATTGATGTCGGTGAACGTGGTGCGGAACGGATACAGCGCCGCCCGCTCCAGGTAGTCGAACATCTGCCCGGTGCCTGCGCCCGCGACCAGTATCGCCGAATCCGCGCCCGGCGGCGCCTCGCGCAGGAACCGGTCCACCAGCCCGGCATTTGCCTGCGCCTGTCCCGCCGCGCGCATGTGCTCTTCGTAGTCCGCCGCGGCAATCGCGCCCCGCCATGCCTCCGCCAGAGTCATTGCCATCGCCGCGCGCTAGAATACCTGATCGCATGCCCAAACCACAAACGGCCCGCGACGCCGCCGCGCTCGTCGCCGCCGAGGTTCGCGCGTTCTGCGAACGAAAATCCGATCCCGCGCGCGCCGCCAAATATGCGCGCTACTTCCGCGAAGGCTACGACGCCTACGGCATCCACCATGAGGATCCGGAATGGACCGAAGCCATCGCCCACTGGAGCCAGCGCCTGAAGCAGGCAGGCCCCCTCGCCTATCTCGACGCTGGCGACCTGCTCGTGCGCACCGGCAAATACGAAGAAGCCTCCGCCGCCATTCTGCTCGCCGAACGGGAGCAGGCCGCCTACACCCCCGAAGTGTTGCGCCGCCTCGGCGGCTGGTTCGACGGCGGCATCCGCAACTGGGGCCATACGGACGTATTCTGCGCCCGCGTGCTCGGCCTCTTTCTCACCCGGAACGTCGTGGAGGTGGATGCCCTTTCCGCCTGGCGCGAGTCGCCCCACAAGTATCAGCGCCGCGCCGTCCCGGTCACCCTGCTCGAACCCCTCAAGACCGGCGCCGCCGTCCGCCCGCTCCTCGCTGCCGTCGAGCCCCTCATGATGGACCGCGAGCGGGTGGTGCAGCAGGGCCTCGGATGGTTTCTGCGCGAGTCCTGGAAGCGCGAGCCGGCGCCCGTCGAGAAGTTGCTCCTCCGTTACAAGGACAAGGCCCCCCGCCTCATCTTCCAATACGCCACCGAGAAAATGACCGCCGCCCATCGCGAACGTTTCCGCAAAAAGAAAACCTGATTGTGTCTCCGAGGAGCGGCTTCTTCCCAGCCGCCGCGGGCCCTTGAATCCGGCACCCGTCTCTGATCTGATATTCGCCATGCAGTTCTGCACCCGGAGACCTGTCCCGCCCCTGGCCCCCTTTGTCGAAATCCTCTGGAGTTGGCAATCCTTCCACCAGCCCCACCGCCTCGAACGCCTGCTCCCCGACGGCTCCATGCAACTGGTCGTAAACCTGGCCGAAGACGAAACCCGCACCTACGACCCCGACGAGCTCACCTCCGTCCGCCGCTTGCCCGGCGCCGTGCTCAACGGTGCCCACTCCCGCCACTTCGTGCTCGACACCGCCGAGCAGCGCGCCGTCGCCGGAATCGTCTTCCGGCCCGGAGCCGCCCGCGCTTTCTTCCGCCTCCCCGCCGGCGAGTTGCAAAATCAAATGTTGCCTCTCGACGCCGTTTGGGGCCAAATCGCACACGAACTCCGCGAACGCCTTCTCGCTACGCCGATCCCCGAACAACGCCTCGAGCTGATGGAACAGATCCTCCTCGCACGGCAATTGCGGGACGACGGCCCCCATCCCGCCGTCCGCTTCGCCGTCGGCGAGTTCCTGCGCGGTCCCGACATCCGCAGCGTCGCCGATGTCACGAACTCCATCGGCCTCAGTTCCCGCCGCTTCATCGAACTGTTCCGCGAGGAAGTGGGCCTCACTCCCAAACTGTTCTGCCGCATCCGCCGCTTCCGCCGCGCCCTCCGCCGCATTCAGGCCGGCGCGCCCCACCACTGGCCCGACCTCGCCCTCTCCTGCGGCTATTTCGACCAGGCCCACTTCATCCATGATTTCCGCGCCTTCTCCGGCATCAGCCCCACCCGCTACGCCGTCGCCGGCCCGCGCCATCTCAGCCATGTGCCCATTCGCCCCTGAGGTCAAATTCTTACAATCCCCGCGCATTGCCTTCCGGCCAGAATGAAGTCATGCTCACTCGGAACAAAACCCCCAAGGGGTATCACACCATCACTCCCTACCTCGTCGTTGACGACGCCCAGCGCCTCCTCGACTTCATCCGCGACGCCTTCGGCGCCGAGCAGACCTTCCGTACCGACGCGCCCGATGGCTCCGTCCGCCACGCCGAAGCCCGCATAGGTGACTCCATGATCATGTGCGGCCAGGCCCGCGACCAGTGGAAGGCCCGCCCCTCCACGCTCTACCTCTATGTGGACGACGTCGATGCCGTCTTCAGCAAAGCCGTAGAGTCCGGCGCCAAATCTCTCAACGAGCCCAAAGACCAGACCTATGGAGACCGCTCTGGCGGTTTCGAGGACCCGTGCGGCAACCATTGGTGGGTGGCCACGCACCTCGAGGATCAGAAGACGTAGGATTTGTTAGGAAATAAACGATCCATTTCCAGACCCAATACGGTTCACTTAAGCGCATGCCGAACTTGCCCGATCCCGTTTAGGGCCAGTGTGCGCGACGGCGACTACCATGACGACGGGACGCGTTTTGGCAGCGAGTCCCAGGTCGGCCAGCCAGATCTCACCGGGTTGGGGGCTCATCGAGCAGGTCGAGGACCTCTTGTTCGGCGACGCGCGCGCGCGCGAGATCAAGGACGTCGTGATCGGCGAGTTCTATCACCTCAATGATGCGCTCCCTGGCCTCTGCCGCCGTCTCCGGCTTCCACTCGCGCAATCGAGCGTCCAGTTTCTCCGCTAAGGCGTCCACCATGACCTCCTGCCCTCGCTCCTAGCTTAAGCCATCGCTCCCCGGGGCATTGCGACGTATACAACTCCGGGACCATGGAGGCCCAGTCGTGAAGCGTGGCAAAAAGAGCCGGCCCAGGAAATCTTCTCCGAACATAGCCTCGGCCTGCCTGATCTTGACCAAGCAAGATCAGCAGTCCTTAACAGCCTGCCCTCGAAGGAATCCCAACGAGGTTACTGGCACGCCATAGACGAGTTCATTGCTTGGTACTGCTCGGAGCCCCGATTGTCCTTCAACAAAGCCGTCGTGACTCGCTGCCGAATTCACTTGGAGTCGCGTCAGCTTGCGCCGGGCACAATCAATGGCAGGCTTGCGGCGGTCAGAAGTCTCGCGTATGAAGCCGCCGATTCCGGTCTGCTCAGCCCGGATCTCGCTGCCGGCATCCGTCGCGTTAAGGGGCCGAAGAATCTCGCCTTCCGACTCGGCAACTGGCTCACTACCGAGGGGCCGGCATGTTCAGGACCGTCCCTTTTCCGGATTGGGTCAAGAGCATCATCGACTCCTGGCTTGTATCCGCTGACGTGACCGATGGCCGGGTATTTCGGTGCCTTTGCCGGGCAGGCAAAACCTGGGGAACCGGCGTAACGGAGCGGGTCGTGTGGCATTTCGTTAAGGACTGCGCGAACAAAGCGGCGATTGAGAATCTCGCCCGCACGACCTCCGTCGCTTCTGCGTTCGCTTGTGTCGGGATGCCGGAGTGGAACTGGACCAGATTCAATTCCTGCTGGGCCACGTCTCGGTTCAGACAACTGAGAGGTATCTCGGCTGCAAGCAATGCCTCAAGAACGCGGTCAACGACCGAATCGACATCGAGCCCGACTGCTGAACGTACGTAGGTTGGGGACGACACGTCCGGGTGATCTGCAAGTCTACGATATTCCCGTTCGGCAACAACTATTCATCTTCTGGTATTAGCGGGAATCGCCTGGCAAGCTGCAATCGAGTCGTCAATTCTGAATCTCAGAGTTCATACAATGTTGGCGTCGCGTCCTGGAAATCTTAGTGGCTGTTACGCCCCCGGCGATGCTTGCAGTGCGGCTGGCCAACAGCAGCCGCGGCGAGTTGTCACGTATTTTGTCACAGTGATGTGCTGGCGTCCTCGCTGGGCGAAGAGCCGATTCAGTCAAGCGCGCCAGGAGTGGGTGGAATCGCCGTGCGATTCGATTAGGGACGATTCTCAATCATTTGTGGCACTCGAATGCTCTTCACTGAAGTGGAGTGGCGAGAAACCAGACATTCCGGTATTTTCGGGCCTGATTTAGTCTACAATGATGCGTGAGCGAATGCGTACCATAGCGAAGGGCGCAGCGATCTGTTTCATAGGGCTGGTCCTGACTGGAATCGGCAGCGCCACTGATGGCAGCTTGCTAAAGGTGACCTTGGATATCGGGCCCTCCCCGGGGGAGCCCACGACGTTGGGTTGGCAGGTTATCCCAAACTCGACCGTCACCATAGGCGCAGGGAATTTTTTCAAGATATACGTCTGGAGAACCACGGCGGGCAGCGCACCATGGACATTCAAATTGACAACACCGGCCGGCAACACCTTCCAGCAATCGACTTCATTCGCAAATACATGGTTGGAGTGGGACTGGCGATTCGATCTGGGCGCCGTGAATCCCATCGGCGTATGGACGGCGCAAATCGATGACGGGCCTACTCTTTCCTGGACCCTGGCCTACCCAATTGCGCCCAGATTGACCGCATTAAGTACGACGCCCAATCCGCCCGTCGCGGGCAAACAGTTCGTGCTCACCGTTACCGGCACTGGTTTCGATCCGACGCGCTCGGGCATCGGGGTTTCTGGGCCGGGCTGCTTCGGCGGATGCTCTGTCGCGAACAGTGCGCTAACCATCAAGACGAGCAACACGCTTTCAGGGCCTATAACCGTGCCGCAACCCGGCAGCTACACGGCTGCCGTGGGCGGATCGAACACGATCCCATTCGTGGTGAACGAGTTGGTCCCGACGGCAACGGCGGTCTCGAATTTGCCCAGTCCCCCGGTGGCTCGGCAATTTCTCACGTTGACCGTCGGCGGGGCGGATTTCATTCCTTCTACAGCACAAATCGTGGTCGCGGGGCCCGGCTGTAGCCCGTGCGCATCGTCGACTCTCTCGGCGTGGACCTCCAATACGGTCGCGTCATTGTTCAGCTTCGACAACTCGGGAACATTCATGGTGGCCGTCCGAAACGGGACCAACGGTACGCAGTCGAATGCCGTCCCCCTCATTGTTCAGAGCACCACCCCGAGCATTGTCAGCGCGGGGACGTCCCCCTCTCCCGCCGTCGCCGGACAGCCCTTCCAGTTGCGTATCAGCGGTTACCCGTTCGAACCCTTGACGGTTTTTGTCACCGTCACCGGCCCGGGCTGCAGCCCCTGCGTCATTCCCAACGGCTCTCTGACCATACAGCAGACCATGCTCAGCGGTCCGTTGACGGTGACGAGCCCGGGGACATTTACGGTAGTGGTCCGGAACGGCGCAGGCGGAAACCCGTCCAGTACGCTATCATTCAGCGTCAGTGGCTCGACTCCAACGATCTCCGCACTCTCCACGAGCCCTTCGCCACCTGCAAAGGGTCGCCCGTTCACTTTAACCGTAACTGGCGCCTACTTCGACCCTCTGACGGCCGCTCTGCTGGTGACGAACGGGGTAGACTGCAACCCGTGCACGATTGCGAACAACGCGTTGACGACCAGGACTCAGAGCACGCTTGCCGGCACGCTCACGCTAAACAGCACCGGGGCTTACTATGTCACAGTCCAAAGCGGGGCCGCAGGCACGCGATCCAACAGTCTTCCGCTTACGGTCTCCGCTGTCACACCGGCGATCACCGGGGTGTCCACGTCGCCCTCCCCGGCCGTCGCGATGCAGCAGTTCGCCCTGACGGTGACCGGCACGGACTTCGACACTGCCGCTGCGATTGTCGTCCTGACTGGAGCGGGATGCACCCCGTGCAGAATATCCAACGATGCCTTTACCGTCAAGACGCCGAACACCTTGAGCGCACCGCTTACCCTCTCGAATTCCGGGACATTCATCCTCACCGTCCAGAATGAGTACAACGGACCATCATCCAATACGCTTTCGATTACGCTCGCAAGCCCCTTGCCGGCAGTAACCGGTCTATCCGCGTCCCCCGACCCGGTAAAGGGACGGCAGTTCTATCTGACCATCGCCGGCGCTGGTTTCGACCGCGTGGCCGCCCAGATCGTCGTGAACGGGCCCGGGTGCGGCCCCTGCACGATTTCCAACAGCGGATTACTGCTCAAGGAGATGAATTCGCTCTCCGCGTACCTCACCTTGAATAACGCGGGCACATTCACCGCTGCTGTGCAGAACGGCAACGGACCGCTATCCAACAGTCTCCCGTTCACTGTTGCGCGCCCCGCCCCACTGATTTCCGCCGTCTCCTCGTTGCCCTCTCCGGCCATAGCCGGACAACCGTTCACGCTGACGCTCAACGGTTCCGAGTTCGACCCGGCCAGCGCCACCATCAAACTGGCCGGTATCGGCATCGACAGTTCCTACGATGTGCCGAACAGCAGCTTGACGACGAAGACCACAACCACACTGGCCGGGCCGGTTACGCTGGCGGCTGCGGGAACATACTCTGTTGCGGCTCGCAACGGCATTGACGGAGCCTGGTCGAACCTCCTTTCGTTCGGGATTGCCACCGGGATTATCTCGATCTCCAGCATCTCCAGCTCGCCCTCTACTGCGGTTGCTGGACAGCCGTTTACCTTGACGGTCAACGGGGCTGGATTTGACCCCTTGACCGCTCAGATCATAGTCTCAGGACCTGGCTGCAACCCCTGTTTTCTCGGAAACCTGTCCCTCGCCACCAAGAACTCGAGCACGCTTTCCGGATCACTTACACTGGCCAGTGCCGGCACGTTCATGATAGCGGTTCAGAACGCCGGCGGGCAGACATCCAATTCGCTTTTCTTGTCGATCGGCGCTCAACCGGCGATAGAAAAGGACGGGATCGTTTCGGCTGCAAGTTTTCAGCCAGTCCTCTCTCGCGGCATGGTTGTATCTCTATTCGGGACGGACCTCGCCGAGCTAACAGCCACTGCAGAATCCGTCCCGTTGCCAAGAAATCTTGGGGGAACAAGCGTACAAGTAGGCGGTATTGACTCCCCGTTATGGTTCGTCTCCTCGCGGCAGATTAACTTTCAGATTCCGTTTGATAGCCCGATCACCGGCTCAGTGACGGTCGTTGTGGTTCGACACGGGACAGCCAGCAAGCCCGCGACTGTCGCCTTGCAGCCGTACGCACCCGGAGTCTTTCGCTACGAACGAAACGCAGGGGTCTTCGACCCCATCGTGACTCACCCCGATGGTTCGCTCGTGACGCCCAATAGTCCTGCCGTGCCCGGGAGCTATATCATCGCGTGGGGGACAGGCATCGGTGACCTTAGCACGCTCCCGGCCACGGGTGACGCGGCGCCGGCCTTCCCCGCTGCGGAGGCCAAAGCGCTTCCAACAGCCACAATCGGCGGTGCGCCGGTGGAGGTAGTATACGCGGGACTTACAGCGGGAGCGATCGGGCTCGCGCAGTTCAATATCCGACTTCCCGACACACTGGAGGCGGCTTCCCCGGCGGAATTGGTGATCCAGTTCGGCGCTGCCTCCAGTATGCCGGTCGCATTGGCGATAGGTCGCAATTAGGCCATGTTTTTTCAATCCCTTAAGGCGTGCAGAGGAACAACGTCAGCGCATTTCAAATGGTCCACAATTCACTGCACCTCATGCTGTTGGTTGACGGAAATTGTCCAGCCGGCGACTGCAGGCTGGATCTTGGCACGCTGAGGGATATCTGGCCTCGGTTCCCGAAGGCAGAATCGAGCATCATCTGACACCGGGTTGCCCAGATACGGCGTCCTGGGAAAATGGACCGCGTGTCATCATCCAGCGTTTCCCTTCCTCCCCAGAGGGGGCAGCCTTGGAGCGAACTCCAGGAGACGCGCCCTGGAATATATCAGCTAAGGCCACCGTTTGAGCTTACGGACTGTGGGAGCAGGGGCCGCTTGTTGCGGGCGGCGCAGTCGGGCTACCGTGCTGGGCCGGAGGCAGCTACGCTCGGCCGTGTTTTTCTGCTGATGCTTGCTCCCACGCGGTGCGGGCAGACGATCGAAGACGCCCGAGGATTCCGATGTGGGTTGGGAAGCGGCGCCGGGGGTAGACTCGCATTCCGCCAGCTGTTCATCAGCGGACGGCGGGCGCAGCGCGCGCGCTCGGGTTCGTGCATGACCACGTTCGAGGAGGGAAAGCGGGCGATGATACTGACCCGGTAGAAGCCGGGGGCCGATGGGATGCACGCGGTCCTCGTCACACCGCTTGAAGCGATCGGTGCCGGTGGCGCACCAGGTGTCTGAAAAACTGTTGAAGTTAGCCGATAAGGTGAACAGCGTCCATGGCCACTCTGCAAAACTGTTCCGAACTGGAGGGTCATTGGGGGGCTCCACCTGAGGTTCTCCGCGAGGCAGATCAGGAGTTGATTGCAAGGCTGGTCCGAGGGATCGTACCATATTTGACTCTCCTGTTGATCATGATCGCGACGACAGATTATCGGAGAGAGCATTCGTTCCTCTTCTGGGGTTTTGCGGCGGCAAACATGACCAGTATTGGGATTCGCGTCGTGCTGGCCGGGCTGGGCGAACGCGTTCACGTACTGCACCCCGGATTGCGGAATGCGGCTTTTGTGGCCGCCGTGGGGTTGGCTTCATTTTCGGCGGGATGTGTTCATGCGAGTGCTCTCTGGTATTACGGCCTTGCGAGCTGGCCGTATGTAATTACCATGCTATGGATCGTCGGGTGTGCTTCCGGATCGATAATCTCCCTCACGCCGAGCCTCCGGTTGATCCACGTTTACCTTTGGACTGCGTGGGCACCGGTATTCAGTATGTATTTGCGATTAGGAGGGCTGCGAGGCTACACGGTGGCGTTGACCACTTTCGCGCTCTTCTGTTTTCTGTTCACACAAGGCCGCGGTCTGCATAAGGCTTACTGGCGACAATTGAGAGGCCGGGCTCTCGAGAGAACACGAGCGGAGGAACTCGAGTTGGCCAAGGCAGCAGCAGAAGCCGCGAGTCTTGCCAAGAGCCGGTTCCTGGCGAACATGAGTCACGAAATCAGGACGCCGATGCACGGTGTCCTCGGGTTAGCGCATCTTGCCCTATCTTCGGAGACCCTTCGGGATGCACGCGAACAGGTGGACTCCCTGTGTGGCGCCGCAGAGGGTTTACTGCACTTGATCAATGACATTCTGGACTTTTCCAAGATCGAAGCCGGCAAAATGACGTTGGAGCGCATTCCGTTCCCGCTGCCACGCATGCTCGATGAGCTGGGTAAGCTGATGGCTCCACAAGCGCGCGCCAAGGGCTTAGATCTTCGGATCGATACTGCCGGGGGCGTGCCTGCCGTGGTGGTAGGTGATCCGGCCCGTTTACGCCAGGTACTCGTCAACCTATTGGGAAATGCGATCAAATTCACTTCAGACGGATCAGTAACATTAGAAGTGGCTTGGGTCCCCACGGAATCTGATAGTCACGAGGCCAACCTGCGCTTTCTAGTAAGTGACACCGGTATCGGCATACCGGCGGAACACCAACATACGATTTTTGAGGCATTCGGACAAGCCGACAGCAGCGTTACCAGGCGGTTCGGCGGGAGTGGACTTGGGCTGACGATTTGTCGTCAACTGGTGGAGTTGATGGGTGGACGGATCCGTGTAGAGAGCACATCCGGCGCCGGCAGCACGTTCCACTTCACCTGCGCAGTCGGTATAGCAGGACCGGGGAGCCTCGCCGAACCCACCGCGGAGGTAGCGGAAGAACCGCACGGTCTGCGTATTCTCCTGGCCGAAGACAACGCGGTGAACCAGCGAGTGGCGACCGCGATTCTCGGCAAGCACGGTCATCGGGTGACAGTAGTCTCCACCGGTGTAGAGGCCGTCGAGGCATGGGAAGCGGAAGAGTTTGACGTCATCCTGACCGACAATCAGATGCCGAAAATGGGAGGAATGGAAGCTGTACGGTACATTCGAGAGCGCGAAGCAACCACAAACCGCAAACGGACGCCTGTCGTGGTTCTGAGTGCGAGTGCAACGATCGGAGATCGCGAGCGATTTCTATCCGCGGGCATGGATAGATTTCTGGCTAAACCGTTCTGCGCCGCCGAGCTGTACTCCACGCTGCGGGAAATCATGCCGCCACCAGCTGCTGAGGAGCCCGTGATCGCGCGAGGCTAGTCAATCACGCCACTAATTCCCGAGGTTCCCCTCCAGCGCTCTCCGCCGAGCGGGCGGTGAACAAATAGCTGCTGGTGGCCCAGCGTTTGCGTTCCGGCCGGAGGGGGTGGCCTTGGAAGTAAGTCCGCCGTTTCAGAGGTTCGCTAACGTATTCCGGCGAAACCGCTCCGTTACTGTCGCGGCTCAGCAACTCTTCAAGCCTACGGATTCCGGGAAAAGCTGCGGCGGGCTTGTCGCGGGGGGCGCGGCGGGCTACCATGCTGGGTCCGGAGGCAGCTATGCTCGGTCGTGTTTTTCTGCTGATGCTTGCGCCCGCGCTGTGCGCGCAGACGATCGAAGTGGCGGGTGGCCGCGCCATCCGCAGTTTAGCGGCGGCGCGGGATGAGGCGCGGGCCCAGCGGCGCGCGGGACGGCGCGGAACCATCACGATCAGGATCGCGGACGGGGTGTACCGGCTGGCCGAGACGCTGGTGCTGACGCCCGAGGATTCCGATGTGGTGTGGGAGGCGGCGCCGGGCGCGCGGCCGCTGATCAGCGGCGGGCAGGTGATCGGCGGCTGGAAGAAGGGCGCGGGATCCATCTGGACGGCGCCGGCGCGCGGGCTCGCGTTTCGCCAGTTGTTCATCAGCGGACGGCGGGCGCAGCGGGCGCGCACACCCAATTTCGGATTCTACCGGATGGAAGGCGCGAGCCCGCAGGACAAGCCGCTACGCGTGCATTTCCGGGGCAGCGACATTCGCAAGCAGTGGGCCGAGACAGGCAACGTCGAGGTGGTGGGCCTGCTCGCCTGGGCCGATTTTCGCATGCCGATTGCGGCGGTGGACGAAGCCGCGCACGTGGCTACGCTCACGCTGGACCCGCGGCCTTCAAACAAAGAAGCGGACGCGCGGTACTACATCGAGAATGCTCCGGACGGGCTGGACACGGCCGGCGAATGGTACCTGGACCGCAAGTCGGACACGGTCTCCTACTGGCCGGTGGCGGGCGAGAACATGCAAAGCGAAGAGGTGGTGGCGCCGGCGCTGGTGACGCTGGTGCGGCTGGAAGGACGGCCCGAGGCGAACGAGTTCGTGCACGACGTGACCTTCCGCGGCCTCGCGTTCGCGCACGCCGACTGGAGCATGCCCGAGAAGGGCTACGCCGACACGCAAGCGGCGATGCCCGGCAGCGGCCGCGATCGCGGCGGTGGGCGCGGTGGACTGCACGATCGAAAAGAGCACGGTGGCGCACAGCGGCGGCTACGGCATCTTTTTCGGCCGCGGCTCGAAACGGAACAAGGTGCTGGCGACGGAACTGTTCGACCTGGGCGGCGGAGGAATCAAGCTGGGCGAAGCGCAACAGTTCGCCGAGGAGCGCGAGCAGAACTTCGAAAACGTCATCGCCGACAATCACATTCACGATGCCGGCCTGGTGTACGCGCCGGCGGTGGGGATCTGGGTCCTGCAAAGCGGGCGAAACCAGATCGTCCACAACCACATCCACGACCTTTTCTACACGGCGATTTCGGTGGGCTGGACGTGGGGATACGGCGCCAACCAGTCCAAGGGCAACACCATCGAATACAACCATCTGCACGATATCGGCAAGGAGATGCTGAGCGACATGGGCGGCATCTACACGCTGGGCATGCAGCCGGGCACGCGCATCCGCAACAACCTGATCCACGGGATCGCGTCGTTCACCTACGGAGGCTGGGGCATTTATCCGGACGAAGGCTCGACGGAGATGCTGATCGAAAACAACATCGTCTACAACTCAAAGAGCGCGGGATTTCACCAGCACTACGGGCGGGAGAACATTGTGCGCAACAACATTTTCGCGTTCAATCGCGAGAACCAGTTGATGCGCACACGCGCCGAGCCACACCGCTCGTTCACCTTCGAACGGAACATCGTGTACTTCGACCAGGGGCGGCTGCTCGGCAGCAACTGGACGGGCGAAGGCTTCATGATGACGTCGAACCTGTACTTCGACACGCGCGGTGCGGACATCCGCTTCGCCGGAAAATCCTTCGCGGAGTGGAAGGCCGGCGGACAGGACGCCGGGTCCAGGATCGCTGATCCGCTGTTCGTGAACGCTTCGAAGTTCGACTTCCGGCTGCGGCCGGAATCGCCCGCGCTGAAGCTGGGCTTCGTGCCCATCGATATGTCCACGGTGGGGCCGCGGGTGCCGGCGGGCCAGTAGCGTTTCAGTTAAGGCGGCGGAGGAATTGGCCGCCGGGGCCGTAAAGGTCCAGGCGCAGGTCCAGCGTGCCGTCGGCGTGGGTGGAGCAGCTCAGGCAGGGGTCGTAGGCGCGGACCACGGCGGAGACGCGGTTCAGCATGCCTTCGCGCATCTCGGAGCCGTCGATGAAATGGCGCGCCACCTGGGCCACGCTCTTATTGATGGCGAGGTTGTTGTGTCCGGTGGCGACGATCAGGTTGGCCCAGAGGATGGCGCCGTGCTCGTCCACCTTGTAGTGATGGATGAGGACGCCGCGCGGCGCTTCGATCATGCCCACGCCTTCCATGCTGTTGACGCCGGCTTTGGCGCGCACGTGTTTATCGAGGATGGACGGATCGGCCAGCAGTTGCTCGATCTTCTCGAGGCCGTGCAGGGCTTCGACGAGGCGGGCGTAGTGATTGTGGAAGGAACTGTGCGCCACCGCGCCGCAGCGCTGGCGGAACTCGGCCAGTTCGGCATCGGCCAGTTCGGTGCCGAACGCTTCGGCCACGTTGAGGCGGGCCAGCGGGCCGACGCGGTAAATGCCGCCAGGGTATCCGCGAGGCTTGAAATACGGCGACTTCAGGTAGGACTCGCGCATGGCGGCTTCGCCGATGAAGCGGCTGTAATCGCGGGCGCGAATGTCGGCGGCGACAATGGATCCGTCCGGGTCTTTGAAGGTCAGCAGGCCGTCATACCATTGCAGGTTGCCACCATCGTCGACCATTCCGGCGTACATTGTCGGGTCGGTGCCGAAATGGTCGATTTCCTCCTGATAGCGGTCCATGATGCTTTTGAAAAAACTCAAGGTGCGGGTGGCGATGGCGCGGGCGTTGGGCAGGCCGGCGAGGGTCTGGTCGCGCACCTCCGGGGAGAGCGGGGCATTGACGCCGCCGGGAACGATCCAGGAAGGATGCACGCGCTCTTTGGCGAGGCCAGCGATCAGCTCCTGCCCGAATTTGCGCAGGGCGACGCCCGCGCGCGCCAGTTCCGGCTCGGCTTCAATGAGGCCGAAGACGTTGCGCTTTGCGGGGTCGGAATCGAAGCCCAGCAGGAGGTCCGGGGCGGAGAGGTGGAAAAAGCTGAGGGCGTGCGACTGCACGAATTGTGCGCAGTGGATCAGCTCGCGAAGCTTCACGGCGGTTTCCGGAAGGGTGACGGCCATGATGGCGTCGCAGGCCTTGGCGGAGGCGAGCAGGTGGCTGACCGGACAGATGCCGCAGATGCGCGCGGTGATGGAGGGCATCTCGTAGAACGGCCGCCCCTCGGTAAATTTCTCGAAGCCGCGCACCTGGGTGACGTGAAACTGCGTGTCTTCCACGCGTCCTTCGTCGTTCAGGAAAATGTCGATTTTGGCGTGGCCTTCAATCCGCGTGACGGGGTCAATGACGATCTTCTTCATGGCATCTATCCGAATTTGACTTTGCCGCTGAGGTTCGGCATGCGGCCTTCCAGCAGTTCGCCGAGCACGAAGGCGATGGCTTGCGCGGGCGGGGGGCAGCCGGGAACATGGAGGTCGATCTTCACGACTTCGTGCAGGGGAACGGCGTGGCGGAGCAGGGTGGGAACGCCGTCGACAGGGATGCACGGCGTTTCCTGCACGCCTTCCACATAGATCCGTTCGAGGAGCTTGCGGGTGTGGGTCTGGTTGCGCATGGCGGGAACGTTGCCGCTGACCGCGCAATCGCCGAGGGCGACCAGGATTTTGGTGCGCTGGCGGACGGTGCGGAGTTTCTCGAGATCTTCATGCGAGCTGACGGCGCCTTCGATGACGGTGACGTCCACCGCCTTGGGAAACTCCTGGGCGTCGACGAGCGGGCCGTAGACCAGGTCCGTGCGATTGGCGACCGCGATGATCGCCTCATCCATATCCAGCAGGGACATGTGGCAGCCGGAGCAGCCATCGAGCCAAACCGTTGCCAGCCGGATGCGTTTCATGTGTGACCTCCGCGCCGCGCGGCCAGGCGGGTGACGTTGCGGTCCTGTTTCACCATCTCTTCGACCGCGAAGCCTTTTTCCGCGAGGGCGCCGGTGGGGCAGGACTGCACGCACTTGCCGCAGGTGGTGCAATTTCGGGACTGGCCCCAGGGGCGGTTGAGCTCGCTCACGATCATGGAACGGACGCCGCGCGAGCTGACATCCCAGACGTGCGCGCCTTCCACTTCGGCGCACACGCGGACGCAGCGCGTGCAGAGGATGCAGCGGTTGTGATCGAGCACGTAGCGCTCATGCGAAACATCCACGGGCATCCTGGGGAAATTATAGGGGTAGCGGACGTTGGTCACGCCCAGCTTCTGGGCCATGGCCTGCAGTTCGCAGTGGTTATTGGAGACGCAGACGGCGCATTGATGATTGCGTTCGGAGAAGAGGAACTCGAGCGCGATGCGGCGGTAGTGCGTGAGCTTTTCGGAATTGGTGGTGACGCTCATGCCGTCCTGCACCGGAGTGGTGCAGGCGGGAAGAAGCCTGCCGACACCGGAGACTTCCACGATGCAGAGGCGGCAGGCGCCCACCGGGGTGAGGTGCGCGAGCCAGCAGAGGGTGGGGATGTACTTGGCGTTGGCGCGGGCCACCTCCAGAATGGTCTGGCCCTGTTGCGCGGAGACGTACTCGCCGTCGATCCGGATGGAGATTTTGTCAGCCATAGATTAGTGGTGATCCTTGATATCGCAGCGCAGGCAGCGCATGGCTTCATCGAGCGCGTCCCCGGGCGAGAGGCCTACCATGCACTCCTCGAAACTCTCCACGCGCTCGGCGGCGGGCAGCTCTTCGAGGATGTGGCGCGGGCTGGGGCTGGGCTCGGCGGGAGCGCGGTTGCTGTAAGTGAACGCCGGGTTGATGGTCTCCCAGCGGCCTGGACCCATCAGGCGGCGGTCGATATTGCGCGCGGCCTTTTTGCCGTAGCCCATGGCGTTGGAGACGTTGGAGGCGCCGCTGATGAGGTCGCCTCCGGCATAGAACTTGCTGCGGCTGGTTTCGAGCGTGTACCGGTCCACCTCGAGGGTATTGTTCTCCTTGATGCGGAGGCCGGAGGCGCGGACGAAATCGAGGTCGACGGCCTCGCCCACGGCGAGGATGACGGTATCGCATTCGAGGCGGCGGATTTCGTCGGTGGGGACGGGGCGGCGGCGGCCGGAAGCGTCGAACTCGCCCAGGCGCGTTTTGACCACCTCGATGCTCTTGACGTTGCCCTCGGCGTCGCCGACGATGCGGTGGGGCGTCGCGAGGAACATGAACCTGGCGCCTTCCTCTTCGGCCGCGTCGGTCTCGACGCGAATGGCGGGCATGTCTTTGCGCTCGCGGCGATAGATCACGGTGACGTCGGCGCCCATGCGCATGGCGGTGCGGGCGGAGTCGATGGCCGCGTTGCCGCCGCCGATCACGACCACCTTGGTGCCCATCCGCACCGGTTCGGCCTTGGCCACGGCTTCGAGGAAGAGCAGCGCCGGGAGCACACCTTTGAGCTCGGTGCCGGGCAGGTAGACCCAGGCCTCTTTCCAGGTGCCGATGGCCAGGAAAACGGCGTTGTACTGGTTATCGAGGTCGTTCAGCATCACGTCGGTACCGACCGAGACGCCGCACAGGAACTCGACGCCCACGCGCCGGATGAGTTCGATCTCGCGGCGGATCACCTCGCGGGGCAGGCGGTATTCGGGGAGGGCGTAGCGGAGCATGCCGCCGGGCTCGGGGTTCGATTCGTAGACGGTGACTTCGTGGCCGAGCAGGGCCAGGTAGAATGCCGCCGCGAGGCCAGTGGGCCCGGCGCCGACGACGGCCACTTTGCGGTCGGTAGGAGGGAGGCGGCGGGCTACGATGCGGGCGGCCATCTCGTCGAAACGGTCCGACTGATAGATGGAGTCCGCAATGAAGCGGTGCACCTCGCGCATGTTGACGGACTGGTCCACCGAGCGCCGCCGGCAGCGGTTATCGCAGGGGTGCTGGCAGACGCGCCCGGTAGAGGCGGGGAGCGGGTTGTCGATGACGACCGCCTCAAACGCCTCGTCGAGCCTTCCTTCCTGGTAGAGCTGAAGGAAGCGCGGGATGTTCATGTGGAGCGGACAACTGTTCTCGCACGGCGAAAGGGCGAGATCCTCGCACACCCCGGCGCGGCAGCGTTTGGCGCGGATGTGGTCCTCGAACTCGTTGCGGAAATGCCGCATGGTGGTGAGGAGCGGATTGGGCGCGCTCTGCCCGAGGCCGCAGAGGGAGGTATCGCGGATCATGCGGCCCATTTCATCCAGGCAGTCGAGGTCGGATTCATGGGCCGTGCCGCGGGTGAAGGCGTTGAGGATGCGGATGCACTTATCGAGGCCGACGCGGCAGGGGACGCACTTGCCGCAGGATTCCGAATGGGTGAACTCGATGAAGTAGCGGGCCACGTCCACCATGCAGTTGTCTTCATCCATCACCACCATGCCGCCCGAGCCCATGATGGAACCGAGTTGGGCCAGGGTTTCGTAGTCGACGGGCGTTTCGAACATCTCCTGCGGGATGCAGCCGCCGGAGGGTCCGCCGGTCTGCACGGATTTGACGGGCTTGCCGTCGGCGCCGCCCTCGCCCACGTCGTAGATGAAGCGCTTGAGGGGCGTGCCGAGGGGCATCTCGACGAGGCCGGTGTTGGTGATCTTGCCGACCAGCGAGAAGACCTTGGTGCCGGCGCTTTTGGTGCTGCCGGTTTCGCTGAACCAGGCGGGTCCGCGGGCGACGATGGGGGCGACGTTATACCAGGTCTCGACGTTATTGATGTTGGTCGGCTTGCCCCAGAGGCCCTTCTGCGCGGGGAACGGGGGCCGGGGGCGCGGCCGGCCGGCGAAGCCTTCGAGTGAGGCGATGAGCGCGGTCTCCTCGCCGCAGACGAAAGCGCCGGCGCCTTCGACCAGTTGGATATCGAAGCGGAAGCCGCGGCCCATGATGTTGTCGCCGAGGATGCCGGACTGGCGGGCCTGATCGATGGCGCGGGTGAGGCGGTGCACGGCCAGAGGGTATTCGGCGCGGACGTAGATGATGCCGTTGTGAGCGCCCATGACATAGCCGCCCACGATCATGCCTTCGAGCAGCGAGTGGGGGTCGCTCTCGATCTCGTTGCGGTTCATGTAGGCGCCGGGGTCGCCCTCGTCGGCGTTGCAGATGACGTATTTGTCGTCGGAGGCGGCCTTGCGCAGAAACTCCCACTTGAGGCCGGTGAGATATCCGGCGCCGCCGCGGCCGCGCAGCTTGGAGGCCTTGATCTGTTCGATGACCAGGTCGGGGTTGTTATCGATGAGGACCTTGTAAAGAGACTGGTATCCGCCGATGGCGATGTACTCTTCGATATCGTCCGGGCTGATGAGGCCGCAGTTGCGGAGCACGATTTTTTTCTGCGGCTTGAAAAACGGGACCTCGTTCCAGAGCGCAATGTTGGGGAACCCGGAGCCGTAATGGACGTGGGCGGTGAGGTGGTCCCACTCCTCCACCTTGCATAGCGCCAGGCCCTCGGGCACGGTGCCTTCGACGATGTGGTCGAGAATGGAGCGCACGTCCGGCGCCTGCACCCGGCGCAGGATGACCAGCGGCTTGCCGGGGATGCGCACGTTGACCAGGGGTTCCTGGGCGCAGAAACCGAAACATCCGACGGGTGCCAGGCTGATATCGAGACCCTGCTGGTTGATGCCCTCGGCGAAGGCGTGATACACACCCTCGGCGCCGTTGCCGGACCCGCAGGTGCCCATGCCGACGCCGATGCGGGGCCGCGGAGGAAGCAACTTCGCCATGCCCGCTTCCCGGACCGCGCTGAACGTGCTGATGTCCTGAATGCGGATCACTTCTTCGGCTCCTTCCCGACGTGCTCGACTTCGCGATGGAGCGCCTGTTCGTTCATGTGGCCGAAGATGGCGTGGTCCACTTCGACGACCGGCGCCAGGGCGCACTGACCGAAGCAGGCCACGGTGCGGAGCGAATATTTCCGATCGGGTGTAGTGGCGCAGACCTTGTCGGCGCCGTCCTCGTTCTCGTCGGGCAGGCCGAGGTCGAGGCGGAGGCGCTGGAGCAGGCTGCGCGACCCGCGCGTGTGGCAGGCGGTGCCGCGGCAGATGCAGATGGTGTGCTGACCCTGCGGCTCAAGGTTGAAGAGCGCGTAGAAGGTGACCACGCTATAGACTTGGGCCAGCGGGATGCCGGTCTGTTCGGCTACATATTCGAGAATTTCGGCGGAAAGGTATTTGTGCGGATGATGTTCTTGAATGCGTTCCAGAATGCCCAACAGCTCACCCGGTTTTCCGGCAAGCGAAGCGATCGTACGATCGGCGAAAGTCTTTTCTTCCAAAGTGAGGGCGGACGGAACTACAGTTGGCGCCATGGAGCCTCCAACACCTAGAGCGAGTTTCAGACAACTTCATCTGTAATTGGCGGCGCGGATAAAGTCAAGTATCGGGTTATCTGGCACTTACGGTGCGGGAAAGGACGCAGCGAGGGGAGGGCGGGGTGACGGTTTTTGCAGCGGGGGGGCGCGGGTGAATAGACTGGTGTCAGCGAGATCTGTTAAGACGACTCACAGGCGATGAAGCGGCCTATTCTTCCTTACATTTCGTCGTTGCCCGAGCGCGTGGTGCGCTCGCTTTCGGCGCTGGCCGGAGGAGCGGTGCGGGAATTGGGGGAGGTGGTGCTGCCGGCGCGGGTGCGGCGCTCGCGTCTGTACGACACGCTGGTGGAATCCACGCTGCGGTTCCTGATCGAGCAGGTAGGGCAGGTGGAAGGCGCCTATGCGGCGAACGGTTCGCTGCCGCCGGATTTCCTGGTGCGGCGGGCGGCGGGAAACGTGATCGAAGCGGCGGGGCTGGTGGCCTTTCGCGCGTCGCCGGTGTGGGTGTTCGCGGCGCTGGCGGACGCCTCGGGGGCGGGGCGGGAACTGATTGCGGAAATCGCGGAGGCGCTGCAACAGGAAGGGCTGCTCGAGGCGGGGCGGAGGTTTGAAAACGCGGATCAGATTCTGGACGGGATCGAGCGGTCGTCGGCGCGGATTGCGGAAACGGTGAATACTCCGCCGCTGGACCTCAAGGGCTTGCGGGGGGAGTTGGCGAAATTGCGGGAGGACGCGGGCGGGCTGCGGCGGGCGTCGTGGCCGTCGCCGGGGGCGATTCGGAAGGGGTGGGCGGAGGTGAAGGAGGAGGCGGCGGCGCAGGGGCGGCCGGTGTTCGAACTGTCGGCGGCGATGGCCCTTTCCGCGGTGCGGCAGCTTCCGGAGCGGGCCCGATGGTTATCGAGCGCCGCAACGGTGGGGAGCCGCCGCACCGGCGAAGTAGTGGCGAACGCGTTGATGCAACATTACAGGGACACGCTCGCGCAGATACGGGAACACGGATTCAGCGGGTATTGGATCCGCGAGTTCCAACCGTATGTTTACGGCGCCGTCCGCCAGTTTTCGCCGGACCGGCAATCGGCCACGGAAAAACTGTGGAAGCGGGGCCGCGGGACGAAACCGGGCGCGGCACGGTAGCGGGTGCGCTCCGCGCGATGCCCGGAAGTTCGTCTGTTTCATCGATCTCATCGAGGTATCGATCCAGCAGGGCCGAAAATTTCATGGCCAGCGATTTCATTACGCCCTCCTGACCGCGACGCCTCCGGGCACGAAACTGGAATCGCGCCGGGGCTTCGCCACAAACGGCTGTTCAAACGGCACCGGATATTCACGCAGGCACACACCGCAGTGATAGCTGCCCCGGAAGGGCCACATGGTCCGTCCGTGCATGCTGGTGCACCACATTTCTTCAACGCGATCCAGAATCTTTTTCATTTTGCCCTCCTGATCCAATACGCGCGATAGCGGGTGGAAAAAGATCATCCGGGGGAAACTTTTTTTGTTCACGGGGGGAGGGTGTCCCGCGGGAGCGCGTCCTGGTACGCTGAAGTCGGAAAACGGAAGGTCGGAACGGACTGAACATGCCTGCTGCAACGTTACGGGACCGGTACCTGCGCCTCTACACGGGCGCGATCGCCGATATGCTGGACAAGGCCGGGTATCGCCACCAGGTGCTTCCGCACCATCTCACACCTTTTACACTCGTCAACCGCCTCGCCGGTACCGCGTTCACCGGCCAAGGCTACCCGTGCGCAGCCACGACGAACGACGACACCCGCACCCGCCTCGAAATGCTGGACAGCATCACGCCGGACACGGTCTCGGTCTGGGCGTGCGGCGGCAGCACGGATTGCGCCCACTGGGGCGAAATGATGTCCACGGCGGCGCGCGAACGCGGCTGCACGGGCGCCGTGGTGGACGGCGGCGTGCGCGACGTTGACTTCATCAACGCCATGAATTACCCGGTAATCGCGAAGTTCAAGTGTTCGGCGAGCTCGGTGGGACGGTGGGACATTCAGCGGTACCAGGTGCCCATCAAGGTCGGGAACACGGTGATTCACCCGGGCGATTTCGTATTCGGCGATTGCGACGGGGTGGTGATCGTACCGAAGGACCTCACGGTGCGGATTCTGGAGGCCGCGGAGGACCTTTTTGAAAGGGAAAGCGGGATGCGCCAGGAGTTGCGCCGGGGCGTGTCCATCCAAGAGGCGTATGCGAAATACGGGTCATTATGAAGGCATGAGGGCTTTTTCGAGGAGGTCGCTGCTGGCGGCGGCGGTGCCGGCGATGCTGCCGGCGGCGGCCTTCAAGCTGACGGGCGAGCAGGACCGTTTTCTCGAGGACCTCTCGCGGCGGTGCTTCCAATTCTTTTGGGAGCAGGCCGACCCGGATACGGGACTGGTGCGCGACCGGTCGCTGGCCGATAGCGGGGAGCCGGACAAGCGCACGAACGCATCGAGCGCGGCCACCGGATTCGGGCTCACGGGGCTGTGCATCGCGGCGGAACGGCGGTGGATCCCGCGCAACCAGGCGCGCGAGAGGGTGCTGGCCACGCTGCGGTTCTACGCCGAGCGGTCGCCCGAAGAGCACGGCTGGTTTTACCATTTCGTGAACACGGCGACGGGCGCGCGGGTCTGGAACTGTGAGCTTTCGTCCATCGACACGATCCTGCTGCTGGCGGGAATGCTGACGGCGCGGGGCTATTTTTCGGGCGACCGGGAGATCGGGAAGCTGGCGGCGGCGGTGTGGCAGCGGATCGACTTTCCATGGATGCTGAACGGCGACCCGCTGCTGCTTTCGATGGGGTGGAAACCGGAATCGGGCTTCATCAAAAGCCGCTGGGATCATCATTGCGAGCTGGGCATTCTTTATTTACAGGCGATCGCTTCGCCGGGCAAGCCGCTGCCGGCCGATTCCTGGTACGCGTGGCGGCGGCCGGAGGTGAGCTACGGCGGGTACACGTACATCAGCGGGGCGCCGCCGCTGTTCGTGCATCAGTATTCGCAGGGGTGGATCGATTTCCGGGGGCACCGGGAGAAGCGGCCGCCGGGCACGGACTGGTTCGAGAATTCGGTGAAGGCGACGCTGGCGCATCGGAAGTTCTGCATGGATCTGGCGGCGCAGTTTCCCGGCTACACCGAGAACATCTGGGGCATCACGGCGTCTGACAGCGCGAAGGGGTACCGGGCCTGGGGAGGGCCGCCGGCGACGCGGGACATCGACGGGACGGTGGTGCCGTGCGCGGCCGGAGGGTCGCTGATGCTGGCGCCGGAGATCTGCGTGCCGGCGGTGATGGCGATGCGGGAAAAATTCGGAGACCGCATTTACAAGCGCTACGGGTTTGTGGACGCGTTTCACCCGACCAACGGCTGGACCAATCCGGACGTGATCGGGATCGACGTGGGGATGACGCTGATCAGCGCGGAGAATCTGCGGTCGGGCGGGGTGTGGCGGTGGTTTCACCGGAACGCGGAAATCCAGCGCGCGATGCGGCAGCTATTCACGTAGGCGGCGCGGAAGCTGCTTTATAATGTCGGCATGCCGCCCGGCCGGGCACGCCCGTCGCTGTTCATCGGCTCCTCGACGGAGGGACTCGACTTTGCGCGCGCGGCCCGCGCGTGCCTGGAGAGCGACGCCGAGGTGACGCTCTGGAACGAGGGGGTGTTCGCTCTTGGGCAGACTTTCATCGAGGGGCTGACCGAGGCCGTTTCCCGTTTCGATTTTGCGCTGCTGGTGCTGACGCCGGACGACCTGGTGCAGTCGCGAGCGGCCGAATCGATCGGACCGCGCGACAACGTGCTGTTTGAGTTGGGGCTCTTCATGGGCCGGCTCGGGCGCGAGCGGACCTTCATTCTGCACCGGGCCGAGCCGGGGCTGAGGCTCCCTTCGGACCTGGCCGGACTCAGCACCGCGCAATACCACTGGCCGCGCGCGGACGGGAATCACCGGGCCGCGGTGGCCGCTGCCTGCGACCGCATGCGCGGCGCGATTCGCCTGCAAGGGATTCTACAGGACGGGGGCGAGGATGCGGGACGCGCGGGTCTGGACTTCTCGCGCGTGGAGGAACGCGGCGGCGAGATGTGGACCAGCGTGGCGGGGTGCGAGATTCGCATTGTCCGCGGGCGGGTGGAAGAGGTTCCGGGCGACTCAAGGACCGCCGTGGTCCTGCCATGCAACGAGTATTTCGACGACCACTGCGCGCACGACACCAAGAGCGCGATGGGAGCGTATGTGAACCGCGTGTTCGAGGGGCGGGTGGGCGAGTTTATCGAACTTTGCAAGCAGGAGTGCCTGTACCGGCACGGTCCCGGCGTGGAGGAACAGAAGACGGCCGACGAACGCGCGTTGAGCTTCGGCGCGGGAAAATCCGTGCTGCTCCTGAACCCGCTCGGAAACAGTGTTCCGGTGGCTCTGATTTCCACCAGCACACAACGTTGCGGCCAGGGCATCGCGGCGAAGATTTCGTATCTGTTCGACGGCATCTGCGATCTGGTTTCGCGGCTGGTGGATGCGCGGCTGAACCGGGTGGTGATGCCGATTCTGGGGGCGGGACACGGCCGCATCGACGCGTCGCTGGCGCTGGTAGGGTTGCTGCTGGCGGTGGCGGAAGCCGCGCGATACGCTCAGGGCGGGCAGCCGTTGCGGAGCGTGACGATTGTCGTGTTCCAGCGCGATGCCGCCAGCCCGGCGGAGGTGGACCCGGTGGTAATCCGCCGCGCGCTGGCGCTTGCCGGCTCGCGGGAGTGAACGATGGAGATGCCGGCGGACGATCGCTTCAACCTGGAGCGCTTCGTGAATGCGCAGGACCCGGTGTACACGAGCGTTTGCGCGGAGTTGCGGGCGGGACAAAAAGTGGGGCACTGGATGTGGTTCGTGTTCCCGCAACTCAGGGGACTGGGGCATAGCTGGATGGCATCGCGCTTCGGCATCGCCTCCCTGGAGGAGGCCCGGGCGTATCTTCAACATCCGCTGCTGGGGCCGCGGTTGCGGGAGTGCACGCGGCTGGTCAACCAGGTGGAGAACCGGACGGCGGACGACATCTTCGGGTATCCGGACGATCTCAAGTTCCGGTCCTCGATGACGTTGTTTGCGCGGGCGGCGGAAGAGGGAGGGGAGTTCGAAGCGGCGCTGGCGAAGTATTTCGGAGCGGAGGGGGATCCGCTGACGCTTGCGCAGGCTGGGGTGAGCGGCAACGGATGTGAAGATATGCTATCGAACGAGCAGGATTAGACGTCCTAGCTCGCGGGGGATTCCATGCGCTTACCTGTCTGGATCGGCCATTTGATCAAGGACTTCCGTTTCGGCGCCCGCAACCTGGCGAAGGGGCGGACGTTCACGGCGATCGCGCTGGGCTCGCTGGCGCTCGGCATCGGGGGCAGCGCGGCGATGTACAGCGTAATCTACGCGGTCATTCTCGATCCGTTCCCGTATCATGATGTGGACCGGCTGGTGAGCATCGGGTATCGCAGCCCGGATCAGCGGTACGCCAGCGCATACTACTCGACCGACCAGTTCGTGGAACTGTCGGAGCGGGCCACGGCGTTCGAGGGCGTGATCGCGTCCACCGTGAGCGACGTGATCTGGACAGGCGGCGGGGAGCCGCAGCGGCTGCGCGGCAATCATTGCACGATGAACACCTTCGCCATTATGGGCGTGCCGCCGCTGATCGGGCGGGTGCCGTCGGAAGCGGATGCCGCGCCGGAGGCCGAGCCGGTGACGGTGCTCGGCTATAAATTCTGGCAGCGGCAGTTCGGCGGCGATCCAGGGGTGCTGGGGCGCAAACTACAGTTGAACGACCGGATCCGCACGGTGATCGGGGTGATGCCGCCCCGCTTCATGTGGCGCGGCGCCGATGTGTACCTGCCGCTGTTATTCGTCCGCGGGCAAACGCCGGAGGGGGTGCGGGCGGTGCATGCGCTGGCGCGGTTGAAGCCGGGGGTGACGCCGGCGGAAGCGAAGGCGAACGTGCAGCCGATACTCGAAGACCTGGCACGCGCCCGGCCGGGCGACTTTCCGAAGCAGTGGCGGGTGGACCTGCCCGATTTCAAGGAGAGCTTTCCGAGCGGCATTTCGAACGAACTGTGGATCCTGTTCGGCGCGGTGGGTCTGCTGTTGCTGATTGCGTGCGTGAACGTTTCGAACCTGCTGCTCTCGAAGGCGGCGTACCGGCGGCGGGAGATCGCGATCCGCGCGGCGATGGGGGCCGGACGCGGGCGCCTGATGGCGCAACTGCTATCCGAGAGCCTGCTGCTGGGGCTGGGCGGCGGCGCGCTGGGGGTGGCGGTGGCGGCGGCAGGGCTGCGCGGAATCATCGCCATGGTGCCGCCGAACACGATACCGGACGAGGCGCAGATCGTGATGAACGGGCCGGTGCTGCTGTTTGCGGTGGCGGTATCGGTAGGCGCGGCGCTGCTGTTCGGCACGGTTCCGGCGCTGCAGATGTCGCGCGGAGACCTGATCAATCCGCTCAAGGAAAGCACGCGGGGGAGCACGGGAACGCGACGCCAGCGGATGCTGCGCGGGGGCCTGGTGGTGGGCGAGGTGGCGCTTTCGGTGATGCTGCTGGTGGGCGCGAGCCTGATGGTGAGGACGCTGATGGCGGTACAGGGGCTGCGGCTGGGCTTCGAGCCGGAACGCGTGCTGCTGATGCGGCTGCCGCTTTCGCGCGAGCGCTATCCGGACCAGGCGCGGCGGGTGGCGTTCTTGCAGGAAGCGCTGCGGCGCATCGAAGCGACTCCGGGGGTGGCGGCGGCGGGCATCAACATCGGGCTGCATCCGCTGGGCGCGCCGGGTTCGACGGTGCAAGTGGCCGGCAGTCCGCAGCAGGACAATCGCAGGGTGCTGATTCATCATGTGAGCGAGCATTATGCGAAGACGATGGGGATCCGGCTGGCACAGGGCCGGTTCTTCACGGCGCAGGAGGTGGACGCGCGGGCGCACCTGGCGGTGGTTAACCAGACGTTCGTGCGGCAGTACCTGGAGGGCGGCGCGGCGCTTGGGCGGACGATCCGGATTGCGGGGCTGCGCAATCCGCCGTACAGCCTGACGGACGATTCGTTTCAGTTGATCGGGGTGGTGAACGACGCGGTCAACCAGATATCGAACTTCACCACGCTGCCGGAGGTTTACGTGGCGTATTCGTTCTCGGGGCTGGCCGATGAGCTGGTGGCGCTTTCGGCGGGACGGCCGGAGGCGATCGACCGGGCGGTGCGCGCGCAAATCTACTCGCTGGACGGCGCGCAGCCGGTGACCGGCGTGATGCCGCTTGAAACCGCGCTGCGCCAGTATGTGTACGCGCGTCCTCGCTTCAACCTGTTTCTGTTCGCGATCTTCGCCGGGCTGGGACTGGTGCTGGCGTTATTCGGCATCTACGGCGTGATTTCTACGTCGGTGGCGCAGCAGACGCGGGAAATTGGAATCCGGATGGCGCTGGGCGCGACGTTCGCGCAGGTGACGGGCACGGTGCTGCGGAGCGGGTTGCGGCTGCTGGCGGTGGGCGTTGGGGTGGGGCTTGCGGGCAGTCTGGCTTCGGTGAGAGTGCTCTCGGGGCTGGTGCGTAACGTTTCCACGTTCGACCCATGGTCATTCGCGGCGGTGGCTGCGCTGCTGTTTGCCGCGGGGCTGTTTGCCAGTTTCTGGCCGGCGCGCCGGGCGGCGCGGGTGGATCCGGTGACGGCGCTGCGGGACGAATAGGCGGCTGCGAAAAACGCGTCCGAAACTGTTATATCTGTTAGGTGGCTCGAGACCGAGTTTTATTGACGCGGCGGGCGCTGCTGGCGGGCGCGGGATCGACTGTTCTGATTTCGCGGGCGGCCGCGGCGCCCGAACTTGCCGAGGCGATCCTCGAATTTCTGGCCGGCCGGCGCAACGCGGACGGCGGGTACGCGTGGAATCCGAACGAGCTTTCGCACATCACACCCACTTTCGCGGCGATAGGGTGCCACCGACTGCTGCAAACGCCGGTGCCGGATGCGGACGCGGTGGCCGAATTCGTGCGAGGCCACTATCCGGTGCCCGACGCCAGGCGCACGGACCGGCCGCTCTGGCGCTTCGACTTCGAACAGGCGCAAGCGCTGCTGTGGCTGGACGAGCCGCTCGATTCGGTGCGCCGGCTGGCGGAGAAATGGGTTCGCCCGGCGGAGTTCACCAAGACCTACGAGCTTGATGGGAACCCGGTATTCCAGCACCAGGCGATGGCGGTTTGCGTGCGGCGACTGGCCGGCATCGACGCGAGCGGCGGCGCAGGAGACGAATGGCGGGCTTACTTCGCGCGGCGGCGCAGGCCAAACGGCACGTATAACCACACGCCGGCGAGCGACGGCACGGGCGGGCACATCGTCAACACGGTGTGGGGACTGTGGGCCGCCGAAGCGCTGGGCGAGCGCGCCGCGGTTCCGGCGGAACTGGCGGGATGGGTGCAGGACTGCCAGTTGGCATCGGGAGGATTCACTTACGCGCCGGGCGCCGGGCACGGCGGTGTGGACGATGTGCTCTACACGTGGGCGGCGCTGTGGCTGCTGGACCACGCCGGGCAGGCGCCGCGCCGCAAAGATGCGTGCGCGCGCTGGCTGGCGGGGCTGGCCGCACCGGACGGCGGATACCGGGACCGTGCCGGCGGGGTCGCCAACCCGACCGCGACATATTATGCGCTGGACGGGTTCCGGCTGCTGAAGACCGCGCCGGCGGCAGCGCCGAATCGCGCGCTGGATGCGCCGCAGCGAACGTTTCCGACGGGCGCGCGGGTGTTCACGATACAGATCGAAGCACCGGGCGCTGGCAGTCCGGCGGAAGCCGTGTACCTGGCGGAAAAACTGGGGATCCACATCTGGACGGCGAAGAACAGCGCGCCCGGCTGGATCGCGGCGGCGCAGCGCATTGCCGACGCGCGCAAGGCGCCGGTGCAGTTCGCCACGGGGAACGAGGAGTACGGCACGTTCGTCACCGTTCCGGGGCTCGGAACCTACAGCCACCTGGTGGACCTGGTAGCTCCGCGCGATCACGATTTCGGCGAGCAGGCGGCGAAGAAGAACTTCGGGTATCCGTGGGCCGAGTTTCGCGATACCCGGATACGGCGGCTGCGTGCGGCGGGCGGGCGGCTGGTGTGGCAGTTCAACGAAAACGAAGAGATCACGCGCGTGATGCTGGATGAAGCGATCGGGCGGGCAGACGTATTCGGCGATCAGCAGCTTTCATTTCGGGCGCGAGAATTTTCTGGAATCGCAGCCGTTTCTGCAACGGTGGATCGGACGGCTGCCGATGGTGGCGTTACAGGATGCGCACGGCGGCGAGGCGTGGTGGTGGGGCGACTGGCTGACGGGATTCCGGACGCTGTTCATCGCGCGCGAGCCGACGTGGGACGGGTGGCTGGGCGCGCTGGATAGGAACCACGTGGCGTCGGTGCGGCGCGACGCGGTGACGAACGGGCAACTTCAGATGGCCGGCGCCCTGCCCTATGTACGCGATTTCTTAATGGCGCGGCAGGACCAGTGGTGCTGGTGGGGCAATGAAGGAGCGGCGCGGGAACGGCCGCCCGCGGCGCTGACGGTAGTGCGCGCGGGGATGCCGTTTGAAGCCGGCGCGCCGGCTGAAGGGGCGGCGGTGCGGCTGCGGCTGTGGGCGGACAATACCGGGCAGGGAGTGCCGCGCGCGGCGCGGGCGGAACTTATCGGAATGGAGATCGACGGCCGCCGGGTGACGCCGCGGGAGGTGACGGCGGCGAACGACCGCTACCTGATTTGCGAGGTTCCGCAGGGCGGCGCGCGGCAGGCAACGGCACGGGTGCGGGCGCTCGATTCGGGAAAAGAAACGGTTTTGACCGCTGCACTCGAGTAAGCCGTGCACAGGAGAGGAGTAACGAAAATGAAATCGATCACCCGCCGCGACATACTCGCTTCGGCGTCGCTGAGCGCCGCGCTGGCCGCGCCGCAGGGGTCCGCGCAGACGGGCACGGCCCGCCGCCCAAACGTAGTGTGGGCGATGGCCGACGATATGGGGTACGCGGACCTCGGCTGTTACGGGCAGAAGCTGATTCAGACACCGCGCCTGGACGAGATGGCGAAGCAGAGCCTGATGTTCACGCAGGCATACTCGGGGAGCACGGTGTGCGCGCCCTCGCGCTGCTGCCTGATGACGGGACGGCACACCGGTCACGCGACGGTGCGGGGCAACGAAGATCCGCACGTGCCGCTGGGGGCGGAGGAAGTGACGGTGGCGAATATCTTCAAGAACGCCGGCTACGCCACCGGGCAGTTCGGCAAATGGGGATTGGGAACGCCGCCCGATATGCACGCACTGCCGACGCGGAAGGGCTTCGACGAATTCTTCGGCTACCTGCACCAGGTACACGCGCACACTTACTTCCCGGACATGCTCTGGGACAACGAGCGGGAACACTATTACGAACCGAACTTCGGGGGCGGCAAGAAGGTGTACTCGCACGATGAGATCACGAAGCGGGCGCTGGCGTTTATCGATAAGAATCGCGCGCGGCCGTTCTTCCTGTACCTGCCGTTTACGCCGCCGCACGGGCGGTTCGAGGTGCCGGACACGGCTCCTTACACGGATCGGACCTGGCCGGCGCAGGCCAAAAACCTGGCGTCGATGATTACGCGGCTGGACGCGAGCATGGGGATGGTGCTGGACAGACTGCGGCAGCACGGCCTGGAAGAGAACACGCTGGTGATCTTCACGAGCGACAACGGTCCCGGCGACATGTCGAACAGGCAGTTCCAGAGCAGCGGCCGGTTTCGCGGCGTGAAGCGCGACATGTACGAAGGCGGGACGCGGGTGCCGCAACTCGCATACTGGAAAGGCACGGTGCGGCCGGGAACGACGAACCAGCCGGTTGCGTTCTGGGATTTTCTGCCGACCGCGTGCGAGTTGGTGGGGGCGGCGGCGCCTCGCGACATCGACGGCATCTCGTATCTGCCGACGCTGACCGGCAAGCCGGCGGAGCAGAAGCAGCACGACTACTTCTACTGGGAATTCTTCGAGCGGGGCTTCCAGCAGGCCGTCCGCGAGGGCGACTGGAAGGGCATCCGGCTGAAGCAGGGCGAGCCGCTCGAACTGTACGAACTGGCCGCCGATCCGGAAGAGAAGAACAACGTGGCGGCGGCGAACCCGGGGATTGTCGCGCGCCTCGAAGAGAGGCTGCGGACGTGCCGGACCAAAACGGCCAAGTGGGGATGAGGCGGGAACGCCGTTCAATCTCGCTTAGTTGGCGGCTGCCAGCTTTTGGAACAGCTCGATCGCGGCCCACACACCAAGTCCGACACCGTGTGCCATCTGCGCCAGGTCAACCATATTGTGCGCCAGGAAAACCTGGACGGATTGATTGTTGGGGTCGGCTTGCCACCACCCCCCGAACGCTCCCGGCCAACTGGCTGTTCCCACTCCGGCGCGTCGCATCATATCATTCGCGTCAGGCTCCAGCACCACTGACACACCCAAACCGAATCCCCGCCCGACTGCGAAAGGTCTCTGCCCAAGCAGTCGCGAACTCGCCCGCTGGACTTCCGTCAGTTGGTTCGTCATCATGCGGGCCAGCGTTTCCGGCCGCAATAAGCGCACCCCGTCCACCGCACCGTCGCCCAGGAACAATCGGGCGAAGCGGAGATAATCATCCACGGTGGACCACAACCCCTGGCCGCCTGATTCATAGGTCATCTCCACCGGCCGTTCCTCGACGAATACGCCGCTCCTGGTCGTTAGTTTGATTAAGCGCTCTTGATCGTCAAAGCCGTAGGCGGCGGCGCGCCGATCCCGCTGATCAGGAGGCACCAGGAAGCCGGTGTCCTTCATACCGAGTGGATCGAAAATGCGCCGCTTGAGCACGGGGCCCAACGGCTCTCCTTCGATGCGGGCGATCAGGAAACCGAGCAGGTCCGTCGCGCTGCCGTATGACATCATCGCTCCGGGCTGGTGGATCAACGGCAATTGAGAGAGCCTCGCGATCCAGTCGTCGGGTGCAACGTGGCTGTCGATATCACCTCCCAGCGCCTCGCGGTAAGCCTGCGCGATTGGCCCGCGATGAAAATCCGCATAGGTCAGGCCCGCACGGTGCGTGAGAAGGTGGTCGAACGTAATGAGCCGTTCCGCGGGATCTGTTTCCTTGAGCGGTCCGTCAGGCGAGTGAAGCACCCGCATTTGCGAAAACTCCGGCGCATACCGGGTAATGGAATCGTCAAGCGCAACCCGGCCCTCATCCACCAACATGAGCGCCGCGACAGAGGTAATCGGCTTTGTCATCGAGGCGATCCTGAAGATGGTGTCACGCTCAACCGGCAACTTACGTTCGATATCGCGCCAGCCGAAGCAGGTCGACTGCACCGCGCCTTTCCTCCAGACCAGGGTTGCGGCCCCCGCCATCTGCCCGGAATCTACGATCTGCTGGAAGGCCTCATACATAATATAGGTAAACTATAAAATAGATTTAATATAAAATCAAGTAAAATGGCCAACGAACACAACTCGCCCCGTGGACAACCCAAAGGCGACAAGCGCGAACGCACCCGAACCAAACTGCTGGAAGCGGCCCGCTCGCTGATCCGCGAAAAAGGACACGAGCACGCGACTCTGGAAGCCATTGCGGAGCGGGCGGGAATGACCACCGGAGCGATTTACGGCAACTTCAAGAACCGCGATGAACTGTTTCTTGCCCTCGGCCAGGCCTACTGGCCGCCGATCAAGCCGAAGGTACAACCTGGCGCGACGTTCCCCGAGATCATGAGTGCACTGGCTGATGCCACACTCGCAGCCGTCCCGGACCGTAGCGCGGCGGTGGTGGGTCGTCTGACGGGCCTGGCCTATACGCTCACGCGTGAGGAGATGCGGGCCAAGGTTACCGAGTTCACTGCGCAAAGTTACGCGTTCGGGGAGCAATGGCTACGCGCTGTCACGAAGGAAGAAGAACTTCCCATGCCGGCCGGCCAGTTAGTGCGGGTCATACACGCACTGACTGAAGGACTCATTATCCAAAGGCTGCTCACGCCGGAGCTGATACCCGACGAGGTCTTCCATGCGGCGTTCGCCGCGCTCGGGAGGAAGGCCAAGAGACTACGGCAGTGATGTTAGACCCGCGGCGAGATCGATGGAGGCCGGGAGTTTCGCTCGCGTTCCTCAGCTAACTGTTCGTGCGTGGTTCAGGAGCAAAAAGGAAGGAACCTCAAGAATGGCCGGTAAACGGTGGGCGACCAGGCCGGAATTATCGTTCTGAAAGGCCCGGATCCGCGACGACCCGGCAGGGGCAAGATCCGAGTCGGCGTCGCTCAATCGGATTACTCTCCTGTTGCCAACCGCTCGCGCCCGAGCCGATCACCGCCGCCCACCACCACCTGGCGGTTGAAACCGATTCGGTCGGCACGGCAGTCATCAGATCCACGGCAGAGCGCTAACTATGACTAACCAAGGCTAAACCATCGAAATTCCAGGGCGGGAAATGGGAGTCGACGAAAACAGGAGCCGGAATCAGAATGGCGCGTCGCCAATACTTTTCGACCACTCTTCCCGCTTCCGTCGCTGGATCTAGTGTAGCCGGTCGTATTTCGCACCGGACACGAAGAAGCTGAAGACGACAGGAGATTAACAATATGTGTTTAACGGACAAGATTCGGCAATTGTGCGTGGCGGCGGCACTCACGTTCGCCGCATGTGTGCCCCTCGCAGCAACCGCGTCGGCGCAGTCTCTAGAGGGCGCCTGGCTGATCAGCATTTCGGCCGATGGCATTCCATCGCCATTCGCGATCGACATGGCAGTTTTTGAGAGCAAGGGCAGCTACCGTATCATTCCCTCCAACAAGGGCGAGAGTGAAGGAGCCGGCGCCTATGTGCGGACGGGCAGTCACGAATTCCGAACCACACACACCCAGGTCCTGTACGACGCCCAGGGCAATTTCGCAGGTGTAGCAAAGGTGGTCGCGATTCTGACGCTGGGTCAGAGCGCTGATGTGCTGACGGGGCGCTATCGGGTTGTATTTCTGGATGCGGCAGCCAACCCCCAACCGGATGTCGTGACCGGCACCATTGCCGGCAGGCTGGTGGTTGCAGAGCCGCTTTAACTTCCGCTTCCGAACCCAACGACTTCCGACGCGCCAAAGCTGCCGCCGCGTGGTGTTCCATCCGTACTAGAATTAGCGTCTATGGACGATGCCACATCCTCCGCAGTGACAGCTTTGCTGCGCGAGTGGAGGAACGGGGATCGGGCTGCCGTCGACCGGCTCATGCCGGTGGTCTACGGAGAGTTGCGCACGATCGCGAAGGCTCGCCTGGCTTTGGAGCGGCCGGGGCACACCCTGCAAGCCACCGCGCTGGTTCACGAAGCCTACCTGCGCATGATTGGCCAGAACAATGTGGACTGGGAGTGCCGGGCGCAGTTCTTTGGCTTCGCCGCCCGGCTGATTCGGAACATTCTCGTCGATCACGCGCGTACTCGCGGCCGGCAAAAGCGTGGCGGAACCCAGGTTCTCACCTCGCTGCAGGACGTATTGGGCGTGCCCGAGCAAGCGTCCTTCGAATTGATGGAACTCGACGAGGTGCTCCATCAACTCGCTTCCCATGACGAACGGCAAAGCCGGATTGTAGAGCTGCGCTTTTTCGGGGGACTTTCGATCGAGGAGACGGCGCATGTGCTCGACCTCTCGCTCACTACCGTAAAGAGCGATTGGCGGATGGCACGGGCCTGGCTCTACCGGCAACTGGAGCCGATTCATAACGAAGAGCCCAATACCGGGTCGGACGGGTCTAAATGAGTTCGCAGTGGGGCCGGGTAAAGGAGCTGTTCGCCGAATGCGCCGATCTTCACGGCGAGCAACTGGAAGCCCGGCTCGCCGGCGCGCCCGATGAGATCCGCGTCGAGGTCGAGTCGCTGCTTGCCGCGGAACAGCAAGCGGGCCCATTTCTGGGCGGCCAGACGCACGTCACCCGATTGGGAGCGTACGAGCTGATCGCGAAAATCGGCGAGGGAGGCATGGGAGCCGTTTGGGAGGCGCGCCGCGCCGACGGTCAGTTTGAGCACCGCGCAGCCATCAAGATCATTCGTGAACACTGCGACTCCGCAGCCAACCTCGAACGCTTCCGCGCGGAGCGGCAGTTGCTGGCTCGGCTCGATCATCCCAACATCAGCCGGCTGCTGGACGGCGGAACGACGCCTGGCGGGCTGCCGTACTTAGTGATGGAACTGATTGCAGGTTCGCGCATCGATGTCTATTGCCGCCAACGCACTGTCGAACAGAAGCTGCGCCTGATTCTCGCAGTCTGCGGCGCCGTCGATTACGCCAACCGGCACGGCGTGCTGCACCGCGATTTGAAACCGGCGAATATTCTGGTGACTCGCGATGGCATTCCCAAACTGATAGATTTCGGCATCGCAAAGGCGACGGGCGATGAGAGAGTAACAGCAACGCTGGAGCGAATCGCAACGCCTGAATACACAAGCCCGGAGCATTATGCAGGTAAACCGCTGACGGCGGCATCGGAGGTGCATGCTCTTGGCGTCACCCTTTATGAGTTGCTCACCGGCGTAAAGCCGTACAGCCTTACGGGACGCTCTCTGCCCGAACTGACTCGGATGATTTGTGAAACGGCGCCTCCCAAGCCGAGTTCCCTCTCCGGGGCGCTCTCCACGGATATCGACAACATCCTCGCCAGGGCGATGCACAAAGATCCGCGACGCCGCTATCCGAGCGCTGCGGAAATGGCCAAGGATATCGAGCAGCACCTAAAAGGGGGGCCCGTGCTGGCCCGCGGCGACAGTATTCCCTATCGGCTGGGGCGGCTTCTGAGCGCAAACCGGAAGATCGCGGGCGCGGCAGCCACGGCGTTTGTACTGGGAGCATCTGCCTGGGCGTCGTGGTCCTACTTGCATGTGCGGCGTTTTACACACTCTTCCATGGCAGTGATCGAGATCCGTGGGGAATTGAAGGATCCTGCGCTCGATTGGCTGGGCCGCGGCGTGACGGAAACACTGACCGCCAGCCTGCAGCATTCCGGAGCGTTCCAGGTGATTTCGGCCGACCGCGTTCACGCCGGCGCCCGCGGTCATACGGCCGAGCAGACGGCGAAGTCCCTGGGAACCCAGCTGTATGTAGACGGGGTATTGACCGGCGCGGAAGCAAATCTCCGGCTTGATTTGCAGGTTCACGAGACAGACACAGGCCGCACTGTATTCGTCGGCAGCTTCGATGCCCCCTCGCGGGAGGCCGTCTTCCTCCTGGCGGATCAGGCAGCCACTCAGATCGCCGGGCGTCTCGCCGCGGCCCCGACGGCGCCGATCATATCGAAACGTTTGTTGACGCAGAGCAGCGATGCGCTGCGCTCCTATGAGGAGGCGCGCCAGGAGATGGGCAAGTGGCATATGGGCGCCGCCATCGAGGGCTTCCGTAAAGCCATCGAGATTGATCCCGAGTTTACGATGGCCTACGTCGGTGTTGCGGAAGTAGCCGGCTTGTCTGACCGCACCACGGCCAGGGGCGCCATCGTCCGCGCCTCTGACCTGGCGTCCTCGCGGAGCCTGCCCAGGTTTTCGGCCAATTTGATACAAGGCTTGCGGCTCTACTTCGATGGCCGTCTGGACGGCGCCGTGGGAGTACTGCGCGCGCTCGCGGTCGAGTTTCCCCATGAACCCGAACCCGTGTTTTGGGAGGGCATGGCGCAGGGGTGGGGGCTTCGCTATGCCGAGGCCCACGCGGCCTTCGAGCAGGTGACGCGCCTGGATCCCGATAACGTTTTCGCATGGCTCTTGCTCGCGGAGATGAGCGGACTTCATGGCGCCCATGACACTGCCCGAAACGCTGCCGCGCGGTACTGCCGCCTGATCGGCGAAACCGAATGGAACTGCTACGGCCTGCGGGGCGATCTAGCTGTTTATGCCCAACGCTGGGAAGATGCCCTCGATCAATATAGAAAGATGCCTAAAGAGAATGCGATGGCAGAAGCTTCGGTGCTTTGGCTGCGTGGCGATTCGGTGGAAGCATCGCGCCTGCTGGCGAACTCCAGGGCGCTCCCCGCCAACGTCGCCTTCGTTGCCGCTAACGCCGCCGTAGCCAGAGGCGACTTGAAGGGCGCGGTAGATCTCTACGAGAAATCCGCCAGGCTGTCCCGCAACCCGGCCTTTCAGTATCAACAACTGTTCAAAGCTGCGGAGATCTGGCTCGAGCTGGGCAAACCTGAGAAGGTTCTTTCCATCGCAGACCGGTACGACGGACCTTGGGTTCCGGGCCTCTCCGCCACGGCGTATCTCGTGCTCGGCAACCAGAACGCGGCCGAAGCCGAGTTTACTGCCATGCGGACCGCGCTCACACCGCGCATCGGCGAATATCTCGCCTCACGCACCGAGGATTTTCACCGTCTGCTCGCGGCATTCTACCGCGGAGAGCACGAGGCGGTGGCCGCAGCCGCAGCAAGGCTGCCCCGTCGCTTTTGGTCGCTCTCTTCAATTCCGACGAGCCGCTCCATGCTGGAGTTGGGGCGGTGGACCGAGGCCCGGGAGCAGCTCGAAATCGCATGGCTTTGCCGGCTCACCTTTTCCGGTCCCGAGCTTTTCGAGGAGCACTCCGGGCTGCACGTGATTCTTGCGGAATTTTATCAAGGCAAACTGGCGGATATGCAGGGCCGTCCCCTGGACGCCCGCCGGTGGTTGGAGACCTTTCTGCGGCGATTTCCTGTCGGTCGCGAACCGCTTCCACAGATACAGGAGGCCCGCAGAATCCTGGCTCGGTTGTAGCCGTCAGCGAACCCTGCCACGCGTCCGGCAGCGGTGCCCGCGAGGGGTTTCGGTCGGCACGCCACCTTGGCCGTCTAATGTCAATCCCAAATCATCGTCGGGGCGGAGAAACGTGCAGCTTCTTGAGATTACCCGCCGCTAACGGCGTACCGCTTACCGCCACCGGGTCGAGACTCGCCCAGCCGGAACCTGGCTGAGAAACACCGGGATAGCTGCCGCCAAATCACCCCCGCGCAAGACTCTGTCCTCGGCCTGAGCGAAGGCGGAAGCCGCCCGCTACTGGCCGAGTTGGAACTGGAGGTCGATGGTGGTCACGGTTTCGACGGGCTCGCCGTTGAGTCGCGAGGGTTCGTAGCGCCACTGGCGGACGGCGTCGAGTGCCGCTTGAGCGAGGCGCGAGTCCACGGTGTTCACGACGCGGACAGAGCCTAGCGTGCCATCCTTCAGGACCACGCCCATCAGCGTCACGATGCCTTCGACTCCGGCCTGCTGGAGGTCAGGCGGGTACACTGGCCGTGGCTGCCGTACAAGTCGTGCAGGACTTACGTTACCGCCTACACGAATGCGGTGCGGGACGGCGTTCGAAGGGGCGGGTGGCGCGGTAAACCTGGGGGCGCCCTGGACGACTAGTTTTTCGGTGATGCCGCCCAATTCGAGAAACGCATCGGTGCGGGCGGTGGCGCCGGCCACCAGGGTGGTTTCGGATTTGCCGAGTTTGAAACCGGGGGCCGCGAATTCGAGGGAGTAGCGGCCGGCGGGAATGTTGGTGAACTGGAACTCACCGGCGGGATCCGACCTTGTTGTTTCGCGGTTGCTGCTCTCGAGATTGATGGCCCGGACGGTGGCGTTGGGGATGCGGGCGCCGCTGGGATCGTTTACGGTTCCGGCGATCGTTCCGCGCGCGCCCTGGGCCAGTGCCGTGACCGACGCGAGGGGGAGCAGGGCTGCGAGAGCGGCGGCAGTGACGGCGAGGGCGGTGCGCATGCGGAGGGGCCGGCGGTTGCGGCTGGCATCGAGCATGGCTCGAATGCGCGCTTCGAGGCCGGAGGTTTCGGCCATCGCGGGCGCGCCGGAGAGCGAACCGCGGCGGGCGGCGAGGGTGCGGACAAGGTCCATCACGTGGCCGGCGTACTCGTGGGGGGCGATGCCGGTGGCGAGGACGGTGTCGTCGCAGGCACGCTCGCGTTCCTTACGAAGTTCGCGGAGCGCGAGCCAGGCGAGGGGATGGAACCAGTAGAGGCAGCAGGCGGCCTGGGCGACGGTTTGCGCCAGCAGGTCGCGGCGGCGGACGTGGGTCAGCTCATGCAGCAGCACGACGCGCCGGCGGGCAGCGGGCCAGGCGGCGGCGCCGGCGGGCAGGAGGATGACGGGGCGGAAGATTCCCCACGTCATGGGCACGGGGGCGAGCGGGGTTTCGAGCAGCGGCACTCCGTCTTCGGTACCGGCAGCGCGGGCGCGACGGGCAATCCAGGAGGTGCGCGCGGCGCCGGCGAGGAAGCGCGCGGCGGCCAGAAGGAACCCGGTCCACCAGATGGCGGCAAGCGGAATCGCCCGCTGCGCCGGGGGCGGCGAGGGAATTGCGGGCGCGGGCGGCGCACCGGGCTGCATGGCCCGCACGGAGAGGGCCGCGGGAGCGCTCCATTTCGGACCGACGAGCATGGCGGCGGGCAGAAGCAGGATGGCAGCGAAGGCGGCGGTCCAGACAAAATGCCGGAGCGCTGCCGGAGAGCGGCGCAGCAGGGCGGCGGCGGCAAACGCTGCCGCGAGAATGGCGGTAGCCTTCCAGAGTATTTCAAGAGAGGTCATGATTGGGCTCCTTCTTTGGCCTCGGCAATGATCCGGGAGATGCGGTCCAGGTCGGTTTTGGAAAGTCTGGCGGAGGAAAGGTCGAGCAGCGCGGCTACCGTGTTTTCGACCGATCCCTCGAAAAATGTGGAAACCATGTGGCGCAGCGCGGAGCGGCGGGCGGTGTCGCGGCCGACCACGGGCATGTACACGTAGCGCAGGGCTTCCTCTTCGTGGCGGATGTGCCCCTTCTCTTCGAGCACGCGCAGTTTTGCGCGGACCGCGGAGTAGGTGGGGGCGTCAGGCAGGTCCGCGTGAATCTGGGACGCGCTGGCGCGGCCGCGCTGGTAGAGGATGTCCATGATCTGGCGCTCGCGGCGGCTGAGGGTGCGATGTTTTTCCCTGGACATATGCTACTAAAGCAGCAGTATGCTGCAAAAGAAGCACGTTGTCAAGGGGCGCGCGAGACGGGTGCGCCGGTCTCGGTTTTCGGATGTACAATGGACTCTGTTTTTTGTTGTCGGGTCGAATTATTGAGCCGGGAGGACCGAATGAGAGTGACCGCGCTTCGCCTGATTCCCTGTTTCGCGCTGGCGTATTCCGCTTTTGCGCAAAACGCTCCCTGGACCGGCACGATTCGAGGATCGTGGGTGCAAACCGGAGCAACTGCTCCCGGAGACGTCACGCTGGCGGCGAAGGACAGCGTCTGCCGGATCGTCGTAGCGGACGGCGAGAACGCCGCCGTACACCAGGCAGCCAATTTTCTGGCGGGGGACATTGAGAAGATCAGCGGGCATCAACCGCAGATCGTGAATGCCCCGGCGGCGGGCAGCGTCAACATCCATCTGGTTACCGCCGGACAAGGACAGATCCCGGCGGCGGTGAATGCGGCGGCGCTGAAGGGCAATGGGAGAGCTACCGTGTGGTGACCGAAGGGAGCAACGTGTGGCTGGTCGGTTCCAACCCGCGCGGCACGGCGTTTGCCGCCTACACCCTCTCGGAACGGCTGGGCATCGACCCGATCTACATCTGGTCCGGTTACCAGCCGGTGCATCACGACCCGCTGGTCCTGAAGGGCACCAGCTATTCGCAGGCGCCGCCCACGTTTCGCTACCGCGGCTTCTTCCATGACGACGAGGATCTGCTGCCGCGGCCTTTCGACGCCAACGGGTATCCACTGCAAACCGGGGACGTGCCGCTCGAGTGGTACAAGCGATTTTTCGAGACCGCGCTGCGGCTGCGCATGAACATGGTGGCGCCGTACACGCGCGTGCACCGGCGCTTCGAAGTGCAGAAACTGGCGAGCGACTGGGGGCTGTATTACACGTCGCACCACTACGACATCCTGGTTTCGAATCCGTTCGGGCTGACCACGTTCAACCTCGCGGCCGAGCGCGGGGTGAAGCCGGACTACAACTGGTTCACGAACCGCGAGGGCATGCTGGCGTTCTGGAAGGGAGGCGTGACGGAGAACAAGGACATCGACGTGATCTGGCCGGTGGGGATGCGGGGGACCTCGGACCGGGCGTTCACTTTCCCGCCGGGGACGACCGACGATCAGAAGGCCGCCACATTCCGCGACGTGATCGGAGAGGAGGTGAAGATGGTGCGGAGCGAAGTGAAGGACCCGCTGTTTCACTTCACGATGTACTCGGAGATGCTGCCTCAATACCAGCGGAATCCGGCGGCATTCGACCTGCCGGAAGACGTGATCATCGTGTGGCCGGACGATAACGACGGCCATATGCGCGGGCTGCCTTCGTCATTGGGCAAATGGAAGCACGGCGTGTACTACCACCTGGCGTACCTGGGCGGGAACCTGAGCAAGCAGACCACGCATACCGAGACTCCGGCGGTGGTGGCGGAAGAGTTCCAGAAGATTGTGAAGGCGGGCGCCACCGAATACATGCTGGTCAACGTATCGGAGGTGCGGGACTACGTGATGGGCGCGCGGATGATTGCGGACATCTGCTGGAACGCGCCGGCGATTTTTTCTGCGCCGGAGGCGGCGGACCGGTACACGGCCTGGTGGTCGCGCGAATATTTCGGCAGGCCGGCGACGGCGAAGGCGGCGGAGGCGGTCTACAAACAGTACTTCACGCTGCTGGATAAACCGAATACGTTGTGGACGGCGATGGACGCGATTCAAACGCTGATCGACCGGCTCTACGAAAAAGCGGCCGGCAAGGATCCGGCGCCATTCGACGCGACTACGCTGGCGGCGATGCAGTCGCGGGCGAAGCTGCTGGACGAAGCGCTGGCGGAGGAAGAACGAGCGGAGGCGGGATTGCCTTTGGCGGAGAGGCGCTTCCTTTCGACGGACGCGGGGCTGGGGCTGCGGATTGCGCAGCGGCAGACGCACGCGGCGCTGGATCTGGCGGAGGCGCTGCGGGCGCCGGATGCGGCGCGGATGTGGCAGCGGGTGCTGGCGGCGCGGGATTCGCTGGAGAAGCTGGAGACGGAATTCGCGCGGGGCGAATACCCGCCGTTCGACCGGTGGTACGAGGAGAGCTGGATCCGGTCGGCGCGGAGCGCGAACAATCCGCACCGGGGCTATGAGCAGCTTCGCGCCTTCATCGGGAGCGACGGGCGGGACGAACGGCCTCCGGCGCCGGGACCGCGGCGGCCCCCGGCGGCGCGCTGAAAATGAAGGCCGCTGCCCGCGGTGGCGGCTCGGTAACGCTGCCTCATTAGCGTTCGCCGTGGAGACGCAGGGCCTCGCGGGCACAGGCCGCGAGGAAGGGATTCGGATCCTGAAGCGTCTGCCGGAGCAGCGGCAGGGACGAAGGAGCGCCGAGGCGTCCAATGGCGATGCAGGCGTTCGCGCGCACGTTGACATCCTCTTCGGGGTTGCCCAGCAGTTTCTCGAGGACCGGGAGAACGGAGGCGTCGCCCTGCCGCCCCAGGCCGGAAGCGGCTTCCATGCGAAGGGCGGGATCGCTGCTGTTCAGGGACCGAAGGAGGGCTTCGACGCCTCGCCTGCGGCGGTCGCCGATCCACCCCAAGGCGTACGCCGCCCGCATGCCGAGGCCGGAGGGGTGCTGCAGGTCTTCCTGTTCGAGCAGCTCGATGAGGGTGTCGATAGCGCCCGGCAAAGCGCGGCCACGGGCGAACCACTGGTCGTAGGAAAAATCCGATTTGGCGCCGACAGCGTCGGGATTATCGAAGGGCGCCTCTTTGAGCCAAGCCAAAACGTCTCTGTCCACAATTTCCTGCCTTTTTGCTACTCCGGGTTCATGCTGTTTTCCTGCCGCCACGGGCGTGCGTCCCGTGCATCCGATCAAGAAGGCGAGAGCGGCCGCGATTCCGAACGTTTGTATCGACGGCCGGGGTCTCATACATCGAATCAGGGCGTGGTGGATGACGCGCCAATGGTGAAACTGGAGCCCGCGGTGTCCAGGACGCCGTTCACCATAACCAGCACCTGGGTCGCGGTGGCAGTAGCACTGGTGGTGGAACATCCACCGGCCGCGGCGGACTTCAATACGAGCCGGAAGTCGAGCGTTCGCGTCAGGGTACGCCCGGGAGCGTTGCCCAGGGAAGGAGGGTCGGTGATGGTCACGGTCAGGTTGCCGCCGCCAGGACACGGTGGGACGCGGCGGTCCCAGGGACCGAAGGTGGGGCTGCCGGGAGATCCCACTGTCATCATCTCCGTCCACTGGTTCGCCGGATGGGTGGAGTGCGCGGGGAGGTTGACCCTTTCCCACCATTCACAGGTGCAGTCGCAGGTTCCGGTGGTACCGGCGGCGAACGACATGTTCATCACAAAGTCGAAGGCGTGACCGTTGTACAGGGTTGACCCGGTGTTTGGTGAAACGAAGCCGGTGGATCCGGAGAACGAGCGGACGTTCCCGATGGAGACGCTGGTGACACAGCACCGGCACTGGGGGCACGGAGTTGTGGTGCCCGACGCGGGCGAACCACCACTTCCGGAGGCGGGGGGCGTTGTTCTGTTGCCGTCGCTCATATTGAGGTAATGGCCGGCCTGCGGGCCGGAACTGCCATGAAGGATATTATGCCGGAAAAGTGCGAGCAAGCGAACGACTGATACGAGGGCGCTATGATCGAATCAGGATGGCGGCCCCGAAGCTGCAGCTCGACGAAGAACAGATTCTGGCGATCGCCAGGGCGCTGGCCGATCCGAAGCGGTTCGATATGCTGTTGCGGATCGGGCAGTCGAAAGAGGCGCCGACGTGCACGTCGGTGCGCGACTGGACCGGGCTTGCTCCGGCCACCGTGTCCCACCATCTCAAGGAACTCGAGAATGCGGGACTGGTGGAGATCGAACGGTGCGGCAAATTCGCCCACATCACCATGCGGCGCGATGTCTGGAAGGCCTACCTGAAGCGGCTGTCGGCGATTTGAGCATTTCGGGCGGTATTCCCTGATGAATGCGTGATCCGCGCGACGGGTAGGATTCCGTGCCTCCTCCCTCAGTCCGTTTGGGTCCGCTTTTGACCGTTGGCTATAGCACATTTTTCAAACGAATTTCGTTGTGTTTTCGTTGGAAACGGTCTAAACTGGTTTTGGTGAATCATATGACCCTCCCCATCTCCAGCACGACCGCTGTCTCTGGTTGGTTTCCAACGCTTGTTCCCGGCCCGGAATGGCGGTCCTTTGAGAAATTCCGGACCGCCGGCAGCACCGCACTGGACAGCCTTGTGGCAGGTTCAGTCGGAACGCTACACATCAAATCGAAGACCTTTCGCATCCTCGGAGACAGCGACTTTCAGCGGATGATGGGGCTCGCGTCAGAAGTGCATCGACTGCGACAGGGTATAACTTTTGTCATCAAAGCGGCCAAGGTGGTTGCGAAGCACCCAAACAGCCGCGAGGGAATTGAACTCCTGTACGAATCCGCGTCTCTCTTAAGCGAGTCCAGTCTACTCCCAGAAAGGCACGGGCATGATAGTTTTCAGATTACGCCTGAAGAGATTGAAGAATACGGCAAAGAGGACCTCGATATCTCAACTTCTGAAATTCCGCGGCCTGAATTGTGAGTAAAGACGGCTCCGCTATTCGTTACCTCCCCGTGCTGCCCGCAGATGGCCCCACCGTTCTGTGTAACGCGATTATGTTCGAGGTCTGCAGATCAATCCACTCGATCTGGTGCTCGCAAATCGAATTGCATCGCTGACGCTGGTCGGGTGGAGAATCTTCGCCTCGTTCTCGCGAATGGTAATCGCGAGAGCGAATCCACGAGAGCCGGAGATGCGGAGGGCTCTTGAGCGGGATCTATTCACCCCGCCCGCCTCTGACACCTGATTGGGCATTCCATTGGAACCGGAATTCTCCTGCATCTTCGGGCGGAGCCGCGCCATCATTTCGATAGGCATCGAAATGACGAAGCGAAAACGCTTCGCCGGAAAGAGGGACATCGGATGAATAAGCTAAAGGACAAAGTGGCGGTGGTTACGGGCGCTTCGAAAGGGATCGGCGCGGCGGTGGCGCGTCAACTGGCGGCCGAGGGAGCGCGGGTGGTGGTGAACTATTCGACCAGCCGCGAGGGTGCGGAAAAAGTGGTGGCGGACATCGAGAAGGCGGGCGGCGAGGCGATCGCGATCGGGGGGAGCGTGGCCAGGCCGGAAGAGATCGACGCGTTGTTTGCGGCGACGGAGAAGGCGTTCGGGAAAGTGGATATTCTGGTGAACAACGCCGGCGTGTATGCCTTCTCGCCGCTCGAGCAGGTCACGCTGGAGGAATACAAGCGGCAGTACGACACCAACGTGCTGGGCGTGCTGCTGGCCACGAAGGCGGCGCTTCCGCTTTTTCCGGCGGAGGGTGGGAGCGTGGTGAACATCAGCTCGGTGGTGAGCACGCTGGCTCCGGCGGCGGCCTCGGTTTACGCTTCGACCAAGGGCGCGGTGGATTCGATCACCAAGTCACTGGCGAAGGAGCTGGGCGCGCGCAGGATCCGGGTGAACGCGGTGAATCCGGGGCTGGTGGTAACGGAAGGCACGACGGCGTCGGGGGTGGTGGGGAGCGAGTTTGAAAAGACGGCGATAGCGGGCACGCCGCTGGGGCGCGCGGGAAATCCGGAAGACATTGCGCTGCCGGTTTCGTTTTTGGCTTCCGACGATGCGCGATGGATCACGGGGGAGACGATCTTCGTGTCGGGGGGTGCGGCGATTTAAGCAGGACCGGGGTTACTGGACGGTCATGGCGATCAGCTCGGCGGGGACGCCGGGGGCTCCGATTGCCATCACCAGATACTGCACGCCGTCGATCATGTAAGTCATCGGGATTCCGGTGACGTTGGCGGGGAGCTGCATTTCGTGCAGGACCTTGCCGGTGCGCTTGTCGAGGGCGCGGAACATGGGGCCTCCGGCGCCTTTGGGCATGGCGTACATGCCGCCGCCATCAGCGGTGAACAGGAGCGAGCGCGTGACGAGCATGGGGGCGTGCTCCGGATTGCCGGTTTGGCCAAGGTCCACACCCTTAAGCGCTGGATGCTGTTTCACGAAATCGGGCGTGCTGCCGTGGGGAGTCATCCAGAGCTGTTCGCCGGTGTTGAGGTCGATCGCGGTGATGCGGCCCCATGGCGGTTTGGCGAGGGGGAGCCCCTGGGGACCGATGTGGGCGGTGCTGTACTGGCCCTGATATAACATGTCCGGGCGGCGAGGGTCGCGTACCAGGGAGACGGGGGCGGCGAAGGTGACGGAGGAGATGTAGAGGATGCCGGTTTCGGGGTCGGCCGCGCCGCCCTGCCAGTTGGCGCCGCCGGTGGGCGAGGGCAGGATGATGGTGGCCTTTTTTCCGCCGGCTCCGGCAACCGACGGAGGAGTGAAGATCGGGCCCAGCCGGTATTGGGAAGCGATCTTCACGGCCTCGGCTTTGAGCTCGGGCGTGAAATCGATGAGGTCGTCAACGGTGAAGCCCTGCTTGTCGAAGGGCGGAGGCTTGGTGGGGAAGGGCTGGGTGGGCGAGGTGCGCTCACCCGGCACGTCGGATTGCGGAACGGGGCGCTCTTCGATGGGCCAGACGGGCTTGCCGGTGACGCGGTCAAACACGTAGACGAAAGCCTGCTTGGTAATCTGGGCCACGGCTTTGACGGGCCGGCCGTTTACGGTGATGTCGAGGAGGGTCGGGGAGGTGGGCAGGTCCCAATCCCAGACGCCGTGGTGCGCGATCTGGAAGTGCCAGACGCGTTTGCCGGTGCGGGCATCGAGGCAGACGAGGCTTTCGCCGAACAGGTTATTGCCGTGGCGGTAGCCGCCGTAGAAGTCGCCGGTGGGGGTTTCGGTGGGGACGTAGACGTAGCCGAGTTCTTCGTCGGCGCTGAGGGGACCCCAGGCGCCGGTATTGCCGGTGTACTCCCAGGATCCGTCTTCCCAGGTGTCGTTGCCGGTTTCGCCGGGCTGGGCGATGGTGTGAAAGGTCCAGAGGCGCTTGCCGGTGCGGACATCGTAGCCGCGGATGTAGCCGGGCACGTTATTTTTGGTGCGCGGCGCGATGCCGGCCTGAAGGGCCGCGCCGACGACGACGACGTCGCGGACGACGATGGCGGGGGAGGAGTCGCCGATCTCGCCGGGTTTGATTTCGGCGCGGTCGAGGCCTTCCCAAAGATCGACGAGGCCGTCCTTGCCGAAGCCGGGAACGGGGCGGCCGGTACGGGCGTCGAGGGCCACGAGCTGGTAGCCGGGGGTGATGAGGAGGATGCGCTCATCCCGGCCGTCGGTCCAATAGGCGAGGCCGCGATTGTTGCGGCGGGCGACGGTGGAGGCGCGGGCGCCTTCGTCGATGCGGTACATCCACAGCGTCTCGCCGGTGACGGCGTCGAGCGCCACGGCGTCGCGGCGGGTTCCGGCGGTGATAAAGAGGCGGCCGCCGACCATGAGGGGCGTAACCTCCCAGTTGAACTCGGGCTGGCGTCCGAAATTCTGCGCCTTCCAGGACCAGACGGTGTGCAGTTTGGCGACGTTGGAGGCGTTGATCCGATCGAGCGGTGAGTACTTGGTGCTGGCGGCGTCGCCGCCGTAGTAGCGCCAGTCGCCGGTGCGGACGGGGGCGGCGGGCGCGGCGGCGCCTCCGGCCAGTTCGGTGGCACCGGGGCGAAAGCCGTTTGCCGAAAGAACGTAGGCGACGATATCGGCATACTGGCGCGCGGAGAGTCCGCCGGGATTATCGGTGGGCATGGTGCGGCGGGTGACGTCCAGCAGGTCGGCGGCGGTGCGGCGGGCCCAGCGCGCGAGGAAAGGGGCGCCGGAGAGCGCGGGGGAGCTTTCGGCGCCGGCGAGGTCAGGCCCGTGGCAGCGCGCGCAGTTCTCGGCGTAAGGGGCGCGCCCGCGCCCGGCCTGCGCGGAGGTGAAGGCGCCATCCCACGGGGGACGGGTCTGCGCGCCGGCGGCAATCGTAAACAGGATACCCAGTAGAGCGGAAGCTCGAAGCATCGGTTTCACCACTCTACCGCGTTGCCGGGGCGAGGCGCGGGACCGGCCCTTGCCGGCCGGTCCCGCCCAGGTGTCAGTTAGTGGTAAACGAAGCGACCGCGGAACTGAGCGATCCCGCCGGCGTTCGCGCTACCACCTTCCAGTAGTAGGTCGTCCCCGGCTGAAAGCCCCTCACGTTGACTCCCGTGCTGTAGACCGTCCCGATAAAATTGGGTGACGGCGACGTGCCGATGTAGATGTCATAGCTGGATGCCCCGGAGACCGCGCTCCACCGCATGAAGATCAGTAACGGCAAGCCGGTCGCGCCATCGGCGGGCGACATCAGATTGGGACCGGAGGTCCCGCCCGGCGCGGCAGCCGTGAACGAGTATGTGGCCGAACTGGCGCTGCTGCCCGCGTTCTTCGCCACCACGCGCCAGTAATACTTCAGGCCTCCCGTCAGCGTGCCGGGCAGATACGTTGTGCCGATTACCGTGGCGGCGAGCGGCGGCGAACTGGCCGTGCCGAAGTAAACCTCATAGGAGGTAGCGTTGGCGGCCGCATTCCACACGAGGGCCGCAGCCGTCGAAACACCCGTGGCGCCGTTCGCCGGGGCGACAAGAGCCGGCGCCGAGACCGTCCCGCCCGCGGCCGCAACCGTGAACGAATACGTGGCCGAAGTGGCGCTGCCCGCCGCATTCTTCGCCACCACTCTCCAGTAGTACTTGCTGCCGGCCGTCAGGCTCCCCGGTTGATAGCTGGTCCCGCTCAAGGTGCCCAACAGCGGGGGCGAAACCGCCGTACCCAGATAGAGGTCGTAGGAGGTGGCGTTCGCAGCCGCGTTCCACACCAGCGCCGGAGTGGTGGAAACGCCCGTGGCGCCGTTGGCGGGAGACGAGAGCACCGGCGCCGTCACACCGGCGGGAGCGACGGTGAACGAGTAAGTCGCGGAGGTGGCACTGCTCGACGCATTCTTAGCCGCCACACGCCAGTAGTATGTCGCGCCCGCCACCAGGTTGGCCGGCTGCAAGCTGGTTCCGGTCACGTTGGCCGCCAGCGGGGGTGACACGGAGGTTCCGAAGTAAACGTCGTACGAAGTGGCATTGGACGCGGCGTTCCACACCAGCGTGGTGGAAGCGGAAACGCCCGTGACCCCGTTAGACGGCGACACCAGCACCGGAGCCGTGACGGTGGTGGAGGAACCGCTCCCCCCGTAGAGGCTCACAAAGCCATCGATGTCGGCCTGCTCCAGGGTGCGCTTCTTGGTTTCGCCATTGCCGGCCGAACCCCACATCGTGACATCGCCGCAGGTGCTCGGGGAATAGATATCGAGCAGCCGCATCCAGTGGCCGAACTCATGGGTCGCGATGTTCTGGACGTCGAACGCGCCTGAGGCCCCGTCCGGCGACCACGACCATTTCGAGTTGAACTCGATGGTCGCCTTGCTGATCCGCCCGGTCGAAACGCTCGACCACGTGGTCGTGACCGCGAGCGTGTTGCTGTAGGACGAGCCGTACTTCGCCACCAGGTCCAGGTACGACAGCTCGTTGACGGAACCCGAATCCTTCACGAGGCCGAAGGCGGCTCCTGCATTGCTCCAAGTCGCGGCGGACGCATCGATCCCGCCTTCCCAGCCTGACGGGATGCTGGTCCCGATCCGGTAGGTGGCGGAGGCCGTGCTCCATTTCGCGCCGTCCGTGCTGTAGCAGCCGTTCTGGACGGCAGCCGATGCGTGGCCGGCCGTCGCCGCAGCGCGGGCCATGTAGGACTCCGCGATTCCGCGCCGGTAGGTGACACCCGGGGCCCGGCTGCGTTCCATCTGGTGGAACGCCCCCTCGAGCGCACCGGCCGCCTGCGCCGAGGAGATCGCAATACTGCCCGCGGCGCGCCCCGTCACCACGAAGTGGCCCCCGTCCCGTTTCAAAAAGAGGATCAGCCGCTCGCCCTGCGGAAATTCCGGACCGTCGCTCACCGTCATGGTGGTGTCGCCCACGGTTCCGCCGAGAGCCTGCACCAGAACGGCTCCTTCGTCGTCGCCTTTGAGGGTCACATCCGGGTAGACCAGAATATCGGTATAGATGCGCGAGTCGTCGCCCCAGTGGCTGCTGCGCGCGCTGACCGTTCCGAGCACGACCTTATCCGATGCCGCAGCCATCTCATCGTAGGTCTGTCCGCGGTTTGCGCCCTGTACCAGGCATGGCGAAAGCGCCGCCATCAGAAGGGCCGCGCCGAGTTTCGATGAATGATGCATAGAATTGCCGGTTATTTGCCTTTTTTGGAATTCGGTCGAACAACTATCGATTTCGACGCGGTGGCGCCGCGCGTGTTGCGCACGGTGACTTCGAGCCGTACTGGGCCCGTACCTGCCGCGGGGAAAAGCTCGGAGAGCGTGAACGTGCGCTTGAAGTGGCGGTCGATGGCTGCACGCGACAGTTGTGTGTGGTAGTTGGAATCGGCGGCCGGGCAGGCGATGTCCAGCGAATCCAGTCCCACCGCATCGGAAGCTTCGACGGAAATGGCGGGCGCTGCCGGAGACCCAGCCTCGGTCAGCCGCACTTCCGGCTTGCCGCCCTGGCCCGCAGCCTGCGTGGAGAAACACAGCAAAACTGTCGCTAACGCACTGACTATACGGCCATTAGTCATTTACGAAGCCTTCGCCGCCAGCTTAATCGTTCGCGGTCGTACGATCTAGACGTACCGGTACGTTAACACTCAATTCAGCGAAAGCACAATATCCCCAATGGTCAACCTTTGTTATGTCGCGACGCCCGGCGGCGTCAGTAAACCACCTTGAGGGAAAACTGAACCTGGCGCGAGGGTCCTGCTGTCCGGTTGATCATCCCGAATCCGGGTCCGAGCAGGATATTCGCCGGCAGTCCCAGGTTCACGATGTTGAAAACGTTAAAACATTCCGCACGGAATTGCATGACGATCCGCTCCGGGTTGCCGGCCGGCCCGATGGGTGTATCCTTCGCCAGCGCGAGGTCAAACTGGTGAAACGCCGGTCCCCGGAACGTATCCCGGCCGAGCGAACCGAACCGTCCGCGATTCGGGCCAGTGCCGCCCGCGACGCCCAGCGGGATCGAGAAGTACGACCCGTTGTTGGCGCCCAAACCGAAATAGTCCTCCTGGACCGTCCGGCTCGTCGAAAGCTCCGGCCTTCCAGTCTGGTCCGGACGGTCCGCGCTGTTCGATCCGACTCCAGTCTGCTGAATCCCCGAGTAGACGGTGAAAGGGGCACCCGTCATCATCGTCCCCAGGCCGGTGACCTGCCAACCGCCCGCCACCCGGCTTCCCAGCACCCGCAGCGGCGAACGGTCCAGCCGGAACTCCTGAATCACGCTGAACGTGAAGGCGTGCGTAATGTCGAAGGTCGAAGGCCCCCTTTCGCCGCGGAGGTCGCGCGGGTTCTGCGGGGAGGTCTGGAGGATCGTGCCGGAGGAGCCGGAAGAACCGCCCAGCACGGAACTGGTGTCGTCGATCGACTTGCTGAACGTGTAGCTCGCCTGCACGCCGATCCCCGCGCGCAGCGAGTTCTTGGTCACCGAGCTTTGCAGCGAGTGGTACGTGGAATGGGACGCGTTGTCCATCACCACAATGGTGGCGAAGCCGTTGGCGGCACGCCCGCCCGAGTCAAAGCCGGTGTACGGCGCGAACTCCGGATCGGCGCCCGCGTATCCGTTCGGGTGCATCACGCGCGGCAGTTTGATTCCGGCCGTTCCGACGTAGGCCGCATTGAACGTCACGTCGGCCAGAGTCTGTTCGACCGACGCCGTCCAGCTTCCGATGTAGCCGTTGTGGAACGCCGCGCCCACGGCCTGCGCGGAAATGGGACGCTCCAGTTTGTCGGTGCCGAGGGCCGCGAGGTCGCGCTCGAAGCGCAGCAGGTCCATCGCGGTGTTGGAGGCCAGGTCGTTGGAATTCCCTGTCGGGTACAACCGTTCTCCTTGGGTGGTGTAGATCTCGGGCAGCGGCACCGGCGTAACCGAGTTGGCGAACGGCACCGGCGAGCCGGGCGCCGCCGTGCTGAAAGGCGCTACTACGAACGGGATGCCGCCGGTTACGAAATTCTGCTGCCACAGATTGACGAGCAGGGTGGTGATGCCCGCGCCCCCGCGGATCACCGTCCGCTCCGCCACTCTCCAGTCGGCCGCCAGCCGCGGCGCCAGCCCGCCCCACGATTTCGGGTACGGCGGCCGGTTGTTCACCACCATGTGCGCGCCGTCCGGGCGGAACTGCACCCCGGACGTCAGGTGGTCCGCTTCACCGATGCGCGATTCCACGTCGTATCGCAACCCGTAGTTCAGCGTTACCCGCGGGTTGATCTTCCAGGAATCCTGGACGAATCCCCCAAACGCGCTTCGCCGCACCGCGGCCTCGTCCATTCTTTCGCCCTGCGGAAAAAGCGGCGGCGCCGCGGTCACGGTGTACGAAAAAGGCGTGGCCGTCAGCAGCCCGCTGAGCGCATCAGGCAGGCGGTCGCCCGCAGCGATGTCGTGCAGCCCGCTGGCCGAACGGATCGCCACCGGGGAATACGCCGCTCCGCCCCCGAACGTGTACGTCCCCGTGGGGTTGGTGCCGAAGATCGTTGCGTCGCGGTTGATCCGCGCCTCGCCTCCGGCCTTCCATGTGTGCTTGCCCCTGACCCAGGTGAAGCTTTGCCGCGCCTGGAACAGGTTGCCGTACGAGCCCATCACCGACCCCGACGCCCCGTTGAAGCTCTCATACAGGCCGTCCGCAAACGTGATCCCCGGCTGCGTCTGGTTCTGCCCAAGGAAATTTGGAGTCGAGCGAGTATACCCGATGTGCGATTCCGAGGTGAACGTGGCCGAGGGCGTCCGCACGTAAGAGATGCCCGCATTACGCTGGTGGTCGAAAAACCGGACGGCGAAGCTGGGGTCCACCGCCGTCTGGCTTGGATTCGTCAGCGGCCCTTCCACCTGGTTGAAATGGAACCTCACCGAAAGCGAAGCCTTCTCGGATGGCTTGTGGTCGATGCGGATCGAGAACTGGTCGGAAACCGTGCGCACCTTGGAGGATGTCGCATATGTCCGTGGGCCGTACGGGCCCTGGGTATCGTTCGGCAGCGGATAACCTGCCAGGATGGGCGCCACCCGCGGGTCCACCGGAACGTACAGCGTGTCGCCGGCGAATGCCGTGCTGTCGAGGCCGCGCCGCTCGTCCGCCGTCGGGACCGGGATCACCTGCGTCGTGCCCAGCACCTGGCGGAAGCCCTGGTACTGCACGAAATAAAAGGTGCGGTTGCGCCCGCTGTACAAGCCCGGCAGAATCACCGGACCGCCCCGCGTCACGCCGAATTCGTTGCGCACGAACGGCGGGATGCGGCCGGGCTGCGCCACCGAGCGGCGGTCGAAAAAGTTGCGCGCGTCGAAGGCCGCGTTGCGGATGAATTCGAAGAAGCTCCCATGCTGATTGTTGCTTCCCGACTTCGTCACGATTTCGGTGAATCCCGCCGCGCCGTGGCCGATCTCGGCAGGCATCACTCCCGCGCTTGACTTGATCTCCTGGATGGCGTCGATATTGAAATTCGAGAACGTGGCGCCGCCCATTTCCGGATCCGTGGTATCGATGCCGTCCATGGCGAAGACCGACGCCATGCCGCGCTGTCCGTTGACGGTGAATTGCTGCGTAAAATTGGCCGCGCCGTTGCTGTCGGTCTGGGTTCCGGCGGCCAGCAGCAGCAGTTGGCTGAAATCGCGCCGGTTGAGCGGCAGCGCCACTACCTGCCGGCTGCTGAGATCTTCGCCTCCGGTCGATTCGGAGGCGGAGCCGGACTTAGCAGCCGCCGCCGGTGCGGTCGGTTTTTCTTTTGGCGGGCTTGGCTGCCCGGATTGCGCAAGCGCCGCAGACGCGGCCAGCAGTGCGAAGGCTGCGGCCGCAACGCCTTTTCGGAGGTCGAACTCTGACACTGACCGTTACCTTATCAACGCGCCCGCGGGATGGCAATCCGGGCCTACGCGAAACGGATGGCGATCACTTCGTCCATTTCGGGCCGCAGTCCGACCGGCATGGTGACCACCGTGGTCGCTCCGGCGCTCTCTATGCTCGCCGCCGCCCCGGTTCGCAGCATCGTGGCCTGCTTCGGTTTCGGCCGGCCGTTGATCGTCACGTTTCTCTGGTAGCCCAGCAGGTGCGCGTACCACGTGTCCCCCTTGACCGTGACCGGTTGATCCGCCTGCTCCGGCCTGGCGAGCGGCGAAACGGAGTCCAGGGATTCGCCGCTGTGCTTCATCCATCCGGCGAGTTCCTCGCACGTGCGGTAGAAATCCGGCGGCATAGTGCCGTTCGCGCGCGGGCCGAAGTCGGCGAGGTAGTTCCCGCCCCAGGCCATGTTGCGCACCAGTCGCTCCAGCACGTAGGCCGTGCCGCGGCAGGCCGCGCCCGTGTATGCCCACGATCCGCAGACCGCTTCACACTGTTCCCAGGCGCCTTCGGGACGGTGTTCCGGACTCCGGTTTTCGAACTCCGTCGAGAAATCTCCAAGCTTCGGGCGATCCGCCCACAGCCGGTAGCGATCGTTCGTCACGAGTCCCGGCTGGAGCGTCCGCACCCAGGTGTCGGTTGCCGGTCCGTGGATATCCACGCCCACCGGCCAGTCGTACCCGTCCCACCAGAGGATGTCGATTTTTCCATACCGCGTCAGCAGTTCGCCAACCTGGCCCTTGACGTAGGCGTACAGAACCTCGAAGCGCGCTTGCAGTTCCGCGCGCGTGGCATCCGCATACCGCGGCGTTCCCAGCGTGCGCTCCGGACGCCGGTAGCGGAAATCGGACTTCCTCAGGGGATAGCCGAGATGCGGCCAGCCGGGCGGATTGAACAGCCAGTTGCAGGGCGAATAGTAAAGCCCCACTTTCAATCCGTGCCGCCGGCATGCGTCCACGTATGGACGGACCAGGTCACGTCCGCCCATGTGCTCCTTCGTGCTGAAATTCCCGTACTCGCTGGGCCAGAGCGCGTAGCCGTCATGATGCCTCGTGGTCAGCACCGCATAGCGGAATCCAGCCTTCGCGGCCGCCGCCATCCACAGGTCCGGGTCATACGAGCCGGGATTGAACACATCGGCCTGGGCGATGTAGTTCTCCACCGGCCATGCGCCCTTCCTGCCCCCGACGTCGCCGTAGAACCCCCAACCCAGTTCCACCTCGCGGACGGCGCAGATGCCCCACGTGACGAACAGCCCGAAGCCCGCCTGGCTGAACCACGAGGGCGCATTCCGGCGAATTCCGCCCCGCCGCGCAAGAGCCTCGGTGTCCTGCGTCTGTGCCGCCGGCGGCGCCGCCGCGGCTGCTGCCAGAAACTGTCTGCGATTCATCATCCTAATCAGACCGGACCGCGCGCCGCCCGTCAAGCCGCCGGGTGTATACTCACGTCGAAATGAATATCCCGACGACCAGAGCATTCGCGCTTTCCCTTCTTCTGACCGCATTTTCCTTGCAGGCCGCGGTGAAACTCCCGGCCGTGTTTTCCGACCACATGGTGCTTCAGCAAGGGGCGCCGGTTCGTATCTGGGGCGCCGCCTCGCCGGGGGAAGAGGTGCGCGTGGAATTCCAGGGGCAGTCCGTCCAGGCTAAGGCAGCGGAGAGCGGGAAGTGGTCCGTCTACCTGCGGCCGCTGATCGCCGCCGGACCGCTCGAAATGAAGGTCAACGATACCGTGATCCGCGATGTCCTGGTGGGCGAAGTGTGGCTCTCGAGCGGCCAGTCCAACATGGAATTCAAGCTCCAGCAGGCCGTCAATCACGACGAAGAGATCGCCAGGGCGAACTACCCCATGATCCACCTGTTTCAGGTAAAACGCGCCGTGGCCGATCAGCCCGCCGACGATGTCGTGGGTTCGTGGCAGGTCTGCACTCCCGAAACGATCAAGACTTTCAGCGCCGTGCAGTACTTCTTTACGCGTCATCTTATCGAAGACCTGCACGTCCCCATGGGGATGATTGAAAGCGATTGGGGCGGCACGCCGGCGCAATCCTGGACGTCGAAGGAAGCGCTGGCCGCCGAGCCCGGGCTCAAGTACGTGGGCGAGAATTGGGACGCGGTGCTGGCCAAATATCCCGATGCCAAAAAGGATTGGGACCAGCGCGTGGCGGCATGGGAGACGCGCGCGGCGCAGGCCAAAACCGCGGGCACGCCGGTGCCGCCGCGGCCGGGCGCGCCGCAGGGCCCCGGCCATCCGAACACCCCTTCGGGATTGTGGAATGGCATGATCGCGCCCCTCGTGCCCTACGGCATTCGCGGCGTCATCTGGTATCAAGGCGAGTCGAATGCGGGTTCCGACCTGGACGCGTACAACTACCGCCGGCTATTCGCCACCATGATTCAGGACTGGCGGAACCGGTGGGGCCAGGGCGATTTCCCGTTCCTGTTCGTGCAGCTCGCGAATTACAAGACCAACGGCCGCTGGCCCGTCCTGCGGGAGTCGCAAAACGAAGTCCTGCGGCTTGCGAATACCGGAATGGCGGTGATCGTTGACATCGGCGAATCGCGCGACATTCACCCGAAGAACAAACAGGACGTGGGGCTCCGGCTGGCTCTGGCGGCGCGCGCCATCGCTTACGGCGAGCCGGTGGAGTACTCCGGCCCCGTCTACCGTACGATGGCGCCCGAAGGCGGCGCGGTGCGCGTTTATTTCACTCATGCCGCCCGCATGACCGGCCGCGGCGGCACGGAGCTGAAGGGGTTTGAAATCGCCGGCGCCGACGGCCAGTTCGCGCCTGCCGATGCGAGGGTGGAAGGTTCCACGATCGTGCTGTCGAGCCCCTCGGTGCCGTCGCCGGTGAGCGTGCGCTACGGGTGGGCGGACGATCCGGAGTGCAATCTGGTGAACCAGGCCGGATTGCCGGCAAGTCCGTTCCGCAGCGAGGTCCCGCGGTACAACTAACGCGCTACCGCGGCCGGACTACCGGGACCCCCAGTGCAGCTGGTCCGAACGTAAGCTCCGGTAGAACGGTGCGGATGAGGAATGCGATACGCACCAGGTATCGGGTCCGTGCTGCACTTACTCCGAAAAAGCCCTGACTTACTTTCTCTGTGCTCTGACGGTGCGGTGTACGCGGCGATATTTGCCTGGCGATCACGAGGACCGGCAGTAGGTCCACCTTGCCCCCGGGAGTGGCTGCCTACGGAATTTCCGCCAGAGCATTCGCGGTGTAAACGATCAAGAGGCAGTTGTGCCGCTGTCGGGGACCACAGCCGCGACCAGTAGAGTCGAAGCTGGTATAATCCCGGACGAGCGTTGCGCGATGTGAGTAACAGGGGGTGGATGTGCGATCTTTACTGTGTTGGATGGTGTGCCTGCCGGCAGTGGCGCCGCTGGTCTGCCAGGAGTTGGATACGAGCCCTCGAGATGCTTTCTTCCGCGGTTTGAAAACCCGCGAGTTGTCCTATAAACCTGCCGTCACTCCGGAACGCAGCAAAGCGGTTCCCTCCACGAAGAAGGGTTCGCCGGCCAAGGCGAAGGGAAGCGGCGCGGCGGTGGATCAGGGGAGTGTCATTCCCGCGACGCTTGCCGATTTTGCATTGCGGTACAACGTGCTCAAAGTGGATCGAATCAGCAAGGCCTCGTCTGAAGTAGACCCGGACGGGAATTTCGCGACGGGCGATTGTTTTGCGGTGCGCTTCACGCCGAACCGGACGGGCCGGCTGTTCGTATTCAACCGCGGCTCGTCCGGTTTCTGGCAGGCGTTGCTGCCTTCCGCGGAACTGCCGGAAGAGCCCGTGGTACAGGCCGGCGCCTCGGTCACGATTCCGAACGGGTACTGCTTTGCGATCGAAGAACCGCGAGGAGAGGAAAACCTGATGGTCGTGGTTTCGGCGCCGGCGGGACCCGACCCAAAGGCCGCTGAACCGGTACGGGTCGCCGGGCAGATGGCCGAACAGATGGACCGCGGTGGCCTGCTCGCATCGCGCGATTTGCGACTCGAAAAAATCGGGCAGCCGGCAGCGGCCGGCGAACCGCCGAATTCCGTGTATGTGAACAATCCGCATTTCGACAAGGACCGGTCGATGGTAATCCCGATCCGGATTCGCCACCACTAAATTGCCAGGGGTTACAATCGACGTTCCAAAGAAACCCGGCAGTAGTCAAGTGGAGGATGCGATGAGCCTGACGCGGACCTCGAGTTCCGTGAAACGGATTGTGACGATGGGGTTCGTGCTGCTTTGCGGGATGGCGCAGGCAGAGGCGGCGGCACTCATCAGGAACCTGCAAGTGGAATACAGGAATACCCCTCTGGGTATCGATGTGGCGCAGCCGCGTTTCGGCTGGCAGATGGCCACTACGGCGGGCGAGCGCGGATACGCGCAGACCGCATATCAGATCGAAGTCAAGGATGCCAGGGGCAACACGGTCTGGGATACGAAGAAGACCGACAGATCGAATTCACTCGCGATCCGGTACGCCGGGAGCCCGCTGCAGCCGGCCACACGGTACTCGTGGACGGTGACGGTGTGGAACCAGGCGGGGGCGAAGCTGAGCGGCAGTTCGTGGTTTGAAACGGGACTGATGAATCCGGCTCCCGATGCGAGCGCTTGGGGCGGAGCCAAATGGATCGGCGGCGGCGACGAGGACCTGGTGCTGTATGCGCCGTATCTCGCCATCTTCGATGTGAAATACGGCCTGACGATCAGGGCGGGCAGCACGCGCGCGAGCTTCGTTTACGGCGCCAACGATTCGCGCCTGATGGACAAATTCAAGAACATTTACCAGGTGGAGAGCGCGAAGGATCAGAGCTACATCAAACTGGAACTCGACATTTCCGGAGTTGACGGTTCGGCCGGGGGCAAGGCGAAACTGCACGTCTACCGCGCAGGGTACAAAGATACCGATACGCCCTCGCAACCGCTGCGAAGTTTCGACATTTCGACCGGACTCATCAACAACTCGAACAAGAACGCGGAACACACGATCGAGTTTCGAAGCACGTTCGGACAGATCGCCATATCGATCGACGGGGACAGCGCCATCACGGGCGCTTCGGCGCAGCCTCCGGCGGGCGGGGCGCGCGGGGGACAAGGCGGCGGGGGGCGCGGCGGAGCGGCGAATTCCGTGAACCTGAACCCGGTTGGTTCGGGCGGCAACTACATACCGTTCGGGATGCTCTGCGATATCGGGTTCTCGGTCGCGCCGGGCCAGAGCGCCTCGTTCCGCGATGTCACTGTCCGCAACAACCGCGCCCCCAATCACGTGCTGTTTCAGGAAGACCTGACGGGCGCGTACAAGGGAATCTATGCGGACGCTGCCAACCCGGCTTTTCAGTGGCCAGCGGGAGCTACGCGCTGAACGGCGGTGCGAACGGCGTATTCCTGGTCAGGGATCCCAGCCGTAACTCGATGCCGATGCTGCGCACCAGCTTCAAGGCCGCTGCCAAAGCGATTGAAGGCGCGCGGCTGTATGTGACCGCGCGAGGTATCTATGAAGTCTTCCTGAACGGCAAGCGGGTGGGAGACGACTATTATAATCCCGGGCTGACGCAATATAACGTGACCCACATGTACCAGACCTACGATGTTACCGGCATGATCAAGGCCGGCGACAACGCCATGGGCGCGATGCTCGGGGAGGGATGGTGGAGCGGACTGCTCAGCTTCGGAAATATCTGGAATCATTTCGGAGACCGGCAGTCGCTGCTGGCCAAGCTGGTCATTACTTATAAGGATGGGTCGGCCGATACCGTCACCACCAATCCGCAGACCTGGAAATATTCCGGCAGCGGCCCGGTGGTATACAGCAGCCTCGATTTCGGCGAAATTTACGATGCCTCCAAGGAGCGTGCGGTGGATGGTTGGACCACTGCCGCCTACGACGGCAGTAAGTGGAAGAATGCGGTGGCGGTGCCGCTCCAGGGTACGACCTTTTCCGGCATGGAAGGGGGCGGCCGCGGAGCGCCGGGCTCGCCGTTCAATTTCGACAAACTGTCTCTGATAGGGCAGGTGGGCAATAATGCCGGAGTCTTCCGCACGCTGACGGCCAAAAGCGTCAAGGAAGTGCGGCCCGGCGTGTACGTCTACAACATGGGGCAGAACCTGGTGGGCGTGCCGCGGATCAATATCGCCAACGGGCGCGCCGGCCGTAAGATCACGCTGCGGTATTCCGAGATGCTGTATCCCGACCTGAAGGAATCGGGGAAGAACGTGGGCATGATCATGACGGAGAACTATCGTGCCGCGCTCAACCAGGACGTTTACACGATGAAGGCGGGAAGCCAGGTTATGCAGCCCCGCTTTACATCGCACGGCTTTCAGTATGTCGAAATCACGGGCATCGACAGGCCGCTACCGCTGGCAGACGTTCAGGGCGTGGCGATCAGTTCGGTCAGGGAGTTATCGGCGGATTACAAGACGTCCAATGAAAAAGTCAACCGGCTTTGGTCGAACCTGGTGTGGTCCAACGTGGATAACTTCCTGACCATACCGACAGACTGCCCGCAGCGGAACGAACGCATGGGATGGTCGGGGGACATCAACGTATTTTCGCGTACCGCCACTTATGTATCGAACGCGGATCAGTTCCTGACGCGCCATATGTATGCGATGCGCGACGTTCAGGCGCCGTCGGGCAGGTTTACGGATGTGGCGCCCATCGGCGGAGGTTTCGGCGGTGTCTTATGGGGGAGCGCGGGGATCGTGGTCCCATGGGAGGCCTACCTGCAGTACGACGATGTGGGGCTGCTCGAACGGCATTATCCGGCGATGGCCGCCTATGCAGACTACCTGGAGACGACGATCGATCCGAACACCGGCCTGAGTTCCGACGGGCAACTGGGCGACTGGCTGGGACCGCAGAACAATGCGTTGGGATCGGCATTCCTGGTTACGGCTTACCACGCCTATGACCTCGACATCATGTCGAAGGTGGCTCAGATACTGGACAAACCTACCGATGCGGCTAAGTACAGGGGCTTGTACGAAAAGCGCAAGGCTTTCTTTAATTCGAAATTCGTAAATGCCGACAAGAAAACGCTTGCCACGGGCGGCGGACGCGGCGGGTTCGGTGGCGGAAGGGGAGCAACGCCGGCGCCTCCGCCGGAGTTCAGGCTGGCCGACACGCAGACTTCCTATGCGGTCGGCCTGGGGATGGGCCTGTTCAGCAGTGAGAACGCTCCATACATGGTGAAGAACCTGGCCGAAACGGTGAGCCGGGAAAACAAGGACGACAACGGAGTGGTGCGACCGAAGGATTCGCTGATGACCGGGTTCATCGGCACGTCCTGGATCAGTAAAGCCCTGTCGGACCACGGCCTCAGCGACCTGGCATACCGGATCCTGACGAACGACAAGTACCCATCGTGGCTCTATGCCATCGACCAGGGCGCAACCTCAATCTGGGAACGGCTCAACGGGTATACGGTGGAAGACGGGTTCGGCGGCAACAACAGCATGAATTCGTTCAATCACTATTCCTTCGGCGCGGTCGGGCAGTGGATGATGGCGTACTCGCTGGGCATTCAGCGGGACCAACCCGGGTTCCAGAAATTCATCCTTCAGCCGGAGCCGGATCCAACGGGGGCCGTTACGTCGGCGGAAGGTTACTACGATTCGGTGTACGGCAGAATCGCAAGCGCGTGGAAAGTTGACGGCAAGCTTCTCACTTACCGGGCTACGGTTCCGGCCAACACCAGCGCTACGTTGTATCTGCCGGCGAGCGCGGCGGCATCGGTAAAGGAAGGCGGCAAGGATGCCGGACAGGTGAACGGCGTCACGTTCGTCAGGTACGAAAACGGCAAGGCCGTGTATAACTTGAAGTCCGGCAGTTACACGTTCTCATCGGCGCGATAGACGGGAGCGGTTGCCGCCCGGGAACCTGCGGGCGTTTTTGCGTCTCCCGACGGGTGCGATGTATAATCGTCCATCCGAATTTATATCGAGGGGAGTGCGTGCGATGTCCGAATGGTCAGAGATGGCGCAGGTTCTGCAAAACAGTCTGAATCTGTCGCTGCCGGCGGTAGCTATCAGTTTCCGGGACAGCATTCCGGAAGGCATTCCACTATTTGACGGTGCAGTGCCGGCGGGATGCGTATTTTGGGAAAGGGCCGCGCATGCCGGATTCGCCACTTCGGCCAAAGATCACGATCTCTGCTCGATCGGGGTCTACACGCACAACCTGAAGGATCCATCGCCGAATTACGAAGCCGAGTTGCAGACGGTGATGCAGGTGCTCGGACAACTGGATTACGTGCGGCCGGCCGATATGGCTCACATCCCGGTGCTGGAACGGCGGTCGAAATACGTGATCTACACGCCGCTGGCGGAGAGCCCGTCCGTTCCGGATGCGGTGGTGGTGCTCCTGGATGCAAGCCGGAGCCTGGTGATGGCGGAGGCAGTGCAGCAGGTGGAACTGGGCATTCCTCCGGCGATGGGGCGGCCGGCGTGCAGCGCCGTCGCGCAGGCCGTCAACAGCGGCCGTGCGGCGATGAGCCTGGGCTGTTGCGGCGCCCGCGCCTATGTGGACGCCCTCAGGGACGACGTGGCGATGTGGGTGCTGCCCGGGAGCAAACTCGGCGAATACACCGAACGCGTGCGGATCCTGGCGGGCGCAAACGCAATGCTCGGAAGATTCCATCAACTGCGACGCGAGGACGTGGCCGCCGGAGCCCGCCCGACCTACGCGGAGTCGATGGCCAGACTCCAAGGCTGAGCCGAAGGCGCGCACCAACCGATAGCCGATTCCCGGCTGCGAAAAGCCGCCTCGGACCGACCGGACTTCGCGCAGCGCACCAGCAGGAATCGCACCATCTGCGAACGGTTCTCAAAAGCACTATAATCTCAGGTCAGACAGCGGGCCTCGTTTGCCCGCCGAAAAAACTCTAGACTCAATTCGAGGTTAGCAATGAAGAATCTACGTTCGACTTCCGTCGTGCTTCTTCTGGCGTGTGCGCTTGCCGGGACGCTTTGGGGGCAGGCCGTCACGGCGAGCCTGGTCGGAACCATCACCGACGCTTCCGGCGCGGTGGTCCAGAATGCCAAGGTCGTGCTCACCGAAACCAACACCGGTGTCAGCCGCACCGCCAACTCCAATGAAAGCGGAAACTATTCCTTCCCGAACCTCCCTCCTGGCTTGTACTCGGTAAGTGCCGAGCAGGCCGGCTTCAAAAAGGCCACCCGGGCCGGAGTGGACCTTCCGGTCAACACCACCATTCGCGTGGACCTGGCGCTTCAGCCCGGCCAGATCAGCGAGACGGTTGAGGTAACCGCCGAAGCGTCGGCGCTCCAGACGGACCGTGCGGACATCGGCCGCAAAATCGAAACCGTGCAACTCGCCAACCTGCCGGTGGGCTACAACCGCAGCTTCCAGGCGATGCTGAACCTGGTGCCAGGCGCGACCCGATCCTTTGCGCCGCACTCGGAGTTCTTCAACTCGCAGGGCTCGCTGACGTCACAGGTGAACGGCGTCAGCCGCCTCGGCAACAACGTGCAGTTCGAGGGCGTGGACAACAACCACCGCACCGGCCTTCTGACCGTCCTCATCCCGCCTATCGAGGCGCTGCAAAACGTTGATGTCGCCACCGCTAACTATGAAGCCGAGCTCGGCCGCGCCGGCGGCGCCGTCACCAACATCATCCTCAAGTCCGGCACCAACAGCATTCACGGCGCCGCGTACGAGTTTCACAACAACAGCCACCTGATAGCCCGCGAGACCTTTCAGCCGTCCAAGCCCGTCACCACGTACAACTATTTCGGCGGCAACATCGGCGGTCCGATCATCAGGAACCGCACATTCTTCTTCGCCGACTATCTGCGCATCGCCGACCGGCGCGGCGACGGGTTCCTGATCCTGGTCCCGACCGCCGAGTTCCGCAACGGCGACTTCAGCAGCCAGACCGCCCGCGTGTACGACCCTGCCAGCGGCGACCGTACCACCGGCGTCGGGCGCACTCCGTTCCCGGACAACAAGATTCCAACGAACCTGATCAGCCCGATCGCGGCCAAGCTGCTTTCCTTCGTGCCCGCGCAGAATATCCCGGGCGTCATCACCAACAACTACGCCAGCTCCACCACGCGCAAGAAGGACCAGGACTCCTTCGACATAAAAGTCGACCACCAGCAGTCGGATAAGGACCGCTTCTCGCTCCGCTACAGCTTCCAGCGCCCGGTGGTGCTGGACCCCGGCCGCTTCGGCATGTACGGCGGCGGGGGCAAGGGCTTCGCGGCCACCGGCATTAACCGCACCCAGAGCACCGCGTTGAACTACACCCGGACCATCTCGCCAACCTTTCTCATGGATGCGCGCGTGGGACTCGGCCGGTACAGCAACAAGGCGCAGAACCTCGATTACGGCACGAACGCGGCGGAGGCGGTCGGCATTAAGGGCGCCAACCTGGACGACTGGTCGAGCGGCCTCAGCTCGATGAACGTCGGCGGCTATGCCAACCCGCTGGTCGGCTGGTCCGCCAGCCTGCCCTGGAACCGCGCCGAGACTAACATCGACTTCGTCAATAACTGGATCAAGATCAAGTCCAACCACACGATCAAGTGGGGCGTGGACATCCGCCGTCTCCGCGACGAGCTGCTGCAAACGCAGGATGCCGGCGGTCCGCGCGGCGAATTCGTCTTCGGCAACAACCAGACCTCTACCCCGGGCGCCGCCGTGCAGTCGCAGGTGAACGGCCTGGCGAGCTTCCTGCTGGACGTGCCGAACACTGTCCGACGCGACCTCGCGATCCAGTTCCCGGCTTATCGCGCCTGGATGGTCTTCAGCTATTTCCAGGATAAGTGGCAGGTCAGCCAGAAACTGACCATCGACCTTGGGCTCCGGCACGACTTCTACCCGCCGGCCACGCCGCGCCTTAAGGGCGGTTTCTCGAACTACGACCCGGCGACCAACAGCCTGATGGTCGCGGGCTACGGCAACAATCCGATGAACCTCGGCCGCAAGACCTATTACACGGGCTTTTCGCCGCGCATCGGCGCGTCGTACCGCATCAATTCCAAGACCGTCATCCGTGCCGGATACGGCGTGAGCTGGATCCCGTTTCCGGATAACAAGTACGCCTGGGACAACTTCCCGGTCAAGCAGACCAATTCCTACGGAACCACCAACAGCTACGGCTTCGCCGTGACGCCGACCGGCCAGGTCCTCAACATGGGCACCGGGTTCCCGTCGCTCGCCCCGGCAAACGTACCCGATAACGGGATCATCCCGGCCAACACCCCCCAGCTCCTGGCGCAGACCATTGCCAGCTACATCCCGCTGGACTACCATGAGGGCTACATCCAGTCGTGGAACGCGGCGTTCCAGCGGCAGTTGCCGATGAACTTCACCCTGGACATCGCCTATGTCGCGAACCACACCGTGCGCGCTCCCGTCACCTATAACCTGAACGCGTCGTTCCGGTTCGGCTCCGGCTCGGCGGGCAAGCCGTACTTCGTCCGCGATAACCGGAACACCGACATCAACTACCGCTACGCCGGCTACAGCAACAATTACAACAGTCTCCAGGTGAAGTTCGATCGGCGTTTCAGCGGCGGCTTCCTCATGACTAACGCCTACACGTGGGGCAAGGCCATGGGATTCTCGTCCGAGGACGGCGGGTTGTGGAACTACATCCAGCCGGAGCGCAGTTACGCGCGGCTCGACTTCGACCGCACCCACAACTTCACCGAAAGCTTCGTCTGGGAGCTGCCGTTCGGCAAAGGCAAGCCGTGGCTTCAGAATGGCGCGGCGCGCTGGATTGCCGGCGGCTGGCAGCTCAACGGCATCCTCAGCTTCATGACCGGCCGCCCGCTCACGTTCGGTACCAACGCCTCCGCCAACACGCCGGGCAGCACCTTCACCCCGGACCTTATCGGCGACGTGACATTCACGCACCTGGTGGCCGGGACCAGCGGGACCGCGACGTGGTTTGACACGACCGGTTGCGTGCCGGTGACCTCGTCCTGCTTCCTGCAGAATCCGCCGCTCGGCACGACCGGCCGCTTCGGCACAGCCGGGCGCAACAATTTCAACGGCCCCGGCCTCGGCAACTTCGACCTGTCACTCTTCCGCCGGTTCGAGATCACGGAGCGGGTGAAGCTTGAGTTCCGCGCGGAGTCGACCAACGTCACTAACTCGCCGGCATTCGGGAATCCCAACACCACGCTGGGGGACGCGAATTTCGGCCGTGTGACCGGCACCCTGGCGGGCCTGATCTCCAATCAGGGCGTGGGCGGGACCGGTCCCCGGGCGATCAATCTCGGCCTGAAGCTGACGTTCTAAAGAGACGGTGGCCGGGCAGATGTCCGGCCACCCACCCGTGAACGGGTCTCCAATAAGCGGCGGCTGCCAGGCGCACCGTCGCGCGCAACAACGTAATATTACACGCGCGCGGCGGGCGGCTGCGGAGGTGGTGCATCGGAGCGGGTCCATACCGCCTCCCACGTGTAGCCGTCGGGATCGCAGAAGGCGGCACTATAGAGAAAGCCCAGATCCAACACGGGACGACTGACCGAGCCGCCTGCCGAAATCGCCTTCACGCGAATTTCGTCCACCTCCCAACGCGACCGGCAGGAGATTCCGACGATGCCGGAGAACCGGCTCGGCCCTTCGCACCATGACGGGGCGTCCAGCAGGATCGCGCAGGCGTGGTGGTTGATCATTACGCAGGCCGCGCAACGGTCCGTCAGGCCGGGGTGAAACCGAAAGCCCAGCGAGGCGAAGAAGGCGACCGACCGCGCGAGGTCGCGCACGGGCAGACAGACTAACATTCGCCTCGTGTAGGTGTCCGGCATCGGCCCTCCGTGGAATAACCGTGCGGTCGGAAAACGGCCCTCAAGCTCCGGCGAACGGCAGCAGGTTGCGAACGCGCGAATCGCGAAGCCACAACCCGCCCCACAAGAGGGCTCCGAACAACACCGGGAACAGCATATTGAACCAGCCGTCACTCACACGCACGTGCGTCGCGACAGCTCCGCCCAGATAGCCGGTGAGCAGAATCGCTCCGAGGATGGCGGTGCGAGGCACGACATAGAGGATTGTGCTGATCAGGAGCACGATGCCGAGCGCAACTATGGAGGATTCGGGGTATCCGAGTTGAACCGTACCCTGGACTACGACCGCCGGCTTGAACAACTTCATGACACCGTCCAAGGCGAGGAACAGGGCTGCAAGGCCGCTGAGAATTCTTCCGGCCCAAACGGCCCCTCTGGGCGTTGTGGCAGATGGCGACGAGGCTGCTTCCCGTCGAGTTTGGCTGGGATGAATCGGAGTGGTCATGGCGAATGTTTCCTTTCGAGTGTGTAGACTGCCGCAGCCGCACGGACTCATCGGTCACAGGCGAAAAAAAATCGACCACTTTAACGTGTTGAAGCAGAGCCGCTTGCCGCGGCAAGGGTGAGCGGCATGTGGAATCGCGGGAAGATCGTCTCGACGTCCAGAAACGATGTCATGGTGGCGATGCGATCGCCCGCCATTTCCAGGACGATGAGCGCCCACGCCTTGTGGCCGCCTTCGGGACTGATGCGGTACTGGGCGAACGCCGGGGACCCGGAGGCCGCCGTCGCAATCAGGCGGGAGCCGCGGCAACCACTGCCCAGTCCGTTGAGCCAGGCGCGAATCTCGCGCGGTCCCTGAATCCAGAGCGTGAACGGCGGCATATTGAGGACCGCGTCTTCCCTCAACAGGGAGACGAGCGCATCGGTGTCGTAGGCCTCGAAAGCTTCGACGTAGCGGCGCAGGAGGTCCTGCTGGACCGGGGACAGTTCCGCGGATGCATCCACGCGTCGCTGCGCCAGGGTTGCTCGCGCCCGTTGCAACGCGCTATTGACCGCGGCCACCGAGGTGGATAGCGTCCCGGCCACCTCCGCGGCCGATAACCCGAGCACCTCGGTCAACAGCAGGGCCGCCCGTTGCCGGGGTGCGAGCTGTTGCAGGGCGGCGACAAACGCCAGATGAACCGTCTGCCGCAACATGATCTGTTCGGCGGGGCCGGCGTCCGCGGGAATGACGCGAGCATCCGCCACCGGTTCCAACCAATGCGACCGCGGGCGCTCGACCAGCGCTTCAACGGACGGAGTCCCCGACGAAGGATCGCCTTCCTCGAACGGCCGGGCACGTCGTCCGCGATGGGACAGTTCGTCCAGGCACACGTTGGTCGCGATGCGATACAGCCAGGTCTTGAGCGAGGCCCTTCCGTCGAACCGGTCGATGCTCTTCCACGCACGAATCATGGATTCCTGCGTGGCATCTTCGGCATCCACGGCCGAGCCGAGCATCCGGTAGCAATGCCCCATTAGCGCGGTCCGATGCATTTCCAGCTGATCGATGTTGTCTACCATAGATTCATTCTTCCGTTATCGATACTTCCCAACCGTGAACGGGTCTCCGATAAGCCCTCACCAACTGCCGTCGGGCTGACGACGTGCGACTTCGATCGCCTACTGAGTAGTCCGCTCGAGCGCCGGCACGTCTTTCCTCCGCCTTGGGTACACGCGGGAGTGAGCAAGTTACCGGCCAGCACATCACCTGCGGGGCGGCGTTCCTGCCGGATGGCCGGGCGGCCGGAGGCACGCCAAAGCCGGAAGTGTACGCCGAACCTCAGGAGCCGATAGTGACGGTCTTGTCACAGACGCGGGTGATTTGATAGAGTAGCGCACACTCATGACGGCCCGCCCTGCAATGGGGCACAGGGCTGAAGTGCGGTATGGGGATTTCACACGAGGGGAAATGAAATGCGAACTAAGCTGTTCGTGGGGACGTGTCTACTGTGGCTCGCCGGGACCGTTTACGGCCAGACCTTCGGCAGTATCGCCGGCGAGGTCCGAGACGCTCAGAGCGCGGTTGTTCCCGCGGCCGAAGTTACAGTTATCAACTCGGCGACCAATGTCGCGCGAAAAACCATCACTAACGACGCCGGCCTGTACTCCTTTCCTTCCTTGTCACCCGGCACCTACGACATCCGGGTGGCGAAGCCAGGTTTCAAAACCGCTTCCGCCAAGAGCGTGCAATTGCAGGTGCAGCAGAATGCGCGGCTGGATTTTGAATTGGTGGTTGGGCAGGTCAACGAAGCGGTCGAAGTGTCCGCGGACGCACAGTTGCTCTCGACCGAGAACGCCACGGTCGGCACGGTGATCGAGAACAAGCGCATTGTCGAACTGCCGCTGAACGGGCGCAACTATCTCCAGCTCGTCTCGCTTTCGCCGAACGTTTCGTACGGATTCGGCAGCGCGGGGCAGGCGGGTTCGCGGCAGGGCGGCGACCGCGCCTCGCAGAATATTTCGGTCAGCGGGCAGCGCAGCTACTTCAACCAGTTCTCGCTGGACGGCGTGAACAATACCGATCCCAATTTCAACACCTATATCATTCAACCGTCCATCGACGCGTTGCAGGAATTCAAAGTCCAGACCGGCGTCTATCCGGCGGAGTTCGGCAGGCAGGCGACGCAGATCAACGTTTCCACCAAACCCGGCACCAATGCTTTCCACGGAACTGCATTCGAGTTCCTGCGCAACGACAAGCTCGATGCCAAGAACTACGCATTCACCTCCAAGCCGGTGGTCAAGGATCCCTTCAAGTGGAACCAGTACGGGTTCACGCTGGGCGGGCCGGTGTGGATTCCGAAGATCTTCAACGGCAGGGACCGGCTGTTCTTCATGTCCAACTACGAGGCCTTCCGGCAGCGGCGGCAGGTGCAGGGAATTTACAATCTGCCGAGCGCGGCTATGCGGACCGGAGACTTCAGCGAACTCCTCTCACGCGGCACCATCATCTACAATCCGGCGACCCGCGTGGTGAACCCGGACGGCACCGTGACCGCCGACCCGTTCCCCGGCAACATGATTCCCGCCGGCGCGATAGACCCGTTCGCCAAGAAATTGCTCGAGTTCTACCCGGCTCCGAATCTGCCCAACTCCACGCTGCGAAGCAATCACCAGATCTCGCAGGGGCGGCCGGTGAACAAGGACCAGTTCATTCTGCGCATGGACTTTGCCGAGTCCTCGCGCTCGCAGTGGTTCGGCCGCTACAGTTGGGGCGACGAGAACCAGCTCAACGAGGCGCTTTACCTGAACGGTTTCCAGGTGCTCACAAACGTGGAGCAGTACATGGGCTCGAACGTCCGCATCTTCTCGCCGTCCACGGTGAACGAGGCGCGCTTCGGTTACACCAGTTTCTTCAACTCGGCCGGACGCGAACTGGCCTTCAAGCGCGATGTGGTCACGGAGTTGGGCATTCCGGGCCTGAAGGGCGGCGACCCGGTAACCTGGGGCATCCCTTCGGTGGCAATCACAAACTACAGCGGCTTCGGAGACGACTCCGAGGGGCCGTACGCGAACGACAACCACTCGCTGCAATTCGTCGATAACTTCAGTTGGATGGGCGGGGCTCATTCCATCCGGTTTGGAGGAGAGGTACGGCGCGACGAGTTCAACCAGGTCGGCAATCAGTTTGCGCGCGGCTCCTTCCTGTTCGATATCAACGCGACCGCCACCACCGTGAAGAATGCTTCGGGCGCCCTGGCCGCAACCGGCGGAGACGCCTTTGCCGATTTTCTCCTGGGGCAGACGAAACGCGCCGAGGCGGCCGTTGCCATCGCCCAGGCGGCGTTCCGCGACTGGAGCTATGCGTTTTATGTGGACGATGTCTGGAAGGCGACCTCCAAGGTGACGGTGAACTTCGGGCTTCGATACGAGATCACGCCACCCTGGAAGGACACGACGGGCAAGCTGTTCACGGTTGCCATTCCGGCAAAGATCCGGTCGGGGCCGGTCGCGGACCCCAACCTGCATCCTTACTTCCTGCGGCAGGGGACCGGCGAGCCGCTCGAGGGCGTCAACCTGGTCTGGCCGAACATCAAGTTGGCCCGCGACGGCTCCCTGGGCGAGAGGCTGGTCCGCACCGATTACAGCAATGTCGCGCCGCGGCTGGGGATCACGTGGAACGTAAGTCCCAAACTGGTGCTGCGCGCCGGTTCCGGGATTTTCTATTCGCAGGATACCGGCAATCCGCGCTTCGACATGGCGCGCAACCTGGCCGGACGCACGCGCTTCGAATCGATCGGGAACACGCTTTACACGATCGGTAATTCCTTCGCTGGACTGGCCGGCGCCAAAGCCATCGTGCCCACTCCGTACTCGTTCGCCAACGAGTACAACCGCCGCACGCCGACCACGTACATGTACCTGTTCAACGCGCAGTATGAACTGCCGGCCAGCCAGGTTCTCGAACTCGGGTACGAGGGCAGCCAGCTTCGCCACCTGGAGCAACTGATCGCGGTAAACGAGGCGCTGCCCGGACCGCAGAGCGTGCCGATCGCGCAGCGCTCCCCGTTCCCTGAATTCGGGCGCATCCAACTGGTGGATAACGGCGGATACGGCAAGTACAACGCGTTCTCCGCAAAGCTCACCAAACGTTACAGCGCAGGACTCACGTACCTGTTTGGCTACACGTGGTCGCGAGCCACGGACACGGGCAGCGCGATCCGCACGCACGACGGCGACACGTTATTCCCGCAGAACAGCTACTGCCGAAACTGCGAGTACGGCCTGTCGAGCTTCCACGTGGCGCACCGTTTCGTCAGTTCGATTCTCTACGACATTCCGTTCGGCAGGGGTCGCGCATTCTCCACCGGCAGCGGCCTTCTGGACGGTATCGCCGGCGGGTGGCAGTTGGGCGGAATCATCACGGCACAGACGGGCTTCCCGATCACGGTGACGGTCGGCGGCCTCGATCAGTCCAAGACCGGCGGTGGTTTCGACCGGCCGAATGCAACCGGCGTCAGCCCGTATGTCTCGGATCCGACAACCGCCCGCTATTACAACCTGGCGGCATTCGAGGTGCAACCCGAAGGAACTTTCGGCAATGTCGGGCGGAACACGCTGATCGGGCCGGGGCTGTTCAATTTCGATGCCTCGCTGCTCAAGAACTTCATGTTCACCGAACACCACTATCTTCAGTTCCGGTGGGAGGCGTTCAACGCGCTGAACCATCCGAACTGGGCCAACCCCAACACGAACGTCAACAACAAGACGGCGTTCGGTACGATCACCGGAACCAAGACCAACATGCGGCAGATGCAACTGGCGTTGAAATTCGTCTTCTGATTTCGAAGCCGCCGGACGAGCGGCGCCTCGCTGCATCGGGGCGCCGCTATTCCGGCACAATACGCCGTCCTCTCGCACCCCCATCCCACTCGAGATTCTGTCCGCCCGCCCGAACCCTCCGATAGTGATATATTTACTCCAATACTCAGGCAAGGGTCACATGGCGATGCGGGAACGCCCGCGGACGTTAGGTTGGTTCACTGAATGTGGTTACCAGGAGAAAGCATGCTCTACACGAGACGAGATGTCGGAAGAATTGCGCTGGCAACGGGGTTCGCTTCGGGATTCGCATCGAGCGTCATGGGGGCTGCGAAGCCGAATTCCAGGATCAAGGGAGTTCAAGTCGGCGCGATCACCTATAGCTTTCGCAGCATGCCGGATCAAAGCGCCGAAGCGACGTTGAAGTACTGCGTCGATTCCGGCATCAGCGCCATCGAGCTGATGAATGGCCCGCTGAACGATTATGTTCGCAAACAGGGCAAGTGGGACTCGAGTCATGGCGGCGGCAGCGGCAGGCCAGGGCGGGCGCGGCGGCCGGGGCGGTCAATTCGGCGGTCGCGGTCCGGCGCCGACATATCCTCCGGTTGAGGGAATGCAGACTGGCTTCGGCAACAACCAGCCCTCCGGACAATGGAACGGGAAGACGTGCCCGGCGGGCCGCGGCGCTCCAGGCAACGCGGCGGCGGGCGCAGGACGGGCACCGGCGCGGCCGGTGGCGGCGCGGGGACGCGGCGAGCAAACGCCGGAACAAAAAGCGGCGGCGGACGCCGAGCGCAAGTGGCGCCTGGCGCTGCCGATGAGCATTTTCAAAGATCTGCGGAAGATGTACAACGATGCGGGGGTGACCATCTACGCGGTCAAGGATCTGCGCCAGGGCACGGACGAAGACCTGGACTACACGTTCAAGGTGGCCCAGACGCTCGGCGCCTCCCACGTGACCACGGAGTTGATGACGAACGAGGGCGACGGGCCGGCCATGAAGAGGCTGGGTGACTGGGCCATGAAGCACAAGATGTTCGTCGCCTACCACTCGCACGGGCAGGGCAGCATGACCGCCTTCGATGTGTGCTTCGCGGCTTCGCCAGGCAACCGGTCGAACGTCGATCTGGGCCACTTCACGGCGGCTCAAGGCGGCGAACTGGCGCTCGAATTCCTCAACAAGTTCCACGATAAGATCGCGAGTTTCCACATGAAGGATCGGACCTCGCCCCAGCACTGCGAGCTGAACCTGCCGTGGGGCACCGGGGAGACGCCGATCAAGGAAATTCTCCAGACCGTGCAGAAGAACAAGTGGACGATGCCGGCCTCGATTGAGCAGGAGTACGCCATTCCCGAGGGATCGGATGCGGTGAAGGAAGTCGCGAAGTGTCTTGATTTCTGCCGCAAGGCACTTGCGTAGCTTCGAGCGGCTACGTCGCAACTTCAAACACGATCGCGTACGGATGGGGCTGGAACGCGGGCCGCTTGATTTTCAGCGCGCCCGCCTCCTGTGACCATGCGAGCTTTTCATCGGATCCGAGCAGTCGAACGTTTCGGATCCCGGCGGTAAGCAGCGCCGCCGCCGTGCCGAGCGAGCCGAGTTCAATATCCTTCTCCTGCGGGCCCATGCAGAAGACGTAAAGATTGCGGCCCTTGCTGGTATAGCGGATGTCCCCGGGCGCAAGCGGATTGCCGGGACCGCGCGGGTTGGCGATGTGGTGCCGCGCAGCCACCGAAGGGCCGTCGCCGAACTTCTTCCACGGCCGCGTATCGTATATGGCCTCGCTGTTGATCCTCATCCACAGCGTGATCTCGTGGAGGATGCCCTCTTCTTCGCTGTCCAGCGTGCCATCCGGCATCTGCGGCACGCTCAGCAGCATGGTTCCGTTCTTGCTCACCACGTCCACCAGCGTGTGCACCAGTTCCCTGGCGGACCGGTAGCGGAAACCGCGATAGTACTGCCATTGCCCGAGGCATGTGTCCATCTGGAACGGTTCCGGCAGGATTTCGTCGGGGATCGCGCGCTCCATATCGCGGGTCCCCACGCCGGGCTGATACTCGCCGGTCTTTCCGTCGGGGCCGGGCTGCTTCAGCGTGTAGACACCCTGTAGCTCACCGCCGTTCCAGCCCATGTTGGCGTTGTAATAGTGTGCCACCATGTCCCGTCCCAACTGGCCGAAAAGGCCGCCGTCGGTGTAGACCAGGTCGGGCTTGTGCTGGTCGATGAGGTCCCTGATACGTGCGAACCACGACCACTCGAAGCGGCGTGAAGGATTGGCGGGAAAGTTGGCGGCGGTTTCCGGGTGCGGTTCCCAGTAGAGATCCTGCCACTCGGGGTTATTGCCGTCGTAAGGTACGCCGGTGTACGGGCCCGACTTATCCGCGCCCTTATTGACATTGAACCAGTCGTAACTCCAGGCCAGGTGCTCGCTCACCCCAAAGCGCAGGCCGTGTTCGCGTGCCGCTTTGTTCCAGATACCCACTATGTCCCGGCGGGGCCCGTAATTTACTGCGTTCCAGCGATGGTGCTTCGAGTTCCAGCAGTCGAAGTTATCGCAGTGGACGCCGAGCGAGGTGAAGTAACGTGCGCCGGCGCGCTGGAACATGCGCATCAGCACGTCGGGTTCCCAGTTCTTCGCGGTCCAGAGAGGAATGATGTCCTTGAAGCCGAACTGCGAAGGATGCCCGTAAGTCTTAACGTGGTATTCGTACTGGCGGGTGCCCTGCACGTACATGTTGCGCGCATACCAGTCACCCTCCATCGGGGCGCCCTGCGGACCCCAATGGGCCCAGATGCCGAACTTGGCATTCCGGAACCACTCCGGACAACGATACTGTTTCAACGACTCCCAACTGGGCTCGAATACGGGCGCGGCGGCGGACCGGCCGGCCGCCGGCGACGCAGCCACGGCGGCCAGCGCTTTGAGTGCAGTTCTTCTCGATGGCTGCGTTCGGGTCACGCGCCTCCCGTCCGGCGGAAGTACGTCGTATACGGCTCCCGCTGCACCTGGTAGAACGGCCGCATGCGCACGGCGCCGGATGACGACCGGCAATCGAACTCGAGCGGTTTGCCGGGCACCGCGTCCATGCGGGCCAGTGCCGCCGCACTCGCTTCCGCCTTCTCCGGCGGGTCCACCGCAACCAGCATCACCGGGCCGCGCATGACCGCGACGGTGTCCGGGTGCCGTTCGTCTACCGGAATCGCGCGAAACGAAAACGGAAACGTGAGATCGACGCGGTCGCCCTTGCTCCACCTGCGCGTGATTGTGGCGAAAGTGCCGGGCGCGCTTTCGACATCGGTACCGCGGCCGTTGAGGAGAATCCGCGGCGGGCGCTCCAGCCAGCCCGGGATGCGAAAGTGAACGGCGAACTCGGCGGGCGCCGCCGGATCCACCCGCACTTCCACGTGGTCGGATTCAGGGTAGGCGGTGTTCTGCGCGACCGTCACCGGGACATCGCCGGCGCTCCACCGGACCTCGCTCGCGGCGTACAGATTCACGTAGATGCCCCGCGGCTCGTGGAAGTAAATGTTCAGCGGATAGTCCGCCACCGATTGCAACAACGTGCCCGCGCAGCAGGGCCATTTGCGTTGATAGTAACGTTTGACGGCGCGCGCCTGATAGTCGGCGTAGTAGTAATAGCCGCCGTCGTCGTCCGGGTCCAGCGCGCCGAGGATTGTGTTCAGCAGCGCCCTCTCCAGGCCGTCGCCATAGCGTGCCTCGCCCGTGAAGCATGTCAGGTATCTCGCCAGCTTGGCGTAGCTGTAGAAACAGCACGGGGTTTCGAAATGGTCGCGGGTGGAAGTCAGCTTCTCGCCGAGTTCACCGGATCGCGGCTGAACGAACATCTCCTGGGGAGCCCAGGCGCCAGACGCGAACTGCTGTCCGCCCAGCATGTCCCAGGCGTTCCGGATGGCCCGGAGATATTTGTCCTCGCCAAGCACCGCATATGCCTTGGCGGCCGAACTCAACGCAATCACGTGGCTGTAGCCGTGCTTGCCCGGCAGTACATTCTCGCCTTTTGCGAGGGGGTCGAAGAATCCGTCATCGAGAAGGTAGCGCCTGGCCAGATCAAGGAAGCGCTTGTCTCCGGTAAGTTCGTACGTTTTGAAGAGATTCTCCGGCAGGATATAAGGCTCGTCGTAAGGCGGTTGATGCACGCCGGCGCGGTCGAAGACGTGGTCCGGAATCGACGCTTGGGCGGCTTCGATCACCCTGGGCAGCAGTTTGCGCGCCGGTTCGATGCCGGCCAGGGCGGCGGCGTCCAGAAAACCGATTGCGTATTTGTCGAGGATGTAGCAAGCCCAGGTCGAGGCTTTGGGACTGGCATACGGGTTGCGGTCCTTTTCAAACGCGGCGCCGTAGCCCTCAACCAATCGCCGGGCTTTCGCCGCCGCCCCGGCATCGCCGGTGTGGGCGTGAATCCGGGACAGCCCGGAAATGAACTGCCCGATCAGGTGCCCCGGGACGAAGCCGTCGGCATCGTACCATCCACCCATGTCCCGCCCGGGCGCCGGCATTCCGGCACGCTGCCGGTAGACCTTGAGCAGGCGGTCCTCATCGACGTTCAGGAAGTGGTCGTGCATGCGGCGGTACATGGCCGCCAGGGGCCCGCCGGTGAGCTTGACTTGCGGGTACGCGAACTCGCGCAGCTTTCCCGCTGCTCCGTCACGCCGCTGCCGGCACGCCCCGGACGGCAGCGGCGCCTGCCGCCGCACTGCGCAAAAAGTTTCTCCGCGAGAGCATCGTGATCCTCGGACCGGCCGCAAGGACCGACACCGTCATCATACAGCCGGCGCTGGCCCGCGATCATTCCCCATACTGCCTCCGCGCTAAACTTCTACCAATGACCGTCCTCGCTTGGCTGCTCGACTCCGACCCTGCCATCCGGTGGCAGGTCTTGCGCGATCTTGTCAATGCGCCGGCCGACGTAGTGGCGGCGGAGCGCGCGCGTGTGACCACCGGGGGATGGGGCGCCAGACTGCTCGCGTTACAGGGCGAGGACGGGCAGTGGGCAGGAGGAGCGTGCTTCCCGGCACGAAGTTTCAACTGGCGCGCCGAAAACCAGGGCCAGCCCTGGACGGCCACCTTGCCAACACTCCAGCTTCTGCACGATTTCGGAGTCGACCCTTACACCGACCGGGTGCGCCGGGCGGTGGCGCTGGTCAGAGACAACTGCCGCTGGGAGCACGCCGGGCAGCCGTTCTTCAGCGGCGAGGTGGAGCCGTGCATCAATGGCAGGACGGTCACGCTGGGCACCTACTTCGATCAGGATGTGAGCGGCGTGGTCGCCCGCCTGCTTGGTGAGCAACTCGAGGACGGCGGGTGGAACTGCGAGGTGGAAAACGGTTCGGTCCGCGCGTCGTTCGCGACAACCATCAACGTACTCGAAGGACTGCTGGCGCACGAGCGCGCAACCGGCGGCTCCGCGGAATCCATCGCGGCCCGGCGTCGAGGTGAAGAGTACCTGCTCGAACGGAAGCTGGTCCGGCGCAAGAGCACCGGCGAAATCGTCAACCCCGCCTGGCTGCAATTCTCCTTTCCGACCCGCTGGCACTACGACTTATTGCGAGCGCTCGAATACTTCCGCTCGGCCGGAGATGCGCCGGACCCGCGGATGGCGGAAGCGATGAACCTGCTGCGGTCCAGGCAGCAGCCCGATGGCACCTGGTTGCTGGAGAACACGCATCCCGGCAAGGTCCACTTTCCACTCGAGGACGGCGACGGGCAGCCCAGCCGCTGGAATACCATGCGGGCGCTGCGAGTGCTCGACTGGTACGAGAAGTCCGATACTTGAGGCCGCGGCGACCTGGCTGGGGCGCCGTTCTCGGGTTGACACTCGACCCGAACCGGCGCATACTCATGTCGGATGTTTACCCGACCCTGCATGGCCAGGGGATCGCGCGTGCCATCCAGTCGGAGAGCGAAGAGGAGCTTTTGGTGGACCATGGCTCCTTGAAGGGTGATTATGTTCTGGCGAAGGAAGCGTCCGGATTCCGATTTCCGCGCCGAGATTGAGGCCCATGTGGCTCTGGAAGCCGACCGTCTCCGAGCGGAGGGCCTCGAAGAAAGGGATGTCGCGTTTACTGCCCGGCGCCTGTTCGGCAATGTGACTGCGGCCCAGGAACGGTTCTATGAAGCCAGCCGCCGGCGATGGTTTGAAGTTCTGAAGCAAGACGTTCGCTTCGCCGCGCGCATGTTGCTCAAATCGCCCGGATCAACCGCCGCGATTATCGCCACCCTGGCACTCGGGATCGGCATTACAACCGCTATCTTCACGTTGGTGAACGCACTGCTATTCACGCATTTGCCCTACAGAAATCCAGAGCGGCTCGTGCTCCTGAACCGGGTCACGCCCGGCGCTCTGACCTTTGCGCAATCGCGCACTCAGTTCGATTCGTGGAAGGCGAAATCGACCTTTATCGAGGACGCCGCGCTGTACTCGGAGACCGAAGCGAACCTGCTTGGCGGCGATGAGCCCGCTCATGTGCACGTCGCCCAGGTCACGGCCAATTTCGTGGCTATCCTGGGAGGCGCCCCGGAGGCCGGCCGCCTGTTCGCCCGTGACGAGGACCAGCCGGGTCACGATGTGGCAATACTAAGCGACCGTTTGTGGCGAGCCCGTTTCGCATCCGATCCCGCCGCGTGCGGCAAGACGATCGTGCTGAACGGATTGCGTTTCACCGTCATCGGAGTATTGCCGGCAGGTTTCGATTACCCTAACGGCACAGACATCTGGACTCCCACGCTGCATTCGTTTCAGCGGCTCTCGCGTTCCGGCGGGATTTTCTTCTTTCTGGTCGCCCGCATGAAACCGGACGCGACCGTTGAGCAAGTGGACGCGCAACAGCAATCGTTTCGGCCCGCACAGAAACGGGCAACCGCGAACGGGCCGGTCAGCGTTGCTGGTGTGACTTTCCGCCAACCGCCCGCCGTTCGCCTTCTCCGCGCCGAGCTATCGCTCACCAGTACCCGGCCAGTGCTGCTTTTGTTCGGTGCCGCGGCCCTGGTGCTGCTTATCGGCTGCACAAACGTAGCCAGCCTGATCATGGCCCGCATGACAGGGCGGGCACGTGAGTTCGCGGTGCGCCGCGCCCTGGGGGTCACGCCTTCCCGACTTCTACGCCAACTTCTTACCGAACACGTGCTGCTTGGAGCGTTGGGCGGGCTGGCTGGGGTCGCCCTGGCGTTCCCCGCCGTGAGCTATATGAAGACACTGCTCCCCGCGAACTGGCCGCAGTACGCGCTGGTGGCGATGGACGTTCGCGTCCTGGCGTTTGCCTCGGTGCTTTCAACCTGCGCCGGGGTTGTTTCGGGTATCGGCCCCGCACTCGGTTCGCTAAGGGGCGGCCGTGCGTTCGCGGCCCTCTCATCGGGCGAACGGACAGGCGAGCCTGTGCGCGGCCGAAAGTGGCGCAACATCCTGGTCTGCGCCGAGACGGCCCTTGCCATGGCGTTACTCTCGGGTGCAGGGCTGTTGCTACGCAGTTTTCTCAGGCTTGAGGGCGCCGATCCCGGCTTCAAGCCCCACCAGGTACTGGCGATGACCGTTTCCCGCCCGGATGCCCATAGCAGCAGCGGCAGCGAAGCCGGCATCTTCTATGAAGAAGCGCTGGCGAGGCTGCGCTCAGTTCCCGGTTTCCGGTTTGTGGGTGGCGTCAGCTATCTGCCCGTCCACCCCCACGGCGGATTGATGATGCTTGGCGCGCAGGCGCTGACGGGAGAGCACTCACCTGACGCCGCAGGCGCGCGGCCCAGCGCGATCACGCCCGGCTACTTCCGTGCAATGGGTATCCAGCTTCTGGGTGGCCGCGATTTTGATCCGAGCGATGCAAAGGTAAGCGCGCCCGTGGCAATCCTGAATGAAACGCTCGCCCGCAAGTTGTGGCCGCAGGGGAATGCGGTGGGCCAGAAACTCTCGTTGTCCGGAACATCTCTAACCGTAGTGGGTGTGGTTGCTTCGATCCAGTTCTTCGGACCCGGTTCAGAACCAGCGCCGGAGATTTACCGGCCTTACACACAAGCCGTGCCGGATTACTTCACCTTCGTCATGAAGACAGATGGCCCGGCGCTTCACTATGCCGCGATGGCCCGCTCCGCCATCCGCAGTGTTCTGCCGTCACAGCCCGTGGACGAAATCGGCGCGCTGCAGGATTACGTCAGACAGCAGACGCAACGGCCGCGCAGCCTCACGGCGATGGTCTCCGGCTTTGCCGTCCTTGGTTTCGTGCTTTCAGTAGTGGGGGTTTACGGTCTTGTGGCATTCGCCGCGAGCCGCCGCACGCGCGAATTCGGCATCCGCCTGGCTTTGGGTGCAGATCCTCACTCGCTGCTGTGGAAGTCGGCCGCTTCGGCTCTGGGCGCCGTGATTACGGGAACGCTCGCCGGTGCGTTACTGTCTCTCGCCACCGGTCGTGTGCTTGCGAGCGAATTGTACGGCGTGAAGCCAAACGACCCCACAATCCTGACGATTTTCGGGCTGCTCCTGATCTTCACGGCCACGCTGGCGGGTCTTCTCGCTTCGCGGCGTATCTCCCGGGTTGACCCGGTCACAGCGTTGCGCCACGAGTAGCGTCGAGTCTGGAGGCAGCCGCGCGCGGGAGCCGCTTCCGGATTTTTCCTTGCAAGTAGATATCTACATAGGTATACTTCTACTATGCCAGACGGAGCACGGCTCTCGCACACTACGGCGATGATCCTGCAAGCGATCGGCTCCGGCTATATCTACGGCTACACCGTCATGGAGGCGACCGGGCTTCCGAGCGGTACGGTGTATCCGGCGCTGCGGAGGCTGGAACGCGACCAATTGATCCGCTCGCAGTGGGAGCGGCAATCGAAGGCGGATGCGGCGTTGCGACCGCCGCGGAAATACTACAAGGTCACACGGTCTGGGGAATCGACGCTGGAGGCTTCCCGTAAGCGCTATCCGCTACTGGCAAAGCTGGCGCCCGCGGAGGAGGTCGAGAACCGATGACACGCGAATGGGTGCCGTACGCGGTGCTTCGGGCCGCATCTCTTCTCGCGCCGCACGCGCTGCGGGCTGAGTGGCTGCGGGGGTGGCATTCGGAACTCTGGTACGTTTCGCGGAGCCATGCGACGCAGTTTTGCCTGGGGGCATTTCGCGACGCGCTTTGGGTGCGGCGGAACGATTTGAACCCGGTCAGCGGTGCCCGAATCGGTTTCGAGTCTCCCTTCGCCTGCCTCGGTCTGCTGGCCAGCGTCGCGGTTGCCGCTACATTTCTCACAATGCGTTTGCCGATCCCGCCGCCAACGCCGTCGTCCTCGGGGTGGGGTTTGCGCGAGGTGAGTTTCGGCTGGACGCTGATGCTCTTGTACTCCGCAGTGTTGACGCCAGTCACCCTGCTGGCGATGGGGCGCACTCCTGACCGGCCGGCGGCGCCGGGATGTTCCAGGCTGCGCCGGTGGGGATTTCTGGCGCTGAAGATGGCGTTGCTGCAACCCGTCGTGCTTTGCGGATTTCTCGTCTCGCTCGCCGCACATGTAGCAGTGGCGCCCATGCTACTGGTCGCCTGCTGGATTCTGGCATTGCGGTGGGCGTTTCTCGATCAGCGGCGCCGCTGCCCGGCGTGCCTCCGGTTGCTCACCAACGCGGTTCGGATCGGCACGCCGTCGCGGACCTTCCTCGAGTGGTATGGCGCCGAATCGGTTTGTTCACACGGTCATGGTCTGCTGCATAGTCCGGCGACTTCAGCCAGCTATTCAGGGGCGGAGCGCTGGCTGACCCTGGACGCGTCCTGGAAGACGCTGTTCTCACAACCGGCGGGAGGTGGACCGCGATGAAAACGCTTGAACTGCGGGATGTTTCGAAGCGCTACCCCGGCGTGCTGGCCGTGGATCACGTGAGCTTCGAGGCGCGTGGAGGCGAGATCACCGGCTACCTGGGCCCGAACGGGTCCGGCAAATCGACCACGATGAAGATGATCGCGGGGCTGATCGGGATCGGGTCGGGCGAGATCCTTCTTGACGGCGAATCCATTCGCAAGGACCTGATCGCCCACAAGCAGCGCATGGGCTATGTGCCCGAAGAGCCGCACCTGTATGCCCATCTGAGCGGGCTGGAATACCTGACGATGGTCGCTCAACTGCGCGGCCTGCCGGCGCAGCGCACGGCGGAACGCATCCATGGACTGTTGCGCCTGCTCTCGCTCGAGTCGGACCGGCACTCACCCATTTCGGCATACTCGAAGGGCATGCGCCAGAAGATCCTGCTGGTGGCGGCGCTGCTGCACGACCCCGATCTCCTGCTGCTGGACGAGCCGTTCTCGGGCCTCGACGTTTCCTCCGGGCTGATTCTGCGGAGCCTGGTGCAGGAGCTGGCGGCGCGCGGCAAGGTGGTCTTGTTCAGCTCGCATGAGCTTGAAACAGTCGAGCGCGTCTCGACGCGCGTGATCATCCTGCATCGCGGCAAGGTGGTGGCCGACGACTCCATCGAACATCTGCGGGCGCTGCGCTCGGCCTCCACACTGGAGGATGTGTTCTCCCAGCTTGCGGTGGAGCAGGACACGGCGGCCGTTTCCCGCGAGATTGCCGACCTGATTCGCGTTTGAGGGGGCTGTGAAGAGACTCCAATTCCGCGTGCTTTACCGCGAATTCCTGTTCCGGATCGTGGATCTGGAACTGCTCTCGGCGCATGCGGAGGGCGACAGCCGCACCCTGCTCGGCCAGTTCGCTTCGCTGCTGATCTTCTGCAGCGTGGTGCTGGCGCTGTGGGGCGGAATGTGGGCCGCGAGCGTCAGAGACGGCCGCTTGCCCCCGCTGGCCCGGATGGCGAATGCCTGGGGCGTGGAGCATTTCCTGATCGCGACAACCATGCTGACGGTGGGGCTGTTCGCGGTACTGAGTTGGGAATCGACGTTTCCGGACCGGCGCGACATATTGGCGCTTGGCCCGCTGCCGGTGAGCGCGCGGACGCTGTTTCTGGCGAAGGTCGCGGCGGTGGCCAGCGCGCTGGGCATAACGGTGGCGGCGCTGCACGCAGCGGCCGGCATCGCGTGGCCGCTGGCCCTGGCGCAGTTCGATTCGGAGCCGGCTCCGGCGCTGGTATACGATGCGCGGCTCCCGGCGGTGCGCGCGGCTGATTTCCCGACGGTGATGAACCGCGACATCGCGCCGATGCTGCACCGGCTGGACCTGGCGGCGGAGGACGGCGGCGCGGGCATCGCGATCGGCGTCTCGGAACACGGCGTGCGGCGCATCATGACTTACGGAACCGCCAAGACAGATTCTCTTTTCGAGATCGGTTCCATCTCCAAGACCTTCACCGGCCTGCTGCTGGCACAGATGACGGTGGCGGGGAAGGCCGATCTTCGCGACCATGTTCGCGACCTGCTGCCGCCAGGACTCGCCGCGGCGCCGGTTGGCTATGAGATCACCCTGCTCGACCTGGCCACCCACCGCTCCGGCCTGCCGCGGATGCCGGACAACCCCGGCCCGGGCAACGAGCGCGAGAAGTATGTCAATTATCACACCTCCGACCTGTACGCTTTCATCAAGCGGCACGGTTTGGGAAAGCCCGCGAAGACGAAATACCTGTACAGCAACCTGGGCTTCACGGTGTTGGGGGCGGCGCTGGCCTATCGCGCACAAGCCAGCTATTCAGAGCTGCTCCGGGAAGGGATCACCGGTCCGCTCGGCATGAACGATACGGCGATTCTGCTTTCGCCCGAACAGCGCAATCGCCTGATGCAAGGCTACGACGGGCAACGCCGCCCGACTCCCGCGTGGGATCTTGACGCGTTCGCCAGCGCCGGAGGAATCCGTTCGACGGCCGCGGACCTGCTCACCTATCTGGAAGCCGAACTGAATCCTGAGACGACACCGTTTCGCGCCGCCCTGGCGGCGTCGCAAGTGAATCGCGCGACGAGCGCGGGCGGCGCGGGCACCGCCCTGGCCTGGCAGTACGATCACGGGCTCTACGCCCATGATGGCGCGACAGGAGGATTCACCAGCTTCGCCTGTTTCGACCCGCGCCGCGATTATGCGGCGGTGGTTCTGATGAACGCCGCGCCGAGCGCATTTCCTTTTGTCCAGTTTCTGGGAGCACACGTGCAACAGCGGCTGGCCGGAGAGCCGGCTCTCTCGCTCTCGCCCGTAACGGTTCCGGCCGCCGGACCGATTCGCTCGTTTTTCGCGTACTGGATCACGATGGCAGCGGCCGGCGTGTTCATGTTCTGCTGCGTTCTGGGGCTGGAAGGCTTGAGCGCGCAGTTTCTTTCGCGGCGCTGGTTCCTGCGCGCCTCGGCGTTCCTTCAGCTGGCGGTCTTCTGCCTGCTTGTATGCGGCTATTTCCTGCAGCGTTCGCCCGCCGACGTACTGGTGACGGGTCCGCGGCAGCCCTGGCTTTCGTGGATCCCATCGTATTGGTTCGTAGGAATGTATCAGCAACTGAGCGGCTCGCTGCATCCGGCGTTGGGACCTTTCGCGCAGCGCGCGTGGATCGGCCTGGCGGCGGCCGCCGGCACCGCCGCGGCGGCGTACGGAGCTTCGTATTTCCGCACGCTCCGCAGGATCGTCGAGGAACCTGAGATCGCCCCCAGCCTGAGAAGCCGCTGGCTGCCGCGTTTCGGCGGCCCGTTTGAAACCGCGATCGCGCATTTCAGCGCCTGGAGCCTTTTCCGCAGCCGCCAGCATCGGATGATCTTCGCGTTCTACCTGGGCGTGGCGCTGGCTTTCGCGATGCTGTTTCTGAATGCGCCGCGAGAGATCTCGGGGCCGGTCGCCGCCGAGACGAGCGACGCGTGGCATCAGCCTACGGTGCCGATGCTCGCCGCCACAATCGTCGTGATGGGATTTTGGGTCGCGGGCCTGCGGGTGGTTTTCTCGCTGCCGCTGGACCTGCGGGCCAACTGGATTTTCCGCGTGATGCCGTTCGCCGCGGGGCGAAAGTGCCTGGCGGCCCGCCGCCGCGCGATCCTGGCGCTATCGGTGGCGCCGGCGTGGGTGATTTCCGCGGCAGTGCTGTTCTGGCTCTGGCCGTGGAAGCCGGCCGCGGCCCACCTGGCGCTTCTTGGACTCTTCGGCATCTTTCTGGCCGAGTTCTCCTTTTCAGGCGTGCAGAAGATTCCGTTCACCTGTTCCTATTTACCGGGAAGGTCGCACCTGCACATAACATTTCTGTTTTGGATCTACCTGCTGCTGTCCGGCAATGTGGCAATCGCAATAGGCGAACTGAAGGTCCTTGGAAACCCCCTGGCGTGCGCGGCGGCCCTGGGCGGCCTCGGGATGGCCGCCGCATTCGCGGTACTCCGGAACAACCGGCTCGCCCGCCCGGGGTTGGCGGAACTGCGATTCGAGGAGGAGCCGCCCGACCGGCTGGTAGGTTTGGATCTGTCGTGGGATGGGGGATCCGCACTGCCGGGTGCGAACGACAGATCGATGTGAAAATGGGTAGCGGCCGGTGGGAGTGGAGATTCGATGCAGGATCAACTGGAAATGCTTCAGCGCATCTACGACCGCTTCAACGCCCACGATATAGAAAGCGTGCTGGCGGCCTTGCACGACGACGTGATCTGGGCAAATGGAATGGAGGGTGGCTACCTCCACGGGCGCGATGAGGTGCGGGCCTACTGGACACGGCAGTGGGCGATGATCGATCCGCAGGTCGAGCCGGTCGGGTTCTCGATTCGCCGCGAGGGGGACGTGGTTGTGGAAGTCCACTCGGTGGTGCGCGACCTGGATGGCGACCTCATCGCGGACAAGATGGTGGGCCACCTGTTTCGAATCAAAGACGGGCTGATTCAGCGCTTCGATATCCTCAACCGGTGAGAAGGGCGCTGAAGGAGTTGTTCAGGTGGATCATTGCCGGTGACTGAAAGAACCGGTGGCGGCCAGCCGCCATTCTTGGCGATACGCCCACAGCCGGAATGCGGACTTGGCAAGGCCCATGAGGTCGCCTGACCTGACTGGGTTGGAGTTGTTCAAATCGGTGAGTCGGGCGTCAAGTGAGTCGACCCGTCAACTTCCGGTTAGCGCGTAATCCCCTTGGAGCCGGTGAATGCTGAGCCCACACGGTGCCCGCGGCCCTGTGTGGGCTGCCGAAGGGCGGCAATGCAGCCGCCCAGTGCATTTATGGCAACCGCACCTCTACCAGCACGCCCGCATGATCCGACGCGAACGGCGGCGCTACACCGGTGCGCACTGCTGACAAGACAGCCGGGCTGGGCCCCGATGCCGCTCCGACGACGAAGATTAGGTCGATGCGCTCGTTTGGCATTGTCGGCCCGCTGTTTTGGTCTTCGCCGAACAGCGGCCACGTGTAGCCTGGGTCACCGGGATTCATGGCTTTCCAAGCGTCGCTGAACCCCGCCTGAACAATCCGCTGCGCGGTCCCGGTGTACTCCGGCCCCGGCTCGGCGTTCGAGTTGAAATCGCCCACCAGCACTATCGGCACCGCGGCTGAAGAGAGCATCGTCAACAGCTCTTCGGCCTGGGCCCGCTGAACTTGTTCGGCCTCGGGCACCCCTGGAATTTGCGCCTGCAAATGAGTATTCACGAAGCGAAACACCGACCCGTTCGCGACGACCTCCACGGCGATCCAGCCGCACGGGACCGAGAGTTCCCCAGCACCGGGTTACCGAATGTGAATACGGCCGCGTACTGGCTAGCCTGAACACCCAGCACCCTGAACCGAGATGGAGGAAGGTCTATGCGCGCCAGAACAACATCTCGATCCGTCATGCGCAGGTCTAAACCCACTGTTGGAACCGGCGCCTCCGCATCTACCTCGGTCTGCACCGAGACGATGCCATAGTGCAGGTCTCTTTTCGCCAACTCGGCCACCAGAAGGTCCAGTTGATCGAAGAGAACGCCAGTAGCTGGCGGACTCATTAACGGGCCCACGCGCCAGAGCGTAACCTCTTGCAGGGCGATCAGGTCCGGCGATGCAGCGGCAATCTCTTCAGCGATTCGCGCCGCTCGCTGTTTGAAGTTGCTGCTGTGAAGTTCCGCCCATGTTGCTGCGAGCCCGTGTTTATAGGAAGCTTGGTCCCCGGCGGCGAAGACATAGCCCAAGTCGGTTGCGGCATCCATGTTGCGAGTCATCACGGTGACCGTCGGTCCGCCGCCCGAAGCGGCTGCGCACCAGCAGCCAAGCAGCAATGCTGTCAGGCCAAGGCGCACAGCGGCAGCCTTGGACACACACGCCAAGTTGGTCATCTCAATCTCCGTTCTAAGGTGTGGGTTCCGCCGTCAATGGCGGCGGAAGATGGTCCGTTTTATGTCCGGCCAAAACTCGCTGGCGAAGTTCCCCAGCAGGTCCAGCCCAATGGTTGCGCCACCCTGTTGCATCCCCGACGAGAAGTTGTTCAGCCGGTCCGGGTACCAGACGTTGGAGAGGCACGCCGCTCCTATGGCGCTGCCGAATCGCCAAGTCGCGAAACGCCTACGGCCGGCGTCGCTTCGGGTAGTCACAGTCTCCACTGCTGCGTGTCCGATTCGCGAAATACCGTCCCGCGTCCCGCACGGCGGTACCGGGGATCTTCGCCAAGGGCGGAGTCGAGCGTAAAGGCAAACAGGTTGCGGATGGCGGTCGCTCCGCCAGCCGAAGCCACCCGCTTACCGTACTGTGCTCCCCCTTGCCCCCATTCGGCCGGAGTGTTCATCCAATGCAGCACCCCGGCGTAGACAACGGTCTCAACCACGAATCCCGGACTGACCGTCTCCTTCGCGTGAAACCGGAACTTGGCCCCCGTGCTTAGCGGCGAGGAAACGGGGGCGTCCTCCGCCAGCGCCGAGCTGGCCAACAGGATCCCGATCAGCAGTTTCAGGCCAGCGACTCTCGACATTCGGAGCCTCCCAGTTCTAATTGCGACATTTTCCACGCCAGCGGATCACGGGGCAAGCGAATATGCACCATGGTACACTGTCAACCGGATATCCGGAGCTGTTTATAGTGGATACCAAACGCGAAGAAGCAAGCGTACAGGTAGCTCTGCTGTCCAGGAACTCCGGCGACTGGCCGGGGCTTGTCTGCGACGCGAGCGCCCCAACCATACACTGCAGCCCACCGCCCTCGTGAACGAGGCCTACATGCGGCTTGCGGCCCAGAGTCAGCACGGTCCGATAGACCGGGTTCAGCTGCTGGTCGCCGCCTCCAGGCTGATGCGCGAGATTCTGATCGACTATGCGCGCACACGTAATCGCGCTAAACGCGGGGGCGGCCAAGCGGACATCTGCATTGAGGACGTGGCCGGCCTCTCGACTGAGCGGGAAGTAGACCTGATTGCCCTCGACGACGCACTCAACGAACTGGAGCGTGTCGATCCGGGACAGCGGAGGCTGGTCGAACTGCGCTACTTCGGCGGCCTCAGTATCGAGGAGACCGCCCAGGCCCTGGGGCTCTCTCCAGCGACCGTGAAGCGCGACTGGCGACTCGCGAGGGCCTGGCTCCACCGCGAATTGAGCCCGGTGCGATCGAATGACCAATGATAGCTACAGCCGGGTCAAGCTGATTTTGCAGGCGGCGTTGGAACTGGAACCGGTGGCCCAGGCTGCGCTGCTCGACAAGTCCTGTGCCGGCGATCCCGAACTGCGGGCGGAAGTGGAGTCGCTGTTGCAACACGACCGCGAGTCGGCCCAGTTCCTCGAACAGCCAGCACCCGAATCTATGCAAGCCGCCCTCCTTTTAAAGCCTGGGACGCGGCTGGGCTCCTATGAGATCATCGAGCACATCGGCGCCGGCGCCATGGGGGACGTCTATCGAGCTCACGATTCCCGCCTCGCCAGAGACGTGGCCTTGAAGCTACTCCCTACAGCATTCGCGAGGGATCCGGACCGCCTGCTTCGATTCGAGCGCGAGGCCCGCGCCGCCGGCTCCTTGAACCATCCCAACATTCTTACGGTCTACGAATTCGGGACCGAGAACGGCACGCCGTACCTGGTTTCCGAACTGCTTCGCGGAGAAACCCTACGGCAGCGGCTGGACGGGTCAGCTATTCCCTGCCGCACCGCTCTGACGTGGGCCGCTGAGATGGCGCACGGCCTCGGCGCAGGACATGCCGCGGGGATAGTCCATCGCGACCTCAAGCCCGACAACATCTTCATCGTCAAGGGCGGCGCGGTGAAGATTCTGGATTTCGGGCTGGCCCAATTGCGGCCCGCGCCCCCCTGCGGCAAGGATGTTCCCTTCGGCACTCCCACGCAGCCTGGAATGGTCCTCGGAAGCATGGGATACGCCTCCCCGGAACAAGTCCGGGGCGAGCCCACAGATCACCGTTCCGATATCTTTAGTCTGGGGGTGATTCTGCATGAGATGCTTACGGGCCGCCGGCCGTTTGCCGCGGATACGTGGGTGGAAGAGGCGAACAACGTCGTGCACCAGGAGCCGCCCGAACTGCCCGCCGACCTTCCGGGCGTCTCCAGTCCGGCGCTGCTCCGGCGCATTCTGCGCCAATGCCTGGCCAAACAACCCGACGAACGCATCGATTCGGCGCGCGCCCTTGCCGTCCTGTTCGAGTCGCTAGCCGAGCCTGCCCAGCCAAAACGGGTGCGGCGCGGCCTTTACCGTGCGCTCGCCATCGCTGCCGTGGCCGTGATGGTCGCAGGCGGCGTCCTCATCGCCCGCTCATGGTTCCACGCCGCACCGCCGGTCGAGTTCAAGCGACTGACGTTCCGGCGCGGTATCGTTTCCGCAGCGCGTTTCAGCGCCGATGGCAATACGATCGTTTACTCCGCGGCCTGGGATGGCGATGATTTCGGGCTCTTCTCCACTCGCCTCGACCGGAGCGAATCGCGGGCGCTTGGCCAACCCAACGCCATGCTCTTCGCGCTCTCGTCGCAAGGTGATCTGGCCCTGTGTCTCCCCACCGGGCGTACCCAGCACGGCTTGGTGGGGAGCCTGGGCGGGTCCCACTCGCGGGAGGCGGTCCCCTGGTACGCGCCGAAAACGTCTCCGCGGCCGACTGGTCCCCGGACGGGAGGGAACTAGCGGTGGTCCGCATCGAGAGCGATCGCCCGCAGATCGAATACCCCATCGGGCACGTGCTTTACCGCTCTCGATTTCCGGGCACATATGTCGACGCGATTCGCGTCTCACGGCGCGGCGATGCGGTCGCATTCCTGGAGCATCCGTTGCAGGATGACTCGGCGGGCCAGGTCGCGATTGTGGACCTCAATGCCAAGTACCGGCCGCTCTCCAGCCGGTTCAATTCCATGCGCGGGCTCGCCTGGTCGCCGGATGGGTCCGAGATTTGGTTCGCCGCGGCCAAACGCCGGTGAGTCTGGACGTCTGGGCCGTAACCCGCTCGGGACGCGAGCGTGTGGTCGCGCGCTTCCCCGCCTACGTTAGCGTGGAGGACATCTCGCGCGACCGCCGCGCCCTCATTTCACTGCACTCGCTTTCTCAGTCGATGGTCCACGTCTCTGCCCGCGGCGAGCTGAAAGACCTCTACTGGCACGACCAGTCCCAGGTCCGCGACATCTCGCGGGACAACCGCTCCATTCTGTTTGCTGAAAGCGGCGATGCCACGGACGGGGACTACCAGGCCTATCTCCGCGACACCAGCGGATCTTCGGCTGCCGTCTACCTGGGCCTCGGACTGCCCCAGGCGCTCTCCTCCGATGGGCGATGGGCCATGGCCAATCCAGCCGGCAATCCGGCCCGCCTGACGCTTCTGCCCACCGGGCCCGGCGAGCCGCGTCCCTTCGGCGAGGACCAGATCAGCCGGGTCGGTGCTGCGTGGCTCCGCGACGGAAAGTCCATCGTGGTCGCCGGCATGCTGCCGAGCGGGGGCGTGCGCTACTATATCCAGGCCGCTGATGGCGGAACGGCGCGGGCGATCACCGGGGATGTTCACTACGAGCGGCGCAGCCCGATTGTGGCCTCGCCCGATGGCGGCGCCGTCGCCGCCGTGAACGCCGAGAACCGAATCGCAATCTATCCGATCGCGTCCGGGCCGGCGCGGCTCATTCCTGGACTCGACACCGGGTTCACACCGCTGCAATGGTGTCCCGACGACCACCTCGTCCTGCATCGCTACAACGAGCCGTCGCCGCAACTGTGGAAGGTAGACATCAGAACAGGCAGCCTGGCGCCATGGAAATTAATCGCGCCGCCCGACCGTGTGGGGCTGCTCGACTTAAGCCCCGTCCGAGTTAGCCCGGACTGTGAGTCCTACGCTTATTCGCCTCTTAACGTCCTTTCGAGTGTCTATCTCACCATTGGCCTTCACTGAGCCAATTCCGGTCTGATTGTCGCAATTTCTTATGAGACGGAAAGGAACTGCGGCATGCGGATCAAACTCCTCGCCCCCCACGAGCTCACCGAAGGCAACATTTCGAGCGCCCAGACCTTCGCTATCCGTAAGGTGAATCTGGCGCTGCTCGCCGCGCTCACGCCGGCGGAACACGAGGTGACCATCGTTGACGAGAAGCTTTCGCCCCCGACGATGCCAATGCGGACGTAGATCTGGTAGGCATAACGGTGATGACCGACCTAGCCCTGCGCGCTTACCGAATCGCCGACGAGTATCGCCGGCGCGGCATCCGCGTGGTGATGGGCGGCATCCACCCGACCGTAGTACCGGACGAGGCGCTGCGGCATGCCGATGCCGTAGTCTGCGGTGAGGGCGATGCCGTCTGGCCGGTCCTCGTTGCCGATGCCGCCGCCGGAAGATTACAGCGGCTGTACCGCGCACGGAGCCCACCCCGCTGGCCGGTCTGCCGAAGCCACGATGGGGCCTCTATCCGCGGCGCGGAGGCTGCAGCTACACTCCCACGGCTACGGGTATCGAAACCGCCCGCGGCTGTCCCTATAGTTGCGAATTCTGTTCCATCGCATCGGTGATGGGGCGGCGGCAACGGCTCCGCCCGGTAGCCGAGGTAATGGACGAAATCACCGCCTCGAATAATCGCCAGCTCTTCTTCGTGGATGACGCCCTCGCCCTGAACCGCCCCGTGGCCACCGAGTTGTTCGGCGCCATCCAGCCACTCGGGTTGAAGTGGGCCGGGCAAGGCGGCGTCAGCCTCGCGGAAGACGTGCCCCTGCTGCGGCTGATGAAACGCTCAGGCTGCGTAGGCGTGCTGCTCGGCTTCGAGTCCGTGCAGAGCGAGCGAGGGGGCGACCTGAACAAGCTGAAACATCTCAGCATTGACTTCATGGAGGCTATGCGCCGCTTTCACGGCGAAGGAATCGCAGTCATGGGAGCCTTCATCTTCGGCTTCGACCACGAGACGGTGGACGTATTTGATAGCACCCTCGAATTCGTCAACCGCAGCCGCCTGGATATCGCCGAATTGAGAATCCTCACGCCGTTTCCGGGCACGCCCCTCTACGCGCGGCTCCGCGAAGAGGGCCGGCTCTTCGCGCCGGAATGGTGGCTGCACGGGTATCCGCCGGATACCCTGCTCTTCCGCCCGCGCGGGATGACCCCCGACCAACTGGTGGACGGCTTCGTCCGCCTCAACCGCCAGGTCTATTCTCGTGGCTCCATCTTGCGCCGCTTCCTTGGAATGGGACCGCTCCGCCGCGGAGCGTTCGGTAGCGCCGTGTATGCGGGCCCTGAACATCGCCACGCGCGCGCGGTACCTAAGCGGCATCGCCATTCCGCAGCCATTCGTGGAACGCCCCGGAGATACAGCGCCGTGCGAGAGATCGAGCTGCTTGGGAGAGGTTTAATAGCAGGGCTGGTGATTGCGGCGCCGCCCGGTCCGGTGAATGTCTTGTGCATGCAGCGGACTCTCGCCCGAGGCTGGCGGGCGGGCCTGGTCTGCGGTCTCGGCGCCGCAGCCGGCGATACGCTCTATGGCGCGACGGCTGCCTTTTTCACGTCGACAGTATTTGAGATCACGCTTCTCACCCGTGAGTTGTCTTTGATCCGGCTTGCGGGAGGAGCGCTGCTGGTAGCAGCGGGGTTCTGCTGCTTCCGCCGCCGGACGACCGCGTCGTACGCGCCGCGCGGCGACCTGATTTCGACGTTTCTGCTGAGTCTGGCGAATCCGACTGTCGTGCTGTCATTCCTCGCTGTCCTCGCGGCTCTTGGTCTCGGCGGACCCCGCCGGTGGGAATTGACCGTGTTCGTGGTGGCAGGTATTTCCTGCCGTTCAGCTGCTCTGGTGGACCACGCTGGGTATTGCCGTCGTGCGCTTCCGCGCCCGTGTCGATGAGCGCAGGCTGAAGTGGCTGAACCGCCTGGCGGGACTGGCGATGGCAGGGTTCGGCGTCGGGCTTATTCTATTGAGCCGGGCCGCCAAATGATCTTCCATGGTGACCGCAATGATTCGCAGCTCTAGCCAGCTACGTCCCATTGGAAATTCCGGATGATGCGACGCATCCTCGCTGATGCCGCAGGGCTTGGCTTAAACTTAGCGAGGCATTCCGAGTGAATCGTCGGCTACCCGGAAGTGATCCACCCGGCCGCGTAGTCCCCTACGCTGATGTTGACGCGTCGCCGCACACGAAGCCGATCGGATCGCGAGACGGGCGTAATAGGCCAACTGGGCGGCGGATAGCCGTAATTCCGCATTGCCCGGGCTCCGAGTGCAACCGGCACTGCGCCACGCCAATTTGACTTGGGTTCACAAACAAGGGCGACCGTTTTTCGTTATCGTTTCTTCCCCCCGACAAAAGGGTTCGCGGCTGCCTGCTTCATCCATGAGGCTACCTGGTGCTCGTCGAGATCGTCCACGGACGCCAGTTCTACGCCCCGTGTGGACTTGCCCATCCCAATCGGCGTCACAGGCGGCTCAGGCTTGATCTCCGTGCCGCGTATGAACATCAGTTTCACGTGACCGGCGAAAGCGCCGGACGAGAAGCACCAGCCTCCGCCCACACCGTAGTACGCCATCCCCCACTTCACTGCACGTTTGAGGTTTGGCAAGGTATTGGCAGCCAGAGCATCGATACGCTCGGCGATACTGCGCTGCGGCTGCGGCAAGCTCGCGATATAGGCGAACACGGGCTCGTCGCCTTCCGCGGCCTTCGCGGCGCTTGCCTTGCCGGTCATGGCGACCAGCAGCTTCGCGCCGGTTTGGCCTTGAGCATCAGTCTTCAGGGGAGGCTTTCTCATGATCTCACCAAGGTGACCAGAAGTCTGTCCAACTCCTCGAACTGCTCGGGGGCGCCGGCCGTGCCCGTGCTGCCCGAAGCGATGGCGTCGGTCGAGGGCTTGCTTACTCGGATAGAGTTCGGTCAGGACCAGCCGCGTCACGCCGTCCGTTTCCTCGAAGGTCACCGTGGAAACGGGACCCTCGGCGTCTTCCTCGTTCGTCCAGACGATGCGCGAGTGGGGCGTCACTTCGAGGTACTTCCCCGAAGAAAGCCATGGGCTTTTTCGGGGAAGTCGGGGTGGCTGAACACCATGCGGTACGTGCCCCCCGTGCGAACATCGAGTTCGCAGGAAACGAAGGTGATTCCGAACGAGGGCGGCGTCCACCACCTCTGGAACAGCTCGGGCTTGGTCCCGGCCTCCGAACACGGTGCGCGCAGGGGCGTTGATGGTGCGCGTGACGACGATCTCGCGGTCGGACTTCCGTTCTACCGTCGTGGGGTTCTTCATAGTGGGCTCACTTTCTCTTTTTTCGTCCATCGACTCTTTTCTCCCGTTTCAATTCCTCAACGATCTTGTCCAACTCGTCGAAGCGTCCGCGCGCCCGAGCCGCTCCAGAATGCCGCGTCGGGTGGAGTCCGGGAGCGCGGCGAACGAGCCATCCAGGTGGGCTTGCTGAAACTCAACCATGTGGTTCAGTATATAACACGGACCGGTGGAAGAAACCCTAACGGACAGCATCCCTGTCCCCCTGGACTGCCAGGGCCTTTCGTCAGGGGCGGCGAGGCCGGTATGGATTCCGAGTTCACCGGCCACCCTGGCCAAATGCTCATCCGCTGTCCAGAGAGCGCGTCTCGGCGACAAGGGCGGAAGCGAGCAGATGCGCATCGATCCACCCAATGCCTCTCCGTGCAACCGGTGTGACCGCACGAACGTAGCGACGTCCGCATGACCGACCGCCGGAACACGGTGAATGAGATCGTACGAGTTCAACACCCCCGTGCGCCCGCCGGAATCTCCGATCAGCAACTCCCATACACGAGGTCGTGCCCGGCAGCTTCGTCCCTCTCCAGCAACGGTCCAATTCGGCACCGTAAGGCATTCGGTTGGCGAGAAAACGGATCCAGACGGAGGTATCTACGAGACCATCAAGCCACCGTTCTCGGTTTTGCGAGTCTTTGGCCGCCGCCTCGGAACATCCTTCGCGTCGCATCGGAGCCCCTGAGCTTTCGCAATCTCTGATAGGCCGCATGCCGGATCAGAGCTTCGAGACCTAGCCGCACGGTTTCTGTATCGGTCGCTGCGCCACAGGCTTTCTTCGCGTCGCGAAGGGTGACCTCATCTATGTGGAGCGTCTTCTTCATACATCTAAAATTACCATATCGATACAGCGCTTATCAGCCATACCCGATCAGGCTGTCTGAACATCACCTTCCGGGAAAGAGTCTTGCGCATCCCGCCGCCGCCTCTCAGCGTCGATTCGTCTCCACCTTCACCTCCGAACCCCTACACGGAGTCACCGTGCGGTGGACCTCGCCGGCAAGTCGGGATCCTTCACGGCCGCCCCGTGGACCGAAGAGGAGGAAGCAGCAGAATACCCTGCGGCGCGGTTTCCTCCGCGCCACCGCCAATCACCACGCCCCTCGAGCAGGCCGACGGCACTCCCTTCTTCGTCATCGGCGACACCTGGTACGCCACCGGCACTAATCGCTTCAAGTTGCAGTGGCGGCGTGGGCATCCAGCCGCTTGTCGCGGGCGGCGCAGTCGGGCTACCGTGCTGGGCCGGAGGCAGCTATGCTCGACCGTGCTTTTGGATTCCGATGTGGGTTGGGAAGCGGCGCCGGGGGTAGACTCGCATTCCGCCAGTTGTTCATCAGCGGGAAGGTCGGCACAGCGCGGGCGCTCGGGGTCGTAAAAGGCATCATCAGTCTGTTCAGGAGGTCCGATCTAGCGGGAAATTCGGAACCCACATGAGGTCGCTTTCTTCGCGTATCGACCCTGCGGGTAAAGCAGGTACCGGTTATCGCGCGATAGACTGAGCCCGAGGCGTCCGCTATTCGGGATCACGGAGACTGCACCTCCTTGCCCGTGCCTAGATACCGGACGAGAAGGGCTCTTCCCCCGCCGGGTTCGGGCCGCGTGTAGTAGATCCGGTCCTTCGTGACCGCGAATGCGCGATACGAAACGGCTTCCAGCACTAGCGCCTTCCGCCGCTGCCATCTAAATTGCATCTCCAAAGCTTGGTCTCGTTGTCGCTCTTGTTGTAATAGAGTTTGCCATCTTCCGATTCGAACGCTGTGTATCCGCCGTCACGCGTCACCTGGACCGCGGCTCCGCCCGACGCCGGCACCCTCCAGACCTCCTCGCGGCCAGTCCTGGGGGAGGCGAAGTAGATTGAGTTCCCGTCCCGTGACCAGCTTGGTTGGGAATCGTTGGCGGGATCGTTGGTGAGACGCTGAGGCTGTCCACCGTTGGCGGGCATTACGAGTACGTCCCAGTTGCCGGTGGTGTCCGAGTCGAACGCGATCCTGTCGCCGGTTGGAGACCAGCGCGGTGAGCCGCCCGATATCTCGGTTGCCAGACCGCATCGGGTTCCATCGTTCGCGCAAATCCAGATACCAGCTGTGCCCGACCGGAGGGACTGGATTGCGATTCGCGTTCCGTCCGGTGAGTAGTCAGGGCTCACATCTTGGGCGGTGGATGTGATCAGGGGCTCCGCGGGCTGAGCCGCCGTGCCCTCGCTTGTCAGTTCCTGGCGCCAGAATATCAGATCCCAAACAGGCATCGCATACGCCAGCCGGTGGGCTCGGTCCAAAGCGGGCTGGCTGACACCAAATCCCAACTCGAGAATGCGGCGGGGCGCGCCGCCGGCAATTGCGATCCTCCAGAGTGCACCTGCGCGATCATAGATGATCTCCTTGCCGTCAGGCATCCAGGCCGGCGCCTGGGCCCCCTCCGTCGACGCTAGCACCCGCGGTTCTCCCGCCGCCTTGAGTTTCGGAGTTCAGGGGACCCAGTGCAGCTTCAATTTTGCCCGCAGCGGGCCGCGCAGGAAAGCCACCGCGCTGCCGTCGGTTGAAACCGCGGGCTCCTCATCACCAAAACCCGGAGTCGCAGGCAGCATCATCAGCGGGCTCATCACACCCGTCGCGAGCGAAACAACCTTCAAGCCGTTACTGCCGCCCGGTGCATCCGGGCAACTCACGATCAAGTTTTTGCTGTCCGGCGTCCAGTCGAGACGCCGCAACCTAAATCCGCTCCATACATATGGGTTGGGACACTCGGCAATCTGGCGCTCCACCCCTCCGATCGGAGGCGCATAGAAAATCCCGGTCTTGGCGCCATCGAGTTCCTTCATGAACGCAATGAAACGGCCGTCTCGCGACCACGCGGGCGCGAACTCCGTCTGTCAATCCGGAGGCGAGCCTCACCGGATCGCCCGAGCCCACTTGCTTGACGTAGATGTGTGCATTGCCGCTGCCTTTGTTCCATTGAAAGGCGACTTGATTCCCCTCCGGCGATAAGGTCGGCCACCGCTCGGAGCCGGCTTCGGCGGTTCAGGACGACCTGAAACGGCTGCCCGGACGATGCCGGCTCGCGGCGGTAGAGAATCACCGCGGCGACTCCGGCGACCCGCATGACGCCGCAGCGTTCCATATCCAGACCACGGACCGGCGGCGGGGTCGTGTTGCGATTGGCGGCGGAACCGCTGCCAAGGGTTCGATGGTCGGGGTTTCAACCGTCGCGATCAAACGATATCCGCGTCGTGCCACGGTCTCCACGTACCTGGGGTCTCGGCCGAATCAGAGAGCGCTCTCGAAGCCGCGTCACCGCGGCGTTCCGGCCACGATCGAAATCCACGACCGTGCCGTCCGGCCGAGCCGGCCAGTCAACGCTTCCCGGCTCACCACCTGGCCGGGGACTTCCAGCAGGGCAGCCAACGCCTGGAAAGACTGCTGCTGCAGATCGGAGACGGACTCCTCCCTTGCGCAACTCCGCAGCCGCGAGGTCAACTTCGGAGGCTCCGAACCGCATAGTCGGTGGCACGATGCTACCGTTCCGTGGAAGCGAGTCTATCATTTTCGAAGCGCTTGAACGGAGCATGGACATGCGCGATCCCTCCTACGTTTCAGTCAGTTAGCTCGTGTCCAACATCTGACACGCAGGTAGCTTCCAGGCTATCGAGACACGCAACCCGAGTGCTTCTCTTCGCCCTCGACCCCGCTACCGGCGGGAGGAGAGAGCCAAATGAAGATGGTTCTCATCGCGGTCCTGATTCTACAGGCGGCAAGCGGCGAACAACTTGATTACGGTTTATGACAGCGCCCGTCTCCCCCTCGAGATCAGTACGCCAGCCTTTGAAGACCTACGCCGCATCCTTGGGGAAAGAGATTGATGCAGAAGTGATCACCGGACATTTCGCGGTGCCGGAGGCGTCGTTCTGCGACTACCGCACCCGCGTAAAGGTGGTGAGCGCGCTGCGGACTGCCGGGCTCGAGGGACATACACTTGAAATTCTGAAGACGGCCCCGCCTGGACACAGAACCTCCGTCCTTGGATACGCACAGCCGCTGGCGTCCGCCGGGTTGAACCTGCGAGTTTTCAATGACCGCATCCGATGGCAAGCGGAGGCACGGGACCGCCCTTACGCGACCGTGCTGGCGCACGTGATCGCCCACGAAATCGGCCATGTGCTGCTCCGACCACCGGACGCAGTACGGGCGGATCAATGTCCCCGGTGTGGACGATACTGATTCACTTGGATGTCTCGAAGCCTGATGTTCTTCGACCGTCGGCAGGCGGCCGCCATGCGCGCTGAACTCAGTGGAGCGAAATACCCGGGGAGCGTGTGTTACAGGCGATTACTGAACCGTCCTTCTCCCGATTTCGAAGACAGGCTGATCAGCGCCGCGTTCTCGAGCGGATATCAGCAAGCCGCTGGTTCGCCTGGACGTATCGCCGTCACGGCCGTAAAACGGCGATACAGAAAGAGTGACGTACAGCGTCTCCACGGTGGACGGCGACGGAGTTTCGTCAGGAGCGGCGAGACCGGTTGCGATTCCGAGTTCGCTGGCCAGCCCAGCCAAACGCTCGTCCGCTGTCCAGAGAGAAGTGTCCGCCACGAGCGCGGGAGCGAGCAGGTGTGCATCGATCCACCCAATGCCTCTGCCATGCAACCTGTGTGACCGCACGAACGTAGCGACGTCCGAAGTTCAACAGTCAGGTTCGCCCGCGGGAATCTCCGATCGACAACCCACCATACACGAGATCGTGCCGGGCGGCTTCGTCTCTCTCAATCAAGCGGTCCAGTTCGGCGGCGTACGGAGTGTAGTTTTCATTAAATTGGAATTAGACATAAGTGTCCATCAAAACATCAGACCGCCGTCTTTAGTTTGCGGGACTGCGGACGGCGCCTCACCACCTCTTTCGCGTCCGCTTCCGAACCCCTGAGCTTTCGCAATCTCTCATAGGCTGCATGTCGGATCAGAGCTTCTAGACCGAGCCGCACGGTTTGTGTATCGGTCGCCGCGCCACAGGCTTTCTTCGCGTCATCAATACAGCCTGATCAGCCATACCCGATCGGCTGTCTGAACATCACCTTCCGGGAAAGAGTCTTGCGCATCCCGCCGCCGCCTCTCAGCGTCGA
>CAWIJJ010000012.1:0-206683 GCA_963836425.1 Bryobacterales bacterium | reverse complement strand
GGCTCCCCGGCATGGATTCGAACCACGATTCACGGCTCCAAAGGCCGCTGTCCTACCATTAGACGACCGGGGAATGCTCGAAAGCGGACTGCTCGCTACAGTTTAGCCTTTCTTTCCAGAACCCCGCAACGACACGACCACCCGTCTCTCCTTTTCTTGAGAGACTGCCGATTGTTAAGATAAGCGTCACCTTTCTCAAAGGAGAGATTATGCACCGATTCACACGGCCCCTGCTCGCAGGGCTGTTTGCGTTCGCGCTTTTCGCGCAGGAGACGCCCGAAACTCCCGCTCCTCAACAGGGCGGCGCTCCCGGAGGCGGGGGGCGCGGCGGCGCGGCGGCGCAGAATGCCGAACCGCAACCCTACGAACGCGTCGTCACCCGCGAAGCGAAAACCGCCAAGGGCCTGTTTACCGTTCACCAGGTCCGGGAACGCTACTATTACGAGATTCCGAAGAGCGAACTCGAGAAGGAACTCCTCTGGAACACGCAGCTCGCAAAAACCACCCTCGGCGCAGGCTATGGCGGCGGGCAACTGGTGAGCCGCGTGGTCAAGTGGCGGCTCAAGGGCAACCGGGTGCTGCTCGAGGAGGTGAATTTCGGTGTCTCCGCCGACCCGAGCCAGCCGATCGCCAAAGCAGTCAAGGCGGCTAACAACGATTCCATCATCATGTCCTTCAACGTCGCGGCGTTCGCTCCCGGCGGCGACCCGGTGGTCGAAGTGACGCGGCTGTTCACCGCGGACCTCGGCGAGTTCAGCGCGCGCCAGCGCCTCGGCGCCACCGGCGTGGATGCCAGCCGGACCTTCATCGAGCACATCGCGCCCTACCCGGATAACGTGGAATCGGAAGTCACCGTCACCTACACGCGCGCTGCCGGCGGCGGTGCGGCAGCAGGCGGCCGTGGACCCGCGGCCGGACTCGGCGGCGGCCAGATGCGCGGCAACAGCGCCACCGTCGTGCTCCATCACAGTATGGTCAAGCTGCCCGAAAAGCCGATGATGCCCCGCCTCTACGACGACCGCGTCGGCTACTTCACCACCTCCACCACCGACTACAGCCAGAACGAATACAAGGCCGAGCGCGTCCGCTACATCGCGCGCTGGCGCCTTGAAAAGAAGGATCCCAACGCGGCCGTTTCCGAACCCGTCAAGCCCATCATTTATTACATCGATTCGGCCACGCCCCCGAAGTGGGTGCCGTACCTCAAGAAAGGCATCGAAGACTGGAACGAGGCCTTCGCAGCCGCCGGCTTCAAGAACGCGATCATCGGCAAGCCGGCTCCGACGGCGGAGCAGGATCCCACATGGAGCGCCGAAGACGTGCGCAATTCGGTTATCCGCTGGCTGCCCTCCACCACTGAGAACGCGAGCGGTCCGCACATCTCCGATCCCCGCACCGGCGAGATCCTGAATGCGGACATCCAGTTCTATCACAACGTCATGAACCTGGCCCGCGACTGGTATTTCGTGCAGGTGGGGCCGCTCGATCCGCGCGCCCAGAAACTGCCGCTGCCTGACGACCTGATGGGCCGCCTGCTCGAGTACGTGGTGGCGCACGAGGTGGGCCACACCCTCGGCTTCCAGCACAACATGAAGGCCAGCTCCACTTACCCGTTTGAAAAGATCCGCGACAAGGAGTGGGTCAATAAGATGGGCCACACCCCGTCCATCATGGACTATTCGCGGTTCAACTACGTGGCGCAGCCGGAGGACGGCATCGACCCGGCCGACCTGATCCCGCGCATCGGCCCGTACGACATCTGGGCCACCAAGTGGGGATACTCTCCGCTGCCCGGAGCCAAGACGCCGAACGACGAGAAGGCGACCTTGAACCAGTGGGCCAAAGAGCAGGACGACAAACCGTACCTGCGCTTCTCCACCGCCAACTCGGCCGGTTCCGATCCCGGCGAAGAGACCGAGGCAGTGGGCGATGCGGACGCGGTGAAGGCCACCGCGCTCGGCCTCAAGAATCTCCAGCGCGTGGCCAAGATGCTCATGCCCGCCACTGCCTATAAAGAAGGTGATACCTACGAGGAACTCTCCGAGCTGTACGGACGCCTGGTGAGCCAGTGGTCCACGGAAATGAATCACGTCGCCGGGATTGTGGGCGGGTTCAATACGCAGGAGAAAGTGGTGGGGCAGGAAGGCCGGGTGTTCAACCTGATTCCGAAGGAGAAGCAGGCCGCCGCGCTCAGGTTTCTCCTGGACAACGCCTTCACGACTCCGGGCTGGATGATCGACCAGGAGATCCTGCGCCGCATAGAGCCGGTAGGCGCCATCGAGCGCATCAACAACGCGCAGACCCGCATCCTCGCCAGCCTCATGAACAGCGCCCGTTTCGCGCGCCTGATCGAGCAGCAGACGCTGGACGGAAACCTGGCATACTCACCGGTGGATTTCCTTGGCACGCTGCGCAAGGGCCTGTGGAGGGAACTGGACGCGCCCCAGGTCAGGATCGATACGTACCGGCGTGAACTGCAGCGCGATTTTCTGCAGGCGGTGAACGCCAAGTTGAATCCGCCGCCTTCCGCCTCTTCGGCGGCGGCCGCCGCGGCAGCGGCAGGCCGGGGCGGGTCGCGGCCGCCCACCAGCGGCGACGAGAAGCCATTCTACCGGGCCGAACTGCGCTCGCTGAACGCTTCCATCACGGCGGCGCTCGCCAAAACGACGGACTACGAAACCAAGGCGCATCTGCAAGCTGCCAGGGATGAGATCGCGAAGATCCTCGACCCGAAATTCCTGCCTCCGGCTCCGTCAGGAGCCGCAGCGGCGGGCGGCGGCCGGGGAGGTTTTGGCGGCCGCTAGACCCGGTCATACACCCGAGGCCGCCAACATTGGCGGTGTGAAGCATGTCCGCCATTGGAAACAAGGGACTTACTCACACACACCCGCCAATGTTGGCGGCCTCGCTCATTTCACCCTTCAAAATGCCGCCGAAATCCTGGCGCCCGAAGCCCGGGTCACCCTAAAATTTCTGAAACAATCCGCGGTCCGTCACGATACACTGATGAAAACCCTTTTCGGACGGAGCGTCATGTCAGCTATTCGGATATTAAGGTCCATCTTTATTGTCCTCTCGCTGAGCCTGGCCCTGGCATTCAGCGCGTACGGTCAAGCCGTTTCTTCACTATCGGGAACAGTAACCGATCCCACCGGCAGCGTCATTCCGGGCGCCACCATCCGCATCGAGAATGCGGATCATGGCCTGACGCGCCAAACCAAGAGCGACCCGGCGGGAAGATACTCCTTCTCGCAATTGCCGCCGGGAACTTATAAACTGACCGCCACCGCGGCGGGCTTCGCCGACGTCACCGCGAACGACGTTCAACTTCTGGTCAATTCGCCCAAGACGCTGAACCTGCCGTTCGAGAAACTGGGACAGGTGACCGAAACGGTGGCAGTGAATGCCGAAGCCGCGCAGGTGAACACGACCGACGCCTCCATCGGCAACGCCATCTCCACGCGTCCTATCCTGGAACTGCCGTTGAACGCGCGCAACATCGTGGGTCTGCTGGCCTTGCAACCGGGCGTGGTCACCACCACCGAGGGCGATACCAACGACCGCAACGGCGCCGTGAATGGCGGCAAGAGCGACCAGGCGAACGTCACCCTGGACGGCGTGGACGTGAACGACCAGATGGACCGTCAGGCATTTACCAGCGTGCTGCGAATGACGCCCGACGCCATGCAGGAATTCCGTGTGACCACGCTCAACGCCAACGCGGACAGCGGCCGCACGTCCGGCGCGCAGGTGGTGATGGTGACCAAGCGGGGCACCAACGATTATCACGGGTCGCTGTACGAGTATCACCGCAATACCGTGACCACCGCCAACGGCTTCTTCAACAACATGGCAGGGGTGGAGCGCCCGAAGCTGATCCGCAATATCTACGGGGGCTCGATTGGCATGCCGGTTGTCAAGAACCGGGTGTTCGTATTTTTGAATTATGAAGGCCGCCGCGATGCCAAAGATGGCACCGCGGTGCGGACGATACCTTCCATGGACATGCGGCAGGGGATTCTTCACTATCAGCGGAAGGATGGCACCATTGCCACGGTGACGCCGGACGAACTCGCCGCCAAGATCGATCCGAGCGGAGTGAACCAGGCAGCTTTGAAGATTTTCCAGAGCTATCCGGTGCCCAACGATACGACGGTAGGGGACAACCTGAACCTGGTGGGATACCGCTTCAAAGCGCCGATGCCCCTCCGGTGGAACACCTATATCGGGCGCATCGACTACAACATCGACGCAGCCAGCAAGCACACCGCTTTCTTCCGCGGCAATCTCCAGAACGATAATGAGATCAGCTCCATGCCACAGTTCCCCGGCATGCCGGCCAATTCCCAGAAACTCACCAACAACAAGGGATTCGCCACCGGCCTGACCAGCCTGCTGGCACCCACCGTTGTCAGCACGCTCCGCTACGGGCTGACGCGGCAGGGGTCGGACAGCACGGGACGGCAGACGTTCGGAATGGTGACGTTCCGTGGCGTGGACCCGACCGTTCCCACCAGCCGGAACTTCTCGGCCATCATCCCGGTCCACACCCTTTCAGAGGACCTCAACTGGAACAAGGGCGCGCACAGCCTGCAATTCGGCGCGGTGGCCCGTTTCATCAGCAACCGCCGAACCGATTTCCAGAACTCGTTTTCCGGCGCCGTGGCCAACGCCTCGTGGCTGACCAGCAGCGGCGCGGACCTCAGCAATCCGTTCTCCGATATGGCGACCAGCCAGATCACCAATTTCCGCTATGCGGTAACCGACGTGATGGGGATGATCACGCAGGGCAATGCGCAGTACAACTACATGGCGAACGGCACGCCGATCGGCGAAGGCAACGCCGTGCACCGCGATTTCGTGGCCCGCGAGTATGAAATGTACGCCCAGGATACGTGGAAGGTTTCGCGCGTCCTGACCGTCACCGCCGGAGTGCGGTGGTCCCTGATGCCGCCCATCCGGGAGTCCAACGGGCAGCAGATGTCGCCCAGTATTCCCATCGGCGACTGGTTCAACCAACGCGGCGCGCTTGCCGAGCAGGGCAAGAGCCAGTTGCAGGCCGGACGGATTTCCTTCATCCCGATCGATAAGGGCGGGCGTCCGCTCTATCCGTACCACAAGAAAAATTTTGCGCCGCGCCTGGCCGTGGCCTATTCGCCGTCGGCCGATAGCGGGCTGGGCAAGTTCCTGTTCGGCGGGCCGGGACGGACGGCGATCCGCGCCGGGTTCGGCATGTACTACGATCTGTTCGGCAGCGGCCTGATGCGGTCGCAGGACGCAACCGCCTTCGGCCTCTCCACCGCTCTTACCAATCCCTCCGCGGTCCTGACCACCGCCACGGCCCCGCGCTTCACCGCCATCGACCGGATTCCGCAGTCGATCATGCTGCCGGATCCGGGCGCGAACTTCCCGGCCGTCTATCCGGATGCATTCGCGATCACGCGCGGCATCGACGATACGCTGAATGCGCCCTATACGATGAACATGAACCTGAGCATCCAGCGCGAATTCGGCGCCGGCTGGCTGGTGCAGGCTGCCTACATCGGGCGTCTGGCGCGGCGCAGCCTGGTGCGGCGCGACGCGGCCATGCCGACCAACCTGAAGGATCCCACGTCCGGCATGGCGTATTTCGAAGCGGCCACTATTCTGGCGCGGCAGGCCGTAGCGGGTGTGGCCACCGCGGATGTGGCCAAGGTCCCGTACTGGGAAAACCTGTTCAGCAAGGCGGCGACCTCATCGCTCTCGGCCACACAGGTGGTCTATAACCGCTACGCGGCCAACATGTACGACTGGACCTACGCCCTGTACCAACTCGACACGGGCGCCGGTTACGGCAGTTGCGACACGCGCAACCGGTGCAGCGACCAGGGGGCTTACACGTTTTACAGCCCGCAGTTCTCGTACCTGTCGGTGTTCAGCTCCATCGCCGGCGGCAACTATCACGGCGCGCAGTTGACGGTCAACAAGCGGTTCGGCACGGGCGGATCGCTCAGCCTGAACTACACGTTCAGCAAATCGATCGACATCCGCTCTTCCAACGAGCGCGCCGGGTATTCCAGCGGCGTGGTCTGGAACCCCTGGTTCCCGGGCCTCTCGCGCGGCGTTTCCGATTACGACAACACCCACCTGTTCAACGCTCTGGGTACTTACAACCTGCCGTTCGGCAAAGGACAGAAATTCCTGAGCAACGCGAACAGCGTGGTGCAGGCCGTACTCGGCGGGTGGGAGCTTTCCGGCGTCTGGCGCTGGTCCAGCGGATTCCCGGTAAGCGTTTATGAAACCGGCGTCTGGCCCACCAACTGGAACAACAATGTGTGGGCAAGCTGGACCGGGGAGCCGATCACGGTGGCGCAGTCGAAGAACGCCAAGGGATTGGGCGGACCCAACATCTTCCCGGACCCGACCACCGCTATCGACAAGTTCCAGTACATCATGCCGGGCGAGATCGGCAACCGGAATCCGATCCGGGGCGACGGGATCTTCAATATCGACACCAACCTCGCCAAGCGCTTCGTGATGCCGTACCTTGATGGGAAGCACTCGCTGCAAATCCGCTGGGAGACGTTCAACCTGACGAATACGGCGAAGTTCGACGCCTACACCGCGTCGGTGGATATCTCGGTGGGCGGAACGTTCGGCAAGTACACGGACCAGCTCACGCAACCGCGCGTGATGCAGTTCGGCCTGCGTTACGAATTCTAACGGACGCGGCGGAAGAGTGCGGTTGCGCGATCAGGCGCAGCCGCACTCGCAGCACGCCCGGGCGCGGAGTCCCTCCACTCCTTCGCGGGCAATGATCGGCACCATGACGAGTCCGGCCAGCGGGTCGGCCCACCACCACCCGGCCACGGCGTTCAGAAGCAAACCGCCCAGGAGAATCGCGGAAAGGTACGTGCAGAAGTCGGTCTGCCGGGAGTCGGCATGCATGGCCCGGCTGGCGATGCCGGCGGCGACGCGGCGTTTGGCCCGCGCGAGCAGCGGCATTACCACGACGGAAATCGCGGCGATGAGGATACCGGGGATACTGCGCTCCGGGGCTTCCCGGCCGATCAGCCGGGAACCCGATTCCCAGGCGATGTAGACCGCCAGCGCGAGGAAGCAGGCGCCCACGATCCGCAAGGTAGTCTGTTCGACCTGTTCCCGGCGTGCGGGGTCCCAGTCGTGGTGCAGGCGCCAAAGCAGGGCCGCGCCCGAGGTCACTTCGATGACGCTGTCCAGGCCGAAGCCGATGAGGGAAACCGAACCGGCGGCGGCCCCGGCGACAATCGAGATCAGCCCTTCCAGGCTGTTGTAGGCGATGGTGAAGTACTCGAGCCGGCGGCCGCGGCGAACCAGCGCGGTACGGGCAGGGGTGGGCGCGTCTGGCGCCGCGGCGACCCGGCGCGTCATCGGAAGTTCTCGACCAGGTACAGGTCCGATTGTGTAGTCCGGCTCGGATGGCGACCGCGGCGAACCAGGGTCGAGCGGCCGGGATCGGGCACATCATGCACCCTTCGAGTTTAGCGGTGTTCGATTGCCGGGTTTGCGGCCAGGATGGTTTCGGCCGTTTCCCACACCTGGGGCAGGGCTCGTTCGATTTCCGCGCGGCGCTGCCGGATGGCTACGCAGAACATGGCTTCCCGATGGCGGCCGCGCCCGATCGTCTCCAGGCTTCCGTCGATGGCGATGGGGCGGGCAGCGCCACCGATGTCGGACGCGAAGGAAAACGGCGAGCGAATGGCACCGGCGGCTACGTCGAAGATCTCCGCGAGCGTAGCGACGTGGCGGTGCGCGCGCTCTTTGCCGATTTCGGCCGATCCGAGCAGCCGCAGGAGCGCTTCGTGGAATTGCGGGACGCCGTAGCCGGCCAGCAGGTCCTTCACGGCCGTGTAGCGAGCGCGGACGGTGGGGTTTTGCAGGCCGGCTGCGAGGAGGACGTGAGTAGTGATCGCGGCGGCGAACAGGCACCCGATCGCCTGGTCGGGAAGGGGCGCCTGCTCATCGATCGAGCGGAGACAGGCGAGTACCTTTTCCCTCGCCTGGGCACAACGGCTGCGGACCCAGTCCCGCCTGGCGTAGTCCCGGCGCACGATGGCAAGGAGCGCGGCCAGCGTGCCCGATGGATCGAAGGCGGACGAGTCAAACCGGCCGGCCGCCAGGTAAGAGGTTTCCAGAAGGGTGTCGCTATAGATGAACTTGCGGCGCCGTCCGGCCTCGAAGCCGCCCGCAGTTCGGCGTCATCGGGAAGCCATTTGGTGGAACCGGCCGTTAGGCACGGAAGCCCGGTATGGCGGCGGCGCTTTCCATCACCCACTGCCGGGCTGCCTCTCTGGCTTGCTGGACGGTCATGGTTTCGGGCAGAAAGGCTTATCGTACTTCGGTTCTTGCGGCTAAGATAAGGGAGGGCCGCCGCGATGGCGGCGGTGGTGCGGAAGCCAGTCTTGGCTGGTGCCGGGCGCGGGCTTCAAACCCGTTGTGCGGTATGCGAATGCCGCTGGTGGGTTCGACTCCCACTGGCTTCCGCCAAATAACCTCTCAAGTTAAGTCTTTGATTGCAAAGGGGATGTTCGACCACCCATCCCCGCGTCACAAGAAGAAGCCGCGTAAAATCCGCTCCGAATTCCAGAGCGGGTACAAACCTCCAAGCGTTTCCTGCCACCGCCGCCATCGCAACAGACGACGGCTTGTTCGGGCGTGCGTGGCTCGTTACTTTCAACTCCCACTTTCTTCCGCCAACAGGCAGCGCATGGCGGCTGCGGCGGCGTGGAACTGGGACTCGAGTTCCGGGAAGCGCGCCGCCATGGTTCTGAGATCGCCGGCTTTTCCGGCCTCCTGCATGGCGGCGGCGACGTGCTGGAGCGCGGGACTGCTGACATTGGCGGCGGCGCCTTTGATGCTGTGGGCCCGCTGGTGCGCGCCGGCGGCATCGCCCGCGCGAAGGTGGGACTCGAGTGCCGCCAACTGCCTGGGGATATCGTCGATGAAGGTTTCGATCACGACGCGGGCGATCTCGCGATCTCCCATGAGGCGGTCGAACAGATCCTCCTGGTCGAACGGCACGGCGGTTGGCGCAGCCCGCCCAAGCCACTTGTCGAGCATGGCGGCAATGGTCCCGGGATGAACGGGCTTGGGCAGGTAATCGTTCATGCCGGCGGCCAGGCATTTTTCGCGCTCGCCCTTCATGGCGTGCGCGGTGAGCGCGACGACGGGGATGGTGGGATGGCAGACGCCGGACCGCGGATCGCGAATGCGGGCGGCCGTCTCGTAGCCGTTGAGTTCCGGCATCTGGCAATCCAGCAGGAGAAGATCGTAGCGAATGCGCCGCAGGGAGGCCAGGGCCTCGTTGCCATTGGCGACGGCGTCGGCGCGGCAGCCGAGTTTGGAGAGAATGGCGAGCGCCACCTTCTGGTTGGTGATGTCGTCTTCGGCCACCAGAACGCGCCACGGAATTCTCTGGGGCGGAGCGGAGGTCGCGCCGCCGGCAAGGTCGATCGCGGCAGGGCGCGCCGCATCCGATGACGGGCTTTGCGGCTGCTTCTCAAAAACGGCTGTGAACCAGAACTCCGCGCCTTTTGCTTCCTCGCTGTGCACGCCGATTTTTCCGCCCATGAGTTCCACCAGTTGGCGGGCGATCGACAGGCCCAGCCCGGTGCCGCCGAACCTGCGCGTGGTGGAGCCGTCCACCTGCATGAAGGGGTGGAAGATATCATCCTGGCGGGCCGGCGGGAATACCCATCCCGCTGTCCCGCACCAGGATGCGGACGACGGCCGAATGCCGATCCTGGCTATCGCAGAGCGCCTCCACCGCGACCCGGCCCCGCGCCGTGAATTTGATGGCGTTGCCGACGAGGTTCAGCAGGATCTGGCGCAACCGGCCGCAATCGCCGCGCAGCCGCACCGGCACTTCCGCGGCTATGGTGCATTCGAATTCCAGCCCCTTCAGCGCCGCTTCGGCGGAGAGTAACTGGCGCACGTCGTCCACCACCGCCCGCAGGTCGAAATCCATGATCTCCAACTCCAGTTTGCCGGCCTCGATCTTGGAGAAATCGAGAATCTGGTTGATGACCCCAAGGAGCGACTCCCCGCTGGAGCGGACGATTTCCGTGAAGTCGCGCTGCTCCGCCGTGAGGGGCGTGTCGAGAAGCAGGCCGGCCATGCCGATCACGCCGTTCATGGGCGTGCGGATCTCGTGGCTCATATTGGCGAGGAATTCGCTTTTGGCGCGGCTGGCGGCTTTGGCCGCTTCGACGGCCTGGCGCAAGGCGGCATCGGTCTGTTTTTGCGGGGTGATATCCTCGGCGAGGCCGACCACCCGCACAATCCGCCCGTCCTCGTCGCGCACCGGAAATGCCCGGTTGCGCACCCACTTCAGTTCGCCCGCCGGAGCCCGCATGCGGTACTCGCAAGCGGCCAGGTCTCCGGTCAACTGACGGCGGAAATCCGCCATGGCCTGTTCCCGGTCTCCGGGGTCGATCGCCGCCAGCCAGTCCGACGGATCGTTGAGGAACGCCTCACAACTCCGGCCCCAGATTTTTTCGTAGGCGGGACTGACATAGAGCATTTCCGTGCCGTCGGCTTTGGCCATCCAGAACACCTGGTGGATATTCCCGGCCAACTGGCGGAATTTCTCGTCGCTGGCGCGAAGCGATTCCTCCGCCTGTTTGCGGTCCGTTATGTCCTGGCTCAGCCCGACGTGGCCCGCGAAAGCGCCTCGCGAAGACAGGCGCGGCTCGGCATCGGAGGCGAGCCAGCGCCAGGCTCCGTCGGCGCGCCGGACGCGCGCTTCACCCCGGAAACGAGCCTGTTCCCGGATGGCGCGGGAAAAACTCTCTGTGTACGCCTCAACGTCCTCCGGGTGGAGCAGGGACCGCCAGTTGCGGCCTTGCACCTGTTCGTACTCGAGCCCGAAAAAGTCGCGGTAGGTCCGGTTCACAAACCGGTTTTCCCCTTGAGCGTCGGTTACCCAGATGGGAGTCGGACACCCGTCCGCCAGGGTACGAAAGCGCTCTTCGCTCTCCCGTAAAGCCTCCTCCGCCTGCCTGCGCCCGGTGATCTCGCGGGCGATGCCGAGGATGGCGTGCCCCTCCCCGTAAGGGATGACGGCCGACTTGGTTTCCACATCCAAGAAGCCGCCGTCCCGGCGCCGCAGCCTGAATTCGGTGAGCTCCTTTTGCGAGCCGGTTTCCTGTAATTCCTGCAACGTGTTGTACGCCTTCGTCAGCTGGGCCGGATCGAGGAACGAGCAGAAGTCCAGGGACGGGATGTCGGCGCGTTCGTAGCCCAACAGTTGCAACGCGGCGGGATTCGCGTCCAGGAAGGTGCCCGCGAAATCGTGGATGTAGATGCAGTCGAGGGAGCGTTCGAACAGCGCCCGGAACTGGAGGGCATGGGCCTGCACGGACTGTTCGGCCCTGCGACAGACGCCGATATCGCGGGCGATAGTGGCGGCGGCGTAGATCCTGCCGGATTCGTCCTTAACGGGAGAAACGGTCAGCGAGACATCGACCAGGCGGCCGCCTTTGGCGACCCTGACGGTCTCGAAATGGGCAACGCGACCGCCGGCCCTGACCGTTTCGAGGATTCCCGCCGTTTCACCTTCCCGGCCCGCGGGGGAGAGCAGCGAAATGGGCTTTCCAAGCATCTCGGCGGCGGTGTAGCCGTAGATTTTTTCGGCGCCTTCGTTCCAACTGGAGATGGTCCCATCGAGGGTCTTGCCGATGATGGCATCATCGGAGGAGGTTACGATGGCGGCGAGGAAACTGCATTCGTCCGGAGAGCGGCGGCGCCCCGGGGCGGCCCCGCCGGGCAGGCATGGGGTCGCCGGATTGTGAGATAAGGCCAACATGAGTTTCAGGTTGCTTATCGGCCAAATCAGACCCGATACGGGAAAGGCGAAAACTGTAACTTTTGTATCCAACCACCCCCGACTGCGGTTCCGGTACGTCTCCAGCCAGGCAAACAAGGCGCCGGAAGGTGAAATCACACACGCGCCCGGCATTTGGCGGCGGTGCGCAGGCGCGCCAAATGACGTAACCTGAAGGTACAGACGTTGATTTTTCAACGTTTCGACGGCAGCCCCCGCTCATGCAGGGAATGGCTCGTTACTGGGTCCGAACCGTTCCGTTGTGAAGCCGCCATCCACCCACCACCGTCGTAGCTACCTTGGGCCGCGCATTGGCGGACCTGGTTCATTGGGAGTACTAAAATGCTGAATGGCTCAAAACCAACTGCTACCCGCGAGATGGAAGACGCACTCATGTACCTGCCCCGGAAGGGCGTTACCGACTTCCGGAAGGGTCAGATCATCTTCGACGAGCATCAACCGTCCAGAGGGCTCCACCTGGTCGTGCAGGGGAGAGTGAAGGTGACCGTTCCGCTGGACGATGGGACGCAAACCGTGGTGGATATCTTCACCACCGACGATTTCTTTGGTGAGAGTTCGCTGCTTGGCTCGCACCAATATGCGGAAAGGGCGCTGGCGCTGGACAATGTGACGCTGATGTCCTGGACCAGCTCGGAGATCGAGGAGCAGGTGGAGCGACAGCCCCGGCTGGGCCTGGCGCTGCTGCAAATGCTGGTGAAGCGCGGCCTCGATTATGAAGAGCGGCTGCAGAGCTTCGCACTGGACAAGACGCCGGAGCGGGTTGTCCGGTCGCTGCTGCGCTTTGCCGACCGGCTGGGAACGCGCACCGAAGACGGCTCGATCAAAATCCCGCCGTTGACCCACCAGGTGATCTCCGAATACGTGGGCACTTCCCGCGAGATCGTCACGTTCCAGATGAATCAATTGAGGCAAAAGGGCTTTCTGCGCTATTCGCGGAAGGGCATCCAGGTGTATTCGGATGCGCTCCGCGAGCATTTGAACGCGCAGACCAAGCAAACGGTGGACTGGTCGAAGTCCAACGAGGGGCGGACTCTGACGGCCGGGGAAACGCAGTTCTAACCTCGGTGAGTATTGGTTTGCTGCCCAAATTCAGGAGAGACGCGGCGGACCCGGTTGCATAGACTGGCAAGGAAGAAGCTTTGCGAGTCTGGCCATGAGATGGTATCGAGTTCTCTCCGTGGCGGCCCTGGCCGGGAGGCTGGCTGCCTTTGATTTATCCGCGGGCGACGAGAGCGCGCCGGCGCGGCTGACGGGACCGGCGGTGGCGGTGGCGCGCGCGCCGGTACTGCGGCGCGAAGAACCGAGGGACAGCGTGATGGTCCGGCTGCCGGGGCCGGCGGCGAAACCAGCACCGGTGCTCAGGCCGTTTACTCCCCCACCCCTCAGCAAAGCCGAGGTGGCGCCGCCGGTTCCGACGCTCCCCGAGCCGGAGGTCAAACCGGCGCCGGTTTTGAGGCCGTTTATTCCCCCGGCTGCGCCGAACGTCGAGTTGGCTCCGCCGCTTTCGACGGTTCTGGAGCCGCCCCTCACCTGGAAACTGCCGCTTCCGACGTCAAAACTGGAGGTTTCGGCACTCCTGCCGCCCCGGCCCGCACTGCCGGCCTCCAGAACGGCGCCGAAAGGCCTGCCGAAACCCATTCTGCCCCCGGATTTCGAACGCGACAGCGCCCTTTTCTGTCAGCGGCGTATCTCGCAGTGGATGCAGCCGGACGCCTACAACATCTTCGGAGAGGCGTTGCGCGACCGTCCCGCCTACAACGACGACCGCACCGAGAATGGCCGCATCTACGCCTATGCCGACCCGAGCGGGCGGTACCGCGAACTCGAACTGGATTTCGCGGCGGACACCGGAATCCTGCGCAGTGTCTTCGTCTATCCCTGGAAGATGACCTGGCAGGATTGCCGGCGGCTATGGGGCGCCAATGTGGCATCGGCCGACGCTTCGAAGGGCCGGACGTTCTATTCCTACCTGAACCGGCGCCTGGACGTCCTTGTAGACGCGGGCGGGCGTGTGATCAGCCTGGGCTTATACTGAGCAACCCTGAAACCCGCGGCCTATTCCCGGCGTTTAATACATAGGGCAACGAAGCGCTCGGATTGAGCGTATAGTGAACCTATACAGGAGTTTTTCGACAATGGAACGTCGATCCGCAAAAAGCGTGGCGGTACTGGCCGCACTCAGCCTGCTCTCCACAGGCGCCTTCGCCGGGGACAAGGATAAGAAGCTTCCGGAAAAGAAGGATGTGGACGCGATCGGCAATCGCGACGTAGGCAAAGGTGTGAATTTCTACTCTCTCGAGAAGGAAATCGCACTGGGCAAAGGTTTGGCGCAAGAGATAGAGCGCCAGGCCAAAATCGTGGATGACCCGATTGTGGCGGAATACGTGAACCGCGTGGGTCAGAACCTGGTCCGCAACTCCGACGCAAAGGTGCCCTTCACTATTAAGGTGCTGGATTCGGAAGAGGTGAACGCCTTCGCCCTGCCGGGCGGCTTCTTTTTCGTGAACTCCGGCCTGATTCTGAAGGCGGAAAGCGAATCGGAGCTGGCGGGCGTGATGGCGCACGAGATCGCGCACGTGGCGGCGCGGCACGGCACCAAGCAGGCGACCAAGGGCGAACTGATCAACCTCGCGTCCATTCCGCTGATTTTCCTGGGCGGGTGGACGGGATATGCGATCCGCCAGGGCGCGGGGCTCGCGATTCCTTTGGGCTTCCTCCAGTTCTCGCAAGGGGCGGAACGGGAAGCCGACTACCTGGGATTGCAGTACCTGTACAAAGCGGGTTACGACCCGACCGCGTTTGTGGACTTCTTCGAGAAGATCCAATCGGCGGAAAAGAAGAAACCAGGCACGCTGGCCAAGGTCTTCGCCACGCACCCGATGACGGATAACCGCATCAAGGCGGCGCAGGAAGAAATTCAGACGATTCTGCCGGCGAAGCCGGAATACGTGGTGACCACTTCCGAGTTCAACGACGTGAAGGCGCGGCTGGCAATGCTGCACAATCACCGCAAGGTCGATAACGAAGATCCCAGCCGTCCGCGCCTGCGGCGTGCGCCGGGGAGCGGAACGATCGACGAAACGGGAGACGGCAAAACCAAGACGGATTCCGACGAGCGTCCGACGCTGAAACGCCGGGATCAGTAAGGCCGGCTGGAAGAGATACCGCGGCGTCCGGGGGGAACCTCGGACGCCGTTTTTATTTGTGGGCTCTCTTGCGAGGGCGAGAGAGGCGCGGCGGCTGCCGGAAGCGGCGGCGGCTTCGATGTCGCGGAGGTCGCCGTGGCGGGTGGCGTTTTCGAGGCCGGTTTGCGGGGAAAAGCCCATGGTCAGTCCACGGAGCAACCGCCCTCGATGGCGCACATGGAGGAACTGCCGCCGAGGTGGCAGCTTACCAGTTTGGGGGCGCGGCCCATCAGTTCGGCCACCCGGCCGGCGATGTATTCGTGAGACTCGGGTTCGAAGGCGGCGACGACGGGCACGCCGGGCATGGCTTCGCGAAAGGCGGGGCCGGCATGGACGGCCTTGAGCGCCACGGCATCGATCGTTTCGCCGGTCTGCACCTGGCGGATGGCGTCGCGGTAGTCGCTGACGCGCTCCAGGCGTCCCTTGCCAAGCACACGTTCGGAGGGCATGTCGATGACCTGGTATTTGAGGGAAGTCGATCCCAGGTTCGGAATGAGGATGTTCATCAGTTTATGAGACCGAGGCGTTTCAACGTGGCGGGCCGAACCAATCTTGCCCTTATGTGAAGATTCCGATGTTAGGGTCACTTGGATAAGCGGGCTACAGCTTTCCGGCACTCTTCTTTGGTGAGGTGTAGGCTCAGCCGATTGATGGCCTCGGCGTCCTTACGGTTCCAGACCGCCCGCATGAGCCCTGCATAGGAATGGCCCGGTCCCAACAGGCAATGGCCGATCTCATGCGCCACCGCATAGCCAATGAGTCGGTCGAACGGGATGGCGAATTCCGCTGCCTGCTGACGGACGGCCTGCACAAACACACTGGCGTAATACCCGCCTGCCGCGGTTGCGGTTGCCTGGCCCAGTACGAACCCTCCACCTGAATTGAATGATTGCTTGCGGAATGCGGCCGGTTGCAGTCGCATCACAATTTCGTTGTCCTGTAACTCGTTTTCGCACGTTGCATGTGGCGGCGATGCCAATGCGCCGCGACAGTGGCGCCAGGCGATGGAGAAGCCGGCATTGGCAAATACCAGGTCTACCGTCCCGGTGAGGCGCAAGGTCTCCTTTTCGGAGAGGCCGGAGTAGTCTTGAAGGAAAACGGCCAAGGTCTGGGCGGAGCACGTCGCCGCAGCTATCCAGAGCAAAAAGGGGATGGAGAAAGTGAGTTCCATACCCGAGCGTGGGACCGGCAGGCTGGAAGCTACATGGACTGAGCCGGAAGCGTACGTGAACTTTGCCTTCCCGGCAAAGTGGTTGACACTGCGGTACTTAATGGCTGAACTTCCCGTTGGTGAGAGCCGCCCGGCGGTGATACACTCGCTGTTAACTGCCGAGTGACGGCACGGAAAGCCCGATGGCGGAACAGAGCGGCGGGGCAAAGAAGCGGTTCGGCGTGTTCGAGTTCGATTCCAAGGCCTGCGAACTCACGAAGCATGGTGTGCGTCTGAAAGTGCAGGATCAGCCACTGCAGATTTTGACGGCCTTGCTCGAACAGGCTGGTCGAGTCGTTACCCGCGAGGATCTCCAAAAGCGCCTCTGGCCCGACGGCACCTTTGTTGATTTTGAGCAAAGCTTGAACAAGGCCGTTAACAAGTTGCGCGAGGCACTGGGCGACTCGGCCAGCCACCCGATCTACATCGAGACCCTGTCCCGGCGCGGTTACCGGTTCCTGGCGCCGGTAGAAGAAGACCGCGCGCTTGAACCTCCCGCCAGAGCGCTGAGATCCCGGCGACCGGCGGTTCCCTGGTTGGCCACGGGAGGGTTGTCGCTTGGCATCGCTCTCGCCACGGGCCTGTGGCCCATCGATGTGCCGCAGGTGGAAAGCGTGTCCGCGCTGACCAATGACACCACGCTCAAAGCAGTGTATGGGCGGCTGATCTCTAACGGAGACAGAGTGCTATACGACGACGGCCATGACGTCTCGTCGGTCCCGGCCTCGGGCGGCGAGATGAGGAAGCTGTCGCTGCCCTTCCTGGAGAGTGCCGGGATGAGGATACTGTCAGACTATTCACCCCTCCGGCGACAGATCCTCATCATGACGGCATACAACGACGACGAACCCGGTATCAACGAAGCCTGGCTCGCCGGGACGGAAGGCGAGAGGCCCCGCAAGATCGCCGAAATCAAACCACCCTGCCGGGGTGCCCTCGCGCCTGACGCGGGGCGAGTCGCGCTCAGCAGGACGGATGGCATCTATATCCAATCCGTCGAAACCGGCGAGAGCACGAGGGTGCACCCGATGAACGGGATGAGTCCGGCCCTGTGGTGGCACCCGTCGGGCAAAAGCGTTGGTTTCGTCGATCCCCTCGACGACCCGCGGAAGATCCGGGTCTGGCAAGTGAATGACGACGGCACGCACCTGCGGCGGATTGTACCGGAGAAGGAACACAGACAGGGAGCAGGCGCCTGGTCGCTGGACGGCAGAAGGTTCTTCTACCTGGGGGGCGAAGGTGAAGTTTACGTTCGGGCGCAACCCGGCTTGCTGGGGTGGCTGCGGAAGCCCGTGGTCACGCGGCTAACCGCCGGCGGCCACTTCAGGACTCCGCCCGCCGTCGATCCCGTCAACCCAAGGCGGCTATATGCGTTGGGCAGCGTCCTGCGGGGCCAAACCATGCGTTACGACCGGGACGCAGGACGTTGGGTTCCATTCCTGGGCGCGTTTTCCGGAGAGAAGATCGATCGCTCACCCGACGGCCAGTGGTTGGCCTACATTTCGTACCCGATTCCGGAACTCCACAAGTGCAGAATTGACGGCACCGGCGATGTGGTGCTGGCGCCGGGTGTCGAGGCAATGAACCCCAGTTGGTCGCCGGACGGAAAGCAGATCGCTTTCTCGGGTCGCCCACCGGGCACAACTGTGGAGTTCAAACTGTGGATGGTGTCCAGCGGCGGGGGAGACGCCGTGCCTTATCCTCGGGGGATCGAGTCCGGCTACGACACCACCTGGTCTCGCGACGGTACCAGGATTCTGCTGGGCCATACCGAATTCGCTGAGGGCCTGGTCAGGATTCTTCATCTGGGAACGGGAGAACTGGAGCCGGTAGCGGGAACCGGGAAGCTATTCTCGGTCCGCTGGGCGCCAGGAGAGAAGCAGATGATCGGCACGGAGATGAACACGGATAGGCCCTTCATTTTGGATCCGGTGAAAGGCGAATGGCGGCCACTCGGCGAAAGCGGAATGGGATATCCCAAATGGTCCGACGACGGGAAATACATCTACGGAGGGTTTACCACCGGAACTGGAACACGAGCCATCAGGGTGGATGCAGTCACCGGGCGTCGCGAGGAGATTGCAGTCGCCGATTTCAAACTGATTGAGAACGGCAGTTACTGGGTGGGCTGGACGGAAAAATGGGAACCGCTGATGGTCCGCGATCTCAGTTCGACACAGGTCTACCGCATCGATCTGGACCGCTGAAATAGTCTCCGTTGGTTAAAATTCAGGAAGTGGATGAACTCGCGACTTGCGGTGGCGCTCCTGGCATGGGTAGTGGAAGTTCTGCGAGCGCGTCCAAAACCGACGGGCAGGAGCTCTCATGTCTGAAATCGTCAGCGACCCGGTGGCGGAGTTGAATGCGAGAATCGCGGCTTACCCTGAGCTGCTGCTGCTCAGCCAGCAGTGGAATCCCGAGTCGGGCCTCATCCAGTTCGCCGACGGCGAGGATGTCTACGTTCGCGCCAAAGCGACTCTCATCGGAAGCTGGGGACGTTCCGGGAGCTGGCGATGGGGGTGGGCGAATGAATCCCTGCCTCCGGCTGCGCGCAACGCATCGCTGCGGCTCAAGGAGCTCGCGAAGGTTGCCGACCGCGCCGAATTCCTGAACGAGAATGCGTTCCTCGCTACTGCGGTCGAAGCGAGAAAACTGGTTGCGCACGCCTGCCATCACATGGCTGCGGCCGGTGCGTGCAACCAGGGTTCGGAGCAGGCCGTTTGGTGGTTCGCGCTCCACGATATCGAACACCTCCGGCCACTAGACGCGCTGACGGGCCGCGCTGGCGAGATCGCAGGACAAGTCCTCACGCACGGAGACAGCATCAGGATCCTGAACGCTCTCCGGGCTCGCTTCCCCAGGCTGAGGCTCCAGCTCATCGGGCGGGACCTGCGCGGGAATCCGGAGCCCTGGGCCCATGACCTGCACACCCAGATTCTGTTCGATTACGACTTGCTGGACACACGCCAAGCACGCGACTTCGGCGGCGCCGATCTCTCACATTCGAGATTCGACGACTCCATCCTGCGCGGGATCGTTCTCCAGGGAGCGACTTTCGAGGGCGCCTCCCTGGTGGACACAGACCTATCGCGAGCCGACCTGCGCGGCGCGTCGTTTAAAAACGCCTTCCTAAACGGCGCCAACTTCAACCGTGCGCAGCTCGCCGGCGCCGATTTCACCGGCGCTGAGCTGTCCGGCACTCTCCTCACCGAGGTGGACCTGTCGGAGGTGAAGGGGCTCGACGCGGTGCATCACATGACGCCAAGCGAGATCTCGCTGAGCACGCTCACCGCGTCGCGGTTCCATGTATCGCCCACGTTCCTGCGGCGGGCCGGCGTCTCCCGCGGGCTGATCGAGGACCTTGCGAAGGGACAGCGATTCGCCCGCCAGTACGAAACCTGCTTTCTCTCGTACAGCTCGAAGGACACGTCCTTCGCGGAGAAGCTGTACGGCTCGCTGCAAGACGCCGGCGTGCGGGTGTTCTGGGACCGGTTCGACGTGCTTCCCGGCGAGTCGCTGCGCGACCAGGTCATCGAGGCCATCCACGAGCACGACCGCCTGATCGTTGTGCTGTCTGAGAACGGCATGGCAAGCGACTGGGTGCGCCAAGAGATCGAGCTAGCGTGGTACCACAAGCGCGACTCGCTGGTGCCTATCCGCCTCTGTGAGATCGACAAAGTTCGGGCATGGACCGCGAAATACGAGAAGTTACCTGATCTCGCGAGTCTCTTCCCGATCCTCGACTTCTCGGCTTGGCGCGACGCAGGCGATTACGCGCGCACTGTCTCGCTGTTACTCAGGTCACTTACCGGAGGGGCTGAGTTCAGTCCCCCTGCGTAGAAGCCGGACCGATCAGCGCACCGGCACGTCTGAACTCGAATGCGTCCAGCTCCGTCCAACAACAGCATGCAGCGGACGGCGCTGCGCACCGGAGTTGATAATGCGCGTCAGGCATCGACGTCAGGCCGCTTTCGTGATCCGGAGTGATTACATGCTATCGATAAATCCCCTTCGCACCAGCAAGGACAGTGCTTTCCCGCGAGATCTGGACTGCTTCGGCCGAAATACGCGCTATCCGGAGAGTACTCCATGCATCGCGGGGTGGCGGCGATCTCTCGGACTATCCTGCGAGGACGCGGTAGGCGCGGCGGGCCACGATCAGTTCTTCGTTGGTGGCGAGGGCGAAGACCTTGACGGGTGAATCGGGAGACGAGACCTCGCGGTCTCCGGCTCCGGTTTCGTTGCGCGCGGCATCGAGGCGGATTCCGAGGAACGCCAGGCCTTCACAGCAGGCAGCGCGGAGGCGCGCGGAATTCTCGCCGATTCCGCCGGTGAAGGCGACGGCTTCGAGGCCTCCCATGACCGCGGCGAAGGCTCCGATGGTTTTCTTCACCTGATACACAAATACATCGAGGGCGAGGGAGGCGCGGCGGCTGCCAGAAGCGGCGGCGGCTTCGATGTCGCGGAGGTCGCCGCCGGGGATGCCGGAGAGGCCGGCGAGTCCCCCGCCCCGGGCGAGCTGGTTGCGCACTTCTTCGGTGCTCCAGGCGTGGCGCTCCATCATGTAGAGCACGGCGAAGACGTCGAGGTCGCCGTGGCGGGTGGCGTTTTCGAGGCCCGATTGCGGGGAAAAGCCCATGGTCACGTCCACGGAGCAACCGCCCTCGATGGCGCACATGGAGGAACTGCCGCCGAGGTGGCAGCTTACCAGTTTGGGGGCGCGGCCCAGCAGTTCGGCCACCCGGCCGGCCACGTATTCGTGGGACGCGCCGTGGAAGCCGTATTTGGCCACGCCTTCTTCGAGCCACTGGCCGGGGACGCCGTAGAGGCGGGCATGTTCCGGAATGGTGCGGTGAAACTCGGGTTCGAAGGCGGCGACGACGGGCACGCCGGGCATGGCTTCGCGAAAGGCGTCGATGGCGGTGAGGTAGATGGCGTTATGCGCGGGCGCGGCGGGAAGGAACTGGCGCATGGCCGAGACCACGGCGTCGTCCACGAGGAACGTTCCGCGATAGGCGGGGCCGGCATGGACGGCCTTGAGCGCCACGGCATCGATGATTTCGCCGGTCTGCACCTGGCGGATGGCGTCGCGGTAATCGCTGACACGCTCCAGGCGGCCCTTGCCGAGCACGCGTTCGGAGGGCATGTCGATGACCTGGTATTTGAGGGACGTCGATCCCAGGTTCGGAATGAGGATGTTCATCAGTTTATGAAACCGAGGCGCTTCAACGTGGCGGCCGGCTCGTCGTTGTCAAAGCGGGCCAGCGCGGCTTTCTGGTAGCCGTTTTCAAGCACGATGCCGTAAGGATAGGAACGGTAGTGGAAGCGGTTCTTGATCTTCTCGAAGTCGGTGGAAATCTGGGCGTCGAGTCCGCTCTCGTCAACGAACTGCCGGGCGTAACGCTGCAAGTCCACGGGGACGGCGAAAATGCGGGTGTCGTTCCAATCGAACTGCGCCATTTTCTTAGCGGCCTCGAGACAATGGCCGCAACCGGGGTTGAAGAAATAAAGGAAGACCTTGCCTTGACGGATAGGCTGTTCGCCTCCGGCGACGGCGATGGTGGCGGGCGCGCGCACGCCGGTGTGCCCGGCGGACTCGACCCCGAAGGAAACGAAGCCGAACACGGCCACCGCCCCGAGCACGAGCAGGGCGCTGCGCGCGGCGGAAGGCTTGCGCGACCAGAATCCGGCGGCGGCGGCCAGCGCCAGCATCAGGGTATCGCCAATGAAGAAGCCCGGCCCGACCACACGTTTAATCCACGGGAAACAGCTACAGTCTTCGCCCTGAAGAGCCTGGTAATTTGCACCCACGAAGATCATGAACGCGAGCAGCAGGACGCCTGTCAGAATCGCGCCCCAACGGCGGAACCGCGGGACGATGACAAAGACGCCGGCCGCCGTTTCGACAATTCCGATGCCCAGCGCGGCGGCCACGCTGAGGGACGCGGGAACATGCACCTGGGCCATGCGCATGGCGGCGCCCTGCACGTCGGTGATTTTCCAGATTCCGGATACGAGAAAAAGCAGACCCACCAGGACTGCCCCCAGCCAACCAGCGGCGGTTTTCCACCCGGGCAGTTCGAAAGCACGGAAGCCGGGATGCGGCTGTGCCATACTGTCGTTCATGGCCCTATTGTAGCCCTTTGGCTCGGTAGCTTTGGCCCCCACACGTGATGATCGCCCTTGCCCTTCTGCTGTTTGCGGCTGCCGCGCCGACGCTTGAACTGGTCAACGAGGTGTACCAGATTCCAGCCGGCGAGTGGCGCTACGTGGAAGTCGGGCTGAAGCAGCAGACGGCGCTGGTGTCGGCCGATTTCCAATCGCTGGCGGGGTCGAAGGATGTGCGGCTGGCGCTGATGCGGCGCGAAGACCTGGAACACCTGCGCAGCGGGCTGGCGCACGGCGTGATGGCGGTGACTCCGGCAGGCGGCGCGGGCGTGCTGCAAAGTCCGGTGGGCGAGCCGGGCGAATACGTGCTGGTGGTGGACAACCTGGGAGAGCAGCCGGCCTCGGTTCACCTGCACGTGCGCCTCGATTTCGCGCGGCGCGCCGGTCCGCTGGTGACGCGGCTTTCTCCGGAGCGGCGGCTGACGGTGGTGCTGATCAGCTTCGGCGTATTCTTCGGAATTGTCACGTGGTCGGCGCGGCGCCTGCTGCGGGCGATCAAGCATTGAAAGCTTCGGCGGCGGCGGCGGCCGTTTTCTCAATATCCGCGGCACTGTGGGCGGCGGACAGGAACGCGGCCTCGAATTGCGAGGGCGCGAGGTACACGCCGCGGTCCAGCATGGCGTGGAAGAAACGGCCGAAGCGGGCGGTGTCGCTTTTCTTCGCGGAGTCCCAATCGGTGACGGGTCCTTCGGTGAAGAAGAACGTGAACATGGAGCCGACGCGGTTGACGGTGACGCCGGCGGGGGCGGAGGCGGCGAGCCCGGCGCCGAAAGTCTCCAGGCGGTTGTAGATTTCGGGATGCTGCTCCAGGTGGCGGAGCATGGCCAATCCGGCGGCTACGGCCAGCGGGTTCCCGGAAAGGGTGCCGGCCTGGTAGACGGGGCCGGCGGGCGCCACCTTGTTCATGATGTCGCGGCGTCCGCCGTAAGCGCCCACGGGGAGGCCGCCGCCAATGACTTTGCCGAGAGTGGTGAGATCCGGGCGGATGCCGTAGCGCTGCTGCGCGCCCCCGAAGGCCACGCGGAAACCGGTCATCACCTCGTCGAAGATCAGGAGCGCTCCGTGCTGTTCGGTGACGCGCCGCATGGTTTCGAGGTAGCCGGGGAGCGGCGGAACGCAGCCCATGTTGCCGGCCACGGGCTCGACGATGACGGCGGCAATGGCATCGCCGAAGCGGGCGAACGCCTGTTCGAGCGCTTCGGGCGAATTGTAGGGGAGCGCGATGGTGGTATCGCAGAAGGCTTTGGGCACGCCCTGGGTGTCGGCGATGCCGAGGGTCGCCATGCCGGAGCCGGCTTTGACCAGGAGCGAATCGACGTGGCCGTGGTAGCAGCCTTCGAACTTGACGATGAGGTCGCGGCCGGTGAAGCCGCGGGCCAACACGGATGGCGGACATGGTGGCTTCGGTGCCGGAGTTGACGAGGCGCACCATTTCGATGGAAGGGACGGCGCGGCAGATGGCGGCGGCGAGGTCGGTCTCCTGCTCGGTGGGAGCGCCGAAGCTGGTGCCGATTTCAAGCGCGCGTTCGAGGGCGGCCAGGATTTCCGGGTGGCGGTGGCCGAGCAGGAGGGGTCCCCAGGAGCCGACGTAATCGATGTACTCGTTGCCGTCGGCATCGAAGATGTGGGATCCGGCGCCCCGAGCGAGGAACAGGGGGTTGCCGCCGACGCTGCGAAAGGCGCGGACAGGCGAGTTGACGCCGCCGGGAATCAGTTCCTGGGCGCGGCGGAAGAGGGCTTCCGATTTTGCATGTGTCATATGGTTTCTGAGCGCGTCGCGGGTTACCCGGCCTTACGGGGCACGAGGCGGCCGAAGCCGATGCTCATCCCGATCTCGTAAAGGCTGCCATTCAGGTTGTGGAGCAGGCGGCGCTTGAGTCCCTGGTAGGGTTGGCGGCCGGCGAAAAGATCCTGCATGACGGCGGAGAACCTGGGGCTGCGGCGGGTGAATTCGACCATGCGCTGGGGGACGCCGCCGCACAGGAAGCGGCCCTGAAATACGCGCTTGGCGAGGCGTGAGCCGAACTCGAGGTCGGTGGTGAAATCGCGGCGGAGGAGGCCGCGGTAGCGTTCGGGTTTTTCGGCGGCGGCGTGATCGGCGAGCAGGGCGCGGGAGGCGAGATCGCCGGAACGGATGGCGTAGTAGAGCCCTTCGCCGGTGATGGGGTCGACCAGGCCCGCGGCATCGCCAACGGCCATCCAGCCTTCGCCGGAGACGCGGTTCTTTTTCCAGGCGCCGGCTTCGAGGGACGGCAGGAGGTGGCTATAGAAGGGCGCGCCCTTCCAGGGGATACCCTTCTCCGACATGTACTGTTCAAGGCGCTTGCGCAGCGACGCGGCGGGCTCGCCCTTGCCGCAGATGCCGACCGACAGGTGGCCGCAGCGCGGGAAGACCCAGATATAGCCCTCGAGATTGGAGAGGAACTGGATGTCGATCTTCTCCTGGTTGCCGGGAACGTAGTAGCCGAGGGCGGACATGGTGTCCTCGGGACGGAGCTGGGTGCCGACCTCGCGGAGTGGGTTGCGCGCGCCGGTGGCGACAATGCAGAAGTCGGCGTCGGCGACCCCGGAGTTGGTGCGAAGCTGCCAGCCTCCGGAGGCGCGTTCGAGGCGGGTGACGCGGGCCTTTTCGATCTGCGCGCCGGCGCGTTCAGCGCGTTCGAGCAGCAAGCGGTTGAGATCGAGGCGGGAGTAGATGACAAGCGGGTCGCCGAGCTTGAGGGTGGCTTCGCCGGCTTTGGGAGCGGAGAGGATGGTCTCGCTCACGAAGCGTTTGGGGGTTTCGTTATCGATGAGAAACGGGTACTGGCTATAGGCCTTGTAGGTGAGGCCGCCGCCGCAGGGTTTTTCCCAGGCGAGCTTCTCATCGAAGAGCTGGACGCGGAGGCCGGCGGAAGCCAGTTGCTCGGCGGCGAATGCTCCCGCCGGACCGCCCCCGAGTATGGCAACGCGCTTCATTCCTTCTTCTTGCCGGCGGGCGGCAGATCTTCCGGAGAGGGCATCTTCCCTGCTCCGCCCGCGGGTGCCGCGCCGTGCGGACTTGCGACGGGCGGGGTGGCGCCGTGCTGCGCGCCGCCGGCGTCCTGGCGTCCGACGACGACCCACTTGCCGCCCTGCTGTTCGAGTTTGTAGCCCATGCTCATGCCCTGGTCCGCAGTACCGCCTTTGGGCCGGATGGAGACGGTGGCTTCGGCCTGGTTGCCGTTGTACTGGACCGAAGCGAGGGCCACGTCCATGCCCGCGACATTCAATTGTGCCTTGTTGGCCAGGTAATCGACGACGGCCTGACGCACGGCTTCATTATTCTGATTGGTACCGCGGTTACAGGCGGCCAGGGACAGAGCTAGGAGGATCACTGCGGAAATGCGCACTACCTGATTATAACTGTCCTTGTACTAGTACAGTAACGGCTGGAAAATGAGGTTCGGATGCCGCATCTTCTAAGCTCAGATGCGAACACTTCTAGCCATTTCGTTCCTTTTCGGAACCTTACTTCACGCGGAAAACGCGGGTCTTTTCATTCGTCCATCCGAGCCACCGGTGCAGGGGAGGGCCCTATGGCGGGTGAGCGTGTCGGCGCTGGCGGCGGCCAATGCGATGGACATTCACTCCTCGTGGGGAAAGCGGGAACTGAACGGGATTCTGGCGGGACCGGACCGCCGGTTCGGCGCGCGGGGAACGCTTTTGAAGCTGGCATTCCAGGGCGGGTTGATGGGTGCGGAATATGTGCTGACGCGGGGACACGCCTCGGGCAAGCTGTACCGGGCGCTCACGTGGATCAACTTCGGGGCGGCGGCGGGGATCACGTCGGTGGCGGCGCACAACTACGGAGTGGCGGGGTACGGGCGCTGATTTTCACGCGTCGCCGGCGGTCAGCGCCACGCGGATACGCGGCGTAGGCCAGAGGGTTCTATCATGCGGTGTGCGATCTCTGGATGAGCGAAGATGAAAAGGTGGGAAAGCCGCAAGACCTCCGGGCCATTTGGGGACCGGTTGGCCCGGATACCCTGTGATGAGCACTAAGAAGACGTCACCGCGTGTGACCGTATCGTCTGGACCGGTAGAGGCGTTCATCAGGCGATCTCTGGACCGCGCGCGCAACCTGGATCGCGGCGAAAAACTTTCACCTGAAATCACCGTGACCTTCGAGGACCCGGCCGATCTGGCAGAGCGCCAGGCTCCGAAGTCGCGGCGACACTCCGGCGAGACTGGAAAGCAGTCAGGCGGGACGTGAACCGCCTCGGATCCTTTGGGTTGGTCCGTGCTGGTGGAGATCAAGACGGGCCGCCGATTTGGCCATGCGGCCCGGGGGTATACTGGTTTTTCTATTCCGGACAACCGACTCCACCTTTATGCGATCCAGCGGTTTCTCCCAATTCACCCTGGCGCTTTCGGCGATTTGCCTGCAACACGTGTTCGCCGTCAGCGTGATGGGGCAGGCGCCCGCCGCGGCCACCGCCTTCGACCCGCGCGTGACCTTCGCGCCTCTGACCCTGCCAGACCCGGTGAACGCCTACCGTTCGAGCAATGGAGCGCCGGGGCCGAGTTACTGGCAAAACCAGGCGGACTACGAACTTCATGCCGCCCTGGATGTGGCCGCGAAGGTCCTCAGCGCCACCGAAACGATCACCTATACCAATAACAGTCCGGACACGCTGACCAGCCTCTGGATTCATCTCGAGCAGAACACCTACCGCCAGGACTCGCGCGCCGCAGCGATGGGCGGCGGGCGAAGGCCTCGCGGAGGGCAAGCCGGGGAGGTTCCCTCGACCGAGGGCTTCGTGCTGGAATCGGTCGAGATCGAAGCGGGCAAGCAGAAATCCAAGGCCGGATTTCAGGTGTTCGACACGCGGATGCAGATCCGGCTGGCCGAACCGCTCGCCGGTCACGGCGCACAGCTCAAGATCCACATCCGGTATCACTACCAGATCCCCGGCGTGTGGGGCGGCCGCACATCGTGGGGCAAGTCCGAGCAGGGCGAGATCTACGACATCGCGCAGTGGTACCCGCGAATGGCTGTTTACGACGACCTCCGGGGATGGGACACGCTGCCGTACATCGGCTCCGAGTTCTACCTCGAGTACGGCAATTTCGACTACTATGTCACGGTTCCGTCGTCGTTCCTGGTGGCCGGCTCGGGCGAACTGGTGAATGCGAAGGACGTCCTCACCGAGACGCAGATCGAGCGGCTGGCGAAGGCCCGCGCAAGCGACCAGACCGTCTACATACGGACTCCGGCGGAGGTGAGCGATCCGGCTTCCCGGCCGCGCAAGGCCGAGACCCTGACATGGCACTTCCACATGAACCGCTCGCGCGACGTGGTGTGGACCGCCTCGCCCGTGTTTGTCTGGGACGCGGCCCGCATCAATCTTCCCGACGGCAAAACGTCGCTGGCGATGTCGGTCTATCCGCCCGAAAGCGTGGGCCCGGACGCCTGGGACAAGTCGACCGAGTATGTGAAGGATACGATTGAGCGGTTCTCGAAGCATTGGTATCCGTATCCCTGGCCGGCCGCGGTGAGCGTGGCAGGATTCTCGACCGGAATGGAGTATCCGGGAGTGGTGTTCGACGGCATTCGCGACAAGGGAGGCGTCCTTTTCTGGATTACCGCGCACGAGATCGGACACACCTGGTTTCCCATGATCGTCGGGTCCAACGAGCGCCGGTATGCGTTCATGGACGAAGGCTTCGACACGTTTATCGACATCGAGGAATCCGCTGAGTATGCGGGCGGGAAGTACGGGCCGAAGCGCGATTCGGAATATTCGCAGGGCGGCGAACCGTCGGACACGATCTTGCGCGTGTTGCAGGATCCGGCGGTTTCGAGCATCCTGATGCCGGCCGACGCGCTGGGGGGGCAACTGCGCCATTCGGTGAGTTACTTCAAGGCGGCGCACGGGATGGTGCTGTTGCGCGAACAGATCCTGGGGCCGGAGCGCTTCGACTTTGCCTTCCGCAAGTACATCCGGGAATGGGCATTCAAGCATCCGTCTCCGTCCGATTTCTTCCGGGCGATGGAGAGCGAGGGCGGCGAGGACCTGAGCTGGTTCTGGCGTGGATGGTATCTGAATAACTGGAACTTCGATATGGCGGTGGAGAAGATTGCGGGATCGCAGGTGACGATCGCCAATCGCGGCCAGCTTGTTTTTCCGGCCACGGTGGAAGCGAAGTTCCAGGACGGCACGACGGTCCGGACGAAGCTGCCGGTGGAGACGTGGCTTTCGCGGACTACGACCGTCTGGAACGTGCCGGGCGGAAAGCCGGTCGCGTCGGTAGTGATAGACCCCGACCGGGCGCTGCCGGACGGCGACCGCAGCAACAACGAGAAGAAAGTCGAGTAGCTTCGCGGGCTGAGGCATCGCGCCGGAAAAGCGAGTTGTGTGCGGGCTGCCGTGGAGATACGGAGGCCGGATTGTCGCGATGCCTCTTGCCCCGGTCATACCGTCGATCCGCTTTCGAGTTACCGTAAGCCGATCTTCTTCAGCAGGGCAGCGTATCTCGACGTCCGTGCGGAGGTTATCGACCAATGGCTCCACTTTAATGGCCAGCAGGGCACGGTCGTGTTTCTTGTAAATACTGGTCAGATACTCGAAGGCCTGGTCCTTGTCGCCAAGTCCCGCATAGACCAATGCCAGATTCCAGTCGAGCCATCCGGAGGCACTCGGCTGAAGGCTGGCGGACATTTCCTTGAGCTGATTCAGCACGTCAGTGGCCTCTTGACGTCGGCCCGCAATAGCCAGCGTATGAGCCAAAGCGCGCAGATTGCCGGCCTGAATCCAAAGGTCCGGCGGGTTCACGCTCTGGAACTGGGCAATCGCCTGCGGATAGAGTCCCTGGCGCGCGTAAACGGTTCCAAGGCAATGGCGCGCCGCGACTGAGTTCGGTGTTACTTCCAGGATCCTTCTGAATTCCTCCATTGCCTCATCGTACCTGCGGGCATAGTAGTAGACGAGACCGACCTGGAGAGTAACGGCAGACGGCATTGGGTCGAGTTCCCGGGCTCTATCCGCTTCCCGGAGGGCCTCTTGAAATCTGCCTTCAAACGTCAGCATCCGGGAATAGTTCAAGTGGGCAGTCGAGTATCCCGGATTCAATTCCACGGCCCTCCGGAATTCGACTTCGGCGGCCGACCAGTCCCAGGTGCACATATTCACATTGCCGAGCGCGTTGTGAGCGTCTGCCAAAGAGTGGTCCAACTGCAAAGCCTTCTCGGCCAGTTTCTTCGCTCTGGTCAATAACTCCACGCCAGGCAACTCCCTGGCATGACCCGCCGCATACCAGTCCGCCAGTGCCGCGTATGCCAACCCGGAGCTTGGATCCTTCTGAATCGCCCGTTCGAAATACTCGGCAGGCGTTCGACCGTGTTCCCACTCGCCGGCGTCGGCATGGCTCTGGAACCGGCCTTTCAAATAAAGCGAATAGGCTTCCAGATTGCGGGGCTGCGGCCGGACCAGGGACCGCGCGGCCGGCCCGGAAAGCTGTATCCTTAGTGCGTTTACAATCGAGCGCGAGATGTCCTCCTGGACCGCAAAGAGGTCACGTAGAGATCGCTCGTAGTTCTGTGACCAGAGAAGATAGCCGTCCTTGACCTGAACCAGACGCGCGTTCACCCGGACACGGTCGCCGGCGATTCTTGTGCCCCCTTCCAGCACAGAACCCACTCCGAGCTTCTGGCCGATTTCGTGGATATCCTGCTGACGGCTTTTGAAGGTCGAGCTGGATGCATGACCCGGAACCCGCAGCCCGTCGATGCGACTCAATGCGCCAATGATTTCTTCGGTCAGCCCGTCACTAAAATACTCGTCTGCCGGGTTCTCACTCAAGTTGGCAAACGGTAACACGGCGACTCCGGCCTGGGACGTAAACTCGCCGGACCGGGCACGCGAGAACGCCCAGTAGATTGCAACTCCAATCAGGATGACACTCGCAACCCCTATCAGTGTCCATACCCGCCGGATCCCGCTCCCGGCGGAGACAGAAGCCGGAACTTCAGGCGGCGAGTGAGCCTCCTGCACCTCAGCCGGCAAGTCTCTGGCGTGAATCGACGGTACGTAACTTCCGCGAGGGAGTTCGATAACCACCGGATCGCTCGCACCGCCTTTGGCGTAGTAATCCACCAAGCGACGCCGCAAATTGCTGGCCTGAACCCTGACAATCGTATCCAGCCGCGGGTCGAAGCTCTCCGGCCGTCCGAAGACTTCGGTGCCGATTGTGTACTCCTTGATTTGGCTGCTGTGGCCGCCCACGGTCTGGTGGACGACGAATTCGAGAAAAGCGGAGAGGCGACCGGCGCCCGAGAACTGACTGCTCGCCAGTAGGCGAGCCAGTTGCGCTTCGATGGAGTCCTGACTCAGAGCATTCCGGGGATGCTGTACGTCGCCCATTTATGGGGTCCCTCTGGCGCGCCGCAGTGCCTCATTCTACCACTGCCCGGCTTCGCTGGCCCGGACTCGACTGCGGAACAAAGTCTTTGTTTCCAGTGGATTTAACCGTGAATTCACTGCGAACGATACCGCAAAGTACTGATTTCCAGCCGACCACGGCTGCATTCTTGGGCCGGAGGGAGAAAATGCTTTTCAACAGTTTGGGATTTGCTGGGATGGTGTTGTTGGCAAGCGTCGCCCCGGCAGCAGATTTGACTTGGGAGCAACTGATCGACCGGGGCGCCGCGCTGGAGACGGCGGGGAACTATGCGGGGGCCGCAGAACTGTATCGGGCCGCGAAGACGCTTGCCCGGCAGTCACCCGATCTGCGCCTGGTGCAGACTTTGACGGTTCTCGCCAATAGCGAGGCTAATTCCGGCAGGTGGGCGGAGGCCGAGCGGGAATACCGCCAAGCGCTGACGGTTGCTGCCGCGGCGCTCGGGAAAAAGAGTCCCGAATACGCACTGGTGCTGACCACTCTTGCGGTGGCTTACTGGGAATCCGGCGACCCGGGAAGAGCCGAGCCATTGCTGCGGCACGCTATCTCTCTATACGTGCCCACCGTGGCCCCCGATGATGCCAGGCTCGCACTGGCGCGCACTAGCCTCGGGACAGTCATGTTATCGAAAGCACGTTACCGCGAGGCGGAGCTGCTGCTGCGGCAGGCGCTGGCGGTATTCCAGAGATATCCAGAACTCCACACCGTGCAACTGGGCGCCACATCAAGCAACCTTGGCGTGGCGAACATGAATTTGGGGCGCATTGAGGAGGCAAGCCGTCTTGTGCAAGCGGCAGTTGAGCAGATCGAAAACGCCTTCGGGCCGGACCACCCATTGCTAATTGGCGCACTGAATAACCTGGCGACGGTCTCCTATGTGGCCGGGAACCACGCGGCCGCCAAGGCAGCTTTGGAGCGGGCGATCGATATCGCAGCCAGGCGATTAGGCACGGAACACCCGAAATACGGGTGGCTGTTACTCAACTATGCGGCCTTCGAACGGAAATCCGGGCACAAGCCCGAAGCCAGGAAGTTGGAAGCCGAGGCCCGTTCGGTGCTCCAACAAAACGCACGCACGAACGGAGTGGGGATGACGGTAGATGCTTCGAACTTGCGGCCATAGGCTGTTTCGACGGCAGACGGTCGTCGCCATTGGCGGCAGGCTCGCTGAAATCCTGTTCTTCGGCGATGCTCCCGGGTATCCCGGTTTCCACCAGGTGAACGTGCGGGTACCGGACGGCATTGCGCCGGGGTTCGCCGGCGTGTGTGCCCGGTACGTACTTTGCCCGGAGGCTCGTCTGAGACTCGCGGCAGGGATACTTTTCCTGACCCATGTCTTCAATCCGCGGAGAGCGCACTGATCGTAACGAAATATCCGTCCGGATCCCGGAGCGAGAACTCCTTCGTTCGAGTGTTCGGATTGACGTGGGGCTCCTCTTCGAGCCGGCTGACGAGAGAGCGTGCCCTTTGCAGCGCCAGGTCGAAATCATCGACACGGAAGAACAACAGGAGGCCGTTGCCGGGTGTTCCGCGATCGGGGCTCGTTAGGGAGGGGTGTTCGTGGGCGCCCCATTTGTGGAGGCAGAGCAAGACGGTGCCGTCCGAATCGACGATTTGCCCAAAGTAGTCATGGGCAGGAGGGGTAGCCGGCTGACCGAAGAGCGCCTGGTACCATTTGCAGCTGCGCGGAACATCGCCTACCCCAATGATCGTCCACGTGCGCTTCATCGGTCCCCCTCTCTCCGGCAATTCGTGTCCGGACTTCCAACATACCCGAATTTCCCGAGTTGTTCTCTCTGCCAGCCACGTCAATTTGCGTTCGCGGTGGTAACATAATCGGTCCAGAAGATGTCTTTATCTGTTGTTCCTCCACGTCAGGTCGAGGAACGGACTGGTCAGGCTGTCTGCCGGCCGTGGATTATAAGGAGGAATAATGCTCTACACGAGACGGGAATTAGGAAGAATCGCGCTGGCGACGGGGCTCGCTTCGGGATTCGGCTCGAGACTGATGGCCGGCGCGAAGCCGAATTCCAAGATCAAGGGCGTTCAAATCGGCGCCATCACTTATAGCTTTCGCAGCATGCCGGAACAGACTGCCGAAGCGACCCTGCAGTACATCACGGACGCCGGCCTTAGCGCAGTAGAGCTGATGGCGCCCCCGATCCTCGACTGGGCGCGAAAAAAGGGCAATTGGGATTCGAGTCCGGCGGCTGCGGCAGCCGCGGCGGCGAACGGCGGTAGAGCCGCGGGCCGTGGGGGGTTCGGCGGCGGCGGCGGCGGACGCGCCCAGCAGCCTTCGTGGGCTCCGGTTGCGGGCATGAAGACCGGTTGGGGCAATGACCAGGCCAGCGGACAGTGGAACGGACAAACGTGTCCCGCGGGCCGCGGCGGAGCGCCGGGCGGGATGCCGGGCGGGGCACCGGGCGGAGCGCCGGGCGGAGCGGCGGGCGGAGCGGCGGGACGAGCACAGGCGGGCGGAGCCCCGGGTGGAATGCCGGGCGGAGCGGGCGGCGGACGGGGCGGGCAGCAGACGCCGGAGCGGATAGCCGCGGCGGATGCCGAGCGCAAATGGCGCATGGGCCTGTCGATGGACATCTTCAAGCAACTGCGCAAGATGTACAACGACGCCGGCGTGACCATGTACGCGGTGAAGGACTTGCCGCTGACCACCGACGAGGACCTCGAATTCACTCTTACGGTGGCCAAAACGCTCGGAGCCAGCCACATTACGATGGAACTCCCCGCCGGAGCCAACGCCGCGGCAACCCTGAAGCGGATGGGCGACGCGGCCCTGAAGCAGAAGATGTTCACCGCCTATCACACCCATGCGCAAGGAAGCATGACCGTCTTCGACCAGGCGTTCGAGATTTCCAAAGGCAACATGGCGAACATCGACCTGGGGCACATGATCACCAACCCCAATGCCGGCGGGACGCCGATGGAATTTTTGAATAAGTTCCACGGCCGGACCTCGAGCGTCCATATCAAGGATAGGACTACGCCCGCGCATTGCAGCTTGAACCTTCCCTGGGGATATGGCGAGATGCCGCTCAAGGAAATTCTCGAACTCATCGCGAAAAACAAGTGGCCCATCCCGGCGTCGATCGAGCTCGAATACAACATCCCTGAGGGCTCGGATGCCGTCAAGGAAACTGCAAAGTGCCTTGAATACTGCCGGAAACTGCTCGCATAGCAGGAACTAGCAGTTTACGCTTCCTGGAGGGCCGCGGCGCGCTAACGCAGCAAGCGGCCTTTTCCTGCTTCAACAAGGTCTGAAGGCCGGTTATACTGGCTCCTCTGTTACTTTTCGTGGTAAAGTACATTGTGATGTCAGGTAAAATGAAAGGCGCCGGCGCGGCCATCGCCACCGTGCTCGTCCTCCTCGGGCTTGCCGCCGGCTACCGGGCCCTCCAGCACAACGTTGACCTTGACCCCGCCGCGGCGACGTCGCCCACGATCACCTCCCCACCCGCGAAGGAGGAGGAGCCCGACCAGAGTTTCCTCTACGGCCGCATCGCCACCGTCGAGGGCGCCACCTACGAGGGGCGGCTGCGCTGGGGACGGGACGAGGAGGCGTTCTGGGGCAACTACTTCAACGGCGCCAAGAAAGAGAACCCCTGGGTCGCCCAGGTGCCGCCCGAGCAGTTGCCCAGGGAGCGCCGCCCGATCGGGATCTTCGGCTTCGAAATCGCCCGGAGGGAGCACCCGATCGACCTCAACCGGCTCTTTATGGCGCGCTTCGGCGACATCGCGCGGATCGATGCGAGCGGACGCGACGTGCGGGTTACTCTCAAGAGCGGGGCCGTGTTCGACCTCGACCGCTTCTCCGCGAGCGACTTCGATGATGACGTGAGGGTGTGGGACGGTCCGCGGGGCACGGTGGACCTCGACAGTCTGCGGATCCGCGCCATCGAGTTCCTCCCGAGCCCCGGGCCCGGAGCCGTCGCCGGCGCCGAACGGCTGTACGGTGCGGTGCACACGCGGCAGGGCGACTTCACCGGCTTCATCCAGTGGGACCGCGAGCAATGCACCGGCCGCGACGAGATCCACGGGCGGACAGCCGACGGTGAGGTCGGGCTGCGTTTCGACACGATTCGCTCCATCGCACGCCGCTCTGCCCGACAGTTCCCAGGTGACGCTGCTCGACGGCCGTGAGATCGTGCTCTCCGGCAACCGCGAAGTCGGCAAGGGCAACCGCGGAGTCTACGTCGACGACGTGCGCTACGGCCGGGTGCTGGTCTCCTGGGACGCCTGCGACGAAGTCGAGTTCAGCCCCGCCGGCAGCGGCCCCGCTTACCGCGACTTCCCGCCGGGCGGCCCGCTCACGGGCAGCGTCACCACCCGCGCCGGACGCCGACTCGCCGGCCGGCTGGTCTACGATCTGGACGAGAGCGAGATCACCGAGACGCTCGATGCCTCATCCCAAGGCGTGAACTACACGATCCCTTTCGGCCTGATCTCCTCGATCGTGCTCGCCGGCCCCGAAGAGGGCGCCAGGGTGACTCTGCATAGCGGCGAGGAGCTTCAACTTGAACGCACCGGCGACCTCGGCGAGAAGAATGGCGGCGCGCTGATCTTCATTGACGGCCGTAAGGGTCCGGAGTACGTGCCCTGGACGCGAGGTCGGGCAGATCGATCTCGACCGGCCGCCGGCGATGTACCCGCCGTTGGGCGGGCGCTAATCACACGCTTCCGCGAATAGTCTCTGATTCGGCGGAACGGAGCAACTCCACGATTTCGGGCCAGCGCATTTTTTCAGCCCAGGCGCCGGGTGTCGCCCACGGCTCCGCGTCCGCCTCGACGGGATCGGCGCCGCGCGCGAGAAACAGCTTTACCATTTCGACGCGCCCCCAACGGCAGGCCCACCCGAGCGGGGTACTTTTGAGCAGGCCGTCGCGGACGTCGAGGCGGGCTCCGGCATCGAGCAGAATGGTAGCGAGCTGAACACCCACGCCATGATCGCGGGAAACGGCCTCGTGCAGCATGGTCTGGCCATAGTCAGCGGCGCGGTGATGCGGGCCGCAGCGGGCCAGGATCAGCTTGAAGCACTCGCAACAGTCGGCCTGCTGTTGAGGGTTGTAATCCTCGTGGCCGGGCACGGGTCGCCACAGCATCCAGAACCAGCGCGAATCATCCGGCGGCCAATCGAGGTGTTCGAGCGCCATGCGGACGATCTCGGCGCAAAGGGAACTGGCGCCACCCCACAACAGTTGCTCCGCCACCGACTGGCCTGAAAAATCGTTCGGCTCGAGGTGCGGATCGATTTCCCCGGCGAGCATCTTGCGCGCGATTTCCGTCTGGCGCGCATAACCTGCCGAGCCGGGATCGATCCAGCCGCCGTGCTTTTCGATCAGCGCGATCATATCGGGATTGCGCCCATCGTAGGCGCGGAATGCAGGCGATCCCGATGTCCATACGTTCGCGTTCGGATCCGCGCCGCGCTCCAGCAGCAAGCGCGCCATCTGGATGCGGTTCAGGACGACGGCTTGAAACAGCGGGCCGCCAGCCGACCATGTCTGCTCGGCGATGTGGCCGACCTGGGTGCGCTCGTCGGGATCGAGACCGAGGTCGAGTAAACGGCGCAGAGTCTCGATTGATTGCCCTTGACGGCGGCTTCGAGCACGCCCTTACCATCGAGGTCCTGCCTGGAGAGTTTTTCCAGATAATCCCAACGGCCCAAGGCAGCGGCGGAGATCGGACTGAGTTGAGCGCCGTGCTCCAGGAGAAGCGCTGCCGTACGTTCGAACTTCTGATTGTCGAAAATCCAGTCTCCGCCCTGGCCGGTAGCGGCGTAATCGAGCGGAGTCCAGCCTTTGTGGGAGTTCCGGTTGACGTCGGCGCCCCGATCGAGCAGCCATTTCATCCAGCGCAGCGCGCCGTTTCCGGCGGCCTGATGTAGCATCGTGCGCCCGTCGGCCGGGCACATGTCAGCCAACTCGGGGTGTTGTTCGAATACGGCGACGATCTCGTCTTCGCTGCCGGACTGAAACGCCTGCCGGCATTTGCGAACGGCCTCCGTGGGACCGTTGGGACTGCGCGCCCCGCGCTTCTCACGGGCGGCGCGCAGCACCTCTGTAATCTCGTCGTAGCCGCGTTCGCGTGCGAGGATATAGGGGCTGGTGGCGTCCCGTTTGGGCCAGATGCCGCCATCCGGGTCCGCTCCAAATTCGAGCAGCAGCCTGGTCATCTCGAGATCGCGCTTCAGGACGGCCATGTGCACCGCGCGCATTTCGCCGCGGCCCAGATCCACAATCTCCGGGCGGCGGGTGAGCAGCTCGCGGGCAGTCCCGAGATCGCCGCTCTCGACGGCTTCGTGCAATCCGGCCGCGGTGACGCCGTCCACAGCGGCCTTCAGTTTCGGCCAGCTTTCAAACCCATAGGAACGCGCCAGCACGAACTGGGCGTCATGCAGCGCAAAGCTCTCGAGCGCGGCGGTGCGGTGATAGGCGGTGACCTCGGCGACGGCTGCCGGAGACGACGCACGATAGGCTTCGAGCAGTTCCTTGGCCTGGCGTTTCAGTTGATCGAGGTCGGGATGCTCACGCATGGCGCGAGTGGGCGGCTTCTGACTCATAGGAGCTCCTTTCCTGGCCGCGCCTTCCCGGCGCGCGCCGTTGTTGCCCGCCGTCCGCTGTTCCGGGCCAGAAAAGAGTTCACTTCACGAACTGTTTGGACCAACCATTTCGGGGTGGACGCCGTCCTTCCCGCGGACTTGGGTGGCGCCCCGCGCGCCAATCGCAAGCATACCAAACTCCTCATCGACGGCGTTTCGCGGTCAACGGAAGATGCCGCGGGAGGCGCGCCCGTGCGGATCGCTCGATGAACGGATGGAACCAGCGGCCCCGGTGGAGCGCTTCAGGTGTCATGCCGCTAGACCGGCGGCCGGGAACGAGCGCAGGGCGAGGTGTCGTCATCGGGCCGACGAGTACGGCTGCCGAGTCAACGCCACAGGGGCGCCAGATCCCTTCAGGGCGATACTCCTCTCCAAAACTGAAGACGATGCAGGCGCGAGCGCCGGCGAACGCGGGTGCGCAGAACCACTCCCGGAAGCGAACGCGAGTTCCCAGAAGACGGGGCGGTCAGGCCGCTCCGCGCCGGGCGCGCCAAAGGTAAAGATAGCTCCCACCGAAAGAGTTTCGTAGGGGAGGTACTCGCGATAGCGTACAGCCGCGGGCCGCACGTGGTAAATTACCCGTCCACGCGTTTGTCCTGGAAGGGGTCGAAGTAAGTGACGTCCCTGGCATACAGGTCGAGCACGCCTTGTGGGTCGCCTCTACATCGAAGTGGCCGCGGATGGCGACGAACGTCCGCAGATCACTCGTAGCGCAGCGCCTCCATTGGATCGATCTTGGTAGCCCGGCGCGCCGGGAGCCAGCAAGCGATCGCTGCGACGATCGAGAGCGCCACGACGGCCAGTGCCAGCATGGCCGGATCGTGCGGCTGCAGTCCGTAGAGCAGGGCGCGCATATATCGGGTGAGAACCAGGGCGGCAGGAATGCCAATTGCCATCCCGAAGCCGGCCAGGAGCAAGGTTTCTCGCACCACCATGGCCAGCACCGCGCCGCGTTTCGCGCCCAAGGCGATGCGGATGCCGATCTCATGTGTCCGCCGGGCTTACCCGGAAGGAAAGCAAGCCGTATAGCCCAATCGCGGTCAGTGTGATCGAGAATCCACCAAGCAGGGTAGACAGAAACGCCAGCAGCCGCTCACGGGCGAGCGCGCGATCAATCTGCAACTCCATCGTGCTGATTGATTCGACCGGCACGCGCGAATCCATCTCCCGCACCAGTGCGCGCAGGCGCTCCGGCAGGGGCGCACTTGTGGTCCGTATCTGCAAGTAGAGCGCCTGGGGAAAGCTCCACTGGGTGACGGGCAGGTACATCACGGGCTTCAGGTCCTCACGCAACGAGCGGAAGCGCGCGCTGCCGGCGACGCCGATGACCCTTACCCTGCGTCCGCCGCCGTAAGAGAACACCTTCCCCAACGCATTACCGGCGAAGAACTCGCGCGCAAATCGCTCGTTGACAATGGCGACGCCGTCGCCGGTGCCGCGGTCCTCGCCGGTGAAGTCGCGCCCCCCTAGTAGCGGGATTCCCAGGGTCCGGAAATAGCCGCCGGAAACCGTCATGAAATACGTGACCGGTGCCATTCGGGTCGGCGGTGTGTAGCCTGGGATCCGAACTACGATGGCCTGCATCGCTCCCGACAGAACGCTCATTGTCGCCAGGCTGGCTGCGCGGGTCTGCGGTAAAGCGCGTGACCTCCGCAGCAATTCCTCGAAAAATGGACCCACAGCCCCGCCGCCGTACGTCGTTTGGCTGAGGTCAATGCGGACGAGCGCCACGTTCTGAGGCTGCAGGCCAAGATCAATGGAGCGGAGATTGCGGAGCGTCTGAACCAGCAGGCCAGTGCCCAGCACCAAGACCAGCGATGCAGCGATTTGGCTGGTCACCAGGACGCTCGAGACGGAAAACCGCCGGGCGCTTCCGCCGGTACCGAGTCCGCGAACCGCGGGCAGCGGGTCGGCGTGCGCGGCGCGCCAAGCCGGTAGCGCCCCGAAAAGAATTCCGGTCGCCAGGGTGACGAGTAACGAGAACGCGAGGGTGACCCCGTCTGGCCGTAGCTGGCGAATGAGACCTTCGCCTTGCGGGCCGAGCAGCTTCAGCAGTGTCGCAGTGAGCAGGTTTGCAACCAGCCAGCCGGCTGCACCGCCCATGCCGGCCAGCAGCAGGCTCTCGGCGAGGAACTGGCGCACAAGGGCCGCGCGGGAAGCGCCGAGCGCCAGGCGCACCCCCGCCTCGCGCGTGCGTTCGACGGAGCGCATAAGCAGCAGTACCGCCAAATTGCCGCACGCGACCAGTAGCACGATAGCAACCAGGAGTTGCAATAGGAGGACCGGCTGCCCAAGCTGCTCCTTGCGGGAACCGATTCCCTGGCTGCCGTCGCGAATCAGGAAACTGTCGCGCGCGCCCACTTGAAACCCAAGGGCCTTCTCGATCTGGCGCCCGGCCACGTTCAGCCGGGCCTGCGCCTGTTCACGGGTGATCCCCGGGCGTAGACGGGCGATGAGTTCCGCCCATCCCATGGTGTCGCGGCCGTCGCCGAAAACGACGCGGGTCATTGAAGCGGGGATTTGCAGATCGTTGGGAGAATGCAAGCTCGCGCCTGTGAAGCCGCGCTCGCTCACGCCTACGATGCTGAACGGCTCGTTGTTGATGAGCACGCGGCGGCCGATGGCGTCTCGGTGCCCGCCATAACGCTCCTGCCAAAAACGATAGCTGATTGTGCATACGCGACCGGTGCCCTCGGTCTGGTCGTCGCGTTCTTCGAGCAAGCGCCCGGCGGCCGGACGCACACCCAGCACGTCGAAATAATTGCCGCTCACCAGCTCGCCTCTGACGCGCTCGACCTGCTCGCGATCGCTAAAGTTGACTTCCTCGGCTTTTACGGCAAGCACGCCGTCAAAACCGGTCTGCTGCTTGCGCAGTTCTCTAAAAAACGGATAAAGAAAGCAGCAGTTCTCCATGCTGAACTGCTCATTGAGCTGCCGCAGAATGACCAGGCGGTCGGCGCCGGCAACCGGGAGCCGGTTCAGCACGATGGCGCGCACGAACGAAAACACCGCGGTGTTGGCACCGATCCCGAGAGCCAGCGAGCCGATAGCCACGGCCGCCAGCGACGGACTCCGGCGCAGCATGCGACCCGCGTTCCGCAGGTTGCGGCCCAGTTCATCGAGGATGATCCAACCCCACACTTCACGACTCGTTTCCTGGATGAGCGTCGCATTTCCGAACTGGCGCTGCGCAGCGAAAAGCGCGCCGCCGGCGTCCATCCCGCTGCGCCGGTTATCTTCCATCCGCATATGGACGTGAAACTGCAACTCTTCTTCGAGATCACGCGCCATTCGGCCGCGACGGAAGAGAGCCACCAAACGCCGCCAGAGTTCACCCATAGCGCTCCTTATACAGGCTGAATCACACGCGTGACTGCGCGCATCACCTTCTCGAATTGCGAAATCTCCACGGCCAACTGCTTCCTTCCCGCAGGCGTCAGCCGGTAGTACCGCGCGCGGCGGCGGTTCTCGGACTGGCCCCATTCGGCGGTTACCCAGCCCTTGACCAACATGCGTTGGAGCGCCGGATACAATGACCCTTCCTCGACCTGGAGCACGTCCTCGGTGGTCTGCTGAATGTGTTGAGCGATTCCGTATCCGTGCATTGGCCCGAGGCGGGACAGACTCTTCAGAATCAGCATGTATAGCGTTCCCGGCGGGATCTCCGCCCGGATCGCAGCCTCGTCTCTTCCCATAGTTTAGCTACTGGTATTCTGGACCTCAGACCCGCTCATGTCAAGCAGATCCGCATTGTCTGGTTCTGCGGCTCGGCGAGCTCAAATCCGATGGCCGAAGTGGACCAGGACGTGCCAGAGCTGTCTGAAGAACCGAAGCACATCGAAGTAGCCGCCCCAGTCGCTCCACTCGCTGGGGTCGCGCTGTAGCGAAGCGGCGGCCCTTCCGAGTACCGCAGCGTCGAGGCTTCCGTCGCGTCCAGCGATGCGTTCCGCGATCCTGGGCATCACCGGGCCGCGGAAGTCATCCGGCACGTCGCGGACGGCAAGCCGGAATCCACAGTGCCACTGCAGGTCGAACCCGTATTTATCCGCGAGCTCGAGCAGCGATTCGCCGACGCGCGTGTGGGCGAACGCCGGGTCCGCCACCAACGTCTGGACATCACGGTTCAGGATGATGGGGCCGTGAATTTGTGCCTCGACGCCAGTGTCCAGGACGCGCCCGGGCTCGCCCTGGGAGGGATCCGGGCGGGGCTCGCGCAGGAACTTGAGAAGGTCGCAGAACCGGCTCACGGTAATGCCGGCCACGCCCAGCGTCGGTGCACGAAACGGAGGCCACTCCGGAGTGGCAACGCCGCCGTTTTCGATTTCAGCGAGCAACGCGGCCATCACGGCGTCCGGTTCTGCAAGGGTGCCCACCCGGTTCGTGGCATGGGGGTGTTCGCTACCCATGAAGGTAATGGAAGTCCGCGGGCCGACGCCTCGCAGCACAAAATAGCAGGATCCGAAGCGCGGTGCGGGCCCGTCGGGGAACCGGACCAGCTCGAGCGATCCGTATTTCGGGCGCTCGGAAACCGGCACGCCTTCGGTGTGGTACGCCCCTCCAAAGAGAATGCGTTCCCATTCGTCGCGCTCGCCACCGGGATAGGCCGTCGGGCTTCCGCTCGAAAGTCCGGTCTCAAACTGATTCCGGTAAACACCCTCCGCCAGCAGGCATTCAACGACATTCGCCGGCGTCCGGCCACACCGGTCAGGATGGAAGTGAGCCACAATCCGGGCGTGCTGCCGCACCAGTTCCGTTAGTTCATTGTAAGTGTCGAGTGCGAGTCCAGCGCGTTTGAAGATATCAGCTATAGACGAGAGCGCCGTGGGCTTTCTGTCGCGAGCTATGGCGTGCACATGCCGCAGGGCCGCGGCTTGTGCCGGAGAGAGGATGTCACGCGCATCCGGCAATGTTTCCGTAGATTAGCACCAGATGATCGCGTCTGATGGCTATGGGGGCAACGGCTCGTGGCGAGTCTCAGTCCTGGGGACGGATAATGGTTGCAGCCGTCGCCGCCCTGTGGCTGAACGAATGCTCCATGATCACCAACCGCTGATCGTCAATGCCATCGCGCACATGGCGGGTGCCATCGTTTTCGGCATCTTCCTGGTGCTTGCGCTGAAGGATAATTCCGTGCGCCGGCCGCGGCAGAGTCTGCTATCGGTCGCATCGGCGGCGCTGGCGTTTCTGTGGAACGCGGGGTCCTTTGCCAGCCTCACTTTGCCTTCCGGTGCCGTGCGATGGGCCATTGAGGCAGTGAGCTTCTGTAGTCTCAGTCTGCTGCCCGCGGTTCTGCTCCAGCTCTCGCTTCACAGGAAGTTCCGCAACCTCGCGATCGCGGGTTACCTGTTGAGCGCCACTGCCACGGCGATGCATCTCTCGGAAGGCCTCCAGCCCGCCGTTCAGCTGCACAAGTGGGCGCTCTGGGTGATCACCGTTGGTTTTGGGGCGCTCACCGTCATCTACGCCGCCGGTGTGCTGCGCGAGAGCAGGGAGGCTCGGGGAAGAACGTCGCAATTGGTCGCGTCAATGGCGTTGCTGCTGTTCGCAGTGACATTTTCGCACTTTGGAGCAGACCGGCCGCCTCAGGCATTGAAGGAACTGCTGGTGCACCACGCGGGAATACCGGTCGCACTCCTGATCCTGCTGCAGGACTACCGCTTCGTGTTCCTGGATGCTTTTGTGCGATTTCTGGCCAACGTGAGCCTGGCGGCGCTGCTCAGCTACGCCGGATTACGCGTGGCGGCCAACCTGGCGCCGCCATCCGGACCGGCTTCTCCGCTGGCCGGCCTGGCCGCGGTGGCCGGCCTGTGCGGGCTTTTAATTTCGTTTGCTTACCTCCGCGGGGTTTTGCAACGGGCGCTCACAAAGGCCGTATTCCGCGGGGGCGGCATCGAAGCGACGGTTCAGGAACTCCGGTCGAAAGCGAACGAAATCCGCGACGAAGGCGAGTACTTGAGATGGGCTTCCGGACGACTGGCTGCCATTGTCGGCACGCCCCGGTTTGAGATGCCCGGCGCGGATGCGTTCGAACATCGCACCAGTACCCGGTTGAAAGACCTGGACTATCCCTTCCTGGCCGATGACGAGCGCCGGCTGGTCCGCGATCCGCGCTGGAACTGGGCCGAGGCCATTGTGCCGATACGGCTTTCGCATCGGGATATGAATTATCTGCTCCTGGGACGGCGCAAGGGAGGGCGCCGGTACCTGAGCGAAGATCTGAAATCGTTGAACAGCCTGGCTGCGACAGTCGCCGAAGAGGTGGAACGTTTTCGCGCAGCCGAGATGCAGCGTCTGGTAACGGAAGCCGAACTGCGGGCGCTGCACTCGCAGATCAATCCGCATTTCCTGTTCAATGCGCTCAATACGCTCTACGGGATTATCCCGCGAGAAGCGGCCGGCGCACGGCGCACGGTTCTCAACCTGGCGGAGATCTTCCGGTATTTTCTTCAATCCGACAAGCTCCTGATTCCTCTCTCCGAGGAATTGAAGATTGTCACTGCCTACCTGGAGATCGAACGCCTGCGGCTCGGCCCGCGTTTGCAGACCGCAATCCTGGTTGACGAAAATGCCGAACGAACGCTGATCCCCGTGCTGTCGGTCCAACCCCTGGTGGAAAACGCAATCAAGCACGGCTTGTCCACGCGCCCGGATGGGGGGTGGCTCCGCTTGAGCGCGAAGCTGCACGACGGCGTGGTAACCATTGCCGTCGAGGATTCCGGGGCCGGTCCCACGATGGAAGTCGCAGGCCATCCTGCCGGGGCCGGGGTAGGACTCGCGAATGTTTCCCGGCGGCTCCAGTTGTGTTTCGGAGCGGATGCCGAAGTTACGATGGAGCAGAGTGCGTCCGGCACCAAGGTTCAGTTCTCGGTGCCCCTCTCCCCAACGCCGGCGCTGCAGGGTCAGGCATGGAGATGACCATGCTAAAAGTCCTGATCGCGGATGACGAGCCGATCGCGCGCCGGGTGCTGCGGGAAGGATTGGAGTTGTTCCCGGACTTGATGATAGCCGGCGAGGCAGGGGACGGTGGAGAGGCGTTGCGGCAGATTGCCAGCCTTCAACCGGATCTCGTCTTCCTGGACATCCAGATGCCCGTACTGAGCGGCTTCGAGGTGGTGCAGAATCTCAGCGGACAGGCGCTCCCGGTTGTGGTCATCGTGACCGCCTACGATCAGCACGCGATTCAGGCTTTCGAAGCCGGCGCCATCGATTACCTGCTGAAGCCTGTCAACGAGGCCCGGCTGCGAACTTCGGTGGAGCGGGCCCGGCAGCTCCTCGGAAGACCTCGAGAGATCGCCGCGAATGTGGATCGGATCGCTTCCGCTCAACCTGCCGGCGGGACTCGGAGCCGCAAGGTAGTGGGCCGGGCCGGAGAAGACTATTTTCTGCTGGATCTGGATGAGGTGCTCGCCTTTCAGGCGGAGCGGGAACTGGTGTGGATCGTCACCGCCAAACAAAGGCTTCTCGCGACGCAGAGTCTGCGGGGAATCGCCGGGCGGCTGGGGGAACCGCAATTCCAGCGGGTGCACCGCAACGCAATTGTGAATGTCGATCACGTACGCAAGATGAGCGCACTGAGCAGCCAACGATGGCTGATCACCTTAAGCAACTCGCAGCAGCTTATAGTGAGCAAGCGGCAGGCACACAACATTCGAAAGATCCTTCAGTGGTAACAAATGCCCGTGCAGCCTCAAACCCGCTCACGGCGATTTCCAGCCCGCTCCTGCCGCTTGCGCGCCCGGTGATGAGAATGGCCTAGGTATGGCTGGGGCGCCTTCCCATACTGGATCGTATGAAGCAGAGTGCTGCTGCGTTCGCTGTCTGTTTGTTTTCGCTCTTTGCGCAGGGGGCAGGAATCTGCCAATCTCTTGGCAATGCCGGAACACTGGCCGGTACGGTGACGGATCCGTCGGGCGCCGCCGTTCCAGGTGCGACGGTCAGCATCCTCAACCGGGTGACCAACTATCAGCAGAGAGCCACTTCCGACGGCAACGGCGGCTTCCGGTTCACGAACATTCCCCCTAATCCCTACCACCTGGAAGCCGCCGCACCGGGATTTGCCGGTTACGAGCAGGATGTGGACGTGCGCGGCACGGTTCCGATCGAGCTGAAGATCAAGCTTGCTCTCGCCGGCGCAAGACAAACCGTCACGGTGGAGGCTGCCGGCAACGATCTGCTCGAGAACGTCCCCTACGCCCACAGTGATGTGGACACCAAGACTCTGGATAAACTGCCGATCAGCTCGCCAGGATCGGGATTAAGCGATGCCGTCATGCTGGCGAGCGGCGCGGTGGCCGCCGATTCCAACGGGTTCTTTCACCCGCTCGGGGATCATGCAGAGACCAGCTTTTCGATTGACGGGCAGCCGATCGGCGATCAGCAGAGCAAGGGGTTCTCCACGCAGATCCCCCTGGATGCGATCCAGTCCATGGAGCTGATCACCGGGGCGCCGCCGGCCGAGTTCGGCGATAAGACCAGTCTGGTTGTAAACGCCGTCACGAAATCAGGCCTTGGCCAGAGGCTCAATGGAAGCTTGACGGGAGGGTGGAGGTCTTTTGGAACGTACTCGGAAGAGGCCACCCTGGGAGGGGGCGGGCCCAGGGTCGGGAATTTCCTGGTTGTCAATGCGATCCGGTCCGGACGATTCCTGGATTCGCCGGAATTCACGCCGATTCACGACATCGGCAATAACGGCACGATTTTCGATCGCTTCGATTATCAGCCCACTTCCCGCGACGTGTTCCACCTGAACCTGTTCGCGGCGCGGAACTGGTTCCAGGTCCCCAACACTTACGATCAGCCGGGTCAGGACCAAAGGCAAAAGGCGACGACATTCAATATCGCTCCGGGCTATCAACGAGCCTTTGGTGCGCGCATGGTGCTGACCATCAATCCGTTTTACCGGCGCGACCACGTGAACTACTACCCCAGCCGGGATCCTTTCGAGGACTCTCCCGCAACGATCTCGCAGGATCGCACGCTGGGCAATTGGGGCGTCAAAGCCGATCTGTCATTCGTGAACGGCCGGCACAACCTGAAAATCGGAACGCAGATCATGCAGACCAGGCTTAGCGAGAAATTCGGTTTTGGGATCACGGATCCTCTCTATAACGCGGTTTGCGTGAATGGGCAGGGCGATCCCCAGGAAGTCCCCGGCGTAACCGATCCCGAGCGTTGCCCGGCGGCCGGGTTCCAGGCCAACCCTGATCTGCTTGCGGGCCTGGTTCCTTACGACCTGTCGAGGGGCGGGATGCCTTTCCAGTTCAATGGCGCCGCCAACATCAATCAATACGCCTTTTATATTCAGGACTCGATCAAGCTCGGGAATCTCCAGCTTCAGGCGGGGCTGCGCGCGGATTCGTACCATGGAATCGTCACGGACTCGAGCGCCCAACCGCGGGCCGGCTTCTCTTACCTGATCAAGCGTACCGGCACAGTGATACGCGCCTCGTACTCGCGAACATTCGAGACCCCGTACAATGAGAATCTCGTGCTGTCCAGCGCAACCGGGACAGGCGGTCTAGCTTCCAACGCGTTCGGAGCAGTCAGCGAGCCGTTGCACCCGGGAACCCGCAACCAGTACAACGCCGGCATGGAACAGTCATTCGGGCGTTACGTGGTGGCGACGGCGGACTATTTCTGGAAATACACGAACAACGCTTACGATTTCGGAACAGTGCTCGATACGCCCATCGCCTTTCCGATCGCGTGGCGAAAATCGAAGGTTGACGGCCTGGCAGTTCGCATCGGCACGCCCAACCTTCGCGGATTTCAATGGTTCACCACCATGGGCCACAGCCGGGCCCGCTACTTTCCTCCGGAGACCGGCGGACTGATATTCAACAACGATGTAGGCGGCGACTCGGTCTTTCGCATCGACCATGACCAGGCGTTTCAGCAGACCACCAACCTGCGGTACCAGCACGGGCAAATGGGTCCGTGGGTGTCGTTCACGTGGAGGTATGACAGCGGCCTGGTGGCGGGCGCCGTCGCCAGCCTTGATGACGCACTGGCGTTGACTGGGGCACAGCAGGCGGCCATAGGATTCTACTGCGGCGACAGCCGGCCGGCCCTTGGCGCCCCGCTTACGACAGCCGACTGCAGCGCGTCGAACTACGGTGCCACCAGGCTGGTGATTCCCATGGAAGGCACCGGAAACGACGATCACAATCCGCCGCGCGTTGCGGCGCGGCACCTGTTCGACCTCGGCGCCGGAACGGACAATCTGTTCCAGACCGAGCGCGTGCGCACCACCCTCCGATTCGCCGTCACCAACCTGACGAATAAGGTGGCTCTTTACAATTTCCTCTCCACCTTCAGCGGCACGCATTTCGTGTCGCCCCGGGCTTACGAGGTTGCGCTGGGAATTGTTTTTTGAACGCCGGCGTACGGCTGAAGGTACCCGTTTCGAAGAGCCAGCCCCGGACCCTACCTGCTATTCTGACAGCAAAGGATAGCGATGCCGTCTGGGAGACTGTGGGGAGTGGCAGTGGGGCTGACTCTGGTTTCGGCCCTGGTTGCCTTCCAACGTCCGTTCCGCGAAATCAATGGCGTCGAATACCGCATCGGTGAGATTCCCTTGCCTCCGGACTACCGGGAACCGGCGGAGTGGACGTTCGCGCGGCTCATGTTTCCGCCGGGGCCGCTGAACGGGTACGCAGGCCGGGACCTGGACTGGCACACCGGAATTTCGCTCTGGAGCCAGGACTTTCCGCGCGCGGACCGGCATTTCAGCCTGGCGGTGCGGCGGCTGACCCGGCTGTCGGTGCGGTCGGTGGAACAGGTGGTCAACCTGGACGAAGGCGACCAGTACGACTGGCCGTGGCTGTATGCGGTGCAGGTGGGCGAGTGGGGGCTGACAGACAGGCAGGGGCAGGCGCTCCGCGAATACGTGCTGCGCGGGGGCTTCTTTTTCGCCGACGACTTCCACGGCATCGACGAGTGGAACGAGTTCGCATCGCGCATCAAGAAAGCATTCCCCGACCGGGAGATTCGCGAGATTCCCGACGACGATCCGATCTTTCACGTCGTCTACGACCTGAAGGACAAGGTCCAGGTGCCGGGGCGCGCGCACCTGGGTCCGGGTTACAAGAGCCAGAACGGGCCCACCAGTCTCGGCGCGCACTGGCGGGGAATTTACGACGACGAGGGGCGGCTGGTGGTGGCGATCGCGTACAATTCCGACATCGGCGATGCGTGGGAATACGCCGACGACGCGTGGTATCCGGCCAAATTCGCGGATCTATCCATCCGGCTGGGCGTCAACTCCATCGTCTATTCAATGACCCACTGAAGGAGGGCGGCATCCGGCCTCTGGTACGATTGATTTGTTCCCCAAAATTATGGCTCTGCGCTTCTACAACACGCTTACCCAACAGGTGGAGGAGTTCGCGCCGGCGCGCGACAACACCGTCCGCATGTACACCTGCGGGCCCACGGTCTACGATTTTGCCCACATCGGAAATTTCCGTTCCTTCACGTTCGTGGATCTGCTGCGGAAATGGCTTCGGGCGAGCGGTTTCAAACTCAATCACGTGATGAACGTGACGGACGTGGACGATAAAATCATCCGCAACGCGGTGGCGCAGAACAAGGCGCTCAAGGAGTACACGGAGGTCTACACGAAGGCGTTTCTCGAAGATTGCGACGCGCTGCGGCTGGAGCGGCCGGAGCGGCTGACGCCGGCCACCGAGCACATCGGAGACATGGTGAGCGCGATCGAGAAACTGGCGGCGGCGAACCACACGTATACCAGCGACGGGTCAGTCTATTTCCGGATCGCCACGTTTCCCGAATACGGCAAGCTCTCGCACAACGATTTCAGCGGCAACATGGCCGGGGCGCGGGTGGACCTGGACGAGTACGAAAAAGCCGACGCGCGCGACTTCGCCCTGTGGAAGGCGCCCAAGCCGGGAGAGCCGGCGTGGGAAACCGAGATCGGCCCGGGCCGCCCGGGCTGGCATATCGAGTGCTCGGTGATGGCCATCAAGTACCTGGGAGAGACGCTGGACATTCATGCGGGCGGCGTGGACCTGGTGTTTCCGCACCACGAAAACGAGATCGCGCAATCCGAGTCGCTCACCGGGAAACCGTTTGCGCGCTTCTGGCTGCATGCCGAGTTCCTGATGGTGGAAGGGCAGAAGATGTCCAAATCGCTGGGCAACTTCTATACTTTGCGCGACCTGATCGGGCAGGGACACGCGCCGGAGGCGATCCGCTATCTGCTCGCTTCGGTGCCGTACCGGAAGCAGTTGAACTTCACCATGGACGGGTTGAAGTCGGCGGCGACGGCGATCGACCGGCTGCGCAATTTCAAGCTGCGCCTGGAGACCGACCGCTTCGCCGAAGGCATGGACGAAAGGACGGCGGAGCGCACGGCGGCGGCGGCGCAGGCGTTCACCGACAGCCTGAACGACGATTTGAATACGGCGGGCGCGCTGGGCGCGGTCTTCGAGTTCATCCGCGATGCCAACAGCGTCATGGATTCGGGCCAGTTCCGCGCGGGCAACGTGGCCGGGGCACTCGAATTTCTGCGGCTCTTCGATTCGGTTTTCGACGTGCTGCGCCCCACGGCCAAGGCGGACTCGCTGGCCGATGCGGACGTGGAGGCGCTGATCGCCGAACGAACGGCCGCCAAAAAGGCGAAGAACTTCAGCCGCGCCGACCAGATTCGCGACGAGCTGATGGCGCAGGGAATTATTCTCGAAGACACCAAAGCCGGCATTCGCTGGAAGAGGAAATAGGCGTGAACATCCACACCCGGGCGGTCCACACGGGGGACCGCAAGAAGAGCGGCAATTACGTTCCGGTGGCGACACCGATTCACACGGCGACCAGTTTCTTCTACGAATCGATGGAGCAGCTCGACCGGATTTTCGGCCAGGAGGAGCAGGGCTACTGCTACGCGCGCTACGACAATCCCTCCACCGGCGCCCTCGAAGAGCTGCTGGCGGACCTGGAGGGCGGCCGCGGCGCGCTGGCGTGCTCCTCCGGCATGTCCGCGCTGCACATGGCGCTGCTGACGGCGCTGGCTGACCGGCGCAAAACGATTGTGGCCGCCGACGCGCTATACGGCGCCACCATCGGGCTGCTGATGAAGGTGTTCGAGCCGGCGGGGGTCAAAATCCGCTTCACGGACGTGTGCGACCTGGACAACCTGCGCGCGGTGACGGCCGAGGAGAAGCCAGGCTGCATCCTGATAGAAACCATTTCGAACCCGCTGCTGCGCGTCCCGGCGACCGACTCCATTGCGGCGATTGCGCGAGAGGCCGGGGCGGCGCTGGTGGTGGATAACACGTTCGCCACGCCGCTGCTCTCGCGGCCGCTGGAGCTGGGGGCGCACCTGAGCGTCCACAGCGTGACCAAGTACCTGGCCGGCCACGGCGACGTGCTGGGCGGAGCGGTGATATCGGACAGCGAGCATTACGAACCGCTGCGCGCGCTGTCGCGCACCATCGGTCCAGTGCTGGGGCCGTTCGAAAGCTACCTGACGATGCGGGGCATCAAGACGTTTCCGCTGCGGATGGAACGGCAGTGCGCCAACGCGTGCCGCATCGCGGCGCGGCTGAGCGCGCATCCGAAAGTGGAGCGGGTCTACTTTCCCGCCGATGGAAAGCATCCCGACGCGGCCACGATCCGACGGCTGTTTCCGGCGAACCTTTACGGCGGAATGGTGAGCTTCGAGATTCGCGGCGCGGGCAGAAACGAAGTATTCCGGTGCATGGACGCGTTGAAGCTGGTGGTGCGGGCCACGTCGCTGGGCGACGTCCACACGATGATGCTGTACCCGGCCATGAGTTCGCACCGCGAATTGTCTCCCAGGCACCGCCAGCGGTTGGGGATCGGGGATAACCTGGTGCGGCTCTCGTGCGGGATCGAGGCAGCCGAAGACGTGCTGGCCGACCTGGAGCAGGCTCTCGACACCGATTGACCGTGGTTAGCGGAGGGATGCTATCGCTAGCCAACCTTGTCCTTCGCGGGCGTGACACCGTACCATTTCCCCCGAAGGAGTGTTTGATGGAGGATCTGCGGTCGAACGCCCGGCAGGTGAAGCGCGGACTTTACTTTCTCACGTGGAAGGGAAAGGACGGCAAGATGTACTCCGCCGAGGGCATGGGAATCGACATCTGCACGGGCGGCGTGGGAATCGAATCCACCTGCGAGTTCAAGCTGGGCTCGATCGTGTTCGTGCAGTCGCGCGACAGCAAGATCAAGGGCGATTGCGAAGTGATCCACTGCGCCGCCCGGGGCGGGAAATTTCAGGTCGGCCTGGAATTCCGGGAAATAATGGAGCCGCCCGCGCCGCCCCCTCCCCCGCCGCCTCCCAAACGAACGGCGCTGCCGGACCGGGAGCCCGACCACTACGAAGCCCTTCAGATCAACCCGAAGGCGGAGATGCAGACCATCCACCGCGTCTTCCGCATGATGGCGGCGCGATTCCATCCGGACAATCCCGAGACAGGCGACGTGGAAGAGTTTCTCCGCCTGAAGCGGGCCTACACGGTGCTCTCCGACCCCGACCGCAGGGCGGAGTACGACGGGGAGTTGGAGCAGGCGCGGGACGAGGGCCCGTTGCCGATCTTCGGCCTCAAGGATTTCGTCACGGGCGTGGATGCGGAGAACAACCGCCGGCTCGGGGTGCTGTGCCTGCTCTACAACCGGCGCCGCACGAATCCCGACAAACCCGGAGTGTCCCTGCTGGATCTCGAAAAGGAGATGGGATTCCCGCGCGAATACCTGAGTTTCACGATGTGGTACCTGCGCCAGAAGGAATACGTGACGGTGGCCGACAACTCGGACTACGCCGTCACAGCCGCGGGAGCCGAATTTGTGGAGAAGAAGGCCAGGCGCAACGAAATCGTGGGGAAGCTGCTGAAGCCGGGCTTGATGTACGTGCCCAGGGACGGCAGAGCGGAGGCGAAGCCGCCTTCCCCGCCAAAGCGGCAATACCTGCTGGCCCCGGCGACAAATTAGCGCGGCGCGCATGAGAGTGGCGGCGGGGATATACTATTCCTAGTCCGTTGACTGGGTACCTTCGACCTGCCACGTTCGCATTCCTGATCTGGGGTGGTATCGCTAACGCTGCCAGCCCGCAACAGGCGTCCCCTGCCCCGGCCACGGCTGCCATCGACCGGTACTGCGCCGGGTGCCACAACAGCAAGCTCAAGACGGCGGGCCTGGCGCTCGATGCGGCTTCGGCGCAGCGGGCGGGCGAGCATCCTGAAATCTGGGAAAAGGTGGTGCGGCGGCTGCGCGTCCGCTCCATGCCGCCGGCGGGGCTGCCGCGGCCCGCCGAACCCACCTACCAGGCGCTGATCGCTTCGCTCGAAGGCCAACTTGACCGGGCGGCGGCCGCGCATCTGAACCCCGGGCGGACGGACACCTTCCGGCGCCTCAATCGCACCGAATACCGGAATGCGGTCCGCGACCTGCTGGCGCTCGAAATGGATGTCGCCTCAATGCTGCCGGCCGACGACGCCAGCCACGGCTTCGATAACGTCACGGTAGGCGGGCTCTCGCCGACGCTGCTCGAGCGTTACGTTACCGCGGCGCGCAGAATCAGCCGGCTGGCCATCGGAAGCCCCGTCCGGTCGCCGGGCGGCGATACCGTGAACCTCCCGCCGGACCTGACCCAGGAGGAGCATTTCGAAAATCTGCCCCTCGGCACCCGCGGGGGCCTGGCCGTGCATTACACCTTTCCGCTCGACGGCGATTACGAAATCCGCGTGCGCCTGGCGCGCGACCGCAACGAACAGGTGGAGGGTTTGCGGGACGAGCAGGACGTCGAGATCATGGTGGACGGCGCGCGTGTGGGTCTGTTCACGGTCAAGCCGCCGCGCGGCACGACGGACCATTCGGCGGTGGACCGGGATCTGCACGTGCGCATCCCGGTGAGCGCGGGCCCGCACCTGGTGGCGGCGGCGTTTCCGAAGCGCGCGTCTACCCTGCTCGAGACCGAACGGCAGCCGTACCAGGCGCACTTCAACATGGACCGGCATCCGCGCATCCAGACGGCCGTGTACTCCCTCACCGTGAACGGCCCGTACGACGCGAAGGGTCCGGGGACGACGCCATCGCGGCAGCGCATCCTGATCTGCTCGCCCACGAACAGCGGCGAAGAGGAGCCGTGCGCGAAGCGGATCCTGAGCACTCTGATGCGGCGCGCATGGCGCAGGCCGGTGACGGACGCGGACCTTCAGGCGCCCCTCCAGTTTTACCGCGAGGGCCGCGCCGAGGCCGGCCACGAGAACGGGATCGAGATGGCGTTGCGCGCCGTGCTGGTGAGCCCGGAATTTCTGTTCCGCGTGGAAGAGGATCCGCGCGGTGCGGCGCCCGGGACGGCCTACCGGCTGAGCGACCTGGAACTGGCCACGCGGCTTTCCTTCTTCCTGTGGAGCAGCATTCCCGACGACGAATTGCTCGATGCCGCAATTCAGGGCCGCCTGCGGAGTCCGGGCGTGCTGGAGCGCCAGGTGCGCAGAATGCTGGCCGACGCGCGCTCCCAATCGTTGGTGACGAATTTCGCGGGGCAGTGGCTGTACCTGCGGAACCTGGATGCGGCGCATCCCGACATGCGCGCGTTTCCGGATTTCGACGATAACCTGAGGCAGGCGTTCCGGCAGGAAACCGAGATGTTCTTCGAGAGCATCGTGCGGGAGGACCGCAGCGTGCTTGACCTGCTGCGCGCCGATTACACGTTCCTGAACGAGCGACTGGCGAAGCACTACGGCGTGCCGAATATTTACGGCAGCCGTTTCCGCCGGGTGGAGTTTCCGGACGGCTCGCGGGGCGGTCTGCTGCGGCAGGGGAGCATCCTGACTGTGACGTCGTACGCCACGCGCACGTCGCCGGTGATTCGCGGCAAGTGGATTCTGAGCAACATTCTCGGGGTGCCGCCTCCGCCGCCGCCCGCGTCGGTGCCGCCGCTCAAGGAGCGCAGCGGCCCTTCGGCGGTGCGGTCGATGCGCGAGCGGATGGCGGAGCATCGCGAGAATCCGGCCTGCTCGGGCTGCCACCGGTTGATGGACCCGGTGGGCTTTTCACTCGAGAACTACGACGCGGTGGGCCGCTGGCGCTCGGCCGAAGACGGCAAGCCAATCGATGCGTCAGGCGGGTTGCCGGACGGCAGCAAATTCGAAGGCGTGGCAGGACTCGAAAAGGCGCTGCTGGCGCGGCCCGAGGTTTTCGCCGGCACGCTGACCGAAAAACTGCTGACGTATGCACTCGGGCGCGGCGTGGAAGCGTACGATGCGCCGGCGGTACGCGGGGTGGTGCGCGGCGCGCAGGCAAAGGATTTCAAGTTCTCGTCGTTCATTCTGGGTATCGTCAACAGCACTCCGTTTCAAATGAGGAGGTCGCAATGATCGTCACGAAAAAATCGCTGCCGCGCCGCACGTTTCTGCGCGGAGTGGGGACCACGCTGGCGCTGCCGCTGCTGGACGCGATGGCGCCGTCCATGACGGCGATGGCACAATCCCCGGCGCGGCCGGTGCGCCGCCTCGGCTTCGTGTACATGCCCATGGGCGCGCACATGCCGCTGTGGACGCCGCCCGGCGGGGAGACTCTCGGCGACCTTTCGCCAACGCTCGGCTCGCTCGCGGGCGTGCGCGACCAGCTTACCGTGATCAGCAACCTGGAACTGCGGAACGCGTATCCGGGAACGCACGCCACCTCGAACGCCGCATTCCTGAGCGCGGCCACCGCCAAGTGGACCGAAAGCAGCGATTACTACCTGGGCACCACGGTGGACCAGGTAGCCGCGCAGCACATCGGCCGCGAGACGCGCCTGCCTTCGATCGAACTGGCGATGGACCTGCTGACCACGGTGGGGCAGTGCGACAACGGCTACGCGTGCGTCTATCAGAACGATCTTTCGTGGTCCTCCCCCACCACGCCGCTGCCGGCCGAGGCCCATCCGCGGGTCGCCTTCGAACGCCTCTTCGGCGATGGCGGCAGTCCGGCGGACCGGATGGCGGAACTGCGAAAAAGCGCGAGCCTGCTCGACTTCATGAAGGACGACATCGCCCGGCTGCAAAAGAAGCTTGGGCCGGGCGACCGCAATAAAGTCAGCCAGTACCTGGACACGGTGCGGGAAGTCGAGCGGCGCATCCAGAAAGCGGAGGCCGCGACCGCCGATTCGGCGCTGCCTGACCTGGACCGTCCCGTGGGCGTGCCGGCGGCGTATGCGGATCACGCGCGGCTTATGTTCGACCTTCAGGTGCTCGCCTTCCAGGGTGATGTGACGCGCGTCGCCACCTTCCAGCTTGCGCGCGAGACCAGCAACCGCGCGTATCCGGAGATCGGCGTGCCGGAAGGGCACCACCCGCTGACGCACAACGGCGGCAACGCGGAAATGCTGGCGAAAGTGGCCAAGATCAACGCGTTTCACGTGTCGCTGTTCGCGGGGTTCCTGGAGAAACTGAAGGCCACGCCGGACGGCGACGGGTCGCTGCTCGACCACTCGCTGATCCTCTACGGCAGCGGCATGAGCGACGCCGACAAGCACGACCACGTCAACCTGCCGGTGCTGGTGGCGGGAGGCGGCGGCACCGGATTCAAGGGCGGGCGGCACATCCGGTACGCGAAGCCCACGCCGCTGGCAAACGTGCACCTGACCCTGCTGGAACGAGTGGGCGTGCGCATGGATTCGTTCGCCGACAGCAACGGCAAAGTCGAGGAACTGCTCTCGCTGTGAAGCACGCGATGGCTGCGGGAATCCTCGGAACCCTGCTGTTGCTGGCTGCCGCGGCCGCCGGCGCGGGGGATGCGGCGCTCGCCGGAGCGGCGCAGCGCGGGGACCGGGCGAAAATCCGCGCGCTGCTCGTGCAACATGCGGATGCGAACGCGGCGCAGGTGGACGGCACCACGGCCCTGCACTGGGCGGCGCGCAACGACGATGTGGAAACGGCCGCCCTGCTGGTTAAAGCTGGGGCCGATCCGAATGCAGTCAATCGCTACGGCGTGATGCCGCTGGCGCTCGCCTGCACGAACGGCGACGGCGCCATGGTGGAACTGCTGCTCGGGGCGGGCGCGGACGCGAATGCGACGCTGCCGGGCGGCGAGACGGCGCTGATGACCGCGTCGCGCACGGGAAAACTTCCGGCCGTGCGGTCGCTGCTGGCACACGGGGCGGACCCCAAGGTGCGGGAGCCGAAGCACGGCCAGAACGCCCTCATGTGGGCGGCGGCGGAAGGCAACGTGGAGGCGGTGGAAGCGCTGCTCGCCGCCGGCGCGGACCTGCACACGCGTCTCGACACGGGCTTCACCGCATTTCTGTTCGCGGTACGGGAAGGCCGGATGGGCGTGGTGAAGGCGCTGCTCGCGGCAGGCGCGGACGTCAACGACACGATTCAGCCGCCGCAGCCGGGACGCCGCTTGGCGCAGCGCCATGGGGCTCCGCGTGCGGGATCGACGGCGCTCCACATCGCCGCGGCCAACGCGCATTTCGAACTGGCGGCGGCGCTGCTGGATGCGGGGGCGGACCCCAACGCGACCGGTCCCGGGTACACGGCGCTGCACATCGTGAGCTGGGTGCGCAAGCCGGGCGGCGGAGACAACGATCCGGCGCCGCAGGGCTCGGGCAGCATGACCAGCCTGCAATTCGTGAAGAAGCTGGCGGAAAAGGGCGCGAATTTGAACGCGCGGATGACGAAGAAGGTGGGGGTCGGACTCACCAGTTTGAACACCCTCGGGGCCACGCCGTTTCTGCTGGCGGCGCGGACGGCGGATGCCGAGCTGATGCGGTACCTGGCGTCGCTCGGCGCGGATCCGCTGATCTCGAATGCCGACCACGCAACGCCCCTGATCGTGGCGGCGGGCCTGGGCACGCGCTCGCCCGGCGAGGACGCGGGCACCGAAAGCGAAGTGGTGGAGGCCATGCAGGTGGCGCTCGACCTCGGCAACGATCCGAACGCGGTGGACGACAACGGCGAAACGGCGATGCACGGCGCGGCCTACAAGAACCTTCCCGGCGCGGTGGATTTTCTGGCGGCGCACGGGGCGAAGGCGGAGGTCTGGAACCGCGAGGACAAGCAGGGCTGGACGCCGCTGGTGATCGCCGAGGGGTTTCGCTTCGGCAATTTCAAGCCGTCGCCGGTGACGGTGGCCGCGATTCAGCGGGCCATGAAAGCGGCGGGCGTCCCGATCCCCCCGCCCACGGAGCGGAATGCGGTCGGACCCAGGGTGAGGTAGGATCGCAGGGGATGGCCGGTTCACCCTGCCCGGTTCGCGACCACATCTTCATCAGCTACCGCCGCGACGACGCCCGTGGCGCCAGCGGCCGCCTGTACGACTGGCTGCGCATCGCCTTCGGGCGCGAGCGCGTCTTTCGCGACGTGCACAGCATCGGCGCCGGCAAGTGGCGCGAGAAGATCGATGCGGCGCTGGCACAAAGCGCGGTGTGCGTGGCGGTGATCGGGCCGCGCTGGGCGAATGCGGAGAACCTGCCGCGGCTCGCCGACCCCGGGGACATGGTGCGGCACGAACTCCTCACCGCGCTCTCCCACGATTCCCTCACCATGGTCCCCACGCTGGTGGAAGGCCTGAAGGTCCACGATGTGCCCGCGGACAGGCTGCCATCCGAATTGCTTCCGCTGTTTCAAGTCTGGAACGTCCGCTGCGTAACCGAAGACGGCTGGGAGAGCGACACGCGCCGGCTGATCGAAGAGATCGCCGAGGCGGGCGGGCTGGCGGTGGGGGCGGACCTGGATAGGCTGCTGCGCGATGCGGGCGCGGCGCGGCAGCGGATCGGGGAATTGGAGGAGGTGCGCCATTTGCAGGCGGACCAGATCGACGCGTTGCGCCGCACGGTGGACGACCTCAGGCGGAAGCTCGCCGAGTCGTCCGCGGCCGAGCGTCCGGGTCTGGCCGCGGCCTTTGCGGCACTGGCCCGCGGCGAGCCGGAAGCGGCGGAAGACGCGTTCGAGCAGGAATACGAGGCGCAGGAACGCCAAGCCGGGGAGGCGCGGGTCCGCATGGCGGAGGCAGCGCGCAACGTGGCCAACCTCGCCCTGCTGCGGGACGTGAACAAGGCTGCAAAGTTTTATCGCAAGGCGCTGGCCGCGAACCCCGAAGATGGTGAAGCCGCCCGCCTGCTGGGACACGCATGGATGAGGCTTGGTGACCTGAACGAGGCGCGGACCGCGTTTACAGGGTCGCTCCGCATCGTTCAAGCGAAGGGCGACATGTGGGGCGAAATGGCCGCGCATGGCGGTCTGGGGGATGTCTCTTTGTCGGCGGGGAGTCTCTCCGCGGCGCTGACGGCTTACACCGCCGCACTCCGTCTGGCGGAGACCCAAGCCGGTCGCGATCCCGCCAACGCCGGGTGGCAGCGCGACCTCTCGGTGAGCCACAACAAAATCGGCGACGTGCTCGTGGCGCAGGGCGACGGCGCCGGGGCGCTACAGGCCTATCGCGCCGGCCTGGCGATCGCGGAGACCCTGGCCGCCCGCGATCCCGCCAACACCGAGTGGCAGCGCGACCTCTCGGTGAGCCACGACAGGATCGGCAACGTGCTCGTGGCGCAGGGCGACGGCGCGGGGGCACTGCGAGCCTATCACGCCAGCCTCTCGATCCGCGAGACCCTGGCCGCACGCGATCCCGCCAACACCGAATGGCAGCGCGACCTCTCGGTGAGCCACAGACAAAATCGGCGACGTGCTGGTGGCGCAGGGCGACGGCGCCGGGGCGCTACAGGCCTATCGCGCCAGCCTCTCGATCGCGCGAGACCCTGGCCGCACGCGATCCCGCCAACACCGAATGGCAGCGCGACCTCTTCGTGAGCCACACCAAATTCGGCGACGTCTTGGTGGCGCAGGGCGACGGCGCGGGTGCATTGCAAGCCTATCGCGCCAGCCTCTCGATCTGCGAGACCCTGGCCGCACGCGATCCCGCCAACACCGAATGGCAGCGCGACCTCTCGGTGAGCCACGACAGGATCGGCGACGTGCTGGTGGCGCAGGGCGACGGCGCCGGTGCGCTACAGGCCTATCGCGCCAGCCTCTCGATCCGCGAGACCCTGGCCGCGCGCGATCCCGCCAACACCGTGTGGCAGCGCGACCTCTCGGTGAGCCACGAAAGAATCGGCGACGTGCTCGTGGCGCAGGGCGACGGCGCGGGTGCGCTGCGGGCCTATCGCGCCAGCCTCTCGATCCGCGAGACCCTGGCCGCGCGCGATCCCGCCAACACCGAATGGCAGCGCGACCTCTCGGTGAGCCACAACAAAATCGGCGACGTGCTGGTGGCGCAGGGCGACGGCGCCGGGGCGCTACAGGCCTATCGCGCCAGCCTTCGATCGCGAGACCCTGGCCGCACGCGATCCCGCCAACACCGTGTGGCAGCGCGACCTCTCGGTGAGCCACGAAAAAATCGGCGACGTGCTCGTGGCGCAGGGCGACGGCGCGGGTGCGCTACAGGCCTATCGCGCCAGCCTGGCGATCCGCGAGACCCTGGCCGCGCGCGATCCCGCCAACGCCCAGTGGCAGGTCGATCTCGCCGTCTCCTGCGCGAAGCTCGGAACACTCCCCCACTTACAGACCACCGACACTCGCCGGTCTCACCTGCTTCGGGGAAAAGACATTCTGGTCAACCTCGATTCCGCCGGGCGGCTGATGCCGAGCCAAAACTGGATTTCGTGGTTCGATGCGGAAATCGCGAAGCTGGAGGCAGAAGGCCAATAAGGCTCCGCCAACGCTCAGGACCCGGCCGGCTTTTCCACGGGCGGCAACACGCGGTCCGCCATCGCAAACTTCAGCGCTTCAATCCCCTGCCCCGTAGCGCTCGAAATCTCGAAGTATTGCAGACCCCGCTCGCCGGCGAGTTCCCGCAGCGACGCTACCCGCCCGTCATCCTGAGCGGCGTCCATCTTCGTCGCAATCACAATCATCGGCTTGGCCGCGAGATCCTCGCTGAAACTCGCCAGCTCGTTCATCACGATCCCAAAATCTTCCGCCGGCTCGCGCCCGCTCATTTCCGAAACATCCACCAGGTGCGCCAGCAAACGCGTGCGCTCCACGTGCCGCAGAAACTGGATGCCCAGCCCGTGGCCTTCATGCGCGCCCTCGATCAGCCCGGGGATGTCCGCCACCACGAAGCTGCGGTAGTTCTCGAGTTCCACCACGCCCAGGTTCGGCTCCAGAGTTGTGAACGGATAATCCGCGATCTTCGGACGCGCCGCCGAGATCCGCGAAATCAGCGTTGACTTGCCCGCGTTCGGAAAACCCACCAGCCCCACGTCCGCCAGCAATTTCAATTCAAGCCGCAGGCGCCGCTCTTCGCCAGGCTTCCCCGCTTCGTGCTCCGTGGGCGCCTGGTGGGTGGATGTCGCGAAGCGGGCATTGCCGCGTCCGCCCCGTCCGCCGCGCGCCACCACGAACGTCTGGCCCGGCTCGTTAAAGTCCATGAGACGCTCGCCGGTGGCTTCGTCGTAGACCACCGTACCCACCGGCACCGGGACCTCGATGGATTTGCCGTCCGCGCCCGTGCGGTTGCTGCCCTCGCCGTGACGGCCGCGCTCGGCCTTGTGTTCGGGGTTGTAGCTGAACTGGAGCAGCGTGTTCTGCTGGCCCGTGGAGACCAGCACCACATCGCCGCCGCGGCCGCCGTCGCCGCCGCTCGGTCCGCCGCGCGGGACGAACTTCTCCCGCCGGAATGCAAGACATCCGTTGCCGCCATCGCCGGCCTTCACCAGAATTTTCGCTTCGTCCAGAAACAGCATAGAAAAGCCGCCGGTCCGGGTAAGGAACCGGCGGCGGGTGGAACCTCAGGGCCTTGAAGAACTATTCGGATGCGGCGACGTTGACGAACTTGCCGAGGCGGCCGCGGTCTTTGAACTCGACCACGCCCGTCACCTTGGCGAACAGCGTATCGTCTTTGCCCCAGCCGACATTCAAGCCCGGCTTGATCTTGGTGCCGCGCTGCCGGACGATGATGGAGCCGCCCGGAACCAGTTGACCGCCGAACACCTTCACGCCCAGCCGCTGCGCGTTCGAATCGCGGCCGTTCTTGGAACTTCCTAAACCTTTTTTATGCGCCATAACTCACCTACACCAGAATGTCGCCGACCTTCACTTCGGTGAAGGACTGGCGATGCCCGATGGTCTTCTTGTACTGCTTCTTGCGTTTGAACTTGAAGACGATGATCTTATCGCCCCGTCCGTTGCCGACAATCGTCCCTTTGACGGTGCCGGAGACCATTTCGCCTCCCTCGGCGAAGGCCGCCTTGACGGGCAGGTCGATTTCAGAGCCGACGTCGCCGGCCAGTTTTTCCACGCGGATGACGTCGCCCGGAGCCACCCGGTATTGCTTTCCGCCGGTTTCAATAATCGCGTGCATGCTTTCCTCTGTTTTGGGAGCCGGAACACACGGAGTGCGTCGGAGCCACTGGAGTAAACATTCAGTGTACTACGGGCGGGCAAGTTCTTCCAAATGCGCGTTTCCCGGGGCGGCCGGAGCCGTAGTACACTCGGTCCCTATGTGGAAGAAGATCCTCCTGATCCTGGTGCTCCTCCTGATCGTGGTTCCCGCCGCCGGCGTGGCTTATCTGTACATGCGCAAACCGGCGCAGGTTCCCGCCTCCGCGATCAAAGTCTCGATGACGCCGGAACGGATCGCGCGCGGGAAGTACCTGTTCGAAATCGTGGCGGATTGCGACGATTGCCACTCGCAGCGCGACTTCACGAAGATCGGCGGGCCGGTGATCGTGGCCGGGCGCGGGCGGGGAACGTGCTTTCCGATTTCATGAAAGGCATGCCCGGCACGGTTGTGGCGCCGAACATCACACCCGACCGCGAGACCGGGATCGGAACGTGGACCGACGGCGAGAAGATCCGCGCCATCCGGGAAGGCGTGGACAACCAGGGCCGCGCCCTCTTCCCGATGATGCCTTACGGCTCCTACCGCGAAATGAGCGACGAAGACGTCGAGTCCCTGGTGGCCTACCTGAATTCCCTGCCCCCGGTGCGGAATCCGCTGCCCGCTACCGCGCTCTCGTTTCCCGTGAACCTGATGATCAAGGGGGCGCCGCAACCGGCCGGAAGCGTCCCGCCTCCGGATCGCGCCGACCGCCTCAAATACGGCAAGTACCTGGCGACCCTCGGCGGATGCGGCGGCTGCCACACGCCGTCGAACCAGGGCACCCCGGTTCCGGGCAAGGAATTCGCCGGCGGCGAGCGCTTCGAGAGCACCATGGGCACGGTGCTCAGCGCCAACATCACGCCGGACCTGGAAACCGGAATCGGCAAGTGGGACCAGGCCTTCTTCCTCAAGAAAATCGCCGAGCGCAGAGACTGGGCCGTGAACGGCGCTCCCCCGCTTCCCGGTCCCGAATCGTTCACGCTAATGCCCTGGATTTCCCTGTCCCAGATGCAGGAAGAGGACCTGACGGCGATCTATCAGTATCTGCGCACGCTCAAGCCCGTATCGAACTACGTGGAAACGCACCCGGGGCAGCCCAAGAGCTGATCCGGCGCGGCCGGCGCGCAGCGTGCGGTAACCTACAAGCAGGGAGAGTCGATGCCGCTCGTATTCGCCGCCGCCTTTCTGGCCGCGGCTATGCCCAATGCCGTGATCCTGCGCCCGGTGCAGAATATGTACTCGCGGCCGTCGCTCGACGCGGACGTCGTCTCCCAGGCGATTTACGGGGCCAACGTGGAAGTGATCGAGGAAGCGGCCGGCTGGGCCCGCATCCGCACCGCCGACGATTACACGGGCTGGACTCCGGCGGACGCGTTGCGCACCGGTCAGCCTTACGGCACGCGCGGCCGGGTGGCGGAGGTGCGCAGCCTGTTCGCGCATCTCTACCGCGAAGCGAGCGTCACCAAACACGCTCCCCTGCTGACGGTACCGTTCGAAACCAGGCTCGAGGTCATCGCCGAGCCGCCCGAAGACAACCGCTGGCTACAGGTGAGGCTCCCGGACGACCGTTCCGCATGGGTGCAGTCGGGCGACATACAGTTCGACGCCAAGCCGCTTTCCATCGCCGAAATGATCGAGCTGGGCAAGCGGTTCCTGGGCCTGCCATACACGTGGGGCGGAACCTCCAGCTTCGGGTACGATTGCTCCGGATTCACGCAGATGCTCTGCCGGCGGCGCGGCATTCACCTGCCGCGCGACGCGCAGCCGCAGGCCGACTGGAGCGGCGTCGTGCCGGTGAAGCGCGCCGAGCTTCAGCCGGGCGACCTGCTGTATTTCGGCAGCTCCGATAAGAAGATCACGCACACCGGCCTCTATATCGGCAACGGACAGTTTCTGGACGCCACCACCCACGAAACGCCCGCCGTGCGCATCGACAATCTGAACGACCCGCACTGGTCGGCCATTCTGGTGGCGATGAGGAGAGTGAAGTGAATCGTAGAAAGTTTCTTGGCGCGGCCGCACTGGCGCCCGCCGCAGGTTTTGCCGCACCGGCGGCGCCCGCGGCCGAGGCGACCGTGATGTCGAAGATCGTGCGGCTGAACCTGCGCCACACCTGGACCACCACCATGTCCTCCAGCGAATACCGCGACACGCTGCACGTCGCGTATCAGCGGGACGGCATCACCGGCCACGGCGAGGGGGCGCCCATTGTGCGCTACCACGAAGATGCCGCAAGCGGCCGCAAGGCGGTGGACTCGGTACTTGACCTGCTCGTTTCCGCCAACCCGATGCAGTTTGAGAAGGTGATGGAGACGGTTTTCAAACGGGTGCCGGGAGAGTGGGCCGCCAAGTCGGCCATCGATATCGCGCTGATGGACTGGGTCGGGCAAAAGCTCGGGATTCCGCTCTACAGCCTGTTCGGACTCGACCCCAAGGACGCGCCGGTCACCACTTTTTCGATCGGCATCGATACGCCGGAGATCACGAAACAGAAGACCCTCGAAGCGGCCCAATACCCGATTCTGAAAGTGAAGGTCGGGCTGTCCACAGACGAGCCGACCATCGCGGCTGTACGCAGCGTCACCAAAAAGCCTCTGCGCGTCGATGCCAACGAGGGCTGGAAAAGCAAGGAAGAGGCCGTCCGCAAGATCAACTGGCTGGAAAGCCAGGGAGTCGAATTCATCGAGCAGCCGCTGCCGGCCGAAATGATCGAGGAGACGCGCTGGGTGCGCAGCCGCGTCCACATCCCCATCATCGCGGACGAGGTGTGCGGGCGGGCATCGGACATTCCCAAGCTCAAGGACGCCTACGACGGCGTCAACATCAAGCTGGACAAGAGCGGCGGCATCCAGGAAGCGCTGCGCATGATCCACCTGGCCAAATCGCTGGGCATGAAAACGATGCTCGGGTGCATGATTTCGAGTTCGGTGACGGTCACCGCGGCGGCGCATCTTTCGCCCCTCGTGGATTATGCCGATCTGGACGGCAACCTGCTGATCGCCAACGATCCGTTCCACGGCGTTCGGGTGGAGAACGGCAAGCTGATCCTGCCCTCGGGTCCAGGGTTAGGTTTGACACCAGCGTAATTCGGCCGTTCCGTTATCCTGAAACTATCAGGCATCGCGTACTCATACTCGGAGGTGGATTCGGCGGCCTGTACGCCGCGCGCACGCTGGCACGCGCGCCGGTGGACGTCACGCTGATTGACCGCCGCAATTTTCATCTCTTTCAGCCGCTGCTCTACCAGGTGGCCACCGGTTCGCTTTCGCCCGGCGAGATCTGCGCCCCGCTGCGCGCGGTGCTTTCAGCCCAAAAGAACACGCGCGTGCTGCTGGGCGAAGCCGCGGACCTGGACCCCGCGGCGAAGGTGGTGATTCTTAAAGACGGCGCGCGCTGCGAATTCGACTCCCTGATCATCGCAACCGGCTCGCGCAGTTCCTATTTCGGGCATGACGAGTGGCGTGTGTGGGCGCCGAGCCTGAAGACCGTCGAAGAGGCGACCGCCATCCGGCACAAGATCCTGTACGCATTCGAAGCGGCCGAGCGGTCGCCGGACCCCGAGGAACGGCGGGCGTGGCTGACTTTCGTGATTGTCGGCGCGGGACCCACCGGCGTGGAACTCGCCGGAGCGCTGGCCGAAATTGCCAACCATACGCTGCGCTGCGACTTCCGCTCGATCCACCCGGAAGAGGCGCAGATCCTGATTGTGGACGGCTCGCCGCGCGTGCTGCAACATTACCCCGAGGATCTGTCGGCCAAAGCCGAACAGGCCCTGATCCGGTTGGGTGTCCGGGTGCGCAACGGCGTGCGGGTGACGGCGGTGGACGGCGACGGCGTGACCTTCCGGCGGCCGGACGGTACCGAAGAGCGCCTGCGGGCGGAAACCGTGCTGTGGGCGGGCGGCGTCACCACCACGGAATTCGGCAAGCGCGTGGGTGAGCGAACGGGCGCGCCCACCGACCGTCGCGGGCAGATTCAGGTGAAGCACGACCTGACCATTCCAGGCTACCCGGACATCTACGTGGTGGGCGACCTGGCGGACACATGCGGTCCCGACGGAAAGCCGTACCCCGGCGTGGCGCAGGTGGCCATGCAGGGCGGCGAATATGCGGCCAAAGCCATCGTCAAGCGGCTGGACGGACCCAGGGAAATGCCGCCGTTCCGTTACTTCGATAAAGGCGACCTGGCGGTGATCGGGCGCGGCAAGGCGGTGGCGCGTATCTTCGGCATGCACCTTTCCGGATTGCCGGCCTGGCTGGCCTGGCTCTTCGTGCACCTCATGTACCTGGTGGAATTTCAGAACCGCGTGGTGGTGTTTGTCTTGTGGGGATTCCAGTATCTGACCTTCAGCCGGGGCTCCCGCCTGATCACCGGCAACGCCGTATCGGAAGCGGTAATCCCGGCCGGCACCATGAAGAACATGGCCGAGGATTAGGCGACGTCCGCGCGAAACTATAATCCCTGACGCCGCCGTTCGGATTCTGCTACCGTCAAATCCAATGACCGGCAGCCTTCACATTCGTCTACGTGACAGGCTGTTCGCAGCGATTCTCGTAGCTGCCCTGGTGGTATTCCAAGCGATCTTCATGGGACCTGCGGCGGGTCTGTTGGGAATCGGTCTGATCGTCGCTTGGGGAGTGTGGGCGTTCGGCCGGTGGCGCAGCGATCCGACAGCGATTCTCCCGGTGTACTTGATCGGCATCGCGGTTCAATGCCTGCACTTTTGCGAAGAATACCGCACCGGCTTCCAGAGAGAATTCCCGGCCTTGCTTGGCCGCCAGTGGAGCGATGCGACGTTCGTCACTTTCAACTTGATCTGGTTGGCGCTCTTCACGTTGGCCGCTGCTGGCGTTTATCGTGGGATCGCTGTGGCCTATGTCATCGTGCTCTTCTACGCACTCGCTGGCGGCGTCGGAAACGGGGCCGGCCATCTCGTGCTTTGTGTGGCACGGCAAGCTTACTTCCCCGGCGCGCTGACGGCCCCGCTCAATTTGATCATTGGCATCATCCTGCTTCGCCGTTTGTTCATTCGGCTGCCGGGCTCGTGACTCTTACTGCTTCTTGTGGCTCTGCTCGTAGTGCTCTTTCAGAATGTCTTCGCCGAAATCGCCGTTGAGGTCGCGCCAGACCGAGTGGATATGGTTCGCGCCGTTCTGGGTGTTGTCGTACTCGATCAGGAATAGCGGCGATTGGATTCGGTAGTAGTGGGGATCGCGGCGGTTGGGGCCTCCGGCCCAGGCGAAGAAAATGTCCTTCCCCGCCTTCCGGATTTCGTCCTGCCGCACGGCCGCCAGCTGATCGGGCACGTTGTGCACGTACTCGTCGAGCAGGGCGTTGAGGCGCTCCACCTGTTTCGCGTTCATCTGGGTGGCGGAAAGTCCGGAGGGCTGGCCCTTTGAGGGCGGCGGCGCGGCTGTTGGTGCTGAGGATATCGTTGTACGCCTTCGGATCGACGATGGCGATCTTCCTCTGCCCGTCATCCAGGGCGGAAAGCAGGTCGCGGCCGAGATCCTCTTCGGCGGCGAGGACACGCAGGCCGGCGCGCGGCCCTTCGCGGACTTCGGCGGGGTTGGTGCCGTAGAAAGCCGGTCCGCTCACCACCTTTCCGTTGGCGATGGTGTAGTTCTGGCTGAGGTGGTGACCCTCCACCCGGTAACCCCAGTCGCCGGTTTCCGAAGGCGTGCCGAAGATCGAGAAATAGTATTTCTCCGGGTTGCGGCGCTCTCCGTCATCCTTCTCCATAATGCGAAGGACATCTTCCAGGCTCATGATGGAGACGGCTTTGATATAGCCGGTCTGGCTCAAACCGGCGCTCAGCAGCGCGCTGGCAAGGTGCTTCTGGAAGGGCGACATGGCGCGCAGGGGCAAGCCTTTGCGCTCGATCGGCACGTAGAACCAGCGGTAGCGCTCCGCGTCGGCGAACGGAAATGTGGCCTGCGCTTTCTGTTCCGGCGTGAGGGAGGCAAGCAAACGGTTGGCGGTATCGGTCATGACGGACACGGAGTCCGTTCTCGTATAAGCCGACATAAGCAGCAGGGCTCCCAGGGGGATCGCAGACAGACGGAGTGCGGTCGCGTTCATACTGGGGGCTAATCTTATCGCAAAACTCGGAGGTGCGAACGGGAAAGTGTGGGGAAACGAACGGGACGGCGGTCGCCGCCCCGTGATTCCGTTTAGAACGGGCCGCCCGGGGACGTGGGTTTCTGATACATCTGCGCGGTTCGCAGATAGATATAAGGATTGGTCGGGTTGCCGCCGATTCGCACTTCGTAGTGCAGGTGGGCGGCGGTGGTGCGGCCGGAGGTGCCCACCAGGCCGACCTGGTCGCCGCGGCGAACTTCCTGCCCGGTCTTCACGCTGAACTTTGAAAGGTGCGCGTAGTAAGTCTGGAGCCCGCCTCCGTGTTCGATCACCACCAGCCGGCCGTAGCCGTTCTCCCAATCCGCGTTGATGACGGTGCCGCCCGCAGTGGCGTGTACCGGGGTTCCCGTAGGAGCGCTGATATCGACTCCGGTGTGGAACGCGCCCTCACCCGAGAAGGGGTCCGTGCGGTGGCCGAAGGCGCTACGCATCAGGGCGCCGTCTACCGGCCAGAGGCTTGGCTTTTCGGAGTTACGCTGGAGGCGGAGGGAACCGCGCGAGGCCAAAGCCACGGCGCGGCCGGTTTTCAGAAAGTCGTAGTCCTGCACGCTTTCGGCGAAGGTGGGAATCAGCGCGCCTTCCGCGCCGATATCGCTCGGCCCTTCAAGCGTCCGCTTGATGCCGAACGCCATGTTCACCTGTTTGGCATAGAGCTGAAGCGTGGCCAGCTCTTTGTTGGTTTCGCTGACCTGCTTCTCCAGCTTGTCATAGCTGGTTCGAAGATTTTCCGCTTCCCTTCTTAACGCGTTATAGTTGGCCACCTTGCTCAACATGCGGCCGTAGCTGGCCACGAAACCGAAGACGGAGAAGCAACCGAGAAGTGCGAGTACCAGGATGGCGTAAACCGCCTGATGAGGAATGTGAACACGCCGCAACCTCCCGCGGAGCGAGTGTGCCAGGACCAGGACAAAGTATTCTTGCTTCATAGTCTCCTTCGGCCGGACCTGTTTGGATTCGGAATACCGTCTGGCATTCTCGAAGCCCGGCGGGGCTATTTGCAACACAACAATTGGCGAAACCAGAACTGTAACAACCCAAACACACTGTTGTCAAGCCCGCTCGGTCGCCGCAAGTTATTGATAGAATTAGTTCTACTGTGGCCAAGCGACTTCCCGGCACGCTATTTCTACGGAATCTGGTTGAACGGCGGGGCCTTCTTTTCCAACTGGTGCGGCGCGATTTCGACCAGCGTTTCGTAGGTTCCGCCATGGGCTGGATCTGGGGCGTGATCCATCCGCTCGTGCTCCTGGCGAGCTGGACCTTCGTTTTCCAGATCGTGATGAAGACGCCGCCGCCCAAGGGAGTCCGCAATTATCCCCTCTTCCTTTTCGCCGGCATGCTGCCCTGGCTGCTGTTCAGCGAGACTGTGCAGCGGTCCGCGACGAGCCTGCTGGACCAGGCGGGCCTCATCACCAAGACCGTATTCCCGGCCGAAATCGTGCCCGTATCGGTTTTTCTTTCAACGCTTGTCGGCCACTTTCTCGCGGTGCTCCTGATGGTGGCCGCTACCGGCGTGTGGATGAACCAGATCAGCGCATTCCTGCCGCTGCTGCCGCTCTACACGGTGGCGATCGGGCTGTTCGCGATCGGCCTCGGCTGGGTGGTGGCCAGCCTGCATGTGTTCCTGCGCGATACGGCGCAGTTCGTCAGCGTGATGCTGACGTTCTGGTTCTGGGTGACGCCGGTGTTCGTGGACGCGAGCAACTACCCGAGCTGGGGCCGGTTCCTTTTCGCGGCCAACCCGCTGCACTACCTGGTGCGCGGATACCGGTCCGTGCTGCTGGGCACCGGCGTGCCCGATTTCCGTGACCTGGGGATCGGGGTGGCGTTCGGCGCCGTCTCGTTCGTGGCCGGCGGGCTGTTTTTCCGGCACATGAAGCGCGGCTTCGCCGACGTCCTATAGCAGCGGAAGAATCCGGTCCGGGGAGCGCGGCGCGGCCTGTTCGAGGCCGGCAAACAAAGCGATAACGGGGTCGGGACTCTTCCGCATGGCCTCGGCGATGCCGGCGAGACCGGCGGGGTCGAGCGTCGTGCGTCCAATCAGCGCGTTGACGGGCAGAAACCACTCGGCGGGGCGGCTGTCCCGCAGGGGATTCTTTTCAAGGAAGTCCAGCAGGCCGTGGAGCACCAGGTCACGGGTTTCACCGGCGGGAGCGATGCCGACCAGTTGCGAGTACGCGGACGCCTTTTCGAGGAACTGAAACCCGGGATCCTCGCCCGTTTCGGGCTTCCACGCCGGCAAGGATGACAGGGCGGCGCGAAGTTGGGTGGCCCACTCCGTCGTTTCGCGCGCCGCCGCCGGAACCGGCTGCCCGTTCGCGCCGAGCAGCAGCTTCTTATACTCCGCCGCAAAGGCGCGGCATCCGGCGCTCTCGCACAGGCGCGGCATCGCGGCCGTGCCTTCCAGGCGGGTGGGCGTGGAATCGGATTCTTCGATGGGCTTCAGCGGATCCTGCCGGAGATTCTTGTTGAAGAAGTTCGCCATGTCCACGGCATCCAGGTCGGCAGCCGTCGGAGTGCTCATGAAAACGGCAACCCCGCCCAGGGTTTCGTCATCGGCGCACCGTTCCGAGGAGAGGTGGATGACCAGGTAGACGCGGTAATTTTCGAGCAGCCCGAGAGCCGGGATTTTGCGCCGCGCGCATTCGGCCGCAAGGGCCTGGATATCCCGGCCGAGCAGCCGCGCGGAGCTGAAAGCGCGGTCGCTCGCTTCGATCCGGCCGAGGGCTTTCGAGTAGACCGAGAGGACGGCGGAAAATTCGGCATCGGGAAGGCCGGAGGCGGCAATCAGCCGCGCCATGGGCCCCGCCTGTTCGGGCGCGGTGACGGCGGCATAGCGCTCGAGCAGTTTGCCGGGCTCGGGCCCGGTCAGCTCCGCCAGCACGTCATAGAAGCGGCTGACGTCGTAAACGTAAGCATCCTGGCACTTGAGCCGGGGGAGAACGATGGGGGGGATGCGGCCGAAAAGGGCGCGGGCGCGCCCGGCGTCGAGCGGCAGCATCGCTTCGACGGCGCGCAGGCGCAACGAAAGCGCGTCCATGTCCTGGAGGTAAACTTTGCCCGCATACCCGGAAGCCGCCTGCACGCGCAGTCCAATGGGGCGGCGCTTATAGGGTTCGCGGGCTGCGCCGGCGCGATCGAAGGCGAGTTCGAGCAGCTCCATGCGGCGGGCGGGCGCAAGTTCGCGAGCGCCGGCTATACGGATGAGCGCTTCGGAAGAGAATTCGCCCTGGAGGGCCTGGGCGGGCCCGATGAAGGATTCCAGACTGCCGGCGGAGGCGGACAGCGCGAACAGGCAAAACGGGACGAAACGGAGAATTTTCATGGGAACCGTATCGTCTTATTTTACCGGGCGGCGCGACCGGAGATGACGGCTAGCTGTTCCCTTTGCGCAGCAGTTCGCTGGTGGTCGTCCAGAAATGGTGGATGCTGTCGGTGCTCCCGTAGACGAGCCAGAGAGTCGTGAGGCCGAAAAACGTGAGCAGGAGCGAGTATTCGATCAGGTCCTGGCCCGCATCGTCGTGCCAGAAACCGGGAAACCAACGTGTCATTTTTAGCCTCCAAGCCGCGCGCCAACCGGCGCCCGGCTCTTCAATTAAAGCGGAGTACCAGAGGTCCCGCAAGGGGTTAGTAGCAAGATTAGTACGTGAGTTGCGACAGTTAGCCAAAGGCTAATAACTTCGGTTAATGGAAGGAGTAAGACGTAGAGTAACAATCAGGCGGGACATAGGCCGGCAGCGGAAATCCGGCATGCCCGGGAGCGCGGCTCGCCGCTGGAGCCGCGGCTTCCCGGTTGCGCCGGAGACTTCCAAACCGCGCTGTTATACAGCCCTTCTGCCGGTCAGCAGGCCGATAACGAAGAGCGCGAGGAAGATGAAGAACAGAACTTTCGCGATACCGGCGGCGGCCACGGCGATTCCGCCGAAGCCAAAAATGGCGGCGATGATCGCAAGCACCAGGAAAACCCACGCATACGACAGCATGTTTCAAATACCTCCGCAGGTGAGAAGTGCAATCCCGCCGCCAAGGTGCGATTACGGGGATTCGAAGGAAGGTAATGGAGCGTACCGCCCGCAGTGTGCCGACCCCCGTTTGACCCACGTTTGTAAACGGGGTGGGCGTCCTCCGAGCGCCTTCAGGCTTCTCCCTTGCCTTGCGGCCAGGAGCTTGCTCACCAGCGCGTTGTGATCGAGTCGGACTCCCTATTTTGAAGTGTTGGATCAAAATAGGTGGACCGGCACCGCTCGCCGACACGCTCCACAGCAATGGTAACCCAAGCGCGCCCGTTTGCAAAGTGATTTTCGGAGGCGCAAAATCGATCGGATATATACTGTACTTGCAATGACTCAGCATGCATTTTCGCGGCGGCATTTCTTTTTCGGCTCGCTCCTGGCGGGGGCTGTGCCGGCGGGCGGCTTCGGCAGCGTGCCGTCGCTGACCGCGCTCGGATTCAAGGCGTACACCGAGAAGCTCAACATTGCGTCCATCGGGCTCGGCACACGCGGTCCGCAGATTCTGCGCGGCGTCAACACCACGGAGAACATCGTCGCGCTGTGCGATCCGAATTTCGACAAAGCGGCGCCCTCTTTCAACCAGTATGAAAAGGCAGCGAAGTACAAAGACTTCCGGAAGATGATCGAGACCGAGGGCAAGAACATCGATGCGGTGATGATCGCTACTCCGGATCACGGGCACACTCCCATTGCGCTGTTCGCGATGCAGCACGGCAAGCACGTGTATTGCGAGAAGCCCCTGACCCGGACGGTGTGGGAATCGCGGCTGCTCAACGACGCGGCGGCGAAATACAAAGTGGCCACCCAGATGGGCAATCAGGGATATTCCCACGAGGGTACGCGCACGGCGGCGGAAATTCTGTGGTCCGGCGCAATCGGGTCGGTGCAGGAAGTGCATGCCTGGACGGGCCTGATTTACGGCGGCGACCCGGCCCTTCAATCGGCGCTCCCGGAGGAGAAGGTTCCGGAACAGTTCGACTGGGATTTGTGGCTGAATACGGCGGCGGTGCGGCCGTACCATCCCATGATGGTGAACCAGTGGCGCGCCTTCCTCGATTTCGGAACCGGCGGATCCCTGGGCGACTGGGGCGTCCACATCCTGGGACCGGCCCACCTGGCGCTGCAACTGACGGCTCCGACGAGCGTGGAGGCAGTCACGGTGGAAGGTCGGAATCAGTGGAACTGGCCGTCGCGGGCGCACATCCGGTTCGAGTTTCCGGCGCGCGGCACCATGCCGCCGGTGGCTATCAATTTCTACCAGAACATGCGCGGCAATGCCCCCATGCCTGAGGGAATGGAAGAAGGCGAGCCGCTGCTGCCGCCCAGCAACAACCTGGCCGAGCGCGGGCGTCCGGCGCCGCCGGACAGCTTCGGCGGACGCGGTGGTCGCGGACCCGCCGGCGCGGGGCGCGCCAATGCCGGAGGCGCACGGGGCAACCCCGCGGCAGGGCGCGGCGCGGCGGGCGCGCGTCCGCCGGCCGATCCGAATCGCGTGCCCGGCAACGGCGCCCTCTTCCTCGGCGACAAAGGCTACATGGCCACCACGTCGCGCGGCGAAGGCGTGTGGCTGCTGCCGGCTTCGCGCTGGAAGGAGTACAACCTGCCGCCCCAGATCCTGCCGCGCTCGGTCAACCATCAGCAGGACTGGGTGCGCGCCTGCAAAGGCGGGCAGCCGGCCTGCTCGGAATTCAGCGTAGCCACGCCGTACATCGAGTGGCTGGTGCTGGGGGCGATCGCGCTGCGCACCCCCGGCAAACTCCAGTGGGACGCGAAGGCCGGCCGGTTCACCAACAACGAAGAGGCAAACCGGATGCTCAAGCCTTATATTCGGAAAGGGTGGGAACTCAAATTATGAAGAACCTTCTTCTCGGAATCGTGCTGCTCTCGACGGCGGGCACGGCCCTGTGCGCAGCCGCGCCGTTGCGCGTGATGCTGCTGGACGGCGAGAGCGGCGGTCCATATCACAAGTGGCAGTTGACCACGCCGGTGCTCAAGAAGCAGCTCGAGGAGACCGGCCTGTTCCAGGTGGACGTGGTGACGGCGCCCCCGGCGGGCGGCGACTTCAGCAGCTTCAAGCCGGACTTCAAGAAATACGCGGCCATAGTGATGAATTACGACGCCCCGGACGACCGCTGGACCCAGGACATCAAAACCTCCTTTGAGCAGTACATGAAGGACGGCGGCGGGCTCGTGATCGTCCATGCGGCGGATAACGCCTTCCCGAACTGGGTGGCGTTCAACGAAATGATCGGGATCGGCGGATGGCGCGGGCGCAACGACAAAGCCGGGCCTTTCTGGTATTTCAAGGACGGCAAGCTGGTTTCCGATCCTTCGCCGGGCAATGCGGGCGCGCACGGCAACCGGGTTCCGTTCCTGATGACCACCCGCGAGGCCAGTCACCCCATCATGAAAGGACTGCCCTCCTCCTGGATGCACCAGGGCGACGAATTGTACGGGCGGATGCGCGGTCCGGGCAAAAATATGACGGTGCTGGCGACCGGCTATTCCGACCCCGACAATCGCGGCAGCGGGCGCGACGAGCCGATGCTGATGGCCCTCAGTTTCGGCAAAGGCCGGATCTTCCACACCGCGCTGGGGCACGACATCAACGGCATGAGCGCGGTGGATTTCGTGGTCACGCTGCAGCGGGGCACGGAGTGGGCGGCCACGGGCAAGGTCACGCAGAAAGTTCCGCAGGTTTTTCCGACGCCGAACACGGTGGCCTACCGCTCGGATTTCGCGGCCATGGATCCGGGATATAAGGCGGGATTGAATCCGCTGGACGCCGCGAGCAACGCGGCCGGGCGAGGCGGCGCTCCTGGCAGGCCTCCGCAGAAGTAGCGGCAAAGACCCATCGTTCGCCCACCAGAAAGTTCGCCAGCGAGCAGATCGCGATGGCGATGAGGCCGGCGGCCAGGTAGTGCATGCGCAGGGTTCCGGCAAGCAGCCGCATCAATGCGAGATTGCCCAGGATGGACACCAGGCCGTTGCCGAGATGAAACCGTACCAGGCGGAGGAGCACGTCGCGCGCGCCTCCGCCGGCGCGTTCCTTCCAGGTGAAGCGCTGGTGCCAGATGAAGTTGTGGAGCACGGCGGACTCTACAGCCAGGGCGGTGGCCGCCAGGTAGTCGAGGCCGAACCATCCCTTGAGGGCCGCCAGCACAGCCATTTGCACCGCCACCCCGATCGCCCCGACGAAGTTGAAGCGCAGCCACCGCCCGGCGAGCGGGCTCACGACAACCTCTCGGCAAGATAGAGCTGGCGTGCGTGCCGCACGGCCGACCAGACCAGCATCGCCCCCATGCCCGCGATCCCGACGGCGCCCCCGACATCGAACAGCAGGTAAGAACTGCCGAACAGGTTGACCACGGGCCGGAAGAAGAGCGCGACGTTGCCGGCGCAAAGCAACAGCCGCAACTCGGTGGGGCCGAAATTCCAGAAGGAGAGATGAAACGCGCCGATCGTGTAAGTGGTGAGGTACACCTCGATGGAGAGCAGGAAGTAAGCGATCAGCAGCCCCAGCGCGATGTGCGGGCTCATGTATCCGGAAAGCGCCAGCCCGCCCATGAGGAAGAACGTACCGACGGCGTCGGTGATGTGGTCGACGTAGAAACCGTAGCGCGGCCGCAGCCGGTTGCGGACGCGGGCGAGCGTGCCGTCCAGGCTGTCGCCGAACCAGTTGACGGCGAGGGCAACGATCACGCCGAGGAGCGCGCGCCGGTCGCCGGCAGCCGCCCAGTACAGCACTCCGGCGGCGAGCATGGCGGCGAAGCCGAGCAAGGTGAGGTGATCGGAATTGACCCAGGCGGGCATGCGCCCGGCGAGCCAGAGGAGTGCGCGCTTCTCGGCCGCCGCCAGAAAGCTGAGTTGCATGCGCTCCGCGTCGCGAAAGGTTCGGTTGTCCATACGCCCACGATAGACCCCGGCGCGCCGGAGATTGTCATACGAATGTCTGCTGAAGTTCCGGTCTTTGAAAGAACACGCGTTTGCATATCCGCGCCCGAAGGAAGCGGTCGTAACTTCTAACGCAGCCTTAAGTGACACTACGCTGCATTTACCTTTGATCCTCCGCTCCTTCCAGCCTCGAGGAGCCTTCTGCCTACCAGCCATAGCCACACCGGATAACCCAGTCCCCCAATCATCATGAAAATCGCAGCGGTGTTGGGAAGAAACGGCACAAGGAGAATGTGTATCAAATCGAGCCCGTGCGTGATGATGCCAACCCACCCCGTCAGCCTGCTGAAAACACCACGCAACATGATCACTGAAATCCACACGGCCCCGGTCTGCACAAAGATCCCGCCCAGGTAAGCGCCCGTTCCGTGCCAGATATCAGTGGCCAAAACGGCTTCTCCCGCAGCCAGGTAGTGCGCCTTCATGGCCTCGCTTGTCGCCGCGGCATACCTGTCGCTCAACGCCATCACCGGCAGGGCTGTGGGCATTGCCAGCACAAGAGTCAGGCCGATGAAGACCATGGCTATCGCAATCGCCGCTTGAGTTCGGTCCGTATCCTTCAAAGCCGCGAACAAGCCGAAGAAAAGCACGTAGTAGAAAGGCAGCACCAGGACAGTCGGAAAATCAAGCCGCAACAGACCGGCGGCCTTGTTCTGCTGCAACACCTGAAACGCCTCTGCCGCGGAAGAGGGCGGGCCGCCAAGCACAGTGATTTGCAGCATGGTGGCCAGCGAATAGACCAGGAAAATGAAGGCTGCGATTCCCCCCGCCCGGCAAAGGCGGGCCCAGTCAAAAGTGGAGAATGAAGAGGATCCTTGGGGCTGCGCGGCGGCCATACCCGGCCCTCCTTTCTTCCCTCGCGGAGCGAGTGGATCCGAAAATCACCTGATGAAAACTCGACCTTCCATCAACGGACCGCAGGAAGACCGGCCTGCCATGAAAGACCTCCGCCACGGCGTGCGGACTGACGGAACAATAGGGCGACCCCCGCAGCGAAAATCAGTGTCGAGGGGGCCGCTGCGCCAATGCCCAACGGCGTGATTGCGAGCAGGAACGTGATCGCGCCGATGTAGCCCAGAACGGGATCCGCCACCGGCAGCAGCGCCAGGGCGCCCACCACCATCTGGCCGCAGGCGATAGGAACAATGAATGCCGCCGTGTGCCGGGCGAAAGCGCCGTAGATGAGTTGACGATACGGCGCGACCGCATGCGGTCCAAATCCCTCCACGTAAAGGTGCGGTGAGTTGAACACCATCCGGATGTTGAAGATGCCGGCGAAAAGGAACCCGACGCCAAGTATCCAACGCGCAACGCGCGGCCACCGCCACGCTACGGCGACATACGCCACCGCAACGACGTGCGTAGTGACGTACGGACCAACCACTTGCGGGTCCATACCACCGCCATTATATATGGGTGCAAGAAGGCGCCGAGTACTTGCGTGATTCCGCGGCGTGCCGGTTCCGCGGCCAATGTCGACATCCGCCCATGTTACGCACCACGACGACAGATATCCAATTCCGCTATTCGTTGGTCCCCAGACCGAGCGAGACGAGCACGCCAGCGGAAAAACCTTAGAGCTGTCACGGGTCCCTTGCACGCGGCGGCAGCGCGGCGTGACGATCCTGGACAGCGCGAAACCGTGGTGGTATGTTTCTACCAGGACACTGCCAGTAACCATGGAATGTCACCGTTCTTCGCGTTGAATCGACTGCGTTTATCCGGGCGACGACTGATCGTGCAGTTCACGTCGCCTGAGGCTTGGAGCCATGCCACAGATAAGTTCGCGTCATATCGCGCATTTCCGCGACGTCGCCGCACACCGTTTCGAAGACTTGATGGTGGCCCACGCGCGTGATTTCGCCACCCAACTATTCAACGTAATCGGCCCCGACCAGATGCGCCTTGCAGTCTCCCAAGCACTGGAGCGCGCTCATGCCTACGGTTTCACCTTCCGAGGTCCGCTGCGTCTTTACGTCGAACTGACTCTTCTGTACGGCTCACGTTTCGACGACGATCCGCAATATCCAGCCGTGCGACAGATCTTGATCGGGCCGCAGGATCAAATGCTTCGCAGCCAGCAGATTTACGACCACGTCGTCCTCTACTCGACTGAAATCGCAGGCCCCGACGCGAGCAACGTCTTCAAAGCGCTCCAAACACTCGCCTCGGTAGCCCGCGCTCCCAACCATTACGAATTCCCAAACCTCGATACCCAACTGCTAAACGACATGACCCGCGCGTTCCCTGAAAAGGCGGCCTACGTCACCGAGCCGAACCTTCTTCGCTTAATAACGGAAGGACGCGAGGAGGCGCGGCAGCAGGGGTTCCAAACTGCCCGCGCTCAAGCGCTGATTCCGATCCTGAAGTACGCTTTCGGCCATCGCTGCACCGAGGACCCGCTTTACGCTTGGATCGGGCGCACTCTAACCGATCCGCGAATCGTCGACCCGGCGCTGCGCGCCCAGCGCCTGGAGCGTAAGGCGATCACCTGGCTTGACCATGTCCTCCAGGCGCAGGCACCGTTATGAGCAAGCAACGCCGTCCCACCACCCCGAGTAGTCCGGTCTCCGGCGGCGCCGCCAACCAAGCGGCGGACGGCGTTGTCGAGGGCTGCCCTTGCCCGCAGATGGAGATCGAAATCAACAATACCCCGGAAACTACCGACGACTTCGTCCCGCTCCACACCAACCAGTCGCGTCCGGAAATTCCGTGCCGGATACGCGCAACCACTCCGGGGTGCAGCGCCCAGGCGATCTTGTCCAACCCTGACGGCCGACTGCGCTTCCCCGGGCAGACTACGACTACCGTCTCGCTTCCGGCCGACGGGTCATGGTCCGCCTTTTCAATTTCAGGCGAGACCGCCAGCGCCGCCGCCCGCGACGCCCTCATCGAGGCCCATTGCTCCAACGGCGACCACCCTCTTGGAGCCAGCACCTCTGTCACCGTCTGCGCGCTTGCCATAACGTCCGAGACGGAACAGGCCGTGCCGGCGGACCGCGCTCGCCTGCGCCTCGGAGTGGAGGAAAAAGTTACCCTCACCGCCGCCGGCGCCTTGGGCAATGTAACGTGGCAAATCCTCGAAGGTGACGGCGCCTTGAGTGCCCCATCCGGCGTCCAGAGTGTCTATACCGCGCACAATCTCGAACAGGTCGCCCGCATCCAGGCAAGCGACGACGCAGGCTGCAAAACTGTTATCGAGTTCGAAGTGGACTGCAACTACGTTCTCTCACGCGCCCGTGCGGCCCTCATCTTCTCAACGGCGTCCCAGGCGCGGCTCAACGAGATTACCGACGCTTTTAACGAGTTCTACGAGGACTACGGATTGGACGATTGCCTGCGCCGTGCCCATTTCTTCGCTCAGGTGCTGACCGAGGTTGGAGCGGGTGGCGATCCGAGAATTGAGAACATGAACTACACGCCCGACAGACTAAGGGCCGTCTTCGCCTACTACGCGGCCCACCCCTTAGAAGCGGACGCCGACGGCCGCGTCGGAGGCCCGGGGGGACATGCGGCCGACCAGGAGCGCATCGGCAACAACGTCTACTCCAATCGCCTCGGCAACGGCAACTTCGCATCCGGCGATGGGTGGAATTTTCGCGGGCGCGGCTTCATTCAACTCACCGGCCGGGGAAACTACCAGGCCATCCAGGACGAGATTGATGCCAACTCGCCGGGATCCGGCATCGACATCGTCGCCAACCCGGGCGACGCCGTCACCATTCGCGGAGGCATGATTACGGCGATGGCGTTCTGGTCCTCGCGAAACATTAATGCCGAGGCCGATGGCGGCGCCGCCGACGCGGATGTCAACGATGTGACCCAGCTCGTCAATGTTCACGGCAATTATGCCGAGCGTCGCCAAAACTTCCACAACGTCTCCGAACCGGCTTTTCACGTAGCCGATTGTCCGAGGGTGGCCAACCCATGACCCGAAGTCTCGCCCTGATTGCCATCGTGGTTATTGCAGGGAACTGCCGCGGCCCCGTGGATCAAACCACGGCCGCCGCGGCCACACCCGCACCCCCCGCCTCGCCCAACCGGATTACCCTACCTTCCGGCGAGACGGTGGAGGTAGTAAAACGTGTTGCGACCCTTCGCGATCTCCGCGGCGGGATAGTCGCCGAGAATTCTCGCGTCATCCGCGCTCCGGGCGAAGTCTGTCCGGCCGAGGGCTTCCGCTCCGTGGAATCCGCCGGCGAAGGCTTTCGCATACGAAACCAACTTTGCTCCGGCTGGTTTTTTGTCGACGAGGTGATGACCTTCTCCCGATCCGGCACCGAATATGTGCTAACCCGTTTCTCAGCCGCTTACACCGACCGCCGAACCGCCGAACCCGACGGAGCCCCCAAAGTCCTTACCGAGGCCGATTTCGGACGCCGCTTGTTCAAGGACCTCAACCCCGACGACCTCTACCGCCTGCTCCGTTGAACACCGTTCGGCAAAGGGGAGACGGGCACTGCCGAGTAAGAATCCAGCGGCGACGATGGGCAGGGCGGGTTCCTCCGGTCGCAGGCCAGGTTTAACGGCACCTCGGAGTCATACGAATGTCTGCTGAAGTTCCGGTCTTTGAGGGAACACGCGTCGCAGAGCCGCGCCCGTAAGGTAGTGACTTATAACGGGGCCCTGGCTGACGTGACACTCCACTGGATTTACCTTTGACCCTCCGCTATTTCCAGCCTCAATGAGCCCACCAGCCATGAAAGACCTCCGCCACGGCGTGCGGACTGACGGAATAATAAGGCGACCCCCGCAGCGAAAATCAGTGTCGAGGGGGCAGCTACGCCAATGCCCAACAGCGTAATTGCAAGCAGGAATGTGATCGCGCCGATGTAGCCCAGGACGGGATCCGCCACCGGCAGCAGCGCCAGGGCGCCCACCACATTCTGGCCGCAAAAGGAAAGCGGCTCTGCCGGACAAACTCCTTACAAAAGCTTTGCTCAGGCATTACACGCGGCGGCTCCCGGGCAGTAATCTGGTCTGGAGAGGCGATTTATTCAGAACGAAATGTCCCGTCACCTGGGTGCGCGTCAAGAGTCACGACCCTTGCGAACTTCGGTGACATGACACGAATAGGGGGCAGGTCAAATGAGAGTATATGGTGTAACGTTGCTTCTTCTTATGACGCTCCCGGGGTTCGCAGCCGATGGCGGTTTGAACTCTTTCGGCGCGGAGCAGGGAGATACGTCCTGGGCGAAAGTCGAACGCCTGGGCCTCGGAAAGACGATCCGTGTACTGGGCTCGGACCAGCGGAGTCGGACAGACCGCTTAACACGCGTCACCGCCGACGGCCTGACGCTGGAGGCCGGCGGCGCTCAGCAGGAGAGGCCTCGTTCGGAGATCCTCCGAATCGAAGTGAAGAGCCGTGTCAGATCGGCGCTGATCGGCGTGGGAGTAGGCGCGACGGCTGGGCTGGCCTTCGGATTAGTCTCAGCGTCTCACGAACACCTCAAGCCCGGTGAGAAGACTGCGGCGGCCGGCCTGGGTGCGGGCCTCTTCGCCGGCGCTGGAAGCGGCATCGGCGCCTTGATGCCAAGCTGGAAGACCGTATATCGAGCGCGTAAGTAGGAAGGGAGATCGGATATGTTGAAGCCGTCTGTCCTCGCTTTCCTTCTCATTAGCGCTCCGTGTTGCCTGCCTTCTGCGCAGCCGCCCCAGGAATCGTGGGATAACCTCCGCCAGTTGCGCCCCGGCGAAGCAATCGAGGTTCTGGATGCGAAGATGAAGTCGATCAGGGGTGATTTCGCTTCATATACGCCGCAAGAGATAGCGCTGCGCCAGGACGGACGCGAGATGAACGTCCCACGTGCTGAGGTCGCGAGCGTCAAGCGATCTGGCGAATCGCACCGCCGCCGGAACGTTCTGCTGGGCCTCGCAATCGGCGCGGCGGGCGGTCTCGCCGTCGGCGCCATCCGAGGCAAGACATACCACGAGGCGGGCGAAACGACGGTCTTCATGGCGGTGTGGACGCCCATAGGCGCCGGCATAGGGGCAGTCGCAGGTGCAGTATTGCCGGGTCGAACCGGGATCACCGTATACCGGGCCACCGCCCTCCGGCGCTGAGTATCCGTTTTGGGGCCGCGGGCGGAACCGCGCAATTCGCCGTCCCCCGGCGCGGAAACTCAAGCACCACTGGCCGCATCCATCCATTCGCGCAACACACCCTCGTCTGCCAGGCCGCTCGTCGTCCTCTTGATTCTACCGTCGTGTCCGATTAAGACCAGCCTGGGCACTCCGCTCACATGATACGCTTGGCCCACGGCGCCCTCTGAATCGACGAGCGAAGTCATGTTGATACGATTCGAACGCATGTAGTCGCGCGCCTCGTCGGCTCGGCCAAGATGGATGGCAACGACAGCGATGCCTTTACTTCGGAATTCCGGCGCCAACTGGCTCATCATGGGAAGTTCACGACGACAGATGCCGCAAGACGTCATCCAGAAGACCAGCACCACGGGTCGTCCGCGAAAGGATTCCAGATCCACCCGGCCGCCATACGTCTCTGGCAATGAGAAGGCAGGTGCCTGCTGATTCAGGCTGGCGTCCCGCGTCAGATACACTCCCGCAAAAACGGCGGCGACAAACAACAGGAAGCCGGCGCGTGACTGCTCTGCCATGTTGCCTTTCCTTTTCTGGTGCCATTTCGATTGTAAGCAAGTCAACGATCGTGCAACATCTGTCGAAAGTTAACCTCGAGTGGTTCACTTCCCGGCTGCCGGCTTGCATTGGTGACACACTCGCCGTGTGGATTCCCGGCGCGTTCGGCGGGCCTTTCCCGAGATTCGGTCATAAACATCTCCCGTTTCCTGACTCTGAATCGCAGTCTCCTGACTGAGCATGCCGGCACGCTGCCCCAGTTTCAGCAACGGCGTGATTGGAGCCAAAATGAGCCCAAAATCGCTTCCTCACCAGATGGGTTACCGGCGGGTAAGCCGTCCCACGTCCAGTTCAGAGTCTATACGTGCATGTGAGTCGGCGCAGCTCATGCGTGTGCCACGCAGTTCGAGCGCCCGGCTCAAAGGTCACACTGGCCCCTTGCGCAGGCCGGCCCAGTCGCTTGAAACAGTGGATTGATCCCGCACTGAACCGGTAAACCACGCCGCGGGTCCTCCCCCGCCCTGATCGAGTGGGTAGTTGACCGGTCCGAATACCGGGACAGCCGGGGCGCTCATTGCGGCGCATGCCGCCGCCGGGCGACGGCAGGACGAGACGGGTTCCTGGCGGGATCGACCGAAGACAAGATGATAGAATTTAGGCCAATAAGGATGCCAGCCGTGTCCCGAAAGATTCAGCTTCTCGTTTTCCTTGCATTCATGCCTCTCGCAGCCCAACCTCCTTCCTGCGACGACGCGATCGGTAAGTGGGCCTGGTTCACGCGAGGGGTTGTAACCATCAAGCCCGATGGCGCGATAGCGCACGACCCCGGCAATGATGGAACCTGGACGTGCGCCACGGGAGCGAAGACCATCATCACACTGCGATGGCGTGTAGGCGGATTCGTGAACACTATGGAACTGTCGGCCGATCGGAAGAAGCTCTCGAGCACCGATCCCACGCAAGCAATGGTGACGGGGACAAGGATCGGATCCGCGACAACCTCGGGTAAGGCGCCCCCGTCTTCCCGACCCGAGTCCACATCCCCGCCGGTTCAGCCGGCTTCGCCTCCAACTCCGGTATCCGGCCCCGCCTCGACCGGCGATCTCGCCAAAGCCCACCAATGGTTCCAAGAGGGCCACCGGCTCGCTGAGTCGGGCCGTTGCGGTGAGGCGATGGCCCACTTTAATCGGGCACTCCAAGCCAATCCCAGGCACGCGAAAGCCTATTCGGACCGGGGACGTTGCTCGGCGATATTGGGACAACCGAGCCAAGGGCTCACCGACCTGGATCACGCGGTTCAATTGGCGCCAAGCGACATGAGCTCCTATTTCAATCGCGCCGGGATACGGGCAGACACCGGGGATGGGGACGGCGCGCTCGCCGACCTCGACCGATCGGTCCATCTCGATCCAATGAATCCCGCCCCTCGCGGCGCACGAGGCGTCTTCCTGGAGGCGGCAGGCGCGGCTGCGGAGGGGAAGGCGGACATCGAGATCGCCTACCGGCAGGTCGACACGCTCGCGCCCAAGAGGCGTCCGATTCTCGATCAGGTCGTGAGAAACTGGCGCCGGAAGAGCGCCCGGCTCACCAGCAGCCCGCCTGCTGCGGCCGGAGACCCCATGCAAGCGGCGGCTGCAGCGCTCGGGGCAGGGCGGCCCCGTTCCGCTCTTTCGATACTTGATCCGGCGCGCGCCAAAAGTCCGAACGATGCCGCGCTCCTCGCGTTGCGAGCCACGATCCGCCTGGATCTCGGGCAGGCGGCGGGAGCTGTTGAGGATCTGACCGCCCTTCTACAGCGAAATCCGAACGCGCGCGCCTTCACCGACCGCGGTCGCGCACTCCGGCAACTCTGCCGGTTTCGCGAGGAACTTGCCGACTATGATCGTGCAACGCGCCAGGACCCGGCTTTCGCGGCTGCCTATCTGGAGCGTGGCTTCACGATGACGCATTATCAAAAAGGCAACGATCCGGCGCCTTACCTTACAAAGGCGATCGAGCTGGATCCTCGAAACTGGCTCGCGTACTATCTTCGCGGCCAGGAGTATGGATATTGGCAAAACAAGCTCCCTCTGGCCATGGCGGACTACCGTCGCGTCGTTGAGCTCAAACCCGATTTCGCACCGGCCTATTGCAACATGGCTTTCGCATTGCGAGAAGCCCAGCGTATGCGGGAGGTCGACGGCTGGCTGCAGAAGTGCTTTGCGCTCGATCCTTCCGAACGCGAGGTGACCGGAAAGGTGTTCGCAAAAATTCAAGCCGGGGAAGAGCAATCTGCCCGCGACATCGTGGCGATGGCGGAATACTTCCGTCGGATTGAGCAAATGAGAAAGAAGGCCATTAACAAACGCGAGTGTGACGCTGCCAGCGGACAATGGAACTCTTACTCCTGCTATTGAACGTCTGAACAGCGGCAGTAACGGCCGGCCGCGGACAGCCGGATCCGAGAACGAACACGGACGTGCGCGGCGGGGGCATCGAGCGTCGTCGGCTCGGTTCACCGCCCTGGTGGATCCTATCAAGAACAAGGGCCCTCTGAAGCGAATACCATCTGTTCCTGCTCCCGCTCCTCAACGCTCCCGGAGGGAATTGAAGAGATCCTCGTGCTATTCACGAGCCCTCTCGTGTCATGCTGTTTGGCGGCCATCTTGCCGTATCACGCTCGATTCCTTCTGCCGTCCCGGCCGCTACAGCAGTTGCCAATCAGCGGGTCGGCGACTACGGGCTCCTGTGGAGTGTTTCCCGGTGGCCGACTGTCCACTCCAATTGAATTAACGCAGGTCCACAAGTGCTTCGGCTATCGGTTCCTCGATGTCATATGGCTGGCGAGCGCGAACCTCAAGTTCAGTAGCCCGCGGCGGGCTGCGGTCCGCCCGCTGGTCCTGTGAGAGAATGTCGCGAACGGTATGCAGAAACTCGTACATTTCATCCTGACCGCTATCCTGCTGACTGGAACCGCCGGAGCCCAAACCGCACGTAAGCCGGCTATCAAATACGGGACGAATCCCGCAGTGGGCAAATACTTCACGCACGATGGCGTCAAGCTTTATTACGAGGTCTATGGGAGTGGCGAGCCCTTCCTCGTGATCCACGGCAATGGCGGCAGCATCCATGATATGGCGGCCCAGATCGACTACTTCCGCAAGCGTTACAAAGTGATCGCCATGGACAGCCGCGATCAAGGCAATTCCGGAGGCAGCGCCGGCCCCATAACTTACGAAAAAATGGCCGCCGACCTCGCCGCGCTACTCGACCACTTGAAGGTCGGCCCCGCCAACGTTCTTGGCTGGAGCGACGGCGGTATTGAAGCTCTCCTGCTCGCCGTCCGTTATCCCGACAAGGTGAAGAAGATCGCCTCCATGGCCGCCAATCTCAACCCGTCCGACAAGGCCGTGCACCCCGACGTCATATCGCTGGTGAAGACGATGCTCGCTTCCTCCCCGGCCCAAAGCACTCCCGAATCGCGCCGCGAAATGAAAGTTACCCGCATGTTGCTCGACGAGCCCCATATCGATCCCAAGAGCCTCGAATCCATTGCAGCCCCCACCCTGATCCTCGCCGGCGATCACGATGTCATCGCCGACCACCACACTGTCGAGATCTTCGAGCACATACCGAATAGCCAGCTCTGCATCTTCCCCAACGCCACCCACATGATTCCCTACGATAACCCCACCCTCTTCAACTCCACCGTTGATCGTTTCTTCAACACACCTTTCCAGAAAAGGGACCGCGTGCAGGATCTCCTGAAATCCCTTGAGGCCATGCGTAGTCAAAAGTAGACCGGCTGCCGCCGGGCGTTGGCCTCGCCCCTACCGGCTGCCCTCTGAATCAGGCACGTCTCGGAACTTAGCCAGAAACCGGCCAACCTGACGCGTATGGCATGAGATCTGGCCTGCTACCGACGTTTCTTCCCTGTCGGCGTAGGGGCGACGGATACCGCACGCCCACTCCACCCCTGACACTTGAATTCGGGTACGCGTCGTGTTAGCGAAACCTTATGGCCAAGATGTTTTCCGTTCGTTCTTTCGTGCGAATCCTGCTGGGGGTGGTGGCGGGGATGGGGCTGGCGTTCGTGCTGGTTGTGGCGGTGGAGTTGTTCAGCTCGGCCGTCCATCCGTTCCCGCCGAATTTCGACGGGAACATCAGTGAGCATGTCCGGCGGTATCCGCATTGGATTCTGGCAGTGGTTGTGCTGGCTTGGGGGGCCACAGCCGCGGCGGCGGCGTGGGGTGCGACGAGAATCGGCGGGCGGGCGGCCGGCATCGTTGTCGCGCTGTTACTCGCCTGGGGGCTCGTTTTCAACCTGACCATGCTGCCGTATACACTGTGGTTCAAGATCGCGATGTTCTGTGCGTTCCCGATCGCCTGCCTGGCCGGTATCCGGTACGGACGAATCGATCAAGCCGCGCGCTCGTTTGGCGCTAGCGGCGGTCCCAGTTGAGGCGGAGGCGTTCGCGGCCGTCGGTGGCTTCGAGGGTGATGGCGTTGACGCGCTCGCGGTCGTCCACGGAGAGGAACATGGGGCCGCGGAGGCGGCGGTCCTCGCTGACGACGTCGGCGCGGAGACGGCCTCCTTCGCGGGCGGATACAAAGCCGTTGAAGGCGACGACGGCGCGATCGGCGACGAACGACACGACGATGCGGCCGTTGCGGTCGATGTCGACGTTGACGCGAGTGAGGCGGCGGTCACCCCCCGGGCCGCTATAATTGGCGAGGCCGCGACCCTCGCCGCGGAAGCTGATGGTGTTGTTCCAGAGGAAGCCGGGCGGTCCGGGACGGCGGTCGTCAAAGGGTGCGGTGCGGTTGCCGGGGCGGTAGTCGCTGCCGGACATCTGCCAGGTGAGGCGGAAATGATAGCGGCCCTGGCCGCCGGATGAATCGCGGATGCGCACGATGGCGGAGTAGTTGTTGCGGCGGGATGGCTCGGCGAGGAGCCGGATGTCGTTGCGCTTGTCACGCACCTCGAAGCCGAAGTTCTCCACGTCGCGGTTGGGCAGGGGGGCGTTGCATTCCGAATTGCCGTCGTCGTAGGCGTCGCGCCCGGCGATGGTCTTGATGTACACCATGTCCCCGCGGACGGTGACCTCCACTTCGTTGTCCACCTGAAGGCGGATATCGCACTGGCCCTTGCCGATGGGGATGTCGTCGCGAGTCGTGGGGCGCAGGCGGAAGCGTGTATCGGCCCGGGCGGGCAGTACGAGCGAGAAGGTCGCCGCGGCAAGCGCCGCACCCAACAAGATTGTGCGTTTCATCGCTTTCAGGATACCTCGGCAGGCCATGGCGGGCAGGGCGAGGCACCCGGAGCGCGGCTGCTAACATTGGAGAAGCACCCTACTTATGACAACAAACGAAGAGCGCCAACGCGCCCTTTCCGACATTCTGGAGCAGCGCATCCTGGTCCTCGACGGGGCCATGGGGACCATGCTGCAACAGCAGCATCTAACGGCGGAGGACTTTGGGGGAGCGGCGCTCGAAGGGTGCAACGAGAATCTGAATCGCACGCGGCCGGACGTGGTGCTGGATATCCACCGGGCGTATTTTCGGGCCGGGGCGGACGTGGTGGAGACGAACACCTTCGGCTGCACACCGCTGGTGCTGGCGGAGTACGACCTGGCCGCTGACGCGCACGAATTGAACCTGCTGGCGGCGCGACTGGCGCGACAGGCGGCGGAAGAGTTCTCCACCGGGAGCAAGCCGCGATTCGTGGCCGGTTCGATCGGTCCTACGACGAAGGCCATCACGGTAACCGGCGGGGTGACGTTTCCGCAGCTCATCGAACATTTCTACGTGCAGGCGAAGGGGCTGGTGGAGGGCGGTGCGGACCTGCTGCTGGTGGAGACCAGCCAGGATACGCGCAACGTGAAGGCGGCGCTGCTGGCCATCGAGCGGGTGCGAAAGGAACTGGGGGTGCGGATTCCCGCCATGGTTTCGGGCACGATCGAGCCGATGGGGACGATGCTGGCGGGGCAGACGGCGGATGCGTTCTGCGCGTCCATCCTGCACGCGGACGTGCTTTCCATCGGACTCAACTGCGCCACCGGTCCGGAGTTCATGACGGACCACCTGCGCACCATCAGCGAAATGGCGCCGGTGCGGGTTTCGTGCTACCCCAACGCAGGGCTGCCCAACGAAGACGGCAAGTACCTGGAGACGCCGCAGTCGCTGGCCTCGCAACTGGAGCGGTTCATCGACAACGGTTGGATCAACATCGTGGGCGGGTGCTGCGGGACGACGGACCAGCACATTGCGGCGATCGCGCAGATGGCGGAAGGCAAGCGGCCGCGGGCAGTGCCGGGGGCCACGCACCGCGCATACTACACGGGGATCGAACTGGTGGAGGCGGAGGAAAGCAACCGGCCGCTGATTGTGGGCGAGCGGACGAACGTGATCGGCTCGCGGCTGTTCAAGAACATGGTGGCGGAGGAGAAGTGGGAAGAGGCCACCGAGATCGCGCGCTGGCAGGTGAAGAACGGGGCGCACGTAGTGGACGTGTGCCTGCAAAGCACGGACCGCGAAGAGATCGGCGACATCCCGCCGTTTTATGAAAAGCTGATCCGCAAGGTCAAAGCGCCGGTGATGATCGACACCACGGATCCGGCGGCCATCGAGCTGGCGCTGACGTATTGCCAGGGCAAGAGCATTATCAACTCGGTGAACCTGGAGGACGGCGAGGAGAAATTCGAGCGGGTCTGCCCGGTGGCGAAACGGTACGGGGCAGCCCTGGTGGTGGGGTCGATCGACGAAGACAAGGCGCAGGCGCAGGCGTTCACACGGGAGCGCAAGCTGGAGGTGGCGCGGCGCTCGTACGAACTGCTGACGGCGAAATACGGCATTCCGGCCGAGGACCTGATTTTCGATCCGCTGGTGTTTCCGTGCGCGACGGGGGACGCGAACTACATCGGGGCGGCGGTGGAGACGATCGAGGGCATCCGGCTGGTGAAGGAGAAGCTGCCTTACTCGAAGACGGTGCTGGGGATTTCCAACATCAGCTTCGGGCTGCCGGCGTCGGCGCGCGAGGTGGTGAACTCGGTTTTCCTCTACTACTGCACGAAGGCGGGGCTGGACCTGGCGATTGTAAACGCCGAGAAGCTGGAGCGGTTCGCTTCAATACCCGAGGAGGAGCGGAGGCTGGCGGAAAACCTGCTGTTCAACCTGCCGCCGGTGGACGCGGAGGACGAATCGCTGCGGACGGCTGCGGAGGACTGGCGCGCGCAGACGGCGGAACAGAAGGCGGCGATCAACCAGTTCCACATCGCGGCGATCACGGAACATTTCCGCAAGAGCGGGAAGCGGGTAAAGCAGCGCGCCGAAGACCTGCCGCTCGACCAGCGCCTGGCGAATTACATCATCGAAGGCACCAAGGACGGACTGGTGGCGGACCTGGAGCGGAAGCGAGCGGAGGGCACGGCGCCGCTCGACATCATCAACGGGCCGCTGATGGCGGGCATGGCGGAGGTGGGCCGGCTGTTCAACAACAATGAGCTGATTGTGGCCGAGGTGCTGCAATCGGCGGAGGCGATGAAGGCTGCCGTCAATCACCTGGAACAGTTCATGGAGAAGGCGGACACGGCGGCGCGGGGCAAGGTCATCCTGGCAACGGTGAAGGGCGACGTCCACGATATCGGCAAGAACCTTGTGGAGATCATCCTTGCCAACAACGGGTACAACGTCATCAACCTTGGAATCAAAGTGCCGCCCGAAGTGCTGATTCGCGCGGTGCAGGAGCACCGGCCGGACGCCATCGGGTTATCCGGGCTGCTGGTGAAGAGCACCCAGCAGATGGTGATCACGGCCACGGACCTGAGCACGGCGGGGATCGCTCTGCCGCTGCTGGTAGGGGGCGCGGCGCTCTCGGAGAAGTTCACGCGCAACAAGATTGCACCGGCCTACGGGGAGGCGGTCTGCTACGCGAAGGACGCGATGACCGGACTGAGCCTGATGAACCGCATCATGGACCCGGCCGAGCGCGAGCAGGTGCTGGCGCAGCACCGCAAGGCGGAAGCGGATGTAGCGGTGGAGAAGCCGGCCGAACCGCTGCCGCCGGTCACCAGCCGCCGGAGCCGCAAGGTGCGAACGGACCTGCCGGTTCCGCCGGCGCCTTACCTGGAGCGCAAGGTCCGCGACGTGCCGCACCTCGCCGAGGTGTGGAGCTACATGAATCCGTTCATGCTCTACGGGCGTCACCTGGGGTACAAGGGAAATTTCGAAAAGGCGCTGGCGGAGCACGAGCCCAAGGCGCTCGAACTCTTCCATAACGTGGAGGAAGTGAAGCAGGACGCGGCGCGATTCATGAAGGTGAAGGCGGTGTGGCAGTTTTTCGAAGCGGAGCGCGACGGCAATTCGATCCGCCTGTTTGCACCCGGCGGCTCCGTTCCCATTCACAGCTTCCATTTCGGCAGGCAGCGGCGGGAGGACGGGCTCTCGTTGAGCGACTACGTGCTGGGGGCGGAAGAGGGACGCCGCGATCATCTGGCGATGTTCGTGGTCACGGCGGGCGCGTGCGTGCGGGAACGCTCGGAAGAGTGGAAGCAGGCGGGGGAATTTTTCAAGGCGCACGCGATTCAGGCGCTGGCTATCGAGACGGCGGAGGGCACGGCCGAGTGGCTGCACCGGCGCATTCGCGAGGACTGGGGTTTTCCGGATCCGCCGACGCTCACGATGCACGACCGCTTCACGTCGCGGTATCGCGGCAAGCGCTACAGCTTCGGGTATCCGGCATGCCCCAACCTGGACGACCAGGCGGGTTTGTGGAAACTGCTGCGGCCGGAGGATATCGGCGTGCATCTGACCGAAGGAATGATGATGGAGCCGGAAGCAAGCGTGAGCGCGCTGGTTTTTCACCATCCCGATTGCGCCTATTTCACGGCGGACGAGGGAGAAGGAGTGGTCGCGTAGGTGGGCGGCTGGAGTCCCGCGCAATATCTGCGATTCGGCGAGGAGCGGACGCGCCCGTGCCGCGACCTGGTGGCGCGTGTGGAACTGCCCCTGGTGCGAAAGATTCTGGACCTCGGCTGCGGGCCGGCGAACAGCACGCGCGTGCTGCATGACCGGTGGCCGGATGCGGAGATCACGGGCCTGGACAGTTCCGAAGAGATGATCGAGCGGGCGCGCCGCGATATGCCGGACGCGAACTTCGTGCGGGCGGACATTGTCGAGTGGGCGGAAAGCGAGGGCGCGCGTTTCGACCTGGTTTTCTCGAATGCGGCTCTGCAATGGGTGCGCGGGCACGAGGTGCTGTTCCCGATGCTGTTCGGGAGGGTGAAGCCGGGGGGCGTGCTCGCGGTGCAGTTGCCCGCCAGGACCGGGGCACCGGCGCAGCGGCTGATTTCCGAGATCGCCGCGCCGCTGGTCACGCGCCCGGTACGCGACTGGCATTCTCACGATGCCGGGTTCTATTACGACACCATGGCGCCGCTGGCCGGGCGGCTGGAGATCTGGGAGACGGAGTACCTGCACGTGCTGGCGAACGCCGGGGAGATCGTGGAGTTCTATAAGGGTACGGCGCTGCGGCCGTATCTGGCCGCGATGCCCGGGGAGGCGGTTCGCGAACAATTTCTTCTGGAGTACCGGACGGCCGTTACGGCGGCGTATCCGGCGCGTGCGGACGGGAAGGTGCTGTTTCCGTTCCGGCGGATTTTCGTGATGGCGTATCGGGTGGGGTGAGAGTTGGAGACCGACACGCGAAGGTCGGCGCCCGAAGAGAGAATTCAGTTCGCAGGTCCCAAGCATGGCGGTTTGGCCCATACTGAATCAGATTCGGAAGTCCAAAATGGAAATGCGGGATCGGCCAGTCACGGAAGACGAATTCTGGAGGCATATAGATGAAACGGTTCCTCGCGGTTGCCGTTTTTCTCCTTTTCGGATCCCCTGTGGCATTTTGCCAGTCCGGAAACGACAAGCCCACATTCGATGTTGCGGATGTTCACAGCACGCCGCGCAGCGAATGGGTGAAGGACGCGCGGCATACGCTGCAGGGCGGGTTTCTCATTGGAGACCGGTACGAACTCCATCGTGCCACCATGTTGGACCTCGTGCGCATCGCGTATGGCATTGATGCCGATAAGGTCTATGGAGGACCGAGCTGGATTGACTACGACCGGTTCGAAATCAGCGCAAAAGCGCGCGCCGGAACCTCTCCCGCCCATCTGAATTTGATGTTGCAGAACCTGTTGGCGGATCGATTCCATTTGAAAGTCAAACCGGACACGCGTGAGGTCCCCGGGTACGTGCTGTCGAAAGGCAGAGGCGAACTGAAGCTGAGGTCCACACCGGCCGATTCGGGGCCGCCCGGGTGTCAACCGCCCGGCATCTCCGTCAGCGGCGGAGTTGCGATAAGAACATTGCGATGCCACGGAGTGACCATGCAGGCCTTCGCGCAGCAACTGCGTGGGTCCATGTCGAATTTGCCCGTAGTGGATTCGACTGGGCTGGAAGGGGCATGGGACATCGATCTGCAATGGGAAATGCAGCCCGGCTCCAGCGGGCCTGGTGCCGTGATTGAGGCTCTGGCCATGGCAGGGTTGCAGATGGAAAAGGGTGGCGTTCCGCAACCCCTGCTGACGGTGGAAAGCGTCGACCAGCAGCCGACCCCGAACGCAAGAAACCTTTCGGAATCTCTGCCGCCACTCCCGGCTCCAGTCTTTGAAGTCGCATCTCTCAAGGAGTGCAAGAACGGCACGTATTCCGGGGCTATCCGGTTTGAAGCCGGCGGCCGGGTCACCGCGGTATGCACGCCGCTCCGTAGCCTGGTGACGTACGCGTGGGGACTGGCGAACTTCGAGCAGCCGGCGGAATGGCCGAAGTGGCTGGATGAGCGGCACAACATGTCGATCGAGGCGAAAGCGCCTCAGGGCATGGCACCGGACCCGCAGCTCTTCGGGCCCACGCGGGATGTGTTGTACGCGATGCTCCGCGCCCTGCTTACCGAGCGGTACCAGATGAAGGTCCACTTCGAGGACCGACCAAGGGACGCCGGGACACTGGTCGCGAACAAGCCCAAACTGACCAAAGCGGCAGACCCCAATAGCCGGACCGGATGCAAGCGGGAGGGGCAGGAACAACAGGGTCGGTCGCTCATTGTCCGGCTGGTCTGTCGGAACATGACGATGACGCAATTTACGGAGCAGATCCCGGGGTTCGATTCCGACCTCTTCTACCCCGTGCAGGATGGGACCGGCCTGAAAGGCGCCTGGGATTTCGAAATCAACTACGATGCGATGGCGGGCCTGAACGCGCGGATGCCCCTGCTCAGCAGTGCGGCGCCCGCGGCGGAAGGACAGGCGTCGGAACCCGCGGGTTCGCTCTCGTTCCGCGATGCGATCGATAAGCGACTGGGACTGAAGATTGAAATGCAGAAGCGCCCGGAGCCGGTGCTGGTGATCGATCAGATGGTGGAGACGCCGATCCCAAACTGACAAGAGCGAGACCTGCGGGGCGGCAAGGGAACATTCCGGCTCCCGGGCCTCTAAAAAGGAAGCCGAGCAAGGCGGTACACCTACCGTTGTTTTTCACGCACTCCGGCGCATCCGGCATCGGGCACTCGCGGGCATCCGAGCTGGCTTCCGCGGATCGCGCCCGAATTCAGACGGCAATCGTCCGGTCCATCTTCGTCAGTGACGGAGATGGCATCCTCATTCCTCACTAAAAGCTGAAGCGGGCTTGTAACTCGACGATGCGGCCGGCGAAAGCGCTTTGGGCCTGACCGAAGAGCGGGTTACTGATCTTGCCGTCGTTACTGATGATGTTGTTCACTCCGGTGAGGTTCACCTTGTTGAACACGTTGTAAATGTTGGCCTGTAAGTTGAGCCGGCCGTTTTCCCCGATGACTTTCATGCGAGGCAGGCCGAATGCCTTGGCCAGGGTTGCGTCGAAGCCCAGATAGCGCGGGCCGCGGAAGGTGTTGCGGCCGACGCCCGGGGCCGGCGGACGCCCGTGGCGGGCCAGGTGGGCAGCGCGAAATATGACAGCGCGCCGTTGGGGAAGTTACCGTTGGGACTCATGAAAGTATCGTTACCGTAATCGTCCCTGGCGCCTCCGGAGTAACTTGCCGGCCGCAGACATCCGTACCCGCTGTTCGGGTAAACGACATTGTTCCCCGTATTGCAGTACTGAGGCGTAAACGGGAAACCCGAATGCCAGGTGGAGATCCCGCTCACCGTCCAGCCTCCGACCACTTTCCCGATCCAGCCCTGCCGGTTGCGGAACAAGGTGGGAGTCCAGACGCCCCACAGCTTCACGTTGTGGGTGACGTCGTAATCCGCCGGACCATCGGACGCGTTGATGTCGAAGGGATACTGGTCGGAGTAGTAATCCTGCGAACCCTGGTCGGTATTGCGGCTGAGACGGTACTGTGCGTCGAAGGTGAACTGGCTGGAGAAGCGGTGCTGGATTTCAGTGAGGAGCGCGTTGTAGTGCGCGGCCGCGTCGTTGGAGTACCAGAACAGGCGGTTTACGCGAGGATTGAGGTCGGGATAGTAAATCAGGTTCAAGTTAGTCTGACGGCTATAATTACGGCTCTGGCTGCCCTGATAGCCGATGCTGGCCACCCAGTTATGTCCCAGGTCGTATTGAGCGTCGAGCGAGTAGCGGTAGGTGGTAGGCGTGTTCTGATGCTGCGGAAATCCGTTCAGGGTGATGGCGGCGCCGCCCACGGGCAGGCCGGTGGCGGGGTCGAAGGACTGCACGGCGGCCGGATTCGACGGCCAGTCGGAAAACTGGTTGGGGTCGGAAGGCGTGGCGTAAAAAATGTTGGAACCGTTGAGGGTGAGGCCGGTGATCCATGGCGGATTGGCGCGGCCGTTGGAAAGCGTGGCGAGTTGCTGCACGTTGAAGCCGATGCCGAACCCGGCGCGCAGGACGAGGCGATTCTGGAAGAGGCCCGGACTCCAGGCGGTGCCGAGCTGGGGTCCGAAATTGGTCTTGCTCGTAGTGGTGAGGCTGTCGCCCGTTTTTATGGTGAGTCCGGTGAGCGCGGAGTTGCCGTTGCCGAGCACCGGATTGCTGATCAGGCTGTTCTCTTCGAGCAGGGGCGAGAAGTACTCCCAGCGCAGTCCGAGATTCACCGTCAGGTTGGGCGCCACTTTCCAGTCGTCCTGCACGAAAAGGCCGAGAATGTAGTAATAAAGATTTTTGGTATTGTCCGAGGGCTGACCAGTGACCGGGTTGAAGTTGCCGCTCTCCTGGTACGGCGCGTCGTTGGCATAGCTCCAGAGATTGCGGAAGTTGAATGTGGGGCGCGCGGAGCCGGCGCTGCGGTCGAGGAAATGAGCGCGCGAGTATTCGCCGCCGACCTTGAGGAAGTGACGGTCGAAGGCCTTGCTGACGGTGTCGCGCGCGTTCCAGGTTCCCTGGTCGAACACTCCGGGGCCGGAGGGACCGAAGCGCTGCGCGGCCACTGCGCCGGCCGCATCGATATTGCTCACCGGCAGGCCCCAGGGCTCCTGGCGATTCGATTCGGTTTCATCGAACTTCCAGCCGCTCAGTCCGAAGCGGGCCTCGTTGATGACGGTGGGGGAAAAGGTGCGGTTCCAGATGCCGGTCCAGGAGCGCGAAAGGCGGTCGCTGTTCCACTGGTTCAGATTGCGGGCGGGGCCGTTGATGGAATGCGTGACGGTAGGCACCCAATAGACGCTGAAGGCCACCTGGTCACTCGCGGTCGGGTTGAAGTCCAGACGGCCGTTGTACTGGGCATTGACGCTGTCGTTCGGGGTGAGGGTGATGACGCGCATTACGTCGGCGATACCATCGAAGCCGTTGCCGATTCCGTAAGGTGTTCCGGGCTGGCCGAAGGTGGGATCGGCGGTGCCGAGCGAAGTGGTGAGGGGCGAACCCAGGTCGAGGCCGCCCTCGGCGTCGCGGCATTGGGTAGCGGCGAGTCCGACTTGGGCGCAGGTCAGGGCCGAGGTGCCGCCGGAGAGGGGTTCCTGACCGGGATAGGAGAGCATGCGGCGAGCGAGGCTGCCGGCGGGGCCTGCGTTTTGGAGATACCAGGGCGTCTGAAACCAGGCAGTACCGGAATTTTTCGAGCCGCTGCGCAAGCCTTCGTAGGAGAAGAAGGCGAACAGGTGGTTTTTCACGATCGGCCCGCCCACGCTACCGCCGAACTGGTTGAAGCGGTTCAGGTCGCGGCGGACGGGGCTGGGATTTCCGGGCCCGTTCCAGCGCTGATAAGCGTTCAGGCCAGGACGGTGCCACTTGAAGAATCCGCTGCCGTGGTACTCGTTGGTGCCGTTCTGCGAGATAAAGAGGATCTGCGCGCCGCTGTTGCGGCCGTTTTCGGCGCTGTAGTTGTTGGCGATGACCTTGATTTCCTTAATGGACTCTTCGTTGGGGGTGAGAACCGCGGAACCGGCCCAGGAGACGCTGCTCACGCCGACGCCATCCACCTGGATATTGTTCGAAACCTGGCGGGTGCCATTGGCGATTACCTGCGGGCCGTTCTCGATGAAGAAGATGCTGTTCACCGCGCCCGCCGATGGCCGGTTGACGCCCGGCATCTGGGTAGTGCCGCCGCCGTTCGATTGTGCGCCGTCGCCGAAGACGCCGGGCGCGAGACGGATCAGCTGGAAGGGGTCGCGGCCGAAAGACGGGAGATTCTCGACATCGCGGGTGGTGATGGTGCCGGCGATGGTGGCGCCCTGGGTATCGATCAGCGGCACCGAGGCCTCGCTGACTGTGATCGATTCGGACACCTGCCCAAGGGCGAGCTCGACATTTAACGACTGTAACTGCTCGGCCCGCACAACCACCTGCTCCAGAATCTTCTTCGAGAAGCCGGTTTTTTCCACCGCCAGCTTGTAAGTGCCTGGAGCAAGGCCGGAGAGAGCGTAGGCTCCGCTCTCGCTGGTTTTGGTTGACCGGGATACATTTGTCTCCGCGGAGGTAATGTTAACTGTGGCATCGGGCACAGGCGCGCCCGCGGGATCGATGACGACGCCCTGGATGCCGGCACGAAACTGCGTAAATGCCGGGATAGCGAGCATCGACAATGCAAGAATCGGGATGAGTGAAGGTTTGAGACTGAACACTTAGGGACCCCCTTGGTTCGGTTGTAATGCTAACCCCGCGCATGTGCAAGGTTTGTTTTCGCAACGCAGCGCGGCAACCCGGCCGGCCGTAAGAATGAGTACATAAGGAACAGTAGGCCGCCCCCTTACGTTGAACGCTCTGGTATCGAACTCTGCGCGCCGGGGGTGGCAGGGTGCGTGCACTCCGAATACAGGCGCATCTCGCGCCGCAGGATAGGAGTGAACATGAACCAATCGCAGAAGACCACCGTGGTAGGCGTTTTCGAGGATTACGGCACAGCTGACCGTGTTGCGAACGAACTCACCGGAGCGGGCATTCCGCGCGACGCCATCGACCTGCGTTCGAATTTCAGAACCGGCGCGGCGGGCAGAACCGGCCAGGCAGATTACGAGGAGCACGAAGGCGGCATTTCGGGATTCTTTCACCGCCTGTTTGGAGGCGGCGACTCGGAAGGCGAACACGCTTCCGAATACTCGGAAATGGTGCGTCGCGGCCAGGCCGTGGTGACGGTCACCGTGCCGCGCGAGCAGGCCAATCGCGCGGCCACCATCATGAACGACATGGGTGCGATCGATGTCGATCGCAGGGTGGCGCAATACCGCGAGGCCGGATACCGCGGGTACGACGAAAACGCGCCGGCGTACTCTCGGGAAGAGGCTGAGCGCGAACGCGAACAATACCGGAACCGGCAGGGAAACGCGACCATCCCGGTGGTGCACGAGGAACTGGAAGTGGGCAAGCGGGTGGTGCGGCGCGGCGGTGTCCGCGTCTACACTCAGGTTCGCGACGTCCCAGTGGAGCAGGACGTCACGTTGCGGGAGGAACACGTGACGGTGGAACGGCGCCAGGCGAACCGGCCGCTGAATGCGGACGAGAAGGGCAGGCTGCGCGACCAGACCATCGAGGTCACCGAGTCCGCCGAAGTGCCGGTGGTGGAGAAGCGGGCCCGTGTGCGCGAGGAGGTCGTGGTGGGAAAGGAAACCACCGAGCGGAAGCAGAGGGTCAGCGACACGGTGCGGCGCACGGAGGTAAAGGTGGACAAAATGCGGGGCGAGAACGAGCGGGCGGAGGGCGTGGACGACGATATCCGCGCGGACTTCCGCCGGGATTTCGACCGGCGCTACGCGAGCCACGGCGGCAATTGGGAGGTCTATGGGCCCGCCTACGATTACGGCTACGAGATGGCCTCGGATCCGAAATATCGCGGCCGCGACTGGGACGATGTGGAGGACGATTTGAGGAGCGACTACTCGCGCCGGCAGCCGGGCAGCACGTGGGACCGGATCAAGGACTCGGTGCGGTATGGATGGAACAAGGTGACGGGACGTAACCGGTAGCCGCGCAGCCCCGGGCGGCCGGCTGAAGAGCCCGGCCGCGCACCGGGGGCCATTGGAGGGCAACGATGAAGGATGAGGACGAGGTTCGGAGAGACGAGACTTACGAAACAGCCGAAGGCGAGAGCCCGGAGACGCGCGACGAAGTGGTGATCCCTCTCATGGAAGAGGAACTGGAGGCCGGCACTCACGAGGTGAAGACGGGCGCGGTTCGTGTGGAGAAGCGCGTGGAGCAGCGCGTGCGCCGGGTTCAAATGCCGCTGGTGCAGGAAGACGTGGAGGTGCGGCGGGTGGCGATCAATCGCGTGGTCGCGGAAGCTCCAAAGGTGCGCAGGAAGGGCGAAACCATTATCGTCCCGGTGGTAGAGGAACAGATGGTGGTGACCAAACGGCTCGTGCTCAAGGAGGAGATCCACCTGGTGAAGCGGCGCAGCCGGAACCGCGTGGTGAAAGATGTAACTCTCGACAAAGAGCGGGCGGAGGTGCGCCGCGTGGATGCGGAGGGACGGGACGTTCCCGTCCGGAGAAGGGCGGGCGGCTAACGGAGGCGCAGCAGGCGGCCGTCGCGGAAATCGAAGATAGCGCGGGCATGGTTCAATTCGTCGATCCCGAGCGGCGTTTTGCGCTGGAGCTTGATATTGAGGCTGCGGTCGCGGAACCACAGGTCGGCGATGAAGGCCATGTCCCACTCGGTGAAGGGGTCATTGAGAAAGACGACGGTGCTCCCCGGCGGCACGGTGGGCCGGAGGGAGTCGAATTGAGCCAGAACCGCACGGATGTTGGCTCCCATTGCGGCCATCGCGGGAAGTTGCGCCCGCTCCTTGATGCGCTGGTTTTCGTAGGCCCAGAGTCCGCCGGCCGACGCCAGGACTCCGGCAAAAACCGCGTTACGGCCGAGCCGGCATAGCAGCGGCTCTCCAGCCAGAAACAGCGCCACCGGGCGCGCGGCGTTCAACAACACCACAGCGAGGAAGAGGGCCCATCCGGCGAACGGAATGTACAGGCACGCTCCGCCGCGTCCTTCCAGAAACTCGATGGGCAGCGGGGTGACCAGCATCCAGAACCAGCAGAAGCGGAGGAGCGGACTCGGGCGTCGCCAGGCGATCCAGGTGACCAGAAACCAGATGGCGGCAGCGGCGGACAGACCGATAGGGTGCGACTGGGCGAGCAGGTCGCCGAGCGAGCGTGTCTGGAAGGCGGCGACGCGGGCGGGCGAGAACTCCGGACGGTAGCCGGACTGGGCGGCGAGAGCGTCGGGGCCCGCGAGTTTCCCGTAAAGCGACAGCAGCGTAAGGGCGGCGGCGGCGAGAAGGAACAGACGCACGGCGCGAGGTCTGGGTGAGCAGTGGAACAGCCACTCGTACAGGATGAGGACGGCCGGGAGGGTGACGGCCATTTCCTTCGAATTGAGGGCGCAGAGATAGAGCGCGACAAACAGCGGAATGGCTTTGGGCAGATGGCGAAAGCGGATATACGTGAGAAATGCGGCAAGATAGAAGAATCCGCAGAGGACATCATAGACGAAGGCTATATTGTAAGTCAGGTTAGTAAGTCCGGCATGATAGCAGACGAACAGAGCGGCCAGGCCGGGAATCAGGGGTTCGCTAGACAGCCGGCGCGCGATCGCGTAGAGAAGCCCCGCGCCGGCAAAGAGCAGCGCCAGGATAGCCAGGTGATAGGGCGCCGGGTTGAGGCCGAACCAATGGAACAGGGGCATGTAGAACAGGCCCCCCGCGGGACGGTAGAAGCCGCGCCAGGGAAGAAGTTGGGCGGCCGCTAACTGCGCCGGTTGCCACCGCCAGTAAGTACCCATGTTCATCATGTCGTCCGGAGCGAAGAATACGTTCAGGCTGTCTCCACAGAAGTAGGAGAAGTAGGCGAGCAGCGAGAACAGGAACAGGATACGGCGCATGGGCACACGTCGAAAATGGACGCTACAAGATGATTCGAATAGGGCGGACGACGCGTTCGAGCTTCCGCTTGCGCCGGCTTGGCAGCGGCTGGAAGAAACCGTACGGCCGTCCTGAAGCTAAGACCGGAAAACCGGGAAATTCACTACAGCGGCGTACGGAATTTTTGAGCCAGGCCGCCACACCGGAGACGAAGATCTCCGGAACGGCAGCGGAGGTGGAGGATAAGCTGTGCGAGTAACTGCGGTATCAGCAGTTTTGCGCCCGTGCTGCTTGGTATGCCGGCGAGTGCGTCGATCATTTTCCAGACGGGTAACCAGAATCAGCATACGGAGCCTTCACGAGCATTGGAATCTCCCTGGTGAATGGCTTTATTCGGAGTCTGATAGGGGGTGTTGGGGGTTGGGGGGATCGGCCAGTGCCACGTCGCGGTCGGTAACGGCTCCTTCTTTACGATCAGCACCAGCGGCAACACCTATCTCGACAGCGTGCAGATTTCCAGCTCGATTGGAATCGAGGACATCCGGCAGGTGCGCATCGGCGCAATTTCCGCGCCGGCCCCCTCGCAAGTTCCCGAGCCGGCTACTTTCTGCCTGATGGGGGGATCGCTGATTTCGCTCGGTCTAATTTGGCGGCGCCGGAAACGCTGACAAAGCAGGTCGGCTCGCGGGAAGAAGCATCGCCTCTCACGGGCGGCGAGCGTGCCGATGGTAGAATGAAGTTCCCGCATGCCTCCCCGGAACGTGAGCCGTCCGGCTCCGGCAGTTATTCGTGAATCAGCCGCCGCGCCGCCGTGGTTGAGGCCCGCGATTCTCGCGCTGGCCGCACTGCTGTTATTCACGCTGTTCACACCCGACCTTCACGATACCGATGCCTGGTGGCACCTGGCTACCGGGCAGTACATCGTGCGGCAGCATCATCTGCCTGTGCCGGATCCGTTTGCCTGGACTACTTACATGGGGCAACCGGCGTATCCGGAGGAGCCGGATGTGCGCTACTTCAACCTGACTCACGAGTGGCTGGCGCAGGCGATTTTCTACCTGGCCTATGCGGCCGGCGGAATCCCCGGCAGTGATCCTGTTCCGCGCCACGCTGCTGGCGGCGATGTGCGGCGTCGTGGGGTGGATTGCCTGGCGCCGCACGCTGGGCTTCTTCCGCGCCATGATGGCTGCGCTGCTGGCCGGTTCGATCGCCGTGCGGTACGCGTCGGACCGGCCGTTCCTGTTCACGTTCCTTTTTCTCGCCATCACGATTGCGGTGCTCGAGGCGCGATGGAAGCTCTGGGTGCTGCCTCCGCTGTTCCTGGTTTGGGCCAATCTGCATGGCGGGTATTTTCTGGGCTGGGCGGCGCTGGGCGCGTACGGTGCGGATGCTTTTCTGCGGAAGGAACCACTCGCCGCACAGCGAAAGTTGTGGATCGTGTCGGCAGTTGCGGTCCTTGCAAGCGGCGTGAATCCGAACGGGTTTCGCGCCGTGATCATGCCGCTCACTTACAGCAAGAGCGTCTTGCAGACGACGCTGTGGGAGTGGCAGCACACTTCGCTGTGGCCGCTCGAGATGTTCGGTGTGGTGCTGCTGGCCGCGGCGGCCGCGCTGTTATGGGCGCGAAGCAAGGCGCGGATCTCCGACTGGCTGTTGTTCGCGGCCTTCGCGGCAGCGGCAATCTGGGCGGTGCGGAACGTGATGCTGGTGGGAATTTTGGGGCCGGTGCTGATCGCCACTTACTTCCCGTGGAAGCGGACACTGCCGGCGGCGGCGCAGTTCGCGGCGGCGGCGGCGCTCCTGGCGGCGGCGATCTACAACATCGCGAGCGGACAGGCCTTTCGACTCACCGCGGCCGACTGGGCGTATCCGAAAGGCGCCAGCGAGTTTCTGCTCAATCACAAAGTGAGCGGGCGGCTGCTGAACAGCTATTCCTTCGGCGGCTATCTGATCTGGAAACTGTGGCCGCAGGAGCGCGTCTTTCTGGACGGACGGGCGCTCAACGAGAATGTGTTTCTGGACTACCGGCGGATGGTGGGCAACGCCGATTCGACGGGCGGCAAGAGCGCGGAGGAACTGCTGCGGCAGTACGGTATCGAAGTAATCCTGATGGAGGCGTTCGAGACAGGGTCGGGCGCGCCTTACCTGCTGCCTGCGGCCCTCAGCGATCCCAGTCAGAAAGAGTGGAAGCTTGTCTACCAGGATTCCCAGGCGGTGATCTTCATGCGCGAGCCGCCGGCCGGCGTGCAGCCGCTCGATCCGCGACTGGCGCTGGTGAGCATGGAAGCGCAGTGCACGCTGCGCCTCGACCACGATCCGGGGCACCCCGGCTGCGCGCGCGGCATCGCGAATCTCTTCGCGCGAATCGGCGACGCGGTGCGCGCGAGTCGGTGGAACGCGACGGCGATGCGCTACGAGTAGTCAGCGACCCTCTTCGTGGATTGCTTCGAGCTCGGCGAGAAGCTGCAAATTTTTGGGGGCGCCCGGCGGCGCGCTTGGAGCGAATCAGTTGCGGAAGGCTGAGGCACAGGCACCGCGTCCCGAAGACCGAGAGCTCGATGGCATCCGGCGCGGCGGCATCGTAAGGGCCAAGGCCGGGTATTTCACCGAATAAGTCGACGTCGCCGAGACTTGTGGTGAGCGTGAAGTTAAGGCCGCGAGCCACCGTGAGCGACTGCGGCTGCCCCGCCTACCAGAACGAACGACACCTTATCGCCGGCCAGCGCGGCCAGAACAGCGCCAAAGTCGGTCACGGCTTCGCGCGGCGCGCTTCGCGTCCGGCGCGGCGCAATTCATCGGCGAAGCGAGCCAGCGCCATCGCTTTGCGGAAGCGATCCTCGACGGAAAGCTTGAGGGCTATTGTAGCGTTGCGCGCAGGAGTAAGATGATGAGCGGCTATGTTACGGGTAATTGCGGTGTTGTGCGTGGCGCTGCCGGTGCTGGCGGAAGGACTGGCGGGCCGGCTGGTTCAGGATCACTCCGGCGCCGCGGTGGCATCCGCGGACGTGAAGGTCTACCGCACGGGCGAGCGGTGGCTGGCCGCCGACCTGGAATCCGATGGCGAGGGCCGCTTTCATGCCGAGGGCCTGGAGGCCGGAGAATACCGCATTGAGGCCTCGAAGCCGGGCTATGTAAGCACAACCCTGCCGCTGCGCATCGGCGCAGGCGAGACGGCGAAGCCCATGCTGCGGCTGGTGCGCTGCGGCGTCATCTGGGGCCGGGTAACCAATGCGGCGGGACAGCCGGTGCGGCCCGCGCACGTGGGGGTGATGACGCGGGCGGCGGGGGGCGTGCTGCAACTGGTTCGCCAGCGCGGCATGTTCACGGCGGTGGACGAACAGGGAAAATACCGCCTCTACAACCTGATTCCGGGCGAGTACATGGTGGCGGTAACTTATGGCGCGTCAGCCAGCCAGGTCAGTTCCACGGGCATGCTGCCGCCGCTCGGCAGCACCGGATCCGGCGCGCTGCTGCATGAGCGCGCATTCACGGTGACGGGCGGCGAGGAGTATAAGGATATCGACTTCACGGTGCTGCCGGGCGCCTCGTTCGCCGTGAGCGGAAAGGTGGAACTGCCGGCGCCGAAGCAGTCTTTCTGGGTGGCGCTGACTCCCGTGGACCGCCCGCTGCTGGCGTCCGCAGTGACGCCGGCGGAGGATGACGGCGCCTTTCGCATCGAAGGAGTAACGGCGGGTTCGTACAACCTGTTCGCGTTCGGTCCGGTGACCGGCCGGGGCGGGGGCGGCGGAAGTACAGGCGCGAACCCGGCGTTTGCGCGCATGCGCGTAGATATCGCCGGTCAGAATGTAACCGGGCTGACGCTGTCGCCGCGCAAGGGTGCCGCCGCGGCACTGCGTCTCAAAGCGCCCGCCGCATGTAAGCAGGCGAGCGTTTCCGTGATGCTGCTCGAAGACTGGGGCGCGCGGGTCGACAAGACGGTGCAGGTGACGGCCGACAAAGACACCGTGGTTCCAAACCTTCCTCCCGGGCGCTACGAGTTGGTGGCGCAGCCTTCGGGCAACTGCTACCAGACCGGGGAAGCTACCGTGGACCTGACATCGGGCGAGGCGGAACCGGTGGCGATCGCGATGGCTCCGGCGGGGTCGATTCGCGGACGGCTGATTGGCGGCAAACCGGCGGATTTCGCAGTGGTGCTGGCGGCGGAGAAGGCGTTCGGCGGCGAGCAGGCGCTGCGTGTGGCGCTGCCCGATGCGGACGGTCGATTCGTATTCGATGTCCTGCCGCCGGGACAGTACCGGATCGCGGCACATCCGCTGACCGAGTCGCCGCGCACGCGCTGGATGAGCGCGGACCTGATCACGATTCAAGTGCCCGGCGGTGCGCCCACGGATGTGGAACTGCCGGCCGTTGCCAAACCATAGGAGAGATCACAATGCGAGTGGCAATGCTCCTGATTCTGGCGGCAGTTTGCGCGGCGCAGGCGCCTCCCAGCGGGTCCATCGCGGGCGTGGTGACGGCGCGCGGAACCGGTGAGCCGGTGGCCGAGGTGCCGGTCATGACATTCATCAACGCGCGATGGTCGAACGGCACCATCTTCATGAGCGCGGAGAGCAAGGACGTGCGCGTGTTCACTGATGCGCACGGCCGGTATAAGCTGGGCGACCTGCCTCCGGGCACCTATCGCGTCAGCGTGCGCGCGAAAGACTCGTTCACCGCCAGCGGGGAGAAGACGGTGACGTTGGGCGCGGGGCAGGACGTCACCATCGACTTCTCGGTGCCGCAGCATGGCGTAATCACAGGCCGGGTGATCGACCAGAACAAGGAGCCGGTGCCGAACGCGCGGGTTTCGCTCGTATCGAAAGCCTATGGCGCTGGCGGAGTCGGTTATTACGTGCGCAACATCGCCATGGCGGACGATCAGGGGCAGTACACGATGCAGCGTGTGGAAGCCGGGCAGCCGTACCTGCTCGCTGCACAAAAATCGGGACACGCTACAAGCGGTTTCGGACGCGCCGGCGAATCCGAAGCTGCGGAAACAGGCGTACGTGCCGACTTACTATCCGAATTCGCCGGGGCCCGAAGGCGGATCGCCGGTCACGCTGCGGAGCGGCGAGCAACGCGAGGGCATGGACCTGGTGTTGTTGCGCGCGCCCTCTTACTGCGTGGAGGGTGTGCTCGAATCGGGCACGGGGCCGGCCGCGGCGCGCTTCTGGATCGCGGGGAATGAGTACAGCTACGGCTCGAGCCCGATGGGCAGCGGCATCGCGCAACTTCCGCCGGTGGCGACCACCGGAGCGGACGGCAAGTTCCGGGTGTGCGACTTGCGGCCCGGGCCCTACCGGCTGACCGCGCACTTCGTGCCGCCCGGAACCGCGAAGGCGGGCGCGCAGTATGGAACCTTTTCGTTCATCATCGCGGACCGCGACGTGAAGGACGTGCGGGTGATGGCGGGTCCGGGGCTGCCTGTCCCCGGGACGGTCGTGTGGGACGGGCCGGCGCCGGATCCGCCGCTGAACCTGACTCTCTCCGTATCGCTCCGCAATGTCAACCGCAACATGGGCATGCAGGGAGACACCCCAACCTTCGCACGCACCACGGCGCCGGGCGAGTTCCGCATGGAGAGCGTGCCCATGGACGATTACTCGGTGTTCGTGAACGTGAACTCGCCCGGAGTGTATGTGAAGGACATTTTGTACGGCACCGCAAGCGCACGCTACGAGCTGCTGCATCTGGGAACGGCGATCGGGGAGGGAGGCCTGCGCATCGTGCTGGCGCGCGATGGCGGGACGATCCGGGTGCGGGTGACGGACAAGGACGGCAAGGGCGCGGCGGACACGCACGTGGCAGTCCTGCCGGCCGAGCCCGTTTCCGAAGCCATGATGGCGGCGGCGCTGGTGCTGGGGGATGCGGACCAGCACGGCAATTTCTTCTTCGGCGTGGCGGCGCCCGGCAAGTACCTGGTAATCGCCACCGACGACAGGCTGGACCGCGGGGCGGAATCGATCAACCGGCTCTGGGGGGCGCGGGCGCGCGCCACGGAGGTGGAGTTGCGGCCGGAGGGGTCCGCGCAGGTGACGGTGGAGCGGACGACCCTCCAATAATCCAGCGCCCTTATTCGTGGCGGAGCGCGTTGAGCGGATCGAGGCGGCCCGCGCGCCACGCGGGAATCAGGCACGCCCCCAGCGCCACCAAGCCGAGCAATGACACCACCGCCGCAATGGTAAGGGGATCGGTGCCTGTGATCTCGTACAGCAGGCTTCCCAGAAATCGGCTGAGCGCGAGGGCTCCGGCGACCGCCGCCAGGAGCCCGGCAAGGACCGGCCGCATGCCTTGCCCGATGACGAGGCGGTAGAGGTCGGCGGCGCCCGCGCCCAAAGCGGCGCGAATGCCGAGTTCGTTCGTGCGCTGAGCCACCGAGTAAGACACCACGGCATAGACCCCGAGGCTGGCGACGATCAGGGCAAGCAGCGCGAATCCGCCGGCAAGCAGCATCTGGAAGCGGCGCGTGGCTACGCTTTCGTCCAGAACATCCGACATGGTGCGCATTCGCGGCACCGGCACATCGGGGTCGGCCTGGCGGATGGCGGCCCGCAGGGCGCCGGCGATCGAACGCGGGTCGCCCGCGGCGCGAGCGACCAGCACGGTGCGGTACGGCATCCAGTCCCAATACGGCCGGTACATCATCGCGACCGCCGGCTTGTCGGCATTCGCGCGCACGTCCCCGACCACGCCCACCACCTCGAACCACTGGTCGTTGCCGCGGGTAAAGCGGCGCCCGATCGGATTCTGGTCCGGCCAGAACGCGGCGGCCAGTTTCGCGGAGATCATGGCGACGGGGCGTTTGCGGTCGCTCTCATTGAAACTCCGGCCGGCGCGCATGGGTATGCCCAGGGTGCGGAAGTAGTCGAAGCTCACGAAGCGCACGTTCACAGGCACGCCTTTATCGTGGGCAGTGGCGGACGCATTGTCGATCCAGGTTTCGCCCTGCAATGGAAGAGCGGATACCACGGCGCTCGATTGCACGCCCGGCTGCGACCCGAGGCTCTGGAATATGCGCTTGTAGAAGCCCTCGCGCGCGGCGTCTTCCTTGAAGCGGTCGCCGGAGAGCCCGATGTCCACGGCGAGAACGGTATCGGCGCGAAATCCCTTGTCCGCAGCCATCAGGCGAACGAAGCTGTGCATCAGGAGCCCGGCGAGGATGAGCAGCATGGTGCTGAGCCCCACTTCGCAGGCGACCAGCGCGGAACGCAGCCGCACGCCGCCGCGCGAGGCGGTGGAGCCGCGGCCGCCGGAACGCAGGGCCGCCTGTGGATCCGCGCGGCTGATGCGCCACGCCGGCAGCAGGCCGAAAAAGAGCCCGGCCGCGGCCACCAGCGCCGCCGCGAACGCAAGCACACGCCCGTCCAGCCGCACTTCGTCGAGCCGCGGGATGTCCACGGGAGCGTAGCGGATGAGCAGTTGTATCCCGACCCAGGCGACCAGCACCGCGAGCACGCCGCCGGCGACGGCAATCCAGGTGGTTTCCGCGAGCGCATGCTGGAGAAGGCGGATGCGGCTTGCCCCCAGCGCGGCGCGAACCGCCGCTTCCCTGCCCCGCCGCTCGCCGCGCGCGAGCAACAGGTTCGCCAGGTTCACGCACACGATCAGAAGCACTAACGCGATCGCCCCCATCAGCACCAGCAGACCCCGGCGCGATTTCCCGACCACCGTGTCCAGCAAGGGAGCAACCAGCGCCCGTTCGTTGACCTTCTCTCCGGCAAGCTCTTCCATCCGCGCCTGCACGGCCTGGAGTTCCGCCACCGCGCGCGAGGTGGAAGCGTCCGGCCGCAGTCGGGCAATGACGCCATAGTTGAAGCGCCCCACCAGTTCTTTCAGCTCCTCGTCGGAAAAAACCTTCGGCGTAAAGATCTCGGTCCGCGGCGCCACGCTCTGGCCGAGCCCGAACGCGTTGCGGTCCGGGAAGCGGAAATCCGCCGGTAAAATCCCCACCACGATGTGCGTGCGACCATTCAGAACGACGCTCTTGCCCAGTACTCCGGGATCGGCCGCGAACCGTCGCCGCCACAGGCCGTCGGTCAGAATGGCGACCGTGTCCTTGCCTTCGAACTCCTCCTCATCGCGGAAATCGCGGCCGAGCGCGGGAGCCACGCCGAGCGTTCGAAACAGGGCGGCCGAGACGCGCGCGCCATCTATCCGTTCGGGATCTCCTGTGCCGGTCAGAGTAAGGGCCGCGGGCTCCAGCACGGCCATGCTCTCGATCGACGGGCAGGCTTTTCTCCACTCGACGAAATGACGCGCGTTGACCGGAAGCGACGGATAGAGGTCGGCGATCGGTGGCATCACCTCGCGAATAGTGACGAGGCGTTGCGGGTCTTTGTAGGAGAGCGGCTTGAGCAGCACGCTGTTGACGAGCGAGAACGCCGCGGTGACTGCGCCCAGTCCCAGGGCAAGCATGAGAACCGCGCCCAGGGTGAAACCGGGTTCGCGGAGAAGCGCACGCAGGCTGGTGCGCAGGTCGCCTGCAAAGTCTCTCATAACGAAAGGGTACGATGATTTGACGCGCCAGGTTCAAAACGGTGCCGGCTGCTTCTAAAGGGCCATTCATCCGGGCAGCGGCAGGCGCTAGGATCGTTGCGGGCATACACATGTGGAGTCTGCGGGTGTTCGGCCTTGCCCTGGCCATTCTTCTTCCGACCGGTGCCGTCGCGCAATCCGGTCTTATGGATCCGGATTTCGAAGCGGGCGGTTCGGGATGGTCGGTCTGGAACGGCGGCGTCGTATGGACGATCGTCGGCGATGGATGCGCGCACGGGCAGCTATGCGCAAATCTGCGACGCACAGCGCCCGATGGCGACACGGGTTTCAGCATTTTCGCCCAGACCACCTCGGCGGTTCCGTACCGCGGCCGGCGGCTGCGATTTCGTACGGCCGTCCGGGTGGAAGGAACCGGTCCGTACGTTGTTTTGTGGATGCGGTTCGACGCCGGCAACACCATGCTGCTGAACCTGAACTCCGTCAATATCCGCAGAAACCAGTGGCAGTATTACGAGGTCGAAGGCGAGGTGGGCAGCACGGCCACGGTGGTGAACGCCGGGTACCTGGTGTTCGGCAGCGGCAGTGTGGTGGTGGACGACGCGCAGTTGACGGTGCTACGCGTGGATGCGCCCGAGGCGGCGACGCCCCTCTCCGATACCGGGCTCGCGAATCTGACGGCGTTCGCGCACCTGTTCGGCTACGTGCGGCACTTCCATCCCAGCGACCAGGCGCTGTTCGTGAACTGGCACGAGTTCGCGGTGCGCGGAGTGCGGGCCGTGGAGGATGCGGGCACCCCGGAAGAACTGGCGGCCCGGTTGCAAACGCTGTTCGAGCCGGTAGCGCCAACGCTGCGGATCTTCCAAACGGAGCAGCGTCCTGCACTCGCCGAAGAACTTCTCGCCCCCACGCCGCAGATCGCCCGGTGGGATCACTACGGCGTGGCGGTGGAGGGCGACAGCTACTACCACAGCAACCGGGTCATCGAAGAAGCGGGCAACATGGATCCCGCACAACCGTGGGACGCCGGGATCGGCCGCGGACTGTCGGCGATGGTGCCGTTGAGCCTCTACGTGGAGGCAGGCGAAACCCTGCCGGTGCGCGCGCAGCCCGCGCAGGCGTCGTTCTATATGACGCAGGAAGACCGGGGCACGCGACTGGCGGGCGTGATCGAAGCGTGGAACGTGGCCCAGCACTTCTATCCCTATTTCGATGTGGTGGAAACGGACTGGCCGGCAGCGCTCGAGGCGGCCCTGCGCAGCGCGGCGGAGGAAAACGATGAGGTTGCAACGCTGTCGCGGATGTGGGCGAAGCTGAAGGACGGACACGGGCGCGTAGTGGGACCCACGGCGGCCAAAACCGTGCCCCTGGTGTGGGACTGGGTGGAAGACCAACTGGTCGTGACCCGCGTAAAGGACGCGCAGGGTCAGGCGATCGCGCGGGGCGACCGCGTGCTGACGATTGACGGCAGGCCGGTCGAAGAGGTCATGGCGGACGTCGCGGAAACGGTTTCGGGCGCAACCCCCCAGTGGATCCTGCTGCGGACGCTCGGCACGATGGTGTCCTGCAACGCTTCGAACCGGATGCAACTCGAAATCGAGCCCTACGCCCAGCCCGGCCAGCGGCAGGCCTTGCAGTTCGCCTGCGCCGCCGATTACGACTTCAGCGAGGAGAAAGGCGCCATCATTCGCGAGATCGAGCCCGGCATCTGGTATGTGGATGTGGACCGCGCCACACAGCAGGATTTCGCCCTGGCACTTCCGTACCTGGAGCACGCCGGCGGCATCGTTTTCGATGAGCGCGGTTACCTCAAGACCTTCGTCTACCTGGCGGTGTTGAGCCAAACCGAAATGCGAAGCGCGCAGTGGCATATTCCCATCCCGGCGCTGCCGGACCGCACAGACCTCAAATTCGACGAGAGTTCCTGGGTGGCGGAGGTCACGGATCCGTATTTGACGGCGAAGCGCGTGTTCCTGATCGACGGGCATGCCATCAGTGCCGCGGAAACCTTCACTGGGATCATCGAGAACTACCGCCTCGCGGAATTCGTCGGCAGCCCCACGGCGGGGACGAACGGCAACATCAATTACGTCCGGCTGCCGGGCGGCATCACGCTGATTTTCACAGGCATGAAGGTGCTGAAGCACGACGGCACGCAGCATCACGGGGTCGGAATACGGCCGAATATCACGGCGGGACGCACGCGCAAAGGGGTCGCGGAGGGCCGGGACGAGGTGCTGGCGCGCGGCGTGGAGGTGCTGAAAGGGCCGAAGGACGGCGCCGTGCCGGAGATCCGGGCGGTGGTCAACGCGGCCGGTTTCGCCGAGGGTCCGCTGGCGCCGGGCGAGATGGTCACAATCTTCGGCACCGGCCTGGGCCCCACCGAACTGGTGCAAGGGACATACGACGGCTCTGGCATGCTGGCGACTTACGTGGCGGAGACACGCGTGTTTTTCGACGACGCGCAGGCGCCGCTGATGCACGTTTCCGCTACGCAGGTGACGGCGGTGGCGCCGATGGGAATCTCGGGCAGCACGAACGTGCGGGTGGAATACCAGTTGCGCCGGTCCGCGGCAATCGCAGTACCTGTTGCCGGTGCCGCGCCCGCGATCTTCGGCGGCGTGTGGAACCAGGACGGCACCGTCAACGCAGCAGGCAATCCAGCGGCCCGCGGCAGCGTGGTGTCGCTCTACTGCTCCGGCCTCGGCAAGCTCAAAGGAGCGCCGGTGTACGGCAAGCTGCCAATGGCGGGTAAGTGGCCGGCGCCGGAAGCGGCCGTGACGGTGAGCTTCGGAGATGCAGAAGGCGAGATACAGTTCGCCGGACAGATCTCGCCGGGAGTGGTGCAGTTGAACGTGAAGGTTCCGGCGGCGGCGCCGGCGGGCGCGGACGTGCCCCTGGTGCTGAAGGCGGCGGGCGCGGCGGCGCGCGCGGTGACGGTGGCTCTGCGGTAGACGCTACGTCGAATGTGCGCTCATGAAAGCTGCCGGAAGCCAAGAAAATCCCCGTCCTTGGTAGGTTCGAGTCGAGGCTGTTCGGTTGATGGTTCCACAAATGCGCGCAGAGCGATCGGCCCAAAGTCCGGGTTGAATACTCCCTGAAGACCCGAGAGCCCGAACAGCGGTGTAAGCGAACCTTGAGTGACAACCGTGAGCGCGAGTGCCTTGCTGTGCTTGACGGCGAGTTTGAGAGAGGCGTCGCCCAGATCGATGACGGGGATGTCCCCCTGCGCATCGAGACCGATTGAGGCACTACCGGAGGCCGACACGATCGCGGTCGTCGAGCCTCCTTTGTACAGGTTCGTGACCACTACGAAGTCCTTCTGCCACTTGCCCGCCTTGAAAAGGGACAAGATATCATTGCCCAGTTTGATCTGGTCCTGGATTTGGGCGGGAACACAGGCCGCCGCATTGAAAAACACGGAGTGCTTACTCGAAAACTTGATGTCAATACACTGCTGTCCAAAACAGGACAGACCTGTAGCAATGCCCGCTGAAAACGAACGGCTTATCATAATCGGCTGGTTCAGGTGGAGGTCTCGGGTTTAAGGTGCCGCAACCTGTCCAAATCACACCAGCGCCAGAGTCAGTTGTTCCGCAGTGGGGACCAGTGGAGGTGTTTCCATGGGATCAGCCAGCCACTTGGCCAGATCGCGGTAGGTAAACAGGTTCAGCCGCAGCATCGAAGCCAGATTGGACAGCGACCAGTTGGCCTTGGAAAGGTGATGCAGCCATTTCAGCAGCAGCAGTGCGATCAGGGCTGTCCAAATCTGGATGCGGAGTGCGTTCTCACTGATGCCGACGAAGGTCTTCACGGTCAGATTTTGCTTGAGGACCTTGAACAACTGAACGACATACTGCCCATCAACACCGCCCTGCCGAAGTTACCATTCACTACGATTTTCATCCCTTGCGCTCGCACAGCCTCCCAGTGATCAGGCAGTACGACTTTCAAAACGAGACCCACTATGTCCTGCGGCTGGACGATGGAAGGCCGTTGGCGGTGCCGGCCTGGATGACTTGCCCCGAAGCCGCCGACACAAGGATCGTCTCCGACGCGCGCTTGCCGATTCGCGTGCTGCTTGAGCTCCGCCGCGTCACCGAGGCCAGCCTGTCCTCGCGCGTGCACAATGTGCACGAGGAGGATGACCATGCCGCAGCTTCAGGCAGCACGCCAACGACAACTCTTCGAAGAACCGCCAACCGCTCCGCTCGTACGTCTCCCGCTGGACGTGCAAGAGCGGATGCGCCAAGCTCTGGTGCAGTGGATGCAGGCGCTGGCCAAGACGATTCGCGACAGGGAGGCCGGCGATGAACAAGATCACCGCTGACCACTTGGCCAGGCGGGCCTGTGTCTACATCCGTCAATCCACGCCCGATCAAGTGCGGCACAATCTGGAAAGCCAACGGCGCCAGTATGCTCTTGTCGATCGTGCCCGCGCGTTGGGGTGGCAAGACGTCGATGTGATCGATGATGATCTCGGAATCTCCGGATCGGGGACGCAGCGCCCCGGCTTTGAGCGTCTACTGCGCGCGCTTTGCAATGGACAAGTTGGTGCCGTCTTCAGCATTGAGGCCTCGCGACTGGCGCGCAATGGCCGTGACTGGCACACCCTGCTGGAGTTTTGCAGTATCGTCGGCGCACTGCTGATCGACGCGGAAACCGTGTATGACCCCAAGCTCACGAATGATCGCTTGTTGCTGGGCATGAAGGGCACGATCAGCGAAATGGAACTTGCGAGCTTCCGCGAGCGTGCGCACGCGGCGCTGCGGCAGAAAGCAGAGCGGGGCGCCTTGGTGCGGCGAGTCCCAATTGGATACGTTAAAGGATCGGATGACCGGATCGAGAAAGATGCGGACGCCAGGGTCGGCTCCAGCATCGATTTGATCTTTCGAAAATTCGCCGAGTTGGGCAGCGTGCGTCAGGTGTTCTTCTGGCTGGATCAGCAGCAGATTCAGTTGCCGGTCGCCTGCGGGCCGGAAGAGGCGCGCCAGATCGTCTGGCGGCCTGCTCGATATCACGCGGTGCTCAGCGTGTTGCAGAATCCGCTCTATGCGGGAGCCTATGCGTATGGGCGGAGCAAGACGATGGTGCGGCTGGAAGACGGGCAGAAGCGGGTCCGCCGACAGAGGCAGCGCCGGCGCGAGGACTGGACGGTGTTGATCCTCGATCATCATGAGGGGTACATTGACTGGGATACCTATCAGAGCAATCAGACGATGATTGCCCACAACGACAATGCGAGAGGCTCCACGGTGCGGGGATCAGTCAGACACGGCGAGGCCTTGCTCGCCGGACTGCTGCGCTGTGGCCATTGTGGCGCCAAGTTGTTGGCACAGTACCCCAGCCCCGGCGTGATTCGCTATCAATGCTCGGGGTATCGCCTCAATCGCGATCACGCGTGTTGTGTAATGTTCGGCGGACTCCGTGCCGATCGCCTGGTGTCAGAACAACTGCTGCAGTGCGTGACGCCGTTCGGCAGCGAAGCGGCCATCGAGGCGATTGAGTCCCTGCAAGGCGCGAGCGATGAGCGGATTCAGCAAAAAGCCCTGGCCTTGGAGCACGCACGGTATGAAGGGATGCGCGCCCGCCGTCAGTATGACGCGGTGGATCCGGCGAACCGACTCGTCGCGCAAACCCTGGGGAGGGCACTGAACGCCATCCCACCTCCAACGTGAGGTTCCGTGGTATATACGGAAGGATCGCCCTAACCTATTGATTCAGAAGCGCCTGTCAAACCCTCAGCTCTTAGCCTTAATAAACTCCCGCTAGCTGTGTGTGATCTCCGCCCTCCCAATGCAGTACGAGGCGTATGGTCTCTCCGTCCGACGTGACCACGATCTCTTTCAGAGCGATCCGAAGCAGTCGTTTCTTGTGCTCCGGCGAACTACGGGGATGGTCCCGAAGTCCCGGGAGGTCCCGGGCGAAGGCCAGGATCTCCCGCTTCTGTGCATCGGTGAGTGGGCGCTCGCGATTTTGCTGGTGACGAAGAAGACGCCGTCCATGCTCCAACGGCCGAACAGGGCGTAGTCGATGTAGCCGCGATCCATGGCCACAATCGAGTCGGGATTCAAGCGGAACGAGTCGGCCAGTTTGACGTCGCTGCGTTTGGCTTCCGTGAGCAGCACGTAAGCGGGCAGGTAGTCGTCATGGTCCAGCAGGACGTGGGCCTTCACGCCACCCTTGGCGCGGCGGAATCTGGCCCAGGGAAACAGGTTGAGGCAGAGCGAAATGGTGGTCGAGTCCAGGCTGAGAAGTTTGTTCTTGAAGCGGAACTTGTGCTGGCGAGTGCCCAGGGCTTGCTGCCCGCGGAAGCGGGCCAGAGCGGCAAAGAAGAGTTCCTCGAACAGGGCCGCCGGGCGGTGCTCGTTGGCATAGGCCAACGTGGAGCGACAAGGCGCCTTGCTGATTCCCACATGCACCAGTCTTCCGAGGCAGCACCCCAGGCCATTGCAGATCTCACGCAGAGAATCGGCACGTCCCAGTTGGCAGAACAGCATAGAAACGAACTGCGTCCAGCAGGTAAAGCCCTTGGCGGCACGCTCGGCGGAGTGCTTCTTTACGAGTGCGGCGAACTCGATACGGGGGAAATGCTGGAGCAGTTGATTGAACAGGCTTGCGGCTTGTACGATTGGGTTGCCCTCCTGTGGGCAGCGTTCAGCGAGTTCCTTGCAAGGTTTTGCTCGCCAACGTCAAGTATAGGAGGGCACTCTCCCCTATTTCAGACTGCAGGAACCTGTTTTGGACAAGAGTGGCTTTAAGGGGCAGTCTGCAAGTTACCTAAAGTTAACGGTTGACCCGGGTTTCTCACTTACCGAGTGCGGCGATAACTTCGGCCGCGGCGCGCTCTCCGCTCTCCACCGCGCCGTTGAGATAACCCTGGTTGTCAAGCGACGTGTGCTCGCCGCAGAAGTGGCAGTTTCCCTCCGTCTCGCCTTCAACGCCCGCGAATTGGGTGTACTGGCCCGTCTTCCAGAACGAATACGATCCCCGCGTCAGCGGGTTCGCCGTCCAGTCTTCGAGTTGCCACTTGCCTTTCCACTCCGCGGTGATACCGGGCAGCACGGGCTCGATACGCGACAGGACGGTGGACGGGGAGGTGGTCCCGGCCGCACGGGCGGTGTTGCCGCCCGTGTAATTCACCAGGATCCCGGACCCTCCCGCCTGCGCGCGGGTAACTTCCCACGTATTCTGATAGCCGGTATCCGAGTAAGTATCGCCGTTGTTGTGGAGCGCCGACCAGCGGCGGCTGCGGAACTGAAGGTGTAACTTGGCATTCGAGCCCATGCCGAGCCGGCGGATGGCGGTATCTTTCAGGGGCTGGAACCCCGCCTGGCTGTAATCGATCGTGCGCAGGATAGAGAACGGCAGCGCCAGCACGACGCGATCCGCCACTACCTCTTCCTGCCGGCCTCCGTTTCTGAAGGCCAGGGAATAAGAGCCGTCCTGGTTCCGCCTGATTGCATTGAGCAAGAAGCCGCAGTGAATGCGCACGGCCAGCGGAGCGGCCAGGCGCGCGGCGATCTGGTCGTTCCCGCCGCGCACGTGGTACTTTTCGTTCGACGGGCCGAAGATGCGAAGCTGCCCGGGGCCGCTGTAACCCAACAGGTAGATCAGGTTCAAGGCGCTTTGCTGCGAGCACTCCTCGCCGTATTCGATGTTATAGGCCACATCCAGCAGGCGGCCGAGCTTTGAGCCCACTCCGCCCGGAACACTTTCGTTCAGCCAGTCTGTGATCGACATCGCATCGAGTTCCCGTCCGCGGGAGGTGGATTGGTAGTAAGTGGTCGGGTAACTGGCGGCGCTCAGGTCGGAATGCAACTTCTTCCAGATCGACTTCAAGTCATCCACAGCCTGCCGATAAGAATAGGGAGCGCCGTCGAAGAAGTAAAACGGCGATGTCCCATTCGGCTCGGCTGCCAGCAGGTTGTCCAGGTCCAGGCGAAGCTCCTGGCAGAGGTGGCGGATTTCGGTATGGCTCTGGTCGATGAGTTCGCCCCCCCGCTCCACGATTTGCCCGTCGTCGAAAGCCCCGGCCGGGAGCGTCCAGCAACGGCCCCCCACCCTGGTGTTGGCATCATAGATCTCCGCCTGGATGCCTTTTCGGTTCAGCCGGTAGGCGCAGGTGAGCCCGGCAAGTCCGGCTCCCACAATGACGATCTTGCGACTGCCCTGGGCCGGCACTGCGGCGGCAGCCGCAAGGCGGAGGCGCGGAGGAAGGCACGGCGGTGCACAGGGCGCGAGCCCGCTGGTCCGACCCGGTGCGCCAGGTCTGCAATGGACGATAGCAAAGATGTATGCGGCATAGCGAAAGGATTCGATCATAACACCGGCGGCTGCTCTTAGCGGTCCTTTCGGAAACCCGGCCATTCGCCCGCGCGGATTGCCGCCGCGTACGCATCCAGCTTTCCGCCGTCCCGCCGCCAGAACTTCCGGCACAGCTCGATGTACTCGAGCACGGCGCCTTTTTCATTTTTCGCGAGCAACTCGCTTGCGAGTTGCCAGTTGGGACCCTCCAGATTCAGCACCGGTGAGCCCGGAGTCCGGCCCGCCGCCAGCAGGCGGGACTTGGCCTCGGTAATATCTCCCCTCCGCAGCGCCAGTCGGCCCATCACGATGTTGCCCATGTGCAGCGCATTGCCTGCCGCGGCCCCAGGGTTTTGTGCGGCCAGGCGCAACGCCTCCTCCGCTGCCTCCGCAGCTTTGCCCAGATCCTGCATGTCCAACCTGGCCTGCGCCAGATCCGGCAACAGGGAGAGGTTCTCGGCGTCGGTGCCCGGCACCCTGGCCGCTCGCTCCAGGTAAACATAGCGGTCGGACGGCCTGGCCGGTATCGCCGCCGCTGTCCGGTACACGTTGCGCAACCCCGACTTCCACTTCGCGTTCTCCGGGTTGATTGCGACTGCGCGTTCGTAGCAGCGCGCCTGAAAATCGAGCACGCCTCTCAACTGCGGGGGCCGCAGGCGCGCACGGAGGGCCGGGAACTGTTGCGTCAGGAAAGTGGTGGCGGCGCCCAGCAGGCTCAGGTTGGAGGCGCTTTCAATCTCGCTCCGCGCCGCCAGTGCGGCGGGCGAAGTCATCAGCCGGTCGTCCACCGAGATGGCGGTGCCTGTCCCGTCCACGACGGTACCGCCGAGGACGGTCAAAGCCAGCAGTGTACCGGCCGCCGCGCCGAGCCCCGTATCATCAGGAAAACGCTTCAGCCCGCCCTCCACGATTTGTCGTGCGAACTCGGGGTCCGGGCTGCGGTAAAAATTGACCGCGTTCGATAGCGCGCGGGCGGGCGCACCGGCCCGGCGAAGCACGTTGCGCCAGGCGCGGTCGGCGAGACCGTATCCGTAGGCATCCGCGAACGCGCCGCCTTCCGGATCGATGGTACCGGCGGGCACACCGAGGACGGCGTTGGCCGGATCGTTCTCGATCATCCAGAGAATGTGCTGGCCGCGCAGAATCCGCGCCTTGTCGGTGACAAAGCGTGGACGCGAATAGAACCGGATTAATTGCGCCCGAACCGCGGTATCGCCGGGGGTGGTTTGCAGCCGGGCTTCCAGGCGGTCGGCGTCCGCGGAGGTTCGCGGCGCCGGCGGGGGCTGGTTCTGCGCCCATGCCAGCACGACTGCGGCCAGCGCCGCCGCGATCTGCGAGGGAGCCCGCGAGGGCATGGCTAAAAGTTGAGTTTCGATAGAAAGGCAAAGCTCTGGCGCAGGCTTGCCACCGGATCTCCGGGAGTCTGATCCTGCTCCACGATATAGTGCTGGACACCTGCCGCCGACGCGGCCGTCAAAATCTTGGGCCAATCGAACGTGCCGTTCCCCACCTCACGGAATGCCGTGCGCGGCACCTGTTCGTTATACTGCACGGGCATATCCTTGGCCTTATCTTTTACGTGAACCAGCGGCACCCTGCCGGAGAGCTTCTCGAGCATCGCCGCCGGATCCTGGCCCGCCACGCTTACCCAGAACAGGTCTACTTCGAATGACACCAGGTTCTTATCCGCGCGCTCCAGCAGGACCTGAAAAGGCGTCGTGCCTTCTTTGGGATCGAACTCGAAGGCGTGATTGTGATAGGCCAGTTTGAGCCCGGCCGCGCGGCACTTCTCGCCGGCCCGGTTCAGTTTGTCCACCAGCACGCGCATCCCTTCCACGCCGTTGCGCTCGGCCGGAGGAACGTAGGGCATAACGGCGTAAGTGATGCCGTATTCCTTTGCGAGCTGCAAAGCCTTGTCGAGGTCTGCGTCCTTCCCCTGACTCACCATCGCGGAGTCGAGATGCACGCTCACCGGCTTGAGCGCGGTCGCCTTGATTTCGGCGCCGAACTGGCTGAGCTGCGCGTAGGTCGGCTCGCTTTCCCGGTAACCGATCGCCTCGATGGCTTTCAGAACTTCCTTCGGATTCTTGGGCAGAACATCGCGGACCGTGTACAGTTGAACGCCGATCGTCTGTAATTGCCGCGCGGAGGCGCGTGCCGCGAAGGCAGCTCCGAAAGAGACCGCTCCGAACTCTCGTCTGGAAATCATGCCTTCCATTGTAGGGCAGCCGTCAGCGCGCGGCGACGCGGCGGCGCATGATGTACCATGTCCCTCAAAGGAAGGAAGGAGGCTTCGAATGCTCCACGCGAATCTTGCGCGCGTATGCGTGCTGGCCGGTGTGGCGATGGCGGCCCGGGCGCAACTGGCGCCGCCCGCCCGAGAAATTCCGTTGTATCCGGGTGTCGCTCCCGGTTCGGAGAATTGGAATTACCCGGAGAAGACCGCCGGCACGCCCGAACGGCCGCAGGCGCAGAATATCGTCCGGCCCGTTCTGCTCTACTACCCGGCCGAAAAGGCGGCTGCCGTGGGAACGGCGATGATTGTCGCGCCCGGCGGCGGATTCCGCACGCTGATGATGTCGTATGAAGGCGTGGATGTTGCCAAGCGGCTGAACCAGATGGGGGTGGACGCTTTTGTCTTGAAGTACCGCACCATCTATCAGGACCCGAACGCGCAAGCGGCCTCGGCGGGCAGAGGGACGGCTGCGGCCGGACCTCAGGCGGGCCAGAACCTGCGCGAAATTGCGGGCGCGGACGGGCAACAGGCCGTGCGCCTGGTGCGGCAGCGGGCCGCCGAATTCGGCGCCGCTTCGAATCGCGTCGGGATCATCGGTTACTCGGCGGGAGGCGCGGTGGTTCTTTCCACCTTGTACGGACCCGCCGACGGCAGGCCCGATTTCGCCGCGCCCATTTACGCCGCGGGCGCCAATTCAAATCCGCCGCCGGCGGGTTCGCCACCGCTGTTCATCGCCGTGGCGGCGGATGACCAGACCGTCGGGTTTCAAGGCTCGATCGACCTGTTCGGCGCGTGGAGAAAAGCCGGGCTTCCGGCCGAGCTGCACGTTTTTCAGACCGGCCAGCACGGCTTTGGGAAGAAAGGCGGCGGCGCGGACCATTACCTGGACCGGTTGGAAGAGTGGCTGAAACTGAACGGCTTGCTGACGAAAGCATCGAAGTAGCGTTTTCCCCTTGCTTACCGAGAGGAGTTCGTGATATCCTCGCTCGGTAACCGATAGGAGGGGACGTGAGCAGACCATCCGACCTGGTTCAGGGCACCCTGGACCTTCTCGTTCTTAAGATTCTGGCTTTGCAGCCGTTGAACGGCTGGGCCATCAGCCAGCGGCTGAAGCAGGTTTCGGGCGATGTCCTGCAAGTCAGCGACGGCTCGCTCTATCCGGCGCTGCACAAGCTCGAACAGGAGGGATGGATCAGCGCGGAGTGGAAGGCCAGCGAGAACAACCGGCGGGCCAAATTCTACTCGCTGACGCGGCTCGGCCGCAAACAGCTTCAAAAGGAAGCCGCGAACTGGGCGCGGCTCTCCGACGCCATTTCGCAGGTGATCCGGCTGGAGGAGGCATAAGCCATGCGCATCGAACACTGGATCTACGCCGTGCCGCTCCGCCTGCGATCCCTCTTCCGCCGGAGCCGCGTGGAACAGGACCTCAATGACGAACTCGAGTATCACCTGGAGCGAAAGATCGAAGAGTATGCCGCGCAGGGCCTGACGCCGGAGCAGGCGCGGACCGCCGCCCTCCGCTCCATGGACGGCCTGACCCAACGGAAAGAGGAATGCCGAGACCTGCGGAAGTTGAACCTGGTGGACGACACGGTTCAGGACATCCGCTACGCCCTGCGCGTGCTCACCAAGTCGCCCGGTTTCGCGGCCGTTGCCGTCCTGACCCTGGCTCTGGCAATCGCGGCGAACTCGGTGGTCTTCGGCATCCTGAATGCGATGGTGCTGCGCCCGCTCGATCTGCCTCAGGCCGAAAGCCTCTACTCCATCCAGCGCAAGGCGGATAACTACGGCGCGGAATCCTACCCGACTTACATCGACCTGCGCGACCGCAACCGGAGCTTCGACGGTCTGGCCACATACTCGATCCAGACCGCCGGCTTCGATGCCGGCGGCGAGCCCGCCCGCGTCTGGGTCGAACCGGTGAGCGGGAATTTTTTCGACGTCCTGCGGATCCAGCCGCACCTGGGCCGGGTGTTTCACGCCTCCGATGAGCGCGGGCCCAACAGCGCGCCGTACGTCGTGCTGTCCCACGGATTCTGGCGCACCCATTTTCACGACGATCCGGGCGTGGTGGGCCGCGTGGTGCGGCTTAAACAGGCACCCCTTCACTATCATCGGCGTGGCGCCGCCCGAGTTTCACGGCACCTTGCTGTTCCTGTTTCCCGACATCTTCATGCCGATCGTGAACCAGTCGCAGGTAACGGGGACGGACTTCCTCAACGTCCGCGGAACCCGCTCGGTTTTCCAGATGGTAGGGCATCTCAAGCCCGGAGTGACACCGGAACAGGCGGCCGCGGACCTGAACTCCATCGGATCGTGGGTGGAAAAGAACTACCCCAAGGAAGTCGGCTCGGTGACTTACAAAGTGGGCCGCCCCACCTTCAACGGCGACTTTCTGGGCGGTCCGGTGAGGGCATTTGTCGCCGGGCTGATGCTGATGGCCGGTCTGATTCTGGCGGCGGCGTGCGCCAACCTGGGTAGCCTGTTTGCCGCGCGCGCTGCGGACCGCGGGCGCGAGGTTGCGCTGCGGCTGGCGCTGGGGGCGGGCCGCAGCCGGATCATGCGGCAGTTGCTGACCGAGGCCCTCATGATTTCGCTCGCCGGAGGCGCCGTTGGACTCGCGGGAAGCGTGGTGCTGCTACACGCCTTGAGCGCCTGGCAGCCACTGTCCCGATTCCCCATCCACGTGCCCGTGCACCCCGACGCAAAGGTGTACGCCATGGCGCTGGCACTCGCGGTGGTGAGCGGAATTCTGTTCGGCCTCGTCCCGGCGCGCCAGGTGCGCAGAACCGATCCATACCAGATAATCAAGGCGGGCCCGACCGGCGTGGCGGGCCGGCGGATCGCCGCGCGCGACCTGCTGCTCGTGGTCCAGGTCGCGATCTGCGCGCTGCTGGTCACCTCTTCGATGGTCGCCGTGCGCGGACTCGATCGTTCCCTTCACGCCGATTTCGGATTTGACCCCCGCAACGCAATGCTGATGAATACCGACCTCGCCATGGGTGGATATCGCGATGACGCGGTGGCCAACATGCAGAGGCGCATGATTGACGCCATGCAGACGATCCCCGGCGTCCAATCCGCCGCGTTAACGAGCAGCGTTCCGCTGGACCAGGCCTGGGCCAACGTTGGGGTATACCACGATGAAACCACAGACCTTCGCCCGTCCAAAGCGGCGGCCAAGCCTTTCGTCTTCAAGATATCTCCCGATTACTTTCGGGCCGCGGGCACGGCGCTGCTGTCCGGCCGAACACTGAGCTGGCACGACGATGCGGACATGCCACGCGTCGCCGTCGTCAACCGGGAGTTCGCGCGCAAGATGTTCGGCTCCGTTACTGACGCCATCGGCCGCTTCTACAAACTGCGGGACGGAGCACGCATCCAGGTGGTGGGGATCGTCGAGAACGGCAAGTACAGCAGTCTCACCGAAGATCAGCAGCCCGCGATGTTTCTCCCGCTTCTGCAATCGCCTGAAAGCGACGCATGGCTGATCGTGCGCTCGGAGCGCGACCCGGCGGAACTGGCGGCGGTAATCCGGCAGAAACTCCGCGAGCTCGATGCGGGGCTGCCTGCGTTCGTCATGACGTGGAGCCAGGACCTTGAAGGCGCCCTCTTCCCGTCACGCGTGGCGACGGTGGCGCTCGGCGTCATGGGATTGCTGGGCGCTGTATTGGCCGTCACCGGAATCTTCGGCATGGCCGCCTACTCGGTCAGCAAGCGGCTGCGGGAACTGGGCATCCGGATTGCGCTGGGCGCGCAGCGAAAGCAGGTGCTGCAAGCGGGGTTGGGACGCGCTCTGAAATTGCTGGCGGTGGGTTCGGCCGCCGGACTGGTACTCGGCGTCCTGTTCACCCAGGTGCTGGCCGCGATCGTCTACCAGGCGACGCCCCGCGATCCCCTGGTTCTGGCCGGCGTAGTTTTGGCAATGGTGTTCCTCGGACTCCTGGCGACCTGGATTCCGGCGCAACGCGCGCTGTCACTGGACCCGGTCAGGCTGCTGCGCGAGGAGTAACCTCAGTTCGCCGACGGCTTTTCGAGCTTGTCGATCACCAGCACTTCGACCGGCGCTTTCGTCGATTCGAGTTTCAGTCCGAGCTGCTGCTGGACGGCGGCAAACAGATCCGGCGGCGCATCGGGTCCGGGCGGAGGGAGAGGGCGCATTCTGCCCCATCGCGTTCGCCTGGACGGCGTCGGGAGTCCATTGCAAGGTGAAGTCGTAGCGGTCCGTTAGAGCAGTCTGGTCCACCACCGGCTTTTCCAGAACGCGGCTTTGCAGGAAATCGGCGAACTCCGACATGGTCGCGTTGCGGACGCCGACTCTTCCCGGTCCGCCGCCGCCAAAGCCCGGAAGCCGGCCCGGATTATTCTCGGTTTTCGTCATTTTCGCGCCCGACTTCGCCACACTCAGGGCGTAGCAGGAAAGCTCCTTCTTTTCCCGGTGAAACGCGAGCTGAAAGCGTTCGGCCAGGAGTTTCTGAACCATGCTTTTCAGCTGCGCCACGTTCGGGATACCCGCCAGGTCCGGCTTGGCGCTGATGTCGTACTTCTCGCTTTCGAACCATGCCGGACCATTGGTGATCTGCCGGGGATGGATGCCGTAGGCGAAAGTAATCAGCTCCGCAAGCGACGTGTTGGTTGTCGTGAAGAGGTTGCCGCCGCCTCTCCCCACCAAAATCGAACTGCCTCGCGCGTCGGGCTGGCTCGGTTTGATCGTGGCCACCTCGAAGACCGGATTCGCGTCGGCGGCCATCAGCTTCGGCGGCGGCGGAGGTTCGGGAATGGTCCACGCAGTCGCTGGGGTGGCCCGCGCAAGATTCAGTGGAAGGGTTGGCCCGCCCTGGCCCCACGTCCCGCTGATGGACGCTCCGTCGGAACTGAGCTTGCCTTCGTAACTCCCCCCGATTGCCGCGACTGTGAACTTCAAAGTCGAGCCCTGTTGAGTTACGTTGGATGCGTTGATGCCCTGCCCTCCCTGGTCGATGCTGAAAAGCGTCGCTTTCAGGCTCTCGTCATCGGCTCTCGTAATCTTGATGACGAGCCGCAGGGCCCTGCCCGGAGGCTCTAAAGTTCCCTGCCAATCACCAACGATATTCTGGGCGAACAACGCGCCGCTCGAACTCAAGGCCAGAGCTATCATCCACAGCGTCAGCTTCTTCATCGGGAAACCTCCCCACGCGCTATTGTTGCATTTTCGGAGCGTCAGAGCTTCTCTACAATCACGGCTGCCGAGGCGTAGTCGGCACGCAAGTTCAAAGCCAATCCGACGCTCATCAGGTAAGCGCCGCTGTACTGCTGTGCGGCCTGCTGGCCGCGGCCCGCCTGAGGTCCGCGGCCGCCCGCCAGGGGCGCGCCCGGAGGCGGTCCGCCGCGCCGTCCGCCGCCGCCCTGGACCCCCACCAGTTCCACTCGGTAAACGGCCTTCTCTTCCAGGCCGCGAAAACGGATGTTCGGCGCCGCCGTATTGTATTGCTGCGAGTGCCGGAAGGCGAACAGCACACTCTGCCTGCCATCGGCAGCGACATACTGGTTCGCTGTCAGATCCCCGTCGCGCGGCGAGAACAGGCGGTAGAGGCCGCCGATCTGCACCGTGCCGCGGATGCGCTTATACAATTCGATCATCTGCGTGGCCGTGGCGGTGTCCTGCTCGCTGAACCGGTTGAGATTCGCGCCGATGCCCAGCGCGCCCTGCATCATCACCAGGAAGCGGTACTGCAAAGGCACGCTGCGGCCGTTGGTGCTGGGCACATCCGTCACCCACGCCGACATGATCTTGGGCGCGTATGCCATGGTGAAGCCTTCCTGGATGCGCAGCCGGTCGAAAGCCTCGGTGTTGTCCGACGGCCAGACCTCATCCACGCGCTGAAGAATGCCGAGGTCGATGCGGCCGCCACCGCCGGAACACGACTCGATCTCCAGTTTCGGATGTTTGGCCCGCAGCCGGTCCAGGATCTCATAAAGGTTGCGCACGTACTCAACCCATACTTTGCGCTCGTTGGCGACACCCGCTTCGGTCCAACCGGGCTCGGAGATTGGGCGGTTCATGTCCCACTTGAAATATCGAATGTTGTACTCGCTTGCCAGCTTGTCGAGCACGCCGAAAATGTGCTCCTTCACGTCCTGGCGCGCCAGGTTGAGGACCATCTGGTTGCGCAGTTCGCTGCGCGGGCGGTCGGGAAAGTTTAGCACCCAGTCGGGATGGGCACGGTAGAGGTCGCTGTCGGCATTCACCATTTCGGGCTCCACCCACAGCCCGAATTCCATGCCGAGCGAGTTCACGTGGTCGATCAGGGGTTTGAGCCCGTTGGGGAACTTCTTGGGGTTGACGGTCCAGTCGCCCAACCCGGCGCGGTCGTTGTTGCGCGCGCCGAACCAGCCGTCGTCCATCACGAAAAGCTCCACTCCGAGTTTGGCGGCCTTTTCGGCCAGCGCCTTCTGCCCCGGTTCGTCCACCGCGAACGTGGTCGCCTCCCACGAGTTGTAGAGCACCGGCCGCAGCCGCGCGCTGTTCCCGCCGGGCAGGATGTGCTCGCGCTCGAAACGGTGCAGGTTGCGCGACATGCCGCCGAAGCCGTGGTCCGAAAATCCTCCGTAGAACGCCGGGGTTTCGAGCGATTCTCCCGGACTCAGCGGATAGGCGAAGTCGAAAGTGTTCAGCCCGCCGGTGACCCGCACCTGGCGGTAGGGCGTCTGCTCTACCGAAATCCGCCAGTTGCCGCTCCAGGCCAGCGCCCCGTACCAGACGCGGCCGGTCTCTTCGGTGGCTCCGGCATCCACGGCGTACCACGGATTGAAGTTGTGGCTGGTGTGCCCCTTGCGGCTCTCCAGCACCTTCTGCCCTTCGTGGATGGGCTCGTGATTGAGCTGCGATTCGGCAGCCCAGCGGCCCGTGACATACGTGAGGTTGTAACCTTCACCGGGCGGCAGATACCAGGCCGCCGCCTGGGCACTTTCCAGCGTCAGCGGTTGGGACATGCCGTTGCGGACAGTCGCGCTGCGGCGAAGAATTCCGTTGTCCGGATAGATTCGGTAATGCAAGGTGACCTCGATCGGATCCTTGATGTCTTTGACCACAATATCCAGGTCATTGCCGCTAATCTTGTGCGAGACATATTTGAGGACCAGGTCGCGGCCGCCGTTCGCGCGCGTGACCTTCAACGCCGGTTCCAGGTAGCGCGTGCCGCCCCACCCCGGATACTCCTCGTTCTCCATCATTTCGGCGGGATCGAAGGAAGAAAGCCCCCTGGGCTGGGCGGGCGCGGGCAGGTCTTCCATGCGCCACAGCGGGGCGCCCCAATAGAGGTTGCGCAGCGCGCCATCCGAAGTGACGCCGAGCGCGTAGGAACTGCTGCCCGTGTTCAGGAGCCACACCTTTTTCGTGGCATCGAACTGGATGGATTGCGCCGGAAGTGCGGCGGCGGATGCGGCAAGCAGGGCCAGGATAGCGTATGAGCGTCTCATGACACGATCAGTATAAGTGCTTTCAGCGAACTTAGGCCTCTCCCCAAGCCGCCTGCCCTGGGTTATTCTGGTTCTCACCATGAAGACGCTGCGCCCCCTCATCGCTACCGCTGCGATCCTGGCACTCTTCGCGGGCCACGGAGCCGCGGACGATAAAGCCGTCAACCCGAAGGTTTCCAAAATCGTTTCCGAAGTGTCCGACGAACGGATCCAGGCCATCATTGCCAAGCTCGTCAGCTTCGGCACGCGCAACACGATGTCGAACCAGGACGACCCGAATCGCGGCATCGGCGCGGCGCGGCAGTGGGTTCTCGAAGAGTTCAAGAGTTACAGTCCTCGCCTTCAGGTGAGCTTCGACAAGTATCGTGTGAAGAAGCAGGGCCAGCGCATCTTCAAAGACGTCGACCTGTGGAACGTGGTGGCGATGCTGCCCGGAACGAAGTATCCCGACACCTTCGTGGTGGTGAGCGGGCATTACGATTCCCTGAACCTCGGAACTCGTCCCGCCAATGCCGCCGCTGCCGACCCCGAGGCCCCTCCGCAGCCCGCCGGCCAGGGCGCGCAGCAGCTCACGCTCGCCGACTTCGAGAAGAACGCGGACCTACCCGCGCCGGGCGCCTGCGACGACGCCAGCGGCACCGCCGCTGTCATGGAGCTGGCGCGCGTGATGAGCCAGTACGAGTTCGACAAGTCCATCCTGTTCATCAGCTTCGCGGGCGAGGAGCAGGGCCTGGTGGGCAGCACGCTGATGGCGGCCAAGGCGCGCAAGGAGAATCGCGACATCGAGGCCATCCTCAACAACGACATCATCGGCACGGATACGTCCGGCAACGGGCGCATGAGCAACACGTCCGTTTCGGTTTACAGCGACGAATCGATGGATTCGCCTTCGCAGCAGCTTTCGCGCTACGTGAAGGAAGTGGGCCAGCGCTATATCCCGTCCTTCAAGGTGGACACGATCTTCATGCAGGATCGCCTGGGCCGCGGCGGCGACCATTCGCCGTTCCAGCTCGAAGGTTTCGCGGCGGTGCGCATTTCGACGCCCAATGAGAACTACACCCACCAACACCGCGCCACGGACGTGCTGGAGAACATGTCCGTGCCGTACACCACCAAGGTCGCGAAGATGAACGCCGCCGTGGCCGCCAGCCTGGCGCTGGCGCCGAAGGCTCCGCTGATCACGCGCGCGCCCGGCGCCGGACGAGGCAACAACGCCAATGCGAATGCGGGCGGACGCGCCGCCAGTGCGGGAACCGCTCCACCCGCAGCCGCGGGAGGACGCGCGGGCGCGGGAGCCGGCAGGCGCCCCAGCCCGACCATTTCGCGCGGCTCGGGCTACGATGCGGTGCTGCAATGGAGGCCTTCCGGCAACGACGCCGACATCGCGGGCTACGCCGTCCTGGTCCGCTCCACGACCGCGCCTTACTGGGAGCAGGAGATCTTCGCCGGCAAGGTCACGCAGTACACGCTCAAGGATGTTTCGGTGGATGACGCCAAATTCGGTGTGAAGGCCATCGGCGTGGACGGCAGCGAAAGCCTGGTGACGCCCTACGTCTATCCGCCCCGCGTCAAAACCGAATACGAAACCGTGCAACAGTAGGGACATGCGGATCTTCGCGCTGCTGGCGCTCTCGGCCTGCGCCGCGGCGCAGCAATCGTCCTTTACCCTGGAACAGGTTTTGAGCGCGCCCTTTCCGAGCGCGCTCACTGCGTCGCCCGCGGGCGGAAAGATTGCGTGGGTTTCGAACACCCGCGGCGTGCGCAACCTGATGATGGCCGCGCCGCCCGATTACCGGCCGCATCTCCTCACCAGTTACACCGCCGACGACGGCCAGGAACTCGGCGATATCGCCTGGACGCCGGACGGCGCCGCACTCTTCTTCGTGCGCGGCAGCGAAGCCGCGCGCTACGGCGAAGCACCCAATCCGGCACACGAACCGATGGGCGTGGAGCAGGCGGTCTGGATGGTGCGGCTCGACGGCGGCGCGCCGCGGCGCATCGGAGAAGGCGACTCGCCCGCCGTGTCCCCCAAGGGCGATCGCGTGGCCTATCTTCGCGCCGGCCAGGTCTGGATGGCGCCGGTGGATGGATCGGCGCCGGCCGCACAGGCGTTCCACATGCACGGACAGTGCGGGCGGCCGGTATGGTCGCCCGACGGCGCGCGCATCGTTTTTCAAACCAGCCGCGGCGATCACGCCTTCATCGCCGTCTATGAGCCCGCCGCGAACGCCCTCCGCTATCTCGATCCCAGCACGGACCGCGATGCCTGGCCCGTGTGGTCGCCCGACGGCCGCAACGTGGCATTCATCCGGCAGCCGAGCAGCGGCCTGCGCCCCGTGCGCGAAGCGCGGCGAGCAGCCGAACCATGGTCCATCCGGGTGGCCGCGCTCGACACCGGCGAGGGCCGCGAAATCTGGCGCGCGTCCGAAGGCCCGGGTAGCGTGTTCAAGGAAGTGACCGCCACGAACCAGTTGCTTTGGGCCGATGGCGGCCGGCTCGTCTTTCCCTGGGAGCGCGACGGCTGGACCCATCTTTATTCGGTGCTGGCCGCGGGCGGAAACCCAACGCCGCTCACCCCGGGCGAATTTGAGGTGGAGGACGCCGCGCTCTCTCCAGACCGCCGCACCGTCATCTACTCCTCGAACCAGAACGACATCGACCGCCGCCACCTGTGGAGCGTTGCCGCCGCTGGAGGCACGCCTGCCGCGCTCACCGCGGGGACCGGCATCGAGTGCCGTCCCGAGCCCACTTCGGACCCGGCGGTTGTCGCGCTCCTGCGCGGCGACGCGCAGCGGCCCATGCATCCCGCGATACGAGCGGGAGGCACGGTACGCGACCTCGAAGAGGCGCCTCCCGGATTTCCGCTCGCCGCCATGGTCACGCCGCAGCCCGTCATTTTCCCGAGCGCCGACGGGCTGGCAATCCACGGCCAACTGTTCCTGCCGCCGCGCGCAACCGGCCGCTCCCCTGCCCTGGTCTTCGTTCACGGCGGACCGCGCCGGCAGATGATGCTTGGCTGGCACCCCATGTACTACTACACCAACGCGTATGCCATGAACCAGTACCTGGCGAGCCGGGGCTATGTCGTGCTCTCGGTGAATTTCCGCAGCGGCATCGGCTACGGCATGAGTTTTCGGGAAGCCCTCCATTTCGGCGCCTCGGGCGGAGCCGAGTTCGCCGATGTGCAGGGCGCGGGGGTTTACCTGCGCTCGCGCAACGACGTGGACCCGGCCCGGATCGGCATCTGGGGCGGCTCGTACGGCGGCTACCTGACCGCACTTGCGCTGGCCCGCGCTTCCGACCTGTTCCGCGTGGGCGTCGATTTCCACGGAGTTCACGATTGGGCGAAAGAGCTCGGGATTCCGCCCGGCGAACCCGATTACAAGGTTGCATTTGAAGCATCGCCCCTCGCCTTTGTGGACACCTGGCGATCGCCGGTGCTGCTCATTCACGGCGATGACGATCCCGACGTGCAGTTCAACCAGACCGTGATGCTCAGAGATGCGCTGCGTGTGCGCAAGGTCCACGTTGAGGAGATGATCCTGCCCGACGAAGTCCACGACTTCCTGCTCTGGCGCTCGTGGGTCGCCACTTACCGTGCGACGGCGGAATTTTTCTCCAGTCATTTGAAATAGTCGTTTCGATTGCGCTGCTGTGGTGGCACCGTCAGCAGCCATTTCATAGAATGAGGGGCAGACGCTCATGCTGGCCGAACTTCTTGTGCTGGCGCACTTGGCCGTGATTTGCGACCCGGCCGACTCCTTGCGGCCGGTTGCTGCGGAGATCGCCCAGGAGGAGGGCGTCGCGCTTGCAGACTCATACTCCGACATCCGCGCGGAGTACTTGATATGGGTGGTACAGCCGGGCCGCCTCTCGGACCGGGTGATCGCCGGCTTTGCTCGTGCGTGGCGCGATCGATTTCCGCAAACCGCCGTGGGCCTGATTAGCGGTCGCACACCAGAGTCGGCAAAGGTGCTATGGCGGCGCGCCCGCCACGTCCGGGCCAGTCCATCCAGCGCCTTCGACGCTTCAAATCCCGTACCCCACCAGCGTTTTGCCGAGGCACTGGCAGAGGGGGGTTACATAACCTTCGCGGGTCACGGCGGCGAAACATACCTCCAGCTTGATGCCGACACGGTCCTGCCGTCGAGCGAACTGCCGCCCGTGCCGAATCTGGTGCTCGGTACAGCGAGTTGTAATGTCTTTCGACCCTGGCGGCTCTGAAGGACTGCCTTTTCGCCATACCTTTCCGGAGTTTCCTATCGGGCGGGTGGTTCAGTTACAGAACCACGGAACCATGCAGTCCTTCGCCGCACTACCCTCTTATCTCTTGCTCGGGGATCCTCGGATCTCCTTTGCCATCCAGCCACCGTATCGGGTTATCGCCGACGAAACTCGCGGCAGGAGCCGGCAGATCACCCTCGCGGGTGCGCCAGAGGGACTCCTGCCGGTGCGCATTCGCGGCGGCGCCGCGTACCGGTTCATTGAGAGTTCCGGGACAGCCGCGGCGCAGGGTCACGGCTTTTATAACTCCCGTCTCCAGGCGGTTGATTCCGGTTCAGACAAATACATTCTGGTCAGCCACACGGGCGGGCCGCTGGTTTTACGACTCCGCCAGGAGATCCCGTGGGGGTGGCCACTGAAGACGCGCTTCATCGAAGCGCTCGACAATGCGCTGGTCTTCTTCGGCAGTGGTGTAGCAGCCTGCGTCCTTGTATTACTTGTAGGATTCGTAGCAATCATAGCGGCAGTCTGCCTGGGCGTATCGAAACGGGCCATCCTGCTGGGGGCCGGAGCCGGGCTGTTGCTCTCGGCGGCGCACTTCACCTGGGTGCTGGCGCGCGTGGACCACATTACCGTCATCTCCAGAGCCGTGAGGTTCAACCCGCTCGCGATCGCATGCACCTTTATTCTCACGAGCAGCGCGGGAGCTCTGTATGTGTTCGCCTCCCGCAGAAGCGGTCGGCCGGTCGCCGCGTAAAACCCGAGGGGCACAATAACGGTCTACAATGGTGCGTTATGAAAAGCCTTGCATACCTGCTGCTGGCAATTTGTCCGGCCTTTTCCGCCACGGTCACCGTCAACGCTTCCAAGACCAGCGCTCCTATCTCGAAATATATTTACGGCCAGTTCATCGAGCACCTGGGCCGCTGCATTTATGGCGGCCTGTGGTCTGAAATGCTGGAAGACCGCAAGTTCTACTACCCCGTGAACGGCGAGGCGCCCGCCTACGAAATGTTCAAGCCCGGGCCGCGAACTTACGACGGCGAGGGCCATCCTTATGAATTGCTCGTCCGTTCGCCGTGGCTGATTCTGGGACCGAAGCAGGGCGTCCGGATGGTGACCGCGGGCGCATACGTGGGCGAGCACACTCCCGAGATCACACTGCCCGGCGGGGGCCGCCCTGCGGGTCTGGCGCAGGAACGCCTCGCGCTGGTAGCGGGCCGCGAATACACCGGGCGGGTGATTCTTTCCGGAGCCGCCACCGCCGGTCCGGTGGACGTCAGCCTGGTATGGGGAGGCGGCGCGACCATGCGCCAGACCGTCACCATCGAGAAGATTGCGGGCGAGTACGCCAGGTATCCGCTGCAGTTCCGCGCGGGCGGCTCTACGGATAACGGCCGCATCGAAATCGTGGCGCGCGGCACCGGCGCTTTCCGCATCGGCACCGTCTCGGTGATGCCGGCCGATAACATTTACGGCTGGCGCGCGGACACGGTGGCCCTGCTCAAGGAACTGGACTCGCCGGTGTACCGCTGGCCGGGCGGCAATTTCGTGAGCGGCTATAACTGGCGGGATGGCATCGGCGACGCCGACAAGCGTCCGCCGCGCAAGAATCCGGCGTGGAAAGGCATCGAGCACAACGACGTCGGCATCCACGAATACATGGAGCTGATGCGCGAGATCGGCTCCGAGCCCTTCGTCGCCGTCAACACAGGGCTTGGCGATGAGACCGCCGCCGCGCAGGAGCTCGAATACCTGAACGGCGCGCCCTCAACGCCCCTGGGCAGGCTGCGCGCGCAGAACGGGCATCCCGAGCCTTACAAGGTGAAGTGGTTCGCCGTCGGCAACGAAATGTTCGGCGACTGGCAGCTCGGCCACATGCCGCTGTCCGATTACGTCAAGAAGCACAACCGCGTGGTGGAAGCCATGCGCAAGGTGGATCCGTCGTTCTCTCCCATCGGCGTCGGCGCCGTGGGCCAGTGGAGCGAGGAAATGCTCAAGCAGTGCGCCGACTACATGAACCTGATCAGCGAGCACGTTTACTGGCAGCATCGCAACGATGTGGTGGCCCACATCGCGCAGGCCACCGGCGGCATCAGGAAGGTGGCGGACGCGCATCGCGACTACCGCAAGCGCATCCCGTCGCTCGCCGGCAAGGACATCCGCATCGCCATGGACGAGTGGAACTACTGGTATGGGCCGAACGATTTCGGCGAGCTCGGCGTGCGGTACTCGCTCGAAGACGGCCTCGGCATCGCCGCCGGACTCCACGAATATTTCCGCAACTCCGATATCTTCTTCATGGCGAACTACGCCCAGACCGTGAACGTCATCGGCGCCATCAAAACCACCCCCACGGCGGCGGAATTCGAGACTACCGGGCTGGTGCTGCAACTTTACCGCCGGCGTTTCGGCGTGACCCCTGTGGAAGTGACCGGAACGCCCGCGCCGCTCGATATCTCGGCGGCATGGACGGCGGATAAGACCGCGCTCACCGTTGCCATCGTAAATCCGACGGACCAGGAGCAGTCGGTGGACCTGGCCCTGACCGGCGCGCAACTGGCCGGCGGCGGCATGTCCTGGGTCCTCTCCGGTCCGAACAAGTCGGCGCACAATGACCCGGGCAAGCCGAGACAGGTGGACGTCCGCCAGGAGCCGTATCGCGGGACCGGGCAGCTTCGCGTGCCCGCGCTCGGCGTGGCGCTGTTCGAACTGCCGGTGAAGTAGCGCGGCTATTTCCGCGGCGTCAGCATCGCGACAAATCCGCCTCCCGCGCGCAGTTTGACCGCGAGGATGTCCGCGGTCCCAGTACTCCGCCGTTCCATCTCCACGGCGGCGTCGGTCGCGGCATTATCCCGGACCAGCACGGCATCAAACCGTCCCGTCCCGAGGAAGTTGAGCGGCACCTCCACGGTGCGTTCGGCCGCGCCGTTGGCAATGGCGATGAACCAGCGGCCCTCGCGGCGGCGCGCAAATCCGGCCACGTCGCCGATATCGGAGAACGGCAGCACGCGGGTTTCGTCCCACACGCTCGGAATTGCGCGGATCACCTCCACCGCCGGGTTTTCCAGGATGTTCTTCGGGTGGCTGCCGTAGACCAGCAGCGGCGACGTGTAGATCACCGCGGTGGCGATCTGGTGCGCCCAGGACGTATCGCCGCGGCGTTCGGTGAACAGCATGGGTGTGTAGTCGGCGTGCCCGGCCAGCATGCGGGTGAACGGCAGGGTGGCGTCGTGCGGCCCGCGCTCCACGCGCCGGCTCTCCATGCCGCGGATGGCTTCGCGCGTCAGCTCGTTGGGCCACGTGCGCGAAAGCCCGGTGGGCTTATTGGCCCCGTGAAAATCGATCACCTGGTGGAACTCCGCGGCATCGCGCAGGCACGCCTCATACAGGTCCACGATCTCCTTGGCCTCGTGATCGAAGAAGTCGATCTTCGCGCCCGCCACCCCGGCCCGGCTGCACATCTCGAAAAACTCCCGCCGCTTTTCCGGCGTGCGCAATTCCCGGCTGTGCTTCCACAGGATGACCCCCACCCCGCGCTTCCGCGACTCCTCTACGAAGCCCTTGAGTTCTTCGGGTGTCCACTTCTGCCAGAAGCCTTCGATCACGTTGTACTCGAAGCCCAGTTCTCCGGCCATACGCGAGAACTCGCGCATCTCGGCGAGCGTGTTTTCGCCGCCATCGAGGTATTTCCAGACGGCGCGTCCGGGCTTGATCCAATCGGTGTGGATGCCCTTGGGAAAGTACTTCGGATCGGGCGGCGGCGCCAGCGCGGGAATCACGTCCGCATTGACCAGCGTGTTGAGATCCGCTCCCGCCAGCACGACGCGCCAGGGCGTCGTGATCGTCCCTTCGATCGACGCGGGTATTTTCATCCGCTCCACGTCCTCTTTGTAGCGCAGGCGGAAGGGGTAGGAATCCGGATGCGAGTGGCCGAGGCGCGCCGCAAACCCGCGTTTGCCGTCGCCCTGCAACCCCATTCCGGCGTAGTCGCGCAGCACGGCCTCGGTAATCGAACCGTAGCCGCCGCCTGGAAGTCTGAAGGTCAGCGGCGGCGCGGCCCAACTGCCCGCCTTCACTTCCTCGATCGCGTAGCGGGCCTGGACGCCTTCGTAGTGGCCTTCGAAGTCGTGAAACCAGACGGTGCTGCCCGAAGGAATGCGGAAAGCGGTGGACTCGTCGGGCACGCGCGCCTTCCCGCTGCCGGGCACCACGAAGCGGAACGCGATGCCATCGTCGTAGGCGCGGGCGTCGATGGTGTACGCTGTGCGGCTGGCCGCGTGGCGCACCTGAATCCGCGCTCCGTTGGCACGGTCGTGCGCCGGCGTGTGGACGCCGTACCAGTCGAACGTTTCATCGCGCCGGTATCGCGCGGCCTCGCCCAGTGCAGCGCCTTCCGCCAGGTTCACACTATCGATCACGATGCCGAGCGGCGAGCTCTCGATGACGGGTCGCCGGCCCAGCCGCACTTCGTACATCAGCCGGCCGCCGCTCTCGGAAATCTGGAATTCGAGCGTGCCGCTTGGACTCGACACCGTCACCGCGCCTCGGGCAAAGCACGGGAGCAGGAGCATGGCAGCCGACGCGACTATGGGTCTTGCAGTCATAGCGGGTCCACTATACGCCGTGTTTATCGTTAACGTCAACCGCGATCGGAGGGCGGTTGCGTGCACGAGCGCCGGGCGCGACAATCGGCTTTCCGATTGCGAGACCCGAAATGTCGAAACGCGCTCTACTCCTGCTGTTCGCCTCGGCGCCCCTGTGGGCCGGATCCTACTACCCCATCCGCCTGGAAGATCCCAAGGCCGTCTACCTGACGCCGGAAAACTTTCCCGTGCGAGGCGACGGGACCGCCGACGATACCGCGGCCATTCAGGCGGCCATCAACAAAGTCCAGGAGACCACGCGGGAAGGCGTGGTGCTGGTGCCGGAAGGCCGCTATCGAATTTCGCGGACCATCTACGTCTGGCCGGGAATCCGCGTCATCGGCTACGGCGCCAACCGTCCGGTCTTCGTGCTCGGTGAAAACACGCCCGGATATGGCGATCCCGCCGGCGAAAGCTACATGCTGTTCTTCGCGGGAAGCCGCCCCGGCGCGGGCGGGCGCGGAGGAAGAGGCGGCGGGCGCGGCGGGCCGAACGCCCAGCCAGCCGGACGCGGGGCCGCGCCGCAGACTCCCGGCGATGCCGGAGCGGGCACCTTCTACTCTGCCTTCAGCAACATCGACCTGGAAATCCGCGACGGCAACCCGGGCGCCGTCGGCGTGCGTTCCCGCTATGCGCAGCACTGCTTCCTGGCCCACATGGAGATCCGCATCGGGCAGGGGCTCGCCGGGGTTCACGAGGGCGGCAACGTCATCGAGGACGTCCGCTTCACCGGCGGCCGCTACGGCATCTGGACCGGCACGCCCTCCCCGGGCTGGCAGTTCACCGTAATCGATGCGTTCTTCGAAGGCCAGCGCGAAGCCGCCATTGCGGAGCGCGCCGCCGGGCTCACGCTGATCCGCCCGCACTTCCGCAATGTCCCCACCGCCATCGCCATCGAGCCGAATGCCTACGACGAGCTTTGGGTGAAGGACGCGCGCATGGAAGACATTACCGGACCGGCAGTGATCGTCAGCCTCGAAAACAACGCGCGCACCGAAATCAACCTGGAGAACGCGGTATGCCGCAACGTGCCCGTGTTCGCCTCCTACCGTGAGAGCGGCAGGCGCGTGGCCGGACGAAGCGGCGTCTACGAGGTTAAGACGTTTTCCCACGGCCTGAATTTCGCCTCCATGGACGCGGCGCCGCAGATCAAGGACGTCTTCGAAACCGTACCCCTGAGCGCTATGCCCGCGCCCGTGAAGTCCGACCTGCCCGCGCTGCCTCCGGCCGATACGTGGGTCAACATTCAAACCCTCGGAGCCAAGGGCGACGGCGCCACCGACGATACGGCTGCGTTCCGCAACGCCGTGGCCGCGCACCGCGCCATCTTCCTCCCCACCGGCCGGTACATCATCAGCGACACCATCGCGCTGCGACCCGACACGGTGCTGATCGGCCTGCATCCGAGCCTTACCCAGATTGACCTGCTCGACCGCACGCCGGCCTTCCAGGGCATCGGCGCACCTAAAGCCATGATCGAAGCGCCCAAGGGCGGCAGCAACATCGTGATCGGCATCGGGCTCTATACCAACGGCATCAACCCCCGCGCTGTGGCGGCCAAGTGGATGGCGGGCGCCGATTCCATGATGAACGACGTCCGCTTTCTGGGCGGCCATGGAACGAACCGCGCCGACGGCAGCCGCGAGAACCCGTACAACAACACCCACACCGCCGACCCCGACCTCAATCGCCGCTGGGACGGCCAGTACACCAGCCTCTGGGTCACCGACGGCGGCGGCGGCACCTTCCTCGACCTGTGGACACCCAACACCTTCGCGCAGTCCGGCATGCTTGTCTCCAATACATCCACGCCCGGCCGCATCTACCAGATGTCGAGCGAGCATCATGTGCGTTATGAAGTGCAGTTGCACAACGTATCGAACTGGCAGATTTATGCGCTCCAGACCGAGGAGGAGCGCGGAGAGGGCGGCGCCGCGCTGCCGCTCGAAATCACCGATTCGAGCGATATCACGGTGGCCAACTTCCACATCTACCGCGTGATCAGCACCTATCAGCCCTTCCCGTGGGCGGTGAAGCTGTCGGGCTCGCGCAATGTCCGTTTCCGCAATATCCACAACTACAGCAACAGCAAGGTAGCGTTCGACGCCTCGGTGTATGACCAGACGTACGGCCTCGAGATCCGGCAGCGCGAGTTTGCCTGGCTGACCGTGAGCGGCAATCCTCCGGCGGCACGCCCGCGGACAGTATCGCGCGTGCTTGCCCCCGGCGCGAAGGTGGAGAAACTGGCGGGCGGTTTCTACAACATCTCGGGCGGCGCCGTCGATCCGGCCGGCGATTTCTATTTCGTGGACGCGCACTGGCAGCGCATCTATCGCTGGGCTGCGGCGGCGAAGCGCCTGGCCACCGTATCGGACGCACCGCTCGATCCCACCAATCTCGCTTTCGACAGGGCGGGCAACCTGATGGTCCTCTCCTACACGGGCAACGGCGTTGTGTACAGCTTCAAACCCGGCGGTCCGGAAGGCGAGATCACGCTGCTCAAGGCGGAGCCGGCAACCGCGCGTCCGGGGCTGACCGCCGTGCTCCCGGCCGGGGACTGGCGCCTGCCCGTGAACGTCGAGGCCGGCACCACGCGGCCCCGCCCCGTGCATTACGTCTCACCCGACGGGACCACGTTCATCTCCACGGGCCAGGATTTCGCGAGCGGCGCGCTCAACTGGGGTGTGAAAAGCGCGGACGTGCTGCGCATCTTCGGCCTCGCCCCCACCCAGCCGGGCAAGCGTTTCTATATGACGGCGGAAGCGGACCTGCGCACCTGGTCGGCGGCGGTCGGGCCCGACGGCAATCTTTCGGAGGTCAAGCTGTTTGCGGAACAGGGCGGCGAAGGCGTGGCGGTGGACGCCAAAGGCAACGTGTACATTGCCAACGGCAACATCTATGTCTACGATCCGGCGGGTAAGTGGATCGAGACGATCGACGTCCCCGAGCGTCCGCTGCAACTGGTCTTCGGCGGCAAAGACGGTCGCACCCTCTTCATTCCCGCCCGCACATCGCTGTACGCTGTTAAGGTATCCCCCTAAACCATAGGGCAGAGGTGAATATGATTCGAGGATTGCTGGTTGCGGTGTGCCTGGCGGGATCGCTGGCGGCAGCGGGACTGCCGGCGGCGAAACCCGAGGAGGTGGGCTTTTCTTCCGAGCGCCTCCAGCGCATTCATGAGATGGTGATGCGCCACGTCGAGGCGAAGGACATCTCCGGCGCCGTCACCATCGTGGCCCGCCGCGGGCGCGTGGTGCATTTCGAGGCTCACGGGCTGATGGACATCGACTCCAAAAAGCCGATGCAGAAGGACGCGCTCTTCCGCCTTGCGTCCACCAGCAAACCCGTCACCGCCGCTGCCATCCTCATCCTGCTCGAAGAAGGCAAGCTCCGCCTGACCGACCTGGTGGCCAAGTACATCCCCGAATTCGTCGGCTCCAAAGTGGCGGTAGCGCCGGCCCAGGCAGGCAGCGCCGAGCCGTTTCAAACTGTTGCCTCCTCGCGGGGCATCACCATCCAGGACCTGCTGACCCACACCTCCGGTCTGGCCAGCGGCGGCATCACCGCGCCGGTGGTGCAGAAACTGGCCGCCACCCGAAAACCTACCGACACGCTCGCCGATTACATTCCGCGGCTGGGCGCGCTCCCCCTCGACTTCCAGCCCGGGACCCAGTGGCGCTACAGCCCCGGCGCCGGTTTCGAAACCCTGGGACGCATCGTCGAGATCGCCAGCGGGATGACGTTCGACGAGTTCCTGCGCCAGCGCCTGTTCGCACCCCTCGGCATGAATGACACCGGGTTTAATGCCAAGGACCCGGCGCGATCGGCTACGGTTTACCGGAAAACGGCTCAGGGCCTCGAAAAGATCACTCCCGCCCCGCCCGGTCCGGCCGTCTATTTCTCGGGCGCCGGCGGCCTTGTCTCCTCCGCCGAGGATTACCTGATGTTCGCGCAGATGCTCTGCAACGGCGGCCAGCTCAACGGCAAACGCATTCTCAGCCCGTGGACCGTGGACCTGATGATGAGCAACAACGTCGGCGACCTGTTCCTCGGGCAGATCGGCCGGCCCCCCAAGGGCGTCGGTTTCGGACTCGGCGGCGAGGTCATCACCAACGCCGTCGAGGCCCGACTACGCAAACCCGACGGCAGCTATGGCTGGGACGGCGCGTTCGGCACCTACTTCCTGGTGAACCGCAAGGAGCAGCTCGTCACTGTGCTGTTCGTGCAGACCGCCGGCCGTCAGATCCAGCACGACTTCGACAACGCCGTCTCCCAGGCCGTGATCGAGTAGGGCTACTGCTTCACGAAGGTCTGGGTCGATTCCGTGACGCCGTCCATATCGACCACGCGCTTCGCCTTGGTAAGCGTGCCGCCGTCTTCCGAGAGGCTCCACACTTCGCGCGTGACGACGACATGGTAGCCATCCTTACGGACCGTGAGGAAAACCAGCTTGGAACCTTCCCATGAATTCGTGCGCCAAACTTGCACGCCGTTGTCGTTCTTAGTGGCGCGCTCCACGCCGTCAATGACGTAAGTGAGATCGTCGGACATGCCGCCCGAAAGCCGGCTGTTGACGAAACGAGTCTGCACATGGACGCTAAGATTCGGATCCTGGTGCGCGATCTTCTCGACGTGGAAATTCTGTTCCGAACTTCCTGCCGTCTTCCAGGTGCCGGAGAAATCCGGCTTCGGCTGTGCCAGGGCGGAAGTAACCATCAGCCCGGCCACAACGAGAGCATATTTCATATTCGCTGCTGATTTGGACACCGGCGAAGGTGCGCGGGTTCCGCTCGACAACGCCGTCTCCAGGGTCCTGATCGGATCGCCCTACTGCCGCGTGGCGGTCCGCGCCCGCGCGCGCACCGGCAGCGCGGGATCCGCGCCTTCCATTGCGAACCCGAGCCAGTCGGCCACCGTGCGGGCGACCTGCGTGACGCTGACGGTTTCGCTTCGATGGCTCCCCGGCACTCCCGGCATCGCTACCAGCAGCGGGATCGCGGTATCTTCCGCGTACACACTCCCGTGCTGAGAGCCGGCGCCCGTGTTGTTGAAGTAGTGGCCCCGCCACAGCGAGACGATGATGTCGCCCTTCCGCGGATTCTCGCCCTCCCGCCGCACTCGTGCCGATGCGACTGACAGCCCGAGACGAGGCTCCGCAGAGAGGGCCGCGACGACTTCCGCGGCCCTCGATCGCTCCTCCGAGCCTAAATAAACGTAAGCCACTCCGCCGTTGGCCGCGACGCGCGCGCCGTCCGGCAGCGCCCCGGCAAGGTCCGCGAGGAGCGTGGTATCTTCCGGGTGCGGCTCTACATCGGTGCGGCCGTGGTCGGCAGTCAGGATGAACATGGTGGAAGCGCGCCAATCGGGTTCGACGCCCTCCACCACGTCCAGAATCTTTCCGATCAGCGGATCGACAACGGAGGAAAGATACCCCGGCTGCGAGGCGATACCCTGCTTGTGGGCGATCCCATCCGCGCCGGCAAAGTACAGCGTCAGGAGAGAGGGCAACCCTCCGCGCTGTAATTCCAGGATCGCGCGGGCAGCCATTCGCTCATCGAAGACGCGGTAATCGAGAACGTTGTTTTTGAGAAAAGCTCCGGCCTCATCCGAGGTCGGGCTGGCCGCCCGCATTGAACCCTTCCAGTACTGGTTGTAGACCACCAGGCTGGCGAGTCCCGCGGCCGCTGCCGCTTCGTACATGGTCTGCGCCTGGAGATGCCGGTTGGCCAGGCCGTTGATGCAGGCCGCGCCTCCCAGCACAGTGAAGCCGTAAACGCAGCTCACGCCGTGGGAGTTCATGTAATCGAACAGGCGGCGCGCCTCGCGTTCGTACCACTGGTTGCCGACGATGCCGTGACGGTCCGGCGTCACCCCGGTGGCGATGGAAGCCTGCGCCGCCATCGTCACCGTCGGGAGCACGGTGGCCGCATGATCGAACCACACCGCCCGGTTGAAGATGCGAGCCAGATTGGGGAGCTTTCCCGACGCGTAGACTTCCGCGAGCGTATCGGGCCGGATGCCGTCCACGTCGATGAGGATGGCCCGGCGGGCCGGTTGCGCGAACGCCGCCTGCCCGGCCAGCAACAGGAGAGACGCAACTACGCCGCGCATCATCGGACCGCTACCGCCTGCGCCGCGATGGACGTGAAGAACACCATGCCCTGGTCAAGACCGGGAGCGGTAAACTTCTGCGGACTCGACATCGGCATCCCGGAAACGGCCAGCATCCCGATCGTCTCCGACATGCCGATGTTCGCGGTCGTGACCGGCAGATCGGCCAGCACGTTCGCCGGCACGACGAACGATCCGGCCGAGGCCGGCGCCAGGCAGAAGAAGCCGCCCGACTGCTTGGTTTTCTGATTGCTGCTCCCGCCCGCAATGAGCACGGTTTGCGAAGGATCGCCCCCGGTCCAGGTGACGGTGAAGTCCTGCCCGCGCGTGATCGTCCCAAGCTGCGCCTGGTTGGTCCAGGTGAGCGGCGTGCTCAGGGAAAGCGACGTGGAGAACGCGCCCACGTGCTGGCCGCCCGCCGCGCTGATGGTGTAATTGCCGCCGTTCAGGAACAGCGGCGCAGTGGGTGTGCCGTCTACGGGCATGTTGCCGCCGAGCAGGCTGAGATACGGGCCGGAGGCCGAGTTCGAGTCGAAGTGCTCGATTTTCGCGCTGCCGTTCGGGCCGGTGATTGTCAACTCTGGTCCGACATCGAGCAGATTCTTGATGGTCCGGTCGAGTCCGGTGCCGTTGGTGCCCATCACCGCGCCGAAGTCCAGCGCCTTAGTCGTGGATACGCAGCTTCCGGCGGGCGGCAGGTTCATGAAGGGGCTGAAGGCCAGGTCTCCGCCTGCCATGACATCGCCGAAACCGCCCAGCCCCACATCGAAGGTTGAATCGACCGCGGGCTTGGAGGAATCGATCTGGCCCTTGAGCGAAATCCGCATCAGCCCGACGACTCCGCTTTTCGCGCCGGTCGCGGTCGTGGTGCCGAACGGGTTGGCGGCATCCTGGCATTTCTTCCCGTCGGCGGAGATCGCCATGCGCACGGTGTTGGCGGCCACTCCGCCGGCGGTCACCTGCACCGGCACCGAGCAGCCGAGCGGCGCATCGGCGGGAACCTCGAAGTAGATGTTGTCCACCCCTGCGAAGGTGGGTGCGCGCCCGCTGTACAGGCGCTTGGCGATTTTGCCGCCCACGCGGACCTCAACCGGAACGGGCAGGTCGCCGCCCGGCGGTGGCGTGTTGTCGCCGGTGGTGATCGGTCCGAGGCCGGTGCCCCACAGCACTACGATCTGATTCGGCTTTGCAGGGAAGGACGCCATGTTCAGCGGAGCGTCCGTGGCGCTGTTATAGTTCTGGACGATCCCGGGTCCCGGTCCGCCCGCGGCGCTGAAGGTGCCGAACGTGGTATCGCTGACCGTGATAATTGCGGCCGAGCTGACGATTCCGTTATAGCTGACCGTCACTTGCACGTCGCCAAGAGGAACGTCCGAAGGCAGGATGCCGTTGATCTGCACCGACGAGACAAAGTGCAGGTAGCCGCGTTTGCTGTAGGAACCCTTGGTGAAGGTGACGACGACGCCCCCCATGTTGTCCGGGATCGGATAGTTCTGCACCTGCATGTAGCCCGGAGGCCCGATGTTGGTGCCGTAGATGGTGAAGAAGGACCCGCGCGCCACTGCGCCCGCACGGTTGCTGGCCGCGTTCACCACGCCCCCCTGGCTGATGGAAGGCTCGGTCGCGGAAGCGCCGCCGGACTGGTTGAGCGTGTACGTAAGTCCCGCCACCGTGACCGTGCCGGTGCGCGGCGAGGTGGAGGTATTGGGATCCACTTTAAAGATCACCAGCCCGTTGCCTTTACCCGAAGTGGCGGAGGTCACGGTGATCCAACTGCCGCTCCACACCACGTTCCACGGGCAGGTTGTGCCGCTGGCGGCCAGCCGGAAACTGGTAGTGCCCCCCTGCGACGGCATCACGTTCGATGTCGGCGTAATCGAGTACGCGCACGAAACACCGGCCTCCTGCGTCACCGGAACGGTACGGTTTCCGATCGTGATCACACCCGAGCGCGGCGCGGAGCCGGTGTTCGGATCAACCTGGTAAGACACCGCACCCTGGTTCGAGCCCAGGATCTTGATCCACCCAACGTTGGCCGACGGGTTCAACGCGCAGCCGGCCTGGGTAATGACAATGATGGTTCCGTTGGCGCCCCCGGCAGGCACGGTAACACTCTGCGGCTGCACCAGGTACGTGCAATTGGAACTGGAGGAGCAAGCCGACACGGTGCGGGTGGTGGTCGCCGTCTGCCCTCCGTACGTGACGGTGATCTCCACCGTGTTGTCCTGCGTGGTCGCCAAAGAGGTATAGGAAACCTCGTACTGGCTGGAGATGATCTGCCCGATTTGCCCAAGGATGTGCTGGAGGTCGGCCGACGTCGCCGAGGGGCTGTAGAACCCTCCCGTCTCGGTCGCAATGCGCGTCAGGACGGTGGTGTTGGCCGAACCGAAGCCGACCGGAAAGACGGGAACACCGGCGGTCTTGGCCGCGGCGATCGCCTGGTCGATGGTCGTGCCGCCCACCGTGTCGTCCCCGTCCGTCATCAGCACGATGGCCTTTCTCCCGGTGCGCTGCCCCAAAGCCTGGGACGCCGTCTGGATGGCTTTGTATAGCGCGGTGCTGCCGCCGCCCGACGCGGCATCCACGGCGGCGTTCAGCAGCGCCTTATCGGATGTGTAATCACGAAGCAGGGTGACACCGTCGGTAAAGGAATACACGGCCACCATGTCGCTCGCGCCCATCTGCGCGATCAATTGCTTGGCCGCGGCCTTTTCGTTGGCCAGGTCCGTGCTGCTCAACGACCCGCTTACGTCGATCAGGATGGCCAGCGACAAGGGTCCGCTCGATCCCGAGGTGACCGAGGTCACCGTGACCGCCCGTATCGACCCGCTCTCCTTGAGCGTGAAATTGGCGGCCGTGAGGCCGGTTACCGCCCCCTGCGCGTTGGTCACGCTGACGATCATCTTATTATTCGGACAACTGGTGGTGATTACCTGATTTACCGTGACGGTCAGGCCCGTTGTTCCTCCGGGGCTGCATTTGGACACCACCCTCGTGGAAGTGGCGGTCTGACCGCCGGCAGTGACCGAAATCTCAATCGTGTTGTCGGTACTCGCCGCGCCTGACGTGTAGGAGATCTCGTACTGGCTCGAAATGGCCTGGCCGATCAGCCCGAGAATGCGTTGCAGGTCGGCCGACGTTGCCGAAGAACTGTAGAAGCCGCCGGTCTCGCTGGCCAGGCGGGTCAAAATGCTGGTGTTGGCGGAGCCGAAGCCTACGGGGAACACCGGAACGCCTGCGGATTTCGCGGCGGCAATGGCTTGGTCGATGGTGACGCCGCCGACCGTGTCGTCGCCGTCGGTCATCAGTACGATGGCTTTCCGTCCCGTGCGGCTGGCCAGAGCCTGCGAGGCCGCCTGAATAGCTTTGTATAGAGCGGTGCTCCCGCCGCCGGAGGCGCTATCCACGGCTGCGTTCAACGCCGCCTTGTCGGAGGTGTAGTCACGCAGCAGGTGGACGTCGTCAGTAAACGAATAAACGGCCACCATGTCGCTGGCGCCCATCTGCGAAATCAATTGCTTGGCCGCCGCCTTCTCGTTGGCAAGGTCCGAACTGCTGAGCGATCCGCTGACATCGATCAGGATCGCCATCGACAGCGCTCCGCTGGTCGCGCCGCTGACCGGAGTAACCGTAATCGAGCGCAGGGTTCCATTCTCCTTGAGCGTGAAATTGGAGGTATTCAGTCCCGCGACTGCATTACCCAAAGAATCCGTGACGCTGACGATCATCTTGTTGTTCGGACAACTGGTAGTGATCGCCTGGTTGATATTGAGAAGTAAACCCGTGCCGGTGGCCGGCGAGATGGTGAAGGTGAGGGAGAACAGGACGCTGCCGTTATAGGTGACCCGGACCGTCCACGTGCCCGGCAGGGTGGCCGGAATATTGTTAACGATCGGGAGCGCCAAGTCGGAAAAACAGTAGTTGCCGGCCGAGGGGAGGGGATCCCAGGCTCCGCTCGCAGGCGAGTAGTACTGTCCCGCCGGCGTGTAGTACTGCGACGCGAACACATCTCCCGCGTTAGCGCCCGTTACACGGAACCAAAGATAGGCTTCCTTGTCGGTGACCGAGAAATTGGTAGCCGCAACCGGCAGCGTGACCGACCCGCCCGAGCACGCGCCGGCAGGATCTGTCTTCGTCATCAGATAATTCTGCACCTGCGCGGTCGCATGCAAGACGTCGGGGGCCAGCAAGAGAGTTGCCAAAAGACCGATAGTAAAAGAACGCAAAATCACACCTCCCGGGTTGTACGAACTTGAGGGTACTGACTTTTCCGGGTGAAACGTCAGTGATTAACTGTGAGTCACAGCTCGCGTTACCTGGAACTCGCCTGTCTTGCCGAAGCCGCGCCGGCACGCGTACACTGGCAGTAGTGGCATCGAACGGCTCGTTGCCGGTGAACGGGTGTTCTCCTGAGGCAATTGGCGCAGCCGCTTCCCGAGTTCTTTCGAGCGAGGCGTTCGCCAACTCGAAACGTCTGCAACGCTTCCTGTCTTACGTTGTCGAGCGCTCGCTTGAAGGATCGCTCGGCGATTTAAAGGAGTATAACCTCGCTTTAGCCGTTTTCGACCGGGAAACGGCCTTCGACCCTCGCGTCGATTCCATCGTACGAGTGGAAGCGCGGCGCCTCCGGCAGCAACTCGAAACGTACTATCAGGGTCCGGGACGGGAAGATCGCGTCGTGATCACGCTGCCCAAAGGTAGCTATGTCCCCCGATTCGAGGCCCGGTTGCCCGATCCGGCGCGCCGGCGGCAATGGCCGCGCCTGTCGAAGCGCACGCTGCAATGGATCTCCGGCGCGGCGCTCGTGCTCCTGGCCGGCGCCATGCTTTCGCGCCCCGAAGCGTTTTTCAGAGCAGGCATGCCGAATCACTGGAGGCTGGCCGGCTCGCAGCTCACCGCGCTCGATGCTCGAGACCGGATCTGTTGGGAGAAGGTGCTTCCGGCACAGGGTCCTCAAGACGATCCTCTCCGTGAAGACCTCGTCGTCATCGACGACATCGATGGCGACCACCGTCCGGAAGTGTTGTTCAACAGCCGGCCCAAGAATATAGCCGCCGCCGGCGGATCGCTGCTTTGCTTCGACTGGCGGGGAAAACTCCGCTGGGAGTTCCGCTACGGCCGGCGGATGACGTTCGGAAGCCGTACTTTCGACCCCTCCTACATCGGCCGTTTCATGCGCGTCCTGAAGTCCGGTGGCCGCACCTACGTGCTAACGGTGGCCAATCACTTCCTCTGGTATCCGGCGCAGGTCGCGCTGCTCGATCCGGCGAGCGGCAGGTTGATGGAGGAATACTGGCACCCCGGCTCGATCTATCACCTGGCCACCGCCGACCTCGACTCCGATCAGCGGCCGGAGTTGCTCCTCGGAGCCATCAACAATCCCGGCGAGGGCCTGGGACACGCCGCGCTCGCTGTGCTCAAGCTTCCTTTCTCAAGCGCGCCGCACCGCGCCCCACCCGCGAACGGCTCGTTTCCTGCCATGACCGGAGGCGGCGAATTCGCCTACGTGCTGTTCCCCTTGCCCGATGCCTGCCGCATCATGGGCAAGCTCCCGATCATTTCGCGTTTCCACGTAGACCAAAACCAGCGCATTTTGGTGCAGACGCCGCTGGTGGAAGACGGCGGCATCGTCTACTATCTTTCCTACAATTTACAACTGCTCGAATACCGCTTTTCCGACAACTTCGCCGCGCTCCACGAACGCTATTACAGGCAGAAGCTGCTCGACCACCGGCTGACTCCCGCCGAAACCGAGTCGCTCGGCAGGTTGGCCCGCTTCGATGCCGCGCCCGATGGCAACAGTCCCGAACTGCGCCGCTTCTGGCCGTGAGCGAGCCTCAGGGCGAAGCCTATGAAGACTCCACTCATTCGTGCCAGGAATCTGGGGCCCGTCAGCGTCAGAGAGTTCGGCCGTTTAGGAATCCATACGCTCGAACACCTGCAAGAAATCGGATGGGAGGAAGCGTGTCTTCGCTGGTCGGAAGCGTTTCCCGCGCGCATCAATTTGAACGCATTTCGATCAGTTATCGGGGCCGTCTCCGGCTTAGGCTGGAACCAAATCGCTCCGGAAGAGGATGCGCGAGCCCAGCGACTGGTTCGCGAACTCCGGAAAAACCGGAGAGTGCGAGGTTAGCCCTAAGCCGTCGCGGACGCCGAGAGGAACGGAGCTCGCATACTATCTCCGACAATTTCTCCGCGCTGTACGTGAGCGAGCCTCAGGGATGGCAGGCTGCGGAGGTGGGCCGCACCACCAGGTCCAGCAGAATCGTGACCTTGTCCGCCACCTTCACCAGGCCGCCGACGGACTCCGGACGGATGCCGAAATCGGTTTGCCGGATCTCGATCGCACCTTGAAAGCGGTAGCCGTCCCCTTTTTGCGTGTACCGCAGCGGCGCTTTCACGTTCTGGCTCTTGCCCCGAATGGTCAGCGCGCCGCTGAGGGTCACCCCGCCGTTGGTCGCAGCCGCGGAAGCGCTCGCGAACCGAATCTCCGGGTGCCCGGCCGCGTCCAGGTTGGGTGCGGAGAGCATTTTTTCCTGGATCGTGCGGATGTCGTCCTCGCTCGGACCGGAATCCGGCAGTCCTGCCAGACGCCGAGCTTCCGGAGTGTCCGCGCGCAGTCCGGCGGTGGCCACCTGCACCGAGACGCTGGAGTGCTCCAGAGCCGCCGGGTCCGCGCAGACGGATGCAGTGAAGTCCGTAGCGAGAATGCCGTGCTTGTGGCCGAAAGCAGAGAACAGCCCGGCTTTGTCGGTGCGCAGAACGATGGCGGACTGGTCTTTTACCAGTTCAAACCGCACCGCCTGACCGTAGAGCGGCAGAGCCGCCAGAAGTAAGAAAATTCGGCTCAGCACACGCGCAGGTTATCACGCCAGGCATCAGCCGGTCCGGATTGCACGCCACAAAACGGCGCGGATCTATCGATTCGTTACACTCCTGACGAGCGCTCCCAGCTCCATAAACTGGTCCAGGTCCGATGGCTTTCGAAAGTAACCGGCCACTTCAAGGTCCGCGAGACGGGCGCGATCGCGGGGAGAATCCGAGGAGGTCACGACGATCACCGGCGTGTGCTCGCACAAGGGGTTCCTTCGGAACGCCGCCAGCACTTCGCCGCCATCGCACTTTGGTAGGTTCACATCCAGCAGCAGGAGGTCGGGACACGGAAGGTCGCGGCCGATACGCTCGACCAGTTCAGTGGCGGTATCTCCGTCCGATGCGATGATCAGGCGATAGACCAGGCCGTATTTGCGCAACGCCTGATCCACCAGAAACACGTCGCCCTGGTTGTCCTCCGCCAGAAAGATCACCAGATCGGAATTCACTCCGGAACTCCTTTGAGCGCGAAGAAGAAGGCCGCGCCTTTTCCTTCTCCGGCGCTCTCCGCCCAGATACGGCCGCCGTAGCGTTCCACAATTCGCTTGCAGATCGCGAGGCCCAGCCCCGTTCCCGGGTACTTGTCTTTGTGAAGGCGTTTGAACAGCCCGAAGATTCGCCGGACGTGGCGCTCGTCGAAACCGATGCCGTTGTCCCGCACTGTGAGAATCCACTCGGGTCCATCCCGCTGCGCCGTGATTTCCACCCGTGGCGCCGCTTCCGCACTCCGGTACTTGAGTGAGTTGGAGATCAGGTTCTGGAACACCAGCGCGAGCTGACCCTCCTCCCCGAACACGTGCGGCAGCGTGACGGCGTCCACCGTCGCCTGTGTTTCCTGCAGTCGAATGTGCAGCACGGAAAGCGCCTCTCGCAGGCTCCGGTTCAGGTCGGCGCGTTGCACGGGCTCCTGATCCGCATGCACCACTCGCGAGTATTGAAGCAGGTCCTGAATCAGCTCTTCCATCCGCCGCACACCCGCGTGAATCGTCTCCGCGAATTGGGCGGCCTGGCCGTCTCCCTGGAGCGACGGCTGTCTCAGCAGGAGTTGCGTATAGATGTTGATCATGCGGAGCGGCTCCTGAAAATCGTGGCCCGCTACGTACGCAAACTCCTCCAGTTCCCGGTGAGCGCGCTCCAACTGCTGCCGGGCGGTGACCTGCGTAGTGACATCCTCGAGCACGGCGATTAACCCTGCCGCCTCTTCATCCTCCTGAATGGCCTGGCAGGAGACGTTGAACAAGCGGTCTTCCACCACACCGCTGCCGTTGCGATCGTAAGAGACAAGAAACTCGGTGGCGAGGAAAGGCCGGCCCGTTTCGAGAACCTGCTCGAAAGCCTGCCGTATCGGCGCGCTCAGCTCCGGAACGGCTTCGGCGAGGCGCCGGCCGGAAAAACGCCGGTCCGGGAACATGGCTTGCCAAGTGGGATTGGCGAGTTCGACAAGCATGCCCGGTCCACGGACCACCAGGATTCCCACCGGGGCGTGGGAGAAGACACGATTCAACCGGTCGTGCGCGTGCCTGCGTTCCCGGCTGAGGGCGAGGTGAGCGCCCACGCGCGCCAGCAGTTCGCGCGCTGTGAACGGCTTTACCAGGTAGTCGTCGGCACCCGAGTCCATACCCTCGATGCGCGATTCTTCGCCCGAGCGCGCGGAAAGCAGAATCACGGGAATGGCCTTGGTTTCCTGTCGTGACCGCAGGGCGTTCAGCAGCGCGAACCCATCCATCACCGGCATCATGACGTCGGTGAGCACCAGGTCCGGCGGATCATCGAGGGCCGCGGCCAGCGCCTCTTCTCCGTTGCTCGCCACCGCTACGCGATAGTGCGTGCCCAGCAGTCGCGCGACGTACCGGCGCATGTCCGCGTTGTCGTCAGCAACCAGAACACGGCCTCGGGAGGGCCCTTGCGGCTCAGGCGGCCCTCCGGTGTCCTGACCCTGAGACGGCAGCCATCGCAGCGCCTCCTCGACGTAGGCATCGGCGTGCGCGCCGCCGGAGAGCGCCGCCTTTTCCGCGCCGATACGGTCCGCCGGCAGGTGCAAGCTTCCGAAGGGCAGCGTCACCGTGAACGTGCTGCCCTTTCCCAGCGTGCTCGCCACCCCCACGGTGCCGCCGTGGAGCCGCACCAGTTCGCGCACCAGCGCAAGTCCAATGCCCGAACCCTCGTACGTCCTTCCTCGAACCCCTTCCACACGGTGAAATCGCTCGAAGATATGCGGCAAACTGTCTTCCGGGATACCCGCGCCTGTGTCTGCCACCGCCACTTCGGCCGCGCCCCCGATATCCCGCACCGTGACCGAAATCGAACCCTCCAGGGTGTATTTAAACGCATTGGAGAGCAGGTTGAGAATGATCTTCTCCCACATCTCCCGGTCCACGTAAACGGGGCCGCCAAGCGGCGCGCAGTGGATCGAAAAGGCCAGCCCTGCGCGCTCCATCGCCGAACGAAAGCTGGAGACCAGTTCGGTAGTGATGGCGGCGAGATCGACCGGCTGGTAGCTGGCGGTGGTCCGCCCCGCCTCGATCCGCGAGAAATCCAGCAGTGTGTTCACCAGCCGTTGCATGCGCAGTCCGTTCCGGTGGACCACGCGCAGCATCTCCCGGTGCGCCTCGCCGAGTTCGCCCGGGCCTTCTCCGAGCATGTCCTCGATGGGACCCAGCATCAGGGTGATGGGAGTGCGAAACTCGTGGCTGACGTTCGAGAAGAATGCGGTCTTGGCGCGATCCAGTTCGGCGAGCGCGTCGGCGCGGCGCCGCTCCTCCTCGTGAGCGCGCGCATTGGCCAGGTCGGCGGCCAGCGAGATCGCGATGCGCTCGATGAACGAGCGGTATTCGAGGTCGGGCACGAGACGCGGGCTCAGCCCCGCAATCAGTACGCCGGCGCATTCCGTGGTGCCCAGGCCCGGCAGCCGGACCACCATCGCGCGCCGGCACGGTTCCGGCCAGGGTCCGCAGCGCAGCGCCCCGAAGCGCTCTTCCAGGTCCTCCACGAATACAGGCACTTTGGCCGCCATGGCTTGGGCAGCCGGCCACGCCGAGCCCGGGGCGCCCGGATCGAAAGATTCGGGACTCGCGGGCGAGCCCGCCGGAAGACCGGCCGAGGCTGCCAGCCGCAGCACGGCGCGGTCCACCAGATAAATCAGGCAGAACGGCAAGTCCAGCGCGTCGGACTCGAGTGCGTGGACCGCCAGCGTGCAGGACTCCTCCGCCGTGCGCGCCGCCGCCGTGGAATCGCGGAACACGCGCAGCAGCCGCTGCCGCCGCTCTTCGAGAATGCGATAGGTCGTCTCGACGGCGATGTTGAAGATGCCGCCCACTTCACCCGCCTCATTGCGGATGGGGCTGAAGGTGTAGTCGAAATAACACTCCTCGGTGAACCCCCGGCGATGCATCGGAAGCAGCGCGTCTTTGGAACGCGTGGCCTGCCCGGTAGCAAGCACGTGCGCGAAGAGCGGACCGATCTCGCTCCAGATTTCCGGCCACACCTCGCGCGCCGGCCGCCCCAGCGCCCAGGGATGCTTGTCTCCCGGAATTGCGCTCCACGCGTCGTTGTATACGACGGCAAGCTCGGGCCCCCAGTAGATCGCAATTTGAAATTCGGATCCGAGGCAGATGCTCAGCGCGGAGCGGAGGCTTTGCGGCCACGTTTCAGGTTGGCCGAAGGCGCTCGAACTCCAGTCGTGGCTGCGCATCAGTGCGCCGGTGCTGCCGCCGCCGGTCAGAAAGTCGAGCGCACCCGAGGCTTTGTCGCCGGCGGCCGTGGAATCGGGTTTGGGAGAAATCGGAGCTTCCAGCAACTCTCCCAGAGTAATCAAATTCGACCCGGTCGCCCTCACCCGGTCGAGTTAAGCGGGTGAGAGACTTCACATTTGCCCGGATGCGTTCAACCGCGCAGAGCTCGAGTTCTATGATTCCCTGTACCGCTTACGTAACCGCCGCCCGGGATGAGCCCGGCTAGCGCCCCTGGTTAAATCGAAGTGGAAGATGCGTGTCGCGTTCCGTAGAAGTCTCCCCCGATGAACATGAATAGCAAGAAGCCCGCTATGATGGCGCCAGGCACCCGAGCGGCCCATCGGAGAACCGCTATAACTTCGTCCTCCGACCCACAGAAAACTTGAGTAAGTGAAGTAACCAGCCCTTAGGGCTTTGCGGGCAACGGCTGCCAGAGCTCAATCTTATTCCCGTCCAGGTCATAGATCCAGGCAAAACGACCGTAGGATTCATCCATTCGTTTGGGGTCAATCTTGACTCCCTCTTCCTTTAAGCGGTCGAGCAAAGCATCCATGTCGTCCACGATATAGTTGACCATGAAGGGTGCGTGGCTGGGATCGAAATAGTTACTGGAGGCCGGAAAGACAGTCCAGACTGTAACGTGTTCCTTTTGCGGGTCGTCGTGTTCGCGCCACGGAAGCATCACGCCTTGACCTTTGTCATCGAGTCCAAGATGCTTCGAATACCATTCGCGCATCTGATCGCGATTCGCGGATTTGAAGAAGACACCGCCGATTCCAAGGATGCGTCCGCGCTGCCCTGTTTTGACAGGCGCCTTCGAGTCTTCAGGTTGCTGAGATTGCACTCCGTATTCTCCTTTTGAGCAGGCCGAGATGAGCAATAGCGAGCCGAGCGCAATTGTGCTCCAGGGTATTCCCTGCATCAGTGGATTATACAAGTTTCGCTCACGGTTGGCCGCGATTCACTCGTTCTGGTGTCATGTAACCGGGCTCCGAGAACTCTGGGAGCCCCGTCACCGCCGCAGCGCGCGCATGGGATCGATCCGCGTGGCGCGGAAGGCCGGAATCCAGGTGGCCAGCAGCGCCACCGCCGTAAGGAACAGCCCCGCCAGCACGAAGGTTTCGGGGTCGGACGCATCGACGCGGAACAGCACGGCCGCCACCAGCCGCGACGTAGCCAGCGCCGCCGCGGTCCCGACTGCCAGGCCGGCCAGCGCGAGCGCCATTCCCTGCCCCACCACCATTCCGATAACGTTGCGCGGCCGCGCGCCCATCGCCATGCGGATGCCGATTTCCGGAATCCGCTGGCTCACCGAATAGGCCATCACGCTGTACAGTCCGGAGCCCGCGAGCAGCAGGCACATCAATCCGAGTGCCGCCAGCAGGTTCGCCGCCACCTTCTGCCCAATCGTGGCAACCTGCGTATATTCGGCCAGTGGAACGGCGTGAAACGCGCCCGCGTTGGGGTTGATTTCGTTCACGGCGCGCCGCAGTTGCGGAATCGCTTCCTCCGGGTTTCCCGCGGTGCGCACGAAGAAATAGATCTCCTGGCTTCGGTCGTACCACTGGTCGAACGCCAGGTAAAAGTGCGGGGTGAATGGCTCGGCGGGACTGAAATATTTGCAGTCCCGGGCGAGGCCGATCACCGTGCGCGGCTTGCCGTTCAACCGCACTGCCCGGCCCACCGGATTCTGCCCGCGGAAGTACCGGCGCGCGAACGCCTGGTTCACGATGATTACGGGCGCGGCCTTCCGGCCGTCGAGCGCCGTGAAGTCGCGGCCCTCTAGAAGCGGAATCTTCATCGTGGCAAAGTACCCGGGGGCGGCTGCGGTCCGGTTCACGCTGGTGGACTCTCCCAAGGCCGGCACATACCCGTCGACGGCGATGAAATGATAAGGGCCCGCCGTGGTGCTGAGCGGAGCAAAATCCGAATAGCTCACGCTCTCCACTCCCGGAACCGCCTGCATCCGCTCCTTCAGTCGCTCCGAGAACTGCCGGACCCCAGCGCCGTCCAGGCCGGCCGTCTCAATGAAGAACCGGCTGAACAGGACGTTGTTCGCATCGAACCCGGTCTTCACCGACCGGAGATTCTGAAAACTGCGCATGAACAGGCCGGCAACAATCAGGGCCACCGTCGCCAGCGCCACTTCCCCAATCACCAGAAGGCCGCGGGTCCGGTGAGACGCGGCCCCGGCCGTATCGCTCCGGCTTCCTTCCTTCAATACCTCGTTGAGGTTTGATCGGAACACGAACATCGCCGGCGAAGCACCCGCAATCAGTGCGCTCGCCAGGCAGGCAAGCATCGTGAATCCCAGAATGCGCCCGTTCAACACCAGCGAGGTATTCAGCGGGAGCCCGACACTCGGCACCATCGCGAGCAACGACCCTTGCATCCACAACAGGATGAGCAGTCCCAAGCCCGCGCCGCCCACCGCCAGCACCAGCGTCTCGGTCAGCACCTGCCACGCCACTCGCGCGCGCCCCGCGCCCAGGGCGAACCGGATTCCGAACTCCCTCTGCCGCCCCACCGACCGGGCCAGCAGCAGGTTCGCCACGTTGGCGCACACGATCAAAAGCACCAGAATGGAAACCCCCAGCAGAATCGCCAGCGGGGCAAGCATGTATTCGTTGATCCCGTTATGCTCCTCCCACGTGTGCAGGACCGTGGCTCCGATACCCTTATTGGTTTTCGGATTGGCCGCCGCCAGGCTGGCCGCGAACGTAGCCGCTTCCGCCCGAGCCTCCCGGACGGTCACCCCAGGACGAAGCCGGGAGATGCAGTTAAACTGGCCGCGGTAGCCCCGGTCGCGGAATGCGCTTTCGGGCAGCGACCCGAGCGCATTCCCCATGGTGACGGGCACCCACAGATCGAGCAGCAGGATGGGCGAACCGCCGTGAAACTCCCCCGGTACCACCCCGGCAACGGTCAACGGCCGGCGGTTCACGCGGATCGTCTTGCCGGCAATCGCCGGATCGGATCGAAACTGGCTCCGCCACAGTCGTTCGCTGATCACCGTCACGGGATAGCCGCCCAGGCTATCGCCTGCCTCCTCGCGGGTGAACACACGGCCCAGAATGGGTTTCACTCCCATGACTTCGAAGAAATTGCCGGAGACCAGTTCTCCCCACGCAAGGCGCGACCCCTGTCCATCCCCAAGCGTGAAGGCAACCTGCCGCCGCAGCGCGATCCCGGAAAAGCTCCTGAGGTGATCCCGGTAATCGCGGTAATCGAGCCAGGAGATGGTATTGCCGCCGTTGGGAGCACCCTTTGTGATCATCTCCAGCCCGGCAAATTCCTCGGTGCGGCTGACGCCGTGATAAGGGTGCAGCAGCATCGTGTCGACCCAGGAAAAAACGGTTGTGGTGCACGCGATTCCCAATCCCAACGTCAACACCGCCACCGCGGCGAAAGCCGGGCTGCCCGAGAGAACCCGGAGCCCGAATCGAACATCCTGTGCGATACGCATGACGAGACTGGAATGTGCAATCCTGGTGCAAGCGTAAACGATTGGATTCATTGGATGAACGGGTTTGGCTTTGGGCGCTTTTGGCATCCGGTTGTCCGAAACCGAACGGTACCACGCCGCGCTCCCGGTGCCTACCCCGCCCGAGATAGACGAACCGGACCACGATAGAACCGTCAGCAGCTACACGAACCAGTCGTGCCCGGGAATGCCGGCATGTCGGCTTCACGGTTGACGCTCAAATCTGATTACATCCGGATCCCGCAGCAGCGCCCGATCAGTGCAAACTGGCAGGCCTGGCCCGACAACGTGAACCGCTATGTCCCGCCTGGCAAAGCAGTGCGTGCCTTTACTCGACGGGCCGCGCACGGGGCCCCGCGTGCTTCAGTTAGACCATCTGAGATCCGATATTGGTGCGTCGAGAACTCCCGTCGGTCAGATTCACCGGCTTCGCCGGCACCTGGGACGATAGCCCAAACACGTTGGCGGCGCGTGGAGGAGAGATTGAAGACGGTGGCCGGCCTGTTCTGCAGCCGCGGTCGCCACAGCATCCAGGTTCGGCGAGAGCGGACCAATGACGAGGTGGATCTTCAGGCTGTCCTTGGCCAGCCTGCTGAGGGCCGGATCAACTGCCGGGCGATCGCCGAGATCAGTTTGGTGCTTAGCAGTGAACACCCAACCGGGCTCCAGTCGGCTTGGATCGCGCGAGGATCTTGTTTGCAATCCGTGTCTATATCCATCTGAAAATTCATAGCTTACTTCTGACAGGCCATGCCTGCTCGTGAACTTTTTCAGCGCACTTCCCGTACCTGAGGTACGGGAAAGTTGGAATTTCTAATGGAACGGTCAGTCGCTAATGCTAACTTAGTCGTACCTGAAGTACGGGAAGGTTAGAATGGCGATCCACCTCGTTGGCGAAACAATCGACAAGACCCGCAGCCATTACCGGTCGGACACCGGGCAACTCGTCCAGCTCATGCGTGGCATTTATGTCGATGCCGACGACAACATCGAGGCCACCGTCCTCCGGCACGCCGTCCGTATCGCCCAATATCTGTACCCCCAAGCTTACCTGTCGGCCGCGAGCGCCGTCCTGCTCGGGCCAACCCCGGACGGACGCCTCTTCCTGAGCGCCAGGCGCAAGCAACGTACCCGCATCCGTACACTGGAAATTATCCAGAACGAGGCTCCCGCGCATCCATCTGTCGCCGAAGGCGTCATCGACGACGGCATGGGCGAGTTCCGGATTGCCGTTTCATCAATCCGTCAGCGCTTCCTTGAGGCCTTCCGTCTGCGCAGTGAGCACGCGGCATCGATCAACGACGATATGCGGGTCTCGATTGCTGCGCGCCTGATCGAGGAATATGGCTCGGCACAGGGCGCGGCCGATGCGGTCTGGACACTGGCGCGCGAGAACGAGTGGTACCGCGAGGGGGAGGCGGCGGAGCGCTACCTTCTGCGGCGGCCGAGCGCTGCGCCCGAAAAGAACGCGGCGGCGCTGGATCTGATCGTCGCCTGGCACGGCGCGCCACTGGGGCGCCTGATTCACGACGGGTTCGAGTGGCGCTGGAAGCCGGGCGAGGGCGAGGGACCGCTGCCCATTCGGCGCACGACGCCCGGCAAGCTGCCGCCGTTCATCGTCTCGCTGCTGCCGGAAGGCTGGCTGGAGCAGGTTCTCCAGAACAAGGATGAACGCGCGCTGCTGCGGTCCGGGAAGCGCTACATGTCCAATATCACGACTGTTGAACAGGAGGCGGAGCTCAGGCAGCTTCCCCAGGACGTCCTCCTGAGACCGTTGGCCGGTTATACCAAAGGCGGCGTCTTTACCGGCGCCTACGAAGGACCTGGCCGGGGCGGAATCGAGAAGAACTTCGAGCGCAATCTCGCGCAGATTTATGCGCGAGCGGATACGCCGCGCCTTTCGGGCGTGCAGATCAAGGCGCCCATGTACCTTGATGAAAAGGGCGTTCTCTCGCCCGCGACCGGAAAGCCTTTCACCCATATCCTCAAACCCGCCGGGGCCAGCGGCTATGATGCTCTGCCGGTCGTGGAGTGGATGGCGATGGAACTGGGCCGGGCGGCCGGCTTCGAAGCGCCGGCGACCGCGCTTGTCGCCATGCCGGACAGGATGCCGCCGGCACTCCTTGTCGAGCGCTTCGATATTCGCGAGAGCAATGCCGACGCGCGGTTTCTGGCGCTGGAAGACATGTGCTCCGTTCTGGATCTGCCGACGAGCGCGAAGTACGACGGCACCATGGAGCGCGTCGCACGTGCCGTCCGCCCGCTGTCCACGGCTCCCGAAGAGGATCTGCTCATCATCGTGAAGCGCGCGCTCTTCGCCTGGCTGATCGCCGACGGGGACATGCATCTCAAAAACATGGCGCTACTCAAGATCGCCGAGCCGGGCGATAGGCAGTTCCGCACCGTGCGGATGGCTCCGCTTTACGATGCCGTGACGACCCGCGTCTTTCCGAAGCTGAAGCATGACCGGCTCGCGCTCAAGCTCAACGGCAAGGATGATAACCTCCGTCGCGCTGACTTCCAGGCGCTGGCGAAGACGGCTGGTCTGCGTGCCGGCGACGCGGAAGGCGTGGTGGATCAGGTTGTGCAGCGGCTGCGCGGAGCGCTCGACTTGATCGCAGTACCGAAGTCCATCCATCTGAGCGATGAAACGCGGCAGATGACAGTGGGGGTGTTGGACCTCTGCCGCCGGCGGATCGAACGCATGGCATAGACAATGTCTCTCGCGCCCCTCGACCTGGTATCCGCTCACGCCTGGCACCGCGTGACCTTCACAACGTAAGCATTAAGCTCGTCATTTTTCGAGGCGATCGTCATCGACAGGCTCATCCGCGGCAGAGGGCGGTAGGCGATGATCCTCGCCGCTGGGCTCCCTGGAGACATCGCCTGCTCGATCCTGGCGATGCCCAACTTCAAACCTGCCCCGCCTCTCTCGACGCAGGCGCCCGCACGTGCGGTTTACCATCCCTCCTGATGCTACTGGCGTTTGCGACGAGGTTGAGCTTTGCGGCTTGCAGCTCGTTCAATCGCGTTCGTTTGCGGTCGCGGCTGACGCAGCTTGCCCTAATTCTCTCGGAGTTGCATTGAACGCGGCCTTCATCCCAGCGAGCGCGACCGGTGTCTGCATTCTCGCGAGAAGGTCATCGAATTGGTCATCTTCGCGGACATGCGCCGGCTCGGGAACTTGCGTCGAGCATGACGCATCGATGTTCCGGATTCTCTTCTTCATACCACTGCCCCGGTCTAGCCGGACATCACCATGAAGAGCGGCGCGATTGAACAGGAGAACTTCCGCGGTGCCGGACGCATTGTTCGGATCGGAGAGGGTCGCGCCAGCTATCGCGAATGCGATCTTCGCACTTTTGGGAAAACGGATTCGCGAACTGCCGTTGATTTGGGGCCATTCAGGTATGAAGGCGCACTCTAAGGCTGAGTCGCGCAACCGTCAACACGCGAGCTAGAGCCATCACTCCTAACTCTTTGACCCAAATGCCAGCGCTTGGCTGATGGCCTCCGAGACATGGATTCGAACCAACGTTATGCCGGTGCGGGTGCCGCCGTGTCCGACACGAATGTCCGTACGAAACCGCGATGGCATTGCCACCAGCCATACCATGTGAGCCCACCATGGAAGCAGACCTTGATGGGCGACCAGTTGCCGCCAGCCGCTCTGTCGAATGGGGAAAGCGTTACGGTCAGAGTGCGTGTATCGATTCGGAGACCCTTACCCAGGGCTTTGAGTGCGCTCTCTTTCGCGCTCCAGTAGACAGTAGGGAGCAAGACTCCCACATCCTCAGGCGCCTGGACAATCACAGCCTGCTCGGCGGCGGTGAAGTAATCAGAGACGAAAGCAGCGCTACGCGGCTCGAGGCGCTCCAAGTCGCACCCCAACCGAGACTCGGGGCGGGCCACTGCACAAATTGCCAACCCGAAGCTGTGACTGATCGAGATTGTCACGGGTCGCGTTCCATTACGTAACACAACAAGGGGCGCACCGCCGGGTTCGGTCTCGATGCGAATAGACGCGAGTGACTCCATATCGCGAGGGAGGCCGAGCCGCTCAGCTACAGCGTTTTTCGCTGTCCAGCGTCCGAGGCGCCAATCGCAGCGGCGTTTTTCGAACCGCAGTGTACTCAGCAAACGAGATTCCTGGCGGTCCAGCCAGTCGTCACACGCGGGAACGTCCGCAGCCGCCTGTTCGAGCAGAAAGATTCGCCGCACACTACGGAGCTCCAGCGGTTGCGAACAGATCGGCAGTTGCAATCCCTAGTTTCTGAATGCCTCGCTCCACGGCCTCGATCAGGTACGGGCGAAGCTTCGCTGGCGGTATGATGCAATCGAGAGCGCCGACATCCAGGGCACGTTGCACGCTGTGCACGGCATCGAACTCGGCGGCCATTCTTCCCAGTTGCTCGGAATGAACCACTTTGAAGACCTCGTTCCATTCCGCCCTGAGCTTTCCGCGCTCCACGGGGCCGGCAGCGGCCATGGCTTCATTAATGGCTTGGAGGCGTGAATCGGCACGTGTGCGAGCTTCGACTTCGCTGGCGAATACAACCGCGGCTGCCGGAGCTCCGCCTATCACGGAGGCGAATGTTCCCTCCAACGCCGCAACCTCGAGGTTCTCGTTGAGCGCCCGGGAGAACACGACGTACGCGCCGCCGTGGTAGCGCGAGATCACGCAGAATACAACGGGGCCGCGGAAGTTCACTATGGCGCGTCCGATCTCGGCACCATATTCGAGCTGGAGCTTGCGCATGGATTCGGGGGAGCCGTCGAACCCGGAGAGGTTCGCGAGGATCACGACCGGGCGGTTGTTACTGGCCGCGTTGATGGCACGCGCAACCTTCTTGGACGAAAGCGGGAAGAGGGTGCCGGCGGTCCACAGATCGGGTCCGTCGCCCGGCACGAATCCCAAGCGCGGCAGAGGGCGCGACTCGATGCCGATCAAGCAAACGGGATAGCCGCTGAGATGCACATCCCAGACGACGGCGAGTTCAGCACCGCGCATTCCCGGCCAGCGCTCCAGGGGAGGGTGGTCCTGATCCGAGACGGCTCGCATTACTTTTCGGATGTCGAAAGACTTCTTGCGCCCTGAATTGGCCTCGTCCGAGAAGATGTCACCGACTAGAGCGAACGACCCCTCGGCGCCGTTGTGGGGATAGAGCCGTACATCGCGGTTTGGGGGATCGTTAGTCGGTGCGCGCCGGGGCAAGAGTTCGCCGGGCGCGATGTAGCTGTGGTCGTAATGCCGGAGCAGCATCCCGCAGGCGTCGTAGAGATCACGAGCCCAATACTGCGCCTGTCCGTTGACTCCCATGATTCGGTCATATCCGCCGATGCCGTGGTTGTCCTCGGCGGAGACGCTTCCGGAATAGTCCAGGGCCCGTTTACCCGTGAGAACCATAGCGGCTTTCGGGGTCATGATCAGGATGCCGCGCGTGTGCATCAGCATGGTGGCTTCGGCATTCCAGTAGGGCTGCGCGCCGACGTTGATGCCATCAATGATCAGATTGATCTCGCCGCCGGCCTGGGTAAAGGTGACGATGCGGCGCAAGACGCGAGCGATCCAGTCCATGTTCTCGACGCCGCTGTCCATGGCGATCTTCGCGCCGGCGGAAACGGCAAACCATTCCACCGGGGCCTTCATCTGCTCGGCAAGGTCAATGGCGCCGATGATGCGGCGGCACTCGGGTTCGGCCAGGGCGCCCAGTCCTTTACTCGGATCACCGAGGAGTATGACGCGCTTCATGCCTTCGGGATACTGGCGTGTGAAGTTGCAGATAACGCCGGTGATCACGTTGGCTTTGTTCTGTCCGTACGAGCGATCGACTGGAACCAGGCGACCCGCGGCATTGAGATCATGCTCGATGAAGTTGCCAGGAGGCATGCCGGCGCGCGCGTGTTCGGCGGGCGGCGTCAGCATTTTGATGACCTCGTAGGGGTACACAAGACCGCGCTGCCGCATGCGGACCACTTTCTGGTCGTATTCGGTGAGCGGCTTCATGGGCTGAAGATTGGCGGCGGTCCTGAACGTCATCAGCAAGCCGGCTCCGGCGGGATTCGAGATGCGCACCACCATGTCGCGGAGTTCGCCTGTCCTGGGACTCGGAATGCGGGCGCGCAGCACAACCTGTTCGAGGCCTAGGTCATCCACCGCCGACGCCAGCTTGTTGACTATGCAGTTCGATTCGTCCGGCTGAAGAGTGAGCGGCGGCCACACATAAAGGAAGATACGGTTCCAGTGAAGGCGTTCCTGGATGGAACGCCTCGCCTGAGCGAAGCGCATCGCCGCAGCCGCCTCCGTGAATACGCGTTCGAGGTGAGGCAACGCAATGACGCGCCCTTTCTTATTACGAACCGGAGTGATATCGCGGACCTCAGCGAATGCAATCAGCCTCTGGTCCTTTGGATTTTCCCTGGCGGTGGCACGGACGAGGTAGATGTCCTCGACGGAGGGCAGGCGCTCCAGATTGAAGTTAGCCAGCCGCCAGAAGTGAAGCCGCTTGGCGATCATGGGATGCAATCCGCGATACAGCTTCTCTTCGCGATAGCCGGATGCAGTGTGCCGGTAGGTAAAGCAGCGGGTGGAACCGCGATTCGGAAGCTGTCCGGGGCTTGTGATCGCAACTACTATCCGGCGAAGGGGGCGCGGGCAAGCAGCCTGGTTGAGCAGAGTCTCGATCTGCCGCGATGCGGCCTCGGGATCGGAAGTGGGCATGGGCTGCCGGAGGAACAGGTCGGCCACGATGTCATCATCCGCCGGAACACTGTGAATCAACGTCATGAGAGAACTGAGCGTTTTGGCGAACTCCGAAAATGGAGCTTCGGTAGTGAAGGCGTGAACCGACCCGCCCTCATGTTCGTAATTGGCCGTCAGCCAGCAGCGGCCGTTTACGTCCAAATGTCGGATTCCGGCGAGGGAGCGAATGCAGTAGTAGCGCGAAAGAAGGACCTGCAACATGACTTGGCGCAGTTGGTGGGAGGCCTCCGGGAAGCGGCAGGAGAAAAAGATGGTCAGGGGCTGAGGACATTCAATGAGCGCTCGCATACGCTCCTGGCGGTCCTGGGCATCGGGTGTGCTATCGAGGGCGTGCAGGTGCTCTTCCACCTGCCTGTAGACCTGATTCCGCGCCTGCTCAAACAGGGGTTGATCGAAGTAGCGGTAGCGGACTTCCCGGGCCAGATCGCTGATGGAGGGAAACAGCCCGCGGGTGATGTAGACCACCCGTTCAAGCAGAGCGCGAAACGAATCAGAAGCTTCGGGCGCATGGGCCTGCACGTTAGCGAGGCGGCGTTCCAGGAGGCCGACGATGGGCTCAGCCTGCTGGTCCATCCGGGCGTGCGACTTGTATATGCGAAGCAGGCTCTCTTCCAGTTCGGGGGAACGGTCGAGAACGTGTATGCCATAGTGAGCCAGCGCGCGCCGCAAAGCCGCAAGGAAACCGGCGGGGAGGCCCTCGCCGCGCCTCTCGATCATGCGAAGGTAAGCCAACAGGCTGGATTCGGCGCTGGGAGTCTCGCCGGCGCCAGAGTCGCTGATTTCCGGCATCCGATGGAACAGCGAGCAGATATCGACGAAGATGGCGAGGATTTCATCTTCGCGCTCGCGGATCTCGTCGCGATCGGAAATGGCACAGAACTCGTTCCACTCGGCCCGGAGCTGCGAGGCGCGGGTTGGATCTGCGTCGAAGCCGAGCATGAGCTGGCGAATCTCCTGGAGCGTGTCCAGGCAACGCGACAGGCCGGTTTCCGGTTCGACGGCCGCAACCCGGGAGTCGAACGCCACGCGATCCTCTTGCACACGCGTGTCGGCTTCCGTGGCGATCTCCATCTGAAGTAGCGGGGTGCCGGCGGCCACTTGAACATGAGGAATCGCCATGACCTGTCGGACTCTGCCGGAAAACGGCGCGCTGACGTGCATTTCCATCTTCATGGCTTCGAGTACGGCCACGGAGTCGCCCGCGGCGACAATGTCGCCGGGCTTGACGGAAATGGACACGACCACGGCGGGAGAAGGTGCGCGCACAAAACCACCGTCGTCGCGATCCACCTGGTGAGAGACGCCGTCGACCTCGATCCGATAGTTCAAGCCGCCGAACGCGGAGACCACCTGAAATCTTTGTCCGAAGACTCTGAGCCAGTACTCGAAAGGACCCAGGCGGTCGAGACGCGCCTCCAGCCAGACCCCGTCAACCTCGAGGCGATAGCGCCCGAGTCCGAGTCCGAGCACTCTGATGGAGTAGGCATTGGCGCGATAGCGGAGCTCGATGGTTCGGCCGAGGGCGGTCGAAACCTGCGGCCGGCCGCGAAGGGCGGAGGAGAAGAACTGCGTCTGCTCGACCGCGAGCTCGTCGGCGTAGGCCTGTATTGCGGCATGGACGAGAGCGACGTCGGCGTGGCGACTCGAGAGGTGATGGCCGGTGGCCGCGACCCGGTCGAGCCAGCCGATATCCACGGTAGAGTGCCTGACTTCGTCGCGATTCAAAAGCGCCAGCAGGAAGGCTTTGTTGCTGGTTCCTCCGTTGATGACAACGGAGCTTTCCCGCAGAGCGCGTTCGAGGCGGGCGAGAGCTTCCCGGCGGGTCTGCCCGCAGGCGATGATTTTGGCAATCATCGAATCGAACTCGGCGGGCACGGAGTCGCCTTCAGCCACCCCGGTATCGATCCGCACCCCGGGTCCGGTCAGGAATCTGAACCGCTCGATCAGCCCGGGAGCCGGCGCGAAATGGTTTTCGGAATCCTCGGCGTTGAGCCGGACCTCGATGGCGTGCCCGGAGGTCCGCGGGGGATCGCCTTCCAGGCGGCCGCCGCGCGCTACGTGGATCTGGAGCTTGACCAGATCCAGGCCGGTAGTGCATTCGGTGACGGGGTGTTCCACCTGCAGCCGGGTGTTCATCTCCATGAAGGCAAGATGACGGCTTTGCGGTTCGTAGAGGAATTCCACGGTGCCCGCGTTCGAGTAGCCGACAAGCCGGCTCAGCCGCACGGCTGCCTCACGCACAGCGTGGTCCTGTTCGGGAGACAAGACCGGCGAAGGCGCCTCTTCGAGAATCTTTTGATGGCGGCGCTGGATGGTGCAATCGCGGACGCCGGCCGCCCAGGTGTTACCGTAGCGGTCGGCGATGATCTGCACCTCGACGTGGCGCGCGCCCTGGACCAGTTGCTCCATGAAGACGGTCGGATCGCCGAATGATTTGAAGGCTTCCGAGCGAGCACCATCGAAGGCACGAGGCAGATCGCCTGGAGAATTCACGCGGCGAATACCGTGGCCTCCGCCGCCCGCGGAGGCTTTGATCAGGAGGGGAAAGCCGAGTTCATGCGCGTGACGCCAGGCCTCCTCGAGGGTTTCGACCGGCCCGCGGCTCCACGGCGCCACGGGAATGCCGGCCTCTTCGGCCAGTAGCTTAGAGGTGATCTTGTCTCCGAGCTGGCGCATCACGTCGCCATCAGGGCCGATGAAGACGACCCCAATTTCGCGGCACAGATCGGCAAACTCGGCATGTTCGGCGACAAATCCCCAGCCCACCCAGGCGGCTTCGGCCCGGGCGAGGCCGAGGGCCCTCCCCAGGCAGTCGTACGCGACGTAGCTGCTCTTGAGCTGGCTGGTCTGCGGGTCGACCACCTGAGCGGGTCCGAGGGAGACGGCGTCGTCGGCCTCGCGCACGAACATGGCGTGGCGATCGGGCTCCGTATACAAGGCAATCGTGCGCAGTGAGGTATCGTACTCCCGGTTGTACTCGCGCACCGCGTGAATGAAACGCATCGCGGCCTCGCCGCGGTTTACAATCGCGATCCGTTCGAATGCGTCCTGCATACTCCTTACCTCGGCAGCCGTTGCTGCCGGTAGACCCGTCAGATATTGCCGGAGGTGCGCCGGCCTAACCTCCGGCGGCCATTGCCGCCGGCCGCATGGCCTTTCGCAGTGACTCCACGTCTAAAGCATCGGAGAGTGGTATGGTTCGATATCCGCAGAGTTCGAGGTAGCGGTTGCCGGCTTCGTCAACTACCTCCGCGTGGAAGCCGGCGCTTTCCGAGCCGGGAGTGACGACGGCGTACAGGCGAACCTCAGATTCCGGAACTGCCCCGGAGAGGCGGACATGATCGATGCGCCGCGGCAGAGCCATTCGACCGTCCATGGACATTTCCCAGATACCAGCCGTCTGGAAGCAGAGCTCGATCAACCTTGGCGCGGAGAGGAGCGGGAGATCGGCAGGATCGTGATTCGCCGGCAGCCCTTCTGCCATTTCACCGACAATCCAGCTTCCGTTGCTCCAGGTGCGCTGGAGTACCTGATAGGCCGGACCGTGAAAATACAGGCGGTAGATTTCGGAGGCTTCGACCACTCCGGTAGTGGGCGCCCAAACGGAGGAACTGCTCAACGCCTCCGGCCGGTTCCGCGACAGGCGCACTCTGGCGCTGAAATGGGTGGTGAGTTGCGGCTCCGCCTGATTGGGAAGCACGCGGCTTCCGATGAGGCGGCAGGATGCGACCATCTCGTCGCCCTCCGGCCGGAAGGCCGCCTTGACTGTGACCGTGCGAGGTTCATCGCGATAGAACTTGAAGGGGGCCAGGAAGTCGACATCGTCTATACCGGTGACGTGCCAGCCGGGCATGATGGATTGCGCTGCTTCGGCGAAGGCTTCGATGCCCATAACGCCCGGCAGCACGGGCGTGCCGTCGATCCGGTGGTGGTCGAGGAATGGCTGGCGTTTGGGGTCGAGGGTCGTCTCCACCACGAGGTCGCCGTGAAGAGGCATTGACGCGGCGCGCCCGGCCATCGGACCCTGGAATGAGGAGGCGACCGCGGCTGGCTCGAGGCCGCCGGTATCGTCCCACTCCTTTGTGAGGACGCCGAGCCGCTCGGCGATGACGATTTCGCCCGCACGTGTTCCGGCCGTCAACTCGCGGCGAATCACTGGGACGCCGACTTCGGGCGGCAGCATGTCGATACCAGCGAGTTCCATCATCTTGGGGATGGAGCCGCGGGCGGCCATGCCGATTCCGGCCCAGGCGGTCCAGTCAATGACGATGGCGCGGGTAGCCGGGTGGGTGGAACGGAAGCTCGAGGCGATCTTGCAGAGCAGATCGTTGGCGGCGCTGTAGTCGGCCTGTCCGGCATTGCCGAAGCGGCCTGCGATGGAGCTGAAGGCTATGGTGGCGCGGAGCGGCATATCGTCGATCGCATGCAGCAGATTGAACCAGCCATCCGCTTTCACGTCGAAGACCAGGTCGAATTCGCGAGGGTCTTTAGCGGGTAGAAAATGGCTGCGCTCGATGCCGGCAGCATGCAGGAGGACATCGATGCGGCCGGAGGCTTTCCTCACCTCGGCGATGACCGCAGCCACGGCTTCGGAATCCGTGAGGTTCAAGCAGAAATAGCGGACTGAGCCGCCGGCCGTGCGGACTGCTTCTATGGCTGCAGCGGCGGCCTGCGCCCTTTCAATGGCCGCAAGCTCCTTTTCGACGAGCACGGGGGTGGCCCGCTCACCGCGAGCCTGAATGCGCGCGAACAGCTCCCGCTTGAGGCCGTCCCTGTCGGAAACGAAACGTGCCAGGTCGGGATTCGACAGGTCCGGTTCCGGAGCCAAATCAAGAAGGTAGAAAGTACCGTGGGATGCAGCGGCCAGGTCCGCCGTGATGGCAGAGACGATGCTGCCGGCAGCGCCGGTAATTACGAACACCGTGTTGGAATCGAGCGTCATGCCCGGGTCGCCACTGGCGGCGGATTGCTCTTCAAGCCCAATCGTCCAGCGCAGCCCGGCTTTGTAGCCGACTTCGACCGCGCCAGGATCGTGAAGGGTCTCCGCGATCAGGCCGGCAGCGATTTCGCGCGCGTTGGCGAACGGCTCGAAATCCACCGCCTTTACGAGTGCGTCCGGACGCTCGCGCTTGTAGGTCTTGGTGAAACCAGTTACGGCGCCGCCGAGCGGACACGAGGCCCCTGTGCTGTCGTAGCCGTGCTGGCCGCCGAGACGCGTGGCTGAAACAAGGAACGTGCCCGCCGGTGCGATCTGCTCGTACCGGCCGCGCATCGTCACAAACAGCGATTTGACCCGGATGTGCAGGGCTTCGTGCCACTGTGTAAGGTCCATGCGGCTGAGGTCGCCTTCAGGATCGAGGGCCGAAAGCCAAAAGACCCCCTGTACCGGACCATCGGCGGCATCCTCGATCCGGAGGACCTCGACGCCCATGGCGCGGAGATTATCCGTCAAGGCATCGGCGACTCCGCCGCGATCAGGCATCACGACCACACGGCTGCCGGCTTGCAGCCTAACGCCGGTTGGTTTCATCAGGGTGATGGGTGGGCGCAGTTGTGCAACCGGCACGCGGCGTGGGACGCGGCCGGCCGCTTCGAGAGGTGGAACGGCTACCTGAGTCCCGGCATCGACAGCAGCGGGGGCGGGAGCGGTGAGCGAACTCCTGGAACGGGCGAACTGAATCACGTCCGCGAGGGTTGGGAAATCGCGCAGCTTGAGATCCGGATCGCGCTCGATTCCAAAGGCTTCGCGCACAGAGGCGAACATCTCGGCCTGTTTGACCGTGTCTATCCCCAGATCGGCTTCGAGGTCGAGTTCGAGGTTCAGCATCTCCTTCGGATAGCCGGTTTTGGCGACGACGATGTCGAGTACCTGTTCCTGGATCGGGTCCGAGCCAACTGCAACAGGTTCCGGTGGGGCAGGTGGCGCTGCGGCTGGAGCGGCGGCGAGATCAGGACGGCGATCGCGGACGAACCCGATGACATGGCTCAGGGTTGGGAAGTCGCGCAGCTTGAGGTCGGGATCTCGCGGAATTCCGTAGATCTCGCGGATGGCCGCGAACAGTTCGGCCTGCTTGACAGTGTCCACGCCGAGATCGGCTTCAAGATCGAGTTCGAGATCGAGCATCTCGCGGGGATAGCCGGTCTTCTCGACCACGAGCTCAATGACGCGGTCGCGGACGGGGTCATCGGCGGCCGCGACGGGCTGTGGCGGCTGTGGCTCTGGCGCCTTTGGCTTGGGCGGCGGCGCGGCTGGAGCCGCGGCGAGATCAGGACGGCGTTCGCGGATGAAGCCGATGACATGGCTCAGGGTCGGGAAGTCGCGCAGCTTGAGGTCGGGATCTCGCGGAATTCCGTAGATCTCGCGGATGGCGGCGAACAGTTCCGCCTGCTTGACAGTATCCACGCCGAGATCGGCTTCGAGATCGAGTTCGAGATCGAGCATTTCGCGGGGATAGCCGGTCTTCTCGACCACGAGCTCAATGACGCGGTCGCGGACTGGGTCATCGGCGGCCGCGACGGGCTGTGGCGGCGGTGGCTCAGGATGCGGTGGTTTGGGCTGCGGCGCGACTGGAGCCGCGGCCAGATCCGGACGGCGGTCGCGGACGAACCGGATGACGTGCGTCAAGGTTGGGAAATCGCGGAGCTTGAGGTCGGGGTCTCGCGGAATTCCGTAGATCTCGCGGATGGCGGCGAACAGTTCGGCCTGCTTGACAGTATCCACGCCAAGATCGGCTTCAAGATCGAGTTCGAGATCGAGCATCTCGCGGGGATAGCCGGTTTTCTCGACGACCAGAGCCAAAACGCGCTCTCGAACTGGATCGGCGGGCTGAGCGGCTGGGGCTGCCGGATGAGGAGCCGGTTCAGGCGACTTGGGGGCAGCGGACGGCGCGGGCTCAGCGGGCACGGGTTTGGCTTCAGCGGCCGGGGCGTGTCGCGGCGCGGCCGCCCCTTTTCGATCATGTACGACCAACGTCCGGCAGACCACTTCCAATTCCGCGGCCGGATCGTTCGTGAGGCGATTCAACCACGCAGTCCAGGCGGACCGGTCTTCGATGCGGTACTGGTAACCGAGCGCGTTCGCGCGAGGACGATGGCCGTCTTTGGCGGGCACGCGCCGGAGCAGGGTCATCGCGATCTGCGAACCGAAGCCGGCGCCGAGCCGCAGTGCGTACTCGACCGGATAGGATCCGCCCTTGGAGAGGTTGAGGGTGCCCAATTCAGGATCCACTTCCTTGAAGTTGGGGACGGCTGGAACGCAGCCGGTCTCGATGGCTTTCACCGCGACCACGTCCTCGATACCGGCGCCCATCGCGTGGCCCGTGAGCCCCTTGGTGTTGGCAATCACGATGCGGTCCGCGTCCTGGCCGAAAGTCTTGCGAAGAGCATTGATCTCAGCCGAGGCGCTGCCGCCGCGCGCTGGAGTATAGGTTTCGTGCGAAATGAAGATCATGTTTGCGGCGGCTTCCCGGCGTGAGAAGTCGCCGCGAGCCTCGGCCTGCGAGACCAGCGACTCCATGATCCGGCCGATGTGTTCCACGTCCAGGCGAGTCCCATGAAAGGCGCTATTGGCGGTTACGGTGCTGAGGACCTGACAGATGGGACGGAGGCCGCGTTCGCGCACCGCGTCGGCGCTCTCCACCACCAGGGCAGCGGCGCCCATTCCGATGATCATGCCGTGGCGGCGGCGATCGAAGGGTAACGCCGCATCCTCCACGTTTCCATCGGTGGCCGCGGCGCCGCTTGCGAGAAAAGCAGAGCCGAGCCATTCCATCAGGTTGTCGGAGGAGATGTCGTCGGCGGCAACCACAATCACGCGGCGGCAGCGTCCGGCGCGGATCCAGTCCTGGGCCAGAGCGACACCCTGAGTGGTGCTGGCGCAGGCCGCGTTAATGGAGGTGTTCGGGCCGCGCGCTCCGATCACTTCAGCGAACTGCGAATGGCCCATCGAGAGGCTGCGAAAAATCAGGCGGCGGTCGAAAGAGTAAGGATTGCGTTCGAGGGCGATGCGTAGTTCTTCAATGCGAGAATCCATCTCCTGGAGCAGGGTTGCGGCGGCGCCGTTCAAACCCTCCGCGCGGGCGCGCAGACTCTCGATGAGGGCCAACTGGTCGCGGCGTGCGCGGTCGGCATAAAAGCTGGACGTCTCCTGGGCAAAGGAGTCGAAACCGGGCCAGCAGGAGGCAAAAATCACGCCGGTTTCATCTCGCATCTCGTCGGCGAGTCCCCAACGGTCCGGCAGTTGCGTGTTTTTGGTGGTTGTTTTGTAGCGCTGGACGAGCGGGATGCCGGCATCGCGGAGCGCGTCGATTCCGGCCGCGATGGCCAGCCGGGTGACCCGGTCGAGCGCGGGTATGCGGTCGGCGGCGACACCGAATTCCTTTGCGAGATCGAATGCACCGCCGCGTCCGGCCAGTTTGATCACGTCGGCCGGCTTGTCAATGGTCTCGAAGACGGGGCCTCCACTGTCGGTCTTTACGAGCCGCGTGATGTGCTTGTCGGCCATGGCGCGGCGGAAACGATTGGGAATGGCGTCAATGAACTGCTCGCCGTTCAGAATGCGGCCGACGTTGGCGTCGTCGAAGATGTGCTCAGTACCGGGCAGGCCCAGGGCGGCGCCGGTGATCACGACGGGTTCGTTCGCCGGGTCTTTCGTGGGGCGTGCAGGCACAGTAGCGCGAGCTTCGGCGGTATCGATTTCGTCGGTCCGGCCGGCGCCCAGCCCCGTGGCGTAAATCCCGCACAGCGCCTGGTTGAACGCAACCGTGTCGTCGAACTTGGGATGATTAGTGAAAAGCGCCACGGCGTCGGGCCGGCTGCCCAGCACGTCTTCGGCGAAGCCGTGAAGCGCCTTCTTCGGTCCGACCTCGACGAAGACCCGCGCGCCGGCATCGTACAAAACTTCGAGGCCTTTGACAAACTGCACTGGCGAGGCCACCTGACGTGCCAGCAGATCGATCATTTGCGGTACGACCCCCGGGCCCATGGGGTAGAATTCGCCGGTCACATTCGTGACGATCGGGATCTTGGGCGAGGCGAGGCCGAGCTGTTTCAGCACCAGACGCAGCGGCTCACTGGCTGGAGCAACGATGGAGGTGTGGAAGGCGTGGCTGACGGGGAGCAGGAACGCGTTGTAGCCCGCTTTTTGGAAAGCGGCTACAGCTTGGTCTACGGCAGAACTGGCGCCGCCGATCACGGCCTGACTGCGGCTGTTGTGGTTCGCGATCACCACGTATCCATCGATGGTTTCCAGAAGTCGCTCGATCTCGCCAAGAGGCGCGAGGACCGCGGCCATCTTACCGTTGTCCTGGAGAGAGACTTGCGTCATGCCGCGGCCGCGCGCGCTGACAGCCTGCAGCGCCTGGTCGAACGGCAGGCTGCCGGAGGCCACGAGCGCGCCGTATTCGCCGAGGCTGTGACCCATGGTGAAGTCCGGACGGATTCCGTACGCGGCGAGCAGGCGTGTGATGGCGATGTCGATGGTCAGGACGGTGGGTTGCGTGATCTCGGTTTGGCGGAGATCGTCCTCAGCCTTCTCGACTGCGGCGGGATCGGTGGGATCGACGAACACGAATTTGGTCAGCGGTTTGCCTAGCAGCGGCTGCATCACGCGATCGGCTTCGGCGAACGCGTCGGCGATGATGGGCTCCCTGGCTGCAAGCGGCCGCAGCATGTTGGCGTATTGCGAGCCCTGGCCGGTGTACAAGAACGCAACTTTAGGGGCGGGGCCCCGACCGCGGAAGATGCCTTGCGCGCGGAGAGCTTTCCACATGGCCGGCTGATCGGCCGTGAGCGCTTTGAGAGTCGCGGCCGACTTGGCGGCAAGTTCGGCCGCGTCTCCGTAGTCAATGGCAACGCGCTCGGGCGCGCGAAGGTCGGCTTCGAGGGGCGGCGCGGGGGATGGCGCGCGGCCTGCGGAAGCGGCCTTATGGATCGCGTCGAGCCGGCGGGCGAGCTGATCCGCCGAGGGTGCGCCGACGACCAGTGCGCCACGCAGGGGGGCTTTTGAAAAACCAGTGGGGGTGGCCGGGCCGGCCGCGGCAGTTGTGGGCCGGTCCGAACCGGCGGCTGGGGTTTCATACACCGCGAGGGTGCGCCTGCCGTTCCCGTTCAGCCGGTGCGGGATATACTCTTCGAGCACGATGTGCCAGTTGGTGCCGCCGAAGCCGAACGCGCTCGCGCCCATGCAGCGCACGTCCCCGTTAGCGGGCGCCGGCCACGCCCGCAACTCCGTGTTCACATAGAGCGGACAGTGGCCGAAGTCCACGTTCGGGTTCTTGCGCTCGCAGTTCAGGCTGGGCGGCAGAATCCGGTCGCGGAGCGACAGCGAGGCTTTCAGGAGGCCGGCTGCGCCCGCCGCGCCCTTCAGATGGCCGATGTTGGACTTAACGGAGCCCAGCGCGACTGAGCCTGGGGGCATGTCGAAGCCCGCCAGCACTCCTGCCATGCTCTGGATTTCGACCGTGTCGCCGACGCTGGTGGATGTGCCGTGGCCTTCAATGTACGTGGCGGCGGACGGGGATAGACCCGCGCACCGCCAGGCGCGCTCGATGGCGATCTTCTGGCCAACCGGGTTCGGAGCTGTAATGCCCTTTCCTTTGCCGTCGCTCGATCCGCCGATTCCGCGGATCACGGCGTAGATTCTGTCGCCGTCCCGCTCGGCGTCGGATAGACGCTTGAGGATGAAAATGGCAGCGCCTTCGCCCATGACGAAGCCGTCGGCGCCTTCCGCGTAGGGCCGGGAGCCGGTCGCCGAGAGCGCTCCGATCTTGCAGAACTTGGCAAATGAGGAGGCGCCCATGTTGCGATCGATACCGCCGGTGATGGCCGTATCGTAATGGTGTGCCACCAGGCCCTCCACCGCGGCACTGAGTGCAGCCATGGCGGAAGCGCAGGCCGCATCCGTTGTGAAGTTCGGCCCGTGGAAGTTGAAGACGTTCGCAACGCGTCCAGCGATGCAGTTCGCGAGTTCGCCGGGCATGCTGTCTTCGGTGACCGCGGGGAGCCGCTGCGCCATTCTGCTTCGCACTTCACGGTTGATATCCCTTTGGACCGCCGGCGGAAGAGCAGCGAAACTCGTGCATTCGGCCAGTTCGCGCGCGAACTCCGGGAAGTAGATGCGCAGCGATGTGAAGTAGTGCTGTTCGCCGCCCATCGCGTTGCCCAGTATGACCGCGGTGCGGTCCGCATCGAGTGAGCGCTTGGGATACCCGTAGTCCTCGAGCGCTTCGCGCGTGCAGGCCAGGGCCCATTTCTGGCCGCCGTCCATCGCATCGATGACGCGGGGAGGAAGGGCCAACTTCCATTTGACAGGCTCCCACGGGTATTCGCGGACCCAGGCGCCGATTTTCGAGTAGGTCTTGTCGGGCGCCTTGGGATCAGGGTCATAGTACAGCGCCGGATCCCAACGGTCCGGGGAAACGTCCGTGATGCTGTAGCGGCCGCCCTTAGTGTTTTCCCAGAACGCCGAAACGTTGGGCGCATCGGGCAGCACAGCTCCGGCGGCGACAATGGCAATAGCACGGTGAGCAGTCGGGTCTGTCATGGAGCACCTCTTTAACTTGCCTTACGCTGACATGGCGGCGCGGCGCGAAGACCGCCCGTAGAGCACATCGTTGACGTAATCCATATCCGCCAGCAGTCCGGCCTGAGCACGATAGATCGCGCTCATGCCGAGGGCGGATTCCAATGCGGCCACGGCGGAGTCGTTCCCGCCGCCCGCCCCGACGACCAGGCGCACGCCTGATTCGGCGGTCTTCTGCGCGGCCTCTCGCGCGAAGATCCGGGCGATCGCGGCCAGTGCGGAGGCATCGAACCTCTCGTCGGCCTTCTCGTTCAGCTTGCCCTCAGCTTTGCGAGCGGCCCGCCTGCACAGGCTAGCGGCACACTCTGCCCAGGCGATCGATTCGCCCAGCCGGAGAAGAACGTGTTGGTGGCGGGTCAACCGCTGTACGCGCGCCACTTCCATGACTTCCGCCAGTGCGCGCAGCCCGAGCGCCGCGATATTGGCGCCGATATCCGGCTGCAACGCGTGGAGCGCGTCGCATTTGCGCGCTTCGTCGCGATAGTGCTGTCCGCGCGTCTTCAGGTGGAGCTGCCAGCGGTCGCGGCTGATGGTCATTTCCATAATTTCGGAAGTGCCTTCGTAAATCGTTGTGATGCGCACGTCGCGCTTGATCTTCTCCACCATGTATTCGTGCGTGTAGCCGTAGCCGCCTAAGGCCTGGATCGAGGCATCCGCGGCCATGTTCCCCGCCTCGGTGGCCATGTACTTGGCAATGGCGCCCTCGGTGTTCAGGCTTCCTTCCTTGCCGCTGTCGATGCGCTCGGCGGTCTCTTCGATATAGGCGCGGCCCGCTTCCAGGCGGCACACATTCGGCACGATCAGTTTGTGAGTGTAGCCCTGCTTTTCGGATAGCGGGGCACCCGCCTGTATGCGTTTGGCGGAGTACGGAATGGCGCGGTCCAGAGCGGCCCAACCGCCGCCGAGTCCGAATGCCGCGACCATCAGGCGCGTGTAGCCGAATACCGCCTGGGCTTGCAGCAGACCCTGTCCCTCAATGCCGCCGAGGAGCCGGTCGGCATCCACATACACGTCCGTGAGCGAGAGCGCCGCGGTGTTGCTCAGGCGGATACCGTGCTTATTCTCGGGCTTGTCGTGGGCGAAGCCGGGCGCCCCCTTTTCCACCACGAACCAGGCCGGCCCGCCGGGCGTGTTTGCCAGAATCGTATACGCGTCCGCGATGCCGCCGTTACTGATCCACTGTTTGCTGCCGTTGATCCTGTACCCCACCACCTTGTCGCCCTCCATCACCCGGTCGGCGGTGGTCTGAAGCGCGCCCAGGTCGCTTCCCGCCGCGGGTTCCGTGGCGCCGTAGGCGAACAGAATGCCTTCCTCGGCGATGCGCGAGAGCCAGTGCTTCTTCTGCTCGGGAGTGGCGCCGACCACAATCGGGTCGCTCCCCAGGAACGTGGCGAGCACCGACGTGGCTATGCCGAGGTCTATACGCGCCATCTGCTCGCAGACAACGTAGACGTCGAACGCGCCGCCGCCGAAGCCGCCGCAGTCCTCGGGAACGAACAGCAACTGGATGCCCAGCTTCTCCGGGTCGCACAAGGTGCGGACGATCTCCAGCGGGCACTCGTCCAGCTCATCCAGACGGATGAGTTCCTCGTCAGGCAGGCGCTTCCTGGCGAACTCTTTCAGCGATTTCAAACTCAATTTGAGCGTTTTTGCGGGGATCATCGGATCATCTCTCCCGAGTTACCAGATTGCTTCGCACGTGGGCGGTCATCGCAGGCAGGAACTCCAGAATGTCGTCGACGATGCCGATGTCGGCGACCTGAAAGATAGGCGCCTTCCGGTTCTTGTTGATCGCCACAAGGAAGGGATTGCCTTTTATGCCCGCCAGGTGTTGAAACGAACCGCTGATTCCACAGGCAAGGTACACCTTGGGCTTCACGGTTTTGCCGGAGGACCCGACCTGGCGCGACTTATCCAGCCACTTAGCATCCACTACGGGCCGCGAGCAGCTCACTGCGCCGCCGAGCGCCTCGGCCAGTTCCTCGGCCAACGCGATGTTGTCCGGTTCCTGAATGCCGCGTCCGATCGAAACCAGTATTTTCTGGCTGGTGATATCCACGTCGCCCGCATTGGCGGCCATGGTCTGGATGTACCGGCGGCGGGATTCGAGAGCGCCCACCTCGGGCGACTTGTCGATGATGGTTCCGCCCGCCAAGTCCCCCGGTGTGACGGGGAACGCGCCTCCGCGGATGGTGAACACGGCGCCCGAGGACAAGTCGCAGCGGACATGTGTGCTGACCTGGCCGCCGAACTCCTGCCTGACCAGCAGCAAGCTGTCCCCGCCGCTGGATTTCACGCTGACGACGTCGGGCACGTAGGCCGCATTCAGTTTGATGGAGAGACCGGGTGATAGGTCCACGCCGAAATGGTCGTGGGTCACCAGCAGGATGCTCGCCCGCGGGATGACGTTGACGAGGGCCTGTCGAACCAGCTCGGCATTGGGATAGGCCATTGCTTCGCTGGCGATTTTCCAGACCTCTGTGAAGGAGCCGGTGAGAGACTGACAGGCTGCGTCCAACCCGGTGCCCCAGCCAGTCACGACGGCTACTGGGGATTCGGCCGGATCGATTTTCGCCGCGGCGGCCAACAACTCCGCCGCCGAATCGTCGGGAACGCCGTTTCGATGCAGAACGTAAACGAAGATCCGCGGCATCAGTTCAGTCCTCCTTTGGCTTTCAACAGTTCGAAGAGCGTGCCGGCGATTTCCTCGCGGCTTCCGGTGAGTATTTCCGCAGTCCTGCTTGCGGCGGGTAAGAAGTAGTCCAGGCGGAAGGCTTTGGCTGCGGATCGACCTGCCGAGCCTTTTGCGAGTTCCAGGTGCGAACTGTCGAGCCGTTGGATCGGTATGGAAGCCACCTTGCGGATTCCGCGCATCCCCACGTAGCGCGGTTCGTTGATGCCGGTCTGGATCGAAAGCACGCAGGGCAGCGAAATCTCATTGACCTCCTGGTTGCCGCCAGCGATCTCGCGGACGACCTTAAGCGCTCCGCCGGCCAGGAGTTCGATGGAACTGACCACGGAGGCGAACGGGTGATCGAGCATCGCGGCGAGCATGCCGCCAATCTGTGCGGCGCCGTCCTCCGCCTGCACACCGGTCAGAATAAGGTCGAAGTCCCCTGTTCGGACATAGGCCGCAAGTATCGCGGCGATTCCGCGGCCATCCGAACCTGCAAACAAATCATCGGAAAGGAGCACGCCTTCTCCCGCGCCCATGGCCATCTGGCGGCGCAGAACCTCTTCGTCATCGTCACCGCCAACCGTCACGACGGTGACTTTTCCGCCGGTCCGCTCCGCGATCCGGAGGGCTTCCTCAACGGCGTAATTATCCGGCTCGTTGATCGTATAGACCAGGTCGTCCCGTTCGATATCGTCGCCGGAGCTATTCGGAGAGACTTCCGTCTCCGCTGTGTCCGCTACGCGTTTCACGCAGACCAGGATGTTCAAGTCGGCCTCCTATGGTGCTTGCTGGGTTTCACGTAAGGTCGGTTACGGCTGCGTGCCGGCTCGGCGTCAGCTGTTTCGCGACCAGTTCCGCCAGATCGATGGCGGCGATTTTTCCTTCCGCGCCGGCCACCTTAATACCGTCTTCGATTTGGATCATGCAGAACGGGCACGCAGTGACGATCACGGTGGCCCCGGCTTGCGCGGCCATTTCGACCCTCAACACGCTGATACGCCGTTCTTCATCCGGTTCATAGAAAAGAGCAAGCCCTCCACCACCGCAACAGAAGGAGCGGTCGCGGCAGCGCTTCATTTCGACGCGCTTCAGCCCGGGGATGGCGTCAAGCACCGCCCGGGGTTCGTCGAAGACGCCGTTGTGCCGTCCCAGGTAGCAGGGATCGTGATAGGCGTAAACGTCGTGCCCGTTGCTCAGCGGTGACAATTCCAGGACGCCGCGCGCCACTTCCCGGGCGATGGTCTGGCTGATGTGCTCCACCGGCGGCAGCCCTTTATAGTCGTGTCGCAGGGCATTATAGGCGTGGGGATCGCTTGTTACGATGCGCTTCACGCCGGCAGCATTGATTGCATCGGTGTTGTGGTTCCTCAGTGCGAGGAAGAGAGTTTCCTCACCGAAGCGGCGGACCTCGTGCCCGCTATCGCGCTCGGCGGTCCCGAGAATGCCGAAGTCGTGGCCCGCGTGACTGAGGATCCGGGCGGTCGCGCGTCCGATCGACTGGATCCGGGCATCGAAGGAGGTGACGCTGTCAACGAAATACAGCGCGTCCGCACTGCTGGATCCGTTCAGAACCTTGACTGTGCACGTTTTCCGAAACTCTTCAGGCTGGATCCACTCAGCTCGCTTCTTTTCCGGCTTGCCGAAGGGATTGCCCCGGATCTCAAGGCTTTGCAGCGGCTTCTGAAGGGATTGCGGAACCACGCCGTCGTCAACCATGCCCCGCCGCAGGTCGACGATCTTGTCGATGTATTCCACGAGAAGCGGGCACTCCGCCTCGCATGCGCCGCACGTGGTGCAGGACCATACCTCGTCGGGCGAGAAGAGACTGCCGATCATTGGCTGGCCATTATTCGACTTCCCGAACACGGGATAGTGCCGAAAGGCGTAGTCTCTGGCTCTGGTGGTCATGAGCCTCGGTGATAGCGGCCGGCCCGCGGCACGCGCGGGGCACTGCTCGGCGCACCTGCCGCAATCGGCGCAGGAATAGAAATCCAGGATATGCTTCCAGGTGAAGTCTTCGAATTTCTTGACGCCCAGGGATTGCGCTTCGTCCAGCCGGTCGTCGGGAATATCCCACCGGACGGGCTTGACGGTTCCGCGTTCCAGTTTCGCGAAATAAATGCTGAACAGCGACGTCTCCACGTGGAACTGAATTCCGAAAGGGCGATAGCAGAGCAGGAAGAAGAACGTGACTCCGTGGAGCAGGAATGCGCCATGGTAAAGATAACCGAGGGTGGGCAGCGGCGCTCCAGCCAGGGCTTTGCCAAACAGCCATGGCAGCGACATCACCGATGCGATTTCAGCCTCTTCGCCGTTATGCGAGCCGGCTGCAGCCATGCTGCCCTCGAAGAGCGCGTCGGCCGCCATCAGGATGGCGATGAGCGCCAGCAGGAAGACGGCGTCGGCCGAGCGTTTTGGGCCGTCAGGTCCGGAAACCGCATAGCGCACCGGCTTGAAGACGACCCTCCGTACGATCGCGATACCCATGCAGAGGAAGACTACGGTCGCCGCATAGTCCTTCACAATGTCGTAAACCCGGCCGGACAAGACCGGCATGACGAAGTCGGGCCAAAAGCCGATGATCAACAGCGTCACCGCGCGAGATACAAGGACGAGGAATCCCGTGAAGATCAGGATGTGTAAGATGCCTGCGCCGCGGTATCGCGGCTGCTTCCACTGCGACAGCCAGAACTTCACGACCATCAGCATTCGGGTGAACGGGCGATCAAAGCGTGGATCGCACCTGGCCCTAAGAAGAGGGATGAGCCGTTTGGCCGCGATGTAGAAGAACGCTATCAGCCCAATCAGATAGATGAGGGCGTATAATACCGCTCCGGGAAGCGGTCCGTAGCTTGAAGTAGCAGGCCCTTGTACGTAATCTGTCACGCTCCCAACCCCTGGTTCAACTCGGGCAGACTGGTGTCCTGTGCCCGGACGGGCGGGACTGTGCCGGTCTCGTTGAGCTTCGGCCAGCGTCCGCTAGCTCCAACATCGGCCCGCTGAAGATGCTGTTTCTTACTTCGGCGGTAAACCGCCAATCCATCTGTCGAAAGTAAATAATAATCGGATCTTTAAATCTTAAAAAGCCCGGTAGGGGGCGAATCTGGATGTAAATTCTCAAAACCGTAGGTCCACGTCAGCATTCAGTGTGCTTTTTGAAACACCTTCCGGTTGTGGAACCGGCTCGTGCGCTTTTCACGCCAAGCCGGCACAGGTCGATCCTGCGCTGGCTCGCGGAGAAAAGTGAAGTAAGGGCACTGGCTGACCAGGCTACTCGCGCGCTGGCGCTGCTTAGGCAGGCCTACGAGCAGCTGGCGACAGCCGAATTGGGATGATCCGTTCGCAGCGGCGGATAGGGAGTTCCTGAGGACGAAAACAAAGCCGGTCTCGCCGGCGGTTATGGCGCTGGCGCAACGCATCAGGCAGGCTGATGACAAGGCGCTTACCGCAACCCTGAAAGCGGAAGCGACATTCGCGCAGGCAGAGCGCCGGCTGATTGTCGAACTTTCGAGGCGCGGCGCGCAGGAGGCCATCGAATCCTACGACCTGCGATACAAAGCCATCGCCGAAGCCGATGCCGAGGCAGCGAAGATGCTGGATCAGGCGTCCGCCGCGGGCTCGTAAGTGAGGCGGTTGGCCAACTGCATTAGTTTCAGCACCTTGTAGGTTTCCACGCGGACGCCGCGCAACACCGGTTTGACGCCGCGGGCGGCCGAGATCTCAGCCAGTTTCTGGATCGCATGCAGCGTCGCGGCGTCTAACCTTTCGACCCGCGAGAAATCGAGGACAACGTCGCCGTCCTCGCGCACCAATTGCAGGATCGCCTGTTCGACACACTCCACCATGCGCCCGGGCTCTACATTCACAACGTCCATTTTCATTGGCATATCGCAGCTCTCCCCTCCTTTTCGAGATCGGTTTCATTAGCCCCGCGACCAGGCGCGCGGCCCTCGTAAGCCAGGCAAAGCAGCTCGGACAACTCACTCATTAGTGGCATACGCGGATTAGTGGGACGCCACGACGGATCATCGAAGCCCGCCACTGCCATTTCCGGGAGCGCTTTGTCGAACTCCTGTCTGGAGATGCCCAACTGTGCAATCGATCGGGGAATCTCCAGCCGGTCAAGCAATTCTTCAATCGCGCTCACCAGGTGCTGCACCTTCTCGGAAACCGTTGCGCCGCCCATGTTTAACATGTCCGCAATAGCGGCGTACTTCAAAGGCGCCACGTACGCCCGCTGGTGGGCCGATGGCATGAACTTCGTCGGAACTGACGCGTTATAGGCAATCACGTGCGGCAGCAGAAGAGCGTTCGCCCGTCCGTGGGCGACGTGAAAACGGGCGCCGAACGCGTGCGCAAGAGCGTGGCAGACGCCCACCGAGGCGTTCGAGAAGGCCAGCGCCGCCAGGCATGCGGCATTGTGCATTTGGGTGCGTGCCTGTTCATCTCCAGGCCGTTCAAAGGCCACGGGCAGGTGCTGAAACACCAGACGAATCGCCTGTAACGCAGTCGAATCGGAATACGGCGAAGAGTACACGGACACTGCCGCTTCGAGAGCGTGGGTAAGACAGTCGATTCCAGTATCGGCGGTAAGTCCCTTAGGCATCGCCATCACGAATTGCGGATCGACAATCGCCACATCGGGAGTCAGGGAGTAGTCAGCGAGAGTAATCTTGCGCCGCCGCTCGCGGTCAAGCAACACAGCGAAGGGAGTGACTTCGCTGCCGGTTCCGCTGGTTGTCGGAATGGCGACCAATCTTGCCCGGGTGATCTTCTCCGTCGGATACTGAGCGACCCGCTTCCGGATGTCCAGGAAGGGCGCGCCGAGTTCCTCGAGGTCGGCTCCCGGCGATTCGTACCTCAATTTCATGACCTTGGCTGCGTCGATCACCGAGCCGCCTCCCAGCGCGATGATCTGGTCCGGTTTGTAAGTGTTGAAAGTCTGGAGTGACTGCATCACGGTCATGATTTCGGGCTCGGCATCCGGAATCGAAACCACATGAGCGATAGTCTGCTTGGGCAGGTAACGCCGTACGATTTCGGCGTGGCCGAGCTGCTCCAGAAGTGGATTCGTCACGATGATCGTGCAGCGGGACGGAAACTGCGCCAGTGTCTCCACTGCGTTCATATTGAAATAGATCTGATTTGGCACTCGAAACCACATAGGCGACTGCATCCTCCGGGCTACCCGCTTGATATTCAGGTAGTGATAGACATTCACGTTGTCGGTTGTGCTGTTGCCGCCGGCTGTTCCGCAGCCGAACGAGAGAGTGGGCACCATGTCGTTGTACACACCCCCAATCGCGCCGATCGATCCTGGCGAATTGACGATAATCCGCCCGGTATTCACCGCCGTACTGAACTGGCGGACAATATCGTCGTCGCGCGAGAAGATGACCGCCGTGTGACCCAGCCCCCCGAAATGATTGACGTCTACGCACATACGAAGTGCGTCGGCGGTGGATTTGGCCCGGTATACGGTCAGCAGCGGGAACAGCTTTTCGGCTGAAAGCGGATGCTCGCGGCCGGCGCCTTGAATGGCGGCGATGAGCAACTTTGTGTCCGCCCTGACCGAAAGTCCGGCCGCGGCAGCAATCGTCGCCGCCTTCTGGCCGACAGCCATGGCCCGCGGGTAACCCGAGGCGGGATCGATCAGCGCGAGGGTCAGTCGCGCCGCTTCCCTCTCAGTGCAGATATGCGCGCCCATCTCCGCGAACTTAGCCAGAACCCGCTCGTAAATCTCATCGTCAATAACCACGGTCTGTTCAGAAGCGCAGATGGTGCCGTTGTCGAATGTCTTCGAGGTGATGATATCCACCACGGCCATGTCTGTGTCGGCCGTCTTTTCGAGATATACGGGCGTATTGCCCGGTCCTACCCCTAACGCAGGCTTGCCGGAGCTATAGGCGGCCCTCACCACGCCCCGGCCGCCGGTCGCATCTACCAGCGCAACATCCTTGTGATGCATCAGGTAGGTGTTGTCGGCAACGGTGGGTGACTCTAACCAGGAGAATACCCCCTCCGGCGCTCCGTGCTTTACCGCGGTCTCATACATGAGCCTCGCCGCTTCAATCGAGCAGTGCGCGGCGCCTGGATGGGGTCCGATCACCAGTGCGTTGCGGGTTTTGATCGCCATGATGCACTTGAAGAGCACCGTCGCCGTCGGATTTGTGATGGGGATGAGCGAGAGGATAACGCCCATCGGTTCCGCCACCTCGCTAAGCCCGCGCTCCGGGTACTCGCGAATTACGCCTACGGTCCGTTTGTCGCGGATGTAATTGTAGACAAATTCGGTCGCAACCATGTTCTTGAGGGCCTTGTCCTCCATGACGCCGAAGCGGGTCTCTTCGACCGCCAGTCTCGCCAGGTGCTGCGCCTGTTCCATGCCGGCCACTACCATGGGCTTGACGATACGGTCCACCTCTTCCTGCGTGTACTGGGTGAAGACCGCCGCAGCGGTTCGGGCGCGGCTGACTAGCCGTTCCAGGTACTCAGCCCTTTCATCGGTAAGGTTCGGTGCTGAATCAGCCATTGATATCGCCTTTCAAGGGAATGTCACGAACGAAGCTCACGGAAAAGAAAACGAATAATAGGCGCCGGAGTTCTGGCGAACAGACAGTCGGCGGGAAACGTGTCAAACTCGGTGAGAGCGCGGAGGAACTATGATCGCCGAACCAGCCCGCACGGTTGCTTTCGATCGCAATGACCAAGCGGCTTTGCAGCTTCCGATGTGGCGAGAGTGCTTCCTGGCGTTCGAGGCCGCACTGCTTCACGTTGCGCCGATCTATTGGGGATTCTGCGCCCCGCACGGCGACGGCTCCGGCGTGGTGCTCATCCCCGGCTTTCTCGGCACCGACGCCCTGCTGGCCGAAATGTATGCTTGGCTGTACAGGATGGACTATAGCCCTTACTACTCCGGCATCGGGCTCAATGCGGAGTGCCCTAACCTGCTGATCAAGAATTCCTTGAACGCCACCATCGACCGGGCGCGTAAAGAAACCGGACGGAAACTTCACTTGGTGGGACACAGCCTGGGCGGCATGATCGCTATCGCGGCAGCAGCTCAGAGGCCCGACGACATCGCCTCCGTGATCACTATGGGCGCGCCGTTCCGGGGTAAAGCTGCTCATCCGAACATCTTGCGTCTGGCCGAGTTCGTGAGAGGCACGATCCAGGCACGCCACGGAGAAGCCGTCCTGCCCGCCTGCTATACCGGAGAGTGCATGTGCAACTTCGTGGATTCGCTGGCGAATGTCACCGCCGACTCGGTGCCTCTTTCCGCCGTCTACTCCCGTACCGACGCGATTGTGGACTGGCGCTACTGCATCACCGGAGATCCCGAGCGCGACTTTGAGGCGCCCGGGACGCATATCGGAATGATCTTCAACCCGTCGGTATACACAATCGTCGCCAAACGGCTGGCCCACGCCGCCGGCAGGCAATAACCGCGCCGCACGCGAATTCAGTTCGCCCAAGCCCATAGGCCGCTCCCATAAAGTAAGGCGCTTCGCTCGATGTCGAGCAAATCCGCCAGCGTGAGAGGACCCGGCAGCGCACCGATGCCCTTCAGCCAGCGCGCCGCAAAGTGTCGCGCTACCACCAGGTCCAGCCGGATATCTTCTCCGGCGACGTCGCGGAGCACACCTTCCAGCGTTAACAGTACTTTCCGGATCAGCACCAGCGAACCGGGGAATCGGACACCTTCCATGCCGATCCGGTCCAGCAGGCGCATGGCGTCGATTGCCCCAAGCGCGCAAACGTGCGGCAAGCTGTTAAAGAATTCGGTGACGGATCGATCGATGATGACGCCGGCAGCCTCCCGAGCGGCGCCCCCACCCGCAGCCAGTCCGCGGATTGCGCCGCGGACTCCCGAGACGTCCCGGAAGATCATCATCACCATGAGACGGATCAGGTGGCGCCGCTCTTCGCGCGTCAGTTGGCCGGTCAGGGCCCAGTCCAGGACGACCAGTTCGTCGCGGGCCTCATCGTAGAGCAGGTTGCCGGCATGCGGGTCAGCGTGGAAGATGGCATCCTGCTCGGAGGACAGGATCGGGTCCGCGATCAGCGCTTCCGCGGCGCGCACGGCCACCCTTCGCCCCCACCTGGGGCGCGTGTGGAATGCTTCCGTGACTTTCACTCCCCGCTCCAGAGTCATCGCGGTGATGCTGTCGGTGGAAAGCTGCGGGATGGGGACGGGCGCCCGGACGCCGCTGCGCCGGTAAACGCGCCGTACCTCGGCCAGAGTCGCCTGCTCCCGCCGGAAATCGATTTCCCGTTCCAGCAGCAGCTTGACATTTTCGAGCGTATCGGCCGCCTCTCGATTGCCGGGCTGGCCGTCACCGCGCCGGGCGAGCAGGTGCTCGGAAAGACGCCCGAGCAGTTCCAGGTCTTCGGAGAAGCATGCTGGAATGTAGGGCTTCATCACCTTGAAGACGCCTTCCTCTCGCCGGCCTGATGACGGATTGAGCCAGGTGAAATCCAGGATCGCACTGACGCTGGCCTCGGAACGAAGCTTCGGGGCAAGCTCCACGCTATAGACTTCGATGCATCTGCCCAAGCCTGCCGTCACGATGTCGCGGACTTGATCCGCATCCACGTCATGAATTCCGTTTTCGAGCTTCTGAAGTTCATCCCGCAGCCGCACGGTCAAGCGCCTGTTTCTCGCCAAAACCTGCCCGATCTTCTGAAGGCCGGGCGTCCTGGCGATCAGCCGCCCGAGGCGGATTTCGACCGAGCAGTCCGCGGGCAACTCGAGCTGTTCGACAATTTTGGGAGCGAGCCGGGCGTCCGGAAAATGAGACGCGAAGAAAGCAAAGCAGTCGCGGATGAGGGGCCGCCAGCTGTCGTAGGGCTCCGGCACAAGTTCCTCAATGTCGAGAAGATCGGCGATCCACAGCCCGATTTCCTGGTGCCACTCGCGACTCGATCCCGCCAGTGCGCCTTCGACCGCCCATACGCGATCGGCCGTGGCGGCCTCGTTGCCAAACACTTCCGCGAGCCTTTCCAGTTGCCCTTGAGGGGCCCTCGCGAGGAGGCGTTCGATATTGTGGAGCCCGGACATCCTGATTTCCGTCGTGCGCTCCCCATTTAAGACGCTACTGCGGGTTTAGCCTTCTTGCCGCGATGCCTGGATTTTCCCCGTTCCCCGGCCGGCGCGCCCGCGTGCTTCGCGATGGTCTCTGCCGTAGTCGCGGCTGCGGCCGGCGCGGGTTCCACCGGCCTCTCCCACGGCGGATCCACCGCCGCGCCGACCGCCTCCGCTCCCGCGGGGATGGCCTCCGCCCCGACCGTCGTGTCGCGCGGAGTTTCGTCCACCACCGGTGATTCCCGAGGGCGCGCCGCCACCCGGGATTCGGCGGCTACTCCGGCCGCCTCCCGCAGTTCCTCGTAAGCTTCCACCAGGAAGTCCCGGAACAGTTCCCCGTCGGGCGCCGCCTGGCAGTCGTAAGTGACTCCACAATACAGGCTCCGGTTGTAACTCGATACCGCAACCCCAATGCCCACATCCGCACCGCATGGCACGTGCGGGTAGTAGGTGAGCAGCTCTCGCCCGTTCGAATACAGCGGCACCATGGGTCCCGGCACGTTGGTGCAGACTAAGTTGAACATCAGCACCGGCTGAGGGAGAAACGGCGTAGCCGCGAGCGACTGCTGCATGACGGGCGGGAGCCACCCGAGTCCTGTGCCGATCAACGAGATCACGTCAGCGATATGCGCCGATTTCATCGCTGAGCTACGCGCCGAGACCGTTCGCATCCGCTCGGCGGGGTCCTCGATGTCCAGCGGCAGGGGCAGCGGCAGCATGGAGATCTCATTGCCCGCGCGGCCACACTGGTCCTCCGGGCGGAGGCTGACGGGAACAAGAAGCCGCACGAACCGGTCCCGGAGCGGCTCCCGATGCGCCGCGACATAGCGCGAGACCGCACCCGAAACTGCGGTGAGTACGACATCATTGATGGTTCCCCCCAGTGCCGCACGGATCCCCTTCGCCTCGCCGAACGGGAATGATGTCCAGCAATGGCCGCGAACGCCGGAACACGGGCCGTTGAACGGCAGTTTCATGGTCGGCCGAAGCAGCTCGGGCAGCAAGCTGAGCAGACTTCGCCGGCTGGCATCCTTCGCGTCGCCCGTGAAGGCGTCCACCAGCCGGAGCAGGCTGATCTGCGCTCCGATCAGGCGCGACGCCCCTTCCGTCCAGATCGATGACAAGCCTTCCACCAGCACTTGGTTGGGATCCGGCAGGGGCAGGGGGCGATAGGATTCTGGCGCAACGCTGCGTGGTTCGGGCGTGTGATCAAACATGACGTTGACCAGTGACACGCCCGAAACTCCATCCACCAGGCTGTGATGTACTCGGATGATCAGCGCCGACAACCCGCCCTCCAGGCCATCCACTATCGTCAGGTCCCACAGCGGCCGATTACGGTCCATCAGGTTTGTGAAGATGCGGCCTGACAATTCCGAAAGCTGCCGCTCGTTTCCCGGTTGCGGCAACCTCACGCGCGCAATGTGATTGTGGATGTCGAATTCCGGGTCGTCCTCCCAGCTCGGGTGCGTCAGGTTGAATGGCGAGAACACCAACCGCTGGCGGTAGCGCGGAATTTCGTGCAAGCGCGCGGCAAGGACCTGCTCACTCTCATCGTCGGACGGTCCGTCCAGGATCGCCACGCATCCGATGTGCAGAGGCATCTCCTTGCGCTCGAAGTACAGGAACATTGCATCGGCGCCGCCCATCATCCGTTTCAATTGGGAACTGGACATTTGCAACTCTCCTGAATGAAACGTATTTGCCCGAAGCATGAGCCGGAACCGGCCGGCCGCGCGCTACGCCGCCGCAGCTTTGCCCGCGTCGTCCTTCTCCCGTGGTTTGGCAGCCAAATCCACCAGCGCCTTCTGCGCAGCCGTGAAACTTTCCATGCTCTTTTTCACTACGTCGGAGAACGTGGCCCGGTTCACATCGGAAGTGAATACTTCCCTTGCAAAAGTCTCGGTGACTTTGACCTGTTCCGAAATGATGTCCAGCAATTTCTGCTGGGTCTCCACCAGCGCATCCACACTCTGCTTCGCCATCTCGACGACCGCCAACGCTTCAACTGCGGATTCCGTGGGTTCGTCCTTGCTCTCGGCGATCCGCTCCTGCACAACTGAGAGGATCTGCTTCTGGCCTTCGAGGAACCTGTTGACCGCCTCACGGCCCAACTCCGGGAGCCTTCCGCTGTTGAACGGTCTTCCGTCGGCAAAATCTTGCAGCGCTCCTTCGGTCTGGGTTTGCACCGCATCGAGCAGCTGTTTTTGAGTTGCGATGAAATGCTCCAGGCTCTTGTGCAGCACTTCGGTTACGCCGCCCAGCGGGGTTTTGGCAAGACGGGTTACCAAACCCGCCTGTAGAATCGAGTTTTGCTTCAGGACCAGATCCAGCGCCTGACGCTGCATATCGAGCATTGTCCTGACGTGCTGACCCGTAAAATCAGCCACTTTCTTCGCGGGCGGCGGTGAGAATCCCACGCGGTCCCGCACAATCGAAAGCGCCAAAGCGTTCTGTTGCGCAGCCACATCGAGGAACACCTTTTGGGCTGCAACAAAGCCCTCCGTCCCCTGACGGATCCAATCGCCCAGCAGGCCGGCGACGGAGTTGTACGCCGTCTTCGATTGGGCTTCCGGCGCGGGCGTCGCACTCTCAGTCATTTTTTGCTCCTTTCTTCCAACTGATGCTGCAATGCAGCATTTTACTGGAGTATAAGGTCCTGTTTACGATTGTGTCAACGCGGATTTCGATAATCATGTGAATGAACGCACGATACCCATAGTCCCTATGATTTAACGGACCTTGTAATCCGCAATAGCCTGCGGTATGGTCAACTTCGACGGAGGTGGAGCGTGCCCGTAGACGAAAAAGCGCTTTTCAAGTGGGCCAGTGAGCCCATTCGGCACCCCGGAGCCGGATTCACCCGAGCCGATGGAGGGGAGCGCGACGATCAGTCGCTGTGCTTCCTGTGCATGCGGTGGGCGTCGGGTGACCCAGGTTGCCGGCGGGGCGAGCGATGCGAGTACCAGATTCTCCTGGACCGGATCGATGCCACCGTGTGATACGCTATGTTGCAGCGCAACATGGCACAACGTGTGATTCGCAAGTACGGCAACCGTAGGCTGTACGACACGGCTGGTAAGTGCTACGTGAACCTGGACGAAATCAGCCGCATGATTCGCAACGGCGACGATGTCCAGGTGGTCGATGCGAAGAGCAGGGAGGACCTGACGCGGTCCATTCTCACTCAGATTATCGTCGAGGAGACGCGGACCCGCGATGGCGGCCTGCCGTTGGAAATTCTACGCGAGCTGATCGCCCTTTCCGATCAGACGCAGCATGACGTGCTGGCGCATTACATGCGCGCGGCGCTCGATACGTACCACCGGGCTCAGCAGGTCCCAGTCGACCTCATGCGCAACCTGCTCCCCCGGCGGCCTCCGGACCGGATGGAGGTTGAGGAATTGCGTCGCCGGGTTGAAGAACTGGAGCGGCGGCTGCAGAATGGACATCGCTAGGATATCGGCGATGGCTTCCGTTCTGCTCCTTTCCGTTGACCCGTGGGGCTGCCGCCCCGATGAACTGGTCGTCTTCCGTTGAGCCGGCCAGGGCTGTAACAGACGAGGCGCCGCCGGCGATCACTTTCGTGATTTCGTCGAAATAGCCGGTGCCCACGAATCGCTGGTGGCGAACCGCGGAGTAGCCGGCGCTGTCAGCCAGGCGGAACTCGCGCTCCTGGAGTGCCGCGTAGGCCGTCATGCCCTCGTGGCTGTACCCGCGCGCGAGCTCGAACATGCTGAGGTTCAAGGCGTGGAACCCGGCCAGGGTGACAAATTGAAACTTGTACCCCATAGCGCCCAGCTCGCGTTGGAAGATCGCGACCGTGGCGGCGTCCAGCTTCGCCAGCCAGTTGAACGAAGGGGAGCAGTTGTAGGCCAGCAACTTCCCCGGGTACCGGCCGTGGATCGCTTCGGCGAAACGCCGGGCTTCGCCTATGTTCGGTTCGGACGTCTCGCACCACAGCACGTCGGCATGAGGGGCGTAAAGCAGGCCGCGAGCGATAGCCGCTTCAATGCCGCCGCGGAAACCGAGCAGGCCGCCTTCGCTGTTGGCGCCGGTGAGAAACGGCTTATCATGTACATCGGCGGCCGCCGTGATCAGCTTCGCACTGTTTGCGTCGGTGCGGGCGATGAGCACAATCGGGATCCCCAGCGCATCTGCGGCCAACCGGGCCGCCACCAGCTTGGGAATGAACATGCTGGCCGGCTCGAGCACCTTGCCGCCCATGTGCCCGCACTTTTTGGCGGACGCCAGCTGATCTTCGAAATGGACACCCGCTGCCCCGGCCGCGATCATCGCCTTCATGATCTCGTAGGCATTCAATGGCCCGCCGAATCCCGCTTCGGCGTCGGCCACGATTGGGGCAAACCAGTGCACACCGTTCCGGCCCTCCAAGTGGTGGATCTGATCGGCCCGCACAAATGCGTTGTTGATGGCCCTCACCACCGCCGGAACGCTGTTGGCGGGATACAGGCTCTGGTCCGGGTACATCTCGCCCGCCAGGTTGGCGTCCGCGGCTACCTGCCAGCCGCTCAAGTAGATGGCTTTCAGGCCCGCCTGCACCTGCTGCACCGCCTGGTTTCCCGTCAAGGCTCCCAACGCCGCAACGTACGGCTCCTCATGCAAGAGCTTCCACAGCCGTTCCGCGCCCATCCGCGCCAGTGTGTGCTCCACCCGGACGGTTCCCCGCAACCGCATCACGTCTTCCGGAGTGTAGGACCGCTGGATGCCCGCCCATCGCGGGTCGGTTTCCCATTCGAGTTTCAGAGCAGCGCTCGTTGGCAAGTTCATACTTCGAGTGAACCCGTTATTCGCCGGCGCGTCAAACGCTCGCGGCCGATCCGCGCCGGTAGGACGAATTGTCCGGCCGAAAACTCACTCAGGCTGGGGCCACGCCGTCCCACCCGGCCTTTTTGACCCAGCTTACATGCGCCGGTTTCGACAGCGCCGATATGATGTGGAAATGGCAACCCCACTTGTTTCCAGGCAACGCGCGACAGTCGAGATCCTGGCGGAGGTCACTCCGGAATGGCGGGCGATTCTTTCGCCCGAAGCCCTCGAATTCGTCGCCGCGATCTTTCGCACCTTCAATGAAGACCGCTGCAGTCTGCTGGAGCGCCGTCGCGAGCGGCAGCGCGAATTCGACTCCGGTGCGAAACCGGACTTCCTGCCGGAAACCGAATCGATCCGTCTATCGAACTGGCGCGTGGCTCCGATCCCCGCCGATTTGACGGACCGCCGCGTCGAAATCACCGGCCCCGTCGAGCGGAAAATGATCATCAACGCACTGAACTCCGGGGCCAACGTCTTCATGGCCGACTTCGAAGATTCGAACGCGCCCACGTGGAGCAATGTCATGGACGGCCAGGTCAACCTCTTTGACGCCGTCCGGCGCACCATTCAATACCGCAGCCCCGAAGGAAAAGCCTACAGTCTTGGAAACTCACCCGCTACCCTGATGGTTCGGCCAAGGGGTTGGCACCTGCAGGAAAAGCACCTCCGGGTGGATCGGGAGCCGGTCTCTGCAGCAATGTTCGATTTCGCGCTCTATTTTTTCCACAATGCCCGCGAGCTTCTGGACCGCGGCAGCGCGCCTTATTTCTATCTGCCGAAGCTGCAAAGCCACCTGGAAGCGCGGCTCTGGAACGACATTTTCGTTTTCGCTCAGGAGTGGCTGGGTATCCCCAAAGGCACCATTCGCGCCACGGTTCTGATTGAGACGATCACGGCCGCGTTCGAGATGGACGAGATTCTCTACGAACTCCGGGAGCACTCTGCGGGACTGAATTGTGGCCGCTGGGATTACATCTTCAGCTTCATCAAAAGCTTCCGGCGCGACCCCAACTGCGTACTGCCGGATCGCAGCGACGTCACGATGGAGCGCCACTTCCTGAAGTCTTACGTAGACCTGCTGATCAAGACCTGCCACCGCCGCGGCATACATGCCATGGGCGGCATGGCCGCCCAGATCCCCAACAAGTCCGACCCGAAGGCCAACGCCGAAGCGATGGAAAAGGTCCGCCAGGACAAGCTTCGCGAGGTGAGTGCGGGCCACGACGGCACCTGGGTGGCGCATCCGGGATTGGTGCCTGTAGCCCGGGAGGTGTTCGACCGCCACATGTCCTCGCCAAACCAGATTTCATACAAGCGCGAGGACGTGCACGTTAAGGCTCAGGACCTGCTCACCGTTCCACAGGGCGAAATTTCGGAAAAGGGACTGCGCTGGAATCTCGATGTCGGCATTCAGTACCTGGAGTCCTGGCTGCGTGGCTCCGGGTGCGTGCCGATCTACGGATTAATGGAAGACGCGGCCACAGCCGAAATTTGCAGGACTCAAGTCTGGCAATGGGTGAAGTTCAATGCGAAACTCGACGACGGACGCCCGGTGACCTACAATCTGGTCCAGGAACTTCTGGCCGACCAGGTCGTCGAGATATGGCAACATCTTGGACCGGAAAAATTTAATCAGGGCCGGTTCCGGCTAGCGGCCGATCTCCTGGAGCCGATGGTAACCGGCGCGGATTTTCCGGAGTTCCTGACGGAGGTCTGCTATTACTTCCTCGAATGAAGGCGGCTACCCCGCGGCGCGCCTCGCTGCCGAATTGCGCGAGACCATCATCTCGCGGCGCATCCGGTCCGGTCTGGAATGCCTGGAAGCCAACTGGCCCTCCTTACAGAACCTGGACCCGGCCGCTCCCGGCGCCGCGCAGTTGATCTGGCGCCTGGCCCAATGGTGCGACGTGGGGTGGCGCCACATCCGCCTCGTCGAGTGTCTTCTCCGGCGGATGACCAGGCCGCTGCGCGCGGCTCTCCCCTTGCGCGATTACGCCGCTGTGCGCATGGCGGAAGGGATGGTGGCCATGTCGCAAGAGAACTCCGCCCAGGCCATCGAACACTTCGATGCTGTCCTGCTGCTGACGGACGATCTCAACGACCCGGAGATCTCCGGAATTGCGCATTACTGGCGGGCCCGCTGCCAGCGCAACAAGGGAGAGTACGATGAAGCCCTGCGTCACACCGTCCACGCGCGTCAGATCGCGGTCGAATCCGGCTACGCAAACGTCGCGGCCGTCATCCGTGTTCTGGAGAGCTGGCTGTATTTTCAGAAAAGCAGGCATAAGGAAGCCCTCCGGCTACTCGCCGAAGCTGAGGACGTTCTCCGGCTGACCGACGATTCAATCGTTCTCGGCAATATTCAATCCACATACGGCAGGATCTACCGCAACGAAGGGCGCTACGATCGCGCCATCCACCACTTCAACTGCGCCATTCAGGAGTACCGCCGCCTCGACCCGGAACATCCTCACCTGGCGCGCAGCCTCTCCAACATGGCCTTTGTGAAGCGGCTCGTCGCGCTGGATCTCCGGCGGAAGATCGACGCCGACCTGGCCCGGCGCAAGTCCGGCGAGGATCCCGCTACTCGCGCGCTGCATGCCGGCCTACGCGATCAGTTCGCCCGCGTACGGGATGGCGCCCTGGCCGACCTCGAAGAAGCGGCACGGATCTGTGCCGTTCATGGCAACCGTCGCATCGCTGGAACGGTTCATCTAAACCGCGGCCTGCTGCACCTCGACAGCGGAGAGTTGGACGTTGCGGAAGAAGAGGCAGAACGCGCATTCGCCTTCGGCGAAGAAAAGCAGGATTTCATTCTGATGGCGCGCGCCCGGATTCTGAGTTGCATGGTGGAGAACGCCAAGCTGGAAGAGGACATCGGCGACGACCCGCGCCGGCACGCCCAGGCGGCGCTCGACTTCATCCGCGATGCGATTGCTTTCGCTCAGGCCACCGAGAATCGCCACCTCCTGGCACGCGTTCACACCTGGCACGGCCTCACGCTCTCCAACGAGTTCTTTCACCAGGACGATGCCGCTGTGGAAGCCTTGAACACTGCCCGTGGATTCCTCGATGGCGCGCGTCACGATACCGCGTCCGATGACATTCAACGGCTGCGCGCCCGGCTCACCAAATCGCAGACAATCGACGCGACGCTGCGGGCTTGGTCCGCGGGAGCAATCGGTAATACAACCTTCAAAGAGTTGTCCGAAGAGTTCGCGCAAATTGTGATTCCAAAGGTGTGGGAACTCGAGGGGCGGAAGATCGCCCGCGCTGCCGCGCGACTGGCGATATCGCCGAAGAAAGTCCGCCGCGCATTGACCCGGGCGGGCCTCATGCCGGCCAAAGTGGATGCGGACGCTGCTTCCGGAGGCGCCTGAACGGGCGGCCGCACAATGGCAACGCGGCAACCGGATTTCGACTACATCGTGATCGGCTCCGGGTTCGGCGGCAGCGTCAGCGCGTTGCGCTTGACCGAGAAGGGCTATCGCGTCGGCGTAATCGAAATGGGCCGCCGTTGGACGCCGGAGACCCTGCCGAAAACCACCTGGCAAATCTGGCGCTGGATCTGGCGACCGGCGCTCGGGCTGCGCGGCTTCTTCAACATGCGCCTCTTCCGCCATGTCCTCATCCTGCACGGGTGCGCTGTGGGTGGCGGATCGATTACCTACGCCAATACGCTGCTGGTGCCGAAGGATACGGTGTGGTCGACGGGTACGTGGGCTGGACTCGCCGACTGGAAATCCCAAATGCCGGCTTTTTACCGCACCGCGATCCGCATGCTCGGCGTGATCGAAAACCGCGTACTCGGCCCGGCCGACCACATCCTTGAGCGCGCGGCTGAGGCGGTCGGAGCCGGCCACACCTACTACCGGACACAGGTAGCCGTCTTTCAAGGACCCGAAGGCGATCCCGGCGGCAAGGCTTACTCCGACCCCTACTTCGGGGGCGAAGGGCCGCCCCGCACCACTTGTGTCGCATGCGGTGGCTGCATGGTCGGGTGCCGCTTCAACGCCAAGAACAGCCTGGACAAGAACTACTTGTACCTGGCCGAGCGCGGTGGGGCGCGCGTGTTCGCCGAAACCAAGGTCGTCGACGTTCGACCGCTGGCCGGATGCGGAGGCTATGAGGTCCACACGGTTTGCTCCACCGCGATCTTTCGCCGCAAACGGCGGAAGTTTACCTGCCGTGGTGTGGTCTTCGCCGCTTCGGCGCTCGGGACCATGGACCTGCTCTTCCGTTTGAAGCAACGCGGTTCGCTGCCCGCCATCAGCGATCGCCTGGGCAGCTATGTCCGCACCAATTGCGAGTCGCTCATTGGTGTCCGGGTGCCTGGCGCGAAAGAGGATCTCTCGAAAGGCGTGTCCATCGGCTCGGGATTTTATCTCGACGACTGTACCCACATCGAGGCAGTGCGCTACCCGGCCGGCTCCGACGCCATGGGCATGCTTGCGACCCTGCTGACCGCCGGCAGACCCGGCCACCGTCGCATTCTCCTGTGGATGAAGACGCTGGCGCTGGCGCTGGTCCGCCGCCCCTGGCACACCATCCGCTGCCTCCACCCGTTCGGTTGGGCGCGCCAGGTGCTCATCCTGCTCTGTATGCAGACACTCGACGGCCACCTGGAGATGCGCATGGGCCGCCGCTGGTATTTTCCGTTTAGCCGGACGCTAATGACGCGGGGCAAACGGGTTCCCACCTTCATCCCGCAGGCTCACGCCTTCGCCTGCAAGTTGGCCGAATCGATCGGCGGCACTGCAATGAGCATGATGACGGAGATCCTCTTCGATATGCCGAGCACCGCCCATATCCTGGGAGGTTGCGTCATGGCGGCCTCGCCTCGAGAGGGTGTGGTCGATTCTCAAAACCGCGTCTTCGGCTACCAGAACATGTATATCTGCGACGGGTCCGTGGTCGCGGGCAACCTCGGCGTGAATCCCAGCCTGACCATCACCGCGCTTGCCGAGCGGGCCATGAGCCATATCGAACCGGCGCACATGCCAGAACCGGAATAACGAGACAGGCCTACGCGCCCGCCGAGGAAGTGGATGTGTGCCACACGACCGCAGAGTTGCGACCCGCCCACTCCTCGTAATAGGCTCTGTAATGCTCCTCGAGCGCGGCCCTCTTCAGCTTTAGTGTCGGTGTGAGCAGTCCGTTGGCAATCGTCCAGGGTTCCTCCGTCACCACCATGAAGCTCAATCGCTCGTGCGCTTCCACCTGGCGGTTCACCTGCTCGAGCAACAGCTCCATCGCGTCGGCAATCGACTGCTTTCCGTTGTTCCATCCGCTCGCAAGCAGCACAACGGCGAATGCCCGGGCCATGCCGGCGCCCGCGACGCAGCAGTTCTCGATAGCGGGATGCGCGCTCAGCAGCTTCTCCAGACGTGCCGGCGAAACATACTTGCCCTTGCTGGTCTTGAATTGCTCCTTGATCCGGCCCGTGATCTTCAGCCAGCCCCCGGCATCCAGTTCGCCGACGTCGCCCGTCCGGAAGAAACCGTCAGCAGTAAATGCGGCCTCGGTGCCGGCCGCGTCCTTGTAGTAGCCCATCATGTTCATCGGGCCGCGGATGAGTACCTCTCCGCCTTCTCCGATCAGGGTTTCCACACCGGCAATCCCGTCGCCGACGAATCCCGGGCGGCTTTCGCCCGCTTTCGGGGTATGGGTAATTCCAGTTTCGGTCATTCCGTAGCCTTCGACCAGGTTCAGGCCGAGCCTGCGGAACCACGCGAGAACACTCAGCGGCAGAGCTGCGCTTCCCGAGGCGGCCAGGCGTACGTGGTCCAGGCCGAGTTGACGCAAGATCCGCTGCTTCACCAGGCGACTCACCACCGGGAGCCGGAACAACCGGTCGAGCCTGGCCTGCGGGACTTTATCCAGCACGCGCTGCTGGAACTTGACGAACAGTCTCGGAACGGAGAAGAAGATCGTCGGCTTTGCGCGCTGCAAATCAGCCAGAAACGTCTCCGGCTTTTCGACGAAGAACAGGTGCATGCCCGATCGCAGAGCGTGTGCCTCCACCAGCGCTCGTTCCGCGATGTGGGCCAGCGGCAGGTAGGAAAGCATGCGGTCGGCGCCCGCCTCTCCCACCACCCGCGTAACGGCCTCCGCGAAATACGCGTATGCCTCGAAGCGGTGCATCACACCTTTGGGCGCGCCCGTTGTACCGGACGTGTAGATGATGGTCGCCAACTCGTTGCCGTCTCGGACCGGGTTACCGGCCATCGGCTCGGTGGCATCAACGATCGTTTCCCAGTCCGACCCTCCCCCGCTGGAGGGCGTCGGGAGGGCGATGCGCCGTACTCCCGGTGGGATGCCCTCGGTAGACGCCAATGCATCGTCCACGGCGCCCACAAAACACGCGACTGCATCGCAGTGTTCCAGCAGGGACCGCACCGACTCCGGTTTCAGCGAAGCGTAAATCGGCACGCTGACGTGGCCCGCCATCCAGACGGCGAACTCCGACATCATCCACCATGCGGAGTTTTTGCCCAGAATCGCGATCTGCGAGCCGGCGGGCCACCCCTGCGCCTCAAGCCAGGCGGCCACGCGGCGTACTTCTGCCACAGCCTGTCCCCAGGTCCATTCCCGCACCTTGCCCGAAACCGGTTGCGTCAGGAACACTGTGCCCACGCGTTCCTTTTCCCACTTGTAGATTCGCTGTAGAGGCAGATCGACAGCGGAAACCGCCGGTGTGCCCATAGGTGCCATTTGACCGGCGCTCGGCATGGCAGCCCTCCTTGCATTCGCGGCTCGCAGGTGTGCCGCGGCCTTCGTTTACGCCCCGGCCGTGCTCTTCGCTCTCCGCACGGCCTCCGTGAAAGCCGGAACGACGTCGAAAAGGTCGCCGACAATCCCGTAATCGGCTACTTCGAAAATCGGCGCGTTCTCGTCCTTGTTGATCGCGACTACCGACCGCGAACCTTTCATTCCGACCAGGTGTTGAATCGCCCCTGATATCCCAACCGCAATGTACACCGTCGGAGAAACCGTTTGCCCGGAACTCCCCACCTGTCTTTCGGGCGAGAGCCAGCCGTTGTCGCACACCGGCCGCGAGGCGGCCAACTCGGCTCCGAGCGCTTCCGCCAACTTCTCCACCACAGGCAGATTTTCCTTCTCCTTGATGCCGCGGCCCACCGAGACAATGATTTTCGCCGAGTTCAAATCCACGGTCTGCGCCGCCTCTCGAAATGGCTCCCCGGGCTTGGTGCGGATGCGGGCGGAATCCAGCGTGGGGATGAACGTCTCTATCTCGGGGGCAGCCGACTGGACCTCTTGCGCCCGGAACGCCCCGGCTTGGACGGACACGAAACAGGTGCCCCGTCCGCGATGCCCGTAATCGGCGTTCAGCTTGCCCTGCATCAACTGGCGCACGAAGACCGGCCGGCCTTTCTCCAGACGAATTTCGATCACGTCCGCGATCAGGCTGGTGCCGAATCGGGTCGCCAGCCTCGGGGCGAAATCCCGAACCTGGTACGTATGCGGAAAGATTACGTACGTAGGCTCGACGCTCCGGACAAGCTGCTCGATCGCGGCGGTGAACGCGTCTGAGGTGTAGTGCTCCAGCGAAGAGTGTTGGACCAGGTAGCCCTTCGCAATACCTTTGCCCGCGAAGTCTCCTGCCGTCGAACCCGGTGACTGTCCGATTGATGCGGCGAGCAGCGGCTCACCCATACCAGTGGCTATTCTGTGTCCGGCCGCGACCGCTTCCCATGACATCGGATTCCACACACCGGCCCTGCTTTCGGTCACTGCCAGCACGCCGCTCATATGACCCGCACCTCGAACCTGAGTTTTTCTACCAACTGCGCCGCGGCGTCCGCTGGCGCGCCCTGAAAGATCTGCGCGTTCTTCTTTTTGGATGCAAGGTACACGCGATCGAGTGAGATGCCGTTTTCGCGAGGTATCCCCAATTCACCCGGGGCAACCCTCCGAACCTCCTTACTTTTCGCTTTACGAATGCCCATCAGGGTGGCGTACCGCAACTTGTTGATGCCCGATTGAATCGTCAGCAGCGCGGGAAGGGGCATTTCGAGCCATTGAAACCATCCGCTCTCCAACTCCCGCTTGACGCGAAGTAGGCCGCCCGCCACTTCGACCTGCATGATGATGGTGGCGTGCGGAATGTCCAGAAGCTCCGCCATCACAACGCCCGTCTGGCCGGAACCGATGTCGTCGGATTGAAGCCCCGTGAGAATCAGGTCGGGATTCTCGGCGCTTGCCGCCTGCGCGAGTCGCGCAGCAATGCCCAGCGGATCCAGCGCGTCAAGGTCATCGCACTCGATATGGATGCCCCGGTCCGCTCCCTTGGCCAGTGCTTCGCGGATCGTCGAGCTGGCCCGCTCGGGACCGGCGCTGAGCACGACCACCTCTCCGCCAAGCTTCTCCTTCAGTTGGAGACCTGCTTCCAGAGCGTAGGCATCCGGCTCGTTGATGTCGAATGACAGGTCCTCTTCGAGCCACTTGCCGGCCCGATCCACCCGGATCGGCGCGTCTCGTTGCGGCACCTGTTTGATCGCGACCAGGATCTTCAACAGTCCCTCCTCCACCGCCCGGCTTCGAAGCCGCCGCTCGTGCGTTTTCCTTACCGAGTGGTAAGATATTCGTAATCTTACCGAATGGTAAGATACGAGGGAATGCGTGTCAAGAGCCGCTGCGAGGGACCAGCGGTCTCGGAAGTTCCGCGAAGCGTGGTTAGGCGGACTCGAGCGGAATTGATTCGCGAGGGAGCAGCGTTTCTGCTGGCGTTTGAGCGACGACGGGCTCTGCCGGGTATCGCTCCACGAAAAAGCGGTCGAGTTGTCAAAGATCAACGGAGCGCTGCCGCCGTCCGCACGGCACCGGGATCAACTGGTATCTGGCGGAGTAGCGGTCCCCAGGCTCAACCAGAGATAGTCATGTAGTTCTATGGCGGAGCGAACGCCATGGTCGCCGCGGTGTAGAAAACGCAACCGGTAAAGGCGTTCAATCACCAAGGCGAGTGCAATGAGCAGCCATACGATCAGGATGCTGTTGGCATGGTGGTGGCAGATGTGCTCCATTCCGTAACGGTTCTTGCCGTCATTGAAACCCTGATTCTCGATCTCCCAACGGCTCTTGGCCATGCGGTAGAAACTCAAGCTCCCGAGCTTGGCGATGGAGAAGTCGGTCAGCCATTCGGCCTCGACCACAGTCCCGTCGCGTTTGTGCTGGTGATAGCGCAGCGCGCGTACCTCGGGCCAGTCGAGGGTTTCCCAGGGGTCGAAGTGATCGTAATCCCAGACCTCGACCTGATCGTCACCCTCCTGGAAGACGGCGTGAGGCGGTTGGCCGTCAAAGCGGGCACGTACGGCCGCGGCCAAAAGGGGAAGGTTCTCCTTGAGGCGTGCCACGATCGGCAGTCCGACTTCCCCGGCGGTATGCAGAAAAGGAGCGGTGGCGTACGCGCCATCTCCCACGACATAATCGGCGAAGCGCGCGCCCAAGTGCCCGACCGCGCGCCGCAGCAAACGTTGGGCGGCGGCATACTCGCTATCGCCAGGCCCGTAAGGTTCCACGTCGATGGGGAGCGTCAACCCAACGCCCACCACGCTGATCAGTACGAAATGGTGCAACGAACCATGCACCTGACCCGTGGAATCCTTGACCGGATCACACAATGAACAAGGTTGTTTGTGCGTATGCCCGGCGCCGGTACCGTCCAGCGCCAGACCGATGAAGCGGCTGTTCTCGAAGGCCTTGTTGCGCTTGGCTTGGTGCAGCGCCGTCGTCAGAGCCAAGCGTGTCGTCTCCGGGTCCATGCGCTCGGTGCAGTAGGCCAAGGCATCATCCCCGAACTGGTCTTTCAAACCCAATTCTGCGCGGACCGGAGAGTGCGCCAGCCATTCCAGGCGCAAGAAACTTACGGCGCGCAGGACATGTCCGATCACAACGGCCCAGACCAAATCTCGCGCCGGGATATGGGGATGGACCCGGCCATCGCCCGGTCGTTGGAAGTAGGACTTCAGACCCAGGCAGTGACAGGCGTAGGTTTGGATTTGACGGACGTGTGGCCCGGTCAGCGGGGCTGCTGTTTGCGCCGCAACACCAACAACTCGGCGTTAGCAGCGAGGACCTCGCGCAGAGCGTCCTGAAAGGCGCGGCCGGCAGCGACGCGCCGGCGGACGTCGTCCACCCAATCCTTGGGAATGCGTTCGACCCGCTTCTTACCGGCCACCATAAAGGTCAGCGACCACGCGGGGTGCCCCTCACCTTTGGCGCAATGGCACGTAGGCTTTCCACACTTGGTATGGCTGACGCACAGAGAGCCTGGCAACAGATCATGGGGGAAAGGAAACTGGCGGAGCAGCGCGAATTTGCGCTGGCGGAGCTTGGCGGCCTCGGGACCTTTGGGCTCGAGATCCATCTTGGAGTAAGTATACTCCAAGAATTGCGCCAACGCCAGCTAAATCTACGAACGCGAAAATAGGTGGGTTCTGGGGCGTGCTATGGCGGCCCCAACTTGCCGATGGTTCTCAACAGCTTATCGGATTCGGCATTATTGGAGTGCCGAGACTACTGGCGAGGGACCCAGCTATTCCGCAAACCGGGGGATGATCCCCGGGAGCGCGCTGATTTGGCGCGGGCTGTTCATAGAGGGCAGAGATGTTGGAAGTTGTGTTGGTCTTCTGGAAGGGGTGGATGCTTGACAAGCGCCGTTTGGAGGTTGATTTTGGGCCAGAAGGGAACAGGGCGGCATGGGCGTCAGGACCGACACCAAGAAAGGAGCGCAAGACATCGCAGAGGCCCGACGATCACTTCAGCTGGTGTTGTTCGGCGGTCCATAGGCCAGCACCCGGATCATGGTCAGCACCACCAGGGCCGTGCTTTGGTGGACGGCGGGATGTTTGAGGTGACAGTCGGTGGTGATGGTCTGAAACACCTCGGCGTCGATGCGCCACCGGCTGCGGCTGAATTGATGGATGAACATCGGCGGGATCGCGCCAAGTTCGAAATTGGTGGCGTAGAAGTTGGTGCTCTCCAGCGCCACGGTCGGTTTTGCTCTTCTTGAGATGGTCGCCTTTCTGGCCGACCGTGACTTGGCGTTTGTGGTCGATGCGGACCGTTTTGACCACCCGCACCAGGCGGTCGGCGACCGGCCAATCGACTTCCGGCAAGTGCCAACAGCGAAGCTCCTGCTGGGATCCGACCGGACGGCCGGCAGGCGGTCCCAGCGTAAAGCGTTCGGCTTCGCGCAGTAATTCGGGCTGATTCTCTTTCAAAGTGAAGGCCCAGTCCATACCTAGACGTTCCACCTCTTTGACTAAGGGCGCCTGCAGATACAGCGCGTCGCCCACCAGCAGATCCAGGAATCGGCGCCCCAAGTGGCCGACCAGATCCTGCAACAAAGCCAGCGCACAGCCCACCTCCGCTTCGCCGTCTTTCTGGAAGCGAATGCCCAACGGGACGGGAAAAGGCGTGCTGACTCACCACGGCGACGATCCGATGGTAGTACTGGATGTCGGTGCGCAGTTCGCCGTGCACCTTGTGCTGCACCTCGCGCCATGCAGGCATCGCAACAGCGGACGAAGGAACTACAGATTTCGATGCCATCGACGGCCGCCACGACCAAGCCTCGGGACCAATCGGAGCGCAGCACGCCGTTGCGTTTCAGGCGGCGGGCGATTTCGCAACCGAGCGCGAACACCGGTTCGGGCGACTGTCTTTGCAGCGCGTAGCCGATCGTGTCGTCGCTGATTGGCCCGATGCGCTTGGCCAGGGCTCCCCGGCGACACTCGGCCTCGATCTGCAGCAGACTGGGAATCTGCATGGCGGCGCCCAGGAAAACCGCGTCAAACACCTTCTTCCAGGCGTGCTGAGGAAACTGGCGCCCCTCGGGCAGGGCGTCCACCAGATCAGAAAAGTCGAACACCTTGTCGAGATAAGTCTCGAACCGGTGCCGGGTCAAGCCTGCCGCTCTTCCTTCTCTTTGAGGAATCTCTTCAGGTTGATGCCGCAGATGGTGGCGGCGGCGGCATCAAAGCGGCGGCGCATCTCGATTTTCTGGCGCACCTTGTCAGCCAACTCGGCAGGAATGTTGAGAGTCTTTGGCTTTCCGTCGACCAGCACGGAGATCTGGAACTGCGAATGAAGATTCTTTCCGTCGGCGCAATGGCAGTTGGGCCGGCCGCAGCGGCGCTTCCGTTCGACAAAGGAGCCGGGCAGCATTTCGCGGAGGGAGCCGAGGCTGCGGATGAGGCGGCCGCGAGTTTCAGTTCGGGGTCGCCGGGCGTATTCCATATGACACTAATAATAGTGTCAGAAACAGTCGAGTCAAGGGCTACCCGAGATTTGCAAGAATGCCCCCTACGGACAATCCGTCGCGAAAATCTTAAGAATGAACGGTTTTAGGTCCCGCGCACTGCGGCCTTACGGAATTGCTGGCGAGGGACCAGCGATTCCGCATCCGGGGTTCAGGAGGGCGGCCAAGCAACGGTTTTTGCAGAAGTTGGGAGAAGTCGGGCGAGTAGAGCAGATTCGGACAGGCATTTCGGCGGGTCAGGAGCGGTGCTGATGGCTGAGCGGAGACACGGATAGCTGGGGGAGAGAGGAGTCGTGGCAGGAAAAGGTTGAAGCGGAGGACGACGGGCGGTTGGCTCCGTCGATCAGGGAGATCGCTTGGGAACGGTTCCCGCGTCAGAGTAGAGTTCGGCGGCGATCAGACGAGCCCAGTATTTCTCCGGCCTGTTGTCGCGTAGTTGGGGTTTGAGGTTCAAGCCGATGAAGGCATGAAAAATGTTGTAGGCCAGGAACGTCATCAACAGGAATGCCTCGATGGCTTGGGAATCGTGTTTGTAAATGTGATCGGCTTCCCAACCATTGACCAGTTCACTGAAGCCGAAGTTCTCGATGTCCCATCGCTGATGGCCCCAACCGACGATGCGCGCGGTGGGCGCTTGCAGGGACGGTAGAGTCGTTACCCAGACCCAATCGCTGGTTTCCTGAGTGAGCCTTCGATCCAGTTCGCGGCGCACGAAGTAGGTTTCCAAGGATCGTACCACGCGCAGCGGAACTTTCACCTGCGGCCAGGAGAGCAGATCCGGGAAGTCCCACCATTGGCAGCTTCGGCCGCGCCGCTCACCGCACTGCGGTGCCACGTGTGCGAATAGGCCGGCTGCAATCCTGGTACAGATTACGGCGCTCGTCTTTGAGTACCGACAAAACATGTTTGCCACGGTCGATCACGAAGTTGAAAAACGGAGCGGTGGCATAGAGGGCATCGGCCAGGACCAGATCGAGGGCCCGCGGGTAGGCTTCCAGTACGCGGGTGAGTAAGCGGACCGCGCAGGTGACTTCATCTTCACCGGGACGCATCGGCTCACAGTCCAACAAAAGGTGGAGGGGTTTGCGGCCAACGCCAGGCCCGGGCAAGAGCATGATCGTGACTTGCCGGTGGTAATACTGAGTGCGTTCTCCTTGTTCGGTCTTTACGCTTCGCTCCAGGCATCCGGCACAATGGCGGAGGTAACTGGCATGTTGTTCGTGGCCATCCAGGACCGCGACATCCAAGCCCAAATTCAGCGGCAGCGCCTTATTGCGCTTGAGCTGGCTGTAGACTTTTTGGGCTCCTATCCAAAAAGTGTAATTAGCGTTCGACAGGCAGCGGCAATCGGGCACAGCAGTGGTAGATGGCGGCGATGAAGTTCGCGGCGCTGCGGAATCCGAAGGACCGGTGACTGATCGACTTGATCTTGTTGTTCATACCCTCGACGGCTCCGTTGGAGAGCCTGGTTTTGGTCCAAGCAAGAACCCCATCCAGATGAGACCGGAGCATGCCCACAAACTTCTTGAACGGCTCCAGCTTGGATCGCATGGCCGAGTTCATCCACTTGAGCAGATGCTGCTTGGCTCGCCATGGCTGCTGGTAAGTCCAGAACAGTTGGAAAGATTCCTTCGGGTCCAGGCCCGCACCAGCGGCGAGTTCCAGCGCACGAGCGTGGAAAGCCGATCCTTCTGCTTGCTGTTCAGATTCCACGGGTTCTTCAGCAGCAGCCAGCGGGTTCCCTTGAAAGTTACCCTCTCCTTGGAAGTCAGTTGGCGCCACAGATAGCGGCGGGGCCTCTACCGCTTCGTGCAGGTGTTTAACAATATGGAACCGGTCGAACAGGATCTGTGCATTGACTGCGTGGTCGCGCACGAGCTTGGCATACGGCGCCCACATGCCCATGCACACCACACGCAGCGTTTGGCAGCGCCGCTTGCCCATTTCCTGGGTAAAGAACGGCCGCACCGCTTCTTCGGTCCGGTCGTCTCCTACCCACAGCGGCGCCCGGCGCTCCAGATCGTAAACCACCGTGAGATAGACCTTCCCTTTGCGCCGGCTCACCTCATCAATGCCGATCACATGCACCGGCGGCCGGGCGCGGTGCTTCAGCCCGTACGCGACAGCCCGCTTCACAATTGCCGCCACGCTTTTCCAGTTGAGCCCATACTCGCGCGCCGTGCCTTTCCAACTCAGTTCTCGCGCCAGCACGGCCACCGCATTGGACAGCGCCGTGGTCACCCGCGCCCGGGCTCCGCCCACGGAAAGTCCTCCACCCTCACCCCACAACGAGGGCATTCCACCCGGCGCGGGCGATACCGCATCTTCAACGGCAACTTGCGCATCGACAGATCGCGCCGCCCGCGCTCTTTGCGGATATCGTGAACCTCCCGGCATCGCTGTCGGCAAACCCCGCAGCGCAACAGCCGCTTTCCGAGCCGGTCGATGTGCACCAGCATGCACTCGTCGGTCTCTTCCACTTTGGTCACGGTATGGGCTTTCAAACGCAACTGTTTTCTGATAAAGGTTTCTCCTTGCACCTCGGTTCCGGTCCTTTCGTATTCCTTGGTCGGAAACACGAAATTAACCGAATACGGGTGCTATTCAAATTCCTGTCAGACCGCAACTCCAAGCATTCAAAGGACCTCAACTGCAATTACACTTTTCGGACAGGAACCACTTTTTGGAGACCGTCCCGCAGTTAGCCAGCATCCATCACTGGCATGCACCCGACCCATGGTGTCGGCGCTGATCATTGGCCCTTGCAGCCACCGTTTCCAGAATCGGGCGGAGGAGATGGTTTCCAGAGCATTGAGGCTGCCCAAGCGCGCCCAGAACATCGCCAGGGCGCATTTCAGGATCAGCGCAGTGGGCGTCCGCGGTTGTTTGTCGCTGGTCGGTAACTTTGTCGAGCACCTCGCTGGAAAGGTCAAACACCTTCTCGGCATAGCAGATCAGACGGTGGAGCAGGTTCTGCATGTACCAGGCAATTTCTTCTCCCGCATTGGTAGATCTTAGCGCGGTACTGGTTTACACCAGCCCGTCTCTAATTTCCCCTTTCAAACCGTGCACCACAGGCCGTCTCGAGCAGCTTTGGGCCACCTGCCAAGTCCTCATCGCTAGCGGGAGTTT
>CAWIJJ010000011.1:0-102024 GCA_963836425.1 Bryobacterales bacterium | reverse complement strand
GCTCGATTCCATGCGCTTCAGGGAATCAGGCAATAACTGTGTTCCAGTATCCGGGTTGATATTGAATCCAATCCACGGACTACGCGCCTCGATCACAATGCGCAGCGCCCACCATGATGGCTTGTTGAGGTACACGCCAAAATATCCAGTGGTATCTTTTGTATGCGAGTTGAACCGGAACCGCTCTTCGTGCGGTCGCGTCGAAGATGTTCTTCCGCTGGATATCCGAATCCTCAAACAGCTGTTTGACAATTGCAAAGCACTCCAGCTCACGCTCGGTGGTCTCAATCGCGGCCCTCTGAGGGTCTTGAATCGGAGCAATCACCTCGTTTAGGTTGGGGTCCTTGGTCGGCTCTGCGGTGTCCGCAACCGTCGGCTCTTCGATCGCTCGGGCGGGAGCCGTCACCTCCTTGTCCAGTGCAGCGACTGATCGACGCACGATATCGCGGAGTACAATCTGCAGAGCGCTGCGTGCGATCGGACAGAATCGCTCAACCACATTAACGGTGACACGACCGTCATACATTCGTTCTCCGGCCAGCACCCATCGGACAAGATTCTCGCTCGGTTCACGGTCGCGCAGGTCCAGTTCCGATCGGAGGAACTGGACCATTTTTGCAGTGTAGTTAAGTTCAGTGGCAAAATCGCGAATTGCCTCAGGAGAAAGCACCGACTTGTGAAATCTAGCCAGAATTTCCAAGCCCGAGTCAATCGCCTCCACGCTCAACACGTAAAAGGGTGTAGGGTCCATGACGTTTACGTCACCAGTGTCGGTGAAAAACCGATACTCTATTCCGTTCGTCAGAATCGCCAGGGAAACAGATGGCGTCGCGTTGAAATATCGGGCGAGTTGACCACTGTGGCCGTCAAGGGATGTCTCTGCCGACTTCACTTCGAAGTAGATCCGCGGTAATCCTTGGAGGAGGATCGCCAAGTCCACCTTTTCCTTCTGTCCCGCCTTCTTTGTGGCGAAATCCGCGTCGTACTCCGGGCAGACTTCGGACGGATTCCAAATGTCATAACCGAGAGCGCTTATCATTGGGAGGATCAGCGCCTGCTTCGTAGCCTCTTCGCCGCGTCCTCGGACTAACGGGATACGCGCCACAATCTGCTCGACCGTGCTCTTTAGCTTTTCCAAACTCATGAAGTATAATCCTCGGCAAAACCAGGCTGGACCGGTCCTCGAATTGAGCGACGGAGAGAAAGGCGAGACCCACTGTGCCCGCCCCTACACGACGGATTATAGCGGACATCCTAGTCCGAAAGTGCATCTGGCGGTTTACGCGCGTCCGCCAAGCACCAACATTATGTCCGCAGGACCAGCAGGGTCGTACCTTCTTTGGGATCGAGTATCATCGGCCGGACGTTGTGACGCGCCTGACGAAGCTGCTGGAGCGGTACCGGGCGGAGGGGCGCAGCCGGCCGTCGTAAACCAAAGAATCAAGACTCCGGTTTACTGAAGAGGACGTAGAAAAAAGACTCACAATCGGTCGATAAGTGAGTATTGAGACTGAAACTCTCTTATCGACCGCGGCTGGCTCTCTGGGCGATTCTGCTGTCTGCCGCCGCACCCTGCTTCGGGCAGATAGGACTCACGTCCGGATCGGTCTATCACAACCTGATGGGCTTCCAGCACTTTGCGCCGATGATAGGGGTTGACGTGGCCACGGCGCGGGCGACCAATACTTTCTGGTGGTCGTCAGCGCGGAAAAGCTACGTGGGCAATGGCTGGACGATGTGGGAGCAGGGCGCCTTTTATTTCAACCACGGAACGTTCGGAGCCGGACCCGCGGCGCTGGTCCGCTACACCTCGAATTCCCAATACTCGAAAACCAGCCTGTATCCGTCCATCGCCGTCCAGGCACGTTCCGCCGCGTGGCGGGTGGAAGGGTTCGTCCATTTCCGCGACCAGTGGACGCTGAACCACGGGCGCGGGGCCAGTATTATGCTGCGGCGAGACCTGAGCGGACCGCACAATCAACTGGGCATCTCGGTGCGGACGGGGTTGACGATCATGAGGTTTTCCGACGGGCTGCCCGGCGCATACGGTACGGTCATGCAGTTTGGCGTGGTGATCGTTCGCCGCCCGCACGTGTAGAACGCCGGCACCAACGGCATCACCGCACGCATCGCGATTGTTCCGGCAGCGCAATACAGGAATTGTTGCGCCACCACCGCCGGCGAGTAATCGTTGAGGTGAAATAACCAGATAGCGAGCGAGGAACCTGCCGCCGCGAGGCCTGCGTTTCGCACCAGCACCAGCAGGTCGCGAACCCGAACGGAACTCCAGGACAATTCGAAGGCGCGAGTGCAGCAGGAAATCGCGGTCTGAAACAGAAGGGCTGCCGGCAGCGCGACGGTCAGGTTGCGCAGTTGCTGCGGCGGCAGGTGCGGGCCGAAACGGAGCAAAAACGCCAACAGCAGTGCGATGCCTCCAATGGCGACATCCAGAATCAGGATGATTCCGGCCCGCAGGGACGGGATGCGGCGGCGCACCCAGGATCCAGCCGGAATGGAATTCCCGAGCGGCAGCGGATACACCGGCAGCGTGGCCAGAAAGATCCCGAAAATCACCAGCGCGACACCCAGCAGGCACCCGGCGATGGCGACGCCGAACGGCATAGCTCGGGCCATCAAACCGACGCCGCAGCCCGACGCGGTCAGCATCCACAGGATCCACACGGTGCGCGATTCGGTCAGTCCCGCCAAAACCAGGCGGTGCGAGCTGTGGTCGCGTCCGCCAACGGAGATCGGCCGGCCTGCCAGTTTGCGCAGAATCGAAACCAGCGCGGTATCGAAAATGGGGTAGGTAAAGGTCAGGGCGGGGTAGAACAGGCCCGCCGCGAAGGCCTTGGTGTGCGCGGGCGGACCGGCGATGGTCAACGCTGCCAGTGAGAAACCCGCCAGCATGCTCCCGCAGTCGCCCATGAAAATGCGCGCCGGCCGGTAATTCCAGAACAGGAATCCGCAGTATGCGGCCCCAACCAGACCGGCCAGCCAGGCATCGTCCCAATTACCGCTGGAAGCGAGCAGGAAGACCCGGAAGAGCGAAATGATGACGGCGACGCCCGCACAGAGACCGTCCATGTTGTCGATCAGGTTAAAGGCGTTGGCCATCCCGACCAGCCAGAGAAAGCTGAACGCCAGGTTGAATGCGGGGGATTGGGTCGCGGGGAACACCACGCCGGAAGCGACCACGGCCGCGCCGATGACGCACTGGCCCGCGAGCTTGGCGAGAGGAGGGAGCCGCAGTTTGTCGTCCGCCAGCCCGAGCATCCAGATCGCTGCCGATCCAAGGGCAATCGCGAGGTGGCGGCCGGGAAACCAGATGCAGTACGCGGCGGCGATGGCCATGAAGATGGCGATGCCGCCGCTCGACGGAGTGGGCTGCCGGTGCCAGCGATCATCGCGGGGCGCCGCAGTGAGCCGGAGAGCCCGGTTGGAGCGGATCTGCAATCCGGTAAGCAGGAAGGCGAGAGCGGCCGTGCAGGCCAACGCGACCAGTGGATATACGATGGGTGCGGGCACGTCAGCTCCACAACTCGGCAGCCCCGGCCGCGGCGGCACGCACCCGTGCCGGCGCAGGCGCCTGCCATTCCAGCGACTGTTGCCGCTCGTGCGCGATTACGACTTCGACGATGGTTTCGATGGGCGTGCGCGGCCGGGATCCAGTCAGCCGCTCCAGCTTTTCGAGGCACGGCACGCGCCGGTACATGTCTTCGAAACCCGGCCCATAGGCGGCTTCGTAGGGAATATGGGTGATGGCGGACGAGGAGCCGCTGGCGGTTCTGACCAGTTCCGCCAGGTCGTTGATGGTGATTTCGCGATCGTTCCCGATGTTCAATACTTCGCCGGCCACCGCCGGCGTGCGCGCCAGCCGCACCAGCGTTTCCACAACGTCGCCGACATAGCCGAAGCATCGCTGCTGCCCGCCGGACCCGAATACGGTGATGGGCTGGTTGCTTAGAGCCTGGCGCACGAACGTGGGCAGCACCATTCCGTAGCGGCCCGACTGCCGGGGCCCAACGGTATTGAAAAATCGCACCACCGTGCACGGCACCCCGCTGTGGCTCCAGTAGGCCATCCCGAGGAACTCGTCGAGGGCTTTGGAGGCGGCATAACTCCAGCGCGCTTTCGTAGTGGGACCCAGCACCAGGTCCGCATCTTCGCGAAACGGCAGCGAGGTGCTCTTGCCGTACACTTCGGAAGTGGAAGCGATGAAAACGGGAGTCTTTTTGCGGACCGCGGCGGCAAGAACCGCTTCGGTGCCGTGGATGTTCGTGGCCATCGTTCGCACCGGGTTATCGACGATCAGCCGGACACCGACGGCGGCGGCCAGGTGGAAGACCACGTCGCAATCCGCCATCAGATCGTCGAGCAGCGGCCGGTCGAGGGCGGAGCCGAGGGTTAGTGTGAAGCCCGGGCGGTCTTTCAGATGCTCGATGTTCGACAAAGATCCGGTGGAAAGGTCGTCCAGCACGGACACTCGCCAGCCTTCGTCGAGACAGCGCTGGGAAAGATGCGAGCCGATGAATCCTGCCCCTCCCGTAATCAGCACGTTCATCCGGTTTCTCCTCTTGCATTTTGTGGCGCAGCGGCCGAACAGGCGGACGCCTTCCCCTCGAAGTGACGGTCGATCAGATTTCGGTACAGCCGGTCCATGTCTGCAAGAAGGCGCGCGGCCGCGAAACGCTCGACGGCAAAACTGCGCGCGGCGCCGCCCATCCGATACAGTGCGGCGGGCTCGCATCGCAGGCGCTCCAGGGCATGCAGAAAGGACGACAGGATCGGGGTCGGCCAGCACGGCGTTTGCGTGCCAGCGGCCGCCGCGCTCCTCGCGCCACGGAGCGCCGCACGCCAGGTCCACGACGCCGCCGGCCGCTGTGGAAACGAACGGGCGTCCCGCGGCCATTCCCTGTATCAACGCGACCGGCGTGCCTTCGTTCCGCGAAGTCTGGATAAGAACGTGGCACTCGCGCAGAAACGCGTTCACGTCCTGTCGCCATCCGGACCACACGACGCGTTCGGGGCCGAAGCGCGCGACGGCATCCTCGAGCAGGGGCCGCTGCGGCCCGTCTCCGCCCACGATGAAACGCACCGGGAGCGCGAGGCGTGCGGCTTCCGCGATGATGGAAACCAGCAGCGGGACGTCCTTGACGTCAACCAGGCGCCCCAGCCAACCCACGTTCAACACATCGCCGTTCACTACCGGGAGCGGCAGGTTCAACTCGGCGGAAAGGTCCATGCCGAGCGGCATTACCTGAAACTTGGATGCCGGAGCCACGGCGAACCTGCCGCTGATCTCTTCGAGTTGCTGGTCGGAAACGACGCAGATGCGGTCCGTGATGCGGGCCAGCAGACGTTCGATCCGGCAGAATAGCGCGTTGGTGCGGGGCGAAAAATAACCGCTCAGGCTGTTGCCGTGGAACGTGTGCAACACGACCGGGACTCCCGCCGCGCGCGCGGCGATCCGCCCCACCATTCCCGCCTTGGCCGTGTGGGTGTGGACAATAGTGGGGCGCTCGCGCCGCATCAGTCTGTAAGCCGACCAGATGGCCGCCAGGTCGCGCAGCGGAGAGATCGTGCGGGAAAGGTCGCCGAGCGTGAAAACGTTGCGCCCGGGCGCGATCGATGCCGGCATGTCGCCCTGCGCCTCTTCGCATACGCCGGTCACCAGGATGGTCCGGTATCCCCTTTTCTCGAGGCCCGCGGAGAGGACGTTGACGTGCAGGGCCGGACCACCGACGTTCATGCGGGTGATCAGGTCCATGACGACCGGCGGTGATGGGGAGGTTCCACGCATAAAAGTCAGACGATGCCGGCGCTGCGCAACTCGAGCGCGGGCTCGGGAGTTTCAGCGCAACGGCGCTGTTCGTGCCAGGCCTGAAATGCCAGCACGGTCCACAGAGGAGAGGCCCAGTTCCACGTGCCGGACAGGTGTTCGCGCCACTTGCGGCGGATAGGGGCGGGCCGGAAATAGCCGTGCCGGCGCAGCCGTGTTTCGGAGAGGAGGTCTTCGGCCCATTCCCGCAGCGGACCCCGGAGCCAGGAATCGAGCGGCACCGCGAAGCCGGCCTTCGGCCGGTCCACCAGTTCGCGCGGGACGTGCCTGTACAGGATCTGGCGGAGCAGCCACTTGCCCTGGCCGTTGCGGATTTTCAGGCCGAGCGGCAGCCGGCCGGCGAACTCGAGGATGCGATGGTCCAGAAACGGCGCGCGTGCTTCCAGGCTGACGCCCATGGAGGCGCGATCCAGTTTCACCAGGATATCGTTGGGCAGATAGGCATGCTGGTCGAAGGCCATCATCCATCGCGTGTAGCCGGCGAGGTCGGCCGGAGCGGGCCGGTCGAAATCGGGAGCGGGTTCGGATGCGCCTTCGATCACCTCGAGCGGCTCGGGCCAACTGGACAGCAGCTTGCTGTAAAGGCCGGCGGGGCTGCCGGTGGACATCAGGTCCGCGATGCGGTGCAGCTTATGACCGGGATACGTCATTCGGCCCCTGTTTCCAAGCACCGCGGCGGCGGAGTCTATCGTGTTCGGAGGAACGGCATCGAGCGCCCGCGCGATGCTTCGCCGGATACCATGCGGAACGGTGCGCAGAATTCTCCACGCGGACCTTGCCCAGAGGTAACGGGAGTAGCCGCCGAACAGCTCGTCGGCGCCATCGCCCGGACAGCGCCACGGTGACGTGCCGCCGGGCCAGTTCCGAGACCAGGAAGGTGGGGATCTGGGACGCATCGGCGAAAGGTTCCGCATACAGCCGCGGCAGCTTCGGAATCACCGCCATGGCCTCCTGCGCGGTGACGCGAAGTTCGGTGTGATCGGTGCCGAGATGCTGCGCGACCGCCCGCGCGTATCCGGCTTCGTCCAGGCGCGGCTCCTCGAAGCCGATGGTGAAGGTCCGCACGCGGCTGGTGTGGCGGCGCATGAGCGCGACCACGAGACTCGAGTCGATTCCGCCCGACAGCAGCGCGCCCACGGGAACATCGGCGACCAACTGGAGCCGCACCGCATGATCCAGCAGCGATTCGAGTTCACCGGCGGCCGCCGCCTCATCGACGCCGGACGCCTCTCGCACCGCGTCGCAACTCCAGAACCGCGACGGGCCGGACGTTTCCCCGGCCGCGTTCACCGTCAGCATCGAGGCCGGGCGGCAGTTTTCGAATCTGCGTGTAGATGGAGTGCGGCGCGGGAACGTGCCCGAATCGAAGGTACAGTGCCAGCGCGTCGCGGTCGATGGGGCCGGGGCCGCATGGCAACGCTTCGAGAGCGCCGAGCTCGGAGCCGAACGCGAAGGCGCCGCCGGGGAATCCATAGTAAAGCGGCTTTTCGCCGGCGCGGTCGCGCGCGAGGCGCAGCTTCCTTTCATGCCGGTCCCACACCGCGAAGGCGAACATTCCCGCAAGGCGCGGCAAGGCACGTTCGAATCCCCACTCGCAGACCGAAGCGAGCAGCACCTCCGTGTCGGACCCGCCGCGGAAGCGGTGGCCGCGAGTCTCCAGTTCCGCCCGCAACAGCCTGAAGTTGTAGATCTCGCCGTTGAAGGTAATGACGTAGCGGCCGCAGCTTGACTGCATGGGCTGCGCGCCGGATTCGGAAAGATCGAGCACGGCCAGGCGGCGGTGCACCAGCGCAATTCCCGTGCGCGCGTCCACCCAGCTTCCCGCGCCGTCCGGACCGCGGTGCCGCAGAGCCGCGCCCATGGCTTGCGCGCTTGAGTGCAGCGCGTCCACGCCCGCTCCGCCGAATTGCCAGAATCCCGCTATGCCGCACATCGTGATGCCACTTCCCGATACATCTCTTCGTATTGCTTCGCGGTTGCCGCGAGGCTGAAGTTCTCGATCACGCGCGCCCGCGCCGCCAAGCCCATGGAATGCCGGCGTTCGGCGCCGGCGTCGATGAGTGCGAGCATACCGGCGGCCAGCGCCTCCGGATCGCGCACCGGCACCACGTATCCGGTGTCGCCGAGGATCCGCCGCGAGTCTCCCGATTCGGTGGCCACGCAGGGTACCGCGCAGGCCATCGCTTCGCCGAGAACATTGGAAAAGCCTTCGAGCACCGAGGACGAAACCGCCATATCGAGCGCAGGCAAAATCCGCGGCATGTCTTTCCGCAGGCCGAGCAGCCGGCAGCGATCCGCGATTCCGGCCTCCGCGATCCACCGAATCAGGACGGGGTTGGCTTCGGAAACATCCGGGCCGCACAGCACGAAATGGAGGAGAGGGTTCTTCCGGCTCGCGATGGCCGCGGCTCTGCAGAAATTCAAATGATCCTTGGCGGGGTCGAAGCGGCCGATCATGCCTGCGAGAACGGCGCCGGGCGCGACGCCCAATTCCTCGCGCACGGCGGCACGGAACCGCGGCTGCGGCGAGAACGCGACGGTGTCGAAGCCGTTCGGAATCACCTGCATTTTGGAGGCTGCATATCCGGCGGCGGCGTGCGCTTCGAGCGCCGATTGCGAGCAGCAGATAATGCGGGCGGGCAGGACAGGCGAGGCCGCCGCACAGGCCCGCGCGATCCAATACGTGGAGCGCTTGTGAACCGCCGGGTCCGGTCTGCCGCAGCGGATGTTCCAGAGCACGGGCGTACCCGGAACGGATGCCGCCGCCAGTGTGCCGAACAGGTCCGCGTGGTACATCCAGGTTTGAATGATCTGTGGACGCCGGCGGCGTAGTTCACGCGCGAGTCTCCACAGCGCGCCGGCGGCCCGCCGCGGGCTGAGGTCGAGCGCCTGCACCGGAATTCCCAAATCCCGGATCATCGAACCGACAGTGCCCTCGCCGAGCAGGCCGATGACCGAGTTGCTGATAGAAGCCGGATCGATCGCGCGGATCAGTTTCAGCAGCATCATTTCCGCGCCGCCGGTAGTGAGCGACGTGATCACGTGCGTAACCGCGATCGGCCGGCCGTCCCGCGAGGCACCGGCGGCAAACGCCGCGTTCTGTCTACCGGCTGTTGCGATCATGTCAGTTGCTGTCCGCCCGGGCCGCCATCAACACGGCCGCCAGTCGCGGCGCCAACACGGTGACGCTGTAGTCGCGGACCACCAGCTTGCGTCCGGCTGCTCCCATGGCCGCCGCTCGGGTGCGGTCTTTTAGAATGCAATCGATGGCGTCTGTCCACTCGTCCGAACTGCGCGCTGGCAAACCCGCATCGACGCGCGCCAGCACCTCGGCATTCATTCCGACGGGCGTGGCCACGACCGGGATTCCGCACGCCATATAGGTCAGCATTTTGTAGGCGCACTTGCCGCGCGCCCAGGCGGAATCGTCGAGCGGCATCAGCCCGACGCGCGCGTCCTGAATGGCGCGAACCTCCACTTCCGGAGACCAGAGGACAAATTCCACCTGCCCGGCGGGAAGCGTGTGGAAGCGCGGCGGACGGTCGGAAACGATCCGGAGTTTCCGGTTCCGATTCGCTGCCAGCACGCGGCCGAGCGCGTCTTCGATGCCGTAAAGAAACGGGTAACCGCTGCTCGTTCCCGACCAGCAAATGACGTCGGACTCGCCGGACTCTGCTCCGGACAACGGGCGGAATCGCGCCGTATCCACAGGCGTGGGCAGAACCGTGACGTTGCGCGCGTGCCTGCCAAAAAAATCGGCAATGACCGGGTTGCCGCAGATCACGGTGTGGCACAGGCGCGCGATGGATGCCGCGAAATCGCCGCCGCGAAGCAGCCAGATGGAGTCGTCCACATCGAGGACGCGGGGCGCCCGCGTGAATCTCTCCACGGTGGCGAACGTCGAAAGCATTTCGCGCTGGAGGATTGTCACGTCGGTGTCGCGCGAACGCAGGGCGGAGCCGAACCGCTCGGCGAGTGTCAGTACGCCCCAGCCGGGCCGCAACGCGCGGACCGGTGGCGGATAGGAACCGAAACGGGCCGCCGATTCGCGGAGCTCGACGTTCAGGCGGCGCAACTCGGGGACGTACTGGCGCACGCGAAAACGCGCGCTCGGAACGGTCCTGCCGCCTGTAAACGCCGTTACTCGCAGCATGATGCGATCCTTGGCGGAGATGCGTGATGCTGACGCGCCGCCGAACTCTGTGTACCGGCGCGCGACAGCGCGTGCAGCATGAGGCAGAACAGGGCTGCTTTGAACCACATGTTCAGCCCCGCGAAAAAGCCTTCGCTGAATCCGCTCTGGCATATGGCCGCGAACACCATTCCATAAAGGACCAGCAGATGCCTCCGCTGTTCCTTAGCCAATTGATAGATGCACACGGTGACGAACCCGACGAGCGCCGGGAATAACATAACGCCGATCCAACCGAAGTCGGAAAAATACGTGAGATACATCGTGTAGACGTTCATGGGCCAGGGACCCCCGACGTCGACAGAACTCAAGTGCTGCGACGGCACTTTCACGTCGAAGCCCAATCGAGTGGCTGCACGCAGAAAAGAATCGGAGATACTCCAGGTCGACGGGAGAAGTGACGGGTGCTGCAGATATTCGTCAAATGAGACGAGCGGACCCACGGAGTAGAGGAGCGCAACGTCGCCAACGACCTGCAAATCCCTGTCAACACTGCCCGTTCTCATCCGCAAGATGGTCACCGGCACGAACATCACCACTAAAGCGAGAACGCCGGCCCCGATGTGGCGCGGCACGATGCGGCCCCGTCTGAGCACCATGATCCCGAGCGCGCCGAGAAGAACCACGAAAGCCCCGGCACGACTGCCCGTTGCGAGGCTGTAGAGTGTCGCCATCACCACCAGCCCCAGTGCCACGAGCTTTGAACCCGCGCGGTCTCCGTAGTAAGCCACCGCCGTGAGCGCCAGCAGAATCGCTAAAATAACGAGGTTGTCGTAGAAGACCCGGTCCCAGGATTTCGGGCCCTCCGCCTCAGCAAGGGCGAGCATGCCGGAACGGATGCCCAACCACAGATTTTGAAACCGCGTGTCCGCCACAGAAAGCAGATACTGCCAAAACAACGGTAGTAAGGCCACCATTAAAATCAACCCGCCCGTCAGACACCTTTGGATCCGGCGGTCCACATCGGCTGTCGGCTGGGGAAGTCTTGCGGCCGGCGATTGCTGCCGGATCAGGAGCGTCAGAGCGCCCCCGGCGCTGAAAGATACCGCCCCGGCACAGAACACCGTCACTGCCTCCATCGAAAGAGGGTGGTAAGTTCCGCTCCACACAGCCGCGGCGGTCGTGAGCGCCGACCAAAGCAAGGCAAATTGCGCCGGCGGATACAAGATCGAGCCGCCCAGCCGCAGGTTCAGAAATGCGAGCAGCACCAGTACTGCCGCGCCCACCAAGGCCGGTGTCACGCGTGATCCCTGGTCCGCAGCAGGTCGGAAATGTAGAAGGCACATCCAGCGGGCGAGAGCGCCGCTGTGAGTTTCCGCGCCGCGGAGTTCGCGAGCATTTGAGAAAGACCAGTACCGGCGTGAAGTGAATAGCGCACGTAATTGACGGCCTTCTTGCATTTCCACCACAGGGGAACGTCGAGTTGCAGGCACTCGCCGTAATACAGGGACGCATTTCGCGGGCTGCGCATCAGCACCGCCCTCATGCTCGTGCTGATGCTGCCCGGTGTGCCATAGAAAATACGCAAGGGCTCGTTCACATGACGGATGAGAAACTGCCGCGAGATCCGGTTCCAAACGAGAGCGTCGGGGCAAAACGCTTCATCCGACGTGCTGGGGTATGGAAACCGCCGCAACACTTCCGTTCGATGACACCCCCACTTTTCCCCGGTCGCGCCGAAACGGCTCACCGCTTCGAAGTTGCGGCAATCGAGCACATCCTGCGGGAACCGCTTCCCCACCAGTTCGCCGTGTTCGTTCACGCAAAGACAGGTCACGCCGGAGTACCGCCCCCGCTCGCACGAAGGGATTGACTCCCAATAGAACAGCAGCCGCTCAATGGCATTCGGCGAAATCGCGTCGTCAGAGTCAAGTACGGCGAAGAGTTCCCCGGAGGCGCAGCCGATCGCGCGATTGTAGGCGTGATGCTTTCCCAGGTGCTGCTGCAAGACATAGCGGACAGGAAACGGCGCGGCAGCTTGCCATCTTCGGACGCGCTCCTCCGTATCGTCCGTCGATCCATCATTCACGATCAGCCATTCAAAATCGCGCACCGTCTGCGCACAGAGCGATTCGTAGGTCCGTTCCGTTAGCTCGGACCGGTTGAAGATCGACGTGAACACTGTGAATCGAATGTGGGCCATTGTCAGGTACAGGCAGGCTCTAGAACCTGGTTCGCTCGCTGTGAAGATTCCGTCCAATCATGGCGGAGGGAAGCGGCTCGTCGAATGGCGGAAATCAGCAGGACCCCGATCGTCAAAGCGCACAGACCGGCCGCCGGGTTGCCGAGAAGGCCCAACTGCTGAGCTGCCAAGCCGGCACAGGCGGCCGCCGCAATCAGCTTCACCGCCAGCACTTTGAACTGGCAACTCGGTCGCGCTCCCGCTATCTTCAGCAGCAAGGCGTCCGCTACACACGCGGACACGAGGGCAGCGCCAAGCCATGCCCAGCCAATCGATAGCAATCCCGCGAACGGCCTGAAGATCGCGAACAGCGGTGCAAGTGAAGCCAGCGCGCAGAAGCTGAAATACAGGTTGTACCGATAGCGTCCCGAAGCCTGGTTCAGTTCGTTACTCAAGAGCGAATGCGCGTTGATGCTCATCCCCACTACCAGCACGATAAAGAGCTGGACGATGGTGTCGTCTTTCAAACCGATGGCCGGCAGAACGAATCGTGCTGCGCTCAGCGCCAACGCCGCGAAGCAGGCGTAGCCGCCTGCACTGGCGATCAGGAGGCTTGCGAAACGGGCGTCCGCGTCCTTTGCGGCCCCGTTGCTGCTGAAGTACCGGGCCGCGCGGGGAAACACGACCAGCGTCGCTCCGTTCGCCACGAATGCGATCTTGCCGGCAAGATCGGACGCCGCGCGGTATAGACCCAGCCCGTGAAGACCAAACGCGCCATTGACCAGGAATGAGCCCGCGCTCATCAACGTCGAGTACAGTACTTGCGCCGACGAGAGGGTCGCGGATTGCCCCAGCATCGTCCGCAAACTCCGCCGGTCGAACAAAGGAGCCCAGGAGCCAGCCGGCAGCGATCCCATCAATTCGACCGCCATCCAGGCCTCCACCAGCTTTCGCGCGGCGAGCACCGCCGCGATTCCTTCTGCCGACCGAAACACCAGAGCGCCCAGAATGATGGCCCCGTTCTTCGTCAGCCCCGTCGCGACGCTGTACAGCGCATATCTGTCAAACCGCTGGGATGCCACGCACGCCGTTTGCATCAGGGAGGCGGGAACGCCGAGAATCAACTCCGCAATGCTCAGAACCGCGATCCACCGCACGACCGGCACCACTTCCGGCGGCACGGGAAACAAGTAGCGGGGAGCGGCAAAAATCAGCAAAGGAGCAAGCACGATCCAGACGCCGCAAATCAGGATATAGAGGCCGAGTGCGATGCGAATCTGCCGGAGCTGACGCTCGGGCGACTGGGACTCCGCCAAGAGACGCAGCAGATTTTTGCCGACTCCGAAATCCGCCATCAGGATGTAGCTCACCAGCAGGCTGTAAATCGAGAGCAGGCCGTAGCCTTCGATGCCGAGCAAGCTCACTGCTACGGGAACAGCCGCAACTCCGAGCACGCCGTTCAGCCCGTGCGCCGTATAGACCTTCAGCAGGTTGTGAGGCAGACTCGACATCGGCTCAGGCTTTGTAATAGTTCTTGGTCTGGGCGTAGGCGTAGTAGCCGCTGTCGCCGCTGTCGGCGTTGACCTGGTTCAGCACCACGCCGAGCACGCGCGCTCGCAGTCGCGTCAGCATGGCTACCGATGCCGACAATGCCTTGCGGCTCGTCCGGTTCGAGACCGCAACCAGCAGCACGCCGTCTACAGCCGTCGCCATCTGGAGCGGCTCGGGGAACCCATGCACCGGCGGCGAATCGAGAATCACCAGGTCGTAGTCTTTCCTCGCCTCTTCCATGAGCGCGACCAAACGCCGCCCCATCAATTCCGGCGCGCGCTGCGCAGGAGTTCCGGCCAGCAGAATATCCAGGTTCTCGATGCCGGCCTTTTGCACCAGGACGTCTCTCCAGCACGCCTCGGCAGTCAGAACGTCGGCCAGTCCCTTATCGCTCTCGATGTCCAGGACCCTTTGAATGCTGGGCCGGCGGAGATCCCCATCGATCAGCAGCGTCTTCAGCCCGTTCTTCGCGTTGGCGATGGCGAAATGCGAAGCGATCGTCGATTTGCCTTCGAACGGCGACGCGCTGGTAATCATCAACGAGCGCAGCCGGCGGTCGAAATCGGCCAGGAGAACGCTGTTGCGCAGCGTTTGCACGGCCTGTTCGTATTGCCGCAGGTTCTGCATCACGGAACTGCGGATGCGAACCGTGCCGTTGCCAATCTGCTTTCTCGAATCTGTTTGCGCGGCCAGGCGATGGCTCCGCAGCGACCGGACGGATGGAAGAGTGCCCAATACCTCCAGGTTGAGAGACCGCGAGATCTGCTCCGGATCCCTCACGTTCACGCTCAGAATGTCGCCTGTGACCGCGACGCTGATCGCAATCAGCGAGGACAACATGAAGGCCACCAGCGCATTCAGGGGAATCTTCGGCGAAACGGGTTTCAGCGGCGGCCGCGCCGTGTCGGCGATGCGGATGGCGCTGCTCTGGAATCCGGCATTGATTCCGGCCTCGCGAATTTTTTGAATCAGCTCCTGATAGAGCGTCTTGTCGGTCTCCGCCTCGCGCTTCAGCGATTGGTATTCAAAAGAGCGCGTGTTCAGGCGATCGAACTCGGTTTTGGTTTCCGCCACCGCCTTTTCCAGCATCGACTCGCGATTCACCGCGCTATCGTAGTCAATCTTGATCCGCTGCTCGATGTTCTGCCGCGTCTCCTGCAATTCGCGCTGCACCTCCGCCACCTGCTCGGCGGCGCGCTTGTATTCCGGATGCTGGACGCCGAAGTGCGTGCGCACGGCCGAGAAATTCTGCCGGGCATCGTTCAGCTTCTCGGTCAGCTTGGCCAGGGGGGCGCCCAGCGCGGAAACCTGCAAGGCGTCCGGCGACCCGCCCTTCGCCAGGTTGTAGATCGCTTCCTTGCGGACGCGGTCCGCCTGGGAGTTGGTGTATTCCGTATTCAACTGGAGAAGACGGGCCGAGATGATGCTGGTCTTTTCCTCGGGGTTGATGACGTTCAGTTCCTGCTCGAATTTCGAAAGCGCGGCGCTCGACAGCTCCATTTTTGCCTTCAGCTCTTCGAGTTGCTTCTCCATGAAGGCCGAGAGGCTCGCCGATGAGCGAAACCGGATCTTGTAGGTGTGCTCGAGGTACGATTGGGCGATCGCATTCGACACGTTGGCCGCAAGCTGCGGGTCCGAGGACCGGTAGCTGATGCGCAGCAGATACGTGTTGGGGGGCCTCGATACCTTCAACTGTTTCAGGATCACGGGCGCGTCATGGGACCGCACCGGCTCCTCGTCCTGCGGCGCCGCCGTGCCGCGCTCGACTTCGCGGAGATTGTACTGATCGGCCACCGGCCGCAGGACCGAGTCCGACTCGATCAACGACAGTTGCGTCGTCAGAAACTGGTCGGCATCGTTCAGCGGGCTCCGGCGCGACTCCTGGCCGACGATTCCCGTCGGCATTTCGCGGTCGATATCTACCGTCGCGGTCGCTTCGTAAATCGGCGTCAGCCGGCTCGAAATCACGACGGTGGCGATGACGCAGACCGCGACGAAAGAGAGAATCTTCCAACGCTGGCGGCGCACGACCCAATAGAGGTGAGATACGGAGAAACCGGCGGTTTCCGGTTCCGCTTCGCGGCCGAAGCCGTTCTGCGCGGAGTACGGCGCATTGGCCGGAGCCGGAATCGCGGGCAGGCTGGAGATTGCTTTCTCGGGAGTCATATTAATGAACTGTGGTGCCGTAGATAAGTGCCGTGGTGGCGCCGCTGCCGAAGAGCAGCAGCCGTTCGACCGTCGCCCAACCGAGCTTCTTTCCCCGCGCTTCGGGTATGTACAACACGTCGTTGGGCAGAAGCGGGCTGTCGGGCGCTTTTCGACCCATAATCTTGCCGAGTTCGACCGTCAACTCGTTCATCGATCCCGTCGCCTCCCGCCGGTAAATCACGGCCTGCTTGGCGGCGTAAGGGGCCAGTCCTTCCGCCATGGCAACCGCTTTGAGCACGGTCGTGCCGGCCTCTTCGCCGACTCCGAACGCACCGGGCCTTCTCACATTCCCGACGACGAAAATCTTTTCGGCGGCCGGTATGCGAACTTCCTCGCCGCCGCTGAGTTCCAGGTTCAACGAAGGATCCGTGGCGGCCAGCAGGGCCTTCACGGGGATGCGCCGCACCAGGGAACTTCCGGCGTCCGGATCGGTTGAAGTCCGCGTGACCAGAATTTCGGGACCCGCATCCGCGGCAAGGCCTTCGGCCCGCGCCAGCGCCTCGAGCAGGCTCAGTTTGCCGGAAGCCTGAAACGTAACCGGCTTCCGGACCGCGCCCATGACGCTGATTGGCCGGCTCTGGTACTCCACCACCGTGACCGTGACCTGCGGGTCCACAATCAGCTCCGCGCTCTTGAGCGCCTCCTGGATCGCGGCTTCGAGTTCCGCCGGCATTCTTCCGGCGGCTTTCACCGGCTCCTTCAACAGCGGCAGGCGGATCAGTCCGTCCACGCCCACCCGCAGCGTGCGCGTCAGTTCCGGCGAAGCGTAGACGGAGATGGCGATCAGGTCGTTATTGCCGATTCGGTGCGCCGGCAGGTTGGCCGTGTTGGCATCCACGAGCGGGGCCTGGCGCGGCGGATCCTGGCCCTGCGCGGCGCCCGCGAACGCCGCAAGCGTCAGAATGCCTGCGGCTAGGAAGACGCCGATTGGGTCTCGCGACCCGCGCTGCCTCTGGACGAACGGCTGTTTTTGGAAAGCAAACATCGCATGAGCTCCTTCATGTCCCGGAGAAGAGACTGCATATCGGACAACTGCTCGTTGACGGCATTCCCGTCCTTGTTGAGCTCCGACTGGATGGTCGTCAGCACGCCCTCCCGGGTATAGTCCGAGACGCTCCGGCGAGCGCGCGACGCCGCTTTCTTGAGCTGCGTGAATTCCTGCTCCGTGAGCCGGAAAACCACCACCCGGCTCCTGGTTTGTTGGCTGGTCACTGGTGTGCGTACACGTGTCGACCGGCGGCTGCTGCGGCCACCGGTTGGAATCGCGGTTGAATTTCGCGGACCGCGGCGGCATCCACTTCCACGGCGACGGACCGCTGAAGGATCTCGACACCGACCACAATGCAGGTGGTCCCCTTCGCTCGCAGGACGGTACCGCGGATGCCCGCGAGAGGGCCGCGTTCCACTTCGACTTGCTGGCCCGGGGCAAGGTAGGGATGCGGACGCGCCGGGGCGCCGGATCGTACCAGCGTCTTCAGCGTTTCGATCTGTTCGTCGCTGACGGGCGAGAACACTTTGCCGCCTCCGAGAATCGAGATCACCCCGCGAGTGTTCAAAATCCGGAACCGCTCGTCGTACCGGAAGCGGCTGAAGACGTACCCGGCGAACAGGGGCAGTTCCACCAGCTTGGTGCGGTCGGACCAGACGCGCTGCTGGCGGTACACGGGCGCGAAATATTCGATGGCGCTCGCTCGAAAGGCTTCGGCGACGGCCTTTTCATGGCGGGGTTTCACCCCCACAGCGAACCAGAGCCGCTGAGTGATGTTCTCGAGAGCAGGGAATACGGTTGCGGCTTTCATCGGCTTGCCGGGGTCTCCGCGTTTCCACCCCCGAAGATCACTCCGCCCGCGGCCAGTCCACCCACCAGGGCGGTCGCCACAACTCCGCCGATGATGGCAACTTTGGCGCCGGTGCCAATTCTACCTCGCGATGTCGCGCCTCCCCCTGCGGCCCCTCCGGCTGTCGCCCCTCCGGCTGCCGCCCCTCCGGCTGCTGCCCCTCCGGCTGCTGCCCCTCCGGCTGCCGCCCCTCCGGCTGCTGCCCCTCCGGCTGCCGCCCCTCCGGCTGCTGCCCCTCCGGCTGCTGCCCCTCCGGCTGTCGCCCTTCCGGATGTCTCGGCACCGCCCGCCGCGGCACCGCCCGCCGCGGCACCGCCTGCTGCCGCGGCACCGCCTGCTGCCGCGGCCCCGGCGAGCGAATTCACCTGGTTGATGGCCAACGTCGCGGTCAGCCCCGCGTACGATGCCGTCACCGCGATCTGAAACTTACCGGCCTGATTATTTGGCCGCAGCCCCCGTGCCACCGCCCGGCCCTGCTGGTCGGTGGTCACTTGCAAGGTAGTCGCCCCGTTGGCGAATGTGCCGCCCGGTCCATTGCGCGGCAGCGCAAACAGAACCGCGGCGCCCGCAACCGGACGGTGATTTTCGTCTTCAACCTGGACGATCGGCTCGCGGGCGGTGCGCTGGCGAATGTTGTTGATCGCGCCCTCGCCTTCGACAATCAGCAGGTTCAGCCCTGCCGGAGCCGCAGCCGCGTCGCCGTCCGGGACACGGAATCCGGCTGCCGGTGCGGCGCGGGCGAGAAGTGGCGGCGTGCACGATGATTCCGCCAGCCTTTCGAGCTTCTGCACCGTGATCTCCTGCGAACCGCCCGGCACTTCGCCGCCTTGAACGCCGGACACGCGTACCAGGCGGCCGACGTTTCCTGCCAGGGCAGGGCTGTTGAACCGCACCGGCACGTTCGTCACCTGGTCGACCAATCCGAAACTGTCGCCATCCCGGCGAAGACATCCGGAAACCTCCACCGCGGCGGACGGGCCCGGCTGCTCGGCGTATCTCACCGCCGTTCCGGGCGTCAGGCTGCCCACGCGCACGCCGTGAGCGTTCATTACCTCCACGGCTCCCCTGGACGGTGCCACCACCGCGCCGCCCTTCTCCATCGCCACCCGCACAACCGTTGCCGGCGCGGAGGCCACCACCCGTACCGGGCCTGCCTGCATGCCCGTTCCCGCCGGACCAGCGAACTGCCCCAGCCCTTTCGCCAGTTCCACACCACGCGCGGAGATGGACGCGCGCGATCCCGGAGTGAGCCACAAGCTGCGGCCGCCGTTCAACTGAAGCCGGGCCGGAGCGTCTCCGGTTTCCAGCACCGAGCCGTCGAACAGAGTGGCGTTTCCGCGCACCTCCGCTCCATTTACGCGATAGCTGCCCTCCACGTACGCAAAGCCGATCGATTCGGCGGAGATGGCCGGCCAGGCGCAGACACAAAACAGGATCAAGCCCCGCAAACATGCGCGATTCATAGTTTTCAACCTGTTCACAAAAGCGGGAAGTTTGGGGAGGCTTCGCAGCCGCTCCATGCTAATCGGACAAAGCTATCGCTAGCCTCAGTCCCAGTTTGCTCTGCCGATGAGCACGATTCCCTCTGGATATGGATTCGTGAATCGTAGTATGCGGACCGAATACGAGTCAAGAGGATTCGCCGGGTATTTCAGCGCAAAAAGTTTTACCGCGGTCCCATGGGACCAGTAGTACGCTCCCGCTGGCGCAACGAATTTTGCTACGCTGGCCGTCACAAGACGAATGCTGACCACCCGCCATTCCGTTCCTCGATACGTACTTTCGGGCGCCTCCGCAATCGTGCTTTCGTACGCAATTTGGCAGTCCGGAGCCCGGCTTTACGCCGAACGGCTGATTTCCGAAGGCACACTTCCCGCGGTCGAGCATGCTCTCCGGGTGGAGCCGCGGAATGCGCAGTTCTGGTTGTGGTATGCCGACGCTCTGGAGCAGGCGGCGCTTCCTGCGGAATCCGCCCTCCTTCGGGCGGCCGCGCTCAATCCTCGCGATGCATCTACGTTGATCCGCATCGGCCTCAATGCCGAGGGACGGAGCGACTATCCGGCGGCGGAGCGATACCTGCTCGATGCTGCCAAAGCCAGCCGGCTTTACCAACCGCGTTGGACACTGGCCAACTATTATCTCCGCCGTGATGCGGAGGCGGCGTTCTGGACATGGGCCCGGCGCGCAATGGAGCTCGCACCGCGCGAACCGGACGCGCTGTTTCGGCTTTGCTGGCGGGTAACCGAAGACCCGGCCGAAATAATGGAAAAAGCACTGCCGGAGTCCCCTGCGATGTGGCGGGCCTATCTCCATTTCCTGCTCGCGACCAAGCGTTACTCTGCCGCCGCCATCGCCATAGGACGCCTGAAAGACGCCGGTCCCGAAGCAACCGGCGTGCTGCTGGATGCATGCGACCGTTTTCTCGAGAACCGGATGGCGCAGCCGGCGGTCGCGGCCTGGAACCTGTCGTGCCGCCGTGCCGCGGTCCCCTGCCAGGAGATGAACCCCGCCTCCACGCCACCTCTCACCAACGGAGGCTTCCAACTGCCCGGCTTCGGCCAGGGATTCAACTGGCGATTCGACCGGCCGCCGGGGATCACGGCGCGTATGGGCGGGGGCAAAGCGGCAGTCTATTTCTCAGGCAAACAGGCCGAGCAGGCCCTCACCATCTGGCAGTGGGTCCCCGTCCTGCCGTCGAAGCCTTACGATTTGCGGTTCGAGTACCAGACGGAAGGGGTGGAGGATCGGAGCGGGCTGCGCTGGCAGGTGGCCGGAACCGGAGCCGGAACAGGCCTCGATCCGCTGGCAGTCTCGGACGAGTTGTCGGCTTCCGTCTGGAAAGAAGTAACACTCCACTTCACCGCGCCCGCCGGTGTGCCGCTGGTGCGAATGGCCCTGATCTGTGCGCGGACGCCAGGGTCGGTGCGGACGGACGGGGCCATCGTCATCCGGAACATGAGCCTCACATCTCCGTCATGAGCGTGGACGCCCTGTACCGGCGCACGCTGGCCGTTTTCCTGACGCTGCTCTTCCTCGGCATCCTCACGCTGTGGGTCCCGGGATTCTGGGCCGTGGGCCTGTTCCGCGTCGCCGTCTTTTCGCTCGCGCTGGGCTGGTCTCTGCTGGTTGCCTTCAAATCCGTTCCCGTGCACGTGGCGCTTCCGCTGTGGCCGCTCGCTGCCGCGGTGTGCTGGCCCCTGGTTCAACTCGCCGCCGGCACCACCATCTACCGTTGGGAAACCTGGAATTCGCTCTGGAGCTGGATGGCCGTCTTCGTCTGTTTCTTTCTGGCGCTGCAACTCACTTCCAGCGCCAATCGATTGCGGCGATTCCTCCAGGCCGTAGTCTGGTTCTCTTTTCTGCTGAGCGGTATGTCGCTCCTCCAGATGTTCACCTCGGGCGGCAAAATCTTCTGGATGTTCCCGAGCGGATACACCGACCATGTGCTGGGACCGTTCGTTTACCAGAATCAGTACGCCGCGTTCATCGAGCTGACGCTGCCGGTAGCACTTTTCTTCGCGGTCTTCAGCAAGACCGACCGGATGGTCTACTCGCTCATGTCGGCCGTGATGATGGGTTCGGTCGTAGCCTCGGCGTCGCGGGCGGGAACGCTCCTGGTCGTGATCGAAGGGCTGGCGGTGCCGGTGGCGGCATGGCGCATGCGATTGCTCTCCGGCCGCGCCGCCGGGGCAGTGCTGCTGAAGATTTCCGCGCTGTTGGCGGTAGCGGCCGTAGTGGTGGGCGCCGCCGCCGTGTGGAACCGCTTCCTGCTTTCCGATCCCTATTTTCTGAGGAGGGAGGTGCTGAACTCGGCGATGCAGATGGTCCGGGACCGGCCCGTCATGGGGTTCGGCCTGGGGACGTGGGCTACGGCCTATCCGGGCTACGCGATCTTCGACCCGGGGGCCGTCATCAACCAGGCGCACAACGATTGGATGCAGTGGGCCGTCGAGGGAGGCCTTCCATTCTTCGCCTTGATGCTCACCTTCGCGGCCCTGTTATTGCGGCCGGCTTTCCGTTCCGTGTGGGGCTTAGGCGTAATCGCCGTATTGCTGCACTGCCTTGTGGACTACCCGCTGCAACAGCGGCCGGCGCTGGCGGCGTTCTTCTTCGCCGTGGCCGGAGCGGTGGCGGTCAATAAGAGTATCGCGAACCGTGAGTGAGGAGCGTCCACGTATCGTTTACCCCCGGCCCGCCAAAAACGATCCAGCGGCGGGTTGACGGGTCGAAAAGAACTGGCCGAAGCGGTCACAGCCTGGTGATTTTGCCGGGCCGCGGGAGGGCTGCCCGCCGGGCCGGTTCAACAATACCGCGGTATACGATCAGAACTTTTTCAGTTCTTCGAGCACCGCTTCGAGGCCGCCCTTGCGCAGGTAGACTCCGGAAAGGCGCTGTTCTTCAGCCGATGGCGCCACCGCCTGTCGCAGCAGCGGCAGGTTCAGGCTCTGGCGGTTCGGCACCCAGACGCGCCCATCGGCGAATTCCACCTGGTTGATGAAGCCGGTCATCTTGCGGATGTTCACCGGCTGCCCGTTGCTCGAGAAGCTCAACGTGCTGTCCTGAAGCATCAGCGTGGTCTGTCCGGGCCCGAGCATCTGGCTGGTATCGGAAGAAGGTAGTGAGCCCGCCATGTATTGCTTGCCGGCCTGGTCGCTGACCACCCAGCCGAGTTCCACATACTTCACCGGTCTCGGGGAACGGTTGCGCACCTCTATGCGCGGAGCGCGGGCCTCGTTGCCGGAGATCTGCGCCGAGCCGTGCAGCGGTTCGATCGGCGAATCCGGGAACTGCAGGAACGCGAATTCGGTCAACCGTTCGGAAGCGAGGGCCGCGGCGGATACCGCGCCGCCGCCGCGCCGCACCTTCACCGCCAGCGGCTGCAATTCCGACTGGCGCGCGATGCTGCCCAAAATCTCCCTGCGCAGCCCTTCCGGCCCGGTCTGCGCCAGCACGCGCTTGAAATGTTCCCGGTCGCGCTGCGCCTCCAGCTCGCAAGCCGTCATGTACCGGCGCGAGTCCATGCGGTCCGGTCCGAAAAACGAAAGGTCCTGGAACAGCACCCCGTCCAGATCCACCTGCACCAGCGGGCCGCCCGCGACCTGCGTCGGCCGCACCAGTTGCATGTCGATCCGTACGGGAAAAACTTCGCCCTGAGCCACGTTGAGCGACGGAATCGTGACCGACCCCTTGCCGCCCATCGTGATCTCCTGCGACACCACGCGCAGGGTGACGCCGCGAATGCGGTTCACGCCCGCGTTGCGCAGCGTCAGCGACAAGTGCAGGTCGAGAATCAGGGCCGCGCCGCGTGCCGTCGTCCGCGACTGGTCCGAAACCATGGAGAGCAGCGAGACCGGCGAGTTTACCGGCAGGTTGATGTTGACCGATCCCGTTGGCAGCGGCGATTCCTGCGCGGAGGCGATCGCCGTGCAAGCCAAGATCAATGTCGCGAATCTGAGCTTATTCCGCATGGACCCTGTTGATGGTTACCTGTCCGGTATCGCTGTTGAACGAAACCGAACTCATGCCGCCCTGTGCATCGGGCAGATAAGTGGCCCGCTGCGTTCCCGCGTCCATCAGGCGCATCGCCTGGGCGCCTTTGCGAATCTGAATTCCGCCCACCATGGTTTGAACCACCAGGCCCTCGTCCGCCGGACGCGGCGCCGGATGTTCCAGCACCAGCCCGGTTACCAGAAGGACCAGCACACTGGCGAGCGCTATGGCCGCCCTCGCGCCCGTAAACAGCGGGGATTCACGCAACGGTATGTCATCGGCGCGGACGCACTGCCCGGCCTCCAGTCCCAGCCGGATATTCGCTTTCATGTCCGCCGCCAGCCGGTTCCACGGAACTTCCGGGATTTCGGAAAGCTCCGGAAGAATCGTCCGCATGCGTTCGTACGCGGCCATTTCCTCCCGGCATTGCTCGCAGCGGGCCACGTGGCGCCCCACGCGCCAGCGGGCCGGAAACCGCAGGTCTCCGCCAGCGTGCAACGCCAACGTTTCCTGATTGGGGTGTTTCATTCCCTTACCGCTTTCTTCTTTCCATGTAGCGGCGGAACTTGGTCCGTCCGTTCGCGATATGCGATCGTACAGTGGCCTTGGAACAATTCAACCTGCTGGCCACCTCTTCCGCCGGAAGACCCTCTACGTCGCGCAACATGAGCGCGGCCCGTTCGCGCGGGCTCAGCAGCCGCAACCCGTCTTCCAGGTAATTGCGCTGCTCGGACCTTAAAAGAAGCTGTTCGGGACTCTCGTCATGACTTTCCGGCGCTTCGTCGATCTCGCAAAAAGTTGCTCGGCCGCTGCGCCGGAGGAAATCGATGGCCGTGTTGGTTGCAATTCTCGACAGCCAGTGGGCTGCCTTTTGTTCGTCCTTGAGCTGTTCCTTATGCTGGAGCGCCTTGATAAACGCTTCCTGCGTCAGGTCCTGGGCATCCGCCACGTTTCCCACAATCCGGTAGATCTGTACGAAGATCCGCCGTAAGTTTTCGGAAACAAAGCGATTTTGCCGCTCAAGGAGCTCCAGGCCGGGCTCGGTGACTTCACTCATCGGGCTGTAGACGACAGTTCTCACAGGTCCTACTGAAATGACGCCGGATCCTGGAAAACGTGGAAACCAAAGTCGGACTTGCCGCTGACCCCATTCTAACCTGAACTTCAAGTGCCCTTCGGAAACCGTTCGTTTTGTCCGTGCCTTGATAGCCCCACTCGCTAGTGGTTGTTAGTCGCCAGCGGACTTGCAAGCTGCTAGTCTGTACCTCAGGTGGAAGCCGATGAAACTCGCAGAGAGAATGAGCCGCATAGCCGTCGAGTCCGCTTTTGAGGTTCTGGTGCGCGCCCGCGCGCTGGAAGCCGAGGGCCGCTCCGTGGTTCACCTGGAAATCGGCGAACCGGATTTTCCAACACCTTCCCACATCGTGGATGCGGCCAAGAAGGCGCTCGACGAGGGTTGGACTCATTACGGCCCCACCGCCGGCCTGCCGGACCTGCGCGAAGCGGCCGCCGCGTATGTTTCGAGGACGCGCGGCATCTCCGTGGGTCCGCAGAATGTCTCGGTAGTGCCCGGCGGCAAGCCCATCATCTTCTTTCCCATGCTGGCCCTGCTGGAACCGGGGGACGAAGTCATCTACCCCAACCCCGGCTTCCCGATCTACGAATCGATGATCCGCTTCCTGGGAGCCACTCCGGTTCCCATGCCCCTGGTGGAGAGCCGCGGTTTTTCCTTCGACCTGGACCTGTTCCGCGACCGTCTCAGCGACCGCACCAAAATGGTGGTGCTGAATTCGCCGCAGAATCCCACCGGCGGCGTGATTCCGCGCGAGGACCTGGAGGAGATCGCGAACCTGGTCCGTGAGCGCGACCTGGTGGTGCTCAGCGACGAGATCTACTCCCGCATTTACTACGACGAAGCCCCCGCCTCCATCGCGCAATTTCCCGGCATGCTCGAGAAGACCATCATTCTGGATGGATTTTCGAAGACCTGGGCCATGACCGGCTGGCGCATGGGCTTCGGCGTGATGCCGGAATGGCTGGTGGAAGCGGTGAGCAAGCTGATGGTGAATTCGAATTCCTGCACCGCCAGTTTTACGCAGCGCGCGGGCATCGCCGCCCTCACCGGTCCGCAGGAGTGCGTGACCGCGATGGTGCGCGAATTTCGCCGCCGGCGCGAGGTGATCTGTAACGGCTTGAACCAGATCCCGGGTTTCCGCTGCACGCTTCCGGGAGGCGCGTTTTACGCCTTTCCCAACGTTACCGGGACGGGCATGGACTCGAAGGAACTGGCCGATCTGCTGCTCTACGAAGCCGGAGTCTCCTGCCTCGACGGCCGCTGTTTCGGCGAGTTCGGGCAGGGATTCCTGCGCTTCAGCTACGCCAATTCGCTCGAGAATATCGAGGAGGCACTGGCGCGCATCCGCAGGGTGTCGGCGAAGTGGGAAGCGGCCGCGGTGGTGGCGCCGTAGTCTACTGGCCGTCGAGCGCGCAGCGGAAGCCGACGAACACGTCCGGCTCATCGGGCGGGCGTGACGCCCGGCGCGACACCCGCACGCCGGCCGCGGGCGTGGCCCAGAAACTGCCGCGTATGACGGCCTCGGCGTTGGAGGCGCGCGGCTGTTCCACGTCCGGTCCCGCGGCGGGTGCTTCGAGGTCGTAGCGGTTGTAATAGCGGTCCAGCACCCACTCCGATACATTGCCCAACATGTCGTAAAGGCCGTAAGCGTTGGGCGCCTTCCGGGCCACCGGGTGCGGGTGGCCGTCGCTGTTTCCTTCGTACCACGCGATCTTCGGCAGCGGTCCGTAGAGCGACTCCGGGCGTCCGCCGCGCGCCGCGTATTCCCATTCCGCCTCGGTGGGCAACCGGCCTCCGATTTTGGCGCAGTAGGCTTTGGCCGCAGCCCAGGACATGCCGGCCGCCGGGAGGTCGCCGTCCGTGGTCGCCTTGCTGAAGGCGGCTGCGGTGACTTCGGTTTTGCCCAGCCAGAACCCTTTTTCGATCTCCACCGGGTGGGACGGCTGCTCGTCCGGCGCGCATTCGCCGTCGCCCGCCGAGCACCCCATGGTGAAGCGGCCCGCCGGAATCCACATGTACTCCTGGCCGTCCGCCGGGTTCACGCGGCTCTTCGGAAACTCCGGCGCGGCCTTCTCTTTCGCGGGAGCTTCGGGTGGCCGCGGTTCGGGGAGCGCCTGCGGCGCCGGCCTGGGCCATTGCCAGTATGCGACCACCCCCAGCGCCAGCACTGCCACGGGAATCGCCCACCGCCAGCGCCGCACCGGCAAGGGCTCCGGGCGGTGTTCGAGCGCCGCCGGCTGGCCGCTTAGCGCGGCTTTCACGGCTGCGGTCAAACGCTCCAGGTTCCCCGGCGTGGCGCCATCGGGCGCGTCGAGCCACTGGGAGAGCGAGAGGAAATAGTCGAGGTCCTTGGAAAGCGGCGCGGTGGAGAGCCGGAAGGGCACGATCGGCTTGCGCTTGTTGAACGCCTCCTCCACTTCCGTAACCACGTGCGGTGAATTCTGCGCCTGGTCGGAAAGCACCAGCACCATCGCCCCCGCCGACTGCACCGCGTCGATGATGGCCGTCGGATAGTGGACGCCGGGCTCGATGTTGCGCGGCGCGATCCAGCACGCGACGCCCGCGCTTTCGAGGGTCGTGCACACCTGATCGGCAATCGTTTTGTCGGCCGATGCGTAGCTGATGAAGACTCTGTCGGGCATGGCCGGAGACGGCAAGCGGCTCTGAGGACCTGCCCTACAGATTACATCGCCCAGCCGGGCTGGCGTGTGGACTTCTCGACAACCTTGGGTCCGTATTTCGCGGCAATCTCGCGGATTTTGGCGGCGTTGCCCAGCAGCACGAAGGTCAGGTTATCGGTGCGGTAATAGCGGCGGATCACGTCGTTGGCCTGCTCGAGTGTCACCCCGTCCACGCGCGCGAAGAACTGGTCCACCTCGTCGCGGCCCAGGCCGAAAATCTCCATGTCCCCGAGAATATTCGCGATCTGGTCGGCGGTCTGCACCTGTCGCGGCGGATAGTTGCCCTTCGTGTATGCCTTGGCCGAAGCGAGCTGTTCGGCGGTGATGCCCTTCTCCCGCAGCCGCTTCAACACATCCACTGCCAGGTCGATGGCGCGTTCGGTGGTTTCCGTGCGGGTGTACGAACTGATGTACATCGCCCCGGTCATACGCTCCATCTCCACGCGCGCGTTGGCGCCGTACGTCAGGCCGGTATTCACGCGCAATTCTTCGTTGATCATGGAAGTGAACCGTCCGCCGAAGAGAGTGTTGACGAGCCCCAGTGCCACCCGATCGGGCGTAGTCCGCCGGACGCCCGGCTGAACGATCATGAAGTACGTCTGCGTGGCATCGGGCTTATCGATCAGGAGTACGCGCGGCTCGGCGGCGGGCGGTTTGTCCTCCGCCCAGGAGTACGCTGTACCGGCCGGCACGGCGCCGAACGTCTCGGCGACCTTTGTTTTCGCCGCGGCCGGGTCGAAGTCGCCGGCCACGATCACCACCAGGTTGCGGCCCACGTACATGCGCTTTTGATAATCCACGATGTCGGCGCGGCGAATCCGATCGTAGGAAGCTTCGTCCGGCACCCGGCCGTAGGCGTGTCCGGCGCCGAAGAAGAACGTTCGATAATACTGGGAAATGGCCGCGCCGGGACTATCCTTGATGGCCTTCAGCCCGTCCTGGCTGCGCGACAGCGATTTGCGCACTTCCTCCTCGGTGAACGACGGCCGCAGTACCGCATCCGCCACCATGCCGAGGCCGCGGTCGAAGTCCTTCTTCAGGAATTCGGCGGTGATGACCGTGGTCTGGGCATCCGCCCCCGTGCTGAACGTGCCGCCGAGCGAGTCCAGTTCTTCGGCGAATTGTGCGGCGGTCATCTGTCCGGTGCCCCGCCGCAGCAGACCGGCAGTGATCGAGGCCAGACCCGAAAGCTGCCCCGGCTCTGATTCGACCCCGCCCTTCACCAGCACCCGGAAACTGACCAGCGGCAGTCCGGTTTTCTGCATCAGGTAGACCACCGTCCCGTTGGGAAGCACCTCGCGGGTATACGGCGGCAGTTTCACCTGGGCGCCGGCGGTAACGCAGATGGCGAGCGCAAGCAGCATGTGTTTCATTGCTTCACCTCCGCTTTTTCCGGGACCAGCGTGGCCACCGTCCTGTTTGCGGCGGTGAAATAGAGCTTGGCCACGCGTTGGATATCGGCCGCGGTCACCGCTTCGATCTCCTTGTCCGCCGTGAACAGCTTGTTGAAATCGCCTTCGAACACTTCGTAGCTGCCGAGCAGGTTGGCGCGTCCCTCGATGGTTTTCATCTGCCGGTAGAAGCCGGCGAGAATCTGATTCTTCGCCTTGCGCAGCTCCGCGTCGGGCACCTGTTCGCGTTGGAGTTTCTCCAGCTCCTCGAACAGGGCTTTCTCGGTGACTGCCGGATCCACGCCGCTGCGCGGCTGAATGCTGAAGCGGAAGACGGTGGGATCGAGCGCCTGCCGCACACCGCCGTTCACCGAGAGCGCGAGCTGCTCGGTATCCACCATGCGTTTGTAGAGGCGCGAACTCTGGCCGCTGGTCAGCAAGGTTTCAATGACGTCCAGCGCCGGCGTATCCGGGTGCCGCGTCTCCGGGACGTGGTAGAGAACCTGCTGGATCGGCAACTGCGCGGGCTTGCTGAGAGTGACGCGCCGTTCGCCCCGTTGCTGCGGCTCTTTGGTGCGCACCGGCGGAGGCGGATCCTGGCGGGGAATTGGCTCCAGGTATTTCTTCGCCAGCGTCATGGCCTGGTCCCAGCGTGATGTCGCCCACCAGCACCAGGGTGCAGTTGTTGGGCGCGTAGCCCATGCGGAAGTGGTTTTTGAGATCGTCCATGGTCCAGCCTTCGATATCCGAAGGCCAGCCGACGACCGGGTACCCATAAGGATGCGCGATGAAGGCCGCGGCCATGGCCAGCTCCGAGAGCATTCCGCCGTTGCTGTTGTCCACGCTGTTGCGCCGCTCCGAATAGACCACGCCGCGCTCGGACTCGATGATCTTCGGGTCGAAGGCGAGGTCGCGGATGCGGTCGGCCTCCATCTCGAACATGAGCTCGAGCGCCGAGGAGGCGAACCAGTCGGTATACACCGTGACGTCGTTGCTCGTGTAGGCGTTGTTGCTGCCGCCGTTGTTGTCCATCATCTTGTCGAACATTTTCGGGCCGTACTTTTTGGCGCCGTTGAACATCATGTGTTCGAAGAAGTGGGAGAGACCGGTGGTGCCTGGCCGTTCGTTGCGGCCGCCGATCTTATAGAAGTAATACATGGCCACGTTGGGAATGCCGTGGTCTTCCTGGACAATCACCTTCATGCCATTGGCCAGGGTGGCGGTCCGGGCGGATTGCGCCACGGCGAGCGAACCGCACACCAGGAGCGCGAGCATCGTACGCATAGGAACAAGGTAGCGCAATGCAGCGGCGCCTCATGTTCCAGAACCTGCTGGCCGAGAGATTCAAAATGAAGTACCACCTGGAGAACCCGGTCACGCCGGTTTACGCTCTGGTGGCGGCGCCGGGCGGCCCGAAACTGAAGACTGGCCTGCCGGACGACGACCCGTACAACTACGGGCAGATCGCCACGAAGGCCGGTGCGGCCGGGCGGCCTACGGCGTCTGCCAGAACCTCGCAGTTTGGCGTTTATAGCCTGACCATGGTGAACGAGGGGGCGCACTATGAGTATCTGAACATCACGATGAAGGCCCTGGCGCAGGTCTTGGGTCGCGAACGCGGCCCTCTGGAACTACCGGTTGTCGACATGACCGGCCTGACTGGCGAATACCAGGTGACGCTGGACATTCCTACAGGGCAAATACACTGTACGAACAGCGGTTTTCCCACGGACCAGGTCGAAGGTGAAACGGTGCCGGAGGCCGCGGACCCTGTGGGAACACGATCCGGGCGTCTCTGGAGAGACAAGGATTGCGCCTCGTGCGGCGCAACATTCCTTACCGGAAAGTTGTGATCGATTCCATTGAGCGGATGCCGACGGAGAATTGAATATGGAGCGATCTATCAGCGCTCTTCTCACCATTTTGCCTCGTGGGCATTTTCGCCGCTCACGCGATGGAGGGCCAGGCCGTCGCGAATCGCTCTCAATTAGACGCGGCGTCGATGAAGCGTGTGGACGGTGGAGTTTACATCGGGTCACCGCCGGTCAATCTGCGGAATCCCGGCCGGGTCCGTTTCCGGCAGGTTTCACTGGAGTATCTGGTCCGCTGGGCATACAATGTCCAGCCGTATCAGGCGTTGGGTCCGGAGTGGTGGCACTCCGTTTTCTATGATGTGGAAGCCATATTCCCCGCCGGCACGCCGCTCGACCGGTTGCGCGAGATGATGCGGGCGTTGCTCGATGAACGCCTTCAGATGAAGACCCATCGCGAAATGAAAGAGACGCCGGTCTACGTAGTGGGGATTGCAAAGGGGGGAAATACCCGACAAGACAGGGACTGTGGTATCGATAGTCACTTTCCCAGACTATTCGCGCGCCCGGGGTCCTGCTATGCTCTTGTCTTATGGCAGAACGACGGTTGAGCGACGTCGGCGGAACACCGGGCGGCATCGGCTATTTTCTGCTCGGCTTCGCCATGGCATGCATGGGCGCCTACCTGCTGACCCACCAGGTGACCGTGGTCGGATCCTACTGGAACTTCTACGGTACCGGCACCTTCGGCATTACGCTTTTGCCGCTGCTTTTCGGAATCGGCCTGCTGTTCTGGAACGGCAGGAGCACAGCCGGTTGGATCCTGACCATTGCGGGAACAATCTTCGTGATCGCGGGAGTCATCGCCAACATGCACATCTACTTCCAGCCGACCAGCCTGTTCAACACCATCGTCATGCTGGTGCTGCTGTTCGGCGGGTTGGGACTGATCGCGCGCGCTCTCCGGCCCTATTCGAAAGAGCCCGAATAGAGGCGTCAGGCTTCGTTGCCGCGCAGTTCGATCACGAAATAGCGCAGAGGACCGCTACCCGCATTGCGGGCGTTGTGCATCTGGTTGGAAGCGAAATAGATCACTGAACCCGCTTCCGCCGTCTCGGTTTTTCCTTCGACGTAGGCCTCGGCTGTGCCTTCAATCACAATTACGATTTCCTCGTGCTCGTGCTTGTGCGGCGCGTGCGTTGCCGTTCCGGGACCCAGAATCGTCTCGTGCAGTTCCAGGTTGAAGCCGCCGTGCGTCTTGCCGTAGGCGAACCGCCGCCCTTTCTTTTTCTCGTCTCCCTGGTAAGGGATTTCGTTGCTGTGATGAACTTTAGATGGCAGAACCGGCGGCGCCCCCTGTTGGGCGCGGCCGGCCGCGGGCGCGGCCAGAGCGGTAATCAAGAGGTTCAAATCCCGTCGGGACAGCGTCATAGCTCCTCCGTGTGCGCGTACAGATTATTGACCTAACGATACCTCAATCCGCTCTCCGCGTCTCCCCGCCGTCAGCATTTTCGTGGGAAGATGGAACCCATCAGGTCATCAGCCGAATCGGCTCTGGGTACTCAAGGGCATGTGGGCGACAATGCTGTCTTCATTTCGGCCCGTCATGGCACCGCGTCCGGCGAAGCCTGAACTCACAGCATCAGGAGACTGATCATGGCGTATAAACTCACCGTCAACGGGCGCTCCAGCACGGTAGATGTGCCGGCAGAGATGCCCCTGCTATGGGTCCTTCGCGATGTGATGGACCTCAAGGGAGCCAAGTACGGCTGCGGCATTGGACAATGCGGAGCCTGCACGGTGCTGGTTGGCGGCCGCGCCGTTCGCTCCTGCACCCTGCCGGTTTCCACCGTGGCCAACCAGCCGATCACCACTATCGAAGGGCTTTCCGCGGATGGCACCCATCCGTTGCAACTCGCGTGGGAGGAAGTGGACACCCCGCAGTGCGGCTATTGCCAGACGGGCCAGATCATGTCCGCGGCGGCCCTGCTTTCGAAAACTCCCAAGCCCACCGATGAAGATATCGATGCGGCGATGAATGGCAACCTGTGCCGCTGCGGAACGTACCTGCGCGTCCGCCAGGCGGTTCATAAGGCGGCGTCGATTGCGGCCACCGGCAAGAGCACGCAATCGGCAAGGAAGGAATAAGGAGGCACCCATGAAAACCATGAAGCTCGAACGGCGCTCGTTTCTTCGTGTCACCGCCCTGGCGGGCGGCGGAATCATGCTGGGTCTGTACCCGAAGGATCAACTTCTGGCCCAGGGCCGGGGAGGGCAGCCGGGACCTCCGCCGGCGCCATTCATGTTCATCCGTGTCGCTGCGGACGGTGTAATCACCCTGATGTCCAAGAACCCGGAGACCGGGCAGGGCATCAAGAATATCCACCCGATGATTGTGGCCGAGGAACTGGATGTCGACTGGAAGGACATCAACGTCGAACAGGCCGACCTCGACGGGCGCTATGGCGGCCAGAACACGGGCGGCAGCAACGGAACGCCCAGTGGCTGGATGCCCATGCGGCAGGTGGGCGCGCTCGGACGCAAGCTCTTTATTACGGCCGCCGCGCAAACGTGGAACGTTCCCGAAGGCGAACTCACGACCGCTTCCGGGAAGGTGATTCACAGCGCTTCGAACCGGTCGGTAGCCTACGGGCAGTTGGCTTCGAAGGCCGCGACCCTGCCGGTCCCCGAGATTTCCTCTGTCAAGCTCAAGGATCCCAAGGATTTCAAGATCATTGGGAAGGACACGCGCGGCGTCGACGTACACAGCATTGTCACGGGCAAGCCGATCTTCGGCATAGACATGACGCTGCCCGGCATGCTGCACGCGGTCTACGTCAAGTGCCCGGTATTCGGCGGCAAGGCCGTGAGCGCCAATCTGGACCTGATCAAGCAGCAGCCCGGCGTGCGTCACGCCTTCATCGTGGAAGGATCGCCCATCACCGATACCGCCCTGGCCGGAGATCCGGGAATCGAGCCCGGCATCGCCATCGTGGCGGACAACTGGTGGCTGGCGCAGAACGCGCGCAAGAAGCTCGAAGTGAAGTGGGACGAAGGGCGCTGGGCGCAGCAGAACAGCGTCGATTTCGCCAAAAAGGCCGAGGAGTTCCACAAGCAGGGTCCGCAGCGCAACATGCGCAAGGATGGCGATGTGGACGCGGCCCTGAAGAGCGCGGCCAAGGTGGTGGAAGGCAACTATTCCTATCCCTTCATCTGCCACGCCCCGCTCGAACCGCAGGGCTGCACGGCCCATTTTCACGACGGCAAGCTGGAGATGTGGTCCACCTCCCAGACGCCTGCCGGCGGACGGGCCAAGGTGGTGGCGGTAACCGGCGTTCCCGATTCGAACATCACCGTTCACCTGGTCCGCGCGGGCGGCGGCTTCGGACGGCGGCTCTACAACGACTACATGGCCGAGGCGGCCTACATCGCCAAGACCGTCGGCGTCCCGGTAAAGCTCACCTGGTCGCGCGAGGACGACATGCAGCACGACTACTATCGTCCGGGGGGCTTTCAGTTCCTCAAGGGCGGAGTGGACGCTTCCGGCAAGTTGATCGCGTGGCAGACTCATTTCGTCAGCTTCGGCGAGGGAACTCGCTACACCGCCTCGGGAAACCTGGCGCCCAATGAATTTCCGGCCCGGTTTGTGCCGAATTTTTCCGCGGATAGTTCCGTCATGCCGTTGGGCCTGAAAACCGGCGCCTTGCGCGCTCCGGGGAGCAACGCCCACGCGTTCGTGATCCAATCGTTCATCGATGAGCTGGCGCACGCGGCCGGCAAGGACCCGATCGAATTCCGCATGGCCCTGCTGGGCGACGAACCCATGCGGGAAGGCTACGATGCGGGCCGCATGAAGGGTGCTCTCAAACTGGTGGCCGAGAAATCGGGCTGGGGAAAGCGCACGCTGCCGAAGGGCACGGCCATGGGGGTCGGGTTCCACTTCAGCCATCGCGGCTATTTTGCCGAGGTGGCCGAAGTGACGGTGGACTCGGCCAACAAGGTGAAGGTGAACAAGGTCTGGGTAGCCGGCGACATCGGCGACCAGATTATCAATCCGGGCGCGGCTGAAAACCTGGTGGCAGGCGGGGTCATCGACGGGTTGAGCGAGGCCATGGCCCAGGAAATCACCCTGGAAAAGGGCCGCGTGGTCCAGACCAACTATCACCAGCACCAGATCATGCGGCTGCGCCAGGCGCCTCCGGTGATCGAAGCGCACTGGGTGAAGAGCAGCAACCCGCCCACCGGCCTCGGCGAGCCGTCGCTGCCGCCGATTCTGCCGGCGCTTATGAACGCGATCTTCTCGGCGACCGGCAAGCGGATCCGCACGCTGCCCCTGTCCAAGAGCGGCTTTAGCTGGGCGTAGGCTGCCTTGAGCCGCATTTCGCGAAGGCAATTCCTCGGCGCGGCCTGCGCGGCCGTGGCGCTCCGGCGCCCGGCCGCGGGGGCGCCGGGGATGACCATCGGCCTCAACCTCTCCTCAGTAGCTGAATCCCTGCGTCAGGATTTCCCCGGAACGCTTCGCCGGGTAGCGGCATTGGGGTTCCGCGAGGTCGAGCTTCCCCTTGAAACCCGCTCCCGCCGCGCCGCCGACATCCGCAAGGCGCTCGACGACGCCGGCCTTCGCTGCGTCAGCGCCCACTGGGACATGTGGGATGACGGCGCGGAGACCCAAAGCGCGATCGATGCGGCCTCCGAGCTGGGGCTCGAATACCTGGTGACCGGCTTCCCGGCGTTGATGACGCCCGAAGGCCTGAAACCCTCGGACGGCACGCCGGCAGACATCCGGATGCTCGCGGAGAAGATGACCTGGAACGACTGGCGCTGGAATTTCGATTGGTTTAATCACGTCGGCGGCTACGCGCAAAAGGCGAATATCCAGTTTGTTTATCACAACCACGGGATGGAGTTCCGCAAATTCAACGGCGTGACGGTCCTTGACGACCTTTTGTCGCGCACGGATCCTACACGCGTAAAACTTGAGTTGGATTGCGTTGAGGCGGAACGGGCGGGGCAGGATCCGGTAGCGTTGATTGGCAGGTATGGGGAAAGGGTCGCGATGCTGCACGTGGGGGCGGAGCAACCTTTGCAGTGGAGGGGCGCTTTGGAGGCGGGAAGACGGGCCGCAGTGGCTTGGGTGTTTATCGATGAGCCCGGTCCATTCAGTCTGCTGCGAGCATCGCTCCGGGCTCTAGGCTTCGAATAGTACCCCCCAAAAAAACAACCGCGCGGCCTGAAGCCAAGCCGCGCGGCAAAGCTGAAAACGGGCTCGATTTCCCGGGCTTAGGCCTTCCGGCGACGCCTCGCGCTGACCGCCAGACCGATCAGACCAGCTCCGATCATCGCGAAGGTGGCAGGTTCCGGAACACCCGTCGCAGTGCTGGTAATTTGGGCTGACCAAGAGGAGTGTACGGCTTGACCAGCGCCGATCACGCTCAGGATTTCCCCAATCGTGTTGAAAGAGCTGATTTGAAGGTTCGCGCTGAAAAGGCCGTTGTAAGTAGCCGTATCCAGATCAGTTGTGTTGGTCACGGTGCCATCGGCAGTGAACGAAGCTGAGACGCTGTGGGCACCGGTTGAGCTGTTGACGCTCTCGAGCAGCGTAAAGATGCCAAGGCTGCAAGCAGTTCCGACCGGAGTCGCACCGCTACACACGACTGGAGCGCTGGACGGAGCGAGATTCTCCAGATTGAAACTAAACAAGGCCCCCGGTCGGGAAGCAGGATCCAAGGATCGATTGTAGGGGGCACCGGCCCAAGGATGTCTCTAATCGTTCCGGCGGTCCCATTTGGCAATACCGCGAAGTCCAATGTTCCTGATCCGGCGGTCGTGATACCGCCAGGGACACCAATACTTGGACTCGAGCTACTTGAGAAATCGATCGTTGTCGCGGTGACGAAAACCTCACCTACACCGTTAATATTGATTGATCCAATGGCGCTCGCCGCCAAAAGTCCCGGCAGCAGCAGCGCGAGTGCGCATACCAAAAGTTGTGTTCGAAAATTCTTCATCTTGCCTCCGAAATTGAGTCACGCAGAGCGTTGAGCTAACCTTTTCGCCCGTCTGGCTGTCCGTGGTCTTAACGAACCCGTAGCTTTGGAGTTAACTCAACCTTGCTCACTAAAGATATTGATTCCGCCGAGTAGTGTCAAGAGCGGACATCGAGTGTCTGTATCATTTTACGCAACCATTCAACCTGCAGGAGTACTACGGGGAAAGCCGAAGTTTTTTCTTCTTGGCAGCTAACCACTTAAAATTACGTGATTTATCCGGCTTGCCGGCATGGTAGGTCTGATCGATTTCGCTCAAAAGTACCGCAGGCCCCGCTTAGTATTTGATCGAAGTCACGGTTTCAACAAGCCAGATGCAGCTCCAGGGCTGAAGCGATGGATCGGCCGCAACACCGGACCGAAAACCGGAAAACATCGCCGTTGCGAAGGAGGCTGAATCGCGAGTGTCGAACGTCCTTTTTCTTCTCCCCGAAAATGTTGTTGTTCTGGGATGTCAATTGCGTAAGTGCCCGACTTTAGTTAAGTTTATACCCGCAAATGCGGTGATCGGGCCAGCAGCCGGGCGCCCGAATTCAGGTTATTTTTCCCACCAGTGTAGTTTCTACCGTGAACAAAGGCACCGAATTCCCGTGCCGTTCCGCATTATGGAGCAACATGAGTGTCGGAACACAAATTGCTAGATGAGTGTCTTCAATCACACACGGGCGCTGGCCCGGCCAAGACAGCCGGGTTAACCGCAGGTAGCGCGTTTCCGATAACCAGATGGAATCTAGGCCCATTCTCCTCCTCAGCCTAGAATCATCGTCAAGGGTGTATATCAGTTGACATTAAAACTGGCCTCTACAGAGACGATAAGGGTTAAAACGGCCCCAAAATCCCATATCGAGTCAAGCCGGTGGCTTTCCCCGAAGGAGGAGGAGCAGTCCAGATTGCTGCTTGTGGCCCCTCCGGGCGCCCAGGTCCCACCCGACTTCCAGACGGTTCATTCGAATTCAGACCGGCACAGTGAATTGCTCGCGGAGATGCAGAAATTGCGAGGGCGTGTCTACCTTCAGGATGGCGCGATCGACCGCAACCAGCTTTCCTACGATGGCCGGCACAGACTGGCAATCGACAAAGAAAGCTGGCACCTGTTGCTGATCGACGCGCAAGGCGCGGTCGAGGGGTGCGTCCGGTATTCGTCGCATCCGAATACGGCATGCTTCCAGGAACTGTGGGTCCGGCACTCGGGCCTCGCCAGCGACCCCGAGTGGAGCCGCACGTTCCGGCTGGCGGTTGGAGCGGAGCTGCGCCGGGCGAGGGAGCGCAACCTCGCTTATGTGGAAGTGGGCGGCTGGGCGATTACGCCGGAACGCAGGTGCTCCATGGAAGCGCTGCGATCGGTCCTCGCCACCTATAGCCTGGCCCAGGTGCTGGGCGGCTGTCTGGGAATCACCACAGCCACCGTACGGCACCATTCCTCCTACATCCTGCGCCGCCTCGGCGGATCCTCCCTGGCCACCGAAACGGGCGAAATTCCGTCCTACTACGACCCCCAATATAAGTGCCAGATGGAGCTTCTCCGCTTCGACTCCACCCAGCCCGCCGCCCGTTTCGCGAATGTCATCAACGACATGTGCGACGAGATCGTCCGCGTGCCGGTAGTTTGCCATAGCCGCAGCCGCCTCGCGTTCTCCTTCTGGTACGCGGAGCAGAATTCCAGGGCCGGCTATTTTGACGTACAACACGCTTCCTGAACCGCGCCTTCAGGCGAAGCTCCAGGATGAACCGCCGTGGTATTCTGGATAATTCTTTTCCGGTGACCGCAGACCCTTCCGTTTTCAATCACGCTTTGCGCGAATGGGCCGAAGCCATCGGTGCGGAAAATGTGGTTACAGACGGCGGCGAACTGAAGAAAGCAGCCACTGGAACGTTTGCCACGGGTAACCGCGTTCCCGCCATCCTTTGTCCCGCCAGCCGCGATGAAGTGCAGCAGTGCGTCCGCATCGCCAATCGCTACCAGACCCCGCTCTATCCCGTAAGCACCGGCAAGAACTGGGGCTACGGATCCAAAATGCCGGCTTCGGACGGCTGTGTGATCCTGGACCTCGGGCGGATGACGCGGATTCTCGACTTCAACGAAGATCTGGGCTACATCACCGTCGAGCCGGGCGTCACCCAGGCGCAGGTCTTCGATTTCCTCGCCGGGAAGGGATCGACCCTGTGGATGGACGCGACCGGCGCGAGCCCGCAATGCAGCCTGGTGGGCAACATGGTGGAGCGCGGCTTCGGGCACACTCCATACGGCGATCATTTCGCTCATAGTTGTGGGCTGGAAGTGGTGCTGCCGGACGGCCAGATCATCGAGACCGGCTTTGCGCGATATACGCCGGCGAAAGCCGCGCCGGTGTACCGTTGGGGAGTCGGGCCGACGCTTGACGGCCTTTTTTCGCAATCGAACCTGGGGATTGTGACCCGGCTGACGGTGTGGCTGATGCCCCGCCCCGAGTACTTTCAGGCGTACTACTTCAGCGCGGAATCGGATGAGGACGTGGCGGCCATTATTGACGCCCTGCGGCCGCTGCGGCTGAGCGGGACGATCCGCAGCGCTTCCCACATCGCCAACGATTACAAGGTGCTCTCCGCCCTTCAGCAGTACCCGTGGGAGCGGACCGGCGGCAAGACCCCGCTCCAGGGGGATCTCATGAGGCAGTTCCGGCGGGAACTGAAGATCGGAGCGTGGAACGGGTCGGGCGCGCTCTATGGTACGCGGGCGCAGGTGAAGGAAGCGCGACGTTTGATCCGCGCCGCGCTCAAGGGAAAGACCAGCCGGCTCCAGTTTCTGGACGATCGCAAACTGGCGCTGGCCAGCCGGTTTGCCAGGCCGTACCAGTGGGTGAGCGGCCTCGACCTGAAGCGCACGCTGGCCCTGCTCAAGCCCGTGTACGGGCTCATGAAGGGCATTCCTACCGATCAGCCCCTCGAGAGCACGTACTGGCGCAAACGGACCCCGCCGCCCGCGCACATGAACCCCGACCGGGACGGCTGCGGCCTGCTCTGGTGCAGCCCGGTGGCGCCGACCGACGGCAAGCAGGTGCGCCAATTGACCGCCCTGGCTTGCGAAACCATGCTGCGGCACGGCTTCGAGCCCTGCATCTCTTTGACTTTAATCACCGAACGTGCGGTGGCCTGCATCCTTTCGCTTACCTACGACCGGTCGGTCGAGGGCGAGGACGACCGCGCCATGGCCTGCTACCAGGAGCTGCTGCGAGTGACGGCGGAGCAGGGATACCACTCCTACCGGTTCACCATCGGCGGCATGAATGCGATGCAGGGGAACAGCTCCTACACGGACCTGCTGCTCCGGCTGCGCCGGACTCTCGACCCGAACGGCATCCTCGCTCCCGGCCGTTACCTGCCGAACACGCCAAAGTAAACGATTCGCGGCAGATTCGAGCGGGGCACGCGGTTTTCGCGCCATAATACCTCCATGAAGCTTTTTGCAGCCTTTGCCCTATCGCTGTGCCTGCTGGCGGCCGCCGACAGCAAACTCGGCAAGCCCCTCACATTGAAAGAACCGCTCACGGTGGGGGAACTGCTGGCCAAGCCGGGACAGTACGTGGGTAAGACCGTCCAGGTGAAGGGCAGGATTCTGGAGGTCTGCCAGATGGCGGGCTGCTGGATGGAACTGGCCGGGGAAGACGGCAAATCGGTGCGGATCAAGGTGAACGACGGCGAGATCGAGTTTCCCAAGGACGGGGCAGGCCGGACGGCGATTGCCGAAGGCCGGCTCGCGAAGATCGAGATGACTCGCGAGGAAGCGATCGAGGCGGCCAAACATGAGGCGGAGGAAACGGGGAAGCCGTTCGATGCTTCGTCTATTAAGGGCGGAATCACCAGGTATCAGATTCAGGGCACCGGGGCCGTTATTCTGGGCAATTGAAAGGGCACATCATGAATCGCCGTTCCTTCGTGCAAGCGGCCGTCGCCGCGCCGTTTTTTGTGAAGCGCCTGGTTTCGGCGCCGCCCAGCGGAACCGTGCGGCTGGCGGCGTTCGGCGGCGGCAACATGGGATTCTACACCCTGGACGGAATTGCCCGTCATCCCAAAGTGCAATTGGTCGCCGTGGCCGAGGTTGATTCGGCCCGCCTGGACAATTTGAAAGCCAAGTACCCGGATGCGCGGGTTTACCAGGACTGGCGGGAACTGCTGCGCAAGGAGCGAAAGAATGTGGACGCGGCCTGCGTCGGCACTCCGGACCACATGCACGCCCCCATCGCGATGAGCGCCATGCGCAACGGCATCCATGTCTACGTGCAGAAGCCGCTCACGCACGACCTGTACGAGGCGCGCCAGTTGCGCGAAACCGCGCGCAAAAAGAAGCTGGTGACCCAAATGGGAATTCAGCAGCACTCGACGCGCGAGTACCAGACTGCCGTGGCGCTGATTCGCGGAGGCGCCGTCGGAAAGGTGAAGCAGGTCTGGTCCTGGAGCAACAAGAAGTGGGGTGACCCGGATCCGATGCCCGATCGCGCGGACACGCCGCCGGCCACGATGAGCTGGGACCTGTGGCTGGGTGTGGCTGCCTCGCGGCCCTTCATCGGCGACAAGTACTACCATCCCGAAAACTGGCGCAAGCGGATCGATTTCGGCACGGCCACGTTCGGCGACATGGGATGCCACATCCTGGACCCGGTTTTCAGCGCGCTGGAGTTGACGGCGCCCTTGACCGTGCGGTCCGAGGGGCCGGCGCCCACGCAGCACAACTGGGCGCTGAACTCCATCATTCATTATGTATTTCCGGGGACGGCGCATACCGAGGGAGAAACGGTGCCGGTGTCCTGGTTCGATGGCGACGAACGGCCGCCGCGCGAAGCGCAGGACCTTCTCGGCAACCGCCGCCTGCCCGCGCAGGGATCGATTTTCCTGGGGACGAAGGGCGCCATGCTGCTGGGCCATACCAACATGCCGGTGCTGTTGCCCGAGGACGATTTCCGCGGCTACGAAATGCCGGCTGTGGAGCCGCAGAACCACTACTTCCAGTTTGCCGAAGCCGTTCTCGGAAACGGCAAAACCACCACGCCGTTCGACTATTCCGGGCCGCTGACCGAGTCCGTGCTGCTGGGACCGGCGGCCACCCGCTTCCCGAAGACGACTCTCGAATGGAACGGAGCCAAGGGGAAGTTCCGGAACCCCGACGAAGCGAACCAGGTGGTAAGAAGGCAATACCGTGCCGGCTGGCGCGTTAAAGGCCTGAGTTAGTCCGGAGGCCCATCTTCCGGGCAATTGCCAATCTCCGCGCCAGCGGTTAATCTTTTCGCATGCGCGGATGCAGATATTGGTGCCCGATTATCCTGATGGCCGGCGTTGCGATGGCGGCCGATTGGCCTCAATGGCGCGGCCCAAACCGCGATGGAATCTCGCAGGAAACCGGGCTGCTCGAATCCTGGCCGGCTTCCGGGCCACCCCTGGTGTGGAAGGCGCGAGGGCTGGGTGAGGGCTACTCCGGCCCGGCTGTCGTCGGGAACCGCCTGTACGTGCAAGGCCAGGAAGGCAACCAGGCGTTCGTACTGGCCCTCGATACGAACACGGGCAAACAGGTCTGGAAGACGCCCGGGGGCCTCGGTTTCCGGGAAAGCCACGGCAACGGTCCGCGCGGCACGCCGACGGTAGACGGCAACCGGCTCTACGCGGTAGGCGCGGACGGGACGCTGCTGTGCCTGGACACGGAAACGGGAAGGAAGATCTGGAGCGTCAATTTCCAGGCGAAGTTCGGCGGCACTCTCCCGCAGTGGGCGTATAGCGAATCGCCATTGATCGAGGGGGACCGGGTGATCGTGGTTCCCGGTGGACCGCGATCCTCCATCGTCGCGCTCAATAAGCTTACCGGCGAAGTGATCTGGAAGTCGCTCAGCGATCCGGCGGGCTACTCCTCCGCCATGCCCTTTACGACCGGCCCTGTTCGCGGCGTGACGGTCTTCACGGCAGGGGGCGCGGTCGGGCTCAATATCGACAACGGGCAGCCGCTCTGGCGTTACCAGCGGGCGGGCAACGACACGGCCAATGTCGCCACGCCGGTGGTGCGGGACGGATACGTTTTCGTTTCGAGCGATTACGGCACCGGTTGCGCCCTGCTCAAGATTACCTTCGAGGGGAACGCGGTGAAGGCGCACGAAGTCTACTTCAACCGCGATATGCGGAACCACTACACCACGTCGGTTCTGGTCGGCAATCATCTGTACGGATTCTCGAGCTCCATTCTGACGGCGATGGATTTCATGACCGGCAAGGTGGCCTGGAAGGACCGCAGCGTCGGGAAGGGAAACTGCATCTACGCGGGCAACCGGCTGTATTGCCTGGGCGAGGACGGCAAGATCGCTTTGATTCAACCGGATCCGGCGGCTTACAAGGAGATCTCGAGGTTTGGCATCCCAACCGGCAGCTATCCCACCTGGACTCCGCCGGTAGTGGCCAACGGGCGGCTGTATCTGCGGGACCAGAACACGTTATTCGCCTACAACATCGGGAAATAGAATGGGACGCGTTCTGCTTCTCTCCGGCATCGTTGGCTGCCTGCTGGTCGAAGCCGGCAGCCCTACCACCGACTGGCCCATGTGGGGAGGCACTCCCGGGCGAAACATGTTTTCGGAGATGACGGGAGTTCCGGTCTCCTGGGACATTCAGGCGAAGAAGAACGTCAAGTGGATGGCGCAACTCGGCTCTCAGACTTACGGCAACCCCGTAGTGGCAGGCGGGCAGGTCTACATCGGGACCAACAACGAGCTGGAGCGAAATCCGAAAGAGCCGGGCGACCGCGGCGTGCTGATGTGCTTCCGGGAGTCGGACGGGCAGTTCCTGTGGCAGCACACGAGCGAAAAGCTGCCCGGGAGCGGGAACGACTGGCCGCAGGTAGGCGTGTGCTCCTCGCCGCTGGTGGAGGGCGAGCGCCTGTACTACGTGACCAACCGCTGTGAGTTGCTCTGTCTCGATAGCCACGGAGACGGGAAGGGCGGCAGCAAGGTGATCTGGAAGCTGGACATGATCAAGGAATTGGGAGTGGCGCCGCATAACATGTCGAACTCCTCGCCCGTATCCATGGGGGAGCTGGTGTTCGTTTCGACGTCCAACGGACGCAACGAAGAGCACGACAAGGTCCCGGCTCCGCGCGCCCCCTCGCTGGTGGCGGTGAACAAGTCGAGCGGCAAGGTGGTGTGGCAGGCCAACAGCGCAGGAGACAGGATCCTCGACGGACAGTGGTCCTCGCCGTCGGTGGGGACCATCGCCGGGGCCGCGCAGGTGGTGATCGGCGAAGGCGACGGTTGGGTTCGTTCCTACGAGACGCTCACCGGGAAAATGCTGTGGGAGTTCGATACCAATCCCAAGGACGCGTCCTGGCCGAAGACGCGGAATTTCGTGATCGCGACGCCGGTAATCTGGCAAAACCGCGTTTATGTCGCCAACGGGCAGGATCCGGAGAGCGGGCAGGGGCCGGGGCGGCTGTACGCCATCGACGCAACCAAACGAGGCGACATCACGGCCACGGGCCTGGTCTGGGTATACGACAAGATCCGGCGCTCCATTTCGACCGTATCGATTGCCGGGGGCCTGCTGTTTGCGGCCGATCTGGCCGGATTCCTGCACTGCCTGGATGTGGAAACCGGCGCGAACCACTGGACGCACGACATGCTCTCGGTGGTGTGGGCGTCTCCCATCACAATCGGCGGGAACGTGTACCTGGGAGACGAAGACGGCGATGTGGCGGTGCTGGCCGCTTCCAAAGAAAAGAAGGTGATTGCCGAGTCGACCATGGGGAGCAACGTGTATTCGACGCCGGCGCCGGCAAATGGCGTCCTGTTTCTCTCCAACCGCAATCAGCTCTGGGCGCTTGCGGGGAACTGAGGGTGCGCCGGCCATCGCCGCGGGCCGGATGGTGATTGGCTCGGTTGGACGGCCGGCTTGTATTGCTTCGGGCCCAGTAAGATTACATTTCCATGTACGGCATGGGAGGCACTTTTCCCAGCAGCCGCGAGTAGACCGTCAAAGCGCCGCGATGATGCGCGGTATGGTCCAGGATGGCGCTGATGATTGCGGCGCGCGGCAGTCCGCCCATGATAGGCCCTTCCGGCAGCGGAGAAGCCCACTCCTCGTCTGAATGCGCCTGCACGCCCTCTGTTGCGGTCTTAATTGCCCGGTCAAACCATTCGCGCGCGAAGCGGAGCGAAGTCACCGCGCGAATCTCCTTGTCAATGTTCTCGAAGTCCATATTGAAGCCGCCCGGCTTGAACGCACCATCGAAGAACCAGTCGATAGTCTGGGCTGCGTGCGCCACCTGCTGGGCGGCGGTGAACATCCCGTCTTTGGGAGCGAACCCGGAATCCGACTCATCCAGGACGCGTGTCGAGCGTTCGAACCAATCTTTAATCGATGAAACCTGACCTGCCAACGCTTCTTTCATGAAAATAACGTCTCCCGGGTTTCATGATGAGAAACCCGGGCTGCGATTGCAAGAGCGGTGGCGGGTATTTTATTTCGGCATGATGACAGAGTCGATCACGTGGATGACGCCGTTGGACGCTTCGACGTCGGTCTTCACGACCTGCGCTCCGTCCACCATGACTTTGCCGCCGGCGGTTTTGATTTTGACCTTCTGCCCCTCGACGGTGGGCGCCGAGGTCATCTTGACCACGTCCGCGGCTTTATATTCGCCGGCCACTACGTGGTACTTGAGAATGTCCTGTAGCCTGGCGCGGTTTTCCGGCTTCAGGAGGTTTTCGACTGTTCCGGGAGGCAGTTTCGCGAACGCTGCATCGGTGGGGGCGAAGACGGTGAACGGTCCGGGCCCTTTCAACGTCTCCACCAGTCCTGCCGCTTTGACCGCCGCCACCAGGGTGGTGAATTTCGCCGACACGGCAGTATCGACGATGTCCATCTTCGCGTCGGCCGCACCCAGCACGCCCACGCATCCAACTGTTGCCAGCATCCCTGCCAGCATCGACCTGTTTACGATCCTCATTTGCGTTTGTCCTTTCGAGAGGCTCTCTGCCCTCACTACCCTTGATCTTAAGGAAAACATGTTTTACTGTAAAGAAACTGCGGGAAGAGGCTTTCACGCGGGGAAAATTTCGGGCCCGTTCGTGACCGGGAGGAAAACGGGTTTTCAACTATGGTTGGCGAAACGATTACCAAGGGGCTGGCGCGCTACTCGATCGGACAAAAGCTGCGGCGGCTGAGGTTGAGGAAGAGCATGGGACTGGCCGAGTTGAGCAAGCACACGGGACTCTCCGCCGCGCTGCTCTCGAAGCTGGAGCGGGACCTGATGCACCCGACGCTCCCGACGCTGCTGCGGATCTCCATGGTTTTCAGCGTGGGCCTCGAGTACTTCTTCAATCCGGAACCGAAGCCGGTGCTGGAGATCGTGAAAAAGGCCGAGCGGCTGCGCTTTCCGGACACTCCGGGCGCGGCGCCGAACTATCTTTTCGAGAGCCTGGATTTTCGGGCAGAGAATCGCCGCCTCAATGCTTTTTACGCGGAGTTCACGGAAGCGGATCCGGCGCGCATACGTCCACACCAGCATCCGGGTGTGGAACTGCTTTTCGTGACGCAGGGTTCCGTGTCACTCCACGTGGAGAAAGATCAGCACGAGCTCGGGCAGGGCGATGCCGTTTATTTCGACTCGACGGTACCGCACGGATATCGCAAGCTGGGGAAAGGGCACAGCACGGGGATGGTGGTCACGGTGGAGTAGCGGGACCGGCGACCAGTCTGAAATCGGTACCCACGTTTTGCGTGGTTCCGCGTCGTTACTGTAGCGGGGGGATGCTTATGACACCGGCAGCCGGCAACTTCGTGCAGGACCTTCGCTATGCCTTTCGGTCACTGAGGATGAACCCTGGCTTTTTTGCGGTTGGGGTTCTGACGCTGGCGCTTGGCATCGGCGCCAATAGCGCGATTTTCAGCCTGGTTTATGCTGCCGTTCTGCGGCCTCCCGGATTTGCCGGCCTGGACGAACTGGCATATGTCTCGACGGGCAAGGCGGAGAGCGGGGAATTCAATAGCGGCACCTCAGGCGCGGAACTCGAGGACTGGAAACCTCAACTGCAACGGATCTTTTCGGAGTTTGCCACGGTAAGCGGCACCCATGTGACTACCTGGAGCGATTCCGGTGAAGGGCTGCACCTGGCTGTGCGCGACGTCTCCGGCAATTTCTTTTCCCTGCTTGGCGTGTCGCCGCTTGCCGGGCGCACATTTACGGCTGAAGATGGCGCGAAGGGCCGGGGCGATGTGGTCCTCATCAGTTACGACTTCTGGCAGCGGCACTTCGGCGGAAGTTTCCGGGCGCTGGGCCGAGCGCTGCGCGAAAAGGGGAGCGAGTACGCCGCGTATACCGTAGTCGGGATTCTGCCGCGCGAATTTGCATTCGACGAATCCACCGACATCTGGAAGCCGCAGCAGCCGCTGTCGGGTTTCCTGATGAGTCTTCGGACAGTGCGTCGCTTCCGCGTGGTGGGAAGATTGAGAGCCGGCATCCGCGCTGGCGCAGGCTCGGGCCGCGATGACGGCGGTGGCGGCGCAAGAGGCACAAGCGTATCCAGCCTCCAACAAGGGCTGGGGAATCGGCGTGGTTCCGCTGTGGGACCATTTCCGGGCCAAGGGTCATCTTGCATTGTGGTTATTGTGGGCCGCCGCAGGTTGCTTATTGCTGATCGCCTGTACGAACGCAGCCAATCTGCTGCTGGCGCGGTCCGGCGCGCGGGAGAGCGAGATCGCGATGCGCCTGGCGCTGGGGTGCTCCCGCGGGCGCCTGACGGCCCAATTGCTTACCGAGAGCGGTATCCTGGCTCTTTTTGGGGGCGCTGCCGGATTGATCATGGCGGCGTGGACGTTCCAGTTGCTGCGGTTCTGGGGATCCTTTCTGCTTCCTGCGTCTACCCTCGCGGATCTTGTCCGCATACGGCCCGAGGCTCTCGATCCGGCGGTTCTGGCCTTCACGCTGGCGGCTTCCACAGGCGCGGTTCTGCTGTTCGGCCTTGCACCGGCGTGGCATTCCGCGCGCACGGACCTGAATCGCGCCATGAGCGCGTCGTCGGGCAAACAGCACAGCAGCAGGATTGGAATCTCCCGATTTCTGATCGTCGCGCAGGTGGCCGTAATCATGATCCTGGTGATGTCCGCCGGCCTTCTGGTTCACAGCTTTGCCAGACTTACCGCCGTGGACGCCGGATTCCGGGTGGAGAACCGTGTCACGTTCGATATCGAACTCCCGCGCCCTTCCGAGTCCGCGGCGCCCGGGGACACGAGGCGGCGCGTGCAAGATCAGATGGCCTGGTTCATGGAGTTAGAGCGGCGGCTGAAGTCGATTCCGGGAATCGTGCAGGTGGGCGCTTCCAACTCTTTTCCGTTGACGGACGAAGGGGGTGGTTGGGGTGTGCCGGTTGATGGAATTCAACTCCCGGAATCGACCTCGATGGCGCACGTCAGCCCCGGCTATTTCGATGCGGTAAGCGCGCCAGTAGTGGAGGGATCGAATTTCAGCCAGGACGCGGGCCTGGTCGCGGGCTCGAAGCCGCTGATCGTGAACCAGACCATGGCCCGACTTCTGTTCCCCGGCGGCCGTGCGGTTGGGAGACATGTCAAGGCTCCGCGGTGCGGCATCGTGAGTTCGAGCAGCACACAGCCGGCCGATTGCGTGATCGTGGGCATCGCGCGCGATACGCGGTTCCGTCTGGATGTGTCCCCACCGCCAACGTTTTATTATTCGCTCTATCAGGATGCCTCGGATCGAGTGACTTATGTGGCGCGAACCGCCCACGATCCGGACCAGTTGATCTCAACGATTCGGGCAGCGGTGACAGGCATGCCCTCCATACACTCGGGCAACGCGTATCTGTTTCAGTTGCAGACCATGGACCAACTGGCCGCGCAGTCCGTGGCATCGCCGCGTTTCCGTAGCTGGCTGGTGAGCCTGTTCGCTGTCCTGGCGCTGCTGCTGGCGGGCGTCGGAATCTACGGCGTGCAGGCCCATGCGGTTAATCGCCGCACGAAGGAGATCGGAATTCGCATGGCCCTGGGCGCCCGTCCGGCAGCGCTTTTCCGAATGATTCTGGGTGACGCGGCCGCCTGGACTCTGGCTGGAACAGCCATCGGACTCATCGCAGGTCTGGTGGCGACGCGGTGGATGTCAGCCTTCCTTTTTGGAGTGAGCCGGTGGGATCCGGTGACAATGGTCGTTTCGCCGCTGGTGCTGGCGGGCGTTGCCGTACTGGCATCGTATCTGCCCGCCCGGCGTGCCATGCGCGTCGATCCGATCTCGGCATTGCGAACTTAGGAGGGAAATCTTACGACACCAGCGCCTGCGTGACCCGCGAGGCGAGCTGGTCGAAGGTGAGGACCTCGTAGAGAGTGGGATCGGACATGATACGGGCGACGAGAGCGGCGTGCATGGCGTGTCCGGCGCGCTCGGCGATGACGTGTCCGAGCAGGGGGCGTCCGAGGAGCGCGAGGTCGCCGATGAGGTCGAGCGCTTTGTGCCGGCAGCATTCGTCGGGGGCGCGCATGCCATCCGGATTCATGACGCCGGTGGATGTAAAGCAGACGGCGTTTTCAAGCGAAGCGCCGCGGATCAAACCCATGTTCCGCATGGCATCGAGGTCAGCTTCCCAGCCGAAGGTGCGGGCGAAGGCGATTTCGGACGCGTAGTTTTCAGGCGTCACTTCCATTTCGAGCGATTGCCGGCCGATGGGCGCCGGATAATCGGTATCGCAAGTGAGCCGGAAACTCTCCGCCGGCAGGATGCTGATGCGTTTGCTGCCGTCCTCCACCGAAATCGGGCGGCGAATCCGCAGGTATCGCCGTTTGCGCCGGTAGTGGCGGATGCCGGCGCGTTCGATCAGCCTAACGAAAGGCATGCCGCTGCCGTCGAGAATGGGCACTTCCAGATTGTCGATGTGAATGTATGCGTTATCGATTCCCATGGAATAGAGAACGCTCAACAGGTGTTCGGTGGTGGAGATAAGAACGCCCTGGCGCATGAGGCTGGTGGCGTAGCTGACGCGGGCCACGTGCCGCCAACTGGCTGGGATGGGAAAATCCTCGAGATCGGACCGGATGAAAACAATGCCGGTCGAAACCGGCGCCGGTGCGATCCGGATCTGAACCGGAACGCCGCTGTGCAGCCCGACACCCGATGCTTCCACCGGGCGCTGCAACGTCGTCTCAAAGCGCAAATCGCAACTCCGGCAGCATCATCTCTTCAATTACAGCAGTACCAGGGGCCAATTTCAAGGTCAAGAAAGTAAAAGACTTAACATGACCCCACTGTGGCGAAAACGCAACACTTTGCATTGGGTTTGTGGCCGAATCGCCGCATTAGTATGATGGTTTGCGGTGGCAGACGACCGGCTTTTCCTCATCGACACCTTCGGGTTCATCTTTCGGGCCTACCACGCGCGTGCCCGATCGGGCGCTCCGCCCATGCGGACGAGCACGGGAATATCCACCGAAGCGGTGTACATTTTCAACAACATGCTGCGCAAGCTTTCGCGCGAGTATGCGCCGGCTTACATCGCGGCGGTATTCGAAAGCGGCGCGCCCACGCACCGAATGGAGGAGTTCGCGGAGTATAAGGCCAACCGCGCCGAAATGCCGCCCGACCTGTACGATCAGATTCCGTACGTACGCCGCGTGCTGGAGGCGATGCGCATTCCGATTCTGGAATACCGCGGCTTTGAAGCGGATGATGTGATCGGTACGCTGGCGCGGCGGGTGGAGAGCGCGGGGACAGGCGTGGTGATCGTGTCGAGCGACAAGGACATGTTGCAACTGGTCAGCGATCGCATTTCCATGCTCAACCCGGCCAAAGACGACGAGTGGTACAACCCGGAGAAGGTGAAAGTGTTCATGGGGGTGCGGCCAAACCAGGTGGCTGATCTGCTGGCGCTCAAGGGCGATGCCGTGGACAACATTCCCGGAGCTCCCGGCATCGGCGATAAGGGCGCCAAGGACCTGATCGAGCGCTTCGGCACGGTGGAAGCAGCACTCGACGGAGCCGCCGAGGTGGAACGCAAGATGTACCGCGAGAGTCTCCAGAACAACGTGGAGCGCATCCGCATGAGCAAGCGCCTGGCCACGATCGCGGTGGACGTGCCGATCGAATTCGAGCTGGAGTCGGTGAAGGCGCAGCCGCCCGAGCCCGGCCTGCTGAAGGCAATTTACCGCGAGATGGAGTTTTACAGCCTGCTGAAGGAACTGGGTCCAGCGGAGGATGCGCGCCCTCGCGACTACCGTGTGATTTCGAGCGAGGGCGAGCTGGCGGCGTGGCTGGCGGCAGCCGGCGGAGCGCCCACGGCGGTAGCCATTTCGAAAGCCGCCGACGGCGAGTTCGCGCTGGACACGGTGGGGCTCGCCTACAACACCGGCGAGGCCCGCGCGGTGAATGCGGAACTGTTGCCGCTGCTGAAGCCGTGGCTCGAGGACGCACGCGCGCCCAAGATCACCTGTGATGTCAAATCGGCCCTGCTGATGCTGGACCGCCTGGGCATCGAGGCGCGGGGTTTCCAGCACGACATCATGCTGTACGCGTTCCTTCTCGACGCGGATCCCTCGGGCTGCCCGCTCGACGAGCAGGCGCGACGCCGTCTGGACCTGAAGCTCGGATCCTCGCCCGAGCAGCACGCCGACATCATGCTGGAGATCTGGAACCAGCTCGCGCCCGCCGTGGAGGCGCGCGGGCTGGGCACCCTGTACTCGACGATCGAGCTGCCCCTGGCGCGCGTGCTGGCGCGCATGGAACGCACCGGTATCCGCATCGACCCGGCCGAATTGCGCCGGCTCTCCGGGCTGATGGAAGTGGACATCGCCCGCCTGACGGCACGCATTCACGAACTCGCCGGCAAGCCGTTCAACATCAGCTCGCCGCAGCAGCTCGGCAAGGTGCTGTTCGAGGATCTGAAGCTGCCGGCGCCGGTGCGATACGGAAAAGGCAAGGTGATCTCCACCGCAGCCGATGTGCTGGAGGAACTGTCTGCCGACTACGAGATCGTGCGGCTGGTGCTCGAATACCGGCAGCTCACGAAGCTCAAGGGCACCTACGTGGATGCTCTGCCGCAGTTGATCGACCCGCATACGGGCCGGCTGCATACCAGTTTCAACCAGACAGGCGCCGCCACCGGGCGGCTTTCGTCTTCGAACCCGAACCTGCAAAACATCCCGATCCGGACGGCGCTCGGGCGGGAGATCCGCGCCGCGTTTGTGCCGCGGGCGGGATGGAAGCTGCTGGTGGCCGACTATTCGCAGATCGAGCTGCGCCTGCTGGCCCATATGTCCGGCGATCCGCTGCTGGTGGAGGCGTTCCGCAACGGCGAGGACATCCACACGCGCACCGCGTCTGAGGTGCTGGGAATACCGCCCCTGATGATCACGCCGGATGCGCGGCGCAGCGCCAAGGCGGTCAACTTCGGAATCGTGTATGGGATCAGCAGCTTCGGCCTGGCGGCGCAGCTCGGCATCTCGCGGCAGGAGGCGGACAAGTACATCAAGAGCTACTTCGTGCGCTACGAAGGCGTGCGGCGGTTCCTGGACGCGACCATCGCCGAAGTGAGGTTGAGCGGCGTGACGAAAACGCTGTTTGAGCGCGAGCGGCCGATTCCGGACATCAACAGCCGCAACGCCAACGCGCGCGGATTCGCCGAGCGAACGGCGGTCAACTCGCCGCTGCAAGGAACGGCCGCCGATTTGATCAAGCTGGCGATGGTGCGGATCGACGCGGCCCTCGAAACCGGCGGCTTCCGGGCGGCCATGCTGCTCCAGGTGCACGACGAGCTGGTGTTCGAAGCGCCACCCGAGGAAGTGGAGGCGCTCTCGGCGCTGGTGAAGCGCGAGATGGAGAGCGTGCGCGCCCTGGACGTGCCTTTACTGGTGGACGTGGGAACGGGCGACAACTGGCGCGATGCCAAGTAGCTGCCGCGTTACTGCTTTTTCTTCGCCGGCGCTGCGGGAGTCTCCTTCGTGCTTTCCTCGGGCAGCGGCGCGGGAGTTTCCGTATCGAACTTGATTTCCGATTCCGCCGAGTATTTGCGGTAGAGACGGAATTCGGTGTCGTTTCGGGACATGTACTCGTCGGTGGTCATGATGACCTCACCCTTGAGCGGAAGCAGGAAGGTGTGGCCGGAGATTCCGGTGTAGTCGTAGTCGAGAGTCGTTTCGGCGCGGCTGATGGGAAACGACGGGGGGATATTCTCCGCAGCCAGGGTAACGCGGGTGATCTGGTGCGTCTCCTTGTCGACGTAGACCAGGCCGCGATAGGCGGGAATCATGTCCATGCTGCGCTGGTATTGCAGGTGCCATTGCGAGTGCGCCTGCGCCACGCGGTAGGCGAACACCAGGCTGAGGCGACCGCGCAGCGTACCCCAGTGGTCCCACTCGAAGCGCGTCTGGGTTGCCGGTTCGAAGATGTCTTTCATCATGCTGCCGAAGTCGCCGGTGGAGGTAGCGCCGCCGATCTCGCGGTAGTCCTGCGTGGTCGGGGTGTTGTTCACCAGCATCAGCTTGTAGTCTTCCTTCTGTCCGAAGTAGCTGAGCTTGATGGTCAGGGTGTCCATCAGGCTCCAGGAAGGCTGCGAGTCGATGCCGCGGCCGGGGCGGAGGCGGGAGGGCTCGGCGGCGTAGCGGCGGGTGACCTGGGTGCAGATGAAGTCGGGGAGCGTCTTGCTGTAATTGAGGGCCCACTCGCGGACTTCGTCGATGATTCGCGCCTGCTCTTCCGAAGAGGGAGGCGGAGGCTGCACGTAAGTGGGGGGCGGCTGCACGGGCGCGCCCTTGGCGAGCGTGGCCGTGCGGTCGCGAAGATCGCGCAGGGCTTCGAGGGTCTTGGGGCCGAAATCGATGCTGCCCTGCAGTTCTTCGATGGTCCGGTCTTCGAGACGCTGGTTGAGCTTGGCCTTGGAGAGGTAATTGGCAAGCTCCTTGTCGGTCATGGTGCCCTTGGCGATCATCTTTTCCGAGGATTGCAGGAAGGCGACCAGTTGTTCGAGGGACATGGTCTGGGCGGCCGCTGCGAATGAGAGCGCGAGAAATGCGGCCGTCAGGCGAAAACGCATATGTCCATTTTCTCATGCCGCGAGCGGCTGGACGGACGGTCCGGTTTCAGGGAGCTTCGAAAGCTTCGGCCGGTCCACACGTTTGATACGATCGGCAGCGGGCATGAAGCTGCTGTCGGTGATTCTGTGGGCGATGCCGCTGGCCGCGGCCGGTGCGGACTGGGCGGGGAGCGCCGCCTGCGCGCGGTGCCACGGCGATATCTACCGGTCGTACCTGCAAACGCCGATGGCCGCAAGCGCGGGAACGCCAGGGAACGGAACGGCCGAGAGTTTCGAGCGCGCCGCATTCACTCACATGGCCAGCGGATTCCGCTACCGCGTGCGGAGGGAAGGGAAGGGCTACTCCCTCGAGTTCGAGCGCGCCGGCGGAGAGATGCCGGTGCGGGGGAAGGTGGCCCTCGATTTCTTTGTCGGATCGGGGAGCGTGGCGCGGAGTTACGTGTGGAGCGCCGGAGGATTCCTGTTCGAAGCGCCGGTGGCTTATTACGCGGCGGACCGGGCCTGGAATCTCCAGCCCGGTTACAGCCAGTACAGCTACCCGTTCCTGACGCGACCGATTGCGGCAGGGTGCCTGGAATGTCATGCCAGCCGGGTGCAGCCGCTCGAAGGCACGCTGAACGGGTTTGCCTCTCCGCCATTCCTCGAAAGCGGAGTCGCCTGCGAGCGGTGCCACGGACCGGGGGCCGAGCATGCCGCCGGGCGCGGCCCGATCGTCAACCCCGCCAGGCTCGATGCGGAGCGGCGGGACAGCGTCTGCGAGCAATGCCATCTCTCCGGTGAGGAGCGGGTGGTGCGCGCCGGCCGCGAGCGCCAGCCGTTCGTAGCGGGTGAGCGCCTGGCGGACTACGCGAGGGTTTTCGTGCGGCGCGACGCGTCCGCCGGGATGAAAGTCACCAGCCACGCGGAGAACCTGGAACAGAGCGCCTGCCGGCAGGCATCGGGCGCCCGGCTGTGGTGCGGCAGTTGCCACGACCCGCATAAACTGCCGCGAAACGCGGAACGCGCGGACTGGTTCCGGTCGAAGTGCGAGGCCTGCCACCAGCCTGGCGACTGCGGCGAAACAGTGTCCGCACGGAAGGCGAAGGGCGATGACTGCACTGCCTGCCACATGCCGAAAGGCAGCGTTGCGGATGCCGAGCACGTGGTTTACACGGATCATTCCATTCCGCGCCGGCCACGTGCAGTTGTGGCCGCGTCGCCACCGGCGGAGCTGGTCCCCTTCGGCGGCGGAGAGGCGGCGCCGCGCGATGCGGGCATGGCTTATGCGATGCTGGCTGACCGCACCGGCAGCGAGAGCGCCCGCAAGCGATCGTTCGATCTGCTGCGCGAGGCGCAGCTCGAGAATGATTCGCGAGCGCTGATTTACCTGGGTGATCACTACCGCCGTCTGAATGACGATGCGAGCGCCATCCCGCTCTACGAACGCGCAAAGGAGCTGGACCCGGCGCAGGCCACGGCGGCTTCGGTCCTGGGCGCCATTCGCATGGAGCGCGGGGAGGTCGCCGGCGCCGTGTCGCTGTGGAGGGAAGCGCTCTCTCGCAATCCGGGACTGGTGCTGGTGCGGTTCAATCTGGCCAACGCGCTGATCCGGACCGGCGACCTTCAGGCAGCGCAGCGCGAACTCGAACGAACCCTGGAGTTCAACCCGAGTTTCGCTGCCGCCGCCCGGCTTCTCGATGAGATTCGGAAGCGCCGGTAAAGGCAGCCCAACCGGCGCGCCGTGCCGGAGGGATATGCCCGGCACGGCGCAGTTTGGCAGACCCCTACTCTCCGCGCGGCCCGTTGTGACAGCTATAGCAGCCGATCATGGTCCCTCGCGGAAAGGATCTTCCGGAGAAGCTGCGATCCGCCTGCGTCTTGGACAGGATCGTGCCGCGGTAATCCGTCCCGTGACAAGGCTGGCAAGTGGCCTGCCTGCCCTCGGCCGCGTTGCCGTGGCGGCTTACCCAGGAGGAGCCGATCGGGTGCAGCCCGTGGGGTCCGCCCGTGACGGTGGTTGGAACCGGGTTGTGGCAGGCGGTGCACTCGGCGAGCATACCCGCATGACCCTGAAGGTTCGTACTCTGGACGTTGTCGTTCACGATGGGGGTAGGGTACTCGGCATGCGTGGACCCGTGACAGGCCTCGCACTGCAATCCGCCATGGCCGGAGGAGAAGCGATAGAGCGAGATTCCGGCGGCCGGCGTGTTGGCGTTCGTGGCGAATGTCTGGTCGGCGGCGACACGCAGCGTGGTGCCGCTCGAGAACGCCGACGTGTAGACGATTTGGCCGCTGTTGGATGTGGCGGTGCCGGTGTGGCAGCTCTGGCAGTTCGGTTCGTTCAACCATCCCTCGCGAGTGCGGACCGCCATCGCGCTCATCGATCCATGGCAGCTTTGACATTCGACGGCATTGCCGCCGCTGCTGTTCTTCAACGTGGCCATGGCGCCGCGGAGGCATTGGGTCTTCTCCCCGGGATGGCAGCGGTAGCAGGACTCGCGCGTGGTGGAAGCGTCCATGGTTTGGCCGGTGGCCGGGTCGGTGGCTGTGGCATGGAGACCGTGCATCGATGCCGTCAGCGCGGGCACTCCCGGATAGCCGGGCAGCGAAAGCGCATTTGAGCCGTGGCAGGAGGCGCAGAGGAACGGCCGGATGGCGGATTGCGCCTCCAGGCCCGCTGCGCTGTAGCCTCTTGCGCTCGAAGCGGCCTGGAACACGGCATTGGGCCGGAAACGGTCATCGTGTTTTCTCAGGATGTTCAGCTTCACGTCTTTTGCGAGGTCCGAATTCATGACCCAACCGGCGGCGGGACGGGCCGCCAGCGTTCCCGTGTTCGATCCGTGGCATGCGATGCAGGTCATCTCGTCGGAGATGGGCAGCACGATGTCGGTACTGGCCACAACCGATCCCGAGGGGCTCTTCGCTACCAGCCGCATCATCGGGAAGTAGTTTGTCGGATAGGGAGCGGTCGGGGAGTCGGCATTGTTCGTGAGCGGGATTCCTTCCGCCAGCCAGGTCCTGTCACCGGGGGTGAATACCATGGGGCGCGGAGTGTTGCCTGGTCCCGGCATGGGAAAGCCCTTTACTCCCATATCGGGTGCAAGCACGCCAAATCCCAGCGCCGAAGCGAACTGCCAGAAATTCGTCTTCAGCGCGGATGTGGTGTTGATCGTATTGGTGAGCGGGTCGTTCACGGCCTCGTAGGTCACGGTGTACCCGGTGGGATCCACTACGAGCTTTCCGGCGCTGTCGAGGAGGTGCGCGTGGATCGTGTTGAAAGGAGGCAAGACGCCGAAAATGCTGTAGTCCTGGCCGTCGTCGCAATGCATTCCCAGGTCGTTCCAGCCGATCAGTTTGTACCCGGTGGGATTACCCGACGTGGTCGTGTTGACCGTCAGCGTAACAGGCACGGTACGCGTGGTTCCGCCCGATGCGATCGAGATGGACCCGTTGTAGGAACCCGCGGCGAGCCCGGCCAGGCTCACGGATACGGTCAGAGTCCGGTTGGTGGTGAGCGAACCCGAGGGCGAGACGCTCAGCCAGTTTGCGCCGCCTGAAGACGAAGCGCTCGCCGTGAAAGCGAGTGGAGCCGGAGCCGTAACCGACAGCGCTTGAGAAGCCGGAGCTGAACCTCCCACCGTGGCATTGAAACTGACTGACGCGGGTGCAAGAGTGAGGGTTGCAGGGGCGGAAAGGGCGAGGGTCACGGCTACGGTGCGGGTAACTCCGCCGGAGACAATCGAGATGTTGCCGGTGTAGTTGCCCGCGGCGAGTCCCGATGGGTTTACCGAAACGGCGAGAGTCCGGTTGGTGGTGAGCTGCCCTGAAGGAGAGATCGTCAGCCATGCAGGATTCGCAGTGGCGGTAAAGCTGGTGGGGACTGCGGCCGTGATCGACAGGTTCCGTGCGGCCGGCGCGCTGCCCGCGGCGGCAGCGGTGAAGGCGAGCGCCGTAGGATTCAGAGTAAGTGGGGCGGGCGCCAGATTGAAGGTCACGGACACGGTGCGGGTAACTCCACCCGACACAATCGAGATGTTGCCGGTGTAGTTGCCCGCGGCGAGTCCCGATGGGTTTACCGAAACCGCGAGAGTCCGGTTGGTGGTGAGCTGCCCGGAAGGAGAGATCGTCAGCCATGCAGGATTCGCGGTGGCGGTAAAGCTGGTGGGGACTGCGGCCGTGATCGACAGGTTCTGTGCGGCCGGCGCGCTGCCCCCGGCGGCAGCGGTGAAGGCGAGCGCCGTAGGGTTCAGAGTAAGTGGGGCGGGCGCCAGATTGAAGGTCACGGACACGGTGCGGGTAACTCCGCCGGCGACAATCGAGATGTTGCCGGAATAACTGCCGGAGGCGAGCCCGGCGGGGCTCACCGACACAGTCAAGCTCTGGTTTGTAGTGAGCTGTCCCGAGGGCGAAACTTTCAACCAGGCCAAGCCGCCGCTTGCGACCGAGGCGGTGGCCGTAAAGCGGGTCCGTCTCGAAGCCTGCACGGTGACGGTTTGCGGCGACGGGACCGCACCTCCCGCAGTGGCGCTGAATGCGAGCGCACCGGGGCTAATGGACACGTTGGTCTGGGCTCGCTCCTCCGCCGTGGAAGAGAGGGCGACTACGGCGAGTAATGCCGTCAGTCTAACGATCGAGCGATATCGTGACATCTCAGATCTCCTCTGCGATTCCTTCACAGGGCCCGCCGGAGCGAAGCCACTGCTTTCGAGCGTACGGACACACGAAGCCTGTGGAAGCGCAATCGGAGTCTTTCCCGCCGCTCTGCTCGTCCCAACCTGATGGAGATGATCGGATCGCCGCCGAATGGCAATCGGCGCTTTGCCCGGCCTGAGATCTCAAATAGGACTTCGACGTCCTGTTCGGCAGCCTGTCAGGCCGGTCCGCTAGGGCTCACCGACCATGCACGATTTCGGCCAACTGTTTTTTATGGGATTTTGGCGCGCTCCGGCCCGAAGGTGTGCAATTTTTGGGCAGCGGAGGGATGGAGCTTCGTATAAATTTTCCTTGAGGAAATGCCCTGAGGGCTTCGGGGTTCACCTGGCACACAGGACGGTTTATGGTGTTCGCGGAGCCGGACAGGGTCACTCAACAATATGTTAGCGGTCATAGAAAGCGTCTATTTTTTGGGGTTCCCGGGAGGGCCGCGAGGCGGCTTGACGTAGCCTGGAGACTGTCAAGAGGAACTCTCTACTTTGCCGAAATAGGAACTTCCCACGTTGCGGCGACACACGCCGGCACACGCCGGCGGTGCACGTGAGTGTCATTTGGCGGTGTGATATTATTGCAAAACTTTGCGAGTGTCGATGTCTCGATTGATTTTCTGTCTGCTGGCCCTTGTCCTCTTTGCCCCAGGCCAGGAACAAACTTCCACCGCTATCCCGTTGCGGATCCTGGTGCTTAATTCAGCCGGGGAGTCGGCTCGCGTCCGGGCAGAACTCGAGAAAGGCGCCGATTTCGCCGTGCTCGCTCGCGAGAAATCCGTGGATGCTACCTCGCTGGATGGCGGCCTGCTGGGCAAAGTCGATCCCTCCACACTGCGCGAAGAGATCCGAACGGCCTTGCGAGGGCTCGCCCCCGGTCAGATTTCGCCGGTGTTCCGGATTCCTTCCGGTTTCGCAATCGTCAAGGTGCTGTCGCCGGACGAACTCGCCGGAATCGCCGAGTCCCAGCGCGCCCGCCAGTCCGCCATTCGGGCCGAAGGCAGCATCCGGTTTGACGTGAACGTCTCCGGGTTCACTGAAGCGGCGGCGGCTCTATCGAACTATGCCAAGCCTGCCCATTGGAATGCCGATCCGAGCCTGTCCTGCGCCATGCGGCAGCAATCGTTCGCCGATTTGAAGGCCCGGGCAGAGAAACTGGCGGCAGCCGCGGACGACACGGACCACTCGCCTTCCGATGCCGTGGCGCTGCGTCTCGGAGTGGCGCAGGTATACGCCTATCAGGGAGAAATGGATCCGGCCATCGCCCAGTTCGAAGCGGCTTTCCGCATCGCTTCGGCCGCAGCGCCGCAAACACTGCCCGAGGTGGAAGAGATGCTGGGCGTGGCATACCTCCACCGGGCGGGAATGGTCAACGGGGTATACCGGCATCCCGCGGAGCGCTGCCTCTTTCCGATTCGTCCCGAATTCAATTACCCCAAGGGTGCGGATTCGCAAAAAGCCGTCCAGCACTTCCTCGCATCGCTCAAGTTGCGGCCTGACGATCTCGAGACCAGGTGGCTGTTGAATCTTGCCTATATGACGCTGGGCAAATATCCGGCCGGTGTACCCAAAGAGCACCTGTTGCCGCCTTCGCAATTTGCATCCGCCGAAGACATTGGCCGCTTTACCGACGTAGCGCCGCGTGTGGGCCTCGACGCACTCTTCTCGGAAGCGGGAGGCCTGATCGTCGACGACTTCGATAACGATGGTCTGTTCGATATCGTCACCTCCAACTGGGACTTTTGCGCGCCCATGCATTTCCTGCACAACAACGGGGATGGCACGTTTGCCGACCGCAGCGCGCAATCGGGGCTGGCATCCCAGGTGGGTGGGCTCAACCTCATCCAGACCGATTACAACAATGACGGCTGTGTGGATATCCTGGTCCTGCGCGGCGGCTGGGAAACGGCACAGCGGAAATCGCTGCTGCGCAACAATTGCAACGGCAGCTTCACCGACGTCACCGTGGAAGCCGGCCTGGCCGAGCCAACCACGACGCAAACTGCCGTGTGGGTGGATATCAATAACGATGGATTCCTCGATCTCTACGTAGGCAACGAAAACGAGCCGAATCAGCTTTTCCTGAACAACGGCAAGGGCACATTCAAGGACATTTCACGGTCGTCGGGGACTGATCTGTCAGTGCTTACCAAGGCGGTGGTGGCGGCTGATTATGACGCTGACGGCTATGCCGACCTGTTCGTGTCCAACTACCTGGGCGACAGCGTGCTGTTTCACAACAACCACGACGGCACTTTCACCGACGTAGCGCCTCAGGCTGGCGTCCAAGCCTCAGGCCATGGATTCGCCGCCTGGTTTTTCGATTACGACAACGACGGCCGGCCGGATCTTCTGGCGAGCGCCTACGCGATGTCCATTGAGGAAAGCGTACGCACGTACCTGGAGCTGCCCCACAACGCCCCCACCATGAAGCTCTACCACAACCTGGGCAACGGCGCCTTCCGCGATGTGACTGAGGAAACCGGGCTGAACAAAGTCTTCATGCCGATGGGAGCGAATTTCGGCGATGTGGATAACGACGGATATCCAGACATCTATTTCGGCACCGGAGAACCGTCTTATGCCGCCCTGCTGCCCAATGTGCTGCTGCATAACAAAAGTGGAAAGAAGTTCGTGGACATCACCGCCTCCTCCGGCACGGGCGAACTGCACAAAGGGCACGGCGTGGCATTCGCGGACATCGACAATGACGGAGACGAAGACCTGCTGGAGCTGGTCGGTGGGGCGGTTCCAGGCGACAGCCATGCGTTCCGGCTTTTCGAAAACCCGGGCCACGGCAACGATTGGATCAGCGTGCGGCTGGTAGGTGTCAGGGCGAACCGCGCGGCCATCGGCGCCAGGATTAAACTGACGGTAAAGAACGGAACGGAGACGCGAGCGGTTTATCGGACTGTGGGAAGCGGCGGCTCATTCGGCGCCTCGCCTCTCGAACAACACATCGGGCTGGGTAAATCGGGGGAGATCGTGGGCCTGGAGATTCAGTGGCCCGGAGATGCACAGCCGCAACGGTTTGCGTCCGTGCCCAAAAACCAGGCGATCGAAATCCGGCAGTCCGCCAGTGACTACCGCGTGATCGAACGGCCCCGGTACCAGTTGGGAGGGAATCATGGTCGCTAGGGACCTTGCCTGTTGTTGCCGGCCGCCGTCAGGCTGACTGCCGCCACCCGTTATCCGGTCACAGGGTTTGTCCTGAAACTTGACCGCCACGCGCGGCTCAATATCCCAATCGGCCTAAGATAGCGCCGCGTGCGAGGCAAGCGTGCGACCCTCCGCGCCCTCGTGATAGTCTGACTTGATCATGCACAGACGTGCGTTCCTCCGGATGGCGGCCGCGGCCGCCGTGGGGCCGGTGAGCGGTCTCGCCCAGCGCCGTGACGCAACTGACGCCGTGACGCTCGACATGGCGGCGCATGCCTACCGTGTCCAGCCCGGCGGCAGCATCCAGGCGGCGCTCGAGGCGGCAGCGAACGATCGGGCCAACAAGACCGTCTACGTCCACGCCGGGACCTATCGCCCGGCGGCGCACGGCCAGGCGCTGATCTGGTTCAACGAGCGGCACGACGGCATCACGCTCGAAGCGGTCGGCGAGGTGGTGCTGACCGCCGCGAATCCAGCGATTGCCGATAGCAAGGCGCCAAGTTTCCCGGCGGTCGTCAATCACGTCGTCTATTTCGGCGACGGCGTATCGACGAAGACCGTGCTGCGCGGTTTCCGCGTCACTGGCGCGAAGAATTACACCACCGGCACCGGCCAGCGCTCTCCGATCGAATCCGATAACGTGCCCAAGACGCCGTTCTTCTATCTGGATGGCGGCGGGATCAAGATCTATGCGCGCGCCTATCCGACCATCGAACGCGTTGAGGTGGTCGGCAATTACACCAGCCCATGCGGCGCCGGTGTATCTGTTGAGCACCTCGGCCGGCCGCTCGACGCCGCGGTTTTTCGCGACTGCATCTTCCGCGACAACCGCACGCAGGTCACCGGCGCGGCGTTCGACCTCCTGCACGGCAGTCGCGCCAGCCTCGACAACTGCCTGTTCGTCGGCAACATCGCGAATCTCGGAGCGGACTACGTCGGCCTGCTGACCGGCGGCGAGTATCACCCGGAGCACGGCTCGGGTGCGATGACGGTGTTTGAGAGCTCCCGAGCGGAGGTCAGCCGCTGCACCTTCACCGGGAACTGGGCCGGCGTCGACGACAATGGCACGGGCAGCACTTACGTGAAGTCAATCTTCTGGAACAACACGTTGAAGGGCGGGATCTCGACCGGGGCGCGCTACGAGATCGACATCACCAGCGGCGGCGGCGTACGGGAGTCGTTCATCCACGGCGAGACGAACGACCTGCGGGGGACGATCGATCGAGCGGCGAACACCTTTGATCCGCCGGATCCGCGCTTCGACGCGCAGTTCGTGCCGCAGGCGCCGGAGTACGGGGCGGTCGGGTACCGGCCGGTGGCCGCGGCATCGCACCGCCGCACCAGCCGCTAGCCGACGGCAGATCAGTTTGCCGATCGCGTGACGAGCCGGGCGTGCGATGTGTGAAATGTGGGGCGTCTGATGCAGAAAACCTTTGCCAGCCGACCGCACAGGCGAATGTCAAGGCACTTTCGTGGTAGTATTTTCCCACCTATGAGGGGTTCGAAGTCTCGCGTGTTGCATTTGTGTCTGCTGTTTGCCCTCGGCGTTTTCGCCCCCGGCCAGGAACTCATTTCCACCGCTATCCCATTGCGGATCCTGGTGCTGAATTCAGCCGAGGAGGCCGCTCGCGTACGGGTGGAACTCGAGAAAGGCGCCGATTTCGCCGTGCTCGCTCGCGAAAAATCCGTGGATGCTACATCGCTGGATGGCGGCCTGCTGGGCAAAGTCGATCCCTCCACACTGCGCGGAGAGATCCGAACCGCCGTGCGAGGGCTCGGCCCCGGTCAGATTTCGCCGGTGTTTCAGCTTCCTTCCGGTTATGCAGTCGTCAAGGTGCTGGCGCCGGACGAACTCGCCGGAATCGCAGAGTCTCAGCTCGCCCGCCAGGCCGCCATTCGCGCCGAAAGCACCATCCGGTTCGACGTGAACGTCTCCGGGTGGAGTGAAGCGGCCGCGGCTCTGGCCAACTTTGCCAAGCCTGCCAATTGGAATACCGATCTGAAACTGGCCTGCTCCTTGCGCCAGCAGTCGTTCGCCGATTTGAAGGCCCGCGCAAAGAAGCTGGCTGCAACTGCGGACGCTGCCCACTCGCCTGCCGATGCGGTGGCGCTGCGCCTCGGCGTGGCGCAGGTATATGCCTATCAGGGAGACATGGATTCGGCTATCGCCCAGTTCGAAGCGGCGATCCGGACTGCCTCTGGCGGGGCACCGCAGCTACTGCCCGAGGTAGAAGAGATGCTCGGCGTGGCGTACTTCCACCGGGCGGGAGCGGCCAACGATGTATACCTCCACCCCGGGGAGCGCTGCCTCTTTCCAATGCGTCCAGGACTCACTTACGCCAAGGGCACGGATTCGCAAAAAGCCATCCAGCACTTCCTCGCATCGCTCAAATTGCGGCCTAACGATCTCGAGACCCGATGGCTGTTGAACCTTGCCTATATGACGGTGGGCAAGTACCCGGCCGGTGTACCCAAAGAGCACCTGTTGGCGCCTTCGCACTTCGCGTCCGCCGAAGATATTGGCCGCTTTACCGACGTGGCGCCGCGGGTGGGACTCGACGCGATCGTCTCGGAAGTGGGTGGCCTGATTGTCGACGACTTCGATAACGATGGTCTGTTCGATATCGTCACCTCCAACTGGAACTTTTGCGCACCCATGCTTTTCTTCCACAACAACGGGGATGGCACGTTTGCGGACCGCAGCGCGCAATCGGGGCTGGCATCCCAGGTCGGTGGGAACAACATCCTCCAGACCGATTACAACAATGACGGCTGCCTGGATATCCTGGTTTTGCGCGGTGGCTGGGAAACGGCACTGCGGAAATCGCTGCTGCGCAACAACTGCAACGGCACCTTCACCGATGTGACCGTGGAAGCCGGCCTGGGCGCGCCAACCACGACAGAGTTTGGCGCGTGGGTGGATATCAATAACGACGGATTCCTGGATCTCTACGTAGGCAACGAAAACGAGCCAAATCAGCTTTTCCTGAACAACGGCAACGGCACATTTAAAGACATTTCACGTTCGTCGGGGACGGATCTGGCCGTGCTTACCAAGGCGGTGGTGGCGGCCGACTATGACAATGACGGCTATGCCGACCTGTTTGTGTCCAACTACTCTGGCGACAGCGCGCTGTTGCACAACAACCACGACAACACCTTTACCGACGTAGCCCCTCAGGCTGGTGTCCTGGCCTCAGGCCATGGATTCGCCGCGTGGTTTTTCGACTACGACAACGATGGCCGTCCGGATCTTCTGGCGAGCAGCTACGCGATGTCCGTTGAGGAAAGCCTGCGAACATACCTGGCGCTACCCCACAAGGCATCCACCATGAGGCTCTACCGCAACCTGGGCAACGGCGCCTTCCGCGACGTATCCGAGGAGACCGGGCTGAAGAAAGTCTTCATGCCAATGGGTGCGAATTTCGGCGATGTGGACAACGACGGATATCCGGACATCTATTTCGGGACCGGAGAACTGTCTTATGCCTCTCTGCTGCCCAATGTACTCCTGCATAACCAAGGGGGAAAGAAGTTCGTAGACATCACTGCCTCCTCCGGCACGGGCGAGTTGCACAAAGGGCACGGCGTGGCATTCGCGGACATGGACAATGACGGAGACGAAGAACTGTTGGAAGTCGTGGGTGGGGGCGTTCCAGGCGACACCCATGCATTCCGGCTTTTCGAAAACCCGGGCCACGGCAACGATTGGCTCAGCGTGCGGCTGGTAGGTGTCAAGGCGAACCGCGCGGCCATCGGCGCCAGGATCAAAGTGACGATCAAGAACGGGACGGAGAGGCGAGCGGTTTACCGTACCGTGGGAAGCGGGTCATTCGGCGCCTCGCCCCTGGAACAGCACATGGGCCTGGGCAAATCGGCGGAGATCGTGGGCCTGGAGATTCAGTGGCCCGGAGATGCACAGCCGCAGCGGTTTGCGTCCGTGCCCAAAAACCAGGCGATCGAAATCCGGCAGTCCGCCAGTGACTACCGCGTGATCGAACGGCCCCGGTACCAGTTGGGAGGCAATCGTGGGCGCTAGCTGCTCAGTGGGGCGGGCTGTCAGAGTCATCGCGTTGCTGCTCCTGGCCGCCGTGAGCCTGGCTGCCGCCACACGTTACCCGGTCACCGGGATTGTCCTGAAAGTGGACCGGCCGAACCGCAGTTTCGTCACCTCCCATGCAGCCATTCCCGGGTACATGGAAGCGATGGTGATGCCGTATTCCGTTCTGGATAATCGTGAACTCGCCGATCTGAAGCCGGGCGCCTATGTGGACTTCACGCTGGTCGTGGAGAAGGAGCGCTCGTATGCCGAAGGCATCCGCATCCATCGCTACGAGTCCTCCGAGCGGGAGCCGCTGCTCGCGCGCCGTCTACAACTGCTGGAAGCCCCTCGCGCCACCGTGAAACCAGGTGACGCCGTGCCCGACTTCACCTTGACCGACCAGACCGGGCGCCGCGTAGCGCTATCGCAATGGGCCGGGAAAGTGGTGGCCGTGACCTTCATCTATACCAGTTGCCCGCTGCCCGACTACTGCTTCCGGCTCTCCAACAACTTCGGTCAACTGAATCAGCGCTTCGCCAGCCGCATGGGCCGCGACCTGGTGCTACTCAGCATCAGCTTCGATCCGGTGCATGACCAGCCCAAAGTACTGGCAAAATATGCGTCGACCTGGAAGGCCGATCCGGAATCGTGGCACTTCCTGACCGGGCCGCTCGACGAAGTGAAGGCCGTTTCGCGCCGGTTCGGACTGAATTTCTGGGCAGACGAAGGCTACTTCACGCACTCGATGCATACCCTGGTAATCGATCGCCGAGGCCGGCTGGCAGCCGATTTCGAAGGCAATCAATTCACCGCCCGGCAATTGGGAGACTATGTGGAAGTCCTGATTTCCGGCAGGTAGTGCTGAGGCGATACGACGACAGATATAATGGGACGCCCCAAGCCCGTGATGCTACTGCGCAAGCTTTCCTGATCTTCGGTGCAAATTTGCTGCTGCTTTCCGCGCCCTTGTCTCTCCACAGCGAGCAGGCCGCCAAGCCGGAGCCCACCGCCGGCCGGGTGCAGTTCAACGAAGTTGCGGCGGAGTCGGGCATTACCTTTCGCAACGAAAACGGGGCTTCGGCCGAGAAGCACATGTTCGAGACTTTCGGCTCCGGGGTGGGCGTGATCGATTTCGACAACGACGGCAGTCCCGACCTGTTTTTCGCCAACGGAGCCGACCTGGCCCACGGCAAGCCATCGCCTGGCAATGCGCTCTATCGCAATCTGGGCAACGGAAAATTCGGGGATGTAACTGCCAAAGCAGGTGTCGCGGGCAATGGGATGTTTGCTACCGGCGTGACCGTGGGCGACTACGATAACGACGGCTACCTGGATATCTACGTCACGGGCTACGGCGGTAATCAGCTCTTTCGCAACAATGGCGACGGGACCTTCAGTGAGGTGACGGCCAAGGCCGGAGTGGGTGCCAGCGGGTGGAGCAGCAGCGCCGCCTGGTTGGACTATGATCGCGACGGCTACCTGGATCTGTTTGTGGGACGCTACCTGGATTACGACGTGCGCAAGGCGCCGCACTGCGGATATCAAAAGCCGGGCTACCGCATGTATTGCGAACCGCAGCTGTTCGACGGGACGCCGGCATTGCTGTACCACAACAATCGGGATGGCACGTTCGCGGAGGTCTCCCGCAAAGCCGGCGTGGCGAATTCGGCGGGAAAGAGTCTGGGGGTGGCCATCGGCGATATCGATGGCGATGGGTGGCCCGATATCTTCGTGGCCAACGATGGTGTCCGCAATTTTCTCTACCGCAACAAAGGCGACGGCACCTTTGACGACATTACCTACGGCGCCGGTGTAGGTTTCGACATGAACGGCAAAGCTCTGGCCGGCATGGGTACCGAGATCGTGGATCTCGATGGCGATGGCTTACCGGACATCTTCTTTACGGCGTTTTCGGACCAATACAACCCGCTCTTCCGCAACCTCGGGAAGCTGCTTTTTGAAGACGGCACGGTCAAAGCCGGATTACCATCCAGCGTGAAGACACTCGGCTTCGGCGCCAAGGTCTTCGACTTCGACAACGACGGTTATCCGGACATCTATGTCACCAACGGACACGTCATCGATAATGTGACACTCTACGACCCGCGGCTTTCTTACCGTCAGGCCGACCTGCTTTACCGGAACCTTGGCGGCGGCCATTTTCGCGAAGTCTCGGAGGAAAGCGGTCCGGCGTTTCGCATCCAGCACGTGGGCCGCGGGCTGGCGGTGGCGGATTTCGACAACGACGGCGACCTGGACATCGTGGTGAGCGACTCCGGCGCCCGCCCGCTGCTGCTGCGCAATGACGGGGGCAATCGCAATCATTGGATCGCGTTCCGCGCCCGCGGCCGCGAGAGCAATCATTTCGGGATCGGCGCAAAGGTGCGGGTGACCAGCGGCGGCCGGACTCAGTTGCGGGAAATCAATCCCTACGGAAGCTACCTCAGCACCAGCGATACCCGTTTGTATTTCGGGCTGGGCAACGCAACCCTTGCTCGCATCGAAATCGAGTGGCCCAGCGGGAAGAAGCAGGCGATCGACAGCGTTCGCGCCGGCCAGATTTTGCTGCTGGATGAGGCCGATGCGAAGCGGTGAGAGCGTCAGGTATAATCTGACCGTGCCGCGGCTCCTGATTGCTGTTGTCCTCGCTTCGGCCGTGACTTGGGCGCAGACTCCACGCGCGGATGTACAGGGCGCAACTGAACGCCGCCGCGGAACACCTGCAACAGGGGAGGCTCGAAGAGACGATCCGCGCGTGCAAGGGCGTGCTGGCGGCAGATCCGCGCTCGGCGCCCGCACACATGCTTCTGGGACTGGCGTATCTTGGGCAGGCGTCAACTGACAAGATCGCCGACGCCAAAGCGGAACTGCAGCAGGCACTCGATCTGGATCCGGAGCTTCTGTGGGCACGCTTCTACCTGGCCCGGCTCTATTTTGACCAGGGCTTGACCGAAAAGGCCCAGGAGCAACTGGAGCTCGGTTTGAAGCAAAGCCCGGGCTTACCTCATTTCCTTTCGCTGCTGGGTGAAGTCCGGCGCGAACTCGGAGATCCTGCCGCCTCTGTGGAGTTGAACCGCAAGGCTCTCGAGGCAGGCGTCACAATGACCCCGGCGAATTATTTCCTGGCGCTTGCTTATCTGGACCTGAAACAGGAACAGGCCGCAATCGCCGAGTTTGAAAAAGCCATTCACTCGCCCTACGTCACGCCGGAGACGTACAACGCGCTGGCGTCGCTGTACATCAAGAAACAGCAGTTCGCCGCAGCGGAAGATCTCTGCCGGAAAGCCATGGCGCTGGACAGCTCGCGCGCCCGACACATACCTGAACCTGGCGCGAATCTATAACGGCCAGCACGCGAGTGACAAGGCGCTGGAGGCTCTGAGCGCCGCGCTGCCGGAGGGCAAGGAGTTCCCCGCGACCGAATATTACCAGAAACTGCAGGCGGATATCGCGGTGGAGCGCGGCGCCGCGTACACGGCCAAGAAAATGTACGCTCGGGCGATCGACGAGTATGCTCGCGCGCTCGATTTCGATCCGGGCCGCGCCGTCATCCACCGCCGCCTGGCGGAACTCTATCTACAGAAGGGAGACCCGGCCGGGGCCGCCCTGCATACGAAGGAAGCGGACAAGCTCGAGAAAGGCCGAAAGGTAAGGCTGGCATTGCTTTGGATCGACCGTTCAGGTCTGACGGCAATTGGGGATTGCCGCGCAACGCCTCGAAGGCCGGATAGCAAAGAACGATCTGGAGCGGGGTACGGGAGTCGAACCCGTCTAAATCAGCTTGGAAGGCTGACGCCCGACCGCTAGGCCAACCCCGCCCTTCCGGGAACTATTTTAACACTGGTGCGTGCCCTTGCTGGGGGTTCTGCAATGCCGTTAGAGTGTGGTTTGCATGAAATGAGCATTGCTGCCGCGGTCCTGGATGCCGTCCGCCGCGAATCGGGTCTGCACGGCGGCGGATGCCCGTCGCACGCCGGGCTGCGCATCGGCGAACTTTCCGGCGTCGAACCGGAATCCCTGCGTTTCTGCCTGGAATGCCTGGTTGCCGGCACTGACCTTTCCGCCACCGCTTTTGAAATCGAGGTCCGCCCCTGGACCCGGCGATGCCGCTCCTGCGGCGCCGCCTTCCGCGTCACCGAATACAATCCCGCCTGCGCTCTGTGTTCATCCACCGACACCGAGGCTCTGGGAGGTGATGAAATAGAACTTGCGTACATCGAACTGGAGGATCACTGATGCGCGTTCCGCTGGAGCGCAAGGTACTGAATGAGAACGACCGCATCGCGGCTGGGTTGCGCGAGCGGTTCGAGCGCAGCGGTACGTTTTGCGTGAATCTGATCAGTTCGCCGGGTTCCGGCAAGACGTCCCTGCTCGAACGCACACTGGAACATTACGAGGCTTCGCGCCGGGTCGCCGTGCTCACGGGCGATATCCAGACCGATAACGATGCGCGCAGGCTGGCCCGCTTCGGTTTTCCCGTCCGGCAGATCACCACCGGCGGCGCCTGTCACCTGGACGCGCGCATGGTGGAGCGGGCCCTGGAAGGATGGCGCGTGGAGGAACTCGAGGTGCTGTTTCTCGAGAATGTCGGCAACCTGGTGTGTCCCACCAGCTACGATCTTGGCGAGGAACTGCGCGTCGTGCTGCTCAGCGTCACCGAGGGCGAGGACAAGCCGCTGAAATACCCCGCCACTTTCCACCATGCGGACCTGATGGTGCTCAGCAAAATCGACCTGCTGCCGTATGTTCCCTTCGATGCCGGCCTGGCCTGCGAAAACGCGCGCCGCGTGCAGCCCGACATTGAAATCGCGCGCGTCTCCTGCACCAGCGGAGAGGGCCTCGAGTGCTGGTACCAGTGGCTGGAACGGAACCGATGACCGAATATCCTCTGCTCAATGCGATACTCTTCACCTTTCTCGGCGTGTCGGCTTTCGCGATCGCCTTTTCGGTGATTTCGAAGCTGGCGCCCTTCAACCTGTGGAAGCAACTGGTGGAGGAGCGCAACATTGCGGTCGCGATCTTCGCTGCCGCCGTGGCTCTGGGGCTCTGCTGGATTATCGCCGCCACCATGCACTAAGCGGGATTTTGCCCGGGCTGTGATACCCTCTTTTTTATGCTTTTCGAGTCGGATAAAGTGATGTTCGAGATTTACCGGGAGACCGAGTACACAGGCAAATACCGGGTGGTTTACTTCACCGAGCTGCAGGATCATAACAAGGAAACGGAAATCAATCACGCGCTCGCGGGCGAACATTTCTTCGATGGCTTCATCAAAAACTTCGGCAAGGACGAGGCCAAGGAGATCATCGGCTCCCTCCTGAACCGGTTGAACAGGGGCGAGAAACTCGAACCGGGCGAAGTCGAGCGCGCGCTCGGCGAACACATGGCCTGACCCCTTGCGGATCACTCGTTTTCCCTCCCTTACCGAGGATCAGTTCCAGGGCTGCGTCTCCGCGTTTTCCGACTCTCTCACCGGCGAATTGAACGGTGCGGCGCTCGCGCTGCGCAGGCTCGAAGGAATGGCCAAAGGCGCGGCATTCGCCTACGAGATCGAGTACGACACGCACCGTTACGGCGCGCTCATCGTGCTCGACCGGTGGGCGACGCTGCTGCAAACGTTCGGCCCGCATCTTTCCGACCCGCTCGTTGCCGGCGCCGCCTCCCGCCTCGCGGCCGCCGAGGAGATCCTCACGCGCGCCAACCGCCTGGCGGACGCCGCCGATGCTTACGACGCGCAACTGGTGGAAGCATGCGCGCTTGCGTTTCAGACCGCACAGGCCGCCTTCGGTCCGGAACATCAGGCTGCCGGTAAGGCCGCAAAACTGGGGCCCATGCTGCCGCAGGATTACCGCGAAGCGCGCCGGATCTTTCTCGAAGATCTGGCCGCGCGCTGAGTTCTACCTGGATTCGGCGAGCGTCCGTAACTTCTGCTGGAACATATCGTAGGGAAGCGCGCCCACCATCAGTTCGCCGTCCACGCCTTCGTCCGTGCTCTTCCCAACCACGAACGTGGGAGTGCCGTTGGCGCCGATCCGCATCGCATCCAGAACGTCGGTCTGCACGGCGGTCTTGTACTTATCCGATTCGATGCAGGTGCGAAGCTTGCCCGGATCCAGCTTGACCTGTGTGGCGAAAGCAAGAATATTGTTGAGGTCGAGCTTGTCGGGGTTAGCGCCCATAATGTCGCGCAGCGCCCAGAATCCGTTCTGCTCGGCGGCGCAGCGCGCGGCCTGGGCGGCACGCATGGCATTGGCATGCATATCGAGCGGCAGGTCCTTGCTGAAGAATCGCACTTTGCCGGTGTCGATGAAATTCTTTTTGAGTTCCGGGAAGCTCGTTACGTGGAATCGCTGGCAGAAGGGACACTGGTAATCGGTAAACTCGACGATCGTCAGCGGCGCGTCCTTTGAGCCGAGCATGGCGAAGCCCTCGAGGTTGAGCTTTACATGCGACGTCTGCTCCTGCGGCTCCCCCGCTTTGGCGGCCTGCTTCTCGAGCAATTGGCGGATCTGACGCAATTCATCCAGAATCGCGTCGGCCTGCTGGCGGGTGATGCCTTCCTGCGGCTGCTGTGCCCCGACCGGCAGGGCGAGCGCGGCCAACAGCGCGAAACGAAATAGTTTCTTCATGAAATTCAGTTCTTCTCCAGCACCAGCAGGTACTGGACGTCCTTGTTCAATTCCTTTTCGGTCAGCAGGCGGAAATGATTGGCTTCGATTTCTTTGATCACGTCCGGCATGTCCAGCCGGATATGCGTCAGGGCCCTGCCGTTCGGCATCGCATTCGCCCGTTTGTAATAATCCACCACGATCAGGAGTCCGCCGGGCTTCAACGATTTGTGCATCGAGGCGAGCATCTTTTCCGGGTAGTCGAAGTGATGATAGGCATCGAGAACCAGGATCCTGTCCACTCCGGCTTCCGGCAACTTCGGGTCGGTTTCCGTGCCCTTCACGAACGTGACGTTGCCGAGTTGCTGGTTTTCGGCGCGTTGTCTGGCGCCCGCCAGAAAATCGTCGAAGATGTCTTCGCCCACCACCTGGCCTGTGGGTCCTGTGGCGCGGCTGAGGTAAGGCAGCATGAATCCGATGCCCGTTCCCACGTCCGCAACGGTCATGCCCTTTGCGATCTGCATGGCGCGGATGATCTCGCGGGGGTTCTGCGTCTGGTCGCGGCTCGGATCGCCCAGCGACGCCGCCATCGACTTTCGCTGCTGCTCGGTCTTATAGCCCGAATTCGCCTGAACGGCCACCTGCGCCGTCAGGCACCCCGCTGCAAGCAGCGTCAACGCCGGCAAATACTTCACAGGGCAGTCTCCATAGGCAGCGCCAGCGGCGCCTCGGTCATGAAATCCAGCCGCGACATTTCGTCCACGGCGTCACGAATCGACTGCTCGGAGGTGGGCTCCACGGTAATGACGAAGGGCAGGTCGTGTTTGCTATTGCACGGCTCCTGCAGCACCGCCTCCAGGCTGATCCCTTTGCTCGCCAGAATGCCCGCCAGGCGCGCGATGATCCCGGGCCGGTCGTCCACCCGGAACCTCAGGTAGTAGGCGCGTTTCTGCAGCGTGACGGGTACGGGTTCGTTCACGCCCAAGCGATCGTGCGCGAACGGTGAAACCCGTTCCGGGCTGCCGCTGCGGATTTCGCGGGCCACGCGCATCAGGTCGCTGACCACCGCGACGCCGGTGGGCAATGAACCCGCGCCCCAGCCGTAGTAGAACGTATCCTCTCCGTACTTGCCCTTGACCCACACGGCGTTATAGGCGCCTTGTACTCCGGCCAGAATGGTCGACACCGGAATGAGCGCAGGGCGCACGAACAGGATCAGCCCCTGTTCGGTAATCCGCGCACCGCAAAGCAGGCGGATGGTGTGCTTCAATTGCCGCGCGTATTGAAAATCGAGAGGCGTGATGCGCCGGATGCCCTCCATGAAAATGTCGGAAGGCGTGATCTTCTCGCCGAACGCCAGCGCTGCCAGCAGCACCAGTTTGGAGCGGGCGTCGTAGCCGTCGATGTCCGCGCTCGGGTCGGCTTCGGCATATCCCAGCATTTGCGATTCGGCGATCAGCGACGCCATCGGCTCGCCGCGCTTTTCCATCTCGGTGAGGATGTAATTGCAGGTGCCGTTCAGGATGCCGTAGAACGCCATCACGCGGTCGCCCGAGATACCCTCGCGCAATACGGCGTGTATCGGAATGCCCCCGCAGACGCTGGCCTCCATCGCAAGATTGATCCCGGCGCGGATCGCGCGGTCCCAGATCTCGGGCCCGCAGGCGGCCATGATTTCCTTGTTCGCGGTGACCACCGATTTCCGGTTGGCGATGGCCTCGTCGATGATCTCGGCGGCCACGCCCGTCCCGCCCACCAGTTCCGCCACCACCTGCACGTCCGGATGGCGGACTACCTCCCGCCAGTCGGCCGTCTTCATCACCGGGCCTAGCGCCGGCGGCAGCTCTTTCGAGTGAATGGACCGGCTGCACACCGCCACCACCTTGAGTTCGAAACCGAGTTTCAGCGCGATCTGCTCGGCATTCTCGGCCAGAATGGCAAGGGCGCCCGAGCCCACGTTGCCCGTGCCGATGATGCCCAGCTTGACTGCCTCCATATTCGTTCCATGATAGCAAGCGGACTCCCCGGCTCCTCTTTTGCGATACTGTCGGCGAATGCGCCGGCTGCTCATCCGCCCCGGAGCTATCGGGGACTTCATTCTTTCCCTGCCCGCACTGACGTGCCTGCGTGCCGAATTCGTGGAAGTGTGGACCTCCGCGGCGAACGTGCCCCTGGCGCGCTTCGCCGGACGCGCGCGGTCCATTGCGTCCACCGGCCTCGATCTGCTCGGAATCGCGGAACCTCGTCCGGAACTTCTCGACCAGCTCCGGTCCTTCGATTCGATCGTTTCCTGGTACGGTTCAAACCGCCCCGATTTCCGGGAAGTCACCGCCTCCATGGGCCTGCCGTTCACCTTCCTGCAAGCGCTGCCCGGCGCCGGTTGCGACGTCCACGCCTCCGATTTCTATCTCCAGCAGATACGGCCGCTCTGCGCGTGTGAGTCCGATGGAATTCCGCGGATCGCCTGTCCCGCGCGCGAGCGCGAGTTCGCCGCGATCCAGCCGTTTTCGGGCAGCGCGAAGAAGAACTGGCCGCTCGATCGTTTCCGCGCCCTCGCCGCGAAATTGGAACGCGTGATGCCCGTGCGGTGGTGCACGGGGGCGGACGATCCGCCCTTGCCGGACGCGGTGCGCATCGATGACCTCTACGAGTTGGCCTGCTGGCTCGCCGGCGCGAAGCTCTACATAGGCAACGACTCCGGAATCACGCACCTCGCGGCCGCAGCAGGGACGCCGGTTCTGGCACTCTTCGGCCCCACCGACCCGGCCGTGTGGGCGCCTCGCGGAGAGCACGTGCGTGTGGTCCGGTTCGGTGACCCGGTGACCGATTTTCCGGGGCGCGGACGAACCTGAGTGCCGCCAGGACAAACAGGCCTTTGACCCGATTATCATCCAGACACCGCGCATTGCTGAGCGCCGTGTTCGACGTTTCTGCCCCTTCCGTGCTGGGCGCAGTTTTTTCCTCGTACACTATTTCCACCTTGGCGGGAACCGCCGTTTCCGGCTTCAGCCTCCGACGCCGTTCCGCTGACGTTCACGCTCGGCGGCAGGAAGAGCACGCAGCCCTCTATATTGCGATCGAATAGACGTGTGCTCCGGTTCGCCGGTAAGCTACCATCGGAACATCGCTGACGAGTGGAAGGACAATCTGCGGGTGGTCATGGTCTCAACCCGCAACCCGTTGAATATCGGAGCCGCGGCGCGCGCGATGGCCAACTTCGGCTTCGCACGGCTGCGCGTGGTGAACCCCTACGACGTCGCCTTTCGGGAAGCGCGTTCGGCGGTGGGCGCCGCGCCGCTGCTCGCCTCCGCGGAAGATTTTTCGAGCCTCGCGGAGGCGATTGGCGATTGCACTCTCGTGGTCGGCACCACGGCCATCGGCCATCGCGAGTTGCAGCATCCCGTGCGGCGGCTCGAATATGGCGCCCGGTTGATTCTGCGCCGCCTCGCTTCGCGCAACGTCGCGCTGCTGTTCGGCTCCGAGAAATTCGGGTTGTCCAACGACGAACTCAGCCACTGCCACTGGCTCATGCGGATACCGACCATAGATCGCGATCTCAGCATGAATCTGGGCCAGGCCGTGGCGCTGTGCCTATATGAACTGGCGCGCGACCCCGAAGCGGCCCTGGCGAAGCCCGAACGTATTCGCGCCGCAACCGCGGGCGAAAACGAACAGATCACCACGCGTCTGATCGAGGTGCTGGAAAAGAGCGGCTACGTAAACCCGGCCACAGCCGGTTCAACGGCTGAAAAGGTGCGCCGCCTGGTGCGGCGCCTCGAGATTGCGGGGCGGGACGCGCCGGTGCTGCTGGGGATGCTGCGCCAGATTCTGTGGAAACTCGAGAACTAACGCCGATCCGGAGGCGCGGGCGGTGCTCCGCCGAATTTCAACGTCACATCCGCCGAATGCGCCGACGGGTTCAGTTTCACCTCGGCTTTGGTCTGTCCGAGATTGTCGAACAGGGCCTGTTCCCGCACCCGCGCCAGAAACATGTCCGGATAGTCCGGGTTGAACGGCTTGCCTTCCTTCATCGCCCACATGCGCCGCATCGCCGCTTCGCCGTTCAGGTCCAGGCCCGTGATATTGAGTTTGCCCATGGTAAATGGCGTGCCGGCGTCCACCCGGAGCACCACGTCCACGATCTTCTTCTCGTCGTTGATGCGGCGGTCGCTGATGAGTTTCGCATCCATGTAGCCGGCGTGACGGAGCGTCTTGCGCATGCGCTCGATACCTTCCGTCACCTTGTCGAAATTCGCCGTTTCTCCGCTCTTGATCGCCCCCGCCTTTAGCAGTTCATCCGCGGGAACCGGCGTCGCGCCCTCAATCGAAACCTTGCCCAGTTCAAAAACCGGTCCCTCGTCCACACTGACGGCCACGTCGACGCCATCCACCGACTTCGATTTTTCGGCGCGAACCTCCGGGAACGCCACGCGCAGATAGCCGCGTGCTTCGTACTTCGGGCGTACCGAGGAGTTCAAAATCTGCCGGAATGTGTCTTCCGTGTAAGGCGCGCCAACCGCGACTCCGAAAACGGCATCGCCCAGAACCTCGTCGCTCAGCACCTGATTCCCCGTGAAGCTGACCTGGGCCACAGCGGGCAGATTCCGCGCCGGGCGGAACACGATGGAGTATTCTCCGGGAGCCGCGGGCATGACGCTGCCCGCAATTTTCTCCGGCGCACCCTTGGCTGCCAGAAACTCCTCGATCCGCTTCCGATACCGCTCGATCACCGGCTGTGTGGCCGGAAGTTTAAAACCCGAGAACAGCGGATCGCTCGCCGCCAGCCAGCTCCGCAGTTCCAGGTTGGACACGGCCAGCTCCTGGAATTCGACCGGATAGACCTGTTCCACCTCGGTCACCTGGAACACCGCCGCGAAGCCTCCGCCCGGGGACGGCCCGAACTTGTAACCCACTGTTTCAAAAGCGCCGCTGGCTGTGAGCCGGTCCACGGCGGCTTCGAATTCGGCCTTTCCCGCCATCTGTCCCTGCTTCAAGCCGGCCACGGCGAGCACCTGTTCGCGGCTGAAGATCCGGTTGCCTTCGACGGTCAGGCTGTCGATGGCCCACCGCGTGGGGGCAGCGCCGGTTTTGGCCGCCGGTCTGGGTGTGGGGGCTTTGACGGCCGGACGCGTCTGGCCCAAGCCTACAGCCGCCGCCGCGGCGATGATCAGGAGAAGCTTTTGCATACGAACCAATACTATGAGACGTGCGCGTAACCTTTTTCCGTTGCAGTAGTATAACCAGGAATGGGAAACTTCTTCGCCGATCTGCGTTTTGGCCTTCGCCTTCTGCGCCAGGCTCCCGCCTTTACAGCGGTAGCGGTTGTTGCCCTGGCACTCGGGATTGGGGCGAACACCGCCATCTTTTCCACGGTGGACGCGGTGCTGATCCGCCCACTACCCTTCGGCGACCCGGACCGCCTGGTGATGGTCTGGGAGGACGCCTCCTTTGCGAGTTTCCCAAAGAATACTCCGGCCCCGGCCAACTACGTTGATTGGAAAGCCAGGAATCGCGTATTTTCCGGGATGGCGGCCACACGCGGCGTGTCCGGGAATCTGACCGCCGACGGGCCGCCGGAGCAGGTGATCGGACGCTCCGTGACCCCGGACTTCTTCTCCGTCCTGCGCGCGAAGCCGCTGGTGGGCCGGACCTTCACCGAAGAGGAGGACCGCACGGATGCCCCTCTGGTTGTTATCAGCTACGGTCTCTGGCAGAGCCGCTATGCGGGCGAACTCTCGGTTCTGAACCGCAAGATCCTCATCAACGGCGCTCCCCGCGTGGTGATCGGCGTCATGCCCGCCGATTTCGCGCTCCGGGGCCGCCACGATTTCTGGATCCCCATTCATTTTCAGGCGGCGGATCTCGGCAACCGGGGTTCCCATTTCCTGAACGTGGTTGCCCGGCTGAAGCCCGGCGTCACCCTTAGCCAGGCGCGGGAAGATATGAACCGGGTAGCGCGCGAACTTGCTCGCGAGTACCCGGGAAACAACGAGAAGATCGGAGCGGTGGTCGTTCCCATCCGGGAAGAAATCGTGGGTAAGACGGGGCTCGAACTGTATGTGCTGATGGGCGCGGCCGGGTGCGTGCTGCTGATCGCCTGCGCCAATCTCGCCGGTCTCTTGCTGGCCCGCGCCGTCGGGCGGAAGCGGGAGATGGCAATCCGGGCGGCCCTCGGCGCCGGACGCGGCAGGCTGGTCCGGCAGCTAGTGGCGGAGGGCGCGCTGCTGTCGCTGGCGGGCGGGTTGCTTGGCGTACTGGCGGCCCCCGCAGGAATGAAAGTTCTGGCGGAACTGGTGCCGGAGGGCCTGTCCGCCACGGTAGTTCCTCAACTGGATCTTCGCGTCCTCGCCTTCGCTCTCGGGCTGTCCGTCGTTACCGGTCTGGCATTCAGCATCATCCCTGCCTGGCGCGCTTCCCGCGTATCCCTTCACGACGCTCTCAAGCAGGGCGGGCGAGGCGGCGTCGGCGGTCGTAGTGCGCGCACCCGCGATCTTCTCGTGGTGCTCGAAGTGGCAGCGGCCCTGGTGCTCCTGACCGGCGCCGGGCTCATGCTCCGCACGGTGGCCAACCTCAAAAACATCGACGTGGGCTTCCGCCCGGACCACCTGCTCACCCTGCGAACCACCCTGCCGCGGGTGAAATACCAGGATGCGGCCGCGCGAATCGGCTTCTACCATCGCGTCGTTACGGGCGTTCGCGCCTTGCCGGGCGTTCAGAACGCCGCCTACGCTTCCACCCTGCCTTTTCTGAGTATGGGAAACACAAACGGCTTCGAGGTGGAAGGCGTTACCCGGCCGGCCGGCGATCCCGGCGATGCGCTGCTGCGCGTGGCCACCGCCGGTTACCTGGACGTGCTGGGTGTCCGGATGATCGAGGGCCGCGGCTTCTCCTCCTCCGACGGCAGGGAATCGCCGCCCGTGATCGTCATCAACGAAACATTCGCCAGGCGCTACTTTCCGCACGGAAGCGCCTTGGGTCACCGCGTGACGCTGAGCACCCGCGTGCGCGTCTGGCGAACCATCGTCGGCGTCGTCCGCGATGTGCACGAGCGCGGTTACGAACTCGAAATGAAGCCCGGAGTGTACCTCCCGTTCGAGCAAATCACGGACACCTGGGCGCTGCCTGAAATGCTGGTGGTCCGCACCGCCGGCGACCCCGGCGCCATGACCTCGGCGGTGCGCGCAGTCATCGCTTCGGTGGATTCGGACCAGCCCGTGGCGGCCGTGCGTACGATGGATGAGATACTTGCGCTCAGCGTAGCCGACCGCCACCAGCAGATGACGCTCTTAACCGCATTTGCCGGACTCGCCGTGCTGCTGGCCGCCATCGGACTCTACGGCGTACTGGCCTACGCGGTGACACAACGGACGCGGGAAATAGGAGTCCGCATGGCACTGGGAGCCAAGGCGTCCCGCGTCGCGGGTTCCTTTGTGATGCGCGGCCTCCTGCTCACCGCGGCGGGATTGGCCGTGGGCCTCGCCGCCTCTCTCGGCCTCTCCCGCGCGATGACGACCCTGGTTTATGGCGTAACCGCCACCGACCCGGCTACTTATGCCGGCGTGGCCGGATTACTTACCCTGATTACCGCGGCCGCATCCTGGATGCCGGCGCGCAGGGCCGCGCGCGTCGATCCGATTCAGGTGCTCCGCGACGAATAGTTACTCCGGAATAACCAGTTCCTGCCCCGGCTGTATCTTGTTGGGGTCGGAGAGAATGTTACGGTTGGCCTCGAAGATCCGCATGTACTGATCCGCGCTGCCGTAGTACTGTTTGGCGATTTTGGAAAGTGAATCCCCCGCCTTGACGGTATGCCTTCGCGACTGGCCGCCGCTGACGGAAGCGCCTGCGCTCATGGTTTGCGGCGCCTGCTGCTGCGCCGGTTGCTGCATGGACGAATCGACCGTAAGATCGCAAGTCAGGTCTGAGTAAGAGGAGTCGATCGATTTAATTTTGTCCCAGGCGCGGTCCTTCACATCCTGGTTGGGAGCCTTGCCGGATATATAGAGCTTATCTCCCTGCATGTGGACATGCTCGAGATGAATGCCCGATTGCTTCATCTGGTCGATTGCGGGCTGGTATTTCTGTTTCAATTGCGCTTCGTTGGCCATATTTTCAATTGTCCTTTGGTGCAGAATAACGCAAACCCTGCCTGAACATCCGGGCGGCAACGTACGTCCGGAAGCGGCAGCGTACGGAGGTTCACCGGCCTGTTGTACTCTCGAAACTTGAGCCTCCCCGCGCTGGCCGTATCCGGCAACCGGATCGTCTCCGCCACCACCGGCGAATCCGTGTGGCTTCACGGAATTAACCGGTCGGGGATGGAGTACACGGGCCCTTCCGGCATGAACTGGAGCAATTCCGAGTTCGACCTGCTCGCAAATGAATGGCGTGTAAACCTTATCCGTCTGCCGCTGAATCAGGAGTGGGTTCTCGGTGCGGATGCGGCTTTGTACCTGGCGTCGCTCGATGCGGCCGTCGAGCTGGCGGCCGCCCGGGGCGCCTATACTTTGCTGACATTGCAGTGGCTGGATAACCACACCGTGCGCGGATACGACCACCTCGGCCGCGCCAATTACGTAGCGCCGCTGCCCGACGAGCGGTCCACCGCCTTCTGGAATACCCTGGCGCAACGCTATTCCGGCCGCCCCGAGGTGCTCTACGACCTCCTCTCCGAGCCCCACGTGCGCCTGCCGGACGACGCCGGTCCTGCCGAGCCCGGTTCCACATCTCTCATCGACGCCTGGGGCTGTTGGGCGCGGAGGCTCACCTCGGCGGTGAGGGAACCGAACCCCGGGGCCGTGGTGTTCGTTTCGGGCATCAACTGGGGATACGATCTCTCCGGCTTTCCCATTCCCGGTCTCGACGGCGTCGTCTACTCCACGCACGTATACCGAAATAAAGGACGAAACTGGGACCGCGCCTTCGGAAGTCTCTCCGCCTCGCATTGCGTTTTTGCCGGCGAGTGGGGCGGGGGAGAGCGGGATTTGAAATGGGGCCGCAAGCTGGCGGCTTACTTTGAAGCGAAGAGAATCGGGTGGGCCGCGTGGGGTTGGCCCGATTCACCGCCCTTGATCGACGCGCAATTCTGCCCGACGCCATTCGGGCAATTGGTCCGTTCCGTATTATAAGATGCCGATTCTGTAACTGATGTGACCTTCACTGTTGTGCGATCGAGCAGTTAGTTTGAGGCTTAAATTTAACACTGGTGAGCCGCTCCGGCGATTGACTTACCGCCGCCTCGGGGGTATATGTAAAGACATCAATCTCCCGATTTGGCGGGAGAGTTAGGTTAAGTCTCAGAGATAAGGTCGTTAAGAAAACCAGGCGTCGTATCGGTGGAGTATCCGTATGTGATGTGTGTCCTCACATCCTGCGCGAGCATCCACCGGGCCACGCCACCTACAGGAAAGGTATCGCCAAGATGCGTACTATTCTCAATGGGATCTGTGTGTTTGTTCTTGTGGCCCTTTTGGGCTATGCACAAACGAGCACGGGATCGATCGCGGGAACAGTTGTGGACCCGCAACAGGCGGCGGTAGCGAGTGCCACCGTCACCCTCATAGACCAGGACAAGAACACGACGTTTTCAGCTACTACGGACGGCCAGGGCCGTTTCGTATTCCCTAACCTCCTCCCCGGACGTTACACGATGACCGTTGAAACGCCGGGATTCAAGAAAGCGGAACGTAAAGACCTGACGCTGCTTGCAAACGACAAAATTTCGGCCGGAATGATCGTTCTCGAGATCGGCGCGGTCGCCGAGTCGGTGGAAGTCAGCGCGGAAACCGTGCTGCTCAAAACCGAGAGCGCGGAGCGTTCGTCGGCGTTAACCAACAAAGAAATTCAGAACATCGCCGTCAATTCGCGCAGCTATCTGCAACTGGCCGGCCTCCTGCCGGGCGTGGTTTCCACGGCCAATCTCACCACCGCCGGGCACGCCGGACTGGCCAACATCTCGGCCAACGGCGCCCGCTTTGACCAGAACAATCTGACTCTGGACGGCATCGGCAACGTCGATACCGGCAACAACGGCGACCAGTTGGCCACGGTGAGCCTGGACTCGGTCCAGGAGTTTAAGATGCTCACCTCGAACTATCAGGCGGAGTACGGGCGGAGTTCCGGCGCGCAAATCTCGGTGGTGACCAAGAGCGGCAGCAGCGATTTTCACGGCAGCGCTTACTGGTATCATCGCCACGACGGGCTGAATGCCAACAACTGGAAGAACAACCGCGACGGCCTTCCCCGCAATCTTTTCCGATTCAACAACCCGGGCTATACGATCGGCGGTCCGGTGTATATCCCGAAAGTGTTCGATCGCCTGAAAGACAAGATGTTCTTCTTCTGGAGCCAGGAATTCCAGCGCCAGTTGAAACCGCAGGGCCGCCGCGATGCAACCTTCCCGACGGAACTGGAGCGGCAGGGTAACTTCTCCCAGAGCGTGGACAAGAACGGAAATCCCATTCCTCAGTTGAAGGATCCCAATGGCGGCATCTTCCCCGGAAACATTATTCCGCAAGACCGCCTGTATGCTCCCGGCGTAGCCGCCCTGAACTGGTATCCGCTGCCGAATAACATCAGCACGGCGAACAAAGGCTTCAATTACTCCTCGCAGATTCCGGACTCCTATCCCCGGCGCGAAGACCTGATCCGCCTCGACTACAATCTGAGCAGTAAGTGGCGCGTCTTCGGGCGTTACCTGCATAACTTCGATTCGGTCACCTCCGCCTACGGCTCGTTCGTGCTCGGCTCCGGCTTCCCGCTCGTGCCGATCACCGATAAGCGTCCCGGCTACGCCCTGGCGCTCAGCGCGAGCTGGATCATCAGCCCGACCCTGACCAATGAAGCCAACTGGGGATTCGGCAAGAACATCATCAACATCGATCCGACCACCAACGGGCTGACGCGTGCGGCCACCGGCATCGATATCCCCGTGTTGTTCCCCGGGGCCGTGCAGCAGGACTTCATTCCCCGTTTTGGTTATGCCGGTACCCTGATCGGCGGCCAGCAGCAGGTAGGGACGAACAACGCTCCCTTTTACAACTACAACACGACCATCGAGTGGATCGACAACCTGACGAAAGTCTGGAATCAGCACGTGATCAAGGGCGGCATTTATGTTCAGCGCAGCCGCAAAGACCAGACCTCGTTTGCCAACGCCAACGGCGACATCAATTTCGGCGACAGTTCCAGTAACCCGTTCGACACCGGCTTCGGCTTCGCCAACATGGCGCTGGGCGTTTACTCGAGCTATAACCAGGCGTCTCAATACGCTACCGGCCGCTACCGCTATACTAACGCCGAATGGTACGTGCAGGATACCTGGAAAGTAAATCGCCGCCTGACGCTCGACTACGGCCTCCGCTTCCAGTGGATTCAGCCGCAGTTTGACGCCGGGCTCCAGACTTCAACTTTCCGTACCGAACTCTACGACCCCTCGCAGGCTCCACGCATCTACCGGCCCACCGGCACGCCGACCAGCCGCCGCGCCATCGATCCCGGCACCGGTCAGATTCTGGATGCCACTTACATCGGCAAGATCGTGAACGGCACGGGAGACTCGCTGAATGGAATTGCGCAAGCCGGTCAGGAAGTGAATAAGTACCTGATCAAGGATCGCGGGATTCACTATGCACCGCGCTTCGGCTTCGCCTTCGATGTCACCGGGCAGCAGCGGATGGTTCTGCGCGGCGGCGGCGGTATCTTCTACGACCGCTTCCAGGGCAACGAAGTGTTCGACATGATCACCAATCCGCCCACCACCTTCGCCCCGACCCTGGTCAACGGGCTGCTGAGCAACCTCGACCCGAGCAATATCCAGGTGGCTCCCAGCAACCTGAACGCGTTCTCCCCGAACGGCGACGTCCCCACCGTGTACAACTACAGCCTGGGGCTGCAAACGCGGCTTGCCGAGAGCACCATCCTGGACGTCGCGTACGTCGGCAACATGTCGCGCCATCAGTTACAGCGCGTCAACCTGAACGCGATCCCCTACGGCGCAACGTTCCAGCCGCAGAACGCAGATCCCACGAAGAATCCAGGACTGCCCGGCGCCAATGCGCTGGATGCGGTCTTCCTGCGCCCGTACCCGGGCTGGGGCGACATCACGCTGCATGAGTTCGGCGGCACGTCCAACTACAATTCGCTGCAGACATCGCTCACCCGCCGCTTCGCGCGCAGCCTCGATTTCGGCGTGAACTACACCTGGTCCCGCGCCCTGGGCACTTCCGACGATCGCGGCAACTTCAACCGCATCGACCAGTACACGCGGCTCGCCAACTACGCCCTGCTCTCCTTCCACCGGGAGCACACGTTCCAGGCTTACTACACCTGGACCCTGCCCTCGATCTTCAAGAACAGCAACACGCTGCACATGTTGGCGGACGGCTGGCAGATCTCCGGTAACACCACTTTCCAGACGGGCAACCCCTACACGCCCGGCTTCAGCATCTCCGGCGCTGGAAACCAGAACATCACCGGGTCGTATACCGAAGGCGCGCGCCTTGCGCTGATCGGCGATCCGCTGACCGGCACCACGGACAATCCGTACAACCGGCTCAACCCGGCGGCCTTCGCCGCCCCGCAGGTCGGCTCCATCGGACTCGAAGCGCCGCGCAATTACATGATCAATCCGGGCATCAACAACTGGAATATCTCCGTGCAGAAGGAATTTGCCTGGACGGAGCGCGTGCGGCTCCAGTTGCGCGCCGACGCCTTCAACGCTTTCAACCACACCCAGTTCTCGGGGATCAACTCCACCTTGAACTTCTCTTCGTTGACCAACCCCACGCCGACCAACCTGTACCTGAAGGCGGACGGGTCGATCAATAACAAGAACGGCTTCGGAACCGTCAGCGGAGCGCGCGATCCCCGGATCATGCAGCTCATGCTCCGCCTGCAGTTTTGATCTGAATCGGTGTTCGAATTCGGCCGGCTTCCCACCCACGGGCGGAAAGCCGGCCATTTTGTTTCGCTGACGCTGACGCTCAGAACTCCGTTTGCAGCCGTAATCCGTAACTGCGCGGGGCGCCGAGCGCGGTTCCCGAGAAGACTCCGGCGAAGTTGATGACGTTCAGCCGGTCCGCGATGTTCGTCACTCCCGCCTGCACGCGCAACTTCCAGCGTTCGTTGTGCACCACGTCCACCCCGGCGGAAAGATCCACGGCCGTCGAAGGCAGCACACGCCCCCGGTCGAAATCGACCTCGCTGAGGATGCGATCGCCATACTGAAGCTCGACGAAAGCATCGTCGGCGGGTCCTTCGATTTCAAACGGCAGCCCGCTGTTGTACCAGCCGCTCACCGCCAGCCACACGCGCGGATGTGGTTGAACACGGAACTGCGCGCGCAGGGTGTTCCGCTGGTCCTGGGTGATGGGAAAGGAGCCGGAACCCGCAATCAGGCTCTGCGCCTCATCTCCCAGAAACAGGCCGCCCGCCACCGGCAGATAGCCGCGGCCCGTCATATTGCTGTAGCTCAAGTAGCCCGAGAACGGGCCCCAGGACGGCACCGATATCTTGGCTTCGAAACCGTGGATGCTGGCGCGGCTGAATGCGATGGGGAAACTCACGCCGGTATTGAGCAGCAGGCTGTCGTCGGCGGCATCGTTCAGTCGCCGGTCGTACCAGGAGCCGTCCACGCGCAGCCGGCCGAAAGCCGCCTTCGAAAACCCGGCCTCGAAATAGTGCCCGCGCGAAGAGCGCAGCGGAAGAAATGCGCCCTCGCCCCCGAGAAATTCGGTGAGGTCCGAACTGCCGAGCAGGATGTTCTCGATCGCCGGAACCTCGAACACGCGGTCATAGGATGCTCGCAGCACCAAATTCGCCGCCGGCACCGCATACGCCACACCCAGGCGGGGACTCCACGCACTCTCGGTCCGTACCAGGCGGTGGCGATCGAAGCGCAAGCCGGCGCTGAGGGTCACGTTTCCGGCGCGCCACAGATCCTGTACGAATGCGGACTGGTCGCGGCCCTGCCGCCGGTCGGAAAAAGCGAATTCCGGAGGAATACCCGGGTCGAAGATCGGCACTCCCGAAATCCGGTAGTCGACAATGCGATAGGAGAAGTTCTCGCGAATCGAGGAAAACCACGTCTCGATGCCGCCCTTCCACTCGTGCCGTCCGCTGTGCACCGACAGGCTGGCCGCGGCGTAGGCTTCCCGGAAGCCGCGATCCTGCGCGGGCAGAATCGGAGTCGAAAGCGCATTCGCCCACAACCGCGCGGAAGTGTCGCGGACCATGCCGCGAAACTGGCCGAGCGCCGACGCCGAGAAAATATGCGTGTGCGAGATCTGCCCCTGGGTCTCGCCCGCCGTCCGGTCCTGCCTCTGCCCTGCGGCTTGCTGCAACAACTCGTCGGGAACCTCGAAGCCGGTCGCGTGACGGTCCAGGTATACCCAGGTGCGGTCCGACGCGCTCCAGTCGCGGTCGAATCGGACCGAGAATCCGCCCCCCGAGGCATGGTTCGTGAAGTTCTCCTCGACCGGCGGGTCGAGATACCGGTCCGTCAGCATGCCCTCGCCGCTGATTCCAACGGTGTTCTTGCCGGACCCGAATTGCAGGGAAGCGAAGGCGCTGCGGCTGCCGAAACTTCCGCCTTCGAGCGCCGCGCTGCCGTGCAGCCCCTGCCGCGCGTCTGCCGCCGTTTCGATTTCGATCACCCCGCCCAACTTGCGCCCGAATTCGGCGGGAATGCCCGCGGTGCGCGCGTTGACCGAACGGAACTCGCCCGCTTCGAGCGATTGCGCGAACGCCGGCGAGCGGTTGTCATAGAGCGGAATGCCGTTCACCACATACTGCACGTCGTACTCCGACCCGCGTGGATGCAGCACGCCGTTGGCTTCGAGCAGCCACCCCGGTTGCGTGTTGATCAGGTCGATCAGGGACCGGCCGGGCGCGCCGGCGGGCCGCTCCCGTATTTCGCGCGGGCTCAGATACTGCGCCGCCGAGGTGCGGGCCGGATCGAGCAGGGTTTCCGATTCGTGCACGACCACCGTGGTTTCAACCGGCGCGACGCCCAGTTTGACAGCGAACTCGAGCGGGATCTGGGAGCGAATCTCGACCAGGGAAGCGTTCACTGCAAACCCGGCGCGCGTGACCGTCAGGCTGTACTTGCCGAAGGGCAGCCCGCGAACCGTGAACCGCCCATCGGGGCCCGTCTGGAACTCGCGCTCGACCCCCGCTGCGTCCCCGGTGATCCGGCACGACGCCTGCACCGGAGCGCCGGCGCTGTCGGTTACCTGGAGGCGCAGTTCTCCGCTGATCCGTTGCGCCAGAGCGGGAGTTACCGCCGCCGCCAAAAGCAGTGCTGGAACGATTCTAGGGAAGAGACCGATGTCAGCCAGCATACGCGCCGCCCAATTTCGGAGTCAAGCCCGGAGCGTCGTCGGTTGGTTTGACAAGATCCCGAGCCTGATATACGATTGCAGAGCTTGAGACGTTTCAATCGCTCGCCCGCCGTGCGGTTTGCGGCATAATCATGCGAGAGGAGGCTGAATGAGCACCGCTACTCATACCTATCCTGCGCTTCACAATGCGATGTGGCCCGGGCTGGTCGGAAAAGGCCCCGATTCGGAGCCGCCGATCGACCTGGAAACCATGCTGAACCTGACCGCCGCCGCGGAGGTGGATGGCGTCCGCTTCGACGGCGTAGACCTGTTCCTGTCCCTGCCGCATACGGACATCGATTCGAGTGACGACGATCTCGCGCGCCTGGCCGAGAATATCTCCGGGAAAGAGCTGCGCGTCGGCTCCCTGGTGGCGCCGGTTTGGGCGCCGACCGGCGGCGGGTCCGCCATGGGCAACGAGGAGGAGCGCGGCCGTTTCCTGACTCAAGTCCGCAAGGCCTGCCGCATCGGAAAGAAACTGCGCGAACTCGGGATTCGCAAGTACGGCGTGATTCGCATCGACTCGGCGGCCGGCGCCGGCGAGTGGGCCAATGACCCCGAAGGCAACACCAGGAAAATCGCGCAGACCTTCACCGAGGCCTGCAACATCGCCGAAGGTTTCGGCGAGCGCCTGGCCGCCGAAGGCGAGATCTGCTGGGCCGGAATGCATAGCTGGCGCAGCAACGTGCGCCTGCTCGAAATGGTGGGCCGCCCGAAAACACTCGGGTTTCAGGCCGATATGGCCCACACCATGCTTTTCACCATGGGCTACAACGCGCCCGAAGACCGGCTCCTGCCCGACGATTTCGATTGGTCGCAGGGCGAACGTCTGGCCGAGGCGTACCGCAAAGTCGCGGCTGCCCTCCGGCCCTGGACCATCGATTTCCACGTGGCGCAGAACGACGGCACGGTAAAAGGCTCGGGCTCGCACGACAAGACCGGCCGCCACTGCCAGCCCTGCGATCCCAACGGCAAGCTCGACATCGTGCGCGATTCCGGCGCCTGGCTGCGCGGCGACGACGGCCAGCCCACCGGCGCCCTCGAGCACGTCTGCTGGGACGGCTGCATGTTCCCCAATTCCGTCATGATGAATCCCAAGACGTGGAACGACGTGCTGGGCGTGATGGTCGCGGTGCGAAACGCCCACGGGTGGAACTGACATGCAGAAGCTCAATATCGGGATGGTGGGCTACGGGTTCATGGGCCGTACCCACTCCAACGCCTTCTCACAGGTGAACCATTTCTTCGACGTCCCCTACCAGCCGGTGCTGAAGACGCTGTGCGCGCGGAACGCTTCGCGGGCGCAGGATTTCGCCGCCCGCTGGGGCTACGAATCGGTGGAGACGGACTGGCGCAAGCTGGTGGAATCTCCGGAGATCGACCTGGTCGATATCGCCAGCCCCAACGACACCCACGCCGAAATCGCCATCGCCGCGGCCAAGGCCGGCAAGATGGTGATGTGCGAGAAGCCGCTCGGCCGCAACGCAGCGGAGGCGGAGGCCATGGTGCAGGCCGTGGAAGCGGCGGGCGTGCCGAACATGGTCTGGTACAACTACCGGCGCGTGCCGGCGGTGACGATGGCCAAGCAACTGATCGATGAAGGACGGCTGGGCAAGATCTTCCACTACCGCGCCAAGTTCCTCCAGGACTGGACCATTTCGAGCGACCTGCCGCAGGGCGGCGAGGGCCTCTGGCGCCTGGATGTGGCCGTGGCCGGAAGCGGCGTCACGGGCGACCTGCTGGCCCACTGCATCGACACCGCGCTCTGGCTGAACGGCGGCATCGACGAGGTCTCGGCCATCACCGAAACCTTCATCAAGAGCCGCAAACACAACCTCACCGGCAAGGTGGAGCCGGTCGGCATCGACGACGCCAGCCTGTTTCTGGCGCGTTTCCGCAACGGGTCGCTGGCCACCTTCGAGGCCACCCGCTACGCCCGCGGCCACAAGGCGCTCTACACCTTCGAGATCAACGGCGAGCACGCCTCCATTTTCTGGGACCTGCACGACCTGCACCGCTTGCAGTATTTCGATCACCGCGATGAAGGCCGGACGCGCGGATGGCGCAGCCTGCACATCACCGACAGCGATCATCCCTATATGAAGCACTGGTGGGTGCCCGGCCTTCAAATCGGCTACGAGCACACGTTCATCCACCAGGCGGCGGATTTTCTTTCGGCCGCCGCCGGACGCAAGAGCGCCTCGCCGACATTCGCAGAGGCGTTGTGCACGGATTACGTCACCGATGCAGTGCTGCAATCGGCGGCAAACCGCAACTGGGTCAAGGTGCCGGGCTCCGCAGCGGAGCAAAAAGGAGCGACATGCTGAACAGAATTTCGATTACCGCGGGAATCGGGCTCATCCTTGTTGCGGGCCTGGTCGCCCAGCAGGGCGGAACTCCGCCGGCCGGGCGCGGCCAGGGGCAGAACGCCGGTCGCGGCGGCGGAGGCGGCCGCGGCATTCCGCCGCTCGAGGAGACCGGCTTTACGCCGATCTTCGACGGCAAAACCCTAAACGGATGGGAAGGCGATACCAAGTTCTGGCGGGTGGAGAACGGAACCATCGTCGGCCAGACGGCCACCGACAAGCAGCCCGAACAGAATACGTTTCTGATCTGGCGCGGCGGCAGCCCGGCGGATTTCGAATTGAAGCTCGATTACAAGCTGACCGGCTACAACAGCGGCATTCAGATCCGCAGCATCGAACGTCCCGATTTCAAAACCGGCATGATCGGCTACCAGGCCGACATGGACGGCGCGCAGCAGTTCACGGGCCAGTTCTACGAAGAACGCGGCCGCGGGTTCCTGGCGATGCGCGGCCAGTTCACGTACATTCCCGATGGCGGCAAGCCCGGCCTCGTTTCGTCGCTCGGCGACAGCAACGAACTCAAGAGCATCATCAAGAGCGACGACTGGAATGACCTGTACCTCATCGCGCGCGGCAACACGCTGATCCAAATTCTGAACGGCCGTATGACCAGCATGGTGATCGACGACGATACCAAGGGCCGGCGCCTCGCCGGGCTGATTGGGATCCAATGCCACCGCGGTGACCCGATGAAGATCGAAGTCCGCAATATCCGGCTGAAAAAGTTGTAGTCTGAAATCTGCCCTGTCCCCCGCTACAGGCGGGGGCAGGGTCACGCGCATGCCCAGCATCAAGAAAGTCGCGGAGGTCGCCGGCGTTTCCGTCGGGACTGTTTCGCACGTCATCACCGGTTCGGTGCCGGTGAGCGAACCGTTGCGGCTCAAGGTGCTGGCGGCTATCCACGAGCTCAACTACCACCCCAACCACGTTGCCCGGAGCCTCAAGACCAGTAAGACCCGAACGCTGGGCATGATGGTTCCGGACATGACCATTTCGTTTTTCCCGCAGGTGATCCGTGGCGTGGAGAATGCAGCGCGCAAGCACGGCTACACCGTGATCGCCGTCAATTCGGACGACGACGTGGAGCGGCAGAAGGAGCTACTCTATCTGTTCCGGTCGCAGCGCGTGGAAGGCATCCTGATGGTGATCGCCGCCGGCCCCACGCCGCTGAACCAGGTCTCCCGCATCATGGACGCAGGCATCCCCGTGGTCTGCCTGGACCGCATTCCGGACCGCATCTCGGTGGATTCGGTTTCTGTGGACGACGTGCAAGCGGCCGAAATGGGTGTCGAGCACCTGATCCAGGAAGGCAGCCGCCAGATCGCGATCGTGACCGGTCCCCTCACCTTGAAGAACGAGCGCCGGCGCCTGCTCGGCTACCGGCAGGCGCTGCGGCAGGCCAATCTGCCTTCGCCGGACGATCTGATCTGGCCGGGCAACCTGAAAATCGCGGACGTCGCGGCCATGTGCCGCGAAAAGATCCAGGCGTCTTCTCCGCGCCCGGACGCCCTGTTCTGCACCAATGGCCCTACCGCCCTGGGCGTGCTGCGCGCGCTTCGCGACTGCGGCCTGCGAACTCCCGAGGATATCGCTTTTCTCACCTTCGATGAGCTCACTGTGGACGACCTGTTTTCTCCCTCCATCACTTCCATCGTCCAGCCCGCTTACGAGATCGGCTATCGCGCCGGAGAGATCATGATGGCCCGGATTGCGGGAAAGACCGAGACGCCTGACGGCGAGCCTTTCACGGTACGGCTGCCCGCCACTTTGAAAGTGGGCCAAACCTCGCGCAGGGCCCCCGCGCAGCCCGCCAACACCAATGGATCCGCACCGGTTCGCCTGGACGATTCCGCCGCCATTGCCTGAGCCCGGCACCACGAATCAGAAATCGTACTGGTCGATATTCGCCTTGGTGAACACCAGGGGCTTGCCCAGCAACACCTCGTCGCCGCGCACCTGAATCGTCCCCAACCGGCCTCCCGGAATCGACGTGACGCCCTTTTTGAGCCGCCCCTGCACCATCAGGTTGGCCGCCTGTATGGTGAGGTAGCCGAGATTGCGCGTGTTCCACAGCACCACGGCCTGCACAACGCCCGCATGCACGTAACGCTTGCACAGGTTGGGCAGCGAAAGGCCGATGACGTTCACGTCCGTGCGGCCGGCCTGCTGCACCGCTTCCGCCGAGCCCGGCACTTCGGGCGCCGAAATCGTGATCACCAGCTTCACCGCCGGATACACCTTGAGGATGGTCTGCGTTTCGGCGAAGGCCCGGTCGCGGTCGTCGTCGGCCGGCCGGATTACCGCCAGCTTCATGCCGGGATAGTTGGCCTCCATGTGCTTCTTGATCTCCGCGATCCAGGCGTTCTGGTTGGCGGCGCTGAGAGGCCCGGTGATGATGGCGTATTCGCCCTGCTTGTTCACCAGGCGCGCGCCTTCGTCGGCCAGCGTGGACCCGATGCCCTGGGGAGTGGCCTGGTTGATGAAGAAATCGCGCGCGTCCGGTTCCGCGTCGGCATCCCAGGTGATCACGTGGATGCCGCGCTCCCGCGCCTTGCGCAGCACGGTCGAAATGCCCGGCGCGTTTTCCACCGCCACCGCGATGGCGTCCACCTTGCGCGTGATCCAGCCCTCCACTACCTCGTTCTGCTTGGCGGCGTCCAGGCCGGTGGGGCCGTCCCAGATCAACTCCACCCCCAGTTCCTTGGCGGCCTCTTCGGCGCCGGTACGGCAACTGGCAAAGTACGGATCGCCTTTCGCCTTGGGCATCATCGCGATCACCGGCGTGCGCCCGCCCGATGTGACTGCGGAGGCGGTCTCGCCGGAAGCCGGGCGCAGCGAACGAATCAGCCACACGTTCGTCCCGGCCACGATCAGCGAGCCCGCCAGGATCACACCGGAAAGTATGGCGAGTTGAGAATTTCTCATCGTATCCACCTCGTCAAGAGTCGTTTCGGGCGCTTGTGTCCGGCCGCGCAGGCGGCCCAGCCCGATCGTCACCACCAGCACTACGCCGGTCAGGACACCCGTCAGTTCGGCGGGCAGCGCCGCCAGCCGCAGGCCGTTTTGCAGCACGGAAATCGCGAACAGCCCCAACACCGTGCCCCAGATCGTGCCGCGTCCGCCGAAGACCGAGGTACCGCCCAGCACCACCGCCGTAATCGCGGCCAGTTCGTAGCCGGTGCCTGCGTCGGACTTGGCCTGCCCCAGGTGCGCTACGTAAATGATCGCGGCCCCCGCTGAAACCACGCCCGAGAGCACGTACAGGAATGCCAGCCGCCGCCGCACCGGAATGCCGGCGTAACGCGCACCGTCCGGGCTGAACCCCAGTACGTACAGACGTCCGCCCCATGGCGGAACGGTGCAGCAGCACCCCGTACGCCGCGATCGCCGCCAGCAGGATCGGGAACTGTACCGGCACCACGCCCCCCAGGTATCCCTGCCCCAGCCACAAGAACCCCGCCGGGAAGCTCGAGTAATTCTCGGCGCCGTGCGTGATCCCTTCGGCGATGCCCCGGAAAAGCGAAAACGAACCCAACGTCACGATCAGCGGCGGCACGTTCAACCGCGTGATCACCGCCGCGTTCAGGGCGCCGCCCAGGCAGCCCGCCGCCAGCGCCGCCAGCGCCGCCGCGGCCAGCGGCCAGCCGCCGTCGCGCCACAGGGCGCCGAAGATCACGGCCGCCATCCCCATCATCGAGCCGACCGAAAGGTCGATCCCGCCGGTGATCACGATGGGCGTCAGCGCCAGCGCGAGCAGCCCGAGTTCCACGCTGAGGCGCACCACTTCGAAGAAATTGCCCAGCGAAAAAAAGTTCTCGCCGATCAGCGCGAAAACGGCCACCTCGAACGCCAGGGCCAGCGCCAGCACCCACTCGCCGTTGGGCGACCAGCGCTCGCGCCATGTCCTCTGCTCACCCGGCGGAAGCATGAGCCTCCCTGCCCGGCCGCAGCCTTATGGCGTCGGCGGCTACCGCAACCAGAATGATGCCGCCTTCGATGGCCCTTTCCCAGTAAGCGCTGAAGCCCAGAAACGTGAGCGCCGGCCCGATGACGGCGAGCAGCAGCAGCCCCAGAAACGTTCCCGAGACCTTGCCGTGGCCGCCGGAAATAGCCACTCCACCCACGACTACGGCGGCGATGACCTTGAGCTCCAGCCCCACGCCCGCATTCGACGGCACCTGTTGAAAGCGGACCGCGTTGAAGAAGGCCGAGATGGCGGTCAGCACGCCCGTGATCACGAACACGGAGAACACCACCCGCGGCGGATTGATGCCGGCCAGGCGCGCGGCGTCGGGATCGGAACCAGTGGCGTAGACGAGCCGTCCGGCCGCCAGGTGCCGCAAAGCGAACCCGACTCCGAGCGTCAGCAGCAGGGCCGCCGCGATGGCGATGGACTCGCTCGCGAATTGCGAAAGCCCCAGCCAGTGGAAATCCGGCGGCAGATCCTGCACCCACGCGCCCTGCGTGATCCAGCGCAGGCCGTCCCGGAACGCCACCATGGTAGCCAGGGTCACCACGATGGAAGGGATCCTCACCCAGGCCACCAGCGCGCCGTTGATCGCGCCCATCGCCGCGCCCACGAAACACACCAGCAGCCCGGCTACCGGCGTCGGCAGCCCGCCGCGCACCAGCACACCTACCGCAACGCTGCAAACGGCGAATTGCGAGCCGACCGAAATGTCGATATGCCCCGTCAGAATCACCAGCGTCATGCCCAGCGCCACAATCAGCACCGGCACGTTGCTCATCACCAGGTCGCGCTGGTTGCCGAAGGAGAAGAATGCGGGCGCCGCGACCAGCAGCACCAGGGCGAGCACCAGAATCGCTCCGGCGAGCGAGAGTTCCCGGCGGTAGCGCTCGATCATCCGCGCCCTCCGCCGCCGGCAGCCTGGCCCAGCGCGGCCGCCAGGATTCTCTCCTGCGTCGCCTCCGCGCGGTCGAACACGCAGGCCAGGGAGCCCTCGTGCATCACCGCGATGCGGTCGCTCATCCCCAGGATTTCCGGCAGTTCCGAGGAGATCATGATCACCGCCATGCCCCGCTCCGCCAGGTCCCCCATCATCTCGTGAATTTCCGATTTCGAGCCGATGTCCACCCCTTGCGTCGGCTCGTCCAGAATCATCACGTCTGGTGCAATGGCCAGCCAGCGTGCCAGCGCGACCTTCTGCTGGTTTCCACCGGAAAGCGAGCCGGTCTCCGAATAAATGGACGGCGTCTTGATTCGCAGCCGTTCCACAAAACCGCGAGCCAGCGCCTCTTCGCGTCCCGCGTCGATGAGCCCGCCGCTTGAAACCGAGTCCAGGCTCGCGATGCTCGTGTTGGCGGCGACAGCCATCTCCAGCACCACGCCGTGACGGCGCCGGTCCTCGGGAAGATAGGCCATTTTGTGGCGGATGGCGCAGTGCGGCGAATCGATGCGCACGCTCCGCCCGTGCAGGAGGATCTCGCCCGTGTCGGCAGGCGTGAGGCCGAACAGGGTCTCGGCAAGCTGCGTCCTTCCGGAACCCACCAGCCCGGCAAAGCCCAGGATTTCGCCGGCCCGCACCGTGAAGCTGACGTCGTGAACCCCGGCCTCGCGGCTGCCGAGCCCGCGCACTTCGAGAACCGGAGCGCCGGCGGTCACTTCGCGCTTTGGAAAGATCGCGTGAATATCGCGCCCCACCATGAGGCGGATCAGTTCGGCGCGGTCCGTTTGCGCCAGTTCGCGGGTGGCGATGGACCGCCCGTCGCGCAGCACCGTGACCCGGTCGGCTACGGCGCTCACCTCTTCGAGCCGGTGCGAAATGTAGACGATGCCCGCGCCCTCTGAGCGGAGCGCCGCGATCACGCGAAACAGCCGGTCCACCTCGTTGCTGGTGAGCGACGCGGTGGGTTCGTCCAGTATCAGGATGCGGGCATTGGCGCCGATGGCCTTGGCGATTTCGACAATCTGCTGCTCCGGCATGCTCAGCGTGCGCACCGCGCGCTCCGGGTCGATGGCCGCGCCGGTGCGCTCCAGCAATTCCTGCGCGCGCCGCCGGCGCGCGCTCCAGCGGATCCTCCGCCAGATTCCGCCGCTTTCGAGCGCCAGCGCGATGTTCTCCGCTACGGTCAGGTCCGGGAACAGCGCGGGCTGCTGGTACACGGCCGCGATGCCGAGCGAATGCGCCAGCGAGGGGCTGTTGTTCGCCACCAGCCGCCCTGAAACGCGCAGCGTACCGGAATCGGGCGCCACCGCGCCCGTGATGACCTTGATGAGGGTGGATTTGCCCGCGCCGTTCTCGCCTACGATGGCGTGCACCTCGCCCGCGCGCAGCTCGAACGACACCTCTCGGAGCGCCTGCACTCCGGCGTAGGATTTGCTGATGCCGTCCGCCTCGAGGAGGGCCATGATTACGCGATCGGCGAGCGTTTGAAACGATTCAAGAAGGGCATGTTCAAGCCCGTGATACTATAGCAGGCAACGGCGGCTGTCAAGCGCATACACTCTGCGCCTGCACACGCCCAAGGCCCACAAGGCCACTGTAACACTGTCGAGAAGGAGCACGATTCGAGGATGCTGGCCAGGAAGTTTTCGCACTTTGTATGGGTAGGTCTGTTTGGCTTTATTTGGATGGCGGGAGCGAGCGTTTCGGACGCGCAATCCCAGCTTCCCGACGGTCCGGGCAAAGATGTCGTTTTGAAGGTCTGTGCCGGCTGCCATGACCCCGAGGTCGTCGCCGCGCAGAAACTGAGCCGCGACGAATGGGGCGACAAAATCAGCCACATGGTGGAGTTGGGCGCCAAGGGTAGCGAGGCCGAGTTCTACCAGGTGCTCGACTATCTTTCGGTCCATTTTTCGAACGCTCCCCCCAAGGTCAACGTGAATAAAGCGTCCGCCCAGGACATCGAGACGATGCTGCAGTTGACCGGCAAGGAGGCCGCGGCGCTGGTTCACTATCGCGAGCAGAATGGCAAGTTCAAAACGCTCGACGACGTGAAAAAAGTGCCGGGGCTCGACGCAGCCAAGCTCGATTCCGCCAAAGACCGCGTCGTTTTCGAATAGGCCGGCGGACCCGAGGGTCAGGGCAGCGGCATCGCTTCCGGAACCGCATCCGAGAGCCACGCCGCGGCCCGGTATTCCACTTCCGCTACGCCTCGCGCCGGCAGCCAGCGGTACGCCGGAGCGCCCAGCATGCGCCCGCGCTCCACCATCGCGCGGCGCGATTCGGGCATCGGCGATGTCGCCGAACTCCATCCCGCGCGTGAGCGTCGCGCCGTTCCAGGGAGTGTGGGTCCGGCTGTGGTTCTCTTCCCAAATGCCGAGCCATGGAAAATCGGCGCGATTCCAGGCGTAGCCGAACGCCAGGCGCGCCGAGGGCAGCCATGCCAGAAAGAATGCATCGTCGCGCCCCTGCTCCATCAGGTGCGCGGTGTAGGCGCTCGATTTCTGGGCCGCGCTGTAGACGCGCAGGTCGGCCAGGCCGCCGTCCGTTACGGGGCGCGAGCGGCCAGTCGAATTCCTCCCCGGCTGCCAGGTAATCGTCGGCGCCGAACGCGCTCTCATACGTCTTGGAGCGGCCCGGCGCTGGCCCGGAACTGCGTCGCGCCGGTTTCGAGGAACGGCGGGCCCAGCGTGACGTGCTGCGTCCAGGCCAGTGGACGATCCGCGGCGGTGAGGTTCTCCACGCGCTCCCGGATGCGGATACCGCTGCCCTCGAGTTCGATCCGCCGTTCGAAGGCAAGCTGCGCCAGCGGGAATTGCGCGCTTTGCCTGAGGCTGCTCCCGGAGCCCGAGATTTCGTATCGCGCCACCGAGCTTTCGCCGTGGGCCGTCACCCCGGCCGCCTCCTCTTCCACGGACGGTCCGCCGAACAGGTCCAGGCAGAGGTTGTGCCCCATGATTCCGGCAAGCAGCCGGGCATCGCTTCCGGACCCGAACTCCGGATTCGCCGTCGCGCTGTGTGCCGACGGCTCGATCAAACGCCAGGGCGGCACCCACAACGGGTTCAGACCCGGTCTGTTTGTGCAGGATCTCCGCAATATGACCGCCCTCCTCGAGGACGGTGACGCGCAGATGCTCGTTCTCAATGGACGCAGCCCTGCGGCCATGGTAAGTGGTGACGGCCATCCCTTCGATGGTACGACTAGGGCAACTGCTTGATATAGATATTCCGGTAACTCATTTTCCCGCGTGCCCTCGATCTGCACGCCGATGAGCCCGTTCTTGCGGAACTTGGTCGGATCGTCGTCGATGAGAATCGACATCACGTGCCCGTTGATGATGTGCATCAACTCGTTGCCGCGGGCGATGATGTGGACTTGGTTCCAGTCGTTGATCTTGATGTACCCGGAGAGCTCGTCTCTGTCGCCCACCAGGGCCAGCAGTTGCGGATGTTTGCCTTCCTGAGTCCGCACCACCTGCCCGCGCCAGGCCACACCGCCCGGACACGGACCCGCCGGACCCCGGCGCGTCCCGCCCCCGCCGCGTTACCGCCGCGTTACCGCCGCGTGCCGCCCCCGCAGCGCCGCCCGGCGCACCACCCCGACCCACGCAATCAGTGCGCGTATCGAAGTGACATCGGCTACAATCGGATCCGGATTCAGTTTTGGATGTGAGGACAGAACGGAAGAGGACTATGCGGCCAAAAGAGAAGATTTGGATGATGGGCGGCATCGGCGCGGCAGCGCTGTTGCTCTTGGCTCCGTGGGCTTTGTCGCAGCAGCCGGCGCCGCAGGGCGGCCAGGCTCCCGCCGCCCAGGCTCCAGGCGCTCCCGGCGCCCAGAATGCGGGACGCGGCGGTGCGGGCGGAGGCGGTTTCGGACGCGGCGCGGCGGCGTTCGACATGGACGATAACGAAGGCTGGCTTCAGATTTTCAACGGCCGCGATCTGACCGGCTGGGATGGAGACACCCGCTATTGGAACGTGGAGGACGGGGCGATTCACGTTGAACCGACTTGCGAGAAACCGACCGGCACGATTTACCTGGTCTGGCAGGGCGGCGAAGTGGCCGACTTCATGTTGAAGTTTGAATCCAAAGGCACGGGCAGCGTCAATGGCGGCGTTCAGTTCCGCAGCTACATGACGCAAAGCAACGACGTGCCCGGCAAGTACCCGGGCCGTGGCGGCGCGGGCACGATCGTAACCGCGGCCGGCGCGGGCGGGCTCGGCGGACGCGGACGCGGACAGGGCGCTGCCGGCGGCCAGGGCGCGCCTGGCGGCGCGGCGGCGGGCCGCGGACAGGGCGCGGGCGCTGTCGGCGGGCGCGGCCAGCAATCGGCCACTTGCCCCAGCGGGCAACCCCGCGGTCAGGCGCCGAGCCGGGCCGAACAAGCCAAGTGGGATATGGCCGGTCCGCAATTCGACTTCGACGCGGTGAACCAATGGCCGGGCAGCTACTACGAGCAGGCATCGCCCCGTAGTATCGCCAGTCCTCCGGGCAATGTGACCCTGGCTCTGCCGGTGAATCGGCGTTTCACCCTCGCCACCTTGCATGACCGGGCAACCCGCGATTCCTGGTTCAAGAAGGACGACTACAACCAGTTCCTTCTCATCGCCAAGGGCAACACTACCATGCTGTTCATGAACGGCCACCTGATGTCGGTGTTCATCGACGAAGATCCGACCCTGTTCCGCCCCAGCGGCAAGATCGGCCTCGAGGTCGAAAGCACCGGCGGCTACTGGACCAAGAACATCTACCTGAAGCGGCTGTAGTTCAGGCGGGTGTAACTGAAAGGATTGCGGCGCATCCACCGGCTCTGCTGTGCCTGGCGACGGTGGATGCGCCGCCGGCGCCTAAATTCAGAGGTTCCCTACTTAACGAGTTCACCCGTACCCTGCAATGGCCTGGCTATCGCGTTTACCGGCACAAGATTGACGAGAAGAACAAGGTTTTGGAGTTGTCGGTACATACTGTAAGTCCTCTCGGCGTGCAGAAAAGAAACACCGCGGACACCGCCGATAGCGCCGCAAGACTCGTCTGAATTTTCATGTTGTCGCCTCCAGGGCCGTTTGCCGCGGATCCGTTGAAACGCATCAACAGGTACGGTGGGTTCCGCCCGTGCCGGTGAGTCAAGCGCAATGCCGGACGCAACCCGCTCACATAGCGATAACCCCGATTTCAGGGCCTTTGAAACGTTTTAACGCATGCTTGACACAGATCGTTGAACTGGATACGCTACAAAGGCTCGATCTACGCCGCTTTTCCCCGCCCGCGAGGAAGCGTTTACGAACAGGAAGGTGCGTACAGTCTCATGACTCCGCAGGTACAAAACAGCCATCCGCAAACCGAAGTCTCCGCTTTGTCGAGTTTGATCCATGATGCACTTGCCGCCGGTGAAGGCATTGTCCGCCTGGCGCCGTGCTGGGTCCCGCGCTCGTTCCTCATGCCCGGGGGCCGCCTCAAGCTCGATCCCCGCGACCTGTATATTCTCGGCGCCCACCGCGGCGGAATCGACGAACGCTGGTTCTCTTCCACCACCAAGGCCGCCAACGGGCCCCTCACCGCTCCCGATGAAGGTCTGAGCTACATCGAGTTCAAAGGCCAGAAGGTCCTGCTCAAAGAGGCCATCGAACGCGAAGGCGACCAGTTCCTCGGCGCCGCCGTGATGCAGCGCGAAGGCGGGTGGAACCTTCTCTGCAAGTTCTTCGACAACCTCGGCCCCATCCCCCATCACCTGCACCAGAGCGACGAGTTCGCGGCCCGCGTGGGACAAAAGGGCAAGCCCGAGGCCTACTACTTCCCGCCTCAATACAATTTCAAGGACAACAATTTCCCCTACACCTTCATGGGCCTGGAGCCCGGCACCACGCGCGACGATGTGCGCCGCTGCCTGGAGCGCTGGAATGAAGGCGACAACGGAATTCTCTACCTCGCCAAGGCCTACAGGTTGAAACCCGGCAGCGGCTGGCAGGTGGACCCCGGCATTCTGCACGCGCCCGGCTCCCTGGTCACTTACGAGCCGCAGGTCAACTCCGACGTTTTCGCCATGTACCAGTCGCTGGTGGAAGGCCGCGCCGTGCCGTGGGATCTGCTCGTGAAGGACGTGCCGCCCGAGCATCACCACGATCTGGACTACCTGCTCGACATGCTCAATTGGGATGCCAACACCGATCCCGAATTCGGCAAGCACCGCTACTTCGACCCCTCACCGGTAAAGCCGCTCGAAGAAATGGCCGATGCCGGCTACTGCGAGAAGTGGGTGGTCTACTCGACGCCGCACTATTCGGCGAAAGAACTGACCGTTCTGCCCGGCCGCTCGGTCACCATCAAAGACGGCGCCGCCTACGGCCTCATCCTGACCCAGGGCTACGGTATGCTCGGCAAGCACGAAGTCGAGACGCCCACGCTCATTCGCTACGGCCAGATGACCAAGGACGAATTGTTCGTCACCGCCTCGGCAGCCGCCGCGGGAGTCAAAATCACTAACCGCAGCGAGACCGAAAATCTGGTTATGCTGAAACACTTCGGTCCGGGCAATCCGGACGCGCCCATCGGCCGGCCGAACTGATTACTTCCAGGCGGTGCGGGACTTTTTGCCCCCGCGCCGCCGCCCATCCAGTGAATACGCGCCCGGGCCGCCGATCAGGATCGTCAGCATCGCGATCAGATACAGGCCCGGCAACTCGGCTCCCGCACCCCCCTTGGACAGTTCGAACCACGTCGCCACCCCCATGTTGATCGTCAGGATGGCCGCGGCCCACCGCGTGTACAGGCCGAGAATCAGCAGGATCGCGCCGATCGATTCGGCCAGCGCGGAGGCCACCGCGAACCCCGGCGGCACGGGCAGTCCGATCTTTCCCACCAGCGCCACGAACGTCCATTCTTTGCCGAGCACCAGGTAGCTGTACAGCCGTCCCAACCGCGCCCAGCCGTGGAGAGCGAATGTAATTCCGCCCACGGCCACGCGAAGCCACATCAACGCTGCGTCCGCACTACGCAAAGGATTCAAAAGCGCATTCTCCTCAATGCACCGGCCCGTCCCAGAGAAGTCCCACGCGGAACAGGCGCGGCGCGCCGATCTGCGGCGCCGGCGTCCTGCCCGAGAGGTATTGGTGGTCCAGTGCGTTTTCCATTTCGAATTTGGCGGAGAGATGGCTGACGATTTGCTGCCGCGCGGCAAACTGCACGGTGGAAAAGCCGGCCAGCGGCAAATTGTTCAGGTCATCCTCGAATTGCAGCGACCAGGCGCGCACGCCGGCCGAAACGAACGTCGAGTCGCCGCGACCACGTGAGCAGCGCCGAACCCTGGTTCTTCGCCACCTGCGGAATGCGCAGGCCGCTCGAGTAGCGCGAATCCGCATACAGCCACGCAAGCTCGCCCTGCCAGTGTCGCCCCCAAAATTGGCGCAGCGTGGCTTCCACGCCATGGGTCACGGCCGCCGCCGCGTTCTGCCGCTGGCGCGTCGTCAGCGATGGCGCGATGCTGAGCGTGACATTCGTAATCAGGTCTGTCAGATCGTTGCGGAACGCCGTGACGCTCAGCCGCCGTCTTCGCCCACCAGGTCGAACCCGGCCTCGGCGCCGAACAGTTTTTCCGGTGCCAGGTC
>CAWIJJ010000010.1:0-196323 GCA_963836425.1 Bryobacterales bacterium | reverse complement strand
CCCATGATTTAATCGCTTCAATGACAACAGTGCCCTCAGGCAAAATCCTCCATCGCCCCTTGACGATCACGCAGGAGTAAGCCCCCGTGCTTCCCGGTTTCAGCATCGACTACACAGCCAAATGGGCAGTTCCGAGTGGCCGACGATCCGCTCGGAGTCGATTCAATCGGCAAGTTGCTGTACTCGACCTCATCTGACGAGCTTGGCAGGAACAGCTCGCCCGCCTACGGTGCCATTGCCCCCAGCATTCCCTGGCTCGTGTAATTGAACGGCACAATGCGATACCGGTACACCATCCCGTGCTGCCCCACCAGATACCCGTGAGTCGCATCCGGGAATGTGACATCCTCCACCGCTGCCGGCAAATCCCACGCGCGCGAAGAAAAGTTGCGGCCTCCGTTGAACGAGTAGTTAATTCCCCGGTCGCGCACGTCCACAATGAGCTTCCCTTCGCCCCCCACCGCCACCATACTCGGCCAGATCCTCTGCTTCACCGAGCGTGACCATGTCGTCCCGCCATCGGCCGTCCAGAACATCTCCTCGCCCCGGCTTGTGCTCACGATTCCTTCCCTCTCATTCCAGAACTTCACGTCCGTAATGCTGTATTTACTTTCCGGGATCACCGATGTCGCCCACGTCTGACCGCCGTCGCCCGTTTTGGCGAATGTGGCCACATTTGTTCCCATGGTCATTGCCGCTCCCCCACCCGCAAGCCCGGCGCTTGGACTCAGAAATTGGATCGTTTCCAGCATGCATGGCAACTTCCTTGCTAGCCCATCCACCGTCGTGTCCACCTGGCACACGCTCAGCTTCGACCACGTCTTGCCTCCATCCCCGCTGCGTTGCACCGTCGTCTGGCTCTGCGAACTCGGATTCTCCAGCTCCAGTCCCGCCTGCGGCGAGTAAAACCACACGCCTTTCGACGTTCCGCTCACCGTCGACAACTCCGCCCACGTGCTGCCATCCCGCGTCCCGAGAATCTTGCCTCGACGCGACATTACCCACCCCGTCTTCGCGTCCAGAAAATAGATGTAGCTGATTCGTTCGTCGTTCGACTCGGGATCTCCACCTAACTGTGCAGTCCACGTCTTCCCGCCGTCACTCGTGAAAATCACCGTGCCCTTCTCGCCTACCGCGTAGCAGCTTTCCGCTCCCACACAGGCAATGCCGAACAGGTCGATATCCTTCGGGTACGGAACCGGCTCCCAAATCGCCTTGAACTGTGGCGTCGCGACCCCCGCTTTTTTCCCCGCCTTTGGCTGCGCAGCCAGATTCACGCTTGCCAGGAGACCCACAAGACAAAAGAAAGTGATCTTCATGCCAGCACCTCGTGGCAGGAATTGTAACGTAATCCTCTATTGCGACGGAAGCCTGCCCTGCGTCATTCGCTTGGCCAGTTTCCGGCTGTTGTCGGATTACGCGCCGACCAGAAGTAATCCACTCGGACGTCTAACTGCCCGACGACGAGAAGGGCCACACGCCGGATTGATCCACGGTAATGGCGCTGCGTTTACCGCTACTCGTGGGACACGTCGAACCCCACAGGCACGCTCGTTGAAAGCCGAGGTTTAGCGGCAGAGTTCGCGCAAGTCGTCGATCCAGTAGTCCGGGGAGAACCTGGCCAGGTCTTCTTCGCGGCCGTAGCCGTACCGCACCGCACAGGTCCGGATGCCGGCGCGCTTGCCCGCTTCCATGTCCGCCGCCGAGTCCCCCACCATCAGGCAGTCCTCGCGGCTCGCCCCGAGCGCGTTCATCGCCGCCAGCAGGACATCGGGAGCGGGCTTGTACGGGATCCCGTCGGTGCCCTGCACGTGTTCGAAATGCCGGATCAGTCCGAACATTTCGAGCACCGCGCGCGTGGTGGGCGTGCCCTTGGTGGTGGCGGTGGTCTTGCGTCCGCCGAGCGCGGCCAGGCCTTCCTCCACGCCCGGGTAGACCCGCGTCATCTTGTGTCCCCGGCCCAGATAGATGGAACGGTATTGCTGAATCAGCCGGTCCACCTGTTCGGCAGGGCAGTCCGGTATCACCGCGCCAAACGTTTCGATCAGGTGGCGGCCGATGTAGCCGCGAAGGAATTCAAACGTGACGGAAGGACAATCGGGCAGCGTTTCGAGGGCCTGCTGGACCGCCCCGCAGATATCCTGGGCCGAGTCCAGCAGGGTCCCGTCGATGTCAAAAATGTAGACCGGAAACGGAGGGATCACGCCGGCTGAGGACGCTCCCCTTCGGAAAGGCCCGTAACCCGGCGCCCGCTTTCCGGCCGCAGAACCTGCTGCGTGTGATCCGCCGAATCCTTCGAGCCCGTCGAGCTCATCGGAGGCAGCGTCGCGCCGCTGATGATCTGCATCACTTCGTTGCCGTCCAGAATTTCGCGTTCGAGCAGCGTCTCGGCGATCTTCACCAACGCCTCGCTGTGCTTATTGAGGACCTCCGCGGCGGTATCGTAGCCGCCCTGCACCAGCTTTTTCACCTGCTCGTCGATGCGGATGGCCGTCTCTTCGCTGTAATCGCGATGCTGTGCGATCTCGCGGCCGAGGAAGATCTGCTCTTCTTTCTTGCCGAAACTCAGCGGTCCGAGCTCGCTCATGCCCCATTCGCACACCATCTTGCGGGCCAGGTCGGTGGCACGCTCGATGTCGTTGCCCGCGCCCGTGGTCATGTGGTGCATGTACCGCTCTTCGGCGATACGGCCCGCCATCAGAATCGCGAGCTGCGCCTGCAGGTAGTCCTTGTTGTAGGAATGCTTGTCGTCGATGGGAAGCTGCATCGTCACGCCCAGCGCCATGCCGCGCGGGATGATCGTGACCTTGTGCAGCGGGTCGGCATCCGGCAGCACCGCGGCCACCAGCGCGTGCCCGGCTTCGTGATAGGCCGTGTTGCGCTTCTCGGCATCGCTGAGGATCATCGACTTGCGCTCGGCGCCCATCAGGATCTTATCCTTGGCGAGCTCGAAATCGATCATCATGACCACCTTGCGATTCTGGCGGGCGGCGTTCAGCGCCGCTTCGTTCACCAGGTTGGCAAGGTCCGCGCCGGCAAGGCCCGGCGTGCCGCGCCCCAGCACCGAAAGATCGACGTTGTCGCCCAGCGGAATTTTCTTGGTGTGCACGCGCAGGATGGCTTCCCTGCCCTGCACGTCGGGACGGCCCACCACCACGCGGCGGTCGAAGCGGCCAGGCCGCAGCAGCGCCGGATCGAGCACGTCGGGACGGTTGGTCGCGGCCACCAGGATCACGCCTTCGTTCGATTCGAAGCCGTCCATTTCGACCAGCAACTGGTTCAGCGTCTGCTCGCGCTCATCGTGTCCGCCGCCGAGACCGGCGCCGCGATGGCGGCCGACCGCGTCGATTTCATCGATGAAGATGATGCAGGGAGCGTTCTTTTTGCCCTGCTCGAACAGGTCGCGGACGCGGCTGGCGCCCACGCCGACGAACATTTCCACGAAATCCGAACCGGAGATCGAGAAGAACGGCACGCTGGCCTCGCCGGCGATGGCGCGGGCGAGCAGGGTCTTGCCGGTGCCCGGAGGTCCGATCAGCAGCACGCCCTTCGGGATGCGGCCGCCGAGCTTCTGGAACTTCTGTGGCTCGCGCAGAAACTCGATGATCTCCTGGAGCTCTTCCTTGGCCTCTTCGACGCCGGCCACGTCTTTGAACGTGACCTTCTTCTGCTGCGTGGAGTGTAGGCGCGCGCGGCTCTTGCCGAAGCTCAAAGCTTTGTTCCCGCCGCTCTGCATCTGGCGCATCATGAAAATCCAGAAGGCAAGCAGCACGATAAACGGCGAGGCGTTGAGGAGGATCGCTACCCAGTTACTGGAACTCGTGTCCTTGATGGTGACGTTGACGTTCTTCTGGCGAAGCTCATCATAGAGGTTCGGGTAGTTGGCCGGGACGAACGTGTGCAGCCCCTGGTTGGGATTCTGGAACGTGCCGTGGACTTCGTTGCCGGTGACGGTTACTTCCTTCACCTGCCCGTCCTGGACCTTGTTCATGAAGTCCGTAAAACTGAGTGTTGCTTCTTTGGGTGTCTGGCCGGTGCGCACCACCGCAAACAGCAGCACCGCCACACAGATCAGCACCACCCAGAAGATAATAGTCTTGATATTCGAATTCACGAAACCTCCGTACCGGCCTAACTTATAGACGCCGCCCCGCGCGATCGCGATTCCGTTTTGTCATTCACGCTCACGAACCAGCAGTACCACCGAACTGTCGGAATTCGCCGCAAAATCACTGGCAATCCCGAACCGGCGGACCCAGACAATTACATCTCCACCGACAAGCACCGGCCAGCTTCGCCGGTCCCATACAGGTATACGCGCTTTCTGGAAGAGAGTTTTGAGTTTTTCTTCGCCGGCACTTCCCACAGGCCGGTAGCGATCGCCGGGCCGCCAGGTCCGCAGTTGCAGGGTCCCGGCCAGACGACTCCAATCTAAACAGCCCGTCTCCCTATTATATACGTACGGTGACGATTCCGAAGTTTCCGGCTTTTCAACAAGTTCCAGAGTGATGCCTCGGACCGTGGCAGGCGGCGAAATGGTGCAAATCCAGGGCTCGGGAGGTGGCTGGCGCGCGGCCAGGCGGAGCCAGCCGAACGACCGCTCCACAGTCAGGCCGGGCAACTGAACCCTTCCGGTGCCCACGCGGGCCAGCGCAAGTTCAGCGATGCGTTGCACATGCCGGAAATCGACGCCGCGGAGACCGCCCCGCACGCTGCCGATGGCGCGTCGCAACACGCGCCGGAGGACGGCCTCGGGCAGTCGGGCGAGCGCCCCGGCGGAGAGCAGAATGGCGCCGTCTTTTTCCACAAACAGGTCGGGGCAGATTCGGTCCAACTGCTCCTCCCAATACACTTCCTCGGCTTGTGCCCAGGAAGCCATTGAAGCGAGCGTGTCCGTAATCGCGGGGTTCCACTCGCGCTCGAGTTGCGGCAGCAGGTTGCGGCGGATGCGATTGCGGTCAAAGCGCGGGCTGGCGTTCGTCGAATCCTCCCGCCACCGGATGTTCCGCCGCCGCAGCCAGGCTTCGACCTCCGCGCGCTCAATCTCCACCAGCGGCCGCACCAGTCCCCACCCGGTGACCGGACGGATGCCCGCGAGCCCGGCAGTACCTGCGCCGCGCAGCAGCCGGAACAGCACGGTCTCGGCCTGATCGGATCGGGTGTGCCCGGCGGCTACGCGGTCGATCAGTCCCTGCCCCAGCAGGCGCCGGAAAAAGCTGATGCGGGCACGGCGCGCCTCCTGTTCCAGGTTCCCCCCGGCACTCGAGAAATCGGTCCGGGAAACCACGAAGGGCAGTCTCATCCGGCGGGCGAAATCGGCCACGAACTGTTCATCGCCGTCTGATTCCCGGCCGCGCAACCTGTGGTTCAGATGCAGCACGGTGAGGCGAAGACCCCATGCCGGCGCGAGTCCGGCAAGCACGTGGAGCAGGCACACCGAGTCCGCGCCGCCCGAAACCGCCACGCCCACACTCGCGCCATCAGGCAGCATGCCGTACCGGCGCATGGTGGCGGCGGCCTGTTCGACCAGATCCATCCTAAGTCGATTGTAGATATACTGGTCGCTTCCGCGTGACCTCTCCCGTCTCTCAGCCCGGGTGGCGACTGCGCGCCCTGCTCTGCGGCATCGTGCTGGCCGCATATGTGAACTCGTTCGGCCTCGGCTTTGCGCTGGACGGCCGGCGGATGGCGCTCGAAGACCCGCGAGTGCAGGCCGTGACTTCTTCGAACATCGACCTGATTCTGGGGAAGCACTATTGGTGGCCCGAGACCGTGGACCGCCTGTATCGCCCGCTCACCACGGCCTCATTTCTCTTCAATTATGCCGTGCTCGGCAACGGCAGCAGCGGCGTGGGCTACCATGTGGTGAATTTCCTTCTGCACGCGCTGAACGTCCTGCTCGTATTCGAGCTGGCGCGAAAGATACTGGCGCGAACCTGGGCGGCGTTTTTCGCGGCGGCGCTCTGGGGAGTCCACCCCGTCGGAACCGATGCCGTCGCAAACGTGGCCGGGCGCGCCGACCTGCTGGCCACCGCCGCGGTACTCGGCGGCCTGCTCGTCTACATCCGTCGTGGCGGCAAGGGCTGGTTGCCCCTGTTCGCGATCGCCGCCTTGGGGGTGTTCTCGAAGGAGAGCGCAGCCGTTTTGATCGGGATGATGCTGCTGTGGGATTTGAGCTTCGGCGACGGAAACTGGCGCAGCCGCCTGCCGGCCTACGGCGCCGTGGCGCTGTCTTTGGCCTGGATGCTGCTGGCGCGTCATTCCGTGCTCGACCGGATTCCCTGGCCGGAAGAACCGTTCCTCGATAATCCTCTGCGCTCGGCCGGATTCCTCACCGCGCGGCTGACCGCGCTCAAGGTGATCGGCCGCTATCTATTCCTGCTGGCAGTCCCCTGGAGGATCCTGTTCGACTACTCTTACAACGAGGTGCCGGCCGGCAGTCTGGGCGACCCCGGCGTCTGGGCCGGACTGTTCCTGTGCACCGGCATCCTTGCAGTTGCCATTCTGCGCCGCCGGAAGGACCCGGTGATCTTCTGGGCGGTGGGCTTCTTTTCGCTGGCCTTATTGCCGGTCTCGAACCTCTTCGCCACTATCGGGTCGATCATGGCGCTGCGTTTTTTGTACCTGCCCGCCATCGGTTTCGCCATTGCGGTTACGGCGCTGATCTATCGCCTCCGCAACGAAAAGTCGGCGCAGGCGATTCTGGCCGTCCTGGTATTGTTGTTCGCGGTCCGGACGCTTGCCCGCAATCCGGCGTGGGCCGACGATGGCGCACTCGCGCGCGCAGATATCGCCAACGGCACCCGCAGCTACCGGCCGCACCGGCTCTTAGGTGAGTTCTATTACAACCACAATTCGGCGGAAAAGCTGGATCTGGCGATCGCCGAACTGGAGGAGGCGTGGAACATCGTCGCGCCGCTGCCGCCGGAACGCGGCGACCAGCAACTCGCGGCCAATCTCGGCCTGTTGTACAAGATCAAGGGCGACCGCGTGGGAGGCGCAGCCACGGAAAGCGGCCGTGCCTGGTATGAGAAGTCGATTGCGGTGCTGCGCCAGGGAGAGGCGATTTTGGACGCCCAGGTACTGGCAATCGACCGCGCTCAGCAGCTCCACGGCCGTCCGCCGGCAGCGCACGTCGGCAACCAAACCATTAATCTCTACCTGGCCCGGAGCTATGCCGTGCTGGGCCGTTACGCCGAAGCCGTTCCGGCGCTGCGCAAGGGCAGGCAGATGTCGCCCACGGAAAAATCGTTCTATGACGAGCTGGCCACGGCCTACGCCGCGCAAGGCAAGCTCGAGCAGGCCGCCATCGTCATTGACCAGAAGGCTTACGTTTTTGGAATTTCACCGGCAACTTTGAACTCCGCGCGGAACCTGTATGAGCGGATTCCGGACGGGTCTTGCGCGGTGAGCCTGGATGGCGGCAGTCCGCGGTTGAACCTGGGATGCCCCCGGCTCCGGCAGCACATGTGCATCGGCTGGGCGGACCTGGCGCGGATGTACACGCAGGCCAACCTGCCGGCGAAGGCGCTGGAGGTCCATAACGCGGCCGTTCAAGGGGCGGGCTGTTCCGCGGACCTGTTCGGCCCGAACGCAACAGTCCCCATGTTATAAGGGAGGTTCTCGAAATCATGGAACCAAACGCAGATATCGCACTGATCGGCCTCGCGGTAATGGGGCAAAACCTGATTCTCAACATGAACGACCACGGGTACCGGGTAGTTGCGTACAACCGCACCGTGGCCAAGGTGGACGAGTTCCTGAACGACGCCGCCAAGGGTCGGACCACCATCATCGGCGCGCACTCCATCGAGCAGATGGCGGCGCTGTTGAAGCGGCCGCGCAAGGTCATGCTGATGGTCAAGGCGGGGCAGCCGGTAGACGATTTCATAGAATTGGTGCTGCCGCACCTCGAGCCCGGCGACCTGATCATCGACGGCGGCAACTCGCATTTCCCGGATACCATCCGGCGCACGAAGTACCTGGAAAGCAAAGGCATGCTGTTCATCGGCACGGGCGTTTCGGGGGGCGAAGTGGGCGCGCGGTTCGGCCCGTCCATTATGCCCGGCGGGAGCCCGGCGGCATGGCCGCTGGTGAAGGACATCTTTCAGTCGATCGCCGCCAAAACACCGGACGGCGAGCCATGCTGCGACTGGGTTGGGCGCGACGGCGCCGGGCACTACGTGAAGATGGTGCACAACGGCATCGAATACGGCGACATGCAGCTCATCTGCGAAGCCTACCAGTTGATGAAGGAAGGGCTTGGCATGTCCAACCAGGAGATGCACGAGGCGCTGGCGCAGTGGATGAGCACCGAGCTCAACAGCTACCTGATCGAGATCACTCGCGACATCCTGGCGTATAAGGACGAGAAGGGCGAGTATGTGGTGGACAAGATTCTCGATACCGCGGGGCAGAAGGGCACGGGTAAGTGGACCAGCGAGAGTTCGCTCGACCTGGGGATGCCGGTGACGCTGATCGGCGAGGCGGTGTACGCGCGCTGCCTGAGCGCCATGAAGGAAGCGCGGGTGGAGGCTTCCAAAATTCTCACCGGGCCGAAAGTGAAAATTCAGGGCGAGCGCAGCCAGTGGGTGGAGGACATCCGCATGGCGCTGCTGGCGTCCAAAGTGGTGAGCTACGCGCAGGGCTTCATGCTGCTCGAGGAAGCGGCCAAGGAATATCGCTGGGAACTGAATTACGGCGCGATCGCGATGATGTGGCGCGAAGGCTGCATTATCCGCTCGGTGTTCCTGGGCGACATCAAGAAGGCTTTCGACAGCAATCCGAATTTGAGCAACCTGCTGCTCGACCCGTATTTCAAGGACCTGATCGACCGGTGCCAGCCCTCCTGGCGGCGCGCGGTGTCGAAAGCGGTGGAGGTGGGGGTGCCGGTGCCGGCGTTCACTACGGCGCTCTCCTTCTTCGACGGCTACCGCAGCGAGCGGCTGCCGGCAAACCTGCTACAGGCGCAGCGCGACTATTTCGGCGCGCACACCTATGAGCGCGTGGACCAGCCGCGCGGCAAATTCTTCCACACCAACTGGACCGGCAAGGGCGGCAACGTTTCGGCCGGAACCTACACGGTCTAGGAGCCGACATTCAATGAGCACCGGACTGAACATCCCTAAAGAGGGCGCGCTCGATTTCCTTTCGCTCGGCGCGCTGATCCACCGGCTGGACCCCGGCATCATTCCATTTCGCAAAGCGAACCACTGCGACATACACGTGAGCGGCGGCGAGTTCAACTGCGCCGCCAACCTGTCGGACTGTTTCGGCATGAAGACGGGAATCGCTACCGCGATGGTGGATTACCCGGTGGGCGAACTGATCGCGGAGCGGGTGCGCGCGATGGGCGTGAAGCCGTTCTACAAGCGCTTCAAGCACAACGGCGTGAACGGCCCGAACATGGCGACCGTGTACAGCGACCGCGGACTTGGCGTGCGCGCGCCGGTGGTCTTTTATAACCGGTCGAACGAAGCGGCGGCGCAACTCAAGCCCGGCGACTTCAACTGGGCGGAGATTTTCGCGGGCGGGGTGCGCTGGTTCCACTCGGGCGGCATCTTCGCGGCGCTCTCCGAGACCACGGCGGAAGTGATCATCGAGGCCATGCAGGCGGCGAAGAAGGCAGGAGCGGTGGTTTCCTTCGACCTGAACTACCGCGCCAAGCTGTGGAACATTTCGGGCGGCGAAGAGCGCGCGGCGGCGGTGCTGGACCGCATCGTGAAGAACGTGGACGTGCTGGTGGGGAACGAGGAAGACCTGCAAAAGGGGCTGGGCATTCCCGGGCAGGATGTGACCGCGGCATCGAAGCTGGACCCGAGCGCGTTCTTCGGCATGATCGACCAGGTGGTGAAGAAACACCCGCAGGTGAAGGTCGTCGCCACCACGCTGCGCGAAGTGCGGTCCACGAATCGCCACGGCTGGGGCGCGGTAGCGTGGATAAACGGGCAGACGTACATTTCGCCCACGGCGGAACTGGATGTGTACGACCGCGTGGGCGGCGGAGACGGGTACGCTTCGGGCTTCTTCTACGGCCTGCTCAGCGGCGAGCCGGAAGAGGAATGCGTGAAGCTGGGGTGGGCCCACGGAGCGCTGCTGACCACGTTTCCGGGCGATACCACGATGGCCACGCTGGACCAGGTGCGCTCCTTCGCGAAAGGCGGATCGGCGAGGATTCAACGGTGATGGAAATACCTCCGCAAGCCTCCGGGATCCGGCTGCTGCTGATGGACGTGGACGGCGTCCTCACCGACGGCAGGCTATACAACGTGCCCGCGCTCGACGGCACGATTTTCGAAACCAAAGGGTTCGATTCGCAGGACGGGATCGGGCTGCAATGGCTGAACTGGCACGGAATCGAGACGGGCGTCATCAGCGGACGCCTGTCACCGGCCACGGCGGAGCGGGCGCGGCAGACGAAAATGGCGTACGTGTACCAGGGGCACATCGAGAAGATACCGATTCTCGAGGAGATCCTGGCCAAGGCGGGACTCGGCAAGGAGCAGGTTGCCTACATCGGCGACGATTACACCGACGTAGTGATCATGCACCGGGTGGGCCTCGCGATTGCGACGGCGAACGCGCGGCCGGAAGTGAAGCGGGAGGCGCACTACGTCACCTCGGTCCCGGGAGGCTCGGGGGCCGTGCGGGAAGTGGTGGAGTTACTGCTGCGGGCGCAGGGTAAGTGGGACAAGATTCTGGCGCACTACGAGATACCGCTGGAAGTCAGGGTTTAGTTACCTGGCACTTAGGTCTGGGACCGGCGGCGCGCCGGAGTCTGAGGCGGGCATCGCAGGACGGCTGCGTCCTGGCCAACAACGCCGTCCGTCCGTGATTCGCCACCCGCCGGTTTGCCTGCCGAAGATCGGAGAATTTTCCTTGCCCCGACCCGCGAGACTTGCTTTACCATGTAAGGAAAGCGCGCGCCACAGTAGTTCCTGAACGGTTGGAAGATCAATATGGCCTCCTTCTGGAAAGACTTTGAGGGTACGACCATCGGGGCTCGCTACACCCTGGATGAACTGTTGAGTTCGGACGATTCTGGCGCGTTTTTCCGGACCGCAGCCGAATCCGGTGAGCGACTCCTGATCAGGCTCGTGCCGGCAGACACCGACGGCGACCACCGGCCTGCCGGCTGGAGCGTCGTGCACCGTCTCGAGCATCCGAATCTTCTCGCGCTGATCGATTCCGATTCGACGGAGAGCGCCGCCGGCCCCATCGCGTTCGCCGTTTTCGAATACCCGGACGACAGCGCGGCGAGCGCGATCGCGCAGGGCCCCATGTCGGAACAGGACGCGCAGGAGATCTTCGCCGCCGCGCGCGGTGCGCTGCGGTATCTGCACCAGAATGGCTTGGTGCACACGGCCGTCGATCCCGGCCACATCGTCGCCGTGGGCGACAAAATCAAGCTGTCGAGCGACACGGTCCGGAAGGAATCGGTCAGTCACTCTCCGCAGGACGATCTGCGGGCTCTCGGCGCGACTCTCTACGAACTGCTCACCGCGCGCCGGGTTATGCCGGGCGACGAGCCGGACGCAGCCCGCCTGTCCGAGCCGTTTCGCTCGATCATCTCGAATTTGCGCCGCGGAGAGTGGGAGGCTCCCATCGCCGCAGCACCGCCTGCGGTCCCCGGAGCCCCCGCGCTTTCGCCGCAGCGTTCGTATACATGGATCTATGCCGCCGCCGGTCTGCTGCTGCTCGTCGTCGCCGTACTCGTGCTGGCGCGCGGACGGTCCCCCGAACCGGAGCTTGCTGCGTCCGCGCCGCCCGTGACAACACCGGTTCCGGCTCCGCCGCCGGCATCGGTCGCGGCTCCGGAGCGGAAACCGGAGCCGAAGACCGCGCCCGCCAGCCTGCCGAAAATCCCCGTGCGTGCCGCGCCGAAACCCGAAGCCAACCGCAAAGCCGAACCAGCCGCCCCTACAGCGAAGAATCCTCGCCCCTACTGGCGAGTCGTGGCCTACACCTATTCGAGAAAACAGGACGCCGAACGTAAAGCTCAATCCATTAACGAGCGCTGGCCCAACTTCGACGCCGAGGTCATCACCCCGTCCGGTTCCAACAACGCGCCCTATCTGGTCGCCCTTGGAGGACGCATGACCCGCCCGGACGCGCTCCGCCTTCGCCAGCAGGCCCGCCGCCAGGGACTGCCGCGCGATACCTTCGTTCAGAATTACTCCCGCTAGGAGGCGCGCACACGAGCGCTTGCCCGACAATGCAACAGGAGGTTCAATGAGTGATCGCGTCGACTTCGACCTTGTCTGTCCGAACAACCATAACCAGACAGTGACCTTCACCAAAAAGGAATTCGAACGGGATCTCAAATCGGGCGCGCTCGTGTTCCACTGCAACACCTGTGAGACAAATTGGCCGCCTTCGGCGGAAGAGATCGCAGCGATTCAGAAAGAATTCGCCGCCGAGGCGAGTTAGATCACGCCCGCGTTTTGCGAATGCTCGATCAGTCCATCCAGGACGTCCGGGACAACGGTTATTGCGTCCTCAAACAACATCTGCCGCCGCCTTCGATCGCGCGGTGCCGGGACGCTTTTTGGCCGGTGCTTCGTGCGTACCTCGAGGAACACGGCAGTTCTCCAAATCGCGGACCCCAGCGCCACTACCTCCCCATGCCGTTTGAGCCGCCCTGCTTCGAGCGGGAGTTCTTCTTCGACTCCGGAGTGCTGGCCGTGGTCCGGCATTTGATGGATGATCGGATCGTCGCGGACCAGTGGGGCTGCGACGTCGCCCTCCCGGGCTCCACGTTCCAGAACGCCCACATCGACTACCACCGGCCGCTGTTTCCAGAGGCGCCCGGTATGCATTTGCCTGTTTACATCCTGGTGGTCAGCTTTGCCTTACTCCCGATCACGCCCGATAACGGCCCCATCGAAATAGCGCCGGGCACGCACCGGCTGCCCGCCGAGGCATCGCCCCGCCCGGCGGCGTTCGTCCTCCCTGTCCCTCTCCAACCAGTCCTGCTCGAACCCGGTGACGTGCTGATTCGCCATCCCAGGGCGCTGCACCGGGGCTCACCCAACCGGACCGGCGCTCCCCGCCCGCTCGTCAGTATCCGCTATGTACGCCGCTGGTATTCCGACGATAGCCGCCCCGTCAATTCCATCCCGCAAAAAGTCTGGCAATCTCTGTCCATCGAGGAACAATCCGTCCTGCGATTTCCTGTCGGCAGCCGGTGAGGCGCCTGCGAACCTCGTGTCCAGGCGCTATCATGGCCGTTCAGTGCGCTCCGAACTCATCACGCCGCCCGCAACCCTGATCGCCTTCCTGGTTGTGCATGCCGGTCTCCTGTCCGCCCAGACCGCTCCTCCCAACCGTATCGAAGCCTGGGTAACCAACCCTGACCGCTCCTTGTTGTTCCAGAAATTGCCCGACCCGATCCCGTTTCGCAATACCGCTGCCAGAGGACCCGCTATCGTTATCGATCCCGCGCAGCAGATGCAATCCATCGACGGATTCGGCTACGCCCTCACCGGAGGAAGCGCCGAACTGCTCACCAGGATGACCCCGGAAGCGCGCGCCGCAATCCTGAAACAGATCTTCGCCGCCGATGGAGACGGCCTCGGAGTCAGCTATCTGCGCGTTACCATCGGCGCATCGGACTTGAACAGCGTCGTCTATTCCTATGACGACCTCCAGCCGGGCGAGACCGATCCCGAGTTGAAGCAATTCGATCTGGGCCTGGACCGCTGGGAAGTTCTTCCTGTGTTGAAAGCGATCCTCGCGATTGCGCCGGACATCAAAATTCTCGGCTCCCCCTGGTCGGCCCCGGCCTGGATGAAAACCAATAACAATGTCCGCGGCGGCGCCCTCAAGGAGGAGTTCTATCCGGCTTACGCCCTGTACCTGGTCAAATACATCGAGGCGATGAAGAAGGAAGGCGTCGCCATCGACGCCATCACCATTCAGAATGAACCGCTGAATTCGAAAAACACGCCCAGCATGCAGTGGCAGCTCAGCCAGCAGATGATCTTCCTGCGAGACCACCTGTATCCGGCATTCACCAAAGCCGGCCTCAAGACGAAGGTAATCCTCTTCGACCACAACCTGGACCGGCCCGATTATCCGCTGGCCCTGCTGAGTGACCCGGTAATCTCGCAATTCGCCGACGGCTCCGGGTTCCATCACTACGGCGGTGATATGGGCGCCATGAGCAAGGTCCATCTGGCCCGGCCGGACAAAAACGTTTATTTCACTGAGCAGATGATCACCGAGCGACCCGGCAGCGCGACCATTGCCATCGCCGCCACCGTGAAGCGGATGATCATCGATACCACTCGCAACTGGAGCAGGAACGTAATCCTGTGGAACCTGGCCGCCGACCCGAATAACGACCCGCACACCGATAACGGCGGCTGTTCCATGTGCCAGGGTGCGATTACCATCGACAAGAACTCGGTGTCGCGCAATCTTGCGTACTACACCATCGCGCATGCATCGAAGTTCGTGCGCCCCGGCTCGGTCCGCATCGGGTCCACCAATCGCGGCGATCAGACCGTCACCCTCACCGAAGACGAGGAGCGGCCGGGGTTGAAGCGGTTGGCTGTCATCGAGAACACGCAGGTGTTACCCAATGTGGCCTTCCGGACACCCGACGGAAAAATCGTTTTGATCGTCGCCAACGATACGCAGGCGGTGAGTTCTTTTTCGGTTCAATACAACGGAGAATCGGCTAACGTCAGGCTCAACCCCGGAGCCGTGGGAACTTACATCTGGTAGCGTTCGTTTTCTGCCGCTGTAACAAACCTGCGACGCTCCGTTTGCGCTATTCTGCCTCCGTGGGTGGCTCCTATGTTTGAGCGATACACCGAGCAGGCCCGGAAAGCAGTCTTGCGCGCAAGGCACGAAGCCAGTCTGTGCGGCAGTTCCTCGATCGAGCCGGAACACCTTCTACTTGGCCTTCTGCATGAAGACGCTCAACTGTCCGATTGGCTGTCATTGTCACCGGCAATCGTTGGCGCGTTTGGTGAACGGTTGCAGGCGTCCGCGCCGCGTGGCAAGGCCGGCTCCCCCGGCGATCTTCCGCTGAGCCAGCCCGCGAAGCGGGTGATCGCCTACGCCGCCCGGGAGGCCGAGACCCTCAGGCACACCCAAATCAACACGAAGCACCTTGTGCTCGGGATCTCCTGCGAGGAATCGTCCGCAGCCGCGAAAATGCTTCGTGAGTGCGGCTGGACAACCGGCCGGCTGCGGGCGGGTCTGAGCCAATCGGCAGCCGGGTCCAGTTCTCCCAAACGTGCGGATGCCCCTGCGCCGGGTCCGTTCCGCAACCTCGTAGAACAAGCTGCCGGCAACCCCTCCGCTCTCCTGGTCGGCCGTAAAGCCGAACTGGAGCGAATCGTTCAAATTCTTTCCCGTCGCACCAGGAATAATGTTGTCCTGGTCGGCGAAGCGGGCGTGGGCAAAACCGCCATTGTCGAGGGTCTGGCCCAACGCATCGCCCAAGGGACGGTGCCTGCCTTCCTCGAGGACCGTCGATTGCTCGCGCTCGATGCCACCCTTCTCATCGGTTCCGGCCGGCGCACGGGCAGTCTGGAGGCTGCCCTCGAAGATTTACGCGATCCATCCGGCACCATTCTGTTCATCCGCGGCCTGTTCAACCTCGCAACCGCGGGATCCACATGGCGGCTGGTGGAGGCTATGCATGCCCTCGAACCGCTGCTCGCTCACGGCGGCATGCAGTGCATCGCCACCGGTTCGCCGCCCGGCCTGCGCGCAACCATCGAGCGCGCCGGCATGCTCGCCCGTCACTTCGAAACCGTGGTCATTGCACCCGTGGACGAAAGCACGGCCATCCGCATCGCCTCTGCGCTCAAGCCGCAGTTCGAACGCTTCCACAGGGTCGCGTTCGCCGAGGGCGCAATCGAAATGGCTGTCCGCGCATCGGGTCTCTTCCTGCCTGGCCGTCAACTGCCGGATCGCGCCATCGACCTGATTGACGAAGCTGCGGCAGCCGTCAAACTCCGGCAGCAACCGGCCACGTCGGAGGAGGTACACACGGTGACCCCGCGGGATATCGTCATCGCCGCGGCCGCGCGCGCCGGTGCCAACCTCGCAGCAGCCGAACGCCTGATCGAAACTTTGGGGACAGGCGAACTCGCAATGGTCACTGCCGAACTGGCTGCTCCGGTCGCTCCGGAGTCTCGCGAATGGCTTCCTCTGCTGGCCGCCTGGCTGGTGCGGTGTTCTCCGGCCGAAGCCGAAGGCCTCGCCAAAGCGATCTCGTCCGCCAAATCAAGACTCGCCGCGAGCCCGGGCGGTGCGCCGGATTGATCCCCGCAGTCGGGCAATTACGGCCGCCCGAGCGCATACCAGATGACGTAATCGGTCATCGGCGGAGTGGCGCCCAATTCCCGCATCCGCGATGCGTTTTGGCCGCGATGATGCTGGCTGTGCGTGATCGCCTGTAGCAGCAGCACCCCGGCGGGCGCTTCCCACGGTCCTTTCGGGCCGCGGGGCAGCGCAATCATTTTGTTTAGATCCGCCGCGTCGAGCGCCTCGACAAGCGTTGTGTTCGCCTTGCTGAGCGCTCTTTCCAGTTCATCGGCCGCTTCGATGTCCTTCATCCCGGACACGTCCGGTGTTTCACCCTGCGAGAGACCGGTCAGCATGCGAACGCGCCGCCAGCATGTGATTCAGCCGTTTGCGAATCTCGGGGTCTTCCAGCAACGCGCTGTTCTCGTGAAGCGCCTTCCAGTGTGCGGCATCGGCCCAGGCCTGATGTCGCGCGAGTTCGTGCAGCAGTTCTGTCTGTTGTGCTCCCCATTCCATTTCTAAGGTTCTACCACGCTTCGGATCCGCCGCTTACTGCGACCCGGCCTGACGCGGCTTCATCGAACAACAGCGGAGTTCAACGATGACAGCCAGATACGTTCAGGTGCCGCGAGCCGGTGCGGCTCTCCAGATGGTGGCACGCGAGTTCCCGAGCCCAAAGCCGGCAAGGTAAGGGTGCGCGTCGAAGCCTGCGGCCGAGCGGCACATCCATCGACTCCGAAGATACTCTGAAGTTCTCCGAGATGAGCGGCGTCGTACCGCCGATCGAGACGTACCCTCTCGAGAAAGCCGCCGACGCCTACGAGCGCATGATGAGCGGCAAGGCCAGGTTCCGCGTCGTCCTGGAGGCCTGATCCCGGCGTCGGTTTGAACACAAGCTGATATCATGGAGCGAAAATTCAAACCGAGGCCACTATGAGCAGCCACAACCGCAGGTCCTTCCTTGCCGGCGCCCTCGCCGGCACTGCATCGGGAATGGCCCAGACCGCACCCAGGCCGGCGGGCAAACGCAGGAACATCATCTTCATTCTTACCGATGACCATCGCTACGACGCAATGGGTTTCCTCAAGGGCCAGTCGTGGCTCGAGACGCCCCACCTCGATTCGTTAGCCCGCGACGGCGTCCACTTCCGTAGTGCCGTGGTCACCACATCGTTGTGCAGCCCCAGCCGCGCCTCGATTCTGACGGGCCAGTATGCGCACCGCCACCACATCGTCGATAACAACACTGCCATCCCCAAGGGCACGCATTTCTTCCCGCAGGATCTGCAGCGTGCCGGCTACCAGACTGCTTTTCTCGGTAAGTGGCACATGGGAGGCGAATCGGACGCCCCGCAGCCCGGCTTCAACCGTTGGGTCAGTTTCCGCGGCCAGGGCGCCTACCTTCCCACCCCCAGCGGGCTGAATGTCGATGGCAAGCGCGTCCCGCAGAAGGGCTACATTACCGACGAGCTGACCGACTATGCGCTCGACTGGATCCGCGGAGTGAAGAAGGAAACGCCCTACTTTCTGTATCTCTCCCACAAGGCGGTCCACTCAGAATTCGTTCCCGCCCAGCGCCACGCGGGCAAATACAAGGACAAAGAGTTTGTATACCCGAAATCGATGGCCAAGCCTACGCCGGAACAGAACCAGCCTGCGTGGATGCAGAACCAGCGCAATAGCTGGCATGGCGTCGAATACCCCTATCACTCGAATCTCAATATCGCCGAATATTACCAGCGCTATGCGGAAACGCTGTGTGCCGTGGACGAGAGCGTCGGCCGTATTCTCGATGCGCTCCGTGAGCGCGGCGATCTCGACCAGACGCTGGTCGTCTATATGGGCGACAACGGCTTCGCCTTTGGCGAGCACGGCCTCATCGACAAGCGAACCGCGTTTGAAGAGTCCATGCGCGTTCCCCTGCTGGCCCGCTGCCCCGAGCTCTTCAAAGCCGGCACAACCGTGAGCAAAACCGTGGCCAACATCGACTTGATGCCGACATTCCTCGAAGCGGCCGGCGCCGGAACGCAGGCCGTGGTGGACGGGAGCAGCTGGCTCGGAATGGCGCAGGGGCGGAATACCGCCTGGCGCGAATCCATGCTCTACGAATATTACTGGGAGCGCAACTTCCCCCAGACGCCCACCATCCACGCGCTCCGCGAGGACAGGTACAAGTTCATCCGCTACTACGGCATCTGGGACGTTGACGGACTCTACGATCTCGAAAAGGATCCCGCGGAAATGCAGAATCTCATTTACAGCGCGGAGCATCAGCAAATCGCCACGCGCATGCGCACCCAACTGTTCGCAATGCTCGAAAAAACGCAGGGCATGCAGATCCCGCTCTTCCCGGACCGGGGCGGCCAGTCCAACCGCCGCGACCCGGACAAGTCCCACGCCGCCGATTTTCCGGAACCGCTCTACCGTCCGCTGCAGCGGCGCTGAGGTCATCATGCGCGCGATCCTCATCTTTCTCGCGGCGGCTGCCGTCGTGGCGCAGAGTCCCGAACCGCGCACTCTGCGGCTCGACTACTTTCATACCGGCACGGCCGGCGAAGAGCAGTTCGCGCTCGACGGCATTACGCTCGAGGGCGCCTGGCCCGGACCGCTCGACCGGTGGGTTGACGAGACCAACCTCGGCAAATATTACTTCCAGGTGATCGACCGCGCGACCAATCGCCTGCTCTATTCGCGCGGCTTCGCCAGCATCTACGGCGAGTGGGAGACCACGGACGAAGCCAGGCAGCAACGCCGCGGCTTCTCGGAGAGCGTGCGCTTTCCGGCGCCGGACCGCGCCGTTCAGGTTGTCATCAAGAAACGCGGCCCCCGGAACGAGTTCCGCGAGGTCTGGTCCCTGGTGGTGGATCCCTCGGATCCGGCCATCGAGCGTGCGCCGCCGCCGAAACTGCCGGTGTGGGCCGTCGTGCAGAACGGTCCGCCGCGCGACAAAGTGGACCTGCTGCTCATGGGCGACGGCTACACCGCCGCGGAAATGGAAAAGTGGCACAGCGACGCCCGCCGCATGGCGGAGATGCTGTTCGCCGTCTCTCCGTTCAAGGAACACCGCGCCGATTTCAACGTCTGGGCCGTTGACACGCCGGCCGCGGAAAGCGGCGTGGCACGTCCTTCGGACGGCGTCTTCCGCCGTTCTCCCTTGGGCGCCGCCTACGACGCATTCGGCTCCGAGCGCTACGTCCTCACCTTCGACAACAAACGTCTCCGCGAAGCCGCATCGGCTGCACCTTACGAATTCATCGAAATCGTGGTCAACGACCGAAAGTACGGCGGCGGCGGCATCTTCAACCTGTTCGCCACCGTTTCCGCCGGCAACGCCTTCACGCCCTATGTGTTCGTCCATGAGTTCGGGCATCACTTCGCCGGCCTTGCCGACGAGTACTACACCTCCGACGTGGCCTACGGCGCCGCCGCTCAACGTCCCGAGCCGTGGGAACCGAATGTCACAGCCGATCCCCGCGCCTCCAAGTGGAAAGAACTGCTGACCGCCGGAATCGACCTGCCCTCCAACTGGCCCAAGAAAGAGTTCGAGCAGATGGAGCAGGCCATTCAGGAACGGCGCCGCGCCATCCGCGCCCAGCACCGGCCGGAAGCGGAAATGGAGGCGCTGTTCCGCGAAGAGCGCGGCCTCGCCACGCGCATTCTCTCCTCCGGCCCGAATGCCGGGAAAGTCGGGGCGTTCGAAGGCGCCATGTATGAAGCGCGCGGTTACTATCGTCCGCAGCAGGACTGCATCATGTTTACCCGCGACGAGGTCGGTTTCTGCGCCGCCTGCCGCCGCGCCATCGAGCGAATCATCCGCATCTACGCCCGGTAAGCGCCCCCTCCGGTGGTATATACTCTGAGAACCCTGGAGGGCAACAAAGTTGATCGAAGCCAAGCTTCTCGTCGGCAGATTCCTGCAAATCGACACACCAGCCAGCCGTGCCGTGACCGGCGCTGCACCTGCGTTCGTCAATGTCGCGTGTCCAGCGCTGACCATCGCGGAATCCACCCGGCGCAATCCCGGCGCTGCGTTGAATCCTTTCCGCAACGTCGGCGGCCAGCGGCAGAGTGCCGTCGCGGCCGGGACCAACGCGGCCAAGGTTCACCGCAATTTCAAATGGCTGCCGTGGTATCAGGGAGACATTTCGGAAACGGTCCTGGATCGGGACGTCCTCACCGGGCCTATGTCGGGATGCATTCTGGTTTCGTATCGCGATCTCGGGGGCCTCACCAAGGTCGGTCACATCGGCACCATCACCGTTACCGACACCATGCCCGCCACCATCAACACTAACGTCAAAGGCGTGTGGAACGCGTTCGCGCTGGCGCATCCTGCGAACGTGATCGGCGGTTTCAACCCGGTCGGTGCCGCCGTTCCAGTGCATCCGCCGGCGCAACCCGGCGACCAGGTAGGCCAGACCTGGGGACTGTTCACCACCAACGGAAATTTCTATGCGGTGCAGGTCTGGGTTCAGGGCGGCCACCCCATCGTCTACCGCATCGCCGCCGTCCACCAGATTGCATCCATGACCCTGGCTCAGCTTCAGGCCCTGTAGCAGGTTGCTAAGAAAGCCGGCCGACAAAGGCAGATAGCGCCGACAAAAAATGATTCATCGGCGTTAATCCGGGTTCCTCGGCGGCCACATTCAATATTTTTTCCGTCTCTGTGTAGCGCAGTCGGGCCGGCGCGAGACAGAATACTGTTCACTTAACAATCCTCATTCGCTCGGCAACATCCACGCGGCGCGTGCGCTGCCGCTTCCGGGGCCGCAGATTGTAGTTGCTCATCTTGCGCTTCGCCCCGCGGAAGTTGACCCGGTTTCTGCTGGAGACGACACGCTCTTGCAGGATCTCGTCGAGGATCGCATCACGCTGCCGAGGGGGGAATAGCTGCAAAGGGGGCCATGCGCCGTTGGACCACGCGTACCGCATGCAGGAAGGAGAGCCGGTCGGGGTCTTCATCGGTTTTCAGAGCCGCTTCGTGGATCAAGCTGCGGATGGCGTAGTGGGCCATGAGCAAGCCCAAGAACTCCTGCTCCACCAGTTCCGGCGTCTTGCTGCGCAGTACGATCTGGGCGCCGCGCAGATGCGTCTTGAGTTCGTCCAGGGCGCTTTCTATCTCCCAGCGCTCGTGGTACAGCCGCCAGTTCTTTGGCGGGAGCCTGCGTGTGGTCGAGGATGGTAGTGTTCAACCGGTAGATGGGCTCGGCTGCCCCGGGACGTCCTTGAGGCGATAGTCGATCACACGCACCACGATCCCCTTTCGCTGGTGGCGGCGATCCGAAGTCGAGGCGTAGCCGATGGCCAGGCTCGGCGGGCGTCCGCCGCTCGATCGCGACGAATCGTCCGTGTTGATTCGTATCAGGCCGGCAGTGACGACTTGGTTGTATCCAGCGCGAATTCGTCGCCGGTCGAATGCCAATTACTCCTTGGATAGGAGCTCACATTTCGAATATCAGGTATCTTGACAGTCCATATTCTGGGGAGCACAATAGTTCCCATGTTAGCCTTGGACGTCCTGGCTGGTTCGTCGCTGACACAGACATGGGTGGTGCGAGATAACTTGGATCGAGGTGTGTTATCCAACAAGCTCGCACAGGAGGGGGTGTCAGTGCAAATCACCGAAGCCTGCGGGAAGTTACTGCATACGCCACGAGTTACAGCTTGCTGAGTGCCGTGTCGAACGCATGCCTGACCGCACGCGCCCACGGCCGGCAGGTCGGCAGCCACTGGTGTAACTAAATACAACGGGCGCAACCCGATTTGGCAGGGGCGACGCCTCATACCGACGCTCATTTCGTCAGTGCGAGAGGGACCAAAGGCTGGCGACTCTTCAACAAGCTTTGGCAGATCAGCGAAATCGCAGCAGCCCGATGGCGCACAGAAAGCGGAGCTTCGTAACTGGGCAATGCAAGGAGGATCTCATTGATGAGCGGTGACCGCATTCTGAGAATCAAGGCAGCCTTGGTGGCCGGAAGCATTCTACTTCCATTTGCCGCCTTCGGCCAGGAAAGCGTTCTCAAGCGGATGCGGGAAGCGATCGAAAAGGCACAGCAGACCGCCCCGCGGGCACAGACTCAGGCCGGCCGGAGCACGCAAGCCCGGCCACCACGGCAGGCGCCCGCGGCGGCCGGCAACCGCACCGCTGGACAGCCGACTCGACCGGGTGCCACGCCCAAGATCGCCGGCTACATGATCGGGCCGGGCTTCCCGCTGAGTATCCAGTTTGCCGAGGCGATCGACTCCGCGGGCCTGCATCAAGGGGACACCGTCACCGCGCTGCTCACGGACGGACACCATCCCAACTTGCCCATGCCGAAGGTGACGTTCACCGTCACGAAACTGGCCGGACCGGCAGGCGGCGGTTACGCGGATGTTTTCCTGGCGCTGACCTCCATCGATAACAATGGGAGCCCGTTCTCGATTGTCAACACAACCCTGAGGCTGATGTCGGACCAGGCGGACATGGAGAAGGCTCAGGCGGAAGCGGCCAAAGAGCAACAACAGCGACTGGCGGCCGACTCGGGCGGAGAGGTGGCCGCTTCCCCCAACCCCGAGATTGCTGCAGCAAGCCACGAAGCCGAGACGACGTCCCAAGTCGAGGAGATATTCGGGATAGGTAAGAAACTCGTGCGCGTGCCGGCCCAGACGGTATTTCCCGTGACGCTGGGCACGACTCTGATCGCCTTGGCGCCGGGGACGGCGGCCGCAGAGGCGGCAGCGGCGCAACGCGGGACCGGGCGTAGGGCAAGGAAGAAGTAGTAAGCGATCGGGCCTGCCGCCGTGGCACGGTCTGAAAGAGTGGCGGCCGTGCTCCGTAGTCAAGGGAGCCGAACCGGGGGATCGAGTCAGGACTCAGACCGCGCCGGAGGAGGGGTGCCCATGTCTCATTCGAAGTTTGTCCGGTGGGCTGCATGTGCCGCGGCCGCTTTGGTCGCTATATCGGCCGCGTCTGCGTTGCGCGGCGCCAAACCGGCACCGTACGACCCGTTCGACGACTTTGCGATAGGCATGTGGGCCGGATCTGTTGGTACGGGCCTAGCCGACGCAGCCGCAGGACTCGGAGACTACATCCATGGCATCGATGAATTATCGAAAGACATTGCCGCCGCGCGAGCGCGGTTCTGGCGGGAGTACCCCAACGGTCCCCACTTCGCCCAGGCGTCCGCCGAATTCAACCGGCTCCTGACCGACAAAGACCTCGTCATCGCGTATTTCGAGGTGATGAGCGGACGGCTCGCGAATGGTAACCAGAGAACGACCCTCATGGACCTTCTGGAACCGCTGGCACGCAACAAACTGGACGGCGGCATTCCTCCTGTTTGCGGCGGGCATTTCTACGCTTGGGTCAGCTTTATTCGCAGCCTGGCGAAAATCGATGAACGATGGGCGCGAGGCCGGTCGCTGGACGAGTATTTCGCCGGGTTGGGCGCGCTCGGCCCAGCTTGGGCGAAGTCGGCCCCGGCTTACGAGGTGTACCGCATCGCCCGGAACTACTCGGAATTTGTCAGGGCCGGCAGACTGCCAACGGGGCCCCACGCAGCCGGCTCCTATGTGCGGCTGCTGATTTTCCTAGGACGCACCAAACGGCTGTTCTCCGGACCTCGCGCCGAAGGACACGATGTGTTGGGGGAAGTGCGCGCCGAGACTGAGGAGACGTACCAGGATCTGACCCGCCTGTTCGGCGAAGCGAAAGTCCACCAGGCGGCCGAACGGGTGATGAAGGCGCGTCTCGATCCGCGATATGGGCTGCTGGCAAACGCCACCGTCCTGGGATTGAGCCGCGTGACGGGCGCGGTGAGCGACCTGCAGAAAAGCGGTGCGCCCGATCGCGTCCCGGACGGTCTTGCGCCGATGACATTCGGTAACGGGCCGTACGGCGCGATCCTCACGCTGTTGACTACCAGCGGGACGAGGGAATATCTGATCGGTACCGTGGGGTTGGACATCTTCTACTCCATGACGGCGGGGCGCCGGCCGCTCGGCAATCCGTGGAAAGAGGTGCCCGGCATCGTTGCCCGGCTGGAGAAGAACTACGGATCGGAGGCGGTTGCGGCAGCCTCGGGCGAGGTCATGAACGCCCCGAAGCGGTCTTCGGACGGATACGTATTGCCGGATGGCCCACTGAAGCAAGCCGCCAGCGCCTATGATGCGCTGCAGTGCCTGCTCATCGCCCGCCATCCAAAAGCCTTCGTGCGCACGCTGATCACCCAGGGGCTCGGCGTGAGCGGGAACGCGGAAGTGGACGCCGCTTATGGAAAACTGCTGGCGGCGTATGCCGAACCAAAAGTCCTGGCGGCGGCCGCGAGCATGGCGAATCCGAGTGGAGCTTCTCTGCGCACGCTGCACGGTCTGGTGGGTATCTTGCATGACGAGGAGCACCCGCCTGCGCCGGTTCCCCATCCGGTTCAGCCAGATTTCATCCGTGTCTCGAACCCCGCGTATTTGGGCTGGACCGGGTTCGCCCCTGGAGCGAGCGTGACGCTGGCGGATCTGGACGTGCACCATGTTCCCGCCCTGAGCGGCACGTATTCCACCGGCGAGCAATGGCATCGGAAACCGGTAGACACCGCCAAGGAAATTCAGAGCAACCAGTACGATCTGATTTCGGTGGACAAGACCGCCGCGCGTCTCACCCGCACCTGGCGGAAGCCCTACTATGCCGAGAAGGTCACGCAGACCAGCGAGCAGGCCATCTTGCAGGTCTTGCCGGGAGGGCCGTCGTTTCCGTTCGGTCCCTCGCTCAATGTCATGACCGCCGATTACAAGCTGGCCCGGCCCATCCAGGTGACGTCCGGCTCCGAGCCTTTTACCATCGCCGGCAAGACGGTGCATACGCGATGGTGGGCCGCCGTCTATCCGCAACGGGGCATGGAGCTGACATACAAGGCTTGGTTTAGCGAGCAGGTGCCCGGCGGGCTGGTGAAGCAAAGCAGGCAGATCGCAAATCAGGACGGTGCGATCACCTCGTGGGATACGGTTGCGGTTGCGTTTCACGGGGAGCCGTCGCCCGGTGGTTCCCAGCTGATGGCGGCCTTGGAGGCGAACTACGCGAAACCCGAACTGACGCAGGCTCCCGCCAAATCTGCGCCTCGCCCTTGGGTAGACCGCCGTTACGCCGATCCTATAGGTCCGCCGGCCGCGCAGGCGCACTCCGCTTCTGCCGCGGGCGCGGGAGCGCCGCCAGCGCAAGCCGGAACTGCACCGGCAGCAGTTCCCTCTCGCCCGGCTCCCGCCGGCGGACCGGCAATCCCCGTCGGCGCGCGGCTGGTTGTGCAAACCCGCGACGCCATCAACGCGGCCGGAGCGGCCAGCCACCGTGAATTCCGGGCGCGGCTCGAACAGGCGGTGCAATACGGCGGAGCGACGCTGGCCCCCAAAGGTTCCGAGGTGGTGCTGAAGGCGGTGAACCAGGGATTTGGCGGCGCACCGAACCTTGTGCGTCTGCTGATACAGGTAGAATCGATCCATGTGAATGGCGCGCGCGTGCAATTGGAGACATCGGCAGTGCCAAAGATCGTGGACACGAGCGCGCCTCGCCCGTTGCGGGCGGGGCCGGTGACCCTGGGCCCGCAGGGTTTGGGAATCAACGGCATCACACCGGGGCGGAGTTCCAGCCAAATCGGCTATGACGTTCCTCCGGGGACAAGCCTGGCGTTCAGCGTGCTGCGGGCGAACCCGCAGTAGCCACCGAATACTGGGCCGGTGATCCCGTTCGTAGTCCGGGGAGTCCGCCGGCAACAGACGCTGAAGCAGACTATGCCGCTTGTGGCTGTTGCCTCGTTCGTTGTTTGAGCAGTCTTTGCCAGCCGTAATGCGGCTGAGATAAAAGCCGTCCGGCAGGCGCTGGTCGATAGGCAAACGCGCATTCTGACGGTCCGCCACAGTAAATCCGCCCCGGTCCGGCCCGCGGCCTGCCAGAGTTTGTAAACTGCGGAAGAAGCGGTCCGCCAGGCACAGCATTCCTTTCTGCAGCGCGGGTACGACGTCCTGAGCCAGCGTGATCTCGACGGTGGCCTAGCGGGAGTTTATTAAAGCGGAGCGCCGATGGGCAGGCAGGCCGTTCTGGATTAATAAGTTAGGGGAGTCTTTCCGTATATACCACGGAGCCTCGGGTGAGAGGTGGGAAGGCGTTCAGCGCCCGCCCCAATTTTTCCAGGTCCGCATCGCGTAGCAGACCAATGTGCGAAGGTATTGGCGGCCACAGATTTGTGCCAGCTTCCGACGTACCCCTTCCGGTGTGCCGCGTGGTGCGGTGCCTAATTCCTTCAGTTGTTCCCCCGCAGCGTGCCATGTGTTGGTGGAGTCCGCGTAGTTGTCCTGCGTACAGTTGTGGACTGAAGACGACCACCGCATCCCGTTGCTTGCCGGCGATCATACGCTGCGTTCGCCAAGGCTCGCACCACTGCTCCGGTCGACAATGTGACCTCTTGCAGATGATCGGCGGCTTCGGCCAGCAGGGCTTGCTGGTAGGAAGGGCGGACGGCGGTTACGTAGTGGTCGCTGCCGGTTTCCAGTTTCTCCAGGTTGGCTTTCGATGAGGCGCCCGCATCAAACACTAAAGTCAACTGTTGAGGCTGCGAGGTCAGCGCGCGCAGACGTTTCGCGCACCGGCTTCCGCCCCGCGGCACCATCCGGCCCGGCGGCGAAACAGCGCGCGCGCGACCTGGAAGCGCAAACCCAAGCCTACGTGACCGATCCCGCGGGAGCCTTGCCGCACTATCCGCTGTGGGATATGAACCGGGGCTTCGGCCCGTGATCTGTGATTTAGAAGTTAAATCGCATCGACAATTCCAGCCGCCGGTTGTTGGCTGCATTGCCGCCGCCGCGCCTCCCTCCGAAGCCGGTCAGGACGCTGGTGGGTTCGCCGAATTGCGGTGAGCTGATGATGCCCACGTAACCGCCCGGATTGGTGTGGTTCAGGATGTTGACCACCATAAGTGAGAGGGTCACATTGTAGCGATGCTCGGTGGTTTCGCCGCCGGGCCCGAACCCGCCGCGATCGCCGCCGCCCATGCGCATCCCTCCGCCTCCGCCGCCGCGGTATCCGCCGCCGCGACGGCCGTCGAAGCCGCCTCCACCAGCCGCGCCGGCGCCTCGGGCCGGGCCAAATCCGAACGTGCGGCCGATTCGCATGTTGACCGACACCAACCCGGATTCGGTCAGGTAGTTCCGGGGTACGAAGCTCCCCGTGGGGTCCGGAGTGGTATCGAAGCAGCCGAGATCCGCCCGGCAAATTACGCCCGTACCCGGCCCCGATGCGAACGACGGACGCGCATTGCGATTGGTGGTTCCAAACAGATCGCGGCCCAGGGTCAGGTCATAAGGGCCGCCGGACTGAATGATCACGAACGGGCTCAGCCGGATGCCCAGCGGCACCACGGCGGTGCCCACCAGGTTCAGACGGTGCCGCCGTTCGAACGAGGAACGTCCCCAATCCACACTGTAGTTGTACGGGTCCGTGGGGGTGGAGGGCAGGTCGCTGGCGATGTTGTAGGTGTAGTTGCCCTGCATTGAGATGTCCCGGCGGAAGCGCGTGTTGAAGTTGAACATCAGGAGTTTCTGCTTCAACAGCCCGCCGGACTGGTACTCGAATAAATTTCCGGCGTTGCCGTACGGACGCACGCCGCTGTTAGGCTCGCCGGGCACGAACGTCCCGGGAAGCGGCGCGTTGATGGGCACGGTTTGCAGTCCGTGAATGGCGCGCGTATCGGTGAAGGTCAGGGCGGCGGTGGTATTCGCGAAAACCTGCCGTTCGATCCCGATGGCGCTCTGCATCATGTACTCGGAGCGCAGGTCCGGAGCGATCGAATAGATGCTGTTCTGGGTCGGGCTCAGCGCGGCAGTGGGTGGCGCGGTGGGGAAGAAGTTAGGGTCGGTGACCACATAATTCAACTGGTAGTTGCCGTTGAGCTGCCTTGCCTGCAGGAACAGGTTGGGGCTGAGCCGGTCGTAGAAAAGGCCGAAGCCGCCGCGGATCACGGTCCGGCGCCCGCCCTGCGCGGCCCCGGGCGCCCAGGCAAAACCGATGCGCGGCGCGATATCGGCGTGGTCGCTGAGCAGCGTCTGCGTTTCGTAGCGGAGGCCCAGGCTGAGGGTCAGGTTGGGGTGGATGCGCCAGTCGTCCAGCACCCACGGCGCCGCGTCCCAGCGCACGATGCTGCCGTACGGGTTTCCGGCGCGAATGGAGTACTGCGAGGGCATGCCGCCGAGTTCGCGGATCTGGTCGGGCGAGTAGCCGAGCCCCTGAAACAGCAGCGTCCGGCGGTACTGCTCAATGCCGAGGATCTGCGTAGTCTCGCCGGGCACGGGCTGGTTGTTCGCGTCGAGGACGGGGGCCACCGCGCCGTCGAAAGAAAACGTTCCCGCAAAACCGGCGGGCGATTGCTCCTGAAGGCTGTTGCGCCGCAGCCGCACTCCGAAGCGGACCGTATGGGAGCCGAGCGCGACAGTGGTGTTGTTCTGCAATTCGAAGTGCCGGTCCGTGTTGAACTGCGTACCCATATTGTTGCCGCCGGTGGTAAAGGCGCCGGCCACGTTGATCTGGGGAAGCAGGTTGCCGAACAGGTCGTTGCGGTCGCGGCTGAACTGGAAGCGCGTCTCGTTGATAATGCGCGGGCTCACCACGGCGGTTTCGGTCAGGCTGAACTCCTGCTCGTTGCCCGAAGAGTTGTAGGCCATGTCGGCATAGGGTGGCGGCAGGCGGTAGCCGCCAATCCCGCTGTTCTCGCGATTGCTTCTTTCGTATTCGAAGCGGGCCACCAGCGTGTGGTTGGTGGAGAGCTGATAGTCGAGCCGGGGCGAGATACGGGTGCGGTTGAACGGCGTGACCACGGAGGTTTGGATGTTCTGTTGCGCCAGCGTAACCGGATCGAGATAAACGGCGTTCACCAGAGCGTTGTCGCGCACCTGCCGGCGGTTCACGTCAAAGAAAAAGGACGCGCGCTTGTTGATGGGGCCGCCCACGTTCGCCATGAACATGCGCGAAGAGTAGGCGGGCTTGTTGCTGGAGAAGGGATTGCGCGAGTTAAAAGTGGACTCGCTGTCGTTGACGCCCAGGGTTCCGCGAAACCGGTCGAAGCCGGGCTTGGTGAGGATTTCGATACGCCCGAAACCGAGGCGGTCGAATTCCGCGGAAAAGGGATTCTGGTTGATGCGGATTTCGCGGATCGACTCCTTGGGTGGAAGCTGTCCGCCGCTGAAGCCGTCGATGTAGATGGAGCCGCCGTTGGGACCGGCGCCGGGACCGGCGAGCGCCTGGAGAGCGTCGGCCAGATCGTCGGGGTCGTCAGGCAGCGCAGCCAGGTCTTCGTCTTTGATGACGAGCGCGGTGGCGTTGTCCTCCGGCTGTACGCTGACCCGCCCCGCGGCTTCGGCGGCCACGGTCACTTCCTGGCGGTCGGCGGTTACCACCAGTTGGATCGGGACCTCCACGGTTGAGGTGGCAACTGTCACCGTTTTCTCAAACGGGGAGAAGCCCGGGAATGTCGCTTTCACGGTGTATTGCCCGGGCGGCAGGTTCGGCACCGTAAAGGATCCGTCGGCCTGCGTCTGCGCGCTCCGCGTGAGATTGTCTCCAGTTACGGAAACCACCGCGGCGGGAATGATTCCTCCCGAGTTGTCCGTCAGGACACCGTGTATGGCGCCGGTCTGCTGCGCCCAAAGTGCTGCCGCAAAAATGAGAAGCGAAAGGGATCGGGACAATGACATAGTTCTCCTGTGGTTTCCTGCCGTATTCCACTGAAATGAGCCGCGACGGGCGAGGCTACTGATCGCTCTCGCCGTCGCCGCCTTCGCCCAGGTTCCAGCCGCTCATTATGTCTTGGGCGGCTGTGGGAGACGCGGTCAATAAGGGCTCCACGCCGGCCAGCAACATGATGGCCGTGACGGTGCCCGGCTCCGATCCCATGGTGGTGGAAACCATGATCGCGTCTTTCGGTTTCAACTCCGCGAGCTGCGCGGCGGGCAACTGGTCCAGCGGCGGACTGGCCCCTGCCCCTGCCCCTGCACCTTGCCTACCATTGCGATATCTGCGCGCAAGGCTCTGGGCCATCTGTTCGGGCATGCGTTTCAGCACGGAATCCGGAGTGATGCGGATCGACAGCGGTTTCTTTGTGGCCAGGTCGGTGACCTTCAACTCGCCTGTGGCCGTATCCACCGCGTCGATTGTCGCGGCCATCTGCCGGAACGCGCCCGAATAAACGACTTCCGCCTGAACGGAGTTATCGGCACTCCTGTTTCCGAGAACATGGATACGGTCGCCGGTCCGGATGTCCGCGAACGTGCTCGCGTGGGCATCGGCGGATTTGGGCGAATCGGCGGCATAACGCCGGAATTTAGTGCCATCCCCTGTGTGGATGGTCAGGGTTTGCCGCCCGGACTGCACGGTGATCGTGTGTGCGGCCGGATCCACGCCTGTAACGGTGCCTGCGGATCCGCGCGTTTTCCATTCCTCCTGCGCCTTGGCGCGCATGCTATCCACGTCGGCCTTGCTTCGCACCACCAGGGAGGAAGCGATTACGGGTACGCCTGGCCGAACGAATGCAACCACGCGGTCTCCCGCCTCAATGCCGGAGAGCTGCAGCTTCGAGCCCTTCTTGATGTCGGTCTCGCCTGCCGGCATTTGGATAATCACGGTCTTGGGACCGGCCACCACCGTAACCGTATCCCCTTGGTCCGTCTTCATCGAGAATTGTCCGAGGTTCGCATCTACTGTAATTACCGTGCCGGGCAGCTGGGTCTTCTGAGGCGAGGGGCTCTGCGCCTCGGCCGCGACTCCGGCCGCGAGCAAAATCGACGCGCCGAGAATCCGTATGAGTGCCATCGAAAGTTGGGGCGCGGTCGAGCGGAATGCGGTTACGAGAGTTTGGAGGCGTTACGGGCGGAAACGACCAACAGGAGACGGGGGCAGGTTCAAGACTTCACGAATCGTAGAGCCGCGCGCATCCTTCAATACAACGCGGCTCCTTCCGGGAAGCTTCGAGACCGGAACTAGCCCTTCTTTTCTTCTTCGCCCTTCTTGGGGGCCTTTTTCTTGGGGGCGTTCTTTTTCTTCTTGGCAGGCTCTTCCTTCTTCGGCGGTTCCTGCTGGCCGAATACTGCGGACACGGCGCCGAATGCCAAGGCCATGCCAAGGGTGAGGGTCATCAGTTTTTTCATGTTTGTGGTGTCTCCTTGTGAGGTGACGAGTGGTCGTCTGGATACATCCTAAAGTTGCGTGATGAACGGCGCCTTAAGATGCAATTAAAACCATTTCATTTTGCGTTCACAGCAGTTTGGAAAAATTTTCAGGGTTAATCCGGCTTTTCAAATGAGAAACTTGGCGCGGCCGGGCTGGTTGGGCGAGGGCGTTTTGGGCACCGCCTGCTGGTAGGCTGGAGGCGGAATGAAGAAGCCGGAGATGGCAAAGCGCCTGGCCCGCGCGGCCAATGTGAGCGAAGCGGAAGCGGCCGACCGCCTGGACCGGGTGGTACACCAGATTCTGTCCAATCTAAGAGCCGGAAAGGAAGCGCCCCTACCCGGTTTGGGCAGGTTCTTGCCGCAAAGAAATGGCCTCGTCCGGTTCGAAAAGGAGCGCGCGGCGAAGCATGAATGACCCCTCTCCCGAAGCCCTCGCCCAGATCGTGATTTCCGGCCTGAACGCGGGTAAAACGGTGGAAATCGACGGACTCGGCGTGTTTTCGCCCGATCCGAAACACGGCTTCAAGTTCGAGCCGGACGGCATCCCGCAGGTGTTTCTGGCCTATGCGAGCGAAGATCAGGAGGCCGCCGGGCGCCTGTTCACCGAACTCGGCGAACGGGGCTTCAGCCCGTGGATGGACGTGCGGAAACTGCTGCCCGGGCAGAATTGGCCGCGCGCCATCGAGCGCGCGATCGAGACGTCGGACTTCTTCCTCGCCTGCTTCTCGGAAAATTCGGTGAACAAGCGCGGCGAATTCCAAGCCGAGGTCCGCTACGCCCTGGACTGCGCGCGGCGCGCGCCCCTCGACGAAGTGTTCGTCGTACCGGTCCGGCTGGATGGCTGCGCTGTCCCGGACAGGATCAGCCGCGAATACCAGTACGTGGACCTGTTTCCGGCATGGGAACGGGGTATTCGGCAGCTTCTCGCGATGATGCGCAAGGAACTCGCGCGCCGGCGCGGGCACACGCCATGAAGGGGCACCAACTGGCTATCGTCTGCTCTCGCACCGGCGAGCCAGATCCAGATACCTGCTGCTGCCGGCGTACGACACTTCGACCTCCGAGCAGAAATCCTCTGCGGACGCCTGGAAGCGCCGCGAGGAGACCTTCACGGCCGGCTTCGAACTCTTCCGGAACGCCTCTGACAGCTGTATCCTCTTCAGTGCCTGGCATTTCTTCAATGCCGGCTATCAAACGATCATGAGACCCCGCTTTGTTCTACAATTTCTCCATCCTTCAGATCTCTCCTCACTGGTCGCTAGCGTCTGCGGTTCGCGCCCCGGGTGGGTTACGGAAGGGATCACCGCAATATGGCGGTCTCTCCCGACGCGTATGCCAGCGTCAGTTCGTTGGTGAATCTCTCACGCTCACGCTGAACGATCGTGCCATCTTCAAGTGTTTCCTCCGAGCGATCGACGACTTTGACTGGTTGCCAAACTGCAATATGCCGACGCTCGCCGGTGCCGAAGCTCCCGTTCAACATGCCACTTACGGCGCATAGCGCCACGTGACCGCCATGCAGCGGCGTCAACGGGCACCCTGTGACAACGGCTGGCTCGGGAAAGAGGATTCGAGCAGCCTGGCGGTAGGCCGAAGAGGCCGGAAGCAAGTCCTCGATCTCGTCGAGCGGAAGGCCGCGATATTCCAGCTTGGCCGGACCGCTCTCGGGAACATCGTACATCGGCCCGCCGACGTCGCCCAGCGGAGCGAGTTGCGCATAATTTCCTCCGATGCTTGCGAACTGAGCGCGCCGCGCCGCGATATCGTCGTCCCGCAACTGCTCACGTTCTCGGCGGCTGCGGCGTGTCGCGAAAACCACCACCTGTCGGTAGCGCGCGGACTCCGGATCCGTCAATCGGAAGGTGGATTTAAGAAAGCCAGTCCGCAGGACTCAACGGGACAGTTCACATCGAGGCAATCGCCATGAATCAACTCATCGACAGCGGCGGCCGCTTGTTCCGCGCGATACGCATCCAACTCGATTCCGTACCGGCGCGCGCACGATTCTCCCGTAATGGTCAAGAACGCAGCCCCGTCCCCGATACAGGGATCGATCGCGGAGAGCGGCGAAGTTGGATAGCGCAGGCAGGCCCGGATGTGCCGGGCTTCGGTAAGAGGCAGCGGAAAATATCCGAGCCGGAGCTTTCCTTGAATCCTCATATCTGTTCCTTTCGGCGGTCTCCTTGACGACTATCCGCCACTGGCGGATAATTGAAGCAAGTGGAGCTGATCGAGACTTCCATCTTCACGAGACAGATCACGGCGCTGCTCGGCGATGAAGATTACGGGACCTTTCAGTCTCGGCTGGCGGCAAATCCAGGCCTCGGCGCTCGCATTAAGGGTGGCGGCGGAATACGGAAGATTCGGGTGGCGGTTGGCTCGCGCGGCAAGCGCGGAGGTGCCCGCGTCATCTACTACTGGGCGGTTCGGAAAGAAGTGATCCTGCTGCTCTTCGCGTACCCGAAAAACGTATCGGCTGATCTGACCCCGAAGCAGGTTGCGCAGCTCGCCAAAGTAGTCAAGGAGGAGTTCAGGGATGAAACCGAAAATGTTTGAAGAACTGCTGGAAAGCGTGCGCGAAGGCGGAGCGATTCTCCGTGGTCAAAAGAAACCCTCGCGTCGGTTTGAAGTCGGGCCTTCCGGGATACGGGCGATTCGCGAACGAACCAGCCTGTCACAGTCGGAGTTCGCGAGCCTGATTGGCGTCAGCGTGAAGACCTTGCAGAACTGGGAGCAGAACCGCCGCCGTCCAACTGGGCCGGCCGCGGCGCTATTGAGGATCATCGCGTACGAGCCACAACTGGCGGTGAAGGCGATTCATCAGACGTAAGGCCTGGCGCGACCGGCGGGGAACCGTGCGCCTCATAATTCTTCGCTTTTATCGGCGAGATTCAGTTTGAATTGCCATCCCTCAAAACTCATTAGCATACGGCCGAATTCGTTCCAAGTGACCTCGCGGCCATCGATAATGAGAAGCGGCGTGCGACCATCGTAATCACGATCCGACTCCACCATTCCGTGCACGACACGATTGTCGCCGATCTGCAATCCCAACTCACCATCCACGAGAGATTTGATGCACAAGGCGCGCCGGATCTTCGGGATCAATCGCCCGAGCAGCACAAGCACATCGTCCGCCGGATCACCGATGATCTGGAAATGATAGCCGGCCGGAGAGCCGTCGCGAAGTTCGAAGGCGTCCAGAGCGACGCCAGGGCCGAACAGGTGGGTACGAAAATGAAATTCGTGAACCTCCCCCGCGCAGTCGGCGACACCCACCGGCTCGAACTTGGCATGTTCGAATCCCTCCAGCCCGGCCGCCTTTGCCACTTCGGTGTTGAAGCACTGGACGAGCATACCAGACAGGCGAAACCACAGCCTGGAGCCTCAAAACGCAGCTCCATTGACCCCGGCGTCGGCTTTTGATTCCGATATGAGGGAGCCCGCTTCGCCGCCCCTGCTTTCATCTGGGTCCACTGCTGTTCGAGACGGTCCACCCGCGTTTGCAGATGCTGCCAGTACGCTGCCGACATTTTCAACTCACGGGCCTCGTCAATGACGTTCTGGAAATAGCTGAAGCTAACGATTGAGTCGCCGCTCTGCCGGTGGATCAGGGCCACATACTTCCGCGCGCACCCCAGCAGTACTGCGTGCTCGACATCCTCGACCGAGACGTTCCGCTCGAACAGTGACACGGCCAGTCGCTCGTCGGCCGGGCCGAATTCGCTTCGTACGCAGCGCCGGGCGCGGAGCAATCGCCGCGTTTGCTCGACGTAGGCCGCACCTTCTCGTACGGCCAGAACGCATCGCAGATCTCAATCTGACCACCGAGGTGCTGGTTCACCGCGGCTTGAATGCTGCATACTCCCTGGCGTCGGAGTTCGTCCAGGTATGTCACCACCGACCGGCCACTCTTGCGCAACGCCGTTGCCAGGCGGCCCTGCTCAGCGCTCGGTTGTCCCGTTCTGCGGTCGGAGTTCAGGCAGAGATGGATATACACTTTGAAGGCGCCATCCGACAGCAACGCAAGTCCCCGCGCGACCTCACGGCCGGCAGCGAACCAACCGCTGGGGTGCTTCAGTCTTGGCGGCGGCTCATTCATCGCGGCGAACTCAGGCGAAGAATCTCTTCGCGCAAGCGATTTTCGACATCTCTCTGCTTCGCGGCGGCGTATTCCAAGGAAACCAGCTTAGCGATCAAGGCGTCCTTCGGCTCGCGCCTGAAACGGGAGATTTTGACTTCCAGTGTGTGACGCTTTTCGGGCGGGAAACTACCGACCAACTCTCTGAGCGCCGGCTGTGGCAGATGGCCCGTCCTCTGTGTCCGGCAATTCCGGGGGCGGAAGGGAGGCGCTTCAAGAACGCTCCGTTCTCCACTTTGCGCAAAATATCAAGGCAACCACGCTCGTCATGAATGGCCAAATGGACGAACGTACCGACCCTGAACAGGCACGCCGTTTAGCCGCGGAGATTAATTCCGGTGGAGGGTCTGCTCGGCCCGTTGGCCGCCAAACGGTGACACGTCGTTCCACACTTTCTTTCCTTTCCCTTCACACACTTACTCCGCCCAATTTCGGACTCCCCTATGCTCGCGTGCTACCGTCACGGGTCTGAAGGAGTACCTTATGGCCACCGCCGCTCAAATCAACGCCAACCACGCCAACGCACACCTTTCCACCGGACCCCGCACCCCCGAGGGCAAAGCCCGCGTTGCGCACAACGCCGTCCGCCATGGCCTCACCGCCAAACACCTCATCGTCCGTCCTGACGAACGAGCTGAATTCGACGAGTTCCACCGCTCCCTCCTCGCCGAACTCGACCCCCAGGGCGCCGTCGAGTCCATCACCTTCGACGAGATCCTGCACGCCGCCTGGAACCTGCGCCGCTTCCGCCGGATCGAAGCGGAGTGCTTCACCACCGGGTCCGATCCCCTCATCGCTCCCGAATCCGCCGGCCTTCTCGACCGCCTGTCCCGCTATCAGGCCCGCGCCCAGCGCGCCTACTACCGCGCCCTTCAGGAACTGCGCGTCCTGCAAACCAACCGCGCCCTCCGCGCCTCCCTGTTGGACGAGAATGCGGAGGAGGAGGTGCCCGCGATGGCCGACATTGACGTATTGACAAAACAAAGCCAATTCGATGTCGAGACCGAGGCCGTGAAGCGCGCACTCGAATTGCTCGACTTTCAAGGTGAAGCCATGCTGGCATCGCACCGGTCTCGTTCCGGCAGGCCGGCGGCGCAAGCGCAGTCCGGCAACCCCGCTACCCGCCTTTAAATCCCTGCCCGTCGAGCCGGCGCGTCCGTCATGCGCGGCAAGCTGGCGCCCTTACCGGCCATCCTTCCATCGCGCCCCGGCCTCGACAATTTCTTGCAGCACGGCCGCGTGATCACGGCCGCAGCCGATCATGCCGATCATGATGCCGGGGCTTGATCATAAGAGACATTGTGCGGCAAAAACGCTGCCCGGGCGGCGCACTTTCCGAGCCGGCAGCGGGGTTTTTTGGCGAGAGCGCGGCGGCGGTTCGATACAATCGTCATTATGCGACGCCGGATTCTTTTACTGCTCGCTTCGGCCGCCCTCGCGCTGGCCCAGAAGCGTCCGTTCGACGTCAACGCTCTCATGGAATTGAAGCGTATCGGCGATCCGCAGATCTCGCCGGATGGCAACGTGGTTTCGTTCACGGTGCAAAGCGTGGATGTCGCGGCCAACAAGAAGCCCCAGCAGATCTGGACCGTGCCCATCGCGGGGGGAGCGCCGCGACAGGTCACGCGCGACGGCGATTCGAACAGCCGCGCGCGCTGGGCCCCGGACTCCAGACGCATCGCTTACGTTTCCGATCGCAGCGGCACATCGCAGATCTGGATGATGGATCCCGACGGAAGCAACGCGAAGCAGGTCACGTTTCTCTCCACCGAAGCCGGCGGCGTGATGTTCTCGCCGGATGGCAAGAACCTCCTCTTCACCAGCGAAGTGTATCCGGAGTGCGGCGCCGACGATGCCTGCAACCGGAAAAATCTCGAGGCGGACCGGAACAGCAAGGTGCACGCCCGCATCTACACGGACCTGCTCTACCGGCACTGGACGCAATGGCAATCCAAGCGGCGGGTCCACCTGCTGGCGATTCCGGTGACGGGCGGAGCGGCGAGGGACCTGACGCCGGGCAATCGCGACGTTCCGCCGTTTTCGCTCGGCGGGCCGGACGATTACGACATTGCGCCGGACGGACAGGAGGTCTGCTATTCGCTAAACACCAACCCGGCGCCCGCCACCAGCACGGATTCGGACCTTTTCGTCGTGCCGGTCAACGGCGGCGAGACGCGCAAGATTACGTTCAACCCGGGCGCCGACTCCGGTCCCAGGTATTCGCCGGACGGCAAGTACCTCGCGTGGCGCTCGCAGAAGCGCGCCGGGTACGAGAGCGACCGGTGGGAGCTGATGGTGCTGGAACGGTCTACCGGAAAAGTGACGCCGGTGACCGCCTCGCTGGACCGGCAGGTGAACAGTTTCACCTGGTCTCCGGACTCGGCAAATCTCTTTTTCACCACCGGCGATCGCGGGCGCCAGGGCATCAGCCTGATTTCGGTGAACGGTGGGGCGGTCCACGCGGTGGCGGGCGGAGACAACGAACTCGACGACATGCAACTGACGCGCGACGGCAAAACGATGGTCTACATGCAGATGACCGGCGCGTCGCCGAACGAGATCTACCGCGCCGCTTCGACCGGAGGCGCCCCGGTGGCGCTTACCCACTTGAACGATGCCGTGCTGAATGCCTATCAGACGATGCCGCTCGAAGAGTTCTGGGTCACGTCGCCGGATAACACGCGCATTCATTCCTTCCTGGTGAAGCCTTACGGATTCGAGCCCGGCAAAAAGTATCCCGTGATGATGATGATCCACGGCGGGCCGCAGGGCGCCTGGGGACACGCCTGGAGCTATCGCTGGAACCAGCAGGTCTTCGCCGCGGCGGGCTATGTGGTCGTGATGCCGAACCCGCGTGGATCGTTCGGATACGGCCAGAAGTTCACTGACGAGATCAATTCCGACTGGGGCGGCCACGCTTTCGAAGACATCATGGCCGTTACGGACTACGTGGTGGGCAACCTGCCTTATGCGGATTCGTCCAAGCTGACGGCGGCCGGCGCTTCTTACGGCGGCTACATGATCGACTGGCTGCTGGGCCACACGCAACGTTTCAAAGCGATGGTCACGCATGACGGTGTGTACGACCTGCCCAGCATGTTCGGGGCGACCGAAGAACTGTGGTTTCCTCTCTGGGAATTCGGCGGGCCGCCTTGGGAGAAACCGGAGGTTTACCAGAAGTGGTCTCCCAGCCAGTACGTGAAAGAGTTCCGCACGCCCACACTGGTGATTCACGGCGAACAGGATTTCCGCGTGCCGTACACGCAAGGACTGCAGCTGTTTACGGCTCTGCAAATGCAGAAAGTGCCTTCCAAGCTCTTGCTGTTTCCCGACGAGGGGCACTGGGTGCTCAAGCCCCAGAACAGCATATTGTGGTACCGCACGGTAGTTGACTGGCTCGATTCCTGGGTGAAAATGTGAAAGCAATTCTGATCGTGGCAGTTCTGGCGGTTGTTGGAGTGGTCGCATTGTTTCTGATGTCGGGTGGAACGGCGGTGGCCATCGTTCCGGCCGTAACCGCGGTGGGGGTGAGCACTCCGGTTTCGGTGAAGCTGACAAATCCGCACGGCGTCCGGCACGTGGCCGCTTATCTCGAGCAGGACGGCACGCGCCATCCGCTGTTTGAAGTATCCGCGCCGGCTACCCGGCTGTTTTGGAAACGCCACGAGCCGCCGAAGACCGTAACCTTCGAAGCGGGCAAGAACAAGGTGCCAGGCCTCAAAGAGGGCAAGGCGCGGCTGGTGGTGGAAGCCGTTTCGAACGACCTTCGCGGCCGCACCGATTCGACCTCGGCCGACGTGAACGTGGTGCTGGCGCCCCCGCGTGTGATCGCCGACGATTTGCAGCACTACGTCAACCAGGGCGGCATGGAACTGGTGACGTTCACCACGAGCGGATCGTGGAATGAGGCGGGAGTCCGCGTGGGCAACTACACGTTTCGCAGCTTCCCGCTGCCGGGCAAGAGCCCCGAACAGCGGTTCGCCATGTTCGCCTACCCCTGGGACCTGCCCGCCGACATCTCGCCGGAAGTCTATGCCCGCAACGTGGCCGGTACCGAGGCGAAGGCGAAATTCTGGTTCAAGCTGTTCCCCAAGAAATTCCGCGTGCGCGACTTCCAGATCGACGACGCTTTGATGGAGAAACTGGTCACCTCGGTGGACCCGACCGGTCAGGTGGTGGGCCCGGACCTGCTCTCGCGCTTCCTGAAGATCAACGGCGAAATGCGGAAGAAGAACAACCAGCAACTGGCGGATCTTCGTTTCAAGACGGAAGAGAAAGTTCTCTGGAGCGGACCCTTCATACATTACGGACAGGAAGAGGCCAACTTTGCCGACACCCGCAATTACATCTATCACGGCAAAAAGGTGGACCAGCAGACACACCTGGGGTTCGATCTGTCCGACGTGCAGAACGCGCCGGTGAACGCCGCCAACGACGGCCGGGTCGTGTTCGCGGCAGACCTCGGCATCTACGGGAACTGCATCGTGGTGGATCACGGCTACGCCCTGCAATCGATTTACGGACACCTGCGGCAGATCGATGTGAAGCCGGGCGACATGGTGGCCAAAGGACAGAAGATGGGCATCGCCGGGCAGACGGGACTTGCCGGCGGAGTGCACGTCCATTTCAGCATGCAACTGGATGGAGTGCAGGTGAATCCGCGGGAGTGGTGGGACGAGCACTGGATCAAGGACCGGATTCTGAGCAAACTTGCCCCGGAGGCGGCGGCGCAGATGCGGGGGCAATAGGACGATGCGGCGGACGATCACAGGACTGCTGCTGGCTCCGATCCTCTTGGGCGCCGGGCGTGAAACAGTCGTGATCGATACCGACTCGGGAATGTTCGGCGATGATGGCGCGGCGCTGGTGATGCTGCTGCGCAGCCCGTCGCAGGTTGCCGTGGCCGGAATTACCCTTGTGCCCGGCAACGTGTGGACAGCCCAGGGCGCCGAATACACGCTGCACATCCTGGACCTGCTGAAACAGGCGCAGGTCCCGGTCTACGCAGGTGCGGAGGGGCCGTTGGTGCACACCGCGGCAATGGCACGGGAAGAGGACAGGCGCTGGGCCAAGCTGCTATACACCGGTGCCTTCGCGCAGGACCCAGCCGTGGTGAAGCCGGCACCGGGGGCGAAATTGTCGGGCCGGACTGCCCGCCGCGGCGGCGTGGAGTTCCTGATCGCGGAGATTGAGCGGCATCCGGGAGAAATCACCATCCTGGCGCTCGGTCCGATGACCAACCTGGCGCTGGCGCTGCGGATGAAGCCCGAGTTGGAAAATAAAATCAAGCGCGTGGTTTTCATGGGAGGGAATTTTCATGTCGGCGGCAACGCCTCCGCCGCCGCCGAGTTCAATTTCTGGTTCGACGCGGAAGCCGCGCGCATCGTGCTGCGCTCCCGCATACCGCAAAAGGTCATGTTCGCGCTGGACATCTGCAACACCGCGCCGCTCGATAAGGCCCACTTCGACGAGATTGCGGGGGCCGGCACTCCCATCACGGACCTCTACCGCGAAGACCTGGGCAACCGCTACCCGGCGTTTTACAAGGACCCCAAGGGCACGGCATACCTGTGGGACTCGCTAGCTGCTGCGTACCTCCTGGACCCGGATTTCGTCACCAAAACGGAAACGCGCTACCTGGACGTGCAGGCGGCTTGGGGAAAATTTTACGGCTCGACGATCCCGCTGGACCGCCGCGTGGCCCCGCACGCGACCCCGGTTCAAATGGCCGTTCAGCTCGATTTCAAGCGGGTCTTCAACCTCTACAAAGACAAGCTCACCAGGCGATAGCGAAGTATGCGGATCGTACCCGTCGAAACCGCGGAGCAACTCGGCCAGGTGCGAACTTTGTTTCAGGAATACTGGGCATCGTTCGGGTTCGCGCCCGGGTTTCAGAATTTCGCCGGCGAAGTGGCCGCACTGCCGGGAGCCTACGCGCCGCCGGGCGGTCAGTTGCTGATGGCCGTGCTGGACGGCGAAGCGGCGGGCTGCGGCGCGCTACGGCCACTCGATGCGGGCCGCTGCGAGGCGAAGAGGCTGTACGTGACGCCGCGTTTCCGCGGCACGGGAGCCGGTCGGGCTCTGATCGTCCGCCTCGTGGAAGAGGCCAGGCGGTTGGGGTATCGTGAACTGGTGGGGGATACGATGCCGTCCATGGAGCGCGCGCTCGCGATGTATGAACGCATGGGCTTCGAACGGACCGGGCCATACAGCCCGGCCGCGACGCCTGGCGCAATCTACCTGAGGCTCACTCTCTAAACAGATGTTGCGCGATTTTCGCTACGCCTTGAACACGCTGCGCCGCAGCCCCGGTTACGCCGCTCTATGCGTTGCCGTGCTGGCGCTCGGGATCGGCGCCAATGCTGCGATTTTCAGTGTGCTGAACGGAGTGGTGCTGCAGGCGCTGCCCTATCCCGATCCGGACCGGCTGGTTTTCGTGTGGGAGCGGTTCCCCTCCCTGCCGCCGCCAATCGGCCCGCGCATGAGGGTGGCGCGAACCAATTACCTGGAATGGCAGCGGCAGAATACCGTCTTTTCCGAAATGGCTGCGTTTCTTTCACGGCAACTTCAGGAGACTGGAGGAGAGCGGCGCAAGATCGAAACCGGCTTTGCGTCGGCGAGCCTGTTCCCGATGCTGGGCGCGACGGCGCATACCGGGCGCCTCTTCACCACCCGGGAGGAGACCCCGGGCAGCGACCGTGTCGCGGTGCTGACGGACCGTTTTTTCGAACAGCGTTATCAGCGCGACCGGGGCGCGATTGGGAAGAGCCTCGCCATCGACGGAGTGAGCTACACGATTGTCGGCGTGCTGCCCTCGACTTTCCACGTGCCGGCCACATATGAAGGCACCGAGCAGGTCAAGCCGGACGTCTGGGTTCCGCTTTCCCACATTTGGCGGCGGCCGGAGGACGACGCGGTCCGGCAGCTTTTCGTCGCGGCGCGTTTGAAGGCGGGAGTGACGCTGGGGCAGGCGCGCGCGGAGATGGACGGCATCGCCCGCCGGCTGCAAGCGTCGCACAAGGAGATCGACGAGGGCTGGTTCACCAGCGTGTTCCCGTTTGCCATCGAGGACACCGGGCCGGAAGTCCACCGCGCCATCTACGTGCTGATGGGTGCTGTGGGATTTCTGCTGCTCATCGCCTGCGCAAACCTCGCCAACCTGACTCTGGCGCGGGCGGCGCTGCGGTCGCGGGAAATCGCCGTGCGGCTGGCGCTGGGCGCCTCGCGGGCACGCATCGTGGCGCAACTCGCCACCGAATCGTTCGCCGTCTCGCTTGCCGGCGCGGCGGCGGGACTGGTGCTGGCACAATGGTGCATCAAGCTGCTGCTGGCCTTCGAACCGCAGGGTATCGTCCGTCCGGAAGCGATCCGCATCGATGCCGGGGTATTCGCGTTCGCCGCCCTGGCGAGCGTTGCGACCACGCTGCTGTTCGGCCTGGCCCCGGCGCTGGCCGCGTCCAGGCAGGACCTCAACACGGCGCTCAAGTCTGGCGGAGTGCGCGGCGGGTCGGCCGCGCGCGTGCGCAGCCGCCAGTTCCTGATCGCGGCCGAAGTGGCGCTGGCACTGGTGCTGGTGGTAGGGGCGGGGCTGATGATCCGGAGCTTCGAGGCGCTGCTGGCAGTCGGCCTCGGCTTCCGCACCTCGCAGGTGACGATTGCGGACGTGGAACTCCCTGCCGCTCGTTACCCGGACCCCGCCAGCCGGTCCCGGTTCTTTTCGGAACTGATGCAACGCGCGCGGTCGGGCCCGGGAATCGAGGCGGTGGCGGTAGTGGACAACCCGCCCTTGCACCGGATCTCCATGTCGAACTTTTATATCGCGGGGCGGCCCGATCCGGATCTGAACGCCCTGCCGATCGCGGACATGGCTCACGCCAGCACGGGGTACTTCGCGCTCATCGGCCTGCGGCTCGAGGCGGGCCGCTGGTTCACCGAACAGGACCGCGTGTTGACGGAAAAAGGCGGCGACAGCGTGGCCATTGTCAACCGGGCCTTCGTCAAACAGTTCTTCCCCGGCGAGGACCCCATCGGCCGGCGTCTTCTTGCCAGCGACCGGAAGAGCGCCTCCGAGATCGTAGGCGTGGTTTCGGATTTTCGTCCCATGGGCGTCGAGAACGGCCCGCGCGCGACCATCTTCTGGCCGGGCCTGCAGCTTGCGTCGGCCACGCTGATGGTCCGCTCTTCGGCGCCGCCGCAACCGCTGGCAGATTTTTTGCGGAGCGCCGTCCGCGCGATCGACGGCAACCTGCAACCGGCGGAGGTTCAGCCGATGCAGCATTACGTGGACGAGTGGCTTTCGCAGCGGAAGTTTAATACCGCGCTGCTCGGGATCTTCGCGGGCCTGGCGCTGGTGCTCGGCATGATCGGTATTTACGGCGTGTTGGCCAACCTGGTAGAAGCACGGGTTCGCGAGATCGGCATTCGCATGGCGCTGGGCGCTTCGCCCGCGGTCATCGGGCGGCTGGTAGTCCGGCAGAGCATGGTGCCGGTTGCCATCGGACTGGCGGCGGGGCTGGCGGGCAGCCTGGTGCTGGGCCGCTTTCTCGAAACCCTGCTGTTCCAGGTGCGCCCGCGCGATCCGTTAACCCTGGCGCTGGCGGCGGCATCGATCCTGGCCATAGTGCCGGCGGCCATTTACGTACCGCTACGCCGCGCCACACGCGTCGATTGCGCGGTGTCGCTGCGCCAGGAGTGAGCGCGCGGCGCCTACCGGAATTGCGGGTCGATTTCCACCTGGTAGCCGTTGGCGAGCCGGTTGGTTTCATTCGCCATGCCGACCACGGCCATTAACTCCGCGAACATCTCGTCGGTCATGCCCGCTTTGCGCGCGCCGGCGGTGTGGGACGCGATGCAATAACCGCAGCCGGTGGTGGCGCTCACCGCCACGTAGATCAACTCCTTGGTCAGCGGATCGAGCGCACCGGGCGCCATGATCTGCTTGATGCTTTCCCAGGTGCGGCGCAGGGTGGCCGGGTCGCGCGCCAGCGCTTTCCAGAAGTTGTTGATCCAGTCCGTGCGGCGGGTGGCCATGATGTCGTCATAGACCGCCCGCACTTCCGCGCTGGCGTCGGCGTATTCGATCAGTCCGGGTGTGGCCATGAAATCAGTGCCCGCTGCTGAACGCCTTGGCGCGTTCCTCCATTTCCTCGGGCGTCAGTTCTTCGATCCGCGAGGCGATGGCCCAGACGATACCGAAGGGGTCGCGGACGTGCCCGTAGCGATCGCCCCAGAACTGATCCGAGAGCGGCACCGCCACCTGGCACCCGGCGGCGAGGGCCTTGGCCCACTGCGCGTCGGCGTCGGTGACATACAGATTGACGACGAACGGCAGGCGGCCTTCGGCCAGGGGAGGCATGTGGAACTCCTCCGCAAAATCGTCGGCGACCATCAGCGGGCTGTCGCCGATGCGCACCAGGGCGTGCATGATCTTGCCGCCAGGGCCGTTGTGACGGTTCAGTTCAACCGCGTCGAACGCCTGTTTGAGAAAGTCCACATACGCCGCGGCTCCTTTCACCATGAGGTGGACGGAGAGCGTGTGAAAACCGGGAGGGATGGGGTTGGCTGGCTTGGACATTGCCATAGCATACCAGCCGCCGGCGGGACGCGGTATGCTCACCCCATGCGCTTCGTCCTGTTTCTGAGTGCGGCGGCCGCCCTCCACGGCCAGACGGTGATCGGGATCGACAGTCATCTCGACACGGTGCAGCGGATCCTGATCGACCGTGCGGACATCACGCAGCGCTCCCCGGTGGGGCATGTCGATATCCCGCGGCTGAAGGAGGGCGGGGTGAACGCGCCGTTCTTCGCGCTCTGGGTTCCGACCTATTACAAGGGCACGGAGGCAATCCGGCGCATGCTGGACCTCCGCGATGCGATGCAGCGTCTCTTCGACACGCATCCGGAGTCAATCGCGCTGGCGCTCAACGCAGCCGACGTGCAGCGGATCGCCCGCTCGGGCCGCATCGCGGCGGTGCTCACGGTGGAGGGCGGGCACCAGATCGCCAATGACCTTGCGGTTTTGCGCATGTACTACCGCCTGGGCGTCCGATCCATGACGCTCACGCATTTCCGGAACACGGATTGGGCGGACGCATCCACGGACAAGCCGGCGCACAACGGCCTCACCGCCTTCGGCCAGGAAGTAGTGAAAGAGATGAACCGGATCGGCATGATCGTGGACGTCTCGCACGTCTCGGACAAGACCTTCTTCGACGTTCTGGCTCTGAGCGCCAAACCGGTGATCGCGTCGCATTCCTCCTGCCGGGCGATTTCCGATGTGCCGCGCAACATGACCGACGAGATGCTGGCCGCGCTCGGGAAGAACGGCGGCGTGGTGGGGATCAATTTCGGCGAAGGCTTTCTGAACCCGCAGGACGCCGAAGTCCTGAAAACCAGCATCGCCAATATCGCGGCCGAGCCGGCGCTCACCGGCACGGCCCTCGACGAATATGCCGCCGAAGAATTCCGGCGCGACTCCAAGCCGCAGCCGACCGCGGCCACCATCGATGACGCGGTGGAGCACATCGACCACGCGGTGAAAGCGGCGGGAATCGATCACGTTGGAATCGGCAGCGACTTCGACGGCATTTCGTCGCCGCCAAAGGGGCTCGAGGACATCTCCAAGCTTGCCGCGTTAAAGACTGCCCTCCGCAAGAAGGGCTATTCGGAAGAAGACGTCCGCAAGATATTCGGCGGAAACACCCTGCGCGTGCTGCGCGAAGTCACCGGCAAATGACTACTGGGCCGCGGGGGCGGTAAGCGGAGCCACAGCGCCACGATGGCAGGTGTAGCAGGTGACGTGCTCTTTGCCGTCCGGGAACCTCGAATTGATTTCCCGGGTCATCGCGAGCATGGTCCGGGCGACCACTTTCTTGGGGTTCTCGTCGCTCGCATTGTCGCCCTGAACATGGCAATGAGTGCACATCACGCCCAGACCGGTACGGAACGCTCCCATGGTGGCCCGTACCTCCTCAGGCTTGAGAATCTTCAGGTTCTTCGGAGCGGGCGGTCCCTGAGCGAGAGCCGGAACCAGGCAGAGCAGCATCGTGACTAAATAGCGCATGGGAAATATCATACAACGTGCGCGTGCGCACTTTGGCAAACCAGGGTGATACCATCAGGCCGTATGCGTCGAAGAGACCTGCTGCGAACCTGCGCCGCCGCACCACTTGCCGCGGCATTTGCCGGCCGCGCCGCTGCTGCCGACCGCTACGAGGCCACGTGGTCCTCGATTGACAGCCGTCCCACTCCCGGCTGGTTTACAGATGCAAAATTCGGGATCTTCATTCATTGGGGCGTCTACTCGGTGCCGGCGTTCGGCGCCGTTCAGGTGAAGGGCGAGACGTCCTACGCCGAGTGGTACTGGAATTCGCTCACCAAGGGCGCCCGCGCCACAGGGCCTACGGGCGGGGGCGCCGTAACCAGGCGCTTTCACGATCGCGTGTATGGCCCGAACTTTTCCTATTTCGATTTCGCGCCGATGTTCCGCGCCGAACTCTACGACCCGGACTACTGGGCGGACCTGTTCGTGCGCTCCGGCGCGAAATACGTGGCGCTCACCTCCAAGCACCACGAAGGATACACGCTATGGCGCAGTGCGCAGGCGAACCGATCGTGGGGGCGTCTGTGGAACGCTGTGGACATCGGGCCGAAGCGCGACCTGCTTCTGGACCTGATGGAGGCCGGTCGCCGCCGCAGCCTGGAAATGGGCATCTACTACTCGCTCTACGAGTGGTACAACCCGATCTGGCTTTCCGACAAGAAGCGCTACGTCACCGAGCACATGATGCCGCAGTTCAAAGACGTGGTGACGCACGCCAAGCCGAGCATCATTTTCTCCGACGGCGAATGGGACCTGCCGAGCGACGAGTGGCGCTCCACCGAGTTGCTCCAGTGGCTGTTCAACGAGTCGCCGGTGCGCGACAAAGTGGTGATCAACGACCGCTGGGGCAAAGAGACACGGCACAAGCACGGCGGCTACTTCACCACCGAATACACGTCGGGCATGGAGCAGGCGGCGCACCCGTGGGAAGAGAGCCGGGGAATGGGATTCTCTTACGGGTACAACCGGGCGGAGAAGATTTCGGACTATCATTCCGGGCGCGAACTGCTGCTGATGCTGATCGACATCGTGAGCCGGGGCGGAAACCTGTTGCTGGATATCGGACCGGCATCGGACGGGACCATCCCGGTGATCATGCAGCAGCGCCTGGTGGAGATTGGCGACTGGCTGCGTACGAATGGAGAGGCTATTTACGGGACGCGGGCCTGGAAGCAGCCGCGGCAGTGGAGCACGGGCACCGTTCCAAAGCTGGAGCAGAAGGAGTTCATGGCGGACTACGACATCACCAAAATGGTGGATACCCCGCCTTCCGGATTCGCCCGCGTGGAGGCCTTCTACACGGCCAAGGGCGACGCAGTCTTCGCGATCGTGCCGCGCCGTCCGGTGGAGGAGTTCGCATTTGAAGGCATCCAACCGGCGGCCGGGACGAAAGTGACGCTGTTGCCGTCGGGACAGCCGCTCGAAACCGGGCGGCTGGGGGACCGTCTCACGGTGACGGTTCCGGCTGCGCTGTCCGCAAAACTTCCGGAGAGCCCCGCGTATACGTTCAAGATCACGGGCCTTCGATGAGAGGCGCACCGGCGTTGGTGGATGAGAAGGAGAGGCTCAAGATTATGCGCGGATTCGGCAATACGGCGTTGGGCGTAATACTGGCGCTGGCGGGCGCGGTTCCGGTCTGTTCGCAGGATGCGAAGCAGCCGCCCGCGACCGAATGGCGAAAGATGTTCGACGGTAAGTCCCTCGATGGATGGAAGGAGACGCCGTTCATCGGCAAGGGCAAGGTGTCGGTGCAGGATGGAATGATTGTGCTGGGCAACGGCGTGATGACGGGCGTCAATTACGTCAAGCCATTTCCGAAATACAACTATGAACTGCGCCTCGAAGCGGCGCGGCTGGACGGGTACGATTTCTTCGCCGGCATCACCTTTCCGGTAGGCGATGCGTTCTGCTCCTGGATCAACGGCGGCTGGGGAGGCGGACTGGTGGGGCTCTCCAGCGTGGATGACATGGACGCCTCGGAAAACGAGACGTCGAGCTTCAAGGAATTCAAACGCGGGCAGTGGTACAAGCTGCGCCTGCGCGTGGCGGACGGCCTGATCCAGGCGTGGATCGACGACGAGTTGATCATTGAATTGGCGACCGCCGGACGGACTATCGGACTTCGCGCCGGCAGCCAGATCGACCTCTCAACGCCGCTCGGAATTGCCTCCTACTCCACGGTGGGCGGATTGCGGAACATCGAATACCGCGAGTTGCCGGAACCGTAAAACGATCGAATGATCGGGTGTTCCCCTGTATAAACTCTACATTTCCATGCATTTTCGCACACATGGGTAACATCCGGGGTTGTCTATAGTTATGGGACTCCATATACTGGTAGGCGTTCGATCAGTCCCAAACTGCGCCAATCATGAGCGTAGACGGACGCCGTTACCTTCGGAGGTTCTGAGTGCGAGTCACAAGGCAGATTCTACTGATCGTTGGAGCTTGCGGCATACTATCGGCGAACGGAATCATCACGTCCGACAACGTGACGACCGCGGCGGGTGGGTGCACACCCGCGAATGGCACATCGAATTGCACGTCGGCGGTCAATATAGCTTCCGGCACGGCTGTGGGCCGTTCGTTTCAGAGATGGTCGTACAGTATCCCGACCGCGGTGGTATCGAGTACTGTCCAGACCAGCGTCGTCATTCCCTGGATACCGGCTCCGGTCCCGATTTCGCCTAGTGTCATTCCTTGTGTCGCGTCCAGCACAGTGACGACTCCGGCTCCGGTGGCACCCCCACCGGCTCCTGCGCCGATTCCCGTCGCTCCGGTGGCCCCGGCGGTCAACGTCGGGGGCGTGGGTCAACGCAGTACCGGAGCGCGCGGAACAAGAACTCCGATGGTGATGCCCCCCGCACCAGTCCCTGTAATCCCGATCATAGCGCCGGTTGCGCCTGCTCCGCCGGCCACGACGAATTGTGTTCCGGCGATTCCCGACGTAACTGTCGCGCCGGATGCTGCCGGTACCACCGCGGGAACGACGATCCCTGGAGACGACCTTCTGGATGCTGTGATCCCGGACAATCCAGGAATCGATCTGGAACTGGCGGTTTTGACAGCGGTCCCAGCTGCCGTCCCGAGTCCGGAACCGGGCACGCTTCTGCTGCTGGCCGGCGGCCTGTTCGCGATCGGTTTGTGGCGCTTCAAACGAGCCGCATAACAGGCCCCACCGCCTGTCCCAAACGCCTTGCTGCGACGGCGCACTGCGCTCGAATAGTCCACAAATCCGGCTTGACACATAGTCGATGTTCGATATACTGAACTTCGAACTATGCCGAAACAGAAGCTCAATCCCCTTCCCTCAGCAGCTTTCCATATCCTGCTCTCACTAGCCGATGAGGACCTTCACGGTTACGCGATTATGCGGCGGGTGGAGGAACAGACCGAGGGACGGATGCGGCTGGGTCCAGGGACGCTCTACAGCTCGGTTCAGGCCATGCTCGAGGAGGGTCTGATTGAGGAGGTTGGGGAAAGAGGCAAAGCGACAGGCCACGAACGGCGCCGTTACTACCATCTGACTCCGGCGGGGCGGAAACTTGCCCGGTCGGAGGCCGAACGGCTGGCGGATCTGCTACGCCTTGCACGCACCAAACAGATCCTGCGGGGCGACTATGTCTGAACGGCTTTTCGTTCTGCTCCTGCGCTTCTACCCGGCGGGTTTCCGGCGGGTCTATGACGAGGAGGCGGTGCATCTGGTCCTCGACCGCGCCCGCGATGAAAAAGGAACTCTCTGTCGCGTAAGGCTGCTGGTTGATTTGTTGTGGGACCTGCTTGTTACGATTTCCCGAGCGCGCGTGTGGCAGGAGGCGGCGGACACGCCCCATTATCCGGTTGACGGCACAGTTTCCTGGCGGTTCGTAAGTGAGGCGGCCCCACGGCCGGCGTCGCTGGCAACGGGCGCGCTCGTATCGCTTGCCCTGCTGGCGACGTTGTCAGCCTGCCTTGGGCCTGCATGCCGCAACCGCCACGGCGTGGTCCGGAGTTACAGTTGGCGCAGGCAGCACCGGCTAGCAGGCAAACACAGGTCCGGCGGGAGCGTCAGGGTCAGGATTTCATAGCTTCGATCAAGACGGCGAAGACGGGCGATCGACGGCGAGCCGGGATCTCGAGCAGCGGATCAAAGGCATTCCGGATTGGATGTTTAGCACGGCATACGACATGGAAGTAGTCGCGGCAGCGCCGGTTCCGCGCGGCCTATCCACGAAGGCGCGAAATGAGCGGATACGGTTCATGCTGCAAGCGGTGTTGGCAGACCGTCTCAAGCTGCGAATGCGTCGTGAAGTCACGGAAATGGCGATATACGCGCTCAGGGTTGGATCTCGAGGGCCCAAGCTCGAGAGAGCGAAGGTTCGAGAGCAGGATTGCACGGAAGCCGCTCCGTTTGGAAGCCTGGACCTCGCCGCACCCGGCTGCCATCAGTTTGTGGGCGGTCAAGGCAAGGGGCTTCGAGGGTCCGCGGTAGATATGGCCGACCTGGCGGCATACGTGTCCAACTGGAGCGAGTTGCCGGTTGTCGATGAGACGGGCTTGAGCGGACTCTATCAGATCCAGACGGAGAAGTGGGGTTCATCCGCGAATTCGGCCGATGGCACGCTGGATGACGTTCTTGACAGGTTGGGCCTGAAGCTTGTTCGGAAGAAGGCGCAGGTGGCAGTCTTCGTGGTCGAAAATGCTGAGCGGCCTTCGGAGAATTGACGGCGCGATTTGGCGCGCGGCGAAACGAGCCAAGTCGAAAACCCCGCGGACGTTGGGCGTGACGTATTGCTGCCCAAAATATTCAGTCGAGCCGGACCGGCTCGAGCGTTACCGCCGCCTCGGCGCCTGCCGAAAGATCGACTTCGTGAAATCGCGACCGCGTGCGCCACAAGCGGCTGATGGATGCTGGGTCAAAATTCACGGAGTCTTCGGTGGCGGCAACGAAGTACTTCCCGGGTGCGAGAGTCTCGCTTGTGTACTGGCCAGAGGCATCGGTCTGTCCCATGATGAGCGCGTTTGCGAGGACGGCCTCTGATGCTGCTCCGGCAGGCAGAATCCAAACCGGGATGTCCGTTACCACGGCTCCTTTGCGATCGCGCACCTGCGTGCGGATCCGGCCTCCATCCTTCGATAACAGGATAGTCAACCCCGCGCCCGGCGGCAGCGCCCGCGGGCGAAGGACACCGTGCCTGATGTCTTGTCCCCCGGCACGAATCTCCTTCACAAAAACGCCAGTTGCTGCCGCAGTGACACGAACCGTGTAACTGTCTGCCGGCAACGCTGGAATGACAAATGTTCCCGGAGCCTGAACCTGGGCTTCGATGGGTCTACCGGCGCCATCCACCGATAGCAGAGACACCACGATGGACGGGTCTGGCGCGGCCGCAGCCTCCCGATCCCAAACTGCGTGTCCCTCGAGTCCCGGAGCCTCCACTGGAGTTGCCATAAGACCGGCAACGTCCTGGTCCGCAATTATGAAATCGAGAACTGCGGACGCCGTGCCCACATTGGCGCCCATGCGGTACGGTCCCGGGGTCAAGTTGCAAATCCGAAAGGTCCTGTCCGGACCCGTCGTACCCTCCGGACGAGTGTAGAAGAAGCCGCCGCTGTTCGACCGCCCGGCCTGCACCGGCGCGAAATCGAGTGTGAACTTCGCCGTGCCGTCCGGACCCACGATCTTACCCTCGGCGCAGTAGCCCGTCGCGGTCTTGAGCTTGATGTCCACTCCCTCCCTCGCCTCCCCTGCCCCAAGCGTCACAGCCGCACCCCCACCGGGCGAATCGGCGTTTGGATAGAACGTGGGCACGGTCGCGGGTCTTCGCATGGCGATGTCCTTCGGTACTTCGTCGCGGGCTTGCAGCCGGCGATCCCGTTTCCAAACCATCGTGAGGTAGGGAAGTCCGCTGGCGGCGTGAGGGAACGTGTATACGCCGTCCCGGTCCGTGGACGCCACCGACTTGACGAAATACCCAAGTCCCGCCGGACCGTACTCCTGTGAGACCAGCATTACCGTGGCATCGGCAACCGGTTCGCGGTTCCCGTCGAGCACCTTGCCCGTGATCGAGCCATCCTCGGCAACCTGCAAATCCACGCGATCCAGGTCCGCTTCCATCCGGATGCTGCGGGTCGCAAGCGCCCGCGGAGATCCCAGGCCCCGCACCATCAAGCGGTAGTTTCCCGGCGGGACTTTCAACAAGTAGCGTCCCGCGGCATCGGTGCGCGTGACCGTTCCCATTGCCCGACCCGCCGGCCTGCCGTCAAGAGACGTCGCGAGCACCGCCTGAATGGCGTAGCCCATAAGGGGCTTGCCGCTTCCCACACCGGTGAGCGTGCCCGAAACCGAAACAGCAGGTGGCGGCGCCTGACATAGTGCCGCACAGCCGACGACGATCAAAAACCCCGCCTTCCGCACTTTCATCGGCCCCTCTCCTTTCCGTCCCCCGAGATCAACGGCAAATCCAATTCGAGCTTCGCGCCCTCTTGTACGTCCACCGGAAATCCCGCCGCCGGATCCTGGAACCATGCGGAGCGGGACGCGGAGCCAGACAGCGCCGAGATCCGGTACCTGCCGGGCCTCAACCCTTCGAAGCGAAACCGGCCAGACCCGTCCGGCACTTGTACGCGTACGGGGGATTCCGACACGTTCTCCGCCGCCAGGACCACGACTATTGCGCTCCCGCTGGGCGGAGTACCTACCCGGCCTGCGATGCCTCCCGCCGCCGCCACCCGCAAACGGAGCGGCCGTTCCAGTTCGAGCCGGCTGTCCACAATTGTGGAAGAAAGGGAGAAGCAGCGATTTCCCAAATCGTTCACCGAGATCTGGATCAGCCCCGGCGGAACGGCGGCGAGCGCGGAAACCTCCTGCAACTTCACTCCACGGGCGCGCGTGGACCACGCTCCCCACGGCTCCAGCGGCCGGGCAATGGCGGTCGCGCTCGCGGGACAGTCCGACGGGCTGCGTTCGGCGTTTTCCGATCCTGCGAAGATCACTTCGAGATTCCGGCCGGCACCTGCCAGAATGTTCGAAGTAACCGGTTCGCCTGCACTGACTCGAATTCGTTGCCTGCCGAAGAATGTCTCCGATTCCTGGGCGCCGGCGGCGAGCACGTCATATTCTCCCGCAGCAATATTGTAAAACCGGAAGCTCCCCGTATCGTCGGTCAGCGACCGGGCAACGGCCGCGGCAGGCCGGTCAGGAACGGCCAGGGTAACCACAAACACGGGACCCGAGACGGGAGATTCTACCCGGCCGCTCACGTTCACGCCGCTCCCCGGGCGAAGAAGGAAGTTGATGTCCTGACGTTCCTCGCCTTCCCGGAGCATGATCGCTTCCGGAGCGCCGCCCCGTGAGAAGAACTGCACTCCGCCTCCTTCCGGCAGGCCCGAATACCACAATCCGGCGTGGTACACGCCGGGACCGGCTTCGATCATGAAGCGGCCTTCCGGCCCTACCGCAACCCGCTGAACCACGTTCAGGGGATCGCTTTCCCGAAAGAGGCAGATGATGGCGGACGGCCCCATCGCGCCCGGTAGCGGGGACAATCGCAACGGCGCCCCGTCGCTTCCGTAAACCTGCCCCCGGATCACGCCGTACGGCACCAGTCTTACAGTCACCTCCGGCGAGGGAAGCCGGAAGGTAAGTGTCAAGGGCAAGTATCCCGCCTTGGCAAATTCGATCTGGTAAGTCGCGGCAGTCAGCTTTTCGTTCCGCGCTCTTCCCTCCGGCCCGGTTTCCATTTCGGCCACCAACTCGCGCGCGCCCTCCCGGCCGACCCGGACATCAACCGATGACTGCGGGGCTCCAGAGAGGTCATCGACTACCCGCACGCGAAGCTCCGCACCCGCCGCTCCTGCGGCCAGTGCGACGAAACAAACCGCCGCCCATGCGGACAGCCGCCGACGAGCCTTAGCCGCGCTTTCATTCCTGGCTAACACCGCGACCACCTCGCTTGAAGAGTACACCCTATCTGGTGGACCGGCAAGAAGGAGCGGTGATTATAATCTGGGGTTGCTGTATCAGTGGGGACTGCGGTGTGAACGCAAGAGTGGAAAGCAGAAAGAGAGAGGTTAATACTGCCGCTTCCCAAAAAGAACGGAAAGCCTCCGGTCCTTGTTTCTTGGGGACAGCCTGGACGCTTATTCTTCCCTGCTAACCACGCTTGATTTCCGCTGTGACGTCGCAGTGGACGCACTGGCACTTACTAACGCCGAGTTGCTTGATAAATATTCAAGGTGGGCCTCACGGCGATCGATAGTGAAGTTCTGGACGGCGACCGCGTCGGCAACTTTCCTCGAGGTCACAGAGCCGGTACGCTCCGTCTTCTCGCGGTGCTTAACGAGCGCGGCCCAGAGGAGGCGCGAGAGTGTCCGGGCGAGAGCGAGTCGATTCCGCACCGTTTCGCGGGCTGTGAAACAATATTTTCCTGACCGCTCCCTCACGGCCGCGGTTTGGTATCGTCAGTGGATTACGCGCGTCAGCAAGCGGGGATTCTTCACGGACCCTTACGGTTGCGGTTCCGTGCCATCTGCGCGAATGGACAGTGCGACGACGCCGGTGTACCTGCCCGGCGGGAGACTCCGCGGCGCCGCGAGGGAAAATACCACCGAGCACGTGAGGCTGCCCGATCGATTCCACCCGGCGGCGAAGTCCTGGACACCTGCCACCTGGAAAGATCCACTGGTACAACTGGCCGCGAGTCCTCCTGCTGCTGCCGAAGCCGCGGAGCCGCTCCACAGCAGATTGGTTTCCGGGATGGGGCCCGCCGGGCCGGCGAGGGGCAAGGCGTGAGCGATGACTCGAATTTGGCGTCCGGGGAGTGCCCTGACTCGCGCCGTTACCGTCGCACTTTGGGTGGTCAGGTCGGCCGTGCCATCCGGCGACACCTGGAAGCTCAAAGAGACTTGCGTTGGCGCAATCTGCTCTTCCGGGGATACCTGCAGCATCAGGGTCGTGTTGGCGCTGTGCTGGGCTACGAGCGTAAGAGCCAGGCAGCAACCGGCGAGACTGGCGAAGATTAGATTCCGGCGCGGCACTATGTATCTCTTCGGCGAGTTAACCGAAGTTTACATATGCGGGGTCATGGAAAACAACGGCCAATCGGGAGAAAATGTACCGTCGAATCGGGAGTCTGTGATCTAGTACTTCTGGGGCAGTTTTGCGGATGGATCCCAGGTTGCGCCGGCGGGTCCATCGAGGACCCGCTCGAACATCTGGCGGACCGGACGTTGCGCGGCGGTCTCCCTGTCGATCAGGAACTCCACCGCAGCTCCGGTTCGTCCGGCCCTGATCGTAACCGGGATCACGGCGTCACCGATGAGGCGCGCTCGGGCGGGAAGCGTAGCCGGGTCGATGCGCGCACGGTAGGTACCCTCCGTCAGGTTGTAGAAGGCAAAGCTGCCGTTGCTGGCCGTGACGGTGTACTGGCCACCAGGTTCGAGCCGGATCAGAATGCCCTCCAGCGACTCAAACCCCGCCCCGACGCGAGCGGTGACCTTGCCGCCGAAGCCGCCGAGGCTATAGACCTCGAAATCGGCGTGCGCGGTCTGCCGCGGGCTAGCCGCTACCGCGGCTGTGACTCGCGGGCCCGGGTTATAGTCGGCCGGCAACCGTTCCATGTCGATGGCTACCGAGTGCGGACCCTCCGCGACGTCGGCAAGCTTGTATTTCCCATTCCCGTCGGTGACGGCCGACTGGCCGGTCTCGAGGTTCAGCGCCACGCCGGGCGCCGGTTCCCGGCCGGACGCGGTCACCAGGTACACGTATCCCTCCACGGTTCCGGTGATCGGCAAGCGCCTGGCGACGAACTGGTCCAGCCCGGCAGCAGGCAACGCCGCCCCCCAACTAAAGGTCCGGACGATGCGGAACAGAAAGCTCCACTGATTGAAACGGCTCAGCACGGAGCCGAGCGCAAGGTTCTGGCTCGCCTGCACAAACAGGTTTTCGGGATTGATTTCGCTGATGAGGTGGCTGCGGAAGGCTTCTGTTTGAACGCTCCAGCGGCGGGTCACCCGCACACTGGCGCTGACCACGGTGGAATTGGTGGCGTTAGTGGCGAAGACGGTGCTGTCCGCCAGGTCTTTGCCGCCCTCGTAAAACGCGAAGGCGCTCACTCGTCCGAGATTGAGCTGAGCCGAACCGCGCGCATAAACCGAACGGCGCCGTTCGGTCCCGGAGGTCTGCTGTGCGCGCACCCCCCCGCCTACCAGAAAATGGCCGAATTGAAGCATGTGTTCGGTTTCCACGGACCTCTCGGTGCCGGTGAGGGCGGTGGCCACGATGCGCGAATCCCGGGCGGAAACGCGAATCGTATCAGGGCCGATCCGGCGGCTTAGAGTGGCGCTCCATTGACGGTTGGTGGATCGTTGTGCGTCGCCTCTCAAAGGATCGGACGATTCAAAACTGGAGGACGACACTTGCGTCGAGAGATTGACCTTCAGCGGCATGTCGACGTAGAATCCGGCCGACTGCGCCTCGGAGCGAAGGAAGGGAAGTTTACCTTCCGTCCTGGACGCCGTCTCGTAGCGGCTGGCGGAACCAAAAATCTGGAAGCGGCGGAAGGGGCGCAACTGGAACTCGCCGAACGGGCCTTTACGGTCGCCGACCCAGTAGCCGATGAGGGGAAGGTAGGTCCGCGCCAGGTTCGCGTAGTTCACCCGTACGGTGAGCCTCGGGCTCTCCCAGGCGGGCCCGAAGAGGTACGAGAACGCGCCGCCGGGACGAATGTCGTCGCCGCTTCGGGCGCGCGCAACCGTGGCTTCGCCGTACCAGCGGAAGTGGTCGTTGAACGTGAAAGAGGAAAACACCGACAGGTTGCCGGCTGTGGTGAAGTTGCGCCCCGCCGGGATAAATCCGCCCTCTGCTGTACGGCTGTTTGTCAACAGTAAGGCCCGGGCGCCGGTTTCCAGCCGGCCGTTCCTCTGGCGCACCGATGCGCCCAGCACGTTCTGTGGAATCCGGGCGCGGAACGGGATGCGCGGACCGGCCATGAGAGTTTCACCACCGTAGAATATGGAGTACTCGCGGCGGCTGTCCGCAGCCTCCACCTGCACGCCGCGGGCTTGTATTTCCGGAATAAACAGGTTGGTGAACGGGGCGGGAAGGACAGTGCCGGAAACGCGGAAATCCCCGCCGTTGAAATTCCACCGCAGGCCGCGCCAGATCAGCCGCCGCAACTGGAGGTAGTTGTCAGCCAGTTGAAAGCCGCCGCTGCGGTAGGCTTCGAAGTTTGCGCGCAGCAGCCCGGTATTGGGGAGGAACTGGTCGATCTTGAAACCCAGTCCGGTGGTGCCTGCGGAAAGTTGGGAGCCCGTCCGCAGGTAGTAGCCTTGAATCGAGAGTTCGGCCAAGCCCCCGCTCTGCGCAGTCGCGGGCACGTGCCCAACAGCGAGTACCGCAGCCGCGAGTGCAATTGCGGGCTTCACCGCAGCACGTTTGCGCCCGCAACAACCGCGCTGCCTTCCTGGATCTCGCCGGTTCCCAAATCGAGCCGCACCTTGATGGTGCAGGGCTGGCCATCGGCAATTTTCAGCGGAAACAGGAGGCGCTGCCGGCGCTCGGGCAGGATGGGAACAGGCGTCAGCTCGTGCGTTTCCAAAACCTGGCCGCCCTGGTCCAGGACCGTGAGCGAGCCGTTCGGACGGAAATACATCTTTCCCGAGTTCTCGACTACCACCACCGCGCGCATCTCTTTGGAGTTGGGAACTCGTTCTAAAAGGATCTGATCCAGCTGGCCTTCGACCGCCGGGCTGCCCACGATCACGTAGAAGGCGGCAACGATGCGCACGGCAGTCTGCATTCCCATACCCTGATTCGGTGAGTTTGCGGGAGGCGAGCTGGTGAATCCCGCCGCGCAGTAGTAGCTGCGCGCCGTGGCCGCGGGCGGGACCCGCAGCGTGTAGCGCACTACCGATTCGCCATTGGCGGGCAGATCGGCTTCCATGGGATTCAGTGTCAGCCAGTCGCGGCAGGAGTACGCCGCTTCATTCGGAATCCGCTCTTCGAACTGGGGCGTCTGCTGGTCGTCCAACTGGAAATCCAGAAGGGTCGCGCGACCGCGGACCGCGGAGCCCTCGTTGACCAGGCGGAGCGCGCCAGTGAAGCTCGCACCCGGCGCCAGGCGAAGTTCCACACGCATCGGCGAGAGGCCCAGGCCCACCTGTGCGCTAAGCGGTACCAGCGCGAAGAGAAACGCGGCCGCGAGCCGCGGCGCGGCACACGCAGCCGCGACGACGCGCGGCCCCGCGGAGCGGGCACGGCCATTACGAGTGTTTGCGCCACGGCACTGCAGTCCTGGTTCCATGACCGTCTGGTCCGCTTCCTGACGGTCGCGCTTCAGAACCTGTTCCGAGCCGCGCGCCTCAGCAAGCGGAAGAAACGAATCAGGCCGGCGCAGTCCTAGTCGCTGGTGATCGTGTAGTTGAGTTGTATGGAACATGAAGAGCTCGCAGGATATCTCCAAGCGTCTGTAAAGACGAAAGAGAACGTAGCTACTGTCGCGCCTATACCGAGACCCTGCCACGTTCCCGAGGCAACGGTTTGCCCGGTGGTCGACAGGTTGATTGCGCCGCCACAGGAGCCGTTGCCCACGAGCTGCGGCGATACCGACGTGCACTGCACGCGGATCGCACTCACGGGCACGGACGGGCAGCCTGTCAGGGTGGGGCTGGTCGCCCGTATAGTCATCGACCAGCCCCCGAAGGGGTTGCCGCCCATCGTCCAGCGGACCGTCGAACTGCTGCTGCCGTTGGCTGAAAGATCGGGATCGGACGACGAGAACGAGATGGTGGAGGGAGTAATGGTGAGTCCGGTGATGGTCGAGGCCAACGCGGCGCTGGTCGCGACGGCGAGAATCAGCGTGAGTCGGAGTACCATCACCGGCCTTTCCTAAAGTACCGAAATCGTCAGCGTCGCTACGGCGCTGTACGTGCCGGTTTGGTATACCGGATCGTTGGTCAGGTTCCAGGATACGGTGCCTGAATCCCCAGCTTTCGTGGAGTGTGCGTCGGCGCCAAAGCTGACCACCGTGGTATCCGCTGTTGTGCTCGCCGTCTGCGCCGATGAGCAAGGGGTGCCCGACGAGGCCGAGGAGCAGGTGTAGGTTAACGCGTCGCCCGCCGTCGGTGGGGCGGCCACTTTCGGCCCGCCCGATCCGCTGAAGTCCGTGGTGATCTTCAGGTTGATATGCCCTTGACCACTCGACTGAGTCGTGCGGATCTTATACGTAAAGCCGGTGCTTCCAATGTAATCGGCAAAGAGCGTGCCGGTGGTTGCGAGTGTTGTAGCCGGCACGGGGATGGCAATCGCAGCTTCCGGTCCCACTGTCACTCCGAGGGTCGTGGTTCCGCTTACTGCGAATGTCTGTCCAAATGCCGGAAAGGCGCCCATAGCGGCCAGAAGCAAGACGGCAGCCGCAAGGCGCAGGAGATTACGCGTTATTTTCATGGTCCTTCCTTTTCAAAGTGAGCTGATTGAGAATGTGAGATTTGTGGAGTAACTTCCGGTCTTGAAAACCGGGCTATCCACCAGGGCCAAACTGGTACTGACAGAATTCGGATTCGCTCCTCCGCATTGTGCCCCCGTGCACACCCCGCTTCCGACGGTTACGACATTGGTTTGGGAACTGAGGCTTACGGTCTGCGTTCCGGAACAACCGGTCCCGATGGTCGCGCCGGTGCATGTATAAGTGAGATCGCCCGTTCCGATGTGCGGGCCGTTTGAGGGAGAGAACTCTGCGCCCGCTCGTGCCGTGATGAAGGCACTCCCCGTGGAGACGGAAGTGCGGATCTTGTACTGAACCGTAACGGTGCCGGTGAAATTGGAGAAAATAGAGCCGGCGTGCGTCAAGCTGACATTGGTTTGGACGATGGCCAACTTACCAGCCGCTCCGAGGTTCAGGCTCAGCGTCTGAGAGCCCGTCGCGGTAGCGCCATGGGCGAGCACCGGCAGGAGCACCGCAAGCAAAATCGGCCACGATTGAAGTAGTCGCATACTACGTTGAGCGAACTGGTCATAGTATGGCAACCACCAATCGAGGTTTGAAAGATCCAAAAGAGTTACTATCCGATCAGTGAGATTGGATATGAAGCGGGTGGTACTTCAAACGCATCTGCGGGTATTGAGCGTCTTAAATTCTTTTGGAAAGCGACTCCGGCAGCCCGCCGAACTCGTAGTAAATGTGACCGGTATCCGTTTACCAGCCGAATGCTCCGATTTGCCGCCCGGGGTTCGCCGGCCGGCCCGGTGGTGACCATCTCCAGGCCGGTGTCGCGTCCTGATTCGTTGTGGTGCAGATGGCCCGCGAAAACGTACTTCACGCCATATATTGCCAGTCCAAAAAGAAAGAGGACCGGATCGCCCGGTCCCCTTCTTCCTGCGCTGTGGCGGAAAGGCCCGCCCGCTTACTCTTCCTTTGTCACGACGACGTTGATTTCCGCGGTGACATCGCGGTGCAGCCGCACGGGCACTTTGTACTCGCCGAGTTGCTTGATGGGATCGTCGAGGTGGATCTTCCGGCGGTCGATGGTGAAGTTCTGACCGGCGAGGGCTTCGGCGACGTCCTTCGAGGTCACTGACCCGAACAACTGGTCGTTCTCCCCGGCTTTCTGGGAGATGGTCACGGTCACGCCGTTCAGCAGCTTGGCCAGGTCCTGCGCCTCGCCCACCTGCTTGGCTTCGCGGCGGACGTGCGCCTGCCGCTCCTGCTCCACAATCTTCTTGTTGGATTCGGTCGCCGCCACTGCCAGCCGTTTGGGCAGCAGGAAATTACGGGCGTAGCCGGACGCGACTTTCACTACTTCGCCGCGGCTGCCCAGCTTTTCGATATCTTCTCTGAGAATGACTTCCATGCCGATTTCCTCCTGCTAGAACGACGCCGCGAAGGGCAGCAGCGCGATGTTCCGGGCCTTTTTAATGGCGTCGGTCAGCCGGCGCTGATGCGGCGCGCACACACCCGAAATGCGGCGGGGAATGATCTTGCCCCGTTCCGCCACGAACGCGTGCAGCATCTTCACGTCCTTGTAATTGATGTCGTCGATCTTCTCGACGCAGAAACGGCACACTTTCTTGCGCCGGAAATATTGCTTCTTCTGGGTGACGACCGCCTTGTCGCCGCCCGTCGGCCGCTGCCCGGCGCTGCCTGGTCTTCCTCTGGATTCCGCCATGGTTTAACCCTCCTTCGGCTGGCCGGGCATGGCCGGCGCCGGAGCTTCCGTCATCTGTTGAGCGAGCGAGGGCTGCGCGGGCGCCGGCGCCGCCGGGGCCTGCGAAGCACGCCTGGCCGCGCGCTTGTCGCGTTCCTTCTTCCGCTTCTCGAGCCGCTTCAGCGTTTCATCGATGCGCACCGTCAGGAATTTCAGCACCGAATCGGAAACGCGCAGGCGGCGTTCGAGTTCCTTCACCACTTCGGGTCCCGAAGTGAACTGGAACAGTACGTAGGAACCTTCGCGGAATTTGTCTACTTTGTAAGCAAGCCGGCGCTTGCCCCATTTTTCGACTTTGTCTACCGTGGCTCCGGCCGAAGTCAACTGCGTTCGTATCTGCTCCACGAACTGATCGACTTCTTCTTCCGGAGCATCCGGCTTTACTATAAACAGCTCTTCGTAAATCCTCATGCTTCCTCTATGTTTAAGCCAGGGGCGCGACGATTGAATCTCGTCATGGCCTTTTCGACGCCCTCGGCAAGTATGGAGCGAACCGCGTCGCCAGCGTAATCGACGAATTCCTCCAATTCCTTCATTTGCGAGCGCCGCAAGGGCGCCAGCACAAATTCCGCGCCATCCTCCACGGGACGGCCCGGATGAATTCCCATCCTTACCCTGACCACCTCATCGGTATGCAGGGACGCGATCACCGATTTCATCCCCTTATGGCCCGCCGCCGAACCTTTCGGTTTGATGCGCAGCGAAAGCCACGGAAGATCCAGTTCATCGTAGATCACCGCGAACTCGGCGGGATCGATCGAATGCTTCTCCATCAGCGAGGCTACCGAGCCCCCGCTGAGATTCATGTACGTCTGCGGTTTGGCCAGCATCACTTCGCGGCCCTCGATTTCGCCGATGCCCACCAGGGCCCGCGAATCTTTGCGAGTGATGCGGATGCCGTGCCGCTCCGCCAGGCGGTCCACGGTGAGGAAGCCCAGGTTATGCGGCGTGAGCGCGTACTCCTCGCCCGGGTTCCCCAGACCGGCCACCAGGAACATGGCGGATTATTTCTTCTTTTTCTCTTCGGCCGCGGCCTCTTCTTCCTTCTTGCCCTTCTTGACTACTTCGGGCTCGGGCGCTCCGGCCACGGGCGCGGCTTCGGTGGGAGTAGCGGCGGCTTCGGCGCGCAGGGCCACGACGTGGGCAACCACCGTATCGGGAGGTGTCAGCAGTTTGGCCGGCGCGGCAACCCCAACGTCGCTGGCGCGCTGGCTCTGGCCGATCATCAGTTCCGTGACATCCACCGTGTAGCTGTCCGGAATCTCGTCCGGCAGGCACTCGATTTCGATGGAGCGGGTCACCACCTCGAGCAGTCCGCCCTGCACTTTGACGCCCTTGGGCTCGCCGGAGGTGTGCACCGGGACGGTGACGCGGATGCGCTTGGTAAGGTCGATACGCTTGAGATCGGCATGCAGGAGATTGCCGCGGATCGGATCCACCTGCTGGTCCACGACCATGACGGGCGTGGTCTCGCCGCCGTTGACGGCGAGGTCGAAAATCGTATTCAGGCCGCTGCCTCGGACCAGGCGGGAGAGTTCCTTGGGGTCGAGAGAGACGCTGACCGGATCCTTGTAGGCGCCGTACAGCACGGCCGGAATGTGGCCGTCGCGGCGCGTGCGGCGTGCTTCGTTTTTGCCGCGCGAATTGCGCACCTCGGCGGCAATGGTAATGTTTCGCTTCACTTCATTCTCCTTCGGGCTAGCGTGGGTTCGGTCCGGGTGGCGGATGCCCCCGGCGAAGTCCGATTCGCCCGTCAAATTCTAAACAAACAACCGGCTGATCGATCCGCCCTGATGAATCGAATGAATCGCATCCGCCATCAGCTTGGCGATCGATAAAGCCCGGATCCTGCTCGATTCCTTGGCCTTGGCCGACAGCGGAATCGAATTCGTAAATACCACTTCCCGGATCGCCGATTCCTCGATCCGGCTTACCGCCGGACCGGACAGCACCGCATGCGTGGCGCAGGCCCAAACACCGGCCGCACCCTGCGCCGACAGCGCCTCGGCTCCTTTCACCAGCGTGCCCCCGGTGTCGATCAGATCGTCCACCAGGAGACAGTTGCGGGCCCTGACATCGCCCACCACGTTCATCACCTCCGCGACATTGGCTTCCTCCCGCCGCTTATCGATAATCGCCAGCGGCGAGTTCAGCCTTTTCGCGAAGGCCCGCGCCCTTTCCACACCCCCCGCGTCCGGCGATACCACCGTCAGGTCCGGGATGTTCTGGGAGCGAAAATGCTCAATCAACACGGGCATCGCAAACAGGTGGTCCACCGGGATATCGAAGAACCCCTGAATCTGGGCCGCGTGCAGATCCAACGTCAGAACCCGATTCGCCCCGGCCGTCTCCAGCAGGCTGGCCACGAGTTTGGCCGAAATCGGCACACGCGGCTTATCCTTACGGTCCTGGCGGGCGTATCCATAATAGGGTAACACTGCGGTGATGCGTTCCGCTGAGGCCCGCTTCAGGGCGTCGATCATCAGCAGGAGTTCCATCAGGTGGCGGTCCACCGGGTTGCACGTCGGCTGGATAATAAAAACGTCCGCCCCGCGCACGTTCTCCTGGATTTGCAGGTAGATTTCGCCGTCTGAAAAATGCCGCACCATGCTCTTGCCGAGGGAGGTGCCGAGCGCCTGAACGATTTCGTGCGCCAGCGCGGGATTCGCGTTACCGGCGAATACTTGGAGACGATCCTGGGTCATCGCGAGTATCGGCTTTGTGGCGGCCATGTCTTCCGGTCAATATGTGCTGCCAGTTGCCGCCACCACATTGACCGGTAGCCCGCCCGGCTTACCAGCGCCATCGGTTGTGCGGCTTCGTCCCTAAACCGTTCCAGGGCGCGCGCTGCAAGCGCGCGGTCCGGGAACAAACCGAATATTGCAGAACCGCTGCCGGTCATCAAGCTCCACGACGCGCCCGCCCGGGCCAGCCGGTTCTTGAGTTCCAGCAGTTTGCCGTGCCGCTCCAGCACGACGCTTTCGAAATCGTTGGCGGGAGTTGCCTGCGCTTGCCCGCCGCGCCTGGAGGGAGACTTTCCCCCACGCCCGCCTGCCCCGGAGCCGTCTCCGGGGGGGTGCGGACCCCCTAGCTGCCATGTAAGCTTCTGGAAACTAAATATCTTATTTTGTCGTGACTCAATTGTCAAACGAGGGCTCAGCTCGCGATACGCCTGGGCCGTATCGACGTGAATTCCCGGCGCGATCAGCACGCCGGCAGGCGCCTTCGCATCGGGCAGCGGAAACAGTTCCTCGCCGCGTCCGATGCCCACCGCCGTCCCGCCCAGCAGAAAAAACGGCACATCGCTGCCGAGCCGGCGAGCGAGCGCGCACAACCCGTCGAGCGGCACGACGCGCCCGGCCAGCACGGGCAGAGCGAGCAGCACCGCCGCCGCGTCCGACGAGCCGCCCCCAAGTCCCGCACCCATGGGGATGCGTTTCCCGAGCTGCATTTCCACGCGCCCGCGAACGTCGATGGCCTCCATCACGAGCGCCGCCGCACGCACGGCCAGGTTGTCGGGAATCCCGAGTTCGTCCTCGAGTGCAATCTCCGTCTTGCGGCCCGGCGTGAATCGAATGTCGATGCGGTCGGCGAGCGCGATGGTCTGAAAGATGGTGCGCAGTTCGTGAAAGCCGTCCGCGCGCCGCCCGAGGACGCGCAGGTCCAGGTTGATTTTTGCGAGCGCTTTCACGGCCGCCCGGCGCACGCTCATTTGTCGTACTGGAGGAGCGAAAAGACGTCCGTCCCGGCCAGTTTCCGCCGCCCGTTCAGGAATGTCAGTTCCACGACGAACCCGATGCCGGCCACGGTTCCGCCCGCCTCCCGCACCATCCGGCAGGCCGCCGCCGCGGTTCCGCCGGTCGCCAGCAGGTCGTCGACGATCAGCACCCGGCTTCCGTTGCTGACCGCGTCCCGATGCATCTGAAGACTGTCGGTGCCGTATTCCAGGTCGTAAGTGACGGTGACGCACTCCGCCGGCAGCTTTTTCGGCTTGCGCACCGGCACGAACCCTGCGCCCAGGGCATAGGCCAGCGCCGGCGCGAAAATAAATCCGCGGGCCTCAATGCCCAATACCACGTCCACTTCCGCCTCGCGGTAGTGGTATTTGAGGCCGTCGATGACCGCACGGAACCCCATCTTGTCTTTGAGCAGCGTGGTGATGTCGTAGAACAAAATACCGGGCTTCGGAAAGTCCGGCACTTCGCGGATCAGCTTCTTCAGGTCTTCCATGGCGAACTTCCGTTATACCCGGAAACGGGGGGCAAATGGGAAAGAGACCTGGTTTTCGTCCGCCGAAGACTGAAGTCAGGTGGAATGAGAACGGCTTTACGTTCCGTGCGATATAGTAAGCGGGGGATCGATCCTTCGGCTTCTGTCTCGCGCCCACGTCCGGTTGGGTTTTCGGCCCCGGATCATCCTGCACAAGTGGCTACCGGCTGTTCTTATTGTGCCCAGGGAGAGGAAATGCCAAGCCATGCCGGCTGAGGAACGTCACCAGACGAGCCCGGCCACGTCGCTCTTCCCGATCTTGGGGACCCCGCCGGGACCTGTTCCGTTAAACAGCCAGACGCCCGGACCCGCAGCTTCAGGCCGGGTTTTGACGGCGCTCCTGATCCTGGCGGCGGGCGCCGGCGCCGGGGCATGGCTGGCGGCCGTTCCCGCGCACCGGCCGCGGACGCGGGATATTCACATCGAGGCATACCGCTACGGTTTCAATCCTTCCCGCATCAAAGTCAATCGCGGCGACCACCTGCGGCTCACCTTCTCGACCCGCGATACCGGCCAGAGTTTCTTCCTTCAGGATTACGACGTCCACGTATCCATCACGCCCGGCAACAGGCTCGTGTCGGTACAACGGCTGTCGCGGCCGGACGATCCTCCCACGTTCACGGAAACGGTGGAGATCGTCGCCGGACTCCCGGGATGGGGAGGCCGGCTCATCTCCAAATCGCAATTTCGAAATCATACCTACAACGGGCCGCTGCACGGAACGGAACGGGGCGATCTGATCGTCGCGCCCAACTTTCTCCTCTTCGGAGCGTTGGGACTGCTTGCGGCGATCCCGCTGGCGGGGCTGGTACTGGCGCGCGGCGCGAAGGCCGGCGGTTCGGACCGGCGGGTCAACCTCTTCAGCCTGTTCCCCCCGCTCAAGCGTATTCTGAAGGCGCAGTCCTTCCAGTTCAATCTTGCGCTGCCGATGCTGGCGGTATTCTGGTTCATCATTCTGGCGGGCCTGTTCGGCACGAAAGTCGCGGGCAGGAACGCGGGGCCGATGATCACGTGGGTGCTGTGGCTTTCGGCCCTGATCATCGTGCTGGTGCCGCTCGGCGGAAGGATCTGGTGCACTGCGTGTCCGCTGCCCCTGGTCGGAGAATGGTTGCAGCGGCACAGGCTCAGCCGGAACCCGAATCAATTGGAGCAAGCGGCGCCCATGCGAATTTTCGGCGTGCCCTTGATCTGGCCCGCATGGTTGAGCAACCCGTGGCCTCGCGTGCTGTTCTTTCTCCTGCTCGGCACCTTCAGCACCACCCTGGTCGTGCTGCCGCCCGCGACCAGTTGGATGCTGATCGGCCTGATGTTGATGCCCGTCCTGCTTTCGGTATTCCCGGAGCAGAGAATTTTTTGCAGGTATCTCTGCCCGATTAACAGCTACATCAGCCTCTACTCCACTACCGGGCGGGTGATCGTCCGGGCGGTCTCTCCCCAGCCATGCGCCGGGTGTGACGAACGTTTCTGCCTTACCGGCAGCGCCAAAGGGTGGGGGTGCCCGTATGGGCTGTGCGTGGGCGAGGTCGATCGCAACAACGATTGCGGCGCCTGCATGGAATGCGTCAAGACCTGCGCGTACGACAACGTATCGGTATTCTGGCGCAAGACGGGGCGGGACCGGGAAATCGCAAGTTACGGGGAGGCGTGGCAGGCGATCGTCATGTTCGCCCTGGCATGCCTGTACTGCTTCATCAATCTTGGCGCGTGGGACAAAATTCGCGATTGGACCGACCTCGTGGATAAGAAGAACTGGGGCACCTTTTCGCTTTACGCCGCCGTCGTGTGGGTGGTTTGCCTCGGAGTCCTGCCTCTGCTGTGGTACGTTTTGGCGAGGGCCGGAATTGCCCTCGCGAGGTCGCCTTTGACCTCCGGGGACCACTTTCGGACGACCACTGCCGCGCTGATACCCATCGGCCTGGGGTGCTGGATCGCGTTTGCGCTGGCCACGGCGTTCTCGATGATGACTTTCGTGCTGCAAAGCCTCTCGGATCCCTTGAACTGGGGATGGAATCTGCTGGGCATGGCCGGGAGCCGGTGGCACATCCTGTGGTCTCCGGAAATCCCATGGATTCAGGTCGCCTGCGTTCTTGCCGGAGCTGCCTATGCGCTCCAGACGGTGTATCAGTGCTGGCCCGAAAAGGAATCGCGCAGGAGCCGCGCCGTGTTGGGTACGGTCCCGCTCGGATCATTCCTGTGGATCGCATCCGCGGCGATGGTCTGTTTTTTCGCCGGATAATTCGGGAACGCAATGAAGAAGCAGGTTTCCAGACCAAGGTCGCCCGGAAAGCGGCGTTCCACCGTGCTTCCGGGTGTTTCGATCCTGGCCGTTATGCTGGGAGTCCCCCTGCTGGTTCTCATCTACCAGGCCCACGAATCCGGGCTGTCGATGGGACAGATGTTCGAGCACATCTTCAAGCGGACGCGGGAGGCCGAGTCCGGACCGGTCCAGGGCGGAGCAGCGCGCGGACAGAAAATCGAATTTCTCTCTGCGATGCCCGTCGGGTTTCCGGCGGCGGACCCGCCGCGGATCGGCAGCGTCGAAATCGTCGATCTCGACAAGGACGGTCTTCCGGACATCCTGGTGGCGGACATGCTGACCAATCGGGTGGGCTGGATCCGCCAATCTCCGGCGGGAATCTATACCGAAACGTGGATCAGCCCGGCGCTCCCCGCCCCCGCGCACGTAAGCGCCTCCGACATCGACAAGGATGGCGACCTGGACGTCCTGGTCGCCTGCATGGGGCAGCTCTTCCCGAGCAACGACAAGGTCGGCTCCGTCGTCATTTTGGAAAACGACGGCAAGCAGAGGTTCACTCCGCACACGGTAGTGGAACATGTCGCCCGCGTCACCGACGTTCGCTCCGCGGACTTCAATGGCGACGGCCGCCCGGACCTGGTGGTGGGCCAATTCGGATACGATGACGGGGAAACCCGCTGGATGGAGAACCTCGGCAACTGGCGGTTCCGCTCGCAAATTGTGCAAAGCCTCTCCGGCGTCATCCACACGATTCCCGCCGACATTGACCATGACGGCGACATGGATTTCGTCAGCCTGGTGAGCCAGGAATGGGAAGAGGTCTACGTTTTCGAGAACGACGGGCGCGGGAACTTCAAGTCGCACCTGGTTTGGGGCAGCACCAACGAAGATTACGGCAGCAGCGGAATTCGCCTCGCCGATCTCAACCAGGACGGACAGTTGGACATCCTGCTCACGAATGGGGATGCCTTCGATTACCTGCCACCGCGGCCGCGTCCCTGGCACAGCGTGCAGTGGCTCGAAAACAAGCGGGGCTTCAAGTTCGAACACCATCCCATCGGCTCTTATTTGGGCGCGAGCGGCGCGGTGGCGGCCGACCTCGACGGCGATGGCGACCTGGATGTTGCGGCTGTGAGCTGCTACAACTTCTGGGACCGGCCGGATTCGCAGAGCATCGTCTGGTTCGAGAACGACGGCAAAATGAATTTCACGGAGCGCGATATCAGTCACTCGCCGACTCATCTGATCAGTCTGGAAGCGGCGGACATGAATAACGACGGGAAGCCGGACCTGGTTACGGTTCGGATGAACGTCTATCCGCCATTTACAAAGGACGGGCGTGTTGTGCTCTGGCTGAACCATTGGGGTCACGCTGCGCGCGAAAAGCAATGAAGAAGGTACCTGCGGACGACGAATCGCGGACACAAGCGGTCATCGTACCTGAAGATCGCGGGACTTGCCGTGGGCATGGGCGCCATCACGTGGCTGCTGGCCCCCATCCTGCTTCGGGTGCAACTCCCGGAGGATTTCCCGAAGGTGCCGGACCTGAAATCGGCGAGCGCAGACCTGCGCGGGATGGTCGAGAGCGCCGACAAGGAGGCGCGCCGCCGCCCCGGCTCGGCGGAAGCGATGGGCCGGCTCGGAAAGGTCTATCACGCCAATCAGTTTTTCGAAGAGGCCGCCAGGGTGTACCGGATCGCCGCGCGGTTGGCCCCCGGAGATTATCAATGGGTATATTGCCAGGCGTATCTGCAAGAAGAAACCGGGAACGAACGCGAAGAATTGAAGTCGCTCGAACAGGTGGTGCGGCTGAAGCCCGATTACGCTCCGGCCCTGATGAAACTGGCCGATGCCTCCTTCAAACTGGACACCCCCGATAAAGCCGCGCACTATTACGAACTCGCGGCCCGGGCGCCGGGTGGGGCGGCAGTTCTCCAGGCCACCTTCGGATTGGGCCGCGTGGCAGCACGCCGCCAGGACTGGCAGCGCGTGATCGAGATAGTCGCGCCGCTGATGGGCACTTTCTCCTACGTGCTGCCGCCTTATGAACTCCTCGAAGAGGCATACGGGAAACTCGGGCAGACGGACAAAGCGGCCGAGGCGCGCCGGAGCGGGACCCTCGCGAAGTGGAAGGTCGTTCCCCCGGCCGAGGATCCTCTCACCGGAGAACTGATCGCTGTTTGCTTCTCGTCAACCCGCCTGCTCAAGGAGGCAGGACTGATGAGCCGCGTGGGACGGCCCGACCGGGCGCTCGAGATTGCCCGCCGCGCGATGCAGGCCGACCCGGCGGATCCGGGTGTCCGGAATTTCATCGCCCACACCATCCTCACTTTTTACGGAGACCAACCGGCCGCGGTGAACGAGGCATTGACACAGCTTGGCGAGTGTCTCAGGCTACGGCCAGACGACCTTCTTCCGTTGTGGGATTTTGCCAATCAGTTCTTCGACACTCCCAAGCCGGAGGCCGCCGTCGAGCGGCTTCGATCCTATCTTCGCCCGCACGCCGATCTGCCCGAAGCGCACTTCCCGCTGGGCATGGCTGCCGACGCCCGGAATGAGATCCGCGGAGGCTGTCTCCCAATACCAGGCGGCTCTGCAAATCAGGCCCAATGACTCGGCCGTCTACAACAAGCTGGGCCAGATCTATGACAGAACCGGGAAGATCGACGCGGCAATCAGCAGTTTTCAAAAGGCGGTGAACCTGAATCCTGTGAACATGGGCGCGCGTCTGAACCTGGGCGTCGCGCTGATGCAGCGGGGCAGCTACGGACAGGCGTTGAAGGAACTCGGCGAACTGCTCAAGCGCAATCCTCATGACGCCGCGGCGCATTTCTGCATGGGATTCTCGTTTCTCTATTCGAAGCGGGCCGACGACGCGATCGGGAGCTTCCGCGAAGGACTGCGGTACAAGGCGGACGACCCCGACGCGCATTTCGGTTTGGGCTCTGCCCTCGCCGTGCTGCGCAGGCGTGAGGAGGCCGTTGCCGAAGCTCGCGAGGCCCTGAGGCTGCGCCCGGATTTCCCGGCCGCGCAGGAGTTACTAGTACAACTCGCGCATTGACGTCAGGGACTTTCCCGAGCGGCGAGACTTAGCTGGCCGTTGTCGAACTAACAAGCTCAACATAATAAAAGAGTTACGGACCTGTAATTCTCCAAGTGCGCTTCTTACGACAGATGTAAGGCCTGGTCGGAGATGGACTTGATAACCCTTTGTTATAGCCAACACCTTGACACCGACACGTCTGCCTGTTACCGTCCCACTAATTAGTCCGACCCTAGAACGAAAGGGGGTTGCTTCATGCACGTACGGATCTTCAGAAGTATCCTGCTCCTGGTGACTCTGTGCGCTTTACCGGTGATGGCCCAACAGATTTCGGGCACCATCACGGGCTCGGTCAAAGACAGCCAGCAGGCTGCCATCCCGAGCGCAAAGGTGAGTCTGGTCAATTTGGCCCAGGGAACCACACGCGAGATCCAGTCCGGACCGGACGGCTCGTTCGTATTCACCCTGGTTCAACCCGGAACCTATAACCTGAGCGTGGAAGCGACAGGTTTTAAGAAATTCGAACAAAAAGACGTGAAGGTGTTCGCCAACGACCGTCTGACGCTCGGCGATCTCACCCTCACGGTCGGCGCTCTCAACGAAACCGTAACCGTCGAAGCCGCCGCAGCGCAGATTCAGACTGCCAGCGCCGAGCGCTCGGGTGTTCTCACGAGCCGCCAGGTGGAGGAAGTCGGATTGCTCTCGCGGAGTCTGTTTGACCTGACCCGAACGCTGCCGGGGATCGTGACCGGCAACAGCACTTCGGGCCTGGGCGTCGGCAGCATCAACGCCAACGGGAACCGCAATAACCAGAATAACTTCACGCTGGACGGCGTGACTAACATGGACACCGGTTCCAATGGCGGAACGCTGGCCTCGACCAACGTCGACATGATTGCGGAGATGAAGGTCATCACGAACTCCCAGCCGGCGGAATTCGGCCGCGCTTCCGGCGCTCAGATCCAGGTTGTCACGAAGTCGGGCAGCCGGGATCTTCACGGCACTACCTACTGGTTCCACCGGCACGAGGATCTCAATGCAAACTCGTGGCGCAACAACATCGACAACAAGGCACGGTCGTTCTACCGGTACAACTACATCGGCTTCAACGTAGGCGGTCCGGTGGTTTTCCCGGGGTTCAACAAGAACCGGGACAAGCTGTTCTTCTTCACCGGCGTCGAATGGCAGAAGCAGTTGGTGCCGAACGGCACCCGCTACGTCACGGTGCCTACCCCGCTCGAACGGCAGGGCGACTTCTCGCAAACGCACGACAGCGCGGGATTCACACCGAATATCACCATCTTCGATCCCACGAACAATAAGGCGCCGTTCCCCGGAAACAAAATTCCGACCAGCATGCTCAATGCCGACGGCGGCAAGATCCTCAACTGGTATCCCCAGCCCAATTTTGCGGGCGTTGACCCCGGGTACAACTATCAGACGCAGATCTCCAACCAGTACCCCCGCCGGGAAGAAGTCTACCGGATGGACTACAACGTCAACGACAAGTGGAAGGCTTACGCCCGCTACATCCGCAGCGCCGATGAAACTAAGATGGCGTACGGACAGTGGAACGCAAGCTATAACATCCCGCTCGCGCCCATGAGCTTCGGCGCTCCCGGCTGGTCGTTTGTTTCCAACCTGACCACCATCATCAACCCGACCCTGACCAACGAGTTCGTCTTCGGCTCCTCCCGAAACGATCTGCACATTACGCCGGTAGACGACACGTGGAATCTCTCCAACGTGGGCGTCTCCTACAAGATGCCGTACCCGACCGCCGATACCCTGGGACTTGTTCAGAACTGGAACTACGGAGGGGTTCCGAACGCTCCTACGTCGTCGTTCAACGGCACCCCGTTCTTGAACTTCAACCACACCGTAGACATTACGGACGGTGTGGCCAAGGTGTTGAACGCCCACACCATCAAGGGGGGACTTTACCTGCACCACAGCTCCAAGGACCAGACGGCATTCACGTCGGTCAACGGAAACATCTGGTTCGACCGGGATACCAACAACCCGAATGATGCGAACTGGGCCTTCGCCAACGCGATGCTAGGGAACTATGACCGCTTACAGCAGTCCAGCATCGTGCTGAACGGCCAGTACCGGTCGTGGAACGTGGAGTGGTATCTCCAGGACAACTGGCGCGTCAATAAGAAGCTGACACTCGATTACGGGATGCGTTTCTACTGGATCCAGCCGCAGTACGACAAGGGGCTGCAAACCTCGGCCTGGAACGCAGCGCTGTACAACCCCGCGAATGCCGGAGTGCTGGCCATCGCCGGGCTCGACGCTGCCGGGAAACGCATTTCGATCAACCCGCTGACCGGCGCCACCGGCCCGGCGGCGCTGATCGGATCGCTCATCAATACGGGCAAAGGTTTCGTCAACGGCCTGTATGCCAACGGCATGGGCCTGTCGGGCGACCCCAATTATCCGCGGGCGCTGATCAACGGCCAAGGCATCAACTTCGCCCCGCGCCTCGGCATCGCCTACCAGATCATGGAGAAGACCGTGATCCGGGCCGGCGGTGGCGTCTTTTATGACCGGCTGCAGGGTAACCCGGTGTTCGACATGCTGCCGAACCCGCCTTCTACCGCTATCCCGCAGTTCTACTACGGCAACCTCGCCACCATCCCGAGCGCGGCCTCCGGAGCTTTCTTCCCGCAGAGCGTCAACGGCTTCGACAGGGGAGGGGAGATCCCGACGACCTATAACTGGAACCTCACGATTGAACGCGAGTTGCCCGGCGCCGTCCTGGCTGATATCGGTTACGTCGGGTCCAGCTCGAGTCACATCCTGTACCGCTATAACCAGAATGCGATCCCGCTCGGCTCCGCGTGGCTGCCGCAAAACCAGGATCCGCTCAACGCAAATCCGAAGTACGACGGAACCACCAGCAATCAGCCGAACTTCTACCGGCCGTTCCAGGGCTATGCCAACACCATCGCGTACGGGTTTGGCGGCAACTCCAACTACAACTCCTTGCAGATATCGGCGAACCGCCGCTTCGGCAGGGGTGGAACGTTCGGACTCGCCTACACCTGGTCGAAGTCCATGGGTACGACGAATGACGACTACACGACGAACATTCCGTTCAACATCCGTGTGGCCGAGTATGACGTGCTCAACACCGACCGTACGCACGTCTTCGTCGCCAACTGGGTTTACGAGACTCCCCACTTCATCAAAGGCAGCGGCGCCGGCAGCAAAATCGGCGGCACGGTGCTGAACGGATGGCAGGTTTCCGGTATCGCCACGATGCAGAGCGGCGCGCCCGGGAACGTCACCTTCTCCATATCGGGCATCGGCAACCTGAACGAACGCTACACCGGTTCACCCGATGTCGGGCCGCGCGTGGTCTATACATCCGCCATGACCTACCCCGGCACGGAATACGCCTGGCTCGACTACACGAAGCTGAAACTGCCCGCAGTCAAGGGGAGCCAGGGCTTCGATTCGTCGCGGTTGCCGATCCGGAATCCCGGGCTGCACAACTACGACATCACCATCGCCAAGCTTTTCAATCTGGGGACAGAACGTGTGAAACTCCAGCTTCGCGGAGAGTTCTTCAATGCGTTCAACCACACGCAGTACACGGGCATCAACACGAGCGCTACGTTCAACCAGGCCGGAGAACTTGTAAATACTCCTACGGCCCTGGGCGGGACGGGCGGACGCTTCGGGTTCGGCGCCTTCACAGGGACCGCCGATCCTCGCAGAATCCAGCTCGCCATGAAGGTCAGCTTCTAAACGCGGGCTCGTTTGCAAGTCAGTCGGGGCGGCTTCGGCCGCCCCGATGCATTTCCGGGGCGCTGGTCCTAATCCCCTTTCAAAAGGTATACTGACGCAAGAATGACAGTGGCGGTTCTGGTGGCCCTGGCGTTCGCGATGCAACCGGATCTGCTGGACCGGGGACGCGACGCTCTTCAGTCCGGCGATCTCAACCAGGCCGAGCAATTGTTTCGCGAGTACATCGCGGAGCACCCCTCCTCGGGCGAAGCCTACTCCAACCTGGCAACCGTCTTTTCCCGGCGGGAGCAGTATGCGCAGGCGGTCGAACTCTACGAAAAAGCGCTGAAGGTCAACCCGAAGCTGGCGCCGGTCCACTTTAATATCGCCGTGCAACTGGGTAAGTTGAGGCGTTTCGAGGACGCTGCGAATCACCTGCGGTCGTTTCTGAAAGACTATCCGAACGAACCCCGCGCTCACCAGTTGCTCGGTCTGTGCCTGGTTGAGACAGGCGACCTGCGCGCCGCGCTGAAGGAGTTGGAGATTTCGTACAAGGCCAACCCGAACGACGGAAGCATCCGCTACGCGCTGGCCTATGCCAACGCGCGCGCCGGCGATGTGGACCGTGCCGCCGGGATCTTCCGCGATGCCGACTCCAACCAGGCGCAATCCAAGTTCATTCAGGGCCTCATCGAATACCGCCGGGAACGGTACACCGAAGCCAAGGTTCTTTTGGAAGAGGTGGTCCACGCGATGCCGGATGCTTACCAGGCCATTGCCGCCCTGGGCCGGATCGAATTGAATGCTCGTAACGACGGGCGAGCCATCGAACTCCTCGAACAGGCCATTAAGCTGAACCCCTCGGATGCCGAATCCACGTATCAGCTTGGCGTTCTATATGACCGCAACGGCCGGACCCCCGAGGCGATTCCGGCCCTGCGCCGGGCGCTGACCTTGCGCGCCGACTATCCCGACCCGCACTATCAACTGGGCCGCATCGCCTTCAACGCCAAAGACTACAAGACGGCCGTGGCGGAACTCGAAAAAGCGCGCCGGATGCTCCCGGAGCAGGAAGCGATCCGGTTTTTATTGGGCCGTGTCTACCAGGCCGTCGGCCGCGCGGCCGAAGCCAAGGTTGAGTTCGCCGAGGTCCGCCGGCTCAAGGCCTTGGAGACCCAGCGTGCGCGGGAGAGAGTCGTTCCCGACGAATGGATTAAGCCTTGACGAAGAGCGCGGCGATTCTTTTGCTCTCCGCAGTCTCGGTTTTCGGGCAGGGTATGGCCAGTCGCGGCGTGAAACCGGCGGCCCGCTCGGCTCCCTCGGGAAAGCCCTGGAACTCCAAGCTGGTCGATATTGCCAGGCAGGCCGGCCTCACGAAACCGATCATCTACGGGACGGACCAGCCGGCCGCGTACATCTCCGAGACTACGGCGGGAGGAATCGCGTTTCTCGATTACGACAACGATAACTGGATCGATATCTTCATCGTTTGCGGAACGCGCCTGGGCGGGGATCCGCCGGATGCCACCAACCGGCTCTACCGGAACAATCATGACGGCACGTTCAGCGATGTCACCGAGAAGGCGGGGCTCCGCCGCACGGGTTGGGGCAACGGAGTCGCGGTGGCCGATGTCGATAACGACGGCAACCTGGACCTGTTCGTCACCTACTGGGGCGAAAACGTGCTGTACCACAATAATGGCGACGGCACGTTTGCCGATGTCACGGCTAAATCCGGGCTGGCCCCGAAGGTGAAACCGAAATACCCGTTCTGGTTCTCCGGCGCGACCTTTGTCGATTACGACCGCGACGGCCGCGTGGACCTGTTCGTCGCGACCTACGTCGATTTCGACACCTCCCGGATTCCCAAGCCGGGAGCGAACCCGAACTGCAACTGGAAGGGCGTGCCCACCGCGTGCGGCCCGCGCGGCCTGCGCCCCAACCGCCAGTTTCTTTACCACAATCGCGGCGACGGCGTCTTTGAGGACGTCTCGGAAAAAACGGGAATCAAAGCGGCGGAGAATTGTTTCGGACTCACGGCGATTTCAGCCGACCTGGACGACGATGGATGGCAGGATATCTACCTCGCCTGCGATTCGACGCCCTCCCTGTTTTTTCACAACAACCACGACGGCACCTTCACGGAAGATGGCATCGAGCGCGGGTTGGCGTTGAACGACGATGGCATGGAGCAGGCCGGAATGGGCCTTGCCACCGGCGATTTCAATGCCGACGGCATCCTGGATGTGTTCAAGACCCACTTCGCCGATGACACCCAGGGATTGTACCAGGGAGTGGGCAAGGGGCAGTTCCGGGAGGAGACGCTCAAGGCGGGCATCGGAGTCGTCACCCGCTACATCGCCTGGGGCGTGGGCATCCAGGATCTCGATAACGACGGCTGGCCCGACATCCTCATTGTTACCGGCAACGTTTACTCCGGCCTGGAGCGCGAACTGCCTGCGTACCCTTACATGATGCCCCCGCTGCTGTTCCGGAACCTGGGGGGCGCCTTCGAGCAGTTGATAGACGAAGGCGGGCCGGCGATGAGCGAGACGCATTGTTCGCGCGGCACCGCTTTCGGCGATTTCGACAACGATGGCGACGTCGACGTGGTCGTGTGGAATCGCAATCAGGCACCCGGTCTGCTGCGCAACGATCTGAAGCCGGGCAATCACTGGCTGCAAGTCCGGCTGACCGGAACGAAATCGAACAGGGCCGCCATCGGGGCCCGCGTCACGGTGGAGTCCGGAGGCAGGAAAGTCATCCAGGCGGTGATGAGCCAGTCGAGTTTCACGTCGGCCAGCGACCTGCGCCTGCATTACGGCCTGGGCTCCGCTACCAACGCTACCGTGACCGTCCACTGGCCCTCGGGGCTTCTGGAGAGGTTTCCTGCGCCTCAGGTGGACCGTCAACTCTCCCTGACGGAAGGCTCGGGCACCCCGCTACCGGCTGCGGACGGTCACTGAACCGGCGGGCATTTTCGCGGAGCGTTACTGAGCGGCGGCTTTGCCTGCGGCCTTGGCCCGGGTTTCTATCTTCCGCGCCTCGACGTTGCGTTTCAATTTCCGCAACAGGGCGGCGTAGTTCTCAAGCGTCGCCACCAGGGGCCCGGGATCCTGTAGCTTCTCGGCAATTGCCACCGCGAGTTTGTAGTTGCGCTCGGCTTCGAGGTCTTCGCCGTTGCCATCGAGGGCCGCCGCCAGGTTATTCAGGCTGGCCACCGTGACCTTCTCGCGAAGAGTCACAGAGCGGCGGTAGAGAGGCTCGGCCTCTTTGAACTTGCCCTGGGCTGCGTACACGACGGCGAGATTTTCGAGCGTGGTGGCCAGGTCCGGATTATCCGAGCCCATCATCTGCTCCCAGATCACGAGGGAACGGCGGTACAGAGGCTCTGCATCGGGATAGCGCTTTTGCAGGTAGTAGAGCATGGCCAGGCGGTCCAGGCGGGGAGCGATGTTGGGATGGTTGGGGCCGTCGGCGCGCTCCTGGATGGAGATCGCCCACCGCAGCGGCGCCTCGGCCGGCGGGAGGTTCTTCTGCTCCATGTAGACCGTGGCCAGGGAGTCGAGCACCGGAGCGAGGGCGACATCTTCGGAACCCAGTTTGGCCTGCATGATGGAGATGGCGCGCCTGAGGTTGGGCTCGGCCACGGCGAAGCGCTTCTGGCCGATATAAAACCCCGCCAGTTCGGTGCAGTCGTGGGCAAGGTCAAGGCTGCCGGCGCCGTCGGTCACTATGCGGATGGAGATCGCGCGCTGAAACTGCCGTTCGGCCTCGGGGATGCGGCCCATGGCGGCGTAGAGGTTGGCCAGTGTTTTGAGATCGGGAATGAGGTCGGCACTCTCCGGGCCGGCCGCCTTCTCGCGAATCTCGACAGACCGCAGGTAAAGCTTCTCGGCATCGGCATTCCGGCCCTCGGCGCGGTAGAGAGCCGCCAGGTCGTTGAGGAACGGAATGAGCGCCACACTGCCGGGCGCGGTCTCGCTCTCGCGCACGGCCAGCGCGTTTTCGAGCAGGGGTTCCGCCTCGGCGTATTTTCCGGCCGCGATCAGAGCGTGGGCCCGGCTTCGGGAGGTGGCGCCATCCTGCTGGGCAAACACACCCAGGGCACAGCAAAGCAGGAGGGCGGCGCGGCGCGTCACAACTCAAGCATAAACAAACAGCGGCCCGTTCGGAACAGTCAGCTTTCAAGGAGGGCCGCACCGGCCAGCCGGCTGAGGCTCTCGGGCAGCAGGCGGCGCACCTTCCGGACAGGGATGCGGGTGGACCGGGAGACGGCGGCGGCGATGGAATCCGCGCCGCGGCGGCCGTCCAGTTGGCGGAGGACGGCGCGCGCGAAATCGTCGAGTTCCACGGTCAAATGGCAGAGGCTGGTGACCCGGGTGGAGCGCGCCGCCTGGTAGCGCGCCAGGGCGCTCGCGCGCGGGCAGGCTCCGGCTTCGCCGGCGCACGGGAAATCGTACGCATGAAGATTGGCGGCGCCGCCGGCCACCAGGTGGAATAGGATCTCGCGCGCAGCCTTCCCGCCGCCCGCGTACGGCACAAGTTCGGCGAATGGAAGCGGGAGCGGGTAAACGTCGTCGAGGGCCTGGACCACGTTGCGCACGGCGGGGTCGGAACTCGCAACCTGCACACCGCCGGTTTCCGGGTGTTGCCTGACGCCGCTGAAGAAGAAATCCGGCATGCGGCGCGGATCCGGAGAGGCAGCAAGTTTCACCTCGCGGCGGCAGAGCAGCGTCTGGCGGAAGCGGCGGAGTTTGAGGCAGTCGAGCCGGGCTTCGCGCGCCAGGCGGCTGCCCTTGAAGCCCCGGAGCATGCCGCGGTGATCGAAGATCTGGTGCGGCTCGGCTTCGGCGAGATATTGCAGGCGGTGCCGTGCCGCGTGGGCCGCGAATTGGAGGATGGAAACGGCATGGTTGACCGGGGCCAGGTCGTCGTGAAACAGGGCATCGTCCTCTTTGTCGAGCAGCCGCCGCGCCTCCGCTTCGAGCAGTGCGCGCCAGGCTCCGGCCGCCAGTTCCGATTCGAGCAGAAGACGGAGAAAGCGGCGCGCGGCGAGCAGGCGCGCGCGGGCCGGCGCCGTTGCATCGATATTCTCGAGCAGCATCTCGCGCAGCATCTGCCGGACGCGGGAACCCGGTAAGGCGTTGTAGCTGACGAACGCGATGCCCTGCGGCGCCAGGCGCGCACGGCATAGGGCCAGGAGCCCGTCGCGGACTTCTTCGCGTGTCCAGGAATAGACGCCGTGCGCGATGATGTAGTCGAATTCGCCCCAGCCGGCATCGACGGCGCGCAAGTCCGCATTCTCGAGCCGCAGATTTCCGAGCCGTAGCTTGCGGGCCGCGTCTTGTGCCGCATGCACGGGACCGGCGGCCAGGTCCACACCGGCGATGCGGCTGCGCGGCAGGGCATAAGCCATTGGAAGCAGGTTGCCGCCATCGCCGCAGCCGACCTCCAGCACGCGGCACGATTCAACCGGCGCGGGCTTCATTCCAAATAGCATTCCGATCGCGGCAAGACGATCGGGATGGGTGGATGGACGAGGGTAGGTGCGGTAAGGAATGCGGTCGTATGGGCGATCGATCACGAATCTTTATTATCCGTCGCGCGACTGGTGCGGCCCGGCACGGCCAGGGATGGCTCGCGGCCCGGAAACTGCAACACCCGTGGTATGGCGCCGGGTACTCGCCCCGGTGTCCGAAAAGAGGCAATCATGAAAACCACCCTGGCGCTCGTATTTCTCGTGGCACTCGCGGCTCCGGCCGCGGGTCCGCAGGCCGCGAAACAGCCGCACCCCAATCCCCTGCCGCGCGAAGAATCGCAGCAGGAAATCAAGAAACTGGGATCGGTTACCTGGGACATTCAGAGCCACAAGCTGCTCTGGACCGTGCAAAAAGGTTCCGTGGTGAACGGGGAGTTCGTGGCTACTTCGGAGGAACAGTACGAGATCTCGCCGGACGAAGCCACCATGTTGTTCGCCGACGAGGCGCGCGGCTTCGACAATGCGGAAGCGGTCTCGCTGCACCGGTTGCTCGATGTGTTGAGCCTGTATTGCGCCGAGAGCGTGGTCTGGTGGGACCAGGGCCAGGGCATTCCGCTCGATCCTAAAACCCGCACGGCCAAACCCGCGCAGCCGCCCGCCAGACGTGTGCAGCCCGACAAGAAGGCCGACCCCAAGCCGGTGAAGGTACGGCAGCCGGAAGAGAAGCCGCCCGCGCGCAAGTATCACGTCCCGGAAAACCACATCGTGGCAATGAACCGGTGGTGACGCATGGCGAAGCTTCTGTGCCTTTCTCTGCTTGCGGCGCTTTGTTGCGTTTCCTGCAACGCGGAGGAGAAACGCCGGCCCACACGCTACCGCTTTGAGGCCACCGCGTATTCGATAGAAGGAATCACGAAGTCCGGCCTCGAAGCGCAGCGCGGCCTGATCGCGGCCGACCCGCGCTGGCTGCCAATCGGCACCGAGGTGCAGATCAGCGGAGCCGGGCGGTACTCGGGCCGCTATCTGGTGGCGGATACGGGCCGCGAAATCAAAGGGCGTGAGGTGGACATCTACCTGGCAGACGATGCGGCCGCCAAGCGATTCGGCCGCAAGCAGATTCACTTACGCGTCTTGAAATGGGGCGACGGCCGGCCGCTCCGGTGACCGCTCGAGAAAACCATGTTCGCGGCGTCCGCCCCGCGTTCCTGGCACCATTCCAGGTAGAGGCGTCCGTAGCTGGCGGTGATGTACTCGGACTCGCTGTAACCCAGCCGCCGCGCAATGCGGTCGATCCAGGCCGGCGCCCCTTCCAGTTCCATGAACGTTCCGATGGGGGTCTCATCCAGCGTAGCCACTCCGGCGCTCGACGGCCGTTTGTATTCGGTGCGATATTTTTCGTAGCGAAACACGGGGGCGAGCCCCACGCGCTCGAAGATGACCAGCATCGTATCGGCGTCGGGAATCTCGAGCTCGCGCTCCTCGCGCGATTTGTGTTTCCCGGTGAGGGGCGGCCCCTTGTATGTCAGCGTGGTCCGCTTCCCCGCCCGTCGGATCCTCAGCAGGCAGGATGCGGAGCGAAGGGCGCGTCCGGCGGTATCGAGCACGGTGTTGGCCTCAAAGACCCTGCGCCTCCAGACGCGGAAGCCCGCTTGCGACAGGCGCCTCCGCACCGCGCGTAAATCATCCACCCTGAGCTTGATCTCGGTTTCCTGCGGGCCCTTTACCATCGAAGCGTTACTGCTCCTTATCGCCTTCGTGATGCTTCAGGAAATCTTCGTCGATCCGCTTCCTTCCGCTGAAGCCCTCTTCGATTCCGTGCCAGAATTCGATCGCCGGCTCCCCCAGTCTCCAGCACAGGTAAACTTCCGCGCCGCGAAAAAGCGAAGGAAAGTCGAGAAGCCCGGAATCGAGGTCCTTGATGATGCAGCCGAACCCCTGAATCTCCTCGATCACGTCGCGCAACTGTTGCACCGCGCCTTCGCGGCGGCTGCGCGATCCAAAGACCCGCTCCCGGTCCACCACCATGCCGCCGGATTTCGAGACGCGATCCGCGAAGGCCTGAATCTCACCTTCGGCCTCGTCGAACTCCGCTTTGAGCGCAACGGCGCGCTGAAGAAGGCGGCCGACCTGCGGCAGCAGCCGGCCCGCTTCTTCGACGGTGAATCGACGCGGCATCAGGAAAGATGGATGGCTTAAATGCCCGAAACCTGAATGGACATCGACCGGCTGCGAGGACCGTCGAACTCGGCCAGAATGATGCTCTGCCAGGTGCCTAAAAGCACAGCCGAGTTGCGCACCTGGAGGCACAGGGTCTGGCCCATGATCATTCCGCGGAGGTGCGAATCGGCATTCCGCCGCTCGCAATCCGAGTACGCCGGATCGTTGTGACGAAAATAATTCTCGCGCTTGACCAGGTCTTCCAAAAAGCCTCGCACATCGTGCAGAAGCGCATCCTGCCATTCGTTAATGAACACAGCCGTCGTGGTGTGAAGGGACTGCAGATGAACAATGCCGTCGCGAATCCCGCTCTTGCGCACGATGTCGTTGATCCGGTCCGTAACGTTCAGCAACTGCATCCGGTCGTTGGTGATCCAATCCACAACCCGGTTGAAGATTTTGAACGCGGCGGGCGAGGCCTCCGGAGCGCCGGCTTCCGTGGCGGCCTCATCGATGTCCACCACCTTCGCATTGGCTGAACTCATTCTGCTACCCCTTTCCCTGTGTTGCTCAGACAGGCTTCCGAGATTGGTTTGATTATAGCGAATCCGTCTTTACTATAATGCAAAGCACATTACGATGTAAAGCAAAACGCGGCTGAGGCTATTGCGCGACGCCGGCGCCGTAGTGAGATTCCACGTAGGTGTCCAGAATGCCGATGAATTCTTCCACGATGCGGTCTCCCTTGCAGCGTCACTGCCAACCGCCCGTCCACGAAAACGGGGGCCTTCGGCTCTTCGGCGGTTCCGGGCAGCGAGATGCCGATATTGGAGTGTTTGGATTCGCCCGGACCGTTCACCACGCAGCCCATCACCGCCACCTTCATGGCCTCCACGCCGGGGTGCGTGGCCTTCCACCGCGGGCATCTGTTCGCGAAGGTAGGTTTGAATCCGGTCGGCCATTTCCTGGAAGAACGTGCTGGTGGTGCGGCCGCAACCCGGGCAGGCAGTGACCTGCGGGGTGAAGTTGCGGATCCCCAGGGATTGCAGAATCTGCTGCGAGACGATGACCTCCTCGGTCCGGTCGCCGTTGGGCATGGGGGTGAGGGAGGTGCGGATGGTGTCTCCAATGCCGTCTTGCAGCAGGGGCGCCAGGGCGGCGGTGGTGGCGACAATTCCCTTGCTGCCCATGCCGGCTTCGGTAAGGCCGAGATGCAGCGGGTAATCGCAGACCGCGGCCAGGGCGCGGTAAACGTCGATCAGGTCCTGCACGCCGCTCACCTTGGCGCTGAGGATGATCTGGTCGCGCCGGAGGCCGTAAGATTCTGCCGCTTTGGCCGACTCGACGGCGCTCACCACCATCGCATCCAGGGTCACCTCGCGCGCGTCTTTGGGGTCCGGGCGCCGGGAATTCTCGTCCATGAGCCGTGTCAACAGCGCCGAATCGAGCGAGCCCCAGTTGACGCCGATGCGCACGGGCTTGTTGTACTCGACGGCGACCTCGATCATGGTGCGGAAATTGTCGTCGGTCTTCCTGCCGATGTTGACGTTGCCTGGATTGATGCGGTACTTGGCCAGGGCGCGCGCGCACTCCGGGAATTTCTTGAGCAGGATGTGGCCGTTGTAATGAAAATCGCCGATGATGGGGACGCGCATGCCGAACTGGTCCAGCGTGCTCACGATTTTCGGCACCGCGGCCGCGGCCTGCTCGGTATTGACGGTGACGCGCACCAGTTCGGACCCGGCGCGCTTCAGGTCCATCACCTGGTTGACGGTGCCGGTTACATCCGCCGTATCGGTGTTGGTCATGGACTGGACGACGATCGGGTAATCGCCCCCGACCTTGACGCCGCCCACATCCACCGCCACCGCCGCACGGCGAGATTTCACAGCCATTCCCTTTTTGACCTCCGAGTGAATTATTAATTTTACCAAGCCCGCGAAACGGACATCAGGAAGGCTGTTCCGGCTGCGAATACAGGGCCCACGCGCTGGCCAGGTCCTGCACCACGTGGCCCAATGATTTGTACATCGTAATCTCTTCGGGCGAGCGGCGGCCTTCTATTTCGCCGGCAAGCACCTGGCCGATTTCGGCAATGATGTGGCTGTCGTCCACCAGGCCCGCCGCCTTGGCGCGAAGGAATTCGGCGCCCTGGCGGAGCACTCCCTCGCGGCTGTCGGCGAAGAAGCGGGAGCGGACCACCAGCTCTTCGTCCACTTCAACCGGTCCGGCATAACTCGAGCCGACCACGTTGACATGCGTGCCCGGCCGCACCCAGGCGCTCTTGAGCACCGGCTCGCTTGCGGCGGTTACCGTACAGATAATGTCGGCCGATGCCGCGGCTTCCTCCGCTGTTGCGGCAGCGGCGAACGGCACCCCGAGCTCGTTTTGCATGCGCGCGGCGAACGCGCGGGCGCGCTCCATAGACCGCCCCCAGACCGCGATTGACTCGAGCTTGCGCACACGGGAGATGGCGCGCGCGTGGGTGGCTGCCTGTTCGCCATAGCCAAGAATCGCCATGCGGCGGGCGTCCGGACGCGCGAGCGCGGCGGTGGCCACGGCACTGGCGGCGGCGGTGCGGATGGCCGTGATTTCTCCCGCGTCCGCCACGCAAACGGGCGCTCCCGTGTCCGGATCAAACAGAATGACCAGCCCCTGGTGCGATTGCCGTCCCTTGGCGAAGTTGCCGTGGAAGACGCTGATCAGCTTCGCCCCGAAGGGCGCCAGCGGACCGAGCGCGCCGGGCATGATTCCGAACAACCGGCCATCGGAGAGAGGAAGGATGGAGCGCAGATGCTGCAGCGTTTCGCCTTTCGAGAACGCGATCATCGCCTCGCGCACGATCGGTATGCACAGTTCGTAGGTGAGCCGCCGGGTGACCTCCTCGCGGCCGATGAATCGCATCCGCTGTTCCTTTCGATTTTTCATTATGCGATAGCGCGCCGGAGAACGCCGGGAACGAGAGAATGGAGGAAGAGGGGAAAAATGAGAGCTGTCCGGCTGCACCGCGCGCAGGATCCCGCATCGCTGAAGCTGGAAGACATCGCCGATCCCAAACCGGACACCGGGGAATTGCTCATCCGGGTAATCGCCGCCGGAGTGACGCCGTCCGAGGTCGGCTGGTATCCCACCGCGCACGATAAGAACGGCGGCGTCCGCACACTGGCCGTGCCCGGGCACGAGTTTTCGGGGATTGTCGAGGCGGTTGGGGAAGGGGTCGGAAAGACATCGCTGGGTGAAGCGGTCTACGGCATGAACGACTGGTTTCGCGATGGGGCCATGGCCGAATTCTGCCTCACGAACCTCGAATCGGTTGCGTCCAAGCCGCGAACGCTCGATCACGCCGGCGCCGCCGCCGTACCCATCGGCGCCCTGACCGCATGGCAGGGGCTGTTTGACCGGGCGGCGCTCGAACCCGGCGACAGGCTTCTGGTGCACGGGGGCGCCGGCGCGGTGGGGATCTTCGCCGTCCAGTTGGCCCGGTGGCGCGGCGCGCACGTCATCGCTACCGCGTCCGCCGCGAACAGCGGGTTTGTGCGAAGTCTGGGGGCCACCGAGGTGGTGGACTCCCGCGTGGGCCTGTTCGAAGACGCCGTGGGCAAGGTGGACGTGGTCTTCGACACGGTGGGTGGCGAGACGCTGGAGCGGTCGTGGAATGTTCTGTCGAGCGGCGGGCGCATGGTGACGATTGCCTCCTCGGTTTCCGCCGGCAACGATGCGCGGAACAAGAGCGCGTTCTTCATCGTGGAACCGAACCGCAGCCAGTTGGCGCGCGTCGCCGACCTTATTGACGCCACCGCGATTCACCCCTTCGTGGAAGCAGTGGTTCCGCTGGAGGAGGCGGCAGTCGCGTTCGCCGGGCGGGACGCGAGCCATCCGCACCGCGGCAGGGTGGTAGTGCGGATCGGCGCCGAACCTTGAGAGCTCAATTCGCAGTGGCCATTTGACGGAGCCGCGCTTTGAGGTACTGGCCGGTGTGAGATTGTTTGCAGGCGGCCACCTGTTCGGGCGTTCCCGTGGCCACCACTTCGCCGCCGGCGTGCCCGCCTTCCGGGCCGAGGTCAACAATATGATCGGCGGTCTTGATCACGTCCAGATGATGCTCGATGACGAGGACCGTGTGGCCCGCATCCACCAGCCGGTTGAGGCAATCGAGCAGGCGCTCGACATCCGCCAGGTGCAGGCCGGTGGTCGGCTCGTCGAGGATATAGATCGTATGTTTGGAGCGCTGAAGCCTGGCGAGTTCGGAGGCGATCTTGATGCGCTGCGCCTCGCCCCCGGAGAGCGTGGTGGCGGACTGGCCGAGGGTCAGGTAGCCGAGGCCGAGGTCGTTGAGCACTTCGATCTTCCGGCTGACGGAAGGCTCAGAGGCGAAGAAACCCACGCCTTCTTCGACCGGCATGTTCAGCACGTCCGTGATGGTCTTCCCGTTCCACGTCACTTCGAGGGTTTCCGGCCCGAAGCGCGCGCCCTTGCAGGCTCCGCAGGTCACTTCCACATCCGGCATGAAGTAAAGCTGGGTGGTGATCACGCCTTCGCCCTGGCACTCCTCGCAACGCCCGCCCTTGACGTTGAAGCTGAAGCGTCCGGCCTTGTACCCGCGCTCGACCGAGAGCGGAGCGCGCGTGAAGAGGTCGCGGATGCCGTCGTAGAAGCCGATATAGGTGGCCGGATTCGAGCGGCTGTTACGGCCGATCGGTGACTGGTCGATGTTGACTACCTTGTGGACGTGCTCCATGCCTTCGATGGTGTCGTGCTCGCCGGGCAGGGTGCGCGTATCCACCAGGTGCTTCCAGAGGGCCTTATAAAGGACCTCGTTGACCAGCGTGCTCTTGCCGGAGCCGGAGGCGCCGGTGACGGCTACCAGGGCGCCCAGCGGGAAGCTCACATCGATGGATTTCAGGTTGTTTTCGCGCGCGCCGCGGACGGTCAGCACCTTGCCGTTGCTTTTCCGGCGCAGCTTTGGGGCAGCGATCCGCCGCCGGCCCGAAAGGAACTGTCCGGTGGGAGAAGCCCCGCAGCCGAGGATGTCCTCGAGCGTACCCTGCACCACCACCGTGCCGCCGTGAATGCCGGGACCCGGGCCCATTTCGACAATGTGGTCGGCGGCGCGGATAGTGTCCTCGTCATGCTCCACCACGATGACCGTGTTGCCGATGTCGCGGAGGTTTTCGAGCGTCGCGATCATCTTCACGTTGTCCTTGGGGTGCAAGCCGATGCTCGGCTCGTCGAGCACGTACAGCATGCCCATCAGGCCCGAACCGATCTGCGTGGACAAACGGATGCGCTGCGATTCGCCTCCCGATAAGGTGGCGGAGCGCCGGTTGAGATTGAGATAGTCGAGGCCGATGCCCAGCAGCAACTCCACGCGGGCGCGGATTTCGTTCAATACCTGCCGGCCCGCGCCGGCACCGCGGCCGGTGGGCTTCAGGCCGCCGAGAAAGCGGAACAGTTCGTCGAAGTTGAGGTTGCCGGTGTCGTGAATGGATTTGCCCGCAATCGTAAAGAGCAGCCGGGTGGCGCGCAGCCTCGCTCCCCCACAGTCGGGGCAGGTGCGCTCCACCATTACCTTGTCCAGCCACTCCTCCATTCCGGAACTGGCCTCGCCGCGCTGCCGGTAGCGGCGGTATTGGCGCTCGATGCGGCGGGCGATGCCCCCGAAGCCGACCTCGTGGTTCTCCCACTCCTCCCGTTTCACCTTGGCCCCGGGCGGGACCGAGATGCGCAGCTTTTTGTCGATGCCGTAGAGGATCGCCTGGCGGGCCTTTTCGGGCAGCTTTTCCCAGGACGTTTCGAGGGAAAAGCCGAGCTTTTGCGCCAGGCTGTACATGACGCGGCCGTCCCACGTGTCGGGGTTGTACTTGAACGCCTCGCGCAGCAGGCACCCTCCCAGGATGCTGCGTCTCGGGTCCGGCACCAGCAGTTCGGGATGCGTGATCTTGTGAACGCCGAGGCCGCCGCAAGTGCGGCAGGCGCTCTCGGGGTTGTTGAACATGAAGAACTCGGGCTCGATGCCGCCGTAGACGAAATGGTGGGTTGAACTGCACAGGGACTTGTAGAAGCGCGCGGCTTCGGCGGGAGCGGCGCCCTTGAGGACCTCGACCTGGATCAGCCCGTCGCCCACCAGCAGGGCCGCGGCAATCCCGGCTTTGATAGCCTTCTCGTGAGTTGGGCCGGTGACGAAGCGGTCCACCACGGCATCCATGTTGACCACGGCGGTTTCGTCCACGGCAACCTCGGCGGAGAGATCGATACGGCGGCCGTCCACCACCAATTCGCGGCAGCCTTTCTTCCTGATCTCGGTAAAGACGAAGTCGAGCTCTTCGCCGTAGACCTTGAAGACCGGAGCGCGCAGTTCGATGGTTGCGCCCTGCGGCAGGGACAGGATCGCTTCCAGAACCTGGTTCGGCGTGCGGCTGGCCACGCGTTCGCCGGTGCGGGGACAGTGCGGCTCGGCGATGGTGGCGTAGAGCAGGTTCAGGTAGCTGGCGATATCCGTCATGGTGCCGACGGTGGAGCGCGGGTTGTTGCCGCTCGTCTTCTGCTCGATGGAAATAACGGGTGAGAGGCCGAAAATGAAATCGACGTCGGGCTTGGCCACCTGCGCGATGAAGCGCTTGGCGTAGGTTGAAAGTGAATCGAGATAGCGGCGCTGCCCCTCGGCGTAAATGGTGTCGAAGGCAAGGCTGGATTTGCCCGATCCCGAGAGTCCCGTGATGACGGTCAGGCGGTCGCGCGGCAATTCGACCGAAACATTCTTCAGGTTGTGGACGCGCGCGCCCTGGACGGCGATGGTGGTGCGCTGCGCGGCCGGCCGGCGCGGCTGCGGCGTTCCGCTAGATGAGGCCATCGGCCGCTCCCGCGGAGTAGAAGAAAGCTAACTCCTCCACGTCGATGTTACTCTTCTTAGTCAGCCTGACGGGCAGCGGAACTTTGCCTATCATCTTGCGGTCGGCGAGATATTCGCATGCTCCGAGAACTCCGTGTATGCCCAGGTTCCGGCGGAAGTGATCCTCGATTTCGGTGGCCGACCGGGCCTCGCCCACCTCCCGCAGATGCTCGATCAGCGGTGCGAACAGCGAGGCCGCCCGGCTGCCGATGTACTCGTCCACCGCGTTCAGCGCATTCTCCACCCCTTTCCTGGTCTTCCTGGTGTTGAGCAGATCGGTGTAGATCAGGTTGAAAAACGCGGGGTTCAGCTTTCACGGCCTGGGGGATGGCCTCGCGGTCCAGGATGAGCCGCGCGCTCAGCACCTCGATTCGCGCGAGCGAATTCGCCGCGTGAAGCAGCCAGAGCGCGGTGTACTCCAGGTCGCCGCGGGTGAGGAGCCACTTATGAGCCTTGTAGATCGCGGGCAGAGCCGCGGTGGCCGCCGAGAAGAGCTGGGTTTGGTTGTCCCGCTCGCCGATCCGGTCGAGGGAGGCGCAGAGCGTGGCGATGGTCTCGTCGTGAGTGTAGAGCAGCCGGCCCTTGGCCAGGAACGAATGCACGAACGAATTGCGGATCGAGCCCTCCACGGTCTTCCGAAACTGCGCCCGCGGTATGAGGAGAGCGTGTACGTTGATGCCGTCGGCGTAGAGGGCAAGGTCGCTGTTTTCCGTCTTCTTGTCGTCGATGGTGACCAGCACCAGATCGATGTCCGATTTTTGCCAGACGGTGTCGTGGGACAGGCTGCCGCAAAGGATGGCGGCCAGAACGGAGCGGTCCTGCCGCACGCGTTCGATGAGCGCGTCGAGGGCGGCGCTGAAATCCTGCTGTACCGTTTTCGGCATAGAGCAGAGTTAGAATTATATGCCAAAAAAGAGTGTTTCCCGGCGGGGCAACGCGAGCCACAGGTCCGTCGGGGGATAGGATCAAATTCGGCGGACCCCTTGTATCGACCTTTCACTGCGCGGATCGCGCGTCGACTGGAACTCCAAAGCAATTTCATCGTTGCCGCGAAGTTCGTCTCCTGACATAATTTAACTGCACCAACCGTGGGCTCGTGGTGGCATCTTCAAATGCTGTGGACCAGCCGCCGTCCTTGCCCGCCGTGTCGATGCCAGTTTTCGACTTGTGTGTGCTATGGCCCAGCGCCGATCAGCTGCCCTTGAGTTCGGTGGCCGGCGACACGCGGCCGGCTTGTCTGGCGGGGAACAGGCACGCGAGCGCACCTACCAGAACCATGAATAGCGCGGCGCCCAAATAGAGCGCCGGAGAGTGCAGCGTCACACCGAAAAGGAAGCCCTCCAGAATCCTCCCGCCGAGCCATGCAGCAGCAAGCCCGATGGGCACGCCCACGATCACGGGGGCCAGTCCTCTGTGGACCACCTCTGCAACCAGCCTGCCGCCCGAAGCCCCCACCGCGGCGCGGATCGCGAGCTCCCGTCGACGCTCGGATATCGAACGCGTCACCACTGCGATCAGTCCAGTGGCGGTAAGGACGAGAGCGAGAACCCCAAAGATCACAGCGGTACTGGTATAGAACAGGCGCCCGGCGTTGGAGTCGGCCAGGATCTGGTCGATGGTTGCGATGTTCAGTACCGGTACAGTTGGATCGATCTCGTGCACCGCCCGGCGTAGCGCAGCGGCGACATTCTCTCGATTCCCCGACGTCCGGACCAACACGCAGAGCCGCGGCTGCCTGACTTGTGCCTGGGGCCGATACATATCCGGCAATGGATCCTGAACCTGACTCCTGTAGCGGGCATCGTTCACGATCCCGACAATCCGGACCGGAACCGGCTCGTCAATACCCAAATAGATTTTTTGGTCGATCGGGTCCTCCCCAGGATACAGCCGGTCAGCGAAAGAGTTGGAAACCACGGCAACCGGCTCGCTCGATTGGTTATCCAGATCGGTGAATAACCGGCCGCGCAGCAGACTGAGGCCCAAGATCGAGAAATACGTGGCATCCACGTATCGCTCAGCACCCCATATCCATTGCCGTTCAGGCGACCGTCTGAAAGCCCGCGCTCCCTCCCACCCGAAGAACGGAATCGTCGACGTCAGTCCGGCTTTCGTAACGCCGGGCAGCGCACGGACTCGGCGGATTAGTTCCTCTTGAAAGCGGGCGTCCCGCAGGTTCCCCGCCCACTGTTCTCCGGTAAGCTGAATCTCCGCGGCGAGGACATCCTTTCCGTCGAAACCCAGGTTAACGTGGTTAAGCCGCCAGTAACTGGTCAGGAGCAGCGTACCCGCGATGACCAGCACTGTGGCGGTCGCGGACTGTAGCGCCACAAATGCGAAGCGGGAACGCCGCCCCGCAACCGTCCCGCAAGTATTCTTCAGAGCCTCGGAAACCTGCGGACTCGATCCCTGGATGGCCGGCACCAGCAAAGTCACGAGTGTAACGAGCGCCAACACTGCCGAGGGGATCGCCAGCAGTCCCCAACGGATCGCCATCTCGTCGCCGCGTGGCAACACTGCCGGAATGATAGATCGGAAAACCGGTAACAGCAGAACCGTAAGGGTTGCCCCGGCGAGGGTTCCGGCCAGCACCAGAAGAAAGCCTTCGGTTAACAATTGCCGGGTCAGGCGCCACCGCCCCGCGCCCAGTGCCACGCGCACGGCCAATTCGTGCTTGCGTTCCGTTGTGCGCACCAACACCAGATTCGCTACCGTGGCGCAAGCCATGGTCACCAACAACATCGAAACCGCGGCTAGTAGGTAGATTGAAGGCCGGGCATTGCCGGAAACGTGCTCCGCAATCGGCTGGACTCTGGTCTGATCGAGCGCACGATCGTCACCCGTTACCGCGGCGGCCGGCCGGATCGCGAGAACTGCCTCCGCAGCCGTGGGCGATACCCCTGTTGCCAGTCGTGCGACGCCCCCGCCAAAGGTGGCCATATACGGCGAGGTCGCGTCCACCACTCGCCACGGAATTACGGCCCAGATCTCGGTTTCGAGCGGGTAAGTGAAACGGAAGGCGGCCGGGAGCACGCCGATCACAGTGAACATCCGGGAAACGCGGCTTGCCCCTGGTCCCGTATTAAGCCTGATATGCGTGCCGATAGCGGAGGCATCGCCGCTGAAATGCCGGCGCCAGAAAGCCTCACTCAGCACAACCGGATCTCCCGCATCACGTTCATCGCCAGCGGTGAAAACCCTGCCCAGTACCGCTCGGGTTCCCAGGACCGAGAAGAAGTTCGGCGTCACGAGCGCACCCCGAACGCGCTCGGTCGTGTCGGGCCGCACCAAATCGAAGCGGGCGTCGGGCTGCGTTTCCCACAGCTTGAATATGGCGAAGTCGGAGAACACGCCTGCCGAAGATTCCCTCCAATGGCGGATCATCCCGGAGCTCAGGTGCCGGTTCGCGACCGAACCGCTCCACAGCATCACGACCGCATCCGGCCGGCTATAGGGGAGCGGGCGGAGCAGGACGGCGTAAACCAGGTTGGAGATGGCACAGGTTGCGCCGGTGCCCAACGCCAGGACCAGAGCAGCGCCCGCGAAGTACGAGGGAGTTCGCCGCCAACTGCGCACGGCATGACAAAGGTCACGCCCGAAGTCACGCAGGAACGCAAATGACTGCATGTCAGCCTCCGATACTAGGAGCATAGTGCTTCGTTGACACACATTGCGGAATTATGCCGTCAGCCTGAACCGCGGATTCTCTGAGCCCGGCGGCCATCATAGATTTCCCGGAGAATGTGACGTTTCACTTTCGCGCGGGAGGCTCCGCAAAGCTGAAGCGGATCGAGTTCTGTTCGTTCTTAGCAGACACGAACAGCGTCGATCTGAAGCAAGCGGGCTTTCCGTTCAGCAAGACAGGAGAAAACTTCCATAGGCGAAGCGCATTGGTAAGAGCCTGAGCGATCTCTTTTGGGCCGGGCCATTCCATCGCAAGGATCCCGCACGGAACCCCGTCCTGGTCGACGGACACCTGGAAGCCAATCGGATCGTGAGGTAGCTCCGCGCTGCTACTCAACCTCGGAAACGAGTGTTGCGTGATGCGATCTCGAAGCATCGCGGGAGATAGCCGAAGCGTGCTGCCCGAATCGCAACTGGAACACTGAATGCCTGCTTGCGCGAACAGGGCCATAGCGGCGAACACGAGCGCTGCGACGAGCAGACAACTGCGCCGACAAACATTACGGAACATTCTGACCTCCTTCTTTGGAGTCCTGCCTGAGCGCACATAGTCGTCAATGCACTCTGCCACTCCAAGGCGATCAATTCATGATCACGTATTATTTAATTAGTACTAATTAGATCGCATGTCAAGAAGTTTCGCGGGCCGACATACAAACGCCCACATGGAGAGCTGCTGTTTCCGGGGTTGAGAAACCTTTCACAGAAACTCTCCGGCTCCTTGCCAGTTCGATTTGGCCGGCTCTTAAGCTACTTCGGCCTCCGGGTTCCGCAGGCCGCCAACGACGGACGTTGGATGTGTCACGTACCCGGCTTTTCCGAGATCGACAGCAACTTCTTTTCGAGATGCCCAAATCTGGGCAGATCCTTCAACCGACACAGGTAAACACGCGCAAGGACGGAGATTGCGTCGGTCTCGAATGGAGGGGCCGGACCCGATTCGCTCAAACGAGATCCGCGTCGGACAGCGGGTCGGCCTCCTTGCCGTTTCGTCCAGCGGTCAATACCGTATTCCCAGCAGCACGGCAACTTCGTTTGAAATCATTCCTACGGACCCCTGCCAGCGGTAGTATCGCACTCCGGGTGCAATCTTCAGCGCTCCCAGCCGTCTCTCGACGGCGGCTCCGGCCGCCACTCCGAAGTGCGGCAGGTACGAACCCTGACGAAAGGCCGGTCCCCCCTCCACCAGCGGTCTCCAGGAGGCCGTCCGAAAGCGCCCCCCGATTCGGTATTTCGCCAGCACCGGAATCTCCCAAACCCCGATTGTGGATGTGCTTGAACCCGATCTTCCGTCGCTTACCCGGTATTTCGATGTCCCGCGGATCGCCCGTCGCAGGAATGACGCCTCGAACGACACGGGTGCCGTGCGGATCTCGACCGACGGTCCGGCAATCAGGCTTCGTGGGCCGGATTGAAACTGAGATGTCACCGTGATGTTTTCGTACTCATTTGTCACCGGCCCGGCTGCGGGGTAATCGTCAGCCAGATTAGTCCCCACTGTGCCGCCGATCGAAATACGCCCCCGAAACGGCTCTGGGACGTCCGCGTCGTTCTTTGTGGTGAGGCCGAGCAGGATTTCGACCTGGTTGCGTCCCGTACGCGACGTTTGCTCCGCATCGGCCGCCCATCGCGTATATCGCACCTGCGGGACGATGTTTATCCAACCGGCGCGAAGCTGCACGCCCGCCCCCGCGGCTATGCCGTACCAGGAGGGGGTGCTGTTCCGGTTGCCGATCGCGCGGAACGAAGGTCCGGCCTCGAGGAACGGCTGTAAACGCCTGCCGCCCAGGTGATAACGCGCCAAAACCGGAATCTCCCAGGTGACTACAGGTGAAGGGGACACGCTGTTCAGCGTTCCGTCTTTCAGCACGGCCGCCCACGTCCCTTGCATTTCGCGATACAGCCCATCCGCCAGGAATGACCACCGGTCCGTCACTCGCGCCTGCACCCTGGCGCCGGCTACAAAATCCTTGAACGGCGACCAGGTTCTTATTCCCGTGGAAAAGGGCCCGCTGACCGGATAAATCTGCTCGGGAAACGCGTCGGTCAGCGCCGCCCCGCCGACCGCGCCAATACTCACGCGTTGAGCGTCCGCGCGTGGGGCCAAACTCAACAGCATGAGGAACGCCATCTGTTTCGACACGCCTGACGGCTGCATCCTACCTGCCGTTTCCCTGGAAACGCCTTCTCCTTTCATTCCAGGCTGTCCAAGACCGCACAGCGGTGGCCAGCGCCGGGCGACCTCCGCACAACTGTACTCCTCGCTCTACACCCCTTTACGGAGCCGTGCGGGCGGGCGAGCAACCGGTCGGGGGTTGGGAAGTGTTCGTGAGCTGGCCCAAACACGCATGCCCCAAAAAAGTAATGGCCCCGAGCTGGGTATCTCGGGGCCTGCACTCAGAGGGTTGGCGGTGGGAGGGGACTCACCGCCAGGATGCTGTCTGTGTTGAAACCAGAGTAGCAGTTTAAGACCTTTTTGTCCACTAATTTACGACCTTTTTTTACAGAAATGTGTTTTCCGGGTTCCTGACGAGTCTCGCAATCCAAAAAGCGTCGAATTTCGTACTATCCCTGTGGGGTGCAACCCGTTTTCCCGGGCTCCGGAACACTCCTGCTTTGGTCCGGAAGTGGTGGCAGCAGTTCGCGTTAGCGTTACCCGAATAACCAAAGAACATATTGAGCCGACCCCCTTGCCGGAGGTAACTTCCCATTGAGAGGCCAAACGTGTTGATCGACATCCATGACGAGAAAGCGCCGAATCACAGCATCGAGCGGGAACGGCGCAACAAGCGGCGGTTTCACATCGAGCAGGACGTACGGTACAAAATGCTGTACGGCCAGCGTATTGCCGAGACCGGTACCGGCAAGACCAGGAACATCTCCAGCGGCGGCGTGTGGTTCACCACCGAGACGGCACTGACTCCCGGAATGCCCGTGGAACTGTCAATGACGTGGCCCGTTCTGCTGAACGATTCATGCCCGATGAAGCTGATGATCTATGGCTGCGTCATCCGCAGCAGCGACGGCGGAGCGGCGGTCGCAATCGAGCGCTACGAATTCCGGACCCAGGGATCCCGCGCCTTTCAGCAAGCCTTGAGCCAGCAGCCCGTGATCGAGTTCCGCGTTCCGAACTAGCGCGCGAACCTCGTACTCTTTTTGCGCCGGTGCCGGTCGAGCGCCAGTTCCATCAGCCTCTCGATCAACTCCGCGAAGCCGACACCGGAATGCTCCCACATCCGCGGGTACATACTGATCGATGTGAACCCCGGTATCGTATTGATCTCGTTGATGTATAGTTTCCCGCTCGAATTTTCGAGCAGGAAGTCCACACGTCCCATTCCCTCGCACTCGACGGCCCGGTAGCATTCCACCGCCAGCCGCCGCAGTTCTTCGGTTGTTTCCGGCGGCAGGTCCGCCGGAACCTGCGTTTTTGCCTGGTCGAGCAGGTATTTGTCGTCGTAGTCGTAGAATTCCCGGGAAGGCAGGATTTCGCACGGAAGCGACGCCACGGGCTGCTGGTTGCCCAGAACTGAACACTCCAGTTCCCTGCCCTCGATGCCGCGCTCCACAATAATCTTACGGTCGTACTGCGCTGCCAGTGAAATGGCGGCGGCAAGTTCGGCAGCGTTGTGGGCCTTGGAAATTCCCACCGAGGAGCCCAGGTTCGCCGGCTTCACGAACACTGGAAACGGCAGGCTCGATGGCGGGGCGGCACCGGGCGAGTCGCGGTCCACCACCACATAGTCCACAACCGGCAACATCCGTTCCGCGCAGACACGTTTCATCATCTCCTTGTCCATGGAGACGGCGGAAGCGAGCACGCCCGCGCCTACGTAGGGCAGATCGGCCAATTCCAGCAGGCCCTGAATAGTACCGTCCTCGCCGAAGGTGCCGTGCAGGACCGGGAACACCACATCAATGTCCGGATGGGCCCCGGGTTCGGGCAGGATCGGAGCGGGCACCCATTTTCCGTGGAGGTCGATAAAGTATTCCACTACCTCGTACTTCTCGCGGTCCATCGCATCCATGATGGCGCGGGCGGAGCGGACGGACACTTCGTGCTCCCCGCTGCGGCCGCCGTATACGACGGCCACTCGTAGTTTCATAGAATTCGCTTTCCGAGTCCCGACATCACCAGTTCGACAGCCAGGTCGGCGGTGCGGTTCACCTCGTCGATGACGGGGTTGACCTCCACCACTTCCATCGAGACCATCTTCCCGGAGTCGCAGATCATTTCCATTGCCAAATGAGCTTCGCGGTAAGTGACGCCGCCACGGACCGGCGTGCCGACCCCGGGAGCGTGGGCGGGGTCCACAAAGTCCATATCGAGCGAGAGGTGGAAACCGGCCGTCCCGTCGCAGGCCAGGCGGATGGCTTCGTCCATCACGGCTCGCATTCCCCGCTCGTCGATGTGCCGCATGGTGAAGGCGCGGACGCCGGAATCGCGCACCTGCGGCTTCTCCATGGCGTCCACGTCCCGAAGTCCCACGATCACGGCGTTGCGCGGCACCACTTTTGGGGTGTAGCCAAAGATTTCGGTGAGTTCCGGCGGGCCGATGCCCACGATGCAGGCCAGGGGCATGCCGTGCACGTTACCGCTCGGACTCGATTCCGGAGTGTTCATGTCGGCATGGGCGTCCAGCCAGATCAGCCCCACGTTGCGGTCGGCCTTGCTGAAATGGCGGGAGACGCCGCTGAGCGTGCCGATGGCCACCGAGTGGTCGCCGCCGAGGACCAATGGAAAGCGTCCGTGGCCGAGGGCCTGCTCCACCTGCATGGCCAGCCGCTCGCAGGTGGCCGCAATTTGCGGCAGGTACTTGGCGGCAGCATCGCTCGGCGGCAGCGCCTCCGCCTGGTCCACCGGAACATTGCCGAGATCCTCCACGTGGTACCCGAGTGCCGCCACGCGCGCGTTCAGGCTGGCCACGCGGACCGCGGAAGGACCCATGTCCACACCGCGCCGGCCCTGCCCGAGGTCGAGCGGCGCACCGATGATGGCGATGTGCGAGTGAGGCATGGCGGAAACCTAAAACTCCGCGTTGCCCGGCGTGCGGGGAAAGGCGATCACATCCCGGATATTCTTCATGCCGGTAAGATACATCAGCATGCGCTCGAAGCCCATCCCGAAACCGGCGTGCTCCACGCCTCCGAAGCGGCGCAGGTCGAGATACCACCAGTAGGCTTCTTCCTTCATGCCGTGTTCCGCCTGTGCGCGGATGCGCTCGAGCAGTACGTCGTACCGCTCTTCGCGCTGGCTGCCCCCGATGATCTCGCCGATGCGGGGCGCCAGCACGTCCATCGCGGCCACGGTCTTGCCGTCATCGTTAGCGCGCATGTAGAAGGCCTTGATCTCTTTCGGATAGCCGGTGACGATGGCGGGACGCTTGAAAAGCTCTTCGGTCAGGTAGCGCTCGTGCTCGCTTTGCAGGTCGGCGCCCCAGTGAGTGGGAAATTCGAAGTTCTTCCCGGACTTCTGCAACAGCTCGATGGCGCCGGTATAGCTGATGCGCTCAAACTGGCTGTTCACGAGATTCTCGAGCGTCTTGATCAGGTCCGGCTCGTACCACTTGGCCAGGAATTCGAGATCCGGACGGCAGGCTGCAAGTACCTGCTCCACCTGGCTCTTGAGAAACGCCTCCGCCAGTTCCTGGTCGCCGTTGAGGTCACAGAAGGCCATCTCCGGCTCGATCATGTAGAACTCGGCCAGGTGGCGCGGGGTATTCGAATTCTCGGCGCGGAATGTGGGACCGAAAGTGTAGACGTTGGCGAAGGCGTGCGCGAAGATCTCGGCCTCGAGCTGGCCGCTGACCGTGAGAAACGTGCGGCGTCCGAAAAAGTCCTGCGCGAAATCGCCGTTCTTGCCTACGTCGAGCGTGGTGACCTGGAACATGGAGCCCGCACCCTCGGCATCGGAAGCCGAGATGACGGGCGTGTGCACGTACAGGAAGCCGCGGTCCTGAAAAAATTTGTGGATGGCAGCGGCCAGCGCGTTGCGCACGCGGAAGACCGCGCCGAACGTGTTCGAGCGGGCCCGCAGGTGGCCGATCTCGCGCAACGTTTCGAGGGTGTGCTTCTTCTTCTGCAGCGGGTAGTGTTCGGGGTCGGCCGCGCCGTGTACGGTGACCGCGCGCGCCTTCAGTTCCACGGACTGTCCCTTGCCCGGGGAAGCGGCCAGTTCGCCTTCCACGCTGAGGCAGGCGCCGGTGGTGATCGCGGCCACCACTTCGGGCGTAACCACTCCCGAGTCCAGAACCACCTGGAGGTCCACCGGCGAAGAGCCGTCGTTCAACTGGATGAAGTGCACGTTCTTGCTGTCGCGGCGGGTCTTCACCCATCCCCGGGCAGTGACGGTCTCGCCCGGGGTGCGCTGGAGCAGGCTGCGGATGTAGTCTTGTGGCTGAATCATTAAAGGGCTTCCAGCCGCTCGAAAATCTGTTTTACGGTTTCGAGCGGGGCGGGCAGGTCGGGCCGCTCTTTGAGTTCGAGCAGCAGCGGATACTGATCCGCGCGGCTGCGCAGGAGTGTCATGGCAGCCGGCCAGTCGATGGTGCCGCCCCCGACCAGCGGGAACAGGTGAGCATCGCTCTTCCCGTCGTTATCGTGGATGTGCGTGGACCGGATGCGCTCCTTCATCACATTGAACGCGGCCTCCACGCCTTCGTTCATGTGGGCGTGACCCGTGTCGAACACGTAGTTGAGGCCGAGGTGCGTCAGCTCTTCAAACTGGTGCAGCCGTTCGGCGCTCGACAGCTCGTTGGGGATATTTTCGAGCAGGACGTCCACGCCGCGCTGGCGCGCGAAGATGCTGATCTCCTCGAGCGCGCCGAAAGCGGCGTCGAACTTGTGCATGCTGAACTCCTCGCCGCCCACGCCCAGATGCTGAATGAGGTAGCGGAAGGGAATGAACTCGGCGATTTCAATGGCGCGCTTGATCTCATCCACAAGCTGAATGCGCCGCGCCTTCCTGGTCTCGGTGATCGTAATGACGGCGTTCGGTCCGGAGCGTCCCCAAATCTCATCGCTGTACATGGGGGCGTGCAGGGAGTGCAGCTTCAGGTCGGAATCGCGGAACCAGTGGCCCAGTTCGACGATCTGGGCACGGTCCTGATAATCCAGGTGCTGGCGCGCGCAGAAGATCTCGACCGCTGGGATCCCGGCGTTCTGTATCTTCGCCAACAGCGCTGCAGTGAGCCGGTGGTTGACGAAGAGATGGGTGGAGAGTACGTGGTCCATCGAGTGGTTAGTGTCCTTCCGCCGTACCTTCTGTGCGTGGATCCGCCGCGCCTTCGAGCCACCCGCCGGCGAAGCGTATGGCGGCACATTCGCCCTGGGAATTGACTCGTTTCACGGTGTAGCCGCGGGCTTCGAGCAGGGCCACGGTGTCGGGCGAATATCCCGGCTCGACGCGAAGCTCGTCGGGAAGCCACTGGTGATGAAATCGCGGCCAGTTGACCGCGTCCTGAAGATTCATATTGAAATCGAGGACATTGACGATGACCTCGAGAACGGTGTTGATGATGGTCGGGCCACCCGGCGAGCCGAGCGCAAGCAGCGGTTTGCCCTCGCTCAGGACGATGGTCGGGGTCATGGAGGAGAGCGGAGTCTTGTGCGGCTGGATGGCGTTCGCCTCTCCCTGCACCAGTCCGTACATGTTGGCCTCGCCCGGCTTTGGCGCAAAGTCGTCCATCTCGTTATTGAGCAGGAACCCAAGTCCTTTCGCGGTCACCTTGCTGCCGTAGCCGCCGTTCAGCGTGTAGGTGACGATGGCGATGTTGCCCGCGTCGTCGGCCACCGAGTAGTGGGTGGTTTCGTTGGCTTCGCCGGGCACGAATTTCGCGGGTTTCACGGCCGCGCTCGGCGTGGCGCGCACCGGGTCGATGGAGGCGCGCAGCCGCGCGATGTAGCCGGGATCGAGCAGGTCAGTGACCGGAACCTTATAGAAATCGGGATCGGCAAGATTCTCGGAGCGGTCCGCGAAATAGCGGCGCATGGCCTCCGTCATGAAGTGGACCACACTTGCCGAACCCGCGCCGCCTTTTTCATAGCCCGTGCCTTCGAGCATGCCGAGCATCTGGAGAATCCCGATACCGCCCGAACTCGGCGGCGGCGCGGTGACGATCTCGTAGCCTTTGTACTTGCCGGTGAGCGGCTTCCGCTCGATGGTCCGGTACGAGTCGAGATCCTCGAGCGTAATCAGCCCGCCGTGCTCCTGCATGTCGCGCGCCAGCAGGCGCGCCGTTTCTCCCCGGTAGAAATCCGCGGCGCCAAGCTTTTGGATGCGCTCGAGCGTGCGTGCCAGGTCGGGTTGGACGAACCGCTCTCCGGCTTCGTAAAATTTGCCGTCGCGGAGGAACACGCGTTTCGATTCGGGGAACCGCGAGAAGGCGCGCTCCTGCGCCCGCAGACCCTGCGCCTGCGCGTACGAAAGTTCGAAACCCCGCAATGCCAGTTCCACCGCGGGACGGACCAGTTCCGCCCAGGGCTTGCTGCCGTACTTCCGCGATGCGTATTCGAGGCCGCTCACCGTGCCGGGCACGCCCGCGGCGCGATAACCCACCGTGCTGTCGGCGGTCGCCTTCCCGGATGCGTCCAGGTACATGTTACGGGTGGCCGCGCCCGGTGCGCGTTCGCGAAAATCGAGGAATGTAGTGCGGCCGCCGGCCAGGCGGATGAGCATGAAACCACCGCCCCCGATATTGCCCGCCGAAGGGTGCGTGACCGCCAGCGCCAGGCCCACCGCGATAGCCGCATCCACCGCATTACCGCCCGTCTCGAGCACCTTGAGCCCGGCTTCGGTGGCATGACGCTCACGCGTGACCACCATGCCGCGACGTGCCCGTACCGGCTGCGCTGCCGGAACGGGAATCGCGCCCGCGATCAACAGAAGAACCAGGAGTCGGCGGCGCATACCTCCTGATTCTACTATGTTGCTTTCAAACGGCGTCTCTTCCATTCGAACAGCACGATTCCGGCGGCCACCGAAACATTGAGCGAAGAGATTTTGCCCTCCATGGGGATGCGCACCAGCACGTCGCAGTGTTTGCGGACCTGCTCGTGCAACCCCTTCCCTTCGCCCCCGAGCACCACGGCGGTGGGCGTCGAATACTTCACCTGGTCGTAGCTTTCCGTGCCGCGCTCGTCCAGCCCGTAGATCCAGAAGCCCCGCTCCTTCAAGTCCTCGAGGCTGCGGTTGATGTTGGTCACGCGGGCGATGGGCATATGTTCCAGCGCGCCGGCAGCCGCTTTGGCCACCACATCGGTCAGCCCGGCCGAGCGGCGCTCCGGAATCACTACCGAGCCCGCGCCCGCCGCGTGCGCGGTGCGGATGATGGCGCCCAGGTTGTGCGGATCCTCCACGCCATCCAGCACCACCACCAGTTGAGCGGCCGAGGCACGGTCCAGATCGGCATACTTGCGCGCCGCCCCCAGTGCGACCACGCCCTGATGGGCCGCCGTACCGGCCATCCGGTCAATCGATGCGCGCGGTTCGAAACGCACGGGCACCGAGGCGCGGCGCGCCAGGTCGATGATCTCCTGCAGGCGCGGCCCGCCGGCCCCCTGCGCAATCAGGATCCGCTCCAGCGGGTGGCTCGTCCGCAGCGCCTCGGCCACGGGGTGAATGCCGCTCAGAATGGGCATGGAGTTGGCGCGCTACTCCTGCGGCATCACCTGGAGGCCGTTATTGAAGCGATTCGTGAAATTCGCCATCGCCGCCACCAGCGTGATCTCCACCACCTGCTGATCGTTGAAGTGCTCGAACAACGCGGCGCTGGAGTCGTCACCGGTGGCGGTGCGGGTCAACTCTCGGGCGTACTGGATGGCGGCGCGCTCCGGCTCGGAGAATCCGTGGTCCTGTTCGGTCTGCAAGGCGCGCAGCTCGTCTTCCGTGATGCCCGCTTTCCGGCCGCTGGCTACGTGGGTAGCGGTGCAGAATGCGCACTCATTGGCGTAGGCGCAGGCCAGGTACACCAACTCCTTCACCCGGCGCTCCACGCTCCCGGGACCGACCACGGCGGCGTAGAACGGCACAAACGTCTTCAACGCCTCGGCATTGTGGGCCATGGCGCGGAAGAACGGGCTGGGCTTCTTCGACTTCGCTTCCAGGCTGGCGAGAAATTCGTTGTCCGCCGGATCCACCGGTTTGATCGCTGTGGGCATAAGTTTTCAGTATAGACTCGTGCCCCAGGCCGCTCAGTGGGTAGAGGCACGTTCCGCCGAGTAGGCCCGGATGAAGTCGCGGTCCCCCTCGACGAAGTCGAACGCGGGCAGGTTGCCGCGCCGCTCCCAGCGCATTTCGCTGAAAATCATGTTGGCGGGCTCGCCTTCGTATGAGGTAATACGGAAGAAGATCAGCTCGATGGGGTCCTTCCCGGGATAAGTGAACGGATAGCGCGCGATTTCATGGCCGCGCGCGTGGCGAATGTCGAGTTCCTCACGGAGTTCCCGCTCGACGGCCTGCTCGGGAGTCTCGCCGGGTTCGACCTTGCCGCCCGGGAACTCCCATTGGAGCGCGTGCGACTGCTCCGCCGTGCGGCGGCAGATGAGAACCGAGTCCTCGCGTTCGAGCAGTGCGGCGACAACCTGGACCATCCGGCTATTGGAGCATCCGCGGATGAAGCCGCGCAAGCCGCGCTTCGGCGCCCCCGCCGGTTGACAGCCCGGTTTGGCCTGTGAGAGTCTACTTCCAGCGCGCTCTGGGGCGCCTCCTGTCCGCGGCAAGGGAGCGGGCTCCCACCCAACTTTGCTACCAAAATCGAACCGGACCTTTCATTCCGGCCCTGAGCTAAGCGGAACCTGGGCAAACACAACGGAAGGAAGGTTTCCATGCAGCGAAAGATCACCCCTGCAACCAATCTCGACAACCTGAAAAAAGAAGCCAGGCGCTGGCTCAGAGCCCTGCGCGCAAACGATGCCGGCGCGCGGGAGCGCCTGCAGCTTGCCTGTCCGAACGCCGCGGAGACCCCCGTGTTGCGCGACGTGCAGCACGCGCTCGCCCGCGAGTACGGCCAGGAGAGCTGGAAGGCGCTGAAGACAGGCTCTCGAAAATGCCGTAAGGCAGCGGATCCCCGATGCCCCGGCTGATCCCGTTTCCCGCTTCCTCGAATATGCCTGTCCGGACCACCATGTCCGCGGCCTCCCTGCGCACCGCATGGCGCGGCACGCGGCGATGCGGATACTGGAACAGAACCCCTGGGTGGCTCGCGAAAGCCTCTACACGGCCGCCGTCTGCGGCGAACGCGAAGAAGTCGAACGGATTTTGCGCGAGCAGCCGCAGCTTGCCAACGCGCGGCGCGCGCCGGCTGGCCCCGACCGTTCGGGCGCGGGCGGCTCGTTCGATTTCCTGGGCGACCTGGGCGGCAAGAGTTGGGAACCGCTGCTCTACCTCTGCTTCGCGCGCCTGCCGATCGAGAAGGCCGCGCACAATGCCGTGGAGATCGCGCGGCGCCTGCTCGATGCCGGCGCCGATCCGAATGCGTACTTCATGGCCGGAGACAGCCGGTACACACCGCTGGTGGGCGTCATCGGCGAAGGCGAGGAAAACCGCCCCCCACACGCGCGCCGGGACGAACTGGTCCGCCTGCTGCTCGAAGGCGGCGCAGAACCCTACGACGGCCAGGTCATCTACAACATCCATTTCCAGGGCAACGTGCTCTGGTGGGTGAAACTGATGCACGAGTTTTCCGTAAAGGCCGGACGCGCCGCCGATTGGGACGATCCCGAATGGCACATGCTCGACCAGGGCGGCTACGGTACCGGAGCGCGCTGGCATCTGCGCCTTGCGGTACAGCACAACGACCTCGAGCTGGCCAACTGGTGCCTGTCACACGGAGCGAATCCGAATGCGGCGCCCGAACGGGATCCGCGCTTCCCCCAGCACAGCCTCTACGAACACGCCTTGCGTTTGGGCCATGTGGAAATGGCCGAACTGCTGGCGCGCCACGGCGCCGAGCGGCATCCGGTGGTGCTGGACGATGAGGAGCGCTTTACGGCCGCGTGCCTGCGCCTCGACCGCGAGGAAGCCGGCGAAATTCTCGGCCGCCATCCCGAATACGTCGCGTCCCCCGCCGCCCTCTTTGCCGCTGCCAAAACGGACCGCGCCGCTGCCGCCGCATTCATCCTCGACTTGGGCACGCCGCTCGAAGTGGAGGACGCGAATAAGCAGCGGGCCCTGCACGTGGCGGCGGCGCACGACGCCGTGCACGTGGCGGAACTGCTCCTCGCACGCGGCGCGGAAGTGGATCCCTACGAAATGGCCTACAGCAGCACGCCGCTCGGTTTCGCCATTTACCACGAGCACACACGGACGGTCGAATTGTTGCGGCATCACAGCCGGGATGTCTGGAGCCTGGTGCCTCTCGGCGACGTGGAACGCCTGCGCGAAGTGCTGAGTCAGGAACCGCGCCTGGCCACGGTATCGTGGCAAACCACACCGCTGTTCTGGCTGCCGGACGACGAGGACAAGGCGCTGGAGATCGCGAAGATCTTCCTCGATCACGGCGCCGATCCGGATTTTCGCAGCACGAAGGATGGAACGACGGCCGCCGAGGTGGCGCGCAGGCGCGGCATGATCGAAGTGGCCGCCCTTCTCGAACGCGCCGGTAATGCCGCTCCGGATTCTGCTGACGCGCGCCGGGCGTATTTACTGGGTGTGTACGAGCAGCTCGCGCAGGATCTGGTCTCGGTACTCGAATCGGACGACCAAGCGGCGCTCAGCCGGCTCGGCCGCCACTTCGAGCGCACCGTCTCGTTCGAACAGGTCCGCGGTTTCGTGCGGCGGCGGGAGGATGCCGCGGGTCCGCTCCTCGATATCGAACAGGCGCGCGAGGTGATCGCGCGGCAGTCGGGTTTCGCCAACTGGGCCGCGCTTCTCGAATCGCTCGCGCCTGCCGCGCCCTCGCCGAAGCCGGGCAAGCCGGGAGAATACGAGGCGCTGGCGCGGCATTTCGTGAACGCATACGAGGGCGACGCCGCCGCGCTCGATCGTTTGAACCGGCACTACGGCCGCACCTTCAGCCTGCCGGACCTGAAGGCCGAGATCTGGCGGCGCGTGTACTCCTTCCGCCAGCGGTCGTCGCGCGTGCCGAAGAACTTTCTCAAGCTGGACGAAGCGCAGGTGATCCTTGCGCAGGATGCCGGCTTCGGCAGTTGGGACGCCTTGATGCGGGCAGCCGCCACCGGCGCACCGCCCGTGGATCCCTACGAAGTGGATGGCCGGCAAAACCGCATCTCGCCGCGCCGCAGACTGAGCGGCGATGAGTGGGACGAACTGATCGCTGTCATGAAGGAGCGGCGGATCGCCTCGCTTGACGCCAACGGCTTGATGACTGACGCGATGCTGGCGCGCGTCGCCGAACTCGACCATGTCACCAGGCTGAGCCTCGGCGGCTCGCGCGAACTCACCGACGACGGGCTGCTGCACCTGGCGCGCATGCCGCAGCTCGAGTACCTGGACCTGAGCGAATACCCCGGCGGCAAGCTCACCGACCGCGGGCTCGAAGTACTGCGCCACCTTCCCAACCTGCGCACCTTCGAAGCCTGCTGGCAGAGCGCGATATCGGATGCCGGCGTTGCCCATCTCCGGCACTGCGGGCAGATCGAGCGAGTCAACCTGATGGGCTCGCCTACCGGCGACGGCGCCATCGAAGCGCTTGCCGGCAAGCCGCACTTGCGCTTCTTCAGCAGCGGCCGGCTGGTCACCGATGCCGGACTGCCCCTGCTGCACAACCTTCCGCTGATGAAAAGTTGGCAGGGGCCCGAGATCGCGAGCGGCGACAAAAAGGCGGCCGAACAGGGCGCACACCTGCTGATCGACGGTCCCTTCACCGATCAGGGCTTCGCCGGGCTGGCCGGTCTCGAAGGCGTGTTCGAGCTCGACCTTTTCTGGCACGTCAGCGCCATTACGTCGGAAGCATTCGCGCACCTCGCTCGCCTGCCGAATCTCGGTTCCCTCGGCTGCGACGGGAAGCTGAGCGACGATGCCGCCATGCGCCACATCGCCGCCATCCCGCGCCTGCGCAGGCTGCGCGCGCAGGAATCGGTTGCCACCGATGCCGGATTCGAGGCCTTGAGCCAGTCCCCATCGCTCGAGTTCTTCTGGGGGCGCGAATGTCCCCATTTCGGCAGCCGCGGATTCCTCGCGCTCTCCAGAATGCCCGCGCTGCGCGGTTTCGGCATCGGCTGCCAAAACGTCAGCGACGAAGCCCTCTCCAGCCTGCCCCATTTCCCGGCCCTGCGCGAGATCACCCCGATCGGCTTTACCGATGATGGCTTCCGGCATGTGGGCCGCTGCCCCCGCCTCGAACGCCTGACCTGCATGTACTGCCGCGATACCACCGACGCCGCCACCGCGCACATCGCCGGCCTCAATATCAATTACTACTACGCCGGCCTGACGAAAATCACGGACCGCAGCCTGGAGATTCTGGGCCGCATGCCGTCCCTCGAACAGGTGGAGTTTTATGAGTGCCTGGGCGTCACGGACGCCGGGCTGGTGTTCCTCGCCGGGCTGCCAAAGCTGCGCGAAGTTCACCTGGACGGGCTGCCGGGCGTGACCCTGCAAGGCACGCGCGTGTTTCCCGAAACCGTGCGCGTGCTGTACACCACCTGATCGGCGCCGACCGCATCGATCGCCCGCGCTCGCGATCTACACGTCGATGAGGAAACTCGCAGGACCCGGGGGCGCTGCTTGCCGCGGCGCACAGGAACTCGAGAAACTCCGCGCCGGTCCGGGTGGGGAAAGCATCGGCGGCGTGACTGATGATGTCGGTGTGAATGAAAGCCAGGAATCGTGTCGAGCGCCGAACCGCAAACCGATCGCGCGGCTTCGTCCTAATTCCACAGGAACACTACCCGATCTCAGGCTTGAGCCGTTTGAAGACGGTAGCCAACCCAGGGTTCGGTGATCAAACACGTCGGACGGCTCGGGTCAATCTCGATTTTTTTCCGGAGTTGGTTGACAAAGGTGCGCAGGTATTCTACCTGGTCCCCATAGTCGGGTCCCCACACCGCCTGAAGCAGTTTGGTGTGACTGATCGTCATATTCGGACTGCTCGCCAGGTACAGCAGTAAGTCGAACTCCTTGGGCGTCAGCCGCACGGCCTGGCCGCGAACCGCTATCCGGCGTTCGGCCGGGTAGACCTGCAGGGCGCCGAGATCCATAACCGTGTTACTGGTCGCGGACACGGGAAGCCGGCGCAAAGCGGCTCGAATGCGGGCCATCAATTCCGGAGTGTTGAACGGCTTCGTGATGTAGTCGTCAGCCCCCGCGTCGAGAGCCGCAACTTTGTCCTGCTCCGCGTCACGCACGGTCAGCATGATGATTGCAACATCCGAAGTGGGCCTGATCAGGCGGCAGGTCTCCAGACCGCCCATTCCCGGCATGTTCGCATCCAACAGGACCAGATCGAACCGGCGATCGCGGAGCGCCTCGATCGCCTCCTCGCCCGTGCGGGAGTCGAACACTTCGTAACCCTGGCTGGACAAGGCGGTCTTGAGCACCCTCCGGATTTGCGGTTCATCGTCGACGATCAGAATCTTCGCTCCCGTCATGCGCTGATCCCTTTCTTTGCAGGCAAGACCACCTCGAACCGTGCGCCCCTCGGGTGGGTGTTCGCGAGTATGGCATCGCCGCCGTGTGCCCGGGCGATCTGTCGTACCACCGCCAGTCCTATGCCCGAACCGGGAATTCCTTGCTTATTCGGAGACGCGCGATAGAAACGGTCAAACACCCGATCGGCATCGCCGTGTGAAACGCCCGGCCCTTCATCGGCCACCCAGAGGACGATGTCGCCATCGCGCTGCTCTGCCCCGATGTGAATCGGTTGAGCGGCCGGCGAGTACTTCACCGCGTTGTCGAGTAACTGGCGCAACGCAAGTTGAATAAGTTCCCGATCGACAGTTACACGCGAGCCGCCGGATGCGGGCGAGATGTCGATTTGGCGGTCCTGGAGCCGGGTGCCCATCTGGCGAATCGATGTCGCCAGTAGATCGGCCGCCTGCACTTCGGTCAGGTTCAACTTGAAATTGCCTCCTTCGATGCGAGACGTCTCAATCGCATCGGTTACCAGGCCGTTCAGCCGGTCTGATTCCTCCTCCACGATTTTCAGGAGTTCGCGGTGCGCCTCGGCGATCACCGGGTCCCCGTTCACGGACGTGATTGCAGCCTTGATCGCCGTGAGAGGGGTCTTGAACTCGTGAGCGATGGCGTCAAGTAGTGTGGACTTCAACTCTTCGCTCTGTCTCGCGGCCTGAGCCCGATACTCCGCCTCCTGTGTGCGGACTCGCTCCAGCCCGATGGCGACCAGGTTGGAGATTGCGTCTACCGTCGTGTCGCTGATCGGGCCACGAATACCCAACACCCCTGCCGGCTTTCCACCCAGCCGGATGATCGAGAAGCGCGAGTCGAGCGCATCCGTGCGCGACCCGATATCGCCGGACAGAGCGGCGCTCAAGATCTGTTGTGGAATGCTCAGGTCCTCTGGACCGCCCTTGTACTCGCGTGCGGTCGCAACATCGTACAGGGCCACTGCCGGCACACCGAACGCCTCCGCAACTCCCTGCGCCAGCCTTTGCGGCAGCGCATCATGCCCGCGATCCAGAAGGATTCTCGTTCCCAGTGCGTACAGCCGCTCCAGCTCGTGCTGCTTTCGGACAGCCGTCAGGGCCTGCCGGCGGGCCCTGGCCGAAAGTTGGCTCGCCACGATGGCTGTGGCAAGAAATGCGAACAACGCAATCCAGTTCTCGGGATCGGCGACTGTGAGAGTCCCGAACGGCGGAAAGAAAAAGAAGTTGAAGAGCAGCATGCTGCCGGTAGACGCTGCCACGGCCTCGCGCAATCCCCAGGTGGAAGCGATGATCAACACGACGATCAGGTAAGTGAACCCAACGGTGGTTGCATTCACCGGCAGTGCCCGGCACACCGCGGTCACCACGATCAGGAGAACGACCGTGAGAAGGAGTCGCGAGGCCGCACGCAGAACCGCCGGACGATCTCTCACAACAGCATTCTAGCGGCCATCGGGCAGTACGGATAGCCTCCTTACGAAATTCTTACGTCCTCTTTATGAATGATTGATGCGCCGCTTGTGACATCCTTATGCCGGAATTTCTACGCTGAGGTCATGGGTTCGATCCGGTCGCGACCGTGGTGATTGCGGGTGCGGCCCCTATCTCAATTCTCTTGACGCCAGGGGGCTCCGAAGTGCTTGACCTTATCTACATCCTGATTGCAGCGGTTTTCTTCGTGGCCATGTGGGGCCTGGTGAAAGCGTGCCAGAGGCTCTGACTATGGAACTGGTTCTCGCGGGATGTGCGTCTGTTCTGATCTTTGTCTATTTGCTTTACGCTCTGCTGAAACCCGAGCGCTTCTGAGGATTCTATGACATCCACCGGTATCGTTCAAATCGTCCTGTATTTCGCCGCCGTACTGCTGGCGGCGAAACCGATGGGCGCCTTCATGACGGCCGTATTCGAAGGCCGGCGGACCTGGCTGCATCCTGCGGTGCGTCCGCTGGAACATCTCGTCTACCGGCTCTCCGGGGTCCGCGAAGACATTGAGCAGCCGTGGACCCGGTACGCCGGAGCGCTGTTGGCATTCAGCTTCTGTTCGTTCATGGTCCTATATCTGATCCAGCGGCTACAGGGTTTTTTCCCGCTCAATCCGCAAGCATTCAGTGGGGCTCAGGTCACGCCGGATCTGGCCTTCAACACAGCCGTAAGCTTCATGACCAATACGAACTGGCAGGCCTATTCGGGTGAAAGCACATTCAGCTACTTCGTGCAGATGGCCGGCCTGACGGTTCAGAATTTTGTCTCGGCTGCCGCTGGCATCGCAGTCGCCATCGCCCTGATCCGTGGCTTTGCACGGCAGCAGGCGCACTCCATTGGCAACTTCTGGGTGGACCTGACCCGCGCTACTGTCTACATCCTGCTTCCGATCTCCCTGCTTGCCGCTTTGTTCCTGTGCTCGCAGGGCGTGATCCAGAACTGGAAGGGTTATGCGCACGTACAAACCCTCGAAGGCAGCGAACAGGTTATTCCGCAGGGGCCGGTGGCATCCCAGGAAGCCATCAAGGAACTTGGGACAAACGGCGGAGGATTCTTCAACGCAAACTCGGCCCATCCGTACGAGAATCCCACGCCGCTGACGAACTTCTTTGAAACATTTTTGATCTTCCTCATACCCGCCGGCCTCACCTTCACGTTCGGACGGATGGTCGGAGACACCCGCCAGGGCTGGGCTATGTTCGCCGCCATGAGCGCCCTGTTCCTGACGGGCGTGTTTACAGCGTATCGTTATGAAGCCGCGGGCAACCCGATTCTCGCGCAGGCAGGTGTCCGGCAGACCGCGTCCGATACGCAACCGGGCGGCAACATGGAGGGAAAAGAGGTTCGATTCGGGATCGCTACATCCGCCTTGTTCGCGACAGTGACCACAGACGCAAGCTGCGGCGCGGTAAACAGCATGCACGACAGCTTCACGCCAATCGGCGGCCTCGTGCCGGTCTTTAACATTCTCACCAACGAAGTGATCTTCGGCGGCGTAGGATCCGGGCTTTACGGAATGCTCCTGTTCGCGATACTGGCGGTGTTCATCGCCGGCCTCATGGTTGGCCGGACACCGGAGTACATCGGCAAGAAGATCGAGAGCAAGGAAGTCAAAATGGCGATGCTGGCACTGATCGCAACGGCTGCGGCCGTACTTCTGTTTTCCAGTGCTTCAAGCGTGCTCGACTACGCCAGGGGCTCCTATCTCAACCCGCCGGGGCCGGCTACGGCCAATCGGAACAACCTGGGGCCGCACGGCCTTTCCGAGATTCTCTACGCGTATGCGAGCGGGGCTGGTAACAACGGTAGCGCCTTCGCCGGTTTGAACGCGAATACGCCTTGGTACAACGGCACCATGGCCATCGCTATGCTCGTCGGCCGCTTCTTGATCATCGTGCCCGTGCTTGCCGCGGCCGGGAGCCTCGCGAGCAAACGAAAGGTCCCTGCCTCGGCTGGTACGTTTCCCACGCACGGTCCGCTTTTCGTGTCGTTGCTTACCGGAACGGTGTTCATCGTGGGCGCCCTTACTTTCTTCCCGGTGCTGTCGCTGGGACCCATCGTGGAACACTTTCTCATGTATCAGTTGAGGGTCTTCTGATGCCGCCAAACACAGCCGCGCAGACTAACTCGGATACAGTCACAACCTTGCTCCCCGGCAAGCGAGTGCAATCCCGTCCGATGTTCGATAAACAGACTCTTGCACGGGCCGCAGGGGATGCGCTTCGCAAGCTGAATCCGATCACGCTCGCGAAGAACCCCGTGATCTTTGTCGTCGAGGTCGGCGCGATTCTCACAACCGTGCTGCTGGCCCGGTCCTTCGCCTCCGATGCCGCCGCTGCTCGATTCTCTCTACAGATCGCGCTCTGGCTCTGGTTTACGGTGCTCTTTGCCAACTTTGCGGAGGCCATGGCCGAAGCTCGCGGCAAGGCGCAAGCGGACAGCCTGCGTAGGACGAAGACCGACTCGGTTGCGAAGAAGCTTGTGGGCGGCAGGGTAGAGCGTATTTCGTCGTCGCAACTTCGCTCCGGAGATGTGGCCCTCGTGGAGGCGGGCGATCTCGTGCCCGGCGATGGAGAGGTAATCGAAGGCATTGCCACCGTCGACGAATCTGTGATCACCGGGGAAAGCGCGCCCGTGATTCGCGAATCGGGCGGCGACCGTAGCGCCGTCACCGGCGGCACCAGGGTACTCTCGGACTGGATTCGCGTTCGCATCACGTCCAACCCGGGAGAGACCTTCCTCGATCGCATGATCGCGCTCGTGGAGGGAGCCCAACGCCAGAAGACCCCGAACGAGATCGCGTTGAACATCCTGATCGCGGGCCTGACCCTTATCTTCCTGCTGGCGGTCGTCTCCCTGGTACCCTACTCCCTCTACAGCGTCGCGGAAACGGGAGCCGGCACCGCCCCGCCCGTAACTGTGCTCGTTGCGTTGCTCGTTTGTCTCATTCCGACCACTATCGGCGGGTTGCTTTCCGCTATCGGCATTGCCGGCATGGACCGCGTGATGCAGCACAACGTGCTCGCGATGAGCGGCCGCGCCGTGGAAGCTGCCGGCGATGTGAATACCCTGCTGCTCGACAAGACCGGCACCATCACTCTCGGTAACAGGCAGGCAGTCGAGTTCCTGCCTGTCAATGATGTCCCGGAGGAGGAACTGGCCGATGCCGCTCAGTTGTCGAGCCTGGCGGACGAGACTCCGGAGGGAAGGTCGGTCGTCGTTCTTGCCAAGGACAAATACCAGCTGCGAGGACGTCAGCTCAGTGAGCATGAGGCGAATTTCATTCCCTTCTCCGCATACACACGGATGAGCGGAGTGGACATCGACGGCCGCGTGCTTCGCAAAGGAGCATCCGATTCGATCGCACAATTCGTTCGCGAGCGCGGCGGCCGGGTCCCCCCTGCGTTCGCCGAGATCTCCGAACGCATCTCCCGGACTGGCGGAACGCCGCTGGCGGTTTCCGACGGAGACCGCGTACTCGGGTTCATTCATCTGAAGGACATTGTCAAGGGCGGAATGAAAGAGCGGCTCGCACAACTGCGCGCAATGGGCATCCGCAGCGTAATGATCACCGGTGATAACCCGCTCACGGCCGCCGCTATTTCGGCGGAAGCGGGTGTCGATGACTTCCTCGCCCAGGCGACACCCCAGGACAAGCTGGAGTACATCAAGCGCGAACAGAGTGATGGCCGTCTGGTGGCGATGACCGGGGACGGAACCAACGACGCGCCGGCTCTTGCGCAGGCCGACGTGGGGCTCGCCATGAACACCGGAACCATGGCCGCAAAAGAAGCCGGCAACATGGTCGATCTGGATAGCAACCCTACCAAGCTCATCGAGGTAGTCGCGATCGGAAAGCAGTTGCTGATCACTCGCGGCGCCCTCACCACATTCTCCATCGCCAATGACGTGGCCAAGTACTTTGCCATCATCCCGGCGATGTTCATGACTACATTCCCGTCCCTCGCCAGGTTGAATATCATGGGCCTGGCAACCCCGCGGAGTGCCGTCTTATCGGCGGTGGTTTTCAACGCGCTGGTCATCATCGTGCTGGTTCCGCTCGCCCTTCGCGGCGTGAAGTACAGGCCCTCCACGGCGGCCTCGCTGCTACAGCGGAACCTGCTCGTCTATGGACTTGGGGGCCTGTTCGTGCCCTTCCCCGGAATCTGGCTGATTGACCGGCTGTTGGTCTGGACGGGTCTGGTTTAGGAGAGAATCGATGTGGCAACAACTCATGCCTGCACTTCGTATCACCGCTGTAATGACCGTTCTTACGGGATTGCTTTATCCGGCGCTTGTTACCGGGATCGCGCAGATGGTGTTTCCCGGAAAGGCGGACGGCACCCTGATCGCGCGCAATGGGCAGGTGATCGGCTCGGAGCTGATCGGGCAGGCTTTCACCCGGCCCGAATATTTCCACCCACGGCCCTCAGCGGCAGGTGGCGGGTATGACGCAATGGTGTCCGGTGGTTCTAATCTCGGCCCTACGAGCTCCAGACTGGCGCAGCGCGTTCGCGAGTCGGTAGCCGGGTATCGGGCTGCAAACCTTTACAATACCGGGCAGGTTCCGCCCGATGCGGTCCTTGCCTCCGCCAGTGGGCTCGACCCGCACATCACACCGGAAAACGCAATGCTTCAGGCGGCTCGCGTTGCGAAAGTGCGCGGCATTGACCTTGCGCATGTTCTCCAACTCATCCGTCAAGTGCAGGAGAACCGCGATTTCGGAGTCCTCGGCGAACCACGGGTCAACGTTCTCCGGCTGAACCTGAGGTTGGATGAAGGTTTTCCCCTCAAACGATAAGCATTATGCGGTTGCACCAAACGAGAATGCGGTGTCTGATGGAAGTTGCGCCTGCGGAAAGGACATCAGCCTGGCTTCTCCTATAGGCCGTACAATATTCTGGCCGAGTCTGAACGCATCCGCGGAACTGTGCAGGGGAACGCATGCCCGCACCTGATGGCAGGCCCGACCCGGAACTTCTGCTGCGCCGGGTACAGGCAGAAGAACGAAGTGCCAGGCGCGGCCGCCTCAAGGTATTCCTCGGCTATTCATCCGGCGTTGGCAAGACCTTCACGATGATGGATGAAGGAAGAAGACGCCGGGTGCGCGGACAGGACGTTGTGGTTGGCGCGATTCAGGAAAAACGGCCCCCCGAGACCGACGTGTTGCTGTCCGCCCTTGAAGTGATCCCTCTCCGGCTTATTGACGGCCGGACTTGTATCGACCTGGAGCGTATCCTTCGCCGCCGGCCGGCCGTGTGCCTCATCGATGGCCTCGCCTGGGACAATCCCCCCGAAAGCCGCAACGCCCATCGGTGGCAGGATGTTGAGCTTCTCCTGGAGGCTGGAATTTCGGTCCTTACAAGCGTCAACCTCCAGTACATCGAGGAGTACTCCGAGCGTGTCGCCGGCATCACCGGCAAGCCGGTCCGCGAGACGGTGCCGCTGGCTTTCATCCACCGCGCCGACGAGATCGAAATCGTCGATGCACCCGCGATGGATGCGCTTCGTCAGGTGGCAGACGCGGCCTCCGACCGTGAGAACCAGCTCAAGGCCCTGCGGGAATTGGCCTTGCTTGCCGCTGCCGATGTGGTTGACCGCCAGTTGGAGGCATATCTCGAAAGCGCCGGTATTCCGGCGCAATGGGGTACTCAGGAACGGATCCTCGTTTGCATTACTGCAAGGTCAGACGCATCGGAAATGATCGCCAGCGGCGAGCGGAACGCCCGCCGGTTTCATGGGGAACTGTTCGTTGTCTACGTCGAGCAGTCCGGCCTGACCGGGAGCGATCAGGACCAACTGGGCAGGAATCTGGATGCGGCGCGCCAGGCTCACGCCCGTATTGAGAAACTCCAGGGCGAGGATCCGGTGGCTGCCATCCTTCGCTTCGCCGCGGCGCACGGCATTACACAGATCTTCATCGGCCACAGCCGCCGGAGAGGCTGGTTGAGCAATCTGCTGGGAACGCCCGTTGACCGTCTGATCCGTCGGGCTGAAGGCATCGACGTCCAGGTGTTTCCTCATTAATAGAGATGCGCGGCCGATTGAAGGTCTATCTCGGGTATGCGGCCGGAGTCGGCAAGACCTATCAGATGCTCGGAGATGCTCAGGAACTGAAACGACAGGGCAGGGAGATCGTAATCGGCTATTTCGAGCCGCACGGCCGGTCCGACACCATCTCCAGAACCTCGGGCCTTGAAACCATCCCGCGGCGGCTCATCCAATATCGCGGGTCCGTTTTTGAGGAGATGGATACCGGCAGCATCCTGCGGCGGGCCCCTCAGATGTGCATCGTGGATGAATTTCCGCACACGAACGTGCCGGGCTCGGAGCGTCCCAAACGTTGGGAAGACGTTATGCTCCTGCTGGAAAACGGGATCGATGTCCTGACGACGATGAACATCCAGCACCTGGAGAGCCTGAATGACCAGATCTTCCACATCACCGGGATTCGGGTTCGGGAGACCATTCCCGATTGGGTGGTGAAACAGGCGGACGAAGTCGTGATGGTGGACCTCACTCCCGGCGCGTTGCTGAACCGCCTCAAGCGGGGCGTGGTGTATGCTCCCGAGAAGGCGGAGCGGGCCCTCGAGAATTTCTTTCGTGAGCCCGTCCTGGTCGCCCTTCGCGAGATGGCCCTTCGCCAGGCTGCGCACGAAGTCGACGTTCGCCAGCCTGTTCCCGATGGCGCTGGTCCGGACTTCGCGCAGGCGGGTTCGCCGGCCCGGCTTCGCGCGCCTCGCCCGGGTGAGCGGCTCCTTCTCCATATCACCAGTGATCCGGCAACCGCCGCACTCATCCGGCGGGGCCGCCGTGTCGCCGACTACCTGCAGGCAGACTGCATCGCCGTGGCCGTCGAGCGCTCCGCAAAGCTGGAAGCCCTCAGTACCGACGATCGCGACAGACTGAACCGGCACCTCGATTTCGCCCGCGATCTCCACATCGATACTCGTGTTCTCGAGGGAGAAGATGCCGCGGCAACGCTGGTCGAATTTGCTCGCGCGAACAAGGTCACGCAGATCTTCGTGTCGCGCCATCATAAGACGCCCTGGACCGCCGCTTTCGGACGCTCCCTCGTTCAGCGGGTCGTGCGCCTCGCGACGGAAATGCGGGTCACCGTGGTTGCCGATCGGCGAAAACCGCCTGCACGGTAACAGAACGTCGTGACCCTCGGATCGAAGCTACTCGACGTTCCGCGCGGGCTGCCGGGCCTGCTCACGCCGCCGCCCTGTTCACCGCTGCCGGGTCTGAGGCTGAATCAATGCGTTCTTGTCAAGAGATCGCGTTGGATAGATGTCCTGCGCGGCCGGTACGACGTTGTAGTGGCGATCTTCAATGGCACGGGCTCAGTCGTCGCTCGTCCGTCCGCGCAATTTCTTTGAGGAGGATCGTTGCGATTTTGCCGTGAGCCGCCGGACCTTGGAGGCGAGCGTAGGTCGACTGGGGCGGCGGGTTTTCGGCACAACTTCCGCGCGGGCAATCAGTTCGTTCAGTCGTGCTCGGGCTTCGGCTCGATTGGCCTCCTGGGTCCGGTGCGCGCGAGAGGTGATGATCAACACGCCGTCTTGCGTGGCGCGACTGCCGGCTAATGCGAGGAGGCGCTGTCGCACGTCGGCTGGAAGCGAGCGCGATTGTCCGACATCGAAGCGCAGTTGGACGGCAGTGGAAACTTTGTTGACGTTCTGGCCGCCAGGGCCGGAAGCGCGAACAAAGGTCATTGTGAGTTCCGAATCTGGAATGGATATGGGCAAATGCTATTTCCAGCATAGCCCGTGCTGCTCAACGTTCGTCGCTCTCACCCTTGACGAAGAACGGCTCCATCTCCTTGTACTCCAGGATCTTCACGGTTGCCTCCTTGGGAGCGTTGCCCCGCGTGATCGCGAGGAACGCCTGCTCCGACTGAGCCACGATCGCACGCGCGAGGTCGTTCTTGTGGATGGAGTGGTATTTGGACGGCATGGCCCAGTGCAGCAGGGGCATGACGTAGCCAAGGACGCCCGGCGTGTTGGAGTTGCCGAGAATGACGGCGGGACGGTACACGCCAAGGAAGTCGAACTTGACGGACTCGACAGCCTTCTCCTTCTCGCCAATGATCTTCGCGTACTTCATCCCGGCCGCGGCCAGCGTGCGATCGGTGTCGGCGATCTGGATCTTGAAATACGAGCCCGGATAGCCTCCGGCGTTCATGACTGGCGTGATGGTCCACTTTTGATGGGGCCGCATCATGTAGTCGCCAATTTGTTGTCGTCTGTCAACGCCGGCACGCACTGCCAGGCACGACAGGCCAGGCACCACCACCAAGGCGATGGCCTGTCCCCCCAAGGATTCGCCAGTGCCAAACAGACGGAAGAGAGGTGACCTGTCGACGCATAGCGGGAAGGCTAAAGCTTCGCGGCTTCACCAAAGACCGTGAACTCAGCCACGCCCGGTGTGACACCTTTCGGGGCGCCCAGGATAACCAACCGCGCGGCTTTGCCCGGCGTCGGGCGGCACTCGCGGTAATCGACCAGGAAGTCCTCGGCGCTGTTGCCGCGATCGAGTGCCGTGACCCACGAACCGGACGCGTTCTGCACTTCCACTTTATAGCGGAAGGGGCCAGGCGCAATTCCCTTCGCTGTATTGAGGCCAATATCGCGCCAGACGATGCGGATCGCGCGCACCGTCGCGTTACTCACCAGCGCACTGGTGAGCGCCGGAACCGCATCCCCGGCCCGCGGTTGCCACCAGGTCCGAAGATCGTTATCGACAGCAAGACGGCTGGAGAGATTGCCGGCCGCCGTTGTGGCGCTTGTCCAACGGTTCGCGTTAAGCGGGAGCCAGCCGGCCGCGACGGCACCCTCGCTCGTGCCCGTGAATCGCTGTGGCGTCGATGAGGCCGGCTTGACGCGCAGTTCTCCATCTTCGCCGATATATGCCGGGTCCATGCCCAGGCGACGCTCGAAACCATGCACTACGCCGGCGCGCACCGTGTAGAAAGCCCAGAGGGAGTGGTTGGGTCCTTCGGCAAAACTGCCGTGGGCAGTACCGGTGATCAGTCCTTCCGTAGAGCGCAGGATGGGGTTGTTCTTTTGCGGCGTGAACGGTCCCATCGGCGATTTCGAAGTGAGGGCACCCACCGCGTACGTGCGGTTCTCAGTGCCGCCGGCACTGTAGGTAAGGTAATACGTACCGTTCCGCTTGAGCATCCACGAGCCCTCAACCCACCCCTGGTTCGCGTCTTCATTCCAGTCGCCGGTGCGTTGCCAGGGAAAGCGCTCTGGTTCGAATCCCATAAGCTTAACGGGCTTGCCGAGCAGGTGCGTGGGATTATCGGGATCGAGTTCCACAACATAAATACCGTCGGCGGGGGTGCAGCCCCAGTAGTAATACAGGCGACCGTCGTCGTCGGAGAAGAGCATGGGATCGATCTGGGAGGGGAGGCCGGGCGGCAACGGAATCCTGCCTATGGGCTTGAACGGTCCGAGCGGCGAATCGGAGGTGTAGACTTCCGATTCAGACGCCATCAGAAGGAACCGGCCCTTGTGACGCACGATGGTCGGGGCGTATCCGATATCGCGTATGTTGAGCGGATGGTGCTGCCATGAGATACCGCCGTCGCTGCTGACCCAGGCCATGTCCACCGATGGATACATGTACCATTTGCCCTCGTGCCAGAGGACCGTGACATCGGCGAGTTCGCGGAACTGCTCCATATGGTCCTGCAACCAGAGGTCGGTCGCGCCCACGGGCGTGCCGGGTACGATGTCGCGAACGCGTTTGCCGATGGGATAGTCGGGAATTGCCAGCGGATTGCAGTACGTCGTGGCTGGGTGGACCGGGGCGCCGCCCGGCGAGGATTGTTCCGCGCTCAATAAGATTGCTGCCACGGAGCAGAACGCTACGGGGGCGAGGATGGAGAAGACAGCACGCTGCATAAGGACCGATGTTCTCATGGTGCGCCACGCTTCTCAACCCGAGGCGATTTTGCGAATAGCTGCCGCAGCGGAGCCGGCGAGGAGCGGCACGCCACACTGCGCCGGAATAACAGGCGCCTCGAGACGATTCAATCGATGCCACGGCGCCGTCTTCCTGAACAGCCCCGCCTTCGTGGGCAGTGGATACCGCCCCCCCGACCATCCGCATCGCAGGGAAGCCCATCAGATCTTCCCAGACGCGATTCTTCTCGCCGGCACCTACAAACGCGCAGATTTCCTGGGCAAGGAAATTGGGGCCTGCGGCGCCGTCGCCCGGATCGCCAAATCCTGCCCACGGCGCTAAACCGTTATCGCTGCCCACCACGTGAATCGTCGCGACGTAAGACGCACAAGCGCCAGGCGCGCCGCGCCCTCCTACTGCGTCTTCGCCCGCGTCGGGACCGGCGCCGTCTTACCCGCGTGTACTTCCAGCAGGCGTGCATGCGTGGCCTTCATCGCCGCCACCAGTTCCGCATACGGCCGGTCCGTCACGTCGATGACGCCGATATTGTAGTTCTCGCCGTCGAACCGCCCGGTCGAGGGCTCGTCAAGCCACTGAAACCAGTGCGTTCCCACCAGCGATGGATCGGCCGCCGCATTCTCCACGTAATAGCGGTACGCCGCCCCGCGTTCCTCCTGGTTGGCCGCCTGGCGCAATCCTGGCGTCATCCCGCGCCCTGGAGTTCCGAAATGAAATTCGCCGATCAGGATCGGCCGGTCGATCAGCCCCCGAATCTTTTCGATCTCCTGCCGGTCCACCGCATAGTTGTAGTTGTTCAGGCTGTAAACGTCGAACGCCTTCGACGCGCGGACCACCTCCGCCGGAGCGCTGCCCCCAAAGCGCAGGCCCAGGATCACGTGGTTCGGATCGTGTTTCCGCACCGCCGCCGTCACCGTGTCCACGAACTTGCGATACGAGTCGTAGAGAAAGGTTTTGCGGCGCTCCGGCGTGTCGCCCTCCGCCAGGAACGCTTTCAGCTCCCGTTGCAGCGGGCTTGCCGGCCCGGCGAGAATCGCGTCTACCGCAACCTGCTCCTTCCCCGGCCACGGCAGTTCGTTGCCCAGGAAATAGCCGAGCAGGTACGGGTCGTCCTTGCGCACCGCGGCCTGCTGCGTCATGGCGCGCTCCACGTTCTCCGCGAACGCCGGGTCGTACACGTCCGTCACTCCCATGGGCCCGCTGTTCGCCCTGACCCCCAGGCTCACCGTGTAGGGCACGCGCCGCGCCGCGCCCAAGCGCGCGTCAGACCAGTTGCCGATCGTATTGAATCCCCACGCCATCATGCGCCGCACCGTCAGGTCGATCCATGGCTGCACCCAGTCGGCTCCGAAACGCCGCGCCAGGTTGGCCGTGTAGAACGAGACCCCGCCGCGGCCGCCCGCCACCACCGGGGGAATGGTGGTGAACAGCGCCTCGCGGCCCTGTACGGAGGTGACCGCCGAGGACGTGATCACGTCGGCTCCCGCGGACCAGAAGTAGTGGCCGTCCGGATCGATGAACCACCAGCGCCCGTCGATCTTCTCCACCCGGAAGAAGCCCGTCGCTTTGGCTTTTGTGCCCTCGAAGCCGCCGTACTTGCAGACCTTGGCCGCTCCCGCGCCCAGGGACTTCTCCTCCGCCGCCCAGGACGATTTTAAATCGTCCAGGCTGCGGGCCTTGCCCGGCCACGTGTCCGGCGCCCACTGCCCGAACTCGTCCACCAGCGGCTTCGGCTCGAGCAGCGCATCGCCCGGGTCTTCCTTCGTGAGGCGGAAATTGCGCAGTTCGAGCGCCGGTGCGCCGATCGGGTTGGGGATCGCCACTTCGATTCCGGTCACCGCGTCCAGCGGTCCCGGCGAGCCCATCAGGTTCAGGAACATCATCGGCCGCGGCTTGTTGTGTACCGACGCGAGATCCGTGCCCTGTTGCGCCGGTTTCGAAAGGAAGGCCAGCGGAATGGCCGAGCGGATCCACACATTAGGGACGGGCGAAAGTCGCACCGCGCGCACGCCCCCCGCCGTGCGGACGCGCAGTTCGAACCGCTGCGGCGACGACAGCCGCAGTTCCACCGCCAGAAAATCGAACCCGCTCCAGTCGGCGGGCAGCCTGGGATCGAAATCCTGAAGCGTCCATGTCTGAGTGGTGCGATTCGCGTCGAACACCACCCGCTTTTCCTGGCACGGCGCGCTGCCCGCGAAGAGCAGCAGCGCCACTACGGCGAGCGAATACGGTTTCATTTGCGACAACCTCCGGAAACGCATAGCGAAACACATGGCGCTTCGCGCGACAAGCGTGGCAAAGGACGATAAAATTGAAGAAATGCTTCTGGGTGGCAAAACTTCTTGTTCGGGTGAATATGTTCTTGTCGTGGCACCGAAGAATGGGCTCCGGAATGGTCATGTGGGTAGCGGTGTGCGCCGCTGCGACCACAGCGGCGGCGCAGAATCAGCGCCCCGCGGCCGCCCGCCCCAGCGAAATGCAGAAGGCGGCCGAAGAGTTCGTCGTCGTCACCCGCCAGTTGGGCCTGCGCGCGGATTCGCCTCGCCGTAAGTCCTCCGGCGCCGGCGGAGCCTGGCACGGACGCCTGTTCGAAAACTTCCGTAACGATTTTCTGGATGCGATCCCGCATGAGATCCGGCAGCGGGGCCTCGAACGCTCCACCCTGCGTCGCAATCAGTTCGGCTTCAACGTAGCCGGCCCCCTTTTGATCCCAAAATTGCCCCGCGCCGCCCGCAACGCCTTCGTTTCCATCTCCTATGAAGGTGTGCGTGAAGGTATCTCGCGTTCGCTCGTTCGCACCGTCCCCACCCTGGCCGAGCGAACGGGCGATTTCTCCGCCACCGTGGACACCGCCGGCGTGATCCTGCCTCTCTACGATCCGGCGAGCACCGCGCGCAATCCCGCCTTCGACCCCACGCGTCCGGTCTCGCTCGACAATCTCGAATACACGCGCACGCCTTACCCCGGCAATCGTATCCCCAGCGCCTCGCTCGACCCCGTCGCGCAACGGGCCCTCGGCTACTATCCGTCCCCCAACACAGCCATCGGGCCTTTCCTGCAAAACAACTTTTTCCTGCAATCGCTCGAGACCAACATCGCTAACGGCGTTATCTCGAAAGTCGATCTGACCGCGTGGGAGCGCCATCGCGTGACCGCCGGCTTCTCCTTCTCGAACGGATTGCAGGGCTCGGCCCGCTGGTTCGATACGGCCGCCAACCCGGGACCAGTCGACCGCACCTTCAACTCCCGCCGTGGTTACCTGAACCACGTCTTCACGGCCTCCGCGCGCTCCGTGAATACCGCCGGGATCGAAGTGAATTCGAGCAGTTTGCAGACGGGCGCCGAAGATACCGCGGACCACGCCTCCGCCCTCGGCCTGCCGGTTGCGGGATCGGGCCGCTTCCCCGTCTTCTCCCTCGGACGCTATCTCGGCATGGGCCAGTCCACGCCCGCTTCCCGCATCACCGACACCGGCTTTTCTTTTACCGATACCTTTTCCGCGCGCCTCGGCAGGCACAACCTGCGCGCCGCCGGCGTGCTCTCCCTTCGCCAGGTCAACACCTACGCGCCCGTCTATCCTTCCGGCCTCTTCACCTTCTCCGCGGGCCCCACCAGCCTCCCCGGCATCATCAACACCGGTCATGAATTCGCCACCTTCCTGCTCGGCGAGGTGGATTACGCGCAGGTCGGAATTGTCACTTCGCCTTCTTATTTCCGCCGGTCCACCGGACGCCTCAGTCTCTCCGATACCTACCAGCCGCTGCCCGGACTCACCATGGCCGCTTCGCTCAACCTGGAGGGCGCCACGCCGCGCATCGATAAATATGACCGCCAGTCTACGGTGGACCTGAGCGTGACCAACCCGGCCACGGGTGCACCCGGCGCTATGATCGTCGCCGGTCGCGGCGGGCCCCGCGCCTTCCAGCCCACGCGGTATTGGGCCGAGCCCGGCGCCAGCATTACCTGGAGCCCGCGCGGCAGCAGCAAGACCACCATCCGCGCATCGTACTCCCGCAGTTATTCGCCGCCGCCCCTGCATTCCGGCCAGTTTGCCACGCAGGCCTTCAACGGCAGTCCCAACTTCTACGCCGCCAATTCGCAGTTGCAGCCCGCCTTCCGCCTCTCCGCCGGCCTCCCTTCGCTTTCCCGCGCTTATCCCGATTTCCGCGGCGACGCCGTCAACAATCAGACCGCCGACCTGGTGGAGCGGAGCGGCGCCACCTCCGTCTATCAGTATTTCGGCCTCACTTTCCAGCGCGAGTTGCCAGGCTCGGTCGTGTTCACCTGGTCCCTCAGCGATTCGGCGGGACGGAACATCTTCATCAGCCAGTATTCCGGAGCCAATCTGAACGCTCTGCCGCTCTGGGCGCTTCAGTTCCGCGACGCGTTGAACGACGAGTCCTTCCAGCGCTCGCTCCGGCCGTATCCGCAATTCCTCGGCTTCGACGTGGATGGATCGTGGCCCCGCGGCCGCTACCGCCGGAACGCGAGCGCCGTGCGCCTCGAGAAGCGCGCCTCCGAGGGTCTGGTAGTCAGCGCCGAGTACGAACTTTCCAAGCAGATGGACGACTACTCAGGTCCCGGTGTGCAGGACGTTTACAACGCCTCGAATGAATGGTCGCCGAACCACTGGAACAGCCCCGAACGCTTCACCCTGTCGTGCAGCTATGAGCTGCCCATCGGCTCCAGCAGGAACCTGCTCGCGTTTAACGACTGGCGCCGCTTTCTCGTCGATGGCTGGTCCTTCAGTTCGGTGAGCACCTATGAATCCGGCCATCCGCTGGCCATCCGTCCCCAGTTCAACAATACCGGCGGCGTGGTGCCCACCCTCCGCGTGGACGTCGTCCCCGGCGTGGACCCGCGCGTCGCCGCGCCCGGTCCCGAAGGCTGGTTCAATCCCGCCGCCTTCGCCCAGCCGCCCGACTTCACAACCGGCACCGCTTCGCGCACGTTCTCCGAACTGCTCGGCCCCGGCTTTCAGAATCACGATCTCTCCGTCACCAAGCGCTTCCGCGTCTCCGCCGAGCAGACCCTGGAGTTGACCGCCGTTGGCTTGAACTTCCTGAATCACGCGAACTGGAACGATCCCGACACCGTGATCGGACCCGAGTCGGCGCCCAACCTGAACGCCGGCCATATTCTCGGCTCCACCGGCGGCCGCGTTGTGCAGCTCGGATTGAGGTTCGGCTTTTGATGCGCCGTCGGAAGTTCCTGCTGCTCGCGCTGGCCGGTTCGGGTTTTGCGGCGTCGCCTCCCCGGCGCTGGACGCGTGTGCGTGTGCCGGTGTGGCCGGTTGACGGCGGCAAGCTCGAGCCTTCCGCCTTCCGCGCCGCCATGGACGGCCAGCCCGCCGCGATTCTCTCGGTGCGCGGGCCGGCCGACGACCTCATGCTGATCCTGGTGCTCGATTTCACCGGTGATTTCGAGCGCGCCGAAGTGGCCCGCCAGGCGGCGATCGAGGCGGTGCGGCAGTTGCCCCCGAATGCCGCCGTCGCGCTCCTGCGCGCCCAGGATGGGATGCAGGTCGTGCTCGATCCCACATCCGACCGCGATGCCGTGGAGACAGGCCATTCGCGAAACCCCGGTCAGCGGCAAGGCCGGCTTTCTCGACACCGTCGAGGCCGCCTGCCGCATCGCCGATGGCATCGTCTCGAAAACCCAGGTGCGCGCCGCCGTCGTCTACCTCACCGACGGCAGCATTTACAATCACCGCGCCGATTACGCCAACCCCGTGATCAACTCGAGCGACCGGCACGATATGAGCCGCCGGTTCCCCGAGGGTCTCGTGCAGCAGAAGATATCCAGTGTCGAGCGGGCACTGGCCGGCTTGCAGGCGCCCCTGTTCGTAGTGCAGCTCGCCTATCGCTCCGACCGCCTCGAGCAGGCCTACCAGGCCGGCCAGTTGCAGCTCGCCGCGGCCACCGGCGGTTCTGCCCAGTTCTGCCGCTCCACCACCGAAGTAGCCGAAGCCGTGGCCAACGCCTTCGCCCAGGCCGCCTCGCACTACGTGCTCGACCTACGCCCCCCGGACCGCCACCCCCGCTCCGTCCAGCTTCAGGTCGAAAACGAAGGGCATGCGCTGACCTGCCGCCCCCGCTTCTCCTTCGAGTGACCGGAATGAAAAAGGCCGGCTCCCGCGCGCGCGGAAGCCGGCCGGAGGCGTTGAAGCAACGGAGGCTAAAACTCGAAGCGCAGCATGAACTCCAGGATGCGTCCGCCGGGTTCGACGGTACCGGAGATATCGCGGTACGCGCCGGTCACCTGTCCGAAGGTGGATCCCACGCCGGCATAGCCGTTGAAGTTGGTCATGTTGAAAACGTTCAGGGCGGTGGCCCGGAACTCCAGCCGCTTGCCTTCGGTGATCTCGGTCCGCTTCACCAGGCTGGCATCGAAGAACTTCTGCCAGTTGGGGCGGATGTAGCCGCGCCAGCCGTGCTCTCCGGCGCCCGCCGGCGAGATGTAAGGCTTGGTCGGGTCGATATCGGCGGGGGTGCGGCTACCGGTGTTGAAGGCCGCCTGGGTGTTGGCGATCAGGTCGTCGGGCAGGTAGTAGACGATGCCCTTGCCGTCGGAGCCCGTGGTTTTGCGGATGGCCACCATGTCCTGCAACTGCTCGGCCGTCATATTATGCAGAACGATGCCGCTCCCGTTTTCGTTGAACGTGCCGAGTCCCGCGCTGACCGAGAGCGGTAACGCGCTCTGAACGCGAATCACGCCGGCCGTCCCCCAGCCGCCGACAATCTTGTTGAGGATGGGGTTGGAGATGTTGCCGAGCAGCGCCTTGCCGGGACCGAAGGGCATCTCCACGGTGTAGTTGGCTTTCAACGCGTGCCGGATGTCGTAGCCCGAGGGCCCTTTGTCCAGGCTGAGATTGCGCAGCGTGGTCGGCTGCGAAGAGCTCGTGCTGCTGTTGGTGGGACCGTTGGTCAGCGACTTGGCGAATACGTAGCTGCCCTGCGCGGTCACGCCGCGGCTGAGGCGGCGCCGCAGTTCCAATTGCAGCGAGTCGTAGAACGTGGAGCCGTCGTTGGTGACGATGTAGGCCCCGGAGCCGCCGACGGTCGGATTGACCAGGAACAGGTTGACGGGGTACTTGGCTGCCTCGAGTTTTGCCATGCGGGAGGCGTTGGTGGCGATCGAATTGGCGGAGGTGCCCGCCTGGCCCAACATGAGGTACGTTGCCGTGGTCTGGTCCGTGGTATTGCCGATGGCCGTTTTGAGGATGGGCACGTCTTTCTGCCCGGCGAGTCCCTGGTTGCCGAAGTTATTGGTGCTGGCCTTGTAGAGGTTGCCGCCGCGCGCAATCCGGAGATTGTTCTGCGCGATCTTGAACTCGTCCAGGAACCCGTTCTCGAGGGTGTTGACCTCGTTCAGGTCGTACTGCCGCCACAGGTGAACGCCGTGGTTGCCGACGAAACGCGCCTCGAACACCATGTTGTCGCTCAAAGCGCGCTGCCACCCGATGTTCCAGCTCTGCACGTAGCCGAGGCCGAGGTTCGGCAGGAAGTCGTTGAGGCTGGTGCTGAACTGCGCCGGGATCGGAAAGTCCGGCGTGGTCAGCAGTCCCGAATGCACCGGCAGGTTGGCGTCGCGGAACAGCACGCTGCCCGCGGGGCCGAAATCGTCCGGCGTGGAACTCGGGCTGACGCTTGCCGTCTGCCTGACGCCCTGGTTCGAGCCCCAGATGTTGATGAACAGGTTCTGGCCTTCGCGGACCGTGGAGATCGAATAGCCGGCGCGGAATACGGAAACGCCGTCACGGTCGCCGAAGATCTTCCCCAGCAGCCCGCTCATTTTCGGCACCTGCCAGGCGAGCCCGACGGATGGCGCCCACACCGAAGGCGTGGAGTAGGCGTTGCCGTTGCTCGAGGTGAAGAACGGCTCTTTGCCGGTGAGCACGCCGGGCTGGAACAGGTTTCCGACGCCGGAGACGCCCCACAGGCTCTCCAGGCCGACGCGCGAGTACAGGCCGTTCAGGTTTTCATACGCGCCCTGTTTTTCAAAGCGCAGTCCCAGGTTGACGGTCAGGTTGCGCGCGGCGCGCCAGGTGTCCTGAACGTAGAGGCCGTATTCGCGCATGCGGTTGCGGTCGGTCTTGGGAATGGAAGCGTACTGTTTGGTCTTTTCGTCCAGAGAAAGCAAGCGCGCTATGGAGGAAACCCTGCCCGTCAAGGTTGCATACAGATCGCGGGCCTCGTTGACCTGCGTGCTGGAGGCGCCCGGAAAATTCCCGGTGGTGAAGGGCGCGCCCGAGCCGGTATAGATCGGGTCTCCGGATGCCGCGCCGAAGGTGATGCTCGGCATGGCATCCGTGCTGGCGATCTGCTGGAACGAGTTGATTTGCGTAAAACTGCCGCCGAAGGAGAACTGGTGGGAACCGTGGATGAAATAGACGTTGTCGGCGATCTCCTTCACGGGCGAATTGCGGCGCTGCGCGCTGGTGGCGGTAGTCACGCCGGAGAGGCCAAAGGCGAAGATCGGGCGGTAGCCGCGCCAGGTGGAGTACAGGCCGGGGTTGATGGCGTCGAAGAACAGCACGGTGCCGCCGTTGAGGCCGCCGCGCCACTCGTTGGTGATATGGGAGCCAAGCTGCGACCGGACTGATAGCGTGCCGGCGAAGCGGTTGCTGCGCTGGCCGGTGTTGACGTCCGAGCCGAGCACGGTTCCGGAGCCCGGGAAGGCGGCGACTACGTTGTTCAGAAAGTCCGGCGTCGAATCGTACTTATCGAAGTTGTAAACAAACGAGACCTGGTGGTTGGTGGTCACGTTGTAGTCGAGCCGGCTGGTGAAGAAATGGCGCATCTGATTGCCTTCCGGCTGGTAATTCAGATTGACGCGGTTGAAATCGTTGTTGCTGACGGTTCGCGGCGTGATGGTGCCGGCGGAGGTAGTGCCGGCGATGTCCGCGTAAGTCTTCTGAAGGATCGGATCGGGCGTGCTCGGGAAGCCGGCGGCGCCTGCCAGGTTATAGACGTTGACCGTCCGCAGCAGGCTCGGGTTGCTCACGCACTGCGAGGCGCTGGTGCCCGATGGGCAGTAGGTGTAGATGCCGTTGCGCGCGCTGTCGGTGAGTACGGTGCGCGTGTAGCTCTTGGTGCCGGGCAGTTTGTACTGTTCGTAGTTGGTGAAGAAGAACAGCTTGTCGGGGATGATGGGGCCGCCGATGTGAAGGCCGCGCTGCGTCAGTTTCACGACGTCGCGCGCGAGCCCGTCGCGGTTGTTGAAATAGTAGTTGGCGTTCCATCCGGTCTGGCGCAACTGGTAGAAGCCGCCGCCGTGATACGAATTGGTGCCGCTCTTGGTGACGAACTTGATCTGCGCCGCCCCCTGGCCGCTCGAATCGGCGCCGGCGGCGGAACTCGACACGGTCAGTTCTTCGAGCGCATCCACGGTGGGATAGATGTAGCTGAAGAAGCCGTCGCTCGACTTGAGCATGTTGTCCTGCGTGTTCATGCCGTCGATGGTGACGTTGAGGGCTCCGCGCGGCAGCCCGTTGACCGAGGAACTGCGGGGATTACCCGGGGTCTGCACGCCCGGCTGTGTGACCAGCAGTTCCACGGCATTGCGCGTGGCGAACGGAAGTTCGAAGAGTTGGCGCCCGCCGATGGTGCTGCTGACGGTCGCGCTGGTTGCCTGCACGATTTCGGCGCCCGCCGAAACCTCCACGGTCTCGGTGGTCTGGCCGATCTCGAGGGTCAGGTTGACCCGGGCGGGAACGCCCGCGTTCAGGACAACGCCTTCCACCGTTGCCACCTTGAAGCCATTCTTGGCAACGCTGACCCGGTACGTAGCAGCCTGCATCGAAGGCACGGCGTACTCGCCCTTATCGTTAGTAACGGTTTTGACGGTTTGACCGGTGGCGACGTTAGTAACTGTAACGTCTGCCGCAGGTACGGAGGCGCCGGTCGGGTCGGCAACCATGCCGTCGATTCGGGCCGTGTTGACTTGGCTAAGCGCGAGAGTGGCGAACGCGAGGAGCGCCACGGGGACTTTCAGAATATGCACAGTCGTATCCTCTCCGGGAAGCTCGCTGCAACCAGGTGAGGATGGGCAGACGTACTACTCCGAACTACGCTTAAATTGTCCTGCCTTTCGGCGGCGGACCTGAGAATAGAGTTCTGGGTTCCGGATATACAGGTGGCGCTTAGTCACCCAACGTGGACGTTGACACCTAACCCCATTACGGCCCAGAGCCTCACTAACAAGAGGCCCGCGAATGTTGGGTAGTATGCCACAAATAGTCAACTTTAGAAAGGGGTGCCGCGTAATTTCACAAAAAAAGCCGGCTTTCCCCCTGAATGGGGGTAAGCCGGCTAATGGAGAAGAACCGACCGGAGTTAGAACTCGAAGCGCAGCATGAACTCGAGGATGCGCCCGCCCGGCTCCACCGTACCGGAAATATCCCGATAGGCGCCGGTGACCTGGCCGAACGAGGCTCCGATACCGGAGAACCCGTTGAAGTTAGTCAGGTTGAAAACGTTGAGCGCGGTGGCGCGGAACTCGAGCCGCTTTCCTTCCGTGATCTCGGTCCGCTTCACGATGCTGGCATCGAAGAAGCGCTGCCAGTTAGTACGGATATAGCCGCGCCAGCCCATTTCGCCTGCCGCCGCCGGTCCGATGTACGGCTTGTTGGGATCGATGTCGGCCGGGGTCCGGTTGCCGGTGTTGAAGGCCGCCTGGGTGTTGGCAATCAGGTCGTCGGGCAGGTAGTAAACGATGCCCTTGCCGTCGCTTCCCGTCGTCTTGCGGATGGCCACCATATCCTGCAACTGCTGGGAAGTCATGTTGTGGAGCACGAGGCCGCTGCCGTTGGCGTTGAAGGTGCCGAAGCCGGCGTTCACTGAAAGCGGCAGGGCACTCTGCACGCGCACCACGCCGGCCGTTTCCCACCCGCCTACGACCCGCTTCAGGATGGGGTTGGTGATGTTTCCGCCCAGCGCCTTACCGGGGCCGAACGGAAGTTCGTAAATGTAATTGGCCTTCAAGGCGTGCCGGATGTCGTATCCCGACGGCCCTTTGTCCAGGCTGAGGTTCCGCAGCGTGTAGGGCTGGGAGAAACTCGTACTGCTGTTGGTGGGACCGTTGGTCAGCGACTTGGCGAACACGTAGCTGCCCTGCGCCATCATGCCGTTGCTCAGCCGGCGGCGCAATTCCACCTGCAGGGAGTCGTAGAACGTGGAGCCGTCGTTGGTAACGACGTAGGCGCCGCCGCCCGCGACGGTGGGGTTCACCACGAACATGTTGACCGGATAACCGGCACTTTTCAGGTTGGCCATGCGGGTGGCGTTGGTGGCGATTGAGTTGGCCGACGACCCGGCCTGGCCCAGCATCAGGTACGTCGCAGTGGTCTGGTCGGTGGTGTTGCCGATGGCCTTTTGCATGATCGGCACGGCAGCCTGTCCGGGCAGGCCCTGGTTGCCGAAGTTGTTGCTGGTGGCGTTGTAGATATTGCCGCCGCGAGCGATCCGCAGGTTATTCTGCGCGACCTTGAACTCGTTGAGGAAGCCGTTCTCCACCGTGTTGATCTCGTTGAGATCGTACTGCCGCCAGAGGTGAACGCCGTGGTTACCCACAAAGCGCGCTTCCATGACCATGTTCTTGCCGAGTTCGCGCTGCCAGCCGATGTTCCAGCTCTGGACGTAGCCGAGTCCCAGGTTGGGCAGGAAGTCGTTGACGCTGGTGCTGAACTGAGCCGGAATCGGGAACGTGGGACTGGTGAGCAGTCCGGACCGCGTGGGCAGGGTCGGATCGCGGAACAGCACGCTGCCCGCGGGGCCGAAATCGGCCGGCGTGGTGCTGGGGCTGACGCTGGCCGTCTGGGAAGCGCCCTGGTTCGAACCCCAGATGTTGATGAACAGGTTCTGGCCTTCGCGGACGGTGGAGATGGAGTAGCCGCCGCGGATTACAGAAGCGCCTTCATGATCGCCGAAGATCTTCCCGAGGAAGCCGCTCATCTTGGGAACCTGCCAGGCGAGGCCGATCGACGGCGCCCAGATGGACGGGGTCGTGTAGGCGTTGCCGTTGGAAGAAGTGAAGACCGGCTCCTGGCCTTTGAGAACGCCCGGCGCGAACAGGTTGCCGACACCGGAAACGCCCCACAGGCTCTCGAGCCCGACGCGCGAATAGAGGCCGTTCAGGTTCTCGTAGGCGCCCTGCTTCTCCCAGCGCAGCCCGAGGTTGACGGTCAGGTTGCGGGCGGCGCGCCAGGTGTCCTGGATGTAGAGCCCGTATTCCCGCATGCGATTGCGATCGGTCTTTGCGACCGAAGCGTACTTCTTGGTCTCCTCGTCCAACGAGAGATTGCGCGTGATCGCCGAAACACGCCCGGTCAGTGCCACATACAGGTCGCGGGCTTCGTTCACCTGGGTGCTGGTGGCGCCAGGGAAACTCGCAGTCACGAACGGAGCGCCCGCTCCGGTGAAGATCGGGTCGCCTGTAGCGGCGCCGAACGAGATGCTGGGCATGGCGTCCGTACCGGCGATCTGCTGGAACGAATTGATCTGGGTGAAACTGCCGCCGAACGAGAACTGGTGCGACCCGTGAATCATGTACACGTTGTCCGCGATTTCCTTCACGGGCGAATTGCGGCGCTGCGCGCTGGTGGCGGTCGTCACGCTCGAAAGGCCGAACGCGAAGATCGGACGGTAGCCGCGCCAGGGGGAGTACAGGCCGGGGTTGATGGCATCGAAGAACAGCACGGTGCCGCCGTTGAGGCCGCCGCGCCATTCGTTGGTGACGTGGGAGCCGAGCTGCGAACGGACCGAAATCGTTCCGGCGAACCGGTTGCTGCGCTGTCCGGTATTGACGTTCGAGCCAAGCACGGTTCCGGAGCCCGGGAAGGCGGCGACCACGTTGTTCAGGAAGTCCGGCGTCGAATCGTACTTGTCGAAGTTATAGACGAACGAAACGTGGTGGTTGGAGGTGGCGTTGTAGTCCAGGCGCGACGTGAAGAAGTGCCGCATCTGGTTGCCGTCGGGCTGGTAGTTCAGGTTGACGCGGTTGAAATCGTTGTTGCTGACGGTCCTGGGCGTCACCGTTCCGGCCGAGGTGGTGGCCGCGATGTCGGAATACGTCTTCTGCAAGATCGGATCGGGTGTGCTGGGGAAACCGGCCGCTCCGGCCAGGTTGTAAACGTTGACGGTGCGCAACAGGCTCGGATTGCCCACGCAAGCCGTCGATGTGGATGACGACGGGCAGTAAGTGTAAATGCCGCTGCGAGCCGAATCGGTAAGCACCGTGCGGCTATAGCTCTTGGTGCCGGGCAGCTTGTACTGCTCGTAGTTTACGAAGAAGAATGCCTTTTCTTTCCAGATCGGGCCGCCCACGTGAAATCCGCGCTGGGTGAGCTTGACCACGTCGCGGGGAAGGCCGTCGCGGTTGTTGAAGTAGTAATTGGCGTTCCAGCCGGTCTGCCGCAACTGGTAGAAGCCGCCGCCATGGAACGCGTTGGTGCCGCCCTTGGTGACGAACTTGATCTGGGCCGCGCCCTGGCCACTCGAATCGGCGCCCGCGGCCGAACTCGAGACGGTCAACTCCTCGAGCGAATCCACGGTGGGATAGATGTAGCTGAAGAAACCGTCGCTCGATTTCAGCATGTTGTCCTGCGTGTTCATGCCGTCGATCGTGACGTTCAGCGATCCGCGGGGGAGTCCATTGACGGACGAACTCCGCGGGTTGGTGGGCGTCTGCACGCCGGGCTGCGTGACCAGCAACTCGACGGCATTGCGCGTGGCAAACGGCAATTCGAAGAGCTGCCGTCCGCCGATCGTGCTGCTCACCGTGGCGCTGGTGGCCTGCACGATTTCGGCGCCCGCGGAGACTTCAACGGTCTCCGTCGTCTGTCCGACTTCGAGCACGACATTGGCAGTCGCGGGAACGCCGGCGTTGAGCACGATGCCGTCCACGGCCGCAACCTTGAAGCCGGGTTTCGAAACGCTTACCCGGTAGGTTGCCGCCTGCATGGAGGGCACGGCATATTCGCCCTTGTCGTTGGTTGACGTCCTGATGGTTTGACCCGTAGCAACGTTGGTGACCGTAACTTCCGCTGCTGGAACGGATGCACCCGTCGGGTCGGTAACTACTCCGTCGATGCGCGCCGTATTGACCTGGCTAAACGCGAACGCGGCGCTGATGAGGAGCGCCAAGACACACTTCCGGTAATTCATGGTTTCGTATCCCTCTAGCGGGTACACCTACGGCAAAGCTATCGCCTATGCCTGAGATGCCCAACTATCTCCCTAACCAACTAGACTTGAGCCCCGTAGCAAAATAAAGCCAGCACGCGCCCGTCGAGGGGGGCATGCGCAGAGCCGATGATTTGCGCAAGTATGACACGAGTGGGGCATTTGTTTCAAGGGAGTAAAACGTAAAATGCGCCTTTCGGCCACGTTCTAGTACCTACGGATCCCTGGTTTGCGTGAGGGATAAGTCAGCAAACGAGGGCAGCACATTCAGGTGGGTCTGGGTGAATTTGGGCGTTTCGCGCGAGTGTCCAAAAGATAGCGGCGTTACTTAGGGCCACTAACACCGGCGGCGGCAAGAACCTGCTGTATCCCGGTGTACTCGAGATTGGGAGCGAGGCGGCGGATGCCGTCGAAAACGAAGAACCGGGCGTCGGCGTCGATGCCGACTTTGCCGCCGCGGACTCCGCGATCGCGCAATCCATCCGCGACTAACTGGTAGGGGCTCTCGTGCTCCTGCCACACGCGGATATCCTTGCCGGTGCGGATCAGTTCGCGGGCGCGCTGCTCCTCGAAACCCGGCAGCACCCAGACCGGTTCCCCCGTTGCCGGCAGCACCACCGCGAAGGTGCGCTCACTTTTCCCCCATCGCACTCCCGTGAGGTAGAGCATGGCGGGGCCGGGTTCCAGCACCACGGCCGCGAGGCCGAACTCTTTCATTGCGGCTTGCAGCCTGGCGATACGCGCGTTGTAATCGGGTTCCTGCATCCTACGACTCCAGCTTCGGATGGCGGGTGTGCCATTCGGTGGCCTGCTCGTAGGCGAGGGCCACGCGCAGCGGCGAGCCTTCCTCGTAGATCCGGCCGAGAAAGCTGATGGTGCGGGGCGACGGCACTTTGGCGCCGTTCTGCTGCGTGGCTTCTCCGAAGCCGCACTTCACCACTACCTGCGGATTGCCCGTGAGGTTCGTGGTGGTCAGCAGCGCCTGCGACGGGATGACCACAACGTCCCAATCCGCCATGAACTTTTCGAACTTCCCGACCAGCAGGGTGCGGGCGCGCTGTGCGCGGATGTATTCGACGGCGGGCACGAGGCGGGCGGTGCGGAAGGTGTTGGGCCAGTCGCCCTGGTTCTGCCCGCGCAGCGTGCGGACCTGCCCGTCGCGCGTGATGTCGTCGAAGGCGGCGGCAGCTTCGGCCTCGAGCAGGAAGCGGATGGTGGGCCCGTCTTCGGTGTACTCGACGGGCTTCATGTCGACTCCGGCACGCTTGAGGTCGGCAAGGGCCTGATCGTAGATCTTCTTGTTGTCGCCCTGCACGCGGTCGAAGGCCGATTGCAGTACGCCGATCTTCATGGCGGTCAGGGGGCGGCGCGGTTCCCAGTGGAAGGGGTCGGCGCCCACAGTGCGGTCGTGACCATCCGGCCCGTAGATGGCATTGAGCACGATGGCGAGGTCTTCGACGCCGCGGCAGATGGGGCCGATTTTATCCATGGTCCAACTCAGCGCCATGGCTCCGTGACGGCTGACCCGGCCGTAGGTAGGGCGCAGGCCGGCAGTACCGCACTGCGTGCTGGGAGAGACGATGGAGCCGAGCGTTTCGGTGCCGAGCGAGAAGCCCACCAGGCCCGCCGCGGTGGACGAGGCGGAACCGGCGGAGGAGCCGCTCGACCCTTGTTCGAGGTTCCATGGATTCTTCGTGCGCCCCTGGAACCACAGGTCGCCCTGCGCCAGCGCGCCCATCGAGAGTTTGGCAATCAGGACCGCTCCGGCTTTCGTAAGCCGGTCCACGACGGTGGCGTTTTCATCGGCGACGCGTTTGGCGAACGGTTCCGCGCCCCAGGTGGTGAGAATGCCCTTGGTGTCGAACAGGTCTTTGACGCCATAGGGAATGCCGTGCAGGGGACCGCGATAGCGCCCGGCGCGGATTTCCTTGTCGGCGGCCGCGGCCTGTTCGAGCGCGAGGTCCTCGGTGAGCGTGATGAGGCTCAGCAGTTGCGGGCCGTACTTCTTCATGCGCGCCAGGTACATTTTGGTCAGGCCGGTGGACGATAACCGCGCGCGAGCGGATCAGCGGCGCGAGTTTCGTGACCGGCCAGAAGGCCGCGTCTTCGAGGTTGGAAGGCGCTTTGACGGCCGCGGCGGAAATGGTGGTGCTGAACCGCTGCGGACCGCGCAGGGGTTTGCGTCCGGGCAGGCCGGGATGGAAGGCGAAGGCGGGCTCGGTGCCGTAAGGGACATCGGACTTGCGCAAAGCTTCGTAGGTTCCGAGGGCGCTGCTGACGCGGCGCAGCATCATATCCAGTTCGGCATCCTGGAATTCGAGGCCGAGCAGTTTCAGCCCGGCGGTCAACTGATCTTTGGTGATGCGGAGGGGCGCCTGCTGTCCGCCGCCGCGCTGCTGTGCATTGCTGAGCGGAGCGGCGGAAAGGACGGAGAGGAGTTGAAGCCAGGTGCGTCTGTCCATAAGCCAACATGATACGGCAAGAAGCGCATGGCTTAAAGAAAAGGCCGGCACATTCCGTTGCGGGAGGTGCCGGCCTGTTCGGTTATGTGGCCGATCCGGTTAGAGCGACCGGCGGCGGCGCATCAGGACGAGAGCCCCGAAGCCGAGCCCCATCAGTCCAAACGTTGCCGGTTCTGGAACACTCCCGACCGAAGCCGTGAAGGTCGATTGCCGGGCCGCTTGAAGATTCAAAGCGCCTAGCGTGGTGCCGAACGAAAGATCTGTGCGAATGAACGAATCTCCCGTTATGGGCCCAATAGCGGTCGTGAGATCGTAGGTTGCGAACGCCGCATTGAAAGTAGCCAACAACGTGCCGACTACAGTGCCGCCAATCCCCGCTGCGGGTGGAGCGAAAGTCTGATTGTCGAACACCCGCATCGAGTCGGTGATGGTCCCACTCCCAACGCCTGCAATGCTGAAAGTGAGGGTGCCCGCGCTATTGGTAAAGAAGGTGGGGCCACCGGTTACGTTTGCCGTATCTCCGACGAAAGTGAGTTGGAGCAACGCAGAAGTGAAAGGCGTCGCCCCGACGGTGCCCGTGACAACTGCTTCCTCCGTATACGTAATCGTTCCCGCCTGCAGCGCGAAAGCGCAGCACACCAGCAGCAGGACGGTCGCGATGGAAAGTCTCTTCATTGTGCCTCCGCCTCCCGTTTTCAGGTCTCCCCGAGTATTTTGTTGAACTGCCTGAGTGAGAGGATCTGGAGAGTCTATCCTGGCCGGCCCCACTGGAACAACAACTTCTCGCGACCTGGCGAAAAAAGGTACGGCTAGTACAAAAAGCGGCTTTCGGCGCCGGGACCGGCTGTGGGGCTCAACAATAAGGAGATTCGGGTTAAAATATCGTTTGAAACTGCCCTCTGTTCTCGTTGCGTTTCTCCTTCCCCTGGCCGCGTTGGCGGCAGACCGCACCTGGACGGCGAGCGTTCAGGGGGGCTATTCGAACACGTTTCAAATGACGCTGGGCGGCTGTTTCGGCAAGGGCCCTTATTTCCAGGACAAGGTGGCCGCGGGGGTCAATAACGTTTTTCGTGCCGGCGATTCACTGAGCATTTTCGGCTGGAGCACCACGGACCTGCCGAAATGGCGGGTGAACTGGCAATCGGGGATCGGCTACCGGATCGCGGATCTTCGCGAAGGGCGGGCACTCGCTGTCGCTCACCGGGGGCATTCAGCGCTGGAACCTGCCGGGCGTCAAGAACGGAACGCGGGACTGGGTGATCGCGGGAACGCTCAATTATTCGGGCAAGGTGAAGCGAATTCCGGTGCTGGTCCAACAGGACTCGTGGAGCCTGGCGGCTTCGACCTTACCCACCGGATCGCTGGTTTACACGCAGATTCAGACTCAATCCACGCTCCTCAAGCGGGACCACCTGGAACTGGTCGTGCGCCATGGCGTACACCACACGTACTCGTGGAACTTCTACGGCGCCAACGGCAACCGGGTGGTGCGGTACGGCGCAACCCTGGCGCTCACCTGGGCAAACACCACGTTTGAAGGCGGCTGCCGGCAGCAGTTCGGGTTGCAGGACGGGATTCCGTACAATCGCTTCTGGTCTTTCCAGGTGACGCGCGTGGTGTCGGGCAGATTCCACCGCCGCGGGTAGCGGGCAGGGCGGCGTGCCTGACGGTCGCGGTCCGGTTGGAAGTGATCCACGCGCCGTGAGTTATACTCACGCCTAATGAAGCCAATTCCGCTCCTTCTATGCCTTTCTTTGGCCGCCTTCGCGCAGAACGAAGGACCCGGCCAGCGTTCCAGCGATCCCATCAACGCCCAGACTTTTTCGAGCCTGCGGGCGCGGAACATCGGTCCGGCGTTCATCTCGGGCCGGGTTTCGCAGATCGCGGTGTTTCCGGACAGCACGAGCCATTACATGATTGCGCTCGCTTCCGGCAACATTTACGCCACTACGAACAACGGGACGACCTGGACGACGCCTTTCGACAATTATGGATCGTACTCGATCGGGTGGATTGCGATCGACGAGAAGAACCCTTCGATGGTTTGGGTTGGAACCGGCGAGAACAACAACCAGCGCAGCGTCTCGTACGGCGACGGAGTCTATAAGAGTGAGGACGGCGGCCGCACGTTCCGCAACGTCGGACTCAAGAAGACGGAGCACATCGCGCGCATCGTGATCGACCCGCGGGACTCCAATGTCGTCTACGTGGCGGCTCCCGGACCTCTCTGGAAGGGCGGCGGCGAGCGCGGGCTGTACAAGACCACGGACGGCGGCAAGACGTGGTCGCAGAGTCTGATCAAGGTGGGTGACTACACCGGCTGCTCGGACGTGATCATGGACGCGAAGAACCCGGACATCCTGCTGGCTGCGACGCACCAGCGGCAGCGCCGGTTCTTCGGCATGATTCACGGCGGGCCGGAGAGCGGACTGTGGCGGTCGATCGACGCGGGGAAGACTTGGACTCAGGTGCGGGGCGGATTCCCGCAGGGCGAACTCGGGCGCATCGGCCTGAACTACGCGCCCGCAACGCCCGGCATGATCTACGCGCAGGTGGAAGGACCGGAAGGCCGCGGCGGGTTGTATCGCTCGACGGACAACGGCGTCACATGGGAGAAGCGCAACAGCTACGACCAGCAGGGGCAGTATTACTCGAAGGTGCAAGTGGATCCGCACAATTCGGACCGGGTCTACATTCAAGGTGTGAGCATCATGGTATCGGACGACGGCGGGCGCACCATGAGCGCGCTGCCTTCGCGCAGCAAGCACGTGGACAATCACGATATCTGGGTGGATCCGAAGAATCCCGATCATTACATGGTGGGCTGCGACGGGGGGCTATACGAAACGTTCGACCGCGCCGCCAACTGGATCTTCAAAGCCAACCTTCCTACCGGCCAGATGTATGACGTGGCGGTGGACGAGAACGCGCCGTTCTACTTCGTCTACGGCGGCACACAGGACAACAACAGCTTCGGCTGCCCGGGCCGCACGAAGAATGCCGACATCGTGAACGCCGATTGCTTCATCACCAATGGCGGCGACGGTTTCTATACCAAGGTAGACCCGAAGGACCCGAACACGGTTTACTCGAGCATCGCAGAATGGCGGGCTGGTGCGGCACGACCGGCGGACCGGCGAGAGCATTCCGATTGCGCCCGAGGCGGCGAAGGGCGATCCGGCGCTGCGCTGGAACTGGGACACGCCCCTGATGATCAGCCCGCATTCGAACACGCGTCTGTACTACGGCGCGCAGAAGCTGTACCGCAGCGATGACCGCGGTGATTCGTGGCGGGCTATCAGCGATGACCTGACACGGCAGATCGACCGCAATACGCTGCCCCTGATGGGCAAGGTATGGCCTATCGACGCGATTCAGAAGAACGTCTCTACGGCGTTGTACGGCAACATTTCGGCGCTGGCGGAAAGCCCCAAGCAGGAGGGGCTGATTTACGTGGGCACCGATGACGGCCTGGTGCAGGTGACCGAAGACGGCGGCAAGACGTGGCGCAAGGTGGACAAGCCGGCGGGCGCTCCGGAAGACGCGTACGTGCAGCGCATTCTGGCTTCGCAGCACGATGCCGGAACCGTGTACGTGGCATATGACAACCACCAGAACGGCGATTTCAAGCCGTACATCATCAAGAGCACCGACACCGGCAAGACGTGGGTGAACGTGGCGGGAAATCTGCCGGAGACGGGCGGCGTGTATGCCCTGGCGGAAGATCATGTGAATAAGAATCTGGTGTTCGCGGGCACCGAATTCGGGCTGTACTTCAGCAACATCGCGGGCGAGAAGTGGACCAAGCTGAACATCGGCCTGCCGACGATCCAGGTGCGCGACCTGGCGATTCAGAAGCAGATGAACGACCTGGTGATCGGCACGTTCGGACGCAGCATTTACATTCTGGACGACTACACGCCGCTGCGGGAGGCCACGCCGGAACTGCTCACCAAGGACAGCACGGTTTTCCCGGTGCGGACGGCGCTCTCGTATATTCCGGCCAACCGGTCGCGCGGGAACATGGCGAGCGAAATGTTCACCGCGCAGAATCCGCCGGTGGGCGCGATGATCACCTTCCATTTGAAGGAAGCGCCGCAAACACTGCGGCAACAGCGGCAGCAGCGCGAGCGGCAGGCGGTGCAGCGCGGCGAGAAGCCTCCTTATCCGACGCCCGAGCAACTGCGGGCGGAGGCCGAGCAGGAGGCGCCGCAGGTGATTCTCAATATCGCGGATTCGACGGGCAAGGTGGTGCGGCGCATCAATAGTCCCGCAACGCGCGGCATCCGGCGGGTCACGTGGGACCTGCGGCTGCAAAGTAATGCTTTGGCTCCGGCGATTCCGGCCGCGGGCGGGGCGGGCGGCGGAGGCCGGGGCGGCGCCGGTGGCGGCGGCCGAGGCGCTGCGGGCGGCGGAGGCCGTGGCGGCGCGGGCGGCGGCGGTGGCGGTGGCGACGAAGAGGTTCCGGCCGCGTTCGCCGGCCGCGGGGGCGGCGGCGGAGCGCTGGCCCTGCCGGGCAAGTACACGGTATCGCTGGCGTTGCGGCAGGACGGCGTGATCAAGCCCCTGGCGGGCTCGCAGAGCTTCGAAGTGGTAGGCGAAGGCCCGTCCACACGCGAGGACCGCATGGCGATGGCGCAGTTCCAGGACCAGCTTTCGAAGTTGCAGAAGGCGATGAGCGCGACGACTCAGGCGCTGACGGAAGCGCGGACGCGCATCGACGCGATTCAGCGGGCGATCGAGTCGACGTTGAACATGCCGGCGAAGGCGCGGGAAGATGCAGCCAGGGTGGAGAAGGAGCTGAACGCGATCGACCTGGCACTCAACGGCGACCGCATCTGGCGCGCGCGAAACGAGGGCACGGCGGCTTCGATCAGCGACCACTACCAGGCGGCGAACTCGTCGACGCGCGGGACGGGGCGGCCGACGAAGACGTCGATGGAGCAGTACCAGATCGCTTCCGACGGCCTGGCGGTGGAGGTGCCGAAGCTGCGCCGGATCATCGAAACCGACCTGAAGAACCTGGAGAAGCAACTCGACGCCGCGGGGCTCCGCCGACGCCTGGGCGTCTGCCGGATTGGAAGGGCGGCAAGTAGGGCGCGGGTAAGCCGCGGGTTGTAGCGTGAGCAGATAGCGGCCGAGTCCTTGCGCGGGATACGGCCGCTTCACTGTTCTTCTTGCCGGCGCTGAAGCGGGTCGGGTGGCAAGCTGCGGCACTCTCGTGGGGTTCGACCGGGATTCATCGAGAGGTTCCGAGAAGCGGCGCGGGGACCAACGCGCGGAGCTGCCGTGACGGTAAGCGTCAGGGGCGCCGCGCCGGATTTGGATGATCGGCGGTACCAAAGTCCGAGACGGCGACTACACGGCCGGATGGAGGGGTATAAATCGCGAAAAGCCCCGGCAAGCGGAATGCCGGGCCGGACTTCCACTTGCCCTGACACTCAGCATGAGGAGCCGCCTGCAAAAACAGGCGGCTCCCCATTCGTTCGGACACTTTACCTGCTCGAACGCGAAGTGCTGATCGTGCCTGTCAAAGTGCCTGAGTGCGAGTCGTAGGCAGGCAGAGTGCTCAAGTCGACAACGCGATTAAGAGTGATAGTCCCGCTCGCGCCTTGAAAGCGTCCGGTTCCGCCCGTGATGGTTAACTGTTCAGTGATGCGAACCGGTTCCGGAGGCGGAGGCGGAGGTGCAGGGCCCCGCCCCACAAGTGAGCCATAGATCACGTCCCCATTGGAGAAGACGAGCAGGAACACTCCTTCGCTACCGCCCGCCGAGTTTACAGTTGCCTGAATGAGGTAGCGGAATCGCCCGATGTGTGAAGCAGTACCGGATCCGCTTCCTGAGGCGTGCAAGATTCCGGCCTGGTCTGTAGCGATGGCGTGACCGGCAAGGACGCCTGTAACGTTGACTTGGGCTGCGACGGCGGATGCCGATATGAGTACCAAGAGTCCCGCAAGCGCCGGCCGATACAACGAAATTCGCGATGTCATGAAAAGATCTCCTTTTTGGATTGGCCCCCTCTGCGATTGATTTAATGGGGGGGGACAGCCGCACTCTAGCGCAAGCAGCCGCGATGGCCTAATCATTTCGTCTCAGCAGAATCATCTCAGGCCGTAACCTGCTGATTCACGGTATATTGGATGGGCGCATCAGGAGTGCTTTGCGAAGTGAATAGCCAGCCTCAGGCAGGCGCGCTGATTGAGTTCGGCCCGTTCCGCTTCGACAAGTCTCGGGGAAAGCTCAGCAAGCACGACACGCCTATCCGGCTCCCGGGCATGCCGCTGACGATCCTCCAGCACCTGGTCGAACGCCCCGGCGAGGTCGTCAGCCGCGGGGAGTTGCAGACCTTGCTCTGGAAGGGTGTTGCCTTCGGCGACTTCGAACAGCGTCTCAACACGGCGGTCAACGTAGTCCGAAAGACCCTGGGCGACTCAGCAGCCGACGCTCGTTACATCGAAACGGTTCCCGGCCAGGGATATCGGTTTATTGCGCCGATCCGATCCGATCTCCGCATTGCGCAATCCGATACGTCGACAGCGGCCGGTTTGGACCCGCTGCCAGTTGCTGCGAACGGCGAAGGCAGGCGTCAGATTGGCGAGGCCCCTGAACGGGGAGTTAAACCCTCACCCAAGTCTCGATGGTTCGTTGCCGCCGGTCTTGCCGGCGCCGTTTTCGTCGTGGCAGCCGTCGCGCTGTCGGCGTGGTCTTATTTACGGTATACCCGTGCTCGCCACGTTCGAACCGATTCTCTCCCGAGGATTCGAACTCTGATCGCGAATGATCGGCGAGTCGCGGCGTACGACCTCACGGTCGCCGCCCTCAAGAACGCTCCGGAGGACCAGGACCTTCAACAGCTTTCTCAGGAGATACGGGCGCCACTCAACCTCACCACCACACCACCGGGCGCTCGGATCTCGTACCGCGACTACGGCGATGTCCGCGCACCCTGGCGGGAAATCGGTGTGACGCCGATCAAGAATGCTCAAGTTCCTATTGCGTTCCTGCATTTCCGGGTGGAACGGCCGGGCCTGCCACCTCTTGAACTGGCGGCGATGAGCCCAGCCTTGGGCGGCGCCAATCTTCTTCTTGTTTCGAAGCCTGCGGGCATGGTGTTCGTTCCCGCTCAGGCCAGGTGGGACGGAGCCGAACTGGTGTCCCAGCCGGATTTTTTCCTCGACCGGTTCGAAGTGAGCAATGCGAAATTCAAGGAGTTTATTGACGCCGGCGGTTATCGGGACGCCAAATACTGGCGTCAACCTTTCCGCCAGAATCAGAGTGAGCTCAGCTTCAATCAAGCGATGGCCAACTTCCTCGATGCCACCGGCAGGACCGCTCCGGCGTCGTGGCAGTTGGGCGCGTACCCGAACGGGCAGGGGGAGTTTCCGGTCTCTGGTGTAAGCTGGTTCGAGGCTGCGGCCTACTGTGAATCCGTCGGCAAGGCGCTTCCTACCGTTCCGCATTGGCGGCGCGCAGCCGGGTTCGGTCTTTTCACCACTATACTGCTCCACAGTAATTTTGCCGGAGCCGGTCCTGCGCCTGTGGGGCTCAACTCCGGAATCTCGCCATTCGGGGCGTACGACATGGCAGGGAATGTTAAGGAGTGGGCGTGGAATGCAGCCGGCGAACGGCGGTACGTCCTCGGCGGAAGTTGGAACGAGCCGAGCTATATGTTTCACGACCCCGATGCGCAGAATCCATTCGTTCGGGATTCACACATCGGCTTCCGCTGTGCCCAATACGTCCATCCTCCGCCGGCGCAGACGCTTGCACCGATACCTCATTCCGAACCCTACCACGCCGGGCGCTCGCCTGTGGACGACAAAACGTTTGAGATCTACCGCCGGATGTACGCTTATGACAAAACGCCTCTCGAAGGGAAGACCGAATATCGCGACGACAAATACGAATATTGGATAAAAGAGAAAGTCACGTACCGCACTGTCTATGGCGAACGCATGGCCGCCTATCTCTATCTGCCGAAGCACGCAAACCCGCCGTTCCAGGCGGTGATGTGGGCGCCGGGTGGATATGCGTCTTTTCTTCCCTCCAGCGAAGGAGCGTTGCCGCGCGAAGAGTTCGCTTACTTAATCCGAACGGGTAGGGCCGTGTTGTATCCCGTCTACAAAGGGACGTACGAAAGACGACCCGCCGAACACGGGCCCAATGTCGCTCGTGAGACGAATGTACAGTTCGTTAAGGATATCTTCCAGTCAGTAACTTTTCTCGAGAGCCGGAGCGAGATCGACAAGCACCGCATAGCCTATAAGGGATACAGTCTGGGCGCATGGATCGGCGTGATGGCCCTAGCGCTGGAGCCACGATTCAAGACGGGTGTGCTGATTTGTGGCGGGCTGCTTTCGAAGCCCTGGGACGGAGAACTCGAGCAACTGAACTTTGCCCCCCGTGTCCACATTCCCATCTTGATGGTAGGAGGCCGCGACGACTTCGTACGGCCGCCTGATGTCAGCCAACGGCCGTTGTTCGAACTGCTGGGCACACCGCCGTCTGACAAGCGGTTGGCGCTGTTCGAAGGCGGTCACATCCCGCCGATGCAAGGCATGATGCGCGAGACGCTCGAGTGGTTGGACAAATACCTGGGTCCAGTCGGAAAGCCATAAAATCGGCACAAAAGTCTCCGGAAACGGTGCAGTGACGGAACACTTGGGCGTATCACGCCCAACCCGAACTGTGACCTATCCCGAGGGGTCGGGCACGGACAGCTTGCGGCAGATTCTCTTAGCCAGGACATTCGCAATTTCGGAGTGGCGAGGAACGGCCTCGGTGTGTCCCGTCTGGGGATTCTCCCAGAGACTATGCTCTTTGCCCTCTCTACGCACAACACAGCCGTGACGCCGCAGGTGTCGGAGGAGCGCTTCGCGCTTCATCCGACAATGACAAGTTCCTGCCCGGCGTCCGGTGGCATCGAGCGCAACGATTCCTCTCGCCTATGCTCCAGAATAAGGGCGATCGCTTCGCGGAGATTCGCCAGGCACTCTTCGCGCGACTTGCCTTGACCGTTCGCCCCTGGCACTTCGGCGCAGTACGCAATGTACCAAGGGCCATCCCTCTCGACAATCGCGGTGAACTCGTTGTGCATGCCCAATTCTACCGCGCGCTGCGACTCGGGCCTCCGGCACCCACAGATTCCTCCGACGAGGCGTTTCGCTTACGTATACCGCAGCGCTTCCGATGGCGGGATGGTGGCGGCGTGGCGGGCCGGCAGCAAGGTGGCCAACAGGGCCACGGCGGCGAGGACTCCGGCGACTAACGCAAACGTCGCCGGATCCCTCGGCTTGACTCCGAATAGCAGGCGCTCCAGCAGCACGGTGACACCGTAGGCGATGCCGAGGCCCAGCACGAGTCCGGCCGCGGCCAGTTTCATCCCTTGCAGCAGCACCATTCGCAGCATGTCTCCGCGTCCGGCGCCGAGCGCCATGCGGATGCCGATCTCCTGCGTGCGCTGTTCCACCGAATAGGCCATCAGGCCGTAGACACCGATGGCGGCGAGCAGGAGGGCGATGCCGGCGAAGACGCCGAGCAGCATCATGTTGAAGTTCTGACGCGCCACCGAGGCGCTGACCACGTCGTCCATAGTTTGCATGTGAGCGATGGGGATGGTGTTATCGACGGCGCGGATTTCCCGCTCGACGGCGGCGCGGAGGTTCATCGGATCGGCGGCGGTGCGGATCGCCCAGGCGAGGGGCAGGGCGGAATTGGCGAGCGCCGTCATGCCCTCGGGCACCTGTCCTTCGGGGATGTACATGACGCCGACTTCGCCTTCGTCGAGTCCGACCTCGCGGGTGTTGCCGGCGATGCCGACGATTTCGCGCGGCGGGTCGTCAAACTGCGGCCCGAGTCCTTTGCCGATCACGATCACCTGCCCGATGGGGTCTTCGTCCTTCCAAAACTTTTTCGCCATGGCCTGGTTGATCATGACGACGCGCGCGGAGTTGCCGGAGTCGGTTTCGCGGAAGGCGCGGCCGCGCAGCACCGGAATGCGAAACGTCTGAAAGTAGTGCGGGGAGACCGAGCGCCACTGCTCGTCGCCGTTGTACTGGCCCTTCTGCGGGGGCTTGGCGGCAATGGTGAAAGGCAGATCCACGCCGCCGGTTACGGGCAGGCGGATGGCGGTGGCGGCGGCTTCGACTCCGGGCAGGCTTTCGAGGCGGCGCAGGGCCTGGGTGACGAACTGGTCGGTGCGGGCGGTGCTCGCGTAGTTCTTGCCGGCGAGGGCCGTTTCGAGGGTGAGGAGGTTGGACGAATCGAAGCCGGGTTTGACCGAGCGGAGTCCCACGAAGGTGCGGATGAGAAGGGTAGCGCCGACGAGCAGCACCAGGGCCAGGGCGATCTCGGAGACCACCAGGACGGAGCGGGCGCGGTTATGTTTGCGGCTGCTGCCGGAGCGGCCGCCGCCTTCTTTGAGCATGGACGCGAGGTCGGGGTTGGAGGTGCGGAGCGCCGGGTAGAGCCCGAACAGGATTCCGGTGAGCAGGGCTACGGCGAGGCTGAAGGCAGCCACGCGCCAGTCGAGCAGGGGGAGGACGGCATTGTTGCCGTCGGGGTCAGTGAGCCTTGGTATGTTTCCAGGAGCCAGCAGCAGCAGGCCGCGAACTCCCCACGCGCCGAGGAGGAAGCCCAGCAGGCCGCCGGCGCCGGCGAGCAGGACGCTCTCGGTGAGCAACTGCCGCACCACCCGCCAGCGGGCCGCGCCGATGGCGGTGCGAACCGCGAGTTCGCGGGCCCTCCCGGCGGCACGCGCCAGCAGCAGGTTGGCCACATTGGCGCAGGCGATGAGCAGGACGAACCCGACGGCGCCCACCAGGATGAGGAGCGACCGGCTCACGTCTCGCACGGTGGCATCGCGCAGGGGAACGACCGAGACGGTCTCGTTGTTGCCGATCCACTTGGGGAAGGCGGCCGCGAAGCGCTGGCCCACGATCTTCATTTCGGCCTGGGCGGCGGTGACCGAGACGCCCGGCTTGAGGCGTCCGGCGACGCGCAGGTAGTGGCCCTGGTTGGTGCTGTTGGGGTCGGCCTGCTGGGTCAGAACCAGGTCGGCGGGCGGGTCCGGCTGAAAGCCTTTCGGAAGCACTCCCAGAACCGTAAAGGGCTCGCCGTTCAGCAGGATGGGCTTGCCGACGATTGCCGCATCGGCTCCCAGGTAGTTCTGCCACAGGTTGTAGCCGATGACCGCCACTTTGGGCCCGTTCGGCACATCCTCTTCGGGAGTGAAGCCGCGGCCGAGCACCGGGTTGACGCCGAAGACGCGGAAGTAACCCTCTGAAGCGCTCAGCGCCTTGACCTGAATGGGGCGGTCGCCGGATCCGAGGTTCATGCCCTGGCCCGCCATGGCGTAGATGGCGAGGTCCTGGAAGGAGCGGTTGTTGCGCCAGAACATGTACTTGGGGATGGAATTGGACCAGGTGAAATTATCGGGCGACCCGAACTGACGGCCGAGTTGCATGATGCGGTCGGCCTGCGGATAGGGGAGGGGCGCGAGCAGGACCGCGTTCACCACAGTGAAGATGGCGGTGCTGGCGCCGATGCCGAGCGCAAGGGCGGCAATGGCGACGGCCGTGAAGCCGGGGTTGCCTCGCATCATTCGCAGGGCAAAGCGCAGGTCGGCGCGGAGAGTTCCCATATACTTACCTTAACGGCGCTACAAGGCCGCCGGTTCGCAAAAATTTGCGCGCGGACGCACGATAGGATACGATGCCGGAAGCTATGACCAGGCGAAATGCATTTCAAGCCACTGCCGGACTGGCGCTCGGCGCAGCCACCGCCAAGTTGGTTTCGGCCGCGCCCAAGGGGCGGTTGAAACAGTCGGCATCCCGGGGAAATTATCGCAGGATTCCGCTCGACGACTTCTGCAAGGCCGCTGTGGAGATAGGGCTCAGCGGCGTGGACCTGGTGAACCAGACGGAGTGGCCGACGATTCAGAAATACGGGCTGGTTCCCGCCATGACGCCCGGCGCCGGCACAATTCCGGTGGGCTGGAATCGCAAGGAGAACCACGAAAAGCTCGAGAAGGACATGCTCGAGAATTTGAAGGCGGCGGCGGCCGCTAAGGTTCCCAACGTGATCACGTTTTCGGGCAACCGCGCGGGCATTTCCGACGCCGAGGGGCGCGACAACTGCATCCTGGGGCTGAAGCGGGTCACCAAGGCCGCCGAGGACCTGGGCATCAACATCTGCATGGAACTGTTGAACAGCAAGGTGGACCACAAGGACTACCAGAACGATCACACCGCCTGGGGAGTGGAAGTGTGCAAGGGGACCGAATCGCCGCGGATGAAGTTGCTGTACGACATCTACCACATGCAAATCATGGAAGGCGACATCATCCGGAATATCCGCACGCATTATCAATACCTGGCGCATTTCCACACGGGCGGTGTTCCGGGCCGGCATGAGCTGGACGACACGCAGGAATTGCAGTGGAAGACGATTGCGAAGGCCATTGCGGACCTCGGCTTCCAGGGATATTTCGCGCACGAGTTCAGCCCCACGCGCGACCCGCTGACCAGCTTGCGGGAAGCCGTGGAGCTCTGTACGGTTTAGCAGGGAAGGGGGACCCGGGGTCCCCCGTTTTCTACGTGAACTGATAGACGCCGGGGACCGGGAGCGGCGGCACGGGGACGCTCTCTTTCATGTCGAAGGACTTGGGCAGGATGTCCAGTTTGGAATTCATGATCATGTCCCAGGTGACCTTTTTGCCGGAGTAGGCGGCTTCGCGTCCCATGATGCAGGTCATGGTAGTTTCGGCCACGGCCATGGCTTCGTTGATGTAAGGACCCTTGCCGAGGATGCTCGCCATCATGTCGGTGTGCTCCTGGATGTAGGGGTCGATATCGTTGTTGCGGGGACGCGGAATTCCGGAATCGATCACGCCCCTGGTGCCGACGATGCGCTCGCTGATCAGGCCGGCTGCCTGGCCGGGGAACTGGCGGCAGTGGCTGGCCATGTGGGCGCCGTTTGGATAGGTGAAGTCGGCGTAGAGGTGGTCGTAGATGTTGCCGTACTCTTCTTCACGCGGGCGCCAGGCAGCGCCGCCGGAGGCGATGACCTCGGTGGGGTGCGTGCCCATGAACCAGTTACAGACGTCGATGTTGTGGAGGTGCTGTTCCACGATCTGGTCGCCGCTGATCCACACGTAGCTGTACCAGTTTCGCGTCTGGTATTCCATGTCGGGCATGCCGGGGGCGCGCTTTTTATTGGGAAACTGAGCAGCGAGCGCGGCCGACTGGAAATTCAGTACCGGGCTTCCGACCCAGTTGGCGTTGAAGGCCACCAACTCGCCGAGGTCGCCGTTCTTCACGCGCTGATACTGGTCCAGGTACCACTTCTGCGACCGGCGCTGGGCGCCCGACTTCACCGTCAGCTTAAGCTCTTCGGATTTTTTGGCCGCGGCCATGAAGCGGCGCACGTTGACCGGGTCGGTGCCGAACGGCTTCTCGCAGAAGACGTGCTTGCGGGCTTCGACGGCGGCTTCGAAGTGCATCGGCCGGTAGGCGGGGTAGGTGGCGATCATGACGATGTCCACCGTCGGGATCAGCTTCTTGTAGGCGTCGAAGCCGACGAAGCGGTGTTCCGCATCCACCTTGAAGCGGCCCGAGAGCCTGGGATCGAGGGCCCTGGTTCTGCGGATGCAGTCTTCCATGCGATCTTCGAAAACGTCGGCCAGCGCCGTGATCTCGACGTTGTCGGTGCCGTTCAGAATGTTGCCGATCGCCGCCGTGCCGCGGCCTCCGCAACCGATCAGGCCGGCCTTGAGCTTCTCATTGCCCTGGCCGCGGACGAGCTCGGGCTTCACGATCTGGAAGGCTGTGGCGCCGGCGGCCGCAGTAGAAAAAAAGATCTGCGAGAGATCCCGTTACCGTTATTTTCCATGGTCTCACCTAATCGAACCATTGTATCCGCAATCCAGAGTTGATGGGCTTTTTGGGCGCGCGGCGGCTACAGTTTGCAGGCCAGGGTCAGCCCGTCGCCCATGGTGGCCATGCTGAGGGCGACGCGCGGGTCGGAGTGGACCATGCGGTTGAAGTCGCGGATGGCTTCGGTATCGGGCGAACGGTCGGCCGGATCCAGGACGGCGCCTTTCCAGAGCACGTTATCGACGGCGATGAGGCCGCCGGGACGGAGCAGCAGCAGGGCGCGCTCATAATAATTCCGGTAATTGGATTTGTCGGCGTCGATGAAGGCGAAATCGAAGGTGCCGCGGCTGCCGTTTTCGAGCAGCGCGTCGAGGGTGGCGAGGGCGTTGCCGAGGCGCAGGTCGATTTTGTTTTCGACGCCCGCTTCGCGCCACGTGCGGCGGGCGCGGGCGGTGTATTCCTCGCTGCGGTCGCAGGCCACGATGCGGCCGTCTTCGGGAAGCGCCAGCGCCACCCAGGTGGAACTGTAACCCATGAAAACGCCCACTTCGAGCGTCTTGCGCGCTGCGGTGGCACGCGCCATGAGGTGCAGGAACTGGCCCTGTTCGGGGGAAGTCTGCATGGAGGCCTCGGGATGATTTTCCGTCTCTTCGCGGAGGACGCGCAGGGGTTCGGGCTCGCGCAGGGTCACCTGGCGGATGTAGTCCGCCATCTGGTCGGTAATTGGGGTGTGATTGCGGGACATGAGGGCGTCTGACATTTTATCGTGGAACGTGTCAGACGCCCGGGCCGGCAAGTGACTCAGGCCACAGTCAGTGAAGCAGCCTTGCTGATTGCGCGATCCATGGCTTGGGAGACTTCGAGCAGGGATTTGGTGCCGTCTACGGTGTGCACGGCGGCGGTGCGGCCGTACCATTTCAGAATGGGTCCGGTCAGTTCCTGGTAAGCACGCAGGCGCTGCCGGATGACTTCTTCGCGATCGTCGGCGCGGGTAATCAGTTCGGCGCCGTCGCTGTCGCAGATGCCTGGTGACTTAGGCGCCTGCCACAGCAGGTTGTAAATCCGAAAGCAGACGGGACATTGCCGCCTGGAAGTGAGGCGCCTGACCAGGACTTCGTCCGGGACGTCCATGTGGAGCACCACCGGCTCCGGCAGGGATCGTTGCGCCAGTAAAGAAGAGAAGTACATCGCCTGCGGGACGGTGCGCGGGTATCCGTCGAGCAGAAACCCGTTGGCACAATCGGGCCGGGCGATGCGGCTGGCGACGATTCCGTTTACGACATCGTCACCGACCAGTCCGCCTTCAGCGAGGATCGAACAAGCCATTTTGCCGAGTTCCGTGCCGGCTTTGCATTCGGCACGAAACACTTCACCAGTGGAGATTGCAGGGATGTGGAATTTATTAGAAAGATAGCCGGCCTGCGTTCCTTTGCCACAGCCGGGAGGGCCGAACAGCAGTAGTATCACAGACCAGCGTAGCGAGCGTCGCTGCGGGGGTCAATCGTAACTAATTGGAGCCGCTTACTATCTTTTCGCCATCTTCGCGGATGGTTCCATCGGGCTGGAGGCGAAGAATGCGGTCGCGCCACTCGACGCGATTGCCGAAGGTTCCGGCCAGCCAGACGGCGAATCCGAACAGGTCGCGAAGGGGGATGAGCCAGAAGCGGGTGAGGGCGCTGCGGTCGCCGAGGATGCCCGCGCCCACGAGGATGCCGGCAGCCAGACGCACGGCGAGGGCGAGCGCTGCGGCACGCCACTCGCCGGCGGCGCAGGCGACCAGGGACCAGAAGGTGACGTGAGTTACCAGGTACCCGTAGTAACCGGCGGGCCGGGAAACGCGGATGGTGCGCGACCAGCGGAGCTGATGCTTCCAAACGGCGGCGAGCGAGGCGGCGCCGAGGGTGGTTTCGACAACTTCGCGCGAGAATTCGACGCGCAGGCCGAGGGCGCTGACGCGGCGTCCCAGTTGATAGTCGTCGGCCACGAATCGCTCGATGGCGCCGAAACCACCGGCGGCCTCGAGCGTTTCACGGTGCAGGGCCATGGTGGAGCCGAGGGCGAACTGCGCTTCGCCGAGCAGCCAGGCGACCAGCACGCTGGGGGCGAACTCGGTGGCGATGCCGAGGGCCTCGGCGCGTCCGGCCCAGGAGGCGGCGCGCGCGCGATAGAGGCATGTGACGAGTCCGGCTTGCGGGGGGCGCAATCCGGCGACGACTTCGCGCAGGTAGCGCGGTCCGACGACGATGTCGCTATCGTTGATGACGAGCAGCGGGTGGCGGGCACGTCTCGAGAGTTCCCGGAGCACGCCGACCTTGGCATTGGGAGCGGCAGTCGGCACAACGTAAACGGAGACCGGCAGGGCGGCAAAGTCGCGTTGCAGGCGGCGGACGTGTTCGAGGGCGGGGTCGGAGGGATTGCTGACGCCGAACACCAGCTCGAAATCGGGGTAGTCCTGGCGGGCGTGCGATTCGAGTGCCTGGTAGAGGCCGGGATCGCTGCCGTGGAGCGGCTTGAGGACGGACACGGGGGGGAGATCGCCGGCGGGCGGGCGGGGGCGGCGGCGGAACTTCCAGGCGGCGATGACAGCGAGCAGGTAATAAGCGGCGCCGGCAAGCGCGGGAAGAGCCAGCAGCGTCACAAGGAGACCAGGGCGACGCCGCAGACGACCAGCGCGGCGCCCGTCCAGCGCAGCCAGGTGACGCGTTCTTTGAGAAGGTACCTGGCGAGCACGGTTTCGAGCACGTAGGTCACGGCGGTGGCCGGCACGGCGAAGCTGAGGTCGGAGATAGTGAGCAGCCCCATGTAGGCGAAGAACGAAACGGCCATGGCGAAGACGGAGCCGATGACGATGCGGTTGCGGGCGAGCACGGCCATGGCGCGGCGGAGGGCGCCGGGGCGGAAGTCGTGGATCTCGCCGTGGCGGCGCATGCCCATGGCCTGGAGCACTTCGCCCAGGGTGGTGGCGGCGACGATCACGCCGATCAGGATCCACTTCATGTCCGGCCCTGCCCGGTGGAGGTGCGGGGCGGGCTGGCTCCGCCTACCAGGGCGACGCCGGCCATGATGAGGGCGATGCCGGCCCATCGCTTTGGGCTGATGGCTTCGTTCAGGACGATCTTGCCCGCGAGGGCGATCAGCACGTAGCCGATGGAAGTCACGGGCAGGACGTAGCTGAGGTCCGCCCAGCTTAACAGGGCCATGCGGGAGAGCATCCAGAGGACGAGCAGGGCCACGCCCAACGCGACCCAGGGGCGGAACAGCACGGTGATGTACTCGAGGGGAGAAGCGAGCTCGGCGGGCATGCCGCGCTTCATGAAAAGATTGCCGAACAGGTTGCTGAGCACCACGACGGCGGCGCAGATCCAGGTTTTGACGCGAAGGCGGGCGCGATCGCTGGTCATTCCCGCATCAGTCGCCGGAGCCGGCCGTGACCGGGGCCGTTTTACTCGACGACTTGTGCTCCGCCACGAACTTCTTCCGTTTCGCGCGCAGCGCCATGTATTCTCTCGCTTCCTTGGTGAGGCGGCGGCGCTCTTCTCCGTTGAAGATGGCCTTCCGCACGATGCGCCACACTACGCGCGGGCGGAAGAAATACTCGCCGTAGAAGCGTTCCACCCAATCCACCAGCTCACCGCGGTCGAGGCCGGGATAGATGATGTTGGGAAGCTGATGACCGGTTTCGTCGGTCATCGAATCGATGGTGATGAGGTTGTTCTTTTTGACGTAGTCGTAGAACTCGGTGCCGGGATAGGGGTGGGCGATGGAAACCTGAATGGTTTCGGTATCGAGCCGTTTGGCGAAGTCGATGGTTTTGCGAATGCTGTCGCGGGTCTCGCCGGGCAGGCCGATGATAAAGTCGCCGTGGACCAGCAGGCCGAGCTTCTTGCAGTTGGCGGTGAAGCGCTGGGCCATATCCACGGTGGCGCCCTTTTTGATGTTCTTGAGAATCTGCGGATCGCCCGATTCGTAGCCCACGATGAGCAGGCGGCAGCCGGCCTCCTTCATGGCCTTGAGGGTGTCGTAGTCGGTGGTGACGCGCGAAGTGCAGGACCAGGTGAAGTTGAGCGGCTTGAGTTTCCGGCAGAGCTCGATGGTACGTTCCTTGCGGTAGTTGAAGGTATCGTCGTCAAAGAAAATTTCCTTGACGTTGGGGAACTGCCCGAGGGCGTAGCGGACCTCGTTTGCCACGTCGTCGGACGAGCGCAGGCGCCAGCGATGTCCGGAATGGGTTTGCGGCCAGAGGCAGAACGTGCAGAGCGCCGGGCAACCGCGCGAGGTGTAGAAGGAGATGAACGGGTTGAGCAGAAACGGCACGTTGTAGCGCGTGATGTCGAGGTCGCGTTTGTAGACCTGGGTGACCCAGGGCAGGGCGTCGAGGTCCTCGATGGCCGGGGCCTCGGGATTGTTGACGATGAATCCGTTCTTGCGGTAGCTGACGCCGGGGAGGCTTTCGAGGGCGGCGCCGCGGGCGTAATCCGCAATCTGGTGATCGAATTCGCGGCGCACGACGAAGTCGATGGCTTTGGTGCCCTGGAGGGTTTTTTCGGGCTCGGTGGTGACCGGCGGACCGACGAAGGCGACGCGCAGCTTGGGATTCGAGTCCTTCATCATCTCGGCCATCTTCACATCGACGTGGAAGCCGGGGGTAGAGGTGTACAGGACGAGCAGCTCGAAATCCCGGGCCATGGCCACGGTCTGTTCGATGGAAATCTTGTGGGGAGGCGCATCCACCACCTTGCTGTCCGGCAGCATGCCGGCGGGGTAGCAGAGCCAGACCGGGTACCAGTAAGACTCGATTTCCCGGGAAGCCGGCCAGCGCGAACTGGCGCCGCCATCGAAACCTTCAAAAGACGGGGGATTCAGAAACAGCGTTCTCATCGGTTCTCCCGGAGCGCACCGCGCCACTGCGCCGGCCGCCTGCCCGCACTATTGCGCGCCGAGGTCGGCCACGTCGCGCTTGCCATTATCGATTGCGACTTTGGTGAAGTCGATCGTCAACTCGGCCTTGCCGACCAGGCGGGTGTTAACGATGCTTTGGACCTGGCGGGGGACGGAGATTCCGTTGACGATGTCATACTTGCGAACGAACTCGATGCGCTTGAGGAAAATGGAGGGATTCTTGACCAGGTACCCGGACTCGCGCACGCGCAGGCAGGTTTCAGCGTCGATCCAGATCTGTCCTTTGAAGAGGCCCTGTCGTTTCTTCCGGGGGGTCACTTCGAAGACGTGAACCTCGCGGCCGTCTGCGATATTGGTGCCCTTGTACTTGAACTTATAATTGTCCGGCGTGACGGCGAGGGAGGGCGACTGGTTGCGCTGGGCTTCTGCTTCGGCCGTGAGATAGCGGGCGATGACCTGGTTTTTGACCGTGCCGTCGCCTTCAAAGCGCAGTATTTCGTAGGTGATCCGGCCGAGGTCGGAGATGCGGCGCAGGGCGAACAGCTTGCCGGCCTTGTGGAGTTTGGGCAGCGTGGCGGCCATCTCCACTTCCATGGAAGCGTTTTTGAGCACATGTTCCTGGCTGCTGCTGACTGCCCAAAAGTGCTCGAGAACGATTTCCGGCGCCATGGCATCCACTCCTGGATGGGCGCCGGCAATGGCGAAGCTGCACAGAAATAGGGAAACGAGAACGCTAACCTTCAATCACTTACCCCAAGCTTGGAATCCCAGACTGGATTTTCCATCTTACCAAATAGACGATCCATCCTGGCCCGGAGGTTCAGCCAAGTTGCAGGAACAGAGGACCGGGAAATACCCCTTGCCGGTATGGGGTGGCGGCGCCGGTGCTACGCTTGGGGCATGGCAAGGTTCGAAATGGAAGAGAGACGCAGGGCACCGGGTTCGCCGGCCACGCGGATCACGATCATCGTCCTGCTGATTGTCCTGTTGCTGGTGGCGAGTTCCTTCGCCGGGTACGCCATCGAAATCCAATGGTGGAAGGAACTGGGGCAGTTGGACACCTGGTTCAGCATGCTGTACTATGCGGCGGCTCCGCTGGCGGCGGCAACTCTGCTGGCCTTCGCCGCGCTGTGGATCGCGCACGCCCGCGCCCTGAAGTTTGCCGGAACCAGCCTGCGAGAACACCGGTGGTACGCCCGGGTGGCCGCACTGGTGTTATTGGGGCTGGCGTACATTGCGTCGGCAGCCTCGATTGACACGTGGACTGTGGTGCGTTTCGCGGGGTCGCGCGGACTTCCCGCCGCGGCCACGGCCTGGCACGACCCGGTATTCGCCAAGCCGCTGTCGTTCTATCTTTTCGACCTTCCCTTCTACGGCATGCTGCGCGGCTGGGTGCTGGCGCTGGCGATCCTGTGCATTCTGCTCTACTGGCTGGCGGCGCGGGGCTGGCAACTGCGCTACAAGTTTCCGGACATGCGGGAAGCGCAGGAGATCGACCCGGGCTTTCTGCGGCTGGAAGGCGGCCTGGAATCGCGCTTCATCCGCGGGGCGGCGGTGGTACTGCTGCTGTCGATGGCGCTGCGCTTCTACCTGGGCCGGTTCGAGATGGCTTACAACGAACACGGCACCTTCCTGGTGGGAATCGACTATGTGGACCGGAACATCGGGCTGCCGCTGCAATGGCTGTTAGTCCTGGCGTCGATCGCGGCGGCGGGCCTGGTGTGGATGGGCCGCTGGGTGCTGGCGGCTTCGATGGCGATTTCGCTGCTGGTAACGTTTATCGTTCCGCGCGCGGTCTCGGCGCTGTACGTGCGGCCCAACGAGATCTCGCTGCAGCGGCCGTACATCGACGCCCACATCCATGCCACCCGGAACGCTTACGGCCTGGCGGGGAACGTACAGCAGATTGAGTTCAAGGCGGTGCCCGAGGCGCCGATCGACGTGGACGCGCACCGCGCGGAACTCGATAACGTCCGGCTGTGGGAATGGAAACCGTTCCACGACACCATCACGCAACGGCAGGCGCTGCGGACTTATTACACGTTTCAGGACAGCGACGTCGACCGGTATATGATCGACGGCCAGTACCGCCAGGTGCTGCTCTCGCCGCGCGAACTGGACATTTCGCAGCTTCCCGACGCTCGCGCCAACTGGATCAACCCGGCGTTTATCTACACGCACGGCTACGGGCTGGTGCTGGCCGAGGTCAGCAAGGTAACGTCGGACGGGCTGCCGGTGCTGCTGATCGACGACGCGCCGCCGCAGGTGCGCACCAGCAGCCTGAAACTGACGCGGCCGGAGATCTATTACGGCGAGGCGACGCACGAGCCGGTATTCGTGCACACGGCGCAAAAGGAGTTCAACTACCCTTCGGGCGAGCAGAATGCCTACTCGACTTACGAAGGGAAGGGCGGGTTTCCGATCTCGTCGCTGCCGATGCGGCTGGCGGCGGCAATCCACGAGGGCGAGGCCAACATTCTGCTGACGGACTACCTCACGCCGAATAGCCGGATGATGATCCACCGCAAGGTGCTTGACCGGCTACAGACGCTGGCCGGGTTCCTTTCGTGGGACTCGGATCCTTACCTGGTGGTGACGGAGGAAGGGCGGCTTGTATGGATTGTGGACGGCTACACCACTTCATCGGCGCACCCTTATTCGCGTGCGGTCAACGTTCCGGGCATGGGTTCCATCAACTACATCCGAAACGCCGTGAAAGCTACGGTGGACGCCTACGACGGCACCACCCACATCTATGTGTTCGCGCCGGACGACCCCATCATCGCGGCTTATCAACGGTTGTTCCCGGACCTCGTCCTGCCCGTTTCGGCGATGCCGGCCGACCTGCGGGCGCACGCACGCTACCCGGAGACGTTATTCCGCGTGCAGTCGGAAATCTACCGCACCTACCACATGACCGACCCGCAGGCCTTCTACAACAAGGAAGACGTCTGGGACCTGCCCATGCACACCTCGGGACCGGACAACGCGACCACGCGCGCCACTCCGACGTACGTGATGGCGGTGCTGCCGGGCCAGGAAAAAGTGGAATTCCTGCTGCTGATCCCGTTCACGCCGAGGAACAAGAATAATCTGATCGGAGTGATGGCCGGCCGGTGCGACGGGGACAAGCTCGGGGACATTACCGTGCTGCTGCTCTCCAAGCAGGAGCTGATCCCGGGGCCGATGAACGTTTCGGCTTTCATCAACCAGGACCAGAACATCAGCAAAGACCTGACGCTGTGGAACCAGCAGGGTTCACGCGCGGTACGGGGCCAGATCCTGGTGCTGCCGGTGGGTAACACCTTCCTTTACGTCGATCCGATCTACATTCAGGCGGCGGAAGGGAGCATGCCGCAGTTGAAGAAAGTGGTGCTGGCGGTGGGCAACCGGGTGATCTACGCGGACAGCTACGAGCAGGCCCTGGCGCAGCTTTCTCCGGGGGCTCAGGAACTGGTGAAGCAGGCGGGCGGCACGGCGGAAACGAAGACGACTCCCACCTCCACCACCTCAACGGCTACGACGGGCGGCACGACGGATCAGGCCCGGCTGGACAGGGTGCGCGAGCATCTGCGACGGTATCGCGACCTGTCTTCGCAGGGAAAGTGGGCGGAGGCCGGGAAGGAACTGGAAGCGATCGAGGCTGAGGTGAGAAAGTAGAGCACCCCGTAAGAGTGTTTTTGATACACTCGATGTAAGGGCGGCGTAGCTCAGCTGGCTAGAGCGAGGGTCTCATAATCCCTAGGTCCGCAGTTCGAGTCTGCGCGCCGCCACCACCTTCTTTCTCTTCCTCTTCCCTAAGGGTAATACCCCCAATATCTGTGGATAAACGGGAGTCGGCGGTTCTCAGGCGTGTACTAGAACCCCGAGCCCGGTGCCCAAAGTCCGAAATTGAGCTTAACTCCTTGATTCCGCGACGATTAGCAGAGTTGCTCAGGTTTGGGTCAATTCGTTGTAAGTGGTTTTTAACACAAGCCTTTGGCTAATTTCAGCCGCTGATTCCCACAGACTTTTCCACAGTTGCTGTGGAGATCGTCAGGCGCCGGTTCGAGTGCCGAGGCGGCGGTGAAGCGATTCGGGGATCTCGGCTTCCACCTGGCAGAAGCCGCCTTCGTATCGGGTGCTAAGGACGCGGCCGAACTCATGCAGGAGGGCGAGGGTGGCTCCGTCTCCGGCGGAGAAGCGGAGGGTGGTGCGGACGATGGGGTCGAGGGGGAGGGTCTGGTCGACGATGGAGAGCAGTTCATCGATGCCGTCGCCGGTGAGCGCAGAAACGGCGATGCGGAGAGCTGGGATGTGGCCGGCGGCGCCGGCGAGCGGGAGACGGGCGTCACCCACCAGGCGGTCGCACTTGTTCATGACAAGAATCTGGGGAATCCCGGAGGCGCCGATTTCCCCAAGGACCTCGGTGACGTGCTGGACGTGTTCTCCTGCGGAAGGGGCCGAGATGTCTACCACGTGAAGAATGAGGGCGGCCTCTTGAACCTCTTCGAGGGTGGCGCGGAAAGCTTTTACCAGCGTAGTGGGGAGGTTGCGGATAAAGCCAACAGTGTCGCTGAGGAGAACGCGGCGGCGCGACGGAAGAATGAGCGGGCGGACGGTGGGATCGAGGGTAGCGAACATGCGTGCGTCGGCGAGCACGCCGGAGGCGGTGAGACGGTTGAACAGGGTGGACTTACCGGCATTGGTATAGCCGGCGATGGCGAGCGTGGCCAAGGGCACGGCACTGCGCCGTTTGCGGTGGAGCAGGCGCCCGCTGCGCACGCCTTCCAGGTCGTCTTCGATCTTTTTGATCCGGCGGCTGATGCGGCGGCGGTCGGTTTCGAGCTGGGTTTCACCGGGGCCGCGGGTGCCGATGCCGCCGCCCAGCCGGGACATTTCGACGCCGCGGCCGGCGAGGCGGGGCAGCATGTAATTCAACTGAGCGAGTTCCACCTGGAGGCGGCCTTCGCGGGTTCGGGCGCGGGAAGCGAAGATGTCCAGGATGAGCTGAGTGCGGTCGACGACCTTTGCGGAGAGCGCTTTCTCGAGGTTCCGCTGCTGGGTGGGAGTCAGCTCGTTATCGAAAATGACGACGTCAGCTTCCTGAAGCCGGACTTCGGCGGCGAGCTCTTCCACTTTGCCGGGACCGATGAGCGTGGCAGCCACCGCGGCGGAACGCGCCTGAATAAATCGCCCGGCTACCTGAGCGCCCGCGGCGGCGGCAAGCTCGGCCAGTTCCTCGAGTGATTCTTCGGCGGTTGGGGCGGTATCACGCGTCCCCTGGGCCCGGCGCTTAAACTCCAGGCCCACCAGTATCGCCCGCTCGTGAACGGGTGGGTTCGGCGGCGTTTCAGACCTCCGAACTGCTATCGGAGTGAACCGGCACGCCGGGGAGGGAACCTCCGCCGATGCTCTGCCCGGCTGCCTGCGATGTGGAAACGTGGGAATGGACGGATTTCTGCGTTACCACGGTGGAAATTGCGTGCTTGAAAATCAACTGCTCCTGATTGTTCGTTTCGAGCACCAGGGAGTACTTGTCAAAGCTCTTGATGCGCCCCGAGAGCTTCACACCACTCATGAGGTAAATGGTGAGGACAATCTTGTCCTTGCGAGCGTTGTTTAAAAAACTGTCTTGAATGTTTTGCGCCGGCTTTTCCATCGAAGCCCCCAATAAAGTCCCTGACGGGAAAGTAAAGCAGTGTACCAACGGCTTTCGTATTGTACACTATCCACTTTACACGAGTGCACGGGCGGGAAGCACGGGAGTCGCTATGCCCATTTTTGGGGGTAGGCGTACTACTCTTCGTCGTGCTCGGCGTGGGCGGCGGCCGATGGCGAGGAAACCATGGCAGCCAGCTCCTGGCGCGTTACCCGGCGCGGGCGTTCGGCGACCCGGGCGGGGGCCTTCGGGTTGGACGAGACGGCGGGTTCGATGAGAAACTCAGCGGCCTCTTCCAGTTCCTGCTCCAGGTTGAAATCGGGCGGCGCCTGCAGTTGAGGAACCTGCGCCACGCCGTGCTCGTTGACAACGCACTCCATTCCGTTACGCAGGCGGAAGTGAATCTGATATTGGCGTTTGATGGCGAGCTTGCGCAGCGCGGCAAGCGTCATCGATGAGATTCCTGGAACTCTTCCTCGGGCTGGCCGTCGGCGATGCGGGCGGCGATGTGTTCCTGGCAGGCAACGCAGAATTTGGCCCACGGCACGGCATCCAGGCGCTTACCGGAGATCGGTTCTTCGCACTCCATGCAAATGCCATAGCTGCCCTGTTCGATGCGGCGGAGCGCGTCGGCGATTTCGCGCAGCAGCTTCATATCGATGGTGTTGCGATTGAGGAAAATCCACTCTTCGTGATGCTGCTGGCTGAGGTCGCCCTCATCGGAGGGACAGTCGAGCCGAGCCACCACCTGGGCGGCTTTCTGGGCGGACATGCTCCGGCGCACTTCTTCCGCCTTCCGTTCGAGGATCTTTCGGTAGGCAGCCGTCTTGGGCTTGGATCCGAGTTTCATGATTTCAACCTTCTCGAGTAATGACGATGGAAATGATCGAAATGTTTACGACGCAAGGACAGCCCCGAAAGTTGCAACCTAGACGGGGAGGAACTACGGCGTGGACTCGAAAGTATAGCTGGATAGCGGCGTGGAAGTCAAATGCCTCGTTTCGTTTACGAAACTTTACGATTGACCCCCACGCGGCGGTGATGTTCCGTCCTTTTCGGGCCCGTTATTTTCGGGATTCCAGCGCCGCCACCAGCTCGGGAACCACCTGAAACAGGTCGCCCACGATACCGTAGTCGGCGATCTCGAAGATGGGAGCGTCGGGATCCTTGTTGATGGCGACGACGGTGCGGGCGCCCTTCATTCCCACCAAATGCTGGATGGCGCCGGAGATTCCGACGGCGAGGTACATTTTGGGCGCCACGGTCTGGCCGGAGCTACCGACCTGACGCTCCATGGGGAGCCACCCGGCATCGCAGATGGGGCGGGATGCGGCGAGTTCGGCGCCGAGGGCGTCGGCCAGCTTCTGCACGATGGCGATGTTTTCGGCCTCCTTGATGCCGCGGCCGACGGAAACGATGATCTCGGCGGCGGAGAGGTCGACGGCGCGCTGCGACTCGCGGAACATTTCCTGGGGCCGGGTGCGCACGTTCGAGATTTCGGGCGTGAAGGTCTCAATGGCCGCGGTGCCGGAATCATCCTCGACGGCGCGGTAGGCTCCCGCTTGCACGGAAAGGAAGTTGGGCGCGGGGCAGGCGAAGCGCACGTCCACATTGACCTTGCCCTGGAAGAGCTGGCGAACGAGCGTCAGGGCGCCGCTTTCCACGCGATGACCGACCACGTCGCTGACGGCCACGCGGCCAAGCGAAGTGGCGAGCTTGGGTAGGAAATCGCGCACCTGGTAGGAATGGGGAAAGACGACCAGGTCGGGCGAAGTCTTGTCGACGAGCTGGCGCAGGGCCGAGGCGTAGGCGTCGGGGGTGTAGGCAGCGAGCTGTTCGTGTTCGACGGACCAGACCTTTTCAAGCTTTCGGGAGGCGAGCTCGCGCGCAAACTCGCCGGTGTTCTGTCCGAGGATGGCGGCGGAGGCGGGAACACCGAGCGCTTCGGCCATCTGCCGGGCGGCGGCGAGCGCTTCAAACGACATGCGGTTCCACTCGGGAGCGGCTCCGGGAGTGTGGCGCAGTTCCAGAACGGCCAGGATGCTCATATGACCCTCGCTTCAAACCGCAGCTTTTCGACCAGTTGCGCGGCGGCCTCCTTGGGCGCGCCGTCGAACAACTGGGTGCGCTTGGTGCGCTCCGGCAGGTACAGACGTTCCATGGTGATGCAGGGGGCGGCGGAAGGAGCGCCGAGCGACTCGGGCGTGACGCGCCGGACCTCTTTGCTCTTGGCCTTCTTGATGCCCATCAGCGTGGCGTAACGGAGCTTGCTGATACCGGACTGAATGGCGAGCACGGCCGGGAGCGGCATTTCGACGTGCTGGAACCAGCCGTTTTCGAGCTCGCGTTTGACGCGGATGCCGCCCTCCTGGACTTCCACCTGCATGATCAGGGTGGCGTGCGGGAGGCCGAGCAGTTCGGCTAGGATTACGCCGGTCTGGCCGTAGCCGAGGTCGTCGGATTGGAGCCCGGTAAGCACCAGGTCGGGGGACTCGGGCTGGATGGCGGCGGCCAGCAGGCGGGAAACGGCCAGGGGGTCGAAGGAAGCCAGGTCTTCGGCTTCGATGTGAATGGCGCGGTCGGCACCCTTGGCCAGGGCTTCGCGGATGGTCTGGGCGGCGCGAGCGGGTCCCGCGCAAACGGCGACGACTTCGCCGCCCTGTTTTTCTTTGAGCTGGAGCGCCGCTTCGAGGGCGTATGCGTCCGGCTCGTTGATTTCGTAGGTCAGGTCCTGGTCTTCAACCCATTTGGCGGAAGGCGCGACACGCAATTGCGAGTCGCGCGCGGGAACCTGCTTGATGGCGACGAGAATCTTCATAGGCATGGCGGCGCGGCCTGGCGAAGCTTCTCGCGGCAGCGCCTACTCCTGGTATCGCTTGAAAATGAGGCAACCGTTGGTGCCGCCGAAGCCGAAACTGTTCGAAAGCGCATAGTTGATGGGCATGGCGCGGGCTTGATTCGGCACATAGTCCAGATCGCAAAGTGGATCCGGATTCTCGTGATTGATGGTGGGAGGGGCGATCTGATCCCGGATGGCGAGCACGGTAAGGCCGGCTTCCAGGCCGCCGGCGCCGCCGAGCAGGTGGCCGGTCATGGACTTTGTGGAGCTGACCGCGAGCTTATAGGCATGGTCCCCGAAAGCGCGCTTGATGGCGGCGGTTTCGGCGCGGTCGCCGACCTCGGTAGAGGTGCCGTGCGCGTTGATGTAGTCGATATCGGAAGGCTGTAGTCCGGCGTCGCGGACGGCATTGCGCATGACCCGGAAGGCTCCGTCTCCGTCATCCGGCGGCGCGGTGACGTGGAACGCATCGGCGCTCATGCCGTATCCCACAAGCTCGGAAAGAATGGAGGCGTTGCGCCGGCGGGCGCCTTCGAGGTCCTCGAGAACCAGGATGCCGGCTCCTTCACCCACGACGAAGCCGTCGCGGTCGCGGTCCCACGGACGCGAGGCGCGGGAGGGCTCGTCGTTGCGGGTGGAGAGGGCGCGCATGGCGGCGAACCCGCCTACGCCCATGGGGGTGATACAGGCTTCCGTTCCGCCGCAAATCATGGCGTCGGCATCGCCGCGCTGGATCATGCGAAACGAGTCCCCGATGGAATGGGCGCTGGTGGTACAGGCGGTGGCGGTGGCCGAGTTCGGCCCTTTCGCCCCGCTGCGAATGGAGACGTACCCTGAGGCCAGATTGATGATGGTGGAGGGGATGAAAAAAGGGGAAATACGGCGCGGGCCATGTTCCATGAGGGTTTGGTGTTCGCGCTCGATGACTTCGAATCCGCCGATTCCGCTGCCGATGTAGACGCCGACCTGCTCGGCGTTTTCGGCGGTTACCGGCAGGGCCGAGCCACGGAGCGCGCATTCGGCCGCCGCGATGGCGAACTGAATGAAACGCCCCATCTTTTTGACTTCTTTTTTCTCGACATAGTTCGTGGGATCGAACCCCTGAACTTCTCCGGCGATCCGGCAGGAAAAGGCGGCAGCGTCAAACCGGGTGATGGGGCCGATGCCCGATTTCCCGGCCCGGACGGCTTCCCAAGACGCTTCCGTCCCAATCCCCAACGGCGTCACCAAGCCGACGCCGGTCACCACAACTCTTCGTGACAAAACGAGTTCTCCCTGGCGAAATCTTATTTCTTGGTGGTCTTATTCTCGATGTACTCGACGGCGTCTTTCACTGTGGTGATCTTTTCGGCATCTTCGTCGGGGATTTCCAGCTCGAAAGCTTCTTCGAAAGCCATGACCAACTCGACGATATCCAACGAGTCGGCGCCCAGATCGTCCACGAACGAAGCGTTGCTGTCTACCTGGCTTTCGTCTACCCCAAGCTGCTCGACAATGATCTGCTTCACCTTCTGCTCAACAGCCATGATTCCTCCAAGGGATTTTTGCGAACGCGTTGATTTTAGCTGCCTTTACCGGCGCTCCGCAAGTGACAAACCAAGCCGGAAAAGGTTCGTTGGGGTTGTCGCAGGATCAGTTTCGGGCCGCTTCTCCCCAGATCTAATAAGACCACAACACGGAGGGTCGCTGTACGGGAAAAACATGGCGACGGTTCTGGTCTTCCAGCTTCGCTCGCGAAAGAACGGCATTGCCGTCGAGTTGGCGTTCAGGCTTACCACGGGGTGGCTGAAAATCACCAGGTGCGGTGCTTTCGGGCCACGGCGATGATCGCACAGAGCCTTTATCCTCTACGACTTGCAATTGGCTGCTGGGGTGCATTCGCCTTCTGCGAAAGGTATGATCCAGGGTAGCCATCATGAACCGCTCACGCACCTTTGTTCTTCCGCTTCTGGTTTTGGCAACGGGCATTGTCTTTGCCCAGGATTCTCCGCCGCCCGGGCCACCCGCGGCGCCGCCCGCTCCGCAAGCTACCGACGAATTCGGTCAGCCTCTCGGGCAGCAGCAGCCGCCGCCGGCCGCCGTGCCGCAGACGCCTCCCCCCGCCGGCATCCCGGCGGAGGTCGTGCTGAGGCCGGGTACCCACTTCACGGTGCGGGTGAACCAGGAGATCTCCTCCAGCCGGAACCAGCCGGGCGACACGTTTTCGGCAACGCTGACGCAGCCGATCGTAGTGGATGGTGTGGTGCTGGCGCAACGAGGCCAAACGGTGTTCGGACAGGTGACGGATGCGGAGAAGCCGCGCGGCGGAAAGAGGGCGCGGCTGGGCGTGGAGATTAACGGGCTGACATTTGCGGACGGTTCGCAGGAAAGCGTGCGCACGCAGCAGGTGGTGCAGGAGGGTCCGCGAACGCCGGTGGACCAGCAGGTGGGCACGGTGGCGAATACGACGCTGGTGGGAGCGGTGGTCGGGAACGCGATCAGCTGGCGGAGCGGGGGAGCGATTGGCGCGGCCATCGGCGCGGGAGCGGGGCTGGCGACGATAGCGGCCACGCGGAACCGTCCATCGGTGGTGTATCCGGAGTCGGTGCTGACCTTCCAGGTGGAGTCGCCGGTGACGGTGGCGACGGGGCGCGCGCCGGGGGCGTTCCGGTATGCGAACTCGAGCGATTTCGAGGGCGGAGCGGAGCCGCCGCGCCTACAGCGGCGCGATCAAGGCCGAAGGTGCTGGGGCTGCGGTCCGGTACCGGTGAGTATCGGGGTCGGGATCGGCTGGGGCCGCGGGCGATGGGGCGGGCCTTACGGGACGTACGGGCCATACGGGCCGTGGTGGTAGACCTCTCAATGCACGCTGTCGATGGTCAGATGGCGGCCGTCGGAGCGGAAGGTGACGAGGCCGTTGCGGTCTGTGCGATAGAGGGCCGTGTGGTGAGCGGCGAGGCGGTCCAGGACGTCGGCGTTGGGATGGCCGTAGCTGTTGCCTTCGCCGGATGAAACGATGGCGAAGGCGGGGGAGACGGCGTTCAGAAATTCCTCGGTTGTGGAAGTCCGGCTGCCGTGATGGGCGACCTTCAAGACGTCGGCGTGCGATAGTTCGCCGGTCCCGAGCAGGCCCCATTCGATCTGGCGTTCGATATCGCCGCTGAGCAGAAACGAATGGCGTCCAAACTGGACGCGGAGCACCAGGGAATCGTTATTGCGCGGGGCGTGGGCGGGCTCGTAACCGGGAAGCGGCGCGAGCACTTCCACCTGGGCCCCGCCAAAGGCGAAACGGCGTGGGGCGACGAGCGGGACGATCCGCGTGCCGGCACGAGCGGCGCTCTGGCGGAGGGTTTCCCAGGCCGGGGCGTCCGGCGCGGCGCCGGTCCAAAGCTCGCGTGGGTGAAAGTCGGCGACGATCGCGGCGAGACCGCCGGCATGGTCTTCATGGGCGTGCGTCATGGCGACAATGTCCAGGCGCGCCAGATGGCGATCCCATAAATAGGGGGCGACCACGTCCTCGCCGATTTCGAGGCGGGAGCGCGGGCGGGTTCCGAAGACGGGGATGCCGCCGCCATCGACCAGCATGGTCCGGCCATCGGGGAAGGCGAGCAGGAGGCTGTCTCCCTGGCCGACGTCGATGGTGGTGAATTCGAGAATTCCGGGCCGGATTTCAGGGGCGAAGGGTTCCCAGAACAGCAGCACCAGCAGGGCGGCGGCGGCAACGGCGGAGGCCGCGCGCCACCATTTGCCGCGGACAGCAGCAAGACAGACGAGCGACGCTCCCAACGCCACGGCAACCCAGGCGGGCGGCGTGGGAATGCGCCAGTTTGGTTCCAGGGCGGCGTGCCATTCGACAATCGATCGCGAGAGGTTCAGCAGGGTGCCGGCGAGCGCGGCCGGAACCCACCAGCCGGTGAACACCGCGACAAACCCAACCGGCACGATGATCCCCATCAGCGGCACGATGAAGACGTTAGCGGAGAGGCCGGAGACGCCGACGCGGTGGAAATAGAAAATCATGGGCAGGGCGAGGCCGAGCTGCACGATGGCGGAGACCAGGACGAGTTCGTAAACAAATAAGACGGCGCGGGCGGAGCCGGCGACGGTCCATCGCGCGAGACGGCGGGGGAGGCGCAGGGCACGCTCGAGAGTTTCGGCCAGCAGGCGCATTTCGATGCGAAACTGCGCGGCGCGCGGCTGGAGGTGAAGGTCGCGGGCGGTATCGGCAAGGCCGCTGAGGGCGGCGGCGAGCGGGCCGGATGTGGCGCGGATGACCGGCGCGGCGAAGGCGCCCAGAAAAGCTACGGCGAGGAAGGTGAGCTGAAAGCTGGCGTCGTACAACTGGTCGGGGTCGAGCAGAAGGTAGGCGAGGGCGACGGCGGCGAGCAGGTTGATGGGCCTCCGGCGGCGATAGAAGTAGCCGGCGATCAGGAAAAGCGTGAGACCGGCGGCGGAGCGGACGCAGGGCGTCTGCCACCCGGTCACCAGCGCGTAAAGCCACGCGGCGAGCGCGGTGAAGAGGCCGGCCAGCGATTCCGGCACGAAACAGATCCGCAGCAGAAAAAGGAAGAAGCCGGCGAGCACGGCGACGTGGGTTCCGGAGATGACCAGGGCGTGAAAGGTGCCGGTGCTGCGATATTGCTCGGTCCAGACCTTTTCGAGCTGGTAAGACTGGCCGATCAGGATGGCCTGCAACATGCCGGTGCGGTAGGCATCCGGCGCATAGAGGCGTTCGATGCGGGCGAGGGCGGCCTGGCGCAGGTCCATGACCGCCTTTTGAAAGCGCGAGCCGCAGCGGCCAGGCAGAACGCGCACCTCGGAAGCGGATCCGGACGCAGTCCAGTAGATCTCCTGACGGCCCAGGTAGCGGGCGTAATCGAAGGCGCCGGGATTGGCGAAGTTATGGGCTTTGCGGACGCGCGCTGCCACCTCGGCTCTCTGTCCGTAGCGGAGCGCGGGCAGCGGCTGGCCTTCGCGCGTGTAGAGAGTGACCTGCGCGCGGGCGGCGGGCTCGAGTTCGAGGATGAAGCGCTCGCGTTCATCGGAGATGGCGGGGGGTTCGACGACGCAGCCTTCGAGGATAACCACTTCGCGGGATTCAGCGTCGAGCACCGGGGCGGGCCCGGGGCGGTGCCGGAGAGCGGTGAACGCGCCCGCGCAGAGGAGGACGAGGCAGGCGCACAGGGCAGCGAGCCAGCGCGCGCGGCGCAGGAGGGCGATCAATGCCAGCGCCAGGAAGGCGGCGGCGGGGAGCATCAGCTCGGATTCCCGGAACGGTACGAAGCGGACGAGCAGGATCCCCGCGGCAACAGCAGCCAGGGGCCCGACGAGCGGGTCCTTCACCAGGGTTCTACGCCTTCAGCGCATTGCCCTTGCGCTCAATGGCCCGCGGGCCGAAGGCGCCGGGAACGAAGAAATCCTGGGCGCGCAGCTTGCACTCGTCGATCATCTGGAGCCCGTACTCGCTGCGCCGCAGATCGGCGGCGCCGGCGTTGTTCGTGCCGAAACTGAACTTGCATCCTTCGGCCTTGGCCATTTCGATGAAGGACCGGCTGGGCAGCTTGTAGCGGTCATTGATTTCTATGGCGACGTTGTTGGCTTTGGCTGCGGCGATGACGCGCTTGCGGCGGGCATCGGTCCAGAGCGTTTCGTAGTCCCTGGCGATGGCGTCGGGCAGAAACGTGGGGTTCACGTAAATGTCCACGGGTTCGTTTTCGAGGATGCCGACGGCGCGATCGACGAGTGTATCCATGAATTCCTGGGGGTCGGAAATGGTCCCCACTTCGTTGGGCATCCAGGTGCGCATGCGCTTGCCGTGATTGTCGGTCCAGGTCATGGAATCGGTGAAGATGTAGTCGAACTGCGCGGCGGCGCGGCGGGAGAACATCTGGGTCCATTCCCGGCCCTCCGCCTGCATCGCCACAAAGCAGGGCTGGCCCTTCATGCTGTCCACGTAGGCCATCACGGCGGCATCGGTATCGGTGGGGAAGCCCTTGCCGCAGTTGACGGCGATGCCGTACTCGATCCCGTCGCGGCGGGACTTTTCGAGCGCCTGCTCGAGGGTGAGTCCTTTGAGGTGGGTGTGGAAATCGACCACCGGGTAATTGTCGCGGCTGAGCTGAATGAGGCGTTTGAAGGTGTCGTCGGCTTCGGGCAGCGGGCCGGGCGTAGGTGTGCTGTCGGGCAGCGGCCGCACGCGGACGCTGCGGAAGCGCGCCTTGGAATTGGGGTCGTGGCACTGGAGCGCGAAGGTGCCGCGCTGAAGGAAGCGCTCGCGCTCGATTCCGGTGGGCACGAAGGGGGTGGCGGGCTCGGTGTAGTCCACCACCAGCATGCCGTTCAGCCGCACCTGCACGTTCTTGCCGCGCACCAGGACGTTGAGCTTGAACCACTCGTCGTCCTTCACGAACTCCTTGTATACGTTGCGGAAACCGTAGAGGGAGCCGGTCTTCTTGCGCTCGCCGGCGCCGGCGGTGTTATTGACCTGGACCTCAAATCCCTTCTGCGGAAAGTTGGTTTCCTGGTAGGCGGTGTGGAAATAAACGCCCGAATTCGCGCTCGGTTTGGCCAGGGCTTCCACTTCGAGTTCGAAATTGAGGAAGCTGGCCTGATTGACGTTGCCGTTGTAGAAGAGGTGTGAACGGGGGCCGTCGGCTGCGAGCTGCCCGTCAATCACTTTCCAGGAGTCTTTGGTTTCGCTCGGCCTCCAGCCATTCAGACTGTGGCCATCGAAGAGCTGAACCCATCCGTCTTGAGCAGCGGTGAAACCGAGCGCGGTGAGAGCACCGACGAAAACCCGGCGGGTGATGGGGGAATCCACAACGTGTAGTATAGGTCACTGCACGGGGAAGGGGGGTGGCGGGCCTGTAGAGGCGCGTGGGAATACTGAACGCGTCGAGTGGCACCCCTGTTAAAATGTGCGGGTGGCTCCGAAAGAGGAATACTCGCGCGCGGACGTCCGCCGTAAGTTCGACCTCTCCGAGCGGCAGCTTCGAAGCTGGGAGAGGCAGTCTTTGATTCCGGCGGCGGAGCAGTACACGTTTTCCGACCTGATCGCGCTGCAAACGCTGATCAAGCTGCGGGAGAACCGCATCCGGCCCAAAGAGATCGGCAAGGCGCTGGATTCGCTGCGGCAGAAACTGGACTGGATCAAACAGCCGTTATCCGAATTGCGGATCGTTTCCGACGGCCGGCGCATAGCCGTACACGTGGCCGGGCAAAAGATGGAAGCGATCAGCGGACAAATCCTGTTCGACTTCGAAGCGGCGGACCTGGGCGGGCTCAAGAACTTCCCCGAGCGCAAGCGGACGCTGAACCGGCTGCGAGAGGCTGAGGCGTGGTTCCAGAGGGGCCTGGAACTCGAAGAGACGGGCGCGCCGGTGGAACGGGCTGTGGAGGCTTACCAGAAGGTCCTGGAACTGAACGCGGAGGCGGCGGGGGCGCTGGTGAACCTGGGAACCATCTATTACCGCCTGCGAAGCTTCGCGGAGGCGGAACGCTACTACCGGGCGGCTATCGGGGCGGACCCGAGCTATGCCCTGGCGCAGTTCAACCTGGGCAATCTCTACGACGAGCAGGGCAAGCTCAAGCAGGCGTGGGAGCACTACCGCGCGGCCCTGAAGCTCAATCCGCAATATGCCGATGCTCATTTCAACCTGGCGCTGTTGTGCGAACGGACCGGGGATCCGCTGCGGGCGGTGCATCACTGGAAGACGTATCTGAAGCTGGACAACTCGGGCCAGTGGGCGGAGATCGCGCGGCGCCAACTGGAACGGCTGCGGCAGGAGACGGTCATCCAGTCCCGGTAAGAGCGTCCGGCGGACCGCTTGCTATCCTAATCTGTTGGAGCCACAAGTTTGAGGATTCTTCTCGCCTTTCGCTGTTTTTTCAATATTCTGTTTCACGGGGCACTGTCGGCCGAAACGCTGACGGAGCTGAACCTGGTGCCGCGGGATGCGGCGCCCAAGCCCGCGTCGAAATCCACGGCAGCGGCGGCGGCGCCTCCGCCGCCGGCAGTGCGCGCGTCCGACGGAGCGCTGCAATTGCTGGGGATTCTGCAAAGGGATTCGCGGCTGGTGGACTTTCTGATGGAGGACATCGCCGGCTATTCGGACGATCAGGTGGGCGCGGCAGTGCGGGAATTGCACGACCAGTGCCGCGACTCGGTGGGGCGGTATGTCAAGCTTCAGCCGGTGATCGACGGGGTGGAAGGCGCGTTCACGCAGGCGCCCTCGTCGGATCCGAACCTGGTGAAATTCGTCGGCAACGTGCCGGCCAAGCCGCCATCGGGCGGCATTCTGCGGCATAAGGGATGGAAGGCGTCGAAGGTGGAATTGCCCGCCCTGGCCGGCAAGCAGGATGCCTCCGTGATTGCGCCGGCGGAAATCGAGATCGAGTAAGTTGCCTTCAAAATTCGTCATCGGAATTGATTTGGGCACCACCAACTCCGCCCTGGCTTACGGCGAGGCGGACGCGGATCCGTTCGCGCCGCCCAAGGTGCAGTTACTGGGAATCCCTCAGCTTGAAAATCCGGGCGAGGTGCGGGACGAAGGTTTGCTGCCGTCGTTCCTCTATCTGCCCGGGGCGACGGATTTTCCGGGGGGCACGATCGCGCTGCCGTGGGATGCCGAACGCGGGTACGTGGCCGGAACACTCGCGCAGAAGCGGGGCGTGGAGAACGCGGGACGGCTGGTGTCGTCGGCGAAGTCGTGGCTGTCGCACTCGGGCGTGGACCGGACCGCGCCGCTGCTGCCGTTTCGCGCGCCGGAGGGGGTGGACAAAATCTCCCCGGTGGAGGCGAGCCGCCGTTACCTGGAGCATCTGCGCGAGGGCTGGGATTTCAAGATGCCGGACGCGCCTTTCGCCGAGCAGGAAGCACTGGTGACGGTGCCGGCCTCGTTCGACGCGGTGGCGCGGGAACTCACGCTCGAGGCGGCGCGACAGGCAGGGTACAAGAACATCACGCTGCTCGAAGAGCCGCAGGCGGCGTTCTACGCCTGGATCGAACGGCACGCCGACTGGCGGGAGCGCGTGGGGGTTGGGGATCTCATCCTGGTAGTGGACATCGGCGGCGGAACGACCGATTTCACGCTGATTGCGGTGACCGAATCGGCGGGCGAACTGGCTCTGAACCGGGTGGCGGTGGGGGAGCACATTCTGCTGGGCGGCGACAATATCGACCTGGCGCTGGCGGGCGTAGTGGCGAAGCGCCTGGCGGAGAAGGGCACGCGCATCGACAGCCGGCAGCACCAGCAACTGTGGGCCAACTGCCGGGTGGCCAAGGAGCGTCTGCTCGACCCGGAGTCGAAGAGCAAAGAACAGCCGGTGACGATTCTCGGGAAGGGCACGGGCCTGGTGGGCGGCACGATCAAAGCGTCGCTGCTGCGTACCGATATCGAGCAGATTCTGGGCGAGGGTTTCCTGCCGGAGGTGGCGAGCACGGATATGCCCGCGGCGCAGCGCAAGCTGGGCTTGCAGGAACTGGGCCTGCCGTACGCGGCGGACGCGGCCATGACACGGCACCTGGCGCGCTTTCTGAGGCAGCAGGCATCCAGCATCGAGCACGGAGCGGTGCGGCGCGGCGCGAGCGGCCTGGCGTGTCCCACACACGTGCTGTTCAACGGCGGCGTGCTGAATGCCGGGCTGGTGCGCGAGCGCCTTTTGGACACGCTCAACCGCTGGCTGGCCGAAGAGGGCATGGCGCCGGTGCAGCCGTTGAGCGGCGAGGACCTGATGCACGCGGTATCGCGCGGCGCGGCCTACTACGGAATGGCGCGGCGCGGCCGGGGCGTGCGCATACGCGGCGGCGTGCCGCGAACCTATTACGTAGGCGTGGAGAGCGCCATGCCTTCGATTCCGGGCTTCCCCGCCCCGCTGAAGGCGCTCACCGTAGTGCCGTTCGGAATGGAGGAGGGCACCGACGCGAAAATTCCCGGGCGCGAGTTCGGGCTGATTGTGGGACAGCCGGCGGAGTTCCGGTTCTTCACGTCGGCCTCGCGGAAGAACGACGAGCCGGGCGACCTGATCGAAGATTTCGGCGAGGAACTGGAAGAGCTGGCGCCGATGGAAGTGAGCTTCGGATCCGGCGAGACATCGTCGGAAGTGGTGCCGGTAGCGTTTGAAACCGTGGTGACCGAAACCGGCATGATGCAGCTCTGGTGCGTGGCCCGCGACGGCCGGAGATGGAAGCTCGAGTTCAACGTGCGAGAACGCGTACAGGCATGAAGATCGGAATCGACCTGGGCACGACGAATTCCGCCCTGGCGTATATCGACGACCGCGAAGCCGGGGATCGGGAATTTCCACCGCTGCACATTTTCGAAACGCCCCAACTGGTGGCGCCGGGACGCGAGGAGCCGCGGCGCACGCTGCCCTCGTTCCTTTTTCTGGAAGACGGGCAGCCGGTAGGCGTTTATGCGCGCGAGCAGGGCGCGCTGGTGCCCACGCGGCTGGTGCATTCGGCCAAGTCATGGCTGTCGAACCCGGATGTGGACCGCACGGCGAAAATTCTGCCGTGGGATTCGCAGGAGACCGGGCGCGTGCTCTCGCCGGTGGAGGTCTCGGCGCGCTACCTCCGAAAGTTTCGCGAGGAGTGGGACCGCGTGAAGGGCGTGCCGCTCGCCGAACAGGACATCGTGCTCACGGTGCCGGCTTCCTTCGACGAGGAGGCGCGCGAACTGACCGTGATGGCGGCGAAGGAGGCGGGGCTGGAGCGCCTGACGCTGCTCGAAGAGCCGGCCGCGGCCTTCTATTCGTGGATCGCCAACAACCTGGCGCAGTCGCGGAAGAAGTTGTTCGACGGACAGGTAGTGCTGGTATGCGACGTGGGCGGCGGCACCAGCGACTTCAGCCTGATCCGCGTTTCGCGCGAAGGCGACCTGGTGAATTTCACGCGCACCGCGGTGGGCAGGCACCTGCTGCTCGGGGGCGACAACCTGGACCTCACGCTGGCGTGGCTGGTGGAGACCAAGCTGGGCGTGCCGCTGAGCATCCGGCAGCGCAGCGGATTGCGGCGGCAGTGTTCGGCGGCGAAGGAGCGTCTGCTGGCGGACGCGCACCTTCCGGCGGTCGAGATCACGGTGCTCGGGGCGGGCTCGTCGCTGATCGGCAAGTCGCTCAAAAGCGAGATCCGGCGCGAAGAGGCGCTGGAACTGGCGCTCGAGGGTTTCCTGCCGTTCACGGCGCGCGGCGAGGGGCCGAAGGACGAAAAGCGCAGCCTCTTCCGCGAGCTGGGACTGCCCTATGTCTCGGACCCGGCGGTAACGCGGCACCTGAACGAGTTTCTCGAACCCACCGGACAGGCGCCGGACGCGATTCTGTTCAACGGCGGATTCTTCATTCCCGAAATTCTGCGCGAGCGCGTGGCGGACGTGGTGGGGCAATGGTACGGGCGGCGTCCCGAGATCCTGGAGAATTCGGAGCTGGACCTGGCGGTGGCGCGCGGAGCGGCGTATTATTCCTACGTCCGTTCCACCGGGAGCGGCGTGCTGGTTCGGGGCGGCCTGCCGCGCACCTACTACATCGCCTTGGGCGAACCGCGCGAAGGAAAGTTCACGGCGGTGTGCCTGGTGCCGCGCGGCGCCGAAGAGGGCGTGGCCATCGAAGTGGACAACGAAGCGCTGCAACTGGTGGCGAACCGGCCCGTCTCTTTCCGCCTGTACAGTTCACTCACGCGCACCGAGGACAAGCTGGGCGACCTGCTCGAATTTTCAACCGCGGACGAGGGCCTGCACATGCACGCTCCTTTGAACGCGGTGATCCGCTTCGGCAAGAAAGCGGAAGAGCGGCTGATTCCGGTGAAGCTGGGCGCGCGCCTGACGGAAATCGGGACGCTTGAAACGTGGTGCGAATCGAAAATCAGCGAGAACCGCTGGCGCCTCCAATTCGAACTGCGCAAGCAGGCAGCGGAACAGCCGGCGGAGCGCAAGGCGGCGGCAGTGGTGAGCGACGAGGCGCTGAAGAATTCGCTGGCGCTGATCGACGCCGTGTTCGCGCCGTCGGCCAAAGCTCCGATTCCGCCCGAAGAACTGCCGGCGAAACTCGAGCAGACGATGGGGCTCGGCAAGAACAGCTGGCCGCTGCCCGCCATCCGGCAGATGGCGGACGCGTTTCTCGCCGCCGCCGATGGGCGCAAGAAAAGCCCGGCATTTGAAGCGCGCTGGCTGAACCTGTGCGGGTTCTGCCTGCGGCCGGGGTTCGGCTATCCGGGCGATGATTTCCGGGTGGAGCAGGCGCGCCGCGTGTACTCGGGCGGTATCACGTACGGCAACCAGGTGCAGTGCGAGATCGACTGGTGGATCTTCTGGGGGCGCCTCGCGGGAGGCCTCAATCGCAATCAGCAGACGGACATCTACCAGCGCCTCTCGGGGACTTTGCTGCCGCGCGGCAACAAGAAGCCGCAGCGGATCAACCCGTCGCTGCTGCGCGAAATGTGGCGAACGGCGGCGAGCCTGGAGCTGCTGCCGGCCGGGACCAAGACCGAACTTGGCGATACGCTCATCAAGCGCGTGAAGGCGGGGGACTACAAGGAAAGCGAACTGTGGTGCCTGTCGCGCCTGGGCGCTCGGAAGCTATTCTACGGACCGATCAATTTAGTGGTGCCGGCGGCCACGGCGACCCGTTGGGTGGAGACCCTGCTCAAGCTTCCGGCGGCCGGCGAAGCGCTCGCCTCCATCGCGCGGCGGACGGAAGACCCGGTGCGCGACCTGCCCGCCGTGACGCGCGAAGCGGTGCGCCTGAAGCTCAGCGGGATGCCGCATGCGGAACGGCTGCTGGCCGTATTCGAGGGCGACGAAGAAGACGACCGCGCGCTGGGCCGGATTTTCGGCGAAGAACTGCCGTCGGGCCTGGTGCTGCTGGGGTAGCGCTGGGCTCAATTCTCCGAAGGCCGCTCCACGCTATCGATGACAAACACGGGTAGCGGCGCCCGTGCGGGCGTGAGCTTGAACCCAAGTTGCTGTTCGATTGCCCGGATGATGGACGGCCTGGTGGCCGGCTCCGGCTCGGTCGCGCCCGGCACCGAAACGGGAAGCTCCCGCGCATATTCGAGGTGAATGTCGATAGAGCCCGGCCAGACCCGTCTTATCCACCACGGGGCGGCCCACCCGCGCCGGGATGGCGTAGCCCGCAAATTCGGACATAGTCAACCCGTACCAGTCGGCGAAAATGTCGCTGCCCTGGAACCGGAACGTACCGCTGTTGCAGGGCCGCTGTCCGGGTGCAAACGCCGGCGGGCCCGGTGGCCGCGGCTGCGACTGCGGGTTCTCGAAGTCCGGCGGCCGGCAACTGCCTTCGGCCGTGCGCTTCAGACCCGGGCCCTCCTTCACCAGCGTCATCTCGAAAACTGACGCCTCTTTGGGCTCGTTATGCATCCGCAGTTGCAAGCGCTCTTCGAGAAGCGTCTGGAGCATCGGTCCGGTCATCTGCCAATACGGAGTAACGCCTTCTGCTTTGGCGGTGATGTCATAAAGGTCCGTATCCAACCAACGCGGCCCGCCCAGAACCTCAGGCCGCGGCCACCTGGGCCTCGCGCCGTCCCACACGGTGTACGCGAATTCGATGTACTGCCGCAGCGTCCGGCACACCAGGCTTACCGAATTCCGCGAGTTGGAACTGTTCCCGGCACGGGGATCGCAGCCCTTGTTGAGCTTGATGGTCGCGACTTCGAAACTGGGGCGCTTCCCGGCCGGTTGTTCCTGACCCGGTGAAGCAGCCAAAAGCCCGAGAAGAATGGTCAGGCTCGCAAGCCGGATCGAGCAATACATTCCGGACCTCCTTCGCTACAACTCTATCGCTTCAGGTTGTAGCGCCAGGTTCCGAAGTTGTCAAACCTACCCTACCCGGGCCGATTTGGCGAGGCGCACGGCGTTCTCGATCAGGCGCAGTCCGTAGTTCTCGCCCGGGGCCAAAGTCAGAATGGACTCGGGGTGGAATTGCACGGCTTCAATGGGCAGGTCGCGGTGGCGCACGCCCATGATAATGGCGCCCTCGGTGGTTTCGGCGGTGACTTCAAGGCACGCGGGAAACATTTCGCGGCGCGCGAACAGCGAATGGTAGCGGCCCACCTGAAATTCCCTGGGGAGGCCGTCGAAGATGCCCTGGTTGCGATGGCGCACGTTGGAACGTTTGCCGTGCACCGGGTAATCGAGGACGCCCAGTTCGCCGCCGAACGCCTCCACTACGCCCTGCAATCCGAGACAGACGCCGAACACGGGAATGCCAAGGCGGGCGGCCGTGCGCACCAGTTCGGGGACTCCGAAATCGGCGGGCCGGCCGGGGCCGGGCGAAATAATCACCAGGTCGGGCTTCAGCCGCTCCATGGCCTCGGCGGCGAGGCCCGCGCGGTAGGTCACCACCCCCGCGCCCGTCTGGCGTGCGTAGTTGGCGATGGTCTGGATGAAGCAGTCGTCGTTATCGACCAGCAGCAGTTTCGATCCCGCTCCGGCGCGCTCGCGCGCGGCCTCTACCGTCACCTGGACCGGATCGGCCTTGCCGAGAATGCGGAAGAAGCCGGTGGCCTTGAGCCGCGTTTCGCGCTCTTCCATCTCGGGTACGGAATCGTAGAGCAGCGTCGCGCCCACGGGATAGCGGGCCACCCCGTCGCGCAGGTAGGTGGTACGAATCAGGATGCCGGTGTTGATATCGCCGTTGAGCTTGATCATGCCCACGGCGCCGCCGTACCAGCCGCGCGCATCTTTTTCGAGCGCCTCTATCGCCTGCGCCGCCGCTTTCTTGGGCGCGCCGATCACGGTGACCGCCCACATGTGGCTCAGGAAAGCATCGAGCGAATCGAAGCCCTCTTCCAGGGTTCCTTCCACGTGGTCCACCGTGTGAAAGACGCCGGCATACCGCTCGATGAGCCGCCGTTCCACCACCCGCACGCTGCCGGGTTCACAGACGCGCGACTTATCGTTGCGGTCCACGTCCGTGCACATGGTGAGTTCCGACTCCTCCTTGAGGGAGCCGATCAGGGCAGCAATATTTTCGGCGTCGCGCAGGGGGTCGCCGGTGCGCTGGGCCGTCCCCGAGATGGGACAGGTTTCGACGCGGCGGTCCTCCACGCGAACGAACATTTCGGGGGACGCTCCGATCAACTGCTCGTCGCCGAACTGGAGGAGGAATTCGTAGGGGCTGGGGCTTGCGTCCTGAACGCGCTCGAACAGGTCGGAGGCCGTGCCGGAGAAGGGCGCATGGAAGGTCTGGCGGAGCACCACTTCGTAGTAATCGCCGCGGCCCATGCCTTTGCGGACATGTTCCACCTTGGCCATGTACTCTTCGGGCCGGTGGTCGGAATCGATGGCGCCGGCGTCGCGACCGCGCGGCGGGGCGATGGCTTCGGCTTCGCGGGCGATATCGCGCGTGCTCTCGCCGTCGCGCTCGAATTCATATTGGAAGTGGTCGATCTGCTCGCGCTTGCGGTCGGAAAACCAGATGTCGTCGCACAGGAACAGGTGCAGGTCTTTGTGGCCGTGGCGCGGCAGGCGCTTTTCGATGGGCTCGAACTGGAAGAGCAGGTCGTACCCGAAGGCTCCGACCAGCGCCAGGTGCGAATCCTTTTCCTCCCGGAACTCCTCGATCAGCGACCGCATTACGGAGAAAACCGAAGGCTGCTTGCTGCGCTGCTCCTCTGGGAACGATTCGGGGAAGGGCTTGAGGCGGCCGGAAAGGCCATCGCCTTCGAAGGCAAACTCTTCCCAATGCGGATTCGGAGCGAGCACGGGATGCAGCAGCCGCGCCAGGATTTTGCCCCGCTGATTGAGCGGGCGGATCTCCACGCGGCGGTCCCAGGAGACGATCTCGAGCGGCGGACAAGTGGATGCGATATCCCAGCGCGAGTACCTGCCGGGATACTCGTATCCCGAAGACAGATAGATCCCACGATGCTGGTCCAGTTCCCGCAACAGGTGCTGGAGACCTCGCCGGTAGATGACCTGCGAAATCGTGCGGGTGACCTGGATCCCGTGGGGAGTCGTGTAGCGGTATTCGCGCATAAGTCGAGATCCCTGAGGGAGAGTAGCTCTCAGGATAGCAGAGCCAGCAGACGCGTCTCCATTTCGGACGCGAGCCCGGGCGCGCGTTTCAAATCGTGCGCGGCGCCCTCGACAAGCAGCAGGTCCGTGGGCGCGGGGATGGCGGAGATGGCATCGCGCAACTCTTCGGGGGAGCCGAACGGGTCGGCTGTGCCGTGTACGAACAGGGCGGGAGTGCGCCAGTCGGGGAAGAAGGCGGTGCGCTTCTGCTCGGGCTTGCGCGGCGGATGCAGCGGATAAGAAAGGAGGAGCAGGGCGTCGGCGAGGCCGGGATGTTCGGCCGCGGCCATGGCGGTCTGCCGGCCGCCGTAAGAGTGGCCGCCGGCGATGATGCGTCCGGAGGCGAGCTTCCGCATCTCGGCGACAGTCTGGACGATGCCGGCGCGGTCGTGGACGGCGACGGCGGGCACGGGAGGGCCTTTGCGGCCGCTTCTGCGGAAGAGCAGGTCGTAACGGAGGACGAGAAATCCCGCGCCTTCGAAAGCCGCGGCCATCCGCACCAGCAGCGGCGCGTCTTTGTTTGAGCCCGCGCCGTGGGCCAGAAGAATCAGGTCGCCGCGCGGCTGTTCCGGATGGTGCAGAACGCCCGAGATGTGTTCGCTTTCAATTCGCTGTTCCATCGCTGATTCCCGCGCGCTAGCCGGGTTGGTTCAGCCGCCGGGTAGTAGCGGCGAGTGTCGAAAACGGCAGCAGGCGCGCGCCCCGCATCATCCACCGGTTTCTTGCGCCCGCGATGATTTCGGGTTTGCCGGCCATCATCGCATCGAAGCCTTCCTTCGCCACCGTGGCCGCATCCATGACCGGACCCTTGAAGAGCGGACTCTCCGGGTTTCCGGCGTTGCGCGCAAACTCCGTGCTGGTGGGACCCGGACAGAGAGCGGTGACGGTGACGCCTGTACCCTTCACCTCATTAGCGATGGCGTGGGAGAACGAAAGCAGGAACGCCTTGCTGGCATAGTAAGTTGCCATGAACGGGCCGGGCACGTAAGCGGCAGTGGATGCCACGTTCAGAATGCGGCCGGAGCCGCGCCGCAGCATTTCCGGAAGAAACAGGCGGGTGAGATGGGCCGGCGCGTTCATGTTGACCTGCATCAGCGCGGCCTGCGCGTCCCAGTCCGAGCCGGTAAACTCGCCGGCGATACCGAAGCCCGCGTTGTTGATGAGCAGTTCGACCCCGGCCGCGCCCACCTGGTCAAAGATGCGGACGGGCGCCGCCGGATCCGCCAGGTCGGCGGTGAGAGAACGGGCCGGAACTCCGTGGCGGCCGGCCAGGCGTACTCCCAGTTCGTCGAGCCGGGCGGTATTCCGCGCGACCAGGATCAGGCCGTAGCCCGCGGCCGCGCACAGCGCCGCCAGCTCGGCGCCAATCCCGGACGAGGCGCCGGTGATCAGCGCCACACGACCAGCCACCGCGCTACTCTTTCTTCTTCAGCAGGTGATCGTTGCTCGTTATGAACTCGCGAATCTCTCCGGCCATGCCCAGGAGTTTTTCCCACTGCTCCCGGTAGAGGGTGACCGGAAAACGCCCGAGCCCGTATACGGACAGCGCGCCCTTTTCGCTGACGCGAAGCGACATCTGTCCCCGGCCCGGTTTCTTGAGCGATTCGTTTTCGGCGCGAAGCCTTTCAATTTCCGCTTGCAGTTCTTCTTCAGATGGCATGTTGTTAGTCCAGTGATACCACACCCGGCGTCGTGATACGCTGGCTTCTTTCGCATGAGCCGGTTCGACGCAGTACTGTTCGATTTCGATGGCGTTCTGATCGACAGCGAGCCCGTACACTGGGCCTGCTGGGCGGAGGTACTGGCCGGAGCCGGAGTAGTGCTGGAGTGGGAGTACTACCGCGACTGCTGTATCGGCATCGACGACCGCGAGATGTTGCGCATGATGGCCGCGGTTGCCGACCCGCCGCGCGACTGGCAGGCACTCTGGGAACTCTACCCGGAGAAGAAAAAGAGGTTCCGCGCGCGCATGGAAGCGGCGCCGCCATTTACCGCGGGTCTCAACGGGCTGCTGTCCCGTCTCGAAGGAGAATTCAAACTGGCGGTGGTGAGTTCCAGTTCCTGCGCGGAGATCGAGCCGCTGCTCGAATCCGCCCAACTGCGCCATTACTTCGCGACGGTAGTGGGGGGCGAAAGCGTGCCGCGCGGCCGCCACAAACCGGAGCCCGACCCGTACCTGCTGGCGGCGGAGCGGCTGGGCGCCCGCGCGCCGCTGGTGGTGGAGGACTCGGATCCGGGCGCCGCCAGCGGGCGCGCCGCGGGATTCGAAGTGTTGCAGGTGCGCAGCCCGGCCGAGGTTCCGGCGCGGGTGCTCGAGTCGATTGCGGCGGATTAGCCGGAGCTGACGGACGTGGAAATTTACCTGGTGGATGGCACCTACGAGCTGTTCCGCTACTTCTACGCGATGCCTTCAGCACGCGATGAAGACGGGCGCGAGGTGGCGGCGGTGCGGGGGGTGCTGTCTTCGGTGCTGGGCATGATCCGGGGCGGCGCCACGCATATCGCGGTTGCCACCGATCACGTGATCGAATCCTTCCGCAACGGACTGTGGCCCGGATACAAGACGGGCGCCGGCGTGGATCCCGCGCTGCTGTCGCAATTCACGCTGCTCGAAAACACGTTGTCGGCGGCGGGCGTAGTGGTTTGGCCGATGGTGGAGTTCGAGGCGGACGATGCGCTCGCCGCGGCGGCGGAGGCGGCAGCCCGCGACCCGCGCGTCGACCGTGTCATCATCTGCACCCCGGACAAAGACCTTTCGCAATGCGTTCGCGGCACGCGCGTGGTGCAGTTGAACCGGCGCACCCGCGTCATACGGGATGAGGCCGGCGTGATCGAAAAGTTCGGCGTGCGGCCCGGCTCGATTCCCGACTACCTGGCGCTGGTGGGCGACGCGGCTGACGGCTACCCCGGCCTGCCCGGCTGGGGCGCCAAATCGTCGGCCGCGGTTTTGGCGAAGTTCCTGCACATTGAAGCGATTCCGCCGGACCCGAAGGACTGGCACGTGGATGCCACCGGCGCCTCCGGCCTGGCAGCGACCCTGGCCCGCGAACGCGACCGCGTGCTGCTGTTTCGCACGCTGGCTACGCTCCGCACCGATATCCCGCTGTTTCAAAACGTGGATGAGCTCGAGTGGAATGGGCCAACGCCCGAATTCACGGAGCGCGGCGCCAGCTTCAAATGAACTTCCACCGCCTTTCGTTCCGACAGGTGCAGTTCGCAGATTCCTGACCGAGGTGATCGTCATATCCACCGTCCGGGCGTCCATGTCCCAGGACATTTTATCGAGCCTCGCAAAGGTGCGAAGCAGCATCCCATTGATGGATCCCTTGAGTCGCGCCCCACCAATGCGCGATGGGAGCGGATGGTGTTCAATCGCGTGGACCCGCCACTGTTCCGTACGTGCAACTGCAAACCGGCAAGTTCGACCGGACCGTCCTGGCGGACGAGTACATGGCGGGCGCCTATACGGCTCTCACGGCGAAACCTGCGTCAACCCGGGCAATCTGCTCTGGTGGTCGGTGGGATTCGTCAAAGTCCAGCAACCCGAGCCCGGCATGCGGCCGGCCACGGTGACCGATCTGCTGAACGAGTTCGGTTCGCGCCCCCGGTAACAGGATCGGGAGTTCGCAAACCATCGAGCACGTTCCTATAATGATCGGAGATCCATGTCTTCTATTACGCGCCGCGACGAGTTCTCTTCCGGTCTTGCGCGCTCGGCTTCGTCGGTGCGCGTCGATGCCAGCTTCGGCGAAGGCGGCTTCAAAAGTTTCGAATGGAGATCCAAATGAACAGGAAAACCGAATGGACGAGGCGGCTCTTCGCGGCCGCCCTCGCGGGTTCGCCCGCCATTGCTCAGACTTCGGCCGCCCCTCAGGCCACCCCGCCGTCCGGTGCCCCCCAGGCTCCGGCCGCGCCGCCGCGGAGGCCGCAGCAGCCCGAGCCGCTGCCGTTCGCGGAAACCCTGGTCTTCACGCGCAAGGACTTCGAGTTGCATGCCACGCCGTACCCGCTCTCGCAGGTTCGCCTGCTGGCCGGCCCGTGCCTGAAGGCCGCGGATGCAAACCGCGCCTACCTGATGCGCATCGCGCCGGACCGGCTCCTGCACACTTTTCGCTTAAACGCCGGGCTGGGGAGTTCGGCGCGGCCACTCGGGGGGTGGGAAGAACCCAAGGGCGAGCTTCGCGGTCACACCATGGGGCATTACCTCTCGGCGTGCGCCTTGAGAGCGGCTTCCGCGGGTGACAAGGAAATGAAGGCGCGGGGCGATGAACTCGTCTCCGAACTCGCCAAATGCCAGGCCAAGCTGGCGGGCGGTTATTTGAGCGCGTATCCCACCGAGTGGTATGACCGCCTGGAGAAGCGCCAGCGGGTCTGGGCGCCCTTCTACACCTACCACAAGATATTCGCGGGCCTGCTCGATATGCACGTCCACACCGGCAACCGGCAGGCGCTGGAAGTCGCAACCGGCATGGCGGCATGGGCGGACCAGTGGAGCGCTTCCAAACCCGAAGCCCGGATGCAGGACATTTTGCGGGAAGAGTTCGGCGGGATGAGCGAATCTTTCTTCAACCTCGCCGCCCTGACCAGCGACCTCCGCTGGGCAAAGGCGGGCGACCGGTTCCAGAAGAAGGAGTTCCTCACGCCGCTCGCGCAGCACCGCGACGAATTGCGCGGCCTGCACATGAATACGCACGTCCCGCAGGTGATCGGCGCGGCGCGGCGCTTCGAACTCACTGGCGATCCGCGCTTCCGTGCGGTGGCGGAATTCTTCTGGTACGCCGTGTCATCCGCGCGCACATTCGCGACCGGCGGAAGCAGCACCCAGGAATTGTGGCGGACCTCCCCGGGCAGGCTGGCCGCCGAGTGGCGGACAGGGCCAAACCACCAGGAATGCTGCTGCTCGTACAACATGATGAAGCTGACGCGCCACCTCTACTCCTGGACCGGCGATCCGCGTTACTTCGACTACTATGAGCGCAACCTGCTCAACCACCGCCTGGGCGCCATACATCCCGAAACAGGTCATTCGGTCTACTTCCTGTCAATGTCCCCCGGCGCCTGGAAGGGGCTCTGCGACGAAGAGAGGTCATTCTGGTGCTGCACCGGCACGGCGTTCGAAGAATTCTCAAAACTGAACGACAGCATCTACTACCGTAACGAGCGCGGCATTTCGGTGAATTTGTTCATTGCGTCGGAATTGGACGACAGCGAGCGCGCGATCGGTCTGCGCCAGGACACGCGTTTTCCCGACGAGCCTCGCACGACGCTCACGATCACGAAAGCGCCCGCGTCCTCATGGACGTTGCGCCTGAGGATCCCGTCGTGGGCTGCCGCGGCGGCGGCCAAGGTGAACGGCCGTGCCCTGGAAGTTACCCCCGGCCCGGGCAGTTATCTCAGCATCACTCGCGCATGGAGAAAGGGCGACCGCGTCGATATCGAGATGCCCATGGCCCTGGCGGCCGAACCATTTGCGGATGAACCGGGCGTGCAAGCGTTCCTGTACGGCCCTACGGTCCTGGGGGGCGATTTGGGCAATAGCGGGCTGACGGATGCCCTGGTCAACAATCAACAGGGCCCGGCGGTGGCCAAAGTGCCGATGAGCGTGCCCGAATTGCGCGCGTCGGGAAAGAAGTTGGAAGACTGGATCAAGCCGGAAGGCTCATCGCCTCTCGCTTTTCGCGCCGCCACAACGAGCGGCAGCGTTACGCTCAAGCCACTGAGCCAGTTGTGGGGCAGGTTCGCCACTTACTGGACGGTGTCGTAGCCGCCGATCAGAGCACGGCCGCGGGAGCGACGGGAAACCAATCCGGCCTTTCGGTCATACGGGATTCACCGGCACGACTGTCAGCAGGACCGATGACACAATGCCATTAAAAAACTAGCGCGGAGCAGGAGGACAGTTTTCAGTTTTCCGCGTCCGTCACACCAATAGCAGCGCGGCACCCGGTTGACGAGTGCTCCTATCTTATTGAAAATGGTGCGGAGAGGGGGACTTGAACCCCCACGAGATTGCTCCCGCTAGCACCTCAAGCGCATTCCGAGCGTTCTGCAGCGTTCCAGTTGAATCAAGTCGTTCATTTTACGCTGGAGGCCGGTCCCCGGCGGTCCGCGCCGGCCTGGGGCGTAAGGTCCAAATAGGGTCCAAACTCCCGGCGTATACGTCGGCACCCGACTGAGACCGGAGCAGGGTCGCGAGATGCAAAGTTGCTGCGCTCTGGCGATCTGTTCGGGACGGCAGACAACCGGAATGCAAGTCCACCGAGAGTAGAAACATACCTGTTCCGGGCGGCCTTCGCCGACTCTGAAGGAGCTACAGAATGCGTGATCGCTTGCCGACCATTGCGTCAGCGATTCCACTTCAATCCACGCAGGTTCGCCAACTGCTCGTGCCCAATGGATTTGCCCATGCTCTATCGTGATGGTTTCGTTCGCTTGAAGAACGTGTCCCTCAGCTCCGCATGCGACACACAGAGCGTCCCGCGGAGTACGCCATAGACCTCTTGGGTCTCCATGTGAAAGTGCGCCTGACTCCGTTCGATCACTGCCATGGCAGGCCCGTGAACGCTCACCAACCATTTCGCGATTATCTTAGCAACCTTCACCCGGCATCCAGGATAGGCACTCACGACTTCGACGCGCGTATTCTCAACATCCATGATTCCTCCTGTTTGACGGGAGAAACAAAGGGGGAGACGGGCAATCACGGGCGCGGATCCCGGAAGCTCGAATTCGTGATAGCGTTATCTGCGCCGGCGTGCTGCCAAAGAGCCTTGGTGCCTATCGGACCTTGGGCCCCCACTGGCCACTGCCTAACTTGATTTCCGCGTCGCCGATTATGTCCTCAAATTCACGCGCAAACGTCTCAACAGGCATGCCTCTACCGCCTCTATATCTTGTCCACAATGTGTCGAGCCTACCCTGAATCCAATCTGTATATCTGGAGATGAGAACCCCTATGGATAGTAAGCCCCTCGGCACCGATCGAGTTCTCCGAGCTTGGCAGTGTAAGGTTATTAAACTTGCTATTTATCGCTCGCTTTCCGATGTTCCTGGCGGATTGGGGATTATCTATCTTTGCAACCAGACGCTCGTATTCATAGACCGCATCATGGGTGCGAAGCTCCCAAGGTATGAGATGGTGCTTTTGCCACCCCCTGCCGGGTCTTGGCGGCGTCGCTTTGTCCAGGGCCTGACGGGCCGCATTGCCCTCTTGCCGAGCGGTTGGATTTTGCCTGCCCTCCGGAAGCCCCTCGTCAGCCGGATTATGGGAACCCTTGGGTTCAATCGCTTTCGGCCGATACGTACCTTCGGTAGCTTCTTCGAGAACTTCGGCGACATCCTGTGAGGAACTTCGTCCGGCCGGCTTCAGGTCCTCCACCTTCACACCCAATTTGTTGTCCGGCCGGACCGCCCGTGATTCCATGTTGATCATACGGGAATCGGGATTCTCGCCGGCATACGCACGCCTGCATTGGTTTCCGCCACACCATACTCGCCGGGCAGGAGCCCGCTCATGAGCTCGTCGCCTCCCGCGACTATCTTGCTGCCCAGATCGCTCACCTTCGCTCCGACCTTGCCGGGTAGTGCTGCCACCTTTCGACCCATCCCCTTCGTGGCGTCGATCAACTTTGTCAGACGCGCCGCACCGCCTCCCGTTATTTCGTGATAGGCGGCTTTGCCGCCAAGGAGGGCGAAGGCCGCGGCGAGTGCAAGGTTCAACTCAGCCTCCGCTGTTCGCTCACCTACAGAAGGCTCCGCCCATTGTTCAGCTTGAGCGCGAAACGCGCCCGCGGTAGAAGCCAAGTCCTGCTCGTGGTCCTGAAGCGTAGCCAGGTAGAGATTCCCGGATGCCACGGCAACTTCCATCAATCCGATGGCTAGCAGACCGATGGGCCCGGTAAAGATCAGGCCCAGGGCGCTAATCGAGTAGCCCGCGCCGGACAGAACGATCTCGATGAGGTCCCTGCTTTCCTTCTCGGATGCAACGACGGCGAATCTCGCGAAATCGTCGGCTTGCTTGAAGTCTTTTTCCTTCGACAACGAGGCAGCAACGCCGCCAAGCACGAAGGACTGATAGCGCAGGACGTGGTTCTTGTCTTCGTCGAGTTTTTTGCGGAATAAAACGAGTGCGTCGATTGCGTGCTGCACCAAGATCGTTGCGAGTCTGGTTCCGGCATGCGCCACATAGGCGTTCGGCGGCAATGAGTACGCCGAGCTTGCTGATTTTGGCGTCATATTTGCCGTGCCAGATGATTCTGACGGCGACGATGCCGGCAGCCATTTCGCCAGACCGGCGGGCGGAGCCTTCGTCATTGGCCCCGGCTCCGACTTGTCCTCCCGAGCATAGGCCTGGAGAATCGAGAGACCACCCGATGGAACACCCAGTTCCGCGTTGGCGGGATATTCGAAAAGGGTCGCCAGCAGTGGCTCCGCGCGCACGAAACGTCCGATCCGGGCGATGGCAGCGTGTTGCGCTGCTCGCTTGAATTCCTCTATCTCTTTCGCGTCGTTTATGGGTTTCGTGAGCTTCCCCAGTGGGGTGCCCGAAACGCCCTTGAACCACGAAGTTGAAGTCTCCGGCCCCGCAACGACTTTTGGGTTATTGCGGTCCGGGGCTGGGGTATTCGATTCATTTCCCGAGCCGCGCACAAGGATCGGCGGGGCGCTGGTCTTGCCTTCCTTCTTCGCAGCCTCGCGTTTCTTCGCAGCTTCGCGTTCCAGCCGTGCCCGATCGAAATCGGCATCGTTCACGGACAATCCGCCGGCGGCCTTTTCTACCTTTATGGCGGCGGCTGACAGACGCTGACCCACACCATCGAGATTCAGCGCGTTTAACAGTTCCTGGAGTTTCTTTCTCTGGCCTCAATGCTCTCCGTCGCGAATTTCCGGATTGCGTTCCGCAACGGCGGCATGACGATGTCGTAATCTTTTTTCAGGCTCGTCCGATATCGCGCGGCTAACGCCCGTGAGTCCTGAGGGTCCCCGCTGGTAAGAACAGATTCGTGATCACCGAGTACATAGACGCTAAAAGCTGCTTGTAGGGCCCCTCCCTTCGGGCCTAGTGGGCGAACAGGGTCAAGTTCGCCAAATGGCCAAGGGTCAGACGCATCGTCGGGCCACGTCAGATGGAAATAACGGGCGAGCCTCCCCGCGGCGTCCCAGAAGTTGCTTTCCGAGTGCTGATTCGCGGGGTTGGCCGATAACCGCCCGGCCAGGGAATCTCGTGAAACCCCGTTATTCGACACTCCCCGGAGCTCATCCGGGGCGGCCTGCGTAAGTCCGGGCGGTATGCTTGACATTGCGCAGACTCCTAATCCCCGGGGCTCACCGTGACCGGCAAGCCACGCTCAACCACAATCTTCTTTTCGATGTCGGATCTCCATACTCACCGTTCGCGAGCCGTGCCGCCAGCCGCAATTTTCCAGTTCCGCGTGCCTGACTTCGGCCTGCACCTTCTTCACGTCCAACGCCCGATGCATGAGCTTGAAGTCTTCTAGAATGGGGTGAGTTCCGGGCAGCGCTTCGATGTAGAGCTGGTTGCTGGGAACAATTACCATCTGTTCCGCCTGGTCAGACAGAAGCCGCAGCATGATCTCTTCGAACTGCGCCTCGTTTTGTGCAAACGACGCCGGATCCTGCGCGTGGATCAGCTCCATGGAATTCTCGATGGTCTTCGGGCGTTGCGCCGGCATCGCCATCGGGATCGGACATCCACCAGCCGAGGTCAATTCGACATAATTATGTATTAAGTACCACGCCATGTAGTTGTCGAAATCGACCAGGGGAAAGATCATATAGTTCCCCTTGAACCCGATCAGAGTATCGATGTCGGCAACCTGGTGCAGCTTTTTCGTGTCATCGGACAGCGCCGGCTTAGAAAGCTTGGCGGCGAGACTCACGTTCTTCAAATCGGCGGCCACGGCTGCGGCTCTTGCATTCGCCGCGCCACCAGGTTGGAGCTTCGGCTTATTGACCGTAACTGTCCCGGCGCTTTCGAATACCGGCACATCGAGATTGTAGAGGCGGAAATAGCGTTGGTCGCCTGGCTCGTGGAGACCAGATGGCCTGCATGTAATAGATGATGTTGTCTTTCACGTGCAGGCGCAGAGGATCGACCTGGGCCTCCATGGCATAATGCCGCGTAGCGGCGGCCGTGTACTTGTCGACGGCTGCCTGGAGCGCGGTAAGCTCCGTTCGCATCTGCCTGTTGAGGTCGTTGACCTTCGCCTGAGCGCGCTGCAACGCCTCGTTGGCGAAATCGATTCGCGCCCTATCGGAATTGCCGTCGTCGTATGTGCCGGCTTTCGAAAGGCCGAGGGGATCGAAAAACGACTTCACGAACGCGCTGTATTCCTTGTTCCTCTGGTCGTTGAGACTCCAGTCCTCGGCATTGGTCACGCCGGCGGTGGCCGCGTCGATCGACGAGTCGGCGAGCTGCACCTGCCTCGACAGCTGATCCACAACGTTCTTCTGGTGCTGCACCTGCATCTCGAGTCGATCGGGCGAGCTTCCTGCCCGGCGAATTCGCTTCCAAGATAGGCGAGCGCGGGGAGGAAGCTGTCATCAAGGATCACGCGCTTCAGAATCCAGTCGTGCCGGACCAGCCACGCCTCGTCAATTTCGTGCGGCGCGGGGACATCGTTGGCAACCAGGATGACCGGGGTTGCCCGGTGCAGCAACTCGCTGACCAGGTAGCGGCGCTGCAACTCGTAAAACAAATAGGTGACCGTCAACTCGTCGTTGGGGTTGCGGATTTCACTTGAACTGGTCACCTCATTTTCGCTGGTTTCCTCGATCGTCAGCTCGAGACGGTGCTGATCACGATACTCCTGCGCAGATTTGAGCACGTTTTCGTGCATGTCGCGCTTCGTGTTTTTGGACGCCACGCTCTGGTCCCCGCCGACATGCGCGTCGGCATGTACATCGTAGACGCCGATCTTGAAACTTCCTGAAGCGTTGGCTGAAAAATCCGTCTTCTGACTGGCGTCAGCAAAGATCTCCGCGTCGGCACGCTGAGTTTGGGCCGCATCTACCTTATTGCTGAACAGGGACTCGGTGAGCTCCTTCGCATTCCTCGATTTCTTGACGACTGTCTTACTGGAGTATTTGCGCGTTTCCCCTGGACCCAGGGGATGGTCTTGACAAGACTTCCGACCTGATACGACTGCGGCGCCCACCTCTGCCTGTAATTCAGCAATAGGCCGTAATTGATGGATGCAGGGGCGAAGACGTCGAATCTGTAGCGCTCTTTGAGCATGCCACTGAGTCGGCTGAATAACTCTTCAAGTTCCGGGAATTCGAGGTCTGTTGCCGCGCTTGTGGGATTGTTCGTTTTGTCCGCGGAAATCCCGTTCAGCTTGTATGCGGTTCGCAGACTGCTAAGATTCGATACAGCCGTCTCGAGGAGGTTCGCGAGGGCTGACGTCTTATCGTCAACGTTTCCGCTATTTATATTGCCCAGGTTAGGCACAATTACATTGAATTCGGTCGCCGCATTCTTCAGACTGTTAGATATTGCGTTAATATAAGTCGCGTATCCGGCCGATCCATAAAGGTTGAGTCGCTCCGCAGCAAATCCGCGGTGGAACGTCCGTTAATCAGACTCGGACTAATCTTGACTCCGGACCAGGCAAATGCCTGAGGTGCGTTGGCGGGGGGGTGGCCGGATCCTTTTATCGATGAGACGAAACTATTAAGATAATCGGATGCGCCCTGTAAGTTCAGGGCAAGGGAATCGAAATGTGCTTCGTAGTCCACCCTCTCCGAGCCGGCCGAGTTGGTTGGCGGCGCGATAGTGGGAAGGTCGAGGATGGTCCGGACACTGTTCAGAAACTTTTCCAGTTCTCCATACCCGCCGATTGGCCCTGTCGGGGTTGCACTGAACGCCGCGATACGAGCCGCGGCGCTCTCCGATAATTCTGACTTCAGTTTGGCGACAATCTGAATGGCGGCGCCAGCGCATTGGTGACCGGCGCAGCGGAACCGGGTTGCGCGGAAAACAGCGAGCCCAGCCCGGAAATGGTCGCCTGCAACTCGACCTGAAGATTCTGCATATCAAGGCCGAATCCGCTCTTGAAGGAGTCGGATGCGTTGCTCTGGATCTGAGTGACCGTAGTTATCGCTGAAAGCAGCGAAGGCATTACTTCGATAAGCTTCGGCGCGAACTGAGATGAGTTGGAGCTACTAAGCTGCGAGACGACCAGATTAATCTTCGCCTGCGCCGATTGCAAAGCGGAAGACATGGCGTCGAACTTGGCGCCAAATTGCTGATCGGGAACATCGCTGCCCATGCCGGCGTTCATGAGCGCGTCCCATTTTGCGTAAAATTCCCGCGCCGTCGTGCCGATGCTTTCGTCGATCAATTCGGCCCACACGTCTTCGAAGGCAATTTGGAGACGGTAGAAATCGTGGTAGGCAACGGCGTCCGACGCACCAGTCGAAAGTTCTAAGCCGCCCGACGTCGAGGCGGGATCGGGCTGCGGCGACCATACCGGTCCCGTTGCATCGTCGAGCTTGAAATAGCTGTCGATATCAACCTGGTAACCGATCTTTCCGGCGTCACTGCCGGTCACCTGCTGAGTCTCGCGCGCGTGTTCGTTCGCCCAACTCCAGGCGGGCATTCGGGCGGGGTTTATGGCTCCCTGTATCGTAGTGGCATCGGCTCGGGACTGCTGCGTGTTGAAAGTGACATCGGTTTCAGGAGTAGTCACCTGACTAAGCAGGACCTTTACCTCAGACATCACGTAATCCGGCGGAGACGGGCGGGTGGACCGGCCGGTCTGGGTGGCGCCGGCACTGCCCGCAGCCTGGCCACTGCCATCATTGCCACTGGGGGTGTTGTTCGTGGGGGTCATGACTTCGTCGTTCCGAGACTACGCGCGTCGCGCGACCCTCCGCTTGGAGCCGCGGTTTGCGCCGCGGCGTTCTGAGGGCCATCCTTCGGTTCTCGCGAGATCCGTTCTTGACCCTTTCAATGATTGCCCTGGCTTGCGCACGCATCTGCATTGCCGCGCTAAGCCGCTGCAGAGCGGGAGCGCCACGCGAATAGAAGGTCGTACCGTTCATTCGCCCGCGCAAATAGTCGAGCACGTCGTCGGTTTTGACCTCGCCGCCGTGCTCGCCCACTCCCGGCAAGGACTCCTTGATCTCTGCCAGTTTCAGCGCAGGGAAAGTGAGCGTTACACCCACGTTTCGCGAGTCGGTCTCCGGAAAATTTTCGAGTTGCCGGACGATCATCTTTCTCTGGACATCCTGGACGGCCTTCGGATCGGAGACTTTCTGTGGATCAATGTAGTTGTGCGGAACTTTATGCTTGGCGAACTTGCTTAAGCTGAAGTTCTCAAACGCCATCGCCGCTTTATGTGCAGACTTCAAGTGCGCCGGGGTAAACGAACGTGGCTCCGCCCTTCGTTTTCCAGCCGAAGGTGTGGCCGCAGCGCCGGGTCCATCTGCGATTGAGCCGGGCTGGGAGGTAAGCGCTGTCGTGATCCGACGAAAGACAGAGCCCGACCTTATCCGCCGACCGATCGATATGACCTGCCTTCGCAATCGGGAATCCGGATTTCGATGTTTGCGCACTGTGTTGTGGCAGATACCCAGTCGTCGCATCTCGCCGCGCCTGATTGTCATCTGACGTAGGGTTTGTCGAGGCGAAAGGCGAAGGTGTTGTCTGCACATGAGTAGCAGGGTCGGTGGGGTTCCCTCGCGAGCGGGCACCTTATCGTTGATCGGTAACGCCGCGGGATCCTGGCTGTCTTTCATGAAGCACTCCCGAAATTCTCGTTAACGAGGGCCTTGTCCAGATCTGAACGCCAACATGCCCGCGTCAGTCCTGGAGAATCTCAGCGATACCGGGCGAAAAGACGTTCCTAGCCGGGCGCAACCTTCACGGTCTGGGTACGACCTCCGACAAGCGAGTTGAGCCTCCTCAACGTTTGACGCGGTTCAATCACCGGAGAGCAGCAGAGCAGGGGCGCTCCTCGGATGTCCGTGGAACTCTGCGATCCGGTCCCCCGCGCGATCCGAATTGGGGTGCGCCGAAGCCGCCACGAGAAGAACCGCGACCACAGGTCGAGCATTTCACTTGCCCTGAGGTACTTCAGTCTCCGAGTCCCGTAATGCAGTCGCCCATGTGTAGGCGAATCCAATTAACCCACGAACTGTTTCGACGTTTGCGTTCTCGTGATCGCCTTCAAGGATCCGGTGCATCGTGCGCGCTCCGGACACCGCCGCGCGCTGCAGCGATACAAAACGCTGCTGAGTGATGAGCTTCTCGGCGGGCTGAAGGGTGCGAGAGATCTCTTCTATAAGATAGGCACCATCGCCGTTAAAGTAGTTGTCGTCTGTGATCTGCTCGGGTAGAGGCCACGCTCTCGTTGGGGCTGGTGGGAGACCGAATGCTTGAGCGACTTCGGTACTCGTGAGAACTTCGATCGATCGTCTGAATATGGGCTCCGTATCATGCATGGCCCGGTCAACGACTCCCCCACGGAGTGTCGAGAGGTAAGCCTGAAATTGTCGGGCCCAATCGATAAATGCTTGTCGGAGCATCGGTTCGCCCGTGTCATACACGCGCTCTGAATACGCAATCGCTGCCGTGCGCACAGCGAGAGCGGTCTGATGGAAGGGAGTTTGTCTCACCGTTTGCGAGCGCATCTGAAGAGCCAACAAGAGGGATATTGATCGCGATCCGCTGAACTGCGTCTGGCCACAGGGGATCGTAACCGGTACGGCTTTTCATGTCTGCGAGAACGCCAGCTATTTCCGCCGACGCACTGCGGTATTGCCGGTAGCGTGTTCTGTAATCGCAGGCGATTGCTGTCGCAGCCTCAACTACACAGTCAAGCGTCCAACGTGCATAAATTCCGACTATAGGGGATCCGCCAAAGTGTGGGTGCAGCCCCGGTTGTTGACTGGCCATCGCGTTGTCCTCGCTCAATTCGGAGGTTATGGCTCTGTTAAATTCAATTACAGGGAACCCGCCCGTCAGAGCCGTAGGGAGATTATTAGCAATGCGGCAAAATTTGTCAATCAAGAAACTACAGCAGTTGTATTAGCTGTATTTTTTGTTACACATGACCATAGAACGCTCTGCGATTTGACAATGACTTCATCCGCAACAAGAAACGCGGCTTTCACGGCTAAAGGATTTAGTTATTCCGGCAGCACGGCACGAAAGTGAAGGATCGGATCTGTGATCCGATCACGTCCGATGGGCACATTAGCTTTCAAGGCTAATCGGTGTGCGGTCTTTACTCGTTGAACTGGGCTCCCGCGGGTCGAAGTCCTTTGTTTGCGTATGACCTTGTTTGTCCGAGCAAACGGCTTGGAGAAACATAAGGTCCAAAAGGAGGTCAGGCTAGCTTAGCTAAATAAGGTCAATTCCAAATCGGCTATCCCATTCAAAAAATGGTGCGGAGAGGGGGACTTGAACCCCCACGAGATTGCTCCCGCTAGCACCTCAAGCTAGTGCGTCTGCCAATTCCGCCACCTCCGCAAGGGGTGTGCTACTTCTTTTCCGGCGCGGGCGTCGCCGGCGTCTGCTGGGCCGGGGTCTGGCTGTTGGCCGGTCGCCGGGGTCGCCGTCATCGGCGCCTGTTGCGGCGCGGGGCGCGGTCTTCGCCGGCGGCGGTGTGCGTCCAAAACCGTCGTACCCAAACCCGCGCTTCGGGTTGCCATGATCGACAACGCCATCGAGGTGATCATGAAAAGTACGGCCGAAATTGTCGTCGCCTTGGACAAAAGTGTGGCCGAGCCGCGCGGGCCGAATGCCGTCTGCGAGCCCATTCCACCAAAGGCTCCAGCCAAGTCCGCCGCCTTCCCGCTTTGCAGCAATACCACCACAATCAGGAAGAGACAGACCAGCACATGAACGATCAACGCCAGAATATACATCGCAGTTCTTTCAGTTTCCTTTCAGTATAGGGGACTACGGCAACCGGGTCAAACCGGGCGCGGGCGGACCCTCGACCGCGACCACCCCGCCGCCCCCGCCGCCCGACGCGTAACGCAGGAACAGTTCCATGCCCGCATAATCGCGGGCGCTCAAT
>CAWIJJ010000009.1:0-45641 GCA_963836425.1 Bryobacterales bacterium | reverse complement strand
CGCTACACTGAACGTTCTCATGAAGCAGGTGTTCTTCGTCTTCGGCACGCGGCCGGAGGCTATCAAGTTGTGTCCCGTGATCCGCCACATGCGCGCGTGCCGTCGAACGCTCGACGTGAAGGTGTGCGTCACCGCCCAGCACCGCCACATGCTCGACCAGGTGCTGCGCTCGTTCGACATCCCGCCGGATTACGACCTCGACCTCATGACGCCCGGCCAGACTCTGGCTCAGATCACCGGCCGCGTTCTGGCGGCCCTCGATCCGCTGCTCGCCGAACCCGGCGCCTGCGACATGGTGCTGGTGCAGGGCGATACCACCACCACCATGGCGGGGGCGATCGCCGCCTTTTACCGGCATCCCCGTGGCCCACGTCGAAGCGGGACTGCGCACCGGGGACCTTACCAAGCCCTTTCCCGAGGAACTGAACCGCGTCGTGACGGGACGGCTGGCCGCGCTGCATTTCGCGCCCACCGAGGGTTCGCGCGCAACCTGCTCGCCGAAGGCACTCCCGACCGGCACATCTTCGTCACCGGCAATACCGGCATCGACGCGGTGCTGTACGTGGCGGGCGAACTGGAGCGGGGCAACCTCACGCCCGGCGACTGGCCCTGGCTCGATGCCGGCCGGAGGCTGGTGCTGGTGACCGCGCACCGCCGCGAAAGCTTCGGCGGCGGCATCGAACGGATCTGCGACGCGCTCGCCCGCCTGGCTGGCCGTGGGGACGTGCAGTTCGTCTACCCGGTGCACCGCAATCCCAACGTGCTCAACCCGGTTTCCGAGCGCCTGGGCGGGATCGCCAACGTGGTGCTGATCGACCCGCTCGAGTACTCTCGTTCGTGGACCTGATGCGCCGCGCTACGCTCCTGATTACCGATTCGGGCGGCATTCAGGAAGAGGCGCCGTCGCTCGGCAAGCCCGTGCTGGTGATGCGCGAATCCACCGAGCGGCCGGAAGCGGTGGAAGCGGGGACGGTGAAACTGGTGGGCACGGACCCGGAGAAGATTTTCGCCGAGGCAAGCCTCCTGCTGGACGACCGCGACGAGTACGAACGCATGTCCCGTGTGCACAATCCCTATGGCGACGGCCATGCCAGCGAGCGCATCGGCGCAGCCATAGCGGCTATCTGGGAGCATGAGGAAGGTCATGCATTCGGGACGATGTGATCCCGCAACCAGGCCGCGTAACCGGCTTCGTCCACCGAGTGGTCAGCCAGTGACAGCATCGCGGCGATCACTTCGGCCTGTTCGGCGGCAATCGTAGAACCGTTGATGAAGAGGAACGTGAACCCCGTCAGGAAGGCGGTTCGCTTATTGCCGTCTACGAATCCGTGGTTCTGGCAGCTCCCGGCGGTGTACGCGGCCGCCAGATCGCACAGATCGGGATGGCCATAAGCAAGAAGATTCCGAGGTCGTGCCAGCGCCGACTCGATGGCGCCGCGGTCGCGAATTCCCGGCGCGCCGCCGAACTCGAGCAGACTCTCGAATGGAAGTGCAGGACCGCGGCCGGGTTGACCCGGGCATGTTCCTTCAACGCGCCAACTCACGCATCGCGGGAGCATACCGTCGCATCGCTTCTCGGGCCGCCGCTACCTGGCGCGCAATCTCTTCCGTTCTTCGACGGGCCCATCGACGTACTCTTCCAGCATTGCCTGCATCTTGGCCTGGAAGTTCGTCCCCTCCGCCAGCAACTAGCCTTCAGCCGTCGGTGCAACGCCTCGTCCAGCCGGAAGGTGAGGGTCTTCATCATTCGAATAGAGTGCCGAACGCCAGCCCATTGGCTGGGATCGCCACGAAGCGATCGCATTGAACCATCCACCACTCAATTCGGTGCCAAGCTTGGTCCGCACCCTTACGGTCGGCTCGCCGGAAGTACGCGGAACCTACGGCGACCTTCTATTCGATATGTGTCGAAGTCCGCATGGTCCACAGTGAAGATGGTCGACAAAGCCTCACGTTTCGCGAGATACACCAGGGTTGCGTCCGCGAAATCCATCGGGCGATCCGAATAGCGCGACATCAGTGCTTGTATTTGCGATAGTTCTGAATCCTCGATTACCGCCAGCACGATAGCACCAGAACGCACGAGTCGCCAGGCGGCCTCCATCTCATGACGGCTGTCACCAACCAGATGAAACAGTTCCGTCAGCACGGCTTCGGAGGTTATCAGAGGAAGTCGGAGTTGCTCAAACGCATCCACGCAGACCCGGTGCCAACGATCCGTCCTGTCCAGCAGCGCCAACATAGCGCCTGTATCGATCAGAGTGTTACCGGTCATGCTGCCGTCGCAGACGCTGACGCACACCTTGGCGTACGTTCTCCGAGCGATGAGCATTGCCGCTCGCGAGAGCCCAATGCACTTCGATGCGGCCTTCTGAAGCCGAGATTGCTCCTCATCGCCCTCTATTTCTGCGCCGCTCTTGGTTAGCCAGTCGCGGGCGGCCAGATCGAGAACCGCGGAAAGCGAAAGCTTCCGCCGGTGCGCTTCGCGCTCCAACCCAGTCTTGAGATCGGTCGAAACACGCCAGCTATAGACTTCGTTCTTCATGCACTACATTGTAGTGCATTCTTCGTTTTTCTTCCACTGGCAAAGGGTTTGCGGCCGAGCCTCCATTGCTGCCACTGCGTTGACGCCAGGGAAGCAGAACCTGGCTGGCTCGATTCAGGCGGATGGGCGTGCATTCTGCGATTCGGCTCTGCCAAAAAGGAGTTGTTCGGCTACGATCCGCACACCACCAACAACCGCATGGAGTTGATGGCGGCGATCCAGGGTCTCCTGGCTGTCAAAGAGCCGTGCGCCGTGGAGGTCACGACCGATGCCGAGTACGTCAGGCAGGGAGTCACGGTGTGGGTGAAGCATTGGAAGCGCCGGCACTGGTGGAAGAAGAATCGCCCGATCCGCAACGCCGACCTGTGGATTGAGTTGGACGCGCTGGCGGCATTCCATCAGACGGAATGGATCTGGACCAAAGGGCACGCCGGCCATGTCGACAATGACCGCTGCGACTGGTTGGCGCAAAATGCAGCGAGGACCAGGCGCACGCACCCCTCCGCACGCCCTGGCCGCGATATATTCCGCGCCGCAAGCCAGCCTCTTTATGACCTTGCTTCGATGAAAATGACGACGCGGGCGATCCTGGCTAGCTTCGATCCTTGTAGATGACCCGCCTCTCACATCCCCGCACGCCGCGAATTGCGGAGTTGGTCGTAGGCCGAATTCACGGTGATGCGGTACAGCCAGGGCTCGAAGGTCAACGGATGCTCGCTGATTTCGGAAAGCGAGGCATGCAGGCGCAGAAAAACAGTCGTGACGACACCGCCGGCCTGTTCCGGCGACACCAGGCGGGTCAGAGTTCCCACGACGCGCGGTCGGTATGCGCGCACAATCTCCTCGAAAGCCTCGGGGTCTCCATCCGCAGCCCGGCGGATCTGTTCGGGCGGCACCAGCATGCCCATCAGTTTACTCCCGCGCGATCCGCAGGGGTCGGGTATAGCGCGCGGATTATTCAAAAATCGTTGCCAGCTTCGCCAACACCTCATTCACGATCGCGTTGGGAGCGCTTTCCAGCTTCTTGCCGCTGCGCGCGCGCAGATCGAGCGAGCGGGGCTGGTCACAGCGAACAATGCCTGTCGTCTTCGTTCCGGCACCCTCCAGCGTCACGGCGAAGCCGGCCGTCCTCGCGAAACCTCCTCGGCTCGTAATCGGGAGCACTACCGGCACTTTTGTTACGCGGTTGAACGCTTCCGGCGAAACGATCAGGACCGGGCGCCGGCCCTTCTGCTCGTGTCCCCCGGTGGGATCAAGCCCGACCAGCCAGATTTCTCCTCGTTTCATCAAATCAACTCGCCGCCTACGGGCTTGCCATCCAGCCATTCGCGCTCTTCCCTGGTGCGCCGGGCGCGCGGATTGCATTGCGCCAGCAGCTCGTCGAGGGTATAACGGGTCCGCTGCTGCGGCTCCACAACCAGCCGCCCGCGTTGCACCGCCAGACCCACAATTGCTCCCGGCTGCAGGCGCAAGATGTCAAGCAGCGCGGGCGGTACGGACAGCATGATCGAGCCGCCAACCTTGCGCAATGTTGTTGTGTACATGGGATGCCGCTCCTGAGAAGTTATATTTTAGTATAACCTGCCCGGGCGGCGCCGGCATGCCGGTCACTTTACTCCCGTGCGATGCGCGCCGCCGCGGCGGCGGCGTCGCGTTCGGTGAAGTCGGGCGCGCACTTCTGCGAGGCCCCGTAGCCGGTGAGCACCAGCACGGTGCGGGTGCCGGCGCGGCGTCCGCATTCGACGTCCGCGCTTTTGTCCCCGATCATCCAGGACCGCGCCAGGTCGATTCCATGCTCCGCCGCGGCTTCGAGCAGCATTCCCGGTTCGGGCTTGCGGCGGGTGGAGGGAACGCCGGGCACGTCGGGGCAAAAATAAGAACCGTCGATCAGGTCCTCGCCGAGTTGCCGCAGAAACTCGCGATCCACGGCGTGGTACTGCTCTTCGGTGATGAGGCCGCGGCCAATGCCGCTCTGGTTGGTGACGATGAAGAGCCGGTAGCCTGCCTTCTTCAAACCGCGCAACGCCGGAGCGACGCCGGGATAGAGGCGCACTTTGGCCGGGTCGCCGCAGTAGTGGACGTCCTCCATCAATGTGCCGTCGCGGTCGAAGAACACCGCCCGCGCCGGTTTCATGGAGCAGCCAGCGCGGCCTGTAATTCGCCGGTCGAGACGGTGGCGGTTCCGAGTTTACCCACGGCGATACCGCTGGCGCGATTGGCCAGTTCCGCGGCTTCGGCGGGACTCGCGCCGGCGGCAAGGGCGAGCGCGAGCACCGCAATTCCCGTATCGCCCGCGCCCGAGACATCGAACACGTCCTTGGCATGGGCCGGGATCGGCAAGGGCTCGCCGTCCCTCTCGATCAACAGCATTCCCTGCTCGCCCAGAGTGATGAGCAGGCTGCCCGGGTTCCAGATCTGCCCCAGCCGCCGCGCCGCCTCGAGCAGTGCAACATCCTGCAATACCGGTGAGACCGGGTCGGAAGGCGGCATACCGGCCGCCAGAAACGCTTCCGTTCGGTTGGGCTTGATGGCGGTAGCGCCGGACCATTGGAGCGAGGTGTAAGGATGGGGATCGACGGCGAGAATCTTGCGTTGCGCGCGCGCTTCCGAGCAAATCGCGTCGGCCAGGGCCTGAGTCACGAAGCCTTTGCCGTAGTCGGCCACCACGATGGCGTCGGCCCCGGCTACGGCATCGGGCAGATGCGCCGCAACCTTGCGAGTCTGTTCGACGGAAAGCGGCCCGGGGCGCTCGCGGTCCACACGCACTACCTGCTGGTTGCGCGCGATGATGCGGCTTTTGACGGCTGTGGGCCGCGTGGCATCGATCTGGACGCCGCCGGTATGGACACCGCTTTGCCCAAGTAACTCCAGCAGGCGGCGGCCCGGAGCATCATCGCCGATGAGGCCCACCACGGTAATCGCGGCGCCGAACTCCCGGGCGTTGCGCGCCACGTTCGCGGCGCCTCCCGGATAGTATGTTTCGCCGGTGACGTTCACCACCGGAACGGGAGCTTCCGGGGAAATGCGGGAAACCTTGCCCCAAATGAACTCATCCAGCATCAGGTCGCCGATCACCAGCAGGCGCCGGCCGGCAAATGCGCCGAGGATGGCGCTCAGCCTCTCTAATTCGAGGTCAGCCGGCATGGCGGGAGGGTTGGGGCACCGCGTCGCGCTCCGCGGCGGCGGCCGGCTGGTTCGCGGCCGCGGCCGGCTTGCGCGCCACCACGATCAACGACAGTCCCGGCCAGGGTATCAGCCGGTCGATCCGGCTCCAGGCCCACACGGTCTTATCGAAGATCTTCAGCACCGGCTTGTTGATGTGCCGCGACCCCATGATCCGGCTGTAGGCCCACCAGGGGGGCACGCCCGCCTTATTGAAATGGTGCAGTGTTTCCACTTGCAGGCCCTGCGATTCCATCAACTGCCGCGCTCCCGTCCGGTCGTAACGCCGCTTGTGACCAAGACTACGGTCCAGGCTTCCGTAGAGGCCTTCTACGTGGGGCACCAGAATCACCATGGCGCCGCCAGGCTTCAGGGTACCGGCAAGAGCGCGCACCGCCGCAGCCGGATCTTCCATGTATTCGAGAACGTTCAGGCAGAGCACGGTATCGAAGAAGGTCTCTATGCCCGCCAGGTCCGCAGGATTTTCCGGGTCTATTTTCTGCACCACCACATTGGGTGTTCGCAGGAAGCGGTTGCGCAATGCATGCAGGTGCAGGGGGTCCTTTTCGGCCGCCACATAGAGCATGCGGCGCCCCATCAGCCGTCCGGCGATGTTTCCGATTCCCGCCCCCACTTCGAGCACCGTATCGCCGACAAACGGCCGCAGCATGCGGGCCAGCCAGCTCAGGTATTGCGGCGTGCCGGTCAGGTTGTTCAGCACGCCGCGGCCGTAAGGAGCGGCGTATAGATCGTCGATTAACCAGAATTTCAAAATGACGCCCAGCGCTCTGAGCCCGTCTTTCCAGCCGATCTTTTTGCCCTCCTCGTACGTGCGCCCGTGATAGCTGATGGGCACTTCGTAGATTCTTAGGTTGCGCTTGGCGCTTTTCATCACCACCTCGGGTTCGAAGCCGAAACGGTCCGACCGGATGGGAATGCTCTTGAGAAGATCGGTGCGAAAGACTTTGTAGCAGGTCTCCATGTCCGTCAGTTTCAGGTTGCAGAACATATTGGAGACCAGGGTGAGGCCCTTGTTGATCATCGAATGCCAGAACGGCAGCACGCGGGTCTGCTCGCCGGCCATATAGCGCGAACCGAAGACTGCGTCGGCATGGCCGTCGAGAAGCGGGCGCAGCAGTTTCGGATATTCGGAAGGGTCGTATTCGAGGTCCGCATCCTGGATCAGCGAGAAGTCTCCCGACGCGTGGTGAATCGCGGTACGAACCGCCGCGCCTTTGCCGCGGTTGACCTCGTGCCGGTACAGACGGATTTCCGGATAGCTGGCGGCAAGGCGCTCCAGTATGGAAGAGCTGCCATCGGTGGAGCAGTCGTCCACAATGACCAGTTCGCGCTCCATTTTCTCGGGCACGGGAGCAGCGAGTACCAGCGAAATGCTGCGCTCCACAACGGTCCGTTCGTTGTAGACCGGCATCAGGATGGACAACTTCATCGGTATCGCCAGTTTAACAAAGACCCCTCGCAAAACCGACTAAACAAAGGTTTACGGGCAAACACACGCCACAGGCTGCCGCGAGCCTGGGCCGGATCGTAAAGCTCATGTGCTTGACCGGAAAGCCGGGTCTCCGAACATGGGTTTGACGGTAAAAACTGTGGGTTTGAGCGTAAGCACATAAGCTAAGTGATTGAAAAACCGTGAGGGCTTGCCGCTACCCTCTTCCGCTCAAACCCACATAGCCATAGTATTTAGTCCTGTTTATTTTCAGTTACTTCCGGAGGTTTTACGCTCAGGCACATGGGTTTCAGCGTAACCGCGCATGGGTCTGAGCGTAAAGGATTTCTGATAACTTGTTTTGATTCAGAAATTTAACGGATTCAGGATGAGCCCGCCATTATGGTATGGACTTTGGTAGTTCTGTTTAATTCAAGTACCTGGAAACCAATGGATTTGGACGGTGGAACTGGTGAGATTCATGAGTCTGAGCGTAAAACCGGGCAAAACCGTGAGTCTGCCAATAAAGTACTGGAACATTGCACGTTAAGCGTTGTACAAAACAGAAAGGGTCATGCCTGTACTATCGTCGTCTGCAGGGAAAGGGAAACCGCTCCCGAAGAACTCGCTGATGAACCTCTCGGTCGAAGAGGAGAATCTGGCGGCAATTCCTTTTGCCGTCCTGGAACGCAGGGTAGGCAAGAGAGTTGGCAAAATCGAAATCAACGGTACGAAGGTGCTGCCTGACGGCACCAAGGTCCGGGTTGTCTGGCAGGTGCAGGGAAATAGCGAACTGGGACTGCCGACCGAACAGGACCTGGATATTTTTATTGCCCTTGGTGTGCTGACGTTCCGGAACGATTTTGGCAAGACGGTAAGTTTCACAGGCCGCGAAATCGCCCGTATTCTCGATATCGGCATGGTGCACGGCAAATTTTATAAGCGTCTGAAACTTGCCATGGACCGCTTTATCCCGCTGCGCTTCCGTGCCCTCACCTCGAGCGACCAGCACGAAGAAGTGAAGTGGTGCAACGTGTTTCAGGAGGCGAGTTTTTCGCTGAACCGCGCTACCGGCAGGTGCACTGGTTCGGTCACCTGGACCGATAAACTGATCCAGTCCATGGATAGCGGTTTCTTCCGGCTTCTGGATGCTACCCGCTACATGGAACTCGATGGCATTACGGCCAAGCACTTGTACCGGTATCTGGCCGTGGCGTTTGCCAAAACGGACATCGTGCTCATCGATACGCGGCAACTGTGCACGGAGCACCTGGGAATGCTGAACGTGCCGAAATATCTTTCCCGGCTGATGCAAACCCTCGAACCGGCCTTTGAGCAACTGATCCGGATCCAGGTTTTGGGGTCGTTCCAGATTGTATCGAGCGAAGAATGGCGGATTGCGCTGCGCCGCCATCCGAACTATGTGTCCGAGCGTAAAATGCTGCTCGAGCATGTAGCTCCGGCCGACCCGGAGAGCCGCCGCACGCAATGTTGCGAACGGCTGCACCAGGCCGGACTGGCGGCGCGTGCGGCTGCGGCGTACTGTCAGGTAGCCACCAGCGCCGTCGAGTTTCATGCCCTGGATCGCTGCGCCCGCTTGCTGCAGGAGATGATCGACGAAGACGTGCTGGGGCACGTAGCCGTCAGCATCATTCGCGGCGCGCTCGAAAGCGGAGTGGCAACGCCGGAAGCCACCGAGGTGCTTGACTCGTGCGAGATCGCGATCCACGTGTGCCGGCAGAAAAAACGGTCCGGCCAGGCGATGCGCAATTCCGCCGGCCTGTTGGTGAAGATCATCAAAGATCGCGAAACGCGCAGCCGCGTAGTGAGCCCGGAACTCGAAGAAACCCTGATGGCCGGATTCCGGCGGCAGCGCGAGGCAGCGAAAAAGCAGCACATTGAAGATGTGGAACGCGCCCTCATCCTCGAATACGAACAGACACGCATGCAACTTGCCGAGACGCTGTTCGAAGATATGCCTGAGGATAAGAAAACCGTGTTCCGTAAGCAAAAAGCGGAAATTCTGTCCCAGCAGGAACGCTTTCAGCGCATCGCGTCAAACGTTCAGGCACGCGAAGTGGATGCGGCCATCGTGCAGGATATAGCCCGCAAAGAAGCGCCTCCCTTCGAAAAATGGCGGCTCCGCAAACAGGCGCAACAGGCCGTCCTGGCATTCGGGGAACCGCTGGATAACCTCGAAGGCACCGCATAAAACGCCGGCCCGTACCGGGGCATCACGCCCCGATTTACGGGCAAACCCAAAGCCCCGGCCGCTCCCGGAATTCCGCTGAATCCCATCTATTGAGCGCGATCATACCCTTCGATCAAATGTTGACTTTCGTACAATTTCGCTGGTATTGTTGATGCCAGGCTACCAATTGTAACTTTCGTACTATCAATTACCAGATCTCAAGTTCCTGCTCCTGCTGGCGGTAGCGTTTTTTTGGGCGTGCAAGCTCAGGAGTGCGCGCCTGTTTCTTAGAAATTGCCGGGAGAGCGGACCTGTCAAAACCTTTCAGAATCTGCGGCCTTTTTCTATTCCTGATTTCCAGCCTGAATCTGCGCGCCGCGGACCCCGGGTATGTGCCGCGCCGGCTGCTGGTGGGAGGGCGGGCACAGGGGGACAGGGCAGCCTCGGCCCGGCTGCTCCGGCTGCACGGCGCCCTGGTGCGTCGCGAAGTTCCGGAGTTGCGCCTGACCGTCATCGAGGTTCCCGAAAATTCCGAGGATGCGGTCATGGCCTCGCTGCGGCGTAGCGGAAGCTTCCAATACGTGGAGCGTGACGCCTGGGCGCACACCGGGGGAGACGGGCCGAACGACCCGTCCTACTTCTCGCAATGGTACCTGCCGCGGATTCAAGGCGCGCAGGCGTGGAGCGTGAGCACCGGCGCAAGCTCGGTTCCGGTGGCCGTAATCGATTCGGGCGTGTTCAAAGAGCATCCGGACCTGAGGAGTAAGCTGATTCCGGGGTGGAACTTCGTGGACCGGACGTCCGACGTGTCCGACACCATGGGTCATGGCAGCGCGGTTTCCGGCACCATCGCCGCCGCCACCAATAACGGCATCGGGATCGCCAGCGTAAGCTGGGCAAGTCCGGTGATGCCGCTGGTGGTCGTCGATAAGGACGATTTCGCCGCGTACTCGAACATAGCCGCCGCCATTCAATTCGCGGCCGATCGGGGCATTCGCGTGATCAACATCAGCCTTGGCGGCCCGACGCCCTCGGCGGCGCTGCAGAGCGCGGTCGATTACGCCTGGAAAAAGGGAGCGGTGATCTTCGCCTCTGCCATGAACGAACGCACCGCCGAACGCTACTATCCGGCGGCGTGCAATCACGTGGTGGCGGTCAGCGCGACCGACAGCAACGACCGGTTGGCGGATTTTTCCGACTTCGGCAACTGGATTACCCTGTCGGCCCCGGGGACGAATATTCTGAGCACAGCCAATGGTGGTGGTTACGGATTCTGGTCGGGAACTTCCTTTTCCTCGCCCCTGGTGGCGGGGGTGGCGGCTTTGTGTCTGGCCGTAAATCCGGCGCTGACGGCCGAAGCGCTGGTCGCGCTCCTCGAGCAGACCGCCGACGACCTGGGACCTCCCGGCATCGACAGCTACTTCGGCTGGGGCCGTGTCAATGCCTACCGCGCGGTGCTGGCGGCAAGGCCGCCGGTTCCTTCGGTGATGCATGCGGGGGAGGGGAAGGAAACCGGCCGGCGGGCGAAGTAGCGGCGCGTCTTCGTAAGATCAGTCTGGTATGTTATCCATTCGGCGGCAAGCCATGGAGCGTATCGAGAAGACGGTTTTCCTCAGCTACCGGCGCACCAATCTGCCGTGGGCGCTGGCGATTTTCCAGAACCTCACGCAGCACGGATTCGACGTCTTTTTCGATTACAGCGGGATTGCCAGCGGCGACTTCGAGCGTGTCATCATCGAGAACATCAAGGCGCGGGCGCATTTTCTGGTGGTGCTGACTCCTTCCGCGCTGGAACGCTGCGGGAACCCGAGGGACTGGCTGCGCCGCGAGATCGAGGCGGCGCTCGAGTTCGAGCGGAACATTGTGCCGCTGATGATGGAGGGCTTTGACTTCGGCACACCCGCCATCGCCGGTCAGCTAACCGGGCGGCTGGAACCGCTCCGGCATTACAACGCGGTGGATGTTCCGGCGAGCTATTTCTTTGCGGCCATGGACCGCCTGCGCGACCAGTTTCTGAACACGCCGCTGAGTGCCGTGCTGCACCCGGCGTCACGTTCGGCGCGACGGGCCGCTACCGAGCAGCAGGCGGCCGCGGAAAAGGCGCCGGCAGTTCAGTCTGAAGAACTGACGGCGCAGCAGTGGTTCGAGCGGGGATTCGAGGCCAAAGATCCGGAGGAGCAACTGCGCTTCTACAGCAACGCCATCCGGCTCCAGCCGGATTTAGCGGTCGCGTTCAATAACCGGGGCAACGCACGGCAAGCTAAAGGGGATGTGGATGGCGCGGTGGCGGATTACAGCGAGGCCATCCGGCTCCAGCCGGATTTTGCCGCAGCCTTCAATAACCGGGGCAACGCACGGCAAGCTAAAGGGGATGTGGATGGCGCGGTGGCGGATTACAGCGAGGCCATCCGGCTCCAGCCGGATTATGCCGCGGCCGGATTATGCCGCAGCCTTCTATAACCGGGGCAACGCACGGGAAGCCAAGGGGGATGTGGATGGCGCGGTGGCGGATTACAGCAATGCCATCCGGCTCCAGCCGGATTTGGCGGTCGCGTTCAATAACCGGGGCAACGCACGGGAAGCCAAGGGGGATGTGGACGGCGCGGTGGCGGATTACAGCGAGGCCATCCGGCTCCAGCCGGATTATGCCGCCGCCTTCTATAACCGGGCCTGGATCCGGAAAGCAAGGGCTCAAAACGCGGCGGCCATCGCGGATTTCCAGAAGTACCTCGACCTCGGAGGCGGCGAGCGTGACGGCGACACCGCGGAAGTGCTGAACAGAATTCGGGAACTGCGGGAGCAAGCTCCTTAAGCCACGGATTTCAACGGACGAACCGTGCGCCGGACGTGCCGGCAAGCTTCCCGGGCCCGGGGATGCTAATACTATAAGTTCCCATGCATTTTCCGGAGTTGTACCGAACCGAAACCGTCAAGGCGATTGAAGCCATCGATCTCGAACAGGTGGGCCGCGCCATCGAGTTGCTGACCGCTGCGCGCGACGAAGGCCGCCGCATTTTCGTCTGCGGCAACGGCGGCAGCGCCTCGGCAGCCTCGCATTTTGCGACGGATATGGTGAAGGGCGCGAGCTTCGGCCGGCCGGTGCGCTTCCGCATCATGGCCCTGACCGACTCGCTCCCCACGCTGACCGCCTATTCGAACGACGTTTCCTACGAATGCGTGTTCGTCGAGCAGTTGAAAAACTTCGCCGAACCGGGCGATGTCGTGATGGCAATCAGCGGCTCCGGAAACTCGCCCAATGTATTGCGCGCGCTCGAATACGCCAATTCCACAGGGTGCCGGACGATCGCCTTAACCGGACGCGACGGGGGACGTCTGGCGCCGCTGGCAGAGATCGGGATTCACGTGCCGCATGCGCACATGGGGCGTATCGAGGATGCTCACCTGGTGGTTCTGCACATGATCGCCTACTACTTCATGGACGAGGAGTGCAGCCATCCATAACCCGGAGACCGTCCCGCGTGCCGCCCGGCCGAGGATCTGGTCGTGGGTTCTTTCGGGCCTGCTGGCCGTGGTGCTGCTGTATCTGTCGGTGCGCGGCGTGGACTGGGCTCGCGTGGGCCATACCATCGCCGGCGCCAACTGGATGTACCTGGCGGCCGCGATAGCGCTCATCTGCGGGTCCTCCTTCCTGCGGGCGGTGCGCTGGCGGATTCTGCTGAATGCGGAAGCGTACTTCAAAGTCGCCACCGTCTTCTGGGCCAACATGGCGGGGTACCTGGGAAATAACTTTCTTCCGGCCCGCGCCGGCGAACTGGTGCGCACCTTTCTGATCAGCCGGAGTTCCGCCCTGAGCACCACCTACGTTCTCACCACCGCGCTCGGCGAACGCCTGTTGGATGTGATTGCACTGGTGTTGTGGAGTTCGCTGGTGCTGATGAACATCGAGTCCAAGCCGCGCTGGATGGAAGAACTCTCCCGAACCATGGCCATCGTCGCGGGGCTGGGAGCGGTTATGATCCTGGTGCTGCCCCATACGGGCCGGTGGCTCGAGAAAATCCTGGGTAAACTGCCTCTTCCCGGAGGCCTGCGCAATCGCCTGATCCATCTGGCCGGGCAGATTCTTCTTGGCCTGCGGGCATTCCATAGCTGGCAACGGCTGGCCGGATTTGTGGCGCTGACGATCCTGATCTGGCTGACCGATGCGGCGTCAACGATGATCGGGGCACGCGCGCTTGGGCTGGAAATCCGCTTTCCGGTCGCGCTCCTGCTGTTGACGGCGCTGGGCCTCGGCAGCGCGCTGCCCTCCACTCCCGGCTATGTCGGCATCTATCAGTTCGTGGCGGTGAGCGTCCTGACGCCTTTTGGAATGAGCAAGGATGATGCGCTGGCGTACATCCTGGTGGCACAGGCGCTGGCGTACATTGTGGTCATGGCCTTCGGCCTGCCGGGGTTGTACCAGTTCCGGCGCGTGGAACGGGAACAGCGGGAGAGAAAGCGGGGCTGATGCCGGGATGGATCAGGCTGCAAATAGCATGACATCCGTGTGGACGAAGTCGTCACCCTTGCAAAGAAGCGGTTCGCCAAGCGCCATCGCGAGGGCGTAGGCAAAGCAGTCGCCGTAATTGAGGCAGGCACGGTGGCGGCCTTTGCCGAAACGGCTGAAGGCCTCGCGTGCCATAACCATTTAACGGGGCAGACCGTGTTCGTCAAATCCCAGGATCTCTTCGGCGGGCCGGGGATCGAGCACGGGCAGCTTGGCGCAATGCTCCGCAATTTCCTCCAGCTCGTCGGCCAGGCTGCGCCTGATACGCTCCCGCCGCACACGCGCGAGCCGGTCGCGAAGCGCTTTAGTTACCGCTTCAGTCTTGTTCTCACCCGTTTGCCGGGCGAGCTCGGCAGCGAGCCGCTCCGCTTCAGGATTGCGAATATTGAGCGCCATTTCTTTACGTGTAGCTTCCTTACTACACTGCACCGTACGGCTTAAGTTCCCCGCGCGATAGGCATGCGCCAGCCGGTGCCGAAGGCGCGTGAAGTCACCTTGAGTCCGGGAGCGGCCTGTTTCCGCTTGAACTCGGCGTTGCGCACCAGGCGCAGAACCCGCCGCACGGTAGCCTCGTCGAAACCCTTGGCGATGATCTCTTCGGCGGACTGGCTTTGCTCCACGTGCAGTTCCAGGATCTGGTCCAGCAGTTCGTAAGGGGGCAGGCTGTCCTGATCGGTCTGGTCGGGACGCAATTCGGCCGAAGGGGCTTTGGTCAGGATGGCTTCCGGGATGTCCGGCCGGCGCTGGTTTCGCCAGCGGGATACGCGGTAGACCATCATTTTGGGCAGGTCCGCGATCACCGCCAGGCCGCCGTTCATGTCGCCGTACAAGGTGCAATAGCCCACCGACATTTCCGATTTGTTGCCGGTGGTCAGCAGCAGCGAACCAAACTTGTTGGAAAGGGCCATCAGCAGGTTGCCGCGGATGCGCGACTGGATGTTTTCCTCGGTCACATCCGGCGGCAGCCCTTGAAACGGCCCGGCGAGCACCTCGTCGTAGGTCCGCATGATGCCCGCAATGGGCAGTTCCAGGGTGCGGACGCCCAGGTTGCGGGCGAGACCCAGCGAATCGTCCACGCTGCCGCGGCTCGAATAGATGGAGGGCATCATCACGGCGAGGACGTTTTCCGGCCCCATGGCTTCGGCGGCGAGTGCCGCGGTCAGGGCCGAATCCACACCGCCGGACAATCCCAGCAGCACGCGCTGGAAGCCGGTCTTGCGGGCGTAGTCCCGGATACCCAGCACCAGCGCATTCCAGATTTCGGCTTCGGGGGTGAAATCGTCCTGGGCGATGATGCCGGATGAGGCCGCCAGATCCGCCACGACCAGGTCCGGCTCGAAGCCCTTGCCCCGGGCGAATAGTTGCCCGCGGGCGTCGAAGGCGGAGCTTCGGCCGTCGAAGATCAGGTCGTCGTTGCCGCCCACCTGGTAGGCAACCACCAGCGGGAGCCCGTATTTCGCCGCGGTATGGCCGAGCATGCGTTCCCGGAGCAGTTCCTTGCCCACGGTGAATGGGGAGGCGGAGAGATTGACGATGGCCTGCGCGCCGGCCTGCGCCAGTTTCTCGATCGGGTCCTGGTGGTAGCGGCGGCGATTCCAGAAATCGCGATCGTTCCAGACGTCTTCACAGATGCTGATGCCGAGCCGCCAGCCGTTGAACTCGAGGATCTGGGGTTCGGGAGCAGGTTCGAAGTACCGGTCTTCATCGAACACGTCGTAGGTAGGCAGCAGGGTTTTGTGAAAGGTTGCGGCGATGGCGCCGTCCTGGAGCAGAACGGCGCTGTTGAACAACGGGCGCCCCAGGGCCGAGGGATTGGGAGTGGCTACCCCGACGAGCAGCGGCGGGCCCGCGGCCAACTCTGCCGCCAGATGGTGCAGCGTTTCGCAACCGCGCCCGATAAAGCCGCGGTTCATCAGCAGGTCCCGCGGCAAATATCCCATCAGTGCCAATTCCGGTGTGACCGCAAGATCGGCGCCGGCAGCTTTTGCCTGGCGAGCGCTTTCCGCGATCAATCTGGCGTTGCCGCCGAGGTCTCCAGCCGTGGGATTTACCTGGAGTAACGCGATTCGCAAGGGGGTGTCCCTCCGTAGAGTGTGGACAGTACCCAGTCTAGCAACTTCCCGCTAAATGACCCTGTTCTCGGTGCATGGCGGGAGGGTCTAGTTGACAGCTTTGCCGCCGGCGGGTCACACTTTCATTTCCGGCACGAGCCGCCCGGATCGGTCCTTCAGATTCGAAAGTGCCGGAGCCGGCCTGTCCACCCGGGCGAATGACCTACTTACAGCCGGTTTTTCCCATTCTGATCGTTTTGATCGCCGTGGGCCTCTGGCGAGCCGCGGCTCCGCGCTGGCGACGCTTGGGGCTGGCGGCGGTGGCGGCGCTGTTTCTCTGGTCGTGGCCCCCGTTTGGGGCCCTCACCAGCCTTACCCTGGAGCTGCCCTATCCGGTCGAGACCCCGCCGCCGCAGGAAGTCGGAGCGATCGTGGTGCTGTCAGGCGGCACGTATCCTCCCGATCCTTCGCAGCGCGAAGCGGCGCCGACGCTCGACACCTACGTGCGGTGCCAGTATGCCGCCTGGCTGTACCGCCACTGGCGGCCGGTTCCGGTGTTTGCGTCCGGCGGAAGCACCCGGGATGGGGTCGTATTGTCCGGAGTGATGCGGCGCGTTCTGGTGGCGGAAGGCGTGCCCCCGGATCAGGTATTTACCGAAGACAAGTCCACATCCACCTACACCAACGCGACCGAAACGGCGGCCCTGTTGCGGGCGCGCGGCATCCGCAGGGTCGCCCTGGTTACAGAGGCCTTTCACATGCTGCGGTCCGAACTGTCTTTTCGGAAGCAGGGCATGGAGGTAGTTCCGGCTCCATGCGCATTCCGCGGGCGGGTATTCAACCCGAAACCCGGCGATTTTGTGCCCGGCTCGAAAGGCATATGGTGGAATGGGGACGTCCTTCACGAATGGATCGGCATGTTTTGGTACCGCCTGAACGGACAAATCTGACCGCCGGGGGGCGGCAGCCGGGTGGCAACCTTGACAGTCCTTGTTGAAGCGCGTCACACTCTGATTTGCCAGCACGCCGCCACACGGAGGATTTGTTGAAACGATCTATCGTACTGTTGGGCATGGCTTTATCGGCCTATGGCCAGACGCCGCCGCCTTCGATTCTGTCTCGCGGCGAGGCTCCTGCCGGTATGGTCGCCCCCAAAGTCGAATTCCGGCCCTTTGTGAACTTCGGGGCCGGTTACGACACGGGAATCACGGGCGTCGGCGTCACGTCCGAGGGTTCCATCCCCAACGTGCATTCCAGCCGTGAGCAGCTCGGCTGGGGCGTGAGCGGAACGCATGACTGGCGGCATACGAAACTCGGGCTGAACTACGCCGGCGGCCTGAATCACTACAACGGGGCTTCCTCCTTCGATTCGATTGTGCAATCCCTCTCGCTGGGGTTGACGCGGGAGTTGTCCCCTCACGCGTCGTTCACGTGGAACCAGTCAGCCGGCGTGTTCGACCGGATCACGGGTTTTGAGGGATTGAGGCAGACGGTCCCGTTCGATCCCTTAACTACGTTCGTTCCCACGACGGACTTCTACAACAACCGGACGATGTACCTGGATACCCAGGCCGGCCTGACGTTGCAAAGAAGCGTGCGGCTGTCGTTTAATCTGGGCGGCGGTGTGTTCATGACGCGATACCGCTCCAGCGCGCTCAAAGGCACCAAAGGCCTGAACACTTACGGGGATATGCAATACCGGGTGTCCCGCCGCATGACGCTGGGGGCCATGTACCAGTTCACTACGTTCCGCTTCAGCGGGATCTACGGCGACAGCTATACGCACGGAGCTGCGGCAACCATCGGTTATCAATTTACGCGGCACCTGGAATTCAGCGGTTTCTTCGGCGCGATGCGCATCGAGAACCAGTTTATAGAAACGGTGCCGATCGATCCCGCGATTGCGGCACTGCTGGGAATCTTTTCCGCCCCGCAGGTGGTACACAACATTTCCTACCGGCCGTATTGGAGCGGGCGGCTCTCGCAGACCCTGTCGCGAGGCGTGCTGTACGTCTCCGGCGGGCAGGCGGTGGCCCCCGGCAACGGACTGTTTCTGACTTCATACAGTACGACGCTGCTGGGCGGGTATGGTTATACGGGATTGCGGCGCTGGAGCTTCAACATCAACGCCGGTCACACCATCTCGAAATCCATCGCGAATATCACCGGCCAGTACACCACGACCACCGCCGGCGCCGGGGTGAGCCGCCAGCTCGTACAGGACGTGCATTTTACTTTTCGCTACGGGGTCCGGCAGTACAGCAGCGGCACGTTCCAGCAATACAACCGCTCCGGCCAGTATGTCTCGGTCGGCCTTGCGTATTCGCCGGGGGATATTCCGCTCCGGCTCTGGTAGCCAGGCTCAGGAACCGGCGGCGGCCGGCGCCAGCAGGCGGATGAAGCGATTCCACAGGCCTCGGGCGGAAGCCGGCAACACGCGCCCGACGGACCGGAAGCGGTCGGCGTCGTTGACGTCGAGAACGCGGAACACACGCAGGGCGGCGACCCAAATGGCCGCGCCGGCGGCGATCGATAGGGCCATACCCGCATATCCCGGCAGGAAGCTGTTGATCGCGATCACGCCGGCCGCCATCGCGCCGGCGCTCGCGAAAATGCGTCCGAAATCCTTCAGGCGAAGGTCGAGATGCATCACGCGCCAGGCGAAAACCCAGGTCCCGGCGGTAGCCAGAGCCTGGGCGGCGCCGTTTGCCAGGGCGGCTCCCACCGCGCCATGCCCCCGCACCAGCAGGATGTCCAGCACGACATTCACCACGCCGCAGATACAGCCCCACCAGATCAAAAAGCCCTGCCGTTCCGTGGCTTGCAGAAGCTGGGTTGGAATGGCGGCCAGCGCTTTCGGCACGGCGAACAGGGAGACCACCATCAGGGGGACGATGAGGGGGCGGTAGGACTCCACATAAAGCAGCAGCACCAGCGGTTTGGCGATGCAGGCCATACCGACCAGCAGGGGAAGCGACACCAGCAGCACGTACCGTGCGCCGCTGACGGTCAATTCCTGAAGCTTGGACTGGCCGCGCCCGAACTGCGCCATCATGGTGACGCCGATGGAATTGCCGAATGCCTTGGGGATCATCAGAATGCGCTCGGTCAGGTTGAACGCCATGGAAAAGAACGTCACCTGCCGGACATCGCTGTTCATAGCCTTGAGGAAGACCATATCCGAGCGGTCCCACACCACGATATTCAACAGCAGGAGCGCCAGTCCCTGAGTGGAATAGGACAGCATGCGTTTTTTCAAGTCGGCCGGCAGGAGTTCCCGCGGGCAGCGGAGCCATTTCTCCACAACCATCAGCTTCCAGACGCACTCAACCGCGCTGGCGATGGGAATGGCGGCGGCGATTCCCACCAGCCCCCAGCCGATCCACAGGCTGAAAAGCGTGCCGGCGGTTTGCAGCGCGCCCGCCACCAGCGAGGGCGCGGCGTTGCGCTTCATGGCTTCGTCGGCATTGTTGGCCTGGGAAGGAATGTAGGCGATCATGCGGGGCGCCATGCTGACCACCAGCAGGATGGAGACGGCCCGGTAGTTCTGGTCCCCGGCGAAGAGCACCAGCAGCAGGGAAGCAGCCATCGCCGCCACGGCGATCCAGGTTTGAAACCGCAAAGTAGCCAGGTAGGTGCTCCGGGCCACTCCTTTGGCGCCGCGGTTCAGGTACTCCGCCATATATTTGCGCGTGGTGATGGGAAGCCCGAAAGAGCCCACCGCGGTGGTGATATTGGTCAGCCACACCATGTAATTGAAGTAGCTGAGGCGTTCGGGCCCGATGACGTTGGCGGTGACGACGGAAGTGATAAAAGCGGCCACCAGCGCGGACACCAATTCGATCGAGTACCAGAAGGAATTGCGCGCCACGGTCTGGCTGTTAGCCGGTGCGTTCATACGATTACACGGCGCGGGCGGCAGGATTGCGAAGGTCGCCGGGCAGGCGGCGGGGTAAGCGGATCAATCACTTCAGAATAGCAGGTCAAAACTTGCCGGCTACCGTTTGCGTGGTCCTCCCGGTACTTGAAACAGCGCGAAATCAGGCGCCGCGATATCCTCGGGGGCGTCCGGATCGCCCAGCGCGGGACCGTGCCAGACGCTGCTGCCGAAGGTGGTGATGTAAATCCGGGAGCGGTCCCGGGGATCGGGCGCCACGCGATGGCCATGTTTGAAATTGAAGCCGCGAATGCGGCTCCAGGTCAGGCCGCGGTCCGCCGACCGCCAGGCGGACGATTCGAAGCCGGCGGCATACACGGTGTTCACATCCCGAGGGTCCACGGTGACGTCGTAGATGCGGCGATTGGCGGCGAGTACGTTTTTCCAGGAAGCGCCGCCGTCGGTGGACAGAAAAACGCCCCCCTGTTCGGCGAGCGCCAGGCGGGAAGGCTCATAGCGGCCCCACGCGGAGAGATACAGGCGGGATGGGTCCTCGGGATCGACCGTAAGGGAAACGGGCCCGTTCAAGCCTTCGGGAAGTGGCACCTTTTCCCACGTATCGGCGCCGTCGCGGGAGCGATAGAGCGCGCCGTCGGCGCTGCCGCCGTAGGAGCCCCCGGTGGACCGCCGGATGGTGACCAGATAAAGGACTCCCCGGGAGTCGCGGGCCAGGCGCCAGGCGAGCGGCTCCTGGGCGGGTAGGCCGGTATTTTTCGCCACCCATGTTTTGCCGCCGTCGCCCGACTTGAAAACGCCGCGGCCGAAGCCGGCCACGTAGAGCACGCGGGCGCCAGGAGGACTCGACGGATCGAGCAGGATGTGCGTGGCGGCCATTTGCGGCAGGCCGTCGCTCGATACTTTCCACGTCTTTCCTCCATCGAGGCTCAGCACCACACCGCCCAGATACGAAGCGGTCACGCCCGGCCGGGAGGCAAAAAGCCGCGAGCGCGGCAGATCGTGGTTCCGGCTCATAACGGCCCACATGCGGTCCGGCACGGCCGGATCGAACTCCACCCAGTAGGTGGTATTGAGCCAGGCCCGTGGCACTCCGGAGGTTGTGGAACTAATCCAGCTCCGGCCGCTATCCTCGCTGCGGAACAGACCGATATCGGTGTAGCTGATGAACATGCGGCCGGGATGGAACGGGTCGAAGTGGATTCCGTACGCGGTGGTGGGATCGAGGCCGGTGGTGGTGAAGCCGGAACCGGCCGGCCGGGAATAGAGTGCCTCCCAGGTGGCGCCGCCGTTCACGGTGCGCAGAATGCGGGCCAGGTCGGTGGTGTATACGCGGTCCGGGTTGTGATCGTCCACGGCTATCTGGAGCGGGTTTTCTCCCCAGTCGGGACCAAAACGGGCGGTGGTCCAGCCTCCCCGTATGTTGGCGGCGGGGCTCCCGCCGGTTTCCTTCCAGACCAGCGACCAGTGAGCGCCGCCGTCGGTGCTTTTGGCAACGCCGAACCAGGCGCGGGGATCGTCGGGGAGTTTCAATCCGGAATAGGAGACGTAGACCACCTCCGGATGCTGCCGGCCGGCAGCCACGGCGCGGAAGGTGGCGGAGGCGAGGGCGCCGGAAACCGCCGGATGCCAGGTCCGCCCGGCATCGCGGGTGGCCAGCAATCCGCCCGGCTCCCGGGTGACGCCATAGATCACGGGCGGACCAGGGGCGGCATGGCCCAGGGTAATATCGACGAACGGCGCTCCCGGCGCCGGCGGGTTGGCCTGATAGCGGCCGCCTTCCCAAACTCCGGCGCCCTCGGCGGTAACGACATAGATTCTCCGCCGGCCCGGCGGGGAGTCCGGATCGATAAAGAGCTTGCGCGCCGCAATGCCGCGGGCCAGTTCCCGCCACTCGCCGCCCTCGTTGACGGAGGCGCGCAGCACGCCGCCCCACACCGCGTAGAGTTCGCCCGAGCCGGCGGGATCGACGGCGAAAGCCGACATCGGTTCAGACCGGCCTTGGGCGGTGGCAAAGTACGGATCGCCTTCATCGTCCACGTACCAGAGTCCGGTAACGTCGCCGGGGGAAGGATAAAACAGGCGCCAGGTTCGCCCGCGGTCGTCGCTGCAAAACGAGCCGGCGCCGCGGGTGACAGCCCAGATGCGATCGCGTTTTACCGGGTCGAAGGTAAAGGCAGCGGTGGTGCGAAGATTGAACTGGCGCCAGGTGCGGCCGCCGTTTTCCGAAAGAAAACTGTTGGTCATGTCCGAACTGGCGAGCACCAGGTCGGGGTCGAAGGGGCTGATGGCAGGGGAGAAGAAGGCGCCGCCGCCGCCGGGGCCGATAATCGTCCAGCGGTCCAGCCGGGTCGAGGATGGGGTTTCCTCGGTGGACAATTGGGCCGGCTGGACCAACCATACAAAGCCCGCCGCCGCGGTGAGGGCGGCCGCCGCAAAACCCGCCGATAAGCGTCTGCTCAACCGGAATCTCCGCGCCGGTCAGACGGTGAAGCCGGACTTCTGCGCGTCGGAGTAGAACATCTTCACCGTATCGAGCGAATAGTCGGCCAGGTCTTTGCCCACCAGCCCGAGTTTCTGGAGGATATCGTTGGTGGCGGTGATGATGTGGCAGCCGATCGAATCCGCCTGAAAAATGTTCAACAACTCGCGGGGGCTGGCCCAGATCAGTTCCATCCCGGGATGGACGGAGACCATTTCGACCGCGGCCGCCATCAGGGGGACAGGGTCGCGGCCGGTATCGGCGATGCGTCCGGCGAAAACGGAAACGCAGGAGGGAGCGCCGCCGGCCAGCGCGGCGGTAACGTCGCGCACCTGGCCAAGCGTGAGCAGCGCCGTCACGTTGAGCCGGATGCCGGCGTGCGACAGGCGGCAGATCAGGTCCAGCGCGGGTTCCCTGCGGGTGTTGGTGACCGGAATTTTGACGTAGACGTTATCCCCCCAGGTCGCGATTTCGCGGGCCTGGCGCTCCATTTCGTCGAACTCGTCGGCGAACACCTCCAGGGAAATGGGACGGTCCTTGATGGAGGCGAGGATATCGCGGCCAGAAGGCCTCGTAATCGGTGATTCCGGCCTTTCGCATCAGGGTGGGATTGGTGGTGAATCCCTGGATCGCGGGGTTGCGGTACAGGTTCAACATGGTCGCCTTGTCGGCGCCATCGGCAAAAAGCCTGATTCTCAAATCGGCAACGGAAGGCATCGTCATTCCTTTCCCTCAAGCTGTAAAATCCACTCCACCGCTTCGTGCAAGGATGGCGACCCGGGCATCGGGCGGCGAGGAGGGGCCGCGTTCCCGGTAACCCAAATCCAGCAAAACGGTGCGGCAGCCGGCGGAGGAGCCTGCATCGATATCCCGCCAGCGGTCGCCCACCATGAAGGAGTGTTCCAGGTCGATCTGGTAGCGCTCCCGGGCCTGTAGCAGGAGCCCGGGCGCCGGTTTCCGGCAGGCGCAGCCGTCCTTGTCGTCGTGCGCGCAGACCAGAAAGTCGTCCACGGGAAGGGCCTGGCTGAGGTCGCGGTGGATGGCGTCGATGGCTGCCAGGGTCTGCTTTCCGCGGGCAACGTCCGGCTGGTTGGTGACCACCAGCAGCAGAAATCCGAGATCTTTGAGCCGTGCCAGGTCTTCGGCGGCGCCTTCCACGATTCTCATTTCGGCAGCGGAGGCCGGCGGGTACGGTTTGCCGTCGCGCACAATGGCGTGGTTGAGTACGCCATCGCGGTCCAGGAAAACGGCGCGCCGGGACTCCCCTATACCGTTACCGATTCCCACTTGGTTTCCGCCTGTTTCAACGCCGGGTGCGATACGACCAGATGCCATACCACTGCCTGAAATGCTTCCGCATGGGGTGTGGTATGGGTCGCGTTGACGGTTGGAATGATGACGCAGGCGTCGGCCACGCGGGCCGTATAGCCGCCGTCGCGGCCGACGATTCCGGCTATCTTCGCGCCTGCCGTTTTCGCAAACTGCAACGCGGCCACCAGGTTGGGGCTGACGTTTTTTTCAACATTCCCCCCGCCCACCGAAAAGATCAGCAGAGCATCGTTCGCTTTCAAACGACTGACGCGCAGCCAGCTTTCGAATACGGTGGCCCAGCCTTCGTCATTGGTGCGGGCGGTCAACTCGGAGACGTTGTCTGTGGGAGCGTAGGCTTCGATACCGGCAATCTTGCGGAAATCGTTGACGGCGTGAGAAGCATTGGCCGCGCTGCCGCCTACTCCAAGGATGAACAGGCGCCCGCCGGCCGCGCGGGTTTCCGCCAGAAGCGCCACCACGCGCTCGATCGCTTCGGTATCCAGACTATCGATGACCTGCTTTGCCTCGGATAGAAACTGTTGCGAAAAGCTCATTCCTTCCTCCGGGTCTGGTGTAAATAGCCGCTGAATTCCTCGATTCCGGCGAAGGATCCGATTTCGTAAAACCGTTCCGACACTTCGTATGCGGCCAGTTCGCCTTCCGTGAGCAACTGTTCGTAAAGCGTTGCAAGATCGAAAGGTTGATTCGCGGGCACGCGGTTCAGAGCAGCCTGCCTCAGAACGCCCAGACCATAATCGATGTATTCCATCGCCGGCGTTCGCAGTTTCTTATTGTAGGCGACGATCCGGCCTTGAACAAATTGGATGTTACTCGAGTCCCACTGGCCGCTGTTGCGGTAGACGGTCATGAGGGCGGCTTTGCCGGACGCCAGGAAGGCTGTGCCGACGGCGGTCCAATCGCACGGCAGGTAGGAATCGCCGTAGAGCACGAAGAAGCGTTCGCCGAGCAGGGGCAACGCGTTTTTGAGGGCTCCCGCGGTGCCTAGGGGTACGGGCCCGTCGAAAGAATATTCGACATGGAGGCCGAAGGCCGATCCGTCCCCGACCTCGTCCCGCACCATTTCGCCGAGATAGCCGACGCACAGCACGACATGCGAAATGTTCTGCGAGCGGAGCAGCCGCAACTGATGCCGGACGAAAGGCTCGCCGTTGATTTCCACGAGCGATTTGGGGATGGTCTCGGTAAGCGGCCGCAGGCGGGTGGCCAGGCCGCCGGCCAGAATCGCTACGGGCAGCATCAGGAGTGCACCACGACGTGATTTCCCGCAAAATCGAAGCGGAAGCGGACTTCCCGCAGGCCCGCCTCGGTCATGGCGGCGCGCAGGCGCGTTTTGTCCTCCGAATAGAGCATGAGAAAACCGCCGCCGCCGGCGCCGATCACTTTGCCGCCGAGAGCGCCATGAGAGCGGCCGAGTTCGTACAGTTCGTCGATGCGGGAATTGCTCATGCCTTGCGAGCGCGCTTTCTTATGCTGCCAGTGAACGTCCATCAGCCGGGCGAAACCGCGCAGGTCTCCGCATTCGAGGGCCGCCTTGCTTTCGTAGCCCAGCTTTTTTACGAAGTGCAGGTTTTCGATCATGCTCTTGTCCTGCTGCCGGCTGCGCGTGTCCTGGTCTTTCAGGATGGAGGAGGCGTTGCGGGTATAGCCGGTGAAGAACAGGCTCAGGTTGTCTTCGAGATTGTGGAGCGTTTGCGGCGCCAGGGCGAGCGGCTCGACGGTCACCGTGTCGTTGGGGTGGAAGGTAAAACAGGTGACTCCGCCGAATGCGGCGATGTACTGATCCTGTTTGCCGATGGGCTCTCCGAGGACGTCGATTTCGATGTGGCAGGCCTGTTCGGCAATCTGTGCGGCGGAAATGGTGTTCTTGCGCAGCACGTGCAGGCCGCGCAGCAGCGCCGTGGTGAAACTGCCGGAAGAGCCGAGGCCGGTGCCGGCGGGAATGTCGGAGAGGCTGGTGATTTCGATGCGCGATTCGACGCCGAGAAGCCGGAGGGCTTCGCGCACTATGGGGTGCTGCAGCTCGCTAGCCCGTTTGACCACCTCCATGCGGGAGTACTTCACGATAACGTCCTCGGTGAAGGGCTCATGGAGGGTAATGTAGACGTATTTTTCAACGGCCGCGGCGATTAAAAATCCGGTATGCTCCCGATAATAGGAGGGAAGATCGGTCCCGCCCCCTCCCAGCGAAATTCTCAAAGGGCTTCGCGTGATGATCAACGGAGATTCTCCCGAGGTGAAGCAAGTCGATTGTAGCGTAAGCAGGCTGCGAAACAGCTCGCCTGCCAGGGCTTCGAAGGTATCGTTTTTACTACGTGAAAAACGCACGGATCAGGCTGCAAACATATTCGATATCCTGATCCGCCAGAGCCGAATGCACGGGAAGGGCCAGCACTTCACGCGATGCCTTTTCGCTTTCCGGGAAATCGCCTTCGCGATAGCCGAGATCCCGAAAGCAGGCCTGCAGGTGCAGGGATAAGGGGTAGTAGATTTCGGACCCGACTCCATTTTCCTGAAGAAAGGCTTTCAACTCGTCGCGCCGCGGCGCGCGGATGACGAATTGATTGTAGACGTGGCGCGTCTGGTAGGGAGCGGCTTCGGGAAGGACGACGGGAAGGCCGGCGTGGGCGAGAAGTTCGCGGTAGCGCGCCGCGTTGCGCTGGCGTCCGGCGGTTTCCTGGTCCAGGCGCCGGAGTTTGACCCGCAGCACGGCGGCCTGGAGGGAGTCCAGCCGCGAATTCAGCCCGACCCATTCGTGGAAGTATTTCCTGGGCGCCCCATGAACGCGCAGGGCGGTCAGTTTGCGGGCGGTGGCTTCGTCCCTGGTCAGCACCATACCGCCATCGCCGAAGCCGCCCAGGTTCTTGGTGGGGAAAAAACTGATGCAGCCGGTATCGCCCATCGACTGCGCGCGAACGCCCTTGTATTCCGCGCCGATCGCCTGTGCGCCGTCTTCGATCACGGCGCAACCGCGCTCACGGGCAACGGCCAGGATAGGATCCATATCGGCGCAGCCGCCATACAGGTGCACCGGCATGATGGCTTTTACCCGCGGCTGCCGTTTCACGACATCCGCGAGCTGTCGGGCGTCGAGGTTGAACGTGGCCGGGTCGATATCCACGAACACCGGCGTGGCGCCCGCGTGCACAATCGATCCGGCCGTCGCGAAGAACGTGAAGGGAGTGGTGATGACGGCGTCCCCGTGTTCGACACCCGCGGCCATCAGGGCCAGCAGCAGCGCATCCGACCCGGACGCGCAGCCGGTTGCGTAGGGGACATGGCAGTATTCGGCGACGGATTTTTCGAGCAGCGCGACATCTTTACCCAGGATGAAGGCGTTCGAGTCGACAACGCGGGCCATTTCCGCGAGAATCTCGTCGCGCACGGGACGGTGCAAAGCGCCCAGGTCCAGCAAAGCTACGGTACGTTTTTCGAGCACACGTTCGCCCATGAAGACAATCCCTTGCGCGCTGCTACCATCCTGTCTGGGGTTTCGGGTTATTGACTCGGTAAATTTCCAGGTTGCCGTAATAGTCGTTCGGAACCCGCGCTACCAGGGTGGCCTGTTTGTTGCGGATGAATTCGCCGGTTTCCGCCCTGACCCCGTGCCAGTCGTCCTCGCCCCAGCCGTTTCCGTGGAGCATCAGGTTGTCATTCAGGACCAGGTAGCTGGCGCCGCGATCCAGGGCATACTGCAAAGGCGTCCGGCTATACGAGTAGTAGGGCTGATACGGGAAGGCCATCCAAAATGTCAGCGCTCCGTAGACCGTCGCGTCCGGCGGAATGGTCTGCTGGAACGTTCGCGTCAACTGGCCGAAATCGGCCTTCCGGTAGAGATACAGAAGCGCGTAATTGCTCCCGATCTGCGCCACCAGCAGCAGTGAGGCCAACGCCAGAGTCATCTTGCGCCAGGACGGGCGGTAGTTCCATGCGGCAATCGCCGCGCCGGCAAGCAGCAAGGCAAAATACGGCCCGGCGGTGGCGGTGTAGCGCACATTCGCGTTTCTGACGTACGCCCACCAAAGCATGGTGGGAAGCAGGAACGTTGCGATTTTCCCCAGCAGGGGCCGGTTCAGCCGGAACAGCAGGACGGCGGCGCCGAGCAGCGCGATGGCCACGTGCAGGCGATAGGGTATGGGAATCCGCATGCGGAAACGGGTGCTGGGCATGCCGATGAAGTCCGAGTAGCGCCACGCCTCCACACTCGGAATCTCGGAAATGGTGTGCTGCTCACCCGTGCTGTACAGGGTGTAGAACTCCCAGCGGTGGACCTCATCCGAGGTGGCCCACAACAGGAACGGAATGGCGGGAAGAATCATTCCGGCCAGAAAAACCCAGGGCCTGCGCTGGCGAACCAGGCCCAGCCCAAATTCCTGGAAGGCCAGCACTCCCGCGATGATTCCGCCCGCGAGGCCGTTGACGTGCACCAGCGTTGCGATTCCCAACACCAGCCCGGAGAGAAACGTGAGCCAGAGCGAGTCACGCCGCCTCCCATACAAATAGAGAAGCAGCCCGGCCATCGTGAAGAAGATGGTCATCGCTTCCGGCCGCGCCGTGCGGGCTGCCAGGAAATACATGTTATCCGTGGCCAGGAACACCGCTCCGGCCAGGCCGAGCAGCGGACTGTCCAGTTCACAGCCGAGCAGGTATGTCAGGAGGATGCCGGCCAGAGCGCACAGCAGGTAGGGGAGCTTGGCGACGTACAGGCTGGTGCCCAGCACTTTGAACACGCCGGCCATGATCACCATCAGCGCGGGAGAAGCGGTTTCCACCCGGGCCTGCGTCCTGTAGTGCGCAAACGCCGGCATACGGAGTTCGCCGTAATTGGCGAGCCTGTGGGCGGGCGCCGAATACCAGCTTTCGTCCGCCACCCAGCGCGTGGACAGAAGCGGAACAGCCTGCGCCAGGAGCAGCAGGCAGGCGAAGCCAAGGATCATGAACCGCTTGGAATCGGATAGAGTTGTGGGCCGCAGGGTGGAGATCTGTGGGGCAGTCATGGAATCAAGGTGTTTCCGAAGCCGTTGTGAAAATCCGCGTTCTTCCGGCTGGGCTTGACGGGATATTTTACGGCGCAGTCCAGGCTTTTGGCCAAGACGATTATTATATCAAGCACCCTGAAAAAGCAGCCTTTGCGCAGGCGGCTAGAGGTACTTCCGAGTACCAGGAATGGCAGCGGTCAGCCTTCGCGGCTTGCTGCGGCGCGTTTGGGACGGGCCGGGACGCCGGCCACGATCATGTTCGGCGCAACGTCGTGGGTCACTACCGCCCCGGCGCCGACGACGGCGCCTTTGCCGATGGTGATGCCGGCCAGAATCGTGGCATTGCTGCCGATCGAGGCGCCGTCTTCGATCTGGGTTTTCACCACCACCCAATCCTCCACGGTCTGCAAACTGCCGTCCGGATTGACGGCCCGGGGATACAGGTCGTTGGTGAACATCACGCCATGGCCGATGAAAACGCCATCGCCGATTGTGACGCCCGCGCAGATAAAAGAGTGGCTGGAGATCTTGCAGTTTTTTCCAATGCTCGCTCCCGCCTGAACCTCGACAAAGGCGCCGATTTTGGTGCCGTCCCCGATGGAGCATCCGTAGAGATTGACGAGGTCCGGCTGGAAAATCCGCACATCATTGCCAAGTTGAACATTATCAGCGATCAATTCGATATTCTCCGTTTCGCGCCAGATCGAGTGGTTTCCAGGGTAACCGGAGGCGCTGAGGATTGTCCAGGAGCGGTATTTGTGCCGGCTGCTTACGGCATAATACGATATGTGACTGGCTGCTAACGTCGCCGACAGCCTCACACAACCGTACAGGATGCCTTCCATCAAAGAACTTGCCGTATGCCCGCTTTGCGGACAAGCGCGGTCCCGCGAGCTGTACCGGTTCGATCCGGCGCGGTGGATCCCCGGAACGGTGGTGCGCTGCACGGACTGCGCGGCGATTTATAAGAAACCCGCGGAGAGCGCCAGGCCGATTGCGGAATATTACACCAATCCGACCTACCACGAATTGGCCTACTGGTCCTTCGAAGCGCAGGCCGAGCGCGCCCTACGGCGCATCCTCGAAAACATAGTCTCGGTAACGGGCAAGCCGGATTCGCGATCGCTGCTGGAAGTCGGATGCGGCCCCGGTCGATTTCTCAAAATGGCGCAGGACGCCGGTTTCGAAGTCGCCGGCGTGGAACTGAACGAGGGAAACGCGGCGGAGGCCCGCGAGCGTACCGGAGGCGCCCCGATCATCTGCGAAGATTTTATGAGCATGCCCGGCGGCCGGCAGTACGACGTCATCGCCATGCTGGACCTGATCGAGCACATGCCGGACCCGCTCGCCGCGCTTCGCCGCAGCTACGAACTCCTGAAACCGGGCGGTCATCTTGCGGTCTACACGCCCAATCACGGCGGCATTACGGCGCGGGTCGCGGACCTGCTGTACCGGTTCAGCGGGCACGCCGTGAAGGGACCGGTCACCGAGATTTTCGACTGCCTGCACCTGGTCTTTTTCGATGTGAAGAGCCTCGGGTCGGCACTCGGACACAGCGGCTTTCAAGTCGTCAGAACGGTGCTGTCGCCTTACGATCCGGAACGGAATGACCAGGCGAAGGGCGCTTCCGCCATGGGAGTCCGCGTGCTCGAATCGTGCGGATTGGTCCTGTTCGGCCAGTTCCGGATGCTGATGTTTGGCCGCAAGTAAGCGCCTGCCTTCAGCGGCCAAAGCCGCGGTCGAGCACGATACGCTGAATCTCCGGAGTGGCGTCCTCGACCAGGAAACGCGGGCGCCGGCGGGCCTCGTCAAGCGTTCGCCAGATGTATTCGCCCAGCACTCCCATGAAGAGAATCTGCAAGCCTCCAACGATGAGCACTGCTGCCAGGACGGGAGCCCAGAATGCGGCGGACGCGCCCGAGATCGCCCGCAGAATCTCGAATGCGGCATAGATCAGGCCCAGGCACAGCAGCGCAAACCCGGTGTAGGACATCAGCCGGACCGGGAGATAGCTGAAGGAAGTAACCGAATCGACTACCAGTTTAAAGATCTTCTTCCAGGTCCAGCCGGTCGTGCCATACAGGCGGGCCTGTTTGACATAGTCGATGTGGTCCTGCCGGAATCCCATCCAGGTAATCAGCGCCAGCACGCTGATATTTGCCTCATGGAATTCGTTCAGGGAATCGATGACGCGGCGGTCCAGCAGAAAGAAGTCCGCCCCGGTGCCGGGCATCTCCCTGATGCCGATGATGCGCCTCATGACCCAGTAATAGACGCGGGCGAAAAACACCATGTGGGCCTTGACGCCTTCGCGTTTCGCCCGCACCGCCCAGACCACCTGCGCGCCCGCGCGCCACTTCTCCAGCAGTTCGCCAACGGTCTCTGGCGGGTCCTGGAGATCGGCCGCCAGGACCACGCCGCATTCTCCCTGCGCTGCCCTCAGGCCGCAGGACAAAGCAAGGTGAGAGCCGGAGTTTCGCGCGAGGCGCACGCCGTGAACGCGCGGGTCGGCGGCGGCGATTCCGCGGATGACATCGAAGGTTTTGTCCCGCGAATGGTCGTCCACCACGACCCATTCCCAGGAGACTCCCAGCGCGTCCATGACGCGCGCCAGGCGCTCGTAGAGCACCGGCAGATTGGCGGATTCGTTAAAAGCAGGGGTGATGAGCGAGATGACCGGTGTGCGCGGCGGTCGCGGATCGTGAGGGGTGGACATTTACGGTCAACGGGTGACTACGGCCCGCATCGCGGATCGCAGGCCTTCGATCACGCGGTCCTGATCAGCCTCGGTGAACTGATGATAGAGCGGCAGGAGAATGTTGCGATCCTGCGCCTCTTCGCTCCGCCGCAGCCCGCCCGGCGCGGCGCGATATCCGTTGCGGTAGGCCGGCTCGCGATGCGCACACATAATCCCGCGGCGTGTGGCGATGGCCTGGTCGAGCATGGATTGCATGACCTGCCGCTGATCGCAGGATTCCGGCAGAGCCAGGGTATAGCTTTGCCAGTTGGTCCGCGCCCAGGCAGGTTCGAAGGGCGGCGCGGCTCCGGTAATCCCGGCCAGCAGCAGGCCGTACCTGCCGGCCATGAAACGCCGTCGGGCAATCATTTCGGGCAGCCGTTTCAACTGCTCCCGGCCGACCGCGGCCTGGATATCCGTCATCCGGTAATTGAAGCCGATTGCCGGGTAGGATTCGAAAATCACGTCGTGCGACCCGTGGCGCACCGTGTCCGGAACGGTCATGGCGTGCTGCCGCAGCATGCGATAGCGGGCGTCCCATTCCGCGTTCGCGGTGGTGATCATCCCGCCGTCTCCGGTGCTGACGATCTTTCGCGGATGAAAGGAGAAACAGGCGGCATCGCCGTGCGGCTTGCCGATCCGCTCCCAGGCGCCGTTCCACAGGATTTCGCTGCCGGTGGCGCAGGCGGCATCCTCGATCAGTGGCAGGCCGTGCTTACGCGCCAGCGGCACCAGCGCCGCCAGGTCGCAGGGCATTCCGACCTGGTGCACGCAAAGGATCGCCCGGGTTCGCGGCGTGATCGCCGCCTCTACCAGGGCCGGATCCATGTTGAACGTGGCCGGATCGATGTCGACGAACACCGGGACCGCGCCGCAGTAGTGGATGCTATTGGCGGTGGCGATGTAGGAATGGCTGACGGTGATGACTTCGTCGTCCGTCCGGACGCCGGCCACCACCAGCGCCAGGTGAAGAGCGGTGGTGCAACTCGAAACCGCGCAAGCGTGCGGCGCGCCGGTCATCGCGGCAAATTCCGTTTCGAATGCCGCCACTTCCGGCCCCTGGGTCACCCATCCGGAAAGAATCGGCCGCCGCGCAGCTTCGGCTTCGGCTTCTCCCATGAAGGGCTTGGCGATGGGAATCATGGCATCAGGCATCGGCTGTTATCCCGGCCCGTTCCTGCTCGTGATTGCGCCACTCCACCAGGAGACGCAGGCCTTCCTCGATGCTGGTGGTGGCGCGGAAGCCGATGACTTCGGCAGCCCGCTGCGTATCCGCCAGCCGGCGCGGCACCGGATTCACTTTGCGTTCCGGGCCATACTCCACCGGCGCGGAGGAACCCGTGACCCGCAACAGCGCCGCTGCCAGCTCGTTCAGGCTGGTCTCAACCCCGCTTGCCACGTTGAGCACGATATCGTCCGCGTCGGACTCGGCCGCCAGTATGTTGGCGCGGGCAATATCCGGCACGAAGGCGAAATCCATGGTCTGCGTGCCGTCGCCGAAAATCAGCGGGCCCTTTCCCGACGCTATGCGGTCCATCCAGCGGATCAGCACCTCCGTGTACGCGCCGTAAATATCCATTCGGGGTCCGTACACATTGAAGTAGCGCAGGGCGACGTAGCGCAGTCCGTACATCTCGTGGAAGCTCCGCAGAAGCCCTTCATTGAACACCTTACATGCTCCGTAGATGGTCCGGTTATTGTACGGATGATGGTTCTCGGTGGTGGGGAACTCCTCAGCCAGCCCGTACACGGAAGCCGAGGAGGCGGCCACTACTTTTTGCACTTTGGCCGCGACCGCCGCCTCGAGCACATTGAAGGTGCCGTTTGCGAGCACATCCATCGCCAGCCGGGGCTCTTGGGCGCACCGGGTGATGCGGATTGCCGCCTGGTGGAATACGATGTCGATCCTCCGCATGGCGTCCGCCACCGCGGCGCGGTCACGAACGTCCTCGCGCCGGATTGTAATCTTACCCGAAGGCAGGGCCTGCTCCAGATTTTCGATGCGGCCCCGCTCAAAATTATCAAAAATTACAATTTCCGAGACGTCCCGTTCGAGCAATTGATCGGCGATGTGCGACCCGATCAATCCCGCGCCACCTGTGATTAAAACTCGTTTTCCTTGCAATTGCATGGGTGTTTCTTAGCCTATCATGGCCTTTTTCCGGGACCGTACGATTGCGCCCGTAAGCGGACCTGCTTACGTGATTGATCCACCCTTCCGAAGGGCTTGTTCCAGGGCCTCGATCTGAGCGAGCAGATCGGCGGCATGCAGCCCCAGTGTGGTGCGGATCGACTTAATCACCTCGGCGGCGGGAGATTTTTCGCCGGCCGCAAGCTGCACCTCGCCGATTCGCAAAACGCCGTCCCCCGTCAACACATCGACGGTACCGCTTTCTTTTGAAAAGCCGATTACGCGGCCCGGAATACGTCCGGCATAACAAGGCGCCGGGGTTACCGGAACGGCCTTCCATACGAAGAGTTTTCGATTGTTGTAGAAAGTGAAGGCACCGGGGTAGGGCCAGGCCAGAGCGCGTACTTTGTTGTAGATCTCGCGCGTGGTACGGCTCCAGTCGATCTCTCCATCGAGGGGCGTGCGGCTGCACGTGAAACTGCCGGCGCTATAGTTTTGCGGGATGCGTGGGGCCGTTCCCCCGGTGAGCGCCGCGGCCGCCTCGAGGAGCACATCGAGGGTGGCGTCGCAGATTTTCTCGTAGACCGCCGGCGCATCCTCGGTGGGGGTGATCGGAACCCGCTTTTGCATGACGATATCGCCGCCGTCCATCTTCTCGTCCAGATAAAAAAGCGTCACCCCCCCGGAATCCTCTCCGTTGAGGATGGCCCAGTTTAAAGGAGCGAACCCGCGGTACTCGGGCAGGAACGAATCGTGCACCGCCAGCGTGCCCATCGGCGGAATGGTGTAAATCGAGGCCGGAATCAGGATGCGGCACCCGATGATGAATCCGATGTCCGGGCGAAGCTCGTCGCGAATCCACTGCGCGTAATCGCGGTCCTTCATCCACTTGGTGAGGTGGTGCGGAATGCCGCGCTCCGCGGCGAGTTGCTGGATCGGTCCCTCGTACCGGTTTGCCTCGTGTTCGTCCTGCTGAAGGCTGATCACCCCGGCGATCTCAAAACCGGCGTCAATCAGGGCTTTGAGCGACCGGTAGCCGCGCATGGTGCCCCCGATGAAAAGGATTCTCACCGGGCTATTCCCTGAACGGACGGTATCGGAACGCGCCGGATCCTAGGTTTTGACGCCACTCACGAACTCCCGCAGATTCGAAGTGACTAACGCGATTTGCTCCGATGTCAGCTCCGGATACATGGGGAGGCTCAGTTCCTCTGCCGCGATCTGCTCGGAAACCGGGAAGTCGCCTTTGCCATACCCGAGATCCGACCATGCTTCGAGGAGATGGACAGGAAAGGGATAGTGGATGCCGGTCTGGACACCTTTATCCTGAAGATCGCGCTGCAGCCGGTCGCGCTCGGGGGTGCGCAGCGCGTAGACGTGAAAGACGTGACGGCCGTGGGGCATAACCGCGGGAGTGTTCAGGCCGGTTCCCTTGAGGAGCCCGGTGTATTCGGCGGCGTGCGCGATCCGGCAGTTCGTCCATTGATCCAGATAGCGCAGCTTGACCCCCAGGATCGCGCCCTGAATTCCTTCCAGCCGGTAATTGTAGCCCTTGAGGACGTGGTGATAGCGTTTCTCCGCTCCCCAGTCGCGGTACATCCGGATGATGCGGTTGTACTCCGGGTTGCTGGTGACGACCGCGCCGCCCTCCCCGTACGCCCCCAGGTTCTTGCCGGGATAGAAACTGAAACAGCCCAGGTCTCCGAGGCTCCCTATGCGCCGGCCTTTATATTCCGCCCCGTGCGCCTGGGCGGCGTCCTCGATCACAACCAGGTTGTGCCGCCGGGCGATTTCGAGGATCGGGTCCATGTCCGCCGGCTGCCCGTAAAGGTGCACCGGCACGATGGCCTTGGTGCGCTCCGTGATGGCCGCCTCGATTTTGGCCGGATCCATGGTGTAGGTGACCGGATCCACGTCCACGAACACCGGGCGGGCGCCCGTGTATCCGATGGCCGCCACCGTGGCGACGAACGTCATCGAAACCGTGATCACCTCGTCGCCCGGCCCGATGCCCGCGGCCAGCATGGCAAGGTGCAGCGCGCTGGTGCCGCTGTTCACGCCGATGGCGAACCGGCCCTGGCAGTAAGCCGCGAACTCCTCTTCGAACGCGGCCACGTGCTTGCCCAGAATAAACGAGCTGTTTTCCAGGACGTCCGCCACCGCGGCATCGATCTCGGCTTTGATACCGCGGTACTGCGCTTTCAAATCGACAAATGGAATCACGCCACGGCCCTCTGCATGCCCAGTTCGATGGGCCTGCCGTGCTCGCGCATGGAACGCGAGCCGTTCTCGAGAATTCTGACCACGGCGAGACCTGCCTCGCCGTTGGTGTCCGGTTGTTTGCCGTGCTCGACGCAATCGATCAGGTGCCGGATCTCCACATTCAGGGCTTCGGTGGTTTCGAGGCGCGGCGCCCACATATCGCCGCTTCGGTAACCCACCATGAGGTTGTACACGTTCTCCGAAGTAGTGTTCAACGTGATACCGCGATCATAAACCTTGATTTTTTCGCTGAGCTCGATGTCGTCGTAAACGATCATCTTGTGGCTGCCGCCGAGCAGCGTGCTCCGCACCTTCACCGGGGCCAGCCAGTTCACATGAATGTGCGCGATCATCGTGCTGTTGAAAAACATCGTCAGGTAGCCGATGTTTTCCGGTCCTCCCGGAACATGGCTGATCCCAGTGGCGGAAACCGCTACCGGCCGCTCCGGAAGGAGAAAATGCATAATCGCGAGGTCGTGAACCGCCAGGTCCCAGATGACGTTCACGTCGTGCTGGAAAAGTCCGAGATTGATGCGAACCGAATCGTAATAATAGATCTGACCGAGCGATCCGTCCGTCACCAGTTCCCGCATTTTGCGCACGGCGGCCGTGTAGACAAACGTGTGGTCCACCATCAGCAGGAGCTTCCGCTTGGCGGCTTCGTCGATGAGACGGGAGCACTGGTCCACATTCATGGCCATGGGCTTTTCTACCAGGACGTGCTTGCCCGCCTGGAGCGCCGCCATCGCCATGTCGAAATGGGTGGAAACCGGAGTAGAGATTGCCACCAGATCGACGGCGGTATCCTTGACCAGGTCCTGCCACGTGCTGATTCCCTTCGTGCCGGGATAACGCTTTTCAACAAGCGCCAGCCGCTCGGCACGGGAATCGCAAACAGCGGTTACTGTGGTTCCGTCCACGTCGGTAAAGTTCCGGACGAGGTTAGGCCCCCAGTAGCCATAACCAATTACCCCGACTTTGATCATGTTCCTCCGTTTTTGCTGCTCCAACAGCGTTGCCGGTGGAGTCAACCCGTAATTGTAGCGAATGTAGATGCGCCACCGTACGGCTGCTGGTACTAGTGGGTTTCGGAGGGTAGTTTTGAAACGAACAACTTACGGGGTGACCGTGAGTTTTGCCGAAATCGCCGTGGCGCCCTGCCGCAGGGTGATCACCACGCCGGTTGTGGCGGATACCCGGGCGCTGGGGATTGCGAAGGTCACCTTCCTGCTCCCGGCCGGAACCGTTACGGCCAAAGGCACCGGCGCATTACCCGGAGCGGAACTCGCTACCGTGATGGCGGTGCCACCCGATGGCGCGGCGCCGCCCAGGAAAATAGTCGCGGTTACGGTGGAACCGCCCGTGACCGTAGCCGGGCTGAACGTCAGGCCTTGAATGGTGGCGGGATTGACCGTCAGCACGGCGGTTTTTGTCACCCCTCCGGCAGTGGCGGAGATCGTTACAGCCGTGGGGGAGGTCACTGGCGGGGCCGTGACGGTGAAGTACTTCATATTGCTGCCCGCTGCCACGGTCCAGCCGGAGGCTGCCAGCTTGAACAGCGGGTTGGAGGTGGTGACGGTAAGGGGCAGTCCTCCAGCCGGCGCGCTGCCGCTCAGCCAGATATACCCGTTTGTGACGTTGCCGCCCTGGATTGTCGCCGGCAGCAGCACTACCGACGAAGGAACGGGCGCGCCCGATGAGGCCGGGGCCAGCACCGATATCGAGGCCGAGGCCGAGTTGCTCCAGTAGCTTGCCGTAATCCCGGCGCTGGAGTTTGCCGTCTGGGCCAGGGTGTTGACAGAAAACGTTCCGGAGGACGCGCCCGGCGCGATGGTGACTGAAGCGGGCACGGTGGCCGCCAGAGTGTTGGAACTGGCGAGCAGAACCTTGGCCCCGGAAGCCGGGGCCGGACCGGATAGTGTGACCACGCCGGATGCGCTTGCGCCTCCCGTTACGCTGGCAGGGTTGATCGTTACGGAACGGACCGCTACCCCGTTCACCGTCAAAGTGGCCGTCTTGGACACCCCGAGGTAAGCCGCTGTGATGGTTACCGCCGTCGAAGACGAAACGTTTCCGGACGTGATGGTGAAGGGCGCGCTTGCGGCTCCGGCCGGCACCAGCACGCTGGCGGGAAGCGAGGCAGCCGCCATATTGGAGCTGGAAAGGTAAACGGTAATGCCGCCCGATGGCGCCGGAGCGCTGAGCACCACCTGGTTGGCAGTGGTTACCGCGCCGCCGGTGACCGCCAGCGGATTCAACTGCACCGAAGCGAGCGCGGCCGGGCCGGAGAGCACCGCGCCGGAATCCGGATCCGCCATCAGGCCTGCTTCATTCACCGCTTCGAGGTTGGCCCCCAACACGAGGTGGAGTTTGTGGAGGGTGTCGTCGTTCCAGCGCGGATCGGGGGCGCCGCTCAGATACCACGCCGAACCGTTGTCCGCCAGAATCGCGCCGTATTTTTTGAGCGCCGTCAGAATCACCTGCACATCCGCCGGATACGGGGTGATATCAAAGCCGGCCTTCAGCCGGAAACGTTGTCCCATCGGGGGATATTGCGTTCCCGTCAGGCTGGAGGCTTTATGCCGGGCGGGCCAGATGTACTGATTGCGGGTCTGGGGAGCGGTCATACGGATCGCATGGTCGATCACGCCCGACGCCACTTCGTCGTAGAGAAGCAGGCCGGGCAGGATCGGCAGTCCGGCTGCATCGGCGGAAGTCCAGCCACTGGGGCGCAACTGGTTCGATTTCAGATTGAAAATAGCCCCGGAACTGGCCGTCCAACCGCCCGTGGACGGCTGGACGGCGTACAATTCGTACAAAACGCAGGTGGAGTTTTGGAGGACCAGGATATGCCGGTCTCCGCCGGCCTCGATCGGGGCATTGGCCGGCACCGGATAGGGACCGGGATCGCTCTCGGCGGCCCCATCGGTGAACATGATCGGGACCTTGGGCTGCGAACCCGGAACCACAACAAACGGAATTCCGCTGCCGGAAGAGGAGAAATCGGGGTGCAGGTAGCGGCCGCTACCGAGGGTGGAGATATAAGCGGCGGAGTTCGCATCCAGGGGGAGCTTGTCAACCGGCGTATTCCAGACATTATTAGCAGGGAAAACAGGGCAACCGGCCAGAGTGTGCTGTGCGGATAGAGGAAGCATCCCAGTGGCTGCGGCAGTAAGAAATAGGGCGAATACACGTATCCTGTTGGTCATCGATACCTCGGGGAAAATTGGTGTGACCTGTGGCGCAAACCGGGTTCAGAAATATTGAATGTATATCAAAGAACGAGTGATCGCAAAGTATTTCAGGCAACAATTCTTACGATAGAACGAAAAGGAACTTCATTTGCCCGGCTTTCGGCAACCCAGATCCTGGATTTCGTTTACTCTCATGGGCCTAACCGCCGCTGTGGGGCTGGCGGCGGTGGCGCGGGCGCGTCCGGAGCGCGTCGGCCGCATGCTCATGCCGTTATGGGTGCGGACGATTCCGGATATTCCTTATGGACCGCATCCCGAAAACCGGCTGGACCTGATGGAGCCGCGATGGAGCGGGCGGCGCGAGCGTCCGGCGGTACTTATTTTTCATGGGGGTGGATGGCGATCGGGTGACCGCGAGGAAATGAGATACCGGGTTTGCCGCCGGTACGTGCGGATGGGATTCCTGGTGGCCAATGTGGAGTACCGGTTGGGTGCCGTTTCCCCGGCGGCGGCGGACGCGGCCTCGGCCCTGCGGTGGTTCAGCCGGGCAGCTCGGGAGTACGGCGCCGATCCGCGACGAATTGTCGTCACCGGGGTATCCGCGGGCGCCCACCTGGCATTGCTGGCGGCGTTCCAGTCTTCGGCGCCGGCCGTGGCGGTGGTGAATTTCTATGGGCCCTCAAATTTGGAGTTGCTGCTGTCGAATCCGGTTATGCGCGGAGTCTTGCCCGTGGAAAATCGGGCATCCCTCGCCCGCAGTCTGTCGCCGCAAACGTATATACGCCCGGGATTGCCGCCCGTCTTTTCGGTTCACGGCACCGCCGACGAGATCGTTCCGGCATCGCAAACGGCTGCGCTCACCGCCTCGCTCCGCGCCGCCGGCATCGACGCATCCGCGTTATTCATCGAAGGTGGAAAGCACGGATTATCGGCGCCGCAGCAGGATTTCGCCTATGCCGCTGTGTTTACCTTTCTGCGGCAACGACATATTCTCCCGTGAATGCAAACGGGACGTTATGCCCGCAACCGGTGCCGCAGTTTCATCAGGGGCATCTCCAGCGCGAGATAGGAAAACAGCGCAGCGGAGAACGTGAGCAGCAGGTTTTGCGGGAACGAGTTCGCCCATGCGTGCGAGGAGCGGTCGAGAAAGAGCTGTTGCCAGAGATAAAGCGAATAACTCAGCGTCCCCGCGAAAGCCACCGGCCTCCAATTCAGGATCCGGCCGGGCCAGGCGTGCGCGTTGTAGACGCTGCGGTGGATGAGGATCGCCAGCGCGATATTAGTAAGTACGAATCCGAAGATCGAGATGACGCTATAGTTCATGTAACGATTTAGAAGCAGAATCAGTAAGAGCAGCGCGGCCGAGGGGGCGGGGCGGAATAGCCGCAAATACCAGGACTGCTTCTCCAGCCAGGGCCGCATTTGCGCCAGCAGGCACCCCGCGGCCAGGCTGTCGGCCACCATCGGAAACATCTCCAGGTCGCGATAGGGAAGCGGCAGGAAGAGCCGGGCTGCAAGCCGTGCTGCCGGTCCGAGCAGGAACACGGTGCCGGCTGTCACCCATCGGGACCGCCACGGCCCGAGCAGCACGAAAGTGAACGGCCACAAAAAGTAGAATTGTTCTTCCACCGAAAGCGACCACAGGTGTCCGAGGGCCCAGGAGCGTCCGGTATGGTAGTTCACTGTATAAGTAAGCGCGTGCCAGATGTCGCGGGCGGTGATGGTCACCACTCCCGCAATCGCCAGCAGCCCCACGCAGGCAATGAACACGTAGGACGCCGGGAAAATTCGCAACGCTCGCCGGGCGTAAAAAAGCTTCAGGGAAACGCGCCCTCGTTTCCCGTGTTCGGCGATCAGGAGGCTGGTGATCAGAAAGCCCGAAATCAGGAAAAAGATGACGACGCCGAGGTGAGCGTAATCGCCGATTCCCAAGGTGAATTGCGGCAAGCCGCGGGTGCCGTTCAAATGCCCCAGGAGAACCAGGAGGATGGAAAGCGCACGCAGGCCGTCGAGCGAGGCGATCTGGCCGGTCTTTCCGGGGTCTGCTTTCTTGGAAGTTACCGGGGCTGCGGTGGACACCGTCTGAGGATTATAGCGTAGGAGGGGCCGGACCGGCCCGCGTCCCGAATGGAACGCGGGCGGCATGGGCTATTAAGCTACTACGGGTTGACCACGAGCGTGGCCGCCAGTACAGAGGCGCCGCATTTTATCGTGATCCTGACCGAGGTTTTGACGGCCACGGGGGCCGTTGCTATCGGGAAAGTGACGGTCCTCGCGCCTGTCGGTACCGTGACGGACGCCGGTACGGAGGCGGTCGCCGGAAGAGAACTGGAGACCGTTACCGCTGTTGGGGCTGCCGCTATTCCGCCGAGCGTGATGGTCGCGGTGGCCGTCGTCCCACCCTTGACCGGGCTCACTGTGATACCGGCAATGCCGGCCGGATTGACGGTTAGAACCGTGGAGCGGGTCACGCCTCCGGCGGTCGCCGAAATCGTCACCGCCGTCTTCTCGGTCACAGGTGCGGTGGTGATAACCAGGTACCCGTATTTGATGCCCGGCTTGACGATCACCGCGGCCGGAACGGGTGCAACCGCAGGATTTGAGCTGGTCACCGAAACGCTCATCCCCGACGGACCCGCGGGCGCCGAAATGTATACGTAGCAGTTCGTCGCCAATCCACCGGCGAGCGTGCCCGGCGCCAGAACCACCGAACTGGCGGTGAGCCCCACAGCCGAAGGCATGATGGAAATGGTTCCGGTGACGGTACCGCCGCCGTAGGAAGCGGTGAGCGTGACCGCGGTCGGAGAGGTCTGGGTGAAGGTTGTGATTGGGAAGCTGACGGAAAGCGCGCCGGCGGGTACGGTCACCGATGCCGGAATTTTCGCGGCCAGCGGGTTGGAACTGACAAGTGAAACGACCGCACCGGAAGACGGAGCGGGCGTGATGAGATTTACCGTTCCGCTGGATGCTGTTCCGCCGGTAACGCTGGTGGGCGAAGCCGCTATGGAAGCGACTCCGGAGGGCGTGATCGTCAACGTCGCCGTCTTGGAGACGCCTAAAGCGAACGCCGTAATCGTGACGGTTGTCGCGGTAGATACCGTCCCTGCCTGTATCGAAAAGGCGGCCGAGGTTGCATTCGCCCCGATCAGCACCGATGGCGGGACCGATGCCGCCGCCGGATTCGAACTGGTGAGGAGAACGTTGACGCCTCCGGCGGGGGCGGCCGTGCTGAGAACAACGCTGTTTCCAGTCGAGTGCGCCTGCGCAGCCAGTGACGTCGGGCTCAGCGTAAGCCGCTGGAGCGCGGAAAACCCTATCTTCGCCGCGCCGGAATCCGCGTCCACCATGAGGGAAGACTCGTCCACCGCTTCCATGTTCGCTCCGAGAATCTGGTGCAGCGTGTGCAGTTCATCGTCGTCCCAGCGGGGATCCGCTTCCCCGGTGAGATACCACGACGACCCGTTGTCCGCCAAAATCGCACCATACTCCTTGAGGGCCGTCAGAATCACCTGCACACTGCGCGGGAAGCCGGATATGTTGAAGCTTGCCTTCAACCGGAAGCGCTGTCCCATGGGCGGATATTGCGTTCCGGTGAGCGAGGAGGCCCTGTGCCGCGCCGGCCAGATATACTCGCGCCGCGTTTTGGGCGCGGTCATTCGCAAGGCGTGATTGATCACTCCCGACAGAACTTCGTCATACCGGACCAATCCCGCGAGGATGGGCAACCCCGCGGCGTCGGCCGAGGTCCAGCCCGCCGGGCGGAGCTGATTCGACCTCAGGTTGAAAACCGCTCCGGAACTCGCACCCCAACTGCCGTCTCCCCGGGGGTACGCCGCATATAGCTCGTACAAGATGCAGGTTCCGTTGTCCACCACCAGAACGTGCTGATCTCCGCCATTTTCAACAGGCGGATTCGGTGGTATGGGGTAAGGGCCGGGTTCGCTCTCGGCTGCTCCGTCCCCAAATACGATCGGGACCTTGGGCTGTGTTCCCGGGACCACGACAAACGGAATTCCCCCGCCGCTGGCCGAAAAATCCGGGTGCAGATACTTTGCAGTGCCAATTGTGGTGACGTATGCCGCGGAATTCGCATCCACGGGTAATTGATCGATTCGCGTGTTCCATACACTATCGGAAGGAAACACCGGACAACCGCCCACGGTTTGTGCGGAAACCCGGAGCAGTCCGGCAGTCAAGACGAGTAAGGTAAATCTGATCGGCTGTGACATCGTACTCCTCTGTGATGGCTGTGTTTGCCAGGCTTCAAGGTGTAGAGAAAGAACCGGAGTGCGCCTGAAAATACTTAAGGACTAAGAGTACTATCATGCACAGATTAAGTAAAGCTAATGTCGCCGCGGGGGTTCAGGATATTTCTGAGCCGCGCACCATCAGATTCCGGCAAATGTCGAAAATATCGGCGGCAACGTTCTTCCAGCTTCGCGACCGCAGCGTCGCAATGCGCGGACGGTCCCATTGTTTCGCCAGGCTTGCGGATAGTGCGGTGGTGAGTTTTCCGGAATTCCGGGGAGGAACCAGAATCCCGGTGTCCGGCGAAACCAAATCGGGAGTTCCGCCTACCGCGGTCGCCACAACCGGGCATCCGCAGGCGGCCGCCTCGAGCACTACGTTCGGGCACCCTTCGGAATAACTGGGAAGGCAGAAAACATCTGCGGCATTCATCCACTGCGAGACCGCTTCCGAACTGCATCCGCCCGGCAGCCGGATCCGCTGCTCCAGGCCGCGCCGGGCGGCGAACTCGAGGATGTTGGTGCGGAACGCCCCTTCGCCGGCGCATACCAATTGCAATCCGGCATCCTGCTGCGCGAGCGTTCCAAACGCCTCGAGCAACTCGGCGAGGCCTTTGGTTGGAGACAGCCAGCCGACAAACAAAATGATGCGGCTGTCCTGATCTACCCCCAGTTTCCGGCGCGCCTCGGCACGCGGCTGGTGTCGGAAGACGTCTTGATCGATCCCATTCGAGATGGTGCGCGTGCGTTCCCCGGGTGCTCCGAGTTCCATAGCCCGCTCGCGCAATTCGTCGCTGACGGTGATGATAGCGTCGGCGCTGCGCAGCGTAGCGCGCACGAACCGGTCCGTGAACGGGTCGGCTATGCGGCGGACATCCGACCCCCGGGCGGAGACGATCACGGGTTTCCCCAACCGGTGACCCGCCTGAACAGCCGCATATCCATCGGGATAGACCCAGAAACCCAGCACGACATCGGACCGGGACGCTGCCAAACGCGGGTAGATCTGGCGTTCACACAGGTATCCGTTCCACGGCCTGGTGATGAACGGGAATACGTTGTACTCGATATATTCGACTTTCCGGATGCCCGGGGGACGGTAGCTGAGGTCGGCGCGCCGGTGCCGGTACGTGCGCGGGGAAAGCAGCGGCGGATACATCCGGCTCGGGCAGAAAACCTCGACATCCGCAAATTCCTGCAGCGCCAGTACCGTTTGATAAATGGGCTTGCCTCGATACGGTTCGTCGGGCACGGGGAACAGGGGTGTGATAACGGAAATCAGCGGCATGTCTGTCAGCGATCCCGGACGAGCCCGGAGAATAGCTCCGCATACTGCGACTGCATGGTTTCCAGACTGAAGCGTTCGGCTGCCATACGGTAGGCGGTCTCTCCCACCGATCCAGGTCGGCTGCCGCGGCGCGGCGCATCGCGGCAGCCAGCTCCGCGGGATTTCCGGGCCGGCATACCGGGCCACCTCGCCTTCCGGCGCCACCTCCGGGATGCCGCCGACCCGGGTGGAGACAATCGGGAGGCCTGCCGCCATCGCCTCCAGAATGACCAGCGGGAGTCCTTCGCTAATTGAGGAGAGGACGAATACGTCGAAGCCGCGAAGCGCCTCTTCCGGGGCAAGCGTTGCGCCTTTGCACTGGATGCGCCCCTCGAGTCCCAGTGCGGCAACCCGCTCGGTGACCGCTGGATACAAAGCGCCGTCGCCCCAGATTTCCAACTCCGCTTCCGGCAACTCCGGAGCAAGCGGCGCGAATGCCTCCACCAGGTCGCAATGCGCTTTGGCTTTGACCATGCGTCCGACCGTCCCGAAGCGGATGCGCGGACGCGCCGCTCCCGGGCGTGCCCGCTGCGCCTGAAATGTTTCCACCGGGATGCCGTTTCAGCACCACAGCACTTTTATTGGCAGGAACGACGCGGTTCTCGACATAGTGCCGCCGGCCGTCCTGGCACACGAAAATCACCTTGGAGGTAAACGGCATGACTGCGCGGAAATAAACTTCCTGCCGGCGTCCGGAATGGAACGCGAGTCCGTGCCGGGTATTCACAATCGCGTCCACGCCGGCCAGTTTTCCGGCCAGAATTCCGTAATGGTGGATCACGGAATTGTGAGTATGTACCACCTGCACGCGGTCCGCGCGAAGTTGCCTCGCCATCGCGAAGATGGCATCCGCGCTGAACCCCTTTTTCTTGAAAAAGGGAATTACCGGAATGCCCGCCTCGCGCGCCCGCGGTTCCAGGTCGCCAGGTTCGAATATTGTATAAATGGCGGAAAAGTGACCCGCTTTGCGATGGGCGTCGGCTAGATTGAGGGCCATTACCTCCAGCCCTCCGACGTTCAAAGTCTCCAGGATCTGAACAATCCGTAACGGACGAAAGCCTGTGGAAATCAACGATTTACTCTAGCATTCCGCGCAGGATGCCGTCGACTTTGGGAGAAGCGCGAATCCTGTTGCTGGGACAGCCGCCACCTAGGTGA
>CAWIJJ010000008.1:0-480114 GCA_963836425.1 Bryobacterales bacterium | reverse complement strand
GAATCGCCGAAGCAGGTCCCGCCGCCGAGTCCCGGATTGTTGGTGAACTTCGCGCTCTGTCCACCGTTGTTCGTGCTCTTGAGTTCCACCAGCCGCACCGTTCCCTTGTATCTCGCGAACAGGTCGCTCGCAAAAGGCTTGATGTACCCCTGTAGCCCGTATCCCACTGCAGTGAACCGGTTGTCGCGATTCCCGCCCTTGCCGGCCACGCTTTCCAGGAGTCCCTGCGGCGGCAGCGCTCCGAACTGGGTTAACGGCAGCGGCTGGTTGAGCACGATCACGCCCACATCGTAGGTGCGCGGAAACTGCGCAAAATCGTTGTACTGCGGGTGTGGCATCGCCGTTCCCTGGACCCAACCGTGCGCCGGGTTGTTCAGGTAGTCGGTCAGCGATTCGCCCGGCAGCCTGCCGGGGAAAGCGATCGTCTCATCCAGTTTCACCCACGTGTGAAAGTTGACGCTGCCGCCGCTTGACGTGCAGTGTCCCGCCGTCAGCATGACGGTGGGGGACAGCATTGTTCCGGAACAGGAGAACAGTCCGTCCGACTGTTCGAAGATCAGCGTTCCCACGTAGGGATGCGCGTTTGCGTCCGGCTCGCCGAACGTGATGGCGAAGGCCAGGGTTGCCGTCGCCAGAACTGTCGAAATCCTGATCGCAGATTGCATGAGCGAAAACCTCGATTTGTGATTGTACCCGCTCTGCCTGGCGAACACGATTCTCACGAGGCGCCCAGCAGCGCGCGGATGGTCTCAATGGTATCCGCATCCTCCGCTTTCTTATCGTTCCGCCAGCGCGCCATCCGCGGGAATCGTACGGCGATTCCGGAGCGGTGCCGCGGCGATCGCGGGATCCCCTCGAATGCCAGTTCGAACACCAGTTCCGGCTTGACCGCATGTACCGGGCCGAACGTCTCGATCGTATTCCGGCGGACGAACGCGTCCACCTCGCGGATCTCCTCGTCGGTCAGCCCCGAGTATGCCTTGGCGAAGGCACCAGTTCGCCGTTGTCCCACACCCCGAAGGTGTAATCGGTGAACAGGCTGGCGCGCCGGCCGTTGCCCGGCTGCGCGTAGATCAGCACCGCGTCCACCGAATAGGGCTCGATCTTCCACTTCCACCAGTCGCCGCGCCGCCGGCCCACCCGGTAGGGCGAATCGAGCCGTTTCAACATGAACCCTTCCACGTTCCGCGCCGCGACTCGCGGCGCAGTTCTGCTCAGTTCCTCCACGAGCCGCTGTCACCACGGGCGAGAGCACCAGCGCCCCATCCGCCGGAGCCAGTCCTCCAGCCGCGCGCGCCGCCATTCGAGCGGCCGTTCCCGCACGTCCTCGCCGTCCTTTTCCAGCAGGTCGTAGGCCACCAGCACGGCCGGCACCTCGGCCAGGATTTTCTGGCAAGCACCTTGCGCCCGATGCGCCGCTGCATCTGCGCGAATGGCAGGGGCGCCGTCCTTCCACGGCATCACTTCGCCGTCGATGACGGTGCCCTCGGGCAGCAGCGCGCCCACCGCCGCCATTTCCGGAAAGCGGTCCGTGATCAATTCCTCGCCGCGCGACCACAGAAACGTCTGCCACTCCCGCCGGATCAGCTGCGCGCGAATGCCGTCCCATTTCCACTCCACCTGCCACTCGCGGATATCCCCGAGCTGCTCCACGTCGCCTTCCAGCGGATACGCCAGGCAAAAAGGATACGGGCGGCTGGCGTCGGCGTCCTGGTTTCGCGCGCCGGGAGTTCCCGCGAGAACTCGGGCGTCGGCTGCCACTCTCCCATCAGCCGGTGGGCGATCACCTCCGCCGAAACGCCGCTGGTCTCGGCGATGGCCCGCACCACCAGGCTCTGCGAAACGCCCACGCGGAATTCTCCGGTGATCAGCTTGTTCCACGCGAAGCGCTGCCGCTCGTCCATTTCGCGCCATGCCGCCGCCAGCGATTCGCGGCGCGTGGCATCGTCCGCCGTGCGCAGCGGCAGCAGCCGCTCTTCCACCCAGTAATGCAGCGGCAGTTCCGTCGATGCCGTCGGCGGCGGCAGCAACAGCGCGATGGTCTCCGCGAAATCGCCCACCGCGTTGTAGCTCTCGCCGAAGAGCCACTCCGGAACGCCGGCCTCTTCGATCGCCCACTGCGCCAGTTTGCGGGATTCCAGCAGCCGTTTCGGACGCCGCCCGATCAGGAAATTCATGGCCCATGCCGCGTCCTCCGGCGGAGCCGTGGAAAAGTACCGCGCAGCGCAGCAATCTTGCCGTTGGTCTTGGTCGTCTCGTCGAGCGCGGCGTAGAGTTCGGCGAAGGCCTTCATTTTCGGTCCGCCCTTTTGCTATTATCCAGCGGCTCACTTCGAAACGCCGGCCGCGCACCTCAATCGCGTGTCTCAGCCCGCTGTTCTCACCCGCCGGCCATAGCCCGTCTGGCGCTCGAGGAGCGAGCGCACGGCTTCGAGTTCGGAGGCGCCGCAGTCCGGAGACGAGTATGCGAGGTAGCCATCGGGCCGGACCAGCTTCAGTCCCGCGCCCGGCGACCGTCGCAATTCGAGGACGTCCTCAAGAGATCCGGCAAGCTCGTCTGAATCGGTCTCCGCGCCATCGTTCACCAGGAGCAGGAAACGGCTGCCGATTCCGCTACCGCCACGAATGGAATCGTCGAAGTATTGCGTCCCGGGCCCTTCCACGATAGGGCTCCCCTCATAGGCGATGCCCAGTTCGGAAAGCCTCTGCACGAAAGCGTGCTGGAACGGAGCCAGCCGGGACACCATCGGAATGAATGCATCCCGCAGCACCTGGGCGAACCGGTTCGGCGTTCCCATCACCTTAGTCAGAATGTCGGTGGTTCGCACCACCTGCTTGATCACCGGAATCCGTTCGGCGTCATAGCTGTCAAGCAGTCCTTCGTTGCCATGGCCGCGAAGTACGAGATCGAGCTTCCAGATCAGGTTCCAGGCGTCATGCAGTCCGGTGTTCATTCCCTGCCCGCCAAACGGGCTGTGAAGGTGGGCCGCGTCTCCGGCCAGGAAAATCCGTCCCTCATGGAGTCGGGTGACATGCCGGTGGTGAATGTGAAAATAACTGCTCCAGTGAAGCTCGCGGGCCTCGATTCCAGCGGGTGCGCGTTCGGCGAGGATCTTTCGCACCAGTTCAAGCGAGGGGGCGTCGTCTTCCGGCTGCTGGGAAATCGTCGCCACGATTCGCCGCCGGCCGGCACTCATGGGAAAAATGGCGAGCGGCCCGAGTTCGCTTGGGCATAGCTGGAGTTCATCGGCGGGAAGCGCATTGTTCGTGTCGATGTCGGCCAGCATGAAGGAGTGCTGGTACTCTCCTCCCTCGAGTTTCAACCCGAGTGTGTGCCGCACGGCGCTGTGAGCCCCGTCACAGCCGGCCACGAAGGCCGCCGTACGTTTCGTGCATTCGCCCTGGTGATCCAGCGTGACGGTCACGTACCCGTCCCGCTGCTCGGCCGATACGAAACTCGTCTCGTACTGAATTTCCCCTCCCCTGTTTCGTAGCGCCTCTACCAGCAACTCTTCGGTGATGTTTTGGGGAACCATCGCGATGAATGGGTAAGGGGTTTCTTCCGGTGCAAACCGCATGTGCGCCAGGGGGCGGCCCGGGTGGTGATCGCTACCTTTGTGACGCGGTTGGCCGTTTCCAGGAAGGGCGCCACCAGGCCTGCCATATCGAAGATCTCCAGCGTTCGAGGAAAGATGGCGAGCGCCTTGGAGTGTGCTGATTGTGACGAACGCGCCTCGATGAGCTGCCACCGGAGGCCGCGGCGGGCGCATTCGTTGGCCAGAAACAGTCCAACGGGTCCTGCACCCGCGATGAGAATATCCGTGTCAATTGAGTTGTTTGCCATGGTCGCATCCTGCTTTCCTAACAATACGCGATTGCGGACGGAACGCCAGAGAAAGCACGGCGCCGTAACCATTGGAATCGTTTTCGGCCGGGGACGATGCAGGAGACCGCGAAGAAGTCGTCCTCCGCCACCCTTCCAAAGCATCAGAATAGGAGATATGGCCGCTTCCACATCGTCGCCCCCCGCGTTCCTGTTCGACCTCGACGGCACCCTGGTGGACAGCGTCTACCAGCACGTGCTCGCCTGGCGCGAGGCGCTCGAACAAGCGGGCATCGAACTCTCGGTGTGGCGGATCCATCGCCGCATCGGTATGAGCGGAGGCCTCTTCGTGAACGCGCTGCTGCGCGAAACAGGCGGAAATTTGAGTTCCGATGAAGTGGAGCGGTTGCAGAGCGCGCACGCCCAGGCCTACAAGCGCGTGGCGGCTCAGGTGCGGCCGCTTCCCGGGCGCGGGAACTCCTCGCGTATCTCGGCGAGGCGAAGGTGCCGCACGCCATCGCAACCAGCGGCCGGATGGCGACAGCACGTCCCGCTCTCGAAATGCTCGACGTCGGACCGGACGTTCCCATCGTCACGCGCGACATGGTGCGCTATGCCAAGCCGGATCCCGACCTGTTCCTGGCGGCGGCGGAGAAGCTGGGGGCGCCGATTCAAAACTGCGTCGTCGTCGGAGACAGCGTGTGGGACCTGCTTGCCGCCCAGCGCGCGCGTGCGCTTGCAGTGGGATTGCTCTCCGGCGGGTACGGACTTGACGAACTCGAAAGGGCTGGAGCCTATCGCGTTTACCAGGACCCGCGAGACCTGCTCGACCACCTCGACGAGGTCGGCGTCAGAAGGTCCAATTAACCGTGCGTGCTCTCGCGGTTTTCGCCGCCCTCTTCTGTGCCGGATGCGCCCCTCCGCCTCCGGCTCCCGCTCCGGAGGCCAAGCCGGATCCCACCGCCGAATCCTGGTATGCGCCGTCGGTTGCGGAACTCGCGGCCATGCACGCAAAGGCCGAGGCCGCGTTCCGGGCGGGAAATCGAGGAGAGGCGGCAAACATCCTCACCGAAGGTCAGGCCTTACAGAATCGTTTGCTGGCGGCGCCGCAACCTACGGTCGCGGCCATGATCGCAGCCTCCGACCTGGACGACCTTTACGGCCGCATGTTGATGGCGGACGGCCGCTACGGCTACGCGCGCCTCCAATTCCAGAAAGACTTCACGCGATGGACGAACTGGATTCTGAGTGGCGCCGCAAGGGGGCAACCCTCAGCCACAAAGCGGCACAGGAGGAGTTTCACGACCTTCCGCTGCCGATGCAACTTGATCTTGGCAAGGATCCTCTTTGCAATCGGTCTATGGCTTCAGTGCCTCGTCGGACTTCGTCTTGTCCATGTTCGTTGCCCTGTCGTTATTGCCCGTGCTGGTTCCTCGTGTGGCTGTGGCTCAACCGAGCACTGGCGGATAAGAATCTCGCTTACCGTCCCAGGTTGTTTCGTCGCCATGACCAACACGTCGGCGCGGGCCTGCGAAGCGATCCCGAGTGTCTGCGCTGCAGCCATGAAGTGGTTGTAGGCATCGATAACATCCATGCCGGTCAGTTCGTATCCGTACCCCTCGAGATTCGCTGGATTGCGAGGCGCCCCACCTCCAGACAGAACCGGGCGTCTTTCTTGAGCAAGTCGCGCGATGCGCGGCTGAGCGTGCGCGGATCGGTGCGGCCTGTGTTGGCAAATTCCAGGGCGAGATCGAGGAAGCCGGCATCTTTCGCCGCGGCAAACCACCGGCCGGGCTCGCCGCTCGATGTGGCCAAATCCAAAAGGATCTTCTTCGGGTCGCGACCGGGATATTTCTTGACGATCGCTCGGAAGGTGGCGAGGCCTGTTGATGAGCCATTCGCAGCCAGAGCATACTTCTCATACGCCTCATCCACTCGGCCGAGATCCAGCAGGATTTTCTCGCACGCGGCATCGATGGCCGCATCCGGCTGATTCAGGCCGCGGGAAGCCTCCGCATAAGCCAACGCCTCATCCATGCGCCCCTCGGACGCCAACGCCCGCATGCCGAATTTGCGGTCGTGCCAGAATGGAAATCGCTGAAGCGCCAGCACCTCAAGCAGTTCCTGATGACGGCCCGCCGCCAGCAGGCTGGAGAGGCAGACGCTGGTTCCACGGACATAGTTCCCCGGCCGCGGATCGGACCAGGCAGTCCGCAGTAAGCCGAGGAATCGGTCCGCCCAGTAAGAGGCGACTTCACGGGAACCGCACAGTTCGCCCCATCGGTCTCCGACCACCTAAAGGTAATCGACACCATCATCCTCGATTGCCTGCCAGAGGCGTTCGAGCCATTTGTCCCGGGTCTTTCGGTCCGCGGGAGCCTCGATCGCGATCGGCAACAAATCTTCCTGCGCCCAGTAGACCGCGCCGCCAAGAGCGCCGGATGAAGTATCGATGTCCTGGAAGGCCGGCCAGATCCTCTCCATCAGACTTACGACACCGTCACCGGCGGTCACCGGATCTTTTCTGGCGACCTTCTTGATTTCCGTGACGGCTTCCTTCAAACGTTGGCAGGCGAGATGCGAACCCCTCCATCCGAATGCCCTGGCACGGAGCCGGGCCTTGAACGTCCACGTGTATTTCGCTGCCATCGACTCCTGATATTTTGGCATACGGGCGGCGCTTTATGGCCGCGCGAGAATGGAAACGACGTTGGCCCGCAGGCTTACTTCGCGCAGCAGGCCGGTCATGCAGCTTCGATCCCTTGCAGCCCCGGCTTTGGCAACGGCAGCGTTAACGAGATCGTCTGGTACGGAACCTTCGGGATGATCGATCCCCGCGCTCCGTGGCTGAGTTGAACGAAGCCGTACCTCTCCATGGTCTTGAGCGTCCGGGAGAGATTCGACTTTTTTCGCCCGGTTAATTCCGCCAGACGCGTAAGTGACTCCGGACCAGATGCCGCGATGATCCCAAGCAAGGCGCGATTGCGATCCGATAGAACCCTCGCGAAGCTCTCAGCCGATGTGAACCAAACCTTCGGCTCGCCGGCCGCCGGCTTGTATTTGCCGCGGGCGATCGCGATCGTGCGGGCTTTCATCTGTTCGTAACTGGCAATTCCAACGCGCAGTGTTCTCATTCGATAACTCCCTTCTCTCTCAAGAGTTTGTCCACCTCGGCCAAAAGTCCTCAACCAGCGTAGCCGCATTCTTTGAACCGATAAGGCCGGACAGTTTCCAGCCGATGCTTGTGATCCAGAGGGCCTCGGCTCTTGCCACCAGGCCCGCGCGACTCACGGACAGGATCAGCGTTGTCAAATCCAATCAGGCGGCTGCCGTCCGGACCGTGCAGTGTCAATGAATAATTCAGCCCATGCGGCCTCTCGGGTGTGGCAGCTACCCGGTTGACGGAGAACCGAACCCAGTATCCGCCCTTTGCGTCAACTACGAATACCTGGCTGTCGAGATCCAGCAGCACCTCTACGCCCGGATCTCGATCCTGGCCAACTCATCGTCACAAGGTTATCACCTATTGATAACCCAAGCAACTGAGCGGATCCATCAGATTACGACGAAACAGACGGCCGTAAGCCGAGTTCGGAAGGAAGCACCGGCTGCCATGTGGTCACCAGGATCGGCACTTGCTCAGTTGGCTGATCGCAGGCTAACGCCGGCGATTTGAACCAGCCGGCCATTTATGCTCTTATTTTGCGCTCGCGGCCGCTTTATGCTTTCGCAATGAACTGTCGACGCGAAGCTGCGTTGTTGACTTTAAACAGACTCTGCCAAACTTGCGGCCACTCTTTGGTTTCATCCGCGGTCACTTTACGCTTCAAGTGACAGCCGATACCGGGCTCCGCGCGGAACGTGCGCGTAAAGCCATGGCCGAATGCGACCGGCACCTCGCCGAGTAGCGGCCGGTCGGATTGGACGTAGCCCTGCCGGATGATAAATTAGTCCCGGAGATTGCAAAGGATGAAATTCGGATTGCTCCTGCTGGCGCTCGCCCCGCTCTTTGCGGCCGACGCCGACTTCAATGGCAGATGGGATCTCACCGCCGCTACCAAGCCCCGGCCGCGCGCCTGGTGGGTGGAACTGACCGGTGTCGGAACCCCGAACGCCGCCGGCAAGTTCATCAGCGCTTACGGAGGCGACCTGAATAAGGTGGACACCATCACGGTGGAAAACGGGCAACTGGTCTTCACCATTACGCCGCCGCCCGGGAGAAATAACAAGCAACCGCCTCCGCCCACGCAGGTCTACCGCGCCCGGATCGAAAGCGGCAAACTGGCAGGCACCCAGGAATTGCGCGGCTCCGACCGCGCGCCCCTGCCCTTCACCGGAGTTCGCGCGCCCGTGATTAACGAGAAGGACGACGGCACCTGGAAGCAAGGCCGGCCGGTGGAGCTTTTCGATGGGAAAGACCTGAACGGCTGGAAGGGCCTGGTGCCGGATGTGGAGGTGAAATGGAGTGTTGATAACGGCATTCTCAAGAATGCGCCGCCCACCACCGACATTATCTCCGACCGCAAGTTCTGGAACTACGACCTGCACGTGGAGTTTCGTATCGTGCGCGGTTCGAACAGCGGCATCGCCCTTCGCGGACGGTACGAAGTCCAGATCCTGGACGACTACGGACGGCCCCCCAATCCGCACGGCGCCGCCGCGCTTTACAGCCGTGTGGCCCCGGCGGTGAATGCCAGCAAACCTGCGGGCGAGTGGCAGACTTACGACATCCGGCTGGTGGGGCGGCAACTAACCGTGGTGCACAACGGAACCAAGGTTCTGGACAAGGTGGAAGTGGAAGGATTGACCGCGATGGCCAACAATGCGGACGAAGCCGAGCCCGGCCCGTTCATCGTTCAGGGCGATCACAGCAATGTCGAAATCCGCAAATTCACAGTCACCCCGCTGACGAAATAAACCGGTAGAGGGGCCGCGGCGGCCCCTCTACACAACCTTCAGGCGTTACGGCAGCGGCTTGACCATGATGTTTTTGTAGCGGACCGTGCTCTTGGGGTCGTGTCCCTGGAGGGCAAAAGTGCCGGAACTGAGGCTGCGGCCCGCGCCTTCCCGGCCCCCGTTCCAATCGGCCGGCTGGGTCCAGTTCACCACCTCCTTGTCGTTCACTTTCACCACCACGTTCTTGCCGTTCACGATGATGTGCTCGGTCACCCATTCGTTGTCCTTCGCGATGGGCTCTATGACGTCTTTGCCGACGTCCTTCACGTGATACAGGCTGCCCGTCTTGATCGGGTCCGTATGGGTGTGATTGACCTGCACTTCGAAGCCCTTGGACGGCCAGCCCGTGGGCTGGTATTGGGTGTGGAAATAGATCCCCCCATTCGATCCGGGCTCCGTCATCACATCCACTTTCAATTCGAAGTTCTTGAAATCGTGGTTCTGCACCGGGCCGTCATAAAACAGGTGGGCCACCGGGCCGTTGGCCACCAGTGCCCCGTCCTTGAGCGTGAAAGTATCGGGAGCGCCGCCCACTTTCCAGCCCGTCATGTCCTTTCCATTGAACAGAGAAATCCAGCCATCCTGCGCGCAGGCCAGCGGCGCCACGGCAAGGAGGAGCGTCATCAGTGTCGATCGAATCATTTCGGAACCTCTAAATGTTTGAATCGCGGCCATTGTATCAAGCCCGCGCGCGACGCGGGGGGCCCGGCGCATTTCACGGACCGGAAACAGCGGTCCGCGCACGCAAGAGTCGGCGCCCCTGGAGGTCCTGAAATTTAACTCGCCAGACAAATCTGTAGGCTACATGACGAGCCACGGAGCAAATGACTCGGAGCGTTTTGGCGCGCACAGTTGTCTTTGGCTTATCGGTATAGACTGACTGCCGTGAGAAAGTATCGCGGCGCACTCGGCCTGTTGCCATTTATGCTCACCGCCTCCGATCTCGGCCAGGAGTTCCGCTTCGGAGCCAAGGCCGGCGTTCCGCTGACGCAATATTTCGAAACCGGTCAAGTCGCGGTGCGTGGTGGAGTGCTCGCGCATTCGGCCGCAACCCGCCGTTATACCTTCGGCCCCTCGCTGGAGTGGCGCCTGACACGCGGCTTCGGCCTTGAGTTCGACGCGCTTTATAAACGCATTGTCTACGTTCAGAGCGAGAACACGTCGGTGTCCGGCGTCATGCTCGATTCCTCATTTGAAGTCGTCGGGCACTCCTTCGACGTCCCCATCCTGGCGAAGTATCGGTGGAACGGGCGCGTCGCTCCTTTCGCGGCCGGTGGCTTCGCGTTTCGTCATATGGGATTGGGCCGCGCTCGTGGAGTGCAAACTGTCCAGACGGCCCAGTCCACAACGACGACGATAATTGAAACCGATGAGAGCTTGCCCGTGTTCGTTCCGGGAGCAACTGCCGCCGCTGGGGTGGAATTCAGTTTGGGCAGAATGCGCCTTCTGCCTGAATTGCGATATACGCGCTGGCGGAACTCCAGAATTTCAGGCGCGCTGCGTGTCGCGCCCAATCAGATTGAGTTCCTGTTAGGATTCCTTCTTTGACGGATGGGTCTCGGCGTCCCGTTCGCAGAACCGCTCGCGTTCGTAAATCGAGCTTACGGTCACAATTCGCGGCCGCCAAGAGTGCGCAACGCGCTCGATGGTCCCGCGTGAGGCCTCGTATCGAACCACTGCGGCGGAGCCTCATCGGAATTCCTGGCGACCCGAATCCGTGCTCCCGCCCGCGATGCCCGACTTTCCTACTTCACTGCAATCGTAACCAGGCGTCCGATCCGGTAGCCGAACTGGTCGGTCTCCCCCGCTATGTCATCGCCCGATCCACGGAGACAGGTGTTGAAGAGCACTTCGCCGGTCGCCGAATACTTGGTGACCACCACGTCGCGGCATGGAATCACGACGCGTTGCGGATGTTGCATGCGCCGGCCGTGGGCTGGAGCAGGGTTGCGGCCGCGATCGGCTGAGTCACGATGTCGGAAATCGTGGTGATCTGGTAAAGGCCCCCCGACGGTGCGGCTTTGACCTGAGAAGCGATATCCAGCGGCCGAAAAGTCGAGAGCGCCATTTCGACAGTCAGCGGCTGGGTTGCGTCGTAAGCGCCCGGCACGATCGTGAAGTGGGTCGCATCGAGAAGCGAGTAATGGACGTCGATGGGAGTTCGCCCACCGGGGAGGTCCTGCCACGCCGTCGGGGGCCGTTGGATGAAGCGCACTCCGCTCAACGTCTGATTATTGATGAGAGTGAGGCGCCGGCGTTTACCAAAGGATGCGTCGATCCCTGGATAGACGCCCGGCATTCGGATGTGCTGTATTCCGGTATCCCGGTGTTCCACCGCTGTCGGTCGGTGGTGGTAAAGACATTCACTATCCCGGGCAGCGGGTCGCCGGGCGACGGACGCGCTTCCGGATCGGTACCGGCGAAGCGAATGGCGACCTGCCACTGACAAAGCACGAGGCGGTCGGCGGTGAGATACGCGTCGGGACGCGAAGCGTACAACACCTCGCTCGGATATTGTCCGCGATTCTCTTCCAATGCCGCAGCCGGGTTTCCCGGAATTGTCGCGGCCAAAGCCCGGGCGCAAACCACCCACAGGACCAACCAGTTTCTAAACACTCTCGGGGAGCAAAAGGAAACCTTGAAAACTTCTTCAAAGCTGTTGCGTTTCACACGAAACCTCAATATACTCAATTCCTGCTTCCGACATTGGGTAGGTCGTAAGTATCACCTCCGAGTCCCGATTTCTCAAAGAAGCCGTATGCGGCTCGATTGCGAGTGTGTCTCCACATGCCTGTTACGCGCTATGGCCGGTATTGGGATATCCATCTCACCGCGTCGGATGGAACCTACGATTTCGCGGACGCGGTGAAACCGATGGCGGCGTATCAAGGGATGGAGCGAAGCGCCGGGCTAGGAAACTCGCTCGCCGCTCAAAAGATCTTCATCCGAAGGCGGCGGGATCTCTTGGAAGAAACCAACAAGCTCGTTCCGCTCCCCGTCAACAGCTTGCCTCCGGCGGAAGGATACGTCGCCACGGCCGCGACGGTAGCATCCGTCAAACGGCTCGAGATCAACTCCACAGCCCAGCGGGTGATCGCATGGCTGAACGAACCCGGCTTCCGCTCCAAACTGCGGATCAACGTTCACGGCGCCCAGGGCGGCGACCTGCAGATGGGCGATCCCGCGAGGGATCCCGACAATCTGATGAAGGCGGAGCGGGTGGTTCTCTGGTTAAAGGCGAATGGGCTCGCCACACGCGGAGGTCTCGCCACGATCTGCATCTCGGCCTGCTACTCGGGATTGGACGAAACGCTCACGCCGAACAGCCAGGCGGGCGCGGCCGACAGCACTTCGGCGATACGACGGATCGCCCGGGAGCTGGGCGCCGGGAATCAGCCGATACACGGCATAGAGGTCACCGGCAGCAACGAGGTAATCGATACCTCGGGCCTCGGAAGAAAACTGAAAACGCCCTTCGGTCCAGGCTGGGGGGTTCTGACGGAGACCTCAACGGGGAAACTGGTTCGCGGCGCGACCACGTACGACGCATTCCAATTCCGGCTGGATGTCCAGCCACCCTGGGAAGTCCACTTCCAGGAGCCGAACGTCAACCAGAGTTTCGCGCTCGCTCCGGCCGGGGTCACCGCCACACGGCTGCCGGAGAATCACGACGGCTTTTCGAATTCCGGATGGATGGTCGGAGACGTGAAAGTGCCCAGGAAATCGAACTGGCAGGTCTATACGCACGCGGCGCCGACGGCCACGGACCCGAACGCCACACGAATCGCGGTCCGCATGGCGCCGGGGTGGCACCCGGAGACACCCACGTCCAACTCTCTCGTCACGTCGAAGTTCATTCGTCTATCGGATTCCACCTTCGCTCCCGAGACCGGTTCGATCCGCTTCGCGAAAAGCGGCGGAAAAGAGAGGGTGTTCTCATGACCCCGTCCGCTGTGCCGGCGCCGGCGATCCTCAGCGCGGTCCGCGGCCTCCTGGCTCCCGCCACTCCTTCGCTTCCGGACAGCAACGGCTTCCACTCCTTCTCGCTACCCGCAGGCGGTGTTCGTGTCGATGTGGCTGAACTGCTCACGAAAGCTTTCCAGCTTGCCGATACGGACGTCGGTGATTTGCTCCCGGCCGGCTTCCCCGCGCTTGCGGTGTCAGTCACGGCGTGCCGTGTGTCGGATACCGGCATCATCCTCGAGGCGCAGTGGAGCGGTTTCGATGCTCAGAAGCTTGCGACTTTCGTTCCCGGCGCCGGCTCGTCTGTCAGCATCGCGCTGGCGGTCAATGCCACCGTCATCGAAGGCGAAGGAACCATCCTCACGGTCGATCTCGACGTGAACCGAAAGCTGAACCTTTCGGGGAACGTAGACTTTGAAAGCGGCGCGCTCGGCATCAGCGCCAACTGGCCTGACGGGAGCCCGACGCTGCAGTCCCTGCTGCGGCCGGTGGATCTGGACAACATCGGATTCGGCTCGGTCGCAATCGAAAAGATCGGAGTGCGCGGATCTCCGGCAGACGGTGTCGCGTCCATCGATATCGAGGTGGTCGACCTCTTCTCGCTCGACGGGCACGCTTTCAAAATCTCGAACGCCGAACTGGCGCTGAACTACTTGCGCGACGGCGCGGGCCAACTGACCGGCCGCGCCACCGCGACGGCATTTCTGGGCAACGCGCCCACGGCCGGCCAGCCTGATAGCCGCATACAGTTCGACCTGGGTGCGTCGTTCGAGGGGCCGGATCTCGGCTGGACGTTCACTGGCGAGGCGCAGAACATCTCCGTTGCCGCCGTTCTGGGCAAACTGGGCGTCCCGGCCGATTCGCCCTTCAACGACCTGCACGTCGATAGCGTGGAGCTTTCGTTCAACACCTCGACCAAGGATATCGGCTTCACGTTTAGAGGGAGCTTTCCGCCGGTCTCGGCGAACGCAGCCATGGTGGCCGGGATCAAACTGGCGCGCCAGCCGGATGGCAGCTACGCTAAGGTCTTTTCAGGCTCGCTCACCGCCGGTCCGGTCCAATTCGACCTCGTCTTTGATAAAAGCACGAACGGCGCTAACTTCGTCGGAACCTTCAGCGACTCGACCGCGAAAGGGGCCGGAATCAATGTCCGCGACGTGGTGGTGGCGATCGCGCCCGCCGACGTCGCCGCCAGCCTCCCCACCGACCCCACGTTCCGCGTGAAAGACGCGCTTTTCGCATTCCAACGCCCGGCATCCGGCCCGGGAAAGTTTCTGTTCGCCATCGACACGGATTTCAGCTTGAATCTGTCGGGCCTCGCGAATCTGCCGCTGATCGGGCAGGCGGTCGCCGGCGAGGCGCTCGAAGCCGCTTTCGAAGTGCTGGTTCACTCCGAGCAGTTCGATCCGGCGCCGATCCGTTCCCTGCTCCCGTCCAACGCGCCGCACATTCCCGATCAACTACCCGGAAGATTCCAACTGCTCACCTCCATCAAGGTCGGCGATTTCACCGCCCAGATCGATTTGGGGGTTCAAACCGCCGATCTGACGGCCGCGCCTGCCGCGCCTGCGCCGGCGCCGGGGTTGATTGCCGGGGCCCCTGCCGCTCCGCCGCCAACTCCGGGCAACACTCTGCCGGCCACGGTGACTCAACCCGCCACTGACAGCGTCAAGTGGATCGACGTGCAGAAGCACTTCGGCCCCCTCAGCGTGCAACGAGTGGGGCTGTCGTTCGACACCACCCAGAAGAAGATCGGCGTGTTTCTGGAGGCCGATCTCTCCGTCAGCGGCCTCACGCTTTCGGTGGAAGGCCTGGGCGCGGTCTATGATCTCCGAACCAAACAGCTCAGCTTCGCCTTGCGCGGGCTCGGAATCGATTTCTCGCGCGGCGGCATCGAAATCGGCGGCGGCTTCCTGAATCAGAATGGCGACTTCGCGGGCAAGATCGTAATTCGCGCGAAATCGTTCACGCTGGCGGCGCTCGGAGCGGTTGCCGTGATCGACGGTCAGCCGTCCATCTTTATCTATGGCCTGCTGAACTATCCGCTCGGCGGGCCCGCGTTTTTCTTCGTCGAAGGGCTGGCCGCGGGTTTCGGGTACAACCGCAGCCTGCGACTGCCGGCCATCGAGGACGTCCGCGACTTTCCGCTGGTGACAGATGCGCTGGCCGAAACCGCGGTCGTGCCGAGGGCCACCGGCGATAGCGACAAGGCTGCGGTGGCGGCGCAACTGGCGCGCCTGCACGATTACGTTTCGCCGGTGGTGGGCGAGTACTTCTTCGCCGCGGGGATCAAGTTTTCGTCTTTCAAGCTGCTCAATAGTTTCCTGCTCGTGGGCATCGTCGCGGGAAAGAGCTTCGAAATCGACCTGATCGGCGTCAGCACGTACCAGAATCCGCCCGTGACGCTGCCGGACGTGCCGCCACTCGCGCATATCGAGCTGAACCTGACGGGCCGCATCGCGCCGGACGAGGGCTTCGCCGTCATACGCGCACAGCTCACGAAGAATTCGTTCGTCTACAGCAACCTGGTGCAGCTTTCGGGCGGATTCGCTTTCGCAACGTGGTTCGCGGAGCCTCCGGGCGGCAACGGACTCGGGCCACATGCGGGTGATTTCGTTCTGACCGTCGGCGGCTACCATCCACGATTCGTCAAACCGGCGTGGTATCCGGACGTGCCTCGCCTGGGCATCACGTATCAGGTCACCGACAACATACTCGTGAAGGGGACGGCGTATTTTGCGCTGACGCCGTCGGTGCTCATGGCGGGCGCGGCGCTCGAAGCCACGGCGACGGTCGGTCCCATCAGCGCGGCGTTCAAGGCGGCCGTCGATTTCCTGATCGGCTGGGAGCCTTACCACTACGACGCCAGCATCACCATCTCCATCAAAATACATTTCATCGGCGATTTCGAGGCGGGCGTCGACCTCAGAGTTTTCGGGCCGCCGTTCAGCGGCGTGGCGCACGTCTTCCTATCGAGTTTCTCCTTCACGGTTTCGTGGGGCGAAGCAACGGCCGGCGATCCAACCCCGATCCCGTGGAGCGGCGCGGACGGATTCCGCACCAAGTTCCTGCTTACGGCCGCTGACGAGGCCACAAATAAGCGCATCGCCACCGTGCGGATCGTCGCTGGAACGATCGGAAGCGTTGCGCAAACGGGCGGAGGCGAGTTGCAGATCGTCAGTCCGGGGGCGTTTCGGATCGAGACTTCCTGCCCGATTCCCTTCGACACGGGCACGGTGAATGCGTCAACGGTCGCGCAGTTGGCCGCAACCGCGTTTGGAGTTGCGCCGATGGCCGTCGCGTCGGCCAGCGCCACACATGCGCTGACGTTCAACACGCTCGAAGGGTCGCCGGTGGATGCGTCCCACTTCGCCGTCTCGGCCGTTGCCAAGAAGTTCCCGCCCGCGCTGTGGGGCAAGCAGTTCCAGATGACCGACCCGGCCGCGCCGACGCCGCTGGTGGACGCGTTCGGCGGTCTCGAAATTTCGCCGGCGGCTTCGCTCGACGACGGCACGGCCGTCAACACCGAGCGCCGCAAGCTGGATTTCAGTTCGCCCTCGAGTGTTACAGTGGCACCCGTCTCATCGCCCGTGCGGTATTCGATTACGGGGAGAGCGCCCGCCATCCGGCCATCGCTCGCCTCGGCCGGTGCGCTGCGGTCCGGGCTGTTGGCTGCGGTCGGACTCGATGCGGCGGCCGTGGTTTCGATTTCCGACGCGCTCGAAGCCTCTTTCGTCACGGAGCCGGCCCTCACCACCGTTCTGAGTTGAATCCTATGAGCACAGAGCCTGTCACCTCACCGGCCGATATCGTTCACTTCAAGGCGCGCCATCGCCCGGCGCTCGCTTCGGGCCAGTACACGGTTTCCGCCCGTCACACAATTTCGGCCACGGGCGCGGCGGATGGAACGCAATTCGATTCCGACCTCCTGACCTTCGGCGTCTTCGGCCCGCGGTACGTCATTCACGATTCGGATGTAGAATCCGAGTTTCCTCCCAGCGGAGCCGTTGGAAAGTTCGGCGAAGTGCTCCCGCACATCATCCTGAGCCGGGCCACCGTTCCCTGGGAACGCAGCGGCTCCGCGCAGGGCGTTGCGAACGCTGATCGTTTCCCCTGGCTGGCGCTGCTGATATTTTCCGAAGGCGAAGCGACCGTCAGAAATCTGACGGTCGGAACCATCAAGCCGACCGACAACCTGTCGGCTCTGTTCCAACCGATTGACGTTTCGAATCTGCCGGCCGAACCGGTGGATGTGTCCAGCAGCCCGGTCACGGTCGTCGACGTGAGTTTTTCGCTGTTGAAGCAACTGCTGCCCGATCCGACGGTCGACCCCGCCACGCACTTTTCGCTCCTGAGCCATACACGGTCGATCGATTTCGTGGATCCGAGGAATCCGCCCGGCGCGGGCGCCGAAGAACGCGCCGTCATCGTGGCCTGCCGCCTGCCCGAACAGGGCAAACGCATTCATGCCCACCTGGTGTCGCTCGAGGGCTGCTATGAACACGTGGGTTCCACGCTGAGATTCCTGGGTGGGCGGCCGCTCGACAGCCACACGGTTCGGCTGGTGAGCCTCTATAGTTGGGATTTTTTCTGCCAGGCGGACGATGCCGACAGTTTCGACCGGCTGGTGAAGCGGCTCGACGCCGGACGGCTTCGCGTCAAATCCGCGGCTGTGGCCGGCGCGAGCGCCGTCCAACAGGAGGCGCGGCGGTTTACGGAGAGCGGCTTCGTTCCTCTCGTCCACCGTTTTCGTCAGGGCGATCGAACGGTGTCGTGGTATCACGGCCCGCTCCTGCCGGCGTCAACGGCGCCATTCGCATCTCCCCCCGCGCAATTCGCCGGCGCAAGGGCTGCCGATGACTTACTGCTGTACGATTCGCGACAGGGCATGTTCGACGTCTCCTACGCCGCCGCGTGGGAGTTGGGCCGAATGCTGATGCTGGAGAACACGCGCCTGGCCAGCGCACTCTACGGATGGAAGCGGGCGCGCGCGCAAGCCCAGGCCGGCCGTGCCGCCCGCAATCTTCCGGTGCGGAAGCAGGGCATGACCCTCGGTGATCTGCCCCTCGGCGGCAAAACGCCGGATGAGGGCACGCCGCCGTTTCCCGCCGAAGTCGCCGCATGGTTTCAGAACAATCTGGATTTGCTGGCCGGAATCCCGTTTTGCTACCTGATCCCGGACCAGGCGCTCCTTCCCAAAGAATCGCTGCGCTTCTTTTTCGTCGATCGGCTCTGGATGCAGTCTGTTTTCGACGGCGCCTTCGCTGTGACGCGCTTCACGTTGAAGGACGTAGCCTTCGACAGCGCGTTGCGCTCCGAACTGCCGGCGTCACGCGTGACGGCAGGCGTGCTCATCCGTTCGGCGGTCGTCTCGGGATGGCCAGGCCTGTCCGTGGACGGCTTTTCCACTTCGAGCGCCGGCACGCGCGACAGCGTCGTCCCGGGCAAACTCACGGTACTGCGGCAGGAGCGCCTCGCGCCCGATGTGCTGCTGGTCCTCTTTGACGGCGCACCGCGAGCCGTGGATCTGCACCTCTCCGCCGAAACCGTTCACTTCGGGCTGGACGAGCCGGTCGACGGAGTCTTCCACAAGACTCTGCGAGCCACCGTGGTCGCAGGCCCGCTGCGCCCCGTCGTCGCCGGCCAGCAGGTGGCCGTGCCTGCTCTGAATGCGGCTCGCCGCGTCGATATCGTGGGCCTTGCCGCCAATGTGCTTTCGGCGGCGCGGAGGACCCCGATTTCTGCGGCCGCTCTCACCGATGCGGACGTGGCCTCTTTCGCGCTGGAGATGATCGAAAGCGTGCCCGTGACCCGGTTCAATCTGACCTGAGGCGCTATGGCTCAACTACTCTTCGTCCCTGTCAAACTCGACGCGCTCGTGCTCGCACACGGCGCGACGGTTCTCCAGCCGTACGAATCCTTCGACGGTTTGCCGTACGTCGCAGAGCGCGACCGAATCACGGGCGCTCGTGTGGACGTGCATGCCAACCGCGCCAACACGGCGAGCGATATCGATGCCGACGCGTTCAGCGACCAGAATCTCTTCCTGCCCGCCGGCGTTCATCTCCATTGGACGCTGCCCGAGGGTCTCAGCAAGGGCCTGCATACACGCGCCGCGGGCGGCCAGGAGAGCGTTCAGTTTCCGCCCGTGCCGAACCGCTGGCTGGTGGTGCGCCGGTCGAGCGACGACCAGACGCACTGGACCGTGCGGGACCGCTGGATGGTCGAAAGCGACGCCCTGTTTCAGCTCGATTCCGACCCGCAGCCGGACGGCGCATTCCCGGCTCTCACGCCCGATCGAAACGGCCTCGCTGCGCCTTTCAAAGTGCCGGTGTTATCTGAAACGGCTGGGCAGGGCGCGCCGCCGCCGCGGCCGGAGCCCTACCGCTACATGGGACGCGCCACCGAGTTTCCGATCGCGATCGACTGGCGCGCGCAAGCTCCGTCGCGGTACCTTCCCTCGCTCGGCCTGAAGCTCTCCGTGCTCGGTTACGGAGACGCCACGTACGCGGCTTTCTACCCCAATTGCGCGACCGTTTTCGGGCTCTACGACCAGGCGCTGATCGATCACGCGCAAATCCGGTACGACGTTTTCGGCTGGCATGGCGACGCCGCCGATGACGCGCTCGACCCGGCGGCGTCCGCCCTGAGCGCGTTTCTCAGCCTCAGTGACAACGATCTGATCCGCCTCTTGAACCGTTTCGCCGCGGACCACAACCGTCCGCTGCTGCCGCTCGGCGCGACCCTCACCGGCGCGGATAGGAGCGACGCCTTCCGTTTCTGGCTCGAGGACAATTACGCGTGGCAACTCGATGCGGGCTCCGTTTTGGTGACTCGCGTGGCCCCGGACCGGCTTTCGATTTCAGTGGGTGGCGAGCCTTTAGCCGGCATTCTCTGCTACAGCAGCATCATTCTCGACCACGCGACGCAAATCACGCAGCCCACCGCGTTCGATGGAAGTATCGCCGTCGGGAACACGGGCTCCGAAGCGTTGGCGGCCTGGATGGCGTTCCAGATCGCGGGCGACACTCCGGATGCCGCCAACATCGAAGAGCAGCTCGAAGCCGCCACCCTCGCAGCCGAGCTGAACCAGAGTCAGGTCGATCTGGGACCTCGTTTTCGTGAGGCCCGCCACGCGAAAGGATTCACTCCTGTTGCCGGCGAATCTGCGTGGACGATTCGCCCGGCCAGTGCGTCCTCAACCGGCGCTCCGCCCGATCAGCCGACGATTCCTGACGACGTGGCGCACGAGTTGAATCAGCTCAACGCGGCGCAGTTCCTGCATGACCGGGCCGATTTCGAAGTGAACTCCTGGCGCCAGCGGCTCTTTTCGAAGTGGCACTTGTACATGAAGGCGAGCTATCCGGACAACCCCGATTTCCTCGGCACGTTCGGCAACGACCCGCTCATAGCGGCCACGTTACGGCACACGCGCGCTCACGAGTTGCCGTCCCTCGCCGCTGCCAAAGCGCGGCGGGCGACCTTGGCGGCCGATCTCGCCGCTCAGGGCCGGCGCGCTCAGGACGCGCTGACGGTATTGAATTCGCGGCTCGCCATTCCGCTGCTGCTGCAACGGACCGGCGGTCCACGCTACTGGGCTCCGAACGATCCCGTCCTATTCTTCGGCGGTGATCCGAGATTCCAGGAGGCGCCGCGGTATGTTCGAGGGCCTGTGCCGGGGCGCCTGCGACGGATCGTCAACTTCGATCGCGGCCGTGTGAGCGAAGCCGCCGTGGCCGAGTACCTCGCGACGCTGGACGCGCTGCTTGCACGCCCGGACGCCCCCGGGCTGAACCGGCAAACGGGATCTACAGCCCCATGGAATCCCTTCCTGTTGGAATGGGAAGCCGTAGTCGAGACCGAAAGCCTCAGCGACTATGCGGCCGATTTCGTTGAGGGTGATCGCGCCCAAACCACCTCACTGCTGACCTTCACCGCGCCGCCCTCTACCGCCGAATTTCCCGACCCCATCTTCCGTCCGGTCCGTGGGCGCACGCTGCTCAAAGTGCAGACTCCCGAGTTTCCCCGGGACGCACGCCTTCCGGACAGCCTCTCCGCGGCGTTGGCCGCGCACGGGCTTACCGCTGTCAAGGGACTGGCGCAGTCGCTCGGCGGATTCAACAGCGCCCTGCTGATGCGCCGCCAGACGTACCAACTTCCGCTTGCCGACCCCATCACGTTCACCGACCGGGACGTTCCGGGCGATCCGGCGCAACTCGCGCCGCTCCTCGGTTCGCAGTTTCGCAGGTTCACCCTCGACGTGGTGGACGCGCTGGGAGGCACCGACGATCTCGACTCGCCCGAGCCAGGCTACGGGTTCTATCCGCTGCACCAGGGCCGCATTCGCCTGCTCCGCCTGCGTATCGTGGACACATTCGGGCAGGCGCTGACGTGCTACGACCTGGAGGAGCGGCCGACACAGCCCATCGTCTGCTCGCTCGCGCTGCGCTGCGGCAACCCGCACCGCATCGGGCTCCCGCCGCGGATCACACAACCCGCGCGACTCGACTTCCGCTGGCTTTCGGCCGCCAGCGAAGACGTGGAAACTACCGAACAGCCGGCTGCGACTCCGATTTGCGGCTGGGTGCTGCCCAATCATCTGGACGAATCCTTAGCCGTGTTCGCAGCCGATGGCGCGGCGCTCGGATCGCTGGATCGCAATGCACGCTGGCGCAAACCGCCCGGACCCGACGAAGGCTCCGCCACCGCAGCCAACATCGGCAACCCGCGTCTGCGGCAACTCGTTCAGACACTGGCCGGCCGCGGGCAAATTTCCGGCTTCCTCTCGGACCTCGAAGACGCGATCGACAACATCGATCCGGATAACTTCGCGCAGCACCAAGCCCGCGCGCTGCTGATCGGGCGGCCGCTCGCCCTGGTGCGCGCGCGAGTGCAACTGGAGCTGCGCGACCTGCCGGCGACGGACCAGAGCTGGGCCGACCTGCGCCGCCGCGTTGACGGAGCGCCCGATGGCGATCGGCAGTTTCAAAACGTGAAGTTCCCCATTCGCATCGGCGACCATGCCCAGTTCAATGACGGCGTGGCGGTCTACTGGGAAGAAACCGCGGCCGGGCTGGGCGAAGAGCTGTTCCCGAAGGACCAGGCCGACGACCTGGCGAGCCCCGATGTGAACACGCGCGGCATCATTTGGCAGTCGCTCAGCGGCGACAACAACCCGCTCACGCTCTTCATGCTGGTGGACCCGCGCGCCGGCGTCCACGCTTCGTGCGGCGTTCTGCCGACCAAGACCATCGGCGTGCCGGTCGACCAGTTCGCCGACTCTCTCAAGCGCATTGAGGTCAGCTTCCTCACGGCGCCGGTGCTCACCGACGCGGGTAGAACCCGCCTGCCGCTGCCGGCCGATCCCGATTTGACATTCTTCTGGGTGCAGCGCGAGACCGATCGCTGGTCCGTGATTCCCGCGCAGCCGATCGTACGGAAGCAGGCGATCCTCGACGCATTCCCCGCCGATGGTGAACGCCTGTGGACGCAGTTGGCTTTGGACAAATGGATCGCGCTCGACTTGACGGGGCTCGAAGGGCGACTGCTCCGGCAGCCGCAATCCGGGCCGCTCCCGCTGAACGGCTTCGAGAACATCCGCGCCGACGTGCAGCGCGCCATCGACCGCGGCGCCATCGGCATACTGCCGGTGCAGGTCGAGGCCAGCTTCGGCCCGCGTGCCGAAATCCGTGAAGGATGGCTGCAACTTACTCCGCGTTTCTGAAGAAGGAGCAAAAAATCATGGCAAACCTCGTCAATCCCGTCCAGGTCGCGCTGAATAACATCGACCAGCAGCCGATTCTGTTCATACCCGACGGCCCGCAGGATCTCCTGCTGGAGGTGACCAATCTTTCGGGACAGACGCTCACGCTGGGGTCCACCAGCTTCTTCCGGATGATCTTCCGGCCGTCCACGCTGATTCGCGTGCTGCCGGCCGTGCCTGACCCAACGACCTTACCTGTGCCGCTTGCGGCGCAGGATCGAGGGATTCAACTGGTCACGTCCGACCCGAAGGCGCCGGCCGGATCGGACCTGCTGGCCGCCGTGAACGAGGGGCCGAACTGGAAGCTGGTTACGGCGCCCGGCGATGATGGCTCCGTCACGCTCACGTTGAATTTGAACGACGGGGTTACCCGCACGCTTGCACCGCTCGATCCCACTAACGCGCGGGCCAGCCGCCTGGTCCTGCGGCTGAAGAATATCCAACCCGCGTCCACCGGCCAAGGGTCGCGGTCCACACCGGTGGACGTTCAGTTCTCGGTTCGAGCGGGGGCATTAGCGTCCCCGACATCCGGGCCGGCGGCGGCGGCGGCGGTGACACAAACCGAGTTGACGGGGATCGAAAAGGCACACCTGACGCTCCTCAACATTAGCCGCACTGCGTACCTGGCCGAAGAACGGTCGAGCGCGATCACAAGCGCCCGCACGGTGCCGTTCGGCGCCGAGTTCGTCGGCTCCAACAACGCCTTCAACGATGGGCAGCCGTCCCGCCTGACCCTGCGGATCAGGAATTTGACCGACGATCCATTGAACCTCGCCCCTGGCTTGAGCACGATCGAACTTCACTTCCTGGCCGGAGATGATCCCGCCGCGCAGAACATCGGGGTGCTGACGCCGCAGCGAAGCCTCGTCACGGTGGAATCCGTGGACGTGGTTGCGCCGTGGGACTGGATCGGCCTCTCGGCCACTGCGACCGGCACGAGTTGGCCGATCGGGCAGGAGTTTCAGATCAATATATCGATCGGCGCGATGAATCGACCGTCGGGATACGCGCCGCTGGCGGTGCGGTTCTCGAATCTGCCGGACCATCCGGAGGGACAACTCGAGTTGCTAGTGCAGATCGGGCCGCTGTTCATCGACGATGAGGCGGCCGTGGGAATCACGCGTCCGCTGCGGCTCTACGGCAGCGAGACCAACGTCAAAGCCCACACTGTGCCGCCTCCGGCAACCATCGGAATCGACGCCACGGGGCAGTTGCACATCGAAGCGCCCCACCATGCGAAGATCACCGGCGCCGGCGATAGCGATACCGTGGTGACGATCGCGGGCAAGTTGGCGGCGCCGCGTTTGAGCGCCGGAGTCGCGCTCGGGGATGACACCCTGGTGCTGGATCCTCCGCCCTCTCCCGGCAACCTGGTGGCTCAGCACACACTGACCGCGGACAAATTCCTAACGAAGTCCGGCTTCGATCTAGAGGTGCCCAAGGGAACGATCCTTATTTGGTCGCCGCCGACGGACGTTCCCCGGACGAGCGATGAAAACGGCAACGCGCTCGTTTTGCAGGCGCCGGACGGCTGGGAGGTTTGCGACGGCCGCCCCGATCCTACGGACCCGAGCGGCGCCCGCATGCTTCCGGACCTGCGCGGAATGTTCATTGTGGGCCAGGGGCACTATGAGGAGGCAGACCCGGTACCCGGCGACGACACGAACCTTTTGAAACTGAATTACTCCCTGGGATCACCCGGCGGCGCGGCGCGAGTGGGTTTGGCGGACAACGAGGTTCCGGGCCACAGGCACCTCTTCCAGGATCTGACAACCACGGGGGCTGGCATACAACTGGGAGAGCCGAACGCCGTGGTTCTCCCATTGGTCAGTTCGAGATCGTCGCTCCGGGTGGCGACGGCGACGGCGGCATCGCCTTCGGTCACCATGGGCACGGCATCTGTGGTGATGACACACGCCGGCGGCGGCCCGTCACTGGGAAACGATTTCACAAACGAGCCCACCCTTACGGGCGGACCCGCCGTGCGCCATGAGAACCGGCCCCCATTCTTCGTGGTGGTCTATATAATCAAAATCAAATAAATGCGGACAGCGAACTCGTCATTTGCGATTACGACTTCAGTCATCAGCGAGGCAAGCCCGAGAACGTGCGCCCCCAGGAAACAAGCAGCGAGCCTACAGCGAGAGCACGCCATGGCGTGAATGAGCTTCTGCAGAACCTCGGTGTAGCTCTGGTCGGCAATCCGTCCATGGAACGACTGCACCTGGAGCATTTATTCGCCGTCATGAGGCTCTTGCTGTCCGTGTGCTCCACTGGCCGCGAAAGCCTGACTTCTTTCGGATCAGAATACCTGATGCTTACCACTGCTCCATCCGGGCAGTCGAGCGCCAGTGTGGGACCGACGTACGGTCGCTCCCCCAACGGCAGCAGCCGACGGCTCGATTACGTGGCCAAAAATCATGCCACGCGTTTCCTGTGCAAGCGCCGGAACCCCGATGAACAGACACATCACCAGAAAAGTATAGAACCGCGCTCGGATACGAGCACCTCGATCAGATGGATCGCTTTGGAAACGGCCTCATTCGGAGCCCCGACTCCCGAGCAAGGGAGTCACCCGCGAACACGTCGTGCTGAGGCGCCGGAAAATTGGAACGCGTTTCCGCCGGTGTGTCCTCGGCGCGGAGATCGGCTTCTTCGGCGTGCTGCACACCTGGAACCACGCAAGGGCGTAGAATCCCACGGCACCCCTAATCGACGGCCCCGGCGAATGCCTATTCGCCACTCCGCCACCACCCTTTAGGGTGGGCGATGCCGCCGCCGAGGGTCTGGCCGAACTTGGATTGGGACCGCCGGATCCAGACTTTACCGCTTTGAGCGGTGCCGGCCAGCTGCAAGCACGATTCCTGCACGAGATAGCCAGATCACCGCCCGAGCCACGAGCGCCTGCGACCGTCGCGGGCTGTCCCGCCGCACTCTGCCGCCGGATCGGAACGAGTCAGACGACTGTGCCTGAAGGACCCTATTTGAAGATGTTCCTGGGTATCAAAGCGTGGATGCCCTTGGTGCCGTCCACGGCCTGCGTGACGTGGAAATCGACCGCGGTACTCGACAGCATGTATGCTTCGGCTCGCGAGAGGTGTTTTTCCGTCACCAGAAATTCGATACACTCCCGCACGGCGAGTTTAAGCGCTTCGTCAAGGTCCGGGTTGAGGCCCATGGCGATGTAGTGGGTGGGCGTTTCGGCGCGCGGCCACTTGAGGTGCAGGTCCTTGCGCACGATGAACTGGAAGGTTCCGGAGAGGGACGTCTCCAGGGCCGTGATGTCCACCTCCCCGTCGCCTTGGGCAGCATGGCCGTCGCCCGCCTGAAACAGCGCTCCCGCCGCGTGCACGGGAATGAAAAGGGTAGTTCCGGAGACGAGTTCCCGGTTATCCAGATTGCCGGCATGAATGCCGGGTGGGGCGCTGCTGATGCGTCCGGCGGAGGCTGGAGGCGCGACTCCCATGCTCCCGAAAAACGGCCGCAGTGGAATATCGATGCCGGCGGCGAAATGCCCAACCATGCGCCTGGCGTCCAGGGGGACGATGCGGGTGGCGCCCTGCGGAAAGTCATCCGCGCCGAGCACGCCGCTGCGCGGGCTGAAACTGTTGTACGCATAGGGCACGGCAAGGCGGATGGCCAGAATGCGCACCTCCAGGGTGTCGCCCGGCTCGGCGCCCTCCACGTAAACAGGACCGGTGAGGATGTGACCGCCCGGACCCTTATCTTTGACCCCGGCGTAGATGGCCTTGAGTTCCGGCTGCACGTCGGCGGGCTTGACTCCGGCGGCGACGAGGCGTTCGGGACTGTTGGTAATCAGGGTGTCGATCTCGACCCGGTCGCCGGAGCGGATGCGGAGAACGGGCTTGGAGGCCGCGGAGTAGTTACCCCAGACCACGGTTTCGGGAGTGGCCTTCAGATGGTAATCGGCCGCATGCGCCGCCGCCATCGCGCCCAACAGAATTATGAGCGGTCGCATAGGTGTTCTGGTGATTCTAGCAAGGGAAGGCGGGGCAGCGGACGCGCTATTCGCGCGGAAAGTCGGGGTGGGCCTGCACCAGGCGGTAGATCGGCTTTCGAGTTTTCAGGAAGGCGTAGATTGCTTTGAGGTCGTTTTCTTCGAGCGTGCTGTATGACAGCCAGGGCATGACGGTGAAGTTCTCGGGGCCGACCTTTGGAGAGCCGTCGATGACGTAGTCGCGGTACAGGTACATGCGGTCCAGGAATTCGCGTTCGGACCATCCGCCGATGCCGCTGCGTGTGTCCGGGCTGATATTCGCACTGAATACCGACAGGCCGTCCAACTGGAACTGCCGGCCGCCGGCGAAACGCTGGGTTTTCCCTGGAGCATTCGCCGCGGCGGTGTGGCACTGTGCGCAACCCGCCAATGTCGAAAGATACTGGCCGTATTTGACGCGGTCGCGGGTGTCGGGACTGGCGACGCTTCCGGCGGGGCGGGGGCGGTCCTTCATGCGGATGGCTACCGGAAGGCTGACGCTGGTTTTGGGATTCTTCCGGCGCACCGGAGGGAGGGTATTGAGGTAGGCCACCAGGCTGAACACGTCGTCGTCGCTCATGGTGCGGAAGCGGCGGTACGGCATCAGCGGATACAGGGCCCGGCCGTCGCGGCCGATTCCGTCGCGGATGGCGCGAATCTTCTCGCCGTCGGTCCACGATCCGATGCCGGTTTCGAGGTCGCTCGTGATATTCGAAGCGACGATGCGGCCGGGCAGGTTCATGTCTTCCGGGAACTCGAAGCCGGCGCCGCGGGACGACGCGATGACGGGACCTCCGAAACGGGTCCAGTCGCGAGGGGAGTGGCAGTTGTCGCAGCCGGCGAGGCGGTAGAGGTACTCTCCGCGCTGGACCTGCGGCGGGGTCATCGCGATCTTGACGGTAGAAGGAGCGGCGGAAGCAGGAGCCCGGAAGGCCCAGTACCCTCCCGCGGCTAAACCCATGAGAATCAGTAGCGCCATGGCGCCAACCACCAGGATCGGTTTCGTCATCAGTCTCCCTGCTATTAACGCGCGGAATGCCGGTTCGAAAGGCTCACGAGTATGGCATAATGCCAACATCAATGACTTCCCAGCACGAGATCACCCGTTTGCTGGCGGACTGGAGCCGGGGGGACAAGCAGGCTCTTGAAAAGCTCACGCCGATTGTCTACGAGGAGTTGCGCCGCCTCGCCGGACGGTATCTGCGGCAGGAGCGCCACGGGCATACGCTGCAAAGCACGGCCCTGGTCCATGAGGCGTACTTGAAACTGGTGGGGCAACACAGCATCCACTGGCAGAACCGCGCCCAGTTTTTCGGTGTGGCCGCACAATTGATCCGGCGGATCCTGGTGGATTATGCGCGCAACCGGCACGCTGCCAAGCGCGGGGCCAACGCGCCCCGGCTGAGCCTGGACGAAGCGATCGCGATGCCCGGAGAGCGCGACCTGGACCTGGTAGCGCTCGACGATGCGCTGGAGGGATTGGCCAAACTTGACCCGCGCCAAAGCCGCCTGGTGGAACTCCGGTTCTTTGCGGGCCTGACCATGGAAGAAACTGCCGAAGTACTGAACATGTCCCTGGCCACCGCCAAGCGGGACTGGACCGCCGCCAAAGCTTGGCTGTTCCGGGAAATCAGCAGGCAGACGGCAGATGGAACCTGACCGCTGGAAACAGATCAAGGAGATCCTCGACGTTTCTCTGCGGCTGGAACCGGGTGAGCGCGACCGGTACCTCGGTAGGGTTTGCGAAACCGATCCCGCATTGCGCGACGAAGTCGAATCCCTGATCGAGGCTTATGACGATGCGGGAGAGCTGTTCGAAGCCCCTCCTCTGCCCGCTGTCAAGGACCCGCTGTTGGGGGCGCGCATCGGGCCCTACGAAGTGATCGAACTCATCGGCACCGGCGGCATGGGTTCGGTGTACCGCGCGATTCGGGCGGACGCCGCGTTTCAAAAAGAAGTGGCCATCAAAGTGGTCCGGCGCGGCCTGGACCAGGACTACGTGGTGCGGCAGTTCCGCCGCGAACTCCAGATCACGGCGATGCTGGAGCACCCCAATATCGCGACCCTGCTCGACGGGGGCGCGACTCCCGACGGGGCGCCGTACTACGTGATGGAGTTTATCCGGGGCAAACCGATCGACGTCTATTGCGACGAAGAGGCCGTCCCGCTGCGCGACCGGCTCAAGATCATGCGCGTTGTCTGCAATGTGGTGCAGTTTGCGCATGAGCGGGGCGTGGTCCACCGCGACATAAAACCCGGAAACATCCTGGTGACGCAGGGCGGAATTCCCAAACTGCTCGATTTCGGTATCGCCAAGCTGCTCGATCCGGGGACGCTGCCCTCGACGAGCGGGCCGATGATCACCATGGCGCCGGCGATGACTCCGGAATACGCCAGTCCGGAGCAGCTTTGCGGGCAGCCCATCACGGCCGCATCGGACGTGTATTCGCTGGGCGTGCTGCTCTACGAACTATTGACGGGCAGGCGGCCGGAGCGAAGCACGACCCGGGGCATTCGCGACATGATCATGCCGGCGGCGCCCAGCCGGATTACGGGCCGGCGAGAGCTTGCCGGCGATCTCGACAACATCGTCCTGATGGCGATGCGGATCGAGCCGGAGCGGCGATACTTAACGGCCGGACAGCTCGGGGACGATATCGGCCGGCACCTGAACGGCCAGCCGGTGCGGGCGAGAAAAGACACGCTGTTGTATCGCGCCGCGAAGCTGGTGAAACGCCAGAAGACCGCGGTGGCGTCGGTGGCGGTGGCGGCCGCCCTGTTCGTGTGCGTACTTTTGATTGGCGGCGTTCGCGAGCGGCTGGGGGAGACGGAAGTGCAACCGGAGGTGAAGCCCATCACCAGCATTTCCGGACGCGAATACCAGCCGTACTTCTCACCCGACGGCAAGAGCATCGTCTACGCGTGGGACAGCGAAGTGGGCGACGGACCCGACATTTACACGATGTCGCTCGAAAGCAATGAGGTCCGGCGCATCACCACGGATCCGGCCGACGATGTGAGCCCCATCTGGTCTCCGGACGGGCAGCGGATCGCGTGGCTGCGGTCCAAGCGCGACGAAACCGCTATCTTCGTGGCACGCGTGGCAGGGGGCCGTCACGGCAAGGTGGCGGATGTTTGGCCGAACCGGCTGGACGCAGTCGGCCGGCACCTGGACTGGTCGCCGGACGGCAAGTACATCGCCGCGGCGGACAAGAACTCGCCGGACCGGCCCTTCCGCATTGTGTTAATCGACGCGGATACCGGCGCCAAGAAGGACACGGCGTTGCCTCCCGAACGGATTCTCGGCGACTTGAGCCCGGCGTTTTCGCCGGACGGGAAATCGCTGGCCTTTATCCGGGCGATCTCGAGCGGCGTGAACGACGTGTATCTCGCTTCGATCAACGGGGGCAACGTGGAGAGGGTCACCAACGATAACCGGTACATCTCCTCGCTTGCCTGGACCAAGGATGGGCGGTCCATCGTGTTTTCGTCCGACCGGCGGGGCATCACCACGCTCTGGCGGGTTCCGGTTTCGGGCGGCACGCCGCAGCGGATCGCGCAGGTGGGCGACAACGTGGGGGATCCGATTTTCTCGCTCGACGGCAAGCGGATGTTGTACACGCAATTCTTCCGCGACGGGAATATCTGGCGAATCGACACGAACGGCCAGGGACCCGCGAAGAGGGTGATCGCATCAACGCAATACGATTCCAGCCCGCAGTACTCGCCGGACGGCACGCGCATCGCGTTCCGCTCCGGCCGAACCGGCGCCAACGAGATATGGATCTCGGGATAGCGAGGGACGTACACCGGTGCGATTGACACACTTCTCCGGGCCGCTGGCAGGCACCCCGCGCTGGTCCCCTGACGGCAAAGAAATCGCTTTTGACGGCCGTCCAAACCGCCAGGCCGACATCCTGGTGATGCCCTCTGCGGGAGGCGACTACCGCCACGTCACCACGGACCCGTCCGAGGACGTGGTGCCGAGCTGGTCGCGCGACGGCAAATGGATTTACTTCGCTTCCAACCGCAGCGGGGCTTTTCAGGTTTGGCGCGCCCATCCGGACGGTTCCGACAAGGAACAGGTGACGCGGCTGGGAGGGTTCGCGGCGTTTGAATCGCCCGACGGAAGGTATCTTTATTATGCGAAGGGACGCGATGCCCAGGGACTCTGGCGGAAACGGCTGCCGGAGGGAGCCGAAGAGCTTGTTCTCGATCAATTGAAACCGGGTTTCTGGGGGAGTTGGGGCGTGGTCGAAGACGGCATTTACTTCGTGGACCGGCCGCAGCGCGGCCAGCCGCTGGGAATCTTCTTCTACCGGTTCTCGAATAAGAGCATCAACAAAATCTGGACCTTCGAACGAATCGGCGCAATCTCCGATTCAGCATTCTCGGTCTCTCCCGATCGCCGGTTCATCCTGTTCACACAGATTGACCTGAGCGGCAGCGACATCTTCCTGATGGATCATTTCAGGTAATCCGATACTGGAATCCTGTCGAAGGGACTAAAAAGCCCCCGCGTGCAATTTGGGCGGTTTTGCGGCAGCGGGCGTTGGTCACTACCGTGCAGTGTTACGGCGCATGGCAGGTGGCAGCCCGGTATCGACAGATGATTTTCGGCATTATTTCGAACTCGCCCCCTTGCCTTTTTGCGTGATTGGATACGATGGCAGGATTCTGAGAGCCAATCGGGCGGCGGACCGTCTTCTGGGGCATGTCGGGAATTCACTGTCCGGAACCGCGATCGAGACACTGGCGCACCCGGATGACCGGGCCGCGGTGGCTCAAGCGCTGAATCGCTGTGCGGATGGAGCACGGCAGACCGCGTCTAAAGCTCGTTTCCGCCTGGAAAACGGCACCTACCGGCAACTGTTTTGGGATGCGGCACCGGCGCCGGGCCGGCAGATCTTTGTCGTGGTTCACGGCAACTGCAATCATGCCACGGAGGAGCGCTTCCGCAGATTTTTCGAACATTCCAAGGACGGGCTTGTGATCGTGCACCCCGAAACGGGGATCCTGCTTGAAGCCAATCCGCAGGCGGGCGAAATGCTGGCGCTCGAGGAGGGCTCCCTGGGGCGCGCCGCCTTGTGGGAGATTCAAGCGCTGCACCCCGGTCTGGGCCGGGAAATTCTGGAAGGGTTGAAAGACTCGGAAAGTTTCCGGAGGGAGGTCACGCTCGAAACCGGTGGAGAGCCGCGTAACGTGGAATTGCTTTGCAGTGTCCACGGGCAGGGAGAGTCGCGCCTGATTCAATGCGGTTTGCGTGATATTACCAAGAGGAAGCGGGCCGAAGCAGCTTTGGGAGAAAGCGAGGAGCGGTTTCGCTTCCTGGTGGACGGGGTGCGGGACTATGCCCTCTTCATGATGGATCCGGCGGGCGTGATTGTCAGTTGGAACCGCGGCGCCGAGCGCATTCTGGGGTACAGCGAAGGCGAAGCTGTGGGCCGCAGCGGCATCATGATTTTCACGCCGGAAGACCAGGTTTTGGGAAAAGCCGAACTCGAATTCAAAACTGCGGAGCGGGAAGGAAAATCCGAGGACGAACGCTGGCACGTGCGAAAAGACGGCGGCCGCTTTTTTGCCAGCGGCACTCTGACCTCGCTCCGGAATCCCGATGGGACGCTGCGCGGTTTCGCCAAGGTGATGCGGGACATTACGGATCGCAAGAAGAACGAAGAGGCGATGCGGGAAACGCAGAAATTGGAAAGCATCGGCTTGCTGGCGGGAGGAGTGGCGCACGATTTCAACAATCTGCTGACCGGCATCCTGGGGAACGCCAGCCTGGCGCTTGAAGATGTCCAGCCTGGCAGTCCGGCACTGCGCCTGCTGCAAAACGTGATTGCGGCCAGCAAGCGGGCGGCGGATCTGACCCGGCAACTCCTGGCTTATGCCGGCAAAAGCCGGTTCGTGCCGGAGCCTCTGAAGATCTCAGACGCGGTTTCCGAAATCATCACCCTGATCCACACTTCAATTCCGGAAACCGTGGCACTGGACCTGGCGCTCGATCCAGACGTGCCGTTGATCGAGACGGACCTGACACAGATCCAGCAGGTGGCCATGAACCTGGTAATCAATGCCGCCGAAGCCATCGAAGGACAGGGGCAGATCCGCATCGCTACGGGACAGCAGTGGCTTTCTCAAGAGGAGATTCGCGAGACGGACGGACTGGGCCACCTCGAGCCGGGCAATTACGTTTACCTGGAGGTGGAGGACAGCGGCAGCGGCATGGAAGACGAGACGCGGCACAAGATCTTCGACCCGTTCTTCACGACGAAATTCACCGGAAGGGGACTTGGCCTCGCTGCCGTTTCCGGGATCGTTCGCGGACACAAAGGGGCGATTATTGTGGCCACGCACCCGGGCCGGGGGAGCCGCTTCCGTGTCTATCTGCCGGCGCCCGAGCGTACGGAAGGACCGGGTGAGCGTGTGAAGGAGGAAGGGAGGGCGACCGGCTCGGGGACGATTCTGGTTGCGGATGACGAAAAGATGGTGCGCGAAGTCGCCCAAAGCGCCCTGGAACGGAGCGGCTACCGAGTGCTGCTGGCGCGGAACGGCCGGGAGGCCGTAGACCTGTTCCGTTTGCACGCCTCTGAGATCACAGCCGTGGTGCTTGACTTGGCCATGCCGGTGATGGGCGGGGACGAAGCGCTTCCTCAGTTGCGGGAGATTCGCCGCGACATTCCCGTGCTGATCACCAGCGGTTACGGCGAGATGCTGGTGACCCAGCGACTGCACGAGAGCGAGCCGTTCATCCAAAAGCCGTTCACGGCGGATGAACTGGCGCGCAACGTGGACACCGCAATCAAGGCGTGCGGCGGCTTCGAGACGGACGATTAGCGCGGCGGCGCATCCTGCCGCGACAATTGCAGTTCGGCCTGTTAGCGCCGGCCGTCAGCGCCCCGCATTCAGGAAGCGCGTCAGCCGTTCCATAGCGGGCTCCAGGATGGCGGGCTCGGCGGCGTAGCAGATGCGGATGGAGCCCTCGCCACCGGCCCCGAACGCGACACCCGGAGCGAGTCCGACGCGGGTTTCGAGAAGCAGCCGCTTGCAGAAAGCGAAGGAGTCGTCGAGTCCGTCGATGCGTGGAAACAGGTAGAATGCCCCGTCCGGCTCGGGCACGGTGACGCCTGCGATTCCGGTCAGCGCCGCCAGGCACAGGTCGCGGTTCGCTTTGAGGCGCTGGAGCATCCGCAGCAGTTCCGGTTCGCCTTCGGCAAGAGCGGTTTCTCCGGCCTTCTGCGCAAAGGTTGGCGCGTGCGAAATGATGAATTCGTTGAGCTGGGTGGCCTTGGACGCCAGGTCGCGGCGCGCCACCAGCCAGCCCACACGCCAACCCGTCATGCAATAGCTTTTGGAAAGCGAGTGGACCACCAGCACGGCATCGTCGCGTGTCGCCTTGCGCAGGATCGAGGGCACCGGCTCGCCCAGGCGCGCGCCGGAGTAATAAAGCCTGTCGTACACTTCGTCGGCCATCAGCCAAATCTGGTGGCGGCGCGCGAAGTCCAGCAACTGCTGCTGCTCGGCTTCGGAGGCGACCCAGCCCAGGGGATTCGACGGCGAGGTGTAGAGCAGGAGCCGGGTGCGCGGCGTGACCGCGGCTTCGAGCGCGTCGAAATCGATCCGGTAGCGTCCGTGGCAGAGCGGATGCGGAATCTCGCGGGCGACGGCGTTCGCCATGGCAACGTTGGACGAGCCGTTGGGCCACGCCGGGGTGAGGATGAGCGCCTCGTCGCCGGGATCGAGCACCGAGCGGATGCCGACGTTGATCGCCTGAACGCCGGAGGCTGTAACCACAATCTCGGATGCGGGATCGAGTTCCACGCTCTGAAGCCTTCGGTAACTCTCCGCAATGGCGCGGCGCAGGGACGGCAAACCCGCGTTTTCGGTATAGAACGTGAAGCCTTCGTCCATGGCGCGGACGGCGGCGCGCTTGATGTAATCCGGGGTGGGCAGGTTGGACTCGCCGAAATAGAGGCGCAGTACGCCATCCATGGACATGGCGATTTCGGCAAGCTCGCGGATGCGCGAATGCGGAACGCGCTCCACCGACTCGGCAACGTGGGGCATGAATCATTTTCGCACGGCCCTATAATGAGTCTGCATGAACGAACCATTCCGCACGGCCGCCATCACGGACGAGTTTTCACCGGACCTGGAAACGGCTGCGCGCTCGATGGCCGAGGTCGGCATGACTGGCGCGGAGCTGCGCATGGTGAGCGGCAAGAACATCCTGGACCTAACCGACGGGGAACTGGATCGCGCGATGGACACGCTGCGTGCGCACGGTCTCGAAATCATCTCGCTTTCGAGCCCCCTGCTCAAATGCCTGCTGCCGGACGCGCCTGAGGTGGACGAGCGTTTCCAGAAGGATATGTTTGCCGCCAGCCACACGTTCGCGGACCAGCCCAGGCTGGCGGCGCGGGCGTTCGAGATCGCCGGACACACCGGCGCCGGCATCCTGCGCGTCTTCTCCTACTGGCGCACGGTGCGGCCGGAGGAGTGCTTCAGCCGCATCGTCGAAACGCTTGGCGCGCTGGCGGACCAGGCTGCGGAACACGGCGTGACCATCGGTGTCGAAAACGAGCACGCCTGCAATATCAGCACGGGGGAGGAGACGGGGCGCCTGCTGGCGGCCCTCGATCATCCGAACCTGAACGTAGTGTGGGATCCGGCCAACGCCCTGGTGGCGGGAGAGAAGGCGTTTCCGGACGGCTACCGGTGCCTGCCGCCGAACCGCATTGTCCACGTGCACGCAAAGGATTGCACGGTGGAGGAACATCGCCCGGCCTGGGGGCCGCTTGGCGACGGCTGGGTCAACTGGCGGGGACAGATCGCCGCCCTGGCGGCGGACGGCTACAGGGGCTGGCTGAGCCTGGAGACCCATTGGCGCGGACCCGGCGGAGACAAGCTGCAGGCGAGTCTGATCTGCGGCCGGCGTTTGAAGCAACTGGCCGCGGAGGCGTGAACCTACTTTTTCTTCTCCTGGTTCCAGAGTGCGCGGGAAAGAATACGTCCGCAGAACGGACAGTAGTGCATCCCCACAAACTGGTGCCGCTCGTCGCCGAAAACCAGGAAGTACTCGGTATCGATCTCCGTGATGATGGTGCCGTTGGTGAGCTGACTAAGTTGCGCCTGGAGCGCGAGGCCGCGGTCCATCAGGCGTTCGAGTTCCGGGCAGCAGGTCATAGAGCTATTGGATGCTGCCGGCGCCTTCAACGCCCATGCCGGACCTCAAGACGTTGCGGTTCACATGTTGGTCGAGATCGATGACGTAGGTATCGGCGGATTCGGTCAGCACGGGAGAATGCGTGGCGCAGACGATGCGAAACTGCTTCTGGTCCGTGAGTTCCTTCAGCATCTTGAGCATGCGCCGCTGGTTGGTAATGGAAAGGGCCATCTCCGGCTCATCCAGCAGGAGCACGGTGCCGTCCGGCAGCTTTGGAAAGCTTTCCTGGAAGAGCGACAGCATGACCTGTCCGTGGCTGGCGATGCGCAGGAACTCGAGCATCTGCGGCTGACCTTTGAACATCTCGAGTTGCGTGCGCGGGTTATGCTGCTCGGCATCGAACAGGTAGCTGCGCCCCAGCGTCCGGCCACCCGTTTCGAGCTTGTAGATGTACCCGTCCACCTGCTCGCCGCGGAGCGCAAGGTGAAGGGACTGGAGCAGGGTGGATTTTCCGGAACCGTTCTCTCCGGTGATCATAATCAGCGGATGGGAGAGATCGACCGTCACCGGCATGTGGAAATTGAGGCTTGGAAAGACCGGGTGCGCCAGAATTTTCAGGTACATAGGAGTTCAGCATAGCAGGCGGGTGCGAGGCAAAACGGCACCCGCTCGTGATAGGATAGTAAGTTCCGATATCACCTGAGGTTTTCGTGTCCAGAATCACCCGAAAAGAGCTAAAGAGCGACAAGTTCGCGCTGGAAGTGGAGCATTCCGTTAACTTTCTGGAGGAGCATCAGAAAGAGATCATCCGGTACGGCGGAATCCTCCTTATCGTAGTTTTGCTGGGGCTGGGTTACTCGTGGTATTCCAAGCGCAAGCATACCGAACGGCAGGATGCCCTGGCCAGGGCGATACAGGTTCAGGAGGCGCCGGTCGGGCCTCCGACACCAGGACAGAACCTCAACTTTCCCACTGAGGACGCCAAGGAACAGGCTGCGATCCAGGCGTTCAATGCGGTTCGGACGCAATACTCCGGCAGCGACGAAGCCATGATCGCGCAGTACTATCTCGGTTCCATTCAGTCGGACGAGGGCAAACTGGCGGAAGCCGAAACGAATCTCAAAAACGTTGCGGACCATGCGGATGCCAGCTATGCTTCGCTCGCCAAACTCTCCCTCGCGCAGATTTACTTCGCCGATGGGCGGGCCGCACAGGGTGAAGCTCTGCTGCGCGAGCTGATCGCGAAACCGAGCGCGTTCGTTTCCAAGGAACAGGCCACTATAACGCTGGCACGATTCCTGGTCCACAGCAAACCCGCAGAGGCCAAGATACTGCTGGAGCCCTTACGAACGCAGCAGGGCGTTGTCGGGCAGATCGCCCTGTCGTTGTACAGCGAGTTGCCTCCGCAGTAAACCGGAACCATGCTGGCCTACCTGCGGTTTCCGGTGGAACGAAGCCGGGGGCGGGCATTTCCGGAACCGGAACACCCCTATCGCAACGTCTTCCAGCGCGATCGCGATCGTGTTGTCCATTCCCGAGCCTTTCGCCGCCTGGAGGATAAGACGCAGGTTTTCGCTCCGGACCTGTGCGATCACTTCCGCAATCGCCTGACCCATACCATCGAGGTAGCGCAGATCGCCCGCACCGCGGCACACGCGCTCGAGCTCGACGGGTATCTGACCGAAGCGCTCGCCTTGGCCCACGACATCGGTCATCCCCCCTTCGCGCACGCGGGCGAGGAGGAATTGAACCGGCAGATGCAACGGTTTGGCGAGAGCTTCGACCACAATCTGCACGCCTTGCGGATCGTCGAGAGTTTCGAGCAGCGATACGCCCGTTTTCCGGGGTTGAATCTGACTTTCGAGGTGCGGGAAGGGATTGTCAAGCATTCCCGGGATTTTGCGCCGGGGGAAAGCGCCGAGGCCGATTCGTACCTGCCCGGGCTACGCCCTCCACTCGAGGCGCAACTGATCGACCTGGCCGACGAAATTGCCTACAACACGGCCGACCTGGACGATGCCTGCTCCGCCGGGGTAGTGGATTCCGGTCAGATTTCGGCAAGCGTGCCGGCGTATGCGGCCATTCATGAAACGGTCGAGTTCCAGTTTCCCGGGGCCGGACCGCGGGAACTGTTTTACGAGTCGCTGCGCCAGTTGGTGGACGCGCTGGTGTCCGGACTGATCGAAGGGACCGTGGAACGGGCGGGCGAAACGGGCGTACGGGATGTAGACGGCGTTCGGAGCGCGGCGTTGCGCGTGGCCGCGTTCTCTCGAGGCGCGGCGGAAACGAGCCTGCAGCTCAAGGAGTTTCTTCACGCCAATGTCTACGCGTCGGCGGCGCTGAACGAAGGGCGGCGGAAGTCGATGAGGATGATCGGCGGGCTGTTCGAGTTTTTCCTGGAATCGCCCGGACGTCTGCCGGCGGCCTATGGCGCGCGGACGGAGGAAGAGCCTGTTCACCGCGTGATTTGCGACTACCTGGCGGGGATGACGGACGGCTTTTTCCGCCGCACGTTCGACGGCATTTTCGGCGGCGACGCTACTCCTCGATCGCGGTAAAGTTGGAAAGCTCCGCCTCACGCACGCCGTAGATCTTCATCAACTGCCTCCGGATTTCTTCGGCGATGCGCTCGGGCCTCTCCTCCGGGTCGTGCTCCAGTTCCACTTTGAAGAACAGGTTGGTTCGGCTCATGAACGGTGTTCCTGACTTCTATACTAGAGGCAATGGCTTGCGCAATTTGTGAGACGCGGCGTCCACGCCGGTTCTGCCCTGGTGTTCGGGGCGACATTTGCTCGATATGCTGCGGCACGGAACGGGAAGTCAGCGTCGACTGCCCGCTCGACTGTGAATACCTTCAGGAAGCCCGCAAGCACGAAAGGCCCGCGGAGATCGATCCGGAAACCATTCCCCACAAGGACATCCGCGTTTCCGAGAAGTTCCTTGAAGACAATGAGCCCTTGCTCGTGTTTATCGGACAGACGCTCCTGGCGCATGCTCTGGAGACGCCCGGCATCGTGGATTTCGACGTCCGCGAGGCCCTGGACGCCCTGGCTCAAACGTACCGGACGCTCGAGAACGGTTTGCATTATGAGTCCGTACCGGTCAACCCGCTCGCCGCCAGTCTTTATCACGGCCTGCAAGAGGGTTTGCGGCATTACCGGGAGGAGGAACACCGCAGGCTCGGAATGACACGCACCCGCGATTCCGATGTGCTGGGCCTGCTGGTTTTCCTGGCTCGAGTGGAACGGGACCGGAACAACGGACGGCGGCGGGGCAGGTCGTTCATCGACGGCTTGCGCGGTTTTTATGAGGATACGGATCAAGCTGAAGAACGCCCGTCGTCGCTGCTTTTGCCTTGAGGCAGCGAGCGGCGGATGCGTTCGATCACACAGGCTCTCCTTTTCCCGGCAGCCGCCATCTGGGCCGTGAACTTGTTGGCGCCATTCAGTTTGAGTTCGATCGACCGGTCCACGGAATAATCGAAGCTCAGCAGGTGGCCTTCTTCGAGCGCCAGCAGATCGCGGATGCGGATGGTGGGACCTTCCAGCCGCGCCTCGAGCACGACGGACGCTTCCCGCAACAATCGCAAGACGCGCTCCTGTTCGCCCTGGCTGGCATGCGTCTTGCGCACCGACCACTGCTGGTCGAACTTCTGCCGCATCATCTTGATGACGATGGAGGGCAGCGCGATGTTCATCATCCCCACGGTTTCGCCGATTCGGATTTCAATCCCAATCGCGACCACCGCCTCATTTGGCGCCATCAAGTGGAGCAACTGGGGCTCGGTTTCCATGGATTCGATCGTGAAGTCGACTTCCGTCACCGCTTTCCAGGCTTCACGGAGATCGTGCAGGATGATCCGGAACAGCCCGTCCAGCAACTTCTGCTCGATTTCGGTAATGTCCCGCTGTATCGATGAGGATGAGTTGCCGGTGCCGCCCAGCAACATTTCCAGAATGGGGAAGATCAACGACGGATTCAGTTCCAGAACGCCGCTGCCGTCGTACGGACTCAGGCCGAGTGCCACCATGCAGGTGGGCGAGGGGAGCCCGTCCAGAAACTCGGAATAGGAGAGTTGCTCGACGCTCACCAGGTTGACCGTGAGGTAGGAACGCAGGTAGGCCGAAAGACTGGAAACGAGGTTGCGGACGAAGGTGTCGTGCAGCAGGTGAATGGCACGGACCTGGGACTTCGGGATGCGGTCGGGGCGGCGGAAATCGAACTTGACCGCCGGCGCCTCCCGTTTGCGGTCCTGTTTCCGGAATACGGCATCGATCTCTTGCTGCGATAGCTGGCGGCTCAATCCGCGCTCCTCGAATGTCTATCGGTCGCCCGCGTCCGAGACTTTACGGCACGGCGGCGTCAATAAAACGCGTCTTTTTCGCCCACGCTCTAAGGAATTTCTCCAGTCCACCGATAAAAGGGGTGTAAGGAGTGCAATGGAATCAGACGTCCTGGTAGTTGACGATTCCGCCGCCATCCGGAAGATCCTTCAGCGCGTGCTGCGCCAGACCGGCATGGCGATTCGAAATATCTTTGAGGCTGGCGACGGGCAGCAGGCCCTGGAACTGCTCTCGAGTAATACTGTGTCGCTCGTCTTAACCGACATTAACATGCCGAAAATGGACGGCCTTCAACTGCTCGGCGCCCTGAAGGCGTCCGAGGCGTGGCGCTCGATTGCGGTCGTGATGATCACGACTGAAGGTGGCGAAGCCAAGGTAGGCGAGGCTGTCCGGCTGGGCGCCGCCGGTTACGTGCGCAAACCGTTTACGGCGGATCAGATCAAGGAAAAGCTGGTCGGCATCCTCGAACCGGTGGTGAATGCATGAGCCTCGAAGACCTGATCCTGGATTGCCTCTGCCGGTCGTCGGCGGAGGTCTTCACCACCATGCTCGGGGTGGACTTGGAACCGCCGTCCCGCAGTGTAGAACGGGGCGCGCCGGACGCCAATGACGGCGTCGTATCGTTTATCGGCCTGGCCGGATCGTGGGCGGGCACGGGGAGTATCTCCTGTTCGCCGGCGCTCGCCTGCCGGGTGTGCTCGCATCTGCTGATGACGGAAAGCACCGCAGTCAACGAAGAGGTGCTGGATGCCGTGGCCGAGTTGACGAACATGATCATCGGCGGCGCCAAGAACGACCTCGAACGACACCTCGGTCCGTTGGGGCTCAGCATTCCTACGGTTGTATTCGGCCGGAATTTCCGGACCAAGAGCGCCGGCACGAGCGAATGGGTGGTGGTCCGATATCCCTGGGACGAAGACGTCCTGGTGATCAAGCTTTGCCTGACGCAAAGCGACCGGGCCACTCATGCGCTTGCGCACGTGCCGAACGCTATTCACCTCGATGTCTGAAAGGAACAGAGAATGACCACCACCCAAACGGAGCCGGCTGCCGGCGCCCAAGCCGATGTGCGCACGGGCAAATATCTGACATTTCAACTGGCGAACGAAGAATTCGGCATTCGCGTGCTTAAGGTCCGCGAAATCATGGGGCTGCTGGAAATCACGGCTGTGCCGCAGACGCCGCCGCATGTGAAAGGCGTCATCAATCTTCGCGGCAAGGTGATCCCGGTGATCGATCTCCGGGTGAAGTTCGGCATGCCGGCCGTCGAGTACACGCAGCGCACCTGCATCATCGTCACCCAGGTGCAAGGGGAGAACGGGCCGACCCTGATGGGCACCATCGTGGACGGCGTATCCGAGGTATTGAACCTGACCGCGTCGGAAATCGAGGACACACCCGATTTCGGAGAGAACGTGACCGGCGGGTACCTGCTCGGGTTGGCGAAAGTAAAAGGGAAAGTCAAAATTCTGCTGGATATCGACCGCGTTCTGACCGCCCAGGAACTGCGGCATCTCAACGCAATTCTGACCTAAGTGGGAATCGGGAGTTACAACGATGAATCTGAAAAACATGAGTTTTACCGCGAAGGTCGCAACGAGCGCGGGCGTGCTGGCCGGCTTGCTGTTGCTGGCGGCATGGTACGGCCTGCATACGGCCGGAAGTCTCCGCGAATCCTTCTCGGCGATCATCGGCACTGAGGCGAGGGCTCTCGAACTCGCCGGAGCCATTAACACCGAGGAGTCGAACATGGCCGCCGGACAGCGCGGGGTCGTACTGTTCACCTTCGGCAAGGAGCCGGCCAAAGCGGCGGCGGCTAAACAGATCTACCGGCAGAACATCGAAAAGCTCAGGGCCTCTCTGGCCGAGCTAAAACCGCTCGCCAAGGCTGAGCGAACACGCAAGCTGGTTGACGAGATCGGATCGAAAATCAGCACATGGGATACCGGCTACCAGGAAGCAGAGCGGCTGTCGGATGCGGGCAATCCGGAGGAGGCGATGAAAGTTCTCGCCGGCATCACGGCAACCTACCTGGCTATCGGGACCGACTGCGACGAGCTAATCAGCGTTCAGGAGGCATCGCTTGACGCCCATAACAAAGAGGCGGAACAGGAGTACCAGACAGCCCGGTTGTTCCTGATTGGGTTTATCGTGCTGGGAGCGTTGACCGCCCTGGTGGCAATGGCGATGGTCCGTGCCGCGTCGCATCAACTACAGCAGGTCGCCGTGGAGATGTTTGAAGGTTCGCGCCAGGTAGCTGCGGCTTCGGGCCAGGTGGCAGCGGCAAGCCAGTCTCTGGCGCAGGGCACCAGCGAACAGGCGGCGACGCTCGAAGAAACCTCCTCGTCCACTTCCGAGATCACGGCCATCACCCGCAAGAATGCCGAAAACACGCGCACTGTGGCAGGACACATGGAAGAGACGGCGCGGCTGGTGCAGGAAGCCAATCAGAACCTCGGGGCCATGATGGAGTCGATGAAGGATATCAATGGCTCGAGCGAGCGCATTTCGAAGATCATCCGCGTTATCGACGAAATCGCGTTCCAGACCAATATTCTTGCGTTGAACGCGGCGGTTGAAGCTGCCCGCGCGGGCGAGGCCGGGATGGGGTTTGCGGTGGTGGCCGACGAGGTCCGGAATCTCGCGCAGAGAAGCGCGCAGGCAGCCAAGGACACGGCGGCACTAATCGAGGAATCCATCGGCAAGTCGGGAGAGGGCAGCCGCAAGCTGGAACTGGTGGCCCGTTCGATCCAACAGATTACAGGCAGTTCGGCCCAGGTCAAGACGCTGGTGGACGAGGTCCACGTCGGTAGCCAGGAACAGGCGCGGGGAATCGAGCAGATCGCGAGCGCCGTGGGGCAGATGGAACAGGTGACCCAGCGCAGCGCGGCCAACGCGGAAGAAAGCGCCTCGGCGAGCGAAGAGCTGGCGGGCCAGGCGCAAAGCCTGTATGCCACTGTGGAGCGGCTCCGGCTGATCGTGGGCGGCCAGGCTGAGTCCGGCAGAAGCCAGGCGGCGCCGGCCGGGAGCAGGCCTGCGCCATCGCGCGACCTCGCCGCGCTCGGATCCTCTCTGCGGGCGGCGCATGGACCGGGGAAGGCCATGGCCTCTGCCCACCACGCCTTTCCTCTGGACGAAAACGAGCAGTCGTTCTGAAGGTAAACCAATATGGTGCACTCCGCCGAGTTGCGCGGCCGCGTCGAAGAGATGGCCCTGAAGCTGGTGCTGGATCCGGCCCTCGAAGCCGATCCATCCGGCTGGATGACGTTCCTCGAAAGCGTTCGCCAAGCCGCTGTTCGGGACAACCTGCGATCGCTGGCCGGCGCCGCAGAAACCGCCCTCGAAACAGTCCGGCGAGCCGGCGCGTCGGCCACCGTCTTTCAGGACGGGATCTGCCTGATCCAGGAAGCCATGGAACGGGATGAAGCCGAAATGCCCTATCCGGCCGCCTCTCTCGCCAGTGATCCGGAGCTCATGTCCGACTTCGTAGTCGAGAGCCGTGAGCACCTGGGATCGATCGAGTCCGAGACCCTGACACTCGAAAAGGAGCCTGGAAACTCGGATGCGCTCCACTCGGTTTTTCGTGGCTTTCACACGATCAAGGGCTTGGCGGGATTTTTGGACCTCGGTGACATCCAGAGGCACGCGCATGAAGTGGAAACGCTGCTGGACCGGGTCCGCAACGCGGAACTGGCGCTCTCGCCGGCTGCCATCGACCTGATTTTGCAAAGCGCCGATTACCTGCGGCGCTGGATCGGTTTCCTGGACGACCAGTTGCGGAACCGGCCCGCCACGGTTCCGGCCGAGGATTCGGGGCTGCTGGAACGGATTCGAGCCGCGGCTGTCGCCCAGCAACAGACGCCGACCGACCTGGAGGCGCTGGCCTCGGCAGTGGCGGCGCCCCCCGTGGCGCAGCAGGCGCCGCGGGAAGCGGCTCCTCCTGCCATGGCCAATCAGGCCCGGGCCGATTCCATCGCCGTACGCGTGGACACGGCGAAACTGGACAACCTGGTGGATATGGCCGGCGAACTGGTGATCGCCGAATCCCTGGTGCGGCACGACCCGGAACTGGTGCATCTGAAAAGCCAAGGTTTGCAACGGAAGATAGCGCACCTGACGCGCATCACCGCCGAGCTTCAGAAAACGGCGATGGCGATGCGGCTGATTCCGGTGGGCCCGCTGTTCCGGCGTATGGAGCGGCTGGTCCGCGACCTTTCCCGCCAGTTTCAGCAAACGCGTCGAGATGGAGACCGCGGGCGACGACATCGAGCTCGATCGCAACATCGTGGAACAGCTCGCCGATCCGCTGATGCATATGGTCCGGAACGCTCTCGATCACGGGATCGAGAGTCCCGAGGCAAGGCAGAGTGCGGGAAAAAATGCGGCTGCGCGGCTGCTCCTGCGCGCATCGCACCAGGCAGGGCAGGTCGTGATCGAGGTGTCCGACGACGGACGGGGACTGGACAGGGACCGGATTCGTGCCAAGGCCCTCGACCGGAACCTGATCCAGCCGGACGATGTTTTGTCCGACAGCGAAATCTGCAATCTGATCTTCGAGCCCGGCTTCACGACAGCCGCGCAGGTGACGAATGTCTCCGGCCGCGGGGTGGGGATGGATGTCGTCCGGAAGCACGTGGAGCGGTTGCGGGGCCGCATCGAATTGCGCTCCGCGGCGGGACAGGGGACGACTTTCCTGATTAAACTGCCGCTGACGCTGGCGATCATCGACGGCCTGGTGGTCGGCGTCGGGCGCGAACGGTATATCGTTCCCATGTTCGCCGTGCGCGAGATGTTCCGGCCGGCGGAGGGCTGCATTTGGAGCGTCCAGAATCGGGCTGAAATGGCCCTCGTGCGCGGGACGCTGCTGCCGGTTCTGCGGCTCTACCGGCGCTTCGGTGTAACCCCGGTTTCCGAGGATCCGAGGCAATCCGTGCTGGTGGTGGCGGAAGCGGGTGACCGCCGTTTCTGCATTGTCGTGGATGAGCTGATCGGCAAGCAGGAAGTAGTCATCAAGTCGCTGGGGGATATGTTCAATCGAGTGGAGGGCATCGCCGGTGGCGCCATCCTGGGCGATGGCCGGGTCGGCTTGATCCTTGATGTGGAGCGGCTGTACAAGGATGGAACCGGTGAGTCTGGGCACTGAGAAGTCGATGTTCAAATGGGCCGACCAGCAATTGCTGCCGCGGTTGGGGGGAAGCGACTTCGAGCAACTGCGCCAGCTCGCGTACCGTGAATTCGGGCTGGACCTGAAGCCCGGGAAAGAGGAGCTGGTGACGGCCAGGCTGCGCAACCTGGTCCAGAGCGGAGGTTTCGGCAGTTTTCGCGCATACTACCGGCATGTCGTCGAAGACCGGACCGGGCAATCGCTCTGCCGTTTGATCGACGCGCTGGTCACCAACCATACTTCGTTCTATCGGGAGCCGGACCATTTCGAATTTCTGAAAGCGCAGGTGCTTCCGCAGTTCGCCCGCAAGGACGGAATAGAAGTATGGAGCGCCGCCTGCTCTACGGGTGAAGAGGTCTGGACGCTCGCCTGCTTGCTCAATGACGTCCTGCCGGGGCGCCGGATTCAGGTGGCGGGATCGGATATTTCGAATCGCGCGCTGCGGTTTGCCTCGGAGGCCGTTTACCCGTTGGAACGCTGCCAGGGCGTTCCCGCGGGATGGCTGTCGCGCTATTTCTCCGCCGAAAAGGGCCCCTCGCAAAGCTACCGGGTGCTGCCCAGAATCCGTTCACAGGCCAATTTTCAAAGAATGAATCTGATTGCGCCGCCCCACGATTCGAAGCGCTTCCCGGTCATCTTTTGCCGGAACGTGATGATCTATTTCGATCGCGCCACGCAGGAAAAGGTGATTCAGTATCTTTCCGGGAGGCTGGAGCCGGGCGGTTACCTGTTCGTGGGCCACGCCGAGAGCCTGGCGCGCGTTTCGCACGCTCTCGAGTATGTTCGGCCCGCGGTTTACCGCAAAACTGGAGCGAGGTAACGCCGGTGGAGCAACTGGTGATTGGCATTGCCGACTGCGGAATTGCCGACAGCCCGGGACAGGTGCTCACGACGTACGCGCTGGGCTCGTGCATCGGAGTGACCATGCACGACGCCAAGAGCGGATTGGGCGGGCTGCTGCACTTCATGCTCCCCGATTCAAGCTTAGACCCGGCGAGAGCGCGTCAGAACCCTTACGTTTTCGCTGACACCGGCATCGCGCTGCTGCTCGAAAAGCTGCGAGCACGGGGGGCCGCGCCGAAGCGCCTGGTGGTACGCGCGGCGGGTGGAGCCCAGATGATCGACCGCGAAGGCATCTTCGAGATCGGTAAACGGAATTGCCTGGCGATGCGCAAACTGCTTTGGAAGGCGGGCGTACTGATCGACGCGGAGGCGGTCGGCGGCACGCAGTCCCGCACCATGCGCCTCGAGATCGGAAGCGGCAGGGTGTGGCTGCACGAAGGTGGCGAGGTCCGGGAATTCCCGCCCGCGCGCGGCGCGAAAGGAGTTGGCTGATGGCCTACCGGATTCTGATCGTGGACGATTCTCCGGCGATGCGCACATTTATCCGGCGGACGGTGGATCTGTGCGGCTTCGACGTGGCTCAATGCCTGGAGGCAGGCAACGGCCGCGAAGCGCTGAAGATTCTCGAACAGGAATGGGTGGACGTGATTCTCACCGATATCAACATGCCGCTGATGAGCGGAGAGGAACTGGCACGAGCGCTCGATGAAGATGAGATGCTGCGGACGATTCCGGTGGTGGTTGTTTCCACCGACTCGACCGCGTGCCGCATTCGGCAGATGACATCCCTGGGCGCGCGGGGTTATCTTCGCAAGCCTTTCCTGCCGCAGGAACTGCGGGCGGAACTCGACCGCATCCTGGGAGAAGTCCATGCCTGACACTTGCTGGACAAAGTCGTTGTCCCTGGCCGCACAGCGGGTGCTCGAAACGATGTTCTTCACTGTCGCCGGCGACCCCGTTGATAGCGAAGCCATCGATTTCAGCGAGTCGGTCGGCGTTCGGATCGCTTTTGAAGGAAGCGCGGCCGGCACACTTTCGGTCCGGCTCACCAAGACCTCGGCCCGCACGCTGGCCGCGGACTTCTTGGGCCTCGAGCCCGAATCGCTGTCCGGCCCGCAGACGTTCGAGGTTGTCTGCGAGTTCGCGAACATGGTCTGCGGATCAATGGTGAGCGAACTCGAGAACCAGGAACTTGTGCGGCTATCGCCGGCGGTCCCGTGGGACGGGGAACCGGACGCGAGGGCGGAGGGAACCTACACGGCGGAGCTTCCGGATGGAGCATTGCTGGCGACTGTGGAAGTGCCCGAAAGGCGTGAGCGGAATGCTTGAGTCCCGGCCCATTCGAGTGCTGATTGTGGACGATTCGGCGATCGTTCGCAAGATCCTGACAGAAGCCCTCGACGGCGAGCCGGATATCGAAGTTGTGGGGACGGCTCCCGATCCTTACGTTGCGCGAGACAAAATCTTCGCCTTGAACCCCGATGTGCTGACGCTCGATATCGAGATGCCGCGCATGGACGGGCTCACGTTTCTAAAGAAGCTCATGCGGTTCCGGCCGATCCCTACTGTCGTGATCAGTTCGCTGGCACAGCCGTCCTGCCTGGCGGCGGTGCAGGCGCTTGAAGGGGGGGCAGTGGAAGTACTGGCGAAACCCGGCGGACCATACTCGGTGGGCGAGTTGCGCACAAGCCTCGCTTCGAAAATCCGGGCAGCGGGCCGCGCCACGATCCGCGCTCCGCAGGCGCCGCGCCCTCCGGCGAACCTGGCCTCTGGGACAGCCCAGCTGCCCAGCGGCACGGTCATTGCCATCGGCGCCTCCACCGGGGGCACCGAGGCCATCGCGACGGTCCTGCGATGGTTGCCGGCGTCGGTTCCGGGGATTGTCATCGCCCAACACATTCCACCCGGCTTCTCGCGCGCCTTCGCCAACCGGCTGAACGAAATTTGCGCCGTTCGGGTCCGCGAAGCCGAGGATGGCGATAAGCTACTTCCCGGCACTGCGCTTATTGCGCCGGGCGATATGCACATGCTGCTCCGGAAGAACGGGCCGAATTATCACGTCAACGTGAAAACCGGCCCCAGGGTCTGCTATCAGCGGCCTTCCGTTGATGTGCTGTTTTCCTCAGTGGCGGAAGCGGCGAAACAAAACGCTGTGGGTGTAATTCTAACCGGTATGGGGGACGACGGCGCGCGCGGGTTGCTGCGGATGCGGCAGGCTGGAGCGCGAACCCTGGCGCAAGACGAGAATTCCTGCGTCGTTTACGGAATGCCGCGAGAAGCGGTGGCAATAGGGGCCGCCGAGCAGGTTTTGCCCCTATCTTCGATAGCGCCCGCAATACTGGGGCACGGTCATCGCGCCGCTGCCGGGCCGCTGGGAGTTCTCGCATCCAGTTGACTCGCGGGGACTTCGCTGGTTAAATTAGTAAGAGTCTACCTGCACCGGCCAAATTTGCCCGTCCCCATCGTCTAGCCCGGCCTAGGACATCGCCCTTTCACGGCGGTAACGGGGGTTCGAATCCCCCTGGGGACGCCACATGCCGTTCGCGAGTCTTGTTTCGTACCGGCAGTCCCTGCGATGTTGGTCTCCTTTCGCTGATTTCGCGATCCAAGTGGCCCTTTGGAAGCCCGCTTGCAACTTCAGAGTTTATAGTTTGCCGGCCAAGACCGCCGGCAAGTGAACGTACTAGCGCCCTTCGACGAGACCACAGAGGAGTTGCAAAAGGTATGAGAATTCGAACATTCGCAATCGCGGCGGGCGTTGTGGCCCTGGGGCTTGCTGCATTGAATACACCCAGCAAAGCCCAGGGCCCGCTTTGGGACCGGGTGAACGTGGACCTTCCGTACACCGTGAGCATCGGGGACAAGACCCTCCAGCCCGGTCAATATGTCATCCAGCAGTTGTCGAGCACCAGCGGCAACAGCCGGGTATTGCTGATTTACTCTGACCAGGGAATGAAGTTTGAAACCTCGGCCATGACTATTCCCGCCCTCGACCAGAGCACACCTGAAGACACGAAAGTGATCCTGCATCATTTTGGGCCCGACTACTATTTCGACAAGATCTGGATCCAGGGAAAAGATTACGGCTATGAATTCCCGCTGCCCGACAGCGTGAAGGCCCGCGAACGGGAGCGTTTGCAGCCGATCTCGGTTGCAGCCACGTATCAGACGGTTCCGGCGGAAACGAACACCGCCGCCACCTCCGAGTCGACCACCGTCGGCCAGGCCACCACGAACCAGGCGACCACCGTCGGCCAGGCCACCACGAACCAGGCGACTAGCACGCCTCAGGCGGCCCCGGTAACCGGCCAGTCCACGGCCGAGTCCACCGCAAGCCAGAATACGACAATGGCGCAGAACACCACTCCGCCAGCTACTACGGCTCCTTCGACCGTCGCGCCGACGACGCCTCAAGCCGACTACTCGACTCCCAACACGGCGGCCACGAATCGCAGCACGATGGACACCGCGGACCGCACGATGCCGGAAACTTCCGCCGGCTGGCTGATGATGCTTCTTAGCGGCGGAGCCCTCTCCGGCGCGGGTATGGTCATCCGCCGCAAGCGGTAACTGCTTCGGAAGCGAAGCCCCTGGGGCGCCCACGGAAGGCAACCATGCAACGAGCTCCGTCGACATCCAGACGCTGGATTTCGTACCTGCTGATACTCGGCGGAGCCGCGTTGCTCTACCTGGGCGCCCGGGATTTTCTGGATTCCCGGATCGGCCAGCGGGAAGCAGCCCGCGAATTCGCCAGGCAATCCGAACCCGTGCCGCCCACACTCCAACCGCCCGTCCGGCACGCAGCCCCGCCCCCACCGAAACTGGGTGACCCCGTAGCCAAACTGATCATTCCCCGCCTCGACACCGAACTGTACGTCGTGGAGGGCGATGGCCCGCGTCAACTGCGGCGCGGTCCCGGCCATCTTGCCGGCAGCGCGATGCCCGGCGAAAACGGGAACTGCATCATCGCGGCGCACCGTGACACGCATTTCCGCGTACTCAAAGACATCCGGCCGGGCGACGACATTTTCCTGAAGGCCCACGGCGCCACCTTCATCTACAGGGTGAAAAAAACGCAGGTTGTCTCGCCGGATAACACCCACTCCCTTCGGACAACCCCCGACGCAGAGCTGCACCTCATCACTTGCTACCCCTTCTATTACGTCGGTTCGGCGCCAAAGCGGTTCGTAGTCCAGGCGCGTCTGACCGGGAGCACGCCTCCGGCATCGTAGAATGGGCAGAGATGCCCGATTCTTCGCAGGATTTCTATCGCATACAGAAGCTGCCTCCCTATGTCTTTGCCGTCATCAACGAGATGCGCGCCAAGGCCCGTTCGGCGCAGATCGATGTCATCGATCTCGGCATGGGCAACCCGGACGGAGCAACACCGCGCGCGGTGGTCAGCAAGCTGATCGAAGCAGCCAAAAACCCGCGTAATCATCGCTACTCCCTCTCCCGCGGTATCCCCAAACTTCGCGAAGAAATCGCGCGCCGGTATCAGAAGAACTATGGCGTGGACCTGGACCCGGAAAAAGAAGCGATCGTCACCATAGGCGCGAAGGACGCCCTGGCACATCTGCTCTTCGCCACCGTGGGACCCGGTGACATGGTGGTCTCGCCCAATCCCGCTTACCCGATTCATCAGTACGGCGTTCTCATGGCGGAGGGCCAGGCGTGCATTCTGCCTATGCCGGATGCGCCGTCGTTTCTTGCCCGTCTCGAAGAGCTCTATCGCACTGCACCGCGCAAACCCAAGATGCTCCTGATCTCTTTCCCGCACAATCCGACCACCACCTGCGTGGACCTGGATTACCTTCGCGAAATCGTCCGTCTCGCACGCGAGCATGGCACCATGATCGTGCACGATTTTGCGTACGCGGACCTCGGGTTCGACGGCTACAAACCCCCCAGCATTCTCCAGGTTGAAGGCGCCAGGGAGGTGGCGGTTGAAATCTTCTCGATGTCCAAGAGCTATAACATGGCCGGATGGCGCGTCGGGTTTTGTGTGGGCAACCCGAAAATGATTGCCGCGCTGGCGCGCATCAAGAGCTACCTGGACTATGGCGTATTTCAGCCCATTCAGATCGCCTCTATCATCGCTTTGCGGGAGTGTGAAGAAGATACGCGCAAGATCTGCGCAATCTACCAGAAGCGGCGCGACGTGCTGATTCAAGGTCTAAAACGCGCTGGCTGGATCGTGGAGCCGCCGAAGGGGTCGATGTTCGTCTGGGCGCCGCTCCCGGAGCGGTTCCGTGCCGCCGGTTCGCTCGAGTTCGCCAAGCTGCTGCTCGAGAAAGCGCAGGTGGCGGTCTCCCCGGGAATCGGATTCGGGCCCATGGGTGAAGGTCACGTCCGGTTCGCGCTGATCGAAAACGAACAGCGGACGCGACAGGCTACCCGGTCCATTGGCCAGTTTCTGAAAAGCTGACTTTCAACCCGCGCGCGGCTGCTTACTGAACCTGATAAGGAATCGCTACTTCAACGGTCTTGGGCGGATAGCACGCTTTGTCGCTGCACGCCTGATAGCGAAGCTGCCCCACCGCGACACCGGGACCCGCCGGCGCGTTGGCCGCCACTTTGAAATTCGCCAGGATGTCAAAGCTACCGGTGAACACGGAAAGCGGTTTTTCGGAAAACTCGTACTTTTCCATGGACGGTTTCGGATAGGTCAACTGGCCGGCTTCGAGGGCACCGGTAGCTTTCCAGGTGAGCTTCAACGGTATCAGATACTCGTCCGACGGTGTATTACTGTTGACGTGGTAGCCCTGCCGGACTACGCACGGCACTTTCACCTGCACCACGGCGCCGCGTTTGCCCGCGATCTTCGGCAACTGGCCGAGCGTCAGGTACGCGCTACCTTGGGGAAGCGCCGGGAGGCAGAGCGCCGCGGTCAGCGCCGCCAGCGGCAGCACCCTGGAGAAGTTGTTCAACGCCATCTTCGAAGTCCTTTTTGCTGGTGAGGCCAACATGAACCGCGGCGATTTTGCCGGAGCGGTCAATCAGAAATGTAGTGGGAAGCGCATCCACTCCGCCGTAGGATTGGGCGGTCATGTCGTCGCCGATGACAACGCGGTAATTCACGCCGATGTTAGTGATGAACGGTTTGACCACTTCCCATCCCTCGTCATCCATGGCTACGCCGAGCACCTCAAAACCGCGGTCTTTGTTGCGGCGCTGCATATCGACGAACCAGGGGATTTCGATTTTGCAGGGCCCGCACCAGGTGGCCCAAAAATCCAGCAGCACCACCTTGCCGCGGTAGTCGGAGAGCCGGACGGGTTTGCCGTTGGCGTCCTTCAGAGTGAAATCCGGCGCTTCCTTTCGCTCCCCATCGGGCTTCACGGACGCCGCCTTCACCTGTAGCGGATCCGACGAACAGCCCGTAAGCAGGCATCCCAACAGCAGGGCCGTCGCAAGCGCCATCAACGAATACAGTGACTTCACAATCATTTCCTGACTCGATTATATCGACAATGGCGGGTTGCCCAGAGATTCAGAAAACCAGCGGCTTCTCCGCCGGCGGCTGGCGGCTGGAAGTGTGAACTCGCCATGCCTGCCGGTTCCGGAGAAAAACCACGCGGCCGTGTCGCAGAAGCTCTCGCAGCAATACTCCCGCCAGCGGCGGCTTCGTGCGTTCAGATCCCGCTCGCCAAGCAGCTCTTTGCGCCATTCGGCGGACCAGCCCAGTTCGCCCGGAACGCCCGCGGACCATTCACGCAGGACGATTTCCTCGTACGAACGGCGCCTGGCGTTTCCTGCGCGCAGCCAGACGAAATGAAAAACCTCATGCACGAAGATGCGGGGGAACTCGACACGAGTGCAATTCAGCGCGATGCGACGCTCACGCAGAAAGGAACCCGCATGAACTTCGCGTCCGTGCTCGCGCAGCCCCGGGCGGCGCTCCAGCCGGATCGGAGCCCCATCGAGTTCCGGCATGCGCCGCAGAAGCCAGTTTGCGAGCACGCCGTCGCGCGCGTTGTCCGAAACAAAAAGGGGGGAGGCTCCCACGCTTTTCAGCGTAGCGCCTCCCCGATTCGCAGAAGAAATCAGAAATTCAGGCGAAGCGAAAGCTGTACCTGGCGGTTCGTGCCCAACCCGATCTGGTTGGACACCGTGGACGTCAGCACGCCGAAGTTGCCCCCGGCGTTGGAGGCGCCGAAGGGACGGCCTGGCTGGAGGCCGGCGCCGTTCGGATTGGACGGCAGTCCCTGTGCCAGCCGCACATTGCTGGGATTCGAGAAGTTGGCGCGGTTGACGATATTGTAAAACTCCGACCGGAATTCGACGTTCACAGACTCGTTAACCTGGAATTTCTTGCTCAACGTGAGGTCCAGTTGGGCGAGGCCCGGTCCGGTGAGCCCGTTCCGCATCGAATTTCCAAACGTGCCGGCCGCCGGCATGGAGAAGGCCGCCGGATTGAGCCATTGCAGCTTGTTGCCCGTATGCAGGTACGGATCGACGCCGGCCACGATGTCGGGACGGCGGACATTCCGGCTGCTGCCGCCGCCGAGCGTGTTGATCACCGGTGTGGTCACTACCTGGCCGGCTGCGTCGATTACCGGCGCCGAATATATGTTGCCGTTGCGCGTATCGCGATAGGCGAGATCCGGGCGCACGATCAGGACGTCGATGGGAACACCGGTACGGGCATTGACAATGCCGCCAAGCTGCCAGCCGCCGAGCGCCGCCCCCACCACGCGGTTCGCGCCGCGCAGATATCTGCGGCCTTCACCGAAGGGCAAGTCATACAGCGCCGATGCGTTGAAGCTGTGGCGAATATCGAAGTTATTGCTGCCGTGGTCGGCATTGAAGTCGTAGGGGTTGCCGGCCGTGATCGCTTCGTTCGATCCGGCGGATGTCCCGATGCTGTGGCCCCAGGTGTACTGCATGCCCAACGAGAGGCCGGAGCTGTAGCGCCGGTTCAATGTGGTCTGCAGCGCGTTGTAATTATCGCGGCCGCCGCTCGTTTTGTAGTCGATCTCGGCGAACCGGCCGCCAAATTCGCGCACCGGCGTTCCGGCGCCAGTTGCCGGATTCATGGTCACGTCCACGATCTTGTTGGTGATGCTGCGCAGGAAAAGGTTCCGCCCCTGGCTGCCCACATACGCCACTGTCAAAACGCCGTTGCCCGGCAGCTCCTGCTGCACGGAGGCCGTGTAAGAGAGAATACGCTCCGGAAGCCGGTAACCCGTGCCGTAGGCGCGGGGCTGAAACCCGAGCGTGGGACTGTTGATGTCGTACGACGAATAAATCTGGTCCACATTCAGCGGATACGCGAGTAGCGGGCCGGACGAGATCGTCCTGCCGATGCGATCGTTGGCCGCCGGCTGCAATTGATCTTCGGTCTGGCCCGGTCCGTAATAGAAACCCGACCCGACGCGCACCACCGTCTTGTACTTCAGAATGTTCGGAGCCCACGAGATTGCCAGCCGCGGTCCGAAATTCTTCTTCGAAGAAGCGTACCACTCGCGCGTATCCTGGGGAACGATCGTTCCCGCGGCCATGTCGAACACCACGTTCTTGTTGCGCACTTCGCGCAGCGGCTCGTAATATTCCCAGCGCAGACCGTAGCTCAAGGTGATAGTGGGACGCAGTTTGAATTCGTCCTGCGCATAGGCGATGTAATAGTTCTGCCGCAGGTGGGCCTCGCCGCTCAGCCCGGTAAACGGACTCACGGCGCTCAGATCGCCGTTGAACGCGATGGAGGTGGGGGTATTGGCCAGGAACGCGGCGACATTGGCGAAGGAATACGTGGTGCCGCCGAGTTGGTCGTTGTACAACGTCAGCGGCCTCACCTCCACGCCGAACTTCAGGCTGTGGTTCCCGGAGAGCACGCTCAGGTTGTCGATGAACGATAGGGAATAATTGGTGTAAGGAGCGCCGCGACCGTTGAAGGCGCTGCTCAGCCGGATCAGTCCCGTTGGTATCGCGATACCGGCCGAGCCGCTCTGGCCGGCGATGCCACCAAGCGCCACGCTGCCGCTGAGGTTGATGGTGACGCCGTTGATATTGGCGTTGGGGCTGGGTCCCGGAACCCCGGCTACACGGGTCTTGTATGCGTTGTAGCCGAACTTGGTCTCGTTGATTACCGTGGAAGTCAGAAGCTGCGTCAGACTCACCACGGCATTCTGCGGCACGATGCTGGTGGTGTACTGGCTCAGTGTGGAGTTCTGCGTTTGCGCGGATTCGCCCTGATCGCGGAAGTAGCGGGCGTATAAACGGTACTTCGGACTGAGATTGTAATCCAGCCGGATGCCGCCCGCGTTCTCGCTTACATGCGAAGGCGCGTTCACGTTGACAATGTCCAGCAGGGGGTCGGCGGAAGGCGCCTGGCCCACCGGAAAGGCGCCCAGCAGCGGCCGGATGGCAGGCGAGATGCAGTTGGCCGTCACGCCGTTTCCGCAGTCGGGCCGCGCGCGTACCGCGGCGCTCAAAGTGCTCTCGACGATGGGCGAACTGGTGCGCTGGCGCAAGCCTTCGTAGCTCGCAAAAAAGAACAGCTTGTCTTTCCAGACGGGCCCGCCCAGCGATGCGCCGAACTGGTTCAGCCGGAGCTTGGATTTTTCCGCCGCGTCGAAGAAGTTCCGCGCGTCCAGCTTGTCGTTGCGCAGATAGTCAAATGCGGATCCGTGGAAATCGTTGGTTCCGGACTTCGTGATGAAGCTGATCTGGCCGCCCGTTCCGGTTCCGTACTCGGCCGGGTAATTGCTGCTGTCCACTCGGAATTCCTGGACGTTTTCGAGGCTCTGCTCCAGCCGGAAACTGGATGTGGATTCGCCGTTCAAATTGCCGGGAGAACTGTCCACGATGGACGACCCCTCAACGCCGTCGTACCGGATCACATTTTGCTGGTTGGACCTTCCGCTGAAGCGGATGTTATCGAAGCTGCCGCTGCCGTTGTTCACCGCGCCGGGAGCCATCAGGTAAAGCTGCGAAACCTGTCTGCCGTTCATCGGCAGTTCGGAGACTTCGCGCGTCGAAACGTTGGCGCCCACGCGCGCCGAACTGAAATCGACGACCGTCAACTCGCCTCCCGATACGTTTACTTCCGTCGTTACCGTCGAGGGTTGCAGCGTGACATCCAGCGTCCGTTCCTGTCCCACCTGAAGCCGGATCCCCTCGAATTTGGCCGGCGACATACCCGGAGCGTCCACGCTCACGGTGTAGGCGGCCGGCAATAGTTGGGTGACGACAAAGCGTCCCTGCTCACCAGACTGCACCTGGCGATTCTGGCCGGTGCTTTCGTTTTTGACGGTTACGGTGGCGCCCGGTATCACGGCGCTGGTGGAATCCTTCACGGTTCCGACAATCCTGCCCGCGTCGCTCTGCGACCACACGAGGGGTGCGCACAGCACTGCTGCAATCAGAAGTTTGTTGAACATTCGCCCTAAAGTAGCGGGCGTTCAGTTACAAATCGGTGACTAGCCGATGAAGGATTTGAAAATCCCCTACCGTGCGCGTACTGCCGAATCCTCTTCCGCAGCAAGTTCGGCGGCATACCGGCGAAGGTCCGCGGAATGAACCGTCACGAGGTCCTTTTCCAGGTCTTCACCTGTGGAAATCAGATGCAGCAGGTGGCTCGTGGCCAGGCGGGCGCACCAGGGATCATCGAGTTTGCGACCCGTTTCACGGCTCAACCGCACCAGGTCGGCGTGCGGGAGAGCGATGGTCTTCTCGACAGTCGCGCCGGTGTCGTCGGTGAGGATATACTTCACATCCACCGTGTCGGAGTGACGGATGGAGATGGCCGTCTGAAGCCACTTGAACAGTACCTTGTATTTGCGGCCGAACGGATCCGGGCCGGCCTCAAATTCGCGATAGTTGAGCATCTCTATGGCTATCTTACAATGGGGCGAGATGCGAATTGCCGAGTTGACCGCTCCCCGCACGTTTCGGTTGGGAGAACAGACGATAGACGATCCGGGTCCGGGCGAAATTCAGTTCCGTGTTTCCGCCGTCGGGATCTGCGGATCCGACGTGCACTCCTACGCCGAAGGGGCTGTCGGCGACACCCCGTGCGAGTACCCGATGGTGCTTGGGCATGAACCGGCGGGCACCGTGGTCAAGACCGGCGCCGGAGTGACAGGTTGGGCCCCCGGCGACCGGGCGGCGCTCGAACCGGCCCTCTACTGCTACCACTGCGAGTTCTGCCGGACGGGTCATTACAACATTTGCGCGAATATTCGTTTTTTGAGCACACCTCGCCATCCCGGGTTCTTCCGCGAGTTCGTCAATCTGCCGGTGGCGAATGCGTTCGCTCTCCCGCCGCAACTCTCGCTCGAGGAGGCCGCCCTTTTCGAGCCCCTGGCAGTGGCCATGCATTCGCTGCACGTCGCGCCCATCCAGCCCGGCGAGACCGTGGCCCTTTTCGGCGCCGGCCCGATCGGGCTGCTCACTCTGGCATATCTGAAGATCGCGGGCGCGGGCCGAATCTGGGTCGTGGAACCGGTTGCGCACCGCCGCGAAATAGCGAAACAGATGGGAGCCGACGTGTCGCTCGACCCCCACCAGGTCGACTGCCCGCGCCAGATCTACGCAGACACGGGCGGGCGCGGCGTGGACTGCGCCATCGATTGCGCGGCCAGGGAGCACACCACCAATGAGGCCATCCGCGCGGCCCGCAACGGCGGACGGGTCGTCCTCACGGGCATCCACTCCGCTTCCATGGTCCCCTTCGAGGTCTCACCAATGAGGCGGAAAGAACTGGCGATATTTAACGTGCGGCGTTCCAATCACGAATCGCCGGCCGCGTTGAATCTGCTCACCGAGCGCACCGCGTATTTTGCGCCCATGCTGACCCACCGCCGCCCGCTCGAAAAAATCCATGAGGCGTTCTCCATCGTGGAGAACTACGCCGACGGCGTGGTAAAGATGACGATCATCTGAGTGCCCTGCGCGGGATCGGCGCGGGCGCCGGTTCCACGTGCACCAGCACATCGGCCACCCAATCGAGGGTCTCCAGAATCCGCAGCCGCACCTCATGCGCGATCTCATGGGACTGGCGCACCGTCATGTCCGGATCCACTTCCAGGTGCAGATCCACGTGATACCGCAGGCCGGTCTTGCGCGCAAAACATTTTTCGATGCCGCAGGCGCCGGGCACTCCGGCCGCCACCGCCCGGATCTGGTTCATCAGGTTGTCGTCGGGCATGGTGTCGATCAACTGCATGGCAGTATCGTAGGAGACTTTAACGCCGGCCGCGATGACGATCAGGCCAACCACGAAGCCGCCGTATCGATCCGCATCGAGATACTTCACCGGGTTTGCCAGCGCCAACCCAACCGCGATCAGCGCCACGGTAGCGGAGAGCGTATCCATGGCATCGTTCCAGGCATCCGCCGAAAGCGACTGGCTTTTCAGCTTTCGGGCGTAGTGAAATTTCACGCCTGAGAGCAGGCTCTTGGCAACCAGCGAGAGCAGCAGGGGCCAGACCACAAAGGCCGCCACCGCCTCGCGGGGCTGGCCTAACCGCTGCAACGAACCGCCCGAGATCAACACCCCGCCTCCGGTCAGCACCAGACCGATCAACAGGCCCGTCAGCGTTTCTACGCGCCCGTGGCCGTAGGGGTGATTTTCATCGGCGGGCTTGGATGCGAGCGTCAGCCCAAGGAAGACAAATCCGGACGCAATCACGTCGCTGGCGGATTCCAGTCCGTCCGCCACAACCGCTGTGGAGTGCCCCGCCAGCCCGGCGAAGATCTTGATTGCGGCGAGCGCTCCGCTCACCACCATCCCGCCTGCTGCGACGCGCTGTCCTGTCTGCATCGCCTGTCGAATTGCTATGCGCGAGCCGGGTCGGACTTCTCCGTATCGATTCCCAGTTCGGAGAAGGCCGCGCGAGCGCGGGCACCGTCGAAACCGCCCTCCCGCACGAGACGGGAAAGTGCCGCCGCGACGATCGATTCCGCGTTGATCTCGAAATGCTTCCTCAGGTATTCGCGGTTGTCGCTGCGGCCGAAGCCATCCGTGCCCAGAGTTTCGAGCCGCGGGCCCAGCCAGGGAGCCAGTTGGTCGGCCACGACTTTCATATAGTCTGTAGCCGCGACGATCGGCCCTTCGGCCCCGTCCAGGGCCTGCAAAATGTATGGTGCGCGCGCCGGTTCTTCCGGATGGAGGCGGTTCCAGCGCTCCACCGCGAGAGCATCGCGACGAAGTTCGTTATAGCTGGTGACGCTCCACACATCCGCGGCCACGCCGTATTTGTCCGCCAGCAAATCCTGCGCGCGCAGCGCTTCGTTCAGGATAGGACCGCTGCCGAACAGTTGCACTTTGGCTTTGTCTTGCGCCGCCCGGTAGCGATAGATGCCGCGCAGCACAGCCTCCGGGTCCAGGCCCTCGGGCATTGGCGGCATCGGATAGTTCTCGTTGTACAGCGTGAGGTAGTAGAAACGATCCTCGTTCAACTGGTACATCCGCCGGATGCCGTCCTGCACGATAATGGCGATCTCGAAGGCGTAGGCCGGGTCGTAAGTAACACAGGTGGGTACGGTGCTGGCCAGCACGATGCTGTGCCCGTCCTGGTGCTGCAATCCTTCCCCGGAGAGGGTTGTGCGTCCGGCCGTCCCGCCGCAAAGAAAGCCCTTCCCGCGCGCGTCGGCAAAAGCCCAGATAAGGTCTCCGATGCGCTGAAATCCGAACATCGAGTAATAGATGAAGAACGGAATCATCTCCACCTGGTAGTTCACGTAAGCCGCGCCCGCCGCCGCGAAGGAGGCCATCGAGCCGGCTTCGGTGATGCCCTCTTCGAGAATCTGCCCGTCCTTCGATTCCTTGTAGTAGAGGAACATTTCGGCATCGTGCGGTTTGTAAAGCTGGCCCTGGCTGGCATAGATGCCGAACTGCCGGAACAGGGACTCCATACCGAACGTGCGCGCCTCATCGGGAATAATCGGCACGACGTACTTGCCGATCTGCGGGTGCTTCATCAGCAGCGTGAGCACGCGGACGAAAGCCATGGTGCTCGAAACTTCGCGCCCGCCCGAACCTTCGAGCGACTCCTTCATGTGATCGAGAGGAGGCGCTTCGATCGTGTTGGGCACCGGCTTCCGGCTCGGCAGGTAACCGCCCAACTGGCGGCGCCGTTCGTGAAGGTAAGCGATTTCCGGGCTGTCGGCGGGAGGCCGGTAGAAGGCCGCGTTGCGCGCCGCCTCGTCGGGAATCGGAATTTCGAACCGCGAGCGGAAATGGGCGATCTCCTGCTCGTTGAGTTTTTTCTGCTGGTGGGTAATGTTACGTCCCTCGCCCGCCTCGCCCAGTCCGTAGCCTTTGATGGTGTGCGCCAGAATAACTGTTGGCTGGCCCTTGGTCTGAAGCGCCACGCGGTACGCATTGTAGACCTTGCGCGGATCGTGGCCGCCGCGGCGCAGCCGCATCAGGTCTTCGTCGCTGAGGTGCGAAACCAGGTCCAGCAACTCGGGATACTTGCCGAAGAAATTCTTGCGGATATAAGCGCCGTCTTTGGTGATGTAAGTCTGGAACTCGCCGTCCACCACTTCGCCCATGCGCCGTTGCAGCAGGCCGGTCTTGTCGCGCTCGAGCAGCGTATCCCAGTCCTCGCCCCAGATCACTTTGAGAACGCTCCAGCCCGCGCCGCGAAATGCCGCTTCCAGTTCCTGGATAACCTTGCCGTTGCCGCGCACCGGACCATCCAGCCGCTGCAGGTTACAGTTGATCACGAACACCAGGTTGTCGAGTTTCTCCCGCGACGCCAGCGTGAGCGAGCCCATCGATTCCGGCTCGTCCATTTCCCCATCGCCGAGGAACGCCCAGATGTGCCGCGGCGTGACCGGAATGATGTGGCGGTTTTCGAGGTACCGCATGAAGCGCGCCTGGTAAATCGCGTTGATCGGACCAAGACCCATGGAGACGGTGGGGAAGCTCCAGAAGTCCGGCATCAGCCAGGGATGCGGATACGAAGAAAGCCCCGGGTGCTCGCGCAGTTCGTGCCGGAAATTCTTGAGGTGGTCCTCACTGAGCCGGCCTTCCAGAAACGCGCGGGCATAGACTCCCGGCGAAGCATGGCCCTGGAAATAAATCAGATCGCCGGGCTGTCCATCGTACGATCCCCGGAAGAAGTGATTGAACCCTACTTCAAGCAGCGTGGCCAGGGAGGCATAAGTGGATATGTGGCCTCCGATACCAGCGTCGTATTTGTTCTGGCGGACCACCATCGCCATGGCGTTCCAGCGAAGCAGGCTTTTAATGCGCCGTTCCATTGCCCGGTCACCGGGATATGGAACTTCGTTTTCCGGACGGATGCTGTTGATGTAGGGCGTGTTGAGGCGGATGGGAAGGTCGTTCCCGTTCACCCGCGCATGGCTGGCAAGCTGCTCCAGCAGGTACGCGGCGCGGTCGGGTCCGGCGTCGTCGATCACCTGATCGAGCGCTTCCATCCATTCGGCCGTTTCCTGGGGATCCAGGTCTACTACCCTCTCGCTCAGTTTCTGGTGCATGGATATATCCATTATAGTGAACCGGGGCCTGGACCTGACTGCTGCTGCGGGTACAATGTGGTCATGGTCAGAGTGGAGCACGTTCTCGAATCCTGGCGCGCGATCCGCCAGGACACAATCGAGGCGGTTCTCGATTTTCCAGCGGGCGAGTTCGACTTCCGCCCCGCTCCGGAACTGATGACGTTCCGGGAAACCGTCCGGCACATCCTCGAAGCCGGAGACGGGCTGGCGGCCATGTTGGTGGCCGGTGAGGAAAGCTTCGCCGGGCCGGATTTCCGCGACAGGCTGGTCAAACACATGCGTACCGTCCCCGCGGATGCAAGCATCGGCGATATCGCGTCGGCGCTCGAGAGTTCCGTAAGGGACCGGACAGCAGCTCTTGCGGAACAGCCCGGCGGGTTCTGGAGCCACATCATCACTCGGTTCGATGGTGTCCCGGTGACCCGTTTGGAGATGCTCCAGACTATCAAGGAGCACGAACTCACCCACCGGGCCCACCTGTTTTTTTGCCTGAGGCTGAAGGCAATCGTCCCCTCGACAACGCGCCGCAGGCTTCTCAGGCAGGCAGCCCGGTAGGGGGAGTTGCAAACGGGTCCATCAGTCGTATAACAGTAGAGTTTTGGGAGGAAATCGTCATGGTGGAGTGTCCGGTATGCGAAGGCAAGATCGATGTCGACGAGGAAGATGTAGACGAGGGCGACACGATCAGTTGCGATGAATGCGGTGCCGCTCTGAAGGTTGTGGGCACCGATCCGCTGGAGCTTGAGTCGGCCGAAGAGTTGGAAGAGGAAGAAGAAGACGACGAGGAGTTCCTCGAGGAAGAGGAAGAAGAATCGGACGAGGAATGGCGTTGAACCTCTGCCCGGTTTTCCGCTTTGAAACGGGTGGAGGGGATCCTGCGTCCAAACCTATGAGGAGAAGCGTATGCGCGTATTGGTAGCCGTTCTGGCAGTCGTGCTTCTGACGTCCAGCTTGGGTCTTGCCCAGAAAAAAGGCGACGATCCGAACCGCAGCGTGCAGGGCGTTGTAACCTCGCCGGAGGATTCCCCTGTCGCGGGCGCCGTGGTGCAACTGAAGAACACGAAAACGCTTCAGATCCGGTCCTTTATCACCCAGGAAAAGGGAGACTATTACTTCCACGGCCTCAGCCCCGACATCGACTACGAGTTGAAGGCCGATTACCAGGGTTCGAGCAGCGGGTCGAAGACCCTGAGCGCTTTCGATTCGCGAAAACAGGCCGTTATCAACCTCAAGCTCAGCAAGAAGTAAGCGCGCGCGGCCGCGCCCCTTGGGCGGCCACCCACAGCGGCAAGCAGCACAGTTTTAGCGGCTGCGCAGTCGCCGAATCTCTTCCATCCGTTCGGCAATCCGCTTCTCCAGCCCACGTTCGGTCGGGAAATAGTACCGCCGCCCGGCGAGCGACGGCGGCAGGCATTCCATGCCGGGCACGCCCCCTTCGACGTTGTGCGCGTGCTGGTATCCCTCCCCGTACCCCCACTCTTTCATCGCCCGCGTAGGAGCATTGCGCAGATTCATCGGGACCGGCTCGGCGGACGTGCTCTCCACATCCGATCGCACCGCGCCCATGGCGCGGTATGCGGCGTCCGATTTCTGGGCCATGCAAAGGTAGATTGCCGCCTGTCCAAGCGCCAGGTCTCCCTCGGGAATACCCAGAAAATGAACAGCCTGCATTGCCGCCACCGTCTGCTCCAGGGCGCGAGGGTCCGCCAGCCCGATATCTTCGATCGCCATGCGGATCAAGCGGCGGGCGATGTAGAGCCGGTCCTCTCCCGCTTCCAGCATGCGCACCAGCCAGTAGAGCGCCGCGTCCACATCGCTCGACCGAACCGACTTGTGCAGCGCCGAAATCAGGTTGAAGTGCTCTTCGCCGCTCTTATCGTAGAGCAGCAGTTTGCGCTGCATGGCGTCCTGCACGGCGGATTCGGTCAGCGTACCGGATGCCGCCGCGGCGGAGGCGGCCTCCAGCGTGTTGTACGCCTGGCGCGCGTCGCCGTTCGCATAAATCGCGATCTGCTCGAGCAACTCGTCGGGCGCTTCCAGGCCGAGCAACGGCAGCGCCCGCCGCAGCAGCACCATCAGTTCGGGAACGGTGAGCCCCCGCAGCGCGTACACGCGCGACCGCGATAGCAGCGCCGAAATCACCTCGAAGGACGGGTTTTCCGTGGTCGCGCCGATCAGGATGATATCCCCCCGTTCGACATACGGCAGAAAGGCATCCTGCTGCGCCTTGTTGAAGCGGTGAATCTCGTCAATGAACAGGATCGTGCGCCGGCCGAGTCTCCGCAACTTCTCGGCATCCGCCATCACGGCTTTGATTTCTTTGATGCCGCTCAACACGGCGCTGAAAGGAATGAACTCGCAACGCGTGAGGCGCGCGATCAGTTTGGCCAGGGTGGTCTTCCCTACCCCGGGCGGCCCCCACAAAATGATCGAGGTGAGTTCGTCGCGCTCTATCTGCCGGCGCAGCGGCTTGCCCGGCCCGAGGATGTGTTCCTGCCCGACGTAGTCTTCGAGCGTCTCCGGCCGCATCCTCTCGGCGAGCGGCCGCTTGCCGCTCCCCGGCCCCTCGGGTTCAGGCGGCGCGGTGTTGTCGAAAAGGCTCACTGTCTGAGCGTCCTCTGCCGCCGCGCTTCGTAAAGCAGAATACCCGCGGCCACAGCGGCGTTCAGCGACTCCACCCCGACCGTCGGAATCGAGATATCCACGGCCGCCGACCGCAATTCAGCACTCACCCCGTGCGCTTCGTTCCCGACAATCAGCCCGGCGGACACGGTCAGATCGGTATCGCCCAGCATCTTCACCGGGGCGCCCGATCGCGCCGGCACAGCGGCGTACAGGTGCACCCGCTTCTGCTGCAAGGCGGCACGCACCAGGGCCGCATCCACTCCGTAAAGGAACGGCACCCGAAACAACGATCCCGCCGAAGCCCGCAGCGTCTTGGCGTTGTACGGGCTGACGCTGCCTTTCAGGAAAAGCACGCCGCTCGCTCCGAAGGCTTCCGCCGCGCGCGCAATCGTACCTGCGTTTCCCGGATCCTGCAACCCGTCGAGGACCACGATCAGCGGCCGCCCCCGGAACACCTGATCCAGGTTCCACTGCCTCGGCTTTACCAGCGCCATCACTCCCTGGGTGGATTCGGTCCCCGAGATCGCGCGCAACAGGGGATCGGGAAGTACCACGACTTTGATGCCATCAAGACCGCGAACGTGGGCCTCCGCGGCGCTCTTCACCGACTCCGCCGCCAGCACGGCCTTCACTTCGCAATCGCTGCGCAGCGCGTCCTCGAGCAGGTGAAAAGTCTCTGCCACCAGCCAACCCTCCGAGGTCAGGCTGCCCCGTGCGATCGCGCGCCGCACATCTTTGAGAAGCGGGTTCGCGGGGCTGGTGATCTTTTCCGCCTTGGGCATCTGATTACAATAAGGGTTTCTGAACGAACAGAATAGCGCAGATGAAAAGGACCGTCTGGAACGCGATCGTCTCGGCTGGCACTGCGGTCATTCTCATCGTCGCCTATCTGGCCGTCCGCATCGAGCAGCAGTCGACGCGCGATGAGGCACAGCCCGCGGACGTCATTCTGGTGCTCGGGGCTGCCGAATACCGCGGCCGTCCATCGCCCGTATTCCGCGCCCGCCTCGACCATGCGTACGAGCTTTTCCGGCGTCACCTTGCGCCCCGCATCCTTACCACGGGAGGCGCCGGAGGCGATCCGGTATTCACCGAAGGCGGCGTTGGGCGCTCGTACCTGATGGGCCGCGGGGTTCCCTCGGAAGCCATCGTCGTGGAGAGCGAATCGGCAAGCACCGTGGAATCCACCGCGATGGCCGCCGAGATCATGGGCCGCATGGGCCTACGTTCGGTGATCGTGGTGAGTGACGGCTATCACGTTTACCGGGTCAAGAAGATGCTCCAATCGCGCGGCCTGATTGTTTTTGGATCTCCGCGTAAAGAGCTGGAAACAAACGCCTTCCACGATCGATGGAACTTCGTCAAGCAGGCGATCGGGTACCTGCTCTGGCGCACCGGCCTGGCTGTCTGAGATCCACTTGACAATAAGTAAGTACTTACTTACACTGGTCAGGTGATTGAAACGAAACCGGCGCCCAGCCGGATGCAGGCCGGCGAGCGGCGGAACCAGCTTCTGGATACGGCTCTCGAGATCTTTTCGAGGAAGGGATTCGGCGGGACCACCACGAAAGAGATTGCGGCCGCGGCCGGAATCAACGAAGCGGTGATTTTCCGCCATTTTCCGACTAAACAAGCTCTCTATGACGCCGTCCTGGTTTATAAGCACCAGTCGTCGGGTTTTGATGAATGGATCGCCGAACTCCGCCAGAAGATGGCAGGGGACGACGACGAAGCTGTGTTTCGATCGATCGGGAACAAAATTCTGCAATCCTATCGAACTGATCCCTCGTGCCAACGTCTTTGGATGTATGCAGCCCTCGAAGGACATGAGCAGGGGCTGGAGTTTAATCGCCAGTTAACGGTGAGTGTTGTGCAGTTGGTAATCGAGTACATCGTGCGGCGCCAGCAGTCGGGTGCGATGCGGGATTTTCCCCCCCAGGCGATCCTCGGCATGATCGCCGGCACGTCGCAACATTACGGAATGATGACCAGTATGTTCGGATACCCCAGCGAAGCTCCGGATGAGCGGGTTGTGGATGCGTTTACGCGTATTATCTTGTCGGGTGTTCGTGTCGCATAATCGATAAAAGTCTTTGAGGTCTTAAATTAAGATGTTACGAGCCGCACTATTCCTTGCTGTCGTTCTAACTTTCTTCACAGCCGGCTGCGGAACCCAGAAGGAGGCCGCGGCAGCGGCGGCCCCCAAGGGGCCAACCACGGTGCCGGTGACTACGGCCAAAGCCACCGTGCGAAACGTGCCCGCGGGATTCGAGGAAACCGGCAGCTTCGCCGCAGACGAAACCTCGGACATTGCTCCGGTGGTGGCGGGGCGGGTCGCAGCCACGCCGGTTAACGTGGGCGATTTCGTGAACCAGGGGCAGGTGATTTGTGAGCTCGATCATCGCGACGCCCAGTTTCGTGTGGATCAGACCAAAGCGCAGTTGGAACAGGCCACCGCCTCACTGCGCCAGGCGCAATCCCGGATCGGCTTCAGCGGGAGCGGCACGTTCAATCCCGAGCAGTTGCCGGAAGCGGTAGCCGCCCGGGCCAGCTACGAGTCCGCGCAGGCTCTTGCCCGCCAGGCTGCGGCCGACGCCAAGCGCTACGAAAACCTTGTAGCCACCGGTGATGTGTCCCGCAGCGCGTTTGAGAAGGCGCGCACGCAGCAGGAAACCGCCGAAGCCCAGGCCAACGCCGCGCGCCAGCAATACGAGGCAGCGCTGAACGCGTCCCGGCAAAGCTGGGGCGCCGTGGAAACGTCGCAGGCCGGACTGGAGGCTGTTCGCGCGCAACTGGCGCAGGCCGAAAAGGCCCTTGCGGACACGACCATTCACGCTCCCTTTGCCGGTTACATAACCGCCCGCCCTGTGGCGGTGGGAGAATACGTGGCGGTCGGAAACAAGATCGCGACTATCGTTCGCATTAACACGCTCAAGCTCGAATTGCAGACGCCCGAGCAGCGCGCTTCCCGCGTGAAGATGGGCATGGCCGTGCGCGCGCAGGTGGCGGCGTATCCCGGTAGGGATTTTCTCGGCAAGGTGACGGCAATTAATCCCTCCGTGGATCCCACCTCGCGCATGTTCATCGTGGAGGCCCATTTCGTGAATTCGGAGTCGCTCCTGCGGCCGGGAATGTTCTCCACCGCCAAGGTCCTGCTGCCCGGCGGCGAAGACGCTGTGTTTATTCCCCGCTCGGCAGTGCTCCGCGACAAAACGACCGACTCCTACCAGGTCTTCGTTGTCGATGGCGGAACCGCGCGCCTGCGCGTCGTGGTGCCCGGCGAAACCGAAGGCGATTCCATCCGGATCAACTCGGGTTTGACCGGGACCGAAACGGTTGCCACCAGCAACCTCAGCGAGCTTTTTGACGGCGCTCCCGTTCAGAAGCGGTAGTCAGAACGAGGATTTTCATACTCTCATGCATGCGCTAGCACAACTTTGCGTCAGACGCCCTGTGTTTGCGACGATGCTGATTCTTTCGCTCGTCGTCGTCGGCATCTTTTCGTATTTCAGCCTGGGAGTAGATTTATTCCCGAAGGTTGACATCCCCACCGTTGTGGTCATCGTGGCCAACCCGGGCGCGTCGCCCGAAGAGGTGGAAACGGAAATCACCAAGAAGGTGGAGGACGCCGTCAACACCATCAGCCAGGTGGACGAAGTGCGTTCCACTTCCTCCGAGGGGCAAGCCATGGTGATTGTCCAGTTCCTGCTTTCGAAGAACGGCGACGTGGCCGCGCAGGAAGTGCAGAACAAAGTCAACCTGGTTGTTCCCGACCTGCCGGAAACCGCCAAGCAGCCGATCATCCAGAAATTCGATCCCGATGCTGCGCCGGTGCTGCAAATCGCGGTATCGGCGCCGCGCTCGCTGCGAGACGTCACTCTCATCGCAGACAAGCTCCTCAAGCAGAAGATCGAGAACGTCAAGGGCGTCGGCGAGATCACGATCCGCGGGGGTGCCCGTCGCGAGATTCACGTCATCGTCGATCCCGACCGCCTGCGCGCCTATAACCTGACCGTGAACAACGTGTTCAACGCCGTGCGGTCGCAGAATATGGAACTGCCAGGCGGCAATCTGAATGCCGGTTCGCGCGAGTTCACCGTGCGCACTACGGGCCGCATCGAAGAGGTCCCGGACTTCAACGATCTGACCATCGCCAATCGCGGAGCGTCCGTAATCCGGCTCCGGGACATCGGGCACGCCGAGGACAGCTATGAGGAGCCGCGCAGCGCGGCCCGCCTGGACGGCACGCCGGCCGTCACCCTGATCGTGGCCAAGCAGTCGGGCGAGAACACGGTAGCCACAGCCGATGCCGTGAAAGAACGCATGACGGAAATCTCCGCCACGCTGCCGAAGGACGTAAAGGTGCAGGTGATCGGAGACCAGTCCACCTTTATCAAAGCGGCCGTCGAGAATATCCGGCGCCACCTGATCGAGGGCAGTGTTCTGGCCGCGATCATCATCTTCATCTTTCTCGCCAACATCCGTACCACCCTCATCGCCGCGGTCGCCATTCCCATCTCCATCATTTCGACCTTCGCGCTGATGGCGGCCATGAATTTCACCCTCAACCAGATCACCATGCTGGCACTGACCCTGATGGTGGGTATCGTTATCGACGACGCGATTATCGTGCTCGAGAACATCTACCGCTTCATCGAGGAGAAGAACATGGCGCCGTTTGACGCGGCCATCAAGGGTACGCGCGAGATCGGCCTCGCGGTCATGGCTACCACGTTGTCGCTGCTCGCCGTGTTCCTGCCGGTCGGCTTCATGGGTGGAATCGTGGGCCGTTTCATGAGCGGCTTCGGCTTTACTTCCGCATTCGCGATCGCGGTCTCACTGCTGGTCTCCTTCACGCTCACCCCGATGCTGTGCTCCCGCTTCATCAAGCGGCCGGAAAGACATGCCGGCGAGCACTCTTCCAAGGAGTCCCGGCTTTTCCGCTTCCTCGATACGCACTACACGCGCATGCTGCACTGGTCCCTGGCTCACCGGAAAGCGATGGTCGCCTTCAGCGGGCTCGTGATCCTGAGCATCGTGCCGCTCTTCATGTTCGTCGGCAAGAACTTTCTGCCCCAGGACGACCAGTCACAGTACAACGTCCTGATCCGGACGCCGGAGGGCAGTTCGCTCGCCGCGACCACCAATGTGGGCGAGCGGATTGCGCAGGAAGTCCGAAAACTGCCGGGGGTCACCCACACCCTCATGACCGCCGGAGGCAGCGCCGACAGGTCCGTCAATAATGCGTCCATTTATGTCAAGTTGACGGACGCCTCGGAGCGGTCGATCTCCCAGCAGCAGTTGATGCAGCAGACCCGCGCGCTGCTCAAGTCGTACCCGCAGGAGATTCACACCGGCGTCGAGCAGATCAGCCAGGTGGGTGGGAACCAGAGCAATGCCGAAGTCCAGTTCTTCATCCAGGGTCCGGATCTTGACAAGCTCGCGCAGTATTCCGACGCTCTCGTAAAGAAGATGCGCGCGAACCCCGCGCTGGTGGACGTGGATTCCACGCTGCGCACCGGCAAGCCCGAGGTCCGGCTGGATATCGACCGGCCGCGCGCGGCGGACCTCGGCGTTTCCGTGCTCGATATCGAGCAGGCGCTGAACACCCTGGTTGCCGGGCAGGTGGCCTCCACATTCAAAGCCGGTGAAGACCAGTACGACGTCCGCGTCCGCGCGCAGGAAGCGTCGCGCTCCAGCGCCGAGTCGCTGTCGCGCATCACGGTTCCCTCTTCGAAAGTCGGTTCGGTCGGCCTGGACGAAGTCGTCCATATCAGCACCGGCACGGGGCCGTCATCCATTAATCGCATCAACCGCCAGCGCCAGGTCAGTCTCATGGCTAACCTGGTTCCGGGCGGATCGCAGACCACCGTCATCGACCAGTTGCAGCAGGATGCCGGTAACCTCGGCATGGACCCGGGGTACACCTCCGGCCTGACCGGAGCATCCAAGGAACTCACGCGAACCGGGTTCTATTTCATGCTGGCGTTTTCGCTGACGTTTATCTTCATGTACATCGTGCTGGCGGCGCAGTTCGAATCCTTCATCCACCCGATCACGATTCTGCTGACGCTGCCCTTGGCGGTTCCGTTCGGCATCGTGTCGCTGCTGATCGCCGGGCAGACCGTGAATATCTTCTCCGGCCTCGGCCTGCTGCTGCTGTTCGGCATCGTGAAGAAGAACGCGATTCTTCAGATCGACCACACCAACGGCTTGCGCGCCGCCGGCCTGCCGCGGTACGAAGCCATCGTGCAAGCCAACCGCGACCGTCTGCGTCCCATTCTGATGACGACCATCGCGCTGGTTGCCGGCATGGCTCCGCTGGTGGTTTCGAGCGGCACCGGCGCGGCCACCAACCGCTCCATCGGAGTGCTGGTAGTGGGCGGGCAGACGCTCTGCCTGGCGCTTACGCTGCTGGCGGTGCCCGTATTCTACTCGCTCTGGGAAGACATCGGCGAGAAGCTCTCGAGCGGACGCATTGCCCGCCTGTTCCGCGGCGTGCGGTCCAGGTTCAAGAAGGCCGGAGCGCTGGCCACCGCGCTGATCTCGTCAGCCTTCGGGCAGACGGCTGTGGCGCCCAATCCGGCGCAACTCGCGCCCGTGAAGGAAGTGGCGGTGCAGCCGCGCGTAGGCGTGTATGGCCAAACCGAGCTCACGCTCGACGAGACGATCCGTCGCGTATTAGCGAACGACCCGGATGTGCGCGTACAGCGCATTCTCGAGGAGGAAGCCGGCTACGGGATCAAGGCGGCACTGGGCGCCTACGACCCGGTTATGTCTTTCCGCGCCTATCACACCAAGGCCGTCACGCCGGTCGCCTCGATCTTCGGCGGCACCGCCACGGGTAGACTGACCACGAAAGAATGGGCGGCCACCCCACAGGTTACCGGGCTATCGCCGTGGGGCGGCGGCTCGTATACTGTGGGCTTCGCCAACGCCCGGCAGTCCACCGACAACCTCTTCACCACACTGAACCCGCAATACCCGACGGCCGTCAACCTGAACCTGACCCAGCCGCTGCTTCGCGGCCTGCGCTTCGATCCGAACCGCCACCGTGTGGAAGTCAGCCGCAGAAATCAGCAGCTCAGCCGCGAGCAATTGCGGCAGCGCCTGATCGATGTGGTCACGCAGGCCACCGCCGCATACTGGGAGCTCGACTATGCCGTACGTAGCCTTCAAGTGCAGACCGAAGCCGTCAGCCTAGCCAAGCGACAGTACGAAAGCAACCGCCGGCAGGCCGAACAGGGTGTGCTGGCTCCGGTGGACGTGGTGGCCGCGCAAACCCAGGTGGCTACGTTCCAGCAGGGGCTCTTTGCCGCACAATCCGCGGTAACCCAGGCGGAGAACCGGCTCAAAGCCATGATGCTGCCGGACCGCAGCGACGACCTTTGGGGCAAGGCGCTGATTCCGGTTACCGAACCGAAAACCGACCTGCTGCTGCCGGCCCTGACCGATGCCGTACAAGAGGCGCTGCGGTCCCGGCCGGAGCTCCATCAGACGCAGATCTCGCTCGAAGTGAACGCTCTCGACGCCAGGCTCAGCCGGGAACAGGCGAAGCCGCGCGTGGATGCCTTTGCCAACCTGACGGCAACCGGACTTTCCGGTATCCAGAACCCGCTTCCTGGAGGCCTCTCCGAACTCCTGCCCGGCGGCGGCACGGTGGCCCCCCTGCTGGTGGGCAGCTACGGACAATCGCTCAGCAACCTGGTGGGCGGCAGTTTCAACACCGCGCAGTTTGGCGTGCAGATTTCGATGCCGCTGCGCAACCGGACCGCGGAAGCGCAGATCGCCACCACCGCGGCGGAAGGCCGCCGCCTGCGCGTGCTCAGGGACCAGGTGGGCATGGCGGTCGAAACCGACGTCCGCAATTCGCTGCAAATGGCAAGTTCGGCCCAATCGCGCCTCGAAGCCGCGGCCGTGGCCCGGCAGTCCGCCGAAGAACAGTACGCCAGCGAGCAGCGGCAGTTTCAGGCGGGAACCTCTATCGTCTTCCTGGTGTTGCAGCGTCAGACCGACCTGATCAACGCGCGCAGCCGGGAAGTCCGTGCGCGTGCCGACGCGGCCACAGCGCTGGCCAATCTCGACCGGGCCACGGCCCGCACGCTGGACGTCCGGAACATCGACGTGAGGTAACCCGCTCCCATTGTTGCTACAGCCAGTGGAAATGCTTGATCGCCCACAGCAGCACCAGGGTTGACGCGGCCATCAGCGCTCCCACCAGCGCCAGCGCATGCACTGAATCGGCCGCCGGCAGCCCTTTCACATTCATGCCGTAGATGCTGCTGATCAACAAAGCGGGCAACGCCACGGTGCCCAGTACCGTCAACACTTTCATCACCCGGTTGGTCCGGTTGGCGACACTCGAAAGATAAATATCGAGCGCGCCCGCAAGCAGGTCGCGCTCCATCTCCACCGTATCGAGATTTCGCGCCACATGATCGTAGATGTCGCGCAAGTAGGGCCACAGGTCCTTGTTGATGAACGGCGACTCGGTCCGTTGCAGGTGACTGGCCACATCCCGGGTATTCGCCAGCACGCGCCGCAAAACAATCAGCCCCCGCTTGGTATCGAAAATCCGCGCCAGTGTGTCGGGGGTGGCCAGGTGCAGTGCCTGATCCTGAATGGCGTCCAGAACCTCGTCGTAGTGATCGAGCACTGCGTGATAGGAATCCACGATCTGGTCGACGATGCGGTAGTACACCTGGTCCGGGCGCGTGTTCGCGTCCACCGCCTTGCGCACCCGCTCGATCACTTCGCGCATCTCCGGGCAGTCGTCCTCCACCACGCTCACCACAAAATCGCGACCGAGAAAGATATCCAGATCGGCCACCCGGAGTCCTGCGGCGCCGTCCAGCCGCACGCCCTTCAATACCGTGAACAGGTACCCTTCGTTCTCCTCGATCTTGGCGCGCTGGTTCCGGTGACGGCAGTCCTCAATGTGCAGCGGATGCAGATGATACCGCTCGGCCAGTCTGTCCAGTTCGGGACTGTCGGGATCGAGGATGTTGTGCCAGTCCATTTACGCGGCGCCCAGTTCGAAGAGGTAATCGACGTACGAGCGGACAGCTCCGTCGAAGCCCTGGATATTCGGGTTTTGCGATTCGATCACGTAATATTCATTGGGGGCGTGCGCTCCGCCGCCATGTCCCATGCCGAAATGCGTAGCGGGCAGTTTCAGCGTGCCGCCCGTGAAGATGTAGCCGGGCCACGAGCCCGCCATCCTGGGCCAGAGAACCGGTTCGACGCCCGCGCGACGGTACACCGCCTGCGCGGCAGTCACCACCCGCGCGTCTTTCGGCGTAGAGGTGGGGTCGTAGCCGCCGGTCATGTTGACCTCGATGTCCCCGAAGCCTTTCCTGGCAAGGTGGGCCTTCAGCTTCGCCAGGGCGGTCTTGGCGGTCATGTCGGGCACCAGCCGGAGGTCCAGCTTGGCTACCGCGCGGTGCGGCAGCACCGTCTTTCCGCCCGGGCCCGTGTAGCCGCCCACCAGCCCCTCGATGTTTACCGTGGGCCGTCCGGCGAGCAGTTCGCGCGACTCCAGCCAGTCCACATCGTGCACCCAGCGGGAAACCCCGAGACCCTGCTTCGCCAGCGCCTCGCTCTGCCGGCCCGAGGCGGCGCGAATCATGGCCTTTTCTTCATCGTTGAGCGGCCGCGCGTCGTCGAGAAACCCTTCGATGGCCGGCGTATGCCCGTCCGCCGCTACCAGCGTGTTCAGCGCCTGCACCAGGTGCCATGCCGGGCTGTCCACCGTCGCTTCGTAACTCGAGTGGATATCCAGCTTCGGCCCGCGCCCCCATTTCTCGCCGCTCGACACGAGCTCCAGCTCGATTACTCCCTTGGCGCCCAAATTGATTGTGATGGTGCCGTCCGGCGACTGCATCGGCATGGGCATAAACACCCCGGAGCACTTCCGGAACGCCGCCAGCACCTCAGGCCGCTCGATGATCTCCGGGAAGTGCGGCGAGCCAATCTCCTCTTCGCCCTCTGCGATGAATACCAGGTTGACGGGCAGCTTTCTGCCCGCGGTCCGAAACGCGTGAAGCGCCGCCAGAAGCGTAGCCTCAGGCCCCTTCTGATTGACGGCCCCGCGGCCCACCAGCACCTTCCCCAGTCCCGGACGGTCTACCAGTGCCGCGTCGAAAGGCGGCGAGGACCACTCCGAAGGATCCACCTGCTTCACGTCGTACATGAAGTAGATACCGAAGGTGCGCGCTGCGCCGGCATCGAGCGTCGCGAACACACCCGGATGTCCGCCGCTCGGAATTGCGGTCACCTGCGCGAATCCAGCCTCCCGCAGCATCCGCATCATGAGCTCGCAGCCCTCTTGCATTCCGCGGCTCTCGGCCGCGATGGAGGGTTGGCGGATCCAGGCCTGCAACCTCTGGACGTTTTCCTGATGGTGCTTCCCGATTTCGTTCTTTACCGCATCGGCATCGCCGGCAGCCCCTTGCGCGCCGGCCATCGCCGACGCCGCCGCGGCTGCTTTCAGAAAGCTCCGCCGCGACCCGCTCCACTCGAGTGTGCTCATAGTGGAATGCATTATCTCAGGGTTGGGAGGTGGCCGTATCGCGCTTCCGCGCCGTGACTTCGATCTCGATCTTCATGCGCGGGTCCGACAGTCCGGCCGCCATCATGGTGGCCGCCGGACGCACCTCGCCGAAGTACCGCCGGAGCACCGGCCAGCAGGATTCGAAATCCTCTGCCCGCGGCAGAATGTAGCGCACGCGCACCACATCCGCGAGGCTGCTGCCGGCCTCTCTCAGCGCATGATCGATATTGCGCATGCACTGCTCGGTCTGGTCAACAACATTCTCGGGGATTGTCATGCTGCCGTAGTCGAATCCGGTGGTTCCCGACACGAAGACCCAGTCGCCGTCCACCACGGCGCGCGAATAGCCGATTTCCCGTTCGAAGGACGATCCGGAAGAGATCAAACGTCGCAACATGGCTGCCCTCAGGCTCCCAGCATCTTTCGCAGGAACATCAACTGGCCAACATGATAGGCGTTGTGGTCGGCTACCAGCAGGGCCTCGCGCAGCAGAGTCTGGCCTTTGCCATGCGGAATGGGCGCCATCAGATCGTGCTTCGTATCGGCGACCAGCGCCTGCATCTCTTTCAGGTCGGATTGAAACTGCTGCACGCTCGCGTCCCAGGCTTCGTCACTCGGAGGCGCCTCCCCGGCAGGCCAGTAGTCGTCGGGGAACTTCTTCTCCTTATATGCGGGGTTGCGGCTGAAATCGAGGATGTCTTCCTGCGCGAGGCGCAGGTGCTCGAGTAGTTGCCACGCCGAATGCGGAGCGCCTTCCGGCTTGGTACCTCGAAGGTGCGCCGGGAACTCGGTCACCGCCGCATGGAAGGTCACGTGCGCGCCCTTCATGCGGAGCAAATTGGCGAGATGCTCGCGCAGGGGGATGGTCGGTTGCTTAGCCATCCTCCCAGTTTCGCACCCGATCCGCGGGCTCGCCGCGGCTACTGTTTCTTGCCGGCCGGCGGCGGAGTGGTCTGGTTCTCCACCACATCGCCGTAACGGATCGTGGACTTGCCCTCGTATTTCTTGTAGTCCTGATACTTCACCGTCATGCGGATGCGCTGGTCGTTGGTTTTGAAGTGCAGCGTGTCGTCGGCGCGGGTGTAAGTCGGAAACCAGTACTTGCCGTCGACCTGCTCGCGGTAGGTCTCGAACTTCGGAAACTGGTTGTCGGCGCTCTTCTTGATCACGCCTACGCCCTTGCCGTAGGTCTTGACAATCTGAAGGTCGCGGTCGTCCACCCAGATCTGCCCTTCGAAGTACCGCTTGCCCTGCACCATCTTCTTCGGCTTGATGGAGAAAACATAGCAGCCGATCTCATCGATCTTTTCCCGGCCCAGGTAATTGATGTCGTACTCGGGAATCTCGGCGGTGGTCAGCACGAACGGCTGGACGTTGCGCAGGTCGGCCTCGTCCTCCGGGGTGAGCAGAATGTTCCGCAAGGTCTGCACGGGAGCGTAAACCACCTTCTCCATGCGCTTGCCTTCGGGCGAAAAGATGATGTCCTCCACCAGGTCCCACTTGCCGCCCGTCGGATTACCGCTGGCGTCGAGCTCTTCGAGTTTCACCGTCTGGCGGTAGGTGTAATTATTCCGCGCCTCGGCGAACTCGGCTTCCTTGGCGGCGAACTTCTGAATGATTTCTTCCGGTTTCAGCTCGTTGGCGGCCCATACGGGCAGGGAAACAGCCGCAAGAACGGCGGAAAGAACGATTCCACGCATCATGATCCTCATTGGTGAGACGAGCTCACTTGCCTAACAGTTTCTTCGCGATAGTCAGCAACTGGATGTTGCTGGTGCCTTCGTAGATTCGGCCGATTTTGGCGTCGCGATACAACTTTTCCACCGGATAATCCTTCGTGATGCCCACGCCGCCGTGCACCTCGATGGCCTTAGATGCCGCTTTTTCAGCGATTTCCGAGCTGTAGTACTTGGCCATCGCGGCTTCGGTCAGAAACGGCATGCCGGCGTCGCGCAGCCGCGCGGCGTTGTAGACCAGCAGGCGGGCGGCCTCCACTTCTACCGCCATCCGCGCCAGTTCGAATTGAACGGCTTGAAACTCCGCGATCGGCTTGCCGAACTGTTTCCGCTCCCTGGCGTACGCGGTGGCGTGCTCCAGCGCGCCCCGCGCCAGGCCGATCATCTGCGCCCCGATGGCGATCCGTCCCTCATTCAGCGTCTCGATAGCGATCTTGTAGCCCTGGCCCACCTCGCCCATCACGTTTTCTCGCGGCACCCGGCAATTGTCCAGGACCAGTTCGCAGGTGGACGATGCCCGCAGCCCGAGCTTGTCTTCCTTCTTCCCGACTTGGAATCCCGGGAAATCCCGCTCGATCAGGAATGCGGTCACTCCCCGGTACCCGGCGTCGGGCTTTGCATTGGCAAACAGCAGGAAAAAGCCCGCTTCGGCCGCGTTTGTGATCCACAGCTTGCGCCCGGTGAGCAGGAAGTGGTCGCCGGCATCCTGGGCGCGCGTCGCCATGGCAAACGCATCCGACCCGGAACCGGCTTCGCTCAGGGCGTAAGAAGCGACGGTGTTCTCCGCGAGGCGCGGCAGGTATTTCGCCTTCTGTTCGGGAGTGGCCCAGCGCAGCAGGGCGTTGTTGCAAATCGTGTTCTGCACGTCCACGATGACTCCCGCCGAGGGATCCACCGCCGAAAGCTCCTCCACCGCCAGGATCGCCTGGAAAAAGCTTCCGCCCTGTCCGCCGAGCTCCTCGGGGATTTCGATGGCCATCAACCCCATCTCGAAGAACTGGGCGATGATGTCTTTGCGGAAGACACCGGCATCGTCCATTTCCCGCACGTAGGGCCGGATCTGCTCCCGTGCGAACTTCCGCACGGTGCTTTGGAAGAACCGCTCCTCTTCGCTGAGGGCGGTCAGCGGAAGGCGCCCCGCCTCCATCTGCTCCGCGGTCGGCATGTAATGGAGCTTACTCCACCCGGGCGAGCTGGCGCCACTGCCGGCCTTGCGATTCGGCCACGCCGCTGTGCGTAACGTAGCCGTTGTAGGTGTTTACACCCTCGCGAAGCGCGGCGTGACGCTCGCACGCACCCTCGAGACCGTGATTGGCAAGGTCCAGGAGGTACGGGAACGTGGCATTGGTAAGGGCGAACGTAGAGGTATGGGGCACTGCAGCCGGCATGTTGGAGACGCAGTAGTGCAACACGCCGTCCACGAAGTAAACCGGTTCGGTATGGGTGGTGGCATGCGAAGTCTCGAAGCAGCCGCCCTGGTCGATGGCCACGTCCACCACCACCGCGCCGCGTTTCATGTTGGCGATCATTTCACGCCGCACCAGCTTGGGCGCCGAGGCGCCGGGAATCAGCACCGCGCCCACCACCAGGTCCGCCGTCTTCAGGTTCTCCCCGATGGTCCAGGTGTTCGAGGCCAGCGTGACGATCTGCCCGTTGAAAATGTCATCGAGGGCGCGCAGGCGGTTCAAGTTCCGGTCGATCATGACCACGTGGGCGCCCAGCCCCAGTGCCATTTTGGCAGCGTTGGTTCCCACGATGCCGCCCCCCAGGATGACCACGTTCGCAGGCGCCACTCCGGGCACGCCCCCCAGGAGGATACCCCTGCCGCCGTTCGGCCGTTCCAGGTATTGCGCGCCCACCTGGACCGCCATGCGTCCCGCGACTTCGCTCATCGGCGTCAGCAGCGGCAGCGAACCGTCGGCCTCCACGATGGTTTCATAGGCCACGCCGTTCACCTTGGCTTCGAGCAACCGCTCGGTCAATTCGGGCAGCGGCGCCAGATGCAGATAGGTGAACAGGGTCAGGCCCGGCCGGAAGTACGGGTATTCGCCCGGTTGCGGCTCCTTCACCTTAACGACGAGGTCGGCCTTGCGCCAGACCTCGGCCGCGCTATCCTCGATGTGCGCGCCCGCCTGCATGTATTCGCGGTCGGTTAGGGAACTTCCCTCCCCCGCGCGCGTTTCGACGATGACGTCGTGTCCCGCCTCGCGCAGGGCGGTTACGCCGCTCGGAACCAGACCCACCCGGGTCTCGTGGTCCTTAATTTCCCTGGGTACTCCGATGATCATGATCCTTCTCCGGTGATTAGATTAACACCACTCGCGGGTGGCGTAATTCCGGGCGCGTCGAATCGCACAATGCCGCTCATTGAGACTCTTTCATGTTGGCCTGCCGGCAGCGGAAAATAGGGTTATGAATTCCATGGGCCCCTCACCCGGCGCTTCGGTCGCCTTGGACATTACCAGCATCGTTACGCGGGTTACGACTGTGCAAGAAGCACGCGCTCTGCCGAGCGGCGTGCTGGTGGGCGATCCCCACGGCGGGTTGACTTTTACAGACGCGGTTGCCGCCGCGCTCGAAAACCGCAGCCTCGGCGGCTGGCAGGAAGTCCGCACCGCCACCGGCGAAGTGTGGACGATAATCTCCGTAAGTCGTTAAGCGGGTTTAATTTAGCTTGGTGCCACAGTAGGCGCAGTGCGTCCAGCCCACCTGGCTGACCCGCTGGCAGGACGGGCACGCCGGGGCCACGCCGTAACCGCAGCGCGGGCAGAAGGCGAAATCCCGGCCCATGGCACCCCCGCAGCGGGCGCAAAACACGGGCATGGGGTCGCGCATGATGAAGTACAACATGATCCCGAGCCCGTTCGGCACCAGAACCGCCAGCCACGTCCACATTACATAGCGCATGCCTCTGCGCTTCGCGTCGCCATAGACGTAGCCGGTGAGCACGACCCAGGTTGCCGTTAGCGCGGCAATGAGGAACGGCAAAAAGACGATCACGGGCGCCGGCGCCCGTGATCGAACAGCGAGCAGGCTGAAAAAGAGAAAGGCCAGGACGAAGACGACGCCGGCGACGACCCAGGCAACCGTCGGAATGACGTTCTTGCGTTCCTGGATCATGCGGTCCTCCTTCCGGTCCGGGATCGCTGGAGCGCGGCCGCTGCGGGTGCAATAATCATCGGGGGCAGCAGCCACCACAGCAGCCAGGCCCAGGTTCCGTTCCCGCTCCAAAGCCACCACAGGTAGACCCCTGAAGCCGCGCCTGCCCAGCCGCAGATACCCACAACTCCTGCCAATACAGCAGCCTGGCGCTGGTCGGCGCGCGCCGCAAATTCGGCCGCGAGCAGCCATTGGGTTTGTTTTGTCAAATCAACCGGTGGATCGGGGACCGGCAACCCCGGCAGTGCGCTCGCGATTTCCGCGAATTCGCGGAGCGCCCTGGCGCACTCCGGACAGTTCCGGACGTGTTCGCGAAGCCGGCGCTCTTGCTGCGGTTCCAGTACTCCGGCGGCGCTGGCGGCAAGCAGCGCCACGATTTCCGGATCGCATTTCATAACAGGTCTTCCTTCCGCCACTTTCCAACCATGGCCTGGCGGGCCCCCTCGAGCGCCCTCTGCAAGCGACTTTTCACGGTCGAAAGGGGCGCACCGGTCACTTCGGCAATCTCTTCGAGTTTCATTCCTTCCTCAAATCGCAGCGTCAGCACCTCGCGATAGGAAGCAGGCAGGGTCGAAACCGCCCGGTCCAGAATGGCGTGCCGCTCGGCTTCGACGGCGGAGGCGTACGCATCCGGCGCGCCGGAGGCTGCCACGGCGGATTCCTCGAGCGGTTCGCAGCCCTTCCGGCGCAAACGGTCCATGGCGGCATTGTGGGCGATGGCAAAGAGCCACGTCCCGAAGGAACTGCGGCCGTTGTAGCGGCGAATCTCGCGCACGACGTTCAACCAGGTCTGCTGAAACAGGTCTTCGGCAGCGGCTTCATCGCGGACTATCCGGTAAAGGTAACGGAAAAGGCGATGCCGGTACTGTTCCACCGCGCCCGCAATAGCGTCGGCGTCCATCCGGCGGATGCGCACGGTGTCGTCCTGTTCCATATCCGCCAGCGCGTTCTGGATGGCCGCTTCCAAGGTCATATCCGCACTCCGGTATACGCGCCGCCGGGCAAAAAAGACGCAGGGCGCTTCCGAGCGAACAGGTGCTACCATGAGGGGCTAATCCATAGCAGCCAATTATGGACCATATCCTCTCAATTGTCCTTTTTCTGCCTCTGTTTGGGCTCCTGGTGTTGCTGTTCATTCCGTCAGCGAATGAGCGTGCCATCAAATGGTGGGCGAATATCGCCTCGTTCGCGGGCTTCCTGGTGTCGCTGCCCCTGGTGTACCGTTTCGACCGCACCCAGGACTTCCAGTTTGTGGAAAGGGCGCCTTGGATTCCGTCCATCGGCGCTTCGTACCATATCGGCATCGACGGGTTCGGGCTGCTGCTCGTCATGCTCACGACGCTGCTGGGCTTCCTGGCGATTCTATCGAGTTGGACCTCCGTCAAGGACCGCTTGAAGGAATACTACGCCTTTTTCCTGCTGCTCCAGACCGGCATGCTGGGCGTCTTCATGGCCCGCGATTTCCTGCTGTTCTTTGTCTTCTGGGAAACGGTGCTGGTTCCGATGTATTTCATCATCGGCATCTGGGGCGGCCCCCGGCGCGTCTATGCGGCCATCAAGTTCATGATTTACACGCTCATCGGCTCGGTGCTGATGCTGCTTGGCATTCTGGTTCTCTACTCCCGCTACTACACGCAATTCCAGAGCTACAGCTTCGATATCGCCGACCTGATGCGCCTGCAACTCTCCCCCGGCGTGCAATGGTGGGTGTTTTGGGCCTTCTTCATCGGCTTCGCCGTAAAGGTGCCGATGTGGCCGTTCCACACCTGGCTGCCCGACGCGCACGTGGAGGCGCCCACGGCCGGCTCGGTAATCCTGGCCAGCGTCCTGCTGAAGATGGGGACCTACGGATTCCTGCGATTCTCCCTTCCCCTGCTGCCGGATGCCGCCAGAAACCACACCGTGATCACCATCGTGGCGGTGCTCTCGATTATCGGGATTGTCTACGGAGCGCTCGCCTCGCTGATGCAGAAGGATTGGAAGAAGCTGGTGGCGTATTCCTCGGTGAGTCACCTCGGCTTCTGCACCCTCGGCATCATCGCGCTGAACCCGGCGGGGATCGCGGGTTCCATCATCCAGCAGATCAACCACGGCATCTCCACCGGAATGCTCTTCCTCATCGTGGGCGTGGTTTACGAGCGGCGCCACACGCGCGAAATCTCCGAATACGGCGGCCTGATGAAAGTCATGCCGGTCTTCACGCTGGTCTTCGGCATCGCCGCGCTCAGCTCCATGGGCATTCCGCCGCTGAACGGGTTCATCGGTGAAATCACGATTCTGGGCGGAGCCTTCCAGATGTCGAAGGTATGGGCCTTCTGGTGCGCGGTAGGGATCGCGCTCGGCGCCGCGTACCTGCTGTGGCTTTTCCAGCGGACCATGCTGGGGGAAGTGCGGGAGAAGAACCGCGGCTTGCGCGACCTGAGCTGGCGCGAGCGCGCTGTGTTCGCGCCGCTGATTGTCTGGGCCTTCTGGATCGGCCTGAACCCGCAGCCCTATTTCCGCGTGCTGGACCGTTCGGTGGCGCAGATCGTCGAGCGCGTGCGGCCCGGGTATTACGCCGAGCGCAATCTGCCGAATCCGCTCGAACAGGGCATGCCGCGCGCCTCAGTCCGCTGACCAACGCCTGATCCGGTACAACACGTGACGCCTTAGCGGATGCCCCTCGGGCAGGCGCGGGTGATCGAAATCATCTGCCGGATTGTGGGTCATTCCGATCTTCTCCATCACCCTCCGCGAGGGCAGGTTATCCGGCACAGTGAAGGACACGATCTCGGACAGCCGCAGGTCTTCGAACGCGTAGCGCAGCACGGCGCGCGCGCCCTCCGTTGCCAGGCCGCGATTCCAATATTCCGGAGCGAGCCTCCAGCCGATCTCCACACAGGGCGTGAAGTGGGTTTCGAACGCCGGCACGCTCAGGCCGATGTAGCCCGAAAAGGCGCCGGTCGCGCGCAACTCGGCGGCAAACAGGCCGAAGCCGTGCAGTTCGAAATGCGCCTCGATGCGCGCGGCGGAGAGATTACTCTCCTCTTCGGTGAGGCACGCCGGAAAGTGCTTCATCACGCGCGGGTCGGCATTCATTCGGGCAAAAGGCGCTCGGTCGGAGTCGCGCCAGCGGCGCAGGACCAGCCGGGGAGTCTGGAGCGGCGGAGCCATGCGCCTGCCACGGTATCATAAAAGGGAAAGCACTCCACTCGGATGTCCGCGAAAACCGATCCAAACATGGGAATTAACAGTTGGCTGGAAGACGAGCTGTACCGGCAATACCTGCACGATCGCAGTGCCGTGGATGAGAGCTGGAAGCACGTCTTCGAGGGCAACGGAGGATCCACTCCCCCGGCTCCCGCCGCGCCGGCGCCCGCGCCCGCGGCTGCTCCCGCTGCCCTACCGCCCGAACCGCCCGCCGGAGTCGCCTTGCAGCCTTTGCGCGGCGCGGCCGCCCGGATCGCCGGCAACATGGCCGCGTCGGTTTCGATCCCCCTCGCCACGTCGCAACGCACCATCGCCGTCAAAGTGATGGACGAGAACCGGCGCATGATTAACCAGCACCGGAGCCTGGTCGGCGGCAGCAAGGTTTCTTTCACCCACCTGATCGGCTGGGCCATCGTCAAGGCCCTCGAGGAGCAGCCGGCCCTCAACCATTCTTACGCGGAGAAAGACGGCCAGCCCTTCCGCGCCGTCAGCCCGCAGATCCACATGGGAATCGCGGTAGACGTGGCCGGAAGGGACGGCGCGCGCAGCCTGATGGTGCCGAATATCAAGAACGCCGGAGCCCTCAACTTTCAGGAGTACCTTTCGGCCTTTGACGACCTTGTGGCGCGCGCGCGAAACGGCAAGCTCACGCCCGCCGACTTCCAGGGCACCACGATTTCGCTCACCAATCCCGGCACCGTGGGCACCATGGCCTCCAACCCGCGGCTGATGCCGGGACAGGGCGCGATCATCGCGGCCGGCGCCATCGACTACCCCGCCGAATATCGCGGCGCCGCCGAGGAGACGCGCGCGGTGCTCGGCATCAGCAAGGTGATGACCCTCACCTGCACCTACGACCACCGGATCATCCAGGGCGCCGAATCGGGCGCGTTCCTGGGCAAATTGCAGGACCTGCTGGACGGCGGCGACGGCTTCTTCGAAGAAGTGTTCGAAAACCTGCGCATGCCGCACCAGCCGGTACGCTGGACGAGCGACCGTCAGCCCCAGTTGCCCGGCCTGACCGCGGCTCGCTACGCGGAAATCGCCAAGGAAGCGGGGATCATGCAGATGATCAACGCCTACCGCGTGCGCGGCCACCTGATCGCCGACCTGGACCCGCTCGGGGTCGAGCCCAGCTACCACGCCGAACTCGATCCGGAGACCTACGGGCTGACTATCTGGGACCTCGATCGCGAGTTCCTCACCGGGTCGCTCGGCGAGGCGATCGGTGAAGGCGGACCGCGGCCGGTGGCGACGCTGCGCGAGATCCTCGAGACGCTGCGGCAGACCTATTGCGGCAAAATCGGCTGCGAGTACATGAACATCCAGGTGCCGGAGCAGAAGCGCTGGCTCCAGCAGCGCATGGAGCCGGCAGCCAACAGTTGGCCGCTCGACCGCGAAACTCGCGTGCGCATTCTGCGCAACCTGGTTGCGGCCGAAGAGTTCGAGCACTTCCTGCACTCCCGCTTCGTCGGGCAGAAACGCTTTGCGCTCGAAGGCGGCGAAGCGGCGATGGCCATCCTGGCGGAGATCCTGGAGCGCGCCGGCGACAACAACGTGCACGAGCTCGTGATCGGCATGGCTCATCGCGGCCGGCTGAACATCCTGGCCAACGTGGTGGGCAAGGACGTCAAGCAGATCTTCTCGGAGTTCGAGGGCGCCCTCGACCCTTCGAGCACGCAGGGGTCTGGCGACGTCAAGTACCACCTGGGCGCGCAGGCTGTGCGCACGACGGAAAGCGGCCGCGAGGTGATCGTCTCCGTCTCCCCGAATCCGAGCCACCTGGAAGCCGTCGATCCGGTGGTGGAGGGTATTGTCCGTCCCAAACAGGACCGGCTGGGCGACACTGCCCGGGAGCGCGTGATTCCGGTCCTGGTGCACGGCGACGCGGCGTTTGCCGGCCAGGGCGTGGTTGCAGAAACGCTGAACCTTTCGCAGCTCGACGGTTACTCGACCGGCGGCACCCTGCACCTGATTATCAACAACCAGATCGGTTTCACGACGCTGCCCGACGAGTCGCGCTCGACGCCTTACTCGACCGACGTCGCCCGCGGCGTGCAGGCGCCGATCTTTCATGTCAACGGCGACGATCCCGAGGCCGCCATCCGCGTGGTGCAGATCGCCTTCGATTACCGCCAGCGGTTCAAGACCGACGTGGTGATCGACATGATCTGCTATCGCCGCCACGGCCATAACGAAGGCGACGACCCCAGCTACACCCAGCCGATTCTCTATCGCAAGATCAAGACCCATCCCTCCGTGGCCAACATGTACTCGGAAAGGCTGGAGCGCGAAGGTGTGCTTTTCGCCGATGAAGTGGCCGCCATGCGGAAGGAGTTTTCGACGCGGCTCTCGGAGGCTTACGACGCGGTGCAGCAGCGCGCCGAGCGCTACGAACTGCAGGAGCTGAGCGCGGTTCCGACCGAGGATGTGGGCGGCTTCTGCCCGCGCACCTCGGTGAACCGTCAGGTCATCGAACGGGTCGTTCACGGCATCACCCAATTTCCGGAAAATTTCCACCTCCATCCCAAGCTGCGCAACTTCGTGGAACGCCGGCGCGAGGTCATCGCCAAAGCGGCGCCCATCGACTGGGCCTTCGGTGAAGCACTGGCCTTCGGCACGCTCGTGCTTGAGGGTACGGCGGTGCGGTTGAGCGGGCAGGACTCGGGGCGCGGCACCTTCAGCCAGCGCCATCTCGCTTTCTACGATTCGGAGACCAGCCGGCGTTTCATCCCGATGCAGCACATCTCGCCGGACCAGGCGCGCTTCGACGTCTACGACAGTTCGCTCAGCGAGTACGCAGTCCTGGGCTTCGAATTCGGCTACAGCGTGGCGGACCCGCTGACGCTGGTCATCTGGGAAGCGCAGTTCGGCGACTTCGCCAACGGCGCGCAGATCATGATCGACCAGTTCATTACCTGCGCCGAATCCAAGTGGGGACAGCCGAGCGGGCTGGTGCTGCTGCTGCCGCACGGTTTCGAAGGACAGGGGCCGGAACATTCGAGCGCACGCATCGAGCGCTTCCTGACGCTGTGCGCCGAAAACAATATGCAGGTGACGAACTGCACCACTCCGGCGCAGTACTTCCACCTTCTCCGCCGCCAGATGTACGGCGGCCACGACCGTCGCGGTATGCGCAAACCGCTCATCATCTTCACGCCGAAGAGCCTGCTGCGCCATCCGCGGGCCGTTTCGCGCATAGAGGACTTCACCACCGGCGGCTTCATGGAACTGCTCGGCGATACGGTGGAGCCGGCCCAGGTGACCCGCATCGTGTTCTGCTCCGGCAAGATCTACTACGATCTTCTGGCCTCACGCGAAGAGCGCAAGGCCGAACACGTGGCGCTGATCCGCCTGGAGCAGATCTACCCGTTTGCGGCCGCCCAGGCGGCGGAAATTCTTTCGCTGTATCCGGATTCCGCTGAGATCGTGTGGGCTCAGGAAGAGCCCCGCAACATGGGACCGTGGCGCTATGTGCGCGAATACTTCGAGCCCCTGCTCGAACCCGGAAAGCGCGCCATGCGCTACGTCGGCCGGCCGGAAAGCGCCAGCCCGGCCACCGGATCCGGCAAGCGACACCAGCAGGAGCAGGCCGAAATCGTCAACGATGCACTTACGCCCGGCGCGATCTCCGAGACCCGGCGCGTGCGCGTGGTGGCAAGACGGAAGAAGTAACGCGTTCCGAAAAATCCAGGGGGGGCACATGAAGCGGGTCATCCTGGCGGTACTTTTGAGCGCAGTGGCGCGGGCGCAAACGCCGGCGACCGGCCGCGTGGAGTTCGAAATCGTATCGGTGAAGCCGGGCGATCCGGCCGACCCGAGTTCCAGCGCCCGCAGCACGCCGGGCACCCTGGAAATGCGCAACACCACGCTCAACAACCTGATTCGCAGCGCCTACCGCCTAAACGAATTTCAGCTCGAGGGCGGACCGGGCTGGGCCGATTCGGCGAAGTTCACCATCGAGGCCAAACTCCCGGCGGGCGGGCCGCGCGACCGGATTCCGGAGATGCTGCAATCGCTGCTCGCGGACCGGTTCAAGCTGAAGGCTCATCGCGTCACCAAGACCCATTCTGTGTATGAACTGGTGGTGGCGAAGGGTGGTCCCAAACTCGAACGGGCCGACAACGAGCCAACCCGCTCCAGCCAGGGGCCGCGTCAAATTAAAGGCTGGGGGATGCCGGTCTCAAGCCTGGCCGCGATGCTCATCAGCGAAGTGGGAGCGCCCGTAATCGACAAGACGGGACTCGAGGGAAAATACAATTTCATTTTGGAATTCGCCTCATTCGCGGGAACGCCGAGAGAGAACGAAACGCTGCCAACCGTCTTTACGGTGCTTCAGGAAAAGCTCGGACTCAAACTGGAGCCGGCCAAAGGCCCCGTGGAGATTCTGGTGATCGACAGCGTGGAGAGGCCGTCCGCGAACTAAGACACCTTCGCAGGGCTCTAAACGACGGCGTTACAGAGCTGTCGTGCCACAGCCCACCTCACTTCGCCTCACGCCACTCCATCTTGCGCACCGCCCCGGTCGTGCCGTATGAGGCGAAACCGAGCGGCGCCGAAAGTTTCATCTCGCCGAATCGCAGGCTGACATTGCGCCCGCCGATCTCCACGTTCACGATGGGACGCTCGTCGATCCACGCCATGATCTTGTCCCCGGTCACCCGCAGACGGAACGAGTACCACTTCCTATTCTCGAAAGTAAAGTACGAGCGTGTTTCGTTGTCCGACGCGTCCCACCCGTCGATGTTCGAGATCCCCACGATGTCGCCGCCCCACCCTCCCAGGACCCAGGTGGCGAAGGATCCGCCCGCCGGAAAGGTCAGGCTCGCGAAGAAATCGCCGCCCTCGAGGCGCGAGGCTTCGAAGCGGATTTCATAGTTGGTCTGCGGAAACGGTCCGGTCCACGTGACGCCGGTCATCGGCGCGCCCGTGCCCAGTACGATCGCGCCGTTCTCCACTTTCACGGCACCGTGCCCGGTGAACGGCGTCTCACGCCATCCATGCAAGCTCTTGCCGTCGAACAACGGCTGCCATGCGGGCTGCGCCACCGCGCTCGATAACAATAGAGTTACGAAAATTGCCGCTTGTTTCATCGCCAAAAATCGCTGCAACCGTGTTATTGATTGTCCCATGCATCGCCTGGCGTTCTTCATGGCGGCCTCTCTTTGTGCCGCGCAGACTATCGACCAACCGAGCCGCGGTGTCTCCGACCCCGGCGTCGTCACCACGCGCCAGACCATCACACCCGCCGGCGTTCCTTCTGTTTTTCAGGGCCGCGTCTATGGAGTCGCCTGGGCCGGCGGCGATCAACTCTGGGTCCTGCACGCCTCCCAACTGTATCGCCTCGATTGGAAAGAGAACCGCGTTGTTGTTCGCGTACCGCATGGCGGGACGCCCGGCAACCAGTCGCTTGCCGCCGATCCGGTCACGGGTGCCGCCCTCCTCGGCAACTCCGTCAGAGAGGCCTCCCGCAATAACACGGTCATGGCGCGGATTCTCTCGGTCGAAAACGACACGTTGCGGCCGCTTGCCGCGCAGCTCGGCAAGTTCTCGCCCGGCGCCCTCGCGATCTCCGCCGAGCCGGATGCGTCCGGCCGCCGCTACGCCGTGGCACCGCTGGCCTGGGAAAATCAGGTGGCTCTCGTGGACCTCGCCACGGGCAGTGTGGTGCGCCGCGCCGATGCGGGAATCGCGCCGTTCGCCGCCGCCGTAGATCGCAACGCGAATACAGCCTGGGTGACCAACCTGGGCGGCCGCCTTCCCCGTTCCGGCGAGCTGTTCGCGTCTCCGGATGAGAAGCCTTCCGAGCGGGTCGTCGTGGATGCGCGCGGCGTCGCCTCTACCGGTACCGTCACCCGCGTCGATCTGCGCACGGGAGAAACGGCCACCATCGCCGCCGGCCTGCACCCCACTGCGCTGGTACTCGACGAGCCTCGTACGCGGCTGTACGTGGCCAACGGCAATTCCGATACCGTGTCCGTGATCGATACCGCGCGCAATGCGGTGCTGCGGACCATCCGCCTGCAACCCTTTTCGCAAACCGTGCGCGGCATCGCCCCCACTGCTCTAGCGATCTCTTCCGACGGCAAGACGTTGTACGTCGCTTGCGGCGGCATCAATGCCGTAGCCGTAATCGATACCGCCGCCGGAAGCGTTCGCGGCCTGATTCCCACCGCGTGGTATCCGAACAGCATCGCCCTGGATCCTTCGGGCCGCTATCTTGCCATCGCCTCGCTCCTCGGCCCCGGCTCCGGATGGCGCGAGGCTCCCTCCAAACGCCACGCCCTAACCTATCGCGGGTCCGTCGCCGTCGTGACCTTGCCGGATGCCGCGCAACTTGCCGCTTTTACCACCGCTGTCGCCGAAAACAACCACCTGCGGCTTTCGGGCGCCGCTCCCTCCGCGCAGCGCCTCGCTGCCCGCGCGCGCCCGGCCGCCGCCATTCCCGAGCGCTCCGGCGAACCCTCGCTGATCGATCACGTCGTCTTCATCATCAAAGAGAACCGCACCTACGACCAGGTTCTGGGCGACATGCGCAAGGGCAACGGCGACCCGTCTCTTGTCATGTTCGGCGAAGAGGTCACCCCCAACCAGCACCGCATGGCGGACCAGTTCGTGCTCATCGACAACTTCTACGCGACCGGCGGGAACAGCGCCGACGGCCACCAGTGGCTCACCCAGGCCAATGAGACCGAGTACTGCCTGTGGCCCGGCTACCAGGGCCGCAGTTACCCCTTCGACGGCACCGATCCCATGGCCTATTCCTCCGGCGGGTTCCTCTGGGATTACGCGCTCGCCGCCGGACGCACCGTACGCGTCTACGGGGAATATTCCGGCAGCATGGGCAGGCTTTCCAGTTCGCGCCTGGATCTCCTCCGCAAATGGCAGACAGGCGGCGACTTCACTTCGGACTGGTCGATCCGCGCTCCGATCGCCCCGCTGAATCGCATCCTCGCCGCCAATTACCCGTCGTACTCCACCGCAATACCCGATGTGGCGCGCGCGCAGATCTTTCTCGCCGATCTGAAACGCTTCGAAGCCGAGGGCCGCCTGCCCAATCTCATTCTTCTCCAGTTACCCTCGAATCACACTTACGGCACCACGCCGGGCGCCTCCAGCCCGAAAGCCATGGTGGCGGACAACGATTACGCCCTCGGACAGATCGTAGACGCCCTCAGCCATTCGCGCTTCTGGTCCAAAATGGCGATCTTCGTAGTGGAAGACGATGCGCAGAATGGCGTGGATCATGTCGACGGCCACCGCACTACCTCCTTTGTCGTCAGTCCGTATGCGCGCCGTGGCCACATCGATTCCACATTCTATTCGCACCAAAGCATTCTCAAGACGATCGAGCTGATTCTGGGCTTGCCAACCATGTCTCTCTTTGACCTGATCGCGCACGACATGCGGCAGAGTTTCACCGATCAGCCGGACCTGACGCCCTTCACAGTCGAGCAGCCGCATCACGACCTGATGGAAGTGAATCCGCCGGCAGCGGCCCTCAAGGGACCTGCGCGCAGCGGCGCCCTCGCCTCAGCACGCATGAAATGGTCAGTGCCGGACGCCGCGCCCACCGAACGGCTGAATCGCATTCTGTGGGGCGCGATCAAGGGTTGGTCCGTGCCTTATCCGGCGCCCCGGCAAGGCATCTTTTCGCCCTTGTCGCTCGATATCGACGACGACGACCGCTGAACCCGGGTCGCTGCCTACCGAAACACGATCAGCCCTTCCACCGCCACATCGGTCGCGTCCGATGCCGGGCCGGGCTTGCCGTCCACTACCAGCCTGACCGTGTGTTTGCCCTTCTTCAGGCCGAACAGGTGCCACACCGCTTCGCCGCCGCGATTCTGCGACTCGTCGGAAACCACATCAACGGTGCGGTCCGGCTTGCCGTCCAGATATACGGTCGCGGTGCCGCCCTTCGGCAGATAGGTGCCGGTGACGATCGCGCCGGTCCCATCGAATGAAATTATGGCTTCGCTGCCCGCCGAGGACGCGGTTCGCACCGGACGGTCCGGCGCACCCGAGGTCTTCCACTCGCCCTTCCACTCCCACCGCGCATCGCTCGTTTTCACCCGCTCCACGGGAGACCCGTAGTCGTCCCACAGCGGCACAGGCAGCGGCTTCGGTTTTTGCACCGCGATCTCCACGGCGTCCGCGCCCACCTTGCCGCCCGTCGCCTCGATCAGCGCGAGCGCGCGCTTCTCGGTGCTGGCCACGATTTCCGGATAAGTGAAATCCGTGTAGCTGAATTTCTTGCCGGAGATGGCCGGAATGCCGCTCTTCCACGCATCCGGAATCCGCCGGTATCCCAGCATGACTCCCAGGATTCCGCCGGCACTCGCCGGGTTGCAGTCCGAATCCTGGCCGCTGCGGGTGGCGATCTCCACCGTCTTCCCGAAATCTCCCTTGCCGTACAGCAGCCCCAGCGCCACATACGCGCCATTGATCTTGGCATCGATGTTGAACGGGAGCAGCGCGCCTTCCGGACAAGGCTCGCGCTTGTCCCACTTCGCGTTCACCATGGCCCAGACTTTTTCCCAATCGTCCGGGTACTGTTTCGACCATTGCAGAACGTCGTGGATCACTTTCGCATACGGGCTTGCCGGCGGCATGGAAGCGAGGCCCGCCTCCACCACCCGGCGCGGGTCGGACTCGAAAAAGGCGGCGCTGTACATGGCCGACATGAACATGCCGCCGATGATGCCATCGCCTGTATTCATGACGCGACCGGCTCGGAGCGCCATCTCGTTGCCCCATTGCGGCAGTCCCGGCGCCATCAGTCCGATGAAGTCCGCTTCGATTTGAAAGTCGATATCGTTGGCGTGCGCGTTGTACTTCGGCGTTCCCGACAGTTCCGCCGGGACGCCGCGTTTCAGCGCGCGGCGCGCCGCCAGGTTGGCGTGCCACAGCCGGTACTTCGCTTCCCGGAACATGGCGCCGAAATCGTCTGTAGTGGCGTGCACGCCTTTGTCGTCCAGCACCTTGGCGAAGGTCATGTCCACATAGAGGTCATCCTGGCCGAGCGAGTTCGAAACCATCTCCGGCTTCCACTGCGGCAGCCGCTCGAGCGGTACGATCTTTCCATTGAAGCGGAACTCTGTGGGCGCGCCGAAGCTGACGCCGATCATCTGTCCGGCCCAGCCGCCTTCAATCCGGTCCCGCAATTCCGCGCGGCTCATCCGGCGTGTTTCAGCCGCCGTCATTCCCGCCGCAGCCGCCGAGAGCAAAATCATCCAAGTGACAGTACGCATTTTCGCCTCTTATAGTGTAGCCGCGCCAATGAGCAGCAATCCTCCGGCGTACGCCGCGAACATGAATCCGATCAGTGCCCCGGTTCCTTGCGGAGCGCCCCGAAACTCTTTCCAGATGAGCACGCCCCAGATCGCCGCCACCAGCGTCGCTCCCTGCCCGAGGGCGTACGAGATTGCCGGCCCGGCCACGCCGGATGCCACGATGTTCAGGCTGAGGGCCAGCATCCAGATCATCCCGCCCGCCACGCCCAGCGAGTGCAGCCGCACGGAGCCGCGAAAGTAGTCGGCTGTAGTTCAGCCCCGCGCTCTTCAGGAAAATCGTGTTGATCGCCAGGTTGCTGACGAGCAGGCCCACCGCGAAGAACAACAGCGCCGTATAGGGCGTCAGGTATCCGGCCTCGATGCGTCCCGTCTGAAATCCGGGCGAGATGGCGCGCGATAGTTCAGGGTAGAAGAATCCCATGAGGCACCCGGCCACCGCCGCGAAAACGATGCCGCGCCGCCAGCCCTGGCCCTTGGGACGCGGCAAGCGGCTGTATGCCATGGCCGAGAAGACCATCGCAGCCACTACCAGCAGCACGCCGCCGAACAGCAGTCCGGCGTTGCCCTTCGGCAATTGCACGTAGCTGGTCACCGTGCCGATCACCAGCGCCAGCCCGACGCCCACCGGAAAGGCGACGCTCATGCCGGCACTCGAGATCGCCACCACAAGCAGAATGTTGGCAAGATTAAAAATCGCGCCGCTCAAAAGCGCGTGCAGCACCGGCACCGGCGCCGCCTGGCCCAGGTTTTCAAGCGCAGGCATTCCCGCGCTGCCCATGCTCCCGGCCGTGAACAGGAAGACCACGCTCAGCAGCGCGACTCCGAGGGCGTAGTCCCAATAAAACAGCGGAAACTCCCATTTGTCCTGCCCTGCCAGCTTCTGGGTATTCGCCCATGAGCCCCAACCGAGCATGGTAATCACGCAAAAGACAATCGCCAGGCCCAACGAATCGACGATGAACATAAGTTCCCTTTTATGCGCCCGCTGCGCTTGCGAGAAACAGCTCCACCTCTTCGCGCATCGGAATTGAAGTCTGTGCTCCGGGCCGCGTTACAGAAATCGCAGCCGCGGCGTTGGCCCACGCGGCGGCGGCCATCAGCGTCTCACCTTTGGCCAGCGCCGCAGCCAGCGCGCCGTTGAATACGTCGCCCGCGGCCGTCGTGTCCACAGCCCGCACCGCGTGCGCCGGCACGTGCCGCTCCCCCACAAGACAACCGAGGTCGCCCAGTTTCAGGATCACGTTGCGCGGTCCGGCGGCAAGCAGCGCTGTCGATACTTCCATCGCGTCACGCAAATGCTCCACCACCGCGCCGGGCTGTCCCGCAAGAATGCAGGCCTCCGTCTGGTTGGGGGTTAGATAGTCCACGTTACGAAGGATTTCGGCGGGCAAGGCTCGTGCCGGCGCCGGGTCCAGAATCGTGATGGCGCCGGACTGCCGCGCGCGGGCGGTAACCGCCTCCACGGTCTCCAGCGGAATCTCGAGTTGCAGCAGCACGAAATCACCCGCGCGCAGTCCGGCGAGCCGTTCGAGCGCGGTTGCCGGGTCGAGCGCCGCATTCGCGCCGGGCGAGATCACGATGCAGTTTTCGCCGTTAGGCAGCACGTAAATGGACGCGCAACCGGTCGGCCGTTCCGCCGTGCCTACCAGGTCCGTCGCCACACCGGCAGCGCCCAGGCTGTCGCGCAGAACGCCGCCGAACGGATCCGGCCCCACTTGCGCCACCATCGCCACTTTGCCGCCGGATTTGGCCGCCGCACACGCCTGGTTGGCGCCCTTGCCGCCCGGGATGAAGCGCAGGTCGCCGCCCGCCACAGTCTGCCCCAAACGGGGAAGCACCGGGAGGTCGATGACCAGGTCCATATTGGCGCTGCCCACCACGAAAATCCGCGAGTCGCTCATTTTGGTTCCCGAACCGACCAAATACTATCACCGTTCGCGCCCGGATGGACCGAATCCCGCTGCCATCCAGCCGATACAATCGAAATCATCCATGTTTTCATCGCGGTTTACCTGGAGTTTGCAGCCCAACCGGCTAAGCTCCCTGCTCGCGGAAAAGCGAAGCGTGGGGTCGGCGATTCTGGACCTCACCGAATCCAACCCCACCCACGCCGGTCTGCACTATCCGGACACGATTCTCAGTTCCTTCTCCGATCCCCGGATTCTGGCCTACGAGCCCGCGCCCGCGGGATCTCCGCACACGCGCGCGGAAGTCTCCGCATACTACGCGGCGCGCGGCCACAGTGTTGCGATCGACCGCATCCTTCTCACCGCCAGCACAAGCGAAGCCTACGCCTACCTTTTTAAACTGCTCGCCGACCCCGGTGACCACGTTCTGGTGCCCCGTCCTTCCTATCCGCTGTTCGAATTTCTGGCCGGAATGGAAGGGCTCGGCGTGCGCCATTACCCGCTCGAATACCACGGCGCCTGGAGCATCGACGTGGATGCGCTCGCCGCCGCGATCTCGGAACGTACGCGGGCCATCGTGCTGGTCAACCCCAACAATCCCACCGGCTCATTCGTCAAGCAGCCCGAACTCGAAGTAATCGAGGGTCTCTGCGCCGAACGGCAAGTCGCACTGATCTCCGACGAGGTCTTCTCCGACTACAGCTTCGGCCCCGACCCGCAGCGCGTGAGCACTCTTGTCGGCGCCACCGAAGCCTTGTCGTTCTCGATGAGCGGCCTTTCGAAAGTCTCCGGCCTGCCGCAGATGAAACTCGGCTGGATCGTGGTGAACGGGCCGGCGCAGCAACGCCTCCAGGCCATGGAACGGCTGGAGTGGATCGCCGACACATACCTTTCCGTAGGCACTCCCGTGCAGTGCGCCGCCGCGGGCCTGCTTGCGGCCGGGGAGCAGGTGCAGCGGCAGATTCGAGAACGCACGAAAGCCAACCTCGCGGCCGCGCGCGAACTGCTGGCCGGGAGCGCCGCCGGCATCCTGGCCGTCGAAGGCGGCTGGTACATCACGCTCCGGGTGCCGCGCACGCGCAGCGAAGAGGAGTGGGCACTCGAGCTGCTCGCGCGCGCGGACGTACTCGTGCAGCCGGGCTACTTCTACGACTTCCAGTCGGAAGCCTACCTGGTGGTGAGTCTGCTCACGGCTCCGGGCCCCTTCCGAGAGGGGCTCGAACGGCTCAATGCGCTCCTCTGAAAGTTTGCGCTAGTTTCCGCCGCGCCCGCCTGCCGCCGGTGCGCCCGCGCCGCCGCGGCCTCCGCGTCCGGCCGGTTGCGGAGGCGGCAATTCCTTGCGCGGCAGTTTCTCGGCCCGCATCGCCGCGTTGTACACGAACACCGCTTCAATGACCGCCATCTGCTTCAAATCGGCGGGCTGCAAGCGGTCGTAAGTGTCCATATTCGAATGATGCGTGCGCGTGTTGTAGTCCATCGGATCCTGGATAAACTGGAACCCGGGCAGCCCGACGGCATCAAACGCCTGGTGGTCAGTCCCGCCGGTGTTCCGGATCGTCACCACGCCAGGAGTCAGATCCTTGAGCGCAGAGAACCACGATTCGAACACCGGACGCACGGCCTCATTTCCCTGCAAATAGATGCCGCGAATCCGGCCCGTACCGTTGTCGATATTGAAATATCCGGCCAGGTTGCCGTGCTCTGCCGTCGGCTTCATGGTCGCCGGATCCGCGAAGTGCTCCTTCACGTAGGCACGCGAGCCGAGCAGCCCTTCCTCTTCCCCGCCCCATAGCGCCAGCCGGACGGTGCGGTCCATCTTCACATTCAGCGTCTTCAGGATGCGCATCACTTCCATGGCGATGGCGCTGCCGGCGGCGTTGTCCGTGGCACCGGTGCCGTAGTGCCACGAGTCGAAATGTCCGCCCAGCATCACGATTTCGCCCTTCTTGGCGTTGCCGGGAAGTTCGCCGATCACGTTGAACGAATCCGTGTTGGTCGTGTCCCACTCCGTCTTAATGTCGAACTGCAGCTTGACCGGCACGTTGTGTTGCAGCAGGCGCGCGATCCGGTTGTAGTGTTCGGCCGTGATCGATACCTGTGGCAGGTTGGTGGTGTCGGTCCGGTTCTGCGCCCCGCCGCCGAAAAGCGTGCCGCTCTGCCCGCGCGCCGTCGCCGTCACGGTGACTAACGCTCCCTCGTCTTTCCAGAAGGTCCGCAGCTTCTGCTGATAGGTCTGCGCCTCCTGCGGGGTCATGTTGCCCAATGCGCCACGGCCTCCGCCCCTGCCGCCACGGCCGCCCGCGCCCGCTGGAATCAGTTCCGTCGCCAGTTCCGCCAGTTCGTCCGGCGTGTAGCGGCTCGCCAGTGCCGTGTCCGGGAAGGGCAACTCCGCCGGCGCCGAGATCAGCACGATCTTGCCCGCCAGCTTGCCCTTGTACTTATCCATATCGGCCAGGCTCTGCACCTGCGCCAGTACGGCTTCGCCCGTGACCGGGCCATTGGTGCCCGCCGTCCACGCCACCGGTACGCCGATCAGCGGCTGATACGCCGGCTCCACCATCGCCCCGTTGTAGTAGGTGTACTGCCAGCCGGGAATTCCGGCCGCCCACTTCTCCAGCTTGACGTTGCTCAGTCCCCATTCCTTCATCTGTCCCACGGCCCATTCGCCGGCCGCGCGGTATTGCGGTGAATTGACCAGGCGGGGCCCGTAGCGGTCCGTAAGGCTGTAGGCAAGCTCCATCACGCGGGAGTTCTGCAACCCCTCAACCTTGATCTTGTGAACCATGTTGAGGTCAATTCGCTCCTGGGCGACGAGGGACAGGGGCGCGAGAAACAAAAGCAAAGCAGCAACTGTTTTCCGTGACATAGTTTCGTAAAACTATAGCAAACGGCTTAGCGGTTCGCTGCCCCGCGACCGGCCCATTTCTTCCAGAGCGCCGGCTGGTCCAGCATCGGCAGAAAGAGCCCGCCCACCACCGACCGCGCCTGAAAGCCCTGCTGTTTGCCGGTCACCGTGTCGTACCAGTCGGACAGCGGCACGCGGCTCGCCGACTCGTTGGCAAAGCGGTACGCCGGCTCCACAATCTTCTCGAACTCGCCACGATTCCCGGCCAGCGTTGCCGTCCAGAGCACCCAGTCGAGCTTCGTATAATCCCGACGGTTGTCGAGCGGCAGCCCGTACCGGTTCTGTTTGGTCAGATAGAACGCCACCTCCTTGCGCGCCACTTCCGCTGGAAACAGATTCAACCCCAGCAGTTTGTCCCATACGAGGTTGTACTTCTGGCTCCAGGTGCCCGGCTTGTCGAACGCGAGCTTGTAATGGTCTCCGTCCGCGGCCAGTTCCACCCACCTGGCGGCGAACTCCTGGGCGGTTTTGCGATACAGTGCCGCCTCCGGCTTCCGGCCCGTCATCTCGGCCAGCACGCCGTATGAGCCCAGCGCCAGAATCGCTTTGATGGACAGGTTCGCGTTGTGCGCCAGGTGACCCGCGAAATCGTCCGTCGAAAGCTGGTTCTCCGGATCGAGCCCCTTGTCTTTCAGGTATTCCGCCCATTGCGTGAGCTGCGGCCAGTACTTCTCGGCAAACGCTGCGTTGCCTTCCACGCGCGCCAGCGCCGCCACCAGGATCAGCATATTGCCGCTCTCTTCCACCGGCATCTGGTTTTGCTCCGTGCGTTCCCCGCCGCCGTAAACCTGCCCGTTGGCCTGCGGGTAGGTTCCCAGATCGTGCGGTGCGAAGGGCCAGGGCCAGCGTCCCATGCGCGCATAATCGAGAACCGGCTGCAACTGCGCCTTGAGCAGGGTGGGGCTGAACAGCAGCGTGAACGGCGCGCTCGGATAGATGACGTCCACCGTGGCGATGCATCCGTTGCTGAAATTCTCCTTCGGAAAATAGAGCGGCGTGCCGTCCGCGTCAGCCACGAGCTTGTGCGCCGCCAGGGTTTGCCGGTACGCAAGGATCGCCAGCCTCGCGTAGGCCTCGCCGCCGGCAGCGCGCAGGTCCGCCCCAAGCTCGGAATCGAACTTCTGCGAGCGCTCCGCCAGCGAATCGTGATCGCGCCGTCCCCACCGCAAAAGATCGGCTGCCTCCGCACCCTTTCTGCGCCACCATGGCCTCTCGCGACGCTGAAAGTACTCGATCGAATACAGGTCGTCGTACGCCACCATCAGGTAGCGCGCCACCGGATTCGCGCCCGTCCGCCCCAGGTCCATCGCCATCGCCAGCACCGGTGTTGTCCGGCCGGTGAAATCGTCGGTGTCCGGCAGCTTGCCCTCGTTTTGAAAAGCCGTCCGCGCCTGGTTGCCGGGCAGAATCGCGGTGGTCACGCCGTCGGCGCGGTCCGCAGCAAGGTAGAGGTAGCCCCAATCGATTCGTACGTCGTCTCCGCGCCGCGCCAGCACGGGCTGATCCCGCGAACCCATGCGCAGCACCGGCTGCCCGTCCAGTTGAAATCGGGTCGCGACCACCGGCTGGTCATTGTTGTGAATCACCAGGTCCGCCGCGGCATCGAGATATACGCTCACCTCGTGCGGGGCGCCGTCGGCCGAAGCCGCCCGAAATTCCAGGTAGGTCAGCGGCCGCGACAACACATCCAGATCGTCGGGCAGGGCCGGCGTCAGGAAGGTGAGTCCCAGCGTCACGCCTGCACCGCTGAATTCGTACATTGTGCGCGTGGGCAACACTTCCAGCCGGGTCTGCTCGAGCGCCGCGTACCTCTGCTGCGGCCGTCCCATTACGGTAAACAGCTTTCCATCGATGCGGGCCAGGGCGTTCAGCGTGTTCGGCTTTCCCGTCCACTGTTTGGTCGGTTCGGCATTCAGCTTGTCCGCCATGGACCAGATGCTGAAGTAGGGGTCGTGCGCAATCAGCGGCACGGCGGGCGGACGCATCGGCGCCGGTGACTGTCCAAGCACCGCGATTGTTGCAAATAAAGGAAGTGCAAACCGAAACGTACGGAGACTACCAATCATGATTCCTCCAGAGTAGAATAGAAGCATGGCCAGAGGTTGGGAAAGTAAGTCGGTCGAAGCGCAGATCGACATGGCCGAGGCCGACAGGCCGAAAGCTGCTTCCACTTTGCAAAACAATCCCATCAAGCTCGAGATCATTCGTCGTAGGGAAACCATTATGCTTTCCCGCACCAGAGTGGTGCGGGAAATGGAGTCCGCGCAGAATCCGCGCTACAAGGCCGTGCTCACTAAAGCCCTGGCGGATCTGGACGCACAACTTTCAACGCTCGTCGTCTGATAGTGCATTAGAACCGTGCCCCGCGCGACAATTTGAACCCGTCGCGGGGCGCGGTGCTGTTTAGCTGGCAGCCTGATTGCACGGATCCAGTCGTGCGCCAGGCTACCGTGCTCGTCTGTTCCTTCCTGCTGCTGGCCCACCTGGCCGCGGGATATTCCGTCCTCACTCACGAGGCCATCATCGATTCGGCGTGGGATCCAGATATCAAACCCCTTCTCCTCGCGCGTTTCCCACATGCGACGCTCGAAGATCTCAAGGACGCGCACGCATACGCTTACGGAGGCTGCATTCTTCAGGACATGGGCTACTACCCGTTCGGCAGCAAGCTCTTCAGCGACCTGGTCCATTACGTTCGAACCGGCGATTTCGTGATGAACCTGATCCGCGACTCGGCGGACCTCAACGAGTATGCCTTCGCCCTTGGAGCCCTCGCCCACTATTCGGCCGATACGGAGGGGCACTCCATTGCCGTGAATCACGCCGTCCCCATGGAGTACCCCAAACTGAGACGGGAATACGGGAATGTGGTGACCTACGCCGACGACGTTTCCGCTCACCTGAAGGTCGAGTTCGGATTCGACGTGCTGCAAGTCGCGCGCGGCGCTTACGCCCCGGAGTCGTATCACGACTTCATCGGGTTCAAGGTCGCCAAGCCGGTTCTCGAACGGGCGTTCCTCGATACTTATTCGCTCGAACTCGGTGACGTGTTCGGCAGCGTCGACCTGGCCATCGGGACCTACCGCCACACCGTGAGCACGATAATTCCCGAAATGACCAAAGCCGCATGGGATCTCAAAAAGGACGATCTCATCAAAGCGCATCCCAGCCTGACCCGCCAGAAGTTTCTCTACAACCTCTCGCACGCCAGCTACGAAAAGGAGTGGGACGATGAGTATGAAAAACCCGGCATCTTCGCCCGCATCCTGGCATTTCTTTTTCGGCTCATTCCTAAAGTTGGACCGCTGCGCGCTTTCGCATTCAAGCCTCCCACTCCCGCGACCGAGAAGCTGTTTCAGGAGAGCTTCAACCAGACAATGCTTCATTACCGCGCACGGCTCGCTGAAGAGAAGCGCGGCCGCCTGGCCCTGGTCAATCGCGACTTCGATACCGGCGCTCTCACCAGGCCCGGCGAATACCAACTGGCAGACGAGACATATGCCACGCTCGCCGAAAAACTGGCCGATGGCAAGTCCGCTCCCGATCCGAAGCTCCTCAAGAACGTTCTGGCGTTCTTCTCCGATTTGAACGCTCCTTTCGCCATGAAGGATTGCGAGAAGGAATGGCGCAAAACAGTTGCGGCTCTCGATAAGTTAAAGCTGATGGCCGGCGCCGCACCGGCGAACTGAGCCCGGGTCCGCGGCGTGGGATACTTGGAAGTTCAACCTCCTGCGCATGTTCTCGTATTCTGATCAGGACTATTTTTGCGAACAGGTCCCGCTTGTCGACCTCGCAGCCCGCACAGGCACCCCGGCCTACGTCTATTCAACGCAGGTGATTCGGGAGAACTTCCGCGCCTACGATCGCGCCTTTGGAACCCTCCCGCACACCATCTGTTACGCGGTGAAGGCCAACTCCTCGCTGGCCGTGCTCGCGCTCCTCGCTAAAGAAGGCGCGGGCTTCGACATCGTGTCCGGCGGCGAACTCTTCCGCGTGCTCCGTGCCGGCGGCGACCCAGCCAAGGTAGTGTTCTCCGGGGTGGGCAAGACCGCCGCCGAGGTCGAATATGCGCTCGAACAGGGAATTCACAGCTTCAATTGCGAATCGGAGGCCGAACTGGCGCTTATCGACTCCATGGCTGCTCGCCGCGGCGTGACTGCCGGCTTCTCCATTCGGGTGAATCCGGACGTCGATGCATCCACCCACCCCTACATCTCCACGGGTCTTAGCCAGCATAAGTTCGGCATCGCGATTTCCGCCGCCGCCGCGGTGTACGAGGGCGCCCGCCATTTCCGCAACTTGCGCGCGCAGGGCGTGAGTTGCCACATCGGCTCCCAAATCCTCGATCCTAGCCCTATCCTCGAAGCGGTGGACAAGGTGCTGGCCCTCGCCGCGGAACTGCGGCGGCGCGGCTTTCCCATCGAACACCTGGACCTCGGCGGGGGGCTCGGCATCGCCTACCATTCCGGTGAAGAAGCCCCCGGCATCGGCGCCTTCGTCGAGAGCTTCCTGGCACGCCTCCGCGACAGCGGCCTACGTGCCTTCATCGAGCCCGGCCGCTCGATCGCCGGGCCCGCGGGCGTCCTGCTCACCCGCGTTCTCTATCGCAAGCGAAACGGCGACAAGGAATTCGTGATCGTCGATGCCGCCATGAACGACCTCATCCGGCCGTCGCTGTACCGCGCGCACCACGAAATCCTGCCCCTGCGCCGCAACCCGCTGCCGCCCGTCACCGCCGACGTGGTCGGGCCCGTTTGCGAAACCGGCGACTTCCTTGCCCGCGACCGGCTTATGGCCAACGTCTTTCCCGGCGACTTTCTCGCCATCTGTTCCGCCGGCGCCTACGGCTTCGTCCAATCCTCCAATTACAATTCGCGCCCGCGCGCTCCTGAAGTGCTGGTAGAAGGGGCCTCCTACCGTGTCGTTCGCGAACGCGAAACGTACGCGGACCTCATTCGCGGCGAAACGCTTTGACGGGCCTCACACTCCGCCGAATGGCCGAATCACCCCCAGCGCCACTCCCGTCATCATGACGCCCGCGAACGTGATCACGGCCGCCGACGCCACCGGCAGATAGCGCAGCGCGGGATGTTTAGCGGCTTTCTCCCGATCCGGCAGCAGGTTTCGCGCGTACAGGACGATCAGCCCAATCCCGCTCAACACTACCGCCAGCCCCGCGCTAAACGCCACCAGCAGTGTCAACCCCAATGTCACCCGGCCCAGCGCCACCGAACTCAACAGCAGCACCAGCGCCGAAGGACAGGGAACCAGTCCCCCGCTTGCGCCAAGGGCAATCAGGCTCCCCATGCTTACATCGCCCTCGGGAACATGGCTGTGCATCCGGCCGTCCCCGTGATCGTGGTAGTGGGCATGCGGATGGCCATGATCGTGGTGGTGGTGATGTGGGCTGCCGCCTGTCGCCGTCCGCAGCCGTTTGAAGAACAACGTCGCGCCGATCCACACGATCGAGATCCCGGAGATGGCGCCCAGCACCGGAAATATCTTCTCCGGCAGCACGTAATGGGAGAAAAACCAGGTCACAATTCCCAGGCCGAACACCGAAATGGTGTGCGTGAACGTCACCATGCCGCCTAGAAACAGCGCGTGCCGTGGGGTTCCATGGCTGCCAACCAGGTACGCCGCCACAATCGTTTTTCCGTGCCCCGGCGAGAGCGCGTGAACCGCGCCCAATCCAAAGGCCACCACCATTCCCACCAGCATCATGCCCCAGCCGATTTCACCCTGACGCAGCATGCGCGAAAGGTAATCGCCGCGAACCACCATCCCGTCCGCTATCTGGCCGGGCTGTGCCTGAGCGATTGTGGCGGGGGTCGCCGGAAGGGAAGTTTCGGCGGTCGCGGTCGTGGGCGCGAGAGCCTTGGGCTTCCACGCGAACGTGGCCTTCAGGTCCTGCGGCGGCGCCAGCAGCGGATCCTGCGGATACGCCGTCAGCCCGGCGCTGCGGTCCGCATCTTTGGGGGCGGCCTCGAGAACGACCACATCGTCCCCGCCCGTCACCACAATTTCCTTCCAACCGGCACGGTCCGGGAAGTTCAGATCCTCGTAGCGCACCCGGCCGCCCACCACCGGCGCCCTCAGTTCCGACGTGATCCGCAGCACTGCCATATTTCCCGCACCCTCAGCGAGCACCACCGCGGCACGGTCGAACTGCAGCGGCACGGCTCGTCCGGCGGCCTCCAGTTTCAGGTTCCGGCTCCACTCCCGGGCCTGCGCCTCCGCCCGTCTTTCAAGTTCCACCCGGGCGGTGCCCTGGTCCATCTTCCAGTGTTGCAGCAGTTGAAACGTGGGAATCTCAGCCAGGTCCAGAACGTACCGGACTTCGAGGCCGCCGGCCGTTACCCGCAGGCGGCTGTAGTGGCTCACGCTGAAATTGCCCATCGGGTGCGCCTGGAGTGCGGTTCCGGCAAGCAGAAGAAGCAGGACTGGCTGTGCTTTCATTACAATGGTCCTTACGTTCTCACAGGCAATCGCGGATTTATGAAACGGGTCATCACCGCACAAGACATCCCAGCCACCGGCGAGATGCGCATCCCTCTCGGCAGCATTATCACACCTTCTGCCCGCGACGTGGCGGACGACCGCGGCGTACGCCTGGTGGAACTCCCCGCCGGCGAGGTGAGCGACGAGGCGCCGCCTTCCCGCATCATCGCCATCGGCTCGGACCACGGCGGCTTCACCCTCAAGGAGATCCTCAAGCCCGTCATCGAGAGCCTCGACCTCCAGATCCGCGACGTCGGCGTCTTCGATGAGAAGGCTGCCGACTATCCCGACCAGGCCCATAAAGTGGCGGAACTGGTCGCGTCCGGCGCCGCCGCCCGAGGCATTGTCATCGACGGCGCGGGTATCGGTTCCTCCATCGCCGCCAACAAGGTTCCGGGCATCCGCGCGGCCCTGTGCTATGATAAAGCTTCAGCCCGAAATAGCCGGGAACATAATGATTCCAATGTACTTACTCTCGGCGCACGGCTGCTGACGCCAACCGTTGCGGAAGACGTTTTACGCACCTGGCTGGCCACTCCTTTCGCCGGCGGGCGACATCAGGCGAGGGTTCAAAAAATCGTTGATATCGAGCAACGCTATCTCAAGAAGGTGACTCCGTGACACAGCCTGAACTGGACATTCTGGTCGCCCAGATCGCCGACGAGGTCCTCAACCGGATCGGCAGGTCACCCGCGCCCCAGCCCGCGCCCAAAAAGGGTGAGGGGTTGAACCTGAATGACCAGGTGTGCCCGGGCTGCGTCCAGCGTTGCGCCCAGACCTGCGCCAAAAACACCAGAGAAATCATCGCCGCCGGCGCTGACCGCGTCAGCGCCAGCGAACGCCTGACGCGCATCGACCCCTCGATCGCCGCGCTCATCGATCACACCATTCTCAAACCTGAAGCCACCCGCGCCGACATCACCAAGGTCTGCCGGGAGGCGCGCCAGTACAATTTCGCCAGCGTCTGCGTCAATCCCTACTGGGTGCCGCTGGTTCGCGCCGAACTGGCAGGATCTCCGGTCAAGGTCTGTACCGTCATCGGCTTCCCCCTGGGCGCTACTTCCACCGAAGCCAAAGTCGCCGAAACGCTTACCGCGCTGCGCTCCGGAGCCCAGGAAATCGACATGGTGATCAATGTCGGCGCCCTCCGGTCCGGGGAGCACGATGCCGTAAAGCTGGACATTCACGAGGTAGTCAGGATTTCGCACGCGGCCGGAGCCATCGTGAAAGTGATTCTCGAGACAGCTCTGCTCGATGACGACCAGAAGACCACGGCCTGCGCCCTCGTCAAACAGGCGGGCGCCGACTTCGTGAAAACCTCCACCGGTTTCGGCCCCTCCGGTGCCACCGCCCACGACGTGGCGCTGATGCGGAAAGTGGTCGGCCCGGGCATGGGAGTAAAGGCTTCCGGTGGAATTCGCACCCTCGCCGACCTTCAGGCTATGACTGCCGCGGGCGCCAGTCGCATCGGCGCCAGCGCCAGCGTTAAAATCGTCGAGGCCGCCGCTGCCTGACTCCGGCCGGAGATTCGAAGCCCCGATGCAAGCTGTGCGAAAAGCAGGCGTCCGATTCCGCGAGAAGTCCGAACTCCTGGACTTCCTGCTCGAAGTGTCGGCCGCGACCAGCCAGACATTGGATCTCGACCAGCTCCTCGCCAACGTGGCCGAGATCATCCAGAAGGTGCTTCCTTACGACCTGTTTGCAATTCTGCTGTTTAACGAAAAGAAGCAGGATCTGCGCATTCGCTACGCGGTCGGACACCGCGAAGAGGTGGTTCACAGCCTGAGCATCGCGCTCGGCGAGGGAGTCACCGGCACCGCTGCCGCGCGACGCGAACCCATCCTCGTCGGCGACGTCCGTTCCGACCCGCGTTACCTCAATGCTGTGGACGCCGTCCGCACCGAAATGGCGGCTCCCATGACCGCCCGCGGCAAACTGGTGGGCGTCATCGACCTGCAGACCACACGCGTCAATGCCTATAACGAATACGACCGCGCCCTGCTCCGGCTCATCGCCGGCCGCGTCGGCATCTCCATCGACAACGCCCGGCTGTACCGCCGCGTGGAGCGCCAGAATCGAACCCTCAAGGCGCTGGCAAACATCTCGCGAGAGTTCTCCTCCATTCTCGACCTGAACGAGCTGCTGACTAAAATCGCCAGCACCATCCGCGAGATCGTCGCCTATGATGCTTTCAGCATCCTCTCGGTGGACGAAAGCGTGCGGGCCCTGCGCCACCTGTTCAGCATCCGCTACGACGAGCGCGTGAATATCGACAACGTGCCCCTCGGGCGCGGCATCACCGGCGCGTCTGCCGAATCACGCGACGTGGTGCGCGTCCACGACACCACCAAAGATCCGCGCTACATTGCCTCTCATCCCGATATCCGTTCCGAGGTGGCCGTGCCACTCATCGTGCACGACAAGGTGATCGGGGTAATCGACCTCGAAAGCAGCCGCATCGGCCACTTCACCGATGATCACGTTCGCACCCTGACGCTGCTGGCCCCGCAGATCGCCAGCAGTGTCGAGAACGCCCGGCTGTACCAGGAACTGGCAACCCGCGAGCAAAGCATGGAGGAAGACCTGCGCGCCGCGCGCGAGCTTCAGCGCATCCTGCTGCCGGATGGCGATCCCGATATCGAGCGGCTCGACGCCATGGTCCGCCTCCGCCCGGCGCGCGAGATCTCGGGAGATATCTACGAAGTGTTCGAGCGGCCCGACGGACACTACGTCATCGCGTTTGGCGACGTCAGCGGTAAGGGCACCGCGGCCGCGCTGTTCGGCGGCCTGGTCAGCGGTCTGCTCCGTACCCTCGCTCCCCGCCGGCGCCGGCCCGCCGAACTGATGAAGGCCCTCAACGATGTCCTGATCGACCGCAAAGTAGAGGCCCGCTATGTAACCCTCTGCGTGCTCCTGTGGAATCCCATCTTCCGCGAATTCGTCATGGCGAATGCCGGCGCGATCCCACCCATGATCTGCCGGGAAGGGGACATCCTCAAGGTCCGCGTCGAAGGCGTGCCCCTCGGTCTCCTCGAGGCCCGCGAGTACGAAGAAGTGAAGTTTCGCGCCCAACCAGGCGACACCATGATCCTGTATTCGGACGGCATCACCGACCACGTCAACGCGGCCGGCGAGGAGTTCGGCCGGGGCCGGCTTGCGCATCATGTCCGCGCCAGTTGCAAAAATCCGCCGCGGAAATCACGGACACCATTTTCCGCGAGATCGATCGCTTTTCCCCCACCGCTTTCGACGATCAGACCGTCTTTGTCCTCAAGGTTCTCTGACCGCGCCCGGCTGGCCGTACACAGGCTAAGATGAGGGGACGAAAATGCTACTCCGAAATCTGTTCGTTGTTCTTGGCGTCGCGGCCGTGGCACTCGCACAGCCAGCAGGCCGCGGCGGTATGCCGCAAGGTCCGCCTCCCACCTACACCAACCTCGAATATGCCGCCGCCGGATCCGCCTGAAGGCAACGGCCACAAGCTCGATCTTTACCTGCCCACCAACGCTTCCCGCCCGCTGCCGGTGGTCATCTGGACCGCGGGTTCGGCGTGGCGCGCCGATACCGGGAAGAATTCGGCCGGCGCCGTCGCGATCCAGTTGAACCCGGCGGGATACGCCGTGGCGGGCGTCTCCATCCGTTCCAGTTCGCAGGTGAAGTTCCCCGGCCAGTTGCACGACATCAAGGCCGCCATCCGATGGCTGCGATCGAATGCCACCCGGTACAATCTGGACCCCGCCCGGATCGGAATCATGGGAGACAGTTCCGGTGGTTGGACCACCGCCATGGCCGCCATGACCGGGGACGCGCCGGAAATGGAAGGTGCGGTCGGCGTCACCGGCGTGCCCAGCAACGTGCAGGCGGCCGTCGCGTTCTACCCTCCCACAAACTTCCTGACCATGGACGCCTGGGCGCTCCGGAAATGTTCCGGCGGCCCGGACTGTCACGACCACGTGGATTCGCCCGAATCACGCCTGGTGGGTTGCGCCATCCAGACCTGCCCCGATAAAGTGCGCGCCGCCAGCCCGCTCGAATATATCAGCCCTGCCGACCCGCCGATCATGATCCTGCACGGCAACTCGGATCAGCTTGTGCCCCACAACCAGGGCGAGCAGCTCTACATGGCGCTTAACAAAGCTTGTAAGGATGCGATCTTTATCAGTCTTCCCAAGGCCCCGCACGGCAACTGGAACGGCTTCCTGACGAATGACGCCCTGCGCGAGGCGGCCACCATGCGCTCCACCTCTTCGGCCGGCTGCACCGTGACGAATCCCGTGCCCTTCACGCCGTCGTGGAAGACGGTGATCGATTTCTTCGACAAGTACCTGAAGGGCTGAGGGCGTCCCCGCGTCAGTTCAACACGAACAGGAAAAGGCCGGCGCTGCCCGTGGCCAACAGATGCTGCTTGCCGTCCAGCAGGAACGTTTCCGGAGGGCTCGAGAGCCCGCCGATCTGCGCGTGCCAGAGTGCCTTGCCTGTTGCCGCGTCCCAGGCTTCCACGTTCTGCCCGTTGCTCAGGAACAGCAGGCCCCCCGCCGTGGACAGCAGTCCGGAACTGCCGCCGTTGATTTCGTGCCGCCAGACGATCTTGCCGGTCTTGTAGTCGATGGCCACGATTTGCGTTCCCCACGACAGGTTCCCGCCCCCGCCGGTACCGCCCAGCCCCATCGATCCCCGCGGATCCGGGTCCATCAGGTAGCTGATCCGCATTGAGTTCTGCTCGTGCACGTAGAACAGCCCCGTGTCCGGCGAAAACGTCGGCGGCGGATAATTCGTCACGTCCGCGTTGACCAGCGATCCCGCGATGGTCGCATCCTTGTGCGGGTTCCGCTTGGGCTGACCCTTGGCATCGAGGCCGGAGGCCCAATTGTTAACCAGCCCGAATTTGCTCGTCACCAGCCGCTCACCCGTGGTCCGGTCCAGCACGAAGAAGTAGCCGTTGCGCGTCGCCGTCAACACCAGCTTGCGGGGACGGCCGTTGAACGGCATGTCGGCGAAAATCGGGGTCTCGGTCGAGTCCCAGTCGTGCGTGTCGTGCGGAGACGTCTGAAAATACCAGGCCAGCTTGCCCGTGTCCACGTTCACCGCCACCAGCGACGAGGTGAACAGGTTGTCGCCTTCGCCGCGGCCCGTCGTGTAGGCCGGCGTGGGATTGCCTGTGCCGAAAATGTAGAGGTGCGTTTCCGGATCGTAGGAGCCGGGAATCCATGTCATGCCGCCGCCGTGCCGCGCCGCATCCAGGCTGGCCCACGTGTCGAGTCCCAGATCCCCCTCCTTCTGCGGGGTCGTGTAGAAGATCCACTGCTGCTCGCCGGTTTCCGGATCCAGCGAGCGGATAAATCCCGGCGAGTCCATGTCGTTGCCGGTCCCCACGATCACGTGATTTCCGAGCACCATCGGCGCGTTCGAGGAGAAGTACTGCTGGTCGAAGCTGGAGATCTCCTTCTTCCAGAGTTCCTTACCGCTTTTCGCGTCCAGGCAGACCACCCAGTCGTCGTGCAGTTCGAAATAGATGCGGTCGCGCCACATGCCCAGGCCGCGCGTCTGCAAGCTTGTGCCACCGCGCGTTTTCCAGTAGTAGTGCCACAGCACTGTGCCGTCGCGGGCGTCGATAGCCCACACGTTGTCGGGGGAGGCAGCGTAAATGGTTCCGTCCACCATCAGGATTCCGCCGCCCAGACGCGCCTGCCCGCAGTTGTTCGCATCGCCAGTCCCGAAGCCGCCGACGATGATGGGCGCGGTTGGAGCGCCGCCGCCCCGTCCCCCGAAAATGCCCGCCCCGCCGGTGCCGGCCGGCGTGCCATCCGGTCCGCAGCCCGTCGTGATTCCGGTCGAAATCCATTTCAGGCTCAGGTTTTTCACCGTATTGGTGTTGACCTGCTTCAGGTGGCTGTAGCGTTTACCGGTCAGGTCCCCCGAGTACGTGGTCCACTGGTCCGAAAGCGGCTTCAGCATATCGGCCGGATCCAGGCCGCCCTGGCCGAAGAGAACCGCCGGCCCGATCAGCAGCGATGTGACGAACAGTGTTTTCTTCATGGGTGGTTTCCTCGCGCCTATTTCAGAGTCGCCAGGTAGGCGGTCACATCGTGCATATTCTTATTCTCCGGATCGTCCAGCGCCAGCACCATTTTCTTGTGCGCCTCGTTCGGATCCTGGACGTCCACGCGTGGAACGCCGTTTTCGCGGGCGATGGATTTCCGCGTGCCGTCCGGCAGCGTCAGCACTACCAGGAAATCATCCTTACGAATCAGCTTGCCCTCGAGCTTCTTGCCATCCGGCATCGTCACCGTGACCGGGTTCCCTCCGCCTCCGCCTCCACGCCCGAACCTGCCGGAACCGCTCGAACCCGAAACCCAAACGTTTTGCAGCGAGCGCGGCTCCGGATACTTTGCGGCCAGACCCTTCAGATCGCCGGCAACCGAATGACAACTGGCGCAGACCCGGTCGAAGTATGCCGCGCCGGCCTTGGCGTCGCCCACCAGTACGTTCAATTGCAGCCCCACCGGATTTCTTCCCGGGGGGCTCCCCTGCCCTCCGCTTGTCGCCAGCACGCTGTGAATGTATTCGGCGATGGCCACCGAGTCCGCCGAAATGAGAGTGATCTTCGGCGTATGCTCGGCGATCGCCGCGCCGATCAGTTCGCCGTGCTGGTCGCTCAGCGAGGTCTGCGATCGCAGCAGCCGTGTGCCCTTGTCGCCGCCGCGAAGGTCCGCGGCATGGCACGAAGCGCAATTCGTTTCGTATAGCGCCTGCCCGCGCGCCAGAACGTCCTGCGGAGCCAGGGGCCGCGTAAACTGCGTAAATCCTCCGCGCCGCCCGCCGGCCCGCCCGCCACCTCCTCGGCCGGCGCCCCGGCCGCCTTGAGCGCCCTGCGGCGTTGCCGGCGGTTGCTGTGCGAATCCCGAAATGCTCATGGCAGACACGCTTAAAAAGGCAGCGATCCAATGCAGCTTCGTTGTCATATGTACCCAGTCGTGCGGGAAGGTTAGAGTCAACATACTTCAGAAGGCGGCCGAAAATCAAATCTCGCCATCCGAGGGGTGCCGCCTACGCCGCCACCTGACTCTTGGAAACATTTGCAAAGAAAGTGATCGTTTTCGGCGGGAGATTGCGCGTCTTGTAGTGGAGGAGGAAATCGATTTTATGTGGGTTGTATACGCGATGTTCAGCGGCGTGGTTCTGGCCTTGTTCCTGTCGATGATCGCCCATCCGCCGCCGGCCGCCCGCCGGTAAGGGACAGGCGGCCGGGCGATCTCCCGAGGTCAGTATTCCCGGTTCTTCTTGATTCCTGGCTCGGGCACCGGGTATTTCCCGTCGGAACCCGCCCGCAGCGGGGAATTGCCTTCCATCGTCAGCTTGTCCGCGTCCGGTGCGAACTCGTGATCGTGGTTCAGCATCTGATCGAAAGTGACAAGCTGTCCCGTATGCGCGGCAAACCGGCCCATGGAGGCGACCAGGCTGGCTTCGGCACCGCGCTTCACTTCGTTGTACGGCTTGTTTTCCCGAATAGCCGCGATCAGGTCGTCCCACTCCCAGTCGTAGGGCGACCGCTCGGGCTGCGGGAACGCCCATTCCAGGTTCTCCGGCGCCGGCTCTTTCTGTCCGGTCTGCCACCGCGGGATGCTCTGGCCCTTGTAGATTCGCGTCCGCCCCGGCGTGTGGGAGTTGGTCGAGACCACGGCCGATCCTTTCGTCCCGTGGAGGTAGCTGGCGAACTCGTTGTGCACGCCGGGCATGTTGCGGCCGTCGAAGAACAGCTTCGTCCCGTCCGGATACGTGTACTGCACCGCGTAGACGTCGAAGTTCTGGTCCACCGAATTGCCCCGGTAGTGGCGCCCGCCGATCGCCATCGCCTCCACCGGCCAAGCCCCCTTCATCCACGAAAGCTCGTCGATCTGGTGGATGTAGTAATCGCTGAAAACCCCGCCGCTCAGCCACAGGAACGCGTGGAACGAGCGGATCTGGTGCAGCAGTTCCGTGATGCCCTCCGGTTTGACCGTGGCCGTGCCGCCGCCGGACCCCATCCGATATCCGCGCATCGCGACAATGTCGCCGATCTGCCCGTCCTGAATCCGGTGCAGCAGTTCCTGGCGCGCGCGGCAATGGCGAACCATCAGCCCGACCCCGACCTTCAGGTTCTTCCGCCCCGCCTCCTCCGCGAGCGCGATCATACGCCGCGTGGTCGGGCCATCCACCGTCACCGGTTTCTCCATGAAGACGTTGAGGCCCTTGTCGATGGCATAACGGAAGTGGACCCAGCGGAACGCAGGTGGCGTGGCCAGAATGACGACGTCCCCTGGCTTCAGCGCGTCCATCGCTTTGCGGAACGCGTCGAACCCGATGAATTGCCGCTCTTGCGTCACGTCCATCTGGGAGGCGAAACGTCCGCGCAGCCGGCCATGGCTGTCGCTCAGTTTTTGTGGAAACACATCGGCCATCGCCACCAGCTTGACGGGGCCGTTCTTAATGCCCAGCGCATTCTCGGCGGCTCCCGTGCCGCGGCCGCCGCAGCCCACCAGCGCCAGTTGTATCGTGTTGTCCTCCGCCGCATGAACATACGGCAGGGTCATTCCGGCCAGGGTGGACGCCCCGGCCAAACGGCCGCTGTCCTTCAGAAACGCGCGGCGCGATGTGTCATTTTTCGTTTCACTCATCACCCATACTCCCCGCCAGATACGATACAGCAAAACGGGGGGCCGCGGCACGGATAGGGGGCGGGGTTGCCGCGACCGGGTGAAATTAGCGCCGGCCGCTTTACACCGTGAACTACCGGCCGCTGAGTGATTGACCGACGCGATAGCTGATGCCGTCGATCATGAGACCCTGGAGTTCGTAGCTGTCGGCCGTCCGGCGCAAGCGGACTTCGGTGCCGCGTCCGTTCCGATTGTCCAGTTTCAGGTCGCGGTCCATCTTGACATAGAAGGCGGGGCCGGCGTCTGAGTGGAGCAGGAAAAACGTGGACCGGCCGTTGCTGTCGAGGCTGGTGATAGTGCAATCACCGGCGGGAAGACTGACGTTGCCGACGATAGCGGCGTAGGGCAGCGTCACATTTACTTTGCCGTGAGGCTGAGCATTGGCGGGAACAACGGCTGCCAGCGCGGCCAGAGACACTGCGAGCGTGATAAGTGAACTCTTCTTCATGATGTTTTCTCCTTGTGCGTGTTAGGTGATGAGCCTAAGCCGGTTTTAATGGGATATTCGCGGTCAGTTCATCAGCATCTGAATGTAGAACGCCCGCAGACAGGGGGACGTTACCGGCCCCACGGGAACTTAGCAAACTTTACGAAGCTTGCGGGCAACAAAGAGTGATCACGTTCCTGAACGATCCAGCAGCAGCAGCCCGTAGAGAACGGGAAGGTAGATGACGGACGCAAACAAGACGGCTCTGGCGTGGACCCGCGAGGGTCGCAGGACCACCCTGAACGTGGAGGTAACGAGCCAAGCGCCAAGGACGAGGGAGCCGAAGGCGTAAATGAGACCCGACATGCCGACGAGGGCGGGCAAAAAAGCCGCAGGGATAAGGACCAAAGACCAGAGCAGCATTTGCCGGGCGGTGGATTGGCAGTCGGGCTCGATTACCGGGAGCATGCGAATGCCGGCGCGGCCGTAGTCCTCTTTATACATCCAGGCAATCGAATAGAAGTGCGGGAATTGCCAAACGAAGAGGATCGTGAAGAGCGCGGCGGCCTGTGCCAGCGCCGTCCCTCCGGCGGCCGCGACGCCGATCACGGGCGGCATGGCGCCGGGAAATGCACCCACGGTGGTGGAGAGCCAGGAACGGCGCTTGAGAGGCGTATAAATGAACAGGTAAGACAGCAGCGTGGCCAGGCCAAGCCAAGCGGACAACCAATTCACGGCGGCCGCGAGTTCCACGAATCCGGCGAAGGAGACGGCGATTCCGAACCACAGCGCACGCGCCGGGGCAACCGATCCGGAGGGGATCGGCCGGCTCGCGGTGCGCCGCATTCTGGCGTCTTCGTCGCGTTCCCACCACTGGTTCAGGGCCGCGGTGCCGGAGGCGAGCAGCCCCGTTCCCAGTAGCGCGTGGAAGAAGCGCCATGCTATCAACCCGCTCAACGAGTAAGTCGCACTCTTACCCGAGGGCAGGCCGAAATAGTAACCGATGGCCGTGCTCAAGACGATCAGCCAGGTTATTCGCGGCTTAGTTAGTTCAAGGTATTTTCGCATTCACTTCTTCGATGCCGCGGGAGCACGAGGCGGCTTGGCCCGGTCGGCGTCGCTGATGTTTGTGCCCCGGTCGAAATCAGGCGGCGCCTCGTTGCCCAGGAACTTTCCATCGCGGTACGTGTTCTGGCAGAGCGGGTGCGAAAACGGACTGGGCCCGTCTACCGATGGATAGGTGATATCGTCAACATGCATGCCGCCGGCCGGATTGAGTCCTGCGGCGTCCCTCATCCGTTTCGCGGTTTCATGGTCGGTACAAGCCGTGTCCCCACTAACACCAAGCGCGCCGATGATCTTGCCACCTTTATACAACGGCACTCCGCCGCCAAACGAGATCAGGCCGCCCTCCACGCGGGGAGTGCTGCTGCCCGGACCCTGCGAAGGCGGCACCAGATTGCCCGCCACAAACGGATTCGACGCAGAAATCCCCCAGAGGGAGTGGCCCGGCTGTGTGAGCGTGTACAGGCGCGCGGTGGAAAGAGGCTTGTCGTCCAGGCTGAAGGCATTGGCTGTGTAAGCCTTGGCTTTGGCGATCGCCAGGCTGCCTGGCCAGACTTGCGTAGGATCGGCAGTGGAGACGGCCACGGCGCACACCTGCCCTTCCCGGTTCACGACGACGGCCCACTCGCGCTTGCCGTGAAACAGCCCGCCCTCATCGCCGCCGTTGACGGGCGCTTTCGCCAGCAGCGACTTGAGTTGATCGACGCCGGGAACAGCAGAGCAGTCCCCAGCCGCCCACAAAGACGCAGTGAGGATCGCAAGTACGGCGGGAATAGATACGAGGCGGCAATATTTCATCTCAGTTACCTCCAAAGTAATTGGTCCCGATGGCTGCTCAGCGCAACCGCTGGAGATAGGCCACCAGGTCCTGTAGTTCGTTACCCTTGAACTCCGTCAGGTTCGGCATGAACGCTTCCGGCTTGAGCGATTGCGCATGGGTCACCCACGCCTCCAGGTTTGCCGTATTGTTCGTCACGGTGTTGGCTGCCAGGCCAAGCCGTGTGGCTATGTGCGTCAGGTCCGGCCCGACGCGGCCGTGGGCGATGGTCCCACGAATGGTGTGGCAGAGAATGCATGCCTTGGAGAGGAACACCTCCTGGCCGCGGCGTTCCGGTTCGGTCACCGGCTGATTCGCATCGGCTGCCTGCCCGGCCATCCAGGCCTGGTACTGAGCGGGCAGGTCGGCCACAACCAGGAACTCCATATGTGCGTGCTGGGCTCCGCAGAATTCGGCGCAGCGGCCATGATAAACTCCCGGGCGGTCCGCCTGAATGCGGATGCGATTCATCTGGCCGGGGATCAGATCCACCTTGCCGTGCAGGGATGGCGCGAAGAATGAATGGATCACATCGCGCGAGGTGAGATCGATATCGACCGGCGTGCCGACAGGAATGTGGATTTCGTTGGCGGTAGTCATCTGCTCGGCGGGCGACCCCTTGGAGTACACGACCTCCCACCACCACTGATGGCCGATGACGCGCAGGTCGGCGGGTTGAGTGGTCCCGTGAGTCATATGATTGGACCCGGCCAGCGGAAATGCGGCCATCTTCTCGAGGCCAACGACCAGCACCACGGCCAGGACGACGAACGGGATGGCGAAGCCGCCGATCAGGATCCAGGGCTGGCCGCCTCCCGCATCCACGGGAGCATGCTCGTCGAAGGATCCGCGGCGGCGGAGCGACACCCAGACAATCAGCCCCCACATGATGAACGTGATGACCAGGAACAGCATGTAAATGAACCAGCCGAGGCCGGCCAGGTTCTGGGATGCCGGGCCGCCGGGAGCCAGGGTCGAGAAAGGATGTCCGCACCCGGCCAGCAGAGCCGCGCTCGCGAGGAGTCCGAGCATCTGGAACCGCGCCGTGTTCATTTCGGAGGCTCCGGTTCGTCAGGAGTTCGCAAGGACCTGATGTAAGCCACCAGTTGCCAGATCTGGCTGTCCTGGATCTTGCCGCCCCACGAGGGCATGCCGTGAGCGCGCCCCTCCACAATGGTATTGAAGATGTGAGGATCGTCGCCGCCGTAGATCCATGCCTCGTCGCGGAGACTTGGCCCCATGCCTCCGCCGGCGTGACCTCCATGGCAGCCCGCGCAGTTGTATTTCACGAACAGCCTGCGGCCTTCGGTCTGCGCGACGGCGTTACCGCCATACGGATTCTGCGGCAGAAGCGGTTGTACGGGAGTTCCCGGCAGCGGGCCGACAGGTATCGTGACGGCTGTGGAAGCACCGGCCGCGGCGGCCGTTGCCGGGTGGTCGCTGCATGCCCCGGCAGACAATGCCGCCAAGATTGCGACTACGACTTGAATTCGCGTATGCATGGGCTCACCTGATTGAAGGGCGCTTCGATTGACCGCGCGCAACCATGGGGATGCCGTACCGGTTCAATATGTGAACGACGTGCACCCGTCCGCGCTGGAGGATGGCGTTTAATTCGGCCGCCTGCTGTGTGTCGCCCTGCCGCACCCCCATGGAGATGTCGAAAGCGAAAGTCACAGAGCGTTCGGCCTGCGGCGCGACAGGGTGGATGACCAGGGGAACGCGCGCCGAACGGACGAAGTAACCCGCCAGCGGCCCCCATGCAATCGCCACATCGACATCTCCTTCTTCAACCGCCTCTATGAGAGCGGCGGGGTGATTGGCGGCGATATAGTTCTGATACATGCGGTACCAGGTGACGTTCTGGATCATGCCCCGCGCCGCCAGCGCGCTGGCCGGAGGCGCGGTAGCACCGTCGTCCCCCATGAACTGGACGCCGATGCGCAGGTTCTTCAGCCGCGGGTCGTCGAAGGATTGAATTGCAGGACCGCCGTTGCGGCGGGAGACAAATACGTATGTGGAGCGGAAGTACGGCCGGGTCGCCAGAACGCCATGCATACCGGCAGGCACCTCCATCACCAGGTCGCAAGCGCCCGCCGCGAGTGACTTGAAATATTTGTCGCGCTGCGGTACCCAGAAATATTTGAGCGTTCGCCCCTCCTGCCCTGCGATGAAGCGCGCCAATTCGTTTTCGAATCCCTCCCCGCGCGAATTGGAGTAGGGCAGGTTGTCGGGGTCGGCGCAGACGCGCAAATCGGCCGCAAAGGCGCACCATGCGAACGCGAGAACGGCGGCAACTCTACAGGCCGAAGACATAGACAACCCCTCCCGGCGACGTATATTTCTTGATTTCTTTCATCGCCCCGACCACCCCCAGCGCGGCGTATTCATCGTCCGTGGATACGCTGGGCAATGCGACCGCGCCCATCCAGCCGCCCACACCGGCATAGATGGCGATGTACTGCTTTCCATCCGGCCCAATGTAAGTCATCGGATTGCCCACGATTCCGGAGGCCAGTTTGTATTGCCAGAGCACCTTCCCGGATCGCGCATCGACGGCTTTAAACCAGCCGTCCATGGTTCCGTAAAAGACCACGTCGCCGGCCGTGCTGAGTACGCCGCTGTAAAGCGGCAGTGGCGGCTCTTTGATGGTCCAGGCGGGCTTGGCATTCTTCACGTCCCATGCGACCAGCAGGCCTTGGTATCCGCCTGGTCCGGGCTTCATCTTCACGCTGGCGCCGAGGTAGGGAGTTCCGGCAATGTAGCCGGCTTCCATGCCTTCGTAATCCATGCAGGTGTTGTGCGCGGGAATGTAGAGCAGTCCCGTACGCGGCGAAAACGAGGAAGGCACGAATTCCTTGGCGCCCGTGGACGATGGGCAGATGTCGCGGACTATCGAGCCCTGATGCGTACGTTTGGCGGGATCCTCGTGGGGCCTGCCTGTCTTCAGATCGTAGGAGTCCGCCCAGTTCGTGGAATCGACGAACTGTTTGGCCGATAGCAGTTCGCCGGTCTGGCGGTCGAGGACCAGCATGAAGCCGTTGCGGGCAGGGTGCAGCAGCAGTTTGCGAGGGCGTCCGTCCCAGTCCATATCGACGGCGACGTTTTCCATGATCTCGTCATAATCCCAGGCGTCGTGCGCGCTGATCTGGAACGCCCACCGCGCCTGGCCGGTGTCCGGATTCCGGGCGAAGATCGTACAGGACCACTTGTTATCGCCGGGGCGCTGGTCTGGATTCCACACACCGGGGTTGCCGGTGCCGTAAAAGATAAGATTGAGCTCCGGATCGTACGAGACCCATCCCCATTGACTGCTCCCGCCGAGTTTCCACTGGCCCGTGGTCCAGGTGCTGACGCCGAGATCTTTGCCTTGGTCCTTCTGGTAGAAAGCTTTGAAATCGGGGCCGATCAGAACATCGGCGTCCGATCCAGTGTGGTAAGCGCGCCAGACCTCCTTACCCGAGGCGAGATCCAGAGCCACTTCCTTGCCCCGCACGCCCAGTTCACCGCCGGCGTTGCCCACAATCACGTGATTCTTCACGATGAGCGGCGCCATCGTGAGGGTCTCTCCCAGATTCGGGTTGCCCACGGCGGTCCGCCATACTTCCTTCCCTGTCTCCGCATCCACAGCCACGGTATGGCCGTCCAGCAGGTTGTAGACGATCTTGCCCTGCGCATAGCTGGCGCCGCGATTCACCACGTCGCAACAGGCGATACCCACCGAGCGCGGATCGGGATTGGGTTTGTAGACCCATTTGACCGGTCCGTTGGGGTTCTTCAGATCGACAGCGATGAGGTCGTTCGGGAACGGCGTGACCACATACATCGTGTTATTTACGACCAGCGGCGAACCCTCGTGACCGTGGGGAATGCCGGTCGTCCGCGAAGACACGACCTTGAGGTTGGCGACATTCCCGGTGTTGATCTGAGCAAGCGGGCTGAAGCGCGTGTTCGCGTAATCGCCTGACGGCATTTCCCAGTTGCCGTTCGGTTCCGGGCTGACGAGGCGGATCCCCGCGGCAGTTCCAGGAATGGAGGTGGTTCCTTGAGCTTCGACCGGTTGCGTCCTTCCGCAGCCGTTTAACAGCGTCAAGGCCAGCGCGAGCGAGACCGCAAGGAAAAGGCGATTGCTCGGCTTGTTCATAGAATCGGTGCGCTCCTTCATCGCAATGTGTAAAGATAAGCGGCGACATCACGGGCCTGCTGCTCCGTGAGACCCAGGTTCGGCATAGCCGTGCCGGGCTCGACCGATCGCGGCGAACGTACCCAGCGAACCAGGTTTTCGGGCTTGTTCGGAAGTTCCCCGCCGATAAAAGTCCGGCGGCCGAAGGAAGTGAGCGGCGGCCCTACCAGACCGCGTGCGCCCTTGATGCCGGGAATGGTGTGGCAGGAGCCACAACCCTTACTGGCGATTACCTGCCCGCCGCGTTCGGCCACACCGCCCGTGGGAACTGTGTAGCCGGGCATGGCGCGGCCGTCCGCACAGCCGGTGAAGACAAGCGCCGGCAAAAGAAGTGCGGCGGCGATCGCGAGTTTTATCGTGCTTTCACACATACGTCCAGCAAGACCAGCGGAAGTCCCGCCCATAAAATTCCAATGAGAAATGCCACGCCGGCGAAGATCCCGACGAGGGCCATGAACTGTTCGCGGCGCCGGCCTTCCGCGTGGACAAGGTCTTCTTCCGCCGAGAGGTGGCGCCAGTTTTGCGTGGACGCAATCGCACCGGCCGCGGCGAAACCAAGCGCGACGAGCGTTATCCCGGCGAGCAGCCAGCGGACGCCTGCGGGCGAGAACGGGCCCAAACTGCCACCGCCGTTCTGGCACGCCTGGTCGGAGATCACTTCGCAGACCGCACCATGGAGCGCCCACGAAATAGCTGCCACCGTGGTGCCGAACCATAGTCTCCGCGGCGAAATGTGTGTCGGCGAATTGGAGGAAGTTTCAACCGGCATAACTTACCTCGTGTTGGGCGCGATATAGAGAAACAGAATGATCCAGATCCAGATGAAATCGACAAAATGCCAGTAAATGGCCGCGTTGTGATAAGGCCGGTGGGGAGGACGCTCGACCGGTTCAACCCGCGGCAGAATCAACACGTATCCCAGCATCAGGAGACCCATGATCAAGTGCGCCGCATGAAAGGTGGTGATTGTGTAAAAGATGGAGCCGTAAACGTTTGTGGTGGGCTTCAGCGTCTTCAGGTGGTCGCCGTACTCGAACGTTTGCATCGTGAGGAACACCAATCCCAGCAGAATAGTCAGGCCAATCGCCCACCGTCCCTGCGAAAAAGCGCCCTCCTTCACGCGCTTCTCGCCCCAATGCAGAACGGCGCTGCTGACGAGCAGGACCAGGAGCATCGGGAGCGCCAGGCGCAATTTCGGCGGCATCTCGAATGGCCATCGCCACCCGCCCTGCGCCAGGTAGAAGTACGAGAAAAACAACATCAGGAAGAGCGCGGCCTCGGTGAGGATAAACAGCCACATACCCCCGGTTCCGCGGCTGTCGTCAAAGGTCCGCACCAGCGGCGGATGCTCGCGAGTCTCCGGCGGCAACCGGTCAATCGACATCGTACTCATGCCAGCCTCCGCACTTTCTGCGGCCACAGCCAGAAGGCGTTGACGGCTGCCACAAGAACCACGCCGGCTAACACCACCCAGAGGAGTTTCAGAAGGACGGCAGTGAAGAACACGGTCATGGCCAAGGCCATCAGCAGGGGCGTGATGCTGTCCTCGGGCATGCGGGAGAGGGCAAGCGGTTCGGCGTCGAGAGCGGTGCTGGCCAGGGTCAGGCGGCCTTGGTCGAGAATGCGCTCACCGTTCGGGTCCTCCTCCTCATCGAAGTCGTCCCACAGCGGATGACGCGACGCGACCACGGGAATGTGCGTTGAGCCATACGCGGCCGGAGGCGAATCCGTGGACCACTCCAGGGTGTCGGCCCGCCAGGGATTCCTTCCGGCCACTTCACCGCCGCGCAGGCTGCGGAAGAAATTGACGATGCTGATCAGGATGCCGGCGGCGAATATGTACGCTCCCACGGAGGAGATCATATTCTGCGTGTCCCATCCCAAGCCGCCCGGGTAAGTGTAAATGCGACGGGTCATGCCTTCGATTCCGGCCACGTGCATGGGGAAGAAGGTCAGATTCATGCCAATGAACATCACCCAGAAGCTCCAGGTGCCCAGACGCTCGTTCATCAGCCGGCCGGTTATCTTCGGCAACCAGTAATAGAAGCCGGCGAAAACAGGAAAAACGTTGGCGCCAACGAGCACATAATGGAGGTGAGATACCACGAAGTAAGTGTCGTGCACCTGCCAGTCAAGCGGAATTACCGCGCTGACGATTCCGTTGAGCCCGCCGATCACCAGGAGCGCGATGAAACCCATGGCGAACTTGAACGAGGCGGTGGGGACGGGGCGGCCAGTCCATACGGTGGCAATCCACGCGAACACCTGGACGGCGGTAAAGATCGAAATCGTCATGCTGGCCGCGCTGAAGAAGCTCATCCCCAATTGCGACATGCCGACTGCGAACATGTGGTGTACCCAGACGCCGAAACCGACCAGTCCAGTGAGAACGGTGGCGACGGCGACGTATGGGTAGCCGACGATCGGCCGCCTGGAGAAAACGGGAATGAGCATGGAGATCATACCGGTGGCGGGCAGGAACACGACGTAGACCCACGGGTGGCCAAAAATCCAGAACAACTGCTGCCACAGCAGCGGAGCGCCGCCGTAGGCGACGTCGAAGAAGTGGAATCCCCACTGGCGCTGAAGTTCAAGAAACACGCAGCCAACGGTCAGTGCCGGCAGCGCCAGGACAATCGCGAAGGAAATGGTCAGAGTGCTATAGAGGAACAGAGGCATCTTGCTGACTGCCATTCCCGGCGCCCGCAGCCGGAAGATAGTGACGATGAAGTTGATAGCTCCGGCCTCGGTGGAAATGGTCAGGAAGATGATCGCGAGGGCGTAGAAATCCATTCCCAACCCTGGCGAGTACAGTTTGGACGTATAGGGAACGTAGGCAAACCATCCCGCATGCGGCGCCTGGCCGATAAGTGTGCCGCTATAAAGAAAGAGCCCGGAAAACAGAAAGGACCAGTAAGTAAACGCATTGAGGCGAGGGAAAGCCATATCCCGGGCGCCGATCAGGAGTGGGATGAAGTAATTGGCGAAGCCGGAAAGAATCGGCGATGCGTACCACAGGATCATGGTGATCGCGTGCATCGTGAAAATCTGGTTGTATTCTTCCGGCGTCAGCAGGCCGGCCTGAGAGCGGGCCAACTGCAGCCGCATGATCAATGCTTCAATGCCGCCCACAAGCAGGAAGCCCATAGCGGTGGCGAGATACCGCTTTCCGATAATCTTATGATCGACGGTGGAGAGAGAGCCCCAAATCGTGTGCGGGGTCTCCCAGATTTGAGTTAGTCTTTCTTCAACGGCTGTGCTCACAAAACCTCTCGGCTGCACGCCTGCGCGTTGGAATAATGACCGGAGCAAATCCCCTGCGATGCCCGGCCCGCGGCGAGCGGTGGACCAGAAGGGCCACATCAACTGCCGCTGCATTACAAATCTACTCCCGGGAAAACACGATCACCGTGAAATGTCGTACACGGAAGCGATTGAAGGTGAGTTCCCCAACCAGCACCGGGCCGAATCCGGCGGACGAAGGTATTCAGGCACTCAGATGGTTGGGGAGGTCTGTAGGAAAAGCGGCAAGTCCCGAAAGATCAGGCGGCGCAAATCTCGGCGACCGTTGAGAGCCGGCCGCCGCGCTCACGAATTTCATCGAGTGCCCGCGCCGAGTCGGCCGCTTTTAATGTTTCGATGGCGTCGGTCACGACGGTCACGGGCTTGCCGGTGGCCAGGAGGCCGCGAGCGGCGAACAGGACGCAGATCTCAGTGACAACGCCGTAGAGTACATAGCGGTCGGCGTTGAGCCGCTCGATCACCCGGGCGGTGTTGGGAGCTTCCCACACGTTGACGGTCTGCTTTTCCAGGATGATCTGGCGGGCGCCTTCGAGGTCGAACTCACAGTCGAGCGAAGGAACCACGACGCGGCCGTCGAGCAGAGTGCTTTCGGCTTTACGCTGGCCGTGGGTGCCGGCGATGCAGTGCGGCGGCCAGGCTTCAAACTCGGGGTCGTCCTCGGCGTGGGCGTCGGTGGTAGACACTACGGGGAAGCCGAGCGTGGCGGCGAAGCGATTCAGCGCGGCGATAGCGGGGAGGATGCGCTCCGCGCCGGGCACATAGAGCGCGCCGGCGGGGAAGAGGAAGTCGAGCTGCGTGTCGATGTCGAAGAATACGGTTCTCATGCGAGCAGGTTCCTCCGTGTGCGTTCGATCAGTTCCCGCAGTTCGCGGCTGAAGATAACGGTGCGGGATTCGGTCATTTCCAGTTGCCGGAGCGCGGGCGAGAGGCTCGCGACGCACTCGGCGGCGCGCGCGCGGGACTGCTCGAGCGAAGGCAGCGGCTCGACCAGCCGGCCGCCAAGCAGGATCGGCCGCAGCAGCGCCTCCCCTTTGCCGCACTCGCCCGAGCGGGCGATCACGTCGCGCGCCACATCCCGGAAAACCTGCTTGGCGCCGGGAACGGAAATCTTATCCTCGCTGTACTTGGCGGTAAAGCGCTTGATGCCGCTGATGTCCAGCTCCACCAGTTTGTATGTGGCACTCATCGCAGGCGCATCGGCGGAGGTGGCAAGTTGCGTACCCACGCCAAACGAATCGATGGGCGCTCCGGCGGCCACCAGCTCTCGGATGCGCGTCTCGTCCAGGTCACCGGAAGCCATGATGCGCGCGTCCCGGAGGCCTGCCTCATCGAGAATGCCGCGCACCAGGCGCGAAACGGCGACGAAGTCTCCGCTGTCGATCCGCACCCCCCACAGCGGCGGGCCGAGCCTCGCGGCGTTGCGGGCGCCCCGCGCCGGATCGTAGGTATCGAGAAGCTGCACGGTGGATTCGCCGAGCACGCGCTGGAGCTTGCGGAACGCTTCGATTTCGCAGGGGAACGACATCACCCACGAGTGCGCGGAGGTGCCCATGACGGGGATCCCGAAGCGAAAGCCTGCCAGCGTGTTGCTGGTTCCCGCGCAGCCTGCCAGGTACGCGGCGCGCGCTCCCAGGACGCCCGCTTCAGGCGTGTGCGCGCGGCGGGTGCCGAACTCGACTACCGGGCGGCCGTCCGCGGCGAGCACAGTGCGCACGGCCTTACTGGCCACCATGGTTTGGAAACCGACGGCGGAGAGCAGGTATGTTTCGGGAATCTGCGCCTCTGCGATGGGGGCGCGCACGGACAGGACCGGCTCGTCGGGAAAGAGGGGAGTGCCTTCGGGGACGGCAAACAGATCGCCGGTGAAACGCAGGCCGGCGAGGTACTCCCAGAACCCGGCAGAGACGCTGCGGAACTGAGCGAGTCCACGGAGATAATCGATCTCTTCCGGGGTGATGCGGAAGTTCTGAAGGTATTCGACCGCCTGCTGCAGACCCGCGGCCAGCAGGAAATTCCGGTTTTCGGGCAGGCGGCGAAACGTAAACTCGAAGGTGGCCTTCTCTTCGACCTTGCCGCTCTCGTAGTACGCGGCGGCCATGGTGAGCTCGTAAAGGTCGGTAAGAAGGCCGTTCATGCGAATCGCGGGGCCGCGCGCCGAGTTACTTCTTCGCGGGCTCCGGCTTGTCCTCTTTGATCTCCTGCGCCGCCTTTTCGAGTTCCGTGGCGCTGTTGGCGTTCATTAAGTAGATGCTGGGATCGCCTTCGCGCTTCGCCCAATATGTGTCGCCGCTATGGAAAATCGTGACTTTCTCGACGCGCTTGTTGGCTGTAACGGAGGCAGTGAGGTACGGCTCGCCGCCGCTCTTCGAATCAGTGAAGCCGGTGGCCGACAGCTCCCGCAGCCTGTCGATCACCACCTGTACGGCCGTGTTATTCATGTTCTTGCCGCCGGAGGTCCACTTGTCGCCGTTCTTCACGTAAGTGACGCCTTTGACCTCAATCTGCGACGGGTCGGTGAAGCCGAAATCGAACAGCTTGTGATTGCGGAAATCTTCCAGGCTGTGGTCAACCGCGTCGGCCAGGTCGGGGTTCGTCTGGTAGACGCCCGCCACGGCGGAAGACTTCGCAAACACATTCTTCTTGTCGGCATCGAGGTGAATCTCTATGGTCTGCGTGCCGGAGGAATCCGTCACGGACACGGTGGCCAGCCTGGGAGCGGCACTGTAGCCCTTCGCCGGATCGTCCGCGTTTACCACGTCCATTTTGGCGTCCTTGAGTTTGCTCACCAGAGATTCCACCTGGGAGTTGTCGGCGCGCAGCGGACGGGGCTTCACGATCTGCCACTCGTTCTGCCCGTTCTTGCCGAACTCGATGGTCTGTCCCCTCGCCTGCAACTCGACGCGCGTGAGCTTGTCGGAATCGAAAGTGAGGAGACGTTTGTCGCGGAGGTCGTCGGGACGCTTATCAACACTGGATTTGACCATCGAGGAGACGGTCACCACGCGCGGGCTGTTGCCGAGCTTCGCATAGGCGCCGTTGCCGGTGGGGATATCGTCGCCGATAAGGAGTTGGTCGGCCTTGCCGTCCTTACGCTTGATTTCGACGTCCAGGGTGGGGTTCTTGAGGCCGTAGTTGGAAAGGTCGGACGCGTTGTCTTCTACGACCTTGTCCCAGTTGAGCGAACCGAGGGTGGACACCATCGAAGAGACCGTGTCCTGATCGGCGGGCAACTGCTGGGGTTGGGTGAGCTTCCACTTGCCGTCTTCCCGAACCAGCGTCTGCACTTCGCCGGTGACCTTCTTGATTTCGATCTGCTGGAATTGATCGTCGGGAATAGATAGGAGTTGATTGGCGTTGGCGGTTGATGTGGCGGCCTGCTTCTTGTTGGACCAGTAGACCAGGCCGCCCAAAACAGCCAAAAGAACAACCGCGATGAGTAGTCCCTTCGGCTTCATGCTATCTCCTCTTCCACCACGTGGCGAGGCCCGCGCCGACCACTGCCAGCGGGAAGAACACCACGCTGAGCCAGAACACCAGGTTGAGCTTCTGCGCACTCATGTTGAGGGGCCGGTCGTCCGGAGCCTTCGGCCGGATGGAGATGAGGTCCTCATCCGAAGTGAGCCAGTTGATCATGTTCAGCAGCATGTCGCGATTGCCGTTGAAACGAATAAAGCTATTGGCCACCCAGAGCGAACTGCCGACCACGACAAACCGGCCCGGCGGTGTTCCGTTGTAAGTGCCCGCCGCGGCCAGCGTCAGGGGTCCCTTTTTGTCCTTGTTGGGGTCGAGCTTGATGCTTGGTGAGCTGAGGTTGGTGGTAGCGAAGCTGTTCTCGCCGGTTTGGAACAGCTTTGTGACGGTCGTCTTATCCCCGTTCTTGATTTCGAGTGAGCGGGCCAGCGGGTAGGCGGTGGCCACATCCTTCATCTGGTTGACGATCGGGTGCGATTCGTACGAAGCTACGAGCGGCACTTCGGGGCCGAGTCCGAAAATCTGGCCGATGCCGCTGGTATCGAGCACGAGGTCCTTGTTCGGCGTCACTCCCCAGCTTTGCAGGAGAGTCACCAGCGTAGTCACCTCATCGGTTTCGCTGCTGCCCGTCTTGAGCGGCGGGTCGAGCAGGAACAGGGCATGGCCGCCGCCTTCGACGAAGGCCTTGACGGCGTCGGTCTCCGGCTGGACGTAATCGTGCTGAGGCCCGCCGGAAACAAGCACGGTGCAATCCTTGGGGACCTCCATCTTCGATGGCGCCGCAGCAGCGCCGCCGGCCGGGGCGGCCGCATTGCCAAGGAGCAGGTTTACCGTGCGTGTCTTATAGTTGTTCCGTTCGATGGCCTCTTTGACGGCCGAATAGCCGGAACGGCCGGTATCGTCGATGCCGTGTTCGCCGCTGCCGGTGACGAAGCACACGTTCCGGTCTCCCGTCTTGAGCGAACGGATCAGCGCGCCGGTTACCTCTTCTTCACTGAGGGTCTTTGCCTCTTCCTTCTTCAGCCCGCTGTCCACGATGATACTCGTATCGCGCTGGAAGCCCGCGTTCTTGGCCTGCTGCGGTTTCTTGACCGGATCGATGTAATCGATGTGCAGCTTGGGAGAGAGGCCGGAATAGCGATCGAGCAGGTCGCGCGCCTGCGGAAAACGGGTGGCGTCGTCGAAATAGTAAATGGTGACGTCGCGGTTTAGTCCCTTGACTACTTTGACTGTCTGGTCCGCGAGGCTGAACTGCTTGTTGGCCGTGGAATCGTAGGTTTTGGGATAACGGTTGGCAAGGAAGTTGATCGCCGCGAGGACGGCTACGATCACCAGGGTGTAGACGGCTGCGTAAGCCGTGTACTTGGTTTGGCGTGCTTTCAACCAGTCGTAGCGCATGTTTATGCCCTCCAGCGGAGCGATTCCATCGCCCGCGAAGTAATGAACAGGGAGAAGAAGATCATGGACAGGTAAAATACTATGTCCTTGGTATCTAACACGCCTTTGGCGAAGTTATCGAAATGGGTAACGATGGACAAGTAATTAATGACCTGGGCGAAGCCTGTGTTATCGAAGGCGGTAAACCAACTTAGCAGCCACAGCAGGAGACATACGAAGAAGGTGACGCCGCCGGCGATGATCTGGTTGCGGGTCGTGGTCGAGATGAAGACGCCGATGGCCAGCAGGCAGCCGCCTTGCAGGATCAGGCCAAGGTAAGCAACGAGCACCGGGCGTATGTCCGGCTTCCCCCAGAAGAACAACAGTGCGATGTTGATCATCGACATCCCCAGCACGCAAACGTAAAGCAGCATGGCCCCCAGCCACTTGCCGAGGATGATGTGAATATCCTTGACCGGAGAAGTAAGGAGCAGTTCGATTGTGCCTGAGCGCTTCTCTTCGGCGAACGTGCGCATGGTGATCATGGGGATGAGGAACAGCGCGATGGTGGACGCAAAGCCGAGCAGCGGCCGGATCACCTGTTCGTTGACATTCATCGTGGGAGGCTGGCCCATCATCTGCGCCTGGAAACTGTAACGGAGCAGGTCGCGCGTGGCGGTGTAGAACCCAAACCCGAAGATGAGTCCGAAGAAGGCCATCAGAAGATAGGCGATCGGGGATGCGAAGTAGCTCTTGAGTTCCTTTCGGCAGATGAGCAGTACGTGGTTCACTTTGAGCCTCCTTCCGTTCCGTTCGCGGGAGCTATTTCGGTCTGTTCGGCGGCTGTCAACTGGAGGAAAATATCTTCCAGGCTGACGCCGACGGCGCGGAGTTCATTCAGATTCCAGCCCGCGGTGACCACGCTGCGCGCGAGCTCGGCGCGGATCTGCCGTCCCTGCAAACTTTCGATTTCGAAGTGCAGGCGGCCGTCCCGCGAGTCCTTGAGGACAACCCGGCTGACGCCGGAGACCTGTTCGAGTCGCGCCTGGACGTCGCTGGGATCGGGGCGGCCGTCAGCGGAGCCGATTTCGAGGGCAACGGCTTCGGCGCCGCGAAGCCGGTTCGTCAGGTTGGAAACCGCTTCGCTCGCCACCAAACGACCCTGGCTGATGATCAGGACGCGCTCGCAGGAGTGCTCCACTTCGGAAAGGATATGGGTGCTGAGGATAATGGTGTGCTCCCCTGCGAGCGAGCGGAGCAGGGACCGGATTTCAATGATCTGCTTGGGGTCGAGGCCGCTGGTGGGCTCGTCGAGGATGAGCACGTCCGGGTTATGGATGATGGCTTGGGCCAGGCCGACGCGCTGCCGGTACCCTTTGGAAAGTTTCCCGATCAGTTTGTTGCGCACGTCGCCGAGGGCACAGCGTCCGATGGCTTCATCGGCGCGCCGTGCGATGTCGGCGGAAGCAATGCCCTTGAGGCGGCCCGCGAACGCGAGGTACTCGGACACTTCCATTTCGGGATACACCGGAGGACTTTCGGGCAAATACCCGATCCTCCGTTTGACCTCCAGTGGATTCTCGAGGACGTCAAATCCCGCCACGTTGGCTTTGCCGGACGTCGGCGGGAGAAAGCAGGTGAGGACGCGCATCGTGGTGGTTTTCCCAGCCCCGTTCGGACCGAGGAAACCGACGATCTGCCCTTTTTCGACTTCGAATGAGATGTTGTCGACCGCGACAGTGCGCGCGTAGCGCTTGGTCAGCCCTTCGACTTTGATCATATGTTAAGGTCCCAGACGGACAGGCGAGACGCTTCGGATGCGGAGCGCCGATACATAAAGGTGAAATTTCATCATACGGACCGTGGCAAAGGGATGTCAAACGGCCCGCGCGTCGGTGAACCGAGGGGGCCGGGGCCCAGTCGCGGCGTTTTCCCTCCCCGAGTTCCGGAGCCGCCGAATGACATTCGTCTGCTATGCTGAAGATGGTTCTATTGGAAGGGGAGTAAGCCGCTCCGAAAGAGTCCGCCGGATCGTCAAGACGATCGTCCCGGTTGAAACCGGAATGGTCCGGTCCTGCGGCGGAAACCATTGGTTTCCGGGTTGAGACCTTCCGCGGCGTGAGCCACGGAAGAGTCTTTTTGCAAGGCCAGGCGCCGGAATCCAGGAGAGACTTGGAATGGATCAGGCGCTGTTCCCTTTCGCCCATTACTGGAGTTTCTATCTCATCTTCAGCGGGGCCATCATCGGCCTGCTGGCGATCGACCTTACGGCTCATCGAAAGGCACAGACAATCTCGATGCGGGCAGCGGGCGTCTGGGTCTGCGTCTGGGTGGCGCTGGCGCTGCTTTTCTGTGCCGGCCTCTTCGAATATTGCAGCGTCCGTTTCGGCGGGCAAGCGGCGCGCCGGGTGGGGCTCGAGTTCCTGGCCGGTTACGTGATGGAAGAATCCCTTTCCGTGGATAACATGTTTGTTTTCGCGCTGGTGTTCCGCTATTTCGCGATTCCAGCGCGATACCAGCACCGCGTCTTGTTCTACGGGGTGTTGGGCGCGATGGTGTTCCGGGGAATGTTCATCGCGGCCGGATCCGCGCTGATGCGGTTCCACTGGGTGGTTGATCGCGTTCGGGATCTTCCTCGTGTTCACCGGCATTCGGATGGCGATGGAGAAGGAAAAGGCAGTGGACCCGGGCGCGAATCCGCTGATCCGCCTGGTGCGGCGATGGTTCCCGGTGACGGCCGAACTGCACGGTAATCACTTTATCGTGCGCGACAAAGGCATTCTGTACGTGACGCCGCTGATGATCGTGCTGCTGGTGCTGGAGACCACCGATATTCTGTTTGCGGTTGATTCGGTTCCGGCGGTATTCGGCGTGTCGAGGGAGCCCTTGGTGGTGTACACGTCCAACGTGTTCGCAATTCTGGGGCTGCGGTCCATGTATCACCTGCTTGCGGGTGCGCTGGACCGCTTTTATGCGTTGAAATTCGGGTTGTCGTTCGTGCTTGTATTCGTGGGGATCAAAATGTCGCTGCTCGACTGGATGTGGGGCGGCCATTTCCCGATCGGCATTTCGCTGGCCGTGATCGCCTCGGCAATCGGTTTGTCGATCGCGCTATCGCTGCTGTTTCCCAGGCGCGCGCGGCAGTAATTGCAATCGTCAGCCGTTGAGCGTTTTCAGATAGGCCACGCTCTGTACGGTCAGGTCCCAACTCTGTTCCACGAAATAATTCTTTACGCCGCCGGTCCTGGCCGCGGCAAATACTTTGGGCCAATCCAGGCTGTCCTTACCCACGGGCAGTTGCGGCGCACCTCGTCCGCCCGTCGCGGGCGCCGGATTCAGGTCCACACCCTGGAGGTGCATGGACAGGAACCGGCCGGGATATTTGGTAAAGTACATGACCGGATCGCCAACGGCTCGCATCGCGGACATTTGAAATTGCATTGAGACAAGTTTCGGGTCGAGCAGTTCCAGAAGAACTTCGTAAACCAGGCGGCCATCCACGCGGCCCATCTCGAAGTTCTCATCGTGAAGGAACTGCCGGATTCCGGCCTTGGCCGCCTGCTCCCCGATGCGATTGTATTCGTCCGCCGCGCGCTTGACCGCGTCCATGGCGGCAACGCCGTTTTGCATCGGCCCGTTCAGGCTGGCAGTTCCCATCTGGGTCATGCCGATGTCCTTGGCCCAGGCGATCGCCTGCTCCTGAGCAGAGCGAAGTTCGCGCAAACTGAAGTGAGCGCTCGGGCACTTCAGGCCGTGATCTTCGATGATCCGGCGGGTCTGCTTCCCATCCGAAAGGCCGGCGAACTCGCCGTATCCCGGCGAGCAAAGTTCCAGGACACCCACTCCGAGCGAAGCCAGATCCTTGCACAGTCCGACAAAGTCGCCGTTGCGAATCCTTTGCCGGTGGGGATAGGTCTGGCTGCCGACCGGCAGGCCCAGCGGACTGGCCTGAATTCCGCGCGTCCCGACCAATACAAATCCGGCTGCGGCAGCGCCGGACACCGACCTCTCAAGAAACTCCCGTCTGGATATTGCCGGCATTTCCGCCCCCTTCTGTCATGGCTCGAAAACCAGTTCAGTAGTAATGGTAATCGCACGGAAGAGACTGAGGTAAACCGGGCATTTTTCGGCGAAGAAGCCGTGCACCCTTCGCGCGATTTCCTGGTGTTCTTCTTCCGTTCTCAATCGCAGTTTGACATGGATGCGGCGGATTACCAGGACGCCGCCGTCCAACTCCACTTCTCCCACAGCCTCCGACACCAGCCGTTCATTCGAAGCCGGAATTTGACGCGCCTCCAGCGCGCCTCCAAAAGTGCCGGTCAGTCAGCCGGCGGCGGCCGCGACGATGTAGTCCAGGGTGGTAGCGTGTTCCTCGAACGCGCCGGGAGGCAAGCGATAATGCGCGGCCACCTCTCCATGCGCGCCGAAAATAACGGGCTCGGCTTCGGCGGGCAAGTAGGCGCGGCGAATCGGGCCTTTAACCCGCTCCACCCGCACCCGCGATCGATACGCGACATCTCCCATTGCTCACCTCAAGGCCAATGATGGCACGTTATTCCGTTCCGTGCCGGAAACGAAAAACTCGACCTGTGTGCCATGCGGACCCCGGACAACGACGTGATCGCCCGGCCCAACCGGGTAGAGCGGCAGGGGCGAACCGGTGAGCACGATCTGCCCGGGCGCGAGCGCGCCTCCCGTGGTGGCGAGGTGCCCCGCGACTTCGTCAACTGAAGCAGCGGGTCCGCCGGGCATTGCACTTCCAGTCGCGGATCCAAGGAGTTCACCATTGCGAAACACAAAGATCGGCGACCGGCCGAATTCCGCCGGGTCGGGACGTGAAATCTCGACCGCCGGCAGGATGACACCGGCGTGCAGCGTGTTGTTCGCGATCAGTTCCTGTGAGCTTCGAACGGCTCCGCGAAAGAGCGCGTTGTGCAACTCGATAACGGGGAAAACAGTGGCAATCGCAAGGTCCGCGCCGATACGGACTGCCAGTTCGCCTTCAATCGCCAGAGACGAGAAAAGCGCCGCATCGAGCACGGCTCCGGAGCGGTGCAGTTCGGTCGCAAAGACATGGCCGAATACGGGACGATCCAGACCCAGTTGCTGCTGCACGGCCTCGCTGAGGCAGCCGATTTTGTAACCGGCAATGGCTTCGCCCCGGGCCGCGCGCATGGCGGCCACTCGCCGCTGCACCTCAAATGCTTCCGCGATGCTGAGCGCGGGGCCGCAATCTTCGAAGATGCGGCCCGGCTGATGGGCATCGTAGTCAGCCAACTGCCGGTGTGCAATCTCCTCAATAGAGGGCGCGGGCATTCGGGTCGCTTTTCTCGTATCACGTTATCACGGGCGAAAGCGTGTGCGGATGTTTGGGTCTGGAGAGCTCCGACTCAGTTGCCGTCTTGCGGTATCGCCGCGGGCCCGGACCCCTCGACGCGCCCGGTCCGCTGCAGAAACGCTTGTGCCGCTTCCAAATGCCGCCAGTACCGGCCGTCCCGTCCAGCACTGCGGTTCTTCGTCGTCCTGGAACTGCCGTTTCGACTGGCTCTTTACGCTGCCGGTCCCGACACCAATGGCAAGGGCACGTAATCGGGGCGGTCCGATGGGTGTTCTGGGGCGGCGCACTGCGCATAAACCATGATCGCGCCGTCCTGTTACGCTTCTGTGACCTCAGCCCGTCCACCCTGATCACAATGACCCGGGCGCTCCGTGCTGCGGCCACTGGCTTGGCCGAGGTCATTCGCGAACAGCAGCGCCCGTGGAAACTCGAACTGGTCTCCATTAGGAGGTCTTCGACTCCATTGACGCCGTCCGCGAATACGCCGGAATCGCCATACAGGATGTCTACAACCTCATGCTGCGCAAGGGATGGACGTTGTTCCCACCAATCGCATCCGCCAGACCTCCGGCCTGATCCTGCACCCGCGGTTCTATACTCCGGTCACGGCGGATTGCGCCGCCGAGCGCGCGCGCCGCAGGCCTGAAGCCGGATCTGCCGGTCGGGCTGGTGCTCTTTGGCGGCGAGGGTTCGACCGCGATGATCCGCATCGCCAAGGCCCTGAATCACCCCGAGAGCGGCGTGCAGCTGATCCTGGTGTGCGGCAGAAACGTGGCCGTGACCGCCGAGCTGAACCCCATTCAGCGTCACATTCCGAGGCAGGTGCTCGGATTCACCCGCGAAATTGCCATGTGCAGGGAGATCGCCGATTCGCTCATTGTCAAGCCGGCTCCGGCTGCCTCAGCGAGGCAGTTGCCAAGCACCTGCCGGTAATCGAGAGCGGAATGACTGGAGGATGGCGCACGAGTGAGTGGTAGGCCCGAAGAATCTAAAGGGTTAAGTGGTACGCCCGGGCCGATTCGAACGGCCGACCTTTTGCTCCGGAGGCAAACGCTCTATCCAGCTGAGCTACGGGCGCACGTCTTGCTTCTTCATTGTAGTCGCACTCGGCAAGGGGGTCAAACGGCTGGTGTGGTATGCTACGATGCTTTACAAGACCACTGCGTTCCCGGAGAGGTGGCTGAGTGGTCGAAAGCAGCGGTTTGCTAAACCGTCGTACGGTCAAAAGCTGTACCGAGGGTTCGAATCCCTCCCTCTCCGCCATCTACGCCTGGCCCAACCTGGCGGGCTTTCTCCAGTCTCTGCCGTGTTGGTTCTATTCCTGGTTTTGCCCGAGCCAGGCACGCACGATCCGGTCCACGCGCCCGCTCTCCTCGAGTTGCAGCAGATTGACGTTCATGGGGTGGAGGAGATCGGAAGTGAGCGGCATCGCGAAGCCGTAATTCTGGCGGACATACTCGGCGCTCGATGCAAATAGGCTGGGATCGCGGTGGTGCTGCAAATAATAGAGCAGTTGCGGCCGGTCGAACACGAGCGCGTCCACCGTCTCGTTCCGCAACAGGTCGTAGCCGTTTTGCAGCGATTGGACGGATCGCACGGTGGCGCCGTAGCGGCGCGCGAATTCCTCGCCGGGGGAGTGTTCGAGCACCGCCACGGTTCTGCCCGAGAGGTCCTCCGCAGTTGCGATCGCGGACCTGCGCAGGCCGGTCAAAGTAAGGGTGCTGCCGATGGCGGCCACCAGAGACGACGCGGCCACGATCGAGATGAGAATCCACACTCCCGTCACCACACGGCCGAGGCGCGTCTTCGGAGCCAGATCCCCATAACCGACGGTGCTCATGGTGACCACTGCAAACCAGATGCCGTTCGGAATGCCGCGGCGCGGCTGATGGGGAAACTGCGTGCCGGGTGCGCGCCGCTCGGCCAGCCAAACCAGCGTACCCACCAGTGTGAGCACCAGCAGAAGAATTCCCGCCGAATAGTAGAAAGCAGTATCGAAGAACGGCGCCACTCGCTGCCAAACACTGAGGTGCCCGCCGCGCGAGAGAATCGACAGGCTGGACTGGAAGTACGGCTGAGAAAATCGCGCCGTCCGCACCCTCTCGGCCGTGATGCTGACCGGACCGATTACCACGTCCAGGGCGCCTGCGCCGAGAGCATCGAGCGCCCGTGGCACGTTCTCGAACGGCTGGAGCGTGTAGCGCCATCCGGCTTCGGCGGACAGCGCCTGCCAAAGTTCAACGGAGATCCCCTCCAGCCGTCCGCCCGCCGCGACAACGAATGGTTCGGACCCAGCCACACCCACCCGCAGGTTGCCCGCCCTCCGCATTTGTGGAGCATCGGCGGCAGAAAGCAGCGAAGACGCCGAGCCCAGAAGTACAACCAGCCATTGAACTCTCACTTCATCATTCTTGTCTTAATGGCCGATCGACCTCAAGGCGTACTGGCCGCCGTTCGCCCGAGAGCCTCGCCTATCAACCCGACCCACTGACCAAATCCGGAATCGGCCTCGTGCGCCATATTGTGCTCGAGGACGAGTGGCTGCTCAATTCGATTGCGGACGGGCAATTCAATCCACCTCCGGAAGACTCGGACGCCTGTGGCATCATGAGCCCCGCGGACGGCATTGCTCAATACGAGGCAAGATGCCTCCCGCGCTGGCCCACGTGCGCGCGATGACCCCGGAACATGACTCGCGTGATCGATTGTTAGGGATTGATCCAGCTACCTGGCGTCGATTTCATCGCGCTCGCCCTCAAGCACTCGGTGCACCATCGCGGTCGACTGAGTGCGGGAATCTCGCGCGGCTCAACCTCTCCTCCGCCTGTTGCGCACGGGTTGCATGCGCCGGGCCGTCCTGGGGCGGGCGATGTGCCGGGCGTCCTCAGCCCCGACATTTTGCGCGCAGACTCTGTGAGCTTGGCAGGAGAGAGCAGGCGTGTGAGCGGCGCGGTATGCGGATGTTGCAGCCTGCGGTAATAAACGAATCCGGCCGGTAGAATGACGGCGTACAATGATTACTACCCATGAACTCTACCGAAGCCAAGATCATCGCCGATTACCTGCTCGGGAATTTCGAATTCGAGATGCAGACCACCCTGCGGGTGCTGGCCGCCGTCCCCAACGAGAGTCTCGCCTATCAACCGGACTCCCTGGCCAAGTCCGGAATCGGGCTGGTGCGCCACATCGTGCTCGAGGACGAGTGGCTGCTCAATTCCATTGCGGACGGACAGTTCAATCCGCCTCCGGACGACTCAGATGCCTGCGGCATTATGAGCCCGGCGGACGGCATCGCTCGATACCAGGAAAAGTTGCCGGCTGCGCTGGCCCGCGTGCGCACGATGTCCCCGGAACAATTGACTCGCGACATCGATATGTTCGGAATGATGCAGCTACCCGGCGTCGATTTCCTGGCGCTCGCCCTGAAGCACTCGGTACACCATCGCGGTCAACTGAGCAGCTATATCCGTCCGATGGGCGGCCGGGTTCCCGGCATTTACGGGCCCTCCGCCAATACGGCAACTGCTTAGGCGGCTATCTGCCCATCGCGAGACGGTCGGCAAGAAAGCCGGGGAGCCCCACGTCGCGGATTTTTTGGGACGCCTTCGCAACGTCGTACTCGATGCGAAAGTAGGTGAGCATGGACGCGTCCGAATCGTAGAGGGCGCAGGCGGCCCGCGGATCGCCGTCCCTGGGCTGCCCGAGGGATCCGGGGTTCACCAGATATCCGCAATCATCGTCGATCTCCATGACCTGACGGTCGGTGCGGGGGGACGTGCGCGAGATGGTTTCCACGCGCGACTGGTTCCAGATGAAGCCGCCCTGCAGGTGGGTATGACCGAAGAAAGCCAGCTTGCGCTCCAGGTAACCGAAAGCCTGAACGGCTTCGTCCGGGGTCACCAGGTACTCGTCTTCATCGAACGGGGATCCGTGGACGACCTGGAACCCGTCGAGCAGCACGGGGCCTTTTTCGAGGTTGCGCGTCCAGGAGGCGTTTTCGGGCGTGAGCTGCTCCTGGGTCCATAGCGCCGCCATGCGCGCCACCGGGTTGAACCACTCCAGGTCATCGAGGCCGGTGCAGGCGCGGTCATGATTGCCGCGGACACAAACCTGGCAGTTTGCGCGCACCCATTCGACCACGGGATTCGGGTCCGCACCGTAGCCGACCAGGTCGCCGCAGCAGAGCACCTGGTCGTAGGCGCCCTCCGCATAACGCACCACGGCCTCCAAGGCTTCGAGGTTGGCGTGAAGGTCACTCAGGATCAGGTATCGCACGCTGGAGTTTTATGCCTTTCTCAGCCGCAGGACCGCGATCTCCGGCGGAGCGCCGATGCGTGCCGGGATGCCGATAGTACCGATTCCGCGTGTAACGTATGCGGTGGCGCGACCCTCCCGGTAAGGCCCGTAAATGAACGGTGTGATGAAGCGCGCGGCGTTAATCGACTGGTCCAGAATCTCAACCGCCACCTGCCCGCCATGCGTGTGTCCCGCAAGAAGCAAATTATAGCCCTGCGCGGCCGCTACTGGAAACACATCGGGATTGTGCGACAGGAGAACATTGACCGCGTTCGGATCGATCAGTTTGCCGGCGCCCCGCAAATACCGGTCCCGTTCGCTCGAAGGCTGGTAATCCACGCCGGCGAGGTTGAGCACTGCGTTTCCGAAACGCAGCGGCTCCGCCCGGCTGCGGAGAAAGCGGATGCCTTTGCGGGCGGCAGCCTGGGTGGCGTAGTCTTCCGCTTTGGCGTAGCGCTCGTGGTTGCCCAGGCAGCCGAACACTCCCGCGTCCGCCTTGAGCCGGCTTAACTGGCGAATGCAGGCATCGAGAGGATCGCCGTAGGCGGTGATCAGATCACCGGTCACGACGGCGAGGTGCGGGCGCAATTCGAGAGCCGTGTCGATGACCCGCGCCAGTTCGTTCTCGCTCAGGAAAGCGCTGAGGTGGATGTCGCTCAGTTGCAGGATGCGGATGCCTTCGAGATCCCGAGGAAGCCCCTCCAGCGGCAGGTCCACTTCGCGCACCTGGAAGCGCAGGCGCTCCACCAGGCCGCCGTAGGCCAGCACGGCGAACGGCGCCGCCATGAGGACGTTGCCGCCGGCGGCAATGAGCCGGCGCCTCCCGGGATTGGCATCTTTCTCGGCGGCCTTGCGCAGGGGACGCATAACTGCCTGCACTATGACGAACATAAGGGCGCAGCCGAGATACATCATCCAGACGGCACCCAACACGGCCGCCAGGCGCGCGGGAAGCCGCATGGCGGAAGTCTGCTCGGAAAGGGTGCAGAAGTAGCCGAGGACCAGCAGGCCGTCGAGCGCAAATATCGCGTTCCGTACAGTGCGGTAAGCCCTTCCGGAGAGCCTCCTTTTGGCCGCCGCCATCAGCAGCACGGTGATGCGCCACTGTACGAAGAAAAACGTCGTGATGATGTAGAGGTCGAGAGAACGATACACTGCGGATCCTATTTCCATTGTAAGCGCCGGATCAGCGCATCCTCGCGTTCATCAGTACAGCGAGGGCAGCGGCGGCGGCGGTTTCGGCGCGCAGAACCAGCGGGGACAACGATACCGGGCGCCACCCGGCTCGTGCGGCAGCGGCCCGTTCGCCGTCCGTCCAGCCGCCCTCAGGGCCAAGCAGCAGCGCCAGGCGTCCGGCGGCGCCGCAGGTTTCGTCGAGAATCCGCAACAGCGGAGGCGCCTCGCTCTCCTCGAGAAACAGACGGCACGCGGCGTCCGCCGCCAGGCCGCCGCTGAACCGGACCGCCGGCAGGATTTCGGGGGCCTGCACGCGACGCGACTGCTGGCCGGCCTCCCGCGCGATTTTGATCCAGCGTTCGGAGCGCTTTCGCGAGGCTTCGAGGAGTCCTTTCTCGGTGCGCGCCGCCTCCACTGGAACGATGCGGGCCACACCCAGTTCGGTCGCCTTCTCCACCATCCATTCGAAACGGTCGAACTTGATGAGGGCGGCGTAGAGGTCGATGCAGACAGGCAGGGGTTCGCCGGCGATCTTTTCGATAACGCGGAAGAGCACGCGGCCGGAATGCGACTCCACGACTTCGGCCAGATATGCCGAGGCGTTATCCGAGATTTCGTATTGCCGGCCGGGCTCCGCGCGAAGGACTCGAGCCAGGTGACGGGCATCCTCGCCACGCAACTCTGCCATGCCCTCGTCGATTTTGTCCACAAAGAATCGTCGTCGTGCCAAGATACTATTTTATGATCGCCCTGCTGCGCGGCACGCTGATCGAGAAACATCCCAACCAGGCGGTTGTGGACACGGGAGGGGTAGGGTACGACGTGACCATTCCGGTTTCCACATATACCCAACTACCGGATGCCGGCGCGGAAGTGCGTCTGCGCATCCACACACACGTACGCGAGGACGCCCTTGCACTCTACGGCTTCCTTACGCAGGACGAGAAAGCGATGTTCGAGAGGCTGATCGGCGTCAGCGGTATCGGTCCCAAGCTGGCGGTGACGATTCTCTCCGGGCTGGCGGCGCCCGACCTGGTGCGGGCCATCCGCCGGGGCGAGGTGGAGCGCCTGGTGCGCATCCCAGGCATCGGCAAAAAGACCGCCGAACGCATGGTGCTGGAGTTGCGGGACAAGCTGCCGGCGCCGGCCGGCGAGGAGCCCGAGACGCCTGCCGCGGCGGCGCTGTCCCCGGTGGACCAGGATGTCCTTTCGGCGCTGCTCAACCTCGGGTGCGGCCGGCCGCAAGCCGAGGCCGCGGTTCGCAAAGCGAAAGCGGCGGGCGGCCCCGGCGAGTTCGAACCGCTCTTCCGGCGGGCGCTGGAACTGGTACGGTAAGCTGGTAACACATGCCCAACCGGGAACTGATTTCCGGCGCTCCGCAGGCCGAAGATCTCCAGTTTGAAGCCGGGCTCCGGCCGCGCCGCCTGGCCGATTTCACCGGGCAGGGCAAGCTGAAAGAGAATCTCTCGATTGCCATCCAGGCTGCCCGCATGCGCGGCGAGGCGATGGATCATGTGCTGCTTTACGGCCCGCCCGGATTGGGAAAGACGACGCTCGCCTCGATTATCGCGGAGGAGCTCGAGGTGCAGTTCACGACCACTTCCGGGCCGGTGCTGCAAAAGAAGCTGGACCTCACGGGAATCCTTAGCAACATCCGCCTGAACCAGGTGTTTTTCATCGACGAAATTCACCGGCTGTTCCCCGACGTGGAAGAGATGCTGTATTCGGCGCTCGAGGATTTTCGCGTGGACATCCTGGTGGGCGCGGGGCCGGGCGCGCGCACAGTTTCGCTGCCGATGCCAAGGTTCACCGCTATCGGGGCTACTACGCGGCAGGGGCTGGTGAGCGCTCCGCTTCGCGGCCGGTTTGGGCTGGTGCTGCGGCTCGATCCATACAACGTGGAGGAACTGAAGAGCATCGTGAACCGCTCGGCGCGGCTGCTGAACGTGGTAATCGACGATGGGGCGGCCGAGGAGATCGCGCGGCGGTGCCGGGGCACGCCGCGCATCGCCAACCGATTACTGCGCCGGGTACGGGATTACGCGCAGGTGCGGGCCGACGGGATTATCACGCAGCCGGTGTCCCAGACCGCTCTCAATCTGCTGGATGTGGACCGCTACGGCCTGGACGAGATCGACCAGAAGATCATGATGACGATTCTCGACAAGTACCGCGGCGGGCCGGTGGGCGTGAACACGATTGCGGCATCGATTTCGGAGGAGTCCGAAACGATCGAAGAAGTGTACGAGCCGTATCTGATTCAGCTAGGGTTCCTGAACCGCACGCCGCGCGGCCGCGTGGCCACCGAACGGGCTTACGATTATTTCAACGTGAAACGCAAGCTGCGGAACGACGACCAGCCCGCACTGTTTTGATTGTTTATCTCAGCCTCGGCTCCAATCTCGGGGACCGCGCAGCGAATCTCCGCGCCGCGATTGCGGGGCTGGCGGCGCCGCACTTCACGGTTCTGCGCGAGTCGGCCGTGTACGAAACCGAGCCGGTGGATTACCTGAAGCAGGGGTGGTTCCTCAACCTGGCGCTCGAAGCCGAAACCAGCCTGTTCCCGCTGCAACTGCTTGGTCACACTTCTCGCGTGGAACGGGCGCTGGGCCGCATCCGCACGGTGCCGAAGGGGCCGCGGAAAATCGACATCGATATTCTGCTGTACGGGCGCGCGGAGATCCGCACGCGGCGCCTCGAAGTGCCGCACCCGAGGATGGCGGACCGGCGATTCGTTCTGGCGCCGCTCGCCGAACTGGCGCCGGACCTCCGGCACCCGGTGACGCACCGCACGATACGGCAGATGCTGGAGAGCGCGCCGGAGCAACGGGTACGGCTCTGGCAGGGCTGATGCGCTTTTCGGGCGCGCCACCGCACCCCCTGATACACTCGTAGATCTACAGTGCAAGACCTCCATCAAGCCCTGAAACGATATTGGGGCTACGATTCGTTCCGGCCGATGCAGGAGCGGATCATCCACAGCCTGATGGCCGGCAACGACGTTGCAGTGGTCATGCCTACCGGCGGCGGCAAGTCGCTTTGCTACCAGTTGCCCGCGCTGGTTTCCGGAAAGCTGGTGGTTGTGATTTCGCCGCTGATCGCCCTGATGCAGGACCAGGTAGCGCAGCTTGCGGATATGGGAATTCCGGCCGCGCTGCTCAATAGCACACAAACTGCTGCCGAGCAGCGCGATGTGATGCGGGCGGCGGCGCAGGGAGCTTTCCGCCTGCTCTACTTATCGCCCGAGCGGCTTGCGAGGCAGGATACGGTGGACTGGCTCGCAAAAACCCCCCTCGACTTTTTCGCCATCGATGAGGCGCACTGCATTTCGGAATGGGGGCACGAATTTCGTCCCGAGTACCGCCAGCTCAGTTCGCTTCGGGAGAATTTCCCGGATAGACCGCTGGCCGCTTTCACCGCCAGCGCGACGAAGCAGGTGCGGCAGGACATTCTCGACCAGTTACAACTTCGCGCACCGCACAAATATATCGCGAGCTTTCACCGCGGCAACCTGCGCTACCTGGTGCATCAGTGCGACAAGATGAATCACCAGGGGCTGCTCATCGAGTCGCTGCGGAACTATGAAGGCGAGAGCGTGATTGTCTATGCCCCGACCGTCGCCGAAGTGGAGGGGCTGGTGGATAGTCTGGAGGAGCGCGGGATCCCGTCGGTTGCCTACCACGGGCAGATGGAGACGGCCGCGCGGCGGCGGAACCAGGGGCGCTGGATGAACGACGAGGTGCGCGTGCTGGTGGGCACCATCGCTTTCGGGCTGGGCATCAACAAGCCGGCCGTGCGGGCGGTGATTCACACTTCGCTGCCGAAATCGATCGAGCAGTATTACCAGGAAGCCGGACGCGCCGGGAGGGACGGACTGCCGGCCGACTGCCTGCTATTGTGGCGGCCCAAGGATGCGGGGCTGCTCGCCTATTTCATCGAGAAACTACGGGACCGCGATGAGAGGGAGCGTGCCTGGACGCGCTACCGGACTATCCGCGCTTTTGTGGAAGATCATCGCTGCCGGCACCTTCAGGTGTGCCGGCATTTCGGTCAGACTCCGAAATGGGAGCGATGCGAAATGTGCGATGTGTGCGGCAATCTGCCGGCATGGCTGACGGGAGCAGCGCAAGCGGCACCGGTGGAGAAAAGAAGACGCTCGCGCAAAGAGGCCGCCCGCCCGGAAGCGGCGGCACGAATCGAGGAAGCCGGCGAATCGCGGCCGAGGCGGGAACGGAAACCCTCCGCGCAGGATAGCGAACTGGTCCGTTTCTTCAAAGAATGGCGCTCGAAGATGGCACAGCGCACGGCGGTTCCGGCCTACGTGGTGCTCAGCGACGCGGCGCTCGAAGACTTGTGCGCCAAACAGCCAGGGAGCCTGGAGGATCTGCTGGCGGTCTACGGTTTCGGGCAGCGCAAGGCGGAACTCTACGGCAAGGAGATCTTCGCCGCTTTCGAGGCGTTCCGGCAGGGAGCACGCGCGGCGGCGGCCGCCACCCCGCGGATCTCGCCTGCCGAGGAGACGCTGCGACTGCTGGCCGAAGGCAAGTCCTTCGCGGAAATCGCCGAGATTCGCGTACGCCAACCGTCCACCGTGGTCAACATGGTGGCCGATCTGGTGGAGAAGGGACGGCTCGAGTACCGCCTGGAGTGGGTGGGGGAGACCGCTCACCGGGAGATCGAAGAGGCTATCGGGCGCATCGGCTCACAGTGGCTGCGGCCACTGCGCGAGGCGCTGCCGCCGGAGATCACTTACGATCAGATCCGGCTGGTGCTGGCGGCGGTTCGCAGCCGCGGCGCGGGTGGCTAGAGAATCTGCTTCAGGTGGTCCAGCAGCTTGGTAGTGTACTCTTTGTTCACGCGGGCGGGCGACTTCTCGTCCACGATGGGGAGTGCGGCGATCTGCTCCTTCCACGGAGACGCTTTTTTGTCGAGGGCCACCAGTGCATTCAAGGCCTGGATGGCGACGTAGCTGCCGTACTGCCGGCAATCGGCGAGCTTCACCAGGACGGGCACGACCCGCTTTACATCGTCGGCCGATCCGTGGGTGGCGATGGCCTCGGCGGCGGCAACCCGCACGCTAGGCGAAGAGTCCTCGAGCGCCTTGTCGAGTTCTTCCTTACGTTCCTGCACCTGTTCCGCTCCGCGCATCAGTACGCCCATCACGCCCCAGTAGCGCACGCCGCTGTCGGAATCCTCCATGAAGGTCTTGAGCCGTTCCGTGTCGCCGGTGCGGGAGATGGCGAGGTCTGCGGCCGCGAGCACGCGATCGAAGGGGTACTTGCGCGTGTCGTGGCCCATCTCGTAAGGCGTGGAGTTCGTGGATCGCGCATGAATCTCGGCTTCCGGCAGCAGGCCGACGTCCCGAACACTGCGCTCGTGGGCTGCGTGCGCCTCCCGGAAGCGTTGCAGGGTCGCGCGATGCTGGGATGAACCGGCGAGATTGTTGACCTCGTCGCGGTCCGTTTCCAGGTCGTATAGCTCCTCGGAAGGCTTGGTCTCCCAGAAGTAAGTCTGCGGCGGTTTCAGTTTGCCTTCCGTGTAGAGCCGGTTCCAGGTCTCCAGGGTGGCGTTCTGATAAGCATAGGTCACGTACTGGCCGTAGACCTTGTGTGGATTGTAATTGCGCAGATAGACGTAGCGGCGGTCGCGAACCGAGCGGATCAGATCGTAACTTTCGTCCATGCGGCCACGAAAGCCGAACGAGTAAGTGCGGGGCGGCGCCTCATAGAAGCCGGCGAAGGCCTGGCCCTGATAGTAATCGGGCGCCTTGCGACCGACCAGGCTCAGCATGGTGGGTGCAAGGTCGATGAAACCGAGCAGGCGGGGGCTGATCGCGCCAGCCGAGTAGTCCGGCGGGGCGAGGTGCCTATACTTTTCTGGAAAGGCCGCGACGAACGACGTGCGCAGCCCGGAATCGTAGGGGAACCGCTTGTTGCGGGGCATTCCCGCGCCGTGGTCGCCGTAGAAGAAGACAATGGTGTCGTCCAACAATCCGTCGGCTTCGAGCTCGTCGAGCCGCGCCTGGATCTGGGTATCGGCGGTGGTGATGTTGTCGTAATACTGCGCCCAGTCTTTGCGCACTTCCGGAGTGTCCGGATGATAGGCCGGGACGCGCACGCGTGCCGGATCGTGCAGGAATTTCTGGTTCGTCTTACTTTTCCAGATCTGACTTTCGTGCGTCGTCTCGTTGTTGAACACGGCGAAGAACGGCTGCCCGGCCTTGCGATTGCGCCAGTGGCCGTTGCGGCTCGATTCGTCCCATGTACCCGGGGGCTTTTCCAGGTTGTAATCTTCCTTGGCGTTGTTGGTGCAGTAGTAACCCTCTTCCCGGAGATAGCCGGGAAACATTTTCCAGTTCGCGGGCATGCGGGCGATGGACCGCATGTGCTCGGAGCCGGTTGCGGTGGGATAGACGCCCGAAATAATGGTGGTCCTCGCCGGTGCGCAGACCGGGGCATTGGACCACATGTTATTAAAGACGCAGCCGCGCCTGGCGAGCCGGTCGATGTTTGGGGTGATGCTGTACTCGTCGCCGGAACAGTGAAAATGCGGCCCTGTATCCTCGATGACCAGCCAAAGAATGTTCGGCCGTTGTGCCTGGGCCTTCAGAAGGATGGGGCCGGCCGCCGCTCCCGCGGTCGTTTCGAGAAACCTGCGTCGGTTGATCACAGGAAAAGCGTACCGCGATTTCAGCGGCTTGGCGAGGTGGGGGGCGTCAGATGAACATTTCTTCGTCCTGCGTGGCTGCGTCCACGCTGGATCTGCGCGGCCGCTTGACCAAGGTGGAGACTGCGGCCGAAATTCCGGCGGCGATGCCGTTTACTTCTTTGACCGGGCGCATCACCGCGCGTTTCACGTTGTCGCCGACCTCTTCGACCTGGCCCACGGTGGAGGAGACGGTGCTGTCGATCTGTTCCAGGCGATGGCGGGCGCGGTCGCTGGCATCGTGCAGCAGGTCGCCCAGGCGCTCCACCTGTTCCCGCCCCGTCTTGCTGATGGACACCACCTCGTCGGAAATTTCGTTAACGCGGGGACGTACGTCGGTCAAAACATCGTTGACTGTGGCCAGCAGGGTGGCACCTCGTTTGGCCATAACCTGGGCCTGCTCCACCACTGGCCCCGCTTTCTCGAGCAGCGGACCGACTTTTTGCACGACCGGTCCGATCTGCTCAATTGCCGGGCCGGCCTTATCTATGACCGGCCCAGCCTTATCCAGCAAAACGCCCGCCTTCGCGATCAGTGGTTCCGCGCGCGCGGAGAGATCCTCGGCCTTGCCCTGCATTTTGCGCGCGGTGCGATATAGCCCGATCACCACGATAGCCTGCACCAGAAAGGCAATGGTCGCCAATGTAACAGCCACCGTAATCACGATGCGAAAGACGTCGTCAGACATGATGCTTCCTCTACCGGATCCGGCGAGTGGCTACCGGGCTCCGCCTTCCGATCCCGCCGGCCCTTGCCCGCTGACTACGTCGCGGTAGGCCTGCTTGCCGGCTTCCACGGCATCGGACACATTCTCTTTCTGCCGCCCGAGGGCGTCCTTGCCTTTATCAACCCAGGTGGAGGCGTTGGTGCGCAGTTCCGAACCCCGCTGCTTGAGGTAATCGGTGCCCTCGCCGGCTTTGTCTTTGAGTAATTGCCGGGTCTCCGGACCGGACTTCGGCGCAAACAGCATGCCGATCCCGACGCCCACGCCCAAGCCCAGTAAGAAAGCGGAAAGTCCATTTTTGTCCATGATTTTTCTCCAAGTTCCACACGTTTTGCTGCGCAGGAAAAGCGTCAGCTTGACCCAATTTTCAGTATACTCCGCAGTAGAAAAAGGATTATGGAGGAACGTAAGGTACGTCCCTTAGATGGCCAGGCATTGTGGTCATACGCACTCAAAGTCCTGGCCGCTCGCGCTCAATCGTCGGGCGAGTTGCGGGAGAAACTCCGCCGGCGTGCCGCGCGCGCGGAAGATGTGGATGACGTGCTGGCGCGCCTGAAGGAACTTGGGTACCTGGATGACCGCCGCTACGCCGAGGGTTTCGCGGCCTCGCGCCTGGCCAACGAGAAGTTCGGCCGTGGGCGGGTACTCCGCGACCTGCGGCAGCACCGCGTGGCGCCTCCGCTGGCCGAACACACTGTGGACAACGTGTACCGCGATGTGGACGAGAACGCGCTGATCGAAGATTGGATCCGGCGGAAATACCGCCTGGCAGACCGCGAGTCGCTGTTCGAGAGCGATGCCGATCTGGCGTCGGCTTACCGGCGGCTGCTGCGCGCCGGATTCCGCACCTCGGATATTATTCGTGCTCTGAAACGCTTCGCCAAAAATCCGGATCTGCTCGACGCCCTCGAATGATTCCGTCTGACGGATTTTTGGGGGAATGACTGGGATGCCGCGCGCGCCTGGTCAGGCGCGTAACCTCGCCTGCCGGCATTCCGTCACAGATGTATCGGCCACGGGATGCCGCATAACTGATGAAAACATTAAGTTTGTTAAGCCTGAGCCTTCTTTTTGGCCTGGGAGCGTTGGAGGCGCAGCAGTTTCCGCGCGACCAGTTTGGCCGCGGTCCCGGACGCGGCGGATTCATGCCCAGCGTCGGATTCAACGCGCTCGATGCGAACGGCGACGGTGTCCTTTCCGGCGAGGAATTGGTCGGCGCCGGTGCATCCCTGAAGAAGCTGGACACCAACGGCGACGGCAAGATCACGGAAGATGAGATCCGTGCCGCAATGCCGCAGGGTTTCGGGCGGGGCGGACCGGAAGGCCGGCGGCGCGAGGGCGGACGCGAAGAAGGACCACGGGGCGCGAGTGCGGACGACACCGTGCAGACGCTGATGGCCTTAGACCGCAACGGCGACGGAAAGATCTCCAAAGACGAATTGCCCGAACGCATGCAGGGCATGCTCGAGCGGGGCGACGAAAACAAGGACGGCGTGCTCAACGCCGATGAGGTACGCAAGCTCGCCGCCTCGCAGGCGCCCTCCGCCGGACAAGCTGGACGCGGCGGACGCGGTCCGGAAGGGGCGGAGTTTGCCATGATGCGCATGGATCGCGTTCTGGCGGCGGTGGACAGCGATGCCGACGGGACAATTTCTTCGGAAGAAATTCGGAACTCATCGGCCGCCCTGCGGAAATTAGATCAGGACTCGGACGGCAGGATCACTCAGGAAGAAGCTCGCCCGGCGATGGGCGGGCGCCGGGGACGATTCGAATAGCAGTCACACCGGCTACGTTGCACGGTAATCAACAAACATATGAAAGTTCCTTTTTCAATCGCAGCCGCGATGGCGGCGGCTTTGGCTTTCGGCAGCATCGGGTCGCGCGTGACGCGGCAGCCCATGTATACGTTCCATTACGAGAACGTCTTAGGCACCTCCATGGAAGTGCGGGTGGGTGCGCCGTCGCCCGACCGGGCGGAGGCTGCGGCGGACGCGGCCCTCGCCGAGATCCGGCGCCAGTCCAACATTCTGAGCGGATACGACCCGCAGAGCGAGTTCAGCCGCTGGACTCGAACGCGCGACCGGGCAGTTCCGGTTTCACCGGAATTATTCGAACTGCTGGGTATGTGGGATGAGTGGCGCGACCGCACCGGCGGCGCGCTTGATGCCTCGGCGGAAACCGTGGGAGCCTTGTGGAAGAAGGCTGAGGCCGAGGGCAGAATTCCGTCCCCAGCCGAAATACGCGCCGCGGTGGATACGGTCCGGCAGAAGCATTGGACGGTGGACGCTCCGGAGCGCACGGCCACTCACACCAGCGACGCGCCCCTGATGTTGAACTCGTTCACCAAGAGCTGGGTGGTGGATCGCGCGGCCGAAGCGGCCGCCGGAACCGAGGGGGTCAGCGCCGTGGTTCTGAATATTGGCGGCGATCTGGTGGTGCGCGGCAGTACCGAAGAGCCGATCAATATCGCCGATCCGCTCTCCGATTCGGAAAACTCGCGGCCGGCAGCGCGCATCCTGGTTCGCGACCGGGCCGTAGCCACGAGCGGGAACTACCGGCGCGGTTTCGAAATCGGCGGCAGGCACTACTCGCATATCGTGGATCCCCGGACCGGCATGCCGGTGGAGGACGTCGTATCGGCCACGGTGGTGGCTCCTGCCGCGGTGGACGCCGGCGCCCTGGCGACGGCTTTTTCCGTACTCGCTCCGCAAGAGAGCCGGAAGCTGGCGGAATCGATTCCGGGCGCCGAGTACCTGATCATCCGCCGCAACGGCAGCCGCATCGCCAGCCCGGGGTGGCATGCCATGGAACTGCCAATCACTTCGGAAGATACCGCCGCGGCACCAGTCCCATTCGCTAATTCGTTCGCCGCCGCACCGCAGGCCGCAGGCACGTGGAACTCGAATTTCGAACTCTCGATCGAGCTCGAACTGGCCCGCATTCAGGGATTCGGCGCACGCCGTCCCTACGTCGCCATATGGGTAGAGGACAAGGATCACTTCCCGCTCCGCACCCTGGCGCTTTGGTTCGACAAGACCCGCTGGCTTCCCGAAATGCATGCCTGGTATCGCAGCGACCGCCTGCGCGGCATGGCCGAGGGAACCGATATCACTTCCACCGTATCCAGCGCCACCCGCCCGCCCGGTAAGTACACGTTCAAGTGGGACGGCAAGGATAATGCAGGCAAGACCGTGAAGCCGGGCAAGTACACTGTCTTCATCGAAGTCGCGCGCGAACACGGTTCCTACCAGTTGCTCAAGCAGGAGATCGACTTCAACGGCCAGCCGTTCGAAATGCAGTTCGCGCCGAATCAGGAAATCGCGGCGGCTTCGGTGGATTATCACAAGGTGGCTCACTGATATGGTCCGGCACCCGGAAGACAGCACCGGCGGCGTGGCCACCCTCACGCTTCCCGAACGCCACACGCACCGCAATCCGGCCTGGAAGCGGCGGCTCATGATCCTCTCGCGCTGGCTGCACATTTATCTGTCAATGGTCAGCTTCGCGATCCTGTTCTTTTTTGCCGTGACCGGCCTGACTCTGAATCACGTGGAGTGGTTTACCAATCAGCAGCGGACGGTTCAGGTGCGCGGCAAAATGAACGTGGAATGGATGAAGAAAGATGTCGCGCGCCTGGAGATTGTGGAGTATCTGCGGAATACGCACGGCATCAAGGGGGCGCTCAAAGATTTCCGCATCGATGACACCCAGTGCTCGGTTTCGTTCAAGGGGCCGGGTTACGCCGCCGACACATTTATCGACCGGGACACGGGAAACTACGACCTGACCGAGACCCGGATGGGCTTCTTTGCCGTGATGAACGACCTGCACAAGGGGAGGGACAGCGGAAAGGCGTGGTCCGCGATGATCGACGTTTCGGCCGGGTTGATGACGCTGGTTTCTTTCAGCGGCCTGCTGCTGATTTTCTTCCTCCAACGGAAGCGCTTCTCCGGGCTGATGGCGGCCGCGGCCGGGGCTGTGCTCTGTTACCTCGTTTATGTAATCTGGGTACCTTAGCGCATTGGCAGGATAACTGCCGGATTCAGGGTGGAGGGAACTCGCATGAAGTTTCCGTTTGTTCTCGGACGCCTGGCGTTCGGCGGTTTCTTTTTGTACAACGGAATCCGGCATTTCCGTAATCGCGAGGCGATGGCACAATACACCGCTTCAAAGCACGTGCCGATGGCCGGCGCGGCCGTGGAGGCGTCCGGGGCACTACTGATCGTGGGCGGCGTCAGCATGATGACCGGAGTGGCACCAGGGCTCGGAGTGGCGGCGATTGCAGCGTTCCTGGCCGGCGTCTCGCCCGTGATGCACGACTTCTGGCGGCACTCCGATCCCGGCGAGCGCCAGAACCAGATGGCGCACTTCAGCAAGAACATGGCGCTGCTGGGAGCGGCCGTAGCACTGGGTTTTGCCGCCGAACGCCGCGAGCCTGCGCAGCGTCTGCTGGAAGCGCCCGCCACCGAGGAGGCCAGAGTAGAGCAACTGGTCTGAAGGGCCTCAAGCTAGAATTGAATGTCGGGAACGCGCCCGGCGCAATGATCGACATTCACAGCCATATTCTGTGGGGATTGGACGACGGAGCGGCCACGCTCGAAGAGTCGCTTGCCATGTTGGCCGCTGCCGCTGCTGCCGGAACTACGGATATCGTGGCCACACCGCACTCGGATCTGGAATACCGTTTCGATCCCGCGCTCACGAAGGAGCGGATTGCCGATCTCCAGGCGCGCACGGGCGGGCATCCGCGCGTTCACTACGGATGCGACTTTCACTTGAGCTTCGACAATCTACAGGACGCGCTCAAGCATCCCGCCCGCTACACGATTAACGAGGGGCGTTACCTGATGATCGAATTCCCGCCCGCGTCGGCGCCCCCGGGGCTACGGCAACCGGTTGCGGCGCTCATCCGGCTGGGCCTGATTCCGGTGATCACGCATCCCGAGCGCAACACCGTCCTCAGCCGCGGCGGCGAAGTCCTGAATGCCTGGCTGCGCATGGGGTGCCTTGCGCAGGTGACCGCGGCGTCGCTGGCCGGGCGCTTCGGCGCGGAAGCAGAACGTTCCGGATGGGAGATGTTGAAGCGCGGACAGGCTCATTTCGTTGCGAGCGACGCCCATGGCACGAGCGATCGGACGACGGCGCTCGATGCGGCTTACGCCGCCGTTTCGAAACGGCTGGGACAGGACGTGGCCTGCCGCGTCTTCGAAATGAATCCGGGCGCCGTCATACGGAACGAAGCGCTGCCCGAACCCGCGCCGCCGCCCCGCAAGCGCCGGTTTGGATGGCTGAACTGACCTGCGGTGCGGGCCACGCGCGCGCGCCTAAGATACTTTCTTCGCGTTCCACTCGATGGTCTGCCCGCCCACGCCATCTACGGTGAACTTGATCTGATCGCCGGTGATCTTGCCCTTGTAGTTCAGCTTCATTTCGTTTTCCTGGAATTTCACGGTGATGGTGAAAGAGACGTTGTCGCCCTCCACCTTGCCGTCCGTGATGGCGGATTTTCCCATCATGGAACTGGTGGTCTCGCCGGTCAGCGTGCTGCCGTCCTGCTTGAAAGTGAACGTCCGCTCCATGGATCCGGCGGGACCGCCCTCGGAGGTGGCTTTCCAGTTGCCCGAAATATCAGCCGCGGCGGCGGCAAATGCAAAAAGCGCAATACACGTCAGCAGTCGCTTCATAGGGGTGCTCCTGTCCGAGCCAGTTTATCGCAACGCGGCGGGTAGCGAATTCGCAGCACGCACCGGATTCATCAGCCGGGGACGCTAACCCCCCCATAGCTAACGGAATTTTCGGAGCCTAAAATACGATTACGTGAGGCTCTGATGGCCGATTCTCCGGGAGAAGTGTCGCGCCTGCTTGCCGAGTTGAAGGCCGGAAACAAGGATGCGTTGGGCAGCCTGATGCCCCTGGTTTACCAGGAACTGCGGCGTGTGGCCGGGAACTATCTTCGGGGCGAGCGCGCAGGACACACGCTGCAACCGACGGCGCTGGTGCACGAAGCATATCTGCGGCTCGTGGGGCAAGATCAGGCAGACTGGCGGAATCGGGGCCAGTTCATGGCGGTCGCCGCGCAGTTGATGCGCCGCATCCTGGTTGATTACGCGCGCGGCCGCGCCACGCAAAAGCGGGCCGGCGAGGCGGTCCATATCGACATGGATTTCATGTTCCACGAGAACGGCAGTTTCGGCCTCGAGGAGATCCTGGTCGTGGACGACACACTCGAAAGACTGGCCCGGCTGGACCCGCAGCAGGCGCAAGTAGTCGAGATGCGGTACTTCGCGGGCATGACGGTGGAGGAGACCGCGGCGGCGATGGGGATTTCGGAGCGGACGGTCAAGCGCGACTGGTCGATGGCGGCGGCGTGGCTGTGCGGGAAACTCGCCGGCCGGAGAATGGGATGACGCCGGAACGCTGGGCGCGCATGAAAGCACTCTATCACTCCGCGCTGGAAGTGCCGGAGGATCAGCGGAACGCCCTCCTCGGTGAAGGGTGCGGCTCCGACCACAGCTTGCGGCAGGATGTCCAGGACTTGCTGGCGATGCCGGCGGATTTGCCGAGTCCTGTGGCCGCTTTTTCTTCTGCCATTCCGGCGGGTTCGATGCTCGGGCGGTACAGGGTGGATGCGCAGGTGGGCCGCGGCGGAATGGGCGCGGTATACCGTGCCTTCGATACAGAACTTCTTCGTCCGGTGGCGCTGAAGGTGCTGCCGCCTGAATTCCGCGCCGATCCGCAACGGCGAGAACGGCTGCTCCGTGAAGCGCGTGCTGCTTCCGCCTTGACCCACCCGAATGTCGTGACGGTCTATGAAGTTGCTTCGGACCGGGGCATCGATTTCATCGCGATGGAGTTTGTGGAGGGTGAACGCCTCGACATGCTGATCCCTCCCGGCGGCCTGCCGCTCCAGCAGACGTTGGACTACGCGGTGCAGATTGCTGCCGGGTTGGAGCGGGCACACGCTGCGGGTATTATTCACCGCGATCTGAAGCCGCAGAATATCGTGCTGAGCCGCAGCGGCGGCCTCGGCGTACTCAAGTTGCTGGATTTTGGCCTCGCCAGGCAAGTGCCGGTCTCGACGGAAGCGCGTGCCAGTCTCACGGCCGAGGGCGAGATTGCCGGCACGCCGGCTTACATGTCGCCCGAACAGGCGCAGGGCAAAGCGGTAGACGGACGCAGCGACATCTTCTCCTTCGGGGCCGTATTGTACGAGATGCTCTCCGGCAGGAAGGCGTTCTCCGGAGATTCCACCATTGCGGTGCTGAGCGCAGTTCTGCGAGATGAGCCGGCCCCGCTGACCGGTGTCCCGGAGGAACTCTTGAGGCTGGTCGGACGATGTTTGCGGAAGCATCCCGAACGGCGCATGCAGCACGTGGGTGATGTGCGCGTGATTCTGGAGGATATAAAGGCGGAGGCAGTGGCGACCGCGCCGGTTCCGACAGCGCGTCGGAAGGGTCGGTGGCCACTATTTGCGGCCGGTATCCTGACTATCGCCGGACTGGCTGCGTTTTGGGGCGTCTGGAATCAGCGATCGCACGGGAGCGGGTTGCACCTGGTTCCGCTGACGGCCTATCCCGGCGTGGAGACGGGTCCTACATTTTCACCGGACGGCACCCAGGTAGCCTTTTCCTGGGACGGCGAGCAGCAGGACAATTTCGATGTCTACGTGACGCTGGTGAGTTCCGGTGCGCCTCCGCTGCGGCTGACCAACGACGCGGCTGTAGACAAGAGTCCCGCATGGTCGCCCGATGGACGCCAAATCGCGTTTGTGCGGGTAAAGGGCCGGCGCGCCGCCATCCATCTGATCTCGCCACTGGGCGGGCATGAGCGAAGGCTCGCCGAATTGCATCCGCCTGACGATGGGGTTCCACTCCTGGCCTGGAGTCCCGATGGAAAGTGGCTGGCGATTGCGGACGAAGATGCCACTGGGGTGAGGGGGATTTTTGCCGTGCCATCCGGCGCCGGCGAGAAACACAGGCTCACTGCCAATCGATTGGGCATGGACCGCAGTCCCGCCTTTTCGCCCGATGGCCGGCACCTCGCATTCGCTTCCTGCAAGGACTCGTACTCGTGCGACCTGTTCACAATGGAAGTGGCGGCCGGATGCCTAGGGGCAGGCGCGCCGATTCAGGTGACGCATCAGAACGTATACATTGGCGGGGTCGCCTGGCTCGGAGACGGGAAGACGCTTATCTATGAGGCCTCAGACGATGTGGACCTCAACCAGTTCCTTTGGCGGACCCATGCCTTCGGCGGCGGCGCGCCGGAGCGCGTGGAACTGAGCGGAAGGCAGGCACGGCTGCCGGCGGTCTCGCGCTCGGGGAACCGGCTGGCATTCTCGCGCGGCGGCGGAGACGAGGACATCTGGAAATACGAATCTGGCGGAGGCGCAAGCAGCTTCATTTCTTCGACCCTCTACGAGTACAATCCGGCGTATTCTCCCGACGGGAGAATGATCGCGTTTTCCTCGAACCGCTCGGGGAAGATGGAGATCTGGATATGCGATCGGGACGGTTTCAACCTGGTCCAATTGACGGATGGACCGGGGCGTCACCAGGGCGGACCGCAATGGTCGCCCGACGGCTCTTCGATCGCATTCAGCTCACAAGCGGAGGACGGAACGTGGGGAGTGTTCGTGGTGGATGCGGCGGGCGGCCAGGCGCGTCGCGTAACTCCGCGCGACACGAGTGCTTATACGACGAGTTGGTCGCGCGATGGCAAATGGCTGTACTACTCGACGAACGCCTCGGCCCGGCTCGAACTCTGGCGCATTCCGGCGGCCGGCGGGGCGAGTGTGCAGGTTACCGAGTCCGGGGGATTCATCGGCTTGGAATCCTGGGACGGCAAGACGCTTTACTACTACAAGACCCGCGAGCAGGGGAGCACGCCTTTGTACGCGCGGGGTTTGCCGTCCGGGACGGAGCGTGTGGCATCCGCTGAGGCGGTGAACGACACGCTTGGGGTGGGGAGCGAAGGAGTGTATTTCTTTGCGAAGACCCCCGAAGGAAGCTATGCGCTGCGATTGCTCCCGGCAGGTTCGCAGAATGCCCGGACGCTCACAACCGTTCGGGCGACGCCGACTTTGAGGCTCTCTGTATCGGGCTCAGGCAAGACCGTCCTATTCGGCGCCGCCAAACCAGCCAATGGCGATCTGGTGCTGGTTGAAAATTTCCGGTAAGACGCGCGCACTACTGGGATGGAGGCGTAGGCCACTCCACGCTGCCGGGAACATGCGAGATCCGCTTGAGGGTGTAAGTCCACATCGGCTTCTCAGTAGGGTTGGGTGACCTGAGTGCCATGCCTTCGATCTCGTTCCGGCCCGGAATCACAATAATTCGGCCATAGTACGGCCCTAAGGCAGGGATGGGAAGCGTTTTGAATTTGAGATACGTCATCAACAAACCCGTGCAGTCCGATGTCACCTGAATGCTGCCCGAGGTGAAATCGAATTCCAGCATCTGGCCGGCCGGAATCGGAGTGCCGGCCATAGGCGCTCCCATGGCCCATGTTCCCGGACCCGTCACCTTGCCCGACCAGTCGATAATGAAGACGCCGTGCGTGGAGATCTGCACCGGCGTGCTTCCTCCTACCGGGATGTACCAGCCCGAATAGTTGTACGCCCATTTGCCCACTACATCCTGCAGGCCGCATTGCGGCTGCGCCCCGAGCGTGCTGCAAAATGAAAATGCCAGCACGGCGGCGGTTACGTATGAAACTTGCACTTTAGTTACCTCCGTTGCAATTTGGGAACGCTGATGTCGAGACGTCGGATTGGCGGCGAGTTCGACCGTTCCACCCTTTACCGCGAGAAGGAGGGGGAAAGGGGGCCACGGCGGGATCAGTCGTGATGGTTCAAGTTACGCGGGTGCGAAGGCGACGGCATTCCGCGCGGGCGCCGGCAGTTCGAGAATTGCGCGCATCGCACGCTCAAACGGCGCAGGCCCGAAGCGTTCCGCCCAGTTCTGCAACTCCACCGGCCGGATCACGGGCTCGAGGGCTTCGAAACGCTTCATTGCCGTCTGCAAACCGTCCTCGCCGGGTTTGTCGAAGAAGACCCCGCCGAACGGCGGCACGGTTTCAAGCGCGCCGCCCCTACCGAGGGCGATGACCGGCTTCCCGCTGGCCAGCGCCTCCACCGGCGTCATGCCGAAATCCTCTTCGCCCGGCAACAGCAGGGCGCGGCAACCCGCGTACAGTTCGCGCAACACGCTATCCGTCACCCGCCCTGTAAATTCGATATTCCTTCCCGCAATTCGCCGTAACGCGCCGGATTCGGGACCGGAACCCACGATGCGCAGCTTCGCGCCGGTCTTGGTGAACAGCCTCACCGCGAGATCGAGCCTCTTGTAGGCCACGAGTTCCGAGACGATGAGGAAATAGTCCTCAGCCGGGCGCCAGTAGAAGGAACCGACGTTTACCGGCGGATACACCACGTCCGCTTCCCGCCGGTACGTCTTCCAGATCCGCTGTCGCACGTTTTGGCTGTTGGCCACAAAGCAGTCCACGCGCGCCGCGGAAGCGTAGTCCCAAAGCCGCAGGTAATTGGAGAGCGGCGCCATGGCCGCGCGTTTCCAGGCGGACCGCGTCCACTCGTTCCGGTAGGCGGGATACAGGTCCCACAGGTAGCGCATGGGGGTGTGGCAGTAACACACGTGGCGCGTTGAGGACGATGTGATCACACCCTTCGCCGGTCCCGATTCGCTGCTTACCACCAAATCATAGCCGCGCAGATCGAAGCTCTCGAGGGCCATGGGCATGAGGGGCAGCAGCGAACGGTACCCGCGGCGGAGAGGATTCAGAAACGAAGTGCGGATCGTGTGGCGTTGCAGCTCGGGGCTGAGGGTCGCGCGGTCGCAGAACAGCGTGAAGACGTCGGCGGCGGGCAGGATGCGGCAGAGGGCATCCACGACTTTCTCGCCGCCGCGCCGGTTCGTCAGCCAGTAGTGCACGATCGCTGCGCGCATGGCCTTCAGCTTACCGCCGGACGGCCTCCTCGCAGCAGCCCGGGAATATAGTTTTACGCCTGTAAAGGATGCCCGCGTGTTATCCAAATGTTGTGAGCACCGGGACCCTGAAGAAGAAACTGGATCCGCTGCTCCACGACGCAGCTCTGCCGCTAACCGCCACTTTTTTTCCGCTTGGGTTTCGCCTGGAGATCGCAACCAACTCGCGGGAGGTTTTACAGGCCGCGGCCGAATCGTGGGGCGCATGGAGGCCCGGGTTCGACCAGGCGCCGGTGCGGCTCAGCGTTGTGGTGGAGCCTGGCGGAGACGCGCCGCAGGAGCCCGTATTCCGTGCCCGAGGCGCACAGTTCGCCATCGTATCCGGCCCCGCCGACTTCGCGATGTACGAATCCCAATCCCTTGAAGGGTGCTGCTTCGTAACCGAGCGAACCGCCGCCGATCATGCCTGGTTCCGCTGGTATTTCCTCGAAGCGCTGGTCTACATGCTTCTGGCGCAGCGTTACGTGGTTCCGGTGCACGCCGCCTGCGTTGCGCGCGGGGGGCGGGGCGTGTTGCTGTGCGGAGCGTCGGGCGCGGGCAAGAGCAGCCTGGCTTGGGCTTGCGCGCGTACCGGCTGGGAGTTTCTCTCGGACGATGCCAGTTTCCTGCTCTCCGATGGGCCGGGGCGGCGTGTCATCGGCAAACCGCACCAGGCGCGATTCCGGCTGGACGCGCCATCTCTGTTTCCCGAACTGGCGGGCTTCGCCGCCGGCGCGCATCCGGGCGGGAAGCTCTCCATGGAAGTGCCCCTGGCGGCGTTTCCGCAACTGAAATCCGCCCAGGAATGCGAACTTGCCAGCGTAGTGTTTCTGAAGCGCGCATCCACGCCGGCGCGCGCCCTGCGCATCGAAGCAGAGGACGCCGTGGAGCGCCTCTTGCGCGATATGCCTTCGTACGGCGACGAGGTTAACGCGATCCATGAGCGGGCGGTCGAGCGGCTTCCGCCGTCCCCGCTTATGAACTCCATTACGACGATCTGACCCAGGCCGAGCGCCTGTTGGAGGAATGCATTCAGTGATTCGATTCGTAATACTGCTGGCCCTTGGCGGCCGGCGACATTTTTGGCCAGGCATCCGCGCTTTCCGGCACCGTGACAGACTCTTCCTCAGGCGTTGTGTCGGGCGCCCGGGTGACGATCACGGGCGCCGCTACCGGCGTGACCCGCGCGACCCTAACCGGCGCGCGCGGCGAATACGCCTTCCAGCAGATTCCCGCCGGAGAGTATACGCTGTCGGTTTTGAAGCCGGGATTCCGCCCCTTCGCGGCCGAAGGGCTGACCATCGAGGCAAACCAGAAAGCCCGTCACGACGTCAGCCTGACGGTTGGCGGGGCGGACGAGCGCATTACGGTAACCGGCACGGTATCGCCGTTGCAGACCGGGGACGCCGCCGCGGGCTACCGGATGGATCGTTCGCGCATCCAAGGCCTTCCGCTGGCTACGCGCAACATTACAGCACTGGTCACGCTGGGCCCCGGAGCCATTCCGCGGCAACTCGGCGGATTCGTGCACGATGTCAACAACGACATGCAGGAGGGCTCCCGCGGTTCGGTGGCGTTGAACCCGCCGGTCAACGGAAGCCGCTCCACGCAGAATGTGTTCACCCTGGACGGCGCGTACGATACCGACCGCAACACGTTCGCCATCGCCGTGTACCCGCCCATGGATTCGGTGCAGGAGTTCCAGATACAGACGTCGCTCGCACCCGCCGAATTCGCGCAGGCGGGCGGCGCGGCCATCGCCGTGGTGACCAAGTCGGGCACACGCGACCTGCACGGCAGCGCGTTCGAGTATTTCCGGAACGAAGCCACCGACGCGCGCAACTACTTCGACGATCCGGCGTTGACGCGCCCCATATTCCGGCAAAACGCGTTCGGAGCTTCGCTCGGCGGTCCGCTGCCGGCGGCGAGGAAGACCTTCTTTTACGGCATCTACGAAGGGCGGCGCCAGAAGTCCGGAACCTCAGCGGGAGCCATCGTGCCCAACGCGGCCGTGCGTTCCGGCGACTTCGGGGGGCAGAGCCCGATCTACGATCCACTCAACCGCGACAGCCAGGGCATGCGCCGGATCTTTCCGGGGAACGTTATCCCGCTGGACCGCATAGACCCGGTGGCCGCCGCCTTCCTGAATCGCTATGAGCCGCTGCCCAACCGGGCGGGCGCTGCCGGAAATTATCTGGATGCGACGCCCAACTCGAATCGGAACGACGCGACCTCGGGACGCATCGATCGCAATTTCGGAGATCATCATATGCTGGCCGTGCGTTACACGCTCAACAGCGAGCGGAACCGCATCGCGGGATCGTTTCCGCTGTTGCCGTTCTCCGAGCAGGTGCGCGCGCAGCAGGCGTCGGCTGCGTATACCGCTGCAACTGCCGGCTGGGTCGCGGAATCGCGCCTGGCCTTCACCCGACTGCGCCTCTACGATGTTCCCGAGACCGCGTTTCACGAGAACGTCGCCCAGTCGCTGGGGCTGAAGGATCCGCCCGCCGACCCGTTCAGCTACGGACTGCCCTTCTTCAACACCACCAACTACACGATGGTGACGGACTCGCCCTCGCTGCCGCAGGTGCAGCGCGATAATCTCTGGCAGGTTTCGCAGAGCCTGGCCGTCCTGCGCAACGGCCACACGCTGAAATTCGGGGGCGCGTGGCTGCATTTTCAGATGGGCTACCTGCGCAGCAACCTGAGCCGCGGCCAGTACACCTACACGGGCGTGTTCACCAGCCAGGACGGTTCCGGAGCCGGCAGCGGCGATCCCTTCGCCGATTTCCTGCTCGGCTTCCCGCAGTTCACGACCCGCAGTACCGGGTCGGGCCAGGCCTACCTGAAGCAAAACGTCTACGCCGCCTACGCCCAGGATGAGTGGCGGGCGAGCCGGCGGCTGACGGTGAATTTCGGCGTGCGGTACGAGTACGCCGCTCCGTATGCGGAGGGGCGGGGGCGTCTTCTGAACCTGGACTACTCTTCCCTTCCCGCGCCGCCAAGCCTTCAGGCCGTCTCCAGCGCCGTCCTGCCGGACCGCAACAATTTCGCGCCGCGAATCGGGCTCGCCTGGCAGATTCCCGGCGGGGTGCTGCGCGCGGGTTATGGCGTGTACTTCAATCCGGAGATCGCCGCCGAGACGTACGATCTGGTCCTCAACAACCTGCTCAACGAACAGAACGAAACGCAGGGCGACCGTCTGCCGGTACTGACCACCCGCGACGGCTTTCCGAAGACGTCCGCAAGCGGATTCCCCGCCTATTTCGGAGTAGACCCCGGCGCGCGCACTCCGTACGTGCAGCAGTGGAACTTCGGAATTCAGCACGAGTTCCGGGGGCGACTGCTGGTGGAGGCCGCGTACCTCGGCTCGAAGGGCACCAAACTCGGCCGGTACCGCCAGTTCAACACGCCGGCCCACGTCGAAACCGGGGAGAACCTGCCTCCCCGCCCGGGCGATCTTCAAGCGCTCCGCACATTTCCGACGCTCGGAAAGATCACCCAGCGGCAGCACATTGCCAACTCGTCCTACAATTCGCTCCAGGTAAAGGCGGAGAAGAACCTGTCGAGCCGCCTTTCGTTCCTCGCCAGCTTTGTCTGGTCTAAATCCATCGATGACGCGGACAGCGTGATTCCGGGCCTGTTCGACAGCGCCGGGGCGCAGGACGAGCGCAACCTGCGGCTGGAGCGCGGGCTGTCGTTTTTCAACCCCGGCCGGCGCGTCAGCGCGGGGTATGTATACCGCCTGCCGGACCTCGTCCGCACGGGTCCGCTGCTGCGCGGCTGGACGCTGAGCGGCGCCGTGACCTTGCAGGACGGCACGCCCGTCAACCCGTTCTATTTCGCGCTCGACTTCGCCAATTCGGGCACGCCCAACCGGCCCGATATCGTGCCCGGCCAGAGCATCGCACTGCCGCGCTCCGAGCGCACCGCGGAGCACTTCTTCAACACCGGTGCCTTCGCCGCACCCGCTGCCTTCACGTTCGGGAATGCGGGCCGCAACACCATTCCGGGCCCGGGCAACAACATCTTCGACTTCGCGCTTTCCAGGCAGTTCCGCGTCCGCGAGGCACACAGCATCGAATTCCGAGCCGAGAGTTTCAATGCCTTCAATCATCCCAACTGGGGAATTCCGGGACCCTATCCGGACTTCGGACCCTTCTTCGGAAAGATCTTCACTTCCGGGGAGCCGCGGCGCATGCAGTTCGCGATGCGATACGATTTCTGATCCGTCGAATCCGTGGACCGGTTGCCGCATTATTCCCGCCGGACCCGCCGCGGCGCTGGCTGCGCTGCACCTCGCCGCACCGTGCCTGGACCCGCTCGCGCGGTTGAACGACGAGGGGTGGCGGGCCGCGCTCGATTTCTGCGACCGCTCTCAACTGACACTGGCGCTTCGAGCGGCCGCCCGCGACGTGATGCCCGGCTGGGTCCGCGCCCGAACGGATGAGGATTTCGCGAAAAACCAGCGGCGGCTGACGTCGATGGAGCGCAGTTACCGCCAGATCGCGGCGTGCCTGCAAGCCGCGGGGATCGAGTTTCTCGCGCTCAAGGGGCTGACGCAATGTCCCGCGTTCGGCTGCGAACCGGCGCATCGCGTGCAGTACGATATCGATCTCTACGTGCCCGGCCAGGCGGTGTTCCGCGCCCGCGATGCGTTGCGCGAAACCGGATTGGAGCCGATCGCGGGAATGGACGGGTTTCCGACGGATCACCTGCCGGTGATGATCCGCAAAACCGGGTGGGAATGGCGCGGCGACTTCTTCGACCCCGAAATTCCCGAAGCGGTGGAGCTGCACTTTCAGTTTTGGAACGAAGGCCTGGACCGTCTCCCCGCACCCGGGGTGAACAACTTCTGGGCACGCCGCGAATTCCGCACGGTAGCGGACGTGCGGGTCGCCTGCCTGCGCCGTTCCGACGCAGTTGCCTACAGCTCGCTACATCTGCTCAAGCATTTGCTCCGCGGCAGCGTCAAACCGTTTCACGTACTGGAACTGGCGCGATTTCTCCACCTGCATGCGGAGGACGCCGCCTTCTGGGAGGAATGGCACGAGTCGCACTGCGCGGAAGTACGCCGCTTGCAGGCACCCTCTTTCGGGCTGGCGGAGAAGTGGTTCGGCTGCGAACTCCCGAGTGCGGCGCGCGCGGAGATTGCGGCGCTGCCGAGTCCGGCGCAGGCGTGGTTCCAACAATTCGCATACTCCCCGGCGGCGGTTCCGTTTCACGGCAATAAGGACGAGTTGTGGCTGCACCTGGCGCTTGTCGAAAGCCTACGCGACCGGATCGCCGTGCTTCGCCGCCGCCTTCTTCCCGGCCGGTTGCCCGGTCCGGTGGATGCCGTCCACACGCCCCTGGACCGCATGACGCCCTGGCTTCGTCTGCGCCGTCGCCTGCGCTATGCCGCCTACGTAGCGGGACGTATCCGGCACCACGCTTTGGCCCTGCCGAAGACGGCACTCACCGGCGCCCTCTGGTGGTTGCGAGGCACGGGCCTGGGCAACGGGTTCTGGACGTTTCTTGCCGCCGGGTTGCTCTTCAACTTCGCGCTCTTCATCTTCGTGCTGCTGTATAACCTGCACCTGCTCGACCTGGGTTTTAGGGAAGACCTGATGGGAATTCTGAACGGGTTTTCCACCGCGGGAACGGTGGCGGGCACGCTGCCGGCGGCATGGATCGCGCGCCGCTTCGGATTGCGGCGCAGCCTGCTGGGCGCCTTTTCCGCGGCGGCCGTGCTCGTGGTGCTGCGATCGCTGGCCGCCACCGCTTTCCCGCTCGCCGCCCTCGCTTTTCTTTGGGGCCTCGTCTTTGCGGTGTGGGCCGTGGTGTTTCCACCCATCGTGGCCGGGTCGGTGGAAGAACGGCGGCGGCCGGCCGCCTTCAGCCTTTTCTTCGGCGCGATGTTCGCAACCGGTATCGCGGCAGACTGGGTGGCGGGCCAACTGCCTCGTCTGCTCCACGGCAAGCAGGCCGCACTGCTGCTTTCGGGCGCTCTGGTAACGCTCGCTCTGGTTCCGGCGTGGAGGCTGAAACCGGCCGCGGCAGCGCCGGCGCGGAGCCGAATATATCCGCGGAGCGCGTTCCTGTTCCGTTACCTGGGTATCTTCGCCATCTGGAATCTCGCCACCGGCAGCTTCAATCCGTTTGCCAACGCCTTCTTCGCACGCCAGCATCTGCCCGTGGAACGAATCGGCGCGGTGTTCTCGCTTTCGCAGCTCGCGCAAGTGGGAGGCGTGCTCGCGGCGCCGCTGGTGTTCCGACGGTCGGGACTCGCCGGCGGGGTGGCGTGGATGATGGCCGCCACCGCGCTGGGCCTCGCGGGGCTTGCCTCCGGACCCGCGGGAAGCACACTGGCCGGCGGCTACATTGCGTACATGGTGTGCCAGTGGATGAGCGAACCCGGCCTGTCGACGCTGCTCATGAACCGCGTAGCCGAACGGGAGCGTGAAGGCGCGTCGGCACTCAATTACCTGGTGGCGTTCACGGCGCAGGCCGCGGCGTCGTTTGCCGCCGGGCACCTGCTTACCCGTTTCGGCTACGGCGCGGTGCTCTCGGGCGCGGCACTGACGGCGGTCTTGTCGGCGCTGCTCATGCGCATGTGGCTGGCGCACGACACCCCACCGCTACCTGCAATCGGTCGAGCATCTGCCGGCGATAACGTTCCAGGGTAAAGCGCCGCTGCCATGACTCCCGGGCGGCACGCGAAATCGCTTCAGCACGCGCGCGATCTCCCAGCAGCTCGATGGCACAACGCGCCATCCCTGCCACGGATCCGGCCAGCATCCCGGTGCGTCCGTGTTCGACCACCTCCGGAATTCCGCCCGAAGGAAAGGCAACCACGGGAACCCCGCACGCGAACGCCTCCAGAATCACGCGCGTGGTGGCCTCGTGGGCAGCGCTCGGCACCAGCAGGATATCCAATTCCTGCAGCGCGGTCTGGACATCTTCGACCCATCCGGCAAACTCGACCGGCAGGCCGGCTGCGCGCGCCCGCACCTGCTCACGGTAGCGCAGCGCGCTGGCATCGGAGAACAGCGGCGCGCCGATCACCCGGAAGCGGCATTCCGGCAGGTTCTCTACGATGGCCGATGCGGCCTCCAGGAACGCGAGCTGTCCTTTCTCGGGCGCGATCCTTCCGATGCAGCCGGCAACAGCGGGGCCCTCCCGGGTCCTGTTTAGCCGGGAGAAGGGACCAGCTACGCCGTTGAACACGACCGCCGTTCGTCCGCCGCGCACGTAAGGACGCCAGGGCGCCACCACATATTCGCAACAACCCGTCACCGATGCATCCAATTTTCGCAGGGCGCTCCCTGCCAGACGCCGCACGGCCCCCGGACCGATGAAACTGTGGACATGGAACAGCACGGGTGCGTCGAAGCCCGCGAGCGCGGCCGCAGGTAAGAGGCGCGGTCCGTTGAGGTAGACCAGGTCCGGCCTGTACCTCCGCGCCAGCGAACGCATTTGAGACGCCAGCACAGGCGTGGTCCACGCGAAGCGGACCAGGTCCGCCGCCGATTTCCGGCCCGATGTGTAGGGTCCGCACGTCACGGTGGCCGTTTCACAGCCGAAGGGGCGCAAACGATCGAACATCGGGCCGGCGCCGGGCAAGCCCACAAGAACTCTCCATCCGCCGGCAGCCAGCGCCGGCATCAGATCCAGCAGTCCCTGCTGGGCTCCGCCGGGGTCGCTGAACTGATCGAAGATGAGGAGCTTCATACGCGCGCCGTAAGGGCCAGCACCCAGAAATACAACGGCAGCACCCTCCAGTACGTGAGCAGATCGCCGGAGGCCATCTGCAATGACTGGCCGGTCCAGAAGCAGAGCATCCACATTCCGAAAAAGGAGGTTGCCCGATCGGCAGACCGCGACGCGCGGCGCGCCTGCCGCAAAATGGCGACATTCAACCAGAGCAAGGCCGCCAAGCCGGCCACCCCGGTTTCGACCAGCAGGCTCAGGTACATGTTGTCAGCCACGATGGGCTTGCCGACGTAGTCGCTGTATGGCAGGGTTTTGTAGCCGATGCCGGCGAGGGCGTCGAGCGGGTTACTCGCGATCCACGCAGATAGCGTGCGCCAGCTCGCGACGCGGCCCGAGAGCACTCCCTCGGTGGCCGTGAACAGATACTCCGCGGTTGCCGAGAGGCGCAGCCAGTACATTTCCGCGAACTTCGGAAAGGCCAGCCAGGTGACGAACGCGGCGACTCCGGCGAGCGGCACCATGCGCGACCAGCGGAGGCGGTCGCGGTTGTACCACGCGAGGACAGCCAGGCTCGCGACGAGATTCATCAACGAAGCGCGGGAATAGGAAAGCACCAGGGCGGCGAACAGGACGGCTCCTCCGGCCATTAACCATGGACGCGACACTGGAGACTGATCGCGCGGGCGCGACAGGGCGACGGCGATCATGGTCAGAAAAAACGCGCAAAAATTGCCCAGCGTGCTGGCTTCGTAAAACAGCCCCTGCGCGCGGCGGTAGACGCCCGAATCGAGCCACACGAATTGCGGTCCGAAACCGGCCGGCGCCGGGAATTGAAAGTAGAAATCGACGCAGGCGAAAAGCGCCGCGGCGACGGCCGCCGCGAACAGCCAGCGCAAGCCGCGAAAGGGGAACCCGGTTGCGCCCGGGACGCCAGCCGCATAGAAGTACACGTAGACGGCGATACCGAACAGCAGCACGCGTGCCAAACTCGCACCGGCTATGGGCAGCCCCGAGTGCAGCGCGGCCGGCGCCACGCTGGCGAGCAGGACCGCAAACAACGCCGCAATTGCCATATCCACGGCGCGCGCATGCAAATGCCACCCGCGCAATCGCAGGGCGCCGGTGAAGAGCCCGATGGCCGCAACGGCGAGCGAGGGGTGCGGTCCGGAATCGCCGAGCGCAATGGGCAGAGGCGGCAGCAGCAGCGCCGCGCCGAAGAAGAGCGCGATCCAGCGGTGCGGCCGTTGCACGGTCCACCACACGAGCGGCAATAGGATTGCAGGGGCGAGTAACGCCAGCTTGGCCGCTGTCGAGGGCGCCAGCACGATGGCCGCCGCCCAAACTCCCAACAACGCCGGAACGGGTGAGAGCCGCCGCTGCGCCGCCGCGCTACTCATCGCGAGCCCGCGCCATTGCCCGCACGAAGGTCCGGCGCTCCGCCGCGTTGCCCGCTTCCAGGTTCATGGCGATGGTCAGGTACAACACAGAGAACACCAGAGCCAGGAGCACGGCGGCAATCAGGTTAAGCGGCAGGTTCGGAGACGACGGCCGCTCCGGCACCACCCCGGGATCGATCACACGCAGACGTTCGCCGCGATAGCCGGCGCCGCCGCGCACGTCGCGCACGTGGGTATCGGCTGCGACTAGTGCCGCCTGCGCGGCCTTGCGCTCCGCATCGGCGTCTTCCCTTCGCGCCATCCGGTCCGCCAGCAACTTCTCACGTTCCGCGCTCTGCTGTTCGAGCGTGGCAATCTGTTTGCGAAGTTCATCCAGCCGCACCCTGGAACTCGCCTGTTGCTTCTCGATGAGCGCGCGCTCCTCGGCCGCAGCCTGTTTCGCCCGCTGCCGCTCTTCGGTCATGTCGAGTTCGACACTGAGCGCCTGCTCGCGCATTCGCGAGAGGAGTTGCGAAGAACTTGCGAGGTCGCTTTCGATCTCCCTGACAGGCTCCCGGGCCAGCAGTTTCGCCCATTCAGCCTCGAGTTGCTCCAGCCGCGCGCGTGCGTCCGCGGCGTGTTTTTCCGAGTCGCGCAGCAGGTCCCGATCGCCTTCCGACGCCACCGCGCGATTCATTGCCACGGTGGCCTCGGCGACAAACTGCGCCATCGCCTGGGCCTTGCGGGCGTCGGGGAGCGTGGCGGACACTTCCAGAATCCGCGTATTCCGCACCATGCCGACCTTGAGGATGCGCCGCTTCAGCGTTTCGAGCGCGCCGTCTCCGGCGAGCGCGCGGATTCCAAGTTGGTCCACGGCATTTTGGAACAGGCTGTCGCTGGTGGCAAAGTGCTCAAAGGTCCGCAGCGACTCGAAGTATATGGGACTCACCGCCATGGCGGAGCGCAGGTCGGCCCCGGCGGGCGGTTCCACGACGATGCGGGCGGTGGCCGTGTACTGCCTTGCCATCATCAGGCTCACGGCGACGGCCAGGGTCGCGGCCACTCCCGCCGAGACGGCAATCCATCGCCAGCGAACCTTGAGGTAACCGATGTAACGAATCGCGTCGAATGGTTCCGCCATGCGAGGTACTGAGTTAGTGTAGCCGGTATGTCCGTTTTCCAGGCCGCGGCACTCGCTCTGATCGCGTTAATTATTTCGCCTGGGCTGTTATTTTACTTTGATGTCACGCCGAAGGTGTTTGTGCTGCTGGGAGCGTCCGCGGTTTGCCTGGCGGCACTTCCGTGGACACCCTTGGGGCGCGCCGCGCGGCGTTTCGGTTTGCTCGCGGGTCTCACACTGTTGTCGCTGGCCGTTTCCACCGCCTTCTCCACGAATCCCGCACTTTCATTGTTCGGCACCAACTGGAGACGTTTCGGAGCGGCGTCGCAGACTGCGGTGCTGGTGCTCGCCTGGAGTGTGGCGGCATACTCGGCGGGCAGAAAGGATCGTGCACGCACGGTGCTGCGGGCCATCGCGGGCGCCACCGCGGCGATGGCAGTGTACGGCATCCTGCAATACGCCGGCTTCGACCCGCTGCTGCCCGCGGCCGCATACCACGTTGGGGAAGGCATCTGGACGATCGTGCGGCCGCCCGGCACGCTCGGCTATGTCAGTTACTTCGCTACATGGCTGGCCGGATCGGGGTTTCTGTGTCTGGCACTGGCGGATCTGGAAACGAGAACGCTCCCCCGCCGGCTGGCTCTGGTGTGCGCTGCGCTGGCCCTCCTGGCCATGGCGCTCACCGGGACGCGTGCCGCGTTTCTGGGCGTAGCAGCGGGCGCAGTCTACGCTATCGCCCGAGGCCGTATTCGCTTCTCGCGACGCTCCGGCGCGGTCGTGCTGCTGGTGACAATCGCGGCCGCCGGGTTCCTTTTCTCTCCGCTGGGATGGCAGCTGCGCAGTCGCGCGCGATGGTTTCGGGAGGATGCCTGGGGCGGCGCCCGGCCCGCACTGTGGCGGGACAGTCTGCGCATGGGCCTGCGCCGCCTGCCCGCCGGCTACGGCGCCGAGGTCTTCACGGCGGAGTTTCCCCACTTCGAATCGCCGGGGCTCGCCCGGGCTTACCCGGATTTCGCGCATGAATCGCCGCACAATATCTTCCTCGATGCGCTGGTCGCACAAGGATTCGCCGGCCCATTGCTGCTGGTAGCCTTTGCCCTTGCGGGCTTGCGCAGCCGGAACCGGTGGCTGGGCGCGGCGTTCACCGCGATCCTGGTCAGCCAGCAGTTCACCGTATTCACCGTTCCCACCGCGCTACTGTTCTACTGCACCATCGCGCTCTCCACGGCGCTCGCTTCCGGCGCCGCAGAAGGCGAGCGAAAGTTAAGATTTGCCTGGGCAGCCGCGCCCGCTGCAATGGCGATGCTCTATTGCGCGACACGGTTCGGCGTGGCCGATGCGGCGCTCGCTACCGCACAAAAGAATCTTCAGCAGGGCAGGTTGGAAGCTTCCATTGAAAGCTGGACGCACTACCTGGACTGGCGGCTGCCCGGTTCGAGTTCGGGCACGTGGTACTCCCGCGCGCTGCTCAACGCGAAGGCGATTTCCCAGGCCGGCGCTCCGTCGCTTGACGCTGCGCGATTCGCCGAAGATCCCTTCAACGCCTGGTACAACCGTGCACTGGTCTGCGCGGCGGATGGCGACGCCGTGTGCGTCGAAGCCAGCCTCCGGTCAGCCATCGCGGCCCACCCCAACTGGTTCAAACCGCACCTCGCGCTGGCCCGCTTCCTTCGGCTTCAGGAGAGGATGGAAGAGGCTGAGAGCGAAGCCTCGCTGGCGGCATTTCTGAATAACGGCAAAGACGCGGAGGTAACCCGTGTGCTCGAAGAGATTCGCAGCCGCCGCGCCGGAATAAGCGCCGCACATTTGCACTAGTTAATTCTTCGCCCGCATTGCCGGTGACGGGCCGGTGGTCCCATAAAATTGAGGCATGCGTCTCCTGCTCCTCGCCCTGGCATCGGTTCTACTGGCCGGCGCCCAAACCCCCGTGATCGCTCCCGGCGGAGTGCTCAACGGCGCCAGCTTCGATAAGACCGGACAACCCGTCGCTCCAGGCTCACTCGTCTCGATTTTCGGAACGGACCTGGCAGCGGCTACGGCGTCGGCCGATTCGGTTCCGCTTTCCACCGAACTCTCGGGCGTCAGCGTGACTTTCAACGGAGTGGCCGCGCCGATGAAAGATGTGGTGCATGCCAGTCCGGACCAGTTGAACACGCAGGTGCCCTGGGAAGTGCTCCCTGCCGGAACCCGGAACGGAACGGCGCAGGTGGTCGTGACGCGCAACGGCGTCGCCTCCGAGCCGCTGACGGTCTCGATCGGCGCCGCACCCGGCATTTTCACATTTCCCGGAGGTATCGGCCAGGCGGTAGCGTACGGCAACAGCGACGGCGCAATCGCCGCGCCGGGCAACGCCGCGTTGCCGTTCCCCTCGCATCCGGCGGTGATCAACGACCCCAATACCCTGGTAATTCTCGCCACCGGGTTGGGGGACGTGGATCCACCCCTTGTTTCCGGCCATGATGCCAACGACGGCCAGTTGCACAATACGGTGGTGAAACCCAGGGTGCTGGTCGGGGGTGTGGAGGCACAGGTTGTTTTCGCGGGCATGACGCCGCAGTTCGTGGGCGTCTACCAGCTCAACATCATCATCGCGCCCGGCACACCTACCGGTAACGCGGTACCGCTCCAGATCGTGATGAACGGCGTCACCAGCCGCCCGGAAGTGACCATTGCGGTAACGCAGTAGTCACGCGCTCCTCGTTTGTTTGAGGACGGTTTCGCGCAAGTCCAGGTCTCTTTCGAGGCGGCCCAGGGCGTAATCGCCGATCTCTCCGCCATTGCGCAGTTCGAGCAGGCGCTTGCGCTCGGCTTCGATGAGCTTGGCCCGAACCTGGCCCTTGGTAGGCTTGGAGTCGGAGCGCGCGGTCTGCCGCTCGAGACGGTATTCCTGGCGAAGGCGTTCGGCAAGTTCCGCCGGCACCGAACCCTCGCTCTCCATGCGGTCGAGCCTTTTGATGGCGGCATCCGCGGCTTCAGCCATCCCGCGCGCCTCCTGCTCCGCCACTTCTTCTTCGGCGCGGCGGCCGTCCCGGTCCACGCCGAGCAGTCGCACCAGCGGCGTCAACAGGATTCCTTGCAGCATCAGGGTGAAGGCAATCGCCACGGCGGTGATGGAGATGACCTCTCCACGGTGCGGGAACGGCGTCGCCGAGCCGAGAGGAATTGACAGCGCGGCCGCGAGGGAGATCGGCCCGCGCATACCGGACCACGCCAGCACCACCAGGTGGCTCCCGGGCAAAACGCCCTTGCCCCACCTCGAGAAGCGCAGGGCGATCCAGACGGCGGCGCACCAGAAGAGGCGAAGCGCTGCAAGTCCCGCACCCACCGCCAGGCCCCACAGCAACACCTGCATCCCGGACGGGTCGAGTATCTGCCGCAATTCAATGCCGACGGCGAGGAAGAAGGTGCCATTCAGAAGGAACACCAGAATGCTCCAGAACGATACGGCGTGCAGCCGCGTCCCGGCCGGAACCAACGTGGAACGGCGCTCCCCGATGTACATCCCGGCTGCCACCGTCGCCAGAATGCCGGAACCTCCCAACAACTCGGGCAACAAGTACGCAAGGAACGGCGTGAGGACGGAGATGGCGATCTCTATCCTTGAATCGGCGATCTTTTTGCGGATCCGGGAAATCCCTAGCGCCACCAGCCAGCCGTAGAGCGGCTCGCCGACCAGAATCAGCGCGAACCGGAGCAAGCCTCCGCTGATCGAAAAGGTCCCCGCGAGCACCGCCGCCGTCGCCAGCCGCAGGATCGTCAGCGAGACGGCATCATTTACTAGCGACTCGCCTTCGAGGATCGCCATCAGACGGTGCGGTATGCCGACCTTGCTGGCTACCGAACTTGCCGCCACCGGGTCGGTCGGCGCCGTCAGAGCGCCCAAGGTGAAACCGACCGCCCAGGGGAAATCCATCAGGTAGTGGGCCAGCGCTGCAATGGAGACGGTGGAAATCGCCACCAGACCGATGGCCAGCATGCCGATGGGCCGCAGGTTCGACCGAAATTCCGGCCAGGGTAATTCCACCGCGGCCGCGTAGATCAAAGGTGGCAGGAGTGCATATAAGGCTACCTTTGGGTCGAAACGGAGGGTGGGAAATCCCGGAATGAAAGCGACTGCCACCCCGAGGGCGCACCAGATGACGGCGTCGGCGATGGGCCAACGGTTCGCCAGCAGGCTCCCAACGATGATCAAAACAAGAATGGCAAGCCCGACGAATCCCATTTTTTTCGCTACTCGACTTCGCTACAGGTGCGTCCCCATTGTTAGAGGGTGCACTGTCAAGACGAATCGACAGGGTACCGATACTAGCACCCGGTGATCCGGCGCTGGTACTTCATCGCGATGCTTCGGTACACGTGCGATTGTTCACATTCCGGGCGAAACACACATAAAATCGCGCCGCGCGGCACAGGTGGAATTTCGAAGTTTCAAACAAGCCGCCGGCAGATCACGTCCACCCAATCCGCGTTTGGCTAAGCAACTGAATAGAGAGAAGTTGCGGCTGCCCAGACGGGTCGGACGCCAACCGCCCGCAGGCACCCGCCGGGTTCGCTCGAGTAGTAACGACCGGAGACGGGAACGATCATCGAGGAGTTTTCCACCACTTCAATGCGGGTTCTGGCGCCGGGTTGCCAACCGAGAAATGCCGTATCACTTTGCCAAAAGATGGTAGTACACTTGACGAAGGTTTCTGAGAGGATCAACACTCTCTACAGAGGGAAACCACCACAGGAGGCCCAATGGGCAGGGAAAGTACACAACACAAACTGGATCGGGTGCGATCGCCTAGAGTTCAGATCACCTATGACGTCGAAGTAGGCGGCGCCATTGAGCTGAAGGAACTCCCGTTTGTCATCGGCGTTTTGGGCGACTTCACAGGCCAGCCGGAGACGCCGCTGGCGAGATTGAAAGACCGCAAGTTCGTTGAAGTGAATCCGGATAATTTCGACACGGTGCTGGAAGGCATGAAGCCGCATGTGTCGTTTTCGGTGGAGAACAAATTGAGCGAGGAGCCGGATGCCCCCAACCTGAAGGTGGATCTGCGCTTTTCGAAGATGGAAGACTTCGAACCCCAGAATGTCGCCAGGCAGGTCAAGCCGCTCAAAGAGCTGCTGGACCTCCGAACCCGCCTGTCCGATCTTCGCGGGAGCTTGCAAGGCAACGACAAGCTCGAGGAACTGTTGCTCGAATCGGTGGGCAACCAGGACAAGCTGAACAAGTTGAAGGGCGAGATGGGTAACGGAGGAGAATCCAATGGCTGATCCGCAAGCCGCACAACCGCAAGCAAAGTCGGCGGAGGCTCAGGAACTGGGGCTGCTCGACCAGATCGTTGAAGAAGGACGTTTTGGTAACGAGCCGGCATCCAAGGAACGCGGAAAGAATCTGGTCAAGGAGTTTGTCGCCCAGGTCCTCGAAGGTTCGATGACCATCGCCCGCGACGCCGAAATGATGATCAACGCGCGCATCGCGCAGATCGATCATCTGATCTCGATCCAGTTGAACGAAATCATGCACCACCCCTCGTTTCAGAAGCTCGAGGGAACCTGGCGCGGCGTGAAGTACCTGATGGACCAGAGCGAGACCGGAGTGATGTTGAAGATCCGGATTTTGAACTGCTCCAAAAAGGAGATGTTGAAGGACTTGCAGCGGGCTCCGGAATTCGACCAGAGCGCGCTATTTAAGAAGGTCTACGAAGAGGAGTACGGCGTGTTTGGCGGCGCCCCGTTCGGCGCCCTGGTCGGCGACTATGAATTCGGGAAGCATCCCGAGGACATGGAACTGCTCGAGCAGGTTTCCCACGTGGCCGCGGCGGCGCATGCCCCGTTCTGCACGGCGGCGAGCGCGGACATGCTCAATCTGCCCTCGTGGACTCAACTGGGCGCCCCGCGCGACCTCGCGAAGGTGTTCGATACGACGGAGTATGCGAAGTGGAAGAGCTTCCGGCAGTCGGAGGATTCCCGTTACGTATCGCTGACCTGCCCGCGGGTTTTGGGCCGCCTGCCTTACGGCAAAGACACCAAGCCGGTGGAGGAATTCTCTTATGAGGAGCACGTAGACGGCACCGATCACTCCAAGTATCTCTGGATGAACGCGGCGTTTACGCTGGCCACCCGCATGACCAACTCGTTCTCGAAGTACGGCATGTGCGTGGCGATGCGCGGTGTGGAAGGCGGCGGCCTGGTGGAAGGTCTCCCGGTCCACAATTTCTACACTGACGATGGCGACGTTACCATGAAGTGCCCGACGGAAGTTCCGATCACCGACCGTCGCGAAAAGGAACTCGCCGACCTGGGCTTCGCCCCGATCGTGCACTGCAAGGACACCGATTATGCGGCGTTCTTCAGCGTCCAGTCCGCACAAAAGCCGAAGCTGTACGACACCGATTCGGCCAATGCCAACGCCCGCCTCAGCACCCAGATTCCGTACATCATGGCGGTATCGCGTTTCGCCCATTACCTGAAGGCGATGATGCGCGACAAGATCGGCAGCTTCATGTCCCGGCAGGATGCCGAAATCTTCCTGAACCGCTGGATCACAAGATATGTCATTCCTGACGACACCGCGTCCCCGCAGATGAAAGCACGTTGTCCGCTGCGGGAAGCGCGTGTGGATGTCACGGAAGTTCCCGGAAAGCCCGGATCGTACCGGGCCGTTGCGTTCCTAAGGCCGCACTTCCAATTGGAGGAACTATCCGTATCACTACGGCTGGTTGCGGATTTGCCGGCCCCGGCGAAATAAACTCGTTCGTGGCCTAAACGAAAACAATAAAAACAAAAAAGACGAGGAGAAACCAATGGCAGTAAATGCGTATCTGTTTATCGAAGGCGTTGATGGGCCGAGCACCAGCAAGACGAACCACATCGATGTCCTTTCGTTCAGCTGGGGTGTGAGCCAGACGTCGACATACGGCGCCGGCGCATCCGGCAAGGAAGCCAAAGCGGGCCGCGCGGACTTTTCCAACCTGACGGTTATGAAGGTTCTGGACAAGACGTCGCCCCTGCTCTGCGATCACTGCGCCTCTGGCGACATCCTGAAGAAGGTGTACATCCTGTACGACAAGCCGGTCGGAACCGAGCAGCAGGATTATTTCCGCATCTATCTGAAGGACGCGCTGATCACGTCGGTGCAACTCTCGGGCAGCAACGAGAATCCGACGGAGTCGGTGAGCTTCGCCTTCCAGGCGGTCGAAGTGGCCTACAAGCCGGAGAAGGACGACGGTTCGCTCGATGCGGCCATTCGCAAGGGCTACGATCTCGAGACCCTGAAGTCCGACTACGCCGCCGAAGAGGCGATGGCTTAAGGTCTGCGCTGATGACACCCAAGGAACTTCTCGCCACGGGGAAGGTCCGGGAAGCGGAGGGGGCGTTAACCGCCTTCCTCCGCGACAATCCGGCCGATGCCGCCCGGCGAACTTTTCTCTTCGAACTGCTTTGTTTTTCCGGCCAGTACGACCGTGCCGGCAAGCAGTTGAGCGTTTTGTCGCAAGGCAGTAAAGAAGCTGAAATGGGGGCGACACTGTATTACTCGGCCCTGCACGCCGAAAAACTGCGCCACCAGATGTTTCAAAAGCAGGAGTTCCCCACCACCGCTCCCGCCAAATCACCGCCGGGCACACTGAACGGCAAGCCCTTCGAGAGCATCAGCGATGCCGACCCCGATATCGGCGCGCGCCTCGAATTGTACGCAGCCGGCGCCTACCTCTGGATCCCTTTCGAACATATCGCCTCGGTCACCATCGAGCAGCCCAAGCTTCTTCGGGACACGCTCTGGACTCCGGCGTTCGTACTTACCGGGCCCTCCTTTCAAGGCATGGATATCGGGCAGGTGATCATTCCCGCCATCTATCCCTACTCGTGGAAATCCGACGACCAGTCGTTGTGGCTGGGCCGATCCACCGATTGGGTGGCGGACGACGAAGGCAAAGAGTTCCCCGTGGGACATAAGGTGTTCATCGTGGATGGCGAGGAAGTGCCGCTGCTGGAAATCCGGTCGCTGGAGTTCGCTTCCAATGCCGCTGCGTGAAGACATTCTCAAACCCATACCCGGCGAAAATCCGTCCGGCCGGCACCTCCGCACAGATCCCGTCTACGACAAGGTCAGAGAGGCCCGGCGAGAGGATGATGAACTGCCGCAAGGTGTCTGGCAGCACGAACGGAAGGTCGCCGATTACGCCCAGGTAGTGAAACTCGCGGGCGACGCCATCGCCACCCAGAGCAAAGATCTGCAACTGGCGGCGTGGCTTTGCGAAGCGCTGCTCAAACGGGATGGATTGCGCGGGTTCAGCGAGGGGCTCAATATGTGCCGCTCGCTGGTCAACGACTTTTGGGACACCTTGTATCCCGAGGTCGAAGACGGCGAACTCGAAGATCGCGCCGCACCGTTCGAATGGATCAACTCCCGTCTTGTGCCGGCGGTCAAGGGCCTGCCGCTCACGCTTGAGGGACAGGACTTCTTCGGGTATAAACAGTCGCGCACGGTTCAATACGAAGATCAGGCCAAGACCAAGGAAGAGAAGGCCGCCCGCGAAAAACAGCTCAAGGAAGGCAAACTGGCGCCGGAAGTGTTCGACAAGGCCTTCGTCGAAACACCCAAAGTCTTCTATTCGGGTCTGGAAAAGTCGATTGACGAAACACTCGAAACCGTCGAGGCCCTGAACCAGACCTGCCACGAAAAGTTCGCGGATGCCGCTCCTTCCTTCACCACTCTCAAAGAAGGCATACTCGAGTTTCGCCAGGTGGTTCACAGCCTGCTTCAGAAGAAGCGGGAGACGGAGCCTGACCCGGTTGAGGAAAAGCCGCCGGAGCCGGAAGAGGCTGCGGCCGGCAGCGACGCTCCACAGGGCGAGACCGGAGAAGGCTCGTGGAGCGGGGGCCCGCAGGGGCTGCTCTCCTTCCGCGCGGCCGCCGAGCCCGCCGGGCGCCGCGAAGCTGTGGCAAGCGTGGTGGCAGCCGCCTCTTACCTGCGCAAGCAGGAACCGTACAGCCCGGCATCTTATATGATGCTGCGCGGCCTCCGTTGGGGAGAACTGCGCGGGTCAAGCGATCCGTCCGTGCTCGAAGCTCCGCCCAGCGATATTCGCCAGCAAGTGAAGACGCTGGCTCTCCGGAGCCGGTGGACCGAACTGCTCGAACTCGCGGAAAACATCATGGCCCTGCCGTGTAGCCGCGCCTGGCTGGACCTCCAGCGCTTTGTTGTGGAAGGCTGCGTGGCTCTCGGCGACGATTACAGCCCGATCGCCATCGCCATCCGCTCCGAACTTCGCGCCCTGTTGCGTGACCTCCCGCACCTGATGGAAGCCATGCTCAGCGACGATACCCCGGCCGCCAATCCGCAAACGCAGGCTTGGCTGCGCGAAATCCTCGCCGAGCCGGCCGGCGCCGCTCCCCAGCCGGGTCCGCCGCACCTGCCGGTGATGGACGGAATCAACCCGGGCTGGCAGAAGAAATACGTGGACGCCCACGCGCTCGCGCTCGAAGCCATGCGGAGCGGCCAGGCGCAAAAGGCGGTCTCGATCCTGCAGAAAGAGGTGGAGCGCCAGCTATCCGGCCGCGGCCGCTTCCTGCGAAAATTGCAACTGGCCCAGATCTGCATTCAGGCCGGCAAAGACGTCATCGCCCAGCCGCTGATGGACGACCTTGCAGCCGCCATCGACACCTATAAACTGGAGGAGTGGGAAGACCGGGAAACGGTCGCCGGAGCCCTCACGTTTCTTGCCCAGAACAGCAAGAAAATTCAGGGAGACGCCAAGCTGAAGCAGGCGATCTTCGAACGAATCTGCCGGCTCGATCCGGTGCAGGCGCTCTCCATCTGACCTTATGGCGCACTCGGTTCCAGACTCCGTCGTCACTCTTTCGGTCTTCGACCGGCTAATCGATACGGACCCGCGCAATTCAAAAGAAGCGCCGCTGACCCGCGCGCAGTCCGTACGCATGTTGCGCGACGCCGTCCGCCGCGACCTGGAGTGGCTGCTCAATACCCGGCGCATCGCCGTCCCGCCGGAAGAGGGCTTTCGCGAGTTGAACCGCTCGGTTTACGTATTCGGGCTTCCGGATTTCACCGGCATCAGCCTGGCCAACCTGGCGGATCGCACCAAACTGGTCCGCCAGCTTCAAACCACCGTCAAGCTTTTCGAGCCCCGCATCGCCAAGGTCCGCATCGTCCCGCTCGAAGCGGAAGGAAAGGGCAGCCGGACGCTGCGATTTCGCATCGAAGGGCTGCTGTTGATGGATCCCGAACCCGAGCACGTCTCCTTCGACACCGTCCTGCAACTGACCAGCGGCCAATACGAGGTTCAGAATGCGGGATGACCTCAAGATCTATTACGAACGGGAACTCGGGTTTCTGCGCGACCGCGGCAGCGAGTTCGCGGAGCGATACCCCAAGATTGCCGCGCGTCTTGCGCTCGACCCCTCTAACGAAAGCGCCGACCCGCACGTCGAGCGGTTGATTCAAGCGTTCGCCCTGCTCGCCGCACGCGTGCACGTCAAGCTCGACGACGATTTCCCGGAAATTACCGAGGCGCTTCTCAGCATTGTTTATCCGCACCTGATCCGCCCCATCCCCGCCATGGCGATCGTGGAGTTCACGGTGGACCTGGAACAGGGCAAGCTCACCACAGGGCTCCCGATTCCGCGCGAAACGATGCTTTATTCCCGTCCGGTGGCCGGCGTTCCCTGTAAATTCCGAACCTGCTACGACACGACGCTCTGGCCCATCGGAGTAAGCGCCGCGGAATGGAAGACGCCGGACCGGCTGCGCTTCCCGGTAAAGGCGTCAGAGCCTTTTGTGCTGCGGCTGGAACTCACTTCGATGCCGGATGCGCCGCTGCCTAAGCTCGAGATCGGGCATCTGCGCTTCCATCTGGCGGGCGAATCGGCGCTGGTCCATCTGCTCTACGAACTGCTCTGCTCACGCGTGACCCGAATCCTGGTGCGCGACCCGGCGAATCCGCGAAACGCCATCACGCTGCCGCCTGCCTCCATCCGGCCCGTGGGTTTCGCGGAAGACGAGAGCATGCTGCCATACCCGAAGCGTTCCTTCCCGGGCTACCGCACGTTACAGGAGTTCTTCACCCTCCCGGCCAAGTTCCACTTCTTTGACCTGCAAGGGCCGCCGGGCGAGGATGGCAAACCGAGGCCGCTCGGCGACGTTCTGGAGAATTTTAAGAATCACGTGGAGGTGCTGTTCCTCTTTTCGGGTGCGGGCGACGGCGACCGGCGCGAGCGACTGGAACTCGGTGTCGGGCCCAAAGTCTTCCGGCTGGGCTGCGTTCCCGTCATTAATCTTTTTCCGCAGTCGGCCGAACCGATCCTGTTCGATCAGCACAAGTATGAATACCCGGTGCGGCCGGATATTAAGCGTCCGAACGCGCACGAGGTTTTTTCGGTAGACGAAGTGGCCACGCTCGACGAAGCCACGCGGCAGGTGATCCAATACCGGCCTTTCTACTCGTTCCGCCACGAAACCGGAGCCCGGCAGGAGTGTTTCTGGATTGCCAACCGCCGCATGTCCAACCGGGCCGGCGACGAGGGCTCGGAAATCTCCCTTGCCCTGGTGGACCGCACGATGCGGCCGATGCTCCCCAAGACCGACACGCTCACCATTCATACCACCTGCACGAACCGCAACCTGCCGGTGCGCCTTCCTTTCGGCAACGAGGACGGCGATTTCGAACTGGAAGGCAACGCGCCCGTCAAGCGCATCATTGCGATTACCAAGCCCACCGCGCCGCTGCGTCCACCTCTCGCCAAGATGGCGCTGTGGCAGTTGATTTCGCACCTGTCATTGAATTACCTGTCGATCGTCGAAGAGGGACGCTCGGCTTTACAGCAGATCCTGCGGCTCTACGATTTCACCCAATCGCCGTTCGCGCAGAAGATGATCGAAGGCATCGCGGACCTGGAGAGCCGCCCGCATTTCGCCCGAGTGGTTTCGGAGAACGGCATCACCTTCGCGCGCGGAACCCGCGTGGAGATGACGCTCGATGAGGAGCAGTTCGTCGGTGGAGGCGTCTATCTTTTCGCCAGCGTCATCGAACATTTTCTGGCGCTTTATGCCACGCTGAACAGCTTCACCCAGTTGACCGTCAAAACACGCCAAAGAAAGGAGGTCCTTCAGGAATGGCCGCCCAGGGCAGGACACCGGATTCTGTTGTAGCCGATCCAACGTCGCGGGCAATTCCCGATCACCTCCTCGAGGTGCGGGAAGAACTGCGCGAGCACCCGGGCCGGTTCGATTTCTTTCAGGCCGTGCGCCTGCTCACCCGCATGATGCCCTCCCTCGAACCCGTCGGCAAATTTGCAAAGCCGGGAGGCGAGGCTCTCCGCTTCCACACCAATAACAGCCTGGCTTTTCCGCCCTCCGAAATTCACTCGATGGAATGGGACCGCCTGGTTCCAGAGATGACCGTCAATTTCATGGGGTTGAACGGCCCGGCGGGAGTCCTGCCGTACTGCTATTCGGAATTGATCGAGGGCCGTGTGCGCGAGCGCGACCGCACGCTCCTCGCTTTCTTCGATATTTTCAACCACCGGTTCATATCGCTGTTTTACCAGGCATGGGAGAAGTACCGCTCCGGGGTTGCCTACGAGCGCGACGGCCAGGACCGGCTATCGCGGTATCTGCGGTGCCTGATCGGCACCGGAACAGCCGGTCTCGAAGACCGTCTGGTGGTGAGAGACGAGTCGCTCCTTTTTTATACCGGACTGCTCGGGCTCCAGCCCCGCTCGGCCTCGGCGTTGCGCCGGATTCTGGAGGACTATTTCGAAATCCCGGCCGCCGTGGAGCAGTTTGTGGGCGCATGGCAGCGCCTCGGCGTCTCCGATCAATGCGAGTTCGATACCGGCAGTTCCTTCTCCGAACAGCTCGGCGTTGGGGCGGTGGTGGGGGACGAGATCTGGGACCAGCAGTCGCGAATCCGGCTGCGGCTCGGCCCGCTTACCGAGGATCAGTATCTTTCGTTTCTTCCCGGCGGAAGCGCATTCCGGCCCTTGCGAGACCTGACGCGATTCTTCTGCGGGCAGCATCTGGAAGTCGAAGTTCAACTGGTGCTCCAACGCGAAGAGGTCCCGCGTTGCGATTTGGGGAAGGAAGACGAAGCCGGGCCAAGACTCGGCTGGCTCACTTGGATGAAATCGGCAAACGAGTTTGACCGCTCGCCCGCCGATACGATTTTGCATTTGGATTAGAGGATGGTCTGTGTCAAGCTGAGGGCTTCTATATGAGACTGAACGATCGATCGCTCATCGGAAAACTGAATGAATCCGCGCGCGCTGCCTTGGAAGCCGCGCTCGGATTGAGTTTGTCTCGCACGCATTATGACGTCGAGATCGAACATTACCTAATGAAACTGCTCGACGCGAGTGACGGCGACTTCGCTCTCATTGCGCGCCATTTCGACATCAACAAGTCGCGCCTCGCGGCCGAGCTCACGCGCGGGCTGGACAAGCTGAAGACCGGCAATGCTCGTACGCCGGCGGTCAGCCCGACCGTGCGGGACATGCTGGTAAAGGCGTGGACGCTGGGCTCCATCGATTTCGGTGCGACGAAGGTCCGCACCGGCTTCACTGTGCTCGCCCTGGCCCACGACGAGGATTTGTCGCGCCTGATGCGCGAAGCCTCGCGCGAATTTCAGAAAGTCCAGGCCGACGTTCTCCGCGCGGATTTCATGAAGATCGTCGGCAGCTCGGTGGAAAACGAGCAGGAGCCCGAACCCGAGGCCGCAGCCCCCGGCGGAGCACCCGGCACCGGACGGCCGGCCGGCGGCAAAACGCCCAATCTGGACCAGTACACCGTCAACGTCACCGAAAACGCCAAGCTCGGCAAGGTCGATCCCGTGCTGGCCCGCGATTTCGAAATCCGGCAGGTGGTAGACATTCTCACCCGCCGCCGGCAGAACAATCCCATCCTGGTAGGCGAAGCCGGCGTTGGAAAAACAGCCGTGGTGGAAGGCTTTGCCGCCCGCATCGCCCAGGGCGATGTGCCGCCAGTGCTCAAGAACGTGACCCTGCGCTCGCTCGACCTCGCTCTCCTGCAGGCCGGCGCCGGCGTCAAAGGCGAATTCGAAAGCAGGCTCAAGGGCCTGATTAACGAAGTAAAGTCCTCGCCCACACCTATCATTCTTTTCATCGATGAAGCCCACACCATGATCGGCGCCGGCGGGCAGGCAGGCCAGGGCGATGCCGCCAACCTGCTCAAGCCCGCGCTGGCGCGCGGCGAGCTGCGCACGATCGCTGCCACAACGTGGTCGGAATACAAGAAGTACTTTGAAAAGGATCCCGCCCTGGCGCGCCGGTTCCAGCTCGTGAAAGTGGATGAGCCCAGTGAACAGCAGTGCGCACTGATGTTGCGCGGCGTCACCCAGACGCTCGAAAAACATCACAACGTCCGCATCCTTGACGAGGGCCTTCTCGCCGCCGTGAAACTGTCCCATCGCTATCTGGCGGACCGGCAGTTGCCCGACAAAGCCGTCAGCGTGCTGGATACGGCGTGCGCCCGCCTGGCCCTTGGGCAAAACTCGACTCCGCCCCCCATTGAGGATGCCACCCGCACGCTTGAGGATTTCGCCGTGCAATCCCGAGTGCTCGAGCGGGAAGCAGCCGTCGGCACCGACCACAGCGAGCGGCTCGCCGCGATCGCTGCGCAGCGGGAAAAAACAGAGGCGCGCCTGGCCGAGTTAAGCGGCCGGTGGGAGACGGAGCGCGACCTGATCAACCGCATCCGCGAACTGCGGCTGCAACTTGAAAGCATTGCCAACCCGCAAGCGCAGCCCCAGGTACAGGCGGCTGCCGGACAGGCCCAGGCGGCTGCGGGCGCGGCCCAGCCGCAGGCCGCCGCGGCGGGCGCCGCCGCGCCCCAAACCGCGCCCGATCCCGAACAACTGCGGGCCCAGCTTTCAACGCTCAACCAGGAGCTCGAAGTCATGCAGGGCGAGACGCCGCTGATGCGCGTCTGCGTGGACGCCCAGATTGTCGGCGAGGTCGTCTCCGGATGGACCGGCATTCCGGTGGGCAAGATGCTCAAGGACGAGATCGCCACGGTGCTGAATCTGGAATCGCATCTCGGCGGGCGCGTTATTGGCCAGGACCATTCGCTTGGCATGATCAGCCAGCGTATCCGCACCGCGCGCGCCGGGCTGGACGATCCCAGCAAACCGATCGGCGTCTTCCTGCTGGTTGGGCCCAGCGGCGTCGGCAAGACCGAGACCGCGCTGGCGCTTTCCGACCTGCTTTACGGCGGCGAGCGAAACATGATCAGCATCAACATGTCCGAGTTTCAGGAGGCGCATACGGTTTCCACCCTCAAGGGTTCGCCTCCCGGATATGTCGGCTACGGCGAAGGCGGCGTGCTCACCGAGGCGGTGCGCCGCAGGCCCTATTCGGTGGTCCTTCTCGATGAAGTCGAGAAGGCGCATCCCGACGTGCTCGAGCTCTTCTTCCAGGTTTTCGACAAAGGCCAGATGGAAGACGGCGAAGGCCGCGAGATCGATTTCAAAAACACCATCATCATCCTGACCTCGAACGCCGCCACGGACAGCATGATGAAGCTGCTGGCGGATCCGGAAACTGCACCGTCGCCGGCAGGACTGGTAAAAGCCATCAAGCCGGAACTCGACAAGGTTTTCAAGCCGGCGTTCCTCGGCCGCCTCGTGATCATTCCTTATTACCCGATTCGCGACGAGGCGATGAAGACGATCATCAGGCTGAAGCTCGGCAAGATCCAGCGCCGGCTTCAGGAGAGCCACCGCATCGCGCTGACGTACGACGAGACTGTGGTGGACGAGGTCGGCCGCCGCTGCACCGAGGTCGAGAGCGGCGCCAGAAACGTAGATAACATTTTGACGAACACGATGTTGCCGGAAATCTCGAAGCAGATCCTGGGCGCCATTGCAGAAGGGCTGCGTCCAAATTCCGTGCACGTCACCATTGCCGAGGACGGTTCATTTCTGTATTCGTAGACGGTCCGTTTCGGTGAAACACATAACAGGCGGGCCCGGTTGGGGAACCAGGGCCCGCACAAATCGGAGAAAACCCCGTGCCCCCAACACAGACATACCGTCCGTTTCGGTTGAAAACGCAGCTCGGCGACGATGCGCTTCTGCTCGAAAGCTACACAGGAAGCGAGCGCATATCCGCGCCGTTCCGCTTTCTCCTGCGAGTTCTCTCGCCCGATGCCACGATCGACATGCGCGGCCTGCTCAGCAAGCCCGGAGTGATCAGCATCAAACTGGATGACGACGAGACCGAGCGACACATTCACGGAAATTTCAGCCGGGTCAAGCTTCTCGAATGGGGCGATGACGGCATGGCCGCCTATGAACTCGAGATGGTGCCGTGGTTCTGGTTCATGCACCACTTCTTCGATTCGCGGATTTTCCAGCATAAGACGGCACCTCAAATTATCGAGCAGGTTTTCAAGGATCGCGGCTATACCGATTACAAGCTGGCGCTGCAAGGTTCCTTTCCGGAACGGGAGTATTGCGTTCAATTCCGGGAAACGGACTTCAACTTCATCTCCCGGCTCATGGAAGAAGAGGGGATTCTGTATTATTTCGAGCAGAGCGCGGACAAGCACACGATGGTGCTCACGAACGCGAATTCCTCCCTCGCCGTCTGCCCTCACAAAGCAAAGGCGCAGTTTATGCCTGCCAGCGGCGGACACCTCAACGAGGATACCGTCGCCACCATCGAGGAAGAGTTCGCGGTCGGCACCAAGAAGGCATCGGTAAACGATTACGACTTTGAAAAGCCCAAGACCGGTTTGCATGCCACACTGAGCGGCGGCAGCGCCGGCGAGGTGGGCGAGTGGTACGACCATCCAGGCAAGTACACCACCAAGGGCGACGGCGACCGCTACGCGCGGATTCGCCTGGAGGAGAGGGAGGCAGCCAATCTCACCGTGCGCGGCCAGGGCAACTGTCTTGGTTTCGAATGCGGATTCCGGTTCACTCTCGAGGAGCATTTCCGCCCCGACGTGAACCAGGAGTACGTTCTGACCTCCGTCGAGCATTGGGCGCAAAATACCAGTTACCGTTCGGGCGACGGCACCGAATACGAATATCAAAACACGTTCGAGGCGATTCCTTTCTCCGTGCCGTACCGGCCGCCCAGGCTCGCGCGCAAGCCCGTCGTGCACGGCAATGAGACGGCGCTGGTGGTCGGCAAGTCGGGTGAGGAGATCTGGACGGACAAGTACGGCCGCGTCATTGTGCAGTTTTATTGGGATCGGGAGGGAAAGAGGGACGAGAAAAGCTCCTGCTGGATCCGCGTAGCGTCGGGGTGGGCCGGCAAAGGGTGGGGCATGGTGAACATTCCCCGCATCGGCCAGGAGGTGGTAGTCAGCTTCCTCGACGGCGATCCCGACCGCCCGCTCATCATCGGCTCGGTCTACAACGCCGACCAGACCGTCCCCTACGCCTTGCCCGGCGAACAGGCGAAGTGCCTGCTCAAGTCCATGAGCACGAAGGGCGGCGGCGGATTCAACGAAATCCGCATGGATGACACCAAGGGCAGCGAGCAGTTTTTCGTGCATGCCGAGAAGGACATGCACGAGCGAGTCAAGGATAGCCGCTACACCATTGTTGTGGATGGTTCCGAACACGTGATCATCGGCAAGGACCAGCTCATCAAGGTCAAAGGCGATGATCATTTCCACGTCATGGGCGACCAGAACGAAAAGGTCGGGGGAACGCTGTCCCAACAAATGGGGATGGACCTCCAGCAGAAGGTCGGCATGAATCACGCCGTGGACGCCGGTATGGAGATCCACCTGAAGGCGGGCATGAACGTGGTGGTCGAAGCCGGGTTGTCCCTGACGTTGAAGGTGGGCGGCAACTTCGTGAACATCGGCCCTACCGGTGTCACGATCGTCGGCACCATGGTACTGATCAACAGCGGCGGAGCGGCTGGAAGCGGCTCCGGCTGCAGCCCGACGGCACCCACGGACCCGACCGAAGCCGTGAATGCCGATCCCGGAGCGAAAACGGAAGTGGCACCGCCCGAAAATGTAACACCGGCGAGCTCGTCCATCTCGCACGTTGGACCGGCCGCGGCGGCCCTGATGGCAGCGGCGCAATCGGGGGCGCCGTTCTGCGATACTTGACCACGCTAAACCGCGAGCCCGTGAGGCTCGCACGATAAGAAAAGAAGATGACGAACGTAGCGGAAACTTTGACAAAAGCGATTTTCCGGGACGGGATGGCGTCCTATGCGATCCTGGATGGCGCCTCCGTGTCCGACCTGCTGCCGCAACTCGACAAGACGCGGCCGGAGTTTATCTGCCTTTACCGGGGCGAGTTGAAACCCGACCTGGCGATGGCCGCGCCCTACCTGGTGAAGCTCGAGCCGGAATCGGAGTTCGCGAACTGGGTGTTGTCCGCCGGGTGGGGAAAGCATTGGGGCGTGTTCGCGATTTCGCCCGCTGACCTGACAGCCATACGGCAGCATTTCCGGAAATTTCTCACGGTGCACAACGAGGCCGGAAAGCCGCTGATCTTCCGCTATTACGACCCGCGCGTGATGCGTACTTTCCTGCCGACCTGCGAGCCCGGCGAACTCGCCGATTTCTTCGGCCCGGTGGAGGGTTTCGTGATGGAAGGCGAGGATCCCGCGAAAATGCTGCAGTTCGCGCTGCGCGCATCGGCGCTCGCCAAAAATGAGAGCCCGGTTTAAGGCACGTTGACCGTGAACTCGCCCGCGGTAGTGAACGTGATGACGCCGCCCCAGATGCAGAACAGCTGCGAGATGTTATCGAGGGTCGGGAAGTTTCCGAGCAGCACGGTGGGCGCTCCGGTCACCCAGGGCGCCGGTGTGTTCGGTATGCACGGCATCGGTGTGAGGACGCCCAGTGCCGCCGCGGTTGCGGCCGCCACGGTGGGGTTCGCCGGCGAAGTGCACATCCCGAAGGGCATGATGTTCGTCAGCGGAATGTGGTCCATGATGTTTGCGTCCGGCACCATGTTGGTGTTGACCCGGTTGGTCGGCAACACCACCAGTGAACTGGGCGCCAGCCCGAAGGTACACATCATCATCGCTCCCATGCAGCATTGTAACGGCATCCGCTTTCTTGCTCCTGGCGGACCATTGTATCGGATCGGAAACCCTGCGGCGATTCTTCCGGCCCGCTCCGGTACTAGACCCGCCGGATTCCCGCCACATCTGGTAATGTGATTCCAAATGAAGCGACTTCAACAGGTTATCTGGACCAAAGGCACATTCCTGACTCCGCAGCACCTTCAGATCCAGGACCGGTTCCTCGAAAACCTTCTCCAGTTTCAGCTCGAATGCCTCACCTTCCGCCCATGGGGGTTCCGCACGCTGCAGATCAGCCAGGAAGCCCTCACCGGCGGCGCACTCGGAATCGCCTCGGCTTCCGGCATCTTCGCCGACGGCCTCCTGTTTGACATTCCGGATTCGGACGAGGCACCCCCTCCCAAGCAACTCGCCGAGTGTTTCGACCCCGACCAGGATAGCCTGGATCTTTACCTGGCCCTTCCGCAATACCGGGACCGCGGCATGAACGTAGCCACCTCGTCGCGCGATGCCGGCGCCCGGTACCGCGCCGAGATCAAGCTGTTCCGCGACGAAAATACGGGCCAGGCGGAGAAGCCAGTCCACGTCGCCCGCAAGAACTTCCGCCTGCTCACCGAGACCGAGGCCCGCGAGGGCTTCTCCACTCTCCGCGTGGCCCGCGTGCTGCGCAGCAAAGCCGGCGCCTTTCAGCTCGATCCGCGATTCGTGCCGCCCCTGGTCGAGTTCAGCACCAACGACCACCTTGTGGCCATCGCGCGCCGCCTGGTGGAAATTCTTGCCGCGCGTTCCACAGCCATTTCAGCCATGCGCCGGCAGAAGAATCAGAGCCTGGCCGATTTCACCGCTGCCGACATCGCGAATTTCTGGTTGCTGTACACGGTCAACACGTACTTTCCCGCGTTCCGGCACCTGTTCGAATCGCGCGGCGGACATCCCGAGGAGCTCTACTCCGCCATGCTGTCGCTGGCGGGCTCGCTCACCACGTTTTCCGGGAGCATTCATCCTCGCGACCTGCCGGTGTACGACCACGACAACCTCGGCGGCTGTTTCACCGAGCTCGACGAGAAGCTGCGGCTGCTGCTCGATACGGTGGTGCCGGCCAATTTTGTTTCGCTGCCGCTGAAGCTGGTGCAGCCCTCGATCTACGCCACGGCCATCGACAACGACAAGTATTTCGCGAATACCAAGATGTACCTGGCCGTGAGCGCCGAGGTGAGCCAGGCGGAACTGGTAGCCAAGACTCCCAACCTGGTGAAAGTGACTTCGGCCAGCCGCGCCGACCACATCGTGCAATACGCGCTGCCGGGCGTGAGTCTGAACTATCTCTCCGCGGTTCCGAACGCCATCCCGATGAAGTTGAACTACACCTACTTCAGCCTGACTCAGTCGGGTCAGGAGTGGGAAGCCGTCCAGCGTTCCCGCAACCTGGCGGCCTACGTGCCGGGCGAGCTCGTTAACCCACAACTCGAGTTGATCATCCTGCTGCCCCAGGCCGGCTGATCACTTTTTCATCACGAAGATCATTACAACAATCCCAAGCAGGAACGCCGCCACGCAGCAGATCGCGATCAGCAGCGTGTTCGTACCCGCTGCCTTGGCAGCCTTGATGGGCGCGCCGGCGGCTGCACCGGCAGCTGCCACACCGCTCGGCACGCGCGGGACGTGGGGCATGTGCGGCTGCGGCACGCGGGGCAGTTGCGGCGATCTTACGCCCGGTACCACTTGGGGTATGTGCGGGGGCTGCGGGACACGCGGCACCTGCGGTATGTGGGGCATATGCGGCATGCCGCCTCCTCTGGCGCCGCCTCCCGCCGGCGCCCCCGGCGCGGCCCCTCCAGCCCCGGGGCCACCGCTGGGCATCGAAATCATGCGCGTGTATTCGCTCGGTCCTTCGGGTTCGGCAGGGCCCTGCGGCGTGGTTGGCGCGGAAAAAACTCCAGTAGCGCCGCTGCCCGGGGCATCGGGCCGGTAGGGCGGAGCGGGCGCGTCCGGCCGGTAGGATCCCTGCGAGATCATTTGCGTGAATCCGCCCGCTTCCGGAGCTGCCTGCCCTCCGGGCTTGTAGGGTCCGCCCGGTGGCTTCTGTGTCCCCGGCGCGGCCGGCTTATTGAAAAACCGGCTGAAATCGCTATCGTGCTGGACCTCAGGCGCCGGTTCGGAGACCGGCGACTTGGATTCGAACATATCGAGGAACGGTTCCTGTTTTGCCGGCTTTGGTGGCGGTGCCGGCCATCCCTGACCGGGGAGCGGCGTGGACTGCGGGGCCTCGAACATGCGGGTGAACTCTCCAGGCCCGGAGCCGGAATCGGGCTGCGGAGCGGGAGTCTGCATGGGCATCGGTTTGGCGCGCTGCGGTTCGAACATCCGGTTAAACGCGCCGGGCGCGTCGGTACGTTCCGCCTGCGGCAGATCAGGGGGAGGCGCCGAGGCCCACGACGGCGGAGTTTCACCCGCCGGTTCCTGGGATGGAGTCTGGAACAACCGCGTGAACTCGCCTGGGGGCGACGTTTTCGCGGGCGGCGGGGGCGCGGCGGGAGGTGGTGTGCTTGCGGATTCCTGGTTCGGAGCCTGGAATTGCCGCGTGAAGTCGCCGGGCTGGCCAGGTGGTTTGGCAGGAGCGGGCTGCTCCCGGGAGGGTGGCGCGACCGTCGGGAGAGGCTCGCTTTGGAACATCTTTGTGAACTCTCCCGGCGGGTTTGCGCTGCTTCCAGGCGGCGTCTCCACCGGTGTTGACGGCGGCGCTGGAGGCGGCGCCCCACGGAAAAGCCGGGTGAACTCCCCGGGCGCTGCGGCCGGCTTCGTAGCCGCAGGAGCTTCCGGGGGCGCCGGCGGAGGCTGGGCAGGCATCTCCGCGGTGGGTAGTTCGGAGGCAGGGATCGGCTCGGTCTCGGCGTCGGACTCCGGCCGCGGACCCTGCGCTGCCTGGAACATCATAGTGAACGCTCCCGGCGCCTTCCTGGGCGACTCGGCGGGGGGCGGAGGTGGAGCGGAGACGGATGAAGGAGGGGCAGGCGGGGCCTCCTGCTTCGCCTGAAACATCTTCGTGAACGTTCCGGGTTCGCTGGCAGGCGGCTCCACGACCGGTGGAGGCGCGGGAGGAGCGGGCGGAGGCGCGGCCTCCTGCTTCGCCTGAAACATCTTCGTGAACGCGCCAGGCTCGCTGGCAGGCGGCTCCAGTACCGGCGGAGGCGCGGGAGGAGCGGGCGGAGGCGCGGCCTCCTGCTTCGCCTGAAACATCTTCGTGAACGCGCCAGGCTCGCTGGCAGGCGGCTGCAGTACCGGCGGAGGCGCGGGAGGAGCGGGCGGAGGCGCGGCCTCCTGCTTCGCCCGAAACATCTTCGTGAACGTTCCGGGTTCGCTGGCAGGCGGCTCCAGTACCGGTGGAGGCGCAGGAGGAGCAGGCGGAGGCGGGGCCTCCTGCTTCGCCTGAAACATCTTCGTGAACGCACCAGGTTCGCTGGCAGGCGGTTCCACTACCGGCGGAGGCGCGGGAGGACCCGGCGGAGGCGGGGCCTCCTGCTTCGCCTGAAACATCTTCGTGAACGCGCCAGGTTCGCTGGCAGGCGGCTCCACGACCGGCGGAGGCGCGGGAGGAGCGGGCGGAGGCGGGGCCTCCTGCTTCGCCTGAAACATCTTCGTGAACGCCCCGGGCTCTTGCGGCACCGCAGGCTCCTGCTTTCCTCCAAACATCGCCGTGAACGCGCCCGATGCGGTTTCCCCCGTACCCGGCTGTTGGCTCATCGACGGCGACTGCATCGTGCGTGTGGCATCGGAAAGCGGCTGCCCGCTCCGGGGTGCCAGCGAATCCGGCACCTTCCATGCGCCGGCCCGGGAAAACCGGTCCGGATCTTTCGGCGGCGGCGGCGCTTCGTGCTGCGCCATCCAGTCCATCAGCGGCAGGTGCGGTGGCCCCACGGTGATCAGGTAGGCGAAGCCTTCGTGCTCGCCGACCTCCACCAGTTGCGCCAGCGCCTCCACAGACAGGGCGCGCAACCGGGCCTTCAACGGCTCGTGCGTGGGAGCCCATGGCCCCGGAAGCACATGTACTGTTACCGCCCGCCCGGCCAGAGTCTGCGCGCGAAAACTGCGCGCCCCCTTCCCCGGAATCTCCTCGATCAGTTCATATCCCTTCAGTCCCGCCATGTTGCACCCGGCCTCGTCACATCGTACCGCGTACTGCTCAGACACATGGGTCCTTGTCCGCCTATGCTACGCTAAACCGGACAGACGTATGAAATTGCTTTCTCGAGTTGTCTGGTCGGAAGGCATGTACCTGGGGCCGCACCACTTCCAGGTGCAGAGCCGCTACTTCGAGGATTCCATCCGGTTTGCGGTCTCCTCGCTGTGGTTCGCCTCCTACGGCCTCTCCGGTATTGAGGTGGACGCCGACGCGCTGCACAATGGTACGTTCTCGCTGTTGCATGCCCGTGGCCTTTTCCCCGACGGCCTCGCCTTCAATATGCCGGAGAGCGACCCCGCACCCGACCCGCGCCCCGTCGCCGACGCTTTTCCTCCCACTCGCGACGGCGTCACCGTCCTGCTCGGCATTCCGCCTCACTCCCAGGACGGCATGAACTGTTCAATCGATAACGGCGTCCCCGCCCGCTACGTGGCCGAGGCCCGCACCTTGCACGACGAAAATACCGGCGTCGACGAGCGGCCCGTTCGCCTCGGACGCAAGAACCTGCGCCTCCTGTTCGATACCGAGCCCGATGCCGGCATGGTCACCCTCCCGCTGGCGCGCGTGGTGCGCGACGGCTCAGGCCACTTCGCCCAGGACGAAGCCTTCGTTCCGCCGGTTCTTTCCATCGCCGCCAGCGCCCGCCTCATGCAGTTGCTGGACCGGCTGATCGACATTTTGAGCGAAAAGGCCGCCGGCATTCAGAAGGGTGCCGACGGCGCCCGGACTGATTACTCCCCGCGCGAAATCGCAAATTTCTGGCTCGCCCACGCCGTCAACTCCGCCCTCGTGCCGCTGCGCCATCACCTCATTTCCAAGCGGCCCCACCCCGAAGATCTGTACACGGAAATGGCGCGCCTCGCCGGAGCGCTGTGTACTTTTGCGCTCGATTCGCATCCCCGCGATCTGCCGCTCTACGATCACGACAACCTCGGCGACTGTTTCGAAAAGCTCGACCGCCACATCCGGCTGCACCTGGAAACGATCGTCCCCACGACGTGCATTTCCATTCCGCTGCACTCCGCCGGCGACTATTTCTACGAAGGCGAGATCACCGACCAGCGGGTGCTCGGTCGTTCCCGCTGGGTCTTCTCCATTCGCGCCCGCACCTCCGAAGCGGAACTGATGGCGCGGGTTCCCCAGGTGGTCAAAGTTTGCACTCCCCCATTCGTGCGGGAACTGGTGAAGCGCGCCTTGCCCGGGATGGAACTGGTCCATCTCGCTCATCCGCCGCAGGCCATACAAGTCCGCTCCGAATCGCAATATTTCGGAATCACCCGCAGCGGTCCCTGCTGGGACCACATGTTGCAGACCCGGCGGATCGGCGTGTATGTCCCCGGCGAATTCCCGTCCCCTGAAGTCGAAATTCTGGTTGCCCTGGACAATTGATCATGTCTGCTACCGACACGCGACGCCCCGAAAGCCTCGCCCTCATATTTCAGGAAGTGCTCACCGCGGTCGAAAGACTGCGGGCCAACCGGCAGGGCGTTACCGACCCGAAAGCCTTCCGGCATCATACCCGCGACGCCCTCAAGACCGCGGCAAACCAGGCGCTCGCCGCCGGGTACCCCTCGGACTACGTCAAGTTCGCCACCTTCGTGTGCGTGGCGTTTCTCGATGAGTCCGTCCTCAAGTCGCAGAACCCGATCTTCGCCGACTGGGTCCGCGAACCGTTGCAGCACGAGCTGTTCGGTACGGCCATAGCCGGAGAAGTCGTGTTCCAGAATCTCGATTTTCTCCTCGGGCAGAGCGACTCCAACGACTTGGCCGACGTCCTCGAGGTTCACTACCTGTGCCTGCTGTTGGGCTTTTGGGGCCGGTACAGCGCCGTGAATCGCGGCGAATTGGCCCAGAAGATGAACCTGACCGCCGACAAAATCCGCCGCATTCGCGGACGCTTCGCGGGCCTGTCGCCGGGCTGGGCGCTGCCCCAGGAAACCGTACGCGTGGCGCGCGATCCCTGGGTGCGCCGCGCCGGTATTATCGCCGCGGTGATGGCGGTTCTCATGATCGTCCTGTTCGCCGGCTACAAGCTGAGCCTCAATTCGGGTATCAGCGAAGTCCAGGCCATCGGCGGGCAGACGAAGAGCTAGGAAGACAACGATATGAGTTCGACACTGTACATCATTTTGGGTGTCACGCTGGTCGCGCTGATCGTGCTGGTCGTCCTGTTCCTGATCAAAAGGAAAAAGGCCAAGGCCGAGGCGGCGGCGGGCGAAGAGGCCACCGCGCCGGGCGGCGACGAGATTTCGATCCTGATCCGCGAGGCGGAGGCGCGGCTGGCCGCGGCTCGCATCGAAAAAGGCGCCAAGGTCGCCAACCTTCCCGCGTTCCTCCTGTTGGGCGATCCGGGCAGCACCAAGACCAGCATCATGATCCACTCGGGTCTCGATCCCGAACTGCTGGCCGGGCAGGTCTACGTCAACAGCGACGTGGCGCCCACGCGCACGGCGAACATCTGGTTCTCGCGCCGCACGGTTTTTGTCGAAGCCGCGGGCGCCCTCCCGTCCGACGCCGGCAAATGGAAGAAACTGGTCAAGAGGCTCCAGCCCAAGACCTCCGTAGTGGGCAAGGGCGAACAGGCGCCGCGCGCCGCCATCGTGTGCTTCGACGCCGAAAACTTCACCAGGCCGGGAGCGCAGGACGCCGCTTCGGCGAGCGCCCGCACGCTGCGCGCGCGTCTCGGCGAAATCTCGCAGTCGCTCGGCATCAACCTGCCGGTCTACGTGATCTTCACGCGCATGGATCGCGTGCCGTTCTTTCTCGAGTACGTCCGGAACCTGAGCGAAGCCGAAGCGGGCCAGGTGCTCGGCGTCACCCTGCCAATGGTCAAAGGCCGCGCCGAAGGTGTCTACGCGGAACAGGAAACCGCGCGGCTGACCGGCGATTTCGAGCGGCTCTTCCACTCCCTCGCCGATGCCCGTCCCGAATTTCTCGCCCGCGAAACCGACGATACCAAACTACCCGGAGCCTACGAGTTCCCTCGCGAGTTCCGTAAGGTGCGCCCCGTGCTGGTGCAGTTCCTGGTGGATCTCTGCCGCCCCAGCCAGTTGACCGTCGGTCCGTTTCTGCGCGGGTTTTATTTCACCGGTGTCCGTCCAGTGATCATCAACGAGGCGGCGCCCATCGTCGCGGCGCCTCCCCGGCAGGCGGCGCAGGAAGCCATGGGCGGCGCGACCGGCATTTTCGCCATGAATCCGGCTGCGCCCGCCTCCCAGCAGCGTCAGGCAGCGCCCGTAGCCAGCACGAAAAAAGTTCCGCAATGGGTTTTCCTGACGCAGCTTTTCTCGAGCGTGCTGCTGGCCGACTCCACCGCGCTCGGCGCGAGCGGCGCCAGCACCAAAACCAGCGTCGGACGCCGCATGCTGTTTTTTGCCGCGGCTTCGCTCTGCCTGCTGGCCTCGATCTTCTTCACGGTTTCGTATTTTAAGAACCGCGCCCTCGAAGCGCAGGTGACCGACGCCGCCAAGGCCATTTCGCTCGCGCCCATCGCCGGCGGCGACCTGGCGCCGATCGAACCGTTGCGCAACCTCGAGACCCTGCGCGTCGCGCTCGAGCGCCTCGGCGCCTATGAGCGCGCCGGCGCGCCGTGGAGCTACCACTTCGGCCTGTATACCGGGCACAAGCTCTACCCGGAAGCGCGCCGCGTGTACTTCAGCAGGTTCCGCCAGTTGCTGCTCGGCCAGACCCAGGCGGCCATCCTTCGTTTCATGCAGACGCTGCCCGCCAAGCCCGGTCCGGATTACAATCCGACGTACGAATCGCTCAAAGCCTATCTGATCACCACCTCGAATCCGGATAAGAGCACGCGCGAGTTCCTCACCCCGGTCCTGATGCGCTGGTGGATCAACGGCCGCACCGTGGATGCGCCGCGCTCCTCGCTGGCGCAGAAGCAGTTCGATTTCTATGCCGACGAACTGCGCATCGAGAATCCGTTTTCAAGCAACCAGGATTCGGGCGGCGTGGCCCACGCGCGCGCCTACCTGTCGCAATTCGCCGGCGTCGAGCGCGTCTACGCGTTTATGCTTTCCGAGGCCAATCGGCGCAATCCGCCCATCAATTTCCACAAGCAGTTTCCCGAAGCCTCCAAGGTGGTGATCGACCAGCACGAAGTGCCCGGAGCATTTTCCAAAGGCGGCTGGGCGTTTATGACCACGGATGCCATACCGAACGCCGCCAAGTACTTCGCGGGAGAAGAGTGGGTCCTGGGCAAGCAGTCCGCCGGCTCGCTCGATGACGCCGCGCTCCAGCAGGCCATCCGCAATCGGTATTACGCCGACTTCCTCAACGAATGGCGCGCCTATATCCGGGCGGGTAACGTCGTGAAATACACGGGCATCCCGGATGCCGCGCAAAAGCTTTCCGTGACCGCCGGAGCCCAGTCGCCGCTGCTGGCCCTGATGTGCCTGGCTTCGGAGAACACGGCGGTGGACGATCCGGCTGTGGCCGCGCCGTTCCAGCCCGTGCAGGCGGTCGTGCCGCCCGGCTGCCTGGCGCGATATGCCAACCCCACCAACCAGCCTTACATGACGGCGCTGCTCAACCTGCAGGCGTCGCTCGAAGGGCTCGGCGCGAATCCTCCAGACGCCGCGGCCGCCGCCCCAACGCTGGCCAATGCCACCCAGGCCAAAGTAGCCACCCGACAGGTGGCGCAGTCGTTCCGTTCCGATGCCGACCTCGGCGGCGCCGTGCAGCGACTGCTCGAGGACCCGATCACCAACGCCGAGGGCGTCCTGCGCGGCGTGGGACCGGCCGCCCTTAACGCCAAGGGCAAAGGTCTCTGTACACAGATTTCACCCATACTGGCGAAGTACCCGTTCACCCCCACGGGCCAAAAAGAGGCCACGCTCCAGGAAGTGAACTCGGTCTATCACCCGAAGGACGGCGCTATCTGGCAGTTCTACGAGACCAATCTCTCGAAATTCGTAACCCGCCAGGGAACTCCCGTCGAAAATGCCCCCGTGGCAGTTACCCCGGCGTTCCGCCTGTTCCTTGCGCGCTCCGCCGCCTTCACCGATGCGGCCTACCCGCCCAACTCCGCCGATCCCCGGCTGACCTACGCGGTGAAACCAGATGCCGGCGACGATAACGAGCGGATCCGGGTGAACGTCGACGGCCAGTCCGCGGAATTCGCCGGCGCGGCCGCCCCGGCCAAGAATTTCATATGGCCCGGCAACGCCAGCGGTGCGGATGTCGTGGTCCGCGCTAAGGGCGGCACCGAGTACCAGTTCCCGCATTACGACGGGTTGTGGGCCGTCTACCGCTTCGTGGCCGACGCCGACCGGCGCGCCGGAAGCTTGATGGAGATGACGCTCCGCGCCGGCCGCAGCGGCCAGGCCGTGACCAACCGCGCTACCGGCCTTCCGGTTACTTTGCGGCTGGACATCACCGCCAACCCGCCGGTCTTCGACAAAGGCTACTTCGCCACGCTCGGCTGCGTTTCCGAAGTGGCCAAACCGTAGCGGCTTCCTCCGGGTATACTGGTTCCGCTGCCCGGAGGAATCATGCGGCTTGGAATGCTCGCTGTTGCGTGCCTGATCGCGCTTCGCGCCGGAGCGGATGACGGCAACCGCGTGTTGACGCTCGATCATTTCGTGCGCGTCCGCTCCACCGTGCCCTCTCTGAATGGCCAGGACGCGCAGATTTACGTACGCGAGCGCGTGCAGCCGAAAACCGTGCTGCGGGGCGGCCCGGCGGGGGACCGCGTCGTACTGTTCGTCCACGGCTCGGGAACGCCAGCGGAGGTCGCATTCGATGTTCCCTATCGCGATTACAGTTGGATGGCCTACCTGGCCGCCGCGGGATTCGACGTGTTCTCCATGGACATGACCGGCTACGGCCAATCCACCCGTCCGCCCGCAATGAACGATCCCTGCAATCTGGCCGCAAACCAGCAGCCCGCTTTCATTCCCGGCCTGCTCGCCGCCCCCTGCCCCGCCGCCTATCCGCACCAGCTCACCACGATTGCTTCGGACTGGAACGATCTCGATGCGGTGGTGAACTATCTGCGTGGCCTGCGCCGCGTCGAGCGGCTGAGTATGGTGGCATGGTCCCTGGGCGCTCCGCGTGCTGGCGGCTATGCGGCGCAACATCCCGACAAAGTGCTGAAGCTGGTCCTGCTGGCGCCGGCATACGGAAGACAGTCGGCGGCCGGACCTCCCGCGCAGATCCCGGCCGCCGGTACCGCCATGAACACGCAGTCGCGGCAGGAGTTCTTCGCGAACTGGGACCGTCAGGCCGGGTGCCCGGACCAGTACGACAAAGAGGCCGCGGAGGCGGTCTGGTCGCAGATGCTCGCGTCCGACCCGGTGGGTTCCACATGGGGCGCCGGCGTCCGCCGGGCGCCGCAGGTGACCACGTGGGGCTGGAATCAGGCGGTAGTCTCACAGCTCCAGACCCCCACCCTCCTGGTGACCGGCGCTAATGACAAGCAGGTGACGCCAGAACGTGTAAAAGAATTGTTTGCCGACCTGGGAGGACGCCAGAAGATTCTGGTCGACCTCGCCTGCTCCTCGCACAACGCAATGTGGGAGCGGAACCACGGAGCGCTGTTCAATGCCTCGCTCGAATGGTTGTTGCGGACCTCCGTCAACGGAAACACGGAGGGCACCGTCCGGATCGGCTACTAGATCGAGAGCTGCTATGGGAAAGAATTTCGGATCATCGAGGAGCATGCCATGAGAGTCAGTCTGATATCGTTGCTGGTCCTGTGCTCGGTTCTGCCGGCGCAAACCAAGAAGGTCCTGGCCAATTTGCCTCCGGACATGGTGAAGGAACTCGCCGTTTCGGCGCCCAACGTGCGGATCGTGCCCGCCACTGGCTCCACCGTAGCCACCGAAATCGAGGACGCCGACGCGATGGTCGGAATCACCCTGACACCGGAACTTCTTCGGCGCGCCAAGAAGCTGCAGTGGCTGCACATCTCGAGCGCCGGCGTAGAGGCACACGGCCGTCAGGTCGGGATTTTTCCGGCGCTCGCCGAAAGCAACATCGTGGTCACCAACGCGAAGAACGTGTACGGGCCGCAGATCGCGGATCACGCCTTCGCTTTCCTGCTGGCGTTGACGCGAAAGCTCAACGTGACCATCCCGCGCCAGAATCTGGAAGAGTGGCCCGCAGGGCGGGAAGGCATGTTCGAGCTCAATGGAAAGACAGCCGTGATCATCGGGGTGGGAGGCATCGGCAGCCAGATCGCCCAACGGGCGTTCGGATTCGGCATGAAAACTATCGGCGTCGACATCCGCGATATCCCCGTCAGTAACGTCATCCAGCGGGTGGTGCCGCCCGACATGCTGGATTCGGTGCTTCCCCTGGCGGACGTCGTTTTCGTCTCCGTGCCGCACACCCCGAAAAGCGAGGGCATGATGGGCGCCCGCGAATTCGACCTGATGAAGCAGGGGTCGTACTTCATCGCCATGTCGCGGGGAAAGATCTTCGATCACCAGGCGCTGGTGAAGGCGCTGGACAGCAAGCGTCTGGCGGGTGCCGGGCTGGATGTAACCGACCCCGAGCCCCTGCCCAAGGGACATCCGCTGTGGAAGTTTCCGAACGTGATCATCACGCCCCATGTTTCGGGCGGGTCGGATCAGTTGGAAGCGCGATTGACGTCGCTGGTGAAAGAAAATATTCGCCGGTTCGGCGCCGGTTTGCCGCTGCTGAACGTGGTGAACAAGAAAGAAGGATTCTGATCCGCGGCCGTCAGTCGATCAGGCCGTTGCGCACGGCGAACCGAACCAGTTCGTTGATGCTGTGCAGGTTCAGTTTTTCCATGATGCGCCCGCGGTGCGCGTCCACCGTATAAACGCTCAGGTTCAGGATCACTGCAATCTCTTTGTTGGTCTTGCCCTCGGCCAGCATTTGCAGAACCTCGCGCTCGCGGCTCGAGAGCAGGTCGATGGGGTCGGTGACGTGACGGCGGTAATCGTCGAGCACGGCATTGGAAACGGCGGGGCTGAGGAAGCCTTCGCCGGATGCGACGGCGCGCACCGCGGAAAGCAGGTCGGGCGCGGGCGAATCCTTCAGCAGATAGCCGCGGGCTCCGGCGCGCAGGATCTCCCGCACATAAACCGAGTCCTTGTGCATGCTGAGCGCCACCACGCGAGTGCGCGGCGAGGCGGCCGCCAGCCGGCGCGTGGCCTCGATTCCGTTGAGTTCGGGCATGGCCACATCCATCACCACCACGTCCGGCTGAAGCTCGGTCGCCAGTTGCACGGCCTCCCGGCCATTGCCAGCCTCCCCGACGATCTCCATGTCGGTTTGCGCCGCCAGGATCATCTTGAACCCCTGGCGCACCACCGCGTGATCGTCAGCCAGCAGAATTCGTATGCGCTTCATATCGGATAGGTGCGCGCACCTCGATCAACACGCCTTCCCCGGGCCGCGATCGCACCTCGAGGTCGCCGCCGGCACTGCGGGCACGGGCGCGCATCCCGATCATCCCATGCCCGCGCGGCCGGGCGGTCGCGGGCGGCGCGGTGGGCATGCCGGAACCGTCGTCGGCGATGCGCAGCACAATCTCTTCTCCCAGCGATTGCAGCGTAATGTCTACATGCTTCGCACCCGCGTGGCGCGCGATGTTGGTGAGCGCTTCCTGGGCGATGCGGAACAGGTGCGTCTCCGTCTCGTCGGACAGACGCCCCGAATAGCTCGAGTTGAAGCGGACATCTATGCCGGTGCGCGCCGAGAAGCCCTCGCACAGCCAGCGCAGACTCGCCTCCAGGCCAAAATCGTCCAGTATGATCGGCCGCAGCAACTGCGACATCTGGCGCACGTTGCCGATGGCTTCGTCCACCACGCGGAGGCAGTCTTCCACACGTCGCGAATGCCCGTTTTGCTCGAGCGCGGACAGGTTTGCCTTAATGGCCGTGAGCGACTGCCCCAGTTCGTCGTGAAGCTCGTGCGAGAATCGCCGCGCGGTGGCCTCCTGGTCTTGCAGCATATGCCACGACACCCGTCCCAGTTCGGCCGTCTGCCACTCCAGTCCCCGGATCAACTGCGTCACCAGCCGCACGGTCAGAATCGCGAACAGCAGGGCCAGGGCCAAGCTCGCGCCGCCGAAGACTTGCGTGGTGGCGAAAACCCGCGAGGAGTGGGCATCGATCTCCTTCTGCGCTTCGGCCACAGTGCGGTATTCGTTCTCGATCAGGCGCGCCACAACCGAAATGAACGCTTCGTGCAGCCGGAAAAGATCCACCGAAGCGTATGTCTCCACGTTGTCCGTGTCCAGCAGGCGGCGGGCTTCGCGCGAAAAATCGTCGGATGCCTGTTTCAGCCGCGCCCACAGCGGGCTGTCTTCCGCCTTGGCGCCTTCCGCCGCGATCCGGTCGATTTCTTTTCCGGCGGAGTCGAGCTGGCTTACGATCCGGTCGTAGTCCACCGAGTCCGGATCACGGGCCAGAAGTGAAAATACTTCCGCCAGGCTGGTCTGCTGCCGGTGCAGTTCGTCGATCAGCCGGTTTGTAACCGCCTGCTCGCGCACCATGCTGGCGGCGCTCTCCCGGATGGACCGGATGTTCTGGGTGGCAATCAGCGCCGCGGCCACAAGCAGCAGGATGACCAGGCTGAAGCCGCCGATGAGCACGCGTAGGATGTTCTGGTGGGTGATCTGCCGCGAGAGCATCTCGACTCCAGTATCACACCGGGGCTGGAGATGGGGATATCCCAAAGGCAGGCTAATCGGCCGGATGAATCGACGTTAAGCACGGGTGACCCGAATTCGTCAGCCGAATTAGCCTGCGCGGGCTATCGAGCTTTTCCGCCCTCTACCGCAGAATGGAAACTGTGAGCGGGCCATGAGGCCCCCCAGGAGATTAGAAACAAAATGAAGAAACTCGTAATCGCACTCGCGCTCGCGATGGCCATCGTCCCCATGACCTTCGCGCAGGCCACGCCGGCTGCCCCCACCACCACCAAGACCAAGAAGGTCAAGAAGGCGAAGACCCCCAAGAAGCCGAAGGCCAAGAAGGGCGAGCCCAAGGGCGCCAACTAAGCTTTTCACGTCCGACGACCACAGCAGCAGCGCCCGGGGATGCGGCTACTAACGGGGAGCCGCACACCCGGGCAAAATCGAAAACGACATATCTCGCAGCCTGCCGCAACCCCCACCTCGCGGCAGGCTCTTTTTTATTGGCTGAAACGCATGCGCGACGCCCACCGCAGGTATCGCCACAGATCGCGGCGGCGAAGCCAGACAAACTGCCAGAATTGCCGGAAGCCGATGGCGCCCGCGTGCAATCCCCAATAGGTTTCGATTCTCCAGAGCAAATAAGGACTGCGCCATGGGCGCAGCCGGTAACCCCGCGCAAGCCGCCAGAGCAGCGAAAGCATCAGCGCGAGCCGGACGCCGCCGTCTTGGGAGCGGATTGATCGGGCGTGGCGTAGTAGCCGCTTCGAGTGCGGACGGTAAGCCCCTTCTGATTCACCGTGACCTTCACGGCGCGGAACGAGCCGTCCATGGCGGTGTTGGTCGGCGAGTAGACAATGGTGTACTGGTTCCGGATATCGCGCGCCACCTGGCTTGCAATCCGATCGACCTCGCCCAATTCCTTGGGGAAAAACGCGGCGCCGCCGGTGGCCACCGCCAGGTCGTTCAGGGCGCGCTCGGCACGCTTGGCCTGGCGCCGTTCTTCCTCGCCCAGCAACCCCACTCCGTAGATCAGCACTTCGCTTTGTTGCGCGGCCTTCACCAGGTTTTCGATCGATATCAGCGAGGAATTGTCATTACCGTCCGAAATGGCGACAAGCACGCGCTTGTCCTTATGCGCCTTTTCCTTGAGATGGTCGATCGACATCCGGATAGCGTCCCGCATGGCGGTGCCGCCGCGTGAGTCGATCCGGGTAAGCGCCTCCTCGAGTTCCTTGGTGTCGTTCGTGAAATCCTTGCCGTGCGGATTGTCCAGAAAGGCTTCGTCGTTGAAATTGACGACGAACACTTCGTCGTCCTTGTTCGACGCTTTCACCAGGGCCAGCGCCGCCGCTTCCACTTTCGCGCGTTTGTCGCGCATGCTGCCGCTGTTGTCGATGATGAGTCCGAGCGAAACCGGGATGTCCTCGCGACGGAAACTGTGGATGGGCTGAACCACGTTGTTCTCGTAAACCGTGAAAGCTTCCTTCGGCAGGTCCGTCACCAGGTGGCCGTTCTTGTCCACCACCGTGGTGTGGCAAACGACTACGCGGGTGTCCGAGCGGAACACCGTCAGGCCATCGTCCTGTGGCGGTGGGCTCTGAGGCCGCTGCTTCGGGTCCTGCTGCCCGCGCAGTGCGAGTGCCGACAGCCAGCCCGCTGCGGTCAGTAAAGCGGTTCGTCTACTGGGAAGGAGCATAATAACCCATTCGGAAAAAGGCCCGGAGCGACGGGAGGCCGCGCGGCTGAATCAGTTTCACCTGCACTTTGCGGTATTTGCCGTCCCGTTCCTGGTTTAGCGGCGAGTAGCCGATCACGTATTGATTTCGGAGTTCCACTCCAACTTTGGCGGCGATATCCGGTAATTCGTTGACGTTCTCCACCGGGTAATGCCGGCCGCCGGTCTGTTCGGCGATCTCCGTCAGCAAACCCTGTCCGGAAGCCTCTTCCGGCGTGCGCCCGCGGGCCGACATCGGTTCGTAAATTCCGATGCCATATATCTGGACGTCCGCTTCCTTGACGAGGTTCTTGATTTCTCCTTCCGAATAGCGGCTGTTATTGTCGCCGCCGTCGGAAATCACCAGCAGAGCCCGGCGCGGGTTCCGCGCCTTCTTCATTTCGTGGAGGCCGAAGTAAAGGGCGTCGAGCAGCGCAGTCCGTCCCTTTGATTGCGTGAAGGTCAGCCGGTTCTGAATCTCCTCGAGATTATGCGTGAACCCCTGAACCATATCGGCGGTATCTCCGAACTGCACCAGGAAAAACTCGTCCTCCGGGTTGGCCGTTTTGAAAAATTGCGATACCGCCTGCCGCGATTTTTCCAGCTTTTTTCCCATGCTGCCGCTGCAGTCAAAGATCACACCGATGGAAAGCGGCGCGTCCTCGCTCGAAAACGAGCTAATCATCTGTTCTTTCTTGTCCTCGAACACCTTGAAATTCTCACGTTCGAGTCCCGTCACAAAGCGGTTCATGGGGTCGGTTACCGTTACCGGAATAAGTACCAGATTTGTGTCGACCCGGATATTGGACCGGGGACCGCCCAATTCCGCTTCGGGCGTCTTCACCCGCGGAACGATGCTCACCTGCGCACTCGCGTAGTTGCAAATCACGGGCGCAACACACAACGCTATGAACCCAAACAGCTTACGGCAGGACGGCAGCATAAATGGCTGGCCAGCCTTTCTTTTCCCAAGAATACCATAGCGGTTTTATGTTAAGATCGCCTGTGCCGCGTAAAATCTTGGGCGTTATCCCTGCGCGCTACAGTTCCTCTCGTTTTCCTGGAAAAGTCCTCGTCCCCATTCACTCCAAAAGCATGTTGCAGCACGTCTACGAGCGCGCATCGCAGGCGCGATATCTGACCAGCACGATCATTGCCACCGATGACGAGCGCATCTACGAAACGGCGCGAGCGTTCGGAGCCCGCGTGCGGATGACCAGACCGGACCACCCTACCGGGACTGACCGCGTGGCCGAAGTCGCCGCCTCGGACAACGCCGAAATCATCGTCAATATCCAAGGTGACGAGCCGCTGATCGATCCGGACGCAATCGATGCCGCCATCCTGCCCATGGTGCACGATCCTGAAATTCCCATGGGCACCTTGAAGAAGCGCATCGAAGATCCGCGCGAGATCGACGACCCGAACGTGGTCAAGGTGGTGACCGGACTCTCGGGCGACGCCATCTATTTTTCACGCCATCCCATTCCCTACGTGCGGACGGATGGCGGAACGGGGCCGTCAACCGGCCACTACAAACACATCGGCCTCTACGTTTACCAGAGGGACCTGCTGCTCGAGTACTCGAGCCTGCCGGTGGGACCGCTCGAACAGGCCGAGCGGTTGGAACAGTTGCGCGCGCTCGAAAACGGTTACCGGATCCGCGTGGTCGAAACCGAATACGAGTCGCTCGGAGTGGATACGCCGCAGGACCTGGAGCGCGTCCTGGCGTTGCACGAAGCATCTTTGCGGGGGTTGGAGCAGAATGGCTAAGTTTATTTTCGTGACGGGGGGAGTGGTTTCGTCGCTCGGCAAAGGGATTGCCGCCGCATCAATCGGCTGCTTGCTCGAAAGCCGCGGCCTCAAGGTGACCTGCCAGAAATTCGATCCGTACCTCAACGTCGATCCGGGCACGATGAGCCCGTTCCAGCACGGCGAGGTTTTTGTCACCGACGACGGCGCGGAAACCGACCTCGACCTGGGTCACTACGAGCGGTTCACGCACGCCAGGCTGACACAGGCCAACAATCTCACCTCCGGCCGGATCTACGAGCAGATCATCGCCCGGGAGCGGCGCGGCGACTATCTCGGCAAGACGGTCCAGGTGATTCCACACGTCACCAACGAAATCAAGTCCGCGCTGAAAAAAGTCGCGCAGGACGTGGACGTGGTGATCGCCGAGATCGGCGGCACGGTGGGCGATATCGAGTCCTTGCCGTTTCTCGAAGCGATCCGGCAGATGCGTCACGAGCAGGGACGCGGCAATTCCCTCTTCGTCCACGTCACGCTGGTCCCCTGGATCGCCGCGGCGCAGGAACTGAAAACCAAGCCCACGCAGCACAGCGTGAAGGAACTGCGCGCCATCGGTATCCAGCCCGATATTCTGCTCTGCCGCTCCGAGCGTTTCATTCCCCAGGAGATGAAGGAAAAGATCGCGTTGTTCTGCGACGTGGACATCGACGCCGTAGTTACCGCGCGGGACGTCAAGTCGGTCTACGAGGCGCCCCTCATGTTCGCCGGCGAAGGCGTGGACGACATCGTCGTGCGCCTGCTCGGAATCGCCGCTCCCCCGCGCGACCTGACGCGCTGGAAAGCCATGATCGAGCGCATGAACAACCCGCGCGACGAGGTTTCGATCGCCATTGTCGGCAAGTACGTGGAATATGAGGATTCCTACAAAAGCCTCAAGGAGGCCCTCCTGCACGGCGGCATGGCCCACCAACTCAAGGTCAACATCCATTGGGTGGAGGCGGAGGGCATACACGGCGAAGGCTGGGAGCGGCAACTCGAAGGCTACGACGCCCTCCTGGTGCCCGGCGGGTTCGGCAAGCGCGGCATCGATGGCATGTTGAACGCCATCCGCTTCGCCCGCGAGCGCAAGGTTCCCTACTTCGGCATCTGCCTGGGAATGCAAACCCTGGTCATCGAATTCGCACGCAACGTGTGCGGCCTGGAGGAGGCGGATTCGAGCGAGTTCAATCCGGGCACGCCCCACCGCGTCATCTACAAACTGCGCGAGCTCAAGGGTGTGGAGGAGTTGGGCGGAACCATGCGCCTTGGAAGCTGGCCGTGCCGGCTGGTATCCGACAGCGCCGCATACCGGGCCTACGGCGCCAAAGAGATCCAGGAACGCCACCGGCACCGGTACGAATTCAACCGCGAATACGAGGACCGGCTAAAAGCCGCCGGACTGCGCATCACCGGCGAAACGCCCGACAACACGTACGTGGAGATCTGCGAAATCGCCGACCACCCCTGGTTCCTCGGCTGCCAGTTCCATCCGGAGTTCAAGTCAAAGCCCATGGAACCGCACCCGCTGTTCAAAGCTTTCGTGGGCGCCGCCTACGAGCACCGCACGCAGCGCTCCACCCGAACTGTCGAAGAGCAGATGCGGGAGGAGCCGCAATACTCGCGTGGGGATTGAGTTCGCCGCATTTGCAGCCGGCCGCCCCCTGGTCTTGATCGCCGGCCCCTGCGTCATCGAAAGCGAGGAGCATGTCCATTACCTGGCGGACGGGATTCGCCGCGTAGTGGGAGACTTCGTCTTCAAGGCGTCCTTCGATAAAGCCAACCGCACCAGCGGCAGCGCCTACCGCGGTCCGGGCCTGCGCGAAGGGTTGCGCATCCTGGCCGGCGTGAAGGCGCGAGGCTACCCGATTTTGACCGATATTCACGAACCGGCACAGGCCGGGCCCGCCGCCGAAGTTGCCGACATTCTCCAGATTCCCGCCTTCCTCTGCCGCCAGACCGACCTGCTCGAAGCCGCGGGACGGACGGGCCGTATCGTCAACATCAAGAAGGGGCAGTTCGTTGCGCCGCACGACATCCACCGCGCTGCCGAAAAAGTGGCGTCAACCGGAAATCGCCAGGTGATCCTCACCGAACGCGGGTCCAGCTTCGGCTACAACAACCTGGTAGTGGACATGCGGGGCCTGAAAGTGATGCGCGACGCCGGCTGGCCCGTGGTCTTCGACGCCACCCACTCGGTCCAGGTGCCGGGTGGCGCCGGCGCGGCATCGGGCGGACAGCCCGAGTTCATCGAACCGCTGGCGCGCGCCGCAGTGGCGGCCGGGGTTAACGGCGTCTTCGTCGAAGTCCACGAGAGACCTGAAAAGGCCCTGTCCGACGGCGCCAACGCCCTCCGCCTGGACCTGCTCGAAGCCTTCTGGCGCAAATTGCAAGAAATACACGCGTTAGTGGGTCTGCACGCCAAACCCATCTGACACGTCATAGAATACAGGTAATCGTATGTTCAACCGCAGAAAGCGCCGCCTCGGCTTTTCCCTGATCGAGCTTCTGATCGTGATTACGATCATTCTCATCATCATCACGATCGCAGTCCCGAAGTACAACAATACACAGAAGTTCGTCCGCGAGACGGCGGCCATTAAGGCAATCCAGACCATCCACCAGATGCAGGTGCAGTATCAATCGCAGTATGGCCGGTACGCGACGTCGCTCGCCGAACTGGGCCCCCCAACCGGCGGCGCACCCTCGCCCGCGGCTGCCGACCTCATCGGCCGGGATCTATCCGAAGGCACCAAACAGGGGTACAAGTTCACCGTCGCCGGAAACCAAAGCACCTATACCATCAACGCCGTGCCGGTGACATACGGCAGCGATGGGAACCGCACCTTCTTCTCGGATCAAAGTATGGTGATCCGCGAAAACTACGGTCCGGAGCCCGCAACACCGGCCAGCAAAGAATTGCGCTAACACTTCAAGGGGACAGGCCGGCAGGCGTGCCCTAGAGGGTTTTCAGATAAGCGATGAGGTCGTCTTTTTCTTTATCGCTCAACATGTCCTTGTAGCCCGGCATGCCGTTGCCGCCCTCGTCGATCTTGGCGCGGACCGTGGCTTCGGTGGGCTTCTTGCCGTTGGTCAGCTTGTCTTTTTGGAACAATCCTTTGAGGCCCGGGCCCATCTTTTTGTCTTCGCCCGTACTGTGGCAAACTCCACACTGCTCGAAAACCTGCTTGCCCTTGGCCGCGTCGCCCGCCGCCAGCGCTACGTTCGATCCCGCCGCCAGAGCCGCGCAGAGCGCCATAATCTGCATTCGCTGCATTTTGCCTGTACCCTCCATATGGTCCGACTTGACCATCTTACAATTCCCGATGCCGGAGATGAACCCCCGGTTCCCCGTTTAACCAAAGCTACATCTGTTTGAGCAGTTCCCGCACCGCCGCATCGAGTTGCGAATCGGCGCCGGTATAGCTCTCGCCCACGGGCCGCGAAACGGGGATATCTACCGATCGCGGGTGCAACTCCATGTCGTCTCCGGCCGCGCCCCGGATCCGCGAATGCGGCAGCCGGAACGTCGTGCCGTCGATCAGCGCCGTGTTCCACGTGTAGATGATCCATCCCGCGGTCGGCTCTCCCACTACTTTTCCCAGTTTCAACGTTTTATAGCCTTCCGTGAAATCTTCGGCGTCGGAGAGCGAATGCTGGTTCGTCACCAGGATGGTCGGCGCCTCGAGCGCCCTCTGCCCCAAAACAGCGCGTGCCGGTGCCTCCGGGCGGTCCCGCTCCGTCATCCGCAGGTACGGCCGGCGCGAAAAAACGTCCAGCGCATAGGCGTTGACGAAGCCGCCGTTATTATTTCGAATGTCGATCACCACACCCTGCCGCGTCTGGTTTTCGGCGTCCAGATCCAGGTGCAGCCGGTTCAGCGAGCCTTCGGACATATCCAGCATGTGGACGTAGCCGAGCTTCCCGCCGCTAACCCTGGCCACGTAATCGCGGTTCTGGTTCACCCATTCCCGGTACAAAAGCGCCTTCTCGGTGGTGAGGTTGCAGGGAAGAACGGGGACGTCCCGCCCCGAAACCCGCAGCAGTACCCGCTTGCCGATCTTGTGATCGAGCTGTTCGTCCAGGTTGCTCCTGCCATCAACCGGCACTCCGTCCACTGCCTCGAGGACTTCACCCGCTTTGATGCCCGCCACATCGCCGGGCGCGAGCGGGATCACGGAGGCCACCTTCAGCCGTCCGGCGCTCTCGTATTCCGCGCGGTCGAAGCGCAATCCCAGGCGTCCGGTTACCGTCTGCGCGTTGCCGGCAGGGGCGCCTGCTCCCAGATGGGATGCGTTCAATTCCCCAACCATGAGGAGCAACAGGCGCCGCATCTCGTCCGGAGTGGCCGCTCCCGCAATCAGCGGCTCGAAGGCGGCGCGTACGGCGTTCCAGTCCGCGCCGTTGAATCCGGGATCGAAGAACTGATCCCGCAGATAGCTCCACGCCTGCGTGAACACCTCCATTTTCTCGGTCCCGAAATCCACATCCATTTCGGCCGTGACCGCCAGGGCCTTGGGCTGCCGCGTTTCGAGCGCGACCGAATAGATCGAACCCCGGTCGAGGTAAAAGACCTCCTTGCTGTCGGGCGAAAAATGGACTTCCTCCTTGCGCCCGGGCGTGGAGGTGAGTTGCCGGGCGACCCGCGGGTCGCGCGCCAGTTCGTCCAGAGAGTACGCGTAGAGGTTCTGCTGCCCGGCCGCCGTCGCCACCATCACCGCCCATTTTCCGTCCGGACTGACCACTGCCGAATCCACGTTCAAACCCACCGGCAGCAGCGAGAGCCTCTCCCGAATCCCATCGAAAACGATCGAAACTGGAGCAGGCGCGGCAGCGGCAGCGGGTTTGGCCGGTTCGGCAGGCTTGCCCTCAGCCGAGCCGCTGGGCGCGCGCGGCGGATCTTCTTTGAAGAGGTCGCGGAACTGGTCCTCGCGGAAGCGCGGCGTTCGCGGAACCAGGTCTACCCGCGCCACCTGCCCGTTCTCGGTTCTCTGCGAGGTGGTAAACAACAGGAATTTGCCGTCCGGGCTCCAGGCCAGTTCGCGGCTGCTGGTATTCGCCAGGAAGCTCAACGGCCGCGCCTGCCCGCCCTTGGCCGGCACCGCGAAAGCATTATTGAAAGCCTTGCTTCCCACATCCATGTACGCCAGCCACTGATTGTCGGGCGACCAGACGAACGGATGGTCCTCGAGCAGCGGCGGCCGGTCGAAGTACCCGGTGGCGACGTTTCGCTCCTCCTTGCTGCTCATGTCCAGGATGCGGAGCTCGCGCGCATTGCGGATGAAGGCCAGGAGCTTTCCGTCCGGCGAGAAGCGCGGCGCATAATCGGGCCCCGAGGCGGTGAGCCGGGTTTCTTTGGCGCTGGTGAAATCGTAGAGGTAGAGCCGGCTGGCGCCGTCCCGGTCGGAAGCGTATACGAGGCGCCGGCTGTCGGGAGCCCAGGCGAGTTGCGATTCCTGCGCCGGGGTACGGGTCAAACGCTGTGCTTCGCCGCCGTCCTTGGCGGAAGCGGCGAACACCTCGCCATGGCTGGTGAAGGCGACCTTTTTGCCGTCGGGCGAGAGCGCCAGTTCCTGAAACTGCCCGGCCAGCGAGATATGCTGCACCGCCGGTCCCGAAGGCACGCCGCGGCGCACGATCTCGACGGCGGCCGCTTTGCCGGATTCCGTATCGAGTTTCCAGATGTGGAAATCACGCTCGAAAACGATGGTGCGGCCGTCGGCGGAGATCGATGGCCACAGCACCCGGCCGCCGGTGAACTTCGTCACCTGCCGCGCCACCCCGTTGAGCGGCTTCTGCCAGATATTCTGCGGGCCACCGCGATCCGACATGTAGAACAGCGTTCGGCCGTCCTTGCTCCACATCGGCCACGCCTCTTTGGCCCCACCCGCCGTAACGCGCTCGTAGCGCGCGGGATCGCCGTCGCGGCGCAGCCAGATCTCCGATTCGTCGATGTGGCTATGCCCCTTGCGCCACCACTGGCTTCCCGCCAGGCCGCGCGCCGTCAACGCCAGCGTCTGGCCGTCCGGGGAAGGCGCGCTGAAGTACTCTGTCGTGTAGCGGTCCGCGCTGACCGGCATGGGCATTCCGCCTTCCCTCGAGACCCGGTAAACGTCGGTCATGCCCGCAATGTCGCGGGCGTTCGAGGAAAAGTAGACCCAGCGGCTGTCCGGCGACCAGGATTCCGCAAGTTCCGCCGCGTCATCGAAGGTCAGGCGTTTCAGCTCTCCGGTGGCCAGCGTCAGCAGGTAGACGTCGCCGTTGCCCGTGCGGGTGGAGGTGAAGGCGAGGTATTTGCCGTCCGGCGAGTAGCGCGGCGCGCTTTCGGTGGCAGGGTGGGAGACCAGCAGCCGGGCTTCCCCGCCCCGAGACGGTACGGTCCAGATGTCGCCTCCGGAGATGAAGGCGATTTCGGCGCCGTCCGGTGAGATGCCGGGATCGCCGAAGTACGGCTGCGGCTGCACGGCCGAATAACCCGCCGCCACGCCAATCCAAAGTAGACTAACCTGCTTCCACATGCAGGTATGGTATTACGATTGCGCCGCGGTCAAGCCAGTTGCTTGCGCTGCGGTTGGAAGTCGGCGATGCTGATCACGGCCTTATCGAAAATGGTCATGTCCTGCACCAGGCGGCCGACGTCGGCACCCTCATCCATGACAATCTCGTGCTCGATCCAGTCCGATAGCGGAATATTCCGAAAGAACATGCGCTCCTGGAGCACCAGGCTCTTGCGGTTGTGGAGCAGCATGCGGTTTTCTCGCAGGTAGTGGCGCTGTTCCACTTTGATCTCGCTGAGGAACGCGTCGAACGCCTTGCGCCGGGCCGTCTCCTCGGCTGCCCGCAAGGCGGTGGGGAGCGACTCCTGCAACGCCGTGCGCTGCGCATCCAGCGAGCCCTGGGCCGCCGCCAGTTCCGCGCGCTGGTCGGCCAGTTTCACCTCCATGCGCGACTGCATCACGAACCAGGACAGCACGCCGGAGGCAATGGCTACAAAGCCCGGCAATAGTACCCACAGTACGGCTTCCATGGGGTTAATGTTAACCACCCCGGAGAGGTCAGGAAAAGATCTCAATGGTAAGCAACGGCAGGTTACCTGGGGTGAACGGGGCACGCTTCGCAGCGGGCGATATAATGGCTTTGTATGCATCGGCTTATCGTTTTCTTTGGCTTCGTTTGTATGATTTCCTGCAACCGGCAGGCCCCCGCACCCGCGGCGGCCGACGCCCCGCATGCCACCGTCGTGATGCGCGACGGCAGCCAGATCCCCGGCAAGATTCTGGAAAGCTCGGCCCAGGAATTAAAGCTGGCGGGAGACGACGGGATTGCCCGCACGATTCCCATGTCCCAGGTTCGCGCCGTGGACTACGGCGAAGCTGCAGCCGCCGCGCCGCCTGCGGCGCCCGAAGCGGCGCCGGCGGAGCAGGCTTCGAAACCGCAACCGGCGGGCTCTCCGGCTCCCACGTCAGCGCCTCCGGCACCCGCCGTGGCGGAAGCCAAGCCCGAACCCCACGTTCATCCGCCGGCCGCGGCGGTCACGACCAAGACCTATGAACTGCCCGCCGGCACGCAGGTTTCCGTCCGGGTGGAAGAGACCATCGATTCGGCGAAAGGGGTGGAAGGCCAGACCTACGCCGCTGATGTCACCAAGGACGTGCGCGACGCCGCCGGAGCCGTCGTCATTCCCAGGGGAGCCAACGCCCAAATAGTCATCCGTTCGGCTTCCCAAGGCGGAAAAATCCGTGGGGCCGCCGATCTGTCGCTGGACCTCGCCTCGGTTTCGATCGACGGCCGCCGCTATCACCTCAGCACCACGGACGTCGTCAAGCGCGGCAAAGAGGGAGTGGGCGCCAACAAGCGCACGGCGGAATACTCCGGCGGCGGGGCCGCCATTGGCGCGATTATCGGAGCGATCGCCGGCGGGGGCAAAGGCGCGGCCATCGGAGCGGGAGCCGGTGCCGGTGCAGGCGCGGTGGGCCAGATTCTCACCAAGGGCGGGTCCATCAAGGTTCCGGTGGAGAGCGTGCTTACGTTCCAATTGGACCGTCCCCTGCGCGTACAGGCTCAATAGCTCAGGTCGATTGCCAGCCGGTCCACGTATCGACGCCCCAAACCCTGGAGCGGGTTTTGCCGGTGTATTCCGCCTGCCGGAACACCAACGCGGTGACGGCGTAGAGGATCGCGAGCGAAATCAGAGCGAGTATGAGAACGAGCCATGCACTCGCGGGCAGGACGGCGGCAAAACGCACGAGAGCATCGTGAAGCGGATTGACGGCCCACGATTGAAATAGAGGCGGCAGGATCCCGAGGACAACCGGAATCACCACCACCGCCCCCAAACCTGCGGCGCGCACAGCCACAGGGATCCGCCTCAGCCGCCGCCAGTCAAACAGCACGCTGCACAGGATGACCAGCAGGACCAGGGCGGCGAAGGCCGCGAGTTCCACGATCATCACCCGCGGCTCGGGAACCGGTACCGGCTTGCGCCCGGAGTGGAAACGGGCATAATATCCGGCGACCATGACAAGAAACTGAGGAACCAGAAATACGGGAAGCAGGGTCGCCGGATCTACCGGCAGATTCCACAGCCAGCGCATCCGCTGGCGCGACTGCTGCCACATGATGGCGGCGAAGAAACACGTGAGGAGCCATCGTCCGGTCCAGCTTCCCACGAAAAACTGCGGCAGGAAGAAGAAGTACTGCCACGCAAATACAGTCCGCACTGCCGCATACCACGGTAGCGGTTCGCGGGTAACGGCCGGAAGGGCGCCGCTTCCGGTCAGCACCGCCCCTTTTCGCGCGGCGGGCGCAAGCTGGAAGCCCGGCGGAAGGGCGAACCACGTGCGGACAAACAACGCTGCGGTTGCCAGTCCGCTCACCAGGGCCATCGCTTCCAGGCCCCCTGTTGCCACGGCCAGCCAGGAGAGTGCCCAGAACGGAACGTAAAGCACGCCCCAAACCCACCGCGGCGACGCGAGTTGTGTGGGCCTCAGAGATTGCAGTGTGACAAGAAAGAACGTGCTGATGACCGCGACCTCAACGGGAATGACCGCCATATCGCGGTAGCCGGGGCAGAGCGCGAGAATCGCGAGCGAACCGGATGCCGCCGGCAGCCAAACGGACAAAGCGAGGGCGAGAAAGCGGCCCAGGAAGAGTTCGCGGACCTCGAGCGGCAAACTCGCTTCAAAGCGTGTGGCGCGGACCTGAGCCTGGTGCTGGAGCAGGCTCATGTAGCCGAGGAACAGGTGCAAGATGGCGGTATGATTCAGGGACGGCGCCGCCAGCGGACTGAGCACCACCGCGGTCACCGCGGCCCACGGCGTCACGATCCATGCCGGGTCGCGACGGACCAGTCTGTCGGATCACCCCGGCTCTCATTGTTCGCCACCCAGCAGCTCGATGAAGAGTTCCTCGAGCGCCACTCGCTGGCACGAAACACCGTTTGCGTGGAGCGAATCGGCGATTCGACGCCGCGCCGTTTCCGGGGTGCCTTCGACGACGGCGTGCCAGTCGCCCGCAACCTGCCGGACACGGAGACAGCCCGGAACGCGTTCCATCGCCGCGGCATCAGCCGCTGACGCGCCGGGCACGATCGCGATGCAGATCTCTTCGCGCACCGCGTCCAGATCGCGGTCGAGACGGACCGTTCCGGCATCCAGCAGGACAATGCGGCCGCCGATCCGCTCAACGTCGTTCATCTGGTGCGAGGAGAACAGGATCGATGTGCCCTCGCGATTCAGCAGTTGAATGGATGTCTCGAGGAACTCGCGCCGCGCCGCCGGATCCAGTCCTCCAGCCGGTTCGTCGAGAATCAGGAGTTCGGGCCGGTGGCAGACTGCGCAAAGCAACGCCACCTGCCGCGCCTGCCCCTTGCTGAGCTGCTTGATTTTGCATCGCCCCGCGAGGGCAAAACGGTCCAGCAGCATGCGCTCCAGTTGGCTGTCCCAGCGCGGAAAGAGATACCGGTGGAATGCAATCAATTCCCCAACAGACGAACCAGGTGGCAACACCTGATCTTCGGAAAGGAAACCGATCCGCCGTTTGATTTCCACGGGGTGCTCGAAAGGCGACTGGCCGAACACCCGGACGCGGCCGGAATCAGGGGAAAGCAATCCCATGGCGGTGTGGATCAGCGTCGTTTTCCCCGCGCCGTTCCGTCCCAGCAGGCCCACCACCTGGCTCTCGCCGACATGAAAACTCACGTGGCTGAGCACCGGAACACCTTTGGTATAGGATCTGGTAACGTCTTCGAATTCCAATACCGGGTTCATACTTTTTCCTTCTTTGGGATGGCTCCGCTCACCAGCTCGGCATCGGCTTCGCGAAGGACTTCGATAAAATCCGCAAATCCGAGGCCGGCCAGGTAAGCCTGCGAAAGCAGGCGGCGCGCCTCACTGCGGATACGGCCCATCTGCGCGCCGCGGTCGGCACGTGGCAATTCCGCGCGCACGAACGTGCCGCGCCCGCGCTGGGTCTCGAGAAAGCCCAGCGCTTCGAGTTCGTCGTAGGCCTTCTTCACCGTCAGCGGCGCGACCGCTATGGTCTCGCTGAGCTCACGGTGAGACGGCAACTTGTCGCCGGCTTTCAACCGGCCCCCCGCCACTGCTTCTGTGATCTGCCGCATAATCTGGCGGTAGATCGGAAGCTCGTCGGACGGGCTCACGACGAGGTACATAAGTGATATATAACTCTATATCACTTGGCTGTCAAGCGGTACGTGCGCAGTAGTCGAAGAGCAGTTGCCATTCGGCGCGCTGGACTGCCAGGGCGCGGTCCTCGGCGTCTGAACCGGGGGCGGTGCGCGCCTGCTCGCAATAGTCGATGAAAGCCAAAGGGTTCCATCGCGGGCCGAAGTCCAGGCCAAGGGCAGCGGCGGCCGTTCTCAGTTCCGGGAAGATCGGGTGCATCCCCACCTGTCGGAACCAGTAGCCGGAATTACCGGCATCCGGCTCCTGGCGGTGCATGATGGCATGCCAGAAGCTGCCCTCTTTCGAGGTCACCTCCTGCGCCACCTGGTGAGCATCGTCGAGACAGGAAAAATACAGGAAAAGGCCGCTCAAGGCAGCCTCAGGCGCACGGGCGCCGCGAAAGAGCGACTCGGCCGAGGCTGTGCGCAGGATCGCGCGGGCATCCTCCGAGGAGCAGGTCCCCCCTGCCAGCGGCATCAACCGCTCGCCACCGCCATCGAGGGCCAGGATGGCGGCAACGGTTTCACCGTACAGATTTGGGTCGAAAGCCATTTCTCCGGTCTCTCCTTCCGCAATTTTCTCACTGTTGCGCCGGGCACGCCCTACCATAGGAGCATGGACCCGGCACTGGTGCTCTCGGCCGGCGGAATGTTCGCGGCATGGGAGCTGGGCGCATGGAAGAGCCTCTCGCGTGAGTTTCGTCCGTCGCTGATCGTAGGCACCTCGGCGGGTGCGTGGATCGGCTGGGGTATCGCAGGCGGCGTACCGCTCGATTTCCTGGAGCGCGAGTGGCTGGACCCCTCCACGGCCGAGATTCTCCGCTTCGGCATGCACCGCGCGGGCATCATGCGCCCGGACCCGCTCTATCGCGCAGCGCAACGGATTTTCGAGTACAGCCGCCCTTCGATCCCGTTCGCCTTGACGCTGGTGGAGGTGCCGAACCTGCGGATGCACATTGTGCGCGACCGCGAGATCACCTGGCGGCATCTCGCCGCGACATGCTCGATTCCGTTTTGTTTTCCGCCCGTCGAGATCGAAGGCCGCCGCTACGTGGACGGCGGTTTTCGCGGCGCCTTGCCCTTGTGGGCGGCGGAAGAACTGGGCGCCGGGCGGGCGCTGGCGCTGAACGTCTTAACCGGCATGCCCTGGCGTCTGCTGCGCACCGTGATGCGCCCGCGGCAGCATGACCGCCTTCAGGCCACGATCCTCGAGCCGTCGGTGCCTCTGGGGCCGCTGCGGGATGGCGTGGTGTGGTCGGAAGCCAACATCCGCCGCTGGATCGAGCTGGGCGAACGGGACGCGAATCGCGCGCGTACTTCGATTAGAATGTAAATCTATGCCGCTCTTCCGGATCTATCGGATGAAGGATTCGCCACGGCAGCAGTTCCGCTGGGCGCCGCACGTTTCCGGATGTGCCTCCCTCAAACCGAAAGACTACGAGCAGCGCGGCGAGGTGGAAGCGCGAAACGAGTACGAGGCCTGGCAGGCCCTGCGCGACGCGGCCGAACCCCTTGCCGTTGGAGACCTGCTCGAAAGCGAACGCGGGGAATTGCGCATCTTCAAGTACGTCGGCTTCGAACCCGCGCAATGGTTGCTGCCCGAGCCGAAACAGCCGGCAACGCTTCCGGAGAACGAGCAGGCCGGCCAGCCGGCAGCGTCTTAGGAGACCTTATGCGCGACGTTCGTTTGGGCGACGATATCGATGATTTTTGCGTTCGCTGCAAGCGCATCATGAACCACGCCGTGGTGTCGGTGATCGACGCCGCGCCGGCGAAAGTGCGGTGCCGCACCTGCCATAGCGATCACGACTACCGCCATGAACAGGCTCCGCCGCCCAAGGTGGATTTGCGCAAGCAGGCGCTGTTCACGGAAGTTCTGAAGAAAGTGGACCCCACCGCGGCTCCCGCCGCCGCGCTCGATCCCGACGAGCCCGCTCTCGAGGAGGTGGACGCACTCGAGTCCGCGGCCGAGCCCGGCGAGAATGGCGCCGAGCCCGTCGAGGAAGGCGCCGAGCCGGAACCGCCAGCGGTCGAGGCAAAACCGAAAAAGAGCAAGGGCCGCGCCCGAAAGTAGCTGGTGGCCTGGTTTGATTGGATCGCCGCACCCGCCGTTGCGCTCGCGCTGCTCTCCTTGCGAGGCACGCGCCGGCAGGCCGCATATATAGCCCGGCGCCTCGCGGAAAAATCCGAATACACACCCGCCGCCAGCGTCATCGTAACCGTGAAGGGCGAAGACGAAGGCTTGCGCGCCAACCTCGACGCCCTCGCCTCTTTGGACTACCCCGACTATGAGCTGATCGTCGCGGCACATAGCGCCGCGGATATTCCCGGCGGCGTGCTGCCGGGTCGCGCGCGCGTGGTGCTGGCACACAGCGAAGATCCGGCGCGGGGCGAGAAGGTGCGGAATCTTCAGGCCGCGATTCGCGCGGTGAGGCAGCGAAGCCGGATTCTGGCCTTTTGTGATTCCGATGCGCGCGTCCCGCCGTGCTGGCTGCGCGCCCTGGCGGCACCGCTCGCTGAAACCGGCGTCGGCGCATCCACCGGTTTCCGCTGGTTCGTCCCTGGCGGAGGCTTCTGGGCGCTACTGCGGAGCGTATGGGATGCGGTCTCGGCAGGCACGCTCGGCCCGGGCGATAACGGATTCGTGTGGGGCGGTGGCATGGCCCTCCACAAAGAGGTGTTCTATGCCGCCAAGATTCAGGAAGCGTGGAACCACACGGTCACCGACGATTACCCCTTGGCGCAGGCTATCCACCGCTCCGGTCTCACCATTGCCTATGCGCCCGGAGCGCTCGTACCGACTTATGGGACCACTACCGCGGCGGGCCTGTTTGCCTGGATGCGCCGGCAGATGATCCTCACCCGGGTCTACTGCCCGCGGCTGTGGCGGCCGGCCCTTGCCGCCCACGTAATTTACTGCGCGGGGATGGCGGCTTCCACAACGGCTCTGGCCCTCGGCCACACGCGGGCGGCTGCACTGCTTGCCGCACAGCTACTGCCCGGGATGTGGAAGGGCTTCCACCGGGCGCGACTGGCGCGCGACGCCATGCCGCAATGCGCCTCGTGGTTTCGCCGGTACCTATGGATCCACGCCGCGGCAGTTCCCCTGGCTACATGGCTATGGCTCATTGCCCTGCTCTCATCGGCCGCCGGCAGCACCTTCGAATGGCGCGGATACCGGTACACGCTGAAGCGCCGGGCGGAATAGGACCGGCCTGCCTCTTTTTTAAGGCGACACCGCCGCAAGCGGTTATAATCTCAACGTAAGGGAGGATTCCGTGGCCAAAGACAGAAGTCCCAAGAAGGAAACCAAGAAGCCAAAGAAACAGAAATAGGGCTTGCAGTTCCGGCACGGGCGGCCCCGGCGCAAGACGCATTCGGCCGCCCAACCACTCAGGATTACCATCTAGGGGGGACCTTGATATGCGAACAGATTGGGTTTCAAAACGCCAGAACGACGGGATTCGCACGCAGATGCACTATGCCCGCCAGGGTATCGTTACCGAGGAGATGCACTTCATCGCGAACCGCGAACGGATCGCGCCCGAACTGGTGCGGTCGGAGGTTGCGCTCGGGCGCATGATAATTCCGGCGAACGTAAACCATCCCAATCTGGAGCCGATGGCCATCGGTGTCGCCTCAAAGTGCAAAATCAACGCGAACATCGGCAACTCCGCGGTAACCTCGAACATCGAGGAGGAACTGGCCAAACTGGCCTATTCCGTCAAGTATGGCGCCGATACGGTCATGGACCTCTCGACGGGCGGCGACATCCCCGCTATCCGGAAAGCGATCATCGCCGCATCGCCCGTGCCAATCGGCACCGTACCGATCTATGAAGCGCTCTCCCGCGTGCGCCGGGTGGAAGACCTGAGCCGTCAGGTGATGCTGGAAGTCATCGAAGAGCAGGCCGAGCAGGGCGTGGACTACATGACGATTCATGCCGGCGTCCTGGTGCAATACATCCCGCTCACCACGCGCCGCATCACCGGCATCGTAAGCCGCGGCGGCTCCATTCTGGCCGAGTGGATGGTCAGGAATCACAAGCAGAACATGCTCTACGAGTGCTTCGAGGATATTTGCAGGATCTTCCAGAAGCACGACGTCAGCTTTTCGCTCGGCGACGGACTGCGGCCCGGGAGCCTGGCCGACGCCAGCGACGAAGCCCAGTTCGCGGAATTGAAAACGCTGGGCGAGCTGACGAAAAAGGCCTGGGAGTACGACGTTCAGGTGATGATCGAAGGTCCCGGACACATTCCCATGGACCAGATCGAAATGCAGGTGCAGAAGGAAAACGAAATGTGCTACGAGGCCCCGTTCTACACGCTGGGGCCGCTGGTGACCGACATCGCGCCCGGCTACGACCACATCACCTCGGCCATCGGCGCCGCCATGATCGGCTGGTACGGCGCTTCCATGCTGTGTTACGTGACACCGAAGGAACACCTGGGACTGCCCAATCGCGAGGACGTCAAGGCGGGCATCATCGCTTACAAGATCGCGGCCCACGCCGCCGACGTGGCGCGCCACCGGCCGGGTGTTCGCGACCGGGACGACGAATTATCCCGCGCGCGCTACACCTTCGACTGGAACCGCCAGTTCGATCTGTCGCTGGACCCGGAGACCGCGCGCGCGATGCACGACGAAACGCTTCCCGAAGACGGCTTCAAGGACGCGCATTTCTGCTCCATGTGCGGCCCCAAGTTCTGCTCCATGAACATCTCGGCCAAGGTGGAGTCGTTCACCATGGAAGAGGCCGAAGCCGCGGCCAACGGAACGGCCGCCGCGCCGCTGGTCAACATCTCGGGCAACGACTAGCCGTTATTCGAGGTGGACGCCGGTGGTGTCCGCGCGCAACCGGCTCTATGCCCGGAGAGGCGCAGCCCGCGGGTAAGTTGAACTCAGCGCAATATAAGTACGAGGCCAATTGTTATCGAACACCCCTGTTCGATTACCAACTCCAAAATAATTACGTACCAGGAACCTTAACTGGAGAGATGATTGCTCTATCCTCGCTGGAAGGAGATATGAATGAAACTGATTCTCTCGACGTGCGTTTTATCACTCGCATTGGCGGCGGCGCCGGTTTTCGCGCAGAATACCCGGTCGTCTGCGGACCGGTCGGTCCGGAGCGCCGATCGCATGTCCCGCGAAGTACGCCATGAACTCGTCATGCTCCCGTATTACGGCGTCTTCGACAACCTGACGTACCGCGTGGATGGCAGCACCGTGACGCTAATGGGTGAGGTGACGCGCCCCACGTTGAAGAGCGATGCCGAAAATGTTGTCAAAAACATCGAAGGCGTGGAGCGCGTGGACAACCAAATCAAGGTGCTCCCGCTTTCCCCGAACGACGACAAGCTGCGGATCGCGACGTATCGGGCAATTTACGGCCACACCGGCCTGGACAGGTATGCTTTACAGGCCGTTCCGCCGATCCACATCATCGTGGAGAACGGAAAGGTGACGCTGGAAGGCGTGGTGGCGAATCAGGCGGATAAGGACCAGGCGAAAATCTACGCCAGCGGCGTGCCCGGAGTCTTTTCCGTAACCAATAATCTGCGGGTCGAGAAGTAAACCCGAAGCTAAGGCCCGCCAACAATTCATTTTCAGAAGCAGGTCAGGGTCCTCCCCTGACCTGCCAGCCTGCCCAAACGATTATTGAGCCGGCTTGGGAGCCAGCCAGTATCCCGGCCGAGCCCTCACACTCTTCACGTCCGGCCGCCCGACGACATCCACCACGATTTCGTGAAACCCCATCTCCTCGCGATTATTCGGCGAATAGCTGATGGTGTAGTCGCTGTGCAACTCTTCGCCGACTTTCGAGATCGCGTCTTCCAGCGTTCGCTGGCTGTGGAATCCGAATTCGGCGCCGCCGGTACCCTTCGTGAAGACCTCGATGGGATTGCTCTTGAAAATCGCCTTCACGTCGCGGAAAATCTCCACCATCAGGGGAACAAATTCGGCACGGCCGCCGTTGGTTCCGTATGTCTGGGCCACTGTGGTCGGCGTTGCCGGAACGCCCGGAGGCAGGGGACGCATGGCCGGCGGCAGCGTGTCGGGACGGCCCACCGGCGTCGGCGCGGTCAAAGTGGTGATGAATCGCGACATGTCCACCGCGTAAAACAGGACATTATTCAACTGCAAACCGATCAGCGCCTCGCGCCCGCGATTCTCGCTGGCCACATCCCTGGTTTCACCGATCACCAGCATGATGCGGCGGCGGTTGCGAGGCCGGCTGCGCAACATACGCGTGCCTTCCACCACAGCGTCGATCATCCTGCTGGAACTGCTGCCCGGCGTGATCTTCTTCACCTGTTCGGTGATCAGAGCCGCGTCTGAGGTGAAATCCTGAAGCACGCGAATGCGGTGATCGTAGGCGATCAGCGCCACTTCGCCCTGTTCCCCCACCACCAGCGGCGTAATCAGGTTGCCGATCTTCTTCACCTGCGGCAGCAGCCCTTCGACCTTGGCGTTCGCCTGAACGCAGATCACCAGCGAGATGGGGGTGAACGTCACGTCCACGTTAATGTTCTGTTCCTTGCCGTTGTCGAGCAGCCGGAACTGGTCGGGACGAATGCCGGCCACATAGTCGCCGTTGCGGTCAAAGACCAGCACGGGTGTGGAGACGTAATCGGCGCCCACGGTAAAGGTGGGCAGGCGCTCCTCCTGCTCCTGTTCGGCTGTCTTGGCGGGAGGTTGACCCGGTGGCGTTTGTTGCGCGGGTTGTTGCGCGAGAAGAAACCCGGAAATCAGCGAAAAAAGAACGATTCGGCGCATTTCACTCCTGGCGGGCAGGGCTGTGCTCTGTCTGCCCATTCAGCAATTCCAGCACGTGGGGCACCAGTTCCACGATAGCATCGAGGGATTCGACGGCCCCTTTGGGTGAACCCGGCAGATTGACGATGAGCACGCGTCCGCGGGTGCCGGCCAGCGATCGCGAGAGCACGGCGAGCGGCGTCGATTCGCGGCCTCGCGCCCGCATCAGTTCGCCGAAGCCGGTGATTTCGCGATCCAGAATGGCGCGAGTCGCTTCCGGAGTATTGTCCCGCAGCGACACGCCCGTGCCGCCGGTGGTGAAGATCGCCGAGATCTGTCCGCCGTCGGCAAGCGTCGCCAGGCGCGCGCCGATTTCCTCCGCCTCGTCGGACAGTGTTTCCATCACAGTGACCCGCCAGCCCAGTTGTTCCAGGCGGTCACGGACAGCCGGACCGGAACGGTCTGACCGGGTACCCGTGCTGACCGAATCGCTGATTGTGACCACCGCGGCGTTTGTCATGCTCCCCCCTGGCGGCGGAAAGTTCCGCTTTTTCCGCCCGTCTTTTCGATCAGGTAAAGATCCTGGATCTCGATCGATTTGTCGAGCGCCTTCACCATGTCGTAAACCGTGAGCGCAGCCACCGACGCAGCCGTCAGCGCTTCCATCTCAACGCCGGTGGGCCCGGTGGTCGTGGCGCTCGATACAATCCGCAGCCCGCCGCTCTCCATTTTGATCTCCACATCGGCGTGCGACAGCATCAATGGGTGACACAGCGGAATGAGGTCGGACGTCTTCTTGGCGGCGGCGATTCCGGCAATGCGCGCGATCTCGAGCGGATTGCCCTTGGGATTCGCCGGCAGCCGCTCCAGCACCTCGGGTGCGATGCGCACGAAGGCGTGCGCGCGAGCGGTCCGGCGCGTGTCCGGCTTGGCCGAAACATCCACCATGCGGGGCGCGCCCGCATCGTCGAAATGGGATAGCTTGCTCATTTCGCCATCACCCGAATCCAATCTCCGGCGGCGTACTGCGGCCTGTCCGGATCCGCGACCAGGTATGCGTTGGCGCGGGTCAGCGCCGGGATGTCGCCCGATCCGTGCCAGCCCACCGGCGTAATCTCGCCACCGTCCGTGCTCAGTTGAGCGGGCAGGAAGCGGGTGAGCCCGGCGCGATGTTTGAAGTCTCGCGTCAGCCGGGCGAACGGCAGGTGAAGTTGCGGCGATTCGAACCCGCCCAGCAGCTCGAGCGCGGCGCGCGCGAAGATCTCGAATGTCACCATGGTGGAAGAGGGATTCCCGGGCAGCCCGAAAAAGAATTTGCCGCCGGCCCGTCCGAACACCAGCGGTTGCCCCGGCTGGATGAGAACGCGGTCGAAATAGAACTCGGCTCCAAATTCCGAAAGAACCGGCTCGACGACGTCGTACTTACCCGCCGAAACGCCTCCGGAAAGCAGCAGCAGATCGGCTTCAAGCCCCTGCGCCACGCAGGCTCGCGTGTGCTCGAGGGTATCGCGCGCAACCGGGAGAACGCGGGCTCCCCGCCGGCGCGCATCACCTGTGCCGCCAGCGAATACGCGTTCGAATTGCGCACCTGGAATTCGGCGGGAGTCTCCTTCACCTCCACGATCTCGTCTCCCGTGGCGACGATGGCAACCACCGGCCGTCGGAACACCTGCACCGTGGCCTTCCCGAAAGCGGCCAGCGCGGCCACCCCCGTGTAGTCGAGGCGCTGGCCCGGCATGCAGCACCACTTCGCCCGCTACGGCCTCGCAGCCTCGCGGATTGATGAACTGGTTCACCTCCGCGGAACGCTCCGTCAGCACGTTTCCGTTCTCGCGGCGCGTGTGCTCCACCATCACCACCGAGTCGGCGCCCTCCGGCATCGGCGCGCCCGTCATGATTTCTACCGCTTCGCCTTTGCCTACCCCGCCGCTGAAGCGCGTCCCCGCCCGCACCTCGCCGATCACGCGCAGCGTGCCGGGAACATCCTCCGAGCGCACGGCGAAGCCGTCCCGTACGGAACGCGCCAACGCCGGCGTGTCGCGATCGGCCGCGACGTTCTCCGCAAGCACCCTTGCCGCCGCGCATTCCAGGGCAACTTCCTCCGTCTCCGGCCACGCGCGAGCGGACCGCACCGTACGCAGCACAAGATCGCGCGCTTCGGAAAATGTCAACGGCTCCACATCTTTATTCTAGCGAGGCGCTTACACGGACGATTCCACCCAAAACGCTGTCTGGCCGCCTGCGCCTAAAATGGTAGAGATGGCACCGAAACTCTTCTGCGCCGGGATCGTCGCGGCGGCGCTGGCAATCGCCGCGGACGCTCCCGCGAAAATCTTTCCTTATTCTTATACACAGGAAGACCTGCCCAACGGCCTGCGCCTGGTGGTGGTTCCCACCGATTACCCGAACATCGTCGCCAGCTACATTGTGGTGCAGACAGGGTCACGCAACGAAGTGGAACCGGGGCACACCGGGTTCGCGCACCTGTTCGAACACATCATGTTCAAGGGCACGGAGAAATATCCTCAGGCCAAATACAACGAGACGCTCAGGCGCATTGGTGCCGCCTCCAACGCCTTCACCTCCGACGACCTCACCTGCTATTACACCGTGTTCTCGAAGGATGACCTGGAAACCGTGCTCGGCATGGAGGCGGACCGCTTCCAGAACCTCAAGTACGCCGAACCGGAATTTAAGACCGAGAGCCTGGCCGTGCTCGGCGAATACAACAAGAACAGTTCCAGCCCGTACTCGAAGCTCAATGAAGTGTTGAGCGACACCGCCTTCGACCAGAGCACCTATAAGCACACCACCATGGGCTTCCTCAAAGACATCCAGGACATGCCCAATCAGTACGATTACAGTCTGAAGTTTTTCGATCGCTACTACCGGCCCGAGTACACCACCATCGTCATCGTGGGAGACGTGAAACCCAAGGACGTCCGCGACCTGGTGACCAAATATTGGGGCGACTGGAAGAAGGGCAGCTACCACGCCGATATTCCCAAGGAGCCGGAGCAGAAGGAAGCTCGAACCGCGCACATCGATTGGCCCAGCCCGACACTGCCCATCATCACGGTCGCGTACAAGGCGCCCGCCTACGATGACTCCACTCGCGAGACGGCGGCGCTCGACGCGCTCGCGTACCTCGCTTTCTCCGACAGTTCGGACCTGTACCAGAAACTGGTGGTCAAGGAGCAGAAGGTGGATGCCCTCGCCGGATCAGCGCCGCGGCTCGGTGGACGCCGGCCTGTTCGACATCACGGCGCGGGTGAAGAACGAAGCGGACATTCCCTACGTGCAGGAACAGATCCTTGCGACGGTGAAACAGTTTAGAGAGAAGCCGGTGGACGCCGCACGCCTGGACGCCGTGCGCAAGCACCTGCGCTACTCCGCCGCGCTCGCCATGCAAAGCAGCGATGCAATTGCCGGCATGCTCGCCCGCTACATCTCGCTGCGCCGCACACCGGAAACCATGAACAAGCTATTCGACCAGTACGCCGCCCTCACGCCCGAAGACGTGCAGAACGCGGCCACGAAATATCTGACGGAGAACAACCGCACCGTGGTCACGCTGACGGCCGCGAAGGGGGACCCCCAATGAGGCCGCTCGCGCTGGTCCTGCTGGCCGCGGCGGCGCTGCCCGCCCAGATGCGCGTGGCTTCGCTGCCTGGCAAGTCGCCCCTGGTCACCTTCCGCATCGTCTTCACAACCGGCGCCGCATCCGACCCCGAAACCAAGCCCGGTCTCGCCGCCCTCACCGCCATGGTGCTCTCCGATAGCGGCAGCAAGGATCTCACGTACCAGCAGATCACTGACGCCATGTTCCCCATGGCGGCCTCGTTCGGCGCGCAGGTGGACAAGGAGATGACCACGTTCTCCGGCGCCACCCACGTGGACAACCTGGACGCGTATTACAAAATCATTCGCGGCCAACTGCTCGCCCCCGGATGGCGCCAGGAGGATTTCGACCGCGTCAAAGACCAGGCGATCAATGCCGTTCGCGTGGGCCTGCGCAACAACGACGAGGAACTCGCCAAGGAAGTCCTGTACTCCGAGATCTTCAAGGGCACGCCGTACGGGCACTACAACCTCGGAACCGTCAGTTCGCTCCAGAAGTTGACGCTCGCGGACGTGAAGGCTTTCTACCGGGGGCACTACAGCCAGTCGAACCTGATCCTCGGCATCGCCGGCGGCTACCCGGCTTCGTTTCTCCCGGCCATGCAGAAGGACTTCCGCTCCCTGCCCGCAGGCGCGGGTTTTCACCCGCGATTCAAGTCGGCGCCCTTGATCGGGAAGAACCGCGCCGTGATCGTGGAGCGCGACACGCGCTCGGTCGCATTCTCGTTCGGTTTCCCCATCAGCGCGACCCGGCAAACCGCCGACTACCCGGCGCTGCTGGTGGCCTCCACCTACCTGGGTCAGCACCGCATGAGCGGCGGCGTTCTGTACGATGAATTGCGGGAAGCCCGCGGCCTGAACTACGGCGACTATTCCTACATTGAATATTTCCCGCGCGGCATGTACCTGATGGAGCCGCCGCCGAACCTCGTCCGCCGGCAGCAGATCTTCCAGATCTGGATCCGTCCGGTGGAACCTCCGACGGCGAAGTTCGCCCTGCGGATGGCTTTGTACCAGCTCGACAAACTGATCAAAGACGGCATTCCGGAAGATGCCTTCGAGCGCACTCGCGCTTTCCTGAGCAAATACGTAAACGTGCTCACACGCACGAAAAGCGCGGAACTCGGCTACGTCATCGACAGCATGTGGTACAGCACGGCCCTTTACAATGTGCAACTCCGCGAGGCGCTCGAGAAGATGACGCGAGAAGACGTGAACCGCGCCATCCGCCGCTATTTGCGGACGGACAAGCTGGTGGTGGTGGCGGTTTCGAAGAACGCGGAAGATCTGAAGAACCAGCTTGCCAGCGACGACCCTTCTCCCATGACGTACAATTCGCCCAAGCCGGCGGAGATCACGGAAGTGGATAAGGTGGTGGAGAAGTGGCCGTTGAAGCTCGCGGCGGCGGACATCCGAATCGTGCCGGCCTCCGCCGTTTTCGAGTAGCGTCGCGCGCTATCCTGAATCTCTTATGGAACTGAAACTCGTGCCGCTCGAGATTCCGGAAGGCGCCAACCTTATCCTCGGCCAGTCGCATTTCATCAAGACTGTGGAGGATATTTACGAAGCGCTGGTGAATACGGTGCCGCAAATGAAGTTCGGCATCGCATTCAACGAGGCGTCGGGACCGTGCCTGACCCGTGCAGACGGCAACGACGACGTGCTTAAAGCCGCGGCTGTGCGCAACGCTGCCGCGGTCGCGGCCGGCCATACGTTCGTAGTGATCATGCGGGACGGCTATCCCATCAACGTGCTGGGGCGCATCAAGGATGTTCCCGAAGTGTGCTCCATCTTCTGCGCCACAGCTAACGCGGTCCAGGTGCTGGTGGCGGAGGAGGCCGGCGGACGCGGCGTGCTCGGCGTCATCGACGGCTCCTCGCCCAAGGGTATCGAAACCCCGGAGGACGCCGAAAAGCGGCGGTCGTTCCTGCGCGCCATCGGGTACAAGCGCTAGGTTCGGGTGCCGCGGGCGATATAATCAATCAAGCCCTCCGCAGCGCCGGAGGTGTCGAGTGAAGGAGCGGTTTTCCCATGCAATCCAGACGTAATTTCATTGGTAGAGTGGCGACGGGCCTGGCAGGTACGCTGGCCTCGGGCACCGTGCTCGGAGCCAACGAGCGGCTTCGAATCGGAATCATCGGCCCCGGCGATCGCGGCAAGGAAATTCTTCGCGACGCCCTCGCCATAGAAAATGTGGAATGCGTAGGCGCGGCCGACGTCTATTCACGGCGGCTCGACGAGGTGAAGACGATTGCCCCCAATGCGAAGACCTACAAAGACTACCGCGCTCTCCTCGACGACAAGTCGATCGATGCCGTCCTGATTGCCACCCCGCAGCACCTTCACTGCGAACACTTCACCGCGTCGCTCGACGCCGGCAAGCATGTCTACCAGGAGAAGACCATGGCCTTCACCGTGGAGCATGCGAAGAGGATGCGCGCGGCCGTGGAGCGCGCCGGGGGCCGCGCCGTGCAGGTGGGGCATCAATGGACCAGCTTCGGCCACGTGCCGGATGCGCTCACCTTCCTCAAGCCCGAACTGATCGGCAAGGTGACCTCCATCGAGGCCCACATGTACAGGAACACGCCGCACGGCAAACCGCAGTGGTCGCGGCAGGTGTATCCGGACATGACGCCCGAAAACATCGTGTGGAACGCCTTTCTGGGCGAGGCGCCCAAGCGCGAATTCGATCCCAACCGCTACATAAACTGGCGGTTCTTCTGGGATTACTCGGGCGGCAACGTGTTCGAGAACATGTGCCACCAGCTCGCGTTCTGGTACAAGGTGATGGACCTGAAGATTCCACGGCAGGTGACCATGACCGGCGGCCTGTTCCTGTGGAAGGACGGCCGCGAAGTGCCGGACACGATGAACGTCTCCATGGTTCAGGACGAAGAGATGTTGTTCAACTGGACGTCCGGCTTCGGCAACGACAGGCTGGGCATCTCGGAAGAGGCGCTGGGCGACAACGGCACCGTCGTCCACACCCCGCAGAGCATCAAGTACCTGCCGCAGAAGGTCAACCGCAAGGACGGCAATGAAATGGCCGGCACCACGCCGAATCCGCGCGGCGGCCACATGATCAACTTCGTCGATCATCTACGCGATTCGTCCAAACCGCTGGCGTGCCCGTTTACCCTGGGCTACCGGGTGGCCATCGCCTGCCGCATGGCTGTCGAAAGCTACCGGCAGCAGCGCACGGTCCGTTGGGATGCCGCGCGCGAAGAGATCGTCTAAGGCGCGCTGTGGACTTCTCGCATACGCCCGAACAGATCCAGCTCCGCAAGGCTGTCCGGGAATTCGCCGAAGCGGAAATCGCGCCGCACGTGATGGAATGGGACGAAGCCCAGACCTTCCCGGCGGAGGTGATCGGCAAGCTGGGCGAGCTCGGCTACATGGGTTCCATCTTCCCGGAAGAGCTCGGCGGCGCCGGCCTCGGGTATATCGAGTACTCAATCATCATCGAGGAACTCTCGCGCGTGGACGGGTCGGTGGGCATCATCGTCGCCGCCCACACTTCGCTCTGCTCGAATCACATATACAAGATGGGCACGGACGAGCAGCGCCGGCGGTATATTCCGAAGCTCGCCTCGGGCGAATGGCTAGGCTGCTGGTCGCTCACTGAGCCTGAAGCGGGTTCGGACGCGGCGGGAACCCGCACCACGGCGGTACAGGACGACGGCTGCTGGGTATTGAACGGCGCCAAAACCTTCACCACGAACGCGCACTATGCCGACGTCTGCGTGGCCATGGCGGTCACCGACCGCGCCGCTGCGCAGCATGGCATTTCCGCCTTCCTGGTGGAGCGGGAGACCCCCGGATTTCGTTTGGGCAAGAAAGAAAACAAGCTCGGCCTCCGCGCCAGCGCCACCGGGGAAGTGATTTTCGAAAACTGCCGCCTGGGCAGCGGGCAATTGCTCGGCGGGCTCAACGAAGGCTTCGTGGACAGCCTGCGCGTGCTCGATGGCGGGCGCATCTCCATCGCCGCCCTCTCCATCGGGATGGCCCAGGGCGCGTACGAGGCAGCCCTACGCTATTCCAAGCTGCGCAAGCAGTTCGGGCGTCCCATTTCCGAGTTCCAGGCAATCCAGCACAAGCTCGTGGACATGGCCGTGGACCTCGATGCCGCACGCCTGCTGAATTACCGCGCCGCCTCCATGCTTAACCAGGGACAGCGCGTCACGCGCGAATCCTCCATGGCCAAGCTGTTCGCTTCCGAAGCCGCCGTGCGCATCGCCAACGAGGCAGTCCAAATCCACGGAGGCTACGGTTTCATCAAAGACTATCCGGTGGAAAAGTTCTACCGTGACGTCAAGCTCTGCACGATTGGCGAGGGCACCAGCGAAATTCAGCGCCTGGTCATCGCGCGCCAGCTACTCAAAACCTGATGACCGACTGGTCCCGCAAGATTCTCGCAGGTGACACGCGCGCGCTCGCCCGCGCTGCTACGGGGGTGGAGAACCGCGACCCGGCGGCGCTGGCGCTGCTGCGCGAACTGCCCCGCGGAACCGCCCGGATCGTCGGCATCACCGGCCCGCCGGGCGCCGGAAAGAGCACGCTCGTCGATGCCCTCGCGGCCGCCCTGCGCGCGCGCGGCCAATCGGTCGCCATCCTCGCCGTGGACCCCAGCAGCCGTTCCACCGGCGGCGCCATTTTGGGCGACCGCATCCGGATGCAGCGGCATCATGCCGACACCGGCATTTTCATTCGCTCCATGGCTACCCGCGGCATCACAGGCGGTGTGGCCTCTGCCACCGCCGGCCTCGCCCGCCTGATGGCCGGCGCGGGCAGGGACTGCGTGCTTATCGAGACCGTCGGCGTCGGCCAGGACGAGGTGGAAATCGCCGGCCTTGCCGAAGTGACCGTGGTGGTCCTCGTGCCCGGCCTTGGCGACGACATCCAGGCGATCAAGGCCGGAATCCTCGAAATCGCGGACATCTTCGTGATCAACAAGTCCGATCTTCCGGGTGCCGGCCGCCTGGAGCAGGAACTGAACGCGATGTTGAGCCTGGGAGACGGGACGCGCCCGCCCATCCTCCATACCGTGGCAACCGGCAACACGGGCATTGAAGAACTGCTCGACCGCATCCTGTCGGTTTCGCCCCGCGCCCGTTCCGCCACCGCGCCGCGTATTTCCATTGACCACCTGGGAATCGCGGTGGCGAACCTGGAGGAATCGGCGGCGTTCTATCGCAGCCTGGGCCTCGAAGTCACGCATCGCGAAACGGTGGAGAAGGAAAAGGTACACGTCGCCATGCTTCCGGCAGGCGATTCCCGCATTGAATTGTTGGAGCCGTCCAGCCCCGAGTCCCCGATCGCACGTTTTCTTGATAAACGCGGGCCCGGATTGCATCATGTGGCCCTGAAGGTGCCGGATCTCGAAGCCGCGGTCGAACGGTTGCGCGGCTCGGGGGCGAAGCTTCTGGGCGAGCCTGGAACGGGCGCGGGCGGCCACCTTTACGTTTTCGTGCACCCCGCCTCCACCGGAGGCGTCTTATTGGAATTGATCCAGGAGAGCTGAATTTGAAAGCGGAAATCGGCATCATCGGCGGCAGCGGGCTGTATTCCATGCCGGGTTTTGAAGCGCAGGAAGAAGTGATTATGAAGACGCCCTTCGGTGCGCCTTCGGACAATTATGTGCTTGGCCGCCTGGCCGGCCGCGAGGTGGCATTCCTCGCCCGTCACGGCCGCGGCCATCGCATCTCGCCGTCGGAACTGAACTTCCGCGCGAATATCTACGGGATGAAGTCTCTCGGCGTGGAACGTATCATTTCGTTAAGCGCCGTCGGGTCGCTGAAAGAGGAGCATCGTCCGCTCGACTTCATCATTCCGGACCAGTTCTTCGACCGCACCCGCGGCCGCGCCAGCACGTTCTTCGGCGACGGACTCGTCGCCCACATCAGTTTCGCAGACCCGGTCTGCCCCGAACTGGCCCGCACGGTCACCTCAGCGTGCGCCGCCGCCGGGGTCCACGCCACGCAGGGCGGCACCTACCTGTGCATGGAAGGCCCGGCGTTTTCCACCAAAGCCGAATCCAACGTCTACCGCTCCTGGGGCATGGACGTGATCGGGATGACGAACCTTCAGGAAGCCAAACTGGCTCGCGAGGCCGAAATCTGTTACGTCACCGTCGCCATGGTGACCGATTATGACTGCTGGCACGAAGGCCACGATGCCGTGACCGTAAACGAGATCATCGGGAATCTCACCAGGAATGCGGAGAACGCCTGCAAGGTTGTGGCCGAGGCGGTCGCCTCCATGCCCGCCGAACGGGGCTGCAAGTGCGGGTCGGCTCTGTCACACGCCATTTTGACCGACCGGACCGCGGTTCCCGATTCCGTCCGCCAGAAGCTGGGGATTCTGATTGCGAAGTACTTCTTGTAAACAGGTCGCGCAGGCGCTCCTCGAAAGCTGCCTCGCCGGGAAGCCGCCGCAGAAACTCCCTCCCGTGCTGGTGGAGGATCCGTGTGCCGCCGCCCTCTTCGGCCTTTTCGTGGAGGGGCTCGCTGACCGTTTCGAGCCCGCGCTGTGCGATGCCTACGTGCGTCTTTTTTCCCAGGCCATCGAGCGTGCCTCGGGCACTGTGGATGCATTCAGCCTGATTGCCCGCTACGAACGCGTGCGCAGGCCCCGCCGGATTATCTTTAAGCCCCATACGATTTTCGTTCTCTCCCGGGTCACTCTCGGTGCGGACGTCGCCGTTACCAGCGTGTTCCTCGCCGCCGCCAAGCGCCGCTTCCCGCATGCCAATCTGGTCTTTCTTGGTCCGGCCAAAAACTACGAACTCTTCGCTGCCGACCCGCACATTCACCACGTGCCGGTCGACTACCTGCGCGGCGGCCTGCGCGCCCGCCTCGGCGTCTGGGAGCAGTTGCGAACGGCTCTCGACAAGCCCGATTCGATCGTCATCGACCCCGACTCCCGCTTGACGCAGCTAGGCCTCCTGCCAGTGTGCCCCGAGGAGAGATACCACCTGTTCGAAAGCCGGCTATACGGCGGTGACTCCGCGTCTTCCCTCCCGGAACTTGCCGCCGCCTGGGCTGCCGATACTTTCGACGTCAAGGGCTCGAAACCGTACGTCGCGCTCGGTCCCGCGCCCGCACGCGCGCCTTACATCGCCGTCAGCCTGGGTGTAGGCGAGAATCCCGCCAAGCGGCTGCCCGATCCGTTCGAGGAGCGGCTGCTGGCCCTGCTGGCCACCCGCGGGATGCCGCTGTGTATCGATTCCGGAGCCGGCGGCGAAGAGGCCGAACGCGTCGCACGCGCGGTGCAGCGCTCCGGCGTCGCGGCCACCGTCTGGAATGGATCCTTCGCCGGCTTCGCCCGCATCATCGCCGGCGCCAGTCTCTATGTCGGCTACGATTCCGCCGGCCAGCATGTGGCCGCCGCCTGCGGCGTCCCGCTGATCAGCATCTTTGCCGGATTTCCGGTAGAGCGCATGTTTCAACGCTGGCGCCCCGCCGGCCAGGTCATCAAAGTGGATTCTCCGGATATCGAGCGCGTCCTCGCCCAGGTGGGGTAAAACAGCCTACTTACCCAGGGCGTCGTGCGCCTTCACGTAGCGCGCGGTCTTGGGATTCGCCGCGTTCCACGCCGGCGCCTGCGTGCTGTCGGCCACCAGGTAGATGCCGAGCGCGACGGTCTGCGCCACTTTGGCCATGTTCCCGTAGTCGAGTTTCTGCCACTCGTCTCCGGCGCGATGGTAGTCGGGGAACATGTAGGTCACCGAGAGCGTGTGCGAAGGCACGCCGGCATCGGCGAACGCCTGGTTGTCGCTCCGGCTGAAATAGGAATCGCTGTTCTGTTCGTCCTTCACCAGTTTGATCCCGTACTCCTCCCCGGCCTTCGCCAGAATCGCGGTCAAGCTGGTGAAGTCGAACCCGGTGGCATTGATCTGGCCAACCCGCGGTCCGCTGGTTTCGTCCGTCCTTCCCATCTGCTCCAGGTTGATGTCCGCCACCGTTTTCGCGAGGGGGAAGATCGGATGCGCCCCGTAGTAGCGCGACCCCACCAGCCCCAACTCCTCGCCGAAGAGCCCGACGAAAACCACCGTCCGCCTGGGTCTCTGTGGAAGCGCTGCGAGGGCATTCGCGATCTCGACTACGCACGACGTGCCGCTCGCGTTATCATTGGCGCCGTTGAAAATGCCGTCTCCGTCCACATTCCGCACTCCCAGGTGGTCGTAATGGGCCGTCACCAGCACGTACGTGTCTTTCAGAACCGGGTCGGACCCGCGTAGCGCGCCCACCACGTTCCGCAGCTTCACCGGCTCCAGTTTGGGCGCCGGAATGTGAACCGCGACGGGCCCTTCGAGTGCGCCGTTCTTGGCCGCGGCCAGGGCCGTGCGCAGGCCCGAATCCCACACCAGCATGGTTGGAACGGGAGCCGCAGCCGTGGCTTCCCGCAGCCGCGCCGCTGTGTTTACCGCCTGGCTGCCCGCGGCCCGGATCAGGACAACCAGCGCCGGCTGCAAGTCGGCCAGCATCGCCGGCGAGAGACCCAGTTGTCCCGCGCCTCGTCCGCCGCCCGGAGCGGCGCCCGCCGGCGGCTCGAGAAACAAAACCTTGCCCTTCACCTGTTCGGGAGTCAACGCCTGGAGCGATATTTGGTCCATGGTGGACTTCACCGCCCCGGTCTTCAGGTCCATCCCCACCGGATTCTGAATCGCGAACGACGTTTTGTCGAGCCGCAGCGATTGCCCGCCGAGTTCCAGTGTCAGTTCCAGACCTTCCACTTCCGGCGTGACCCGCACATACCGCGCGGTCTGAAAATATCCGTCGTCGCCCACCGGATCGAGAGCGGCCCGGCGGAATGCGGAGGCAATGAACTCCGCCGCGATCTCCTGCTCTGGAGAGGGCGTCGCGCGACCCCTCATCGCATCCGACGCCAGAAACGAGACGTCCGCCTTCAGGCCATCGGCGGTAACCATCGAGGCGATCTTCTGCGCGGGCGTGACCTGTGCCGGCGCTGCCGCCGCCAGCAGGAGGGCGGCGCAAACGGCGCGAACGACTGGGCGCATGTTCATTTCTCCTTCAGGTTGATGGTGCCGCGGCAGGTTCGGGCCCCGCAGCGGCAGCGCACCTCATCGATCTTGTCAGAAAACCGGTAATCCACCGTCAGTTCTTCGCCTGGCCGGATCGTCCGTTTGCTCATGTAGAGAATATGTCCCCGCATGATGCAGGCGTAGAGATTCGGATTGCAACTGTGATTGATGATCTCGGCGCCGCTGCCGTTCACCGCCCCGTCGATTGTCCAGTAATCGTCGAGCGTGAACAGGTACGTCACGTGGCCGTCGCCCCGGCGCTTCGTCTCACGCCGGCTGATCCGCTCGCCGGTGTACTCGATGACCTTCTTGCGTGCCGGAATACGCTCGAGAGAATACACCCCGCGCCCATGGATGCCGGACGTCCGGATCTCCAGCTTGAAGCGGGTGTGGCGCGGGTCGATCTTCGGCCGCTTCACCAGGGAGGAAGGCATGCGACTACAGATTGTAACCCGTGGGCCGTGGCACTACAGCAGAGAATCGATGTACCGCGTCAGCTCGGGATTGTTCCAGTCCGCTCCCTCGGCAATCTTCTTCACCACTTTGCCCCTGGCGTCGATGATGTACGTCTCGGGATAAATGAAGGTGCCGTATTGCTCGTGAACTTCGCGGTCCCGGGCCGTCAGGAATGCGGGTTTGAACCGCTCCAGAAACTTGCGGTACGCTTTCTCGTCCTGGTCCACACTCAGCGCCAGCACGACTACGCCCTTCTTCGAGTAGTCCGCCGCGAACTTGCTCAATGAAGGCGTCTCCTGGACGCACGGCGGGCACCAGCTTGCCCAGAAGTTCAACACCAGAACCTTGCCGCCGAATTTGTCCACGGACACGGTCTGGCCCGTGTCGGTCCGCACTTTGAAGTCCGGAGCTGAATCGCCCGCAACGACCACGCGTTCATGAATGGCGATGGAGATTACATACACGAGCACTATCGAGAGAACCACGATGGCTGCCCGCAGGATCCTGTCGGTTTTGACGCTTTGCATGTGGAAAATCTATAATTTAATTGTATCGCTGGTCCGGCCTCGATAGTCGAAGAAAAGGTCGATGCTTATTACCCGCAAAGTGGAGTTTTCGGCCTCCCACATATGCAGGAGTCCCCAACTCTCGGATGAGGAAAACGAGCGGATCTACGGACCCTCGGCCAACCCCCGGGGGCATGGCCACAATTTCGTCGTCGAGGTGAGCCTTCGCGGCGACCCGGATCCACTCACCGGCATGGTCTTCGATCTTAAGGAAATGAAGGACGTTCTCAACCGTGAAGTCGTCGAGCCGTACGACCACCGCTTTCTGAATTACGAGGTGCCGCCCTTCGACCGCATCGTGCCCACCACCGAGAACATCGCGCGCGACATCTGGCGCCGCATCGAGCCCCACCTTTCCGGACGGGGCCGCACTCTGCACTCAGTCCGCGTTTACGAAACGCCGGACCTGTTCGTGGACTACTTTGGAGACGTGCCGTGTTCCGCGTGACGCGGCAGTACCGCTTCGCGGCATCCCACCGCCTGCATGCCGCGCAACTGGGCGAGGAGGAAAACCGCGCCCTCTACGGCAAATGCAATAATCCCCATGGGCACGGGCACAATTACGTGGTCGAAATCTCCGCCCGCGGACCGGCGGATCCGGTAACGGGCAGGGCCGTCGATACCGCCCGCCTCGACCGTCTGGTGGCACGCGAGGTCCTTGAACCTTTCGACCACCGCAATCTCAACGATGGCGTGGAGGCATTCTCCTCCGCCGTCCCAACCTCGGAAAATCTGGCCGTCGAAATCTGGCGGCGCCTCGAAAGGAACTGGAATTCGGAGTTTCCGGAAACCTGGCCCCGGCTCCAAAAAGTGAGGATCGCCGAGACCGCCCGGAACATCTTTGAAATCGAAAGCGATGAAATCGAATAAAGCAGTTGTGAAAGTGATGCCCGCCGCCGCCGTGGAAGACGCCGGAATGGCGCCCCACATCAAAGAAATTCTCCGCGCGATCGGCGAAGACCCGCGCCGGGAAGGGTTGCAGCGTACGCCTCAGCGCGTGGACCAGGCGCTCCGGTTTCTCACCGGCGGCTACAAGGTGGACGTGCAGAAGATCGTCAACGGCGCGCTCTACGAAGTGAAGTACGACGAAATGGTAGTAGTGCGCGACATCGAGTTCTTCAGCCTCTGCGAGCACCACATGCTGCCGTTTTTCGGCAAGATGCACGTGGCCTACCTGCCGCGCACGCGCGTCATCGGGCTCAGCAAGATTCCGCGCATCGTGGATGTGTTTGCGCGCCGTCTCCAGATCCAGGAGCGGCTTACCCAGGAAGTGGCGCAGACCATCCAGGAGATCGTCGATCCGGTGGGCGTGGGCGTGATCTGCGAAGCGCGCCACTTCTGCATGATGATGCGTGGCGTCGAAAAGCAGCACTCGGGCGCCATGACCAGTGCCATGCTGGGGGCGTTCCGCTCCCGCAAGAAGACCCGCGATGAATTTCTGGCGCTGGTGAATCACCGCGTCTGAAGGCCGGTCGCTGCGATTTAAACTGATAGTTTGATCACCATCGAGCAGGCCAGAACCTGGGTTGCCGCAGCCGAGTCCGTGGCTGTACTGACCGGCGCCGGAATATCCGCCGAAAGCGGCGTGCCCACCTTCCGCGGCGCGGGAGGACTTTGGAAAGAGTTCAAACCGGAGGAACTCGCCACGCCCGAGGCTTTTGCCAGGGATCCGCGCCTCGTCTGGGAATGGTACGACTACCGCCGCCAGCTCATCGCCAAAGTACAGCCGAACGCCGGGCACAAAGCGCTCGTCCAGCTCGAGATCCGCAAGCCCCGCTTCACTCTCATAACCCAAAACGTGGACGGCCTTCACGATCTTGCCGGCAGCGGAAAGATCTTGAAGCTCCACGGTGATATCTGGCGGATGCGGTGCACGGCGTGCGGTGCCAACTTTCCGAACCGCCGCGTGCCCCTGCCCAAGATCCCGCCCCACTGCGCCTGCGGCGGAATGGCGCGCCCGGGCGTGGTCTGGTTCGGCGAGGCGCTGCCGGAGGGGATGATGAAGGAAGCCGAACACGCCGCTTCGGCCGCCCAGGTGTTTCTCGTAGTCGGCACCTCCGCCGTGGTGCATCCTGCCGCGGGACTCGTCCCGTACGCCAGAAAATCCGGCGCCCGCGTAATCGAGGTCAACACCGAGACCACCGCCGTTTCGGCCCTGGTCGATTGCTCTCTTCAAGGTCCGGCCGGCGAGATTCTTCCCCGGTTGGTTTAACAGAACTGCGTCCGTTTTAACGAAACCTTGACATGGCACTTTCGGACGAGTCGTAACGCGGGAGCGTTTCGGCTGCGCCTTCTAATCAGACGCTCGGTTGCAACTTGGGGAGTCCGGATGCAGGCCGGCGCCACCGCCCCGCGGAGGACGCCGCCGTTTGAGGTGCGCCCGGCCTCCCTCAAAGAAGGAGGTTCCGAGAAATGCGCCCGCTGTCCAGGATTTCGCGCCGCAACGTGTGGATGATGCTCCCGCTCGCGCTCACCGCCGTTACCGGCTTCTCTTTGGAATGGAGACACACAACCGGTCTCCGGAAGGAGGTTGCGGAAGCTTCGATACGTAAAGTAACTGCGCCTGCGCTGCGCCCCGCGGTGCGGCTCACCGGTTCGGTGGCCGCCCTGAAAAGCGCTACCATCACCGCCCCGCGCGTTCGCGGCAGCCGCTCCGCGCTGAACCGCGGAGGCGACTTCAACGCCGGCGGCAGCGGTCCCATGGGTGGAGCCGGCGCCGATTTCAATTTGGTGCTCCTCTCGGTCGTCAAGCCCGGCAGCCGGGTCAAGGCCGGTGACGTGGTCGTCCGTTTCGATCCGCAGAATCAGCTCCAGCGCCTGGACGATTATAAGGACGCCGTCGTCCAGGGCGAGGAGAACCTTCAGAGTCTGAACGCCAATCTGGCGGCCGCTCTCGAGGCGGAACAGCAAAATGTTCGCTCCGCCAAGGCGCAATGGGATCAGGCTGTCCTCGACCTGCAGTCGGTTCCCGTACTCTCCCAAATCGACGCCGAAAAGATCCGCCTCGCGGTCGAAGAGGACCAGGCCGCTTACAATCAGTTGGCCAAAGAGGTGGCACTCGTCGAAGAATCGCAGCGCGCCCAACTGCGGGCCGCGGAGTTGAACCTGTCCCAGGTCCGCATCGAATTCCAGCGCGCCCAGGAGAATGTGGAGAGGATGACCGTAAAGGCGCCGATCGACGGAATCGTGGTCATGGCCACCATCGTCCGCAATGGCGAATTCGGCCAGATCCGCGAAGGCGACCAGGTCTATGCCGGCCAGCCCGTGGTCACCATCGTGGATCCCGATTCCATGGTCCTGAATGCCACCATCAACCAGGTGGATGCCGAACGGCTTTCTTTGGGCATGCAGGCAGCCGTACGGCTGGACGCATATCCCGAGGTCCTCCTGCCTGGAATCATCGACGGCATCGGCGCCATGGCGGTCGATAGCCCCATGCGCGGCACCTTCGTGGGTGAGATTCCCGTGCGGATTCAGATTCGCGGCACCGATCCGCACCTGATCCCCGACCTCAGCGGAAGCGCCGAGATCTCCACCTCCGGCTCACGTGTTTGACGGCCAACGCCGTCAGGAAGCAGCAGGTTCGAGCGCCAGATCCACTACTTCCTCCATGGACTTCACGTAGTGGATCTTCATTTCCCCGATCTGCTCGGTCTTGAGGTCCTCCCGCACGTTGACCTCGTTCTCGTGCGGGAGGATCACTTCCCGCACGCCCCCGCGCTTGGCGGCAAGCACCTTCTCCTTGATGCCGCCCACCGGCAGAACCTGTCCCGTCAGCGTGATCTCGCCGGTCATTGCCAGATTCGGCCGCACGCAACGGTCGGTCAGCATGGAAACCAGCGCCGCCGCCATCGTGATGCCCGCCGAGGGACCATCTTTTGGAATCGCGCCCGCCGGAACGTGAATGTGGATATCGCTCACTTTGAAAAGATCCGGATCGATGCCGTATTTAGCGGCATTCCCGCGCACCCAGGTGAGCGCCGCCTGCACGGACTCCTGCATCACCGGGCCTAGTTGCCCTGTCATGATGAGCCCCTTGCTGCCGCCCGGCATGCGTCCGGCTTCGATGAACAGGACGTCGCCGCCCACCGGCGTCCAGGCCAGACCCACCGCAACACCCGCGCGGCGCGTCCGCTCGGCAACCTCCGTATCGGTCCGGAAACGGGGCGCCCCCAGGTGCTTCTCCACCACCTCCGTGGTGACGTTCAACTTCTCCCGCGTACCCTCGGCGATCCCCCTCGCCTGCTTCCGGCAGATCGTCCCGATTTCCCGCTCCAGGTTGCGCACTCCGGCTTCCCGCGTGTAGCGGCGAACCAGGAAGCGTACCGCCTCGTCCCCGAATTCGATGTCCTCGCCGGTCAGCCCGTTCGCCTGGATCTGCCGTGGAATCAGGTAGCGGAATGCGATGACCACCTTTTCCTGCTCCGTATACCCTTCGAGCGGAATGATCTCCATGCGGTCCCGGAGCGCGTCCGGTATGGGATCGAGGACGTTGGCCGTAGTGATGAACAGGACCTTCGAGAGATCGAACGGCACGTCCAGATAGTTGTCGCGAAAACTGACGTTCTGCTCCGGGTCGAGAACCTCCAGCAGCGCCGAAGCCGGATCGCCTCGAAAATCCCGCCCCAGCTTGTCCACTTCATCCAGCATGAATACCGGATCGTTCACGCCCGCCCGGCGCAACGCCTGGATGATCTGTCCCGGCAGTGCCCCGATGTACGTCCGCCGGTGCCCGCGGATCTCGGCTTCGTCGTGCATCCCGCCCATCGAGATGCGCGCGAACTTGCGGCCCAGGGAGCGCGCGATGGACTTTCCCAGCGAGGTTTTGCCCACGCCCGGCGGCCCCACGAAACACAGGATCGGTCCCTTGAGCACCGGCCGCAGCTGGAGGACGGAGAGATAGTCGAGAATCCGGTTCTTGACCTTTTCGAGATCGTAATGGTCCTCGTCGAGGATCTCGCCGGCGCGCTTCACGTCCACCTGCGAACCGGAAGAGACCGCCCACGGCAGGTTCGCCATCCATTCGAGGTAGCTGCGCGTCACACCGTATTCGGGCGAGGCCGGAGACATCCGCGACAGGCGGCCCAATTCCCGCAGAGCCTCCGTCCGGACCTCTTCCGGCAGTCCGGCCGACTCCAGCTTCTGCCTCAATTCATCGGCATCGCGCGTTGTTTCGTCGCCCTCGCCCAGTTCTTTTTGAATGGCCTTCAACTGCTCCCGCAGGTAGAACTCGCGCTGGCTCTGCGAGAGTTGCCCCTGCACCTGCGATTGAATCCGCCCGCGCAATTCGATCAGTTCCAGTTCCCGCGTCAACTGCCGGTGCATTTCGGCCAGCCGCGCCTTGGCGTCCAGTTGCTCCAGGAGGCTCTGCCTCTCGATCGCGCTGAGAGTCGGCAGGTTGCCCGCAATGAAGTCGGCCAGCCGTCCCGGTTCGCTGATCTGGGCGCCGCTGCTGGCCACGTCGTCGGAGACGTTCGGCGTGGCGGCGACGATCTGCGTGAACAGGCTGACCGAGTTCTGGCGCAACGCTTCGATCTCCGGCGTGACCTCCGGCTCCACTTCGGCAATCCGCTCCACCCGCGCGCGCAGATACGGATCGGTCGACGTGTATTCCTTCACCCGGATTCGAGCCATCCCCTCGCAAAACAGCAGCAGGTTCTCACGCGCCACCCGCACCGCCTTGTGCATCACGCAAACGGTGCCTGTCTGGTAAAGATCCTCCGGCGTTGGCGCATCCACCCGCGGATCGACTTGCGACACCACCGCGATCGTGCGGTTTTCGCCCAGCGCGTTCACGAGGGCGACCGAACTCGGGCGGCCTACCGTGATGGGCAGCAGGGCGCCGGGGAAAACGACCGTGTCCCGCACCGCAAGCACAGGTAATTCTTCGAGTGTTGTCTCTTCAGGTTCCGGATTTTCAGGTGTAACGAGAGGTTCCGATTCGGTGGCCATGGCAGCTACCCACAGTGTACCCTCACGCCCCTTTGGGGTAGCAGCCCAGGATCCCGAGAAAGTCTGCGATCTCTCTCAAATGGTTCAGCGCGTTCTGCGCGTTGGGTGAATCCACACGCCCCAGAAAATCCAGATAAAACAGGTATTCCCAGGGCTTGCCCCGCAACGGCCGGGATTCGATCTTGGTCAGGTTCAGGTCACGCAGCGCAAATGCGCTCAATGCGCGAAAAAGAGCGCCCGGAATGTTGCGCGTGCTGAACACCAGGGACGTTTTCCAGACGGTTTCTTTCGTTGCCGGAACCGGATTCCGCCGGGCAAATACCGGTGTTCGGAGCAAAAAGAATCGGGTGAAGTTTTGCCGGTCGCTTTCAATCGATCGCCGTAGAATTCGGGCGTCGTATATTTCGGCAGCTACCCGCGACGCAATCGCCGCGGCGTCGCTAAGTCCTTCTTCCACAATCATTTTCACACTGCCGGCGGTATCGTAGAAGGGAATCCGCTCCATTTGCGGGTTGCGGGCGAAAAAATCCAGGCACTGATTCAGCGCCACCGGATGAGAGAATACGCGGCGAATATGGGCAAAAGGCACCCCTTTTGGTGCAATTAGGTTGTGGATTATTCGCACACTTGTCTCAGCCACGATGGGTAATTCGAATTTTTGAAGATGGTCGTAGTTTTCATGAACCGAGCCAGCCAAGGTGTTCTCGATCGGAATCACCGCGCCCGAGACCCGGCCGGTTTTCAAACTCCGGAATACATCTTCGAACCGCTCGCACGGCATCACGGCGACGTCCGGCCCCAGTAATTTCCGCGCCGCTTCCTCGCTAAATGCGCCGCGCGCCCCTTGAAACGCCGTTGGTTTCACACGCGGTTTTCTCACTTCGGGCCCTCCCACCGGCGTACCTGCGGGTCGGCAACACCGAGCAGATCGAGAATCCGGTCCACCGTGTAATCCACCAGTTCGCCGACTGTCTGGGGGTTGTGGTAGAAAGCAGGCACCGGCGGCGCGATGATCGCCCCCATCTCCGCGAGCGCAGTCATGTTCCGCAAATGCCCTAGGTGAAGCGGAGTTTCCCTTACTACCAGTATCAGTTTTCTCCGCTCTTTTAGAGTTACATCCGCAGCCCTGACCATCAGGTTTCCACTTATTCCGTTGGCAATTGCCGACATCGTATGGATCGAACAGGGAGCGATTACCATCGCATCAATTGGATAAGATCCGCTGGCCAGCCGGCAGCCAATATCCTCCAGCGAATAGGAGAAATGGGCCGTTTTTCTGAGATCCGGGGCCGTTTTGCCGGTTTCGAGAAAGAGAGTCTTCTCTCCGGATCGCGTCAGAATCAGGTGCGATTCAATCTCGGGATGGCTTTGCAGGCGCTCGAGCAGACGCAGGCCGTAAATCGAGCCGCTCGCACCCGAAATGCCTAAGATCAACCGCATCTGGATCTGCGCTTCCTGACCGTCGTTCCGGTTTCAGAACAAAAATGCATAATTGCGGTTGTGCCCGGCGTGTCCGGAAAGCTATAATTCGGCTCGGGACCCGCATGCTGCACAGCGAGGATCATAGCACGGAGCGTCCAGGCGAACGGCTCAAGCGCGCCCGCGTCCGCCTCAAGCTGACCTACCGGGATGTGGAGCTCGCCAGTCAGAAGATTGCCGCCCGACGCCACAATCCCGCGTTTGCCATCGCACTGAGCCGCCTGGCCGACATCGAGAACAAAGGCACGCTCCCTTCCCTTTTCCGTGCCTACACGCTTTCCGCGATTTACCGGCTCGATTTTGACGAGGTTCTGCGCTGGTACGGGATCCCCCTCGGCGCCCTTGCCGGGGATGCCTTGCACGTCCAGCATGGTGAAACCCATACGGTCCAGATCGCTCCCGGGGATAGCGCCAGACCCGCCGCCGAATCGGCCGCGGAGCGGAGACTGACCAGTTTTCTCGGCACCTCGGCCAAAGCTGCCGGCAGCCTGCCCTTGCAATTGCTTGAGGGCTTCGATGTGCGCCGGCACCGCTATGGATTCATCGGCACCGAAGACTGGTCGATGTACCCGATCCTGCATCCGGGTTCGCTCATCCTGATTGACGATCGGCGCCGGAAGATCATCCCCGATGGATGGTCAAATGAACATGAACGGCCGATCTATTTTCTGGAACACCGCAGCGGTTTCTTTTGCGGCTGGTGCAATATTGAGGATCAGCACCTGATCCTGCAGACACATCCCGCCTCCCGGCAGCGGCCGCGCGTCTTCGGTTTGCCGGAAATCGACGTGGTCGGACAGGTGGTCGGAGTCGCTATGATTCTTGCCGGGGGAAACGACCGGCCCGGCCGGGCCGCATCAACTCCAGCACCGTCTCCAGGTCTGTGACATATAGTTGCCGTTCAACCGGCCGCGCCGTCCGCGGAATCAAGTCTTCATAATTCGAGGGAATGACGGAATTTCTGCCCGAATTCAAATAGTCATCGAGATCATTCATCTGCTCTTCCAGCCCAAAATTGAGCCACCGCGAAAACACCTGGTGGTGAGTGTGGCACAGCGCCCGGTCGGCATCGTCTGCATCTAAGACGCCTTCGAGCGAGGTATGAGAGTACCGGCCGCTAACGTTATCCCTTAACGAGGCTAAGTAAGCCAACTGTCCGAATGAACTCTGTATTCCGGAGAGGATACGCTGCAGGCTTCGCCCCGCCGGATCGTTTCGCGACCTGAGCTCTTGTCCCAACCAGACTAGTATAAACCCTCCAAGATAGTGTAAACGAAGGCGGTTGTCCCGGACGGCACCATGCACCCCAAGGCCGGGCAAAGCCGTCGCGGCACGGTGTTGAAATTCGCCGGAGCTAAGTATAAATACCTAGGCATTTCTTTTGTCCGTAACCCTTTCGTCTCAAAACTCGCGTTCTACTTTCGGAATTTTTTTAAGGAAATTACCTTATGACGGTAAGGTCCGCTCTAGTATAGTACCGAAGCTCAGAAGAAAAAAAGAGCTGAAAGGACTTTAAAATGAAAAAGCTCGTCGTGCTCGCTCTCCTCGCTTTCTCTTTCCTGGCTGCCAAGCCGACCAACAAACAGGACATTCCCTCGCCGCAGTGCGATCCGTGCCCGTGGGTCCGCTAATAAACGGCTGTTGCGCGAATTCTAAGGGACGATCGAGCGGCCCGGTGCTAAAATCGGACACGAGACATCTGTATGGCCGCTCCATCGTTCGTATACCCGACGCTGCTTTCTTTGCTGGGTACGTCCCTGGTCGTGGCCAAGTTGGTTCGCACCAACCTCGATCGCCGTTATCGAATCTTCTTTCTCTACTTTGCGTTCCGAGTCTTCAATCTGTCCGTCGCCCTCGTGGCTGACGCCACGGCGACTTGGTATGCCTGGTATTTTTTGGCAACGACTTTTATAGTCTGGTCGTTCTATCTGCTGGTGGTCAGGGAACTCGTCGGATTGGTCCTGGAGAAGTACGCTGGTCTCCGAACCTTGGGCCGGTGGTTCCTGTACGCAGGCATCATCGTTTCCGCCGTTGTTTCGCTGGTCTCGCTCCTCCCGAAGATCACCCCCGCTACACCGCTCAAGTCCAAAGGGTTCTTTTACGTTTTAGCCGTTGATCGCGGCATAACCTTCGGTTTGGTGGTCTTTTTGCTGCTTCTGCTCATCTTTCTGAGCCGTTACCCCGTTCCACTCGGCCGCAACGTTCTCGTCCACGCCGGCCTCTTCACGGCGTTCTTCCTGAGCAGCACGTTTACCAGTTTGTTAAAGAGCGTGTTCGGCCAATCCGTGCTCACTCCGGTGGATACTGCACTTGTCGGCTTCGGCGCTGCCTGCACCTTTGCCTGGTTCTTCCTGTTGAGCCCGAAGGGCGAAGAAGTGAAAGTGAGCCTTCCCCATTTCACCCCCGAGCAGGAAGAGCGCATCCTCTTCAAACTGGACGCTCTTAACGCCACTCTGTTGAAGGTCGGCGGGAAATAAGGGATACTGACTTTGGTTAATAGGTACTAATATTACTGGACCGTGCCTTGCTTTTGATCGTCCATCCGTTTATATTCAACCTTGAGCGACTATGGATCTCGTCATTCTCATCGCAACAATCCTTGGCTCTGGCGTTGATTGCGGCACTTTGGGCGGTTTTCCGTAAAATCGGATCCGCCGGTCGGATTCTCCCGGTCACCGCCGAGTGGATCGACGACCTGTCCCTGGAGCGGTATCGCCCGATGCTCCGGCTGCTGGATGGAAAAGACCTGACCTTCCTGCAGTCGCAACCCGGCTTCACATCCGGCATGGCCACCCGCCTGCGCGCCCAGCGGTGCCAGATTTTCAGCGGGTACCTCCGCTGCCTGAGCTCCGACTTCGGCCGCGTTTGCGGCGCCGTCAAACTGCTGATGATCCAGTCCCGCCGCGACCGGCCTGAACTCGCCACCATCCTCATCCGCAGCCAGGTCACCTTTGCGACCGCCCTGCTCCTGGTCTATGCCCGATTGATGTTCTACCGCCTCGGCATCTGCGGCGTCGACGCCTCCGTCCTGATCCGCACCTTCGACGTAATGCGCATCGAATTGCGGCACCTGGTTCCCGCGGCTATGCCCGTCGGAGCCTGACGGACCGTTAAAGCCCTTTCAATAGCTCCTTCGCCTCCCGGAGGCCTGGAAACCTCTTCTCCGCTTCGCGGAATTCCCGCGTATGCACGCGCCGGCGCTTTCCCCCATGCTCCACCGGAAACTGTAAGTGCAACATTTCGTGGAACATCACATATTCAAGCGCAGCCAGCGGCGCCTCCGGCCGGTCGAAAATCCGGTTGATGATGATCGCATTGTGCGACGGGTCGAAATGGCCCAGCATGCTCCGTGACGCTCTCCGGCTCCAGCCAAGCTGCGGCCGTCCCATCAGCCCGTTGAAATATAAGCCGTTCAAACGCTCGAAAATCTCCTCGAGATTATATTGCGCCCCCTCGGGTCCCGAAATAAACTTCCGCCCGCGAATCTGTTTTACCAGTTGCGCCTGACGCCGCACATCCCGCCGGTTGAGATACAAACGGTACCGTTGCGCAAAGATCTTGCCCACCGGCTTGCGGTAGAGCTTACCCAGTAGAATGTGGGCCAGGGCTTCCATAACAGGTCCCGGAGCTCCCGCCAACAGGTCGGAAATGCGCACGTGCAATTCCCCCTCCTCCAGCCGCACAAAACAGTCGGCATTCGCGAATTCCCGAAATTCCACCCGCAGCCTGGGTACCGCCGTACGCGGTTTCAGTTCACGAAAAACCCGCGCGAACATTTCCTCCGGCGTCTCGAAAAAGAGGGAACTCTGATATTCGGAAAGCATCCGTTTCTCTAATTTACCGCGCCTCCGTACTGGGCGCCGGCCGGCCTCGCGGTGGCACGGATGGCGCGCCCTTCAGTTTCCACTGCCGGATGCGTTACTCTGAATTCTTAAGAGGACAACCACCCACTTGCCCAAGGCAAAAATCACTGCGCTCGGATGCTACACTCCACCCGACGTACTCACCAACAAAGACCTCGAAAAGCTGGTCGAGACCTCCGATCAATGGATCATGGATCGCGTCGGCATCCGCGAGCGCCACATTGCGGCGCCCGATGTCGCAACCTCCGACATGGCCATTGAAGCGGCCCGTTGCGCGCTCGCTCAGCGCGGCATCGACGCTTCCGATCTCGCCACGATCATCGTTTGCACCGTCACTCCGGACATGATGTTCCCGTCTACGGCCTGCCTGGTGCAAAACGGGCTCGGCGCCCGCGGCGCCTGGGGCTTTGACCTCATCGCCGCCTGTTCGGGCTTTGTGTACGGCCTCGCCACCGGCGCTCACCTGGTGGCCGGAGGCTCGGCGCCGAAGGTGCTGGTCATCGGAGCCGACACCATGAGCCGCATCATCGACTATACGGACCGCTCTACCTGCGTGCTCTTCGGCGATGGCGCCGGGGCCATGCTCCTCGAACCTTGTGACGATGGCGAAGACTGCGGCTTCATCGATTTTGTCGGCGAGGTGGATGGCTCGGGCGGCGATTTCCTCAAAATGCCGGCCGGCGGGAGCCGCCTCCCCGCCTCCCGTGAAACCGTCGACCAGCGGCTTCACTTCGTCAAGCAGGAAGGCCAGCAGGTTTTCAAATACGCTGTGCGGAAAATGTACGAAGCTTCCCGCGACCTGCTCGCGCGCAATGGACTCACAGTGGACGACGTTTCGGTGATGATCCCCCACCAGGCAAACCTGCGCATCATCAACGCGGCCTCCGAACGGCTCGGAATTCCTCGCGAGCGCGTGCTGATCAATATCGATCGTTACGGCAACACCACGGCCGGGACTATCCCCCTGGCTACGCGCGACGCGATCGCCCAGGGCAAACTGAGGAAGGGCGACATCGTCCTGTTTGCAGCCGTAGGCGCCGGGTACACCGTCGGCGCCAGCATCTGGCGCTGGGCCTTCTGATCCGGCCTTTACTGCGAGCTCGACTCGCGGATGCGGACACCCACTTCGCGCTGCCGCGGCACGTCCAGCAGCGCCAGGATCCCGCCGCGGTCGGTTTGAAGTTCGAAGATTTCTTCGTCGTCGATCTCCACCTCGTAGGCCGAGTTCGGGTGCAGTCCGAGCACGAAGACTCCCTGCTCCTCGTCCAACTTCAGCCGGAACTGTCTGCCGGTCTGGCCAAAGCAAACTACGGCCTCGGTCAGCGATAGCGGTGCAACCATCTGCTGCGGCCCCACCGAGCTCAGTTTCCCATCCTCGAAAAGCTGCATCGTGCCTTCGAACAATCCGAACCACCGCGCGGTTTCGTCCCACGTGGACCGGATGAAAAGAGTGCCGAAATCCGGGTTGTAGTAAACCAGCGGCACGTGATAATAGCTAAGACCCGGTTGATAAGGGTTGGCCCACAGAAATTCGTAGGGCGCTCCGAAGGTGCTCTTCAGGATGAAGCGGTCATGCATCAGCCATCCCTGCAAAACCTGGCTCTCCGCACCGTTAGTGTCGAAGGCCACCATGGCCAGTTCAGCGGCCCGGGATAACGACGCGGCGCTCAGGTCGGGTTCCCCAATTCTGCTTTTCGCCCCGATGCGGTATTCGGTTTCAGGACCTGCATAGGCCGCCGGGTAGTGGCTCAGCAGGTGTTCGATTGGGTATTCCTTGAAGAACTGTCCGTCCGACTCGCGAAGGTCCAGGTTGGTGTTGTCCCGCATGGCGTGCAGCAGTTCGTATAGCGGATAGGCATCGTCCCTCTTCACCACCAGCTTCCCGGCCTTCAGGTTTTTGATGATGTCTCCGCGCCACCACGTCCTGGCCAGCCGTTCCAATTCGCGTTGAGGCCCTTCCGGGACGTGGTCGAAGAGGGCAATAGCGGCGAAGGCCCTCCCGCGCGCGGTCGCCACGCTGTTATCGGCGGGCGGTTGCGCGATGCCCCGGGACAGGCGCGCGGTCAGCTCGCGACGCTGCGGCTCGGTCAGCGCATCCTGGCACCAGTCGAACACCAGCGCTGTCTGGCGCAGGTCCGCCGCGGGTCCGAGGGCCCATTCCACTGCTTTCCGGCACGCCGCCGCGTCGCCGCTCACCTGGTGGTAAAGAGCGTACGCCATGCCTGGTTCCGGCATCGGCGCGTTGCCTTGGATGAGCGCGTCGAACTGTTGCCAGCGCATCGACGTACGCTCCCGCTCCCTGCGCAGCAGGCGCAGGCGCGAAGGCCGGAGCAGCAGGCGCGGGTGGTCCGTAGAAAGCGTCACCGGATCGTCCGCGGCGTCCTGTGCCGCCAGAGGGATGCAGCATGCCGCCACCAACAGCGCCCGGAACACCATCATGGGACGATTGTGTCATAGCGACACACCGCTTGCCCACAGCTCCACACTTTCGTAACCTCCATTCCGCAGAAAATATTTGATTCTAAAGGACCTTTTAATGATTGACACATGGATGTCCGGTTGCTATTTATGGTGGTGAATTGGCGAAGTAACCTTTTAAACCTGCCCTCTGCTGCAACAGGCAGGCGGAAGAAGAGTGAGCCGAAGGGACAGCGTGCTTGCGGGAGCCGGTGTTTGCAACAGGTTTAGCTCACTACTCTTCCCTTGTTGGTTGCTGCAGAGGGGTTTTTTTGTAGAACGGTTTCATATGGTCTCTCCAGGGATCATGGTAGCGGTAGTTGTCTGGCTTTTCTGGTAAGGGAATAATAGGACGCGGACCTGACCAGGATTGTCCTGATTCTGTTGAATACCAGGCAGCCCGACGCCGGATCCCTAGCCCAACCTGGGCGAGCCGCATCGGATCGGCCCCGTAAGTCTCGGGTGCCCGGTCCGGTGCGGTTTTTCTTTTCTCCCCGGAATAAAAAGTTTCAATCCCTTCCATAGAAAGTTCCACTTTGGTCCCTCCAACCCCTCGCGGGACAATGGCTTAGTCACCAGATCGTGAAAGGTCCCCTTGCATGAAAACGAAAGCTCCACGTGTAGTAGCTCTGTTTTCACTGTTCGCGTCCGCCATGTTCGCGCAGTCGGCTTCGGACATTTCGGCTCGCCTCGATGCCGCGGAGTCCGCGGCCAAAGCCGCCCAAAGCGCCGGCGATAACGCCTGGATGCTGGTGAGTTCGGCCTTGGTTCTCATGATGACCGGCCCCGGCCTGGCCTTGTTCTATGGCGGACTGGTCAGACGGAAGAATGTACTCGGAACGATGATGCAAAGCTTCATTCTGATGGCCGTAGTGACCGTGCTGTGGGCCGTGGTCGGATACAGCCTTGCCTTCGGCGAGGGCACACCCTTCATCGGGGACCTCCGGTACATGTTTCTCAACAACGTGGGCAGCGCCCCGAACCCGGACTACGCGGGCACGATTCCGCAGCAGACCTTCATGGTCTACCAGCTCATGTTCGCCATCATTACGCCGGCGCTGATTTCCGGCGCGTTCGCCGAGCGCATGAAGTTCAGCGCCATGCTGTTGTTCACGGTCCTGTGGAGCCTGCTCGTCTACTTCCCGATGGCGCACATGGTATGGGGGAAGGGCGGATTCCTGAACGCCTTCTCCGGAGGCACCATTCCCAGCTTCGATTTCGCGGGTGGCACCGTCGTCCATATCACCTCGGGAGTTTCCGCTCTCGTCACCGCGCTGTACCTCGGCCACCGCCTCGGATTTCCCCACGCTTCCATGAAGCCGCACAACCTGGTGATCAGTTTCATCGGCGCGTGCCTCCTCTGGGTGGGCTGGTTCGGGTTCAACGCGGGCAGCGCGCTCGCCGCGTCCGGACTTGCTACCAGCGCCTTCGTGGCCACGCATTTCGGCGCCGCGGCGGCTACACTCGGTTGGATCCTGGCGGAATGGATCGGCCATGGAAAGCCCAGCCTGCTCGGCGGCATCTCCGGATGCGTGGCCGGCCTTGTCGCCATAACCCCGGCAGCCGGTTTCGTAAAGCCTATGCCCGCCATGGTGATCGGGTTCTCCGCCGGAATCGTCTGCTACTTCATGGTGAGCAAGATCAAATCGCGCTTCGGGTATGACGATTCCCTGGACGCCTTCGGAGTCCACGGCGCAGGCGGCACGCTGGGCGCCATCCTGACCGGCGTCTTCGCCACCAACGCGGTCAATGACGCACTTAAGGATTCCGCCGGACGCCCGGCGCCCCTGGGCCTGGTGGACGGGAACGCCGCGCAGGTGCTCAACCAGGTCCTCGGTGCCGGCATTTCGTGGGTTCTGGCGATCGTCGGCACTCTGATCATCTTGAAAATTTGCGACGCCGCCATCGGCCTCCGGGTCACCAAGGAACAGGAAGTCGAGGGACTCGATCTCAGCATGCACGGCGAGGAGGGGTACATACTCGAATCCTAGTGTCCGGTCCCCAAGTGCTGCCACATTGTCTCAAGGAGAAACATGAAGAAAATCGAAGCGATCATTCAACCGTTCAAGCTCGATGAAGTCAAGGAATCGCTCAAAGCCATCGGCATCGACGGCATGACCATCACCGAGGTCCGCGGCCACGGCCGCCAAAAGGGCCACAAGGAGGTCTACCGCGGCCAGGAATACAACGTGGACCTGCTGCCCAAGGTCAAACTCGAAATGGTAGTGCCCGCTGCCCGCTCCGAAGAGGTCGTTCGCGCCCTGGCATCGGCGGCCCGCACCGGCAAGATCGGCGACGGCAAGATCTTCGTCTACGATGTCGCTGAAGCCATTCGGATCCGGAACGATGATCGTGGCGAATCGGCCCTCTAGCTTTCTCGAAACCGGGGATGCCGTCACCGCTCTGGCCGAGCGTACTCACCAGGTGGACGGGCTTGTGCTCGAGGCCTCCGAGACCTTGCTGCGCCAGCCCGGCATCGCCCTGCTGGCCGTCGGCGGTTATGGGCGCCGCCACCTGTTCCCCTACTCGGATATCGACATTCTGCTGCTGTTTGAAAATGAGCGGCTGGCTCAGGCGTCGAAGGAAACCATCTCCGTTTTTCTCCAGAAACTCTGGGACGCCGGAATGCGCGTGAGCCAGTCCGTACGCACCCCTGCCGAGTGCGCCCAGGTGCACGATCAGAACGTGGAGCTGAACGTCAGCCTGCTGGATCAGCGATACCTCGCCGGCGACCGTACGCTTTACGCGGACCTCGCCCGCCGGCTGCCCAAATTCATCCAGGCCGAACGCGAGACCCTGGTCCGCAATCTCGCCCGCCTCACCCGGGAGCGGCACGCCAAGTTTGCCGGCACGTTTTACCACCTCGAGCCCGATGTCAAGGAGACTCCGGGCGGCCTCCGCGATTATCAGTTGATCTGCTGGCTCCAGCAGATCAACTCCTCCGATCAAACCCGCGCCGGCACGGCCGATCCCGCCCCGGACCTGCAACAGTCCTTCCGCTACCTCGCGCGCCTTCGCTGCCATCTCCATTGCCAGGCCGGCCGTGACAACAACAACCTGACATTCGACGCGCAGGATTCGATCGCCGAGGAATGGCATGCGCCCGACCCGGCCCACTGGATGCGCGAATACTTCCGCCACGCGAGAACCGTCTACCGCGCGGCCATCCGCACCCTCGAAGCCAACGAAGGACAGTCGAGTTCGCTGTTCTCCCAGTTCCGCGACTGGCGTTCCCGCCTGGCCAATGCCGATTTCAGCGTGCACCGCGACCGCATCCAGTTCCGCGCTCCCCAGAATCTCGAGTCCGATCCCGACCTCTCCCTCCGCCTGTTCGAATTTGTCGCCCGCCACGGCGTCCGGCCCTCATTCGATGCCGAGCAGCGCCTGGCCGCCCGGCTGGACCGGCTGCGCGCCCACTACGCCGCTGCGCAGCCTGTGTGGCGCGTCCTCCAGGAGATCCTTTCGCTGCCGCATGCGCCGCTGGCCCTCCGCGGCATGCACGATACCGGCCTGCTCACGGCTCTGTTCCCCGAGCTCGAACAGATCGAGTGCCTGGTGGTCCGCGACTTCTTTCACCGCTACACGGTGGACGAACACACCCTGGTGGCGATCGGCAACCTGTGCGCCATCGAGCGGCCCTACCGCGACCTCCTGGAGGAGGTGAAAAACCGTGCCACGCTGCTGCTCGCCCTGCTGTTTCACGATTCCGGCAAAGGCTCGCCCGCGGCCGGACACGTGGAGGCCTCGCGCGTCCTCGCCGAACACGCCATGCTCCGCATCGGCACGCCGCAGGCGGAGCGCGACGACGTTCTGTTCCTGATTGCGAGACACCTGGACCTGTCCAACGCCATGTTCTCGCGCGACGTTTTCGACCCCCAGACCATCCGGGACGTGGCCCACCAGGTGGGCACCGTGGAACGGCTCAAGCTGCTCACGCTGCTCACTTATGCGGACATCAGCGCGGTCAATCCCGGTACCATGACAGCCTGGCGCGCCGAGCAGCTCTGGCAACTCTACCTGATGGTCTATAACGAGTTCACCCGCGAGCTCGACGCCGAGCGCATCGAGACGGATCTGGCCGGCCCTCCCGAACGCGTCGATTTTCTGAGCGGCTTCCCCACCCGCTACCTGCGCACCCACACCGAGAGCGAGATCTCGGACCACATGGCGCTCGAAGCGCAGAGCCGGAAACGCGGCGTGGCCGTGGATGTCCGCCGGCGTGAAGCGGCCTGGGAATTGACGCTGATCGCAACCGACCGCCCCGGCCTGTTTGCCGCCGCCGCCGGCACCCTCTCGAGCTTCGGCCTGAATATCCTCCGCGCGGAGGCCTTCGCGAACCGCAAGGGGCTCATCCTCGACACCTTCACCTTTGCCGATCCGAACCGCAACCTGGACCTGAATGCTACCGAGGTGGACCGGCTGCGCGTCACTTTGGAGCGCGTCATGGCAGGCAAGCTGGACGTTCGCGATCTGCTGCGGAACCGCCCACGGCCGAGGCTTCCCAGCAGGAAAGCGCAGGTGCCCGCAAAGGTCACCTTCAACTCCGAGGCCGGCACCTCCGCCACGCTCGTGGAAGTCGTCGCCGAAGACCGGCCCGGCCTGCTGTACGATCTGGCGTCCGCCCTCTCCGCCGTCGGCGCCAACATCGAAGTAGTCCTGATCGACACCCAGACGCACAAGGCCATCGACGTTTTTTACGTCACAGTGGGCGGCCGGAAGCTCGATGCCGCCACCCAGGCGACGCTCGGCCAGGCACTCGAAAAGGCCGTTACCGGTTGACCGCCTTCGCGAGTTCCTCGTACTGATCCGACGCGATCAAGTCGACCCCGGCCGCGATCGCCGCCTTCCACCGTTCCTCCGCGGCTTTCGGCGTCCCGAAGTTGTAGCCCCGGCTCCACCCCTTGTTCTCCGCCGGCGCGAAACCGTCCAGGGTGTAGAAGCGGATCCAGTAGCCGAGTTTGTGCGCGTGATCCACCAGGCCACGCAGCCGGCGATCGTCCGCCGCTGTCCAATCCCCGGCTTCGTTCTGCCCGTTCAGCTCCACGTTATGCCAGGACAGATTCCACCAGCGGCGATAGTTCGTGGCCGGAGCTGAGAGCAGTTGTTCGGGAGGCAGGGTGGCCATCAGCCGTTCGTGCTCCTCTTTGGGCTCCGAAGGGATCGGAAGCGTGTTCGCCGACCCGAAAATCCTCATCCGGCTGCCCACCGGCTGCCTGGTATAAAAGATCTCCTCCTGGATGTCCGGGTTCTCGGTCAACACCAGCAGAGGCTTTACGTCGAATGGCGAAAGCCGCCGCGGATCGGCCGTCTTCTCGGCCGTCGTGATCCAGTCCTGATACTCCCCGAGCAGGTCCCAAACCTGCATTCAGAAGGGCCGGCCGGTTGTCCTTGAAATCGAAATGGACCACGATCAGCGGCCACTGATCCCGGTGGTTTTCCCGCAGCGCCTGTTCCACGATGGGCCGCACCCGCTCGAAGAAATACTGCTTGAGCGTGGGCTCCACACCGGTAGTCTTGTCGGTATGGGACACCACCGCTTTGCCGTCATACCAGGCCACATCCTGTTCGATCCCCACCGGAAACCCTACGCTCAAAGCCCGTTCGATCCGGTTCCCCCACTCGCCCTTCTCCGGATAGCAGTTGTGCGCGTCCACCAGCGGCCGTTTCAAAAACGAATCAGCCCCGTTGATGCAACACGTTCCCAGCAGCAACGTCAGCACCAGGGCCGCCGCCCTAGCTCGAGTGGTCATGGATTATCTTCCATCCCTTCGCCGTCTTTTTCAAAACCAAGGTGAATCGACCCGATGCAGGACCTCCGCCCGCCGACGTCCGCTCCAGCGACCATTTGCCCGTCGCCAGCGCATATTCCCCACCGAGCCCCCGCACCCCGATTTCGGAAAACGTCAGCGTTCCCATCCGCTCCCGTGTCGGATACCCGCGCCGGTAGCGCTCCAGAATCGCATGAGTCCCACCCCGCGTCACCTCCCGGCCGACAAACGTAGTCTCCGGGGCATCTTCGTAATAGGAAGCGAATTGCGCCAGATCGCCGCGATTCCAGGCGGCTTCGGAGTCTTTGAGCAGCTTTTCCACCGGTCCGGATTGGCCCAGCAGGAGGGATCCACACACCAGCAACAGCAGACTACGCCACATGAGACGTCACTGGTTGAGCGCCTTCTGGATCGTCTCGATGTTCTTCCTCGCGTAATCCGATTCGACCATGTCGGGGTTCAGTTCGATCGTTTCGCGGAAATGCTTCAGCGCCGGAGCCAGTTCCGCAACGCCCGTGATATTCGCTTTACTCATGTACGACAGCCCCAGCGCGTAATGCGAGAAGGGGTCCTTGCCGTCGTAGGTCAGCGCTAACTGGCAATTGCGGATGGCCGCATCGTAGTTCTTGCGTTTCCGCTCGCAATCGCAGATCCCGAAATAGGCCGTGCTCCGCAGTTCTTTCCAGATATCCCGCGTGCCCGCGCGCTTCCGTTTTCCCAAACCGATCAAGTACCCCACCACGTAGTAGTTCAACTGCCCGGCCAGCTTGCTGTCGAAGTCGCTCAACCGGAGATACGACTGGTACGCCAGCTGCGCTTCGGCATACTTTCCGCTCAGCCGCAGGCTGTCCCCCATCCAAAGGTACGGCTCGGCATTGTTCGGTGTTAGCCTGATCGCCTTACGCGCCGCGTCGATCGAGTCCGCATACAGTTCTTTTCTCCGGTACGCCTGGGAAAGCATCGTCAGCGCCACCGCGTGATTCGGATTCCTCGTCAGCACCGTGTTGATCTGACGGATCGACTCATCCACGCCCCCGATATCGAGCAGCATGCCGGCGTAAGCCGCGCGCGCCTCCAGGTAGTCCGGGTCGATATCGAGCGCTTTCTTGAAATTCGCTTCCGCCTTCTCCTGCTCGAACATCGCGTTATAGGTCAGCCCCAGGTAATAGGCCGCCTGACTGTAAGTGGGGTCCATCGCCAGCGCGCGCTCGAACGATTCGGCGGCCTTCGCATAGTTCTGGCCTACATTCTTGACGTACAGTTCGATGCCTTTATCCAGCGCATCGCTGGCAGCCTTGGCCCGTCTCCGCGGAATCAGAATCTTGATGCTGACCGTCGTATCCTGTCCGGGGTAGACGGTCTCCTGCCGCGGCCCGTCCGGCTCGTAGCCCTGGCGCACCGCCTTGATCGTGTGCTCGCCCGGCGGCAGTCCCGGAACCGTCAGCGGTTTCGCCTTGGAAATCACCCCGTGGGACTTGTTGTCGATGAAAACCTCCACCCCGTCCATATTCGATTCGAAGACGAACGTTCCGAATTTTGGCGCGGGGGGATTGGCCGGAGGCGCATTGGAAGGCACGTAGGAGAGCAGCATCTCCGAATCGAAGCTGCCGCGGTCGGACGTCGGATTCTGCTGTCCTCCGGTCGCCTCGCGCACCTGCGTCCGCACGTAGTCGGCCAGTTCGTCGGCGGTGACAATGCCGTCGTTGGGGGAATTATCCGCCGCCCCTTCCAGGCCGCGCACGACGTAGTACGTGAACACGCCGTGGCCGCCCTCGAGGTCGGCGCTCTCGAAGGAACGCTCCCGGTCGCGGCTGGCCGTCAGCGAAAACAGCGACTGGTTCAACGTGGCCAGATTCTTGTTCAGGCTGGCCGTGTCCTCCGGCGAAATCGCGCCGCTATGGCAGGCGTCGGTGAGCAGGATCTTGTTCGTCGCCTGGATCTTCCCGCCCATGATCGCGCCCAGTTCGTCCATCGGATAGCCGCTGGTGGAAACGTGAGCCAGGTCGAAATCGTACGGCGCCAGGTAGCCTTTGCCCTGGTCGATGAATCCGTGGCCGGCAAAATAGATCAGCACCCGGTCTCCCGGCTTCGCCACCGAGGGCAGCCAGGTTCCGATCTCCCGGCGGATGGCCGCCAGCGTGGCCTTGCTTCCGTAAAGCAGCTTCACGTTCTCGGCTTTGAAATTGCCGCCTTCCGGGCTGATCAGGACTGTGTGGATCGCCTGCGCGTCGCGCTCCGCGAATGCGAGCTGGAGCTTTTCGGGCAGATTCTCGTAGCGGGAAATCCCGACCACCACCGCATAGCTGCGCGGGATAGTCGGGACCTTGGGCGGCGCGGGCTCGCCCAGCTTTTCAAGCTTCAGGTCACGCGTCTGCTTGGGCGGTTGAGCCGGTTGCTGGGCGGCCGCAATGCCAGCCAGGGCCAGAAGAAAACTGATGCGCAATCTCATGCCGATCACCGGTGGGCCAGCCGAAACTCGTAAATAACCGGACCCGTCAGGGGCTCCGGCGAGGAGATGACCGATTTGTCCTGCTGGCGTAGGAAAAGCAGGTCCCGCCTCGTTTGTCCCGCAGCATCGGAAAGGGGTCCGGGAAGGTCGGATCCCCGCGGCACCAGTTTCGGTCCCGCCGAGTTGTCGATACAATCGCCGCGCGCCTTCAGAACCGCGTCGTCGCACCGCGGCGTCAGCGTGATCGGCTTCGATTTGAAGCCGGGCGGAACGACTACGTGCGGCGCTGTCTCCGTCACCTTGGCCGGCGTCACCAGCCAGTAGACCGTCTCGAACCCCGCCGGACCCGCGATCCGGAAAGCCGCCGAGGTGGCCGGCACCTGGTACTCCTTGCCCCCCGTAATCCGGTTTTCCTGGCCGGTCTCGGCGCGGGGAAAGAGCTGTTCGTAGTTGCCGGACGAATTCTGATTCGTCACGTACAGAAAGCCGTCGAAATTCGTGCGGAACCGGAAACGCACACGGTCGCCCTGCGCCAGCACCAGCGCCGGATCGATGGTTCGCCACGTTTGGCCGTCGAGCCGCTCCAGCAGGATTTCCATCCGGTGCGTGCCCTGCGTCATCGTCCGGCTCTGCGAAAACGCCAGCGCGGCCAGGCAGGCGCCGGTCAACAGTCGGCGCATCATTCGTGTGCCAGTGCGAGGTCGGCAACCACGCGGGAATTGCTGCCGCCGGTCGGGTTCACCACATAAACCGCCGTCTCCTTGCGCTCTCCCGGAGTTTGCGGAGTGACCTTTTCAATGATCAGATCGCGCGCGTAAGCCGACCGCAGTCTCCCCACCATCGTGTCGGGAATATTCAGGCTCGCAAACGTCACCATCTGCTTCGGTTTGCCTGCCGGCTCGGAAACCGGAACCGGCTTGCCGCCTTGCAGCGAATAAATCAGCTTCTCGAGATCCGCTTCCGGCTCGCGCGAAAGCACAATGAAAATCTTTTCGGTGCCCTGTTGCTCATCGAAAACCATCCGCGCCTTCGGCGGCATCGTGTAGGAGGCCCATCCGTCCACGCGGTTGCTGCCGTCCTCCACGTCCGCGGAAGGAAACATCGGCTTCCACGTGCCGCTCGATCCCTGGCTGATGATATACAGGTATCCCGGCCCGTTGGTCTGCACCGAGAATTGAATCTTGTCGCCCGCATGGAACACCGTGGACGGGGGCACCTCCACCATATCCCCTCCCGCCAGCTTCAGAATCGTGTATTTCAAGCCGAGGGCCGGACCGCTCACCGGTTCCGGCGCCGTCTGCGCCATCGCGGTGATGATCTTCGCGTTCCCATTACGCGGCGGGTTGGATGTGTTCGCCGGACGCGACGGCGGCTCGGGAATTTCACCCACGTCGGAAACAATCCGTTCGTCAGCTTTGGGGGGAGATTTCTTCCTGGCCGACGGAACCGCCGGTTTCGCAGAAGCAACGTTGGGCGCCTCCGCTGCTTTATAGAACAGCTCCCGCGCCGTGAACTGCGGCTTGCTGCTGGTTTGAGCCGCAGCCAGCGAGAGCAATCCCGCGGCAGCGCTGAGTCGAATCACAAAACCGGGGGTAAGCGACATTGGTCCCTTCCTTCTTGATCTACCATATCACCGGCGTCGGCGCGCGGCACGCCACAGGTACTAGTCCCGCCTGTTATCCTCAGTTTGTTCCGATGTCCGGCTCCGTCCAGCCCGCGCCCCGAATCCTCATCGTGCGCCTCGGCGCAATGGGAGATGTGATCCATGCCCTCCCCGCCGCCGCTTCGCTCAAAGCTGCCTTTCCGCAATCTCGCCTTACCTGGCTCGTCGAGCCGCGCTGGGCTCCCCTGCTCGAGGACAATCCGTACCTGGACCGGGTGGCCTTGCTCCACCGGGGCTCGGCGCGCAACCTCCTGCGCAGCTTGGGCGATCTTCGCGCGCAACGCTATGACTTCGCGGTGGATTTGCAGGGCCTCCTCAAGTCGGCCGCAGCCGCCCGGGCCGCCAGCCCCCGCCGCATCTTCGGGTTTCACCGCTCCCAGGTCCGCGAGCGCGCGGCCGCTCTCTTCTACACCGATGCGGTCACGGCAGCCGGAGTCCACGTGGTCGAACGCAACCTGGATCTGGCACGCGCCGCCGGCGGGGGCTCCGGTCCGCCGGTCTTCCCCCTGCCCCCCGGACGTCCCGAAGCCCTGCTGCCCTCCGGAGATTTCGTGCTTGCTTCGCCCTACGCCGGCTGGCGCGCCAAACAGTGGCCGCTCGAGCACTACCGCGCTCTCGCCCGCCGTTTGAAGACGGAGCTCGGGATTCCCCTGGTGCTCGATGGGCCGCCCGGCTCGGCCCTCTCCGAGGTACTGGAGGCGGTGCCCCACTATTCCAGTCTTCCCGGAATGATCTTCGCCACCCGCCGCGCCGCGGCCGTGGTGGGCGTGGATAGCGGACCTCTCCACGTTGCTGCCGCACTCGGCAAACCTGGCGTTGCCATTTTCGGTCCCACCGACCCTGCCCGCAATGGCCCCTATGGAGGTACTCTCACCGTGCTGCGAAGCGCCCAAGCCTCCACCACATACAAGAGGGGCACGGAAATCGACCCGGCCATGCGCGCCGTCTCGCCCGACCAGGTATTCGCCGCCCTGCGCGCTTCCCTCGGATGTCCCGCCCGATGATCCAGTTTCCCAAGCCCTACGCCGACGCCGTCGCGCGCCTCCGCGTCCCCAGCGGTTTTCTCATCGCCATCATCTTTGCCTGGTTCTCGAATCCAACCGCCGTGTCGCTCGCCGCCGGCGCGCCGGTCTCGCTTCTCGGACTCGCGCTGCGGGCGTGGGCCGCAGGTTGCCTCGCGAAGAATCAGAGCCTCGCCACCGGCGGCCCCTATGCCCATTTGCGCAATCCCCTCTATGCCGGCACGCTGCTGGTCGCCTCCGGACTGGTCATCGCCGCGCGCAGTCCGCTCCTCGCCGCCATCACAGCCGCCGTTTTTCTCCTGGTGTACCTGCCCGTGATCCAGCTCGAAGAGCAACACCTTCGCCGCCTCTTTCCCGAATTCGCGGGTTACGCGGAAACGGTCCCCGCGCTGTGGCCGCGCTGGCGCGTGCCCGGCCGAAAAAAGACGAATCCTTTCCGGTGGAAGCTGTATCTGAAGAACCAGGAATATAATGCCGGAGCGGGATTCGCTGCCGGGATGCTGTATCTGATTTTGAAGGTGTTCGCGTAACGCCGGCGGTTGGGCCCGCCGGCGTTTGTGTTTTTAGCATTCGCCACCAGACAACCGCCCGGTTGTCAGTTCGCCTTCCGCACCGCAATCCGCATCTCGGTGGATTGCGATTCGGCCTGACCGTCTTCGCCCCGCCAGAACTCCATCGGCGGCCCCGCGGGCACGTAACCATGTTCCGTTACCCACTGCAGAACTTCGGACCAGCGGCCTGCGGAATCCTCTCCCCAGACGCCGGGAGCAACCGCCGAGACCACTGTCGTCGCGGGTACGATTACCACCTTGAGCGGGTCCTCGACGCTGGTGCCTTCCGGCACGGGGTACCCGGCGTCCCAAGCCTGCTCCGAACCGAATCGCCCAAATGCAGGCCCCGTCGGAATGACGCCATTCTGTTTGAGTCGGGCCTCCAGCGCCTCCACCACAACCCGGCTGAGCGAGTACGGCCCTTTCATCGGCACCACCACGGCGGTGAATGCCCGCGGCCTCCTTGAGCTCGGGCAGTAACTCAGCCCTGGTTTTCGGTTTCGCCTGGCTGACAGCCGTGTACCCGGCCGGAGGCACCGTCGAGAACTGCGATGGGTCGACCGCGCCGTCCAGCCGGATATCCTTGATTTGCATGTTGTACTCCGGTTTGCCCGGCTCCTGAATGGTGATGTCCACGTGGTCGGGATCTCCGGTCTTCTGATCCACCCACAAATCGATTGCTTTCAAATTGTCAATCGTGCTTCCCGATCTTAGCCGCCGCACCCTGTACCCGGTCAGTCGCTTTGCGCCCGCGTCCTGTTCACCCAGCACCGCTTCCGCCTCCAGCGGCAGCGCCCGCAACTGCTCCACCAGGTCCAACGCGTTGCCGAGCGTCTCGGTGGTGACGGGTTCCGCAATGTACTGCCGGATCCCGTGCAGCAGCACCAACTGCCTGCCCGTGTCATCGGTCCGAATTTCGATACCCCACGAGCAGTTCACGCGTCGAAACCGAGGCGCGAGATAACTGAACTCCACCTCCGTGAACGGCGCCAGCACGATCTTGTACTGCACCGACCGCGCCCCCCGGAACTGCGCGGCAGCCTGTGCGTACGCCCGCCCCTGGTTGGACCCCAGCGGCAGGAACATCACCGCCGCAACCAATGCCAGAGCCGCCGCGGCCATGGCCGGCAAGCGCACGCGCCAGTCAAAAAGCCACCAGGGACCGCGCGTCTGCCGCCGTTCCACCTTCGCCTGAAACTCCGTCAACGCGCAGCCGCAGGCGCTCTTCCACGTGCGCGGGCACGTCGTCCGGCGCACTCCTCCGAATCAGGCCGTCCAATTCGCGATCCGTCTCACTGTTCTGCATGAATTCCCTCCTCTTTTTGCGAGCGCGGAAGCAGGTGTTCGAGCAGCGCCCGGAGTTTGGTGCGCGCCCGAAGCACATGTTTCCGCACGGTTGCCTCTGCGCACCCCATTTGCGCCGCGACATCGTTGTAGGGCATCTCATCCACCGCGTGCAGCAGAATTGCCTGCGCCTGATTCTTCGAAAGACTCGCTATTGCGCGCATCACCTCTGCGCCCTGTTGCGCGCCCGCCAAACGCTCGGCGGCCAACGGCGCTTGGTCCGCAAGCGCCTCCGGTATGCCGTGCGGCTCCATCGACTTCTGCCGCCGGCTTCTCTGCCGCACCACGTCCAGCGCCGAATGAATGCAGATGCGCAACACGAGCGCATGCGGATTCGGATGGCCCCGAATCCGGTCCCAACGTTTCCAGACGTTCAACAAAGCGTCCTGGAAGGCGTCTTCGGCGTCGCCGGCATCTCTCACGATGCGCCATACCGTGCGAATCATCCGATCCGCGATGGGCGCAATCAGCCGCTCGAACTCCGGCCGCTCGTCCTTCATGCCGGCCTCTCCTCCACGCACATTATTGCTATATTCAGGCCCGGAACGCGTTAAATATGCCGCGCGGCCGGCCTGCCTCCAATCAGGAAACGCTTCGTCCAGCCGTATTGTGGACACGCCGGGAAGGAAAAGCGGAGCTGTCGGCCGGCCCGCGGCGCGAATTACGCGGCGAGCCTCGGTGACATGAGACTAGATCATTTCGTTCAGCAGTTCGGGCCGCGGGGAAGGGATCACAACCTTATTCACCAGCATGCCCTTCTGCCCCACCACTTGCGCCCCGCTGTCCACGGCGCTCTGCACCGCTGCCACATCGCCGGTCATCGTGACGAACGCTTTTCCCCCCAGCGCCATCGCCAGCCGGATCTCGATCAGCTTCACGTTTGCCGCCTTCACCGCGGCGTCCGCCCCTTCGATCAGGGCCGCCACTGAAAACGACTCCACCACCCCGAGCGCCTGCAACTCTTCCACCTTCGACGCCCCTGCGATAGCCGGGAAGACCGCTTCGTGCAGGTTCGCAATCACGAACGAATCGATCACCGAGAAGTTGCCCGCGTGAATCCCCGCCGATACCGACGCCTGCACCGCGGCAACATCGCCCCGCACCATCACCATGTATTTGCCCGAGCAGATGGACCGCGAGAGCAGCAGGTCCACATCCGACGCCTTCAACATCGCGTCGCAGGACAGAAAGCCCGCCGCAATGCTCGTCAATTCGATCAGTCCGATTGAATTTTTTGCCATGGCTATGCCGTAATCTCCACGCTGTCGGGCGATACTGCCGTTACCTTGCCGTCGATGCTCGCGTGCACGTGCGCGCCCAGCTTCCCTTCTTCCACGCGCCCCACGACCTGCCCCTTCCTGACCTTCTTGCCCGCCTGCACAACCGGCGCCGCGGGCTCTCCGGCGTGCTGCTTCATTTTGATCCGCACCTTCGCCGGCCGGCATTCCAGGTTCTCGAACGGCGTCTCCCGCTCGTACTCCTCGACCTGCAGCCGCCGCCGTAACTGCGAGAGCGGCACCCGCCGGTACTCCTTCATGGGGTGCACCTGCACCGGCTTCTGCTGAACGAATTTGAGGCCCGCCGCCTTGCGGTCCCGCTTGCCGTCATCGCACGCTTCCTTCGGATAGAGGTCCTCCGGACAGGCATAGAGGGTGCAGAGGCCGCACGCGCAGCACAGCTCGGACCACTGGTTCCAGATGTCTCCTCCGGTCAGCGTGAAGCCCAGGCTGCGCATCACCTTGTGCGGCTGCACCTCGTAGCCAAGCAGGTACCGGGGGCAGAACTCGGTACAGTAGCTGCACTGGTCGCACGCCGATTTTCCGATCTGGTTCATCTCCGCCTGCGTGCGCGTGCGCCGCGTCATCAGGTAGTGGTCGCGCGGCAGCACGATCAGGCCGCCCGTCGTCTTGGTCACCACATCGTCCACATCGAACGTGAGCGTGCCCATCATGATGCCGCTGACAAACACTCCGAAGTCATCCACGCTCGCGCCGCCCGCCAGTGCAATCAGGTCGCGAAACGGAGTCCCCACCGGCGCCCAGAACGATTTCGGCTCCTTCACCGCGCCGCACACCGAAAGAAATTTCTGCGTCACCGGCGTCCCCTGCTCCGCCAGGTTCACGTTGTACAACGTTTCCACGTTGTTCACCACACAGCCCACGTTCAGCGGAATGCCGGCCGCCGGAATCAGGCGTCCCGTGGCCGTGTAGACCAGTTCGTACTCGTCCCCCGACGGGTAGAAATCGCCCAGCATCACGAACTCGATCCGCTGCGAAGTGAGATTATGTTGCAGCGCCTCGAGCGACTCCGCGTTCTTGGTCTTGATGCCGAATTTCCCCGTCTTCGCCTGGGTGGCGTCCATCATGGACTCCATGCCCTGCAAGATCGGTTTGGGGAAATGTTTCATCAGCTCCGCGTCCTTGTGGATCAGCGGTTCGCATTCCGCCCCGTTGGCGATCAAAAACTCCACCTGGGATTGGGCCTTCACGTAGGTGGGAAATCCGGCGCCCCCCGCTCCCACGACGCCGCATTCGCGCAACCTCTCGTTCAACATATGACTCAGGATATCATCGAGGTATCGGGATGATCGCCCTCACTGCGGTTTCCAAACATTACGACGGCAAGCGCCAGGTCGTTGCGCTCGATTCGGTGGACCTCGACATCGCGCGCGGCGAGATGGTCTCCATCGTCGGCCCGTCGGGCTCCGGCAAATCCACACTGTTGAATCTCATCGGCGGCCTGGACCGCCCCAGCTCAGGCGAAATCCGCCTGGACGGCCAACCCATCGGCGCTCTGTCGGACGACGAACTCACCCGGCTGCGACGCGACAAGATCGGCTTCATCTTCCAGTTCTTCAACCTCCTCCCCAGCCTGAGCTGCCTCGAGAATGTCGCGCTGCCCCTGCACCTCAAAGGCCTCGGCCGCCGCGAAATCGAAAAGCGCGCCCGCGAGTTGCTCGGCATGGTGCAGCTCGGCTCCCGCGTGGACCACCTCCCCGACGAACTCTCCGGCGGCGAGCGCCAGCGTGTCGCCATCGCCCGCGCCCTCGCCTTTTATCCTCCCCTGCTGCTCGCGGACGAGCCTACCGGCAACCTCGACTCCCGCACCGGCGCCGAGATCCTCAAACTCATTCATGACCTGCACAAGAGCCTCAATTCCACCGTGGTGATCGTTACCCACGATGTCAGCGTGGCCGAAAGCTGCGAGCGCACCGTGACCCTGCGCGATGCCCGCATCGCCGGAGACCTGCGCCGGTGATCCTGCTGCGCCTCATCAGTTGGCCCTATCTGCGCAAGCACCTGCTGCGCTCCGTGCTCACCACCTGCGGGATCGTGCTCGGAGTCGCTTTGCTCGTGGGCATGAAGACCGCCAACCAGTCCGTGCTGACGGCCTTCAGCTCCACCGTGGATAAGATCGCCGGCAAAGCCCAGTTGCAGGTCACCGCCGGAGACGCGGGCTTTCCCGAAGAGGTGCTGGAGCGCGTCCAGGCCGTGCCCGAAATCCGCGCCGCCGCGCCCGTCATCGAAGCGTCCGCCGATCCCGGCCTCCGCGGCCAAGGCAAGCTCCTCATCCTCGCCGTGGACCTGACCGGCGACCGCGCCCTCCGCGATTACGACATGGACAGCGCCGACGAGGAGGTCATCGACGATCCGCTGGTGTTCCTCGCCCAGCCCGATTCCATCATCCTGACCCGCGAGTTCGCTGACCGCAACCGGTTGCACACCGGCACTACCATCTCGCTCGACACCATGGAAGGCCGCAAGAATTTCACCGTGCGCGGCATCCTCAAAGCCGGCGGCATGGCCAGCGCCTTCGGGGGCAATCTGGCCATCATGGATATCTACGCCGCGCAGATGATCTTCGGCCGCGGCCGGCGCTTCGATCGCATCGACATCGGACTCAGGGAAGGCGTGCCCCTCGAGAAGGGCATGGCGGCGCTTCAAAAGGCCCTCGGACCGGGATTCCGCGTGGAACCGCCTTCCGGCCGCGGCAAGCAGTTCGAATCGCTGCTCGGCGTTTATACCCTGGCCGTGAGCATCTCCAGCATGTTCGCGCTGTTCATCGGCATGTTCATCATCTACAACGCGTTTTCCATCGCCGTCACGCAGCGCCGCTCGGAAATCGGAATCCTGCGCGCGCTCGGCGCCACGCGCGCGCAGATCCGCGCCCTGTTTCTGGGGGAAAGCGCGCTGGCCGGGCTGATCGGCTCCGCGATCGGGGTGGGCGTCGGACTTGCGTTCTCCCGCAGCCTCACCGGCATGACCGGGCAGTTGATGGATTCGATTTTCGGCGTGCCCCAAAACGCAAAAGCAGTCGTGATCGACCCCTGGTTTCTCGCCGGTGCGCTCCTGGTGGGGATTCTGACCAGCATGTTCGCCGCGTGGATTCCGGCGCGCAACGCCTCGCGCGTCGAACCCGTCCAGGCGCTCCAAAAGGGGAAATACCAGGTGATCGGCGCGGGTGAGAACCGCTTGCGCCGAATCGCCGCGCTGGCTTTCATCGCCGTCGCCCTCCTGTGCCTGGTTTTCAGTGCCTACCGTCCGGCCTTCTACCTCGGATACCTGCTCACCATTCTGGCCGCACTGCTCCTGACGCCGTTTCTCTCCCTCGAAATCGCGCGCCTGCTCCGCTATCCTTTACGCTGGCTGCGGCCCGTCGAAGGATCGCTCGCCGCCGACAGTCTCATTCAGGCGCCCCGCCGCACTTCCGCCACCGTGGCCGCGTTGATGCTATCCCTGGCGCTGGTCATGGGCCACGGCGGAATCGCCGCCGCCAGCCTCGAGTCCATCGACGATTGGATCACCCACACCCTCGATCCGGATCTGTTCGTCACCGCCACCGAGACCCTCTCGCAGCGCGATTTCCACTTTCAGCCCGGCATCGGACGTGAGCTCGAAAGCCTGCCGGGCATCCGCGAAATACAATCCGTGCGCACCATTCGCGTTCAGTATCACGGTAAACCCGTCATGATCGTCGGTGTAGATATGGCCCACGCCCGCCACCGCGTCCTGCACGACCTGGACGGCGACAGCGACCGGATGTATCGCGAGACCTCCGCCGGCCGGGGACTGGTCATCGCCGAAATGCTCGGCCGCATGGAGAACCTGCACAAAGGCGACATGGTCGAACTCGACGCACCCGGCGGCACGCTCCGCCTTCCCGTCGTGGGCATCATTCGGGACTATTCGAATCAGCTCGGATCGATCTATCTCGACCGCGATGTTTTCGTGCGCACCTACCAGGACGATACCGTGGACGTCTTCCGCGTATACCTCAATCAGGGAGTCGATCCCGAGGCCATGCGCGCGCAGATCCTCGAACGCGTGGGCAAAGGGCGAAGGATGTTCGTCATGCTCAACCGCGAGGCCCGCAAGTTCGTGATGGACGTCAGTAACCAGTGGCTCGGCATGACGTACATCCAGGTCATCGTGGCCGTGCTGGTGGCGGTGCTCGGCATCGTCAACACCCTCACCGTCTCCATCGCCGACCGGCGCCGCGAACTCGGCATCCTGCGCGCCGTCGGCGGCTTCCGGCGTCAGATCCGCCACACCATCTGGCTGGAGGCGGTCGCCATCGGAATCATCGGACTCGTGCTCGGCATCGGCGTGGGCGCGCTCAACCTTTTCTACGAACTCCAGGCCATTCGCAACGATCTCACCGGTATGGTTCTCGATTACCGGTTCCCCTACGGGGTGGTGGCCCTGCTCATCCCTGTCATCCTCGGCGCCGCCTTCGCCTCCGCCATCCTTCCCGGCGAAACCGCCGTGCGCACTTCTCTCGTCGAGGCTCTTGAATATGAATAGGCTCCTCCTGGCCGCATTTCTGGCCGTCCCGCTGGTCGCGCAGGACGCCCGCCAGATCGTGGAAGAATCGCAAAAACGCGGCCGCTCGAATTCGCAGCGCTACGAGGGCGTGCTCGAAGTCATCGGCGCCAATGCCAAGGTGTCCACTAAATCCTGGGTGTCGCGCCGCCTCGGATCTTACGGCAACAGCAAAACCATCATCTTGTTCACCGCTCCCGCCGAAGTGAAAGGCGTCGCCCTCCTGGTAGTCAACCACCCGGACCGCGCCTCGGACCAGTGGATGTGGACCCCGGCCATCGGTCGCGAGCGGCGCATCGCTCTCCAGGATCGCTCCACCCGTTTCTTCGGCACCGACTTCAGCTTCGAGGACCTCGAAGAGCGCGACGTGGATCAGTACGATTACAAGCTCACCGGCGAAGAGGCCATCGACGGCGCTGCCTGCTGGCGCATCGAGTCGCGGCCGCGCCAGTCCAAATCGTCGCAGTACACCCTGACCCGGCTCTGGATCCGGAAAGACAACTACGTGCCGGCCAGGTTCGACAACTACATCAAAGACCAGCTCGTACGCCGCCTGCACCAGACCGATATCCAGAACGTGCAGGGCATCTGGACGCCGCGCACGCTCGAAATGACCGACCTCCGCCGCAACAGCCGCACCGTGCTCCGCATCGAGAAGCTCGAGTACAACCTGCCCCTCAAAGACGAGGAATTCACCGTGCAGGCGCTCCGCAATCTCCAGTAAGAGTACACTGTAAGTTTCCTATGCCTTTGAAGAGCCATACCATCACCCAGGGACGAGACCGCGCGCCGGCGCGGGCCATGTTGAAAGGCATCGGCTTCACCGACGAAGATCTCGCCAAGCCGATTATTGGCGTCGCCAATACCTGGATCGAAACCATGCCCTGCAATTACAACCTGCGGGAGCTTGCCGTCAAGGTCAAAGAGGGCATCCGCGCCGCCGGCGGCACGCCGATGGAATTCAACACCATCGCCATTTCCGACGGCGTCACCATGGGCACCGAGGGTATGAAGACCTCGCTCATTTCGCGCGAGGTGATTGCCGACTCGATCGAACTGCTGGTGCGCGGCCACATGTTCGACGGCATCGTGGCGCTGGTCGCCTGCGATAAGACCATACCCGGCGCGGCCATGGCGCTGCTGCGGCTCAACGTTCCCGGCGTCGTCCTCTACGGCGGAACCATCATGCCCGGAAAGCACAATGGCCACGACATCACCATTCAGGATGTGTTCGAAGCAGTGGGCGCGAACGCCCGCGGACGCATGTCCGACGAGGAACTGCGCGATATTGAGGACCACGCCTGCCCCGGAGCCGGCGCCTGCGGCGGTCAGTTCACAGCCAACACCATGGCTACCGTGATGGAACTGATCGGCCTTTCCCCCATGGGCACCGCGGCCGTGCCGCAGGTGGACCCGCGGAAGGACGCGGTAGCTTATCGCTGCGGCGAGATCGTCCTGAACGCCGTGCGCAACAATATCCTGCCGCGCGACATCTGCACCCGCAAAGCTTTCGATAATGCCATCGCCGGAGTGGCCGCCACAGCCGGCTCCACCAACGCCGTGCTGCACCTGCTGGCCATGGCGCGCGAAGCCGAGCTGCCCCTCACCATCGACGACTTCGAGCCTATTCTCGCCCGCACCCCCGTCTTCGTGGACATCAAGCCGGGCGGCCGCTTCATGGCTGCCGACGTGGACACCGCCGGCGGCATCCCGGTCATCGCCAAGCGCCTGGTGGACGGAAATTTCGTGGATGGCTCCGCCCTCACGATCACGGGCCGGACCTTTTCGGAAGAGGCCGCGGGCGCCCGCGAAAACCCGGCGCAGGAAGTGATCCGCCCGCTCGATAAGGTGCTCAAACCGCGCGGCGGTATCGCCATTCTCCGCGGCAGCCTTGCTCCCGAGGGCTGCGTGATCAAGCTCGCCGGACACGACAAGAAGGTTCATCACGGGCCGGCACGCGTCTTCGAGCGCGAGGAAGACGCAATGGAGGCCGTGATGCAGGGTACGATCGCCGCCGGAGACGTGGTGGTGATCCGTTATGAAGGGCCGCGCGGCGGACCCGGCATGCGGGAAATGCTGGGCGTCACCGGTGCCATCGTCGGCGCCGGACTCTCCGACAGTGTCGCGCTCGTCACTGACGGCCGTTTCAGCGGCGCCACCCACGGTTTCATGATCGCCCACGTGGCCCCCGAGGCTTTCAACGGCGGCCCCATCGCCGCCGTGCATGAAGGTGACGCCATCACTGTGGACGCAAACCGGGGCGTGCTCGATCTCGAAGTGCCCGCCGCCGAGATCGCCCGCCGCCTCGCCGCCTGGAAAGCCCCCGCGCCCCGTTATTCGACCGGTGTCATGGCCAAGTACTGCAAGCTGGTCTCCAGCGCTTCGGAAGGGGCCATCACCAGCCGCTGATCGCTCCACACAAATGAAAAGGGGCCGTCGCTTCGACTCCAAGCGGCGGCCCCTTTTGCGTTTCCTGTTCTTACTTCAGGACTTCCAGCGCCTTCTTCACGATCGGATCGTTTTCCGTTTTCTTCTGCGGCTGCTGCTCGGTGTCCGTAGTGATCGGCTCGCCGTTATCGTCGAAATCGACCGGCGCCTCGAACTCCGCCACCAGCGTGCCGGGCGTGACCAGGCTGTCCTGAATCGCCTTCCCGTCGGGCGAGTAGTATTTCGCCACCGAGAGAATTACGGCCGCCCCATCGTCCATCGTGATGGCTTTGCGAATCGCGGCATCTCCGAATGTCCGCTCGCCCACCACTTTGCCCCGCTTGTTGTCCTGCACCGCCGCCGCCAGAATTTCCGCGCCGCCCGCGGTGGCCCGGTTGGTCAGCACAGCCACCGGCAGGGTCGTGATTTCCTTGGCCGGGTCCGCATCGAAATTCTGCCGCGGAAAACGCTGCCCCTGCACGTAGGTAATATGCCCCTCTTTGAGGAAGAGGTTGGCGAGCGCGATGCCGTCCTCCGGCGTGCCCACCGAACAGCCGCGCACATCGACAAGCAGTTTCTGCGCCCCGTCCTTCTGGAGCTTCTGAATCGCCGCCGCCGCTTCCTTTACATTCGCCGCCGAAAGAGCGTCGATGTTGATGTAGCCGGTCTGGTTCTCCAGCATTTTGCTCTGGACCGGCGGCACCGGCACGTTCGAACGCGTCAGCTTAATCGTTTGCGGCTCCTGCCGCCTGACCCGGATGACCGTCAGGTCCACCGTGGTGGCATTCTCGCCTTGCAGCAGAAGCGCGGCGTAGGCGAGCGGCATGTCGCGAGTGCTGATCCCCTTGATGCTCTCGATCATGTCGCCGGTGGAAAGCCCGGCCTTCGCCGCCGCCGAACCCGGCAGGGTTCCGACAACCCCAAGGTAACCGCTCTTCTTGGACAGGATCAGGCCCACGTCGGGACGCTTGACGTCCTTGAACCTGGAGTACTCTTTGTACTGTTCCGCGTTGAGATAGCTGGCAAACGGATCGACGGCCTCGAGAAGCCCGTTGAGCGCGCCCAGGGTGACGCTCTTCATATCGGGTTCTTCGACGTACTCGCTCTTGATGTGGGCTACGACGTCGCTGAAAACGCCGATGTGCTTGAGGGTGTCGTCAGTCGAGGTCCCCTGCCCCAGTACGCTCCCGATCAGAAGCGTGAGCGCGAGACACGTCGACGAACCCACGACGAGATACTTCATGCGGCTACTCATAATTGGTGGAACACTCCAGGCGGCCTTTAGCCATTATAGCGTTAGACGCGCGACCAGCCCATCCGTTGCAACAGAGACGTAATGTGGGCCAGGTGGTGGCGCCCGTGCCAGGCGTACAGCGCCAGGTTTGCTTCGAGGCTCATCGAACCCCGTTCCGGGTGCGTGAAGGTGCGCGCAAATTGTTCAGGAGAAAGGCTCCGAAGCAAAAGCACCCAGCGCGCGTGAAGCCCCTCCAGCAGGTCCAGCGAGAGTGCCACATCGGCCGAACGGGCGTCGTCGAGTTCCGCCCAGCGGGCCTCCTCGTACGGTTTGATGGTCGGATTGTCCTCGGTCAGCGCCAGCCGGAAGCGCACGTAACTGTTGAGGTGGCTGTCGGCAACGTGATGGACTACCTGGCGGACCGTCCATCCCTCGGGCCGGTACGGAGTATCGAGTTGCTCGCCGGAAAGCCCCCGCACCGCCTCGCGAAACTTCGCCGGCGCCTCCGCAATCTGCCCGATCCACTCCTCCCGCATCTCCGCCGTCACATCGCCCGGCCGCTCAAACTTCCCAATCGGATAGCGCATCTCGAAGCCCCCAAAATTGGGGTCAGACATAATTATGAAACACTCGGCCTTCCAGATGGAAACACTCCGATCCTCGTCAAACAAATGAAGGCGAGGTGCACCGCGAACCCGGCAGCCTTGTGCGTCACGAAATCGACGTCAGGTCCGGAATCTCCGGCGTGCGACGACGAACCCGGCCAGCGCAAATCCGCCGATCCACGTACCCGGCTCCGGAACGATTTGGACGGCGAACGGCGCGCTGCTCACAATGTCGAAGGAGGCCGGGGTGTCCCCGCCGACGATGGAAAAGACGCCGGTGTATAGGCCGAACGGCGTTCCCGTGGGGGCCAGCACGTCAAATAGCGGTCCCATAAACGATTCGGTCGGATCAAGGAATAGCGGCGCGCCCAGCAGGAACGCCGTGTCGTCCACTGGCAGGGCCGAGGTCACGTTATCGCCGTTGATGTAGATAGTGGTCGGCCCGTTATTGGTTGCCGTGCCCACGAAGGTCACGGGAACGCCGGGCTGCGAGTACAGGAGCGATGACGTGAAAGTGAAGTCCAGCGAGGCCGCGTTCCCAACCGCGGCCGCAAGCACGAGTAGAAAAACAACAAGTCGAGGCATTGGTTGCTCCTTTTCGATTACGGAATCGTGACGCGCAAACTTCCACCGAACGTGCCGGAGTCGTACGTGCCGGAGATCCTCAGCACGGATGCGGACCCGGCGGCCCCGGCACTCGCAGGAAAGCGGACCACCGCGGTGGCCGAAGCGCCAGGCGCAATGGAACCAAGCGACGGAAGCGGACTGGTGGTCGTCGCGGTCGTGCCGAGCACCGCCGATGTCAGCTTCACATTCTGAGCGGTCGCCGTTCCGCCGTTCGTGACCACGATGGTGGAAACGATGTTGCCGGATGTATCGCGCGAGAGAGTCTGTGTCCACGTGAGATTTACCGTGGGTGGCGGAACCGCGCGAAGACTTCGGACAACGAAATTATCCACCGCGACTCCGCACGTGTGACCGGGCCTCAGATCGGCGCAGGTCGCGGTCGAATCCTGCGTAAACTCGAATCGGAACTGAGCCCTCGTGCCGCCCATGCCCGGCAGCTTCATGCGAACGTGCTGTATCCCGCCCGAATCGCCCGCCCAGACCGACATATCCGAGAAATAGTCGGGGTGAGGATTGCGCGGAAGATGCCGCGGATAGTGTTTAATCGGGCCCGTCGTAAATTCCTCTTCGAAAGCCTCGGCCAGCACGCTGCGAACTGTGTGTCCCGGAGTGAGGTCCGTCACTCGCAGGAAGAAGCCGTCGTACGCCAGGATGCGCAGGTTTGGATCGTTTTCGGTGTCATAGCAAACGTCGAATTCGACTTCCACGGACTGCGAATCGGAAGGAATCGTAATGGTGGGCGAAAACAGGCGTTCCCACCGGGTGGGGTCCGCCGCGTCCTCGGCATTCGGGTGGAAAGCCTTGTTCGAGCCGCCGCAGAAGGTGCTCGAAGTGCGCCACGGGACAACGTTCTCCCCCGCCCCGTGGGCGGCAACCCAACCCGCGGGCAGCGCGCCCGGCGCCACTCCGTCGAAGTTCTCGGAAAGCAGCGTGGTCTTGAGGACCGTTCCCGACGGCAGAGTATAGAGCAGCTTCGTCGATCCGGCGCTCGAATTGACGGCGAGTTGCAGTTCTATCGGCGTTCCCGGAACGAAGGCGGACGATAGAGTCAGGATGTAATCGGAGGTGTTCTGCCCGCTCGACCCGGGGTTCAGGCTGCCGTAGCTGGAAGAGCCCTGAGTGACCGTGACACCCGGGGTCGTCGAAGAGAGCACGCCGATTATCGCCGACACGATAGACGCATGCAACGGATTGGTGTCGGCGTTCACCAGCGTGATTTTCAAACGAGCGGTGTCGCCGGGGTCGAGGTTGCCGTTGCCCCCAGTCTCGGTGAATGTGACCGCGCTCAAGCGCAGAGGCAGCGTCAACGTTGTCTGAAAGACTCTCTTCGAGTACACGTCAGGCGTGATGAATTCGGTGGAAGGCTGGCCATCGGTGAACTTCTGCGGGCTCGTCGCCGCGAAAGCAGCCCAGAAGATCCCGGATTGCGCGACCGATTGATTGTAATCCCCCAAATTCGGCTCGGAGGTGCTGTTTCCCCAGCCCGCTTTGAATGGCCTGTCCGACAGCGGCGATGGCCGGCTCCACGTGGCGCCGCCATCGTCCGAGGTCAGGTAGGTGACTTCCGTCTCGTCGCCGCTCGTCGCAATGCCCTGGTCATAGTAGAACACCGAGAGCCGCCCCGTCGTTTTATCGACGGTGATGAAAGGAAACCACTGCGCGCGGTCGGCGCCCGGCCTGCTGTTGAGCAAAATTGCCGGGCTGAACGTCATGCCTCCATCCGTGCTCCGCCGGAAGTAGACATCGGCCCCATCGAGCGAGTTGTTGTTCGAATACACCATGTACACATAGCCCGAAAAGGGACCGGGCGATTTGTCCACCGCAATCGAAGGATTTTCGTTGACCCGGTCGTTTCCCAGCACCTCATCCATTCCAACGAAGGTGGCGGTCGCATCGACGGGCGCCGACCAGGTGACTCCATTGTCTGTCGATCGGGCGTAGCCAATCCGCCGCGTGTAATAGCCCGTGAATCGAAGCCAGGAGACGTAAACGTTCGGACTGCCATTTCCCGCGAAGCGGACCGCGGAACCCTGCCCGTCGGTCAAACCCGCGGCGATCACCCGGCGGGGCGCAAAAGTGGGAGCCGGCGCCAGGATGTTATCGGTGTACGTTGCTGAGATTTCGACCCCACCAAGAGCTACCGGCGTGAAATTACTCCACGCGAACATGACGCGGCCGGTATCCGGATCGACATCCACCACTTCCTTGTCCGCGGCATCCAAAGCATCCGAGTTCACGTCCACTCGCCCGTTCGGGTTTGTGGCCGGACCGACTTCAATCGGTCCTGTCCAGGTGTGTCCGCAATCCGTCGAACGATGCACTCCAAGCGTCTGCGCCAGCCCGTCCCCGGCAAACGTGACGATCAAAGACGTATAGATAAAATTGCAGGCGCCGAGATATTTTACGTCCGGGTCGCCAAAAATCAACGGAAACAGCGTTCCGCCGAGCGACTGGTTCCCCGGTGAAGGAAGTTGGCCTCCATCGTGGAACGTGACGCCGCCGTCATCGGAGTACATAAACCCTGATATCGAGAGCGGGTTTCGCGCGAAGCCCCGAAAATCATTGAAGCCGACGACGACATGTTGGCCGGTGCTGTCCACCGCAATCGACGTCTCGGCCTGTGTCCCGGCGAGCCCGGCGGCAGGGCCGGTGGGCTGGCACGCCTGGTTTCCGTCGGCGCAGTTGAGCGACAGGCCCCCTTCTTCTTCGCCGCCTCCGGCGAAGCTGAAAACCCGGACGGATCGCAATGCTTTCACTTTAGCGCGCGCCAGTTCGCCCATGCCGGACATCGTGCCTTGAGTGGTAGATGTCGGGGTGGCGGCGGGCAAAAGATACATACCGCCGGCCGCAGCCGCGAGTAATGCAATAGCCAACCTCGTCATGGATTCCTCCGAGGGGGCGATTCTATCAGACAACTAACAAATTATGTTAGAAACTCATCGTGTCTCCCCGGCCTGAAATGGGACGATTCGGTACTGATGAGCCAAAGGAGCCCCAACAATACCGGACGGAACTATGAAACACCCGGCGTTCCAAATTGCGTCCGGCCGTTTTTTGCAACAGGATGGAGGTATGAGGTGGTGCTGCATCGCCGGGCTGGCACTCGCGGGGGCGCTCGCGGCGGCGGAACTCAAGCCGCAAACCAACCAGGCCTTCGAACGATACATCGCGGAAACCGAACGTCGCCTCGAAAACCGCAAGAACTTCCTGTGGACCGACGACTCCCCTGACCGCGCCCGGCGCGCCCGCCAGGGCGAAATCGTCGTCGAACCCGCCAACGGCAAAGCTGTCCACGACGTCCCGAACGGCCTCATCCACGATTGGACCGGCGCCATCTTCATCCCGGGCGCCACCCTCCGCGACACCCTCGCGTTCGTGCAGGACTACAACCGCCACAAGGATTTCTACAAGCCCGAAGTGATCGATTCCAGGCTGCTATCCCGCCAGGGCAACGATTTTCACATCTTCCTGCGCCTGCTCAAGAAAGAAGTCATCACCGTAGTCCTCGATACCGAGCACGACGTCCGCTACTTCCCCATCGACGCCACGCACGCGCGCAGCGTCTCCCGCACCACGCGAATTTCCGAAGTGGAAAAGGCCGGCAAGCCCGACGAGAAGGTCCTCCCCGCGGGCACCGGCAACGGCTTCCTGTGGCGCCTCAATTCCTATTGGCGATTTGAAGAGCGCGACGGCGGCACCTGGGTCGAGTGCGAAGCCGTATCGCTGACCCGCGACATCCCGTTCGGCCTCAACTGGATCGTTCAGCCGATCATCCGCAACCTGCCGAAGGACAGCCTGCAAAACACCCTGCGCGCCACCCGCACCGGACTTGCGAAGTAACTACTCCCCCGCTTCGTCCTGCTTCTTCACCAGCTCCCAGTGCCCCCGCCCGCACATGTTCCGGCACTCCGGGAACTCCTGTCCCTCGCGAAACTTCTCCGGCAGCTTGCAGACACTGCACCAGTAGATTCCGGTTGTGGGCACCGTTGCCCCCGGTCGATAGCTCATTTCCAGTCTCCTTCGAGCAGTTGATCGGCCAGTTCCTCGATCCGGTCCACCAGCAGGTCCGGCGCCGGGTCCGCCAGCGTCTCCGGCTGGAACCCGTACGTCACGCCGCAGCAGCGGATGCCCGCATTCCGCGCCGTAAGCACGTCCACCGAGCTGTCCCCTATCATCAGCGTTGCCGAAGCGTCCACCCCGGCCTCCCGCATCAGCGCTTGCACGCCCATCGCATGCGGCTTCTTCTGCTCGAAACTGTTGCCGCCATACACGGCGAAAAAATACGGCGCAACGCCGAGCCCTTCCACGATGTGCCGGCTCATCCGTACCGGCTTGTTGGTAAGCACGGCCATGCGCTTTCCGGCCGCGGCCAGCCGCGCCAGCGAGTCGGCCACCCCCGGATACAGCACCGTGTGATCCAGGTCGTGCTCCCGGTAATACTCGAGAAAAAACTCGAGCGCCTCGTCCACCTCGGCCTTGGTCGCCGAATCTCCCATGGCGCGGCGCACCAGCACCGGCGCACCGTTGCCCACGTACGAGTAGACGCGCTCGTTCGTCAGCGGCTCCATGCCCATGTGGGCTCGCGTCGCGTTCACCGCCTGCGCCAGGTCCAGCCTGGAATCGATCAGGGTGCCGTCGAGATCGAAGATCAGCAGATCCATGCGTTACGCGGCGCCCGTTTTGCGGTTCTTCACCGGCTTTGCCGCACGCGCCGCCGGCTTTCCGCGCGCCCCCCCTTCCGCCGCACCCGCCCCCGCCCCCGCCCGGTGCCCATCTCATACGCTGTCAGTTTACGTTGCAGCGTATTGCGATGAATCCCCAACTGTTTGGCCGCGGCGCATTGATTGCCGCCGTTCCGTTCCAATACCAGCCCGATCATTCCCCGCTCCAGAATCTCCGTGGCCTGCTCCAGAGAAACCCCCGCCCCCACCAGATGCTCCACAAGGCCATCAAATTTTTCTTTCATGAATTCGTTTTCCTTCTGGCAACTTGCGAATGCCGTCTTCGAGCGCGCGCCCCCACACGCTCTTGACCTGGGCATATGTCTTCTGAAATCCCGTCTTCAGCTCGTGCGGAGCCAGCGCCGTCACCACCCGGGCCGCATCCACGACGTACGGCGCCACGCGTGAGTTCAACACCGCCGACGGCGCTTTTTCGTCTGACGCAAACGCCATCGCCGCCATCACCAGCGCCACCGCCACAATCAGGCCGCGCACCAGGCCGAACAGCCCCCCGAGCAGCCGGTCCGGTATCGACAGCCCCGTAGCCTTCAAAAACCGGCCGGTGACCGCGCTCACGATGCCTCCCGCCACCATCACGCCGCCGAACACCAGCAAAAACCCGGCGAAATTCGCGAGTCCGCGCGAGCTCACATAGGGCAGCAGAAAGGAGCCCGCGGTGCCGTAAAACCAAAGCCCCAGCAGCAGCCCGGCAAACACCGACACCAACCCGATCACTTCCCGTGAAAAGCCTTTCCGGAAGCTCACGAACACCGACGTGCCGAGTATCAGGACCAGCAGGCCGTCGAACCAGTTCATAGTTCGCGGCCCGTCAGGACCTGGTATGCCTGCCGGTACTTCTCGCTCGTCCGCGCCGCGACTTCGTCGGGCAGCGGCGGAGCGGGCGGTTGCTTCGCCCAGTGGATCTCTTCGAGATAGTCGCGCACAAACTGCTTGTCGTAGGAGAGTTGCGGACCACCCGGCCGGTAGCTGTCCGCCGGCCAGAATCGCGATGAATCGGGCGTCAGCACTTCGTCTCCCAACACCAGTTCGCCGTTCACAAACCCGAATTCGAACTTCGTGTCCGCGATAATCACGCCCCGCGTCTCCGCGTACTGTGCGGCGCGCCGGTAGATTTCGAGCGTCAGCCCGCGAAGCCGGGCGGCCAGATCCGCGCCAATCAGCTCGGAAACACGTTCGAACGAGACATTCTCGTCATGACCCGACTGCGCCTTCGTGGCCGGTGTAAAAATCGGCTCCGGAAGTTTGTCGCTCTCGCGAAGCCCTGCCGGCAGCGGGATGCCGCACACGGTCCCCTGCTCCCGGTATTCCTTCCAGCCCGAGCCTGACAGATAGCCTCGCGCCACGCATTCCACTTCGATCATCTCCGCCCGCTTCACCAGCATCGAGCGGCCCTCGATCTGATCGCGGTACGGCGCCAGAGCTGCCGGATACTCATCCACATCCGCGGTCAGAAAATGCGTGGGTGTCAAATCCCGCACAAAATCGAACCAGAAAATGGACAGTTGTGTCAGCACTCTTCCTTTGTCCGGAATGCCGGTGGGAAGGATGTAATCGAAGGCCGAAATGCGATCCGTGGCGACAATCAACAACTTGCCGTCCACGCGATAGACATCGCGCACCTTTCCTTGACCATGGCGTTCGATCCCCGCCAGGTCGGTTTCCTGAATCACTGGACGTTTGGTGGAGTTCACGTTTCCTCGAGCGGTGCGATCGGGGGAGTCACTAGAAATGATAACCCCTGTCGCGCGATTGTCAATGCTCGATCGCTCAACCTGCGCAATCAAGTTACCGGATGCAGAATAATGCAGCACGGCTGCGCAGATAGATCTCGCCGTCCACGATCACCGGCGAGGCGATAAACGACTCTCCTTCCATCGTATTGGTCGCGAGGACCTCGTACTTTTCCCCCATCTTCACCACCACCACATCTCCATCTTCCGTAGCCAGGTAGAGCTTGCCGTTCGCTCCCACCGGCGACGCTTTGAAGCTGTAAGGTTTCGGAAGACGCTGCTGGGCGTAGTACGCAGTGCCCGTCTTTGCGTCCAGGCAGGACAGCGTGCCGTTGTCCGTGACGAAGTAGTACTTGCCTTCGTAGAGTACCGGCGATGCGGTGTATGAATTGCCGCGCTGATTCTGCCAGAGAATTGCATCTGTGTTGGTGAGGTCGCCTTCCCGTCCCAGCCGGATCGCCAGGAGGTTTGGCTGCTGATACCCGCTCATCACGTACGCCACCCCGTCGGACACCGCGGTCATCGGGATCACATTCCGCCCCAATCCTCGCGCCTGCCACACCAGCTTTCCGGTTTCCAGCTCATAACCCGCCGTGAACTTGGTCGCCGGCACGATCACCTGCTTCTTTCCATTCACCACCGTGATCAGCGGCGTGGACCATGACGATCCCGGCGGTCGCGCCGTACGCCACAACTCCTTCCCCGTGTTCTTATCGAGCGCCGCCAGGAAGGAGTCGCCCTCGTGATCGTAGAGCAGCACCAGGCTGTCGCCATCGAGCGCCGGCGCCGAGCCCTCGCCGAAACTCATCAGCATCCGCATTTGCAATCCGAAGTCCTTCTCCCACACGAGTTGCCCGTCGTGCGTGTAGCAATAGACCCCGCGCGAACCGAAGAACGCGATCAGATGTTTGCCGTCCACCACCGGCGAGTTGGAAGCGAAGCTCCCGTATTGCGAGTGGAAGCCTTCGTGCGGCGCCACCGTGTGCGCGACCCGTTCCCAGAGCTGCTTGCCGCTCTTGCGGTCGAACGCCATCACCATCAGCTTGTGCTGAGCCTGCGGGCCGCCTCCGCCGCCGAATCCTCCGCGCCCCCCGGCCGCAGCGGAGCCCTGAGGCGCTGCCCCCACCGTGACCGCCGTGGTCAAGAAGATTCGATCGCCCCACACCACCGGCGTGGAGTGGCCGCGGCCCGGTATCTCCACCTTCCAGGCCACGCGTTCCTTATCGCTGAACCGCAGCGGCGCGTCCCCGCGCGCCATCCCGTTCTCGAACGGACCGCGCCACCGCGCCCATCCGTCATCGGCCGCGAATGCCAACACCGCGGCCGCCATTCCGATCGCAAGCACCGTCGCCAATCGCCGCATCATCACCTCAGTAAATGAGTTTCAGGCCGAACTGAATTCGCCGCGGACTTCCAGCGGATTGGATCCTGCCGAAAGTCGGCGAGCCGAAAAAGATATCGGGCAGATCCAGATTCGTGTGGTTGAACAGGTTGAACGCTTCGCCCCGCATTGCCAGTTGTACGCCTTCGGCGAGCCGTACGTTCTTCGCCAGCGATGCATTCACGTCCATTCGCCCCGGGCCCGTCACGATGTTGCGCCCGGCATTTCCGAAGCTGCCGTAATCCGGCATCGCGAATGCCCCGGTGTCGAACCAGCGGTCCGCACCGGGCGCGGCGAGCGCCGGATTCCGCAGCACGTTCGGACGGTCGTTCGCTCCGAAGCCCAGCGTTGACCGGCCCGTGTTGCTGTTATCCAGGTCCGGAATCAGCGCCACCGTGAATGGCCGCCCGGTTTGGAAACTCCATACGCCGGAGGTCTGCCAGCCGCCCAGCACTTTGCCCCGCCCCGGCACGTCCCACAGATAGCTGACCGCGAGCCGGTGCCGCACATCGAAGTTGCTGAGTGCCCTCTCGAGCGCTGCATTGCGGCTGTCCTGCGGAAAATTGGGATCCCCGGCGCTGGTGAAGAAGTTCGATCCGTCATCGATCGATTTCGACCACGTGTAAGAACCGAGTGCCGCCAGTCCCCGCCTCACGTTCTGCTGAAATCGCGCCTGCAGGCTGTGGTAGTTCGAGTTGCCTCTGGATTCGACGACGTTGATGTCGTCGAACTGCGGCGCCGGACGATAATTGACTGCGTTCGCCGAGGGCGCCGGCTGGTTCATGTCGCGTGCCGCCACCAGCTTCGATCCCTTCGAGCCGGCATACGCCAACTCCAGCACCCGCTCTTTCCCGATCTCCCGCTGCAGGGTGAAGTCCCAGTGCTGCGTGTACGCCGTCCGCAGGTCGCGCTGGAAAGCCAGCGCCGAGCCAGGCAGTTGCAGCGGGTAATTCTTCGGAAACGGATCTGACAGGCTCAATGGAAATTGCTGGAACGAGTAATACAGCTTCAAGTCGTAATACGGGGCGTTGAAGTAAAGTCCTTCCCCTGTCGCCAGAGCCGATACGTCGTAATACACTCCATACCCCGCCCGCACCACCGTGCTGCCGCCCCCGCCCGGCCGCCACGCGATGCCCACCCGCGGCCCGAAGTTGTTCCGGTCCGGCGCATATCCGCCCCGTGGCAACCCCGCCGTCCCGGCCGGCACCAGCGACTGCGTAGCCGCGTCATACAGGTTCGCGCGGTCCTGCGCGTCTACCGGAGGCGCGTGGTACTCGTAGCGCACCCCCGCCGAGAGCGTGAGACTCGGGGCGGCCCTCCACGTGTCCTGCGCGAAGAACGAGGCCGAGCCCGTGCGCAGGTGCTGGTGATTGTCCGCCCGCGCCACCGCCGTCACCGAAGGCATACCCATCAGCAGTTCCGCCAGCGAACTGCCGGTCATGCCCAGAAAGCTCAGGTACCCGAGCGACATCTCGTCGCGAAATGCGTTTTGCTGCAAGCGCCGGAAGTCCAGGCCCGCCTTCAAAAGGTGCCGCCCCCGCACTGCCGTTACCGTGTCCACCACCTGGTACACGGTGGAAGCGCCGTGCTGCGGGTTATGGTATTCATCGCCGACGGGCGAGTATCCGGTAAGTTTCACCAGGCTCAGCCCTGTATCCCGCGGATTCGACGAAATCTCGGGCAACCCGACTTCCTGGTTCCATCGCCGCCCCATGTTTTCCTGGTACGAACCCGCCGAAACGCGGTTGAACCCCAGCCGCACTTCGTTCAACAGCCCGGCATCGAATCCGTACGTGTGGCTGACCGCCGCATTCTGGGCGCGCCGCGGCACATCGGTTCCAAACCCCGGAATCGCCGCGAAATCCGGTCCCGAGAACGGCTCATACAAGGACCGATCGGCAAAACTGTACCGTACCGATAGGGCACCCGCGCGATTCAGCTCGTGATCCAGGCGCAGATCGAAATGGTCCTCCCGGTCCTTTGCCGCCGGTGAGGAGACGTAGTTCTGCCCGGCCGCCGCGCGGTTCGGCTGCGGATACAGCGCCGCGATGGCCAGGCCCACCGGGTTCAGGTACGGCTGCGGAATCGCGTTCCCGGGAAACGGCCGCTGTGTCATCGGATCCACCGCGTAAACGCCGCTCCGGGAGAAATCGCCGCGCCGTTCGAGCGCCGTCGGCACATTGGTGACCCGGGTCAAACCTTCCCGCACGCGCCGCCCCTCGAAATCCACGAAGAAGAACGTCCGGTCCCGCCGTACCGGCCCGCCGGCCGACGCGCCAAACTGGTTGCGCGAATACTGCGGGCTCGCCTCCCCGCCCGGCGCGAAGAAATTCCGCGCATCCAGCACCCGGTTACGGAAAAACTCGTACGCCGTGCCGTGCAGGTCGTTGCCGCCCGACTTCAATACCACGTTGAACTGGCCGCCCGAGTTCCGCCCGAAGGTCGCGTCGAAGGCGCCGGCCGACACCTCGAACTCCCGCACTGCGTCCACCGGCGGCGTCACCGACACCCCGTTCAATTTCGGGTCGCCGTTGAATACCCCGTCCAGGAGGAACTGGTTGGCATCTTCCCGCCCGCCGTTGATATTTACCGCAAAATCGCCCCGCACGGACCCAGCCGATCCCTGCGCCGCCGGCGCGACGCCCGACAGCAGCAGTCCCAGTTCGAAAAAGTTGCGTCCGTCCAGCGGCAGTCCCGTGATCTGCCGGTTGGCGATCAGGCCGCCCATCGCCGCCGATTCGGTCCGCAGCACGCTCGGCGCCGCCGTCACCTGCACCGTTTCCGTCAGCGGCCCGTCCGGCAGCACGACCTCCAGCCACAATTCCTGGTTCACCCCCACCGTGAAGCTGCGCAGGTACTTTCGCGACCCTTCCCGCTGCACCTCGAGCGTGTACTCTCCCGGCCGGGTCTCGGAGAACAGAAAATCGCCGGAAGCGCTGCTGGCGCCGGTACGCAGGCGGTTCGTTTCTCTCTCCCGCAACTGCATCGATACCCCGGAGAGCGCCTTCCCCGAAGTGTCGGCCACCGTTCCGGAAACCGTCCCTGCCATCTGTTGCGCCATCGCAACCGTCTGCAAGAGCAACGCGTAAATCGTCAGGCGATACATGCTTTTCAGATCCGTTTGTCGCATTTTACCACAAGCGCTCGGAGGCCCCGCCGCCGAGCGCCGTACTACACTGGAGTTCACTTTTGGGCCCATGAAAATCCTCGCTTTCACCGCGGGTGCAGCGCGTATGTATTGCGGCAGTTGCCTGCGCGACAATCAGCTCGCGGCCGAGTTGAAACGGCAGGGCCACGACGTAGTCCTTCAACCGCTCTACACTCCCACCCGCACCGACGGCCGCAACGTCAGCGAACAGCGGGTCTTTCTGAACGGCATCAGCGTCTACCTGGAGCAGGAGTCCGCCTTCTTTCGCCGCCCGCATCCCCTGCTCGACCGGCTCTGGAACGCGCCCTGGTTGCTGCGCCTGGCCTCCCGCCGTTCCATTGCGGTAAACCCGCGCCGCCTCGGCGAAATGACGGTTTCAGTCCTGCGCGGCGCCGATGGCAACCAGGCGCGCGAAGTCGCGAAGCTGGCCGGGTGGCTTCGCTCCGAACCGCCCCCGGATATCCTCACGCTGCCCAATTCCCTCCTGATCGGGCTCGCCCGGCCCTTGGCGGAAGCCGCCGGACGGCCGGTCTGCTGCACGCTCCAGGGCGAGGAACTGTTCCTTGGCCAGTTGCTCGAGCCCTACCGCGCCGAGGCGCTCCGGCTCATCCGCGCGAACCTGCCGTACGTCAAAGGATTTGTCGCGGTGAGCGCCTACAGCGCCGCATACTGGCAGCGCGAGTTGGAGATTCCCCCCGGCCGGATGCACGTGGTTCCGCTGGGAATCGACCTCGAGGGCTGCGGCCCGGCCGATCCTCCGCGGGAGGGCACCTTCCGCGTGGGGTACCTGGCGCGCATCGCGCCGGAAAAGGGGTTAGCCGAACTCGCCGAAGCCTATATCCGACTGCGCGGCGAGAACGGGTTCGCGGGCGGATCCCTGCACGCTGCCGGTTATCTTGCGCCCGAACACCAGCCTTACCTGGCACGCATCGAGCGGAGGCTCGCCGAGGCCGGCCTGGCAGCCGAGTTTCACTATCAGCGGCGAGGTCACGCGCGAAGAGAAGTTCGCCTTTCTCCGTTCGCTCGACGTGCTCAGCGTCCCGGCCACTTACGACGAGCCCAAGGGCATCTTCCTGCTCGAGGCGATGGCTAACGGCGTTCCCGTTGTGCAGCCGCGCCGGGGCGCATTCACCGAGATCGTGGAACAGACCGGCGGCGGACTTCTGGTTGCGCCCGGCGACACTGCCGCGCTCGCCCGAGGCCTGTTCGAACTTTGGAAGAACCGGGGCCGCGCCCGCGACCTTGGACGCCGCGGACGCGAGGCGGTCCTCGCCCGCTTCAGCGCCGCGCAGATGGCCCAACGCGCCGCCGAAGCCTACGCTGCGATTGCCCGCCCCGAGGCCGCCCATGCTTGAGCTGCGCGCCATCACCAAACGTTACGCCGGCGCGCGCGGTCCCCTGACGATCCTCGACAAGGTATCGCTGCGCCTCGAACCCGGCGAAGCCGCCGCCATTATGGGACCTTCCGGCGCCGGGAAAAGCACCCTCCTCTACATTGCAGGAGCGCTCGAGCCGCCCACCGAAGGCACCGTCGCCCTCGACGGCAAAAACCCGTTCGAATTCTCCGAAGCTGATTTGGCTTCGTTCCGCAATCGCGCCGTCGGCTTCCTGTTCCAGGATCATTGCCTGCTGCCCCAGTGTTCGGTGCTCGAAAACGTCCTGATCCCCACCCTGGTAGGTGCCGAGCCGGGCGACGCGAAGCGCGCGCGGGAGTTGCTCGACCGCGTCGGCCTTTCCGACCGCCTCCACCACCGTCCGGCCGAACTCTCGGGTGGCGAGAAGCAGCGCGCCGCGCTCGCCCGCGCCCTCATCCGGAACCCGCGCCTGCTGCTTTGCGACGAGCCTACCGGCAATCTCGACGAAGCTTCCGCAGAGATGGTTGCCCGCCTGCTGATGGAACTACACCGCCTCCAGCAGAGCATCCTGATCGTGGTCACCCACAGCCCGGCCCTGGCCGCCCTGTTTCCGCGGCGTTACGAGTTGCGTCATGCGAACCTCCACCCTGCTCCGGCGTAATCTCGCCTGGTACTGGCGCACCAACCTGGCCGTCGTGCTCGGCGTTGCCACGGCAACAGGAGTGCTGGGCGGGGCGCTCCTGACCGGCGACTCGGTAAAGGCCAGCCTTCGCGACCTTGCCGTCGCCCGCCTCGGCAATGTCGATACGGTGCTCTCCCGAATTGGCTTTGTTTCGCAAGAATCTGGCTACCGCCCCGCTGGCCGCCCCTATCCTCTCGCTCGAAGGCGTTGCGTCCACGACGCCAGCCGCCGCCGCGCCGGAGCCATTCAGGTTTACGGCGTCGACGAGCGTTTCTGGAGCTTCCAGCAGTACCCTGGCCGGCCCCCGCAAAGCCGCGAGATCCTGCTGACGGCCGCGCTCGCCGCCGAACTCGGCGCCGCCCCGGGAGATGCCATCCTGCTGCGCGTCGAACAGCCCTCCGCCGTTCCCGCTCGAATCCCTGCACGGCCGGAAAGAAGACTCCGCGCAAACCCTTCGCCTGGACTTCGCCGGCGTCCCGCCTCACGAGTTCTCCCTCCGCGCAGGACAGGGCGACCTGCGCGCCGCCTACGTCCCTTTCGACCGCCTCGGCGGGATGGCGAACACCGTGGTCGCAAGCCGCGACTGGAAGCCGGCCTTCCATCTGGCCGACTTCGGAGTGAAGCTCCGCGGTTCCATCGTCGAAAGCGACAGCACCGTGGTCAGCGACGCCCTCGCCGAAGCCGCCATCGCCGCCGCGCAGGGAAGCGGGACCGAACGGGTGATGACCTACCTCGCCAACTCCCTGAGGATCGGTGCGCGCGAAGTGCCCTACTCCGTCATCACCGCCACCGACGGTCCGCTCGCACCCCGCGGCGACGACGAGATCGCTCTGAACGACTGGACGGCCCGCGAACTCGCCGCCAAACCCGGCGATGCCCTCACCCTCGAGTACTACGTCTGGAAACCCGAGGGCCGACTCGACACCGAATCCGCATTGTTTCACGTGAAACAGATTATTCCCCTCAATGGTGCCGCCGCGGACCCCACATTTGCGCCCGAATATCCCGGGATCACCGAATCTCCCGGCCTCCGCGACTGGGACCCGCCCTTCCCCGTGGACCTCCGCCGCATTCGCCCGCAGGACGAGCAGTATTGGGATCGCTACCGCACCACCCCCAAGGCTTTCGTGACCCTCGCACGCGGCCGGGCCCTCTGGGGCAGCCGCTTCGGCAGCCTCACCTCCATCCGCCTTAGCCCGGCGGCGAATTCCGGCGACTATGCCGGCCGCCTCCTGGCCGCGCTCGATCCTGCGCGCATGGGAGTCTCCATCACGCCCGTCCGCCAACAGGCCCTCGATGCCGCCCGCGGCTCCACCGATTTCGGCGAGTACTTCCTCTACTTCAGCTTCTTCCTGGTGATCTCGGCACTGCTGCTCACCGGCCTGTTCTTCCGTCTCGGCATCGAACAGCGGCTGCGCGAAATCGGCTCCCTGCGCGCGCTCGGCTTCCCCGCCGCGAAGGTCAGGAACCTGTTCCTGCTGGAGGGCGCGTTGCTTTCGTCGGCCGGCGCCGTTCTAGGGGTGTTCCTGGCCGCTGGATATGGCGGCCTGATCCTGTACGGGCTCCGCACCTGGTGGGTGGGCGCGGTGGGCACGCGTCTGCTGACCCTGCACGTCTCCCCCGCCCTGCTGGCGGCGTCCGCGGCGGCAGGAATCGCGACCGGCCTCCTCGCCATCGCGCTAACCCTGCGCGGACTGCGCCGCGTCTCCGCCCGCGGCCTCATTGCCGGAGAGCGGCCCGCGCCCGGCCGCGCGCGCTGGCGCTGGATCGCCGGAGCCCTCTTCACGGCAGGCGCGCTGCCGCTCATGGGAGCCGGCGCCGAAGGTTTCTTCGGAGCCGGGGCGATGCTCCTGACGGGCGCACTGCTGCTCCAGTCCGCCTGGCTCCGTGGCCGGGCATTCGCCCCCGTGCACGGCCAACTCACCCTGGGCTTCCGCGGCGCCGCCTACCGCCCCGGACGCACGCTCCTGTGCATCGCCCTGATCGCCGGCGCCACCTTTGTTATCGTTTCGCTCGACGCCTTCCAAAAAGACTCGTCCGGCGCAGCCGCGGCCGGTTTCCCGCTCGTCGCCGGATCCGCCCTGCCCATCGTGAGCCGCCCCGCCATGGATGGCGTGGAGTTCGTCCCTTTCCGCGTCCTCGACGGAGACGACGCCAGTTGCCTGAACCTGTATCAGCCGCGGAACCCCCGCATCCTCGCGCCTCCCGCCTCGTTCTCCGGAGCGCCGCCCGATGCAGATCCGTCCGGCGCTGTACCCGCTTTCGCCGACGGCAATTCGCTCACCTATTCCCTGCACCTCAAAGTGGGAGACGATTACACCTTGAACGGCGTCCGCTTCCGCATCGCCGGCGCACTCCAGGACTCCGTTTTTCAAGGCGGCCTGCTGATCTCGGAAGCCAATTTCCTTCGGCTGTTCCCCGGCACACAGGGCTTCCGCTTCTTTCTGCTCCGCGCCGCACCCGACCGCATCGCCGCCATCGAGGAGGAGTACGCGGATTACGGGCTGGACGTCGAGACCGTCGAATCGCGCCTTGCCGCGTTCCACAAAGTGGAGAACACGTACCTGGCTACCTTCCGCGCGCTCGGCGGTCTCGGCCTGATCCTCGGCACCCTGGGGCTCGCCGCCGTGGTGATGCGCAATGTGCTCGAACGCCGCCGGGAACTCGCCCTGCTGCGCGCCGTCGGATTTCGCCCGCGCCACCTCGCCGCAATGGTCCTGGCGGAGAATCTCTTCCTTCTCGCCATGGGCCTGCTCACCGGCGCCGTCTGTGCGCTGGTCGCGGTCGCACCCGCCGCCGCGGCGCGGGGGGGACAGGTTCCGTGGGTGTCCGTGGGCGCGCTGCTGCTCCTGGTGGCGCTCGCCGGAATCGCGGCCTCCGCCATTGCCACAGCGGCTGCCCTTCGTTCGCCGCTCCTGGCAGCGCTGCATTCCGAATAGACGCGTGCTCCATCCGCCCCGGAGTCGCCAGGGCCTATCCGGCAGCCACCCGGAAGCCGTAATCGGCGTAGCGGAACTCGGGCGGAATGCTGCTGCGCGCGGCGCAACGCGCGATCTTGATGTGGTGGCGCCACGCCCCTCCGCGCGACGCCTTGCGCGTTCCCTGCTCCGGACCGCGGCGGATTTTCGGCCGGCGATACCGCGTAATAGTGCGGGTCGTACCAGTCCGCGCACCACTCGTGAACGTTCTCGCACATGTCGAACAGGCCGTACCCGTTCGGCGCCGACGTGGCCACCGGTTCGGGTCCCTCGCGCCAGCGCGCGCCGTAGCCCTCGCGCGATTGGGGCGGCGCATCACCCCACGGATAGAGCGATAGAGCGCTCCTTCAAGCCCTCCGCGGGCAGCGAACTCCCACTCGGCTTCGGTAGGCAGTCGCACCGCGAACCTCGGCCTCAACCGCGTGATTGGGGGCCGCCTGCTCTTCCAGGTAGAGACCACCGATCCCCCCACCTACACCGCAGTCGCGATTCTCTGGTTGCTGGCCGGAGCCGCTGCTTGCCTGGCGCCGACTCTGCGCGCCATGCGTCTGGAGGCGGCGCCCGTCCTGCGTTCGGAGTAGCGGTCTGCCGTGGCAGGTTCAGGCTGGTCTGAACAGCGGCCGTGGCGGCAGTTGCGACCAGGGCGAGGTACGCAGGCGCCGGCGCGAAGGCGTCGGGAAGGCTTTCGCCGGACTCAACGGGTCTGCAGCGCGCCTGGCGGGATGCCAAGCTTATTGGAAACCTTCAACGACGCATCAGGTCGCTTCGCTCGTTTCGATTCTGACTTCCGATCACCCAAGCGCCGTCGGGCGCGCGGTTGGCCAGCCGGACGGTAGTCCCGTGACAAGGAAAGCACAAACGGCTGAGCGAGAGATTCGATAAGGCCGCCGCGGCTGAACGCCAACGTGGTCCCGTCCGGAGATCGACAGATTCTTATCCTCAATTGCCGGGCCAGGAGACGTCAGCCGTCGGCGTTCTCCCAAATCCACGGATACGAGCCAGACGGCCCTGGGTTCGTGCGGCGAAACCTTCGCCGCGATTGCCAGCCATTTGCTGTCTGGCGTCCAACTGAGCGAAACCGTCCTGGTGAGGAGAACGAGACCGGCCCCAAGTCGCCGAGCTGTCGTTCCGGTCCTCCAACCGTTTCGACCAGCATGACGGAGGAGGCGGCCCTGTTTTCAGTCCGCATGAAAGCGATGTAGCGGTTATCAGGCGACCAGGAGGGAGAATAATCGGCCGCGCGATTGGTGGTCAGACGTCGTATAGCCTTGCCAGTGGTGTTCTTGATGTAGATATCGAAGTTGTCCTGCTGATAGCCGTTCCAGGCGAAAGCGACCATAGAGCCGTCTCAGAGAGGGACGCACTCTCGGCAATTCCCGGCAGAGCTGTGAAGGGCAGTGCAACGACGTTTTGCGGCACTGGCGATTTCGCAAACCACCAGGCCGCGGCGGCGGCGAGTCCGCAGCCCAGCGCCACGGCCCACCACAACGCGAGGCGCGGGCGCGGTGCCGGTCTCTCACGCATCGCGCCGATGGCTGCCTTCACTTCCTCCATGCTTTGGATTCGCTGCTCCGGGTCCGGCCGGAGACAGCGCTGGACGAGCGCGCCGAGGGGGCTGGAACGACTCTTCTGCTCCTCTCTCTCGCTGGCGCGATGGCCAGTGACCATTTCGCACAGAACACAGCCGAAGCTGAAGATGTCGGAACGGGCGTCGGCGGGCCTGCCTTCCAACTGCTCCGGAGCGAGGTAAGCGGGGGTGCCCACAATCGCCCCAACGGCGGATTTCATCGCATCCGAGCCTTCTCGTTTCGCCAGCCCAAAATCCAGAACCTTCGCTCCCGAGCTGGTCAACATGATGTTGGCGGGTTTCAGATCGCGATGTATGATGCCGCGCGCGTGTGCCGCCGCCAAAGCGCCAGCGATATCCGAGCCGCTAGCGAGCGCCTCGGCCAGAGGCATGGGACCACGGGTCAGCCGGTCTGCCACCGTCTCCCCCTCGACGAGTTCCAGTGCGATCAACGGCTGGCCGGCGTATTCTTCCACCGCGTACACCGTGCAGATATTCGGGTGGTTCAGAGCAGACGCGGCGCGCGCCTCGCGCTCGAAACGGCCTCGAACCTCCCGCGGCGCCTCCGAGGCTGCACAAGATAGGAACTTCAGGGCCACCTGCCGTCCAAGCTTCAGGTCCTCGGCGCGGTAGACCACACCCATGCCGCCATTGCCGAGTTTCTCGAGGATGCGATAGTGCAGCACACTGGCGCCGATCAAATTCGCGGTGTCGGGTGATTTTTCGGCAGCGACCGGTTCCACCTCTCCGAGAAATCGGTAACCGCGCCGCCCCACGGTCTCTATGTGCCGGGGTTTGTCGGCCGTCTCGCCAAGCGCGTCGCGCAGTCTCTTGATGGCAGTGTTGATCCCGTGGTCAAAATCCACAACCGTGTTGTTCGGCCACAGTTTGAGGCAAATCTCCTCACGTAGAACCACCACCCCCGGACGCTGAACCAACATGACCAGAATCTGGAACGGCTGCTCCCGCAGACGAATGCGAACGCCGTGCTTGCGCAACTCACCCGAGCGAGGGTCGGCGTCGAACGGACCGAACCGATATCGCCGTGCGAGCGAGGCCGTAGGTAAATCAGGCATACAGGCCCCAAACTCTCCGGCATCAATGATATGCCCGTTTACCGCCAGTTGACAAGGGGTTTACCGATGGTGCCTTTAGCGGACGTCGAACATAGTGCAGAATCGATTGGACCAATAACTTTTGGAGGCAAAGCATGCTTCGCTTCGTACTTATAATGGCGGCGTCAATTCCGCTTTGCGCCCCTCCCAGTGAAGTGGGACGCATCCCACTTCCGGCCGACCTGAGTGGAACTCTGGACGGAACGGCGTACAGGATCCGCGTTCCGGGAAATTGGAATGGAACGCTGCTAGTCTACTGTCACGGCTCCTCCTCCGGCGTCTTACAGGTCGCTCCAGGGACATTTCCTGTATCCTCGCCGTCGCTGGAAGAACAACTCTTATCCCAGGGCTACGCATTGGCTGGCTCATTCTACGAAGATTCCACCAAAGAGGCGCCCTTGCGCACCCTGGCGCTTACCAACTTCTTTAATGGGCACATAGGCAAGCCCCGCAGGACTATCGTGTGGGGTATCTCGCTGGGCGGTACCGTCACCCTCGATCTGATTGAGAATCATTACGCCAGTTACGATGGGGCGATCGCGGTTTCTCCTGTTGCCGCAGGCAGCCTGAACGACGCGGATTGGGAACTTCGATTCGATCTCGCCTACGCGGCCGTTTTCGGGTGGCCCACGGAATCGTGGGGGCCGATCGAAGATCTGCGTGACGACCTCTACGGGAACGAGGCGAGCTTGATAATGCCGGTGTTCCAGTGGCCAAACCCAGCGAATTTCGGTAAGTGGGAGTTCATCAGGGTGGCGATGAAGGAATCGCAGGGCGCATGGTGGGGTGTGGATCCACTTCTCGGAATGCCAGGCTTTGCCCTGGCGGGGTGGAAATCGACCGCGATCCGCTCCCATCTGGAAGCTCAATATGGTGGACCGGTGGCCCAGAACGTAGGCGCTTCCTATTCACTAATGGCTGCCGATAGGGCCTATCTGGCGACCTTGGGCGTTGATGCGGATAGCCTGCTGGCCTGGATGAACGCCCACACGAACATCACCGCCAGGCAATCCGCGCGAGAAGTACTTGGGCACTACGGCAGTCCGGGCGGCAGACTGAGGCGGCCGGTGGTGACGATGCATGGGCTCCTCGACCCTATTCTCCCGACGTCGCACGAAGCAGTGTACCGCTCCCTGGCCGAGGCTGCGGGTAACAGCGAAAAACTGGTTCAAACCTACGTCAACACGTTTCATACGTCGTTTTCGGCAGAGCAATATCTGGCGACGTTGGCCGCAATGGAGTACTGGTTGGACACGGGGGTCCGGCCAGACGCCTCGTTCTTCCCAGCCGCCAAGGGATTCGAGAACGGGTTTGTGCCGTCGCCGTGGCCCTACTGAGCTGAACTGAGGGACCCGGGCCGCCCCAAATCACGCGAACCAACTGTCGCGCCGAATACGCAACGCCTGCTCTCAGGCGGTCTTTTCTGGCGCGAATGTTTCGCGGAGCCCCGAACATCGATGGCAAGTGCGCTCGCCTGGCGGCGCTGTCTCGCGTTGCTTTGAATGGCGTGCGCATGTTGGCTCTTCAAACCAGGAGGTATTGCAGTGACAACGTCTTCCAAGATTCTGGTCGGCTGTATGATATCGATCTTTTCCAGCGCGAAAGCCCAGGATTGCAGTAACATGTCCAATCCTGACCTTCGAGGTACGTACACAAGCGCAATCAGCGGCTATGTGGATTTGTCTGTGTCGTTCGACAAAAACCTGCCGGCAGGGTACACTCCCATGGTGGCGGTGGAAGCGTTCAGCTTCGATGGCAAGGGGAACGGAACAGGCTGGTTCACCGGAAACTTCGGCGGCATACAATTTGAGGCTCCGGTGAGATTCACTTATTCGGTTCAGGCAGATTGCAGAATCCAGGGAACCGAATCATTCAAGATCAATGGTACTTGGACGCCAGGTCAAAAAGTAGTTTGGGTGATATCCGGCACTGGCGAGCACATCGAACTCAGAGGAATTGTGATCGGCGGTGGCCTCGGCATGGGGGTAAGTAAAGCCACTGCACGCCGGATCTCTATGAGCTACTAAGTTACGGCCGAAGGTCCTCCCTGAGTGCGCGGTGTTTCCGCTCCGGCCAGCGCTTCCGGCGACGAGCGGGGCGCGCGGGTTCATCGAACCGACGCTGGCGTTCGTGGTTCGATCGATCGAGCGGCATCTGCCGTAGGGCGGACCTATCCAGCAGCCACCCGGAAGCCGTAATCGGCGTAACGGAACTCGGGCGGAATGCTGCTGCGCGCGGCGCAACGCGCGATCTTGATGTGGTGGCGCCACGCCCCTCCGCGCGACGCCTTGCGCGTTCCCTGCTCCGGACCGCGCGGATTTTCGGCCGGCGACACCGCGTAATACTGCGGGTCGTACCAGTCCGCGCACCATTCGTGAACGTTCTCGCACATGTCGAACAGGCCGTACCCGTTCGGCGCCGACGTGGCCACCGGTTCGGGGCCCTCGCGCCAGCGCGCGCCGTAGCCCTCGCGCGATTGGGGCGGCGCATCACCCCACGGATAGAGCGCTCCTTCAAGCCCTCCGCGGGCAGCGAACTCCCACTCGGCTTCGGTAGGCAGTCGCACCGCGAAGCCCCACCTCGCCGAAAGCCATTCGCAGAACGCCACCGCATCAAACCAGCTCACGCCGGTTACGGGCAGCGCGGCGGCGTCGAAAGGCGTCGCGCGGAATTCCGAGAAGTCCGCGGCGGTCACCTGGTAGCGCGAAAGACGGAACGGCGCCAGCCGCACGCGATGCGCCGGACGCTCCTCATCGCGCCCGTTTTCCTGACCCATGAGAAACTCGCCGCCGGGAATGGGAACCAGATCTTCGGGTGTCATCTTCGAGTAGAGAAAATTGTCCACCACGTTTGCGGACGGTCTCCGTTAAGAGAAAATCTCGCTGACGGCAATCGAAAGCGGCAATACCGTTGAGACGATGGTGGACGAGATGTCGTAGTGCTTCGTCACGTCCGCTTCAGTAACCGACGCCGTTTGCCGCTTGCCATTCAGCACCCAAAAGCTGATGCAGCCGTTTCCCATACAGATCAGGCGCTTGTCTTCGATCTCTTCGGCGGTGTTGCCTGGCGACAGAACTTCGACAACCAGTTCCGGCGCACCCGTCAGGTACTCGTCATCGGGAGTTGCGGCTTCTCGTTCTTTGGTGATGCAGGCAACATCGGCCCGCCATACTTCGTGCTCGGCGGTGGGACGAAACGCCATTTCTACTTCGACAACTCCAGTTTTTCCGAAACAGTGAGTCAGCAGTGCGTGAGCTTTCCTCTGAATACGTTGGTGGCCTCGTTTGGGTGGCGGCAATGTGACGACATCGCCATGATGCAGTTCCAAGTGCCCTTCAGCCGGTTCCGGCAGCTTGAGAAAATCCTCGACGGTGACAAGGCCGGTGCCGGTACGCATGCTGATCTCCATCGCTAATTCGCCATTCTACCGCTCGCTGGCAGCCTTCAGATGCAGCGTTCCGGCGGGTTGTGGTAAATCACCGCTCACTTAGGCTACCGTCGCTTGCCCCGCCTCGCAGGGGAAGGTTCCAAGAGCGAGAATTGCAGCTTGCGTTCGTTCGCGTCCACGCGGTCCAGAACGACCCGCACCTTGTCTCCGATGGAAAACTCGCGGCGTGTGCGCTTGCCTACGACTTTGCGGACGTTCTCCTGATACGTGTACTCATCGCCCGGCAGGGTGTCGATGGGGATCAGCCCTTCGATGAACAGCTCCGTCAGTTCAACGAAGAGGCCGTATCGCGCGGTGCTGATGATGAGCGCGTCGAAATCCTCGCCCACCCGCTCGGCCATGAACTTCACCTTCTTCCACTCCACCAGTTCGCGCTCGGCGTCCGCCGCGCGCCGCTCGGATTGCGAGCAGTCGTCGGCGATGCGGTCGAGTCCCGGGATCTCATGTCTGTCCGTCAAGGCGGAGCGCAGCAGGCGGTGCACCACCAGGTCCGGATAGCGGCGGATGGGCGAAGTGAAATGCGTGTAGCTGGGCGCGGCCAGCGCGAAGTGGCCCACGTTATCGACGCTGTAGCGCGCCTGCCGCAGCGACCGCAGCATCAGGTAGCTGAGAATCCGCTCTTCGGGTTTGCCTTCGATCTTCGCGACCAGCTTCTGGTATTGCACCGAGGAGATGCGCAGGTCGTCGTTCGCCAGCACTACCTCTTTCCGTTTCTTGCCTCCATCGCGCCGCTTGTCGGTGTAGGCGAATTTCTTCACCGGAATCGCGCCGACGCCCAGCGAATAGCCGAAATGCGCCGCCACCTCCTCGAATTCCATGACGCGCTTGGGGTCGGGCTTCTCGTGAATGCGGTAGATGGAGGTTTCGAGCGCCCGCTCCAGGTGCGACGCGACGGCTTCATTGGCCGACAGCATGAACTCTTCGATGATGCGGTGCGCGATGTTGCGCGGTGCGCGCGTGACGCCGGTCATCGCGCCCCATTCGTCGAACTCGATCAGCGGCTCGGGCAGGTCGAAATCGATGGAACCGCGCCGCACCCGCTTCCGGTTCAGCACCAGCGCCAGTTCCCGCATCAACTCGAAACGGGAAACCAGCGGCCCGTAGCGCTCGCGCAGGGCGGCATCGCCTTCGAGCAGCAGGTGCACGCTGGTGTAAGTCATCCGCTCCACGCTGCGGATGACGCCCGGCATGAACTCCTGCGCCACGATCTCGCCGCGATGGTCGATTTCGAGCAGCGCCGACATCACCAGCCGGTCCACGTTGGGATTGAGCGAGCAGATGTTGGTCGAAAGTTCGAACGGGAGCATCGGCACGGCGCGGTCCGGAAAATAGACGCTGGTGCCGCGCAGCAGGGCCTCGCCGTCGATCGGCGTGCCCGGCCGCACGTAATGGCTCACGTCGGCAATGTGAACGTGCAGCGCGTAGTTGCCGTTTTCGAGCCGGTCCACCCAGACCGCATCGTCGAAATCGCGCGCCGTTTCGCCGTCAATGGTGACGATTCGGCATGGCGCGAAAATCGCGGCGGCCTTCGAGCTCGCTTCGGCCGTGATGGCAACGGGAACGGCCTGCGCCTGCTCCACTACTTCCGGCGGAAAGCGGTGCGGCAGGTGATGCTTGCGAATCACGATTTCGACGTCCACTCCGAAATCGTCCGGATGGCCGAGGATCTCGATGACGCGGCCCACCGGGCTGCTGCCCTTCTCCGGGTACTCGAGCAACTCGACATTGACGATCATGCCCGCGAGTTCCGCTACCGATTCCACCTGCGGCGCCGTGACGCCGATGCGGTCCACCACCGGCCCGGCCTCCGGAAATTCAAGCCCGTCGGGAATTTCGATCCACTGCTGGATCCGTTCGTCGTGCGGCACGACGTACTGCCCGCGCCTGCCGATGCGGAATTCGCCCACCACGGTGGGATGCGCGCGCTTCAGCACCTTGACGATCTCGCCGTCCGCCCTGCCGTCGCTCTCGATGCGGGCGATCCGCACGACCACGCGGTCGCCGTGCATGGCCTTGGCAGCCGAGTCCGGCGGGATGAAGATGTCGCCCGCGAGGCCTTCGATGGCACGGTCGGCGATCAGGAAGCCGTAGCCGTCGCGGTGCATGGCGAGGCGGCCCACGGCGAATTCGCGGCTCATCGAGGTTACGGCATACTGGCCGGAGCGCAACTCAATCAGGTCGCCGCGCGCCGTCATGCGGGACAGCGCGGTCTCCAGTTCGGCGCGCGCGTCTCCTTTCACCCCGAGCTCGCGCACGAGCTGCTTGAAATTGGCGCGCGCGTGGGGCAAACTGCCGATGTGACGCAGAATGGCCGCATCTGTCATAACCCGATTTTACTTTCAACGCGATGCGGGCACCCGGCGTCACTCTTTTAAGAACCACGCGGGAGGTCTCATGCGGTACCTTGCGCTGTTGACGATTGCCGGCACTCTAGCCGCCGGCGACGCTCGTTATGCCCGTCTGGGCGAGTCGGAAGGCGCGGTCGAGGTGCAGCTTCGCGCCGGACAGCCGTGGGTGGCCGCGGCACGGAACCTGCCGCTGATCGAATCCGCCTGGCTGCGCACCGGGGCCGCATCGCGCCTCGAGGTCGAATTCGACGAAGGCAGCGCGTGGCGCCTGGGCGCGCAAACCCGCGCCGCCATCGCCGACTACACGCGGCTCTCCACGGGCCAGCGCATCACCACGCTTTCGCTCGACGAAGGAGTGGCCTGGTTCACCGGCCGGCCCGAAGGCGCCGATTCGATTGTGCTCTCCGTGCCCGGAGCGCAGGTCACGGTCACGCGCGCGGCGCGAATCCGCCTGGATGTGGGCCCGCAGACGGCCTCCATTGCGGTGCTGAGCGGCTGGGTCCGCTTCTCTTCGCCCGCCGCCGATATGGACCTGCACGAAGGACAAACTACTCGCGTGGAAGCAGCCAACCCGTCCCGCTTCTTTCTGTTCAAGGAAGTGGCCGCCGAGGAGCTCGACGAGTGGAGCGCCCATCGCGATGAGGTCCTGGCGGGATCCATTTCTGCCGGGCACACGGCGCACCGCTACGGCCGCGCGGACCTCGATACTGCCGGCGAATGGGTGGAAACCGGAGATCTGGGATCCGTCTGGAAACCCCGTGTGACCGAAGGCTGGGCGCCTTTTCGCGCCGGCCGCTGGCAGTGGTACGACACGCTTGGCTATACCTGGGTGAGCAGCGAGCCGTGGGGCTGGCTGCCGTATCACTACGGACGCTGGGCCCTGACCAAGTCCTCGGGCTGGGTCTGGGTTCCGGGGAGCGGCGCAATTTTCAAGCCCGGCGAAGTCTACTGGCGGCGCGGAGAGAACGTCGCCGGCTGGGGACCGCTCGCGCCCGGCGAACTCTATCCCTCCCCCGATCCCGACCATCCCCAGCCGCAGCAGTTCCTGAACGCCAACACCACGTGGGCGGAGTTTTCGCCGGACGCCGATTCCATCGATCCCACCGGGTTTAAGGAAGCTCCCAAAGATCCGCTGGCCGAAAGCACCCTGGTCCCGGCGCTGCCCTCTCCGGCATTCATCGCGTCGCGGCTGGACGCCTTCCGGCCGCCGCTTGAAGCCGGACGCGTCCGCATCGTGCCGGTGCTCGATTCGGTGACGCTCGAAACCGAGCCGGTGCGGATCGTGCCGCCCCCGCCGCCCCAGCCCATTGTGATCGTCACGCAGGCGGCGCCTCCCCCGCAGGATCCTGTGATGGTCGCGGTTCCCTACGCCGTTCCGATCGGGATTCCGGTTCAGGCCCGGCCGGCCGCCAAACCGTCCAAACCGCCGGTGAATCCGTCCAAGCCTGCCGCGGCGGCGGCACCCGCTCCGAATCGGCGGGTTCCCAGCGCGCGCGATGTCAGCACGATTGGACGGCGACCATCCACACGCCGCAATCCCAGTGAATCCGAGCTTCGCACGACGGTTGCGTCGGCGATCGGCGAACGCGACTTTGAAGGCGCGCTGACGGCGCTCGAAGTCTGGGCTGAACGCTTCCCCGGCACGTCACTGGCGGACGTGCGGCAACTTTGCTACATGCAGGCCTATGACGGGTTGAATCGGTCCGAAGAGGTGATCAGCGCGGGAACGCCGCTGCTCGACCACAACCTGCCGCAAACCCTGCCGGACACGGCGCAAATAGTGGGAGTGTTCTCGCTGCTGGTGACACACGTCGGCCGCCTGCCAGCGCCGGCGAAAGACCAGGTCCGCACCGGCGTCCGCGCTGCTACGGGGCTGCTGTCGATCGTGCCCGTGTACTTTACCGAGAAGAACCGCCCCGGCACCATTTCGTCCGGGGATTGGAATCGTGCGCGAAGCGGTCTCGAACAACTGGCGCGGCAGACGCTCGCGGCCCTTCAGAAGCGGTCCGCCGCGCTCCGGTAAGGCTGGGCCGCGGTCACTTCGCCCGGGTCAGGTCGAGGGTTCCCTTCATCGGCTGGCCCTCGGGAGTGGTGGCATCCACGTCGCCCTTCAGTTTGTCGGCGGTCACCGTCAGGACAAACTTGTAAACGACTCCGTTCGGGTTTTTCACTTCGCCCGTCAGTTTGTTCCCTTCGATCTTACCGGTGAGCGGCCATTGTTCCGCATCGTCGGGCCCGGCCGTCCCGGTCAATGTGGACCCGGTCTGTTTCAGAACCACTTGAGCGGGAGATGTGTCGCCTCCGGCCACAATGAAGCTTCCCGTCCATTTTCCGTTCACGTCGGCGGCAGGCAGAGCCACCACCAGCAACACCAGCATCATGAGACAAACGAGTATTCGCATCGGACCTCCAACAGGCAGACGCATCAGGGCGCCAAACGTTCGAAATATTATTCGCCCTGTGCTAATAATCTTTTCATGCGGCTGGCCATGCTGTGGCTTTTGGCACTACCGGTGCACGCGGCTTCGGTTTCCGGCACGGTTGCCAATTCCGCCAGCGGCGCTCCGGTGAAAAAGGCCCTGGTGACCTTTCGGATGGCGGGCGCGGCCGCCCTCACCGCGCGCACCGATGCAAACGGCCGCTTCAGCCTGCCGGACGTGTCTCCGGGATACTACGCGGTTTCGCTCGAAGCGCAGGGCTTCAGCCCGCTGAATCCCGTCACCACGCTGCGGGTGCCGGACGAGGGCGTGTCCGGAATGGCTCTGCTGCTGTTGCCCTTTTCCGTCATTTCCGGCAAGGTTGTGGATGAAGAAGGGGAGCCCGCTGTTTCGGCCACGCTGCTGGCCCTTCGTTACGACTACACACGCCCCTCACGGCCGCTGGTGGAGACCAACTCCGCCAGCACCGACGACCGCGGCGAATACCGCCTTTTCGACCTGAAGCCCGGCCGCTACTATGTCCTGCTCGCGAGGCAGAACCCCAGCGGCCCGCAACAGCCGCCGAACCTCGCGGCCAACGAAGGCTATCCCTTCCGCTTCTACCGCGACGCGTTCGAACCCGCACAGGCATCGCCGGTTCTGCTCGCGCCGGGCGCCGAAGCCGGCCACATCGATTTCGAATTGCGGAAAACGCGCCTGTTCCATATCACCGGTACGGCGCTCGGAGAAGGACAGCCGGTGCGCGCCGTGGTGGTGGCCAAATCCTGCACGGCAAATCTGCCTGCCTACTCCGCGTCCGTGCGTCAGGACGGCTCCTTCGACGTCGCCGCGGTGCAGCCCGGCACGTACTGCCTTTCCATTCAGGAATCGCGCGGCCAGCGTGCGCTCTACGCGTTCCGCACTGTGACGGTGTCGGACCGGGATGTGGAAGGCGTCGCGCTGACCGCCTACCAGGGCGTGGACCTCCCGGCGAGGGTCCTTCTGGACGGCGAGCCCATCGTTCCACCGGCCAACATTCGCGTGAACCTGCTACCTCTCGACCTGCCCGAACCGGGGGTCTCCAAGTTTATTCAGAAGGATGGCACGGCGGTGTTCCAGGATCTGGTTCCCGGTGCGTACGCGGTCGGCGTGGATGCGCTGCCCGCGGGTGTGTACGTGCGGGAGATGCGTTACGGCGAGGCCGACGTCTCCGGCGGCCGGATGAATGTGCAGGCCCCCGCACCGCTCTCCGTTTCGCTCGCGCGCGGCGCTGGAACGCTTCAGGTTATGGTTCTCGACGCCTCGAACAATCCCGCCCCTGGAATGCCGGTCACTCTGGCTCCCACAGGCGCGTATTCCGAACGGCTGGACCTGGTACGCACCGTGTCCACCAATTCCGAGGGCTCCGTGCAGTTCGGGCAGATCCCTCCCGGCGACTACCAGGTTGCCGCCTGGCAAACCAGCGAGCCCGAACTGGCCCGCTGGCCCGAGTTTCGCGCCTTACTGATGGAGGGCGCCGCGAAAGTGACGGTGGCCGCCGGCCGCGTCGAGCCCGTGCGCCTCACGCCGATCACGGCCGCGCAAATCGAACTGCTGCGGAGCCGGCTGCCATGATCCGCTGCGCCCTGCTCGCCGCGATGGTGTTTGTGCCGGCGCTGGCCGCCCAGAGCGGCATGGTGGAAGGCAGGGTGCTGGATTCGACCGGTGAACGAGGCGTCGCCCGTGCGCGCGTAGCCGTCCGCAGCCGGACCGAAGCCTACGCCGCTACCAGTGATTCGAACGGCGTCTTCCGAATCCTCGGCGTGGAACCCGGCGAGTACGTGGTGGCGGCAGAGCGGAACGGCTGGGTTTTCGATGCTGCCGCCGCACCCGGCGGACTCGGCGAGGGTGAAGGTCGAGCCACGCCAGCAGGTGACAGGCATCGAGGTCCGCCTGGTGGCCACGGGCGTGATCGCGGGCCGGGTGCTCGACGAGGACGGCGATCCCATATCCCGCGCCACCATTGAAGCGCTGGAATACCGGTGGTCGCGGGGCAGGAAAACACTGCGCAGCGCCGCCACGCGGCTCACCAACGACCGCGGGGAGTTCCGCATTTTCGGCCTCCTGCCCGGACCCTACTATGTCCGCGCTTCGCGAGCGTCATACAGCGGCGAGCCGATCGTGCCAGTCTTCTACCCTGGGTCCATCACGGTTCTGCACGCCTCCCAACTGGACCTGCCGCCGGGCGCCGAACTCGGCTCGCTCGAGATCCGCCTGGTGAAGCCGGTGGCATATTCCCTGCGCATGCACTTCCCGGAGGGTTTCAACGGGAAGGACCTGGGAAGCAGGGTGACGATCATGCCCTCGGTCACCCCTGCCGGTCCCGAACTGGCGCCCAACAGCGGAGTTCTCGTCAGTTCCTTCACCGACGCCGGCTTCGTCATTCGCAACCTCATTCCGCGCCGCTACTCCGTAACGATGCAGATGCCGGACCCGGAGATCGCCGCCCGGCGCCTGTTCTTCCACACCTATGTGGACGTGGCCGACCACGACGTCGAAATCCAGCCGGTGTTTCGTGCCGGCTTCGAACTTTCGGGACTCGTGGAAGGAAGCACGGCCAGAGTTGCGCGTGTCGACCTGCTGCCGGTGGAGCTTCCGGCGGCGACAGGGATCACGGCCCTGCCGGTGGACCGCGCCTTCACCTTCCGCGACGTACTCCCGGACACCTACGACTTCCGGATCACGGTGGCCGGGGCTTACCTGAAGCAGATCCTGCTGGAGGGCCGGGAACTCGCCTCGCAACAACTGGACCTGGCTGCGAACCCCGGCCGCCTCACCATCGTGCTGGGCGAGGATAGCGGCGAAATCGCCGGCCTGACCGTCGATCCGGACGGCAAGCCAATCCCCGGCGCGGCGGTTGCGCTCGCCCCCGTTCGGCCTGGTTGGCCCGACCTGGTGAGAACCGCCGCCGCCGACGCCAACGGCAACTTCCGTCTTGCGAACATCGCCCCGGGCGACTACCGCCTGTTCGCGTGGCGATCCATCCCGCTGGGAGCTTCGGAAGATCCCGAGTTCCGGTTGCCCTATGAATCCAAAGCGCAAACCGTCCGGGTCGCCCCCGGTTCCGAACAGAGCCTGACCATCACCGCGTTCAATTAGAAGGTTTGTCAGAGGAAGCTCGACTCTCTCGGCCGGTGAACCCGATTCCGGACGGCAGTTCAACGTTTTGTGTGCCTTTCGAACCAGCCTGCCGCCACGGTATTCGCCAGGTCACAGGCCGAGTCATCTTTCCCAACCGGCGCGTTGGGGCCGGCAGAACGTCCCTGCGCAATACGGGAACAAACCTCGCGCTTGTGCGTTCTGAATCTATGAGGAGTTTGTTCATCAAAGGCCGGCTAGTGATCAAAGGTCGCGTGTTCCTGGAGATTCGGCGGGGCCGACGCGCCAGGTAATAGCGAGCGCCAAGCTCCACCGCGAATCGGTAAAACCTGTCACTATTTAGGTGTTAAGGGTCCTTTGGTGGTCTAAAGCCTATGTTCAAGGGCTCACTTCGATCGTTGATGCATTACTGGCGGAACGTCGGCAGTGCCAGTTGGCTGGCAATCGATTCCGTCCGGGCGCACAAGTTGCGCACCTTTCTCACGCTGCTTGGTGTCATCGTCGGCGTGGCAAGCGTCGTCATGGTGGGCGCAGCCATCGAAGGGCTGGGCACATACGCCACCGAAAGCACCTCCAAGGTATTCGGCAGCAATACCTTCCTGATTGCGCAGGTGGCCAACGCGGCTTCGCGGTCGGAGTACTTCGCCAAGCTGAAACAAAACCGGCCGATCCGGCCTGACGACTTGAGATATCTCAAGGCCATGACCGGCGACTCAATCCTATATAGCGCCTACAACCAGCGGGTGGAGGATATTCGGCACGAGAAGCTGCGTTCGGAGGCCGCCTCTATTTTCGGCGTCGGTTCCGTGCTGCCGGACATGCGGGAGATCACGCTCTCGGAGGGGCGTTTCTTCACGGAGCAGGAGGAGCGCTCGGCACAACCTGTGGCGATCATCGGTTCTGAAGTGGGCGCTGCCCTGTTCCCCAACACCGACCCGGTCGGCCGTACGGTGACGATTCAAGGCCTGGGATTCACCGTGGTGGGATTGATGGAGAAGCTGGGATCAGCCTTCGGTAACAACCAGGATAATGTCGCGTATATACCGTTCCCGGTGTTCACGAAGATGTACGGCTCCGGGCAGTCGATCGCGATTTTCGGGCGGTCGCGGCCGGGAACAAACCTCAGCGTCGAAAGCGCGCTGGACATCACGCGGGTGGCGTTGCGCGCCCGGTTTCACGCACGGCCCGGGCGTGCCGACCGGTTCGACAGTCTCACGCCCGACGCCATGCAGTCGTTCATTGACCAGTTGGTGGGCATGATCTCGGCGGTCGTCGTGCCCGTAACGCTGATCTCGCTGGTGGTGGGCGGGATTGTGATCATGAATATCATGCTGGTAAGCGTCACCGAACGCACGCACGAGATTGGAGTGCGCAGATCGCTGGGCGCGCGCCAGATCGACATCCGGCGGCAATTTCTGATCGAAGCCGTGATCCTGGCGGGACTCGGTGGCGTGATGGGAGTGGGGGTGGGCGCGTCGTTGACCATGCTGCTGGCCAAACTTGCCGGCCTCACCCTCACCATCACGATTCAATACGTGGCGCTGGGTTTGGCCGCGTCCGGTAGTGTAGGGGTCGTCAGTGGCTGGTACCCGGCGGCGCGGGCATCCCGGTTGGATCCGGTTGCGGCGTTGAGGGCCGAATAGATGAGGATCACGTTTCGAGAGAACCTGGGCATCGCGCTTTCGACCGTGTCGTCGCACCGGCTGCGATCGCTGCTGACCATTATCGGGATTGTCGTCGGCATCGCGACGGTGGTGACGGTGAGTTCCCTGCTGACCGGGTTGCGCGCAGGCATCGTGGTGTTCTTTGAGGAGCTTGGTCCGGACAATATCTTCATCGAGCAATACAGCGGGGGCGGACCCGACGGCGGGGGGCCGGCGAACGAGCGGCATCGGAAGCCGATTCGCCCGGAATATGCGGATGCAATCACCCGCATGTGCCCTTCCGTGCTGGTGGTTGCCAAGACGGTCTTCATACCGTCGGAAATGGGCGGCAGGCCGCTGATTGTCAAGGCCGGCGCCATCGATACCGATCAGTTCTCCATCGTAGGAGACGCCCCGGAGGCCTTTTCGGCGATCCCGCGCAACATGGAGGACGGCAGGCACTATACGGCCGAGGAGGACCGCCGCAGGGCAAAGGTGACGATTCTCGGACACGCCATCGCCGAGACGCTGTTTCCGGACGGAAACGCGGTGGGCCGCCAGATCCTGGTGGACGGCGCCGAATATACCGTAGTGGGCGTGTTCGTGAAGATGAAAGGCGGCTTCTTCGGCCAGAACCCGGTGGACTCGCAGATCAGCATTCCTTTCCGTACGGCCTGCGCCCGCTATCCTCAGGTGAATCACTTTACCCTGACGGCCAGAGCCCGGCCGGGACTGCGGCAACAGGCCTTTGAAGAGGTACAGGACACACTTCACAAACTGCGACACCTGGGTCCGCACGATGCCGACGATTTCAGCCTGAGCACGCCGGACCAGATCGTCAAGCAGTTCGATAGCGTGACGGGGATGATCGTCATGGTGGCTATCGCCATCTCAGGATTAGGCCTGCTGGTGGGCGGCATTGGCGTGATGAACATCATGTTGGTGAGCGTGACGGAGCGGACACGCGAGATCGGAGTGCGCAAAGCCATCGGCGCGCGCCGCCGGGACATCATCATCCAGTTCCTCATTGAAGCGGTCGCGCTCACGGGCGTGGGCGGGATGATCGGCATCGCTTTCGCGGTTCTGGCGACGGTGTTGATCGGCGCACTGGTCAGTTCGCTACCCTCAGTGGTTCCGGTTTGGGCGCTGATCACCGGCTTCGGCGTATCGGTCGGGGTGGGTATCTTCTTCGGTGTTTGGCCGGCAGTGAAAGCGGCACGCCTGGACCCGGTGGACGCCTTGCGCTACGAGTGAATGCCGGCGCGAGCGTCCGCCCGGTCCGCCGGCTGCCCGCGCCTGAATCCACCCTCGATTCGAGTCAAATAAAAAGGGGCGCGATCCCCCGTATGAGAAAATAGTCGGAAGTGATCGTCAAGGACGGCATTTACTACGCCGGCGGCCTGGTCGTCGCCGGTGTGCTGGTAACCTGGCTCGCAGGAGCATGGTTCGCCGCTCCGCTTTGGATCCTGGCACTCTTCTGCCTTTATTTCTTTCGCGATCCCGAGCGCGACATTCCCTCGGGACCTGTGGCCGTTTCCCCGGCCGACGGCAAAGTGGTGGCCGTCAAGCCGGAAGGCGGCTCCGTAAACCGCATCAGCATTTTTCTCAATATCTTCGACGTCCACGTCAACCGCACGCCCATTGCCGGCACCATTTCCAGCGTGAAATACCAGGAGGGCTGCTTCAAAGTGGCAAGCCGGGAGGAGTGCTCCACGGTGAACGAGCAGAACATCGTCACGGTCAATGGCGACGGCAGCAGCGTGACTTTCAAGCAGATCGCCGGGCTTATCGCGCGCCGGATCGTCTTCACCAAGAAGCCGGGCGACCGTGTGGCCACCGGCGAACGGATCGGCCTCATCAAGTTCGGCTCTCGTGTAGACGTGCTGCTCGGGCCGGAATGGGAGGTCACGGTGCGCACCGGCATGCGTGTTTCGGCGGGCTCGAGCGTGATCGCCCGCCGCATCGATGGAGGCCCTCATGGGGCTTAAGGAACGGCTGGCCGACCCCCGCCATCAGGACCGCCGGCCGCGCCGCGCCGCCTACGCGCTGCCGACGCTCTTCACTGCCGGGAACATTTTCCTCGGCTATCTCTCCATTCTGCGGTCCTTTCACGGAGCCATGATGGCGGGGACGGACCCGGTGGGCGCCGCAGCCAACTTCGCCATCGCCGCCAAAGCGATTGGCGCAGCCGTGTTTCTGGACGGACTGGACGGCCGCATCGCCCGCATGACGAATACGACCAGCGATTTCGGGCGGGAAATGGATTCGCTGGCCGACGTGATCAGTTTCGGCCTGGCGCCGGCCGTTCTCGCGTTTGCCTGGGGCGTGCAGTTCGTGGATGCGTCGTTGAGTATTGCGGTCCGCCGCCAGATTTTCAACGCCGGCTATTTCATCGCCTTCCTGTTCCTTCTTTGCGGAGCGGCCCGGCTGGCCCGTTTCAACGTGCAGAAGAACCCGATCCCCAAGAATCCCGGCCGCCCCGACCGGAAATATTTCGTTGGGCTGCCCATCCCCGCCGCCGCCGCCATGGTGGCCGCCGTCGTCTTCGCCTTCGACGCCGACCCGATCGCCTGGCTTCCGCTTACCGTGACATGGCTGGGGCTTCTGGCACTGCTCGGTTTCCTGATGGTGAGCACGTGGCGCTATTACAGTTTCAAGGGAATCAATCTTTCCAAGCCGCATACGCCGCTGCTGATTATCCTGCTCGGTGGACTTATCTATTCCATCTGGAACTGGCCGCAGCCGGTGCTGCTCGGGATGGCCACCGCCTACGTGGCCAGCGGCATCATCACGCGCATCGGCGGCATTGTGCGGCGGCGGCTGCGTCCCGCACCACCACCCCCTTCTCCGGAGCATCAGATTGGCTGAAACTCAAACCGCCGCACTGGTGGGCAGCGATTCGCTGCTCGGCCGCGAAATTCGCGATCTTGTCGCCACTTCCGATACCGGGCTCACCTTGCGGCTGCTGGCCGGTGACGCAGAGGCGCCCGGCACGCTGACCCGCCTGGGCGATGAACCCGCCGTTGTGGGAGCACTCGACGCCGACGCGTTGAGCGATGCCCGCGTGATCCTGCTGGCCGGGTCCGCCGATTCGAGCCGCAAGGCCCTCGCGTTCGCGGGCGACCCGCCCGACGCCGCCATCGTGGACCTGACATTCGCGGCCGAGGAGCGGCCCGATGCCCGCCTGCGTGCGCCTTCCGTCGAATCCGAATTTACCGATGACGACGCCGCCGTGCACGTGATCGCGCACCCCGCCGCCATCGCGCTGGCCATTTTTCTCCGGCGGCTGCAGGCAAGCGAGCCGGTCCGCGGTTCCCTGGTGCATATTTTCGCGCCCGCCAGCGAGCACGGAGTTTCCGGGGTGGAGGAACTCCAGCAGCAGACCGTCAGCCTGCTGTCGTTCAAGAACATGCCTCGCGCGATCTTCGATACCCAGCTCAGCTTCAACATGCTGGCCCGCTACGGCGAGGAGGCTCCCGTTTCACTCGAAGAATCCGAACTGCGCATCGAGCGCCACCTGGCCAGCCTTCTGGACCTGCCCGGCGATGGCGAGGGCGCGCCCATGCCCTCGCTCCGCCTGATCCAGGCGCCTGTCTTTCATGGCTACAGCTTCTCGGTTTGGGTCGAGTTCGAGAACGACCCCGGCCTCGATACCCTCGAAAACGTGCTCGCCATCGACCAGATCGACGTGCGCGGCGCCGATACCGAGCCCCCTACCAATGTCGGGCAGGCGGGCCAGAGCGGAATCTCGGTGGGCGCCATTTCGCCCGACCGCAACCGCGCCGAAGGGTACTGGTTCTGGCTGGTTGCCGATAACCTGCGTCTCCAGGCGGAGAACGCGGTTGCGGTGGCGCGCCGCCTGGTATGAAGGCGCTGCTCGCATTTGCGCTGCTGGCGGCCGCCGGCTGCGGCTATCACATCTCCGGACGCGGAGACCTGATGCCGAAGAGCGTTAAAACCATTTGTATTCCCGCCTTCGGCAACGGCACGCCGCGCTACAAACTCCCCGTCCTGCTGACGGGCGATTTGACGCGCGAGTTCATTACCCGCACCCGCTATCGCATCGTCCCCGACCCCGACCAGGCCGACGCCATTCTGACCGGCGCGGTGGTCAACTTCGTCAATTACCCGACCATTATCGATCCGAAGACCAATCGCGCCACCGGGGTGCAGGCCGTGGTCACCTTGAACATCCGGCTCACCGACCGGCGCACGGGAGCGGTACTTTTCAACCGTGCCGGCACGGAGTTTCGCGAGCGCTACGAGATCGCTACCGACCCGCAGGCTTACTTCGACGAGAGCGGCACGGGCATGCAGCGCCTGAGCCGCGACGTGGCGCGCACCGTCGTCTCCGCCATCCTCGAGAATTTCTAGAACATGCGATGACGCCCGCCCAACTGCTTTCGCGAATTTCGAAAAATACGCTTCCTCCCGCCCTGCTGCTGCTGGGCCCGGAGGCCTACGATCGAAGGCGCGTCAAAGACGCCTTATTCGCCACCCTGCCTCAGGAGGCGGTGGCACAGCACGACCTGGTCGAGATGCCGCTGGCCGCGGTGCTGGACGACGCGCGCGCGCTTTCCCTGTTTGCCTCCGAGCGCCTGATCTGGGTGGTGAATGCCGAAGCGGCCCTTCCCAGGGGCCGGGCCGCCGCAGCGGACGAAGATGGAGGCGATGGCGACGGCGGTGCAGGCGATGCCAGCGCGCTACAGGCGTACCTCAAGGATCCGACCCCCGGCGTGGTGCTGGTTTTCGAGGCCAGCCGCTTCGACTTCGAGGGCGACGACAAGCGCCGCCAGGATCGCGTCCGCAAATTCTACTCCGCCATCGGCGACGTGGTCGAATTGCGCCGCTATTCGACCGCGGACGCACGCCGGGAAGGGGAGGCGCTGATGCGCCGGGCCGGCCTGAAACTCGCGCCCGACGCGCTGGATCTGCTGGTGGAAGCGCTCGCCGCCGACATTGCCCGCATCGCGGTGGAAATCGAAAAGTTGGCGCTGTATGCCGCCGGCCGTACGGTCACAGCGGACGACATCGCCGCCCTGGTTCCCGACGCGCGCTCGAACAGCGTCTTCGCGCTGGTCAATGCCCTGGGGCGCCGCGACCGGGGCAAGGCCCTCGAAATCCTCGACACCCTGACCCGCGAGGGCGAATACATGCCGCTGGCGCTCACGTTCCTCTCGACGCAGTTCCGTATGGCGCTGGCGGCGCGCGAGGCCAATCTCAAGTCCGTCGGCCAGGTGCAGACCCATTTCACCCGTGCCGGAGTTCCCATGTGGGGATCGCGGGCGGAACAGGTTTATGCCACCGCAACCAAGTTCAACAAACCGCAGATCGAACGGGCCATGCGGCTGATTTTCGAGGCGGACAGGGGACTGCGCGACGCGCGGCCGGACGACCGCATCGTGATGGAGAGATTTATTCTGAAGCTGGTGGAATAGATGCCAGGGACCCGCCGCAGCTACGCGGAAAGGGCCTTGACACGCAGGTGCAGCTTGGATTTATACCGCGCCGCGGTATTCTTCTTGATTACGCCGGTCTTCACCGCGCGGTCAACCAGCGAAAACGTCTGAGGCAACAGTTTCGCCGCCGCCTCCGGATCTTTAGCGGCGATCGCCCGGCGCATGGAACGGATCTGGTGGCGCAGCCGGCTCTTGTTCTTGCGATTGTAATCCGTGCGCCGTTCCGTTTGACGCACCCGCTTGAGGGCGGAATAAGTGTTGGCCATCTTTGCTGAAGCTAATCCTTACAAAGTATTCGAGTTCTCAGGATACCGCATGTGGCGGAGACGGGCAACCGCCCCGAACCCTAAGAACCCTAAGCGGTCGCGGCGCAGTGACGCTTTCGGTGTGACGAGCGCTGGCGCTAGAACCCTTCCCAGACGTAAGCCGGAAAGCGTCGTACGGTGTCAAAACCGACGCGCTCGTACAGGGCCACCGCCCCATGGTTCGCCGCCGTCACGGTGAGGCTTGCCGAGCGGCAACCCATTTCCCGGAGCGTGAGCAGCGATTGGCGAAGCAGGGCGTGTCCAATGCCGGTGCCCTTCACGGCGGGAGAGACGCAAATCTGAGTGATGTGACCGGATTCGGGTCCCACCAGGCTCGCCAGCGAGAGGCCGCAGAGGCGGCCATCAGGCTCGAGTGCCACATAGGATGCGGGCGGCCGCGTGTTCCTGGTAATGATCGGACCATCGTTCCAGGTACATGGGGCGGCGTACGCGTCCCTCCTTCAACTCGGCCCGGCGAAGTTCAAGACGCATCAGTGGTCCCACGAAAGCCAATTGGAGACCTTTTCCAGATTTCACGGAAGCGAGCGCGACGCGCTTCCCAGCCGTTGCGACCACTCGCGGTAATCGGGCTGCCGCCGAGGGTCTCAGGTTCCCGGATGACCACTCGCTCACAACACGGTGAATACACTCTCCCGCGAATGTGGATTTTTCGAGAGATCAGCACCAGGAACCTTGCCCGAGGCATGGGAGAGAGACCTCCCATGCCGACGCCGGCTTCAGAATTATTTTTGTGCGGACCCGTTGCAGGCCCCGACCAGGTTCGACGAGTCGCAGGCGTTGGAATCGAATGTGTTGGAGCCGGCGTTGTCCCAGAAAATATCGAGTTCGGAGTTGCCGCGAACGCGATTATCAAACAACACCACGCCTTCGGAGCCGGTCACTGAAATCCCGCGGCCCAGTCCCAACACCGTCGCAGGATAAGGCGTGACACCCCACGGACCGCCGTTGTAGCTGACGCGATTGCCTTCAATGGTCGTGCCGTTGGTGGCGCCATTGGTAATTCCGAAGCGTCCGTTATTCAAGATCGTATTTTCTCCAATGTAGTTCCCCGGGCCCGCGGCGGACATCATGATCCCGGCCATCTGGTTACCCATCAGCAGGTTCTGCGTAAACTGATTTGCCGCCGACGCCGCCCCCTGGACGTGGATCCCGCAGTTGGCCAGGTTGCCGCGTTGGGCCCAGGCCGTATTGTGCTGCACCAGGTTGTGCCCAGAATCATCGAGCCTGATGCCCACCATGTCCCCATCGATCAACTGGTTGAACTCGATCGTGTTGTAGTGCGAGTTTTGGAGAAAGATCTGTCTGCCGTCTCCCCAGACGGTGGCGGTCGTGGCGATGTTTCCGAAATCGCGTACCGTGAAGCCGTGAACCAGGACGCCGCTCACATCTTTGAGGCGGAATCCATCGCGTTCCGTGTAGTCACCTTGCAAGGTGACCTCGCCCTGACGGCCGGCGGCGATCAGCTTCAGTCCCTCTTTGGCAGCGCCGGCAATCTCCACTGTGTGATGGTAAGTACCGGGGCAGACCAGGATGGTGGCGCCGGCGGGCGCCTGGGCGACGGCTTCCTGGATGGTGCGCAGCGCGTTGGGGCAATCCGCGCCGTCATCGTCGACGGTAAGTAACGGGCTGGGAGCGTTTGGAGTGATCCGCGCAACCCAGCCATGATTGGCGTTCTTAGAGTCAACGTAAAACCCAACCATGTCGCCTCGGTTGTTGATTCCGTTCCCCAGCGTTGAAGCGGCTCCTGGAACTTCGAGGGTGGTGAACTTGCCGTTGCTCCACAGGAAGGCCGAGTTTTTCCCGTCAGATCTAGTGTACTGCCCAACTACATCGCCGGAGGATGAGATTCCCACGGGCCCCATGCCCGGGACGGTCGCTTTCGCACCCGGAAATTCGAACGAAACGAAGCGTCCTTTTCTCAACAGGTAGCCGCGAATAATGCCTGTTGTGTCCCGCCAGTGGCCCACGATGTCGCCGTTGTTATTGATACCCATAGCGCATCCCATGTCATTAGCTTCCGGGTACGTAAAGGTCCTGTACTGGCCTGCCTTCCACACGAAACCTTGCATCGCTTCGCCCGGCAACTGGAAGTGCCCGACCACCTCGCCGTTGTCGTTGAGCCCGAAGGTGTTGGTCACCGTGGCGCCGGGCACGTCGATCGTCGTGAATTGTCCCCCGCTGTAGAAAAACCCGTGATTCACGCCGTCGTCGAGCCTGTAAAACCCGGCCATGTCACCTGCGTTATTGACTGCATCATTAATCGTGGTCACCGCGCCAGGGAAATCAATGGAAGTGAACTTCCCTTGCTTCAGCAGGAAACCGTGCTGCTTCTGAGCAGCATCTTTGTAGTGTCCGGCAATATCGCCTGCATCATTGATGCCATTGACAACGGTATTTACCGCACCTGGGAAGTCGATTGTTCTTACGTTGTCCAGTGCTGCGAGCGGCGCGGCCGCCAGTGCCAGGACGAATGCCAGCGCGGCGAATCTTTTCTTGGGGTGAAGCCTGCGACCGTAGTGCCTTAATGTGTTCATGGCGATCTCCTTTTGATCTTCGGGACACCTGGCCCTACCGCCCTTGAATGTGGAGTTTCACATCAATTACTCCGCTTGAAGCAGTACTCGACTGTTGCAAATATCTGCAAAGCCGCGAGTCCCCTGCGGTACAATTGCGATAAGCTTCTTGGTCCCCCGGATTCGGAGCTTAGCGGTACCCTGCATCGGGCGTCTTGAGAGAATCCTCAAAGTTTTCTCAAAGTGGCTGAAACCCTCGAAAATAAACGCTATTACGACTTTGGTCCGTATCGTCTGGATGCGCGGGCAAGGGTTTTGCTCCACGGCCGGACGATCGTGCCGCTGACGCCCAAGGTGCTCGACACGCTCGTAGTTCTGGTGGAGCACTGCGGCGCGATCGTATCCAAAGAGCAACTGATCAAGGCGGTATGGCCAGATACCTTCGTGGAGGAGAGCAACCTCTCTCAGAACGTCTCGGTTCTGCGCAAGGCACTCGGGCATGATCCGGACAATCTCACATACATCGAAACCGTCCCGAAACGCGGATACCGCCTGGTACCTGAGGTTCTGATCCGCGAGGTGGAGATCCCGCCGGCACTCTTGGAGGTCGAGCAACCGAACCCGCCGACGCTGCTCGACGAGGAGCCGGCCATCACATCGCCATCCTCAGCCCGGCGCCATCGGACGCGAGTTGCCGGTGCGCTCGCAGCAGGCCTGATTCTATGTGGTGCCCTGACGCTCTGGTACTACCAGCAGCCTGACCGTACCTCGTCCGGTATACGCTCCCTCGCCGTTCTGCCTTTCAGGAACCTGTCGGGTGACCCCGCACAGGAATATTTCGCCGACGGTATGACCGAGCTGCTGACCGCGGAGATCTCCAAGGCGTTGCCCTTACGCATTACGTCGCGCACTTCCGCCATGCGCTATCGGAACAGTGACAAGCCGCTCCGCACGATGGCGGGCGAACTCAACGTGGATGCCGTGATCGAAGGATCCGTTGTCCGTTCCGGAGGCCGTTTGCGCATCACCGTGCAGCTAATTCATGCCGCCTCCGACCGGCATCTCTGGGCGGAAACCTACGATCGGGAACTCACGGACGCTCTCGTTCTTCAACAGGAGATCGCGCGTGCCATCGCCCATGAAATCCGGGCCGGCACGGCACCGGCTCATCTCAACCGGGCCGCCCCCATCAATCGTTCCGCCTTCGAGGCCTACCTGCGCGCGCGGTATTACCTGGACCAGCGCACGTCTGAGAGCATCCCAGTGGCCATCTCGTGGTATCAGAAAGCCATCTCTGAAGACCCGACGTATGCACGCGCCTACGCGGGTCTGGCGGATTGCTACAACCAGCTCGGCACGGTGATGATCGGCGGCCGGCCCCCTTCGGAATCGCGAAAGCTGGCCATAGCCGCCGCGAGCCGCGCTCTCGAGATCGATCCGGAGCTGGCCGAGGCGCACGCCGCTCTGGGCTATTCGAACCTCTACGAATGGAATTGGGACCGCGCTAAGGAGGGTTTGGAACGGGCCGTCGCGCTGAATCCCAATTACGCGCCGGCGCACCTTTGGTTGGCCCACTATCTGGCTGCGCGCGCCCAGTTCGATCAGGCCTTGCAGGAGGTTCGCCTCGCCCGCGATCTCGATCCGCTGTCTCCGATCATTCAGACGCAGGTTGGCTGGATCCTGAAGTTCGCGGGGCGGCTCCCGGAGGCCATCGTGGAAATCCGGAAAGCGTTGCAGATGGAGCCGGACTATCAGTGGGCCGCGTGGCAGCTCGGCGGCGCATTGATGGTCTCGGGCGACTATCGCGGGGCGATTCAGGTCTTACGGGAGGCGCTCGATCGCAACCTCAGCCCATCCGGTCTCTCCGTCCTGGGTCAGGCGTTCGGACTGGCGGGGCGGCGCCAGGAGGCCGAAAAAGTGCTCGACGAACTGCGCGCTCTTTCGCGGCAGCGCTACGTGCCGCCCTCCTGCTTTGTGGACGTTTACTGGGGGCTTCGCGATCGCGACAAGGTCTTCGAGTGGCTCGAAAAGTCGTATCAGGAGCATTCCAACCGCATGGTATGGATGGCGGTCATGGGCGACGACGACTGGCTCCGCTCCGATCCTCGATTCGACAACCTGCTGCGCAGGATCGGATTGAAGTAGCGATGTGAAGCTGTCGTGCAGGCCGCTACGGCAAAACTACGGCCATGTTCCGTAACTCGCATTCGCAAGTTCGTCATTCCGGCTTTGGCGCTAGAACCCTTCCCAGACGTAAGCCGGAAAGCGTCGTACGGTGTCAAAACCGACGCGCTCGTACAGGGCCACCGCCCCATGGTTCGCCGCCGTCACGGTGAGGCTTGCCGAGCGGCAACCCATTTCCCGGAGCGTGAGCAGCGATTGGCGAAGCAGGGCGTGTCCAATGCCGGTGCCCTTCACGGCGGGAGAAACGCAAATTTGAGTGATGTGGCCGGATTCGGGTCCCACCAGGCTCGCCAGCGAGAGGCCGCAGAGGCGGCCATCAGGCTCGAGCGCCACATAGGATGCGGGCCGGAAGAACTGGCCGCAGCCGGGATACTGGACCACGTTATAGAGGAAGCGGCGGGCTCCGAGCGATGTCCGGTACTGGTCGTTGATCCGGCTGTCTACGTGACCGCCGTAGGCCTGCGCGATCAGGGCGGCCGCGTGTTCCTGGTAATGATCGGACCATCGTTCCAGGTACATGGGGCGGCGTACGCGTCCCTCCTTCAACTCGGCCCGGCGAAGTTCAATTCGCATGAAGTTGCGCGGGAATACGCTCAACCAGGCGGAAAACGGCACCTCCCGAAGCGGATCGGGACTGAGCATCATGAGCTGCGACTCGATGCGCCGCATGGAGGGATTCTCCATCAGCGCGCCCAGGCCCGCTGCCAGCAGGCTATTCTCGCGATCGGGGGTGCGGAACTCTTCCACCACGTAGAGATCGCCCAGCAGTCCCTTGCCTTCCTCGAGCACGTAATAGAGATATCCGGTCACTGTTCCGGATTCGAGGATGGCGCTGCCGTGGAGGGCGCGCAGGTCTACGAAGCGCCGCACCAGGTCGGCGGATTTCTCGAAATCCCACTCCATCTGGTCGCGCCAGACGGCGGTTTCCTCCTGGAGGAGCGGCTCCAGATCGCGCGCCGACAGTCGCCGAAGGTCGACGATTTCCCGCGACCGCGAAGGAGCCGGATGTAGCCGGGCAGCCATCAGAGGTTCCCTATTGTAACCCGTAGACGGCGGCGTAACTCAGTTGCTGGCGCGTGAAGTCGCGGGGGTAGGAGATCGATACCGACGCGACCTTTCCCGTGGGATCGAATTTCGCGGAAAGCTCCGAATTGATGCCGCACCAGTAGGTAGGCACGTCGAGCTTGTCGAAACGAGCGATCACCTGGTCCCGCAGTTTGGGGTCGAAGTGTACGCCGTATTTGTCCACCAGGCGCTTGATGGCGGCGTAATCCCCTTCGGCCTTGATCCGCATGAGTTCCGCGAGCAATTCGCCCACACCTTTCCGCATCTTCTGAAAGTCGGTGACCTGCAGGTAGGTTTTGCCGTTGCGCTGGATCTTCGCGATGGCGCCGGTCCTGTCCATGATGTAGTTGACGATGAGCTGGCGGTTGCGCTGATGGTCCTCCTCGATGGAGTCGCCCGCGGGAATTCGCTGCAATTGCGTCAGGGCCACTCTGGCAGCGCTGTAGTACATGGCCTTGGCCACATCGGGACTCGAAACCATGCCGAGCTGCTGAAGTTTGGGGTCCCAGATATTCCAGAGCGCCATGAGGTCCGCGCGTGCCTCTTCGAGGGTCGAGAAATACTCTTTCAGGTACGCCTCCGAGCCGCCCTGCAGCTTCGGATTCAGCTTGCCGGAGCCGTGGCCGATCACCTCGTGCAGGGCCGTCATCAGGTCGGACGCTTCTTCGCCGTACTTCTTCGAAATGGAGATCTCTTCCTGGCTGGCCGAAAACTCCTCGATGGGTCCGAAGCCGGTGCCCGCGCGAATAGCCCGTGAACTGCCGGTAAACAGGAAGCTCTTACTGCCGTATTTCTCGCGGATCTGGTTTTCGTTGGGAAGGTTGTCCCCTACCGTGTTGACATGGAAATCGCCCGTCTCGATCACCGTCTCGACGGCCTTGGCCAGCGGCGGTTTCACTCCCTGCTTCTTATATTGGGCTGCCCACGGCGCGTGATCCTCGAAATATTGGGCGTTGGCGGCAAGTTTCACCATCAGGCCGTTGAGTTTCTGATCGGTGATGCTGACGAAACTCTGGGAGGTCCCCTTGGCGGCGCGAGCATCGCGATAGACTTCGATGAAGCCGTTGGCGAAATCGACCGCCGGGCTGTTCTGCACCCAAGCCACTCCGAAGCGCAGCCAGTCGGCCGGGTCTCCGGTCTGGTAATAACGGATCAGCGCGGCAAGGACCGGCGCCTGGCCGGGCTCGGCGTATGCGCGGGCCTTCTCGAGCGACTCGTTGGCCTTCTGAAGGAACACGGCATAGAGGCCGGGCGCGACCTTCCCATCCGGCGTTCCGGCGCGGTAAACCTCTTCCACCAGGCCGCCGGAGCCGTTTCTCACCAGACGGGAATTGAGGGGGTACTTATCCGCGAAGCCCTTGAGGTCGGCCATGCTCACATGCCGGTAGAAGTTGTTGGCGCTGGCTTCCAGGATGTCGAGATTGCCGCGCGGGCTCTTGGCCGTAATCATGGGCTCGAAATTGGGGTCGAAGAGGGACGGCTGGAGGGCCGCAAGTTCGCGGTCCAGGTCGGCCTGGCCGGCGATGATCGCGCCATAGGCGGGTTTCCCTTTGAAGCCGCCGGCGCGGAACACGGCGGCGGCCGCGGATTTCAGCTCCTCGAAAGTGAAAGCGGGCAGGAACTTCTGCGCCGTGGTGTCGTTGTGGTTGCCGCGGCTTGCCCAGAACAGCTTGGTGAAATCGGAAATCTTCTTGCGTACGGGCGCGCCGAGCGCATCCTGGTGGAGCATGAGAGCGTCCAGAATACGCTTCTGCCGCAGGCCCCAGATGGAGTTCTGGTCGTAGATAATCGGGTCTATGGCGATGGATGCCCGGGTCAGCCAGTAGGCCAGGGCCTGCTGGCGCGGGGACAGGCTCTTGAAGCTTTCGGCCTCCACCTGCAGGAAACCGGTGGAACCTACGCGCTCCACCAGTGCGGGTTCGCCGGCACCGAACGCAGAAACGCACAGGGCTAAGAAGACAGCGAGACGCAAACGAGTGACTCCTCTACGACTATGGTAGCGCCGCGGCGGGCGGGGATTGCCGGTGCGGCCCGGAGACGATATGCTTGCGACATGACTCGCCGCACCGTGCGCGCGGCGCTGTCCGTTGCCTTGCTTGCCGGCGTTTTGCTGGTTCGCGGCGCAGCGTGGCAGGCGCAAGAGCCGCTCTATCCACTGCCGGAGAAATCGGGGCCGCTTCGCAAAGCGATGCTGCTGCTGCGCGAAAGCAAGACTGCCGAAGCGCGCAAGGAGCTTGAACAGCGGCGAAAAGAGCACCCCGAAGACGCGGATGTCTTGTACCAGATTGCGCGATCGTACCTGATCGATTTTTATAGCAACCAGTCCCCCGAGCAGCGCCGCGTCTCCCTGAGCCTCGCCATGGAAACGCTGGGCGCGGTGCTGAAGCTCAATCCCGACCACGTTCCTGCCCTGCGCGCTAAAGCCGTGATTCACGCGCGCGCCGAATTGCTCTACTACGATCCCGACCTCTCCTTCAAACTGGCGGACCGTGTGGCCAAACTGGAGCCGCATGCCAACGCGTTCCTGCTGAACCTGAGCGAATGGATGAGTGGGGAGGTGCGGTTCACCGAGGAAAGCGCGCACCGAGTGCCGCATGACCCGCTGCTGGGCCTCGACCGGTCTATCGATTTGCTGGAACAGGTGATCGACAATGCCATTCCTTACAGCAACGAGGAAACGGCGGCGTACTTCCTGATGGGAAATACGCTTTTCCGCCGCGGCAATTTCCGGGACGCGATCAACTATTACCAGCAGGAGCTCAAGCGCTCCGTTTCGCTCGAGCAGCGAATGGCGGCCCTCCGCGAAATGGCGGCCTGCTATTACCGCATGGGCGATTACATCGAAGCCGCCCGCAAGTTCTACGAGGCCACGCAATGGCAGCGCAACCCGGTGGACCAATACCTTTTCACGATGACCCTAAACCTGGTGGAGGGGCCGCGGCCGGCACTGCCCGACTCCGCGCTGTTCCCGATGGATTCGCTAAAGCCAGGCGCGGGCGCGCCGCTGCTGGCGTTTGAAGACATCGCCCCCGCCTCCGGGATCCGCGCTGTGAATGGAAACGGCACGGCCGCATGGGGAGACATCGACGGAGACGGCGACCTGGACCTGATGGTAGCGGGCAGCGGCGTCTTCCTGCGGGTCTACCGCAACGATAACGGGAAGTTCACCGACATCACCGAAGCGGTGGGGCTGGGGCACGTGCCCAGCGGCTATTCCCTGAACCTGGTGGACTACGACAACGACGGCAAGACCGATCTGTACATGGCGTTGAACGGATGGAGCGGTCCGATGGCGAACCGCCTGTATCACAACGAGGGCGGCCGCTTCGTGGATGTTTCGAAAAAGAGCGGCACCGACGATCCCGGGTCGGGCTTCGTTTCGCTGTGGGGCGACCTGGATAACGACGGGTGGCTGGACCTGGTGGTCGCCAACGGGGTGTTGAAGGAGGGGAGCGTCACCCAGATCTACCGCAACAACGGCGACGGCACCTTCCGCAATGTGACGCGGGAAGCAGGCTTGAACGAGCCAGCGTCTTACGGAACGATCGGGATCGCGCTGGGCGATTACGACCAGGACGGGCGCCTGGACCTGCTGATCAACGGCCTCGACGCCGCCCCCAACCGGCTCTACCGCAACCTCGGAGGCATGAAATTCGCGGACGTGGCGGCCAAGGCGGGCGTGGCGCAGGCGCCGCACAACGGCTTCGTCTGCTTCTTTTTCGACTACAACAACGACGGCCGTCCGGATATCCTGACCACGGCGCTGGCGCCCTGGGAAGCCGTCGTCGAGGGCTTGCGCAAGGGCTTTTCGCCGCCCTCGGCGCGCGCCGTTCATCCGGATTCGAGCCGGCTGTTCCGCAACAACGGAGACGGCACCTTTACGGACGTGACATTCCAATCGAAGCTGTACTATCCCATGGGAACGATGGGTGCGGGCGTGGCGGACCTGGATAACGACGGCTACATGGACGTGTACATCGGCACCGGCGATCCCCAGATGAGCCGCCTGGAACCAAACCGGTTATTCCACAATCGCGGTGACGGCACCTTCGAAGACGTGACCGGGCTGGTGGGCATGGCGCGCCCCGGCAATAAGGGACATGGCGTGGCATTCGCGGACTTGGACAACGATGGCGCGCTCGACCTGTTCGCGCAGCTCGGCGGACATTACCCGGGAGACCACGTGCGCAATGCCCTGTACCACAATCTCAAGGCAGCCCAGAATCACTGGCTCGAGATCGACCTGCGCGGGGTGAAGAGCAATCGGATGGCGATCGGGACCGCGATCACGGTGAAAGCGGGAGACCTGGTGGTTTACCGCGAAGTGAAGGGCAGCGAGGGGTTCGGCGCCACCAGCATGTTGCGCCAGCATTTTGGCCTGGGGTCGCACGCCAGGGCCGATTCGGTGGAGATCCGATGGCCCGGGGGAGACAGGCAGGTTCTCGAACAGGTGGAGGCCAACCGCATCATCTCCGTGGTGGAAGGTCAATAAACACGAAAGGCGGTCCCGGGAGTGGGGCCGCCTCTTCGTTTCGGGTTTCTGTTTGTCCTACCAGAACAGCTTGATACGGATCTGAATCTGGCGCGGAAGAATGTTCTGCGTGGACACGGTGGAGGGCCGGATCACGCCAAAGGTGGCGTTGCCCGTACCCGTATCCACCTGGTCGCGGCCGAAGTAGTTGTGGTTGAGAACATTGAATGCTTCAACACCCAACTGCACGCGGAGACGCTCGGTGATATTGGTCATCTTGGTCAGCGAGCTGTCCAGGTAAAAGGCGTGGTGGCGACGGATCTGGCCGGAACGGCTCGGCGTGTAGCGCGGAGCAAACCCGGCTGGATCCAGCCAGGCATAGTTCCCGCTATCTACCGCGCCGCACCCCAGGGCCGTGCTCGACGGTTGGGGAACGATGGTGCCATTGTCGTTCTCCCGCAGCACGCAGGGGTTCCACAGGCGAACCTGGTAGGCCTTCCAGTCCGTTTCGCCGGTCCAGATTTCCTTGCCGGAAGCATCCTTCACGAAATTGCCAGAAGCATCCTTCACCGGAGTGAGAGGATCCAGAAGCTGAAGGGCATCGGGCAGGTTGCTGGGGAAGCCCTTGAGCGGATCGGTGAACGTGTTGTTCCAGGTCCAGCCGGAGATCAGCTTACGGACGAAGCGGTTGGTTCCGGCGCCGAGTTGCTGGCCTTCGCCGAACGGCAGCGTCCACACCGTGCTCACTTTCAGCACGTGCGGACGGTCGAGGAAATACAGACCGCGCTGATAGACGTCGTTGTAAGGGTCGTTGAAGCCCCACTCTTCGATCTGCTTGGAGAGCGTGTAGTTCACGAGCATGTGTGAGGCCTCCGCGCATGCGGACGTTGTAGTTCAACTGGAGCGAGTTGTACTTGATGAACGAATCGTTCCGGCCCTGCTGCGTCAGGTTACCGTTGAACTGCGGGAACGGGCGTGCCAGGTTGAAGCGGCTGATGGTGTTGGAGGTGTAGTAGCTTGTTCCGATGAACGCCGGCAGTCCCTTGAACGGATTGGGCACGGTGGAGTTGCAGAAGGTCGGGCTGCCGCCTTCGGCAATGTTGCAGGTTTTGCGGAAGTCCAGCGTCGGGATGTTGTAATCCTTCTGCATGGTCTGGTCGTAGCTGTAGCTGCCGACGTAGGTCGCTTCCAGCGTGGATGACTGGCTGACCTGGTATTGGAAGCCGTAGGAGAACGACCAGGCTTTGGGAATAACGGCGTTCGAATCGAACCAATTGCTATTCTTGCCGACGAACGTCAAGTTACCCGCGCTCGATCCGGTGGGCACGCTGATGCCGTCCGGATACGGGTTGCTGAGGATGTTGGCGATCGGGTTGCGGCCGTTATCGAGCGAGTTGACGATGCTGGTGCTGGTGCTGAACCCGTTCGTTCTGAAAATATCGTTGTTGGGGTTGCTGATGTAGAGGCCGGCGCCGCCGCGCATCACCAGCTTGTCACTGATCTGGTAGGCGAAGCCGAAGCGCGGGCCGAAGTTCTTCTTGTTCAACTGCGCCGGCGTGCTGCCTACGCCATTCACACCGGCGAAGGTCATGCTGCCCTTGAGGTTGGCAAGATTGCTGATCTGGCTTTCCGGCACGTTGGCCTTGCGCAATGCCTCCAGCGCGGAAGCCGGAACCGTGATTCCGCTCTTGGCGTTGGGATCGAAGGGGCCGTTCTGCCGGTTCCACTTTTCGTTTGCGAACCAGTTCAGGTCGTACCGCAGGCCGAGGTTGAGACTCAGGCGCCGCGATACCTTCCAGTCGTCCTGGATAAAGAACGAGGCATACGGCTGCCGCCACCAGGGGAACAACGGGTAGTTGGACGATCCGCTGACCACGCCCAGCAGGAAGGTGGCGTAAGCATCGCCCTGAGTGTTCGTGCCGTTGATGTTGGAACGCTGGGTCCACTGGGTGTCGCCCGTGAAGCTCAGGATGTCGCCGGTGTTTTGCTGGAGGTAATTGATCTGCCGCGCATCGGCTCCGAACTTGAGCGTGTGCGAGCCCCACACCTTGGTCACATTGCCCTGCAACTGGTAGGTGTTGGTGAAGTTGTTGCTCTGCCCGCGGCCCAGCGAGTTGTACCCGCTGAAATTCCAGCGCCCGAAATAGATCGGACTCGGCAGTTGCGCCAGCAAGGATTTGGGGAGTCCGAAGGTGGAGACGTCGAAACCTTCGTTGGCGCGTCCGAAGCCCTTCTCGATGAACCGGTTGAAGGAAGCGCGGATGTCCATGACCATGGTCGGCGATACCGTCGTCGTCCAGTCCGCCACATACGCGTCGTTGATGCGCTGGAACGGCTGCTGGCCATCGGTGCCCGGTTTGTTATCGATGCCGTTGCCCGCCCGGTCTTCCGTGCGGTCGTTCGAGGCATGCCGGAAGTAGGCCCGGTGCCGGCTGCCGATGTTGGCGTCGAACTTCAGAATCAGGTTGTAAAACTTGTCCACGTCGAAGTAGTCCGGCAGCGCCAGGTTCTGCCGCGAATAGGCCGATCCGGCAGGCGACGGACGATTCGGCAGCGGCATGTAGGCCGTCACCGCTTTGGCAATCGGGTTGATCATGGTCTGCGGAATCTTGTTGCCCGGGAAGGGCTGGCGGATGGCGTTGCCTGTGGAATCCAGCACAGAGTCGAACGGGTTGTAGATGATCACCGGCTGCCCGACCGAGTTGGTCAGCTTCGAGAAATCGCCGAGCCGCATCTCCGGCTCCGGATAGGAGACGAACAGCGGGTTCGGAGTTCCTTCGCGATAGCCTTCGTAGGCGCCCATGTAGAACAGCTTCACGGGACCATCTTTCGGCAGCAGTTTCGGAATCCGCAGCGGCCCTTCGAGCTGCCATCCGTACTGATCCAGGTAATGCTCGGCGCGCTCGCCCAGACCGGTGGCGTTGCGCTGGAACGTATTTGCGTCGAGCGGAGTGCGCCGCAGGAACTCCCACGCGGTGATGTGATGCGTATTGGTGCCGCTCTTCAGCACCACGTTCATGACGCCGCCGCCGGTGTGCCCGTACTCGGCGTTGTACATGTTGGTCATCACGTTGAACTCCTGCACGGAGTCCACAATCGGCACATAGGCGATGTTGTTGTTGCCCATCTGCCCGTTGTTGCTGGCGCCGTCGAGCGAAAACTCGGCGGACGAGTTGCGGCTGCCGTTGATGCTCCACTCGGCGATCGCGCCGTTATCGAACGGCCGCTGCCAGATGGCCGCGCCGTTGAAGGTGACGCCGCTCATCATGGCGCCGAGCATGAACGGATTGCGCGCGTTCAGCGGCAATTCGGATACCTGCTTGGTGGTGACAATGCCTCCGCGGCTCGCGGTCTGGGTCTCCAGCACCGCGGCGGCCGCCGTGACTTCCACCGTATCGGTGACCGCGCCGACTTCGAGCGTGACGTCGATACCGAGCGTTTTGGCCGCTTCGAGCACCACTCCGTCGCGGATAAACTGCTTGAAGCCCGGTGCCATGGCGGTTAACTTGTAGGCACCCGGCCGCAGCAGCGGAATGGAATAGGCTCCCGCCGCGTCGGTAGTGGCGGTAGTGACCTCGGCATTGTCAGCGTTCGTCACCTGGACCTTCGCGGCCGGAACGGCGCCGCCGCTGGAGTCGTAAACGTGTCCGGTGATGGTTGCGCGGAAATCCTGCCCCCAGGCGGGCAGAAGTGCCACGCAGAGGAGCGCAAAGAGAGATGTGTATAGTCGAATCCTCACCCAAAAACCCCCAAAAAAAGAGCTACGGCTTCGCGGTGAGGGGTGTGGGACTGGATTTTTCACCAGACCCGAATTGGGCAGATTATAGCATCCTTTCACGTTAAAGCAATAGGATTTGGGCGTTCTGAATGTCAGGCGGCGGTGGAGCGGCGGGTGTGTTTCGTCACGTTACAGACAAAAAAAGGCGGCCCCGGATGGGACCGCCTTTTGGTTTCGGGTTTCTGTTTGTCCTACCAGAACAGCTTGACGCGGATCTGAATCTGGCGCGGAAGAATGTTTTGCGTAGACACGGTGGAGGGCCGGATCACGCCAAAGGTGGCGTTGCCCAGACCGGTATCCACCTGGTCGCGGCCGAAGTAGTTGTGGTTGAAAACGTTGAATGCCTCAACGCCCAATTGCACCTTGAGACGCTCGGTGATGTTCGTCATCTTGGTGAACGAACTATCGAGATAATAAGCGTGGTGCCGCCGGATCTGGCCTGAACGGCTGGGGGTGTAGCGAGGTGCGAAGCCGGCCGGTTGCAGCCAGGCGTAATTGCCGCTGTCCGCCGCGCCGCAGCCGAGAGCCGTGCTGGACGGTTGCGGAGCGATTGAGCCGTCGTCATTCTGACGAAGCACGCAGGGATTCCACAGGCGGACCTGGTAGGCTTTCCAGTCGGTTTCGCCCGTCCAGATCGCCTTGCCCGACGCGTCCGTAACGAAGTTACCGGAGGCGTCCTTCAGCGGACTGAGCGGATCCCGAAGCTGGATGGCATTCGGCAGATCGCTCGGGAAGCCTTTGAACGGATCGGTGAACGTGTTGTTCCAGGTCCAGCCGGAGATCAGCTTGCGGACGAAGCGGTTGGTGCCCGCGCCCAGATGCTGGCCTTCGCCGAACGGCAGCGACCACACCGTGCTTACCTTCAGCACGTGCGGACGATCCAGGTAATACAGGCCGGTCTGATAGACATCGGCGTACGGATCGTTGAAGCCCCACTCCTCGATCTGCTTCGAGAGGGTGTAGTTCACGAGCATCGTGAGGCCACCACGCATGCGGACGTTGTAGTTCAACTGGAGCGAGTTGTACTTGATGTAGGAATCGTTGCGGCCCTGTTGCGTCAGGTTGCCGTTGAACTGCGGGAACGGACGCGCCAGGTTGAAGCGGCTGATGGTGTTGGAGGTGTAGTAGCTCGTCCCGATGAACGCCGGCAGACCCTTGAACGGGTTCGGCACGGTCGAGTTGCAGAAAGTCGGGCTGCCCCCTTCGGGAATGTTGCAGGTCTTGCGGAAGTCCAGCGTCGGGATGTTGTAATCCTTCTGCATGGTCTGGTCGTAGCTGTAGCTGCCGACGTAGGTCGCTTCCAGCGTGGATGACTGGCTGACCTGGTACTGGAAACCATAGGAGAACGACCAGGCTTTCGGAATCAGCGCGCCCGAGTCGAACCAGTTGTTGTTCTTGCCCGCGAAGGTCAACGTGCCGGCGCTCGATCCGGTGGGCACGCTAATGCCGTCCGGATACGGATTGCTGAGGATGTTGGCGATCGGGTTGCGGCCGTTGTCGAGCGAGTTGACGATGCTGGTGCTGGTGCTGAACCCGGCCGTCTGGAAGGTGTCGTTATTCGAGTTGCTGATGTACAGCCCGGCGCCGCCGCGCATCACCAGCTTATCGTTGATCTGGTAGGCGAAACCGAAACGCGGACCGAAGTTCTTCTTGTTCAGGTGCGCCGGAGTGCTTCCCACACCGTTCACACCTGCAAAGGTCAGGCTGCCCTTCAGGTTGGCGAGATTGCTGATCTGGCTCTCCGGCACGTTGGCGGATCGAAGCGCCTGGAGTGCCGAATCCGGAACCGCGATAGCGCTCTTGGCGTTGGGATCGAAGGCGCCGTTCTGCCGGTTCCACTTTTCGTTGGCGAACCAGTTCAGGTCATAGCGCAGGCCCAGGTTGAGGCTCAGGCGCCGCGACACTTTCCAGTCATCCTGGAAAAAGAACGAGGCGTACGGCTGCCGCCACCACGGGAACAGCGGGTAGTTGGAGGACCCGCTGACGATCCCCATCAGGAATGTGGCATAAGCGTCACCCTGCGTATTCGTGCCGTTGATGTTGGAGCGCTGGGTCCACTGGGTGTCGCCCGTGAAGCTGAGGATGTCACCGGTGTTCTGCAGCAAATAGTTGATCTGCCGCGCATCGGCTCCGAACTTCATAGTGTGCGCGCCCCACACCTTGGTCACGTTGCCCTGCAACTGGTAAGTGTTGGTGAAGTTGTTGCTCTGCGAGCGTCCCAGCGAGTTATACCCGCTGAAATTCCACCGGCCGAAATAGATCGGGCTCGGCAGTTGCCCCAGCAGGGACTTGGGCAGCCCGAAGCTGGAAACGTCGAACCCTTCGTTGGCGCGTCCGAAGCCTTTCTCGATGAACCGGTTGTAAGACGCGCGAATATCCATGACCATGGTCGGCGAGATCGTCGTCGTCCAGTCCGCCACATACGCGTCGTTGATGCGCTGGAACGGCTGCTGGCCGTCGGTACCCGGCTTGTTGTCGATGCCGTTGCTCGACCGGTCTTCCGTGCGGTCGTTCGAGGCGTGGCGGAAGTAGGCACGGTGCCGGCTCCCGATATTCGCGTCGAACTTCAGAATCAGGTTGTAAAACTTGTCCACGTCGAAGTAGTCGGGCAGCGCCAGGTTCTGCCGCGAATAACCCGAACCGGCAGGCGCCGGACGGTTGGGCAGCGGCATGTACGCCGTCACCGCTTTCGCAATCGGGTTGATCATCGTCTCCGGGATCTTGTTGCCCGGAAATGGCTGGCGGATGGCGTTACCCGAAGAATCGAGCACGGAATCGAACGGGTTGTAGATGATCACGGGTTGCCCGACCGAGTTAGTCAGCTTGGAGAAGTCGCCCAGCCGCATCTCCGGCTCCGGATAGGAGACGAACAGCGGGTTCGGCGTGCCTTCCCGGTACCCTTCGTACGCGCCCATGTAGAACAGCTTTACCGGACCGTCCTTCGGCAGCAGTTTCGGAATCCGCAGCGGTCCTTCGAGTTGCCAGCCGTACTGATCGAGGTAATGCTCCGAGCGCTGGCCGAGTCCGGTCGCGTTGCGCTGGAAGGTGTTGGCATCGAGCGGGGTGCGGCGCAGGAACTCCCAGCCGGTGATGTGGTGGGTGTTGGTGCCGCTCTTCAATACCACGTTCATGATGCCGCCGCCGGTATGGCCGTACTCGGCGTTGTACATGTTGGTCATCACGTTGAACTCCTGCACGGAGTCCACGATCGGCACATAGGCGATGTTGTTGTTGCCCATCTGCCCGTTGTTGCTGGCGCCGTCGAGCGAGAATTCGGCAGACGAGTTGCGGCTGCCGTTGATGCTCCACTCGGCAATCGCGCCGTTATCGAAAGGACGCTGCCAGATGGCCGCCCCGTTGAAGGTGACGCCGCTCATCATGGCGCCCAGCATGAACGGATTGCGCGCGTTCAGCGGCAATTCGGACACCTGCTTGGTGGTGACAATGCCTCCGCGGCTCGCGGTCTGGGTCTCCAGCACTGCGGCGGCCGCCGTGACTTCCACCGTATCGGTTACCGCGCCGACTTCCAGCGTGATGTCGATACCGAGCGTTTTGGCCGCTTCGAGCACCACTCCGTCCCGGATAAACTGCTTGAACCCGGCGGAGGTAGCAGTGAGCTTGTACGCGCCCGGCCGCAGCAGCGGAATGGAGTAGGCTCCCGCCGCGTCGGTACTGGCGTTGGTTACTTCGGCGTTGTCTATGTTCGTGACCTGGACCTTTGCGCCTGGAACGGCGCCGCCGCTCGAGTCGTAAACGTGTCCAGTAATGGTTGCACGGAAATCTTGCGCCAATGCCTGCAAGGCGAGCAGACAGAGGAGCGGTAGCAACGTAGCTATTCTTCTCTTCACCCAAACCCCCAATTTTTGCTTCTTAACCCTGATAAACCCTGAAAAGACGAGTTTGCGATCCGTATTTGCGAGACCCGGACCGTGGGGCCGATGATATCATGATTTACCGCTATAGCAAAGCCTTTTGTAGCCGCTTACAAGTCGAGCCAATTGTTTACAACCCGCACAAAAACAGGATTATTCCTCAATCTCCGATCAGCCCATTGCTCGTGCGGATTTGCTACATTATTCCCAGAAATGCTGCGGCTAAGCTTTAGGAAAAGCGGCCATTTCCCTGGCGTTTCTGCCGGCGTTGGCAGTATGTCAGGATGCTGCCGAACTCTACCGGACCGGCGTCCGCCTCTTCGGCCAGCGGCAGCCCCAGGCTGCCATCAAAGCACTCCAGCAAAGCGTCGCGCTCGATGCCGGGAATGCCGCGGCATGGAAAGCGCTGGGTGTGGTTTTGGCGTCGCAGCAGGACATGGCCCAGGCGGAAACCGCGTTTCGAAATGCCTGCGAACGCCAGCCATCGCTTCAAGACGCCTGCCTATACTATGGGCGCACGCTGTATCTGGCCGATCGCTTTTCATCAGCCATCGAGGTCCTCCGCCGGGCCGCCGCTGTTCAGAATAGTGCGGAAACACACCGTCTGCTCGCCTTGTCCCTTGAGGCGATGGGGAAATCCGCCGAAGCGGGAGACGAATTTCGCTCTGCCGTGCGCCTTGCGGCCAGTAGCAGCGCCGAAGAAGACCCGGGGATCGACTACGGTGTCTATCTTTTTCGCCTCGGCCGTCTCGAGGAGGCAATCGCGCCTCTCGAAGCTGCCCTTGGCCGCCATCCGGATTCGGCGCGAGCGCATCTGGAACTCGGCTGCGTCTTGCTGGCAGCAGACCGCGTGGACGACGCCGCCGCGCAACTGGAACGTGCGTTGGCGCTGACGCCTACCTCCGCACGAGCCCACATGCTGCTCGGTAAGGCGTACCTCCGGTTGGGCAGGGAAGCCGAAGGCGAAACCCATCTTCGCCAGGCCGCTCACTTCTCCAGTACTTCGAGGTAGCGGTCGGCCTGCACCTCACCGAGGTGCTGTATGGTCCCGCCGGGCCAGCGCACGTCCACGGTGGCTTTCGTCGACGTGCCCAGGCCGAAATGCACGCGCAGTTCGCTGGAACTCGCGTAACCCACCGCTGCCGTGACGTGATTCCACTGTTCCACGCCGCCGGCGATTACGTGAACCACAGCGCCGATCCCGTCGCGGTTCGATCGCGTGCCCGTCAGTTTCAAACCGAGCCAGTGGGCCTCGCCCGGGGCAACATTCCTCAGCAGCAGCGGCCGCTCGCCGAGCCGGCTGACCAACACGTCCACCTTGCCGTCGTTGTCGAAATCGGCAAAAGCGGCGCCTCGATGACGCGCCGGCGCCCCTACCGGCTGGGCGTCGAACACCCCGCCCGCACGCTGCAGCATCACCAGGTTCGCCTGCCGCGAGGGCCGCTGCGACAGGGCCTCGGCGTTGTCGTTGAGATCTCCGTTCGCGCAGAACAGGTCTTTGCGGCCGTCGTTGTTCAGATCGAATGCTCCTGCCCCCCAACCGGTCGTTTTGGTCGTGGCCATGCCGACGCGGGCCCGGTAGGTGGCGTCGGCGAACAAGCCTTTGCCGAGATTCCGGTAGAGGGGATAGGTTTCGTTGGCAACGGCGGTGAAAAACAGGTCGGGCCGGCCGTCGTTGTCCACATCCCGGAAGTCCGCGCCCATCGACGAAAGCGCGCGGCCGTCATCGTTGAAGGCCACACCGGCACGCACGCCGCCTTCCGTGAAGCGGCCGCCGCCTGCGTTGTGAAACAGGAAATTGGGAACGGTGTCGTTAGCGACAAACATGTCCGTTCGCCCGTCTCCGTCGTAATCGGCCACCGCGACGCTCATGCCTTTGCCCGTGTACTTTCCGATTCCGGACGCCTGGGAAACATCACGGAACGTTCCATCTCCGTTGTTGTGGTAGAGGGTGTTGGCGAGCCCGGTGTACATGCGCGGGTGGCAGTGGGCCCTCTGGCCGGAACGCGCGTCCATGCAGACGGGTTCGGTGGCCGGATCCCACTTCACGTAATTGACGACGAACAGGTCAAGCTTGCCGTCGCCGTCATAGTCGAACCAACCGGCGGAAACCGACCACGGTTCGGGGTGGATCCCCGCCTTTGCCGCGATCTCTTCGAAAGTACCGTCTCCCCGGTTGTGATAGAGCAGGTTGCGGCGAACGCCGGCGACAAACAAATCCGGGTGGCCGTCGTTGTCGAAGTCGGCGGCGGCAGCGCCCATGTCGTAACCGGAGCCCCGCAAGCCGGCGCGCGCAGTGACGTCTTCGAATTTCCCCCCGCCGCGGTTGCGGTACAGGCGGTTCCACCAACCGGAGTCCGGCTTGTCCAACTCAGGTTGACGCGCGCCGTTGGTCAGGAAAACATCGATCAGGCCGTCGCTGTCGTAGTCGAAGGCCGCTACGCCGCCCCCCATGGTTTCGATCTGGTGCTTCTGGGGAGTCGCGCCGTTGCGCAGAATGGCGGCGATGCCGCTACCCTGCGAGATATCCTCGAAGAGGACTTCGGGGGCACCGGGACGGAGAATCGCAACCAGCGCCAGCGCAAGGGCGCAGCTCCACAGAATGCGCACACCGTATTTTACAGCCTAAGGCGCCGACGGATAACTGATGTACGTGAGGCGGCGGCCGTCGGGCGACCAGCAGCCGGAATCCAGACTCCCCGCGCCTCCGTTCATTCTCGCGATCACGCTGACGTCTTTATTGGCCAGGTTCATCACCCGAATCATCACTTCCTGGTTCGAGGGCAGCCCCCGGGTTCGCTTGTCGTAGGAGAGGAACGCCAGTTGACGGCCGTTGGGCGAAAGCTGCGGGAGGATGTTTTGCATGTCGTCCGGAGTCCACTGCTCCTCGCCGGAGCCATCCGGCCGTGCGCGCCAGATCTGCCTGCTTCCGGAGCGATTTGCCTCGGTAAACTTATGCTCCTGCGCGGCGGCGGGGGCGCGGGTGGGACGCTGGCCGGCCGCCTGCGGTACGCCGCCCTTCTCCGCAACTTTTGCGGTGCGTCCTCCGCGAGTGAAAATGATTTCGGTCCCGTCGTCGCTCCAGGCGGGCTTCTCCAGGCGCTCGGGCGCGTACCAGGTGACGCGGCGGTCGGTGGAAGTCACGGTGACGGTCTCGATCACGCTATACGGCGTGAGACGAATCGATGCGCGCAAGGGTGCGAGTTCCACGTTATGAAAGACGGCCTTCTCCACTACGTCCTTGTCATGCGAGCACACGCCCAGGCCGACGTAGTAAGTTCCCGCGAGCGTCACCTGCATGCAAGGGCCGGCGAATTTCAGGCCGCCGGCATCGCCGAGCCCCATGAAGAAAGTCGACCCATGTTTGGTTATGCGGAGCCGTTTCGGCGCGGAAACGGCCGCCTGCACTTCATGCGTGGCGGCGCCTTTTTCGGCACGCGATTGCAGCGACGTCAACCCTTCGTTATGCAGAGCAACATCGGCGTAAGCCGAGTCCGGGTCGAGGGACTGCCGGAACATCAGCATCCCTTTCTTATGCGCGTTGCCGGTGGAGGTGGGGAAGGATATGTCGGCGGCCAGCGAAAAATCGCCCGAAACCTTCTTCCAGACGAAGTAGAACGCGTCGGCCGTGGCCCACACGTTTTCGCCGCTCCCTGCGATGGTGTAGGCGCGCGCGGCGGCGTCGTATTCGAGACCGCCCGGATGGAGAACAGTGCCTACGTCCTCGTGTCCTTCGAAAGGGCCCGCGGCGGATTGGCCACGGACCACGCCTCCCGCAAGCAGCGCGGCGCATGCCGTCCTTCTCGATATCTTCATTGGCTCCCATCATATATTTCTTCGGGCCGCGGGTGAAATCGGCCGCACGGTATAGTCAAGGGGATGGGGCGAATCCGCGTTCTGCCGGACCAGGTAGCCAATAAAATCGCGGCCGGGGAAGTGGTGGAGCGGCCGGCCTCGGTGGTCAAGGAACTGCTCGAGAACTCGCTCGACGCCGGTGCCACGCGGATCCGTGTCGAGGTCGAATCGGGCGGGCGCCGGCTCATCCGCATCGCCGACGACGGCTGCGGCATGCTGCGCGACGATGCCCTCCTCGCCTTCGAGCGCCATGCCACCAGCAAACTCCGTGACGTCAAGGATCTGCTCTCCATCGCGACGCTCGGGTTTCGCGGCGAGGCCCTGCCTTCCATCGCGTCGGTTTCACGCCTGCTGCTCGAAACGCGGTCGGCCGAAGAAACCACGGGTACCCGGATCGAGATCGCCGGCGGCAAGATGTTGCGCTGCGACGAGGCAGCCCTCGGAGGCGGGACGTCCATCACTGTGCGGGACCTGTTCTTCAATGTTCCCGCGCGCAGGAAATTCCTCCGCACCGAGCAGACGGAACTGGCGCACATCGCTTCCCTGGTGACCCATTACAGCCTGGCCCACCCGGACAAGACTTTTCATCTCACCAGCAGCGCCACCGAATTGCTGCATGTGACCCCGGTAGCCGGCATGAAGGAGCGGGTGTACCAGGTGTTCGGCAGCCGGACGCTCGAGGAACTGGTGGAGATCGGCGCCCGCGAAACCGACCTGCTGCTGCCGAAACCCAGCGTTCCCCCATCGCAGGCGATCGCCGAATATCGCGATCCCGAGGAGGAATCGCTGGTCCGGCATTTCCGGCTGAACGGTTTTTTTTCCCGGCCGCAGGTTCAGAAAGGGAACCGCAACTCCATTTACGTTTTCGTCAACGGGCGCCTGATTCGCGACCGGCTGCTGCTGCACGCGCTCTCTTCCGCGTACCACAACCTCATCCCGCCCTCGAGTTATCCGTTCGCGCTGTTGTTTCTCGAGTGCGACGCCGAGGAGGTGGACGTGAACGTACATCCCTCGAAGACCGAGGTGCGTTTCCGCCACGGCTCCTTCGTACATGACTTTGTGCGCGACTCGATCCGGGAGCGGCTGATGGAAAGCCGCCCGGCGCCCGCGTTCTCACCCGGCCCGCGATCATCGCCCGTTCCCCAGGCTGCCGCCCACCTGCCCTACTCCGAATTCAGCCAGATGGTGGAAGACGCCGACGCTCCACCGGATTCTCTGCCCGCCGAGCCCAGGGCAGACACTGCGGCATACACCGAGCCTCCGCCTTTCACGCTCCGGCCGACGGCAGGTCCGCTCCCGCGCCTCGATTTTTCGGCGCCTCCCATCGCCGTAGCTCCCGGACCGCCCCCTTCCGGAAAACTGCACCGGCGCCTCGATGCCCACGGCGAGTTTCCCCCGGAAGCCATTCCGCCGCCGGAAATGTCGCTTTCCGTACTCTCCGACCTGCGGCCCCTCGGCCAAATTCACGAAAGCTTTATCGTTGCCGCGGGCCGGGACGGGTTGTGGATCATCGACCAGCACGTGGCGCACGAGCGCATTCTGTTCGAGCAGGTGATGAAGCAGCGCGCCGCCGGGCGGGTGGAAATGCAGCGCCTGCTGATGCCGCTGATCCTGCCGCTGACGGCGGAGCAGCAGATCGATTTCGCCCGCATCGCGGATGAGCTGAACGCGTCCGGCTTCGAAGTCGAGCCGTTCGGCAATCGCACCATCGCCGTCAAGGCCGCGCCGGCGGCGGTAAACGCCGCGGACCTCGAAAAGGTGCTGTTCGAGATCCTGGAGATCGCGGAGAGCGAACTGCGGAACGTGTCGCTCGACGACCTGCGCCGCAACATCTGCGCCTCCATCGCCTGCCGCGCGGCCATCAAGATCAACATGCGGCTCGACGGGACCAAAATGGAGTGGCTGTTGCGCGCCCTTTCACAAACCGACTGCCCCATGAGCTGCCCGCACGGCCGCCCCATCGCGATGCACTACTCCACCCGGGAGATTCTGAAGGCTTTCCACCGCATCTGAAGATTAATTTCGATAACCGGGAATACGGGAGCGGCATCCAAGGATATAGAATTGGCAGAGTTATGTTGATCAAGAAACCCGCGGATTTCCGCTACTCAGAGATCACTCCGAAATCCATTTTTCTCAACCGCCGGAAGTTCCTGGCCGGTATTCCCGCCGCCTTTCTGGCCAGCCGCGCGCTGGGCGCGATGAAGCTTCCCAATCTGACCAAAAGCCGTTACAGCACCAGCGAGAAGCAGAATACGTACGAACAGGCGACACACTACAACAACTTCTACGAATTCGGCACCAGCAAGCAGCAGCCGGCGGAAAACGCGAAGAACTTCAAGACCTCGCCGTGGACCGTCTCGGTGGAAGGCGAAGTGGCCAAGCCGCGCAAGTTCAGCCTGGACGAGATCATGCGCATCGCGCCAATCGAGGAGCGCATCTACCGGTTCCGCTGCGTGGAAGCGTGGTCGATGGTGATTCCCTGGGCCGGATATTCGCTCAGCGAACTGCTCAAGCAGGTGCAGCCGACCGCCAAGGCAAAGTACGTTGCCTTCGAGAGCTACCACGATCTTAGTCAGATGCCGCTGGCGCGCGAGGGCATGGCGGGAATCGAGTTTCCCTACGTCGAAGGCCTGCGTCTGGATGAGGCGATGAACCCGCTGGCGCTGCTCACCGTTGGGATGTACGGAGAGACGCTGGCCCCGCAGAACGGCGCCCCCGTGCGGATGATCTTACCCTGGAAGTACGGCTTCAAGAGCATCAAATCCATCGTGAAGATCAAACTCACCACCTCGCAGCCGCCGACCACCTGGAATATCTCGAACTCGCGCGAGTACGGCTTCTATTCGAACGTGAACCCGCACGTGGATCATCCGCGCTGGAGCCAGGCGAAGGAGCGGCGTTTGCCCGGACTGTTTCAGAACACACCCACCCTGATGTTCAACGGGTACGGCGAGCAGGTGGCAAGCCTTTACCAGGGCATGGATCTCAAGAAATACTACTAGGCCGATGCGCAAAAAACGTTGGATCAAAGCGGTCGTGTTCGTGTTGTGCCTGGTGCCGGTGTTGTGGCTGGGCTGGCGGTTCTGGAATCAGGATCTCACCGCCAACCCGCTCGAGTTTCTCCAGCATCAGACCGGCGATTGGGCGCTCAGGATGCTGGTGGCGACCCTCGCCATCACGCCGTTGCGGAAACTGCTGCACATGCCGTCCCTGATCCGCTACCGCCGCATGCTCGGGCTGTTCGCCTTCTTCTACGCCTGCCTGCATTTCCTCACGTACCTGGTGTTCGACAAGCTCTTCGACGTTCAGGAGATCGTCAAAGACGTGGCAAAACGTCCCTTCATCACGGTGGGGTTTCTGGCACTCGTGTTGATGCTGCCCCTGGCGGTGACTTCCACCGCCGGCTGGATCCGGAGAATGGGCGGAAAGCGCTGGCAAATGCTGCACCGCGCGATCTACATCAGCGCCATCGCGGGCGGCGTCCATTATTACTGGCTGGTGAAGTCCGATGTGCGCAAGCCGCTGTTCTACCTCGGACTGGTTGTTTTGCTGCTTGCCTATCGCCTGGCTGTCTGGCTGGTTGGGCGCACCGCCACACGCGCTAAGTCGCACGAAGTACGCAGTCCGGCCCGGGTCGCACAATGATCCTCCCCCAATTTTTGGGTAGTGCCCACCCGCCCAATTTCACTTGAGCGCGAACGGTAACAGGCTTACCTTAATCACAAATGGGTAAGGAAACTGTCTGCATCACGTGCAAGAACGAAAACTGCATCGGACGCTGCCATTATCCGCCGCCGGCCTGGAAAACAGGCGCCGCAAAGCCGGAGGCGCCGAAGGTTCGCAAGCCCCAGCAAAGGCTGCATTAGCGGCCGCTGCGGGGCACCGCAAGGCGTTCGCATTGACACCACCGGAGTAGAAGCCGGCGCACGCTAGCGGAAGCCCTCCACCAGCATCAGGTCTCGCGAAGCGTCGCGATCGGTTTGGGTGAACAGGATGCGCTTCCGGTCGGGAGATACGGCCATGCCCGCGAATACGGGGCGGCTGGTGCGATAGATGGTTCGCGACGACTTCGTCGCAAAGTCGTAAAACATAAGCTGACTCCCATCTTTCGTGTTGGGAGTGAAATAGAAGATCCCATTCTCGAGCACTTCGAAATTCCGTCCGGCAACCTGGAAAAGCAGTGGAAAAGGTCTACCCCCGGCGGCAGGTATCCGCCTCAGTGTTCCGCCACTATCCGTCACGCTATTTCCGTAAATCCAAGAGTTATCGGGCGATTCCGAAACGGGTGCGCCCGCGCCGGTTGCGATCTGTTCTAAATGATCTCCGTCCGGGCGAATGCGATACAGGCTCGCGCCGCGGCCAAAGTAGATCCAGCCGTCGCGAGACCATTTGGGAGCAATGCCGGAAATCAGTGCCCTTGGTTTGCCGCCTTCGGAACTGATTATTAATATGCCGACCACGTCATCGTACGCTATCCATTTCGCGTCGGGAGACCAGGTGGGAGTTCCGGCGTAGTCACGGGTTGACGTTAATTGCCCGCAGTTCGACCCGTCGCTTTGGCAGACCCAAATCTCGTGATAGCCGGAACGCGTCGATCCCAAGGCGACCCTGCTTCCATCCGGAGAGAACGTCGGAGTCAATTCACTTTGGGAGGAATCGAATGCCCTCACCGCTGGTCCGACAACCCTCCCGGAATCGTCCAGTTCCAAGGACCAGATGTTGTGCTCGACGGTCGCTTTGGAGAAGACCATGCGGGATCCATGGCGGGCGACTGCCGGGAGGCCGGCAGCATCGAAATGTAACTGCGTGGCTTTCGAGCCTGAAGAAAGCGGCACTCGCCAGAGTGTTGCGCTTTCCGGATAACCAGAGGTAACGATTAATTCCCGGCCATCGGCGGCCCATGTAATTCCGCGAATCGCCGGGTGGACATCGGTGACGATCTCTGTTGGTGCGCCATCAGGTTCAAGTTGAGCGGTAAGCCGCAGCAGCATGAGCTTGGTATTCATATTGGGACGCCGGGTCCTCAAGAACGCGAGCGATCGTCCATCCGGCGCGAACGCGCCGAAGCGATCGGATTCGGCCGCAGCCGGAGCCGTAAGGCGCCGGATCTCCCGGGTATCTGGCGAAAGCAGCACCAATCCCCAGCGGGAGTCCCCGGGTGAAAGCAGTCTTGAGACTACCAACCAGCGGCTGTCCGGCGACCAGTCAAGGCAATCCACATTACCGTTTAAGAGGACTGAGTTGTGGAGTTGTACCTCGCCGAGGTTCCGCTCCATGCCTCCCGATGGCGGGATGACATAAACGCCGCCAACACCGTTCGGGGAATCCGTCTGATTTCTCAGGAACGCGATCCACTTTCCGTCCGGCGACCATCTGGATGTCGTCTCGTTGGCCGGGCTACTGGTCAATCGCACCGGATTTCCGGGGCCCACCGGCTTCACATAGACGTCGAAGTTACCGTTCCCCCCGTTCCATACAAACGAGAGCTGGCTGCCATCCGGGGAGAGCGAGGGGTTCATCGCAATTCCCGGGATAGCTGGTCAGCGGTGTCAATACCTCTTCCGGCGGCAAGCGCTGCTGTCGGAGTGCAACCATTGAGACCGCCACCGCCACGACCAATGCCGCTGGCGCGACTACCAGCCAGCGCCTCCGCAGTTTCCTGTCTGGCAGCGTGGACGGCGAGGGCGCCCGTGACAGGTAATCGAGTTCCAACTTGATGTCGCGCGCGGTCTGCCAGCGGTTCTCCGGCTCCTTGGCGAGGCATCGCTCCACTACGTGGGCCAGCGCAGGCGAAGCGATCTCTTTGACCGGTGGCTCGGAACGCAGAATTTCGCTGATCAGTGCGGCGCGGCTGCCGGCGTTGAATGCTCGCCGGCCGGTGGCCATCTCGTACAGCGCCAGACCCAAGGCAAAGATATCGGTGCGTGCGTCACATGGCTTGCCTTCGAGTTGTTCCGGCGCCATGTAGGCCGGGGTACCCAGCAACGCCTGCGGTGACGTCACTGAGTCGGGGCGGGACGCCGCCGGGTCCTCTCCCTCCACGAACTTCGCCAGCCCGAAGTCCAGGACTTTGATCCCGCGCTTCGTGATTATGAGGTTCTGGGGCTTGAGATCCCGATGCAGAATGCCGCGCGAGTGCGCCGCCCAAAGCGCATCTGCGATTTCGCCGCCGAATTTCAGAACCAATTCCTGCGGCATCGGTCCCTTCGACAGACGATCTGCCAGAGTCTCCCCCTCCAGAAACTCCATCACCAGGTAGTCCTGCCCAATATCGTACAGGGTGCAGATGTGCGGATGGTTCAGCGAGGCGATCGCCCTGGCCTCACGCTGGGATCGGCCGCTGAATCCCGTGTGCGCTGTCTTGATTGCCACCGTCCGCCCCAGCCGTGTATCTCGTGCCCGGTAGACCGCTCCCATGCCGCCTTCGCCGAGCAGCCTTTCGATTTCGTAAGGCCCCACTCGTTCCCCGGATGCGTAGCGCACGCGCAGCTCGGCCCACGCTGCCGGCCGTCGATTCAGGATCCCGTTCTCGCCCTCGCTTGCCAAGAGCGATTCCACCTCGCTACGCAGATCGCTATCCGCGCCACAGATCGAGGCAAGGAACGCCGCCCGCTCCGCCGCCTCTCGCTCCCGCGCCGCGTGGTAGATTTCTTCGACCCGCCGAAGCCGTTCGGCGTTCATGCCCGCCTACCCCCAAGCCTAATGAGACGCAGCGAGGACAGCCGGGTTCCGCCGCCATGCGAGTCCCTGACGGATCAGGGACACGTCCGACTCGGAAAACTTCAGAACCCCTCGCCGCATGTCCTGATAGTCTACAGCCTCCCATCTCTGTTTCATAATCCCCTCGCGTGAGTGCTGGCTGACGCCCTGGAGAATGTGTCCGATCTCGTGCGCCATGACATAGCCCAGAAGCACGGGCACGCTATTAGGTGTAATCGCGAATTGCACGCGGTCGAGGAACACCACGATATGTGTTCGGTCGTACGGTTTTGCGAAAGCCAGCGCACCGGGGAGTTGCCCGGCCGGAGTGTCGATCGACACATCGATGACAATCCCGCCGGCCGCACACCGCCGTTTGTCGGCCTGCCATTCCAGTTTGATTCCGATGCTGCCGAGTAGCCGCGAGGCGGTGCCTCGCGCCAACTGCGCGGTCATGTGTTGACCCGTCAGGTTCAGGCAGACGGTAACAGTGTCATCTACCGAGGTCTTGGCATGTCCCCAATCCGCACACACCGCCAACAGCGCAATCGATGCTGCCCACATCCCTCTCATGCCGCTCATCCCTCCGGCGGTACGGGCGGAAATGAAGATCAAAAACGGACACGGCAGGTTGGGTAAGCCTGTGGTAAGTTCGGGGACGGAGATTGCCATGTTGCCCGCCGGCTCTCACGAAATCACCGAATTGCTGAAAGCCTGGGGCGGCGGTGACGAGGTGGCCCTTAAGCAACTGACGGATCGCTTATATGGCGAACTGCATCAAATCGCGCGGCGGTATTTGAAAGATGAGCGGGCTTGCAACACCCTCCAAACCACCGCGCTCGTGAACGAAGCCTACCTCCGCCTGGTGGACGTCAAGAATGTCGACTGGCAGCACCGAGCGCAGTTCTTCGCTATTTCCGCTCAAATCATGCGGCGAATCCTGGTGGACGCGGCTCGAGCCCGTGGCACTCACAAGCGCGGAAATCAGTTCGTCAAGGTCGACCTTGACGCCGCTTCTATCATCGCGCCTGAAGCGGATGAGGCGATCGTTGCTCTGGATGACGTGTTGCGGGATTTCGAGAAGATCGCGCCCCGCCAAACGAAGGTGGTGGAAATGCTGTACTTCGCCGGGATGACGGAACAGGAGGTGGCGCAAATGCTGAATGTGTCATCGAAGACGGTGCAGCGGGACTGGCGATTCGCCAAAGCGTGGCTCACCCATCAGCTTCGTCGCCGATAATTGAGTTGCTCGTTTGTTCTTGATCCGTCGTCCGTCCTCAGCGCGGCGGTGCGTTAAGCGGAACTTCCATCAGCGGGCAAGGCGAACCCTCCGAAGTTGCCAGGATCGATTTCCCGTCCGCGCTGTAGCAGATGCCCTCGGTCTGCAGTCCCAATGCGATAGAAGCGATGCGGAACGGCTGCTTCCAGATCTCGTCGAACGTCGCTCCCTCCGGTAGTTCAGCCTCGTACATGCGGAAGTAGTCGCAAAGCACAAGGCGGCGGCCGTCGGGCGAGATATCGCCCCCTGTGATACCCCCTACCATCATTCGAAAAACCGCGTCCGGAATATTAAGCGTGGCGAGCAGTTTGAGCGTGAGCGGCAGGGTTGCGAACTGCGCCGCGCGCGCAACGTAGACTTGCGTCTGCGGGTCGTTGCGGTTCGCTTTGGAAACGATGTAGAGGTCTCCGGTGGAGGGATGCACGAGCAGCGCCTCGGCATTGTGCGGACCGTCCGGGTAGCGCAGCCGCAGCGCGGTGGCCGGCGTCTCGCAGTCTTTGCGGCACGCCTTTTGGCCCACCTTCGGCTCTTCCGCGCGATACACCACGATCTCGCCGCGATTGAGCCCGTTGTCCCCGGTATCGGCAGCGTAAAGATACCAGCGTCCGCGCACCGGTCCGGGTCCGATGGCGATGTCTTCCCAATCGCGGCTCTGGGCACCGGTCAGTTTCCAGCGGCCGCGGTCCTTACCCTCGCTGTCGAAGGCATACACGAAAGGACCATCGCCGGAATCGTTGTGCGTCCAGTAAATGCCCGGGTTCTGCCGGGACGCGGCGATGCCGCTGCTCTCGGATACGTCGCGGTCCTCGAGTTTCGCCAGTGTCCGCGCGCCCTCGGGCTCCTTGCCGGAACTTTGTGCATACGCGGGCGCGCCCAACAGCAGAACGGCCGCAATGAGGATTGACAGAATAATCCTCATTGTCCCATCACTCCAGCTATCAGGCCGCCGGCTGCGTCGCGCGCCGGAGGGGCCTCGAGCCGATGAACCCGTAGAACATGATGTAGATGTAGCAGACGGCCGGCAAAATAAACGCGAGTTGCAGCCCGAAGCGGTCGGCCAGAGCGCCTTCCGCGATCGGGATGATCGCTCCGCCCACAATGGCCGCAATCAAAATGCCGGACCCCTTTCCGGTGAGCCTGCCCAGCCCTTCGATACCCAGCGTGAAGATGCTGGGGAACATGATGGAGTTGAACAGCCCTACCAGGATCAGGCTCCACATGGCCACGGCGCCCGCCGAAAGAATAGAGGTCGTGACCAGCAGGCACGCGGCAATCGCGGCGACGCCGACGGCCGGGCCGGTTGGCACCTTCCGCAATATCAGCGTGCCGGCGAAACGGCCCACCATGGCGCCGCCCCAATAAAACGAAACGTACTTGGCGGCTTCCGGGGCGGTGAGGCCACCGATTCCCGGCTGCATGAAGTAGTTCACCAGAAAGCTGCCGATGGCCACTTCCGCGCCCACGTAGACAAAAATTCCCACCGTGCCCAGCACCAGGTGACGGTAGTGCCAGATGCTGTCGCCTTCGACCTTGGCGTGATGCTCCGGGTCTTCGATCTGCGCGAGAGTGGGAAGCTTGAACCTGGCAATCGCGATCGCCAGCGCCCCCAGCAACAGCGCGATGCCGATGTAAGGCAGTTTCACCGTGGATGCTTCGAGCAGCCGGTGCGCCTGAAGCTCGGCGGGCGACAAGGCATGCAGTTGTTCCGCGGTCTGCACCGTGCTCGACAGAATCAGAAAGCCGCCCAGCCAGGGCCCAATCGTGGTGCCGAGCGAATTCAGCGCCTGCGCCAGGTTCAAGCGGACCGACGCGCGCTCCGGCGGCCCCAGGACCGCCACGTAAGGGTTCGCCGACACCTGCAGCAGCGTCATTCCCGAAGCGAGCACGAACAGCCCCGCCAGAAAGAGTCCGTAACTCGGGAAACTGGCGGCGGGAACGAACATCAGCGCCCCGCACCCCATCACGGCCAGGCCGAGCACGATGGTGCGGTGATAACCGATCCAGGCGATGATCCGCGCCGCCGGCATCGATATGAGGAAATAGGCCAGGAAAAACGTGAACTGAATCAACATGGTCTGCGTGTAATTCAGTTCGAAAATTGCTTTGAGGTGGGGAACGAGGATGTCGTTCAGGACCGTGACGAAACCCCACATGAAAAATACCGAGGAGATCACGGCCAGGGCGGGTCCGTAGCTCCCGGTTTGAGTTGGGCCGGGCGAACGCGATTCCGGCGTGGCGACGTTCATAAGTACTCTACGGTAGCGCGCGGCAACCGCTTTTGCTGAGCCTTACCGGTTCAGGATGAGAACGCCCCACGGCGAGCCCGGCGCGGCCAGCTTTTTGGTGACCGTCCGGCTGGCCACGTCCACCACGGAGATATCGTTGGAAGGACCGTTCGCGGTGAAAAGCGTTTTGCCGTCGGGCGAAATGGCGATGCCCCAGGGCCGCTGCCCCACTTCGAACGAGCCCACCGGCTGGTTGGTAGCGGTATCCACTACGAAGACCGTGCGTCCACGCCCCGTGGTGACGTACAGGTGCTGCGCGTCGGGGGCGAGCGCGAGCCCCATCGGCTTCACCTCGCCGGCCTTGCCCAGCACGATCGGCGTAAGCGGAACGTTCTTTTCCGTGTCGAGCGGGACAATGGTGCCGTCGTTCTCGGCGTTGACGTAGGCGCGCTTTCCGTCGGGCATAAAGACCACGTTCCGCGGCCGCCGCCCCACCTTGAACGTCTTCACAAGTTTGCGCGCCTCCGTATCGATCACCGAAACGGTGCCTTCCTCTTCCGAAGTGGAATACACCAGCTTTCCGTCCGGCGCCAGCGTCACACCCTCCGGCTCGCCCCCCGTGTGAATGGTCTGCAACACCTTTCCGCTCGCGATATCCACGAAGCTGACGCCGGCCGAGTCCTCGTTGGAAACATAAATGGTGGCGCCGTCATGACTGACGGCGAAATTCTCCGGATCCGAACCGCCCGGAATCACGCGCACCACCTTGTTTTGGCTGATGTCGAAAAGCCCGATGCCGTCGGCGCTCTTATCGGGCGGCGGCAGTTTGCTCTCGTCCACGTTGGGTCCGCCGATCGGAGTTCCGCTCAATGCCACGTAAATGATCTTCCCGTCCGGACTGGCGTGAATGCCGCGCGGCCGCTTGCCCAGCGGCACATTCGCAGCCACCGACATTGTTCCCGAATCGATGATGGTGAGGTCGCCCGAAGTCTCGTTGGTGACGTAAACGCGGTACCCGCCGCGCTCGTCGGCGGCCGGCGACTGGGGCGCGGGTTTGGCGCACCCCCAAAGCAAGAGAGCGAGAGACAGCGGAACGGCGATGCGGATCAGCTTGAACACGGATTACTCTCCTTTGAACGCGAAGGCGATCTCGGCTTTGCCCCCAGGCGCGACAGTGACCTGGTGCTCCTCGGTGCCGAGCGACTCATGCCACGCTCCCACCGTGTAGGTGCCGGGCGGAAGGTTGGGAAGCGAAAAAGTGCCGTCCGGGCCGGTGACCGCGAAATAGGGATTGTCCACCACTCCGATCCAGGAGTGCATCCACGGGTGTATGTTGCACTTCACCGGAATCATTACTTCCATGCCGGCGAACTTTCGTTTGAGCGGCGGCGCTCCCTCGGGCTGGTTCTGGTTCCATTCGCGGTTGGTCTGCGGGCGTGGATGAATGCTATGCGTCACCGGATCCGAATTGGTCACTTCCAGGGTCTGCCCGGTCTCGATTCCGAGCACGCGTGGATGAAACCAGCAGCCCTTCTGGTCGATCACGGCGGGCTGCGCCGGCGGCTCGAATTGCTTGCCTTCGAGTCCGCTCTTGACGTAGACGAAAACATTGGCGAGGGCCCCGCCCGACCCGGCCACCGATTCGTCATACACGGGAGTTGGGTGAAGCTTGGCGCACTGCGGATCCTCATCCATATCCACTTTCTTGCGCGGCGGGCGCTTGCCGGAAAACGAAACTTTCCCGGTGATGCTGCCGGCGGTGGCCGGGTCCACTTTGAAATATACGGGCGCAGCAGCCTTCTGCTCCTCTTTCGCGGTCTGCGTGTGGGAGCACCCGGCCAGCAGGATCGCAGAGATGGCAGCCAATGTAGCGGCAGAGCGTAGCATGATTAATCCGTTCCCGGGGGGCCGGAGTGCGGCGGCGTCTCTCCCGTCAGTGATTCCAGAAATGCGACCAGGTCCGCGCGCTCGCGGCCGCTCAACTCCAGTTTCTTGATCTTCGAATCGAGTTGCGCATTCGAGTTGCCGCCGCCGACGTAAAAATCGACGACGTCCTTCAGCGTTTTCTGGCTGCCGTCGTGCATGTACGGCGCGGTCTTGGCGATGTTGCGCAAGGTCGGCGTGCGAAAAGCGCCGCGATCGGCTTCCGCATGGGTTTCGTTGTACCGCCCCAGGTCGGTCAGTTCGCCGTTCTCATCCATTCCGGCGCCCAGGTTGTGGAACTTGCCGTCGGTGAAGAGCGCGTACTTCTCTTCGATCGTGTGGCAGGCGGCGCAGTTGGCGCGCTTTTCGTCGCGGAACAGGGCGAGACCGCGGATCGCCGCGGGACTCAGGGCCTTCTTGTCGCCCCCGTATTGATACCGGTCGAAGGGCGAGTTGCCGCTCAGCAGGGTGCGCTCGAAGGAGGCCACCGCGTTTTCGATTCGCGACAGCGTGATCGGACCCGGTCCGAAAGCGTTCGTGAATAACGCCACATATTCCGGATCGCGGTTCAATTCGGAAACGAAAACATCGTGGGGATGATTCATCTCCACGGGATTCGCGATAGGACCCGCGGCCTGTTCCTCCAGGCTCGGAGCGCGGCCGTCCCAGAACTGCACCGGCAGATAGGCGGCGTTCAGCACGGTGGGCGCGTTGCGCTTCCCGCTCTGCCCCGCCACACCGAGCGACACCCGCCGCCCGTCGGCGAAACCGAGCGAGGGATTGTGGCACGTGGCGCAGGAAACGGTGTTGTCCGCGGAAACTCTGGGATCGTAATAGAGCTTGCGGCCGAGCGCGACCGTTTCCGCCGTGGGCGGGTTGTCCGGAGGCACCGGCACCGGCGGCAGCCCCAGGGGGACCGCGATCCCGATCGCCTTGCCTACCGGGCGCGCACTGATTTGAGGCTGTTTGGCGCTGGTTCCGCAGGCCGTCAGCAGGATGGCGGGCAACAGGCAAGTTGCAAAACGGAGGTTCCGCCACTTCGTAGTGATGGATGTGTGTAACAGCAGCATTATCCCGGGGTTATCTTCATCGTATCAGACGCGTACACGCCGGGGGGTGCCGCGTGATATGCTGCCCACCGGATACCAGAACGTAATGTGGAGGACCGAGATGCAGACTCGACTGACGTTTCTTAGCGCGCTAGCCTTCGCCGGACTGGCGATGGCCCAACAGCCGGCCGCGGCTCCTGCCGCCGGGCGCGGACGCGGGGCCCAGGGCCCGCAGGTGATTTCGCCGGAGGTGGGAGCCGACCGGCGCGTGACCTTCCGGATCCTCGCGCCCCAGGCGCAGAACGTTCGCCTGAGCGCCGGCGACATCCCCGGCATGAGCGGCGGCGGACGAGGCGCCCCGGCGGCCGCCGGCCCGGCGCCCAACCAGTTGACCAAGGGCGAGAACGGCGTCTGGTCCCTGACCTTTGGCCCCATCGATCCGGGAGCGTACCGCTACAACTTCAACGTCGATGGAGTGACGGTGATCGATCCCCGCAACCCGGCCACCAGCGAGTCGAACAACAATACCTGGAGCCTGGTAAACGTTCCCGGTTCGGATTTCATGGATACCAAACAGGTGGCGCACGGCGCGGTTGCCGAGGTGACCTACTTCTCCACGGCCCTGGATCGCTTTCGCCGCATGCACGTCTATACGCCCCCCGGCTACGAACTCGGCGGGAGCCAGAAATATCCGGTCTTTTATCTGTTGCACGGTTCCGGAGACAGTGACGACTCCTGGAGTACCGTGGGGCGCGCCGGGTTCATCCTCGACAACCTGATTGCCGCGAAAAAGGCCAAGCCGATGATCATGGTCATGCCGGCAGGACACACCACCAGCGGAACCGGCGGCCGCGGTGCCGCTCCCGCCGCGGGCGCGGCGCCTGCGCCCAGGCCCGCACTGGACGACTTCGCGCGCGACTTCCTGAGCGACATCATGCCTTACGTCGAAAAGAACTATCGCACCCTGAATACCCGCCAGAACCGGGCAATCGCGGGCCTTTCCATGGGCGGCGGCCAGACCCTGAACATCGGGTTTCTCAACCTGGACAAGTTTGGCTATATCGGCGTATTCAGCTCGGGCGCCGGACTCGGCGGAGGCCGCGGCGCCGCCACCGCAACTCCGGGAGGCCCTTCACCCTGGGAGACGAGCCACAAGGCGAACCTGGACGATGCGGGCCTGAAAAAGGGGTTAAAGCTGCTGTGGTTCAGCACCGGCGTGGACGACGGCTTGATGGCGAATACCAAAGCCACGGTGGAGATGCTGAAGAAGCACGGCTTCAATCCCGTTTTCAAGGAAAGTCCGGGGGCGCACACCTGGATCAACTGGCGTAATTATCTCGACGAGTTCACGCCGCAGTTGTTCCAATAGGCTCTGCTACAATTCCGGTGTGTCTCGCGTCCTGATGGTCTCTTCGGAGGCTGCCCCGCTGGCCAAGACCGGCGGTCTGGCTGATGTGGTGGGTTCCCTGCCCTCCGCTCTGAAGGCATTCGGCGATGAAGTTGCGGTGGTGATCCCGCGGTACGGCGGTATCGACGTCTCGCGCGCCCGGCGGGTCTACGACGATCTCAACATCTATCTCGGCGGCGTGCTGTACCCAACCAGCGTGTATCAGGGCGCCGAGGAGTTTCCTCTTTATCTGGTAGACTGTCCCCCCTTGTTCAACCGCAAGGGGTTTTACGGCGAGAGCGGATTGGACTACCCGGATAATTACATTCGATTCGCGGTTTTCTCGCGTGCGGCAATCGCGGTGGCGCGCTTTCTGTTTCGCCCGGACCTGTTCCACTGCCATGACTGGCAGGCCGGACTGGTGCCGGTCTACCTGCGCCAGGCGTTTGCCACCGACCCGACATTTCTCGGCGTCAAGACCCTGTTCACCATTCACAATCTGGGCTACCAGGGTCTGTTTCCGGCAAGCGTGCTGCCGGAAATCTCGCTCGACCAAAGCGTCTATCGCCCGGACGGGCTGGAGTTCTTCGGCCAGATAGCCCTGATCAAGGGCGGCATCATGTTCTCCGATGCCATCAACACCGTCAGCCCGACGTATGCGCGCGAAATACAGACTCCCGAACAGGGATTCGGGCTGGACGGCGCACTTCGTTCGCGCGCAAGTGTGCTGACCGGCATCCTCAACGGAGTCGATTACCGCGACTGGAGTCCGGATGTCGACCGCCTCATCCCCGCCAACTTTTCGGCCGACGACCTCAGCGGAAAGGCGGCCTGCAAGCGGGCCCTGATCGCCGAGTTCGGATTGCCCGCGGGGGCCATGGACGCGCCGCTCATCGGGATCGTCTCCCGCTTCACGTCACAGAAGGGAACCGACCTGGTTGCGGAGGCGGCGCCGCAGATTGTCGGCGCCGGCGCTTATCTGGTTGCCTTGGGTAACGGTGAGCCGCAGTACGAGGAAAACTTAAGCCGGCTGGCCGTCGAATTTCCCGGGCGCATCGCGGTGAAGATCGGCTTCGACAACGGACTGGCGCATCGCGTGGAGGCCGGAGCCGATATGTTCCTCATGCCCAGCCGCTATGAGCCTTGCGGACTCAACCAGATTTACAGCCTCCGTTATGGTACGATCCCCATCGTTCGCGCTACCGGCGGCCTCGATGATACTATCGATGAGGGCACCGGATTCAAGTTCAAGGATTACTCGGCAGCCTCGCTGGTAGTCGCCGTCCGGAGCGCCGTGAGTGTTTACACGGACCGGGAAGCATGGCAGGAAATGATGCGCCGCGCGATGAGGCGCGATTATTCCTGGAGGGCTTCCGCAGCGGCATATTCAGACCTTTACCGGCGCTTGCTGGGGGCCTGAATCCTTTTTAGCCTCCGGGATTCTAATAGTCAGGAGAACAAATGGCAGGGCAGAACACACTAACCTTTACCGACTCGAGTTTCGACACAGACGTACTGCGGTCGGACGTACCGGTTCTGGTGGATTTCTGGGCCGAATGGTGCGGTCCCTGCCGGCAGATGGCGCCCGCGCTGGATTTGGTGGCCAACGAATATGCCGGCAAAGTAAAGATTGGCAAGCTGGACGTCGATTCCAACGGGAACACCGCGATGCGGTATAACATCCGAGGAATTCCGACCCTGTTGCTCTTCAAGGGCGGCAGCGTGGTGGAACAGCGCGTCGGCGCCGTCGGCAAGTCCGAGCTGCAAAAGATGATTGAGCCGCACGTTCTAAGCGGCAAAGCAATATAAACAAAGGATTTGAAAGAACCGGAATCGCGTCCATGCGGTTCCGGTTTTTTGTTTTTAGGGGTGCAGGTCCTCGCTCGGAATCATTACCTCGGAAAGGTCCAGGATGATCTTCTGCTCGTCGGCGGAAAAGCGCTCCCGAAACTCCGGACTCGCAAGGATCGCCGCCCGGCGCTCGTCGGGCATCCGTTGCAGGCGCCTCAGCGCAGCGCCAATTGCCTGACGCCGCGGCGCAGCCATCCGGTTGAGCGTTTGCAGTTGCAGCGCGAAGGCACGCCGCTTTTCGGGCGACAGCGCGGAAAACCTTTCCGTCCGCTTAATCACGATCTCCTGGTCCTCTTTCGGCAGGCTGTCGAACCAGGCCAGGTTGCGGCGGATCCGCTCCTGCTGCAAGGGACGTAACTTCTCAATGGCGCGATCCCGCTGTTCGGGCGTGGCGCGGTACAGCCAGGCGGCCGGGCTGCCGGGATCGTTCAGCCGGGGACCTCGCGCCGCACCCGCTTTGGGCGTTCCCAGGGCACGCGGCCGGACGCCGGGAGTTTTCGCCGCCGTGCCCTTCTGTTCTGCGGCAGCGAAGGCGGCGAAGGGAATGAGAAGAGTTGCCAGAACGAGGGCTGTTTTCATCGTCTACATCCTCGGGGAAGCGGTATCGGCCCGAACCAGGCTGCTGAACTCCCGAATTGCTTCCATTTCAACCAGGGCGTTCTCGGCCTGATCCGGCTCCACAGCTTCCACCTGGGCCGTCACCGGAACATCGGGAACCGTGAGCGTTCCGGGACTCCTCAGCAGCAAACCGGCCATCAGCAGCAGACCCGCGGTGGCGGCCACCGGCACGGCGCGCCAGTGGAGCACCGGCCGGAAACGGCGGAGCATCGCGTCCCACCACGAGACTTCAGCCCCGATTCGCGCGTGGAGCCGCCGGTCGAAATCGGCGGAGACCACCGGAACGGACCATGCATCCAGTGCGCGCGAAACGGCCTGCTGGGCGGCGGCGGCCTCCCGGCAGGCGCTGCAATCGCGCAAATGGGCTTCGAACTCGTTGGCCTGCCGGGGTTCCAGTTTTCCCGCCACATACCCGAGCAGCAGGTCTTCGTTTTTCCGGATCGGACAGCTCATAACCACCTCTTCCCTTAAGCCATATGGGCCAAGCGGGCGCGCAGCGTTTCGTACGCCCGGAACAGGAGAGATTTCACCGCGGATTCCGAACAGTTCAAAACCTTCGCAATCTGCGAGTACTCCATCTCCTCGTATTTGTGCATCAGGACCGCTGCTCGTTGTTTTGCCGGCAGGGCTGCGATCGCTCGCCTGACTTCGTCGAGCGCCGCCTGTCGCACCATCTGTTGCTCCACGGAGGGGCGGCTGTCGGAAACCTGTAGCGCGCCCTGCTCCAATGAATCGTCATCCAACCGGTCCTGGCGGCGCTCGTTTTTGCCGTCGCGCAGCGAATTAAGCGCCAGGTGGGTGGCAATGCGAAAAAGCCAGGTCGTGAACTTGGCTGTGGGCTCGTAGCTCTGGCGCGACCGGTAGACCCGCAGAAACACCTCCTGCGCCAGTTCCTCCGCCAAGGCATGGTTCTGGATCATCCGGTAAAGGAAGTGAATCACCGGCGAGCGGTACTTCTCGAGCAGTACGCCAAAACTCTCGCCGTCACCTTCCTTCACCCGGAGCATCAGCTCGGCGTCGTAATCGAGCGTCGCCAGAACGATCCCCATATTATGCATAACCCGTTTCCAGCCAGCGAGGTTTCGGTTTCACCCGGGATTTTTCGGTCACTCTCCCTTGAGAGAGCGCTCCATCAGGGTCTGAATGGCCTCTTTGGGAGAGACGCCGAAGTAGAGCATGCGGTACATCTGCTCGGTAATCGGCATCTCCACCGAATGCCGGGCCGCCAGTTCGACAGCGGCTTTCGTGGTTTTCACGCCCTCTGCCACCATACGCATGGAGCCGACGATCTCCTCGAGCTTTCGGCCGCGGGCGAGCTCGATCCCTACGGCCCGATTCCGGCTCAATTCCCCCGTGCAGGTGAGCACCAGGTCGCCCATCCCAGCTAAACCAGCCAACGTCAGCGGCTTACCGCCCATCGCTACGGCCAGGCGGGTCATTTCGGCCAAGCCGCGGGTGATCAGTGCAGCCACGGCGTTGTGCCCCAGGTTCAGGCCCGCCAGCACGCCCGCGCCGATCGCCACCACGTTCTTGACGGCTCCCCCGACCTCGACTCCGACGGGGTCCGAGGAAGTGTAGAGGCGAAACGTTGGGCCGGAGAACGCGGCTTGGATAGCGGTCGCGAGATCTGCGTCATCCGATGCTACGACAAGAGCAGTAGGATCCCCCCGCGCCACCTCCCGGGCGAAGGTCGGACCCGAGATCACGGCAATCCTCGGATGAGATCCCTGCATGCCCTCGCGGATTACCTGCGACATCCGTAGAAGTGAATCGTTTTCTAATCCCTTGGTAGCGCTGACGATCACGACATCAGTAGAAATAAGAGGGATCATGCGTGCGTAAACGCTGCGCACCAAGTGTGAGGGCATGACGCTCACCACCGTACCCGCCCCTTCGACAGCTACCGCCAGGTCGCTCGTAACTTCTATGTTTGCCGGAAGTTGAAATCCTGGGAGATAGGTGTCATTCTCCCTCGTCTTCCACATCCGCAGGGCGAGGTCGGATTCGTACACCCACAGCCGGACGGTAGGAAATCGCGGCGCCAGCGTGATCGCAAGAGCCGTACCCCAACTGCCGCCCCCAATGATCGCCAGACGGTTCAATGCCGTGCCCCGAACGTGAACACATTCTCGGAGCCTTCATGCAGTCTTCGGATATTACTACTATGTCTGTAGATTATGAACGCGCCACCAAGAAGAGACGCCAGTTCAACAGGCCAGGGAGGCATTAGAAGAAGCCACACACCAAGCGGGAAGACGGCTGCCGCGGCAATCGATCCCATCGAGATGTGGCGCGTCCATGCCACAATTACTACAAAAATCACAATTGACAGAAGCATGGCCAGGGGAGCCAGCCTTAGAAAAGCTCCCACGAAACTGGCCACAGCCTTGCCCCCGTGAAACCGGAGGAAAACGGGAAATGCGTGGCCTGCCATTACGGCCAGGGCCGCCGCGCTGGTCCACAGAGGGCTGTTGTCCGTCAGTCGCCCCGCGATCCAGACCGCCAGGTACCCTTTGGCAATGTCGAGCAGCAGGGTAATCACCCCCGCGGCCCGCCCGGTGGTCCGCAGGACATTGGTAGCTCCGATGTTGCCGCTGCCCTTCGACCGCACGTCGGCGCCGGTTTTCCACCGCACCAGCAAGTACCCGAACGGAATTGCCCCTAACAGGTATGCAAGCGGAAGCACGATAAGCGAATTCATGGTTTTGCGAGAGGAAACTCCGCGAGTTTAGTGTACACGGAACCGCCCGCGCGCAAAGTGCTGCGGTAGAGGAAGAACGAGGCCGCCTCCAATTTCCCGAATTCGAGTGAAGGCAGGGCGGCGATCTTTTCGCGCAGGGGCTGCAGGTCCAGCCGTTCCTTGATCCGGGCCAGGGTGAGGTGCGGCGAGTATTCGCGCGATTCCGGCGCAACGCCCAGCGATGACGTGGCGCGATCCGTATCCGCCGCCAGTTCCTTGAGGCCCGTCGCCTCAATGCCGCACCAGAAGATTCGCGGCGAATGCGGATTCGGAAAGAACCCGACCCGCCGGATTTCGATAGCGAGCGGCGGCCGCACCGGCAGCTTTCCGAGCGCCGCAGTAAGCTCTTCCAGGCGTTGCTCCGGCCACTCGCCGATGAATTTCGTGGTGATGTGGAGGTTGGCGGGGGGACTCCATTGGATGCGCGCGGCGGGCTTAAGTTGGCCCAACAGCCCTTCCAGGTTGCGAACCACCTCGGCAGGCAGATCCAGACCGGTGAACAATCGCATGGGCGGACTTTCATTGTACAGTGGGGGCGATGCGCTTCGGTCCGGTCCTGCCGCGGAGATTCTACGACCGCCCGACCGTCGAGGTGGCGCGCGATCTGATCGGCTGCGTGCTCGTCCACGGGCCGACGGCGGGCGCGATTGTGGAGACCGAAGCGTACCTGGGGCAGGACGACCTGGCGGCGCACTCGGCCCGCGGCGTCACCGCGCGTACCCGCGTGATTTTCGGGCCTCCCGGCCATGCCTACGTCTATTTCATCTACGGCATGTACGAGTGCCTGAACATTGTGTGCGAGTCCGAGGGGCGTCCGGGCTGCGTCCTGATCCGCGCGCTCGAGCCCCTCGCGGGAATCGAGATCATGGCCAGGCGGCGGCCAGCGGCGCGAAAGCCACAGGATCTGGCATCCGGACCCGGAAAGCTGACGCTGGCAATGGGAATCACCCGTGCCCAGAACGGTGTGGACGTGACCCGCGGCAGCCTCGTCGTGCGGCGGCCGGCGCAACCGAAAGCCATCGATATCGCCGTGACTCCGCGGGTCGGCATCACACAATGCGCGGACCTGCCGCTCCGCTTCCTGGCGCGTGGCAACCCGTACGTGAGCCACGCCATCCGGACAGTAAAATAGAGCGAGGCTTCCGCTTGGAGAACAAGGAAATCGCGCGCGTGCTGTGGGAAACGGCCGACCTGATGGAGATCGCCGGCGAGGACGGTTTTCGCATTCGCAGTTACCGCAACGGCGCCACCGCAGTCGAAGGCAATCCGGAGCGCGTGGTGGACATTCTGCGCAATTCGGAGCGGAAACTGACGGAGATCCCGGGCATCGGCAAAGGTCTGGCCATGGTGATTGCGGAAATCGTGGAACGCCGGTCGTGCGAGCGGCGCGATCAGCTTCTCGAGAAATTTCCGCCTACAGCGCTCGAATTCCTGAAGATACAGGGCCTAGGGCCGAAAAGCATTTCGTTGATTTTCCAGCATTACCGGATCTCGACCATGGACGAGCTCGAGCGGCTCTGCGTGGAACAGAAACTGCGCGTGCTGCCCCGCATGGGAGCCAGGCTCGAGGAGAAGGTGCTGCGCTCGATCGCCCAATACCGGCAGCGCTCGGGCAGGTACCTGCTGAGCTACGCGGAAGGCGTGGCGGCGGAACTCATCGGCGTGCTCAAGCAGGTACCGGGAGTAGACGAAGTGACCCCGGCAGGAAGCCTGCGGCGCGGCCGGGAAACGGTGGGGGACCTGGACCTGCTGGTCACCGGGCCCGAAGCCACCAACGCGCTCGGGCACTTTCTCGAATACCCGCACGTGCAGGAAGTGCTCGGCACCGGCGGGAACAAAGCCAGCGCCAGGGTTGGCCAGGAAGGCCTTCAGGTGGACGTGCGGACGCTCCCGCCCGGCACTTTCGGCGCCGCCATGCAGTACTTCACCGGCAGCAAGGACCACAACGTGGCGGTGCGCATCCGGGCCGTGAAGATGGGGCTGAAGCTGAGCGAATACGGGCTGTTCCGGGTGGACGACGATACGCGCATCGCCGGCGAGACGGAAGCGGGCGTTTATGAAGCCCTGGGAATGGCCTGGATCCCGCCCGAGCTTCGTGAAAACTGCGGCGAGATCGAAGCGGCGGAAGAGGGGCGGCTGCCCGAGCTTGTCGAACTCCGCCACATCCGCGGCGACGTGCACATGCACACCACCGAAACCGACGGCCGCGCGACGCTCGAAGAGATGGCGGAGGCCGCACGTGCGCGGGGCTACGAGTACATCGCCATCACCGACCACTCCAAGGCGCTGGCCATGGCCAACGGCCTGGACGAAGCCCGCGTGGTGGAATTCGCGCGTCGCGTCCGCGAGATCAACGCCGGCGGTTTGGGCATTCGCGTTTTTTCCGGAATCGAATGCGATATCCTGCGGGACGGCACGCTCGACCTGGCGAGCGACGCGCTGGCGGAACTGGACCTGGTGATCGGCAGCGTCCACAGCCACATGAACCTCGAGCCCTCCGAGATGACCGACCGGCTGCTGCGGGCGTTGGAATGCCCGCAGATGCGGATTCTCGGCCATCCGACAGGACGAATCCTTCTGCATCGCGAGGGGTATCCGTTCGACTTCGAACGCGTGGTGGCGGAGGCCGTCAAGCGCGGCGTCTGGCTGGAAATCAACGCCAGTCCGGAGCGCCTGGACCTGGAAGGCGCGCTCGTTCGCACGGCAAAAGGCAAGGGCGCCCGCTTCACCATCTCGACCGACGCCCATCATCCCAGGCAGCTCGCCAGCATGCGCTTCGGCGTCGCCACCGCACGGCGCGGCTGGCTCGGACCGCAGGACGTAATGAACACCTTGCCGGCCGGCGCTTTCGCCGCCGCACTTCAGACAAGAAAATGAAAATCACAAAATCGAAGCAAGTCTACGAATGCAAGCTCTTCCGCGTCACCGAGGACGAGGCGGCAGACCCGAAAACCGGCTTCCAGATCAAGCGTTCGGTCGTCCGCCACGCGGGGTCGGCGGTCATGATGGCCGTGGACGAAAAGAAGCGCGTGCTGCTGGTTCGCCAATACCGGCTGCCGGCTGAGAAGTATCTATGGGAACTTCCGGCCGGCCGGCTCGACCCGGGCGAGAAGCCGGTGGAGGCGGCCAAGCGCGAACTCAAGGAAGAAACCGGCTACACGGCCCGCAAATGGACGAAAATGGCTTCGTTTTACGCCAGTCCCGGGTACGTCCAGGAGCGCATGACCATCTTTCTGGCCACCGACCTTAAGGCCGGAGAGGCCACGCCGATGGACGACGAACAGATCGAAACCCGCTGGTTCAAGGCGAAGGAAATCGCGGCTCTGATCCGCGAGCGGAAACTCGAGGACGCCAAGACCATGATCGGCTTTATGACCTGGCGCCACTATCTGGAGTAGACGGCTTCCCGGGCTTCTTTCCGGGCAGTCCGGCCGGGTTTTCGTGGGTGCGCTCGCGGAATTTTCCGCGCAGTCCGGCAGCGAGAGAAACGGCCGATTCGCCGAAGCGGTCGCGCATCCTGTCGGCCGCAACGAGCGCCTGTTTCCAGCGTTCGTGCCGGTCCTCGGCAAGCAGGTCCATCTGCTCGTCTCCGTCCGCCCAGGAGGAAGCCTGGACACCCAACAGGCGCACGCGCGAGCCCGCCTTCCAGTTTTGCCGGAACAACTCGCGGATCTCTTCGTAAAGCTCGGTATCGAGCTGTGTGCCGCGCGCCACCGAGTGCGCCCGCGTGATAGTGGTGAAATCCGAGTATCGCAATTTGAGCTGAAGGGTCCGGGCCACCAGCTTGTGCTCGCGCAGCCGGCGGCCCACCATCTCGCAAAGCCGCGCCAGGGTGGATTCGAGGGTGTCCGCGTCGGCCGTGTCTTCCGCGTAGGTGTGCTCGTGGCTGATGGATTTCGGCCCGGTGTCCGCGCCGATTTCGGTATCGAACCAGCCCCCCGCATCCAAACCGTGCGATTTCCCCGCCAGCGCGAGGCCCCATTTTCCGAAACGCTGCGCCAGAAAGTCTTCGTCGAGGCGCGCGAGGTCGCCCACCTTCCGAATGCCGAGCTGATGCAGGTTCTTCTCGGTCACTTTGCCGACGCCGGGCACCTTCCGAACCTCCAGCGGCGCCAGAAAGGCGGGCTCGTATCCCGGAAAGACCCACAGCACGCCGTTCGGCTTGGCCTGGTCGGAACTGATTTTCGCCACCATGCGGGATGCGGAGATGCCGATCGAGCAGTTGAGGCGCGTTCCCTTTTTCATTCGCTCGTGCAACAGGTGCGCGGCCCGCAGCGGCGGACCGTACAGACGTTCGGTCCCCGTCATGTCCAGATAGGCCTCGTCGATCGACGCCATCTCCACCACGGGGGTAAACGCGTGCAAGACCTCGTAGACCTTCTGCGAGGACTCCCGGTACCGCTCCGGATGGCCGTCCACGAAAATGGCCTGCGGACAAAGCTTGTATGCGGTGCGCAAAGGCATGGCCGAGTGAACGCCGAATTTGCGGGCAGCGTAGGACGCGGCGGAGACCACGCCGCGCTCGTTCGGACGGCCGCCCACCACTACCGGCTTGCCTTTCAGCGAGGGATCGAACAACTCCTCCACGGACACGAAGAAGGCGTCCATGTCTACGTGGAAAAAGGTGCGCACGGCTTCAGCTTACCGCTTTGAACCGCCGTTCATCGCGAGCGCGTCAGGAGCGTCGCCAGATCATCTCGACGTGCACGGGCATCTCGTTTTTCGTCGGGATGGCCAGCAGGGAAGGCGGCTCGATTTTGAAGTCGGTCATGGTCGTGGGAATGGTTCCCGTGATGTGCGCTTCGTTGCCCTGCATCGTCACTTGAAACGGCACCTGCTTGTACTGTGCGGTGTGTCCGGCGAATTGCAGCTCGAGGTCGGCGTGAACCGTGCCCGAGACGGCTGCATTCTCCGGCATGTGGAACCGCACCGTGACCAGCGGGAATTCGGCGCCGCGCGCCACCTGGATCATGTGGAGATCGCGGTTGCTGTCGCCGGACACGAAAGACTTGACCGGGTCCGCCACCAGAAATTCGCACTCGCCCGCATGGCAGGTGCCTTTCCCGCGCGCGTCGTGACTGGTTCCGCTGACCTGGTGCAGCGGGTGGGACACGTGATAGGTGAGGGTGGAGGATTCCAGGACCCACTGCGAATCTGCCGCGAAAAGAGAGGGAGACGCGAGAAGAACAAGAATCGCTGCGATTGGTTTACTCATGGGTTGATCAGAATTTGATGGACACGGAGACTATGGCCAGGCCGTAGGCGATTCCCGTAATCACCGCCATCGGTGCATGCGCCTGCGCGATGCCGTGAACTCTTTCACCGCGGCTGCGCTGCTGGTAGGCGAGCGCGCCCAGGATGGGGGTCAGGATCATCCCGGAGCCATGCACCCACGCGAGCGCCTTGTGCAGCCGGATCGGGCCGCGGACTGTGGTGCCCGGCGGGGCCTTGGGCGCGAAGATGGCGAAACTGGCCGTCGTAAGATACATTCCCGCCGTTATGCCCCCCAGAGCTGCATGCAGTTTGCGGCCCGAGTTGCCGCTCGTGTTCTCGTGTTCCGCGGCGCCGTTGGAGCTGATCAGAGTGGCAACCAGCGGGGCGATGGTGATCAGACCCAGCCGCTGATGGATCTTGAGCATGTGGGACCGGCGGTCCAGCCGCGCCTGTTCCTGGGGATTGCCTTTCGTCTGCTCGGGACTGAAACCGAGATCGCCCAGCGAGGGAGCCCCGGCGTTTCCGGCCGCCGCTGTCATTGGGATGTCGAGATTCTGCCTGGCGCCCGCGGCCAGGGTCACCTTTTCCGATTGCGTGGCGAACCCTGGGGCCGCGACGGAAACCTCGTAGATGCCGGGGGTAAGATTCGGGACAGTATAGAGGCCGGAACCGTCGGTTTGAGTCGTGGTGGATTGGCCGGTGGCAGCGTTTTTGACCGAGACACTGGCGCCGGCAACTGCTGCGCCCGATGCCGCGGCCACCTTGCCCGATAACGTGGCGGCGCCCTGCTGCGCCCACGCTACGCTCGAAACCAGAAGCAGAGCGGCCAGCATGCGCGAATACCGCGTCCTGCGTTGTGTGTTCATTTGTCTTCTCCGAATCCGGGTGCGGTTCCTTGTAGAGCCCCACCGGCTTGCGGCCCACACAAGATATCGTCGAACTCTGCGATCGGGCGGGGCGACTCTCAACGATTTCCTCACCACAGACGCAGAGACGGCAGTTCAGGTTACGGCTTTGCCGTCGAACTTCTTCAGCCCTACCGTGAGCAGCAGAACGTCCAGCACCACCAGCGCGCCGATCACTGCCAGCGCGGGCATGTGCGGCACCTGCGGTGCGAGGGCGCCGCGCAGTCCCTCGCTCGCGTAGACCAGCGGGTTCACGAGCACCGCATATTGCAGCACCGGAAACGCGGCCAGCGCGCTCCAGGGATAATACGCGCAGCCGAACATCATGGCGGGCGCCAGTATCAGGCTGAACATGAGACCGATCTGCGTCTGACCCACCGAGCATCCCAGGGTGAGTCCGCCGGAGGCAGAAAGCAGCGCGACCAGCAGGCAGATGGCCGCAAATTCGAGCGGATGGGCGAAACTCAGGTTCACTCCGGAGCCCATCGTCAGCCACGCCGCTGGGATAACCACCAGGCCCGCGACGAGCGCCTGAATCATGCCCGCAACGACCTTCTCCACGGCCAGCCAGTGGTTTTCGATCGGCGCCAGCAGGCGGTCTTCGATTTCCCTGGTGAACTGGAACTCCGTGATCAGGGGCATGGCTACCGCCTGAATACCCGAGAGCACCATGCTGATGGCGATGATGCCGGGCAGCAGCACGCTTTTATACGCGCCCTGCATCATGCCGCTGGCGGTGAGCACGCGCCCGAACACGAAGGTGAGAAGCAGGGGCTGAAGGAGGTTCTGCAACAGCGTGGGCAGCAGGTTGCGCCGCGCCACGTGGCCGTCACGTTGCAGCAGCGCGTAAAAAGTTCGCCAGTTCAATCGCGCAAGCTCCTTCCGGTGTGGTGCAGGAACAACGTTTCGAGGCTCGGTTCCTGGATGTGGACGTCGTGCAGTTCGGCGCCGGCCGCCTGGGCAGCGTTGACGATCGGCCCGATGAGGGGACCGCCGCGGTCAGCGTAAACATCCGCTCCCGACGCGTTTTGCGAGCGCACATCGCTCACGCCGGGAAGCGCGCGGAGCTGTTCGAGCAGCGCCTCCGGAGCCTGGTCGAAGCGCAGGCGAAGCAGGTATCCGCCGGGAATCGAAGATTTCAGCTCCTGCGGGGTACCCTGCGCGATAATCCTGCCGTGGTCGATGATGGCCAGCCGGTGGCAGAGCGCGTCCGCCTCGTCCATGTAGTGCGTGGTCAGCACGATGGTCTTGCCGAGCCGGTTGTAATCGCGAATCAGTTCCCACAGCAGCAGGCGCGTTTGCGGATCGAGCCCCGCGCTGGGTTCGTCGAGGAACAGCACCTCCGGATCGTGCATCATGGCGCGGGCGATGGACAGGCGCTGCATCATGCCACCGGAAAAACCTCGGACGATGTGGTCGGCGCGGTCTGTCAGTTTAAATTTCTCGAGCAACTCGTCGGCGCGGCGGGATCGCTCGCGCGCCGGCTGCCCGAAGTAGGCGCCGTGATAGGTGAGGATCTCGCGCGCGGTCAGCGAAAAGTCGAGATTGGGCCGCTGCGGCACGACGCCGATGAGCCGCTTCGCCTTTACCTGTTCCTGCCAGACATCATACTGGCCGATGAACGCTCGGCCGTGGGTAGGCCGGGTGCGCGTGGTCAGGATGCCGATGGTGGTCGATTTTCCGGCGCCGTTCGGCCCGAGCAGGCCGAAGATGTCGCCCGCCTGAATCTCCAGCGAGATTCCGTCCAGCGCCACTACCTCGATTTTTTTCTTCTTCTCCTTGGGCCGGGTGGAGCGCACTGGACCGAAGGAGAAGCCGGCCGCGCGCGCGGCCGAGGGCGGCGCCGAGTCGTATACTTTGCGCAGATCTTCGATGCGTATTCCGATTCCCAATTGATGACGCGGCCCGCATGGGGCTGCCCTAAAGATTATAGCGAGCGCTGCGCGGCGATCACCCGCGGAATGCCTGCCAGATCCGGAACGACGCGCACATTTCTCCAACCCGCAAGCAGGGCCGTGACGTGATCCAGGCTCCCGAATCCCAACTCCATCACCAGCCAGCCGTCCGGCGCGCAGAATGCGGGGCGCTCCGGCGGCAATCCGGTCGTAGATCTCGAAGCCTGTGTCGCCGGCGAACAAGGCGACGTGCGGCTCCCAGTCGCGCACTTCCCGCTGCATGCCTTCGCGCTGCGAAAGCGGAACGTAGGGCGGATTGGAAACAACCAGATCGATCGAGCCGGTGGCAATCGCCTCCGTAAGGTCGCAGACCGCGACGCCGATTTTCGCGCCGAGCCGCCGGGCGTTCTCCACGGCGACGGCCGCAGCGGCGGGGGAAATATCCACCGCGCAGACGCTGGCATTTGTCTCGAGTTGGAGGGTTACCGCCAGAGCGCCCGATCCGGTGCCCACGTCCACAATGCTTCGCGACCCGCGCGCTACCTCGAGAGCCGTTTCCACCACGTGCTCGGTTTCGGGACGCGGAATCAGCACATCCGCGGAAACGCGAAACTCACGGCCGTAGAACTCCTGCCGCCGGGTGATGTACTGCGTGGGCTTGCCCTTCATCCGCTCGTGCAGGTAGCGGCCGTAGTGGATCCACTCGACCTCGCGCAGTTCCTGTTCGGGGTGCGCGAACAGGTAAACGCGCTCGCGCCGGAGTGCGTGACTCAGCAGAACCTCAGCGGTGAGGCGGGGCGCCGGCACGCCGGCCTCCTCCAGCAGGCTAGTCCCCTGGAGTAAGGCCGTGTGCAGCGTCATCGCTCAGGCGGCTGCGCCCTCCTCGCCCTGGTGCTTCAGTTTTTCGGTCTGGTAATGCGTGGTCAACGCGTCCACGATCGGTTCCAGCTTGCCGTCCATCACGAAATCGAGCTGGTGCAGCGTCAGCCCGATACGATGGTCCGTCACGCGGTTCTGCGGGAAATTGTAAGTGCGGATCTTCTCGCTGCGATCGCCCGATCCGACCATGCTGCGCCGTTCGGCTCCCACCGCGGCCTGCTGTTTCTCAAGCTCCATTTCGTAGAGCCGCGAGCGCAGCACGCGCTCGGCCTTGGCGCGATTCTTGATTTGCGATTTCTCGTCCTGGCAGGAGACCACCAGGCCGGTGGGCAGGTGAGTCAGCCGCACCGCCGAATAGGTCGTGTTCACCGACTGGCCGCCCGGTCCGGACGAACAGAAGGTGTCGATGCGGATGTCCTTAGGGTCGATCCTGATCTCGACTTCATCGGCTTCGGGAAGAACGGCAACGGTAATCGCGGAGGTGTGCACGCGTCCCTGCTGCTCGGTCACGGGCACGCGCTGTACGCGATGCACGCCGCTTTCGTACTTGAGCTTGCTGTACACCTTTTCGCCGCTCACCAGGGCGATGACTTCCTTGAGTCCGCCCACCGAGGATTCGCTGCTCGAGGTTACTTCGATGCGCCACCGCAATGTTTCCGCGTATCGCGTGTACATGCGGAAAATCTCCGCCGCGAACAGCGTGGCTTCATCGCCGCCCGTGCCGGCGCGGATTTCGAGCACCACGTTCTTTTCGTCGTTGGGATCCTTTGGCAGAAGAAGAACCTTCAACTGGTCTTCGATGGAAATTTTCTGCGGTTCCAGCCGGGCAATCTCCTCCTCCGCCATGGTCCTCAGTTCCGGGTCGGCATCTTCCATCATTCCGCGCGCCTGCGAAAGCGAGTCCTCGGTCTTCTTCCACTCCCGGTACTTGCCCACAACCTCGGCCAGTTCGCTGTGAGCCTTGGTCACCTTGCGATACTGGTCGGCATCCCCGATCACCGTCGGGTCGGCCATCTGGCGGTTCAGTTCGTCAAAACGCTTTTCGAGCTGTTCGAGTTTCTCGCGAAATTGCATGAGTGATCAGGCGATGACCAGTTCGCCGCCTTGTGATTCTTCGAGTGCCATGGCGCCCTCGAGGGCGCGAATCGCCACCGCGGTCTGGTCGTCCGCGGGGGGCTTGGTGGTGATGCGCTGCATCCAGAGACCGGGCGCCGTCATGGTGGCCAGGAACGATCCGCGCCGCTTCGCCGCGAAGCGGATCAGTTCGTAGGAGAGTCCTGCGATCAGGGGGATCAGTGCGATGCGCACCAGCAGTTTGGCGGCAAAGCCCTCAAACGGCATCACCGCGTAAACCGGGATCGAGAGGACAAACACCACGAATAGGAAACTGGTGCCGCAGCGCGGGTGAAACGTGGTGAAACGCTGGGCGTTTTCGATCGTCACCGGCTGCCCGGATTCATAGTTGAAGACAACCTTGTGTTCGGCGCCGTGATACTGAAAAATGCGGCGAATGTCCTTGGTCCGGGAAAGCGTAAAGAGTAGCCCTAGCAGGATGAGGAGCCGGATAACCCCGTCCACTGAATTGAACGCAATCCGGCCTTCGAGAACCGGGAAGACCGCTGCCAGCCGGGTCACCGCCAGCAAAGGCAGAAACTTGTACGCGAAGATGAAGAACGCCAGCGAGAACACGATGGGACCGGCCATCGCCCAGCCGGGAATCTCTTTAGCGGGCGCTCCATCCTTCTTGATCTTCGCGTCGTCGAGTGCGGCGTTAGCGGAAAAACGTAAAGCCCGTCCGCCCAGTTTCAGCGCCTGGTACAACGTGCCCAGGCCGCGTAAGATCGGGTAGCGGAAGATCTTGTACTGCTCGGACATACGGGCCAGCGCCATTTCTTCGGTGGTTACGGTGCCGTCCGGCTTGCGCACCGCCACGCAGTAGCTGTGGGGAGCGCGCATCATGACCCCTTCCATGACGGCCTGGCCGCCGACGAGCGTTTCCTCGCCGCTTTCCAGGATCGGGAGCATTTGCAGGTGGGTAAACAGACGCAAAAACGTACTTGGGGACACGAAGCCTCTCAGTGTTCCATTTCATTATACGCCACGAGACGGCCCGGCAGCCCTCATTGGAGGGCGGAAGCCAGAGCCGGCGCCAGTTGCGGGAAGCGGAAAGTGTATCCGGAGTCCGCCGCGGCCTTAGGCATCACCCGCTGGCTGGTGAGCACCACGTCGGCCATCTGTCCGAAAAGCTAGCCGCACCGCCAGGGCCGGGACGGGGAAAATCGCCGGCCGGTGAAGAGCCGCCGCCAGGCCGCGTGTAAATTCGGCGTTGGTAACTGGATTGGGAGAAACCGCGTTGACCGGGCCGCTCAATCCGGGCGTGAGCCCGAGAGCCAGCAGGCCAACCAGGTCGTCGATATGGATCCAGGACATCCACTGCCGTCCGCTCCCCAGTTTCCCTCCCACGCCCAGCCGGAACGGCGGAAGCATTTTGTGGAGTGCGCCGCCCCGGCGGTCCAGCACCACGCCCGTCCGCATGCGCAGCACGCGAATTCCGAACGCCTCGGCGGCCTGCGCCTCCTGCTCCCACTCGACGCACACGTCGGGGAGAAAGCCGGCGCCGGGCGGGGAACTTTCGGTGAGCACTTCGTCGCCGCGGTCGCCGTAGTAACCGATCGCCGAAGAGCAGATCAGCGTCGCAGGCCGTTTGCTCTGCTTGCCCAGGGCGCGCACCAGGTTGCGCGTGCCGATCACGCGGCTGTCCCGAATCCGTTTCCGCGCATCCGCCGTCCAGCGCTGCGCGATCGGTTCGCCCGCCAGGTGAATCACCGCATCCACGCCCTTCAGGCTCTCCGCCGGAGGTTCTCCTTTCAACGGGTCCCAAACGGCGATGGCGACGCCGGGCGGCAGGTTCGTTCCGGCATGCCGGCTCCACACCCGCGGCGTGTGGCCCTGCCCGGCAAGCGTCTTCAACAGCCGGCGCCCGATCAGGCCGGAAGCCCCCGAGATGGCGATGTCCATGTGTCGAGTTCCTTGTGCGTGCGCTTCAGATACTGGATCTCACGAATGTACGCCGCCGGGTCCGACTTGCGATTCATGCCCTGGCGCGTCATGGACCGAATTTTGCCATAAATGGGACGCTCAGGCCAGGGGCGGTCGTGCAACCCGAAGCACCACAGGATGTTCGCGAAGGTGTTCGGGTCTCTTCCGTCGAGCGCGTACCTGTCATGCAGATGGATCATGGTGGCGAGCGCTTCGGCCGCCGTAGCGGACCACTCGATGATCTTTTTGCCCCAGTACATGCGGTAGTAGCCGTGCACGATGCCGCGCAAGCGCAGTTCATCCTGGGTGGCGTTCCAGAGGTCGTCGTGGGTGGCCGCCGATTCGAATTCCTCCGCCGTGTAGACGAACTCGCGTTTGTCGTTGCGGTGTTCGTGGATCGTCGTTCGTGCCCAATCCGGCAGCGCCTGGAGCGAATCCAGGTGCCTGGTATACATCGCGAAATTGAACGCAAGTTCGCGCCGCACGATCAACTCTTCCAGGAACTCGGCGGCCATCAGTTTCTCCTGCTCGGCCGCGCGTTTAACCTCGAGCGCGATTTCGAGCGCGGAAACGTGACCCCAGTGAAGGTACGGGCTCAATCGCGACGTAGCGTGAGCGGCGGGCTCGTTCTTTCCGCTCGAATAGCGGCGGAGCGTGTCGTGTGCGAAACGGTCAAGTCGCGCAAGACCGTGCTCGCGGCCGCCTTGAAAGAGCGTCGATGGCGGTACCGAATGGTCGATCTTACATTCCGCAACCAGGTGCGCGATGGAACTGCCGGTAACGTGCGTATGTTCCGGATGGGTCCGGCTTCCAAATCGCTTGGTGAGTTTCGCCGGAGCGGCCGGCTGAAGGAAGCGGGGCAAAGCCGCGTGGATGCGGGGCCGCAGCGAGTACGCTGCATACGACTGCCCGGGATGAAGGCGCATCGGCACGATGCAGCTCGAGTCCACCAGGTATGTGTCGAGATCGAAGGATCTTCGGAAGCCCGAAGCCGTAGCGCGAGGCAATTGTTTCTGGATAGTCATCGGTAACCACCGCCGCGGCGTCGTCAACCAGGCGATCGAGGATACCGTGCGGCTGTCCCGGGGTGCGCTCCAGATGGAACAGATAACCCGCTCCCAACGCGTTCAAGTCCGCCGCCAGTTCTGGCACGCCTTCCAGCACGAAGGTATGGCTGCGATCATTGGCGTACGAATCACAACCAAGCCGTTCATAGACCAGCATGGGGAGGCCCAGGCTGTTGGCGAGGGCGCCTGCGAAACCGAGCGCGTGATTCGACTCCGCACGCCGGTTAACCCGCATCCAGTAAAGCACATACCGCGCGTCGGGCCGGACGCCTCCGCCAAACGCCTTGAATACACGTTCCTGCACGCTTATGGGACTCCCGCCTCAGGCGCGCGGGTACAATAAAAGGATTCCGATGAGAGCCTGGAACCGGGTCAAGCTGTTATGGGGGTATCTCGCGCGGCGGTCCAGGCTGGGGGCGCTGCCGGTGGAATATATCGTGGAGACCACCGCCAAGTGCAATCTCTACTGCCCCATGTGCCCGCGCGAAACCCACAAGCAGCCCAAGGCCGACATGTCGGAAGAGGTCTTCGAGCGGCTGGTGCGGGAGGCCGGCTCCTCCGCCGAACACATGATGCTGATCGGGCTGGGCGAGCCGTTCATGGACCCGCGGATTTTCGAGCGCATCGAATTCTGCCACCGGCACAGCATCTCGACCCTGCTTTCCACCAACGGCACCTTTCTCGATGAGCGCTGCGCCGGCCGTATCCTCGATTCGCCGCTCGAGCAGATCACACTCAGCTTCGACGGAGCTAAAAAAGAGACGTTCGAGTTCTACCGCAAGGGTGCGAAATTCGAAAAAGTGCGGGACAACTTCGTGCGTTTCTCGCACATGAAGCACGAACGGAAATCCCGTTTGCAGGTGGTGGTGCAGATGGTGCGGATGGAGGGCAATGCCGGCGAGGTGGACGACTTCCTCCGCTTCTGGAGCGCCGTGCCGGGCGTGGACCAGGTCCGCATCAAGGCGGACGAAACCAACCTGATGCGACCGGACGCGGGCCACAAGGCAGAGTCATGGAAGCACCCCTGCCACTATTTGTGGCGCGGACCGATGTACGTGAAGCAGAACGGCGACGTTTATCCCTGCTGCCAGAGCTACATGCTGGACGGAAGTCCGGTGGGCCGTATCGGCGAACAGCCGCTCACCCAGATCTGGAATTCGGACGCGATGCGGGAGATGCGCAGCCTCCACGCGGCCGGCCGCGGCGGCGAAGTTGACATCTGTTCCCGCTGTTGCACGACCATTCCGCACCCCGCGCTAGTCACCGGCAGCCTGATCCTGCACGGCCGGACGGTGCGGCGTCTGCTGCCCCTGGTGGAACGGTTGACGTACCTTTCGAAGCTGCCCTCGCGATTGCTGCGGCCGCCCGAGCGCGTGCCCGGCGGTCCAGCGCTTCCCAAAAGCGAACACGGGCACACGGCCGCTCCCAAATAATCCAGCCACTTGCAGTGGAAGCCCCGGTGCTGGAACTATCCGCACCATGCTTTACGACCTTCGTGTGGCTCTGCGCGGACTGCGGCAGGCTCCCGGTTTCGCCGCGGCCGGGGTGCTCACACTGGCGCTGGCTATCGGGATGGCGACTTCCGTCTTCTCGGTGGTGAACGCGATGCTGCTGCGTCCGCTGCCCTATCCGGACTCCGACCGGCTGGCTGCCATCTGGTCTGTGAATCGCGCGTCCGGCCGCTCGCCGGTCTCCTATGACGATTTTGCCGACTGGCTGCGCGACAGCCGCACCATCGAAAACGGCGCACTCTATTCGTCCTACTACAAGCCGATCTTCTCCGGCGTTGGAGAAGCCGAACGCATTCCGGGTTTGCTGGTCACGCATGGCTATTTCACGGTGCTCGGCGCGGCGCCGGCGCTCGGCCGGTTCTTCCTTCCCGCCGAGGACCGCGACGGCTCCGACGATGTGGTTGTGCTTTCCAACCGTTTCTGGAAAGAGCGTTTCGCCGGCGACGCGCGGGTGGTCGGCCGCAAAATCCTGTTGAACTCGCGGCCGCATACGGTGGTCGGGGTGGCTGGCCCGAACCTGCTTCCCCTGCCGCCGAGCCTGGCCGGCGTGCCGCCCGCGATTTACCGGCCGGTGGGCGAGCCGTTCGACTCATCGGCGCGCAGCGGGCGGCACCTGCGAGCCATCGTCCGCCTGCGGCGCGGGGCAACGCTCCGGCAGGCCCAGGCCGAAATCGACGTCCGCTGCCGTGATATGGAGCGGCAGAATCCGAAAGACGATGCGCTCCTGGCCGCTACCATCGTCACCCTGCGCGGCGAGATCACGCGCGGTCTCCGCGCCGGATTGATCGCGCTCGAGGCCGCGGTCCTGGTTCTGCTGCTGATCGCCTGCGCCAATATCGCCAACCTGCTGCTGGTGAAATCGAGCGGGCGGCAGCGTGAGATGGCGGTGCGTGTCGCGTTGGGCGCGAGCGCCGGACGCCTGGCCCGCATGCTCCTCACCGAGAGCCTGGTGCTGGGCGCGATGGGAGGGATCTTCGGCCTGCTGGCGGCCTCGTGGACTTTGGCGGGGCTGGACGCCGTCGTGGCACGTGTGCTGCCCGATGCGGGGCGGATCGCGATCGACGGGCGCGTGCTACTGTTCTCCGCGGCCCTATCCCTGTTCGCCGCGATGATCTTCGGACTTGCTCCCGTGCTGCGCCTGAACGCGCACCGTTTGGAAGATCATCTCCGCCTGGGCGGCCGCGTCACGGGCGACCGTCGCAACCGCCTGCGCCACGTGCTCGCTTCCGGCCAGATCGCCCTGGCCCTCATGCTCCTGATTTGCGGAGGACTCCTCGGCCGCAGTTTTTTGCGCTTGCGCGCGGTCAGCCCGGGCTTCGAAACCTCGGGCGTGGTGACCGCCTCCATGTCCATCCCGTCGGTCCGTTATCCGGAAGACGCCGACGCGGTGACCTTCTACCGGCGCGCCCTCGACCGGGTACGAAGCGTTCCCGGCGTGCGTAGCGCCGCCATCACCAGCGTCGTTCCGATCTCCACCAATTTCGACCGCACCAGCTTCGCAATCGAGGGCAAGCTGTTTGCGCCGGGAGAAAAGGTCAATCCCGACCGCTACATCGTCAGCCCGGAGTATTTCGATGTGCTGCGCATCCCGCTGCGCCGGGGCCGGCTGTTCAATTCGCAGGATGACGCGGAGCATTCGCCGGTGTGCGTAATCAGTGAAACGGCCGCCCGGCAGTGGTTTCCGGGTGAATCGCCGCTGGGGCGGAAGGTCCGCGCCGGATCTCCCACGGGCTTTGCAAAGTCACCGTTCCGCGAAATAGTCGGCGTGGTCGGAGATGTCGCCCAGTACGGGCTTGACCTGCCCGCCACACCCCAGATCTACATGCCGCACGCGCAGTACGCCACCCGTTTCCAGTCCCTCGTCGTGCGCACTTCCGGAGATCCCGAGGCGTTGGCGGCCGCGATGCAGAAAGCCGTATTTTCGGTGGATCCGGAGCAGCCCCTTTATGAAGTGGCGCCGCTCGAAGAGATCGTTGCCGCCTCCATTGCCACGCGGCGGGTCGGCTTCTGGCTGCTGGCGGTCTTCGGCGCGGGCGCGCTCCTGCTGGCGGCGATCGGAGTTTACGGTGTGGTCTCCTACACGGTGGCGCAGCGCACGGCCGAGTTCGGCGTCCGCATCGCACTCGGCGCGCGGCCGGGTCACATCGTCCGGGGAGCGCTCGGGAGCGCGGTGCCCGCTGTGGCCGCGGGCCTCGTTGCCGGCCTCGCCGCTTCGTTCGGCGCCTCCAGGCTGATCGCCGGTTTTCTGTTCGGAGTCTCGGCCACCGATGCGGTGACGTTCTTCACCCTGCCCGTGCTGCTGGCATTGATTGCCCTGGCCGCCTGCTACGTGCCCGCGCGCCGTGCGGCGCGGGTGGACCCGATCGCCGCGCTCCGGTCCGAGTAAGTGTCAGTGGAGGTCGCGCGCGACGATGCCGACGTACGCCAGCGTCAGTCCGATGATGAACACCACGGCTACCCAGGAAACCACGTTGAACCAGCGCGGATTGACCCATTCGCCCATCAGTTCCCGCTTGTTCACCAGCAGGATCATGAAGACCAGCACGAAGGGCAGCAGCACGCCGTTCAGCACCTGTGAAAGCAGAATCATCCTGACCAGCGGGAAACCCGGAATCAGCACCACACCCGCTCCTACCACGATCAGCGCGGTGTACAGGAAGTAAAAGATCGGGGCTTCGCGGATGCGGCGGTTGACGCCGGATTCGAACCCCAACCCCTCGCAAACCGAATAGGCCGTGGAGAGCGGCAGGATGCAGGCGGCGAAGATCGAGGCATTAAAAAGGCCCGCGCTGAACAACAGGGACGCGTACTCGCCGAAGGGCCGCAGCCCGAGTGCCGCCTCCGCCGCGTCTGTGATCTCACGCGGCGACACGCTGTAGATTGCGCCCGCGCAGGCCACGATGATGAAGAACGCGATCACCGACGTCATGAAACAGCCGACGATCACTTCCACCCGCGATTCGGCATAATCCTTGGCGGTGACGCCTTTTTCCACCACCGCCGCCTGAAGGTAGAACTGCATCCACGGCGCGATGGTTGTGCCCACCATGCCGATCAGCATGTAGATGTAAGCGGGTTCGAGCAGCAGCACCGGCTTCACACTGTAGATCGCCGCTTCTTTCCAGTCGGGCTTGACGAGAAAGCCCGAGATGACGTACGTCACGTACAGAACGCAGGCGAACAGGAAGATCTTCTCGACGCTCGCGTAGTTGCCTTTCACCACCAGGAACCACACCGCCACGGCCACCACCGGCACCGAAATGTAGCGGCTGACGTGGAACCGGTCGAGCGAACTGGCCACGCCGGCAAACTCCGACATCACGTTCGTGAGGTTCACCAGCACCAGCACCGACATGATCAGGAAGGTGATGCGCAGTCCGAATTCTTCGCGGATCAGGTCCGACAGTCCTTTGCCCGTCACGGCTCCCATGCGCGAGCACATCTCCTGCGTGATGATCAGCAGCAGCGTAATGGGAAGCAGCGTCCAAAGCGGCAGGTAGCCGAACTGCGCGCCCGCCGAGGAATACGTGAGAATGCCGCCGGCATCGTTATCCACCACCGCTGTGACGAAGCCGGGTCCGAGCACGGCGAAGAAAATCCCAACGTGGTAGCGGAACCGGCTCAGCAGTTTGAGCACCGCTATTTTTGCCTCAGAATGGAGATGATATCGTCCGCCGTAATCACGCCGGCGAGCTTGCCGTCTTCATCCACCACGGGCAAAGTCAGCAGGTTGTATTTGTCGAAGAGTTCGGTGACGCGGTCCTGCCTTTCGTCCACGTTCACCTGGATGAGCGTCTCGCTGGCCAGTTCTTTCAGTTTGGCACCGCCGGCGGCAATGAACAGGCGGCCGAGCGGGATGGCGGCCGTCAGCCGCTCGTCGGGGTCTACCAGGAAGAGCGTGTTCAGGCCTTCGAGCAGGTCTTCGTTGCCGCGCAGCGCCGAGAGTGCGTCCATCACCGAGGCGTTCTCGTGCAGGACCACGTACTCGGTATTCATCAGCCCGCCGGCGGTATCCTCTTCGAACTCGAGCAGTTCCTCCACCTCGGTCTTATCGGCGGAATCCATTTCGTCCAGGATTTCCTCCGATGTCTCGTCCTCGAGCTCCGCCAGCACATCGGCGGCCTCGTCGGGCGACATTTCCTCGATGATGTCCGCCGCTTTTTCGGGTTCGAGCGACTCCAGAATCGCCGCCTGCATCTTGGGATCTTCCACCTCGGAAAGGGCGTCCGCCGCCGCTTCGCTGTCGATGGTCTCGAAGATCGCTTCCCGCTCCGCCGGACCCAGTTCCTCCACGATATCGGCGAGGTCGGCCGGATGCATGTCCTCGAGCTTCTGATAGGAGATGTTCAGCCGCAGCCGACGCAACGGATCGGGCTCCACCACGTTGGCGAAGTCCCAGCGGATGGACTTCGGCGAAATCGGACTCTGAAGGTACCGGATCCAGGCCGCCGGTATCACACCCTGGAGCACCCGCCGGAAAATGCTCCGGATGCCGATATCGACTTCCATCACCGAAAGGACGTCGCGACCCTCTTCAGCGAGGATGTCCATGGTGATGTCGGTGACGCGAACCACCTTGCGTCCGTTGACGTCGATGATCTGCTGGTCCAGCAGGTCCCGCGCGATCCGCAGCAGGTATTCGTCATCGTGGTAGGGAACCAGCAGTTCATCGCTGAGGTCGATGCCGCGCCCGAGGGTGATGGCCCGGATCTGGTCGTACCGCACTGTAAGCCACACGTCGGCCCCGCCGACCAGGATCCGGTCGATGCGTGACGGATGGACGAGCGGAACGATCGCCGCGTCTTTTACGCGGCCGATTCGGCGTCCACGCGCGTCGAGCACCGGCATGGACAGCAGTTCTGTGAAGTACAGAAAGCGTTCCGGCATCGAAATCGTCCCCGCGCCAGACAGCCCGAGCGCGGAATCGGGACGGCTTTCGACTTTGGTCCTACGGCTGCGCTCTACACGGCTGTTTGACGACAACTCCAATATGGCGCATCCCGCCGCAAGGCCGCAACAATAAATTCACAAAGCTCCCGGGCGCTGGCGGGAGCGGTGTATCCTATTGCGCAGGAACCAATTATGCTTCTCCGCTCGATTGCCCGCCAGGTAATGGTCTGCCTCCTGATCGCGAGCGCCGCGCCGGCCCAGCGCGCCACGCCCCCTTCCGATCTCAAGGCGCGCACTTCCGCGATTTTCGCCCGCTATAACCATACCGACACCCCCGGTTGCGCGGTGGCGGCGGGAATCGACGGAACGCCGGTGCTGAGCGCCGGCTATGGCATGGCCGATCTCGAGCATTCGATCGCCATCACCCCGGAGTCGGTGTTCGAGGCCGGCTCGATCTCCAAGCAGTTCACTGCTTTCGCCGTGCTGCTGCTGGAGCAGCAGGGCAAGCTGTCGCTCGACGACTCCGTACGTAGGTACTTCCCGGAACTCCCCGAGTACCTGGCGCCGGTCACCATTCGCCACCTGCTGACCCACACCAGCGGCCTGCGCGACTGGGGCAATATCGAAGCCATCGCCGGCTGGCCCCGCACCACCCGCGTCTACACCCACGCCCACGTTCTCGAAATCCTCAGCCGCCAGCGCGCCCTCAACTACCCGCCGGGGACGACATACTCCTACACCAATAGCGGCTACAGCCTGGCGGCGATGCTGGTGGGCAGGCTCTCCGGAAAATCCCACGCCGTCTTTTCGAAGGAGTCGATCTTTTCGCCCCTCGGGATGATGAATACGGAGTGGCGGGACGATTTCCGGCGCATCGTGCGCAACCGGGCGATCGCCTATAACGATGGGGGTGGATCCATCCGCCAGGAAATGCCGTTTGAAGATACGTACGGCCACGGAGGGCTGCTGACTACGGTGAGTGACCTGTTGCGCTGGAATCAGAATTTCACCGACGGCAAGCTGGGAGGCCGGGACCTTGTCCAGAAGCAGCAACAACGGGCCCGCCTCAATAGCGGCGATGAGATCGTGTACGCCCTTGGCCTGAATGTCAGCAAATGGCGCGGCCTTCCGGAAGTGAGCCACAGCGGGGCTACGGCCGCATATCGCGCCTGGCTGGCGCGGTATCCGGAACAGGGAGTATCGGTGGCCGTGCTGTGCAATGCTTCGAGCGCGAATGCACCGCAAATGGGCAGGCAGGTGGCCGAAGCGCTGCTCGGCGCCGCGATCCCGGCGCCGGCTCCGGCCCCCGGAACCATTACCGTGGACGCCGCGCAGCTTCAAACGCTCGCCGGGTTGTACCGCAGCTCGCGGGATTCCTCGGCGCGAGTGATCGATTTCCGCGAAGGCCAGCTTCGCGCCGGAGCCCAGGTGTTCCGCCCCATCGAGCCGAACGTGTTTGCCGTCGGCGAAGAGGGCCGCGCCAGGGTGGTGTCCAATGGCTCCGGTTTGCCAACCCGGATTCGCATGCCCGGCTCCATCGATCCCGGCGATTATTTCGAAAGAGTGGATCGCGCGGCGCCGACTGCCGCCGACCTACAGGCACTCACTGGCGACTATGTAAGCGACGAAGCGGAAGTGACGTTCCAGATTGCGCTTGAAAATGACGTCCTGGTCCTGCTGAGGCGGCCCGACACGCGCATTCCGCTGAACCCCACTTACCGCGATGCGTTCAGCTATCAGGGCACCATGCTGCGGTTTTTGCGCGACCCCTCCGGCAAGGTCAACGAACTAAGCGTCAGCGAAGACCGCGTCTGGGATCTCCGCTTCCGCAAGGTGCGTTGACCGGCAATCGATTCTATCTCCGCAGCGGGTGGAACCCAGCCGCCTCCAACTCAGTCTTCGCCTCGTCCAATGCCTCGCTGTTGGCGTAGGGGCCCACCAGGACCCGTACCAGGTCATTGGGACCCGGCGTGATAAGAACGGGAAATCCCTTTTCCTTCAGGATGCGCGTCACCATTTCGGCATCCTCCCGCGGCGCTACAAAGACCTGCCAGTACGATCCTGCCGGCTCGTTCACGACGGCTTGGCGAGGGTTTCCGGAGTAGAAGTTGAAGCCGTTCTCCGTCTGCCGGAAGACCACTTCTGCAGGTGTGCCGGAATCGGCCACCCGGTATCTCCAGATCTCCCACGGCGCCGCCGGTCCGGAGGGGTGGACTTCTTTTTCATCCGGCGGCCCGTTCTGGATGTAGGTGCGCCCACGGTCGGTCTGCCATCCAGACCTGCCGGCTTCGGAGAATTGTTCGTTAGCGTAGGCGATCCGGCGATAGTGCTCTTCTTTGTATTCATTGCGGACCGTGTTCGGCGTTGGATCGCGCCGCTGCCAGAACTGCTCGATGAAGTGCTCGCGTTCGTCATCGGTCTGGAGCCGCGCAAACGCGGCAAGTTCCTCGGGCGCGATGATGTACGCCGCATCTTGCGAGATCCACATTGCATACGGATTGTGGGGAGGCGGAGGTGGCGGCGGCGGGACCTGGGTTTGCGCGCGCTCGGCAGGCGGAACTGGCGGTGGAGGAGGAGGGGCGGCGGCGATTCCTTCTGCACTGCCGGTGGCGGCGGTGGGGGAGGTGGAGGAGGAGGAGCGGGCTCCTGCCAGGCCGTCAACGCCGCGCCCGCCATCAATAGCAGCAGAGCCGCAGCCAGCGTGGGCATTGCCAGAGCCTGCCCCTGCGGCTTACCCAGCACACGCCGGATGCGCCGGACCAGGCTGCCGCCGTTGGCGGCGAAGGCGGCCTCCGGAGCGCTCCAGCGCTTGCGCTCGAGCGTGACCAGGGCCTCCGCATAAACACGCGCATCCGGCCGGAGCGCGAGCACGGCATCGTCGCAGCAGTTCTCCCGCTCGGCGCGCAGCAGGCTCGAGATCCACCAGACGGCAGGATGGTAGAACAGCAGGGATTCTACGGCCGTTTGCAGCAGGTTCACCAGGTAGTCGGCGCGACGGATGTGCGCCAGCTCGTGCAGCAGGATCGCTTCCACCTGCGCGGCAGGCAGCCCGGCGAGCATACCCACCGGGGTCAGAATCGCGGGCTTCACGTACCCGACCACAACCGGCACTTCCGCCACAATCGATTCGAGCAGCACCACCGGACGCGAGAGCCGCATGCTCCGCGCCAAGGCGTCCAGCCGCTGCTGCCAGCATTCCGGAGCGGCAAGCGTGCCTACCCGGCGCAGCCGCAGCGCGACGATCCAGCTTCCCGCGCGGTACAGAAGCAGCGCGCACACGCCCGCGAGCCACAGCGGAGCGGCCCAGCGAAGCCCGTCGAAAAAGGAAGGCATTGATGAGGGTAATGACGTGCCGGTCGTCGCCAGTTGCGGCGCGGCGTCCGCCCGCCACGGCACCACGAACGTTTCCGGGTTGTCCGGCCAGCACCAGGTCACCGTCGCCGCGAAGACGAGCGGCATCGCCAGCATCGCCGCGCACAACATGCCGTATCGTGCACGCGCGGAAGCCGGACGCGACAGCCACAACGCCGCGGCCAGCAGCCCCGCAATGAGCGCTCCCTCCCACAGAAAATGGAACAGCGCCTCACTCAGCGCCTGCGCGAGTGGCGTGTCCACAAGAATTTCCAGTACGCTCATCGGTTCTCCTTCTCGTACTCGTCCAGCAGCCGCCGCATTTCCTGCAGATCTTCCGCCGATGCCTTCCGTGCTGAGAGCGCGCCCATCAGCAGGCTTCTCGCCGAGCCGCCGAAGGCGCGGTCCAGCAGATCGCCCGCAAGCTGCTTCTGCGTCCACTCGCGCGCGCGGCTCGAAGAGTACACGTGCGCCCGCTGCTTCTCGTCGCGCCGCACCAGTCCCTTTTCCGTCATGATCTGGAGCAGCTTCAAGACGGTGGTGTACTGCGCGGGTTTGCGCTTGCAGATTTCGGCGTGAATCTCACGCACAGTGCTCGGTCCCAGGCTCCACAACGCGGCCAGGATCTCCAGTTCCCCTTCCGTGGGTTTCGGCGGCATCTACGAAGACCTTACTACGAAGACCTTCGTGAGTCAAGCGGAAATGCGCACTTCCGTCCCGCCGTTCGCAATCGACGTGCGCGCCGCCTCGATCACCCGCTCGTTATAGCTGCTGTTCGCGGGAGTGGCCAGAATTCCGGCCGCGTCGATTTCGTCGAGCACCGAAGGCCCCTCCGTGTTGACCCGCAGCGCGGCGGCAACAATGGCTTCGATTGACCGGTACCCATATCCCACCGGAATCAGGCCGGGCCCCCCGAGATCCACATACTGGAAGTAGTCCGGGCTCGGCTCGCTGTAGCCCTCGGGATTCGCATGGCAGTGCTGCAATCCGCGGTACTGGTCGGAATGCGCCAGCCATCCGCCGCGCTCGCCTCCCGAGCAGTACATCGTCAGGCCCTGGGTATTGCTCCCCGGCGCCGCATCCGGAAAGCCCAACGCGTTCTGCACATTCAGGCAGGCGCCGTTGTTCCAGATGACGCGCGCGTCGGTCCAAAGCCAGCCCTCGCGCCCGTTGGGGAACCGGTCGCGAATCCCGTACACGCTCACGGCGGCCGGCGTGAGCCCGGTGATGAACGCCACCAGGTCCACGTAGTGACATCCGATATATGTGAATGCGTCGGAATTCTCGACCGTCATCCAGTTCTGGAAATTGGAACGGCGGTAGTACCACTTCTCGAGCAGGCACGCGGTGCCCAGCCGGAATTCTCCGAAGCGGCCCTCGCGGTACGCCTTGCGCGCCATCAGGCTGCGGTCGTCGAAACGTTTGTGATATTCCGCGGCCACCAGCACGCCTCGCTCGCGGGCCGCGCGCGCGATCTCCTGCGCCTCCGCATGGCGAAGCACCAGCGGTTTGACTGCCAGCACGTGCTGGCCGTGACGAATCGCCTCCATGATGGCGGCATAGTGTAACTGGTCGGGAAGCGCCACCACCACCATCTGCCTGGCCGGCATGCGCGCGATCAGTTCACGATAGAGTTCCGGCTGCCGCTCCGGCGCGGGCGCCTCCGGATACATGCGGAACCGCTGCCCCGGAAAAGCGCGCAGCAGATTCTCCGCACCTGCGAGCCGTCGCACGGTTTCATAGGTGGAGGCGCACACCGAAATCTCGCCGACGCGCCCCAGCCGCTGCAACTGGTACAGCGACGGCAGAATCTGGTCGTGCACGATCATGCCGCCGCCAACCACCAGTACGTGCATCACGCGACGGCCGCGCCCGCGTTCACGGCCGCGGCGAAAGCCTCTTCGAGCACGTCCACGCTCTCTTCGATTGCTTCGTCCGGTATGACCAGTGGAGGCGATATCTTCACCGTAGCCATGCCGAAGCCGACCGGAGCAAACATCAGCACGCCCCGTTCCATCGCGCCCCGCACCACCTCGAAGGCCAGGTCGGCGTCGGGTTCGGTGCTGCCCGGTTTGACGCAAGCGATGCCCGCAACCAGCCCCTTTCCCGCCACGCAGCCGATTTGCGGGAACCGCGCCGCCATGGCGTTCAACCTGCGATGCAGCAGCGCCCCACCATCGCGGGCGCGCTCGGCCAGGCGCTCGTTCACCACCAGGTCCACTGAGGCCAGAGCCGCCGCGCAACACACCGGGTTGCCGGCGTGGCTGGACGTCATGCTCAGCGGCGCGTAGAGGTCCAGCACGTCCGCGCGGCCGGCCACCGCGGAGAGCGGCAGCGAGCCCGAAATGCCCTTTCCAAATACGGCCAAATCCGGCACGATGCCGTATTGCTCGAAGCCCCAGAGCGTTCCCGTTCGCCCGAAACCCGCCTGGATCTCGTCACACACCAGCAGCGCCTTGTGGCCGTCGCACCATTGCCGCAAGGCGCGCATGTACGGAACCGGGGCGAACGCGGCGCTTCCGCCCTGATACGTCTCGAGCATCACTCCGGCCACGTTCTGCGATTCCACGCCGCGCTCGCGAAGATCCCGCTCGAAACCTTCGAACGCCACGTCCCGCGTGCGGAAGCCGTCGGGGAACGGCACCTGCACGAAACCAGGATCCAGGTTGACGATCCATTCCTTCAACTCGGGTATTCCGCCCGCCTGCTGCGCACCGAGCGTCCGCCCGTGAAACGCTTTGTCAAACGATACGATCACGTGTTTGTTGCGCCCACCGGTCTTGACGCCCCAGGTGCGGCACAGTTTGATCGCGCACTCCACCGCTTCGGACCCGACGCTGAACAGGAATACTTTTTTGAGCGGCGCCGGCAGAATCGAGACCAGCCTCTCTACCAGTTGCGCCCGCGGCTGATTGGCAAACGAGAAACTCATCAGCAGTTGCGCCTCCACCTGGTCGGTGATTGCCTTGGCGATCTCCTTGCGTCCATGCCCCGCGTTGGCGATGAGCACGCCGCTCGTCCAGTCGATCCATTTATTTCCCCAGGCGTCCGACACCTGGAAACCATCGGCCCGCTGCCATACGACCGGAGGCTGCCCCCGCATGGCGCGGGGTTCAAACTCGTAAAGTTTCTGGAGAGTCGCCACGGACTCGGGGTGCGGAAGCGGCGTCACAATACGCCGGAATCGCGTTTCTACACGCTCTACCGCTCTTGGAACCAACGTAAATTCTCTTGCCATTGCCTCTGATGCCTGTTCCGCGCTGGTTATCATCATTGAGTATGGCACGCGCGGTTGCCAAGGCAATCCTAACTCTCTTTGCTCTCGCCTGCACCGGTTCGGCGCAGGCGCCGCAAGCTTCCACCTCCGGCTTCGTCGGCAGCGAAACGTGCCGGACCTGCCACGCCGACGTTTGGCAGAACTTCTATAAGAACCCGCACTTCAAGAGCGTCGCCTCCGGCCTGGAACCCCCGGAACGCACCGGCTGCGAGGGGTGCCACGGGCCCGGCAAAGCCCACGTGGAGGCCGGCGGCGGAAAGACCACCATCCCGAGGGCATTCTCCCTCATGCCTCCCAAGCAGATCCTCGACACCTGCCTAACCTGCCATTCGCGCGACCTGAACCGCGCCAACATCCGGCGTTCCGAGCATACGCTCAACGACGTGGTCTGCGCTTCGTGCCATTCCATCCATCGTCCCGCCACACCCAAATTCCTGCTGGCGAAGCAGCAGCGAGACCTCTGCTACACCTGCCACGCGCCGGTCCGCGCGCAGTTCGATATGCCTTCCAAACACCGGGTGAACGAGGGCTTCATGCAATGTTCCGATTGTCACAACCCGCACGGCGCCTTCGCTCCCACCTGGAGCATGGGCCAGCGGCCCCGCATGGTGGAACAGGCGGTGACCAACGAAACGCCCTGCCTGAAGTGCCACACCGACAAGCGCGGGCCGTTCGTCTTCGAACATGCTCCCGTCCGCGTGGAAGGCTGCGAAACCTGCCATATCCCGCACGGGTCGATGAATGCGAAACTCCTGAAACGCCCTGTCGTCTTCACGCTTTGCCTGGAGTGCCACAACGGCGGCGGCAGCGGCCTCACCGGCAACGGCACCGTCTTACAGACTTCCCGCCACAACCTGCTCGATCCGAAGTACCAGCGCTGCACCACCTGCCACGTGCGCATCCACGGATCGAACAACGACGAGTATTTCAAGAGGTGACCGCCATGACCCGACTCTGCCTCCCCCTGTTTTTCGCGGGATTGCTGGCCGCGCAGCAGACGGTCGCCCCCACCGGTGAACCGGTCGGCCCGCCGCGCGGTGAAAACGCCGGCAACTACAACATCACCCAGTCGTTCGAAGCCGGCTACCGCTGGCGCGCCGTCGAGGGCGACCTGGGCATGTACCGCAGTGTGGTCAACTTCGGCAACGGCATCCGCCTGCTCGGCACCAGCCTGACAGTGAACTCGCGCGAAGGGCACGGGCACTATTTCGACGAGTTGTTGCTCAACACTACCGGCCTCGGAAACGACCCGTATCAGTCCGCCGTGCTCCGCGTCCAGAAGAACCGCCTGTACCGCTACGACATGAGCTGGCGTTTGAACGAATACTACAACCCGGGTCTGGTGGTAGCCTCCGGGACACACCTCATGGATACCACCCGCCGCCTTCAGGATCATGATCTGACGCTGTTTCCGCAGTCCCGCATTCAGTTCCGCGCCGGCTACAGCCGCAACACGGAAAACGGCCCGGCGCTCAGCACTGCGCAGGAATTCGACCCGAACGGCGCGGCTTTCCCCATCTTCCGCGACGTTCGCCGCGAATGGAACGAGTACCGCCTCGGCGCCTCGGCCGACCTCTCCGGATTCAAATTCACGCTGCTTCACCGGTGGGATTACTTCAAGGACGATACGCCGTATGCCTCCACCGGCGTCGTGGGATCGAATCTCATCGGCGACCCCTCCCGGCTTCAGCAGTTCCGGCGCTCCGAACCGGTGCACGGCGCCAATCCCGGCTGGCTCGGTAACCTGCTCACGCAGCGCAAATACTGGAGCGCGAACGCCCGCCTTACGTATGTGGGCGGCCGCCGCGATTTCGTCGAAGACGAGCTCGCCTCCGGCCTGAACTCGTTTGGCGCCGCTGCCACACGCCGCATCCTGGTGACCGGCAGCGCCAGCCGGCCCGTCCTCGCGGGCGATCTCAACCTCAGCTTCTTTCCGAGCGACCGGCTCACGGTGACCAACAATACTTCCATCACCAGCAATCGCATCGACGGCCAATCCACCATCTCCGAGTTCCAGAGCGGGTTCGACCTCGGAACAACGGTCGCGTTTCGCTATCTCGGAATTCGCACAGTGGCCAACTCGACGGACCTGAATTACCGCCTCGGCAATAGAGTCGCGCTCTACGGCGGATACCGCTTCTCCAATCGCCGCATCCGCTCCGTTGCGGTCCCGCCCGTGTCCGCAGCCGGCCCGGAATCCGAAGTCGAGAACACGCTGCATTCCGGACGGGCGGGTGTTCGCGTGCGCCCCTGGAAACCGTTCACCATCGACGTGGAGGGCGAAATCGGCCGCGCCGATCATCCGTTCACTTCCGTCAGCGACCGCAATTACCACGCCATCAACGCACGCGCCGGCTACCGGCTCCGCCGCGTCCAGCTTTCCACTGCGTACCGCCAGGTCTACAACCTGAATTCGCCGCTCAACTTTGCGGCCTACAGTTCCCACACCCGGGCCTATAGCGCCAACGCCTCGTGGAGCCCGCGCGACTTCTTCTCCCTCGACGCCAGTTACACCAAGCTCCACATCGACACGCTCTCCAGCCTCGCATTCTTTGCCGCGGAAGGGCCGCGGCCGCAGTTGCAAACCGATTACTCGTCCCTGTATCTCACCAACACGCACGCGGGCACATTCGGTACGCGATTTTCATTGGCGCGGCGTGCCGACGTATTTCTCGGCTACAACATCACGAAGGACATCGGCGACGGCCGGCCGAGGGCGGTGCCCGGTTCCCCAACCGATCCCATTGCCGCACTGCTCCAGTCCGTGCAGACCTTTCCGTTAACGTATCAGTCGCCTCTGGCGCGACTCTCGGTTAGGATCACGCCCAAACTGCGCTGGAACCTCGGCTGGCAATTCTATCGTTACCGCGAGGAGTTCCACCTGTTCACCGAGTTCCAGAATTTCCGCGCGCACACCGGCTATACCAGCGTGCTCTGGTCGTTCTGACGGCGCCGCCAGACCAGCAGCAGCACGCCGCCGATCAGAATGAGCGCGGCACTGAGGCCGGTCCAGATCCCCGCCGCGCCCAGTCCCGCGCGGAAACAGAGCACGTACCCCACCGGCATTCCGATTCCCCAGTAGCCGACCAGGTGCATCAGCATCGGCGTGCGGGTATCCCCGATGCCCCTCAGCGCCCCCGTAGCCACCACCTGCAAGCCGTCGAATAACTCGAAGAACGCGGCGATGCGGAGCAACACCGCGCCTTTCGCGATGACAGCCGCGTCGCCGATAATGCACTGCACGATCAGCCGCGGCACCGCCCAGAGCGCTATCCCCGCAGCACCCATGAACAGCGCGGCCATTGCCAGTGCCGCCCAACCGGCAGCCGCGACGCCCCGCGGATCCCTGCGGCCCGCCGCCTGCCCCACCCTCACCGCCGCCGCTGAACTGATTCCCAGAGGCACCATGTACGTGGTGGAGATGACCATCACCGCGATGCTGTGCGCCGCCAGCGAGGCTTCGTCCAGTTTGGCCGCGAGCACCGTCACCACGCCGAATATCGCGCCCTCGAACGCCATCTGTCCCGCCGCCGGCAGCCCGAGAGACAGCAGCCTTCGAACGCGGGCAACGTCCGGACGCCACGACACGTGAAAAAGCAGGTTGCCGTTCCGCCGTTCGTACCACCACACCGCCGCCCCCATCACCAGCATCATGTAGCACCGCGAAAGCGTCGTGGACCACCCCGAACCCGTCAGCCCCATCGCGGGCATTCCCCAGTGGCCGAACATCAATGCCCAGTTGCCCGCGACGTTGATCAGGTTTGCCGTGATCATCACAAACGTCACCGGCTTCACCACATTCACCGCCTGCAAGTACCGCCGGCACGCCGTAAACACCATCAGCGGCCCGACGCCCCAGATGATCGCGTCAATGTAAGGAATCGAGAGCGCCAGCACGTGCGGATTGACCCGTGCCAGCCGCATCAGCGGAATCGCTGCCAGCATCAGAACCGCCACAAGGGGGGAAAGGCCGAGGCTGAGCCACAACCCGTTTACCAGCGAACGGCGGCAGTCGCGCGCGTCTTTCGATCCGAACGCTTGAGCCACCAGCGTATCCAGCCCGAGCAGCAGGCCGGTCACGCTCACAGCGATCGGATAGAAAATCATATTGCCCAGACTGCCCGCGCCCACCGCCGCCGGCCCCAGCCGGCCAGCCATGATCGCGTCCACGACCCCCATGGCCATCCACCCGAGTTCGGCCAGCGCGAGCGGGGCCGCCATTCGCAGCATTGGCCGGTACTCGCCGGCCAGGTCCCGCATGGTGAATCGCGCTGTGGGCCGCATGAGCGCTACGCCTTGGGGTGCGCTTTGTCGTACACCGCCATCAGGTCAGTGAGCGAGACCTGGGTGTACTTTTGCGTGGTGGAAAGCCGGGCATGGCCGAGCAGTTCCTGAATCGCGCGGAGGTCGGCGCCATCCGCCAGCAGGTGGGTCGCGTAGGCGTGGCGAAAACTGTGGGGATGGATGGACGGATCGCCCGAAAGATACGTGGCGTAGAGTTTTACGATGCCGCTGATGCCGCGCCTGGTCAGCCTGCCGCGCCGGTTATTGAGAAAGACGGCATTCTGGTCGCGCACCACCGGCCGTTCCGCAAGGTAGCGTTCGAGCGCCACGGCAGCCTTGCCCGGCACCGGCACCTGGCGCTCCTTTTTGCCCTTGCCGCGCACCCGCAACCAGCCTTCGCTGCGATCCAGGTCTTCGAGGTTCAGGCCCGCCAGCTCGCTGACCCGAATGCCGCACCCATATAGCAGCTCAAACAGGGCGCGGTCGCGAGCCGGATGCGGCCGTTCCAGCGCTCCTGCTCCCACGCCGTCCACCAGCCGGTTCGCCTGCTCCGCCGTCATCACGTCGGGCAGCCTCTTCGGCGACTTCGGCGTGAGCACCAGTTTTGCGGGGTTGATCTCCACCACGCCTTCCCGGATCAGAAACCGGAACAATCCGCGCACCGCCGCCAGTTTTCGACGGATGGAGGCAACTTCGAGCTCCTGCCGGTAGAGATCGGCCAGCCACCCGCGCAGCAGCAGGAGATCGATGCTCCGTACCGCCGGCGGAGCGGCGCCCCGCGAAAGGAACGCCTCGAACTGCGCCAGGTCGGAACGGTAGGCTTCGAGCGTGTGGGAAGAGAAGTTGCCGCGCGCGAGTTCCGCGAGATACCTCCCGATCTGATCGCCGATCTCAGACATTGGCGTGAAGGTGTTCGTCCATCGCCGCCATGGCCCGTCGGCAGACCTCGGCGTGTCGCTCTTTCTTATCGTGGCGCAGCCGCTGCCGCGTCTCTTCGTCGAGCGCCGGCAGAAGATCGAAGGTGATATTCGCAGGCTGGTAGCGCGCCGGGTCGGCCCCCGAGATGTAGTGGCACAGCGAACCGAGAGCAGTCGCGCGCGGGACCGGCTGCGGCGGAACGCCAGCAGCCAGCGCGGCTGCGTTCACCCCCGCCAGCAGGCCGGTGGCGATCGCTTCCACGTAGCCTTCCACGCCCGAAATCTGTCCCGCGAAGAAAACTTCCGGCCGGCTCCGCAGTTGCAGCGTCGGCGCCAGGAGCGCCGGAGCGTTGATGTACGTATTGCGGTGGATCTGTCCGAAGCGCAGAAACTCGGCCTTTTCGAGTCCTGGGATCAAGCGCAGGATTCGTGCCTGCTCCCCGTACTTCAAATGATTCTGAAAACCCACCAGGTTGAAGCTCGCGGCGCGCAGATTTTCCTGCCGCAGTTGCACCACGGCCCACGGGCGATGGCCGGTGCGCGGATCCACCAGCCCCATCGGCTTCATCGGGCCGAAGCGGAGCGTTTCTTTCCCGCGCCGCGCCAGCTCCTCAATCGGCAGGCACGCTTCGAAGAACGGTGTGTCCCCCTCGTCGATGTGCGACGACACGCTTTCGGCGCGCAGCAACTCTTCCACGAACCGCTCGTATTGCTCCTTGTTGAACGGGCAGTTCAGGTAGTCGTCCGTGCCGTCCGTCGATTTCCCGTAGCGCGATGCCCAGAAGGCGATCCCGGTATCCACGGTTTCGGCATCGACGATGGGACTGATGCTGTCGTAGAAGAACAGGCGGCCGGATCCGGTGAGGCGCGCGATTTCGGCCGCCAGCGATTCGCTGGTGAGCGGCCCGGTGGCCACGATCGCTATGCCGTCTGCGGGAAGCTCGGTCACCTCCTCGCGCCGGATTTCGATGAGCGGCTCGGACGAAATGGCCGAGGTCACTTCACTCGCGAATACCTCGCGGTCCACCGTGAGCGCATGCCCGCCCGGCACGCGCGCCGTCTCCGCCGCCGCGAGCAGCAACGAACCGAAGCGGCGCAATTCCTGCTTCAGCAGCCAGGGCGCGCTGTTCTCCGATTCGGACTTGAGCGAGTTGCTGCACACCAGTTCCGCCAGCCGGTCGGTTTGATGGGCCGGCGTCCGGCGCGCGGGACGCATCTCGTACAGCACGGCGCCGGCGCCGCGCCGCGCCGCCTGCCAGGCCGCTTCGCATCCTGCAAGCCCGCCCCCGATGATGTGAATGGTCCGCTGCAAGAATCCGACACCTCTTGCTTCCAGCATACCCGACCGTACGATTCCTTCCCGCGCGTTTTGGAGTGCATCGATATACTTTCGAAAAGGGAGAACGCATGGCCACAAAGAAAAGCAGCACGAAGAAGAAGTCATCCTCCAAGACGCAAGCCAAGGTCGGGAAGGTGATGCACGAGTACAAACACGGACAGCTCAAGAGCGGCAGCGGACGCAAGGTAAAGAATCCGAAGCAGGCGATTGCCATCGGGCTTAGCGAAGCGAGGCGAGCCGGAGGGGATGTACCTCCCAAGAAAAATGCGGCCAAAAAGAGTGCGGCCAAGAAGGGTGCGGCTAAGAAAAGCGGCGCGAAGAAGACCTCCGCCAAAAAATCCTCATCGCGCAAGCGGAGCTGACGTGCTGGACCGGCTGTTTATCGAATTCTCGACGGCCAAGCTGCGCCAGTTGGAGGGCCGTATCGCCTCCTGCCTCGATTCGCTTTCGCCGGAGCAGGTGTGGAGCCGGCACGGAGAACATGAAAACGCGGTGGGCAACCTTATCCTGCACCTTTGCGGGAACTTGCGCCAGTGGATCATCGCCGGGGTGGGCGGCGCGCCCGACACGCGCATGAGGGACGCCGAGTTTTCCGCCAGGGACGGACCCGCTTCAGCGGAACTTCGCGGGCGCCTGCATGATACTGTCGCGGAGTCCGTCGCGGTAATCGAACGGCTTTCGGACGAGCAACTCGCACGCCGGCTCGTGATCCAGGGTTACGACGTCTCGGTTCTGGAAGCCGTGTATCACGTGGTGGAGCACTTCTCCATGCATACCGGACAGATTCTGTTCGCGGTGAAGATGCTGACTGGCGGCGATTTGGGCTTCTATCGCCACCTCGCCGGGACCGCTCACACGCAAAAGACGCCGTAGCTATTCGAACAGGCTGCCCAGATCGGCCGGCGCAACCCGGACGCCGACGTAAAAGGAGCCGAACAGCGCATATACGGCGCTCACCTGGTCGAATCGCATCTCGTAAATCAGTTTCTTGAATACCAGCGGTTCCTCGGCGAACAGATCGACGCCCCATTCCCAATCGTCAAATCCGATCGAGCCGCTGATCACCTGCCGGACCTCGCCCGCATACCGCCGGCCCACCAGTCCGTGCTCGTGCATCATCCGCGCCCGGTCCGCCATCGGTTCGGTGTACCAGTTCAACTGTTCGCCGCGCTTACGATCCATCGGGTAGAAGCAGAGATACTTCGCCGGCGGGACCTCCGGCCACAGGCGCGGTGCCATGGCCTGCCGCTGCCGGTCGAGCACGGATTCGATTTCGCGCTTCCACTCATCCGAATGCGGCTCGACCCCCTTCGCCGCCAGCCCCTTGTACACCTTCGACGTGGATTCGTACAGCCCCAGTTCGACGATCGAAAGGTAGGAATGGGTCGTTTCCAGATAATCGCTCAACCGCAGGCCCGCGAGTTCGCGCTCCGTTTGATTCAGTTCCTCGAAACTCCGGCGGAAGTGAATCAGCATCAGGTCGCCCTTGTGCCCCAGCAGCGAATAAACGGCGCTCTGGCGTCCTTCGCGGTGCTGCTCCATCGCCGAAAGAACGGGAATCGCTTCGTGCACGATTTCCGCCCTCTGTGCGGGCGTGAGCGCCCTCCACGCCGGCCGGCGAATTCGCATCATCTGGTGCAGCAGGCTTGCGCCCTCCACGGTGAGCGGTACTGCCGGCAGAGCCGTTTCAGCGACGGTGTCAGGGGTCATGAATTCATTATAGGGAAGCCCATCCGGCCGCTACCGTCCGCTCCACCGCGCCAGGAACGATTCGGACGCGATCTCTTCCAACTCCCGGTCCCGCGCCTTCTCCCACTCGCCCAGGCGGCGCTCTTTCAGCTTCTCGAGCAGCCGGAAACGCCGGCGCGCCTCCATCATCGCCGCCTGACGCTCCGCCACCAGCCTGCGGCAGGCGTCCCGCTGCTGCACGATCTGCTCTTCGCGTTCCTTCACCGCCATCCGGTATCCGCCCAAAGCAGCCAGATCGCGGCCCGTTACGACTTTCTGTGCGCGCAGGTCCGCTTCCGCGCCGATGGCCGAGGCCTCCATCTCCGCCAGAGCGCGATCGAGGGTTGCCAGTTCTGCCGCCTGCCGGCGGAACCGCGCCTCCTCGAGTTCCAGTTGCGTGTACCGCAACCGAAGCACCTTTTCGAGCGGGAATCGAAAGCTGGTCATCGCGACTCATCCCGTCCCGAGCGGAAACCGCGCCTCATCGCTTCTCGACCCTCGGAGCTGTCATTTCCATTCCCCGCGTCTCCAGCCGTTTCGACAGATCGCGCATTAGGACTTCTTTGCGCGCGCAGTTCCGCTTCCGCGCCGATGGCCGAGGCCATCTGCCAGAGCGCGATCGACGTTTGCCGGTTCTGCCGCCTGCCGGCGGAACCGCGCCTTGTCGAGTTCCAGTTGCATGTGCCGCCACCGAAGCACCATTTCGAGCGGGAATCGGAAGCCGGCCATCGCGACTTATCCCCGTCCTGATAGCGGAAGCCGCGTCTCATGCTTCTCGACCCTCGGAGCTGTCATTTCCATTCCCGGCGTCTCCAGCCGTTTCGACAGATCGCGCATCACGACTTTGGCGCGCAGTTCCGCCTCCGCGCCGATGGCCGAGGCCTCCATCTCCGCCAGAGCGCGCGCCGCCTGCCGGCGGAACCACGCCTTGTCGAGTTCCAGTTGCGTGTGCCGCCACCGAAGCACCTTTTCGGCCGGGAATCGGAAGCTGGTCATCGCGACTTATCCCCGTCCTGATAGCGGACGCCCCGTCTCATCGCTTCTCCACCCTCGGATCTGTCATTTCCGTTCCCGGCGTCTCCAGCCGTTTCGACAGATCGCGCATTTGGGACTTTTTGCGCGCGCAGTTCCGCTTCCGCGCCGATGACCGAGGCCCATTCCCGCCAGAGCGCGGTCGAGATTTGCCAGTTCTGCCGCCTGCCGGCGGAACCGCGCCTTGTCGAGTTCCAGTTGCGTGTGCCGCCACCGAAGCACCTTTTCGAGCGGGAATCGGAAGCTGGTCATCGCGACTTATCCCCGTCCCGATAGCGGAAGCCGCGTCTCATCGCTTCTCCACCCTCGGAGCTGTCATTTCCATTCGCCGCGTCTCCAGCCGTTTCGACCGATCGCGCATTTGCGACTTTTGGCGCGCGCAATTCCGCTTCCGCCCCGATAGCCGAGGCCTCCATCTGCCAGAGCGCGATCGAGGTTTGCCGGTTCTGCCGCCTGCCGGCGGAACCGCGCCTCCTCGAGTTCGAGTTGCGTGTGCCGCCACCGAAGCACCTTTTCGAGCGGGAATCGAAAGCTGGTCATCGCGACTTATCCCCGTCCTGATAGCGGGAGCCGCGTCTCATCGTTTCTCCACCCTCGGAGCTGTCACTTCCATTCCCGGCGTCTCCAGCCGTTTCGACAGATCGCGCATTCGCGCCAGCGTTTCGGGAAGGGGAGAATGAGCCATGTGGTCCTGCCGCAAAAAGTCAAGTAGTTCAGGGCGCAGCCGGACGCTGGAATCGAGTTCCGGATTCGTGCCCGCCACGTACGCGCCGAGCTGAATCAGATCTTCCGCGTCCCGGTATGCCGAGAGCGCCTGCCGGATGCGGCGCGCCCCCTCCTTCTGCTCGGGACTCGCGATTGCCGATGTCAGACGGCTCACGGAATGCAGGATGTCGATGGCCGGATAATGGCCCTGGCCCGCGAGTTGCCGGGACAGTATGAAGTGTCCGTCCAGAATGCCGCGCACGGCGTCGCAAATCGGCTCATTGAAGTCGTCGCCCTCCACCAACACCGTGAAAAAGCCGGTGATCGAGCCGCGGCGAAAGTTGCCCGCCCTCTCGAGTACCTTGGGGAGCAGATTGAACACGGATGGCGTGTATCCTTTCTGGCTGGGCGGTTCCCCGGCCGCCAGCCCGATTTCCCTCTGCGCCATAGCCAGGCGCGTCACCGAATCCACCACCAGCAGCACATTGGCTCCCTGGTCGCGAAAATACTCCGCCACCGCCAGCGATACCAGGCAGGCACGCACGCGCAGCGGAGCCGGGCGCTCCGAGGTGGCGCAGACCACCACCGACCGCTTGCGTCCTTCCGGCCCCAACTCGTTTTCGAGGAATCCACGCACCTCGCGGTTGCGCTCACCGATCATGCCGATCACCGTGACGTCGGCTGAATTGTGGCGGGACATGGACCCGAGCAGCGTGCTTTTGCCGACGCCGCTGCCGCCGAAAATGCCGATGCGCTGGCCCTTTCCGCAGGGCAGCAGGCCGTCCACCGCGCGGATCCCGGTCACCAGAGGCTGCGTGATGTGTTCCCGCTCCATCGGGCTGGCCGGTGTGCCGAAAAGATTGTATGCGTCACTGCCTTGGATTGCCGGACCGCCGTCGATGGGCTTGCCGAATCCGTCGATCACCCGCCCAAGCAGCCCCGGACCCACTTCCACACGGGCATCTTCGCTCCGCGCGCCCACCGGATCGCCCAGTTGCAGACCGTCGATCTCCTCGAGCGGCATGGAAAGCACCCGGCCGTTCCGGAAACCGATCACCTGCGTGCGGATTCGCCGCCCCACCGCCGTTTGCACCTCGCAAAAATCGCCGATCGCCACATTGGGCCCGCACGATTCGATCAGCAGCCCCACCACTTCGGTCACCTCTCCGCTCCAGCGCAGCGGGGAGATGCGTTCGATCTCCGCCAGGTAAGGCGCCAGGGAAATGGGCTGGGTCACGCGGTTTGCCTCCGCAGGCAATCCGCCAGCCCTCGCTCGATTTCCTGCAACTGCGATTCGACCGATGCGTCCAGATTCCCGCGTTGCGTTTCGAATACGATCGACCCCGGCTCGCGCGAGCCATCCGCTACTACTTCCACGCTGCCCCCGTTGCCGCGGTTGCGCAGTTGCTCGGAAACCGCGCCGGCGTGCGATGGATGCACGCGCACACGGCTTATCTCCTGCGATTGCAAACGCTCCAGCGCCCCCAGCACGAGTCCGTGCAACGCCTCCGGATCCACCGCCACCTCGCGCCGCAGAACGCGCCGGGCAATGGCCATGGCCAGCTTGATCGTATCCGCCTCCGCTTCCCGCCTCAACTTGCCCCGCAATTGCGCGATTTCTTCGATCGAGCGGCTCAGCCGTTCAATTACCGGCTGCACCTCCGCCGCGGCCCGGCTTCGGCCTGCGGCTTCACCCTCCCTCAGGCCGGCGGCATGCGCTTCCCGAACGCGCTGTTCGGTTTGCTGTTGCATCTGCGCCGCGCGCAACGCCGGGTCGAGCGCCGCCGGAGCATGCACGGGCCGCTCGGCGGGCGCAACTCTTGGCTCGGAAACCTGCCGCCAGGCGAGCGCTTCAGCCTGCGGCCCTAGCTCGGGCCGGAAGATCCTAGACGACATACTGCTCGCCGACCGCTCCCTTCAGGCTAACCACGCCCTCCGATTCGAGCTGCCGCACAACTGAGATGATCTGCTGCTGCGCCGCCTCCACTTCCTTGATCTTGACCGGGCCGAGCGCTTCCATGTCCTCCTTCAGCATCTCCGCGCCGCGTTGCGAGAGGCAGCCCAGGATCTGGTTCCGAAGTTGTTCACTGGTGCCTTTGAGCGCCACGGTCAGCAGTTTGCGATCCACCTTGCCGAGCACCTCCTTCAAGCCCAGCGGATCGATCAGCAAAAGATCTTCGAAAACAAACATGAGGTGGCGAATGGTTTGCGCCACATTGGTATCCTGCTGTTCGATGTGATCGAGTATTTCCCGGCTGGAAGCAGAATCCAGCCGGTTCAAGACCTCCGCTACCGCGCGCACCCCTCCGTAGGATTCCCGGCTGAATTCGCCCAGCGCTTTCAGCTTCTGCCCGATGACGCTGGCGATCTTCAGGATAATGTCCGGAGAAATCCGGTCCAGGTTGGCCATGCGGAGCGAAACGTCCGCCCGCAGTCCTACCGGCAGAGAGGAGAGCAGCGCCGCCGCCTGCGAGGAATTCAGATGGGAAAGCACCAGCGCGATCGTCTGCGGATGTTCGTTGTGAATGAACTTGGCGAGTTGCTGCGGATCGGCCTTCTGGATAGCGTCAAACGATGCCGCCTCAGCGCCCAGCGCCTTCGTCAGCCGCTCGAGCAGTTTCTTCGCCTGTTCCGGACTGAAGGCGCGCATCAACAGCTTGCGTGCATAGTCGATGCCGCCGCGTGCCACGTAATCCCCTGCCGTCGAAATGTGATTGAACTCGTTCAGAACCATTTCGGCCTGCTCGGCGGAAATGGCCGTGATCTTGGCCACCTCACGACTGACCTTCTGGACCTCGTCTTCGCCGAGTTGGGGCAACAGCTCCGCGCTCGCTTGCTCGCCCAGCACAATCAACAGCATGGCCGCCTTGCGCAGCCCGGGCAGGTTTTCGCCTTCAGCCTTGGTCGTGTTCAGGATCATCGGTCCGCTCCGCGCTTAGGCATCGGGCTCCTCTTCGCGAATCCAGGCCCGCAGAATCTGAGCCGAGACCTCCGGCTCTTTGGCTATCTTTTCCCGCAGGTGCTTCGCCAGCACTTCCGACGTTTTGGTAATCACCGGCGCCAACTTCAAAGAGTTGAGCGCCTGCTCTTCGAGCTTGTGCTGTAAGGCGTCCCGTTCGGCAAGTTTGGATTGGATCGTCTCCTCGATTCCTCCGGAACCCGCTTTCTGCTCTCCCGCTGCGATTGCCGGCTGAGACTCGACCTTGACCGATCGCCTTTTCCGCTTCCGCACCAACAGGAACAGGACGGCGAGCAGGAGCACCGTTCCTCCGGCGGACGAGCCTGCGATAATCCAGCCCTTCCTGTCCTGCGGCAATTTCAGGCCGAAGGGTGGCGGCGCCTTGGCAGGCGGCGCGGGTGGCCGGGCGGCGGGAGGCGGCTGAATGGCCAGAGTACTCTCAAATGGCTGAGTTTCGACGACCAGTTGGTCTCCCCGATCCGCATTGAAGCCGGTAACGCCCGACACGAGGTCCCGAATGATTTTCAGCTTCTCCGGAGTCGGAGGCACCAGGACTCGCTGGAAATTTCCTTTTTCCTGGTGCCATTGCAATTCCTGGTCTATCAGCACCGCGGCCGAGATTTTGCGAATGGAACCCGCGGGCAGACGGGTGGTCTTCACGATGCGGCTGTTCTGGTAGGTGGTGCTCTCGTTGGTTCGCAAAACTGTCCTGCCGGACGATCCTGGACGCGAAGTAGGTCGCGGCAGGGAGGACGCCGTTCCGGGCACGCCGTTGGCGCTCGCCGATCCGCTGCTGTCTTCCGTTCGCTGCGAATTGACCATCACCGATTTTGTCGGATCGAACGTCTCCTCGCTCTGTTCGCCCCCGGTGAAGTCGCATTCGACGGAAACCCCGGCGCGGAATTTATCGGCTCCAAGCAGCGGCTCGAGAGTCGAATTGATTTTCGCTACCAGGTCCGCCTCAATCTTGTGCCGGTAATCGAGGCCGGTCTCGGAGAGTTCCGGCCCGTCGAGCGGTCCCGAAGCCTTTGGACGGCCAAGCAGATGCCCCTGTGTGTCGAGAACGGTCACCGCGTCCGGCGACAGCCCTTCCACCGCGCTGGCCACCAGGTGTTCGATCGCGACGATGCTCTGTGCGGACAGGCTGGATCCCGGACGGATTCCAATCACGACGCTAGCCTTCGCCGGCTGTCTCGAATCGAGAAAAACCGAATCCTTCAGAAAGGTGACGTGCACGCGGGCCTGTTCCACCTCTTCAAGCGACATGATCGACCGCTCCAGTTCTCCTTCTAATGCGCGCCGGTAGTTCACCTGTTCGGTAAACTCCGTCGCCCCCAGATTGGTTTTGTCGAAGAGTTCGAACCCGATCCGGCCGGTCTTCGGCAGGCCCGCCGCAGCCATCGTCAGCCGTAACTCGGCAAGCCGCGCGGACGGCACCAGCACTGCGCCGCCGGCTTCCGGAAGCCGGTATTGAACCCCGGCCTCCTTCAGCTTCTGCACGATGGATGCCGCGTCCTCGGCTGCAACGCCGGTGAACAGGGGTTTGAAATCCGCCTCGCGCTGGCGCTGCACGAAGTAGTAGAGCCCCCCGCCTAACAGGGCCCCCACCACCGCGATGCTGACCCTCTGCCGGATCGAAAGATTGGCCAGAATTTTTTTCATGTGCCTTGCCGCCGGCCTGGGCGGTCAAAGTATCCATCGGCAGCACTGCTGGTTAACGTGAGGGGTGGTCACACCTGCATTCGCATTATTTCCTGGTATGCGCTTACTACCTTGTTGCGCATCTGCAGGAACAGGTCGAAGGACAGTTCGGCCCGCTGCGTGGCGAGGATTGTCGAATGGAGTTCCGCTCCTTCGCCGGAAAGGAATTGCTCCACCGAGGCGGTCGCATTGTCGCGAAACGCCTCCACGTTCTGAATCGCCGCGGTAAGGGTCTCCTGGAAGACGCCTGGACGGGAACTCGCAACGCGCGCCGCTTCGGGGAGAGCGACGCCGCTAACCGGCGCAATCGGGGGAATGGCCATTGCTCATCCTTTAGCGAAACAGGTCCATGGACCTCATGATCATCTCTTTCACAGCCCCAATGGCCGCGACGTTGGCCTGATAGCCCCGTGAGGCGCCCATCAGGTCCACCATATCTTCGGCCGGATTCACCCTCGGAAAAGCCACGTATCCGTCCGCGTCGGCATCCGGATGCCCGGGCAGATAACGGCGCTCGGGCTCCCGCGTATCGGTGACTACTTCTGAGACCGCCACGCCGGCAGCGGATCTGATTTGGGAATCGAAGATCGACGAGAAAGGCGAATCCACCGGAGCGCTTTCGAAAATCGCGTCCTTGCGCCGGTACGGGCCCCCTTCCGGCGTCCGGGTAGTCTCCGCGTTCGCGAGATTTTCCACCAGCAGTTCGGCGCGCGCTCTTTGCGCCGCCATTCCCGAGGCACCGATTGAAAGCGCCGAAAACAGACTCATGCCGATTTGCCCTCCTCGATTGCGGAACGGATCGAACGTAACTGGCCGCGCAGGAGATTTGTGGCTACCTGAAATCGCAGCGCATTTTCCGCCAGGAGCCGCGATTCCCGGTCGATACTCACGTTATTGCCGTCGTTCTTGACCGGCAGGCCCGAAACTTCGATCGACTGCGGAGAGGCCAACGCGCTGTTGAATTCCGATTGAAAGTCCAGATCCTGCGTGTGGTATCCCGGCGTGTCCGCGTTGGCAATGTTCGATGCGACCAGCTTCTGCCGTGCGCTCAACAGATCGAGATAATGTTCGAGTTGTCCGGAAAGGCGATCCACCATACGTTCACGCATATGCAAGAGTGTGGCCAGGCACGAAGTTACTGACTTTAAAGCTATTACTTGGCCAGCCGAGTGACAGAATCATGTCACGTGGCAGGATTGTGGCGCTCCGGCGGCCAACCGCCGCGGTAAAATCGGGACATGGTCCGGCGGTTTTTGACCCTCGTCCTTGCCTGCGGCATCCCGGTTCTCCTGCACTCCCAAAGCAGGCCTCCTTCCGAGGGTGAACCGAAGGCCCGCCAACACAAGGAAACCCCCAAAAGCGGCGCCAAGGAGGAAATGCCTCCGGAGGAAGACGTCGATATAGGCAACATCGAGTATTCGTTCAATCCGCTTCAGGCCGAAAAGGATCTCAAAGTAGGAAATTTCTATTTCAAGCAGGGAAAATTCCGGGCGGCGGAAGGCCGGTTTCGAGCCGCAACCAAATGGAACGACGGTTTCGCCGATGCCTGGCTGCGCCTGGGAGAGGCTGCCGAAAAGTTGAAAGATCCCAAGGCCGCCCGCGAAGCCTACACCAGATACCTCGAGATCGCATCGGATGCGAAGGATGCCCGGGACGTCCGCAAGCGTCTCGAAAAGCTGAAGTAGTTCACCGAATCAGCCGCACGATTCCATAACAGACCAGGCAAAACCAGAAATCCACGGCAAGACCCCAGTCAATCCGGTAGGGCTGGTGTTGCGCGCGAAGCGGTAGAAAGCGCTCCAGCCCGAAATAGATCAGATTCCCAGCCACCACGGCGATGAGCGAACGCCAGAAGGTATGTTTCACAGTTCCGATGCTTCGGGCGGCAGGCCCTTCCACGGCTCCGACAGAACGTGCCTGACCTTCGAAATCAGGGCCGTTGCCGTAAACGGTTTTGCGAGGAACAGACCCGCGCTGCGCTCGAACACGCGAACCACGGGGTCGTCCGAAAAGCCCGACATGAACATCAGCCGGAGGTCCGGCTCCAGGCGCGAAAGCCGCACTGCCAGCTGCTTGCCGTCCATTCGGGGCATGACTACGTCGGTCAGCACCAGGTCCACCGTGGAACGGACACGCTCGTAAACTTCCAGAGCCTCGAGGCCGTCGCCGGCTTCAATGCACTTGTAGCCATGGAGTCCCAGAGTAGAGCAAACCAGGCGCCGGATCGGCTCCGCATCCTCCACTACCAGGATGGTTTTGCACAGCGTATTATCCGTGCTCTCCTCCACGATTCCTCCGCTGTCCCTAACGTGCAAGCCGGTTTCCAAAGCTGACGCGGCAGCACGTGTTGCTTGAGATCAGCACTACTGGTAAGATTAATGTTCGCAGTACTGAGGAGATTTCTGTCCTATGGCACGAGTATGTGAAATCTGTGGTCGCGGTCCCCAATTCGGACACAAAATCAGCCACGCCCACAATGTGACGAACCGCCGCTGGAACGTAAACCTGCAATCGGTTCGCGCCCTGATCAAAGGCGCCAGCCGCCGTGTCCGCGTCTGCACTTCCTGCATCCGTGACGGCAAAGTCCAGAAAGTCGCGTAGCGGCTTCTTTCCTTTCCAGTCGATTTTTGTTCCTCGCAGTACCGATTGCGCGCCGGCAGCGCACGTTTCCTCACACCCGCAGGCGTGGCATCGCACTTGCAACTTGTTTGCAAGATGACCGAAGAGCCCCTGGCCCTCGCGGAAACGCCCGCACCGGATAATCCATCGATTCCAGCCGCCCCGCCGCCCCCGTTCTGGGCGACCCGGCGCGCCAGAATTGCCGGCATCGTGATTCTCGTGCTGGCCGCCGCCTGTTTCTTCGTCTTCGGGTTCTATTACGTCAAATTTGCCCGGCTCATCGACCGGCGTCTCGCGGCTGGGGCATTTTCCGACACTGTAAACATCTTTGGCACACCCCGCGCGGTGGCGGTCGGAGACGAACTCACAGCGCCGGAGCTGATTGCCAGGCTTAAACAGAGCGGTTATTCCACTGCCCGGGGTAATACCTTGGGATGGTACAACCTCACGAAATCCGCTGTGGAGATCTTCCCGGGACGGGATTCCCACACCGGCAGCGAACCCGGCGTCCTGCACTTCGACGGTAACAAGATTTCCCGCATCGTGTCCTTGCAGGATAATACCGAACGAAGCCAGTTCACGCTCGAGCCGCAACTCATCGCAAACCTCTCTAAAGACCGGGAAAGGCGCCGCTTAGTCCATTTTCGCGAGATCCCGCAAACGCTCGTGCATGCGGTCATTTCCGTCGAAGACAAGCACTTCTTCCGGCATTCCGGAATCGATTTTTCCCGCCTGCTCAAGGCCGCTTATATCGACCTTCGCGAAGGCCGGAAGGAACAAGGCGCCTCCACCCTGACCATGCAACTTGCGCGCGGCTTGTGGTTGGACGCCGGCAAGACGTGGAGCCGGAAACTCCAGGAAGTCCTGATTGCCATCCATCTGGAGCACGAACTTACCAAGCAGCAGATCTTCGAATATTACGCCAACGAGGTGTACCTGGGACGCCGCGGCACGTTCAACATCACCGGTTTCGGGGAGGCCTCCCATGCGTTCTTTGCCAAAGATCTGCAACAACTTACGCTGCCTGAGGCGGCCCTTCTGGCCGGCATGGTCCAGCGGCCCAGTTACTACAACCCGATGCGCTACCCCGACCGCGCCCGCGAACGGCGAAACGTGGTCCTCACGCTGATGCGCCAGAACGGCTACATCTCCGAAAGCGAGCGGCGCGCCGCCTCGCAGGTGCCCGTCAAGGTCACCCCCGAGCCTCTCGACGGTGTGGACTCCCAATACTTCATCGACCTGATGACCGACGAACTACAGGACCGGCTTCCAGAGACCGAGACGCGCACACGCTATATCTACACCACCCTCGATCCGGACCTCCAGCAGGCAGCGCAAGACGCTGTCCGCACCGGCATGGCCGCCGTGGACGCCCGCCTGAAGAAGCGGAAACGCAAAGTGCCCGCCGGACAGCCGCAAGTCGCATTGGTGGCCCTCGACCCGCACACCGGGGAAATCCGGGCACTGGTGGGGGGCCGGAGCTATTCCGCAAGCCAGCTCAATCACGCAACCGCCATGCGGCAGCCCGGGTCGGTTTTCAAGCCGATCGTCTATGCGGCCGCCCTGAACACGGCAATCGAAGGTGGGCGCCAGGTTTTCACCCCCGCTACCGTGATGGATGATTCGCCGACTACCTTCTATTACCAGAAGCAGTCATATACGCCCAGCAACTTCCATCAGGAGTTCATGGGTCCGGTCACTCTGCGCACCGCCCTCGCTCATTCCCTCAACGTGGTGGCCGTGCAAGTGGCCCAGAGCGTCGGGTTGGACCGTGTTGTAGCAATGGCTCGCCGGCTCGGGCTCAACGACGGGATCAAAGCCACGCCGGCAGTTGCCCTGGGAGCTTATGAGGCCACGCCGATCGAAATGGCGGGCGCCTACACCGTGTTCGCCAACCAGGGAAAGCATCTGACACCCTCCACCATCTCGCTGGTCCGCGGCCCGGACGGCACCGTGCTCTACCAGCATCATTCGGACCCGCGGCCGGCACTCGATCCGCGGGTCAACTATCTGATCGTGAGCATGATGCAGGACGTTATGCGCAGGGGAACGGGCGCTTCCGTGTATTCCCTCGGATTCAATCAGCCGGCCGCCGGTAAGACCGGCACTTCGCGCGACGGCTGGTTCGCGGGTTTCACCAGCAACCTCTTGTGCATCGTGTGGGTTGGTTTCGACGACAATAGCGACCTCAATCTCGAAGGCGCCCATTCCGCTCTCCCGATCTGGGCCGAGTTTATGAAGCGCGCCTCAAAGATGCGCAATTACCGCAATGCCAAGCAGTTCCCGGCCCCCGCGGGTATCGTATCGAGAAAAATCTGCGCCGATTCCGGAATGCTGGCGGGCGACTACTGTCCCAACGTCCGCACCGACATTTTCATCAGCGGGACGGAACCGGCCGTCGAATGCCAGTTGCATTCGTTCCAGCCCCTGCCGCTCGAGCGCGTATGGAACCCGGCTGCGATTTCCCCGGACAGGCCCGCGCGTCCAATGGACAAGAACTGAGAGCGCCGCGCCGTCAAAGCGCGTAACGTTTCAGCTTATTAATAAGCCCTTGACGGCTCAAGCCGAGCAGCCGGGCCGCCTGCTGCTGGTTATTTCGCGTGCTCTGGAGAGCCTCCGAGATCATCCGGCGCTCCAGGTCTTCCACTGCCGTCTTCAGAGACGACCCGCGCGCCGAGGCGCCGGCAGCCGGCGCTTGCGCCGGAGCGCACGGCAGATCTTCAACCAGGTCCTCTTCGGTTATCCTCGACTGCCGGGCGCACGCCGCCAGCCGGATCACTTCGTTCCGTAATTGCCGGACATTCCCTGGCCACGGTGCGGCCGCCAGCCTGCGCAGCACCTCCGCCGAAAATTCCAACGGCGCATGGCCCGTTTCCCGGCAGTAGTCCTTCAGGAAGGAGTTCGCCAGCAGCGGGATCTCCTCGCGGATCTCCCGCAAAGGGGGCATGTGGACGTGGATCACCTTGATCCGGTAGTAAAGGTCCTCGCGGAAATTGCCTTTCGCAATCTCCGCCTCCAGGTCCTTGTTGGTAGCGGCCAGCAGCCGGACGTCCACCGGAATCGGCATCCGCCCGCCTACGCGCTCCAGCACCCGCTCCTGAAGCACGCGAAGAATCTTCGCCTGTGCGGTCAGGCTCAGGTCGCCAATCTCGTCCAGGAACAACGTGCCGCCGTCCGCTTTCTGGAACTGGCCCACACGCGATTGGACCCCGGTCGCCACACCCTTTTCAATCCCGAACAGCTCGCTTTCCACCAGCGTTTCGGGCAGCGCCGCGCAATTCAGCGCCACAAACGGGCGGCGCGCGCGCGGGCTGGTGTAGTGAACCGCCTTGGCAACCAGTTCCTTTCCCGTCCCGCTTTCACCAGTGATCAGCACGTTCACCAGGCTTTCCCGGATGCGCTCGATCAGCCGCACAACCTGTTGAATTCTGGGTCCGGTGCCGATAATCCCATGACTCGAATACCGGTTCTCCACCTCCCGCCACAGGTTGGCATTCTGCTCTGCGAGTTCGTCCTGGCTGCGGCGCAGTTCGCCAATCAACTGAGCGGTTTCGACGGCCGTGGCGGCGTGGGAAGCGAGGGCGATCAGGGCGTCCTCGTCGCGGCTGGTGAAAACGCCGACGCGCTTGTTCAGCGCCTCGAACGCGCCCACGATCTCGTCTTCCTGATTGCGAACCGCAACCGCCAGCAGGTTGCGCGTGCGGTAGCCCGTCTGACCGTCAATTCCGCCGTAGAAGCGCGGGTCGCTGTACGCGTCCTTGACGTTCATCGTCTGCCCGGTCTGCACTGCCATTCCGGCGATGCCCAGGCGCGCGTCGAACCGTAGAATCTCCCCGCTGCCCAGCGCCACCTTCGACCAGAGCTCGTTGCGCTCACGGTCCAGCAGGAAAATACTGGCTCTTTCGCAGCCCAGAAACTCCGTCGCTTCGTGCGCGATGAGATCCAGCAGGGCGCCGAGGTCCCGTTCGGAGTTCATCTTCTGGCAGATGGCCAGAATCGCAGCCAGCTTTTCGTCGAAATCCTGGCGTTGCGTCGGTCCCATGGCGAACCAGTCTATCGCACGTACATCCCGGTGTCCAAGTACTTTACATACCGCCCGGATCGTGGACTGTCCCCAACCTCACGGCACAGGGCTAAACCATTGATTCTGCTCCGGAGGCCGCTCTGGCAAAATCCGTGCACTCTGGAATGAAGGCGGGGGCCTCGCCGAACCGGAGGAAGACCAACTTACCGAGAGGTCTTTTGGCTTGCAGGCCCCGCCTACCGCCTCCGTTGTTACGGCCGCAGCACAACTTTCATCAGATTCGGCTCGCGGCCATAGAGTCGCGCGAACCATGAGGGCCCGTCTTCGAGCGGCGCCACTGCGCTGATCAGCGAATTCACTTTGATCGCCCCGCTCGAGATCATTTTGATGGCGGTTGCAAACTCTCCACAGGACGCGCAGGAGCCCTGCACACGAATCTGCCGCGAGACAACCCACTGCAACGGCAGTTCGACTTTCGGCGAAACGTTGCCGACCAGGGTGACGGCGCCTCCCTTACGAACCGCCTGGAAGGCCTTCTGGACCGCATCGTTGGCTCCGACGCACTCGATCACAATGTCCTTTCCCTCCACTGCCTGGTCCGGCTTCTGCGCCGACGTGGCCCCAGCTTCGAGCGCCAGCGGAAGACGGCTCTCATCAGGATCTACGGCCGTGATCTCCGAGCATCCGGACGCGCGCAATGCCTGAATCGTGAGCAGCCCGATCATGCCGCTGCCGATCACCACGGCCCGATCGCCCAGCCGCACCGGCGTCAGGTTGACTCCGTGGATCGCTACCGAAACGGCTTCGAGGAGCGCTGCCTGTTCGAAGCTCATGCTGTCGGGAAGCGGGTACACGATCCGCCGCGGCACGGCAACGTATTCGGCGAACGCACCATGGCGGCGGTATTCTCCGGGAGAGACACCCAGAACCTGCCGGTTGTCGCAAAGGTTCATCTCGCCGCGCGCGCAGTAGAAGCACTGCCCGCAATAGATGGTCGAATCGAAGGTCACGCGGTCGCCCACCGCCAGGTCCGTTACCTCCGCGCCGACGGCCGCCACTTCTCCCGCGGCTTCGTGCCCCATCACGATGGGCGGGATCCGCCTGCCGGTCGAGCCATCGAAGCCGTGAACGTCGCTGCCGCAGATTCCACAGGCGCGGACGCGGACCAGGATATCCTGCGGACCGATTTCCGGTTCAGGCATGCGGACCAGTTCCAGCCGCTTGTATTCGCTGAGAAGAAGTGCTTGCATCTAGATATCGTACTTGAACGCGCCCGCTTTCCTTCACCAAGGGGGAACCGGACAGCGGGCGCCGGAGTCGAAAAGACTGTCGCCATGCAGCCGGAGCCGTTCTTCACCGCCGGTGCTAACCAATCCGAAAGGCCGGGCAGGGTCGCGCCCTGGCTCCAGGCGCTCAGCCTGGCCGCCACGGGTGCCGTGCTATGGAAGCTGTCGATCGGACCCAGGCTTTTGCGCCAGCCTTTTCTGACGGTGGCCGGGCTGGCGCTGTTCTACGCGATCACGGCATGGCTCTGGAGCGCGGCGGTCACCTTCGTGTTGTTCCTGCTGCTGCCGCGCCGCGCAGACGAGGACCGGCCGCTCGAAACGGTCCTGCGGACCTCCAGCGTCGCGGTATGGTTCGCGCCCGCCACCGTACTCCTGGCCAGTTTCTCGCCGGCGGCGCTGGCGGCGGCCCTTGCCCTGATCATAACCGCCACCCGCCTGCTTTATACGGGGTGGGTGGAGAATAACGGGGCCGCCGGCGCGGAAGCGGCCCCAGTGGCGCAATTCGCTCTTCTCGAAGCGGCACACCGGACCTGGACTCAGGACCTCGCCACCGGCCTCCTGGCTGCCGCACTGCTGCAATCCGGGACCACCGCGCTGCTATCTCGACACTGGTTGGCCGCTTCGGCATTATTTGGCATGAGTGCCGCCGTTCTCACCCTGTTCGCGCTGAGGTCCGGTGCGGCGGCCCCCCAGCGCAGCCGTCCCCTTCCGCAAACCGGATATGGCATCGCGATGACGATCCTGCTCGCCGCCGGCCTCACCGTAGGGGGCATCGGCATGCATGGTGGAAACGCATGGGGTTGGGGATTCGGCGAGAAGCGCGGACCGGCGGCCAGCGCCCGCGAGATCATGCGCGAACTGTTCGAGCCGGCGCGGGCCGAAAGCGGGACCAGCACTGCCGCCAACCCTCCGGTCGCGCCCGCGCAACTTGCTCCAATGCCGCCGGGCGGCGATTTTCCCGGCGTGATCCTGTGGCCCGAACTGCGTAAAGTAACCACTCTGATCGACCCCCTGTTGCCCACTGAAGGCGGCGCCGTCAGGGCTGCTCGCACTTACAGCATCCCCTTCGGCGGCGAATATTGGATCTACCGCCTCGCGTTCCGCCGGCCGCCGCCAAATTCCTGGACGCAGCGTGGCAGTCCGGCCGCGCTCTCCTTCCGATCGACCGATCACTGGCCGCTGAAAATGGAGGCGCATCAGAAACTGGACCCGCCGATCGACCTGTCCTGCTGCCGCAAAGTCCGCGTGGATATTTGGAATGCCGACCGCTACCCGGGTACCGTCACCCTGGAGTTACTCGCCGTGGACCGGACCGGCGCCCCAACCGTGAGCCTGGGATTCCAGGCCGTCCGTTCCGCTCCGGACTTTTCCGTGGACCCGATCATCGCGGTTCCCGAATCGCTCGAGTACGAGGTTCCCGCGTCCATCCACCAGTGCGGCGAATTGCAGGTATTTTTCAACCGCTCCCGCAGCCGCGCGGAAAAAAGCGCGCGTATCGCCGTGGAACGGTTTGTGCTGGTTCCTTAGTAGCTGAGCGTGCCGGAACGCGGTGTTTCTTCAAGGTTGGGCAGGTACAGCGTGTGGCAGTGTTCGCACCGGTAAATCTCCGCGTCCTTGCCGAATTTCCGCTGCACTTCCTCGCCGAAGAAATACCAGCGCTTGAGGTGCCCGGCGCACAGCTTGCCTTTTTCGTCCTTCTCGTTGCAGGCCCTCATGCGCGGAATGCGGCGCTTTACCTTGGTTCCGTCGCTCAGAGTATCCACCAGTTCCGCTACCGGAGCCGGCGTATCTGAAGCGGCATATTTCGGATTCGCCATAGAAGAACGTCGAGTATAACAGGCGTCGCGCGGCGGGTGTCAGGCCGTTGCTGCCAGTCCCTGCTCGCAGGCTGGAAGCCACTCCTCGAACCAGGCCCGCAATTCCCCGGCCTGGCGAAGCCGGCTCTCGGATAGCGGTTGCGAAAACCGGGCTGGGACGATCCCGCGTGCTTCGCCGACCCACTTGAGCGCCCACGGCACCGGGAACGGCGCGACCGCCCGAATGAACTCGTCGAGCCGGCGGCAGCACTCCCGGAACCGGTCCGATTCCGGTTCCGCACGCGCCTCGAACAGCGCCAGCAATAGTTCCGGCAGCACGCAAGCCACACCCGAAACGACGCCGTCGCACACACCTTCCCGCAAAGCCTGGGCGAGGACGGAATCGTTGCCCACGATCCGGCACGCCCGGCTGTCCGGACAACTCAACGCACGCAGGATGTCGAGCGAACCGCTGCTGTCCTTGATCCCGATAATGTTCTCGCAGCCGCCGGTCAGCGTGGTTGCCGTCTGCACGTCGAAGCCGGTAGTAAACTGCGGCAGGTTATAAAGCAGGATCGGCCGTGTAACCCGGCAGGCAACTTCCCGGCAGAAGATCTCGACATCCTCCTGCGCGTAAGGGAAGAAGTGCGGCGCCGGCAGCAGCAGCGCTTTTGCCCCGGCGGCGAGCGCGATTTCAGCATTCGCGATGCATCCCTGGAAGCCCGCCGACCCGATACCGCACAGAAACTCCGCCCGTCCGGCCGTGGCTTGCGATGCAACGCGGGTGATGGCCGCGAGCTCGTCCGGCGCGGTCAGGCAATATTCGCCCGTCGCGCCGTTTACCGCGAAACCGCGAATGCCGCGTGCCATCAGAAATTCGAGTTCGTTTCGCAAGGCCTGCTCGTCCAGACTGCCGTCCGCCTGCCGCGGCGTGCAGACCGCAGCCAGGACACCGCTCACCAGTTTCACGGGCATGCTCTTTACTCTAGCGCCCGGACTCGCCTGCGTGGCAGCATCGGACGCAGGCCGCCTTGCCTAACCCATCCACTCCGGATGCTGCGCCGTCCCATCGAACCGCGTGGACGTTTTGAACAGCTCGAACTTCCCGGTCAGGGCTGCCTCGCGTGTTTTGGCCACCAGCGCGTCGATCTGCGCGCTGGTCAGCGGCTTAAACGTGCGCGCCGCTTCGAAGGCCTGGTCCACTCGCTCCATGCTGTTGCACCCGTTAATCACAACCGACGTGGGCAGGCTCAACGAATAGTGCAGGCACTCGATCGCGCCGGCAATATTGTTCCGCGGGATAGCGCCATTGGCCAGCGGCTTCATACCCAGCACCGCCGTCCCCTGTTCCACCAGTTTTGGCACCACCTGGTGCGCGAAGCTGCGGAAGCTCGCGTCCAGGATGTTCAGCGGCATCTGCGCGGTATCGAAATGAAACTTGTGTTGCGCCGCGATTTCCAGCATTCGCAGATGCACCACCGGATCCTTGTGCCCCGTGAAGCCGATGTAGCGAATCTTGCCGGCCTTTTTTGCATCCATCAACGCTTCCACCGGCCCGCCTTCCGCGAAGAAGCGGTCCGGATCCTCCATGCGGATGTTTTCGTGGTATTGAATCAGGTCGAGCACGTCCGTTTGCAGACGTTGCAGCGATTCATCGATCTGCTTCGCCGTCGCGGCCTTCGTGCGCCCGTCGAACTTCGTCATCAGGAACACCTTTTTCCGGTACCCGTCGGCGAGCGCATTCCCCATCCACACCTCGCACTTGCCATTGGCGTAGTCCCAGCAGTTGTCCATGAAGGTGATGCCCCGATCGATGGCCGACCGGATGATCCGGATCGCTTCCTGCTCGCTCGAAGCCTGCCCGATGTGGGAGCCGCCGATGCCTATTGCGGAGACCCGCTCGCCGGTCTTCCCCAATGTGCGATAAATCATATCTCCCGAGCGCGTCTGCGACTGCAGAACGCCCGCGGTGGCCGCCGCCAGTAAAGCCTCCAAAAACTCGCGCCGATGCGTTTCCATGCTGCCTCCTGCCTGTATTGCTGGTAGCACTTGGCGTTCCGCGCATCAAGCGTGCGCAACCGACCGGCCCAGCCGGGATGTGAGCCTGCGCACCTGTTCCACCAGTTCCGGCGGCTCCGTCAATTCGAACTCCACACCCAGCAGCACCACGTGCAAAGCCAGGCTTTCGTAAGTGGAGGCCGTCAGGTCGCAGAAACACGTGTGATCGTCCGCCGCTTCTACCGCGCCCGCGCAGAAGGGCAGCCGCTCGGCAACCGCCGCGGCGGATACCAGCAGTTTTACCCGTGCCCGGCACGGCGGCGCATCGCGGGCGCCTTTGGAAACATACGCCGCCAGGTCCTGCGCCGGCGGTTCGCGTGGAACAAAGGAGGCGCCGGTCGCCGGGCGTGGCTGAATCCTGTCCACACGGAAAGTCCGCCAGTCTTCGCGACCGCTATCCCACGCGACCAGGTACCAGCGCCTCCCGGTGTTCACCAGGCGGTGCGGCTCCACCTCGCGGGCCGTGGCTGTGCCCGCATGGTCGCGGTAACGGAAGCGCAGCGTCAGCGTGTCGCGGCAGGCGGCGGCAATCGATGACAGCAGGCGTGCGTCCACCGCCGCAGGCCCGCCTCCAGGAGTGACGATCATGCTTTGCAGAGCGGCTACCCGCCGGCCGAGCCGCGGGGGCAGAAGCTGTTCCATTTTCGAGAGCGCTCGCAGGGAAGCCTCCTCGATGCCGGCGACGCTCCCCGCCGAAGCGCACCGCAACCCCAGGGCCACCGCCACTGCCTCTTCGTCATCCAGCAGCAGCGGCGGCATCGTGGACCCCGCGCCGAGTTGATACCCGCCTTCCACGCCGGCCGTCGAGTGGATCGGATAACCCAGACCGCGCAGCTTGCCCACATCGCGGCGCAAGGTGCGGCTGGTGACCTCCAGACGCCCCGACAGGTCTGCGCCAGTCCAGTACCTGCGTCCCTGAAACAGCGATAGCAGCCGAAGCAGCCGCGCCGACGTTTCCAGCATGAATCTCATTCTGGCATTGATTGAGGACCGAAGCTGTCCGCAATCTGGCGTACCTTCTGTCCATGACTACATGCCAAACGATTGCACTCGACTTCGACGACGAAATGAAAAGCACGCGCCGGCTTCTCGAACGCGTTCCGCTCGATGACGCCCATCGCGAATACCGGCCTCACCCCAAATCGATGCCGCTCGACCGGCTCGCCACGCACGTTGCGGAACTGCCCTCCTGGGCGAAAGTGGCGCTCGAAAGCGAGTTATTCGAACTCCAACCCGGCTTCAAGCCGAACATCGCCTCATCCACCGCCGAACTGCTGGAGGTTTTCGATCGAAGTGTGGAGCAGGGACGCGCCGCCATAGCCGCCGCCAGCGAAGACGACATGACCAAGGACTGGACCTTTCGTTTCGGCGACGTGATCACCTTCACCCAGCCCCGCACCAAGGTGGTTCGGAGTTTTCTGAACCACCTGGTGCACCACCGTGCACAGTTAGGCGTTTACCTGCGCCTCAACGGCATCCCTGTTCCCGGAATGTACGGCCCCTCCGCGGACGAATCCTGAAGCACGCCGGACGCCTGCGCGCCGGGTCCGCAGCGTATATAATGCTCCTGATCCGGCGCAGTGCAGGGATTCCGCTTGTCTGAAGAGGAGGGGCCTCGCCAAACAGCGGCAGTTATCCCTGCTGCCGAAAATTTTCGTCAAAAGGGTATTCCATGATCAACAACGCAGCACCCCTCTTTGCTCTGGCACTCGCAGGCTCGATTTTGCCGGCCTTCGCACAGACCCCGGCTTCGCAACCCGCGCAAGCCGCGCCATACAGGCCGCGCCGGGGCGCGGAGGCCGCGGCGCGCCGCAGCCCATGCCTCCCGGCCCCAATCCGAATTCGCAATACCGCCTCGGTCCCGACTCCATGCCGCAGGAGGGCGTGCCGAAGGGCGAGATCCGCGGCCCCTACACCCTTCCGAGCAGTGTCTATCCGGGCACGCAGCATACTTTCTGGGTCTACGTTCCCGCGCAGTACGATCCCAAGGTTCCGGCCAGTCTGATGGTGTTCCAGGATGGCCAGGCGTTCAAGGACGAAAAGGGCGACCTCCGCACCCAGAACGTGATGGATAACCTGATCTACCGCCGCGAGATTCCCGTGATGATCGGCGTGTTCATCAATCCCGGGCGGCGTCCCGACCAGATCGAACCGAGCCCGGAGACCGGTTGGGGCGACGGCACCACCAATCGCGGCATCGAGTACAACACTCCCGACGATAAGTACGCTCGTGTCATCACCGAAGAGCTGATGCCCGTGCTGTACAAGGACTACAACATCTCCAAGGATCCCGAACAGCACGGCATCGGCGGATCGAGCTCCGGCGCGATCGCCGCCTTCGCCGTCGCGTGGGAGCGTCCCGATCACTTCCGCAAAGTGCTCAGCAACGTCGGCAGCTTCACCAACCTGCAGGGCGGATACGTCTATCCCGAGCGCGTGCTCGCGGCCGACAAGAAGCCCCTCCGCGTCTTTCTGTGCGACGGCCGCAACGACAACCGCGCCCTCCGCGCCGACGGCTCCTACGATGAGAAGCGCGACTGGTTTTACCAGAACGTCCGCTTGAAGAACGCCCTCACCCAGAAGGGCTACGACGTGAACTTCGCCTGGAGCATCAACCTGCACGGGCAGAAGTTCGGCGGCATGATCCTGCCCGAAATGATGCGCTGGCTCTGGCGCGACGCCGAGCCGGTCTCCACCGACCCTCGCGATCTGGAGCATCGCGGTTTCCGGCTGCCCCCGTCGAAAACGCCCGAAACCGCGAACCAGCAGTAGCCCCGCGTTACACCGATTCCAGGGCCGCCTGCATCATGGCCCTGGTGTACGCCACGCTGTAGGCAATACCTGTGTACCCGCCGCCGCCCGGGTATCCGCCGATGCGGCCGCCCGGCGGAACGCGGTCCCGGTCATGGTCGAACGCGCGCGGGTGCTCGGGATAAATCGTGCCGGTGTATTTGTTTTTCACCAGGGCCTTCATCACGCCGAACATATCCGCCATGCCGGCATCGATGAACACCTCCTGGTATTTCTCGTAAGGTTTCACCACCGACACGTTGCGGAAATGCACGTGATTGATCCGCTTCCGGCTGGCGAAATACTCGGCCACCACTACCGAGTCCTCGCCCATCTCGCGCGTCACGCCGCTGTCGTACGTGATTCCGTTTGCCGGGCTGTTCACGATCGAGATCAGGTGCTTCCATCCGTCCAGGGTTCCCATGATCTGTTGCGACCCGCGACTGATGGGCGCCGGAGGATCGTTCGGATGCAGCGCCAGCCGCACGCCGGCCTTCTCGGCCGCCGGAACCGCGGCCTTCAGGAAGTAGGTGATGTTCGCCCACATCTCATCCAGCTTGCGCGCGCCCTCGTTGGGCAGCGGCGGCAGGTCTTTGAACTTGATCTTTTTCGCGTTCGGAAATGCCGCCAGCGTTTCCGCGGTGATCTGCCCGTTCGCGTCGCGGTAGACCGGCTGCACGAGCTGGCCGTTTTCGTTCACCAGCAGTTCCAGGTCGTTGTCGAAGCCGGTGTAGCCCGCCTTCGCCCGTCCCACCGTCTCGTAGTAGCCTTCTATCGCGCGGTGGGCGTAAAAGTTGTATTCGACTACCTGCAGCCCGCCTTTGCCCGCGGCTTCGATGGAGGCGAGAAACGGCTCCATGTCCTTGCCCCGCGTCTCGCGTCCGTAAATCACGCTGGAGGGAAGGTTGATCATGGAGTTGTACGCCACCAGGCCCGCGGCCTTCGCGGTCTCGACCGCCCGGCGGACGTTTTCCTCGGTCCACGGCGTGCCCCCGATGCCTACGCCGAGCAGGTAACTCACACCCAGTTGGCGGATTCGTTGGTAGCTCGCGGCCATGTTGCCGCCGCGGCCTCCCGCCGCAGGCGCCGGCTCCGCTTCCGATTCGCTGTTGGGCGCCAGGTAGCCGCCGTACCCGCCTCCCCCGCCCCTGCCTCCGCGTCCACCTGCCGCCGTGGCGCTGGGAGCCGGAGGCTGCATCGCGGCAGGTAGCGGACCGCCTCCGTCCCCCGGGGCCAGACAGATCTTCGGGGTATCCGGACCCTCTTCGATGGGCCATTTGCGTGCCGGTGGGGCCGCGTCCAGCGGCGCCAGGGATTCGGCCAGAGCCGCGGCGCCGAGTCCCTGCATCATCCTTCTTCGTGAAAAGCGATTTGCCACGTCAAATTCCTCCGCTCCATTAGATCACCACGCGGCCGCCGCCGTGGAGCCTTCCGAATGCCTGGTCAGGATATCGCAACCGCATCGATCGCATCCAGCCGGATCACGATGCGGCTGTACTCGCGGCTGCGCATCTCCACCACGTCCCCAGCGATCTTCGTCACGATGCCGGCAATACTCTGCCCTTTCACATAAACCATCAAGCCCTTCTTCTCGTTTTGGCTGGCTTCAAGAATTTCGCGCATTTCGTCAGCTTCCTTTGCCGTCAGGAATGATCCGGCCCCCAGGGCCGCGGCGATAACGCCGATATGGGTTCTCCTGGTCATAGCTCGATCTATCTTAGCCGTTACTTGCCGGATTGCGAATGCGGCACCGTCACCGTTGCCGTGCGCACGGTAGCGCCGCCCGCCGGATCGCTGCACGTGACGGTGATGGTGTAAATGCGGTCGCCGGTGGCTCCCGAACGTTCCGCACGCAGGCGCACCAGCGTCGGGCTCACGACTTCGAAATCCACCGGGCGGTTGCCGTCGCCCGCCGCATTGGCCGGATCGCTGCTTTGCACCGTCACCACGCACGCCACCCCGCCGCACTTGTCGCTCGCCTCATAGGAGAGGTGAACATCCACCAGCTTGCCGTCCGGCGGCCACAGCTCGGGCGTGTCCACCGTGACCGCGCTTACCACCGGAGGCGGGTTGGACACCAGCGTCGTGGACGTCGCCAGGTTGTTGGCGGGGTTCGCATCGAGCGTCTCTGAAGTGACCGCGGCCTTCAAGCTCAGCGAAGTGCCGTTGGCTGGTTCGCAATCGAGGGTCACCGTCAGCATCACCGATTCACTGGCGCCGCTTGCGAGGAACGCCTTCCGGCACGTGACCACAACCGCGCTGCCGGGCGCCGGTGTGGCGCACATCCACCCGGCAGGCGCTGCCAGGGATTGGAACGTGGCCAGGCCCGCCGGCACGGTGGCGGTCAGCATCACCTCCGCCGCGGCCTCTGTCAGGGTGTTAGTCACCGTCAGCGTGTAAGTCACCTGCTCACCCGTGACGGGCGCCGGCGAGGACGTAATGCTCACCCCCAGGTCGGCCGCCGGGAAGCGGAAATAGGCGACTGCCGGGTCGTGATCGGAGAGCCTCTCGGGCCGGTCCGGATCGTTGCGGTAGACTTCCGGAAAATCGGCATTGACGCGGCCATGGCTGAGACCGGCGAAGTACGGCTGGAGGTTCTGTGTGAACAGCACCTGGTCGATCGTTTGCGCGTTGCCCTGGAACACATAGGAGTAGCGTTCGGACCGGCGGAACCGAATCCGACGCGTCCACCAGGTCCGGGCTCACCAGGTCCGGGCTGGCCAGCACCACGTTGGAGGGCGCCGCCGGCGTGCCCCGCACCGTGCCGGTCACGTCAACGTAGCCGTCGCTAAACGAAAACGCGTTGAAGTCGCCCACCACCACGATGTGCTCGGCCGGGTTCGCCGTCTGCCGCGCCTGAATCAGGTCCGCAAGGAATTCCGCCTGCGCCTTCCGTTTGGCGCGCACCCGGGCGCCGTCTATAGGGTCGTCAATCCCATTGAGCGAACGCAGATGGTTCGCGATGACGGTGATCGGGAACGCCGCCGACCCGCCCGGCCCGCGCACCGAAGCCGTCAGGATCAGCGGCGGCCGGTCGTTCAGTAGTTCGGTCGCGCCCGCCGGTGTCACGTAAGTCGTGGCCTTGCCTTCCTGCGTCACGGTGGCTACGTCCACGCGGGTAGATTTCACCAGGAAGCCTACATCGATGCCGCCCACGTCGTTGCCTTCCATCAGGTACGCCATATAAACAGGGTTCGGGATGCCGGCCACCACCGCATCGTTGTTGATCTGATTGGCCAGGTCCTGAAGCGCGGCCATGTTTTCCATCTCCTCCACGGCCACAATGTCGGGCAGCAGCAGGATGTTGCGGATACTCAGCGAGGCTTTGCGCAGGCGGTTCGCGTAAGCCGCCGGCGACAGCACCACGTCGCTCACCGTCAGGTCGTTCGCCGTATCGTAGAACCTTTCCATGTTGAACGAAGCGACCGTGAACTGGTCGCCAGCGGGGACTGGAACGGGCGTCGCGGCAATGTTGCCCGTTATGCCGGGCGGCGTTCCCGGATCCGGATCGATGGTGTAGGTCCGGAAGCCGTAATCGAGCGTGCCCGTCAGGTTCGTAATCACCGCGCCGGTGGTCACGTCAATGGCCGGCACGGGTGCGCCCCCCGGATCCCGCTGCGCGTCGCTGTCCACCCGCAGCCGCTCGGGATTCGCGTCCCAATACGGAACGCAGCACGGCGCGCCGCTGGGGAGAGGATCGGGAGTCTCGATGCCCGGCTCGCGGAAGGGCCGTGCGGTTCCGGTAATCACGCCGTAAAAGACGCCGTCGGAGGTAGACGTCGCGTTCGCCTCCGAAAGGAAGCCGTCGGTCGGCGCCACCACCGTCAACGAATCCACCTTCACGCGCATTCCCTCGTATCTTTCGAGCTGATACAGCCCGCCGGCGGGATCGGTGTCGGCTGCCGTCAGCAGCACCGGCTCCGGCAGCGCGTTTCCGGTCGATATCAGCGTCACGGCGGGGCCGCCGCCGATCTCGGTCACGGTCGGGCTGTTCGCTTCCGGCTGAAACTCGGAAACCAATCCGTTGACCTGCACCAGGTTGCCAACGGCCGCCGGCGCGGGCGGCGCGCTGCCCGTGAAAACGAAAATGCCCTCCGAAGTTGCCGGGGCGGCGTCCACCGCGCCGTCCGGCGTTTGCATGAAGAAGCCGTTGGACTTTCGCCCGGTCACGATGCCCCGTACCGCCACCGTCTGTCCGGCGTACGGCGACGCATTCCCCGGCCCCTGCACCTGGCTGATGGGCACCACATCGTCGTTTGCGATCGTGATGACGCCGGTGTCTTTCACCACGCCGGATCCGGCAACGTTGGTCAGCGCCACCCGGAAATTCTCGGTCGCCTCGAACATCGTGTCGCCGATCACCTGCACCGTAAACGTGTAAGTAGAACTCCCTTCAGCGATGCTTTGGGCGGTGAGCGACCGCGCCACATAGTCCGAGCCGGCGAGGGCCGTGCCGTCTGCGGTCGCAATGTCGAAACTGACGCCGCCGGGACCCGCCGGGGCCGCCAACGTGACCTTCACATCGAAGGCGGTGAAGCCGGTATCGCCCTCATTGAGAGTCAGGTCCTGCACGGAGAGGCCGGAATCGACCAGCGGTGTCAGCGAAAAATCGTCTACCGCCAATCCGTCATCCGCGCCCGGCGAAATGTCGACGTCGAGCCAGCGAATCCAGAACACCGCCCCGTCCGCGATATTGACGCTGTCGATCGTGGAACTGATATTCACCGTGTTCGCATTTCCGTTCAGCGCGCCCGTGCTCCCCGCATTGACCGGGCTGGTGAAGTTCAGCGAACTGTAGCCCGTCCACGCACCCGTGGTCAGGCTGGAGGCATCCGGGCTGAATTGAAAATCGATATGGTCCGCGGGCCTGCCGGTGGCGCCGTACCGCCACTGCTCGCCGCGATAGGTAACCGACAGCCGGGTGATGCCCGCCCCGGTGTTGTTCACGAAACAGGCTCCGATGCGCGGCATTAGCGTTCCGCTGAACAGCATTCCGAATGCGCGTTCGGAGCTGCCCGCCGCGCCGAAGCTGTAGGTGTCGCCGCCCGTGTCCGACCCGGTGGACGCCGTGTACTTCCCGTCGTTCCTGGTGCTTGTTCCCGATTCGCTGAAAAACCAGCCGGCCGGCAGCGCGGCGGAGGTTCCGGTGGAAACCAGCGTGTCGAAGTTTTGTGTGTAGGGCGACCCGGCAGCCGTGAGACTGACGCAGGGCTGGGCTTGAAGCGCCGGCAGGAAGCTCCCCACCGCGGCAAACAGTATTATTGCCCGGAATGTCTTCAAACTCGAACTCCTCAACTGTAGCGTACCGGCGTTTGTCAGTCTCCGTTGCGTATGGCGGATTTCAGAGTGGATGGTATCGCACTCCCGGTTGTAAACTGTCTTCCGCAAGGAGAAACATGGCATACGCATTGACGAATGGCCGGCCGAATTACTCGCGCACGGACATAGAACTCGCCTTTCGGGAAGTGGATACCAATCTGATGCAGGGCGCCACCCTGGACCCGGCTACCGGGATGTACCGCTATGGGGCGGTTTACGGAAAGGGCAAGTTCGGCCTTCAGCCGAACCCGCATGCCAATATTCACGGCGCCGACGAACTTCACAACCACCCGCTCTTCGCCAAGGCAAGAATCACGACGGGAGGCGCCACCACACACAGCACGATGGACCAGACGCAGATGGTTACAGCGCTGGTGGCGGCATTCAACCACGCAGCCATGCAGCCGTTTCTGGCCCGCCTCGATGCCGGCGACCCGGCCGTAAACGTAAACGTGAATTACAACGCCAGTCCGGGTACCTGTAACGTCTTTGCGGCGACCGGGGGCGGCGGTGTGGCCTCCACGTTGAATGCCGCGGTCCTCGCGCTGGTGCTGAAGATTCGCAAGAACCCGAGCAACGCCACGCTACCCATCATCCAAACTTCCATCCCGTACTCGGCTTACCAGCAGGAACAGACAAAAAAGGGGAAGGCAGTCGGTTTCAAGGTCTAGCACCATGGCGACGGCACCATGGGTGCGTTTGTCGCAATCCGAGATCTGGAGCCGCCAGCGCCGCTTTTACGAAGCCGCCGGCCGGGAAGCGTTTCAGCCGGGCGGCATTCCGTTTCAGATCACGTCGTATCCGGCGATCAGCCGCGCTTACGCGAGCCTCGCGTCATCGTGGATCGGCGACTGGAGTCGCCGCCTCGATCCCACGCAGCCGGTTCACATCCTGGAACTCGGACCCGGTACGGGCCGCTTCACCTTTCTGTTCACGCAAGACCTGAGGCGCCTCCTGGACCTCGGCGGATTGAGTCATATCCGCACCCTCCACGTCTGCGCCGACCTGAGCCGCCCGCTGCTCGATCACATCGCCGGGCACGAGGCGGTCGCGCCGTTGCTCGAGCGCGGCCTGCTCGATTTCGCAATTTTCGATGCCGCCACTCCACAGCCTCCGCTGCTGATGCGCGATGGCCGCCCGCTCACTCGCGAACGGGTTGTGAACCCCCTCATCGTAATCGCCAACTATCTGCTCGACAGCATTCCGCAGGACTGCTTCTCGCTTCAGGACGGCTGCCTCTTCGAAAGTTCCGTTCACGTGGCCGCGCAGGAGCAGGCCTGCCTGCGCGATGCCCGTGTTGCGTTCCACCAGAGCCCGGCCCCCACCCCCTACTACGGCGATCCGGAACTCGACCTTGTCCTCGAGGATTGCCGGCGGCGCAATCAACCCACGATTCTGTTTCCGGTTGCCGCGTTGAACCTGCTGAAATGGCTTTGGAGCCTCTCCGGCGGCCGGCTGCTTCTGCTGGCCGGCGATAAAGGCTACAGGCCGGGCGAAACCGTCCCCTATCCGGAAATCGAATTTCACGGCGAGAACTGCTTCTCCATGATGGTGAATTTTGGTGCGCTGGAACGATTCTGGAGCCGCCGCGGCGGCCGCTTCTTTCTGCCTGGAACCGGCGGAGGGCTGCTCACCATCGCCGCCGCCGAAGCCGGGCTCGACGCGCCCGGGAGCACGGGTCTGGCGCGCGCCTTCGCCGCCGAAATCGTCGAGCGCAGCCCGGAGGACCAGGCGGTGATGACCTGGCGCGCCGCGCGCGATGCCCACCTCTATACCCTGTCCGAAATGCTCGCCTTTCTGCGCCTCTCCGGCTGCGATCCGGCCGTTTTTCGCGACTTCTTCCCGGCGCTGCTGCGAGCCCTGCGCGGCGCCGCCGCACTCGAGAAAACGCAGGTGATCGAAGCGTCGCGCATGACAATCGAGCGCTATTATCACCTCGACGAATCTCCCGACCTGGTTTTCAAGGCCGGTTCCGTGCTTTATGAAGCGGGGGCGCCGGACGAAGCGCTGTGCGCCTTTGAACGGTCCCGCGGGTTGAGCGGCGCGCATCCCGCCACGCTCTTCCAGATTGCCCGCTGCTTCTACCGCCTGGGCAGAAAGACCGAAGCGCACAGGGCCCTGCGCACAGCCATCGAGATGGAGCCCGGTTTCGAGGACTACCTGATGGCAGTGGGCATTCTCGACGAGCGCGAGGCGGCCGCCCTCGCCTCCAGGCTCGAATGGGAGCTGAGCCTGGAGGCAAAGGATTAGTCAGTTGCGACATTATTAACCATAAGTTTCTGCATCTACTCTGACTTACGCCCCTTTCTTCACGTCCTGTCCGCCATCTACTCACATACTGCCCACTTATGAACACATGGCGGATCGCCGGCGCCCGATACTGAAAGGAGGGGGATTATATATGGTCAAGAGAAACTACTTAGCAACCATCGGGCTTGCTGTCGCACTGGCAGCGCCCATGCCCATCCTGGCCCAGAACCAGAACCAAAACCAGGCGGATCGGGATCGCACTGGGACCACAACAGGCAACATGGACCAGATGGGCTCGCGCGACGAGCAGATCAGCAACCGGGTCCGCAACCGGCTCTATGACAGCCTTTCGCTGTTCGGCTCCGACATTCAGGTTCAGGCACGAAAGCACAACGTTACTCTGACAGGTAAAGTCGCCGACGAGAACGCCAAGAACCGCGCCGAGCGCATCGCGCATGAGACGCCGGGCGTGTACGACGTAGAAAACAAGCTCCAGATCGACAACCAGTACGTCACCAGCCGGCGCAGCGACGTTCCGGACGACCGGCTAGCACGCGAAGCTGCGCAGGCGATTGGCCGCGAACTCAACGCCAAAGCCGATCAGGACTGGTTGTACGGATGGGACGTTGCGGCGGGCCAGTGGGAAATTGAAGTCGATGCCGATGGCGGCGTAGTCACGCTCTCGGGCGACGCGAAGACATACGGCGACGCGAATCGCGCGGTCGAGGCCGCCGCGAAAGTGCCCGGCGTGAAGTCGGTCCGCAACCACATCGGCCTGAGTTGGGAGACCAGAATGAATAACTCGGACTGGGGTAATCCTTACTATGGTTACTATCCGTATTGGTATTAATGTGACAGCAGTCAAACGGGCGGCCGAGTGCCGCCCTTACGACCCAGGCTGCACGGTCACAAAAAATGTTTGTCCTTTGCGGTCGAGCAGCATGAGCAGTGGACCGGAGCCTGCTAACGCGGCGGTCACGTCCGCCGGCGAGCGCACCGGCTTGCGGTTTACTTCCATCAGCACATCACCAGTTCGAATTCCCGCCTGGCCTGCGGGCCCCTCGGGATCGACCGTAGTGATGACCACACCCGAGGCGCCGCGATCCACGCCCAGTTGCGCAGCCAGCGACGGCGTCAGCGGCACGACGCCGATACCGAGTTTGCCGCTCGTGTCGGCGTGGGCGGCGGGCCGTTCATTTCCGCCCGCTTCGGCCATCTGAAACTCGCCTAACTTCACCGTTACCTGCCGTTCGTTGCCGTCGCGAATCACCGTTAGTTTTACCTCTGAGCCCGGTTCGCTGGTCGCTATCTTGTTGCGGAATGCGTTGCCGTCTTCCACCGTGTCGCCGTTGAGTGCCACGATGACGTCGCCGCGCTTCAGCCCGGCGCGATCCGCCGGTCCGCCCGCTGTCACCGAATTGATAATCTGGCCCCGCGCCTCCTTGAGCCCGAGAGCCGCGGACATTTCCGGAGTGACCCGCTGGATGCTAACGCCCAGTTGTCCCCGCCGGACGTGCCCGGTGCGCACCAGTTGATCCATCACATTGCGCGCCATGTTTGATGGGATCGAAAAGCCGATGCCGATGCTCGCCCCGGTCGGCGAAAGAATTTGCGAGTTGACTCCGATCAGTTCGGCGTTCGTATTGACCAGCGGCCCGCCGGAGTTGCCCTGGTTGATGGCTGTGTCGGTCTGGAGGAAATCCTCGAATGTTCCATCACTCAGCCCCGTGGTACGGCCCTTGGCGCTGATGATCCCCATGGTCACGGTGGTGCCGACACCTAGCGGATTGCCCACGGCCAGCACCACGTCACCGACTCGAACCGCGTCCGAATCCCCGAGCGGCAGCACCGCAAGGTCGTTCCCGCCAATATCGAGGACGGCGAGGTCGCTGGGAGCGTCCGAACCGATCAGCCGGGCTGGCATCACCCGCCCGTCTCTCAGTTCCACGCGGATGTCCTCCGCCCCGTCCACCACATGGTGGTTGGTAAGGCAGTGCCCGTCCGCCGTCACGATAATTCCGGAACCCAGCCCGTACTGGATGGCACCTTGACCCCGGGATTCTCCCTCGGAGGGTCCGAATGAAAAGGGAAAGGGAAACGGAAATTGCCGGGGCGCCCGCACCCGCCGTTGCGAGCGGATCGTCACCACTGCCGGCACCACCCGGTCGACGACCGATGAATACGATTCGACGCCGGGCCGCGGCGGAGCCGGTTTGCCCGGCGGCGCCGTGTTCTCCACCCGCTGGGACGCCGGACGGCAGGCGCCGAGCAGCGCGGCGGCGAACAAGGTGGCGAGAATCGGCAGAGCGCGCCGCGTTCGAATGAGCATTATGCCACTGCTCCAACTCCGAGCACTACCAGAATGAACAGAATCGCCGCGATAAGCAGAAAGACGCCGAAAACGATCTTTGCTACCGTTGCCGCCGCCGCGGCTACGCCCGTGAACCCCAGAGCGCCGGCGATCAAGGCGATGACCAGCGCACCGACTGCGAACCCTAACATATAAACCCTCCTGGTGCCAGTGTAAGTCTGCCCCTAACTCGCGCGATGTCTGGAAAGGAACCTCGATAAGAAGGGCTCCGCTACTTCTGTGCGGTTTCCTCTACGGGCGGATCAGGTTCAGTTTGGACTCGGGATCGTACGATCGCTCCAGGTTGCGCGGCGATTCGCGGATGATAATCTCCAGCGTGGGCCGCACGTGCGCTTCCATCAGGTGTCCGCCCCAGGCGCTCCCGTCACTCTTCCCCACCACAACGTGCGCGTGGATTTTGGGCTTGTCCTGATCCAACGAGACATCGCCCGCCAGCGTGAGCACTTCCACCTGTTCGGAAATGGAGTTCCGCCGGTAGTCCTTTTTCTCCCAATCGAAGTAACCCAGTACCACGTCCCGAAAGGCGCCAATCGCCGTGAAACTGGAGCCGCTCAGGTGATTGTCGCCGGCAAACCGGTTGAGGCATTCGGAAAACTCGTCGCCGGTTTCGAGAATCAGAGCCCAGGATTTCGCTGCACCGGTTTCCAAAACTTTGGACTTCATCAAACGTCTCCTTACCTCCTTCCAGTATGTGGCACAGGCGTGACTTCGTTCCATGTAAGTGGGTCAATAGCAACATTCGCATGCCGAACATCAGTGCAGAAAAGGACTGCCAGGACACACATCCGCGTAAGAAGATCGAGTTCCGGCACCCGGCGTGCACCGCCATTCAAACAGCGGGCGCCAGAGCCCGGCGCCATTCCAAACGCAATGAATGTAACAACCCTCGGATTACTCGAAAAAGTACGATCAAGCTTCTGGTTTATTCCTTCGATGATGGTGCTGGGAGCCGCCGGCATGTCCGTCGTGGGAATCCACGTAGATAACGCCATCAGCGGCAAGGTTGTGGAGAAACTGGGCTGGATCTACGCCGGGGGACCGGAAGGAGCGCGCGCTGTTCTGGCGGCCATCGCAGGGTCCATGATCACGGTTGCGGGCGTCGTTTTTTCAATCACCGTGGTTCTGCTTTCGCTCGCCTCCCAGCAGTTCGGACCCCGCATTCTCCGGACCTTCATTCGCGACCGGTCGAATCAGGTGGTGCTCGGCAGTTTCGTTGCGACCTTCGTTTACTGCCTCCTGGTCCTCCGCACGGTCCGCGGCACGCAATCGACGGACTTCGTGCCGTACATTGCCGTCACCTTCGGAATTCTGCTGGCCGTAGCCAGTATCGGAGTCCTGATCTTCTTCGTCCATTACGCCGCCGAGTCGATCCAGGCCTCCAGCCTCATCGCGGCGGTTGGCCGCGAACTCGACGGCGCCATAGACAGCCTTTATCCGGACGACATCGGCAGCGGCGATGCCGATGAGGAGCCGGAATTCGAGTTTGCCGGCAGCGAAACCGCCGTGCGCAGCGTCGAGACGGGGTACGTCCAGTTCATCGACGGCGACGAGATGTTGTCGGTTGCCGTGGAGAACGACCTGGTAGTCAAAGTCGAAGCCAATCCGGGCGATTTCGTCCGCAGGGGTGAGAGCCTGGTCCGCGTCGAGCAGGACCGCAAGCTCGATGACAAAGTCTGCCGCGCGTTGCGCGCCACCTTTGGGCTTGGTGAGCGCCGGACGGCGACGCAGGATATCGATTTCCTGTTCCGGCAACTTACCGAGATCGCGGTTCGCGCCCTCTCGCCTGGAATCAACGACCCCTTCACCGCAATCGAGTGCCTGGACCGTCTCAGCGCCGCCCTGAGCCGCCTCGCCGGCAGGACCATTCCCTCGGGGCACAGGAGGGACGAGCAGGGAAACGTCCGCGTAATCACCAGGCCGGTCACCTTCGCGGCCGTGGCGCGGAAGTCCCTTGGATCGGTCTTGCGCTATGGCGAATCGCACGAGATGGTGATCGGCCGGCTGCTGGAGGCGATCCGCGAGATGGCGCCTTTCATTCACCGCACCGAGGACCGCGACGTGCTCGCCGAAGCGGCGCGTCACGCACTCGATGCCTCAGGCCGCTGGAACGATGAATGGTCGCGGCGCCGGATCGAGCGCGAATACCAGGCGGTCTTTACGGCTTTCACGCACGAGCCCGTGTGAGGCTCACTGCTGGCTCGGTACGGGGATTTCGTCGGGCCGCGAAAGCAGTTGCTGGACGGACGCCGGCAGCTCGTGGGCATGCGATAGCAGCAGGCTGACCTCCCAGAGTTGCTGGTCGGAATACGCTCCATCGAACGCCGGCATCCCGGTCAGCCGGATCCCGTTCTTCACCACCCAGTGCGTTTCGCCTACCGGATCGTCCGTCACACCCTTGCCGCTCAGCAACTCCGGCGGCTTCGGGTACATTCCCTCCTGAACTTTCGTCCTGCCTTGGCCCGGAAGGCTGTGGCAGAACGCGCAGGAGGAGCGGTAGAGCCGCGCGCCTGCCAGTAGATTGGCCTCTGTGGGCTCGATAGGAGCGGGGGTGTCCGCGGCTCCCTCCACCTGCGCGTGCAACGCATGGTGCGAAAGATACCGCTCGAAGGGCATCGGCGCGGCCGAGACGCTGGCAGGTGCGATCCCGAGCAGGAAGTATCCGAACACTACAACCAGAACGCCCGCCACTCCCGCAATTAGTCCCAGCACGAACATCTTCCAGCCCGACATAATCTTTCCTGCACTCCACTAAGAGTATTTCACGGGAGCATTCCGCTCATCCGTTAAGTCGGCGACAACACTCACTCCGGCCCGTATTAACGAGCACGCTGCATTAGTGCCTCGCGGGTTTGGGGGATAGGCACGTGGCTCATTGGTCAGTTACTGTTAGAGCGCCTCCACTATGGCTCCTCCTCAATGGCTGGAAAGTCTTGCCGTCGTTTCGCTGCTCGCTGCGGCGTGCTCTGCCGTGGTCATCGCCTCGGACATCGTGCGCGGAAACAGACAGCATATGTGGATCATGGACGTCGTCTGGCCTATAACCGCATTGTGGTCGGGCCCGATCGGCCTATGGGCTTACTTCCGGTTCGGCCGGAAAACGACTCATCGGAGGGTAGAAGAGGCGAAAAGCCGCGGTGAGAAAAACCCAGGTAAGGAGCGCCCGAAGCCTGAGGCGGTGGCGATTGCCGCTTCGCATTGCGGCGCCGGTTGCTCGCTCGGCGACATCATCGCGGAGTGGATCCACTTCGCCGTGCCATTTACTGTCGCCGGGGTGGCCATGTTCGGCGCCTGGACGCTCGACTTCGTTCTCGCCTATCTGCTCGGTGTCGCGTTTCAATACTTCACCATCGCTCCCATGCGGAATCTCAGTTTCGGCAAGGGCCTGGTCCAGGCCGTCAAGGCGGACACATTGTCGCTCACGGCCTGGCAGGTGGGCATGTACGGCTGGATGGCCATCGTGCGCTGGGTGATCTTTCGCGAGGAGATACCGAAAACGGATCCCGCCTTCTGGTTCATGATGCAGATCGCGATGGCGGCGGGGTTTCTGACGGCCTACCCGGTGAACTGGTGGCTGCTCAGCAAAGGCATCAAGGAAAAAATGTAATCGCGAGGCTTTCCTGTGTGCAGGGCCGGATCAATCGTGCAGCGATCCCTGCATGTAGAGGTATACCCCGATCAACATGAGCAACACCAGCGCCGCCACCGCAACGATGACCCAGATAAGTACGGGCTTTCGAAATTCCACCACTTATACCATGCTATTCCCCGCGTGCCGTCGCCGTACAGCTCATCAGTGCCGGTTGTGACCGGAAATCACGTCCGGGAGGTTGCGACGGTATCGCTCCAGACCATTGCGGCACGGGCCGCGCGGGCCGGAGTTAGCTGCGGACTTCCTGCTCCGATCGGACGATGTGTACGGCGCCGGGTTCGGGTTCGATCGTGCGGCCGTGGTTACCGGCCCACACCTGGGTAAACTCGGCGCCCAACAGGAAAATCATGGAGGAATAGTAAGTCCAAACCAGAATCAGCGCGAGCGACCCGGCCGCGCCGTAAGGGCTGAGCACGTCGCTTCGTCCGATATACAGCCCCACCAGGTACTTACCCAGGACGAATAAGATGGCCGTTACTAACGCGCCCGTGCTCACGTCACGCCACTTCACCTGTGCATCCGGCAGTACCTTGTAAAGCGCGCCGAAAAGTCCCGTGAACACTGCGAACGACAGGACGGCGCTCGCGAACCTCAGAAAGCCTTCCGAGAGAAAGTCGGGCAGGTAGCGTGTCACCGCGTCACCGAAAGCGCTCATGGCCGCGCTCAGCGCCAGGGATACCAGCAGCAGAAAGCCGATCGCCAGAATCATTCCGAACGAGAGCACTCTCTTGAGGAGAAAGTTTTTAAGCCCGTTGGTCGCCGGGTCCGGCTTCACTTCCCACGCGCGGTTTAATGATGCTTGCAACTGGGCAAAAGCGGTGGTGGAGGCAAACGCTACGGCGGCCACGCCCAGGATGGTGGCAATCAGACCGGAACCGGAGAGGCTCACCTGCGCGATCATGGTCTCCACCTGCTGCGCGGCGCGCGGTCCGATCAGACCCCCGATCTGATCCTCGATCCTCCCCTGCACGGCCGCCTGCCCGAATATGGCGCCCACCGTCGTGATCACGATTACGAGCAGCGCCGGAAGCGAAAAGACCGTGTAGTAGGCGAGTGCCGCGGCCATCGCCGGGCAGTCGTCTTGGATAAACTCCTCAACGGTCTGCTTCAATGTGGACAGGAAGAGATGCATCCCTTTTCTAGTGATACCGCCGTCCGCCAGGAACGCCAAGCCGTAGAACTCCGCCGGCTGCGTCCCAGTGGGCGTTTGCATACCGCGCACGGGCGCCAAACGTGAAAACGCGCCGGGTACGTAGGCATTTGAACCGGATGCGTTCTCCGGATATGCTGGTTGCCGGAAACAGCGGGCAAACATGAATACCGACAGACGAAACTTTTTGCGGCTGGGGGCCCTCGGCGCCTCCGGCCTGGCTCTGCCAGCGGTGCTGAGAGGACAAGCCAGGAAGCCGAACATCGTGATCATCTTTCTCGACGATTCGGGATATGCGGATTTCCGGCCCTTCGGGCGTACCGATTACCCGACGCCCAATGCGGCGCGGCTCGCCTCCGAAGGGTGCCGCTTTACCAATTTTTATGTGCCGCAGGCGGTCTGTTCCGCTTCGCGTTCCGCCTTGCTCAGCGGTTGCTACCCGGGCCGGACCAAAGTCTTCGGCGCGCACCCCCCCGGCGCCCGCGGCCTCGATCCGTCCTTCGCCACGCTCGGCCAGGTGCTGAAGCCAGCCGGGTACCGCACCGCGGTGTTCGGCAAGTGGCATATCGGCGATCAGCCCGACACCCGGCCGCCGGCGCGCGGTTTCGACGAATCGTGCGGCCTGATGTATTCCAACGATATGTGGGAGTTCCATCCGGAAAACCCGCAGGCCTACCGGCAGTCTCCTTTGCATTTCTGGGAAAACGGCAAGGTGAAGATCGAGCGCGTACTGCCGGAACACCAGAACATGCTCACCACCTGGTATACCGAACATGCCGTCGATTTCATCGGCCGCGCGAAAGACAATCCGTTTCTTCTCTACGTCCCCCACTCCATGCCGCACGTGCCTCTTTATTGCAGTGACAGGTTCCGCGGCAAGTCCGGCAAGGGACTCTACGCGGATGTCATCGAAGAAGTGGACTGGTCCATCGGCGAAATCATGAAGGCGCTGAAAACCGCCAAGGTCGACGACAACACGCTGGTCATGCTTTCTTCGGATAACGGACCCTGGACCTCGTATGGCAATCATGCCGGCAAAACGCCGTTCCGGGAGGCCAAGGGCACCGGGTTCGACGGCGGCATCCGCAGCGCCTGCACCCTCCGCTACCCCGGCCGGATCAAATCCGGAACCGTTTCCAGCCGGACCTTCTGCTCCATCGACGTGCTGCCCACGGTGGCGGCCCTCGCCGGCGCCACGCTGCCCAAAAATCCCATCGATGGCTTGGATGTCTGGGACCTGATTACCAACAAACCCGGCGCCAAAAACCCGCATGACTATTACGCCTTCTGCACCAATCGCATCTTCGAAGGTGTGATCAGCGGCGACGGCCGCTGGAAGATGCACCTTCCGCATGAGTACCGCACGTTGATTCAGGCAGGCCACGACGGCTCTGCGGGCAAGTACCGGCAGGAAGGCATCGAGCTTTCCCTGTTCGATATGGAAGCGGACCCGTACGAAACCACCAACGTGATCGCCAGATTCCCCGATGTCGCCGCCCGGCTGAAGGGTTACGCCGACGAACACAAACGCGAGTTCTACAATTGAAACGCCCGGCTCGAAAACCACAGGATTCGATGCTGTCCGCACCTCGCCCGCCGAACTCTACCAGCCCGCCGGCCGGTTCCAGGTGAAAGCGGGCGCGATTTCCTACCCGGCGCCGGCAGGGTCGGTCACCACATTTCTTGCGAAGTAGGTTCGGACCCCGAGCGGCGGTATCCTTTGATAAGAAGATGTTGCTTTCGGGTATTTTCTGGTATAGTGCCCGATACCGTGTAGGAGGGGTGACATGTCGCGGGTTCGAGATATCGTCCGAAATCGTGATCTTTTCTTCGTGGAAGAGAGTGACACCGTGGCCGACGTGGCGCGTCGCATGGCGGAACTTCGAGTCGGAGCCATCCTGGTGCTGAAAGGCGGCGAGTTGCGCGGCGTCTTCAGCGAGCGCGACCTGATGAACCGCGTCGTGCTCGAAGGGCGCGATCCGCGGGAAACCGTCATGGCGCAGGTCATGAGCACCCACCTGGCAACAGTGGATGAGATGGCCAGCCTCGAAGAGGCCATGGAGTTGATGCACAGCCATGGCTGCCGCCATCTGCCGGTGACCAGCGGCTCCCGCGTGCTTGCGTTCCTTTCGATGCGCGACCTGATGCACTTCGAACTGGCCCGAAAAACCGAGGAACTGCATCATATGAGGACGTACATCGCTGGATCGTGACCACCGGGATCGTGATTTTCGCGCATGGATCACGGGTCGAACCCGCCAATGAGGCGGTCCGGTCCGTGGCTGCGGCCATCAAGCAGGCAGGCGGTTACACGCACGTGGAAGCGGCATTTCTCGAGTTGGGCGTGCCCGATCTCGACGGCGCCGTGGCCCGCCTGGCGGCCGCCGGGGTGGCGAAAGTTCTGGTTATCCCTTATTTCCTGACCCTTGGCACTCATCTGGAGCGCGACTTGCCTGTTCTTTTGAAGCGGGTGGCTAAAGCCCATTCGGGCCTTAAGATTGCCGCTACGCGACCGCTGGATGGACACCCGGCGCTGGTGCAGATTCTGCTGGACCGGATTCGGGAACCCTGAGAACATCTGAGTATTGCCCACTCAACAATTCCTTGACAAGCCTCCACTAAAGTTTCATAATGGTTCTGTGCTAATCGGCCGCCCTCCGGCGGCAGCAATCGTAAGCTCATCACGAGGGAGGCTTTAAGAGAATCAATGGGAAAGATAATCGGTATCGATCTGGGCACGACCAACTCGGTTGTAGCCGTAATGGAAGGCGGCCAGCCCACCGTAATCGCCAATCAGGAAGGCGCCCGTACGACGCCCTCCGTGGTGGCGTTCACCAAGAGCGGCGAACGCCTGGTCGGGCAGGTTGCCAAGCGGCAGGCCATCACCAATCCGGAAAACACCGTGTTTTCCATCAAGCGCTTCATGGGCCGGCGGCACGACGAGGTCAGTGAAGAGCAGAAGATGGTCCCCTACCGGGTAGTTCGCGGCGATAACGGGGATGCCCGAATCGACATTTCGGGAAAGAAATACTCGCCGCCGGAAATTTCGGCGATGATCCTGACCAAGTTGAAAGAGGCCGCCGAATCGTACCTCGGGGAAAAGGTCACCCAGGCGGTGATCACGGTTCCTGCCTATTTCAACGATGCACAGCGCCAGGCTACCAAGGACGCGGGTAAGATCGCGGGCCTGGAAGTGATGCGTATCATCAACGAACCGACGGCCGCGGCGCTTGCCTACGGGCTCGACAAGAAGAAGAACGAAACCATCGCGGTTTACGATTTCGGCGGCGGCACGTTCGATATTTCCATCCTGGAAGTGGGCGATGGCGTGGTGGAAGTGAAGTCCACCAACGGCGATACCCACCTCGGCGGAGACAACATTGACCAGCGCATCATCGACTGGATTGTCGCTGAGTTCAAGAAGGAGAACGGCATCGACCTTTCGCGGGACCAGATGGCGCTCCAGCGTCTCAAGGAAGCCGCCGAAAAGGCCAAAATGGAGCTTTCGACGCTGCTCGAAACCGAGATCAATCTGCCGTTCATCACGGCCGATGCAACCGGCCCCAAGCACCTTCAGATGCGGCTCAGCCGGGCGCGGTTCGAGCAGATGGTGGAGGATATTGTGCAGCGCTCCGTTGGCCCCTGCAAGCAGGCGATGGCCGATGCCGGGCTGACGCCGCAGCAGATCGACGAAGTCGTGCTGGTGGGCGGCCAGACTCGCATGCCGCGGATCCAGCAAACGGTGCGCGACCTGTTCGGGAGAGACCCGCACAAGGGCGTGAACCCGGACGAAGTCGTAGCGGTGGGCGCGGCGGTTCAGGGTGGCGTACTCGGCGGAGAAGTAAAGGACGTTCTCCTGCTGGATGTGACGCCGCTGTCGCTCGGAATCGAAACGCTGGGTGGGGTCTTCACGAAACTGATCGAGCGCAACACCACCATTCCCACGCGCAAAAGCGAAGTCTTCTCCACCGCATCGGACAACCAGCCGTCGGTGGAAATCAAGGTCTTCCAGGGCGAGAGGGCCATGGCGCGGGATAACCGCCTGCTCGGCGTCTTCCAACTCGGCAACATTCCTCCCGGCCCAGCGCGGAGTTCCGCAGATCGAGGTCACCTTCGACATCGACGCCAACGGAATTCTGAATGTGACGGCGAAGGACCGGGCCACGAACAACGAACAGAAGATCACCATCACCTCCTCCTCGGGCCTGTCCAAGGACGAAGTGGACAAGATGGCGCGGGATGCCGAATCGCACGCCGCCGACGATCGCAAGCAGCGGGATACGATCGAGGCGCGCAACCGCGGCGACGCGATGGTGTACAACGTCGAAAAGACGTTGAAAGAGCATCGCGGGAAGGTCAGCGAGAGCGAGGCCAAGGAGATCGAGTCGGCCATCGAAGAAACCAAGAAGGTGCTGGCGGAGAACGACCCGGCGGCTATCAACGCGGCGGTGGACCGGTTGACTACGGCCAGCCACAAGTTGGCCGAGGCAATGTACAAGGCGTCCTCGCAGCCGGGCGCCGCGCCTCCTCCGGGAGGTGACGGCAGCGCACCTCCGCCCCCGGGCGGCGATTCCGGCGGCAAGGGCAAAGACGACGTCGTAGACGCCGAGTTCGTGGACGTCGACGACAAGAAGTAAGCAGGGATCGGGTGGGGCGGCCGCGAGCCGGCCCCACCCGTTTCCGGCCGCGCGCAGGCCGCTTTTTTCAGGCAACGTATGTCAGCTCCCAAGCACGACTATTACGAGACCCTCGGGGTGGGTAGGAAAGCCTCGGCCGAAGAGATCCGGAAGGCCTACCGCAAACTTGCGCGGAAGCACCATCCCGACCTGAACCCGGGCGACAAATCCGCCGAGGACCGGTTCAAGAACGTCCAGGAAGCCTACGACATTCTGAGCGATTCCAAGAAGCGGCAGATGTACGATCAGTTCGGGTTTTACTCGGAAAACGGGTTTACCGGAGCGGGACCTGCCGGAGGGGCCGGATCTGCGCCCCACCCCGGCATGGATTTCAGCGGCTTCGATTTCTCGGACTTCACCTCCGGCGGCTCCGCCGGTGCTGGAAGGCGGACCGAGGGAGGAGCAGGCGGGTTTCGCGATATCTTTTCGCAGTTCTTCGGCGGACGGGGCGGAGCACCGCAACCGGAACCGGAAAAGGGCGGCGATCTCGAATACGTGATGGATATCGACTTCTGGCAGGCCATCAAGGGCACCCAGGCGCGGGTCAACATCACCCGCTACGACGTTTGCGAAACCTGCCACGGATCCGGCTCCACCGGTTCGGGCGAAGTCACCTGTCCCCAGTGCAAAGGAACCGGGAACGTCACCCAGATGGCCGGCGCCATGAAATTCAACCTGACCTGTCCCCGCTGCGGAGGCAGCGGCAAGCTGCGGAACGCGTGTCCTACCTGCGGCGGCGACGGGCGCGTGCCCAGAACCGAAGCCGTGGAGGTGCGGATTCCGCCGGGGGCGCGAAACGGCTCCCGGCTTCGTGTGCCCGGCAAGGGAAACGCGGGTACCATGGGAGCTCCTCCCGGAGACCTTTACATCAATACTCGCGTTGAGGAGCACGCCTTCTTCCGCCGGGAAGGGGACAATATCGAGATCCAGGTGCCGGTGGCGGTGTGGGAAGCGGCCCTCGGTTCCAAGATCGAGGTTCCCACTATCGACGGCCGTACCCTGCTCAAGATTCCGCAGGGAACCCGAAACGGCCAGCGTTTCCGGCTGCGGGAAAAGGGCGTGCTGAACTCGCGAACCAATCAGCGCGGCGACCAGATCGTGGAAGTGTCTATTGCGGCTCCCGATCCGAGAGACGAGGAAACGCGCGAACTGTTGCGCAAGCTCTCCAAACTCCATCCGGAGGACCCCCGCGCCCAAATCTGGGCCAGCCTGTAGTAGTGGGAGCGATTGAGGAATGGCGAAGTCCAAATCCAAAGCGGCGTACATGATTTCGGCGGTCGCGGAGCAATACGCGATTCATCCCCAGACGTTGCGTCTCTACGAACGCGAAGGGTTGCTCAAGCCCTCGCGCAGCGACGGCAACACCCGGCTGTACACTGACGACGACCTGGAGCGGCTCGAGGTGATCCTGCACCTCACCCGCGACCTGGGAGTGAACCTGGCCGGGGTCGAGATCATCCTCAACATGCGCAGCCGCATGGGGGAAATGCAGGCGCAGATCCAGGAGTTCATCGCCACCCTGAATCGTGAGTTGGCCGCCCGAACAGGCCACACTCCGGAGGTGGAGGAACGCAACTGTTTAGTCCCTGTGATCCAGGCCCGCCCCCCAGTACCTATCACCCGAAAGAACCGTTAACGTTCCATTACATAGCCCTGCCATTTCGCGCTAACATAGGCGCGCGTTCCCGATTCCATGTTCGACGCTCACCGCCGTGCCACGATAGCCTATACGGCCCCGTTCGCAGCCTTCGTCCTGATGATGGCGTTGGAGCGTGCGCTGAAACTGCCGGCAGGTGTTTACTATCCCGGCCGCCTTTTGATCGTGACAGCCCTGCTGCTCACGGTCTCGCGCCGCGTGGTGCCGTGGCCGCCATCTAGGTTTTGGGCCAGTGCGATGGTGGGAGCGCTCGTGTTCGTAGTGTGGGTCGCCCCAGACCTGCTTTTCGGGTATCGCGATTCGTGGCTCTTCTCTAACTTCGTCACCGGCGGGGCGGAGAGTTCGGTTCCCGTCGAGTTGCGCCGGACGATCTGGTTTCCGTTGCTGCGCTCCGTGAGTTGTACTCTGCTCGTGCCCGTATTGGAAGAGCTTTTCTGGCGCGGATGGATGATCCGTTGGCTTGTTGCTCACAATTTCACAAAGGTGCCGTACACGGTTTACGTACGTTCCGCGTTCTGGATCGTGGTCCTTCTATTCGCCTCCGAACATGGACCGTATTGGGAAGTCGGTTTGGCCGCCGGAGCGATTTACAACTGGTGGCTGCTTCGCACAGGCAACCTCGCCGATACCATCGTGGCGCACGCCGTCACCAACGGAATTCTGTCCGTTTACATCGTCCTCTCCGGCCAGTGGCAATACTGGCTATAACCGAATCGCCCGCCGGCACGTCACACAAATTAGACAGGCGATCCGAAGATTTTCCTTCTCCCTGTCTCCGGCTCCGGAGCGCGGCACGTCGGGCCCCGCGCTCCGTGGGCCCATCTTCCCCCCTGAGCAAGCGCCGCTCCCGGTAAAATAAAAAGTACCTCATGATTCAGCTTACGGGTGCCGCCAAGCGGTATGGCCCGAAAACCCTCTTCGAGAACGTCGACTGGCTGGTGACGCCCAACGAGCGGATCGGCATCGTAGGCGCCAACGGCACCGGCAAGTCTTCGTTGCTCAAGGTGTTAGCCGGTCTCGACGGCATCGACGAGGGAACCCTTTCGCGGCAGAAAAACGTCAGTACCGGATACCTGCCTCAGGAGGGTTTAACTCTCTCGGGCCGCTCCGTGTTCGCCGAATGCATGACCGTTTTCGCCTCCCTGCGGGCGCTCGAAGACGAGCAGGAGATGCTCGCGCGGCGTATGTCCGAGCTCGACCCGGGCGGCACCGAATACGGACAGGTGGCAGACCGCTTCCACCAGGCCGAGTCCGAATTCCGGGCGCGTGATGGGTACGCCATCGAAGCGCAGGTCGGATCGGTGCTCTCCGGCCTCGGATTCCCGCGGCGCGATTGGAAGCGGCGGACGGAGGAGTTCTCCGGCGGCTGGCAGATGCGCATCGCGCTCGCCAAGCTGTTGCTCGAAAAACCCAACCTGCTCCTGCTGGACGAGCCCACCAATCACCTGGACCTGGAAGCCCGCAACTGGCTCGAGGAGTACCTGTCTTCCTACCCGTTTGCCTTCGTGCTGGTTTCCCACGACCGCTACTTCCTGGATGTGACGGTGCGGAAAATCGCCGAACTCTGGAACAAGGGTCTCCACTTTTACACGGGCGGGTACACTCGCTACGAAGAATTGCGGCAGGAGCGCCGCGCGCAGCTTCAGGCCGCATTCGACAACCAGCAGGACCGGGTCCGGCAACTCGAAGCCTTCATCAACCGCTTCCGCTACCAGGCCACCAAAGCCAAGCAGGTACAAAGCCGGATCAAGGAACTCGAAAAAATTGAACGCATCGAGATTCCGCCCGAAGAAAAGACCATTCATTTCAGCTTCCCGCAACCCAAGCCCAGCGGCCGCATCGTAGCCGAGTTTAAGGATGTTTCCAAAAGCTACGGCGATCACGAGGTGTTTGCCGGAGCCAGTTTTTACATCGAGCGCGGGGACCGGCTGGCTCTGGTAGGCGTGAACGGCGCCGGCAAATCCACTTTGATCAAGATTCTGGCGGGCGCCGAGCCCGTCACCACCGGAACGTATACCCTGGGCCACAATGCCCAGCCCGACTACTTCGCCCAGGATCAGTACAAGGAACTCGACCCCAACGCGCAATTGATCGATGACATCGGGACGGTCGCGCCGCGCGCCACCAATACCGAGCTGCGCAGCCTGCTCGGCTGCTTTCTATTCTCCGAGGATGAGGTGTTCAAGCCGATCGGCGTGCTCTCCGGCGGCGAACGCAATCGCTACGCGCTGGCCCGCATGTTGATGATGCCGTCCAACTTCCTGCTGCTGGACGAACCCACAAACCACCTGGATATGCGGGCCAAGGACGTGCTGCTCCGAGCCCTTCAGGATTTCCACGGCACCGTGGTGTTTGTTTCGCACGACCGTTACTTCATCGACAAGCTGGCCACCCGCGTCATCGAGGTGGAGGAGGGACGCGTCAACGTCTTTCCCGGCAATTATGAGGACTACCTGTGGCGCAAGAGCGGCGGAGGACCAGCGCCCGCAGCTATCGAGGAGAAAAGCGAACTGGCGCCCGTCGAACCCGCGGGGAACGGGGCGGCGGCTGCCGGGCAAGCCGACCGGAGACTCAATCCGATCCGTTTGCGCCGGATGAAGGAGCGCCAGGGCGAAATCGAGGAAGAAGTGACCCGCCTCGAGGCCGAAATCGCCGATTGCGAGGCGGCACTGAGCAGTTTTGTGAATGCCGAAGAGACACGGCGCGTAACCAGCCTGCTGGACGCTCGCCGCGCCGACCTCGAAGCTCTAATGGCCGAATGGGAAGAAGTAGCTCAGGCGATCGAAGCCAATACCTGAGCGAAACTGCCTACTCCTGAGCGGGCATCTGCTGTTCGATCTCGCGCCACGCGCTGATCTTCAGACGGCGGCACACCCAGCAGAGCGACTCGGTTCCGACGCCGGCGGTTTCCGCGCCGCAGACGGTGCATTGCGCGGATTTCTTCAGCCGGTCCGCGGAAATTGACCGCTTCGCCTCTTCCAGAATCTCTGGAGGGACGACCGGTTCCGACTTTGGTTGTGCCTTTCGTCTCATAGATAACCCAGTTTCTGATTTCACTATGGCAGAAATCACGCCCCGGAAACAACCCCTTCTTGGATAACAGTACCGCTCAGGCCGCTTCAGGTATTTGGATCACGACAGCAACTTCGAGCGAGGATCCGCATCGCGGGCAACGCTGGCCCGCCAGCACTCGCGGAAACTTGCCTCTCAAATCGATGTCGGCAGGCACCGTGTGGGTGCAGATCGGGCAGTGGACCTGGCCCTTCAATTCGTTCTGGGTGAAAGCCTTCATTGTTCTTCCCTCACTTCATCCGACGCAGTTAGAGAAGCACGGGTTGTACCATTTTCGTAATGAATCGTAAAAAGTTTGGTGAAGAAAAGACCTCCTGCGGCTGCCGGCCCGGATGCTACGCTGTAGGCTATGTCGCAACCCCCCGCCCCGAAGATCCAACTGGTGAACGGTCCAGAGTACCGGGAGAGCTATGCCAATAGCGTGCAGGTGCGCGTAAACCTGTGGGACTTCCTGCTGCTTTTCGGAAGGATCAACCAAACCGCTGCCGATAACGTGGTGATTCACAATTTCGAGGCGATCTACCTCAGCCCGCAGCAGGCCAAGGCGCTCATGAACGTACTACAGCAGAACGTTACCCAATACGAGGCGGCCTTCGGGGAAATCAAACTCGAACCGCAGGCCGGCGGCGCCATCGTCCAGTAGCCCCGCGCTCAGGCCTGCTTTGCCCGAAACGGGATCGGCCGCGGTTTCATTCCGGAACGGCACAGATACTCGAGGAGTACAAGCATTTTGTGCTCCTGGTCGGAGTGGCGGACGCGATTGGCCTGAAACTGGGCGAGCCGCACCGTCACATGCACCCGGTTGAATTCCAACTCGCCGGATTCGACGATGCAGGCGCCCAGAAAATCAGCGATGAAATTGAGTTCGTCCGACGAGAGGCCCGTAAGAAACCGGCGGACCCCGTCTTTAACCGAGTTTTCAGCACACGCGGTAAGAGCCGCTTCGATCGTACTCCGCACGGCGGATCTCCGAAAGCCAATCCATAAACAAGATCTTGAGGCAATTATTGCCAAAACCTCCCCCGCGTGCAAGGGGTAGGGGCTATCACCGATGGGGGGGCCCTAGATTCGCCCCATCAACAGCAGGATCACCAGCACCAGGATGACCAGCCCCAGGCCGCCGCTCGGATAGTATCCCCATCCGCGGCTGTAAGGCCATGCCGGCGCCGCCGCGAACAACAAAACAATCAGGATTATCAACAGGATCAGCATCGTCTTGCCTACCTCCCATGGAAGGCAAAGCACGCCGCGTCCCGTTGTGCAAGCCGGCACGTAGCTGCGGGCCCGGCGATTCAGTGGGAAGTGGTGAGCGTCAGTTTCCCGTGACGCACACCTTTGGCGGCGATCAGCGCGTCGGCGATGCGCTGAACTCCGGCTGCCGAACCCCGCAGCACCAGCACTTCCAGGCAGTTGTCATGGTCCAGATGCACGTGCAGCGTAGAGACGATCTGGTGGTGGTGATTGTGCTGCTGCCTGAGCAGCCGGTCGTTCAACTGCCGCACGTTGTGGTCGTACACCAGGGTGAGGGTGCCCACCACTTCCTGCTCCGGCACGGCCACCGATTCCTGGAGCAGTGCATCGCGCATCAGGTCGCGAAACGCTTCCGAACGGTTCGTGTAGCCCCGGCGGTCGATCAGTTGATCGAAGCTGGTGAGCAGGTCATCGGGAATTGCGATCCCGATTCTTCGAAGATCGTTCATTCACCCTACATGATAGCCTCGCAGCCGGGAATCAAGGTTTTGCCGGCTGAAGGAACCGCCGCGCGGCCAGCCTGCCCAGTACCGTGACCAGTGAGAACAGGCGCGAATGCTCGCCCTCAACCTGATGCCCCCGGCGTCGCGTGTGCGACCCGCCCGACGGCAGCACATACTTGTCCACCAGGGACAGCAGGTTGGCGGTGACGCCCGGGAATACGCCGTGGAAATTGGCCAGCGCGCTCGCGGGCGCTCCCAGAATCGCCTCGGCGTCTCCGCGGCGGGTGGCGCCGACAATCCGCGCCGCGGCTCGGTCCGCGCTCATGCTGATGCCCGGCAGCGTGGCTCCCAGGCTGAACCAGGTATTCTCGCGCGCATGATCGCCCTTGAACTCCGCGTTTTGATGCGATCCGGTGCGCATCAGGCCCGGCGCAATCGTCACCACCTTCACGCCTTTGTCCGCCAGTTCCGCGCGCAGCCCTTCGGATAGCCCCACCGCGGCAAACTTGGCGCAGGTGTAAGGCAGCAGGTGCGGAACGGCCACTTTGCCGCCGATGGAGGTGATGTTCACGATCCGTCCGCTACCCCGCTCCGTCATCTGCGGCAGCACCGCGAACGTGGGGTACAGCACGCCCCAGAACATCACCCGCATCGCCGCTTCGAAATCGCGGGCGTCCAGGGTCTCCAGCGGACCGACCTGAATCTCGCCGGCATTGTTCACCAGCACATCGACGGCTCCGAACCGCTCCACCGCCTGGCGCACCATGTCCGCTACCGCGTCCCGATCCGAAACGTCGCACTCGACGGCCAGCACGCTGGCGCCGCGGCTCTCCAGGTCCTCCTGCGCGTTGCGCAGTTCCTCCGCTTCCCGCGCGCAAATGACGATGCGGCACCCTTCGCGGGCGAAGGCCCGCGCCATCGCCAGGCCCAGGCCGCGCGAGCCGCCGGTGATCAGCACCACCTGTCCCCGCAGATCGTCGCCTTTGTTCCGCAGCAGACTGCTGACCGCCACGCCCGCTCCGATTCCCGCAGCCGCCAGCATCAACACACGGCTCGATCGCATCAGAAGTATCTCCTTCGCGAGTTCAGTTCGGGCGCAGCACTACCTTGATGCAGTCATCGGCACGGTTGCCGAACGTACGGTAGGCGTCCGGCACGCCATCGAGGTCTGTGCGGTGCGTGATCACGAAAGTGGGGTCGATCTCGCCGCGCTGGATCCGGTCGAGCAGCGGCTGCAAATACCGCGGCACGTGCGTCTGGCCCATTTTGAAGGTGAGCCCCTTCGAGAACGCGGCCCCGATGGGAAACTTGTCGATCAGCCCGCCGTAAACGCCCGGAACCGAAACCGTGCCCCCTTTGCGGCATGCCTGGATGGCCTGGCGTAAAACGTGCGGCCGGTCCGTTTCGAGGCGCACCGCCTGCTTGGCCCGGTCGTACAGGTTGTCGAGCGCGGCCCCGTGCGCCTCCATCCCGACGGCATCGATGCAGGCATCCGGCCCGCGGCCGCCGGTCATCGCTTTCAGAACTTCGACCGTATCCACATCCGAGAAATTGACCGCTTCAGCCTTGCCCTGCCGCGCCATCTCCAACCGCTCCGGCTGCTGGTCCAGGGCTATCACCCGCTCGGCTCCGAGCAGATAGGCGCTGCGGATCGCAAACTGGCCCACCGGGCCGCAACCCCACACCGCCACGGTGTCGCCCGGCTGGATATTGCAGTTCTCCGCGGCCATATAGCCGGTGGGGAAAATGTCGCTCAGGAACAGCACCTGCTCGTCGGTTAGCCCTTCGGGTATTTTGATCGGCCCGACGTCGGCAAACGGAACCCGCACGTACTGCGCCTGGCCCCCGGCGAATCCCCCGAACATGTGCGAATAACCGAAGAGCCCGGCGGCGCTGTAGCCGTACATCTTCTCGGCCACCCACGCGTTGGGGTTCGAATTGTCGCACAACGACCAGAGACCCTTCTGGCAGAAAAAGCAGCGTCCACAGCAGATGGTGAAAGGCACCACCACGCGGTCGCCCTTCTTGAGGTTGCGAACGTCCCGCCCCACCTCGAGCACCTCGCCCATGAACTCGTGGCCCAGGATGTCGCCCTTCTGCATGGTGGGGATGTATCCGTCATACAGATGGAGGTCCGACCCGCAGATCGCCGAGAGAGTTACTTTGACCAGCGCGTCGCGGCGGTTCAGGATCGCGGGATCGGGAACGGTTTCGACGCGCACGTCGTGCGTGCCATACCAACAAGCGGCTTTCATGTGTTTGGCTCCTGTCTCTTTCCTACCGGCTGTACGCGGGGGAGTCGCTGGCCGGGAACGATTCCTCGGAAGCGTCATGCACCTCGCGGTCCATCGCGCGCTCGTGCCGGTCTCGCTCGCGGGTCCGTGAGCGCGCTCCCATGGGCTGGCCCGCCGTTGTCGGCACTTCGCCAGCTTCCAGAATCTGCTTGAGGCGGTGGAGATCCCGCTGGATCTGCTGCCCTGGATCTTTTCCCCAAAGCGCCGCCAGGGCCGCGCCGATCACTCCCGCCGGCGGGTTGTAGTTCAGTTCCACCTTGACCTCTGTGCCGCGCCCGCCCGGCGCATCCTTGAACCAGACCGAGCCCGCATGATCCACCTGCGACCCCGGCAGCGTGCGCCACGCCAGCATCTGGTTTTCGAGATCGTTGTAGAGAACCGCGTCCCATTCCACCGTTCGGCCCGCCGGCGCGGAAACCACCCAGTGCGACTGGTTCCCTTCCCCCGGTGTCACCGACCGGACGTTCTTCATGAAGCGCGGCAGGTTGGTGAGATCGCGCCAGAACTGGTAGATCTCCGCCCGCGGGCGATTGATCGTCGTCGCCCGGTCCACCCGCATCCCGAGTTCGTACGGCACGCTGGTGGTGTCCGCCCCCTGTCCCTTCGGCGCCGTGCGAATGCCGAGAGCCTGGTACATGTGGCAGTGGCCGCTGAGGCTGCGCCGCAGAAGATCGCCACCGATCAGGCCAAGGGCAATGCTGCCCGCCGAACGCCGCTTCAACGCGGCCGCCAGGAGTAGCCCTCCACCGACGGCCGAGATCACGCGTTCGGTTCTTCCGATGTTTTTCGTCCGCCCCTTATTTTTCGAACGTTCCATGTTCCAACCATAAGCCGAATCGGCTGCGTCGCGCCCTGCCCCTCCGTGCCGAATCGGACCAATGAGAGGCAGAGAACGGGTGGATGGTAACGCTTGCGGGGCCGAGCCGGTCGGAAGCGGAACCCTACCCCTCGAACACCAGGCTCATGCAGGTCACTCCGGCCTCCGCTTTCCGCAATTCCGACGTGTCCAGCGCCCGCACTTTACACCCTGCCTTCTCGAGCCGCTCCCGCGTCCTCGGAAAGCCCTCCGGCATGATCACCGTGTCCCCGATGCGCAACACGTTGGCGGCCCAGGCCTCGCCCACCTCCACAATTCGCATCCCGGCGAAGATCCCTACGTCGATCCACGCCGGGTTCGCCAGCACCGTATCGTCTCCGAGATACGAGCAGCCGCTCTTCAGATGCAGGCAGTCCCGCATCTCCACCGCCTCCACGCGGTAGCCGAACGGCTGCAACGCGCGCGCGAGCGCCGCCACTCCCTCGCGGTTGGTGCGCTTCGACAGCCCGGCATAGAGCGTCCGGCCGGCCCGCATCACGTCGCCGCCTTCGAGCGTCGCCGGCGCCTTCATCCGGTGCACCGTGCGGAACGGCGCCAGCGCCTTCGCCAGCGACTCCGCTTCGCCGCGCCTCGATTCCACGCCCATGCGCGTCACCACCGCCACTTCGTCCACCACGATCGCCGGATCCTCCACGAACATCGAATCCGCCAGCTCCGCCTCGGCCGGCAGCGAAATCACGCGCGCGCCCAACTCCGCTAGCAGTGCCTCGTAAGCGGCATGCTGCTCCCGCGCCCGTTCCACGTCGATCTCTTCCCGGTCCAGGTACGAAAGCTCGCAGCGGTTCAGGGCCGGACTCACCGCACGGGTAATTGCCGTCAACATGCTTCTTGCATTCTAAGCCGCGGGTGCGTCATACTCCCCTAAGAGTTTTATGGGAGACAAATACGGTTTGCGCGGCGACGTCCTCCAGGGCACGCTGGACATGCTGATCCTCAAGGCCCTCACGCGCGGCGCCCTGCACGGCTACGCCATCGCCGAGTTCCTGCTGGAGGCTTCCGAAGACGTGCTGCGCGTCGAAGAGGGCGCGCTCTATCCCGCCCTCCACCGCCTCGAACTGCGGGGGCTCGTCAGCGCCGAGTGGGGCCTCTCGGACAACAACCGCCGGGCCAAATTCTACCGCCTCACCGCTGCCGGCCGGAAGCGCCTGGCCGCGGAATCCTCCAACTGGGACCGCCTTTCCGGCGCCATCCTGCGCGTCATGCGGACGGCCTGACATGGATTGGGAAGCCCTCAGCGAATTTCGCCTGCGGCTGCGCGCGTTGCTGCACCGCCGCCGCCTCGAGCGCGATCTCCAGGAGGAACTCGCCTTTCACCTCTCCATGCGTGCCGCGCACGCAGGCCCAGCCGAAGCGCACCGCCGCTTCGGCAACTCAACCTTTTACCGGGAGACTTTACAAGATATGTGGACCTTTCGCTGGATCGAGGCACTGCGCCAGGACCTTCGCTTTGCCGCGCGCAACATCGCCCGCGCGCCGGGCTTCGCGGTGGTCGCCGTGCTCACGCTCGCGCTCGGCATTGGCGCCAATACCGCCATTTTCAGCGTGGTCAACGCCGTGCTGCTGCGGCCGTTGCCCTATTCGGATCCCGGCCGCCTCACTTTGCTCTGGGGCAATGTCAAGCGCGCCCGTGTGGAACGCCGCGGCACTTCCCTCCCGGATTTCCTCGACTGGCGCGCCCAGTCCCGCTCCTTCGAAGGAATGGCCATCATCATGGGTGGGAATCCCACGCTGCGCGGCGACGATCCCGAACGCCTGCCCGCGGAATTCGTCTCCTGGCAGTATTTCTCCCTGCTCGGTGTCGAGCCCGTGCGCGGTCGTCTTTTTCGCGCGGAGGAGGACCAGGCGCCGCAGCGCGACGCCGTCGCCCTCCTCAGTGAGGGCCTGTGGAAACGCCGCTTCGGCGGCGACCCTGCCATTCTCGGCCGTTCCATCCGCCTGGATAGCCGGGACTACACCGTCGTCGGTATCCTTCCCGCCTGGTTTCACGGCAACGACGATCGCGCCCAGGTCTGGCTACCGTCCATGATGGGGATCTCCGCCTCCGACCTCAACGACCGCGGCGGCCGCGGCCCCGTCGTGCTCGCCAAACTCAAACCGGGCATAACCCGCGCACAGGCGCAATCCGAGATGGACGCCATCTGCAAAGCCCTCGAGCGAGCCCACCCGGACAGCAACGAGGGCCGCGGCGTCGAAGTGGCGCCGCTCGACCGCGAACTGCTCGGCGACCTTCGCCAGCCCTTGCTCGTCCTGCTCGCCGCCGTCGGTTTCGTCCTGCTGATCGCCTGCACGAACGTCGCGAACCTGCTGCTCGCACGCGCCGAAGTGCGGCAGCGCGAAATCGCGATGCGTACCGCGCTCGGCGCCAGCCGCTTTCGCGTCTTCCTGCAACTCACCACCGAAAGCCTGCTGCTGGTTTCCCTCGGCGCCGCCGCCGGACTGCTGCTGGCGCACTACGGCATCCGGCTCCTCCTCACCGCCAGCCCCATCACGTTCCCCAGTTTCATTGACGCCCGTATCGATCCGCGCGTAGCCGCCTTCACCGCCGTGATCTCGGGCGCCGTGGCGCTCGTGTTGGGAATTGCGCCCGCCCTGCACCTGCGTGCGGCCAACCTGCATGATTCGGTCAAGCAGGGTGGACGCACGGCCGGCACCCGCGGTGGAAGCCGCTTCCGCAAGGCCCTGGTGGTGGCCGAAGTAGCCTTCGCCATGCTCCTGCTGGTGGGCGCCGGGCTGCTCATGCGGAGCCTTCGCGAACTGGCCGCCATCCGCCCCGGCTACGACCCCTCGCACGTCCTCACCCTCCGCCTCAGCCTGCCCGCGCCCGCGCCGCCCGCCGCGTCCGCTCCCACCCTCACCGCCTCTCCCGACGCGCGCACCGCCGTCACCGCCGGCGAAATTCTGACCCGCGCCTCCACCCTGCCGTCCGTCTCCGCCGCGGCGCTCGGATCCGACATCCCCCTGGCCGGCAGCGACGCCGTCTTTTACACCGCCGAGGGCCAGCCCCCGGTTACCGCCCAAAACATGCCGCGAGCCTACCTGCACCGTGTTACTCCCGGCTTCTTCGACGCGCTCGGCATCCGCTTCACCGCCGGCCGCACGTTTACCGAACACGAAATGCAGTCCGACCTCACCACCGTAATCGTCAGTGAAAACGCGGTGAAACGCTTCTGGCCCGGACAGAATCCCATCGGCAAGCGCATCAAAGGCGGCGGCCCCACCTCCAGCGCGCCGTGGATGACCATCATCGGCGTCGTGAACGAAATGAAATACCGCGGCCTGCCTGACAATCCGACCAACGACCCGGACCTGTTCCTGCCGTTCAATCAGCGCGCCCGGCAATTCAGCCTGGTGATCCGCACGCCGCTCGACCCCGCTTCCCTGTCCGCGGCCGTCCGCGGCGCCCTCCACCAGGCGGAGCCTTCCGCCGTGATTTACAACGTCTCTACGCTGCAGGAACTCATCGCCACGGAAACCTCCCGTTCGCGCTTCACCGGCTGGCTGATGACGATGTTCGCGGGCGCGGCCCTGCTGCTCGCCACCATCGGACTGTACGGTGTCATGTCCTACACCGTCTCGCGCCGCACGCAGGAGATCGGCATCCGCATGGCGCTCGGCGCCGCCCGCAGCCAGGTGTTGCGCCTGGTGTTGTCCGGCGGCATGGGGCTGATCGCGATTGGCCTCGGGCTCGGCGCCGTCGCCGCCCTCGCGCTCACCCGCCTGCTCGCCGCTCTGCTCTACGGCGTCACCGCCACCGACGCCGCGAGCTTTGTCCTGGCCGCCCTCGCGCTGGCGCTCGTGGCGGTTCTCGCCTGCCTGCTTCCGGCATCCCGCGCCACTCGCATCGACCCGGCCATCGCGCTCCGGAACGAATAGGTGTCCGTCCGCGGCGCCCTCGGCCGTGATTTACGACGCCTCCACGCTCCAGGAACTCATCGCCACGGAAACCTCCCGCTGCTCGCCACCATCGGACTGTACGGTGTCATGTCCTACACCGTCTCGCGACGCACGCAGGAGATCGGCATCCGCATGGCGCTCGGCGCCGCCCGCGGCCAGGTGTTGCGCCTGGTGTTGTCCGGCGGCATGGGGCTGATCGCGATTGGCCTCGGGCTCGGCGCCGTCGCCGCCCTCGCGCTGGCGCTCGTGGCGGTTCTCGCCTGTCTGCTCCCGGCATCCCGCGCCACTCGCATCGACCCGGCCATCGCGCTCCGGAACGAATAGGTGTGGATGTATCCTGTACCTTATGGCCGATCAAACCGCACCCGCCCGAGAGATGGGATTCGCGACCAAGTCGCTGCACGCCGGACACACTCCGGATGCCGCGAGCCGTGCCCGCGCAGTCCCTATTTACCAGAGCACCTCATTCACTTTCGAAGATTCGGCGCACGCCGCTTCGCTCTTCGCGTTGCAGCAGTTCGGCAACATCTACACACGCATCATGAACCCGACCACGGACGTTTTCGAGCAGCGCGTTGCGGCGCTCGAAGGCGGCATCGCCGCGCTGGCCACATCGAGCGGCCAGGCGGCGCAATTCCTGGCCATCACCAGCCTCGCGGGGCCTGGCGATGAAGTGGTTGCCGCCAGCACGCTCTACGGCGGGACCTATACCCAGTTCGACGTCAGCTTTCGCCGTCTCGGAATAGACGTCAAGTTCGTCGAACCCGATGACCCGGAAAATTTCCGCCGCGCCATCACCCCCCGCACCCGCGCGGTCTATGGCGAGACCATCGCCAATCCGCGCATGAACCTCCTCGACATCGAGAAGGTGGCGGCCATCGCCCATGAAGCGGGTGTGCCCCTGGTCATCGACAACACCATGGCCTCGCCGTACCTGTGCCGGCCCATCGAATGGGGCGCCGATATCGTGGTCCACTCCGCTACCAAGTTTCTCGGCGGCCACGGCACATCCATCGGCGGCATCATCGTCGATAGCGGCAAGTTTCAGTGGACGGACAAGTATCCCGCCATCACCCAGCCCAGCCCCGGCTATCACGGCATGAAGTTCGCCGAGGTCTTCGGTCCGCTCGCCTGGATCATCAAGGTGCGGGTCGAAGGCCTGCGCGATTTTGGCCCCTGCATCAGCCCGTTCAACTCTTTCCTGTTTATCCAGGGCATCGAAACTCTGAAATTCCGCATGGAGGCGCACAGCCGCAACGCGCTCGATGTGGCCGCCTGGCTCCAAAAGAATGCGGCCGTGACCTGGGTCAAATATCCCGGCCTCGAGAACAGTCCCTATTTCAGCCTGTCGCGGAAATACCTGCCCAAAGGCCAGGGCTCCATCGTCACCTTCGGCATCAAAGGAGGCAGGGAAGCGGGACGCAAGCTGATCGATTCGGTACAGCTTTTCTCGCACCTCGCCAACCTCGGCGATGCCAAGAGCCTCATCATTCACCCAAGCAGCACCACCCACCAGCAGTTGAGCGAGGAACAGCAGGCCGAAGCCGGAGTTTCCGCGGACCTGGTCCGGATCTCCGTCGGCATCGAAGATGTCGAAGACATCATCTGGGACCTCGACCAGGCCATCGCCGCCTCGCAGGCCTGATTACTTCGAGCCGCGCAACTGGCGCGTCGCCCGGGCGAAACGCTCGCCGAAGCGGCGCGCCTCTTCCTGCTCTTTCTCGCTGATACCGGGGTCGTCCGCTCCCGTGGTGGCCTCCGGCCCCGTGGTTCCGAATCCCGCGTCGTCCACCCCGCCCACCACCGTGAACCGCATGGTCAGAAACGCGGAAAGGATCGAGAGCCGCGCCACGTCCTTTCCCATGGCCACGCCGCCCCCCGTGCAGAATGCGCCCGCCGCGCGCCCGTCGCCGTTGCGGTTGGCCTTCCACAACACCGCCCCCACGCGGTCCAGAAACCGCCGCGTTTCGGTGGAAGCGTTGCCCCACTGCACAGGCGTACCCGCAATCACCCCATCCGCCTGCAATATTTCCTCGTCCCTCACGTCCGCCGTTTTGCGCAGCGTCACCTCCACGCCGCCCACCGCGGCCGCGCCCTTGCGGATCGCTTCCGCGATCTTCGCGGTGTTTCCCGTTTCCGAGTGATACGCGATCAGCACGCGCACCGGCGGCTGTTGCGCGAACAGCGCGCCCGCCGCCAGCAGTAGCAGGACTTTCATGTCAGCAGCGTACCGCAGAATGCCCGCCGGCGGCCCTGCGCGAGAGGTTTAGGTTGCGATATCTTCTTCGATGACCCTGAAGCCCATCAGGTCGCCCAGACGCTTGAGCCCGCGCACGTGATCGCCGTAGAACACCGACCGGTGCAGCATGGGCATCGCGCCGGCATACTGCGAGAGATCGCCCGGACTGCCCGGCTGCACGATCGCGCCCCCGCCCCAGTTCAGAAACAGGTGCCGGGCGTCGCGCACCGACTGCGTGAACTGCGTGCGGCAGGCGAGCGGGCTCGTGCCGGTCTCGATCACCTTTCCCGGTACCGCCAGCATCGTCTCCAGGTTGACCAGTTTGGCCATCGTCACCGCTTCCCCTACCTGCCACTGGACCTGCAAGGCCACGCCGCCTCCGCTGTCCGTCTGGTTCCGGATCAGGAATGGCATGCGGCTGCCGCCGGGCCTCTGCGTGAACGAGGTGCAGTGGAACTGGACGACCGCATTCTTCGATTCGTCGATCACCGGATCGGTGATGAAACCGGGAGTGCGGAACGCGTGCGCGAACAGGAGCATCGTGAGCGTCGAATCGATGTCGCCCTCGCAGGCGCCCACCAGCCCGACGTCGTTGAGCTTGCTGAAGGTCAGACAGGCCCGCGGTTCCCCCATGCAGGCCGCGCTGCAAATCGCCCGCGCGTTTTCCCGAACCATCAACTGCTTCACCGCCAGGTAATACCTCGCCGAATCGATAATCTCCTGCCGTTTGGGTTCGAGGATGCCGATGGCCGGCTTGATCCAGTATTGTTCCGCCTCGGCTTCGGCGGCCTTGGCATCGATCGAGCGGGCGATGGCCAGAACCTGGTCATTCTTGATCGTCACCAGTTCGGCCCCGAACTTCTTCCTCACCTCCTCGGCAGAGCAGGCTGGCTTGGTGCCGCGCGGTCCGTCCACCGCCAGGATTCGCGTCTGCTTCATCAGCGCGGGCACCCGCAGCAGGCTCACCGCTTCGTCCAGGTCGTTCCAGTCGGTCGTGGAGAGCAGCAGCACTCTCCTGTTCTTCCACTGCTGGTGCCACATCCACCCGTGACCGCTGAACGGTTGGAAGAAGGAGACGGCCGGCTGATTGAGCCCGAAGCTGAGCTTGTCGAGGGTGGCGTAATCTCCGCCATGCCCTGAAAGCCAGATCAGCAGCAGGCCGTCGGCAGCCGCGGCCCTGGCGGCGACTTGGGCCGCATCGGCGGGCGGGATGGTCTCGCCGCCCACGAAGGTGACATCGCCGAGCTTCTTTTCGAGGTCGCGAAGGTGGCTGTCCATCTTCGCGATCTCCCCGGCGCCCCAGGTCAGGTACTGAACGCTGCTGCCGGTCGTCGCATTGGTGCTCGCCCCGAATCGCCCGATATAGATTTTGTAGATCGTCGCCGGGCGCAGTCTGGGCCATGCATCCGCTTCGGCAGCCGCGGATTGCTCCGCCGCCTGCGCCATCGGCAAGGCGCCCGCTGCAGCCAGTGTTCCCACGAAGTTGCGGCGCGTGACCGGATCGCTCATTGCAGTCCTCCTTGGCAATTAAGTCAATCAGGTCTGATTATAGCCCCGCCGGTCATGGCCAGAGGTCGGTCGAAAGGTACTTGAGGCCGGAGTCGTTGATTATCGTGACCACCGTCCGCCCGGGCAGCAGGCGCAGAGCGGCGGCTATGTTCGCGCCCGAGGAAAAGCCCGCGAAAATTCCCTCCTCCCGTGCCAGGCGCCGGGCCGCGTGACGGGCTTCGTCGCCCGTTACGCGCAGCCGCCCGGCGATCTGTTCCGGGCGCAGCAGAGGCAGGTCCGCCATATTGTAGCCGCCGCCCTGAATGGGATGGTCCGGCCGGTCCGGCTCGACCAGAAAACACGCGATCGAGGGGTTGGCGGCGTGGAATGCCGCCGTGCACCCGGCGAAGGTGCCGCCCGTGCCGGCAAAATCGCAAAACGCGTGGAAGCGGCCCCCCGATTGCGCCAGGATCTCCGGCCCGGTGTGCAGGAAGTGGGCGCGGAAATTGCCGCTGTGGCGAAACTGGTCCGCGCGAAACGCGCCGCGTTCCCGTGTGACCTGTTGCGCGGCCCACTCCACCAGCTCGAGGTCCGCGCCCGAAACCTGGCCGGTGAGCGACCCCGTCACCTGCGGAACCAGCACCACTTCCGCCCCCAGCGCGCGCATCATGCGCACCCGTTCTTTGGAGTTGCCCTCCGACATCACCGCCACAAACGGGTGCCCGGTGACGGCGCACACGATGGCCAGCCCCGTCCCCGTGTTTCCGCTGGTGAGTTCCACCACCGACTGCCCCGGCAGCAGCGTGCCGTCGGCCTCGGCGTCCTCCACAATCTGCCGTGCGATGCGGTCTTTTTTGGAGTGTCCGGGATTGAGGTATTCGAGCTTGGCGAGCAGGCGACCGCCGCTCGCGCGCGCCAGGCGCCCCAATTCCACCAGCGGCGTGCCGCCAATGGCTTCCACGGCCGACCCGAGCACCGGCATCAGAGACTCACCGCGCGCGCGGCCGATGTCCCGTACCGGCAGTCCTCGCAAACCGCGCATTCATGGCACAACGGCCCGTTGCGCAGGCAGATCCGCTGTCCGTGCGCCCTCAGCAGCAGGTGCGCCCTGCGAAGGAGGTCCGCAGACGCCGGCAACTCTTCGAGCGTCGCTTCCCGCACCGACCGGTAAGTTGCCGCATAGCTCTTGCCCTCCTCCCCGATGCCGATGCGGACCAGCACGCGCAACCCGTTCGAATCGAGCGCCAGCACGCCCGTCCGGCCCGCGAAGCTCAGGATCTTCTCCGCCCCCGGCTCGCCGATCATCGGAAACCGCATCAACGCCTTCTTGGCTTTTGCAGGCGGCATCGAAAGCACCCGCCCAAGGTCGCCGCCGAAGTCGTCGCGGACAATCCGGGCGGCCTCCCGCAACCGTTCGGCACGTTCCTCCGCGGCAATGGCGCCGCCAGTGCGGGTAACCTCGATCAGAGTCTTCTCCGGCGCTGCCAGAATTTCCTCCGCGGTCGTTCCCACCCGCTCGCCGAGCGCCTGAAAAGCGCGCCCGCGGCGGTCGTCATCGGCCAGGTATGCGACGATCTCCCACAACACCATCTCGAACGGGCCCGCGGCGGCCGGCGCTGCCGGAGGCCCGTGCTGCCGTTCGAATTTCGCGAGAATGGCTCCCAGGCGCGAACCCGGCCATGCATCGGAGGCCATGGGAGCAGCATATCGAATCGAACGGCAGCACGGGCGGCATTAACGCCGCCGGCCGTGGTCGGAAACCCGCAACAGCGCGTTCAACTCGCGCTGGTCGCGCGCCAGTTCCTGCCGGTTGCGTTGCGCGGCGGCATGCCGGCCGCGCCTCAGGTTCTCGTTAAGCCGCATGCGGTCGAGCGCGATCTCCGCGCGCAGCCGCTCGACGCGGTTCTGGTTTTCGAAGCGGTTCTGGTTTTCGAAGCGGTTCTGGTTCACGTAGGCCGCCGGCCGTTCCGGCGTGCGCCACTGCTGAGCCGAAGCCCCGGTCACACCCACCCCGAGCGCGATCGCCAGCCCTGCCATCCATCTCATCTTTTTCATTTCCGTTTCTCCTCTTGAAGCCCCTCTTCCCGAGTGCCTTCACTTGTATAAGCGTTGGCGGACCCGCGCCGGTTATGCTCCGCCGTGTAAGGGTTTATAAACTGCCTGTCAGCGAATGAAAAGAGGCGGGCAGCAGCGCTCAATCGGCGCAAAAGACAAGCGGCACGCCGTGTTGCGGCTGCAGGTAGCCGACCTCCGGCGCGCGCAGGCACAGCGCCGCTCGAAACTGCCGCGGGTCCACAGCGTTGTCCGGGAACATGTCGTAATGGCAGGGAATGGCCGCGCGCGGCCGGATTTCCGCAGCGAGCAGCGCCGCCTGGTCGTGCGAGAGGTTGCGGAAGCCGCCGTTGATGCACGTGATCATCAGGTGTGGAAGGTGCCGGCGCGCCGAGGAGAGCAGTTCGCACCAGGCCGTATCGCCCGTCATATAGACACGCGCCCCGCCGCCGAATTCGAAAACGTAGCCCATGTGGTTCAAATCGGTATCGTCGGTGGGCAGCGAAAACGTGCCGCGCATTTTGATGTCCCGCAGTTCCAGTTCGGCGTCCGGCCAGGCGGGCAGGATGCGGCCGGACTCGATCCCCTGCGCGCGGAACACCGCGCAGCTCGGATGCGGGCCGATGAAATGCGTGGTGTCTTTATTGCGCAGACGCGCGATCGTCTCCGGATCGGTGTGGTCCTGATGGTTATGCGTGACAGCGTACAGGTCCACGTCGATCTCCTCGGGCGGAATCAGCACCGGCACCTGCCGGCTGAGGTCGATTCCGGGCGGCGCGATCGTGCGGCAACTGTCCGTCAGGTACAGGTCCGTCGCCAGCAGCGTGCCTTCCGGACTCTTGAAGATGTACCCGTTCTGGCCCAGCCACCAGAGGGCGACAGCGCCGCGAGGCACCGGGAATTCGCGGATTTCCCGCATCAGGCTCATGGCTAGATTTTGACGCGGTGGCGCCTGGAATAGCCAGCCCGGTTTGTGCTCGCCGGGAACAACACTCCCCCGGATCGCGTATAACAGAACAAATGCCTTTTTGCAGCCAGTGCGGAAACCAGGTCGGTCCGCAGGACGCGTTTTGCGGCCGGTGCGGTTCGCCCCAGGGCGTCGCCGCGCCTCCTCCTCTTCCTCCCCGCCGCGGCGGCGACCCGCTCGCCGCACTGAACCCGCGCACCGCGGCCATCCTTTGCTACGTCCCCGGTATCGGCTGGATCGTCTCCATCGTGGTCCTCGCGGCCGACAAGTTCCGCCGCGACTACGCCGTCCGTTTTCACGCCTTCCAGGGACTCTACCTGTTCGTCGCCTGGCTCATGGACGATTGGGTGCTGCGGCCGCTGCTCGAACACTCCAATGCCGTCCCCGTGCACCGCATCATCCAGGCCGTTCTGCTCGGCATGTCGATCTTCATGATGGTGAAAGCCTCGCACGGCGAGAACTACCAGCTCCCGCTGATCGGCGAACTGGCCCAGCGTTCCGTCGTCGAAGACTGAAGCCGCTCGGGCATTGGAACTTTCCGCCCCGCCCGCCTGAACCACTGTCAGGAGCCTCAATGAATCGAAGATCCGCGTTATGGATAGGTTTGGCGGGCGCCGGCCTGCTCCGCGCCCAGCGCCGCGGCGGCATGCGCACGCAGGATTCCGGAATGCCCGTCGCCGGGGACGAAGCCGAAAAGAAAATTCTCGGAGTGATCTCCGAAGCAGCCCGCTCGGGCGACGTCTACCTCGAAGTTCCCAACAGCGACGGCCGCATGCTGCGCCTGCTCGCCGAAGCCGTGAATGCGCAATCCGTGGTCGAGATCGGCACCTCCACCGGATACTCCGGCCTGTGGCTGCTGCTCGCCCTGCAAAGCACCGGAGGCCGGCTGACCACCTTCGAAATCGACCGTGGACGCGCCGCCGAAGCGCGCCGCCATTTCAGCCAGGCCGGCGTGGACCGCCTGGTGACACTCATCGAGGGCGACGCCCACGAAAACGTCAAGCGGCTCAAAGATCCCATCGATGTGGCATTCATCGACGCCGACAAGGACGGCTATCCCGATTATCTGGCGCGCCTCGCCCCGCTGATTCGTCCCGGAGGCCTGATCCTCGCACACAACTTCGACCAGGCGGCCGCCTACGGACGCGCCGTCACCGCGGACCCCGCGCTCGAAACCCTCGTGCCGGCCGGGTCGCTCGCCATCACGCTCAAGAAAAGGTGAAGCGGATTCTCCGTCTTCGCCTGCCGGTCACATGACCCGCAACACGGCGATCCTCAACTCGGGAAGCGCACGGCCCCCAGGGTTACAGCTTCGGCAAGTCGCGGTAGCCGAGCCACACCACCGAATGCGACCTGATCGCCTTGATCGCCTTCTGCAATTCGTACTGGCACAAGTCCACCGAGTGATTGCACGGCCCGCCCGTGTAGTGCCGCTCCAAAACCGTCAGGGCGCGCGCGTCTCGCAACTGGCCGAGCGCCCAGATGGCGTGGTTGCGGTCGCTCAGGCTGCAATTTTCGCAATCGACCAAGGCGCTGAGTGCTTCCACACGGTCCCCCGGATACCGCGTCATGGCTGAGGTCGCCGCGCTGGTAACGCCGGCACGAATGTCGGCGAAGACGAAGGCCCAACCGCCGAAAACGAGCAGCAAGAGGACAGCGGCGGTAATCAGGAGCCATTTCCAGCGGTGGTGAAAGATGGGCGGGCGCATGGCGGCTCTCGTCCTGATTCTACACCTTCAGGTCCGGTTTAGCCCGCCGGGTTTGATGCCGGCGTTTCATAGAAGCGCCATTCACCACCCCACGGATTGCGCTCAAGCAAAGGTGAAGCGGATTCCGCCTTCCCGAGCCCGTCACATGATCCGCAACAGCTCCCGGCTCCCGCTCACCCACAGGTCCGTGTAGCCCTTCATCTTGTCGCGGATCTGCGGATCCGAGGTGTACCTTCGATAGGTCTCCTCGAACCCTGCCGCCGATTCCACTTCGTATTCCATGACCACGCGATTAAATTCGCCGGTCACGTCCGTCAGCACGCGAAAATTCGTCAGATTCCCGGCGCTCGCCATGTCTTTCAATTGCGCCGCCAGCTTGCTCGCCTGGCCCGGCTTGGCCACGAAGCTGTTCCGTACCACGATCATTCAGTTGATTCCTCCGGGCTCGAATCCTATCACAGGTTCGCCACCGCCGTGCCAAAAAGAGACTGTAATCTACGCGTCGCGGAAGAGCGCGCGACGATGCGCCTTTGCCGGTGCGCGCCGCCGATCTCCTCAGCCTGGGACCTTCAAGCGGCGACTATACGGCCGTTGTGATGCTGGAGTCGCCATACCGGAACGCTGACTGTCCCGCCGGGAGACGGAGGAGAATCCCCGCGGCCGCCAAACGGCGCTTTGAAAAGCCGACTGTCGCGGTCCGGCCCCGGCGCGACGTACTTTCCCAAACTCCACATATCCTTCCCGACTCGCGAAGGCACCCGCAAAATCTACTAGTTTTGAATTGGTTCTTACCGGCGTCCTTGCAGATCCGTCGTGCTTGCGGAACTGGCGGGAGGGGCCAATTGTTACAGCCTGCCCGCCCGTGCGTAGCGCAGAAACGTTGATGCCTTCTCCCATAACCCTGGAGAGCGATTGCAGAGCGAGGAGCAAGGTCGCCGGCACTCCCTGATCGCGCAACGTACCGCGCGAGCGCGTTCGCTTCTCCAGGTTTGCCGAAGGGGACCGTCGTCCACATGTCCGAACGCAGTGTGCCTGACATCGCACATGTAGAGAATGCCCGAGGGATCGATCTGCAGGTCCGTATGCCCCACCATGCAGCGGCCACCCCTGATTTGAAACGAGTCCGGATAGACGAAGTACTCCCGCATATCGCGCAGCGGCCGCAGCGGCATCTCCATGTGAGTCGAGCGCCGGCGCAATCGCTCCAACGCGTCGATCGACCGGTCGAGCGGGTCAAGGTCGCGGATGAACTGGTCGCTTTCGCGATGCCAGCCTGCCCGCTTTTCCGGCCGGCCCAGGGACTCAGCCAAGGGCTGAAACAGAATACGGTCTACGCCGAGTTCTTCGGCCCACTGCGCGTATTCGGCCAACTGCGGCGCGGTTTCACGCATGATAATACAGATCAGCGAGATACACATCGCGGGCCGCTCACGTTTCATGCGGCGAATTAATTCGGTTACAACGTGGTGGAGCCCGCGGGTTCCGCGATTACGGTCGTGAATGGCCGCATCCTTGCCGTCGAGCGAGAAGGTGATGAACCTCAGGCCGGTATTCATCAGGTTTCGATAGTTGCCCTCGGACTGAAGGGCCAGACCGTTCGAAATGAGGTTGACGTTGAACCCGTGATGAACCGCCCTGCGGATGATGTCGTAGACTCCAGGCTTCAACAGGACCTCTCCGCCGACAAAACGCAGGCGAAGCGTTCGGGTCCACAAGTGCAACTCATCGAGTAGTGCGATCCAGCGTTCGGCAGAAAGTTCGTTGCCCACATCTCGTGTCCGCCAGAGCTCGCACATCAGGCAACGGCAGTTACACCGGTTCGTCAAGACCAGGGCAACCTTCTCCGGAGCAGCCAGTCCGCGGCAGAGGTTGTAATCGAAGCCCTGCACCAAGTGGCGAAACCCGTAGATGGCAGCCTTCCTGCCTATGTCGATCAAGCTCATTCCGGCTGTGCTGCTTCCGCAGGCGTAATCCGTGTGATTGCCATCACCTGATTCCACCGTTCGGGCGCTCATGTCCTCAAATTCCTTTGAGTCTATTCTATTTCGGATTTTAGAATCCTGGATAACGGCATGGTGATTGATGAACTACCTCGGTTTATGTAAGGTCAGATTGCCTTGTGGGCTCCGAGATGGTTGCTCGTGCTTTGACGTAGCGGCCACGACGTTCGCGGAACCGGGCTCCTACCGGAGCGGCAGACGCCGGACCCTCACAGAGCGGCCGTCTGTTGAAACGGCCGCCCCTTCTCCCAGGGCGGCATCGCAGGTCATGCAAATCGAGTTGATCAGGTCGGCCTGTTTCGCCGCAGCGAGTCCCTCGATGCGAAGCAGAATGACGGAAGGACGGCCGTCGCTGGCAATAGCCAGATGCGCGTGAAAGTCATGGTCCAGAGTCACGCAGACACGTTTCTGGAGCCGGGCTGTTTCCAAAACTTCCGAATCTTCGGCCCGGTCTAGCCCGATCTCCATTACATGCACGGCGTCAAAGCCACGCCCGCGCAAAATCGCTGCCGAACTGGGCGCTAAGTCCCTGGTCCAGCAGCAGTGCCATCATGCAACGCGGTCTATGCCCAAGCTCTCATCATCAACCGTGGTTGCCGCGTAACGCAGCGCCTGGCTGAGGTCCTCGGATTCGAGAAACGGATACTCGGACAACAGGGCCGCGCGGTCGGGATAGGATGCAAGCAGTTCCAGCACTCGCCTCACCGTGATGCGCATGCCGCGGATACACGGCTTCCCGTTGCATTTCCCAGCCTCAACAGTGATGCGGTCGAACGATCCAACCGTTGCCATATGCTTCAGTCTAAACTACGGACACCGCCGACCGCCGTCCGTCTCACCTGTCGTGCTAGAATAAATATTCATCGAGACGAATAATAATCCACAATGGCGAAATCACACAAGGTCGGCATCGCCGGGCACTCCGGTTACAGCGGCGCGGAACTGGTCCGTCTGCTGGCCCGCCACCCGTCGGTTGAAACCGTTCTGCTCGACCACCGGGAATCGCCCCCCGCGGGTTCCCTGCGGCGTTCCGCAGGCCCGGCCCGGATCGTGTGCACTCCGGAAGCCGTGCAGGCGGCGTCGATCGACCTCGTGTTCCTGGCAACGGCGCCGGAAGTCTCCATGGAACTTGCTCCCGGCATGCTGGCCGCCGGCGCGCGCGTCGTCGATCTCAGCGGCGCCTTCCGTCTCCGCACCCCGGAAAACTACGCGGCCTGGTACAAAGCAGCCCATACGCAGCCCGAACTGCTCGCCGCCGCCGTCTACGGACTGCCGGAATTCTGCCGCGCTTCGATTCCCGGCGCGCGCCTGCTGTCCAACCCCGGTTGCTACCCGACAGCCGCCAATCTCGCCCTCCGCCCCCTGCTCGAAGCCGGCGCCATCGACCGCGCCGCCGGCATTGTCTGCGACGCCAAGAGCGGCGTCAGCGGAGCCGGCCGCAAGCCCAGCCTCAAGACCAGCTTTTGCGAGGTCACCGAAAACTTCTCTGCCTACTCGGTCCTGACGCACCGCCACGTTCCCGAAGTGCTCCTCACCTCCGGCCTCGAGGAGCGGGAATTCAGCTTCACGGCCCAGCTCCTGCCGCTCGACCGCGGCATCCTCGAAACCATCTACTTCCGCACGAGTGCTTCGGCCGACGACCTGCTCGCAATCTACGACGCCCGCTACGCCGCCGAGCCTTTCATCCGCCTGTATAATCCCGGGAACATGCCCGACCTGCGCGGCGTGGCGCGGACGAACTTCTGCGACATCGGACTGACCGTGGACTCGCGTACCGGTCGTGCCGTGGTGGTAACCGCGATCGACAACCTGGTGAAGGGTGCCGCCGGACAGGCGATTCAGAACATGAACCTGATGCTCGGCTTTCCGGAAACCGAGGCGCTGCTGTGAGAATCCTGGTCAAACTCGGCGGTACCCTGCTGGATTCGCCCGCATCGCGCCAGGCCCTGGCCGGGCAGATCGTCGCCGCGTCGGCCCGGGCGGAGGTAGTGGTGGTTCACGGGGGCGGCAGGCAGATGACCCGTTACCTCGCCGACCGCGGGATCGAGAGCCGCTTTGTCAACGGGTTGCGAGTCACCGGACCGGAAACGGTCGATGCCGTGCTTAAGGTGTTTGCAGGCACTGTGAATCATGAACTGGTAGCTGCGCTCAACCGTGCCGGCGCCAAAGCCGTCGGGCTCACGGGCATCGACGCGCTGCTGGTGGAGGCCGAACAGATGGACCCCGCACTGGGCGCGGTCGGACGGGTCACCCGCGCCAACCCGGAACTGCTGCGGCTGCTGATTGGGGCGGGGTATCTCCCCGTGATCGCGTGCGTGGCGGGCGGAAGGGCCGGCGAAATTTTCAACGTCAATGCCGACCAGATGGCCGTTGCCTGTGCCGCCTCCTTCGCCGCCGGCCGCCTGGTTTTCCTTACCGACGTCCCCGGCGTTCTCGATGGATCCGGCCAGGTTCGGCCCGTCCTCACAGCCGCGGAAAGCGAGGCCCTGATCGCGGGCGGAGTGGCCACCGGGGGCATGCAGGCCAAGTTGAACGCCGCCCTCGCCGCCCTTCGCGCCGGGGTCGCGGAGGTGGTGATCGCGCCCGGCGCTTCCCCGGGGGTGCTCGACCGCCTGCTGGCCGGAGAACCCGCCGGCACGCGCATGATTTTAGGCCAGGAGGTTTCCGCATGATCAGTGCTTTGCGCGCAGACGCTTTCGTTGAATCGCCGCATGCCGGCCTGGGACTCACCGTCCGCAAGGCCCTTATGCACGACATCCCCCCAATCCTGGAACTGATCAACGGCTACGCGGCACGCGGAATCATGCTGCCCCGGACCGAGTTCGAGATGTCCGAGGCCATTCGCGATTTCTCCGTCATCACCCGCGGCCCGGACCTCCTCGGTTGTGGCGCCCTCCACTTCTACAGCCCCACCATGGGCGAGATCCGCTCGCTCGCCGTCGATGAGCAGGCCAAGACTCACGGCGTCGGCCGCCGCATCGTCGAGGCCCTCGTCCGAGAGGCTGTGCAATACGAGTTGGACGCCGTATTTGCTTTTACTTACGTGGACGAGTTCTTCCGCAAGGTCGGCTTCCATACCGTCGAACGGGGCGTGCTCCCCCTCAAAGCCTGGAAGGACTGCGTGCGCTGCCCGAAGTTCCAGGCCTGCGACGAAATCGCCGTTCTGCGCATTCTCCGTCCTGAGCGCTGGGACGAGGCGCAGCCCGACCGGTGGGTCCGCTCGTCCGCTTCGCCCGACGATCAGTTCATCCAGATTCCCGTTCCGCGCCGGCAGTCTTAGGGAATACCCGCAAAGTAGGGTTTTCCGCCACCCCGCAAAAAACCGTGGAAATAATAGGCAGCACAACTTTTTCCGGGTGTAGACTACGATTTAAGGACAAAATCACCTTAAATACAGACGGAAAGTTGGTTCGAGGCTGCCATGAGAGCGCAAACGGTTGACGTGAAATCCTCAACTGGACGAGTACTTTGCTGTACGGTGTTCCGGCCTGGTGGGAAGAAGCTGCTGGCGAAGGGCCATGTCATCAGCGATGAAGATGTTCGCGTGCTGGAATCGGAAGGCATGGAGACCATCTGGGTCACCGAGCTGGAAGACGGCGAGGTCGGAGAAGACGACGCCGTTTGCCAGGTCGCCAGCGAGATGGGCTGCGGCAGTTTCGAAATCCGGCTCGCGGCCGGCGGCAGGGCCAATCTCCTCGCCACCGAGAACTGCTGCGTGCTGGTCGATGACGAACTGCTCAAGCAGATCAACTGCACCGCCAGCGTAGTCATCGCCACCGCCCTGAACTTCAGCTACGCCGTCGCCGGCCAGCGCATTGCCACCGTCAAAAGCGCTCCCTTCGCCGTCGCCAAGGACCAACTCGAAGCCGTCATCAATATCATCAAGGAGCGCGGTCCGATCCTCCAGGCCCGCCCCGTGCGTACGCCGAGTGTTGGAGTTCTCTACACCGACCCGATTAGCGGCGAGCGTGCCCGGCAGTTGTTCGAGAACATCATGCGCCAGCGCCTCGAACGCTTCGGCGTGAACGCGAATTTTGTCCTCGCTTGCACGGAAGACGAGAATTCCGTCTCGCGCTGCCTGCAACACCTGCTGAGATCGAAGCCGTGCGTCATTCTGGTGGCTTCCACTACGGCGCCCGCCGGTCCGGAAGATGTGATCGGCCAGGCTATGCTGCGCGTCGGCGGGCAGGTTGAACGATTCCTCGCCCCCGTCGAACCCGGCAACCTTTTGCTCATGTCCTACAAGGACGAAGTGCCCATCGTGTCCGCTCCCGGCTGTTTCCGTTCAGCCAAGCCGAACGTCGTGGACCTGGTGCTTCCGCCCCTGCTGGCAAGGTATCACGTCACGGGGTGGGAAGTGGCTTGCCTCGGACATGGAGGTCTCCTGGCGTAAGTAGCATTCGAGTCTCCTCCACCCTTGTAATCTGACACCTCCGAGCAGATTACAAGTGGCACTCACCGGGCGCTTCCGAAAGGGAACGCCCGGTTTTTTTGTCTACCAGCCGATCCCCCGCTCCCGCATCTCCCGCTCGATCTGCGCCGCCGACTCGAACTGTACCGCATCGATCCCCAAAGCCTTCGCAGCTTCCACGAACTCCAGAATGTCGTCGGTGTAGAAGCACTCCGTGGGGCTGCATCCCGCCTTCTCGAGAGCCGCCTCATAGATCCGCGCATCCGGTTTCGCCGCCCCCACCTCGTGCGAAAGCACCAGGTCGTGAAAATGCCGCAGCAGCGGGTAACTGCGCTGGATCATCTCGAAGTGAATGGCGTTGGTGTTGGAAACCAGCACCAGGCGGTATCGGCGGGCCAGGCCTTCCAGCATGCCTTCAGGCACCAGCGGCCCGGTGAAAATTGAGCTCCAGATTTCGCAGAACTGGTCGTAGTCGGCCCTGAGTTCGATCAGCCGGCAGAAACGGTCCACGAAGTCCCGCGGCTCAATCTGCCCCGTCTCGAGTTGCAACACCCAGCCGGTGGGGGCCAGGCGCTTCCGGATTTCCGCTGTTTCGTACGGGCAGAGCGCTTCCATCGCCCGGTAGCCCCGGGCAAAGTCAAAATGCACGAGCACTTTGCCCAGGTCGAAGAGTATCGCCTTGTAAGCCACGTTCCTTCTACGATAACCTGTCCCGTTTCCGTACCGCCGCTGTTCAAAATCGGACATTCCGGACCCGCTTGCCCCGGACTCGACCCTTCTTTTCAGCCACCTGGCGTGGCATTCCGGTTGCGCCAGCGAGGCTGCCATGAAATTGCTGCCGCTGTTCTGCCTCGCCGGCGCGCTGTGCGCCCAAGACATCACCCGCACCCCGGACGTCCAGGGCTACCAGGGAGAGGGCATGGTATCGCGCCTCATCTGGAAATACCTGCCGCGCGACATGCCCCACACCCAGTTCTACAATTCCAACCGCCTGGAATCGCTGATGCGCGCGGGGAACATCTATCTTTCCGTTGACGACGCCATCGCCCTCGCCCTCGAAAATAATCTCGATATCGAATTCCACCGTTACGACCGCAAGCAGGCCGAGACCGACCAGCTTCGCGCCAGCGCCGGACAGTTGCTCCGCTTCACCAGTAACCCCGCGCGTGCAGGGTTCAACTCGGCGGCCAGCGGCGTGCTCGGCGGGCTCGGAGCGCTCGGAGGCAGCGGTGGCGGCGGCGCGGGCAGCAATTCCAGCATCATCAGCGGATTCAACATTCAGGGCGTCGGCACCGGCATCCCCGACCTGGAGACATACGTCTTCGCCGGCTGGCAGGCCGCGCATAATACCCGCATCCTCACCAGCGACACCGCCACCGGCACCAACTACATCGTGAGCAGCGCGCACAGTGCCGACTACGGCATCCGCCGCTCCTTCCTCACCGGCACCACCGTCCAGCTCGACATGGCCCAGCAGAGCCTGTTTCAGAACGCGCCCGCCAACCAGTACAACCCCTCGCTCAACGGCAACCTCGATCTCAGCATCAGCCAGAACCTGCTGCGCGGCTTCGGCCTCGGCCTCAACCGCCGCGCCATCGTGCAGGCCCGCAACAACGTCAAGGTCGCCGACCTCAACTTCAAACAGCAGGTGATCGCCACCGTCAAAAACGTAATCGATCTCTACTGGGATTTCGTCAGCCTCGGCGACAACGTGCGCTTCAAGCAGCGCTCGCTCGAAATCACCCGCAAGATGTACGAGGACAACCGCAGGCGGGCGGCCATCGGCGCCATCGCACCCATCGATATCATCCAGGCCGAAGCCGGGGTGCAGACCGCCGAGCTCGACCTCCGCCAGGCCCGCACGCAGCTCGCACAGCAGGAGCTGATCCTCAAAAGCGCACTCACCCGCACCGGCGTGGACAGCATCGAGCTGATGGACGCCCACATCGTCCCGACCGACACCATTCAGGTCCCCGCCACCGAGCCCATCCGGCCCATTCAGGACCTGGTGTCGGATGCCCTTTCGGGCCGCCCCGAACTTCAGGAAGGCGCCATCAGCATGGAAAACAACCGCCTCTCGGCCGCCGGAGTCAAGAGCGCCATGCTGCCGAGCGTGAATGTCAACGCCGATTTCCAGAATTCCGGCCTGGCCGGATCGATCAACACGCTACCCATACCGATCCTCGCCGACGGCACGCCTCTGGTGGTCCGCGGCAACCCCAACCCGGTCTTCCTTGGCAACTGGGGCACCATCTGGAACCAGGTGCTGTCGCGCAAGTTCCCCAGCTATTCCATCAGCTTCAGCGTGAACATCCCTCTTTCCAATGCCGCCTCCCGCGCCGACATGATCAAGAATCAGCTCGACTACCGCCAGGCCGAAATCAACCAGAGGCAGTCGGAAAACCGCGTCCGCATGGACGTGGTCAACGCGCGCATCGTGCTCGAACAGGCCCGCGCCGCCTATGAGACCGCCGTCAAGGCGCGCCAGCTTCAGGAGCAGACCTTCGCCGGCACGCAGCGCAAGTACGAACTCGGCAAGGCCACCTTCCTCGAGGTGAACGTCGTGCAGCGCGACGTGGTCAATTCACAGTCGGCGGAGGTGCAGGCGCTGAACTCGCTGGTCAAGGCGCGGAATAACATGGACCAGGTGCTGGGCCGCACCCTGGAAGTCAACCGTGTGGATCTCGCGGAGGCCTACGAAGGCCGCGTGAAGCGCGCCCCCACGACGCTTCCGGTGCTCCAGTAGCCGGCGCCGCCCGGCTCAGCGCTCCGGCAGCCGCACCATCAATCCCGGCCGCGTCACCGCCACTCGGATGCGGCGCTCACCGGGTCCGCCTGTTGGTGGGTCCGCCCGGAAGCCGATCACGTAGCGGTTGCGCAGGTCCTTTTCGATTCGCTCCAGCACGGTCCGGTATTCGTCGCCCGCGGGGTCGATGAGCACTCCGCCCGTTTCCCGCGCCAGCCGCTGAAGGCTGTTCCGTCCCGAGCGTCCGCCGGATGGGTACTTGACCGCATACACGACGCCGCCCGCCCGCCGCACCTCGTCCACCGCCTCATCCAGGCTCCGCGTGCTGCCGGTATCGTCGCCATCGGAGAGAATCACCAGCGCCTTGCTCCCCGGAAAGCGCCGCAGCTTCAGGTTGGCCGAGGCGTACACCGCGTTCCACAATGCCGTGCCGCCGCACACCGGACGCTTGCGCACCACCGGGCAGGGCGGCCCCAGCGGATCGCCGCCGGGCCCGAGCACCACGCGCCGCAAGCCGTTGAGCCCGCCGATCACCTCCGACCGCAGGATCACGCTGCTGTTCACCGCCACCACGAACGCGCGGTCTCCAGGGCGAATCATTGCCGCCAGGAATCGCTCCACGGTCGCTTCATGGCGCCGCCATAACGCCCGCTGGCTGTCGCTCGCGTCGATGATGATTCCCACCACCAGCGGAAGGTCGCCATCGGCCCAGACGCTGCGGATCTCCCGCGGCCCGCCGTCGTCGTAGACGCGAAATTCGTCGCGGCGCAGGTCCCGCACGGCGATGCCATGCTCGTCGGTGACCACACAGGCGACCGTGGCCATGTCCACGTCCACGCGAAAGACCGGCCCGTCCTGGGCACAGAGCCCCGCGCAGAACAGCGCTCCCACGATGGCGATTCTCCGCCGCATCGTTTGCAGCATACACCCGCTACGCCGCCGTGGCGCGCTCGCCCACCTGCTGGCGCCACATGGCGTAATAGAGGCCGGTCCGCGCAGCAGTTCGCTGTGGCTGCCGAACTCCACGATGCGTCCGCGCTCCAGCACGTAAATGCGATCGGCATGCATCACCGTGGAGAGCCGGTGCGCGATCAGGCAGGTGATCGCGTCGCGCCCGGCGGCGATGTCCCGGATCGTCTGGCTGATCTCCTCTTCGGTGAGCGAATCGAGCGAGGAAGTGGCTTCGTCGAAAACCAGCAGTTCCGGCTGCCGCAGCAGCGCGCGCGCGATCGACAGCCGCTGCTTTTCGCCGCCCGAGATCTTCATGCCGCCCTCCCCGATCACCGTATCCAAACCGCGCCCGCCCCTTTTCAGCAGCCCTTCGAGCGAAGCCTGTTGCAGCACCTCCAGGCACTCCTCGATCGGTCGCCTCCGGGTTGACGAAGCGCAGATTCTCGCGAATGGAGCCGGAAAACAACTGCGCGTCCTGCGTCACAAAGCCGATGCGCTCGCGCAGTTCTTCGATTGCGATCTCGTCTTCGGGCGTGCCGTTGTAGTAGATGTGCCCCGTCCGGGGACGGTACAGCCCCACCAGCAGTTTCACGAGCGTGGTCTTTCCCGCGCCCGAAGGTCCGACGAAGGCGATGGTCTCCCCGCGCGTGACGGCGAACGTGATGTTGCTCAGCGCCGGCGCGGAAGCCGACTGGTGCTGGAACGTGACGTCCTCGAACTGCAGCCGCTCCAGCCGGCTCACGCCGACGGGAAGCAGCGGCCGCGGCTCCGGCGGCAGGTCCAGGATCGTCTCGAAATTGTTCAGCGATACCTCCGTCTCGCGGTAGACGTTGATCACGTTGCCCAGTTCCTGCAGCGGACCGAAGATGAAGAACGAGTAGATCCACAGCGAAAAGAACTGCCCCACCGTGATGCGCTGCGTAAAGATCAGGTACAGCATCAGGAACAGAATCGATGTGCGCAGCAAGTTCACGCAGGTGCCCTGAATGAAGCTCAGGCTCCGCAGATAGCGCACCTTCTTGAGCTCCAGGTTGAGGATCTTGTCGGTGGTCGCGTTGAGCCGGTCGATCTCCTGCTGCGCCAGCCCGAGGCTCTTCACCAGCTCGATATTGCGCAGTGATTCGGTGGTCGCGCCGGCGAGCGCCGTGGTCTCGCCGCACAATCTGTTTCTGCACCGTCTTGATCTTGCGGCTGAGTACCGAGCTCAACCCGCCCAGCAGCGGCACTGTCAGCAGATACGCGGGCGCGACCGACCAGTGCACGCGCGCCGCGTAAATCATCACGAACACCAGCCCGATCAGCGTGGTGAACACCAGGTTGACCGAGGTGGAAATCAGCCTCTCGACATCGGTGCGCACCTTCTGGAGCTTGCCCAGCGTTTCACCGCTCCGCTGGTCCTCGAACAGCGTGTACGGCAGTTCCAGCGAGTGCCGGATGCCGTCCGCATACATCCGCGCCCCCACCTGCTGGGTGATCAGGTTGACGAAATAGTCCTGGAAATTCTTGGCCACGCGCGAAATGAACGCCACGCCCACCGCCGCCCCGAGCAGCACGCTGACGCCGCGGATGAACTGCCGGCGCTCGAGTATTCCTTGTAGCGGGTGGCGTAGGAATCGATGATATGCCGGAAAATCAGCGGATCGAGCAGCGAGAAGATCTGATTGATCGCCGCCAGCACCAGCGCGGCGGCAGCCAGCTTCCAATAGTTGCGAAGATAACGGTAGAGTACCTGCATGAACCGGAAAGCCCTCCGAGGATCCTTCTATTCTCGCCCGAATCGGCTCCGATATTATCCGCTGGCGAAATGCACCTCAACGAGAAAGCGCGAGTGGGCGGAGACGGGCGAGATGAAATTGGTAGACCAGCCGCCGCGGCTGATGATGGAATGAGGTGCGGCGCCAAAACGGTAAGGTTCTCAACGAGACATGCCAATCGGTAGAACGGCGTTACGGCCACATGGATTCGATCCCGTGTGGAGCGCGTTTATGCGGATCCATCGCGATGGAACGGCGGGCGGCTGAATTTGCGCAAACATCGGGTGACTTTCATCGAGGCGGTCTCGGTGTTCGAAGACCCCTTGGCCCGGATTTTCGACGATCCCGCCCATTCTTCGATGGAGTCCCGCGAAATCATCATCGGTATTATCAGCACGCGGCGGGTGACGAAGCGAGAAAAGAACGACTATGAAGAGTACATTGCGAACCAAATCTAGAACGAAACAATCGGACCCACTGGAACCTGAATTTCGTTTTAACTATGGCGAAGCTAAGCCTAACCGGTTCGCGGGACGAATACGGAAGGGGTCCGTCGCGGTCCTGTTGGATCCAGATGTCGCCCGAGTTTTCAAGAGTCCCGAGTCCGTGAACGCTGTCCTGCGTGCGTTAATGACGACCATGCCAGGCCGTCGTGCTTCCACGCGATGAGTGGCCGTTTTGTTGCTGAGCATGTCACGGCACGCTCTACCACGCGGATGGCGCAATGGAATGACATCGGCTGTTCCAGGCGCGTTTCTCGTTCCCAATGTGTCAGGCCGGCTCCTGGGGGGACCTCTCTCCGAGTGGCCGGTGATTCTGACGGAGTGCCTGCCCTATCTGATAAGCCTGATGCTGGGCGATGAGGCGGACCGATCTGCGCAATCTTTGTTCGTCCGGGGACCAAATCCACTCAAGGTCTTCCCATTCTGTTGGAATCTGGCAACGTATGGGCGATCGCCAAAGACGCCCAACTGGAGCCGGCAGAGGAGATCCACTGATGCTCGCCAAATGGAAAGCCAGTTTCAAAGTATCGTTGTACTGGATATGCACGGCTCTTCACGAGCCACGAGCCATCGGCGTTCTGGTTCCGGAGCAAATATCCGATCCCAGCAATGTAAACCTCGCTTGTGACGGAGATGCCCGCCTCATGCAGCGCGTACAGGGACATTCCCGTCGCATACGCGTCCGTTGTCAGGCTGTCCAGCTGCGACCATCCGCCGTCCGGCTTTTGTCGCCTCATCACGTCTTCCACAGCCAATCTGATGGATTGGTTTGGGGCCTTGGTCCAGACCAGTCCCATGAGCCGCATATTCCGTTCCTCCGCGGAATTCGCGGTCACCGAAACGAGCCAGGTCCGCGCTTTGCGTAAAGCTCCGCTTAAGAGTTTTGCGCGTCCCGGCGGCGGATACAACGTTAGGGCCCGTACCGCCATTGCAGTGCTACTAATGTCGCTATATTCGATTGGAGGCCGTGAGACTCCGTCCGTAAGCCAGCTTCCATCTGGCCTCTGCAACGATACAACCAGATGGATCAGAGAAGCTGTCATGTCGTCGGCGGAATAGCCTTGAGCGGCAAGCGCAGTCATTACGTAGCCCACGTGCAATGTGCCGTCGTTAGGCTGTTCACCCTGCATGGCCTGTCTGGCAAAAGGTCTGAAAGTTGCGATTACTTGCTTAAGGGTCGTTTCCAGCAACTGGTCGTCGATAGGTATCCCTTTCCGGCGCGCGGCCGCCGCAACCTGCATCGGCAAGGCTTGGTTATGACACGTAATACAAACACGGGCTTTGAAGACTGCCGGTGCAGTCGAAAGCAGCAACGCCGCACTCCGTTGCAGGGCAGCACGGGCATCGTTGGTGCCTGCCGGGGCGGGATACGAATGGGCGCGCGTCGCGGCACCCGCCTTTGCGCCGTAGCGGTTAAGCAGGTCGATTCTGCTCTGGTCGGCGCGGTACATTGCCCAGTCAAGCGCCCGGTTGCCGTTAATGCCTTCAGCGTTCGGATCGGCTCCTTTCTCCAACAGCCACAACAGAGCCTCGGGGCGCGTCTGTTCGGCAGAAGCCGCCATCAGCAACGGCGTGCTCTTGAAGGCATACGTGCCACTGGAGGCATTGATAGGAGCATTCACGTCAGCGCCCGCAGCAAGCATCCTGTCCAGGAGCGTCACCGATTGGGCGTTGGGCGCAACAGCGAGGGCCTCTTTGCCAACCTTCACGTTCTGCGACAGCAAGTATTCCGAAATCTGGACATCTTTTCGGGCGAAGTACAATCCGAGACCGAACTCGCCGAAACCACGGCGGTCGCTCATGTCCGCGCCGTTCTCCACAAGAGAGCGCACGGTTTCAACGTCGGCGTTTAACACTGCTCTGCCGAGAGCGTGCATGCCTTCCTTGTCCTTCGCTCTGATATCGGCTCCCCGTCTCACCAAAACTCGCAAAATATCGGCCGTGTTTGGATAGGCCGCAGCGACCAGCAGGGGTGTTAGACCGAGGTCGGCGGATCTTGCGTTTACGTTCGCTCCGCGTGCAATGAGCAAGCTCACTTTCGGCAACTCGGGCATGGCCCACATGAGCGCTGTCGCGCCGGCCTCGTTAGTCGCGTTCGGATCGGCGCCCCGATCCAGCAGGAGCTTTACTACAGCAACATCGCCAAACAACGTCGCTAACATCAGCGCCGGCGTGCCATTGCTGTCAATAGCACTGGCGCTGATCCCACGATCCAGTGCCCGCTTGATTTCCGCTATGTTGCCGGTTCTGATTGCCTGAAACAGTGGTTCTGGCGAAGGAGCCGCGGCGGAAATCGTGAGCACAACTCCCATCAGCACCAAGAACACCGCATTGAGCGAGTGGAGTTGCCCAGCACGACGTATTCTTCCCGGCCCGAGCGTTGCTGCCGGGTTCGGACAGCTAGGCACAGTTCCCTCCATTTTGATCGCTTTCGGCTGAGGCTGCTCTAGAGTATACATCCCAGCGCTCTGCACGTATCATCGGCGACTCGGACGGAGCGGCCGGATTAGGACCGATAAGTCGGCCATTATCCTGAAGCTCTAGGCTAGGGCCGGGGAACCAGGAGATCGTCGCAGATCTTTCAGGCGAGAAAATCGTTCAGTTCCCGATGCCGCGGAACCGCAGAAGACCTCCGCGCTTTACGATTCACGTACACTGTGTGGTTGCTTCCCTCGCGCAGGAACTCGCACCCGTGCTGTTCCAGATGCCGGATCAGATCGATCCGTTTCATGCTGCGTCTAAAATTAGGGTTTCCCGAATGACCTCGGCGCCCTCGAGAGATTGTGCGGACAGCGCTCGGTTCGCATCTAGAACCATCGCGACGGCTTCATTTAGGTTCGCTCGCGCTTCTTCCAGCGTTTCGCCCTGAGTATTTGCGCCGGGCAGTTCCTCGACGAAACCGATGTATCCCTCGGGCACTTTCATAAACACGGCGCTCAAGCTCATTTGGGCCATACGTTCATAATCATATCAAGGACGCCGCAGCCAGATCCGTCCGCTCAACCCGAATCGTTCGGCGATTACTCCCCGCAACTCGGCTTCGGTCAGCCCGTTCCTCTCGTGACTAGACGGCGCGTAATCCCAGGTGTTGAACAAACGGCTCGAAATCTCGATCGCTGTGCAGCAGATCGTATCCGCTCTCGATACATCGCGTGGCGATCATTGTGTCGATCGTCTTGCGCACGGTCACGCCGCGCTTACGCAAGTAGCGGAAATTCTGCGCCGCGACGACGGCTATTTCAGGGCCGCCAATCTGAACGATCGTGAGCGATGTCAGGAGCCGCCGGGCCTTGACGAAGTCGCGGTCGGCGGTAAAGCCCTGGAGAACTTCGGTCAGAATCAAATCGCCGATCGTCAGAGGCTCGCGCCCAAGCAGGCCGTCGAGTTTGTCCGCTTGTGGGGTGGCGGCGCCATTGAAGTAGTCGATCCACACGCTCGAGTCGACCAGAATCAACTATCAATCCTCATAGCATTCAGATCGCCCTTCCACTTCAGTTTCCCGCGAAAGCGACGGACTTCCGCCTGTCGGCTCAGCCGCAGCAGCGCCCGGAGACCTTCCTCAACAGCCTCGCGCTTCGTCTTGAGGCCCGTCGCCTGCAAGGTCTCGCGCATCAACCGATCATCGATCAAAATGTTCGTCCGCACGATGTGTATTCCCACTATCAAGTATACACATCAGCATGCGATCAGGCGCGGGCAGGGCGGTAAGAGGGAGCCTGGCTCGCCGGATTACTTCCCCGCAAGTCCGCTTGCGGTGTGGAGTCCTTTGCGCCCGTCGTCCTCGAGTAGGACGCGCTGATTCTATGGCATCCTGCCGCCAAAAATAATCGCCTGCGGCCCCATCGCGGAACCGCAGGCGAACCCATCGCTACTGTTTACTTACAGGCCCTTCTGTACCAGGAACGCCACCAGGTCGACCACGCGGCACGAATAGCCCCACTCGTTGTCGTACCAGGACACGACCTTGGCCAGGTTGCCGTCCAGCACCTTCGTCAGCTGCGCGTCCACGATGGAGCTGTTCGGATTGTGCATCATGTCGGTCGAAACCACCGGATCTTCCGTGTAGCCCAGGATGCCCTTCAGCGGTCCCTCGGCGGCCGCCTTCAACGCGGCGTTGATGGCTTCCGCGGTGGTCGGCTTCTCGAGCACCGCCACCAGGTCCACCACCGACACGTCGGGCGTCGGAACGCGCATCGAATAGCCGTCCAGCTTGCCCTTCAACTCCGGCATCACCAGGCCGATCGCCTTGGCGGCGCCGGTCGTGGTCGGAATCATGTTCAAAGCGGCGGCGCGGGCGCGGCGCAGGTCTTTGTGCGGGAAATCGAGAACGTTCTGATCGTTGGTATAGCTGTGGATCGTCGTCATCGATCCCTTCTGCATGCCGAAGTTCTCGTGCAGAACCTTTACCACCGGCGCCAGACAGTTGGTGGTGCAGGAGGCGTTCGACATGATGTTGTGCTTGGCCGGGTCATACGTGTTGTCGTTGACGCCGAGCACGATGGTGACATCTTCGTTCTTCGCCGGAGCCGAGATGATGACCTTCTTCACCGAACCGCGAATGTGCTTGCAGGCATCCTTGGCATCGGTGAAACGTCCCGTCGATTCGATTACGATCTGCGCGCCCACAGAGTCCCAGTTGAGTTCCGCCGGATCCTTGGTCGCAAACACCTTGATCTTCTTCCCGGCAACCGTGATGGAATCGGCATCGCAGGTGACTTCCTCGTGCAGCGGTCCGAGCACGGAATCGTATTTGAGCAGGTGTGCCAGCGTCTTGGTATCGGTGAGATCGTTCACCGCCACGAATTCCACGTCATTCCGGTGCAGACCCGCGCGGACGACGTTCCGGCCGATGCGGCCGAAGCCATTAATGCCAACTTTTACTGCCATTTATTCTCCTGTTATTAGGTGGGATCGGGTTAATACAAAGGATATCAGGATGCCGGAATCGGGGCAACGTCCCCCACTGGGTCAGACCGCTTCCCGACCCTGCGCGATATGCCCCAAACGGCAGAATCGGATGGCCGGGTGTGGAATATTTCCACGCGTTTTCAACGCTTCCGCGGTGGCACTTCAAGTGCAACCAGTTTCACTTCAGAGATTGGAGAACCGATGAACTTCGATCAATCCCCGATGCTTGTGATCTGGGAAGTCACGCAGGCCTGCGACCTGGCGTGCGTCCACTGCCGCGCGTCCGCTCAATCGGAGCGGAGCCCCGCTGAACTGACCACCGAACAGGGGTACCGCCTGCTGGACGAAATCCGCTCTTTCGGCGAGCCCCTCATGGTCTTTACCGGCGGCGACCCGCTCAAACGGCCGGACCTCTATGAGCTGCTGCGCTACTCGGTGAAAATCGGGCTCCGCACCAACGTCACTCCGAGCGCCACTCCGCTGCTCACGCCCGGCGCGATCGACGGTTTTAAGGCGGCCGGTGTTTCCCGCATGGCCATCAGCGTGGACGGGCACGATGCCGCTTCGCACGACGATTTCCGCGGCATCCCCGGCACGTTCGACCGGGCCATTCTGGCGCTGCGGCACGCCCGCGATATCGGACTCGACACCCAGTTCCAGACCACCGTCACGCGCCGCAACATGGCGCACCTTCCCGAGATCGCCGACATCGTCAAGGATGTCCGCTCCAAGATGTGGAGCCTGTTCTTCCTCATCGTCACCGGGCGCGCCCTCGAAGGCGACGACCTCCTCGCTCCCGAGTACGAGCAGGTGTTCGAGTTCATGTACGAGCTCTCCAAAACGGCGCCGTTCGGCATCAAAACCACCGAGGCCATGCACTACCGCCGCTACATCGCACAGCGCATGAAGGAAGAGCACGGCGCCCCGGTGAACGAAAGCGCTAAGGGCGTGGCCTTCCGCACCGCCGGAGTGAGCGACGGCAAGGGCTTCGTATTCGTTTCGCATACGGGCGAAATCTTCCCCAGCGGCTTCCTGCCGGTTAGCGGAGGCAACGTGCTCACTAACCCGCTGACCGACGTGTACCGCAACTCCGACCTGTTCAAGCAACTGCGCGATACCACGCTGCGCGAGGGCAAGTGCGGAATCTGCGAATACCAGAAGGTGTGCGGCGGATCCCGCTCCCGCGCCTACGCGTTCACCGGCGACTACCTCGCCGAAGACCCGCGCTGCACCTATCAGCCGCACCTGACCGACGCCATGGCGGGTTAAGCCGCGGCGGCAGCATCCGCCATCCCGCCTGCTACCATAATCGTTCGGCTTATGAACGATTTATTCTCCCTGGACGGCGAAGTAGCCGTCGTAATCGGCGGCGGCGGTGTCCTCGCCGGTGCAATGGCGGAAGGCCTGGCGGATGCGGGCGCGGCCGTGGCCATCGCCGGGCGGACCCGCAAGAACGCGGACACCCGCGCCGAATCCATCGTCTCCAAAGGCGGCAAGGCCATGGGCATCGAATGCGATGCCACCAGCCGCGCCGGCCTCGAACGCCTGCTGGCCGAGGTGCGTGAGCGCTTCGGGCGCATCGACATTCTGATCAACGCCGCCGGCGTCAATTCCCCCACTCCATTTTTCGAGATCACCGAGGAGGAGTGGCACCGCATTCTCGATATCGACCTCAAGGGCGTCTTCCTGGCCTGCCAGGTTTTCGGTAAGGCGATGGTGGATGCGGGCCGCGGCGGCTCCATCATCAACATCAGCTCCGTCTCTTCCGGACCGCCGCTTTCGCGCGTCTTCACCTACGGTGTGGCCAAGGCCGGGGTAAACCAGATCACCCGCTTCCTGGCCCGCGAGCTGGCGCCGCACGATATTCGTGTGAACGCCATCATTCCGGGCTTCTTTCCCGCCGAGCAGAACCGCAAGGTGCTGACCCCGGAGCGCGTCGCCAGCATCATGACCCACACCCCCATGAACCGCTTCGGGGAGGCTGGCGAACTGGTGGGCGCCGCCGTGTATCTGGCCTCGCGGCGGGCTTCGTCCTTCGTCACCGGCTCCATCCTGACGGTGGACGGCGGCTTCACCGCCATGACCATCTGACCCGCCTCACGCCGCGTGCGATAATCGAGGCCGAATGCGTTCGGAATGGCCGGTGGCCGCGCTGTGGTGCTGCTTCCTGCTGCGCCTGGGGTTCTACTCGGCCGCCCTGCCGCTCTGGGAAGGCTTCGATGAGTGGGCGCACTTTTCCGTAACTCGCGCCGTGGCGCACGGCTCGCTTCTCCCGCCGCGCGCCGGCCCTCTTCCACGCGACGTCGAAGAATCGCTGCGCCTCGCTCCCTCGCCGTGGGACTCGACGGCCTCCCTGCCGTCCGCCGTCACCCACGATGACTTCTGGCAACTGCCGGCCGCCGACCGCAAGGCGCGCGAGGCCGCGTTGCGCGCGCTGCCGCCCGATTTCCGCAACCAGCCCGGCAGCAGTCCGCTCCGCGCCTACGAAGGGCTCCAGCCGCCTCTCTACTACTGGTTGATGGCGCCCGTCCTGTGGATCGCCGGCCGAGCCCCGCTCCCTTTCCAGGTATTGCTTCTGCGCCTCGCCTCGGTGCTGATCGCGTCCCTGGTCATCCCCTTCGCCTACCTGGCGGCCCGCGACTTCTTTCGCGATTCCCGCCTGGCCCTCGGCTGCGCCGCCGTGGTGGCGCTGATGCCCGAACTGGCCTTCGATGTAGCGCGCGCCGGCAATGACTGCCTCGCCGTTCTGCTCTTCACCGTGCTCACCTGGCTCGCGTTGCGCGCCGGCCGCGATACCCGCGCCCTCAATCTGGCGCTCGGCATCGTGCTCGGCCTCGGCTTGCTCACCAAAGCGTATTTTCTCGCCGCCTTCCCCGCGCTGTTTCTGATCCTGGCCCCGCTCGGCCGCGGCGCGCTCGGCCGCGGACTGCTGCCCGCCGTGCCCATCGCCGGCTGGTGGTACCTCCGCAACCTGGTCGCAACCGGCACGCTCACCGGACTCAATGAGGCCGTGATGCTGCGCGGTAAGACGGGCTTCCTGCTTCTGCGCGCGGGCGAAGTGCCGTGGCGCACGGCCCTCGATTCCATCCTCCTCTCCCACCTCTGGTACGGCGGCTGGAGCGGGCTCACCGTCCGAAGCTGGATGTACCACCTGTTCTACTTCGTCATCGCCGCCGCCGCCGCGGGCTGCTGTCTGCAATTGCGCTCGCTGTTCCGCCCGCTGGCCATCTACGGCTTCTTCTGGCTGGCCCAGCTCTACAATGTGCTGCTGCTCTTTATGAGCAAGGGCGTCCCCACCTCCATGGGCTGGTATCTGTACGCCGCGGTTGCCGCCGAGGTGATCCTGTGCGTGGCCGGCCTTCGCGCCCTGCTGCCCAAGCGCGCGCAATACCTCCCACCGCTCGCGGGCGCGTTCCTGTTTGCCGCGCTCGACCTCTACACGTGGAACGCGGTGGCCGCGCCCTATTACGCCGGCTTGATCCGCCACCGCCCCAACGGCGCCCTGGCCGCCGTGCACGCTTCCGATTACTGGGCCGCCGGTTTCGGCGCGTTCTTCGACCGGCTGGCCGCCTTCAAGCCCATCGCCGCGCCGTGGCTGGCCGCATTCTGGATCCTGTACCTCGCGGCCACCGTTGCACCCGTGATCCTCGCAGCCCGCCGCCGTTGACACATGTTCCGCACGGCGATACCGTAGCGGCGATGCCCGCCCATTCCTCCCGACGCAGTTTCCTTTCGCAAATCGGAGCCGTGCCCCTGCTGGCCGCGCCCCTTGCCGCACAGGACCAGGCCGCGCTCCTCGGCCGCGTCTGGAGCGCGCGCTGGATCTCCGCGCCGGGCGCGCCTCCCACCGAATACGGCGTCTATCATTTCCGCCGCGTCCTCGACCTTCCCGCCCGGCCCGATCGATACCCCGTCCACGTCACCGGCGATAACCGCTATCAGCTTTTCGTGAACGGCCGGCGCGTGGCCTGGGGCCCGGCCCGCGGCGACCTGTTCCACTGGCGCTACGAGACCGTGGACCTCGCCCCCTACCTCAAGTCCGGCCGCAACGTGCTGGCCGCCATTGTGTGGAACTTCGGACCGCACGCGCCCGAAGCGCAGGTCACGCTGCAAACCGGTTTCCTGTTGCAGGGCGATTCGGAGGCCGAACGCGCGGCCGACACCGGGCCCAACTGGAAAGCCCTGCGCAACGCGGCCTATTCGCCCCTGCCTGTCACCACCGGGCAAATGCGCGGCTATTTCGTGGCCGGCCCCGGTGACCGTGTCGCCGCCGCCCAGTACCCTTGGGGCTGGCAGACCGAAGCATTCGACGATTCCGCCTGGCCCGCCGCCGTCTCCATCGGTCCGGCCGCCGGGCGCAACGCGCAGGATTCCGGTTCCCGTTGGATGCTGGTGCCGCGCACCATCCCCATGATGGAGGAGACGCCGGAACGTCTTCAGGCCGTTCGCACCGCCACCGGCGTGCCGGCGCCCGCGGCCTTCCCCGCCAAACCCGAAGCCTTCCACATTCCCGCGCGCACGCACGCCACGCTCCTGCTCGATCAGCGCTGGCTCACCACCGCCTATCCCGAACTCGTGGTCAGCGGTGGCAAGGATGCCGTAGTCCGAATGCGTTACGCCGAAGCTCTCTTCGGCCAGCCCCAGCCGGGCAGCCGCTCCCTGGTCAAAGGCAACCGCAACGAGGTGGAGGGCAAGCAGTTTATCGGCTACGCCGACGAGTTCGTCCCCGATGGCGGCCAGCGCCGTACCTTCCGCCCGCTATGGTGGCGCACCTACCGCTACATCGAGCTCGACGTCGAGACCAAAGACGAGCCGCTCACCATCGACGACCTTTCCGCCACCTACGTAGGCTTCCCCTTCGAGCGCAAGGCACGCTTCGACGGCGGCGACCCCGAAATCGGCCGCATCCTCGACACCGGCTGGCGCACCGCCCGCCTCTGCGCCCACGAAACTTACATGGACTGCCCCTATTACGAGCAGCTTCAATACGTGGGCGACACGCGCGTGCAGTGCCTGGTCTCCCTGTTCATGACTGGCGACGCGCGCCTCATGCGCAATGCCATCGACCAGATCAATGACTCGCGGCAGAGCGACGGCTGCACCATGTCCCGCTATCCCACGCGCCTCGAACAGTACATCCCCGGTTTCGCCTTGTGGTGGATCGGCATGGTGCACGATTACTGGTGGTACGTCGACGACCCGGCCTTCGTGCGCCGCATGCTGCCCGGCGTGCGCTCCGTGCTCAGCTTCTTCGAGTCCTACCAGAAGGAGAACGGCTCGCTCCGCAGCCTGCCCTGGTGGCGCTACTTCGACTGGGTGCCTTCCTGGCAGAGTGGCAATGCGCCGCAGGATCCCGACGGATCCTCCGCCCTGTTCGACATGCTGCTGCTGATGGCCTACGGCTGGGCGGCGGACCTCGAAAGCGCGCTCGGAGTGCGCCCGCTCGGCGAGATTTACCGGGATCGCGAGCGCCAGCTCCGCTCCACGGCGCAGTCGCTCTATTGGGATGCCGGCCGCCGGCTTTACGCCGACACCGCCCGAAAGGCCCAGTTCTCGCAGCACGCCAACACCATGGCCGTGCTCGCGGACGTGATTACCGGCCCCGCCGCGCGCGACCTGATGCGCCGTACCCTGGCGGCCGACGGACTCGCGCAGCCCGGCCTGTTCTTCCAGTTCTACGTCCACCGCGCCCTGTCGAAGGCGGGCGACGGCGATTCCTATCTCGACCGCCTGCAAGATTGGCGCGACATGCTGGCGCATGGCCTGACCACGTTTGCCGAAAACGTGGACCGCCCCAACGGCTCGTCACGCTCCGACTGCCACGCCTGGAGCGCAAGTCCCAACATCGAAATCATGCGCAATGTGCTGGGCGTCGATTCCGCCGCTCCCGGGTTCCGCCGCGTGATCGTCGATCCACATCTCGGAAAGCTGCCGTTCGCCGCCGGAAGCGTGCCCCATCCCAAAGGGTCGATCGAAGTCCGCATCGATGCCAATTCAGCATCGGTGACGCTGCCCGCCGGAGTCACCGGCGAGCTGAACTGGCACGGCTCCCGCCGCCCATTGAACGCCGGGCCGAACCGCTTTTCCTGACACCGTGTCTCATCAGACCGGGTCACGCCACTGATGCGTAACTCACGTAATTCCGCCGCGCAGCAGTGACGCCGCGGTCGGCGCGCCCCCCGCTGGGATCCGCGGCTTCTCGATCGGCTCCGGCACCTTGTCGCCCTCGCCCGGCGCCAGGAACAGGTTGGCGTCGATGCCGTGCTGCCGCGTATACAGGTCGTAGTACCGCCCGCGGAAATCGTACAGTTCTTCGTGCGATCCCCGCTCTACGATACGGCCGTTTTCCACCACCAGGATCTGCTCCGCCCGCCGGATCGTAGACAGCCGGTGCGCGATCACGAAGGTGGTCCGCCCGCGCATCAGGTACGCGAGCCCTTCCTGAATCGCCGCTTCGGATTCCGAATCGAGGCTCGACGTTGCCTCGTCCAGAATGAGAATCCGCGGATCGGCCAGGATGGCGCGCGCAATCGAAACACGCTGCCGCTGGCCGCCCGAAAGCTTCACGCCGCGCTCCCCCACAATCGTCTCGTACTGCTTCTCGAAACGTTCGGCGAATTCGTCCACGCGCGCGATGCGGCAGGCGGACAGGATCTCTTCCTCCGTGGCGCGGGGGCGCGCGAACGCCACGTTCTCCCGAATCGTGCCGTCGAAGAGAAACGTATCCTGCAAAACCACGCCGAGCTGCGTGCGGTAGGAATCGAGCCGCACCGTGGAAAGGTCCACGCCATCTACCAGCACGAGCCCGGCGGCCGGTTCGTGGAACGCGGCCACGAGGCTGATGATGGTCGATTTTCCCGAACCCGACGGTCCCACCAGCGCGGTCACCGTGCCGGGGAGCGAATCGAAGCTGATGTCGTAAAGCACCTGCTTGCCCGGCTCGTAGGCGAAGTCCACGTGATCGAAGCGAACGTTGCCGGCGACCGGTCCGATGGCGCGGGTGCGGCGCGGATCCTCGTCCTCGGGCTTTTCCGCCAGCACTTCCTGCGTCCGGTCCAGGCCGGCCAGCGCCTCGGTAAGCTGCGTGCCGATGCCCACCACCTGAAACATGGGCGCCACCAGGAAGGCGAGGAACGCCGTGAACGTCATGAACTCGCCAAGCGTGAGCGTGCCGCTCATGATCTGCCGCGCGCCCAGATACATGACCGTGGCGCCCACGATTCCCATCAGCAGCGTGGCGGACAGCCCCATCAGCGAAATGGCCGTCAGGGACTTGAGCACGTTGTCCAGCAGCCGCTTCACGCCGCCCGAAAAGACCGCGGCCTCTTCCGCCTCCGCATGGTACCCCTTCACCACCCTGACCCCGGCCAGCGATTCCGTCAGGCGGCCGGAGACGTCCGCATTGATCTTTCCGCGCTCGCGAAAGATCGGGCGAATTTTGCGGAACGCGAGTTGCAATCCGAAGCCTGCGGTCGCCATGAACAACAGCGCCACTCCGGTCAGCACGGCGCTGATGTTCAGCAGAAAAATGAGTGCGAAGATCGCGGTGAAGATGCCGCCCAGGAACTCCACCAGGCCCGTGCCCACCAGGTTGCGCACGCCTTCCACGTCAGTCATGATGCGCGAAACCAGCACGCCTGCCTTGTTCGAATCGTAATACCCTACCGGCAGCCGCCCGACGTGCTCCTGCACCTTGCGCCGCAATTCCGCAATCAGCCGCTGCGCCTCTTTGGAGAGCAGTTGGGTGAGGGTGAAGGATGTGAGGCCCTGTATTACGGTGGCGCCCAGCACGGCTCCCACCAGGGGGGCGAGCAGTGCCACCTGGTGCTTTCCAATCACGTTGTCCACCAGGTACTTGGTGGAGCCCGGCAGCACCAGGCCCGCCGCGCGGTTGATCAGCATCAGCACCAGCCCCGTGAGCAGCATTTTGCGCCGCGGCCGGACCAGTTCCTGAATCAGCGGCAGTGCGCTGCGGAACTGCTGGGATGGCTTTTTCTTGGATTTGCCCGGAGACACTCCTCTCAGAGTACACGTCCAGGCAGGTCGAGCCAAAGTTCCTGCCGCCCGGCCGGCTCTCGCGCTCGCTCGCCCACCCGCCGACAACGGGGCAGCATCCGGCGCGAAAAGTTGATACTGTCTTGGGGTACCTGCTTTTTGAAGAAACGGAGGTAGTGCCATGATCACCCGGCGCGAGGCGGCTCGCGGAGTCGCCATAACCGCTCTTTCCTATTCCAGAATTCTCGGTGCGAACGACAGGATCGGTCTGGGTGTAATCGGCACCGGATCGCGCGCCACGGCCGTGGCCGGCCTGTTTCAGAAGAACCCGGAGGTCGAACTCCGGGCGCTCTGCGATGTGTACCCGGCCCGTTTCCACGACCTGCTTTCCGGCGCGCCCAACGCCAGGAAGTTTGGGGACCATCGCAAGCTGTTGGAACTGCCGGAAGTAGACGCGGTTCTGATCGGCTCGCCCGACCACTGGCACAAGGAGCACGCCGTCGATGCGATGAATGCGGGCAAGGACGTGTATTCGGAAAAACCCATGTGCCGCCTGCGCGAAGAGGCGCCGGTCATGGTAAAGACCGCCCGCGCGACCGGCAAAATTCTCCAGATCGGATTGCAGCAGCGGTCCGGCGAGATTTACCTGGAGCCGCTCGAGAGATTCGTGCGCTCCGGCGCAATCGGCAAGATCAGCCACATCGACGCCGTCTGGCATAGCAACGTTCCCGGACCGCTACGAAAGGAACCGGCGGAGAAGCCGGCGGACCTCGACTGGATGCGCTTCCTGGGACCGGTAGCCTACCGCGACTGGAACCCGGGCATGTATTTCAGCTTCCGCTCGTTCCTGGAATTCAACGGCGGCAAGTTGACCGACTTCGGCCACCACTGGATGGACGTCGTGCACATGTACATGGGCGATCGCGCACCGCACGCCGCCACTTTCGCCGGGGGCATTTACTACGACCGGCAGGACGGACGCACCGCGCCGGACACCTGCAACGCGCTGTTCGACTACGATGGCTTCTCGGTGCTGTTCCAATCGAATGCCTACGGGGCCGCGCCGCCCTACGGGGTGACGTTCTATGGCGACCGCGGCAGGCTCTTCGTGAACCGCAATCATTGGGAGTTCACGCCGGCCGGGCGCAGCCCTGATATCGTCAAGCGGGATATCCCCGGCGACATCACCGCCGACCACGTCCGCAATTTCCTCGATTGCTGCAAGAGCCGTAAGCTGCCGAACGCCGACGCCGCCATCGCCGCCGTTTCGATTCTGCCGCCCTTGCTGGCCGTGCAGTCTTATATTGAGCAGCGACGGATTCGTTTCGATCCGCTGCGGCTCGAGGTGTTGCCTTTCTGATCGTGCGGGCCGGCCGCGGCCGGCCACGGAGGAGAAGATGATGCGCAAAGTCGTGTCGTTCGCAGCCCTGCTGACAGTAGCCGTTGTGCTGCTGGCGCAGGGCATCCCGGCAGGATTTACCGACATTTCGGCGGGGCCGAACCTGCGGGGCTGGCATGTCAGCCAGGTGAACCATCACGGAAACACAGCCTGGAAGGTGGAAAACGGCGTGCTGACCGCCACCCAGGATAAGAAGGATAACGGCGGGATTGTTCTGACCGACAAGAAGTATAAGAACTTCGAGGTGTCGCTCGAGATGAACCCGGATTTCGGTTGCGACAGCGGGCTATTCCTCCGCTCCACCGAAAAGGGGGAAGCCTACCAGGTGACGCTCGATTACCTGACGGGCGGCACCATGGGCGGTATCTACGGCGAAGCGTTGCAGGGTGTGCGTGGAGGCCAGCCGCAAAACTGGGAGCAGCATTGGAAAAAGGGCGAGTGGAACTCCATCCGCGCCCGCATCGAGGGCGCCGTGCCCCACATCCAGGTCTGGATGAACGGCGACCTGGTCACCGACTGGACCGACACGGCCAATCACCTGCCGGGCGGCGCCGAAGAGGGCATGATCGCCGTGCAGGTACACGGTGGCAACCGTTGCAGTCCCGGCCTGTATCATCGCTACCGGAACGTGGCCATCAAAGAACTGCCATAGGCGGCATCCGTGAAAGCTGTGCAGGTTGTTGTCGCGCTCGTCGCATTGGCGCTCGGTTGTGGAGCGGCTTCCAGCCGGTTCGTGGGCACAAAATTATGCCCCAAATGGTGGGAGCGTTTCATCCTCGGTCGGCAGAATCGCTGAAGTGCGCGCGCAACCGGCTTTAAAGATGCTATGCCACGCCACGGCCTCCGCGGCCGAACTGGTTGTGAATGGAAGATTCGTAATCAGCAGGTCGCCGGTTCGATCCCGGCGGGTGGCTCCAGTCTAAAATGAATGAATTACAGGCCCGCCACTGGCGGGCTTTGGTGTTTTTGTCAGCAGATTTGTCAGCAAGTCGCCGGGCGCCGCCTTTCTACTCCTCGTCTCACTGACTGCGCCGCGGGAGCCCTCTGCTCCCGCACGTGCTCGGGTCGGATTGCCGGGTTTGATCTAGCTATAGCTAGAATGCCCAGGACGAAAATGACGCCGTGGATGCGCACTTCTCTATTCGTTGACAGATTCGGTACTCGCCCTTGCGTTAAGCACGCTGTGAGAATACTATGCGGGCATGGGCGCGAAGCTTCTTCTGGTCTTAGCGGCGTTGCTTCTACACGATAGGGCAGTGGGTCAGACTTGGCCGATTCGACCTGATTGGGTTCTCGTTCGCCATCCGCTGAAATGGGAATCGCCGCCCCGCGAACCCAAACTGAACAAAAAGATAGCGCAAGCCGAAATTATACTGGCGCATACGAACCGCTCCAAAGGCTGGAAGATCTCGAATTCCTAGCCACAATGATCGCCTGCGACCGTAGCTACTGGGACGGTCACAAGTGGATCGATGGCATCGATCCGCCCTGTATGGTTGCACGGCAACGTTGATCTTCGTTGAAGGGATGAAGAATTGACGGGTAACACCAGTTTACGCTCCGTCACGTGCTGGGAACTGAAGAGAGCAAGTGACGACACGGTGAAAACGACGAAACAGAATCATGATGCCTTGCGAGGTGCGATCGGCACAACCCGCCGCCTTCGCCGCGGACTCCTGGTCCGCGACGAATGTCCGAGCCGTTCGGAGATTCGCTTCGGGTGCACGCCTTCGTGGATCAAGAGCGACGCGTGTGTGTGGCGGAGGTCGTATAGGCGCAGGCGCGGCAGGCCGATGCTTTCGCAGACCTTCTGAAACCGCCGCAGGACGTTGCGCTCTTCGAGCGGCGTGCCAACCTGGGACGGAAAGACGAGCCCGTGATCCTGCCAGCGGTCGCCCGCGAAGCGGCGCATTTCGTGGACCTCGCCACGGTGCTCGGCGAGAAGGGCGGCAACGAACGGCGGGAAGTCGAGTGTGCGGCGGCTCTTGTCGGTCTTGGGCGGGCCAAACTCGATGCGGGCGCAGTTGTCGCCCTTCTTGCGGCGCGTCTTGGCGACAACCTGGTTGATGGTCAGCTTGCGATTGTCGAGATCGACATCACGCCAGCGGAGCCCGTAGACTTCCTCGGGCCGCATGCCGCTGGTGATGGCGATGGCGTACAGAGCCTCATGCGCGCCGCCCTTGGTGGCTTCGAGGAAGCGGCGCGTCTCGTCTGGATCGAGGAAGCGGGTCTTCTTGCCGCCGGGTTTCACGGTGCGCTTGCGCTTGGCGGCACGGAATCGCGCGCCGGCGGGGTTGCGGTCCAGGACCTCCCATTCGACGGCGAACTGCAGGGCGCGGCGCAGCACGGAGTGCGCGTAGTCAATGGTGCGGTCGCCGAGTCCGCGCTCGCGCAGGCCGCGGAGCCACTCGTCCACCTGCAGAGGCTTCAGGTCGCCGAGCGGCAGCGCGCCGATGGCGGGGACAATGTTGGTCTCGATGTGATAACGGTAATCCTGCCAGGTGCGCAGCGCGACGCCACCTTCGGTCTGGTAGTAGTCGAAAATCGCGTGAGGAACTCGGCGACGGTGGCTTTGGCACGATCCGTGTTGAGGCCCTTCTTGCGCTTGGCCATGAGGGCTTCGGCCTTTTCGATCGCCTCGCGGCGGGTCTTGGCCATAACAGAACGGCGCTTGCCGTCGAGGAACAGGCGCGGCGGCAGATCGACCCGGTAGTAGTCCTGCTGATTGCGGTTAACCTTGAAGGGCGTCTCCTGGTCGAAAGCATAAGGGGCTCTTGTCAGCAGGAAGTCAGCAGGTCGATTCCAGTTTCCGCCCGCAGGGCGCCGCGCAGTTGACTACAGTGTGCAGCGGGTTTGGACTGCGGTCAAGATGCTCGCGACGCATTTAGACGGCGGTGCACGATAAAGACTCGTGAGATTCGCTCGCCGGTGTCGGACAGGTGTCCGACGGTGGGGCGCAAGCGTCCCACTGCCCAAGTAGTTGAAGCATCGGCGAAAAGGTGCGCTCCATCGTCACGGTGTCGGACGTTTCCTTTATGTTCCACTACCGCTTTCCGTTGTCGATGGCATGGATTGCGGACTTCTGCGGACCTTTGCGGAACTCTGCGGGTAGCGGCTGTGATGCTCGAGAGGTCCGCAAATGTCCGCTCCTTGGAACCGCCCGCGCCATGCGCGGGAAGCCATCTTCTGCCTGTGTTATCATTGTGTACACAATCGGGAGGTGGCCATGCAGACAACCAAAGTTGGAATTCGGGAGTTTCGGGAGAACCTAGCGGACTACCTCGAGTCGAAGACGCCCGTCGCCATCACTCGCCACGGCGCCACGATTGGGATCTACATCCCGACGAAGCCCAAACCGAGCCAGGCGGATCTCGAAGCTCTTCGCACTGCGGGAGAGAAGATGCAGGAGTTGATTGCGGCGGCTGGAACGAGCGAAGACGAGATCGTCGCGGACTTCAAGAAGCTGCGGCGCGAACGCCGGACGCGGAAGAGCTAGCCAATGCTGGTGCTCGACGCGAACATCCTGATTCGCGCGGTGCTCGGGTCGCGCGTCCTCGCGTTGTTGCGTAAGTACGCTGGGCAGGTTGAGTTCCTTACGCCGGACACAGCATTCGAAGAAGCGCGCGAAGAACTCCCGGAGATCTTGGAGCGACGCAAAGTGCCGGTGCCTCCTGCCATGGCAATTCTGGATCAACTTGCCGGCGTGGTGCAGGTCGTCGAAGCCGAGACCTATCGAAGCTTCGAGCATGTCGCCCGCCAGCGCATTGCCCGCCGAGACGAAGATGACTGGCCTGTCCTGGCCGCCGCGCTCGCGCTGGGCTGCGCGATTTGGACTGAGGATACCGACTTCTTCGGCTGCGGCGTGGCGACCTGGACCACGGATCGTGTGGAGTTGTACCTGGCGAAGGCCTCGGAACGAGAGCCATGACCGACCAAGAGTTCACGCGGCATGCGCTCGATGTATTGATGCGCGAGCTTGGCCCCGAGGCCATAACGGCTGGCTGCACATTTTAAGGTACAATGTACTAAGTACGGTACGCGAGATGGCCGACGAAGCGCACGGCGCGCGTGTTGCTCTGCGTTTACCGTGAGCACCTGGTAGCGCTGCATGGGTTCATCAAGAAAACCCGCGCAACGCCAGATGAGGATTTGGCGCTGGCGCGGAAGCGCAAGAAGGAGTTGGAGCAATGAGCAAGAAACAGATGGGATCGAGCGTCGATGACTTCCTCAAAGAGGAAGGCATTTTCGAGGAGGCGCAAGCGCAGGCGGTCAAGGAAGTCGTAGCGTGGCAACTTGCCGAGGCCATGAAGAAGAAAAAAATATCGAAGAACAAGATGGCAACGCTGCTGAAGACAAGCCGCACGCAAGTTGACCGGCTCCTCAGCGCAAAAGACGACATCACGCTTTCAAGTCTGCAGCGAGCGGCCGCGATGGTAGGCCGCCGCGTCACGATTAAACTCGTATAGTGGAAAGGACGAGGGCTGGCATTTCGCTGCCTGGCTTCCCAAATGCCACTTCAGAACCGATACGCTCGGAGATGAAGGTCTCTAGAAGATTGGTGCCCCGGCGTCGTTCAATAGACTGCGCGCAAGACTCAGCAACTCACTCACTCGTCGTTCTGGATCCTCGATCTTTCGCGCAGCGGCGACTGCCTCATCCGTCCGCCCACCCGCAAGCCATGCATCCACCAAAGCCGACTCAGCATTATCGCCGCTTTGCTCCGATCCTGGAACCCGCCGGCAGTTGTCGGGAAAGGCGGAATTGGTGAATCCTGGACGTTGACGCGGGGGCTCGGACTTGGAGTTGCAGAGACAAGATTCGGCGGTGGATCTGACACGAACTGGAGACCTTGATCGATCGACGCAAGCGATTGCTTTCGTTAGTTGGATCAACAATCTTCGCTGCGACCGCCCGAGCGGCTTCATATTGTTGCCGAGCCTGCTGGGGGTGCGGGAACGAAAAAGGAGCGATTACAAACTGCACCGCGCAAACGGCACAGCGCGGCGGCTTCCCCTTTCGAATCCGCCTTCATTTCAGCGTGATCGCAGCCTCATTGAAGGCGCCGCTCGGACTAAGTGGCCTTTGGCACGATCGAGATGCCGCCACTCTGCTCCAGGACCGCATACTTGATCTGATCCATGCGCTCGAGTCCCTGCAGGCGCCTCGCGGCTTCAAGAACATCCTGCCGGTCCACACGCGCCCGCGCCATCCGTTCTTCGAGCGGACGGCCGTTATCGACGATCAGCAGCGGTGCGCCGTCCATAATTTGTCCAAGCTGCCGGAATTTCCGCTTGAGCAGCGACAGGGCGATATCGATACCAACCAGTGTTGTGATTAGCACAAAGGCGTTGGTCAGCGAATAATCATCCCCGAGCAGCGCCTGCTGGGTCGTTTCGGCGATGATCAGCAGCAGCACGAAATCAAACGTAGTCGCATCTGAGAGGGTTCGTTTCCCGGCGAGCCGGAAGACCAGCCACACGAAGAAGTAAATCGTCGTTGCACGGATCACTGCATCCATGGATTCTGTCTCCTTAAGGCCAAATCAACTGCCACCAGGCCGCTTCTCCTATATCGTCAACACCAAGCTTGCCGGTTACCGGCCCGAACGTGCCTTCGCTTGCCCGCAACCGGATCGAGACCACCAGCCGCTCTCCGGCCTTACTTCGAAACGCGTATCGCACCTGACCCGACGATGACGCTGTCGACTCAGGCTGGGGCGTCACGCTGCTGATTTCAAATTGTCCGATGTAGTTTTGATCCACCCAGACGCGCGTCATGTCGGCCGGGGCACGGAGTACTGTCACCTCGAGATTCGCCTCACTGGTCATTCGCTGGAAGCGCGAATAAGCGATTTCGAGTCCGTTGCGGCGAACGTACGCATGATCGAGCGGTCCTGCTCCGAAGAGGCCTAGGATTGCGCCGGCAACGAACAGGAGCATGGCCACCCAGCCGATCCGCTGGATTCTCCAAAGCCTCTCGGTCCCCGATGGCTGTTCATCCAGTTCGAAATCCCCGTGCGGCACCATCTAACGTATTGTACGGCCTGCGGATCACTCGAAAACAACGCACAGGACGGGCGCACGCCGCTTCCGTAGCGTTTCACCCACGCAGCAGCAGACGATGCACGCGCTCGGCGTTTTCCCGAACCTCGTCTTTGGCGCGGGGGAACAGGCCGATGAAGACGCCGTCGGTCGGCTTGAGGTTCTCGTAGGCGTTTTTAAACGCGGCTTCCACGTTCGCAACGCGCCCGGCAGCCAGAATCTTGAACGCAAAACACGGTTTGCTGGTGGCCCGCATCACCTTGTACATGCGGGGCGGATCGCTTTGCAAATAGCATTCGCCCTGCATCTCCACCAGTTCGCCGCCCAGCACCTTCTTCCACTCGTCCGCGGTGCGCGTGCGGTTGTAAACGCAGCCGGCGTAGAAATCCACGTCCCAGCCTTCCTCTTCCACGGTGGCGATCACTTCCGGCTTATGCGTCCCGACCCCCACCATCACCCCCAGGTCCCGTACCTTCTTGCACCACTCCCGGACGCTGCCGAGTTGCCCGCTCATGTAGTCGCGATCCGTATTCTCGCCGTGACGGTAAATCGCGACCGGCTTCAGCGCCTTGACAAGCTCCCCGGCATCGTCCATGTTGCCCTGGACGATCAGTTCCATCTTCCCGCCCTCCGCCTGGAACCGTTCCAGATCCTGCGGCCCGCGCGCGCCGGGAAAGTAGTTGAAGGCGTTGATTCCGAAACGATTGCACTGGTGCATTACGTCGCACACCCGGTCCGCCGTGAAGTACTCCCGCATCACGGTCCCCAGAGTCTGGTTAAAGTGCGCGTACCCGTAAAAGCAGTTGCACCCGCAGATCAGGCGGCTGATCTCCGCCTTGCCGAACTTCATTTTGGGAACCTGCATTTCAGATGCGGGTTTGGGATGATCGGCCGCCTGCTGCTGCCTGCCCTGTGGCGTTGCCGTTACGGCTCCGGCGAAACCGGCCGCGGCCGCG
>CAWIJJ010000007.1:0-476568 GCA_963836425.1 Bryobacterales bacterium | reverse complement strand
CCTCACCACTCGCACGTCGCTGACGGTATCGGAAATCGCGAAAATGGCGCAGCAGACCGCGAACACCAACGATCACGGCGTCGCCGTCACCTTCGAAGGTGTGCACGCGCGCGCCCTGCTCGCCAAGGTAGACCTGCCCGAAGGCGACAGGTTTCATAAAATTCCGCCGCCTCGTTCTATCCGCCGGTTGTCGGCCCTGCGCCTGCTTCGTGTTCGTAATATCGCGATGGAAACCGCGGAGGACACACTGCCCGAGCAGATCCTGCAGGAAGTCATGCCGCGACCCGCTGGGTAGTTAAGGCCGGAATGCGGAAAGCTTCCCGTCTTTCCCCGGGTTCTCGAGTGCGCGTGAGACGACGTCGTTCTACGGTATCGCCGTTTACCAGACGCCAGGGATGAGACGGCTCCGTGTCCGCTCCGCTAACTCGGGATAGCCCGGTAATTCCCGGCAAACTGTGCGGTCTTCCAGCGCCGTACGAAACATAATAAGGACGACAGTCAGACTCGCTGGAATCCAGACCCATATTCCCGGGATGACGGATGAGCACGCAAAGTTCTGATCGCTTAAACGCTGCTTGGACCCCGGTTTCCACGTAGTGATTCAAGTGCTTCGCGCGCTCGCGCGGTCGGGTCGCCCCTCTGAAAACTCGATCAAATATGTTGCTCAGACAGGATTTCAAAATCGCTATATAGGAGCACCAGACCAAACACGGCTGCAGGCTGATGTGGAGGTTCTTGGCCGCAGCTGCTCTAACCGAGCCAGTTCTCGCACGGAAGGTCCTGGATGACCTCCAAGGCTCCGAGCACGGCCTCGACTTGAGCCGTGAGACGGGCCGATCCTTTCTTGGCCGCGCCGTACCGCAACTCGGCAGCGACTATGATGCTGGTCGCCAGATCCGCTCTGTCACGCAGCCCTGCGGGTTACGGATCACCGCGGAGGCGATGTTCGTGTCGAGCAGGCAACGCATCAGAGTTCGACAGCGTGCGGGCGCGGATCGGAAATGTTCGGGGAGTTCCTCGTCAAGGGGCGTGAGCGTTGCAAGGACGCCCAGCAGGGATTTTGGCGTGACAGGCTCCACGATAAGCTTCTCGCCTTCCTTGGCGCATTACTGCGTTCTTGCCGGGCGGGTTTGGCTGGACTAAACGCGTCCGTGCCCTGTTCCCGCCTTCAGTCTCGTGCGGCGGAGAAAGGAACTGAGCGCCATCGCTGAGATCATGCTAACCAGAAACGCAGGTCCCGGCAGGAAATTGAGAACCTTGACGCAGAAGGCAAAACCGAGTCCTGTAAAAGCGCCGACCGCAAGCGCTCTCAAGCCAGCATTCATGGGGTGATCGTAGCATGCCCGGTCAACCGGAGGAAGGCTACTCTAGAAATCCGGCGTGTCGTCAGACCTCCTGGTCACGGCCCAAGAGGTCGTCGAAGTCGTCCGACATGCAAGTTGATCAAAACACGGCGACAACGACCAACAGAGTCCAACGTGCGGACTCGACGTAGGGTCAAAAATGGACCCTGCATGGACCCTGATTACAATGTAGGAGTGTCTGAATGTTGAAGGTTGGTCGGGGCGAGTGGATTCGAACCACCGACCTCCTGGTCCCGAACCAGCATATATCAACAACTTACAAACATCGTTCACTGAAACGACAAGACTTACACGTCTTCTGTTTGGACCCTTTTTGGACCCTAAAGGCGAAGGTGTGGCGAGCCGGGCTGCCGTTGGACCTGCTTGGACCCTGGTTCCACGTTGTAATCCGGTTGCTTTCGCGCACGCGCGCGGTCGCGTCGCCCTTCCCAAAAACCTGACCAAAATATGTTGCCCAGCGAGGATTTCAAAATCGCCATATAGGAGCACCGGACCAACACGGCTACAGGCGCTTTCAGCGGTACAACCGCTTGGGCCACTGGTCGACGGGCAGTTTCCGGCGGATAGATATGTGGACATACTCTACGTAAGCCAGACGATCAAGGGGGCCACCAGCATCCACAGTTGCCGAACTCCAAGCCATGCCGTTAATGCGGCGGCGCCGATCAAAGCGACCCACTTGGCCCAAAGGTAGGTGCGGCTCCGAGACGGCGAGTCAATCGGCAAGAACCGAGAGACGAGGACCACTGCCACCAGGGTCAACCAAAAACACAACCACGCGTGGTCCCTCCAACACATCGAGGCAACGCCTAAGAAGCCCTCGGCTGCAAGCAACCCAGCCAGCCCCTTCCCGGCTCCGGCGCCCCCGTTCGGCAGAGAAAGACAGGCCGGGAGTCATAAACTGAAGCAGCCTGGCTTCCTTCAACGTAAGCAACACACGGCTGTACTGGCGGTTCGCCGACCTCGCGTCCCCCAAGGCGGCGATGGCCGTGAGGTCAGCCTCCTGGCCGGAAACGCCACCTGCAAGCGTCGCTTCGTAGGCCGACTGGTAATGTTCGTGTATTTCCGCTCTAACCTGGGCCGCAGATTCGGCGGACCAACCACGAGTGGCTGATGCTAACCATGTCTCGAGTGTGGTCATCTTCGTCGTATCATTCATCCGGTCACGCCTCATTCAAAATCACCGTTACGGCGCGGGACACCTTCCGCCATTCCGTGCGGTCCTTCGTGAGCGCGACGCAACCCCGTTTTGGTGATCCGATAATAACGGCGGGTTCGGCCGTTCTCGACGTCTTCGTATGATTCAAGTAGCCCGTCCCGTTCCAACTTGTGGAGAGCCGGATACAGCGTACCTTCCTTGAAGTCCAGCACACCATGCGATCGCCTCTTGATCCGCTCGCAATGGAGTAGGCGTGATCCGGCTGGTGCTACAAGGCTTCCAGAGTCAGAGTGGGCAGAGTGCCTCGCAGGTTCATCGCATACCTCGTATTCGTATGGATAGGATATTAGATGGACTTCGTGACTATCAGGGGATCGAGGAAGAACCGAATTCAGTTTCCAGTGGCCGCTATCGGATTACCAGGCGGCCAGCAGGTCGCGCAACTTCGCGGTCCTGCCAGGAGAAGCACCGGCCGCAGTCTCATTCCCGCGACATCGCCGAACGGAAACTCGCGAGGCAGATCTCACCGGGACGCATCTACGGGTTGGCCGTCCGCCAGAGTATAAATGTCCTGCTGCGCATCACCCAAGTCGTCGCTCCAGGCCTGCGCAACGTCCCAGGGCCAGAAGGCACCCGACTCATCCTCATCAGGACGGATAACAATCAACTGGACACGCCCGGGCGGGAGGTCTCGGGGCGCTTCCGCGCGGATCTGATGGTCATCGTCGATTCTGCCCACTATGCGGATGGCTCGCATACGGTTGGTCCTTCTTCCACAAGTTTGCCACAACCGGCTCGACGGTACGGAGTCCGTGAGAAGATTGTGTCGCCTCGCGCATCTCAAAGCTAATGGTAGTCCGGCATCCGCGTACACGGCTACAGGCCGATGTGGAGGTCCTGGGCCGCGGCTGCCTTAACCAAGCCAGTTCTCGCAGGGGATGTCCTCGATTTTGGAAAATTCCCGTTCGTTAGCGGTGACGAGCGTGAATCCAAGTGAAAGGACGTGAGCGGCGATGAGCAGATCATTGCCTCCAATCGGCTGGCCTTTCTGTTCGAGGCCGGCGCGGAGAACGCCGTACACGCGGTCGGCTGGGTCTTCGAAGGGGAGAACCTCCAAGGCTCCGAGCACCGCCTCGACTTGAGCCGTGAGACGGGCCGATCCTTTCTTGGCCGCGCCATAGCGCAACTCGGCAGCGACTGTGATGCTGGTCGCAACGTTCCCTTCGCCGCCCTCCCGGATTCGCTTGTCACGTGGCCCTGCGGGTCACGGATCACCGCGGACACGATGTTCGTGTCGAGCAAGTAACGCATCAGAGATCTACAGCGCGCGGGTGCGAATCGGAAATCGGGGGCAACTCCTCGTCAAGCGGTGTGAGCGTCGCAAGAACGTCGAGCAGGGATTTTGGCGGGACAGGCTCCACGATCAACTTCTCGCCTTCCTTCCGCATGACGGCGTTCTTGCCGGGCAGTTCAAAGCCTCGCGGTATGCGCACTGCCTGGTTCCGCCCGTTCTTGAAAAGCCTGACTCGCCGCTCTGGGAACATCGCCACCTCCTAAGCATATGTTACGGCACATGCCAAGGCGCTGGAAACCGGCGGTCCAATCATAAGAAAATCGCGTCAGCGTTTTGAGCGGTTTCGAAATGCGGCGCCGTGGGTTTGGTGGTACGCTCCAGACATGATGAGGCAAGGACGAACCGTGGTGTCAGCGTCCACCGCCCTCCTTGTCTGGTTGGGTGGAGCGCTAATCCATGGCACTCCAGCACAGGCAGTGAATCAGGCGGAGGGCAAGGCAGCCACCATCTCGGTCATGCTTCGTGCAAAAGAGAAGGCGGTAAAGGCTGGCGACGCTCTCGTTATCGAGCAGACGATGACAAACCGCTCAGACCATGAGGTCACTATTGGACGGGAGGTGTATCATCCAGGCTGTGCGGTCGATGTCCTTGATGCTTCTGGTAACTTCGCAGCGGACAAGAAACTCGACTATCGCCACGGGCGGCTCGATTTGCGCGGGGCTCTGGCTCGGATGAGCCCGGAAGAGGTTGCGAAGAGCGGACTCTTGAGTGGCAAGCTTGCCTGGATCAAATTGAAGCCTGGCGAGTCATTCGCGGAGAAGTGTGATGTCAGCGAGTTTTACGATTTGACGAAGCCAGGCCAATATCGGATCACTGCGGACTGCGCCGACCCTGAGAGTGCCATCCTAATCAGATCGAATACCGTTGAGGTGACGGTCTCGAGATAGGGCTCCTGAAAGTCGGCCAGTCTCCGTCTAGCGGGCGCAATATCCGGGCGATCACTAGACCTCCTGGTCAGGGCCCAAGAGGTCTTCGAAGTTGTCGGACAGCAAGTGATTGAAAACAGGGCTACAACGACCACAGGTCTAACGTGCGGGCTCGGCGTAGGGTCCAAAAACGGACCCTGTTTGGACCCTGATGTCTTTCTCTGTTGTCTGTAAGTGCTTGAAAAGGTTGGTCGGGGCGAGTGGATTCGAACCACCGACCTCCTGGTCCCGAACCAGGCGCTCTAGCCAGGCTGAGCCACGCCCCGAACTTTCTAGTTTACTTGGTTGCGGGGTCCCGAGACAAGCCGCTACCATCGAATTCGTGGCGGAAAGCGGACGGATGCGCGAATTGCCGGCGGTTCACGAGGTGCTCGGACGCCTCTCCCCCGGCCTGAACCGCTTCCCCCGCGCCGTCGTCGTGGCGGAAATCCGGCGCGCCATCGAGGCGGATCGTGCGGCCCTGCTGCGGGGCTGCGCACCCACCGCCGATATCGAGGCTCGCGTGGAAGCCGCCCTGCTGGCTATCGAACAGCCTTCCCTTTGCAGCGTCATCAACGCCACCGGCGTCGTGCTCCACACTAATCTCGGCCGCGCTCCATTGGGACCGCTGCGGGTGCTGCCGGGCTACTCCAATCTCGAATACGACCTGGCCAGCGGGCGGCGCGGCAAGCGCGACGTTCACGCAGCCGCACTGCTCGACAAACTGCTCGGCACGTCGGCCATCGTGGTCAACAATAATGCCGCCGCAATCTTTCTGGCACTCCACGAACTCGCCGCGGGCGGCGAAGCGATCGTTTCGCGCGGCGAGCTGATCGAAATCGGCGACGGCTTCCGCATCCCGGAAATCATGTCCCGCAGCGGCGCCGTCATCCGGGAGGTCGGCACCACCAACCGCACCCACATCGACGACTATCGCGCCGCCATCTCCGACCGCACCCGCCTGCTGCTCCGCGTGCACCCCAGCAACTTCCGCATGGAAGGGTTCACGGCCCGCCCGAGCCTGCGCGAATTGGCGGCGCTCGCCCGCGAGTGCTCCGTGCCGCTCTACGAGGATCTCGGCAGCGGCTGCATCGCCGACCTGCGGCCGTTCGGGATCGACGAGCCGCTGGTCTCCGAGAGCCTCGCTGCGGGCGCCGGCCTCGTTTCCTTCTCCGGCGATAAGCTGCTGGGCGGTCCGCAGGCGGGCATTCTCGCCGGCCGCCCGGAACTGGTGCAACGGCTCCGCCGCAATCCGCTCTTCCGCGCGCTGCGCGTGGACAAGATGATTTACCAGTCCCTCGAATCTTCGCTGCGTAACCTGCTGCTGGAGCGCTGGGACCGCATCCCCGCTCTGGCCATGATCCGGCAAACCGCGGACGAGGTCCGGCGCCGCGCCGAAGCGCTTCTCGCGCGGCACCCCGCCGTGCGCGCCGAACTTCTGGCCGGATCGTCGGTCACCGGCGGAGGCGCCACCCCGGAGCAGCCGCTCCCCACCTGTTTGATTGCTGTTGCCGCCGACGCGGTGGCCGCCGAGCGCACGCTGCGGCTGGGCAAACCGCCGGTCATCGGGCGCATCGAAAACGACCGGCTTGTGATCGATTTGCGGACGGTGATGCCGGATGAAGAGCAGGAGTTGGGAGAGCGGCTGGCCGCGCTCTTCTAGGGTCTAGGCCCGTTCCTGGTAGGTGCCTTCCGAGGTGTTCACGCGGATCTTTTCGCCTTCCGTGATGAACGGCGGCACCTGCACGATAAGCCCCGTTTCAACCTTGGCCGGCTTGGTGACATTCGAAACCGTGGCGCCCTTGATACCGGGCTCCGTCTCCACTACCGTCATGTCCACCGTGGCGGGCAGTTCCACGCTGATGGGCTTGCCCTCGTAAAACTCTACCGTAACCTTCAATTGCGGAATCAGGTATTGCGTCGCGTCCCCGAGCAGGTCCTTCATGAGGTGCATCTGCTCGTAGGTTTCGGTGTTCATGAAGTAGTAGTATTCGCCATCGTCGTACAGATACTCCATCTTCTGCTCTTCCATGAGAGCCTTTTCCACGCGATCTTCCGACGAAAAGCGGTGCTCCATCATCGAGCCGCTGCGTAAGCTGCGCATCTTGGCTTGAACGAATCCGCGCAGGTTGCCGGGCGTCCGGTGAGTCACGCTGAAAACCGAATAAAGTTCGTTATTGAACTTGACCACCATGCCCGGACGCATCTGTGTTGCTGAAATCATGAAACTCCTCAATTATGGGACTTGAATCCATCAGTATACCAGTGTGCGCGGGGCGAGCTTCCGCGAAACTACCGCGCGCCCCGGAGCTTCCGCATGATGTTCTGAAACCGGGTTCGGCTCACCTGGTGATCGGCCAGCAACCGTCCGTCATAGACAAGGCTGAATACCGCGTACGGCGTCGGCGCGTTCTGGGCGTCGTGATGCGACTCGAGTTGCACGATGCGCGGGCGCATGCCGTAGTCGCGTTCCGCCGACTCGGCAATTTCAGCCGCGAATTTCGCGATATGTGGGCATTGAGCGCAGTGGATCAACGTGAGCCCCTTGCCATATTGCCGCAACCTCTCCTCGCAACCACCGCGAAAGACGGGGCCGGGGGGCCGCTTCCGAAAGCGCTTCACCAGCAGACGATAGTCCGGCGGAGCCGAGGCCACAGCCTCGAATCCGTTGGCCAGAAAGATCTCCGCGCCCGCAAGCCAGGGCGCCTCTCGAACCAGCACGGCCACGCCGTTCATCCGCGCCTTACGCGCGTCGGCAACGCACGCCTCGATCAGCGCAGCGCCCCAGCCCAAGTGCTGATATTTCCGGGAGTAAGTGAAGAGGCAATGGATGAACATCCAGCCCGGCGCCTCCACTGTGCGCCAGGCGTACTCGCCTGGTAGATATTCGATGTAGCCGCACTGCTTGTCGCCCGGCGCAAGCAGCACTTTCGCTTTCAGGCCTTTGTCGAAATGCGCGCGCAGCCAGTCAGTCTTGCGCAGCCGTCCTTCGTGGTCCGGCCTTTTGACGCCGCAGCACGGAAGCGCGTCCACATTCGCCTCTTCGATGCCCACGACCGCCAGTTCGTCCGTCATGGCAACCACTCCCGTCACGTGATAACACGCGGCGGTTTGTGCAGCAACCCCGGAGATCCCGCGTCAGAACGGGAGAATCTCTTCGCGTACCGGGTCGAAATCGATGCGGCGCTTCTGCATGTAGGAGATGTTCCCAAGGTGCGAAGCCTGCGCCGAGCGGTGGCCGATCAGCACGTCGCCGTTGGGCAGCTTGCGGGACTTCACGCAGTCGATGAAGTTCTGGATGTGATCGAGGTCCAGGTTGGTGGTCGCCTTCACTTCCACGGGCTGCGCGTTGCGGCCGACCGGACGGAACTCGTAGCGGCTCCGGTCGATGTACAGCTTGCCCTCCGTGCCGCAGAATTCAACGCCCGCGCCGGTGATGCCCGGCACCAGCGTCGCCTCGAAGGTGGCGACGAATTCCTGCGGATAGTGGTTCAGCACATTGATGGTGTCGGGCGCGGTGCGCCCGTCCTTATATTGGAATACTCCGCCCTCGGCCGACGCCGCGATCGGAATATCCGCGCCCGTGAACATGTGCACGACGTCGATCCAGTGCGTGAACAGGTCCGTCACCTGCCCGCCACCGAAATCCAGGTACGCGCGCCAGTTGAAGTACTGCTGCGGATCGTAATCGCGCCACTTGAGCGGGCCCAGGAAATGGCCCCAGTCGAGATTCGAGGGCTGCTTCTGCAACTCCGCCGGCGCCTTCCGCAGATGGTAAGTGTTGCCGTGCCACCAGGTCCTGGCCAGGGTGATCTTCCCGAGTTTGTTGGTGTCCATGTACTCGGCTTTCGCCTGCAGGTAGTGTTTGCCGGAGCGCTGCTGCATGCCCACCTGGCAGATGCGGTTGTTGACGCGCGCGGCCTTGACGATGGGCGGTCCCTCTTCGATTCGCCGCGTGAGCGGCTTTTCCACGTAGACGTCCTTGCCGGCATCGAGCGCGTCGATCGCGATGGCGGCGTGCCAGTGGTCCGGCACGGCGATCAGCACCGCGTCCACGTTCTTCTGCTCCAGCAGCTTGCGATGGTCGCTGAAACTCTGCCCGTTGGGCGCGGCCTGCTTGGCGCGGTCGATCTGGGCGGCATACACATCGCACAGCGCGGTGACATCCACCACGTTGGTCTTGATGAAGTTGCCCATGTCGCCGCGTCCGCGGTCTCCACAACCGATCAGGCCCAGGTTGACCCGCTCGTTGGCGCCCATCACACGGGAATAGGAGAGCGCGGTAGCCGCGGTAACGCCGCGCAGGAAGTTTCTACGGGGAACATCCGTCAAAGACATATTGAGCATTATATCCGCTTACCAGGAGAGCAGGCGGTCGAACTCCGCGGCCAGCGTGTCCGGCTGCGGCAGAATCGCGGCCTCGAGCCCCGGATGATACCCGACCCACGTATCGAGCGCTCCCACCCGCCGCACCGGAGCGTCCAGCGCGTCGAACAGCTCGCTTGCAATCCGCGCCGCGATTTCCGCACCGTAGCCGAACGAAAGCGTGTCCTCGTGCGCAATCAGCACGCGGCTGGTCTTGCGTACGGACGCGGCGATGGCCTCCCAGTCGTAGGGCGCCAGGCTGCGCAGGTCTAGAATCTCGATGGTCCTGTCGCCGCCGCGCCGCTCGATTTGCGACGCCGCCTGAAGCGTTTTCTGCACCAGCGCTCCGTACGTGATGACCGTCAGGCTGCGGCCCGGCTTCACCACCTTGGCCTTGCCGAACGGCACGGTGAAATTTTCGCCGGGATGGGGCGCGCGGTTGTACGGCTCGCGGTACAGCTTCTTGTGCTCCAGAAACATCACCGGATCGTCGGACCTCAGCGCCGTGCGCAGCAAACCGCACGCATCCTGCGCGTTCGAAGGCATCACCACGCGCAAACCGGGAATGTGAGTGAACTCCACTTCGCCCGACTGGCTGTGATACGGCGCACCGCCGTTCAGGTACCCGCCGATCGGCACGCGAATCACCGCCGGGCAGGAGAACGCTCCGTTCGACCGCCAGCGCATCATCGGCAATTCATTGCGTAGTTGCATCATGGCCGGCCAGATGTAATCGAAGAACTGAATTTCGGCCACAGGCTTGAGCCCGCGCGTGGCCATGCCGATCGCGCGGCCCACGATCCCGGCCTCCGCAAGCGGCGTGTTGAAACAGCGTGCCACACCGAATTCCGACTGCAACCCGGCGGTCACTTTGAAGACGCCACCCTTGCCTTTCACTTCCGCCAGACTCTGTTCGCGGCTGCAATCGGCCACGTCCTCGCCAAATACCAGGATGTCGGGATTGCGCCGCATCTCTTCGCGCAGGGTGGCGTTGATCAGGTCCACCATGGTCATCGGCGCGCCGTGAGGCTCCGGCTGTTCGGCAAACTGCTCCGATGCCGGTGAGGCGGTCTCCGCGTACAGGTGGCGCAGCGCCGTGGACGGAGCAGGCGGCGCGTCGTGCAGCGCCTGCTGGGTGGCCTGGTGCACCTCCTCGTCGATTTCGTGCGCGATGCGCTGCAGCATCTGCCGGTCCACGATTCCCTCTTCCATCAAAAACTGCGGGAAGCGGATCACCGGGTCGCGGGCCGCTTCGGCTTCCCGTTCTGCGGCGCACTTATACAGGCGCTCGTCATCGGAAAGCGAATGCGAATACGGCCGCGTGACGTGGGCGTGCACCAGCGCCGGACCCCGCCGCTGCGCGGCAGTGCTCCGCCGCCGCCTGCATGGCCCGGTAGGAGGCCAGAAAATCGGTGCCGTCCACCTCCTGCCGGAACAGGTCCGGAAAACCGGAGACGAGTTTCGAAATGCTGCCGCCCGCGGTCTGGCATTCGACCGGCACAGAGATCGCGTAGCCGTTGTCCTCCACCAGGTAGAGCAGCGGCAGGTTGCGCAGGCACGCCGCGTTCAGCGATTCCCAGAATTCGCCCTCGCTGGTGGCGCCGTCGCCCGCGCAGACCAGCGTCACTTCCCTTTCCGCCCCGCGGTACCTTCCCGCCTCCGCGCAGCCCACGGCCTGGAGAAACTGTGTGCCGGTGGGTGAGGAGGAGCTTACGATGTTCCAGCGCTTGTGCCCCCAGTGTGAGGGCATCTGCCGGCCGCCGGAGGCCGGGTCGGCGGCAGCGCCCACCGCCTGCTGCAGCATTTCGAGCGGCGTCACCCCCAGCGCCAGGCACAGCGCGCGGTCGCGGTAATAAAGGTAGAACCAGTCTTCGCCCGGCCGCAGCACCATGCCCGCCGCCACCTGCACCGCTTCGTGACCGGCGCCGCTGATCTGAAAAAAGATCCGGTTCTGGCGCTTCAACGCCACTTCGCGGTCGTCCAGCCGGCGCGCGGTGTGCATGATGCGAAAGGCGCGGATCAACTGCTCGGAATCGAGGCCTTCGTAGCGGGTCGAAGCAGAACTGTGCTGAGACGTCGTGGCCACAGGCGCGGATCCCCCGACTTCAGTTTACCAAGCGCTCGCAAAGGAGCCACCACGCACACGTGGGAAAGCGCTCAGCCCCCGCTTCTCGCCAGTTTGGCGGCTGAGATGGCCTGGCCCACATGCCGTTGCGTGTGTTCGGCCATGTGCGTGAGAAGGCCCGCCACCGTGGTTGGCAGGCGTTCGCGGCCCACCGCTCTTGGCTCCCGAAGCGCAAACGGATCGATCGTGCGGATGTGAGCCTCGGCTTCGGCAAACGTGCGGTCCAGGTTGGCCAGCAATTCATCCCGCGCCGGACCGGAAGGCCGCTTCTCGGTTTCGAGCGCCGCCAGTTGCGCTGCGGACAAGTCACGGCCCTTCAAATAGGTCAAAAGCCTCGCCACGCTTCCCGCCATGTGGCGGATGTGAAATCCGGCCGAAGCAAGGCCGTGGGACGGCGCCCAAAGCTGCTCGTAGGAAAGGCCTTCGGTCCACTGTGCCAGGTCTTCGCGGGCCATTTGAAAAGAGTAGAAGACAGGGGCCAGCAGCGGGTCGATGCCCGGCAGCGGCCCGCGCATCCACGGTTCTGGGAGGGACGGCATAGCAACAGTATCGCCCCCTAATGCTGCTAAAATCCGCTTTCGGACAACCCTATGTGTCTAGCCGTACCGGGTAGAATTCTGGATGAGAAGGACGAGGCCGGAATGCGCCTGGCGCGCGTCCAGTTCGGCGGCGTGACGCGGGAAGTATGGCTCGACTATGTGCCCGAAGCCGGGCCCGGCGATTACGTGATGGTTCACGTCGGTTTCGCCATCAGCAAGGTAGATCCGGAAGAGGCCCGCCGGACCTACGAACTGCTCGAGCAGATGGGCATGCTCGAAGAATGAAGTTCCTGGACGAGTACCGAGACCCCGCGCTCGCCGGCGCCGTGGCGGCGGAGATTGCCTCGTCGGTGACCCGCCCATGGGTGCTGATGGAAATCTGCGGCGGGCAGACCCACACCATCATGCGCTACGGCATCGGCGACCTTTTGCCCGCACAGGTCGAACTGGTCCACGGCCCCGGATGCCCGGTGTGCGTGACGCCCATCGAAATGATTGACAAGGCCGTGGCCATCGCTTCTCTTCCCGGCGTCACCCTGGTCTCCTACGGCGACATGCTGCGCGTACCCGGCTCGTCGGGCGACCTGCTCCGCGTCAAAGCGGGGGGCGGCGACGTCCGCATCGCCTACTCCCCCATGGATGCGGTGGCCATGGCACGCGCGAATCCCGCGCGCCGGGTAGTCTTTTTCGCTGTGGGATTCGAGACCACCGCCCCTGCGAACGCGATGGCCGTCTGGCAGGCCCGGCGCGAGGGCCTCTCCAATTTTTCCCTGCTGGTCTCGCATGTGCTCGTGCCTCCCGCCATCCGGATGCTGCTCGAATCGCCGGAAAACCGCGTGCAGGCCTTCATCGCGCCGGGCCATGTCTGCACCGTGATGGGCTTTATGGAATATGAGGCACTTGCCTCGCGTTACCGGGTCCCTTTCGTGGTGGCCGGTTTCGAGCCGGTGGACCTGCTGCAAGCCGTGCTTATGGCCGTGCGACAGCTCGAAGCAGGACGCGCCGAAGTCGAAAATCAGTATTCCCGCGCCGTCACGCGCGAGGGCAACCTGCCCGCGCAGCGCCGCATCCGGGATGTGTTCGAGGTCGCGGACCGCAAGTGGCGCGGCATCGGCGAAATCCCCGCTTCCGGGTACCGGCTGCGGACGGAGTTTGCCGCCTTTGACGCCGAGAAAATCTTCGGTGTGGAAGCCACACGCGTGGACGAACCGCCCGAGTGCATCGCGCCACGTGTTTTGCAGGGGCTCGCGCGCCCCGTGGATTGCCCGGCTTTTGGGAGCCGCTGCACGCCCGAAACGCCGCTCGGCGCCCCCATGGTTTCGAGCGAAGGCGCCTGCGCGGCGTATCATCGCTACCGGCGGATCGCATGACCACCTCCTGTCCCCTTCCCCTTCCCGCCAAAGACCGCATCCTGCTCGGACACGGCTCCGGCGGCAAATTGAGCGCGGAACTTCTGCGCGAGGTCTTTCTGCCGCTGTTCCGCAGCCCGGTGCTGGGCCGCCTGGAGGATCAGGCGGTGGTCGAAGTGGGCGGCGTGCGCCTGGCATTCACTACCGATTCCTTCGTCGTCAAGCCGCTATTCTTCCGCGGCGGCGATATCGGTTCCCTGGCCGTGCACGGAACGATCAACGATCTCGCCATGGGCGGCGCGCAGCCGCTCTTCCTGAGCGCGGCATTCATTCTCGAAGAAGGCCTGGAGACGGCCCTGTTGCAGCGCGTGGCCGCCTCCATGGCGCGCGCGGCGGAAGAGGCCGGCGTCGAGATCGTCACCGGAGACACCAAGGTCGTGGAGCGCGGCAAGGGCGACGGCATCTTCATCAACACTGCCGGAATCGGCGTCGTGCCAGCGGGCGTTTGCCTCTCGGCTTCGAGCGCGCGGCCCGGCGACAAAATCGTCCTCTCCGGCACGGTCGGCGACCACGGCATCGCGATTCTGTCGGAGCGCGAGAGCATCGGCTTCGAGACCGCGGTTGCCAGCGATTCCGCCCCGCTGCACCGCCTCGCCGCGGACATGCTGGCGGCATCGAACGCCATCCGCTGCATGCGCGACCCCACCCGCGGCGGACTCGCCGGCACCGCCAACGAAATCGCCTCCGCGGCCCGCGTGGGCATCACGCTCGAAGAGTCCGCCATCCCGGTGCGCGAGGAAGTGCGCGGCGCCTGCGAGTTACTGGGCCTCGACCCGCTCTACGTCGCCAACGAAGGAAAACTGGTAGCGGTAGTGGCGCCGGAACACGCGGACCGCATCGTGGAGGCGATGCGGCGCAATCCCCTCGGCGCGGATGCCCGCATCATCGGCACCGTCACGGACCGCCACCCGGGGTTGGTCACGATGCGCACGCCGTTCGGCACCACCCGCGTCGTTGACCTGTTGCCGGGCGACCAGTTACCGCGGATCTGTTAGTTGCCCGCCTACGCCATCCACTTGTAGTAATAGAACATCAGCGGCGCGGTCCCGGTGTTCTTCACGCCATGCAGCTTGTTACCGGCGCAATACATCATGGATCCCGGCCCCACCTTCACGGTCTTCCCGCCCACCAGCATTTCACCGGAGCCCTCGGTCACCACCATGATTTCCTCTTCGGGATGCTGGTGCGGAGGATGCGGTTCCATCCCGGGCTTAAGCCGCAGGCTGCCCGCCGTCATCGACTTTAACTGGTCAGTCGGCCCTTCGAAAAATACCCGCAACTGGCCGAACGTTTCATTGGTCGTCTTGGCGTTATTCGCATCCAGGACCACATCCGGAAGTTTCGCGCCGGGCGCGCCGAACAGCCGCGCCGCCGCGGCGAAACCGGTAACCGTAAGCACATTGCGCCGATTCATAAGCTGTCAGAATACCATGGGCTCCGCTCAGGATTTCGCCTTCTCTTTGCGGCGCACCGCTTCGCCCGCGCGCAATTTCGCAATGCGTCCGATCAGCGCCACCGGCACGCGCCCGGCAAGTGGAAACCGGATGGTGCCCTTACTAATCTCATACGGCGCAAGCTCTTCGGCGAGGGTCTCCAGGACCAGCCGGGTCGCCGGATAAATGGAGTAATGCTGCTTCCATCCGGCGAAGTAGATCACCGCCGCACCGTCCAGTTTGTAAGTGGGGATGCGGTACGAAATCGTTTCCACCGCGCGCGGCACGGCTTTGCGGATAGCGCCGCGCACGCGCTCCAGAACGGCGCGCGAGGATTCCGGTTGCGCGGCGATGTATTCCTTTACCGGGTCAGCGTTGGCCATGCGGAATTATCTCACTCGTCGTCCCGCTCCACCGGCTCGCCGGGTTTGTACCGCGCCGCCAGCAGCCCCGTGGCTTCCGAGAGGTCGAGGTCGGCCAACAGCAGCCCTTCCCTGCCGTAGGGCTGCCACGCCAGCAGCGTGCCGTCGGGACGCGCCACAGCCGACGTCGTCGGCGACCCGGCGCAGGCGCAATTCACGGTGGCGAAGAAACACGTATTCTCGGCGGCCCGGCAGAGCACGGCCTTCTCGTGAAACGTATTGGCCGGATCGGCGAAACTCGCGGGCCGGTAGCCGCCGGGTTCCGCTTCGTGAAAGTGGGGATGGAAGACAATTTGCGCGCCGCGCCGCACCGCCCAGCGCACTGTTTCCGGGTAGCGCCAGCCCTCGTGGCAGATCGCCACGCCGAAAGTCAGCCCGCCGCTCTGGAAAATACTCCGCCCCGACCCGGCCGCATACGTGCCCTCTTCGGAAGGATCGATCTGCACCTTATCCTGGAACCCGGCCATGGTGCCGTCCCGGTGTACCACCAGCGCGGTGGCGAGCAACGCGCCTTCCACCACCCGTTCCGTGCCGAGCACGACCGCGATACCGCCCCTGGCGGCGGCCACTGCCACCGCGGACCACGCTCTCTCGAGGAATAGCGGATCGGGTGGCGGGACCCGCTTCCCCGCGCCGCGGTATCCGGGGACGTAGCACTCCGGAAAGCAGACGATGCCCGCTCCCTCCGCCGCGGCCTCCGCAATCGCCTGCTCGGCCAGCGAGACCGATTCGTCGGGATCGGCCGGGCACCGGAGATTGGCCAGCGCAACACGAATAGGAATCATGCGGCTCCATTTTATGCCGCCGGGCGCGCTCTATTCCCAGCGCAGTGCGAGCATGGGATCGATCGCCGTCGCCCGCCTCGCCGGCACGAAACCCGCCAGCGCCGTCACGCAGGCGATGCCCAGCGAGGCGGCAGCCATGGTCAACAGGTCGCTCGGCTGCACGCCGAAAAGCTGCGTTTGTATCAGCCGCGTCACCGCGTACGCCCCAGCGAGTCCGATGGCGACGCCGATACCGGCCAGTGTCAGAGTTTCACGCAGCACCATCCACAGAACCGCGCGCTGTCCCGCCCCCAGCGCCATGCGAATGCCGATTTCGCGCGTGCGGCGCGCCACCATGAACGCCATCACTCCGTAAAGGCCCAGCGCGGCCAGCAGCGTGGCCAGCACGCCGAAGATGCTCGAAAGCGCCGCCAGCAGCCGCTCGGTCAGCAACGAGATCTCCAGTTGATCCGACAGCGTGCGCATATCGTACACCGGCACGTTCGGATCCACCCCGCGCACCTCCCTGCGCAGCATGGTGAACGCACGGGCCGGATCGCCCGCCGCGCGCACGTAGACCGTGCCGCCGTTGGCGAAGGTCTTCTGGTCGTTCGGAATGTACAATTCGTAGGGAATCTCGTCCCGCATGCTCTCGTACTTGGTGTCCCCTACCACCCCGACGATCTCGATATCGGTCTTCGTTCCCGGGTCGATCCCCATGCCGATATGCCGACCCAGCGGATCCGCAGTGCCGAAGTACCGTTTGACGAATTTCTGGTTCACGATGCCGACCTTCGGCGCGCCGGCCACATCCCGCTCGTTGAAATCGCGGCCGAGCAGGATCGGGATCTTCAGCGTCTTGAAGAAGCCCGGGCTGCAATATTGCATATGCGGATCGGGCCGTTCGTCCTGCTTCGCGGTGTAGCCTTCGATCGTGACCCAGTTGTCCCACTCGTTGTCCTCCAGCACGGGTATGACGGCAAACGCGTGCGATTCCAACCCGGCCAGGCCGTTCAGCCGCTCGCGCAAACGCCGGTAATACTCCGTGGTCCATTTTGCGTCGTACTGGTTCAAGGTCGGGTCCACGTCGAACGCCAGCACATTCCGAACGTCGAATCCGGGATCGAGTGTTTTGAGATTGCGCAGGCTCTGCAGGAACAGCCCCGCGCCGATCAGCAGCAGCAGCGAGAGCGAAACCTGCGCCACTACCAGGCCCTTGCGCAGCGTGGCCGAGCCGCTCCCGATCACCGCTCCGGCCTGGTCCTTCAGCGTGTTCGCCACTCGCGGGCGCGTCGATTGCAGCGCCGGTATCAACCCGAACAGCCCGCCCGCAACCAGCGACACACCGAAGGTGAACGCCAGCACGGTCCAGTCCGGTGTGCTCGACAGCGACAGAGGCGTATGTCCGGAGGGCAGAAAGCCGATCAATGCGCGGTCGATCGCAACCGCCAGCCCCAGGCCCAGGGCTCCGCCGATCCCCGCCAGCAGCAGGCTTTCGAGCAGCAGTTGGCGAATCAGGCTGCCGCGTCCCGCGCCCAGCGCGAGCCGGATGGCGATCTCCTTCTGGCGCGCCGATGCCCGCGCGATCAACAGGTTCGCCAGGTTGGAGCAGGCGATCAGCAGCACCAGCCCCACCACCCCCATCAACGCGAACAGCGGCTTCGAATAGGCCCTGCGCAGGTTGGAGCGGCCCTTCGATCCGGGCATCGCCTCCATCCACATCTTCAGGAACTCCTGTTTGACGAACGGCGCTGCCTTCGCGAACGGCGGCTCGGTGACCTCCCGGCTGATGATCTGGTGAAACAGCGGCTGAAGCCCGGCCTGCGCTTTCTGGAGAGTGATCCCGGGTTTCATGCGGCCGAAGACCTGCACCCAGCGGAAGCGGTCGTTGTTCATGCGGGAGAACGCGGCGCGCGGCAGGTGATCTTTCATCGTGATCGGGATGCGGATCTGCGGCGCCCGTCCCGGCTCCACGCCGTCGAATCCCGCCGCGCTCACGCCGATCACCGTCAGCGCCCGGCCGTTGACCACCACCTGTTTCCCCACAATGCCGGGATCCGAGCCGAAACGCGCTCGCCAGTACCCGTAGCTCAGCACCGCCAGCGGATGGCCGCCCTGGATCAGGTCGTCGGCCGCGTTGAACACGCGCCCCGCCGCCGCGCCGATTCCCAGCACCGGAAAGAAATTCCCCGAAACGTAATCGGCCCCGATGAGTTCGGTGCTGCCCTGGAAAGAGATGAAGACCGTCGCCGGGTATGTGCAGAACATCCCGCTGAATACCTGGTTCTTGTCGCGGATTTCCTGGTACATCGGATAGGAGAGCCGGTCCATCCCGTTGTTGCCGCCGTAGTGTCTCCCCCGCCCGGCCAGCATCACCAGTTGCTCCGGATTCCGCACCGGCAGCGGTTGCAGGATGAGCTGATTGATCAGCGTGAAGATAGCGGTGTTCGCGCCGATGCCCAGCGCCAGGGAAAGCACGGCAACGGCCAGAAAAACGGGCGACTTGCGCAGGCTGCGCAACGAATAACGAAGATCCGCGAGTATCGGGGCCATGCCGGGTGATACTCCGGCGCGCGGCAAAGGTTACGAAAAAACATCCGCGCGTGCGGCGTGGCTGCAACCGCCCGCGGCCCTTGATATCATCGGCCCGGGAGGCAGGAATGAAACTGAACAGGCGGGAATTGGTGGCCGGCGCTCTCGCCGCCGGGCTGGCCCCGGCCGCTGCGGCGGCGAAAGGATCGTACCCCGCCAAACCAAAGACGGGGCCGCCCGATTCCCAACTGGCGCGCGCCGCCGCGCTACCCGTGCTGAGACGCGAAGGGCTCGACACCCCGGCCGTGATTCAGTCGCTCGACCTGCTCAAGCTTGGCAGCGATTACCTGGTGCGCGCCCGGTCCCGCAACGGCGCTGAAGGAATCTCGGTCTGCAACCCGCCGCGCGCCGATTACCTGGACCGCATTTTCAAGAACCTGGTGGCTCCGGCATTCATCGGCAAGGACGCGCGCGACCTCGACAATCTCCTCTGGGAGGCATACCGCTACGACAGCAATTACAAGCTCTACGGCATCGCTCTGTGGAGTCCGCTCGCGTGGGTGGAGATGGCCCTTCTGGACATGCTGGGCCGGATGAGCAACAGGTCCATGGGGCAGTTGCTGGGCGAGGTCCGGCGCAAGGAGATCGCAGTTTACGTGGCCAGCGGCAGGCGCGATACCACGCCGCCCGAGGAGATCGAGTTTCTGCATTCGCTGGTCGAGAAGTCCCATGCCAAAGCCCTGAAGATCCGCCTGGGCGGCCGCATGAGCCGCAATGAGGACGCCATGCCCGGCCGGACGGAGACACTGATTCCCCTGGTGCGCAAGAGTTTCCCCGACTTCGATCTGCACGGCGATTCCAATTCAAGCTACGACCCCGCCCACGCTGTCCCGGTGGGCCGCATGCTCGAGGAGAACAATTACGTGTACTACGAGGAGCCGTGCGAATTCGATGCGCTCGATCAGAACAAAACCGTGCGCGACACGCTCTCCATCCCGGTGGCGCTCGGCGAGCAGGAATTCAGCGAATGGCGCTTCCGCTGGTGCATCGCCAACCGCGTCTGCGACATCGTGCAGCCGGACCTCTTCTATTACGGCGGCATGATCCGGTCGCTGCGCGTGGCACGCATGGCGCAGGTGGCGAAGATGCCGACCACCGTCCACATCTCCGGCGGCTTTGGATTCGTTTACATGCTGCACTTCGCTTCCGTTGTGGAGGACATCGGGAAATATCAGGAGTACAAGCTCGGCATGGAAAAGTACGGCCAGTGGTTCGACCCGCCTATCGCCGTGAAGAACGGCCTGATGAGCGTGCCTTCCGGGCCGGGCGTCGGCATCAAAGATCCCGCCGCGCTGCTCAAAGAGGCGAAGGTGGTCTGAATCGGAAAAGGGCGCGCCATCAGTCTCACCGGCCGGGAGCGAGAAAACGCATACCGGCGGCGGGCTGCCCGTTCAAAGTGGCTGCCTGCTGCATGACGGTTCTGGCGTACTCTGCCACCATGCGGACGCCCTCTTCGTAACGCGGGTTTGGATTTCCCGGCCCGCCATTGTACGCTCCCACCGCCGTGGCCACGTCTCCCTGGAAACGGTCCAGCAGATCGCGGAACAGCAGACCCGCATAAGTGGTGAGAACCTCGGGATCCGGGTTATCCAGGTCCAGTTCCTTCGGCGGGCGGAGCCGCTCCGGCAGCTGCGAATAATCGCGCTTGTCCCGCAGGTAGAGGCTGTGAGCGTAGCGCAGGGTCTCGCGGGTGATCTGCCAGATGCCGGAAGCCGGATTGAGCACCAGGACGCGGCCCCCCTTGCGTTTCAAAACGATGTCGCCGCGCTGGGCCCGCCGCTTCCAGATCGCATGCTCCAGATCGCCCTTCACGTCCATGTAGTTGTTCTCCATGGCGCCGATGCCGAGAAAGAACTCGACGGGCAGCGAGTAGAAATCCGTAACCGTAAGGATGTCTACAGCCAGCGTCTGCGCCTCGCTCTGCGTCAGCGGCAGGGGAACCGGATCGATCTTCCGGCGTATCCGCGGATCGACGGAGGACTTGAACTGAACGAACCGCCGCAGGTAAGAAAGCAGTTGCGAGCGGCTCAAATCTTCGATTTTGCGGTGCGTGGTCAGGCTGTATGCCGTGACGAAGACCTGTCTCTGGTGACGAAAGTCGAGCAGCCTGTTTTCGGTGACGAAGCGCAATTCGAATTCCTTGATCAGTCCGCTGGACTGCGCCCCGGCAAGCAGCGCGTAAGACGCTACCAGGTCGTTGTCGAGCAGCACCTCCACCGGATAGACCAGACCGCCTCCCCGATGGTAGGTGAGCAGCACTTCGGCTTCGCGGAAAGGCCGGGCGCCGCTAAAATACTGATACATCAGGTAGGCGTAGAACTCGTCGTCATACTCGCCGATATTCGCTACCAGGTATCTGCCGGGTAAGCTGACCACGTTGCGGCCGTCCGCCCACTTACACTCCGGGATCAGCGGGGTGGGGCGAATTTCAATAGTCCGGGGCCAGACCCGGTAACCGCCCCAGGCTGCCAAGGCCAGTCCTGCTGAGATTGTAAGACCAATCGGGAGAAGCCGCATACTCTACAGCAGCCATCCATCACTATGCCATATCTAGACATGCACGGCGCGTGCCGCTTGCCGCTGTTGGCCCCACAAAGGCCCTTTTCTTTTCGCCGTTCCTGCCTTTTTGGGATGAGCGGACGAACCCCGCCATCGGACAGTAAAAGGAGACAGGAGACTCCAATGGCTGATTTCTATCAAAACGGCCAGGTGACCACGCTGCACCGCATGAACGCCAACGGACTGGCCCGGCTCGAGGCTGACCTGGAACGCTTTCGGACTGCCATGCCGGTGGGTCTTGTGCTGCCCGCGCTCTACTCCGAATTCGAAACGCCCGCTATGCGCGGCATCGTCCGGGAGCTGGCCCGCGTGCGTTATTTGCAACGGATCGTGGTTGCCTTGGGACGGGCGAACCGCACCGAATACGAGCGCGCCCGGGAGTTCTTTAGCGATTTCGGGGTGCCCGCCACCATCATTTGGATCGACAGCGATCCCATCCAGCGGCTGTTCGACATGTTGAAGGAGAACGGCATCCCGGCGGGCGAGGACGGCAAGGGGCGCTCCTGCTGGATGGCGTACGGGTACCTGCTGGCATGCGCCGACTGCGAAGTCATCGCGCTGCACGACTGTGACATCATCAACTACAGCCGCGACCTGCTGGCGCGCCTCTGCTACCCGGTTGCCAATCCCAACCTGGGCTTTGAATTCTGCAAAGGCTATTACGCCCGCTTCACCAACACCATGCACGGGCGCGTGACCCGGCTGTTCATGACGCCCCTGGTGCGCGCCATGGAGAGCCTGTGTCCCGGCGTCTCGTTTTTGCGTTTCCTCGACAGCTTCCGCTACCCCCTGGCCGGTGAGTTTGCCATGCGGACCAATCTCGCGCGGGTAAACCGGATTCCCGCCGACTGGGGTCTCGAGGTGGGCGTGCTGGCGGAGATGTACCGGAACGTCGCGACCTCGCGCATCTGCCAGGTGGACCTGGCGGATAACTACGAACACAAGCACCAGTCGCTTTCCCCCGACGACCCCACCCGTGGACTGCGCCGGATGGCGTCGGATATCGCCAAATCGCTGTTCCGCACCATCGCGAGCGAAGGCGGATCGCTTTCCCAGGATGACTTTCGGACGCTACAGGTCCGCTACGTCCGGCTGGCCGAAGATACGATGCACCGCTACTATGCCGACGCCATGCTGAACGGCCTGCGCTTCGACCGTCATGCCGAAGAACTGGCCGTCGCGACGTTCGCCAGAAGCCTGGGCGACGCCGCCGCCGAGTTTCTCGCAAATCCCCTCGGGCTGCCTCTGCTGCCCAACTGGAACCGCGTGCTGGCCGCGATTCCGGATTGCTTCGATCTTCTGAAACTCGCCGTCGAATCGGACGCGGGGGTGCTCGCCGAGACCTGTTGTGTCTGAATGGACGATTCCCGGGGAAGGGCGGCGGGCGGTCGAAACCATCGGCCAGGCCGACATCGTCGTGGGCGTGCCCAGCTACAACAATGCGCACACCATCGGCCATGTAGTGCGTGCGATTCACGCCGGCCTGGCCAAGTATTTCCCCAGGTTCAGCGCCGTCATCGTCAATTCCGACGGCGGCTCCTCGGATGGCACGCGCGACGCCGTGCTTTCGGCCCAGGTGGACCTTTCGCGGCTGCTGATACTCTCCACACCGCTCGCCAGCATCCACCGCCTCTCCTTCCCCTACCACGGCATACCGGGAAAAGGCAGCGCCTTTCGCATGATCTTCCAGATGGCCGACATGCTCCAGGCGCAGGCCTGCGCGGTGGTCGATTCGGATCTCCGCTCCATCACGCCGGAATGGATCGACCTGCTCGTCCGCCCCGTGCTGCACGCCGGATACGACCTGGTGGCGCCTTACTATCACCGCCACAAATACGACGGAACCATCACCAACAGCATCGTGTACCCGTTGACGCGCGCCCTGTACGGCCGCCGCATCCGGCAGCCGATCGGCGGCGATTTCGGCATATCGCGCCGCCTGATCCAGCGCTACATCGCCCGCCAGGACTGGGAGTCCGACGTCGCCCGCTATGGAATCGATATCTGGATGACCACCATCGCCGTGGCCGAACAGTTCCGGACCTGCCAGAGCTTCCTCGGAGCCAAACTGCACGACGCCAAGGATCCCGGTGTGGATCTCAGCGCCATGCTGCACCAGGTGGTGGGCAGCGTTTTCTCGTTAATGGGCGAATACGAGCAGACTTGGGCGCCGGTGCGCGGCAGCGCCGCCGTGGACCTGTTCGGATTTCCCTACGACGTCGGCCTTGACCCTGTCGAGGTGAACGTGGAACGTATGGTGGCGAAGTTCGGAGCCGCCTGTTCCGAACTCGGCGAAATCTGGGCGCTTGCACTGGAGCCGTCCATCCTGTCCGCAATCCAGGCGCTTCCCCAAGGCTGCCGCGCCGCCGGCAATGGGCGGTTTCAGTTCGACGACGGGCTCTGGGCCAGAACCATTTACGATTTCGCCTGCGCGCACAAGCGCCGCCTGCTGGAGCGCGGCCACCTGCTGCATTCGTTGACCCCCCTGTATCTGGCCAAGGTGGCGTCGATCTTTCTTGATATGGAGCAGATGTTCGCCGCCCAGGTGGAGGAGCGGATCGAGGAGTTGTGCCTCGCTTTTGAAAGCGCCCGGCCTTATCTGGACAGCCGGTGGCCCAATCTCGTCCCGGACGGCGGCTCCGGATCGCCGGCGAAAGAGACCACCGTTCGGGACCCACTGGAGGTGTCATCGTGATTCGCGTTTTGCAGGAGATCTTCGAAAGGACGCTGGCGCGGCTTTCGCAGCAACTGGTGAACTACATCCCGCCCCTGATCGTGGCTGCCGTCATTCTGCTTTCAGCCCTCGTGCTGGCCACCGTGCTGCGCTGGATGATCCTCAAGGCCATAAAAACCACGGCCCTCGATTCGTTCCTGAGAACCAGCGGCCTCGCTCCGTCCATGGAGCGTTCCGGCCAGTCCCGCGCCGCCTGCATGCTGGCGGGGGCAGCCTACTGGATCATAATCGGCGCCGGTTTCCTCACCGCCCTCGACGTCTTCGATACATCCCTGACCTCGCGCATGATCGAGGCGACGGTGTTCGCAGTGCCGAGGCTATTCACCGCTGCCCTGATTCTGCTGGCCGGATTCTGGCTTTCCCGCTATCTGGGGCGCGGCGCCCTGGTCTGGTCCGTCAACGAAGGGGTGCCGTTTGCAAGGCGCTGGGCGGCAGGCGTGAAGGCCGCCATCCTCTTTGTTGCCGTAGTCGTCGCCGCCGAGACCCTGGGCTTTGCCGAGCGCGTATTCTTCACGGCTTTTGTGGTATTTGTGGCCGCCGTGGCCCTCGCCGGCAGCATCGCCTTCGGCCTGACCCTCCGCGCGATGCTGGAACGCTCGCTACGCGATCCGGGCAGGGAGCGCGAAGAGGAACGCGAGCGTTCGCTCTGGACGCACCTGTAGAGGATGTAGCTTGACGCAGTAGTTGAAAAAGATCGACAGGGTTCGCGAGAAAATGCCACCGGCTTGCCACGATTGCTGGCAAACACCTGTCTCGAACTTGGCAGGTAAACCAACCGCTGGCAAAGCATCGAAATTGGTGGAGGCGGGGGGAGTTGAACCCCCGTCCGAGAAAGCCCGCAATGAAGAGCCTACGTGCGTAGCCGGCTCAGAAATTTCGGCCACCGCTTCAGAACCGGCGAGAGCGGCGGCAGCCTAGCCCGATTGATCTCGGCCTGGGGCTCCGGACCGAAGCCTTCGACCTATCCCGCAAAATGACGCTCACTCACCGGCGCGCGGGCTCACCGGCTGGAGCGGCTCCCTAATTAATTAGGCAGCGTATGCAAACTGCGTGTTGGCAGTTATGTTTTTCCGATCGTTTTACGGGAGCTCGGAACCCGGCACGCCTCCCCACCACGATTCGATCCCGTCGAATCCGTTGCGCCCCCAATTTCGCGGCCAATGGCAGGTACTACGCTCTCATTCTACCACCCGCCCAGCCCCGCTATACTGGAGGTATGCGTAACCGGGTCATCCGACGCTCCCTATTTGTGTGCGCCGTTCTGCTGTGCGCAGCGGCATCATTCGCCGCCGACATGACGAAGCTCACGATCACGGTCACCACCCTGGGCGGGAAGCCGGTCAACGGCGCCAGCGTGGTGGTGCGATTTATCGAAGGCCGCTCGATCGTGAAGCTTGGCAAAACGGTGCGGACCACCTACGAACTGCGGACCAACCAGGAGGGTTTGGCCACGATTCCCACGATTCCGCAGGGCAAGATCCGCATCCAGGTGATCGCCAAAGGGTTCCAGACGTTTGGGCAGATTTTCGAGGTGGAGCAAGAGGAGAAAACCATCGAAATCAAGCTGAACCCGCCGCAGCAGCAGTATTCGTCGCACAAGTAGCGCTTTCCTCGAGGAATACGTCGCGCGCCGACCGCACTCGTCTCTGCCGGTACACTGGGTTTATGCGATCCGCCCTGGTGTTGCCGTTGTGTCTCCTGTGTACCTGCGTGGCTGAAGCGGCGGACCGGCTGACGCTCAAAAACGGCGACATTATTACCGGCACGGTAATCAAGAAGCAGGGCAAGAAGCTGACGCTCAAGAGCGACTTTCTGGGCGAGGTGTCGCTGCCCTGGGAGGCAGTTCGAAGCCTCGAATCGGAAGAGCCGCTGACGGTCACGCTGCCGGACGGGTCGCGAGTGGCGGGCCGCGTTTCAACGGCGGAAAACAGGCTCATCGTCGGAACGCCCGAGGCGACGTTCGAGGCGCTTCTCGGGGCGGTGGGGGACATCCGCAATCCGGAGGAGCAACACCGCTGGGAGCGGCTGCAAAATCCCGGCATCCTGCAACTATGGACGGGCTTTGTGGATATCGGGCTGGCCCTGGCGCGGGGTAACGCCCGAACCGACACGCTGACCAGCGGCTTGGAGGCCACCCGCGTGACACGGAAGGATAAGCTCGCGCTGCGCTTCAATCAGATCCGGGGCACGGCCCGGGTGGACAACAAATCCTCCACCATCGCCAGCGCGATCCGCGGGGGGTGGAGCTACAACCGCGATGTGACGCCGCGGTTCTTCATCAGCACATTCAACGACTACGAGGCGGACCGGTTCCAGCAGTTGGACCTGCGCTTCGCGGCTGGGGCCGGATTCGGAGCGAACGCCTTCAAGACTGCGGCGCACACGCTCAGTTTCCAGGGCGGCGCAAACTACTCGCGGGAAAATTTCACCGGCGACCTGGATCGCAACTCGGCCGAGGCCAATTTCGGCAATGACCTCCTGTGGAAGATCAATGGGGGCACCAGCATCAACCAGTCGTTCCGCTTTTTCACGAACCTCAGCCAGACCGGAGAATACCGCGTGAACCTGGACGTCGGCACGGTCACGGCGATCAAAAAGTGGCTGGGCTGGCAGGTCTCCGCCAGCGACCGCTATTTGAGCAACCCCGTGCTGGAGCGGCAGCGTAACGACCTGCTACTCTCCACGGGGTTCCGGATCAGCTTCGGACAATAATCCGCCGCTCAGGCGAGATCGAATTTCTCCTGGTGAAGTTGCGGGTCGCTCTTCACGATGACGGTGCGCCCGAGGATCTCCTCGATTTCCTGGAGGAAGGTGTTCTGGTTCGACTTGAGCAGCCGGGCGACCTCGGTGTTGACGCGCAGCATCACGTCCTTGCCTTCCACGGCGCGGGCGATCTTGTTGGCCTCCTGGAGGATCTCGCCGATCACGGTTTGCGGGCTCTTGACGTAGCCGGCGCCCTCGCAATAGGGGCACGGCGTGCAGAGCGTCCGCTCCAGGCTTTGCTTGACGCGTTTACGGGTGATGGCAACGAGGCCGAAATCGTTGAACTGGAGAATTTTGTAAGGGGCGCGGTCAGCGCGCATGGCCTCTTCGAGCGCCTGCATCACCTTCTGCCGGTTCTTGCGCTCATCCATGTCGATGAAGTCGACCACGATAATGCCGCCGAGGTCGCGCAGGCGGATCTGGCGGACGATCTCCTTGATGGCGTCGGTATTGGTCTTGACGATGGTGTCTTCCAGGCGGTTGGACTTGCCGACGAACTTGCCGGTATTGATGTCGATGGCCACCAGGGCCTCGGTCTGGTTGATGACGATGTAGCCGCCGGATTTGAGCCAAACTTTGGGCCGGAGGGCCTTTTCGAGTTCGGAGGTGATATTGAACTCGTCGAAGATGGGATTGGAGCGGGTGTACATCTTCACCCGGGCGACCAGCGCGGGCTGGAATCGCTGGACGAAGCTGAGCACGGCCTCGTAGACCTCCTCGTTATCCACCCAGATGCTCTTGAATTGAGAGGTAAGCTGGTCACGCAGGATGCGCTCCACCACGTTGAGATCGTGATGGATGAGCATGGGGGCGGGCCTGCGTTCGGCTTTCTGCCGCATGTCCAGCCAGAGATTGTAGAGGAACATCATGTCGGCGCGCAGTTCTTCCTCCGTGCGGCCCTCGCCCGCGGTACGGACGATGTAGCCGCCGGGAACGCCGGCGCGGTTATTCTGGAGGACTCGCTTGAGGCGGCTGCGCTCCTCGTCGCTCGGGATCTTGCGCGAAACGCCGATGTGATCGACGGTGGGCATGTAGACGAGGAAACGGCCGGGGAGGGCTATGTGCGAGGTGATGCGAGCGCCCTTCTGGCCCAGCGGCTCCTTGGCGATCTGGACGATGATCTCCTGGCCTTCCTTAAGGAGGTCGCTGATGGAGGGAGCGCCGGACTTCTCTGGGCGCGGCTCGGGTCGCGGAACCGGCGCGGTGCGGGTTTCGGGCCGAGGATGGACGGGTGCATTCTCACGGGTTTCGGGCCGGGACTGGCCGGATTCGTTCGGACGCCCTTCCTGCTGGCCGCGTCCATCGCGCCCGCGGCGGCGGGTACGACGGGAAACGCGGTGAAGGTAACGCGGGCCCTGTTCGCGCAACGCAGCGGTGAGGCTGGTGGGAATCCGGGCCGGCTCGGGTCCTTCCTCTTCGGCCGTCACATCGGCATCCCCGGGTTCCGGGCCGGCCGCGGATTCGTCGGATTCATCGGAGCCGGCCGCTTCGACCGGCTCTTCAGGTTCGGTTGATTCCACCGGTTCGGCGGGGTCGAACAGGATCGGCTCGGTGTCGCCCAGGGGCTCAGCTGCAGCGACAGGCTCGGTAACGGACTCGGCGGCGGGAATCTCAGCGGCTTCCGGCGCTTCCCGCTCGGGTTCTGCTTCCGCTTCCGGCTCGGGTTCCGCTTCCAATTCCGGTTCCGGCGCAACATCCACGTCTTCGAGGACTTCGGCGGCCACCACGGACAGTTCGGGAAGCGGTTCCGAAGGCGCTTCGGAAGAAAGCTCGGTAGCCCCTTCGCCCGCCACCTCGGGAGCCTCCGCTTTCGGTTCCGGCAGGTTCTCCTCGATCTCGCCGGAAGCACTCTCGGATTCCGCCTCGCGATCGAAGATGTCTTCGCCTTGATCTTCCTCTTCCGCGCCGCCCGGGCCGCGGTACTTGGCCAGAGACTCGCCGGGAAGCACGAAGAAATCATCGGCTTCGGCTTCGCGGGGTTCGGCAGCCAAGGCTTCGGGTGCGGCAGAAAACTCTTCCACAGGACGGGATTCCACAGGGCGGGACCCGGGAGAATAGAATTTCGATTCCGGCAGTCCACGTCCGCCGCCGCCGGAGGGCTTCTGCCCGCGGCGCCGGCGTCCTCGCCGTCCACGGCGGTCGCGGTCATCTCGGCGTGAATCGGGATTCGCCTGCCCGTTGGCCGGCATCGCCATGGATTGGACCGGCAGGACTGCGGGAGGCGCAGCCGCCATTTCCGGTTCGGGAACTGGAATGGCTTCGGGAATTCCGGCGGCCTCGGCTACCGGCGCCGCGGCCTCAACGGCGGGGGCTCCGGGTTGCTGGCTCGGAACGCGATCCAGTTTGAGGACCTTTTCCTCCACGCTGGTCACGATCTTGTCGTACTCGTCGTTGTCCTCGAAAAAGTCGGAAACGTAAAGAAAGGCGTCGCGGTCCAGGCCGATATCGACGAATGCCGATTGCATGCCCGGCAAAACGCGCGTCACCCGGCCTTTGTGAATGCTGCCGGCAAGCGAGTACTCGTTCTCGCGCTGATGATAAACCTCGACTACCTGATCGTCCTCGATCAACGCCACTCTTGTCTCGTGGCGATTAGCGGAGATCACTAACTCCTTCGACATCGATTACCTCCCGTGGAGCATACAGAGGTTGACCGGGTGTGGAAGGTGGGCGCCCTTGCGTGGGTGCGAAACCGCCGCGACAATGCTGCGGGCGATTCGAACGGAGAATACAGAAACCACGCTGGCCGGAGGCGGAGTCGCGCTGCTCATACACCACCCGGCCGGGAACCACTACTCACCCTTGGGGGAGCGCCTCAGCGCCGCCATCCCCAGTCTCTTCAGGCTCCCGAAACTTTCTCTCTTCTTCGAGCGGCTGCCTTCCGGCGGCACGCCCGGGTTAGTTTATAAACCTTCTGAGGCGGACATTGTTGACCAGCCCCAGCGCCAAAAAATTCGACCAGACACTTGAACCGCCGGCACTCATGAAGGGCAACGGGATACCGGTCACCGGCATCCGTCCCACCACCATCCCGACATTCACCAACATGTGAAAGAGTAACAACCCCGCCACACCCATACAGATATACATGCCGGCCCTGTCGGAGGCGGTCTGCGCATTCTGGACAATGCGCATAATCATCACAAAATACAACGACAACAACACGATCACGCCTACGAACCCGTGCTCCTCGGCAAATGCCGAGAAGATAAAGTCCGTGTGCGGCACGGGCAAAAAGCGAAGCTGCGTCTGAGTTCCCTTGGTAACACCCTTCCCGAACATTCCCCCGGCCCCAACTGCGATCTGGGACTGAATCAATTGATATCCTGTGCCCCTGGGGTCGCGCTCGGGATCCATGAAACTCACCAGCCGCGCCTTCTGGTAATCCTTTAAGAAATGCCATCCAACTGGCAGAATCAAAACCGCTACTACAGCGATGGCAGCCACGTACTTCCATCGCAGGCCCGCCAGAAACGCTCCTGTAATCAGAATTGACCCATAAGTGAGCGACGTGCCCAAATCCGGCTGCAACAGCACAAGCGCCGCAGGCAGGCCCACCAAACCGGCCAACTTCAACATTTCCCAGATTTCTAACTCATCTGACTTAATTTCAGTCAGGTAACGGGCCACCAACAATATTATCACCAGCTTTACAAATTCCGATACCTGAAGGTGGATCCCTCCGGGAAGGGGAATCCAGCGCTTGGAGCCGAACACCGTGGCTCCTATGACGGCTGTGAGGAGTAGCGCCAGAACCGACCCGACGTAGGCGGCCGGCACATAGTGGAGAAGCGAATGGTAGTCGATCGACATGACTACGCGCATCAGAAAGAGGCCGCCGGCGATGTAGACGATCTGACGCCACCAGGCATTGTCGAAGCCGGTATCCAGCGTTGCGCTGTAGATCTGCAGAATCCCGATCCCGCAAATCAGCAGAATGATAACCAGCAAGGTCCAGTCAATATCGCGGGACGAAAAATACCTCGCCATCTATTGTCCGGCGCTCCTCGCAGCGGGGACCTCGGGGGCGGCGGGGGGAACGCCGGCCGCGGGCAATCCAAGCCCGGACATTCCGGCGAGGCGGGCCTCCACCGAGCGTTTTTCCTGCTGGAGCGTGGTGATCCGCGTCTTTTTGTCGAAATAGGCCTTGATCACGTCGCGAACGATGGGCGCGGCGAACTGCCCGTGCTCCCCGTGTTCGAACAGCGCGACCACAACAATCTCAGGGTTGTTGCGCGGCGCAAAGCCTTCGAACCAGGCGTTGTCTTTCATATTGCGGGCTGTGGTGCTCCTCAGAAAATCGTTGGAGGCGAGTTGCGCGGTGCCGGTCTTGCCGCAGACTTCGACGTTCGGCAGGCGCGCGCGACCGCCGGTACCGCCCTCGTTGACCACGCCGTACATCCCGTCGATCACGTCGCGCACGTTTGCCGGATCGAGGGTCCACTGCACCGGTTTTTCCGGTTTGGCCAGCGCTTTGACCAGGTGCGGCTGATGCCAGGTTCCGCCGATCGCCATACCGCCCAGCGCCCTGGCCAGTTGCAGGGGCGTGACCGTGAGCGCTCCCTGTCCGATGGCGACCGAGGGCGTCTCTCCGGCGTACCATTTCTGGCGCAGGTTTCGCAGCTTCCATTTCTCGGAAGGCATCAACCCGGATGCTTCGTGGGGCAAGTCGATGCCGGTAGGGTGTCCGAAACCGGCAATATCCCCGTAGAAGGAGATATTGTCGATGCCCATTTTGGCGCCGATGGTGTAGAAATACACGTCGCAGGAGTGTACGATGCCGCCGTGGAGTGAAACCGTGCCGTGTCCCTTCTTCTCCCAGCATCGCTGGTACGTGCCGTAGAGGGAAACTCCACCCGAGCAGTGCACAGGGAATTTGTCGTCGATGGCGCCGGACTCAAGCCCGGCGAGTGCCACGAACGGTTTAAATGTGGAACCCGGAGCAAGCTGGGCCTGGATAGCGCGGTTTAGCAAGGGATGTTCGGGATTGTCGGCAATTTCCCGCCAGTCCTTGCTCTTGATCCGCACAGCAAACTTATTGGGATCGAAGGTGGGACGGCTGACCATGGCCAGCACTTCACCCGTACGGGGGTCGAGCGCGACCACAGCTCCGTTACGGCCATCCATGGCAAGCTCGGCCACGACCTGCAAATCGAGATCGATGGAGAGCGTCAGGTCCTTACCGGGCACGGCGGGCTTCGTCTGCAGAATCTGGCGTACGTTGCCGCGGTTATCTACGATCTGCTGGCGTTGTCCGTCCACACCGGTCAACCAATCGTTATATTCCTTTTCAATGCCGAACTTGCCGACTACATCGCCGGGATCGTACTTCGCGAATTCGGGCAGGTCCAGTTCCCCCTCGCTGATTTCTCCGGTGTAGCCGATGACGTGGGCCATCATGCCGTCCTGAGGGTAGAGGCGGCGCTGCGCCTGAATCGGCACCAGTTCGGGGAAAAAATCGCGGTGCGAATCGACGAAGGCGAGGTCGCCGGGCGTCAACTCTTCTTTAATCACGATGGGCACGTACTTGGGTTGAGACTTGTACCGGCGGACGCGCGCGACCAGATCGGCGTAGTCCAGATCCAGGCCTTGCGCGATCGCATGCAAATGCTCCTGTTTCAGCGATTCACGGGCGAGAATTAAAGTAAAAGATGCATGGTTGTCGACGATCACGCGACCGTCGCGGTCGAGGATCCGGCCGCGCGGCGCGAGCAGCGGAACGGACTTGATGCTGTTGTGCTGCGCGCGTTCGTCGTACATTTCCGAATTTTGTACCTGGAGCTGCCAGAAACCGGAAATGAGGAACAGAAAAATGACCACGGCGGCGTACTGGAAGACGGCGATCTTCCCCGAGGCGAAGTGGGTATCATCGCGCAGGGGTGGCTTATCGGATACCGTGATTTCGATGTTGGGGTCGTCCGGCGGTAGGATCACAGGCGAGCTCGCCAGTGCGGCTCTGCTCTTATCTTACCCCGAAATCACTTTTCGCCGCGCGTAAGCAGCCCGCCGTAGCGGGAAACCGTGCGGGCGTGGTAGCCGGCGGCCGCCAGAATCGGGCCGTAACGGTCGAGCCAGCCCGAGGAGACGGCAGAGCCGGGCGTGACCAGCACCGCCAGCGCTTCGGGACGGGCGGCATCGGGCAGGTGTTCGAGTTGAGCGAGGGAAATCGTTTTGATCGCCGGATTCACCGGGAACCCGGCTGCCACGACGTGCCCGGCGAAATATCCGCCGTCCTCGAGGGCGAGCAGGTCGAAACCGGATTCGCGGGCTAGGGCGAGAACGGGCTTGAGGTCATCCCAATACGTTGTCCAGCGGACCCGGTTGGCTTCGACCAGGAAGGGACAGGCAACGACCAGGGTTGCGGTTGCGCCCAGCACCAGGATCCTGCCGCTAAGGCGGGCCAAAAGCCAGGCGAGCAGTCCTCCGGCGGCCGCCGCGACGACCACGACCGGAACGGGGAACGGCACCTTCGCGTAGAGCAGCAACAGGCGGCTGGCACCGTTCAGGGAGGCAAGGGGCAGGGCGTAGCGGCCAAGCAGCGCGGCCAGGTACAACTCGCTCACGGCGAGAACACCATCGACATATCGGAGCGAATTCAGGCCGTTGAGAACGAAGGTGAGCGCTCCCGGTTCACCGGTGGCGCTGAATACGGAGCGGAAATAAAGGAGCCAGCCGGCGAGCAGGAATGCGGCGGTCCACTCGAGCCGGGAAGGAGTGCGGCGATGGCCAAACCAGCGGACAACCTGCCAGGCGGCGGCAATGAGCGTGGCCGCAAGGATGGCGGGAAACAACAGTCCGGCAGGCGAGACGCCGTCCGCGGGAAGGAAAAATGCGCGCCATAAGCGCGGGTCGCGCAGATTGTAGAGGATGGAGGAGTAGGAAAGGTCGGCAGTACCGGGAAGGTGGATGGGGCCGAGATTGAGCTGGAAAGGATAGAACGGGCTGCCGTAGAGGAAGAGAGAGCGGAGATAGTAGGGGCCGCTGGTAAACAAAAAGACGGCGGTCACAGCGGCGAGTCCGCGCCAATCGAAGGCCCGCATGACGAGAAGCGCCAGAATCGCCAGGGGCGCGATAAACAGCCCCGTGTATTTCACCGAAACGAACGCCACGCCAAACGCCAGCAGCGCGATATCCGCCGGGGCGACACGGCGGCGCGAGGCCCGCAGGACGATCAGCAACAGCAGGGCAAAACCGGCACCGTGGAGCACGTCGTTCTTCAGGGTGGGCACGCCTGAGTATTCGAACCAGAAATGGCGCATGGCGAGGCTGCCGCCGACGGTGACAGGGAGGATGGCGCCAGATAGGTCCAACTCCTTTCCTATCTGCCAGCTGGCAAGTCCAAGAATAGCTACTGCTTTAAGTGACAACAGGGGAAAGAAAAGGTCCACGCCGGTCACCCACCACGTGGGCAGGAAGGACAATTCCCAGAAGGCGACGTAATTCGTGGCGAAAGTAAAGGGTGTAGCCCGGTTGCCCATCCAGTCGATCAGATAGTGCAGGTAGTTGATGGAATCAATCTCTTCGATGGGACGGAAGGAAAGCAGGAACAGGGGAACAGCCAATGCCGCGGCAACCGCGAACGGCCACGCCCGGCCCAGAGCCCCATGGCCCAGCCGAACCCTGTGGAGCGAGACCGCGCAAACGGCGGCGATGACCAGGTAGCCGAGAGCGGAATTCATGCGGGCGAACGAAAGCATGCCTCCGGCGGAGGCTTCCAGCGTGACCTGGCAGCAAAGCACGGCCAGGAACTTCGAAATGGGATTGCGCTTCCCGAAGCCCACAATCTCCGCAATCCACCGGGCGGCAGCGAACAGCGCCGTTTCCCACAAGACAAAACGCAGGAGGACGAGGAAGATAGCGCCGGGAGTCATCAACCTTCAGATTGTCCCACTCAGGATGAGCACAACGGCTGCGAGGTAGAGCGCGGCCGCCAACTGGAGCGGACGGTCACGGAGGAAGACGTCCTCCGGGCTGGCGCCGAGCCCGCGTTCATAGACGAGGTAAAGGTAACGGAAAACTCCGTAAAGAAAAACGGGCAGGGTCACCATGAGGCGGTCGCCATGCTCGGACTGGAAAGTGTATAGGGAATAGCTGATGGTTCCTGCTCCGGCGGTGATGGCGATCAACTGGTCGAGGAATGCGACGCTGTATCCGCCAAGGGCGGGACGGTGGCCGACCGCGAGGTGATCGAGGCCGGTCAATTCCGCGCGCCGTTTGAGAAGGGCGAGCGAGAGGGCTAGCAGGAGCGACACGACGAAGAGCCAGGGCGACACGCGGACGGGGATGGCAAAGGCTCCGGCGAGCGGCCGCAAGACGAAACCCGAGGAGACCAGGAGTACGTCGAGCACCGGCTGACGGCGCAATCCGGCGGAGTAGGCGGCGTTGAAAATTGCGTAAATGGCCAGGGCCGCGCGAACGTTGACTCCGAGTGGCCAGGCAAGCAGAAAGGCCGCCATGCCGAGTAACAACGCGGCCGCGGCGGCGATGCGCGAAGGCACCGCGCCGGATGCTACCGGGCGCGATTTCTTGACCGGATGGGCGCGATCGTACTCACGGTCCATGATGTCATTCAACAGGTAGGCGGCGCTCGCGAGCAGACAAAAAGCCGCGGCCGCAAGGAGGGTGCGCTCGACGGCGGGAAGAGAGCGGAAACTGGCCGAGGAAATCAGGGGAACGAAGACAAGGCCATTCTTGATCCACTGACGGGGACGGCAGGCGGCGAGCAGATAGCCCGCGGAGTTCACGCGCCCTCCCTCAAGCGGTCGAGAAAATGGAAGAGCGCCACGCCCACGACGGCATTGAGGAGTCCCATGACGAGCACCCGCTGCCATTCGAAGGCCAGGTTGTGACCGAGCAGGGCGCGCGCCAGTACCCAGTAAAACAACTGGTGAAACTGATAGAAGAAGAAGCAGAGGATCAGCCGGAGGAGCGGATGATCGACGTCAAGGCGCAGTCCGACGGATGCGGCAAAATACCCGACCAGGGTATTGACCAGGCCGTACATGCCGAGCAGGTTTTTGGAGAGGGAATCCTGGGCGAGTCCGACCACGGCGCCGATGAGGAGGCCGCTGACCTGGCTTCGACGCATGACCGCGAAGTAGACCACGACCAGCAGCGGCATCTCCACAAAACCGAGGAAGCGGAAGAACAGCGGAACGTAAACCTGAAACAGAATTGCGGCGAGCGGAACGGCAAGCAGCACCCAGGCGCGGAAGCGGGAGATCTGGCCTTCCCGCTGGCTGCTGAGGAGGATCCGCTCACTGGAATAGCTCATTCGCCGCCGGGACCTCCGGGACCACCGGCGGCCTGGTTGTTGCGGCGCCCAGGGTCAACCGGTTTGGCGGGAGCGGCGCCACGGCCGGCGGGCGCTGGGGCAGGTGCCGGGGGCGGCCCATTTTTCCCGGCGGCGGGAGGCGCGGATTGGGCCGGCGGCTGGCCGGGGTTCGGGAGTTTCGTGAAATCGGGCGGCTTGCTGCCCGGCAGACCTTCTCCGAAGGTGTGCTTTTGGGCCTCACCGACGGACTTGTAGACGGATCGGAGGCGGTCCGCCTCGGTGCCCCCCGAAGCCGGCCTGGTGCCATCGGCTGGCGCGGCATCGGCCGCCGGGGCCGGCGCTGTTCCGGAGGGAGGAGGCGGGGCAATATACACCGGCTGATCCGATGGCGGCGTTACGGGGATATCCTGATGCACTCCCTGGATCAGAATCAGCACGTCCTCGATCCCGTGCTGGAGCGCGAGCGGCTCCACCAGGATCTCCTTGAACGGCTGCCCGGGCCGGACGGCCTTCACCAACCCGACCGGCAGCCCGCGAGGAAAGACGCGGTCGTCGCCGGAGCTGTAGAACATCTCCCCGACCTCCACTTTCTCCTCAAAAGGAACATAGTCCACTCTGGCGAGGGGTGTTCCCTGCCCCTTCAGCGTGCCCCGAACCAGGGTTTTCTGGGTGACCACGCCGGCGGCAAATTCCGAATCGGTGACCAGTTGAACTTCCGATGCGGTGGGGTAGGCGGCGATGACCTTGCCGACAATGCCCTCCGGAGTGATCACGGCCATGCCGCGCATGACTCCTTCCCCGGACCCGCGATTGACGAAGACGACCTTGGAATTGGATCCGGCGCCGGTGCCGATGATATTCGCGGCCAACATCTTAGAGGGAGTGCGGGCCTGAAAGAGTTGCAGAGCCTTGGCGCGGTCGGCCGTGTTCAGTTCGTTTTTGAGAAAGGTGTTTTCGATACGGAGCTTTCCCAGTTCCTCGCGCAGGCGGCGGTTCTCGGCGGAAGTGTCCTTGAGAGTGATGTAGTTGCGGATGAAGCCACTGCCGCCGCCGCGAAAGAACTCGACGACGCGCGCGACCGGGGTTACCGCCGTGACCGTCCAGACGCGGATCATGCGCACATCCTGGTCAGTCTTCACCTGATACCCCAGCAACAGCAGTTGGGCGAATATCACCAGCAAAAGGATGGTGATATTGCGGTATCGGTTGAGCAGCGACTCCATGCCGTGCTGCCTTTAGTCTATCGAAATCTTACGCAACAGCCGGAAATCGCTCAGCATCCGGCCGGTGCCGAGCACGACCGAAGCAAGCGGATCATCGGCGATGGATACCGGCAGGCCGGTCTCTTCGCGGATCCTCTTGTCCAGATTCTTAAGCAGCGCGCCGCCTCCAGTGAGGACAATTCCACGGTCGCTGATGTCGGCGCTCAGTTCGGGCGGCGTACGTTCGAGGGCAACGCGAATGGCGTTGACGATGGTGGCCACACACTCGCCGAGCGACTCGCGCACCTCCGAATCGTCCACGGTGATAGTGCGGGGCACGCCTTCGATCAGGTTGCGGCCCTTGATCTCCATGGTGATGGGCTTATCGAGCGGGTACGCCGATCCGACCTCGATTTTGATCGCCTCGGCGGTGCGCTCGCCGATGAGCAGGTTGTACTTGCGCTTGAGGAACTGCATCACCGCGTCGTCCATCTCATTGCCCGCCACCCGGACGGAACGCGAGTAGACGATGCCGGAAAGGGAGATCACGGCCACGTCGGTGGTGCCGCCGCCGATATCCACGACCATATTTCCGGAGGGTTCGGTGATGGGCAGGCCAGCTCCGATAGCGGCCACCATGGCCTGTTCCACCAGGTGCACCTCGCTCGCCTTGGCGCGGTAGGCCGAATCCATGACGGCCCGCTTTTCCACCTGGGTGATTTCGCTGGGCACGCCGATTACGATGCGGGGGTGAACCAGCATTTTTCGTCCATGCGCCTTCTGAATGAAGTAATTCAGCATGCGCTCGGTGACCTTGAAATCGGCGATGACGCCGTCTTTCATCGGTTTGATGGCCACGATGTTGCCTGGGGTGCGCCCCAGCATCTCCTTGGCCTCCTTGCCGACGGCTTCCACTTCGCCCGTGTTTTTGTTGATGGCGACGATGGATGGCTCGTTGACAACAATCCCCTTGCCTTTGGCGTAAACGAGGGTGTTGGCAGTTCCCAGGTCTATGGCAAGGTCTGACGAAAACAGACTGAAAAGAGACCGTAGATTCATCGATTATTTGTGGTTCACTTCGGGAAGGGACAAGCTTCGGAGCCGGAGCGAAGTCCACTTGAATGGTAACACACTAAATGGACTTCACCGCCGGAAGGTCCGGAAGTGGATGCGAGCCGGAGAAGCGGCCGAAAGGAGAGCCGTCGTGGGCACGGGCTGTGGTGTGCCAAGCTGGTACCAGCACGCGCGCACTCCATGCCAGCAGCCTCCCTTCAGCCGGGCGCTCTTCGGAAACTCGACCGTGACGGCCGCCTCCTGTTTGTCACACGATTCGTCCGTTTGTTCGCCTATGGCGCCCTCTCGGTTGTTTTGGTTTTGTACCTCACGAGCCTTGGCCTGAGCGAATCGCGAACCGGCTTGCTGCTGACACTCACGCTGCTCGGAGACACCGCGATTTCCCTCTGGCTGACAACCCGGGCGGACCGGTTGGGGCGGCGGCGCATGCTGCTGACCGGCGCGTTTCTGATGGCGGGGGCCGGGTTGGTCTTCGCCTTCACTCATCGGCTGCTCTACCTGGTGATTGCCGGCACCATCGGGGTCATCAGCCCCAGCGGCAATGAGGTCGGACCCTTTCTGCCAATCGAGCAGGCAGCGCTTTCCGAGCTTCTGCCGGACAGGCTGCGTACGGAGGTGTTCGCCTGGTACGCGCTGACCGGGTCGGTGGCTACGGCCGTTGGGGCTCTGGCAGCCGGATTCCTGACGCAAAGCCTGCGCGCGGCGTCGGTAAGCGTGTCCAACAGCGAGCGGACGGTGGTGGTGCTTTACGCCGTGCTTGGCCTGCTGTTGGCCGGACTGTTCGCACGCCTCTCGCCCGCCGCCGAAGCCCACACAAGCGCGGAAGGCGTCCCGCAGAAAACACGCTTCGGACTGGTGCACTCCCGAGGAACGGTGGCCCGTCTTTCGGCTCTGTACGCACTGGATTCGTTCGGAGGCGGCTTCGTCCTACAGAGCTTTATGGCGTACTGGTTCTATCTGCGCTTTGGAGTCGCGCCTGCCACTCTGGGGGCGATCTTCTTTGGCGCCAATCTTTTTGCGGGAATTTCAGCCCTGCTCGCCTCACGCATCGCGGCCCGGATCGGACTCGTGAAGACGATGGTTTACACCCACCTTCCGTCAAATCTTCTGCTGATGAGCGTACCGCTGATGCCCAACGTGGAATCCGCTGTTCTGGTGCTCCTGCTACGTTTCAGCATCAGCCAGATGGACGTTCCCACGCGCCAGTCATACACGATGGCGATCGTACGGCCCGACGAGCGGTCCGCGGCAGCCGGAATTACCGGGGTAGCCAAGACGACGGGAGCGGCCATAGGACCGTTGTTCGCCGGATGGATGTTCGGGAATCCCGCGATGATCAGTTGGCCATTTTTTCTCGCCGGAGGCCTGAAAACGGTCTACGATCTGCTGCTGTATCGCGCGTTCGTTCGCCGACCCGCTCCGGAGGAACAAGCCCGGAAGAGCTAATGGCGTTCGCGGCAGGGCCCTGAGACGAGGGGGATTACCCTCGGCTAGGACAAATTCTGGAAGTAGTCTAAAATCAAAGCAGCTTGAAATGTCGGGGCGTAGCGCAGCCTGGTAGCGCACCTGCCTTGGGCGCAGGGGGTCGGGCGTTCAAATCGCCCCGCCCCGACCATCTTGAAATGAAGTAGTTAAGTGGAGACATGGCCCGCGAAATGAGAAGGCGAAATAGGGCATCTGTCGGGCAGATTCGAAGAAAATTCGCCATCCAGCACCCTCAAACAGCGGGTGTCGCAATGCTTCAGTCTCACTCACGTCCATCTTTTTTGGACGGCGCGGGCGACCTGAGACGGCGGGAAACCAGCGGCTGGTGGGTTCCTGACGGATCTTCTTTTGCGAGGCGCAGTGTGATCTTCAACTTGCGCCTCCTGCCGGATTATCCCGGCGACGAAGTTACCCCGTTTGATCAAGGCTGACGCTGCTTTTGGGCCTGAAGCGACGCCACCGAAAAGCGGCGGTCGCTCATAAGGGAACTGCGCGATCAGTTCTTTGGGCTTTGACAAGGGATCAAGGGACCAATACAATCAAAGGGTTACAGGCACCATTAGGACTCTGACGTATGCATGATCTGAGGCTATCGGCCCGTGTCATCCCACGCTCGTGAACTTCCGTCCTTTGGTAGCCTATTCTGCGGGTGCGGAGGCTTTGATCTTGGGTTCGTCCAAGCAGGGTTTCGTCCCACCGCAGCGTTCGATATTGATCCGATAGCCATTCAAAACCATCAGCAGAATCTTGGAGGGTCTGCTATTGTTTGTGATCTCACAAATGGTGAGCTACCGTTCGACCCACTGAATGGCGTAGACGTTCTGCTCGCGGGCCCACCGTGCCAGGGGTTTTCACTAGCGGGCGTCCGAGCTTTAGATGATCCGAGAAACCACTTGCTTCCGCTGTCGGCGAAATTAGCGCTCAAGATAAGGCCAAAGGTCTTTGTGGCAGAGAACGTTGCCGGCGTACAATCTGGTGGCCACAAACAATACTGGGAATGCCTCAAAGAGATTCTTAGGGTCGGTGGCTATGCAATGCGCGAACTAACTTGCATCGGAACGGACCATGGGGTGCCCCAATTTCGTAAGCGGTGTATTCTCGTGGCGTGGCACACGGGAAAACACCTCAGCGACGAAATGCCACACGTGCCGGGCGGCGTACTGCGCGATGCGCTTGGAAGGATAGGTGCGGTTGCAAACCACGAGCCGATCTTCCTGGAGCCATCGAGTAAGCTCGAAGCAATCGCTAAACACATCCGACCCGGACAGAAGCTGTGCAATGTTCGGGACGGTGCCAAATCCGTTCACACCTGGGATATTCCCGAGGTTTTCGGACGAACAAACCGAAATGAGCGGCAACTGTTGACGGCGCTCCTAAAGATCCGCCGTCGCCGCCGAGTCCGATCCACGGGCGATGCTGACCCCGTACCAGTCGAAGTCCTACAGTCTGAAATGGGCCCCCGTACCGACGCACTACTACAATCCCTGTTAGCAAAGGGTTTCGTCCGAAACTGTGGTAGTGGCTTCGATCTAACGCATACGTTCAATGGCAAGTTCCGTCGCCTCGCGTCGGACAGCCCATCGTTTACAGTGGATACACGATTTGGCGACCCACGGTATTTCTTGCATCCATCGGTTCACCGAGGGTTCAGCGTTCGTGAAGCCGCCCGAATACAGGGTTTTCCGGATGAATTCATCTTTTCCGGACCGCTACACGCCCAGTTCCGAGTCGTTGGAAATGCAGTGCCGCCTCCAATGGCGCGAATCCTCGGAACGATTATCAAGGCCGCCTTGATCAGTTGACCCGCTGGAGACAGTTATTCATGCAGAACGTCATTGCAGACAAGGTGCAAAAATGGGCATCTGATGAGCTTGGAGATTTGGACTTCAACGCGCTTCACGCGGAAATCGAGTATCTCATCGCGCAGCGATTCGATCAGTACGTCCCAACAACGGGGCCGCATCCCGATTTTAGGTCGCGCCTCGGTGACTGGCTAGAGAATGGCATTTCAGAAGCTGCACAGAAGGTTCTATTTCGCCTCATCCCACACATCTTCTTCTTGGGGCGGGAGGAGTTCGTCGCGCTGCAACGCGCTGCGCTGCGAGGCCCTATTTCTCGCTGGCTCGTCGAACAGACAGGCGTATCATTTGACGCCCCTAACTTAGATCGGATTCTTGGGGACGCGATCTCTCAAACATGGTTTTGTCCAATTACAGACAGTGCCCATATCTCGGACTTCTATCACGCCAACGGCATCGGTGGAATCGAATACCGAGTAGAATGGCGGGCCATGGCAGCTCTCACCGGGGGCGACTCAACAATACTCACGAAACATATGACCGATGCCGGACTAACCCGCGTCGTCCTAATCGAAGATGTCGTGGGTTCGGGAAGCCAAATGAATGACCTAAGGCCGTTGTTTGCGACTCTTCCACCCACGATGAAAGTGCTACTCGTGCCGTTGGTTGTGTGCCCTCGTGGAGTCGAAGGCGGGCGCAAGATCGTTGCCGATTTTCCCAACGTTTCTTTCGATCCGGTGCTTGATCTGCCAATGCACTCTTTTGTGGCACCCGTTCCAGATCCAAACGAGCCGCAGTTCTTTGCCGATGTTCGCGAAACAATAAAACAGGTGTACCTGAATGTCTCAGGCGGCACTCCTGAACACGATGCGATTATTCCCTATGGCCCGTTTGGCTGGCGACGAACCGGGGCGCTCATTGTCACGTACAGCAACACACCGGACAACACGCTCCCCATAATTCAATATCAGTCGGACACCTGGAAACCTCTTTTTCCAAGGTCGTCGAGGGTCGGTCAATGACCAAACACGTTAATCCCTTTCACGAGCTATATGTGACCGAAACAGCTCGTCCTGAGGAATTTGTTCAACTCTTTAGCGACCTCCTTGTTCCTCACGCCCTGCTGCTCTTCCAACCCGGCAATGTTGTTGTGAAGGGGACGCAGGGTAGCGGAAAGAGCATGCTTCTGAATTTGTTGACACCTGAAATTCGGTGTGCATACGTCCATTCAGGTCAGATCTTGCCGATTCCCGACAAGATGGGAAGGTTCATAACAGGCGGTATCAATCTGACTAGGAGCGGAATCCTGGATGTCGGTCAGCGACCCATAAAGCGAAATACCGATGAAGATGAGCGACTATTCCCTCTCTTCTTTGCAGATTACGTTAATTATTGGATCGTTAGGGACATATTGCGGTCCCTACAAACAATGCAGGCAAACGACGCCGTCTATCCCTATGTGAACCATAGGTACAATGACGACTTCGCTCGATTGTTGGCGTCACGAGAGTGTTGGTTCGGCTACCTCTCAGAAGTCAACACATTTGAAGCCTTAAAAGCGGTCCTGGACCGCCGGATCGCAACCTATCGCTCGTTTCACCTTGACAATCTACCCCGTTTGTCAGACGACATACTGAAAAGTAAGACAAGCATTGGCGAACCAATCAGTCAAGTAGTAGAGTGCTTGTGGCAAAGTAACGCCCTAGAGTCTGATGTACCGCTTTTCGTAAGGATTGATCAACACGAGGTACTCGCACGGAGTGACGATTTACGGCCCTCGCTTGGGATAGAGTACAGACGGATCATCAACAAGGCGTTAAGCACTAGGGATCCTAGAGTTTCGTACCGAATCGGCACTCGACGGTATGCATGGCGAGACGACTTGAATGTATATGGCACTACGATGTCCTTGGAGATCTTGCGGGATTATCGAATCATCGACATGGATGACTTACTTCGGCGAAAGGAAGATCCAAGCACCTGGATTTTTCCAACGTTCGCGGAAGACATTTTCCGGCGGCGGCTTAAACACGCAGGGTTTCCGAACGACTACAAGAGTGCCTTGCGAAAAGTGATGGGACGTAGCCCAAAGCCCGCACAAACTGCTAGAGACTATGTTGGTAGCACTGACGCAGATCGTGCGCTGAAGATTGAGCCCGACTGGCCTGATGCATGGAAGACTTTCCTTCGCGAGGAATTCAAGAAGGACCCACTGTCGGCCAAGCTAGCTGAAGCGTGGCTGAGACAGAAGCGAGCAGGCGAAAAAGTTCGAACAGGCGATCCACCTTCAGAGCAGCGCCCGTGGGAGCGTGTCTACTGGAGAAAGGAGCGGACTAAACAGGCGCTCTTTCAGCTAGCAGCCCGGTGCGCGCAACGGCCGTTGTGGTCGGGCACTGACAGCATCCTCAGCCTTTGCATGGGCGGAACGCTGGTATTTGTCAGCGTTTGTCAGCATATCTGGGATGCTTTCCTTCGGTCTCAGGTGGGCCTCCCAGACATAGACCGCCATGATCCAATCAAGAGCGGAATACCTGATCGCGTGCAAAAGCTCGGGATCTTCACTGCTAGCGCCTACTGGTACCAGAAGATTTCGGAGCAACCTGGGGGCGGCGACCGACGCCGATTCATTGATTACTTGGGGGGCGTGTTTTACAATATGTTGGTCGACGACCGCCCCATGTCGTACCCTGGGCACAATGGGTTTTCCGTCCCTAATGATGAACTAGAAACGGACGGGTCAGTTTCCCGATTTCTTGGTGATGCGGTCGATTACGGGGATCTTCACGATGCTCCACATACGACCAAGCACAACGACGGTCGTCAGCGAACTAAGTGGTATTTGAATCCGATTCTGTCTCCGTACTTCAAGCTTCCGGAGTCTCATGTCAAGGAGCCGCTCTACGTTGATGTCGCAACTGTTCGCAAATGGTTAGCGGACTTGACCATTTTGGACGCGCTGGCAGAAGTTCCGAAAGCTAAATCCAGAGCAGAGCACGACCCCCGCCAGATGCATCTGCTTTCCATGGAGGATGAAGCGTCTTAAATGCCTGTCACCTACCGCCCGTGGGGCCTCCTGCCCTGGCTTCTCGCCCGCTGTCCAAATGCGGCGTGGGGTTTCCTTGGCTGCCTTTCGGTCGAGGAGCGGTCTCTATCTTCGTGGCTAGCTGCACGGAATGCGGTCGCCCTAAGCGCGGAGTGCTTCACCCAAGTAGACGATCCTCCTTCTCGATTTTCGGTCATCACCGCCGAGCGTTTACGGGAGAGACGAAACGTGTACAGCGCCCAAGGCGGAAGGGTCGAAGATATATGGAGATACGTAAGCGTCCGATGAACCCCTCTTCCCAAGCGATCAACGGCGCTGCATAGTTGTTCCATGACGGAAAGTTGTGTCGAGGAGGGGGCGTCCGCGAAAGCCGATCAATGGCGCGAGCGGCTTGCCGAGCATGGAGGGAGCGGTTTGACCGTGAAGCAGTTCTGCCAGGAGCGGGGGATTACGCAGTGGTCCTTCTACGCCTGGCGTAAACGGCTGCGGGAGCAAGGGACAGTCCGTTTCGCGCTGGTGGAGAGAGGGCGTATGCCGCAGGAACAGGCGCCGGCGTCCGGATTGGAACTGATCCTGGCGACGGGAGAGCGGTTGCGCATCGGCGCGGGCGTGGACGGCGCCACGTTGCGCGCGGTGCTGGACGTGCTGCGCGCATGATTCATTTGCCGGCCAGTGTGCGGGTGTATCTGTGCCTGACGCTGTGTGATATGCGGCGGAGCTTCGACGGTCTGCATGCCATGGTGCGCGAATACCTGCAGTTGGACGCCTTCGCTGGACACCTGTTTGTGTTCGCCAACCGGCGGCGGGATCGAGTCAAGATTCTGTATTGGGATCGCGACGGCTTTGCAACGTGGGCCAAGCGATTGGAGGAAGGCACCTATGCCATGCCGTTCGACGGTGGTGGTGCGGAGCGCAGGCGCGAGATTACAGCGCAAGAATTGGGAGCTCTTCTTTCGGGATTGATTTACAGCGAGTCACGCGGCGCAAACGATATCAACGGTCCATTTAAGAACACAGTAATATCATTTTTTTCTTGGCAGAGAGTAATTTGTGAGTAAACTAATTACTTACTCGTGGCGCTCGCTCCCAAACATCTTCCGGACGATCCCAAGGTCCTACAGCAGATGGTGCTGGATCTGATGGCGCAATTGGATCGCGAGTCCACCGCGCGGAACAAAATCGAGGTCTATTGCGCCAGTTGCTCGACGCCAAGCGCAACCGGAAGAGCGAGCAGCTCTCGCCCGACCAACTGGCCCTGTTTGCGGAATTATTGCAGGCGCGGCAGGCGTAAGCCGAATCGCCAGTGAAGGGGAGCAACTCGGATGACGATCCCGCCGGCGGTGGAACCGGCGATGCAGCTCCGAAGAAGAGAACCGGCGGCCGCCAGCCCCTCCCGAGAATCTCCTGCGCGAGCGTATCGTGCATGACCTGGCGGAAGCGGAAAAGCATTGCGCCAGTTGTCAGAAGGATCTGCGGCCCATCGGGGAAGAAACCAGCGAGCGCTACGAATATATTCCGGCGCAACTGAAAGTGGTCGAGGATGTATGCAAGAAGTACGCTTGCGACTGCACGGTAAGGACCGCCACTAAGCCGGCGCAGCCGATTGAGAAGAGCACGGCGGGGGCCAGCCTTCTGGCGCAGGTGATCGTAGCCAAGACCGCCGACCATCTGCCTCTGCACCGGCAGGAGAAGATTTTCGAGCGTCACGGCGCGGATATCTCCCGCAAGACCATGTGCGGCTGGATGGCGCAATGCGGCGATCTGCTCGGGCCTCTGTATGGAGCGGCCAAAGCGGTTCTGTTTCAATCCAAGACCATCGGAACCGACGATACCGCCGTGAAGGTGTTGGATGAAAAGCTGCCGTTCGCCCGCACCGGGCGCATCTGGCCCTACCTCGGAGATCAGGATCATCCGGTGATTCTGTATGACTACACGCAGACCCGGGCGCGGGCCGGACCGGAGGAGTTTCTCAAAGGATATCGCGGTCGCTTACAGGCGGATGCCTACGGAGGCTATGATGCCTTCTTCAAGGACCCGAAGCGCGGTTTGATTGAAATCGGGTGTTGGAGTCATGCCCGCCGATATTACATCAAGGCGCTGGATTCCGACCAGGCGCGCATGGGGCCGGCGCTATTGCTGATCGCGCAGTTATATCGAGTGGAGGAGCAGGCGCGCGGATGGAGCGCAGAGGCGCGGCTGGAACTGCGCCAACGCGAGGCGCGGCCCATTCTGGACAAGCTGCACGGGTATCTGCTGGAGGTTCAGGCAGAGGTGCTGCCGAAGAGTCCGGAGGGGCGTGCGGTCCGGTATACGCTGAACAACTGGACGGCGTTGAATCGCTACTGCGAAGATGGCGATCTGGAGATCGACAACAACCACACCGAGCGCAGTATCCGCGGCGTGGCTGTCGGCCGCAACAACTGGATCTTCTTTGGCAGCGACCAGGGCGGACACACGGCAGCAGTGCTGCGGAGCTTTGTGGCATCCTGCCAGCGCGTGGGAGTCGATCCCTACGCCTGGTTCAAGGATATCCTCTCGCGTATCCCTGCCCATCCCATCACCCGGCTCGCCGAACTACTGCCGCACAACTGGAAGCTCGCGCAGGCCTGATCCCAAAATCTGACTCTGAAGGGGTCGGCCCGAATTGTTGTCTGGCGACGGTGATTCTCGGCCGCTTACGAGATACGGCCTATTTGCCAGGGCCGGAGAGATCATTGATTTGGTTGATAGGTTTTCGGCGGTTGCAGGGCCGAACGTTATAGTTGACATAAGCACGTTTCCGAAGCGCTTCTTCTTTCCTGTCTGCAAACTATTGCTCAAGTCACCGACGGTGCGGAGCTTGATCTTGACCTATACGGCACCACTGCGCTATTCGCATGAGCCACTCGTCGAAGACTTTCAGGAGTGGCGTGCACTGCCGCTGTTCTCCGGATCGGCGACGAGCGAGAAGCCAGAAGTCCTGATCGTCAATGTTGGCTATCTTGCCATGGGTCTGCCAGATCAGATCGAGCACGGAAGCCCTCGAATGGATGTGAAGCTGCTGTTTCCTTTTCCAAATGCTCCGGCATCGTATCAGAGGACTTGGGATTTTCTTCGGAGCATCGAGCAGAACCTTCGAGGCGCGGCCACTCAAACCAAACACGTCAACGCCATGGATCTGTGTGATGCTTTCGAACACATCGTCGCCCTCAGCGACAATGGGCAACGGCGAGTCTTACTAGCGCCTTACGGGCCTAAACCGCTGTCAGCAGCAATGTGCATTTTTGCATCCTTGACAGAAAGTCCCGTTTTCTACACGCAACCACGGACCTACAACCCAAACTATTCATATGGCGTCAAGGAGATAAACGGAGTACCCGAGACCTATGCCTATCTTCACTGCTGTCCAAGACAGGACAGACCTGTAGCGTGATCTGCTGAAAACACGCGTCTTGGAGGGACTTCAGTGGGTTATTTGGGTGGAGGTCTCCGGTTTCAAGAAGTCGCAGCCTGTCCAAGTCATACCAAAGCCAGGGTAAGTTGTTCGGCTACCGGTATCAGCGGCGGGGTGCCCATGGGTTGTCGAGCCACTTGGTCAAATCGCGGTAGGTAAACAGGTTCAGCCGCAGCATCGAGGCCAGATTGGACAGAGACCAGTTGGCCTTGGAGAGGTGGTGCAGCCATTTCAGCAGTAGCAGGGCGATCAAGGCTGTCCAAATCTGGATGCGGAGGGCGTTCTCGCTGGTGCCGACGAAGGTCTTCACGGTCAGATTTTGCTTGAGCGCCTTGAAGAACAGTTCGATTTGCCAGCGCTCTTTGTAGATGGCGGCAATGGTGGTGGAGCCGAACGCCAGCAGGTTGGTCAGCAAGACGATCTCGCGCTCGTTTTCGGCATCCCAGACGACGATGCGGCGCAGCAGGTCAGGATAGTCGGCTTGGGCTTGGGCGCCGGTGAGGCGGATGAGTTGGTCGGCGCGGATGTTGCGGTTCTGCGGGATCTCGCATTCCTCGACCACCTCATAGGCGGCGTTATCCTTCAGGCGGGTGACAAAGAAGACCCCGGCCATGCTCCAGCGGCCGAACAGCGCGTAGTCGTTGTAGCCGCGATCCATGGCCACAATGGAGCCGGGATTCAGGCGGAAGGAATCGGCCAGTTTGACATCGCTGCGCTTGGCCTCGGTGATCAGCACGTAAGCGGGCAGGTAATCGTCATGGTCCAGCAGGACGTGAGCCTTGACGCCGCCCTTGGCGCGGCGGAACTTGGCCCAGGGGAACAACGCCAGGCACAGCGAGATGGTGGTCGAGTCCAGGCTGAGCAGTTTGTTCTTGAAGCGGAACTTCTTCTTGCGGGTGCCCAGCCCTTGTTGGTCGCGGAACCGCGCCAGCGCGGTGAAGAACAGTTCCTCGTACAGAGCTGCCGGACGGTGTTCGTTGGCATAGGACAGGGTGGAGCGGCAGGGCGCTTTGGCGATCCCGACATGCACCAAGCGGCCCAGGCAGCAGCCCAGGCCGTTGCAAATCTCGCGCAGCGAATCGGCGCGGCCGAGTTGGCAGAACAGCATGGAGACGAACTGCGTCCAGCAGGTAAAACCCTTGGCGGCACGCTCGGCGGCGTGTTTCTTGACGAGTGCGGCGAACTCGGTGCGGGAAAGTGCTGGAGCAGTTGATTGAACAGGCTCGCGACTTGTACGATTGTGTTGCCCTCCTGTGGGCAGCGTTTGGCGAGGCTCCCGGCAAGGAATTGCTCGCCAACGTCAATTATAGGAGGGCACTTCTTCTTATTTCAGACTGCAAGAACCTGTTTTGGACAAGGATGGCCTATCTTCTCAGGGTTGACGGACACGAGTTTTACCAATTGACGTAATTCTTGTGTTGAACCCTTGCCGCAAGTACTCTTTGAAGCTCTGCCAAGCACTCGGTCAAGTCGGTCCTGAGTTCATGTTCCCAGAATCGGACGACGGAGATGCCGGATGCTCTCAATCGTCTTGTTACAGTGAGATCTCGGAGCTTGTTCCGTTCCATCTTGAGCTTCCAAAAGGGAGCATTTGTGCTGGGGATGTGACCGCACTCAGGGCAAGCGTGCCAAAAGCATCCGTCGACAAAAACTGCTAGGCGCAAATGAGGGAAATAGAAGTCGGGCATTCCTTTGATGCTGCTAGTCTTGCGGGTCCATCCACGAACACGTGACCGGGCAAGTGCAAGAGCGAAACGGATTTCGGTGCTTTTGGTACCGCTGGATTTGATCGCCGCCATAGTCCGCGAGCGGACAGGCGACGTGTCCGAGAACTGGCCATTAAGAAGTGCATTGCGGAGGCACCGCTCCATAAGGTTCCGTAACAATTATCACACGAACCGCTTTGAATGGGCTTGGAAGCTCGTGTGCCGATAGGTAGCCCTGCCGTCGCTGCCATCCTTAACATTTGTGAGTTTCCTTTGGCGTTATTACCCCGTCTTCCGCGCCGTTGTCCGCTCTGAAGCCAAGTCAACACAATATCTTGGGGTTTCTTGCTCCCCCGCCCGTTTTATCCTGGAGCGCTGTTTGCCATGTAGTCAGCTTCAGGCGTGGGCCTCTTGGAGGCTACGCACCTTGATCAACAACGACGGCCCCAGAACGGTTTCGAGGTGTTGGGCGCGACCTCAATATGGTCTGTTCCCAACAAAGGCGCGGTCTTTGTGAAAGTCGCGTTCAAATCGCCCCGCCCCGACCATAGCAAGAGATCGGATAAACCAGCCAGGCGATTTTGATACGGGTGGACTCCTGTTTCGATTTCGCCTTTCTTCACCCGCGGTTGAAGTTCGCGTAGAGGGCGGCGAAACCGTCGGCGCCGCCCACGGCGAGCTTCGGGGACAACCCTGCGTGCGAACCGGGATCACTGCGGCCAGGTGGAGCTCAGGTCCCAGCGCTCCACCGCGATGCGGCCAGACCGCCCGGGCGGCGAAAAGAATTCGAGTGCGAGTGGTCCTTCCGGCGGATAGATCAGAGTGCTGATGGCTACCCGGCCGCCTTGCGCGAAAACCTCGAGGGTGGAGCGGTCTACCAGAATCGTCAGTTCCAGCGGACCGCGGCCGGCCGGTAGCGGAGCAGCGGTGCGGCCCGGAAAGTCACGGCTGAAACTGACGTTCCCGGAATGCGTGCGGTCCACATACACTTCGCGCTTACCCGCATCGTACCCGATCGTGGTGAAGGTCTGGTTGGGGCCCAGCAGCCTAAACCCGCTCTCGCCCTGGCTGTCCGGTGTGAACGTGGAATTCAGTTCGAAGCTGGTCCCGGGCCGGGCGCGCAACGCCTTGTTCAGCGTGTCGACGGAGACGCCCCTCCAGGAGAAGCCATTTTTCCGAAGTGTGCGGAGTGTCTGCACCGGCTGCTGCACCAGCCGCAGACCTTCCGGCTCCTTCCTAAGCTTCAGTCGCCGGGGAACCGTCATCTGGCCGCGCCAGGGGGCCGTCGGCACCCTGGCTGCATATTGCCAGTTGTTCATCCAGCCGAGCATGACCGGCAAATCGGCGCGCGGCAGGTTGTTGAAGGTGAGCGCGCAGTAACAGTCTTTCCCGTAGTCGGTCCAGAGGGTGGTGGCCGGCGGATTGTCGTTCACGAAGCGGATGCCGTCGAATGCGCCTACGAAGTACTGCTCGCCCGAGCCGCCCTGTAAACCGCCGGGGTTCAGCCCGATCTTGAGCACCCAGCGACTGGTGCGCGGGTTGCCGGCTTCCACCGGCACTTCCACCAGAGTGGGGCACTCCCATTGACCGCCGGCCGCGCCCTCGGGCCCGAATTCGCTGAGCCGCTCCCACCGCTTCAGGTCCGGCGATCCGTAGAAGAGCACCTTGTGCTGGTTGGGCAGGGCGACGGACATGATCCAGCGGCCCGTGGCGGCGTGCCGGAAGACGTGCGGGTCGCGGAAATCCGGCATCTGGAGGTCGAGGACGGGATTGCCGGTGTATTTGGTCCAGGTCCGTCCGCGGTCGTTGCTGTAGGCGAGGTTTTGGGTTTGAAGCTGCCTCGTATTCCCGATGCGCGGTGTGTGGCCGGTGTAAACCGCCACGAGGCAGGGTTTGCCGCCGGTGCAGAAGCCGCTGGTGTTGCTCTCGTCCACAACGGTGCTGCCGGTGAAGATCATGATGCCGTTCTCCTCGGGGAGAGCAACGGGCAGTTCCTTCCAGTGGATGAGATCCCGGCTCACCGCATGGCCCCAGCTCATGTGTCCCCATGTGTCGCCAAAAGGGTTGTACTGGTAGAAAAGATGGTATTCGCCGTCGAACCAGACCAAGCCGTTGGGGTCGTTGGTCCAGTTCCGCTGGGGCGAAAAATGGAACTGGGGCCGGTACGGCTCACGATAGGTCTGGCTGGACGCGGCCAGGCTAAACAGAAGCAGGGCGGCGATCTTAGGCATCTCGAAAATCAGTTTGTCACATACGGGCGGCAACTGGTGCCAGGGTAGGTCCGCCTGCTCAACGCAGCGTGCACGTGCCGTCGGCTCGCGGCGAGGGGACAGAATGTCCCATCGTTTGTCCGGGAGCTGTAAGTTATTGATCCCAAGCCGCCCAAGGGACTATCATACCCTCGGCCCGGGACAGACTGTCCCCGCGCGGTGTTGCCGCGATATCCATCTAACTAACTCAAAGGAAGCGATTTCCTTCGTCTGTTGCGATTGGCTCTCGGGATGCAATTAGAGCTGCGCAATGAAAATTCAGAATTTGCTCCCGATGCTGTTGGCGGCAGGCATGGGTTTCGCCGCAAACCCGAAGATTGCCCCCGATCTGGCCGACGCGCCGCCGGACACGACCATACCCATTATCGTCCGTTTCAAGAGCCAGCCCAAGCAGAAGGACCACGACAAAGTCTCGAATAGACGCGGCAAATGGAAGAGAAACCTGGAAGCGATTCGGGGCACCGCCTACGATGTCCCCGGTTCCGCCATCGCCGATCTTGCCAACGACGATAATGTCGCGTACATCAGTCCGGACCGGCCCGTTACCGCCACCCTGGACTACGCGAATCCAGCTGTGAATGCGAACGTCGCTCGCAGTTTCGGCTGGGATGGCAACGGCGTGACCGTGGCCGTCATCGACAGCGGCATCATGGACTCGCATCCAGACCTGATGGATGCAAATGGAAAAAGCCGCGTCGTTTACGCCGAAAGTTTCAATCTCAAGGAAGGCAACGACTACTTCGACCGGTACGGACACGGAACTCACGTCGCCGGCATCCTGGGGGGCGACGCCACCATGTCCACCGGTTCGCAGTACAAGCGCTCCTTCTGGGGCATCGCACCCAACGTGAAGTTCGTCAACCTGAAGGTCCTGGACCGCACCGGCGTTGGTACTGACAGCATGGTGATCGCGGCCATCCAGCGTGCCATCGCCCTGAAAAGCACCTACAACATCCGCATCATCAATCTGTCGCTCGGCCGCCCGGTGAGGGAAAGCTATATCGACGATCCCTTGTGCCAGGCCGTGGAGACTGCCTGGAAGGCCGGCATCGTCGTGGTGGTCGCTGCGGGCAACGAAGGCCGCAACAACTCCAAACAGACCGCAGGCTACGGAACGATTAACTCGCCCGGGAACGACCCCTACGCGATCACCGTTGGCGCCATGAAAGACATGAAGAGCACGTCGCGCAGCGATGATCAGATGGCCAGCTACAGTTCCAAAGGCCCGTCGCTGTACGACCATGTCGTAAAGCCCGACCTGGTGGCGCCCGGAAACCGCATCGTGGCCTCCATGCCCTCCAGTCTCTATCTACCGAATATGTACCCCGGCAACAAGGTCGCCGAGAGTTACTACATCAACAACGCTGCCACCACGCGGGCTTCCGATTACCTCTACGAACTGAGCGGCACCAGTATGGCGACGCCGATGGTTGCCGGCGCCGCGGCGCTGCTGCTCGAAAAGACGCCTGGTCTTACTCCGGACCAGATCAAGGCCAAGCTGATGAAGACGGCGACCAAGAGCTTCCCGATCAATTCCGTTTCGACGGATCCGAATACCGGCAAGGTATATACCGTAACCTACGACATGTTCACGGTGGGCGCCGGCTATCTTGGACGTGATGGCCGCGCTGAACAACTATGACACCATCTCCTCGACGAAATCGGCCATGTCACCGCACGTTCAGTACAGCAATTCGTTGAAGAAGGTTGTCCTGGTGAATGGCTCCAACATCGTGTGGGGCGACGCCAACCTGGCGACGAACATCGTCTGGGGCGACCATGTGCTGCTGTCCAACAACATCGTGTGGGGCGACAACATCGTGTGGGGCGACTCCACTCTCTCCGGTTTCAACATCGTGTGGGGAGACAACATTGTCTGGGGCGATGCGACCCCGTCCGCAGAAGTGATCTCGATCGCCATTAAGGGCGAACAGTAGATTTCGCGAATAAAAAATCGAGGTGAGCAAATGAACATACGCAACTGGTCTCTCCTCCTGATCGGCGTGCTTCCGCTTGGGGCAGCGTCGAACAGCAAGATCGCTCCCGATCTGAGCTCCAAGGTTGCAGCCGAAGCGGACGTCATCATTCAGTTCAACGGCGCCGCGCCGGAAACCATGGACACAGCAATCAAGGCGAAGCAGGGTAAGCTTACCGCACAGTACACCGGCATGAAGGCCGCGCGGTACACGGTACCGGCCAGTTCTCTGGCGGCGATAGCCGCCATGCCTGAGGTCGCCTATATTTCGCCTAATCGCCCGCTGTCCGGACACGTCGACCTTGCTACGAAGGCGGTGAATGCCGACCTGCCCTGGCGGCTGGGCTTCACAGGCAAGGGCGTAGGGGTCGCGGTAATCGACAGCGGCATTTCGACTTCCAAGGACATTGCGATGAGCCGGGTCGTGTACTCGGAAGCGTTCGGCGGGTTGGTAAACCAGGTTGACGGCTATGGTCACGGAACGCACGTAGCGGGCATCGTCGGGGGAGACGGGCGAGCCAGCCGCGGCACGTTTCAGGGGCTAGCTCCGGGCACGAACCTTGTCGATCTGAGAGTGCTGGACGACCAGGGCGCCGGAAGGGAGGGCGCTGTGCTGGCCGCCATTGAACGGGCTATCCAACTCAAGGACCGGTACAACATCCGGATTATTAACCTGTCGCTGGGGCGTCCGGTATTTGAGAGCTACCGGCTGGATCCTCTCTGCCGCGCGGTGGAGGCTGCGTGGAAGGCCGGCATCGTGGTGGTGGTGGCCGCCGGCAATAGCGGAAGGGACGATCCGTCCGGCGCGCAAGGTTATGGAACGATCCACTCTCCCGGAAACGATCCTTCTGTCATCACCGTGGGCGCGATGAAGGCGATGGACACGGCCGACCGCTCGGATGACCGGATCGCCAGCTACAGCTCCAAAGGTCCGACGGCGATCGACCATTTCGTCAAGCCTGATCTCGTCGCGCCGGGAAATCGCGTTGTCTCGACGTTCGGTAACGGAAACACGTATCTGTCGCGAACCTTTCCGCAAAACATCGCGAGCGGTAAATACATCCGGCTCAGCGGAACGAGCATGGCGACGGCGGTCGTTTCGGGCGGGGTGGCTCTGCTACTCGAGCAGGACCCGCGCCTCACCCCCGACCAGGTAAAAGCCCGGCTTATGAAGACCGCGTGGAAGAACTTTCCAGGGATGAGTTTCGTCACCGACGCACAAACCGGGATCACCTACCGCAGCGTGTACGACATCTTCACCGTGGGCGCCGGCTATCTGGACATCGCCGCCGCGCTGGCGGATGGCTCCGTGGTGGACAGGCCCGCGCCTTCCCCGGCCGCGGTCTACGACTTCGCCACACGGAGCGCCCGTCTGGTCGCTGCCAATTCGGTGGTGTGGGGCTCTTCGAGCCATGTGGAGTGCTACCGCCGTGTGGGGCTCGTCCGTCGTATGGGGCGACAGCGTGATCTGGGGCGCCAGTATGGGGTGGGGGGATTACCTGCTTTCCAGTTTCAGTGTTGTCTGGGGAGATTCGGTGATCTGGGGAGCATCGGACGCAGCCACCGCAAACTCCGTAACGGTCTACGGCGAGAATTGAGCCGGGGAAATTTCCATGCAAGCCGATATGTACCACGAGCGAGGTTTCTCGCATATCCCGGGGCTGCTTGCCTGCCAGCGGGTGTTTCGAGGCATCGGATTGGCTGTGGAAAAAAAGGATATAGGCCATCTTCCGTTACGGGCGCGCATTTACGTGGCCGCTGTTTCGGTAGTCGCCTTCGCTATCTGGGGATTGCAGGGGACCGGAGAGTACCTCACTAACTCCGGTCCTTTTTTCATTTTTTTGTCGGCGGCGATCCTCAGTTCCAACATGAAGGTCTCGCTGCCCGGGGTTACCGGCACTCTTTCGGTAAACTATCTATTCATTCTGGCTGCCGCGGCCGAGCTTTCTCTGGAGCAGACTACTGTCATCGCCTGCGCGAGCGGTGTGGCTCAGCTCCTGCTCGCCGCGCGGAAGCGCCCGCGATGGGTGCAGATCCTGTTTGCCTTCGCCAGCCAGACCGTCTTCAGCCTCCTTACTTATGCGGCCTTTCATAGTCCCTGGCTGCCGGACATTGAGGCGTTCCGGCTCTTGGCCGCTTCCCTGACGTATTTCATGGCAAATACCTGCGGGGTGGGGACGATCATCTGCCTGACGGAAGGCAAGCGATTTTTCGAACTGTGGCGAACTACTTTCTTCTGGACGGCGCCCCACTACCTGGCCGGCGGAGCGCTGGGGGGCCTGCTTCACTACTGGAACGTGTACGCCGGCTGGCAGGCATCCATGCTCGTCCTCCCGGTTGCCTACCTGGTGTACCACTCTTATCGGATCTACCTGGGACGCCTGGAAGAAGAGAAGCGTCATGTGAGCGAAGTCGCCGACCTGCACCTGCGGACGATTCAAGCACTGGCGCTGGCGATCGACGCCCGGGACGGCACGACGTTCGGGCACTTGCGCCGGGTGCAGGTATATGCCCGGGAACTGGCGCGCGAACTCGGGCTCCCCGAGACTGAGCGCAAGGCGCTGGACGCGGCTGCGCTGCTGCACGATATCGGCAAGCTGGCCGTCCCCGAGCACATCATTTCAAAGCCGGGCCGCCTGACGCCGGAGGAGTTTGAGAAGATGCGCGTCCACCCCACGGTAGGCGCGGAGATCCTGGAGAGCGTGCGCTTCCCCTATCCGGTGGTGCCGATCGTAGTGGCGCATCATGAGAAGTGGAACGGCACCGGATACCCGCACGGACTCGCGGGCGAACAGATCCCGACCGGCGCCCGGATCCTGGCTGCGGTGGATTGCCTGGACGCGCTTGCCTCGGACCGCCAGTACCGGCGCGCCTTGCCTTTGGACGAGGCCATGGCGCGGATCGCGGCCGAGAGCGGCACCAGCTTTGATCCGCGGGTTGTCGTCGTTTTGCAGAGGCGGTACCGGGAACTGGAAGCACTGGCGCGAAAGGAACTTCCGGCGGACCCCAGGCCGCTGCCGTCCATCGTGGGACGCAACGTCGTCCCGGCGGCCGGTTTCGAGCCGTCATCCACTTCGGCGCCCAGCAACCCGGACTTCATCACGTCGATCGCAGCGGCGCGCCAGGAGATCCAATCGTTGTTCGAACTGACGCACGGATTGGGCAACTCCCTGCGTTTGGACGAGACCATGGCGCTTCTCTCCTCGCGCCTGCATACGATGATTCCACACCATGCCATCGCGGTCTATATCAGCGACGGCGCGCGGTTGACCGCCCGCTACGCGTCAGGCGACGATGCGGAATTGTTCGAGTCCCTGGTGATCCCGCTGGGCGAGGGCATTTCGGGCTGGGTGACGCAGAACAACAGGCCCATCGTGAACGGCAACGCCTCGATGGAGCCGGGGTATTCCGACGATTCCTCCCGCAGAAGCGTCCAGAAATCCGCTCTGTCGGTACCCTTGGCCGGGATCGAAGGGGTGCTCGGGGCGTTAACGCTGTATAGTCGAACGCCGGGGTCGTTCACGCGCGATCATCTCCGCGTTCTTCTGGCCGTGAGCACCAAGGCCGGACTGACAATCGAGAACGCGCTCCGCTATGTGGCTGCCGAAGAGACCGCGGTTACCGACCCGTTGACAGGCCTGCCGAACACGCGATCGCTGTTCGTAACCCTGGATGGTGCGCTGCGGAATGCGGAAGCGGACGACACGGGCCTGACAGTGCTGGTGGCCGACATGGATGGCTTCAAGCAGGTGAACGATGGCTTCGGGCACGCGGCGGGCGACGAGGTTCTGCGACGTACGGCGGAGGCGTTTCGCAGCGTCTGCAGGCCGCAGGACTACGTTGCGCGAATGGGGGGCGACGAGTTCGTGGTGGTGATACCCGAGGTGGGCGAACAGGCCCTGGCCACACGGATTGCCCTATTGAGCGAACTGGTGACCCGGGTGGGACGGCAGGTCTGCGGCAGCGACGTCCTTGGCGTCAGCATTGGATCGGCGCAATTCCCGGCTGATGGCCGCAACGCGGAGGATCTGCTGGCGATCGCAGACGGGAAGATGTACGAGATCAAACGGCAGCACCATACGGCGGAGCCTGTGAGCGGATTGAGAAACCTGGCCGATACCCTGGGAGCATTTGCCAACGGGTCGAACGCGGCCGCCAGGTTCGGGGGAACGGCGTAGTGAACGGCAAGCTTCGCGGAGACGTTACTTTTCGCGAATGTTCTATTTGAGAATCGTGAACCCGCTCTCGACCTGGTTGCCCATGATACGGGTCCACACAACGCGGGCGGTTCCCTTGCGCCGTCCGAACTTGAAGTAGACCAGTTGGCCCGAGGTGAGGAACGGGCAATCATGACGGCTGCGGAACCCGTTTGAGGAAGAATCGACAAGGGTTCCGATGAAAGGTTCGCCAAGCGGCCCCGCCAGACACAGCCGTACCGATCCGGTTTCCGGCAACCGGCGATTGTGACGGCGTTCAACGGGAAGTGAGGGATTCATACGAGGCGGCGCCCCTTGTAGCAACTGGTCCATAGAGTTTGAGTTTCCGGCTCAGCGTCCGGCGCGAGATGCCTAAAAGTACCGCTGCCTGCTGGCAATGCCCTCCGGTACGGCGGAGCGCTCCCAGAATCGCTTCTCGTTCGAGATCGTTGAGCCGCAGGTCGCCCGTGGAGGATCCGCAGGGAAGGTCCGCTTCCTTCATCGACGCCAGGTCCTCCGCTTCGATGATGTAGCCCTTGGCGTGGATCACCGCGGTGGTGACCGCGTTCCGCAGTTCCCGGACGTTGCCGGGCCAGGCGAAGGAGCGCAGCACGCTTCGAGCGTCTTCGGAAAACTTTGCGTGCTGGCTGTGCTGGCTCAGAAAGTGCTCGGCCAGCGCGATGATGTCATCCGGGCGCTCGCGCAAAGGCGGAATTCTCAACCGGCACTGGTTCAGCCGGTGGTAGAGATCGCTGCGGAAGCGGCCCGTGCGGACGTTGTCCTCCAGGTCCTGGTTCGTGGCAGCGACGATCCTGGCGTTGGATTGGACCTTGCGCTGTCCGCCGAGTCGGTAATACGGGACGCCGTCCAGCACGCGCAGCAGCTTGACCTGCATACGCGGCTCCAACTCCCCCACCTCATCCAGAAACAGTGTGCCGTCGCCGGCGAGCTCGAAGAGGCCCGGCCTGGCGGCATCCGCGCCGCTGAACGAACCCTTCTCGTGACCGAAGAGTTCGCTCTCCATCAAGTGCTCCGGAAGAGCGCCGCAGTTGAGGTCCACCCATGGCTTGGAGGCCCGGAGCGAAAAGTGATGGATCGCGCGGGCCACGATTTCCTTGCCGCTGCCGGTCTCTCCGGTAATCAGTACGGCGGCCGATGTGCGTGCAACTCGTGCGACCACCTCCATGAGCTGCCGCATCACCGCGCTGACGATTACGGCCTCCACTCCCAGAAAACACGACTGTGGCCGTTCCGACATGATTCATCTTCTCTATCGGCCATTCCCTGCAAAACTTTCGCTTTTCGACCGATATGTCCTGTGTGGAAACGTTGCTGGACCTGTTTCGCTCGCTTCGTCACTGCCTGGATCTCGAAGAGATGCTGTCCCAGTTGGACCAGCAACTCCGACGAGTCGTCGAGTATCAGACCATGGCGGTACACGTGGTGGCCGATCTTCAGGTCGTTCCGGTGTTCGCCGCCGGGACCGAGTTTCGTTCCCTGGCAATTCTCGAACATCCGCTGGGGCAAGGCATAGCCGGGCACGTGGCCGCCTCGCTGCAGCCGGTGGTGAATGCGGTTGCGGGTCACGACGACCGCTGCTACGCGCTGGCCTTACCTTTGGTCGCGTATCCGGGATCGCCGGCCGCGGTCCTGGCTCTTTACCGCGGTCGCACGCACGCGTTCTCGGACGAGGATCTGAAGGTGCTGCTTCGTCTGGCGCCGGACCTCGCGGCGGCCATCGACAACGCACTCAAGTACCGGATTGCGCAGCAGACCGCCGGATTCGATCCCGATACCGGCCTGGCGAACAGGCGATCGCTGTTCGAGCGCATGGATGCCGAACTGGCCCGTGCCCGAAGGTCCAACGGCCGGCTGGCGGTTTTCCACTGCATCCTCGACGGTCTGGAGGCGATCGACGGCTTGTGCGATGCCGGGGGCGCCCGCCGCGCGCTGAAGCGGTTCGGCGCCGAGCTCAAGAACGCCTGCCGGGAATACGATCTTGCCGCGCGCACCGGCAACGATATCGTGCTGGTGCTGCCGGACTTCAGGCTGGAGGCCTGCGACGAGAAGCGTCAACAGATCGCCGCCATTGCAAATCGAATCGCACTGAGCACCGGGCTGCCGCTGTCGGCGCGGGTAGGCGCAGCCTGTTTTCCCGCGGACGGGCAGGACGCGGACGATCTCATGGCGGTCGCGCGGCTTCGCAACCGCGAACCGGGGGTATGCAGTGCGTAGGTTCGCCTCAATGGCAGGCCGGCGCCTGGCCGGGGCGCTGGTGACCGTGGTCGTGGCGGTCCTCCTCTCCTCCGTCCTCATCCGCCTGGCCCCGGGATTCGGCTTGGATGAGCGGCAGTTGGATCTCCGGCTGAGCGAGCAGAGCGTGAGGGCACTCAGGCAGGAGAGTTCGAGGCGTGATTCCGGCGGGCTGGACGGCTGCCTGCATTATCTGACGGGCCTGTTCCGGGGCGACTGGGGCGTTTCGATTTCGCTGCGCCGGCCGGTTCGGGAGCTTGTTTCGGAACGGGCGCCCCTGACGTTGCGAACCCTCGGGATCGGCGGCCTGGCGGCTTGGGCGGGCTCGTTTTCTGTGTCGTTCGCCCTGCTGTGGGTCCGGCGCCGCGAGCTCGAACACCTGGTGACGGCTGGCTCGGGACTGCTCCTGTGCCTTCCCGCGGCCGCGGTCGCGTCGTTGTTTCTGTACGCGGGACGAGGGCCTGCGGCCGCCTTGGCCGTGGTCCTGTTTCCAAAACTTCTGCAGTACACACGCAAAATCGTGAATGCCTCGCACGCCAGCCCCCACGTGCTGGCGGCGGCAGCCCGCGGCGCCGGCCGGGGCGCCCTCATTTTCCGGCACGTCTGCTGGCCGGCGTTGCCGGAGTTGCTGGCCACCATTGGCGTGTCCGTCAGCATGGCGATCGGAGCCGTGATCCCCGTAGAAGCCTTATGCGATTCGCCCGGCGTAGGGCAACTGCTTTGGCAGGCGGCCATGGCGCGCGACCTTCCGGTTCTTCTGCACATGACCCTGCTGGTGACAGCAATCACTTCAATCGCGAATCTGTCCGCCGACGCGATGCGGCTGTGGATTGCCGCGGAGGCGTGATGCGGCGGCTGGCCCGTCTTCTGCTGCCGGCAATCCTCCTGCCCATGGCGTGCGCCGAGTTTGTTGCGCCCTTCGCTTACGACGAGCAGTCCCGCGAGGACATCGCCGCTCCGCCTTCCCGGCGCCACCTGCTGGGCACTGACGCGGTAGGACGCGACCGGCTTTCACGCCTGCTATACGGTGGACGGCTTTCGATCGTGCTGGCGCCGGCCGCGGCGGTTCTGAGCCTGGGCATCGCTCTCGCGGCAGGCGTCTCGGCCGCGGTGGCGGGAGGGTGGTGGGAGCGTGCCATCCTGTACCTGATCGACCTGGTGCTGTCGCTTCCCTGGCTGTTCCTCTTGCTGGCTGTCCGAGCCATGCTGCCGCTCAATACTTCGCCCGGCGTATCCCTTGCAGTCGTCTTCGGACTTCTCGGGCTGCTCGGCTGGGCGGCTCCGGCCCGCGTCCTGTTCGCAGCTGCCAGACGCCAACTGGGCGCCGACTATATCCTGTTCGCGCGCGCCGGCGGGCAAGAGACCTGGCATATCGCACTGGCGCACCTGCTTCCCAATCTCGCGCCCATCGCGCTGGCGCAGTTCTGGACCGCCACGCCCTCCTATCTCCTGAGCGAGGCGAATCTGTCGTTGTTGGGACTGGGTGTCGCCGAGCCATTGCCCTCGTGGGGTAACCTGCTGCGGGAACTGCAGAATGTGTCGTCGTTCCGCCATCAGCCCTGGGTAGCCGTGCCGCTGGTAACGATGGTTCTGGTCTTGAGCTGCTGTCAGGCGATGCAGACGCCGGAGGAGTATCCCGAATGAAGATGCACTGGATGGTTGCGGTCCTCCTGTTCGCTGCCTCGCCCGCGAATTCGCAGTGGGGCCGGGAGCTTCGGCTGAGTCTGCACAGTGAGCCCCGCACCTTCCACCCGCTGCTGGCGGACGAGGACGCGTCGGAGACGATCCGGTATCTCACGTCCGGCACGCTGGTGCGCGTGAACCGGATCACGCAGGAGGTGGAGCCGGCGCTCGCGACGTCCTGGAGAGTGATCGAGGGAGGCCGCGCGATTCACTTCCAATTGCGGAAGGGAGTCATGTTCTCGGATGGGACACCGTTTACGGCCGCCGACGTCGTCTTCACCATGCGGACCGTGATGGACCCCGACCTGCATTCGCCGGTCGGCGACTCCTTCCGGACCGAACCCGGTCCGGTCACGGCGGCCGCGCAGGGCCCGTTATCGGTCGTGGTGCGGTTCCCGGCGCCGCTGGCGGCGGGGGTGCGGCTGTTCGACGGGCTGAGCATCCTGTCCGCGACGTCCAAGCTGAAAGAAGGGGCGGTCCTTGGCCCATTTGCCATATCCGGGCACAAACCCGGATCCTACGTCCTGCTGAGGAGGAACCCGAACTATTGGCGAACGGCGGGTGGACGGCGATTGCCATATTTAGATTCGATACGGTTGGACATTCAGCAGAGCCGGGACACTGAGCTGATGCGTTTCGAACGGGGGGAACTGCACATGATCTCCGGGCTCGACGCCGATCAGTTTGCCACATTGTCCCGCGACCACCCGGGATCGGCTCGCGATGCCGGCGCCTCCCTTGAAAATGAGCTGCTGTGGTTCAATCTGGCTCCCGGCGCCCCTCTGCCGGATTACGAAAAGAGCTGGTTCAACTCCCCGAAATTCCGTCTCGCTATCTCTCACGCCATACGGCGGCAGGATTTGTGCCGGGTGGCGTTTGGCGGACACGCACAGCCCGGAACCGGCCCCTTCCCGCCCGTGAACCGGTTCTGGTATAACTCCAGGCTCAAGCCCCACCAATTCGATCTTGAGCTTGCACGCAAACTCCTGGCCGAAGAGGGGTTCCGTGGCGGCGCGGCAGGGCTGCGCGATAAAAACGGCCACGCCGTCGAATTCTCGCTCGTGACGAACGCCGGGAACAAAGGGCGAGAGCGGATTGCCTCGTTGATCCAGCAGGACCTCGCCGCGATCGGCATCCGGCTGAACGTCGCCGTATTGGACTTCCCGTCGCTGCTTGACCGGATCGGCAAATCGATGCGCTACGAAGCCTGCCTGCTCGGGATCAACAACTACGATCTCGATCCCGCCGCGCAAATGAACCTCTGGTTGAGTTCGTCCAGCCAGCACGCGTGGAATCCCCGACAATCCGCTCCGCAGACCTCATGGGAGGCGGAAATCGACCGGTTGATGCGCGCGCAAAGCTCGACCGCGGACGCGGCGCGAAGAAAGTCGTTGTTCGACCGGGTGCAGGAGATCGCGCTCAATGAGGCGCCGATTCTCTACCTGTTGAATCGCAACGCCCTGGTGGGGATCGCGCCCTTGGTTCGCGGAGTGAAACCTTCGGTCTTGCAGCCGCGGCTGCTCTGGAATATCGAAGAAATCTACCTGGCGGCCACTCCGTGAGCGGGCCCCTGCTGGAAGTGGATATCTCGGTCGACTATCCCACGAGGGCCGGCGCTGTGGAGCGCGTAACCTTTGCCGTTGACGAAGGGGAGACCGTCGGGCTCGTCGGCCCCAGCGGAGCGGGGAAAAGCACGATCGCCCTGGCCATCCTGGGGCTGCTCGGACAGAGGGGCGGCCGGAGCCGCGGCCGGATCCAATTTGCGGGACGCGACGTGATGCAGTGCGGGGAAAGCGAACTGCGGCGGCTTCGCGGCAAAGAAATGTCTCTCGTCCCGCAAAGCCCGGTAGCCGCCGCTGAATCCCGCTCTCCGTCTTGATACCCTGTTGCGCGAAGCGTGGGTGGTGCATGAGGATCGTCCCTGGCGGGAAGGCCGGCCCTACGTCCGGGAGCTGCTGAGCGAGCTTGGTTTGCCGTCCGACGACAGCTTTCTCCGCCGCTTTCCCAGGCAGGTGAGCGTGGGACAGGCGCAACGTATCGTGATCGCGATGGCGATCATGCACCGGCCGCGGTTGCTGATCGCGGATGAGCCGACCAGCGCTCTCGACCCCTGCTCGCGACGGGACCTCCTCGAGCTGTTCAAGGCGCTACACCGAAATTGCGGAGTGGCATTCCTGTACATCTCCCATGATCTGACGTCCGTGGAAGAACTGTGCGTCCGGTCAGTCGAACTGAGAGGACCATCAACAGATGTCGCGGTTCCGGCTTCAAACACTTTCGCGGGTCCGAGCGCGCCGGAAGTCCGACGAACGCTGTCATTTCCGATGTTCTGGAAATGTTAAAGGAACCGACTGGAGGACGGGGTCCGGACGCGTGTATCGATGCGGTGCGAATGGATTAACGCACCTGATAGCGTCCGTCACAGATTTCCAGAAAGTCGCGACGCTCGGCTTCGGTAAGGGGCGCCATCGCCCAGTCGTCAACGATGAGCAAGTCGATCCGGCTGAGCCGGTCGAGCAACTTGCCATGGCTGCCATCGGCCCTCGACATTGCCAAGTCGCGGAACAGTTCGGCAGCTTTCAGGAACAGGGCGGTGAAGCCGTCGCGGCACGCCTTATGCGCAAACGCCCGAGCCAGCCAGGTCTTGCCGACGCCGGTTGGCCCGATCAGGAACAGATGCTGGTGTTCGCGCACCCAGGCCGACTCGGCCGTTAAAGAGCGCACCAGTTGGCGATCCAGTCCTCGTGGAGTGCGATAGTCGATGTCCTCGATGCAGGCCGGGCCCTGCAAACGACCGTTGCGTAAGCGCCGGTCCAGCGCCCGGTTCTGGCGCCAGTTCCATTGGCGGTCAATGAGTAAGCCGAGTCTCTCTTCGAAACTCAAGCTGTGGATGTTGGCGTCTTGCTGTTGCTGCTCGAAGGCTTCCGCCATTCCGCGTAACCGCATGGCGCTCAGTTTCTCGATAGTGGGTTGTATCAACATAATTCCTCACACTTTCACTGAATGGTGGGCTCTTCACCGGTGTCGAAGTATTCCGAGCCGCGTATGTTGGGGTGGTCGAGCGGCGGCCTGGGCTTGTCCGCCGGTTCAATCGCCTGGCTGTCCAGATTGCATTTCAGAATGGATTTGATGCTCTGGTAAGAACAAGCACGAAAAGCGATGGCGCGACGCGCGGCCGCTTCCACTCGCTGGCCCGTGAACTCCTTGGAGAGCCGGAGAACCCCCAGGCAGGAGCGGTAACCTTGCTCCGGGTGGCGCTTGCTGGCCATAATGCGGTCGAACAGCTCGGCGGTCGCCGGACCGATGGTCTTGGCCCAATCCACTAAGCGAGAGGGTGTCCATTCCAGGTGCCGCTGGTGAGCTTTAGGCCGATGATCATCGACCGTGGTAGCGAGGTGGGGCACATAGCTCCGTCCGTGGCTGGATACGCGCACGCCGCGGTGAAAGACCTCCACTGTGGTGGCGGTGGCTCGTACTTCCACCTCCTGTTGTGTGAGGAGGTAGGGGACGCTGTACCAGTGATTGTCGAACTCTACGTGATAGTCGATGTTGACGCGGTGGGTTTCCCAATCGCCGTACTCGTAACGCTCCGCCGGCAGAGTGCGCAATACGGGCTTGTCCAGCGATTCGAACAGGCTGCGACGCGACCCCTCACGTTTGCGGAAGGGTCGATCGTTCAGGCGCACGAGTAGTTCCTGAATGGCCTGGTTCACTTCGCCCAAACTGAAGAACCTTCTTTTGCGTAGGGCCGCCAGGATCCACCGTTCGACCACCAGGACACCGGCTTCCACCTTGGCCTTGTCGCGGGGCTTCGCCCGCCGCGCCGGCACTACCGCCACCCCGTAGTGTGAGGCCATTTCCTCGTAGGTTCGATTCACGCTCGGCTCATAGCGACAAGCCTTGGTGACGCCTGACTTCAGGTTGTCCGGAACGACGATCTCAGGCACGCCGCCCATAAACTCAAAGGCGCGCATGTGGGCGCCGATCCAGTCGGCCAAGCCCTGGGTCGCGGTCGCCTCGGAGTAGGTGAAGTTGCTGGCTCCCAACACCGCCACAAAGATTGCCGCCGTCGTCGTGTCGCCGCCAGTAGCGGAGTGGATGGGTATGGTGTCGCCGGCGTAATCGACAAACAGCTTCTCACCCGCACGATGCTCCTGCCGCAGAACGACTTCTTGCCTGCCGAGCCACTTCCGGTATAAATCACAGAATCGGCTGTAGCGGTAGCCCTCCGGGTTCTTCTCCCGATACTCCTCCCACAGGAGTTGCAAGGTGACGTGCTTGTTGGTCTGCAACTCGTGGCGGATATCGGGGTAGTCCGGCTCGGCTGACTGGTTTTGGTGGGCCGGTCTTTCTCGCGACGGGGCGACGGCCTGCATCACCTTGTCGTCACTCCACTCGGCGATATCCGGCCAAACCCACACTCACGGATTGATGTATGCCGACGATCGCAGCAAGCAGGCCATGATGCTCGAATCAGACCGGCCCATCGCCTTGCGCGAGGCAATCATGCATGCCGCAATGGCGGAACCGTATCCGTCGCCGGTGTGTACGGCGGCGTCATCGACAAGATGCCGTTCGGTTCACTGATAAACCGTTCGATTACGATTAAGACCGGCCAAACGCATGTTCACAGGTATCTGAAGCCTCTGCTCGAATTTAATCGGGAAGGGCGCGATCGATCCCAGCTTCGTGGTCACACACCCCATGAGCCTGAACGAGGCTCCCCAGGCACACGACAATGAATCGCCTGCTCCTGGTCGGGTCGGTGTGGATGTTCCGCCTCCATCGTGAGCGCGGGAGAAGACCCTTCGAAGCGCGTCGTAAAGTGGAACGTGCTGCCTTTGCCGACTAAACTTTCAACCCAAATGCGGCCGCCCATGATTTTGGCGAGGCTGGTCGAAATGGCAAGCCCCAACCCGGTGCCGCCGTGTTTTCGCGCGGTTGACGCGTTGATCTGTTTGAAGGGTTCGAAAATAAGCTGCTGCTGGTCGGCTCCGATGCCAATACCCGTATCATGCACGCGAAATTCCGCAAGGAGACTCCGGTCCTGCATCAGTTTCGCCGTCACTTCGACTCGAACCGACCCGTGTTCCGTGAATTTGACGGCGTTGCCGAGCAGGTTCAATAGCACCTGCCGCACCCGGGTAGGGTCACCCACCACAGAATCCGGAACGTCCGCGGCCACATCCGCTTGCAGCACCAATCCCTTCTGAAGCGCCATGGCGTGAAGAGTTTTGATTGCGCCCTGAACGCATTCCCGAAGCGAAAACTCTCCGCAATCGAGTTCCATGCGTCCCGCTTCGATCTTGGAGAAATCCAGAATATCGTTGATGATTTGCATCAGCGATTCAGCGGAATGCTCCACCGTGCGCAGGTAATCCCGCTGATCTTCATCCAATTTTGTGTTCAACGCAAGCTGGGTAAATCCGATGACGCCGTTCATGGGCGTCCGGATCTCGTGGCTCATATTCGCGAGGAACGTGCTCTTCACCTGCGAGGCGGCTTCCGCCGCAGCCCGGGCTCGTCGCAATTCGTCTTCCACCAGTTTGCGTTCGGTGATGTCCAGGAAAAAGCCCAGGGAGTGACTGGCGCCGTGGATTTCCACGGTGCGTGCCCACAGCAGAGCGGTCCGCCTTCCACGGGTGGGCTGCTCATAGATGATTTCCGCCCCATCGATCCCTTCCGGGCGAGCGAGAGCCTTGACCATATCCCGCTCCAGCAGGTCCAACGTCTCGACGTTCTTGCCGGAAATGTCCGCCTTCCGAATTCCACGCTGGACCTCAAAGGCCACGTTCGCGTCCACACAGCGGCCCTCGGCGTCCAGCAGAATGGTTGCGATCGGGCTGGCCTGAAACACCACCCGGAAGGCCTCTTCGGCTCTGGTTCGCTGGTCCAGTTCGCACCTGATGCGAGCGCCTGCGGACTCGAGTTCCCGGGTTCGCTGGGTCACCATCAGGTCCAACTCCGCCATTTTGGCGCCGGCTTGCCGGCCGAGGAGCCATTTCCTGGTGAGGGCGTGCGCCAGTTGGCTGACCTCGATATTGTCGAAGGGCTTTTTGAGAATCAGCAGGCTGTCGGACAGCCCAAGACGGCGTTGAATGTCTTTCCACGAATAGTCCGAATACGCCGTGCAGATAACCGTCTGGAGATCCGGGTCTACCGCCCGGATGTGGCTGATCGTCTCGATGCCGTCCCAGCCCGGCGGCATGCGCACGTCCACGAAGGCGAGTGCGTAGGGACGACCCTCGGCGGATGCCTGCGTAACCCTGTCGAGTGCCTCTTGCCCCTGGTAGGCGGAATCAATCTCGAACGTGGTGATGGGAACGGGAACCGTGCCGAACAAGGCCATCTCGTCATCCTGCAGTCCAGGGGACGGTTCCGCCTCGCCCGCCAGCACTTTCCGCAGGTCGTCGTGAATGGCGCGATTATCGTCCACAATCAGAATCCGGTTATTCGAATCAACTAAGGCTGGTGAACTCATCCGGCCCTCCTTTCCAGCATCTCGACCATTGGGAGGTCGAGAATGAAGGCCGCGCCGCAGCCGTGGCCTTCACTCTCGGCCCACAGGGAGCCTCCCAATTGTTTCGCCGCCAAGGCGCCCGAATGCAAACCGAAGCCATGGCCATTCCGTTTGGTAGTGTAGCCGTGGGCGAAGATCCGTGTCAGTTGCTCGCGCTCCAGCCCCACGCCCGTGTCCCGCACCTCGATTCGGACGCGATCATTGCCGGCGCGGTAGATCCGGAGCTCAATCAGCTTTCGCATGTTGTGGCTTTCCTTGATCGCTTCTTTCGCGTTTCGAAGAAGGTTCAGCAGGATTTGCAGAATCTGATGTTTTGTCAACGCCGGTTGAATATTCCCCAGTTTCCGCCGGTTGAAATTTCCCCACTTTCGCCGGTTGAAGTTTTCCCAGGTGCAGAAAGAAGATTGTAGGCATGCCCCGGCGCAGCAAGCAAGCACTTGGATGTTCCGGGGCAGAATCGGCATTATTTCGTTTCCCTCATTTCGTCTTTGCCCGGATCACCCTCCGGCCGGAGTTCGATCCAGCCACATCCTTTCCAGTTGGTTGATTTTGTTCTGCATGTGCTTCCAGTAGTCTTCTCCGACTGACGTATCGGCGACCTCATTCACGAGAGCGGAGAAGTAGTTCAAGCTGGTGACAAGCATCGGAGTGTGCTCGCTCCCGTTCAACAGCGCCACATATTTGCGGGCGCAGCCGAGCCAGATGGCCCGCTGTAGATGATCCAGCGTGATGCCGCGCCGATAGAGAATGGCCGCCAGCCGTTCGTCGGCGGCGCTGAAGTTAACGCGTACGCAGGCGGGGACCGATAACATCTGCCGGGTCCGCTGGACATAGCGGTTCTGGTCGATGCCAAACTCCTCAACCGGCGGCTTCTCGTAAGGCCAGAAACGGTCGCAGATCTCGACGGAGAGGCGGTCAATGGCAATCCGATTGTCGGCGTCAGGATGCCGACGGCAGACCTCCCGACTGCAGAGTTCCTCCAGCGCGTCGGTGATGCTCTGGCGGTCGCGTTGCAGCAGGTTCGACAACTCCATCGGCTCCCAGACCATCCGTGCGCTGTGGCGATCTACGTTCAGACACAGGAAGACATATAGCCGGAAGGCGGCATCGGAAAGCAGGGGCAACGCCGCAGCCACCTCCTGGCCGGCGGCGAACCAACCAGCAGGTCTTTTCAGCCGCAAGCGAAGTGCCGGGATCATGCGCCACCTCCAGAGGCGCCCGGATCGGCGGCCGCCTGCGTCCACACGCCGGCCTTGCGCTTGTCCTTCAGCCGGTAGCTGTCGCCCTTGATGTTGATCGTGTGCGAGTGGTGCAACAGACGATCGAGGATCGCGCTGGCGATCACGTTGTCCTGAAAGATGGATCCCCATTCGCCGTAGCTCTTGTTGGACGTCAGGATCATCGAGCCCCGCTCATAGCGTTCGCTGATCAACTGGAACAGGCAGGTAGTCGCCTGCTTGTCTAAGCTGCGGTAGCCGATTTCATCGAGCACCAGAAGCCGGCACTTGCGCAGGTGGGCCATCTTCTTGCGCATGCGGTTCTCCGCCTGCGCCTGCACCAGGCGGTCGAGCAGGTCCGGCAAGCTGACGAAGTAAACGCTGAAGCCGTGACGAATGGCTTCCATGCCCAGGGAGACCGCCAAGTGCGTTTTGCCAACCCCGGGTGGCCCGAGAAACAAGGCGTTCTCGTGACGCTCCAGGAAACGCAGACTCGCCAGTTCGCGAATCTTCTTCTCGTCGATGGAGGTAGGAAACTTGAAGTCAAACTGTTCCAGCCGCTTGTGGTCCGGAAAGCCCGCCAACTGCGTGCGCACTTTGATGTTGCGCTCCTGCCGGACGTTGGCCTCACTCTCCAGCACCTGCTCCAGGAAATCGCAGTACGGCAGGTTTTTTTGGGCGGCTTGCTCGGCCAGAGCTTCATAGCCGCGCGCCATTTCGGTCAGGCTCAGGCGCTGCATCAGCAGCTGGATGCGTTCAGATTGCAGCGACATCGGCCACCTCCTCGTACACGGCCAGGGAGCGCTGCTCCACTTCCGGCGCCAGGAAGCCGCGGCCGACTCCCGGACCGGGCGTCAACTCCAATGGGCCCGGCGAGCCATCCGGCGGTGCCGGTCCGCGTGGGCGCCGTTTCTCCACCAGCCCCGCATAGTGTGCCGGGTCAACGACCATGACGCCCCGTCCTTCGGCCAGGCGATGCTCGGCGATTACCTTGATATCGCTATAGATCTCGATGCGGCCACCAGTCACTGGTTCTCGCACCAGGACCGTCTTGCCGACGAAGCGGAATGGTACCGAGTAACGATTGCCGCGATAGCTGAGCATGCAGTCTTTGGCCACGCGGCGATCTTCCATGTAGCTGGTGTCGTAGTCGGGAAACTCGTCGAGCAGCAGCAGCCGTTCCTGAGGCAAGCGCTGGTAGGGGACCTCCCGCGTGGTGGAGTGCACCTGGCGATTGACCTTTTCCATCCAGGCGTGAGCCTGCTGGTTCAGGTCCACCAACGAGGCGAAGGCGATCCCCGGCCAGAAGTTCTGTTTGACGAAACGGATGGTCGACTCGATTTTGCCTTTGGTTTCCGGCCGGTAGGGGCGACAGACGCGGGGCACGAAGCCGTAGTGGGCGGCGAACTGGAGAAACTTCTGGTGGAAATGCAGCTCGCCGCCTTTTTGGTCGAGCAGCACGGTCTTCATGCGGTCGGTGAGCAGGCTTTCGGTCACCCCGCCGAAATAGCGGAAGCCGTGCACCATGGAGGCCAGCAAGTGGTGGATATCCTGTCGCTGCGTGAACTCGAGGTAGCGCATGCGTGAGTAGCACAGGGTCAGGGCGAAGCCGTAAAGCCGGCGTCCGCCCCAGTTGCCGAAGTGGCCCCAGTCCATTTGAATTTGCTCGCCAGGGCTGGTCTCAAAGCGCACGAAGGCTCGCTCGCGCCCTTCCTCCCGCCACGGGATGACAGCCAGTTTCAGTTGTGAATAGCCGCCGTCATACCCGCGGGCGCGAATCTCGTCCAGCAACTTGCGGGCGTTGTGCACGCCCTTTTCCCATCGTTCCCGCAGGAAGGGGCGGTACGGATCGATCTTGCACGGCGCCGGGTTCTCCCGTTTGTATGGCCGCGGCGCGTCCAGCAGATGCTTGCGCACGGTCTTGCGGTCGACGTGGAGTTCATCGGCAATCGCCGACACACTCCATCCCTGTTGCTTCAAATCGCGTATGTTCATAAAATCCTCCAGGTTGAGCATTGGGCTCCTTGGTCAGCCCAACGATTCCACACCTGGGGATTTTTCGGCCGGCGCTACTGGGGAATTTTCAATCGGCGCTTTTGGGGAATTTTAGACCGGCGTTGACATTGTTTGTCCACATGCAGCTCAGGCAGGGGCTCGAACGAGCGTTCCAGGCGAATGCCGTGGCGGTCCAGGGCGGCGGCCTGAATCTGGATCGCATGCTCGGCAAGGCTGGCCAGCGATGCCTTCTCAATTACCCCTGAAACCTTCGCCAGGCTCTGCTGAGTAGCCACGATCTGCTTGATATGTCCTACGTGATCACGGACCAACTCCAGCTCCTGCAGTGACACGTGACGGTCCAGTTCCAGTTGCTTTCCCAACTTTGTCAGATAAGGAAGCACGCGCACGCCCTTTGGGTCGGATTTGAGAAATTCATGCAGGTCGTCTTCGTGCTGGTTCATCAGGTCGATCGCGGCGATCAGATTGTCCACTCGTAACTCGCTGATCTTGCCTGCCGCGAGGGTGGCGGACACGTTGACGCTGTTCAACACATTACCGACGTTGTGCAGCACGCCCGTGGCCACCTCCGCCATCCCGGCCTGGCGTGACAATTCGATGAGCCGCTGTTGCGCGGCTGCGAGGTCCGAATGGGCCCGATCCTTGGCGGCAACCTGTTCCTGCAGTTCCCGGGTCCGTTCGATCACTCGCTGCTCGAGCGTTTCCTTGGCCTCCTCCAGTTCCTTTCGTACGCGGGCCTTGGCAATGGATACACCAAGCATATCGGCAACGGCACGGAGGCTGTCCTTCTCGGCATCCCCCCACTCCCGCTCCCGCTGGAAATCGTCGAATGCGATGAGCCCCCACCATTCCTGCGCCACCACGACTGGCACGAAGATGGTGGATTTGATCCGGCTATCGAGCAGGTTGCGTGCCGCCTCGTCCAGCAACGCCGGCTTCACACTGACAGTGTGCCCCTGTTTCAACCGCTCGAGCCAGACGTCCGCGGGTCTCCCCTCCCAGGGAGTGTGTTCCCAGTCCGCTACGCCTGAAGCTGGACCGGGTTGCAGCCACTCCCTCTGCGCAATCAGACGAAGGTGGCCGCGCTTCCCGCACATCTGAAGTAGGGATCCCCGCCCGGCGGCCGCGGCTTGGCCTACCTTTTCGAGTACCTCTCCGATGACTGCTGTGCGATCCCCGTCGCTGAGGAATTTTTTGGCGGCAAATGCTACGCTTTCCAGAAACTGGTTCCGGCGGAGGATCGTCTCTGCCATGTCGTTGAACGCCGTGGCGAGGCGCTCTATCTCGTCGTTGCTGCCCGTTGCGGCACGTGCCTGGAGATCCCCTTGAGCCACGCGCTCTACCGCCGCGTGGAGCGCGTGAATGGGCCGGACTAGACGGGCGGAGTAGACCAGCGAGATCACAAGACTGAGGGCCCCACAAAGCAGCGTCAACAGGCCGGTGCTTTTGTAAGTGCGCCACACGCTGGCGTCATACGCATCCAGGGACAAGCCGACATGAATCCAGCCCCACTGAATGCCGCTGTAGTCGAACGGCAGGGCGTACTGAAACACGCGCCGGCCGAAGATCGCCGGGGTTCCGATGGAGCTGGATGGAATTCGTGTCGCCGGGCGCCAAACGGGATCGAGTGTCTCGATCTTCCAACTTGAACGGTCGACGACGACCGCAAAGCCGTCGTTCTTCGTCATTATTACGTAGTCGATCGCGCTGTCGCCGGATAGCACCTGCATCGCCTGCTCGACAACCGCCGAATAGTCCTCCGAGACGGCGGCGCCCGCAGCGACTCCCCGGATCGAGACGGCAACGCCGCGAGCCTTCGATTCCAGGTTCAGCTTGAATTCGCGCTTCTGCTCGGGGACAATGACGAGCGCGAAAACGCCGAGGGCGAACAGGGTAACGGTCCAGCCCAGCATCGTGATGCGCCTGGCAATGCCTCTCGGGAGTTGCATATTGTCAGTTCCTCCCCTCGCCATGGTTTGCCAGGCGGCTGTTTGCTGCCATACCCGCTACCGGCAGGCATTCAACGGCAAAGCAGCAGAGCTTGAGTAAGGGCACACAGACCGCCTTCATCGTTCAGACCTTCACCTTCGCCGCGCTCTGCCTGCGCAGACGCTCCGCTCTTTCGATCAGAGCGAGGGAATCCGCCATACAGCCGCCGTCGCGGGCCACTAATTCCTCGAAATGAAACAACATCGCGAGCTGCCGGCCGGCCTGGTTCGAGCTGAGACTCGATAAGGCATTGATCAGCCTCTCCCGCCGCACAACCGGGAAGTTCCGTCGGAACGCGTAAAGATTAACTACCATGGCGGGAGAGCGTGCGACGACAACCAGGTCTTTGGCCACCTGTGGGTTCAGCTCGCAGATCGTCTCGAAGGCTTGGGTTGTGGTGACGCAGGCATCCGCTTTTCCGAAGAACACCGGCAGGACCACTTGAAATGGTCTGGTGTCGCTAGTAACGGAGCCGAAAAATGGACCGACCGGTCCGAGATTCCCGTCGCTCAGGAGGGTAGTAAGCCAGGCATCCGCGACGCACATTCCTGGAGCTTTCAAGACGGTGAGGCGCCGCCCCCGCAGGTCAACCAACTGGGCGATGCCGGCGCTCTTCCTGGCAAGGATCGCGTACTGCACCAGTCCCGCCGCGCCTGCCTGGACGACGATCTGTTTGGGGTCCATCAAATCTGCAATCTGCCAGTATTCGACCGCGTTGACGGCGACCGCATCCAGCACGCCCCCACGGACGCGGTCGAAGATCTCCTTGGTCGTGTTGAACACTCGCGCGTCATAGTCGATGACGACGTTGAGTTCCCGGGAGATTCGTTTGATCCAGATCAGCATGGCTGCCCGGGCATCATTCAGGTTCACATCCGCGACCAGGCTATCTGAAATGGCGAGGCGAATCGGAGCGTCCGGGTCCGCGCCGGACAGGGTTCGGGGAATCAGCAACGCGCCTGCAAAGATCGTCGCGAGCGCCTGGCGCCGTGAACGTGGCGGCGCATCCGGTTCCTGAAATGGCGTCAAAGCGGGGTTTGCAACGGTCATCGAGCTTATCCCTTCCGGCCTCTTGGCCCCTGCCTGCCCTGGTTCCGTTCTGCCGCTTCGAGCAGTGCGAGGGCGGGCGCAAGACAGCCGGCATCCTTGATCACCAGCTGGTCGAACTGAAACAGCGTTGCGAGTTGCCGTCCGGCCGCGCTCGAAGGCAGATCCGCGTAGACCTTGATAAATTTGTCCCGGGTAACTGCATTGAAGTTTTTATGGAAAATGTAGAAAGTTACTACCATGGCGGGAGAACTGGCGATGACAAGCAGGTCCTTTGCCACCTGCGGGTTCAATTCGCACATCGTGTCAAAGCTCTGTTTGGAAGTCAGACAGGCGTCGATTTGTCCGAAGAAGACCGGCAGCACGATTCGTGCGGGTTTGGTTTCGGATGTGACGGCGCCGAAGAACTGTTCCTCCGGCCCCAGATGGGCCTCCTCCAGTTGAGAGGATAGCCAGGCGGACGCGACACACATTTTCGGAGCCATCAGAGTCGCGACCCTGCGTCCGCGCAGATCTGCCAACCGCTCGATTCCGCTCTTGCGCTTCGCCAGCAGGACATACTGGACAGGTCCCGTATTGCTGCTTTCGGCCACAATTTGGTTGGGATCCAAATACTCGGCGGCCAGCCGGTACTCCAGTACGTTCAACGCGACGGAGTCCAGCTGGCCCGTGCGAGCGCGGCGCACGATCTCCTCGGTGGTGTCGAATACCCGGGGGTTGAGATCGACAGTCACGTTCAGGTCCGACATCATCCGTTTGACCCACGTCAGCATGGCAGCCCGGGCGTCGTTGATATTGACGTCCGTAACCAGGCTGTCCGAGATGGCCAGGCGGACCGGGGCGTCGGTCGGCGTGTCTCCGAACAGACCGCGCACCCCAGCCAACATAGCGGCGATCGCATGACGGCGCGACCAGTTGATTCCTCCGCTTCTCGTTGCCTGCACTGCGTTGCCTGCTTCCATCGTTACGCTCCCTGCTATTTCGATGTCACCCTCCCGGCGATCTCCTTGCCGACCACCACCGAGATCTCCGACGAAATCTCGATCAGGTCGTAACGCCTCTTCAGGTATTGAGCCGTCATCAGTGCTTCAAAAAGCTGTGCCCGGATCACCTTTTCCGTCTCCACCAACTCGCTCTGATAAGCCCGGGAAGTTAAATCGCGATTCTCCCGAGCGGCGGACATTGCTTTCTCCGCCGCCTGGTAGCTCTTGGAGGCCGCCTCGAGACGCAGAAACGACTCCCGGAGTTGGAGTCCTATGCCTTCCCGCAGAAGGAGTTTCTCCTCTTTGAGCTTGGACACGCGGGCGAGGGCTTCGGCGACTTTGTTCCCGGTCAGGAATCCATCGAAGATGGGGATCTCGGCACCTAAGCCGACACTCCACCCGGCCTTGTTGACGGCGGTTGCCATGCCTGCTGTATAGCCGTTCCACCACCGGTGCAACTCGCCGGTGAGTGCGAGCTTCGGATAGTGTCCGCTGCGCGCGGTTGTTACGGCGCCCTGCATCGCCCGAAGTCCGGCCTCGAGCTTCGCCCAGTCGGGATTGAATTCGTAGGCGGTGCTTACGAGTTCGTCAAGGTTGCCGGCAAACGGCCGGTAGGGTACTTCGTCGTCGGCAGGGCGCACCGTTGCGTTCCATTCGAGGCCCATCGTGTATGCCAGGGCGGCTTCGGCCGCAGCCTCGTTTTTTTCGAGTTCCGCCACCGCGGCGCGTATCGATTCCACCATCACCTGGTTTTCGAGGTAGTCCGTCTTGTTTACCTTGCCGGCTCCGTTCTTATAAAGCGACTCCGTCAGCTCGAGAGTTACCTCCATCCGCACCAGGGTATCGTTGCCTACCTGGTGCAATTGCCGCGCCAGAAGCGCTCCGTAGTAGAGCCTCACGACGCTGTCTGTGATCTCCAGGTCAGTCCGCCGCTGTTCCGCCCGCGCGGCCTGAATGCCGCCGAGAGCCTGCTCCCGGTAACCCTTGCGCATGCCGCCATCGAACAGAAGCAGGGTCAGGTTTCCGGTAGCGGCGACGTTCTGCGGGTTGAGCAGCCGCACGTCCTGTTCGGGGATCGGGAAGGACTGCGCCGCCGTACTCACTGTTTGTCCCGGAAAGCTTACCGGCATCTGCAGCGCCGCAGGCGGAAAGCCGGGAGCAAACGCGTTGGCCGGAATGGTCACGATCGCCGTGCCGCCAGGGACGCTGACCGTTTGCGGAGGAATGTACATGTTGCTCGCCGGAAAGACAAAATTCGACGCCTCATCCAGGCGCAACCATCCCACCTTGGCACTTACTTGCGGCCAGTACCCTGCCAGTGCCTGGCGATGCTGCGCCTCCGCCACCGTTACTGCAAACCGGGACGCCGGGCGCCGGCGGTTGTTCTGAAACGCGGTCTCGAGGCACTTCTCTAGTGTGAAAACCTGAGGCTGCGAACTCTTTGCGTTTGGCTCGGCTCTTTGCGGAGGCGGGTCCGCAGGATCGGCGGCCCTCACCGGGTGCACCGCTGCGCACCAACTGGTCGCCAAAAGCAAGATCACAGGACCCTTCATTCCGATTTATCCCTTCAGACCGGAATAACGGCCGGCATCCGCCGTCGCCGGCCCAATTTCATGGACTTACGAAACCGAAGGGTACAGTAAGGGAGGCTATGCCCAGCAAGTTGTCTTTAGTAAGTTGACGCAAAAAGCAATCGTATAGAACCGGCAGTACGGGAAGATTCCGGACCCGCCTGCCGGTTCTCAATCATGGGCCGAAGGCGTAACGCACGCCATACGCTGTTGACGGAATTGGCCCAGATATCCCGGCGCCTGCCCGCTCCGGTCGAGAGCTTGCCCGAGTTGCGCACGATAGGAGATATACACGAGCCCCATCAGGGGCAGTAGCAGCAACGAGGGCGGCCAATCCGCAGTCCGGCTGGTCGCCGTCATTATGCCCGCCACCGCCGCCCCCACCAAGTAGTATGGAAGCGACCAGAAGTAGCAAAGTTGCCAGATTGTCCCGAGCGGCTTCTGCGCGACCAGCGCCAGCACCGTGGCCACCATCACCGTGTTGGAACCGTATAGGACCAGGGTGGAGACCACGAGCACTCCCACCACGGAGTGGACCAGCCAAGGCTCCAGCGCCACGCGACACAAGCCATATGCCAGGGCCGCACTCAATGACAGGCTGGCCGGATTGAACAGCACCTGCGCCAGCGAGGGTCGCGCTGCCGACCGCCACAGCACCTGCACGACACCGGTTACGGCAGCTATGACCACAGCCTCCGCCAAGCCTAATTGCGCGATAGCCAACAGCACCACCACAAAGGCGGGCGTTAGCGTCCCGCGCACATAGGGCAATCGAATCTTCAGCGTCGAAGCCGCCACCGCCAGAGCCAGATAGCAGATGAATTGTGCCGGGTTCCGGGACTGCCAATCGAGTGCCGCAGCCACCAGCATGATTACTCCCGCGGCCACAACAATTGCGACGTACCTTTGGGCTGCGCGCGGCAATTGTGAGTTCGGCTGATTCCCAGCGGCCCCTGAAGCGGCCTGACATTGCACCAGCCCCTGGAAGAAATGCAAGAGATAGATCAGCGGCAGCAAGAGAAGCCAGGCTTCTCCGGGCGCGGCCTGCCCAGCCGACGGAAATAGCCCGACCAGTGTTACGCCGACGAGGTAATAGGGGAAAGACCATACGTACCACTGGCGGCAGACCTCCCTGAGGGGTTTGTTCTGGAGCAGGGACAGGACACCGGAAACCAGTACGGTGTTGGCGATGAAGTAGAAGCAGGCCACCACCGCCAGCACCGCCGGGCGGTACTGCGCCATTCCGGCGGCCAACCACACGCGCGCGATGAGAAAACATATGGCCACGCTGATGGTGACATTGGCGGCGTTAAAAAGTACCTGAATCGGGCTGGCGCGTCTCTTCGTATTCAACAAGGACTGCGCCACGGCAGCGGCACACCCGGCCAAAAGGGTTTCAGCAAGGGAGAAGTGAGTGATGCCATAGAGCAGGAACAGAAAGCTCAACGAGTAGGTGCTGTCCATACCCGGCAGGCGCAATTTCACCACCGAAGCAAGCACCGACAGAAGCAGATAAATCGCCCATGGCAGGGGATCTGGTGAGGACCAGTTCGCCGCCGCACCGGCGAGCACGCACCCGCCGGCTGCGATCACGCTGTAGATGTATATCTTCGCCGCTCGTGTCATATTCGAATTTCCATTTGGACGACTCATATTTTCATTTCCGGCAATGCGGCGCCCTTATTGCGCCAGCCAAAACACTGCCTCTCAGAAAAAGTTGTCGCCCCAAACGACGTTGTCGCCCCAGACCACGTTGTCTCCCCAGACGACGTTGTCACCCCAGACGACGTTGTCACCCCAGACGACATTGTCGCCCCAGACCACGTTCTGGCCCCACAAGAGGTTGTAATAGGAACCCGGGAAGCCCCAAACGATATTGGTGCTCCACACGAGGCTGTCGCCCCAGACCACGTTGTCACCCCAAACGACGTTGTCTCCCCAAACGACGTTATGGGTGTTGATGCTGCTGCCCCAGGCGAGCTTGTCACCCCAGACGATCCGGTCGCCCCAAACGACGTTTTGTCCGTCGATCGCCGTCGACTTGGTAACGCCCGTCGTCATCCAGTAGCCGCCGACAGGAACCGTGGGATTGAGGACATGCGTCATCGAGAGGGCCCCGGCAGTGTTCAACGCGCCAGCCCCCTGATCCAGTACGTGGTACGGCCGGTTGTAGGCGTCGTTCATCGGAAAGGCACTCGCCTGCAACATGGCCTTGATCGCGTTGACCGGCGGCGCCACGCCATAGGTGGCCCTGGCTTCTTCGATCATCAGCGCAATCGATCCGCTTACCACGCCGGCGGCCATGCTCGTGCCGCTCAGCATCAGATAGGGCCGACCGGCAATCGTCTGCCGCAGCGTTGGGTATGACATGTAGAGTGTCTGGTTGGTTGCCGCCGGCGCAAGCAGCCGGTGACCGGGCGCGACCACATCGGGCTTGGTGAAACCGTCGTACCAGGAGGGGCCGCGCGAACTGTACTCGGCGACCACGTCGTCACTGCGCGTCGCCGTGTCAAAAGTTCTGATGGCGCCCACCGTGATGGCCGAGGGCGCGTTGCCCGGCGAACTGATACCCGCATACCCGACTTTCCCCGTCTTCGGATTGGTCCCGTAGTTCCCGGCCGTAGTCACCACGACGATGTGCGCCCGCACGGCAGCCTCCACCGCCTGCACCAACGGATCGGTCGCCGCGGGTTCGTGGATGGGGTGGCCGAGCGACAGGTTGAGGATGTCGATGCCATAGGCGGCCTTGTTAGCTATGGCCCACTCCAGGGCCGCGATCACGCTGCTCGTGAGGCCGTTTCCGGCGTTGTCGAGTACCCGCAGGCTCACATATGAAGCCCCCGGCGCCACTCCCAGAACCTCAGGCTTGTCCCCGCCTATGAGGCCGGCCACATGCGTGCCGTGTCCATACCCGTCCACGGGGCCGCTGGGTCCAGGATTGCTGCTCCCGGTAGTGAAATCCCGGGTCGTCTTAATGCGCGCGCTGCCGCCGCCGTCCTGAAGCAGCCCCGAATCGATCACGGCCACTGTCACGCCGGCGCCGGTACGCAGCGTCGTCTGTCCGGGCGAGGCGGGCTTGAGCGCCACTGCCGCGGTCGTCCACGGTTTGCTGGCCCCCATGGTCCACGCCAGCGTGGCCGCGCTACCTCCAGCCACAGTGCTGCCGGCGCCCCAGGCGTTGTAGCTTACCGTCCCCGAATACGCGTTCCATGTCCCGGTTTGCGACGTGCTCGGTGTCATCGATCTTGCGTCCCCGTTGGCGGCGACCATGCCCAGCACGACCTGATCCGGAGCGCTGCTGAACGACACTGCCGGCGCGGTGCTGGTGCCCCACGCTTTCCCGACGAGGGCCACGGGCGAGGACTGATCGACGCCGGTTACCGAGGTGGCTGCAGCCGCAAAATCGCCGCTGCCATTCGCCATCAGCGCGACCACGGCCGTACCGACAGGTGGGTTTTTGAGGTACCAGAGCGTGGAGGTGTTGTTGGTGTACTGGCTGTTCTGCGAGACCGCCAGGGTCAGCGCCGCGCCGCCATAGGTTACTTGATAGACGAACCGGTTGTTGTTCTGTTGAGCCACGCTCACGAGCAGCAGCCGGTTGTTGCCGGCGGCAACGGTGTGCCACCAGGCGAGGCTCGTCACCGCACTGCCCGTCCTGGTCGTGGTTGCCCCGACATCGATGGATCCGTCCAGACCCAGCGTGCGGCGCAGTGTGTAGGGTGTGCCATCGGCAGTCCCGCTGACAGTGGCGCCAGTGGCGTGCACTTCGGCGTCCGAGGACAGGGCAATAACGTCCTCGCGCTTCTCCAGTGCCCGCAGCAGGCCTACCGGCAACTGGCCGGCGAAGCCATCGATCAGGTTGAAGTTGTGGTCCACCTTCCCGCCCTGGGCGCTGAGCGCGGTTAGCAAGCCGCTCTTGGCGCCCCGCTTCGTCATCACGATGACGCGCACAACGTCGGTGTCCTTGCCCTTGTCGAGACGGTCCTTCAGTGTTGCGTCCACGTGCGCGCCCTGCTGCCCGGGCGGCTGGTTGGGCTTGTTCCCCTGTGCGAAGGCCCCGCCCGTCCCCAACGTCGCAGCTAACAGGACGAGCAGCCCCATGGCCCCCCATCCGGGTGTAGGACGGGTCTGTCGTGGCCCGGCGGGCCCGCTTTCCGGGCGCTTGTTAGCGTAGATCCATGGATTCTCAGGTAGAGCCGCCCCCCGGAAGAACGGATTCGTGGATTTCAATAACGAGTATGTTCGCGTCATCTTATTCGTCCAGTTTCGATTTGACAGAGCAGTTGTCACCGGCATCTATTTGTCCCCGTAGATGGCGATGTTGATGGCTTCCGGCGAGGAAATCGCCGTGAACGCGTTGAGCGATGAGGTCCCCGCGTCACTCGCGGATTTACTGGTTCCCCAGACCGCGGTCGAGCCCCAAATGGCCGTGAAGCCCTGCGCGGTACCGGTTCCCCAGACCGCGGTACTTCCCCAAACCGCCGTGCTCCCCCAGACAGCGGTGCTCCCCCACACCGCTGTACTCCCCCACACCGCTGTGCTCCCCCATACCGCCGTGCCGGCAAACACCAGGTACACGTTGCCGCTCGTCGCGTCGTAGCGGGCCGTGGGCGACAGCGTGGCCTTGGTAGCCACGTCCGTGTTGCTCAGGGCGGCCCAGATGTCCAGGTACCCGGCCCCGATCGTAAACAGGTCGTATTGACTGGTGAATGTCTGACCGGTAACAGGATCCGTCGCCGTGCTCACCGCCGGAAAGCTCTTCGTGGCCGTCTTCATCAGCCGCGCCTTCACCGTATCGGGACTCAGCTTGCCGTCATTCTCCAGCAGCAGGGCCGCAGCGCCGCTCACCACCGCCGTCGCCATGCTGGTCCCGCTGAGCTTGTAGTAACTGACCGAGGGGGACATACTGGCCGACTTCATGTAATCGGCCCGCGGGATCACGTTTGCCGGGTAAGTGGCGGCGAATGACCCTAAGTTGGCCAGCAGCGAACCCAGACCGTTGCCCGGTGCCACCAGGTCGGGTTTGACGATGTGGTCAATCATTGCCGGTCCCTTGGAGCTGTAGCTGGTGATCAGGTCGTCCGTACGCACCGCAGTCCCCATCGTGCGCATCGCCCCGACGGTGATCACATAGGGGTCGTTGCCCGGCGAGGCGATCGTGGCATAACCGTTCGTGCCGAAGCTGTTGTTGCGACCCTCGTTGCCGGCGGCCACCACCACCACGATGCCTGCCTTCCAGGCCGCTTCTACCGCCTTGCACAACGGATCAGTTGTGTAACTTTCATAGATCGGCCTGCCCAACGATAGGTTGATCACTCGAACGTTGTACTTCGATTTCAGGGCAATCGCCCGTTGCAGCGCTGCGATGACGGCGCTGTCGGTTCCGCGGCCGTCCTTGTCCAGCACCCGTAGATTAATCAGGCTGACCGCCGGAGCCACCCCTTGGATAGTGGCTGTGAAGAGTCCTCCCGTGGAGTTGGTTCCGTTACCGCCGATCAACCCGGCCACGTGCGTCCCATGCCCGTACTTGTCCGCCGTAGAGGTGTCGCCCGCCACGAAGGACTGGGCGTAAACCACGCGCGATTGGTGGTTCATCCCCAGGTCAGGATGCGTGGCAATGCCGCTGTCAATCACCGCCACACCGATGCCCCCACCATCCCACCCGTATTTCCAGGCGATATCAGCATTGACCGCCGGAGGGGCGTATTCGTAGGCGCTGGCGTTCACCCGCCGGTCGGCCGACATGTACAACACGTCCGGGTCGTCTGCAAGTTGCTCTATTGCGGCAGCGGGTATGCAGTACAGAGCACCGTTCACCGCCTCCAGCCCCGCTTTCCTGCTTCCACCCTTATCTTTGACCTTCTGGTCCTGCTTGGCGGTTGGCGGGCTGGTGAACTGGATGATCACATCCACCATTGAGCCGGGACCGCGCTCCTGCAGATCCACGGCGATCTTAGAGGACTTGGCATACACCAGGCTCCAGTTCATGAGTCCGAGAAGAGTAACTGTCAATGTCCATTTCATCGTAGTTCCTGTGCGTCCATATTGTGCCGGCCGGTCGGCATCTGGTCCATGTAATGATCTTGCTGCAACTTATGCCGACATACAACTGTCGGGCCTGCATTTTGGCTAACACTGCGTACTGCTAAGCTTAATGCGTTTCTGGTACGAGGGTGGACAACGGTTAGCAGGCAACTATTTACTACAGTTAATGGCCGGCCAGGTGCTTCGGCTCACGGGGCAGGGCAGGGTTTCCCCTGCTATCCCGGTGAAGTGCCAGCGGTCGAGTTCGGGCTGGTCTTCTCCCGCCATGATTCGCTTCCTGATTCGTCCCGTGCACGTAACTGCTGTTTCCGGCGCGGCTCACAAGCAGCCGGGTTGAAAAGCAGTCCTGACCGTTGAAGCTACTTCCGTGACGGGAGATTACTGGTGCTCTTCACAAGAGATTAGTACTTCGCAGTAGGGATCAGTTCCTGCGGCAAAGACAATCTCACGGGAAGCCTGGGAATGGACGCAATCAGAGCCTTGGTGTATCGATGTGCGGGCCGGTGGAAGATATCTTCGGTCGAGTTGAACTCCACAACGCGACCTTCCGACAGGATCGCTACCCGGGCGCAAATGGATCCGACGGACAACAGGTCATGCGAAATGTACAGAATGCTCATCTGCAATTCGCGGTTCAGCCGGGAAAAGAGCTGCAGAATCTCCGACTGTGTCACCGCATCCAGAGCGCTGGTAGGTTCATCCGCGATGAGCAAACGGGGCCGGTGGACAATTGCCATGGCAATGAGCACCCGTTGCGCCTGGCCGACGCTCAACTGCCGCGGGAAGCGTTTCAGGAACGATTCATCCGCAGGAAGGCTCACCCTTGCGAGCAGTTCGATGGCTTCGGTTCGGCCAAAAGGGCGGGCATAGCGATCCTTGTGCGCACGCCAGGATTCGTGAACCTGGTCGCCGATCCGCATAGCAGGATTCAAACTGGCTAGCGGGCTCTGCAATACTAACCCGATCTCACGCCCGCGAATCCCCCTCATCGCCTTTTCCGAAAGATCCAACAGGTTCCGGCCCGAAAATCGTATCTCGCCCTGCACCGATCCACCCCGGTAGTGCAGCAACCGCAGCAACGCCAACGCCATGGTGCTCTTTCCGGATCCGCTCTCCCCCACCAGCCCGACGATCTCACCGTGCGAGATCTCCAGCCCGGCATTCCGGAGTACCGCCGGGCGGCCCGGATAGCCCGCGGAAAGACAGGTCGAAAGTAAGGCGCGGCCCTCCATCTAACGGCTCCCGGCACTGAGCCGCGGCTTCCGGAGCGTTTCGATGTTCCAGAACGCCTGGGGCGTCAGAACGACAGGCGACGCGTTCTGTATGGCCGGTGAAATCGCGGTGAGCGAGTTCTTGGTCACCAGGTAGAGAAACGGGGCCTCGTCCCAAACGATTTGCTGAACCCGGTCGAAAGCGCGCTTACGGACCTCGGGACGGGTGTCGCCGGCCTGGGTACGCATCAGCTTATCGATCTCTGCCTCCCAAGCCGTTGCCGGCGCCTTCTGGTTGGGATTCCACTGGTGGTTCGCGGCGGAACTGAGCCAGACGTTCATCTGCGCGCTCGGATCGAGATCGAGATTGGTCAGAGCCAGCAGGCAGGATTCATAATCGAAACTCCGGGCGATCCGCTCGATGAGCGAGGGGAAATCCAGAGTAACCACGTTCAAGCGGATCCCGATGGCTTGCAAGTCCTGCTGCAGCATGGCTGCGATTCGTTCCCGGCTGCGATTGCCGGCATTGGTGATGACCGAGAATTCCACGATGTGACCTTCGCGGTCGCGCAGCAGGCCTCCGCGGAGCCGGAATCCTTCCGCCTCCAGCCTCCGTCGCGCCGACGCAATATCGTGCGGATGAGGTTTCAGCGACGCGTTGAACCAGAACTGATTGGCCGGCGATATGGGCCCTTCCGCCGGGCGCGCATGACCCCTGTACACGATGCGGCAGATGTCCGCGCGGTTGATCGCTTCCGACACGGCGCGCCGGAAGGCGGTCGATCGGAACCAGTTCTTCTTGTATGCCGGGAGAGGAGAGGAAGGCACCTGGTTAAACCACATCATTTCGGATTCCAGCGATGCGCCGGCATCCAGTACCGAGCGGGGAGCCAGCCGCGAAAGTTCGTCGAACGCATCGGCATCCACCGAGTTGATGAGGTCGATCTCTCCGCGGCGAAACTTGATCAGCTCCATATCCCGGTTTTGCTGAATCTCCAGGCGGATCCTGTCGATGAACGGCAGCCGCACGCCACTCGTATCCACTTTCCAATAATAGGGATTCCTGGCTAGCAGGATCTCCATGCCGGGCTTGTACCCGGCCACGAAATACCAACCCAGAACGGCCGCGATCTTCTGCGGGGATTTCGCCGAGGTGATGGCCACCTGATCGAATAGCCGCGCCAGACCCGCGACTGGAGCGCCGAAGAGAATCGAGACGGTCAGCGGCGAGGGAACCGTGATCTGGGGCGGCACATCGGTTGACCGGAAGGCGTCCGCCGCGGGCGAGTGCGTCTGCGGATCCATCAGGCGCTTCATGGTGAACGCCACGTCGTCGGCCGAGAAGGGTGTGCCGTCCGAGAACCTCACGTTCGCGCGCAGGTGGAACGTAATTCTCCGTCCTTGCGTGTCTACAACCCAGGAGGTCGCCAGTTCCGGGGTGGGTTGTTGGGTCTTGCGGTTGATGCGTATCAGAACTCCACCAGTGAGATAGCGGACGGATTCCGAGCTGGAATCTTCAACCAGTAGCGGATCGAATGTCTTCGGGTCGGCGCGCAGGCAGAATCGAAGTTCACTGCCGCTGGGGGCCACAGGGAAGGCCGCCGGCGCCACGCCGAGCATCGCCATCAGGACGAAAGCGTATCTCATGGATGAAACTCCCGCGGCGGCGTTGCCATTTTGAAACAGGCCACCGATATCATTACCACTGCCAACGGCGCGAACGCCTCCAGCCGAAGAGAAAACGGATTTTGCAGGTCGCGCAAAAGGTTTCCCCACGTGGGGAAGGGCTCGCCGGCGCTCAACCCGAGTAAGCCCAGGTTGGCCTCCGCCAGAATGAAGACGGGGATTGTGGTCCATAACTGCGCCAGCAGTACCGGCCTTAGGTTCGGAACCACGTGACGCCACAGAATACGGAGGCTGCCGCAGCCTTGGGCCCTCGCTTGCAAGGTGAAATCGGATTTGCGCAGCGTGCGAATGCCCGCCCGGATCACTCGCGCCGGGCCGGCCCATCCAAGCAGCGCCAGCAGTCCATAAGTCATGATGAGGGAGGCGATCGGCGGTGCGTTCAATGGCTGCAGGGCGCGCGCGGCCAGCAACAGGAACAGCCATGGAACGGAGAGCATCAGCTCAATGACTCGCTCCGTGCACTTATCCCAGAAGCCGCCGAAGTATCCCGCGGTGCCACCCACAATCACCGCCAGCAGGGTCGCGGCAAGGGCCGCGACAGGAGCCAGAACAAGCGAGATGCGGGTGGCAAACAGGAGCCGTGCCAGCCGGTCCCGTCCCAACTCGTCGGTTCCCAGCGGAAAGGCCGCGGACGGGCGCGCGTTGGGCAAGTCCCGGTGCTGTCTCGCCTGAGAATCGGCCGGCACCACTGCCGAGAGGATCATGCCAACCAACAGGAGGACCAGAACGGTGATTGCCAACAGTTGCACGCGCTTCATGGCTGCCTTCCATGAAATCCGGCCCAGTCCGACACTGTATTGCAGATCTGCGTCATCACGATCACCATGAAAGTGATCGTCACCAGAAGCGGCAGATCCCGTGCGGTGGCCGCCTTCCAGGCCAGCTGACCGATTCCGGGAAGATCGCACAGGGACTCGACAGGAATTGCGGCTCCGAAGGCCAGGCTGACGCTCACACCGGCCAGCGCCAGCAATTGTGGCGCGGCCGAAGGCAACACGTGCCAAAACAGGATCCGCGCGCTGCCGATCCCTTTTGCCCGCGCGGTCACGACGTGCGGTTGCGCATAGGCCTCTTCGAGCAGGTTCCGTACGTATTCGAAAACCCTGGGGCAGACAACCAGGGCCACCAACGCCTGAACCGGACCACCCACATCGAAAACCACGAGGGCCATGGCTGCGGCTGGGAGACACAGCAGGATCTGGTGGAAGGACTCCGTCAACCCATGGAATAAGCGCGACCGAGTCAACACCGAGGGCAGGGCCAGTGCAAGCGCCAGCGCCCAGCCGCCTGCAATCCCGATAGCCATTAGCCGGATGGTCACCGGAAGTCTCTCGCGAAGCAGTTGCGCGATAGGCCGGTTCAGTGAGGGAGAATCGCCCAGGTCCGCGTGCAGGACCATCCGCTCCAGGCGGTTGACGTAGAACTTCAAGACGTTCCGATTGGCCGAACGCCCTTGTTCGATGAAACGCCGGCTGGCCTCGCTTAGCCGTGCGTCCAACTCACGTTCATCGACCAGGGTTCCAGGGCTGACGCGAACCAGAACGCTGGTCAACAGCCCTCCAAGGATCACCGTCAGCACCAGCGTGCCTATTCGGGAAACAACAATTCTGCAACCGTGTCGCAGAGTCATCCGGCTCAATGGCACATTCGTCGAAACGGCCGGCGCGCTACTGAATTGCAGCTTCATCGAATTAATCGAGGGCCAATTCCAGACACGATTGCTCGTCCGATCGTCACGTTCCCGTCCGCGCCGCGGAGGAATGCGCGATCGGGTCAGTCCGGCTCGGTATCCGAAACCGATCGCGGATTGTGCTCGGCTGGATAGCCGTGTGTGCGCGCCCTTCTATATCGGCCTTTGACGCATCGCCGAACCGGGCTGACTCATCCGCGCTCACACTGGGTGCGGATAACGGAAGTTCCAACGTGAAGGTCGCGCCCATACCGAGTCCCTCGCTCTTAGCCCATAAGGCGCCGCCCAGTTGCTTGGCCGCCAAGGCCCCGGAATGCAATCCGAAGCCGTGGCCGTCCTGCTTGGTTGTGAACCCGTGTGCGAAAATCCGCGTCAAGGCGTCCGGACGGATGCCAATGCCATTGTCCTGTACCTCTATGCGGACCCGGTCCTCGCCATACCGGCAAATACGGGTACTTATCACCTTTTCCGGCTTTCCAGCCTCTTCAATCGCGTCTCCGGCGTTACGCAGCAGATTCAGCAGAATCTGCAGGACGCGGTGCCTGTCAACAGCCAAGGGGGCCATCGCCTCGTGATCGCGTGCCAGATGAATGCCGCGCCGCTTGAGTCCGGGTTCGGCGATGCTGATCGCGTCCTCGACGAGACCCGCGAGTGAGACGGCTTCGACAAGGCCGGAGACCTTGCCGTAGCTCTGCTGCATCGCCACGATTTCCTTGATGTGCCCAATGTGCGCCGTAAGGGACTTCAACTCCTGCAGCATGAACTGACGCTCTTCTTCGAGCCGGACGGCAAGTTTTGCGAGGTACGGGACGACGCGCTGCCCTTTCGGGTCCGACGTGAGGAAACCGGGCAAGTCGTTGGAGTGCTCTTGCAGTGTGCGGGCCAATTCGACCAGGTTAGTGACGCGCGACTCCCGGATCATCTGGTCGACGAGAGTGGCGGAGACATTGACGCTGTTGAGAACGTTCCCGACGTTATGCAGGACGCCGGAAGCGACCTCGGCCATTCCAGCTTCCCGCGACAGGGCCATGAGACCTTGCTGCGCCTCAGCCAATCGCGCATAGGCCTCCTCATTATCCTTGGCATGGTCCTTCTCCTCTTGAAGCCGGCTCAGGTACACACGATATGAACGGTCAAGTAGATAGATAGCAGGAAAGGCAAGAGCGGCATACTCCCACCCAAAGCGGGAGTTGCAGACGTGCATGGCTCCGACCACGGCGGCTCCACAAATGTACTGCGGACCCGTCCACAAGAAATTCTCCCGCCAAACCTTCAGGACTGGCTTGGCTTCTGTCAGTGCGATGATGGCGGCAACGATCGAAGTGTTGACCAGGAAATAACTAAGCGACGCCGCAAAAAGCAGCACGGGAAGGCTGTCGTTGATCATCCGGATCACGGAGGAGTCGTAGACTGAGCTGCAAACAACCCCGCCCAATACGGCGTTGCCGAGGTTAAAGGCGAGTTTGCTGACGGTCGGCCGGACCTTCGCAGCCAGCAAACACTGGGCCAGTGTGGCGGTACAACAAATGAGCAATGTGCCGGCATTTGGCAGTTCCACGGCGCTGAGCAGGATGAAAATGAAATTCACGGACAAGGTCCCGTGCACTCCCGGCAACCTGACCTTCATCCCCGATGTGAGGGCGGCCAGAACCATGTAGAGAATGAACTGGGCGTTCTGCCCGGATCGCCATTCCGCCTGGGCCAGAGTCACGGCGGCGAGCAGGATTCCGGCAATAGTCACGAGCGCAATGAAAGACCTTGCGGTTCGGGACATCTTCCTAACTATCCTCTCTCTTGGCTATCATTTTTTTTGGCGCTGACTACGCGCCCGGTATTCGGAAGGAAGCCGTTCATGTACCGCGTGGCCATATAAGAGTGTTATGCGGACGCCCGCCAACAATCAAGAGCGTGGCGACCTGAATCGGAAAATGTGGTACTCCGATTCCCATATGTACTTGTCGGCCGCAGGATATTATTCATATATTGACCAAAGTAAGTAATTTGAGCCGCGCGACCGCACGGTAGACCGGGAATCGAACAGGATACGCAACGGGAGCAGCCTTCGGGCGCTACCGTACTTTCCCAGCCCAGGGGCCGTGGGAGAAGTGCGAAAGGCCCGCTGCGTCGGGAAACGAGCGGATCAACGCTATCGTTTGAGCAGGATTCGGTACATCACTTTGGTTATGGTTCTTGTGACGCATCCACCCCTCCCCGTAAGCTCTGTGGTGTCGCCAACAGATCGAGGTTGACCGAACTGAATCAAGGGGTCCTTGCCGGGGAAAATGTATTTTGCTGGAGATTGAATGATGCTTGTCGAACTAATTAACTGCTGCCGGCCGGTTCACGACACAATCCCGCTTGCGAGCGGCCGGAGGTTCGGGTCTTATAGGCGAAGGAAAATGCAACACTTCGATAGAAAGCTGAGGTAGCTGTCATGTCCGCGGAACAAGTGCTCTTAGTCGAAGACAATCCGATCAATTTACGGCTGACTCAAGTTCTGCTCCTTCAAGAGGGGTACACCATCCGAACCGCCGGCGACGCCGAAGAGGCGCTCTCGATTCTCGCCGACTATCGCCCGAACCTGATGTTAATTGACATCCAGTTGCCTGGGATGGACGGTCTGGAGTTAACGCGGCGCGTTAAATCCGATCCCGCCAATCGAGACATTGTGATTGTGGCCCTGACCGCCTATGCGATGAGGGGTGACGAGCAACTGGCACTGGAGAGCGGTTGCGACGGCTACATCACCAAGCCGATCGACACCAGGAAGTTACCGCTCCGTCTTCGGGAATATTTATCGAAACGTGCACCCCAGACCCCGAGCGCCCCCCCTCGCGGATTCGCCGCCGGCGATTCAGAGATCGAGGCACTGCGCCGCCGTTTTCTTGCCGAGGGGCTCGAACGATCGCAGGAACTCCTGGCTTGCCTGCCATTTGCTCTCGAACCGGAGTCCGCAAGACGGACGGCACATCAGTGGATTGGTGCCGCGGGACTCTTTGGCTACACCCGCATCTCGGAACTGGCACGCGAGACTGAACTGGCGCTGAAGGAGCAGCCTCTCGACAACGCTCAGGTTCGGGAGTCACTGACAGCTCTCTTGTATGCCTTCTCGGACGCCCCGCACGGTCTCCACATCGACGTACCAGCGAAGGTGCGTGAGACGCTTTCAGGGCGCCGCATCGCGCTGGCCGGGTTCACCGATGCGATTGCCGACCGCCTCTCCGCCTCGCTCGCGTCCGCTCACGCTCATCCATTCCGGCTGTCCGCGGCTGACGGTCCCGATTCGCCCACCTATGCCGACGCAGACTTGATCATGGTGTGTGTGCGCGATGAGACCATGAACACGCCCTGGCTGCGGGTTCCCGGCGCCGGCGGAGCGAAGCCTCTGATCCTGGTGGGGGATCCCGAGAACCTGACCGCCCTTGACGGCGCCATACGAGACGGCGCTAGCGGATTGCTCATCGACCCGTGGCACCTCGAAGAAGCTTGGATGAGGGCGTTTCTCACGCTGAGTTGCAGGAAGCCACCTCGCCGCGTCGCGGACGCTCCCAAAGCATTCGTCCGTCCTGCCCGTCGCACGGTTCTGCTAGCCGACCCCGATGCGACAGTTCTGAACCGGCTTCAGGCCGCGCTGGCAGACGACGGGGTTGACGCGATCACCGCAACATGCGAGTCCGACGTGCTTGCGAGCATCCGTTCCGACGTGTTCGATGCGGTGGTTATCGACCTCCAGATGGCTACAGAGGGACTCGATCTTCTTTCCAGGCTCCGCGCCCTGGATCCCCTCCTCCACATCATCCTTCTGGCCAGCCGTGGACAGGAGGAAGTACTTCGTGCATTTGCTAACGGAGCCGACGACTATATTGTGAAGCCCTTCAGCCCAGCCGCACTCCTGGCACGGCAGGAGGGTCCACCGAGATTCGCTTGTGGCGACTCCAATGAGGCCATGACAGGTCATGGATGCCGACCAGTAAATAGGTCGCTAAGTGACTTAGCACCGCTGGCTAATTGTTATGTTGCTTAGCGAGAAGGCCACATTGTGGCTATCTGACGGATTCCGTTGAATTGGTTTCCGATTCTGGTGGAACTCGTTTTCGTTCCTTTGTTCTCTCACTGACGACGCTGGATCCATCACGTCCCTGTGATGCGGTCCACCGGAACGGTAGTCATCAGCGCGGAGCCGCAGTGACGCGGTCGTGCCCCGGCTTCGTAATTGCCGCCAGCAACTCCGTTCGCGACTGCGCGTTCGGAACTTCATCGAGTCCTCGGCAGGAAAAACAAATCGCTGCGCGCTCATGGTGGAACTGCCGCAGACGCCGGGCGACGGCGAGCAAAAAGAGCAGGCGTTTCATTGACTCACTTGTCGTTGGGGGGATTCTGCGTCAGGCAGTGTGTCATGCGCGACGCGAAATCGCGCAGAAACTCCTCACGCCAGCGGTTCACGTGGCGTGCGCCGGGGTGTACGCCTTCCGAGGCGGCAGGATCCGGATCGTCGATCCACCAGTTAAGGTGAATGGCGGAAGCACGGCTCGTGCGCGACGCAGGCGGCGGCGCGGCCGTAAACTTCCCTGAGCGGCCGTCCAGGCCCGGAAAATCGCTGGAGATCGTGTACGGCCACACTTTGGCATCGCGCGGCGAAAAGCGAAAGCGCAGCGTCCGCCCGTCATTCCGGGCTACCACAGGAATGCGGCCGTCGAATGAAACACGCGCGGTGTGGCTCGCAGTCATCCCGGCCGGCAGAGCGAGAGAGAACTCCACCACGCCAAAAACTTCGGCTGTGTCGGCCTCGCCGGTGAGGCGCGTGAACACGGTTTTGCGCCCGTCCCACATTCGAGCGAACCTTCCGCCCCATCCGCCGGCGGAGGGATCATCGGGCGCACCATGCAGCAGATAGCCGACCGAGGGGCTGTCACCCATCTTCATGACACCCTTGAGCAGCGCGGAGAAGTAATCGCCAAGCGATCCATGCCCGGCGAGATGAGCAGCGACGAAGGCACTGTTCCCCCACTCCCCCGCCTGATTTCCGCCCACGAACCAACCGCGGTAGGTGGCGTTCGCCTCAATCATCCAGAGCTTTGGGTGGTGCTCCTCGATGTAGTTGTACGCATTCACGCTCCACATCTTGTTCGGTCCGCCAATAAAATAGACCCGCAGCTTAGGCAGAATATCGGGGGCATCGTGGAGCGCCTGGGCAAGGTCGTCGATCCCGCCCCAAACCAGCACGTACAGAGGACGCGGGTCGGCGCGGCGCCCACACTTCACGATCCACTCCGAACCTTCGGTGGGACCGGCGAAACCCGCGTAACCCGCACCTTCAATGGCGCCCTGCCTGGAGATGGCGCGCAATGCGTCCGGAGTAGGATACCTCGGCGAGTAAGTCCTGAGGTTGGGATAGTCCCTGGCGTAGGCGTCGATCACTTCGAGGATGTGCTTTTTGCGTCCCGGACCGTAGGGCGAAGAAACAAGCCCTTCGATATCCAGCACGTCGGCATACAGCAACAGATGAACCATGGATTGCTGGTCGTCAGGATCGGTTCCGCCGATATCCGAACTGACGATCACCCTTGGCCTGTTCCCTGCCAGGGCGCCTCCCTCGGACGCCCCCGCGGACAAACCCGCGAGCGCTAGCAGAAGGACCGGCATTTTGATGCACACGTTTAACAGCATGCCACTCGGCACCCTACCACCGTTTCCAACGACTGGTCAAGGTGGAGGGCCGGCCGGCAATGCTTCAAACGATGTGACTGCGGCACCGGCGCAATCTCCTTCCCTCCGCGGGCGGAGAAGCGCCGGGCCCGCGCTTAAAACGTGAAGCGCGCCGAGATCTGCGTGCGCCGGGCCTGCGTTCCATCGGGTGATCCGTAGGCCGCCGACGGCACATACAGATTCTGCGGCGTCGCGGTAATCACGCCCTTCGCCTCTGAATACTCACGATTGCTGGTGTAGCTGGTGGCCGACCAGGTGTTCGCTACGTTGAACATTTCGAAATTCAGATAGAGGGTGTACTTCTCACCGATCGGTATCAGTTTGCTGATGCGTGCATCGGAGCGATAGGACGCCGGGTAGTAGTAGCCGTTCACCCCCACCCACGGAACCCGCGAACTCAGGCCCGAGCCGTTGAGCGAAAAACTGGAGAACATATTCGCAACCGGCTTGTCCGTCATGTAGACGGTCGTGCTGCCGTAGGGATGCCCGCTCTGCAGCGTGGTAATCGAGGATAGCTGCCAATTGTTCACCAGGTATTTAGAGATCGCATCGGTACGCTTCGTAAAGGTGGGATTCCATACCCACGACAGAACGAAGCGGTGACGCTGATCGAGCTTGCCGGTTCCCTTGTCGGCTTTGTAGTCGCCGTTGTAAAGCCAGTAACTGGCACTTGTCAGCCAGAGATTGTTGGTGCTCCCTCCGTAGTCCTGGCCGTCATCAATCTCATGCGACCACGTATAGGAACCGAGGGCCTGGAAGCCGTGGGAAAAACGCTTGTTCAACTGCACCGCCAGGCCGTTGTAATAGCTGTTGATACCGTTCTCGACGTAAGCCACGGTGTTGTAGCGCTTATCCGGCCGTGACCCCGTGTAGACAGGAGTGGTGTAAGTTCCCACCGTGCTGCCGTTCGCGTCGGCGATGGTGTAGGTGAAGTCGGTTGTAGCCGTGGGGAAGTTGAGGTCGCGAACGCCGTAAAGCTGAAGGCCGCGGCTCCAGATGTAGGAGACGGTCAGCGCGGAATCAAGTGGCAGTTGCCGCTGAATCCCGATGTTTCCCTGTTCCGAGTAGGGCGTCTTCAGGTTCTGATCCACCATCTGCAGATTCGTTGCGGAGATGTTCGCTGCGGCCGGAGGCGCCGACAGGGTGTTCGGGAACACAGGCCCTGCCGCCAGTTGCGCGCTCTGCGTTGCGGAAAGGGAAATGCTCGTCTGCACGTTTCCATTGCCGGTAGTGAACAGGTTGTCGATAGTCCCGAACGCGAACCGCGCGTAAAACATCCCGAATCCGGCCTGCAACACCGTTTTATCGTTCAACCGGTAGGTGAGGCCCAGGCGCGGTGCGAGGTTGGTCGGGGAGGATGGAAGGTGGCACGTCGCCGGGTAGTCCTGATTGCAGACCTTGGGCTGCGGCAGTTGCGCGTATTCGTAACGCGCGCCGTAGGTAAGGGTCAGCCTGTCGGTGGCGCGCCACTGGTCCTGAAGATAGAAGCCGTAGTCGTTGATGCTATCGTCGACCACCGGGTCTCCGAATGTCTGGGAGTAACTCTGCCAGTGTTTGTCGCCGGTTGTTTTGCCGCTGTAGTCCAAGGCGAATGCGTTCACCGTCTGGTAAGTGTAGCTGCCGTAGTAATTGCTGATGTAATAAACGTAATCTTTAGTCGTCGCAATATCGGCGCCGAACTTGATGGTGTGCGCGCCCTTGACCCACGTCGCGTTGTCCTGGAATTGAAAGCGCCGTTCCGCCGGTTCGATGCGGGGCAGATAGTTGGCCTGTCCGAGTGAGGTTCCGTTCACCGAAACCTGGCGGTATCCGAGCCCGCTACCAAGCAGCGAGTCGTTGAATTCGTCGGCCTGCCGGTCGGTAGCCAGACCGAAGCGGAACTCGTTTACGAAACTCGAGGTAGGGACGGAGGTCCAGACCAGTCTCCCGTTGCGCACAGTCACCGCGTCGTTGCCGTTGCCCGTGATCGCCGACCCGTTGGTCAGTGAAGCGGCCGTCTGAATGCCGTTGGGCGACAATGCGTGCAGGAAATTGAAACTGGCGCTGAACGAATTCCGGTCGGAGAGATGGTAGTCCAGCTTTCCGAAGTACAGTTCCTGGTCCAGCCGGCGCGGAATCGAGCCGTAGAAGCGCGGGAGCAGTGCGTTGATGGCGTTGCACTGCGCCGCCGTCGCGGCAGGCACGCCGGAACTGGCGACGCCGCAGCTCTTCCAAGTCTGCGTTGCGGCGTCCACGGCCGTCGTGTTCAAACTGGAGGAGACCGGGAAATTGCGCCGTGTCACCTCGGTATTCAGGAAGTAAAAGAGCCTGTCCCGCTGGATCGGCCCGCCGATCGAGCCGCCGGTCTGGGTGCGCTTTTCCGAGGGCACGAAACTGGAAAAGGGGTCGCGCGCGTTGAATCCTGTGCTGCGATAGAACGTGTAGGCTGTTCCGTGAACATCGTTGCCGCCGCTCCTGGTCACGGTATTGACAATTCCGCCCATGGCGCGGCCGTATTCGGCCGAATAGTTCGACGAGACCACCTGAAATTCCTGGACCGCGTCCTGCGAGATCTGCGCTGCGATACGCGTTCGCCCGGCATTCTCGTTGTAGAACTGATCGGTGGTGTCGGTCCCGTCCACCAGAAACGCGTTCTGGCCTGCCACCCCGCGGAAGGTGAGCAGCCCGTAGTTCCCATCGTTGCTGACGCCGGGTGTCAGGAGGACGAATGTGTCCACGCGGCGGCCGTTAATCGGAAGGTCCCGGATGGATTTGGAATCGACGACTTCCGAGACGTCCGTCTTCGTGTCCTGCACCAGCGGCTGCGTGGCGGTCACTTCGACCTTCGTGGCGTCCGTTGCAACCTGCAGGGCGATCCTCAAATCCAGATTTTGACCCACTTGAAGAATCAGGTCCTTCACTTCGTAGCCCGCGAAGCCGGCTGCCGAGACCGACACGCCGTACCCCGGACCCGGCGTCAGGGCTGGCGCCGAAAAAAGCCCCGCGTCGTTGGTTTCCACCGTGCGAAGCAAGCCGCGCCCTTCGCTGGAAATCACAACTTTGGCGTTTGGGACCACCGCTCCCGAAGGATCCCGGACCACGCCGGAGATTCCCGCGACACCGGCGGACTGACCAAAAGCGGAAACCGAAGCAAGCAGCAATGAGGAAAAGACGAGAGAAAGCTTGAAGGGCGGTTCCAATTCACAAACTCCTGATTTTTGAGTTATTCCGGCACAGCAGACCCGCAAACCCGGAAGAACTCAGCGTAGCAAGTCTCAGGTTTCATCGCGGCGAACGTTATGTTAAGGGAATGTTAAAGCAGCTTTTCCGGAGGTCAGTAAATAATTGATTCGCAGGGAAATAGTGTACTTTTACAAACCCTGGGCGGAACCTTGGCTCATTTCAAATTGTTGGCTTGTTTTCGGCCAGGCACCACGATGAAGCCCAGCAGGAACGCCGCACCGAAAGCAATCCCCAGGAACTTCCAGGGATTGCGGTCGAATTGAACCCGCCAGTCGAACTCCCGCTTAACGCGGTATTCCAGTTCGTTCAGGTTTTGCCCTAGCCGGCTGCGTGCCTGCTCAATTTCCAGCTCTATTTCGCGTGGTGTTTCGCCCATTCGATGTCTTCCTTCAGCGTTTTTATGGTCCGTTCCGGTTTGGGACTGATCTGGCTGAACCGGGTCCTCCCCATCGCATACATGGCGCCCGCAGCAATAAGCAAAAGTACTGCAATAATCAAAGAAGCCAGCCAAAGCGGCATCAAGAGGGCAAGCAGCGCAATGCCGGTCGCCGCCAGGCACATGCCCGCCAGCAGTCCGCTAACCGCGGCGCCGCCCAGCATTCCCGCCGCTTTTCCCGCAGTGCCCGCGGTCTCGATCAATTCCGCGCGTGCCAGCCGCATTTCGGCACGCACGATATCCCCAAAGTCACGCGCTACGTCCTGCATTATGTCGCCGGTCGAACGGCCGGCGATTTGAATGTCGTCCATAAGTCCCCTTTCCGGTCACCGGGACGATCGGTGGGTACCCAGCGCGCGTCCCAGTATGAAGCCCGCCAGCACAGCGACGGCAATGGATGAAGCGGGACGGCTGCGGATGATCCTGTCGAACCCGGTGACCACATCCTTCACCGAATGGACTTGCACGTAGTGTGCCGCTCGCTCTATGCGGTTCGTGGCGCCGCGTACCGCGCGCTGTGCCCCTATTTTTCGGGCCAGTGCATCCAAAAGGCGAGCGGAGTGCTCGCGCGATCGTTCCAGTTCAACCAGCATCTCCTGGCGTGTTCGAATGGTCTCGTCGGCCAAAATGGTGCGCCTGCCTGATGCTTATCATAACCGCGCATCGCCGCCGGACACCGCACGTTTCCGCACGCAAAAAGGCCGCCGCTGCGGTTGGCGCAGTCAGGCGGCCTCTCGCACCGTGAGTCTGATTGCGAATATCAGCTGCAGCCGCTGGTTCCGCCGCAGTTACCACACTTATAGCAACTGCCGTTGCGGGTCATGATGGAGCCGCATTCGGCGCACAGCGGAGCGTCCGCCACTACTGGCGCGAATGGCAACTGCTGCTGCGGATCGGTTTCCGTGGGCCGCAGGACAGCGGTTTCGCCGGCCTCGCTCACTGCGTACTCGGGGCCCAGAAATTTGGCGCCCAGCCAACGGAACATATAGTCCATGATGGACTTGGCGTAGGGAATCTGCTGATTTCCCGTCCATCCACTAGGCTCGAAGCGCACGTGGGCAAATTTGTCCACCAGGAACTTTAGCGGGACTCCGTACTGAAGGTTGAAGCTCACTGCCGTGGCAAAGGAGTCCATCAGCCCGGAGATGGTCGACCCTTCCTTCGCCATCGTGACAAAAATCTCGCCAGGCAAACCGTCGTCGTACATCCCGACCGTGATGTATCCCTCATGTCCGCCGATCGAAAACTTATGCGTGATCGAACGCCGCTCGTCCGGCAGCTTTCGCCGCACTGGCCGGTAAACAATCTTCTCCACCGGGGCAGGCGCCATTTGGATAGCCGCCTTCTTTTCGCCCTTCCCCGAACCGGAACTCAGCGGTTGCACTTTTTTCGAATTGTCACGGTAGATGGCCACGGCTTTGAGGCCGAGTTTCCAACTCTCGGTGTAGGCCGTCATGATGTCCTCCACCGTGCACTCCTCGGGCATATTGATCGTTTTCGAGATCGCGCCGGAGATGAAGGGCTGCACCGCAGACATCATCTTGACGTGCCCCATGTAATGGATCGAGCGGGTGCCGTTTTGCGGACGGAAACTGCAATCGAAAACAGGAAGGTGCTCCGGCTTGAGGTTGGGCGCACCCTCGATCGTGCCCGTGGAATCGATGTGGGTTACGATCTGCTCCACCTGCGCCGGCGTGTAGCCAAGTTTAACCAGGGCGGCGGGAACCGTGTTGTTCACGATTTTGATGACACCGCCGCCAACCAGCTTTTTGTACTTGATCAGCGCCAGGTCCGGTTCAATCCCTGTCGTGTCGCAGTCCATCATGAACCCGATGGTTCCAGTCGGCGCAATCACCGTCACCTGGGCATTGCGATAACCGTGAAGCCGTCCGAGCGCATAAGCATCGTCCCAACACTGCTGCGCGCCCTGAAAAAGCGCCGACGGCACGTTGCCGCGGTTGACCCGGCTCACCGAGTCCCGATGCATCCGAATCACTTCCAGAAACGGCTGCTCGTTCACTCCATATCCTTCGAACGGGCCGGTCGATTCCGCAATCCGGGCGCTGGTCAGGTACGCCTGGCCGCACATCACGGCCGTAACCGCGCCGGCGAAGTCGCGCCCCTGTTCGCTGTCGTAGGGCACGCCCATGGACATCAGCAAGGCGCCCAGATTCGCGAATCCCAGCCCGAGCGGACGGAAATTATGCGAATTCTCGCCGATCCGCTGCGTCGGATAGCTGGCGTTATCCACAATGATTTCCTGCGCCAGGATCATCGTATCCACGGCATGACGGAACGCTTCCACGTCGAACTGCCCGTCCGGACCGACGAACTTCATCAGGTTCAGGCTGGACAGGTTGCACGCCGAATCGTCCAGGAACATGTATTCGGAGCACGGGTTTGACGCATTGATCCGCGCCGTGTTCTTACACGGGTGCCAGCGGTTCACCGTCGTGTCGAACTGCATCCCGGGATCGCCGCACTGGTGCGTCGCTTCGGCGATCTGCCGCATGATATCGCGTGCCTTGGCCCGCTTGACTGGTTGGCCGGTCCCCACCGATTTCGTCCACCATTCCCCGTCCCGCACCGCCGCGTCCATGAAATCATCGGTCGCGCGCACCGAGTTGTTGGCGTTCTGGAAGAAGATGGAGCTATAGGCCTCGCCATCCAGGGAGGCGTCGTAACCGGCCTCCACCAGGGTGTACGCTTTCTTCTCCTCCTTCGCCTTGCACCAGATGAACTTCTCCACGTCCGGATGATCCACGTTAAGAATCACCATCTTGGCGGCGCGCCGCGTCTTGCCCCCGGATTTGATAACGCCGGCGAAAGCATCGAAACCCTTCATGAACGAAAGCGGACCGGACGCCCGGCCCCCGCCCGAGAGCGCCGCATCCTCCTCGCGTAGCGCGGAGAGGTTCGTCCCTGTCCCGGATCCCCACTTGAACAGCATCCCCTCTGTCTTCGCCAGATCCAGAATGGACTCGAGCGAGTCCTTGACGGAAACGATGAAGCAGGCCGAACACTGCGGGCGCATAACCCCCGACTCAAGCTTGGTCACCTTGCCGGCAGCCTGGTCGAAAATCCAACCGTAACCGCGCGTCTCCTTCACTCCAACGTTGAACCAGACCGGCGAATTAAAACAGGCCTTCTGGGTCAACATCAGGTGCGCCAGTTCGAAGCGGAAATTCTGGCAGTCCTGCTCCGTTTTGAAGTAGCGATCCTTCTGGCCCCAATCGGAAATCGTGTTGACCACACGTTCCACCAGTTGAGCGACGGAGGCTTCCCTGTCCGGCGAGCCCAGTTTGCCGTAGAAATATTTGCTGGCTACTATATTTGTCGCAGTTTGCGACCAGTCCACCGGAACTTCGACGTCTCGCTGTTCGAAGATGACAGAACCCTTATCATTGCCGATCGAGGCGGTGCGGGTTTCCCACAGGACTTCGTCGTACGGGGTTTTCCCCGGTTCAAGCCGGGACGTGAAGTACCGGGGAAACGAAATCCCGGCCTTGGATACAATGTTGGTCTTTGATTTCAACACTTCCATTTTCGCACTCAGATCGACTGATAATTGGCCCATGCTTTCCCTCCCGGTGCAGCTGCAGTTTTGGAACACCTCCGTCATCTTGCCCCAATATATAGTGTGGGGTCAAGGATTTTATCTATATAAAGGGTCTTACGTTTACGGTTGCGACGTAGGGGAACGCACACGAGGCGCGGCGAATTGCTCCAGGTGGAGATCAGTTCGTTGTTTCGAAAGGCTTAAGCCAGACCGGCCATGCGGTTCGGTCTGGCGGCACGGACGGGCAGACGTCGGGGCGCGTCATAGTAACGGCGGGCTGCCGCGATGACCCGTTCGGTTTCCTCACGGACGAGAGGCTGCGGCAGCACGTCGAAGGCTCCAACGTTTAGGACCTCCGACCATAGATAATTATCCGCGTGCCGGGAGGTCACGATGAGCTGCGGCGGGTGCGGAAGGGTGTGGAGATCCCGTAGAAGGGTTTTCCAGTCCCACGCCGGCACCTCGGCTTCCGCAATCACCACGTGGAAAGGATGATGCCTCAAAAGGTCCCAAGCCGATACCCGGTCGCTGGCCTGCTCCAAACGCCAACCCGCCCTACGGAAAACACCCGAGATCATCGTCCGGTCCATTTCGAATGCTCCCACCAGGAGGGCATCCACTCTCAGAGAGTTGACTCCAGCAGCCATTTTTTCCCCCGCAAAAGGACGTTCGGATCGTATTTATTGTAGAAGTACTATTACCGATTTGCCGTTACGATACATACTTCCATTCGCGAACTTTGCAGATGTTCGCCGGGTCGGTGTTTTTTTCCACGTGCCCCCACGGAACCTGCTTGTCTCCGGCCTCAGGCAGCCGTAGAATCTCGGCAGTATGACTCGTCCGAGCAGCAAATCTTTACCAGGGGGGACCGAGACAGTTTTGCTCGTCGAACCCCAACCCGAGGCGCGCACACTCGGCGCCTTCATGCTGACCCGGCTGGGGTACAACGTGCTCGAGGCCCGCGGCGGGGCGGATGCCCTCAGAATTTTTGAAGAGTACACCGAAGGCGTAGACCTCCTTCTCACCGAAGCGTTGATGCCTCAAATCAACGGCCACGAGCTTTCCGAAATGTTGTTGCAGCGCGATCCGGCCCTCAAGGTCCTGTTCCTGTCGGATCGCGAATACGAGGGTCTCGCCCACCGCGTGGCTGTGCAAAAGGGACTCGCCTTTCTGGTCCGGCCCTTCACCATGGCGTCTCTGGCAGACCGGGTCCGGCAGGTGCTGGACGGCCGCGCGCGGACCCGCTGGGCGGCGGCATTCAGCTTTCTGAGCTGAACAGGCGCCCAACCTTTGCCCGCCCGGCACGTCTCACCGGCATGCTGCTGTTGCACGATCTCCGCTTCGCCTTCCGCCAGCTTCGCAAAACTCCCGGTTTCACCATCACCGTTCTCGCCACGCTGGGGCTGTGCATCGGAGCAAATACCGCCGTCTACAGTGTGCTCGACGCGGTGCTGGTTCGACCGGCGCCTTATCCTCAGCCGGAGCGGCTCGCCATGGTGGTTACCGAATGGCGTCGAGGCGCACAACACGACGTCAACACGTCCCAGACCGGCGGTCAGTTCGAACTGGTGAGAGACGGCGTTCCGGAATTGGACGTGGCCGCCACCGGCGGATCCAACGGCGCCAATTTCGCCTCGCAAGGCAGGCTGGAATACGTCCGCCAGCAGCGCGTCTCCGCCGGGTTCTTCCGCGTGCTCGGCATCGCGCCGCAAATCGGTCGCGAGTTCACACGCGCCGAAGACGTGGCCGGGGGGCCCGCACTCGCGGTGATCAGCCACGAGTTCTGGCAGCGCATCTACAACGGCGACCCCGCCGCGCTCGGCGGCAGCATGAACCTCCGCGGCGAACCCTACACCGTCATCGGCATCATGCCCGCCGGCTTCCGTTCATCCGTCCCCGCTGAAGTCTGGACTCCCTTGCGGCCGTCCCGGACCGGCGAAGGCGAAGGATCGAACTACAACGTCATCGCCCGCATCAGGCCGGGCGCAACCTGGACGTCCGCCGGCCAGCGGCTCAAATCCATCAGCCCCGCCCTCATCGAGGTCTCGGACGTCCGCAAAGGGACGACCGTCGAGGAGCAGATCGTGCCCCTGCAAAGCGGCATGACCGGTTCCATCCGCAAGGAAATCCTGATAGCCGGCGCCGCCGTGCTGCTGGTTCTCCTGATCGGCTGCGTGAACATCGCCGGTTTACTGCTGGCCCGGTCCAGCGCGCGCAGCCGCGAAATCGCCACCCGCATGGCACTGGGAGGCGGCAGGACTGCGATCGTCCGCCAATTGCTGGTTGAGAGCCTGCTGCTGGCACTCGGCGGCGGGGTGTTGGGAATGCTCACCGGCACCGCGGCGCTCGCCGTGCTCAAAGACCTTGGAGCCAGCCGCTTCGAATCCTGGCACGCCATTTCCGTCGATCTCCGCGTTCTTGCGGCCATGGCGGGCATCACCCTCCTTACCAGCCTTTTGTTCGGCCTCGCTCCCGCGCTCGCCACCGCGCGGCTCGATTTGCGCTCGGTACTGGTAGAGGGCGGACGCGGCCTGTCGGGCGGGAGACGGCGGTGGACCGGCAAGGCGCTGGTCGCCTGCGAAGTCGCTCTCAGCCTGGTGCTGCTGGTAGGTGCGGGTTTGCTGGTGCGCACCCTGGAGCATCTCAACAGCCTGAGCCCGGGTTTCGACGCTCGAAACGTCCTGGCCGCTCAAGCCTCCCTCCAGGACGCACGCTACAACACGTCGGCCGCCGTTAACCGCCTCTACGATCGCTCGCTCGAACGGATCCGCCGCATTCCCGGAATCACTAGCGCTTCGGTGGCGCTGACTCTGCCGTACGAGCGGCCGCTTAATCTCGGCTTCCGCCGCACCGGCGGCGCGGACACCCAGGGTCACGGCATGGAGGCCGTGTACATCAAGCCGGATTATTTCGAAACCCTGCGCATCCCACTGCTGCGTGGCCGGGCGCCAAAGCAATCCGACAGTCGCGAGACTCCGCCCGTCGTGGTAATCAGCGACTCGTTCGCAAAGCGCTATTTCGCCTCCGCGGACCCTGTCGGGAGGCAGATCCTGATCGGACGCGAGGCCAATACGATCATCGGAATCGCGGGCGATGTCCAGCAACACAGCGGCCTCGGCAACTTCGGGCCGGTCTCGATCAACCCCACCGTGTATCTGCCGGTCTCGCAAATGTCCGACGGACTCCTCCAGGTGGTTCACGTCTGGTTCACACCGAAGTGGGTGGTGCGCACGTCCCGCCCCGGCAACTACACCGGCCCGATTCAGGCCGCCATAGCCGCTGTCGACCCGCAGCTTCCAATCGCCCGCTTCGAATCCATGCAGGAGTTGAAAGCCGAGATCATGGGCGACGAGCGATACCACGCCGTACTCTTCTCCGTCCTTGCCGGGTTGGCCCTGATTCTCGCGGCCATCGGGCTGTATGGCCTGATCGCGCAGTCGGTAACCGAGCGCACACGCGAATTCGGCATCCGCATGGCCCTGGGCGCAACAGCCGGGCAAGCCGTCGCCACCGCAGCCATTCCGGGCATGGCGCTGGCGCTGTTCGGGGTAGCCGGAGGAGCAATCCTGTCGCGGGTCGTGGTCCGCCTGCTGGAGCACATGTTGTGGGGGGTGAAGCCGGGCGACCCGCTCACATTTGCCGCGACCGCCGGCATCCTGGTGGCGGTCGCGGCCGTAGCCAGTCTCGCACCGGCTCTTCGCATTCTGAGCCTGGACCCTGCGCAGACACTCAGAAAGGACTGACCCGGCGGGCTATCCGCTCACTACTCCGACGTCCAGGATATTCGCGTTCGAAGCCCGAATCCGGTCCAGCACCTCCGCCTCGGGCTCGCTTTCCAGGTGTATGCGCGCCACGGCGGCCGCGGCGCCATCAAACACCACGTTCTCCATCTCCTGCACGTTGATGCGGGCCTCGCTGATGGTGTCCAACACGCTGGCGAGAACGCCCGGGCGGTCCAGGTGCCTGACGATCAGGGCGCAGACCGCCGGCGTAGCTTTGGCCAGGTTGACAACGTTTAGAGCTTTGCCGGTTTCCCGGAAGGCGCGTATGACACGCACGCTCTCGCCGGCAATCGCTTCCTGCGCCTGCTCGGTGGACGCGCCGATGTGATGTGTGCCGTACACGTTCGGCAGCTTTACAATCTCGTCCGCGAAAGCGCCCTTGCCGCCTGCCGGCTCGCCCGCGAAGACGTCAAGCGCGGCGCGGATCTGCTTCTGCTCCACCGCTCGCGCCAGCGCGTTCTGGTCTACAACTTCGGCGCGCGCCGTGTTCACGAAATACGCGCCCGGCCGCATGGCTTCAAAAAAAGGCTCGCCCACCAGCCCGTAAGTCTGCGAATGCAGCGCCAGATGGATGCTCACCACGTCCGATTCGCCGGCCAGCGTTTCCGGCGAGGGTGCGTGCCGGATCCCCAGTTCCTGCGCCCGCTCCGCCGTCAGGCTGCGGCTCCAGGCGATGACGTTCATCCCGAACGCCCGCGCCCGCGGCACCATTTCCCGGCCGATCTGTCCCAGCCCCACCAATCCCAAGGTGCGTCCGGCGACGCCGCGGGCCAGCGAATACTCGGACTTATTCCATTGCCCGGCGCGCAACGACGCCACATTATCCGGAATGCGCCGGTCGAGCGAGAGAATCAGCCCGAACGCCAGTTCCGCCACCGCCACCGAATTCTTCCCGGGGCAGTTGGAGACGAAGATTCCGCGACGGGAGGCCGCCCGTACGTCGATGGTGTTGTATCCCGCGCCTGCGCGCACCACCAGCTTGAGCGGCCCCGCCGCCAGAATCGGTTCAGTCACTTTGGTGGATCTCACCACCAGCACGTCCGGTGCGAAGGCAGCCACCGCCTGCACCAGCGCATCTTCCTTGAGGCCGGGTTGGTACGAAACGTCCAGCTCCGCCGCCGCGAGTTCGTCCAGTCCCGACTGCTCGAATGCATCCGCAATCAATACGCGCACGGCTTCCATCATAACTGAGCGCGTTCGCTTCAATGCCCTACCGGCGGTAGCGGTTGTTGTCGTGGGTCGTCTGGTCCACGATGAGACCGCCGATCACGCCCACGGCTGCTCCGATGGCCGCGCCCTTCCCTCCGCCGGTCAATCCACCGATCACTGCCCCGGCTGCCGCGCCGCCACCGATAATGGCCGCGGATTTGGCGTTCGAGTTCTGCCGGTACCGGTAGTCGTCGCGGTAAGTAACGGTCGCGCGAATTCGTGTAGTAGCCACTGCCGTAGTAGGCGCGGCCCTCACTGTAGCTGTTGCCGTAGTAGCTGTTGTTGTAGCGATCGTTGTAGCTCTGCGTGTAGCGGTGACTGTGCTCCTTCCGGTGGCGGTCGCCGGCAAACGCAGTTTGCGTCGCTCCCATCAACGAGATCGCCATCACAGCGGCGATTCCGGTTCGTTTCCAGGCTGATTGCTTTTTCATTCCTGAGTCCCCCCTCGTTATGAGAGATGGCGGACCGCCCAATCCCGTTCCCCTGTTAAGCAAATCCTAATGTTTACCGGAATTTACGAAAGATTACCATCTACTCCCTCGCTGTCAGGGCAGCGTCCTCGGCGGCATAATCGAATTTGTGCCAGTTGAGCTCTCCCGGCGGATTGCTGCGCTCCCATGCGATTGTGCGCGAAATGGCTTCGTCCAGTGGGACGATTTCCCGCCAGCCGAGCTCATCCCGAATGCGCGTCGAATCGGCCTCCCAGTGCTGCGCGGTGTTTCCGGGAAGGATCAGGTGGACGGGGGTCCGATCCTTCGGTAAGACAACGAATTCGCCCTTCCAACCAGCCGCCGCCGCGATTTTGCGACTCCACTCCAACTCCGAGTAAGCAGGGCGCTCCGCCACATTATAGATACGGCCCGCAGCGCATTCCGATACCGCGGCCAAAGCCAGCGCGGCAGCCACATTTGCAACATAGCCTCGTGGTGCCCGCCAGGCGGCCATACCCTCTTCAAATAGAATCGATGGACGATGATCATCGATGCGCCGGACCACCGGGTAGAATCTGTGCAGATGGTCGCCGGGACCATAGACCATCGGAAGGCGCAGCACCGTTCCTGGCAGCTCGGGGTCGCCCAGGATTGCACGTTCGACCGGAATCTTGTCGTACTCACGGTCTAGCCAGGGAAAAATCTTCTTCATGATTTCGCCATACTCCGGCGGATATGTCTGAGGCTTCGTCCGCAATGGCGAGTCTTCGTTCAGAGGCACCGGATCGAGCGGGCCTTCCTCACTTCCATGCAGCACCCCGCAGGCGCGATAGACGTCGATGCTGCTTGCTGCCACGACCCGCCGCGCGACGCCCCGGAATGTGCCTCCATCACCTCCTCCGCCTGCGCGGCTGAGCTGAGAATCAGGTCGATAATCACGTCCGCCTTCGGACGAAGCCTGGCCAAATCGTGCCGTTCGCCAATGATGTGCCCGGCCGGCAGGTCGGGATGCGTGAGGCCGCGATGAAAAACTGAAACCGCGTGGCCCATCCGTGCAAGCTCACCCACGAGATGAGGGCCGATGAAGCCGGTGCCGCCGATGACGAGAACCTTCATTTCATCAGATTACTCCGGCCCAGGAAGACTCAGAACTTGTACTGAATAGTGAAATAGGCTCCGATCTTGGGCTGGCTGGAATAGCCGAGGTCGGCATCGATTTCCGCCTGCCCTTGAACGATGCTGCCCTCCTTCAGTTTCTGCAGATCTTTGACCCAGGCGAACATCGCCCCTCCACCAAGAGCAATGTCTCCCTTCCCAAGTCCGAACAGCCGCAAACCCCCGCCAAGAAGCACAGCCGGCAGCGTCTTGGACGTCGCGACGCCGACCTGCGCCATCGGGGTAAGCGCCCCAAGCCCGCACCGGCACACGAAATTCACCATCGCGGTGGGATTCACGGAAACCGTGCCCTCGGGAACACGCACTACCTCGGTCTTGCCGTCTTCGTTCTGTTTCGTGCTGTAGGTCGGCCGTTTCACCGTGCCGAACACGGCGCCCACCCCCGGTTCCACTGCAAAGCGGGAGAACTTACGCACAGTCAGCGTCCCCGCGCCCTCCTCGGGATTGGCGATGGAAATTGACCCGTTCACGCTGTTCACCGTCAGATCTTCCCGGACCACTTTGATCGTGGCGTTCTGCAGCTTCTCGAGCGTCGGCTCGATCACCGGACCAATGATGTAGTCGGTCTGCCCCCCGCCCCGCCGCGCCGACACCCATTTGCGCGGGTTTGCATAGTCGGATTCGAGTTGCTGCGCGAGTTTCCTCATGGCAGCCGCGGCGGACTGGATCTCCCGGATGCGCCGGTCTGGGTCGGCCAGCAGCGCCAGCTGGTACAGGTGGTAATTGCTATAACGGTTGTATTCCTGGAGATCCTTCTGGTATTGTTCCCATCTGAAATATTTCTGTAGATTGTCTGCGTATGCCAGTAGATCCTCCTTGTACCTGGCGAGGGCTGCCGCATCGTCGTTCTGCGGCTTCTCCGGAGCAGCCGGCTTCTCCGCAAACTCCACGGAAGCAGGTTGGGACGCCACTGTTATGGTGGCGGCGGCGCACTCGCGGATTCGCGTAAGAAAAGGAGCCGCCGTTTTGGTTGCTTCGTCCAGCAGTCCGGCCTCGGTGTTGATCCGCCCGATGCCCGTGCGTACCGCGGCCGGCCCACTTTCCCGGGCCGCAAACGCGTCGTCAATCGCATCCGACCAGTCCTTCACCGTGTCACTGAGCGAAGCCGGGGACACATCCGAACCGTAAAGCGACTTCACTACTTCAGCGACATTCAAGGATGCCGAGTCGGTTGCGTCGCAAGCGAACGGATGGGGCTTCTCCCCCTCTGGTGTGCGGGTTGCGATCAGCGAGTTCACACCCAGATTCTTCGCGACGTCTGCCAGCGAAGGCGACGAAGGCGCAACCGTTACCAGCACGGACAGTATCTGCGCGATGAGACCGCCGATCGTGGCATGCGCCGGATCGTCCGCGCCCGTCGACGAGGCCGTGGCGCGGACCTTCAAGGGATTGAGCTGGGGATAAGTCACGTAAATGGAACCGTGCGTCAGGAACAGCTGCCCCTCCGGCAGCGGACGGAAGACCTCCCTCCGATTCTCCGGAATATCCCACACCAGCTTCTTCGGATCGTCTCCCTGGCGCACGCGGATATAGGAATCGGCGACCGGCGCATTCAGGTAAGGCCATGTCTGCCCCCAGCATCGCGGGGCAGCCCGCCAGCAACACTCCGCTCAGCAACACCGAAACTCTTGTCTTCATCGATTCATCCTCCCGGCACAAGTGCCTACCGGACTAAGCGCGTTCGATCGGAATTCGGGGACATTTCCGCATCTCACTGAATCCAAAGCAAATATTTTTCTTGATTGCGATCACAAATTGCAATATCATTATTTCAATCTGCGATATGACGTTAGGCGAGAAACTTCGGTACCTGCGGGAAGTGGAAGGAACGCTACGCGGCCTCGACCGTGAGCTGACCCAGCAGGAAATGGCCCGGCTGATTCAGAAAGAGCTGGGCAAATCGATCAGCCAGAGCTACCTGTCGCAGATCGAAAAAGGCACGCGGCCACATCTGACGAATTCGAGCCGGATGCTGCTGGCAAAGTTTTTTAAGGTCCACCCGGGGTACCTGGTGGACGACCCGGAAGGATATCAGACCGAACTGGTTTCCGACGTCGTGGCGCTCGAGGACAAAGTGGACCTCTGGCTCATCTCCGGCGCCGAGCGGTTCAGTGTCGATCCGGATCTGCATCACGCATTGTTGACGGCGTCCAGGCACGGCGATTCGCGGATGTGCCTGGTGCTGTTGGGAGAAATTCTGGAGAATCCGGGGCTGGCGGAGCGGCTGATGGAGGTGCTCAAGACGCCGGCTACGAACCATCAACCGAAATCGAGGAGGCGTTCATGACCTGGACCGATTTTTACCTCATCTGTTTCCTCGTCGGGTTTGGCCTGAGCGTGCTGGCGCTTCTGGCCGGAAGTGTGGACCTGCATCTGCCGCACCTGCATGTCCATGACGGCATCCACCTCCCTCACGGCGACCTTTCGGGAGCCGGGGGGGATGGTGGCGCCGGAGGAGCAGATGGAGATGTTCATGGCGCCCCATCGTGGTTTAACTTCGGCACGATTGCGGCCTTTCTGGCGTGGTTTGGCGGTACCGGTTACCTGCTGAACCGGTTTTACAACGTCTGGTTCGGAATGGCCCTGGGCGTGGCGACCCTGAGCGGGATCGGCGGCGCTTCGGTGGTCTTCTGGTTCCTCGCCAAAGTCCTGATGTCGCGGGAAGCGCAGCTGGACCCGGCCGATTACAACATGACGGGCGTGCTCGGAAAGCTGAGCCTGCCGATTCGCTCCGGGGGCACCGGCGAGCTGATTTACTCGCAGGAAGGCACCCGCCGGGTGACGGCAGCGCGCAGCGAGGACGGCCGGCCCATTGCGAAAGGCTGCGAGGTGATGGTCACACGCTACGAGAGAGGCATTGCCTACGTTCGCACCTGGGAAGAAGCCCTGGGCGATCTGGAGTTCAAGTAGTACGGGTTAGAGGACCCAATCAATGGAAAGCACAACGTTCGTGATCGCGGGACTGATGCTCCTGGCGATCCTGTTCCTTATGGCTATGTTCGCCAAGCTGTTCCGTAAAGCGGGACCGCACGAAGCGATCATCGTTTACGGGTTCCGCGGAACGCGTGTGGTGAAGGGCCGCGGCACCGTGATCTTTCCCATGGTGGAAAGCTGCCGCGGGCTGTCGCTCGAACTGATGTCGTTCGATGTCGCCCCGAAGCAGGATCTGTACACCCGCCAGGGTGTCGCAGTCACCGTGGAGGCGGTCGCACAGATCAAGGTTAAGTCCGATCCGGAGTCGATTCTGACGGCCGCCGAGCAGTTCCTGACCAAGGCCGCCGAAGAGCGCGAGGCTCTCATCCGCCTGGTGATGGAGGGCCACCTGCGCGGCATCATCGGCCAGCTTACGGTGGAAGAGATCGTGAAGCAGCCGGAGATGGTGGGCGACCGGATGCGCTCCACCTGCGCCGACGATATGACCAAGATGGGGCTCGAAGTGATCAGCTTCACCATCAAGGAAGTCCGCGACAAGAACGAATACATCACCAACATGGGCCGGCCCGACGTGGCGCGCATCAAGCGCGACGCCGATGTGGCGGCGGCGGAAGCCGAACGCGATACCGCGATCAAGCGCGCCGTGGCGTCCCGGGAGTCGGCCGTGGCGAAAGCCCAGGCGGACCAGGAACGGGTGCTGGCAGAGACGCTTTCTCAAGCCAAGCAGGCGGAATCGCAGCGCGACCTTGAAGTGAAGAAGGCGGAGTATCTGGAACTCGTCAAGAAACAGCAGGCGCAGGCCGATAAAGCCTACGAGATCCAGGGCAACATCATGCAGCAGCAGGTGCGCGCCGAGGAAGTCACGATTCACCAGGTGGAGAAGGAGCATGAAGTTCTGGTGCAGGAGGCCGAAATCAAGCGCCGCGAGCGCGAACTGACGGCCACCGTGTTGAAGCAGGTGGAATTCGAGCGGCGCCGCATCGAGACCCTGGCAGAGGCCGAAAAATCGCGCATGATCATGGAAGCCGACGGCCGGGCCGCGGCCATCCGGGCGCAAGGCGAGGCGGAAGCCGAAATCATCTTCAAGAAAGGTGATGCGGAAGCACGCGCCATGAACGTGAAGGCGGCGGCGTACCAGGAGTTCAACCAGGCGGCCATTGTGGACAAGCTGATTACGGGCCTGCCGGAAGTGGTGCGGGCACTGGCGGCTCCGCTGGCCAACGTGGACAAGATCACAATCGTTTCCACGGGCAACGGCGATTCGGCCGGGATGAGCAAAATTACGGGCGACATCACCAAGATGGCGGCCCAGGTCCCGGCTCTGTTCGAAACGCTTTCCGGGATGCCTTTGCATGAGCTGTTTGCGAAGGTCCGGCTGATTGGCGAGAATCCGCCGCACAACGACGGAAAAGCCAAGGGCGCGGCTCAGCAGTAGAGAAACCCCGGGCCGGTCCCCGCCCCAAATCAGGCGGGGAGGCCCGGGTGCGGTAGGGAATTTTCGAGGGTGCGGCGGAGCAAAAAAGGAGAATCATCATGGCACTGTTAGAAAGAGTTGCGACACTGATCCGGGCAAACATTAATGACCTGGTGGACAAAGCCGAAGATCCGGAGAAGATGATCAAGCAGGTGATCCTCGATATGGAGAATCAACTGCTCCAGGTAAAAACACAAGTGGCCATCTCCATCGCCGACCAGCACGTGCTCGAGAAGAAGTGGAAGGAAAACCAGGATAACGAGCAGCAGTGGATGCGCCGCGCCGAGATGGCACTGGACAAAAGCGACGATCCCCTGGCACGGGCCGCGCTGGAGCGCTCGATGAGCTACAAGTCAATGGCGGAGAGCTTCCGCCAGCAGGTGGAAGATCAGAAAGTCCAGGTGGAGAACCTCAAAACCGCGCTGCTGAAGCTGCAGCAGAAGCTCGCCGAAGCGCAAGCCAAGAGCGAAACGCTGATCGCGCAGCATCGCCGCTCGCGCGCGTTGAACCGCGCCACCGAGGCCGGCACGGCCATCGGCGACGCGCCCCACGGCGCCGCCTTCGATCGCATGAAAGACAAAGTGCAGCGTACCGAGGCCGTCGCCCAGGCCACTGCCGAACTGGCGGCGGACGATGTAGACGGCCGTTTCGAAGCCATGGAGAAGGAACGGGAAATCGACCGCCTGCTCCAGGAAATTAAGGCGAAGCGGCAGTAGGAATCGGATTACAACCGGGGGCGGCCCCTCGGCGCCGGCGGCCTCGACGGCCGGTTGCGCGCCCGAAGGCCGCCCCCCAATAACGACGAAAAATCATGAGCTACAAATCGCGTATCGATTGGTGTGCCCTGGCGGGAATCGCGGTGGCTGTTGTTGCCATCGTGTTGCGCGCCAGCGTCTGGATCTCCGGTCCGGTGCTGCTGATCCTGATGCTCTGCGCTTTCCCGCAATCCTATGAAATTACTCCCGACGGCCTGGCGGTGAGGGATGCGCTCTCGCGGCGCATGATTCCCTATTCGGAAATCCGCCACGTCGGCCTGAGCTCCGGGCGCGTGCGCGTGCTGCACGGCCGCGGGTCGGAACTGGTGATGGCGCCGGCCATGCGACACCAGCTGTTTGACGACCTGGAGGCCCGGCTTCCGCACCTGATGCGGGTGGGCTCGGAACTGCTGCCGCGCGACCGCTACGTGGAATATTCTTTCCAGCCGGTGCGGGGCGCATACCGCACCAGCTAAAATCAGTCGATGCGACGTCTGGCAGCTTGCTTGCTCTCTTCCTCACTGCTTTTTGCGGCGGACTCCGGTCCATTGCGGGGTTTCTCGGCCGAGTCCGCACGCGTCGAGCGCGACTGGGAGGCCAAATTCCGCGCCATTCCGGACACGGCCAACCTGAAGGCTTATATGCAGCGGCTGGCCGCCCGGCCGCATCCGATCGGCTCGGCATACGGGAAGCAGAACGCGGAGTGGATTCTCGGCAAGTTCCGGGAATGGGGGCTCGACGCGAAACTGGAAACCTTCGACGTGCTCTTCCCTACCCCCAAAGAGCGGCTGCTCGAAATGGTGGAGCCTACGCGTTTCGCCGCCAGGCTGGTGGAGCCGGCGGTTGCCGTGGACCCGACGTCTTCCCAACAGCAGGAGCAGCTTCCAACCTATAACGCTTATTCGATCGACGGCGATGTGACCGCACCCCTCGTTTATGTCAATTTCGGCGTCCCAGACGATTACGAGACCCTGGAGCGGATGGGCATTTCCGTCAAGGGAGCGATTGTCATCGCTCGCTACGGCGGATCGTGGCGCGGTATCAAACCGAAAGTGGCGGCCGAACACGGCGCCGTCGGTTGCCTGATCTATTCGGATCCACACGAAGACGGCTACTTTCAGGGCGATGTGTTTCCTGCCGGTCCCTATCGGAATAAAGACGGGGCACAGCGCGGCAGCGTCATGGACATGCCGGTGTATCCGGGAGACCCGTTGACACCGGGCGTGGGCGCAACCCCGGATGCCAAACGCCTGCCGCAAAGCGAAGCCGTTACCCTGACCAAAATCCCGGTTATGCCGATCTCGTACGGCGACGCCCAGCCGCTGCTCCAGGCGCTCACAGGTCCGGTGGCTCCTTCTCCATGGCGCGGCGCCCTCCCCCTGACCTACCATCTCGGCCCCGGGCCGGCCAAAGTACATTTGAAGCTCTCCTTCAACTGGGACACTAAGCCGGTCTACAACGTGATCGCCCGAATTCCCGGTTCGGCGTTCCCCGACGAATGGGTGATCCGCGGCAACCATCACGATGCCTGGGTCAACGGCGCCGACGATCCGGTTTCCGGCGCGAGCGCGCTGATGGAGGAGGCGCGTGCGCTGGGCACGCTGGTGAAGCAGGGCTGGCGCCCGAAGCGGACCATCGTTTACTGCGTCTGGGATGGGGAGGAACCGGGGCTGCTCGGCTCCACCGAATGGGCCGAAGCCCACGCCGATGAACTGCGCGCCAAGGCCGTCGCATATATCAATTCCGACAGCAACGCGCGCGGCTTTCTGGGCATGGAAGGATCGCACACGCTCGAACGGTTCCTGAATGGAGTGGCCAAGGATATCGACGACCCGGAGACCGGCTCCACGGTGTGGAAACGCCTCCAGGCCAACCGCATTGCGAATGCCGGCAGCGCGCAGGCGGCGCAGGAACTGCGCGGGCGCGCCGACCTGCGCATCGCCGCGCTCGGCTCGGGTTCCGATTACAGCGCCTTTCTGGACCATCTCGGCGTTCCGTCGGTAAATCTGGGCTATGGCGGCCTGGACGGCGGCGGCATTTACCACTCAATCTACGACGACATCTTCTGGTACACCAGCTTCTCCGACAAGGATTTCGTTTACGGGCGCGCTCTTGCACAAACGGCCGGCACCGCGGTGATGCGGCTGGCTGGGGCCGAGCTGCTGCCGTTCGATTTCGAAAACTTTACCGATACTGTGCGGCGGTACGTCAGCGAGGTGGAGGCCCTGGCCCGGGACAAGCGCGCCCAGATCCTCGAACGTAACCGGCTGATCGATGACGGCATCTACAAACTCACCCAGGATCCCCGGCGCCCCATGAAGACGCCGGAAAAGGAACCCGTGCCGCCGTTCCTCAACTTCGCCCCGCTCCAGAACGGCGTCGCAGCCCTGCAGCGCGTCACCGAAACCTACAACGACGCTGTCGCCCAAGCGACCCAGAACGGCGGCTCGGCACTGGCGCGTGCGGCGCTCAAGGACGTGAACTCGAGGCTAATTGCGGTGGAGCGTTCGCTCACGCTGAATGAAGGCTTACCGAACCGCCCGTGGTTCAAACACCAGATCTATGCGCCCGGATTTTATACGGGCTACGGAGTCAAAACGCTGCCCGCCGTGCGCGAGAGCATCGAGCAGGAGGACTGGAAACTGGCCGAAGAGTCGATTGCCAAAGTGGGCAAGGTTCTGGAGAATGCGGGCGAGGTGATTCAAAGCGCGGCGGTCGAACTCACGCGCGCCGTGCGTTGAGGCTTGCGGCGTGCAATCAACTGCTGGTTCAGGTGTCCGAGCGAGGCGAACTGCCCCGCGTACTCCGCCCATCCGGGCGCGCGCCGGCGGCGCGGGTTGAAGTCGCGCCGGCGGAACAGGTCGTTCGCGGAAATCACTGCCGTGCCCATCGGCCGGTATTCGTAGGTGCCCTGCGCCCACGCGAGATCGCCGTCGTACCAGAGGTAGAAGCCCACGCGGACATCATAGCGCGGACGCCAGCAACTCCCTCACGGCAGCCACCAGGTCGCCGGGCGGGAATGGCTTGCGCAGCATGCGGCAGCACGGGAAACGGCCCGCGATCTCGGGATCCGGACAGCCGGAAATGTAGAGGATGCGCAGCCGGTCGCGATGGGGATGAAACAGGTCCGGGGCGTTGGTGATGACCAGTCTGACCGTCCCGGCATCATCCTCGAGAGCACGTATCGCCTGGAAGGGCTTGGCCTCGACTACCGGATATCCGTTCCGTCGCAGAACCGAACGGACGAAGTTGCGGACAAATGGGTCTTCCACCAGCAGAATGGCCGCATTTTCTGATTCACCGGACATAATCGTGAGCCGGCGCTCGGAAAGGCAGGCATCATCTTCCAGTTTGAATGCCAGATTTTCGGGTGGCAATACCCGCAAAGGAGAGTATTTGGTGAATGAATTATGGGGAGGCCTGGAGCAGTACGGACCAGCGCCCGAAGAGTTTCTCGGAAAGCGACCGCAGGTGCTGCTCATGACAACGGGAATTCACCGGAGCTGCCAGTTCACGCGACCAGTCGTCGATCATCGCCGGCGTAACCTCGGGGTGAAATTGAATGCCGTACGCCGACTCGCCGACGCGAAACGCCTGGTTCGGGCACAATTCGGAGGTGGCGAGCAGCGTTCCACCCGAGGGAATATCGAACGTCTCGTTGTGCCACTGAAGAACCGGGAAGGACGTCGGGAGCCCCTGAAATAAGGGGTCGGCTGCAGCGCCAGGGGTCATGCGGATGTCAAACCAGCCGATCTCCTCGCACGCGGCGCGCCGGACCTCAGCGCCCATCGCTTTGGCGATCAACTGAGCGCCCAGACAGACGCCAAATACCGGTATGCGGCGCTCAATGGCTTGCCGGATGAGACCGGTTTCAATCTCGACCCACGGCAGCGGGTCGTTGACCGACATCGGGCCCCCCATGAAGATGAGCCCGGCGGCGCCGGCGATGTCTGGCACGGGCGCGCCCAGATAGAGGTCAACCCGGTCGACGATAATTCCGCGGGACTCCAGGACGGGTCCGATGTGCCCAATGTCTTCGTTGGGGATGTGGCGGAAAGCGAAAACGCGCATTAATCTTTCGCCTGCGCCACCTGGAAATGGCTCAGGCCGTCGGCGTAGCTCTTCAGACCGTTAAACAGCGCCTCCGCCAATTTCTGGCGGTATTCGGGCTTCTTGAGCAGCGCCTCCTCCCGCGAATTGCTGAGGAAACCGATTTCCGCGAGAACCGAGGGAATGGTCGCGCCGATGAGCACGATAAAGGGGGCCTTACGAACGCCGCGGTCTTTGATCCCGGGGAAGTGTGCCCTGGAGAACTTGTACAGGGCAGTCTGGATGCGCCCGGCGAACTCCTTCGACTCCTCGGCTTTATCGTGCAGCGTAATCTTCTTGACTATGTCCTGCAGTTCGAAAACCGACTTACCCGAACTCGCGTTTTCGCGGGAGGCCACAGCCATGGCATCCTTGGCATCGGTGAAATTCAGGTAGTACGTTTCGACGCCGGCGATGCGCGGCACCGGAGACGAGTTGGCGTGGATCGAAAGAAACAGGTCCGCCTTCTTATCGGTCGCAAAAGCAGTACGTTCTTCGAGCGGAACGAACGTGTCGTCCGTACGGGTGTAGACCACTTCCGCGCCCATTTTGTCTTCCACCAGCTTGCCCAGGCGCATCGAAACGTCCAGCACCAGTTCTTTCTCGAGCAGACCCTTCGCGCCCTCCGTTCCCTGGTCGTGGCCGCCATGTCCCGGATCGATCACGATGCGCCCCACCTTCAGGCCCAATGCGCGGACCAGCGACGCGGAACCGCTGCTGGTGGTAGGCCGCGCGGCTTTGCCGGTCTCGCCAGGGAGAATCGGCGCCGGCTTCGGGTCTTCCACCGGGACGGCGGGCTTCTCGAGCGCTGCAATCTTTCCGGCCGGAGCCCCTTTGGCGAGCTGTGACTGGGAAGGCTCGGCGGTGATGCCGGAGCTGGCCGGGAGGGGCGCCGCGGCGAGGACGGGCGGGTCGCTTCTGGGCAATTCGGGTTTCGAAACGGGTGGCGGCGTGGCCAAGGCCGTCGTGGAGGTGGTGACTGCCGGAGCGCTTTTCGCCCGGCGCACCTCGATGACGAGTCGGTTCGGGTTGGCCAATTGCGATGTGGAGACCTCCAGGTCGCCGGAAAGATCCAGCACGATCCGCGTCACCGCGGGAGCTGTTTCGCGCGCGCGAATCTGCGAGACCAGCCGGTCTTTGAGCTGCTCGTCATACTTCCTTTTTCCACGGAAGCTCGGCACGGCGTCGAGAATATCGAAGTAGACCCGCTCGGGATTGTGGAGGCGGTCGCTGCGGAAGTGGAACTCGCGTGAAACCTGGACGGCAACCCGTGTGGCTTCGTCCAGCGACCAGTGGCGGATGGCGGTAACGGCGCCCGGTGGCGTCCGCTGCGGCTGCGCCGCGAGGACGGACCCGAAGATGGCCAGCGAAGCGATCAGCTTCATAACCGAATTCTTAGCGTGAGATGTAGCGGACCGACCCGTCGGGCTCCACAATTTCGCGGATGTGCGGAACACCGGCTGGTTCGGGCTGCGCAAGTTGAGCTTCGGTTAGGGTTTTGGAAGTGATCGTACCGATCCGCGCTTCCAGTTGTTTGCGCACCAGAGCCACATAGCTCTGGGTTTCGGCGTAGGGCGGAACGCCTCCGTACCGGGCGACGGCACCTTCGCCGGCATTGTAGGCGGCCAGCGCGAGCTGGTAGTCGTTGTGATAAAGATCGAGGAGGTATCGCAGGTATTTCGCGCCGCCGGCGATATTCTCAGAGGGATTGAATACGTCTTCCACGCCGAAGCGCCGGGCGGTGGCGGGAATCAGCTGCATCAGGCCCAAAGCTCCTTTGCTGGAGACGGCGAACGGATTGTAGTTGCTCTCTACTTTGATGACGGAGTGCAGCAGTTGTGGCGGGACGGAGTTGCGGGCGGCGATCTCCTCGACGGTCCGGGTGAGTGCGCCGGCCATGGCAGCCCCTTCGGGAGCGGTCGAAGGCGGACCCGCGGGCGGGTTGACCCGCAGGGCGTTTCCTTTAGCTGAAGTCTTTTTCGCCGGCACAGCCTTCGGACTGACCACCACGCTCCTCACCAGCCTGCCGGTGCGGGGGTCGGACCGGACCACGCTCTTCCAGGATCCGGAAGGCGAACCAGCCTCGGCCACCGGCAGCAGGACCGCAATCGTGAAAACCCATCCCAGTGTAAAACAAAAGCGCATCAGAATGTTCGGCTCCTGAGAAGAAAACACACCGGGCGCAACAGCAGCAGGATCCGCGAACCCCAATGGTATCATTTCTCTGTGGATGGGGTGGCGTGCGCCGGAGGCGAGGCGGGATACGTACTGGCCGGCGGGAACAGCTCGCGGATGGGCCAAAATAAGGCCCTTCTCGAGTTCCGCGGCGAACCCCTCGTGCGATTTGCCGCTCGCGCTGTGGAACAGTCCGCCGGTCACGCGACCCTGGTCGGGAGCCCGGAGACCTACGCCGGCTTGGGTCTTCGCGTCATTCCCGACCTGTACCCTGGCGAGGGCCCGCTCGGCGGCATCGTGACAGCTTTGCGCGATTCGGGTCGGGAATGGAACCTGATCGCGGCCTGCGATATGCCCAACCTTAGCGCGGAATTCCTGCGAAGGCTCCTCGTAGCGGCGCAGGAGGCCGGTTGCGACGCGCTGATTCCCGAGAGCCCCCCGGGCAAACCACAGCCGCTCTGCGCGGTTTACAACAGGCGGGCGCTGGCGCACCTCCAGGCGGCCTTCGACAGCGGTATCCGCAAGGTTTCCACCGCCCTCGAAGGGTTGCGCCGGGTTTCCTTCCCGGTTGAAGAAGTGGCTTATTTTCAAAACCTTAACACCCCGGAAGAATGGCATGCCTATGCCGCAAACTGATCCCTACCCACACTACATCGAGTTCCGGCACGTTTATAAGACGTTCGACCGTCCGGTTTTGGTCGACTCCAACTTCCACGTGAATCCCGGCGAAACTGTGGCCATCATCGGGCGGAGCGGTGTGGGGAAATCCGTAACCCTCTCCCACATGATGGGTTTTCTCAAGCCGGACAGCGGCCGGATCATCGTGGCCCACGAAGACGTCACCGATTTCACCGAGACGCAGATGCGCACCATCCGGCGGAAGGTGACCATGGTATTTCAGAGCGGCGCCCTCTTCGACTCCATGACGGTCGGCGAAAATGTGCTCTTCTCGCTGGAGTTGCGCGAGGACTACAACGCTCAAAACAAAGAAGAAGTGGTTCAGGGGCTGCTCCAGATGGTGGATATCGCCGACGCCCGCGACGCCTTCCCGGCAGACCTGTCCACCGGTTACAAGCGTGCTGTCGCCATCGCCCGTGCCTTGGCCGCCCAGCCACAGTGTATTTTGTACGATGAACCCACCACCATGGTCGATCCCATCATGTCCGACCACCTGGGCGACCTGATGCTCCGGCTGAAGCGCCAGTTGCAGTTGACCTCGGTGGTGGTGACCCACGACCTGGACCTGATGTACAAGGTGGCCGACCGGGTGGTCTTCCTGTACGACGGCGGAGTGATCTATTTCGGGCCCGTGGATCAGTTGAAGAACTCGGACCACCCGCACATCCGCGAGTTCCTGGAGATGGACCAGGTGGTCCGGGCCTGACGCTCACGCGTGCGGTTTGTCCAGGTTGAACATCCAGTTGATGCCGAATTTGTCGGTGAGCATGCCGAATCGGGCTGCCCAGAACGTCTCCTGGAGCGGCATCGTGACCTTGCCTCCGTCGGCGATCGCCTGAAACATCGGATCCATCTCGGCCTGGTTCTCGCAGTTCACGCTTACCGAGAAGTTGCTGCCCTTGCTGAAGGGCATGCCAGGCATAGTGTCCGAGGCCATCAGGACGGCGGATCCTTTCGCAATCCTGGCGTGCATGATTCGGTCCTTGGCGTCCGGCGGATGGTCGCCCGGCATGTCGGAGAACGGAATCAAGTTCACTTCGGCGCCCAAGCCCTTAGCGTAGAAACTCATCGCCTCCCGGCAGTTTCCGTCAAAAATCAGGTAGGTGTTGATCTCTTTCATCGGTCGGAATCCTCGCCCGGTTGTTCCAGGTTGGATCAGGCTATCACGCGGGGAGGCCGTCAAACAGTGATTTCCGACAGAAGCGGGAAATGATCCGAGGCGTCGCGCACGCCATTTGTATCTCGAATCACTTCACAGCGTTGGATGCGGTTTAGGAATGTTGCCGGGGCAAACAGGTAGTCCAGGCGGACGTGCGGATCGGAGGTCGGAAACGTATAGCCCGGGCCTTCCTCGTGGAACGCCCGGTAGGCATCCGAATACCCGCGCGCCAGCATCAGGGCGATCGTGCGCCAGCGAATTTTTCCGCCGCTCAGCCAGACGAACGGCCGCAACCGTTTCGGCAGCCGGCTGATATCGAGTTCTTCGCCCGGCGCCAGGGTGTTGAAATCGCCGGTAATCAGGTGAAAAGCCTGCCGGTACTGTTCGATCTGCCCGAGGAGGGAGCGCAGTTCATACGTTCGGCGGCGCTCGGTGAGGCTGGAGTGTATGGCTGACAGATGCACCCCGAAAATGCGGAGGTCCGTGCCCGCGGGCACGATCTCCAGGTAACGGCGTCTCCCGAACAGCACGCCGTGCCAGCCGTAGTGCGACACTTCGGTGCGGCTCAGAAATGCGAGCGAATCTCCGGGATGGGCTCCCCACGCTTTCATACCGCAGGCGGAGGCGAGATATCGGACGACTTCCGGGCGGGTCGCCTCCTCGAGCACTACCAGGTCGGGATCGCAGTCCTTGATTACGGCCGCCAGCGCCCTTTCCCGGCCGCTGCCGCCAAAGCGGATGTTATAACTGAGCAGCCGGAGGTTCACAGTTCCAGGCTGCCGAACAGCGTGAGGTAGGGCTGCCCCATGACGTCACCTCGCAGGTATTGCACCCAGTCTCTGCGTGCCCTGGATGTTGACGGGCCGGTGCACCATCTCCATCAGGGTCCGCCGCAACGGGACCAGATCGGGTGCGATGTCGGGGTCCTCGTCGCTGAGGGGCCGCGAATGAACCCCTGGAATCCAATAACCGCCGATCGAGTAATAGCGCAGCACCTCCGAACCGACCAGGGTCAGGTCCAGGTCGCTGGTTCCGGGACCATCGGCATCGAAGGGAGCGCCGTCCCTCCATCGGAGGCCGGTAATTGCGCTCCCGCGCAGCACACCGGCATCGGCCTCGGGAACGGACTTCCGCACGATTTCGCAGAATTTCTGAAACTGAGCCAGATGACCGCCGAAGGCCAGACGAATCACGTTGGCCCGCATCTCTCCCTGGGTCAGTGCGGCGAATTCCTCGCTTGGGTTCGTTCCGACGTTTTCCACACAACCGCAGATACAATTCACGGGCCAGTATGAGAATGCATACGCCCAAAACCCTGGCGCGCATGTGATGTAATGTAGGGCCTGTGGAACAGCCAAAGTACGACTACGACCTGCTGGTGATTGGAAGCGGCCCCGCAGGGCACCATGCCGCGCTGGAAGCGGCAAAAATGGGAAAGCACGTCGCCGTCGTTGACAGGAACTTCGATCTGGGCGGAGTCTGCCTGCACACGGGTACCATTCCCAGTAAGACCTTGCGGGAAGCCGCGCTCTACCTTTCCGGCTTCCGGCAGCGTAGCTTCTATGGACGGGGATACCGGGTAAAAGCCAAAATCCAGATTCAGGATTTGATGTTCCGCGTTTCTGAGGTGGTCAAGCGCCAATACCAGGTCATCCAGGATCAACTTATGCGTCACCAGGTGGAGGTCGTGGACGGCCATGCCGTGTTCACGAGCGATCCGCACGAATTGGAAGTGATGGGCGTGGATCGCACACGGCGCTACTCGGCGCAGTACGTCCTGATCGCGTGCGGGACCCGGCCCTCGCACATACCCGGCGTTCCCTTCGAGGCGCCGCAAGTCTACGATTCGGACGAGTTCATTCAGGTGACGGAGGGCGAGTTTCCCAAGACGTTGATCGTGGTCGGCGGCGGCGTGATCGGCCTCGAGTATGCATCGATGGCCGCGGCATTGGGGAGCGACGTCACTGTGGTGGAGTCGCGGGACACCCTGCTGCAACACGTGGATTGCGAAATTACCGCCGCCCTGATGTATCATCTCCGACGCAACGGCGTGACATTCCGCATGGGGGAAACCGTCACAACAATCACCGCCGATTCGTGCGGCACTGCCACGGCCCACCTCGAGAGCGGGAAGACACTGGTTGCCGAGGCGCTGCTCTACGCCATCGGACGGCAGCCGAATACGGACAAGCTGAACCTGGAGGCCATTCAACTCCCGGTGGTGGATCGCGGCAAGTTGGCGGTGAACGACTTCTTCCAAACCGCCATTTCCCACATCTACGCCGCCGGCGACGTGGTCGGTTTCCCTTCGCTGGCGTCCACGTCGATGGAACAGGGACGTCTCGCGGCCCATCACATGTTCGGCGTGGCGCGCGAGCACCGGCCGGAACTGCTCCCCTTCGGCATCTATACAATCCCCGAGATCTCGATGGTCGGGCAAACCGAACAGCAATTGACCGGCAGCAAGATCCCTTATGAAGTAGGTGTGGCGGCCTTCGACGATGTGGCCCGCGCGCAGATTGCGGGGGACCAGGTAGGAATGCTGAAGCTCATCTTTCATGCCGACACGCTGAAACTGCTGGGCGTTCACATTCTGGGCGAAGGGGCATCCGAACTGGTTCACATCGGGCAGATGGCGATGGTTGCGGGAAACACGCTGGACATGATCAGCGAAACCGTCTTCAACTACCCGTCGCTTGGGGAAGCGTATCGCGTGGCGGCGGCTAATGGACTGGACCGCGTCCGGCGAAGGGCAGTCCCGCTCCGAGGCACAACCGGGCAGGCGGCTGCCCCCGGTAGCTAAACGGCCCGCTCCCTGGCTTCCGCAGTATCGCCATAGACCTCTTCCCGAATGATGCGCTCGGTGGCCTCGGCGAGGTAGGCATGCAGGGCGGACTGGAGTTCCCGGAATTCCGGCCAAAGCGTTCTATCAATGAATGAACGTGGCGCGCGTACGATGACGGTGTTGTATCGCTGTCCTTTATAGCGGTACGGTTCAAGACCGTAACGGCGGCAAAGCGCAATGAACAGCCGCCTCTGCCACTGGTCGGGCAGGGAGAACTTTGTTTCCGGCAGAGGTTCGGTCTTGACGGCGCCTTTGAGCGCCTGGCGGATGCGGTCGATGGCTGCGGCGGCCGCCTGGCGCTCACCTTCGGTCGATGCGCCTTCGAAGAGCGCGGTGATCTTGCGCAGCTTGTCGCGGAGCTGTTGTTCGGTCGTCACGGAATAAATAACAGGATGGCAGATTTCGCCGGCGGGCGGCAGTCAGTCTATACCTTGGCGGCTGGATTGCGACCCGGCCGGACCTCCGCCAGTGAGAGCGTGATCAGCTCGGCCTCGTCAGGCACATCGGAATTACCGCGAACCCGTTGCGGGGGCGGAGCGCCGCGGAAGCCGAAGCGCAGAGAGGCATTCAGGATGGCGGAGAGAGGGACAAGGCCGGCCAGCTTCAGCCGCCCCACGCCGTGCATGCCGGCTGACGCCATGCAGCCGCACTCGCCGCAAACCGGGTTGCCGCCAAACTGGCAAGGACCCACGACGGTCTTCAGGTCGGCCGAGAGACAGGTGGTCAGCCTGGCGAAGGTGCATTCGGCGGGCGAACGGGGCGGATTGCGATAGCCGTCGAGCACCATTCGCGGCAAGTGCACTTTTGGAAAGCGCTCGACGGTTGCCAGCTCATCGAGCAGGAGTTCCCTGTCCGCGGGGCGCAACCGTTCCGGCGAGTCATCGCCTTCCTGGGGCGTATAAACGCTGAACCAGATCTTGTGAACCTCCGGCCGTTCCGACCAGAAGCGGCTGAAGTCGGCCAGGTATCCGGGCCGCCGCAGCATCTGAGCGGTGACGGTGCAGTGGACGGCGATGCGATGGCCGGCCATGTGCTTCAGGATGCGATCGTAGGTTGCCGGACTCCTGCGACGGTCGTGCTCCGGCGCCAGGCCGTCGATCGAAATTACCAGGTGAAGGTTGGCGATCGAACTCCATTCGATCGGGATCGGGCGTACGGCGCTGGTCACGAGTTGCACCTCCACGCCCATCCGGTCGAGCAACGGCAGAATCTCGGAGAGCTCCCGATAACGCACGAGGGGTTCTCCTCCGATTATGGAGACGTGCACGGGGCGCACGCGCCGCACTACGGCAAGGACCGCCGAAACCAGTTCCTGCCCGCGATAGTCGGTGAGTTGGCGCAGCGTCGCCGAGGGGCCCAGGTGCTCCGGCGAATAGGCATAGCAGCCGGGGCATTGCAACGGACATTCCTTTGTAATCTCGATGGATAGAAAAGGAGTGTGCCCCCGAAGGACGCGTCCCCAAACCTGAAATACGTCCGATTTCTTCACGAACCCTCTCTGGCGACGATCTATTGCTGGTTTCTCAATCGTACGTCGCGGGCGAGACGGGAAGGCAGCGGCAGTATCGCTCATGGTGCGGATAATTACTTTGTTTGCTGCCAAAGCGGACAATTTCACGCGGCCCGCGCAAATGACCGCCATCCGGGCGCCGGGTATAAGATAGCTGGAGTCTGAGGGGCCAGTGGAGACATGATCTCGAAAATCGGCAAATACGAGATTGAGTCGGAAATCGGGAGGGGAGGCTTCGGACGGGTTTATCGCGGGTTCGATCCGAGCGTGCAGCGTCCGGTCGCCATTAAGGTGCTGATGGCGCTCGAGGACGAGGACTCGCTGCGGAGATTCCAATCCGAGGTTCTGACCACCGGCAGACTGCGCCATCCGAACATCGTGTCGGTATTCGATTACGGTGAGCAGGACGGCGCAGCATACCTGGTGTTCGAATTTCTCGAGGGCCGTTCCCTTGAACGCCTCATTCGGGAACCGGCGTCCCAGGGCGTGGAGGACAAGGCACGAATCCTGGCGCAAATGGTTGAAGGGCTCAGCTACGCGCATTCGCAGGGTGTAATTCACCGTGACATTAAGCCTGGAAATGCGATGGTGCTTCCGGACGGCACCGTGAAGCTCATGGATTTCGGCATTGCCCGCCTGGCCGCTGCCAACCCGAACCTGACCCAGGACGGATACATTATTGGCACGGTCCGCTATATGGCGCCCGAGCAGTTCACCGGGGCCGAAGCGGACGTCCAGACGGACTTGTTCGCATTCGGCTGCACGGCGTACGAGTTCCTGGCGGGCAAGCACCCGTTTGAAGCCCGCGACCAGCCTTCGGTGATGTACCGGATCACGCAATCGGAAGCCGAGCCGCTCACCCAGGCTGCGCCGGACTGTCCCGCGGCGCTGGCGCAGATCGTTCACCGGTGCCTCGAAAAGGAGCGAAATCTGCGGTACGCGAGCGCGGCGGAACTAGCGCTCGATCTTCGCGCGGTGGTGGCGGACATGAATCGGGACCGGGGCGCCGACCTGGTGCGCCGGGCTGAGGAAGCCGTTGAAACCGGAGCTCTGGAAAAAGCAAATGCCGCGATTCACGAAGCCGTTCAACTGGACCCTTACAATCGCGAGGCGCGGGCCTTGCGGGAACGGGTCCAGCAACAGATGCAGCGGCAGGCGGTAGGGGAGCATGTGGCCGCTCTGCTGGCAATCGCCCGGGCTTGCATTGCAGAATCCGAATTCAGCGAGGCGAATGAAATCCTCAAACAGGCAATGGCGCTCGACCCGGAGAATGTCGATGCGCTAGCGCTTTCCAATCAGGTACGCGGTGCCTATGGGGAGTCCCAGCGAGGCCGGGCGGCGGCGGAACCCCAGCTATCCGCATCTGCGCCGGTCCGGGCGCCGGCGCCGCCCAAGCTTCCGATTCCGCCTGCACCGGCTGCGGCACATGTGCCTCGGCCTGCCGCGTCTTTCCTGGCGTGGCGCCTGCCGCTCACGATTCTGGCCGCTACCCTTGGGGTGCTTGCGGCAATAGCCCTGCTGAGCGCTCTGGTTCTAAAATCGGGTTCGCCGGCCGCCTGGGTTCCGGCTGCCTTAGTGCTTGCATGCGGATTGGCATGGCTCCGCTGGAGGCGCGCACAATCTGTCGGGGAGTCCGCTCCGGCTGTGGCTGATCGGCCTGATCGGACTGTGCTGCAGCCCGCACCACGCCCCGACGAGTTGCGGGCGATGCTTTCGGCAGCCGGGCCCCCGCCCTCCCAGGACTCAACCAGCCTGGTGGCGCGAAGCGCCCTTCTTCCGGAACGGCTCCCAAACATCACCCTGTTCGTGGTCGCGGCGGCGGATCCTGCCATGATCGGCATATCCATCCCGGTAAGCCATTTCCCATTTCGCATCGGACGCACGAACGCCGACCTGGCACTTTCCGGCGATGCAGGTGTCTCGCAGGAACATGCGGTGATCGAGTTCAAGGATGACGGGTTCTTCATCGAGGATAAGGGCAGTCGCAACGGAACTTATGTCGGCGGCAGGCGACTGAGGCCGGGCGTGCCGGATCCGCTGCCGTTCGGATCGTCTATTCAGATCTCAGCAACCACGCTTTCGTTTCATTCGCGTGAGATGCAACTGCTGCCTGACCTGGCCGGAGTCACCATCGCCGCCCGGTTCAAGCTTGAGAAGATCCTGCACAGCAGTCCCCGTTCCGTAACCTACGCAGCCTGGGACGCAAACCTCTCGCAACAGGTGGCCATGAAGATCCTTTCCCCGCAACTCAGCCAGTTTCCGGGCTACAGCGAGCAGTTCCGGAATGAAGCTCTGGCCGCGGCGGGCCTACGCCACGCCAACATCTGCAAGGTGCTCGATTTCGGAAAGACTCAGATCTCGCTCCCGGGCGCGCCAACCGCACAATCCCATTACCTCTGCATGGAACTGATGACCGGGGGAAGCGTAAAAGGTGCGCTGGAGCGGGAGGGCGGCGTACCGGTGGGTGAGGCACTGCGGTGTGTGCAGCAGATTGCCGGCGCCTTGGAACATGCTCATTCTCAGGGCGTAGTGCACGCGGGCCTGAAGCCGACCGCGATTGTCTTCGACGAGCAGAGAACGGCCTATCTTACCGATTTCGCGATCGCCAGCCGGCGGGGAAACGAAACGCGATGGTCGGTCATGGGAGCGCCCGCGTTCATGGCCCCGGAACAATGGGACGGCAAGGAAGCAACGCCATTCTCGGACCAGTATTCGATAGCCGCCATTGCCTACCTGCTGCTGACCGGGACCCGCCCTTACGAGGCGCAGGAGAATCCCGAAGTTCGCAGGAAGAATTTCGCACGCGGGCCGGCCCCGGCTCACCAGGAGGCGGAGCGGAACGGACGCGGCGCCCTGCCTTCCGCGGTTTCGGCGGTGCTCAACAAGGCGCTCGCCACCGATCCGGGACAGCGGTACGAATCAACCTCGGAGTTCGCCGCGGCACTCGAAAAGGCTTTTGTCGAACCCAACGCCGGCGTTCGCGCGGCCCCCAGGCTCTTTATCAGCTATCAGCGGGAAGCCAGTGCAGGGTGGGCCAACCTCTTCGCCGACAAGCTCAGCGAGAAACACGGCATCCTCGCTTTCGTGGATGTACAAAGCATGGACTCGGCGGAGAGTTTCCCCACGCGCATTCAGAAAGAGATCGAAACTTGCGATTTCTTCGTTTGCTTTCTGGCTGAAGCCACACTTCAGTCAGTCTGGGTGAAGCGGGAGATCGAGATCGCCCATGCCGCCGGGCGGAGGATGGTACCCGTGTTTCAGGAGAGCTTTCAACCACCCAAACCGGAGCAGAACGTCGGCGCCGGCCTGCGGACGCTGCTCGAGTATCAGGGAGTGTACCTGTTCGACCGGCTCAACATCCACATCGACCACTCGGTCGCGGACCTCGCCACGATCGTTCGCTCGCGTTAAGCCTGCGTGGAAGCGGAATTCAGCGGCCGGTATGGAGATTGTTGTGGATCGCGTAGAGAGCGAGTTCCAGCCTGTCGGAGACGCCCAGCTTATCGAAGATGTTGTGCAGATGATTCTTCACCGTCTGCTCGCTGATGAACATCTTCTCGGCCATTTCCTTATTCTTGAATCCCTGCGCCACCAGCGCCACGATCTCGCGTTCGCGCTGGCTCAGGGGCGAGCGCTCCCGGTCGCGGGGCGCCGCCATCTGTGGAATCGGGCTTTCCTCGGCTGCCACGAACTGGCGAATGACGGCAGCCGTGGTGTGCGAATCCAACCAGATCTCCCCGGCGTGAACCTTTCGGATGCTCTTGATCAGCAGTTCGGTTGCGGTCTGCTTCAGCACGATTCCGGAGGTGCCAAGCTTCATGGCCTGCACGAATTCGTTCTTATCGTCGGAAGCAGTGAGCACGATGACCCGGGTCCGATTCCTCGCCACCTGGAGCCGCTGGAGCGTCGCCAGCCCGTCGAGCCCGGGCATTTTCAGATCCAACAGCAGGATGTCCGGTTCGTGTTGTTGCAGCACATCCAGGACTTCCCGCCCATCCGATGCCTGCGCGACAACTTCGAAGTCTTCCTCGAGCGCCAGCAGTTTGCACAGGCCGTCCCGGAAAATGGGATGGTCATCCGCCACCACAATGCGGATCTTGGGCTTTGCCGGAACACTCTGAAGCGGCGTAAGTCCGTTCGGGTCTGTAATGTTCTCAGGCATACGCGAGACGCTAGCCTTTCATTTTAGAGTCCTGCTAGTACCAAGTCAAATCTATTACCTACGGCTGTTAAGCTGAACCCGTAGCCCGGCGGGGGAAACCTCCACCTTCTCCAGGTGTTTTCCTGTGCCGAATCCTCGCCTCCCATGCCCTGCCTCTGGTAAGGTGAAGAGAATATGGGCGAAGAACTGGCCGAGGTGGATTTTCAGCGGTTTTGGCGCAGGCTCCAGCAACTCGGGTTGAACGCTTACGAATCACGTTCCTACCTGGTTCTGCTCGGACACCCAAAGTTTAAGGCGCTGGAGTTGGCGGCGCGCGCCCACGTGCCGCGGCAGAAGATTTATGAAGTTCTGGATAGCCTGGTGGAAAAAGGCTTCGCCCAGGTTGTGCAGGAAAAGACCAAGCTGTTTTCGGCGGTTGAGCCCAGCCTTGCCATTCCGGGTTATCTGGGCCGAAGGCGGCAGGTCCTGGAACAGGAACTCACCGATAACGGGCGCGCGGGCGCGGGACTGATCGACGATCTCAAGTCTCTCTATTCGGAAGGACAGGGCGGCCGGGGCACGCTCGATTTTTTGAGAATCGTGACGGAACCCTCGCAGACGGGCGCCGAATACCGGCGCATGCTTTCCGAAGTAAAGAGCGAGTATTGTGAATTCTCACGCCCCCCTTATGCCGTGGACCCGCTGGACGAACGTCTGGTCAAACAGGCAGCGGGTACCGGGGTGGCTTGCCGGCTCCTGCTGGAAGCATCCAGCCTCGACGACGAGCACCGGCAGCGCCTCGCCGACTACGCCGCCGCGGGGGTGGAAGTCCGCCTGGCCGACGCGCTGCCCATGAAACTGGCGGTTTTCGATGGCCAGTCGGGAATGATTGCCCTGCTCGACCCCGTGATTACCCGGCCCACCTGGACATCTGTGGTTTTCCAGCACGAAGGCATGGGCGAAGCAATGAGAGGGTTGTTCGAGGACCACTGGCGGCGAGGCCGGAACCTGGAACCGCAGGGCTAACCTGCGCGCCCGCCCGCTACGCCCCGCTGTTTTCGGGTCAGGATCTCCCGGACGGCATAGATCCGGCGGTCCTGGCTCTCGAAATACGTCCGCATCATCATCTCGCCAATCAGGCCCGTGCTGAACATCATTAATCCGCCCAGCAGCAGCAGGCCGCCGGCAACCATCAGGGGCCCATGCTCCACGATGATGTCGAAGCCCAGAATCTTCTTCACCAGAAGATAGCCCATCGTGCCGCCCCCGAGCGTGGTGGCGACCAGACCGATGGAGCCGAAGAAGTGCATCGGCCGGGTGAAGTACTTGAGCAAGAATTTGATCGTGAGAATGTCGAATAATACCCGGAATGTGCGTCCGATGCCGTAATGCGAGTCCCCGGCCGCCCGCGGGGTGCTTCGGATGGGCACCTCGGCGATGCGGGCGCCATAAAAGCTCGCGAGGGCCGGAATGAAGCGGTGCAGTTCCCCGTACAGGTTGACGTCTTTCAGGACCTCGGTCTTATAAGCCTTGAAGGTTGTGCCGAAATCGCGGAGTTGCACCCCGGACGCCTTCGCCATCATCCAGTTGGCGATGCGCGAAGGAATCCGGCGCATCAACGCGCTATCGACGCGGCTCTTACGCCATCCGCTGGCGATGTCGTATCCCTCGTCGATCTTTTCGAGCAGCGCCGGAATATCCTCCGGGGCGTGCTGGAGGTCGCCGTCCATCGCCACCACTACTTCTCCCTTGGCTTCATGAAATCCAGCCGAAAGCGCCGCCGTCTGGCCGAAATTACGCCGCAGGCGGATAACTTTAAGGTGGCCGTCGGTTTCCACCAGGTTAGCCAGCAATTCGAAGCTGCGGTCCGAGGAGGCGTCGTCCACGAACAGGATTTCGTATGGCTTTTGCAGCTGTTCCAACACCACAGTCAAACGGTCGTAGAGCGGGAGGATGGAATGCTCCTCGTTGTGAATCGGAATCACAATGGACAGCATGAGCCTTCAGTTTAGCATCGGCGCGCCGTGTGCTATACTTCGCCCCTTTATGGAGCGTCTGCCCTTTCAGGCCACGGTCGCGGGAGCCATATACGAGGCTTTCGAACGGCTTCCGGTCTCCGTGCTGCTGGACAATGTTCGCAGCCTGTACAACGTCGGCGCCTTCTTCCGAACGGCCGATGCCGCCGGAATCGAGAAGCTGCACTTGTGCGGCATTACCGGCTTTCCCCCGAAACGCGCCATCACGAAAACGGCGTTGGGCGCGGAAGAATGCGTGCCATGGGAACACTCCTGGGACGCGGCCGCGGCGCTGCTGCAGATCCGAGGCCGCGGCTCGGAAATCGCGGCCGTGGAAACCACGGTTCATGCGCTCGACCTGTTCGACTGGAAGCCGCGGTTTCCCGTGTGCGTGATTTTCGGCCACGAAGTGGACGGCATCCGGCCGGAGCTCTCCGCGATGTGCGATACCCACGTACGCATTCCCATGCTGGGCGCCAAACACTCCCTGAATGTGGCCACCGCCGGAGGAGTGGTGATCTACGAACTGCTGCGCAAATACCGCAACCTCGCGGCTGCGATACGATGAAAGTTGGCAAAGCAACTACCCCGTCTGCGCCCAAATCTGGATTTCCTGCCTTCCCCCTCGGAGGAGCACCCAGGCCTTTTCATCCGCGACCCGTTCCGCTACTCGGATGCCATGCTCATCATTCCGCCGGCCCTGGTGGACTCGTTGCAGTGCTTCGATGGCGCCCACAGCGAACTCGATCTACGCGCCTCACTGGTGCGGCTCACCGGCAGCCTTGAAGTGACCGAGATTCAGGAACACCTCATCCAGACGCTCAGCAGTGCAGGATTTCTGGAGGACGACCGCTTCGCCGGGATGCGCGACCAGCGTCAACAGGAGTTCACCGGCAGCCTATTCTGCGAGGCGTCGCATGCCGGGTCGGCGTATCCTTCGGAACCGGATGAGCTGCGGCAGGTTTTCGGGGAACGCATTTCCGCCGGGCCGGAGCCCGGGCCCGACGGCGCGGCTTTCGCAATCGCCGCTCCTCACGTGAGCCCCGATGGAGGATGGGATTCGTACCGGGCGGCGTACAGAACGCTACGTCCCGAGCACCGGGACCGGACCTTCGTGATCCTGGCGACGTCCCATTATGGCCAGCCGGAACGGTTCGGCCTGACCCGCAAGAATTTTCGTACGCCTCTGGGGGAGGCGCTTACGGATACGGCTCTGGTGGACAGGCTGGCGTCCCGGGGCGGCAGCAGCGTCGCGATGGAAGATTACTGCTTCTCCTTCGAACATGCGGTCGAGTTTCAGGTTGTGTTTCTGCAACATATGCTCGGACCTGATATCCGGATTCTGCCTGTTCTCTGCGGCTCATTCGCGAAAAGCCTCTACGGCCGCGAAATGCCCGAGCAGGACGACGGCGTACGGGCGTTCTTCGACGCGCTGGGCGAGCTGGATGACCGGGAAAAGGGCCGCCTCTTCTGGATCCTGGGTGTCGACATGGCGCACATGGGCGCGCGGTACGGCGACGGGTTCGGCGCAGTGGCGAATCGGGGAGAGATGTCGCGGGTTGCCGAAAGGGATCAGGCGCGGATCGAGTGCATCAACGCCTTTGATGCAGGCGGGTTCTGGGAGCTGGTGCGCGAGAATCACGATGACCTGAAGTGGTGCGGGTCGGCCCCGTTCTACACCTTCCTGAAGTCCCTGCCCAAGGCTCGCGGCGAGCTCCGGCATTACGAGCAGTGGAACATCGACGAGCAAAGCGTGGTGAGCTTCGCGGGCATGTCGTTTTCCCGGTAATGTGCTTCGCGGGAGCCGCAACGGCTCGCAACCCGTTCTACTCGAGGATCGCCAGCACTTCACCGGCGGTGACGGCGGCCGCTTCCCTGGCAGGAACCGCGGCCACCCTGCCGTCGCGCGGCGCCTTCAGTTCGTTTTGCATTTTCATCGCTTCCACCACCACCAGGCCCTGACCAGCGCGGACCTGGTCGCCGGCCGCAACCAGCACGCGCACTACTTTGCCCGGCATCGGCGATATCACCCGTTCGGGACCCTCGCCGGAGCGCCCGTCCGCTTTTCGCGACCAACGCCGCGGGTCCTGCACGCCTATTTCGAAGCGCACCCCGTCGATAACTACTGCGAGGCGGTCGGGACGCTGCTCGACGCGAGCCTCGTAACTGCGGCCGTCCATCAGCACGGAGTAAACGCACGGTTCCGCCATCTCCACCTGGGCCGCCCGTTCCTGGCTCGCGATACGGAAGCGGCAGTCCGGGGCCGGCGACAGGATCTCGATCTCCTCCTGCTTCCCGTCGATTTCGAGGCGCAGTTTCATCGCAGCAAATCGCTCCTTCCCGCCGCCAGCCACACGCTCCGCGCCGGTTCAGGCTGCTGCTCGCGACCCTCGCGCGAGAGCGTGTACAACGCCGCCGCGAGCGCGGCCACCGCGGTCGCATCGGAAGACGCCTCCGTGGGACGCCGCCGGGCAAAGAACTCCTCGATGAAGCCTGTGTGAAGATCACCGGCACGGAACTGCGGATCCTCCAGGATCTGGCGGAAGAAGCCAATGTTCGTGCGGATCCCGCCCACATCGTATTCGCGAAGAGCGCGGATCATCCGGTCCGTGGCCTGTTCTCGCGTCGCGGCCCAAACAGCCAGTTTCGCCAGCAGGGGATCGTAATCCATGGGAACGGTCCAGCCTTCGTACACACAGCCGTCCAGGCGGACGCCCGGCCCGAGAGGCCGCGTCAGGCGAGTCAGTTTCCCCGGGTATGGGAGGAAGCCGTTATAAGGGTCTTCGGCATAGATCCGGCACTCTATTGCCGAGCCCCTCAGCGCGACGTCGTCCTGCCCGAACGGCAGGTGCGCTCCGGCTGCCACTTCAACCTGCAGCCGCACCAGATCGAGACCGGTCACCAGTTCCGTGACCGGGTGCTCCACCTGCAAACGTGTATTCATTTCGAGGAAGTAGAATCGGCAGTCGCCGTCCACCAGGAATTCCACGGTCCCTGCGTTGTAATAGCCGGCTGCCTTCGCAGCCCGGATGGCAGCCTTCCCCATCTCCTCGCGCATGCCCGGCCGGGCGCTCACCAGCGGGGACGGACACTCCTCGATGACCTTTTGATGACGTCGCTGGATGGAGCATTCCCGTTCCCCGAGGTGCACCATGTTGCCGTGCCGGTCCCCGAGGATCTGAATTTCGATATGTCTGGCCCGCCCGATCAGCTTTTCGACGTAGACCTCCGGGTTGCGGAACGCACGCTCGGCCTCGCTTGAAGCGTCACGCAGTGAGCTTTCGAGATCCTCCGCACGATCCACTCGCCGCATTCCCTTGCCGCCACCGCCGGCTACGGCTTTGAGCAGGAGAGGGTAACCGACACGGCGCCCGAACTCGATGGCTTCCTCGACGGTCGTGCCGTGTTCGGTTCCGGGTGTTACAGGAGTGCCCGCGGCAATGGCGGCCTGCCGGGCAGCCGTTTTGGACCCCATCCGACGAATGGATTCCGCCGAAGGACCGATGAACACGACACCGGCATCCGCACAAGCCTCGGCGAATTCTGCATTCTCGCTCAGGAATCCGTAGCCCGGATGGATGGCCTCCGCCCCGTGCTTCCGCGCCGCCTCCAGAATTCGGTCCATGCGCAGGTAGCTCTCGGCCGAAGGGGATGGACCAACGTGCTCCGCCTCGTCGGCCATGCGCACGTGCAGCGAGGTCCGGTCCGCATCCGAAAAAACGGCAATCGTACCGATTCCCATTTCGCGGAGCGTGCGGATGATACGAACGGCGATTTCGCCTCGATTGGCAATCAGCACCTTCCGGAACATATGCTCCAGGATTGTAGCAGGCGCCACACACGGCATCCTCGCGTTTTTGTGCCCGGAGATACTGCAAAAGGCAAGTTCCGGGCCTGATAGAATTGGAACATCTTCACCATGGCGCTTGACTCCATCGAAGGTTCGCTAAAAGAGCGGGGTGTCCGGCTGACGCGGCAGCGGCAGATTCTTCTCGAACTTATCGACAAGACAGGCGAGCACCTTGATGCCGAGCGTCTTTACAGCCTCGCCAAGGAGAAGGATCCGAAGATCAATCGGGTCACGGTTTATCGAACCTTGAAGATGCTGAAGGCGGGCGGACTGGTGGACGAACTCGACCTGATGCATTACGGCGGCGACCAGCATTATTACGAGACGCGCCTTAAGCAGGAGCATGCTCACGTAATTTGCCTGCGCTGCGGCAAGGTGGAAGAGTTTTTCGGTGAACCTCTGCAGCGCCTTCGCAAGCAGGTGGAGAGTCACTTCGGGTTTCAGGTTTTGCTGGCACGGACCGAAGTAGGCGGTTACTGCGCCCATTGCCAGACCCTCCGCGCCAGGGAGGTGGAGCAGGCGCGCCGCCAGGCGGCGCCAGCCGGCCGCAAGCCGGAAGCAGCCGGCACGAAACCACGCCGCCCTCGTACACGGCGCTCGTAATGGAACCGGCGCCCGCTTCTCCCGCCTCCGGGTCGGCATCGCTCCTGGTGATCGACCCGCAAGGGCACCGCACGCGCGTGCCGGTAAACACGGTGCCTTTTCAGATCGGACGGCAGCCGTCGAGCGATCTGATTCTTCGCGACAGCCGGGTGTCGCGCACCCACGCCCGCATCCTTTTCGAGGAAGGCCGGTACGTTCTCGAGGACGCCGGCAGCACGCATGGAACATTTCTGAACGGCAAGCCGGTGAAGCGTCATGTTCTGGTGAGCTCGGACAGGATCGAATTCGGATCTCAGGATTCCTACCAGCTCGTATTCGCGGTGGACGGTGCGGAACTCAAACGGCTCATCGACCAGGTGGTTGCCACGGACGCATCGCCCGCGCCGGGCATAGGCAGCAATCTTGCCAAGCTGCGCGCCATTCTGGATCTGGCCCGGACAGTGCAAAGCGGTTTCTCCACCGACGACGTGCTCGCGTCGGTAGTGGACACCGCCCTGGCCATCACGAGCGCGGAGCGGGGTTTTCTGCTCCTGCAGGCCGGGCAGCAGCTCGAAACTCGCGTGGCGAGACACCGTCTCGGTTACCGCCTGGATGAGAGCCAACTGCGGGTTCCGCGTCAGGTGATCCATCGTGCCCTGCAAAACCGCAGGGAACTCCTGGCCATGAACTTCGATCCGAACGAATCCGGCGACCCGCGGAACAGCGTCGCCGACCTGGATCTGCGGAGCGTGATCTGCGTTCCCCTGGTCCGCATCCGCACGGGTACAGGGGATGCCACCAGCGTGCTGGCGGCGGGCAGCGAAACGGTGGGAGTGCTTTACATGGATTCGCGGGTGGCCGCACTCGATATGGCCGGAGGCAATCGCGAGCTTCTCCAGACACTCGCGATCGAGACCTCGACCGTGCTCGAGAACGCGCGACTGCTCGAAGAGGAGCGGGCCAAGCTGCGCCTCGAAGAAGAGCTGAATCTGGCCCGCACGATTCAACAGAGTCTGCTTCCCGGCAGGATGCCTGTCTCGGGCTGGGTCTGCGCGCGCGGAAGTAGCATCGCGTCTCATCAGGTGGGCGGCGACTACTTCGATGCGACGGCAGTCGATCCGGCGCGATTCTCCGCAGTGGTGGCGGATGTATCGGGTAAGGGCGTCGGTTCGGCGCTGCTCGCCTGCCTTCTTCAGGGCGCGCTCATCGCTTCGACCGGTACGCCGGAAAGCCTGAGCCGGCGGGTAACCCGGCTCAATGCCTTTTTGCTGGACCGCACCGGCGGCGAGAAGTACGCGACCTTGTTTTACTGCCTGCTCGACGATGCCGGAGATCTTGCTTACATTAACGCGGCCCACTGTCCTCCCTACGTGGTGCGGCCGGGCGCCGAACCGCTGCCGCTTGACACCAGCGCGATGCCTGTGGGGCTGATCGAGGGCGCCGGCTTCCCGGTGGAGACGTACCGCCTGGAGCGCGGTGACAAGCTCGTCATTTACACCGACGGCGTGACCGAAGCGCAGAATACGGCCGGCGGCTTTTTCGGCAAGAAGCGCTTGCGCGCGGTTCTGTCGGCCAACGCAGCGGAAGGCTGCGACGGCATACATGATGCGGTTCAGGACGCCGTGGCGGCATTCACCGAGGGGGCGCCACAATCGGATGACATCACAGTCCTGGTTCTCGAGTTTTGTGGAAGGTGACAGGCCCTGTCATCCACCGCGGCCGCCAGGGCTGCCAGCGATTCGGACTGGCGTTCGCTGCCGGAAACCGGATCCCATTCGCCAAGCTCGCCAAGCTTCTGCGGCAAAAGCCTTCGCACCAGTTCGGCGAATGGGATCACCAGCGCGGGCTGCTCCGCGGTTTCCTCCCGCTGCGTGATGTTCACCCAACAATTCCCGGACAGGTTCAGCCTCATCTGCCAGAAGGTCTCGTTGCGGCTCCGTTCCGGAGCCGTCGAGAAGCGCTCGTCGCCAATGCGGCCAGTCATATGGCTATAGCCCAGCGCCCGCCCCGCTCGTTCTATCGCCTCCCAACACTCGAACGTGCTGCGCGCGGAACCGAGAGATCGCTCGAGAGTCTCGAGTTCCATGTGGGCCCGTAGCATCGGCCGGAGGCCTGCCCACAAGAACCTGCGCGTGGCTACGAACTCGACATAGCCGAGGTAGTGGATGCCAAGGCCGGCGGCAGCGGTAAAGAGTACGAGCACCAGACCCGAGAAGCCGGCGCGCAACGCGCCCTGAAGAAGGGATAGTGCCGCAGCGAACCCGCCAACCCCATACAACAGCAGTGCGACGCGCCGGGGTCCGAAGCCCCTGTCGAGCAACCGGTGGTGAATGTGCCCGCGGTCAGCCGCGAAGATGGGCTGGTTCCGCAGGAATCTCCGCCCAATCGAGAGCGCGACTTCGAGCAGCGGCAACGCCAGCGCAAGCGCCGGAGCCGCCATTCCCAGCATCGTAACCGACTTCTGGCCCCAAATCACGGCATAGCAGCCGAGTAGGAATCCGATCAGCAGGCTGCCCGAGTCTCCCAGAAAAATCGAAGCCGGGTTGAAGTTATATCGGAGAAATCCGGCCAGGCAACCGGCCAGGGGCGCGGTGGCGAGAGCCAACATCGCATCTCCGTGGAGCACGCCCGCTACCAAAATAGTCAGGGTGGCGGTCAGTCCCACTCCTGCCGCCAGTCCGTCCACACCGTCGATCAGATTGAATGCATTGGAACAAAGGACTAGCCAGGCGACGGTCAACACCGGACTCAACCAGGGCGCCGTCTCAAAGCCACCGACGCTCAGGATTCGAACCCCGGCAACGTACGCCCAAACCGCGGCCGTGATCTGGCCTGCCAGCTTCTGCCACGGACGCAGAGATAGCCAGTCGTCCAGCAGCCCCGTCACAAAAACGGCCGCGACCGGCGGGAGCAGGCTCCAGATGGCCGGCATGTGAGGTTCCATTAAATCCCGCCCTCGCAGCGGCAGCAGCAGAAAAATGCAGTAGGCGCCGGCGTACGAAAGCAGGATGGGAACGCCGCCGGTCCGCGGCGTCGCTCGGCGGTGAAGCTTTCGGTTCTGGTCCGGCCGGTCCACCAAGCCCATGGCGATCGATCGGTCCCGGATCACCGGTGTTAGGGCCAGACTCAGCAGAAGGGCCGCGACACTCAAGAAAATCATCGAGTACATGCTGGTCTCCGTCAGAAAAGTAATCGGCGGAAGGCGAACCGTTCATTAGGCGTGAGCCGTCGGAACAGGCAAATCCACCATGCCCCGAAGCACGTCGCCCAGACGGTTCAGGTAATAGGTATTGTCGAAGTGCTCGCCGACCAGTTCTCTGGCCGCGGCACCCATCCGCGCCGCCATGGCAGGATCGTCAAGGAGGCGCCCGACGGCATGCGCTACAGCCTCGGCGTCGCCAGCCGGCACCAGCAGCCCTGTCGTGCCGTCCAAGACAACATCGACTACTCCCGTTGTGCGGGTGGAAACAACAGGTTTCGCTGCCGCTGCCGCTTCGAGCAGTACCATGCCCAACCCTTCACGGTACGTGGGGAAGACGAAAATGTCCATCAGTTCGAAACAGGGCCCCGGGTCCGCCAAATATCCCGTCCAGTGCACGTCGTTTCGCCCTTGAAGCCACTCAATGATTTCGGGCGCAACCGGATCCCCGGTCTCGAAAGTGCCAACCAGCAGCAGTTCCACGCACCTCCCCTCCTCGCGAAGCAAGCGGAATGCCTGCGCCAGTTCTCCCACACCCTTGTCGCGAGTCAAACGGCCGACGAATCCCAGGATTGTACTTTCGGGATGGATGCCGAGTTGATCTCGCATCGAGCGGGCTGCTTCGGCGCGACCTCGGAAACTCATGCGTCGCCTGGACAGCCCTTCGCTCACCCGCTCTCCCAAAAGCACAGCTCTCTCCTCGGTCACCACCCGGTCTCGAATGGCGGTGTGGCGGACACTTCTGCTGATGCAAATCACCTGATGGGCGCAGCCGCAGGCGATCCGCTCACATCCGACCAGGAGACGGCGTTTCCAGCCGCGCGCCGTTTCGTATCGCAATCCCCGAAGTGTGTAGATCCGGTGCTGCACACCAGCAAGCCATGCTGCCAGACCACCGAGCAGTGCCATTTTCGGTGTGCTCATATTGGTGACCTGAGGCCGTATCGCGCGCAACACCCACCAGATTCGCCACAGGGACAGCAGGTCCGCGCAGGGCGAGATTTCGCGTTTCAGGGGAACGCACCGGAGCTCTATACCGCATTTCGCCAGGTCCGACACATCCGCGACGCTTCCCGGTGCGACGACTACCGGCCGCATACCCCGCTGCCGCAGCATATCGAGGATTTCAGGCAGAAACTTACGCACGGCGAACATCGTGTTCATACCGAAAACAATGCATGGAGCGCTCACTGGACCTCCCCAAGTTCAGGCTTGCGAAGTACCAGGGTGAATGTTTCAGCGGCACTTTCGGGGGACAGTGTCCGGAAAAGCGCCACCCACAAACGCCAAATAGCGTGAAGGGGGAAGCAGAAGCGGAAATAATCGCTTCGGTAGTAGAGCATTTCGCGCTCGCAAATCAGGCCGTGCCGCTCCCCAAGTCCTCGCATTGCAGCCGGCGTGCAGGAGCGGTAGTGCGCCGGAAAGCCCTGGTCATTGCTCATCTCCGGAAAGACCGCAAATAGGAGGAATCGCTTCAGGGGCTCCGGCAGCAGCAGATTGACCCGGGCAAACACCGCATTTCTTGACGGCACGAACAGCAGGACTCGTCCGCCGGGTTTCAGGATACTTGCGATCGCCCGAATGGCCCCATCCGGGTCTGATACATGTTCGAGCAGCGCCTGGCAAATCACGAGATCTCCATTCCCGGCTCCCGTGTGCAGGCTGATGTCGACGCTGATGAGCTCGTCGTAAACGCCCGAGGGGGCGGCTTCCAGTTCGCTCCGGCTCAGGTCGAGACCCGTCACACGAAGGTCCAGGCTCAACTTCCGTTCCGAAGAAATCACCGGGTTCTTGCCGCCCCCGACGTCGTATACCAGCAGGCCGGACCTCAGGTGTTCGCCGACAACCTGGTCCAGGAAATCGCGGTTACCGTCCCGTTGAAAAACGTCCGGTAAGCGGCGGTCTAGCCACTCGCAGCAGGATTTCTGCCAATTGATCGCGCGGCGGAGAAGACCCCGGGATCTCTGTTCCATTTTCGAGCTGGCGTTCCGCCGCAAAGCGATACCGGTAGCCGCCACTTCAGCCCTCCACCGTGCCCGCGGCAAAATGCCGCACTCCAGCCCGCGAATCGAGCCAGGCCTGCGTGCAAACTTGCAGGTGCCGGTAGAACGCGCGCCGCCGCGGCTCCAGGGCGTCTTCGCAGTACTCCTGCGCTTTTTGCAGATTGCGAGCCGACATCCGGGTCATCCGATCGGGCGCTGTCAGCACTTCCCGAATTCTGCGCGAAAGGGCGACAACGTCCCCCGGCGCGACCAGGTCTTCGGCAGCCAGCAGTTCCGGAATGCCTCCAACGGCAGAGCCGATGCAGGGCAGAGAACGGGCCATCGCCTCGATCATCGCCCGTGGCAGCCCTTCGCAACGCGACGCGAGGACAAACAGGTCCGCGTGATCGAGCCTCTCACGCACCGCAGCGCCCGCGGGAAGCTGACCAAGAAAATGCACCCTGCCGCCTACGCCAAGAGTTTCCGCCAGACGCTGCATCTCGGCGCGATACCTGCCTTCACCGATCAATTCGAGCGAGAGATCCAGGCCGCCGGCGACGCATTCCGCAACGGCGCGGATCAGCACATCCGGCGCTTTGTACATCTGCGTCATGGACCCCACGCTAACCAGCCGGTTCCGGCAGAACTGTTTGCCGATCCGCCGATGAGTGGCGACCGAGTCCTCTCGCGAGAGCTCAACGCTCGAGTAGTGCGTGGTGAACACGGTCGGAGTGTCCCGAATCGTGTCCGGCGAAATTTCCACATCCGACATCCCGACCGAGAACCCGCCGCTCGGATATCGTTTCTGCAACGCCGTTTCGGTCACATACGCCACAGCGGAGGCCTGGCGGCACTGACGCCGGAGCTGTCGGGTGAACCACCAGCGAAAGAGAGGGCGAAGACGATACCGTACCGCTTGCGGAGCAAATACGTCGTGTGGGTCGTTCACGACCTCCAGCCCAAATGGATAGTGATTTCGCTTGAGCCACGGTTCCAGGCAGCCGGCCAGGTGTGAGCTCACCCGCATCACAACCGCGTCACCGGCGGTACAGGAACGACGAACCGCGCGGCCCACGGCGCGGGACCGTAGCCAGTACTGCCATGGTCCAAGGTAGTTGGGAACTGCGATGAATTCCACTCCCGGACCACTCGCCGCCCGGTAAGCCGGACGGGCGGTGGGGATATCGGCTATTCGAGCCGTGACCTTCACACGATCGAATTCGGCCAGATATCGCGTCCAGAATGGGTACGCATGCGGTCCGTTGGTCCAAATCCGGCCGTCCGGCGTTCGATGAAATCGATGTTCGAGGGTTACCACTACGTTCATGCGCGCACACTGTCCTTTTGAAATTGGGGGAGGATCCGGGAAGCAATCGGGTGCCGGAGCGGCGATTTACCTATCGCTTGTCCGCGAGCCAGGGCAAGCAGCCAGAGTAGAATGAGGGGCGCGAAGGCGGCAACCTGAACCGCCATCAACATGCAACTGACAAGAATGGTCAACAGGCGAACGACGGGGTCCGCCTGTGAGTCGCCCATTCGGCAAATCCAACCGATCAACAACGGCCCGGCCAGCAGTCCCGCCCAGCTCAAATTTGCCACGGCCTCTTCCAGCCAGCTCGTTGTGACTCCCCAACCCAGATACCGCACCGGCAATCGAAAAGCGGCTGCGGTTGCGTACACCGCATAGGGCCATGGTTTGCCGGGCCAGACGTCTCGCGGCACAAGCATCGAAGCGTCGAACAAAAGGCTCTGCATGCGATACTCGAGAATACTCGGCGCATCCGGGTGCAATTCCGTATAGAGAGTGAGCCGGATCGCATGGTCGCGGCCGTAATCCATTCGGATATTGTTGTAGCGGCGGGCCCAATCTATCTGGTTCAATCCGCGTACCTGTCCCTGGTAGAAAGCGGAAAAAGCGAGGAACATCAAAGCCATTGCCGGGCCGCCAAAAAGGATGGTTCTTCGGGAAAGCACGCCGCGCGACCACAACGCAATTGCGAACAGCGCACACACAATCAACACCACCGCGCGCTTGCCGTCAACCCAGACGGCCAGGAAAGCCAGCGGAAGCACATAGGCGCAGGTGACCTTCAGCCCGCGCTGCGATACGATCAGGCACGCGCCTGCGATGACGCTGCCGAGCGCACAAGCAGCGAGCATCGGGTGATAGGCAAGCTCTCCAGCCGACAACGTGCCGCGGATCACAGCGGCATATTGGGCGTAGACTAGCGGATTGGGGGCCAGGTAAAGCGCCGCTATCGGCGCGAGCAGAACTGAGTGCAAGGCCAGCTTGGCCGGCCACTTCATACGCCGGAGATCTGCCGCTGCGCCGCCCGACTCAATCGTTCTCCGATCGCGCCGGCGCGCCCGCCCAAACCACCACCACAAGAGTGGACATGTACCCACATACAGGCAGTACACGAAACTGGTCAGCCCGTCGGCCGCTGCCAGATTGAACCCTGGCCACCGCAGGTAATCCGTTTTTCCGGCCACCTCATCGAGCAACAGCGGCAGACCGCACAGGGCCAGGTGCGCCACGATCACGAAGCTGATGGAGTCGCGCCTGGAGGAGAGCAGGTTGCGCAGGGCGTGTAGCGCCCACCCTAACAGCCACAGAAACGTGACTGAATTCGATACGGCCTGGAATGTCTCGTTATCGAGCATCGACTGCCTCCGGACTCTCTTCAGGCCTGATACAACGCATAGATCTCCTCCACGGATTTATCGATATTGAACCCGCCGTCTTCCACCGCTTCAACGCAGTGGTCGCGGGCCGGAACTTCGGTTCTGCTTGCACTTAGAACCGCCTCCGCCCAAGGGTGCGGACCCTGGTCCAGAGCCAGGCGGCGGATCAACGATGCATTCACGTCGGCCTCATCGGTGATAACGTCGGAAATCACGCAGGGCAAGCCGGCCGCCTGAGCCTCAACAAGCGATAGGGGCAGACCTTCGTGATGGGAAGGGAACAGGAAGACGTCCATGGCCCGCATCTGCCGGGGCACATCCTGCCGGACGCCGGTAACAATCACTCTCTCCTCGATTCCCAGTTGCCGCGCGCGCTCCAGGACGGGCAGGCGGAGCGGGCCGTCGCCAACCAGCAGAACCCGAATGTCCGGTCTGCGGCGCGCTACCTCAGCCGCTACTTCGATCAAGAAAAGGTGATTCTTCGGGGGAGCCAGACGGCCCACGTGCCCGATCACTAATTCGTTCGCATTAAATCCCCACTCCGCCCGCGCCTCGCTGGACGTGGGCAGGTGCTCGAAAGCAGAAAGTTCGATTCCGCAGTGCAGCAGCCGGCTTCGTGGATCGCCCAGCCAGCCGTTACCGAACAGTGAATTGCCCGCCAACCGGCTGACCGCCACGAGGCGGTTTGCATTGCGGCGAATGAGTCGTTCGGTGACATCCAGGTAGCGGCGCCTCAGCCAGCCGGCGGACCGGTCGATGCGGGAGGTGTCGCTGTGACTGTGCGCAATCCGGAGAGGAACACGTGCTGCGGCGGCCAGCGACAGCAGATAGCCGCTGAAGTGGTGCACGTGGCTATGCACAGCATCAAAGCTGCGTTTGCGCAGCAGGCTGGTCACGGCTCGTCCATATGCGAACGAATGCAGAGGCTCGCACACGCGGAAGATGCGTCCGCCAAGAGACTCGATCTCGCAGTCGTACGCGCAGACGTCCTGGGTGTGAACCAGAAAGTCCATTCGAACCCGCCTCCGATCGATCCGCCTGAGCGTGTTCATCAACCAGGTCTCGGCGCCCCCACGCATCATCCCGCGGAATACCTGCAGAACCCGTCGTGGCTGACTGTGAATCATGAAAGGACCTCCTCGAGACGCTCCTCTGTCCAGCGGTACTCGGGTCGAAGAAAGCGGTTCTTCATCGCCGGCAGTTCGCTTGTGCTCCGTTCCCACCACGGTTCTCTCAACAGTTCCTTGACCCGTTCCGGACCAAAACGGTGTCGAAGCGGCCGCGCCGGAACGCCGGCTACGATCTGGTAGGGCTCCACGTCTCGCGTTACCACCGCCCCGGCACCAATTACCGCTCCGTCACCGACGCTCACCGCTTGCAGCACCACGGCGAACGCGCCGATCCACACATCGGATCCGATTCGCGGAGGTGACGCGAAATCGGACCACGCGGGCGGGGCATGAAGCAGATTCTGCTGCCCGTACAGCATGGGGGATGTGGACAGGAAGTCCAGCGGGTGCTCTGGAAGTCCAATCATGGCGTAGGGCCCGATCGAGCAGTACCTTCCGATTACGCCCGCAGCGGCCACGGCCCCGGTGTTTAGGTACGAGTAGTCCCCCATTTCGACGTTGTCACCAACCTCGGCGTGACGCCCGATGAGGCAGCCGCGGCCCAGGCGGACGCCGCGCCCGATCAATGGCGAGCCGATGAAGCATCCGGGGAACCGGAGCTTGGCCCCCACCAGCTTGCAGTAATCCTTGATGCCCTCAGGAACGAATTCTTTGAGGTACCACATGATCTTCCCCTGTCCGGTTCTGAACCCATGCCGATTGCGCGTAGATCGCCGCCGTGCCACCCCACGCGAACAGATAAGCCAACGCCAGTCCGGCGGCCCCGGCTGCCGGTACGGTGAATCGCGAAGCCGTAATCAATACGGCGGCCCAAAAACTCAGGATTGCCAGGTTCTTCCAGATCCTGCCGGAACTGAAGAGCGCCTGAAAGAGGCTGTTTCCGATAACTTCCAAAACCGAGGCGCCAAGAAGCGCGGCCAGCAGCAGATTCGACCCGCGAAAATCGCGTCCGAACAGGCGAAGGACGATCTGCCAGTTCAACATCAGAACCGTGCCGGCCACGATGGCCACGGACGCATTTAAAACAACCGCGCCGAGGAACGTGCGGCGATATGTGAAAAGGCGCCCGTCCGACCGCAGACTGTTCAGCAACGGTGAGGTGACCCGCGCTACCATCGCCGGAACGAACAAGACCATCGACCGCATAGTGTTTGCCGCTGCAAACACGGCGAGTTCTGCAAACCCGCGTGTCTGGACAAGATATGCGTTGCACCACCAGATTGCCAGTGATGCCACGATGCCGCAGGCGGCGCCGGGAACAGAGAACCGCCACAGGACGCCGCACTCCTGCAACGCTCCTTTGTAATCGATGCGAATGCCATGTTTCCGGCACTGGCGATGAAGCGCAAAATGGTACATGGTCCAGAGAAGGCAGGCGGATGCGACCTGCGCCGCCACGGCTCCCCGGAGGCCTGCGACCGTAGCGAGACTCCAACTCAGCAGGAGATTGGAAGCCCCATAAGCCACACTGATCAAGCCTGCGCTTTGAAACGCCTCGAAGCCCGCAATCGCGCCGAGCTGGTATCCGTTCATCGTGATGAAGAAGACGTACAGCGCGCCGATCCGCGCTCCTTCGAGCAGGGAGCTCTCCGCTCCCGCTCCCGGGGTCCATTTGGCAGCGCCGGCAAACAGCACGCCGGAAAAAACCAGCGCCGCCACTGCAGCTACCGACGATGCCAGCCCGAGCACCCGCCCGGTCTTTTCCGGTTGCGAGATCCGGTACTCGGAGACATATTTAGTGGCGGTAACGCCCAAAGCCAGGCTGGCCACCGTGGTCATGGCGACCAGCGACGATTGAATCAGCGCAAATTGCCCGTATGCATGCCGCCCCAGAATCCGGGCCAGCAGCACCGCCGCCGCGAAAGATCCACCCTGCTGCGCCACGCTGCCCAAGACGATCCACGCGACACCGTGCAACACCCGAAAGCGCACCGAACCGCGCGGAACCCATATTGCAAAGCGGTTCCGGCATCCAACCGGAATGGCGGCCTGGTCCCGGACGTTCAACCTTCGCTCTCCGCTTCGGTTTGGTAATGCCTGTAGTACTTAGGGTGGTAGTGATGGTAGTAGTAGTTGTCGCTGCTGTGCGCATGAACTTCGTTCAGCACGACGCCAACCAGGTTCACCCTGAGCCGTTTCAACGTGCTAAGGGTAGATCCCAGCGCCTTACGGTTGGTGCGACCGGCCAGGGCGACCGCAATCACACCATCTACAGCCGCAGCCATCTGCAGCGGCTCGGGAAAGCCCAACAGAGGCGGCGAATCGAGAATTACCAGGTCGTATTCCGCACAAGCATCCTCGAGGAGGGCCGTCAGTTCCGGACCGACCATGTCAACAGCGCGCCGCATGGGCGTTCCCGCGGGCAAGACATCCAAAGGGACGCCATCCTGTTTGACCAGCACGCTACGCCAAGCAAGGTCCGAAGTAAGAACATTGGACAACCCCGGCGTGCTCGCAATATCGAACCGGCGGTGGATGCTCGGCCTGCGCATGTCTCCGTCAATCAGCAGCGTGCGGCGCCCTTGCTGGGCGTGTGCCATGGCAAGATGCGCGGCAGTGGTGGACTTGCCCTCCGAGGGCCCCGAACTGGTCACCATCAAACTGCGAATGCGCCGATCGAAATCCGTAAGCAAAATGGAATTTCGCAAGGTCCGGATTGCTTCCTGAAAGCTGTTCACTCCGACCTGCTGCTGAGGGACCAGCGCCTTGCTGTCGGTCCCGGCGCCAAGCACGCTGCCCTGCCATTGTTTAACGGCCGGCAACGTTCCGATGACTTCTGTCGCCCAGGAACGGGACACCTGTTCGGGATCCCTGACCGTGTTGTTCAGGATGTCACTGAGAACTGCCGCCGCTACGGCTACCATTCCCGACAAAAGGAAGGCCAGGATGACATTCAACGGCATGTTCGGGAACACCGGCTTCGCCGCCTGCCTCGCCAGGTCGGCGATACGGATGGCGCTGTTCTGAAATCCCGAGTTGATGGTGGCTTCTTTGATCTTGCGCACCAACTCCTCGTACAGGCTCTTGTCCGCTTCGGCCTCGCGCTTCAGGGTCTGGTATTCGAACGATCGCGAATTCAGGCGATCGAATTCCTTCTTCGTGTCGGCCACGGCCTTCTCCAGCATCACTTCCCGATTCAACGCTTCCCGGTATTCGACCTCCACCCGCTGGCCGATGTTCCGCTTGCCGTCGATCACTTGCTTCTGCAGTTCGGCGATTTGCGCCGCAGCTTTACGGAACTCAGGATGGTTCGGGCCGTAGTGCTCCCTGACTTCCGCGAGCTTCTGATTCGCTTCATCAAGCCGTTCGGACAGGCGTTTGAGGGCGTCTCCCTGGGTCGAAACCTGGGCAGCCTCCAGCGTTCCCGCGGCGATCGACCGGTAACCCGCTTCCTTCCGCACGCGGTCCGCCTGGGCGTTCGTGTACTCGCTGTTGAGTTGGAGCAGGCGCGCCGAGATAATGCTGGTCTTTTCCTGGGGATCGATGACATTCAGTTCGCGCTCGAATTGCGCCAGGGCGCCGCCCGACCGCTCCATCTTCGCCTTCAGTTCCTCAAGTTGCCGCTCCATGAAGGCGGACAGGCTCGCCGAAGAGCGGTAGCGGATATTGTAGGTGTGCTCCAGGTAAGAGCGCGCAATTCCGTTTGCCACGTCGGCCGCGAGCTTGGGATGGGCGGAACGATAACTGATGAGCAACAGGTACGTATTGGGAGGGCGGCTTACCTTCAGCTGCTTGAGCAGGACTGGCGCATCCTTGGAATCCGACGCGCGGGCAGCCGGCTCGGTATCGAAAAGGTTGTACTGTAGAGCGACCGGGCGAAGCACCGAGTCGGATTGCACCAGTTTAGCTTGTGTTGCCAAAAACTGATCCGAGTCGTTCGAAATCGTCCGGGTGGCTTCCTGACCGATGATCGCGCTCGGCATCTGCCGGTCGATGTCCACTGTCGCGGTGGACTCGTAAACGGGAACCAGGCGCGAGGAGATCACGACCGCGGCGGCCACCGAACAGGCGACGAACAAGAGTATTTTCCACCAGGCGCGGCGCAAAACCCAGACGTAGTGGGAAACCGGCACCGACGGTTCCGCCGGCTCCATTTCGGGTGTCGGGCCGGTCATCCGGTAGATGTCGGCTGGAACGGGCAAAGTCCTTCCCGAAGGACCCTCGGAACGCGGCAGTATGGGTATCAGGTTGTTTTCTGTCATGAGAATTTACCGAATTTGGCCGTAAATCAGGGCGGTCGCCCCGGCGGTTGAACCGAAAGTCAAAATCTTCTCGAGCGCCGCGAACCCCAGACGCCTCCCGTGATTGTCCGGAATGTAAAGGACATCATCGGGGAGCAGCGGCGTATCTGACGCCTTGCGCTTCATAATGTCGGCAAGCGGTACCCTGATCTCATTGCGCGTACCCTTGGCCTCGCGCCGGTAAATGTAGGCTTCCTTGCCGGCGAAAGGCGCCAGCCCTTCTGCCAGCGCCAGTACTTTGAGCACGCTCGTCTCAGCACTGTCCTGGACCGGAAAAACTCCGGGACGCTTCACGTTTCCAACGACGAAAACCCTGCCGGACTCCGGAACCCGAACCTCCTCGCCGCCGGTGAGCGTGAGATTCGCCTCGGGGTCAGCCGCATCGATCAAGGCACGCACCGCGATGCGTTGGGTGAGCGTCGTTTGTGCCCCGTCCGGCCCGGTCTGCGGCTTGCTGATCAGGATTTCCGAACCTGCCGCCGCGGTAAGGCCACCCGCGCGGGTCACGGCCTCGAGAAGTGTCACTGGCGAGCTCGCTTGAAACGTGGTCGGAGTCTTGACGGCGCCAGCCACGCTGATCGGACGGCTGCTGTATTCGGCCACGGTGACGGTTACGTAGGGACGAACGATGAGTCCCTCTTCGGACAGCGCCAGAGCGATCGCGGTTTCCAGGTCTTCGGGCATCATCCCCTCGGCTTTGATCGCCTGTTTCAACATTGGCAGGCGAACCAGTCCATCTGTACTCACGCGCAAAGTACGGCTCAACTCCGGGGATCCGTACACTTGAACGGCAATGAGGTCGCGCGGGCCGATTCTTTGGGCTGGGAGATTCGGGACCTCCCGCGTCTGGCCGACCAGGGGCATCACGCAGACAGCGATGAGCATGCAAATCTTATTCATGGTTTTTCTTTGTTCGGGCTTGCGATTCCAACAAAACTATCGTCGGTTTCGCGAAATCCTGTAGGCACAATTTTGCAATCAGGCTAACCGTGAAAGAACGCTGGCAGGTTTGCGAAAGCGGCGTTTTGGGGCAGAGGAGAGGTCGTTCTGGGGGGACGTCGAAAAGCAGGCGAGCAGTTGGAAACAAAAATGGGCCCCACAATTCGGGGCCCGAGGCAACATGCCGAACGACCGGTTTACCGGCTTGCTGAGGCAGGGTGTTCGCCCTGTCCGGGTAACCCGCCGACGGCAGCCAGGCCGCCTACAGTTGCCGCCGCAGCCACTCCGCCGATGACAACTACCGTAGCTGTCGAGCCGGTCGAGGCGGCCGTGCCGACGGTCGACGCGCCCGTAGTGCCCGCCCCCGCCGCTGCCACACCCGCAGACGCGCCTAGTTTCCTGGCCAGGGTCGCGCAACCACCCCTGGATATCCGCTTGACACCGGCCACGCGAATCGAGCCCGACGCCGGGGGCGCGGGAGTCCGGCTTTCGGCGATCCCCATGATTTCGATACGATTGCCCAACTCACCGGCCAGATTCTCGCCCTGCACCTCGAGAATGACATTCGTCACCTGCTCGGCCAGAAGATAGCGGCCCTGCTTCTCGATTAGGCAGCCCGCCGCACGTGTAGCTGCCGCTGCGCCGGCTTCTTGCGGCTCGAAATCCAGGCTCCGTCCGCTGTCAATATTCGCCACCACGACACCTGCTGCATTGGCTACCTGCACGCCGCCGCGCAGCGCTGCCACAGTCACTCGCCGGCCACTCCCCAACCGGATGCGAGCTACAGTTCCCGGTGCTGCCGGGGCGATGCGCAATGTCTGAGCCTCAACCTCATAACCCGTTCCTCCCTCCAACTGGCTATCGCCAGACTGGAGAACCAGCTTGTTGCCGTAGATTTGTGCCTTGGTCCGGGCGCCCAGCCGCATCCGCACACCATTGCCGATCTGCAACTGCGAAATGGCGCCGCCAGTGCTGACCGTGCTGCCTTCGAAAATAGTCGAACTGCCCCTGACACTGGCGCCGTCAACTTCAAAGTGGCCGTCGGCGACGGCCATTCCAATGGCCGCTCCTGCAGCCCAGCTCAGCCCTGCCGCCGCCACCAGCGCCAGTGCCGCGCGTCCGAGTCGTCCCAATGTAGTCCGCGTGTTGTTCATAGCTGCTTCTTTTATCGGCGGAATTGGGAAATTCATGAGACTGTGAACGGATCTTTTGTCTGGTCATTTTGAAGGCCCCGCCGTGTACCTGCGCTTCTCCGAGTTGCGCGAATGTTCGTTAGCCGGCCTCTTCCCGCTGACACACGGCTTCACCCGCCGCTGCGAACCCGGGGATTGGCCAGTACTCCTCGCCTACGTGGACGATCTGTTGGCTGGGGGAAACCAGGAGCCGCCGGTTGACGTCTGGAACCCTGTTTGGCAGGGGCCTGACCAGGGGAGCCCGTTAGCCTCGCGGCTCCGCGCGTGGAACCATTCTCGGCGCTTCCATTTTGCCGCATGGTTTCGATTGGCGCCTCGACTCCTCCGCCGATGCCGTGATTCCTCCGGGCATGCTCCGTCAGGCAGCCCGGCTTTCTCGTCATCGCCTGGAAAAACCTGCCGTTGCGGCCGGGCGCGTACGGGGATCGGCCGGGTTCTCTTCTGGCACCCGGCCGACGCGCTGGCAAGAACGGGCGGGAATCAGTATTGGCTGTTCGTAAATCGCAGTTCGGCGCGTGGGTGGAAATCGTCTTTCCAGTGGGGCTGTTCCTGGTCGCCGTGAATCGGCGCGTGCGAACGCTCCATTCTACACTGTGGAGCCGTTGTTCACCGCCGAGGGCGCAGGAGCTTCGCGCACCGGCTCCTTCCTTGGTGGTATTCGGGTATCTCCAACGCCTCTAACGCTCCCTCTGACTGGTTGCAGCGCCCCGCGGAGGAAGGACTGCCATTCGTCGCGCTACTTCAAGTCTGCGCCGGGCTCTTATGAAAACGCGCAATTCGGTCGATATACGGAGCAGGAAGAGTGGCCGTCCTGCTGCATGCTTCGGTGGACTATCCGGCGCGGCAGCGTCCGGCGCTGGCAGCGGACAGCAAGGATTATGGATCATTACGAAGAGCTGGGTGTGAACCGGACGGCGTCGATCGAAGAGATTCGCCAGTCCTACAAGCGCCTGGTTCGGCTGCTGCATCCGGATCATTGCCGGGATGCGGCCGCCCGCCGGCTGGCCGAGATTCAGACGAAGCGCCTCAACTGCCTTTTGGCCGTCCTCACGCACCAGGAGCGGCGGCAGGAGTATGATCGCAGCCTGGAGGCCAGGCCGCCGCAACCCATGATTCCGTGGCGACCGAAGCGAACCGGCGCGCCGGAGTGGTTCTGGCCCGCCCTGGGCCTCATTCTGCTGGTCAACCTCGCCTATCTCTCCGCGCCGGAAAATGCCCGGACCGAAGCTGCTCCGGCGCCGTCGCTGTCAACAACCCCGCCGCAGGAGAGCACCGTCACATCGCGAGCCCGAAAACGGAAAAGAACAGAGAAGGTTACTGTCGGCCGCAAGGAAACCCGACCGCCGCCTCTCCCGTCCAGGCGCGCCTTCCCAGACTTGATCTTGCCGGAGCCTCCTTCCGCAGGTGAGCTGCTGCCCGCCGCCTCCACGCTGCGCTTGCCGCTAGCCCTGCCGCCTCCGCGTTTCTCGGGCAACTGGTTCTTCCTGCCGTCGGCTCACGATCAGAAGCCCGGGCTTTACCCACCGGAGTTTATCGAGCTTCACCTGACGGAAGATGCAACCGGATTGTACGGCACATACCGCGCCCGCTACCGCGTTTCCGACCAGGCCATTTCGCCAGCCGTTTCTTTCGATTTTTCCGGGCCCCCTCCCCAGGGAACGGAAGCGATACTTGGGTGGAGAGGACCGGGCGGCGCCACCGGAGAGGTAACCCTACAGCTCAAGGGATGTCGTGCGCTCGACATCTCATGGACGGCACACCGGGCCGGCGATCTAGACCTCATTTCCGGTAAAGCCGGCCTGATCCGCCGGGAACAGCCCGGGTCGCCAGGTTGCGGCGCCCCCTAAGGGTCGCCTCAAAAATAACAACTCACGATTGATCGGTTCTCTGTCATAAGCCGCCTTGCCAAGCGCAGGTTCGCGAATGACCAAGGGTGGCTCGACATGCCGAGAAATCGGGCCAAGCGGGCGCATTGAGAGGCGGTGGCGGAGGTCCCGCCGATTTGTTATAGTTCCGATTATAGGTACGTGGTCAATCGGAACTATAACATTATGCGGCCCCTCTCCTTCCGCCCCGATGACTTGCGCGCGCTTCTGCTGCGCAACAAGATCGCCACTCTGGATGAACTGAAGCAAGCTCTCGGCACGCCGGTCGACGTCACCGTCTTCCGCAAACTCAAGCTGCTGGATTATCTCACCAGCTACTCGCATCGCGGCCGATACTATACCCTCCGCGAAATCGCCCGTTTCGACGACAACGGACTGTGGTCGCAGGCAGAGGCATGGTTTTCCCGCTTCGGTACACTGCTGGCCACCGCGGAAGGGTTCGTCAATCGTTCCCCACGCGGATACTTCGCCGATGAGTTGGCTCCGGTCTTGCACGTCGAGGTGCAGGATGCACTGCATCAACTGACACAGCAAGCGCGAGTGGCGCGCCAGATCGTTTCCGGCCGGTACCTGTACACCGCGATGGATCCAACCGTCCAACGACGGCAACTTCTGGCGCACCGCACCGTGGAATTCCTTCCCACGGTCGTGGATGCGTCCGTGCTGGAGGTCTCACCGGAGGAAACGAAAGCCGCTATCCTCCTGTTCTACAGTCTGCTGGACGAGCAGCAGCGCCGCCTATATGCCGGACTGGAGTCACTCAAGCTGGGACGTGGCGGCGATCGCCAACTGGCTGATTTCCTCGACCTCGATCCGCACACCGTGGCCCGTGGACGACAACAGTTACTATCTCAGGACGTGGAAGTGGACCGCGCGCGCAAAGCCGGCGCTGGGCGCAAGCGCGTGGAAAAAAAACGCCCGAAATAATCGATGCCATCGAGATTCTTCTGGAGCACGACACCGCCGGAGATCCCATCACCGGTTTGAAGTGGACCCGCAAGACGACCGAGAAGATCGCGGATGTTCTCCGACAGATCGATATCCCGGTCTCGGCCAATACCGTCGCTCGTCTTCTCTACCAAATGGATTTCTCCCTGCGCGTCAACCGTAAGCAAATCGCCACCAACTCCAGCCCCTACCGCGATCAGCAGTTCCAGCATATCTGCTCGCTCCGGACTCGCTTCCAGCGACAAGGCTTTCCCATCATTAGCGTCGACAGCAAGAAACGCGAACTGATCGGCAACTTCAAAAACGCCGGCGCCAAATGGGATCGCTCGCCCGTTCCGGTGAACGATCACGATTTCCGCTCCGATGCCAGCGGAGTGGGCATCTCCTACGGCATTTATGACCCACCCAACAACCGCGGCACGGTCTGTGTCGGCATCTCTCATGACACTCCGGCCTTCGCCGCCCATTCCATCGCCACCTGGTGGAAACGCGAAGGAACCCGTCGTTACAATGGTGCGCCCAGACTTCTGGTCCTGGCCGACTCCGGCGGTAGCAACGGCTGCACCTCCTGGGCCTGGAAAACGGAAATCCAGGCACAAGTATGCAATCGCTTCGGCATCGCAGCCACCATCGCCCATTACCCTACCGGTGCCTCCAAGTGGAATCCCATCGAGCATCGGTTGTTCTCCGAGATCTCCAAAAACTGGGCTGCCGAGCCCCTCGACAGCTACGAGAAGATGCTCAAATTCATTCGTACCACCAGCACTCAAACCGGCTTGGTTGTGACCGCCTATCTGGACCGAAGCGAGTATCCAACCGGCCTCAAACCAGACCCCTGTTTGATCTCTTCGCTCCGGCTCACCCGCGGCAAACTACTGCCGCGATGGAATTACACGATTCGACCAAATCTGTGAAACTATTTTTGAGCCGCTGCTAAGCTCATCAATTCTCGGTGGGCACTTTTTCTACTTTATCGATGACGATCACTTCCGCCGGCGCCTTGCGGGATTCAATCCTAAGCCCCAACCTCTTGATCGATGCGGCGAGGGACACGCCGGAAGGCTCGGACGTTTCCTCGGCCGGCGAGCCATCCGCGCGCCGATTAGGTACGATCACACCGTGCGCCCGTGCGCCCGCTCGCAACTCCTCTCCCGAGACATCAAATTCCAGGTCGTAGCTGTCCGAAAGACCCGTCATATCGATAACCGGCTTGTCGTAATAACGGTTTATAAAGTTGGCAAACGCCGCCATCGTAATCTTTTTCGATTCCACGTGAAGGTTGCCGTTCGCCCCCGGTGTAGTCCGTGACGTGCCGTTGGGCCCGACGGAAACCATCGATCCGCCCTGTCCCAACGCCACACCGCCGCGAAGCTGGCCGGCTGGAGGAGCAGTTGGATCTTCGTCCGCCGCGGCCGCTTTCAGACGCGGACCGTCCTTCGCGACGATAAGTGCGTAGACGTTGAACTCGCGGGTCTCGCGGTGCACCCGCATGCCGAACCGCTCGGCCAGCAGCGTCTGCAGCATCGCGGGCACCTGCGCCCGCTTGCCGCCTTCCGGAAGTTTGGCCTGTATGTCATACCGCTCAGCGGCCATCCATTCCGGACCGCTTACCTGGTGAGGTTTCACCTGATAGGCGAGTGTAGTCAGGTCGAATAGAGAAAACTTAGTGATGCGGACGTTCAACGCGTCGATTGTGACGCCGATCTGCGCCCGGCCGGATTGCACCAATGCCGGTGTGATCGGTTCGGAAATCTTGACGCTGGCGACCTCGAATGCCGGGGTCTGGGCCCATGCCGCGCATGCCAGCGCGAGGCCTAGGGAGAGTCTCCTCACCTCTTCATTATTACAGGACGGTCACAGCGTGCAGGTGAATCCGCACGCCTCACGAGCGGCCGGTGGTGATCAGCCGGGCGCCTCGATTGCGCGTGATGTAGTTGTAGACCCATTCGATCAGCACCAGCAAGCGATTCTCGAACTCCACGAGGTACATGAGATGCACGAACACCCAGAGGAACCACGCTGGAAATCCGCTGATATGGAAGCCGGCAATCACCGCCACCGCCTTGTTGCGCCCAATCGTGGCCAGGTTGCCCTTGTCCACATAGTGGAAGGGTCCAGGCTTCTCGCCTCGCAGTTGAGCAGCAATGGCTCTGGCGATATACCGTCCCTGTTGCATGGCCACCGGCGCCACACCGGGCAGAGGCTTCTCCCCCTGATGGGTGAATATGGCCAGGTCGCCGATGACTCGAATCTCGGGATGCCCGGGAACGCTCAGGTCCGGCTCCACAATAACGCGCCCCACCTTGTCGAGCGGCGCCCCGGCGCGTTCGGCCAGCACCCGCCCCATCTTCGATGCACGAACGCCGGCCGCCCAGATGACCGTCCGGGCCGGAATGTGCTCTTCGCGGTCGCCGATCCTGACTGTTACGCTTTCCGGATCGATGCGGGTCACCATCGCGCCTGTCTTCGGCCGCACACCCAGACGCAATAGTTGTTTTTCGGCTTTGGCGGACAGCTCGCTCGGAAACGGCGGAAGCACACGGTCCATGCCTTCCACAAGGAGGATCTGTGCTTCGGCCGGATTAATGTGTCGGAAATCGTGCCGCAGCGTGTCGTTGGCGATTTCGCCCAGCGCCCCTGCCAGCTCGACACCCGTCGGGCCGGCACCAACGATGACAAAGGTCAACCACGCGCGACGCCGGTCCGCATCCCGCTCCCGCTCGGCCTGCTCGAACGCCTTCAACAGGCGGCCGCGAATCTCGGTCGCATCCTCAATGGTCTTTAGCCCCGGCGCCATCCGCGCCCATTCGTCGTGGCCAAAGTAATGATGCGTCGCCCCGGTGGCCACGATGAGCGTGTCGTACCCAGCCTCGCCGTCCGCCATCAGTACCAGGCGGCGCTCCACCTCGATATCCTTGACGTCTCCTAGAAGAACCTCCGTGTTGCGGTGCGCCCGCAGCACGTAGCGGAGCGGAGATGCGATCTCGCCGGGAGAAAGCGCTCCGGTTGCCACCTGGTAGAGCAGCGGCTGGAACAGGTGAAAATTCCGGCGGTCGATCAGAGTGACGTCGACCGGCACCCTCCCCAGTTCCTTGGCGGCATAAAGACCCCCGAAGCCGCCGCCGACAATCACCACGCGATGCGACATCAGGCGTGTACTTTCGCCTGCACCGCGCTCGCCTGCTGCAGCAGGATAAATTCGGACAGGTTTTCCGAAGTGACCATGCCGCGGAGGTGGCCCTCATCATCGATCACCAGCGCGCAGGCTTGTGGTCCGGAAACCATCGCAAAAGCCTCGTTCAGGGGCGTACCAGGCGGGACGCGGAGAAAATCGCGGCTCATCGCGCCAGCTACATAGGCATCGGGGCCTTCGGTGATCATGGCGCGCACAAGCGCGGATCGCGTCAACAGCCCCACCACCTGCTCCCCAACAACGACTGGAAAATCGTGCTGCGAAGTGGCCAGCAGCAGGTTGCCCGCATCCCGAATCGACTGGCCATGGGTGAGCGTGCGAAAGTCTGTGATCATGGCCGCTTCGACCGGGTGGCCGGTAGTCAGAATGCGTCCGCGGGCCGCCACACCCTCCTGAAACGCTCCCAGGTACACAAACATCGCAATAAACACCAGCAGGAAGTTGCCGCCCAGAAGGCCCGCCAGGCCCATGACGATAGCCAGCATCTGGCCGGCCCCTGCCGCGATGCGGGTAGCCTCTTCCTTGGGCCGCCGCAGCGCCAGGAGTGCGCGCAGCACCCGCCCGCCATCCATTGGATAAGCGGGCAGCAGGTTGAACACGAACAGTATCAGGTTGCCGATGGCGATTCGCTCAGCCAGGTTAGCATCGGTGGGCTCCCGCAGTTGATCCGGCATCACTAATCCGCCCGTCATGGCCACCCAGCCGAAGAGGATCCCGGCGATGAGTAGATTCACCAGCGGACCAGCGATCGCAATCCACAGCTCTTCCCGCGCCCTTGGCTCGCGCTCCAGCCGCGACATGCCGCCGATGGGATACATCACGATCTCGCTCGTACGGATGCCGAAGCGGCGCGCCACCAGGGCATGCCCGAGCTCGTGCAGGATGACCGAGGCGAACAGGGCGAGAATATACAGCACCGTGGTCACTCCCGACTGTTTGGCGCCGACGCCGATAAACAGCAGGAAGATCAGCAGAAGAAGAAATGTGAAATGAAGCCTTACCGGCACACCGAGGACGCGGACTGTGCCGATGCTGCCCGCGGCTGCGTTGCGGCCGGACTTATCCTCGTTGGGCATCCATCTGTTGGATGCGGTTTCGCCACATGAAGATTCCCGCGCCGGCCATCGCCAATCCGGCGGCAGCGCTCCACGCGATTTCCCTGCGATGACGGATCAGTTTGCGATACCGCCACAGGGGTTTCCTGTACTTCCAAGCGAATTTCAGTTTCTTGATCGTCATACTGATGGATTCCAAACCAGTTTTCCGTCTTTGTTCACGTATCCCCACGCCGAACCGAGCTGCACGGGTGCCAAGTTCAACGAAAACGGACGCGCGTTATCGAATTGAGGATTGATTACGAGCTTTCCGCTCTTGTCAATGTACCCCCAATGCTCACCCACACGCACCGGGGCACGGCCATCGGAGAAGTCGTTGGCGCCGTCGAACTGAGGATTGACGACCATCTTGCCGTCTTTGTCGATGAAACCGATCCGGCCGCTCAGCGCCACCAGCGCAAGCCCGTCCGAGTACGCCCGCGCGGCATCGAACTGCGGATTGACCACGATCTTACCGCTGCGATCGATGTAGCCCCATTTGTCGCCGAGGCGAATCGCCGCACGGCCTTCATAGAAACTGCTGGCATCGTCGAACTGCGGGTTTATCGCTATTTTGCCATGCGTGTCGATATAGCCGTAGCGCCCGCCCGAGCCGACCAGAGCCAAGCCTTCGGAAAACGGCAGGGCGAAGTCGAACTGCGGCGCGATCACCATTTTGCCGTTCTTGTCGATGAATCCTACCTGCGTGGCCCCTCCCGGAATAACGGCCGCCAGACCGTTCGAGAACTGCGCGGTCATGTTCTCGGGCACGCGGAATTGGGGCCGGATTACTATCTTGCCGCTTTTGTCGATGAATCCCCACGAGTTTGCCATTCGCACGGCCGCGAGCCCCTGGGTAAATGGAGCGCCGGCGTCGAACTGCGGATTCACGGCGAATTTCCCGTGCTCGTCGATATATCCGGCACGGCCGCCTGCCGAAACTACCGCCAAGCCATCGGAGAACGTCCCGGCGTCCGCGAATTGCGGCGGAATCTTGATATTCCCATTCTTATCCACATACCCGGCTTTGCCGTTCTGCCAGATCAGGAATAGTCCGCTGAGCTGCTGCCCGGGCCTTGCGGCCTCTTTGCGGCCGCATCCCGTCGCTACAAGGCTGACGAGCAGGACAATAGCACTCCAGCGCATGTTCCGCCTCCGCAGTTTTGCGGTGCAGACATCGCGCCATTGTGACGTTCAACCCGGAATGAACCGACGCCCGGCCCTGCTTACGCCGCCTTTTTGTCGGCCAGACCGCTGTCCACGGTGGCGACGTGGATCGCTTTGGCGAGTCCTACGGCGCGCAGCAACTTGATCAGCAGCCACGATGGGTCGAACTCATACCAGGCAAGCCCGTGACGGGCCGAAGTGGGGTGGGCATGGTGGTTGTTGTGCCAGCCTTCTCCGAACGAGAAAATGGCAACCCACCAGGTATTGCGCGAATCGTCGCGCGTTTCGAAGCGGCGCGCGCCGAACATATGAGTGGCGGAGTTCACCGCCCAAGTCACGTGAAGACCCGCAACCACTCGCAGGCAGATGCCCCACAGCACCAGCGAAAGACCGCCAACTGCGTAGAGAAGCGCGGTGAGCACCACGATCGGCACCCAGTGATAATTGTTCAACCACACGTAGAAGCGGTGCTTGGCCAGATCCGGCGCGTACTTGGACATCATGCGCGTGTTGTTGTGATTGGTTTCGCCGAAAAGAATCCAGCCCATATGAGACCAGAAGGCCCCGTCCCGAGGCGAGTGCGGGTCGCCGGGCTGGTCCGAAAGCTGATGGTGTACGCGGTGGACGGCCACCCAGAAAATCGGCCCTCCTTCCAGCGTCAACGCTCCGCAGAGAGCGAAGAAATATTCCAGCCAGCGCGGCACTTTGTAGGACCGGTGCGTATGCAGCCGGTGGTAGCCCATGCTGATGCCCAGCCCGGTGCAGGCGCAGTACAACAGCAACGCTATGGCGAAATTGAACCAGGAGGCAGTAAACAGCGCGGCAACGGCGCCGATGTGCAGCACCACAAGAACGAGGGTAGTGAACCAGTTCATTCCGCTACGGTGGTTGAAGTAATAGATTTCGGTGGCCAAACAGCGACTCCAGATTGCGTCTCTAAATCCAACCTACCAAGCCGTCGCGTTGTGCATTGTAAGACTTATGTAATTTCGGAGTGCAGCCCTCGAACGCTCAGAAGCGATAGTCAAGTCCGAATTGCATGATGCGCGCCGGAAAGAAGGTGGACCCGATCACGCCGAACGCGCTTGAATTGATGTTCTGGTCCCCGGACCAGAAAGTGGCATGGTTCAGTGCGTTGAAGGCGTCGCCGCGGAGCTCTATGGAATGGTTTTCCGACACCCGGAAATTCTTCATCAGGCTGAGATCGACATTGAAGGTCCACGGCCCCGAAAACTGGCGGCGCTGCAATGTCCCGAGCGACCCAGCGTCCGGATTGTAGAAGACCTGACCCTGAAACGCGGGCTTGCCGTACGCATTCACGCCGGTTGTATCGCTGGGATTGATAGCTGTCGCGGCCACCATCATGGGCCCGCTGCCGGTCATCTGGAACTTCACCACATTGGCCAGTTCGCTCATGGTCAGGAACGTCGTGCCGGTGTTGTAATAGGACCTCGCCTCGCGGTTCAGAGTGGCCAGGCCCGACAGAATGGAGAACGGCGCCCCCGACTGCCACACCATCGTGCCTCCGACCGTCCAACCGCCCATCACCATGTCGAGAATCCTGTTATGCATCGCGCCCGTGCGGCCGAAAGGAAGCTCGAAGACGCCGTTCGCTTTGACCATGTGATTCAAGTCGAAATTGGCGCGCGCGCGCTCCAGTTTCGGATTGTCGACGTCCAGAAAGGCCTGAAACCGCGTTTGTAAGTCGCCGTCCGCGTCGCTGAGGACCTTGGAAAACGTGTAATTGGCATCGAGACTAAGGCCGCGGCTGAAGCGGTGCCGCGCCTCAACCTGTAGCGAGTTGTAAGTGGAATGGGAATAATTCGTAATCACATCCGCACCGAGAGCGTACGGATTCCTGTAGAACTGGACCGGCCCGTTAATGCCATTGGTCTGATAATAGTTGGCGAGTTCCCCCACCTGGCCTGTCTGCAGATAATTCAGAACGTCGCCGCTGCGAAACTCGCCGCCGGTGGCAAGCAAGGGAAAGACCTGCAACGGCACGCTACCCGGAATGCCCGGATTGAATTGCGGGTTGTAGGTACCGGTCGAGGCATAGGCGAGATCCCCGTTATTCTGCGCGCGCCGAAAGTCGTCGAGAAAGCCGTTCTCTTTGATCTGCACCTGGTTGTAATCGAACGCGCGATATGAGCCGACGGCGTGGTTGCCCACGTAGCGCGCCTCAAAGACCGTTCCCTTGAAGTCATGTTGGAGACCAAGAGAATATTGCTGAACGTACGGCCGTTTTAGATTGGGATCGACGATGCCCACGGTGTTGAACGGGTTCAAGGCGTACTCGTCGGAGACCTTCATCGGCACCTGAAACGGGGGCGTTGGAACCGGACTCAGCCCGGTCGAGAGACGCTGATTGATGCCGATGCCGGACGACAGACCCTGAATCGCCGGGTTGGCGAACAGCATATTCTCCGGCGCTGCCAGTTCCTGGTCGTTCACCCGGGAAATTGAATACCCGCCTCGTAAGGCGGTGCGGCCGTCGCCGAATACGTCCCAGGCGAAACCAAAGTTCGGCGAGAAACTGCTCCAGGAGCGGTTGTACCAGGGGCGTCCCACGGCCCCGCCGATCCAGTCCAGCATTGCGTTGGATAGCAGAGTGTTCTGGATCGAGCCTTGAATGACCGGCATCAGTTCCAGCGCATCGCGCTCGTCGCCGACTCCGGGTATCTCCCACTTGAGGCCCAGAGTCAAAGTAAGACGGGTGGCGATGCGCCACTTATCCTGTACGTAAAGCGGATAGTCGCCATAGCGGAGATTGCGCAGATAGGGCGCGCCGGGCACATACCCGGAACTGCGACTGATTATGTTGAACACCTGGCTGTAACCATCCACGAATCCGCCCAAAGTCGCGAGCAGCGCGTTGGCTGTGGCGAGATCGCTGGTGCCGGCGCCTTGCAGGTTGGCGCGCGTCAGGGCCAGCGGATTGGATGTCATTCCCAGGCTGTAAGTGGGAACGGTCCCCGCCTCATCATACGAGCGGACGCGCACCTTCTGGGCGTGAAAACCGAACTGCAGATAGTGGGCGCCGCGCTGCCAGGCCGCATCGTCCGAGAACACATAGGTGTTTGTGGTGCGGCCCTGAGTCTGAAACTCGTTCACCGGGTTCGAAAAGATGGTCCCGGTCAGCAGATATGGGCCGAAATCCTGAGAACTGTTGAAATAGCCATAAGTCAGATTGAACCCCGCCCGAAATTCATTGGTCAGGGTGCTCGCGGGCGTCCATCGCCACGACGCGGAAATCAAATTCGCGTGAGTCGGGTTGTAAACCTTGGGAATGGCGGAAAAGTCGTTCTCGGCATCGGGCCGGTCGGAATCCTGGCGGTTCCACAGGTACGAACCGCTCACCACGTGGCGCAGCGAAAGGTTGTAGTCAATCTTCCCGGTGACGTTATCGCGTGTTTCGTTGTTGCGCTGGTTGAAACGATAGCCGGAGAAGTTGCGGCCGTCCCCAACATCGCCGTTGTTGAGCTTTTCCGGCAACGGCACCTGGTCCAAAAGCGTCTGTATCGTCGGATCGACGCCGCTCAGATTTCTGAGCGCGAGCAGGTTGACTTCCCGCGGCGTCGCGCCGTTCAGGTAAGTGAAATATCCGGCGCGAGCGCGTGCGGTAAGGATCAGGGTGTCCACCGGGACCTGCTGGCGAGCCCTCACCGCTTCGTAATTCGCATAGTAAAACAGCTTGTCCTTGAGAATCGGCCCGCCGAGCGAGAAGCCGAACTGGTTCTGGTTCAGCCGCGGCCTTTCGGTGCCGGATTGATTGTTGAACCAGTCGTTGGCGGAAAAGAAACTGTTGCGGTTATACAAGAAGAGCTCGCCGTGCAGTTGGTTCGTGCCGGAAGGCGTGGAGAAGGCGGTTTCGGTCGCCCCACCGTAAGAGGCGGAACTGGCGTTCGAAGATACCAGGGTCATCTGACGGACCTGGCCCAGCAGCAGTTTGTTCGGCGTATAATCGAGGGCGTTGTCTCGCAGGTAGTTGTCTTGAATATTGATGCCGTCAAGCGTAACTGAAGAGTACGATGTGCGCAGGCCGTCGATCACGGTCAACGAGTTGCCGTTGTACACGACGCCGGGCTGCGTTTGCAGCACCCCTAGCGGATCCCGGTCCAGAATCGGCAGCCGCCGGATTTCGGATGTGCTGATTGTGCCGGAAATTTCGGAGTTCGCCGTCTCCACACTCCCGGTATCGGCTGTGACGTCCACCGTCTGTGCAACAACCGGCAACTGCAGTTTGACGGTCGGAACCGAGGTCTCACGCGCGGCGTCCACAACCACCTTTCGCAGGGTCGCCTTCATGAAGCCGGTTGCGATCACGGTCAGGTCGTAGTCAGCGGGCCGGACCGCAATGAAATGGTAGGCTCCGTCGGTGGAAGTCTGGGCAGTCAGGAGCGGCTTGGCGCCTCCCGCCAGGTAGAGTTCCACGGTAGCTCCGGGTACGGGCGCGCCGGAGGTGTCAACGACGGTTCCCGTCACTCGCCCGGAAAACTGTCCACTCAGCGGAACCACCAGGAGGGTAGCGACCACCAGCATCCTGAACATAATTGCTATTGAACCGCAAAACGGCCGTCTCGTTGCGTAAACCCACGTTAAATAAAGTTCAGGCGCCGAAGCCGGATCCTGCAACCGCAATCCAATTAGTTGCCGCGTCGAGCCGTGTAATCATCGAGATTCGGGGAGCAGCAGGGTGTCTCGACCGGTTTCCGAACCATCATCTCAGTGCGCGTGAAGTTCCTGTCGTAGAGTTGCAGGAGCCAGCGGCCGTCGCGGGCAATGGCCGGTTCGCGCGGCGGTGTGTACCCACGCTCCGTCACCATCTTGTACACCTGCTGAATGTCCATGGTGGCTAGCGCATAGTGGTTCAGCACGCCCAGTTGCTGAGGCGTCGGTTGCGTCTCGCGCACCATGTATTCGATCCAGTCGTAGCCATCCGGAACCATCATCGAGATCCACTCGAAACGGTCGTCCCTGGGCCCGCCCTTCCATTGCAAACGGAATCCGAGGATGTCCTTGTAAAAGCGGTCCGATTTCGCCGGATCCACCACCCGCACACCGACGTGGATCATCCTGTCCGAAATACGGTTCGCAGAGAGGTGCTTGCCGAAATTGCGGCTGTGGATGGAACCGGGCATGTACTGGACAAACTGCACGGAGTGGCCGTCCGGATCCTTCACCGTGAAGCTGCGGTTTCCGTTCGGATCGGCAACGACGGTGGCGGGGACCGGTACGCCTTTTTCGGCCAGGTAGTCGCGTAGTTTGCGGGCGTCGCTGGTCTCGAAACCGATGCGGATTAAGCGGTCTTCGGCCGGATCCGCCAGCGTGGGGGAGACTTCCACGTACTGCCGGTCATTCACCTTGAAGCAGGCCAGCTCGCCTTTGACTTCTGCGTCCCTGGTGGAGAAAGCCTCCGCCATTCCGACTACGCCCGAATAGAATTTGCGGGCCTCCTCGAGGTTGTCCACCTTCACAGCGATGTTCGCGATTCCCGTGATGCGGGGCCGCTCCGCCGCGTGAACGCCCACCGCCAGCAACGCGGCCAGCCAAACCGACTTGACAATCGAAGACATCAGGCATTCCCTCCAGTATTGTTGCGATGCCGAATTATTGACGTCATCATACCAAGCGTATCGAACCGCCGGAGAGCTACGCGCCGGACCGGGATGCAGTCAATTACCGGGATGATATTCGCGTTCGGCGTGCCCTTTGAGTTGCTCGCGGTAAAAATAGACCTCGCGCAATTCTCCGCTGCTGTAGCGGCGCGCCTGATCATTGAAGTGGGGGGAGGATGGATGCCCGCTCTCTCCTCCAGCCGTCACCGCGCGTGCCTTCACCGTTTTGCCAAATTCGACTACGGCCACGAAACTGTTGCCGCTCGTGCCGTACCATTTCTTCGTACCCGGATACGAACGCGCCCCAAACGACGCGAGAGAACCCCATACGGCAGAAGTGAAGCCGACCGGAATGCTGGGTCCGTCATCGCGAAACGGCTGAACGATATCTCCCGTGAGACGCTGAAAACGGTTGATGTCGCCCCACGGCGTCTTCCAGGTGCCGAAATCGGACCGAAGCCGGTCCGACGCCGCCACCAGCGACTGCAGCAACTGCGCGGCAGGCGCCTTTTCGCCCAGGTAGTCTTCCACCGAAAGGCCGGCTGACCGGGCGTCCCCGGAGACCCGGCGGCGCACTTCCTCACCCCAGAAAACAGCAAGCGATGTCGGTACCGAATCCACCGCCCAGCGATGGTCCCACTTCCGCAGCGCCGCGATCTGTTCCGCCACCCTGGCCTTCAACGGATCGGCGGCAGGTGTCGCGTCCCAGGCTTTCAGCAGCGCCGGCAGCGGCCTGTCGAACCAGGTAAGGTACGAATCGTAAGCCGCCTTCATCAGCGATTCGAGCGTGAACCCGGTCTTACCCTCCAGCACGCGGATCGCATGCAGGCCGCGCGCCGATTCGCCGCCGGTTTCGACGTATGCCGGATAGTCCTGCCTGCGAGGACTCGATGCCCCGGCGGCGGACCATGGCCAGTTGTTGGAATTGTACAGCCAGCCGGTTTTCGGATTGAGCAGTTGCGGAATCTCGTCTACAGTAAGCAGTCCCTGCCATTCGGTGGCGGGATCGCTTCCGTCCACCGGCCGCGTCCAATCGAATTTCGTGTTGCGCCGCGGAATGAAATCACCGTGGAAATAGGCGATGTTGCCGTCCGCGTCGGCGAAGATCGTATTGTTGGACGAGTTCGCCAGCAGGTCCATGGTCTTCCGGAACTCCTTGTAATTCTTCGCTTTCGTGCGCAGGTACGACTGTTCCAGGGCTTTGATGGGCTCCTGCATCAGGCGCACTGCCACCCATTTTCCGTTGGCCTCGCGAACGATCGGACCCTGATGCGTGCGATAGACGGTGAACTTCTTTTCGGCCATTCCGCGATCTGTCCTGTACGGCACGCTGATTTCCGACACGATCATCGGACGCTGGCCGGAACCATACCGATAAAAATAGCGATCGCCCTGCTTCTCCACCGTCTCCAGGTACTCGTCAATCGCATCCACGCCGCTCGACGTGTGCATCCACCCGGCACGATCGTTGAAACCCTGGTAAATGAAGAACTGCCCCCAGGTGACGGCGCCGTAGGCGTTGAGCCCTTCGTCGCTCGACATCTGCAATTCCGAGCGGAAGAAGAAGGAAGTATGCGGATTGATCAGCAGCAGGGAATTGTGCGAAGCCGTGTTGGCCGGGCCGATAGCGATGCCGTTCGAGCCCCTCGGCTCCGGTATCGGGCCCTCCCGAGGCGCGGCGTACGCCGTGGTTTTGCCGTAAAACTGCTGAAGCTGGTTGAGGTTCACCCGCTCGATATCGCCGCCGATCGAGCCTTCCGTGAAACTCAACGCCATCCACGGCTCGAAACGCCGGATCACGCGCGGCTTGACCTCGGGGTGTTTGGCCAGATAGTAGTTCAGCCCGTCGGCAAACGCGTTCATCAACCTTTGCAGCCATGCCGGGCTGGCCGCATAGTCCTTCTTCAGCGCCTCCGGATCTATGAACAGCTTCATCCGCAGATCCTGAATTACCCGAGACTCGCCCTCCGTCTCGGCCAGACGGCCCATAGCGTTGATGTAGTTGGTTTCCACGCGATTGAAATCGTCCTCCGCCTGCGCGTACACCATTCCGAAAACCGCATCGGCATCGGTCTTGCCGTGAACGTGGGCGATGCCCCAATCGTCCCGGACAATGTCGATGTTCCGCGCCTGCTGTTCCCAGCGCGCGGCCTCGCGGTTCTGGAACCCGAAGGAAGCTGCCGCAATCGCCAGAACGAACCCGATCTTCTTGAGCCAACCGCCGTTCCGCATGGAGATCACCGTTCCTCGATTCTAGCTTGTGGCGTGCATCGGCCGAGACGCGCCGCCGCGCTCCGGCCCAGCTTCCGGAGCAGCGCCGCAGCCATGTCCCGCTCTTCCGGGGATAGAGAGTCCACCGCCTGCTCCATCGCTTTTGCATGCTCGGCAAAGGCGCAGGAGATCAGCTTCTTCCCCGCCCCGGTCAAGTGCACGATCCGCGACCTCCGATCGGCCGGATCTTCACGGCGCTCCACCATCGCCTTGCGCTCGAGCCGGTCCACCGCCGCAGTGATGGAACCGCTCGTCAACCCGACTTTGCTGCCAATCGTGTTTACGGGCGTTGGTCCTTTGTGCAGCAGGAGTTCGAGCACCGCGAAGTCGCTGAAGCCGAGCCCCAGCCTTTGAATGTCGCGAACGGCGTGGCCGTACAGCGCCTCGTACGTCTTCCACAAGATCAACCACAGGTGCACGCCGCTGGTAGGCATCAGGAATCCTTTTTCACATCCTAGCATCAGATATCTTGAAGTCAAGATACTTCAGAAGGGATGCCAACCGTTATGACCGAACAAAAACTCAGAGCCGCCGCCAAAATATTCACCGCCCCGCGCACGCAGGATGGCGATGGCGTGGAACTGCGCCGCGCCTTTCCCGGGTCCGAAGCAATGGATCTCGATCCCTTCCTCCTGCTGGACCAGATGGGGCCGATGGACCTGGCGCCCGGCGCCGCACGCGGCTTCCCGCCACATCCGCACAGAGGCTTTGAAACCGTCACGTACCTGCTGAGCGGCGAAATGCAACACCACGATTCCTGGGGCAACCGCGGCGTGCTGCGTCCGGGCGACGTGCAGTGGATGACGGCGGGCTCCGGGCTTGTCCATTCCGAGCTCCCCGGCGAGACACTGGTCAAGGAGGGTGGGCGCCTGCAAGGCTATCAGCTGTGGATCAACTTGCCGCGCAAGGACAAGATGATCCCGCCGCGCTATCAGGACACGCTCTCCGAGCGCATTCCGGTGGCTGAATCCGATTCGGGCGCTGTAAAAGTGAAAGTGATCGCGGGCGAGAGCCTGGGCGCTCGCGGCGTTATCGAGACTCGAATTCCGATCCTGTACCTGCACGCGACGTTGCAGCCAGGCGCGGAGTTCCGCCAGGAGATCCCCAGCTCGCGCAATGCGTTTGCGTACGTGATCGAGGGCCGGGGGCGCTTCGGAGGCTCCGATGCGGATTCCAATCAGGTCGTCTTCTTCGATCGCAGCGCGGACGAAGTCGCCGTCCAAAACACCGGCGACACGCCTCTCGGTTTTCTGCTGGTAGCCGGGGAACCGATCGGTGAACCGGTCGCGCGCTACGGCCCGTTCGTGATGAACTCAAAGGAAGAACTGGTGCGGGCGGTAGATGATTTCCGGGAAGGCAAAATGGGCACGATTTGAGACGGCTATTGCCGGTCGGCTGCGGGAGTGGCGGCGTGGAGTTCGGCTCCGCGCCTGGCGCGCTCCCGCAATTCTCCGATATTCAGCCCCGTGAGCGCGGTGGCTACGGCACCGCCCAGCAGCAGCGGCAGAGTCAACGCAAAAAACAGGATAAAGGAGAAAGTCTTGGCGTCGTTCTTTTCAACGTCAAAGAGACCCAGCCCCAGCACGCAGGCGAACTGGAACAGTCCGAGATTGCCCGGCGCATTCGGAATCACCGTTCCGAACCGGACGATGGTCAGCACCCCGCCCGCGACCCAGAAGTTCAGGTCCAGGCCGTAGGCTTTCATGAGCGCCCAATAGGTCACCACCTGGAGGAAGAGATACAGCAGGCTCAATCCCGAGGTCGCCAGCAGCGTGTGCGGATTGCCCATCAGGTGCAGGCCTTCGATCACGTGACGCAGGGTTGCAGCCCACCGGCTCTCCCTGATGGCCGCATGCGCCTCGTGCTTCCGCAGCACGATCCAGATCAACAGAATCGCGCCTAGCACGAGGAGCCCGCCAATCACCTGCACCAGCACCACGAGTTCGTCGGGGATCCGCCGAACGAAGCTAGCCGTCACCAGGAATGCCGCCACCATCAGGAAACCATCCAGAATGCGTTCGAGCGCTGCCGACGCGAACCCCAGCGACAGCCGCAGCCCATTCCAGTGAGCCAGCAGATAGCAGCGGATCAGTTCCCCCGTGCGCAGCGGCAGCACTTCGTTAGCGAAAAGGCCAATGTAGATGGACTGTACCGTACGCCAGATTCCCAGGCGCGCCACCGGACTGAGCAGCGTATTCCAGCGCCACGCATGGCAAACGTAGACCGCCAGGTCCGCCGACACGCCCAGCAGGACCCATTTCCAGTCGAGCGCCCTGATTGTCGGAATCAGTTCATTAATAGGGTATCCGTGCAGCACCCAGAACAGGCACGCCGCCGAAAGGGTGTATCCCAGGGCTTGAGGAAGCCACGCTGGCAGTTTCCGGCGTGAGGGTGCGCGCACAAGGTCCATTTCGTTCAGGCCGGGCTCGGATCTATGATAGCGTCCCTTCCACTGCGGGGCTCGGCGCCTCGGCGGGATGCACTTCCAGGTAAGCTTCACGGCACCGCCGGATCGTGTCCCGCGCCTCACGCGGACCGCGCCATCCGCGCAGTTCCGTCCTTTTTCCTTCCAGTTCCTTGTATATCGCGAAGAAGTGCTCAATCTCGCGAAGCTTGTGCGGAAAGACCTGGTCGATCGTATGGATCTGGTCGAACCGCGGGTTCCGGTTCGGGACGGCCAGGATCTTCTGGTCCGGCTCATCCTGATCCACCATCTCGAGCAAACCCACGGGGCGCACCGCAATCAGCACTCCGGGGTAGCTTGCCTCATCCACCAGCACCAGGACGTCCAGCGGATCGTGATCTTCTGCCAGGGTCCCGGGAATGAATCCGTAGTCGCCAGGGTAGTGAAGTGGCGAATACAAGGCCCGGTCTAACCGGAAAACACCCAGTTCGCCATCGTATTCGTACTTGTTGCTGGAATTTTTTGGGATCTCCACGATCATGCGGACAATTTCGGGGCAATCCGGTCCCGGAGGTAAATCGTACAGTCGTTCCACCCTGCTATCGTACCCGTTTATCGCAGGCTATCGATCTTCTCCACGACGATCTCGTCGCCTCCCACGCGGCCACGCACCTTCACCCGCGGCTTGAACGCCGGGCCGGCGCCGTTCAACATCGCTCGCCCCTCGGCCGTAGATTGTACCGCTTGCGCCGCCAGGGTGTTCCCGCCCTGATCCATGTTCAGCAGCCGGCCGTCATCCAGCAGGAGTGCATAATTCGTGGTGCCGCCGGTAACTGCGCAGCTCATGTCTTCCTCCCGGGCCAGCGCATCGGGAACCATTTGAGCGATAGCGCTTTGCCGCGCGCTGTCCGACGAATCACCGGCCGGCGGAGTTTTAGGCGCCGTGGAACTGGACGGCTGGGCCGTTTCCCTCTGTCCGGCAACGTCGGTCACCGGCTTCTGCCGGAGGTTTAACGTGGTCCGGTCGCGGCACGATGCATCTACCAGCACACCCGAAACGGTTTGCGCCGCCGTCGAACCGTGCGTTTGCACTCGCCCCCGGTCTCTCTCCTGGAGTGTCATTTGAGTGGGCCGCGGCCCCTTGGGTCCTTCCTGCGCGGCTATGATAGCGACAGCGGCGGTTGCCACGGCACACGTACGCAGTAGAGTCATGCCCTATGCCGTGCAATTGCGTTGCCACGCGCTGAGCCGGCTGTAGAGGTCGGCGAACTGCTCCAGGGTGAGTTGCTCGGCACGCATGCCGGCTTCGGCCTGCTCCTCAATCGCCTCTTTGCCGTAAAACGCCGCCAGATTGTTGCGCAGCGTCTTGCGCTTCTGCCGGAAGCATCTCCCCACGAATTCAAGAAAAGGTGCGCAGTCGGCGAACGGTCCCGGCCGCGGCTCCAGCAGCACCACTGCGGATTCCACCTGCGGCGGCGGACGGAAAGCTCCAGGTTTCACCGGAAACAGCACGCGCGCCGTTGCGCGGCACGCCGTCCGCACGCTCAAAAAACCGTAGTCGGGAGAACCCGGACGGGCCGCGATCCGGTTGGCGACTTCTTTCTGCACCAGAAACACAGCTCGCTCAAAGGCGCTGTCGAGCACCCGCTCCAGGATCGGAGAGGTGATGTAGTAAGGAAGATTTCCTGCGACGACTGCCGGACCCCACTGCCGCAGGTCCGTCTGCAATACATCGGCTTCCATCACTTGGAGCGCGCTTTCGGCGCCGTACCGCGCGCGCAACCCCTCTGCAAGCTCCGAGTCGAGTTCTACTGCAATCACCCGATCTGCCCGCTCGAGCAGTTTTGCCGTGAGCGTACCACGCCCCGCACCGATTTCGATGACGAGCCGTTCTCGGGACGGGCATGCCGCCGCCGCGATCCGCTCCAGAATGGAACTTTGGAAAAGAAAGTGCTGGCCGAGCCTCTGTCCCAGTCGGTTAGGCCTCCAGGCCCGCCCTAACTCCGCAGGCTTCTGCCCGTTCCGCCGACCCGCTCTACCGCCTTCACCTTGCTCGAAGTCGGGAGCCCCAGGAACGTCGCCGGCTTGAACTGCGAGAACATGATGATGCTCTGCAGGTCAGGGGTGAGGGTTCCTTGCGCGACATACCAGTCGCTCACGCGTCCATTCTGGTCGATGTACAACACTACAACATTGGCATCGTCCGGGGTGGCCACATCCACGCGATCGATTCGAAGGATGTTCTCGGGAACGTACGGCTTACGGTTTGCCTGTTCGCCCGGAGTCCCGGGGAAGTAAGTCCCGTTTGAGCTCAACACCACCACTTCGCCGTCCGGACTGGTAAACAGTTCGGTATCTCCAAACCCGTGCTGGAACATCAGGTTGGGGACGAGCACGCTGAACGCCACCAGCGCCGAGAACAGCCCTCCGGCAATCGGCAGGGCCACCGGCCGCATCAGGTTGTCGAACAGCAGTTGCCAGGGTTGCAGCCACATCCGGATCCGTCCCGCCACCGTGGAGTGGGCCACCCGGCGCGCGTGTTCGTGCGACGCCATCACGCGCAATTGGGCGGCGAGTTTGCCCGGCACCTGCGTACAGGACATGGACTTCATCGATACGCGGAGCTTTTCGGCCGTTTCCAGGGAAGATCCGCAATGCCGGCAGGACTGCACGTGTGCCGACATTTTCTCCCGCTCCTGCACCGGAAGCACCCCGTCGAGGAATGGAGAGATCAAATCTTGCACGTATTCACAGCTCATAATTTCACTCTGCCGTTTTCGGAACCAGCCGGAGCGCCGGCCTGACTTGCAGGCTCCCGGACAGTTCTTCCCGCAGCGCCTCGCGGCCGCGCAGGATCCTGGATTTCACCGTCCCGAGGGATACACCCAAAACTTCCGCGATCTCGTCGTAACTCAGGTCCGTGATGTCCCTGAGCACCACAGCCTCCCGGAAGATTGGGTTGATCCGGTCCAAAGCCGCCTCGATCATCGCGTGCTGCTCATGATCGACGGCCTCTTCAAACGGCGACCGGCTGCCGTCCGCTATGATCTCCTTCCAGCTCCGTGTCTCTTCCGGACTCGTATCGAGCTCCACCTCCCGCCTGCGATGCCTGAAAAACCATCGCCGTGCGTTGTGCGCCTCGTTGACCGTAATCCGGTAGATCCAGGTTTTGAGCGTACTCTGACCGCGAAAGCTGTTGATGTTGCGAAAGACCTTGAGGAAGACTTCCTGCACCACGTCGCATGCATCGGACGGGTCGTTGAGAAGCCGCAGCGCCAATACGTAGACCGGCTGCTGGAACCGGCCGATCAGGTCCTCATATGCGCGCTCGGATCCCGCCCGCAGGTTCTCGATCAGACAGATGTCATCGAGATCCGCGACAGCTTCCGCTGCCCGTTCCGGGCTCAGTTCGAGAATTGAAGTCGCCACCGGCAGCCTCACCTTCAGCCTGCATTCAAGCTAGCAGAAAACTCCGGCCTACACCAACCATAGACACCGCGTCCGAATGGAAAGTTCCCGGTGCCTGGCTCAACCGCGGCCAATCACTTGGAAGCTGCTAACGGGTTGAACTGCCGGGAGTTTTCCCGCGGAGCGCGGATTTAATCGCGTGGCCGAGCGCTGCCGCCGTGAAGGGTTTGCGCAGAAATCCCGAAAGCGATTTGCCGGCGAAGCGAGCCTGCGCCTCTATGTCGCTATAACCCGACGTGAGCACCACGGGCAGATCGGGCCGGATCAACCGCATCGCGCGGAACGCTTCCTCCCCGCTCATTCGCGGCATCACCAGGTCCAATAGGACCGCGTCGACCTCCCGGCCATACTTCTCCAATGAACGGACACCCTTTTCGCCGTCTTCGGCGAGCAATACCGTGTAGCCGTAGAGTTCCAGCGTCGTTTTCACCACGCGGCGGATCACTTCCTCATCCTCGACCACCAGGATGGTGCCACTACCTTGCATATCCTCGATGTGGACTGCCGCGGTCGGTTTGGCCTGCACATCCGCCGGAAACAGCACCTTAAACGTCGTGCCCTGTCCCAACTGACTGTAGACCTTGATCATGCCGCGGTGGCTGCGCACGATTCCCAGTACCGCTGCCAGTCCCAGGCCACGGCCCTGAAGCTTGGTAGTGAAGAATGGATCGAAGATTTTCGCCTGTGTCTCGGCCGACATGCCTTTTCCGGTGTCGTGGACCTCCAGCCAGACGTACGGCCCGGGGTCCGCCGCGCCCGAAACGAACACCGTGCTCTCGATATAGGTTGTGTCGACTTGCTGAAACCCGGTCGTCACCAGCACCGTACCTGACTCCTCGGGCGAGATGGCCTCGGCGCCGTTAATGATCAGGTTCATCACGATCTGTTGGATCTGGCTTGCGTCCGCCTTCATGAGCGGGATCCGGTCATCGAGCGCCAGCCGCACAAACACGTGCTTCGGAATCGAAGCCTGAATGAGCGCCCCGATCTCCCGCACCAGGTCGGAAAGGTTGAGCGTGGCCAGGGACAGGCTGCCCCGTCCGGAGTACGCCAGCAGTTGGCGCGTCAAATCGCTGAGCCGCTGCGCCGCCGAAGCTCCGTCCTTGAGCATCGGCTGGACCGGACTGCTCGGCGGCAGCAGGTCGGAAGAGAGCGAAATGTTCGCCAGGATGCCCGTCAGCAGGTTGTTGAAGTCGTGCGCGATGCCGCCGGCCAGAACGCCCAGGCTTTCGAGCCGCTGCGATTGCCGGAGCTGCCGCTCGAATTTTTTCTGTTCCGTGATATCCCTGGCGACGTGCGACGCTCCCAGGATGGTGCCGTCCGCCGCCCGTACTGGAGAAATCGTCAGCGAAACATGGATGATGCCGCCATCTTTACGAACGCGCGTCGTTTCGAAGTGGCTGACCCGCTCTCCGCGTCGCATCCGGTCCAGGATTTCGGCCTCCTCCGTGGCGCGCTCCGGCGGTAAAAGGATTGTCATCGGTTGGCCGATTACTTCCTCCGCCTTATACCCGTAAACCCGTTCCGCAGCCGCGTTCCAGGTGCGGACGTAGCCCTCCAGATCTTTGCTGATAATGGCGTCTTCGGACGATTCTACGATTGCCGCGAGGTGAGCCGCCGCCTGGTCTTGGCCATGGAGCATCGGAATCTCAGGAACGGTGTGCGAACTCGGCATCGTAGCACAGCCTTTCGAAAGCAAAGGGTGAGCGGTATACCAACGCCCACCCGAATGTGATCGCCTTAACGCGCGGCGCGCGCTTTCGGTCTTTTCCCGCTTGAGCCGCGCTTGACGAGCTTATTGAAGTTGCTTGTCTCGCCGCCGGCCGTAGTTTCCTGCACCAGTAGGGCGAGCCCGTTTTCGTCGAACTTCTCGAACCACTCGTCCCAGCCGATCTCTTGCAGGGATTGCTCTCCGGAGTAGCCTGGGAAATCCAGACGAATCATGCCCGTATCTCCCTTTCCGCCGGTGCCGCGCACACAGGCGGGATGAGCGCCGCGCTCCTCCGCCCATTGCCGGATCTCCTCGTGTTCGGTCAAGGGCTGCGCCGAGGCGTCCCGGCTTGCTCCGCGTCGCGCGACTCTTGCCGTCCCGCGTCCGCTCCGGCCCTGCTTTGCGGCCGGCAATGCAGCCGCTTCCGTCTGCCTTCTGCCGGATTCCTTCAGCAGACGCTTTGAGATCTGGGCCAGTTCCTTGTCCGCCTGCATTTCCTCGCGGAGCGTCTCATCCAGAAGCTGCGCCGCTTCCCGCATTCCGAGTTGACTCGCCAATGATCGCGCGCTCTCGTATCCGGCCATCTCGTAGTGCTCGACCTTTCGGGCGGCGGCCGAGATAGCCGAATCCATAATTGCCTCCTCGTGGTCTTCCTGGAGCTGCTCCTGGCCTTCCTCCACGATGCCCTTCATTCCCTTGCAGGGCTTGCTTCTGGCGCGCATATCCATCGACTCGAAGATCCGCTCGAGCCTCTGCACCTGTCCTTTGGTCACTTCCAGATGCTTGCGCAGGGCGCTCACCAGTTCGTCGTCCGCCGCCGCCTTGGCCATCTTCGGAATCGCCCGGACAAGCTGCTTTTCTGCGTCGAATAAATCCTGGAGATCCTCTACCAGGAGTTGTTCCAGGCCTTCACGCTTTTTTGCCATATGGTTCTCCCTTAGGCTAAGAGAGCACGGCGCGCTCCACTTCCGAAGGCGCCGCGTCCCGCGTTGTAATGGCGCACACAGCGCACCTGCGGCTTACAATGGGAGAAGTTTGCTGGTATCCATTGTCCCCAAAAACGACCGCCCCAACTGGTTGCGCGCTCCCGCGCCGGCCGGCGACAATTATCGCGATCTCAAATCCCTCATCGAACGTCTGCGTCTGCACACTGTCTGCGAAAGCGCGGCCTGCCCGAATGTGGGGGAGTGCTGGAACAATCGCACCGCGACTTTCATGATTCTGGGTAATGTCTGCACACGCCGGTGCGGATTTTGCGCGGTAGGCAAAGGGGCGCCCCTGCCCGTGGATTACGACGAGCCGCGGCGCGTAGCCGAAGCGGTGGCCGCCATGGGACTTCGTTTCGCGGTCATCACCAGCGTCAACCGGGACGACCGCGATGACGGCGGCGGCGAACTGTTCGCCATGGTGATCAAAGCCATTCGCGAACGCGTTCCCGGCTGCGGCATCGAGGTGCTGATCCCGGACTTTCAAGGCAATCTCGAGGCGCTGCGCACGGTCATGGAAGCCACGCCGGACGTGCTGAACCATAACACCGAAACCGTGCCCAGACTGTATCGCCAGGTGCGTCTGGGCGCCCGCTACGAGCGCTCGCTCGAACTGCTCGCCCACGCTAAAACGCTCTCGCCCGCAACACCCACTAAAAGCGGGCTCATGCTAGGCCTCGGCGAGACTCCCGCGGAGGTTCTGCAAACCATGCGCGACCTGCGCGCGCACAGGGTCGACATTCTCACGCTCGGACAGTACCTGCGCCCCTCGCCTCGCCACCTGCCGGTGATCCGCTACGTGCCGCCTGCGGAATTCGATCAATTCCGGCAGGCGGGCCGCGAATTGGGGTTCAGCCACGTCGAGGCCGGCCCGCTTGTGCGCAGTTCCTATCACGCCGCCGACGCCACCGCGGCCATCTGAGCGCCCGCGCGTCCTCACGCCCTCAAAGCGGTTCGGCAGGCGCGGGTTGGCGTTCTTGACGATCGGTCGCGGGATGCTTCGAGAAGTTCGAGAGGTTGGCCGGGGCGCCGCTGCTGCCGTAAAATGAAATGGACAGGATATGAGCAAGCGCGAACTCGTCGCCCAACAACTCGGCCGACTTTCCGAGCAGGATCTTGATCGGCTCCTGGCGTTTCTGCGAGCGCTGGCCGAAGAGCATTCAGACGCGTCCGTTCCCACCATGGCTGCTGAGTCTGCACTCGCGAACGACTGGCTCGCACCCGAGGAGGACGCAGCCTGGGCCAGTTTGTAAAGGGCGACGTCGTCGTCATCAACTTCCCCTTCTCCGATCTCAGCCAGACGAAGCGAAGGCCGGCGCTGGTTCTCGCATCGCTCAAGGGCGATGATCTGATCCTGTGCCAGATCACCAGCCACGCTCGGGAGGACGACTATTCCATCCGGCTGGAAGCGACCGACTTCGAAGCAGGCAGCCTGAACCGCAGTAGCCGGATTCGACCAAACAGGTTGTTCACCGCGGATTCAGGGATTGTCGTTTACCGCCGTGGGTCACGTCTCCGGAGCGAAACTGGACGAAACCAGGTCGCGGCTTATTGACATTCTGACGGCGAACTGAGGGTTATTGCTTGGTACCCGCAAGGTGGACGGCCGCCGGCCGTCGCCCGGCATCGATAATACCGATAAACCCAGTTGCCCTTGCGAGTGCTGTGCGGCGTCAGCGGCCTGCCGCAGGTCCCACAGTCAATTTTGCCTTTTCAGCGGCCATATGGGACGGTTGAGAAAGGCCAACCGTCTGAACCAGCATGGTTGAGAGCGCACCCCGGTCGAACCGGTTCGAACCGGAGAAACCACCAGGAACGCAAATACTGCGGAATGTTTGGGGTACAAGGAGGGCTGCGACGGGCGCTGTCGTCAAGAAGATGAGCGGGCGGGAGTTACCTTCCGGGACGGTGGCTGGCCATGGGACTGAAATCAGCAACCTCACGGCCGTTCATCCGTAACCGTCGACCGCAAACGCCACATCGCCCGCGCCGGTGATACGCTCAACAGAATGCCGCGCGCGATCGCCCTGCTTCTCCTCTGCGCTTCCGCCCATGCCGCCAGCTTGCGCTACTGGATACAGCCTTGCCGTCCGGACAATAGCGCCTGCCGCGAAGGCGACCCGCAGCTTGCCGACTGGGCCCTCGCCGCCTGGCAGAAGGCCTCCGCCGGCGCCCTCATCCTAATCCGGACCCCGGACGAGCAAAAGGCCCACCTGCGCATTTATTGGAGCGGAGGGCGCGACGGGCTCTATGGCGAGGCTCGGCCCATTCTGGTGGACGGCATTCGGGGTGCGGAAATCTACGTCCTGCCACCCGATCCCCGCGGCGCCGTCCCGGACCTGCTGATGCGCGACACCGTCGTTTACCTGACATGCCTCCACGAATCGGGGCACGCCCTCGGTCTTGAGCACACGGCCGAATTCGCGGACATAATGTACAATTTCCAGTTCGGCGGCGACATCGCCGAATACTTCGGACGCTACCGCCGCCAACTTGCATCGCGCAACGATATCCCGAAACACTCCGGAATGTCCGAGGCCGACCGCAAGCGCCTGGCGGAGATCTTCCGATAAGCCACAGGTAACTTCGCAGCGATGGCCGTCAGCGCCGGCTCAACGGCTCACCGTGCCGGTGCCGCGCAATGTGCCGGCTTCCCGTTTCGATTCCAAGGCGGTTCGATGATGGAGCCGTGCGCCTGCTGTGTCGGGTGAAGCGGTGGCCTGATCCGGCGCTACCACAACCAGGAAGCCGTCGCTCTGCCCGCCCGCGAATCCGCCTTGCGTGGAAATATCCGAAGTCGGCAGCCCGATGCCCGCGTACCCCATCACATAGGCCGTGCCATCCTGCCCGACCACCACATTCGATGGAACATATTGCGAGGTCGCGCCGATATAGGTGGAATACAGAATCGCCCCGCTTCCCGCGACACCCGGCTTGAACTTGGTAAGGAAGATGTCAGTCCCACCAGGGTAATTCGCCTGCGGCACCCCGGAAGCGGAAGTCGGGAAATCGGGGGAGAGCGTGTAGCCGGTGACAAAAATGTTGCCGTCCGCGTCATCGGCGATCCCGTAACCGACGTCCCCGCCTTTGCCGCCCAGGTAGGTCGAATAGATCAGCCCCCCGGCGTAAGGCCTGCGAACGTCGAACACGGTGACGAAAGCGTCGCCGTGGCCGTTGTTGGACGTCTGCATCGCGTCCGGGGTCAGCGGGAAGTCGGTAGAAAGTGTGTACCCGGTCAGCAGCAGCGCACCGCCGCGGCTGAGCGAGAATCCGCGAATTTCATCGTTCCCCGAACCACCGAACAAGGTCGCGTAGGGAATAGATGCGTCGCCTTCTTTGCTGGCGTCCAGGACGCCTATGATCATGTCTTGTGCGCCGCTTGGATTCGGGTTGTAGGCCGTGCCCGTCCAGGGCGGAGTCTGCGACAAAGTGGAGACGCCGAAATACGCCCGGCCGTCCTCCGCCACGGCGATGCCGCGGCCCTCGTCCAGGTCTTCTCCCCCGAAGAAACTGGCGTACAATACGGCCGGCGCCACCGGATCGATCTTCACCAGAAATGCGTCCTGCGGCCCCCACTTCACCGCCAGGTAGGCGCTGCTGGTGACCGGAAAATCGTCCGCCTTGGTGGTCCCGATGACGTAGATCATGCCGCTTGCGTCGACGGAGATGCCCGTGCCGGAATCGTCGTTCGTCGTCCCGCCCAGGTAGGTCGAGAACTGAAGCGCGTCTTTGCCATAAACCGACGGGTCGAGCTTCGCCACAAACGCGTCCACGCTGGACGCCGCGCCGCTGCTCTGCGTCGCGTTGACCACTGGAAAGTCGGTGGAAGTAGTGGTGCCGGTCAGGTACATCACGCCCGCCGCATCTACGTCGAGTGCCAGCGGCTCATCGTTGTTCGTGCCGCCCAGATAACTGAAGTAGAGGATGCGGTAGCCAGGGTCGGTCGTGTCCACAATTGCGATAAAGATGTCGATCAGCCCCGCCTGCTCACTGTTGTAGGCGCCGTCTACGAACGGCTGCTGGCCCGAATCGGTCCAGCCGGCCAGGTACAACCGCCCGTTCGGTCCCATTTTGGCGGCCGTGATGCGATCGCTGCCGCTGCCTCCGAAGTAGGTCGCATAGGTGAGCACCGGGTCGATCACCAGTTCGCGCCCGCGATCGTAGCCCCCCACATGCAGGGCCACCCGGTTCGCGCCGAGCAGACGGTAGCGTCCCTCTACGGGACGGCGATCGCCGGTTCCCGCGTCCTGCTGGTACAGCACTGGCCGGTGCTGAATCAGCCGGCTGCCGCCCGCCTGCACTTCGAGGTCGCCGTTCGCGGTAAGGGCAAGCTTCGACGCACCTGCAAATTCCATCTGGATCGCCGATGGGTCGCCGCCCGGAGCAACCACAAAGTCATACTCGAGCTGGCTTCCGTTCCCGTAATAGACCACATCCACACCGGGATACACGCGCCGGTACCGCACTTTGGCGTAGCTCGGCACGCCCGAATGCCAGTTCCGCCTCGCGCCTACAAAATAGTCGGTGCGGGTGGTCGTGGGTTCGAGCGGCTCGATGGCAGCAGGCAGGGAGTGAAGCAGGCGAAGGTCGATCCGGGTTCGCGCGTTCAACATCACCGTGGCGCCCTGGTCCGTCAAAAACAGGCCGGAAGCGCCGGACCGGGCCGCAAAACGGATCGGCCCGGCCATCTGGCCGCGGTTGGCTTCAAAGCGAAGCGGCAGGTGCGCCAGCGCGGCCCGTCCCTGCGCCATGGCCACTTCCGATGTTGCCGGAGAGGCCGCCAGCAGGGGTGCCGAACACGCCAGGAGCGCAAAACTTGACAGGCGAAGCATAGGTTTCACAAAGTCGCTGAATCTCTATTAAAACATGGGTTTACAGCGAGGAAAACTGGGCGCATTGTTCACAGGCGTGCTCGGCAGGCCCCGCTGCTGCGATATCGTGAAGGAGTGAAGAGACACATCCTCGGCATCGTGCTGGCTCTTGCCACGGTCGCCGTCGCCGCCGACCTTGCGCTGGTCGAACCTCCGGAACTCGTCAAACTCCTGTCTTCCGTCCAGGTGAAACCCGTGGTCCTCATGGTGGGGCCCAACGTGCTTTACCGCAGCAAGCACATCCCGGGTTCGCTGTTCGCCGGTCCCGGCGCGACGCCGCAAGGCATCGCCCTCCTCAGGGCCGCCGTCGCCAAATTGCCCAAAACAGCGTACATCGTGGTCTATTGTGGCTGCTGCCCCTGGGATCACTGCCCCAACATCAAACCCGCCATGGCCGAGCTGAGAGCCATGGGCTACACCCGCGCACGCGCTTTGAACCTGCCGCAAAATTTCAAATCCGACTGGATCGACAAAGGCTATCCCATCGGCCAGTAGTCTCGCGCCGTGCGTTATAGTCGAAACCATGCGAGCGAATCGAACCAGGGAACGATTGTGCAACGGCGACACCGTATTCGGCAGCGGCCTCCAGGTGTACGCATCCGCCGAGGTGGCGCGGACCTTCGCGGCGGCCGGCTTCGACTACGTCTTCATCGACAGCGAACACGGTCCGTTCAACCTTGAAACCATCCACGCCATGATCAAGGCCGCGCACGATACCGGCATCACCCCCATCGTGCGCGTGGGCGAACTCGCATATTCGCTGGTGGCCCGCCTGCTCGATTGCGGTGCGCACGGGATTATCCTGCCGCGCGTCGAGGATCCCAAAGTACTCGAGGAGGCGCTCAGTTGGATGCGCTTTCCCCCGATCGGAAAACGCGGGTACGGCGTGAACCCGACCATGGTCGATTACGAGACCCGGACTTTCAACGAGATCATTGAGCATCAGAACCGGGAAGTCCTCACCGTTTGTCAGTTCGAAACCGTAGCCGCCGTGGATCGCGCCGACGAACTGCTGTCCGTGAAAGGCCTGGACGTGATGATGGTGGGGCCGGCCGACCTCTCCATCTCGCTCGGAATTCCCGGACAGTTCGATGACCCCATGCTGATCTCCACCGTGGAAGGGCTGATTGAAAAATGCAACCGACACGGCGTGGTTCCGGGCATCCAGACCCGCAACCTGGCCATGGCCAAGTCTTGGGCGGCGCGCGGCATGCGCTTTGTCGGCGCATCCGCCGAGCACGGCCTGTTGCTCGAAAAAGCTAAAGAGACGGTGGCCGCCCTGCGCACCGTGCGCGCGCAAGGCGCCTGAACCCTACTTGCGTTTGCCCTGCAGCATCTTCTGCTGCTCCGGAGCCAGTTTGGTCTCCGCGAAAACCGCCTGAATCTCCTTCTGATCGGCTGCCGATAGCGTGTACCATCGCCCGATTAGCCGCTGCGCAGATTCGACGATGCGATCTTCGAGTTCCCTGGCCAGAAACTGCACGCGCCGGTCGGCTTTCTTCTTTTCATTGGCCGCGACCGCCGCCTCGTACTCCTTGCGCGCCGCCGGCGTCATCGGCTTGGGAGGAATCTCCGTGCCTCCCTGAAGCGGCGGCATCACGTTCAACAGCGGGGCATCATCCGGATCGAATTTCGGATCCTTCACCCGCTCCACCCCCGCGAGAGCGCGGCACCACTCGCGCAGCAGTTGCTGCCGCGCCTTCAGCCGCTCTCCCGTTTGCTTGACGGAAAACAGGTCCACCTCTTCCAGATTTTCCACGGCTTTTTGCAGGTGGGCGGCGCCACCGTTCTTTTCGAAACCGTCGAGCTCCGCGGCTGCGATCCCGATCTTCTCCGGCATCCGCAATCCTTTCTCGCGTTCGGGCACCCTCCGCTCCGGCTGCCGCTGCTGGGCCGCGCCTGCCAAAGCCACTGCGAGGACAACTCCCAGAATCCGCGTCATAAAACCGTGGTCACACCCCCGAGCGTTACGCTTCCGGAAGACGCGGTGGCCACCGTGGCGGTTGCGACCGCCCGTGCTTTGCTGGCTCTGAGATTGCCCGCCGCCGTGCACGAATGTACCTGGTGCACCGTAGTGAAACGGCGGAAGGTGCCCCCGTGCAGCGCGTAACTCCACGGGATAGACCACTCGCCCCTGCCCGCGGCAGCAGCCGGCGGATTCGCCAGAAATCCAAGTATGCAGGTATCGATTCCGTCGATCTTGGTCCCGAAATCCTGCCGCCACGTGGTCGTCGCCGGCACCGCCGATCCTACACCCGACGGCGGGTTGCGGATGTGTCCCCGTCCGTTCAAGGGCCCGAACACGCCGGAGGCAACCAGGCCGATGTCGGTCTCCTGAATGTCGATCGCATGAAAATTCACCGTGTCGGGAAGGATGAAAATATCGGTGTGCATCCCGATGGAAACGGTGTTCACGCGGTGCAAAACATCCCGCCGCCTCATCCTCACTTCAGAAGGGGCAATGATGTGGAACGTGATGTTGGCGGTGCACCCGCCACCGGTAGCAGTGAGCGTCACATCCTGCGCCCTGCTGGGAGCGCGGTAGATAATGGTCTGCCCCGTCGGGCTCGAAAGAAAGCCGTCGCCGGCGAGTGTCCAGTTGGCCTCGCCCAGCGAAAAGGTCACGCGGACCCGTTCGCCCACTCCGATATCGCGGCGGGCGCGGTCGGGTGGCTGGGTCATCACCGTTTCGGATGTAATTTCGCAGGTGACGCAAGGGGCCACCGGTCCGGGATCCGGCACCGCCGGTGCCGGCTGTGCCGGCTCCGGTGCCGGCTGTGGCTCCGTGCCGCCCGAACCCGGCGCGGCTGACGGAGTATCTGCTGGTGCCGCCTGCGGGGTCGGCGAAGGTGTGGACGGCGCCGGATCGTCTGGACTTGAGCAACAGGACATGGTATTGACGGTCGCGGTTTCAGTTTATTAGATCGACGGTGCCCGCGTAAACCCGAGGGATAAGGGTATCTTGGGAACAGGGGCTGTCTACATGCAAAAGGTGTTTCATTTCGAGGCTACGCGCGCGAGATACGATTGCGACGCGGCGATTGTCTGGTGCTTCGACAGTCGATTCGAACTCGGCTTTCGAAAATTCCTGCGACGCATCGGTATAGTAAATTCGGATCCCATCAAGATTGCGGGCGGTGCCAAGTGCCTCGCCTCGCCGGAGCGCGAGGCCGATCGTGAATTCGTGCTCGACCAGGTTCGCAAATCCATCCGGCTGCACAATACCCGCCGGGTGATCCTGATGGTGCACTCGGATTGCGGCGCCTATGGCGGCCTGGAAGCCTTCGGTGGAGACGAGGAGGCCGAAGCCGAACACCACCGGCGCGAGTTGGCGCGGGCTGCGGCAAGTCTTCGCGCGGAAATGCCGGACATGGCCGTGGACTGCTACTTCATGAATTTTGAAGGCGTGTGGGCCGTGGATGCTCCCGCCCGCGCAGGCGCCTGAAAAATCAGCTCCTTACGCGCCGAGAGGTGCTTTTCCAACTCCTTGCGATTCAGGAAGTACGTTGGTTTTGCCAGGCTGCGGCTGAACAGCTTCTCCGCCTGATCGTCGAAGTGGCCGGACTCCGGGTGGTCGCTTTCGCCGAGCGGGATCACCATCCAGGATTGCGGAGGATTGCTCAAGACCACGATCTGCGTGGAGGTCTGTCCGGTGTGCCCCACCATTTCCTTGCCCACCCGGCTGAACGAGATCGCGCGCGGCGTCGCCATGCCCGCTTCCGTCAGACTGCCGCCGCTGACCGGCCACGTGCGGCCCGCCCCCTGCCGCCCCACGCGGAAAAACGTTCCGAAAACGGCGTCCGGCGAAAAGTCGGCATCGAGTTGCTTCGCGGCCTTGTCCAGCGCCGCGCGAATGGCATCGTCGGTGAGGCCGGCGGGAGGCTCCACGGAACGGCCTGCCTGGCCCAGCGCCGTCTTGAACAGGTAATAACCGAGTGCCGCGCGCGATCCCGCATCGCTTCTGCGATTCCAGTCCGCCAGCAGCCGCGCAAAGGCGCCGGCAGGATCCACCCGGCGGATACGCTCCTGCCAGCTTTCGGCGTGCCACACCTGCGGCGAAAAAGCGATCTCCATGGCCTGCTCCGCGGTTACGTTCTTGGCCGCATCGAGCAGGTCCACCACCATCGCCGCGCGCTGGTGCGCCGGACGGCGGCCGTCGTTGTACAGATATGCGTGCTCGGCCCACTTCTCCGGCACCAGCGGCGAGTCTTTCATCATCGCGAACGGCGAGACGTTGCAGTTCTGCATGTATCCCTGGGGCGGGTTGGTAATCTGCACCAGATCTTCGAACGGATGCGTGCCCTGCCACTCGCATTCGCCGCTTGCCCCTGGCAGCGGCTTCGATGTGTCGCACCCTTTAGGCCGGACCGGCACGCGCCCGTTGCGGACGTAGTAGATGTCCCCCGCCACCGTGCCCACCATGATGTTCTGGCTCATGAACTGCAAGCCCGCCAGCGCCTTCTTCATCTCCGCCAGGTTGCGCGCGCTGTCCATGCTCCACATCTGTTCGAGCAGGCGGAACTCGTTCGCATAAGGGATGGCGACCGCGTACGACTTGCCGTCCTTCTGCGCCACGATCGGCCCGTGATGCGTCGATTCGATGCGGACTTCCTGCACCTTCATCTCATTCCCCACCTTCACGGGAATCCGTTCGGTCCGTACTTCCAGCGGACGCCACTCGTCTTTGAAGCGGTATTTGCCGTCCCGGACCTCCTCTTCGTAAACATCGGCCGTGTCCGGCCCGCCCGTCGTCATCGCGACGGAAAGATAGCGGTTGTGTCCCAGGGTCGGGAACGGCACGCCCAGGATGGCCGCACCCGAAAAACTGAAGCTGCCGGCATACACCCGCATTTCGTAGAAGCGGAACTCGCCGTACCAGCTCAGGTGCGGATCGACCACCGCGATGGGTGCGTGCATCGCCGTGCGCGACGGAGCCAGCAGCATTTCGTTGGAGCCGTGATACGGAACCGGCTCCACCCGCACGCCGGCGCGTGTCAGGTCGCCCACCGCTTCGCCTTCCGGCCATCCCCAAATGATGTAGCGGCCCAGGGCCACCACCTGCCAGGGCTCCAGCTTCGGCGCCCACGCCGGCACCTCCCGCGGATGCTCCTGCATGTATTTCCGGACGCCCGCCTGGTAGGCTTCGCAGATGGCCCGCATGCCCGGGTCGAGTTCCTTGTAGTGCTGCTCGGCCACCTCCCGGTGACGCCACAGTCGCTGCCGGTAATCGTGGAAAACAAACTCCGGGCCGAAGGCCTCCGACATCGTCCCCTCGGCTTTCCGGTAATTGCGCAGCAGCTCTTCCAGCCGGTCCTCCGCCTGCGCGTAGCCCGACGCGAAGGCGGCGCCGGGCGCGGTCGCGGCGAAGATGTGCGGCACCCCGAAATCGTCGCGGAGAATCTCCACCTTCTCGGCGCCCCACAGCATGCCGGCGCAAACGAAAACCAGGACCACTCTGTGCATACTTGCCACGGTAGCCTATCCTTTCCCTATGCGCACCTGTGGTCTGATGATCCTTTTAAGCGGCGTATTGGCGGCCCAGCCCGCCGCGGAGGCCGTGCGCGCCCGCGTCGCCGGCTTCGACGGAACGGTGTCGCTGTACGCGAAAAATCTCGACACGGGCGAGGCGTTCGGGCTCCGCGAATCCGAGCCGGTGCGCACCGCGAGCACCATCAAGCTCCCCATCATGGCCGCCCTGTTCGACGCCGTGGCGCGCGGCCAGGCCAAGTGGAGCGAGCCCCTGACTCTGCGCGCGGCCGACAAAGTGTCGGGCTCGGGCGTCCTCGGCACCGAATTTTCCAGTGGTGTGCGCCTCCCCCTTCAAGACGTGATGCACCTGATGATCGTCCTCAGCGACAACACCGCCACCAACATGATCCTCGAACGCTTCACGGCCGAGGCGGTGAACCGCTACCTGGATCGCATCGGCCTCAAGACTACCCGGTCGCTGAGAAAGATCCGCGGCGACGGAAACCAGTTGAAAGCGGCCGAGGGCTGGTCGGAAGCCGGCAAGCTCCCGGAGAACCAGAAGTACGGCCTGGGCGTTTCGACCCCACGTGACATGGTGACGATTCTCGAGAAACTCGAAAAGGGCGAGCTCGTCAGCCCCGAGGCTTCGAAGGAAATGCTCGCCGTATTGAAGCGCTGCCAGGACGCAACCGGCATCCGCCGCCGGCTCGGCGGAATGACTGTTGCCAACAAAACCGGTGCGCTCGACGCCTTGCGGTCCGACGTCGGGATCGCCTATTCCAACGGCGGCCGCATCGCCATGGCCATCACGGTGGACGGCATACCGGCAATCGACTACTCACCCGACAACCCCGGTTCGCTCCTCATCGCCGACCTGGCGAAACTGCTCGTGGACGGCCTCGCGAAGCGTTAGCGGCGTGATACGATCAGGCGCGGAGGCTCCAAGTTGGATCGCATACCCCTGGGTCTGAATTCCTACTGCCTGCGCGGTTTCCGCTGGCCCGACGTGAAGATGCTGGAGTACGCCGCCGGGCTCAAGCTGGACGGCGTGTATCTGCTGGATTCGCCCGACCCGGCCACCAACGATCCGGCCCACTGGAAGGTGGTGAAGGACGAGGCGGCGCGGCTTGGACTGCGGGTCGAAACGAATACCGGTCCCTCGCTGCCCAAGACCCCGGACGGCTTCGACGCATCCGTTGAATTGCTCCGCAACGCCATCCGCCGCGCGCACGGCATGGGCTCGCCCATCCTCCGCACCCTGCTCGCGGGCGACCGCGCCAGCCTGCCGCCCGGACCGATCGATCAGCACATCGAAGCCATGGCCAGGGTCCTGCGCGCGGTACGCTCCCAGGCTGTGGATGCCGGCCTGAAGATCGCGCTCGAGAACCACAAGGATGTCACCTGTCACGAAATGCGCCGGGTGATCGAGACCGCCGGTAAGGATTTCGTCGGGTCCCACCTGGACACCGGCAACGCCGTCTACCTTATGGAGGATCCCGCTCGAAACCGTCGAGACCCTCGGCGACCTGGCGCTGACGTTCCATCTCTCCGACACCGCCATCTACGAAACTCCGCGCGGCGCCGCCGTGCAATGGGTCCCGCTCGGCGAAGGTATCGTCGATTTTCCGAAAATCGTGGCGCGCGCCAGGGAGCTTTGCCCACCGCTCTACATGTACGTGAAGCCGATCACCGGCCGCCCTCCTACCCAGTTGCCGTATTTCGACCAGGACTTCTGGAAAGTCTTCGCGAACCTGAAGGCGTCCAGCGTCGCGCGCTTCATGGCGCTCGCGAAGAAGGGCCAACCTTACGCGAAGGACATGGTCATCGAGGACGTGTCCGGCCGGAACACCATCGAGCCGTTCGCCGCGGCGCTCCGCTACCAGCAGCAGGAGCACATGGAGCGCAGCCTCGACTACGCGAAGAAAGTGCTCGACCTCGGCATCCGCTGGCGCGGGTAATCGCGTAAGCGCAAGAGTACCGTCAGCGCGGCGTCCACGCCAGTAGCGTTCCACCTCCGATCGTGATACCTTTGGCTCCCATGTGCCGGGGAAAATGGGTGCCCGGCACCATTTCGGGATCCGAAGTCGAGGGAGGGGAGCATGCGAACAGTACTTCTCATTTTCGGGCTCGCGCTCGCAACATTCGGCGGCGCGTACGCCCAAACCGTAGGCGAGATCACCGGCGAGGTCCGGGATCAGAGCGGGGCGAACGCTCCAAACGCCGCTGTTACCGCCACCAACGCGGAGACCAACGTCTCGCGATCGACGGTCACCAACAGCGTGGGCGTCTATAGTTTTCCGGGCCTCACGCCGGGCATATACAACGTGAAGGCGTCCGTGCCCGGTTTCCAGACCGTCGTCAAGAGCAACATTCAACTTCAGGTACAGCAGACCGCGCGCGTGGATTTCGAACTCTCGGTGGGACAATCCACACAGACCATCGAAGTCGCCGCCACCGGGGCCCTGCTGAACACCGAGGACGCCACCGTCGGCACCGTGATCGAGCAGCGGCGCATCGTGGACCTGCCGCTCAATGGCCGCAACTTCTTCAGCCTGGTTGCGCTGAGTCCTAACGTGACCTACGGATTCACGCCGGCGCAGCAGGCTTCCGGCCGCCTGGGCGGCACCCGGTCCACGTTGACCATGTCGCTCTCCGGCGCCCGCGCCACCTGGGCCAACTACACGCTCGACGGCATCACCAACACGGACGTCGATTTCAACACCTACATCGTGCTGCCCTCCGTCGATGCATTGCAGGAATTCAAAGTGCAGTCGGGCATTTATCCCGCCGAGTTCGGACGGGAGGCCGGCCAGATCAACGTCAGCACCAAGCCCGGCACCAACAGCTATCATGGATCGGCCTTCGAGTTCCTCCGCAACAATGCGCTGGATGCCCGCAGCTACGATTTTCTCTCCGCCACCCGCAGCGCCACCAACCCCTCTCCAACCAGCACCCCGTACCGCCAGAACCAGTATGGCTTCACTTTGGGCGGCCCCGTCCGGATACCGAAGGTCGTGAATGGCCGCAACCGCCTGTTCTTCATGTCCAACTATGAGGGCTTCAAGTCCCGCACAACCACGACCTCGATCGCCACCACCATGACCCAGGCTATGCGGGACGGTGATTTTACCCAAATTCCCACCGTGTTGCAGGATCCGCTTTCACGCACCGGGACGCCTCCGAACGTGTTCACCAGTCCCTATCCCGGGAACCAGGTGCCGTCGGACCGTTTCGATAAGGCTTCCCTGCTCCTGCTGAGTAAGTTCTCTCCCCTTCCCAACCTGCCGGGCGGCGCCGGGCTGCCCCTGCGGAACTATCAATATCTGAATAAGACGCCGGTGGATAAGAACCAGTTCAACCAGCGCATCGACCTCAACGAAAGCGCCACCTCACAGTGGTTCGGCCGCTATAGCTGGACCGACGAGCTGACCGTCAACCCGGGACTTACGTTGGACGGCAGCACGACCTTTACCCGGGCCAGCCAGTTTGTATTCTCGAACGTGCGGGTCTTCTCCCCGACCAAGGTGAACGAGGCCCGCTTCGGCTATAACTCGCTCTACAACAGCATCGCCCAGCAACTGGCCGGCGTGGAGGATGTGGACGCGGAAATCGGCGTTCCCTTCAAGGTCACCGACAAGAACTCCTGGGGCGTGCCCAACATCCAGCTCAGCAATAACCTGACCAGCTTCGGCAACAACACCAGCAGCCCGTTCACAATTGACGACAAGGTCTACCAGATCGTCGATAACTTCTCGTGGGTCGTCGGAAAGCATTCGTTGCGCATGGGCGGCGAGTACCGGTACAACAAATTTCCGCAGGTGGGCAACGAGTTCCCGCGCGGCCAGTTCTTCTTCAACGGCTCCTTCACGGGAAATCCCAACACCCAAAGCTCCGGATACTCCGGCGCCGACTTTCTGCAGGGCTACATGAGCAACTCGATCATCGCGGTGGCCCTGGTCTCCTCCGATTTCCGCAACTCCGAATGGGCCGCTTACCTCGACGACACCTGGAAAGTGGCGCCGCACCTGACCGTCACGGCGGGACTGCGGTGGGAGGTAGCGCAACCCATGCTCGACGCCTCCGGCCGCGGCGTCAACGTTCAGTTGAACGAATCGCTCCCCTCGGTGGCGAACGTTGCCGACATGAGCAAGCACCCGGTTTACGTGCGCACCGGCACCGGGGATTTCTACGAGGGCATCGACTTCCGCTACCAGCCGTTCTGGCAGGGCCAGAAGCAGACGGTCGCCGGTTCTCCCGAACTGCAAATCGCCCGCGACGGCCGCCTCGGCTCGCGCCTGATCGCCACCGATTACAACAACTTCGCGCCGCGCCTCGGGATCGCGTGGAGCCCGTCCAGCCAGTGGTCGTTCCGCACCGGCTTCGGCATGTTCTACTCGCAGGAGAGCAAGAACTCCATCTTCGACCTGAACCGCGGACTCGGCGGCCGCACCGGCCGCGTGCCCGACAATACTTACTCGAAGCCGTCGTTCGGATACACCGATTTCATCAACGCGTCAGTTCTTCCTGTAACTCTGCCCGTTGGCCTGACCTGGGGAGCCGATTACTATCTGCCCACCACTTACAGCATGACTTACCTGCTTAACGTGCAGCGGATGTTCGGTAATTCCACCACGCTCGAAGCGGGTTACACCGGCTCGGCGAGCCGGCACACCGGGAACCTGATCAACGCCGCCCAACCCCTGCCGGGCAGCACGCCGATCATCACCAGAATGCCTTATCCGGAGTACGGCGCCGCGGGCATCCAGTACCTCAAGAACGACGGCGTGGCCAACTACCACGGCTTCGGCACGAAGCTGAGCCAGCGCTTCAGCAACAGTCTCACCACCCTGTTCAGCTACACCTGGTCCAAGTCGCTCGACGACGGCAGCGCCATCCGCGGACCCGGCAACGACTTCGTGGCGCAGGACGCGCGCTGCCGTGCCTGCGATTACGGCTATTCCACCTTCAACGTGCCGCACCGCTTCGTGGCCTCCGTGCTCTACATGCTCCCCTTCGGCAATGGCCATCGCTTTCTCAACCGCGGCGGAGTTCTGAATCAGGTCGTGGGAGGCTGGCAGGTAAGCACCATCACCACCCTGCAAAGCGGCTCCGCCACGGAAACGTCCTCCTGGGATTCGGCCGGAGTCGTCTTTTCTCCGAACGGCAATCGCACCAACTGCTATGCGGATACTCCGCAGGTGTTCGACAATCCCAGCGCGGGCGGATTCTTCAATCCGGCGGCGTTCTACAACACCGTGGCGCCGGAATTCGGCAACTGCGGGCGCAATTCGCTGAGGGGGCCCAGACAGGTCAACATCGATTTCTCGACGTTCAAGGATTTTCGAGTGACCGAAGGTCAGGCCCTGCAGTTCCGCATGGAGATGTTCAACGCGCCCAACCACGTCGAACTCGGCACGCCCAACACCGGCTGGGGCAGTTCCAACAAGACGCCCTCCGCCAACTTCGGCAAAATCACGTCCACGCGTGCCGGCATGCGGCAGATCCAGTTCGCGCTCAAGTACAATTTTTGACGCGCGAAAGATGGCGCTCCGCATGCTCCCCACGGCGCGGAGCGCTGTCCTCCACGGCGGCTACCCTTTGCGGCCCGCCGCCCCGCATGGTTTGCGCAAACAGGCCGCCAGGGCGTTCCAGTCGATCCCGTGCTCCTTCAGCACTTCGGCAAAGCGCGGCTGCAGCACCTTTCCGGCCAACAGGCACTCGAGGAAACGGCACAGTTCCGAACCGCCCGTCGTGTCGCCCGAGCCGTAGGGGCCCATCACGCCGGTCAACGTCTGTTCGCGCGTGAAGCGTTCATCGCGGAACGTCGTGCCCGCCGCGCGGACCCGGAACGTGTAGAGGCCGCCGGCCGTTTCCGTAGTCGCCGCGGCGAACCGGCCGGGCTCCTCCTCCTTCATCGGAAGAACTTTGCTCGTGCCGTCCGGACGGAACATTTCGGCCCAGACCTTGGCGCGGCCTTCCACCGGCACATCATATTCGAAGAGCGTGGCGGAAAGCAGGAACTGCGAGCCGGGCGTATAGCCGGATTGCGCGATTCTGGCCCGGAATCGCAGGCTCGAGTAACTGTGAACCACGACGGTGTAAGGATTCCGCGACCGCACGGCGCCCACATTCGCGGCCGTCGAGTCCGGAGTCTTGGCAACCCGCAGCACCGCGTTCCAGCGCCCGGCGTGGCTCGCGTCCGGCTGCGCGGGAAGCGCCGGGAGCCCCATCCGGTAGTAGGCTACCTGCGGAGTCCGGACAAACTGGATGTTCGGCTCGACACCCGCCGTCACCGGGTCGATCAGCAATCCCGACGGTGTTTCCACCCGGAAGTCGATTACCCGCGGTTCCGATGCCAGCAGGATCACGTCCGCGCCGTAATCCGGTTCCGCGATCTGGAACGGGATGCGATGCGTCTCGCCCGGAGACAGCGTGCCCCCGGGATCCAGCACGATTTCCGCATTCGTGACCCCCGCCAGTATCTGGAGAAAGTACTTCTGAAGCCGGAATAACTGGCTCTGCGTTAGTGCCCCGGTGATCAGCAGGTACCCTTCGTGCGTCCCCGTAAGTATCTCGAGTTTCCCGACGTCCACGTTGGCCGGCGTGCCGAAACCGATGCCGAACGTGTTCGCGGTAATCGTGCCCGACACCTGATTGATGAGCGGCGCCGTGTTCTCGATCCCGTCCGTCAGAACCACCATCGCCTTCACCGAATACGTGGCGGACGCGGCTCCCAGCGCCTGCGCGCCTTTCTGCAATCCGTCGCCGACAGACGTGGCGCCCGCCGGATCGAACTGCGGACCGTCAATCGTGGTCTTGGCGGTGCCGCCGTTGATCGCCACATCGTCCACATCCATCACGATCTGCGCGGTGTCGTCGAAACGCACCAGGCCCAACCCGTCGCCCGGAAGCATCACGTCGATGAAGGTCTTGGCCGCGGTCCTCAGTTTGCTCACCTTGGTGGCGCCGTCGCCGGCATCCTCGCTCATGCTGCCGGAATGATCCAGAACCAGCGCCACGGCGGACTTCGGACGCGCCACCGTGTTGGCGTGGATCGGGATTACCCAGTCTTCGTTCGTCTCCACAGAGTGCACCGTCACCGTGCCGTTCGCCGTCGCTCCGGCCACGGTGGAGGTGTAAGAAATCCAGATCTTGCCCTCCATGACCTCCCCTGGATTGACCACGGTCACCGCGCCAAGCGGAAGACCAAACCCGCCTGTGGGGCCGTTTGTCACCTGCAGCGTCACCGACGAACAGGACCCGATTTCAAAAATAGCCGCCCGGTAAGTAGTGACTCCCGTGCCCCCCACCCCTTCGGGTATATCCACGAAATCCACTTCCGGCGTCGCCAGGGTCACGGTGGCAAGCCCGACGTAGGGCTGCAGAGTCTGTCGAATCACCCGCTGGCACACCGCGCAGAACTGGTTCCCGAGCGACCGCATCTGGCAGTCGTACTCCGGCCGGTAAAGGCCGCAGTGCCAGTGCGAGGCGCCTTCGAAAGTACCCACGGTTCCCGCCGCAACCGGGCTCGGACCGTCGTCCTCGATCGAGCAGTCCGGCCTGGTCATCGTGGGAATCGCGGTCGCGGGAGCCACCAGGTCTTTCCACTTGAGCGTGTTCTTATCGGTATTCTTCGTAACATCCGGATAACCCGGCTCCGGACCCGAGTAGGTCTGCTGGTTCCCGTCGTAAGGGTACTCGTCGCCGAGCCCGAAGGCAGTGTGACCCATTTCGTGAATCGCGATTTCGACGCCGCCCTTGCCCGTGATGGGACTGAATCCCAGCGAACAGGTGGCCACCGAACCGCCGGAGCCGCCGTAAGTCATGCTGTTGACCAGCACCATCACCATGTCGTGCTCGGGAAGGAACGTATTCACCGTATTCAGCACCAGGAAGTTGCTCACGGTCAGCAACCGCTGAATGCCCCCGCTGCAGAATGTGGCGTCGAAGTAAGTCGCACGGGTAGTGCCCGAGCCAGTGCAGGATCCGCCCGATGGCTCGTCGGCGCCGCTTTCGTTGGACGCCACATCCAGCCGGTAGACGTTAATGGCGCACCACATCTCGCCGAACGGGTTGGTATTGTAAATCTTATCGATGACCTTGCTGACCTCGTTGTGAAACTTGGGCATCTCGCTCGCCTGAAACCCTTCGGCAACGATCACGAAGTTGAAACGGTTCGCGGCGGGGCCGTGGTCCACCACCTTCGTCATTCCGATGACATATCCGTCACTTGCGCCCATGGCTCTGTCCCCCTTTCGCGGCCATCTCGGCCAGTTGACGAAGCTCCGCTTTGAACACCGGCTTGGCGGCGTACGCCCGGCCTTTCTCGGTATCGCTCGCGTGCACGGCCAGCGTTGCGGCCCCGGGTATGTCCGGCACCAGCAGCGAAAGAACCCGCGTCACGCCCGGCGCCTGCACACGGTCGAACTCCCGCTTGTCGCCGGTGAACACTTCGATTCCTTCCACCAGAAAGTTGTCCATCAGGCGGCGGTAAAGTATCCGGCCGTTGCCGTCCTCCACCGTGAACCATGTTCCATACTGCTGCTCCGCCCCCTCCACCGGCGCCGAGGGCGGGGCCACCTTCCGGACGCGTGTTACCGATTCGATTTGAAACGTCCGGTCCTTGACCGAAAGCGTGACGCGCAATGCGCTCTGCGGCTGTACGTTTTGAGCCTGCATAATCGTCGTTCCCTCCTTAAGATTTCCCCTTGGTTAACGAAGCGATGTCGCCCGCCGTGACCGTCAGGATGCGTGCGGGGATCTGCTCCACGTCGATGTCCACCGCGCCCGAAGCCGGATTCGACACCGTATATACAACTGAAATCGCTATCTCGCGCGTGCTCAGCACCTCGACGACGCCGATGGTGAGCGGCGCCCCCGCACCCGCTGTCGCCCCCATGAGCAGTTCCGAGATGCGGCAGCAATCGTCCATCGTCGCCGTGTGCGGCGGCAGCAGAATCGCATCCACCGCTTTGAAGCCCGCCGCCTTCGGCTCCCGCCCGATTACGGCGCCCGAAAGCACTACCGGAATGAAGATCTTCGCCACCGCCACGCGCACGTCGTCGTGATTGTGGATGTTGATCTCCGTCGAGTAGACGCCCGGCCGTACCGGCGAGCATCCGCAGCCGCAGTCTTCCTCCTGCCGCCCGCACAGAAACTTCACGCTGTAGCTGAACAGGTTCACCGAAGCCGCCCCGATCGTCGCCGGCTGCCTGCCCGGCTGCGTCACCGTTATGCCCGGAGGCGCCAGCGACCCCGCATCCGAAAGCACCGTGTGGGTGTAGGACCCGTCACCGTTATCCGTCAGCCCGCCTTCGAGTTCCGAACCGGGCTGCGCCCCCACCGTCATCGACCCGCCGCGCCCCGGCCCCACATAGTTGCCGTATTTGTCGCGCGGCGTGAACGTTACGTTCGTGCGCTGCCGCCCGTCCGGCGCGGAGCCCGCCGGCGTCCCCGTGACCGTCGTCTTCTCCGGGTCGATACCCACCGAAACGTACACCGACCAACTCGTCTCCCTCGCCGCCTCGCAGCCCTCGCCGTAAACCGCGCGCGCGTGGAATTTGTAGTGGCCTTCATAGCGGGCCAGATCCGGAATCGGATTGCCGAACACGCCATCCTCCTCGATGGCGCCGTCATCGTGCGCGCCGTCGTCGAAAAGCGGGAACGTCCGCTCGGACGTCTGGATCAGAGGCGCGCCTTTGGCAGCCTCCAAAGCCATCAGCGTGTTGGCGCGGGCGTCGACCGCATCGCCGCCCACCACCCCGGCAGCGCCCATCTTTGCCTTCACCAGGATATTGCCGGTGCCCTCGAGCGGCGTTTCCACATCCACCGTGACGTCGGCCTCCATGTGGCTGCCGTTCGGATACCGCAGCATGACCCTGGGATTGATGACGTCCCCGGTATACAGCGGCGGCTGCTCCACCGGCCGCAGGTACGGGCCGCCATCCACCAATGTCGAGACGAAATAACGTGCCGCGGGACCCTCGCCGTTCGTCCCGACGGGCGCTGCGGCCGCGGTCGGGATGTTCCTCCCGTGTGGCCGCACCACCCGCACCTTCCACGTGCCATCCCGCTCGCCGGCAAATGGCAGCGGGAAGCTCAGGTGTGCCCAGGTGTCGCCGGACGCCGCCTCCACCCCCGGCGTTGCCGCCGTAACCACGCTCCCCGCCGGCGTAATCACCTCGATCAGGAGCACGGCCTTGGGATTGTCCCAACCCAGGACCACCGTTGCCGTGGTTTCACCGCATACGGCAAACGGGATTTCCGGACCCGCCGCCACGTTCGGCGGCAGAAAAAACTCGGGATCGAGCGCCACCGGAAGATTGAAGATATTGCCGAAGGCGAGCGCGAAAAACTTCTTCAGCGATAAGCCTTCGTTCGCCCGTGTGTAGATGCCTCCGTGGTCGCGGGCAAGCTGCGTCAGGCGCGGCCCATCGAGGCTCGCGTCGGTTCCGAAGCCGACAATGTTCAGCATGGTATTGGCGAGCAGCGGCTCCACTCCCGCGATCATGGGCGCAGTGTTTTCGAGGCCATCCGTCATCAGCAGAATCGCCCGGGAATTGGCCGCCGGGCCCGCCGGTGGGAAGTAGCCCACCGCCGTCTGGAGTCCTCCACCAATCGTTGTGTTCCCTCCTGCGGCCAAAGCCCCGATCAGCCCTCCCGTAGCCGGCGGAATCGGGCCCACCAGGCTGTTCTTCGTCGCTCCATTAACGGCGGCGAGTGCGAAGTCCGCGGCGGCCGCCGTGCTGAACGACACCAGGCCCGTGCGATGGTTCGCGCCCGTGCGCAGCAGGCTGACAAACAGCGCCGCGGCGGACTTGGCGTCCTGCATTTTCGTATTCGGGCTGCCGAAGCTGGCAAGCGACATGCTCCCCGATCGGTCCAGCACAACCACCACATCCTCCGCCTTGGGCGGCGGCGGCTCCGTCGCCAGTTCCTTGCTCACCGCCAGCAGGCTGGTCCCCCCGTCCCAGAAGCTCAGGTTCGCCACGATGCGGCCGCTCGAATCGAAGATCGACGATCCCGAACTCCCGTTGTCGATGTCGCACCCGAAGTTGATTTTGTTCCCGTCGCTCCCGGGCAGCACTTTGCACGTCGAGTCGATCGGATACCGCGATACCTTCTTGGGCTGGCCTCGCGGATGGTGCACGATGAACAGCGGCTCATCGAGCGGCGGCAGATCGTGGCGAATCGGAACCGGCGGCAGGCCCAGCCCTCCCGGCGGCGTGACGATCTGGAGAATGCAGTAATCGAGCGCCGGCCGCAGGTCGCCGGCGGCCCTTTCGTAACCCTGCCGCACGATCCGTTTCAGCTTGTAGAAACGTGGATTGTAGCCGGGCGGCCGGGTGCCGTCGCAGTTGGTCTGGAAATCGAACGTCACCGATCCGGTGCGCGCGTCGTCATCGGTGGCCATGCAGTGACCCGCAGTGATGATCAGGTCCGGAGCAATCAGCGTGCAGGTGCAGCTCGAAACGATCGACCCGTCGCGATGAACGTACATCCCGACGCTTTGTGCCGTGTTCGTCATCACTGCGGGAAGCGCGCAGGCCACGTTTTCCCACGTGGGCGCGGAACCGGGCGGATATTTGCCGCCTGCATACTGGTACGTCGGCGCGGCAAAAGGCGAATCGATCTGGAACATGTCGCCGTTCGCTTTGCCTGAGCCGTCCCCCACCAGCGCGTCCCCGCGCATGTATTGATCCAGCGTGACGCTGGCCCCGGCGGGACCGCCGCCGCGAACGTAGCGCACCGCCACCGGAGCCCCGCCCTTGACCGGCCGGGTCCAGTAGTCCGCGCCCCAGGAAAGATCGTAGCGGTCCACGTCGTATCCGAGGTCCACCTCGATGTGGTCCCCCGCTCCCAGCGAGGCGCCGTTGAAATGCAGCATCACCCATTTGGCGGCGGGGTCCACCGGAAACGAATAGGCCCAGATGTTCGGCGGAGTCGTCGGCGGACCGGTGGCCGGTCCGATATGAGCCGGGGCGCCGATGGCAATCACGGAACCGAGATTGTGGCTCATTTCGTCCCTCCCGCGGGCTGCCCCGGCGTGTTCGGTTCGGGAGTCGGCGCGCCCGTCACTCTCCGCGGCGTGATCGTCTCCACGTCAATCGCTGTCTGCTTCCCGTCGGGACCGGTCACGGTATAAACCGCGGTCACCGCCACTTCTACCGGGCTCACGATCTCGAGAAACCCGATTGTCAGCGGCAGCGGTCCGGCCGGCGGAGCGCCGAACAGCATCTCCGCAATCCGGCAGCAATCGTCCATGGTGGCGGTGTGGGGCGGAAGTTCCATCCGCTCGCTCACCCTGCGTTCGACAAACTTCGGCTCCCGGCCCGCGGCGGCCCCCGCCAGCACAACCGGCAGAATGTGCTTCTCGATCTTCACCGGCTTCAACTGGAAGTTGTGGATGTTGATTTCCGTGGCGTACGTGCCCGCCGCCACCGGCCCGCATCCGCAATCGTGCCCGCGCGCCACCCCGCATACGAATTTCACGCTGTAGCTGAAACGCGCCGCGGCGGCCGGCGGGTTCGCCGTCACCACCACTACGGGACGATCCGGTTGCTCCACGCCGATGCCTGGCGGATTCCCCGAATCAGCATCCCAGCAGACTTCCTGTGTGTAGGAGCCGTTGCCCAGGTCCGTAACGCCGCCCGTCAGGCTGCTCCCGGGCTGCCCCTGGATGCCGAACGAACCGGCGCGCCCCGGTCCCACATAGTTGCCGTAGCGGTCGCGCGGAGTGAACGTCAGGCGCAGCCGCTGGCAGCCGCCCGGTCCGGGACCGAGCGGGTCGGCCGTGACCACCGTCTGCCCGGGGTCGATGCCGACCGAAACGTACACCGCCCAAGCCGTTTCCCTGGCGCCCGAACAGTTCTCGCCGTACGTGGCGTGGGCGTGAAACTGGTACGTCCCTTCCTGCCGCAGCAGGTCCGGCTGCGGATTGCCGAAGATTCCGTCCGGTTCGAGCGTGCCGTCGCCATCCAGTTCGCCGTCGTCGAACAGCGGAATGGTCTGCGTGCTGGTTGTGATCAGCGTCCCTCCGGCCGCCTGCTCCAGCGCCTTCAGGGTCTTCGTTCGTGCATCGATCACGTCGCCTCCCAGACTTCCGGCCGCCTGCAACCCCGACCCGGTCAGAATATTTCCCGTTCCCTGGTTCGGCCGCTTCACATCCACCGTGACCGACGCGTTCGCCATCTGGAAACCGTTGTGGTCCCGCAGAATCACTCGCGGATTGATCGGGTCGCCGGTGTAGACCGGCCTCATTTCGGCGGGCCGGAAATACGGACCGCCATCAACCGTTACGGTGACGAAGAAGCGCTCCCGCGGCAGCGCCGCCGGAAACTCCCCATCGCCCACCGGACGGCTCACCTTGACGTGCCAGGTGCCGTCGCGTTCGGCGTGGAAGGGCAGATTGATGCGGAAGTGCTGCCAGGTGTCGCCGGAGGAGTGCGCGATCCCCGCGGTCGCCGCGGTGATGGCGTTCCCGGTGGGCGTTTCCACCGTAAGGATCAGTCCCTCAGTGGGAGTTTCCCAGGCCAGGACCACCGTCATCCGCTCCTCGCCGCACACGTTCACCGGAATCGGAGCCGCTTCGGACACTCCGGCCTCGAGCACGAAGAACGGATCCACCGCGATGGCCGTGTTGAAGATGTTCCCGAAAGCCAGCACGAAAAATTTCTTGAGCTCGAGCCCCTCCCCCGAACGCGTGTAGATGCCGCCGTGGTTGCGCGCGAGCGTGGTAAGCCGCGGCCCGTCCACGCTCCCTTCCGTGCCGAACCCGATGATGCACAGCCGCGTGGCGGCCAGCGACGCCTCTACCGACGCGATCATGGGAGCCGTGTTTTCGAGACCGTCGGTCAGCAGTAGAATCGCCGGCGTGTTGGCGGCGGGGCTCGGAGGCGGAAGTTGATTCTGGCCCGCCTGTAGCCCGCCCCCTATGGTCGTGGCGCCTCCGGCCGAAATTCCAGCCACGATCCCGGCATTGCGCGCCGGTGCCGGGCCGATCAGCGCCGTCTTGTTGGCTGCGTTGGCGGGCGCCAGGTTGAATTCGGGCGGACTGCTGGCCGTTGTGCTGAAGGAAACCAGCCCCAATCGGTGCGTCCGGTCCGTGCGCACCAGGTCGATGAACAGCGCGGCCGCCCGCCGGGCCTCTTCGATCTTCGTCCTCACGCCCGTGAAGCCCATGTCGCTCATGCTTCCCGACCGGTCCAGCACCAGCACCGCGTCGACGTCCTTGGCCGGCGGCGGCGCAGTGGCCATATCCACCACGATGTTCGCCGCAGCCTGTCCCTGGTTGGAGCACGCTCCCGGCGCCCAGTCGTTCACCGCCACAATGCGTCCGCTCGAGTCGATCACCGGCGACCCGGAACTCCCGTTGTCGGAATCGCAGGCGTACGTGACCACACCGCCCGAAACCCCGCTCACCCGGCACTGCGGGTTGTTCGGCTGCGCCGAGACTTTCTTCACCACTCCGCGTGGATGGTGAATGACGAACAGGCTTTCGTTGATCGGAACCGGCGTGGCCCGGATCGGCACCGGAGGCACGCCGAAACCGCCGGGAGGGCTCTCCACCTGCACGATGGCGTAATCGAGACCGCTGTTGGTGACCAGGCCCATGCCGGAAGGAGCCGTCTGCCAGCCGCTCTTCACAATCCGCTTCAGCTTGTGGAATTTCGGATTGTAGCCGGGGGGCCGGTTTCCCGCCGCGTCGGTCTGGTAGTCGAGCGTGAATGCGCCCGATGGGATCACGCTCGCCGTCCGACACGCAATGCGCCGCCGTCAGGATCAGATCCGGTGCAATCAGCGCCGCGGAGCAGCTCGAAAGGTTCACTTCGCCGGCCTCGATGAACATGCCCACGCTGCGGGCGGTGTCACGCATGAGTCCCGCCGGCAGGGTATCCACGTTTAGCCAGTGCGGCGCGGCCGACCCGGAAGGGCAGACTCCGGCCGAGTTGAAGAATGTCGGATCCACGTAGGGCGAATCGATGAGGAAGACGTCGGCGTTGGTATTGGTGGCGCCGCCCCCCTGCACGCCCTCGCCGCGTCCGAACTCAGTCAATTGCGCCGAGCCGGTGCCGCTGCCCCCGTCCACGAAGAAGACGTCCACGCTGTTGCCTTTGATCGGACGGCTCCAGAAATCGCCGCCGCTCGCGGGACCAAAATGGTCGGTATCGTAAAGCAACGCGACTTCGATGCTGTCGCCCGCATGCAGCAGCGCTCCTGTGAAGTGGAGCATCAGGAATTTGGTGGTGGTAGGACCTGCGGCGCCTGTAAACGTGATCTTGCGCCGGTTCGGACCTGCGGGGACTCCGGCAGTAGCGTTGATCGCGATGCCGGGAGAAATCGGAACCACGGAACCCAGACGGTGGCTCATCGGCCAGTCCTTTCGTCCGCCTGGCTGCATGGCGCAGCGGCGGTGGTCGGTACAACACGGCGGGTGGGCGTTGAGCTGCCCCCCGAAACGAAGCGGACAGATGTCCGCTACGTTGGATTAGTGTTGCAGCATACCGGGCCGTTTCGATTGTGAAAAAGGAGGAGTACCGGATCGCAATGTGCCGAACGGCACCCTGCGGCTATTGCTGTGCGTTAATGCGCGATTCAGCGCCCGATGACGATGCCCACGCCCTTAGGCTGCACGTCCACTTTCTCGATGCGGTGGCTCAGGTCGAAGGGTTGCCCGATCGCCGCATCCGGATAGGCGGGAAGGAGGAAGTTGCGAACCAGAAAATCGAGAGTGGCGCCGTCGATCTGGAGAGCCGCAACCTCCACCTTCTCGACATCCACCGTCAGTTGTCCGTTTCCGGAACGGATCCGTGCCGTGACCGACACTGGCCGCTCGCCGTCCAGCAGTTTGGAGATGAGCCACCCCGGCTCGTACCCCTGTGCCCGGCGGACTTTCCCGAAATCGACCAGCGCGCTGCCCTTCACCAGCCCCGGCGAAAGCAGTTCGAGTTGAGGATTTCGTACACCGGTGGGAAGGTCCGGCTTGACGTAGGCGACTACTTCCTGAGCCGAAAGTTCCACCCGCGTACCGGGCTTCAACTTGTCGGATTCAATCCGGGCGATCTTCTCCTTCGCGGACGTGTAGTCGCTGACCGCTGCCAGGCTGGTCGCGGCAACGAGCAAAATGGCCCAAATCGAACGCCGTTCCACATGGTCATAGACGGTCCAGGTGGGGGAATGGTTGCGGGACTAGGGGGAAACGACACAGGGATGTGGCTCAGAGCGCACCGACTGGTTCGTTGGTACTGCCCGCTGTCGAAATTTCCTCGTATAGAATCAATAACTTAATCTTTCGATAGTATTGGCGCGGCTCGTGCATTCGGAGAATCGGAGTTTTTTATGCCGGTTTCGGGATTGTGGGTCGCGGGAATCGTGGCGCTTGCGCTGGCGGCACTGGTCGCCGCGCGGCTGGTGATGACGTGGTTCAAGGTTCGCGGGAAGCGTGTGGTCACGTGCCCGGAGAACCAGCGTCCGGCCGGAGTCGCGGTAGATTCCGGTTACGCAGCCCTGACTGCCCTCGGCAGCCGGATGGATTGGCGGCTTTCAAGCTGTTCGCGCTGGCCCGAACGGGCAGGCTGCGGCCAGCAGTGCCTGTCACAAATACGAAATTCGCCGGAAGACTGCCTCGTCCGGAATATTCTGGCGAAGTGGTACCGGGGAAAGAAATGCGCCTCCTGCGGCGTTCCTTTTGAAGAAATTCAGTGGGCGGGCGCGCAGCCGGGGGTAATCCGGGCCGATAAGACTTCCGTGGAGTGGACAGAGGTCGCTCCCGAGCTCCTGGACGAGACACTGCGGTCCGCGCTGCCGGTCTGCTTCGCCTGCCATACGGCAAACAAGCTCGTTCACGACCATCCGGAACTGGTGGTCAATCGTTCCAGACCCGTTGAAAGGTGAAGTTGTCCTCTCATTCATGCGAATGCTCATGTGGTGCCTTTTGTTGGGCGTAACGCCCGCAATCGGCAGTGATCAGCCGGTCGAGGCCCCTGTAGTCCTGTACGAAAAGTTCGAAAAACCAGCTTCCGAGAGCGTAATGCGCGCGATGCGTGCCGAACTTTCCCAAGTGATGGAGCCGCTTGGCTTCCGGTTTGAGTGGCGCGAGTTAAGCGCCGCCGGCGGGGCGGATGTCGTTTCCGAACTCGCCGTGATTACCTTTCGCGGCCGCTGCGACACCACCGGCATGGTCGCCCGCACGATCGTTCCTTCGGCGCTCGGCTGGACCCACATGAGCGACGGCGTCATCCTGCCCTTCAGCGAGGTGGACTGCAACCGGGTGCGGGACTTCGTTCAGAGAGTACTGGCGCCGGAAACAGCCAAGGTGCGGGACGAACTGTTTGGTAAGGCGCTCGCACGGGTTCTGGCCCACGAACTGTACCACGTCTTCGGTAATACCACTCACCACGCGTCCTGTGGCGTAGCCAAGGCCTCGTACTCGGTTACCGATCTGCTGAGCCGCGATTTCCAGTTCGAAAAGCTGGAGCCCGGATTCCTCCGCAAATTGGCAGCCCGCCACGAAGTCGCGCCGTAAATCGCGGACTGCATCGAAAGCCCTGACTACCGCTGTCAGTGGGTCATCGAATAAATGACGTAGTTGATGCCGTAGCGGTACGCCAGCAGCGTCATTTTGGCCGGATAGTATGGCGAGTCGGCGAATTCCCAGGCATCGGCAACATCGGTGTCGTAGTTGATCGCCACCACCATCCGGTGGCGCGGGTCGTTGATCGCGCGCCACGCCGGCCGCGTACCCTCCGGCTGCACGATCTGCACCGCCCCGCCCGGGCCCCGGTAAAGATGGCGCGACCCGGGAATAAACGTCTTATCCTTCTCCTCGATATCGTAAAGCACGTGCATCACCGGATCCGCGTCATCAATGTCGGAGATGGCCTCCCCCGGAAAAACGCGCTCCATCGTCCGCCGGAAAAGCTCCCACTGGTCTTCGCCCCAAAAATCGTCCACTACCAGGAAGCCGCCCCGGAGCAGGTATTCCCTCAACCGTTCGATTTCAGCCTGGCTCAAATCCCACCAGCCGGTCTGCGTGGCGTAAATCCAGGGATAGTCGAAAATATGATCGTCGGTTAGCCGCAGGTGCCGCGGATCCCCCACATCGATCCGCGTCAGGCGCTGGAGGCCCGTCGAAAAGTGCATTTCCGCATCCGGCCAGTCCATCATCCACCAGCCCGAACCCATTCCGTCTCGCGAAGAATAGCCGTACCCGCGCCGCGCCTGCGGGATGTCCGTATATTCCACCCTCAGAAAGTGAAACTCTCCGTTGCGGACCGGAATCGATCCCTGCGGCGCGCGCGGCGGCCGGATCCCGCCCCGTTGCGCCATCGCGGCGAGGCACAACAGAAGAGCCGGAAGCAAGCCCAGGCGCATTGGGTTCATTGTATCGTTTGCATGCGCGGCCTCGCCGGGGGCTCATGCTATGATCTTCAAATTCGGGAACTGAGCGATGATAATCCGCAGCGGCCAGATGGATGTGCTGTCCGATGACGCACTCCGGAGATTCGAGCAGCAACTGGTTGAGGAACTCCGGCAGTTTGCGCCGTGGCACGCCGAAATCCTGGGTGCCGAAGGCCTCCTGAATTGCGTGCGCTACGCCGAAAAGCACGCAGAACCGTACGGCTTCACCAATCGTGGCCCGATTCGTTTGTACCTGCAGTCGATGTTCCTGCTTGGAAGCGATTTCGATACCGACCCCTCCCTCCCCTGGGCAGCCCAGATCCTGAACGATTCCTCCATTCACGACCAGACCACCCGCGCCGCCCGGCTCTATGAAGCCCTGAATGCGTACACAGCAGCCGTGGCCGGTCCGGATAACGAGTACGCCAAAGAGGCGCTCCGTCGCGCCAGTGACGAACTCACCGAGTTTCCCCAGGATGTTGGCGCAAGCCAGGATGGGCTCGTCTTGCAAAAGCTCCAATATGTCTACCCCCGGCGCTGCGAGTATGCCGGCGAGGAGGCGGTATCGAAACTGATTCTCGAAGCCAATGCGGCGGCTGCGCGGCGCAATCTCGTCAGTGCCCGCGCCGGTCTGCTATTCAGCGGCCTTATGCTCGCTTTGGGACACGGATTCCAGACCGATCCCCACTTGCCCTGGATTCAAAAGACCCTCGGCGATCCGTCGCTCACCGAAGCCCGCCTCATCGAGCGGCTGCTCGCCAGGGTCAAGCTTTACCTTCAGCATGTGATGGCTCACGTTTCATGAGCCTGCGGTGGGAACGAATCTTAAGTCGAAGATGAAAACGATCTATGTGCCTGACTGGTTGCAAGAGCGCGGATGACCCAAACGCCGGCGACGGAACCACCCCCGCGAAGGACCCCGTTTCGAAGTGCACGTCCTGCGTCGTCTCGATCTCACCGAATCCGGCGGTCATCTGCGGCAAGACCAGGAAAACCTTTACCGCCACAGCCGATCAGCCCGGCGATACCTTCGAATGGGAGAGCAGCGACACTTCCGTGCTGACCGTCTCCGGCAGCGGCAAAACTGCGGAAGCTAAGGGAGTCGCTACCGGGAAGAAGAAAATCAAGGTCACTTTCCGCGGCTCGGGATGCAGCTGTACTGCCGAAGCGGACGTAACCGTGTGCGTTGCAACCCAGGGGCGGCACTACGCGAATGCGAAAAAGTCGCTCACCCACGCTATCGGCGTGAGCGCGAAAATAAAGACACGGTACGGCAAACTCTCCTGCGAGGATGAAGGCTGTAAACACTCCGCGTATCATGTCGTCTATGTCAACGTAACCGGAGAGTCCGATTCCGGAGACATGATCTGGGCGCAGACCGGCTACGGACGGGAACGCACCGATGGCGACGCGTCCATCAAGAAATATCGCTACGCCGAAATGCAGGGCGGCGTCTACAAAGTCAAATACGATAGCGACAACCCGCCCGCCGAAGGAACATCTCACGTCTACCAGGTGGTGCTCGACAAATCGACCGGCACCTGGTCTTTCTTTGAGGACGGTACGAAATGGAAGGTCTTCGCCGACGACGTCTGGAAGAACAGGACCGGCAATCTCGTGCAGTGGACCGGAGAAATCTTCAACAAAGAGGACGACATGCCCGGCACCTCGGGCGACAAGTGCACGTTCACCGAATGTAAGACCCGCGTCGATGGAAAGGCTGCCTTCGAAAACGCGAACATTCAGCGTGCGGAGGTCGGACAGGCATCGACGCCGGGCGCCCACGATCCCGCCGAGTGGGGCGAGGAATATGTGAGTGGCACGGCCATTAACATATGGGACAAGAATCCGCTCCCTTAAGATCTAAAGCCTGCCGGTGGCTGGCAGGGCTGGCCCTTCCCGCTGCCCTGACGGTCCTCTTCTGGCAGGCCTATCCAGGCCCCAGTGAGAGGAAAACACCGATGTTCCAGAGAACCCGAATCACCAGCGACGCCGAAGCGATAGCGAGAGCGCTGAAGCTGACCGGCTTTGATCCGGCAACAGTTCGCCTGTCCGCCGCGCCCGAACAACTGAGTTCGAGTTACATCCCGTTCCTGTGGCGCGAAGTCGCCGGCAGGTCCGCGTGGCGCGTGACGATCGCCGGCGCCCCTCTTACCTTGCGCACCGCTTCCCCGGATCAGCGCGACCGCTACCCTCGCCGGTTCACCGTCATCCTGGATGAAGAGACCGGACGCCTGCTGGAGCTCTATTCGACCTTCGACGGCGATGCGCCGGATATGCGCCCATTGCCCGCCGCTCAATCCGCGGAACACCAGTTACGCAGCGAGGAAGAAATCTATACCGGATTTCCCGACGAAGATCCGAAATTGAGCTTCCTCGATGCCTTGAGCGTCATCCTCACCAACGGGATGGGCAGCCCGCTCCTGGCCAAGGAGTTTTATGGAGTCTGCGTGACGGAATCCAACATGGGTGCGCCCCCGCGTGCGGTATGGGCGATCACCCTCCGCGGCCTGCCTCCCCTCCCCGTCAGGGGACCGGCAGGCGACAGCGTTCCCGCCTGGCAGCGCAACCACATGCGCAACGTGCTCGACGCCTTAACCGGCGCGTTCCTGTTCGCCACCAACAGCCCTCAGCCGTTGTGACGCGGAGCCGCCCCCAGGGGTTATCTGGCTATCGGATTGGCTGCCAGGAACCTGGGCCGGGCATGGAGCGTGTGTGGTTGAACGTATATTCGCCGAGTAGGCGCTCGCCGCCGGCTTCATCGACGGCCACCAGACGCACGATCAATTTGCTGGTAGGCATGGCCTTCGCGAACGTGATCGACTCCTGGTAGACAATGCTGCTTGCCCCGGAATGAACTGGAATGTCCGGCAACCGGAGTTGTTCGACGCCGCGCTCATCGCAGATGCAGAGATCGACCCGTTTTGCGCCGCTTAAGTTCGCGGCCAGGCGCCCGATGAGAATGTCGTCTTCCGCCGTTACGGTGCACTCGACGCCGCCTCCGGCAGGAGGAGCGTATTCACGGACACGCAAGCCTTCCTCCGCGGCACGCTTGAGAAATGCATCGTTTACAACCATTCGCAAAGATCCCTCGCGCGCCAGGTTGCGGACTCCCTCGGCAAGTGCGATTACTTCGCGCAGGCGCGCTCCGCATCGGTCGCAGTTGAGCAGATGCTCCTCGACGGCCTCTTCCTCCGGTTTCGCCAGCGCGGCCAGCCAATAGTCGGCGAGAACTGCCGCGTCGATGCGGTATTTGAACAGTTCATGCGGCAACCCCCATGCACCGGCGCAACTGGTGGATCGCCCGATGGCGAATCACCCGCACGTTGGCCTCGGAAACGCCCAGGGAATTGGCCAGCATCCGCGCCTGTCTGCTCGCCATAGAAAGTCATGACGACGACCGCGCGTTCTCGCTCCTTCAGACTCTGCACGCAACGCCTGAGTTCTTCATAGTCGAGGTGAGAAATGGACGGCTGGACCGGCGCCAGCAGATCCGCCCCAAACTGTTCGAGCAGGCATTCTCTTCTTTGCGCGTTGCGGCGCAGGTCGAGCACCGCCATCCGGCACGTTCCCAGCACGAACGATGCGAGCTTCTCCGGTTCACGCAGGCGGCACGCCCGTAGAGCTTCCAGAGTCGTGACCAGGACTTGCTGCGCAAGGTCTTCCGCGGCATGTGCGTCTCTCAAGTGGCGTAACCCATAAAGCCGGATGCGCGGAGCCATCCGGCGGCACAACTCGGCTTCGGCTTCGCGGTCGGTTCCGGAGCTGATTTGCCGCACCAGTTCGGCATCGTCCAGTTCAATATCCATCAACACATATTTTATGTGTAACGGGGAGGCCTGGTCTCGTTACACATCCACGGACAAGGAGACGCAAAATGATCACAAATCACAGAAACAGGCACCCGAGTTGACGAGGTCGCGCGCTGGAATCTATCGCATCTGTACGCCGCTGGACGTGATCCCCGGCGGATTCACCTTCAATTCCTACCTGATTGCTGACGACGAACCCTTGCTGTTCCACACTGGGTACCGCAAGACTGTTCGCCGATCACCCTGGAAGCCATCGGGAAAGTGATGCCGGTCGAGAAGCTGCGCTGGATCGGTGGATCGCACTTTGAAGGCGACGAATTCGGCGCGCTGAACGACTTCTTGGCGGCCGCGCCGGAAGCGACGCCGTTTGGCACTGAAATCGGTGTGCTGACTTCGCTCAATGACTTTGCCGCCCGGCCCGCACGCGGGTTCGGCGATGGCGAGGAATTCTCGATCGGCAGCCGCCGGATGAAGTGTCTCCATACTCCGCACGTTCCGCATGGCTGGGACTGCGGCATTCTGTTCGATATGTCCACCGATACGTTGCTCTGTGGGGATCTGTTCACCCAACCGGGCGCGAACATGCCGCCTGTGACCGAGTCGGAGGTGCTCACGGCCAGCGAAGGAATGCGCGCGATGATGGATTATTACGCGCACGCAACCAGTACCTCGGCTATCTTAGAGCGCCTGGCGAACCTCCGTCCGTCGACGCTCGCGTGTCAACACGGAAGCGCATATCGCGGGGACGGCGCCGCGCTGCTCCGGGAACTGGCCTCCACAATCGAGAACGGGAACGGCAAACTGTCCGCACAACCTTCCGCCGCTACGGCGTAATGGATTCTGCTGTCGCGCCGTTTCCCACCGTTGCCCGTGGCAGCCTCTCATTTGCTGTTTAAGTCACGGACGCCGCCGCAATCGCCGCCTGCCCCAGCGCGATGCCCCCGTCGTTCGGCGGTACCCGCGCGTGCAAAAACACCTCCATCCCCGCGCCGCGCAGCGCGGGGATCACCAGGTCCAGCAGCCTCCAGTTCTGAAACGTCCCGCCGCTCAGGCAAACGCGGCGGAGCCCCGACTCCCGCGCGATGGCGGCCGCCTGCTCCACAATCGCCGACGCCACCGTCTGGTGGAATCGCGCGGCAATTACCGGCGCCGGCTCCCCCAGTTCTACGATGTTACGAATGGCCGGACGAAAGTCCACCGTGCCGTTGTCGATCGCAAACGCATACGCCTCGCCCGAATCCGCCGCCATCGCCTCCAGTTCGATGGCCGCCTGCCCTTCGAAGTTGACTTCGTGCCGGACACCCGCCAGCGACGCCACCGCGTCGAACAGCCGTCCGCACGACGAGGTCTGCCACGTGTTCACCCGCTTCACCAGCATCTGCCGCACCACGCGGACGCGCTCCGGCGCGACGGCGTTAAAATCCGCGTCCGCACCAAAGGCGTCCATCAGGTAGCTGAGCGCGGCGCGCCAGGGCTCCCGGATGGCCGCATCGCCGCCCGCCATCGGCACGTAGCGGAAGTGCGCGCGGCGCTCGAAACCGGTGTAGCCGCCCGTAAAGAACTCGCCGCCCCAGATCGCCCCGTCGGTACCGTACCCCGTCCCGTCGCAGGCCACGCCGATCACCTCTCCGTCCAGTCCGTTCTCCAGCATGCAGGCAGCGATATGTGCGTGATGGTGCTGCACCCCAATCTTCGGCAGCCCCTCCATTGCCAGCGCGAATCTCGTGCTCAGATAGCCCGGGTGCAGGTCGTGCGCCACCGCCGCCGGCTCCACGCGAAACAGTTTCTTGAGGTTCGCCAGAGTTTCTTCGAAGAACACCAATGTTTCGTAGTTCTCCAGATCCCCGATGTGCTGGCTCAGAATGGCGTGCCGGCCCTTGGTCAGGCAGAATGCGTTCTTGAGCTCCCCGCCGCACGCCAGCAGTTCGGGAACCCGCCGTCCCAGGTCCATTACTTCCGGAGCGTAGCCCCGCGACCGCCGCAAGACCGTCTCCCGCCCGTCGCGCGTTCGCACCACCGAGTCATCGGCCCGCATGTGGATCTCGCGGTCATGATCCAGAAACCAGTCCGCCACCGCCGCAAGCCGCTGCCGCGCCTCCCCGTTCGACACCACGATCGGTTCCTCGCTCAGGTTGCCGCTCGTCATCACCAGCGCGGAATAAGCCGTCCCGTCGAAAAGCAGATGGTGGAGTGGTGTGTAGGGCAGCATCACGCCCAGCGTCCGGTTTCCCGGCGCCACCGCCTCCGGCAGCGCACCCTCGCGTTTCCGCATGATCACGATGGGCCGCCGTGACCCCAGCAGCACTTCCCGCGAAGCCGCCGAAACTTCGCACAGCGCCTCCGCGGCCTCCATATCCCGCGCCATGATCGCGAACGGCTTGTCGCTGCGCCGCTTGCGCTGCCGCAGGGCCGCCACCGCGCCGGCGTTCCTGGCATCGCAGGCCAGGTGAAAGCCGCCCAGCCCTTTCACCGCCACGATCTCCCCCGCCTCCAACCGCCGCCGCGCCTCCCCGATCTCCCCCGAAAGCTTCGGCCCGCATACCGGACAGGCGTTCGGCTGCGCGTGGAAGCGCCGGTCGCGCGGGTCGTCATACTCGCCCTGGCACGCAGGACACATGCGGAATACGTCCATGGTCGTATTCCGCCGGTCGTAAGGAATGTCGCGGATGATGGTGTAGCGCGGCCCGCAATTGGTGCAGTTGGTGAAGGGGTAGCCGTAGCGCCGGTTCTGCGGGTCCCCGAAGTCGCGCGCGCAATCCGCGCAGGTGGCCACATCCGGCGAAACCAGCGCGAACTCTCCGGCTCGCGATTCGCTCTCCCGGATCGCGAATTCCGAGCCGCCCTCCGCCGCCAGTTCTTCCGTCTCGCAGGACTGAATCCAGGCCAGCGCCGGCGCCTCCCGCACCACCCGCTCGCCAAACAGCGAGACCGCTACGTGCGTTCGCCCTCCACCTCCGCCACCAGGCCGGCCGACGAGTTGCACACGTATCCCGTCAGCCCCAGTTCGCTCGCCAGCTTATAGACGAAAGGCCGGAAGCCGACACCCTGCACGATGCCGCGCAGACGGATCCGTAGCCGGGTCCGGCCCTCCATTACCGTTGGACTCTGCCCGAACCCCCGCCCTTCAGCAGCGACTTCACCTCGTCCGCCGAAACCCGGTTGAAATCGCCCGGAACCGAGTGCTTGAGGCAGCTTGCCGCCACCGCAAACTCGAGCGCCTCGCGATGGGAGCCGAGCGTCAGGTATCCGTAAATCAGCCCCGCCGCGAAGGAGTCCCCGCCTCCCACGCGGTCTACGATGTGGGTGATGTCGTAGTGGCGGCTCAGCAGGAATTCATTCCGGTCGTTCATGCACGCCGACCAGCCGTTGTGCGACGCGCTCTTCGATTCGCGCAGCGTGATCGCAATCGCCTTCAGGTTCGGAAACTCGTTCAGCACCTTGGCGGTGAGCTTCTCGTACTGGCTGCTGTCCAGCTCGCCCGAGTGCACATCCACATCGGCCTGAATGCCCAGCGCCATCTGCACGTCTTCTTCGTTGGCGATGGCGATGTCCACAAACTTCACCAGTTCGCGCATCACCTCCGCCGCCGTCTTGCCCCACTTCCACAGGTTCTTGCGATAGTTCAGGTCGCAGGAAACGGTGATCCCCTTTTTCTGCGCCGCCTCCGCGCCCTCGAGTGCCAGCGCCGCCGCCGATTCGCTGATGGCGGGCGTGATCCCGGTGACGTGAAACCAGCCGCGCGCCATCGAATGCGGCGTCCCAATTGATGTCCCCGGGCTTGGCCAGCGCGATCGCCGAACCCGCGCGGTCGTATACCACCTTCGACGGCCGCTGGTTGGCGCCGGCCTCCAGGTAATAGATTCCCAGCCGGCCCTTCCCCCGAACGATGAACGACGTGTCCACACCGAAGCGACGCAGTTCGGCCACCGCGGCGTCGGCAATGGGATTACTCGGCAGCGCCGTCACGTACGAAGCGGACAGCCCAAGGTGCGCAAGCCCAACCGCGACGTTGGCCTCTCCCCCGCCGAACGTCGCCACAAACTGCGGTGTCTGCAGGAATCGCTCCAGGCCGGGCGGCGCGAGCCGGAGCATGATCTCACCAAACGTAACAATGCGATCGGTCATGATAGCGACTTCCAGAGTACTCCCCTTCGCACCGCCGGTGGGACGCTGCAAAAGCCCCTTGGAACGATCAAAAGATCTCTGGACATCCCGCCTGCAAGCGCTATCATACGCAGAGGAGATCCGACCCATGCCATTCAACTTTACCCGGCGCCAGTTCGCCCGAACCACGGCCGCCGCCTCCCTGGCCGCGCTCGCTCCCCAGGGCATTTTCCGGGCGGCCACCGCTCCCAAGAAAGCCGTGGTGCACGCGGACCAGGAAATCGGCCTGGTTCGCCCCGAGTTTCACTCCAACTTCGCGGAGCACCTCGGTTCCTGCGTTTACGGCGGGATGTGGGTGGGGAAAAAGTCGCCCATTCCCAATGTCAACGGCTTCCGGAAGACGACCGTCGATTACCTCAAGGCGCTCGGCGTCCCCGTCCTCCGCTGGCCGGGCGGATGTTTCGCCGACGACTATCACTGGCGCGACGGCATTGGGCCGGCGGACAAACGGCCCAACCGCGTCAACATCCATTGGGGCAACTACACCGAGGACAACGGTTTCGGCACGCATGAATTCGTCGAGTTCTGTAAGCTGATCGGTTCGGAGCCCTACTTCGCCGCCAACGTCGGTTCCGGAACCCCGCAGGAGATGCGCGATTGGATGGAATACTGCAACTATCCCAAGGGAAGCACACTCTCCGACGAGCGCGCCGCCAATGGTTCCCCCGAACCCTTCAACATCCGCTACTGGGGCGTCGGCAACGAGCTCTGGGGATGCGGCGGCAACATGCAGCCGGACCAGGCCGCCCGTGAATTCCGCCGCTTCTCCACCTACGCCCGAAATTTCGGCAGCACCCCCCTCTACCTGGTCGGCTGCGGTCCCAGCGGCAACGACCTCCGCTGGACCCGCGAATTCATGCAAACTCTGGGCAACATGCGCATGCACGGCTACTCCATGCACTACTACGAGAACGGCTCCATGCAGGCCACCCAGTTCACGCCCGAAGCGATGAACACCCAGCTCAACCTCTTCCCGCGCGTCGAGGAATCGCTCATTCAGCAGCGCACCCTGCTCGATACCTACGACCCGCAGCGCCGCATCGGCCTGATCCTCGATGAATGGGGCGTGTGGGACCAGATGTCCCAGGCCGAGCAGCAGAAGTACGGCCGCCTCTGGCAGCAGGCTACCATCCGCAGCGCCGTCGCCGCCGGCCTCGGACTCAACATCTTTAACCGTCAGGCCGACAAGCTCTACATGTGCAACATCGCGCAGATGGTGAACGTCCTCCAGTCCCTCCTGCTTACCGACGGGCCCGAAGGCAAAAACTGCGTGCGCACCCCCAGTTACTGGGCCTTCATGCTCTTCAAGCCGCACCGCTCCAAGACCGCCGTGAAGGTCGAATACGACGGCCAGCGCGTGGGCGCGGCCGGCGGCGGGCGCGGCGCCGGACGCGGTGGACGCGGCGGCGGACAACCCGAGCCGCCGCACGATCTTTCCGTTTCCGCATCCCGCTCCGGCGCCGACATCGTGATCTCCTTCGTCAATCCCCGCCACGATACCGACATGGACGTGGACTGCGCCGTGCTCGGCGCGACAGCCCGCTCCGCCAAAGCCCAGATCGTCCACGACAGCGACTTGAACGCGTACAACAGCTTCGATAATCCCGACCGCATCACTATCAAGCCGCACGATGTGGCGGTCGAGGCCGGCAGGGTGAGGATCACGCTGCCCGCGCTCTCGGTGGCCACTGTTTCCGTGACCGCCTCCTGACGCGATATGATCCGCAGATGCGTCTCGCACCTGCGCTGATCGTTCTGCTCGCCGGCCGCTCCTTCGCCCAGGCGCCGGCCGCTTCGTTCGCCGTGGCTTCGGTCAAAACCAGCCCCGTTCAGGCAGGCAGGGACGACCGCAACCTCATCGCCGCCACACCGGCCGGATTCAGCGCCCGAAATGCGACGTTGAAACGGCTGGTTGCCGAGGCCTATCGCGTGCAGTCCTTCCAGGTCCTCGGCCCGGCCTGGATCGATTCATCCCAATACGAAATCGAGGCCAGGGCCGAAGGCCCGGTCGCGAGAGACGCGCTCCGGCCCATGCTCGAGTCCCTCCTCGCCGAGCGCTTCCGTCTCGCCCTGCACCGCGAGAGCCGGGAAATGCGCGCCTACGAACTGGTGCTCGATAAGGACGGTCCGAAGATCCGGCCCGCCACCCCGCCCGCCGGTCCTGCGGCGGGTTGGGGAGCTTTCGAGGGCAGCCTGCCCGAGTTCGCCGACCTGCTCTCGGTTCAGCTCTCCATCGCCCTTCCCGCCGATCCCTCCAAACCCGGTATTGCCGGTACACCGATCCCCGTCATCGACAGGACCGGCCTCGCCGGGATCTACAATTTCAATGTGGACCTGAAACCCGAGCCCGGCGCCGACATGTTCATCCTGTGGCAAAGAACGCTGCGCGAACACTTCGGCCTCAGGCTGGAAAGCCGAAAAACGAAAGTGGACGTTCTCGTGATTGATCACGCGGAGCGTCAGCCGGTCGCCAACTGAATGAGCGCGCCGGGCGGCACTCCGATTGAAATCGGCCGCGGCGTCACGGCATGGGTGAACGCCGGCTGCGGATGGGGCGCGAGCAACGCTGCGCTCATCCGCGGCAACCGCACTTCGCTGCTGGTGGACACCATGTGGGACCTTCCGCGTACCGCCGAGATGCTGGAGGCCTTGAAGCCGTGCCTCGCCGGAGCGCCCATCACCCAGTTAGTGAACACGCACGCCGACGGCGATCACTGGTTCGGCAACTCCCTGGTTGCGGCGCCAAAACGCGTCGCCACCAAAAGCGCGGCACGCGCGATGGCTCGTACCAGCCCGCGAGCCATGCGCGCCCTGGGCAGCGCCTCCCGCGCATTCCGCGCCCTCGGCCGGCTGCCGGGGATGGCCCGATGGCGCGTCGCCGGCGACTATTTCGATCGCATGGTTCGCCCGTACGATTTCTCATCGGGCAGGCCGCCGCTGCCGAATTTCACCTTCACCGGCGAAATCCAGTTGGACGCCGGCCGCCCCGTCCAACTGATCGAACTCGGACCCGCCCATACCCGCGGCGATCTCGTCGTGCTCCTTCCCGAGGACCGCATCCTCCTCGCCGGAGACCTGGTTTTCTCCGGTGTCCTTCCCGTACTCTGGGACGGCTCCCTCCGCAACTGGTTGCGTGCGTGCGACTGGATGCTCTCCCAGCACGTGGACGTCGTGCTTCCCGGTCACGGTCCGGTCGGCGATCTCGGCTCCGTCGAACAGGTGCGCGGCTACTGGCAATATCTCGCCACCCAGGCGCATTACCAGTACAACAAGGGACGCGAGCCCGCCCTCGCCGCGCGCTACATCGTCAGCAGCGCGAGCTATCACGATCAGCCCTTCAGCCGCTGGGACGGACAGGAACGCACGGTCATCAATCTTCACGCCATTTATCGCAAGCTCATGAAGCGTAACCGTCACCAGGGCGTCTGGGAGCGTTTGATGGTCCTCAAGGAGGCGGCCCTTTTCGACGCGGAGTTGACCGAAGCCGGCGGGATTGACCGCCTCAGGGCCCGCTGACTTCCCGCCGCGTGCCGCCGCTCAATTCCGGCGGCAGAAAAGCGCTCCCCGCCGCGCAATTATCGCAGTTTACGCAGGCGCCCCACTCGTCGTCGAAGTATCGCAGCAGAAACTCCCTCCGGCAGGTGGTCACCTGCGCATACGACTGCATTTGCTGCAGCCGCTGCTTTCTGCGCTCCAGGTACAGGCTCCGGTTCCCGGCCACCTCCCGGGCAATCGCAGCGCGATCGATTCCGGGCACCGCCATGTACTTGCCCTCGTGCTCTTCCACCGCGCCCGCCTCGATCAGCGCGCGCAGGATCACCTCGCTCCTCTTGCCGCCCCCGGTTCCTTCCGGCGGCGCCGCATCTGCGCCGGATTCGAGCGCGTCCAGAACGCGGTTCACGTCCCCCTCGTCGAACTTGCCCGTTCCGGCCTGAAATCTCCGCAGCCCCGCGTTCTGAGCCCGGTAAAACAGGATGGCCTCCGCGGCTTTGCCGTCGCGCCCCGCGCGCCCCACCTCCTGGTAGTAGGCGTCCAGCGATTCGGGCAGGTCGTAGTGATACACGAACCGCACGTCGGCCTTATCCACCCCCATGCCGAACGCGCTGGTCGCCACAATCACTTCCGCGTCCCCGCTCATGAACCGCTGCTGGATCTTCTCCCGGTCTTTCGATTTCAACCCTGCATGGTAGAAGACCGCGTCCGTGCCTTCGTCGCGCAATGCCCGCATCACCATTTCCGCGTTGCTCCGCGTCGCCACGTAGACGATTCCCGGCTTTTCCGCCCACCTCACCATGTGTGCCAGCGCCGCCAGTTTTGCCTCCTCGGTATCGAAACGGTCCACCCGTAGCCGGATGTTGGGACGGTCGAAACCGCTCACCAGCACCTTCGGATCGCGCATCTTCAGCCGGCTGACGATATCCTCCCGCACAGCCCGCGACGCCGTCGCCGTCAGCGCCAGCGTCACCGGATGACCCATTCGCTCGATCGTCTCGCCCAATCGCAGGTAGTCCGGACGAAAATCGTGCCCCCACTCGCTCACGCAGTGCGCTTCATCCACGGCGAACAGCGAAACGCGCGCGCCGCCGAGCGCCGCGGCCACATCGTCATTGCGTAGCTGCTCCGGCGCCAGGAACAGGTATTTCACTTTTCCCGCCGCCAGATCGCGAAGCACGTCGCGGCAGTCACCTTCTGAAAGAGTGGAGTTGACCGCCGCCGCGCGCTCCCCGTGCGGCTGCGCGGCGATCGCGTCCAACTGGTCCCTCTGCAGCGCCAGCAGCGGACTCACCACCACCGTCGTCCCCTTCCGCATCAGTCCCGCAATCTGATAGATCGCCGATTTTCCGGAGCCCGTCGGTTGGATCACCAGCGTGTCACGGCCTTCGAGCACCGATCGCACCGCCTCTTCCTGTCCGGCACGCAACGAATCGAGGCCCAGTTTCTCGCGCGCCGCCTTCTGTATGTCCTGCACATAACGAACCGAGCAGATCGGCAGCCAAAACTCCCAACTGCCCTTCTGTCCGTTCGCGTACGTGGCCAGCAACGTGCAAACCTTCCCGGTATGAGCCTCGAAATCGGCACCCGCCAGCTCGGGTCCGTCACTGTACTTGATCTGTCTGGACGCGTCACTGCGGGCGGAGGCGCTAATCTCGTCCGCGATTCCATCCGCAAGCTGGCCGAAGAAGGCAATTCCAAGCTGTTGTTGAATTTCGAGAACGTTGCCTTCCTCGATAGCGCGGGTCTGGGCGCGCTGGTGGTCGCGGCCGAACAGTTGCGCGCGCAGGGCGGCAGCGTCCAGATCGCGAATGCTCACGGTCCCGTGCAACACGTGCTTCAGATTACCCGGCTCGACCGCGTCTTTCCCCACTTCGACAGCGAGGCCGAAGCCATCGCCGTCCTCCAGTAAGTTCGCTCCGTGAAGTTCCGGCTGCCCGGCGCGCCGGTCGCAGGGCAGAAATTTCGCGCCTAGTTGATGTCGAAATCCGCCGACCGCGTCACCATCTTCTGCGCCGGATTCGCGCCCGTGATCTCTACCCGGTAAGCGCCCGCAGTCAGTGCCGAGACCGGCAGCTTTAATCCCACCGCAACCACCGGGTTGCCCGGCCGCGTGTAATTCGTGACATTGATTCCGCCGGAGTTTACCTTCTCCTGGCCCGTCTTGCGGTCCAGCACCCGCAGCGCAACCGCCATCTGCACCTGGTTCGCCTCTGTCGCTTCCGCCAGCGACGGCTCGTATAGTTCGAAATACAGCACCACCGGATCGGTCGTCTTGAATCGAGTCTCGCCTGCCGGGCTGATTTGCAGTCCCGCGGCGGTGAGCGGCGTTCTTCCTTCGAGCAGCAGCGAGTCCATGCTCGCGTCCAGTTCGTTCACCCGCTTGTACTCCTTGCTGAGCGCGATGCCGCTGATGCTGAAACTATCGGGATCGTAAGCGTCGATGTTGAGCGGGCTCTCCAGTTTGCCGAATGCCTCGCCGCTCGCGTTGAATGCGACCTTCAACGTGTACTGCCCGCTGGCGATATCGAACTGGTTTTCATACCGGAACGGCTTCTTCTGAAACAGCTCCGTCTGCTTCTTTTCGTCGAAATCCAGTTTCACCACGTCGCTGAACCGCGCCGCCACGTTGCTCTCGGTGCGGTACGCGATTCCCAGAATGTTGATCTCGGCGTGATATTTGCCTTTCACTTTTTCAAACTTCAATGCCGATACCGGAATTTCCATAGCCACGTTCACCCGCGCCGTGTTGGGCGAGGTAAAGAAGAACGGAAGCTGCATCGACTGCACCGGCATCGTGCCGCCCTCCACGCCGTTGATCCTGCTCTCCAGTTGCCGTTCGACGGGCTTGCCGGCCAGCACGTCGTTGCTCTTCACGTTGCAGTAGCCGGTGCGCGACCGCACGCTCGTTCCCCCGCGATTCACCTTTACCCGGATCGAATGGCAGCTTCCTTCCGGCGATTCGGGCGGCGCGTACGTCAGCAGGTAATACTGGTTCTGCTCCTGGTTGATCTTCTCGAGCCCGCCCAACAGGTCGTTGGTGTTGGCGATGACGAACCCGCCCGTTCCGTCGGCCAGCATAAAGAGCACCTGCTGGTTGGTGCTGGCGCTCTCCGGGATCACGGGAATAATCGTGTCTCGGCGTTCCATCAGCGGATCGCGAGGCGCCCGGTCCATGTTCCGCCGGTCCATGGGATCCCCGCCGCCGCCGGCGTTGCCCCTGCCGCCCGGATTGTTATTGCCGAAGCCCCCCGGGCCGCCGGGCATCGAGCCCGACCCGACCGAGTCTCCAGTGCGGCCGGAGGTCGTGCCGCCGCCCATCCCGACACCGCGCGACCCCGCCGGGCTGCTGCCCGTTCCCGTTGTCGTGCCGCCGGCCGGAGCCGATCCGGTGGAACTGCCGCTGTTGGTGCCCGTTCCCGCCGTCCCGCGCTGCGGCGCCAGCAGTGCCAGCGCCTGAATGATCTGGCGCACCGGATCGGCCGCCAGCGCGATTCCGCTATCCCGCATCTGGCCTGGCAGCAGCGCCCCGCGCGGGATGGTAAACGGCAGCGCGCCGGCCAGACCACGCACGTCTACCGGATAGACCGCCACGTTCGCCTTGTTGCATGAATCGATCGCCGCCGTCACCTGCGACATCAGTTCCGGCGTCAGCGGAAAACCCGCACTGAACAGGACCAGTGTCTTGCGCCCCGGAATCTCGGTGAGGTTCCGCGCCAGCCCCCGCAGCGCCAGTACCATCGTCCGCGCGCCGTAATTCATTAGGCCGCCAAACCGCACGGCGCCCCGTCCTCCCATTTCAGGCTGCGGCTCGGCGTTCATCACTGGCATTTTGACCCCGGCCACCACCAGTTTCAGCCGCTCGATATCCTCGGTGAAGTTTTGCGCCACCTGCATCGCCCCGGTGAAGTTCACGATCCCCATCAGCCGGTTCGGGCCCGCATTCGCATCGATGAATTTCACCGCCGCCTGCCGCGCCTGGATCTGGTCCCCAGCCGTCATCGACGCCACGTCGAAGAACAGCAATAGGTACTTCTTCTGCTGCTGGCCGGCAGGCAGGGCCGGGTCCGCTTCGAACGAGAACGTGCGGATCGGCTGCTCCTTGTTGTCCTCCCAAACCTTGAAGTCCTTCTGCTCCAGGCCGGGAATATATTTGCCCTTCTTATCGGTGACGATCACGTCCACCGGTACCAGCCGCGTCTCCGTCTTGAACACCGGCGGGACGGCCCCCTGGTCTTGACTCTTCGCGGGCTGTCCCTGCGCCATCGCCGCGGCCGCCAGGAACAAACCCGTGCCCAACAGAATCGTGTGGAACCGCATACCGCACCTCACTTCGGAATATCCAGGGCGCCGTTCTGCGCCGTCATCAACTGCCCTTCGGCATCCCGCACCACCAGCCGCACCAGGTAGACGCCCGGCTTCACGTCGAACGCGCTCCGTACCGTGATTCCCGCTTCGGCCCGGTTCGCCAGCGTCTCGTCGCGAAGCCGCATTTCCAGCGTCTTCTTGTTGCCGGTAACGTAGTTGCCGTTGCGATCGAACACCGCCGATACGATCACCAGCGTGTTGTAGTTGCGACCCTCCGCTTTGCGAAAGTGGAGGTTCTTGAGATCGATGTGCGCCAGCATGCTCACCCGCGCCACAGCGTCCCCCGGCTTGAAAAACTGGCTGCTCAGGTCGATCGGAAGCTCGCGCACTTCCTCGCGCGAAAACACGGCCTCTTCGATTTCCCGCCGCGCCGTCTCCGCCGCGTCGTCGAGCTGCTTCGGCGCATAGTAGCCCTTGCGTGCGTTCGCGCTCAGGCCGGCCGTCTTCAGCGAAACCTTCAATGCATGAAAGCTGCCGTCGAGCTTCAGGTTCTGCGGCGAGAATCCCAGCAGGTACACGTACTCCGGCATGGAGGCGAGCTTCTGAAATCCCGCCGCAATGTCGTTGTTGTTCTCCCAGAACGCTCCGCCCGTCCCCGCCGCCATCTCCGCCAGGACGTCCGCTTGCCGCGAGGCGGTGTCCCGGTCGTACCGGTTCTTCTCGTTCATCACCGAAATCACCGGCCCGCGGCGGCTCGCGTCCATTACCGGGTCGGTCCACAGCCCCCGCGCATCCAGCGAGTTGATCACTACGCTCGCGCGAATGGCCCGGTCCATGATGTCCGTCTTTTCCGCCTGTTGTTCCGGCGCCAGGAAACCCGACGATGTCAAAACGATGATCCGCTGTCCCGGCGCCGCCGCCATGCGCCGCACCGCGTCCCGCAAGGTGTAGAGCGTGACTCGCGTTTCGTGGGTGGCCATCGTCGTAACCTGCGATGCCGCCGACCGCGCCATGCTCTCCGCCACCTTGCCGTCGCGGGTGGGGTCGAGGCTGGCACAGACCAGCGTCTCCTCGATAGCCACTCGCAGCGCTTCCGCGTCACCGCGAATGATTCGGTCCGCCTGGTAGAAGCCCAGATCCGGACACTCGGCTCCGGTCCTTGTCTGCATCGGCCGCGGCATCAGGCGGTTCAACGTCGTCTCGAGTTCGTCGCGGTCGTCGGTGAATTCGACGTTCACCTGGCCCGATGTCGTGAAGATCGCGGCCCGGTCGGTTGCCGCCATCGTCGCCATCTGTTTCGCGGCGGCGTCGCGCGCCCGCGCCAGATCGCCAAACGCCAGGTGGATGTCGTCGAAAAGGTAAGCGATGTACCGCTCCGGCGCTACCGGTTCGCCGGGTTCAATCGCCTTCGCCCCAGGTTTCGCCTCCGCTTTTTCACCCCGCCGCGCTCCGGCATTCTCCACGGAAAAACGCGTGATCACCTGCGGCTTGCCGCGGTCGAAAAGCTGAAAGTCTTCCTGCCGCAGCGTTCCCGCGATCTTCCCCTGTTTGTCCCGCACCACTACCGGGACCATCACCAGGTTCACCCGCGAACGGAAGGTGGCCTGCTCGTCTTTGGTCGAAATCTCCGGCCCGGCCTGCGGAACCGGCGGGTCCGCGGCCGGTGGAGGCAATTGCGCCTGCACCGATCCGTAGCCGAATAACAGGAGCGCGAGGCAGAACCGGCTGCTCATTGGTTGCAGCCATAATAGGTCAATTACAACCGCTAAACAATCCCGCCGCAGGGAGGTAAGTCCCGACTTACCAGTTGCGCTTCCAGCCCCGCCACCATTCCGTGTTCTGGAGGTTCAGCGCGTTCCAGCACAGGTCGATCTGCGCCGGATCCTGCCGCAGCACCGCCTCCCGCGACACCGCCGCCGGCAGCGTCACCAGCGAGGCGAAGCGGTCGAACACCCGGCCCCGTGCGGATTCCTCCACCCGCGTCAGCAGGTGCCATAAGGTGAGTCCGTCACGCTCCCTCGCCGCGTTCAGGATCGTGTCGAGCGCCCGCGCTTCCCCCGCTTCGAAACGCCCCACCGCAGCCTTCAACGTTTCCGGCGCGTCTTCATAGTAAGGAACGCCGGGGCCGCGAGCTTTCCGCGTGGCGCAGGCCGCGCCCTCCGGGATAAACGCTTCGTGGCCATTCGATTGGAACGCGACCCATCCCATCGCCACTTCCAACAGTCCGTTGCCCGCGCCGTCCACCGTCAGGGTGTACTCGCAACCCATATCAACCGCACGCGACGACGGCGTGTCCACCGTGAACTGCCGCGGCGGCGCCCAAATGAACGCGTGCAGTTTGCCCCGCTGCAACGCCACCTGCCGCAGACTCGCCGCGCGCAGTTCCGATTCCGGGAACAGGTCGATGCGCCCCAGTTCGCCCGCTTCGAGCGTGATCTCCGCCTGCTTCCCCGTTCGCACCACCTGCCCCGCGCGCACTTGCATGTCGAGCGCCGCATTCTGGCCGCCCAGGCGCGCGGCGCCCGCCACGCTCGCAACTTCCCAACCCGTCGCCGGCGCGGCCGGCTGCCGCACCTGCCACACCGTCACCGCCGCCGCAACTACCGCTGCCGCGGCCGCCGCGCTCCACCACATCCGCCGCGCCGGACGAGTTCCCAACATCTCCGGCCTGTGCCGGTAACGCAGGGGCGCGAGCCGCTTCTCCAGCTCTTCGATTTCCCGGTCGGGCGGGCCGGAACGGTCCCACAGGTAATCTTCGTTCATTTGCCTTCCATGCCTCCCACCAGCTCGCGCAGCATTTTCATCCCACGGCAGAGATTCACCCGCACGGACTCCGGCGTGAGCCCGGTGCGCGACGCGATCTCCGGTCCCGTCATGCCCTCCACCAGCCGCAAAACCAGAGTTTCGCGATACGCCTCCGGCAGCTTCCGGATCAGTTCCAGCACCAGAAAAGCGTCTTCCCTGCCGTCTACTCCCGGTTCCCTGCCCTCTACCTCCTCGAGGCCCGCATGGTGGCGGGCCTCGCGAAAGTAATCGATCGCGCGGTTGCGTGCAATGGCGCCCAGCCAGCCCTTGAACGCCGCCGCCGAGCGCAGCCCGCGGAGCCGCTTCATCGCCGACATGAATACGTCCTGCACCATGTCCTCGGCCTCGGCGGGCGGCACGCGCGCCAGCAGGATGCCGTGCACCATCCGCGCGTACCGCAGGTACAGCTCCCCGAAAGCTCCCCGGTCCCCTGCGGCCGCGCGTTCGATGAGACGGTCGTCCTCGATGACCTCGGCTTGCACCAGCATCATGATATGCAAACCGGGCTACTTCAGCATGGCCTCGATCACTTGCGGCATGAACGCCTTCATATCGGACCTTGCGTGATACCGGTCGAGTCCATCCGGCCCGGACGGGACCAGCGTGTGCGTATACAGGTCCCCGTCCTTGCCTTCGAGCTGAATCACCCACTTGCCCTGCTTCGGCCACTGCTGCGTGAGCGCAAAAGATCCGGGCTCCGACAGCCGGACCACGTTCAACGGAATCGTCTGTCTTTTTCCGTCCACCATCCCGATGGCCCGCGCCGTCACCTCTGCCGCCGCCGGATCATGGCAGCCCGCCGCCTTGAACACCAGCACCGCGTTCGCCTTCTTCGCCTCGGTGTTCGCTTCCGGGTTCCCCAGTTGCAGATAAAATCCGCCCGCCAGCAGCTGACCCGCTATCGCCAGCGACGCCGCGGCCAGAATTCCGTTTCTCCAAGTGCCTCGCATCGTTTCGCCCCTCCTCGGGCATTTACGCCTGGAAGACGCGGAACGAAACCGGACCGTTAACCGCCCGCCGTCAGAACAGCCGCGCCGCGAAATCCGCCAGGCTGCGCCGCCAGGTCTGCCACTCGTGCGCGGTGCCGGGCGATTCGAAAAACACGCTCTTGATCCCCGCCTGGTCCAGACCGGCCTTCGTCGCCTTCGCCCCCTGGTACATCGCCTGCTCCGCCGTGCCCGCGCCGATCCACAACAGCTTCACCCGCTTGTTATACGCCTCCGCATCGGCGAACACGCCGTTGTACGCCGTCTTCGCGTCGAAGTTGCGCATCGGAGCGCTGAACGCGCCGATCCACGCGAATTTGTCCAGGTGCTTCGCCGTAATCTGGAGCGTCTGTCCGCCGCCCATCGAAAGCCCCGCCATCGCCCGCGATTCCCTGCCCGTTTGCGTCCGGTATGCGCCGTCCACCATCGGAATCAGGTCGTTCACCAGCACGTCTTCGAAGGCGTTCCCCGCCTGCCCCGGCTTGGTCCCGTATCCGGTTTCCATCACCACCAGCATCGGCTTGGCCTTGCCCGCCGCCAGCAGGTTGTCCAGAATCAGGTTCGCGCGTCCCTGCCGGCTCCACCCCGTGCCGTTCTCGCCCGACCCGTGTTGCAGGTACAGAACCGGATACCGCGCCGACCCGCGATCGTACCCCGGCGGCGTGTAGACATATGCCTGCCGCCACTGCCCCGTCACCTTCGAGAAATACGGACGCACGCGAACCTCGCCGTGAGCGACGTCCTTGAACTCATAAAAGTCCGCGCCCTTTTCCGGAATTTCGATGCCGCTGGTGGGCTTGGCCCATCCGAAATAGGTCTCGCTCGCCGGGTCGTTCGCAGGGAATCCGTCCACCACAAACCAGTAGTAGTGGAAGCCCGGCACCGCCGGAGGAATGGTCACCGTCCACACCCCCTTCTCGTCCTTCACCATGTCGAACGGACCCTTGCCGAGCCCGTTGTCCGTGCCGCCCGGCTGCACCTGCACCTTCTGCGCGTTCGGCGCGCTCACCCGAAACGTGACGCGCAAATCCGAGTGCACCCGCGGGTATTGCGCGTTCAGCACGTTGGACGACGCAGGCACGCCCTCGTCGGGAGCCTGCGCCACGCACAATCCGCAAAACGCCACCATCAGTGCCGGAAACCTGCTCATCTCGCCTGTCCTCCTTCTTTTGCGGCGCCCGCCGCATCCCAATCGCACAAGCTTTCGACATATGCCGCCGAGCCGTCGCGCAGCCACCCGTCCAGTTGCGCCGGTTCCTTGAGCTGCTGCCCGCGCCGCCGCGGCACCAGCACGAACCGGGTCTTAAAGTCCGGCAGCGCCGTCATGTCTCCCCATAGTTTCTCGAATTGCGCCACCGGAAACACGTCCTCCTGCCCCTTGCCCCACCGCTTCTTCACATCTTTCAGCGTCACATAGGTGGGCATGCGGCCGGCCACGCGCCGCACCGCCTCCGCCACCCGCGCATCATTGCCCAGATCTTCCCTCGAAAGCTCGAACGCCCGCAGCAGCCGGTCGATATCGATCCAGTACGTGGCGCTGTTGTAATAGCTCAGCCGCGATTCGATCTCCTCGTTCGGCAGAGCCATCCCCTCCACCAGCCGCAGTCGCCCGTCCACCGACGCCAGCCCTCCGCCCCGGTCCTCCATCTGCCGCCGGATCACCTCCGCCGTCATCGCCGCCCCCGATTCGATGTGCAGCCCCAGCAGAGCCGGATCCGCATCCACGCCCGTCGTATCGATGTTGTGCACCAGCAGGTGCCGCAGCTTCGGCCGCTCCTCGAGCAGCGCTCGCAGACGTGCCGTTCCGCATCAGGTTCGGCACCTCGTACCAGTGCCCCACCGGATGCAGGCACTGCATCGGCAGATTGTCCGTATAGTCGCTGCCCTCGCCCGCCTGCTTCGCCCACGCGATCAGCGTATGGTGCAGGCTTTCCCGCACCTTCTCCGCCTGCTCGTCCAGCACCTGCTGCGCCGTTTCCATCCACGCAAACCGCAGGTCGCGCTCCATCGGCACCAGCCGCAGCCCGATCATCCTGCCCGTCGAGAGCAGCAGCCGGCCGCCATAGTCGTAGTTGCAAACCGTTTGCAAGTACTGTTCGATCGCCTCGTGCGTCAGATAGCTCGTCGTGATGACATGAGCCGGCAGTTGCCCCGCCATCCTCCCGGTGCGCCGGCTCTTCGCCAAATGCAGTTCGATGAAGCTTCGATGCCTGCCGCCCAGCCGGCAGAACGGATTGAGCGCCTTCACCACCCCTGCCCCGTGCGTCCACCGGCTGCCCGCTCCGCCCGCCAGCGACACGATCGCCACAGCCCCGGAAGCCAGCGCATCCAGCCCCATCGCCCCGTACTTCGCCGGCAACTCCCCGGTCGCGTCCAGCACATCCCCGTCCAACGGATCTTCGATGCGGCTGGTGTTCGGCAGCCGGTTCTGCGAAAGCCCGATCAGCCCCGCGCGCAGGTCGGACTGAATCTGCTCGTGCTGCGTGCGGTCGAATCCGTAAGCCTCCAGCAGGCTCCCCAGGTTCCCGTTCCGCCCCTCCTCCTTGTGCGCGGCGCGCGGCAATAGATGGTCGAACAGGTCCTGCACTGACCCGCTGAATTCCGCGCGCGTGCGGCAGGCCGCGCTGAAGCGATCCAGTTCCGCGCGCGCCAATGGCGAAAGCAGCCGCGATTCAGCCCGCAGCAGCGCCGGCAGACTCAGGCTGTAGTACTCCGCCGGCATCATCGCCTCTTCCCCGCGCAGCAGGCACGACGCCGTGCCCCGTTCGTTGATCGCGAAATCGTACGTCACCGGCTCCATCGCGAACGGCACCGCATGTTCCAGCCGCCGCTTGGTCTCTCGCATGATTCCCTGAAGACGCTCCTGCGCCTCCGCTTTCCGTTCCGGCGCGAAGATGAACCCCATGCCGCCGCCCGACATGCCGCCCAGCATCCAGAATCCCCAGAAATCGCGGCCCATCGCCTCCCGCGCCTGCCGGATCAGCATCTCCGTGTACAGGTTTCCCGCCCACGGAATGATCGTCTGGATCGGACCGTCGAAATTCCGCTCCGTGGCCTCTCCGATGCCCCGCACATCGCCCGCACGCAGCTTCGCCGAAATGTCGTCCAGCGTGCGGATCGCCTGCATCCGGCCTTCCCACTCATGCTCGGCGCGCAGCAGGTATTTCTCCGTCACCATCTCCAGAATCGGGCCCACGTCCTGCGCCATGCCGCCGTGCACCAGCACCAGGCTCTCCTGCAATTTCTCCCGCGTCGCTTCGCTCACTTCCTCCGTGCCGAAAATCTTGTGCCGCGGCAGCAGCCGGCCCCGGCTGATCCCGAACTCCGGATCGCCTTCCTGCGCCGCCACCCCGTAAATCAGCTTGATCCCCGGCCAGACTCCGCCCGAATCCTGCCAGCCGCCCCCCGACCCCGCCAGCCACTCGCCCAGAATCGCCCGCGCCGCCACTATCCGCCGGTCATCTTCGTCCAGTTCCCCCGTCAGCCTCTGCGTCTGCCCCGTCGCCCGCATCGCCGCCGAGATCAGACAGCTCAGCAGGCTCGTCGAAACCGCCAGCCGCGACCCCTTCGGAATATCATTGACCTTGCTCACCACTTCGATGCCGTACCCCGGCGTGCCCGTCAACACGCCCAGCAGTTCGGCAAGCGGCTGCGTCGAGCCCTCCATCCCCGCCGGCACGATCCCCGAAGCAATCAGCGCCGCCTTCAGAAGCCCCAGGTAATCGCGCGCGAAGTCGAACACCTCCGCGATGCTCCCGATCTCCACGCTGGCCCGCAGGTCCACGCTCGTGAGCCGGATCACCGGCCGGTCGATCACCCGGAAGTAAGCCTCCACCGGCGGCCTCGGAACGCCCGAGCCGGACCCCCGAACAGCCAAATCGATCGAAACGTTCAGGACCCGCGCGCCTTCCGGAAAATCCATGCCCAGGAAAAAGATGTCGCTCCACCCGCTGTGCGTCAGGTCCATCCGCACCGGCGTCGCTTCCCGCAGGATCGGGAAGGATGGCACGTCCCCGCCGCGCTCCACCAGTTCGCTCCGCAGCCGCAGCGCGTAGTCGGCAGGATGCCCGGTGCGGAACATCCACTGGTTCCCCCGCACCGAACGCACGCTCCTTCGCACCTGGTCCGCCAGCGTCTGAAATCCGAGCGCGCGATAGCCCGCCGCCAGTCCGCTCGACAGCCCGGCGCCCGGCCCCTCCGCCGCTTGCGCCGCCAGCAGAATGTCCAGCGCTTCGTCGAACCGCCGCTTCAGCAGGTTCGTGTACGCCGAAAACGGAATCAGCCCCCGGCCGGCCGCGCCGCGCCGCATCGGAATGTGGAACCGGTGAATCGCGTAAAGAAAGAACAGCGCCCGAACCCGCTCATACAGGTTCTCGCTCGATCGCCGCAGCGCGTCCAGCGCGCCGCATTCCTCGAGCAGCCGCTCCAGGCTGGCGCCGCGGCACACCGAATCGAGCGGCCGGTCCCGAACCGCCGGATCCGCCGCCCGGATAATCGTTTCCAGCTCGCTCACTGCCCGCTCCCGCTCGCCGCCGTCCGTTGCACCGCCAGGAGTTCCACCAGTTGCGCCAGCACTTCCGCCCGGTCCCGTCCCTGTAGTGCCAGCGCCAGTTGCGCGGTCAGGAGCCCGTACTTGACCCCGACATCGTATCGCCGGTTCGGATCCTCGAGCGCCAGGTATTGCTCCTGGCGCGCCAGAATCGCCAGCGCCGGCGAAAGTCCCAACCGCTCTCCGGGGCGCTGCTTCATCTCCGCCGCCAGAATCTCCATCAGCGCTTGCGTGAACACGTGCATGCCGAAAAAGCAGAGATAATATCCGGCCCGCAGTCCCGCCACCACCAGCTTCTGCTCCGCCTCCGTGGGCGTCGGCTTCTCCCTGACCGTTTCCACGCGATACAGCCCCTGCCGCCCGGGCAGACGCCGCCCCGCCACCGTTCCGAACTGCGGCAGCAGGCTCTCCCGCGTCACCTGCACCGCCGAAACCGCCGAGTCCTCCGCGCGTGCCAGCTCCGCCAGCCGCAGCGCCGAAGGCTCGCCACCCGTGTTCACATAAATGTGGTCGCCCACAAGGTGCAGGAACGCTTCGCCGTTCGTGAATTCGCGCGCGCACAGCAGCGCGTGCCCGTACCCCCGCGGTTCCGCCTGCACCAGGAACCGGACCCGCCCCAGGTGCCGGCCCGCGGCCGGCGCGTACCGCGATTCGTCGCCCGGCTGCACCACTACGCAAACCTCTTCGAGATTCGCGGCCAGCGCCTGCTCGATCAGAATTGCCAGTACCGGTTTTTCTTCCCCGTCCGCGTCCACCAGGGTTTGGAGCGGCAGCGCCCGCTGCCCCGCCGCCGTGATTACCGCCTTCTTGATCTTCAAGCCGTACTCCTCATTCGCATTGTCGCCGGAAAAACGAAATGGAGAACCTTCGCACTGCGACGCCCTTCGCGCCTCGAACCCTCGTGCCTTACTCCACCTTCTCGAGCAGCAACGTGATGGTGCCGATCGTGAACTGCATGCGCACGCGGATCTGCACCGGCAGGCGGCGCCGGTCGTCGGTGAGCCACACAAACAGGCGCGCCGGACGCTTGTACAGCACGTTGTTGAACAGGAACACCTCGTACCGGATCGCCTTGAAAACTCCCGCCGGCGTTTTCACGTCTTCGCGGCCCTGCGCCTCCACCTTCGCCATCACGCTTTTCTTCCCGTCGCTGATCGCGATTTCCTTGGTCTGCGACAGGTCCGGCGGCGAATTGCGCAGAACGTACAGGCCCCCCGTCACATCGTGCGTGCAGGCTGGAATCTCCGTCTCCTTCGAAAGCAGCACCGTATTCTTGACCCGGTCCGTTTCCTGGTAGAAGGCTTTCTTCTCCTCCGCGTCGAAGGTAATCCTGGTCTCGCGCTGCCGGCTTCCCTCGTGCGACTTCAGTTGCGAGGACTGCGCGCACAACGCCTGGTTCAGCAGTGCCGAATAATCGTCCTCCACCCGGTACAGCTTCGAAACCAGGCCCGCCGATTCCATGTGCAGGTTCACCTGGTAGCCGCCCTTCGGCTGCGGCAGCGGAGTCCATTGCAGGCTGGCCTTGCCGGCCGTAATGAGCCGCCACTCAATGGTGTAGCTCAGCGTCTCCTGGGACAGCGGCAGGGCTGTATTTTGCGCCGCCGCGGGCAGACACAGAACGAGCACCAGCGGCAACAGCTTCGTTGGCTTCAAACCGCCAGTGTCGCAAAAGCCTCGCTGCAAGCGCAAATGGAACTCTGCCCCACGTCGCTGCGTAGTCCCATAGGATAATTACGATTATGGCGACTGGCTCTTTCTTCCGCCGCCCGGCAGTGATGCTGGTCCTGGCCCTGGCATCGGTGGGCGGTGTCGTGACATTGATGGGACGGCTCGCCACGGGCCCGCACCTTGAACAGAAACGCGTGGCCCTTTCCTCGGAAGCGGGAGCCAAGGCGTACCCGGCTTTTTCACCCGACGGCCAGCGCCTCGCCTACAGCGCCCGCGGCTCTTCCAAGGTGGACCCCTACCACATCTTCGTGCGGACCGTCGCCCCGGATAACCCGCGCGCCCTCACCAGCGGAACCGGCAACGACATCGGGCCGGTCTGGTCTCCGGACGGCAAAACCATTGCCTTCGCCCGCCTGGAGAACGGCCGCACCCAGTATCGCGTGGTACCGTTCGAAGGCGGCGACGAACGCGTCGTGGCCGAGTTTCCGTCGGTCGCCAACGACGCCCAGCCTGCTCCCGCTGTTTCCTGGACGAAGGACGGCAAGTCCCTGGTCCTCGTCATCGGCGCCGAGAAGGAAGCCCCCTCCCTTGGCGTCGTGCCCCTCGCAGGCGGGAAAGCCACTCCGATTACCATCCCCCCCGAAGGCTCCGAGGGCGACTCCTCGCCGCTGGTTTCTCCCGATGGCGCCACTATCGCTTTCGTCCGCGCCACCGGCAGCGAGGGAGCCGACATCTTCACCTGCGACCTGCAAGGCCGCGGATTGCGCCGCGTCACCTACGACGACAAAGCCATCCGCGGCCTCGCCTGGACTCCCGACGGTGACGAGCTGATCTACTCCGCCAACCGCTTCGGCGGCGGCTGGAAGCTCTGGCGCATGTCGGTGGCCGCCGGCGGGCCCCGCGAGCTGATCATCGCCGGGCATCAGGCACAATTCCCCGCAGTCGCGCCCAGCGGCAATCATCTCGCTTACTCCGATTCACCCGTGGTCTCGGCCGTCTGGCGTGGAACGGTGACCGACGCCAACCTGACCGATGAACGCGCCATCCTCCGTTCGGCCGGCCGCGAGTCCTGGCCCATGTATTCGCCCGACGGCAAGCGCATCGTCAACGTGTCCGACCAGTCCGGCTCGGAAGAGATCTGGGTCGCCGCCGCCGACGGCAGTGATCGCGTCCAGCTCACGCATTCCGACGAGCAAAGGCCGTCCCGCCCGCGCTGGTCGCCGGATGGCAAAACCATCGTCTTCTCCGCCAGCGGCGAGCGCGGCTCCGAGATCTTCACAATGGCCGCCGAGCCCGGCGCCAAGCCCTCCCGCGTCGCTGCCAACGGCAACAATCCGTCCTTTTCGAGCGACGGAAAACGCATCTACTACCAGTCCCGCGGGCAGATTTGGAAGGTGGCCGCCAACGGCGCCAATCCCGAGCCGCTGGTCATGCGCCCCGGCGCCGGAACGCCGGTGGAATCGCCCGACGGCAAGTTCGTCTACTTCCGTTTCCGCCGTTCCATCTGGAGAGTCCCGGCCGGGGGCGGCGAACCCGAAGAAGCGATCATCCCGGAACACGACGTGTTTTGGGGCGTCCCCGTGGTCACCCGCAAGGGCGTCTACTACCCCGAGTGGGAGCGCAGTTCGCGCAGTTCCGTGGTCTCGTTTTATGATTTCGCCACGAAGAAGAGCTCCGTGGCCTTTCGCATGAAAGGCGAGAACTTCGGCGAGTCCCTCTCCATTTCGCCCGATGGCAAGTACGTGCTCTTTCCCAAGGTGGACCAGAGCGAAACCAACCTCATGTTGGTCGAAAACTTCAAATAGGCGCCGCCCTCAAAAGCCGGAAGGCGTAATCCAGAAGCTTTCCTTCCACTGCCCGCCCGGCGGCACGCTTTGCAGTTCCTTGTACGCGCCCGATTTGGCCAGATTGAACCCGTTGGTGATGCCCGCCATCGGTTCAAAGCAGATGAACTCGCGGCCCGGCGGCGCGTAGACCACCGCCACCGGAAACTTCGGCCCGTAGGTAACCGTGATCCGCTGCTTGGCTCCCTCCACCCAGAACGACGCCCGCCCGTCGGCCCCGCGCACCAGGTTGCTGAACACATCGTCGAGTTGAACCCCTTGTAGCGGCAGTGGGTCCGCGAAAGAAACCGGCTTCCGCTCTCCCGTTGGAATCAGCGTGGAATCGAGGATCATATGATCGCGCGCCGCAAGGTGCACCTTCCAGCGGTCGCGGGGCGCGTCATCCACGTGAAAATACGGATGAAAACCGATGCCGACCGGCATCGGGTCCGTCGAATGATTGTCGATCGTCGTCTGCACTTCCAGCTCGCCGTTCGCCAGCCGGTACGTCATCGTCAGCGTGTGCGCAAACGGAAACTGCGCCATCAGTTCCGGATGCTTCCAGAATTCCAGCCGGCTCGTAGCCCACGCCGAGCGGTTGTCCGCCTGCGCCGCCGTCAGCACCCAGTATTTCGAAAAGCTGAGCAGTCCGTGAATCGGTTTTTTGTTGCCGTCCCGCCGGATGTTCCCGAGATCCAGGTTGAGATTGTACTTCTTGCCGTTGGCCCAGTACGCGTCGCCGTCCAGCCGGTTGGCCCACGGCGCCAGAAACGGCACGCCCGCCAGGCTCGGTCGCTGCGCAAACTCCGCCAGGCTCCGGGAAGGAAAGTACAGAATGTTCTTTCCCGCAACCTTCATTTCGTAAGCGATATTGCCGGCCGAGGGCGCAATCGATACCTCCACCTTGCGGGCGGCATCGGATAACTGAACCACTTCAATGCCATCCACCGTGGACTTCAGAGCGGAGTAGTTCGCGGCTTCAATCATGAGGGGGAACACCAGGAGTAAGACTGCCGGTTTCATGTGCATCATTGTACCTGTTGCACCCGCGCCGGTTCGCTCATCAGGTCCGAGATAGCCTCGCGAACCGCCGCGCGCTGCGTATCGTTCACCACGATATAAGAGTGTTTCCCGCCCGCCGATTCGGCAAACGTCGTGACCCCTTTGTCGTCCACCTGGATCGCGCCCGGCGGCGAGAGGCTGAAATACGCCGCGTACGGACGCACCGCGTAAAGCACCGCCGACGGGTCCCACAGCGGCTCGTCATAGGGCATGGCGCGATAAGCCTTATAGGCATCCACCAGCGGATGCGGCCCGCGAAAATCCGTGGCCAGCCGGCCCACGTTGTAGTTGATCGTCGCGCCGATTTCCCAGCCGCTGGTCACCACCGTCCCCGGCCAAGCCGCCGCCAGTTTCTGCGCCGCCGGCACGTCGATCTTGACGTTGTACTCCGCCGGTCCGCTCGGAAAACGTCCCGCCATCAGCACCAGTTGCGCCACCTTGCGCGCCGCCAGGTCGCGCCCGGAAAGCGGGCTGGCATCGTCCGGCCCCGAATCGAGCAGTTGCGCCAGGTTCGTGCTGAACCCCACCTGCACGATCGTCACCGACCCGTCCGCCTCCTTCGCCAGCACCCGCCGCAGCAGCGTAACCGCGTCCGGCAGCCCCGCCGCATCCGCGACCCGCCGCGGGTACAGCGGCGAATTGTCGGGCTTGCGCAGCCCCGCGACGGCTTTGGTGTAGTTGCCGTCCTCCGGCGTCTTTCCGTTCCGCACCACGCCGATCGGAATGTCCGGCCGTCCGTAGTACTGGTTGAACAGCGAAACGAACGGCGCGCCGTAGCCATCGGCCTTGCTGAGCGTCACCGCCAGCAGCCGCGATTCGCCGCGCGATTCGAGCGCGTGCAGCACCGCCAGCGCAATCGCATCGTCCACGTCGTTCCCCATGTCCGTGTCGAAAATGATGCGCGCCGGCCCCGCCGCCAATGCCGTGGAGACGAGGATCAGGCCCAGAATGCCCTTTTTCACCATGACTCGAAGTGTAATACTTCGGAGCACGACGTTGCGAACAGGGTTCCCTTGAGCAGTCCGGGCTGCGCTGAAGACGAGCTTTCGACTCTGGTCGGCTTGTCCGCGCCTCACTGTCGCACAACCCAAGTCCGCGCCAGCCGGTCGTGGAATCCGCGGTGGGGATTAACGACGACGTAAGCCGCCGCGCCGACCCACAGGAGAAGCAGCAGGAAAAAGAAGACTACAGCGATCCCTTCAACTCTGTCCAACCACAGAGCCACGAGCGCCGCGGGTAGCAACAGCGGCAGCCAAATGATCGCCCAACGAACCAGCAGGTGCGATCGGGAGGCCGGCGCCCCTTTGGCGTTGATCACCGCCAACCGGAAGATCGCGTGGCCGACGGTGCTGCGGAATGGGAGTCTCCAGGAGTTGGATGAGCGCGGCGCCCGCAAGGATGACGGCGGAGACGAAGACGATCGCGCTCAGCGGTTCGTTCAACGGCTTGTCCTGGAAGTATCCGACAAAGAACATGATCCAAATGTAGAGGGGCAGCATGAAGATCGCGCCCGCTCGAATTCCCCTCCCAACCTCCGCCGGCCGGTCGAGCAGTCCACGAAGCGTGCCGGTGAGGAAGCTCAGCTTCTCCAACTTCCCATCTTTGAGGTTCCGCAACACGGGTCTGGCGTGAAGCGGCAGACTCGTGGATTCCACGCAGGCGGCGACAAGGTTCAGGAAGCGCTGCTGACCGGCGAGGTCGCCTACCGGGATGGTCTCGGCAGGGGCTTTGACGTCAGGCCAGGGTTCGTCGAGCAGGACGGCGCGTCCGTCCGCCGTGATCCAGACATAGTCGAGGCTCAGCGCCGCGGGCAAGGTCTGATCTCCTGTGGCAGCCCATAGTTCCGCGGCCAGATCATGGAGCCAGTGGCGAAGGGTGGACCAGGGCACGTGTTTCCTGCCTTCGGCCAAACCGGAAAACGGCACTCCCGGAATTGCCTCAAAGGCATCCCAGGCGGCTCCATCCGCTTCGACCTTCTGGAGCCAGCGCAGACGGCCGGGCCGCGCGACGTCTCGCCGCGCGCGGGAGAGCTCCGATGCGGTCCGCAGCAGCCAGACCGGCCGGCGCAGCACGGGGTCCACGCCAAGGATCCACTTCCCAGGAATCATCTCCTCAACGATCTGGTAGGGCCCGAGCGAATTTGCGCCGGTGGGCGGATTCTCCGCCTGGACTACAGGTTCAATCGACGGCCGCTTCGTGCCCTTCGGCTTCACGATTACCCTGGTTCCGCTGGCGAGGTCCCATACGGTGGCAAAGCCGTTCTCCCGCCGCGCCGTCAACGTCAACAAGGCCGGAATCCAACCGCAGATGTTGGCAACTACTGATAAACATCACGATCTGAAGCACGGTCCAATCGGTGTTGGGAAACAGCACCATCGATAGGGGCATCCGGACACCTTCGACCGACAGAATGGGGATGAAGATCCGCAGCAAGGCCCGGCCAACTCCTGGCCGGCGGCCGTCTCGCCGAACGACCTGCAACCCCTTGAGCCACATGCCGAGCCCGGCGCCCCAGATCCCCTCGAAGATGCTGAAGTAGAGGAAGCCGAGGCCGAAGAAAAGGAAGTAGTATCTGGCGGAGTACAGAGTGCGTTCGACAACAGGTCGATAGAGGAACTCCTCAGCTCCCACTACGAACATCAGCGTCACGTAGGCGGGCAAAAAGGCGATTAAGTAATCGATCCAGCCGGCGGACGCCCGGACCTTCATGGACGCCGGCTCCGGTTCCCTCGAACTGAAGGGTAGCAGTGCGTTTCGCAGGGCGGCGTAGCTGGTGTAGCGCCGGTCCGGTTCTTTGGCGAGACAGCGACGGACGACCCGCGCCAGTGCCGGCGGCACGTCTTTCCGCAATTCATCCAACGGCGGCGGCTCCTGGTTGACGGCGTTGGCCACCACCTGAACCGCGTTATCTCCTTCGAACGGCGGCCGGTCGGTAAGCAGCGTGAACAGCGTGGCGCCAACCGAGTAGATGTCGGCGCGCACGTCCAGCGTGTCACCCCGCAACTGTTCGGGCGAGGCAAAGGCCGGAGTACCCATGATCTTCACGCCGTGAGCCGTTACGAAGGTGTCGGTCTTGGCCAGCGTAGAAACCGATAGGCCGAAATCACCCACCTTCACCGAACCATCGGGTGAGACGAAGCAGTTGGATGGCTTGACGTCGCGGTGGAGCACGCCGTTCGCGAAGGCGGATTCCAGGCCGGAAATGACCTCGAGAATGGCGTCCACCGCCTCTTTCACGGGCAGAGGGCCGCGTTGCTTGAGTTTGTCCTTGAGCGTGCCGCCACCGACGATCTCCATCGTGATCACGGGGTGGCCTTCGATTTCCTCGCTGCCGAAAATGTAGAGACTATTCGGATGGTTGACACGCGCCGCGAGGCGGCCTTCGCGCAGAAACCGCTGGCGCATGTCCGGCGAATCGAGCTGCCGCCCGAGCATCTTCAGAGCCAGACGGCGGCCGGTAGAGAGTTGCTCGGCCTCATACACGGCGCCCATTCCGCCGCGCCCGAGCAGCCCCAGCAACCGGTAGTCGCCGAATTCGCAAGGGAATTCCGACGGCCCGTGCAGAGAGAGCGGCCCTGCCGGCGCTACCGTGATGGTCTCGGCCTGGTCATCGGACGGCTCCAAGGCGCCTGACAAGAAGACAAGCTGGGCAGAGCTCCTCGGTCGAAGTCGAGGGAATCACCGCCCCACATCGCTGGCATTTTTCTTTTCCGGCACGTTCATCTATCCATCTCCTGGCTTGGTTCCTTTACGTCTTCCTGAAAGGAACCGGCCGGGAGGTTACAGTCTCCTTAGAACATTCGCCAGATAGCGCATTTCATCTTCGAGGTCCGCTGCATTGCCTACCGTCGCGGCAACCGCATTGCGCAGCAGATTGCGATAACGCTGCCGCAGTCGGTGCACCGCAACCTTGACGGCGCCCTCACTCATTTCCAGCCGCGCGGCAATCTCATCGCGGGGCAATTTCTCGTCTCCGGTGAGACTGCCCTTCAGTACGTCGAACTGTTCGCCTTTGCCCGCTTTCACCATTTCGTCGCGGAGGGCATGCAGTGCTCCGTCCACTGTCTCCAGCGCCCAATCGCGATCGAAGAGCAGTTCCAGGTCCTCCGATGGCTTCGCTGCGCCGGCGTATCGTGCCTCGGGATCGAGCATGTCCCACTCGATGAACCGCACCTCGCCGCCGCGCTTCTGCGTTTGCGCCCGATGCCATTCGTTCGCCAGAAAGTGCTTCATCGCACCCAGAAGATAAGAACGAAACCGGCCCCGCTCCGGGTTCGCGGATGTGAATCCGCCTTCTTCGACGATTCGTGCAAGGAACGCTTGGGTGAGGTCCTGTGCGTCTTCGGATGAATATCCGCGATCGCGCACAAAGGCGTACAGCGGATACCAGTAAGCTCTGCAAAGCTCCTCAAGCGCCGTTCGGGCGAGTGTCTCACTCGCCTGGTCGGGTTTTGCCGCCAGCACGAGACTCCAGTGGGTGGTGGCAAAGTCGCGAGGTCCGTTCATGTTGTCGTGGCGGTACCCAGCTTCTTCTCCCTCCCCGCGTAGCTCAGCGGTTTGCCCAGCCGCCCGTATTGACCTTTCCGAAGCATAGCGCGGCGCCGTCAGCGGCTGCAAGCGCGAGACGACTTCACGTGTTGCAGCATGAAAAGCCATTCCCATCGCCCGACCAATGCGGTCCCCAAACGGCGTTCACGGAAGTGGTAGGCCCACCTCCCGCATGAACCCTTTACAGGTGTCTGACTGTCGAGCACGAGACACCGGTCGGGCCGGGGATTGTCTTATTACATAAAGGGGCCAACTCGTTTCGACCGCCCGTCGCCCGGAGTTGCCGCGGCCTCATCGGCAATGCCGCCGGCCGCTACCGAGTCCCGCAGCGGCGCAGTTCCCGCAGCGCATCCGAGGCGATCCAGCGCGCCGCGCGCGAATCGATCCGGGCAATCTCCTCCGCCGCCGCGATGGCCTTCGCGCGCAGCCGCGCATTGCGCTTTCCAATCTGCCGCAACGCCCAGTTCACGGCCTTCCTGACCATGTTCCGCTCATCCGTCGCGGCCTCCACAATGAACGGGAACAAGCTTTCGAAATGCCCGTCCGCCGCGTCCTTCGCCTTCACCGCCAGCCCCGCCATCAGCGAAAAGCCGGCCCGCCGCGTAAACTCCGGCTTGCCGCGCGCCCACGCGGTCGCCTTCTCCATCGCAAACGGCGTGTACCGGAAGAGATTGCCGCACACCTGGTCGCACACGTCCCAGGAATCGAAATCCCGCACCCAGCGGTCGGCCTCGCGCCGCGTCATGCGAGCCGGATCGGCTACCAGGCTCGCCAGAATCCGCGCCTCGTGAATGCCCGAATCCCACAGCTCCATCGCCAGCGCGTGATCGCGCCCCACCTTGCGGCCAAGCCCGCGCAGCACCGGTATCGGAATGCCCAGCGTCCCTTCCGTGTTGATCCCGTACCGCGCCATGCCGGCCACATTGGCGGGATTCGCGTGCGCCCGCAGCGAGTCGAGCACTTCCTGCGCGGTCATTCCGGATACTCCACGTTGACCAGGAACAGTCCGCGTGCCGGCGCCGTCGGGCCCGAACGCGCCGGCAGCCGGTCCAGGTCCGCAATGTTTCCGCGCCCCGCCTCGATCAGCGTGCCCACCAGGTTGCGAACCATGTGTTTCAGGAAGCCGCTGCCGCGCACCCGGTACACCAGCCGTCCCGGACTCCGTTCCACCCGCGAGGAAAAAACCGTGCGGACCTTCGAGCGGCCCTCTGCGTCGCGCTCGTCGGAAGCCGCAAAGGCCGTGAAATCTTGCTCCCCTTCAAACGCCGCCGCCATCCGGCACATACTGTCTTCGTTCAGCGGGTAAGGATGATGGTACACGTACGGCCACTCGAAAGGGCTACAGACTTCCGCCCGCCAGATGCGATACTCGTAAGTTTTCGCAAGCGCATGGAAGCGAGGATGAAAGTCGGCGTGCGCCTCTTCGGCCGAAAGAACCCGGACCGCGGCCGGCAGCAGCCGGTTGACCGCGCGCCGCAGGTTGGTCAGCGGAATCGGGTTGGACAGGGTGAAGGCGGCCACCTGTCCCAGCGCGTGCACGCCCGCGTCCGTACGCCCCGAACCCGCCACGTGCACCGGCCTCCCCTCGATGCCCGACACAATTTCCTCGAGAACACCCTGCACCGTGGGCAGCCCGGGCTGAACCTGCCACCCGTGGAAAGGACCGCCGTCGTACGCCAGCGTGATCTTGATGCGCCGCATCACACCGGGCGCGAGCCCGGCTTGAACACTGGAAGTCCCTGCCGGCACAGCGGACACTCCTCCGGATAATGCGCGGCCATCTCCATCGTTGCCAGGGCCACCCGCCGGATCCCCACATCCGCGCGTCCGCCGCTCCGGTCGATAATCGATCCCGCGGCGGCCACCGTCACCCCGCCTTCCTGCAACGTGCGGATCACGTCCTGCGTGCTGCCCCCCGTGGTGATTACATCTTCCACCACCACCGCCACCTCGCCCGGCGCTACCGTGAAGCCGCGGCGCAGCAGCATCTGTTTGGTGGCCGGGTCGCGCTCCGTGAACAGGAAGCGCGTGCCCAGGGCGCGCGCCACCTCGTGCCCGATCACGATTCCGCCCAGCGCCGGCGAAACCACCAGGTCGATCCGCCCCGGCGCTGCCGCCCGAAGTTGCTCCGCCAGCAGACGTCCCAGTTCTTCCGCCGCTCCCGGATGCTGCAACACCAGGGCGCATTGCAGGTAAACGCCGCTGTGCAGCCCGCTGGTCAGGCGGAAGTGCCCTTCGAGGTAGGCGCCCGTGGAGCGGAACAGGTCCAGAATCGCGTCGGCTTGCGGCTTCACAAAGCGCTAGCATAACATTGAACTTATACCTGAGCTTCGAAGTCTCACAGGGAAATGCGGGTCGGGAGTGCATCCATGCCTGAAATGAAACGCCATCTGTCTTTACTATGCGCCGTGATTCTGGCGGCGCCCACTGGAGTATTTGCGGCGGACGCGCCCAATCCGCCACAGGCTGTCGGTCCGCTCAGCCAGCGCGAATCCCACGGCCTCATCGGCAGGTTCACCAATCCCTACCATGCGCCCGAAATTCCGCCTCCCAGCCTGGCCAACTCCGGCCGCATCGAACAACTGCTGCGCGGCGGAAATCTCTATCTCTCCTTGCAGGACGCCATCGCCCTCGGGCTCGAGAACAATCTCGACATCGCCATCCAGCGCTACGGTCCGCAGATTGCCGACACGGCCATCTTTGCCTCCGAAGCCGGCGCCTCGGCCCGCAACATCTCAACCGCCGTCACCTCCGGACCGAGCAGCGCCTCGGTGAACGCAGTGGGAGCGCCCCTCCAGAGCACGGCCGTGGCCGGAGGCGGAGGCGCGGGCGGCGGCAACACCGGGCCCGCAATTCCCAACCTCGACCCCGTCCTCACCGGCACGCTCAGCTGGGCCCACAATACAACACCCCAGAGCAGCGCCTTCATCACCGGCACCAACTTCCTCATCCAGCGCCAGGACATCCGCAATTTCGGCGTGCAGAAAGGCTTCCTGACCGGCACTTCGGTCAACCTCGGGATGAACAACAACTCGGTCACCAGCAACAGTCTCCGCAACGACTTCAACCCGTCCACCAGCGGTTCGCTCGCCCTTTCCGTCACCCAGCGCCTCTTGCAGGGCTTCGGACCGGGTGTCAATTCGCGCCAGATCAAGATCGCCCGCAACAACCGCGAGGTCTCCGACCTCACCTTCAAGCTCCAGGTGCAGACCACCGTCGCCGCCATCATGAACCTCTATTGGGACCTGGTCGCTTTCAACGAAAACGTCCGTGTGGCCCGCGAGGCCGTCGCCTCCGCCACCAAGCTTTTTCAGGACAATCAGCTCCAGGTGGAAGTCGGCACCCTGGCGCCCATCGAGGTCACGCGCGCCGAGGCCCAGGTGGCGTTGAGCGAACAGCAGCTCACCCTCGCCCAGACCCGCGTGCTCCAGCAGGAAACGATCCTGAAGACGGCCCTCAGCCGCACCGGCGTGGCCAGCCCCTCCATAGCCGCCGCCCACATCATCCCCACCGACCAGATCAACATCCCCGCCGTGGAGCCTGTTTCGCCCATCCAGGACATGGTGGCGATGGCGCTCTCTTCGCGCCCCGAGCTGTCCCAAACCAGGATTCAGATGCGCAACCAGGAGTTGACCATCAAAGGCTCCAAGAGCGCGCTGTTGCCTTCCGTGGACCTGTTCGTGAACCTCACCAACAACGCCCTCGCCGGACAGCCCAACCTGCTCCCCGCTCCCGCCGGAACGGTTCACAGCAACAATCCCTTCTTCGTCGGCGGATATGGAACCGTGCTCAGCCAGTTGTTCGCGCGCAACTTCCCCAACTACGGCATGGGCTTCAACCTGAATATCCCGCTCCGCAACCGGACCGCCCAGGCCCAGGTGGTGAACGACGAGCTCACCTATCGCCAGCAGCAGCTCGGCCTTCAGCGCCAGGAAAACCAGGTGCGCGTCGACGTGCAGAATGCCCTCATCGCCCTGACCCAGGCCCGCGCCCAGTATCAGAACGCGACCAAACAGCGCACCTTGCAGGCCCAGACCCTGGATGCGGAGCAGAAGAAACTGGAGCTCGGAGCGTCCACCATCTACCTGGTGATTCAGGACCAGCAGGCCCTCACCCTGGCCGAATCGAATGAGGTGGCGGCCAAAGCCGCTTACGCCAAGGCGACCGTGGACCTCGAACGCTCCACCGGACAGATTTTGACCAACCACGACGTTTCGATCGACGAAGCCTATCGCGGAGTGGTATCGCGGCCGCCCAGCCCAATCCCCGCCAACCCGCCGGCCCCGCAACCGCCCCCGGCTGCTGCGCCCCGGCAGTAGTCTGCTGGAGCACTGATGCGCAAAGCCCTGGCCCCCGCGGCCTGCGCCGCCGCGCTCCTGTGGGTCAATCTCTACATCTGTCGCGACCTGTTCACGGCCCGCGCCGGACACATGAACGCCATGCACGGAACCTGGATCGGTCTCGCGCGCCTGGCGCAGGGCTCGTGGTGGAGCGGTGGATGGTTTCCCTTCTGGGACGCCGGCATCCCCTTCGAAGCCGCCTATTCTCCGCTTGTGCCGGCCGCCACCGCCGCGTACTCCGCGCTGCTCCGCCTGCCCGTCGACCAGGCCTTCTTCGCCGTCTCCGGATTCGTCTACCTGCTCGGTCCGCTGGCGCTTTTCTTCGCCCTCTGGCGACTGTCCGGCTCGCCCGCCTACAGCTTCGCCGCCGCCCTCGCCTACTCTCTCCTCTCCCCCACCCAACTCCTGCTCCCCGACGGCGGCTTCGGAATCGGAAAGATCGGAGAGGCCCGCCGCCTGTTCCTCATCTCCGTTTGGGACGATACCCCGCACGCCGCCGCTCTCGCCCTGCTGCCCCTGCTGATCCTGTTCCTGTGGCGCGCTCTTGAGACCCGGCGAATCGCGTACACCGCCGCCGCAGCCGCCACCGCCGCCGCCATGGCCCTCGCCAGCGTCTTCGGCGTGGTCCAGGCCGCTATGGCTGCCCTGTGCCTCCTGTTCGTCATGGGCCGGGTGGACTGGCGCCGCAACCTCGCTCTCGCCGCGGCCATCGCCGCCTGGGCCTATGCGTTGGCGTCTCCCTACCTGTCGCCCTCTTTAATCCGCGCCATTCGGACCATGGCCGCCGACAGCGACGTCGATGGCTGGAACCCCGGTTCGGTCACCGCCCTCGCCGTCACAGTTGCCGGATGGATGGTTCTCTGGCATTACCTGGCCCGGTGGACCAAGGACCGCCGCCTGCACTTCTTCGCCCTCTTTGCCTGGCTCACCGGCAGCATTCCCCTCATGGGTGCTCTCGGTAACCGCCACTTTCTCCCGCAGCCCGGCCGCTACAAGCTCGAGTTCGAACTGGCCCTGGCCCTGCTTTCCGTCTTTGCCCTGCGCAGCGTAGTGGACCGTTTCCCCGCCGTCGCCAGGCGCGCGCTGGTGCTGGTACTGCTGGCGCTCGCCTTCGAGCAGACCGTCGCCTATCGCCGCTTCGAAAAGAGTTTCACCTTCCCCATTGACGTCACGCGAACCGTGGAATACCGCGCCGCCGTCTGGACAGGCGAACATCTCGCGGGCACCCGCGTCTACCTGCCGGGATCGGTTGGACAATGGGCCAACGCCTTCTCCGATGTTTCGCAGTACGGCGGCGGCTCCTTCACTATGGCCGCCAACCTGATGCAGCAGTACGGCCATGCCGCCATCGTATTCGGCGGAGGCACGGCGGAAGAAGATGCGCGCAACTCCTTGCTCTGGCTGAAAGCCTTCGGCACCGGCGCCGTGGGAGTGAGTTCTCCCGGCAGCCGCGAGTATTGGAAAGGCTTCACCCATCCAGCCAAGTTCGACGGGCTCCTGCCCGCATTGTGGAGCGAGGACGGCGTCACCATCTACCGCGTCCCGCTGCGTGAACCCGGCTTCGCCCACGTCGTCCCCCAAGCCGCGCTCGTGTCCAGGCCGCCCGCCACCCCCGAGGATGTCGCGGATCTGCAGCGCTACGTGGCGGCCCTCGACGATCCGTCGCTTCCAACGGCCGCATCCTCGTGGCAAGGGAGAAATCTTTTCACTGTCCGCACTCCCCTGTCGCACGGCCAGGCCCTGACCGTCCAGGTTAACTACCATCCCGGCTGGCAAGCCACAGCCAACGGCCGCAGCACCCGCGTTCACAAAGACGGCCTCGGCCTGATGTGGATCGCGCCCGCCTGCGACGGCGCTTGCCTTGTGGAACTCCGTTATGACGGCGGCTGGGAATCGCGCCTCTGCCGCTGGTTGAGTTGCGCCGCGCTCGCCGGCTTGCTCGCCGCGGCCTACGCCGGATTCAGCAGGCGGACCAGCGCGTAAAGCACCGGCAGCACAAAAAGCGTGCTGTCCACCCGGTCCAGAAACCCTCCGTGCCCCGGCAGGATGGCGCCGCTGTCCTTCACTCCCGCGCCCCGCTTCATCGCCGATTCCGCCAGGTCCCCCACCTGCCCGGTCGCGTTCGACGCCACCGTCAGCAGCGCCGCCGCAGCCACGCCGAGCCCGGGTATGAAGCGCAGCAGGTACGGCCACGCAATCAGCAGCGAAGCCGCCACCGAACCCGCCGCACCTTCCCACGACTTGTTCGGACTCACCCGCGGAGCCAGTTTGTGCCGTCCCAGAGTGCGCCCCACGTAGTACGCGCCGATGTCCCCCACCCAGTTCACCAGCAGCGCGAACATCAGCCAGTGCCGGTTCGCTTCCCGCAGCGCGACCGCACAGCGCCAGCAGCCGTAAACATAAACCACGCCCGCTATCAGCATCGCCGCCCGCGGCAGCGACTGCGCCAGGTTTTCCGCCCGCATCACCAGCACCAGCGCCAGCGGAGCCAGCAGCACCAGCAGCAGCCATGGATCGCCCTGCCAAAAGAGGATCAGCAGCCCGGCGCCGTATCCCACCGGTCCCGGTGGCCCGAATCCGTACGCGCCCGCAATCCCGTCGTATTCGCGGTAACACAGGCACGCCACCAGCGCCACCACCCCCAGAAAAATCCACTCGTTCGCCCACAACACCACGTAGACAACGATAGGGATCAGGGCCAGCGCGGTCAGAATCCGCTTCATGAGGAACGGAGGGCTTCGATCAGATCCGCGTCGGAATCCGTTCCGCCGTCGAGTTCAACGGCGCTCAGCCCGCCATAGCGGCGGTCGCGCTTCTGGTACGCCAGCAAAGCCTCGAGAAGGTCGGTCCGCGAAAAATCCGGCCACAGCGTTTCGGTGACGTACAACTCGGCATACGCAATCTGCCACAGCAGAAAATTGCTGATGCGCATCTCCCCCGACGTCCGGATGAGCAGGTCCGGCTCCGGGCACGCTGCCGTGTACAGGCTGGTCGCGATCAGGTCCTCGTCCATCTTCAACGTCGCAATGCTGCCGTCCAGCCGCGCCATCTCCAGAATCGAGTTGACCGCATCCACGATCTCCGCGCGCCCCCCGTAATTGATGGCCAGGTTCACCAGCAGCCCGCGGTTCGCCGACGTCGCTTCCACTGCCGAATCGAGTTCCCGCCGTACCTGCGGCGGCAGCGCGTCCAGCCTGCCGATGGCCTGCAGCCGGACATCGTGCTTTTGCAGTTCAGGCAACTCCTGCCGCAGATAGTAGCGAAGCAGCCGCCACAACGTTTCCACCTCGTGCCGGGGCCGCTTCCAGTTCTCTACCGAGAAGGCGTAAAGCGTCAGCACCTTCACACCCAGGCGCGCGCAGGTTTCCACCGTTACCCGTACCGGGACCACCCCCGCCTTGTGCCCTGCCACCCGCGGCAGCCGTCGCCTGCCGGCCCAACGTCCGTTGCCGTCCATGATCACGGCGATATGCTTCGGCAGGCGGGCCGGGTCCAGGGCCTGTACAAGTTCCCAATCCTTGTCCCCGCGCTGGAGCGTTTCCAGTAATGCCTTCATGAAGTAATCCTCATCATAACAGGGGCCGCCCTTCCCCACATCCCTCCGCCACTAGCCCCCGCAACCGGAATGTTCCTCACCGCGTCAAGCGAAGCGATGCGATAGTATTGGATGTAGAAGCGCTCGTCTCCGCGGGCCGGTCTGCGAGGTTATCTGAGGAACCTTCTGCGCGTTTTTACAGTGCTCCTGTGCCTGTCCGCCGCACGTCCGGCGCAACTGGCCATCATCGTGCTCGATGCCGCTAACCTCCCCAGCGGCCGCCTGCCCTCCGGTTGGGCGCTCAAGGTCAACCGCGGCACTCCTCGCGTTTCCGTCTGCACCTCCGAAGAGCCCGGCTGTCTTCACCTCAAAAGTGTCAAAGCTTCCTTCGCCCTGGAACGCAGCCTCGATATCGACCCCGCCGAAACCCCTTTCCTGAACTGGCAGTGGAAGGTCACCCGGCTTCCCGAGGGCGGCGATTTTCGCCGTGCCGCCACCGACGATCAGGCCGCCCAGGTCCTGGTCGCCTTTAGCGACCGCCGCGTGCTCACTTACATCTGGGATTCCACCGCTCCCCAAGGTATCTTCCAGAACGCCAGCTCTATTCCGTTCGTGCGCATCTTTGCCATGGTCTGTCAGTCGGGCCCGGCCGGCCTGAACCGTTGGATTCCCGAATCCCACAACGTCGCCGAAGATTACCAGAAAGCCTACGGGAAACCGGCGCCGCGGGTGAAAGGTCTGCGGCTCCAGGTCAACTCTCAACATACCGGGACCGTCGCGGAAAGCTATTTCGGTGAAGTCGCCTTCCGCAACGCACCCCAGTGATTCTGGTCACGGGCGCCACCGGCTTTATCGGCGGCCACCTCGTCGAAACCCTCTGCGCCTCCGGCGAACGCGTCCGCTGTCTGCTCCGCCGCCCGGCCCGCACCGCCCTGCCTTCCGCCGCCGAAGTCGTCCTGGCCGACCTGTCCAGCCCCCGCTCCCTCCCCCAGGCCCTCGAAGGCGTCGATGCCGTGATTCATCTCGCCGGCACTACCAAAGCGCTTGCGCCCGCCGAATACTATACGGGTAACGCCGCCGCCTCTGAAAATCTCGCGCGCGCAGCCGCCGGCCGCCCGCTCCGTTTCGTCCACGTCAGCTCTCTTGCCGCCATCGGTCCCAGTCCCGATGGCGCCCCCCTCCGCGAGGATGCCGGACCCAATCCCGTCACCCATTACGGCATTTCCAAGCTCCAGGGCGAACAGGCCGTCCTCGCAGCTATCCCTGATGCCGTCATCGTGCGGCCGCCGGTCGTCTACGGACCTCGCGATACCGACGTTTTCCAGCTCCTCCAGTCCGTCTGCCGCGGGCTCGTCGTCGAAATCGCCGGCGGACCCCGCTGGTTCAGCGCCATCTACGTCCACGACCTGGTCCGCGGACTCATCACGTGTGCGCGTCACCCCCAGGCCCGGGGAGCGTATTTCCTGTCCCATCCCAAGGCCCTCACCTGGAGCGAGTTCGGCGCCGCCGCCGCCGCCATCGTGGGCCGCCGTCCCCGCACCGTCACCGTGCCCGTTCCGCTCGCTTTCGCCACCGGACTCGCCGCCGAATGCTGGTCCCGCATGCGCCGCCGCCCCGGTATCGTTTCCCGGGACAAAATCCGGGAAGCGCTCTTCCCCCATTGGACCTGCGATCCGTCGAGGGCAGCCGCCGACCTCGGCTTCGCCGCCGCTACTTCCATCGGCGACGGCCTCGCTCACACCCTGTCCTGGTACAAGGAGGCCGGTTGGCTAAACTACTAGGACCAATGCCCGCCGGCACCCGCTTCTGGCCCGTCGACAAGATCATCCTCGCCTACCTGCTCTTTGCCTCTTCGCTGATCGTTGGCTGGTGGTCCGCTCTCCCCAAACCCGGACTTCAACTCGCCGTGCACCTGGCCGCTACCGCCCTGGCGCTGTTCGAGATCAAGCGTCCCAACCCCACTACCTGGATCTTCCGGAACTGGTATCCCCTTCCCTACGTAGCCTCTTGTTACAAGGAAATGGCCGTCCTCATCCCCGCCATCCGCCATAGCAGCGCCGACCGCTGGCTGGCCGACCTCGACTACCGCATCTGGGGCGCCCACCCCACCGTATGGCTGGAACGTATTCAATTCCCCGCCCTTACCGAGTTTCTCCAAATCGTCTATACCCTGTTCATCCCCGCCGTTCTCCTCGTGCCCTTCCTCATCTGGCGCCGCCGCGACTTCGCCGCGTTCCAGTACATGGCCTTCCTGATTGCCCTCGGCTTCCTGACCTCCTACATCGGCTACCTCTTTGTGCCGGCGCGCGGCCCGCGCTTCCTCCTGGCCTCCCTGCAACACATCCCCCTCCGCGGCGACTGGATGTTCGCCGCCATGCAGTCCACCCTCGACCGCCTCGAATCCGCCCACTACGACTGCTTTCCGAGCGGCCACACCGAGCTCACCATCCTCGCCTGCTGGGGCAGCCGCCTGGTATCGAAAGGCCTTTTCAAAGCGTATTTGGTCTACACCGTTTGCATCATTTTTGCTACAGTTTATCTTCGATATCACTACACGGTGGACCTGATGGCTGGGGCCATCCTCGCGGCTTTTCTGATTTGGACTGGACCTATCCTGTACAGCATTCTGGCCGAAGGGGGTTCCGCTCTTGCAAAGCGTTGAAGTTGAAGCGATAAGCGGAAAACGCGGGCTGAGAGCCTTCGTCGAGCTCCCTTACCGGCTTTATCACGGCAACCCCAACTGGGTCCCGCCCCTGCGCCTCGCCGTGCGGGAATTGCTCGACCGTGAAAAGCACCCGTTCTACCAAAACGCCGAGGCCGAGTTCTTCCTTGCCCGCCGCAACGGAGAGGTCGTAGGCCGCATCGCCGCCATCATCGACCGCACCCACAACCGCGTTCACGAAGAAAATGCGGGGTTTTTCGGATTCTTCGAATCGGTAGACGATCCCGCCGTCGCCGCGTCCCTTCTCACCCGCGCCCGCGAGTGGACTGCCGCGCGCGGCGCAACCTGCCTCCGCGGTCCGGTGAATCCGTCCACTAACTATGAGTGCGGTCTGCTCGTCGAAGGTTTTGACTCGCCGCCCATGGTCATGATGCCGTACAACCCGCCCTATTACGCCGCGCTCCTCGAGCAGGCCGGACTGCGCAAAGCCAAAGACCTGGTCGCGTACTTCGGTAACGCCCAGACCATCAACCTCGAGAAAATCGAACAGGTCGCGAAAATCGCTGTGGAAAAACATTCCCTCGTCGTCCGTCCCATCGACAGGAAGAGGTTCGCCGCCGACGTCGAGTGCGTCTGGGAAATTTACGGCCGGGCGTGGAGCCGCAACTGGGGGTTCATCCCCATGTCCCGCGAGGAGTTTTTCCTCATGGCCAAGGAGATGAAGCAGATCCTGAAACCTGATCTCGTGCTCATCGGCGAAATCCACGGAAAAGTGGTCGGCTTCGCTCTCGCCCTCCCCGATATTAATCAGGCGCTCAAGCGCGCGGAGGGCAAACTATTTCCCACGGGGTTGCTGAAAATCCTGTACTATCAACGATTGATAAAGCGTGTACGGGTGTTGGCATTAGGCGTGGTCGAAGAATACCGCGCTGCCGGCGTGGGGGCCGCGTTCTATGCCAACCTGGTTCAAAATGCCCGCAGGCTGGGCTATGGCGATTGCGAGATGTCGTGGGTCCTGGAAGATAACGTATTGATGAATCGCTCCATCAAAGTAATGGGCGCACAGCGGTACAAAAACTACAGAATCTATGAATGGAACTGACGACCATGCGCGTTCCCAGTAGCGAAATCACAGGAATTAAAAAGGGTTACGTTTCGAACGACCTATTCGAAAAGTGCCGTAATTTCACTCGTCCCAGTGATCTGCAGGCAGCCGGTCTGTACATGTATTTCGAGGTCTTTGGCGACCGGGAAGGCTGTGGCCCAGGCGAGATTCGCATGGGCAAACGGAAGGTCCTGATGTTCGGATCCAACGATTACCTGGATCTCATCACCCATCCCAAAGTGAAGGAGTCCTCCGCTCAGGCCACCCGCAAATACGGCAGCGGTTGCAGCGGCTCCCGCCTCCTGAACGGCACCCTGGATCTCCACGTCAAGCTCGAAGCCGAGTTGGCCGCTTTCGTCCGCAAGGACGCCGCCATTATATTCGGTACCGGATTTCAGGCCAACTACGCCACCCTCTCGGCCCTCACCGAAAAGGGCGACGTCATGATCTGCGACCACAACCTCCATGCCAGCCTGGTGGAAGGCGCCCTGCGCTCCCCGGCGCGTACCATGCGCTTCCGCCACAACGATATGGAGCACTTCGAGCGCTGCCTGGAAAACTGCCCGCCGGAAGAGCGCATCCTGGTCGTCTCCGAAGGCGTCTTCAGCATGGAAGGCGATATCGCCGACCTTCGCGGCATCCTCGCCCTCTCCAAACCCTACGGCGCGCGCGTCTACGTGGACGAAGCCCACGGCATCGGCGTTCTCGGACCCACCGGAGCCGGCGCCGCCGAGCACCTCGGCGTTCTCGATGATATCGACATCGTCATGGGCACCTTCAGCAAGTCGCTCGCCTCGGTCGGCGGCTTCATCGCCGCCGAAAAGGCCGTCGTCGAGTACCTGAAACATACCGCCCGGCCGTTCGTCTTCTCCGCCAGCCTCCCCGCCGGGTCGGTGGCCGCCGTCTCCGCCGCCCTCCATATCATGCAGAAGGAACCGGAGCGCCGCCATCGCCTCCAGCGCGTCTCCTCCGTGCTGCGCGACGAGTTGCGCGCCCGCGGTTTCAATGTGCTCCCCGGCGAAACGCCCATCGTTCCCGTCGTCATCGACCGCGAACTGGACCTCTGCCGCCTCTGCAAAACCCTGCTCGAGGAGGGCATCTACATCAACCCGGTTCTGCGCCCCGCCGCCGCCCAGAACCTGCTGCGCATCTCCGTCACCGCCGCCCACACCGAAGAACATGTGGACCGGCTGATCACCGCGCTCGTCAGGGTTTCCGCCCAGCTCGGCATCGAGCGGTAACGGTCCGTGTTAGCCTGATGGCGGGTGACGCATTCACCATCGCTGACTGAGGAGCGCGAGAAGCGATCAGCCGCGCTGACCTCCCTGCTCGCCGCCATCGGGCTCACGGCATTCAAGTTCGTCGTCGGTATTGCCACCGGCAGTCTCGGAATCCTCGCCGAAGCCGCGCACTCCGGCCTCGACCTGGTGGCCGCCGGCGTCACCTGGATCGCCATCCGCATCGCCGGCCGGCCCCCGGACAGCAGCCACAATTACGGCCACGGCAAGGTCGAGAACCTCTCCGCCATGATCGAAACCCTGCTCCTGCTGGTCACTTGCGGCTGGATCGTCTGGGAGGCGATCCATCGCCTCATGTTCCACGACCAGCACGTCGAAGTCACTCTCTGGTCTTTCGCGGTGATGTTCACCTCCATCGCCATCGACATCTCCCGCTCCCGCGTGCTCGCCCGCGTCGCCAAACGCTATCACAGCCAGGCCCTCGAGGCCGACGCCTTGCACTTTGAAACCGATATCTGGAGTTCCGCCGTCGTCATCCTCGGCCTGTTCGCCGTCAAAACCGGCGAGTGGTTCCCGTCCCTCTCTTTGCTCCGCAATGCCGACGCCGTCGCCGCCCTCGGCGTCTCGGCAGTCGTCGTCTGGGTCAGCCTCCAGCTCGGCCGCCGGACCGTGGAAGCGCTGCTCGACACCGCGCCTCCAGGCATGGAGCGCGAAATCGTGCAGATCGTCGAAGCCGTCCCCGGCGTGCAGAACTGCCATAGCGTCCGCACCCGCTACTCCGGCGCCGTCCTCTTCATCGACCTCCACGTTCTCGTGGACGGTAATCAAACCCTCGCCCAAGCCCACGAGTTGACCGAAACCATCGAAACCGCCATCCAGCAGTCCGTCCCCCGCGCCGATGTTACGGTTCACCCCGAGCCCGCCTGACCCGGATTGCGGCATCCCCCGAAAGTAGTGTCTACTGCAAGCATGAGGTACAAACTTCTGGTGGGATTCGTCTGTTTGGCCGCCTGCTACGCGCAAGGCCAATGGGAGTTCGGCGGGGTCATCGGATACGGTTGGAACCGCAATGTGCGGGTCAACGGAGCCGGCGCGCAGGCCACCGCCGGCATCGGCAACCGCTTCGTTGCCGGCGTCGTCGTCGGTGAGGATCTTCACGAACATCTCGCCGGTGAAATCCGCTACCTTTACCAGGACGGCGATCCTTTTCTGTCAGCCGGCAGCCAGAAGGTGCAGATCCAGGGCCAGTCCCACACCCTCGTCTACGATCTGCTGGTGCACGTCTACGATCCCACCCACCGCCTCCGCCCCTACGTCGCCGTGGGCGCGGGCGGCAAATTCTACCGCACCACCGGACCCGAGCCCGCCGATCAGCCCCTCGACCAGTTCGCCACGCTCATGCGCCAGAACCAGTGGAAGTTCGTCACCAGCCTCGGCTTCGGCGTAAAATACCGCCTGCTCGACCATATGCTCCTGCGCGCCGATTTCCACGACTACATCTCGCCCTTCCCCCGCACCGTCTTCACCCCAGCCGAGGGCGCCACCGACCGCGGCCTCTTCCAGCAGTTCACCCCAACCATAGGTGTAAGCTATTGGTTCTGACCCATGCGAACCGCCGCGCTGTTTCTCCTGCTCGCGCTTCCTTTGGCCGGGCAGGAAAACCGGCCGCTCGCGCGCGAGATCTTTCGAGAGCTGGTTGAAGCCCGCACCGTCGATCCCGGCGCCGACATCACCAGCGTCTCCCGCAAACTCGCCGCACGCATGCTCGCCGCCGGCTACGCCCAAAGCGACGTAGTCGTCGCCGGCGCCGACGATAAACATCACAACCTTGTGGTCCGCCTCCACGGCGCCGGCTCCGCCAAACCCGTCCTCTTCAATGCGCACCTCGACGTCGTCGAAGCCCGGCGCGAAGACTGGAGCTTCGACCCGTTCACCTTCCTCGAGCGCGACGGCTTCTTCTACGGCCGCGGCACCCAGGACGACAAGGATGCCGCCGCCGCCCTCGCCGCCGCCTTCATCCGCCTCAAGAAGGAGAACTACCGCCCCTCCCGCGACCTCATCCTCGCCCTCACCGCCGGCGAAGAAAGCGGCATCGCCAACGGCGTCGACTGGCTGCTCCGCAATCGCCGCGACCTGATCGATTCGGAATTCTGCATCAACGTCGATTCCGGCGGCGGCACCCTGCGCAACGGCAAGCCCCTCACCCTCGAAGTCGTCACCAGCGAAAAGCTCTACCACACCCTCTTTCTCGATGTGAAAAACAAGGGCGGCCACAGTTCCCTGCCTGAAAAGGACAACGCCATCTACCGCCTCTCCGCCGCCCTCACCAGGATCGCTGCTTACGACTTTCCCGCCCGCCTGATCGAAACCACGCGCGCTTATTTCTCGAAGCGCGCCGCCCTCGAATCCGGCCAGGTCGCGGCCGATATGCGTGCCGTCGCATCCGGCGCCGGTGCCGCGGCCGTGCGCCGCCTCAGCGCCTCGCCCTTTTACAACGCCATCCTGCGCACCACCTGCATCGCTACCCAGATCACCGGCGGCCACGCCGAGAACGCCCTGCCCCAATCCGCCCACGCCGCCGTAAACTGCCGCCTGCTCCCCGGCGACAATCCCGCCGAGGTCGAGGCCGCCATCCGCCGCGTCGTCGCCGACCCGCAGGTCGCCGTCACCCCCGCCCGCCCCGCGCCCGCCAGCCCCGCTTCCCCGCTCCGTCCCGATGTCATCGGCGCCATCGAAGCCGCCGCCCGCCAGGTCTGGCCCGGAGTGACCCTCATCCCCGTCCTTGAAACCGGCGGCACCGACGGCCGCCCCCTGCGCGCCGCCGGCATCCCAACCTACGGCAACACCGGCATGTTCATCGACGAAGGCGACGTCCGCATGCACGGCAAAGACGAACGCCTCCGCGTGGACTCCTTCTACCAGGGTTGCGAATTCATCTACCGCCTCGCCAAAAAGCTTTGAATCTCAGCGAGCCGCGGCCGCCCTCTTGTCAGGCTCCGGCTCCGCAAACGCTGCCGGGTAAATGACGCCCGCCAGTGCGCCGCCTGCAATCGGCGCCAGCCAGAACAGCCAGAGCTGCTGCAATGCCCAGCCGCCAACGAATAATGCCGGTCCCGTGCTGCGTGCCGGATTCACCGATGTATTCGTGATCGGAATGCTGATAAGGTGAATCAGCGTCAAACCCAAACCGATCGCAATAGGCGCGAACCCCTGCGGCGCGCGACGGTCGGTTGCGCCCAGGATGATCATAAGGAACATGAACGTCAGCACTACCTCGGCCACCAGGCACGCGACCAGCGAGTACTCGCCCGGCGAATGCGCGCCATATCCGTTGGACGCGAATCCGCCCGCCAGATCGAATCCCGCCTTGCCGCTCGCGATTACATAGAGCGCGCCCGCGGCGACAATTGCGCCCGCCACTTGCGCGACGATATATGCCCACAGGTCTGAAACCGAAAAACGCTTTCCCACCACCAGGCCGATAGAAACGGCCGGATTCAGATGGCAACCGGAAATGTGGCCGATGGCGTACGCCATCGTGAGAACGGTCAAACCGAACGCGAAAGCCACACCCAGGAAGCCGATGCCCAAACCTGGAAATGCAGCAGCGAGAACCGCACTGCCACAGCCCCCGAACACAAGCCAAAACGTACCGACGAACTCCGCGGTCGCTCTCTTACTCAGGGACATCAGCGACCTCCTTCTGGAAGATTCCTCGCACCAGGCCGTAACACGGTCCGCCGGGCCGCGTGCGTGTCAGCGCGCGGCTCCGGGTATGGCGGATAATATCATAGCCTCACCAGCCGCGCGGCGTCTATCGGCGGCGAATCTCCGTCCTGCCTCCGCGTCAAAAGTCTCAAAGCCGCGACGGCAGTACGGAGCGGTTGCCCGAAACGCCCTCGCCCTTACTCCTTCGCCGCGGCTCTCAGCGTGGCGATATCGAACTTCACCATGCCCATCATCGCGGCCATCGCTTTGGGATGCTTCAGGATCTCGCCAATCTCCACCGGCACGATCTGCCAGCACAACCCGAACTTGTCCGTCAGCCAGCCGCATGCCATGGGCTTGCCACCCTCGAGCAGCTTGTCCCAGTAGCGGTCTATCTCGGCCTGGTCCTTGCACGCAACGGAGTACGAAAACGCCGGCGTGAGCGCCTGCCCCGGACCGCCGTTGAGGAACGTCATTTGCTGGCCCATAAGTTCGATGGTGATGGTCGCGATCTTTCCGGCAGGCCAGGGCCCCACGCCGCTCGAACGCAGCTCGCCCACCTTCCTCGCTTCCGGAAATACCGAGAGATAAAACTCCGCAGCTTCTTCGGCGTTGTCGTTGAACCACAGAAACGGTGTGATCTTGTTCATGCTCGGGCCTCCATCTCGATAATATCCATTGTCGAAGCCGCGATTGCAGCCGATCGCACACTGGCCACTCCGTTGCCGATATTCACCGTATGTACTTCCGAAATCGTCAACCCAAAGTCTACAAAGGCGTCATCGCAGGTGCCATCGGCGGCCTGGCCGCGTCGTGGATTATGACACGGTTTCAGTCCCTGATAACCCGCGCTTCAGGCCGTACCGATCCGCACGAAGGTCAGGGAGAGGATGCCACCGTCAAGACAGCGGAGAGAGTCTCGTCCGAACTGGGTCATGAACTCTCGGCAAAGGAAAAGGAATCGGCCGGGCCTCTGGTGCACTACGCCTACGGCGCCGGAATTGGCGCGCTGTACGGTGGCCTGGCGCAAAAGAACGAAGCCACCAGGGCGGGATTTGGGAGCGCCTATGGGGCAGCCGCCTGGGCCCTCGGCGATGAAGTCGCTGTTCCCGCGCTCGGCCTGGCGAAAAAGCCCGCGCAAACACCCCTGTGGCAACATGCTCAGGCCCTCGCCGCACACCTCGTCTATGGCATCACCCTGGAGGGCGTCCGCCGGCTGACTCTGAAGGCGCTGTAACTGTCCCGCCATCCTGCACCTAAGCACAGGTTTCACTTACTTCACTGTTTCAGAAGTTATGTACTTAGCCAGGTGACGTCCCCCGGGTTATTGAGAGGAGCCCGCCTTCACATACACCAGGGTCGCTACTGCGGTGCCGTCTCGCTCCAGCCGTAATGTCTTCGCGCCTTCAAGGAAAGCCCGCGCGTACGCGGGATTGTGCATCTCGTCGGAATTGAAGCTGCCTCGCAACGCGAATGCGTAGTAGTCTCCCGGCCGTACGTTATCGAGAGCGAAAGTCCCGCCCTCGATGGCTGAAACCACGATAAATGGCCGGAACCGCAGCCGTTCCTCCTGGGGCATCAGCACCACAAGCCCCTCGGCCCCGTTCTCCACCGTACCCCGCACGCGTCCACCGCCCGTTCTCAGCGCCACCCGAAACGGCGTCATTCCGGGTACGACCGCGAGTTCATCCAGCGTGATGTCCCGTTCGCCCAGCCGCACCGAGTCCAGGTAGTGCCGCCCCCACTTCCATCCCGGCTCCACGATCAGCCGGTATCGCCCCGGATAGACGCGCTCGAACCGGATGCCGCTCCCGCTGAATTCGGCATCGGCCCTCTCTCCCAGTCCGTCCACTGGCGCCAAAATCGCCTTGCCCTCGCATTCGTGTCCCGGCTGCCCGTTGAGTTCGATCTCGCCCGAGACGGCAACCGGCGGCGCCACCCGCACCGCAAGGTCCTCCACATCGTGTCCGCCCACCGCCACAGTCGCGAATCCGCGCAATTCCACCTCGCCGCGATGCCACACGGCCCGCAGAGTCCCCTCGCCCGGCCGCACCCGCTCCAGGTCGAAGGTGCCGTCCTCGCGCACCGTAGCTTTGCGCGCCGCCAGGCCGGTCTCCACCGTCGCCCCGGCCGCCGGGTCTCCGCGCTCGTCCACCACCCTCCCGGAGAGGTGGAAGACCGGCACCGCGCGCAGGACGATCTCGAAGCCGGAAAGGTCGTCGCCCGCCGCAACCGGCACCGCCGGCGCGTCGCGCCGGTCCGTCATGCCGGGGAACCAGGTCGGCGCGACTTCCGTCGGCCGCGCCTCGTTCCCGCCCGCCGGCGGCAAGGCCACTAAAAGATACTGCCCCGGCCGCATGCGCTCGAAAGCGAAACGGCCCTCCGCATCCGTTGTGACTTCGTAGACCACACCTGAAGCGTTCTCCGGGTCGTTCGCCCGCACCCGCACCCGCGCCGCCGGCTGCCGCTCCGCGTCGAGGACCCGCCCCCGCAGCCCCGGCCAGGGCCTCATCGCCAGTTCGAAAGCCGGCGGGTCGCCGCCCTCTTCGATGCGGAGCTCCCTTTCCGCCATTTCGAACCCTACCCGCGACGCAACCACCCGGTATAGTCCGGCCTTCACGTTCGGGATGCGAAACCTGCCCGAACCCTCGCTGTTCGCACCGAGCAACGAGCCGCTGGAGAACAGGCCCACCGAAACCGCCCCGAGCGGCTCATGCGTGATCGCGTTCGTGACGCTGCCTGTCACCGTGACCGTCTGCGCGGCAAGTGCGCCGGCGCAGAACAGCCAAACCACTACTTTCACAGCCGAATCTTAGCACCTTGTGCATCAGCGCTAGTTCCCCGACGGTCGCGCAACATGATCGATGACGAGTATTTCCGCCGGCGCCTTCTGGGCTTCGAGACGCAGCCCGAGTTGCTCCTGCAACGCGGAAAACAAAGTGGGGCCGCCGGGATCAGGTGCGGTGGGAACGTCGCTGCGGGCAGCATTCATCTGGAGTGGAGCCCTGACGCTGGTGCCGGCTCGAGTTCGGCTTCTCCAACGATGATGCCCCACGTTTGCGGATCATGGGGCTCGCATCCGGTTTCGCCTCACGCAACAAAGGCCCATTCTTCGCCACAACCAACACGTACACGCTCTGCTCTTTACTCTCGGTGTGAGTTACTAATTGGAATCGCTCGGCCAGCAGAGCTTTGAGACGTTCTCGTATCTGCTGCGCGGTGCCCGGCGAATCGCCAACACGGGCATCGATGTCAAACCGGTCCCGCCCGGCAGCGGTTGCAGAAACATCCCGGGCACGTTCGGTGCGCGCCGCCTGCCCTACTGGCACGCCGGACACCAGAACGTCACCCGCGCATCCTCCCCCTGTTTCCGCACCTCGATCCGCGTCCCGCAGCGCCGGCACGCCTGCCCGTCCCTCCCGTAAACCCAAAGCCGCTCGAACGGCTGCGCCCGCCGCCGCGTCTGCCGGAAATGGCCGCTATCCGCTACCACGTTCGCCGCCAACATTTCCCGCGCGTGCTGCACCAGCGCCGCCAGTTCCGCCTCGCTGAGCGACCCCATCTTCCGAAACGGATTCACCCCCGCCGCAAAGCAGATCTCCGACTTGAACACGTTCCCAATCCCCGCCAGCAGCGACTGCCGCAGCAGCGCCGGCCCCACTTCCAGCTCCGGCCGCGCCCGCAGATTCGCCATCGCCGCCTCCCCGTCGAAGCCCTCCCCCAGCAGATCCGGACCCAGGTCCTTGAAGCCCTTGCGACGGCCCAGCGATTCCTCCGTGTGAAACTCGGCCACCGGTACGTTGAACGCCACCGCCGTCATCCGCGCCGTTTCGATCACGATGCGCATGTGATACCGCGCCCGCTGCCACCGCTCGCCCGGGCGATAAATGTGCCAGCTTCCGCTCATCAGCATGTGGGTCAGCAGAATCAGCCCGCCGGAAAAACGCATCTCGATCCACTTGCCGTGCGCCGCCACCGCTTCCACCGTCCGCCCGGCCAGCGGCGCGTCCTGGTCCACCCGCGCCAGCAGCGGCAGCACCGTCTCGAAGCGTGTAACCACGTCGCCCGCAAGCGCCCGGTGCAGCGTGCGCGCGGCGCGGAAGATTGTGTCGCCTTCCGGCACCTCAGGCGGTCTCCGGCTCCGTCTCTTCCTCGGAGTCGTCTTCCGGATCCGGTTCCAAACCACCCACCACCGGCAGCCCGCGCCGCATCTGGAACCCGTAGACCGTGTCCACGAAGCCGGCCTCTTCAAGGTACCGTCCCAGCAAATGATCGCGCGCCGGCTCGTCGTTGATCGACGCCACCATCAATCCGCTGCGCACCGCCTGCCGCTTCGCCGCCACTTCCGCCAGCTTGCGCGCCAGTTCCCTGGCCGCACGGCTTCGTTCCGGCTCGTTCTCCGGCAGGAACACGCGGATGGCCGGATTGCGCCGCCGCAGGAACGCGGCCAGTTCCCCGTTCACCAGGATCACCGACGCGCCCGCGGCCCTCGCCATCGAGTGCGATTCGCTTTCCGCGCGCGGCCACCCGAGCAGCGTGCCGTACGGATTGGCCGGGTCGGACGCGGCCAGGTGGACCGCCTCCGGCCGCTCCGGATCCGCGCGCATCGCGCGAAGCATGTCCACCGCCGCGGTCATCGCGAATTGCGCCGCGCCCAGCCCCGCCACGAACATCCCCCGCCGGATCCAGCCGCTCTCCTCCATCGTCCGCAGCGCCGGATACACCGCCGGATAGCCGCCCGGGACGTTCTCCGCCAGCGCCGTTTCCCGCATCACGATCCCGTACCGCACCAGCAGTTGCTGCGCCGCCGCCGCGCTCCACTCCGTCGCCGTCACCGCGCCGCCCGCGCGCTGCGCCACCAGCGACCACCGGCCCTCCCCGGCATTGCTGTGTCCCGTGCGCGCCCGCAGCCGCCGCAGAAATTCGGGCGAGCCCGGCGGGCCGTCGCGCGCCGTGCCCCGCGGCCGCTCGGCCCGCGCCGGACGCAGCAGGTTGCGCACCGGATGAAACGTGTCGTTGGTGATCCGGCCCGCCCACACCAGTTCCCACAACGCGTCCACCGTTTCCCCCGGATACCCGCCGCCCGCAGCCTGGTGCAGCGCCGCGAAGAACGACGCGCCCATCTGCCCCAGGTATTCTTCGATCGCGCGCGCCCGCTCCGATAGCGGCGCGGCATCCGCCTCCGGCGCCGCTGGCGGCGGACGCAATCGCGCCAGCGATTCCGCCAGGTACAGCGCGATGCGCCCATCCCGCTCGCCGCTCGCTTCCTTCCCCACCCACACCACTTCCCCCGACGCCAGCAGCACGTCCAGGTCGGCCGGCGTGTACCCGGCCACCCGCGCCGGCAGGATCTCGCGCTCCAGCTCGGAAACCAGCAGCGCCGCCCCTTGCAGCAGTTCGATCGCGTCGAGCAGCGCATCCACACCGCGACGCGGCGTCGTCACTCCCTGCCAGCGCGTCAACATTCGGGCGAAGGCGCGCTGCGCGGCCGGCTCCACCTCGCGCCGCAGCCGCGCCAGCGTCTTGCGGCGAATCTGCTGGAGCACGTCCGGGTCGCACCACTCCCGGTGAATGCCGTCCGGCCGGAACTCGCCTTCAAGCAGCTTCCCGGCGGCGTGCAGCGCCTTCAGCACCGCTTCCACATCCTCCGCGCGCAACCCGAAACGCGCCGCGGGCTCACTGCTCGGAAACGGCCCGTGCGTGCGCGCATACCGCCGGATCAGCTCGTGCCGGGGGTGCGCCACCGGTTCCAGAAACGCATCTGCCAGTCCCGGCGGCAGCGGCGTGCCCAGCCCGTCGCGATACCGGGCCGCGTACTCCGCCGGGATGTACCGCGCCTCCCCCGCAATCCGCACCCGCACCGCCCGCCGCGACGCCGCCAGTTCCTGTACCGCCGATGCCGCCACTTCGTTGGCGCTGCGCGCGCGGATCTCCTCCGCCGTCAGGTCTCCCAGCTTCAGCAGCAGGTCGTGCACCGCGTCCGCATGCCGCGCCTGGTAATCCGGATCCGTGGCCTGAAGCTGCGACTCCACTTCTTCGATCGCCGCCTTGTCCAGCAACTCGCGCAGATCCGTGCTGCCCAGAATCTCCTCGAGCTGCGACTGGTCGATGGCCAGCGCCTGCGCGCGCCGTTCCGCCAGCGGCGCGTCGCCATCATAAATGTAATTGGCGATGTAGCCGAACAGCAGCGCCGACGCGAACGGCGACGGCTTCTGCGAATCGTGCGTGGTCACCCGCACCCGGCCGTGTTCGATGCCGCGCAGCACTTCGGCCGCGGCACGCCAGGTCGAACACGTCGCTGAGGCACTCCCGGTAGGACTCGAGCACGATCGGGAACGCCGGATATCGCGACGCCACCGCCAGCAGGTCCGCGGCCCGCTTGCGCTGCTGCCACAGCGGCGTGCGCATACCCGGGCGCCGCCTCGGCAGCAACAGCGCGCGCCCCGCGGCTTCGCGGAATTTCGCCGCGAACAGCGACGTGCTGCCCAGTTGCCGCGTCACCAGGTCCCTGAGTTCGGCAGGCCGCAGCAGCAGCCACTCGGTTTCAAGCGGCTGTTCGGAATCCGGCAGCCGCAGCACGAAGCCGTCGTCGGTCCACATCGATTCCACGTCAAGGCCGCGCTCGGCGCGCAGCCTCCCCGTCACCGCCATGCACCAGGGCGCGTGCACCCGGCTGCCGAACGGCGAGAGCACGCAGATCCGCCAGTCCCCCAGTTCGTCCCGGTAGCGTTCCACCAGGATGTCGCGGTCGCTCGGCACGCGGTGCGCCGCGGCCTGCTGCTCTTCGAGGTAGCGCAGCAGGTTCTCGGCGGCGTTGGCATTCAGGCTGTGCTGCTCCACCAGCCGCGCGTACGCCACCGGCCGGGGCATCTCCAGCAGTTCGCGCGTCATTTCCCCGATCTGCCGCCCGAACTCCGCGGGCCTGCCCGGATTGTCGCCCTTCCAGAACGGCATGCGCCCCGGCTCGCCCGGCGCGGGCGAAACCACTACCCGGTCGCGCGCGATGTCGTCGATCCGCCACGTCGTAGCGCCCAGGATGATCGTGTCCCCGGCGCGGCTCTCGAACACCATCTCCTCGTCCAGTTCGCCCACTCGCGCACCCTTCGTTGCGCCCGCCAGAAACACGCCGTACAGCCCACGGTCCGGAATCGTGCCGCCGTTCGTGATGGCCACGCGGCCCGCGCCCTGCCGCGCCGTCAGCCGGTTCGCCCCGCGATCCCAGGTGATGCGCGGCCGCAGTTCCACGAATTCGTCGGAAGGGTAGCGGCCGGACAGCATATCCAGCACGCTTTCGAAAGTGGTGCGTGCCAGGCCGGTGAACGGCGCCGCCTTCCGCACCGCCGCCAGCAGGTCCGGCGCGCTCCACGGCTCCATCGCCACCATGGCCACCAACTGCTGCGCCAGCACGTCCAGCGGATTGCGCGGATAATGCGCCGCCTCCACCTTGCCTTCGTACATGGCGCGCGTGATGGCCGCGCAGGCCACCAGGTCGCCGCGGAATTTCGGGTAAATCACGGCCTCGCTGGTGCCCCCCACGCGGTGGCTGCCGCGGCCCACGCGCTGCATTCCGCTCGTCACCGAGGGCGGCGCTTCGATCTGGATCACCAGGTCGATGGCCCCCATGTCGATGCCGAGTTCGAGCGACGAAGTGGCCACCAGCCCGCGCAGCGTGCCCATCTTCAGCCGGTCCTCGATGTCCTTGCGCTGCGGCGCCGCCACGCTGCCGTGATGCGCGCGCACCAGCGTCTCCCCAGCCAGATCGTTCACCGCTCCCGAAATGCGCTCCGCGAGGCGCCGGCTGTTGACGAAGATCAGCGTCGAACGGTGCGCCCGCACCGCTTCGAGCAGCCTGGGATGAATCGCGCTCCAGATGGACGGCCGCACCGGACCCTGCGACGCCGGGCCGCTCGGCAGTTCGTCCAGTTCGTCCAGCCGCGACATGTCTTCGAGCGGCACTTCGATGCGCAGGTCCAGCCGCTTCGGCTCGCCCGCGTCCACGATGGTCACCGGCCGGTAGCGCGGCGGCTCGGCTTCCGGCGCCTCCTCCGCTCCCCCCAGAAATCGCGCCACCTCGTCGAGCGGCCGCTGCGTCGCCGACAAGCCGATGCGTTGCAGCCTGCGCCCGCACAGGTGTTCCAGCCGTTCGAGCGAGAGCGCCAGGTGCGACCCGCGCTTCACCGGAACCAGCGCGTGAATTTCATCGATCACCACCGTTTCGATGGACCGCAGCGCCTCGCGCGCATTCGAGGTGAGCAGCAGGTAAATCGATTCGGGCGTTGTGATCAGGATGTCGGACGGGTGCCGCGAGAAGCGCGCCCGCTCCGCCGATGGCGTGTCGCCCGTCCGGATGGCCGCCGCCGGTTCGTGAAACTCCACGCCCAGGCGCCGCGCCTCCTGCGCGATCCCGGCGAGCGGCGCGCGCAAATTGCGCTCCACGTCCACGGCCAGCGCTTTGATCGGCGAAATGTAGAGCACGCGGCAGCGGCGGTCGGGCGCGGGCGGCGGCGCGAACATCAGCCGGTCGAGGCAGGAAAGAAACGCTGCCAGCGTCTTTCCCGTGCCCGTGGGCGCCAGGATCAGGGTGGACTCGCCGCGCGCGATGGACGGCCAGCCCAGGCTCTGCGGCCGCGTCGGAGCGGGAAATACCGCTTCGAACCAGCCGCGCACCGGCGCTTGAAACAGGCTGAGGACGTCGCTCGCGTTTTGAGACAAACTCTTTCCATGCTACCGGAACCCGCATGTGATGCAATAGGAAACCATGCCGACACTTCTGCTGGGTTTCCTGCTTGGTGTGGTAGCCGGGCTGCGTAGCATGACCCCGCTCGCGGCCGTAAGCTGGGCCGCGCGCCTGGGCTGGCTGCACCTCGAAAACACGGTGCTCGCGTTCCTGGGGTACGCGGCCGCACCTTACATCTTTACCGTTCTTGCCCTCGGCGAGCTGATCAATGACAAGCTGCCGAAGACGCCGAGCCGCAAAGCGCCGCTTCCCTTCGGCGCGCGCATCGCAGTCGGCGCGTTCTGTGGCGGCGCCTTGGGACTGCCCGCGGGATTCATGGTCGCCGGTGCGATCGTGGGAGCGCTGGGCGCCGTCGCGGGCACGCTCGGCGGCTACGAATTCCGCAGCCGCCTGGTAAAAGCCACCGGCGGCAAAGACCTGCCCATCGCGCTGCTCGAAGACGCCATCGCCGTCATCGCCGCGTTCTGGATCGTCTCGCGCTAAACGAAAATCACCACTCCACGGTTTTGCCGGGCTCGAGCGCCCACACCTCGATGCCCGTATCTTTGATCCGCTCGCGCAACGCTTCCGGCCGCCCGGTGAGCGGCGGGAACGTGCCGAAATGCATCGGGATGACCTTCTTCGGCTTCAGCAGCCGGCAGGCCAGCGCCGCTTCGTGCGGGCTCATCGTGAACAGGTCGCCGATCGGCAGAAATGCGAGTTCCGGCTGATAAAGCTGCTCGATCAGCGCCATGTCCGAAAACACGTTGGTGTCGCCGGAAAAGTACAGCTTCCGCCCGTCCCCGAACGTCATCACGTAGCCTGCCGCTTCGCCGCCGTACACAATCCGGTCGCCATCGGTGATGCCGCAACTGTGCACGGCGTGGGTCATGGTCACCGTAACTTCGCCCAGCTTCTGCGACCCGCCTTTGTTCATCGGGCGCGTGTTGGCCACGCCCTTACTTTCGAGCCAGGTGCAGGTTTCGAAAATCGCCGCCACTTCCGGGGTAAACTTCTTCGCCAGCGGCACCGCGTCGTGAATATGATCGAAATGGCCGTGCGTGATGCAGATCGTGTCCACGCGTTCAATGGTGTGTCCCTTGGGGTAGACCGGGTTGCCATCCGTCCACGGGTCCATGACGATGACTTGTCCGGAGGGCAGCCGGAACTCGAACGTCCCGTGCCCCAGCCACGTGATTTGCATACTCGGATTATGCCACGCGCGCCGCTTCTCACCGGCTCCCGCGGCAGCTAGAATGGTGACGCGGAATCCACGCCGCCGTGCCGATTCGCGGAACAACCGCCGCCGGGCGCGCGTACCATGAAAGAGAGCGTTCCATACCTATGACAGCCACAACCAGCCCGCAAATCGGGCAAATCCAGGCACTCCTGGCGGAGAAGGGATACGAAATCTCCGAGACGGCGCCCGACTCGCTGAAACTCCGGGAGCCGGAAAGCGGCGTCGCCATCCAGGTGGTGCTGGAAGGGGACATCCTGTACTTTTCCGTAGTCTGTGTCGTGGTCCCCAGATCCGCCATCACGCCGCCCATCATGGAGAAGATGCTCGATGCCGGCAACGGCATTTCCACCTCTTACTTCCAGCTCTACGACGCCGGGTCCGGCCAGGCGGCGGTGACCCTCAACAATTTCTGCAAATTGCAGGACCTGGGCGCCGACGACCAGGACGACATTCTTTCCTGCGTGCATTTCCTGCTGGTGGATGTGATCAGCGCCGCCTCGCTGGTGGGCGATCTCGGAAAGTAACGGAGCAGAAACAATGGCATTTCTATCGGATATATTCAGCCGCATGGGCCGGGTTGTGCGCGGACGCGCGAACCAGGGCATCGACGCCATCGAGGACGCCAACTTCGAAGCCACCGTGAAGCAGACGGTGGCCGACATGAAAACCGAGCTCGTCAACGTGGTGCGCGCCTCCGCCGTGGCCATGAGCAATTACAACCGCCTGGACGCCGAATACCAGAAGTACGTGCGGCAGTCGCAGGAATGGAAGGATCGCGCCGCCCTCGCGCTCGACGCCGGCAACGAAGATCTCGCCCGCCGCGCGCTGGCCCGCAAGGGCGAGTCGGACCAGCAGGTTACTTCCATGCAATCCGCCGTCGAGCAGGCCCGCACCACCAGCGAGAAGCTGAAGTCGCAGGTGCAGGAGCTCAAGCGGAAAATCGAAGAGGGCGAGCGCACGGCGATGACCCTGGTGGCGCGCAAAAACGCCGCGACCGCCCAGCGCAAAGTGGCCGAAGCCATGGCCGGAGTGGGCAACGCCGACAACGCCTTCGCCGCCCTGAACCGCTTCCAGGAAACCGTTGCCAAGGAAGAGGCCACCGCGCAGGCCTTTGACCAGCTTGCCAGCGCCGGCAAGGACGACGACCTCGAAAAACAGTTTGCCCAGCTTGGCGGCAAGAGCGTGGATGCCGAACTCGAGGCGCTCAAGTCCGAGCGCCTTCTATCCAAACCCAGGCCGGCACCGCCGTCCATGCCCAAGGAACTTCCGGCGCCCGGCGGGATCAAAGCCAACAACGCCTAATCCGATGATTACCTTTGGCACCGAAATCGCGCTCGCCATTCTCCTGGTGCTCGTGCTGGTGCAGATATTCAAGAAGAAACCCGCTGCGCCGGCGGCCAAGGGATTGCCGCTGCCCGATCTCGCCAACCTCAAACCGACCCAGGCCCGCACCGGCGACGTGATTTCCGTTTCCGGCGCGGGTGACGAGATGACGGATCTCGATTTCACGGCCGACCGCACCACCTCCTACCAGGCCGGCTCGCGCGCCTGGACGGAGATCAGCGGTCCCTATCGCGAACGCCGCGCCGCCCTGCGCGTGGCCAACGAAGAGCAGGTAGACGTGGCCGTGCAAACCGACCCGCGCGTCCTCACCATCGAGGATCTGGGGGTTTCCGAAGACGACCTCGCCCAGATGGACGAACGCCAGAATACCGGCGACTCTTTCGAGTTCGACGGCAAGATCTGGCTATACCGCCTGAGCCGGGAAGGCCAGGCCAGGCGCGATGACCAGCCGCAGCCGCTCCGCTTCTACTACTGGGAGTTCCGCGAAGAGAAGGGCCGCGGCCTGCTGGCCATTCGCAAGGCCGAGGGAGAACCGTTCGCGGTGACCATGTACCACGGTGTCGCCACCGGGGACGTCACGATCTACCGCGACAAGGTGTAACAAAAATGAAGGGTCCTTTGAAGTTTCTGGCGGCGCTGCTCGGCACGCTGATGGCCGTCATTCCGTTCGCCGGGCTGGACAATCTGCCCCGCGCCGTCCGGACGCAGATTGCCGCCGAGCGCTCGGCCTATCCCTCCACGCAGGCCGCCGTCGCGTCCGCACGCGAAGAGGTGAACCGCGATCTCCAGGCCGAGCCCGCGCTGTTCGCTTCCATCGCCGCCGACGACGGGTGGCCCGCCGCCCTCGCCGCCGCTTCGTCCGATCTCGCATCGGCCGGCCAGGACGTCCAACAGCTTGCCGCGCTCGAAAAGGCGAACCGCCGCGCGGACCGCGCGCGCGCCGAAGCGTTGCTCGCGCACGAGCGGCCTTTGCGCACCGCCGCCGAACGCCGCGCTTCGTCGGTGCGGCAGCAGGCGGCGCATTGGGTCGAACTCAAGCGCAACCTGCCCGAGACGCTCGCTCAAATGGAGCGCGATTACGCCGCGGTCCACGCCTTCGATCTGTCCCCGGTAGCGACTGCCGTTCAGAAAGCTTCCACCGATTGGCCGGAGAAAAAGTCGGACCTGGAAGCGCGGCTGGCCGCCTTGCGCAACGCGGCTGCGCAAAGCGAGGACCTGTGGCAGAAGTCGGCCGGCGAGCGCCGCCTGGCCGCCGCCGGGCACTTCGACGGCCTCGATTTCGGCATCCTGCTCACCGCCGCCGATACGCTGCACAACTCCGCCGCCAGGCTGCCGCGGGAATCCGCCTCCCTCACCGCCCTGACCGGTCAGTTATACACCGTGTGGGACAAGGTGCTGGTGGATCTCGACCAGAGCCGGCGCGCCGAAAAGATCCGCACCATCACCACCCGCGACGGCAAGACTACTTCGGACGATCAGTGGGTGGAAGTCTCCCGGTCCGCCTTCGACTCGATGAAGCCGAACCTGGGGATGGCGATCGAGCACAAGGGCTCCGGCAAATACGATTCCGAAGCCGAGCGCACCGCCCAGCCCGCGGGCTTCGCCTACGTCGCGCCGCCCGGCCAGCGCAACCAGTACGGTTATTGGGATCGCCGCGACGGGCGCGATTTCTGGGTCTTCTACGGACAATACGCGCTGCTTCGCGACCTCCTCTTCAACCGCGACTACCGCCCCGTGGACCGCGGCGATTGGGAAGGCTACCGCACCTCGCGCGAGCGCAACCAGACCTACTACGGCCAGCAGAGCAGCCGCCCGCAGTACGGCACCGGCAGCGCAACCACCCAGCAGCGCTATTCCGGCAGCACCTTCGACCGCAACGGCGGTTTCAAAGATTCCAAGTACGCGAGCAAGCCCGGCTCCTACCGGGATTCGGAATTCTCGACCCCGGCCGCGCGCAATCCGAACGTGGATCGCAACCCGCAGCGCTTCGGCAGCGGCAGCGCGCCCAGGGCCGCCCCGCCGCGACCCCGTCCGGCCCCCATGCCGCGGAGCATTCCGCGGCGGTTCGGACGGCGGTAACCGCCAACATTGGCGGCCTACCTACGCTAAGTGGCGTGCTTTCAACGGCTGAATCCAGGCAGACCGCCAACATTGGCGGTTTGCGGCCCACACGGCAATTCTCATCGCCAATTCACCGTGGCGCCAGCCGTCGCCCGCCCCCAGGCCGCGGAGCATTCCGCGGCGGTTTGGACGGCGGTAACCGCCAACATTGGCGGGCTGCGTCTCGCAAGTGCTTTGTTTTCTTGGCCGAAATTGCCCAAACCGCCAATCATTGGCGGCCTGCTGCCCGCACGGCGATTTTCACTGGTACCAGTAGGGCGTCTTCGCCGTCCATTCCGAGGTTGGATACCGGCGGTGAAGAAGTTCGAACGCGCGCCGTGAGAAGTTGCCGCTCTGCTCGTCCTTGGGCCCATAGTGGGAGGCCCGCACCACCAGGTGCAGCGCCTCGGGAACCTGCGGATCTTCGGGATGGGCAACCGCCCAGGCCAGTGTCTGCGCGCCCAGCCAGTTCACCGCCGGAGGCAGTCGCTTCAGCTTCTCCCATTCGAGTGCGGCCCGGCGCCGCTCGGCCGCGCTCAGGAATTCGGGCACCTCGGCCGCCGCGGGTTCGGCCGGATTCCACCAGTTGTCGCGAAACGGATCCAGCCTGCCTGGTATGTTCTTGACGCCGCTGTTCCCGAACGGATCGGACTGGCGGCCGAAACCCTGCCGCACCCACGGGCTGAGGCCCGGAGACCGCAGCAGGTTGAGCACATCCGCGAAAGCGGGCGACGCGGCCAGCACCACGCCGCGCGCGTATGCCGTCCGTCCCAATTCCCGCCGTACGTTTTCGGGCAACCATTTGGCAGTCGCGGCCTGCTTCAGCCGGGAGAGGGGAACGTATTGATTCATGACCGCGGCGGAATCGCGGTCGAGGTACTCTCCGGCCTGCGCGCCCGCGGCTTCGCCGTCGTACCAGGAGACTCCGACGGGACGGCGCGGCGCGTAGCGGACGAACTCGGCCCAGTCGCGCGCGAGCCGCATCCGTTCCGCCAGAAACAGGTTGTGCGCCGAGGCGGGCAGGTTCATCCCCAACAATGCGTCTGCCTTGCTTCGCGCCTCGCGACTCGGGCAGCAAAGGTATCGTCATGTAGGAAACGGTGGCGTAGGCCGGCGAGCCGGGCGGAACTTTGGCCGCTTCGGCGAGCAGGGCGGGCGTGCCGTCGAGGGCCGCGATCAGCCAGGCGACGCTGCCGGTCGAACGCCACCGCTCGAGCGCGTGCTCGTGGTCGCCGGCGCGGAAGGCGGCGATCCAGTCGGAGAGGTCGTCGGTGCGCGGCGGGCTCGCTTCTCCGGCGCGGGTGTAGTCGATCAGGTCCTGCGCGAGGGTCTGTTCCGAGCCGGGGCGCACCAGGGCTTCGGCCAGTTCGTGGAGGCGTTCGGCCGGCCGCGTTCGCATCACGACGAAGTTACGAAGCCGGCGGGCGGGTTCGTGCCAGGCCGCAAGAGACGGGTCGTTCCTGATGAGCTCGAGGCGTTCTTCGGCTTCGGTTAATTTCCCGTCGCGGATCAGGCAACGCGCCGCCAGATAGGGCGCGCTGTTTCTCCACGGCGATTCGGGGTCCTGGGCGATGCGCTCGAAATCCGCGCGGGCCTCATCGAACCGGCGCGCGTAGAATTTGGCGGCGGCGATCTGGTATTCGCGATCGGCGCGCAGGTCCGCTTCCGATGCGGGCTGCGGAATGGATCCGGGGCCGGCGCAATTGGAAAACACCATATCCTGCGCCTGCACCCAGTCGCGGAACAGCGGGCTCGAGGATCCGAAACGGCGCTCGCGGTCCTGCAAGGTGAGCGCGGCGGTGCGGAAGGCATCGGATCCGCAATTGAGTTGAATCTGGAGATAGCCCTCGGCGCTCACCGGCAGGTACCCCTCCGCCGGAGGCGCAGCAGGCAAAGCCAGCGCCGCCCGGGCTTTGTTCCACGGCTGGGCGTCGCCCGCCGTTTCCATGGGAGCGAAAATGGCTTCCCGTTCCTTCTCGTTCAAACCCACACCGGTCAGGTAGCGGTACGCGATGACGAGGTAGCGCGGGCGATAGCTGGGGCGCAACACACCCAACTGCCCGGCGGCGAATTCCTCTGCGTTTTCGGGCCCCCCTGACAAAACGAAGAGGGCCTGGGCGGGCCCGCCGCCGCAGCCCGGCAGTTCCAGCGGCACGGTCAGCACAAGTACCGCAAGCAGCATCAGGAGTCCACGTTTCAGCGCCATCGGCGCACCTCGCGCATCGCGTACCGGAAGTCGGAACGGTTCCAGGGACGCGGATTGAAAATGTACAGCCGCTCGGCCGCGGGCGGCCCAGGGAGCGGCTCATCGGTGGATACACCCACGCTCGAACGGCAGAGAGCGGGACGGAAATCGCGGCGCGGCTGTTCCCCGGGGCCCATGCGAAACAGCATCGGGACGGCCTCGGCCACGGGCAGGCCCTCGATCCAGTTGTCCTCTTCACACCATGAGGCCAGCGCCGTGATGGAGAGGGGCATCCCAGCCGGCAGCCTTTTCGAAATCCGCTGAAGGACCTCGCGGTAGAAACTCCGTTGCGACAGGGTGGCATCGAAATCCACTTGAAGCGCGCGAACGCCCGGGATGCCGGCGGCCGCGGCGACGGCTTCGGCCGCAGGCGCCGCAGCGGGCAGCGGCGTGCGGTCGGACTCGACGCGCACGACGGCCATCAGTACAGCCCCCGGGGTGTAGCGAAGCGGGTTGAGGCGTGGCCGCACGGACACGTTGCGTTCGGAGAGAAACACGGTGCGGGCGAGAAAGGCGACACCGGTCGAATGGGGGTCGATGAAATCCAGGTTCTCGCTGCGCTCCCAGGCCCACAGGAAAACATGGGGAAAACCGGGCAGCGGATCGGCGCGCCGCGGCCAAAGGAGGAACACGGCGGCGGCGAGGACGATTCCGGCAACGGTTCTCATGCGGCCTTTCCGTTGCACTTTAGCACCCAGCCGCCCGCGTACAATGGAGCGATGGTCGGGGTGCTCCATATCCGCTAGCGCTTCGGAAGGCCGGGTGGCCTTCCGCTATCCACAGTTCCGGTTTTTCATGCTGGCACGGCTGCTTTCGACCGGCGCCTCCGAGATGCAGGCGGTCGCGGTCGCCTGGCAGATCTACGGCATGACGCACCGGCCTTTCGACCTGGGACTGGTGGGGCTGGCCCAATTCCTGCCCGGCATTTTTCTGTTCCTGGTGGGCGGCCACGCCGCGGACCGCTTCTCGCGCCGCATGATTCTGCTGTTCTGCTGCGCCGGATATACGCTCTGTTCGGCCATGCTGCTGCTGTTCGCCTGGCGCGGTTTGGCGAGCGTGGCGCCGATCTACGCGGTGCTGCTGCTCAACGGGGTGGTGCGGGCGTTCAACGGTCCGGCCAACCAGTCCTTCATGCCGCAGCTTGTACCGGTGGAGCACTTTCCGAACGCGGTGGCCTGGGGCTCGTCGGTGTTTCAAGGGGCGATGGTGGCGGGGCCGATGATAGGCGGGCTGCTGTACGGCGCGGCGGGCAGTCCGATTCCGGTGTATGTTTCGGCGGCCGTGAGCTACCTGGCGGCTCTCTTTATGGTGTCGCGAATCCGGGTGCAGGTTGCGCAGCAGGCGCGCGGCACGGCCTCCATTGGCGTGGTCCTCGACGGCCTGCGCTACATCTGGAGCCACAAGCTGATTCTGGGCGCCATCAGCCTGGATATGTTCGCGGTGCTGCTGGGCGGCGCGGTGGCGCTGCTGCCGGTGTACGCGCGCGAGATTCTGCACGCGGGCGCGTTTGCGCTGGGCGTGCTGCGCAGCGGGCCGGGCATCGGGGCGGTGCTGATGGCGATCGTGGTGGCGCACCGTCCGCTGCGGCGCCGCGCGGGCGCGGCGATGCTGTGGTGCGTGGCGGGCTTCGGAGTGTGCATCGTGATCTTCGGTTTTTCCCGCACGCTGGTAGTGGCCTTCGCGGCGCTCATGGCGGCGGGCGCCTTCGACATGGTCAGCGTCATCGTGCGCCACACGATGGTGCAACTGGGCACGCCGGACGGGATGCGCGGGCGGGTGAGCGCGGTGAACGGAATCTTTATCGGCACCTCGAACGAAGTGGGGCAGTTCGAATCGGGCGTGACGGCGCAGTGGTTCGGCACGGTTCCGGCGGTGATCCTGGGCGGGCTGGGCACGCTGGCGGTGGTTGCGCTGTGGGCCTGGATGTTCCCGGAACTGCGCCAGGCGGGCGAATTGGTGTCGGCAAAGCAGCCGCGGGTATGATGGAAGATATATGAAATTCCTCTGCTGCGCCGCTTTGTTCGGGGCCGCTTTGTGCGCCCAGACGTTTCCCGGCGGCCCGGCGTTCGACGATGAGATCAACCGTGCGATCGCCGAAAAGAAGCTTCCCGGCGCGGTTCTGATCGTCGGGCACAACGACCGTATCGTCTACCGCAAGGCCTACGGCAGCCGCGCCCTCTATCCGGTGCGCGAACCCATGACGGTGGACACGATTTTCGATGTCGCCTCGCTCACCAAGGTCATCGCCACCACCTCCTCGATGATGAAGCTGTTCGAGCAGGGCCGCTTCCGGTTGAACGACAAGGTCACCGACTACATTCCGGAATTCATGGGCGGCAAGACCGACATCACGCTGCGCAACCTGTTTACGCACTTTTCCGGACTTCAGCCTGACGTGCCTCTGAAAGGTGCCCTGGAGCGGATATCAGCACGGCATCCAACTGGCGTGCACGTTCGCGCCCGGCGGACCTCCGGGCACCAACTACGTCTACAGCGACATCAATTTCATTCTGCTGGGGGAGATCGTTCACCGGTTGAGCGGCAAGCTGGTTTCCGATTACGCCCGTGAGAACGTGTTCGTTCCGCTGGGGATGAAAGACTCGATGTTCCAGCCGCCGGCCTCGCTGCGCCCGCGCATTGCGCCTACCGAGCGGGAGAACCGGAGGACACCGCCGCTGCGCGGGGTGGTGCACGATCCCACTGCGCGGAACATGGGCGGCGTGGCCGGGCACGCGGGGCTCTTCTCCACGGCCGACGACCTCGCCCTGTTCGCACAGATGATGCTGAACGGCGGCGAACTGAAGGGCGTGCGTGTGTTCAGCCCGCTCACCATCCGTAAATTCACCGAGCCGCAGACACCGCCGGACCAGCCGATTCTGCGCGGGCTCGGCTGGGATATCGACTCGCCCCATTCTTCGAACCGCGGCGAGCTGTTTCCGATCGGCTCGTACGGGCACACGGGGTTCACCGGCACCTCCATCTGGATCGACCCGATCACGCGCACGTTCGTCATCCTGCTTGCCAACAGCGTTCATATCGACGGGCGCCCGTCGATGGTTCCGCTGCGCGCGCGCGTGGCCACCATCGCGGCGGCGGGCACGGGCTCTACCGTGCAGACCATCGCGCTCACGGGCTACAACGAAACCCAGGTGGGCGCGGGCGCGCGGCGCGTGGTGGCGCGCAACGGCAACACGCAGACCGGGCTCGACGTGCTGGAGGCGCGGAAGTTTCAGCCGCTGGCGGGCAAGCGGGTGGGGCTGATTACGAATCACACGGGTATCGACCGGGAGGGCCGCCGCAACGTGGACGCGATGCGGCAGGCGGGTATCCAGGTGGCCGCCCTGTTCTCCCCGGAGCACGGCATCGCCGGCACCGAGGACCGCTCCGGCATTGCCGATGCCGTGGACCCGGCCACCGGCATCAAAATCTACAGCCTGTACGGCGACAGCCGCCGGCCCACGGCACGGTCGCTCGAAGGCATCGACGTGCTGGTCTTCGATATTCAGGACGTGGGCGCGCGCTTCTACACGTATGTCAGCACCATGGCTTACGCGATGGAGGAGGCGGCCAAAGCGCGGATTCCGTTTTACGTGCTGGACCGGCCCAACCCGATTACCGGGGTGCACGTGGAAGGGCCGCCGCTCGATGCGGCCAACACCAGTTTCGTCGGCTATTTTGCCGGGCTGCCGCTACGCCACGGGATGACGATCGGAGAACTGGCGGGCCTGTTCAACGGCGAGAACCGGATCGGCGCAGCCCTGACGGTGATTCCGATGCAGGACTGGAATCGCGGGGACTGGCTGGATTCGACCAATCTGCCGTGGGTCAACCCTTCGCCCAATATCCGCAGCCTGAAAGCGGCCACGCTCTATCCGGCGCTGGCCATGCTCGAGTATTCGACCAACTATTCGGTGGGGCGCGGCACGGACTCGCCCTTCGAACAGGTAGGAGCGGAATTCATCGACGGACGGGAACTGGCCGCTTACCTCAACAAACGGATGATACCGGGAATTCGCGTGTATCCCACCGCATTCACGCCCACGGATTCGAACCTCAAAGGGAAGCGGGTGGAGGGTGTCCGGTTCCAACTGACCAACCGCGAGTTGTACGATGCCTCGCGGCTGGGATTGGAACTGGCGGTGGCGCTCGAGAAGTTATACCCGGGGAAGATCGACTTTGCCGCGTCGAAACGTCTCATCGGCAGCGACGACGTAATCCGGCGAATGCAGGCGGGCGAGGATCCGCGCAGCATTCAGACGTTACTTACCGACGCGCTCGAACCTTTCCTGGCAACGCGCGCGAAGTATCTGCTGTATCATTAGCCGCCGGCGGAATCCACCTCGCCGGTGCCGGCCATGTCTTCGATCTTGCTGCCCCAACGGTCGTTGCGCTGCGGGATGGTGTCGCGCATATCCATCTGATCTTCGGTAGCGCCGATTCCGGAAAGCTTCTGGTCCGGGTGCTGGGGATAGTTCGCGTTCATGGGCGTCATGGCATACCTCCGGGTGTGCCTGATTATTCGGATAAATCTCTCCCGAAGTCAATCCCCGCAACTTCCCCGGATAACTTCCCGCCGCCGTTTCGGATACTATTGTGGATCACACATGGCGTTACCGACCGAACCAGCCGGCCCGTCGCCGCACGAGGAGAACCGGCTGCTCCGCCAGCGCATCGCGGAGTTGGAATCGCAAGTGGAACGGCTGGGCATAAGCGCAGACGGCGCCGGGGAGGAGCACCAGGCGCTGGCCGGACTGGTCCGGCTTCTTGACCAGGCGCCGGTAGGGCTGGGGTTCCTCAGCAGCGATTCGCGCTATCTCGCCGTCAACCGGCATCTGGCCGGGATGAACGGACTGTCGCCAGAGGAACATGTCGGCAAGAGCGTGGATGAAGTTGTGCCGTTTGTCGCGGACCAGGTGCGGGAAGCCTGCAAGCAGGTGCTCGAAAAGAGAGCGCCGGTTTTCGATCGGGACGTCACCGGCAGCGTTGCCGGAAATACGAAAGAAACGGGCCACTGGTCCCTGACGTGGTTTCCGGTGGAGACACCGGGAGGCGAAACAAGGGTGGGAGGTGTGGTCTGCGAAATCACAGACCGAAGGCGCATGGAGGAGGCGCTGCGCGCCAGCGAAGCAGCCCTGCTGGAACTGAACCGCACGGTTACGCGGCAGCTCATCGAAATCGAATCGCTGTACCGCAACGCGGCGGCAGGGATGGCCCTGGTGGACGCGGAGTACCGATTTGTCCGGGTCAATCAACGGATGGCGGAGATTGACGGAGTCGTTGCCGCCGAGGCGGTGGGGCGCAAGGTACCGGAAGTCGTGCCCGAGCTCTGGCCGCAACTGGAACCGATCTTCCGGCGGGTGATCGACAAGCGGGAGCCGGTTCACGATGTCGAGATCCGGGGCATGACGGCCGCGCGCCCCGGGGAGGAGCGCTTCTGGCTGGCCAGTTACGACCCGGTGAGCGACGCCGAAGGCGGCTTCATCGGCGTGAGTGTGTTTGTCCATGAGGTCACCGCGTCGAAGCGGGCGCAGGAGACTCTCAAGCAAAGTGCGCAACAACTGCAGCGGCAACTTGCCGAGATCGAAGCCATCTACGAGTCCGCGCCGGTCGGGCTGTGCGTACTTGACCGGGATCTGCGCTGGATACGGATCAACCGGCGGTTAGCGGATATCAACGGACTTTCGCCGGAGGCGCATACCGGCAAGAGGCTTTCGGAGGTGATTCCGGAATTTGGTCCGCAGGCGGCGGAGGCGCTCGAGAAGGTAGTCGAGACGGGCGAGCCGCTGTTCGATGTGGAAATGAGCGGCTCCACCTCGGCGGATCCGGGGCAGGTGCGGCACTGGTGCAGTCGCTGGGTACCGATCAAGGACGAGCAGGGGCAGGTGATTGCCGTCAGCGTATCGATCGAAGAGATCACCGAGCAGCGGAGGGCCGAGGAACGGCTGCGGAAGAGCGAGCGGCTATACCGCGCGATCGGGGAGTCGATCGATTACGGGGTATGGGTCTGCGATCTTGAGGGGCGCTGCACGTACGCGAGCGAATCCTTCCTGAAGCTGCTGGGAATCACGCAAGAGCAGTGCTCGAATTTCGGCTGGAGCAACGCGCTGGACGCGCAGGAGCGGGAGCGCACCGTCGCGGCGTGGAAAGAATGCGTCGAACGGGGAGCCGCGTGGGACACGGAACATCGATTCCGCGGGGCGGACGGGCAGCAGCACAGGGTGCTGGCGCGCGGTGTGCCGGTGCGGGACGAGCGCGGCGAGATCGTCTGCTGGGCGGGAATCAACCTGGACATCACGCAGTTGAGGCGCGCCGAAGAACGCCTGCGCGAGACGTACAAGCTGGAGAGCATCGGGATGCTGGCGGGAGGTGTGGCTCACGATTTCAATAACCTGCTGGTGGGGGTGCTGGGCAACGCGAGCCTGGCGCAGGAGGAACTGCCGGCGGGGCATCCGGCGAGCGAGCTGATGCAAGAGATCCTGATCTCGGGCGAGCGGGCCGCACATTTGACCCGGCAGTTGCTGGCGTACGCCGGCAAGGGGACGTTCTATATCGAGGCTCTGGATCTTTCGGATGTTGCGGCCCAAATGCGCGGCCTGATGCAGCCTTCGATCTCGAGAAAAATAGAGCTTCATTTCGAGCTGGAGCCGCATCTGCCTGTCGTCGAGGCGGATCGCAGCCAGGTTCAACAGGCAGTGATGAACCTGGTGCTGAACGGAGCCGAAGCCATCGGGTCCGAAGCGGGCAGCATTTCGGTGCGCACTGGAATTGAGGAAGTGAAAGAGGGCGCGGCGCGGCAGGAACTGGCAGTGGGGGAGTTGCACGAGGGGCAGTACATTTTCCTCGAAGTGCGCGACTCGGGACCGGGAATGGACGCGGTCACGCGGACGAGGGTTTTCGATCCGTTCTTCTCGACGAAATTTGCCGGGCGGGGCCTGGGCCTGGCGGCGGTAAGCGGAATCGTGCGCGCCCACCGGGGGGCGCTGAAGCTCGCGACCGCACCCGGCCAAGGCACGTGTTTCACGCTGTACTTTCCGGCGCGCGGGCAGGTCTCGCCCGGGGTGGCGGAAGAAGCTCCGGCCGCGACCGGCGCCGCAACGGTCCTGGTTATTGACGATGAGGAGTCGGTACGGCAGTTCGCGACAAAGACGCTGGAGCGCAGCGGTTTCCAGGTGCTGGCGGCGGCGAACGGCGCGGCCGCGATCGAGATGTGCCGGCGGCACCCGGAGGTGGGGCTGGTGCTGCTCGATCTGAGCATGCCCGGAAGGAGCGGGCACGAAGTCCTGCCGGAATTGCGCAAGCTGCTGCCTGAGGTGCCGATTATCGTATCGAGCGGTTATAGCGAACACGAGACGATGGGGCGGTTCGCCGGACAGCAGGTGAAGGCTTTCCTGCCAAAACCGTATACGTCGAAGAGATTGTCGGGGCTGGCGCTGTCGCTTGCGCAGCGGGCGGGCAACTGAAAATTCGCGCGTGAGCACGTTCAGGCGGCGCCGGACCGGATCGCCTTCAGGGTTGGTTCGATGTTCCTCAGGATGCGGTCCAGTTCCGCTTCCTGGAATGGCTTGGGGAGCACGAAACGGTGGTCGCCTTCGAAGTCGGCGATGAGCTCGGAGTTGTAGCCGTCGCTGACGAGCACGAAACCGCCGACGCGGGAGTGCATGCGCTCGGACAGCTCGACCCAGTTCAGGCCGGGCGCGTGAACGGAACAAAAGGCAACGTCGAAGCGGAGGCGGTGAGCGAGTTCGAGGCCGTTGTCGGCGTTCTCGACGGGGACGGCGCGGTAGCCGCGGGAGGTGAGCAGGGCGACCAACTGGCGCTGGGCGGCCTCGTCGGGCTCGATCAGGAGGGCGGTATTCTTGCGGCCCGGGTCGGCCACAGCGGGGTTGCGCGAAGCGGCGGCGCCCCCTTGCCGTTCCCGGCCGGCAACCGGCAGTTCCACTTCGAAGCGGGGCTCGGTATTGGCTTTTTCGATGAGCCGGACTTCTCCGCCGTGCCCGGCGATCACGCTGCGGGTGACGCCCAGCACGGCGGCGGTCTCTTCGGCCTTGCACCAGCGCGCGGGAGCGGTGAAGGAGATCTCCACGATGATCCGCTTGGCAAGCACGCTGGTGCGGATACCGATCACCTTCTGGGAGGCCTCGGCAAGGGCCTGCTCGGCGTGCACCAGCAGGTTGAGGAAGACCTGCTCCAACTGGCCGTGTGAACCGAGCACGGTGACCTGCTCGCTGCCGGTCAGGTCCTGGACACGGATGCCGCAAGCTTTCCAATCGGCCTCACGAAACTCGATCAGGTTATGCAGGAGAGGGCCGATGGCGACCTGCCGGGCTTCGGCCTGCTCGGCCGCGGCAAACGAGACGAGCCGCGCAACGATTCCGGAGGCCTTACGGGCTTCGGCGGCGAGGGCCAGCACGTCACGCTCGGCGGGACCCGAGCGGACCGATTCGACGACGCGGCCGGCGAGGTCGGAAATGGACGCGAGCGGGGCTTGCAGCTCGTTAACGACGCCCGAGATCAGGCGGCCGACGGCGGCCATTTTCTCGGTGCGGAAGAGCTGCTCCTGGACGAGCCGCTGATCGAGCAGGCGGACGGCGACGGCGACCTGATTGGCGAAGTGCTGCGCCAGTTCCTGGTCGCCGGCGTCGAAATCGCGCGCGCGGTCGTTCTGGTCGAGTTCGAGAACGCCGATCATCTCGCCCTGCGCCACCATGGGCGCGAAGAGCATGGATTTAGGGAATGGACCGATGGCTTTGCCGGCCGGAAACGGGCTGCGTTCGACGTCCGGAATTACCAGCAGGGTGCGGTAATGGAAGCAGGCTACGGCGCCGGACCGGGGACCTCCGGGAGGGGCCGAGAGCGAAATGGCGAGCACCTCCTCGTTTTGGCGAGGGACGGTGTCCAGGCTCTTGGCGGACCGGTTGTGAACGTAAAGCTGGACGCCGCTGACGCCCAGAATCGTGGGCAGGGATTCGGAGAGCCGCTCCAGAATGATGCCGGTGGAGGAGGCACTCAGCAGCTCTTCACCGAGTTGATAGGAATTGCGAAGCCGCTCGCGCTGCCGGGAGGAGCGGCGTTCCCGATTCCAGAACAGGTAGGCAATCAGCAGGATCACGGCCCCCACGGCGATGACCACCGCCGCACTCACGCGGAAATCCGTCGCGACGGCGGCGACTTGCGAAGAATCCGCGACGAGAATCTGGAAATAGCTGTTGTACGGCGGACTGGCGCGGAATTGAAAGGCCACGCCGGTGACCTTGACCTGGGAGTGAATGTCGAAACCGGAGATCAACGGCGCGGTTTCGGAAGATCGGGGCAGGAAGACGGTAATGGGGGAGGGCAGGTCGAGCTTCAGGTAGCTGCCGTTGGGGTTCTCCCCGGTTGCAGTGATTCTTCCACCGGATCGAACCAGCCGGCCGATGTGGCGGAATCCGTCAAGCTCGCGGAGGGAAACGGTAACGGGGAGCGGCGGACTGCGCCGGCCGACCTGTTCGATGGACGAGGGCTTGACCATGCCGACGCCGTCCTGAAGGACGACCTCGCCGGAAACGCGCAACTCATCGCCGGGCAGGCTGGAGGCGAGACGCGAATCTCCGGGCGGCAGCAGCAGGAAACCGCCCCAGTCCGAATCCTGGATGGAGACGAGCTGGAAATTCTTGAAAATGTGAACCCGGCTGTTGACAACGCCTTGGATGGTGACGGATTCGCCGAGGTGGCGGGGAGCAAACGCGGCAGCCGGGTCGCGTTCGTTCAACTGCTGCAAAGTGAGGGGACGGGGGGGCGCAGGCGCAGCGATTCCGGGGGCGGCCAGCAGAAAAATAACTGCCAACCACCGAAGGAAGGTCAAACGGCCGCGACTTGGGCTTTCATCCATTCGCGCAGCAACTCGCTCCTGAAATTATCTACGGTAATACTAGTACCCCGCAAGTAGCCATGAGTGGTACGCAAACCGATAACCTGCATTTCGGCCGCAAGTGCGGCAGCGACACCGGACTCGGAATCCTCGAAAACGACGCAATTTCGGGGCGGCACGCCGAGGAGGGAGGCGGCCTTCAGGTAAACGTCGGGATGCGGCTTGGGGCGCGAGACCTGGTGGCCGTCCACGACGACGCTGAAATAGGGGCGAAGTCCGGACTCTTCGAGGATGAGGTCCACGTTTGCGGGTTCGGCATTGGTGGCGATGGCGAGGGGAAGGCGGCGGCAGGAATCGAGGAATTGCCTGATGCCGGGGACGAGGGTCTCGCCGACGCGGCCGGTCACGCGGCGCCGATAGAGCGTCTCCTTTTCCCGGCCGCGGCGGGCGATTTCGGCATCGCTCAGGTGGGCGCCGAAATAGTCGCGCACGATCTCGTCATTGCGCTTGCCGTACATGCGGGCGAGCATTTCGGGCGTGGTTTCCAGGCCGTAGAGCCGGTTGAAGTCGATCCAGGCGGCGCAGTGCTCGGGGTTGGAGTGAACGATAACGCCATCCATGTCGAAGATGAGGGCCAGGGGACGGCCGGGAGCACTCATTGTCCGGCCGCACCCTGGAGGCTTTCGTCGAGCCAGGCGAGGTACGGAGCGGAGCCGTCCAGGACCGGGAGCGCGAGCAATTCGGGAACCTCGTAGGGATGGAGCCGCTCCACGGCGGAGCGGAGGGCGGCAAACAGGGCGCGCGAAGACTTGATGACGAGGAGCCACTCGGCGGCGGTTTCCACGTGGTCCTTCCACCGATAGGTGCTGGCGATGTGCGGGATGACGTTGACACAGGCCGCAAGGCGGTCCTCCACCAGGGCGCGGGCGATGCGGCCGGCGTCGGCTTCCGAGCCACAGGTACAGAGAATAACAATCTTATCCGTCATTGGAAAAAATGGATGAGCTTCCGGCGGCTGCGATGCTACCATTATGTTCCAGGCCCTGAGTAAGATGAAAGCACCTGTAACACGCTTTGTCTATGTGATCGCGTTTCTGGCGCTCGCCAGTTATGCTGTGATTGAGTTGCGTGGTCCCCGCGGAATAGGCGCATTGATGGAGAAGCAGGCGCAGATCCACGAACTGGAACAGCGCAACGAGGCACTCGCGAAAGAGATCGAGCGTAAGCGGGAACACCTGCACCGCCTGAACGACAATAGCGAAGAGCAGGAACTGGAGATTCGGAACCGCTTGAAACTCGTCCGCCCGGACGAGAAGGTTTACGTCTTCGGCGAGCCGAAGAAATAATCCACCGCAGACGCTCATCGCACCGGATCATCGCTCAAGCCTGAAATTCCGCGCCGGGGCGGGGGCAGTGGATTGTCGCGGCGGGCTCGCCTATCCTGATGGGTGCATTGCACGGATCGGCGGCGAGCGCGTATTTCACGGGCGATCTGATCGGCTACAGCGCCGGGCTGTTTCTGACGGTGCTGCTGCTGGCTCTGGCTCTACGCGCCTCACGGCTGCCCGGATCGCAGCCGGCGAACGTGGTATTCGCGGTGTGCGGGCTGCTGTGGAGCGTGGGCGGGCTGGCGGCGGCCACGGTTGCGGGGAGCAGTTCGCGCTGGACTCTGCTGGGCCAGGCGATACAGTACACGGGCGTGCTGGTGTTCCCGATTCCGGTACTGGCGGTGTGGCGGCCGTACGCGGAGAAGGCGGGACGGGCGCGGGCGGCGCGGCGGGTGGCGGCGGGAGCGCGGGCGGCGGCGGCAGTGCTGGGAGCGGTGATATGGAGCGGGCCGCTGCTCAACGCGCCTTTTCCGGCGCCGGCGAACGCGCGCCTGTGGGCGACCTACAACGCCACCGTGTGGCTGGCGGCGGGCGCGTGGACCGGGCTGCGGAAGGCGGCGGTTCCGTCAGCCATCCGCGTGCCCTCGCTGGCGATCGTGCTGGCGGCGGCGGCCATGTCGGCGATGATAACGGCTGGGCCGATGCTGCCCGCGCAGGCCCGCGGCCACGGCTTCGGATTCGTGCTGTCGCACCTGATCCTGCTGGGGATCCTGTGCTCCTTTTTTCTGTTCGCGCGGTTTCGGTTTGCGGACGTCTTCGTGCGGTACGGGGTGCGCATTCTGCTGGCGGGAACGTGGGCGTCGATCCTGGTGGGGGCGATGCAGTCGTCGTTCCTGCGCGATCTGGCGATGCGGTCCGAGTACCCGCAGGCGGTTCACATCCTGTGCATGATGGCGCTGGCGAACGCGCTGCTGCTGTCGTTCACGCTGGTGGACGACCGGTTGAGCACGCGGGTGACCCAATGGCTGTTCCGTGTGCCGGACTACGCCGGGGCGCGCCGGGAGCTGGCCGCGCGGCTGACCGGGCTGACGGCGGAGGGCGCGATCTTCGGAGCGGTGGAAGAGGCGGTGCGCGGGCCCATGGAGCTCGAGTCGGCGCGGGTGGAGGCGATGGAGCCGGGGCTGCCGCACGAGCTGCTGGAGGGAGAGGTGGTGGAACTGGAGAACGCGGAGGTGGCGGCGCCGGTGTCAACGGGCGGCAAGGTGACGCACACGCTGCGCGTGATGCCGGGGCCGTCGCGCCCGGGGCTGGTGATGCAGGATCTGAACTATTTGCGGTCGGCAGGGGCGCTGTGCGGGGCGCGGCTGGACGCGCTGGGGAGGGAGAGGGAGGCGGCGGAGCGGCAGAGCCGGGAGGCGCTGTTGGAGCAGCAGATCACGGAAGCGGAGCTGCGCGCGCTGCGGGCGCAGATCCATCCGCATTTCCTGTTCAACGCGCTCAACACGGTGGCGGACCAGATCGTGCGCAACCCGCAGCGGGCGGAAACGATGACCCTGCGGCTCGCGAACGTCTTCCGGCACCTGCTGGCGCATTCGGCGCGGCCGCTGACGACGATCCGGGACGAGGTGGAATTCCTGCGCGCGTACCTGCACATCGAAGAGGCGCGGTTCGGGGACCGGCTGGAGGTGCGGATCGAGGTGGAGCCCGGGGTGGAGGATGAAATGGCTCCGTCGCTGATTCTGCAACCGCTGGTGGAGAACGCGTTGAAGCACGGGCTGGGACCGAAGCCGGGGCCGGGGCGGCTTTGGATTTCGGCGAAGGCGGAGGCGGACGGAGTGCGGATGGTGGTAGAGGACGACGGCATGGGACCGGGCAGAAAGGGGGCGGCGGAGAGCGAGGGGATGGGTCTGCGGAATGTGGCGGACCGGCTGGAGACGCTGTATCGCGACCGGGCGAGCGTGCGGATGGAGGAGCGGGAGGGCGGAGGGACGCGGGTGACGGTGCGGATTCCGCGAGCGGGCAGCGGATGCTGAGGAGCCTGATCATCGACGATGAGGAGCCGGCGCGGGCGCGGCTGAAGCGGCTGCTGGCGGTGCACCGGGAAATCGAAGTGGCGGGCGAGGCGCGGGACGGCCCGGAGGCGCTGGACGCGGTGGAGCGGGGGCAACCGGACCTGTTGTTCCTGGATATCGAGATGCCGGGGTTCACGGGATTTGAATTGCTGCGGTGCATGCCGCGGATGGCCACTCCGCCCCTGGTGATCTTCGTGACCGGTTACGACCAGCACGCACTGGCGGCATTCGAGGCCAACGCGCTGGCATACCTGTTGAAGCCGGTGGAGCCGGAGCGGCTGGCGCAGGCGGTGGAGCGCGCGGTGAGGCTGGCGGCCTCGGGGGGCGAGCGGCAGAAGGAGCAGGAGCGGCTGACGCGGGCGGCGGCGGAGGGTCCGCGGGTGCTGCGGCAGATTGTGGGACGGAAGCGCGACCGGTCTGTGCTGCTGCCGCCCGAACAGGTGCTGTGGTTCCAGGTGGAGGACGGGATTGTCCGGGCGCATACGGAGGCGGAGACGTACTGGGTGAATTACCAGTTGGGCGAACTCGAAGCGGGGCTGCCGCGGGAGCAGTTTTTCCGGGCGCGGCGGGAAGTGCTGGTGAACCTGGGAAGGATCCGGGAGATTCAGCCGTACTTCAAGAGCGGGTTTCTGCTGGTGATGGCGGATGCGGGTGCGACGCAGATTGTGGTGAGCGAGCGGCAGGCGCGGTCGCTGCGGCTGCGGATTCCGGGGCTGTAGGACGCTGCTAGCGTGACTGAAACCGTGGTGCAAGGGATTCCCACGTTGGCGAAGGCGGCGTTGTCGCTGCGGCCCAAGTAGGAATCGCTGTTCGTCTCGTCCTTCACGGCCATCGCCAGCTACTTAAAGGCGTTCGATCCTGCGTGGCAGAGGTTTGGCGCCGCCGCCCCGAAGTTGGTTTCACGCCGCGATGTATATCCATTGGGGATACAATGGAAGTACGGGGAGACCTTATGGTGAAGAAGCTTACGCGACATGGCAACAGCCTGGCGCTGGTGATCGACCGGCCGATTCTCGACCTGCTAAAGATCGATTCTGAGACCCCGCTCGATATCAGCACGGACGGGCACCGACTGATCGTCGCACCGGCGCAGCAGTCTGAGAGACGGCAGAAGTTCGAGGCAGCGCAGCGCACCGCGCACAAGCGTTACGGCAAAGCATTCAAGAAACTCGCTGAATAATCGACGGCATGGACCCACTATTCCTGACGCTGGACGAGGTCCTGGAAATCCACGCGCAGCAAATCGAGGCGTACGGCGGGTCGGACGGCGTTCGCGATCCTGCCGGCCTGGAATCGGCGGTGGCCACGCCTATGGCGACATTCGGCGGGGAGTTCCTGCACTCGTCCATTCCCTCGATGGCCGCAGCCTACCTGTTTCATATCTGCCAGAACCACCCGTTCGTGGACGGCAACAAGCGGACGGGCGCGAACGCCGCCATCACGTTCCTCTTGATTAACGATTGGGAACCGGACTTCAGCGAGGACGAGTTGGTCGATCTGGTGCTCTCCGTGGCGTCGGGCACGATGTCGAAGCCGGCGCTCACGCAGGCGTTCGAGGCCCGCTGCCGTCCCGCATCAGAACAGCGGCCGGGTTAGCAGTTTCATCTGCGGCGTTGTTGGCGTTGACCGCGTGGCGTTCGCCGCGATCCGCTCCGACCCAGGCGACGCGGTCGCCGGACTTGAGTCGCCAGAGGTTGGGCCCGTCCAAGCGTTCATCGGGATAATCGCCCCGTTCGACTTTCTCTCTCTCAACTTGTAGACGAAACCGTCGCAGATCTCCGTTGGGTGCAACTTGAACCAGGGCGGATCTCCATGTGGAAGGTGCAGCGCGGCGAACGGCCACACCGGATGCCGGTATCCAGTATCGGGGATGGCTCGGCGGCGGGCAACAAGAGCTACGGCGAATCGCGACTCAGGACTCATTCGCCGTTCAGTCTGACGCAGCCTCAGGAGGACAGCTTGAGTGGTAGGAGGCGAGTTCGAGGAGGCGGGCCACCGCCATTCATCCGCGGCGGGCCACCGCCTGATCAGCGGAAGAGCGCGTCCGCAATCAAGCGAGGGTGGGCGCTCCACAACGCCGACAGCATGCCGCGTATACGTTCATTTTCTTCCCGTGAGACGCGCGCCAGCCGGATCAACGCCGGATCGCGGGCATCGGGCTTTTCCATCGACTCGATGTGATCGAGGGCCTCCTCGGCAACATCGATCATCAGCGAGTTAGACGCATCGGTGAGCGTGCGGGCGCCGGCCAGGAATTCGGGGTCGTAAGGCCGATCCGGGTAATCCAACCGCGCTTCGAACAAGAGTCCGCGCAGAAGATCCCAGACGGCGTTTTTTCCGTAGTTTCGCCCGGCGAAGGCGGCCAGTGAAAAATCCCATAACGCGTCCAGGCGGGCGTCGAGGAAACGGTAATCGGCTTCGAGCGCCGGACCCACGAGCCGGCCTTCGGCCCGCATGCGCTGCTCCATAGGCGTGCCGACATACGGCAGAGTCCTGCAGAATCCCGCGGCTGCGTAACCGCCGGCGCAGAATTCACGGAGGAAATGCAGATTGTTGCGCACCGTAGACATGGTGCTCCAGGGTTCGAGCAACATGAATCCGAAATCGAAACTCACATCGAGGTCCCGCAGAATGCGGCCAGCGCGCAAGTGCACGCTGGGCGTTATGTGCTTGTTCAGGGTCTTCAGCGCGTCCGGGTCCCCCGCCTCCACACCCATGTACACATGCGCGAGGCCCGCCTCGATGAGCGGCACGAACACTTCCTCGCGCACTTCATCCGAGCGGCACGAGAGCTTAAAGCGCATCTGACGATTCAATCCCCGCCCGATCAGTTCCTGCGCGATTGTCAGAGCCCATCTGCGCGCGTCGGGGCCGCCAGCGAGGAAGTCGTCATCCTGGAACAGGATCAGTCGGGCTCCCCGATCCCGGACGAGATGCTCAATTTCGTCCACCACGCGAATCGGGTTTCGCCGGCGGCGGCCCCGGGTGTTATTGCCGTCGTAGAAAGTGATGATCGAACAAAACGAGCATTTATAGGGACAGCCGCGCGACGCCAGCACCGAGGCTGTCGGTATGGAGCCGCGGTGGTAGCCCGTATCGGTGCGCTCCGGCCACGGCATAGCGTCGAGGTCTACCGGATCCTCCCGCGGCGGTGTCTGATGCACAATGCCGCCATCGCGCCAGGCGATTCCGCGGATGCCGCGCCATGGCTGGTCCGCGACAATCGACCACGTCAACTCCACCAGCGTGCGCTCGCCTTCGAAGCGAACTACGCTGTCCAGTTCGGGAATCAGTTCGAGAAGGGTTTCGGGCGCAAACGAAGCGTAATGGCCGCCCATGGTGAAGTGCGCCGTCACACCGCCGGCACGCAGCTCTCGGATGGTTTGACCGAACTCCGGCGCCATGAATTGGAAGATGAGCGAAAAACCGATGACGTGCGGATTCCATTCCCGCGCCAAACGCAGCAGGGGAATGAAATCCGCCTCAAACGTGGAGATGCGAACGTCGTGACCGGCGGCGCGCAGGCTGCCGGCAAGATAGCCGAGTCCGAGATTGTCCTGGTCTTGAAATCCGACCAGCAGCACGCGCGCCGCGCCAGACATCACTTGACCGGGGTCTTCGCCTTGATTTGCGCCTGAAGAGCGGAGATTGTGGTGTTGCCAAGCGCAATGGTAGTTTGCACCGACTTGAGAGCCGCATTCAAGTCACTGAGGCTCATGCCCGGCGCGGCTTGAGTGAGGGCTTGCAGAGCCGCGGTCTCCCCGACGCCGGGTCTCGTTTGTAGTAAGAGCCCTTCCAGAATCGCCAGGCGGAGGCGATCCTCGGGCGAGGGATCGACGCGGCTGATCGGCCCGGGTTTGGTGAGGATGTCGCCTATGTTCGCGAGAATGCTGCCAAGACCCGACCGGACGTGGTTTCCATAGAGCGCCAGAAGGTTCGCGCCAGCATTCTGGTTGACATGAAACGGTCCGCTGCCAGCAGGGAAGAAGCTGGGAGAACCGGGGCCGCCGCCTGCATCGGATTCATTAAACTGGCCGCTATCGTCGCCGCCAAATATCAATTGATCCCAACCGGCAAAGTCCAGAGACGCGAAGGGGTCCTTTGCCACCACGGTCACAGCCCCGCCGGCTGTGCCAATCTGGTGGTCGTTGCCCGAGAATGGAAAGGCCCCGGCCGCAAAGGTGCTTGCGGCCGCATCGATGGCCGTGCCACTGCCGGTAATCAACGCGTCGCCGCCGATGGTGAACGGTTCCACGTCGACCCAGGGCTGACTACCAGTGCCTCCTGGAGTGCCATACCACTTGGTGGCTGTCCAGATTCCCCAGCCGCCCACGCTGAAATCCCAATGCACATGGCGCTTGTTGGTCACGTGTCTTCCGGTGTTCCAGAAAAGGAACTGATAGTTATGTGTTCCGTCCGGCGAGACGACGAAGTTAGCGGCGTGCCGGTTGAATGAAGCGCTGGGGGGAACGGTGAGCGTAGTCTCATCAGTGCCTAGATCGAGGCTGGCGCCGGTGGGCCATAATTTTGTTACGACGGTGAATTGACTCATGAAGAACTCCTTCGTTTTGGGGAACCTAAACAGGCGCTATTCAGAGAGAGAAAAGCACCGAGCGCCTTAGAAGCGGCAATAACCCGGAGAGACGTTTCCTTACTAAACAATCGTGCGCAAAATACCCACTTTATTGAAGAACGACAGGATCATATCACCAAAGATATGATGCGTCAATAAAAGGTGAGACGAAACGCGAGAACGCGTCCTGGTCGCCTGAATCCAGTTAGTTAGATACCGGAGGACAGCCCGGCGGTTCTGGAAACGCGCTCACGACTTATGAACTATGGGCGGGGAGTTCATTCGCGACCTCAATGACGATCGGCGCCTGCGCAAGCACCGAGTGGAACAACACCTCTTCAAGATGACCCACAGATTCCTCTGACTGGCCGCATTTATTGGGCCACGGGCTCAGGAGCGGGCATGGTCCTGACCGTCTTCCTGCGGCGGCCGGAGCGCCAGCGGCCGAGGCCGCCCTGGGCTCTCTCGAGATAGAGGTAGACGACCGGCGTCAGGTAGAGGGTCACAAGCTGGGAGACCATGAGACCGCCGACAACGGCGAGGCCGAGGGGGCGGCGGGAATCGGCTCCGGCGCCGAGGCCGAGAGCGATGGGAAGGGTTCCGAACAGCGCCGCCAGGGTGGTCATCATGATGGGGCGGAAGCGCAGGACGGCGCCTTGAAAGATGGCCTCCTCGGGCGGCTTGCGCTCGCGGCGCTGGGCGTCGAGCGCAAAGTCGATCATCATGATGGCGTTCTTCTTGACGATGCCGATCAGGAGCAGGATGCCGACGATGGCATAGATGTTGAGGTCGATGCCGAAGATCATCAGGGTCACGAGAGCGCCGAGGGCGGCGGAGGGCAGGCCGGAGAGGATGGTGATGGGGTGAATGAGGCTCTCGTACAGGATTCCGAGCACCAGGTAGATGACGAAGATGGCGACGCCGAGGAGGATCCAGGTGTTGCGCAGGGATTCCTCGAAAGCCTGGGCGGTGCCCTGGAACGTGGTGGTGATGGTGGCGGGCAGGTTCATCTGCCGCAGCTCGTCGTTGACGCGCTGGACGGCATCACCGATGGAGACGCCAGGGGCGAGATTGAAGGAGATGGTAACGGCGGGCAACTGGCCGTAGTGCGATACCTGGACGGGCGCGACGTCCTGCTTCAGGGTGGCGACGGCGGACAAGGGGACAAGGGCCGGGCCGTTGGCGGCGGTGCCGCCGGAACTGCTGCGCACGTAGAGGCTCGAAAGGGCCACCGGGTCGCGCTGGTATTGCGGGAGCACCTCGAGGATGACGTAGTACTGGTCGCTGGAGCTGTAGATGGTGGAGATCTGGCGCTGGCCGTACGCGTTGTAGAGCGTGTTCTCGATGTCGGTGGGGGTGACGCCGAGGACGCGGGCGCGGTCGCGGTCGATCTGGACGGTGATTTGCGGGCTGGCGATCTGGAGGTCTGTGGTGACGTCCTGGAGGCCGGGGATCTGCTCCATCCGCTTTTCGACGCGCGGACCCCACTCATAAAGGTTCTGAAATTCGATGTCCTGGAGGGTGAACTGGTAGAGGCTTTTGCTGAGCGAGCCGCCGATGCGGATGGCGGGCGGCACCTGGATGAAGGTGTTGACGCCGGGCATGCGGCTCAGCTCGCGGCGAAGCTGCTGCACGACGACTTCGGCTTTGGGCCGCTCGCGGGAATCTTTGAGGCGGATGAAGACGCGGCCGCTGTTGAAGCCTCCGGCACTCGGTCCGCCGCCGACCGATGACTGATAGGCGGCGACGTTGGGATTGCGCGCGATGGTTTCGGCCACCTGCTTCTGGTAGATCACCATCTGGTCGAAGGAAGTATCTTCGGAGGCCTCGGTGGTGGCGGTGAGAAAGCCCTGGTCCTCGGTGGGGAAGAAGCCTTTGGGAATTTTGACGAACAGCCAGCCGGTCAGGAAGAGGACGCCGAAAGCGGCGAGCAGGGTGATGAAGCGCCGGCGGAGAACGGCGTGGAGAGTGAATTCGTAACCGCGGAGGAGGCGGTCGAACTGGCGTTCCGACCAGCGGAAGAGGGGGCCGGTTTCATGCGAGTGCTGGTGCCTGAGGAAGCGGCTGCCGAGCATCGGCGTCAGGGTCAGGGAGACGACGCCGGAAACCAGGATGGCGCAGGAGATGACGACGGCGAACTCGCGCAGGAGGCGTCCGACGATGCCACCCATGAAGAGCACGGGGATAAAGACGGCGACCAGCGAGACGGTCATGGAAATGATGGTGAAGGTGATTTCGCGGGAGCCGTCGAGCGCGGCCTGCATGCGGTCCTTACCCATCTCGCGATGACGCACGATGTTCTCGAGGACCACGATGGCGTCGTCCACCACGAAGCCGACGCACAAGGTGAGGGCCATGGCGGAGAGGTTGTCGAGCGTGTAGCCGAGCTGGGACATGACCGCGAACGTGCCGAGGATGGAAATGGGGACGGCGAGGCTGGGAATGATGGTGGCGGAAGGATTGCGAAGAAAGACGAAGATAACGGCGACCACCAGGACGATGGCGAGGATGAGGGTGAACTTGACGTCGGCGATGGATTCGCGGATGGGCTGCGAGCGGTCGAACAGGATGCCCATTTTGATGCCGGCGGGCATCTGTGCCTCAAGCATGGGGAAGAGGGCCCGGATACCATCGACGATTTCGACTGTATTGGTGCCGGGCTGCCGCTGCACGGCCAGAATGATGGACCGCTCGCCGTTAAACCAGCTCGCGTTTTTGTCGTTCTCGACGCTGTCGGAGACGCGGGCGACTTCGTCGAGGCGGACCGGGCGTCCCTGACGGTAGGCGACGATCATGGGGCGGAACTGGGCGGCGGTGGAGATGGCGCCGGTGGTGTCGAGGGTGTAGGCTTTGCTGGAGCCGCTGAGGGTGCCGGAGGGAAGGTTGGGGTTGCCGGCGGCGATGGCGGCGCGGAGATCGTCAATTCCGATCTGGCGGGCTGCGAGGGCATCGGGGTCGGCCTGCACGCGCACGGCGTATTTCTGCGAGCCGTAGACGGAGACCTGAGCCACGCCATTGACGGTGGAGATCCGCTGCCCCATGGTGATTTCGGCATACTCGTCCACTTCCGAGAGGGGCAGGGTGGAAGAGCTCACGCCCAGGTAGAGCACGGGCGATTCCGCCGGGTTGACTTTACGGAAGGAGGGCGGCTGCGGCATGTTCTGGGGGAGGTTGCGGGCAGCGGAGGAGATAGCGGACTGGACGTCCTGCGCGGCGGCGTCGATGTTGCGGTTGAGGTCGAACTGGAGGGTGATCTGGGTACGGCCGATGCTGCTGGTGGAATTGATGGAGGAGACGCCCTGAATGGACGTGAAGGAGCGTTCAAGAGGCGTGGCCACGGTGTTGGCCATGGTTTCGGGCGAAGCACCGGGCAGGCTGGCGTTCACCGATATCGTGGGAAAGTCGATATTGGGAAGGTCGCTGACGGGCAGGCCGATGTAGCCCAGGACGCCGAAGACGCAGACCGCGGTCATGACGAGCAGTGTCGTGATGGCGCGCCGGATGAAGAAACCTGTGATGTTCATTGGGTCTGTGCCGCTCCTTGCTGCTGATTGTCCTTGACTATTTCGACTTTGGAGCCGGGCTGAACGCGCAACTGGCCCCTGACGATCACGCGCTCGCCGGGAGCAACGCCGGAATTGACGACGGTCAGATCCTGGTAGTCGCGGGAGGATTGAATGGTGCGCTGCTCGGCGGTGAGGTCGGGCTTCACCACGAAGACATAGCGGCCGTTCTGGCCGCTGCTGACGGCGGCGGTAGGGATGACGGTGGCGGTGGGGACGTCGAGGCGGACGACCACGTTGACGAACTGGCCGGGCCAGAGGCGGTGGTCGGTATTCGGAAAGCGCGCGCGGAGCAGGATGGTGCCGGTGCTGGTGTCCACCTGGTTGTCAAAAAAGTCGAGGGTTCCGACAGCGGGAGTGCTTACCGGTCCCGCGTCCGGCGAATTATTGCCGGGGTAGGCCTGAACGGTCAGTTTGCCGCGGGAGGCGTAGGAACGGATGAGGGAGAACTGCTGCTCGGGGATGGTGAAGTTGGCAAAGACGGGCGCCAGCTGGGCGATGACGACGAGGGGAGTGGCGGAATTGGCCTGCACGAGGTTGCCGGGCTTGACGGCGAGCTTGCCGGTTTTTCCGGAGACGGGGGCCTCGATGCTGGCGTACGCGAGCTGAAGCTTCGCGTCGGCGAGGCGGGCGGCGGCGGCGCGCACGTTGGAGGCGGCGCTGGCGATGGCGGCTTTGGAGGCGGCGGCCACACGTTCGGCAGCGTCGGCCTGGGTGTGATAGTTCTCGTTGGCCTCGCGGGAGATGATGCCCTGGGTTGCAAGCTGGGCGTAGCGGTCGGCCTGGGAGCGGGCGTTCTTCGCCTGGGCGAGGTCGCGCTCGTAGTTCGCCTGCGCCTGGCCGACGGTGGCGTTGGCGTTCTCGAGCGCCGCCTCGGCCTCGCTGACGGCCTGCTGCAACTGGCGGGGATCGATCTGGAACAGGAGCTGGCCCTCGCGAACCTCGTCGCCTTCGGTGAAAAAGACCTTCTGAAGCTGACCGGACACCTGCGATTTGATTTCGACGGTGGAATTCGCCTCCACGTTGCCGATGGCCCGTATTTCCAGGGGCACGGGCATCTGGCGCACATCGGCGACAACGACGGGAGCGACAGGGGGGCGCGCGGCGGCGGCGTGGTCGTTCTGCCCGCAGCTTGCGGCCACCAGCAGGTTCAGGAGGAGTGCAGGGACAATAAACCTCTGGGGACCTGGAGTCACAGTAGAGTGGACGATGGCATTTGGAGTAACGTTGCACAACGCACACGACAGCGGACCTGAATGCGTGCGCCAGCGTTCATCTCACCCGCGCGTGGTGGTCGGTGCGGGGCGGGGCGGTCAGGGCTGGGCGGCCTTCGGGCGGGCGCTGGGATCGCCGGTGGGCGGCGGCGCGTGATCTTCTTTGGCCGGGGGGCCGAGCAGTTCGGTGAGGAGCGGCTTGAGGGCGTCGGCCCACACCTGGTAGCCGGGGAGCGCGGGATGCAGCTTGTCGGGATTCATCATGCCGTCAAACAAGCGGCCTTCCGGGCCGGCGAGGCGCGGGTTGATGTCGAGGTAGCGGATACGGCGGCCGTCGGCCATTTTGGCGAGGTTGGCGTTGATGCGGTAGATCACGGGCACCAGGGCCATATTGTCGTTGCGGGGGAAGATGGCGGTGACGATGATGGTGGCTTCGGGCGCCTTCTCGCGCATGACGCGCAGGATGGCGGCGAGGCCGCGGGTCACGTCCTCGACCTTGGCGTCCCCGGCGCCGGGGGGAATGCGGCCCAGATTATTGGTGCCGGCAAGCAGGACGATGACCTTGGGGTGAACGCCATCGAGTTCGCCGTTTTCAAGACGCCAGAGGATGTTCTGGGTAGTGTCGCCGCCCCAGGCGAAATCGCCGGCGTTCCAGCCGAAGAAATTCTGCTTCCAGTTGGCGAGCAGTTCGGGATAATCGGTGGCGCCCCAGCGGCGGGCGATGGAGTCGCCTTCGAAGTAGAGGTCGACGCGGCCCGCCTTGGCCTTTTCGAGCAGCTGCGCGTGGGCGGCGGCGGAATTGGGGTCGGTGCGGGCGGCGGGCTGGTCGGCTGGGACGGGGGCGGGCCGCTGCGCGAAGCAGGCGCCGGCGAGGGCGGTGAGCAGGAAGATTTTTTTCAGGGCGATCATGGGGTTTTCCGCGGCGGGGTCCGCTTCATGAACTTGTCGGCCCAGGGAATGAAATATTTCCAGTTGGGCCCGTCGGTGTGACCGCCGTCATGCTGGCGCCAGGCGAGTTGACCGTTGAGCATGCTCACGTTGACGGCGGGCATGACCTCTTTGTTGTAGTCGTCGGAGGTGCCCAGGTCCTTCGCGCCCAGCAGGCGGAAGACGGGTCCGGCGGCGACGGCGGCCATGTAGCTGCCCTGGTGATCCAGCCATTTGGCGTCGCCCTTCTCGGGCACGCCGTAACTGATAAAGGTGAGGCGGGGTGCGCAGAGCGCGATCAGTTCGTGGGCGTCTACGGGGATATCGCCGGCGTTCTTGCTGCCGAAGTCGGACTCTTCCGCGCCGTATTTGAGGAAATTGCCGGCCATCCAGTGATACTCGCCGGAGCCGGTGAGATTCTCGACCGCTTCGCCCCAGTTGCGGCGATGGAGCTTGGCGCCGCCTTCACCGCTCGATCCGACCAGCACCATATAGAAGCGCGGATCGTAGGCCATGGTGACGAGGGCGGCCTTGCCGTAGCGGGAGACGCCGTCGATGCCGACGTGTTTCGCGTCGACAGTGGGATCGGTCTCGAGGTAATCCAAAGCGCGGGAGGCGCCCCAGGCCCAGGCGCGGAGAGAGCCCCAATCGTCGGGCTTGCGGGGCTGGCCCTTGTTGACGAGGCCGATGATGCCCTTGGTGAGGCCGGCGCCGTTATCGGCCTGGACGCTGGAGGGGTTGAGGAAAGCGTAGCCCCAGCCGTCTGCAATCAGTTGTTCGGTAGCGGGCGGGTCGGCGGAAGCAGCCGCGGGCGGGGGTCCGGCGGGGCCGCGTCCGGGGGCAGCAGGACCGCGTCCAGCACCGGCGGGGCCGCGTCCCGGGAAAGTGGGTGGGGGCTCGCCCGGGAGGCCGCCACCACGGAACATCATCATCACGGGCGCTTTCGCGGCGCTGTTGTCCGGTGTGACGAGGATCAGCGAGATGTCCACGTTGATGGAGGGGAAGCCGGAGTTATCGAGGTGTCCGACGAGGCGCCTGCCGGTGACGGGATGGCCGGCGATCGTGTCCTGGACCGTTTTGGTTACGGTCCAGGTGACTTTGGGAACCACCTTGGGAACGCGGCCGAGAACTTCGCGATCGAAATCCTCGACGATTTCCGGACGCCGCTGGTCCCACCACATTTTGGCGGAGGTGACCTTTTTACCGTTTTTGAGCTTCAACACGTCGGGAAGATTCGGAAACGGGTTGGCGAGCGCCGGATCGTAATTGGCGTGATTCGGCGCGCTCTCGTTGCCACTCGGCCCGGAACGCAGTTTGCGGATTCCGAGCTGGTCCATCATGTTTTGATGGTCCTGGGCGGCGGTCCAACCGGAAGTATCCGTCTGGGCGGACAGGGCGGAGGGAAGTCCGCAGACCAGCAGCGCTGAGAGAGCGCATCCGGCGAGGCGGAGGCGTTTGTGCATGGGACACCTCGAGTTATTTAGTTCGAGGCCACAATAAATGATCGGACGCCCCGGTGTCAACTGCGCAAGGAAATTGGTGTGCCCCGGTGCGGGTGAAAGGCACTCGCCGATTGCATTTTCGCCTTTTATTCGCCATACTGAAATCGTGCCATTGAAGCTTTACCTGGTTTCGTGCGATCTGTTGCAACCCTTCGATTATGCTTCGTTTCATGCGCGGCTGCGCACGTTCGAGGCGCGCCAGGTGCTGGCGAATCAGTGGGCGCTGCACAGCACGCACTCGGCGGCGCAGCTTAAGGAGATTCTGCGGCAGTTTCTGCACGAGGGCGACCGGATCGTGGTGACGGAAGTGGGGGCGGAGCGGGCTAGCCGGCGTGCGATGTGTAACCTGGGGGAGTTATAGGCGCGGGGCAGTAACTAATGGTTTCGTCGGTCTGCTCCTCCTCTTCTTCGCCGTAGACATGCATGTAGTAAGTGACCAGGCCGCAGGCGAGCAGCAAGGCGAGCAGGATGCCGATCCACCTGAGGGTGTTGCTGTTCCAGGCAGCGTCACGGGCAGCGGAAGCCGCGGCTGCTTTAGTTGCGGCGAAGGCCGCGCCGAAACCGAGGCCCAGCTTGAGATACCAGGGCACGAGGTCGAGATGTCCCTGGCCGCCGACTTGGGACCAGACCACAAAAACTGCAATCAGGGCGAGCAGGAAGAGAGTCGAATAAGCGAGTCTAAGGGGCATCGGGGTGGTCGAACTTCATCTTACGTTATTCTGGAATAAGAGCAATGCCTCAATCTGATGCCGGGACCACCCGGTTCCGGCAACAATTCAACAATGCCTTCCGGCTGGCCCTGGAATCGATCCGCGGCCACAAGCTGCGCAGTTTCCTGACGCTGCTGGGCGTGATTATCGGGGTGGGCAGCGTGGTGCTGGTGGGGGCGGCGATTTCGGGTCTGGGGCTGTATGCGGAACAGAGCACGGCCAAGGCATTCGGGTCGGAATCGTTCCTGGTGGCGCAGATCGCGGCCACGGGGCGGCTGAGCCGGCGCGAGCTGTTCGAGCGGATCAAGCGGAACAAGCCGATCCGGAGCGACGATGCGAAGTTTTTGGAACAGGTGAACGGCGACAGCATTCTGTACAGCCCGTACCGCAACCAGATGGCGGACGTGACGCGGGAGAACCTGACGGTGGAGGACACGTCCATCATCGGGGCGGCATCGGAACTGGCGAGCATCCGGGACATTGTGGTGGTGGACGGGCGGTTCTTCACGCCGCAGGAGGACCGAACGCGGGCGTATGTGGCGGTGATCGGAGAAACGGTGCGGACGACGCTTTTTCCGGCCGGGAGTTCGCCGCTCAATCAGACGATACACATCAAGGGGATCGATTTCACGGTGATCGGGGTGCTGGAAAAGCTGGGTTCGGCATTCGGACGCGACCAGGATAATGCACTGTACATTCCGGCGTCGGCGTTTGCGCGCATCTGGGGACCGGGGAACGGTTTTTCGCTGTTCGGGCGGCCGAAGCCGGGAAGCGGCCTCGATCTCGAGTCGGCGCTGGACGAGACGCGGGTGGCGCTGCGCACGCGATTCCACACGAGGCCGGGCGAGCCGGACAATTTCGACACACTGACGCCGGACGCGATCCGCGGGTTTATCGACCAGGTGCTGGGGATGATCGCGGCGATCGTGGTGCCGGTGACGTGCATCTCGCTGGTGGTGGGCGGGATCGTGATCATGAACATCATGCTGGTGAGCGTGACGGAGCGGACGCGGGAGATCGGGATCCGGAAGGCGCTGGGGGCGCGGCACGGGGACATCATGCTCCAGGTGCTGATCGAGGCGGTGGCGCTTTCGGTGGTAGGGGGCGCGCTGGGGATCATCGGGGGCGCGGTACTGACGGCATTGCTGGCCCGGCTGTTCGAGATTTCGATGCGGATCACGCTGGGTTATGTAGTCCTGGCGATCTCGGTATCGAGCGTGGTGGGGATTGTGTCGGGGTGGTATCCGGCATCGCGCGCGGCGCGGCTGGACCCGGTGGTGGCGTTGAGGGCGGAATAGATGAACGTCAGCGCCGCGGAAAACATGAATATGGCCCTGGGGGCGGTGTGGACACATCGCTTCCGGTCGCTGCTCACGATTCTGGGCATCGTCATCGGGATCACGACGGTAGTGACGGTGGCGTCGCTGCTGACGGGGCTGCGGCAGGGCGTGGTGACGTTTTTTCAGGAGCTGGGGCCGGATAACATCTTTCTGTACAAGACGTCGGGCGACCCGGGTTTCGAACCGCCGAAGGAGCGCAAGCGGCGGCCCCTAGAGCCGGAGTACGCGGAGATCATCCGGCGCTGGTGCACGTCGGTGGAAGACGTAGGGCAGGAGCTGTTCATTCCGGCGGTGATCAGCGGTCACCCGGTGACGGCGCGGGTGCCGGGCTTCGAATCGGAGAATATCCAACTGGCGGGCTATTCGCCCAATATGGACCAGATCTCGCCGCGGGATTTCGACGCGGGCCGTTTCTTCACGCCGGAGGAGAACCTGCGCGGGGCGCACGTGGCGGTGATCGGCGCGAACGTGGCGGAATCGCTGTACCCGGCGGGGGACGCGATGGGCCGGACGATGATGGTGGACGGCGCGGAGTACACGATTATCGGGGTGATGGCGAAGGCGAAGGGCGGGTTTTTCGGCGAGAACGGGATGGACAACGCGATCGTAGTGCCGCTGCGGACGGCGGAGAGCCGGTACCCGCAGGTGAACCGGCTGATGATCATTGCGAAAGCCAAACCCGGTAAGCGGCAGGATGCCTACGATGAGATCGAAGGGGCGATGCGGCGGATCCGGCGGGTGCCGACGGGCGAGCCGAACGATTTTTCGATTTCGACGCCGGACCAGATCATCAAGCAGTTCGACCAGATTACGGGGTTGATCGGGCTGATCGCGATTGCGATCTCGGGGCTGGGACTGCTGGTGGGCGGGATCGGGGTGATGAACATCATGCTGGTGAGCGTGACTGAGCGGACGAGGGAAATCGGCGTGCGCAAGGCGATCGGCGCGAGGCGGCGGGACATCATCGGGCAGTTCCTGGTGGAGGCGATGACGCTGACGGGGGCGGGCGGCGTGCTGGGCATCGCGGTGGCGGTGCTGATCACGATGCTGGTGGGGGCGCTGGTGCCTTCCCTGCCCTCGGTGGTTCCGGCGTGGGCGCTGATCACGGGGTTCACGGTGTCGGTGGCGGTGGGGGTGTTCTTCGGGGTGTGGCCGGCGGTGAAGGCGGCGCAACTCGATCCGGTGGAGGCGCTTCGCTACGAATAAATGGCGCTGCTAGAAAGCTGCACCTCGATTTCGAAGAGCTTCGGGCCGCGCACGCTGTTCGATAACATTTCGCTGGGAATTTCCGAAGGCGAGCGGCTGGGGCTGATCGGGCCGAACGGGGCGGGCAAATCGACGCTGCTGCGAATCCTGGCAGGAATGATCGAACCGGACTCGGGCACGATTTCGCTGCGCAGGAATACGCGCGTGGGATACGTGCCGCAGCAGGCGGTTTTCCCGGAGAGCCGGACGGCGGCGGAGGTGGTCGCGGAGGCGATTGCGGGCGAACACCTGGACGAGCTGGAACGGGCGGCGCGCATCAACCAGACTCTGGGGCGGGCGGGGTTCACCGACGGCGGGGTGCGCACCGAGACGCTGTCGGGCGGGTGGAAGCGGCGGCTGGCGATTGCGCGGGAAATGGCAACGAACCCGGACCTGCTGTTCCTGGACGAGCCGACGAATCACCTGGACCTGGAGGGCATCCTGTGGCTCGAGAAACTGCTGACAGGCGCGCCGTTCGCCTGCGTGGTGGTGAGCCACGACCGTTATTTCCTGGACAACGTGGTTAACGACATGGCGGAGATCAACCGCATTTATCCGGAGGGGCTGTTCCGGGTGGAGGGCGGGTACAGCGAGTTCCTGGAAAAGAAGGAGGAGTTTCTGCTGGCGCAGTCGAGCCGGCAGCAGTCGCTGGCGAACAGGGTGCGGCGGGAGGTGGAGTGGCTGCGGCGCGGGCCCAAGGCGCGGACGGGAAAATCGCGGGCGCGCATCGATGAGGCGGGACGGCTGATCAATCAGCTCACCGATTTGGAAGCGCGCGCGCCGAGGGGCACGGCGCAGATCGACTTCATGGCCACGGAGCGGCGGACGAAGCGGCTGGTTTCGGCGGAAGGGATCGCGAAGGAGATGGGCGGGCGGACGCTGTTCCGGGACTTGAGCTTCGCGCTGGGTCCGGGGACGCGGCTGGGGCTGCTGGGGCTGAACGGCACGGGGAAGACGACGCTGCTGCGGCTGCTCAATGGGGAACTGGAGCCGGACAGCGGGCGGATCGAGCGGGCGGCGGCGTTGCGGACGGTGTACTTCGACCAGGCGCGCGAGCAGCTCGACCAGGCGCAGACGCTGCGGGAAGGCTTGGGCGGGCATGGCGACCACGTGATTTTTCGCGACCGGCCGATCCACGTGGCGGGATGGGCGAAGCGCTTCCTGTTCGACGCGGACCAGCTCGACCGTCCGGTGGGAAGCCTCTCCGGGGGCGAGCAGGCGCGGGTACTGATCGCGCGGCTGATGCTGCGGCCGGCGGACCTGCTGCTGATGGACGAGCCGACCAACGACCTGGACATCCCGACGCTGGAGGTGCTGGAAGAGAGCCTGACCGAATTTCCGGGGGCGCTGGTACTGGTAACGCACGACCGGTTTCTGCTGGACCGCGTTTCGACGGCTGTCCTGGGGCTGGACGGAAACGGGGGCGCGGAGCTGTTCGCGGACTACTGGCAGTGGGAGCAGAACCAGGCCTCCCTGCGCCCGGCCCGGGCGGAGAAACCGGCGGCGGTGAGGAGTACGGCGCCGGCGGCGGGCAGGAAGAAGCTGGGCTACCTGGAAGCGCGGGAGTGGGAGCAGATGGAGACGCGGATCCTCGAGGCGGAGCAGGCGGCGGAGGCGATCCGGGCAGAGATGCAGTCGCCGGAAGTGGTGTCGGACGGTCCGCGGCTGGAGGCATGTTACGCGAGGCTTCAGGAGGCGGAAGCGCGGGTGGAAGCGCTTTACGGACGGTGGGCGGAGCTGGAGGCGAAGCAGGGATAGGCGGGTCAGCGAGGCGCGGGAATGCCGGCCCCGGCGCCTGCCCGCCTTAGCCATCCCTTACGCCAGAGCAGGAAGTACACGACGGCGAGGGCGAGATAAGTGGAAATCCAGAACCAGGGGGTCCACCAGGCGATGCCGTCGATGCGGAAATCGGAGACGGGCCAGAGGAAGCGCGTCGCGTAATAGCTGAAACTGTGGGTGGGGATATCGATCAGGATGTGCATCAGCCAGCCCAGCAACTCGTACACGATGCGGCGGGCCAGAAGCGTAGTGAGGCCGAAGGCCACCAGAAAGACAAGCAGGCTGTGGGCCGCCGGGTAGAGGGGGACTCCGATGTGGACGTGGGAAGAGGAACCGTCGCCGGCAAGCCGGAGCCACAGGCCGGCGGCGATGGCGGGTCCAAATGCGACCACATCCGGGAAGACGGCCCACCAGACGGCGGGCAGCAGACGCACACGCACCTTGGTTGACCGATTGACGGCAGTTACCGCCGCTGCCGCCCACAAACCGTGAGCCACGATTTCCATGTGAGAACGATGCCGCGTGAAATCTGGTGATAGCGCGCAGCAATCCGGAACGCAACCGGGATCACGTTTTAGCGATGCGTTCGATCAGGGAAAGCATGTCTTCGGCGTGCTCTTCTTCTTTGGCCAGGATCTCTTCCATGAGCCGGCGGCTGGTGGGGTCGTTGTTACCGAAGTAACGGATGATTTCGGAATAGGACTCGATGGCGATGCGTTCGGCGACGAGGTCTTCCTTGATCATGTCGGCGAGGGTCTTGCCTTCGACGTATTCCGAGTGGCTGCGCGTGGCGAGGCCCTCCGGGTTGAAGTTGGGCTCGCCGCCGAGCTGGGTGATGCGCTCGGCGATCTGGTCGGCGTGGGACTGTTCCTCGGCGGCGTGTTCGGCGAATTCAGCGGCCACGGCGGTGGCATTGAGGCCGCGAGCCATGTACTGATGCCGCTTGTAGCGGAGGACGCAGACGATCTCCGTGGCGAGGGCTTCGTTGAGCACGCGGAGGGAGGTTTCGAGGTCGGCCTTGTAACCGTCGGTGACGGCACCCTTGTCCATGTGCTGCCGCGCGCGGCGGCGGATCTCCTGTATATCGGAGAGGAAGGGCTGGTCGGGCTTCATGGTGGCCATGGTTTTATGATCGTGCAAGCACAGTATCCGGCGGATTCGGGAAGGTGACGAAGAACACCCGCACGCGAGGCGAGTGTACTTGCGCTATCTTATGCGGTGATGGCGGAGGGCTACATCAGGGCGCGGGAACTCGCGAAGATTTACCGGTCCGGGAACGCCGAGCTGGTGGTGTTTTCGGGATTGAACCTGGATGTGGAGCAGGGGGAAATGCTGGCGCTGGTGGGGGAATCGGGTGCGGGCAAATCGACCCTGCTGCACCTGTTGGGCGGTCTGGACACACCTTCGCAGGGTACGATACACTACGGAAGCAGAGAAGTTTCAGGGCTCACGCGCTCGGAACAGGCCGATTTCCGCAACCGGGAGATCGGTTTCGTTTGGCAGATTCACTACCTCCTTCCTGAGTTCACTGCTCTCGAGAACGTGATGATGCCGCTATTGATTCGGGGATGGACGCATACCCGCGCGGCGGCCGAATCGAAAGCGAGGCTGGAGGAAGTGGGGCTGCTGGCGCGGGCGACACACCGTGCCGGGGAATTGTCCGGGGGGGAGCAGCAGCGAGTGGTACTGGCGCGCGCGCTGGTGGGAAATCCCTCGGTACTGCTGGCGGACGAGCCCACGGGGAATCTGGACTTCCGCACCGGCGAGATGATCTTCGAAATGCTCGCCGGATTGCACCGTTCGCACCGGCTGACGTCGGTATTTGTCACTCACAATCTGTCGTTTGCGCGGCGTTGCGACCGGGTTCTGAGCCTGGAAAAAGGCGGGTTGGTACCCGAGGGACCAAAGGATTCGCAACCCGGCGCCAGCCCGGAGTATCTTTAGTCATAGGGGGCGTCACAACTATGTTTGAGCGATATACGGAGAAAGCGCGAAGAGTGATCTTCTTTGCGCGATACGAGGCGAGCCAGTTCGGCAGTCCCTACATTGAAACCGAACACCTGCTCCTCGGGCTCCTGCGCGAAGACAAAGCGCTTGCGAATCGCTTCCTCCGCTCGCATGCTGCGGTGGAATCGATCCGGAAGCAGATAGAAGGGCACTCGACGATCCGGGAGAAGGTCTCGACCTCGGTGGACCTGCCGCTGAGCCACGAGTGCAAGAGGGTGCTGGCATACGGCGCCGAAGAAGCGGAACGGCTGAATCACAAGCACATCGGGACGGAGCACCTGCTGTTGGGGCTGCTGCGGGAGGAGAAGTGTTTCGCCGCGGAGATCCTGCACGAGCGGGGGCTGCGGTTGTCGACGATCCGGGAGGAACTGGCGCGGTCACAGAGCGAGAAAGTGGCGTCGGCGCGGCCGAAGGAGAGTTCGCTGCTGGCCGAATTCAGCCGGGACCTGACCCAGGCGGCGATGGACAACACGCTGGACCCGCTGATCGGGAGGGACTACGAGCTGGAACGGGTGGTGCAGATCCTGTGCCGGCGGACGAAGAACAACCCGGTCCTGATCGGAGAGCCGGGGGTGGGCAAAACGGCGATCGTGGAAGGGCTGGCGCAGCGGATTGCGGAAGGCGACGTGCCGTCGTTCCTGGCGGACAAGCGGATTCTGGCGCTGGATCTTTCGCTGATCGTGGCGGGCACCAAGTACCGCGGGCAGTTCGAAGAGCGGCTGAAGACCATCATGAAGGAGCTGATGGAGAATCAGAACGCGATCATCTTCATCGACGAGCTGCACACGCTGGTGGGCGCGGGGTCGGCGGAGGGATCGCTGGACGCCGCCAATATCCTGAAGCCGGCGCTGTCGCGGGGCGAGATCCAGTGCATCGGGGCGACCACGCCGTCCGAATTCCGGAAGTCGATTGAAAAGGACCGGTCGCTCGAGCGGCGCTTCCAGGCGGTGAAGGTTCCGCCGCCAACCGAAGTGGACGCGGTCAAGATTCTTTTCGGCATCAAGGACCGTTACGAGAAGTTCCACGCGGTGGCCTACACGGACGATGCGATCGAGACGGCGGTGTACACGTCGAGCCGCTACATTCCGGACCGCTACCTGCCGGACAAGGCGATCGACCTCATCGACGAGGCGGGGGCGCGGGTGAAGCTGCGGCAGACGACGCTGCCGAGCGACCTGGCGGACATCCAGAAGCGGATCAAGTTCATCGTGCATCGCATGGAGAACGCGATTGCGAACCACGAATTCGAGAAGGCCCGCTTCTACTCCGACGAAGAGCGCAAAGAGCGCGAGAACATGCGCCAATTGCGGGAGAAGTATAACCTGGACGACTCCTCCACCGGGTGCGTGACGAAGGACGATATCGAAGACGTGGTGGCGCGCTGGACGGGCGTGCCGATGACGTCGATCAAGGAAGAGGAAATCACCAAGCTGCTGCGGATCGAAGAGGAATTGCATCGGCGGGTGATCAGCCAGGAGAAGGCGATCAGCGCGCTGGCACGGGCCATCCGGCGGTCGCGCGCCGGGCTGAAGGCGAGCAACCGGCCGGCCGGATCGTTCCTGTTCTTGGGGCCGACGGGCGTGGGCAAAACGGAAGTGGCGCGCGCCCTGGCGAACTTCCTGTTCGGGAGCGAGAAGAGCCTGGTGCGGTTCGACATGTCCGAGTACATGGAGAAGCATTCGGTTTCCAAGCTCATCGGTTCGCCTCCGGGCTACGTGGGGTACGAAGAAGGCGGGCAGCTCACCGAGCGGGTGAAGCGGAATCCGTATTCGATCATTCTGCTGGACGAAATCGAGAAAGCGCATCCGGACATTTACAACATCCTGCTGCAGGTTTTCGAGGACGGGCAGTTGACCGACGGGCTGGGCAACCAGGTGGATTTCAAGAACACGATCATCATCATGACGTCCAATCTGGGGGCGCGCTTCCTCGAAAAGCGGGGACATCTCGGCTTTTCGGCGCCGGCGGGCGAGGGCATCCCGTCGAAGATCGAGGACATGGTGCGGGCGGAAGTGAAGAAGGCGTTCAACCCCGAATTCCTGAACCGCCTGGACGAAGTGATTCTGTTCACGTCGCTGACCGACGACGATCTGATCAAGATTATCGACCTGATGGTGGACCAGGTGAACGGCAACCTGGTGGCCAAGCAGGTGAAGATCAGGCTGACGCCGGATGCAGCGAAGTACGTCCTGGAGAAGACCTGTGCGGACCGCAGCTACGGGGCGCGTCCGCTGCGGCGGGCGCTGCAGAAGTACATCGAGGATCCGCTATCGGAGGCCTTGATTCAGGGGACGCTGCCGCGGCCGGCCGACCTGGAGGTCTACCTGGGGGACACGGGCATCTACTACCGGCAGTTGAATTCGGAAGGGGAGGCGGCGGTAACTGCCGGCGCTCCGGCCGAACCGACTCCGGGGACGCTGTTGTACACGTTCTGAAGATTGCGGTTGAGTCTGGTTTCAAGGCAGGTCGCGAAGGCGGCCTGCCTTTTTTTGTGGTTTGGCGGAAAAGAACGAGGGGTGCGTTTGCCAGCGGCCCCGGGAACCTCCTCGCTGACCGCCTGGCAACAGCGGCAATCGACAGATCACCCGCACTAAAAAAGAAGAACCAGAAGACCCCAGAAAAGGAATAGCTCCGAAACGGCGTTCGGCGAATTGATCGCATCCTGGGGCGGGCTAACAACCAGGCGTTCTCGATCTCGGGCGGCAATTGTCACTATGGGCACATTCCCCTCAGTGCAAGCCGAGGCGGATTCGGAATCACGGAAAAACAGATAAACAGATCGGATATAATTAGCCCGCGCGGGGAATACTCGGAACTTTCGCGCTCCAACCCTTCGGTTCCTCACAGCGGCGCCGAATTTTCTCTCGCGCTGATCGGCAAACGTAGGCCGGATAGTCGGACTTCCGACGTGAGGCTGCCGCTAGGGTGGCGTGCCACCAGCCTCGCTTCGCGTGACGAGGATGTGGAAAGGAGCATCAATCATGTCTGCTCGTCCAAAAGTACTTGCCCTGAATTGCCGGATCCTCCAAACTGCTTTGTTTCTGATATTAGCTGCCATGCTACTGTCGGCGCAGCCGACGGTAAAGTTCACCACCTACCCTATCCCGGTCTTTGGGGCGTCTCCCTCAATTACCACCGGACCCGATGGCGCGTTCTGGATTGCGCATTATGATCGTATTTTTCGGATGACCACCGGCGGCGCGCTGACCACCTATCTCGTGCCCTTCGGCCAAATCAACAAAATCTCCGCACTCGACATCACCGCCGGCCCGGACGGGGCCCTTTGGTTCACTGGTAGTGGCGTCGCCAAAATAGGGCGCATAACGACAGGTGGAGTGTTCACTGAATACAACTTACCCGGAGACGACCGCAGTCCCCAAAGAATTACTACGGGGCCCGATGGCGCTCTCTGGTTCACGGAAATGATCGGCCAGCAAGGTAGGATCGGACGGATCGCGACAACAGGCGCCATTACCGAATACGAATTGTCACCCTGCCCGGGTACCTGCGGGCGTTATCCCTTCGGTATTGCGGCTGGACCGGATAACGCGTTGTGGTTCACCGACCTGGGAGATAGTCGAATTCATCGCATCACGGTCACGGGAGCCGTTTCGGACTATGGATCGCCGGGAAACGGCGGTGTGCCGGGCGATATCACGGTGGGACCAGACGGCGCTTTATGGTTTGTTGCGGGTGATACCACCGGTCCGAACGATCGAATCGGCCGAATCACAACTTCCGGCGTGATGACGACATACCTCTTGCCGATATACAACCGCCCGACCTATAACGGCTACAACAATCTGGGGCCGAGTTCGATTGCCACGGGTCCAGACGGTGCCCTGTGGTTCACTGCCTCACGGGTTAACGTAATGGGCCGCATCACCAAGGGAGGTCTGGTCTCGCTCTACCGTCTGCCCCCGATCACGACTGCCGACGACTCTTGGGTCTCGAAAAGTGTACTCCTTGGGCCCGACGGTGCTCTTTGGATAACGAATGATGGGATGGTCGTCCAAGTTGCTATCGGACAACCGGATGTCTCGCCGCCTGCAATTACTCCGCTCATCTCCGGCACGCCGGGCATCAATGGCTGGTATCGGGGCCCTGTCACGGTCGGTTGGAACGTCAGCGATCCCGAGTCCGGAATTTCCTCTTCTTCAGGCTGTAATACAAGCACGCTAACCGCAGATACTCCCGGCGTCATCTTGACTTGTTCTGCAACGAACGGTGCGGGACTGTCGAATTCCGTTTCGGTCACCATTAAAATTGACAGCAACCCGCCCTTAATATCGGGAATGCCGACGCCCGCTTGTTCTCTCTGGCCGCCAAATCGAAAATTGGTTCAAGTTGCGGATGTAAGGGCGAGCGATGCGCTGGCTGCACTCGCTCCGGGTTCGTTCAGAGTCAATACAATCAGCAACGAGCCCTCCCAGCCCGGCGACCCAGACATCGTCGTAACACCTGATCATTCCGGCGGTTTCGTCGTTCAATTTCGCGCCGATCGTCTGGGCGGCGGCAACGGCCGGGTGTATACCCTGAGTGCCACAGCCACGGACAAAGCGGGAAATTCCGCGACGGCCACGTCAATCTGTGTCGTGCCCCATGACCGGGCAAAGTAAGGAGGACTTTTTACGCTCGGCCGCCCGATTTGACCGGGCCGGCGGTCAGTTTTCGAAACGGGTCTCTACTGAACGATGGGTTCCATGAATCCGAAGGTTACCGTAACGGCTTCGCTGCTGGCACTCGGCCGCGAAAGGCTCGTAGCCTCTGCCCGGCCAAACGGGCTGCACGGGTAACGGCCTCCGAACAGCAAAGAGCTGAAGCCGTGCTACCCCGCATCAGATTCGCGGGTTCAGCGAGCCTAGTTTCCGATCGCCATTGGAGCGTATCGGCTTACCTCACGGCCCAGCGGCCGTTGCGCTTGACGTAGTCTCCCGTTGAAAGGACGGTGCGGTCGCGCGCCAGAACCCACGACGTCGGACCGTGAAACACGCCGTTGATGCCGGAGATCACGGAGGCGTCGGTGCCGGTGTAGGCGACCGCGCCCAGCTTGGGATTCTGCGGGTTGGGAAATGCCGCGATCAGGCGCAGCGCACCGGCCTCAGCGCGACCGGCCAGCACGGACAAGGCCGGTATCTGTTCACGGTAACGATCGAGCCACCGGTTGCCCGCTACCGTCCCGTAAGCCAGCACCGCAAATTTCGACAGGTCGCGACCGAGCGCTTCGGTATCGGTGAGGACTTCGGCATCGGGGAAGAGGCGCTGCTGGACGGACCGGACGAACGCGGCAATCTTGTCGCTCTCCGCGGCGCCGGCCTCGGCGGACGGCACGATGAAGACCGGCTTCGCCGACCGGATCGCATCGCTGAGCGTGAGCGGCACATCGTAAAAATCGGCGGGCAGCGTGGCGGCGGCGAGTTCCCCGAAGACGGCGATCAGCCGCGGCGCGAAGCTGGCGAAGTCGGGATAGCGGTCGCGGTGCTCCTCGTATTCCTTGAGCCGCCCGGCCAGCGCCGGTACGTACGCGTAGCCGTTCTTGCGCTCACTCGCGAGGGCCGCTTCCCCCGCTTCGGCGCCGAGTTCGCGGGCGGCCAGCCGCGTTGTCACTGCCCGATCAATGTGTTCGATGGCGGCGATGTGCCAGTTGGTGTAGGCGAAAGTGCGCATCCGCGCCTCAATTGGCGCGAATAAGCGGGCGCTCCTGGCAACCTGGTCCTTGAGCCGGTCCACCGCGGGGTTGACGAACGAATGGCCGAATTCGTGCCACACCAGGTATCGAAGATTCTCGACGGTGCCGAACTGGGGGATACCGTTCCGTGAGGGTCCTGCGCCGAGGATGCCGTAGATGTCGTAGGTTCCGTCCCGGTGCCGTTTGCGCGGGCCAAAGTTGCCCACCAGCAGCGGTGCGAGCACGATGTTGTAAGAAGCCTGCCGGCCGCCATAGTAGGCTTCGAGGTCGGCTGCGTAATCGCGGACCAGGTTGCGGCGAGTCGCCTCCTCCATTTGCGCGTACAGCCCGGCATGCGCCTTGAAGAAGTCCATGAACCGGCTCTTGACGGCGAAGTCGCGGAGCTGGGCGAGCCAGTCCTTCAGGCTGCGGGCCCCTCCGGCACGCTCCGCACCGCACGCGCCGGCAGCAGCGTCGAGCGCCAGCGCGGGGGGAGCGGTCAGGCAGACCATGGTGCCAGCCGGACCATCGAAGGTGTAACCCTTCCTGGCGAGCACGGCGAACCGCCGGACGGCGGGATGCTGCCGGAACGGGCCGAACCAGGAATCGACGTCGCGGCGGTATTGCGTGTCCTCCGTGTTGAGGAGCCCCGTCCAGCCGTAGTCCGCCAGGACTTCAGTGACGGCCATCAGCTCGATACGAGGATCGACGCTGACCGAGAGACGGGACTGCGCCGGCGCGCACACCGCCGCCAATATCAAGAGGGCGATGCGCCGCGCACAATGAGGATCCATGAGGCCATGATATCGGACGCAGAACTCTCAAACCACGCACCGCACAGCTACAGCTGGCTGCCGTAAACCGGGATGGCGGCTCCGGTGATCTGCGCGCCTGCATCGGAGGCAAGGTGCACCAGGATGGCGGCCACCTGTGCCGGCTGAACCCATTTGGAAGTGTCGGCAGAAGGATCGCCGGCGCGATTTGCGGGTGTATCCATGGTGCCGGGCAGGACGGAGTTGGCGGAGATGCGCCGGTCTTTGTTTTCGAGCGCGATGACGCGGATAAGCGCGGTGAGGGCGGCCTTGGATGCGCTGTAGGCGCCGACCATGGCTCCGGGCTCGACGGCCTGCCGGCTGGCCACGGCCAGGATGCGGCCGCTCGCTTGAGACCTCATCTGGGGCAGCACGGCGCGGGCGATGTAGAACCCGGAACGATAGTTGAGGTCGATCATTTTCTCGAAGTCGGCGTCGCTCGTGTCGGCCACGGAGTCACCGCCGGCGAAGCCGCCCATCACATGCACGAGGACGTCGATGCGGCCGAACTTCGCGACCACGGCGGCGGCGAGGTTGCGGGCGGCATCGCCCGAAGAGAGTTCGGCGGGTAGGGCGGTGAAGGCTGGATGAACGAAGTCGGCGGGTTGAATGGAACGGGAGACGCCGACGACAGTGGCACCGGCGGCGAGAAAGGCTTCCGTGACGAAACTGCCCAGGCCGCCCTTGGCTCCGGTAACAATTGTGATTTTTCCGTCGAGTGAACTCATTGCCTGCTCCTTCCAGACGATTATGCTACGCGGAACTCTTCCTGGCTGCACCTGCGGCGGAGTGTACGGGACGTGGCTAATTGGAACAAAAGGTTGACACGCAGGTGCCAATTTTGCATACACACGAACCATTTCCGTTGTAGAACACGCTGATATCAGGCTTGTTCCACTTTGGTAAGGGGATTGCTTTAGAAGAAGCGTGACTAAGAATTCACGGGCCCTCGAAGAAACGATTGACCCACGCTATTTGGTCCCACCTAACCAGTCACCTCGCATAAAAACCTTCTAGCTATCCCCGACAACCCTGCACGATCGTTTCTTTCCGGGGGCCTGTGGCAACTCACAGGCCCGCCTGAACAGTTTCGAGTAGGATAGGGAGATGGCCCAAGTTCTGATTGAAGTGTCGTGCCCGTGCTGCCAGGCGGAACTGAAGATCGATCCGGAGACGCGGGCGGTGATTGCGCACAAAGTACCGGAGAAGCCTCGTGCGATCGACGATCTGGCGGCCGAAGTGGCCAAGCTGAAGGGCGAAGGCGCGCGGCGGGAGCAGCTGTTTCAGAAGAGCTTCGAGGCCGAGAAGTCGCACGGCAAGGTGCTCGAGAAGAAGTTCGATGAGCTGTTCAAGCAGGCGAAGGAAAACCCGGACCAGAAGCCGCCGACGCGCGACATCGATCTTTAGCCGCTAAATAGCGATCAGCAGGGATTCGGCGAAGGGCCAATCCACGTCGGCCCACTGCGCGGCCACGCGGAATCCGGCGATGCGGGCGGCCACACAGACCTGGTCCGGGCGGAACTTGTGGCAGGCCTCGGTGCAGATGGTTTCATCGGGAACAAAATCCACAATCAAATCGGCGGCAGGGATGCGCACCAGCTGGTATTCGAGCGAGCGCAGGTGCATTTCGATGCGCTGGGCCTCGGCGTTGTAGCGGACGAGGTGTTCGAAGCGGCGGAGGTTGAAGTCGGCGCCGAGTTCGCGGTTGACGCGGGCGAGCAGGTTGCGGTTGAAGGCGGCGGTGACACCGGCTGGATCGTCGTAGGCGAGGAGCAACTGGTCCACGGGCTTGACGAGGTCGGTGCCGAGCAGGAGGGCGTCGCCGGGTTCTAGGCAGATGCGGACGGCGAGGAGGAAATCGACGGCGGCTTCGGGCTCGAAGTTGCCGATGGTGCTGCCCAGAAAGAGGAGCAGGAGGCGCTGGCCCGGGGCGCGCTGTTCGACGACGCGGCGGAGGCCCTCGAGGTATCCGGCTTCGAGGGGCACCACGGCGGCAACAGAGGCGAGTTCATTTTCGCACTGCTGGAGGGCCGCGGCGGAGACGTCGATGGGGTAATAGACGGCAACCTGCCGCTGGCGGATGGCTTCAAGGACAGGACGGGTTTTAGCGCCGCTGCCACTGCCGAGCTCGGCGACCAGGAGGGTACCGGGGAGCGAGTTCACTATGTCGGCCGCATGAGTTTGCAGGATGCGGGCATCGGCACGGGTGAGGCCGTACTCGGGAAGCCGGGTGATGGTTTCGAAGAGGGCGGAGCCGACGTCGTCGTAGAACCAGCGGCAGGGCAAAGTCTTTTGTCCGTCGCGGGTGAGGCCGGAGCGCACCTCGCGCGCAAACTGGTTGTCGAAGGCCTGCGCGTACATCAGTCTGTCACCAGCCGGAAAGTGGAGTAGATATACGGATATTCGGGGCGGAACCAGTTGCGGAAGGAGGGACGCAGGAAACAGGCGGCGGTGCGGGGCGAAGCGCCCTTGAGGACAAAGTGCTGGCCGTCGAAGAAGGGCTCGGAGTAATTGGGATAAAACGGGAAGGGGCGGAAGCCCGGGAACGGGGCAAAGGGAGTCGAGGTCCATTCCCAGCCGTTGCCGACCAACTGGCACGGCGCGGTTCCGGCTGCTGCGTCGTCGGCGTAAACGGAAACGGGATCCCAGGCGCGGAAATCGAGGTTGGCGGAGACGGGCGCTCCGCAGGCGGCGCGATGAAACTGCGGCTCGGTGGGGAGGACTGCGCCGTGCGCGCGGGCGTAGGCCTGGGCTTCGCGGAGGGTGACATAGACGGGCGCATCGAGGGGAAGCGGAAGCTCGCGGAACATGCCGCGGTAGAACCAGCGGCCGTCGCGCTCGACCCAGAAGAAGGGCGGAGCGGCGCCTTCGCGGACGAAGTCGAGGTAATTGCCGTTGGTAACCTTGTGGCGGGCGATGCGGAAGGCGGGAACCTCGACGGTGTGGGCCTGGAACTCGTTGTCCCAGCCGAAGCCTTCACCGGGGGTGCGGCCGAGGCGGGCTGCGCCGGCGGGGATGTCAATCCAAGGGGATGTGCGGGAGGGGGAAGCGACGGCAGAGGGCTCGGGCACGGACGGCGCGAGCTTGGCGTCGTAAGGCAACTGGTGGATGATGTAGGCCAGGGTTTCGGCGTGCATCAGGCGGTGTTCGACGGCGACGTGGAGCAGTTCTTCGGGGGCGTTTTCGAGCAGCGGGTCGAGGCACTCGCGAACGCGGCGGACGTACTGGCGGATTTCGGCGAGTGCGGGCCAGTCGGAGATCTTGTCGCAGGGCAACTGGCCGGGCGGAGGATCGATGCCGAAAGCGAAGAGGCGATCGGCCGCGGCGTCGAACGCGGAGAGGTTCAGCGGCCGGGAGAGCAGGTTCCAGTCGAAGGCCTCGAGGTGTCCGATGTAGAAGGCGATGCGGTGGCGTTCCGGGATGGGGCGTTCGTAGAGCGACTCGGTCCGCACCAATTCGAAGAGTGAATCCGTCTGGCTCCGCGCCTCCAACAGGGCGCGGTTCTGTTCTTGAAGAGGACGCATAAGAACGTCTTCCAAGTGTACAGAAGTCAGCCGCGAGAAGTTGTGAGGGCGACCACAAGTTTCTTCTATTCAATGAGGTGGCGGTATTCGCCGGGGTCGAGACCGAACCGTTCCATCTGCCGGGGAAGGTCGGGGCGGACGGTCTCGGGGGTGGACTGGACCCAGGCGCGAATGACGGTTTCGACGCCCACGCGGTTCTTGCCTTCCTCTTCGGCGAGGGCCTCGGCGAGACCGCGGAGCTGGGCTTCCGTGGCATCGCGGACGGGCCTGGGGGTTTGGGCCAGCACCTGGTTGAGGAGATCTTCGGCAGCATCGTTCCAGTTCATGGATCGATTATGGCGCAGGTGGCGGAGGCAATTACCAGGGACCTGTCACCTTGGTGAGAGATTGGACTGAATCGCCGCAGATGAACTCGACGGAATCCGCGGCGATCGGCGCCCGGGCCTTCAACGCCTGGGAGGCGGCCTCCAGCGCCCTCACTTTGGGGTGGTTCGGGGTGTAGGTTTTGCGGGCGGTTTCGATCTGGTCGCGCAGTTCCTCGCGCGTCTGGCCATTTGTTTCGGCATAGACCCACACGGTGGCGAACACGGATTTTTCAAGTATGTTCGATTCGGCGCTGATTTCCACGAGGTCGCTGCCGGCGTGGAAGCGGAGGGTGTTTCGGTCCACCCAGGCGGCGGGCTGAGCGGGCAGCCCCGGGGGAGGCGCGAGCGAGAAATAGTAGCGGCCCTTGCCGGGCAAGTCGATGCCGAGGGCAGCGCCCGTCATCCAGATTTCGCGGGGTTCGCGAACGGTCTTTCCGGCCAGCGAGACGCGGGGGCTTTTCAGCGAAAACCGCTCGGCCGGCGGGGCGGGGGCAGGCGGCGCGATGGCGGCGAGTGTCAGGACATCATAGATCCGTTCGCGAGTGGCGGGGTTGAGCAGGATGTCCACCTCTACGGAGTCGCCGGCGCGGAGGGGCGGGAAGTCGCGGGCGGCGGCGATGGTGGGAATCTCGAGCCACTTGCCGCGGCCGCCTACCTTGACATTGGAGATGGGCCTGATGCGCAGCCCATAGGCGGCCTGGCCGAGGGGCTTGGCTTCGATGTCGTAGCCGAGTAGCGGCACGCCGTCTACGGGGTCGTTCGAAAAAACCAGCCGGTGGAAGGCCTGGCCATCGGGCACAGTGGTGGTGCCGGAGGTTGACAGCGGCAGGTTGGGTCCGGTGGAAAGGGTCCGGATTTCGACGGCGGCGCCGCTCGCGAACCGGACCTTCAGTGCCCCGGTCTGCGAGGAAAGTGGTGCGGCGAAGAGGGGGAGGAGGAAGAGAACCGCGAATTTCATTTTTTCACCTCGGGGGCGCGGACGATGCGGATCGCTCCATTCGGCAGCGGTTGAAAACCAGCGCTGTTCACCTCGCTGAGGTAGCCGCGCAACGGGGGCGGCGGGGCCGGTTCGGCGGCGGGGGTGGAACGATTGCCGAACCACCAGACGCCGATCAGGAGCAGGAGCGCGGCGAACGCCGGGACCGGGATGGTGATCCGGGCGGAGAGGATACGCCGCCACCAGGGGAGCGGGCGCGAGGCGTGGAAGGCGGAGCGGACGCGCGCGTCGAGCCCGGCGGAAGGCGAGGGGGCCTCCCATTCGCGCAGGATGGAGTTCAAGGGATCGGGTTCGCTCATAATGGGTTCCTTTCGGCTGGTACTTCGAACAGCGGGGCCAGGCGGCGGCGCAAGTTCTCCCGGGCCCGGTGGAGGCGGGCTTTGACGGCGCCGGCTTCGGATCCGGTGGCGTGGGCGATTTCGTCCAGCGAGAGCTGCTCGTACTCGAAAAGCACAACGGCTTCCCGTTGCAGGGGCGGCAGAGCCTGGACGGCGGCGGCAACCGCCTGGGAGCGTTCGGAGAGGATGAGATCGCCGAGGGGATCGGCCGTGCCTTCGGCATCCTCGCATTCATCGATCTCGCGTCCGGCGAGGCGCAGGCGGGCGCGGACCAGGTTGCGGGCCACCCCGAAGAGATAGCCGCGCAGCGTCCCGAGGTCCCGGTCGAAGGCGGCGCCGTTCAGGAGGACGACAAAGCATTCCTGAACGACGTCCTCGGCGGTGGGCGCCGACCCGGTCTGACGCCAGGCAAAACGAAACAGCGGGATCCGGTAGCGGGCGTAGAGATTCAGGAATGAACTCTCATCGCCGGTCCGGGCGGCCTCGAGGAGGCGGGAATCGTCCAGGGACTTGGGGTCCACGCATTGTAATTGTACGGTGCGGGCGAAAAGATACGGTCCGGAGGGGGTGTGGAATTTTTGCCGGGCGGCGGTTGCGGGACGGGGCCAGTTCAGGACACGCGCATCCCAAGTAGGGTAAACTGGGTTTACGGTTAGGCGGATCTGCTTGTATCGGTATGTGTTTGCAGCCATTCTGGCGATAGCCGTGACGGCGCGTCCCGCGCCGGCGCAAACGGGTCAACTCGACGCCAGCCCCACCCTCTTCACCGTTATGGCGGCGATCAATATGTGCGGCTACGACGCCGATCTGGACTCGCCCAACACGCATCCGCTGCGAAAGGCTGTCCGGGCGGAACTGGCCAAGCGGAATATCCCATCGCTACCCGCGCTCAAGGAATTCGTGGCCCGGCACCGGCGGCCGAACGACACGGCGGAACTGAGCCAGTACATCAGTTTCGGGTTGACGGCGGGGCCTCCGCCAAACTTCGAAATCAAGCTGCGGGACGTGGACATTCCACCGGACGTGAGTCTGCTGAAGGATCTTTCTCCTTTGCTGGCACAGTTTTACGAGGAAGCGAACATCGCCGATCTGTGGAAACGATCGCAGCCGGCCATCGACCAGTACGTGGAGCGCTACCACGCGCCGGTGACCGACGCGGTATTGCAGTCGAACCTCTACCTGCGGCAGCAGACGTCCGGCGCCACGGGCCGGCACTTCCAGGTCTTTCTCGAACTGCTGGCGGCGCCCAACCAGGTGCAGTCGCGGAGCTACGGGAACGAATACACGGTGGTGGTGACGCCCAGCCCGACGCCGCGGGTTTTCGAAGTGCGGCACGCCTACCTGATGTACCTCCTGGACGGCCTGGCGACGCGCGAGCAGGAAGTCCTCAACCGGAAGAAGGGGCTTCTCGAATACGCCCAGCGCGCCCGCACTCTGCCGGAGCTTTATAAGAGCGACATCCTGCTGCTGACGACGGCGTGCCTGGTGAAAGCGGTGGAAGCGCGGCTCGATAAGCACCCGGAGGCGGTGAACGAGGCGCTGCTCGAGGGGTACATCCTGACACCCTATTTTTCCGAACAGCTTCAGCTTTACGAGAAGCAGGAGCAGGCGATGTTGTTGTATTACCACGAGATGGTGACCGGCATCGACCTGCGGACAGAGAGCGCCCGGCTTTCGAAGGTCACGTTCAATCCGGAACCCGAAGTGCAGGCAAAACCGGTGCCTGAACCGTCCGCACCGACGCTGACTGGACCCGCGAAGACGCTAGACGACGCCGAACAGCTCTATCGCGCCAACGATTTCGAAGGGGCGAAGAAGCTGTTTCTGGCGGTTTTGCAGGAAACGGACCTACGTCCGGTGCACGCCGCGGCCTATTATGGACTTGGACGGATTGCGGTGCGGCAGAACGATCCGGAAACCGGGGAGCGGCTGCTGGCCAAGGCTCTGGAGCTGGAGCCGGAGCCGTGGATCAAGGGGTGGACGTTGATATTCCTCGGCCGGCTGTCTTTGGCGGCGGGCGAGAATGAAGAGGCATTGAAGCATTTTCGCAGTGTGCTCCAGGTGGACGGAGCCTCCGAAGAGGCGCGGAAGCAGGCGCAGATCGGAATCGAGCAGAGTTCGAAACGGCAGTAAACGCGAAGGAGTTTTCTTTAAATGAAACGAATGATTGTCACCGGCCTCCTGGCATTGGCGGCTGGACTACCGGCTCTTATGGCCCAACAACAAGGGCAACAGAAGCAGGGGCAGCAGCCGCCGCAGGGTCAGACGCAGGGACAGCAGCAGGCGCCGGAGCAGCAACTGGTGCCCGGCACCAAATCGGCCGGCGAATCGCAGGCGGTGATGGCGTTATTCAACGCGGCGCAGGCGGGGCCGGACGCGATCATCAAGGCGGCCGATGCCCTTCTCACGACGTATGCCGATACGACGTTCAAGGAACAGGCGCTCTACCTGGAAGCGGAAGCGTACCGGCAGAAGGGCGACGTGGACAAGGCGCAGATTTACGGCGAGCGGGTTCTCGAAGCCAATCCGAAGAACTTTCAGACGATGCTGATGATCGGCGGGATTCTGGCGGGGCGTACTCGCGAAAACGACCTGGATAAGGAAGAGAAGCTGACGCGCGCTTCCAAGCTGCTGAACGATACGATCGCTCTGCTCCAGACCGCTCCCAAGCCCAATCCGCAACTGCCCGATGCGCAGTGGGAAGAGATCAAGAAATACATGACGGCGGAGGCGCACAACGGGCTGGGGCTGGTTGCGCTGACGCGGAAGAAATACGACGAGGCGATCACCGAGTTCAAGACTGCCAACGAGATGGATGCGCAGCCGGCGTACCAGGTGCGGCTCGCTTCCGCATACCAGTCGAACGGGAACAACCAGGAAGCGATCGCGATCGTGGATAAACTGATCGCGGATCCAAGTACGCATCCGACGATCAAGCAGGTGGCGCAGAACATCAAGACGGCCGCCGAGGCGAAGAAGTAGCCGGCCTGGCGAGATGCGCGCGGAGCTGGCAACGCTGGAAATCAAGGTCGCTCACCGGTTCAGCGAACCGGAGCTGCTCCGCCGCGCATTGACTCATAGTTCGCTGGCGAATGAAACCCGGAACGGGTCGGGCGATCCGCTCGACGATAACGAACAACTGGAATTTCTGGGGGACGCGATTCTCGGATTCCTGATTTCCGAGGCGTTGGTACTCCGTTATCCCGGGCACCGGGAAGGGGACCTTTCGCGGCAGAAGGCACACCTGGTGAGCGCCGCCCATCTGCACGGGGTGGCGCGGCGGCTGGACCTGGGAGCTTATCTCGAACTGGGGCGGAGCGAAGAGATGAGCGGCGGCAGGGCCAAGAAGACGCTGCTGGTGGACGGGCTGGAAGCGGTGATTGCGGCGATCTACCTGGACGGGGGACTCGAAGCCGCGCGGACGTTCGTCAACGACCACGTGCTGGACGCGCCGCTGGCGATTGACGAGGATGCCGGAACGGACATTCAGCCGGCGATCGCAAACTTCAAGAGCGCGCTTCAGGAGCTGGCGCAGGCGAGGCACCTGCCGCAGCCGCGCTACAACATCGTGCGGGAGCGTGGCCCGGAGCACTCCAAAATGTTCACGGTGGAAGTGCGGGTGGGGAAGGACCACACGGGTCAGGCGGACGGCCGGACGAAGAAGGTGGCAGCCCAGAGGGCGGCGCGGGCGGTGTACGAGCGCATGATGCGCGAGGATACCGTCGATTCGACTCCGTAAGCGGCGCGGAAACAGCGCTTGCTTCGCGGGCCGCAATGCGTTAAAAATAATCCATCAATTCAACAGACCCCAGGACGGGCGGGGTGATGTCCGTCTGGGATCAGTGCCGTGTTCTGGTAACGGGCGGGCTCGGTTTTATCGGCAGCAATCTGGCGGTGCGGCTGGTGCGCGCGGGAGCCCGGGTGACGGTGATCGACTCGTCGGTGCCGGGCTGCGGCGCGAATTCCCACAATCTGGCGGAGGCGTGCGGCCGGCTGCGGACCGCGCACTGCGATATAGCGGACGCGAAGAGCTGCGCTCCACTGGTGCGTGAAAGCAACATCATCTTCAATCTTGCGGGCGAGATTAGCCACGTCCACAGCATGCGCTGGCCGGAGCGCGATTCCTACCTGAACGCGGCAGCGCAATTGCGATTTGTGGAGTTGTGCGGGCGCGAGAATCCGGGCGTGCGGGTGGTGTACGCGAGCACGCGCCAGATTTACGGCGTGCCGCGCTACTTGCCGGTGGACGAGCAGCACCCGGTGATACCGGTAGACTTCAACGGCATCCACAAATACGCCGCGATGAAGTATCACCTGTTGTGGTCGGAAATGGGCAAGATCGATGCGCGGATTCTTTGCCTGACCAACGTGTACGGTCCGCGGATGGCGATCCGGTCGGCGTGCCAGGGCTTTCTCGGGCACTTTCTGCGGCTCGCGCTGACGGGGGAGCGGATCGAAGTCTTCGGCGACGGCCGGCAGTTGCGGGATCCGCTGTTCGTGGACGATGCAGTGGATGCGTTTCTGCTGGCGGGAAGCGCACTGGATGCAAAACGCCGGGTCTGGAATGTGGGGGGCGGTCGCCCACTGCCGCTGGCCGAGATCGCACGGATGATGAGCGAAGCGGGAGGGTGCCCTCCACCACTGTTCAGACCCTTTCCCGAGGACCGCAAGCGGATCGACATCGGGAGCTATGCCACTGACGGGACCCGTTTCCGCGAGGATTTCGGATGGAGCCCCGGAGTGGCGATGGAATGCGGGATCCGCCGGAGCCTCGCGTTCTTCCGGGAGCACCAGCCCTATTACCTGCAGCCACACGAATACTCGCCCGCGTGCGGGCTCGACAGCAATGGCGGACTCTACCGACTGGCCGCAGCGCAATGACAGGCTACATGAACCCGGCGGAATTCGCCAACATTGCGCGCTGCGAAGCCGATTCCTGGTGGTACCGGGGCATGCGGGCGATCCTGTTCCGGTTTCTGGACCCGTTTCTAAAGGGCCGGAAAATCCGGCGGGCACTCGAGGCAGGGTGCGGAACGGGCTACTTTTCGCGAATGCTGCAGGCGGAACGGCAGTGGCCACTGATTCCGATGGACCTCAGCGGCGAAGGGCTGCGCTATGCGCGGCAGATGGGGGTGGAGCGGCCGGTGCAGGGCGACATCTGCGCGCTGCCGTTCGAGGCCGGCAGCTTCGACCTGTTGTTGTCGCTGGACGTGCTGGTACACCTGCCGCGCGGCGAAGAGGGTCCGGCGGTGAGGGAAATGGCGCGGGTGCTGGAGCCTGGCGGACTGGTGGTGATGCGGGTCTCCGCACTGGACGTGCTGCGCAGCCGGCACTCGGAGTTCGTAAAGGAGCGGCAGCGGCTGACGCGAACGCGGCTGAGGCGAATCATGGAAAGCGCAGGGTTCCGCACGCTGCGCTGCACCTACGCCAACAGCCTTTTGCTGCCGGTGGCACTGGGCAAATTCCGGATTTGGGAGCCGCTGCTGCGGAAGCCGCCGGCAAGCGGCATCGATCCGCCTGCCCCGTGGCTGGACGCGCTGTTGTTCGGGCTGTTGCGCCTGGAGGCCGGGTGGATCGGCGCGGGACTGAATTTCGCCGCAGGGCAATCGCTACTGTTCGCGGGAGAAAAAATCGAGTGACTGCAGAGAGCCGCAGGTTCCGTTCACTGAGCGTGTTTTTTCCGGCTTACAACGACGCGCCGTCGCTGCCGGACCTGGTGGCGAAGACCTTCGAGGTGCTGGAAGCGCACGCCGACGACTACGAAGTGATTGTGGTGAACGACGGCAGCCAGGACAAAACGGGCGAGGTGCTCGAGGAACTGCGCCGGCGCTATCAGCCACTGCTGCGGGTAATTACGCACGCGCAGAACCGGGGCTACGGCGGGGCGCTCCGCAGCGGCTTCGAAGCGGCCACGCGGGAGTGGGTATTTTACACCGACGGGGACGGACAGTACGACGTCGAGCGAACTGCCGAAACTGTTGGAGCTGGCGGGCCCTGAAACAGGCCTGGTGAACGGCTACAAGCTCGAGCGGCACGACCCGGCGCACCGGATCTGGATCGGCAGGACGTACAACTTCTGCGCGCGGCTGTTGTTCCGCATCCGCATCCGGGACATCGATTGCGATTACCGGCTGATCCGGCGGAAGCTGCTCGAATCCATCCGGCTGACTTCGACGAGCGGCACCATCTGCGTGGAACTGGTGCGCAAGCTGGAACTGAGCGGGTGCAAGGTACGGGAGGTCGGCGTGCACCACTACGAGCGGCGGTATGGGCGCTCGCAGTTCTTCCGAATCGCATCGCTGGCGACGACCTTCGGACAATTGGTGAAGCTTTGGGTGAGGCTGGTGATCCTGCGATGATTCCGATGGTGGATCTGCGGCCGATTCTGTCGGAGACGGAGGCCGAGTGGCGGGGGAACCTGACGCGGCTGTTCGAGCGAATGCACTTCATTCTGGGCGAAGAGGTGGAGTCGTTCGAAAACGAGATAGCGGCGGCCTTCGGGGCGCGCTTCGCGGTGGCGGTAGGGACGGGGACAGCGGCCATCGAGTGCGGCCTGCGGGCGGCGGGGCTCGCGGGCAGCGGCGCGGAGGTGCTGGTTCCGGCGCTGACGTCGCTTTTCACCGCGCAGGCTGTGCTGGCTGCCGGATGCGTTCCGAAATTCGTGGATGTGGGAGACGACGACCTCCTGCTGGACGCAGCGGCGGCGGGCGACCGCGCGGGACGGAATACACGGGCGGTGGTGCCGGTGCATCTCTATGGGCAGTGCTGCGACATGAAGGCGATGGCGGCGATGGCGCGGGGACGCCTGGCGGTCGTGCAGGACGCCTGCCAGGCGCACGGAGCGCGCAGCGGCGGCGGACCCTTGACTCGTTTTCCTGGCACGGTGGCGTTCAGCTTCTACCCGACGAAAAACCTTCCATGCCTGGGAGACGGCGGCGCGGTGCTGACCGATTCGGCAACCGCGGCGAGGCGGCTGCGCCTGATTCGCGACGGCGGCCGCCGCAAGGATCAGGTCAGCCGCATGACAGCCGTCAATTCACGTCTGGATGAAATGCAGGCGTGTTACCTGCGGGCGTTCCTTCCGCGGCTCGAGGAATGGAACGGGCGGCGAAGGCGTCTGGCGGCGCTTTACGACGAGATGCTTGCCGGTTGCGATGCTGTGCGGCCCGTGCGCCGGAATGCCGGTTCGGTGTGCCACCTGTACGCCATCCGCACGGCACGGCGGGACCGGCTGCGCGAACACCTGGCGGCGGTAGGAATCTCAACTGGCGTGCATTATCCGGTTCCGCTTCATCTACAGCCGGCATTTCGGGATTGCGGTTCGCGAAAGGGAGATCACCCAGTGGCGGAGAGGGCGTGCCGGGAATTGGTTTCGCTGCCGCTGCATCCTTTTCTGCCGGAGTCGGCGGTGGAAGAGGTGGCGCAGCGAGTCAGGGACTGGAGAGGGTAGCCCCCTTACTGCCAGTCCGGAAAGCTGACCCGCGCCACATTCACGCGGAGGCGCGGGCGCGGAACATCGACAACGGGGAGAGTGAACGACTGGGTGGCCACGCGCCCGTCGAAGCCTTCGGCGAGGATTGTGTAGTGCGTGGTCTGCCGCGGCACGATTTCCACGCAGCGGCTGTGGGACGGGTAGACATCAGGAAGCGACGGCGCGATGCGAACGGTGCGGGCATTTTCAACACCGTAGCAAAGCAGCGCTTTTTCCCCGGGCAGAAGTTGGCCGACGCTGGCATAGAACTGCAGGATCTTCACCGGCCCCGGCGGCAAACCCACGGGACGCGGCGCGCCGGTGCCGGCGGTCTGCCGGAACGAACCGAGTCCCCACATCGCCACCAGGAGGCCCAGGGCGATCCACAAACTGGAAAATCGGAACAGCACTATATCTTAGACTCCACCTTTCCGCCATTAGATTCAAGTGCGGTACGCTGACAAATTATGGCTATTCGGGTGGTACAGGTGGATGCCTTCACAAACCGGCCGTTTGCGGGGAACCCCGCGGCCGTCTGCGTGTTGCAACAGGAAATGCCGGAGCAGTGGCTGAAAGACGTCGCGCGGGAGATGAACCTTTCGGAAACGGCATTTTTAAACCCACACGATGGTGGGTACAACCTGCGCTGGCTGACACCGGCAGTAGAGGTGGATCTGTGCGGGCACGCCACGGTGGCGTCGGCGCATGTGCTGTGGGAAGACGGCCACCTGCCGGAGGGCAAGCAGGCGCGCTTTTACACGCGTAGCGGCCTGCTCACGGCGGACCGGCAGGGGGAGTGGATCGAACTGAATTTTCCGGCGAAGATCGCAACCGCGGCGAAGCCCCCGGCGGAACTGCTGCCGGCACTGGGCGTGGATGCGGTCCGCTTCGTGGGCCGGAATGCGTTCGACTACCTGGTGGAGGTGGATTCGGAGAAGACGCTGCGCGAGCTTGCGCCCGACTTCACGGCGCTGGGGAAGCTGGGCGTGCGGGGCGTGATCGTAACGGCGCGGGCGGAGGGCGGCGAGTACGACTTTCTTTCCCGCTTCTTCGCACCGGGAGCGGGCGTGAACGAGGATCCGGTCACCGGGTCCGCGCACACCGCGCTGGGACCGTACTGGGCGGAGCGGTTGGGCAAACGTGAGTTCACGGCCTACCAGGCGTCGGCGCGGGGCGGCGTGGTAAAGGTGCGGCTGGAAGGCGAGCGGGTGATATTGGGCGGACAGGCGGTCACGGTGATGACGGGCGAACTGCTGGCGTGACCGCATCGCGGCGTGCCACTATAAACCCATGCCGGAGCTTCGCGAGGTACCCGACGATCCGCCGCCGTTTCTGCGCACGTGGAAGCGGGTATACGCGGCAGTTCTGATCTACCTCTGCGTGCTCATCGCCGTCTTCTACCTGTTCACCCGGGCCTATCGATGAGGCCGCTCGACTGGGCCGTGCTGGCGACTACCCTGGTCACCATCATCAGCTACGGCCTCTACCGGAGCCGCGGCAGCAACACGGTAGACCGTTACCTGCTCGCCGGGAAGACCATGCCGTGGTATGCGATGGCGCTCTCCATCATGGCCACCCAGGCGAGCGCGATCACCTTCATCTCGACTACCGGGCAGGCGTACGTGGATGGCATGCGGTTCGTGCAATTCTATTTCGGGCTGCCGATCGCAATGGTGGTGATCTGCGCGACGGTAGTGCCGCTGTTTCACCGCGCCAGGGTCTACACCGCATACGAATACCTGGAGCAGCGCTTCGACGGCAAGACGCGCGCGCTGGCGAGCCTGGTATTCCTCTGCCAGCGGGGACTTTCGACGGGCCTGACCATCTACGCGCCGGCCATCGTGCTCTCGGTGATTCTGGGATGGCCGGAGCGGATTACGACGTCGCTCATGGGGATGCTGGTCATTTCGTACACGGTGGCGGGCGGGATCAAGGCGGTGACATGGTCGGACGTGCAGCAGATGGGTGTGATCATGCTGGGGCTGGTCCTGTCGCTGATTACGGTGTTCGTGCTGCTGCCGGGGGAGGTGTCGATTCCGGACGCGGTATACCTGGCGGGAGCGGCGGGACGGTTGAACGCAGTGACGACGCGGTTCGACTGGGCCGACCGGTTCAACCTGTGGAGCGGGCTGTTGGGCGGCACGTTTCTATTCCTCTCGTATTTCGGGTGCGACCAGTCGCAGGTGCAACGCTACCTGACGGGGAAGTCGATTTCGGCGAGCCGCCTCAGTTTGCTGTTCAATGCGGTGGCCAAGATACCGATGCAGTTCTTCATCCTGTTCATCGGGGCGATGGTGTACGTGTTCTACCTGTTTGTGCAACCGCCGGTCCTGTTCCAGCACACCGAGCTCGAGCGGATTGCGCAATCGGCCGAATACCGGCAGGTGGAGGCGGACTATGGTCAGGCGTTCACGCACCGCAGGGACGCGGCCCTGGCGCTGGTGGAGGCGCACCGGAAAGGGAGCACCGCCGGCGAGGGGCGGCAGGTGATGGAATACCGCGCGGCGCAAAAGGAGATCGACGGCGCGCGGGCGCGGGCGGCGGAACTGGTGGTGCGCGCGGGCGGCGAGAAAGGATTCACGGACACCAACTATATTTTTCTGTCGTTCGTGACGCGGTATCTTCCAACGGGAATCGTGGGGCTGGTGATCGCGGTGATCTTTGCGGCGACCATGTCGGCGAGCTCGGGCGAGATCAATTCACTGGCGACGGTGACGGTGGTGGATGTGTACCGGCGGTACATCCGGAAGGATGCGAGCGACCACCATTACCTGCTGGCGTCGCGGTGGGCCACGCTGTTCTGGGGCGCGTACGCGGTGGCATTCGCGGGGACGGCGGGGAGGCTGGGCTCGCTGATCGTGGCGGTGAACCAGGTGGGGTCGCTGTTTTACGGAACGCTACTCGGCTGCTTCGTGCTGGCGTTGGGATTTTCGCGCGTGCGGGGGACGGCGGCATTTGCGGGAATGCTGGCGGGCGAAGCGGTGGTGCTGGCCACGTTCCTGTGGACGAATGTTTCGTGGCTCTGGTACAACGTGATCGGCGCGGTGGTGGTTGTCGTCACGGGACTGGCGATCACCCACCTGAAGCGCGCGGCACAACCGTAAAATTTCCCGCGGCGGGGCCGGGCAAGCTGTAAATTCCGCGCTGAACCGGCTCGGAAATCTGTTTCGCACCGTTTAATCTGATTGCTTGTAGTCATACGAAAATCTATGAGCATACAAGCATCGGTTGGCAGAAACGGATTTAACTTACCTATCGACGTTCAAACGGTCCAGGCACTCTTACAGCAGAACCTGAAGTGGCTCGGCCCTGTCATTCCTATCAAGCCTACGGGACTTTGCGACGCGCAGACCATCTATCTGATCGAATCGTTCCAGAAGCGGATCATGAACATTCCCGATCCGACGGGACGGGTGGAGCCGAACAGTCAAACATGGTTCGGGTTAAACGGGCAGAGCGGACCGGCCGCCACGCCCACGGACAGCGTGCTGGCGGAGTCGCTGCAACAGTTGCGCGACGCCTTTGTGGATTTCGGATCGCGCTTCATTAAAGACGCGAATGTGCGGGCGGACTATGTTGCGAAGTCCGGGCGCTATTCCGACCAGATCGTGGAGCGGGTGAACCGCGGAGAGATTACGGCGAGGGAAGGCGCAGCCGAGGCTCAGTCCATGCGGAACGGTCTGATGGACGCGGGGCGTTTGAAGTCGAGCGACATCGGAAGGGCCGCGGCGGAACTCGAGAAGGCCACCGGCAAGACCATGGACGAACTGCTGGCGAAGTATTCCAGGCAGTTGTTCAGCCGGGAATTCGCCGAGCTTTCGACTACCGAACAGGACGCGGTCTTCCTTGGCATCGTCAAGGCCGCGGGGCGGCCCAACCCGCGCTTCACGGCGATCGCGGAGGGGTTGGGCAAAGGGGGCAAGGGGCTGCTGATCATCAGCGTCGCGTTTTCGGTGTACGCGATTGCGGAATCGGAGAGGCCCGTGCGCGAGACCGTCAAGCAGACGGCCAGTATCGGCACGGGATTTCTGGGCAGCCTGGCAGGGGGCGCGGCGGCCGGGATGGTGTGCGGGCCGGGAGCGCCGATTTGCGCGGGGGTGGGGGTCTTCGTCGGCGGCCTTCTGTTCGCGCTGAGCGCGGATCTTGCATTCGACGAGATCTGGGATTAGGGTCGGAGCTATGGAGGCAGTGGACCGGTTTCGCATCGACCCGGAGGGCGGAGAGAGTCTTCGCTCCAGGCTCATCGATGGCGACGGCCGTTCGGTGGACATTGAAGGCAAAGTGCTCGAGGGACAATTCCACTGCTCGAAGGGCTACCTGGTGATCACGTCGGACGGAATTCCTTTCGAGGAGGCGGTTCATTTTTATCTGGTCGGCCGCGACGGGCGATTGCTGGATGGGATTTCGCTCGGTCAGGCCTACCACTCGGGAATTCTTCGCGACATGAGAGCGGGGGAGGATACGCTGGAGTTTTCTTTCTTCGGGGACGAGCGTTGGCGGCTTTCGGTCGGGAAGTCGCCGGACGCGGTAGTGCTTCCGAATCCATGGGCGGCGGTACGCAGCGTCTCGGGGTGGCTGCGCGGCCACTATCTGCGGCTGGAACGGCTGGATTGAGGGCGGGGGGCGCGGGCCGCGTTCAGGTACGCTTCGCCCGTCGCCACTTGCGCCAGACGAGGAACGCGCAAACGATCACGGTGAAGGCAATGGCGCCGGCGGCGAAGTAGCGGTGGATATCCTTTTCGACCGCCTGCCAGCGTTCGCCCAGAAAGTAGCCGAGCGAAAGAAACGTAGTGATCCAGAGCAGGGCGCCCGACCAGGCGAAGAGCGCGAACTGGTGCGGGCGGACGCCCGCCATGCCGGCGGCGTACGCGGTGAAGTGGCGGACTCCGGGAACGAAGTAGCCGAACGTTAATCCCCAATGGCCCACTCGTTCGAACCAGGCGTGGGCCTTTTGCACGTGCGCCTCCGTGATGCGGAGATAGCGGCCGTAGCGGTGGATGAGCATCAGGCCGAAGGTCTGGCCGAGCCAGTAGCTGATGGTGATTCCGGTGACGCTGCCGGCGAGCGCGCAGGCGAAGGCGAGCGCGGGCGAGAGGTGTCCTTTGAAGATGAGATAGCCGGTGAAGGTGAGCATGGTTTCGTCGGGAACGGGCAACCCGACGATGCCGAACACCAGGAGCAGGAAAATGGCCAGATAGCCGTACTGGGCGATCCAGGCGAGGACTTGTTGTTCCATGCTGTCCGCGCCGGTTCAGGTTCCGGCGGAGACCGGAGCCGGGCCCACTTAAACCACCAGGCCGGTGATCTCGACCGGGGTGCGATTGCCGCCGATGACTACGATGCCGCTTTCGGTGACGTGATGGCGGACGCGGTCGACATCGAGGTCGTAGCCGACGACAACGTCGGGTGGAATGCGGCAGTTTTTGTCGAGCACGGCGCGCCGCACTTTGGCGCGACGGCCGATGTCGCAGTTATCGAGGATGACGGAATCTTCGACCAACGCTCCGGAGTGGACGCGAACGCCGCGTCCGAGGACGGAGTTGCGGACCGTGCCGCCGGCCAGGATGCAGCCTCCCGAGACGATGGAGTCGATTGCCTGGCCGCGGCGGTTCTCGTCGTCGAAGATAAACTTGGCGGGCGGGTCGGGATAGGCGGTGGTGCGGACGGGCCAATCCCGGTTATAGAGATTGAGTTCGGGACTTATGGAGCGGAGATCCATGTTGGCTTCGTAATAGGCGTCGATGGTGCCGACGTCGCGCCAGTAGGGGACCCCGTCGGTGGGCTCGCCGGAGATGCGGTTGGTCTGGAAGTCGTAGGCGTAGATTTCGGATTTGCCGGCCAGTTTGGGGAGGATATCCCGGCCGAAGTCGTGGGTGCTTTCCGCTTCGGCGGCATCGTCGTGGAGGAGGCGGAGGAGGGTGCGGGTGGAGAAGACGTAATTGCCCATGGAGGCGAAGACGCGGGAATTGTCGCCGGGCATGGTGGGGGCGTCGGGGTTCTTTTCGTGAAAGGCGAGGATATGGCCGTCATCGGCGACTTCGATGACGCCGAACTCGACCGCGTGGCGCCTGGGCACCGGAATAGCGGCGACGGTCACTTCCGCGCCCTTCTTCATATGGTGCTCGATCATACTGGTGATGTTCATGCGGTAGATGTGGTCTCCGCCGAAGATGGCCACCACCTGCGGGTCGGACTGCTCCACCAGGTTGATGTTCTGGTAAATCGCGTCGGCGGTTCCCTGATACCAGGTTTCGCCGGGGGACCGCATCTGCGCGGGCACCGGAATGACGAACTGGTTCTTCAGCAGTCCGCCGAACTGCCAGCCCTCGGCGAGGTGCTGGAGCAGGGACTGGCTCCGGAACTGCGTCAACACATACAGCGAGAAGATTCCGGAGTTGATGAAGTTGCTCAGAACGAAGTCGATAATCCGGTACTTTCCGCCAAACGGCACGGCCGGTTTCGCCCGTTCCATGGTCAATGGATGAAGCCGGGTTCCTTTTCCTCCGGCTAGAACGATGCCAAGCACGCGGATTCGCATAGGTGGTTAGTCAAACGCTATTGTTTCAGCAAGATGGAGTTATGGCAAGGGGCAACAAGCGCCACCTGAATTAGACCGGGCGAAATGCCGGGGATTTCCACCCTATCGCATCTCCGAATCCAAGCCGATGAGACTCTGTTGACTACTCGAATTCATGATTTCAATCATCGGCATTCTTATCGTGCTCGGCGCCATTGCCGGCGGCTACCTGATGGAGCACGGCAACCTGGCAGTACTGTTCCAGCCGGCGGAACTGGTTATTATCTTCGGGGCGGCGGTAGGCACGGTTATCGTGGCCAACCCTCTGCCCATACTGATAGGCATTGGGAAAGGAATAATGGGCGTGCTGGGAGGCAGCCCGTATAGCAAGGCGCGATATACCGAGAGCCTGAAGATGGTGTACGAGCTGTTCAACCATGCCCGAAAAGCGGGCACGGCGAAGCTCGAGGAAGACGTGGACAATCCGGCCAAAAGCGCGATTTTTTCCAAGTACCCGAACTTTCTGAAGAATCATCACGCCGTATATTTTCTGTGCGACACGCTGCGCATGGCGGTCTCGGGCGGGGTGGAGCCAATGGATATCGACGAGATGATGCTGGTGGACCTGGAGGTGCATCACCGGGAGAGCCACGAACCAGTGGCGGCGCTGACGACCATGTCGGACGCGCTGCCGGGATTGGGCATTGTGGCCGCGGTGCTGGGCGTGGTGATTACCATGGGCGCGCTGGGCGGGCCCAAGGAGGAGATCGGGCATCGCGTGGCGGCGGCGCTGGTGGGAACGTTTCTGGGAATTCTGCTTTGCTACGGAATCTTCGGGCCGCTGGCGAGCGCGATGGACAAACAGACGCAGGCGGAAGGCCACTATTTCGGCTTTCTGCGCATGGCGGCGCTGGCGTTCGTTAAGGGGTTGAGTCCGATGATGGCGGTGGAACTGGCGCGGCGCTCGATACCGAGCGGCGTGCGTCCTACGTTTCAGGAGATGGAGGCGGCCTGCCGCGGTGGCGGCAAGGTAGCTTCCAAGGCGGCTTAGGATGGCGGAAGAAACCGAAGAGACTGCGAGCGCGCCGGCTCCTCCGAAGGTCGTGGTGCTGCGGCGGCGCGGGTCCGGCCACGGCGGAGGGCATCATGGCGGGGCCTGGAAGGTGGCGTACGCGGATTTCGTCACGGCGATGATGGCTCTGTTTATCGTGCTCTGGCTGATGAGCGCGGACAAGGAGGTGCAGCAGGCGGTGAGCGCGTATTTCAACAACCCCTCCGGGCCGGGAAAGCAGACCGGGACGGCGGCGGCGGGGCTGGGCAACGCGCTGGAGTTGCCGAAGGACGATATGAAGAGCTTGCAGGAGAAGATCCAGCAGGCCTTGATGACGGTGCCGAACTTCCGCAACATTCGCGACCACGTGGAGATCACGATCACCTCCGACGGGCTGCGCATCGAACTGCTGGAGACCGACGCGGGAATGTTTTTCGAATCGGGGCGGCCGGTGCCCACGGCGAACGGGTCGGATTTGCTGATCCGCCTGGCCGAAGAGCTGGGGAAACTGCCGAACGGGATTCTGCTCGAGGGGCACACGGATGCCAAACCCTTCAACGGCGGCGGCGAATACACCAACTGGGAGCTTTCGGCGGACCGGGCAAACTCGGCGAGGAAACTGATGCAGTCGCACGGGCTGCGGCCGGACCAGGTGCAGCAGGTGCGGGGTTATGCGGAGCGCGCCCTCCGGCGGCCGGAGGATCCGCTGTCCTCGTCGAACCGGCGGATTTCAGTCATCGTGCAGTATCTGGCGGGGACACCACCGGCGCAGGGCGAAGGCGCAAAGGAGGAGAGCGAAGCGGCGAAGCCGGCGGCTCACGGCGAAGCGAAGCCGGCCGAGCCGGCAAAGCACTGACGCCGGGGGCGCGGCGCTACATATAGGGAGGGATGCGGATGCCGAGGATGGCGGCGGTGCGTTCGAGCTGGCGCCGGAAGAAATCGGTCATCCAAAGCAGGAAGACCTTTTTTTCCCGGTTCTCTTCGTGAATGACGGGATATTTCTGGTAGAAGTTGCTGAACGTCTGGGCGAGTTGAAAGGCGTAGCGGGCAACGTGGGCCGGTTCTCCGGCGGAGAGAGCATTTTCGAGCGCGGAATCGGCCTTGGAGATGGCGATCAGGACCTGCCAGAAATCCTCGAATTGCAACTGGCGGGCCATGGCGGAGGCGTCGAGCTCGACGGCGAAATCGGGGATGGTTTCGCCGCTTTCCCGCAGTTTGGCCAGGATCCTGCGCGCGCGGACGGCAGCGTACTGCACGTAGGGACCGGTTTCGCCTTCGAAGCTGAGCGCCTCCTGGAGGTCGAAGGCGATGACCGTATTGCGGGTGAATTTGAGCAGGAAGTAGCGGAGCGCGGCGATAGCGATGGAGGTAGCCACCTGAAGATTCTCGTCCCGGCTGTTTTCCGGGTGCCGTGAAGCGACTTCTTCGAGCGCCTTGGCGATGAGCGAATCCATCAGGTCGTCGGCCTTGACGCCGAGGCCTTTGCGGCCGGAAACCTCGACGTAGGGGCGTTTGCGGTCCTCGTCGGAAAGGGGAATGCCGAGGTCGGCGCAGCAGCGCGGCGAAAGGGCCACCATTTCATACGAGAAATGCACGGACCGGTCGGCCTGCTGATTGAAGCCGAGGCCACGCAGGCCGGCCACGACCACATCCTGCAGGTACGACTGGCGCGCGTCGATGACGTTATAGACACTGGAGCCGTGGCCGAACTGCTTCCCGGAGTTGACGGTGTCGGCGGTGGTAATCCACAGGATGCGGCCATCCTGGTAGCGCATGAGGGGGCGGTAGAAGAAGTCTTTGCCGAGCAGGCCGAATTTCCAGAGCTGGTAGGCGATGTCCTTGCCGGTGTAAACAACCGTGCCGTCGGAGCGGACGATAACCTTGCCTTCTTCGGAAAGGCCGGGCATGACCCAGCAGCCGGCGTGTTTGCCTTCGCTTTCGTACTGAATGGCATTGCGCTCCTTCAGCATTTCGAAGGCTGCGGACCAGAACTGAAGGTGAAGGATTTCGCTTTCGCGAGGCAGGACATCGTATTCCACATCCATACGGAGCATGGTGGCGAGGTGCGCCTGCACGACAGCGTCGGCCACGAGGTGGGCAAGTTCGGCAAGGTCGCCGTGGCCGGCCTCGATGGCGTGCAGCGTCGCTTTGCGCCAATCGAGCGATTCGGGGTGGTCCTTGTAATAGGCGGAGATGCGCGCGTAGAGGTCCCAGCAATAGTAGTCGAAGCGGACGGCGGGATCGTCGAGGAGCTGCTGGACGGCGGCCGCGTCCTTCTGCTCGAGGTAGTGGAATCCTACGACGACGTCGGCCACCTGAACGCCGGTGTTGTCGATGTAATTCTGCACTTCCACGCGGTGGCCGGCGGCGCGCAGCATGCGAACGAAGGTGTCGCCGAGGGCGGCATTGCGCAGGTGCCCGATGTGCGCGGCCTTATTGGGATTGATGTTGGTGTGCTCGACGATGATTTTTTCGGTGGAGGGAGCGGCCGTTTCCGCGTCGCCGCGCAGGAGCGCCGCGCCATACGCGCCGCGGTCCAGCCGGACATTGATGTAGCCGTTGCCTGCCACCTCCATGGAAGCGACGCCGGGGATGCCGCCAATCCCGGCCGCGAGTTCGGCGGCGATTTTTTTGGGCGCCTGGCGGAGCTGGCGGGCGAGCTGAAAGGCCACGGGAACGGCGAGCTCGCCGAACTCGCTCTGCCGCGGCTGTTCTATAGTTACCGGCTGGTCGACGCCATAGCGGATCAGAATGTGCGCACGGAACGCGCCGGCGACTTGCTTTTCAATGGAATGGAACACGGGATGTTTCGAGTATATCAGGGCCGTGGAAGCAACTCCTGTCGCGGCGGGTATACTCGAGATGTGATGTCTGCCCGCAGGTGGGTCGCGATACTGTGCGTGCTGGCGGTGCTGTTCGCAGCCGCCACGCTGAACCCCGCCGCCGGGCTGTTGTACTGCACCATCGCGGCCGCGCTTTGCTGTCTGTTTGCCGCCGTTACCGCATCGCGACGGTTCGGCCGCACGGAAGACGACCGCCTTCCATACGCCCCATTCCGTTCGCTGCTGCCCGCACGGGCTCCTCCCGCCTCCGTCTAGGACCGGCTTTCACCCACACATTTTGATTTCGCGGAGAACGTCCGCACGGTTTCAACATTGGAGACGGATTTGTCGATCAAGCACCGCTTCCGCTGCATGATGCTCTGTTCGGTTCTCTGGCTGGGCGCGAGCATGGGCTTGACTATGCCGCCGGAGAGACTCGAACAACTGTTGCGGCAGATGAGCAGTCCGGGAGTTGCCCACACGCTGCGCAAGGAAAACGAGGAAGATTTGCAGGACTGATTTCCGGTATCCCACCCGCGAGTGGAGGGGTGAAGGCGCTGCACGGCACCAGTGGCATCTGAATTGCAAATGCCTTGCTCTTGTCATGTGTATTGAGAGACTTCGGTTCGCAGGCTGGGTCCTGTCACCCGTCTGGAGGGGCATTTGACGCCGGAAATTCGCCAGACCATTCACGACCACGCGTTCTTGTTCGGACTCGACAGCGAACATCTGGAGATCCTGGCGCAACTCGCCTCGCACGTCACCTTTGACGAGAACGACGTAATTCTCGTGGATGGGCAGCACTCCCGCTCGTTCTATCTGCTCACCACCGGCAGTGTAGCGGTTGAACTGCGCACGCCCGGATTCGTGGTGTGCGTGCAGGCGCTCGGTCCCGGAGACGTGTTCGGCTGGTCCTCCTTGCTGAACGACCAGGATACGCTGTTCCAGGTTCGCGCCCGCGAGAAGGACCGAAGCGTTGCGCATCGACGGGCTGGAGCTGAAACGCGCATGCCAGCAGGATCCGCGCCTTGCGGCCGAGATTCTGGGGCGCACCTTGCAGGTGGTGGCCACGCGGGTGAAGGCGACGGAGATCCGTTTCGCCGAGATGTGCGGCATCCGGGTCTGAGCCTTCGGGGGAACATTCGCGGCAGGCTGCGCGTATGGACCCTCAGGGAGGTCCGATGACTCGAACCTGGCCGGTCGCCATTGCGGCGGCCGCATTTCTGACGGGGTGCGTGGTGGAACATTCGGGTCCCCTGCGCACCGAATCGCGAACGATCGAGCGGGATTCCTCCGAGGCGCTGCGGGTCAACCTGGATATGCGCGCCGGACGGCTGATGGTAGGCAGCGGAACGGACAAGCTGGTGCGCGCCAGTTTCACGTACAACACGCCCTCCTCCAAACCGGACGTGAAGTACAGCAGCACGGCGGGACGCGCCTCGCTGACGATCAAACAGCCTTCCATGCGGGCGGGCATCGGCAAAAACAACTACGAATGGGATGTGCGACTGAGCAAGGCGGTGCCGGTGAACCTGAACGTGAACTTCGGAGCGGGCGACGCGGAACTGGACCTGGGCGGACTGCCGTTGCGCGGCGTGGACGTGGAAATGGGCGTGGGCAAGCTGGACCTGGACCTGCGCGGCAAGCCGGAAGCGAGCTACTCGGTGCGGATCCGGGGCGGAATCGGGGAAGCGGTGGTGAGGCTGCCGCGCGATGTCGGGATTCTGGCGGAGGCCGAAGGAGGAATCGGCGAAATCCACGTGAGCGGGTTGCGCAAGCAGGGCAGCCGGTACGTGAACGATGCTTATCTGAACTCCAAGGTGACCGTCCGGCTGGACGTGCACGGCGGCATCGGCGCGATCCGGCTGCTGGCCGATTAACGGCCGGCGGCGCGATTTGCATCGAGTCCCGCCACAGATTAAGATCTCTGTATCCTTTCAAGGCCGACTGCCGGAGGTTAGAGAATGATACAGAGAACGCTCCTGGTTGCGTGTGCGCTGCTGCTGCCCTCGCTTTTGTCCGCGCAGGTGAAACTGCTGCGTCATCCCAGTTATGCGAACGGTAAGGTCGCTTTCAGCTACCTGGGCGACATCTGGGTTGCGAACGAAAACGGGACCGGCGTGCTGCGGGTCACCGACAATACGGCGCGCGAGGTCTACCCGCGCTTTTCACCGGACGGAAAGTCGATCGCGTTCTCATCGGACCGCGATGGCAATTATGACGTCTACGTGGTGGACGCCGAGGGCGGCAAGCCGCGCCAGTTAACCTTTCACAGCGCCTCCGACTCTGTCGTGAACTGGACGCCCGACGGCAAGAAGGTGATTTTCGCTTCGGCGCGCGCCAAGGGCGCATTTCCCAGCGTCACGACGTTGTTCGAGGTGCCCGTGGAGGGCGGCATCGAGCAGCCCGTGGCCACGGACTGGGGCACGACAGCGAGCTACTCCACCGACGGGAAGAAGATGGCGTTCGTGCGCCATCCGGCGGTGTGGACCCGGAAGCACTACCGGGGATCGTACGCGGGGGATGTTTGGGTGATGGACGTGGCATCGAAGAGCTTCACCAAGCTGGGGGATGCCGATTTCAAGGGAAATTATCTCTGGCCGATGTACGCCGCCAACGGCGACATCTACTTTGTTTCCGACCGGCTGCCGAATGAGAAGAACATCAAGTTCGGCGGACCGGACGTGATGAAGAGCGTCAACAACATCTGGAAGATTTCCGATAAAGGCGGCGCGCCGGTACAGGTGACGCGCCACACCGACGGCAATCTCTACTTCCCCAGCATTTCGGCGGACCGGAAGACGATCGTCTACGAAGACAACTTCGGATTGTGGAAACTGGACGTGGCCAGCGGCAAGAGCACCGAGATCCGTATCGACGTGAAGTCGGACTCGAAGGAAAACGACACCGAGCTGGTGACCTTCAACAGCACGGCCGATTCCTTCGCGCTGTCGCCCTCCAACCGGCGGGCGGCGATCGTGGTTCACGGCGAGATCTTCACGGTGGCCACGGATCGGGGCGAGCCGCAGCGCGTCACCGAGACGCCGTGGCGGGAACAGGATGTCCGCTGGTCGCCTAACGGCAAGTGGATCGCGTTCGTTTCCGACCGCACGGGGCGGCAGGAGGTGTGGATTTCGGACGAGTTGGGCAAGTCGCCGAAGAAACTGAGCGACGCGGATTGCGACAAGTCGTCGATCACGTGGGCGCCGGATTCCAAGTCGCTGCTGTGGGGCGGCTCGGACCACAAGCTGCGGCGTGTGGATATCGAGAGCGGAAAGACGGACGAGGTAGCGTCGAGCGAGGCGGGCAATGTGACCAGCCCGCAGTTCTCGCCGGACATGAAGTATCTCTCCTACACCAAGCAGGACAATCTGCTCCGCTCGCATGTGTACGTGAAAGAGCTGGCGACCGGGCAGGAGCGGCTAATCGCATCCGACGATTTTCAGGTTTCAAGCAACGCCAAGTGGACGCCGGACGGGAAGAAGTTGCTGTTGCTCGGCGGCATCAGCCTGCCCGCGATGGCATCGCAGGGATTCCGCGGCACGCCGACGCAGCTTTACAGCATCTCGTTGACGCGAATTGACAAGGCTCCGGCGGACAACGCCATCAATACGGAAGAGCAGGCGCAAGCCGCATTGAACGAGAGCGGCAGCGGACGCGGCGGACGCGGCGGCGGACAGGGCGGCAGCGCGGCCGCGGCGCCGGTGCAGGTCACCATCGAATGGGACGGCATGGACCGGCGCATCAAGAAGCTCACTTCGATGACGGGGACGGTGGCGAGCGTGGTGCCGGCGCCGGACAGCCGCAGCTATGTGTTCATGTCGGCAGGTGGCGGCGGCGGCGGCGCTGACGCGGGCGCGGCGGGCGGACCCGGTCTCTACGTAATTTCGGAAGACGGCACGCGCCTCACCCGGTTGAACACGACCGTCACGGGCACGACCGGCGGCCGGGGCGGACGCGGCGGCTTCGGCGGCGGATTCAACGAACCGCAGTGGTCGCGGGACAGCCGCAGTGTTTACATTCTCCAGGGCGGCGGCATCTACGCCGTCTCGGTGCCGGCTGCCGGCGCGGGCGACAGCGCTCCGGCCGCGGCAACGGCAACAGCGGGCGGCGGACGCGGCGGGCGCGGCGGCACGGGCGGAACGGCGGCCGCGGCGGCGGCAACGCCCACGGGTGCGGCCCCGCGGCGTGTGAGCTTCACGGTGCGCATGATGCTGGACCGTCCGGCGGAACGGAAACAGGTGTTCCAGGAGGCCTGGCGGGTGATGAAGAACCGCTTCTACGATCCGCAGATGCACGGCGTCAACTGGGCAGCGGCCAAGGACACCTACGAGCACCTCCTCGCCCATGTGGCCGACCAGGAAGAACTCCAGAACATCATCATGGAGATGATCGGCGAGTTGAATGCCTCGCATACGGGCGTTTCCGGCGGCGGCAACCTGCCGGGTGAGACGGCTCCGGCGGAGCGCATCCAGACCCGCTATCCGGGCTTCGAACTGGAACCGGACGCTTCGGGCTTTTACAAGGTGGGCGAAATCCACCACAAGGGACCGGCGGATTACGAGTACATGAAGATCGCTCGCGGCAACTTCGTGCTGTCTGTGAACGGCAAGCCGCTGACCACGAAAGACAACTACTGGGAGCTGTTCAATATCCTGCCCGGACGCAAGTTCGAATTCGTGCTCAACTCCAAGCCCGACCTGGACGGCTCATGGAACATCGATATAGAGCCCCTTTCCGCCACGGCACAGAGCAATCTCGCCTACGACCTGTGGGTGGAGAACCGCACGAAGATGGTGGAGAAACTGACGAACGGCGAAATCGGATACCTGCACATCAAAGCCATGGACGCGCCTTCGCTGCAACGCTTCCAGGAGGACCTGATCGAGAATCGCGGCAAGAAGGCGCTGATCATCGACCAGCGGTTCAACGGCGGCGGCGGCATCGACCAGGAGCTGCTGCAAATCCTCAACCAGCGCAAGCAGTACCAATTGACGCGCGGCCGCGATTCGCTGGACGTGCCGCGGCCCGTGCACACCTTCTACGGACCGATGGTGGTGCTCCAGAACGAGCGCTCGGCAAGCGACGCCGAGATGTTCCCCGACGGTTTCCGGCGCCTGGGACTCGGCAAGATCGTGGGCGTACCGACCATGGGCGCGGTGATCGGCACCGGGTCATTCACGCTGATGGATGGCTCGGCGATCCGTACGCCGGGCTCGGGCGTCTACACCTCGACCGGGGAGAACATGGAAAACTACGGCGTGCCGCCGGACGTTTACGTGGACAACACGCCTTCCGATTTTCTGAGCGGCAACGACCGGCAGATCGAGAAGGCGATCGAGGTGTTGCGCGGGCAGATGAAGTAATCAGTCGTCGCGGCAGCGGTTGCCACGAATGACATTTGAACCAGCAGGGATGCCCGGTGCCAGCGCCACGCACCGGGCATTCATTTTGAAGCCCGTGATTTCGTTGCCGGCGATGAGGTTTCCGCGCGCCGGGTCCGGCCGCTCGGCGCCACGCCCCAGGTAGATGCCGCTGCGCAGCATGTCCGGCTCGCCGGGCGCATAGTAGCAGCCGAAGCGCGCGGCGTCCTCGTTGCAATGCGCCGTGTTCAGGTGGAGCAGACGGTTTTCCTCCACGCGATGGCCGGTTCCGATCACGAAGATCCCGCCGAACAGGGCGCCGTCGATGATGTTTCCGAGAACGCGGATGTTGCGCGATTGCATGTCCGGGTTGGTGTTGTTCATGACGATGCCGTAATTGCCGGAGGGGTATGCGGCGGGCGGCTCACGGTTGACGCACACGTTTTCGCGGACCTCGCCATCGTGAAACCCGTCGAGGTCGATGCATTTGCCGTTGATTTCGTCGAAGCGGTTCCGAATGTAGCTTGTGCGCTCCACGTTGCCGGCCGTGTCGATCGCCACGGGAAACGCGCGCCCCTCGATATCCACGTCTTCGACGGGGAAGCCGATGCGAGAGCCCCGGTTCTGCTCGACGCGAATGCCGAGGGCGTGCCCTACCTGGATGGCGTCGCGCCCGACCTGGTCCACGTCGTTTTCCCGGATCAGCCCGTCCTGGTTGCGCGGCGAGGTGTAGAGGGAATGGGTCCAGATGCCGTTGCCGCGAATGTTGCGGAGGCGGCAGCGGATTACGCGGAAGTCGCGTGTGCCTTCCTCGAGAAGGATACCGCCGGTGGTGTTGTTGCGGCCGTGGTCATTGCGGGATCCGCTGTTTTCGACCTCCACCTGGTCGATGCTGACGGCGTGCGAACGCGACACGAGCACGGCAAACCCGGCGATCTCGCGCATGCGCACGCGTGCGATCCGGAGACCTGCGGCGTCTTCGGCGAGGATGCCATTGGCGCGCGTGAATTTCGAAAACGGCCGGTCATAGGGAGGCAGCCCCTGGCGGGTTGCAAGGGCCTGGCGGTTGCCGTCGATGGCGAAATCATGCAACTCTACGCCGGCGCCGTGCACGACAATCAAGGCCCGGCCGGAAAAATCGGGCGCGGCGCGCAGCAGGGTGCCGGTGGGCGCGCCGCGCACGTCGGCGGCGCCGTCCACCTGCATTTCGGAGTGGAGTTCCACGATGCCGGCAGGCAACTCAACGAAGCGGCGCGATGGTTTGCGCGGGGCGAGCAGCACGGCGGCCAGCAAGGTGAAGGATGCCGCCAGAACGGCGAAGCGCAATCAAACCACCTCGATGGGGACGGGGGAGAAACGCCGCTTGCCGAGCGCGATCCGCACTTCGTGCCATCCCGGGCCGGCGCTCGCCGGCAGTTGAAAGTTGAACTCGTAGCGATGCTCCACCGGGTCGGTGCAGAACGCGTCGGTGTCGGAAACGGGCGTCTCGTCCACGGCAGCTTCGAAGTCGGAGGCGCGCTCGACGTCGGTCATTGCCACTTTCACCGTGCCGCTGACGATGCGGTTGCCACTGAGCAGATTGATGCCGTCGTGGACGCTCTGAATGCGAGGCACGCTGGCCGCCGCGGGCAGGATGCGCACCCAGCGCCCGGGGCAGAGGCGCGTCCCGAGCCAGTCGATTTCGACCGGCACCAGGCCGGTGCGGATGCCTTCGGGGAGGGCGGCATTCACCTGCGAAACGCCCGAGGAGTCCGGCTCACCGATGTACATCAGGCGGCACGGGCGCGCGTCCGCGGTCACCGCCAGCGTGTTGAGATCGCATTCGCCGGGCAGGCTCTCGATCCACAACGCGAGCGCCGCCGCGGGTCCGGTAGTGGGCGCAACGGCATCGCCCGTGAAGGCGTTGCTGATGCTGCGCAAAACGGGCAGCGCCGGTTCGCGGACGGCAGGCCCTTTCTTGCGGCAGGTGACCCACATGTACTGTGTCCAAACCTGCTCCAGAGCCAGCAACTGGAAAGTCTGGGTGCGCGCGAATTCGCGAATTTCCTCCGCGCTGATGCGCACTCCGCTCCACGTATCGTACTGGCGCGCAGCGGGCGGGAGGCCGTTCACCTGGCAGCGAAGAATGCCGCCGGGCTTCAGCACGCGCCACGCCTCGCGCAGATATTCGAAGACGACGTCGCGGCTGGGGATGTGCTGGAACACGGCGTAGGAGTAGACCAGGTCGAACCTGGCGTCCGGAAACATGGCCAGGTCCGAGCCCGAGCCGAGGTGGACATGCGCGTTGGGCACATCCTCGAGACGCTCCCGGGCAAGGCGAACCATCTCGTCGGAAACGTCCACGCCGTGGATTTCCTCAAACCGGCCGCTCAAGGGGCGCATCAGCCGTCCGGGCCCGCAGCCGATTTCAAGCGCCGCTTCCCTGCCCCGGAGCCGCTTCAGCTCGCCGGTGAAATTGTGGAGCACGGCGCCGGCAGTCGAGAAGAACTCGGCGGTCTCCTGCTCGCGGCGGCCGAACGCGACGTAGTAATAGGCATCCTCGGCGGCGCGCTGGTTCCAATCGGCGCGCATGCGCTCGAGCACGTGGGGGTCTTCCATCTTCTGCTTGTTATTCTAGCGTTTATGGCTCTTGCATTCCGCCGGATCAGGTGTGCGCCGCTCGATGATTTCGACGCCGAGGCGCCGGACGGCGCGCTCATCGGAATCGTCGGCGAGATCGGCGCCGGGAAGGGGCGGCTGCTGCGGGTCGCGGCCGGGCTGGAGCAGCCGTCGGCGGGTGTGGTGGAAGCCTCTGGACCGGTGCGGTGGCTGGGGCCGGACGATGCGCTTAATCTTGCGCCGGCGGCGGTGCTCCTGCTCGACCACACGCTGGCACGGCAGGATCTGCTGGTTCGCGAGCGGGCGGCGATCGGACTCGAGCGTCTGCGGCGCTCGGGGACCACGGTGCTGCTGGTATCGCACGAAGAGGACCTGGTGCGGCGGCTGGCCGACGAGGTGTGGTGGCTGCGCGAGGGCCGCCTGGCGGGCCGCGGCGACCCGGACGAAATGCTGACGGCTTACCGGCGGCACGTGGCGGAGCGGCTGCGCGCCTGGGGGGAAACGGTGACCGCGCCGCTTGCCCCGCGGATGCGCCGCGGCGATGGGCGGGCCGAACTCCTGCGCATCGAAACGATCGGCGAGGACGGGCGTCCAACGCTGGTCTGGCGCAGCGGCGAACTGGCACAGGTACGCGTCACCGTCCGGTTTCACGAGGCGGTGGAAGATCCGGTGGTGGGGATCATGATCCGCACGCGCGTCGGACTCAACGTTTACGGCACCAACACCGAACTGGAGCGCTTGAAGCTGGGCCCGCGCGCGGCCGGCGATACGCTCGAAATCCGCTTCGGCTTTCGCGCGGAGCTTTGCCCCGCCGAATACACGTTGACCGCGGCCTCGCACGATCCCGACGGGGTCTGGCACGACTGGTTGGAAGACGCCGTCGCCTTTGCCGTGAGCGATACGCGCTACACGGCCGGGGTGGCCAACCTGCGGGCCTGCGTGGAGTTCGACCTGCGCTGAGCGGCACGCGGCTATACTGGAACCATGCTGGTCCGGCTGGGTATTTTTGGACCTCTCGCGGTGGCTGCGGTGGCGTGGGCGTTGGGGACGGGCCGCGCCGGCTGGATGGGTATGGCAGGGGCGTTCGCGGCCGGGCTGTTTTTCTGGACCGCGCTCGAATACCTGATGCACCGCTTCGCCTTTCACGGATTCGCGCCGCACTGGGAACATCACGAACGGCCTACGGAGGCGAAATACATTCTGGCGCCGCTTGGGTTATCGCTGCCGGTGGCGGGCGGGATTTTCGGCGTGCTCTGGGCAGCCGCGGGAGCCGGCGTGGCGGCGGCGGTGCTGGCCGGAGTTCTGACCGGATATCTCGCTTACGAAGCGGTACACCTTCGCATCCATAGCCAGGCGGCGGGCGGCGTGTTGCTGCGCGCCCTGCGGCGGAATCACTACTACCATCATTTCGCGAACGACACGAAGTGCTATGGGGTCACCTCCCCGCTGTGGGACGTGATTCTGGCGAGCGCGGCGAAATCCGGCCGGACTCCGGTTCGACCTCCGGAAGCGGTGTAAAAGCGCGATGCCGTCCTGCGTCTCCTGCGGTGGCCCGCTGCACAGCGAGGGGGCGATTTGCCCGCAGTGCGGCGAGACGCGGCTTGAGACGGCGCTCAAGACCCGAACAGCGGCCGCGGCGGCCCGGGCTGCATCGGCAAGCGGCGAATTCATCCCGGGGGCGATGCTGGGCGACCGGTACCGGATCATCGCGCCGCTCGGCAAGGGCGGAATGGGCGAGGTTTACCGCGCCGACGACCTGACGCTGGGGCAGCAGGTTGCGCTGAAATTCCTGCCTCCGGCGCTCGCCCGCGACGAAGAAGCGCTGCGGCGCTTCCGCAACGAAGTTCGGGTGGCGCGCCAGGTCTCGCACGCGAACGTGTGCCGGGTATACGACGTGGGGGAGGTCAACGGCAGTCTCTTTCTGTCCATGGAATATGTGGACGGCGAGGACCTGGCTTCCCTGCTCCGGCGAATCGGACGGCTGCCGGCCGATAAGGGATTGGAGATCGCGCGCAAGCTTTGTGCGGGTCTGGCGGCGGCGCATGACAAGGGCGTGTTGCATCGCGACCTCAAACCGGGGAACGTGATGCTGGACGGCAGCGGGCACGTGCTGCTCACCGATTTCGGCCTGGCCGGGTTCACGGAACATATCGGCGGCGCAGACATACGGAGCGGAACGCCGCTCTACATGGCGCCGGAGCAACTGGCCGGGAAGGAAGTGACGGCGCGGAGCGATATTTACGCGCTTGGGCTGCTGTTCTACGAGCTGTTCACCGGCAAGCGCCCGCACGAGAGCAGCAGCTTTCAGGAACTGCTGCAACAACGCAGCGAGTCCACCCCAGTGAATCCGTCGTCCTTCGTTCACGACCTGGATCCGGCGGTGGAAACGGTAATCCTGCGGTGCCTGGAGCCGGATCCGGGACGGCGGCCGCAGTCGGCGCTGGCAGTAGCAGCGGCCCTGCCCGGCGGAGATCCGCTGGCGGCAGCGCTGGCCGCCGGGGACACGCCGTCGCCGCAAATGGTAGCCGCCGCGGGCGAAGGCGCGGGTATGAAACCGCGCGCCGCGGCGGCGCTGTTCGCGGCGCTGCTGGCGGGCATCGCGGTCGCAGCCGGGATGGCGCTCCGCACGAGCGCGCTGGAGCGCATTCAGCCGGAGTTTCCACCCGAAGTGATGGCGCAGAAGGCGCGGGAGATCATCGCGGCGGCGGGCTATCCGGAGCGCGCCGCCGATCATGCTTATGCCTACGTGTGGGACAAATCGCAGGCGGGCTATATCGACGCCTCCGAGAAACCGCGCCCGAGGTGGAACCAGGAACTCGCCGGCGGTACGGCGTCGCTGCTGCGCTTCTGGTACCGGCAGAGCCCGGGGGCGCTCACGGGACTCGAGTTCCACAGCGATCTGCTGATTCCCGGGGTCGTGACGGATATGGATCCGCCGCCGATCTATTCGGGCATGACGACGGTGCGCCTGGATGGGCGCGGCCGGCTGGTGTTTTTCGAGGCGATTCCGCCACAGCGCGTCGAGGCGGACGCGCCGGCCGCTGCCGCACCCGACTGGTCGCCGCTATTCCGCGCCGCCGGCCTGGACCCGGCTTCGTTGAAGCCCGTCGAGCCGCGCTGGACATGGCTGGCGGCGTCGGACACGCGCGCGGCGTGGACGGGCGTGTGGCCGGGCACCGGGCGCTTACTGAGGGTGGAGGCAGCGGCGTTCCGCGGGAGGCCGGTTACCTTCTCCATGCTGGGCGAATGGGACCATCCCGAGCGGATGCTGCAGACGGACGTTGGGGATTGGAAGGAGGGACTGCGCATCGGGATTTACGGCGGCCTGCTGTGCGCCATCGTGATCGCTTCCGCCTGGCTGGCGCGGCGCAACCTGGCGGCGGGGCGGGCGGACCGGCGCGGCGCGTTCCGGCTGGCGGCGTTCGTGTTTGCCATCCACATGGCGCTGTGGCTCACGATGTCGCACCTGGTGCTGAATAGCCTGCTGGGCATGTTTCTGCTGGCGCTGTGTACGGCTCTGTTCAACGCCGTGATCGTGTGGACGGTGTACCTGGCGCTGGAATCGTACGTGCGGCGACACTGGCCGCGGACGCTGATCTCGTGGAGCCGGCTGCTGGCGGGCCAGTGGCGCGATCCGGTGGTGGGTCGCGACGTGCTGATCGGAGCCGCGCTGGGGGTCGCCTGGACGCTGATCGGCCGGGTGATGGACCTGCTGGCCGGCGGCGCGTTCGACCCCGCGCCTACCTGGACCGATGAGGACCTGCTGCTCGGGCTGCGGGCGACGCTGGGAGCATGGCTGGCGCGTGGGCCGCGAAACGTTCGCGACGGGTTACTGTTCTTCTTCCTGCTGTTTCTGCTTCGGGTGCTGTTACGGAGTCCGTGGCGAGGAGCCGCGGCGTTCGTCGTGCTGTTGACACTGCCGATGGCGCTGGGGAACAGCAACATGCTGCTGGGGGCGGCCGCCGGAGTGGCGATCTACGGGCTGGCGGCGCTGGTGGTGCTGCGGTACGGACTGCTGGCGCTGACGGCGGCGTTTTGTTTTGCCGGATTCGTGGGACCACCGATCACGCTACACACAGGGGCCTGGTATTTCGGCAACATCCTGCTTCTGTACGGCTCGGCGGGGCTGCTGGCGGCCTGGGCCTTCCACACGGCGGCGGGCGGGCGGCGGTTCTGGAGCCGCGAGCTGTTTGGTTAAGGAGGAGGGACGGATTGATTACAGGGGCGCATTCGATCATCTACAGCATGAACCCGGAAGCGGATCGGGCATTTTTGCGGGACGTTCTCCAGTTTCCGCACGTGGACGTAGGGCACGGGTGGCTGATCTTCGGCCTGCCGCCGGCTGAGGTGGCGGTGCACCCGGCCGAGCACAACGACGTACACGAGTTCTACCTGATGTGCGACGACGTGGAGGCCTTGATCGGGGATATGAGGCGCGCGGGCGTGGAGTGCACGCCGGTGCAGGAGCAACCCTGGGGCCGGCTGACGCAGATCGCGCTGCCGGGCGGGGGCAAATTGGGAGTGTACCAGCCGCGACATGCGCGGCCGTGAAGGGGCCGGGGGAGGGGCCGGCCCCTGTACGGTGTGACGCGGACTACAGCTTGATTTCCCAGCCTTTGCGGAAGGTCGGCTTCACCCACTTATTGACTTCGCGGTTGTTGGTGAATTCGCCCTTGGTGTTATCCCACATGAGCTTGCCTTCGGCGTGAACGGCGGCAGCGCCCAGGACCAGCCATTCGGTATAACGGCCGCCGATGGCGAAGTTCGAGCAGGCGGGAGCGCCGCCCTTGCAGGACCGGACCCAGTCGCGGAGGTGGGCCGAGTGGTTGTCGCCGGTGCTGGCGCCGGGGGAGCGGGCCAGGTACGCATTGGGCAGCTTGTATTCCGCCCAGCGCGAGCCAGGGAGCAGGCCGACGCCTTCGCCGCGGCCGGTGGTTCCCATGTATCCCTTGGAGCCGACAAAGACGCAGTTGTAGCCGAGACCCTGAGGTCCACGGCCGCCACGGCCCTGCTGCCCACCGGGTGCGCCGCCGCGACCCTGCTGGCCGCCCGCACCGGGTGCGCCGGGTGCGCCACCGGGAGCTCCGCCGCGTCCCTGCGCACCAAGCTGCTGGCCGCCGCCGGCGAAGAAGCCGCCCTGGCCCTGTTGCGGGCCGACTTGCGGGCCGGTGCCCGGAATCTTGCGCGCTTCCTCGAGAGTCATGCCCTGAGGCGCCCAGGGGTCACCCGCCGGGCTGTGATACCAGTAGATCGACACGGGCGGCATGTTGGGCCGCGCCGCGAAGTCATACCGGATTGCGAGCATGTTGGGGAAGGTAAAGGCCGGAAGCGGGTCTTTCTTGATGCACTCGACGCTGAGCAGGTACTTGGGATCGAGCTGGAGTCCCCAGTTGGCGGGCCCGAGGATGTGGACGCCCCAGTCGCCGATCAGGCTGCTACCGAAGTCGTAGAAACCACGCCAGTTGAACGGCAGGTAGAAGCCGAAATTCTGGCCTCCGAAGCCGCCTCCGCCACCGCGCCCCGCGGCTGCGCCTGGAGCTCCGGCCGGAGCGCCGGCGGGTGCGGCCGGACGGCCCATGGCCTGCGCGGCAAAGGCGCGGTAATCATCGTCGCCGGCCGTGTAGGGCCGGAATTCGGCGCCGCCCAGCCACACGTCCCAGTTGAGGGTATCGGGAACCGGAGTCGGGGGCGGAATCTTGGTCATGCCCTGGGGCCAGCTTCCGCGAGCCATCCAGGCGTGCACTTCTTTCACTTCGCCGATCTCGCCGGACCAGAGGATCTCGCAGGCGACGCGAGTGGCGTCATGCGAATATCCCTGGTTGCCCATTTGGGTGGCGACCTTGTACTTGTCGGCGGCCTGGTGCAGCAGGCGCGCTTCCCATGATGTCCGGGTGAGGGGTTTTTCAACGTATACGTGCTTGCCGAGTTGCATGGCGGCCAAGGCGCAGGTGGCGTGCATGTGATCCGCGGTGCCGATGACGATGGCGTCGATGTCCTTGCCGGACTTGTCCAGCATCTGGCGATAATCGTTGTACTTGGTCGCGTTGGGGAAGCGCTCGAACGATTCGCGCCCGCGCGACCAGTCCACGTCCGCGAGTGCCGTGACGTTCTCGACGCCGGCATGGGCCAGCCGCAGGTCGGCGGCAGGCTGCCCGCCGGCACCGATGGCGGCCAGGTTCAGTTTCTCATTGGGCGATTTGAAGCCCAGTTTCGACAGCGACTGGGTGGAGCCGAAGCCTCCAATCGGCACAGCCCCCGCAAGCAGCGAGCCGTAGAAGAAGTACCGTCTGCTAAAACCTTGTGACATAACGTTTCTCCCTGAAGGCGGGCTCCCGCCCGCACCATTTCGTAGATTCGTATCTTATATTCTCCGCAACACGGGGGGCAAGTGGGCTACGGTAAGGAACCCGTCGGACGTTGGGGGGAGGGGGGTTATTAACCGGTAAATTACCGTCGCGATGTGATACTATTTTGTTGATTTCAAGGCCTCTCGAGAACCCCGGGCGTTCGTGCTATGGAAGCGAAGGAATCGAACGGCGTTGCCCACGGAACCCACCCGGCTGACCCGGGTGCGGTGCGGGAACAACTCGAGCGGATCCTGGCCAGCGCGTCTTTCCGGAACAGCAAGCGCCACTCGGCATTCCTCCGCTACGTAGTGGAGGAGGCTTTGGGCGGCAGCGCGCCGCAGCTCAAAGAACGCAGCATCGGAGTGCAGGTGTTCGGGCTGGAACCGGCTTACGACACCAGTTCGAATCCGGTGGTGCGGGTGTCGGCCGGGGAACTGCGCAAGCGGGTGGCGCAGTATTATCACGCGCCGGAGCATACCAGTGAATTGCGGATCGACCTGCCTCCCGGTTCGTACGCGCCGGAATTCTCGGTGCCGGCCCCGGAAGCGGCAGTTGCACCGACGATACCAACACCGGAGGTGGAGGCCGCCCGGCCGCGCAGCCGGTTGCGATACTACGCGATGGCGCTGACGGCGGCGGCGGTGGGGCTCCTGTTGTGGCTGAAACCGTGGGCTCCGGCCGATCCGTACACGCGATTTTGGGAACCGGTCTGGAACTCGTCCGGCCAGGCGATTATCAGCGTGGCGGCGCGGACGATCAAGGATGACGCGGGGCGCGTTCTGACCGACCGGATGGCGATGAATGACGCGGTGGCGCTGGCGCGGCTGACGCCGGTGCTGCAATCGCATGGGAAAGATTTCCGGATCCTGAATCGCGATGCCACTACCCTGGCGGACCTGAAGCAGGGCCCGGCGGTCCTGATCGGCGCATTCAGCAACGAACTGGCGATGCGGCTGATGCGCGAGGCGCGCTTCAATTTCGAAATGGACCAGCAGGCAGGCCAGCCCTGGATTCGCGACCGGCAAAACCCGGCGAACAGACAGTGGCGGTTGGACCGGCCGGCGAACGACCCGTCCTCGGGGTTCACCGACTATGCCATTGTGTCCCGAGTGCTCGACCCGACTACGGACCGGATTGCGGTGGTGGCGGCCGGCATCACGGCGCGGGGAACGCGGGCGGCCGCCGAATTCGTCTCCAGCCCCGCGGCCATGGAGGCAATCGCGAAAACCGCGGCGAAAGAATGGTCCGGCCGCAACGTGCAGGTGGTGCTGGCGGTTCCGCTCGGCCCCGACAGCGCGGGTCCGGTGAAACTGCTGGCTGCATATTCCTGGTAGACCCGAGCGTTTTTGGCCGGCTCCGCCCTCCGGCGCGCAGCCACACGCCGCTACAATGGAAGGACCGTGTCCCTTACCTGCTATCTGGACGCATTTTCTGGGATTAGCGGCGATATGACGGTCGGCGCTCTCGCCGGCGCCGGCGCCGACCGAAATGCGATTATCGACGCCGTCGCGTCCATGGAAATTGGCGCCGCCGTAGCCTTTGAAGACGTCCGCCGCGCCGGGATCGGCGCCGTGAAGTACCACGTTATTGTGGAGCCACAGCATGCGCACCGGCACCTTTCGCATATCGTGCGGCTGATCGAGCGCGGCAACCTGTCGGACCGGGCCCGGCTGGACGCGATCCGGGTATTCGAGCGGCTGGGAGAGGCGGAAGCCGCGGTTCACCAGGTGCCGATCGAAAAGGTCCACTTTCACGAGGTGGGGGCGGCGGATTCGATTGCGGACATCGTAGGAGCCTGTGTTGCCCTCGACAGCCTGAACGTGGCGACGCTGATCTGCTCGCCGGTGAACGTGGGCAGCGGCACGGTCAAGACCGAACACGGACTGCTGCCGGTTCCGGCTCCGGCAACAGCGCGGCTGCTGGCGGGAGTGCCGGTGTTTTCGCACGGCCCGGCGATGGAACTGACGACACCCACGGGAGCGGCCCTGGCGGTGACGCTGGCGACGTCGTTCGGCGCGCTGCCGCCGATGAGGATACGCGGTTCCGGCTATGGCGCCGGCGGCCACGATTTCAAGGACCAGGCCAACGTTCTTCGTGCGACGCTTGGGGAGACGACGGCTCCGCCGGAATCCGTGACGGTGACGGTGATCGAAGCCAACATCGACGACCTGAACCCGCAGGTGCTGGCCTGGGCGGCGGAGCGGCTGATGGATTCAGGCGCGCTCGACGTCACGCTGCATCCTATTTTCATGAAGAAGGGCCGGCCGGGCAACCTGCTCCAGGTGATCGCGCGCCCGGAAGACCGGGACTCGCTGGCGCAGATTATTTTCGCCGAGACCACGACGCTGGGGGTGCGGATGTACGCCGCCGACCGGCGCGTGCAGGTGCGCTCGTTCGTAGACGTGGACACCGCCTACGGGCAGGTGCGCATCAAGGTCACACAGGAGGGCTATTACGCTCCCGAGTTCGAAGACTGCCGGAAGCTGGCGGCACAATCGGGAGTGGCCCTGAAGCACATCATCGCCGAAGCCAATTACGCGTACTTGAACCGATCCAGATGAAATACTACCTGACTACACCGATTTATTATGTGAACGCGGCGCCCCACATCGGGCATGCGTACACGACCATTGTGGCGGACCTGGTGAAGCGCTTCAAGCGCATGCAGGGCTACGACGCCAGGCTGACGACCGGCTCGGACGAGCACGGCGTGAACGTGGAACGGGCGGCGCAACGGATGGGCAAGACGCCCAGGGAATTCTGCGATGTGATTTCGGCCGAGTTCGCGCGGCAATGGCGGATGCTGGACCTCGACGTGGATTTCTTCCAGCGCACCACCAGCCCGCAGCACGCCAAGGTGGTCCAGGACCTTTTCAATCGCTGCCGCGCCAATGGCTTCATCTACAAAGGTTCTTACAGCGGGCAATACTGCATCTTCGACAATCTTTATGTGAACGACGCCAAGCCAGGTGACCCGTGCCCGGATTGCGGACGTCCGACGGAAACGATCACGGAAGAGAACTTCTTCTTCAAGCTTTCGGCGTTTCAGGACAAGCTGCTGGAATTGTACGAGCGGCAGCCCGAGTTCATCCAGCCGGAGGCGCGGCGCAACGAGGTGATCTCGTTCGTGAAGGCCGGGCTGACGGATCTCTCGATCACGCGGACGAACATCAAGTGGGGAATACCGGTGGAGGGCGAAGCGCCGCACGTCTTCTACGTCTGGTTCGACGCCCTCACGACGTACATGAGCGCGGTGGAGGGCAAGGGGCTGTGGCCGGCGGACCTGCACCTCATCGGCAAGGAGATTGTGCGCTTCCACGCGGTGTTCTGGCCCGCTTTCCTGATGGCCGCGGGACTGGAACTGCCGAAGAGGATCTTCGCGCACGGGTGGCTGCTGTTCGAAAACGACAAGATGAGCAAGTCGCGCGGCAACATCGTGCGGTCGGAGCCGATTCACCGGGTGATGGGGGTGGATGCGCTGCGTTATTTCCTGCTGCGGGAAGTCGTTTTCGGGCAGGACGGCAGCTTCAGCTACGACGCGCTGGTGGGGCGGTACAATTCGGATCTCGCCAACGGTTTGGGCAACCTGGCCAGCCGCACGCTGACGATGATTCATCAATACCGGCAGGGTGCGGTGCCGGAGGGCAGCGATCCGCAAATTGCCGCGCTGGCGGGCGAGACCATCGCAGCCGTCCAGGATACTTTCGACCGGTTCGAATACTCGAAGGGGCTGGAAGCGGTGTGGGGGCTGATTTCCGCGGTGGACAAATACATCGTGCAGCAGGCGCCCTGGAAGCTCGCGCGCAATACCGACGATGAGTCGCGCGAGCAGTTGAATCGCACCTTGTACACCTCGGCCGAGGCTCTGCGGGTCGCGACGGCCCTGCTCGCGCCGGTGCTGCCGCACTCGGCGCCGAAGATCTGGAGCCAGCTCGGCATGCCGGAGCCGCTCGAGGCGGTGCGTTTCGATGGCCTGGCGTGGGGCGGACTGGCGGCGGGCCAGAAGATCGGCGAGGTAGCGGCGGTGTTTCCGAGGATCGAGCTCAAAGAGGCCGTCGCCAAGATGCGGGAACTCGAAGAGCAGATCACGGCGCAGCAACTGGCGATGCTGGGGAAGGCGCCGGCCGAGCCCAAGGCGCCGGAGACGCCGAAGATCGCCATCGACGATTTCCTGAAGGTGGACCTGCGAGTGGGACTGGTGCTGACCGCGCAGCCCGTGAAGGGCTCCAGCAAGCTGATGCACATGACGGTTGATCTCGGGCGAGGGGCAGCCGCGCACCATCGTGGCGGGAATTGCCGAGGCCTACACGGCCGAGCAACTGGTCAACCGTAAAGTGGTGATCGTGGCCAACCTTCAGCCGCGGAAGCTCAAGGGGATCGAATCGAACGGCATGATTGTGGCCGCTTCGGTGAATGACGGCAAGCCGGTGCTGGCGGGGTTCCACGAAGACATCCCGGTGGGGGCGAGGCTCAAGTGACACTGGTCGATTCCCACTGTCACCTGGACGACGCGAAGTACGACGAAGACCGGGAGCAGGTCATCGACCGTGCCATGGCGGCAGGGATCGAATGCATGCTGGCGATCGGCACGGGGAGCGGCCCGCCGGACCTTGAAGCGGCCATCCGGCTGGCGGAGCGCTACCCGGTAATGTACGCCACGGCGGGGGTGCACCCGCACGACGCATCGAAGGCGTCCAAGGAGACCTTCGCCCGGCTGCGGGAACTGGCGGAACACCCGAAGGTGGTGGCGATCGGCGAAATAGGGCTCGATTTCCACTACGATTTCTCCCCGCGCGAGGATCAGCGCCACGTATTCCTCCGGCAACTGGAAATCGCGGCGGACGCGGAAAAGCCGGTGATCATCCACACGCGGGAAGCGTGGCCGGAAACGCTGACCACGCTACGGCGGACATGGCGCGGCCCGGGGATCATGCATTGCTTCACGGGCGGCCCGGAACAGGCGGGCGAGGCGCTGCACCTGGGTTTCCACCTGAGCTTCGGAGGAGTGATCACGTTTCCGAAGGCCGAGGAGATCCGGCAGGCGGCGCGGCTGACTCCGGACGACCGGCTGCTGGTGGAAACCGACTGCCCGTACCTGGCGCCGATTCCCCATCGCGGCAAGCGGAACGAACCCGCGTTCATGGTGGAAACGGTGCGGCGCCTGGCGGAGGTGCGCGGGACGACGGAAGCCGCAATTGCGGAAATCACCACCCGGAACTTTCGTGAGCTGTGTTTGCGGGAAGCGTCATCAAACAGGTAAACTGGTTAACTTACATGAACTTAGGCAAGCTGGGCCAGGCTTTGACCGCGCGCGAGATTTTCGACCTCATCCAGGAAGAGCTGGAACAGGTGGAACGGAAGCTCACTGCGGAATCGGTGGCCTCGGTGGAGGCGGTGACGGCCATCGGCCAGTACCTGCAATCGAGCGGCGGCAAACGGCTGCGCCCGGCCCTGTTGCTGCTCTCGGCCAAACTGGCGGGAGGCGGCGGCCCCACGGCGATTCAGCTTGGCGCGGTAGTGGAACTGATTCATGCCGCGACCCTGGTTCACGACGACGTCATCGACGCCGCCCAAACGCGGCGGGGGCGGCCCTCCACCAACGTGAAGTGGGGCAACCACACCTGCGTACTGGCGGGAGACTGGCTGTACATGCAGGCCTTTCAGATCGCGTTGCGAGAGCGCAACTTCCGTTTTCTGGAGCTGCTGATCGGGCTCACACAGATGATGGTGGAAGGCGAACTGCTTCAGTTGGAGCGGATCGGGCAGATCGAGATCAGCGAGGCCGATTGCATGGAGCTGGTGGACCGGAAGACGGCCTGCCTGTTTTCGGTGTGCGCGCGGCTGGGCGGACTGGCGGGCAACGGCGCTCCGGCGTTGGAAGAGAAGCTCGGGGAGTACGCCTGGAACCTGGGGATGGCGTTCCAGCTTGTAGACGATGTACTGGACTTCACGGCCCGCGAAAAGACGCTGGGCAAGCCGGTGGGCGGCGATCTTCGCGAGGGCAAGGTGACCCTGCCGCTGGTATATGCGCTCGAAAATGCGACGGCCGACGAACGGCGGCTGGTGGAGAAAATCCTGGAACAACGCAGCTACACCGAGGTTCCATTTGCCCGGATTCTGGACCTGCTCAAGAAATATCAGGCCATCGAGCGGGTGCGCGAACGGGCGCAGGCATTTACGGACAAAGCGCGGTCGCTGATATCGGAATTCGCGGAATCGCCGTACCAGCGTGCGCTTTTAGCAGTGACAGAACTGGTTACGGAGCGCGACCACTGACGATTATTCGATCCAGGCAAGCGGTATACTGATCACACCCCAATTAAGTGGAATTTTTCAGTTTCGATGCAGGATATCTCGAACGATTAGCGGCCGGGGACACAGAAACGGAACGGCATTTCCACGAATACTTCGGGCAACTGATCCTGATTCGATTGCGGGCGAGGCGACTGAGCTACTACGCCATCGATGACATCCGCCAGGAGACTTTTCTGCGGGTGGTGAAGGCGCTGCGCAAGGGAGAGATTCGGGAAGCGGCGAGCCTCGGAGCGTTCGTCAACACGGTTTGCCGCTTCGTCATGCTGGAACACCACCGCTCCGCCGGCCGGTACGGGCCGACTGGCGAGGAGGTCCCGGAGGTGCGCGACGAGCACGCGGATTCGGAACAGGCGGTGTTCACCAAGGAGCGGCAGCAGCTTGTCCGCAAGGTGCTCAATAAACTGTCCGAGAAGAACCGGAAACTGCTCTCGGCGGTTTTTCTGGAGGAACTTCCGGCCGACGAGGTCTGCCGCCGGTTCGGCGTGGACGGCAACTATCTTCGTGTGCTGCTGTTCCGCGCGAGGAACCAGTTCCGGCAGGGCATGGTTGGACTGATCAAGTAGGCCCGTGCGGCTGTTGAGAACGGTTCGGCAAAAAAAGTGGCCCGCCGGGGCACGATTCCGGCGTGGCCACTAGAAAAAGCTCCCGATTCCCGGTCTCCTCCGAACCCAGGACTCGGAACGCGTATGCCGGATAGTGTCTTCTGAAACGGATCCGTTTCACTCCCGGAGCCTGGCCTGAACTTTTCGGACCAAGGTTGCGGCGGTGTAGGGTTTTTGCAGGAACTCGACGCCGGAGTCTTCGCCGAACTGTTCCAGGGCTTCGGACTGATCGAAGCCGCTTGAAATAATCACAGGCATTTCGGGACGGCGTTCGCGGATGTACTGCCAGAGTTCGTAGCCGCTCATGTGGGGCATGGTCCAGTCCAGCAGCACGGCGGAGACGCGGTCGTGGAGGCGATCGAACAGGTCTGCGCCATCCTGGCCGTCGCAGGCTTCAAAGACGGTGAACCCGGAATGCTCGAGCGTGGCGCGGGCTGCGTGCCGGACCACGTCTTCGTCGTCCACGATGAGAATCGTGCCCGCGGAGGAGTCCTGGATTAGTTCCAGATCCATGGGCTCACGGGCAGAAGTTGAGGCCCCGGCAGCGGCCGGCAAAAGGACGGTGAAGCAACTGCCCTGCCCTTCGACGCTTTCGACCCCGATAGCGCCGCCGTGGCCGCGCACGATCCCGAGTGCGGCGGCAAGACCTAATCCGCGGCCGGTGAACTTGGTGGTGAAGAAGGGATCGAAAATCTGGCCTTGCACGACGCTGCTCATGCCGCAGCCGTCGTCGGCGACTTCGATGACGACGTAGCGGCCGGGCTCGGGCGCAGCCGGACGGAAATGGGTGACATTATCGCCGGGCTGGATTTCCCGCACGGCGGTGCGGACGGACACCACACCCGGGCGCTCGCCGGTGGCCTCGACGGCATTCAGGATCAGGTTCATGATGAGTTGCTGGAACTGGCTGGCGTCGCCCTCCATAACCGGCAGTTCCGGCTGGAGGTCGAGTTTCAGCTCGATGGTCCGGGGTACGGAGGAACGCAGCAGTTCACTGATGCTCCGCACCAGGGCCGAGGCGTCCACACGTTCCACGACAAACTTGCCCTTGCCCGCGTAGGCAAGCATCTGGCTGGTGAGGTCCGCGGCGCGTTCGGCTGCGCGGACCACGTCGCCGAGCATGCGGCCGGACTCGGAATCCGGCCCGACCATTTCCTGAACCAGGCTGGCATTGCCCAGAATGCCGGTGAGCAGGTTATTGAAATCGTGGGCGACGCCGCCGGCCAGCAGGCCAAGGCTCTCGAGCTTCTGCGCGTGACGCAATTGGTCTTCCAGGTTGCGGCGCTCGCGCCGCACCTCCGATTCGCGCAACTCACGCTGCACGGCGGGAACGAGGCGGCCGAGGCGGTGCTTCAGGATGTAGTCGTGCGCGCCGGCCCGCATCGCTTCCACGGCGGCTTCTTCGCCGATTGTGGCCGAGACGATGACGAAGGGCAGCTCGGGATAAGATTGCTGCACCGCGCGCAGGGCCTCGGCGATGGAAAACCTGGGAAGGGAGAAGTCGGACAGCACCACGTCCCACTGGTCTTGATCGAGGGCGCTCCGCAGGGCGGCGAGATCGTCCACGCGACGGCAGAACGGCTCGAAGCCGCCGCGCCTCAATTCGAGCACGATCAGATCGGAATCTTCTTCTGAATCCTCGATTATCAGAACGCGCAACGGGATTAGTCCAGCCCGTACGGCCGCACTCGTCATCGTGAAGCCTCCTCACCCAGGGTAAAAAAGAAAACCGCGCCTTGGTCTGCGGCGCCCTCGGCCCAGATGCGCCCGCCATGGCGTCGAATGATGCGGTCGACGGTGGCGAGCCCGATACCGGTTCCTTCGTAATCGGAGTCCCGGTGCAGGCGCTGGAAGGGCCGGAAGAGGCGTTCGGCATCGGTCATGTCGAAGCCGGCGCCGTTATCCCGGACGAAGAAGACGCCGGAGCCGTTTTCCCGCTGTAGCCCGAATTCGATGCGGGCGCGCTCGCATCTTCGAGTGAACTTCCAGGCATTCTCGATCAGGTTCAGAATGGCCGCGCGCAGAAGCACGAGGTCTCCCCACGCGGTGACGCCGGATTCGATGGCAAATTCCACGGTGCGGTCCGGTTCCCGGGCCGTCAATTCGGCGGCGATCGCGCGCACCAGGGCGCTCAGGTCGATGGCCTGCTCCCGCACTTCTACGCAAGTGAGGCGCGAGAAATTGAGCAGGTCTTCGACGAGATCGCACATGTGCTGCGCGGACCTCTCGATGCGGCCCAGATAGAGCCGGCCCTCGTCATCGAGCTGTTCAGCGTGGAAATCGAGCAGTGCGCGGCTGAAGCCGCCGACGCGGCTGAGGGGCGCGCGCAGGTCGTGTGAGACGGTATAGCTGAAAGCTTCCAGTTCCCGGTTCACCTCCGCCAGTTCCTCGAGGCGCTGCTCGAGGTGCCGGTTAAGCGCTTTGATCTGCTCCTCCGCAAGCCGGCTGCGCTGGATGGCTGCATTGAGCTCCTCGTTGCGCTCGGCGAGCGCCTGGGACTGGAGCGTAAGCAGCAGGGACTTGCGCTTCAGCTCGAGGAAAACGGCCACCTTGGAGCGTAGGATTTCGGGGACGAAGGGCTTGGTGATATAGTCGACCGCACCCAGTTCGTAGCCGCGGAGAATGTGCTCTTCACTGAGGCCGAGAGCGGTAAGGAAGATGATGGGGGTATGGCGGGAGCGCTCGCGCTGGCGGATGAGGGCGGCGGTTTCGAAGCCATCCATGTCCGGCATCATGACGTCCAGCACGATGACGGCAAAATCGCTGTCGAGAACCCGCAACAGCGCCTGGCGGCCCGATTCCGCCCTGACCACTTCCTCGCCGAGCGCTTCCAGCACGGCGCCCACCGAGAGAAGGTTGTCCGGCTGGTCGTCCACGATAAGAATCTTCACCGGTGCGGGAGAATCGAGCGGGTTGCCGGACGCGGAATGGAAGGTGGAAGTCATCATTCGGGTCATACGGCGGTACGCGCCGCGGCCCGGCTGCGGGTTTCGTAAACCCAAACCCGCATCAGGGAAAAGAGCTGGTCCAGGTCAACCGGTTTGGCGATGTAGTCGGAAGCACCGGAAGCGAGGCACTTCTCGCGATCGCCCTTCATGGCCTTGGCGGTAACCGCCAGGATGGGCAGCTTGCTCAGCGCCTCCTGCTCGCGAATAGCGCGAATGGTTTCGTAGCCATCCATTCCGGGCATCATGATGTCCATCAGAACGAGGTCGATATCGCGGCGATTCAGGAGAGTGTCGATGCCCGCCTGGCCGTTCTCGGCATGCAACACGTCTACGCCGTGACGCTCGAGGATGCTGGTGAGCGCGAAAATATTGCGCACGTCGTCGTCCACAATGAGCACGCGGCAGCCTGCCAGCTCGTTATCGACGCTGCGCAGTTTCTCGAGCTTCAGCCGCTTGTATTCGGGAAGGGCGGCATCGGGGACGTACAGCGTGCGGGCGAGTTCCTGGAGGAGGCGGTCCGGCGTGGACACGGTGCGCACGATTGTGCCCTCGCGCAAGGGACCGTGGTCGAAGCCTGCCGGGCGGTCCGCCTGGGGCGAGTAGACCAGCACCGGCAGGTCGCCGTCAGGGGTGGACTTCTGCAATTCTACGAGCAGGTCGGCGGCCGAGACCTCGCTGGCAGCGGGTCCGAGGAGCACGCAGTCGAACATTCCGGAGTGGAATGTTTCGACCGCCTCCATGGCGGTTTCCGCAAACGCGGCCTGCACGCCGGGCAGTTCCAGGGCCTCTTCGATATCCTGGCGGGTCGAATCGCCGGCATGGACCACGAGCACCTGGCGCATGCGCGGCTCGATAGACGCCTGCACGCGATGGAAAACCTCCTCCAGCACATCCTTGCCGTCCGCTTTGCGGCAATAGGATCTTGCGCCCAGGCTCAGGCCGCGCCGCCGGTCTTCGAAAATCGACAGCAGATGCACGGGGATGTGCTGCATGTCGGGATCGTGCCGCAACTGATCGAGGACGGACCAGCCGGTAGTATCGGGAAGGCCTATATCGAGCACCACCGCGGCGGGCCGGAACTTGCGCGCAAGGGCAAGCCCGATGTCGCCGCGTGAGGCGACGATCACTTTGAAGCCCTTCTGATGCGCGGAGTCGAAGAGAATGCGGGAATAGGTCGGGTCGTCGTCGATAACCAACAGGAGGCGGTCGCCGGGCTGGACGTTGTCGCGATCGTCCTCCTGCTCGGCGGGCGCAAGGGCAACCGGCTTGGCGCGCGCGGCGGCGAGCGCCGCGTCCGCGGAGCTGACGGCGGTGCGGGCAGCGGGCCGGACATCGGTGCGGTGCGGCGCTGGAACCGAATAGGTCTGCGGCAGGTACAGGGTAAAGGTACTGCCGGCACCGGGTACGCTGTGCAAGCGAATCTCGCCGCCCAGCAAATGCGCGATTTCGCGGCTGATGGAGAGTCCCAGGCCGGTACCGCCGTACTTGCGGCTGGTGGTGCCGTCCGCCTGCTGGAAGGCCTCGAAAATGATTCGCTGCTTTTCGGCGGGAATGCCGATGCCGGTGTCGTCAACCGAGAACGCGATCACGGATTCGGCGGCATCGAGGGCCGGGTTGCCATGGGACCATCCGGTGGCGGCGAGCTCAACGCGCAACGCTACCTTCCCCTTTTCGGTGAATTTCAAGGCGTTGGACAGCAGGTTTTTCATCACCTGCTGGAGGCGCTTGATATCCGTCACCATGGTGCGCGGAAGATCCGGGCTCAGTTCAATGACGAAGTCGAGGCCCTTGCCGTCGGCCACGTGGCGGAAGTTGCGGGTGACGTAGTCGCGCATTTCGGCCAGGCGGATTTCGCTTGGCTCCACGGCCATGGTTCCCGATTCGATCTTCGAGAGGTCGAGAATGTCGTTGATGAGCGACAGCAGGTCCGTGCCCGAGGAGTGAATGGTCTCGGCGAACTTCACCTGCTTGGTGTGCAGGTTGCCGTCCGGATTCTCGGCAAGCATTCTGGCGAGAATCAGGAGGTTGTTGAGCGGCGTGCGGAGCTCGTGCGACATGTTGGCCAGGAACTCCGACTTGTACTTGGAAGTGAGGGCGAGCTGCTCGGCCTTGTCCTCCAGCGCTTCCTTGGCCTGTTCAACCTCCTGGTTCTTGCGCTCGACCTCCGTTTTCTGCTCGGCGAGGAGGCGCGCCTTCTCCTGGAGCTCGGCGTTGGTGCGCTGCAATTGCTCCTGCTGGTTCTTGAGCAGCTCCTCGGAAGCCTGAAGAGTGTTGGCCTGCTGCTCCAGCCGCTTGTTGGTCTTGGTGAGCTCCTGCTGGCGGCTTTGCAGCTCTTCGGCGAGCGCCTGGGACTGCTTGAGCAGTTCCTCCGTGCGCATGGTGGCGGCAATGGTGTTCAGCACGATGCCCATCGATTCGGTGAGCTGATCGAGAAACGCGAGGTGGATCTCGCTGAAGTTGTGGAACGAAGCGAGCTCGATGACGGCCTTCACCTGGCCCTCGAACAACACCGGAAGGACGACGATGCTGAGCGGGGTCGCCTCGCCCAGGCCGGAGCTGATCTTGATGTAGTCGTTGGGGACGTGGGTGAGGACGAAGCGCTCCTTTTCGAGGGCGCACTGGCCTACCAGGCCTTCCCCGGCGTGGAAGACATTGGCGACCGCCCTGCGCTCGCGATAGGCGTAGCTGGCGAACAGCTTCATGACCGGTGCTTCGCCCTGTTGCGCGTCGTTGATAAAGAAGATGCCCTGCTGCGCGTTGACCAGCGGCGCGAGTTCGGAGAGCACCAGCTTGCAGACGGTGAGCAGGTCGCGCTGGCCCTGCACCATGCTGGTAAAGCGGGCCACGTTGGTCTTGAGCCAGTCCTGCTCGGTGTTTTTGCGGGTGGTTTCCTTGAGGTTGCTGATCATCTCGTTGATCGTGTCCTTCAAGGCCGCCATTTCGCCCTGGGCGTCGAGAGCGATGGAGCGGGTGAGGTCGCCCTTGGTGACGGCGGTAGCCACTTCGGCGATGGCGCGGACCTGGGTAGTGAGGTTGGCCGCAAGCTGGTTCACGTTGTTCGTAAGGTCGCGCCAGATGCCGGCGGCGCCGGGGACGCGGGCCTGGCCGCCGAGCTTGCCTTCGATGCCGACCTCGCGCGCCACGCTGGTGACCTGGTCGGCGAAGACAGCCAGCGTGTCGATCATGCCGTTGATGGTGTCGGCGAGTTCGGCGATTTCGCCCTTGGTCTCGAGAGCCAGTTTGCGCTTGAGGTCGCCGTTGGCGACGGCGGTGACCACCTTGGCGATGCCGCGCACCTGGGTGGTGAGGTTCGCGGCCATGAAGTTGACGTTGTCGGTAAGATCCTTCCAGACGCCGGCCACGCCGCGCACCTGCGCCTGGCCTCCGAGGATGCCCTCCGTGCCGACCTCGCGCGCCACGCGCGTCACCTCGCTGGCGAACGAATTGAGCTGGTCCACCATGGTGTTGATGGTGTTTTTTAGCTCCAGGATTTCACCGCGTACATCGACCGTGATTTTGCGCGATAGATCTCCGTTGGCGACGGCCGTGGTGACGGCGGCGATGTTGCGCACCTGGTTGGTGAGGTTGCTGGCCATCGAGTTCACCGATTCGGTGAGGTCCTTCCACACGCCCGCCACACCGCGCACCAGCGCCTGCCCGCCGAGCTTGCCTTCGGTGCCCACCTCGCGCGCCACGCGCGTCACTTCGCTGGCGAAACCGTTGAGCTGATCGACCATGGTGTTGATGGTGTTCTTGAGCTCGAGAATCTCGCCGCGCACGTCCACCGTGATCTTGCGCGAAAGGTCGCCGTTAGCGACCGCGGTGGTCACCTCGGCGATGTTGCGCACCTGGCTGGTGAGATTGTTGGCCATGGAATTCACCGATTCGGTGAGATCCTTCCACGTGCCGGCAACTCCTTTGACTTGAGCCTGCCCGCCGAGCTTGCCTTCGGTGCCCACCTCGCGCGCCACGCGCGTCACCTCGCTGGCGAAGCCGTTGAGCTGATCCACCATGGTGTTGATGGTATTCTTGAGCTCCAGGATTTCGCCGCGGACGTCCACCGTGATCTTGCGCGAGAGATCGCCGGTAGCCACGGCGGTGGTCACTTCGGCGATGTTGCGCACCTGATTAGTAAGATTGCTGGCCATGGAGTTCACCGATTCGGTGAGATCCTTCCACGTGCCGGCAACCCCGCGCACCTGCGCCTGCCCTCCGAGCTTGCCTTCGGTGCCTACCTCGCGCGCCACGCGCGTCACTTCACTGGCAAATCCGTTGAGCTGGTCCACCATGGTGTTGATGGTGTTCTTGAGCTCCAGGATTTCGCCGCGGACGTCCACCGTGATCTTGCGGGAGAGGTCGCCCGTGGCCACGGCGGTGGTCACTTCGGCGATGTTGCGCACCTGATTGGTGAGGTTGCTGGCCATGGAGTTCACCGATTCGGTGAGATCCTTCCAGACGCCGGCTACTCCCTTGACCTCGGCCTGCCCGCCGAGCTTGCCCTCGGTACCCACCTCGCGCGCCACGCGCGTCACTTCGGCCGCGAACCCGTTGAGCTGGTCCACCATGATGTTGACGGTGTTCTTCAGCTCGAGGATTTCACCCTGCGCGTCGACGGTGATCTTAGTGGAAAGGTCGCCTTTGGCCACGGCGGTGGTCACTCCGGCGATGTTGCGCACCTGGTTGGTCAGGTTACCGGCCATCGAGTTGACGTTGTCGGTGAGGTCCTTCCAGACGCCGGCCACATCCTTCACCTGGGCCTGGCCGCCGAGTTTGCCCTCGGTTCCCACTTCGCGCGCCACGCGCGTCACTTCGCTCGCGAACGCGTTGAGCTGGTCCACCATGATGTTGATGGTGTCCTTCAGCTCGAGAATTTCGCCTTGGGCGTCAACCGTGATCTTAGTGGAAAGGTCGCCCTTGGCCACGGCGGTGGTCACGGTGGCGATGTTGCGCACCTGGTTGGTCAGGTTGCTGGCCATGGAATTCACCGATTCGGTGAGGTCCCTCCAGGTGCCGGCCACGTCCTTCACCTGCGCCTGTCCGCCCAGCTTGCCTTCAGTTCCCACTTCGCGCGCCACGCGCGTCACTTCCGAAGCGAAGGAGCTGAGCTGATCCACCATGGTGTTGATGGTGTTCTTGAGCTCCAGGATTTCGCCGCGCGCGTCCACGGTGATGCGCGTGGAAAGGTCGCCGCGTGCGACGGCGGTAGTCACGCCGGCGATGTTGCGCACCTGATTGGTCAGGTTGCCGGCCATCGAATTGACGTTATCGGTCAGGTCTTTCCAGACGCCGGCCACATCCTTCACGCCCGCCTGTCCGCCGAGTTTGCCTTCGGTTCCCACCTCGCGCGCCACGCGCGTTACTTCGCTGGCGAACGCGTTGAGCTGATCCACCATGGTGTTGATGGTGTTCTTGAGCTCCAGAATCTCGCCGCGCGCATCGACCGTGATTTTGGTGGACAGATCGCCGCGGGCCACGGCGGTGGTCACGCCGGCGATGTTGCGCACCTGATTGGTGAGGTTGCCGGCCATCGAGTTGACGTTGTCGGTGAGGTCTTTCCAGACGCCGGCGACGTCCTTCACCACGGCTTCGCCGCCGAGCTTGCCTTCCGTGCCGACTTCGCGCGCCACGCGCGTCACTTCCGAGGCGAACGAGCTGAGCTGGTCCACCATGCGGTTGATGGTGTTTTTGAGTTCGAGGATTTCGCCTCGCGCGTCTACCGTGATCTTGCGGGAGAGATCGCCGTTGGCCACGGCTGTGGTCACCGCGGCGATGTTGCGCACCTGGTTGGTCAGATTGCTGGCCATCGAGTTCACCGATTCGGTGAGGTCCCTCCAGGTACCGGCGACGCCCTTCACTTCGGCCTGGCCGCCGAGTTCGCCTTCGGTGCCGACTTCGCGCGCCACGCGCGTCACTTCCGAGGCGAACGAACTGAGCTGATCCACCATCGTGTTGATGGTGTTTTTGAGCTCCAGGATCTCGCCGCGCGCATCGACCGTGATGCGTGTGGAAAGATCGCCGCGCGCGACGGCGGTAGTGACACCCGCGATGTTGCGGACCTGGTTGGTGAGGTTGCTCGCCATGGAGTTGACCGACTCGGTGAGGTCCTTCCACGTGCCCGCGACTCCGGGAACAACCGCCTGCCCGCCCAGCTTGCCTTCCGAACCCACCTCGCGGGCCACGCGGGTTACCTCGCTCGCGAAGGCGTTGAGGCGGCCGACCATGGTGTTGACGACGCGTGCGGTGCGCAGGAACTCGCCCTTGAGCGGGCGGCCGTCCACGTCGAGTGCCATGGTCTGGGAAAGATCGCCCTTAGCCACCGCGCCGATCACGCGCGCCACCTCGGTGGATGGCTGCACAACGTCGCCGATCAGCGTGTTCAGAGACTCCACGCAGGCCGCCCAGCCGCCGCCGTGGTTGCCCATGTTGGCGCGCTGGTTGATTCTTCCCTCCTTGCCGACGGCGGAGCTGATGCGGGCGAACTCGCGAGTCATCTTCTCGTTCAGTTCGAGAATTTCATTAAGTGTTTCCGCAATCTTGCCGTCGGTTCCGTTGCAATCCGCGGAGAGGCGGACAGTGAAGTCGCCCCGGCGGAATGCGGACAACACTTTAAGAAGCTCGCGCTTATCCAGCGCTTCGGGCAGAGGTGTAGTTCGTGCGCTCAAGTACCCTCCAGGTATTGAAGAAGACACCGGCGTTGAATGCCGTTCTCATTATTGGCCCGGTTTTGAGGCACTCGATGCGAGCGGCGTATTGGAACGTACCCGCAGGCGGACGCACTTCGTGTGCTGTTTCACAGACCCGGCAGTTTGTTTTGAGGTCCTTACCGGGCTTTGGCCGCGTTGGCGCGCCTTCAGCTCAACAGGCGGTCAGACTGCGGAAACCTCGGGATGCACCCAGGGCTTGCGGTAGGGGCGGCGAAGCAGGCGATTGGCCTCTTCATCTCCGGCGACCATGCCCTTCTGGGCGTCCCAATGCAGGGTCCGGCCGAGCTTCATCGACATGTTCGCCAGAATGCAGCAGGAAGACGAAATGTAGCCCTCTTCGATGTCGGCCACGGGCTTCTCGCGAGTCTCCATCGCAGTCAGCAGGTTCTTCATGTGGCCGCGAATCGCCGGGGCGACGTGTTTTTCGAGGCGGGGCTCGGTCTTGTCCACGGGATACTGCTCGAGCTCGTAGGTAACATCCTTGTGGATGGCTTGGCCGCCGCGGCCCATGGGGATGAAATCATAACCCATGACGCCGGCTTTGAGGGTGGCCTGATCGCCGTACAGGGTAGCGCCCCAACTGTAGGCCGGATCGGGCGTGGAGCCGAAGCGGCGGTGCTGCCAGACGACCGTGACGTTGTCGAAATCGAACATGGCGGTCTGGGTGTCCGCGATGTTGGACTTGCCTCCCTTGAGGACGCGCAGGCCTCCGAAGGATGAGATTTGTTTGGGCCAGCCCAGGTCCATGAACCAGCGGACCATGTCGAACATGTGAATCCCCATGTCTCCGATAGTGCCGTTGCCGTACTCCATGAAGGCGCGCCAGTTGCGCTGTACCTCTGGGCTATAGGGCATCATGGGCGCGGGGCCGACCCACGCTTCCCAATCGAGTGTTTCCGGAACGGGCGCGGGCTGCGGGGAGGACGCCCGTCCGCCGCCGTAGGAGTAGATCTCTACGTGACCGATGGTGCCGAGCTTGCCCTGTTTGACGATGTCGCGAGCCTCGATCAGGTGCGGCGTGCTGCGCCGCTGGGTGCCGATCTGCACAACGCGCTTGTACTTCCTGGCGGCGGCAAGCATGGCCTGGCCTTCGACGACGTCCACGCTGATCGGCTTCTGGACGTACATGTCCACCCCGGCGCGGGCTGCTTCAATCATCGGGAGCGCATGCCAGTGATCGGGTGTCGCGATCTCGACCATGTCGAGGTCCTTCTGGCGGAGCATCTCGCGATAATCGGTATAGAGGCGAGGCTTCTTTTTGGATGCCTGGCGCTCCACGGCCCATTCGGCGGCCTGTTCGAGATTCTTCTTATCGACGTCGCAAAGCGAGACGATCTCCACCGGCGCGATCTGCACCAGGCGGAAGATGTCGGACTTGCCGTACCATCCGCAACCGATCAGACCGACGCGTTTGGGCGGTGTGTCCGCGAATTCTTCGGCATAACCGCGGGATAGCGCAAGCCCGGCCAACCCGGCTTTCAGAAACTGACGACGTTCCATAGGCCCACCTCGGCCAACCATTCTCCCAAATTGGCGAGGGAAATTGGGAGGTGGGCGTAAGTCAGGCCTACTTTTTCTTTTCCTGCTTCCACAAAGGCTCGCCGGGATCGGCCAAAACGTTCTTTGGGGCCGTTTCCCGGTCGGCGGTATTGTAATGCACGGTCGGGTTTTTCGCTTCTTTGCGGGCCTGGCGCGCCGCGGCGAGATCCTTGTAGCGTTCAAACGCAATCGCGCGCTGCATGTCGCTGGACGGTTTCTTGTCTTCCGCCGCCTGGGCGGTCAGGCAAACGCCCGCGAGTAATGCCAGAATTCCGAGTTTCATCGTTAGGGCTCCGAACTGACGGCTGCATCATTTGGGCCAAGGTGATGTCCATCACGCAGCTACAATTGAAAACAAGGGGAGGGTTGCCCGCATGTTCCGTTGGCTGCTGAGTGGTGGGGATTTTCTGCCGCACGAGTATTGTTACCTCCGCAATCCGGCGCTGATCCACCTTCATTTCTGGTCGGATCTCTTGATTGCCGCTTCATACGTTCTGATTTCTCTTACCTTGTTGTACCTGGTTCGCAAGAGCCGGCGCGAAATTCCGTTCCATTGGATGTTCCTGGCGTTCGGCGCGTTCATCATTGCCTGCGGTACGACCCACCTGATGGAAGTGTGGACGCTCTGGACGCCGGTCTACTGGCTTTCCGGAATAGTGAAGGCGGTGACGGCGGCGGCTTCAGTGACCACTGCGATTCTGTTGCCCCCGCTGGTGCCGCGGACGGTGGACCTGGTGCGCGCGGCGAAAAGCTCAGACGCCCGCAGAGAGGACCTGAAGGCGACCAACGAAACACTGCGGAACGAGATCGCCGAACGCCGGCGCGCCGAGCAGCAGGTCCGCACACTCCTGACCGAAATGGAACAAAGAGTGCGCGACCGCACCGCGGACCTGGAAGCAGCCAACGGACAACTGGCCGAACTTGCCGCAATCGTGGAGCATTCGCAGGACGCCATTTTCAGCCGGTCGATGGACGGCACTGTTACAAGCTGGAACCCCGCGGCGGAGCGCATCTACGGTTTCACCGCGGCAGAAATGGTTGGAAACTCCGTGATGGTGATGGTTCCGCCGGACAAGCACGACGAGGTGCGAGCGGTGATGGAACGCGTCGAGCAGGGCGAGGAAGTGCCGGCGTTCGAGACCGAGCGGCTAAGGAAGAACGGGTCGCGGATGCAGCTACATGTGACGGTATCTCCGTTAAAAGATTCTTCGGGCGCGGTCCGCGGCGCCTCGGTGATCGCCCGGGACATCACGGACCAGAGGCGCTCCGAGTTACAGCTCCAACAGGTGCAAAAACTGGAAAGCCTGGGAGTCATCGCGGGAGGAGTGGCGCACGATTTCAACAATCTGCTGGTGGGAATCATGGGCAACGCCAGCCTGGCGCTCGAATCGATGGCGCCGTCGAGTCCGAATTACCAGTTGCTGAACGCCGTGGTTGCGGCGAGCGAAAGGGCGGCACACCTGACACAGCAACTGCTGGCCTACGCAGGCAAAGGCCGCTTTCTTTCCGAGAAGGTAAACCTCTCGTCTCTGACGCGTGAGATCAGCAGTCTGATCCAGACGTCGATCGCGCGCACGGTCACGCTGCGCATGGAACTGGAGGACTCGCTGGCCCCCATCGAAGCGGACCCGGGGCAGATTCAGCAGGTGATCATGAACCTGGTGATCAATGCGGCCGAGGCAGCGGGAGATCAGCCAGGCTCGGTTCTGGTGACCACCTCCGAGTTGATGGCCGATGAGGAGTACCTGAAACATAACCTTGGAGTTCCGCTGCCGCCGGGGCGGTACGTCGTCCTCGAGGTGCATGACACGGGCTGCGGAATGGACGAGGCGTTGCGGGCCAGAATTTTCGATCCGTTCTTTACCACTAAATTCACCGGACGGGGACTGGGGCTTTCCGCGGTCATGGGCATCGTGCGATCTCACAAGGGCGCCATCCGCGTTTACAGCGAACCGGGAAAGGGGTCCACATTCAAGGTGCTGCTTCCGGCGGCGGAAGGGACGGCGGACACGGCGGCGGCACTGCCGAAGGACACCGAATTGCGGGGCAGCGGTCTGATTCTGGTGATCGACGATGAGGAGATGGTGCGCTCCGCCGCAAGAACCGTGCTGGAACGGCACGGGTATTCGGTGATCACGGCGGAGGACGGCCTGCGAGGGGTGGAGGTCTACCGGGAACGCGCGGATGTCATCCGGGCGGTGCTGCTCGATATGACGATGCCGGTGATGCCGGGAACCGAAGCCTTCCGCCAGATTCGGAACATCCGGCCTGACGCGCGGGTGGTACTCTCGAGCGGCTACAACGAAATGGAGGCCACCCGGCGGTTCACCGCCAAAGGCATCGCCGCCTTCATCCAGAAACCGTACACGGCCTCTGCCCTGGCGCGCGTGATGAAGCAGGCGGTGGAATCCTAATGGGTCATCGAATAAACGAGGTAGTTGATGCCGATGCGGATGCCGAGCGCGGAAAACTTTTCGGGATAGCGCGGATCGTCGGCGTTTTCCCATGAGTCGCCGAGATCCATGTTGTGGCAGATGGCCACCATGATGCGGTTGTTGTCGTCGTAGATCGCGCGCCAGTGCGGCACATCACCGCCGGTACCGGTCTGGTTTGTGGCGCATTTTTCGCATGTGCTGTGGCTGCTGCGATATTGCGCTCCGGGCACCTGGTAGCGGTCATCCAGATCGTAGACCGAGTGGAAGATCGGATCGGCATTCGGGATGTCTACAATCTGCCGGTCGGGAAAGACCTTGCGCATGACCTCGGTGAAGACCTCCCACTCGTCGCTGCCGTGAAAATCGTCGCACATAAAGAAACCGCCGCGCAGCAGGAATTCCCGGAATCGCTGCACCTGCACCGGGGTGAGATCCCAGTGACCGGTTTCGACGGCGTAGAGCCAGGGGTAGTTGTAGCCGTCGTCGTCGGCGTCGAAGTTCACAAGTTGCTCCACACTTTTGGCGTCGATGCGGGTGAGGCGCCGCACGGCGAGAGGCAGGTGGCGGTCCGAGCGCGGGTAGTCGATGGTCCAGTTGGTGTAGCCCTCGCGCCAGTCGAAGCCGCGCCGGAATTCCGACTGCCAGTCGAACTGGTAGCGCGTGGTCGGGTACATCATACGGGCGAAGGTCCACTCGGCCGGACGTTGGTAGTCCGGCGGAAGGGGCACCCGGCCGGCATTGTACTCCCAGGCTGGTAATTCCCGGAAAGGTTTTTGCGCCAACAGAGTGCAAACCACCAGACCCACCCCCGCTGCACAGGCCAGCAAGAGACTACGGGTCATGTACTTCTAGTATAGACAGGCGGCAGCGCCGTTCCGTTACTGCCTTCGCCGGCCGGGGGCGGGCGGGGCCGCAACCAGGCGGTCAGGCATGTCGGCGATCACGTAGCTCATCACCGCCATGGCAGCGATGTTTTTGCGGAAATCGTCCAGGCTGACTTTGTCCAGGGTGTCTGCCGCAGTATGGTGCCAGTCGAAGTAGTGAGTGCCGACAGTGACCTCGCTCAACCCGGGCACGCCGTCGCGAACAATGGGTCCGATATCGGTCCCGCCGCCTCCCGGCAGCACTTCGGAGGCGCCGACCCGCTCCAGCAGCTTCCCGGCATCTTTCAACAACTCAAGTGAAGCGGGCTCGACACCGGCGCCAAATCCGCGCGGCGCCTCCGCCCCGCCGTCCATTTCGATGGCGGCCACGTGATTCCTGATGGAATCGCCGAGCCAATCACGGTAGGCCGCTCCGCCCCGTGCTCCGTTCTCTTCATTCACCCAGAAGACGACGCGAATGGTGCGGCGCGGCTGCAGGCCGGCCTTCTTCATCAGGGCCAGAGCCTGAAGGCACGCCATGATCGAGGCGCCGTCGTCCTGTGCGCCTTGGCCTACGTCCCAGGAGTCGATGTGCCCGCCCATGGCCACGATCTCGCCGGGAAGGTCCTTGCCGGGAATTTCACCGATAACGTTGGCGCTGTCGGCGTCCGGCTCCATGCGGGCGGCCATTTCGAGATGAACCCGCACCGGAATCTTGTCGGCCACGAGGCGCGCGATCATCATCGCGTCTTCCGGAGATACGGCGGCGGCGGGAATCTTCGGTTGGGATGGATCGTAGTTCAACGAGCCGGTATGCGGAATCTGCATGGCGAGCGGCGTGACCGAGCGCACCAGCGCCGCCACCGCCCCGAGCGCCGCGGCGCGCGACGGCCCGGAGGACCGGTAGACCACAGTCTGGCCATAGCCCTGATACCCCTGGTTGTAGAGTACGATCTTGCCCTGCACTCCCTGTTTGCCGAGTTTGTCGAGTTCGGCGAAATCGGAGACCGCCACCACATCCGCCGTGATGCCGCCTTCGGGAGTGCCCACGCTCATTCCCAACCCGAGCATGTGCAGCGGCTGGTTCAAGGGCGTCAGCATTTGCGCCGATTCGGCCCCCCGCACCCAGTGCGGAACCTTGACCGGAAGCACGCGCACGTTGCTCAACCCGACAGCGCGCATCTGCTCCGCGGACCAGTCGATCGCCTTCTGAAGAGAAGCGGAGCCGCTGAGGCGGTTGCCGATCCGGTAGCAGAGGTACGCAAGCCGGTCGTAACCCTCGGTGTCGGCGAGCGCGGCGTTGATCAGGCGGTCCGCCACCGGTTTGTATCTTTGGGAGAGCGGAGGCTCGGCGGCCGGAAGAGAAAAGGCGCCGGACGCTAGGACCACAAGCAAGACGGAAAGACGCATATACGATTCTAAACTCACGGCCGGACAACAATTTTGCCGAACTGCTGCCTGGCTTCCAGGCGCTCGTGCGCGGCGCGGATTTCTGCCAGCGGATAGACACGGTCGATGACCGGCTTCAATTGTCCCCGGAACACGAACTTGAGCACCTGGTGCAGTTCGCCCAGGCTGCCCATGAAGGAGCCCAGCAAACTCCACTGTTTGCTGAAGAGGTAGCGGAGATCCACGCGGGCGTCGTGTCCGGTGGTGGCGCCGCAGGTGACGAGCCGGCCGCCGGCCGCGAGCGACTCGAGACTCTTTTGCCAGGTGGCGGCGCCCACGTGTTCCACCACCACGTCCACGCCGCGCTTCGCGGTGATACGACGGACTTCCGCGCCGATATCCTGCGCGTAGTGGTCGATCGTGTGATCGGCGCCAAGTTCGCGCGCCCTGGCCAGTTTCTCCTCGCCGCCCGCGGTGGCGATCACGCGGCACTGGAACATGCGGGCTATCTGAATAGCGGCCGTGCCCACGCCGCTCGAAGCGGCCAGCACGAGCACGTCCTCGCCCGGCTGCAGGCGGGCGCGCCCCATCAGCATGTGCCAGGCAGTGAGGAATACCAGCGGCGTGGCGGCGGCCTCCTCGAACGGCAACTCGTCGGGAATGGGAATCACGGCGTACTCGGGCGCGGCCACCAGTTCCGCGTAACCGCCATCGATGCCGGCGCCGAAAAGGGTGTACTTGCGGCAGAAGTTGTCCTGGCCGGAAAGGCACTGCTCGCATTGACGGCAACTGACTCCGGGGGCCAACAGCACGCGCCAGCCGGGCTTGACACGGTCGCAAAGCGAGCCTGTTTCCACCACCTCGCCGGCGATGTCCGCGCCCAGGATGTGAGGCATGGCGTAGCGGATGCCCGGGATACCGCCGCGGATGAACAGATCGAGGTGGTTCAGCGCACAGGCGCGAACCCGCACCAGCACCTGGTCGGGACGGATCTTCGGGTCGGGAATGTCTTCGAGGACCAGGGCGTCGGGACCGCCGTGCTGGTGAATGCGCGCTGCCTTCATGAACGAAAGGCTAGCATGCCTGCGGCTTCCGCAAGCGCCCAACCGCGGCCGCGGTCACGCCGCACACCAGCGCCGCCACCACGCAGCCGACCAATATCATGACGGTCACGGACTCGGCGTAGTGTTCCACCGGATGTCCGTATTTCTCCGCATCGACGGAGGCGGCCAGCGTCTCCCAAAAAGGCAGGCGCCAGTTGGATGGGACCAGCCGCCACATGAGCGCGCCGCCCCCGATGTAGCCCACCAGTGTCGCCACAGCGATGCCCAGGCGAATCGCGCGCCGGTCCGACAAAACGAATGCGAGGCTCAAAACCGCGACCAGGCCGATCAGAAAAATCAGCGATACCGCTGCCATGGACGTCCTCTCGGGCAGTATTGTATCAACCAGTGCGCGGCCTGACTTCGGGCTACCGGAGCGATTCAACATGTAGACTACGGGTATGAAGCGCCTGATTGCCGCTTTCCTGGCGGTGGCCGCGGCCGCTTCCGCCGCGCCGAAGCGGGTCCTCTACGTGACGCACTCGGCCGGATACCGGCACGATTCCATCCCCGCGTCCATCGAAGTGCTGCGCACGCTGTCCCCCTCCGAACTCGACGTGACGGCTACCGAAGACCTCTCCGTCATTTCCGCCGGCGGACTGCGCGATTACGACGCCGTCTTCTTCTTCACCTCGGGCGAACTGGCGTTGGACGACGCGCAAAAAGCCGCGCTGCTTGCGTTCGTCCGCTCGGGGAAAGGATTCGGCGGCGCGCATTCGGCCACCGACACGCTGTACACATGGCCCGAGTACAAGACCCTGATCGGCGCCACCTTTGACGGGCATCCCTGGGTGCGGAAGGTGCGCATCGACGTGGAGGAACCCGACAATCCGATCGTCAGACACCTGGCGCCGGGCTTTGAAATCGAAGACGAAATCTACCAGCACCGCGATTTTTCGCGCGACCGGCTGCGTGTACTGATGAGCCTGGACACCAGTTCGGTGGACCTGAACGCCGCCGGCGTCAACCGCACAGACGGGGACTTCGCCCTTGCCTGGGTGCAACCCTTCGGCAGCGGGCGTGTGTTCTATACGGCGCTCGGCCATTTCGAACAGACCTGGCGCGACCCGCGCTTTCAGCAGATGCTGCGGCAGGCGCTGCTGTGGCTCACGGGGCAGATCGACGCGCCTGCGGAACCGCGGCCGGCCGTGGTTCCGCGGTTCGATGCGGCGGCGGTCGGCAACGCAGCCACGCTTTCCCCCGCGGCACTGTCGCCGGGCGTGATCTTCAGCATCTTCGGAGAGAACCTGACGCGCGGCGCCACAGCTTCCGCCCTGACGCCGGATGCGCCGCGAAAGCTGGCGGGGTCGGTGGTCAGGGTGAACGGCGAAGCGGTGCCGCTGTTTTACGCTTCGCCGGGCCAGATCAACGGCGTTGCCCCGACGATGCTACCGGCGGATTCGACGAGCGTGGAGTTGAGGCTGCCTGGAGGATCGAATGCGACAGCGCTGGTTCCGGTGGAGGAGCGAACGCCGGGGATTTTCGTTACGACGGTGAACCGCGACGGCACCGCAACCATCTGGGCCACCGGATTCGGAACGGGGTGGAGTCCGAAAGTTGAGATCAACGGGATGGATGTGACGGTGCTGTACAGCGGCCCGGCGCCGGGTTGGATGGGATTGGACCAGGTAAATGTGGCGCTGCCGGTGGGGGTGGCAGCGCCCTTGGACGTGCGGTTGCGAGATTGAGCCTACGCTCAGCGGCCGGTAGTTTTGTCCTTCACTTTCGCCGCGGCTTTTTCGGTCGCATTTGCCGACTTGTTCACGACCTTCTTCGTCCCGCGTTTGACCTTTTTCGCAGTGGTCTTCGTTGTCTTCTTGACGGCTTTTCCGGTGTCCTTCGCGGCTTCCTTGGTCTCGCTGCCGGCCCGTTTGATGTCCTGCTTCGCAGTCTGGGCCGCTGCGAAGGGCGCGGCGAGGAGGATGGCGAGGGTTACGTTTCCGATGAATCGTCTCATGCCCCGTGTAGAAGCAGGAGCTCTGCCATGGAGAAGAAACGCACAAACGGCTTTTCTGCCGCGGCAGGTTACAGTGGAAGGTCAAATTCATGGGAAAACTGATCTTTGTCCGTCACGGTGAGAGCGAGGCGAACCGCGACCGGATCTTCGCCGAAGAAGAAACGCCTCTCACCGAACTCGGCCGGCAGCAGGCTTCGAAGACCGGCCGCGCGATCGCCGCCCGGTACAGTCCCGCTGCGGTGGTTTCGAGCGGGCTGCGGCGGGCCAGGGAAACAGCCGAAATTATCGCTGCCGAACTGAAACTGCCGGTGGAAATTTGGACGGGACTCGAGGAGCAGGATTTCGGCGATTTCAAAGGGCGCAGCTTCGAATCATTCCGGGAGAACAACCGGCGTAACCCCGGGACGTACCCCGCCGAAGAGCCGTGGACCTGGGTTCCGCCGGCCGGCGAGAGCACGGAGCAGACACAGCGGCGGGTGCTCGACGCGCTGGCAGGGCTGCGCGCCCGGCATGCGGACGAAGAGGCCGTGGTGGTGTGTCACGGGATGGTCATGCTTTCTCTGTGGGCACACTGGCAGGGGACATGGAAAGGGGCGGACGTGCCGCCGAATTGCGCGGTGGTGGAGGTGGAGCACACGCCGGAAGGATTCGGCGCGCCGCTGCTCCTGGATAATTGCGTGGAGCCGTAGGGAAGACCCGCGCCGTTGCCAGCCGCTCACAGCGCGGTGCCGGCTGGAACCAGGCGGCCCAGGATTACTTAAGGCCCCGCCTCCAGGCCAGGCTACCAACACCGAGTCATGTCAATTCTGGGTAGGAGTCAACTTGATCGAATCTACGATCAATCGCCTTTCGGTTACCTCGCCCGCGACCAAATCCAAACCTAGCTCGCGGATGGCTGTAATCAGCGAGGGTCCGGGCATAAACTCGGACGAAGGTGTAAACCCGGAAAAGATCGCGACCGACTCTGGCGAACACTCCAGGACAATATACTCCGTCAAATCCTTGGCAAACTCGTCAACGACGCCCGCCGCGGTGTCGCGTTTACTCCCACCGTCCGTGCCGGCGTGAGCTTGGCGCCCGACTTCCCCGTGACCAGTTCGTAACCACGCCGCCGCCTTTCATCCCAGTACACCCGGAGCCCAAATCGATCTTCCAAGAGGTTACGGATCATTGCTGAGACTTGCTCTGCGGGCGTGTTCCCGGGCGATCTGGCGACGACGTCATAACAAGTGTCTCCTAATCGGGACGCACTGACAATTTGGCTGAACCGAACATCATACGCAGCAAGGACAAGCCGGTCGAGTGACACATTGTTGTATGCCAGCACGCCATTCGGATCCTGTCCAGCCGGCACTGTGCCAACGCAGCCCCCAGTCGACTTTGCTAGCTTCACCGACGCGACTTTGAACGAATCGGTTGTGCCTGTTACCTGCCCCGATAAGATCGAAGCCAGATACGATGCGCAGAACACTCCCGAAACAAGCCTCCTCATAGAAGTTCCTCCCATGGGAACGCGTTCACTCGCGACGGAGCAATCGTCTATCGGCAACCACCCAGGGTAGAACCCAGCGAAAATCGGCGACTATGCGCTGACGACGCCCCCGGGGCAGAAAGAAACACGCCGCGTTTAATTGCCGGGTGGCTTGCCGATATGAGCAATCACCAGTATCTCGACCGGCGCCGTTCGCGGTTCGAGTTTCAGACCGAGTGGCGGTAGCCGGTACTCTACTCGGCCCGACGATACAGCCCGATCGTGCCCGCATCTCCCAACTGAAGGAACATAATCAACCGCTGTCCGTCAAACCCCATCAGCTTAGCCCAACCTTTCAGTCCAACCAAATCACTTGGCGTCCAGGTCCGCCTTTGCCGGTCCAGAATGAGGACCTGCCACGTGTCCAGGCGTGCGATGCATAACGCCAACTCGTTGTCCGGGCTCAGTGCGGCGCCCGATAGGTACCAGTTTTCCTTGTTGGCCCCAGCAGACTTGAGGTTGACCCAATCAGGCGCAAGGAACCGGTTCAGTTCCGTCCCCTCAAGCGAAAACTCGATGTACTCACCGCCCAACGTCAACCAACCCACGCGGTCGCTCGACGCCATCAGAAACGACCCGGCAGTTGCATCCGGTTGTCCGGGTTTAATTTTGGCTCGCACTTTCCAGGAACCAATCAACCTTCCACCGGGTTCGTACCGCCGAATCACATCGTGATCCTCCCGAAAGGTCTCGCTATCTCTCAGAAATCCGGCAGTCCAGATTTTTCCGTCTGCGGCCATGGCCATCTCCAGAGCCGCATAAGGTGAAATCCGCGTCACCAATTGCTCCTTCCGGTCGGGCGAAATCCAGGCCAGAAACGCTGTTCCACGTGAATCGTCGGTATACGCGGAACCAGCCAGGGCTATCGCTCCGTCAGGGGTCCCAGAAAATGCCACGATATGAGTGCCGCTGGACTCCGGTATGGTGAATAGAAACTCTTGACGGTCACCGTACGGATTGGCTGGGTCTATGGAGTATAGTAAGTGCGAACGCGAAAAGACTGATGTACTCTCTACGCCGATGATTTTCCGGCCGTTCCAGGCTGCTTGCGGGGTGAGTCGGACCCGCACATCTCGCTCATGGACAAACGTGGACCGCGACTGTGCACCGGCGGGCGCGTAGACGCACAGGCCGACCGCAACCGGTAGGACACTTTTCCAGCTCATCGAGTAACCTCCAATTTCCCTTACGAACGCACATCTTTGAACAACCCCGGCGGCCGTACGTCGAGCACCGAAGCGACTTCGAATACTTCGAATGGTGTCGTAACTCAACGCTCCAGAAAACGTTTTCGCCAAATAGATCTTAATTTCCTTGTGGCAAAAAAGAATCGGGTATATTCCCTATTACTGCGCCTGAGTTGGATCGTCGCGGGAAAGAAAGGCGGAGGCTTCAGCAGTTAGTATCAGAAACACAAAACAGGCCTGCTGCATCGCTGCAACAGGCCTGCTTGTCTGTTTACGGTAGTTACTCGGTCTTTAATTACTCGGCCAGCGTTTCTTCGCCGGTATCCTCGGAAAGCCCGCCCACGTACTGCACGCGGGCCTCCTCGTCATATCCCGGGATGGCATCGAGCGCGGGCTCGACCACCGGCTCCTCCACCACATCCTCTCCAGCGATCTTCACCTGGCGGTAATACTCCATGCCGGTGCCCGCTGGAACCAGGCGGCCCATGATCACGTTCTCCTTGAGGCCCCGCAGGTAGTCCACCTTGCCGTTGATGGCGGCTTCGGTGAGCACGCGCGTGGTCTCCTGGAAGGAGGCCGCGGAAATGAACGAGTCGGTCGAAAGCGACGCTTTGGTGATGCCAAGCAGTTGCGCCTTGCCCTGGGCAGGACGGCCGCCGGCATCGAGAACGCGCTGGTTTTCGCTGCGGAACTTGAACTTATCGACGATCTCCTCGGGGAGAAATTCGGTGTCGCCGATGTCCTCGATCTTCACCCAGCGCATCATCTGGCGCGAGATCACTTCCAGGTGCTTGTCATTAATATTGACGCCCTGGAGGCGGTAGACTTCCTGAATCTCGTTGACCAGGTACTTTTGCAGTTCCTTTTCACCGAGCACATCCAGAATGTCGTGCGGGTTGCGCGGACCGTCCATGAGGGGCTCGCCGGCTTTCACGCGCTCGCCCTCCTGAACATTGATGTGAACGCCGCGGGGCAGCGCGTACTCGCGTTGTTCGCCGTCTTCGCCCATAACGAAGATCTTGCGCTGGCCCTTGCTGACTTCGCCGTACTTCACTACGCCGTTGATCTCCGCGATGATGGCCGTCTCGCGCGGCTTGCGCGCTTCGAACAGTTCCACCACGCGCGGCAGACCGCCGGTGATGTCCTTGGTCTTGGTGGTTTCGCGCGGGATCTTGGCCAGCACGTCGCCGGCATGTACCTCTTCCCCGTCCCGCACCATCAGGTGGGCGTGGGTCGGCATGAGGTACTTCTTGCGCTCGCCGCGGGCGCGGGTCTCCTGCTCGGAGCGGACTTCGATCTGCGGCTGCCGCTTCTCGTCGGGTGAATCGGTGACCACGAGCTGCGACATGCCGGTGACTTCGTCCACCTGCTCCTGCAAGGTGAGGCCGTCGATAAGATCCTTGAAGTGGACCGCGCCGCTGACCTCGGTCAGGATGGAGAAGGTGTACGGATCCCACTCGAGCAGGATCTGGTTGCTCCTCACCGGAGCCCCGTCCTCCACCAACACACGCGCGCCGTATACGACCGGGTAGCGCTCTTTTTCGCGGCCCTTGTCGTCCACGACGGCCATGATGCCGTTGCGGTTCATGGCGATGATTTCGCTGGTCTTGCTGCGCACAGTCTGGATCCCGATGTAGCGCGCGAAACCGTCGGACTTGGCGTCCTGGGTGGACTGCTCGCTGATACGGGTGGCGGTACCGCCGATGTGGAAGGTACGCATCGTGAGCTGCGTGCCGGGTTCGCCGATGGACTGCGCCGCGATCACGCCGACCGCTTCGCCGCGCTCCACCAGGCGACCGGTGGCCAGGTTGCGGCCGTAGCATGCCACGCAAACGCCGCGCTTGGATTCGCAGGTCAGCACCGAGCGAATCTTGACGCGCTCGATACCGGCCGCCTGAATCGCCGCCGCCAGGTCTTCGGTGATCTCCTGGTTGACGCCGACGATGAGGTTGCCTTCGTAATCCTTCTGATCCTCGAGCGGCATACGGCCGACGATGCGGTCGCGCAGCGGCTCGATGATTTCGCCAGATTCGATGATGGGCTCCACGTAGATGCCTTCGGTGGTGCCGCAGTCGTTCTCGCTGATGATCACGTCCTGCGCCACGTCCACCAGGCGCCGCGTCAGGTAGCCCGAGTCCGCCGTCTTCAACGCGGTGTCGGCCAGACCCTTGCGGGCGCCGTGCGTGGAGATGAAGTATTGCAGCACGTTCAGACCTTCGCGGAAGTTGGCGGTGATGGGGGTCTCGATGATCTCGCCGGAAGGCTTGGCCATCAGGCCGCGCATACCGGAGAGCTGGCGGATCTGCTGTTTCGATCCGCGCGCGCCGGAGTCCGCCATGATGTAAATCGGGTTGAGGTAGCGGCCGGTGCGGTCGTCCTCTTCCATCGATTTGAACATCTCGTCGGAAACCTTCTCGGTAACCTTGGACCAGATTTCGATGATCTTGTTATAGCGCTCGCCGTGGGTGATGGCGCCGTCCTGGTACTGGCTCTCGACGTTCACCACTTCCTTTTCGGCTTCGTGCACGAGGCCGGCCTTTTCGCTCGGGACCACCATGTCGTCGATGCCGATGGAAATGCCGGCGCGGGTGGCGTACAGGAACCCGAGCGCCTTCACCTCGTCGAGCATCTGCACCGTCACCTGGAGGCCGAACTTGAGGTAGCAGTATTGCACCAGCTGGCCGAGGCCCTTCTTCTTGAGCAGGCCGTTGATGAAGGGCATGTCCTGCGGCAGCGAATCGTTCAGGATGACGCGGCCGACGGTGGTTTCCATGTACTGCTTCACGAACTCGATCGGCTCGGTGTGGAGCACGTTCTGCGAGTCGAAAGCATGCACCAGGTCGATGACGCGGCCGGTGTAGCGCAACTTGATGGGAGTGAGGGTTTCGACCTCGCCCATTTCGAGCGCGATGAGCACGTCATCGGTGGAAGCGAAGGTGCGGCCCTCGCCCTTGGCGCCGGGACGCGCCTTGGTCAGGTAGTAGCAGCCGAGCACCATGTCCTGGGTGGGGATGGCGATCGGGCCGCCGTGCGCCGGCGAAAGAATGTTGTTCGCCGACAGCATGAGGGTGGAGGCTTCGATCTGCGCTTCCGGAGAGAGCGGGATGTGAACGGCCATCTGGTCGCCGTCGAAATCGGCGTTGAAGGCCGTGCAGACCAGCGGGTGAATTTTGATGGCCTTGCCTTCCACCAGCACGGGCTCGAAGGCCTGAATGCCGAGGCGGTGCAGGGTGGGGGCGCGGTTAAGCAGAATCGGGTGATCCTTAATCACCTCTTCGAGAATGTCCCAAACCACCGGGTCCTGCTGCTCCACCAGTTCCTTGGCCTGTTTGATGGTGGTGCAGTGGCCGCGCTGTTCCAGGCGATGATAGATGAACGGCTTGAACAGTTCGAGCGCCATCTTCTTGGGCAGACCGCACTGGTGCAGGCGGAGGTCCGGACCAACTACGATGACCGAGCGGCCGGAGTAATCCACGCGCTTGCCGAGCAGGTTCTGGCGGAAGCGGCCCTGCTTGCCCTTGAGCGTATCGGAGAGGGACTTGAGCGGCCGGTTGTTGGCCCCGCGCAGCACGCGGCCGCGCCGGCCGTTATCGAACAGCGCGTCCACCGCTTCCTGGAGCATGCGCTTCTCATTGCGCACGATGACGTCGGGCGCGTGCAGCTCGATCAGCTTTTTGAGGCGGTTGTTGCGATTGATGACCCGGCGGTACAGGTCGTTGAGATCGGAGGTGGCGAAGCGGCCGCCATCGAGCGGCACCAGCGGGCGAAGCTCCGGCGGGATGACCGGAATCACGTCCAGAATCATCCATTCCGGCTTGTTGCCGGATTTGCGGAACGATTCCACCACGCGCAGCCGCTTGGCGAACTTGAGCTTTTTCTGCACCGAGGTTTCGGTCTTCATGCGCTCGCGAATTTCTTCGCTGAGGGCTTCGACGTCCACCTTCTTGAGCAGTTCCTTGATGCCTTCGGCGCCCATCATGGCGATGAAACGGCCGGGGGCTTCCTGGTCCAACTGTCGCTTGCGCTCGTCGGTAATGACGTCGCCGCGGCTCAGACCTTCCACGTCGCCCGGTTCCACCACAACGTAGGCTTCAAAATAAAGAACGCGCTCCAGTTCCCGGAGCGTGATGTCCAGCAGGTGCCCGATGCGGCTGGGCAGGCCCTTGAAAAACCAGACGTGAGAGCACGGGCTGGCCAGTTCGATATGGCCCAGGCGCTCGCGGCGGACGCGGGCGAGCGTGACTTCGACGCCGCACTTGTCGCAAATGACACCGCGGTGCTTCATGCGCTTGTACTTGCCGCAGAGGCACTCCCAGTCCTGAGTAGGGCCGAAAATGCGAGCGCAGAAGAGGCCGTCACGCTCCGGCTTAAAGGTGCGGTAATTGATGGTCTCCGGCTTGGTGACTTCGCCATGGGACCAGCTCCGGATTTTCTCCGGAGAAGCCAGTGAGATGCGGATCGAATCGAAATCCGCGATCAAATTCGCTCGATCGTACGGAGAGGATCTCAAAATTGCCTCCAGTTCAGTGACTGAAAAAACCTGCCGGGCCAGGCGTCCGCGTTCACTTCAACACGCGCCCGGTCCGGCCCAGGAACCAATTCCCGCTGCCGCGCTCTCGAAGCACTGCTCCGCGGCGGCGGGGTGGTCGGATAATTAGTCCGCCGCCAGCGCCGTATCCGGCACTTCACGCGGCTTCTTCATCAATTCCACATCGAGGCAGAGCGACTGCAGCTCGCGGATCAGCACGTTGAACGATTCCGGTACGCCCGGCTCGATGGCGGCCTCGCCTTTGACGATGGCCTCGTAAATCTTGGCGCGGCCATAGACATCGTCCGATTTGGCCGTGAGCAATTCCTGCAAAATGTATGCGGCGCCATATGCTTCAAGGGCCCAGACTTCCATCTCGCCGAAGCGCTGCCCGCCGAACTGCGCCTTGCCGCCCAGCGGCTGCTGCGTAATCAGCGAGTATGGGCCGATGGATCGGGCGTGAATCTTGTCGTCCACCAGGTGGGACAGCTTGAGCATGTAAATGTAGCCGACCGTCACCGGCTGCTCGAACTGCGTTCCGGTCATGCCGTCGAACAGCGCGGTCTTACCGGACGTGGGCAGGTTCGCATCAGTGAGGGCGCGCTTGATTTCGCGCTCGGTGGCGCCGTCGAATACCGGCGTTGCGTAGTGCAGCCCCAACGCCTTGGCGGCCCAGCCGAGGTGGGTTTCAAGAATCTGCCCCACGTTCATACGGGAAGGCACGCCGAGCGGGTTGAGCACGATTTCCACCGGCGTTCCATCCGGCAGGTACGGCATGTCCTCTTCCGGCAGAATGCGCGCGATGACTCCCTTGTTTCCGTGGCGGCCCGCCATCTTATCGCCCACCGACAGCTTGCGCTTCATGGCGATGTAGACTTTGACCAGCTTGATTACGCCCGGGGGGAGTTCGTCGCCCTTGCGCAGCTTGGCAACCTTCTCGTCGGTGATCTTCTCGAGCACCGCGATCTGGCGCGACGTCATCTCTTCGATTTCGTCGATCTGCTCGTTGAGGCGCGGATCCTTGTTCGCCAGGCGCATGCGCTTGAGGTCGCGCGATTTCATCTTCTCGATGAGATCGCGGCTAAGCTCCGTGTCTTTCGAAAGCAGGCGCTTGTTGGTCTTTTCGTCGTGCAGGTCGGCGAGCAGCTTCTTGCCATCGAGCAGGTTGCCCAGGCGCTTGGCGCGCTCGTCGGTCAGGATGCGGATTTCGTCCTGCAGGTTGCGCTGCAGCCGCTGGATCTGCGACTCCTCGATGGACTTGGAGCGCTCATCCTTTTCCTGGCCCTTGCGGGAAAAGATCTTGCAGTCGACAATAGTGCCCTCGATGCCCGGCGGGCAATAGAGGGAGGCGTCCTTCACGTCGCCGGCCTTTTCACCGAAGATCGCGCGCAGCAGTTTCTCTTCGGGAGTAAGCTGTGTTTCACCCTTGGGAGTGACCTTGCCCACCAGGATGTCGCCCGGCTTTACCGTGGCGCCGATGCGGATGATGCCGCTCTCATCCAGGTTGCGCAGGAACGAATCGGCGATGTTGGGGATGTCCCGCGTGATTTCTTCGGGCCCGAGCTTGGTATCGCGGGCTTCGATTTCAAACTCCTCGATGTGGATCGAAGTGTAGTAGTCTTCCTTGACCAGCTTCTCGCTGACCAGGATGGCGTCTTCGAAGTTGTAGCCGCGCCACGGCATGAACGCCACCAGGACGTTGCGCCCCAGGGCCAACTCCCCGAAGTCGGTGCAGGGTCCGTCAGCGAGCACCGTTCCTTTGGCGATGCGCTGGCCTACCCGCACGATCGGCTTCTGGTTGATGCAGGTGTTCTGGTTGGAGCGCTTGAATTTGGTGAGCTGGTAAATATCGGCGCCCACTTCGCGGGAAAGCTGTCCTTCGTGGGCGGCTCCCTCCACGCGCACGATGATGCGCTCGGAGTCCACCGAGTCCACCACGCCGGAGCGCTTGCAGAGCACCACGGCGCCGGAATCCCGCGCCGTCACGTGCTCCATGCCGGTTCCGACGTACGGAGCATCGGCGCGGAGCAGCGGCACGGCCTGGCGCTGCATGTTCGATCCCATCAGCGCGCGGTTGGCGTCGTCGTTCTCGAGGAACGGGATCAGACTGGCGGCGACCGATACCAGCTGCTTCGGGCTGACGTCGATGTATTCGATCTCATCGCGCGATTTCAGCACGAAGTTGCCGGCCTGCCGGGCGTTGGACAGGTCCGGAACGATCCGTCCCTTTTCGTCCAGTTCGACGTTGGCCTGCGCCACCGTCCACTTGTCTTCCTCCCAGGCCGAGAGGTATTCGCAATGGGCTTCAATCTCGGCCGGCTGTTTCTTCGCGCCAAGCTTCCGGTTCGCATCCTCAGCCTGCTGCCGCGACACGATGTCCCCGACTTTGAAATCGGCGTCCCCGGGGTTCAGAATCCTGACTTCGTCGATAACGACGCCTTTGACCACCTTGCGGTAGGGGCTTTCGATGAAGCCGTATTCATTGATGCGGGCAAAGCAGGAAAGCGACGAGATCAAGCCGATGTTGGGACCTTCCGGCGTTTCAATCGGGCAGATGCGGCCGTAGTGGGTGGGATGCACGTCGCGGACTTCGAATCCGGCGCGCTCGCGGGAAAGACCTCCCGGTCCAAGGGCCGACAGGCGCCGCTTGTGGGTGATTTCCGAAAGCGGGTTGGTCTGATCCATGAACTGGGAGAGCTGCGAGGAGCCGAAAAACTCGCGGATGGCAGCCATCACCGGTTTGGCGTTCACCAGGTCGTGCGGCATGGCCGTGGACATTTCCTGGTACACCGACATCTTTTCCTTGATGGCGCGCTCCATGCGGACCAGGCCTATGCGGAACTGGTTTTCGAGCAGTTCGCCCACCGCGCGGACGCGGCGGTTGCCCAGGTGATCGATATCGTCCACCGCTCCGATGCCGCGGCGGAGTTTCAGCAGGTACCTGATGGTTGCTTTGAAGTCTTCCGAATCGAGCGTACGCTTGTCGAGCGAAGTCGCATCCGACTTGTCAAAAAGCTTGATATTGAACTTCATGCGGCCGACACGCGAAAAGTCGTACTTTCGCGGGTCGAAGAACATGCCCTGGAAGAGCTGGGTCGCCGTGTCCAGGGTCGGCGGGTCGCCGGGCCGCAGTTTGCGGTAGATCTCGATCAGGGCGTCGTTCTGGCTCTTCACCGCATCCTTGCGGATGGTGGCGGAAACCACCGTGCCCACCTCGTCGCGCTCGGGGAAGAACACTTCGACTTCTTCGATGCCGCTCTCGAGCACACGCGACATCGCCGTCGAGGTCAGCTCGCTGTTCGCGTCGATCAACACTTCGCCGGTGGACATGTCCACGACGTCGGCCACCACGTAGGCACCTTCGATGTCGTTGGGCGCGACCTCCACCTGCGTAATCTTGTGTTTCTGGATTTCCTTGAAGAGGCCGGAAGTGATCTTCTTTCCCTGCGCCACCACGGGTTCGCCGGCCTTGTTGTTGATTGCGTAGGAGAGCTTCAGCCCGGTCAGGCCTTCGTCCACATTCCAGAACACCTTCTTATCGCGGAGCGAAAGCTTGCTCACGCGGTAGAAGGCGCGCAGCATCTGTTCGTCGGTCTTGAGGCCGAGGGCGCGCAGAAACACGGAACCGTAGAACTTCCGCTTCCGGTCGATGCGGACATAAAGGATGTTCTTGTTGTCGTATTCGAATTCGACCCAGCTTCCGCGGTACGGAATGATCTTGCCGAGGAAGTAGCCTTGCGCCGCCACGCGTTCGAAGAACACACCCGGCGACCGGTGCAACTGGGATACGATCACGCGCTCGGTGCCATTAATGATGAAGGTGCCGTTGTCCGTCATCAGCGGAATTTCGCCGAAGAAGACTTCCTGTTCCTTGATGTCGCGAACGCTTTTCTTCTGCGTTTCGGGGTCTTTCGAGTACACAGTCAGGCGGATAGTGACCTTCAGGGGCGCCGCATAGGTCATGCCGCGCTCCTGGCACTCCTGCATGTCGTACTTGAGTTGGAGTCCGACCGGGTCGCCGCACTTGTTGCAGAACGTGACGACGTTCTTGTTGAATGTGCCGCAATGATGGCAAAGGATATCGCCGGCGTGGAAAGGGTCGGTGCGGATGGTGGCGCCGCAATTACGGCAGGTGGAACGCAAATGGTGCAGGCCTTTGAGGTTGCCGCATTTGCACTCCCAGTTGCCGATCGAATAATCGACAAACTCGAGATCGCTGACACCGCGGAAGTCCGAAATCGGGAACACCGAGTTGAAAACCGTTTGCAGGCCTATGTCCTCGCGCTCATTGGGCAGCAAGTCCATCTGCAGGAACCGCTCGTACGATTTTTTCTGAACCTCGATCAGGTTGGGAATGGGAATCGAGGTTTTGATTTTGGAAAAATCAACTCGCTCGGTGGCGGCGCCGTTGTTTTGAATATCCATTTTTTAAATACTCCTGACGGCCGAAGAGCCAAAGCAAAGAAACGCGCTTAACAGCACAAAACCTGCGGACATTCTGGAGGAGAGGTCTCCCTGAATGCCGCATGAAGTACGTACAAAGGCAGGAACTGATCCGGATGCGGAGTGGAACTCGCGATGAAAAGGGGGTTCGCGTTGAAGCAGGCGCAGGAATCCTGTACTCGTCTGCAAGAGCCGAGGATACACAGAGATACCCTCTGTGCAACTCCGGTCGGAGAGCAATTTGAGTTCCAGGATTCGGAAATCACAGTCACCAATTGGGATCGAATCCGGCTGAATCGAAAGCCCAACTACTCACTCTATCAGGGCAAGCGCCCGTAGTCAAACTAATGACAACCCCCAAAGAGGACACGGCGGGCAGGGTGGGCGCCCGGAGAGGCCCGTCGGACCCACCCCGCCCCGCGGCAAACTACTTCACTTCGACGCTGGCGCCGGCATCGACGAACTTCTTCTTGATCGCCTCCGCCTCGTCCTTGCTGACGCCTTCTTTGACCGGCTTCGGAGCGCCGTCCACCAGGTCCTTGGCTTCCTTGAGCCCGAGGCTGGTCACTTCGCGTACCGCTTTGATAACGTTGATTTTGTTTGCGCCGGCAGCAGTCAGGACGACGGTGAACTCGGTCTTCTCCTCGACTGCCGGAGCCGCCGCGGCAGCCGCACCGCCGCCGGCCATCATCACCGGAGCCGCAGCAGCCGCCGAAACTCCAAGCTTCTCTTCCAGCATCTTCACGAGCTGGGAGGCCTCCAGCAGCGTCAAGCCTTGAATCTGATCCGCGATTGCGTTAATGTCCGCCATTTTTTCTAAACTCCAAACTCCTTAAAATTAAAAAACTTCGTGACGCTTTGCGCAGCACGGCGCTACCGGCCGCGCCTACGCCTGGAACTTGTTTTCCTTCACGCCCTGATCCACCACGACGGCCAGATTCCTGCCCACCGCGTTCATCGCCGTCACCAACTGCTGCGCCGGAGCATTGATCACATACAGCAACTTGGCGAAGATCTCGTCCTTTGACGGCAGGTTGGCCAGGTCGTTGATCGCCTTAATATCGATCGCGCGGCCTTCCACCAGTCCGGCCTTGAACGTGAAACTGGGGTTAGTCTTGGCATAGGCCGTCAGGGCCTTGGCCAGGGCCACCGGATCGTTGCTGGTGTAGGCCAGCGAAGTCATGCCTCGCAGCCCTTTGAGCACTTCACCGGCAGCGGTACCTTCGGAAGCCTTTTCCGCCAGGTTGTTCTTGACCACACGGTACCTGGCGCCCGCGCCGCGCACCACCTTGCGCAACTCGAAATCCTGGTTCACGCGCAGCTTCTCGTACCCGGTGACGAACAGATTCTTCAGGTCCGCGAAATCCTGACGCAGAGAATCGACGTCTTTCTGTTTGTCTGCCTTCTTCTTCATGAGATCACCTGTCGCGGGCTAGACCGCCGCCGCCTTGATCGTGTAGGGTGCCGTGTCGATGGTGACGCCCGGCCCCATGGTGGAGCAGACGGTCGCGTTCCGAACGTACTTTCCCTTGGCCACCGCCGGTTTCGCCTTGATCACCGCCGTAATCAGCGCGACGGCGTTTTCCACCAGCTTGTCCGGCGTGAAACTGACTTTTCCCACCGGCGCATGAATGATGCCGGTCTTGTCCACGCGGAATTCCACCTTACCGGCTTTCACTTCCTTCACAGCCTTGGCCACATCCACCGTCACCGTGCCCGTCTTCGGATTGGGCATCAGTCCGCGGGGGCCAAGAATCTTGCCGAGACGCGCCATCGAGCGCATCATGTCCGGGGTGGCGATGACGGAGTCGAAGTCGGTCCAGCTTTCAGTCTGGATCTTGTTGACCATGTCATCCCCGCCGACGAAATCGGCGCCCGCTTCCTGCGCTTCCCGCTGCTTGTCGCCGCTGGCGATGACCAAAACCTTCTTCGAACGTCCGAGGCCGTTGGGCATCACGACCGTGCCGCGCACCATCTGGTCGGCATGCTTGGGGTCGACACCGAGGCGCATGTGGACTTCGACGGTTTCATCGAACTTGGCGAACTTGATTTTCTGAATGAGCGGAATTGCCTCTTCGAGAGGATATTCCTTGGCTTGGACCTGCTTGAGCGCAGCTTGGTACTGCTTACCTGGTTTTCTTGCCATGTCTCCTCATTGGTGCAAGCGGTTCGCCCTGAAAATTGGACAAACCTCCCACTGAGCAAAAAGTCTATGGGTCAGCAAGTAGTGTACCAGACCGGCGAATCCCACCGCAAGCGCGGGTGATTCAGTCTTTTCCGGCGCTTCCGGCAGACGGTCAGGACACGATCACGAGCACCGTCTGAACCCTGCTTCTTCCGGTGAGCCGGCCCAACAGACGCGAAATCCAGTTGCTCTTGCGCAAAACCCTGACCTGTTCGATGCCGGCCCGCGAGATCTCACGCCGCCCTTTCCCCGCCGCGCCGCCTTCGGAAGTCCTGCGGACCTGAAGCACCAGGGTGTCCCGGCCGACGGCCACGACGTCGCCTTCAATATCCAAGCCCCCGGGAACCGTCACCGCAACCCGCCGCGACACCAGCACCGCCGCCATTTCCTCCCAGGTGATTTCGAACGATTCCTCGGGCGGGCCGGCGAGCACCACCCTGGCGGCCAACACCAGCAACAGCAGTGCCGCAATGCTCCGTGCCATGCTTCATTGTTGAAATCCGCAACGCCTGATTTGTCACGCGCGATTACCGGCGCTCTCGGAATCGTGCAAATTTCTCGTCATGAACTTGTATCCCACGCCGTGGACGGTGCGCAAAAACTCGGGTTCGGCCGGATCGCGCTCGATTTTAGCGCGCAGACCCGCGATGTGATTGTCCACCGTCCGGGTGGTGGGATAGTTCTCGTAACCCCACACTTCGTTCAGCAGTTCTTCCCTCGTCACCACCTCCCCAGCCCGGGAGGCGAGGAAGCGCAGAACCCCGAATTCCTTGCGCGTCATTTCGAGCGGCTTGCCGGCCCGGGTGGCTTCATAGGACCGGAAGTCGATGGCCACGTCGCCGAATTGCAGCTCGTCCGGCATCGGTGCCCTCGCGGGTTGCACGCGCCGAAGCAGAGAGCGGACTCGGGCCAGAACCTCGCGCACCGAAAAGGGCTTGGTAACGTAATCGTCGGCGCCGAGATCGAGGCCCAGGACGCGGTCGGTCTCCTCCCCGCGCGCGGTTAACATGAGGATAGGAACCGGGTTACCTTCGGCGCGCAGCTTGCGGCAGACCTCGTAGCCGCTCAACCGCGGCAGCATCAGGTCCAGAATGACGAGATCCGGCTTCTGGCGGCGCGCGGCATCCAGCCCGGCTTCGCCGTTGGCGGCCGTAATCACGGCATAGGATTCGAATTTCAGGTTGTCGGCGAGTCCCCGCAGGATGGCGGGATCGTCCTCGATCACAAGGATGGTGCTCATCAGGAATCTCCGAACGGGAGCCTTAAGAGAAATGTGCTTCCTTTTCCCGGCGCGCTCCGCACCTCCACCGTGCCATTGTGCGCCTTGGCGATCTGGGAAACCAGGGTCAGTCCGAGCCCGGTGCCGGGAATGCTCTGGTTTTCGACGGTGGCGACGCGGTAATACTTCTCGAATATGCGGCCGTGTTCTTCCGGTGCGATGCCGGCGCCGTAGTCGGTAACGGACAACTCCGCACTGTTCCCATTGCGAGCCAAGCGCAGCTCGATCCGCCTGCTCTCGCCCGAATACTTCATGGCATTGGTGACCAGGTTGATGATCGCCTGTTCCAGGGCGTCCGGATCGGCGGGCACCGGCGGCACCTCTTCTTCGAGGTCCAGGCTGAGATCGAAGCCGTGCTGCGCAAGCTGGTAGGACAGGATGCGCGCCACGCTGCGCGCCGCACCGGCCAGGTCCACCGGACGAAACCGGTAAATCTTCTTGCCCTGCTCGATCCTCGAGAACAACAGCACGTCGTCCACCAGGCGCGAGAGGCGGCCGCATTCATTAACGATGGTCTCCAGGTAGTCGCGGCGCAGCTGCTCGTCCTGGTCGTGTCGCATTTCCAGGGTTTCGGCGAACATCCGGATCGCAGTCAGGGGGGTCTTCAGCTCGTGCGAAACACTCGAAACGAACTGCGCCCTGGTTTCCGCCAGCCGCACTTCGCTGCGAAGGCTGCGCAGCAGCACAGCCGCGCCAAATCCGGTCGCCCCCACGATCAGAAACAGCACCAGGTAATAGAGAGTGCTCTGCATCCGGAAACTGGCGCCTTCCGGCAGCTCGGCTAACGGCACCGCAATGCGCACGCTCGGAAACGCATCGCCCAGCAACATCCCCCCAGCGTCGGCGGGGGCGAGAAAACGCGCGCCGAAAGTCTCCAGGGGCTGGAACGCCTTCTCCGCAATGACGGCGACGACCAGCGGCGGACCATCGGGGCGCTCTCCCTCCGCCAATAGCCAGGGCTCGGCACCGCGGAAGAGGGCCCACCGGGCGGCGCCGGACCCGGCCCAGGCAGCGAGCGTTGCCTGCTGGGCAGTGTCGTTCTGAAGGTCCGTAAACTGCTCCTGGGCCCTGATGGCCGCGGCGGTGCGGTCGCGGAGGCGGCGGATCAAGTCCCGGTCGGCGTCGCCGGGCAGCGCCTCGAGCTGGCCCGCCAGGTTTGAGAGCGCATAGGTGGCAAGTCCCGAAAGCCATCGCTGTTGGTCGAGCGCGGCATTCACGGCACGAATGACGGCCGGGCGGTCGGCGGCCGACCCGGCAAGGATGGCGGCGGCCCCAATGGCCAGCGGCAACCCGTCCTCATCCACGAATGAGGGCGGCGAGGCCAGCACGGCCCGCGCCTCCACCGCGGCCTCGGCCGCTCGCCCGCGCTGAGTCAGCAGCCGGGCCAGCAGCAGCCGGGCATATGCTGCCTGCAGTGGGTCCTCGGCAGCACTGATGGACTCACGATAAGCGCGAACCGCGTCTCGCGCGTCGCCCGGGCTGTTCTCAGCCTGTTGGGCGCGGGCCAGGGCAGTTGAAAATGGAGGACGGCCTTTCAGCTCATTCAACCGGCGCACGGCGGGATCTGTCTCCCAGGGCGGCAGCAGGCGGCCGGAATCGACCTCCGCCACCAGCGCCAGCCGCGGATCGGCGGTCTGCGGATTTGAAAGGACGGTGGCCTTGAGCGATTCCAGACGCGCCAGCAATTCCCGCGCGATTCCGTCCCTGACGGCGCGCTGCACGTCGGCCTGCCGTAGTTCCCGGCTCTGCCGGATGGTCCGCTGACCCACCACTACCAGGATGACGGATGGAATAAGGATGGCCGCGGCGAAGCCCGCGAGCTGCCACCGTGTGGAGAGCCGCAACGGCTTCACCTCCTTGCCTGCGGCGGCGCCATCGCTGCGCGGGTGGCCTTCAGGGTGTTCTCCAGCGATTCGCGAGGAAAGTTGCGAATGATCGGCTCGATGAGCCACGCCAGTCCCTTGGGTATGTCCCGGCTCAGGGAAAGCGCTTCACACTCGACGTAAACTCCGCCGTCAAGCTGCTGGAACGTCCACCAGGTGCGAAGTGCCCACACAAAGCCGCGTCCGGTTCCCGGCGGGAGAGCTCTTTCCTGCGGAGTGCCCGGGCTTTCGATTTCCGAGATCCTTGTGGCGCGCGAGCGGCTCCACCAGCGATTCTCGTCGCGACGCTCGTAATGTATCGTGTGCTCGGTGTCGAGCACCACCGTTACGCCCTTGACCTTTACCAGCCTGAGCCTGACGCGGAAGTCGTTCCCCTCATGGGAGAGCAACTGGGCGCGGACCACCTCGGGACGGTAGATTTGCGGGTGGTGTTCGTAATCCTGCAAGAGGTTCAGCACCGCGCCAATGGTGACGCCCGGAAGAAAGACCGCTCCGGCCCAGTCGTGAATCAGTCCCGCCGTCACGTGCAGTTCCCCCCGGCCCGCTTTCGCCTGCGTCAGGATCTCGCCGGCACGCAGCGATGCCCGGATCTTCGGTGTGGTGGCGACCAGAAAGCCGTCGCCGCGAGTGACCTGTGCTTCGATGCGCGCATCCGCCCGCTCGACGTAGCGCTCGAAAGCGGCGAGCGTGGCCGGATCGAGTCTTTCGAAAGGGAAGGCGGACGCTGCGCAGGCAAACGCCAGAAGCAAAAGACGCGTCGCTGACGCCGTGACCTTCACACTTCGACGGTATCAAACCTGCCGCGCCATGAGAATCCCGTCTTGGCCACGCTCGTAGTACTTCCGGACCAGCCGAACCCGGCGGAACCCGTATTTCCCATAAAACCTCAGCGCCGCCCGGTTTCCGGTACGGACCATCAGGGACAAGCGCCCGATCCCACGCCTCCGCAGGCGCCGCAGGGTGCTTTCCATGAGCGCCGAAGCCACTCCCTTTCCCCGCATTTCCGGTTGCACCGCAATCGATACCACCTCGGCCGATCCGGAGGCCCCCCGCTTGCAGGTAATCGCATACCCGCAGATGTCCCGGCCTCCTACTGCCACCAGAAACAGGCCCCCGCATTTGTGGTAGAACTCTGCAAATAAGTTGCGATCGTACGCGTCGGCGGCGAAACAGGCCGCTTCGATCCTTTCCACACCCTCCATATCGGAGAGGCGAAACAGTCTGATCTGGAATAAGGAATCCATCTGATATCCTCTATTCTGGTGCACTTGGAGGGCTGAGGATACCGTTGGCCGCCAAAAGAAGGCGAAAGAAGCCCGGGGGTATTGACAAGAATTTCGGACTCTTCCATACTGGAACCAAGATGCAACTGAGTGGCAACAACAGCCTAACGGAAAACCTGGGCACCCTGGTGGACCTGGAGCGCGGAGACGCTGCGGTTCTGGATGCCATCGAGCTGCCTCGGGACGATGCCCGCCGGCTGATGGAGCTCGGTTTTCTGCCCGGCACCACGGTCACCGCGGGACGGAGCGCTCCCGGGGGCGATCCGCGCGTTTTTCAGGTTGATGGCTCCGAAATTGCCTTGCGCCGCGAGACGGCAAAGCGTCTGAAGATCCGGTTGCATCCACACATTCCCCCGAGGATTGCATGAGCGAGTGCGCCGACTGCCATGGCTGCGCCGCGCCGGTGCTGCAATTCCGAGGCGCCGCGCCAAAGGCAGTGGCGCTGGTCGGCCCCCCCAACTCGGGCAAGACCACCCTTTTTAACCGGCTGACCGGGTTGCGCCAGAAGGTCGCGAATTTTCCGGGCGTCACCGTGGAGCAGCACACCGGCATCGCCGAACTTCGCGACGGCCGCTCGCTGCAAATCATCGACCTGCCCGGCGTCTACAGCCTGTCGCCGCGGTCGGAAGACGAGCAGGTGGCGGCCGATGTGCTGACCGGGAAGCGGCCCGGCACTCCCCAGCCCGAAGCCATTCTGCTGGTGCTCGATTCCACCAATCTCGGCCGCCACATGATGCTGGCGGCGCCCATCCTGGCGCTGGGACTCCCCACGCTGGTGATCCTGAATATGGCGGACGACCTGCACAATCGCGGCGGAAAGCTGAACCTGCAGATCCTCGCTTCCGAGTTAGGCGCGCCCGTTGTGCTGGTCAGCGCCAGGCAGGGCGAAGGCATCGGGCAAGTATTCGAATTCCTGGCGGGCGTCATGCCGGCGCCGGCGCCGAAGGAACTACCCGTGCTTCAGGACGTGCCGAAATGCCGGGCCTGGGCCGGCAGGGTCACCGGCCAGGCGGCCTACCGTCCGCCGATTCCTCCGAAGTGGACCGCGCGGCTCGATTCCGTTTTCCTGCATCCCATCGCCGGGCCGGTGGTTTTCGTGCTGGTGGTGCTGGGGGTATTTCAGGCCATCTTCGGCATCGCGGATCCGGCCAAAAATGCTGTCGACTGGCTGATCCATGGGTCCGGCAACCTGCTGTCGGTGTGGCTGCCCGATGGCGTTATCAAGTCGATCCTGATCGAGGGTGTCTGGCAAGGCGTCGGATCGGTCATCGCATTTCTGCCGCAGGTGCTGCTTTTGTTCCTCTTTATCGGAATCCTCGAGGATTCCGGCTACCTGGCCCGCGCCGCCCTGATCGCCGACCGCACCATGGCCAAAGTGGGATTGCAGGGCAAGTCCTTCATTCCGCTTCTTTCGGCTTACGCCTGCGCGGTTCCGGCCATTCTCTCCACCCGCACCATCGAGAACAAGCGGGACCGCATCGCCACCATTCTGATCGCACCGTTCATGACCTGCTCGGCGCGGCTGCCGGTGTACGCGCTGGTGATTGCCGCCTTCATCCCGAAACGTCCGCTGGTAGGAATGCTGTTAAGCACGCGCACGGCGGCACTGGTCGGACTGTACCTGCTGGGTTTCGTAATGGCAGTCCTGACGGCGAAAATCCTGAAGTCCTCGGTCCTCAAGAGCGGGAGGACCCCGTTTCTGCTCGAGATGCCCTCCTATCGCTGGCCCACGCTGCAGTCCCTCGGCCTGCGCCTTTACGATCGCGCCAAGGTTTTCCTGCGGCGCGCGGGAACGGTGATCCTCTTTGTGACCGTGGTTCTGTGGATCATGGCGAACGTGCCCACGCAAAACGGGAAGGCGCCAGCCATCGAGAACAGTCTCGCCGGTACCATCGGACGGACCCTGGAGCCGGCCATCAAGCCGCTGGGCTTCAACTGGAAGATCGGAATCGGGCTGATCACGTCGCTGGCGGCGCGGGAAACCATCATCGCCACCCTGGGCACGATCTACGGAATGGACCCGAAGGGGAATCAGGGCGATCTCGAAGGTGCTCTGCGCCAGGATCTGTCGCCCGGCGGGGCGGTGGCGCTGCTGGTCTTTTTCGCCTTCGCCATGCAGTGTATTTCCACGATAGCCGTGGTGCGGCGGGAAACCGGCGGCTGGAAATGGCCCATCGTGCAATTCACTTACATGAGTGTGCTGGCTTACGCCGGGGCGTTCGTGGCCGCGCGCATCATGGGCTGAAGCCTCTCAGGCCCAGGGATTGTCGATCACGTATAGCCAGCGCCCGTCATGCTGCCGGCGCAGCACTTCGGCCGACTTCCCGGCAAGCTCTGTCGTCCCGCCCTTCAGCGACCAGTCGCAATGAATCAGGGCAAGTCCATCGGCAGCTTCGAAAATCGCGCTGGTCGTCAGGCTGATTTTTCCACCGAGCGAGAGGAATCCGCTCAGGGCCTCCCGTATGGCGGCGTGTCCCCTGGCCGGACCTTCGGGCGACGGCACAATCACCGCGTCCGGCTCATAGAGATTCACCAGCCCGTCCAGGTCACGGGCGTTGAAAAGCGATTCGAAGGTCGCATGGACGCTTTTGAGGTCGGCGGTACGCGAGGGTTCCGGCATGGATTGAGAATATCGCACAATCCCGCCCTGTGAGCTACTGCTCCACGGCTTCCTCGTAGATTTCCGCAAAGAACCCCCGGGTGCTCGGGGAACAGCCGATATGCAGGCTGTCCCGCCCCTCCTCGACAAACCCGAGATACCCATTCCATCCCAAATCGTTCAAAACGAACCGCAGGCACTCGGCTTCCGCGGGCGGCAGGGAGGAGTAATCGATGTCAAATACCTGGCCCGAACTGTGCGAAAGGCCCTCGCGGCCGCTGAGCTGGGCGGCCAGATCTTCGGGTTCCACCATCGAGGTCACATCGAGCGGCTGGAACTTCTGGTTCTTTGGGTTCATTTGCTCGAATAGCCTGCGGGTCTCGAAGGCCAGGTAGGTCAGCGTGCCCAGGGCAGCGGCGGAGGCGCGCGGTTCGGAGTCCGAGCCGGTTCGGAAACGGTAGCCGAAATAAGCGGGACGGTCGGCCGCGCTTACCAGGCGCCGTCCGCCGTCGGATCGAATGTCGGTCGCATTGCGAAAAATCAGGTCGTCCCGCTTAAGCCAGACGGCGAGGCGGTGGGGCGCGCGCCCGCCGGCGCCGGAAGTTGACCCGAAATCGGCGCGGAACTGTTGGGCCAGTCCTTCGAAAGCGTTTCGGTCCTTCCGGTAGAGGGCGAGCAACTCCTCGGCCCGCTTCACGCGGAAATAGTACGTCGGCGAATAGTCGCGCTGCATCTGTTGCTGGATCGCCTCGTACAGCTCGCGGTTCCAGGCCGGACTGGCGGAGAAGAACATCCGGCTGACACTGAGGTCATCATGCGGAATGCCCTTCGACCGGCGCGTCAGCTCCTGCATTTCGGTTACGCAGCCCTGGCCGCAATGGTAGGCAAATATCGCCCAGTCGCGGCCGCCGAACTTCTGTTCCATTCCTGCCAGGTATCTGGCGGCGGCTGGAATCGCCCGTTCGGGGTAAAGACGGTCATCCCGTGCAGTCACCACGTAAGGGGTCCGCCGCGTGACTGTTTTGTAGCGCGCCTTTTTGCCCTTGGTGCCGGTGCCGGGCACCAGAACCCTGACGCGCCTCGTCTTATATCGCGTAGCAACCGAAACGCGCAGACCCATTACACGCGCGGTGGCGGCCGAAATCTGCATAATGCCTTTGGGGCCGGCGGGGCTGACGGCGCGCGCCTCGCCCCAGCTTTCCAGGTAGGCGATGGCTTCGATCAAGGTGGCGGGCAGGCCGCTCTTCTGGGCCGCGCTGCGGAAGATCTGCTGCAGTTTGCGATCCGTGGTTATACGCTTTGCGCCCGGCACGGCGTGCGGATCGCGCAGGATGCTGAAGGTTTGCGAATCCACCATGAGCCCGGTGCGAGTCGCGAGGAGTTCTTCGGAAATGTCATCGCGTCCGGCTCCGATTCCGGATACCCGGTGCGAAGGCGCGAAGTAGTCCGAAGCAGTCAAAAGGGTCGCGGGCGCGACGGCGAGAAGAAGGAGAACAGCGGATTTCATTCCCGGTTTACCTGTCCAAACTGAGGATTAGACGCAAAGCCCGAGCGCCTGGTTATGGTGGATCCGGCGATCCGGCGAATCTGCTCACAATTTTTCCAGTGAAAAAAAGAGTTTCAAAAGTCCTCGAGCAGGTGTCCCATTTTTTCTTTCTTCGTTCGAAGGTAAGCCTCGCGAGTGTCCACTACATCCGCCAGGCAGGGAACGCGCTCGGTGACGGTCACGCCGGCGCTTTCCACCGCGCTCACTTTTTCCGGATTGTTCGAAAGCAGGCGCACCTGCTTGAGACCGAAATACTGCAGGATCGCGCCGGGCAATTTGTAGCTCCGCAGGTCGGAATCGAATCCCAGTTGCTCGTTGGCTTCCACGGTATCTGCGCCGTGGTCCTGCAGTTCGTAGGCACGGAGCTTGTTAAGCAGACCGATACCGCGGCCTTCCTGATGTTCGTAGATGAGCAGGCCGCAGCCCTCCTGGGCGATGGAGCGCAGGCCGATTTCGAGTTGCGCGCGACAATCGCAGCGCAGGCTGTGAAAAACGTCCCCGGTGAGGCACTGCGAGTGAATGCGCACCAGCGGCGAAGCCGACCCGGTGAGATCCCCCATGCGGAGGACCACGGCTTCTTCGAGGCGGTCGCCGCTGCGACCCTCAAAACCGTAAATCCGGAAGAAACCGAATTGCGTTGGAAAGTCCGCTTCGGCCACCTTCGTGAGCCGCAACGCGGGGGCGTTATTCATTGCCAGACTGTTCGGAACCTTAGACCTTCTATTATAATGTCTCCGGCAGCGAATGGTAGATAACTCCCTGGTTCCCCTGCTGTTAAAACTCGGCGTGATGGCTTCCATCGCGAGCATTCTGGCGCGCTCGAAACATTTCAAAGCGATGCTGATGCTGGAGAACAGGACACTGCCCCAGCGTGTGAAGCTGTCGTTGTGGCTCTCGGTTGTGTTCGCGGCGGGCGTAGCCACGCGCATCGTGGCTCCCGCGTATGGCGCCGCCGACCTGGGCCTCGAAGGCAGCCTGATCGCCGGACTGGTGGGGGGCTACGTCAGCGGATTGTTGTCCGGCGTGCTGATTTCGCTGCCGATGATGATCGCGGGGGATCCGTCCTCGATGCCGCTGCTGGCGGCAGTGGGCGTGCTGGGAGGACTGCTGCGCGACCTGGCCCCGAATCCGGACGAGATCTGGCGCTTCTCCCCGTTTTTCGATTTGAACATCTATCGCTTCTTCAAGGAGAAAAAGAACTACCAACGCACTGCGTTTCACCTGATCCTCCTCGCCGGAATTCTCGTTTCCGAGTCCCTGCGGCAGCTCGTCGCGTACTTCTTCGGACGGGTGACGCCGGCCGGACCGGCAATGGCGGCGGCCTACTACGCCGCCACGTTCTTCGCCGTGACCATTCCACTGAAGATCTGGAACAGCACTCGCAACGAGAGAAAGCTCGAAGACCAGGAGCGGCTGTTGATGGAGGCCCGGCTGGCGGCCCTGACCAGCCAGATCAACCCGCATTTCCTGTTCAACACGCTCAATTCGGTATCCTCCCTGATTCGCACGGACCCCAACCAGGCCCGCGTCATGGTTGTGCGGCTCTCCAAGGTACTTCGGCGCCTGCTGCGCAAGCACGAAACCTTCAGCACGTTGCGCGACGAGCTGAGCTTTATCGAGGATTACCTGGCCATTGAAGTGGTGCGCTTCGGCGACAAGCTTCGTTTCGAAAAGGACGTAGCCGATGATACGCTGGATATGCTCGTGCCAAGTATGTTGTTGCAGCCTCTGGTCGAGAATTCGATCAAGCACGGGTTGAGCAGCAAAGTAGAGGGAGGAACAATCCGTATACGGACCGAGCGGTCCGGCGCCAAACTGCACCTTCTGGTGGAGGATGACGGCGTGGGAATCTCGGAACCCAAGATGGAGAGTCTTCTCGATCGCGGCATCGGCGTATCCAACGTCAACGAACGCTTGAAAGTGCTGTTTGGTAACGACTATCGCATGTGGATCGAAAGCCATCCCGGTGATGGCACCCGCATTCGCATCGAAATACCGGAATTGCAAACGGATCTGGCCGCCGTGTCCTGAGCCCGATGGAGCTGCGGGATTCGCGGCTGGCCGCCGGCATAAAGAGGAGCGTACTTGAGCAGAGTAGATGAATCTGTAAGCCCGTGGCCGGTAGTGGGACTGCCCGCAACGCTGGCGGCGCAAACGCGGCGCGTGTACGACCGGGTGGCGGCCTTCTATCCGCTTTCGACCATGTTCTTTCACTCGCGCGCTCACCGCTGCGCGCTCGAAGCATCGGGGCTGCGCAGCGGCATGCGCGTGCTGGAAGTGGCCACCGGGTCGGGGGAAATGTTCCGGCGGCTTCTTCGCGTCAATTCCGGCGGCTCTACGATCGGAGTGGACCTGTCCCCCAATATGGCAGCCCGCACACAAAAAATTGCGCGTCACCGCTTTCCCGATGCCAGAGCGCATTGCCAGGCCGTCGATGCCCGGCACATGCCGTTCCGGCCGGAGGCTTTCGACGCCGTTTTTTGCTGCTATCTGCTGGAACTGCTCTCGAATGAGGACATCGTGCAGACGTTGCGCGAATTCCGGCGGGTTCTCTGCCTGGGCGGCCGCCTCACCCTGGTGCTCATCGGCCAGAACACAGCCGCCTTCAATGCGGCGTACAAGATGGCCGGGCGCGTGGCCCCGGCGTTCTGGGGCCGGCAGGTGGAGAAGCGCATTCCCTCACTCATACGGTCCGCCAATTTCGAGATTCTCGAGGACCGCACGGTGCGTCAGACTTTTTATCCCTCCCGCGTGCTGGTAGCCCGTAAGTAGCCCGCGCGCCCCACTGTACAATTTATTAGGCGTGCGAATTACCATATCGAAGGAGAACTACCTCAAGGCGATCGCCGAAGCGGAATCGGAGGGGGAAACGGTCAAAGCGGTGACGTTGACGCGCTGGCTGAACGTTTCCGCTCCGGCGGTAACCATGGCCATCAAACGGCTCAAGCGCGACGGCCTGATCGAGGTCGCCGGCGAGGGCCAGATCAACCTCACCGGCGCCGGACGCGATATCGCCAATCGCCTCCTGAATCGTCACCATTTGATCGAGCGCATGCTGACCGAGATCTTCGGCCTCGAGTGGTACAAGGTGCATGACGAAGCCGAACAGCTCGAGCACGCGGTTTCCGCCGATTTCGAGCGGAAGCTGGTGGAGAAGCTCGGGACCGGCGGCCTTTGCCCGCACGGCAACCGGGTGGGAACGGACTCGCCCGGGGAGCGGCGAAAGCGCGGCTTGAAACCGCTCGAAGAAGCAGCCGCCGGGGAACGCGTCATGGTGATGAGCATCTTCGAGCGCGACCGGCCGTTTCTCGAGTACCTGGACGGGGCCGGAATCGTTCCGGGTGCGCGGCTCGAAGTGTTGGATGCAACACCCGCCATGATGCTGCGAGTTGAATCGCGGCCGGTGCGGATCGATCGCGCAGCCGCCGCGCGCGTCTGGGTAAGAAGCCTCTAAACTATTCGGTCTTCGAATAGTAGTAGGTGTATTTGCTGTACAGCTCCGAAGCGCGGGCTCCGTTCGCCACGATCCCCAGCACGTTGTTCTCGCACAGAGACTGCATCGCGCGGGTAACGTTGTCGAAGGTGGTGGCGCCGATCTTCACTACCAGTACCGTGCCGTCGGCCATCGTGGCCAGCAGGTTCGCGTCCGCCGAAAACAGCAGCGGCGGCGTGTCGAAGATGACCCAGTTGAAAAGCTTCGGCATCTCTTCGAACAGCGCTTTAGCCTGCCGCATGTTCAGCAGTTCAAGCGGGTTTTTTACCGGAGATCCCGCCGGCAGCACATAAAGGTTCATCCCTTCGATGCGGCGCAGGGCCTCGGGGAACGTGCACTCTCCGGTGAGGAAATTCGACAGGCCGGGGGCGCGCTCCATTTGAAACAGGTTGTGAATGATGGGCCGCCGCAAATCGAAGTCGGCGAGCAGAACCGCCGTTTCGGCGAGGTGCGACTGCGCCAGAGCCAGATTGACCGCGGAAAAAGTCTTGCCTTCCGCCGGGGACGGGCTGGTGACCACGATCGTGTGCAGCGGCTGCAGCGTCTGCAGGTGATTCAACCTGGTCCGGAGCGTGCGAAACTCCTCAGCCGGCGTTTCGTGGGAGCTGTTGAGGTCCAGCAGGTGCGACTCGGGTGCGGGCCGGAACGGCGTAGCCACCGCTTCCAGCAACATCGCCGGATCCAGGGAGATTCGATGCCCGGGAAGGCCTGTCTCGGGAATCGTGAGATATTCGACGCGCTTGATCTCGGGTGCTGCCGCTTGCGGATCGGTGGGCACGCCAGCCTGATCGACCTGGCCTCCCGCCAGTTCGGCGCGGCGTAGTGCATCGTGTACTCGGCTCATGCGTTTTTGCTTCTCACCCTACAAGTTCGTCATATGATAATACACGGCTCCGCCCATTAATGCGAACCCGATCACCACGCTGCAAGACCACGCCGCCCACGCCAGGCGCCGTTTCCGGCGCACGAGGAGCGCATTTTCAAGCAGCGGGATGCTGCTCAGAACCGGCAGGTTGGTATAGGCGCGAACATCTTTGAGGTTTTTGAGTGAAGTATCCTTCACTTCCTTGGCCGCGGCAAGCATAAGACCGAGAAACAATCCCCCGATGGTACCGACAAGCGCCCAAATCGGCCGATTGGGTTGTGACGCCTGTTCGGGAAGCGACGCCTGGTCAAGTTGCTCCAGCGTCTCGCCCGCTTTTCTTTCCTCCAGGTTCTGCGACGTCTCCGAGAGGTTCGTCCTTCTCAGCTTGTCTTCGTAATCCTGTTTCTTGAGAGTGTAGTCGTTAAGCAGGGCGGCGTACTGCTGCGCATTGAGCGGGGACTCTTCGAGACGTTTGCGGTAAGACTCGATCTCCTTTTCGACGCTCCGCTGCTGAACAATGTAGGTGTCGATGTCGGTTTGTTTTCCGGATATCGACGCGAGCAGAATCTTCTGCGCTGCCTTCAAATCTTCAAGCCGCTTCTGCATGGCGGGGTTGATCACGCGGACAGGTTGGGTCCCCTGCTTCGGAGCGGGCCTGGAAATGGCGGCCAGTTCAAGATCGACGCGGCGGCGCTCCAGGCTGTCGACAACCGCCTGCTGGTTGGCGACATCGGGATGGTTCCTGCCGAATTGTTTGTTCAGCGAGGCCAAGTGGGACTGGGCGTCCGCGATGTCCTTTTGAAGTGAAATCAGCGCTTCATTGCGCACTGCCGTCGGCCCGCTGCCCGGAATCACGTCTTCCAACATGGCCGTCACCGAGTTCTGCTCGTTCCGGTTGTTATCGATCTGAGTCTCCAGCATAGCCTTATCTTTTTGGGCGCTGCTCAGATTCTGGCCGATGTTCATGAGCTGCAGTTGCAGCATATTCAGGGTCTGGGCGTTGGTGGATTCCTGCTGCGGGAGCTTCCCCTGGTTCTCGATCGTGAAGCGTGTGATGGCCTGGTTTGCGGCGTCCATTTTCTCTTTGGCCTGGCGCAACTCGGAGGTGAGAAAGTCGGTGGTCGTGTCCGCCTGCTGCTTCTGTACCCGAATGTTCGAATCGGTAAATCGCGCCACCAGCTCCCGCACCACGGACTGCGCTTTGTAGCGGTCCGGATAGGAAAACTGAATCGCGAAGGCGGAGGCGTACCTGCCGCCGCGCTGGTTCCCGATCGGTGAAATGTCGATATTCTTGCGCATCAGAACCACGACGTCTTCCATCGGCAGGCGGCTCCGCTCCTTTTTGTAAAGGTCCAACGCGGGCTTGCGGATGATCTCCTCGATCCCTGTCCGGCTCAGGATCTCCTGCTGCATCTGGTTCAGCCGCTCGCCGATCTGCGTGTTCAATGCGCTCGGCACCAGCTTTTCGGGCACCTGCTGAGGCACAATCCTCAAGGTGGCTTGGGAGACGTAGGTATCCGGCCAGAGGAAGCCGACTACGACCGCGGCGACGAGCCCCAAAAACATGGGCCCGATGATCCAGGAGCGGTAGCGCCGGACCATTTCGATGTAATCTTCGATGTCGGGCTGGCGGCGGGGAACGCTGACGTAATTCTGTGCGGGACCCATGCGACGAAACACTCCTCCGTGAGCAAATTGCGGTGCCCGTCAGGGCACGATGATCTGGTCACCGGGTTTGAGCAGGATGTTCTGCTCGATCTTTTTCCCCTTGATGACCTCGTTGTAATTGAACTTGAATTCGTGAACTTTGCCGTTTTCCATCCGCAGAACGCGGATTTTCTTCTTGTTGGCGAAATCCTGGAATCCTCCAGCCTTTACCAGGGCCTCAAGCACGGTTGTCGGAACGATAAGAGGATAGGCATTGGGAGCCTTCACCTCGCCTTGCAGGTAATACTTTTTACTGTTGATCTGGTCCACCCGGACGGTAACGAGCGGCAGCTTGATAAAATCGCCCGCTTTCAGGCGTTCGATGATCTCGGCCTGAAGCTCGCTCGGCGTCTTTCCGCCGGCTTCGACCTCGTCGATGAGCGCCAGCGTGATCTTGCCGTCGGGCCGGACCAGAACCTGACCAGTCAGCCGCGGTTCACCCCAGACTACAATTCCCAGAACGTCTTCCGGACCAATCACGTAAGTCCTGTCGTCTATGGGCGAACCAATAACCCCTCGAGGGGTTGGGTCTTTGGTTTCGGCCGGATCTGGTTTCGTTCCTGCTGGCAGGGCCGGGTTGGCGCCGGGGGGCTGTGCTCCGCCCTTCTCCTGACCGGCGAAAAGGCCCCAGGCTAGCAGGAATGATGCTCCGAGGAGCGCCGAAACCGTTCGCTTTCTCATTGTGATCCTCTGCTGAAACATTGGTTCGGTTCGGCGAGTTTCAGGCAGCCCTGCGCCGCGCAGGCCGTGAGAGCCCAATTCATGACTGCCCTATAGTGTACTGCATCGGATTGCTTGGCCGGAACGTTCCCATGGGAGTACTAGCCGCGCTTTTGAGAGGTTAGAGCCAATTCGTCATAGCCGTGGTGCCCTGCAAGCACGCATGTGGCAGCAAGATACACTAACGCGTAGTGGCACAATCCCAAAATGCGGATCAGCAGTACTGGCATCGTTGTAAACCTCTGAAAAATAAGCTAGTCTATTTCTAGAATTAGGAATTCCGTACGGCAATAAACGTGCTCCAACAGGCGCGGACCATTGTCTCGCGGACGGCGGCCGGGTTTTCATGATTCAGGAAAGCAAGTTCCAGCTCTCGACAGTCATTCTTGTCATCCTGACGCTGGCAGCCGGTGTGTCCGCGGCAATCAACCTGGGTGAGCAGAACCGTTTCCGGCTGCCTGAAGACGGGATCGTGTGGGCCGACCGCGCAAATGGCGTGGAGGCGCTTTACGTTCCCGGTGACAGTCCCGGCGCCAAGGCAGGAGTTCACAAGGGAGACCGTCTCACCCGGATTGACACCGTTCCGATCGAAAAAGCGGTGGACGTCATGAAGGTGATCGTCCGCCTCGGCGCCTGGCGGAAAGCCGATTACCTGGTTCGGCGCAACGGCGTTGAAGTTTCCATCAAAGGCCTGATTATTGGCGAGGTCCCGCTCGATCGCGCCGTCGTTTACCAGTACATGGTGGGCTTCAGCTACCTGCTGATCGGATTATTCGTCTACTTCCGCCGGCGTAGCGCGCACAAAGCGCAGCACTTCTACATTTTTTGCCTCACCTCGTTCATTTTCCTCTGCTTCCATTACACCGGAAAGCTGAATCCGTTCGACCAGGTCATCTACTTTGGAAACGTAGCCGCCGGCCTGCTGGCGCCGACCATTTTCGTTCACTTCTGCCTCACCTTCCCCGAGCCCCGCAAATGGCTGACGCGGAACATCCGCGCAGCCTGGCTGTACCTGCCTGCCGCCGTCCTGCTGCTGCTCTACCTGGGGGTTGCCAAGGGCGCGCTGATGATTCGCGTTCCCCTGGTGGAATTGCGCTGGATGCTGGATAGGGTCTGGATGCTGTTCTCGACGGTTCCGTACATCGCCGGCGGCCTCGTGTTGAGCCGCCAATACCGCCGGGCCGAGGATCCCATCGTTCGGCAGCAGCTCAAGTGGCTGCGCAACGGCGCCTTCTCCGCCATTCTGCCCTTCGCCATACTCTACGTGCTGCCGTACGCTTTGGGCGCGGTGCCGAACGCCTACCAGAAGATGTCGGTGCTCTCCCTGGTGCTGCTCCCGCTGACCTTGAGCTACGCGATCATCCGCTACCGGCTGATGGATGTGGACATTCTCTTTCGCCGGGGCTTTGCCTACAGTCTGGCGACGGTGTGCGTGTTCGCGGCTTTCTACGGAATCATTTTCGCGCTCGGCAACCTGGTCCAGAAAAATTTCAAGGACATCGGCAATACCGGGGTCATGGTAGTGGTGCTGATCACCGCGTTCCTGTTCCAGCCCATCCGCAACCGGATTCAGGAGTGGTTGGACAAGCATTTCTACAGGGACCGGTACGAGTATCGCCGCACCCTGGTGGAGTTCGCCCGCGAATTGAGCAGCGAGGTGGACCTGGACGCGATGCTGGCCTCGGTTGGCGAGCGGCTGCTCCAGACGCTCAATATCAAGCACCTGGCGTTCTTCCTCGCCGACGAGAAGGGCGCTCCCGCCGAAGCGCAGCAGTTCCGGCTGAAGAAGGCGATGGGACCGAATCCGCGCCTGGTTTCGGTGAGTTACGACGACCTGGACCTCAGCTTTCTCAACTGGAGACTGAACGAATCGTACCTGTTTTTCGAGCGCACGCGGCACCAGCTGGACGCGATTTCCCGTTCCTGGCCGCCCTCGGTGCGGCGCACGATCGCGGAACTGGATCTGACCTATTACGTGCGCTGCAACGTCCGCGGGCGCACGGTGGCGTACCTGGGCGTAAGCCGCACGGGAGACGGCAATTACCTCTCCAGCGTGGACGTGGAGCTTCTGGTCACGCTGGCCGGATACGTCGGTTTCGCCATCGAGAACGCCTCGCTCTACCGTTCGCTGCAGCGCAAAGTGGAGGAGTACGAACGGCTTAAGGAATTCAGCGAGAACATCGTCGAATCGATCAATGTGGGCATTCTGGCGGCAGACCTGGAAGACCGGGTGGAGAGCTGGAACACGCAGATCGAGAACCTGAGCGGAGTGCCGCGGGAACGGGCGCTGGGACACCCGCTTTCCGAGATCTTCCCGGCCGAGCTGGTGGAGCAGTTCGATCGCGTACGCGGAGAGACCGGGATCCACCATATCTATAAATTCGTGCTGAAGCCGGCCGTCGCTCCGGCGTCCTCGAACGGCCACCAACTCAACGGAACCCTTCCCCTTCCGGCCCGTTTCCGCGAAGCCACCCTGAACATCGCCATCGCGCCGCTGGTCTCCAAGGACCAGGAGCAGATCGGGCGCCTGATTATCTTCGACGACGTCACCGACCGCGCCGAACTCGAGCAGCGGCTGGTGCAGGCCGACAAGCTTTCGAGCATCGGGCTGCTGGCCGCCGGAGTCGCGCACGAGGTCAACACGCCCCTGGCAGTGATTTCCACCTACGCGCAGATGCTGGCCAAGCAGGTGGCGGACGATTCCCAGAAATCGTTGATTTTGGACAAGATCGCCAAACAGACCTTCCGTGCCAGCGAAATCGTCAACTCGCTGCTGAACTTCTCCCGGACCTCCACCACTTCCTACGGCGACGTCAGCCTGAACCGCGTCGTGCAGGAGACGGTGAGCCTGCTCGAGCACCAGCTCGAAAAAGCCGGCATCCATCTGGAAATGGATCTGGCGGCAGGGCTGCCGTCGGTACACGGCAACGCGGGCAAGCTGCAACAGGTGTTCCTGAACCTCTTTCTGAACGCCCGCGATGCCATGACTGGCGGAGGCACGCTGGAAATCCGGAGTTGGGCGGACGACCACGGCGTGAAGGTCGAGGTCGCGGACACGGGCCACGGCATCGCGGCCGAGCACATCCACCGCATCTACGATCCGTTCTTCACCACCAAGGCGGCGCGCAAGGGCACGGGCCTCGGGTTATCGGTGACCTACGGTATCATTCAAGAGCATGGCGGATCCATCGAAGTCTCGAACCGGCGTAGCGGCGGCGCCTCCTTCCGCGTGGAGCTTCCGCTCGCTCGTTCCGGTGCAACGAGGCAGCCGGTAAATGCCGCTTGAGATGAGTGCGCCGGAATACTCAGCCACAAGAGCCAAAGGAAGGGTGCTGGTCGTCGATGACGAGGCCGACATCCGCGAAGGGCTGGAGCTGCTGCTGACCTCGGAGGGGTACACGGTCGAGCTTGCCCACAACGGCACCGAGGGTATCCAAAAGATCGAGTCCGGCAGTTACGACCTGGTGCTCCTCGACCTGATGATGCCGGACCGCTCCGGCATGGAGGTGCTGCACGAGGTGCGGCAGCGCGACCGCGAGACCCCGATCTTCATGATCACCGCTTACGGGTCCGTAGAGGCCGCGGTGAACGCGCTGAAACTGGGCGCGAACGACTATTTTTCCAAGCCCTGGGATAACGAGAAGTTGATGATCGAGATCGACCGCATGATCGCGCGGCGGCGTCTCGAATACGAAAACACCCACCTCAAGCGCGCCCTCAAACAGAGGTACAGCTTTCCCAATATCATCGGGAAGAGCGAGCGCATGGTCCGCATGCTGGACCTGGTGGGGCAGGTAGCCTCCAGCCGGTCCACTATCCTGATTACCGGCGAAACCGGAACCGGGAAGGAACTTGTTGCCAAGGCCATTCACGCCAACTCGCCCCGTGCCGAGCACATGTTCGTGGCCGTAAACAGCGGGTCGCTGCCGCCGGAACTGCTGGAATCGACGCTGTTCGGACATGTCCGCGGAGCTTTCACGAGCGCCGTCCAGTCCAAGAAGGGCTACTTCGAAGTGGCCGACCGGGGCACCATCTTCTTCGACGAAATCGGCACGATCGGCCCCGAGACCCAGATCAAACTGCTGCGCGTCATTCAGGAGAAGGAATTCACCCCACTAGGTTCAACCGATCCCGTCAAAGTGGACGTTCGCATCCTGGCCGCCACCAATGCCGACCTGTACCAACTGGTGAAGGAAAACCGGTTTCGCGAAGACCTGTACTACCGGCTCAACGTGATTGAAATTGCCCTGCCGCCGCTGCGCGACCGCAAGGAAGACATCCCCGCGCTGTCCGATCATTTCTTCACGTACTACTGCCGCGAAAACGGGAAGTTTCTGGACCCCTCCGGCCGCTCCTTGCTCCACTTCCAGCCCGAAGCCATGCAGGTGCTGATGGAACACTCCTGGCCGGGAAACGTCCGCGAACTCGAAAACGTGGTGGAGCGCGCCGTCGTACTGGCGGCCGAACCATCCGTGCCCGTGGACGTGCTGCCCGATGCTCTGCTGCAGGCCAACGGCATCCGGCTGAACCGCGGCGAGGGAACCCCGCTCCCGGCCGACGCCTCGCTGTTCGAAATCGTGAACGATTACGAGCGCCACGTCATCATCGACCGGCTGGAAAAATGCGGGTGGAGCCAGACCGAAGCCGCCGAGAGCCTGCACGTGCCGCTTTCCACGCTCAATCAGAAAATCAAGCGGCTGGATATCAAGATCAAGAAGAAGAACGAAAACTGACCGGATCAGGCAACCGGGTGCTGCGCGCGGTTGAGCAGTTCATCCGCCAGTTCCTGCGGCGCGTCCACGTTATCGATGGTCAGGCTGCTGGTTTCGCCGGCGGTTTCGATGGACAGGTTGCCCACATCGAACAGGCGCTGTAGAAGGCGCTGGTCCACCCGAACATCCTGAACTTTCGGAAGCTGAATCGTGCGCGTGGATTTGGAGAGGATTCCGGTTTCGTAGCGCAGGCGGTCGCCCGCCACCGTGATCCGCGTGAACCGGCGTTCGAGCCCGTGCAGCGCGGGCCACAGCATCAGCAGCGGCGGGAGCGCCATCCATGTGCTGAAACCGCCGTTCCACAGCCAGAGCACGATCTCGGCGGCCAGTACCACCAAAGCAGCCAGAACGGCGCCGGCCTTGATGAATTTCATCGTGGGTCTGACGATCAACTCCGGCACAGTACCTCGTTTCGCTCCCGATATTGTAACTCCCGTGGCCGTTATGCTATTGCTATTTGCGGGAACTGTATGTGTAAACGACTCTTGAAAGTCCTCGGACTGGCCACGCTCGCTGGATCGACGCTGCTGGCCGACTTCAGCTACCAGGAAACCACTACGATCACGGGTGGCGCCCTGGCCGGCATCATGAAAATCGCGGGCGTTTTCTCCAAAACGGCGCGCGAGCCCATGCAAAGCACCGTCATGCTCAAGGGCGACCGGATGGTCCATCGCACCAACAACAACCTGCAGATCATCGACCTCGGCAACCAAACCATCACCAGCGTGGATCTTCAGAAGAAGACCTACACCGTGATGACGTTCGAACAGATGAAGGAGATGATGGATAAAGCCGCGCAGGAGATGGAAAAGAACAAGGACAAGGACAAAGCGGACATCACCTGGAAAGTTTCCGCGAAAGCCACCGGCAAGTCCCGGCAGTTTGCCGGTTACGACGCCAAGGAGATGCTGCTGATGATGTCCATGGAGGGCACCGACAAGGACAGCGGCCAGAAAGGGGCGATGGCGGTGAACACGCGCATCTGGCTGGCGCCGAACGTGCCGGGCTATGAGGAGATGCGCAGCTTTCAGAAGCGCATGGCAGAGAAGCTGAACTGGACACCTAACGGAAACATCTTTATGGCACGGCCCGACCTCGCCAAGGGGATGGCGGAGGCATCGAGCGAGATCAGCAAGCTACAGGGCGTGCCGGTATTCCAGACGATGGTGATGGGCGCCGAAGGCACAATGCCGGCGGAAGGCCCCAAGGCCGAGCAGCCCGAAGACAAGAACAAGCCCTCCCTCGGCAGCGCGCTCGGGGGCGCTTTGGGCGGACGTTTCGGTCTGGGCAGAAAGAAGCAGCAGGAACCGCCGCCGGAAGCTTCAAGCGACAAGACGGCCGCCGAGCAGGGAGCGCTGATCGAAATGGAAACGGCCTACTCCAATTTCTCCACCTCGCCCGTGGATGAATCGCAGATGGCCGTGCCGGCAGGATTCAAGAAAGTAGAAATGAAGAAGTAGCCTCCGCTACTTCTTTTTGGCCGGCGGCTTGCCCGCCGGCCGGACCGGTGGAGGCTCCATCGATCTGACCAGTTCCGTGATATCCCCCCTCATCTCCTCGTACAACGGGTCCGGAGGTTCGAGCACGGCGAGCGCCCGCTTGTAAGCTCCGATTGCCTTGTCCTTCGCACCCTGGACGATCTGTCCGGTGGCCGCCGAGGAGAGTCCCGCACCCAGAAAATAAGCGCGGATCGCAACCGAGTGCTCCGTCGCTTCGTTTGCCTGATCGAATTTTTTCTGTTCGGCGTAGAATGTCGCGATTTTGTCGTAAGCAAGCGCCACCATCGGGTGCTCCGGCCCCAGGGAACGCACCCACAGGTCGAGCAACCGCTGGTAGATCGGTTCGGCCTCGTCGTACTTCTTTTGTCCGAAACAGGCGTATGCGAGGCCATCCACCGTTGCGATCAGGTCCGCGTCGTAGCGGCCCAGCAGCGTCTCGCGGATAACGAGCGCCCGGCGATAAGCCTCTTCCGCCTGGTCATACTCCCGCCTGACGATATGCGCTCCGGCCAGCCGGTCGAGATCCGGAACCAGCGACGGGTCGAGCGGACCCACCAGGCGAGTCCGGATCTGGAGCGCCGCTTTCAGCATGCTGATGGCGCCCGGCACGGTTTTCATTTCCATGTATACCTGCGCCATCCGGCTGAAATCGTCGGCCACCGGAATGCTTTCCGGACCCGAGGCCTGGCGGTGCATCGAGGCCACACGGCCGAGAATGGCGAGGGCGCGCTCATACGCTTTCATGCCGCGGCACAGGCCCACCGAGATCAGAAGATCGTCGGCGATCTTCGGATCGTCGCGGCCGTTCACCGTCTCCCGCCAGTTGATGGCGAGCTGCAGATAATTGTCCGCATCGGCAAACTCGCCCGCGGCGGCGCGAACGCTGGTCAGCCGCCTCAGCACGTCATAGCGGATCGGATCTTCGGGAGTGCGCTGCTGGGCCAGATCCCAAGCCTGGAGCAATACCTGGCGGGCGGCCTCGTAGTCGCCCTTGAGATAAGTGGATTGTGCCGCGGCAAGCAGCGGCTGGATGTCGTCGGCCGGATTTTGCGCCGCCGCGGCAGATACGGCGAGCACCAGCAGGAGCCGGGCAAATAACATGCTACAAGTTGTAGTACTAATTATTTAGCATGTCAACCGTAATTTTCGCCGGGCTCCGCCGCTGAGCCGCTATTCAACCACGACGTGGGTGCCCTTCGGCTCTTCGCGCGACAGGTGAGCGATGCGATCGTCGAGCAGGCTGCGAATGCCTTTCAGGAACTCGACGCGCGAGTTGCGGAAATGATCCTTGGTCGCGTCCGACCACATCCGTTCCAGCATCGGAATCGCGGTATTGCACACAAAGCAGCCCGGCTGGTGCTGCCGCGGCTCGGCGTTGGTCTTCTCTTCCATTTCAACTCTCCTTCAATTCGACGGTCAAAACCCGGTTCTCCAGCCTGGCCCTCCCGGGCGTGAGGGCTGCCATGGAGGTGGGAAGGCCGATATGGCGGCGCAGCGTTCCGATCTCGACCACCAGTTCATCGCCTTTTTTGAACAGGCCCACCTCTCCCTTGGCGGCGAAAGGAAGCTGCAGCCGGACGCTGTAATTGCCGTTCTCCTTGGCGAACGTGTACGGCGCCTCGGTGCGGGTCACCGCCGCGGGATCTTCGGAATCCGAATACAGGGCGCGCGCCAGCTCCTCCAGCCGCTCCCGCCCCAGCACTTCGTGGGTGAACAACGGAACCCGCTTGACGGCAACCGGCGCGAAGTAGGCGTCGATCTCCTCCAGAATTTTCCCCTGCGAAATTCGCCATTCCTCGAACCACGAGTCGGTCACTTGCTGCGGCAGCACTCGGTTGGCGATCACGCCATCCACAGCCAGGCCATGCAGGGAGAAATACACGAACGCACGCTGCGTCTCGCGCAGGACCATTCGTTCGGGGTTGGTAACCAGCCGGACGCTGGTGATGCGCGGATTTTCCAGCAATTCGCCGACTCCATCCAGCTTTCCGAAGAGGGTCTGAACATTGGCGAAATAATTGTCCGTGGGGAGTTCCACCGGCGAAACCCGGTTGGCGATGGGGCGCACCGCTTTGAGGATACCGCGCTGGAAAGGGAAGATGTGCTTCATGTACCACTCGAGCGTGGTCGGCATGCTCACGAATCGCATGGATTCGGCGGTGGGGGCGCAGTCCAGCACGATGGCGTCGTAGCGGCCTTCGCGGCGGAACTGGTTCACGTACATCATGGCGCTCAACTCTTCCATGCCCGGAAGGATGGCCAGTTCCTCGGCTTCGACGTCGTTGATCCCCGTCGTCCGCAGCACGGAGATGACGTAGGAGGAAATCTCGCGCCAGTGGCGTTTGATTTCCTTCTGGATATTGACTTCGTGGATCGCCAGCCGGTCCTCGATCGGGAAGGGATCGCCCGTGTTGCCGTGAAACAACGTAGTGCCGAGGTCGAACGAATCTCCCAGGCTATGGGCGGGGTCCACGCTCATGACCAGCGTCCGGTAGCCGAGGCGCGAAAGCTGGAGTCCGGTCGCGGCGGCAAGACTGGTTTTCCCGACGCCTCCTTTGCCGCTAAAGAGAAGGATGCGCATACTTCATCTTATCGTGTCCCTTACTGTCGAAGTCGCCGCTCCACAGGGCAGGATCAGGCGTGAACCGCGCCGGTCTCCACAATCCCGAACATGGCGAAGTACTTTCGGGGAAGGCGGCTGCGCTGCATATTGCAATCGACGAAGACGTGCCTGGTGAAGCCGGTGGCGAGCACCCGGCCGCTTTCAACCAGACTCATTTCGTAGTGGATCAGCACGATCCGGCTATTGGCCTTTTCGATCCAGCTCTTCACGATGACTTCCTCGTCGTAGCGCGCGGGGGAACGGTACCGGCAGTTGGCCTCCGCCACCGCCATATACACGCCGTCCTGAGTCTCCATCTCCCGGTAGGTGAAGCCGCACGCGCGGCACAACTCGACCCGCCCGACTTCCATCCAGACCAGGTAGTTCGAGTAGTAGACCACGCCCATCTGGTCGGTTTCGGCGTAGCGGACCCGGAGACGGGTTTCCACGAAAGGCGTCATTTTGATAAGGCATTGTAACCCGCTGCAACGGAAGTGTCGGGAATCCCGTCTGTTATCCTGAAGTCACCAACCCCCCATGCGCGTGCGTGTGCTCTTTTTCGGAATGTTGAAGGATTTAGCCGGGCGTTCGGGCGAAGAATGCGATTTTCCCGAAGGAACCAGTCTTCGCGCTGTGTTTGATTCCTACGCGACCCGATTCCCACAGCTCGGGGAATTTTCGAAGAGCATCGTGGCCGCCCGCAACCAGGAATTCGCGGAGCCCACAACCGCCCTTCAAGAAGGAGATGAGGTCGCCTTCCTGCCGCCGGTCAGTGGAGGTTCGGCCGGAGATCTGGAACTCGCACGGGGCAAAGCGCTGGCGGCCGTCACACGCCACGCCATCGACAGCCGCGCGATCGCAGCCAAAATCCTGTCCGGGAAGGAAGGCGCTCTGGTCACGTTCGAAGGAACGGTCCGCAACAACACGAAGGGCCGCGCCACCCTGTGTCTGGACTACGAAGGCTACGAGGGCATGGCCCTCAAGCTGATGGCGGAGATCGGTGACGAGATTGCGGCCGCTCACGCGGTGGAGCGCGTGGCCCTGGTTCACCGCTTGGGGCGGCTCCTGATCGGGGAAGTGAGCGTCGCCGTGATTGTCACGGCCGCGCACCGCCGGCCGGCATTCGAAGCGGCGCTCGAGGGGATCAACCGGCTCAAGAAAACGGTGCCGATCTGGAAGAAAGAACATTTTGTGGATGGCGAGGTTTGGGTTGAAGGAGACTGGGATCGCAATGTGCCGGCCATCGGCTAAAGCACTGGTTTTATTCTTAGCTCCTATCCTGTTGCATTCGCAGGACTCCGTCATTCGCGTGAATGTCAGCCTGGTGAGCGTGACGGCCACCGTGAAGAACCGCTCCGGGCAGTTGGTGGGTTCTCTCGGAAAAGACGATTTCGAGATTTGGGATAACGGCGTCAAGCAGGAAATCCAGGTATTTGCCCGGCAGACCGAGCAGCCCGTCTCCGTAGCTTTGCTGATCGACACCAGCGGCTCCACCGCCAAAGACCTGAAATACGAGGTGGATTCAGCCTCGAAATTTCTGAGCGCCCTGCTGACGGAAGGCAGCTCGCAGGATCGGGTGGCCCTCTACAGTTTCAGCTACGACGTAACGCAGGGACCGTTTACGCGCGACTTCGCCGCCCTCGACCGGCAGTTGAAGACGCTGCGGGGGGAGGCCGGCACCTCGCTCTATGACGCCATCTACTTCGCCTCGCAGGCCCTCGAGAGGCGCGAGGGACGGAAGGCGATCGTGGTGATTACCGATGGTGGGAACACGACCAGTTCGCGCGATCTCAAGCAAGCGTTGCGCCAGGCGCAACTTGCCGATGCGGTGATCTACCCGGTGGTGGTCCTGCCGATCATCAACGATGCGGGCCGCAATACCGGCGGAGAGAATGCGCTAACCTTCATGGCCGAAGGCACCGGCGGGCGAACCTTTTTCCCATCCGTCGGCTTACAGCTGGACCAGGCTTTCCGCGACATTATTGCGGAACTGCGAACCCAGTACCAGCTCGGTTTCTATCCCCGCGGCGTGCCCGTGACCAAAGAGCCGTTCCATAAGCTCGAAGTGCGCGTGACAAACCCCGAATTGCGAGTCTCGGCGCGCAACGGCTATTATGGAGAGTCCGACGGTGGTACGGGCGTGCGTGACACACGGATTTCGGTCACGCCCGAAGGAAAGAAATACCAGGAGAAGTGAGTACGCCACAACAAGGAAAAAGCGCGCGCGCACCCGAGCAGACGTTCGAGGAGGCCAAATATCTTAAACGCCTGATCGAGAACGCCACTCCCGTTCGGGTCACTATGGAAGGCGGAGACGTCGTGGCCGGCACGATTGAGTACTACGATCAATCGTTCATCCGGATCACTCGCGACGGCGAGCCCAACCTTTTCATTTTCAAGCACGATATCAAGTACATATCGGAAGAGAGCTGATCCCATTCGCGCCCTCTCAGGCATGCGTTATCTGGAAACGGCAGTGGACATCGCGCGCGAAGCCGGCGCGCTGCTGGCAACCTTTTTCGAGCGCCGGGTCGGATTCGAACTGAAAGGTGAGTTCGATCTGGTGACGGAGGCCGACCGCGCCTCCGAACGGCTCGTCGTGGAGAGGCTGCGAACCTACTTTCCCTCACACGCCGTCGTGGCCGAAGAAGGCAGCGGGCACCAGAGCGATTCCGAATTCTGCTGGTACGTGGATCCGCTGGACGGCACGACCAACTTCGCGCACGGCTTTCCTATGTTCAACGTGACGCTCGGCCTGGAGCAGGCGGGGGAGCTGATAGCGGGCGTGGTGTACGATCCCATCCGGCAGGAGATGTTCACCGCGGAGCGCGGCGGCGGGGCCTATGTGAACGGCCGCCGGATCCATGTGTCCAACATTGTGAATCTGTCCGACAGCCTCTCGTCCACCGGTTTCCCGAGCCGCAAGCGCCGGCACAACGTTAACATTCACTTCTACTATCAGCTCGCGATGGCATCGCACGGCGTGCGGCGCACCGGGTCGGCGGCTCTCGATCTGGCGTATGTGGCGGCCGGGCGGCTCGATTTCTTCTGGGAATTCGGCCTGAAGCCTTGGGATATGGCAGCGGGCAGGCTGCTGGTGGAGGAAGCAGGGGGACGAACAACCGATATGGCCGGCGCATCCCACAGCGTGACCCGTTCCGAGCACCTGCTGGCCGACAACGGCGCCTTACACGAAGAGATACTCGGCTTTTTCGCCGAGCTGTTCGCGGGAAAAGTGCGCGTAGACATGCCGGCGATCCGGACCTAGACGAGCGACTATCTCTTTTCAAGCGCCGCAATGCGCGGGGCAAGCGGCGAGGGCTGCGGGTCCAAGGCCGCGGCTTCGCGCAGGTAGCGCAGCATGTCCGGGCCGTTTTCGTCTTTCGGCAGTTCCAGTTTTTGTCCGCGGTGAAGGGCGAACGCCTGGTTTCCGTCGATCTCCAGCGCTCCCATCTTCCCGACGTTGTCATAAACGCGGGAAAGTCCGATATCCACCAGCACTACCTTCCCTCCGAAGCGCGGCGTGATGGCGGCCTGCGCATACGTGTGGCCGATCACGATGCGGTCAACGTCGAAGTTCTTGAGCAACTCGTCCACGAGTGGCGCCAGTTTCTGCTCGTCTCCGCTGGCCAGGCCGCCGTACCATAGCGGCCCTTGTTCATCGGTGTCGATTCCGCCGTGGAGCCGTGTGAAGTCGTTGAGTTCGGCCCGCACCTGTTCGTTGATTTTTTCGAGCGGCCAATCCGCGTATTTAGGCCCTATGCCCGCATGAACAAAGAGGGTGCGTCCGATTTTGATGGCGGCATTGTGTCCCCGTATCCACCGCCCATAGACGCCCTGAGGGCTGAAAGCGGCCCGCTGCTGCTCGAAGCCCGGCGGGTTCTCGAGCGGAAAGCTCCCCGGGTTTTCGGGCTTGGCGATTTCAGTCAGGGAAGCGCGCGGCTTCTGATAAGAAGCCAAATTCGGATCGCCCGTGCCGGCGGGCGCGTAGGAGGAGAACTCGCCCGGCGATACGTAACGCAAATCGCCGTAGATGTTCATGGCTTCGTGGTTGCCGATCAGCGCGTGTACCGCGCCGCCGGCGGCGGCTGCCTGCTTCTCTAAACGCATCAACAGGTCCATGACGGCGCGTGAATCGGGGCCCCGGTCGAGTACGTCGCCGGTCTGCACCAGGTGGGTCTTGCCGCCGGTCCAGTTTCCATTGCCGTCGATCAGTCCGGCCGATTCAAGCACGCCGACGAACTGTTCGTAGTCGCCATGAACATCGCCCACAACAATCACGCGGTCAACACCTGTCCAAACGTCGCGCACAGGCTGAATGCGGTCCGCGCCGCCCTGGGTTTCGGGCCTGGTTTGGGGGGCGGAGTTGGCTGCACTTACGGTGGGTGCCGCGGGTTGCGCCGCCGTTGCCGTTTCGGGTGAAGCGGCCGGGGGTTGCGGACCCTTAAACAATCCGGCGTTCACTTTCGGCTCGGTCGGCCGGGCCGGGGGATTCCATTCGGCAGCCAGGGTCTGGCCCTTCTTCACGTCTTTGGAATTCATGCGCTTGGCAGTCGTGGACAGCAGGTAGGCGGCCCGAGGATCGCCGAGCTGCTGGGCGCGTGAGAACCACGCATAGGCCTGCACCAGGTCGCGATCGACTCCCTGCGCGTTGTAATAGAGGATTCCAAGGTTGGTCAGTGCGGGCGCATATCCCTCGTCGGCCGCTTTGCGATACCACTTGATTGCCTCTTCGTAGTTCCTGGTGACGCCCTGTCCCACGTCGTACATGACGCCGAGATTGTAGGCGGCGCTGGCCACCCCCTCGTCAGCGGCTTTCCGGTACCATTTCTCGGCTTCCGCATAATTGCGGAAGGCGCCTTCTCCCTCGTTATAGACGCGGCCCAATCCGGACGCGGCATCCGCGACGCCGTGCTCGGCAGCTTGCAGAAACCACTTGGCGGCCTCCTTTGCGCTGGCCGTCACGCCTTGTCCGTTGGCGTACATGAGGCCGAGGTTGTACTCGGCTGCCGGAACTCCCTGCTCTGCCGCTTTGGTGTACCATTCGGCCGCTTTCGCGTAGTCCTGGGGAACGCCTTGGCCGCGTGCGTAGAGAAGCCCGAGGTTGTACTGCGCGTTGGCATCGCCTGCTTCCGCGATGGGCTGCCATTCCTTCAAAGCGGCGGCGAAATCGCCGCGGCTGTAGGCTTCCAGGCCGGTTTTGAAATCGGCTGCAAACCCGGTAATCGTAAGCAGAAGGATGGCGAGGAGGCGCATAACGAAAATGAATGTGCACTCTGTGTTCCGGGGTGGCGAAGCGCACATTCGGCGCTATTCCGGTTTCACGCGTATCACGAGCGCCATGGCGTCAAGGCGGATCAGTTCCGGCACGGGCGGACAGTTGAGACACTCATCTCCCTGACCCCTGAACCAGAGGTACGTTTCGAACATGTCGAGCGAATTCACCGCGTCGCTATCGGACATCCAGTAGTCCTTGTAATTCGCGACAATCGGCCGGTAATGCAACGCAGTCCGTCCGCCCCCAAGCTTCCAGGCGGCCAATCGCGTGGCGCGGATCGGCAGCATATACATAGCCTGAAAAAGCGTCGACTGTTGCAGCGGCACGCTGGCTTTGATCAGCTTGCCAGCCAGCCCGAAATCGGAATAGGGGCGCACCGGATAACCGTTCGGCGCCAGGTCCGAACACATCCAGGCGGGAGACAGGTACAGCAACCCGCCAGGCTTCAGTACGCGCCGGATTTCGCGAAGCGCCTGTTCGGGGTTGGGCACATGTTCGAGTACCCAGACGGTCCAGACAGCATCGAATTCGTTATCCCGGAAAGGCATCGCGCGGGCATCCGCCTGCACGAAGCGCTTGTGGTATTTCGCGCGTGCCGTTGCCGAGATATCGAGACCGGTATAGTCCTCGACGATATCCTGGAGGGACCCTTCTCCCGACCCCACCTCGAGTACGTGGGCTCCGCTTAAGTGATTCCGCGCCACGAAATTTTCCACTTCCTCGCGAACGCGGAAAGTGCTCGCCGCCCTTCGCGCACGCATTTCGTAGCGCGCCTGCTGCGCATCGAACGCCACGTTGTAGAACGCCTGCTGTTCGGGCGTAGGCTCAAAGTGAATGGTCTCCGGCGCGTCCGTGCGGCTCGGGTAAAAGTGAATGACAGGGACCAGGAAGAACAGGGCAAACGCGCCGGCCAGCACGCGGAGCGGCGTCGGCCGAACGAAACGAAGCGACATCGTCGCGATAGTAGACGGCGGTATGAAACCACATCAAGTTATCGTTGGTCCTCATAGCGCCCCTATCCTGCCGGGTGAAACGGTTCGGTAGTCCGCTTCAGTCCAGGGGAGCGTAATAGCCGAGACGCCAGCGCGCGGTGAGTTTGGGTAAGCCCCGCGGAGGAATCAGCTTGACCTCGACCCGCCGGTATTTGCCGTCCCGCGCCTGTTCCTTGGGCGAATAGCCGAGCACGTAACGGTTACGCATCTCGATGCCGATCTTCGCCGCAATATCGGGCAGTTCGCTTACATCCGCCGGAAAATGGCGGCCGCCGGTCTGTTCGGTCAGGTCGTTCATAAGGCCCGGTCCGGTCGATTCTTCCGGCGTGCGGCCCCGGCCGTACGGCTCGAAGACGCCCACGGCGTAAATCAGAATGTCGTTCTCGCGCACCGCCTGACGCACTTCGGCTTCAGAATAGCGGCTGGAGTTGTCGCCGCCGTCCGAGATCACCAGCAGCGCCTTGCGCGTCTTCGCCGATTTCTTCATTTCGTGCAGCGCCAGCATGATGGCATCGAGCAGTGCCGTTCGACCCTTCGATTGCGAAAACGTGAGCCGTACCTGAATATCTTCCGTGTTCCTGGTCAGGGGGACGGAAAGCTTGGGCCGGTCATTGAACTCCACCAGGAAATACTCGTCTTCGAGATTTCCCGTGGCGAAGAACTGCGACGCAGCCAGGCGCGCGATGCGCATCTTGGAACCCATGCTGGAACTGGTATCGAAAACCAAACCCACCGCTACGGGCTCGTCATCCATGGCGAAATGCGTGACTTCCTGCTCCACGTGATTTTCAAACACGCGGAAATGGTCTTTCTCGAGACCGGTGACCGGGTGATTGGTGGCATCGCAGACCGACACCGGAACCAGCACCAGGTTGGTGTCCACCCGAATATTGCTGCGCGGCCTGTCCGGGTCTGCCGGAGCCGCCTTTTGGCGGGGCTGCACGGAAACCTGGCCGGCCATGACCCACAACGCTCCCAGCCCCACCGCGATCAGCACAGACACCCGCACGGAAACGATTGTACAGCGGTTTGAACGGAAAGGCGCTTAGTCCGACGACAACTGCAAGGGCCATTGACTTGCCGTCTGATCTGATTAACTATAGTTAAGTACATGGGCACCTCATCGTCGCTCGATAAAGATGCGCGGTCGCTCGCGGATGTCCACTCCAGTGTCGGCACCTCCCAGGTGTCGTTCTGGCGGCGGATGTTCGCCTTCGCCGGACCTGCGTACCTGGTGAGCGTGGGCTATATGGACCCGGGCAACTGGGCCACCGATCTCGAAGGAGGCGCCCGTTTCGGCTACAAACTCCTTTGGGTTCTGGTGATGTCCAATCTCATGGCCATCCTGCTCCAGACCCTGAGCGCACGCCTGGGCATCGTTTCCGGACGTGACTTGGCGCAAGCCTGCCGGGAGAGTTATCCGAAACCAGTAAACCTTTCCTTGTGGGTGCTCTGCGAAGTGGCGATCGCGGCCTGTGACCTGGCTGAAGTGTTAGGTGCGGCAATCGCCCTGAACTTACTGTTCGGATTGCCTTTATTGATCGGCGTGTTGGTGACGGCAGCAGACACTCTGCTGCTGCTGTGGTTCCAAAGCTTCGGTATCCGGACGGTCGAGGCGTTCGTGCTTTCGCTGATTACCGTGATCGCGGCGTGTTTCTGCATCGAGATCTTCTGGGCCAAGCCCTCAATTTCCGAGATGGTTTCCGGCCTGGTGCCGAATCTCGACCGGGACAAGCTATACGTGGCGATTGCGATTTTGGGAGCCACTGTAATGCCCCATAATCTGTACCTGCATTCCGCGTTGGTACAAACCCGGAAGCTTGGCGACAGCGAAGCCGCCAAGCGGAGCGCATGCCGGTACAACCTGATCGATTCGGTGGTGGCGCTGAACGGAGCCTTGCTGGTGAATGCGGCCATCCTGATCCTCGCCGCGGCGGTCTTCTTCAAGCGGGGGATCGTAGTCACCGAAATTCAACAGGCGCACGAACTGCTGATTCCGCTCCTCGGAACGGGTCTGGCGGGCGTCATGTTCGCCGTGGCACTGCTTTGCGCGGGACAGTCTTCCACACTGACCGGAACCCTTGCAGGTCAGATTGTTATGGAAGGTTTCCTCAACTTTCGCATGAGGCCATGGCTGCGCCGCCTGATCACCCGCTCCATCGCCATCGTGCCGGCTGCCCTGACCATCTATCTCGCCGGGGAGCGGTCCACGTTCGGGTTGCTCCTGCTCAGCCAGTGCATCCTCAGCATGCAGCTTCCGTTTGCCATCGTGCCGCTGATTCATTTCACGAGCGACCGCGCGCGGATGGGTTCGTTCGCCAATTCCGGCTGGGTCAAGATCCTGGCCTGGGTCGTTGCGGCGATCATCATCGGATTGAATGCGCGGCTGGCCATTCAGGCCGTGAGCGAATGGCTGGATAGTGCGGGACCTTGGCGTACGGTGATCTGGCTTGTGGTCGTTCCGCTCGCAACCGCAATTGGATTGTTATTGCTGTGGGTGCTGGCCCAGCCGTGGGTGGCGCGCCTGCAACGGCCCGGACGCCAGGCGGTCTGGCTTCCGGAGACGGGCGACTCCGCATCCTCTCCGGGTCCCGCCTACCGCCGGATTCTGGTTCCGCTGGACCACACCTCGCTGGATGCGCTCGCCGTGAACCATGCCGCCGCTATGGCAAAACTCCACAACGCCGCCGTTTTCCTGCTGCACGTAGAAGAGGGCGTTACCAGCTATGTGTACGGGCAGGAAAGCTCGACAGCAGAGGTGGAGGCAGGAACCCGTTATCTCGATCAGGTGGCGGAGTCGCTCCGAAAGCAGGGGATCACGGTGGAAACGCGCATCTCCCATTCGTTTTCGCCGAAGAAAGAAATCATCAGTTACGCTCACGAGGTGAAGCCGGATATCGTGATTATGGGAGCCCACGGGCACGGCGGCCTGAAGGATCTGGTTTTCGGGACGACGATCGACCCCGTACGCCATAGACTGGACGTGCCTATGCTGATCGTCCGCGCCGGAAAAGCCCAATCGTTGTGACGCGCCGCCTCAAGGTTGTGTCACCAGGACACGGCAATCGGGCTGGGGGTGTACGTAACCCGTTTGGTTACCGCGGTGTTACGTGGCATCGGGAATGCTGATTAGAGGAGCGGTGAGACGCCACTTCCTGCTCACGCTATCAGCTGTGCTGACCTTCTGCATGGTGCCGCTCCAGAGCGCCACTCTGGAGCGGCTTTCTCTCGACGACATGATCGGCAAGTCGACGGCGATTGTGCGGGGGAAGGTCACCTCATCCTGGGCGGCGTTTTCGGGTCCGGTCATCTACACCCATTACCGGGTGCAGGTTGCCGAGAGCTTCAAGGGTGGCAACCAGACCACAGTGGAAGTGATGGTTCCGGGAGGAGAGGCGAACAATCTGCGGCAGTCATTTGCGGGAGCGCCGCAACTCAACCCGGGTGAAGAGTACGTCCTGTTCCTCTGGACCGGCAAGACCGGAACCACGATGGTGATCGGACTGACGCAAGGGCTGTTTTCTGTCGATAGGGAGATGGTAGTGGATCCACTGGCTACGCGGCGTGCTACCCGCGAACTGATGCTCGATCCGAGCAACGGAAAGCCGGTGAAAGACCAGACGATGGTGATGCGGCTAAGTGAACTTCGCAGCCGGATCTCCACCACCCTGGCCGCGATCCGGACGCAAGGCAAATAATGCGGCAGCGCGGAAAATTTGTATGCATCGCGGCCCTGGCAGGGGTGCTTGGGATGCCGCTCGACGCATACTACCATTACGTTCACTACCAGGGCCGCACCGCACCCTTCAATCCCATCTACGAGAAATTCGACCTCTCCCGCCTGCCTGACAACACCGTCACGTTTTTCGTGAGCGACGAGGGACCGGAAATTTACGGCGCCAACGACTCCTTCGGTTCCGTTCTCAGCCAGATCAAACAGGCAGCCGCGGCATGGAACGCGGTGAGTTCGTCCAATTTGCGGGTGGCATTCGGGGGCCTCGAAAGCTACACGCCCAATCCTTCCCCGTCCTCGCCCGGCAACGCCATTCCCGGCGCCAACACTCCGGGAGGAGACGTGATTTTCGTCGACCTTCCCGGCCTGGTGGGGATGGGCGGCCCGACTACTTCGACTACTCCGGTCACCGGACCGAACGGAACCTTTTATCCGATTCTGCGCGGCCTGGTAATGATGTCGCGCGACACCACGGTGGCGGCCGGCCCCAGTTACCTCGAAGGCTTCTTTACGACGGCTGTGCACGAGATCGGCCACGCTTTGGGGTTACAGCACACCTGGACAGCGGGCGCGATGTCGCAGGGTATCATTCGTAATACGTCGCGCACTCACCCGATCGAGGCCGACGACGTGGCGGCCCTCTCCATCCTGTACGGCAAAACGAACTGGCAGGCGAACTTCGGATCTATCAGCGGACAAGTGACGTTTAGCAACGGGCAGCCGGTGGCGCTGGCTTCGGTGGTGGCGATTTCTGCGGCGGGTCCGGCGGTGAGCACACTGACCAACCCGGACGGCACCTACCGCATCGACGGCATTCCGCCCGGCGGGTACTTTGTCTACGCCCACCCCTTGCCCCCCGGGTCGGTGACTGCGGACGGCGAGGGGATTCGCCTGCCAATTGACCAGAACCGGGTTTCCTTCGCAGCAAGCGGCCTGTTCCAGACGACATTTTACCCGGGCACGCTCGAATATCAGCAGGCTACAGTCCTCTCCGTAGCCCCCGGTGCGAGCGGCGGCGGGGTGGATTTCAGGGTACAGGCCCGCAATTCCGTTCCAGCTTACGATGTTGTGACCTACTCGAACTTCGACCCGGTCACCCGCAAGTTCGTGTACAACGGCCGCGCAACGTTTACCCCGGCATACATGCACACCACGCAGAGCCCGTCGCTGGTGATCGTTCAGCCTCCGGTAGACATGCCTGTACCACAGTCGGCGGTACTGCTGGGCGGCTTCCCGAACGCGAAGCAGATCAGCCCGTTCCAGTTCTTCGAGAACCGGCCCAAGGCGATGGCGCTCTACTTCGACGTTCCCCTCGGGGTTGGAACCGGTCCGCGCCACCTCATTTTGAATTTCGGCAACGACCTGTATATTCTGCCCGGAGCGGTAAACCTGGTGCCCAAAGCGCCGCCTGCCATCGAGTCGGTGGGCGCAAACGCGGACGGGAGCGTCGTGGTGACGGGCGCGGGATTCGCGTCCGACAGCCGGGTATTCTTCGATGGATCCGAAGCCGCTGTGGGAGGGTTCGCCGGAGACGGCGAGGCCGGCAGCCTGGTAGTGACCCCACCGCCGGGCGAGAGCGGACGAACCACGACGGTGACGGTGTTCAATCCCGACCGGCAGAACTCGATGTTGCTGCAATCGCAAGACCCGAAAACCTATACCTATCCTGACCACGGCACGGCACGGATTGCCGGAATCGCCTCCTCCGCAATGCCAGCCGCCTCCTCGGCCGCCATCGAGATCACCGGAAGCAACACCGATTTTCTGGCCGGTCACGTCACCGTCGGGTTCGGTTCGGGCGATGTTTCGGTCCGGCGCGTCTGGGTTCTCAGCCCAACCCGGCTCATTGCCAATGTGACGGTCGCTCCCGGCGCGACCCTGGCGGCATCGGTAGTCAGCGTGATATCGGGACTACAGGTGGTCTCCGAACAGGCCGGCTTCCAGACGCAGCCGGCGCGGCAGGGCTTCCCGTTCGTCGGACTTCCCATCGTCAACGCCGACACCACGCAGTCGACCATTTTCCCGGGTTCCATCGCATCCATCTACGGACTGAACCTCACTGCCGGCAACGTGCAGATCACGTTGAACGACGCGCCGGTGAGCCTGCAGTTCGCCGGGCCCAACCAGATCAATTTCGTGATTCCCGCAGGTTTCCCGCTCGGACCCGCGACACTGCGCCTGAACAACGGCGTAACGAACGCGTTCCCGGTGCTGCTTCAGATCGATAGTCCGCCGCCGGCTATCGTAGGGGTGACGAGTCTGTCGGGCTCCTCGATTACCGGCATGGCGCTTTCGGCTTCCGAGGTATTGAACGTTCTGGTGAGCGGCCTGCAGGCCGCGGCCGCCGCCGATCCTTCCCGCATCCGCGTTACGGCAGGCGGCTTCGAATTGCCCCTGCAGCAGATCACGCCGATGCCGAACGGCGTTTACCAGTTGCAGGTCGTGCTCAACCATCAGTTCGGCAACATTCAGGTGCCGCTCCTGGTTTCGGTGGACGGATCCCACGGCTCGCCCGTCACCGTCACCGCGCGGTAGCGCAACCCACTCCCCGCCCGTGATACTCTCGGGTCCTGAGGACGACATATGCACAAGATCGCTGTCTTTCTGGCCTTTGCCGGTTTGGCGATGCCTGCGGGCGAGCCATCCGGGTTCTATTTCTGGCCCGCCGCCGGGCTGAAAACTTCCGCTAAGACTCTGGCACCCAAGATGAATGCGCAAAAAGTGGCCAGCGAGCAGTTGGCCGCTTCTGGCAACTACAGTTTCATGCTTGCGCACCGCGAGGGGGATGGTGAGGCGGAGTATCACGAGCTGCAGGCCGACGTTTTCTTCGTTCAATCAGGGGAAGCCACGCTGGTCGTGGGTGGCAAAATCGAAAAAGGCAGGACGAGCGCGCCGAACGAAATCCGCGGCCCGTCCATCAGCGGCGGGACCGAGAAAAGGTTGGCGGTGGGCGACGTAGTGACGATTCCAGCCAAAACGCCCCACCAGCTCAAACTTGCGCCTGGAAAAGAGTTCACCTATTTCGTGGTGAAGATCACGCAGTAGTCGCCTTATCCGGCCCAGAACAATTCGGCGTCGGACCGCCGCACGTAATTCGCGTCGAGCGCGGCCGGGTCCTGGGCCTCACCCCGCTGAAACCGCCCGGCGGCGATGCACGCGATGGCCGCCGCCATTGCCTGCGGCGCCGTGCACAATGGGCCGGGCAGCGCGCTTCCCCATTCGCCGAAATCGGGCGAGATGAACTCGAGCGGTCCGGGAGGCAGCGATGCCAGCCAGTCGTCCAGCCTGGCGACGCTCTCGGGCACCTCCAGGCGCAGTGCCGAATCATAGACCGCGCCGTAGATCTCTCCGCGCCTCGCATCCAGCAGGACAGCGCGGCGCTCCGCGGAACCGAACGCGGCCAAGGCCTGGAGATTGGAAACGCCGACCGCAGGACGGCCCGCCGCTTCGGCCAACCCTTTGATGCACGCGAGTCCCACGCGAACGCCGGTGAACGATCCCGGGCCCGAGGCGCCCGCGAAACACTCGATTTCGCCAAGCGCGACCCGGTTCCGGTCGAGCAGCGCACGCAGGGAACCGTAAATGATATGCGCGAACCCGGACGGCGAGTGCAGCTCGACCTCTTCGATCAATTCTCCGCCCCGCACGAGCGCCAGGCTGCCGTGTTCGTGCGTCGTGTCGACCGCCAGCACCAGCGGCGTCATTTGTCGATCTGCAACGCGCTGTCCAGCTCGTACACCTTGCCGTTGGCGTTCATCCCGTAAACTCGCATGTGCATAATGGCCGGGTAATCCTTCGCGATATCCGCCGGAGGCCGCATGGACCCTTTCGGCCCGGTGGCCAGAACCCGGTAACCCTGGTGGTCCGCGGCCACTTCCCCCATCCACAAATACAGCATGGATCGCGTGGCGCGGGAGGGGCGCTCGAGCTTCACCGCAAAGGGCACTGCCTTGGAGATCGACAGATCGCCCTTGGGCTGTTCGATGGAAAACGGAACCTTCGGGCTGTTCGCCTCCACCTCCTGCATGAGGATCTCCCGCGAAGCGAACTTATACGATTTGTTCATGCTCTCCACGCGGCCTTCGCGCACCACGTGCAGAAGCCAGTCGTGCGACTTGTCCGGGGGCTCATCGGTGAAGTGCTCGCCGGAAAACTTCTTCTTCACGCTCTCCCCGGTCGCCGGATCAACCCAGTACACGTCATAACCGTGCTTCTCCACCGTAAGTTCGAGGGGGCCCGGCTTCTCGATGTAGACGACGTACTCTACGTCCTCGAGTGCCAGCGCTTTTCCGCCGTCCACGTCGTAGTACGGCTCCAATTCCCAGTAACGAGTGTCCGCCAGGAAGTCGAACCAAACGCTCATTGCCTTGGCCCCGGCGGAGTTGAGGCTTGCCGCTCCCGATCCGGTATTCGAGTAAGTCACATACTGGCCGTCCATGGTGACGTTCCACAGGCGTTTGCGAAACGCATCCGGGTCCAGGTCGTCCGCTCCCGTTTTGCCTGCCCCGCTGTCTTCGCGCGCGAAATGAACGTCCAGAAACGGCATGGCCAGCACCTGGTGCTCGATGGCGTTGACGTTGGAATCGGCGGTAGCGTGGGTGACGAAGTCCATCCAGCCATCATCCGCCAGCGGGGACGAAGTGATGCGCGCGCCCGAGGTGCGCGGGTGCTGATAAGGATCGAACTCTTTGAGATAACCGCCAATCTCCTGCAACAGCGCACGTCCGTTCTCATAGCCTTCGAACTGGTCTACGCCCTGCCAGGTCACGTTCATCGCCGCGTAACGGGCCACCAGAAAACGGGCGAACCGGCGGCGCTGCTCCGCGGCGCGGAAGACCGAGGTCAGCGTGTTGGGCCCTCCGGCCAGCACCAGGTCGGCAATCATTCCCTTCCCGTTCAAATACTGAATCCGCGCCGTCCAGCCGACGGAAATAGTCGACGTTGGGAGCATCGCCGGACTGGTAGGCGCCGCCGGCCGGCCCGGCCAGGACCAGGCCGCGCAGGTGATTGAATTTTTGCGCCGCGCGGGCATCCACCACGGCGCGGAAGGCGGCCTCGTCCATCGTCGCGAAGAGCGGCTCATTCGCTCCCATCCACAAATGAGGCTGGTCCAGTCCCGTGCTGGCCCGCTCGGTGTACGCCCAGTGATGCACGTTGGCGGCACGAATGAAGCCCGGAGAATCGGAAGCGGCCGCGTTGAAAGATCCGGTGCGGTCATCCCAGGCCCGGATGTTGCTGGTGACGTGGTAGTCCCATTTGCCGGCTTCCGTCGGTGCGAACCGCACCACCATGCGGCCGCCCCCGTCCCAGTACGCGGGAATCGCGAGAGTGCGCGCCCGCGGGGACCTGAACTCGACGCGCAAATCCACGCTGGCGTAGGGATTCGCATTGGCCGCGGAATCCGCCGCGGAGAGTTCAAAAATCATTTCGCAGGGACTGTAAGAAGGGATGTCGTTACATGAACTCCGCGGGGCGGCCTGCTGCGCGGCCGCCGTGCCCCACAGTGCCGGAATGGCGAGAACGGCAAGCCATCTGATTGCCATATCCATATTGTAGATGCCCACCGCGCGGCCCTACGCCGGTTCGGGCGCGGCCTCGCCGGAACGTGTACGGCTGCGCCGGATCCAGCCCACCACCGAAATGACACTGCCCACCATGCACAGCACGATCAGCCCGATCAGCAAATCCTGAACCAGGCCGTTTTCGGCCCAGCTCAGAATTCGCTTGCCATAGGTCAGAGCCAAAAACCCAAGCGCCGTAAAACGAACCATGCGCGAGATCCCGACCAGCAACAGCATCTTCCGGCGCGGGTACTGGAGCGCCGCGGCAGCCATAACGAAGGGCGTGAAAGGAAAGGGAGGCGGCGCAATCGAGGCGATCACGAGCGCGGTAGCGGCGTTGTTCGAAATCCTCTTCTGCACGTACGCCAGACGTCGTTTGGAAAGATGTTTTTCCAAACCCTTCTCCCCGGCCCGCCGCAGCAGAAGGTCCACCAGCAGGCACCCCAGCACCGACCCGGCGGTGGACATCGCCGCGTAATAGAGCATCTTGTAAACGTCGTGCTCGCGAGCGGTCAGCGCAACCACCAGAAGGTCGTTGCCCAGCGGCGCGAAAACGAAAGAAGAGTCGAGAATTCCCAAAACCAGCAGCCCGGGTCCGCCAAATTGCCAGAAAAATCCGAGCAAAAGCTGAGTCAGGTGTTTCATGTGGCGTCCCGGACTTTCCAAGTACACGTGGCGGACCAAAACCGCCGTGCCTCGGGACCGGAGGGGTGCTTACGTACAGACCTCGGACAAGGAGCGGCGGGAACATGAAATCGAGGAATAGACCAGCATGAGCCCGCATCAGACATTCACGCGAATTCCCCTTCAGGTCGGCAGCGAGTTGCGAATCCGCAATTCCGGTGAGGTGACGGTCAGTAATCCGACGGTCGAGGCTGCGCCCGCTCTCGATGCGGCGGACGCGGTGGTGGACTACCGGTTCGATGCCCAAACCGGAGAACATGTTCTGCGGCTCGTAGAGCCCTTGAGCCTGCGCGAAGGGCAAAAGAAGTAGGTCAAGGCAGCCTCTTAACCGGCAGTGTCAGCCGGCACGGGCCCGCAGAAACTCCCGCAGCATTTCGAAGGAGATCGCCCAGGCAGTGCTGGGCGACTCGTATCCCTTCAGTTCCACCTGCTTCCGCTGGAACGGGGAACCGGCCAGTTGCATTGCCTCGTGAGACCGGTCTCCAAGCGCCACGCCCATGCCCAGGTTTTTGGTGGCGGCCTCCAGGCGGAACGCGGTATTCACTGTCTCGCCCATTGCCGTGTACTCGCTGCCTCCGACAATCGCCGGCCCGGTATTCACGCCCGCACCAATGCGCAGCGGACCGGGAAGCGGCAGCGAGCGGCTGATTTCGTCGGTCGCGGTCTCTATTTCGCTCACGGCACGCAGCGACCGCACCAGTTCGTTCTGCAGGTTTCGTGTGTCGTCGTGCAGCCAGACCGCCATCACGGCATCGCCGATGTACCGCTGCCCCCAACTGCCGCGTCCCTGCACAATCTGGCCCACGCGAAGGAACCAGGTCCCGATGGTCTGTGAGAGGAGCGACTCCGGTACGGTCCGGGCCAAGCGCGTGAAGTCGCGAATATCCACCACTACTATTGTCGTAAGCCGGTGAGCGTGGAGCGCCGTTGTAGGGGCATTCCGGGTGTCGGCTTCTTCCGGACTCTGCAGTAGACCGGTAGAGTTGGACTGGTGGAAGATCAGTTCCTCGTCGCCGAAGAGCAAGCGGTCCTGATCGGTGAGGACAACCGGAACAGTGACGCGGAGGGCGTTTACGAACGATCCGTTGCGGCTGCCCAGGTCGACCACCGCGAACCCCCCGGTTTCGCGTCTTTGAATCAGCGCGTGCAAACGCGAGACGGAGCGGCTGTCGAGTAATACCGCACATCCGTCCCCGCGTCCGACGGCCCACGATTGCGCGTTGTCCAATGGAAACCGCCGGCCGCTGGCTTCGTGCAGCAGGTAGGCCTCTGGTACTTTTGGCAGCACTTGTTCACCACTCTAGCAAGAAAAATTGAATTTCTTGTAAATACCGTGTTTTGTACTAGAAACATTATTATGCCGTACTACAGGCAGGGCAATTTCAGCGGTTTTTTTAGAAGCCTCAGGCTAATATTATTGGCAGGACAAGCCGATCATTTGCTTTGGAGAACAAATGGCCCTGACTCACATTTTCGTGTACCTTCAGTTGCTGGACCTGCTGACAACGCTGGTGGGGTTCAAGCTGGGCGCTGCGGAAGCCAGCCCGTTCATCCGGGTACTCATGCATGCCGGCCCGGCGACGGGCGTTCTCTTATCGAAACTGGTGGCGCTCGGCCTCGGCGGATATTGTGTCTACACGCGCAAGATGCATCTTCTTAAATGGGCTTCGTATTGGTATGGAGCCCTGGTGGTTTGGAATCTGATGGTGATGCTGGCGGCGCCACCGCTGAGTTAGCTACCGGCCCAGCACCAGGAGCTACGAGATCAGAGCCAGACCGGCCAGCAGGAATCCCTCGATCAGGATCTTCTTCCAGAGAATTTTCGCCACGGCGAACAGTTTCACGAAATCGGCAGCAGATCCGGCAGTGTTTTCCAAAACGTACTTCCGCATTTGGCTCCGGCTTTCAGTTGTTCCAGCAGCATGCGTCCGTCGCGATCCGGACCGATTCTGAACAGTGGAAGGTCGTGACCGGCCACCACGTATTCTCCCGTTTGCAGACCCCACGAGTCGGCATACCTCGCTACCACGATGCCATTGCCCTCCCTGGCGCGGATGCGAAACTGACCCGTGGAAGGCTCGTAATTGCCATAGCTGAAGCAATGGCCGATGCAGACACGATCCACCATGTGGGAAAGCGGGTTAGTGCGCAGGCTGAGATCCAGTATGGGGCTCACGACGCGAGATCCGGCCGGCAGCCCCGCGACCCCGCTTCGCATTCGATCTTCAAAGGAATTCAGAGCTCGTTCATCGGCATAGACGAAGCTAAAGAAGGCCAGTGCCACTACCACCGACGCCCCGACGGCCACTCTGCCGGGCCGCGCCGAGGCGACAAGTGCGCACACGCAGATGGCCAGGCCCAGCGACATCCGTTCAGCGATGAAACTCAGTGCATTCAGGAAACCGGGGATGAAAACCCTTCCCGGCAAAACGGCGATGGAGCCGGCACAGATCAGGCACAGGTGAAATGGAATGCTGCTCAACATCTGCCGCACGCCCTGGTAGCGCGCCACGCGGAAGAGCATCAGTCCCCATACCGAAGCTAATCCCATCATCACGATGAAGTACTTGACGTCGAAAACCCAGACCTGGTCAACGCCCGTCGCAACCGTGATCTGCGCCGGCGACCACCGCGTGCTCATCGTGCGTGCCAGCACCAGATGAAGCAGCGCCATGGCCGCGATCACACCTCCGCTCAGCAGCAGACGGTATCGCTGATTCAGGCGCCGTGCCAGGAATACATAGAACATCAGGCCTGCCATCCAGACAACGGGCAGCGCGTGCGCCAGATACGCCAGGAGCACGAGGGGAGCCGCCAGTGCCAAACCGCGCGCCCGCAAGTCCCAGGCGAGCGAGAGCACCCAAAAGCAAATCCCAATGCTCAGATAGAAGTTGAAGAAGCCCATGTGGAACACCCAGCCATAGGCCAGCATAGCCAGGCAGGGCAACAAGTGCCACGGGCGGTTTCCGGCCACTCTCGAAATGAAAGCAAACGAGCCCCAGATGAAGACCAGGACGGCAATCGAGACGGCGATTCGCTGGGCCGCTCCCGCGCCAAACCAGGTGAATAGGGCGCCCAGCAGGAGATCGAAAAGAACATTGGTGGACTGACGCGCAATGGTCAGGCCCTCCGCCTGGCCGTTTTCGATGAGGTGCGACAGCCAGGCGTTGTAGATGTGGCTGGAGAGATCGCCGGCTTGCAGGCGCGGCTGCCAGTAACATGGAGATAACAGAACCAGCGATGCCAGCACATAACGGCCTGTGCCGCACACGGTCTGTTGTGCCGTTCGCTTATTTTCGTTATGTTCCCCTCCCTCCACGGCCATTACGGCAGCGTCCGGCGTTTTCGGCGCCTGGTCAGCAGCAGCACAAGTGCCACACCCGCTCCCAGCCAGATTGCGCTTTGCATTGCAAAACCCATTTTCACGCTCCTTTCTCCGAATCTTTGCTTTTTGAGATCAAGGAATTCCGGGGACCTCCGCTTCCCCGGAACCCAGCCAGTGTCCTGACACCCAGGCCGTCCGTTTCAGAGTGCGGAGCGGTTGTCCCACACAATGATGCGGCGAACCCCGGTGACTCGAAACTAATTCTGCGTCCGGCGAGTGCGGCGGCGGCGCAGGAAGATCAGCAGGCAACCGCCGGCGACAACCCAGATTCCGGTTTGAATCATTGTGTCCATCGTTCTCTTCTCCTTTATTGAATGTTCTTCATCATGGGGAACAGGTACTTGAAAACTTGTAAGAGCCCGGGGCCGGCCGCGACAATCATCATCGACGGCAAAATGAAAAAGAAGATTGGGAAAACAAGCTTGACGCCCACCTTCCCGGCACGCTCTTCCGCATCCTGCCTGCGTCGGGCGCGCATGAAATCCGAATGGGTTCGCAGCGATTCGGCCATGCTGGTGCCGAACCGGTCATTTTGAATCAAAATGGCGGTGAGTTTGCGGACTTCCGGCTCGCCCGTGCGTTCGGAGAAGTTTCGCAAAGCATCCGAACGCCGCTTGCCGGCTCTCATTTCCAGGGTCACCAGCGACATCTCCTCGCTGAGTTGGGGATGGCTCGCACCCAGTTCCTTGGAAACATGCTGGATCGCCTGATCGAGTCCCAGTCCGGCCTCCACAGAAACCACCATCAGGTCCAGAGCATCGGGAAGGGACAGGCGCAGAGTTTCCTGGCGCCGGGCAATTTTCTTTTCAAGGAACATACGCGGCAGAACCCAGCCCGCGGCGCAGCCGAACACAATCAAGGCGACGCTCATGATCGGATTGGCAAGCGCCCCCTTGCCCTGCATCGACATGCTCAATACCAGCATGCCGAGCGTGGACAAAATCCGGATCCCGTAAAATACCGGAGCCGCATTGTCGGACCGGAATCCGGCGCGAATCAGGTCGGTCCTGAGATTCGCGGCCTCGATGTCCGATGAGGGAACTCTCGCGCCCAGGTGTTGGAGAAAGGTGACCAGCGTGCCGCTGCCCGCCTCGGACGGTTCCAAGGAAGCCAAACGTTCGCGCTGCTCGGTGATGACCGGATTACCTAGCTGTTTGAGAAACCTGTTCGGCTTGTAGAACAGCCGGTAACCTACCCAGGTCAACAGGGACATCAGCATCAAGAACGTGCAAAGGACCACGATTAGAGTATTTTGCATTTCAAACCTTGATATTGATGATCTTCTTGATAAAGAAATTGCCGAGAATCTGCGCGCCGATCGCCCCGCCGATCATGAGCTTCCCATCCTTGTCCTCGGCCATGCCTTGCAGGTACCCTGGTGCCACCACCAGCAGTCCGAGCATTGTGGCCACGGGTAGCAGTGTCAGAATGGTGGCCGTCATGCGGCCGTGCGCGCTGGCCGCCTTGACCTGGCCTTTCAGCCGGAAACGCTCGCGGATAATGTACGAGAGGCGGGAAAGAATCTCGCTCAGGTTCCCGCCGGTCTGTTTCTGAAGGAGCACCGACGAGGTGAAGAAGCGGCAGTCCAACAACGGCACGCGTTGTGTGAAATTCCGTAGTGCGATATCGAGCGGCGCCCCCAGGTTCTGTTCATTGAACAACGTCCGGAACTCCTGGCCCAGCGGATCCTGCAACTCTTCTCCGACCATGGCCAGGCTGATGGTGAATGCGTGGCCGGCCCGCATGGAACGCGCCAGAAAGTCGAGACCCTCCGGGAACTGCTCCTCGAGCGCGTTCAGCCGTTTCTTTCGCTTCTGCTTGACGAACAGGTACGGCAGCGCGCCCAGCACGACCGCCAGCAGAATGGCTGTCACCGGCCCGTTCAGCAGAAACGGCATAAGGCCGCCGATGCCCAGACCAGGGATGGTCATCAGCGCCATCGTCGCCAGCAAACGCGAGGAGGACCAGTTCAGCCCCGCCTGTTGAATCTGCTCCTGCGCATGCCGTGCGAACGACATGGAGGTCAGCATCTGCTTGAAGCCGGTGGGCTTCTCTCCCTCGATCTCCTTGAGAAGATTGGTAATGGTTGCGACGTTTTCCCCGGCGGCGGTCTCAATCATGGACGTGACCTGCTTCTTCCGCCGGGCGTCAAAGAACTTCAACGCCACGCTGACCGCCAACAGGATCATCGCGAAGATGACGACGAAAGAGACGACCACACCGACCGGCATCTTAGTTGATCTCCACCACCGTCTGGAATAACTGCGTAGCCAACGAGATGCCGCAGGCCTTGAGCCGCTCGTGGAATTTCGGCCGGATGCCGGTGGCACGGAAACGTCCCAGCACTTTGCCGGATTCGGTGATGCCGGTCTTTTCGAACAGGAAGATGTCCTGCAGGGTAATCATGTCCTGCTCCATGCCGACGACTTCCGTAATGTGAGTGATGCGGCGGGATCCGTCGCTGAAGCGGGCCACCTGCACAAAGAGGTTCACCGCCGAAGCGATCTGCTGGCGGATCGAGCGGATGCCCATGTTCGCATTGGCCATCCCGACCATCACTTCCAGACGGCCCAGGCCGTCGCGCGGCGTGTTGGCGTGAATCGTGGTCAACGACCCGTCGTGGCCGGTGTTCATGGCCTGCAACATGTCGAGCGCCTCATCCGCGCGAACCTCGCCGACGATGATACGGTCGGGCCGCATTCGGAGGGCGTTGATCACCAGTTGCCGAATGTGAATCGCGCCGGTCCCTTCAACGTTGGGCGGACGTGTTTCCATGCGGGCCACGTGCGTTTGCTGAAGCCGCAATTCGGCCGCGTCTTCAATCGTCACGATGCGCTCGTCTTCGGGAATGTAGGAGGAGAGCGCATTCAGCAGGGTCGTCTTACCGGAACCCGTTCCGCCGCAGATCAGAATATTCAGCCGGGCTTTCACGCAGCCCTTCAGCAGTTCCAGCATGCCTTCGGTGAGGGCCAGTTTGCTGACCAGGTCTTCGCCCTTGAGTGCGTGGCGTCCAAACCGGCGGATGGAGAGCAGCGGACCGTCCACCGCCACCGGAGGAATGGCGGCGTTGACGCGCGAACCGTCCGGCAGGCGCGCATCCACCAGCGGCGACGATTCATCCACCCGGCGGCCGACTCGCGAGACGACCTTCTCGATGATGCGCAGCAGATGCGCGTCATCCTTGAACTCAACCGGGGTGCGGTACAGTTTGCCGCCGCGTTCCACATATACGAGGCGCGGCGTGGTGACCAGAATGTCCGATACCGTTGGATCCTGCAGCAGAGGCTCCAGCGGTCCCAGGCCGAATACTTCATCCAGGATCTCTTCAATGACGCGGTCCTTCTCCACCAGGCTGAGAGGCGTCTTCTCCTCGTCCACCAGTTTGGCCACGGCGGCACGAATCTCCGCGCGCACGCGCTCGCCGGCCATGGACGAAAGAGCTTCCAGGTTGATCCGATCAAGGAGTTTTCGGTGAAGCGTGAACTTCAGCTCCTGATATTCGGGCGTATACCCGTCCTTCGTGAATAGCCGGTTTACCCAACCCGTTTCGCGGTTTTCGCCGGTTCTCGAGACATTGTCGATGAGTGCTGGCATGGGTCCCCTTTCAACGGCGTCCTGAGATCAATGGCCCAGTCGCCGGTAGTGGTTCGTTAACCGAATAGCCCGAACTTCTTCTTCGCCGTCGTGGTTGTTTCCTGGTTCGTCAGCTTCATCGCGAAGCGGGAAATCTCCTTGCCCAGGTCGCAACTGCGACTCAGCATCCGGCCTTCGGCGTACGTCTCGTACAGTTCCGGATAATTGTTCGGGATCATGGCGAAGATTGGTACGCCCAACATCTTTTCGAGCTCGCTGGCCGTAATGTCCAGGCGCTTCGGTGCCCGGTTGAGTATCAGCCGGATGCGATTCTTCCCGTAGCCGCTATCGACCAGGGTCTGAATAATCTGCTTGCTCTGGTGCAAGGCAGGCACTTCGAGAGTAGTAACCAGGCATGCTTCGTCGATCTCTTCGAGCGCCGCCATGGCCATGTGGCTGAGGCTGCGCCCCAGATCGGCAATGGTCCAATCGTAATGCGGCCTCGCGAATGCGAGGACATGCCGGATCTGGTCGTCCTTGGGCTGCTGTTTGGAGGCCAGCGCAAGCGGGGAGGAGACGATCTCGACGCCCGGGATGCCATTCGAGACCAGCGCCTTCCAATAGGAAATGTCCAGCCGGTGGAGATTGTTCACAGCATCCAGAATGGAGTAGACGGCTTTGGTTTTGGTGATGAACCCGACCATTCCCGCGTCCAGGTCGAGGTCCGCGAGGAGCACCTTCTGGTTTTGACGGCCCAGTTCGGCGGCCACGTGACAAAGGATCGTGGTGGCGCCGCAGCCGCCTTTGGCCGAAAAGAATCCATACGCCTTGCCGCCGCTCTTCACACCTCCGTCGCGCCTGCGGCTACGGTCCGCCGAGCGCTTTTCGAGAGCCCTGCGAAGAGATTCTCTGACGGGCGGAAACAGGTATTCGTTGACGCCGGCCCGCAGGGCGCCGAGGATCACGTCGGCATCGGGAGTTGTGTTGAGGGCGACGATCATCGGATCGCCCGTAGCGGCCCGGATGGAGGCCACAAGTCCTTCGAGCGGCTCCTTCCAGCCGCTGATATCTACCAGAACCACGTCCGGCCGCATTCGTTCCAGCCGGTCCACGAAGCTGCTCATGTCGCCGATATCCTGGTGTTCGACGATGATACGGAAGGGCAGGTCGGCCAGACAGGCCTGGGTCTGATCCCAGAGCTCACGGTTTTCAATCGCCAACCCGATCGTCAGCGGATACATACGAAATCTCCAGGTAGGGCGTTCATTTTCCGGAGCCTCCACCGGCCGCCGAACCCTGTGCCGGCGCGGTTGCGGCAGGAGCCTGGCGAACGGGCACCAACTGGAACACCGGTTCGGCAGTGACTGGAGGCGCTCCATCCTTTTTCATTAACTGTTCCACCGGAACCGATTCGACACCTTGCCGGGCCGGCAATTGATTGGTCGGATTCGTTACCTGCTGCGGTTCGACCTTGGTCATGTGAGGAGTGTTGAACTTGATCTGCGGCACGGTGTCTCCCCGGGAGATCGGGCGGACCACTTCCGGCGTGATGATGACCATCAGCTCGGAGTTGTTCCGGCTCGTCAGTTTGCTTTGAAACAGCTTGCCCAGAATCGGCACGGCACTTAACCCCGGCACTTTAGACAGGCTATCGGAGGTCTGCTTGTCGAGAAGGCCGGCGATGACGAAGCTCTGTCCGCTTTCGAGTTCCACTTCGGTCTGCACGCGCCGCGACGAGATTCCCGGCACGGTTACGCCTTGGACCGTCACAGCGTTGGCATAATCCAGGGAGCTGACTTCCGGCGCGACTTTGAGCCGGATGGTGCCTCGTGCCGTGACGGTAGGCTGGAACGAGAGCCGCACACCATATTCACGCCACATTATGCTTATGGCCGCCGATCCCTGTCCCGGCTGAACGATCGGGAACGGGAATTCGCCACCCGCCAGGAAGCTGGCCTGCTGCCCGCTGATCGCCAGCAGGTTCGGCTCGGCCAGCAACTCCAGCACGCGCTTGTTCTCGAGCGCCTGAATTTCGGCCGCCAGGTTGATGTCGGGCCTCAGCAGAAGAATATTGACGAGCTGGCTCACCTCGAATTTGCCCTGCTCGTTGGGAAACAACGCGGGACCGGTACCCAGGCTGGTGCTCTGGTTGAATGAACCGTTCCAGAGGTTCATTCCGAGGTTCACAGACGCGGACCGGTCCACGTTGGCGAACCGGACCTTCAGCACCACTTGCGGTTCAACGCCTGGAGTCAGCACGCGCAGCAGGTTTAGGGTTTTTCCCAGCGTGCTCGCGATAGCGACCACGCGCTCGGCCGAAATCAGGTCCTTTACCGTGCCGCGTATGAAAGCCGTGTCATTTTCGAAGGTGATATTGATGTTGTCTTCGGGAAAATCGCGGGCGATCTGCTGCCGCACCGAATCCAGGCGGGCATTGCTGATCCGGACGGTCAGGTCATAGACCAGACGGGCACCGTTCTGCTGCCAGACGATTAACGAGGTCTCGCCGGCCATCTTGCCGTTGATGAGCACCTCCTTGGGGTTGACGGCAACCGCTTCCGCCAGATCTCCGTTCGCTACCGACAGCCGGCGAATATCGAGGGGGCTGTCGATAATCAGAGATTTGCCCACGGTGACGACAAGCCGGCCCAGCGTTCCCGTCCCGGCGTCGGCTTTGGCCTGTTCGGCGGCCGGGGGCTGAACCTGCTGGTCTGTTGCCTCGGGGGTCTGGCCGGCGGCCGGGCCCTGTTGCTCCGGCGACTGCTGCGGAGAGCTCTGCCAGGCATCCGCCCGGGCGGGCCCGAAGCAGAGAAACGAGCTGCACGCTCCGAGCGCCAGAACGGTGATGATCTCGCGGATTCGCAACACCTACTTGCCCTCCCCGGCTTGTTCAAACTTTTGTTCGGACTTCGTTTTGCCCGAGATGATTTCCATGACGTACATTTCTTTTTTCGCCGGCGGCGCAAAAACGATGGCCGGCGGAGCCGTCTGCAGGTGCCTGGGAGCAGCCGCCGGCGTTTCGCGAGCGGGCGGCCCCGGCCTGGTGCCGTTGAACAGATACCCCAGCGTGGTTCCCGGCGTCCTGGCGATTTCCCTGTCAAGCGGGTTGCGCAACACCAGTTGCACGGAGGTCTGCGCGCTGGCGAGGCTGAGTTGTTCGGCCTGTTCCGGCGTCACAAGTAGGTTGACAACCTGCACCAGCACGGGCTTTCCTTCGGAATCCTTCTTATAGTCCTGGCCCGCCGAAAGCACTTCCAGATTCTGCAGCAGGGTCTTTGTAATAGTGCCCAGAGACTCGCTGGCGCCCGGCCGGTTGCCGGAGATCAGCACATCGACGCGCATTCCTGCCACGACGAATCCGGCTACGCCGACCACTTCATTCACCCGGATAGCCACCGCGCGCATTCCCGGTGGAATAGTGGCTGCAAGTCCACCTCCGGCGCCCTTCGCGGCGAGGCGCGAATCGATCACCGGCTCTTTCTCCAACATCCGGGTGGTGACGCCGCGGCCCACCAGATCCTGTGTCTTCGAGGACGCACCTGCCGGTGCCGCGCCCGACCAGTTGGCCACCTTGAGATCGTCTTCTTTCAGAACGGAACCAACTTCCAGGTCGTGAGCGGCGAGCACGATCTGCTCCGTCTTGGTCGCCGCGGTGGCAGCCTGAGGCCGGTTAATCAGGAGCCGGTACAACAGGAGGCTCGCCACCGACGCCACAACGAACGCGAATAACAGCACACCGACAAATCTCTTATTCATTGCAAAACTCCCCGCTGCTGGCCTGCTCGCGCCAGCCCTCGATCCTCAGGCTGAATGTGCGGCCGCCAAAAAGTTGCCGGGAGGCGGGCCACCGGAACTCCCAGTCTCCAGATGCAAGGGGAGCCGGAACATAATTCCAAACTGCTCACTTCGACCCTTGGCTCCCCACGTTATTCTCTTCATTGGTTCATAGAACCGTGCTTTGAATCTTCCCGGTTTTCAACCAGGGTGGAGCGCGCCGGACGACCTGGTTGCTTCGCTCCGGCGCGGCCCTCCGTTCGACTAGTTGGCTGCCGTGTTGGCGGCCACGAGCTGGCTGTTGACCTTCGTCCAGATACCGGAGATGCTGCCGCCGGTGCCGAGGAAAAGTGCCGCCGATGCCAGCGCCACGAAAGCCATCAGCAGGGTGTATTCGATGAGGTCCTGGCCCTGCTCGTCATTGCAGAAATTGCGTACAAACGTCATTTTGTGTTCGCTCCTAAATGTTCTCGATTTGGGTTGTTGTTTGTAATCGCGCGTTCCCTTGTCTCGGGTTTGGGAATCGTTCGATCACGTCCTGAGCCGTCACCGCTGGTGACGGAAGCTGTTTCGCCCGCGGATCGCACGGCGGACCGGAAGACCAGGCTGATGCCGTCGTCAAAAACGACGCGCCAGTCGCTGGAGAGCTTCAAAGCGCCGGTGAGAGGTGCATCCGGGGGAAGTAGAACGGTGTCCACGTTGAAGCGCTCGAGGGTTTGCTCCCATCCGTGCTTCACGCTGATCGCATCCAGGTACTTCTCGTCGAAATCGTTGCCGTAGAAATCGCTGCGGCCGTCCACAAACACGCGCTGCCGCGGGTAGAGGCTCCAGATAAGGTAGTCGCCCCATTCGTCGTTCGAAAAGATATGCGCGCCGGGTACCTGCGCGAGGGTAGCCAGGGCCGCTGCCGGGTATCTCTTGGGATCGAATTCGGCGCGGAACTTGGCGGGCGGACGGGGCGCAAAGATGAGTGCCAGAACCAGAGCCAGTCCGGCCGCGCTGACCACGTGGAAGCGGCCCACCGACTCGGTTTCCTGCATTTCCGCGGCGACCCGGTTGAAGCGCTCCGCCGCCCCTTTCACCCATCCGGCCACCGCCCTGTGCGGCAGCCCTGCCAGCCAGCGGTCTACAGCGCAGGCAGCTACGGGCGCGGCCACGATGACAAAAAGCGGAATGTTCCGGTTGGCCAGTAGCGCAGCATGCGCCCACATCAACAGGAGAATCGGCTCGGTGAAGCGCCTCTGCGCCAGGTTCCAGAAAGCGGCGGCCATCCCCAACACCAGCAGCGCCTCGAAGAATATGGCGGTGGGGTGGTGGAAGTTGGGAGAGAGGAACTCTACGATATGCTCCGAGTTGAACGGATTGCGCAGATACCGCAACATGTGCAGGTGCAACTGGTAGAAATAGGGGTTCGCGAAGCTTGCGGCGACGCAGGCTGCCGCTGATAGGAGAAAGGCTCGCGCGGTGCGCTGGTGATTTGCGCGGGCCTTCGAGTCGCGCTCGAGCGCCAGGCTCACCACTTCGCCGGCTGCGTACGCCGCCACCATCAGAATCCCGACAAAGAAGCCGCCGTGCAGATTGGTCCACAGGACCGTAATTACCGGAAAAATCCAAACCCAGGGGATTCCCGCGAACCGTGGCCGTCCCTCCCGGATCGACTCCAGGCCGCCGTAGAAGATCACCAGGAACAGGAGAGTGAAAAGGTGCGGTCGGGCCAGCCAGTGAATGGAACCGGCCGCCGTCGCCACCATGGTAATAATGATGGCAACCACCGGGTTCGCTTTGCGCCTCGTTATCCTATAAAGGAGAGTGAAGACGGCGCACACCATTAGAATTCCAAAAATGCCGACCGCCTGAAGGCCGCCAACCCGGTGCAACAGGGCCAGGACCACATCCGAGAGCCACTCCCACGCAAACCACGGTTCACCCGGCTTGGTGAAGGAAAAAGGATCGGTGGTGGGAACCGTTCCGTGGCTGAGAATCCACTGGCCGGTGCGAATGTGCCATCCCGTATCGCCGTCGCCCAGCAGCGTGTGCAAACCCTCCATGCGGCCGAAGAGAAATGCGATCGGCGCCAGGAAGGCGAAGTCTGCAAAAGAGGGCAGCAGCTTCAGCACAAATCGGGATTGGGCGGGTTGATTCATCAAGCCATCCAGCTACTGGCGACAGGCTGCAACGCCTGAAAATTCCGAATCCGGTCGTGGAATGAGCGGAAATCCATATAATTCACACGCAGCGCGACCTGCGCGGCACCGGCCTCCGCCGGCGAAATCCGGGTGACCGTGCCCTGGCAATGAATACATTTCTGACCGAATCCGTGATTGGCAGGCAGTTCGACCTCGAGCGTGAGGATCTGTCCGATCGAAGGCAAGGGAAGGGCGACGCCGTCGCCGCACCAGGCGATCAATGCCCCGCTCCGGCTGATGTTCTCCGTGTACATGGCACCACGCATCCAGAGCGCCGGAGATGTGACATGGCACCGGAGCTTCACTTCGATTCGCGGGCTTTCTCGCCGATTGATGTTTCGCATTTCCAGTGGTTGCCAATCGCGAATTTAGCGCCGCGGATCGTGAAGGATCAATATCGTAAATGGGCTATACGGCGGTGTTTGCAAAGGTTATCAGGATCCGGAAGCACTCACGAGAATGAGATCCCGATATCCGCAATTGCGGGTAGTACCGGGATATTCCGGTGGGGATATTAGCCGGGAATTATCTTCTCACTTATTTATCCGGATCGACTGCAGAAGTCAAATTGCGCCGCAACTATCTGAAAACAGACAGTTAACAGCTGGGTTAGAGACTATCAGAGCTTTTTCTCAGATTTTTTTCTAATTTAATGCCACGAATTAATAACGTGAGTACTGTTAGTTTTCCGTTGACATTGGTGGTATTTCATTAGAGAATCCGAGTATGGCTTCCTTGATAACCTGCATGGGCTGAGAAAACTCCTATGCGGGCGGTGGGGAATGTCGCCATTCGGAAAAGGACATCTAAAAAAATGCTGACGCGAGTTCTTCTTTATAGCGACGAGCCGATATTGGCAAAGGGCCTCGAATCGGTCCTGAGGCAGATCGAGGGCTTCGAACTGCTCCCCACCTGCTCCACCGTGAGTGGCGTGATGGAACAACTCTCCCACGGTGCGCCGGACCTGGTTCTGATGGATCTTACCCCCGAAATCACGTTCGCCGTTCTGAGTGAAATGAAGCACGCCATGACCTCCACGAAAATCGTGCTCTGGGTCAATTCCATATCCACGGAGCTGGCCTTCCAGGCCATGGGGCTGGGCGTCCGCGGAATCCTCCGCAAGACCCTGCCCACGGACCTGCAGGTCAAGTGCCTCCAGAAGGTTCAGGCCGGGGAACTCTGGTTTGAAAAGGCCCTGACCGACAGTTTCCTTTGCGCCCGCCGGGTGGCCCTCACCCAGCGCGAAGGTCAACTGGTCAGCCTTCTGTCCCAGGGTCTGAAAAACAAAGAAATCGCTACCACGCTGATGATCTCGGAGGGAACCGTGAAGGTTTACCTGTCGCGTCTCTTCCAGAAGGTCGGCGTCAAAGATCGCTTTGAGCTGGCGCTGTTCGGCCTCAAGAATCTCACCACGGGCCAGTTGCCTACACACGAGAAAGGTTCCCGTCCGGGTGCAATTCCCGGACTGCGTTCCCTTGTCCTCGAACGGCCCACGGACCGGCAGGAACCGCCTGCGCGTTTTGCACCTCCGATGCGCACGGTTGTCACACGGCAGTATTGAGAGAAAGCGGCGGTTTCCGCTGCCGATCGAGCACGGGGCGGGCTTCCTGGCCTGCCCCTTTTTTGTCCTTTCTCCTATGCCGGCCAGTACTCCGCGCCGGCCCTTCCCCTCGCAAATTCACCCACCTGGGTGGGGCAAACCTCGCGGTTGACCCAATTCTGGACTCCCTTTGTCCTGATATTCGAACCTTTCAAATGTGGCATTTAGAATGCTTGCCTGATAACAGGATAAAAAGAGTCTAAATATACACAATGCAACTGACACGAGCTGCCGACTATGCCGTGCGGGTGATGATTCACCTTGCCGGGTTGCCGCCGGGAACGCGCGCCAGCAGGGCCGATTTGGCATCCGCCGCCGAGTGCCCGGAACAATTCCTTTCCAAGGTATTGCAGAGCCTGACCCGGGCCGGCCTGGTATTGTCGCACCGCGGCAACACCGGAGGCTTTGAGCTTCCTGTCGTTCACCAGGGCGCCTCGGTTCTGGAAGTCGTGGAAGCGATCGAGGGCCCAATCCGCTTGAACGTCTGCCTTGGTTCCGATCAGTCCTGCAGCCGGCAGAGTTGGTGTCCGGCCCATGTCGTCTGGCAGAACGCCCAGGAGGCCATGGTCGAGGTGTTGAGAAACACCTCTATCGCCGAACTGGCCCAGCTTGCAGTGGCTGCGAAAATGCGGGTTCTGTCGCCGGTCGAAATCTCCAAATGGAATTGACGTGGGTGGCACTTGCGGCCAGCCTGGTAATGGGCTTGGCCGGCGTGTGCATTTTCATCTTCGCAGTTAAAAAAGACTACTTGCGCAACATTGAGGACGCCAAGTACCAGGTCTTCTGGAGCGACCTGGAGGAAATCGTGAACTCGTCCAAGGAGGAGGAAAATGGTGGAGGCAGCAGCAAGTCACAGTAGGCAGCACGGCGGCGAAACCGTACCGCGGCGGCGGGCGCTGGTGTGGCTGTCCGGCGTGGGACTGTTCGGTTCGGCGGTTCTGGCGGCCATCTCCAACGTTATCTTTTTCAAGCCTCGGGTCACTTACGGGCAACCGGCCAAATTCCAGATCGGCAAACCGGACGAATTTCCGCCCGGAACCCGCATTGCCCGCGAGGCCGAGCACATCTGCATCGTGCGGGACGGCAACCGCCTGGCAGCCATTTCCACTACCTGCACGCACCTGGGCTGCACGGTAGGTATTTCCGACACCGGCTTCGATTGCCCGTGCCACGGCTCGCGCTACGACCAGGACGGCACGGTCACCGGCGGGCCCGCGCCGAAGCCCCTCCCCTGGTACAAGGTCACGCTGGCGCCGAACGGCGAAATCGAAGTCGACAAGAACGCCGAAATCAAACCCGGAACCTATTTGAACGTATGAGCACCGCGACCAAAGAACCGGGCGTGTGGAGCGCCATAAAGGAACTGCCTTCCAACGTGTGGAGTTCCATTTTCCGGAACCCGCTTCCCTCCACGGACCTGGAGCGCGCGTCGACGAGCTTCACCAATTTCTTTCTGCACCTCCACCCGGTCAAGGTCCACCGCAACACCCTGCGGCCGGTCTACACGCTGGGCCTGGGGCTGATCTCGCTGTTCCTGTTCCTGATCCTGGTGGTCACCGGCATTTTCCTGATGTTCTACTACGTGCCTTCCACCACCCAGGCCTACGACCGCATGCTGGACCTGCGCGGCACGGTGGCGTTCGGAATCTTCCTGCGCAATATGCACCGCTGGTCGGCTCATGGCATGGTGGCCGTGGTGTTCCTGCACATGTGCCGCGTGTTCCTGACCGGTTCGTACAAGAAGCCGCGCGAGTTCAATTGGGTAATCGGCGTCATCCTGCTGCTGGTCACGCTTTTCCTGAGCTTCACCGGGTACCTGCTGCCGTGGGACCAGTTGGCGTTCTGGGCGATCACGGTGGGCACAGCCATCGCCGGATACGCGCCGCTGATCGGCAAGGAGATTCAGTTCGTGCTTCTCGGCGACGCTTCGGTGGGCCAGGAGGCGCTGCTGCGGTTTTACGTGCTGCACGTGGCGGTGCTGCCCGCGGTGCTGACCATGCTGGTGGCGATCCACTTCTGGCGCATCCGCAAAGATGGCGGACTTTCCCGTCCCGACGAGGAACAGGCTCAGGCGGGCATCGTCAAGATGCGGATCGAGCCCGCAGTCGCCGCCGCGAAGAAAAAGATTTACGGATTGCAGGGGTTCGTGCGCGGCCCGTTCACCAAAGTGGGGAACGTGCCGGACAACTCGGTCTACAGCTGGCCGAACCTGCTGATGGCGGAACTGTTCGTATTGGTGCTCACGGTCTCGGCGGTGCTGCTGGTCTCGCTCATGTTCAACGCGCCGCTGGAGCAGCCGGTGAATGTGATGCATCCGCCCAACCCGGCCAAGGCGCCCTGGTATTTTCTGGGCCTGCAGGAGATGGTCAGCTACTCGGCGTTCTGGGGCGGCGTCGGGGTGCCCGGCGTGATGGTGGCGCTGCTGATTGCGGTGCCGTACCTGGACCGCAATCCGAAAGGCGTGGGCAAATGGTTCGCGCGCGAGAGGCTGCTGGCCAACACGCTGTTCCTTACGCTGGTAATCCTGAACGTGATCTTTGTAGCGATCGGAACGTTCTTCCGGGGGCCGAACTGGGCGTTCGTGTCTCCATTCTGAGGGGCTGAAGCGCATGCGACTGGCACTGGCAATAGCAAGCTTCGTGGTTCTGATCGTGCACGGCGTCGTCTTCTACGATCAGTTCTTTCATAAATGGGAGAGTCACCAGACGGCCTATTTCGAACAGGCGCGCTCGCTTTCGAAGGACGCGCAGGAGCGCGCCGAACTGGAGGCGCGGCGGCCGCAGATCCAGCAGGCCATCGTCACCAGTTTTGGCGACACGCGCGTTGACCGCTGCACCACCTGTCACGCGGCGGCCGACGATCCGCGCTTTGAAGGGCACGCCCAGCCGCTGAAGACCCATCCCTACTCAACAGGGCTCGGCGACGTGCAGCGCAACGGCCATTGGGAACGCCGCCACAAATTCGCCGACTTCGGCTGCACCGTGTGTCACGGCGGACAGGGACGAGGCCTCGAGCAGGAGTACAGCCACGGCGAAGACGAATCCTGGCCCGATCCCCTGGCCGGGTATGTGACGCAGGCCAACTGGCGCAAAGATCTCGCGCCCAAACTCAAAGGCAAGGAGTTCATGGAGGCCAACTGCGCTCAGTGCCACACGCAGGAGGAGTTCGCGGGAACTCCGAACGTGCATCGCGGGCGCAAGCTGTTCTACTCGATGAACTGCTACGGTTGCCACAAAATCGACGGAATCAGCGAGGGCACGCTGGGGCCGGACCTGACCGAGGCCGGGCAAGAAGTTCAAGGTGGACTACCTGTGGGAGTCGATCGTGGAGCCGCGCGCGAACCTGACCACGTCGTTCATGCCGAAGTTCCATCTGAACGAGGCAGACGTGAAGTCGCTGGTGATTTTCCTCAAGAGCCGGCGGGGCGTGAACTTCGCCGAGACCTCGCTGGACCGCTACAAGGCCCACATCGCCAACGTGGCGGTGGTGATTCCGCCGGGGACGGCGGGGGAAAAGGCCGGCGAGCAGTTGATCGCGGACCGCGCCTGCACGGCCTGCCACAAATTGCGGGACAAGGACGGCGGAGTGGCTCCGGATCTCACTTACGAGGGCCTGGTTCGGGAGGACGGCTGGCTGATGGACCACTTCAAGAATCCACGAGCCCGCGTGCCCGATTCGATCATGCCGAGCTTTCCGCTTTCCGGAAGACGACTTCCAGCGCATTTCGGCATTCCTGGGCAGCCTGAAAACACCGTATGGCGGAACGCAGCCGGCCGAAACGTATAAGGCTCTGTGCGAGCGCTGCCACGGAGAAAAGGGCGACGGGAACGGCAAAGTGGCCTGGTACCTGGATCCGTACCCGCGAGACCTCACCAAGGCCGGATTCATGAACTCGAAACCCCGGGAGCGCTTCGTGACCTCCATTCAGGACGGCGTGCCGGGCACGTCGATGCCGCCGTGGGGCAAGGTGCTGAAGCCGGAGCAGGTGAACGGAGTGCTCGACTACGTGGCGCAGACCTTTACTAAAGAGCCGCGCCGCGAACTCAAGACCCGCAAGGTTCCGGAGCAAAACCCGGTTGCGATGAGCGCCGACTCGGCCGCTCGCGGCGAGAAGACTTTCCTGCAGCGCTGCACAGGCTGCCACGGCAAGAAGGCGGACGGCAAAGGACCGAACTCGCTCGACATCCTGCCGCGCCCGCGCAACCTGCGCAACGCGTGGTTCGTGGAGAAGACCGGCGACGCGCGCCTGTTCGACTCGATCCTTTATGGCGTGCAGGGAACCGCCATGCCGGCTTGGATCGACTACGGCTTGTCGCAACAGGAAGTGGGAGACATCGTGAATTTCATCCGCAGCTTGAACGCGAAAACCAGGAGCCAGCAGTATGCAAGACGGTAGAGCCACGGGCGTGGCAAAGGCCCAGGCGGCGGGCCTCGATTACGGCCGCCACGATCCACACGGATACCACCGCCAAGTGGTTTCTTGTGAGCGCCATTGGATACTTCTTCATTGTCGGGATCATCGCCCTCACCATCGCGGCGAAGTTCGTCTGGCCGGAATTGCTGGGCACCGTCTCGGTGCTCACGTATGGGCGATTGCGGCCGCTGCATGTGAACGGCATGCTGTTCGGCTGGCTGCTGGCGGCCGACATGGGATTGACCTACTATTTCGTGCCGCGGCTGTGCGGCGTCAAGCTGTGGAGCGAAAAGCTGGGTGTGGCGACGGCGGCGCTGTGGAACGTGATCATCCTGGGCGCCGTGGTTTCACTGCTGGCCGGGTGGAACCAGGGCCTCGAGTACGCCGAACTGCCCCTGCCGCTGGACATCCTGGTGGTGGTCGCCTGGATCATGTACGGCACGAATATTTTCGGCACCATCGCCACCCGCAAGTACCCGCAGATGTACGTCTCGCTCTGGTACACGATGGGCACCATCCTGTGGACCGCCTTCGTTTACCTTACCGGCAACTTCGCGGTGCTGCTCACGACCGGCGTCAACCAGGCCAACCTCAACTGGATGTACGTCCATAACGCGGTCGGGCTGATCTTCACCCCGGTGGGACTGGCGATCGCCTACTACTTCATTCCCAAATCGTCGAATACGCCGCTGTACAGCCACAAGCTGTCGATGATCGGATTCTGGGCGCTGGCGTTCGTCTACGTCTGGACGGGCGCGCACCACATGCTGCACGGGCCCATTTCGCAATGGCTGCAAACCATCGCCATCACCTTTTCGGTGATGCTGCTGATTCCGGTGTGGGCGGTGGTCTACAACTTCTTCGCCACGATGCAAGGGCGAATGGCCGCAGTTGCGCGAAAACGTGCCGCTGAAGTTCCTGATGTCGGGCACCGTATTCTACCTGCTCACCTGCTTCCAGGGGCCGATGCACAGCCTGCGCAGCGTGAACGCGATCGTGTCGAAGACGGATTGGATTCCCGGCCACGCCCACATGGCCGTGCTGGGGGCCTTTTCGTTCTTCGCCATCGCGGGCACATATTACATCGTGCCGCGCATGTGGCACACCCGGCTGTTCAGCGACGCCCTGGCGAACTGGAGCTTCTGGTTCCTGATGATCGGAGGGCTGGGGTTCTTCGTCACGTTGTGGCTGGGCGGCTTCTGGCAAGGTTGGCAGTGGAACAACGCCGAGCATCCCGTTCATCGACACCGTGGTGGCGCTCAAGCCGGTCTGGACCGGTGCGGTTCTTCTCCGGAATCCTGATGTTCTGCGGGATTGTCGCTTTCGCCTACAACATCATGGCCACCGTAATCGGGAGGAAGGAATATGCTCAGTAAGGCCGACAATAGCGCGACGTTCGCGGTGGTGGCGGCGTTGGTCCTGTTCTTCATCGGAGGACTGCTGACCACCGTGGTGCCGCCCATGGTGGACAAAAGCTGGGGGCGGCCGTTCGAAAACCACGACCCCGCTAAAGGACCCACCGGCAAACTGGTTCCACTCAACCAAACCGAGCTCCAGGGCCGTGCAATTTACGTGCGCGAGGGCTGCTGGTATTGCCACACGCAGCAGACCCGAACGCTGGTAGCCGATACCAAGCGCAGCGGCTGGAAGGGCGTGGACTCGCCGGTCTCCACCCCCGACGAATTCGTCTACGACAATCCCCACATGTTCGGCACCAAGCGTACCGGTCCGGATCTTTCGCGGGTCGGCGGCAAGTACGACACCCAGTGGCATCGCACGCATTTCCGCAATCCGCGCGACCTGGTGCCCGGCTCCATCATGCCTCCCTTCCCGTGGATCGTCGGCAACCCGCAGGAATTCAACGCCCTGGTGGCTTACCTCCAGACCCTGGGCCGCGCCAAAGACTGGCGGCCGGATAAGGATTACGAGCGATGACGGACTACACCTGGCCGAGCATTTACTTTTCGTACCTGTTCTTCGCGATCTGCCTGTTCGTAGCGATTTACTTCTTCGTGCGCTCCTGGCGCGACGGGTATTGGGGCAAGCAGGCGGAGGAGGTGAAGTACCGGGTGTTCGATGACGGCGACGAGGGGAGCAACTGATATGGAACCAAAGATCAAGGACTACGCGGAAGGCTGGATCACCGAACGCCAGGGCACCGACGTGCCCGGCTTTTTGAAACTCGCGTACGTCGTCATCGCGGCCGGCGCGCTTGGATACTTCTTCCTCTATATGTATGGGGAAGTAAATCACCCCGACCGCGGCGGCCTGGTGCGGGCGTTCAACGCAGCCACCGAGGCCTCCGGCGCGCTCATGTACTCGGTGGCCGCCATGATCGTGGTGTTCGGCATTATCGTGGTGGCCTTCTCGTTTCGCAAAGGGCACTGAAGGGATCGCGTTCGATGCAAAACGGCTTCTACCAGGTGCGCGTCCCCGACGCCACCGATTACTGGATGGAGATGGTGAAGTGCCGGCACGCCTGCCCGGTGCACACCGATGCCTGCGGGTACGTGACGGCCATCGCCGAAGGGCGCTACGAAGACGCCTACCGGATCGCGCGCGCGACGAATCCGTTCGCCTCCATCTGCGGACGAGTGTGCGGCGCGCCCTGTGAAGCCAACTGCCGGCGCGGAGATGTGGACGCTCCGGTCACGATCCGGCCGCTGAAGCGGTTCGTCACCGACAAGTTCGGTCCCGAGACGGGCGACTACCGGCTGCACCGCGAAGCGCGAATGACAACGATGCTGGCGCCGCGTCCGCACGGCGGCGAAGCTATCCGAGCGCGTGGCCGTCATCGGCGCGGGCGTCTCCGGACTGACCGTGGCGCACGACCTGGTGCAAGATCGGCTACAAGGTCACCGTGTTCGAATCGCGACGCCGAACCGGGCGGCATGCTGACGGTCGGCGTGCCGGTTTTCCGGCTGCCGCGCGAACTGGTGCGTCACGAAATCCAGGCGATCCTGTCGCTGGGCGTGGAGCTGCAGTGCAACCATGAGGCTCGGCCGCGACTTTTCCATCGCGGACCTGCGGCGCGAAGGCTATCAGGCGATCTTCCTCGGCATCGGCCTGCCCAAGGGCCGCCGGCTGCGCTGCCGGGATCGGAAGCCGAAGGCGTCATCGACGGCATGGACTTTCTGCGCGCCTTCAACGGTGGCACTCCCCTGCCGCTGGGCAAGCGGGTGCTGGTGATCGGCGGCGGCAACGTGGCCTACGACGTGGCCGCGCTCGCGCCGTAGCCGCCCGCACGACGAGCGACATTGGCCTACGACGTGGCCCGTTCCGCGCTGCGCCTCAGCGCCGACAAGGAAGTTCACGTGGTCTGCCTGGAAGCCCGCAACGAGATGCCGGCCGACGAGATCGAAGTCCACGAAGGCGCGGAGGAGGGCATCCACCTGCACAATCCGCGCGGCCCGCGCGAGGTCCTGCACGAGGACGGAAAGGTGCGCGGCCTGCGCACCGTGCGCTGCACGTCGGTGTTCGACGCCCAACGGCCGCTTCAGCCCCACCTTCGACGAGAGCGTAGTGGAGGACATCCCCGCGGACAGCATCATCTTCGCCATCGGCCAGACCGTCCGACCTCTCGTTTCTCGACCCGGCGGACGGCGTCGAATCCGAGCGCGGCCTGATCAAAGTCAACCGCGAGACCTACCAGACCACCGCGCCCGACGTCTTCGCCTGCGGCGATATCGCCCACGGGCGCGCGGCTGTTCATCGACGCCATCGCCTCCGCGCAGATAGCGGCACGGTCCATGCATGATTACCTGCGCGGCACGCGCACGGACGTCGTGGTGCGCAAGAAGTGGATGCCGGCGGCCTACACCATGGCGGAGGGCTGGAACGTGATCCCGCGCCGGAATCCGCCCGCGCTCGAAAGCGACCGCGGTCGGCATCGCTCGAGATCGTGGAGGTTACGCTTTCCGGAGGCTGAAGCGCGGCGCCAGGCTTCGCGCTGCCTGCGCTGCAACGTCAACACGGTTTTCGATACGTCGCATATGCGTGGCCTGCAACGGCTGCGTGGACGTCTGCCCGGAGAACCTGATCCAGCTTGGTGGGATTGAGCAAGCTCGATCGAAGACGAGACGTGGCTGGCCAAGGCCATCGAGGAGTTCGGCGATATCCGGCAGCTATGCGCCCGAGGAGCTCGACCAGATGGGCGCGGTGATGATGAAGGACGAGACCACCTGCATCCGCTGCGCCATGTGCGCCTCGCGCTGCCCGACCCACGCGATCACGATGAAGGAATTTGCGTTCTACACCGAGTGCGTGACGGTGCAATCGCGCAATCCGAAGGTGGTGTACGCACGATGAGCCCGCGTCGAATTCGGCGTTGTCTTCCTGCTGGGACTGGTTGGCGGATTGCACTGTTTGCAGATGTGCGGGCCGATTGTCCTGGCCTATAGCCTGCCGCTTGCGAAGGGACAGGCATGGCGGGCCCACGCGCTCTACAACGCGGGCCGGATTCTCACTTACATGATGCTGGGGGCCCTGGCCGGGGCGGCCGGGGGCGGCCTCGGAGTGGTGGGCCGTATGGCGGGCGTGCAGTCCGGGGCGCGCATCGTCTCGGGCGCGGCCATGATCGTGGCGGGCCTTCTGCTGGCGGGTTTTGGACCGGCGGGCAACGGACTGGTCACGATCCAGAAGGGCGGCATCACGGCGCGGTTCCGCAAAGCCCTGGGCGGCCTGCTGATGGCACCCGGCAGGAAATTTTCGCTCGGCCTGGTGCTTGGGTTCCTTCCCTGCGGCATGGTTTACGCGGCGCTGCTGAAGGCCATGGACTCCGCCGGCGCGGTACCCGGCGCGCTCACCATGATGGCCTTCGGAATGGGAACCGCGGTGGCCCTGCTGGCGATGGGCATGGCCTCGTCCTTTGTCGGCCCCCGGCTGGGCAACTGGAGCACACGCCTGGCGGCCATTTCGGTGACCCTGGCCGGAGCGGTGCTGTTGTGGCGCGGGCTGATGCCGCCGGGTCATCATCATGGGTAAAGGCCTCAACTGGCACAAGCTGCGCAAAGTCATCCACCTGGTCTGCTTCCTGCTTTTTGTAGCCCTTCCGTTCCTGAACGTGATTCGGGCGGATATTCCGCGCCAGCGCTTCTACTTCGCGGGATACGAGCTCTGGATCAACGAATTCGGCATCATCTTCTTCGCCCTGATGTTCCTGATGTTCGTGATCGTGGTCTCCTCGGTCTTCTACGGCAGGGTCTACTGCGGCTACCTGTGCCCGCAAATGATTTTCAGCGAGGCCTCCCTCGCCGTAGAGGCCCGGCTGAAGAAGCTGGTGACGAAGAAATTAATCCACTGGTCGCCCAAAGCCCGGCAGCGGCTCAGCGGCGTGCGCTGTTCTACCTGGTGCTGGCGGCGGCATCGGTATTCCTCGCCTTCATCTTCATCTCCTATTTCGTCGAGCCGCGCGACCTCTGGCGGCGCCTCGCATCGCTCGACATGCACACCGCCGCCGGAGTGTCCGGCGTCGTGGTCACCATCATTACCTTCCTCGATTTCACTCTTGTACGCCTGCGCTTTTGCACTACCGTCTGCCCCTACGGCTACCTGCAGGGCATGCTGGGCGACAGCAACACGCTGCTGGTCCACTATCGCGACGAGAACCACACCTGCATTGAGTGCAAGAAGTGCGTGCGTGTGTGCCCCATGGGGATCGACATTCGCAACTCGCCGTTTCAGCTCGAATGCGTGCACTGCGCCGAGTGCATCGATGCCTGCGACGAAATCCTGGGCAAACTGGGCAAGCCTGGTCTGATCCACTATGCGTGGGGCGAGCAGGGGGAACTGGTGAGCGAATCGCGCAGCCGCCCCTGGTATCAGCGGATCGGCCTCCGCGACGCCAAGCGCGTGATCGTGCTTCTGGTGCTGGCCTTCTACGCGTCGGGTCTGTTCGTCGCGCTGGCCATGCGCCGTGCCGTGCTGGTGCGGGTTTCGCCGGTGCGCTCCACTCTTTACCGCGTGGACGCCGGTGGCCGCGTGACGAACACCTTCCGCTACCGTCTCGACAATCGCGGCACCAGGCCCGCGCAGGTGGCTTTCTCGGTGCAAAGCTTACCGGGTGCGACCATGGTCATCGCCCGCAACCCCGTCCCGCTCCGGCCAGGCGAATCGCTCGAGGGGGACTTCGACATTTGGCTGCCCGCCGGAAAACGCGAACTGGTGAGCCACTTCACCATCGTGACCGGCACGGCGCCCGACAACACGAGCGACAGTATTCCCATGACGTTTCTGTCGCCTCCGGAGAAGCAATGAAGACGAATCCGGCTCCCCCTTCCAAAGGCATTCCGGCCCTGATCCCGTTTCTGGTTTTCGTGTGCGTGCTGTTCATCGGCATTCTCGTGTACACCTACGTGGAATCGAAAAAGGCCAACCCGCAGATGATTCCGCTGGGTCAGGTCACGAATTCGACGCAAGTCCGGGCGTGAGATGAGTTGCGCGCTGTGCGGTCTCGAATGCGGGGACGCGCGGTTCTGCTGCGCGGGCTGCGAAAACGTGTACGCGATTCTGCTCGAAAGCGGCGTGGTCGCTTCCGGCCAGAACTTTCGCGACACGGCGCTGTATCAGCAAAGCCTGCGCCTCGGCCTGATTGCCACCGGACGCGAGTGCAGCCGCCGGCGCCGGCCCGCCGCCCAATGCCGAAAAGCGGCAGGCCGTTTTCCAGATCTCCGGCATGTGGTGCACCTCCTGCGGCTGGCTGATCGAACATGTCCTCGCCAAAACGCGCGGCGTGGTTTCCGCCGAGGTGGTCTTCACCTCGGACCTTCTCAAAGTCGAATACTGCCCGCAGTATCTTCCTTTAGAGCGCATCACGGAGCGCGTTGCGTCGGTGGGCTATAAGGCCGCCGAATATACCGGCGAAACTGCCCGCTCCAATACCGAGCGGCGCGACCTGCTGCTGCGTCTCGGTGTGGCCGCGTTCCTTTCCCTGAACGTGATGACCTTCAGCCTGGTGGTGTATGCCAGCTATTTCGAACCGATCAGCGCCAGCTTCGCGCGCTATCTACCGTTCGTGCTGATGGCCCTGGCGACGCCTTCGGTGCTCTACTGCGCCTCCCCCGTGATGCGCATCGCCTGGGCGGGGGCGCGCGCCGGCGTGCTGCGCATGGAGTCGCTGTTGGCGCTCGGAATTCTGTCGGCGTACCTCTACAGCGCGGCCGTCGCGTTTCAGGGCGGCACGCACGTCTACTTCGACACCGCCTGCGCCATCGTCACCCTGGTATTGACCGGAAAGGCGATCGAGCACGGCGCGAAAGAAAGAGCCACACGCGCGGTCACCCTGCTCCACCGCCTCATGCCCAGCAAGGCGCGCCTGGTCAGGGACGGCGTCGAGCGGTTCGTTGCACTGGAGGCGCTCCAACCGGGCGACGTGTTCCGCGTCAAGTCGGGCGAGCGGATCGCGGCCGACGGCGTGGTGGTGGACGGCCGGTCGCACGCCGATGAATCGGTGCTGACCGGAGAATCGGCGCCGCAGGCGAAGAGGCCGGGAGACGCAGTCGTGTGCGGGAGCATCAACTCGGGCGGGATGCTGGATATCGCCGCCAGCCGCGTCGGCGCCGAGAGCACGCTGGCCCGCATCGTGAGGACGGTGGAGCAGGCGGCCGCCAAACGCACGCAAGTGGAGCGTTCGGTGGACCGTGTGTCGCGCCTCTTCGTCCCGGCCGTGCTGGCAATTTCGGTGCTGACCTTCGCCGGCTGGTCGGCCGCAACAGGCAGTCCCGCGGAGGCCCTGATGCACGCCATCGCCGTGCTGGTGATCGCCTGCCCGTGTGCGCTCGGCATCGCCACACCGCTGGCGCTGACCGCCGCCGTCGGGGCAGCTTCGCGCCGCGGCATCCTGGTGAGCGACACGCGCGTGCTTGAAACCATCCGGGACATCGACGTGGCCGTGCTCGACAAAACGGGTACCGCCACCGAAGGCCGCTTCCGGTTGCTCGAGATCCGCGGCGACGGAAGCCGCACCGCCGAACTCGCCGCGGTCGAGGCCTGCTCCGAGCACCCCATCGGCAAGGCCCTGGTGGAGCACGCGGCCGGCTCGCCCCTCGCTACCGCCCGCGAAGTACGCCTCCACCCGGGCAAGGGCATCAGCGCGGCGGTGGAAGGAACCCGCTATTTTCTCGGCAACGCCGCGCTGGCCGAAGAGGAGAGCGGCGCGCGGCCGGAGGCGACCCGGTTGCCCGGCGCGCAGGCCCACACTGTCGTCCACTTCGGCTGGGATCGAGAGGTAAAGGGGCAACTGGTTTTTGGCGACCGCGTGCGGGAGGAGGCGCCGGCGTTGTGCACCGCCCTGCGGCAGCGCGGTGTGCGCACGCTGCTGTTGTCCGGTGATTCGCAGGCCGCGACCGAAGCCGCCGCCGCCGCGATCGGAGCGGACGAGTTCCGCGGAGAGTCCACGCCCGATCAGAAAATTCAGGTGATTCGCGACTTGCAGCAGCAAGGCTGCCGCGTGGCCATGATCGGAGACGGCGTCAACGATGCGCCCAGCCTGGCCCAGGCCGACCTCGGTATCGCGCTCGGCTCCGGCGCCGACATCGCCATGCAGGCCGCACCCCTGGTGCTCATGAACAACTCGCTCTCCGCCGTCACCGAAACCCTGGACCTGGCGCGCCGCGCCTTCCGCATCGTGCGGCAGAACCTGTTTTGGGCGCTCGCCTACAACGCTGTCGGGATCACGCTGGCGGCCGCCGGTGTCCTGAACCCGATCCTGGCGGCGGGCGCCATGGTGCTCTCCAGTCTCTCGGTGATCGGAAATTCGCGACGCCTGTCGTGACCGTTATGATGGTGCCACGCCAGTTCAGAACGCGACGGCACGAGCGGTTATCCGCACTCCCAAACGAGTTATTCTGCGAAGTGCCGCGGAGCCGGCAATAATCTCAGATAAATGTTTCAACGCGCGTTTCATAACTGCGCATGACCCTTTGTCAGGGCGGCGACTTCGGCGGGAGTCAGGGAGCGGAAATGGCCGATGGGCAGGTCGCCGATGCGAATGGGACCGATCGCCGTTCGCACTAACTTCAGCACCTTGCTCCCGACAGCCTCAATCATCCGGCGCACCTGCCGGTTGCGGCCTTCGGTGAGCACTAACTCGAGGTGGGTGTACTTGGCCGAATCGCGCAGGCGCGTCACCACCGCCGGGCGCGTCGGACCGTCGCTAAGAACAACACCCCGGCGCAATTGCTCGATCTGTTCGTCGCTCAACAGGGTCGAAGCCTTCAACTGATACGTCTTCGGCACATGATAGTCCGGATTCGTCAACCGCTCCGCGAATGCAGTGTCGTTGGTTAGCAGCAACAGCCCGCTCGTGTCCAGATCGAGCCTGCCAACCGGCGAAAGCCAGGGACACCCGTCGTCTAACAGGTCGTATACGGTGGGGCGTCCTTGCGGGTCTTTCCAGGTGGTCAGATAACCCTTAGGTTTATACAGTAAAATGTGAGTCTTAGCTGCCCGCTTCAGCCGTTTGCCGTCCAGCGTGACTTGGTCCCGATCCGGGTTGATCCACTGGTCTGGATTTCTTACCAGGACGCCGTTGACTTGTACTCGCCCGTCTGCTATCCATTTGCGCGCATCTGTGCGCGATCCAATCCCCGCTTTTGAGAAGATTCGCTCGAGCGTTTTGAGCCTAGTACTATTATTTTCAGTACTCTTGGTACTTCTCATCCGAACCCTTAAATACTACGTACTGTCTAGTACTGATGTTAGAGTGTGGAGGGGGCACAAACGAGCACCTTACTCATTCACGGCGCGCGTCAGTTAGTTACAGTGCGAGGCACCAAAGAACCAAGACGCGGTGCGGACCTGGGTGAACTCCATATTATCACGGACGGGGCTCTGCTCATCCGCGACGGAATCATCCAGGAGGTTGGCCCTTCCCGGCGTCTCGAAAATCTCGCCGAAGCGCGAAACGCCATCGTCGTGAACGCCTCGGGCAAGGTGGTCATCCCCGGCTTCATCGATAGCCACACGCATCTCGTGTTTCCAGGCCCCGGCACTTCGGAATCCGACCGCGCCGCGGCCCTGCGCCACCTGCACGGAGGCAGCGCCAACCTGCTGCGCAGGCGCGTCCAGCGATCGCTCGAGACCATGGTTCGGCATGGCACCACCACGGCGGAATCGAAGACCGGGGGCAGTGCCGACATCACTGCCGAAACGAAAATCTTGCGGGTGCTCGGAGCGCTCCGGAGCACACCGCTCGATTTGCTGCCAACCTTCGTGTGCGCGAATGCGCAACGCGAAACCATGGCCGGCTACGAGAGTTCGCTCGCACGCGTGCGGCGCCGCAGCGTCGGCGTAGCCGAATGGGTCTGGGCCGATCGCGCCGCCGACCCGGATCTGTTCAGCCGCTTTTGCCGGACTGCCCGCACTCTGGGTTTCGGTTGCAAGATCCATGTGTCCGGAGGCGACACCAGCCGCGCAATTGCCACCGCCGTCGATAACCAGGTTCTCACCATCGACCACCTGGAACATGCTTCGCCGCACGACGCGGCCGTGCTTGCCCGCAGCGGTGTCATCGGAACGCTGCTGCCCGCGGCTTCGTTCCGTTGCGGCGGTCCCTACGCCCCCGCCCGGGCCTTCATCGATGCGGGCGCCGCGGTTTCGCTGGCCTCCGACTTCAGCCCCCACCTCTCCTCCACGTTGAGCATGCAAACGGTGGTGTCGCTGGCCTGCGGCCACTTGGGGATGACGCCCGCCGAAGCCCTCACCGCCGCGACGTTCAACGCCGCCCACGCGCTCGGCATGGCCGGCACGACCGGTTCGCTCGAACCCGGCAAGCGCGCCGACCTGGTGCTGCTGAATTCGACCGACTACCGCGACCTCGCCCACCACCTCGGCACGAACCTGGTCCACCAGACCATGAAGAACGGCGTCTTCATCTATGCCGAAGGCCAGGTGTCGGCGCCCGCGGGCAAGAACGCCGCTTGAAGAGACCTCTCCCGCGCCTGTGGTAAAGTGAACCGCAGAAACGCCAGGCCCGTACATGAAGGCAGCTGCCGGAATCTACGCCGCGGCCCTCACGCCGCGAAGCAGGAAGGGCGACCTCGATTTCGGCGCCGCCTTCGAGCTGTTGGACCACCTGGCGCGAGGTCGCCTTGACGGCATCGCGATGTTCACCGCCGCCGGCGAATACGCCGCCTTTAGCCTGGAGGAACGAGCCCGCCTGCTGTATCTTTCCTGTAAGCGCAGCCGGCTGCCCATCTGGGCCGGAGTAGGCACCGCAAACTTTGAGGATTCGGTGCGACTGGCGCGGGAAGCCCGTTCCGCCGGAGCCCGCGCTGTGATTCTGCCCCCGCCGCTGCTTCTGCCATACTCCCAGGAGGTCCTCCGCGAGTACTACACGGAATTTGCATCCCAGCTCGATGGCACGCCCGACATCTATGTCTCCGGTTCGGGCCTCGGCGCTTCCCCGCTCCACCTCGACACGGCTCTCTGCCTCATGCAGAATCCTCGCATTGCCGGCATCGTCGATTCGGGCGTGATTGAGGAAGATTTGCATGCCCTCGATTCCGCGCGTGCGCGGTATCCTTTCCGCCTGTTGATGGAAAACGATCGCCTGCTCGGCACCATTACCGGCGCCGGCGCGATTTCCGCCTGTGCCTGTGCCGTCCCGGAACTCGCCGCGGCCGTGTTCCGCGGTGCACCCACGGCGGCCGCCCATGCCTTTCTCGAATTTGTCGCCTGGTCGGAAACACTCCCGCCCACAATCGCCGTGAAGGTGGCCACTGGCTTGCGAGGAGTACAGACGGGAGCATTTGCCGTCCCCATGCCGCCTCGTCTCCAGAGCGAACTCGACCGCTTCCGCGCGTGGTTTCAAGACTGGCTTCCCGCGGTGAAAAGGCTCTTCGAAAATGTATAGGCGCGCTTTGATTGCAGCCCTGCTCGCGGCATCCGCCGCACCCATGCTCGCCGGGAACGGCGCCCAGGTGGCAACCTTTGTCTCCACCATCGACGGTTCCAGCCAGCCCTATGCACTGTACGTTCCGCCGTCTCTCGAGCCCGGAAAAACTTACCCTTTGCTCATCAGCCTGCACGCGGAAGAATCCAGCCACCGGCTGAACCTGCGACAGATTTTCGGTATTCTGCCGCGCTTCGGCATGATGGACCCTGAGGACCTGAACTACCTGAATCCGGCCCGCGATCCGGGCTTCCTGATTGCGTGCCCTCTGGCGCGCGGTTCCATGGGCTATCAGGGCATCGCCGAACACGATGTTTACGACGTTCTCGCGGACGTCGAAAAGCATTATCCGGTGGATCGCGGCCGCGTCTATCTCACCGGCATCTCCATGGGCGGCGGCGGAGCGCTTTGGCTGGCGTTGACCCGCCCGGACGTTTGGGCCGCCGTCGCTCCCTTGTGCCCCTCCCCGGTTCCCGGCGCTGAAGCCCTGGCGGCGAATGCAAGCAACCTGCCCGTCCGGATATTTCACGGGGACCAGGACCCGATCGTTCCCGTGCAGGAGTCGCGGGACTGGCACCGTCTCCTGCTCTCTGCCGGAGCGCCGGTCGATTACCTGGAATACCCCGGTGTGCGCCACAACGTCTGGGAGCCCGCCTACCGCGGCGGCGCGCTTTTCGAGTGGCTCCAGAAATTCCGGCGCAACCCGTTTCCGGAGCACGTTCGTTTCGTCGCCCCGTCTTACCGCTATTCGAGCGCTTACTGGGTGCGCGTGGACGGCCTGACGCCCGGCACGGATGCCACCATCGACGCCAGGCGCACCGGGCCGGCCGAGATTTCCGTGAAAACCTCCAATCTGGATGGCTTCACTTTGACGCTGGATAAGCCGGCTTCGAGTATCACCGTCGATGGCGCCGTGCTCAAGGTGAAGGCCGCGTCGTCGCTCTCGTTTCAAGTGGCCTCCGGCAAATGGCGCCCCGGCCGCTTCGTTCCCACGGGCAAACGCCCGGGCCTGGAAGGACCGATTTCCGAAGCCATTTCGGGCCGCCACATTTACGTGTACGGAACCCTCGGCGCCGGGGCGGAGGAAATTGCCGACCGTAAGGCCATGGCGGAAAGCGCGGCCGAGTGGTCTACGCCGCGATCGCGGCTCGGTATCAGCCACACCGTCAAGTCCGACACGGAAATATCGGCGGCCGACCTGGACACCGCCGACCTGGTCTTGTTCGGAACCGCCGAAACCAATTCGGTGATCGCCCGTTCCGGCGCCACCCTGCCGCTCCGGCTCAATGCCGGCGCAGCCGATTACGGCCTGCTATTCATCGCCCCTCTGGGCAGGCATTATGCCCTGGTCAGCTCGGGCCTGCCCTGGTGGACCGGGATAGAAGAAGCCGCGCGCGGCGGCCTGGAACTCGCCCCCCGGCAGGTCCGCGTCCTCGGCACCTTCGGAGACTACGTCCTGTTCAAAGGTTCCCTTGCCCATGTGGTGGCGGAGGGCCGTTTTGATCGAAACTGGAAGGTTCCCCCCGAGGCGTCGGCTAAAATGCTGGCCACCGGGACTGTGACTCTCCACTAACCATGACACCTGACGATTTCCGCCGTCACGGCTACCGGGCGATCGACTGGATCGCCGATTTCCTTGAAAATCCCACCGCGCACCCCGTGCTCCCGGATGTGCAGCCCGGAGATCTGATCGATTCGCTTCCGGCCGCCGGGCCCGAACAGGGCGAGCCCATGGAAGCCATCCTCAGCGATTTCGAGAATCTCATCGTTCCCGCCTGCACACACTGGAACCATCCGGGCTTTCTCGCGTATTTCGCTAACTCTGCGCCCGCGGAAGGAATTCTGGGCGAACTGCTCGCGGCCGCCCTCAACGGCAACGGCATGCTCTGGAAGACCTCGCCCGCCATTACCGAGCTCGAGCAGGTGACGCTGCGCTGGCTGCGCCAGTGGAGCGGCCTGCCTGAAGATTGGTTCGGCATCATCTACGACACGGCTTCCACAAGCAGCATGCACGCGATCGCCGCCGCGCGGCAGTTTGTGGACCCGGATTCGCGCACCCGCGGAACCCGCGCCGGGTTGGTCGTTTATACCTCGGACCAGGCCCACTCCTCCATCGAGAAAGGCGCCATCGCGGTGGGCATCGGCCAGGATAATGTCCGGAAAGTTCCCATCGACGAGCAGTTCCGGATGCGCCCCGATGCGCTCCGCGAAATGATCGAGGCCGATATCATTCGCGGTCTCCGCCCCTGCTGCGTCGTGCCCACCATCGGCACCACCGCAACCACCGCCGTCGATCCGGTTGCCGGCGTGGCGGAACTCGCCGAACGCTTTCAGATGTGGATGCACGTGGATGCGGCTTACGCCGGAGCCGCCGCCATCCTTCCGGAATTCGGCTGGGCATTTGCCGGCTGCGAGCGTGCCGACTCGATGGTCATGAACCCGCATAAATGGCTGCTGACTCCCATGGATTGCAGCGTCTTCCATACGCGCCATCCCCAGATCCTTCGCAGCGCCTTTTCGCTGGTGCCCTCCTACCTGGAAACCACCGATTCTTCGCGCGCGGTGAACATGATGGACTACGGGGTCGCGCTGGGCCGCCGCTTCCGCGCGCTCAAGCTGTGGTTCGTCATGCGCTCGTGGGGACGGGAGGGGCTCATGAAGGTGATCCGCGGACATATTCAGTGCGCGCGGGAATTCGCGGAGATGGTGGATGCCGACCCGGATTTCGAGCGGACCGCACCGTCGCCCTTCTCCGTCGTCTGTTTCCGCTTCAAGGGGACAGATGCCGAAAATCGCGCCATCCTCGATGCGGTCAACCGCTCGGGCGAAGTGTTTCTCTCGGGAGCCGTGTTGCGCAACCGCTTCACCCTCCACCTGGCGGTCGGCAATTATCGAACCACCGCGGCCACCATCAATCGAGCCTGGGAGTTGGTGAGACAGGCCGCCGGACGGCCTGTCCCCACCACTTAATAAGCCTACACAGACTGGCGGCGCGTGCGTGACAGCAGTTCTTCGGCACGCTTCATCGCCTTGTCCTCCGCTTCCTCACGCGTTGCACCCGTGGTGCGGCATAGCCCCGCACCCGGCGATACGTTGTCGGCTTTACAGTGCCACTCGGCGCCAATTCGATAGCTGGACAGGTTCACCGGCCATCCGGCCAGTTCCAGTTTCCGTTCCTGATATTCTTCGACCTTCATACCCCTCCGTCAGCCGGCCTTCGCCGCGGCGCCCTTCTCCACATTGGCGCCCACCAGGTTGCCCCACTCGGTCCAGGAACCGTCATAATTGGTGACGTTGTTGTATCCGAGCAGGTACTTCAGAACGAACCACGTATGGCTGGAGCGCTCGCCGATGCGGCAGTAGGCGATCACCGGCCGGGAGCCGTCCACGCCTTCGCCGCCGTAAAGCGCTTTGAGCTCGTCCGCCGATTTGAACGTGCCGTCCTCGTTGCACGCCTTGCCCCAGGGGATGCTGCGCGCTCCCGGGATGTGGCCCCCGCGCTGGCAGGTCTCGGGCAGTCCCGGAGGCGCCAGGATCTCTCCCGAATACTCCTGCGGGCTGCGCACGTCCACCATCGCCGCCGAGCGCGTCGCAGACGCCTGCTGCACCTGCGGAAGAAACGCGCGCAGCGAAAGGTCCGCGTCCTTGGCCTGGTACATCGAAGCCCGAACTTTCGGAACCTCGGTGGTAACCTCGCGTCCTTCGGACAGCCATTTCTTCCGGCCGCCGTTCATCAGCCGCACGTCGGCGTGGCCGTAGATCTTGGCCTGCCACAAAGCCCAGGCCGCGAACCAGTTATTGTTGTCCCCGTAAATGACCAGGGTGCTGTCCGGCTTGACGCCGGACGACGACATCAGATTCTCGAACTGCTCTTTCGACAAAATGTCGCGCCGCAGCGTGTCGCACAGTTGCGTATTCCAAGCCCAGGCTATGGCGCCCGGAACATGTCCTTCGTCGTAGGCCTTCGTGTCCACATCGACTTCAACCACGGTCACATTCGGATCGTTCGCGTGGGCTGCGACCCATTCAGTAGTTACCAATACTTCTGGATGCGCGTATTCCGCCATCACTGTTTTCTCCTTGCTGAGTGTTTGTGGGTGCTGATTCCTGCCCCCGATTATACTCGCAGATACGCGGCGCCCGCCAAGCTGTAACATAAAGATTGTGATGCTCGCACGCATTTTATGCTTCTTCTCGGCTGGTCTTCTGCTGGCGCAGCCGGCCGCCGGTCCGGCCGCTACCGCTCGTCAGGCGCTCGATTCCCTGCTCGGCGCGAAGTACTCCGACGTCTACCGGATGTTTACCCCGGAGATGCAGGAATCCATCACCGAACCCGCCCTTGGAAAAATCGGCGAGCAGATCAAGACGTTCGGCGCGATGGAGAAGATCGACGCCGCCACCACCCAGAAGGCAGGTCCGAACACGATAGTAGTGTTCCCGGTCAAGTTCGAAAAGCAGACCATCAATTTCCGCTACATCATCAACGACAAGGGCCAGGTGGCGGGAATGTTCCTGCTGCCCGGCGCCATCCCGTGGGATCGCCCGCCCTACAGCAAGCCCGACACGTTCCACGAGCGCGAGGTCACCGTCGGCGACGACGAATGGAAGCTCCCGGGAACCCTGACGCTGCCGAACGGCGCCGGACCGTTTCCGGGAGTCGTGCTGGTTCACGGGTCGGGTCCCAACGATCGCGATGAGACCGTCGGGGGCAGCAAGCTGTTCAAGGACCTTGCCGAAGGCCTCGCTTCGCGCGGCATCGCCGTGCTGCGCTATGAAAAACGCAGCAAGCAGTACGGAATGAAAATGGCCGGCCTGCACGGAATGACGATCGACGACGAAACGGTGGATGACGCCGTTCGCGCCGCCGAACTCATGCGCGCGCAAAAAGAAGTGGATCCGAAGCGCGTATACCTCGCCGGCCACAGCCTCGGCGGCTACATCGCCCCCCGCATCGCGCTCGATGACGGAAAGCTCGCCGGCCTGATTCTGCTTGCCGCTAACGCGCGGCCGCTTGAGGACCTGATCGTCGAACAGGCCGAATACCTCGGCATGAAGGGGACGCAACTGGAAAACGTGAAGGCCCTGTCCAAGCGGATCAAGGCCCTCGACCCCACCGACGACGACGCACCCCCCATCTTCAACATGCCCGTCAGCTACCTGCTGGACCTGAAGGACTATGATGCGGTGACCCAGGCCAAGAAGGCGAACATCCCCATGCTCATCCTCCAGGGCGAGCGCGATTACCAGGTGACCATGAGCGATTTCGCTTTATGGAAGACCGGGCTCGCGGCCCGTAAGGACGTGACCTTCCGCAGTTTCCCGGCGCTCAATCACCTGTTTGTGCCCGGCGAGGGCAAGAGCACCGACGCCGAGTACCGCAAGCCCGGTCATGCCCCCGCCGAACTGATCGAGGAAATTGCGAAGTTTGTGAAATAGGGCGGACCTAGCGCCAGTAGCCGGAGATCCAGACGTACCCTAGCGGCCGGCGCACCCGATATCCGGGCACCCAAACCGCGCGCGGCCGCGGCGGAATGGTCCAGTAGCCCTCCGTCCACAGGTAACGGCCGCCGTACCAGCGGTAATAGCCGGGAATCCAGACATGCCGCAGGCTCGGACGCCGCACAACCACGGTTGCGCGCCCACGGGGAGGCGGGCCAAAACGGGCCCATCTCGGTGCCGCGTAGGCTCCTTCCGCCGTCAGTGCGAGAGCGAAGATTGCGAGGGATAAGAGTCTTTTCATTGCTGCCTCCAGCCCTCCTTATGCAATCCCCTCGCCACCTCGTAACGTCCGGATAAGCAAGCACTTCGTATCCCGAAACGGTACGCGCCCCTGGCCGAAATCAACCAGGGTGGTGGCCCAAAATCGAATACGAAGAACACATTTTCCGTCCGCCCTGTTTGCTATTATCCAGCGGTCCGGAACGTCGAATGTACATGCGGCTCCTGTTTGTGGCTCTGATCGCGTCTCTGCCCCTGCTGCGCGCGCAGTCGCCTGTCAACGTAGTCTTCCTGGAACCGGTGGACCGCGTGGATACCGCGAACGCCGAAATCGCCGCGGTGAATCCGCTCTTCCGTAAGGCCGCCGATCCGCAGCGGTACGCGGGATGGCTGCGCAACGAATCGGCCGCCCGCGCGTTTCGCCTCTATCGCGAAGCCTGCGACATAGCGGCGCCGTCGGGCGGCACGCCGGACTACTTCGTCGCGCTGGTGCCGGGCGGAAACCACGCTGCCGTGGGCTTTCGCCTGCAAAACGGCGGCGCGATCGAGGAGCATCCCAGGCAGCCGTACATCCTGCTCGACGCCGCTCCAGGCCGCTTTGAAACCACCCTGCTGCATGAGACCGCTCACATGGCCATGGCCCTGATGGCCGGAGGCCGCCTGCTCGAAGGAAACTCCATGGCGTCGATCCCGCACACCACCGCGGCGCTCTCGGACCGCACCACCGCGTTTACCGAAGGCTACGCCATTCACTTCGAAACGCTGGCCGCACACCTCAATCGCGACCCCAACTCCCGCCGCCGGTTCCATCGCGAGTTCGTGCAGTTCGGCGCCGGCGAGTGGCAGGCCGAGGAGTACTTTCACCATTCGGTGGACCTCACCAGCTATTCCCAGAATCTCGCCCGTTACGCCGATGTGCGCGAAAACAACTTCGCCTTCGAAAGCGCCTTTCAAGGCCCCGGCTACCTTCGCACCCAGCTTGAAAAAGCGCGCGACTTCGCCACCCTGCGGGACGCCAACCAGTTGCTCCAGGCCGAGGGGTTCTACGCCAGCTTCTTCTTTCTGTACGTGATGCGGGGCGCCCTTCCGGCCGAAGAGGTAGTTACCACCCGCGAGCGCCAGTTGCTCACCGCCATGCAACACATGTTCGCCGCCGGCGGCGTGGATGCATCGAGCCCGTGGCTGGTTCGCTTCGTCCTCGCCTACATGGAGAAGTTTCCCGCCGAAAAAGCAGGCATTGTGGACGCGATCAACGACCTCAGCCACGGCGTCTTCGTGGACCCCGGCGCGGCCGCGCTCTGGCGCGAACACTACCTCGCGGCCCTGCGCCTGGACCTCCGCAACCTCAACGGCCAGGCGATCAGTGACAAGCGCAAACAATGGCGCGACGCGGTGCTCCTGCTGCGACTGTTCCGCATCCGTCACCCGGCCTCGCAGCATGCAGTCTGGCTCCTGGTCCTGGCGTCGATGCTGCTGCTGCCCGTCGCCCGCCTCGTCGCGCCACGCTGGACCGTTCCGGTGCTGCCGGCGTATCCGGTTGTGCGGTCGCACGCCTCCGAACCTTCGCTGCGTGAAAATACCGCGACAGCGGCGCCGGCAGGCGCGCAAGCCGCGGCTCATCAACTCTCTGCTCCCATCCCATCCACACCGCCCGTTCCCTTCAGCGCGAACATTCCGGTCCTGCTCTACCTGCTCGGTGTAGCGATTCTCGCCGTTCGACAGGCCATCGGGTGGCATCTCTCGCGGCGCTTCGTGCGGCGCTCGGTTCATGTCGCCGGATGCGTCTATGAATCGGCGGACGTGCTGGTTCCCGTGACGGCTTCAGTCCTGCAGCCGGCAGTGATTCTGCCGGCCGGCTGGCGCGAATGGTCGCCCGAAATCCGCCGCGCCGTTCTGTCCCACGAGTATGCTCATATCCGCAGGCGCGATCCCTTGACCGGAGCGCTCTCCGGCGCCATTCGCTGCCTGTTCTGGTTCCACCCGCTTGCCTGGTGGCTCCACCGCCGTGTGCAGACGCTCGCCGAAATGGCGTGCGATGCAGCGGCCGTGGAGCGTTGTTCCAATCCGGCGGCGTATTGCGCATTCTGCTGCAATTTGCGGCAATCGTCAGCGCGGCCGGATCGCGAACAGCCGTGCCGGGCCTCGCCATTGCCGCAGCGGGCTCGCTCGACCGCCGTATCGACCGCGTCTTTGCAGCGTCTCGCGGCCGCTTGCGGCGGCTTCCCAGGCCCGCGCGCGTATTGGCTCTCGCGGGCGTGCCTGCATTGTGCCTGGCGGCCTCCGTCGATTTCACCACCGCGCCCACCCGCCTGTTGTTCTTTTTCCAGGGCGAGCGCGTCGGCAAGCTCAAGCCCGACCTGGTGCCCACCGCCGTGCGGCGCCAGACCGCTCCGCTGAAGCCCGCCACTGCCGCGGAACGCCTGGAATTGCCGGTGACCCTCGCGCCCGCCGACGCATTGTTCACCGAGACGACGTTTGTCGACGCGAAGCAGCGGATCAGGCTGGCGTTGATCGAACCGGCCTCCGGCGCCGCACCCTACGTGTTCGTGGACGTCAATCGCAATGGCGTATTCGAGGCCGCGGAGCGCTTCGAGTTCGACGGGCCGGACCGAACCGTGCTGCTGCGGATTCCGATGTCCGAGGGCCCGTTCCGCACCTACCCGATCAAACTGTGGCTGCCTGAGGATCGGATTTACCGCGACGATGATCCCTACCCGGGCGGACGGACACTGATGCGGTCGCCCTTCGTCTTCGTGGAGGGCCAGGTGGACGTGGGGGGCCGTCCCGTGCTGGCCCGGTATCTCTTCGACGCCGAAAAGCACAACGCCTATCCGGACTACGGGTGGATCGGCATGGACACCAACGGCGACGGCAGGATCGACGAGACCGCCAACAACGACGAGTCTACCTTTGCCAAGGACGAGGGCGTGATCTTCCACGTCAACGGTCACGATGTCTCCACCGTTTCGCTCGATCTGAAGGCGCGAACGTTCGTCATCCGCGATCATCCCGCAGGCGCCAATCCGCGCATTCCCCTACGCCTCGGTGAGCAGATTCCCGATTTCGAGTTCACGGACCTGGACGGCAGGACCCATCGCTTCGCAGAGTTCAAAGGCCGGTACGTCCTGCTGGACTTCTGGGGAACCTGGTGCGGCCCGTGCCGCGCCGAGTTGCCGAATCTCGAGAAGGCGTACCAGCAGTTCCGCGAGCGTCAATTCGTGGTGCTCGGAATGGATGACGATCGCGACGTAGCCAAGGCGCGCGCTCTGCTCGAGGAGAAGGGTGTCACGTTCCCGCAATCCACCGGCGACATGGGAAACGACCTGGTCTATAAGCGGTTCCGCGTGAATCGCTTTCCGACCGCCGTGCTGGTCGACCCATCCGGCAAAATCATCAGCCTGGATTTCGAAAACCAGTTTCGCGGTGAGAATCTGCCGAAGACACTCGATCGGCTTCTTCCGCCGGCGCGCGCGCAGTAGCGCTCTACTGCTTCAGCCCCTCATCGATCTTCATCTTCGCCAGCGTGCCGCTCATGCGCATTTCCTTGAGGCCGCTGTTGAGCTGGATTACCAGCCGCCCGTCGTCCTGCGTCGATCCCCGGCCCGTGTACAGCTCATCCTCTGTCCTCAGGTTCAGCACCGTGAAGCGCAGCCGCGGGCCCAATGCCAGTGCGTACGCGCCCGATACATTCCGCCACGCCGCCGCCGGCCCGAAGTCCAGCGCCGACCCGGCGAACGTGCCCTGGGAAGTAAGGTTGGCCAGCAGTTGCCCGCCCGTGCCGCTGGTCTCCGCCGTGCCCTCCGCGTCGATCGTCCCGGACTGCCATTCGAGCCCCTTCAACCGGCCCACCAGCCTATATACCGGCCGCTCGGCCCGCACGCTCACCGTCAACACCCCGGAGAGCTGCGCTTCATCCAGGCGCGCCGAAATCGAATCGAATTCGACGCGTGCCAGGTCCCACACCATGTGGGCGCGCACTCCTTCGAGGTGCGCCTCCCCCACGGCCAGGTCGCCGATCTGAATCGTCCCCTCCACCGCCCGGTCCTTGAGCCACCCGGGCAGTGAGTCGCGTCCCAACGCGCGCGCCAGCAGGCTGCTGCTCCGCTTCAATGTCGGCAGCAGTGCCGCTTCCAAATCGGCCGCGTCCACCGAACCCGCGCGCAGCCGGACCCGGTGCGGGCGCGCCGCTCTCGGTTCGTACCGGTAGTCGCCCGTGAATGCCACCTCGCCCACATGCGCATCCATGCGGTCCAGCACTACCCGCTGGTCATCGATCTGAGCCCGCGCCGACGCGAGCTGAAGCGGTTGCGCCAGCCCCGGCACCGCCAGTTCCGCATCGCGCACCTGCAGCTGCCCGCTCCATCCCGCGCCGCCCGGCGAATGCTGGTATCGCAGCAGCCCAGACCAGGAGCCCGAGCGCACCTGCTCCAGCCACGGCACCGCCGCCAGCGATACCTGCTCCCGCAGCGACGCCACGTTCATCCCATCGGTGCGGATCGCCAGGTCCAGCGCCTCATCGTCAATGTCGTAATCGGCCTCCACCAGGGCCTGGTCTTCGGTCGAAGTGCTCACTTCCGCCGGCGAGAGCCGCACGTGGCCGCCGCCCACTACAAAGTACGCCGCCTTCACTTGCAGCGGCGGAGAGTCGGGAATCGTCATCGCCGCGTCGTGGAATCCCAGTTCCCCCTGCAATCCACCCTGTCCCGAATATCCGATGGCACCGTCCATGCTGCCGCTAAGCTTGAGCCGGGCGGGGAACTGCGCCCCCATGTGCGCGGCAAGCTGCATCAAAGGCTCCACCGGGAAGCGGTTCCAGTTCGCCGCCACCGCCCAGCGCGGCTGCGTCAGGTAATCGGTGGCGCGGAACCGCACCGTCAACGGCAGCGTGCCGCTCCCCGCCGAGTTCGATTGCAGCTCCAGTTCCTGCTTGAGCAGGTCCAGCCGTCCGCTCACTTCGAAAGGCCAGCCCTGCCCGTGCGGCGGCAGCAGGTCCCACCGGTGCACGTCCTCCACCCGGAGCTGCCCCTTGATCCCGATATTTCCGATCGGCCCGCCCAGGTGCAGGTCCGACGATAGCGAACCGTGTATGTTCCCCGCCTGGCCGCGCACCAGCGCCGTCAGTTCGTCCAGCCCGGCCCGCTCGATGCTGAGGTCGAGGTCCACGCGTTCCGGCGAAAGATACCAGCGGCCGTTCAGCGTGAAAGAGCCGAGCCCCAGCCCCGACCGGTCCGTGCGCGCCGGCCGTGCCGAGCACCTTACCTTCCACGCACTGCCGCCCGGGCCAGGCGGCGTAATGTCCAAATCGGTCTCGGTCAGGTAGAAGCCGGATTTGGTGTCGCCGAATTTAAAGTTGACCCGGCTGTCGCGCACGTGCAGTGCGATCGGGTTCCTCATCACCGAGCGGTTCACAAAAGAGGCAAAATTCCACCGCCCCGGTTCCGACGCCGGCCCCGATTTTGTCAGGTTGATGCTGGCGCCGTCCAGGCTGATGGAGGAGATGACGAACCGCCCCACCGCCAGGTACAGCAGGCTCGGCGCGATCCTCAGGCTGCCCGGATCCTGCACGTACGCCACCGGCTCGATCCCGATCGCGGGATCCTCGTAAATCGTGACGCTGTCCACCGTGAACGCCGGTCCTTCGAGCAGGCTGAAATGCACGCGTCCCAGCTCCACCTTGCGCCCCAGCGCCCGCTCGAGCGAGGCCTGCAGCCGCCGCGCATATTGGTCCACTGAAAAGTAGGGCGCCGCCAGCGCCGCCGCCAGCAGCAGGAACAGTCCCAGCCCTGCCAGCTTCAACAGCGTGCGCTTGCGTACCGGAATCTTCATGCCCGCTCTCCGGTCAGCGTCCGGTAAGCTTCCGGGTCATCGATGTCCGCCACAATCCCGGGATCGTCCAAATCCACGAATTCCGTTTCCGCCGCGTGCCGGTGCACCACGTCCCGCGCCGCGCCGTCTTCGGGAAGCGCCAGAAACTCCGGAATCAGCCGCGAACCGAACCACACCGGATGCCCGCGCTTGCCCTGGTATCGCGGCACGCGCAGCAGCACGTTCGCATCGCCGTCGAGCAGCCGGTCCACCGTCGCGGGCATTACCGCCGGATGGTCCACCAGCGTGAACAGCACCCCTTCCGCCGCCGCGGGCACCGCGCGCAGGCCGCACTGCATCGACCCGGTCTGCCCGGTTCGATAGTCTGCGTTCACCACAAACTCCGCCGCCTCGGCCGTGCGACCCCGAATCTCCGCCGCCTCATGCCCCAGCACCACGATCACCGGCGAGCAGCGCACCCGCAACAGCCGCACCAGCCGGTCCAGGAACGTTTCGTTCCGATACGCAAGCAGCGCCTTGGGGGTCCCCATGCGCCGCGACTCGCCGGCCGCCAGAATGAGCCCGGCGCAGCTCACTTTTCGAGCACGGCCCGCGGCGATTCGCCGGCAAGGATGGACATCGAAAGCGAACGCCAGTTGGAACCGGCGTTGCGCCGCACCGCGATCATCTCCGCCGTTACCGCGATGGCGATCTCTTCCGGGGAGATGGCGCCGATATCCAGGCCCATGGGTGCGAACACCCGCTCGAAGGCGCTGCGCGGGATTCCCTCTTTCTCGAGTTCGCGGATGACGTTGATCACTTTCCGCTTGCTCCCGATCATGGCGATGTACCGCGCCGGCGTCGCCACCGCCAGCTTCAGCACCCGCATATCGTCGCGATGGCCGCGCGTCACAATAATGATGTAGCCGGTAGCGTTGATCTCGAGTTTGGGAAAAATCTCCTCGTACTCGGCGGCATGCACCGCGGCCGCCTCCGGAAAACGCTCGCGGCTGGCGAACGTCTCGCGGTCGTCCACCACTACGCTGGCGAATCCGGCCAGCGTGGCCACTTTCGACAGGCTCTTGGAAATATGCCCGGCGCCGAAAATATAGGCGTGCGGCACGGGCATCACCGGCTCCACGAACACGTCCAGTTGCCCTCCGCAGATCAGCCCGTTATCGTACGCGGCATCCTGCCCCAGGTTGAAGGTCAGGTGGCGCGGCTTTTCGGTGGCGATCACCTCGCGCGCCGCCTCCCACACCTCCGCCTCCACGCACCCGCCCCCGATGGTGCCGATCATCGACCCGTCTTCGCGCACCAGGATCTTGGCACTCTCGTAGCTCGGGATGGAACCGCGCACCTGCACGATCGTGGCTAGAGCACACTTCTGGCCGGTGTTGCGCAGCCGCACCAGTTCCGAGTAAACATCCATTACGATGCGATTATATCGTGGCGCGCGTCCCGATATCGCCACACGCCGCCGCGCGGCCCGGGGCGAGAAGCGCAATGCCGGGCCTGCGGAGAACCTTCTGGGACGTTCCCGCTGGCTGGCCGATGCTAACGTATATGTTATCATTGAATTGTGCTCGACGTTCGGGAATACATCGATTCCGCTGGACGAAGCCCCTTCACGAAATGGCTGCGCGCACTCAACGTTCATGCTGCGGCGAAAGTAGCGACGGCGCTTGACCCGCTCATATTCTGCTCGCGGGTGGCACGAAGAAGCGCCAACAACAAGACATCCGGCAGGCAAAGGCGAATTGGGAAGACTACCGGAACAGCAAGACCTAGGGAAGAACACCATGGCATTGACCAAAGATTTTCGCGAAACGATCCGCGAACGCGCCCAGCAGGAACCGAAGTTCCGCAAGGCGTTGCTTCGTGAAGCAATAGAAGTCATGCTCTCCGGCGACGAGAAGACGGGCCGGGCGATTCTGCGCAACTATATAAACGCCACCGTCGGCTTTCGGCAGTTGGAAGCGGCGACATCCATCCCCGCCAACAGTCTCATGCGTATGTTTGGGCCCAATGGGAACCCTTCCGCCAAGAACTTGTTTGGCGTCCTCGCTCATCTTCAAGCGCAGGAGGGCGTGAACTTCGAAATCCGTCCCCGCCGCGGTTGAGACTTGCTGAGGGATCGCGCCTCCGGAGCCTGGGTCGTTCCGAGCGAATGACACGCTTTACCGGCCACCACTCGGAAGTCGACAGGCGGGATCCTTCTATATGGCGAATCGCCACATGGTGGATCAGAATGGCTTGGACACCTCGGCTTCCTGCCGGTTTGAAACGATTCTTCTCCTCCCCGACGCCGCAGATCGATATTACGCCGCCGGTGTAAGGGTTCCGCGCCAGCGCGGAATATTCCTCCCGCCCTTCAGGCGATCTTCACCGTCTTCACGTTGACGAATTCGCGGATGCCCCAGGCGCTCAGCTCGCGCCCGTAACCGGAGCGCTTCACGCCGCCGAACGGCAGGCGCGCGTCCGAGGCCACCATGCCGTTGACGAAAACCATGCCCGCTTCGATCTCGTCGATGAACCGCCGCTGCTCGGCGTCGTCCCGCGTCCAGGCGCTCGCGCCCAGCCCGAATTCGGTGTCGTTCGCCAGGCGAATGGCGTGGTCGATGCCGTCCGCCCGCAGCAGCACCGCTACCGGCCCGAACAACTCTTCGCGGTATGCGGGCGCGCTCTCCGGCACATCGGCCAGCACGGTGGGGGCGTAGTAGTTGCCCTTGCCCTCCAGCCGCTTGCCGCCGGTCAGCACGCGCGCGCCCATCTCCACTGAGCGGCGCACCTGCTCGTCGAGCCCTTCCAGGATATCGGGGGTCGCCAGCGGACCCACCTGCGTGCGCTCGTCGAGCGGATCGCCTACGCGCAGGCCTTCCATGGCCGCCACGAAGCGCGCTTCGAAATCCGCCGCCACGCGCGCGTCCACGATGAACCGTTTGGCGGCGATGCAGGACTGGCCGTTGTTGATGGTGCGGGCTTCGACGGCCACCGCCGCCGCGCGCTCCAGGTCGGCGCTCGGCATGACGATGAACGGGTCGCTGCCTCCGAGTTCCAGCACCGTCTTCTTGATCTGCTTTCCGGCCTGCGCCGCCACCTGCGCGCCCGCCGGCTCGCTGCCCGTCAGGGTGGCGGCCTTCACGCGTTCGTCGCCGATCACGCGCGCCACCTGCCCGGACCCGATCAGCAATGTTTGAAAGACGTCCGCCGGAAAGCCGGCGCGCCGGATCACGTCTTCGATAGCCAGCGCACACTGCGGCACGTTGGAGGCGTGCTTGAGCAGCCCCACGTTGCCCGCCATCAGCGCCGGAGCGGCGAAGCGGAACACCTGCCAGAACGGAAAATTCCACGGCATCACGGCCAGCACCGGACCGATCGGCTGGTAGCGGATGAAGCTGCGCCCGGCCCCTGCCTCCACCTCTTCATCCGCCAGCAGGCGCTCGCCGTGTTCCACGTAATAGCGGCAGGCGGTGGCGCATTTCGCCGCCTCCGCGCGCGCCGCACCGACCGGCTTGCCCATTTCGAGCGTCATGATCCGCCCCAGGCCGTCCCGCTCCGCTTCGAGGATCTCCGCCGCCTTCCGGAGCCAGCCCGCGCGTTCGGCGAAGCTGGTCCGGCGGTAGCTTCGGTACGCCCGTTCGGCGCGGGCGAGCCGGTCTTCCAACTGCGCTCCGGTGAGCTCGTCGTAAGTGGCCGCGGTCTCGCCCGTCGCGGGATTGATGGAAGCGATCATGCTCTCATTGTAGGTTCGCTCCGGGGCGGAAAACCGATCTGCGCATCCAATTCGCGGAGGCTCGCCTTCATCGCGCGCAGCAGGTTCATCAACTGCCTGCGCCGGGCGAACGCCTCGGCCCCGGTGAGTTTCGCCAGGTCGTCGCGGAGCGCGTTCCAGCGGTGGTGGATTTCCGCGAGCGTGTCGCGCGGTTCGCCGGCCGCCGCGGGCCGGACGCGCCGCATCTCCACTAGCGCCGTCGAGAGCTTCTCCGCGTTACCGGCGGTGAAGGCGATGGTTTCGCCCTGAAACGAGAGGCCGTCCGCACCGACGGCGGGCGCGATGGCGCGATAGGTTTCCGGCGAAACCCGCGTCAGTTGCGAAAGTTCGAAGTAGGCCGGCCCGAATTCATCGAGCAGGCGGATGATGCGGTCGGCGTTCGACCGGCTCATGTGCAGGTAGCACGTGCAGAACTCGTCCCAACTGGATGCGAACGAGGTGTACTGCCGGGTCTCGCGGATCTGCCGGATGCAGCCGGCTTCGGCGGCCGAACACCGCCCTGCGATAACGCTCAGCGCTTCACGGCGGCCGAGAATTTTGCCGAGGTCCAGCGCTTCACCGGCGCCGGGTTGAGTGGTCAGTTCAGAATCGTCCATGGATGCTCCAAAACACGAAGGCCGCCAATCATTGGCGGTTTGGCGGGAACCGGCTCCACAAAACAAAGGAGTTGTCCCGCCACCGCCGCCAATGTTGGCGGCCTCTCTGTTTCGAGCATCGCAGACGCCGCTCGAAAATCGGCGGCCGGAGCCCCGTTTTGCGGCGCTAAGCGGCTGCCGGAGCAGGGCTTAGAAATATTTCGCGGACGCGTGAACGCGAACCTGGCGTGATAGCATGGTTCTTTCCAAACACCTTGATTAAAGCCGTCAAAGGAACCAGGGATTTACTGCCTCCAGCCACCGAAGTTTGGAACCGGGTGGAGGCCACCGCGCGCGCGGTTTTTCGCGCCTACAACTACCACGAAATCCGTACGCCCATTCTCGAGGAAACGCAGTTGTTCGCCCGCGGCGTGGGCGAAGAAACCGACATCGTCACCAAGGAGATGTACACCTTCACGGACCGCGACGACACCTCGCTCACGCTGCGGCCCGAGAACACCGCCTCGGTCATCCGCGCCTACATCGAGCACCGGCTGGACCAGCGGCCGGGCGTGCAGAAGCTCTACTACATGGGTCCGATGTTCCGCCGCGAGCGGCCGCAGAAGGGCCGCTACCGGCAGTTCTTCCAGATCGGCGCGGAGGCCATCGGCTCGGAGTCGCCGGCGGTGGACGCGGAAGTGATCGAAATGGTGGTGGAGCTCCTCAAAGGCGTTGGCCTCCAGGGGTTCCAACTGCTCATCAACTCGGTGGGGGACCAGAACTGCCGGCCCGCCTACGTGGAACGGCTGCGCCGGGAACTGGAGCCGGTGGCGCCGTGGATGTGCGGAGACTGCCAGCGCCGGGCCACGACCAACCCGCTGCGCGTGCTCGACTGCAAAGTGGAAGCCGACCAGCCCATCATCGAGCGGCTGCCCCACATCATCGATTGCCTCTGCGATGCCTGCCGCGCCCACTTCGAGGCTGTGCAGCGGTACCTCACCGATGCGGGCATCGAATTCGAAGTGCGGCCGCGCATGGTGCGCGGCCTCGACTACTACATGCGCACGACGTTCGAAGTGGTGCACGGGGCGCTGGGCGCGCAAAATTCCGTGTTGGGCGGCGGGCGCTACGACGGGCTGGCCGAATCGCTGGGCTCGAAGGTGCACTCGCCCGGAATCGGATTCTCGATCGGCGAAGACCGGCTGGTGATGAGCGTCGAAGGCGGACAAGCGCCCGCTCCGCTGGATCTGTTTATTGCGCCGCTGGGCGAGGCGGCGCTGCGCCACGCGGCGGGCCTGGCCCGCGAACTGCGCCGCCGCGGCGTTGCCGTGGAGATGGCCGAGGGGAAACTCAAGCGCGCCATGGAACTCGCCAATAAGCTGGGCGCGCGCTACGCCCTGATCGTGGGCGACGACGAAATCGCCGAGGGCCGCTACACGCTCAAGAACATGTCCACCGGGGAACAGCGGAAGCTGACGCCGGACGAGATCGCGGCAGAGTTTTGCGACAACCGGAACTGATAATATTCAATATGGAAACCTCCGTTCGACTGGATTTTCTGGGCGACCTTCGCCGCACCCATATCTGCGGCGCCCTGCGCGCCTCCGATGAAGGCGCGACCGTTCTGCTGATGGGCTGGGTGCACCGCCGCCGCGATCATGGCGGCGTGATCTTCGTCGACCTGCGCGACCGCGAAGGCATCACCCAGGTGGTTTTCCATGAGGACGTGGATCCCGCCGTGCACGCCCGCGCCGAAGAGGTGCGGCCCGAGTACGTCATCGCGGTCGAGGGCAAGGTGGCGCTGCGCGGCCCCGCCGCCGTCAATCCGAAGCTGCCCACCGGCGAAATCGAAGTGGTGGCCAACAACATCTGGATCCTCAACGAATCGCGCACGCCGCCGTTCCCCATGGAAGACCAGGTGGACGTGGCCGAGGACGTGCGCCTCAAGTACCGCTACGTGGACCTGCGCCGCCCGCACATGCAGCGCAACATCATCCTGCGCTCGAAAATCGCGTTCGCGGTGCGCGAGTTTCTTCACGGCCAGGGCTTCCTCGAAATCGAAACGCCGTTCATGACCCGCTCCACGCCCGAAGGCGCGCGCGACTACCTGGTGCCCAGCCGCGTGCAGCCCGGCACTTTCTACGCGCTGCCGCAATCGCCGCAGATTTTCAAACAACTGCTGATGGTGGCGGGTACGAGAAGTATTTCCAGATCGTGCGCTGCTTCCGCGACGAAGACCTGCGCGCCGACCGGCAGCCCGAATTCACGCAGATCGATCTGGAGATGTCGTTCCCGCAGCAGGAGCGCATCTTCGAAGTGATCGAGCCGCTGGTGCAGCGCGTCTGCGAGGTGGCCGGCTACAGCGTGGCCGCGCCGTTCCCGCGCCTGACCTACGCCGAGGCCATGCGGCACTACGGCAGCGACAAGCCCGACCGCCGCATTCCCCCCATGCAGCCGGTGGAGGACCTGCTTCCCGACCTGGCCAACGCCGGGCTGCCGCTGGTGGCCATCCACATCCCCAACACCGGCGCGCCCAGCCGCAAGGAGCGCGACGAATTGAAGGCCTTCGGCCAGGAGCGCGGACTGCGCGTCTACGACGATGCCAAGCGGCTGGACCGCGACTATCCGGACCAGATGGCGAAGGTCCGGGAGCGCTGCGCCGCGGGCGAAAACGATCTCCTGGTGCTGGCCACCTGGGCGGGCGAGCCCAAAGGCCAGCGCCCCGAGGAGACCGTGTATCCAGGCCTGCGGCCAACTGCGCCTGCACCTGGCGCAGAAATTCAACGACCGCCACAAGCTGCTCGACCCGCGAAAATTTCCAGTTCCTCTGGGTGGTGGATTTCCCGATGTTCGAGTGGGACGAGGACGAGAACCGCTGGAACGCCGCGCACCATCCGTTCACTTCGGTGCACGACGAGGACCTCGAGAAGCTGACCGCCGACCCGGCGCGCTGCCGCGCCAAATCCTACGACCTGGTGCTGAACGGCACCGAACTGGGCTCGGGCTCGATTCGTATTCACCGGCGCGACGTGCAGGCCAAGGTTTTCGCCGCGCTGGGCTTGAGCGACGAGGAGGCCCGCCGCCGCTTCTTTTTCCTGCTGGAAGGCGCTCGAGTACGGCGCTCCGCCGCACGGCGGCATCGCGCTGGGCTTGGACCGGCTGGTCATGATCCTGGCCGGCGAGACCTCCATCCGCGACGTGATTCCGTTCCCGAAGACGGCGCGCGGCACCGACCTGATGTGCGACGCGCCGGCGCCGGTTCCCGAGCGCCAGCTCAAGGAACTCGGCATCAATTTCCGCAAGCCCTAACCCTTGGAGTTGGGCGGGAAGTGCTCGAACATTTCCTCGGCCGCGTCGTCCAGTTTCTTGTCGTTCTTCTCGGGTTTCGATGAAACTGTGCCTGACGCGACGCCTCGCCAGATCAGTTTTTTGTTGGATGAATCGAACATGTCGACGGTAAGACTGCCGACGGTTTCCGGAATGACGGTGGTGGTTGCCGTTCCGCCGGCGCCCCAGCCGCCCCATCCCCAACCAGGGAAGCCATTGTAGAAAGTTTGCAGAGTGTCGCGTTCGTCGGTGCGCCCGAAAGCGGCCACGGAGATGTCTCCGCCGGAGGCCACGCGGGTGAATCCCCTGGCGGCCAACTGGCTGTCGATCGCGCCGGCGATGCGGTCCTGCCAGAGCGAATTGGCGGCTTTGACTCCGATCCAGGAATACGTGTGATAGCGGCTGAAATCCACCTTGTGGTCGTAGTCGGTGGAAACATCGGCGGCGAAGGCGA
>CAWIJJ010000006.1:0-938346 GCA_963836425.1 Bryobacterales bacterium | reverse complement strand
GGCTCGACGAGCAGGTGCGCCGTCGAGTGGAGATGGGCGCGCGCGTGCTGACCGGCGGCAAGCGGCTGGAGGGCAAGGGCAACTACTACGCCCCCACCGTGCTGTCCGGTGTGCCGGAGAGCGCGCCGGCATACCGCGAAGAGCTTTTCGGCCCGGTAGCGGTGCTGCTGCGGGCGGACGGCATCGATCACGCCATTCGCCTGGCAAACGACACCGAATTCGGGCTGGGGCGCGCTGAGCGCCTGGAACGCGGGACGACGCCGAGCAGCGGCGGTTCATCGACGAGATCGAGGCGGGCATGGTCTTCGTGATCGCATGGTGGCCTCGGACGCGCGCCTGCCGTTCGGCGGCGTGAAGCGCTCCGGTTACGGCCGCGAACTGAGCGCCTGGGGCATCCGCGAGTTCGTTAACGTGAAGACGGTGAAGATCGCCTGAAATGGCGGGAGGAATATTCCGCGCTGGCGCGGAAACCCCGCCCCTGGCTTCCCGCTACTTGGAAACTCTTTTTAGGTAACAGCCGACTTGGATGTAGCCGCCTCGTCTTGTAAACACTACTGCGTACGCGAGCAGAAAGGGGATTATTGCTCGCTGGCAGCAGGTTGATCGGTGCGCGGCTTGGTATGTTGGTACTCGAACACCGCCGAGGTGGAAGGCATGGATTACCGGAGATGATCACAATAGAGCCGGGAAAGATGGGCGGCAAACCGTGCATCCGCGGCATGCGAATGACCGTCTACGACGTGCTTGACTATCTGGCTTCGGGTATGACCGAAGAGAGATCCTGCACGACTTCCCCGACCTCACACGCGACGACATTCGGGCTTGCCTGGCCTTCGCCGCAGATCGCGAGGGCGCCTCGCAGGCATTCCTGGTTGAGCTGCTCTCGACCAGAACGTCTCTCGATGGTTGTGCCGCGCGCTGGCCGATCTTTTCCCGGACTCCGTTCACGTTCGCGAGGTTGGCCTCCGCGAGGCCGACGATACCGACATCTGGAGATGCCTCCCGGCATGGCTTTGCCATCACAACCTAAGGATGCCGATTTCCGGCAGAGGAGCTTTCTCGAAGGGCACCCGCCGAAAATCATACGGCTCAGGCTCGGTAACTGCTCAAGCTGCTCGCTACTTTCGCCGTGGGAGGAGTCGGAAATAAGTCCGCGAGGCGTGCCTGCGGGTGTCTGCGTCCCGGGCCGCGCGGCGGCGTGTGGCGATATCGGGCCGCGCGGCACGATATAATCGCATCGAATGGATGTTTACGAGGAATTGGTCCGGCTGCGCAGCACCGGCCAGAAGTGTGCCCTCGCCACCATCGTCCAGGTGCGCGGATCCATCCCCAGCTACGAGACCGCCAAGCTCCTGGTGCGCGAAGACGGGTCCATGATCGGCACCATCGGCGGCGGCTGCGTGGAAGCCGAGGTCTGGAACGCGGCGCGCGAGGTCATCGCAACCGAAAAGCCGCGCCACCTGACCTTCAACCTCGGCCAGGATGCCGCGTACGATAACGGGCTGATCTGCGGAGGGCAACTGGACGTGTTCGTGGAACCGGTGATGCCCGTGCCGCACGCCTTTATTTTCGGCGCCGGGCATATTTCCAAGAGCCTGTCGAAAGTGGCCACGCTCGCCGGTTTCGCCACCGTCGTCGTGGACGACCGCGAATCCTTCGCCAACCGCGAGCGTTTTCCGGAAGCCGCCGAGATCTTGCCGCCGAGTACGAGGAGATTTTTCCCAAACTCGAGATCAACGCTACCGGCTACATCATTATTGTGACGCGCGGCCATCGCGACGACATGCGGGTGCTGCGCTGGCGGTGGCGACGCCGGCCCGCTACGTCGCCATGATCGGCAGCAAGCGGAAAGTGATCAGCGTCATCAGCGAACTCGAGAAGGAAGGCGTCCCGCGCACCGCCTTCGAGCGGATCTTCGCGCCCATGGGCCTCGATATCGGCGCCATCTCCCCGGAAGAGATCGCCATCGCGGTGGCGGCCGAGATGATCGCGGTGCGCCGCAACGCGGGTTCCAACTGGCGCGCGCTTTCGATGTCCATCCTTGCCGGCGAATCGCCGCGGGCCGTGCTCGAAAAGTGAGCTGCGCCGGGCTCATTCTGGCGGCCGGCGAATCGCGGCGCATGGGGACCCCGAAGGCGCTGCTTGCGTATCGGAACGAAACGTTTCTCGACCGCCTGGTGCGGCTGTTGCGGGCGCGCTGCTCGCCGGTGATCGTGGTGCTGGGGCATGAGGCGGCGGAGATTCGGGGTCGCACGGCCGAGGCGGCGGAGTTTGTGGTGAACGCAAACTATCGAACCGGGCAGACCGGGTCGATGCAGTGCGGCCTGCACGCGGTGCCCGCGGCGGCGGAAGGGGTGCTGTTCACGCTGGTGGACCATCCGGCGGTAATGCCCGCGACGGTGGACCGGCTGCTCGAAGGCGATGCGAACGTGCTGCTGCGCGTGCCGCGATACCAGGGCAAGCGCGGGCATCCGGTGTGGTTCGGTTCGCGGCTGATTCCGGAATTTCTGGCGCTTCCCGAAGACGGCGCGGCGCGGGACGTGGTGCACCGGCACGCGGCGGAAACGGAATTCGTGGATTTGGACGATCCCGGGATTGTGGCGGACATCGACGACCCGGAAGCTTACCGGACGCTGACCGGAGAGCGGGCATGAAGCTTCCGGTACGCAAGCGCACGCTGTTGAAGCTGGCAGGGCTGGGACTGTTCCTGCTGCTGGCGGCGGCGCTGGCGGCGCCCTACTTTTCAGTGGACCAATATGCGCGGCGGCTGCAGTCCTCGCTCGAACGGGCGCTGGGGCGCAAGGTGGAGCTGGGACGCGTGCATTTCAGCCTGCTCGAAGGACCGGCGTTCACGGTGGACAGCGTCACGATTTACGAGGATCCCGCGATCGGGATCGAGCCGGTGGCGTACGTGCAGGATCCGGGCAGCCTGAGGATCGCGCCGAGCCTGCTGTACCTGGCGGTGGGGCGGTTCGTCATCTCCTCCATCAGCCTGGACGGCGCCAGCATCAACCTGACAAAATCGGGGCCGGCGTCGGAACCGGGGCGGTGGAATTTTGCTTCGTTTGTGAACCGCTCGGTGATGAGGAACCCGATCGCGCTGCACGTGCGCGACAGCCGGGTCAACTTCAAATTCGGCGACACCAAATCCGGCTTCTACCTGACCGAGACCGATTTGGACATTACGCCGCCGGGCCCGGGCGGCAGTGCGTGGAAGGTAAGGTGCTCGGCACGGCCGGCGCGCACGGACCGGTCGGGGCTGGGTCTCGGCTCTTTCACGCTGAACGGCCGCTGGTATCTTTCGCCGGAACGCGTGGACCTCGACCTCAGCATCGAGCGGGCCGGGCTGGACGAGCTGACGGCGCTGGTGCGGGGCCAGGCGGGGAACATACACGGTTCGCTATCGTCGGACCTGCACCTGGGCGGGCCCATCGGGAATATCGGGATCAAGGGGCAGCTCCGGGTGGAGGACGTGCACCGGTGGGACCTGCTGCCGCCGCACGGGCAGGGCTGGCCTTTCGAAGTGAGCGGACGGCTGGACCTGCTCAAGCAGGAACTGGAGCTGCAATCGAACTCGGCGGGGACCGGCACGCTGCCGTTAACGGTGCGGTTCCGCGCCACCGATTACCTGACGCAGCCGCGCTGGGCGGTGGCGGCGAACTGGAACCGCTTCCCGGTGGAACCTTTGATGCAGCTTGCCGCGCACATGGGGGCGCAGTTCCCCGCCCGGCTCAAGCTTAGCGGCAGCATGGACGGTGCCATCGGATATTCGGGACAGGGCGGATTGCAGGGGGAACTGGGATTCCACGACGCGGCGATGACGATTCCCGACTCTCCGCCGCTGCAAGTGAAGGCGGCGTACTTTGTGGTGGGCGGCGGCCACGTGCGGCTCTCGCCGGCGGAAGTGAGCACTTCGACCGAAGACCAGGCCCTGGTGGAGGCCGATTACGACATTGACGATGAGGCGCTGGACCTGGCGATCCGCACCGATGGGATGAACGTGGCGTCGCTGCGGGAGCAGGTATCGCTGGCGGCGGTGCCGTGGCTGGAGCAGGTGCGCTCGGGCTCCTGGTCTGGGCTGCTGCGATACCAGCATTCGCCGGGCGGCGCGGGATGGAGCGGGCAGTTGCAGGTGCGCGATGCGGAACTGGCGGTGCCGGGGCTGGCGCAACCGCTTCAGCTCGCGTCGGCGCGGGCTCAGATCGATGACGAACGGGTAGTGCTGGACCGCATGGATGCGCATGTGGGCGAGGTGGCATTCACGGGCGACTACCGGTACGAACCGAGAGCGGCGCGCCCGCACCGGGTCCGGCTGCGCGCGGGTTCGGTGGACGCGGCCGATTTGGAAGCGGCACTGCTGCCGACATTGAAGCGGAGCAGCAGCCTGCTGGCGCGCGCGTTGGGACGCGCCTCACTGCCCGGGTGGCTCAAGGACCGGGCGGTGGAGGGGACGATTCAGATCGGCGACCTGGCAGTGGGGGAGGCGCACCTCGAAGGAGTGCGCGCCCATATGGTGTGGGACCTGGCACGCGTCGAATTCGATTCGATTTCGGCGCGCCTGGATGAAGCGCAGCTCTCCGGGGTGTTGACGGTGAGCGTGCGGGCCGAGCGGCCGGTATACAGGCTGGTGGGCCGGTTGAAGGGGCTCGAATGGCAGTCCGGGACGATCGACGCGGAGGGCACGGCGGAGACCAGCGGCACGGGCGGGCAACTGCTGGCGAACCTTACTTCCCAGGGCACGTTCGCCGGGTCGGCGCTGGACTTCGGGCCGGCGGCGGCGTGGCGGAATGTATCGGGCGCGTACGCGCTGGCATTGGGCCCGCGGCTGCGATTCACGGTGCTGAACCTGAGGACCGAGGATGAGCTGTACACGGGCCGGGGATCGACGCAGGACGACGGGCGGCTGGTGATCCAGCTCAACAGCGGCCTCAAGGAAATGCGCATGAGCGGCACGCTGGCGAAGATGAAGATCGATGAGGGGCTGAAGCAGTAAAGCGCTACTGCGCGCGCGCCGGCGGAAGAAGCCGATCGAGTGTCTTCGGCAGATTCTCACCGCGAAACTGGTTTTCGAAATCCAGGCTGATGATTTTGCCGGATGGGTCGACCAGCACGGCGGTCGGAAAACGATTCACTCGGAACCGCTTATAGACCAGGTCGTTTCCCATGTCGCCGGTGGATTGCGGGAACGTGACACCCTTCTCCTCTAGCAGAGCGCGCGCCTTGGCTACGTCGCGATCGTCATCCATTCCGAGCACCACGAATTGACGCTCGCGGAACTGCTGGTACGCCTTCTCGAGATTCGGCAACTCGGCGCGGCACGGGCCACACCAGGTTCCCCAGAAGTCCAGCAGGACGTACCGGCCTTTGAACTCTGCGAAGCGATGGGTCCTGCCGTCCAGGTCCGTGAACTCGAAGTCGGGAATCTGCTCACCGAGGCGTAAGGGAATGCGCGGATTGGCGCCTGCGGGATGATCGCGGATGACGAACGTTCGCGCCTTCAGATCGAGCGAAACGGTGGACACATCGTGACCGTTGACGTGGAAGATCACGCCCTCGTCGTTGGCAAAGGTAGACTCGTCATTGTTGGCGGTCTCGTCGATCCTGCCGTCGCCGTTGGTGTCCATGCCGATCCACCCGTAGTCCGGATAGGCGTTGTGCTTTTCGGCGTCGAAGAGATACCGGGCCAGCACGGGACGGCCCCCCACGTCCACCTGGCCCTCCACGAGGACGAAGGGTGACCGCATCAGTGTCCGTCCGCCCGGGTAGGGATCATCGTCGCGGTAAAACGGATCCTCAGGCAGCCACAGTTTGATCGGGTAGGTGCGGAACGGGCCCTCGGACATCGGAATCCGCAGCAGCACGGTTCGGTCCGGCCCGTCGAACTCGAAGCGCTCCGCGGCCTCGAATACGCCATTGCGATTGACGTCCACGAACACGTAGGGTGCGGCGCCGGAGGCCGGTTCGATCAACGCCAGCTTGATCCGCTGCTTCGCGTCGACAAACGTCGTCTCGGTGAACAATGCGTCGGCGGGCGCGAGGGTCACCGGCAATTCCAGGCGTTCCGCGGCAGTGGCGGGCTTCAGCGGAGCGGTCTGGCGCCGCACCGCGGTGGGCACCAGGTCGGGCTTGAGCTTGCCGACGCGCTCGCCCTGGAAAAAGAACAACAGGCGGGTGGGCGCGGTGGTGAAATCGACGGAGGCCGCCAGGCACAATGCGGGCACGCCCGCGAGAGCCAATACGCGCGCGGGCCTGGGAAGCCGCCGCAAGGGGCCGCGAGACGCTGCAAAGACGCGGTCGATACGGCGGTCGAGCGAGCCCGCTTCGGCAATGGCGAGGCCCGGCACGGCTGTGCGCGATCCGGCCGCGCTGACGATTGCCGCAAATTGCAGCAGAATGCGGCAATACGCTGCCGGATTGGAACAACGCTCCACTGCCGCTGCATCGCACGCCATTTCGGCGAGCGCCTGCACGCGGCGATGGAGCCACCAGGCAAGCGGGTGGAACCAGAACAGGCAGCGAATGGCGCCGGAGAGCGCTCCGGTCAAGGGATCGCGCCTGCGGATATGAGCATACTCGTGGGACAGAACGGCGCGGCGGATTTCGGGCGACCATTCGCGCCAGCCGGCCGGCAGAATCACTGCCGGCTTCAGGACTGAAGCCGTCACGGGAACCAGCACGTCCGCCGATTCATAGACGCATCCGGCGACATGAACCGAGCGCCGCACGAAGCGCCGCGAGAGATGCCACCCGATGGCCTGTCGAACGGCGAGAATCGCTACGCCGAGCAGGTAGAGCAGGACCGGAATGTTCGCGCTGAAGGGAACGGGCGGTGTGGAGGGGATGGGAGCAGAGAGTTGATGAGCCGCGTCCGGCGCGCCTGCCGGCGCCGCGGTCGCGGGATCTTCACGCAGCGAAGGTTCGGAGGCGTGCGACCGCACAGCCGGATGGGACGGCAGCACCGGAACGCTCCAGCGCGGCGCGACGAGGCGGGCGACGGGCAGCAGCATCATCGACGCCAGGACCAGGAGCCAGACTGCATGCTGCGATGCCGGATGGCGGATGCGGAACAGACGCAGCAGGAGCGCGGCCAAGGCAGCCAGGGCCAGGGGCCGCAGCAGCAGATCGGAGATGGCAATCATGACTTCCTCCGCTCGCGGTCGAGTTCCTCGATCTTCTCGGCGAGGCGGCGGAGTTCGGAGCTCTTGACCACGCGATGGTCCACCATGCCTGCCAGCAGTTCCTCCATGGACCCGCGGCAGAGCCGTTTGAGAATATCACGCACCGCCTCGGCCGCCACCCTGCGGGGCTGGCGCACACCCGAATAGACGAATTGCCGGCCTTCGGTTTTGTGTTTGACGTAACGTTTGGCTTCGAGGCGGCGCAGGACGGTACGGATGGTGGAATCGGTGAGCGGCCGGGTTCCGGCAAGTCCTTCACGAACCGCCTCAGCGGTTGTGGGGCCCTTGGACCAGAGGAAATTCATCACGAGCTGCTCCAGATCGCCCAGCGGTTTCTGCCGTGCCATAATTGTTACCACTGGTAACGTTACGAAAGGTAACAGAAGCGGGATGCGATTGCAAGCCCGCCGCTCAGGCGGACGGGTATCAGTTCACGTTTTTGACGATGCGGAACCCCACATCGTAGCCATCCGCGGGTCCCGCGCCGTGGGTTGCGTAGATGCAGTTCTTGACGTCTGCCGCGCCGAATCCACATCCCTTCAGAACGTGCTCTTTGCCCGATTTCGGCGGCGTTGGGTCAGGAAACATTTTCTCGTTGTAAATGTCGGCCACCCACTCCCAGACGTTGCCCAGCATGTCGTACAGGCCCCATTCGTTTGGCTTCAGGGTGCCCACCATACTGGTGGTCTGCGGTGGAGGAGGCGCGCCGTCACTGCCGCGTCCGCCGCCGGGACTGCTCATTACCGCCATGGTGCGGATTGCCGGCCACGCAACCTGGCCCGCACCGCCCGCCCTGCCTGCGTATTCCCACTCGAACTCGGTGGGCAGGCGGTACGCTTTCGTCTTCTCCATCTGGTTCAACTTCTTCACGAAGTCCTGAGCCTGCTGCCACGTAATACTCTCCACCGGGTGCCGGCCGGCATCGTCCTTCACCTTGTCGCCCTGGAAAGTCGAAGGATTATTACCCATCACCTGTTTCCATTGCGCCTGAGTCACTTCGTATTTGCCGATGTAATAGGCCTTGGTCAGTTTCACGGGGAAACCAGGGTTGGAGTCCCGTTTGGCGAGTTCCCGGCATTTCTGATAATCGGCCTCGGTCCAGGCGACGCGCGGATCCTGGGGTGCGCGTCCGCCGCGCTGGGCCTGCGGATTCGGGTCGGGACAAGATGGCTGATATACGCCGACCTGCATCGTGCCCGGTTGAATCAACACGAACTCCATGCCGAGGGTGTTCCTGTAGCCAGGATCCTGCGCGGAGGACGGCGCCAAACCCGCAACGAGGAGGACTCCCAGCAAGTATGTGCGTCTCATGGCAGCTCCTTGATCGCGATGTTGCGGAAACGGTAAGCCGCGTCCGGCTTCCAGGAGCCGGACATAGAGAACGCCTGCGCGATGGCCGGCTCGTACATGGAGCCATAGTGGGACTGCAAGCCGATAAATCCGCTGGTCCTGCCGGCGATCTTGTCGTTCACCGGTTCCTGAACATCGAACACCTGCACACCGTTGATCCATTCGGTAATGTGTGGGGCGTCGCCTTCCATGCGGATGCGGATGGAGTTCCAGTCATCGATCTTCCACACTTTGTCTACGGCTTCAGTGGGCCGCGCACCCACGCTGACACGCATTCCCTCGCCGAGCAGGGCGCCTGTTCCGCGGGTCTGGTCGAGTTCAATCTGGTACGCCGAGCCTTCCTCGGTGGAACGCAGGAAGATACCGCTGTTGCACCCCCAGGCCGCCTTCACTTCGAGGTAAAGCTCGAAATTGCGGTAGGCCTTATCCGTGAACAGCAACCCGCCCTGCCCGTACGGCTTTTGTTTGATGGCCAGCTCGCCGTTTTCGACGATCACTGAAGGGGTGGACCCGTGGCGGGTGGTTCGGCTCGGGTGCCAACCCTTCGCGTCCTTGCCATTGAATATGGGGGTGAAGCCCTCCGGGATAGCGCCGGTCTGCGCCGGAAGCGCCGCCGCGCAGGCTAAGGCCCACGCGGTGGCAACCGTCAGTAGAACCTTCATATCAGTTTCGCGGACAGGTTCTTTTCGTCCCAGGTGACGGCCCGTTGCGTCTGGATGGAGAGACGGCCCAGGAGGCACGGGAGTGTGGAGTGGAAGCCGATCTCAAATTCGGCAGCCGGCTTCTGGCGGGACTTGACGCAGTCGAGGAAATTGCGCACGTGAACGATTTCCGACCCGCGTTCGCCGGGCACGTTCTTCGCGGGATCGACCTGGGTGATGTCGTCAATGGGCGGGGCCGCCGGCTGAGCCGCACGGCCGCCTCTTGCCGGCGCGGGAGCAGCCTGGGGTGCAGGAGCGGGAGATTGTGCCCGCCCGCCCCGGCCTTCGGCAGCAGCGGCGGCGGCCTGGCCGGCCGGAGTGAAGGCCAAACGTCTCTCGGACCGGTTCGCCCGCACGATGTAGCCGTTTCGATTTACCCGCAGCCAGCCCTTGGTTCCATAGAACGTGGGCCCTTCCGCCACCGGTTCGGTTGTGGGCGGCACAAACCCCATGAAGGTCATGAGGTATTTCTGGTACTTGTAGTTGATGATCCAATCGGTGGAGACCAGTTCCGGATCGGCGTTGGGAACTGACACCGAGCAGGTGTAGGAAGAGCCTTCGTAGTCCGACTTCATACAAAGGTGGACGATGTCCATCCAGTGCACGCCCCAGTCGGTAGTCATACCCCCGCCGTAGTCCCAATAGGAGCGCCAACTCGAAAGCCGCCGGGGATCGAATGCCACCTTCTTCGCAGGGCCCAGCCAGGCGTTCCAGTCGAGGCCATCGGGGACAGGGGTGGCGCCTGCGGGGGCGGCCTGTCCACCTCTCCCGCCGCCCGTGCCGCCGGCTGCGTGGGCGACGACAACATGCGTCACATCGCCGATGTAACCGTCCCCAATGAGCCTGGCGGACTCGCGGAAATGATCCCAGCTACGCTGCTGGGTGCCGAGCTGAACCACCTGTTTGTGGGACCGGTAGCATTTCAGCATGGCAGCGCCTGCTTCGACGGTGTTGGTGGCCGGCTTTTCGAGGTAGACGTCCTTGCCGGCTTCTACGGCTGCGATCATGAGAGGGGCGTGCTGGTGGTCGGGCGCGCAAATCACGACCGCATCGATGTCCTTCCGTTCGAGAAGCTTCCGGTAGTCGGTGAAGACGTCGAACTTCTTTTCTTTGTATTTGCTCTGGTAGGCGTCGAGCCTGGTCCGGTTGACGTCGCAGATGGCGGCGACGTTGGCGTCCTCCTGCTTGTAGTAGGCAGTGTCGAGCAGGCCGAACCTGCCTCCGACGCCGATGACGCCGACGTTCACCCTGTCGTTGGCGCCGAGTACGGATTTTGAGAGCAGCGCCATTCCGGCGGCGCCCATAACGAAATCACGACGATTGTGTTGCATGTAGTGTCCTCAAGCGGGCGGCTAAATTCGAATCTCAATGTTAGCGCCATCTGCCGGGCGTTTCTCGTGGGGTCAACGGGGCCGGCGTCTACTTCAGGAGCGGGAGGTCCGCGGCCCACGACGGGGATGGTTCCGGATCGCGGTAATTCCGGTTGGGTTGCAGATACAGGCGACCTCTGGAGGGATCGATGGCGACCAGAAAGCGATGCAGGAAGCCCGATCCGATCAGGCCGTCGGGCTGCGGGCCGGCTGCTCCCGACGCGGTGCGGAATAACATTACGATAGGATTGGCTACGCTTACCGCGCCGACGGAGAAGCGGTCGATGCGGGTTGCGAGAATGTCGATGCTGCCTCCGGTTGCGCGAGCCTGGAACGGCGGACGGATCACCTTGCGGACACGTTTCAGAATGTCGTGCGCATCTGTGAAGGGCTTGGAGAGGGACAGCGAGTAATCCGGAATGCCGCTGTCCAGCAGGAGACGGGCATTGACGGCGTCTCCCGATTGCAGCAGCATCCGCCCGGCGACTATGGGGCGGCCATGCGGGTCGAGCGTCAACGGCACGCTGATGGCGTCGGCGGGGGGGCGATAGGCGGCGGCGTTGTATAGCCGAATCGCTGGCAGAAGATAGTCGATCTCCACCACGAAGCGATCGAAGAGCACGGTTCCGATCAGGCAACCGTCGTCGATGGGGCGCATGACCACGGTTCGATGGGGAAGGCGGAGGTCGCCGAGTTGGAGGGTGGCGTCAGGCATGCGCTCGTCCCGGTCCGCGCGCGGGCCCTCGCCGAAACTCTGCCCCGCGGCGGCAGGATGGAGGCCGGCCTGTTTTCCGGCGACCGCATCGAAAACGAAACCACCGCCGCCGGCGCCGGAGTCCAGGGTGCACCAAAACGGACCCAAGCCGTTTACGCGAACAGAGACTTCGAGACGGAACCCGCTTCGTGCCCTGGCGGGAAGCGTATATGCCGGACTGGCGGCGTGGAGGGAGATGGCGGAGGCGAAGAGGATTATCCGGAGAAGCATGGTGGCTACTCCTCGCGGGCGATAACGGGGTCTGATGGAGGCGGCGCGGGGGCGCGGGTTTTTTTGTTGGTGAGATGGTCACAGGGTGCTGTACAGCGTGAGATGGAGAGCGGGCGTTCCCTGCTGGCGAGCATATCAAGCACATCGAAGGCCCGTTTGGGGGCACCGCACGTACCCTCGATTCTCATTGTAGACGGCTCGAAGCCATTTGAGGCCGCCGTGCATTGCGGGGCATTTTGCCACGTCCCCATTGCGGGGCCATGGAGAGTCCACGTACACCGGCAGGGCGCCGTTACATTGGCAGCAGCCTCGCTCTCGCGGCGATAGTGGCCTGCTTTCTTGCTCCGGGACGGTTCACAACGCGGCGCTCGCGGAATCCAGTTGGCCGTGTCACGCCGCGATTCCTTTGACCGGCGTGCCCGGTCAATCCGCGACGTAGGGATCCTTCAAAGTGGACGGAACAACGTGGCCCATACCGTTGACTGAGGTCAGACGACTAGCAGTGTCAGACCCGGAGCGACGTGCCTGAGACCGGCTGGGTCACTCGTGATAACGGCAAGGGGCCCCGGTCTGCTGCAGCGCCTGTTCCAACATCTGCTGCCACCCTGCCGCATCGGAAAGAGCGACGGCGACGGGATGCTGGACGAAAGCAGAAACGTTCGGCGCGCGTCCGGCTTCCACGAGGGCGCGAATTTCGTGGATCCGATCGTCACGAAGCGTGATCGTGACTACGCGGCCAAATGAACGCTCGCCGACCGGTTTCGCAAACCGGCCGTCGAGCGCCGTACAATGTGGATGGGATGAGCCTCGATGACTATAAGGTAGTTCTGTATCGGAATCAGCCTGACGGCTGGGTGGCGGAAATCCCCGCTATTCAAGGGTGCTACGCGCTTATGTCGACGCGTGAAGAGGCCCTCGCCGAACTTGCGAGCGTGTTTGAAACGATTGCGGCTGAATACGGTGAGAAGGGCCTCTCGTTGCCGGTAGACACCACTGCGATTGTGAATGCCTACGCGCCGCTATCCGGCCAGGCTTCGAGCGGCGCCGCAAGACCGGCAGTCACGAGCGCTGGATCCATCCGGATGGCCGGGCAGTAACGATTCCGATCCACGGCGGCAGTGAGATAGGCCCGCCGCTATTTCACAAAATCCTGGCCCAAATGGGAGTGAGCGCGGACGAATTCGGTAGCTTGCGGTAGTGTCCTGTGTGGCCGAAACGGGCGCGGGCAAGCCAAGGCATTCGTAGGGAACTACAGCTCATGTGGTTTCGGTTCCGGATTGCCGAGGCCGGGTCGCAATGGACCACAGCTTTCGCGGATCATCCGTCATTGATCAAACGGGCCGGGGACTACGGGTCCAAGTGCTGTTTGCGTGACCTGTCTTCCGCCAGGAGTTCCGCTACAAGGTGTGGGGACACGCGAAAATTGGTCGCAGCCAAATTCTTCAATGAGGTGGGAAGGTCCGGCAATTGACGGATGGCGCCGGCCCTGAGTATGCCGAGCGTTCCTGTACTCGGAATACCGCGCCGAGTCGCCTCGCTGCGGCCAGCCGCGTCGTCGATTAGCAATAACGTTCCAGCTTCCTGCTGTGCGAGAAGAATAGCAGCTCGCTCGCCGGGATCGAGTTGGCGCAATGCCGGATCATCATCGACGGTTCGGACCTGCCGCGTCTCCAGCCAAGTCGGGTGCGAGCATACCCACTGCAAAACTTCGGGCGGAGCACCGGCATCGGATAACTCAGTCAGCACCTCTGGCGGAATGAGAACCTGACCGTACAGCCGGGGCAAGATTGTAATCTCGCCGATGAGCAACAAGTAATTTATCGGTGACGTGTCGGCGATGACTACCGTCATTCGGAAAAAGCGATCGCCTTCTCGCTATCCGCGACAACCTGTTGAATTGTATCGGACAGCATCAAGCCGCGAGCCTTAAGGAAACCGTCCATCTCATAGCGGGACCGAATTCCAAGCATCTGGCGGGCTTGGTACACCGTCAACCTACCGGAGCGCACGCCTTCGACGGCGAGCGCTTCGACCGCTGCGCGAGCGATCCCGCCAGGCTCCGCGGTAAACTGCCGCGCCACTTCTTCGGGAATATCGAAATGAACATCCATACTTCTGTCCTTCAAGAACATTATCCCGCAGTTGTGCGAATACGGGAACATACGTGAGCAGGCCTGTGTTCGCTTGGCCCGCCACTTGGCTGTGTAACGCGCTAGTCCCTTGTGCAGACCCCCCGGACCACAGATCAATGCCAATCAGCGGCCGAATGTGACGACTTTCCAGCCGAGTGCCTGCGCCCGTTTCCGGTAGGCCCGCTTTCTACGCCACTATCCTGTTTGCGCGGGCGGCCAGCCGCGTGATGTTGGGGCTGGGGGCCGTGTAGATCTCTCGGCAAAACCGATGTTCAGCGGTCGTTTTTGATTAGAATAGCCGGGAGGAGGCAGCATGTACCGAACCGTTCTCGCCGTCCTGATGGTGCTGCGATGTTCGTTATTGTTTGGCCAAATCTCCTGCCGGTCCGGCGGTGTCGAAAGACGATGAATCGCGCGCAGAAGCAGAGATTCGTCAGATTGTGAAGGATCTGGCCGTCGGACAACGCTCCAAGCCCGACGCCAAGGAACTGGAGCGGCAACTGGAGCGGCTCTACGCTGATGAGTTCACGGCGTCAAACGCTTCGGGTCAGGTGCTCAACAAGGCTGCGGTAATAGCCGCAAGAGCGTCGGGCAGGATCAGCGCTCAGTCATACGAATTGGATGAGGTCACAATTCAGATCTACGGAGACATAGCCATAGCCAGGACCAAGGCCGAGGATTTCCGGCGCGCCGCTATCCGGCCAGGCTTCGAGCGGCACCGCAAGACCGGCAGTCATGAGCGCTGGATCCATCCGGATGGCCGGGCAGTAACGATTCCGATCCACGGCGGCAGTGAGATAGGCCCGCCGCTATTTCATAAAATCCTGGCCCAAATGGGAGTGAGCGCGGACGAATTCGGTAGGTTGCGGTAGTGTCCTGTGTGGCCGAAACGGGCGCGGGCAAGCCAAGGCATTCGTAGGGAACTACAGCTCATGTGGTTTCGGTTCCGGATTGCCGAAGATGCGCCGGAAGGGCCGGGTCGCAATGGACCACAGCTTTCGCGATCTTTATCCGTCATTGATCAACGGGTCGACATTACGGCCAAATGGATCGTGGCGATGCGGCCATCGACGTGGACGCTAAATTCCAGTAAGCGGAGCGTTTTTGAGGACCTTCTCGACGCGCGGCCTTGCGCCCACAGAAGGTCCAGTAGGACCAACCCTCGCGCTTCAGCACGAGACGTTGCTACATCGCGTATCTGTTATAAAAGCTGCCGGACTTCCACTGCGGCCGGCGCGGATCGTTGGCCACATCGAGCAGGAGCGCTCGAACGATCTCCTCATACTGGGAGATAGTTTCCAGATTGATCGGCTGTTGAGGGTCGTCAGACGGTGTGTGTTTACGCTCACGTCGCCATGCCCGCTGCACCGCGGCGAACTCTTCGGGAAAACCGACACCGAGCCTGATGGCCGGGATTCCGGCGAACACGAAGCTGCCCTGGTCCGAGCTGTTGATAAACCGGTTCGAGAGTGGCTCGCGATCGACGTCTATGGTGACCTTGTACGAAGCGAGGGCTCGCCGCGCGGCGTCACCAAGGTCTGACTCGTCCACACCGAACACGAGCATCGCCTTCAAAGGCACGGTCGCCTGAATCTCGTCGATATTAATGTCAGCAACTATCGACTTTCGGTTTACGGTGGGATGTGCGGTGAAGAATCTCGATCCGAACTTTCCGCCCTCCTCTGCCGTGAAGAAGGTGAACAGCACCGAACGCCTGGGCCGAATTCCTTCCCTTTTCAGTGCGGCAGCGATTTCGAGCAGAGCGGCCACTCCGGAGGCGTTGTCAATCGCGCCGTTGTAGATCCTATCGCCATTCACAGGAGTGCCGATGCCGAGGTGGTCGATGTGCGCCGATAGCACGACATATTCATTCCTCAGCCGCGGATCGCTTCCTTCGAGCTTCGCCACGACGTTGGCAGAGTCGATGGGCTCCTCCTGCATGCGCGACACGGCACGAAGGCGGACCCGCAACGGGAATCGCGGCAGACGCTTGTCGGCCTTGCCGATCGCGAACAGCTCCTGCGACCTGTAACCGGTACCCTCGAACAGCTTGTCGGCGCGAGTGGGATTGAACACCATATGGATCTGCTCGCCTTTCGCATCGTTAAATTCGTCGCTGGCGAGGTACATTGTCGTGTTCGTGAGCGCGCCGGCCAGGAACGGCCACGATGCCTCCGGCGATGCGATTTCGATCCAGCCGACAAGACCTGCATTGCGGAACTGCCTCCAGCGTACCGACGTCCGCGAGTAGTGCGGAGCGAGAGCTCGCACGCCCCCCTCTGGGCTGCCGGGCATCGTTACCGCGATTTTCCCTTTGAGATCGAGCCCCGCGAGATCATTGTAGTTCTGTTCCGGGATCTGTAACCCGTACCCGAGAAAGACGAGCGGCGCTTCAACCTTGGGTGCCGGTTCAACATCGTTAGTAAAGAATGCGTCGTCTCCGAGCACCAGCGGCTCGACTGCGCCCCCGTGCACCAAAGCGGCGCTCGAATCCTTTTCGACGATCTTGCGATTCAGGAGCTTGACGGCTTGGAAGTACCCATGCACACCGGCCGGAGTAAGACCGGATCTCTTAACCTGATCGATGACGTAGGCTTCCGCGCGTGCGAGGCCGAGGCTGCCCGGGGCCCGGCCTTCCATGTCGTCGGCAGCGAGCACCTGAACGTGGTGCCAAAGTGCCTTCCCCTCCAAGTGTTCTTCGGCATTGGTATGGATCGCGAGCAAAAGAAATGCGCTAAGCGCTACTGTGTTCTTCACGGCCCCCCCGTCACGCCATCATAATCCGCGATAACGACATACTTCAAGAGAGTGTGAAAATTCGGGTCTTGCGCCGATTCGAGTCGGCCGATTTATCGTGAGAGGTTCGGCACGACATGCTTGGCATGCCAGACAACTGCTCCGAAGACAATGAATCGTGGGTTCCTTCTCCAAAGTTGGCTTGCTGCGTGCCCTGCAACCGGCGGAAATGGAGCGACGGATGACGCGGGTCGCGGCGCCACAAGTCATACGACCTGATTGCGAGTTCCTGAACTTCACTGGGGAGTGCGCCGAACAACGCCCAGAAACGGCGGGTCGCAACGACTTTAATCGCTGTTTCGATTTCTTCAACCCGGTCCATAACCTAAATTTAGGCAGCCAACGCCGAGTGGCTGGTTTTGCCGGCCACCTGGCTGTGTCACGCCCAAACTACCAGGAGACTCGCTTCAGCCCGGTGACCAGATCGAAATGCTGATCGCGGCTGAGCAGGGGCAGCGAATGTTGCCGCGCCAGGGCCGCGATCCAGAGGTCATTTCCCGGTATCGGGCGGCCGGCGCGTTTCAACTCGCCACGAATGTCGGCATATACGGCGGAGGTGCCCTCATCCACAGACAGCACGCGACAGCTTGCGAGCACCTCGTTTAGCCATCGCTCATAGCGCGCGCGGTGACGTGATTGGCGGATGCCATACCGGTATTCGCCCAGCGCGATGACCGGCAAGGCGATCTCGGCGGCCTGTTGCAGAATAGGCGCGACGCCGGGGTCCCCGTCCGCCATAGCCGATAGCCCGTTGGTGTCGAGGATCACTGCCGGTCCTCGGGTTCAACTCTGTCAAACTCCTCTTCGATGATGCGGTTGATGCGCGCCGATTCCTTGCGGAGACCGCGCAGCTTGCCGAATGTCTTCATCCAGGGCTTGTCCTGGACCGGGCGGCGGAGCCTCTCGGCGAGCGCTTCAGTGACCAACTCGCGCAGCGGAATTCCTTTTTCGGCGGCCGCGGACTTGGCCCGCCGGAAGAGAGCATCAGGAATTTCGAGGGTCGTCTTCATCCGTACTGATTGTCCCATATTTATGGGAGAGGGCGCCCGGAGATGGAAGCGGGCCTCCTACCGACCGCCCAGGTGGTCGCTCATAGGGTGACGACACATTGGCGAATGGCCACCTTCGATGGGGAATGCGCAGGTGATCGAGCTTCAGGGTGTCATCAGAGACTCCAGGGTGAGCGCGCAGAGGCGAATCATTCCTCGCGGAGGGCGATGACGGGGTCGATGGAGGCGGCGCGGCGGGCGGGCAATCCGGCGGCGAGGGCGGCGGCGGCGAGGAAGACGGCGAGGGCGGTGCCGATCACGATCGGGTCGGCGGGACGGACCTCGAAGAGGAGCGAGCGCGCGAGACGCAGGAACGCGATGGAACCGGCGAGTCCGGCGGCGAGGCCTACAGCGAGCGCACCGGCCAGGTCCTTCAGCACGAGGCCGCAGAGCGGCCAGCGGCGGGCTCCGAGGGCGGCGCGAATGCCGATTTCGCGGGTGCGGCGGGCGACCGAATAATTGAGCAGTCCGAAGAGGCCGATGGCGGCGAGGACGAGGCCGAGCAGGGCGAAGGCTCCGCCGAGGGCGGCGAGCAGTCTCTCGGTAAGGATGGTGCTGCCGATGAGGGCGTCGAGCGTGGTGACATCGCTGACGTGCATGCCGGAGCCGAGGGCGGCGGCCTCGCGCGCCACCATTTTCGAGACCGAGCCGGCGTCGAGCGTGGAGCGCACGTAGAGGGTGAAGCCGCGCGGGGGCTTCATGGGCATGTAGGCGATGGGTTCGGGGCCGTGGTGGAGGTCGCCAAAGTGCGAGTTGGCGGCGAGGCCGACGATCTGGTGGCGGACGCCGTCGGTGCGCCGGAACTGAAGGCCGAGCACCGATTCGGTGCCGTAATACTTGCGGGCGAAGGCGCGGTTCACGATGGTGGGCACGGGCTCGTCGTCATTGTCACGGACTGCGAAATCGCGGCCGCTGAGGAGCGGCGTGCGCAGGGTTGCGAAAAAGCCGGGCGAGACGCGGTAGAAAACTTCTTCCTGTTCGGAGGGCGGCTTGCCGGGCAGCACGACGCGCTCGGAGCGGCGGCTTCCGGAAAACATCGCCATCCAGGCGGTGGCGGCGCCCTGCACTTGCGGGAGGGCGGCGGCGCGAATCCGCATCTGCTGCATCAGGGCCAGTTGCCGGTCGCGTTCGGGATAGCCGAGGTCGTTGGTGACGGTCAGGACGGTGACGCCTTTCGAATCGAAGCCGGGGTCGATGGCGGCGAGGTTGCGCAGGCTGAACAGGAAACCGGCTCCGCAGGCGACCAGGGCGAAGGCGAAGGCGACCTGGAGGCCGACGAAGATGCGGCCGAGGCGCAGGCGGCCCTTGAGGCCGGCGGCGTGGCGGAGCGCGAGCATGGCCTGGCCGCGGGTTGCCTGCCAGGCGGGAAGGGAGCCGAAGGAGAGCGCGGAGAGAGCACAGATGGCGGCGGAGAACAGGAGCAGGCGGAGGTCGAGGTGGAGGCCGAGGCGCACGGGATTGGCGGCGGAGGAGATCATGGCGACGAGGGCGGGGGCGGCGGCGCGGGCGAGCAGCCAGCCGGCGAAAGACGCCAGCGCGGCGATGACGAGGCTTTCGGTAAGGAGCTGGCGCATGAGGCGGGCGCGGCGGGCGCCGAGGGCGACGCGGAGGGACATTTCGGCGGAGCGCGCGGCGGCGCGGGCGAGCAGCAGGCCGGCGACGTTGGCACAGGCGATGAGCAGGATGCAGGCGGCCACGGCCATAAGGATCCAGAGCGGACGCGCCATGGTGCGGCGGAAGGCGGAGACGCCGGTGGCGCCCGAGGGGGCGAGGATGGTCATCTCGCGAAGCTGTTTCTGCATGGGCTCCGGCATGGAGAGCCCGCTGCCGATGCGGGATAGCTGATGGCGGTGGAAGGCGGGCTGCAAGCGGGCGGCGAGCTGGGCGCGGGCGATGCCGGGGGCGAGGCGGCCGAGCAGGTGAAAGGCGCGGAAGCCGGGGTTTGAGAAGATGCCGGGGTCGTTGAGGGCGATGGAAAGCCAGATATCGACGAATTTGCCGGGCTCGACGCCGGTGAAGCCGGGGCGGGTCACGCCGGCGATGAACAGGGTCCGTCCATTGACGATCAGGGGCTTGCCGATGATTGCGGGGTCAGCGTTGAAATGGCGGCGCCAGCAATCGTCGCTCAGGACGACGGACGGGCGGGAGGCGGCGGAAGCGTCTTCGGCCGCGGAGAGCAGGCGACCGAGGGACGGCGCCACACCGAGGATCTCGAAAGCGTCGGGGGAGACGAACTGCTGGATCAGTTCCTGGCGGGGCGCGGCGGCGCTGCCGAGCTGGGCTTCGACGCGATCCGGCGAATCGAAGAGGGCGAGGCGGGCCTGGCCGCCGGCGGCCTGACGCAGTTCTTCGTAGAGAGGGTAGCTGAACAGGCTGGTGCCGGTGTCCGCGGTGGTATCGAGGGTGAACAGGCGTCCGGGGGCGGGCACGGGCAGGGGGCGCAGAACGACGGCGTCCACGATGGAGAAGATGGCGGTGTTGGCGCCGATGGCCAGGGCGAGGGAGAGGACGGCGGCGGAAGCGAAGAGCGGATTGCGGAGGAGCCCGCGGCAGGCGTAGCGGAGGTCCTGGCGGGTATCGGCGAGGGCGGCCCAGACCTTGACGTCGCGGCTTTGCTCCTGTATGCGGGCGGCGTTGCCGAAGGCCAGGGCGGCGCGGCGGCGGGCCTCGGACGGAGGGAAGCCCTGCTGTTCGAGATCGGCCGCGCGGCGTTCGAGGTGGTCGCGAATCTCGTCAGAGAGATCGCGGTCGAGGCGGTGCGGGTCGATGGCGTTTTTGAGCCTGGTGATCCATGACATGGCGAATTCCTCCTTGTCTGCGGCTTCAGGCGTGGCGGAGCACACGGGCCACGCCGCCGGCGAAGCGGTCCCAACATTCCCGTTCGCGGGTGAGCTGTTTCTCTCCGGCGGCGGTGAGCCGGTAGAGGCGCGCGCGCCGCTTGTTTTCGGTGACTTTCCACTGGGCCGCGATCCAGCCCGCCTCTTCCATGCGATGGAGCGCAGGGTACAGTGAACCTTCCTCCACGCGGAGAGCATCCCGAGAGAGTTCCTGAATAGAGCCGGCGATGCCGTAGCCGTGGGAGGGACCGCGGCGGTGAAGGATGGTCAGGATCAGCACGTCGAGGGCGTTCTGAGCGGAATTGGGAGCGGCCATATACTCAGTTTCCTAGGGTAGCGATCTGAGTGAATCACGAGCGGCGGGCGCTTGTCAAGGGCGTTCGCTATGCCGGGCGGATGCGAGGAGCCGTTTCATGGCGGCGGTGCGGGCGGCGGTGAGGGGAGTGAGGCCCTTGCTGCCGGGGGAATGCGGGTCGGCGCCGCGTTCGAGGAGGAGGGCGGCGACGGCGGCCTTGTTGCAATTGACGGCGCGGCGCAGAGGGGTTTCGCCGAGGCTGTCGCGAGCTTCGATGGCGGCGCCGCAGTCGAGCAGGGCCGCGGCGATGGCGGTGTGTCCGCGGCGGGCGGCCATGTGGAGCGCGGTGCAGCGTTTGGCGCCGTCGCAGGCGTCGACGGCGGCACCGGCCTGAACCAGGATGCGCACGACGGCGGCGCCTTCGGGCGTTGCGCACTCGTTAGCGGCGGCGTAGAGCGGGGTGTGGCCGCCATCATCCTGGATGCCGGGGCGGGCGTTGAGATGCAGCAGCAATTCGACGAAGGCGATATTGCCGGCGGCGGCAGCGGCGTGGAGCAGCGTGCGTCCGCTGTAGCGTTCGGCGGCGAGGGCGGGAGCGGCCTGGAGTTTCTGGCGCGCGTAGTCGTGGAGGGTGGCGTCGCCGCGGGCGATGAGGACGGCCAGGAAGGACGCGAGGACGGCGCGATGGTTTTCAAGATGGTCTTTGAGGGCCGGACTTTCGACGAGAGCGATGACATGGCCGGGCGCGCCGCGGTGTACGGCAGCGACGGCTTCGTCGAGAGCGAGTTGCGCATTCCAGCGGAGGGAGATTTCGGGATGGAGCGCGTCCGCGACTGAGGGCGCGTGCCCGGCGTTCACCAGGTAGGCGGAGGATCGCTCAAAGAACTGACGCAAAGCGCGGCGCGCGGGGTCGTCAAGCACGACATCGTCGAGGGCCCGGATCATGTTGTTCATCCAGGCGTCTCTCTCCCGGGGTCCGATTGTGAAGCGCAGGTGGGACTCGCGCAGGCTCAAGGACAAGCGGTGCTGCGTGTCTTGCGAAGGGCCGCCGAGGAACTGGACGAGAAAGGCGGTGAACGCCTCGATGGCGCAGCGGAGAGTCTTGCCGGGGAAGAGGGGACGCAGGACGGGGTCGCGGGCGACGCGGGCGTAGAAGGCTTCGGAGAGGGAGCGGCAGGCGGCGGTACCGCCGATGGCTTGATAAAGGCTGGAGCCATTCATGGTGCGGGGCTGCATTTATTCTCTCGCAGGTGTGGGGAGCGCGGCCCGGGGGACCGCTCCCTTTGGTCGCGGCTCTGCGTGGGGTACGGCGATGGATTTGGGGACGGAGGTGATCGGGTGGGGCGCGATGGGGCGGGCGGGAGGTGATCAGGTGCGGGAGGGAGGTGATCGGGTGGGGCGCGATCGGTTGAACGGGTGGGGCGTCGGCGATCGATGTGCGGGACGGAGGTGATCGGGAGGGGCGCGATCGGTTGACGGGTGGGGCGTCGGCGATCGATGTGGGGACGGAGGTGATCGGGTGGGGCGCGATCGGTTGAACGGGTGGGGCGTCGGCGATCGATGTGGGGACGGAGGTGATCGGGTGGGGCGCGATGGGGCGGGCGGGAGGTGATCAGACGAAGCGCGTTCGGTTGACATGGGGACGCGGGAGGGTCAGACTGGGAATGACCGACTGGTCGGTCAATTATGGCTGCCCGAATTGTGGATCGCAAGGCGAAGACCGGCGCCATTCTCCGCTCCGCCGCGGAGGTGTTCGCGGAACAGGGATACCAGGCGACGACGATGGATGCGATCGCCGAACGCGCGGGGACGGGCAAAGGGACGATCTACGAGTATTTCCGCAACAAGCAGGAGCTGTTCTTCGGCGTATTCGACGACTACATCGCTTCCATGGAGCGGCTGGCGCGGGCGAGCGCGGGGCCGGCGGAGGCGACCGCCTCGGCCGGGATACGGCAGTCGATTCACACCGTGCTCGAGATGGGCGCAGGCGAGCGCGAACTGTTTCCGCTGGTGTTCGAGTTCTGGGCGGCGTCGGCATCGCCGGAACGGCAGACGCGGGTGGCCACACTGTTCCGCGAAAGTTACGCGAGGTTCCGGACGCTGATTGCGGGACAGATCCGGAAGGGCCAGCGAAAGGGCGAGTTCGACCGCAAGGTGGACGCTTCGGGAATCGCGGCGGTGCTGGTCGGCTCGCTGGACGGGCTGTTTCTACAGGCGTGGTTCGATCCGTCGCTCGATGCGGTGGCGATGGGGGACGCCTTCGTGACGATCGTGTTGAGGGGACTGGCGAAGAAATGAAGATCGCGATGGCACTGCTGCTGATTTCGGCCGGAGCGGCGATTCCGGCGGAGGCACCGGACGCGCTGACGATTGCGAGGAAGTCCGACGCCGCTCTCAAAGGAAAGACCCAGCACGGCACGGCCTCGATGACCGTGCGGACACCGGAGTGGCAGCGCACGGTGGAGATGACGTTCTGGTACGACTATCCGGATAAGACGTTCATCCGGATCACCGGGCCGGCGAAGGACGCGGGGACGGGCACGCTGCGCCTGGGGAGCAATATGTGGACGTGGCTGCCATCGGTGGAGCGGGTGATCAAGATTCCACCTTCGTTGATGTTGCAGTCCTGGATGGGCAGCGATTTCACGAACGACGATTTGGTGAAGGAGAGCAGCCTGCCCACCGATTATGCGCACCGGATCGAAGGCGAAGCCACGGAAGACGGCGATGCCTGCTACCGGCTGGTTGCGGTGCCGAAGCCGGACGCGGCGGTGGTGTGGGGCAAGCTGGTGCTGCTGGTGCGCAAGACGGATTCGCTGCCGCGGCGCGAGGAGTTCTACGATGAACGGGGCGCGCTGCAAAAGACGCTGTACTTCGACCAGATCCGCAGCCTCGGTTCGCGCAACTACCCGATGCGATGGCGCATGGTTTCGCACACGAAGGCGGGCCACGAAACGACGCTGACCTTTTCGTCGCTCGAATTCGATAAACCGGTAGCGGCGGAGATCTTCACGCGGCAGAACCTGGAGCGGCATTTCTGAGGGGTGGCGATGCTCTTATGGCAAATGGCCTGGCGGAACGTATGGAGGTACCGGCGGCGTTCCGTGCTGACGGTGCTGACGATCGCGCTGGGCCTGGCGTTCAACATCCTGATGCGCGGAATCGGCGACGGCTTTCACGAACAGATGGTGGATAACTCGGTGCGGGCGGGGATCGGGCACCTGGAGATTCACCGTGCGGGCTACCAGCGGGATCCGGCGCTATTGAAGACGCTGCCGGACCTCGAACGGGTGGAGCAGGTGGCACCGCAGACGCCGCATCTACTCGGCTCGTCGTTCCGGGTGCTTGGCGACGGGCTGGCGAGCACGGCGGAAAATTCGACCGGAGTGAGGATCATCGGCATCGTACCGGAGGCCGAGCGGACGGTCACGACGATCCACCGCGCGATCATCGCCGGGAAGTTTCTCGAAGAGGGGATGAGCCGCCCGGCGCTGATCGGCGAGAGGCTGGCGCAATCGCTGGGGGCGGGGCTCGACGACAAGCTTGTGCTGATGGTACAGGCGGCGGACGGGTCGATGGGCGCCCAACTGTACCGGGTGGCGGGGATTTTCCGCTCGGGCTCGCCGGAGCTGGACCGCGGCGCGGTCTACCTGCTGCGCAAAGATGCCCAGACGCTGTTTTCACTGGGCGAGGGCGTGACGGAGGCCGCACTGCTGCTCGACTCCTCCGAGGCTGTAGACGAAGCGCAGCGGTTTTTGACGGCACGCCTGGCGGGGGCGCCGGTGGAGGTGCTGCCGTGGTACACGGTGGAACCGTTCCTGCGGCAGTTCATCGAGCTCGACGACGCCTTCTTCTACATCATCGTGCTGATTCTTTTTGTGGTGATTTCGGTGGGCATTCTGAATACGGTGATGATGTCGGTATTCGAGCGGGTGCGGGAGTTCGGGGTGATGATGGCGCTGGGCACGAAGCCGCGGCAGGTGGTGCGGCTGGTGATGCAGGAATCGATGGCGCTGTCGCTGGTCGGGGCGGTGCTTGGGGGTTGCCTGGGAAGCGCGGCCACGATTCTGTTCGCACACACGGGAATCGACCTCTCCAGCTACGCGGCGGGCGCTTCGGCGCTGGGGATTACGACGACGGTGATTCATCCGGAATTGACGGCGTGGAACCTGATTGTTTCGGATGTTTCGGTGGTTCTGGTGGTGATGCTGGTGGCGCTGTATCCGGCGATCAAGGCGGCGCGGCTCCGGCCGGTTGAGGCTATCCGGCATATCTGAGGCGGCATGGCGCAGGTGGAACTTATCGACGTCACGAAGACTTACCGCAATCACGTGGCGGTACATGCGTTGAGCGGAGTGACGCTCGGGATCGAAAAAGGCGAATTCGCGGCATCGGTGGGTCCTTCCGGGTCGGGGAAGACGACGCTGCTGAACCTGATCGGCGCGATCGACATGCCGGACAGCGGCACGATCCGGGTGGCGGGGCTCGACATCACGGCCACGCCCGCGGGCGAGCTGGCGGAATTCCGGCTGCGGCATCTCGGCTTTGTTTTTCAGGCGTTCAATCTTTTCCCGGTGCTGAGCGTCGCGGAGAACCTGGGGTTCGTGCCGTCGCTGCAGGGGATGCCGAAGGCGGAACGAATGGAGCGCGCGCGCAAGCTGCTGGAGGAGGTGGGGATGGGCGAGCTGCGGGACAAGCGTCCCGACGAGCTCAGCGGCGGGCAGCAGCAGCGGGTGGCGGTGCTGCGCGCGATTCTGCCCGAGCCGGACCTGGTGCTGGCGGACGAACCGACGGCGAACCTCGACTCGGAGAACGCGGCGCTGCTGCTCGATATGATGGAGCGTCTCAATCGCGAGCGCGGCATCACGTTCCTGTTTTCGACACACGACCCGGCGGTGATGAGCCGTGCCAGGCGGCTGATCCGGCTGAAAGACGGCCGCATCATCGCCGATGAAGTACGCGAGCCATGAGCGCGCGGGGCTGCGTGGTGGCGATTCTGCTCGCGGGCGCGGGCGCGGCGCAGACCGGAACGCAGGGGTGGACGCAGCGATGGAGCGGGTTGTTCAAAGACCTGGCGAGCGGGTCGCGTTCGTACGTGACGCAAGAGGCGTGGGGGGACAACATGGACCGCCTGCGGCTCGCCTACGATGGAAAGCATCGCGACTGGCTTGCAGTACACGTGGAGTACGACAACGAATTCCATGGCGGCACTCTGACCGGCCTGCCCGATTTCGCGCTGGTACGGGAGAGGCAGGGCGGAGCGTGGCTGGATGCGCGGCATGTGCTGATCGACAGGCCGCACGCCTACTGGGACATGTCGCTTTACCGCGGAACGGTTTCGCTGCGGCGCGGTCCGGCGACGCTGACGTTGGGGCGGCAGCGCATTGGATGGGGCACGGCGCGTTTCTGGAGTCCCATGGACATGTTCAATCCGATCAGCCCGCTACAGGTGGAGGCGGAGGAGCGGCAGGGGGTGGATGCGGGGCTGGCGGCATTCCGGACGGCGGGGTCGCTGCGGTGGAACGTGGTGTACGCGCCACAGGACGGGTTCGGGCGGTCGACATCGGCGGTACGGTTGAGCCGCACGATTCGGAACTACGATTTCGACGCGGCCGGGGGAAGGTTCGGCCGGGACTGGGTGGCGGGGTTCGACTTCGCCGGGCAACTGCGCGGGGCGGGTCTGCGGGGCGAGATGACGTACCGGTGGCGCCATCCGGCTCCGGGCGTGGTGGCGCTGTCGAATGGCGATGCGTTGCGGCTGGTGGCGGGTGCGGACTATGCGTTTGCGGGCGGGCTGTACCTGGTGGCCGAGTATTTCTACAACCAGGCGCAGCCGAACGTGCAGGGGAACGATTTCACGGACCTGCTGCGGTTTTCGAGCGAGATTTTCACGCGGCGCCGGCATTTTCTTTCGGCGGGGGCGAGCTATCCGGTCACGCCGCTGTGGAAGGTGGAAACGTACGTGGTGACGGATGCGGCGGGGCCTTCGGCGGCGATCCTGCCGAAGGTGAGTCATAATCTGACTGCCAACACGGATTTGAACTTCGGCGCGCAGATCTTCGCTTCGTCGCGCACGGGGGAGTTTCAGGGGCTCGCGGACCTGGCGTATGTGGAACTGGTGGTGCATTTCCGGTGAGGGCGGGCGTGGGGAGTTAGACTATGGACACGATGCGAGACAACACTGGCCAGACCCGCAGGGACGTAATCCGCCGCATCGGCGCCGGCGCGCTGGCCTCGCAAGCGGTGCGCGGGGCGGACGCGGGGCGTCCGAACATCCTCTATCTGCATTCACACGACACAGGCCGGTACATCGAGCCGTACGGCTGCGGGGTGCCGACGCCGAACCTTCAGAAACTGGCGAACGAGGGCGTGCTGTTCCGGCACGCGTTCGATGCCGCACCCACCTGCTCGCCGAGCCGGGCGAGCCTGCTCACGGGATGCTGTCCGCACAGCAACGGAATGCTGGGCCTGGCGCACCGCGGGTTCTCGCTTCATGACTACAAGCGCCACATCCTGCATACGCTGCGCCCGAAAGGCTACCGCTCGACGCTGATCGGCGTGCAGCACATCTCGCGAACGCCGGCGGAGATCGGGTACGACGAGATCGTGCGGACACAGGGAACGCACGTGGCGCAGGTGGCGCCGGCGGCGGTCCGGTTCCTGAAGCAGGCGCCGAAGGAGCCGTTCCTGCTGACGGTGGGCTTCACGGAGACACACCGCGAGTATCCGGAACCGGGGCCGAAGGAGGACCCGCGTTTCACGCTGCCGCCGGCGCCGGTGAGCGACACGCCGGAGACGCGCCTGGACATGGCGCGCTTTCATGCGAGCGCGCGCGTGCTGGATCAGGGAATGGGCGAGGTGTTGAACGCGCTGGAGGCGAGCGGCCTGGCGGGCAACACGCTGGTGATCTGCACGACGGACCACGGCATCGCGTTTCCGGCGATGAAGTGCAACCTGACGGCGCACGGCACGGGAGTTTTTCTGATCCTGCGGGGTCCGGGCGGTTTCACGGGCGGCAAAGTGTCGGAAGCGATGGTGTCCCACATGGACCTGTTCCCGACCGTTTGCGACCTGCTCGGAATCGAGCATCCGGCGTGGCTGGAGGGGAAGTCGCTAATGCCGCTGATGCGGGGAGAGGCCGCGGAGATCCACGACGAGTTATTCGCGGAAGTGAACTATCACGCCGCGTATGAACCGGCAAGGGCGGCGCGCACCCAACGCTGGAACTACATCCGGCACTATGGCGATAAACACACGCCGGTGCTGCCCAACTGCGACGACGGGCTGAGCAAGGATGTGTGGCTCAAGGCCGGATGGAAGGCGCGGGAAGTGCCGCGGGAGGAACTCTACGATACGCTGTTCGACCCCAACGAGACGCGCAACCTGGCGGGCGAAAAAGCGTACGCGAACGATCTGGCCAGGATGCGGGAGAGGCTGGACGGCTGGATGCGGCGCACGGACGATCCGCTGCTGCGCGGTCCGGTGAAGGCACCGGCGGGGGCGAGGATCAACGACGCGGACGGGATCTCGCCGAAGGAAGAGCCGCGGGTGGTGTGAGCGCGGCGGGGTACAGCCGGCGTTATGCGATAGCCAGCAACTTGCGCGTATATTGCAGGCTGGCTTCGAGATCCTCGCGCTCCTTTTGAACGGCGGCATCGCGCGCCAGGCGCGGTTCGGCGGGACGGGCTTGGCCGTGCTCGGCGATCTCGAGGAAGCGGGCGAACTCCCAGGCCGGCACGTCGTGGTAGGCGTCCCAGAAGGCCGGCGTGCGGTAGGCGAAAACGCGCGGACCCATGACGATGGATTCGAGGGACAGGGCGCGCCCGGGACACAGGGTCGCATATTTCTTCACGTATTCGTCGATCCGCACATTGCCTTCACCCATGCGGACCCAGGAAACGGCCGCCCCTTCCGGCACCTTCCACACGGCGCTGTCGCGCACGTGACTGGTGAGCGCGTAGGGGGCGAGGGTTTCGAGCGTAAGATGCGGGTCTTCGAGAGTCCACAAGGGATTGCCGGAATCGATGCAGGCGCCGACGAAATCCTTCCCTGCCTCTTCGATGAGGGTCTTGAGTTCCCGCGCCTGCATGTCGCCCGCGTGGTTTTCGATGGCCACGTGAAGGTTCGCATCCATCACGCGCGAACGCATGGCGCGGAGCACCTTGGCGGTGCTTTCGATATGCCGCTCGATGGGACCGGGACGGCGGTCGTCCGCGCTGCCGAGCACGGCGCGCACGATGTGGGAACCGACGATGCCGGCCGAATCGATCATTTTCGCGAGTTGTTGTTCGGCAGTACCGGCGGCCGCGTCGAACATTTTCGAGGTCGGGCAGATGGACTTCATCCCGATCTCGACTTCGATGCCCAGCTCTTTGGCCCGGCGGCCGACGGTGCGCAGGTTCTCCGGCTCCAGCCCGCCGATAAAGCGGATCTCGGAAAAATGCACGACCTGGGCCTTCTGAGAGGCGCTGTATTCGAGCAACTGAATGGGAGTCCAGCCCTGCGAACGCAAGCTGAACAGGTCGATTCCGAGCTTCACGTCCGCCGGGGCGGCGGCGGGCGCAGCGGCGGCGAGGGGCATGGCGGCGGCAATTCCGAGCAGGCTTCGTCTGGTCACGATGCGGGAAGTATACAACGGCGCGGGTGCGGTTGGAAACACGCGTGCAGGCTAAAGCATCGAGCGCACGCGGTATGCAAACCCACCAAACCAGGGCCGTAGCCATTCTGAACGATTCGGCGGGATGGAGAGACAAGGAAGAAGCCGCGGGGCGGTTGACGGAAATCCTGGCGCGGTCGGGCGTGGAATGCCGGATCGTGCGCGTGTCGGCCGGGTCCGATGTGCGAGAGCTGGCGGCGGAAGCGGTGCGGGGCGGCGCGAACCTGGTGCTGGCGGGCGGAGGCGACGGTACTCTGCGCGCGGTTGCGGGGGCGCTGGCCGGCACCGGCGCCGCCATGGCGGTCCTGCCGGCCGGCACGCTGAACCATTTCGCGCGCGACATGGACATTCCGCTGGATTTCGAGGAAGCGGCGGAAGCGGTGGCCGGCGGCGTGACGGTGGAAGCGGACGTGGGAGAGGTGAACGGCTTCACCTTCATCAACAATTCGGTGATCGGCCTCTACCCCGCCTATTTTTTCGAACGCCACAAACGGGAGGACCGCGGCTGGAAGGCGGTTCCTGCGATTGCGGCCGCCTGCCTGGCCATGCTGCGGCGGTACCCGTTGCTGGATCTTCGTCTGTCCGCGGGCGGGCTCGACCTGCGACGGCGCAGCGCCTACGTGCTGATCGCGAACAACGAACATGCGATGGAGGGGTCGCGGCCGTGGGAGCGTGAAAGCATGATGGAAGGCTCGCTCTGGGTTTATGTGCTCAGGGACCGCAGCCGCCTGGCCATGCCGCGGCTGATCTTTCGCGTGCTCACAGGGACCTTTCACGGCAGCCGGGAATTCGAGCGCATACGCGCTACCCGGGTGGTCATCGAAACGCGGCGCAGGCACATCGGCGTGTCGGTCGACGGCGAGGTGATCCGCATGCAATCGCCGCTCGAATACCGGACACTGCCGAAAGCCCTGAAGGTGGTGGTTCCGCGTGGAAGCCGCAGAGCGGAGCGGGAGCCGGTTGGAACCGGGGACCGCGAATGAGGGTGCTGGCGCATCTCTCGGACCTGCATTTCGGCAAGGTGGCGATGGAGACCGTGGCCCCGCTGGTGGAGGCGGTCCACGCCGCGCGGCCGGATGTCACGGTGGTTTCCGGAGACTTCGTGCAGTGGGGACGGCGCCGCGAATTCGAGGAGGCGCGCGACTTCGTGCAGCAACTGCCGGAGCCGCGCATTCTGGTGCCGGGAAATCACGACCTGCCGTTCGGCAAGATCTGGCGCCGCTTCACGGTGGGACTGCGCTGGTACCGCGAGTTCATCACCGAAGACCTGAAGCCGCATTTCGAAGACGACGAACTGGCGGTCCTGGGCGTCAACACCGCGCGAACGCTGCCGCTTCGGGGCGGGCGAATCAGCGAGTGGCAGGTTCGTGAAGTGGAGCGCCGCCTGTGCGCGGCGGGCAACGGGCGATGGAAAGTGCTGGTCACCCATCATCCTTTCGACCTGGCGGGAACCTACCATCACAGCGAACTGGTGGGACGCGCCCGTATGGCAATGGGGCGGTTCGCGCGAAGCATCGATTTACTGCTGGCCGGCCACATGCACATCAGCCACGCCGGACGCACCGCCGTCCGGTACCGGCTGAAGGGCCGGTCGGCGATCTTCGTGCAGGCCGGAACGGCGACGTCCGCGCGGGGCCGCGGCGAGCCGAACGCGTTCAATCTGATCCGGCTGGACGGCACCACCATTCAGGTGGACCGGCAGCAGTGGAACGCGGAGGAGCATGGCTTCCGCTGCGCCTGCACGGACCGCTTCGAGAACGCGCGCGAGCCCGCCTGGTGCCCGTTGCCGGAAAGCGCTACGGAAGATAAAGTAGAAGCGGTTTACAGCGAATGAAGCCGACTACTTTGACCCGCCGCGCCGCCACGGGCGCGCTCTCGGCGCCCTTTCTTTCGAGGGTGGCCTCCGCACAATCGCGGCCCAACGTCGTGCTGCTGCACTGCCACGATCTGGGGCAGCACCTGCATTGTTACGGCGTGGACGGCGTGCAATCGCCGAACCTCGACCGCCTGGCCGCGGAGGGCGTGCGTTTCGAGCGCAGTTTTGCGACGGCGCCGCAATGCAGTCCCTCGCGCGCCTCCATTTTCACCGGCCGGTACCCGCATTCGAACGGCGTGATGGGGCTGACGCACGCCAATTTCGCCTGGGAGTTAAACGACAGCGAGCGGCACCTGGGCCAGATTCTGGGCGACGCGGGATACTCGACCTGCGGCGCGGGTGTGCTGCACGAAACGCACTCGGGCGCGAAACGCTGCGGCCTGGCCGAGTACTCCGCCGCCGGGACGGCGAAGGAGATGGCAGACGCCGTGATCGCGAAGGTACAGGGCTTCGCGCGCGAGCCGGGGAAGCCGTTTTATATCCAGGCGGGATGCATCGAGCCGCACCGCCTGGGGCGCAAGGACCGCACGCTGGACCAGGACTTTCTGGGCGACCGCCTCCAGCCCGACCGCTCCCGCGGCATCACGGTGCCGGCGTATCTGCGGGATACGGAGGGCACCCGCGCGGAACTGGCCGAATTGCAGGGCGCGGTGCGCCACATGGATGCGCAGATGGGTCGCGTGCTCGATGCCATCCGGGGCGTGGGGGTGGAGCAATCGACGCTGGTCATCTTCACCACCGATCACGGTATTGCGATGCCGCGCGCGAAGTGTTCGCTTTATGAACCGGGCCTGCAGACATCGTTTATCCTGCGGTACCCGGCGCGCACGGGCTGGCATGGCGGTGTCCGGCTCCGGCAGATGATCTCGAATGTGGACTATCTGCCGACGATTCTGGAACTGGCCGGAGTGCCGGCGCCCGCGGCGGTGCAGGGACGCTCGCTGGCGCCTCTGCTCGATGGACGCAGCTACACGGCGCGCGATCTGATTTTCGGCGAGATCACTTATCACGATTACTACGATCCACGCCGCAGCGTGCGCTCGGAAACGCACAAGCTGATCGTCAACTTCTCGGCCGCGCCGGCATTCATGGACCCGTCGCAGTCGTGGCGTCCTCGCGCGGATACGAATACTCCGCCCAACCATGCGCTGGCTTATCATCCGCTCTACGAGTTTTACGACCTGCGGCAGGACCCATGGGAACAAAAGGACGTATCCGCCGAACCGGCCTACGCCGATGCGCTTCGCGACCTCCGGCTGAAATTGCGGGCGCACATGGAGAGCACGGGGGATCCGATTTTGAAGGGTGCGGTCACCTCGCCGCTACACTCGCGGTCGCAAGCGTGGCTGGAGTCGTAGGGGCCTGCTTCAAACAGGGCGGCGCCGGCGGGACCGTCCGATCAACAGGAGCGCCAACCCAAGTCCGGCCAGAGTGATCGACGAGGATTCCGGAGTAGGCGTCGGCGGGACGTAGGGCTGGCCGGAGGGGAACAGCGGCGGCGTAATGGCGCCGAGTTGCGTGTAGGTCTGCGTCAGGTTCGCGGTCTTGTCGTTGATTCCGCCGATGTCCTGATTGAGGCTGTTGCCGTTGGTGGAGGTGGCGATCACGTAGGACAAGGGCGAATTCGAGGTGATATTTACCTTGCCCAGCGATGCCATGGCGCCTTGCAGGGTGGCCGTACCCGGCGCGCCGAAGAACGGGATTTGGATCGTCAGGAAGGCGTCTGTTCCGCCATTGGCATTCAAGTCGAAGTTTGTAAGGCCCGGCTGGAGGGTCGTGCTGACGGGCAGGTAGCTGTAGTTCGTCGCGTTCTCCTGGATCTTGTTGGCCGGAAGCACGTTGGCGATCGTGGTTGTATTTGGCGAGTTATTCAGGCCGCTACCGGGCGCGCGCAATTCGATCTCCGTGAGGCTTCCTGAATTGTTCACACCCAGGAACAGGTCCAGCTTACCGTCACCGTTTCCGTCGATGCCGATCCAGAAGACACCCGCATATTTCGGGTTGTTTTGCTTCATGTCCGTGGCTCCGAGCCGGACACGGTAATACACGAACGTCCCGTCGAATGCCGTGAGAAATCCGGGGTTCGACGCATTCCCGACAATGTCCTGGCCGGCGTGGCCGTTGGACCCGGTCTGTTGATCATTGAAAAAGTCGTTCTGATTCGGAAAAGGAACTACATTGAAACTGGTATTTGGAGAAGTAACAAGGATCGAATTTGCCCGCACCGGCAAGGCGGAGAGGGAAAGTGCGATTGGGAAAATGATAAGTCCGAGTTGCCTGAAGTTCATGCTCTGTTTGCAACTTAGCAGTGACGAGCGAGCGGGCATCACTATCGCTGGTTAGCACCGGGTTGTTACGTGTACCAGGACTGGCCAAACGGTCAGGTACCAGGACTTTCAGCGGGCGCCGGGCAGCGTTCGCGCCCGTTCGAATGCTTCCCGCAGGCGGGCCGTAATTTTGTCGGCCACGTCCGCGCTGGCACCGCGGAATTTTGCGCCGAGGCTTTCCTGTGTCGTGGCCCAGATGACGTCGCCATCCTTATTCACCAAGCGCACGGCGGCGAGCGCCTCGTGGCGCCGTTCGGTGGAATGGTCGGACTCGTTGTCCCCGATGCTCGCTCCGGCCGAAAGACTGCGGGAAGTAGAGGTCTTGCCGGCGCCGGCGTTCATGCGTGCGGTGAGGCCTTCGGAGGAGGAGTGCGACTCATTGAAGACCAGGTCCTCGGCGGCGCCGCGCAGCACCGCGTCCGCCCGGTCCTGATTCTCGGTCAGTACGAACAGCTTGGATTCCTGGAGGGCGCTGATCAGGATGTCGCGCATCTGCGCGGCAGTCTCGCCGCCCGTCAGCCGGTCCACGTAAACGCGGCGGATGGTCAGTAACTGTTTTTCCAGCGCCGCATCCTGGGGGAGCGCGCTTCCCGCCGCCAGCGCTGCCAGAAGAAAGATGCGAACGGTCATCACTTGGCCCCCTTGCGAGCTTCGTCGTCCAAATACTCCACGCGGCGTCCGGTGCGCGCCTCGAGGCAGGCGAGCGCCGCCCGGATGTCCTTTTTGTCCACGCGCAGCACGAGCGCCTGTTGGGCACCTTCGGCGTCCGTGTAGCCGACGGTGACGAAGTGCTTGCGCGACTTACTCAGCAACAGCAGCGGGGAGATGAGAATGGCGGCGGCATAGCGGCGGCCGACGGTCTGTCCGTATTCGAGGGTGTGCACCTTGTGGTAGTCGATCTGAACTTCCGTGCGGCCGGTGCGGAAGACCAGCTTTTCGGCGCCGGTCAAGTTGAGGAGCCCTCCGGCACGGGGAGCGATGGTGCCGAGCGTGCCTCCGATGAATTCGGCGTGAATGCCGGGCTCTGCCGCCACCAGCGCCAGCGGCAGCAACAGCCAGCCCGCCAGGCGCAGCAAGGGGAATATCATGGCAATGAGAAACTGTAGTGGCGGCGCGCGCGAAAGAATCTCAGCCGAATTCGGTCAGCAGCACTTCGGCCGGGAGTATTTGGCGTTCATCCGCTCCTCGCTGAACCGTCTCCACTCCTGGCTCGAGTGGCTACGCCCGTGAACCTTCAAGTGGCGCTGGTAGGCGCTCTCATCGGAAAGTTCGCGCAGCAGCGCCCATAGGAGCCGGCCGAGGCGCCTCATAGCTCGTCCGCCCTGAGGGTGGAAGGCACAAAGGGGGCCTCGCGGAGTGTCCGCTCGTGGCTGCCGGTCAGAATCCCATACCAGACGCGCAGGGAATCGGCCAGGATAACGGCCACCAGCACCATCAGCAGCCCGCAGACGGCCGCGTCCAGCCTGGCATTGAACATCAGGATGCGCGCGGTGGCGGCGTTGGCGATGAACCCCTGGTCCAGGTCGGCCTGAAGTTTGAGGGCCTGGGCCAGGAATCCGATGGCCGGGGTGGGGGAGAAGATTTTCTGCCATGCGGCGGTAAACGTCACGGTGACCAGCCACACCAGCGGCACGCAGGTGATCCACATGAATTTCGGACCGTGCATCTTCAGCAGAATCGTAGTGGCCACGCACAGCGCGATGGCTGCCAGCAGTTGGTTGGCGATTCCGAACAGCGGCCAGAGCGAGTTGATTCCGCCGAGGGGATCGCGGACCCCCTGCACCAGAAAGTAGCCCCACGCCGCCACCACCAGGGCGCTGGCGCCGATCACTCCCGGCATCCAACTGGTGCGGCCGAGCGGGGCGGAGATGTTTCCCAGCAGGTCCTGGAGCATGAACCTGCCCACGCGGGTCCCGGCATCGATGATGGTGAGGATGAACAGGGCTTCGAACATGATGGCGAAGTGATACCAGAAGCCGATCAGCGCCTGTCCGCCGCCGCTGCTCGCGAAGATGTGGGCCATTCCCAGGGCGAGCGACGGGGCGCCTCCGGTGCGGTAGAAGAGAGTCTGCTCCCCCACGCTGGCGGCCAGGGCGCTCATGTCCGCCACGGTCACGGGAAAGCCCCAGGCGGTGATCTGCGCCACCGCGGCGGCGGGGGTAGCTCCCACGATGCCGGCGGGTGAATTCACGGCGAAGTAGACGCCCGGCTGAAGCACGCAGGCCGCGATCATGGCCATGATGGCCACAAAGCTCTCAAGCAGCATCGACCCGTAGCCCACCGGCCAGGCGTGCGATTCCTTGGCGATCATTTTGGGCGTGGTGCCCGAGGAGATCAGCGAGTGGAATCCGGAGATGGCCCCGCAGGCGATGGTGATGAAGCAGAACGGGAAGATCTTGCCGGCGAAGATGGGGCCGGTGCCGTCGGCGAAGCGCGTGAAGGCGGGCAGTTGGAGTTCCGGCCGGACGAACAGGATGCCGACGCCGAGCATCAGCACGACGCCGAGTTTGACGAACGTGCTCAGGTAGTCGCGGGGCGCGAGCAAGAGCCACACGGGGAGCGCGCTGGCGAGAAAGCCGTAGAAAATGATGGCGATTGCCAGGGTCATGGCTCCCAGCGTGAACACCGGGGCCAGCACGGCGGATTCCGAGACGCCGCGGCCGGCGAAGATGCTCGCCATGACGAGGGCGAAGCCGATGGCCGAACACTCGAGCACTTTACCGGGACGCCAGTAGCGCAGGTACAGCCCCATAAAAATCGCGATGGGCATGGTGGCGGCGATGGTGAAGGTGCCCCACGCGCTGCCCTTGAGGGCGTTCACCACGACGAGGGCCACCACCGCCAGCAGGATCACCATGATGATCAGGACGGTGACGAGCGCGATGAACCCGCCGGTTTTGCCGATCTCGTCGCGCGCCATTTTGCCGAGCGACTTGCCATCGCGCCGCATGGACGCGAACAGGATGACGAAGTCCTGCACGGCCCCGCCCAGCACGGCGCCGATGATGATCCAGAGGGTGCCGGGCAGGTAACCGAACTGCGCGGCGAGGACGGGCCCCACCAGCGGTCCGGGACCGGCGATGGCGGCGAAGTGATGGCCGAAGACGATCCATTTGTTGGTGGGTTCGAAGTCGTGGCCGTTGCGCAGGCGTTCGGCCGGGGTGGCGCGCTTGTCGTTCAGGGCCATGACGCGCGCGGCGATGAATTTGGCGTAGAAGCGGTAGGCCACCGCATAGGTGCAGGCGGCGGCCAGAACCAGCCAGATGCTGTTAATGTGCTCGCCGCGGCCGATGGCGATGCCGCCCAGGCAGATAGCGGCTATCACGGCAACCGCCGCCCACAGCAGATGTCCGAGGATCCTCACCCTGACGAGTCTACTAAAACCGTTTCAAGGCGCGCAGCAGCGGTCCGGTGTTGCCGCCGGTGCGCAGGTTCACGGTGTGGATCGGAACCCACTCTTCGTCGAGCGCGCCGATGTAGTGGGCGCCCTGCCGGTCGGAGCCCATCAGGATGACGGTGTAGTGGCGTTCCGGATAACCGAGCGCGCGGTATTGCAGGGCGCCGGTTTCGGATTGCCAGCGGTCGGTGGCCGGCTGGCCGAGTTTCTGGAGCACCTGGTAGTAGTCGTCCCGCGGGCTGAATTCGAGGAAGGTCTGGTCCTTGCTGGTGAAGACAACGCGCTTTTGCTGCGGATCGCCGATCTGGTTCCAGTTGATCACCAGGATGTAGGCGATGAGCATCACCACGATCACGCCGGCGATCAGGTTCAGGATGCGCTTATCGCCGGGATCGAAGCGGGTTCCCATGATGCCCTTGGGGGCGGGCGGCTCTTCCCCGGTGGGTCCACGGTTGGCATCGACCGGAGCGGCGGGCATCTTCAGGACCCGTTTCTGGTGGGGCCAGAGCGTGCCGCCCTTGTATTCGAGCTGAAGATTCAGACCGACGATGGAAACCGGCTCTTCAATCGCGGAGACCTCGCCGATGTAGCGCCGCGGAATCCAGATTTCGGACTTCGTTTTGCTGTTGACCACCAGCACTTCCGACCAGGTGGCCTGCAAAAAGAACCACTCGTTGTGCTCGATATTGAGGATTGCGGGGTAAAACGAGAATGGCCTCTCGGCCAGATGCTCGAGGGAGGGCGGGATGGGCGGCGAAGCAGCCATTCAATCTTATGGTATCCTACCAGGCCGCCATCGGGCCCGTCACCCGTCCAAGCTTAACGCGGTTTAACGTTGGGGGACGGAGTCAGGGCCGCTGCCCTGACCCCGCCTGTTGGATGAAGGGGGTGCTACAGCTTCAGTTCCCAGCCCTTGCGGAATTCGGGCTTGAGATACCGGTTGGCTTCCTGGTTGTTGGTAAAGCGCTGGGTTTTGGCGTCGTATTCGAGTTTGCCTTCGAACCGGTACGCGATGGCGCCGAGGGTGACCCATTCGGCGAAGGGACCCGCGATTCCGAAATTGGAGCAGGAGGGCTCGCCGCCCTTGCAGGCGCGAATCCAGTCGCGGTAGTGCCCGGGGGAGCGGGGCAGAATGGCAGCGGGGAGCCGGTATTCGGCCCATTTGGCGGCGGGAAGAAGTTGCACGCCTTCGCCGCGCTGCACGGTGGACATCATACCCTTGCTGCCGACGAAGACGGCGCCGCTGCCGGAGAGGACACCGTTGGCCGGACCGCGGCCTCCGGGGCCGCCCTGGCCGGCGCGAGCGCCCTGGCCGCCGCGTCCCGCCTGGCCGGCTGGTGCGGCGCCGGGTCCGCGTCCCGCCTGGCCGCCTGGTGCGGCGCCGGGTCCGCGGCCCGCGCCGAACTGACCACCGCGCCCGCCGGAACTGCCCAGATCGGGCCGCCCGAGGGCTGCGAGGTTGTTGGGTTGCGGCAGGAGGACCTCGTCTTCCATGCCTTTCGGACGATAGAGGTAGGGCAGGTCGGCATTGCGCACGCCGTCATACCAGTAGACCGAGACGGCCGGCATGTTGCCGCGCGCCGGAAAATCGTAGCGGAGCACGGAACGGGTGGGGAAGGTGAATTTGCTGCGGCCTTCGGCGCGAATGCACTCGACGCTGGTGGGCGAACCGACCTGGAGGGCCATGTTGACGGGGCCGAGCGTGTGGATGCCCCAATCGCCGAGGGAGCCGGTTCCGAAATCGTAGAAGCCGCGCCAGTTGAAGGGCAGGTAGAAGCCGCCGGGGGAACTCGATCCGGTGGGCTTGTGGTCCTTATCCCAGCCGCCGGAGGTGTACGGACGGTTCTGCGCGCCACCGAGCCACAGGTCCCAATCGAGGCCTTCGGGAACGGGTTCGGGCGGCGGAATCTCCTGCAATCCCTGGGGCCAACTGGGAGCGTTGGTGGAGGCATGCACTTCGGTGACATCGCCGATTTCGCCGGACCAGATAATTTCGCAAGCCACGCGGCAGGCTTCGTGCGAATAGCCCTGGTTGCCCATCTGGCTGGCAACCTTGTATTTGGCCGCGGCCTCAGTGAGCAGCCGGGCTTCCCACGGGGTGCGGGTCAGGGGTTTTTCGACGTAGACGTGCTTGCCGCGCTGCATGCAGGCGAGAGCGATGGTGGCGTGCATGTGGTCGGCCGAAGCGATCACCACCGCGTCGATGTTCTTGTCCTCTTTGTCGAGCATCCTGCGGTAATCGACGTGCTTTGTGGCCTTCTCGTAGCGGGCGAAGGTGGGGCCGGCCTGGCGGGAATCGATGTCGCAGAGGGCGACGATATTCTCGGTGGAGCAGCCGGAGATGTCTGAGGCGCCGCGTCCGCCCACGCCGACGCCGGCAATGTTCAGCTTCTCATTGAAGGGCTTGAAGCCCATGGCCTTCAGCGATTGGACACTGCCGAAGCCGCCCACCGGAACGGCTCCGGCAAGCAGGGACCCGAAAAAGAAATGCCTTCTGGAAACGGACATGTGCTTTCTCCTGAAGCCCGGGCGCGGCACTGGAATGCCGCGCCGGGCGAATTGAAATTTAACCGAGGTTCTGTTTGCAATACTCCAGGCACTTTTTCATTTCCGCGACGCGGGTGGAGCCTTCGGGCACGCGGTATTCGAGCTCGATATCGCAGGGGAACTGATACTTTTCCTTGCGGATGAGCGCGAAGATCTCTTTGAGGGGCGTGTCGCCTTCACCCCAGGGGACGTTGGGGCCGTGATCCTTCTTGCGGTCCTTGATATGGAGGTTGCTGATGCGCTTGTGGTTTTCCTTGAGGTAGGCGAGCGCGTCATAGCCGGCGGCAGTGAAGTGGCCGACATCGAGGTTGATGCCGTTGTACTTGCCGTACGAGAGGCCCTTGGCGTAACTTTCAAGCGATCCGAATTCGTTGGGATCCACGTTGTTGTCGTGGCCGTGGAAGCCGATGATCATCTTGTGTTTCTCGGCAAACGGCGCCACGCGTTTGGCCACGGTGACCTGGGTGCTCGAGGACAGCGACTTGCAGCCGAGCGCCTTGGCCATGCGGAATGCGTAATCGATTTCCTCGTCGGTGGTGGCTTCGTTCATGTTGTAGCAGAGGATCTGAAGATCGATGCCCACGTTGTCGAAGCGCTTGCGCAGATCCTTGTACTTGTTGAGGTCGAGGCCCATGCGCCAGGCGAGCATTTCTTTGGCTCGAGGCGAGTTGCGGGCGTTGGCGATCTGCTCGTCGGTCATGGGCGGACGGGCGGTGGGCATACGTCCGCCGCCGGGAGCCGCGCCGGCTCCGCGCGCTTGTCCACCGGGAGCGCCGGGAGCGCCGGCTCCGCGCGCTTGTCCACCGGGAGCGCCGGGAGCGCCCGCACCTCGCCCCTGGGCCTGTCCCGCGCCCCTGGCCATTCCGCCGCCGAAACCGCCGCCGGCCGGAGTGGGCGCGCCCACCGCGGATTCGGCGTGATTGGACATCAGTTCGAGCACGCCGATTCCGATCTCCGCGGTGTTCTTAATGATGTCGTCGATATTCATCTGGCCGTACGAGTAGGTGATGGCGCCAATCTGGACGCCGCCGACCTTCGAGTTGATCCTGGGCGCGCCGAACGCTTTCAGTGCCGGCAGAGCCGCGATCGCGATTTTACCTGCATCTCGTCTGGTATAAAGCATGGTGCTCCTGGTGAGTTGATTCGTGAGGAGGCCGCGTCCGGCAGCGGAAAGCACCGCCGGACGCGGAGTGGTTTCTACGTAAAGCTCCAACCTTTGCGGAAGGTGGGCTTGATCAAATTGTTCGCTTCCCGGTTATTCGAGAACTGCATTTTGGCGGCATCCCATTCGAGCTTGCCTTCGAAATGCAGCGCGATGACGCCCATGACGATCCACTCGGTGAAGGGACCGGCGATGCTGAAGTTGGAGCAGGCCGGATCGCCGCCCTTGCAGGCGCGGATCCAGTCGCGATAGTGTCCGGGCGACCGGGTCAGGAGCTCGGGAGGCAGGCGGTATTCGCTATTGCGGGATTCGGGCAGGAGGCGAACGGAGGCGCCGTAGGTGTCGGTGGTCATGAAACCCTTGTCCCCGACAAAGACCACGCCTTCGCGATTGCCGCCGCCGAATCCGCCGGCGGCACCACCCGCGCGCCCGGCAGCGGCACCCTGGCCGCGACCGGCCGCCGCGCCTGCTGGAGCGCCCGCGGGGGCACCCGCTGCCTGACCGCGGCCCGCGCCGGCGGCACCACCCGCGCCACCGCGTCCGCCGCGTCCGGCGGCAGCCTGCGGCCCGAAGGAGCCGGCTCCGCCGATCAGCGGTTCGCTTTCCGGAATTCCGGCCGGGCGGTATTGCGGGCCGGTGGAAGCGTCGTACCAGTAGACCTTGACCGGCGCCAGGTTCTTGCGCGCGGGAAACTCAAAGACGGTCACGGACTGTTTGGGGAAGGCAAACGGGCTCTTGCCTTCCTGCTTGATGACCTCAACGCTCTTCGGGGCGCCTAGCATCAGCGCCATGTTGACGGCGCCGAGCAGGTGGCACGCCATGTCGCCCAGGGGGCCGCAGCCGAAATCGAAGAAACCGCGCCAGTTGAACGGGGCGTAGAAGCCGCGGTTGGAGCCGCCGCCGCCGAAACCGCCGCCGCCCCGGCCGCCTTCGGCGGAGGGTGGAGGCGCAGCAGCGTAGGGGCGCATGGTCTGGATGCCGATCCAGGACTCCCAGTCGAAGCCGGCCGGCGGGTCTGTGGCCGGCGGAATCTGGGTCATGCCTTGCGGCCAGATCGGACGCATGGTCCAGGCGTGGACTTCGGTGACGTTGCCGATCTCTCCCGACCAGAGGATTTCCGCGGCGATGCGGGCGCCGTTGTTGGAGTAGCCCTGGTTCCCCATCTGCGTGGCCACTTTGTATTTGGCCGCGGCTTCGGTCAACTGGCGCGCTTCCCATACCGTACGGGTGAGTGGTTTTTCGACGTAGACGTGCTTGCCCCGCTCCATGGCCCACATGGCGGCGGTGCCGTGCATGTGATCCGGGATGGCGACGATGACCGCGTCGATATTTTTCGCTTCCTTATCGAGCATCTTGCGGAAATCGGTGTACTTGGTCGCGCTTTCGTGCTGGCGGTACGTGGCCGCGGCCGTCGCCGGGTCGGGGTCCGCGAAGGCTACGAAGTTCTCGCCGGCGCAGCCCTGAATATCGGAAGCGGCACGGCCGCCGGCGCCGATGGAAGCGATGTTCATCTTCTCGTTGGGCGATTTGTAGCCGAGCGCGGGAAGCGACTGGGTGCTGCCGAATCCGCCGAGGGGGACGGCTCCTGCAAGCAGCGAACCGTAAAAGAAATGTCGTCGTGAAACTGACATGGAAACCTGGTGGTTCCTTTCCCGGGGGGAGCCGGAGCAAGACCGGTAACTCAAGCAAGACCTCCCGACGTTGTTTCCCGTACGTTAAGATATATCACTCCGAAATGCAAGGAGGAGGGCGGGGATTCGGAATGCACCGCCGCAACGGCGAGACGTTTGCCGGGTGTACGCCGCTGGCGGCGGTTTGCTCCCGCGCGCGGCTTCTGTAACGCGGAGTGGTTGTCCCGCACAGCTGCGAACTGAGCGACGTATCGCGAGTGATCCGAGGTTTTGCGCCGATGCAGGGCTATCCGAACCGCGGGACAGGCAGCCAATTCGCCGGGACGAGACTCTTCATAAGGCGTTCTCCTCGAGCGCCGCGCGCATCGACTCAAGCGCACGCTTGCGCTGCTCTATCCGTTCGACGACTTTCTTATTTGCGACGAGGCCAGCCCAAACGCTCAAGACGACGCCCGCGAGGGCGACCGCCAACATCGTCCACGGAGTGGACTCGCCATTGAGGCGTCCCAGTTCACACAAGAGCACGCTGGTTGCAAGCGAAACAAGCGCCGGAACCTTCCATACCCGGAACGTGCCGTAAAAGCTCAGTTCGAAGTCGAGTTGTGAAATGCCCCGCTCCAATTCCTCCCGCAGAGAGGGAGCGAACACGTTCTGGGCGCCCTCGTGCTTGCGCCGTTCCCTGTACATCCGCGCCACGACGGCCAACGCCGCGCCCACTCCGGCCACCAGCGCCGCCCCGTCCCAAATCGACATCTGCGGGTCGGTGAGCCTCAGCTTGGTGACCGTCTTGACAAAGAAGACCAGGAACGTCAACCCTAAGGCCACCGTGATAGCCAGCGCAATCACATAGGCAGGAGCGAACAGTTCACGGAAGAGCCGCCGCCTGGACTGTTCCCGTTGCTGGTATAGCCCTACGGCCAATCTGCTGTCGTTCATTGAGAAGACGGGCCGGTCGTTTTGTGTGTCCCAGATCGCCTGCAGGTCTTCAAACTGCATTTCTTTAAACCCCATGGCCACATTCCTGCCTGGACTTAGTCGTTAGATATGCCTTGATGCGGCTGATCTTCACGCCGACGTGGTTCTCTGTGATGCCAAGCATCGCGGCCATTTCCTTATAGCTGAACCCGTCGAGCAACAGCAGCGTCAAGGACCGGTCAATCTCGTTCAAATCCCGGATCCGCGCGTAGAGCCATCCGACCCGCGGATCCGCGGCGGGCGAAGCTTGCAGAATCGCGACGTCCACCGCGTCCACGGATTGCTTGCCGTGGCGGTGTTTCCATTCTTTCCGTGTCCAGACTATGGCTGCATTCAGGGCTACGCGATAAATCCACGTCGAGACAGCAGCATCCCCCCGAAAGTTGGGGACCGATCGCCATACCTGCGTGGCGATTTCCTGGAACAGATCCTCTTGATCTTCAGGAGTGAACGCATACGCGCGCACCACTTTGAAGAAAAGTCCCCGGTGACTCTTGAGCCATTGGTCGAACAGCCGCTGCTGGTCATCATCCTGCATCGAATCCGCTTTGCAATTGTATTAGTAGCGAATTCGGACCGAATTCTTACAACCGGCGAGGCAGTGTGGTGTAGCCCGCCTGCGATTCGGAACGCCGATGAATGAACTCGAAGGAGTCCATGCTCGAGGAGTACACCAAATGGCGTGCAAAAATCTGCGCCAGATGATGTGCCAAGTGACAGCCCTACGCTACGACAGCCTGGGGCGCGGCCTGTTTGTGCTTACATTCGGGGTTTGGGCATTCCCACACGGTGCCGGCTTTGAGCCACTTCTCCAGCATGTAGGAACTGCTGCATTCCGGACACTTTTCCGGCACGGGTTTGGCCCAGGCGACGAAGTTGCACTCCGGATAACGGTTGCACCCGTAGAAGGTTTTTCCCTTTTTCGAGCGGCGCTCTATGATCTCGCCTTCCGAGCACTGCGGGCACTTCACCCCGATGGTTTTTTGTTTGACGTACTTGCAGGTGGGGTAGTTGCTGCACGCGGTGAACTCGCCGAAACGGCCGAATTTCATGATGAGGTTGCTGCCGCACTGCGGACAAGTCTCATCGAGCGGCTGGTCGGCCTTCTTTTGCTGCCCGCCGATGGGCTTGGTCGTTTTGCAGTCCGGGTATCCGGTGCAGGCGAAGAACGTTCCGAAGCGGCCCTTCTTGAGCACCATGGGGCGGCCGCAGTTCTCGCAGTACTCTTCGGCGCCCTGCTCGGAAAGGTCGGCCTTGTCCACATCCGGCAGATCTACCGTCAGCTCACGGGTGTAGGTGCAGAAATATTCCGTCTTCTTCCACGAAAACACGGGCCCCGTGGCGCCGTCTTCGAGGCGGAGATCGTAGTAATCGGCGATCTGCGGGTAGCGGGCGCGGAGTTTCTCCAGACGCTGCTCGATCCGCTCCTTATCGTTCTTCCGCCGCTCGGCGATGGCGCGGTCGAGCACTTTCAGGTCGGCTGCGACGCGCCGCGGATCGACCGGAGCCGTGGGAGCGACTTCCACGCGTCCCTTGTCCCCCAACCAAATCTTCAGGCCGGCATACCGGGCGCGAATCTTTTCGAGGCGCTTGTCGATGTCTTTCGCCGCCCGTTCCTGCCGCGTCGCCAGTTCCTTCTGTATGTTATCGAGGTCGGCTTCCGCGGCTCGGGGTGAAAACTCGGGATAGCCGGTACACGCGATAAAGCTGCCGTGCTTACCCCACTTGATCACGAGGGGCTTGCCGCATCTTTCGCACATCAAGTCGGTGGGCTTCTCCATCCGCTTGATATCGACCATGTGCCCCTGGGCATGCTGGAGGTCGCGGTCGAAGCGTTCGTAGAACTCGCCCATGGCCGTGCGCCAGTCGAGTTTGCCTTCCTCGATTTCGTCGAGTTCCTCTTCCATCCTGGCGGTGTACTTCACGTCGAAGATGTCGTCGAAACTTTCGAGCAACAGGTCGGTCACGACCATGCCGAGCTCGGTCGGGATGAAGCGTCCGCCTTCCTTGTGGACGTACTCGCGCTCCTGGATGGTGGAGAGGATGGAGGCGTAGGTGGAGGGCCGGCCGACGCCGTCGGCTTCCAGGCGTTTGACGAGGGTGGCTTCGTTGTAGCGGGGCGGCGGCTCGGTGAAGTGCTGTACCGGATTGATGGACTTGAAGCGCAGGGTTTCGCCTTCGGTCACCGCCGGAAGCCGGTGCTTCAGTTCTTCGTCTTCTTCGTCGGCCTGGTCCTTGCCTTCCTGGTAGACCTTGAGGAACCCTTCGAACTTGAGGACCGAGCCGGTGGCGCGGAACGTATACTCGAGCCGGTTCTTTCCCTGGGCGGCGACATCGATGGTGGTCTGGTCGTAGAGTGCCGGCAGCAACTGGCTCGCGAGGAAGCGGTTCCAGATGAGCCGGTACAACTTCATTTCGTCCTCGGGCAGGAATCTTTCAACCACGTCCGGAGTGAACGCCATGGAGGTCGGCCGGATGGCTTCGTGCGCATCCTGGGCATCCTTCTTCGAGCGGTAGACGACGGGCGAATCGGGGAGGAACGGCTTGCCGTAACGATCGAGGATGAAGTCACGCACGTCGCGGATGGCGTCATCGGAAACGCGGGTCGAATCGGTGCGCATGTAGGTGATCAGGCCGACCGCGCCTTCCTTTCCGATTTCGACGCCCTCGTACAGCCGCTGTGCCAGCATCATGGTGCGCTTCACGCTGAAGCGCAGCTTGCGGCTGGATTCCTGTTGCAGGGTGGAGGTGATGAAGGGCGCGACGGGATTGCGTTTCTTTTCCCGCGTGGAGACGGACTTGACGGTGTAGTGCGCGCCCTCGAGCTGCGTCACCACATCGGCGGAGCCGGCCTGATCGCCGATGTCGGCGGGGCGGTCGCCCAACCGGATGAGGCGGGCGGTAAGCAGCGGCGGTTTCTTAGCGTGCAAATCGGCGTCGATGGTCCAGTATTCTTTGGGGGCGAAGGCGCGAATTTCGCGCTCGCGCTCCACTACGAGGCGCAGGGCCACGGTCTGCACACGGCCCGCGGAGAGGCCGCGGCGAACCTTGTCCCAAAGCAACGGTGAGATTTTGTAGCCCACCAGCCGGTCCAGCACGCGGCGCGCCTGCTGCGCGTCCACCAGGCTGCTGTTGACCTGCCCCGGCTTTTCGAATGCCTTCTCGATCGCCTTCTTGGTGATCTCGTTGAACATCACGCGGTAGATGCGCGGGCTTCCTTTTTTGCCGTCGCGGAGTTCTTCCTGGAGGTGGTGGCAAATGGCTTCACCCTCGCGATCCGGGTCGGCCGCGAGATACACGTCCTCCACCTTTTTGGCAGTCTGTTTGAGTTCCGAGATAAGCTTCTTTTTACCTTCGATTACTTCGTAACGCGGCTCGAAGCCGTGCTCGACATCGACGGCCAAGTCGCGCTTGGGAAGATCTTTGATATGACCCAGTGAAGCTTTTACGACGTACTGCTTACCCAGGTACTTATTGATAGTTTTCGCCTTTGCAGGCGACTCCACGATTACCAGAGCCTTCGGCATATGAATTGTTCAGAATGCGGCGCCCAAGCCGCTTGCAGCATTGGCTGCGGGTTTCCCAGTTGACGTTACCACACTTTTATAAAGTTCTTTCCGGGAAGTTGTTTGACCAGACCCAGCATCTCCAGTTCGAAAAGGGCGGCAATTAATTCGGATGGAGAGATATTCTCCGCCTTTTCAACGAGGTCGTCGAGGTGGATTGCCGCGTCGACTGCCAGGATTTCAAGGGCCTTTCGTGAGGTAGCGTCCAACTCGGGACGCGACCCACTTAATAATGATGCCTGCTCCCCGGCGGAGGATGCATCGGACTCGCCGAGCAGCCGCTTCCGCCCCTTTTCAATGAGCAGGCGGCGCGATTCCACGGGCAGATCGGCAAGCACGTCGTTCCAATCCTGAACCAGCTTGGCCCCCTGTTTTATTAACAGGTTAGGTCCCCAACTGAGCTTGGAAGTGATGTTGCCGGGGACGGCGAACAGTTCCCTGCCCTGATCCATCGCGAGTTTCGCGGTGATGGCGGAGCCGCTGTACTGGGCGCCCTCCACCACCAGCACGCCGAGACTGATTCCGCTGATGATCCGGTTTCGAATGGGAAAGTTCTGGGGGAAGGCGGTGGCGCCCATGGGAAACTCGGAAACGATCAGTCCCCTGGCCTGGATCTCGGCCGCAAGCTTTTTGTTTTCGGAAGGGTACACGATGTCCGCACCGCACCCGAGCACGGCCACCGTGTCTCCGCCCGCGGCCAGGGCAGCGCGGTGGGCGGCGGTGTCGATGCCGCGCGCCATGCCGCTGACGATGGTCAGCCCCGCCTGGGCCAGATCTCCGGAGAGCCGTTCGGCGGCGGCCACTCCATACGGGGTGGGGCGGCGGGTACCGACCACGCCGAGCGCGAGCGAAGCAAGCAGTTCGACGCGGCCGCGAGCGAACAGCACAACCGGTGGATCGAAGATCCCGCGCAGCGGTTCGGGATAGCGGCGGTCCCCCATAGTGACCAGCACTGCGCCCGCTTCGGCCATGCGCTCCTGCTGCGCGGCCGCGTCTTCGAAGGTGCAACCGCTGGCGATCGACTGGGCCACCGATCCGCTGACTCCGGCGGCCTCGAGCTCTGTGCGGGAAGCGCGAAACACAGCTTGGGGCGTGCGAAAACGGTCCAGGAGGCGGACGGACGTGCGTGTTCCCAGGCCCGGGACCAGCTTGAGGGCGAGCCAGTAGAGTTCTTCTTCCCGGGTGATGGTTGGGGAATCCATGAGGTTTCGGAACTCCACGCTAACAGCCGGGGGCATGGCGCCGCAACCGTGGGCTGCCGGCCGGAAGAATGCAGGACGTCCTCTGTGTCGGTATTGGCTGTGTGGAGGCTGTTCCCGGGAAAACCGATCGACAAGGTGGACCCTGTCACGTAAGCGTTGCCCGGGGAGTCAATGGCAATACCCTCGAACTCGTGGATCGGACAAGTACCAGGCGCATCGTTGAAAGAGCACGGCCCTGAGGACATACCGGCGGGGCTGCCATCCAGCCAAGCCGCTCCGGTCGACACGAGCCCGTTTTCAAACTCGCGGTGGGTCACCAGCGTGCCATCGGGGTTGCGCACCTCGATAGTCCAGTGCCCGTGAAACCTTGATCCCCTCCTGACGCGCTCCAGGATTCTCCGCAGACGGCTTCTGCCGCTTCTTGTTTGATCTGGCTTGCGGGGGTGCGTCTGGTTTGCCCGAGCTTTGCGCCTGGGCAAATCCGGCCTGCGCCAGAACGGACGCTGCCACGACGCTCAGGAACCGCCGGCGAATTCGACGGTTCCTATCCACTCCTCGTTGGTGCTGAGACGTTATTGCTCGTCGCGGTTGATCTGCCTGAGGTTGCAGACGATCGTGGTTCCAGGGTCCACCGGCATGCCCCGGATTTCCTTGCCGTTGTCCAGCACGTGGAAATTAATGTTGATCTGGCCGGCGGGCTGGCCATTGAATTTCTGGTCGTAGGTTATGGAGCCGGTGCAGTCGGCATTCAGTTTCTGCGTGCCTACGACAGTCCAGCTCACGATGGCTCCCCCGACGCTGGCTTTCGCGGCGCCCGTGAACACGCCTTGCGCGCTCGCGGATGCCGCCCCCAGGGCGGAGAAGGGAACTTGCGGCGCGTTCGGCGCCGGGCTGATGAACCCCGTACACACGAAAGCGTATGTGCCACGAGTGGTGTGATTGGAACACGTCTGGCCCCACGCCGGGGCCAACGCTGAAACGGTCAGTATCGACAAGATGGCGATGCGCACTTGAGTCTCTCCTTTTCGGCTGCTGCCGGATGGATTTCGGACATTAAAGCCTGGACCGCTATCCATATTCAAGGCTATTAGGGTCTGTTATACTCTGTCTTTCGAATTCGTGCGGTCTTTCGGCGGAAAGTTGCTGACCTGGGCCAATGGCAAATCGAATTGCCACATACCGCAACACCATCGGACCCTTGCCCGGAACGTGCACCGTCGGGACACGCTGGCCGGGTTTCTGCCTGGAAAGTCACGAAGTGCCGTCCGGGCCGCTGGGGGATCTAGAGTTTTCGGGCCACCTGATCGTACTGGAGAGGAACCCCGCGCATTTCCGGCTGAGTTGGAAAGAGAACGGAATACGGCGAACGACTGACAGCGGAGCAGGACATGCCTTCGTCCGCTCACAACAACTTCTTCATGACCTGTGGATCGGCGGAGCGCAACGGTGCATGGCGCTGTCGATAGAAGCATCGGCAATGGACCTTGCCTTGCCCGAGCCGTCGAGCGGTCGTCGTGTGGAGTTGGTTCCGGCGGCAATCGGGTGCGACCCGGCCGTCAACCATCTCTTCGGCATACTCGATGCGGAAATAGGCGCCAATGGAAGCGGCCAGCCGCTCGTGCTGCAGCACGTCGCCAGTGCCATGGCAGTATACGTCGCGAGCCGGTTTTCAGCGAATCCGCCGATTCTGCCAAAGCGCCGCGGTGCCCTGGACCGCACGCGCCTGAACCGCGTAGTGGAATACATCGAGTCGCGCCTGGACGATGGACTCTCCCTGGACGAACTGGCCGGAGTTGCCTGCCTCAGCAGTTATCACTTCTGCCGCTCGTTCAAGGCATCCACGGGCCAGAGCGTACACCACTACGTGTTATCGAGACGCATCGAACGGGCGCGGGCTCTGCTAAAGCGGAATGACCTCACTCTAGCGGAGATCGCCGCGAGGGCCGGCTTTTCCAGCCAGAGCCAATTCACGACGGCTTTCCGGCGGACTATCGGCCTGTCGCCTGGAGTTTGGCGGCGGGCGGCTTGCAGTTGAATGCAATCCGGGGTGCGCAAAGGGCGATTTCGGGGAGCGTACCTGCCGGCAAGTGCTGACTGGGGGCGAACTCGCGATCCTTCATTGTGGCTTGGCCGCCCCATACGATGCCGGCCGCTATCGCGCCGTCCGGAAGCATATTGGGAACCTCGCGAAACTGCGCACTTCGTCAATGGGCGCTCCGAAACCTGAGCCGAAGGCTTAGGGGTGGTGTCTTTGTTATGCCCCCGGGTCCAACGAACCGGCAAACCCGCCGCGCGTGGGAGCTGTTCGGCCGGCGTAAGGCGAACGTTCGGCGAACGGCGCCAACCGAACACTCACCGAATACTCCGGTGAATGGACGCCCGGCGACTGATCGAGGAGATTGACGTGGTTCTTGCTTTGCTCCACGCTGCGGTGGCGCCGCGATCCTGGAAACGCGGGAGTTCCGTACCACGCATACCGAATCCAACTCAGGGAGCGAAGCGGGAAAGTGTAGGGGTGAATCGTGTTCGGCGAGCGGACTCCGGCGGAAGCGGGCCTGTGGTAGGGTAAGGACAGAGGGTGGAATTATGAGGGATGCAGCCCCGAGCCCGCAGATCAATGTTTCGCACATACCGGGCGGCGCGGGCATTGCGGGAGCCCTGTTCGCCGTGATCAGCACAATAATCTTTCTGATCGGCATTCCGGCGCTTCGCTACATGTTACCTGCGGCGATCGTTCTGGGCTGCGGAGTCGCGGCCGTCCGTCACTTCGTGCGGCATGAAACTACGGGCGCTGCGTGGATTCTTCCGCGGAAGAACTAGGGCCAGCGGTTGCGACAGGATTCCTCCTTTTTCGAAGGCCACGAGGCCGCGTTGATCTATATTGCCAAACGGCTGAAGGATGCGTTGCGCCTCGAGGAGATCTTCACGCGCGCGGGCCTCGATTACGGCGTCGAAGCCGACGAATACCGCGGCGGAATTATATTCCGCTCCGTTCGCGCGGGGGCGTTCTTTTATGTGCTGCCAGGCGCCGTGGAAACGGCCCACCGGGTAATGCGGGAGAACGGCTACAAACCGTACGTGGAATCGCCAACCGCGCCCTGAAGGAAACACGCGGTGGCAACGCGCGTGCTATCTTTCTCCCGGATAGTTCCGTTTGATCGCACCGCTCATTCCCGTAGTGTTTCCGATACTGGTGGCCGGCTTCCTGGCGGCGCTGGGCCGGCGGGCGCCGCGCGCGATCGCGTTTTCGACGTCGATCCTGACGGCCCTGCTGGTGGCGGCGACCGCTCTTTCCATGGTGGTCGAGACGCGCTACGACCCGTACGTTTTTTCGCTCGGCGGCGACCCTTCCACGCACGGGTTTTCACTGTCGCTGTTACTGGTGATCGATAACACCGGCGGGATGCTGACGTTGATCGCCGCCGTACTGACGCTGGCCGTGCTCATCTTCTCCAGTTGCTATCTGCCGGCCACTGAGAATGGATTCAACGCGGCGGCGCTGCTGTTTCTCGCCGGAGCCTCCGGCGTGAGCCTGACGGGCGATCTCCTCAACCTGGTGGTGTTTTTCGAATTGCTTGGGCTTTCGGCGGCGGTGCTATCGCGCTCGTGCGCCGAAGAACCGGGTCCGCCGCAGGCCGCGCGCAATCTCTTCATCATTCACGGCGTAGCCGCGGCATTGCTGCTGGCGGGAACGGCGCTGCTGTTTGCGCAAACCGGCACCACCAACATGGCGCAGGCCGGGCGTTTGCTGGCGCAAGCTCCGGGGCCGATAGTGTGGATCTCGTTCGCCCTGATCGCGGCGGCGCTGTTCGTTCAGGCGGCGATTGCGCCATTCCACCTGTGGTTCCCGGAGGCCGTGGCCCTGGCGCCGGCGCCCGTTTCGGGGCTACTGGCGGGCGTGCTGGTAGAGACCGGACTCTACGCCGCGACACGCATCTACTGGGCGGTGTATTCCGGCGCCCTGGCTCCCGAGCAGAACCACTTGAGGAACGTGCTGGCGTGTTTCGGCGCGGTCACCGCGCTGCTGGGCGCGCTGATGTGCTACTCCGAGCGCCACCTCAAGCGCATTCTCGCCTTCGCGACGGTGGCGCAGATGGGTATTTTGCTGATGGGAATCGGGCTGTTCACGCCGGCCGGACTTGCGGGGAGCAGCATCGCGGTGATGGGCTTCTCCACGCTGGTGGGCGGGCTGTTTCTGGCCTCCGGAATTCTGCTCTACCGCACCGCGACATACGATGAAATCGAACTGACTGGCCGGCCGAGGCACCTGCGCTGGACCGGCGCGATCTTCTTTCTGGGGGCCGCTGGACTTGCCGGACTGCCGCCGTTTGGAATCTTCTGGGGACAGATCATGCTGGACGGTTCCGCCAACCAGCTTGGCTATCCCTGGATCCCGGCGGTTGCTTTCGCGTCCGCCGTGCTGAGCGCGGGCGCGCTGTTTCGCTTCGCGGGGCGCGCCTTCTTCCGCTGGGGCCCGCCGGTGGAGGAGTTTGCCGAGAGCAGCCGCCCGGCCGAGCGGATCGACGTCAAAGTGCACCACCACACGCCCGCGGCAATGTACGCGCCGGCGGCGGCCCTCCTCATTCTGGGCGCGATCGCAGGCTTGGCGCCACGGCTGACCGGCGCCGCCGCGGCCGCGGCCATTCACGTCCAGGATCGAGCCGCCTACGCCGAACGCATTCTCGATTTGCAGGCGCCGTATCCGCCGACCGTACGGGACCAGCCCGCCACCGGCGCGGATGTCGCCCGCGGTTTTGGAGCGGTGCTGGCGGCCGCGCTCCTGGCCGCGCTCACGCTCGGTTCGGCCGGGGCTCGCCAGGCGGTGGGCGAATCCCCTGTGGCGCAGGCCGTGGTCGGCGGCATGCGCGCGCTCCATTGCCTCCCTCTGGCTGGACAGATCGCGCTGGTGGCGGGCGGCGCGGTGCTGCTCCTGGCCGCCTTTCTCCTCTGAGTTTCCGCTTTACAGCACGTGCCGGTAGCCGTCCCGCTCCAGCACTTCCACGGGAATTCCAAACAGTTCGCCGAGCGGACCTGCCTGCAATACCTGGTCCACCGGCCCATCGCAGAAGACCCGCCCGTGCCGGAAAAGGACGGCGCGGCGCATCTCCGGGAGAATATCGGGAAGATGATGGGTCACCATGACGATGCTGATACCGCCGGCGGCGAGCTTGCGCAGGATCTCGCGCAGTTCGTAAGTAGCGCGCAGATCCAGGCTGGTGGTGGGCTCGTCCAGCACGAGCGCCCGCGGGTCGTGCACCAGGGCGCGTGCGATCAGGATGCGGCGCGCTTCGCCGGAAGACATTTCGCTGGTGTTGCGCCCGGCCAGATAGGAGATCTCGAGCAGATCCATCACCTCTTGCGTCTTCCGCTCCATTTCGGGAGTGACTTCGTGATACGGCCACACACCGACGCTGCCGAAGAAACCGGAGAGCACGATTTCGTGGCCGGAATAGGTGCGGGTACACATCTGCATCCAGTCGTTCGAAACCAGGCCGAGGTGGTTGCGGAGTTCGAACAGATGCCAGCGGTCCCGGCCCAGAATCCGCAGCGACCACGGCTCCGGTTTCAACACCGGGTACAGTTCGCGGGAGATGAGCTTGATCAGCGTCGATTTGCCGGAGCCGTTGGGCCCCAGGATGGCGACGTGCTCGCCCTGGGCGATTTCGAGCGTGACGCCGTCGAGCACGACGGCGTCACCCCGCTTGACGGTGACGTTGCGCAATTCGATGAGGGGAACGGAGGACATGAATCCTCCAGTATCCCCTAACGTCCGAGCAGAAACGAGAGCATCGACTGGTCTGCCTGGCCCATGGCGCGCGCCAGGGTGGCTTTGGCGAGATTGTGCGCGTACAGGCTGGAAATGAAGTCCTGTTCGGCGGCAGCCACGGCTTCCTGCGCCTGCACGACCTCGATGGTATCGGCCACGCCGGCGGCGAAGCGGTCCTGCGCCTGCACGAGGGTGTCGCGGGCGAGGCCGCGGTTGCTCTCGGCAACGGCCACCTGGTTCGAAGCGGTATTGATGTCGAGAAAAGCCAGCCGGATCTCGGCGTCCACGCGCCCGCGCAGATCCTCGAGTTCGGCGCGGCGCTGCTGGAGCGCGGTGTCCGCCTGCAACACATCCGCCTGCACCCGCCCACCCTGAAAGATGGGGAGCCGCACGCTTCCGATCAACCCGAAGGTGCCGTGCGAGTTTGTGGGCGAAGGCCCGATCACGCCATAGTTCCCGCTTACCGCGACGGTGGGCAGGCGTTCCGCCTCAGCCGCGCTGCGCACCACTTCCGCCGCACGCACCTGCGCCGCCGCAGCCTTGAGATCCGCACGGTTCGCGGCCGCCCGCGCCAGGGCCTGATCGAGCGTCATGCCGGCCAGAGGCAGGTAAGGAAACGTGTCGGTGAGCGAATACTCCTGTCCCGGCGGCAGTCCGATGAGCCGCGCGAGGTAGATCCGCTGCTTGGCGAGATCATTCGAAAGCGAATTGAGCCGCTGTTGCGCCACCTGCAATTCGACCTGGCTGCGGGTGACGTCGATGCGCGGCGAAACGCCGGCGGTCAGGCGGTCGGAGGCCTGGCGGAAGGTGGCCTGCGCGGTGGCGACCTGGGCCCGCGCTGCTTCGACGCGCGCCGCCGAGGCGATCACCTGGAGATAGCCGCCCGCTATAGCCAGCGCCACCAGGTCGCGCGAATCCTGGGCCGCGAGTCCGACGGCCCGGCTGTTTTCCCGGGCGGAGCGGTAGTTGCGGAGCTTGGTCAGGTCAAACACGGTCTGGCTCGCGCCCGCGCGCAAGTCGAAATAATGAAACGGCCCGACGACGGTGGGAATTCCGGGAAATCCGGAGAATCCGAGGGCAGCCAGGTTGGTCTGCTGTTCGTCAACCAGAAGCTGGCTGGAAACGGCCGGCAGCAGCGCGGCGCGCTCCACCTGCCGTGCCGCCTCGGCCTGCCGCACGACATTCTGATAGGAAACCGATCCCAGGTTGTATTGCAGGCCGCGGCGCAGCGCCTCTTCGAGCGAAAGCGAGAGCGGCGGACCGGCGGTCTCCGCCGAACGTACACTGCCCTGGTAGGACCCTTGCACCTGCACGGTGCTGGTGATCGTATTGACGCTTTGCAATCCGCCCGGCAGCGGATTCTGGACAGTGGAAACGCCGCCCGCCGCTCCGGCACGGCCGGATAATGGCAGTTGTACCGCCCGGGTTGCCTGCGTGCCCGCTTCCGGCGGCGCCGTCTGCGCCTGGAGCAGGACGCCGGATAAAACGATGGCGCACAAAAAGAGCGCTCCTCTTCGATGCATTCATACCCCCGCCCTTTAGTCCACCGGATGAGACTGTTTCTGTCAACACTGGCGGGTGGTGGAACTCACCTTAAGGACGCCCCGCGCAGACAGGCAGAGCGGCCGGGAACGGCAAAATCGGAGTCCCCCCCTTGCACCAGAGCGTGAGATCGAAGAAAATCGTGTTTCGCGGACATTCAGGCCCGAAAACTGTGCCCGCGTGGTTAGGAGATTTGTCTATGAAGCTGTCTGCATTCGTTGTCGCGGTAGCTCTCGCCGCTCCCGTTGCCGTTATGGGGCAGGACCTGAAAGAGGCATACGATGCTCTCCAGGCCGCCGAAGCCAAAAAAGATCCAGCGCTTTTGAAGAAGGCCGCCGCGGAGGCCTCGGACCTCGCTCAAGAGGTCATCAAGTCCACCGCTCCGGATACCGAAGAGGGAAAGAAGAACTGGACCGCGCGGGTTGACTATGCCAAAGAAGTCGCCACCCACGCCGAATATACCGTGTATGCCCTGGCGCTCGAATCGCCCGCGGCCACGCAGATCGAGATGTTCGCAGCGCTCGAAGAGATGAACCCGAAAAGCAAGTACCTCGACGATGGGTATGCGCGTTATTTTTACGCGCTCACGCAGAGCGGCGGCGCTGCCAAGGTGATCCCGATCGCCGAAAAGGCTCTGGCCAATTTTCCCGACAACGAGGACATTCTGCTGGTGCTTGCCGATAACGCGCTCACCAAACAGCAGACCGACAAGGCGTTGGGCTATGCCAACCGGCTGGTGGCGTCGATGAACAAGCACGCCAAGCCGGAACACATCTCTGCCGAGGACTGGAACAAGAAGAAGACGGCGTGCCTGGGACGGGGCTATTGGATTGCGGGAGTGATTTACGGCGAGAAGCAGCAGTACGTGAATGCCGATAAAAATCTGCGCGCCTCCCTGCCCCATATCCAGGGCAACACCCAGATGGCCGCACCCGCCTACTACTACCTGGGGGTGGCCAACTACAACCTCGGCAAGATGACGAACAGCAAGGCCAAGGTGCTCGAGGGCGCCAAGTTCAGCGATCAGGCCGCGGCCATTCAGGGTCCGCTCCAGCAGCAGGCCTGGAAGAACGCCCAGATCATGAAGACCGAAGCCGGGCAGATGCGCTGATGCTGCTTTTCGGAGACGCCGTGGACTTATGGATCGCCGAACGTTTGTCGCCCTGGCAGGCGGGGTGTTCCTGAACGACACTGCCGCCGCCGGAGGGTATCGATCCACCAGTGAGGCGTCGCGGGTCGAAGCATCCCTGTCCGGCGGCTGAAACAGCGGCACACACCGACAATAAGGGCAACGGGTCCGGGAACGCTTCCCCACGAAGCAAGAACACGGAAAGGACCCTCCACGCCCCTTGCCGGCGTTACGTTCAGAATTTAGGCCCTGAAATTCTTGAGTGGAAGGCGCTAGCTGATTATGCCTATTTTGACAACTCTGATCCTCTTCCTGCTCGTGCTGGTCGTCGCTCTCGAAATTGTCCTGCTGCGCCGGAAAATCGCTATCGACCTGGCGCCCCTGGTTGCAGAACTTCAAGCGCTCCGGCAAGGCCAGGCGCAGGTTGAAGGCGTGGTCCGAGAGGAAATTGCTCGAAATCGGGAGGAGACTGCGCAGGCCGCCCGCCAGTCTCGCGAGGAGCTTGCGAACACGTTAAGGACGGTTGCCGACGGGCTCGGCGTACGTGTCGAGAAGCTGACAAGCTCGGTGGAGGAAAAGCTGGATGGGATGCGCGAGAAGGTTACCGAGCACTTGCAGCGTCTCCAGGAGAGCGACGAGAACCGCTCTGCGCAGTCCCGCGAGGAAGCCTCGGCGAGCGCGAAATCACTGCGGGAGGAAGTCGTCCATACGGTAACGGCGCTCGGCGATACGATCACCGCGAACATTACGCAGCTGGCTGACCTGCAGAAAGGGCAACTGGATCTGTTCGCGGGAAACCTCAGTACCTTAACGCAGACCGTGGAACAGAAGCTGATATCGCTCCGGCAGACGGTCGATGAGCGGATGACGGCGGTTCAGAACGAAGTCGCTACGCAACTCGCTGGAGCACGGCAGCAGTCCGGGTCGGATTCCAGGGCTCTGCGCGAAGAGATCTCGAACAACCTCAACGGGTTGAGGGAAGCGACGACCTTGACGATGACCGAGATAGCCGGGCTCCAGAAGCAGCAGCTCGACTCGTTCTCCACGCAATTGAGCAGGCTCACCGAAAGCAATGAGACCAAGCTCGAAACACTACGGGCTGCCGTGGAGGGCAGTTTGAAGAGGATCCAGGAGGACAACGCCAATCAGCTTGAACAGATGAGGGTTACGGTCGATGAAAAGCTGCAGGGAACGCTTGAAAAGCGGCTGGGTGAGTCATTCAAGCAGGTCAGCGAGCGGCTGGAGGCCGTCTCGAAAGGCCTCGGGGAGATGCAGAGCCTTGCGACGGGTGTTGGCGACCTGAAACGAGTACTGACGAATGTGAAGACGCGCGGTACATGGGGCGAGGTTCAGTTGGGTGCGATGTTGGAGGAGATCCTGGCCCCGGATCAATACGGCACTAACGTATCAACGAAACAAAATGGGGAGCGCGTCGAGTTCGCAATCAAGTTGCCCGGCAGTGGTCAGGATGATCAAGACGTTGTCTGGCTGCCAATCGACGCAAAGTTTCCGATTGAGGACTACCAGCGACTCACCGAGGCACAGGAGCGCGGTGATTTGGAGGCGAGCGAGGCGGCGGGTAAGCAGCTGGACGTTCGTATCAAGCAGTGCGCCAGTACGATTTGCAGCAAGTACCTCAATCCTCCCAACACGACGGACTTCGCGGTTCTGTTCCTGCCGACAGAAGGACTGTTCGCCGAAGTCATTCGACGCGACGGCCTGGCGCAGTTCATTCAGCGCGAATGCAGGGTGGTGATTGCTGGTCCAACGACGCTGTGGTCAATCCTGAACAGCCTTCAGATGGGATTCAGAACTTTGGCCATTCAGAAGCGATCAAGCGATGTTTGGAACTTGCTGGCGGCCGTGAAAACGGAATGGGGCAAGTACGGTGACGTTCTGGACAGGGTCAACAAGAAGCTCCACGAGGCGTCGAACACGGTGGATGAGGCGGCCCGCCGTTCAAGAGCGATCGGCCGAAAGTTGCGCAATGTCGAGGAACTTCCGGCGGGCGAGGCAGACAGCGTCCTGGCACTCCACGGCCACAATGGCACAGTGGTGACGATAATTGACGAAGAAGACCCTGAGTAGGCTTTGCCCTCCGGTCCCAGGACACATCGGTCAGGCTGAATTGCAGCGACCAGCGACGCGTTTCAACTTGCCATGACGCGCTTGATTGCATGACTGACGTCGGGAGTGAGCCGCCGATCCGGTAGCGGTTAACGCCCGGGCACCGCGGCACGTCCGGCCAATCAGCGGACTGCGTCCACTGCCCTTTCCGGAAAGCGAACGGCTGGTGGAAGTGTCGCTTCGCGGACGGCGCGGCGGGATGGAGGAGCTGCGGATGCGGACTGATGCCGACAACCGTTTTATTCAATGGGTAGATTGTGGACCGGCGTTGTGGGCTTGGCGGGCACAAACTGGGATCTTACAACATCGGGGCGAACCTGCGGATCAAAACAGTCACGATCTCCAGCCCGATGAGCGCACTGAAGATCTTGATATTGTTCCGTGCAAGCCATTCGGGGAGGTAGATGTCAAAATTTGCCTGTCGCTCCGTCGTGTACTTCGCCATTACATCCGTCAACGGGCAGTGCCAACCATTCACCACGATCACCACAATCTCGCCGCCGAGTAGGGCTACGCAGAAGAAGAACAACCAGTTGAATTTGCCACTCAATGCCAAGTAGAAAGCGGAGAAATTGGCGGCGGTCATGATCAACCAAACGAGAGTGTGGACCGTCTTCAGGACGGTGAGCATCAAGTCCTGGCGGCTACGGAGGCCCGCAGAGCCTTTCGGAACGGACTCCTCACCGCGTCGAATTTGCATTCGACCCAAATCGTAACACCATGGCGCTGGGCGCGGAGCGCGGGCGCGTGCTGCACCTGGTGGTAGGGCACGCCGGCGCGGGACGTCCAGCCGTGCGGCGCGCCGGGCCGCGCGCATCGAACCGGCGGAGGCCTTGCGGGCCGAGTGAGATATAGTAGCCTTGACAGCGCTCGCGGGCGGCTGCATCGAACCCGGTTCGAAAGGAGAATACGAATGAAGCGTCAGGTTTTCTTTGCGGCGCTCGCGCTGGCAGTAGCGGCGCCGCTGGTGGCACAGGCACCCAAGGGCTGGAAGATGCGCGTCGATAAAAGCACCAGCGCGTCGGACCCGGACGGGACGGGAAACATCAGTTTCGTCACGCAGGGATCGGGATTTCACGCCACCAATCCGGCGGCGGCGGTGTATTGGAATCCCTCCAACACGGCCAGCGGGACCTACACCCTGAAAGGCACATTCACCTTGATGAAGCCGAGCGGCCACACCAACTACTACGGGCTGGTGTTCGGCGGCAAGGACCTGGAAGGGCCGCAGCAGGAATACCTGTATTTCCTGGTGGCGCAGAACGGGACCTGGCTGATCAAACGCCGGAACGGCGATGCCACCACTGAGAACGTCGCGCCCAAGACTCCGAACGACGCCGTGAAGAAACCGGACGAGAGCGGCAAATCCACCAACGCGTTGGAAGTGCGGGTGGGTGCGGACAAGATCGACTACGTGGTGAACGGCACGGTGGTGCACTCGACGCCGAAGACCGGGATGACCGCGCAGACGGACGGCATCTACGGGATTCGCGTGAATCACCTTCTGGAAGTGCAGGTGGATAACTTCGGGGTGTCGAAGTAACGGCTACTCTCTTCTCCAGACGATCTCGCCGTTAACGATTGTGGCTACCGGGCCGCCCTGGAAGCTCCTTCCGTGGAAAGGGGAATTGCGGCTGCGGGAGGCCGACAGGTTCACGTCGTAGGTCCAGGCACGGTCGGTGCTGAAAATGGTGACGTCGCCGGCCGCACCGGGAGCGAGGGTGCCGCGTCCGAGCCGCACGACGGCGTCCGGACCGGTGGTGAAGAGTTCCACCAGGCGCGCCAGGCCGATTTTTCCCGTGTGGACCAGCACTTCGAGCGAAAGCGCGATGGCCGTTTCGAGGCCGATGATGCCGAAGGGGCAGCGCTCGAACTCCTGCATTTTTTCGCTGCCGGGGTGCGGTGCGTGATCGGTGGCGATGGCGCCGATGGCGCCCGAGACAAGGCCGTCGATCACGGCGCCGGCATCGCAGGGGGAGCGCAGCGGAGGCTTCATTTTGTAATTGCTGTCGTAGGGCTCCATGCGGTCGTCGGTGAGCGAGAAGTGGTGGGGGGTGGCTTCGCAGGTGACGGGCAGGCCGGACCGTTGCGCGTGCGCCACCATGGCTACGGCATTGCGGGTGGAGATGTGGGCCACGTGGTAGCGGGCGCCGGTTAGCTGTGCGAGAAGCAGGTCGCGCGCCACCATCACGTCCTCGCTGGCGGCGGGAATGCCGCGCAATCCGAGGCGGACCGAAGCGGCGCCTTCATGCATGTCGCCGCCGGCGCTCAGGTTCAGGTCTTCGCAGTGCTGGATGATGGGAACGTCGTAGGAGCGGGCAAATTCCATGGCGCGGCGCATCACGCGGGCGTTCATCACGGGCATGCCGTCGTCGGAGATGGCGACAGCGCCGGCGGCCTTCATGGCGCCGATGGCCGCGAGTTCTTCCCCGGCACTCCCCTTGGTGATGGCGCCGATCGGGAAGACGTTGACCACGGCCTTGCGGCGGGCGCGCTCCACGATGTAGCTGGTGACGGTGGCGCTGTCGTTCACCGGCTTGGTGTTGGGCATGCAGCAGATGGACGTGAATCCGCCGGCGGCGGCAGCGCGCGAACCGCTCTCGATGGTCTCGGCGTGCTCGAAGCCGGGCTCGCGCAGGTGCACGTGCATGTCGATGAAACCGGGGGCGACGATCAGGCCGGAAGCGTCGAACACCTCGGCGCCGGGGGAGGCGATGTCCGGCTCCACGCCGGCAATTGTACCGTCGACGATGAGCACGTCGGCGATGCCGTCCCTGCGGGAGGCGGGGTCAATCACGCGGCCGTTCTTGATGACGATGGACATGGGTTATCCAATCACCTTTTCGAGCACCGCCATGCGCACGGCGATGCCGTTTTCCACCTGGTTGAGGATGACGGAGCGCTGGAAATCGGCCACTTCGCTCGATAGCTCGCGGCCGCGGTTGATGGGGCCGGGGTGCATGACGATGGCGTCCGGCCGGGCCAGGTCGAGATGCTCCAGCCGCAGCCCGTAGAAGGTGAAATACTCGCTCGCCGGGAAGGCGGCCTCGTGCTGGCGTTCAAGCTGCACGCGCAGCATCATGATCACGTCGGCGTCGCGGATGGCGTCGCGGATATCGGTGGTGAGCCGCACACCTGGGGCCAGTTGCGACAGTTCGACGGGCAGCAGCGAGGCCGGACCGCAGAGCACGATCTCGGCTCCGAATTTGGAGAGCAGGTGGACGTTGGAACGAGCCACGCGGCTGTGCGCGATGTCGCCGATGATCGCCACGCGCAGCCGTTCCAGGGTGGCGCGGCGGTCGAGAATGGTGCGGGCGTCGAGCAGGGCCTGGGTGGGATGTTCGTGGGTGCCGTCACCGGCGTTGATGATGGGAATTTCCAGGTGGCGGGCGAGGAAATGCGGGGCGCCGGAAGCGGCGTGGCGCATGACGATGGCATCCGGCCGCATGGCGGCCAGCGTGTTCAGGGTATCCACCAGCGATTCCCCTTTGGTGACGCTGGAACCGGAGGCGGTGATCGACACGGCGTCGGCGCCGAGCCGCTTGGCGGCAATTTCGAAGCTGGTGCGTGTGCGCGTGGAAGCCTCGTAAAAGAGGTTGACGATCATCTTCCCGCGAAGCGTATCGAGTTTCTTGAGCGACTGGCTTTGAATGGGCTGGAAATCCTTGGCGCGCGCCAGGATGGCATCGATCTCGGCGCGGTCCAGCTCTTCGATTCCGAGCAGTCCGGCTGGCATGGTTGGTTTATGCGCTTTCGGTTGCGGCGGCTCTTTCCACCAGGAGAACCTTTTCCGTTCCGTCGATCTCCTGGAACTTCACTTCGATAATTTCGATGTCGGTGGTTTGCACGGTGCGTCCGATGAACCTGGCTTCGATGGGCAGCTCGCGGTGGCCGCGGTCGATCAGCACCAGCAGGGAAACGCGGGCCGGGCGGCCATGGTCGAAGAGCGCGTCCAGCGCGGCGCGGATGGTGCGGCCGGTGTATAGCACGTCGTCCATCAGGATGATGTCTTTGCCCGCGACGGAGAACGGAATCTCGGTGTTGTTGACTACCGGCTTGATGTCCACGGTAGACAGGTCGTCGCGGTACAGGTTGATATCGAGAATGCCCACGGGGATGGGGCGCGCTTCGAGGGCTTCGATCTTGGCGGAGAGCCGCTGCGCCAGCGGAACGCCGCGCCGGCGTATACCGATGAACGCAAGCTTGTCCAGGTCTTTAGTTCTCTCCAGAATCTCATGGGCCAGGCGGACCAGCGTCCGGTCAATCTCGGACGCGCTCATGAGCTGAGCTTTTTCGCGCGTAAGGGACATAAGGCTCCGAAGGACAGGGTAACATGCGTAAGCGATTGCAGCCGGGTCCGCTCAAGAGTCCGGCGCAGCAGCGCTGCGAACAGGGGATAATAGAGAACGATGGCTACGGAGTCCGTTTGCTCGAAGTGCGGCGGCACGGGTTGGATCATTGTGGAACGTGCCACGGTATCGGGCGCGGAGGCGTGCGATTGCCGCTTCCAGGGCCGTCCGGCGCGCATGGAAGAGCGGGCGCAGATCCCGCCGCTCTACAGCAATACCTCGTTCGACAATTTCGTGGTGCCGGGACCGGAAAACCCGATTGCCCGCCGGGAATTGACCAGCGTGCTGCTGGCGGTGAAAAATTTCGTGCGCGATTTTCCGAATGCATCGCGGCCCGGCCTGCTGCTTATCGGCGAGCCGGGTACCGGCAAGACGCACCTGGCCATCGCCGCCCTGCGGAAGATCGTGGAGAAGGGGTTCGAGTGCCAGTTCTGCGATTACCAGAACCTGCTCGACCGGATCCGTTCGGGTTACGATGCGGCGTCGAACTCCGCCGATAAAGAGGCTTACCGTGTGGCGCTCGACAGTGAAGTGCTGCTGCTCGACGACCTGGGCGCGCACCGTGTAACCGATTGGGTGGAAGACACAGTCACATCGATTGTGACCTACCGCTGCAATAACCGGAAGGCTTTGATCGCCACCACCAACCTGCCGGACGCGGATGCGGGCAGCGTGACGGTGGAGAAATCCGCGCTGGGGCGTCCCGAATACCGCACCACGCTGGGGGACCGGATTGGAGCGCGCGCCCGTTCACGGCTGTTCGAGATGTGCACGGTGATCCGCATGCCGCTGCTCGAAGACTACCGGCTGCGAAAGGCGCGGACATTCTGATGCGGCGGCTGCTGGCGCGGGTGCTGCTGTTGGGCCTGGCGGCGGCAGCAACGGCGGCGGGCCCGGCGCCTGAACCCGAATTCGTTCAAGCTGTGGAGTTTCCTTATTACCTGTGCCCGCGAACGCTGTGGGAACGGGAACTGGTGTGGCTGAAAACCATCGGCATCCGCACGGTGGAGTTTTCAATTCCCTGGAACTGGCACGAGGTCGGACCGGGGGAGTACGATCTGGCCGGTCGCACAAGCCCGCGCCGCGACCTGATGACCTTTATCCGCCTGCTGCGCAAGCTCGACATGCGCGCATGGGTTCGCCCGCTGCCGCCGGTGAGCGGATGGCGAAACGGGGGAGCACCGGCGGAAGCGGATGCGCGCTCGCGGAAGGAATGGCTGAAACAACTCTCAGCGGCGCTGGTTTCGCAAACGGCGAGCCATGGGGGTCCGGTCGCGTACGTGGAGGGCCGCGCGCTGGACATCGACGCGGGACCACCGCCGGGCCCGCTGACCACCCTCTCGGCCGTCGATCCGGCGGCCCTGGCGCGCAGCCGCGAGGCTATCGCCGTTACTCGCGGCTCGCTGCTTTGGACGGATGTGGAGGACGCGCTCTACCCGGCCGGATGGTCGTCGACCGGGACGGTTTTGCGGCGGGGCGTGGTCAGCCTTAGCGGCGAGGAGGGTGCGGCGATGGTTGCGCTACGCCGGGAGGCGGCGCTGCTTCGCAACTGGTCGCCCCTGATCGGCGGTTTCAAACCCGTGCCGATGCCGAAGGCGGCCGCCGGCAAACTGCCGGAGGGGCTGGGGGCGATCCAACTGGTCGGGCCGAAGGCGTCGGTGGTGGCCGTCACGAATACCAGCCGGCAGCCGTTTGACGGGGACCTTCGGGTTCTCGATCCGGATACGCGCAAGAACCTGGTACTGCCGGCGGTTCACGTGCCGGCGGGCGAATCGTTATGGCTGCCCGTGGGGGTGACGATCGGACCGGGCGGGCTGTGCCGCGAGTGCTCGAACTTTTCCGACGCGGAGCACATTGTCTACGCGACCGCGGAACTGCTCTCCATCGAGTTCGAAAACGGCATCCTGGCGATGGAGTTCGCGGCCCCCCAGGCGGGCGAAGCGATTTTGCAGTTCGCAAGGCAACCGGTGGGTCCGTTCCTCGCCGCCGGAAAGCCCCTGAAATTCGACTGGGATGAGAAGACGCTGCGCGCGCGCCTCACCATTCCGGCGGGCCAGGGGGCGGGCCATCGCGTTCGCATCGGGATTGCCATCGAGGAACCGGAAACCTCGGCGTTTTTCAACGAGACCCGGCGGCTGGTGATCGGCGAAAAGAACGTGGTGTCCACCATGTACTCCTCCGAGGAAGTGGCGAATCGCTCCAGGCTGCGCCTGCCCGAGGGATTCACGGCGGAAGCGCAGCCGAAATCGCCGAACGAAATCGACTACCTGGTGGGGGTTCCCGCAGACGCGCTGCACGGCGATTTTGTGACCCTGACGATCGAAGCCGACGGCATGCCGCTCGGCCGCGCGCGTCCGCAACTGTTGCGGCCGGTTTCGGTGCGGCTGACGGAGGCGCTGCGGCTGCACGTGGGTCCGCAAACGGAAGTCGCACCGGATCCGGCGATTGCGCTGGCGGAACCGAAGGCCGGCAGCAACGTCGAAATCGGCATCCGCAACAATTCGTCTTCGATTCGCACTTACCATCTGGCCGCGGAGGGAGAGGATCTGGATTTCTTCCCGGCCAAATCCGACTTGAGCGTGGGGCCGGGCGACGAGCGCCTGGTCAGCCTTCGCGTTTTCGGCGCGGATGGAGCCGCGGGGTTGAAGGATTGGCGTTTGCGGATCGGCGGCGCGGCCACGCTCGAAATGCCGTTCCGGGTGCTGCTGCTGCCGCGCGGCCGGACCGCGGTTTGGAAGGCCGATCTGGACGGCGACGGCAGCGACGAGTGGGTGATCGAATCGGCGAAAACGCGCGCCGTGTTTTCCGCCCAGGACGGCGGACGATGGCTGGAGTTCACCTGGAAGGAAACCGGCACGAACGTTCTGCCCGAGCAGGGCGCTTTTACTGCGGCGGGGCCGGTGGAGGTCCGCTCTGGAAGCGATTCCCTGGAGTTCACCGGCCGGGGTTGGAAGCGCACGGTGCGGTTGGACGGTGCGGCTCTCGAAGTGGAGCAGACGGCGGCGCTGCCCGCGGGCGCACCGTGGCCGGGAAGGCGCGGAAGCGTGAGCCTGAGGGTGGAGCGCGACGGCGAACGGCGTGCCGTGTACACGCTCGCACAGTAGCGGCGCGACCGAGGGACGGTAACATGAAATCAGTGATCGGAACGCGAAGGCAATTCCTGCGGGCGGCAGCGGTCCTGTGTCGATATCGCCGGCGCTGCGGGCCGGGGGAAAGAATTTCTGGGACAGCAAGGACCCTGCCAGTTGGAGCGATCAGGAGAAGCAGATTCTGCTGCGGCAGTCGCCCTGGGCGCAGGAAGGCGTGGTGCGAATGGAGGTGCGGAAGAAACGCACCAAGGTGGGCTACGGGAACAACGGGAGACAGGGCGTCGATATGCCGGACACGAGACCGGGGAGCGTTCCGGGCGGCGTGCGGAGCGTGCCGATCGGCGAGGAGATCCCGCCGGTTCCGGATCCCGATCCGATTCCGCGGGTGGATTTCCGGGTGCTGGCGCGGTGGGAGAGCGCAAAACCGGTGCGCCTGGCAGGCGGCCCGGAGGCGCCTGAATTGACGGGCGAGTTTTACGTGATCCGGCTGCGCGGACTGCCCCTGATGCCACCGCCGAAGCCCAAGCCCGGCGAAACCGCGGCGAACCCGAACGAAGGCATGTTGCAGGCGATCAGGGACGGAAAGCCGCCTGGAGCGGAAGGACAAGCCGGGGATTCCGTGCGCCCACCTGTTCACGGGGTCAGGGGATGCGGCCAACGACGTGCTGCTCTATTTTCCGCGCGGGGCAAACCCGATCAGGGTGGCGGATAAGGTGGTGACGCTCGAAAGCCGTTTTGGCGTGTTTCACTTGTCGCTCAAGTTCCCGCTCAAGGACATGACGTTTCAGGGCGCGCTGGCGCTGTAGACGCGCCGGGCCGTCCGGCGGATCCCAGTATTGAACACCCCCCAACCCTTCCGATACATGGAATCAGCAGGTTCCGACTGGTGAGCGCCGTGCTCGTACTGGTGCCGTGAGCCTCTGGAACGATCTGCGCTACGCCGCCCGCACGCTCCGCCACGCGCCCGGTTTCGCGCTGACGGCGATCTTTACGCTGGCGTTCGGGATCGGAGCAACCACCTCCACCTTCAGCGTGGCGGACGCGCTGCTGTGGAAGCCGGCTCCTCTGATCGAGCTTGATCCGCTGGTGGCGGTGGTTCAACGCGTGCCGGACGATCCGAACTCGTGGAATTCGCTCGCGCCGGCGGACCTCGAGGACGTCCGGACTCGCAGCACCAGTTTCTCCAGCGTGACCTTCTGGACCAGCGGGCTTGCCAACCTTGCCGGTGCGGGCAGTGAACCGGAACGGGTCAGCCAGTACCTGGTAGGCGCAAATTTCTTCGAGGTAGTGGGAGTGCATCCGGCGCTCGGACGGGGTTTTCTGCCCGGCGAAGACGAACCCGGGCGGGAGCAGGTGGTGGTGCTGAGTAACGCCCTGTGGCGGCGGCGGTTCGGCGGGGATCCGCGGGTGGTGGGAAAGAACATCCGCCTGGATGATGCCAGTTTCCTGGTGGCCGGTGTGATGCCGCCGAAGTTCGAATTTCCGCCCTCGGCGGAATTGTGGACACCCATGGCGCAAACGCCGGCCGAGCGGAGCGTGCGCGACCGTTCCATGTTCGTCGCACTCGGCAGGCTCGCGGCGGGGCGGACGGCGGCGCAGGCACAGGCGGAGTTGGATACGCTCGGCGCGCATCTCGCCTGGGAATACCCCTCGACCAACAAGAACCGCCGGTTCATGGCGACGCCGGCGCACGATTTCCTGATCGGCGCGTACACGCACCAGTACGTTTTGCTGCTTTTCGGCGCGGTGCTGTTCGTTCTGCTGATCGCCTGCGCGAACGTCGCGAACCTGCAATTCGCGCGGGCGCTGGGGCGAACGCGCGAGATTGCGCTGCGAACGGCGCTGGGGGCGGGCAGGCGGCGGGTGGTGGCGCAGTTGCTCACCGAAAGCACGCTGATTTCGCTGGCGGGCGCCCTGCTCGGCCTGCTGGTGGCGCGCTGGAGCCTGGATTGGATCGTCGGCGGCATGCCTCCGGACGTGGAGCGGTTCGTTCCCGGATGGGACCAGATTCACCTTGACTGGCGGGCGCTGGCTTTTACCCTGGCGGCCGCACTGGCGGCGGGAATTCTGGCCGGACTGGTGCCTGCCTGGCAGTGTTCGCGACCCAACCTGCACGAGACGTTGAGAGACGGCGGACGCGGCGCCACCTCGGGCCGGGCAAAGCACCGTTTGCGGGGAGTGCTGGTGGCGGCGGAGATCGCGATGTCCGTGGTCCTGCTGGTGGGGGCGAGCCTGATGGTACGCGGTTTCGACCGGCTGGTACGGGGCGGCGCGCAGATGGAGCCCGCCGGGCTGTTGACCCTGCGGCTGGCGATCACCGCGAACAAGTACGAAGAGCCGTGGAAACAGGCGGGTTTTTATCGCGAGGTGCTGGAGCGGATCTCGGAGACGCCGGCCGTGAAGGACGCCGCCGCGGTCACCGCACTCCCGTATTCGCAGCATTCGACGTATGAAGAGGTGGAGATTGAAGGACGCGCGCCGGAACCGGGCGAGCAGCCTGCCGCCATGCAGCAGTCCGTCAGCCAGAACTACTTTTCCACCTTGCGGATTGCGCTCAAACGGGGCCGCCTGCTCGATTCCCGTGATGGCCCGGATTCGCCGCCGGTCGCGGTTGTCAGCGAGCACCTGGCGCAGCGCTACTGGCCGGGCGAATCCCCCGTGGGCCGCCGGTTCCGCACGGTGATCCCGGCGGGACCGGGACCGTGGACGACGGTGGTGGGCGAGGTGTCGGACGTGCCGCACAGCATGTACGATCGCGGATTCCGGTCGGTGGCCTACGTGCCGTACCAACAGGTACCCCGGTTGTGGATGGACATCGCGGTTCGCACGGCGGGCGATCCGATGCGGGCCGCTCCGGCGGTGACGGCGGCGATCCGCGGGGTTGACGCCGAGCAGCCGGTGGCGGATGTCCGCACGATGGATACGATGATGCGGCACGAAGCTACGGGGCTGATTTACGTGGCGGTGATGATGGGAGCCTTCGGGATTCTGGCGCTGGCGCTTTCCACGGTGGGCGTGTACGGGGTGATGGCGTACCTGGTGGGAGAGCAGAAGCACGAGATCGGCATTCGGGTGGCGCTGGGAGCGCCGCGAAGCACCGTGCTGGCGATGGTGTTCCGCCGCGGCCTTGCCACGACCGCGGCCGGACTGGCGGCGGGACTGGCGCTGGCATTCGCGATGGCGCGGGTCATGGCCTCGTTGATTTGGGGAGTAAGCGCCGGCGACCTGGCGACATTTGTGGGAATTCCGGTGGCGCTGCTGGCGGCCGCGGTCGTAGCCATTTACGTTCCGGCGCGCCGGGCGATGAAGATGGATCCTATTGCCGCGCTTCGGAACGGGTGATGCGCTCAAATCGATCTGATCACACGTGGGAAGCGCGTTTCTCGGTCGTGATCAGGCTATTTGGCAGATCGCAGCCCTGAAAAGCCATTCTTCGTAGTTCGATTCAGTGTTGTTGTTGTAGTTCAGCCACCTTCACAATAGACACCGCCAATCCAGTTCCTCCTAGGCGCTCGCGATCGCGCCCAACCGCAATTGGTGCCTGTCCGGGGTTATCGCAACGGATCGTGTGTGCGTGTGATCGAATGCTTTCTTTCACTTGTTTTCAATGCACAACGAGCCCTTTCGGGTGTTAGGAACGGTACGATTGTTGAGAGGAGCCAGCGATGGACCATGGTAGGCAGCGCAGGGTGCCGAGTTCGGACTTGGCAGCGTGGTGTGATCCGCATCAGCCGCCGCACTACGATGCGTATGTTTGGATCTTTCCGAAATATAGTGGCTGTGGCCAACGGCAGGCTCCATAGGCACGTGTAATGAGAGAGAACCCGCCGGTCCTTGTTTGGCCACGGCTTTTGCGACTGCCGTCCGACGCGCTGAAGATCGTCTACTTCGACCTCAACCACTGGATCTACATGGCCCAAGCCGCGAAAGGGTCTCCACAGAGCAAATCGGCCGTGGTCGCGTTGGAGGCTTGCCGTGCCGCCCGCCGTGCAGGGGCGGCGATCTTCGTTCTGTCTGGAACGCACTACGCTGAGATGCTCAAGATAAGAGATCCGGCGCAACGTCGAGCAATAGCGGATGTCATGGAGGAATTGACAGACTTCGCAACGCTCGTCAGCCGCGTGGTGGTCATGGAAGTCGAACTTTCTTCGATGCTCGACCCCATCGCCAAGTTGCCGAGTCTGCTTGCGGAGGTGCCGCTCATTGGTCGTGGCGTTCGGCATAGTGCGGGAATTCAAAGCGGACTAAGGATAATGGGGCCAAATGGGGACGAGACTGAGCGCGTTCGTGGGCGCGTAGGGCCAGACACATTCGATCAGTTCATTGCAGAGACGACTCTGCGGATGGAGAGGTCAGTACTGAGAGGTCCGACAGACGATGAAGTGCCGGAAATACGGGCATACGGCTGGAATCCCGAAGCCGTGATTCAAATAGCCGAAAATCGTGCCGCAGAGGAGCGGGCGCAGACTGCTAGGCTCGACGCTGAGACCAGATGGCGGCGCGGACGACTACACGATCTCGTGTCCGTCCGCGAACTCATAATCGAATTTCAGAACATCCTTCCACCTGCGTTGAAGGACAGAGGCCTCGCGCTTACGGATGTGGCATCAGATAAGGAGTCAGCGCGGCGATTGGTTCGCTCCATGCCTAGTACAGAAGTCTCGATTGCCATCAAGACGGCGTGGCATCGAAATCGGGACAAACAGTGGAGCGCCAACGATGTTTACGACATTGACGCATTGGCGCTTGCCGTGCCGTACTGCGATATCGTTGTGACCGAAAAGGCGTGTCGGCACGTGCTCCAGGCGTCCCATCTGGGAGAACGCATGCATACCGCACTCCTTCGGAGCCTCGATGAACTGCCTTCGGCAATTGATCAGTGGCAGCCAAAGCGCCGGCCGACTATCGGCGCGAATGACATCGCTAGTAGTGCCAACTTTGAACGATCATGAGCACTCAACGATACGTATCGAACGAACTGACCCACTTCGTCGGACGCGCCCTCGAAAGCGAAGAGAAGCAGTTCGATCTCTTGTTAACGATCTTACGTTCCGGTGAACTGCGGGTGCCTCGGAATCCAGACGGTTCGACCAAACCGCCAGTGGAGACAACTCTCGGTGTGGGGTGGTTCTCCGAACGGAAGGTCCACCAGGCGGCAGCCGTTTGCTTCTGCGATATTCCGGTTCAAGACCTTTCCATTCACATGAAGAAGTACAGCCGCTTGGGTCTCGCCTTCCGCAAGTCTTTTCTTCTAACGAAGGGCGCAACGCCGGTTTTCTATATCGCGAATGACTCGATCGTGGATTACCGGCCACAGGTGGACTGGGCAGCGCGCGATTTATCCGCGGGACAGTATTCACGAGCATTCTTCCTGAATTCATTCATCAGCGCGTTTTACGCAAAACGTATGGAGTTGTTTTTCTTGCTCGTGAGGCAATATGAGGAAAGCACGCCAGCAGATGAGAAACTCAATCCAAAAATCACAAACCTGCTCACGGATATCGAGGTTCTCATGCGCGGCGTTGATCGGGAATTCCTGAGCTACTGCGTGCCGTTCTGCGCCTCCAGCATCGCTGATGATGAAAAGAATTTCTATATGGAACGGGAATGGCGGGCCCTGAGCGATATTCGATTTGGCATCGATGATGTTCAACGCGTGATTCTGCCGGCAAACTGGTCCAAAGGGTTCCGTGCCGCATTTCCTGATTACGCGGGGCAGTTGGAGTTTCCCGCCTGAGAAGTCCGGGGCAACGTGGGTCCTTAGGATTAGTCCCGACAAGTCGGCTTCCGACATTGATAAAGCCAATCTCCGCCGGATTACTCCCCTGAATTCACCTTCCGACATTGAACGCTGACGCCCCGGAAGACTCACTAACTCGCCCGCTTGATTTCCTCCCGGACTACTCTTCGAAGCGTTTCCTCCAGGGGTTCGCGCGCCTGGGCGATGTGTTGCCGTAAGGCGTCGTTGATGAGGCTTTGGTAGTTGCCGCCACCCGCCTTCTCTACCTGAGTCCGGAACCAAGAGATCACGTCCTCGTCCAACCGGATTGTGATCCTCGTTTTTCCCTTGGGAACCGGAATTACCGGCCCACGCTTCGCGTTCGAAAAATCATATTCGCGTTTCATTTGCATCCTCGTATCTTCGGCGTTCACGCGCCGTCGCCTTTCGTGCCGAAATCAGGCGCACACTTTCGCCGCGCCAAGTGTAGACAACAACGAGTACGCGCCCCAAGACGTCACGACCCATCGTCACCCAGCGCTCTTCGTCATCAGAAAAGGGATCTCGCATTGTCAGCGCTCCCTCATCTTCGAGCGAAGCCACGCCATCGGCAAAGGAAACGCCGTGTTTCCTAACGTTCAGTCGCGCTTTGCCGGGATCCCATTCTGTCAGCACGTATGTACAATTGTACACCCATGAGAAATATTCAGGATTACTCCCCGCAGTCCGCATCTAGTCGGCACCAGGTACGGACCTCACTCCGCACAGCAGGTCTGCGTGGCGCGGCGCGGCCACCTAGCCGCCTGGACTGGAACCACCTGGTACTTTTTTGGGATTTCAGGACTGTTATCTAAAGTAAATTCGGCCGATATTGGTATTGCGGCCCCAGATCAGGTTCAAGTTCTCATGTTCGCGTCCTAGATTCTCGGGAGGTGGGGTCGCATCTCGATTTGCGCGTTTCCCGGAAACGGCCCCATACTCGGATGGGGCCGCTCCCATCCGCATTACAATAAACTCCATGTCAAAACGGCTCGGCGTGACCGGTGCGCTGATTCTGCTGTGCTCGGCCGGAACCCAGGCGCGGGTGACGCGGATCGTGATCGGGCAGCGCGAATCTCCCGCCTTTCGCGGCCGCACCTTCGGCGATGCCGGTGCATACGAACGGGTTAGCGGCCGTTTCTACGGCGAACTGGACCCGCGGGATCCGCGAAACAGGATCATCACGGATCTCGAATTTGCGCCCCGGAACAGCCGCGGGATGGTGGAGTATTCGGGCACCTTCGATCTGGCAAAGCCGCTGGATATGAAGAAGGCGAGCGGAGTGCTCTATTACAATGTTGCGAATCGCGGCAACGGCGCTCCTACGGGTTGGGAGGAAGGGCACGTGAATGTGGTGAGCGGCTGGCAGGGCGATATCCCCGCGGATTCCAAGCTGCAAAGTCTGACGGTGCCGGTTGCCCGCAAGCGCGACGGCTCGCCCCTGACGGGTCCGGTGCTGCTGCGCCTCATCGATATCCCCCCGGGAACCAACACCGTGCCGCTTGCGCAGACCCAGTTCGCCGGGTTGACTTACCAGAGGCCCCTGACGCTCGATACACGCAAGGCCAGCCTCACGCGGCGAAGCGCTCCGGATGCGCCGCCGTCGCCCGTTCCGGCGGCAGGGTGGGCATTTGCCGACTGCACGGCCAAGCCGTTTCCGGGAGTTCCCGATCCTTCCAGGCTGTGCGTCGAGGGCGGCTTCGACCCGGATTCGGAGTACATCCTGGTGTTCACGGCAAAGGACCCGCTGGTCCTGGGGATCGGCTACGCCGCCACACGCGACCTGAATTCCTTCCTCCGCTACGCCGAAAAAGACGACACCGGCACGCCGAATCCGGTGGCGGGAGCGATCCGCTGGGCGGTGAGCCGCGGGGATTCGCAGTCCGGCAATTTCATCCGCAGTTTTATCCATCTGGGGTTCAACCAGGATGAGGGCGGGCGGATTGTCTGGGACGGGGTGCTGCCCCACATTGCGGCCCGCCAACTGGCCCTGAACTTCCGCTTCGCCGTCGCCGGAGGGCATTCGCGCCCCTACGATATGGGGAGCGAGGCGGTGCTGTGGTGGAGCGACTACAACGACCGGCGCCGGGGGCGGACCACGGCCGGCCTGCTGGACCGCTGCACCAAATCGAAAACGTGTCCGAAGGTGATGGAAACGTTTGGCGGGGTGGAATTCTGGTTTCTCTGGGAGTCGCCCGGCCTGGTGGGAACAGACGCCGCGGCCGACATTCCGCTGCCGGCCAATGTGCGGCGCTATTTCTTCCCGGGGACAACACATGGCGGCGGTGGAGGCGGATTCCGGAGCGCGAGCGCCCCGGCGAGAGGCTGCGTGCTGGCGGGAAATCCGAATCCGGAATCGGACACGATGCGCGCCTTGAACGTGGCGCTGGTGGATTGGGTAACGCGCGGAATCGAGCCGCCTCCGAGCCGCTATCCGACGCTGGCGCGCGGCGAGCTGGCGCCGGCCACGGCAGAAGCGATCGGGTTTCCGCCGATTCCGGGCGTGCCATCGCCGGACGGGCTGGTGAACGTCGTTCTCGACCGGGACTTCGGCCCCGAGTTCCGCGCCAATGATCTTTCCGGTGTGATCACACGGGAGCCGGGAGTGGTGAAGCAGGCGATCCCGATGCTGGTGCCAAAAGTGGACGCGGACGGCACGGACGTCGGCGGCGTGCCTTCCGTACTGCGGCAGGCGCCGCTCGGCACGTACCTGGGGTGGAACGTCACGGCCGCGGGGTTCGACCGCGGGAGGATCTGCGGGCTTTCCGGAGGATACGTCCCGTTCGCGACCACGCGTGCGGAGCGGCTGGCGGCGGGGGATCCGCGGCCCTCGCTCAAGGAGCGCTACGGCACGCATGAGGCCTGGGTGGAGAAGATTCGCGCGGCGGCCGAACAGGCGGTCAGCGAACGGATGCTGCTGCGGAAGGACGCGGACCGGCTGGTTGCCGAGGCGGAAGCGAGCGCGGTGCTGCGGTAAGGGCGCGCTGGAGTTCGACCGCGCAATTGAGCTACTCTCGGCGAAGGGACAAAACCGGCGTTTTTGCCCCGATTCTCCGGCCGCAGGTCCGGAAGTCCCAGGAGGATGCGGATGAAACGATCGGTCCAGCTTCGCCTTGCATGTCTTCTTCCGGTGGCCGCGGCAGTCGCCCTGGCGGGCGGCAATAATTACAAGAATTTCGATGTCGCCCTCTACAGCCGGGTTTACGAAACCCAGCAGATGAAGGACCCGGCGTGGCTCGAGAGCCACTGGGCAGCCGTTTCGAAGAACATGAAGGTGGACAAGATCTACCTGGAGACGCACCGCGATACGGTGGTGGTGGATCAGGCTACGCTCGACCTGGCCAAGAAGTTCTTTCTCGGCAAAGGGGTGAAAGTCGCGGGCGGGATTACGGTCACGATCAGCGAACGAAACCAGTTCGAGACCTACTGCTATTCCAATCCCGAACACCGCGCGATGCTGAAGAAAGTCGTGGAGTTCACGGCCCGGAATTTCGACGAATTCATCCTGGACGACTTTTTCTTCACCGACTGCAAGGCCGACTCCGACATCGCCGCCAAGGGCAATCGCTCATGGACCGAATTCCGGCTGGCGCAGATGGACGAGGCGGCGCGCAATCTCGTAATCGGCCCGGCAAAGGCCGTGAATCCAAAGGTGCGGATCGTGATCAAGTACCCGAACTGGTACGACCACTTTCAGAATCTCGGTTTCAATCTGGAGACCGAGCCGCGGATCTTCGACGGCATCTACACCGGCACCGAAACCCGGGATCCAAGCGGAAACCAGCACCTTCAGCAATACCACGGGTATTCGATCGTCCGCTATTTCGATAACCTGAAGCCCGGCGGCAATCTGGGCGGCTGGGTGGACCAGGGCGGCATGAACCTGCCGAACCGGTTTGAGGAGCAACTCTGGCTGACCCTGTTCGCCAAAGCGCCCGAGATCACCATCTTCAATATCGGCGCGATTTACACGCCGGGCAGGAATCCCGATGGGTCGCCGCTCCCGGATTCCCGCGCCGCCAAACTGGCGGGGCCGGTCTTCGAGCGGGTGGACAAGTTCCTGGGCCAACTGGGCAAGCCGGTGGGCGTCAAATCTTACAAACCCTACCACTCCTCGGGCGAAGATCACCTTCCAAGCTATCTGGGGATGATCGGCATTCCGATGGACATCGTTCCCGAGTTCCCGGCGGAAGAGAAGACCATTCTGCTCACCGAGCAGGCGAAATCCGACCCCGCCATCGTGACCAGGATCAAGAAACAGCTGACGGACGGCAAAACGGTAGTAATCACTTCGGGGCTGCTCAAAGCGCTACAGGGAAAAGGCATTGAGGACATCATCGAACTCGAGTACACGGGCCAGACCGTGGCCACGCGCGAATTTACCGGGCGGTTCCCGCGCGGGCAGAAACTCGACAGCGATATTCTGATTCCGGAGATCCGCTATTTCACGAACGACTCCTGGGAAGTGGTGAGCGCTTTTACCTCGCCCAACCGGACCTCGGGCACGCCCATCCTGCTCTCTGGAAAGTACTCCAAGGGCGTGCTGTATGTTCTGACGATTCCGCAGGCGGAGGGCGAGTTGTACCGGTATCCGCAGCCGGTGCTGCGGGCAATCCGGGACGTGCTCGCAAAAGACATGTACGTGCGGCTGGACGCGCCCGCCATGGTCAGCCTGTTCGCGTATGACAACGACAAATTCATCGTGGAATCCTTCGCCGAGGAACCGGTGCAGGCACGCATCGTCGCGGAGAGACGGATCACGCGGCTGCGGGACCTTGAAACCGGGGAGGAGTTGACCGGCCAGCAGGCAGGCAACACTACGGTGTTCGAGACGCCGCTCGCGCGCGGCACGTACCGGGTGTTTTCGGCGCAGTAGCGAGGATGCGGCTCCCGTTATTGCTTTTTCTTCTCGGGGGCCTTTTCGCCGGGGCGCAGCAGGGTGGGCGGCTTGCGCTGCGGTTTAGCCTGTTCGGCGGCCTTCGCGGCGGCCTGTTTTTCCTCGGCCTTCTTGCCTTCGAGTTCGGTCGGGGTCATGGCCTGCTCCATGGCCTTCTTTTCCCGTTCCTCGCGGGCTTCGGCATCTTTGGTGCGCTGGCCCAGATCGCCCTCGGCCAGTTCCAGGCTGTCTGAGGTGGTTTCAATGGCAGTGTGGAGCGCGAATTCGTAGCGGTCCAGGTCTTTCGGCGCGCTGTCCTGAATCGATTTAAGGACAGGGAGCGATTCTCGTTCGACTTTGGCCAGGGCGTTAAGCCCGACTTTGAGGTCAGCCCCGCGCGCCAGGGCCTCATCAGTGACCTCGTCGATGGCGTCGAGAATGCGGGAGTAATCGTCGAGGGCGTCGTGGATCATGGTGGAGCGGCCGGCCCGGTCTTTGGCGATCAGGCTTTTGACAAGCTGCACGCGATCGCTGGCGAATTTGGCGTACACCGTCACCCGGGCATTCGGTTCCTGCGCTTCGCGAATCTGTTCCGCTTCGTCGGTGGTGAGAAAGTCGCGGCGCGGCTGGGCCAGCAGGGGAACGGCGAGCAGTAAAATCCAGGCGGCTCGTGTCATTTGCGTTTGCCCTCCATCAATCCGAGCAGCAGATCCTCGTGAATCTGCTGCACCTTGGTTTTAAGCGGGTCAAGTTTGCTGCGGTCATCGAAAGCCATTTCACGCTGGAACGAGTCGAGGCGGCGAAGCAGGTCGCGCGTGGAGATTTCGGCCCGCTTGAACCATTTGGGGCTCTTGCGGGGATTTTTGCCGGTCTGTTCCAGGGAAGTAGCTGCCAGTTCCACCGACTCCTGAATCTCGGCAATGCCGGCGGAGAGTTTCTGCGCCTTCCCGTCCTGGTAATCCGCGCGCATGGTCTTGAACGCGGCATTGGCATTCTCGAGGGCCAGGCCGGAACGCTTTTCGAGATCCTGCTCGGCCATCGCTTTCTTGAGATCACCCCGGGCCGGCGTTGCGGCCGCCAGGAGCACTGCAAGCAGGCACGTCAGGGAAAATCCAGCCATCAGCGTTTCGCCTCCTCTTTTTCGAGGATACGAATTCTTTGCCGCGCCTGAAACTCCTGGTCGGGGCTTTTGCCGTCGCTCAGTGTGAGAAAGTGCCGATAGGCGTCCAGGGCCGGTTTGGCCTGTTTCGTTCGATCCAGAATGATGGCGCGGAGAAACCAGTTGCCGGCGGTGTTCTCTCCCAGGTCGCGGGCGCGGTCGAAAGCGGCGAGCGCCTGCTGGTAGGCGTCGGACATATAGAGAACGGTGCCCAACTCATTCCAGGTTTTGGCGTCGGAGGGTTTCAGGCGCGCGGCCTGCTCAAACTGCGCGGCGGCGGCGGGGAACTGCCTTCGATCGCGGAGTGCGCGGCCGTACATCATGCGCAGGTCGTACTGGTCCGGTTCGGCGGCGACAGCCTGCTCGATGAGGGGAAGGGCCTTGTCGAGCTGGTTATTGAAGAGGTAGGCGGCGGCCAGTGCGGTCCGGTTGGCGTTGGTGGCGTCCCTGGAGTAGGCGGCTTCCAGGCGGGGAATGGCCTCGGCGTACTGGCGGGTGTCGAGCAGGAGGGTTCCAAGGTGCTCCTGAGCCGCGGGATTATCGGGGAACTCGCGATAAATCGCCATGGCTTCGGCGGTCTGGTGGTTCTTTTCGTAGAGCTGGGCAAGTTCGAGCAGGAAATCCCGGTATTCCGGGTCGAGTTGTGAGGCCTGGCGGAAGTGGGGCGCGGCGCCGGCGAGGTTGCCTTGTCCGGCGAGCGCGTGTGCGAGGCCTAATTCGGATTCGGCGGATTTCGGATCGAGCTCGAGCGCGCGCCGGAAACCGGCTTCGGCCGCCGGGAAGTCGCCGGTTTCCAAGTGGGCGCGGGCGAGATAGTGTTGCGGGCGGAACTCGCCCGGTTTCTGGCCGGCGGCGGCGGCAAAGAGCGGGAGCGCTTCGGCCGGCTTTTTCTGCCGCATGAGCAGAATCCCGCAATTCAATTCGGCCTCGTACAGGCCCGGCTTCAATTCGAGGGCTTTCCGGTAGGCGGCGATGCCTTCCGTATCGCGGTTCAGGAAACCATACGCGAGGGCCAGGTTGAAGTAGGCGGTGTAGTCCTTGGAATCGGCTTGGATGGCTTTCTGGAACGCCGGTATCGCAGCCTCGTACTTTCCCTCTTCGAGCGCCTTGAGGCCCTCGGCATAGGGGTCGGCCTGAAGAAACAGCCACGCGACCGCAAAGGCAAGCATAACGAGCTACTCCTCGATTCTACCGCCCCGGCGGCGTATGTACGTTTTTGCGGCGCCTGGAACCGTTATTGCTGTCTTACCGGCTCCGGCAGCGCATTCGGCGCTTCCGAATTGAACGAGAGCGGGATAGTGACCAGGGCCGCACGCTCGCTGTTCTCGTCCCATACGCGCAGCTTGTATGCCCCCGGGGGAGCGTCGAACAGCAGATTGCCCTGCACCGAGTCGGCGGGCTTGATGTGGCGCAGGTAGCCGATCCACTGCGGGACACCCTCGCCATTGCTGATTTCCTGGTACACGTTGCCTTTGGCGTCCTCGATGGTGAGGTTCGGAGCCAGCGTGTCCGAAGAGCCGCTGTTGGCGACGCTGACGCGAATCAGGAAAAAGCGGTGTTGAGGAATGCGGGGAACGGGATCTTCGCCGAGGCGAGGCAACCAGCGGGTCTCGAAGACGGTGTAGGTCAGGCGGCCGAGCGCTACCGGGTCCCCCATATTGTAGGTTCGAACCGGGAACGTTTGCTCGTTGCCGCACGAGGCGAGGCAGATGACGGCAGCGACGGCCGGAATCAGAAGGGAAGGCGAGTAGTGGCGCATGCTCCGGAAAAACCATTGTGGTCACGCGCTCCAGCGCCTTGTCAACCGCAAAGGGCAGGTCAACGCGACTGCTGTTGCAGGAGTTGCTCGAATTTCTTGCGTTGTTCCTCGTTCAGGAGTTGTTCGACGCGCTGCTTGCTGTCGCTGAGCACGGTTCGATAGTACTGCCAGAAGTCGTTGAGAACGGATTGAATCTGTTCGGACTGCTCCGGCGTCAGATCGAGTTCCTTCTGCATTTTCTCGAAATAGGCGATTTTGCCTTCGGCAGTGTCGAAGGAAGGGATTCCGCGGTTATGCACCCGCAAGTCCATGAAAACGGCCCCGGCGGCGGCGCCTACGAGGAAGACCAACGAAAGCAGGACCACGCCGGCCGTCTTCTGGTTCCACGCGCGCGACACGGAAGTCCGCTCGAGGAGATTAGTGCTCATAGGCGGTCAGCGTCACCAGCATGTTGGCCTGGGCGGAACCGGAGTCAAACGCCGGCTGATCCTGCTGCGCCATCACCGCTTCAGGCGAGATTAACGGCCGCCTGCCTGATTCGTGAGAGACGAAGTATCCGCCGATTACCGCCAGGGTAAGAAGAGAAGCAAACACCAGGCGGCGGGCGAACAGCAGATCGAAGGAAAACAGTCCAAAGCCAGCAGGGGCTTCAACGGCGGCCTGCCGGTCCACCTGCTGCATCACCAGCTGATAGAAAGCCGGAGAGGGCTCCGGAACTTCTTCGGTTCGCAGAGAGCCGAAAAGGGCACCGATTTCCTGCATGCCGCGTACTTCCTCGCGGCACATGCCACAAGAGCTCAGGTGGGTTTCGATATCCCGCCGAGCGGCCGGATCCAAAACCCCGGCCAGATACTCTTCGAGGCGATCGATCACTACCGCATGCATATCGTTCTTCCCTTACAAGTGTAAAGTACCACGCCTAAAACCATCCCATCCCGGGTCTTGTTGCCTGTCGGACCGCCCGGTTCCGGGAACACCAGTTTCTTAAAGCCGCCTGCGCTCAACCGGCCACCAGACCGGGAGCGCGGTCGAGGCGCTGCGCGGCCTTGACCAGTTTCTGCCGGGCGCGGAAGAGTTTCACCTTGATGGTGTTTTCGTTCATGCCGGTTTTCTCGGCCAACTCTTCCACGCTGAACCCCTCCACCTCTTTCAGCATCAGCAGCATCCGTTCTTCTTCGGAAACGCGGGAGAGGAGTTTGACCACGTAGTCGCGGCTTGCCAGCGAAGTATCCGCCGGAACCTGCCGGTCCACGTTGGGTTCGGTATTTTCCACACGGCGAACCTCGTCTTCGCTGAGGTCGCTCTCATAAACCAGTTTCCGGACTTTCCGCTTGCGCAAATAATCGAAGCACTCGTTGACCGTGATTTTGTAGATCCAGGTAATCAGTGAGCTGCGGAAATCGAAGTTCCGGATGGAGAGGTAAACTTTCGCAAATACTTGTTGTGCAATATCTTCCACATCGTTCCGCTGCCGGACGATGCCGTGGATGATGGAGAAAACTTTGGATTGGTACCGCTCCACGATCTCACGGAATGCGGTCTCGTCGCCCGCTTGAGCGCGGCGTACCAGGGAACCTTCCGCGGTATTCTCGTAGTCCACTCTAGATTTCGCCGCAACCTTGCTACCGAAGCCCGGGAGTGTGAGAGCGCCACTCAGTGTTCCCATACACCGATTCCGACGCGCCCGCCCGATATCGGGTTTCAGTGGAGTTCGGGTCTTACTGAATGAAAGATAGCACGGGCGTCATTTCGGCGCGACCTACGGGCGGGCTGTGGCATCAAAGTGTTAAAGAGACAATCGGGTTGGTCCGCCAATCGCCGGCACGACTGGTATAATGAGGGCCGAAAACAGCTCGAGTCTCAGGAGTGATAAACGAAATGGTGCAATTGACGGAAAAAGCCGTGGGTAAGGTAAAAGAGATCATGTCGAGCCAGGAACCCTCTCCGGCAGGACTGCGGATCGCGGTCGTGGGCGGAGGATGCTCGGGCTTCAGCTACTCGATGGCATTCGAAAATCAGCCCAACATGCTGGACAAGACGTACGAATACAGCGGGCTCAAAGTTTACATCGATCAGGCCAGCCTGCTATACCTGGATGGCGCGGAAGTCGATTACGTCGAAACGCTCGAGGGTGCGGGTTTCAAGTTTAACAATCCACAGGTCAAATCGACCTGCGGCTGCGGCAGCTCGTTCCAGGTCTAAGCCGGGCGGGCGTTATCATTCGGTTTGTTGGAGGGCGCATCCGCGTGGGTGCGCCCTTTTTGCGCGAATGGACTAAACTGCCTCCGAGCCCTTTTTGAGGTGGATGCCGCATTCGACCTTCTGGCCGTTCCAGCGGCCGGAGCGCGGATTGTCGGGGTCGTAGGGAAGGGCGGTGCAAGGCTGGCAGCCGATGCTGGTGTAGCCGCGGTCGTAGAGGGGAAGGACAGGCAGGTCATAGCGCTTGAGGTAAGCCCAGACCTCGGCGGTAGTCCAGGAGGCAAGCGGACTCACCTTGAGGATGCTCTTACCGCCCGGCAGAGGAAAGTCGTCTATTTCCTTAAGGTTGGCGCGGGTAGTCGATTGATCGCGGCGGAGACCCGTGAACCAGATACCGAACCCGGCGAGTCCCGCGAACAGGGGCTCTACCTTGCGCATCTTGCAGCAGCGGTCCGGTGCGGTCTGGTGCAGAATGCCGAACTGCTGCTCCTGTTCCGCTACGCTGATGCGCGGCTCCAGGTTAACCAGGTTCAGGCCCATCCGCTCCGCCATCCGGTCCCGATAGGCATAGGTTTCGGCAAAGTGGTAGCCGGTTTCGAGGAACAGAACCGGCATATCGGGAACGAAGCCGGTGACCAGGTGAACCAGCGCCACACATTCGGCCTGAAAACTGGAAGTGACGCAGGCTGTGTCGTCCCGGTCGAGTGCCTCGACGATTACCCGCTGCGCTTCCGCTACTTTTTCGACGATCATCATATCCCGCCCCCCAGTTCCCAGCTCTGCGCCGCATCGAACAGCCGCGCCAGGATTTCATCGACGGCCCGCGAATCGTTCTCGGGCAGCCCCGGCGCGCCCTCGCCGGCAACGATGGCGATCAACCCGGCCGCCTGCACGGCGCGAAGCCCGTCGACGGTCGCCTTGCGCAGCCAGATTACGCCGTAACCGCGGTCGAACAGGCGCCGTTCCAGCAGTTCGGCCAGCGAGGCGCGCGGCACCGGAATCACGGCGGCGCCGTGACCGAAACGGGCCACCCGCTCTTCCGGAGCAACCGGGCCGCTGTGCCGGTGTACGTGCGCCGCCGAAGCCCCTACAATCATCCCCGCCGCCACCGTAGCGTTGGTTTCGGCATCGATCAGAACCAGGCTCCCGGTGGCGCGGTTGGCGTGGTACGGATCGAAAAACAGCGGCTTGCCGGTTTCGAGTTCCACCACGCCGATCTCGTTCAACGCCAGGGTCTCGGCCGGTTCCGGCTCCAGCGTCCGGATATCCACCCGGTGGCGGAGATCGCGGACGCGCGCCGAAACCAGCTGCGTAGTGTGCTTCAACAGGTAACGGCGGGAAGCATCGAGCGGCTGCTCGTTGAACCACACCAGGTTGGCTTCGATGTGGGCCGAAACACCGGGAAGTTCCTCGGGCGAAGCCAGCATGTCGCCGCGGCTCAGGTCGAGCTCGTGTTCGAGCGACAGCGTCACGGACATAGGCGCGTACGCTTCTTCGAGCTCGCCGTCGTAGGTGGTAATGGCCCGAATCCGGGTGCGGCGGCCCGAGGGCAGCGCCAGGACTTCATCACCCGTCCGCAAAATGCCGGACGCCACCTGCCCGGCATAGCCGCGGAAATCCTGGTTCGGCCGGATCACGCGCTGCACGGCAAAGCGAAAGGGCGACTCGGCGCGACGGTCGGCGGGCTGCACCGTCTCGAGATGCTCGAGCAGGCTGGGACCGTCGAACCACGGCATGTTGCGGCTGCGCGTCACCACGTTATCGCCCGCCAGCGCGCTGATGGGGACGAAGTAGCAATCCTCGGGCGCCTTCTGCCAGGCGAGAAAATCGGCCCGGATGGCACGGAACACCTGTTCGTCGTAATCGACCAGGTCCATCTTGTTGACCGCCACTGCCAGCCTACGGATACCCAGCAGGCGGGCGATGTAGGCGTGCCGGCGCGACTGCGGGAGCACGCCCTTGCGCGCGTCGATCAGGATGATGGCGAGGTCCGCCGTCGAGGCTCCGGTCGCCATGTTGCGGGTGTACTGCTCGTGCCCGGGGGTATCGGCGATGATGAACTTCCGCCTGGCGGTGGCGAAATAGCGGTAGGCTACGTCGATGGTGATGCCCTGCTCCCGCTCGGCGCGCAATCCATCGGTCAGCAGGGAAAAGTCGATCGGCCCGGCGGAGCGATTGACTGAGGCCTTTTCGACCGAGCGGATCTGGTCTTCGTAGACGTTGGCGGAATCGAAGAGCAGGCGTCCGATGAGCGTCGATTTACCGTCGTCCACGCTGCCCGCCGTGGTGAACCGGAGCAGATCCTTGTTCCGTTCCTCCGCCAGAAACTGCTCGATGGCGAAGTCCGGCCGGGTTTCCGGAAGAGCCGCCATTTAGAAATACCCCTCGCGCTTTTTGATTTCCATGGAGCCGTCCTGGTCGTGATCGATGACGCGGTTTTCGCGCTCCGAGCGGCGGAACGAGACCAGCTCGGAAATAATGGCGGGTATGGTATCCGCGTCCGAGCGGATGGCGCCGGTGCATGGCGAGCAGCCCAGCGACCGCATGCGGCAGCGAATCAGCTTCGGCTTTTCCCCGCTCAGCCGCGGCACGAATTCCTGTTCCACCGGAATCAGCGATTCGCCCCTCTCGAGCATCCACCGCTCGCGGGCGAAATAGAGCGGCACGACGGGAATGCTTTCGGCATGAATGTATTCCCAGACGTCCAGCTCGGTCCAGTTCGAAAGCGGGAAGACGCGGATGCTTTCCCCCGGTTCGACCCGGCCGTTGTACAGGTTCCACAATTCCGGGCGCTGGTTCTTCGGATCCCACTGGCCGCGCCGGTCCCGGAAGGAATAGATCCGCTCCTTGGCGCGGGACTTCTCTTCATCCCGGCGCGCGCCGCCGAACGCCGCATCGTAGCCGCCTTCGCGCAGTGCATCGAGCAGGGCCTGAGTCTTCAGGAGGCCGCAGCAGCGGGCGGTGCCGAGGACGAACGGATTGGCCCCGGCGTCGATGGCGGCGCGGTTCGTATGCACGATCAGCCGGGCCCCCACTTCACGCGTGTAAGAGTCCCGGAACTCGATCATTTCCTTGAACTTGTAGGTTGTATCGATATGCAGCAGCGGGAACGGGATAGGGGCCGGGTGGAACGCCTTCTGAGCCAGCCGTAGCATGACCGAGGAGTCTTTGCCAATGGAGTACAGCATCACCGGCTTTTGAAACTCGCTGGCCACCTCGCGAATGATGTGGATACTCTCGGCTTCCAGAGTTTTGAGGTAACTGAGTCGAGGCACTTTCCGGCTAGCTTACCACAGCAATCTAGGCAATGTCTATCTAGAATAGGGTGTATGCTGGGGGTTGATGCCCAAACGGCCTACAAGCTCCCATTTCCGCCCCGCGGCACGCAGGTACACAGTGACGGATGGCGCGTCTTCCGGCGCGCCGGCGCGGCGAATGCGGGCGGCGGCAATCGCCCCGTCATAGGGTTCGTTGAGGGACCCCTGGAACCAATCGATTGCGTACTCCGAGGGCTCCCGAAAGCCGTATTTCGCCGCGAGATCTTGGAACTCCAGCCGGCCATTCCGCACCTCGAAATGGTCGAGCGGGAGTACCTCATTGAAATAGGTTCGGCCTATCTTGTCGCGTCGCCGGATCAGCACGCTGGTAATGTGATCGACGGATTCGGGATCGTCATATTGCCCCGTTTCCACCAGGCGGCGAAGCTCTTCGTTGGTGAACGTCATCACCTGTTTGGCCGCCCAGTAACAATCTTCGGGGCGCCGGTTCACGAACGCCGGATTCGGGTAAATCGGCCTCCAGGACTCGGGGTCGAACGCCTCGCTTTCGAAGCGGCCGACCTCCGGCAAGTCGGGGTAGCCGGTGCGTTGCCATTTCGGCGCATAGAAACCGAGGCTCAAGGCCTCTTTCCAGGCGAACCCGAAATCATACTGATAGACGAAACCGTTCCGAGGATCGCGCGCGCCGAGGGCGCTCGATCCCAAGCTCGATCCGAAATCAATCAGGTAGTGCCGCACGAACCGCTTCCCATCTTCCTGCACCACCGTGTCCAGCGTGTTCAGGGCGGTGGCGTCGTAGTGATTGAGCCACGCCGCGAAAACGTGCAAACCGCGGAGATCGCGACGCTGCTGGTGCGGATAGATGTCATTCGGATCGTCGGAACGCGTTCCGCTATAGAGCCAGGGACCGAGGAGTTCCCCTTCCACAAACAGGCTGGCGAGCGCTCGATATTGACCGTCGGAGCGTCGGGCCACCTGGCCCAGCAACTTGTCTACGTCGTGCGCCGTCATCGCCCGCGCTACGCCGGTGATATCGGTAACCTTGGCATCGGGGGACACTTTGAGGCGGTCGGGCGGAAAGCTGACGATATAGTTCTCGGGCGTGAAATAGCCAAGCGCCCAGAAGATCTTCGACCCGATAACGTCGGCGGCGGTAGTCGAGTTGGGGAAGCGCGGCGTGTCGAATTTGAGCAGGTAGGTGCGTCCGGCGGAATCGCGGATGGCGAATCCGGGGGTCACGCCCTCGTTTTTGGCGCCGGTGATGGTCCAGGGGCCGGGCGCGGGAGCGCGGTCGTTACCGGGTCCGCGCACCAGCGCTTCAATCGACATGCGCCGGCGTCCGTGCCGGTTGGTATACCAGGCGCTATCGGGCACTCCGCCCACGGAATTGACCGCGAGCGAAGGCGGCGGACCTTCCGGTCCGGGCTTGGCGGGCAGGAAGAACGTCTTTTCGAGTTGATCGTAGGCGTCGTCGATCTTCTGCTTCTTGAGCTTGCCGACGTTGAGCGGCGGCGGCTCGCGCCACAAGGGGTCGTCGGCCCGAAAGCGGAGCAGATGATCCGGAGCGGCCGCGATGCAAAATGCTGTGGCGAGGCCGGCTGTCAAAAACTTGCGAAGACGATCCAAAGTTGGGTTCCTTCCCGGCTGAAGGCCAGATCCACCCGGCCTGTGGCTACTCCTCCGGAGCCGAAGCGAACGCCGCCGCCGTAGCTCTTTTCAATTCCCGCGGCACTCCAGCGATCCCATCGCGGAAAGACCTTGCCGGCATCGGCAAAACCGGCCAAGAAGACTCCGCTGAATACCTGCCACTGATACTCCAAGGTGGCAACAGCCATGTTGTTGTCGTAAAAGCGGCGCCCCGCAAAGCCGCGCAGGTCATCGGGTCCACCGAGCTGCGGCTGGAGGAAGAACGGCACGTCGCCGTGCCTGGGATCCGTGAGGACGGCGGTAGCGCGAAAGACGAGGGCTCGCTGCTGGTTGAGCAGCATCTGAGTGCGTTCGAAGAACCCCTCTCCCCGGCTGAACGAAGGCGTGGCACTTCCTTGCGAGAAATACTGCGACCAGCGGAGGGCGCCGCGAGTTCCTCCGGGCGGAGCCCCCAGGCTGGTATCGGTCGAAAGCTCGAGGAACGCTCCAGTTTCGGTGTAGGGCGTCTGGGAGGCGAATCCCGGCACCGCCTCGGGGCCGAAAATCGTGGAGATGGGACGGCGATTCGAATTAACTCTGGGCCCGACGCTGGAAGTGAGGTACCGGCCCACGATACCCGCGCGGAATCTCGGCGTCAGGTCCCAACCGGCGGTGAGCCGTGCGCTGTTTTCTTCGAGCGAGTAGGCAGTGCGCGCGTACACGGAGCTGTGCGGCCCTTCGCCATAGAAATCGATAGACGGAGAGAAGCGATGGAAGGCGAGCAGATTCACAAATCCGCCGCCGCCGATCCGGCGGGCTTCCAATTCGCCGTCCACCATGAAGAACTGTTGCAACGAGCCGCTCACCGAGGAACGGACGGTGAAGCGGTCATTGGCAAGATTTGGGCGGAAGTACTCCACGCCGAGGCCGAATCCGGAACCCGGCCCGAGGGTTCCGAAGCGCGGCCGGAATCCTTTGTATCCGTAAGTGATTTTTTCTGGAATTTTGTTTTCGCGGACGTAGAGGATGGCACGGTGCAGCCAGGGTAGCGTTGGTGGGGTCAGGCGCTGTTGCTTTTCGAGGCGCAGCCGTTCAATTTCCGCGGCTGTAGTTTCCGCGGCGCCTCCGGCGGACTGCGCGGCTGCCGGTGCGACGAAGACGAAAGCGAGCGGCACGAGTGCAGCAACAATGGCGCATTGGTGCATAAGACCCTGCCCAGGAAGGAAGCAGGTGGCCTGCCAAGGCGACGTTCCTTACGCTCAGCGGGAAGCGACGATCCCAAAAGCCCAGCCGTGAGCTTTGGGATTATAGCTGACGTTGGGCAGGACCATTGCGGGCTTTGACGTCTCGGGGGCCGGGTCAGGGCCGGCGTGGTGGTGGCGGTCATAGAGCCACCCGCCGATCAGGTATCCGATGGCGCCGCCGGCAACCACGTCCGAAAGAAAATGCCGCTGCGCGCCAATCCGTGCGGCGCTGATGAGCGCGGGAAATGCGTAGACGCCGTAGTGCAGCCACGGCTGGTCGCGGTATTCGCGAGAGATTACGGCGGCCACCGCCCAGGTGCCCATGGCATGACCGGAGGGAAACGACTGTTCGCCGCGCCAGAATCTGCCGCGCGTGGTACCGTCGAAATCGGGCCGTTCACGGCCGAAGGCGTATTTGAGCATCTGCGAAATCGACTCGGTGTGCGCCACCGCACTTGCCGCGAGCAGGCCGGTTTCAAGAGCCCGGTGGTTCCGTGTGATCGCGCCCGCAGCAAAAATGCCGCCCGCCGCGGCACCGAGTGAATAGTAGGTCCCGGCAACCGAAATATCCTTTGAATAGCGGATCTGGTCGGCCGAGTTGGGGAGGCGGGTGGCCAGCCTGCGGTCCACGAGCAGGGCAGCCGCCGTTGCTGCCACAGCGGGGATCACCCACTTCGGCGTATGGCGCGGCGAACGCACGGGACTGCTCCACAGCAGCGCGTGATCGCGCACCAGGGTAGTGAACCCTTGTCCGAAGCGAACACCAGCGCGCGCGGCGACACCGTGTTGCCTCACGGGCACGGATGGTGTTTGAGCGTGGAGGCAGGAAGCGGCGAGGCAAAGGAAGAAAACCGTTGAGCGGACCATGGAACCCCTGAAGAGAAACGAAGGGCTCATTATATCCCAGCGCCCTTTGCCCGGTTCGCGATCGCGTTCAGCGCGTTCAGCGGATATGCTCTGCCAGGTAGTCCAGCATGGCTTTGCGCTCCGGCGGGTCGAGCGTGCCGTCATGGTTGCGGTCGAAAATGGCTTTGGCGGCGCGCAGGCGCTGAATGGTCGGGCGGCTGAGTCCGACCGGATCTCCGTTGTCGATTGCCTGCTCGATGCGGCTGAGTACGATCTCGCGGCGGAAGCCGGGCACATCCGCGGCGCGCGGCAGTACCACCTGAAGAAACAACACGGCCATCTCGTCGGTTGTCTGCTCACCGAACTGCACGCGTTGGGGCGGGCTTGACGGATTGCGCGGGTTAGCGGCGGAGTTATCGTAGACGTAGCTCATTTCGACGCGTGTGCCCTTGGGAAGGCGCACAGGGGTGGCGTATCGATACTGGCCCTGCCAGTTGAAGTCCCAATCCTTGATCCAGATCAAGGGCTCCGCCGTGCCATCGGGCAGGTGCGCGGTCACCTTCATGTCTTTACACAGCCAGTGGGCGTGCGGCGTGATCCCGATCAGATCCACATCGCGGGGAATGGCGATTACGTCCTTGACCACCGCATGCGCGTCGCCGGGGGCGAGGTCGATGGCGCGGCTGCCGGCGATCAGCCCGGCGAGCCCTTTTTCCGGCCTGGTGGTGTAGGTGAGCCCGAGCGAAGAGCGGTCGGTCTCCGGCTTGCCGGAGGGATGATAGTGGATCTGGATGACGAGGTCCGCGCCTTTCTCGAGGGTTTGGGCGACACCGGCGGGCAGCGGTTGAGGTGTGGCTCCGGGAGCCCAGCCGCCGAGGCCGCCGCTCAGCAGGACGCGGGGTCCGCCGAAACAAGGGTAGCCCGGTTCGGGAGTCTCGGCATCGAGCTGCCTGGCTTCTCCGCTAATATCGACGAAGACCAGCGCGTGGTGAACGACGCGGCGGTTGCCGGGGTGAAACTCCATGGTCCGGACGTAGTGATCGTACTCGAGGTGAAGGGGCACGACGTAGCACTGGAACAGGTCCGGACCATCCGCCGGAATGGAGAACGGCCGTTCCGCGATTTCCAGCACGTCGTCCGGCTCACCGGCCATCCAGCCGGATGCGAACTGGGGCGGGGCGGGCTTTTCAGCGGCATTGCCTTCCGGCGCGCCGAGGTCTGCCCAGGCGCGAATCAGCGCGATCTGCGCGTCCGTCAAACGACGTTCGTCCTTGAATTTTCCGTGGCCCGGCGCGGCTTTCCAGGGGGGCATGTAGCGGCTTGCGGTGACGGTGGCGATCAGGCTTGCCCGTTTGGCGGCGTCCTGGTAGGTGAGCAGCGAAAACGGGGCGACTTCTCCCGGCCGGTGGCACACGGCGCAGTTCTGGTAGAGGATGGGCGCGATGTCGTGATTGAAGGTGGGAACGGTTGCGGCAGCGGGAGTCGAAAGAAGCAGAAGGAAGAAGATGCGCATCACCGCGAGGCTCCCTTAAGCCGGTTGATTGCGCAGCCGATGGACTTGGTTCGGGGCTCGGGGACTTGCCTGCCGTCGAGCGCCGCATCGAGGGCATTGCGCAGATCGGGCACCGTGGCCTGGAGCCGGCTTTTGCCGAAATCGACAACCCGGTTGTCGATGCGGCCCAGGTAGAGCACTTCGCCACGCGGCGAAAGCACCGCTGCCTGCGGGGTCACGGTCGCGCCTGCCAGTTGCACCAGGGTCTGGCCTGGATCGAGCAGCAGGGGAAACGTGTAGCCGTATTCCGCGGCGTACTTCGCCACGGCCGCGTCCGCCACGCTGGTCTCCGCCTGGACGGCGAAGAAAACCACGCCGCGCGGCGAGTAGGCTTCCCGAATGCGGTTCATTTCCGGCACGTAGCTGTTGGCTACGGGACAATCGGTGGTGACGAAGAAGAGCACCACGGCGCGGCGGCCGTTCCACTCGGCCGCGGTATGGATGGTGCCTTGTGTGTCCTTGAGGCGGAATTGCGGTGGGGCCGCCGCCAAGGCCAGGCCCACCAGAAGCATGAGCGCGGCAACAAACTGGATCAGTCGGCGCATCGCTTTTCCTACGATTTTACACTGGATTCGCAAGCCTGGACGGGCGTCACGGAGCGGACGTTGGCGGCGCAACGCCGCGTTCTCGAGCGGCGCCTTCTGGAACGGGCCATTCGGGCCACCGCGGAGGCCGTTCCTCAACCGCCGGGTCTGGGACTTCATGGCCAAAGCGGTGAAGTGCGCCAGCTTGGCGCGAAACCGCAACGGATCACCGGATCGATCTGCTCGCTGCCGACGCGCGGAAGGATAAAGGTGGATTCCGGCGCGCCTGGCTCAAAGTGGTCGCGGGATCGCAAAGTGCGTCGGCGATAACGCATTGCGCTCAGTCTGACCGCCGCTGTTGCCGTCCCCAATCCATTCCACCCAAAAACCCGCCCCGCCGCCCAAAACCGTTCACAACACATTCCGCGTTGATAGGAAAGCACTTACCCCGCTCACCCGTTTACTGCTGTGCTATCGTCATTTCCGGCTTATGTATTCGCAACTTAGAATCGACGCTTCACGCGTCAGTGGCGCCCGCTCCCGCGGCCCGGTGACTCCTGAAGGAAAACAGCGCTTCGCCCGGAACGCGCTTCGCTCGCCGGGCCCGCCTCCGAACGAACCTAATGCAACAATTCCAAACGAACCTAATCCCATTTCCGGACACTCCAGTAGCCCCGCCGCGCCCGTCCGGGGACGAGTAGAGGTGCCGAACGAACCCGATCTTCTATTGCGAGTACCAGCGCAGCCCGACGAAAGGACTCGCGACGGTGCCGCGCATGAAGAAGTCGGCGTTGGTGGAGGTCTTGAAATGCATGGCCTTGACGCCGCCGCGGAGTTCGAATTTTCCGAATCTCAGGTTGGCCGAAGCGTCCGTGTCCCACAAGCTGAAGCGCCGCGGCCATGCAAACGCCGAGCCGTTCGCCTCCACCCGGAAGTGCCTGCCGGCGTAGTAAGACACTCCCAACCCGAACGCCGGCGACAAAAACCACTTTTCCCCGTTTGTCGCGTAGGTCAGCAGGTTGCCGGACGAGTCCACCAGCGGCTGCCCGAATTCATCCAACAACGATTTTTTCGGGGCGTCGAAGCCCGTGCGCACGCCCGTGTAACGTACCTGCCAAAGGGTTTTCAACCGGAAGCGGCGGCTCTCCACCGGGTACGGCCACGTCAGGAAATCGAGCGACAGGCTGGCGGCTCGTAGCCGGTAGTCCGTGGTGAGATATTCTCCGCTGTCGTACGTCTGGGTCCACAACTGCAACGGCTGGTTAATGGTAGTGTCGCCAGATGACCGCGACTCCCAGATGGAGAAACGCAGCGTATTGTGCAGGCCGACGGCTCCGCCCACTTCGAAGGCGCGCCCGTACGTGCCGTCACCCTGAATCTTGATAAGGGACTGGTCTTCGAAATCCGCAGCCCGGCCGCGATTCATGGTCGGGGTCTGCTTCGGATACCAACCCGTGATTCCAATGAAGAAACCGGTTTCGCCGGGTTGGCGCACGTCCGGCAGTTTGGGTGGCAGCGGCGGCGGTTCCTGTACATCACGCGGTAGCGCGGGCGGCGGAACCCGCTGGGGCTCCTCCTGCGCCGCGCAAGGCGCCACAACGCAGGCGAGCGCCATCAAACCACACCAAAGACCCTTACGAAAATTCATGGTTGCTCTCTTATTCTGCCTCATCCCACCCCCGCCATTCCACTCGAAAATAAGGATTTCGAGTGTTGCAGCAAGGTCACACTGTGGCCCGCCGAATCCTGGTAACCTTTTCCGCGTCCGGCAGTAATCATTTACGAAAAGGGAGAAACGTGGAGGACGAGCAAATCATGCAGGAGGTACGGGCCGGCCAGATCGCCAGGCTCGAACTTCTTTTCGACCGCCATCACCGCGCCTTGTTCCGCTATTTCGTTCATCTCACCTCGGACCGCGCGGCCAGCGAAGACCTCGTGCAGGACGTATTCTTTCGGGTTCTCAAGTACAGGCACACGTACCAGCCCGAAACTTCGTTTCGTGCGTGGCTCTTCCAGATCGGCAGGAACGTGTATCTCGACCAGGCGGGCAAACGCAAGGCGGAAGTCGCGCTCGCTGACGACGCCGCATTTCGCAGTAGCGACCTGCCGGCCGACCGGCAATATCAGAACAAACAGGAAGTCGTTCTCCTGCACCGCGCCCTGGCCGCCATGCCGCGCGAAAAACGAGAGGTGCTGGTGATGAGCCGCTTCCTGGAACTCAGGTATGAGGAGATTGCGACCGTGCTCAAGTGCGAGGTCGGAACGGTGAAAGTCAGAGTGTACCGGGCCTTGCGTGAACTGGGAGACCGGTTTTTCGCGCTCGGCGGAGAACGAGCATCATGATGTGCGACCGCGTTCGAGAACAGATTCCCGATTTCCTGGCCGGCCGGATGGATCCGGCGGTGAGGGAACGGCTCATTGAACACCTGGAAACCTGCTCCGCTTGCCGCGGAGACGTAGCTGAACTCGGACCGGTATGGAGAGGTCTCGAAGCAATGAATGAACCTGAACCCAGCCCTGCGATGCGCGCCCGCTTTCTGGAGACCCTGCGCGCGTACGAAGAGGGTTACCAGGAGGGTCAACGCCGGCAGACGTACGTCCCACCGCGCGAGAGTTTCTGGACCGGGTGGTTTCCCGCCCGGCGTTCCTGGCAGGCTGCGTTTGCCGCGCTGCTGGTCTTTGTGGGGATTGCGGCCGGCCGCTATGCCTTGATGCCGCGTTCCGCCACGGCGAGCCCGGAGATCGCTCAACTCCAGGGACAGGTGGAAAGCCTCCGGCAATTGGTGGCGCTTTCGCTGCTGCAGGAGCAGTCGCCGAGTTCCCGCCTGCGCGGCGTAACCTACAGCAACCAGATCAGCCAGCCCGACGAGCAGGTGGAACAGGCGTTGCTCCGCGCCGTAAATCACGACACCAACATCAATGTCCGGCTGTCGGCCGTGGACGCCCTGGCGAAGTTCGCCGCCAGCGCGGAGGTCCGCCGGGGATTGGTGGATTCGCTGCCGGTGCAGGACTCGCCCCTGGTACAGATTGCCCTGATCGATCTGCTGGCGCAGATCCGAGCGGGCGAGAGCATCGCGACCCTGCGCAAGCTGGCCGCGGATCCCGACACCGACCCGGACGTTCGGGAGCGCGCCGCTTCCGCTGCACAAAGACTGGAGAACCCCCGATGAGAACTCTGATTTTCTTAGCCATCGCGCCGGGCCTGCTGGTGGCGCAACGGAACGAACGCCAGTGGAGCGTTCAGGACCAGGAGACCATCCGCCGTTCCTTCCCGGTGCCTGCTTCGGGAGGCGCGCAGAAACTGCTGGTGGACAACGTCAACGGCTACGTGCACGTGACCGGCTACTCCGGCAGCGAAGTGCAGGTCACCGTGCAGAGGCACACCGGCGCGGACACCGACGCAGCCATGGCGGAGGCCAGGCGCGACGTGAAGCTCGACATGAACCAGCAGGGCAACTTCGTGCGGCTGTACGTGGACGGGCCGTTCCGGAACAACAACGGCACCAATTATCGCGGCGACCGTTATTACGGCTACCGGGTCCGTTTCGACTTCGACGTGCAGGTGCCCGCCGGGACCGAACTGGTTTTGCGCACCGTCAATGACGGCACCATCGAAGTCAAAAAGACGACGGGAGACTTCGACATCAACGGCCTCAACGGCGGAATCGATATGCAGGAGATTTCAGGCTCGGGCAAGGTCCGGACGCTCAACGGCCCGCTCTCGGTCTGGTTCAGCCGCAATCCGGCCAGGCCGTCGGAATTCAACACCCTCAACGGAAAGATGGACATCTATTTTCAACCGGGCCTGAACGCCGACCTGAGTTTCCGCACGCTGAACGGCGGCGTCTGGTCGGATTTCGAGATCGGCCCGCGCCAGGCCACCCCGGTAAACGGCGAGTCGCGCGATGGCAAGTTCGTCTTCCGCAGCAACAGAAACATGGTGGGCCGGGCCGGAAGCGGCGGTCCGGAATTGACTTTCAACGCGCTCAACGGCGCCATCCGCCTGCATTCGAAGGACAAGATCTGAAACGAGAAGAAGAGGAACTCCAATGAAAAAGCTGATCGCCCTCACGGGCTTGACACTGATGTTCTGCGCTCTGGCCGGGGCGCAGGAAACCACGGGCGACCGCGTGGTGGTGCCCGCGCGCAACAACGGCCGGCCTCGCCTGGTCAAGGCGAACGTGTTGAACGGTTCCATTACCGTGAAGGCCTATAACGGCAACGAAGTGATTGTTGAAAGCCGGGGCGCCGCCGGCAACGCCCGCCGCGCCGAACAGACCAAGGACGGGCTCAGGCGCATCGACCTCCCCTCGGGCGGCCTGGAAGTGACCGAAGAAGACAACGTCGTGAATGTTCGAATGCTCAACACCCGCGCGGGGGGCCTCGTGATCAGCGTTCCGGCCGACACGTCGCTCCAGCTCAAATCGCTCAACGGAGCCATCGAGGTGGATGGCGTGCACGGTGAAATCGACGTGAGCAGCCACAACGAGAAAGTCACGCTGACCAACGTTGCCGGTACCGTTCTGGCCGATTCCCACAACGGCGACATCAAAGTCTCCATGACGCAGGTCGCTCCGGCCAAGCCGATTTCCTTCAGCACCTTCAACGGCGATATCGACGTGACGCTGCCTGCCGACTTCAAGGCCAACGTCAAGATCAAGGCGAATCGCGGCGACGTCTACAGCGATTTCGACCTGAAGCTGAACGCAGGACAGGCGGTGACCGAGAAGAGCGACGCCAAGGACGCCCGCTTTCGCGTGCGCATGGAGCGCAACGTGACCGGCACAATAAACGGCGGCGGCACGGAAGCGAGCTTCACCACCTACAACGGCACCATCATGATTCGCAAGCGGACCTAGTCTTCTGCGGGCCGCGTGCCAGAATAGAGCTTACATGCTCGAGATTCTCAGACGCGGCGCGAGCGCGGCGCAGGCCACAGTCGCCGTATTCGATTTCGACGGAACCCTGTCGCTGATCCGGACGGGCTGGATGGACATCATGGTCCGGATGATGATGGACGATTTGACGGAGCTCGCCCCGGATGAACCCGAAGGCGAGCTCCGCTGCGTTGTGGAGGACTACGTCTGGCGCCTGACGGGCAAGGATACGATCTACCAGATGATCGCCTTCGCCGAACAGGTGCGGCTCCGCGGCGGCGAACCGGCCGATCCGCAGGAGTACAAGGCGCGGTTCCTCAACCTGCTGCGACAGGTGATGCACGGAAGGATCGACGAGATCCGGGGCGGCTGTTGCGAGCCGGACCGGCACCTGGTGCCCGGCGCCCGCGCGTTGCTCGAGTTGCTGAAAGCGCGCGGTCTTACCCTGTACCTCGCCAGCGGCACCGACCACGCGCAGCTCGAGGAGGAGGCCGCCCTGCTGGACATCGCCCGCTATTTTGACGGCGGGATCTATGGGGCCCAGGCGGACCTCGAGAGTTTCTCCAAAGGCATGCTGATCCAGCGCATCCTGGAGCCGTCCGGCATGCACGGCGGTCACCTGCTCGGATTCGGCGACGGTCCGGTGGAGATCCAGGAGGTGAAGGCGGCGGGCGGAGTGGCCGTGGGGATCGCGGGCCACGAACCGGAATACCAGGCCACCGACCCCTGGAAGCGCGCCCGGCTGGCCGAGCTCGGCACCGACTACATCGTTCCGAATTATCTCTGCCGCGAAGATCTGGCCGGCGCGTTATTCTCTTGATTTGATGAGCCGCTACGAAACCTTTGACCGCTCCCGCCTGCGCGTGCGCCCTCTGGCCGAACGCGATAACAACTTGAGCGTGTCCGACTGGCTCGCGCTCGAGGACGATGCGCCGCCGTTCGCACACCCGGAGCTCGCGGCCCTCGCCGCGCGCATTACCGCCGCCCGCGAGGGGGGTTCGGCTCGCATCCTGATGATGGGTGCGCACGTGCTGCGCTCAGGCGTGAGCCGCCACCTGATCGACCTCATCGCACGCGGCATGGTGGACCACGTAGCCATGAACGGCGCGGGCGCGATTCACGACTTCGAACTGGCGCGGATCGGAGCCACCACCGAGAGCGTGGACCGCTATATCCGGACCGGGGAATTCGGGCTGTGGCGGGAAACCGGCGAGTTGAACGACTGGATTCGCGAAGCCTCGGCGCAAGGGCTCGGCCTCGGAGAAAACATCGGCCGGCGCATCGATTCATCGGGCTGGCCGCACGTGGAGCTTTCCGTGTTTGCCGCCGGATGGCGCGCCGGTGTGCCGGTCACCGTGCATCCGGGCATCGGGTACGACATTATCCACGAGCATCCGAACTGCGACGGGGCCGCGCTGGGCGACGCGGCCTATCGCGACTTTCTCATCTTCACCCGCACCGTGGAGCGCCTCGAAGGAGGCGTGCTGCTGAATTTCGGTTCCGCTGTGATGGGCCCTGAAGTGTATCTCAAAGCGCTGGCAATGGCGCGCAATGTGGCATCGCAGGAAGGCCGCGCCATCCGCAACTTCACCACGGCGGTGTTCGACCTGGTGCCGATCCAGGGCGACTTCCGGCGCGAGCTCGCCAAGACCGACCCCGGATATTACTTCCGGCCGCACAAGACGATTCTGGTCCGCACGGTGGCGGACGGGGGCGAGAGCTTCTACTTCTGCGGACCTCACCGGGCCACAGTTCCGGCGCTGTGGCGCCTGCTATGAAGATCGCCGAGCTGCTGGAGGCGATCCGCGGCGTGCGGGTGCTGGTTGCGGGCGATGTATGTCTCGACCGCTGGTGTGTGTACGATCCCGCCCTGGCCCTCGCGTCGGCTGAGACCGGTATCCCGCGCACGGCGGTGATTTCCACCGAGGTGACGCCCGGCGCCGCCGGCACGGTGGCGAATAACCTGGCCGCGCTCGGCGCCCGTGCCGGCGTGCTGGGGATGGCGGGAGACGATGGCTTTGGCTACGAATTGCGCCAGGCCCTGGAGGCCCGGGGCATCTCGGCGGAGCTGTTGCTGCGCGCCCCCGGCGTTCCTACGTTCACTTACACCAAGCTCCTCAACGCGGTTACCGGCGAGGAAGATTTGCCGCGCATCGATTTTCTGAATACCCGTCCTTTACCGGCGGAGATCGAGGCCGAACTGGTGCGCCGCCTGGAGAGGGGCGCGGCCGGGTGCGACGTGCTGATCGTTTCCGACCAGGCGGAAATCAACCGCGGCGGAGTGGTGACTCCGGCGATGCGCGACGCTGTGGCCCGGCTTGCCGCGGCAAATCCGCGGCTGCTGATCTGGGTTGACTCTCGCGCCCGCGCCGAACATTTCCGGGGAGTGATCGTTAAGCCGAACCAGCAAGAGGCCGAAGCCGCCTCACTGCGGGCACTCGGCCGGGTGGACTACCCTGCCCTGCGCCGGCACCTGCAAGCGCCCTTCCTGGTGGTGACTCATGGCGGCGCAGGCGCGCTGCTGGTGCCGGAAGGCGACCCGCAGTGGATTCCCACGCGGCGCGTGGAGCGGCCGGTGGATATCTGCGGCGCAGGCGACAGTTTTTCAGCAGGCGCCGCGCTGGCCCTGAGCGTCACCGGCGACGCGGAAACCGCCCTCCGCTTCGGCAACCTGGTGGCCTCCATTACCATCATGAAAAAGGGCACCGGCACCGCGTCGCCGGAAGAGGTCTACCGCGCCGCCGCCGACTTCATGGAGTAAGCGTCGGCCATTTGCGCGGTATCCCCGTAATCCAGGAACTCGGTGACCTTGCCGTTGCGAATTGTAAAGAAGTGGGCGACGGCGCTGTCGAATTTCTTACCCGTCGCTTTCACCGTGCCGGAGTAACGTCCGCATGTTGCCACCCGGTCCCCCTGCGCAACATTCGCTTCGATGGTGAGCTTCTGGTTTTCCTGCGTTTCGCCCAGCGCTTTGAAGAACCCGAGCACCTCGGCGGTTCCTTTGCGGCGTCCGGTGAACGGAATGGTCTCCGGCCCTTCGTGAACCCAGACAACGTCTGGCGCGAGATGGTTGATGATGGTCTGAATATCGCCCCGGCTGAAGGCCGCATACATTGCCTGCACCAGTTCGAGGTTGGCTTGTTCGGACATACGTTATTCCCTCCAACCCGGGATTACGTCCGCACGCGCGGTCCCGGATGGGATGCTCCGTCCGAATTCGAAACAAACGTGCGATCGCACACCGATGTGTAAATTACAAAAATGCCTCTTTCGTTTACCACTCAAAGGTGGTAGCTTCTAACGATCAGGGATACAGCGTGATTTAACGCTGGGGGTCAGGGGTTAACCAGCCAGCCAAATTTTCACTTACTGGAGACAGAAATGAAGACCTTTGTGTTCACTCTGTTCCTTGGCCTGCTGCTCGCTGCATCCAATTGCTTTGGTCAGGCGGCCGATGGGAACATTCTGGGCGCCGTACTCGATCCCTCCGGCAGCGCCGTGCCCGGAGCATCCATCGAACTCGTTAACATCGCGACGGGCGTAAAGGCGGGAACCAAGACCGATGAAAGCGGTCTTTACCGCTTTAACAACGTTCTGATCGGAACTTACAACATCACGGTGACGGCACCGGGATTCGCCGGATCGTCACTGAAAAATGTCGTGGTCGAGTTGAACAAGACCACCACGGCCAACATCAGCCTTCAGGTCGGAAGCGTGTCGGAGACGGTCAATGTGACCGAGGCCGCCCAATTGATCGACACCACCACGGCGCAGGTCGCGAATAACTATGAAACGCGGCTGGCCACGCAACTGCCCTCCACGACGAATCCGAACGGAGGCGTCTTGAACCTGTCGCTGCTCGGCGCGGGCGTTGTCACCGCGGGCGGCTTCGGCACGGCCGAAGGCCCGTCGGTGGGCGGGCAGCGGCCCCGCAACAACAACTTCATGATCGAAGGCTCGGATAACAACCGCAAAGATGTGACGGGCTCGGTAGCGAAGGTTCCGGCGGATGCGGTGCAGGAGTTCACCGTACTCCAGAACCAGTTCAGCGCCGAATTCGGGCACTCCTCCGGCGGCCAGTTCAATAGCGTCATCCGGGGCGGAACGAACGAGGTGCACGGGTCGATTTACGAGTATCTGGAGAATCGCAACCTGAACGCGCTCGACCAGAACTTCAAGCGGCAGGGGATCCTCACCCGTACCCGCTACGACTCCAACCGGCTGGGCGCCTCCGCCGGCGGGCCGGTGAAGAAGAACAAGCTCTTTTACTACGGCCTGTTCCAGTACAACCCGATCGGCGATGCAGCCGCCAACGCGGCCCCGATCTACGCGCCGACCGTGGCCGGATACGCCACGCTCACCGGCATGAGCAATCTCTCCAAGACCAACCTGGACATCCTGAAGCAGTACCTGCCGGCCGCCGCCCAGGACGCGGGCCGCACCTCCCGGGTCAACGGACAGTCAATCCCGCTGGGGGTCGTACCGGTGGTGAAGCCGAGCTACCAGAACAATTACGACTGGCTGGTTTCGGTGGATTACAACATCTCCGAGAGCGACCAGTTGCGCGGCCGGTACGTGGACAACAACACCACGACGATCGACACCACGGCGCACCTGCCGATCTTTTTCGCCACCCGGCCAATCACCTCGAAGCTGCTGAGTCTTACCGAGTTTCACAGTTTCCGGCCCAACCTGACCAACGAGTTTCGCGCGTCTTTCAACCGCTACAACAGCGACACGCCGGTGCCCGACTTCCAGTTCCCCGGCCTGGACGTGTTCCCGAACATTCAACTGCTACAGGACTTCAACCTGAACCTGGGCCCGAACCCGAACGGCCCGCAGGCTACCATCCAGACCACCTACCAGTTGCAGAACAACTTGATCTGGACGCGCGGCCGGCACGACCTGAAGTTCGGCGTGGACGCGCGGCAGTTGAAGGGCGCGAGCACGTTTATCCAACGCATCCGCGGCGACTACTCCTACAGCAGCCTGGAACGCTACCTGCTCGACCTGGTCCCGGATAATATCGCGCAGCGCAACAACGGCGGCAAACCGTATTCGGCCGATTCCTGGGCGCTGTACTGGTTCGCCAACGACAACTGGAAGGTGAATCGCCATCTGGCGGTGAACCTGGGCGTGCGCTACGAATTCAATGCGGTGCCCCAGTCCATGCACGAGTTCGAGCAGAACAGCATCGCGGACGTTCCGGGCGTATTGACGTTCGCCGCGCCGCGGCCGCAGAAGCTGAATTTCGCGCCCCGCATCGGCATCGCCTACACGCCGGGGACGGATGCGAGAACCACCGTGCGCGCCGGCTTCGGCATCGCCTATGACCAGGTGTTCAACAACGTCGGCACCAATTCCCGGCCGCCGCAGGCTACCTCCACCGTGGACCGCCCGGTAACGGAAACGCCCGGCTTTCTGGCGAACGGCGGCATCCGGCCCGACGAAGCGGCCAGCGGCCTGACGGCGGCGGGCGCGCGCGCGGCCACCTCCTCCTGGCTGGGCGACCAGCGGCAGGGCTATTCGATCAACTGGAACCTGGGCGTGCAGCACGTGCTCGGCAAGGACTACACCCTCGAGGCACGCTATCTCGGCAACCGCGGCGTCCACCTGCTATTCCAGACGCAGCTCAACCGGATGGCCATTGTGACCCCGGACCACCAATTGCCGACGTACCTCCAGGCTCCCTCGCAAGCCGCACTGGACGCGCTGCCCCTCACTCTGGCGGCGCTCACCGCCGAACGCGATGCCGTCGGGAACATCTTCAGACCGTACGGCTTCACCAGCACCATCACTGCGTATGAGCCGATCGGCAACTCCACCTATCACGGCCTGGCCATCGACCTGAACAAGCGCTTCTCGAGCAACCTGTTATTCAAGGCCGGGTACACGTGGAGCCACGTCATCGACGACAGCACGGCCGAAGTGTTCTCCACCGTGCTGACGCCGCGCCGGCCGCAGGACTTTTTCAACCGGGCCGCCGAACGCGGCTCCTCGCTGCTTGACCGGCGCCAGCGCTTCGTCTTTACCTGGGTCTACGAAACGCCGTGGTTCCGGAACGCGCACAAGGCGCTGCGCTATGCGTTGGGCGGTTACTCGCTGTCCGGAACCTACTCGGCCGAATCGCCGCAGTGGGCGACGGTGCAGAGCGGCGTGGACGCCAACCTGAACGGAGATGCTGCCACCGACCGCGCCGTCCTGAACCTGAATGGCACGCCCGGCCTGAGCAGCGACGTGACGCCATTGTGCAAAGGCGGCCCGTGCTCCCAATATGCGTCCGGCGCGGCGCGCAACGCGCAAACCGTCGGCTACGTGGCGAACAACGCGGATGCGCAGTTCATCCGCGCCCAGGTGGGGACGTTCTCCACCGCCGGCAAGAATCTGCTCCCCACTCGGGGCATCAACAACTTCGACGCCAGCGTTGCGAAGAACCTGAGCTTCGGCGAACGGTGGAAGTTAAACCTGCGGGCGGACCTTCGCAACACGTTCAACCATCCGCAGTACACCCCGGGGCAGATCAACAACGTGAGTTTCCGGAGCGGCCTGACCAGCACCACCAGCTACCTGACGCCCGGTCATCCCGACTTCGGGAAGTTCGACCGCGTATTCCGCAGCAACGCGCGCGTGATTCAGGTCAGCGCCGCCGTACGATTCTGACGCTCAGGCCGGCGCTCCCGGTATAATCCGAAGCGTGCGAGTCTTTCTGCTCCTTTGCCTGACCTTCGGACTGGCCGCTCAACCGGCGGCCAGTCTGGCTCCCGAAGAATGGTCGCGCCCCTTCGCGCCCTTCCGCATTGCCGGGAACCTCTACTACATCGGCACCTGGGATCTTGCCTGCTATCTGATCGTCACGCCCGCGGGCAATATCGTTATCAATACAGGTCTCCCGGATTCGGTGCCGCAGATTCAATCCAACATTGAAAAGCTGGGATTCCGCCTGGCGGATACGAAGATCCTGACCGCCACCCACGCACACTGGGACCACGTCGCCGGCATGGCGAAGCTCAAGAGCCTGACGGGAGCGAAGGTGTATGCTACCGAGGCCGAAGCGCCCCTGCTCGAGAGCGGCGGCCGCACCGATTTCCGCTGGGGCAAGGACAGCGGCGCCTGGTTCGATCCGGTCAAGGTGGATATGCGCCTCAAGGATGGCGGCAAGATTTCGCTCGGCGGCACGGAACTGACGGTCCACCTGCATCCCGGGCACACCAAAGGAGCCGCCAGTTTCACCTTTACCGTGAAGGACGAGACCCGCACCTGGCGGGTGCTGCTGGTAAATATGGGCAGCATCAATCCGGGGGTGCGGCTGACTGGTAAGCCCTCCTATCCGGGGATTGCGGAGGACTACGCGGCCACTTTCCGGGACCAGAAGCGGCTCACCTTCGACATCTGGGTGGCGTCGCACGCCAGCCAGTTCAACCTGCACCGCAAGCATAAACCCGGCGACGCGTACGATCCCGCCAGGTTCGCCGATGCGGCCGGGTACCGGGCGGAGGTGGAGCGACTGGAGAAGATCTACCTCGATCAGATCGCGAGGGAGCGCAATGGCAAGTAGCGGAGGTGCGGCGGCCCCGATCCCTGCCTCCCTTCAGGAGCGGATCCTGGATCGGCTCGGATTGGCGCAGCCCCCGGCGCCGGACCTGCAAGGTTTACGCGCGCTCTACGGCGCCTGGTGCCTGCGCGTGCCGTTCGATAACGTTCGGAAGATGATTTCCCTTCGGACTCCGGGGCGCCCGCCGCTTGCCGGAGGTTCGGCTGCCGACTTCTTCGGGGCGTGGCTCGAAGGCGGCACCGGCGGCACCTGCTGGCCGGGCAGCAATGCGCTCTTCGAACTGGTGCGCAGCCTGGGCTTCGATGCCGAGCGGGTGGCCGCCTCCATGCGGGACACTGGCTCGCCTACCCACGGCACCACCCGGGTGGCTATCGACGGCGCCCACTGGCTGGTGGACTCCTCGCTGTTGACGGAGATTCCGCTGCCCCTGGGGCCGGACGTTTTCATTCACCACGCATCCCATCTATCGCGGCGGAAATGGAGTTCGATGCCGGAACGCCACGTGCTGTGGATAGACGTGCCTCCCAGCACGACGTTTACTCCCTGCCGGCTGCTCGAATACGGCGTCAGCCATGAGTACTTTCTCGAGCGCTACGAGCGCTCCCGCGAGCAAAGTCCCTTCAATGGAATGGTCTACGGACGCCGGAACCGGCCGGACGAGATGCTGATCCTGCGCGGCCCCGTTCGCATGTCCAAGACGACTGCGGGCGTTGAGAGCCGTGAACTCGGACGCCGGGAAGTCTGCGAATGCCTGCGCGACGAGATCGGCATCTCCGGTACGGTTTTGGACGAGTGGGTTGCGTCCGGCAGTTTGGAAGCGTCGTTTGAGCCTTATTCGGGTCCGAAAGCTCCGGAGGAGACGCGCAGGCCGCCGTCGCAGCGGTGAATTCGGAACCGATAACGTGGCAGATCCCCTCAGTTGGGGGCATGTAGAAGATATCCACAAAAGACCCGAATATCCCACAATCTGTTCGGGGTATACTGTTAGTTTCAGAGGGATGGCATGAGAAAATACGGCAAATTTGCTGCCCTGATCGTGGTGGTAATCGGCACACTGGTATGGCTGGCCACGGCCGGCATGAGCGACAACAAGACATACTACAAGACGATTACCGAGCTTGGCCAGATGGGCGACCGGGCTTACGGCGCGCGTATCCGCGTGGGGGGCGACGTGGAGAGCGGGTCGATTCAGCGGGTCGGCAGTGAAGTCCATTTCGTGATCACTCAGGAACAGCGCAAACTGAAGGTGGCCTACCGGGGAACCGATCCCCTGCCGGATACCTTCAAGGACGGGGCCCAGGCGCTCGCCGACGGCAAACTCGACCGCGACGGCGTCTTCCAGGCATCCAAGATTCAAGCCAAATGCGCTTCCAAATATGAAGCCAAGCCGGGCGGGGCACCCGGGAAGATGGTTCCGCAAGTCACCAAGACCGCAATCTAGAGGGGATCTATGGAAAATCTGGGTTCGCTGGCCATCCTGCTGGCCTTCTGCGTATCTTTGTACGCCACCTTGGCGTGTGTCGTAGGGCGTATCAAGAGGAAGCCTTTTCTAACGGTTAGCGGTGAACGTGCGGTCTACGCCGTATGGGCGCTGATTACGATCGCCTCGTCCGTGCTGGTCTACGCGCTGCTGACCAGCGATTTCCGTTTCTCCTATGCCGCGGAGCACAGCAACCACACCCTTCCCGGCCTGTACAAGTTCGCCGCCTGGTGGGGCGGACAGGAAGGCTCCCTGCTGCTGTGGAGCTGGCTGCTATCCACCTATTCGGCGGTGGTCGTGTTCACCAACCGCCGCAAGCACCGCGACATGATGCCCTGGGTGCTGGCGGTTCTGACGGCGACCCAGAATTTCTTCCTGGTCCTCAACAACTTCATCGCCAACCCGTTCCACATGTTGGCCAGCGACAAGCTGATCATCACGGTTCCGGATGGCAACGGGCTGAGCCCGCTGCTGCAATACCCGGCGATGGCGATCCACCCGCCGATGCTCTACCTCGGCTACGTCGGATTCGCCGTGCCGTTCGCCTTCGCCATCGGCTCGCTGATTACCAAGCAGCCGGGCGAGGCGTGGATCCACACCACGCGCCGCTGGACGCTGGTCACCTGGCTGTTCCAAAGCTGCGGCATCATGTTGGGCGCCGCCTGGGCTTACCACGTGCTGGGTTGGGGCGGATACTGGGGTTGGGACCCGGTGGAAAACGCTTCCCTGCTCCCGTGGATCAGCGGCACGGCGTTCCTGCACTCGGTGATGATGCAGGAAAAGAAGGGCATGATGAAGGTCTGGAACATCGTGCTCGTCTCCGCCACATTCTTTTTATGTATCCTGGGCACGTTCCTGACGCGATCCGGCGTGGTGCAGTCGGTACACGCGTTTGCGCGCTCGGAAATTGGAAAGTACTTCGTCACATTCCTGGTAGTGGGCATCGCGGCAACTACGTACCTGATCCTGGAGCGGCTGAAGTACCTGCGCAGCGAATCGCAACTCGAAAGCGTGGTTTCGCGTGAATCGAGCTTCCTATTTAATAACCTGATTCTGTTGGCCAGTTGCTTCGCGGTGCTGTGGGGCACGCTGTTCCCGGTGATATCGGAAGCGGCCACGGGCGACAAGATTTCGCTCGACGCCGACTGGTACAACCGGCTGATGGTGCCTATCGGCCTGTTCCTGCTGTTCCTCACCGGCGTCGGGCCGCTGTTTTCGTGGCGGCGCACGTCGGTCGAAAGCCTGCGGAGGAACTTCCAATGGCCGGGCATCGCCTCCCTGGTTCTGGTGGGAGCGCTGATCGCGGCCGGCGTGCGGCATTATTACGCTTTGATCTCCTTCGGCTTCTGCCTGTTCGTGGCGCTCACGGTGCTGATCGAATTCTATAAGGGCGGCCGGGCGATTGCGGTCAAGAACAACATGAACCTGGTTCGCGCCATGGTCGAGCTGACTCATCGCAATACACGGCGCTACGGCGGCTACCTGGTCCACATGGGAATCGTGCTCATGTTCATCGGCTTCACGGGCCACGCTTTCAACCTGGCCGATGTGAAGGAACTGAATCGCGGCGACCGGATGCGAATCGGCAACTACGACCTGCGTATGGCCGACCTGCAAACCGGAGAGACTCCCAACTATCAGTGGGAGCGGGCGGTCATCCAGGTGTCGAAGAGCGGCGCCGATCTGGGCGTCCTGGAGCCGGAAAAGCGGTTTTACACGGCCAGCAAGCAAGGCACATCGGAAGTCGGCCTGCGCACGCGGCTCAACGAAGATCTGTACCTGAATTTCGGCGGAATGTCGGACGACAACCAGCGCGTGGTCTTGCAGGCGTACGTGTTCCCGCTGGTATCGTGGATTTGGATCGGGACCCTGGTGCTGGTATTCGGCACGCTGGTATGCCTGGTCCCGAGCAAAGTGAAAATGCAATACGCCCGCACGGAAGTGCTGGGCGTGACGAAGAAACATGCGACGCTTCAGAAGTAGCCTGATAATCGCCCTGATGGCGGTGGCGGCCCTGGCGCAAACCGCGTCGGAGAAGCCCGGCATCGATGTGCGGCGCGTGGGCGCCCGGCTTGCATGCCAGTGCGGCTGCAAGGATTCGGTGGCCACGTGCAGCATGCTGGAATGCCATTTCTCGAAACCCGCCAAAGAGCGCATCGCTCAGATGCAGGCGGTGGGAATGAGCGACCAGCAGATTGTAAACGCCTTTATCCGGGATTACGGCGCCGGCATTTACCTGGCGCCCCCGAGCCCGGCCGGCTGGATTGTTCCCTACGCCTCGGTGGGCCTGGGGCTGGGAGTGATCTGGCTGTTCATCCGCAAGTATTACAAGAAGCCCAAGCCGCTCACGGACCTCGGCCCGGTGGAAATCGACGACCCGGAGCTGGCCCGGTACAAGGACCAGATCGAAAGAGATCTTGCGAACCTCGAGTAGGACGGGCTTGCGAGCCTGTACCGCTCACTATTGGTGGTTTGATTGATTGTCATAGTCATTACGTGCGTCATCGCGATCGCCGTTATCGCGTTTGTCCTTGGCGTCAGACCGAAGGACCTGCCGGCGCCCGAACCCGAATCGCCGTTTGCGCACCTGGACGAGCGCAAAGCGGCGATCTACGAGAACCTGCGCGATTTGCAGTTTGAGTACCGCGTCGGCAAGCTTTCCGATGCCGATTACCAGATAACCAAGAAGGATTTGCAGAAGGAGCTGGCCGGGGTAATGGCCGAAGTGGACCGGCTCAAGGGCGCGCTGGGAATCACCGGGCAAGTGGTGGCGAAGCCGGTGCGCTCCGCAGCCGCGGCTCCGGCTGCCAAATCGCAGCCCTCGGGGTTTATCTGCGATGCCTGCGGCTCGTCGTTTCCGACCGAGCTCAAATTCTGCGGCGAGTGCGGCAAGCCGATGAAGGTGGCGAAATGAGAACGCTGGCGATTTTACTCCTGGCGGCATCGGCGGCCATGGCGGCAGTGAGCGGCGTGGTGATAAACGGCACCAGCGGACAGCCGCAGGCCGGCGCCACGGTGACGCTCTACAAGTTCGGCACGGGCGCCATGGAGCAGGTGGCGGAGGTGCAGTCCGACGCGCAGGGAAAATTCGCCTTCACCCAGGAAGTGCCCGCGCAGGGACCCTCCATCGTTCGGGTCCGCTGGCAGGGCGTGCTTTACAATCACATGATGCCGCCGGGCTCGCCTACTACCGGCTTCACCGTGACTGTGTTTGATGCCTCCCGGCAGCCGGGCGCCGCCAAGGTGTCCAAACACATGATCCTGTTCGAGCCGGCGGACGGAAAACTGGCCGTGACGGAAAGCTGGATCATCAGCAACGAAGGCAAGACGACGTGGTTTGATCCGGCCGGGGGGACGCTGAAGTTTCAACTGCCGAAGGCCGCGGGGGACAACCCGGAGTTTCGCGCCACCGCTCCTGACGGTGCAGGCATGTCCGTCCCCGTCCCGATAGCCGAGACTTCCGCGCCTGACGTGCGCGCGGCGCGCTTCGAGATCAAGCCCGGCGAAACCCGCATGGACCTGAACTACCAGGTGCCCTACACTCCCGGCGAGCCGTACCAGGGCAAGATCGCGAGCAAGGACGATAACACCTACCTGATCGCACCCAACGGCATTACGATGACGGGCGCCAATCTCACCGATCTCGGGACGGAGCCGCGCACGCAGGCCCACATCTTCGGGCTGCAGGGCACGAGCTATAAGATCCAGCTGACGGGCGCCGCCGCCGAAGCGCCCGCGCCGACGGCTGATGAAGAGGCCGACAGCGGACCGCAGATCGAAGCGATTCTCCCGCGCGTCAACAGTCAGACTCCCGCAATTCTTGCCCTGGCGCTGGGGATCCTGGCCCTCGGGTTCGTGCTCCTCTACCGAAAAAAGGAGTCCGATGAACGCGGTCGCCGTTGATGGGGTATGGAAGTATTACGGCGACTATCCGGCGCTGCGCGATGTTCGGCTGGAAGCTCCGGCGGGCGCCTGCCTGGCGCTGATCGGCCGTAACGGCGCGGGCAAGACCACGCTGTTGCGCACGGTGGCGGGATTCTCGCGGCCGGGGCGCGGCGAGATTCGAATCTTTGGCAAGCAGCCGCGGGAAACGGAGGCGCGCCGGATGATCGGATATCTTGGGCATGGCATTTCGGTCTACGAAGAACTGTCGGCGCTCGAGAACCTGACACTCTACGGCAAACTCTATTCCCTGCCCGACCCGCGCAAGTCGGCGCTCGAATGGCTGGACCGGACCGGGCTCGGCCGCGTGCGCGACGGCCTGGTGCGCGAATTCTCGCGAGGCATGCGGCAGCGCCTGGCGGTGGCTCGCGCCTTCCTCCACGGGCCATCGGTGCTGCTGCTCGACGAACCATTCACCGCCCTGGACGACCGCGCCATCGCCGTGCTGCAGCGACTGCTGCGCGAGGGGCTCGCCGAAGGCAAAACCATCGTCATGTCCACCCACCAACTGCGGGAAGCGCTCGAGCTTTCCACACACGTCGCGCTGCTGAACCGCGGCAAGGTGGCGTTTCACGGCCCGTGCACGCCGGAAATGGTTTCCGATCCCGCTTACCTCTACGCACGCTACGGCGAGGGTTGATGAGCTTCCTCCGCTACGTGCTGGTCATTGCCGCCAAGGATCTTCGCGCCGAAATCCGAACCAAGGAAGCGATCAACGCCTCGTTCGCGTTTTCGCTCGTGATTCTGGTGCTGTTCAGCTTTGCGTTCGACCCGGAGAGTGAAGCGACGCGCGAGATTTCCGGCGGCCTGTTATGGATCGTCTTCGCCTTCGCCGGCACCCTGATCCTGAACCGCAGCTTCGCCCGCGAGTTGCCAAACGACTGCCTGGACGCCCTGGTGGCAGCGCCGATTCCGGGCTCCGCGCTGTTCCTGGGGAAAGCCATCGCCAATTACGTGCTCCTGCTGGCGATGGAACTGGTGGCGCTCCCGATTTTCGGGGTCTTTTACAACGTGCGCTGGACGCAGCAGTTCTGGCAGCTCATGCTGGTGCTGGCGCTGGGCACGTGGGGTTTGACTGTGATCGGCACGATTTTCAGCGCCCTGACGGTGAACATCCGGCTGCGCGAAGTGATGCTGCCGATGTTGACGTATCCGATTCTGGCCCCGGCGCTGATGGGCGCCATGCAACTGACGGCCACGCTGATTTCGGGCCAACCCATCAGCCCGCAAACCGACATGTGGCTCAAAATGCTGATCGGCTTCGACCTGATCTTTACTTCGGTGTCGCTGGTTCTGGTGGAAACGGTTTTAGTAGGTTAGGCACTGTGAGGCCAACGCCGGCGGATGGTGCGATACATTGAGGAGAACCATGAGGGACAGAATTCTATTTGTGCTGGGCGCGATCGCGATCGTGATTCTGGTGCGGGACATCAATGTCATCGCGCGCCTTCCGCAAGAGGCTTCGCAAGGAGCCATTTTCAAAATCATCTTCTTCCACGTGCCGGTGGCGATTACGGCGATGCTGGCGGCGGCGGCGGCGCTGATCGGCAGCGTGATGTTTCTGATCACGCGCAACTTCAAGTATGACGCCATGGCTGTGGCGGTGACCGAAGTCGGCCTCGCATTTCTGGCCGCCAACCTGATCACGGGCTCCATCTGGGGCCGCGTCATATGGGGCATCTGGTGGACCTGGGACGCGCGCCTGACCTCAGCGCTGGTGTGCTGGCTGCTTTACGCCGGGTACCTGATGCTGCGGCGCGCCATCGAAGAGCCCACGCAGCGCGCGACGTTCGCGGCGGTGTTCTCCATCTTCGCGTTTTTGGATGTGCCCATCGTCATTTTTTCGATCAAGTGGTGGCGGACGCAACATCCGCAGCCGGTTTTCTGGGGCGGCGGGAGTTTTCCGGCGGACTGGTTCCGGATCTTTCTCTGGCAGATGCTGGCCATGATTTTGTTCGGGATCGTGCTGATCGCCGTCCGCTTGCGCCAGGAGGAGTCGCAGCGGGAGCTGGACTCGCTGCGCCGCATGGCGCACGCAATTTAACGGAGATTCTATGTACCTACTGTTTGCGCAGTACAGCGGCGAAGAGATTGCCCGGGAGGCCGCCCGGCTCCAGCGCAATTACGAATTCCTGAGCTATGGGCTGACGGTGGCGTGGCTGATCCTGGTGGTCTACGTGTTGTTGATGGTCAGCCGCCAGAAGAAGCTGAAGCGGGAGATCGCCAGCCTGAGGGCCATGCTCGAAGAGAAGCACGGGCATTAGCCGCAATACCGTTCGGTTGACCGATTTACGTGCGCAGATAGCGCCTACGGCCGTGGGGAGTGCGGAAGGCGGTTCATTCATGACTTATGCGCGAACGGAATTCGAGAGCCCCGGGCGTCCACTTGTGCGGCATACGTTGTTTCAGGGGAGGAATCGGCTTGGATCGACAGCCTGGACTTTCTGGGCACAATCGCAAAGGGCGCACCGGGGGGAGCTTGATATGGGCTAAAATTCAGGTTTCATGGCAAATAGACTCCTAAAGGAAGTGTTCAAGACTGTGGGTTTGCCTCCGTACACGTATGTGAAGCCGGTGTACTATGGCGAGGTCCGCTCGGACATTGAACAGCCCGGCAAGCATCTCCTCATCGAAGGACCGTCCGGCATCGGCAAAACGTGCATCGTATACAAGGTCTTCGAGGAAATGGCCTGGAGCAAGAACGAGCAGTATGCCATCGTCAGCGCCAGAGACCCCGACGCGGACCCGCGTGTCACCAGTTTCTTCGATATTGCAAATGCAGGAGGGTGCCCAACGCCAGCAGTCTTGGTCATCGATGACTTTCATCTGTTTTCAGCCAGCCGTCGGAGTGCGATTGGGTCGCAGTTAAAGCGTCTCAGCGACAGAGCGTTCGAACAACCCACTCCGCCTAAGGTCCTCCTGATCGGGATACCAACGACGGGTAGTCCGCTTGTTGCCGATTCTTACGATCTTGGTCCGCGACTGGGCACATATAGGTTTTCACGGGCGACTGATCTCGAAATCGACAGGCTTATCAGCGAAGGTGAGTCGGCGCTTAACGTTCTATTCGAAGACCGCGAGATCCTACTCTCGGAGAGCTCAGGGAACTTCTGGCTAGCGCAGCATATCTGCAACAAGGTCTGTGCCACTCAAGAGGTCTATGAATCCCGCGAGGATACGACGATTATTACTTTTGACTTATTGAGCATACGGCAGCGTCTTATGGTTGAGATGGCTCAACGCTACATGCCCATAGCCAAAATCTTCGCGAGGGGCAAAAAATGGCGCCCTGGTGGCAACAAACCATATCTAGAGGTACTGTTAGCTCTATCCAAACTACCCGACTTAGCAGCGGCTCAAAAATAGTTTCACAGATTTGGTCGAATCGTGTAATTCCATCGCGGCAGTAGTTTGCCGCGGGTGAGCCGGAGCGAAGAGATCAAACAGGGGTCTGGTTTGAGGCCGGTTGGATACTCGCTTCGGTCCAGATAGGCGGTCACAACCAAGCCGGTTTGAGTGCTGGTGGTACGAATGAATTTGAGCATCTTCTCGTAGCTGTCGAGGGGCTCGGCAGCCCAGTTTTTGGAGATCTCGGAGAACAACCGATGCTCGATGGGATTCCACTTGGAGGCACCGGTAGGGTAATGGGCGATGGTGGCTGCGATGCCGAAGCGATTGCATACTTGTGCCTGGATTTCCGTTTTCCAGGCCCAGGAGGTGCAGCCGTTGCTACCGCCGGAGTCGGCCAGGACCAGAAGTCTGGGCGCACCATTGTAACGACGGGTTCCTTCGCGTTTCCACCAGGTGGCGATGGAATGGGCGGCGAAGGCCGGAGTGTCATGAGAGATGCCGACACAGACCGTGCCGCGGTTGTTGGGTGGGTCATAAATGCCGTAGGAGATGCCCACTCCGCTGGCATCGGAGCGGAAATCGTGATCGTTCACCGGAACGGGCGAGCGATCCCATTTGGCGCCGGCGTTTTTGAAGTTGCCGATCAGTTCGCGTTTCTTGCTGTCGACGCTAATGATGGGAAGGCCTTGTCGCTGGAAGCGAGTCCGGAGCGAGCAGATATGCTGGAACTGCTGATCGCGGTAGGGGCTGGAGTTGGTGGCGATTTGCTTACGGTTGACGCGCAGGGAGAAATCCATTTGGTAGAGAAGACGAGCGACGGTATTGGCCGAGACCGGGATATCGATCTGTCGGAGAACATCCGCGATCTTCTCGGTCGTCTTGCGGGTCCACTTCAAACCGGTGATGGGATCTCCGGCGGTGTCGTGCTCCAGAAGAATTTCGATGGCATCGATTATTTCGGGCGTTTTTTTTCCACGCGCTTGCGCCCAGCGCCGGCTTTGCGCGCGCGGTCCACTTCCACGTCCTGAGATAGTAACTGTTGTCGTCCACGGGCCACGGTGTGCGGATCGAGGTCGAGGAAATCAGCCAGTTGGCGATCGCCGCCACGTCCCAGCTTGAGTGACTCAGTCCGGCATATAGGCGGCGCTGCTGCTCGTCCAGCAGACTGTAGAACAGGAGGATAGCGGCTTTCGTTTCCTCCGGTGAGACCTCCAGCACGGACGCATCCACGACCGTGGGAAGGAATTCCACGGTGCGGTGCGCCAGAAGTTGCCGTCGTTGGACGGTTGGATCCATCGCGGTGTACAGGTACCGGCCGGAAACGATCTGGCGCGCCACTCGCGCTTGCTGTGTCAGTTGATGCAGTGCATCCTGCACCTCGACGTGCAAGACCGGAGCCAACTCATCGGCGAAGTATCCGCGTGGGGAACGATTGACGAACCCTTCCGCGGTGGCCAGCAGTGTACCGAAGCGGGAAAATCATTCCTCTGCCTGCGACCACAGTCCGTTGTCGTCGAAACGGGCGATTTCGCGGAGGGTATAGTATCTGCCGCGATGCGAGTAGCTGGTGAGATAATCCAGCAGCTTGAGTTTGCGGAAGACGGTGACGTCGACCGGCGTGCCGAGAGCTTGCTTCAGTTCATCCAGAGTGGCGATCTTGTTGCGCAGCAGAAGCGCGCGCAAGTCATCGGGGCGGAAGGAGAGGGGCCGCATAATGTTATAGTTCCGATTGACCACGTACCTCTAATCGGAACTATAACAAATCGGCGGGACCTCCGCCACCGCCTCTCAATGCGCCCGCTTTGCCCGATTTCTCGGCATGTCGAGCCACCCTTGGTCATTCGCGAACCTGCGCTTGGCAAGGCGGCTTATGACAGAGAACCGATCAATCGTGAGTTGTTATTTTTGAGGCGACCCTTAGTTGTTACTTATGACAAAATACTTAATGTCGTGCCCGAGCGACGTCGTCCAGGATTAAGAGCGATCCGATCCCGCATATCGGAAGTCATCCACGATCCTTCGAGGGAGGTGGACCTACGGAAGCAGATAGCGTTTGATCCTGATTCCGGCTTTTCCCTGGAAGACCCACTTTTTCGGTACTTTCTTTCGAATGTTAATCCCACAGATCTGTACAAAGATCTGGGTATCGAGCCAGAGAATCTAGACCGAGCCCGCGCGTTTTCGTTCGATGTTGGATTCTCTTTTGCCGGAGAGACGAGGAGAGTCGTAGAGGCCGTCAATAACCAACTCAAGGCTGAGGATGTCTTAACCTTTTATGATTTCGATCAACAGGCCGTGCTCCTCGCCTTGGACCTTGGAGCAGACCCTCAGAAAGGTCTATGCAGAGTCGTGCCGCTACTATCTCGTTTTCCTTGACAAGCACTACCAGGAAAAGGTTTGGACGAAGTATGAGAAGGACATTCTGATGAGCTCTGGCCGCAAAGAGCACATTATTCCCGTTGTACTAGACGACATCGGTGCGCAGGGTGCAGTCGGAATCTCAAGCACCATCGGCAGGATCGATCTGCGTGAACAGTGGACAGAAATACTCAGGTCGGGCGCAATCGGCGTGGATGTTGTGAACACGATGAAGAACCGATGCATTCTGCCGCTACTCGAGAAACTAGAGAGTTAGCTTGTGGTATTTGAGGATCACGCGAGGCAAGCATATCCTTGCGCAGAGACGCACAGCCTCAGTCCTGTGAAGGCGCGATCACTTCAACTTGACGTCTAACGCCAGACTGTTCCCGGTCGCCGTGCTCATCCCGGGCATCAGCACCATTGAACAGAACGCCGACAACCCGTTAAGTAGGGCGCCGGAACATTGCGGGCTTATCGTTCGTAATCCGTTGCTGCCCTCCCCGGTAATAGCTTTGGTCCGGTTAGTCGATGGCGCTAGTGAGACGTGACCCGTTCGTGCCAACCAGGCCTTAAAGGCCATTCAGGCAGCGCAGAAAGGCAACGAGATTGCGCTTCTCTTCCGCCCGCAAGTTGAGGGGGCGCAACTCAGAGTCGAGGTTGGACTCGAACTCTCCCCGCGATTCTAATCCTCGATTACTTTCTTCCAGCTACCAAGACCGCCGTCGTCATATAGGCGCGGTTCGCTCGATATCGCGAAGCGTGGGAGTCTGGAGCTCGCCGCGTCCCGGGCCGGGATCCATCAACCGGCCATCGACCCATGCGAACCCCGTATTGTGAAGTCTTTCGTCCGTGAAATTGGGACCGACATGGCAGGACACGCAGTTTGCCTTTGCCCGAAAGACCCGCAGGCCTGCCTCCTCCTGCGCCGACAGGGCGGCGCGATCTCCGTTCATGAAACGGTCAAAGCGCGAGTTGCCCGAGAGGATCGACCGGACAAAGCTGGCGAGAGCCCGTGAGATCTCGTCTGCGGAAAGCCCGACCCGTGTGGCAGCCTCAGAGGCAGATTCATCTCATCGGCATTTTCGATGGGTTTCAGTACCGGATGTTCTTCTTTGCTGTCGATCCGACCGTCCCAGAAGAAAGAACGGCCATAGCCGCGGTTGATCAGCGCGGGGGCGTTGCGCCGCCCCTTTCGCCCCAGAACACCGGCCGACAATGGCCGGTTATCGGCATGGCCGCGAGCCGGATCGTGACATTGAGGAGGAGATCTATCTGGTCCGTCGACAGGCGGCGGTCGAAAAACAACCGCCGCCCGAGGGCGATTTTTTCCGGTGTGAGCGGGTTCTGCTCGGGGACCGGCATAAAGAGATCCAGCCCGAGAGGGACGCGATCCGCCGCACCACACAACGCGCCAACCAGCAGTCCGGCCACGATCGTTCGCATCGCGATTACCGGCGGCGTGGACGACTGCCGTGAGATTCTGGAGGCTCCAGAGTTCGCGGCGGAGATTCCTGAGACGACAGTATGACCTGGCTGCCGTCGGGGTGGAAGTTGAGCCCTTGCAGGGAAGCATCGATCCGATGCAGCTCGCCTCCATCCGGCGCGATCCAGTGATACGAGGAAACGGGATTTTGCCCGCCGGGGGTCAATCGCATGAGGAGATCCGCCTGGAATCGGGCGACCAGCCCTGCACGTAGAAGTTTTGAGCTCCCTGGAGATCCGTAAACGAGCCGCGGAGCTCCTCCAGTGAAGAGTCATGAGGTATACGGCTCCTAGGGTCGTAGCCCGGACGGTGAATCGAGCTATCGGGCGTCGGGAGAGCGGCGACGGCAACCACGTCGGCTCCGGGCATCGAGCTTGATTTCAGGGTCCGCGCCGATTACGAGATCCCCGATAAAGACGCCTCGCCCTTCGGTGAGGACGTACAGGAGATGCTTGCCGTCGGGGAGCCATTGCGGCTGGTTTATCGTGACTTCCCGCTGAACCAGCGGGCGGGAGTGTCCGATTGGAAGGTCGATTGCGTATGCCACGTATGTCCTTGAGCGTCCGTTCACGGTGATCAGAAAATGCTTTGCCGTCGGGCGACCACGATACGCCGTAATTGACGCTGAGACCTTTCGGAACGATTTCTCGTTCCTGCCCGGTCTGCATGGAGTGGACGACGATGAACTGGGAATATACTCTCCGTTCCGTGCCGCGGCGCGCGAAATAGGCAACTGCGTCCCTTCCGGAGACCAGCCCGCTCCCCGTTCAGCGACCACGCCTCGGGCCAGCGGCGAAGGTCTGGTCAATTTGCCGGTTGCGAATCGACGGATGCAGTATAGACCTTACCCTCGCTCATTGTGCGAACCAACAGCAAGGATCCGTTGCTTCCGATTCCGAGCGGCGCCATGCGTCCGAGGTCCGGTTTCACCACGTAGGACTCCCCGGCCTTTTTCCCGTCGCGAACGGGTAATGCCCGAGTCTCCCGCGCTCCCGTCCGGTCGGTTGCGAACAGGAGCGAGTTGCCGTCCGGCATCCAGCCGAACACCTCGTCCGTCGAGGAGCCGTCGGTTACCGCGCTCTCCTTGCTTCCGTCGCTCGCCAGGATATGAATGGCGTGGCGCTTGCCGTCATCGGCGGCGGCATCGTAAGCGATATACTTTCCGTCGGGAGAAACGGTTTGCACGTTTCCCAAGGCTTGCCAGGCAAAGCTCTTCAAGACCCGCGGAGTGCCCCCGGCGACTGGATCCAGGCCATTGCCTTAAGTGCTCGTCGCTATGAACGATCACCAGATCTCCCGTCCATCCGCGGACCACGCAACCGGAGGAGTGTATCGCTCCGTATTGGCGTACAACGTCTTCGGTTGCTTCCATCCCAGTCGATGACTCGCAGTTCGCCGCGGGTGCGGGGCGACGTCCAGATAAAGGCGATCCTCTTGCGATCGGGAGAGATGACCGATACGGATGCGTAGTCGCGCGCAGTCGGCGAGTGGATATTGTGGGTGACCTGGCGCGCTTCGCCGGTGGCCAGGTCGCGAACAAAGAGTTCGCCGCCAGTGCCGTATTCCGAGTTTGTGGCGTACTGCGCATACGAGAGAAAGCGACCGTCGGCCGAGAGGCTCCCGATTCGCATATTCACCGAGGACGGAGCCCACACGCGGGTCATGGATACCTCGGTATTCTCCGGCGCCTTCGTAGTTTCGAGCGCCTTCATGCGATTGCCGGCCAGCACGGCGACTTGGCGCTGGTCGGCAAAATCGCGCAGGATCCGTTCGTAAGTTTTGCGCGCCTCTGCATTCCCGAGGGCCTGTTGGCATTCGGCGACGCGAAACAGGGACTCTGCTGCGAGTTTCCGATCCATCCCTTGCGTCGAAGCGATTTTCTGGTAGATCTCTATGGCGCCGCGCAGGTCGCCATCGACGCGTTCTTTGGCAAGACCCTTCTGGAAGAGGTCGTTGCCGGATTCTGCGGCGAGAACGGCAAGCGCCGCTCCGCAGACGAGAAACATCGTTCGAAATGTCATTACTTTGCTCGCTTTCCTGGGAAACCCATATGCGGCAGTGTGCTGGCGATTCGTCGCTGCAGTTGTCAACGAAACCTCTTCCCGGTGTCAATTCTTTGTGAAGTCATTGCGCCCATCGGTAGCCGACTCCATGCACAGTGATGAGGTGTCGCGGACGCTTCGGGTCCGGCTCGAGCTTCGCCCGGAGATTCGCTATGTGCGTATCCACCGTGCGGGTTGTCGGATACGCTTCGTGTCCCCAGATCTCATTGAGTAGATCGTCACGGCTGACAACCGTTCCCTGACGCGACACCAGAAAGCGGAGCAGCTGAAACTCCTTGCGGGTAAACTCGATGGGCTTCCTCGCCCCGCCACGCTTCGTACGTCCGAAAGTCGACCCGGGCATTGCCGATCCGAAAGCTCATCCGGCTGCGCCAGAGCGGCTTGCGATCGTCTCAACAGCGCCCGTACCCGCGCGCTCAGCTCGCGCACGGAGAACGGCTTGGAGACGTAATCGTCGGCCCCGAGATCCAACCCCGCAACCTTGTCGGATTCGTCGCCGCGCGCCGTCAAGATCAGAATCGGAATCTGCACGCCCTGCGAACGGAGACGCCGGCACACTTCGTAGCCGCTCATATGGGGCAGCATGATATCGAGGATGATGAGGTCGTGGACGGCCCTCCGTCGCTTTCTCGTACCCCAACTGACCGTCCGCAGCCTCGACCACTTCATAGGATTCGAACCGAAAGTTGTCCACCAGCGCGCGCCGCAGCGCCGGTTCGTCTTCCACTATGATAATTCGGCTCATGCGTGTAGCGGCAGGGCGACGTAGAACGCGCTGCCGTTCCCCGGCCGGCTTTCCACCGATACGCGCCCGCCATGCGCCTGGACGATCTGCTCCACGATCGAGAGTCCCAGACCCACGCCCGGAACGATACGCCCGTTCTTTGACTCCGCCCTATAGAAGCGCTCGAAAACGCGCTTCTGGTCGTCTTCCGCGATTCCGATGCCGTAATCACGAACCTCGACGACGCCATGGCGGTTCTCGCAGCGCACGACCACGTCAATTTCCCGGCGATCTCCGGAATACTCAACCGCGTTATTGAACAAATTGACGAAAACCTGTTCCAACGCGTGACGGTCGCCATTGATCCTCGGATCTGCCCGCGACACGATTCGGAGCTCAAATCCGCTCTGCTCGAACGTATACCGCATCGCCTGCGCCGCGGACTGGATGACTTCGTTCAGGGAAGAAGGTTCGAATCGGTAGTTGCGCTTTCCTTGTTCCAAGCGGGAGAAGTCGAGAACGCTTTCGACGAGCCTGCTGAGCCGCTCGCTCTCGCCGATGATCGTCTTCAGGTAACTTGGATGCCGCTCCCCGTCCATCTGGCCCATATCGAGCATTTCGGCGTAGGCGTGGATCGCAGCGATTGGCGTTCTTAGCTCGTGCGAAACACTGGAAACAAAGGCCGCACGAAGGCGAGCGATCTCCATCTCCCGGCGCAAGTCGCGGTGTAACAGGAAAGCGCTCATCGCAGTGGTCAGCAGCACGAGGCCGAGCGCAGTGGAATACAGGATCTGACGCAGCCGCGACCCTTCAGGGACTGGAGACGAAGCGAAACGAACTCTGATTTGCGGTGCCGAATCGTGCGCCAGCATTGCGTCGCTGGCGCCGCCTGTCGTCCATGCCGCGCCGGGCGGAAGCGCGATCGAAGTCAGCAGCGGCCTCGCCCGGATCGCGACAGCGGTCTTTCTGGTTCCCGAAAGGGACACAAGCACGGATTGGTGGTGTCGGAGGACACTCGCCAGGATTGGGAGCTGCCGCTGGACGATTCCTGGAGGATGGCGGCCGCGCGCTCCAGTTCCTGACCCTTGGCGCTTGCGAGTTTCTCCAGCGGAGCGCCGGCCGGGCCGGCCCGCCGCGCGATATCCGCAATCATGAAAACCGCCGCGGGTGGCATCCACCGGTTAGAAACGGCCGCTTCGATGTCCGCCAACACTCTGGCAGTGTGTTCGGAGGACATTGCACTTCGCGTGGCAGCGTAGAGGAAGAAGGGAATTCCATATTCGTCGGCTGTATCGGGCGGGAGTCGGTAGAGTTCGCTTTCGACGGCGGCGGCCTCCCGGAGGTTGCCCGCTCTTCGTAGGGCCAGCGCCAGCAAAGAGTGCGCTTGGGCGCGCGAGTTGGCACTGGCGGCGTGTTTTGCGAACTCCCGCAGGCGGGTAATCGCGCTTGCGGGATCGCTGTACATCAATTTCGGGATGTCAGCGTACTCCCGCTGGTTCTGCCCGGACGAATCAGAAGTCTGCCACGGAAAACGAACCATGCCGGAGTCAACCCAACCAATGAGGGCAATTTCCGCGTCCGCCGGCGTAATGCCGCCTGCAAACGCCCGCATCATGGCAGTCTGCAGCCGCGCCGATAGTTCCTGCCCGGCGAGCGCGGCAATGCGTTTATGGTCGTCATTCAGCCGCTTATCGGCGAGTTCCCGCTCTTGACGGATGATCCAGATACCCAAGAACAGAAGCGCGGCAAACGGCGCAATCGCGCCGCCTACGAATAGGAGAACTCGCCGGTCAGGGAAATGCCTTCGCAACCCCGAAATCATAACGAACTATTGGCCCGCAGATGTTATGAAAATGTCAAGCGCAACCACAAATCGGCAACTCTCCGGGCCCAGCCGAAATGCGTCTCGGGGGAAACTGGCATGGCGGTTTTCGGGGAGTACCCAATCCTGGACGTCGCCACTCGTAATGAGAAGTTCAGCTTGCGGCCGGTAGCGCACCCGGTCGTATAACACCCGAAGCACCGATGTGACAGCCTCGCAAGACCGGTTCTGGGAAGTCCGCCGATTAGGACCGGGAAACGCGCATTGCGCAGCCGATCAGGCATCCATGCTTTCTCAAGCAGCGCGCCGGGAGAATCTTGATTACCTCTTCGACGACGCACGCGATTGGAGCCACCGCCGGAGGGATTGTTGGCTCTCGCCAGATCCGCGGCCCGCAAGGAGGCTTTCGACACTGATGTCTTCATCGAGATCCGGCCAGTGAATTCCCTCGCCCCGCGCGATCAGCCGCCAGTGGTTCCGCTCGGCGGGTTCGCCATTCGAAAGGCGTGGAAACCAGGCGAGCGGAGCAGTAATGGTCCTTCCATCCGCGAGGTCCACCGATAGCGCATCATCGCTTACATTAACGCTCTGCGCCAATGCTTCCCGGAGTTCAGTCCCCGAAGTACTCATTCCATGACCTCAATAGATCGACGGCGCTGTCGGCGACCAGTCTCTCCAACCGTTGAATCTCGCCTCGCCCAAAACCGCGGCTCCCCTCGAACCGGACGGGCTCCAGCCAGAATTTCGCGCTAGCGTCATCGCGCTCCACGTGCACGTGAGCGGGCTCGTCGCGATCCGCCGAGTAAAAGAAAAAGCGGTATGGTCCATTCCGAAGAACCGTCGGCAAACGATCCCAGTTTACACGGTCCGGGCGAGCGGCTGGTGGTCTGGACTTTTGTGGTCGATTCGGAATACACCGACGTCTCGTGATCGCCGTAGGCGACGTAAATCGGCTTCGGTTGGGTCTTTGGCCGTTTGGGCCGGTGTACGGGTCGGCGGCCTCCGCGATCCGGCGCTTGGTTCTCGCGCACACGGTAAAATGAAAGATGATGACGGCCGAGCGAATGATTGTCGTGGATCCCGAGGTTATGAACGGAACACCCTGCTTTCGCGGTACGAGGGTTCCGTTCCGGAACTTGATGGACTACCTTGAGGGCGGTCATTCCCTGCGAGAGTTCCTCGATCAGTTCCCGACGGTCACGCGCGAGATGGCCGTCCAGGCCCTCGAAGAGGCGAAAGAATCGCTGCTTGACAGAATCGCGTGAGGATTCTGCTGGATGATTGCCTACCAGTGGATTTCCGGCATAGTTTTCCCGGCCGCGAAGCTCACAGTGTGGAGTGGGCAGGTCTCAAGGGCAAGAAGAACGGTGAATTGCTGCAGGCCGCTGACGAGGGATTCCCTGGCCGCCGCCATTATCAAGGCATTGGAATTTATTCAGCCGGGCCAGAGTGTCGTGATTCCGTTTTCGGACTGAGCCTGGCACCTGGCCGTATTCACGCCCGAGACCGCTGATCTGACGCATTCGGGAGCAAGAGCGCGGATTAGGAACGGTAAACGGGCATCCGCAGTTGGCCGCGCCTTCTTCGCGGTTGCGAAACTGCCGGTATGTTCGAGCGGATTACCTTCGATCCCGGCGTGATGAGCGGACGCGCCTGTATTCGCGGTATGCGAATCACCGTCGCGCTCATCGTAAACCTGGTGGCGAACGGAAGGTCTACGGAAGAGATCATCCGCGAGTATCCCGAACTCGAGCGCGAAGACGTGCGGCAGTCTCTGCAGTATGCTTCCGCGCTCGCGAACGAGGAAATCGGGTTCTTCAAGAGCCCTGCCGCGTGAGATTCCTGGCGGACATGGCTCTGCGCGTTGAGATATTCTTCGGGGCCGGCTTGGCGTGGGGTTCATTCTCCTCGTCCGGCTCCTGCGCGAGTCTTCCGGCGTCTTGACAGTTAGCGGTGAGCCAGTTTCAGTTCGCTGTCAAAGCAGTTTCGCCGGTATCGGCCGCTTCTGGCGTTAGCCCGGCCACTGGAGCGTGCCGACGAGCTTCCGCACGTCGGAAATTTTTTCGCGCTTCAGGAACGCGCCCAGTTCGCCGGCGATGCGCAGCGGCGACTGCGGATCCCAGAAGGAAGCGGTGCCCACCTGCACGGCTTGTGCGCCGGCGATCAGGAACTCGGCGGCGTCGGTTCCCGAAGCAATCCCCCCGAGGCCCACTACAGGAATCCTGACCGCGCGCGCGGCCTGGTAAACCAGGCGAAGCGCGATCGGTTTGATGGCGGGTCCCGAGAGGCCGCCGAAGCCGGCGCCGATGCGCGGCTTGCGGGTGTGCGGGTCGATGGCCAGGGCGATAAAGGTATTCACCAGGGAGATCGCATCCGCGCCGCTCGCTTCGGCGGCGCGCGCCAGCGGTTCGATGGACGCGATGTTGGGCGACAGCTTCACCATGACGGGACGGCGCGCAACCCGCTTCACGGCTTCGGTCACTTCTCCGAGCAGCCGCGGATCGCTCGAAAAGAAAATGCCGCCCTGTTTGGTGTTGGGACAGGAGACGTTCAGCTCATATCCGGCGAGACCGGGGTGGTCTTCGAGCACACGGACTACCTCCACATAGTCGGCCGTCTCATGCCCGAAAACGTTGGCGAAGATTGCGGTGCGCAGTTGGGCGAGCGCGGGCAGCTTTTCGGCGGCGAACGCACGCACGCCGATGTTCTGGAGCCCCACCGAATTCATCATTCCGGCTTCGGTTTCATATAACCGCGGCGGAGGATTGCCTTCGATAGGCTCGCGGGACAGGCCTTTCACCACGATGCCGCCCAGCGCATTGAGGTCCACCAGATGAGCGAACTCCACGCCGTAGGCAAAGGTGCCGGATGCCGCCAGCACGGGGTTTCGCAGCGGGATGCCGCAGATCCCGGTTTCGAGGCTCACTCGACCAGCGCCTCCGCGAGGACCCGTCCGGTGGAAGAGGAGGGCGTGGCGGCGCCGATCACCCTGGCGAGGGTGGGCGCCACGTCCACCAGGTCAACCGGCCGTTCGTAGATGCCGGCCCGGAATTGCGGCCCGAGAAAATACAACGGAACGAGGACGTCGTAGTTATAAAGAGACCCGTACGAAATGCCCCGCCCCTGCCCGTAATCTTCCACGTATTCCGGAGAATAGGAAAGCATCACGTCGCCCGACCGCTTTGGGTGGAAGCTGTTGCGGAAGCGCGCGATCCACTCGTCATGAGTGGAGCAGGAGCCGTCGGCGGTGAAGAAGTTGGCGACGCCGGGATGGTTGAGGGCTGCCCGCCCGGCTGCCAGTCGAATCGGTTCCGGATCGCGAAAGGCGCTGGTATCGAGGTACAGAAACGGATACACATACTTGCGGACGCTGCCCAGCGCATCCGCGCGCAACGCTTTATCGACCACCTGTGCCACGGCTTCGCCGTGCACGGCCATTCTGTCCCGCAGTTCGGGCCTTGGCTCCGGGGGCGCTCCGTGCGCGCCGGCCAGAACCAGGGCGAAGTTCGCCTCTCCCGGGGTCTTGCTGAGCTGGTTCAGCAGTGCTTCCAGCTTCCGGTCGAATTGCAGCACCATCTGCTCGATCAGGGGCGAACGGCCGCCGGTTTCGTAACCCAGCAATTCAGTAGAACTTGCCACGATACAGACCAGGTCCATTACGGCCCGCGTCCCGAGCGAGTCGCGCGCGATCAATTCGGCGGCGAAATCGAATTGCGCTCCCATGGCGAAGGGAGACGCCTTGTACAAGGCCATGTACTCGGCAGGGTTGGACTCCGAGTAGTTCAGGACGCGGAGCGGCGGAGCGTCGGACCGGGCGTTCAGTGCCAACCATTTGGCGTCGCGGGCGTTTTCGGCCGCCGTCATGCCGGGATAAGACGGCATCCAGTCGGGAACTTCTCCGCGGGTCGTGAACCGGCCCTGGTCGTCCATGTAGAACAGCCGGACATCCTGCGATCCGGCGAACAGCATTCCTTTGCCCTCGTCCATCGAGACGATGGTGACCCGGGTGTGGTTTTCGGCGGCGACCTGGGCGACGAGGGTGGTGGCGGCCAGCAGTTCGTCGGAGGCATCCACAGCCTGGCCGGCCGAGGAGTCGAACCAGGTATCGGCGACGATGCCGTGCTGGGCGGGCCAGGCTCCGGTGGCAAGAGTTGCCAGGCTCGTTGCCGGAAACGTGCTCGCCAGATTCCTGCATTCGGGAAAACAGGCGCCTTTTTCCAGCAGCCGCCTCAATCCGCCGGGTGCCAACTGGGACCGGACTGGATCTAGGTAAGTTCCCGATAAGTGGTCTAAAACTACTAGTACCAACAACTTGGGCCGAGTGGGCGCCGCGAGCAACCGGGAGGCCAGCCCGGCGATCATGAATTCGCCGAATTTTCGACGGCAAATATTCATAAAAAAGAGTTTATCAGACGAGAAAGAGGTGCTATATTGTGAATTTGGAAGCGGCATATATCGCGCCTCAAGGCTCGCTTCCCTAGGCACCCTTGTACCATGTCTGAGAACGTAAGCGTACTGGAGCTTGCAACGATTCGAAAGAACCGTGGCATATCTCTACAAGACATCGCGCAATCCACCAAGATCAGTGTACGTTCTTTGGACGCGATCGAGCGCGGTGATTTTCGGAAACTGCCTGGCGGAATCTATAACACCTCTTACATCCGCCAATATGCCCGCGCCATCGATTACGATGAATCCCTGATCCTGGAAGCGTACTTCCGGCAGGTCGATAGCCCTGCTCCATCGCAGCCGGCCCGACAGCAAGGCAAGGGCGGCTACGGCGGCTTTCGTCCCGCGTCAATTGCCGGCTAAGCCGGCTAACGGACCACTCCGCAGATTTGCAGGCCCGCGGTATACTCGAAGGACTTTCTCACGAGGAGACTCCAAATGCGAGTGACTGCTGTCTTTCTTCTTGCCGGCGTAGCGCTGGCGCAAGGGCCTGCATATACACCGGTAGCCAGCATCGGACAGATCATGCAGGCGATGATTCAACCGGCTTCGGGGGCCATTCAGGCTGCCGCAAAAGACACGGGGCCGGCGGACGACCGCGCCTGGCGGGGTGTTGTCAATAATGCGCTGGTGCTGCAGGAATCGGCGCAGTTGCTGTTGATCGGGAATCGCGCCAAGGACACGGAAGGCTGGGTCAAGGCCGTGAACGCATTCCAGGAAGCGGGAGCGAACGTGCAAAAGGCTGCCCAGGCAAAGGATCTGGCGGCATTGCAGACGGCGGCCGGCGCGATCAACGGTACCTGCCAGGGATGCCACACGACGTACCGGATGCGGCCTCAGCGGAAGCAGTAGGCCGGGCGGCCTGCAGACGCGCGGTGCGAGCGGTTCCGATCAGGCTTTTTTCTCTGCCAGCCGTGCGGCGAACCTGGCTACGTTGATGATCGCCCGCTCGTGCGTTCCTTCGCCGATCTTTTCCTTCTCGTCGAAAGCTTCCACACGAAAACGGACGCGCCGCTCCTTCACCTCCGTGATTTCGGCGCGGAAGGTGACGATCATGCCCATGGGCGCGGCGGCGAGATGCGTGACGTCGACATGCGTTCCCACCGTGTCGTAACCCGGATCGAGCAGAGGCAGCACGGTATCGCGGCAAGTGCGCTCCATGTAGCCGATCATGTGCGGTGTGGAGAGCACGCGTGCGCCCTCCATACCGAGGAAGTTGATCGCATTGTCGCTAGAGACGAGCAGTTTTTGCTCGCCGGTGGTGCCGATCGGGATTTCCGCCATGATTACGCCGCGGCGAGGCCGGCGAGGACGCCGCGCATGTAGCTGAACGAGCGCTGCATTCCGGGAAGAGGATCCTTGGCGTTGATCTCGTACTCCAGGTTCACGCAGCCCTGGTAATTCATCTTCTTGAGCTGCTTGAAAATTCCCGGGAACGGCATTTTTCCGTCACCGACATCGCACTGGCTGTTCGCCTTGGAGAGATCGGCCAGATCTTTGACGTGCATGTCGATCAGGCGGCTTCCCGCCTCCGCGATGGTCTGCACAACGTCCACACCCGTGCGCGCGGAGTGGCCGACATCCATGCACAGGCCCACCCGCGGGTCCAAATCGCGAACGGCCTTGAGCACCGACTGCGGTGTGGGGAAGAACTTGTCCTCGGGCCCGTGATTGTGAATCGCGCACTTGATGTTGTATTCCTTAACCAACCCTTCGACCAGTTTCACGTTCTCCGGCGTGGGAGCACACACCATCATCGGCATCCCGGCATGTTTGGCGTATTCGAAGTGCGTGCGCAGCCCGTCGATAGTGGTTTCCTTCATATCGACATTGCCGCCGCTCATGATTTTCAGCCCGGCAGCTTCGAATTCGCGGCGACCCGCTTCAATCTCCTCGGGCGAGGCCTTTTGCGAGAGATGCACCTCTTTGATGCTGACCCAGGGAGTCTTGAGGCTCTGGACCATTTCGATGGCTTTGGCGCGGTCGAAGCTGCGTAAAGAGTACGTAGCCACACCCAGCTTCATGCCCCAGGGGGCGGGTTCGATCTCGGCTGCGGCGGGGCGAACGGGAACGGCGGACAATCCCGCGATTCCCGCGGCAGTCCCCAGGAAAGAACGTCGGCTGGTGCTCATGGCTAAACCTCCAAACGTCTTATTCTAGCCCCATTACCCGGACTGCCGCCAAACGGAAGCGTTGTGCGCCGGACGTGTACGGAAGCACAATCCGGCCGAAGACGGCAGCGGTCTGGCCCCGTTCTTGCACTTGTCGAGTGGCAGACCGGACAACTCCGCCGGAAGCGGGTTCGGTCACCAGAAGGGAAGCGATATGGCAGGAAAGAATACGGCAGTTTTCGGGATTTACTCCAGCCGGCCCGCTGTGGAAGAGGCAGTCGAGCATCTCCGCATGGCCGGTTTCCGCAGCACGGACATCTCCGTGCTCTTTCCGGAGAACCAGGGCACGAAGGATTTCGCGCATGAAAAGAACACAAAAGCGCCGGAAGGGGCCACGACGGGCATGATTTCGGGCGGCATTGCCGGGGGCGTGCTGGGATGGCTGACGGGGATCGGTGCGCTGGCCATTCCGGGCCTCGGCCCATTTATCGCCGCCGGTCCTATTGTGGCCGCTCTAGCCGGCGCCGGAGCGGTTGGGACGGTTGGCGGCATGATCGGCGCGCTGGTAGGGATGGGGATACCGGAATACGAGGCCAAACGCTACGAAGGCCGCATTCGGGACGGCGGTGTGCTCCTCTCCATTCATTGCGACAACAGCGACTGGGTGAAGCGCGGCAAGGAGATTCTGCGCGATAGCGGCGCCCAGGATATCGCCTCAGCCGGTGAGAAGACGGGAGACTTCGCTAACGCGGACAAGCCCATGCCGCGCGTCAAGGGCGCCGGTAGCGGAGCCGCGGTCAGCGACGAAGAACTGTACGACGAAACGCACGACGTGCCGGCTGGAACCCGTGTAGTGGATGTGGATCCGGTGGATCGTTCCGCGACTCGCCCGGTGGACCGCCCGGTGGACCGCCCGCGTAGACCGCCCGTTGGACCGTCCCGTTGTTCGCCGCACGGATCTCGATGAGGATAATATTTAGCGGCCATTCTGCGGCTGGCGCACAGCCTTGTCGGCGGGCGCCAGTTTCGCAGGGTAGGCATGGTCCAGCACGGAGAACATGAAGTCCATCTGCATCCGCGCCTGGTTGTGGCAGCTCATGCACCCGAGTTCAGGGCGGTCCTGATCGAAAGTTTCGATGGTGACGTTGGCGTAGGCTGACTTCGGCGTGGCGCCGGGCCCGGTTCCCGGAAAGGTATTGAAAATCTCCCCACTCAGGCTGGCCGGCACGGGCACGGCCTGGTTGCCCGCGATTAGCGGCCACTGCGTGGTGACAACGCGGTAATACTCCCAGACACTTCCCGCCAGCAGATTCTGGTAGCGCCGGTTCATCACCGAAGTATCGAAATGAATGGGTGCGATGATGGAGCGCACCACGTTGTATGGCTTCACGGGTTCGCGTGCCAGAGGAACCAGGGCAAGGGGATTTTCGGCGGGCATCGGCTCCGGCGTGCCGTTGTTGAAGATGAAGTCGCCGGCGCCGCCCTGGAACATCGGGACAGTATCCACCTGCTCGAAGGACGACCAGATCCACTGCGGCCGGCTCGGCGTTTTCTGCACGATGTGCATCCCCACCAAACCCATTTCCGTTTTGGAGCACTTGCCGGTCTGCGGATCTTTGACCATCGCCGGCCGGGTATAGAAACGCTTGCGCTGCTTCGCGGGAAAGCCGCGCAGGTCCAGCCAGGCGATTTTGAGCGCTACCGAACCGGTTGGGAACTGGAAAACGGGTGTTTCCGGGCGGGGGCGCGGCACAACGGGGAGCTGGTCGCGAAGGTAGAAGCGGTTCTGCACGATGGCATCGAAGGCCGCCTGATTATATAGCGTCTGGTAGCGGACGTAACGGCCGTTCTGGGCCACCAGCGGACCCACCAGTTCGCCGATGCCGGCCTGTCCGATATCTCCCCAGGGAGTGGACGTGGCCAGCAGCACGGCGCCCCAGCGGGGGTCGGCTTTGCAGGCATTGTATGCGGCGGGTTCGTAGGCCTGGAAATCGGGATTCGGAGCGGAGCCGTCCTCGTGGAAAACCTCCCACAGAGATTTGTAGGTTTCAAAAACTCGAGGACCGGGCGCTCCAACTGTCCTGGAGGCGTCGGCCACGCCCCGTTTTCCTTTGGCCGCGGGCCAGATCATGGCGATGAAAGACCGCCAGGAGTAATCGTCGAAAAACGTGATGGTCAGGTTGGTGAATGGATTGGGGATGCACACGTCGGCGGGCATCTTCGGAGAGGTCACCGAGGCCACCGGGGGGTTCGGACACGTCTGCGCGAAAGCAGCCGCACAGGCGGCAATCAGCACTGGAAAACGGAGGAATCGCAAGTAGTCCGAGTGTATAAGATTCGCTTCGGCGTCGCAAGAAATCCGGTTGCGGGCTATGACAGGACGAGAGTAGACTAGGCCTAACCAGGCGCACAAGGAGAGCGGCATCGCATGTTCACGAGACGGGATTTCGGCAAACTGGCACTGGCGGGCCTGCCCGCATCGGCAGCATTCGCGGCGAGGATCAACTCCACCGTCCGCGGGGTGCGGCTCGGCGCGAGCACTTACAGCTTCCGTGATTTCCGCCGAACGCCGGGAGAGGACGACGCGGATGCGACGATCAAGGCGCTCCAGGCGTGCGGCGTGGGTGAAATCGAGCTGTACTCACCTACCCTCGAACCGGCCGGACAGCCGCTGCCGCCGGAACCGCCGCGGCCTTACGGCGCTCCGCCGCGGCCGGCCGCCGAGCTCGCCGCCGAGGAACTGGAACTGCAAAAGGCGAACCGGATTGCGCTGCGGCGCTGGCGGATCGAAACGCCCGCATCCCATTACGAGGCGTTCCGGCAGAAGTTCGAGGCCGGCGGAATCGGGCTGTTCGCGCTGACAATGAATTACAACGAGCAGTTCACGGACGACGAAATTGAAGCGACCTTCAAGCAGGCCAAAACGCTGGGCGTGGAAACGATCGCCTCGTCCATGACGTTGACGACGGCACGCCGGGTGGCTCCGTTTGCCGACCGCCACCAGTTTCCGGTCGCGCTGCACGGTAATTCAAACGTCAAGGACCCGGATCGCTTCTCCACCCCCGAAACGTTTCAGAAAGGGCTGGCGATGTCCAGGTTCTTCCGCATCAACCTGGATATCGGCCACTTCACGGCGGCCAATTGCGACGCAGTGGAGTTCATTCGCGCGAACAGCGGCACGATCACGCACCTTCACATCAAGGACAGGCGCCGCAACGATGGAACCAACGAGCAATTCGGCGAAGGCGACACCCCCATTAAAGAAGTGTTGATGCTGCTGAGCCAGATGCGCAGTCCCATCCGCGCGTTCGTGGAATACGAATACACCGGATTGCGGAGTTCCACCGAGGAAGTCAAACGCTGCATGGAGTACATGAAGCGCGCGCTGGCGTAGCTCGACTATCATGGATTCCATGCTCGATCGCGAACAGGCCTGGAACCTGCTGTGCGAATTCACGAAGTCGGAAGGGTTGCGGAAACACGCGCTCGCCGTGGAGGCTTGTGTTGCCGCTTACGCCCGAAAGCTCGGCGCCGACGAGAAGCGCTGGGTTGTGACCGCGCTGTTGCACGATTTCGATTGGGAGATCCACCCCACGCTCGAGGAGCATCCGCAAAAGGGCGAGCCGATCCTGGCGGAGCGGGGGGTGGATGAGGAGACCCGGCGCGCGATCCTTTCCCATGCGAACCATACCGGTGTCCCGCGCAATACCCAGCTCGAGAAGGTGCTCTACGCCTGCGACGAACTGGCGGGATTCATCACCGCCATCTCCTATGTGAAGCCCAAACGCAGCGTCTTCGAAGTGGACGCGGCGTCGGTCAGGAAGAAGATGAAGGACAAGGCCTTCGCGCGGTCCGTAAACCGCGAGGATATTGTCCAGGGATCGCTCGAACTGGGCCTTCCGCTCGAGGAGCACATCGGGTTCTGTGTGAAAGCGATGCAGGAACGGGCGGCGGAACTGGGACTCCAGGGCATCGAATAGTCGGATGCGCGCGCACCGCCGCTGCGCGGGCGGCCAAGCCGGGAAGGCCGGTCACCCGATACTGAAGTCGTGCTCGGGCGCGGAGGGCCGCGCGTTCCGGTAGCTCACGTTGAGGAGCGGCGGCGCGATAATTGTGGTCGCGACCGCCATGAACACGACGACCCCGTAAACCCGGGCGGGCACCACCCCCATGCTGAGGCCGATCTGGGCCACCACCATGCCGACTTCGCCCCGCGGTACCATGCCTGCGCCGATGCGAAATGCGTCTACCCAACCGAGGCCCGCCGCCGCCAGCCCGCAGCCTACCAGCTTGGAGATCACGGCGGCCACCAGAATCAGCAGCGAGAGGATGACGGTTTCGGTTTGGGAGAAGGCCGACAGGTCCAGGTGCAGGCCGATGCCGGCGAGGAAAAACGGGATCAGCAACTCGGAGACGCCGTGCGTCAGGTCATGGACGCGGCGGTCGAGGGACTCGGACATGGCCATGCCAGCCAAAAAGGCGCCGATAATCGCGGCGACCCCGGCGTACATCGCGGCCAGCGCCAGCCCGAACAGTACGACCATGGCCACGTTGAACTGGACTTCGCCCGCACTCAGCCGGCGTTCGATTTGGGGGACCATTTTGCCCATGGTTCCCGCGCCCCAGCGCGCGATCACGATGGTAAATGCGATAGCCGCCACCGCGGTGAGGAGCAATTCCGCCACGTTGATGGTGCCCCTGGCGACGCTGCTGACCACGGCCAGGACGATCAGGCCGAGCACGTCGTCGATGACGGCCGCGGCCAGGATAATTTTGCTGGCGCGGAGACTCAACAGGCCTTTGGCGGAGAGGACCTGCGCCGTTATTCCGACGCTGGTGGCCACCATGGCTGCGCCGACGAAGACCGATTCGATGGTTGGCGCGCCCCACCAGAACATGATTCCCCAGCCGAGCGCGAAAGGCACGACGACGCCGAGGAAGGCCACCATGGAGGCGGCGCCCCCGACGCGCATCAACTCGCTCGATTTCACTTCCAGTCCGACGCGGAACAGCAGAAACATCACGCCGAGATCGGCCAGCGCTGCCAGGGTGGCGTTGGGGGACACCCAGCCCAGCACGCTCGGTCCGATGAGGATGCCGGCCAGGATTTCCCCGACGATTCCTGGCTGCTTGAGGCGCTCGAGAATTTCGGCGAAGAGTTTGGCCGTGCCGAAGACAGCCAACATGGCGAGCGGAATATTCTCGGTTCCGGGCGCAGCGGCAAGCAGGGCCATCAATTTCTTTTAGCAGAAACGGGGTGTCTATTGCCCGGCGGAGGCGAGCGGCTCGTCCGCATCGGTGCAATAAACGTCTTTTTCGCCGGCATGGCTGGGGCCTTCGAGCGGGATCACTTCCTTGCCGAGCGCCACCTTCACGGCAAACTCGGCGATCAAGACGCTGTAGGGAAACTTATGAACGTAAATCGGCCCGGGACGGCTTTGAGCGAATTGGAGCAGCCGCTCGGTGGGCTCCGCCCGCTCGGCATACTGGCGCTGTTTGACTATCCAAAGATAACCGCAGTTATGCGCGAAAATCACCAGGGCCAGAGCTGCCGGCGCCCATCGCCAGCGCGGCTGGAAGCGCTCGCGGGCGGCGAGAAAGGCGGCGGCCACGATCAGGCTCAGTCCGGCGCTTGCAAAGTACGTATGGCGGCTGGGCACTCGCGGCATGTAGGTGAGGAAGACGTAGGGGCCGAAGGTAATCACGATCCAGGCGGCCGCGAGGGCAACCAGCTTCGCATGCTCGCGAACGCGCCAGGCCGCCAGCGCAATCAGGCTCAGCAGTCCCCAGAACCAGAAGAGGCGGACCGAACTGTTCCAAAGCACCTTCAGTACGGGGGCGTGTACGGAAAATGTGCCGTCGTTCAGGTGCAGATGAGTGGCGGATGCGGCGAAGATGCCCCAAGCGTAAGGAATCGCGATTGCGACGAAAGGCAGCACCCAAAGCAGCAGTCTCCGGCGCGCGCCTTCCGCCAGCGACAGCAACACGACCAGCGGGATCACCACCACACCCGGCTCCTTGGAGTAAATCGCCACCACGAAGGCGGCCAGGGAGGCCAGCCACCATCCCCACTTGCGGCCATCCGACTTCACCCACAGCAGCCAGGCCAGAACGCTGGCGAGGCTGAACAGGAAAACCAGCAGTTCCGGAAGCGCCGCGTACCAGATCACGGCTTCCTGGTGTCCTTCGTAAATTGCAAAGAAGGCCGCCGCCACAGCCGCCACGCGGAACCCGATTCTGCGCGACATCCCCAGTCCGAACACCAGCCAGGTGTTCAGGACATGCACCAGAACGCTGCTCCAGTTGTACGCAGCCGGATGGACTCCGAACAGCCGTTCGGTCCAGTAAGTCATGATCAGGGATGTCTCGCGCGATCGGTACAGGACATCCGACGCCACCTTCCCCCAGCCCGAAGAGGGTCCGTAGTCCCGGCCGAGCAGGATCTGCAGATAATCGTCTGCAATGAAGGGCAGAAAGGTGGACGGCAGGTACGCCACTACCGCCAAAGCCGCCAGCGCTGCCATCACCCACACGGACCACCGTCCGTCACGCGCTTCTACTGTGTTTGTCAAGTTTACCCGCCGGCCCGTTATTCCGTGGGAAGATACGGGACTTACGTTAGCTGGGGATCCGGCCCCGCGGCAATCCCTAAATTGCCGTAGACTAGCGCCCTTGAAATGGGGTATATACCTGATGCACCCGCACTTGACGGCTCCCTCGAAGCGTGTGACTATGCGGCGAATGCGAAAAATTGCGGCTTCCAGCGGTCTCCTCCTGATGACCTTCGCCTGCGTTGGGCAGGAGCGTGCGTTCACGCCGGCGGACTATGCCCGTGCCGAGAAGTTCATGAGCTACAACACCACGCCCCTGGTTTACCGGTCCGGTGTGCGGCCCAACTGGCTTCCCGATGAACGGCTCTGGTATCGCGTGACCACTCCGGAGGGCAGCGAGTTTGTTCTGGCTGACCCGGTTCGGGGAACACGCCAGCCGGCGTTCGATCATGCCAGGCTCGCGGCAGCGCTCTCCCAGGCGGCGGGTACGAAATACGAAGCCGGCCGGCTGCCGTTCACCGAGATCGAGTTCCCGGCGGAGGGCCAGGTGGAGTTTAACGCCGCGGGCAAGCGCTTCCGCTGCGATGTGGCCGGGTCTCAGTGCTCCGCCGTGGGAAACGCGACTGCAACCGGCGGCAGGGGCGCAATGGGAGGGCGCGGCGGACGGGGTGGAGGGGCCGGCGGCCGGTCGGAGTCGCTCTCTCCTGACCGCAAGAAGGCCACGTTCATCCGGGATTTCAACCTTTGGGTTCGCGACGTTGCCAACGGAAAGGAGACGCAACTCACCAAAGACGGAATCAAAGACTTCGGTTATGCCACCGACAACGCGGGCTGGACTGCGAGTGAGCGGCCGATCGTGCTGTGGTCGCCGGACTCGAAGAAGCTGGCTACGTTCCAACAGGACCAGCGCAAGACCGGCGAAATGTACCTGGTGGATACGCGTGACGGACACCCGAACCTGCGCGCCTGGAAATACCCGCTGCCGGGCGACGAAAACGTCACGATGATCGAACGCGTGGTCATCGACGTGGATGACCCGAATGTGGTGCGCCTGAAAACGGCCCCGGACCAGCACCGTTCCACGTTGTGCGACGATGTGGCCTGCCGCGCCGGCGAATGGTCGGACGTGCAATGGGCGCCGGACGGCAGCAAGCTGGCTTTCGTCTCCACTTCCCGCGATCACAAGAAGGAAGTCCTGCGCATCGCCGACGCGGCTACCGGCGAAGTGCGCGACGTGCTCGGGGAAACGGTCCCCACTTATTTCGAGTCCGGGAACGGGCGCGTCAACTGGCAGTACCTGCCGGCATCGAATGAGGTCATCTGGTTTTCCGAGCGCGACAACTGGGGACAGCTCTACCTGTACGACCTGGTTACCGGCAAACTGAAGAACCAGATCACGGCCGGCGAAGGGAACGTGACCCAGATGCTCCGGGTGGACGAAAAGGCCCGCACTATATTCTTTCTGGGTGTGGGCAAGGAAAAGGGCCGCGACCCTTACTTCGTTCATCTTTACAGCATCGGGTTCGATGGACGGAACCTGAGGCTGCTGACTCCGGAAGATGCGCACCACGACATATCGCTTTCGCCTTCCGGCCGCTACTTCACGGACAGTTACTCGAAGCCCGACGTGCCGCCGGTTGCGGTGCTGCGAAGCATGGATGGGAAGCTGCTCGCGTCACTCGAAAAGGCCGATATTTCCAAGCTGCTCGCAACCGGCTGGAAACCGCCCATGCCGATTACGGTCAAGGCTCGCGACGGCCAGACCGATCTCTACGGGCTGATGTACCGGCCCGTGAATCTGGACACTGCCCGCAAGTACCCGATCATCAACCACATCTACCCGGGGCCCCAGACCGGAAGCGTCAGCGGCCGCAGCTTTTCGCCGGCGCGTGGAGACGCCCAGGCATTGGCCGAACTCGGTTTTGTGGTGGTGGAGATCGACGGAATGGGGACGCCCTGGCGCTCCAAGAAATTCCATGACGCTTACTACGGCGATATGGGCGACAACACGATTCCGGACCAGGTTGCGGGCATGCAGGAACTCGCGAAGCGGTATTCGTGGATCGATATCGACCGCGCCGGAATCTACGGTCACTCGGGCGGCGGGTATGCGACCGCCACGGCGATGTTCAAGTTTCCGGACTTTTTCAAGGTTGGTATTTCCGAGGCCGGCAACCACGACAACCGCGTCTACGAAGACGACTGGGCGGAGAAGTGGCAAGGGCTGCTCGAGAAGAAACCGGATGGGACGACGAACTACGACAGCCAGGCGAATCAGAATTTTGCAAAGAATCTGAAGGGTCACCTGCTGCTGGCACACGGCACCATGGACACGAATGTGCCGCCCTACAACACGCTCCTGGTGGTGAACGAACTGATCAAAGCGAACAAGGATTTCGACCTGCTCCTGCTTCCCAACCGCGGTCACGGCTTCGGCAGCGAACCTTACATGATCCGGCGGCGCTGGGATTATTTCGTGCGCTACCTGCTGGGCGCGGAGCCGCCACAAGGCTACGAACTGCGGAACGCGGCTCCGGGAGGGCGCGGAGCTCAATAGGAGCAGCGGATCACTCGTGCGCCGCGGCTGCGCGTGGAAGCGCCTCGTTTACTTTGGAAATCAGGGACGCCAGGGTGAACGGCTTTTGAAGGAATCCGGCCAGGGTTTGCCCTTCGAACCGGCGCATGACATTGGTTTCATGATGGCCGCTCGAAAGCATCACCTTCAGCCGGGGACGGATGCGGCGCAGTTCGCGGCACGTCTCTTCGCCATCCATGTCCGGCATGGTGAGGTCCAGGATCACGAGTTCGATGTTCGGGGTCCGGTCCAAAATCTCGATAGCACTGGCGCCTGAATCCGCCTCGATCACCGGGTAACCGTAGCTTTCGAGGCAGGCTTTAGCGGTGCGTCGCACCAAAGCCTCGTCGTCAACCACCAGAACAGTCTGGCCGGCGTGGCCCGTCAGGAGGGCAGATGAAGGCCGCGGCGACGTGCCGGCAGGCGCCGCCGCCGGAAGGAGCACCCGAAATGCGGTTCCCGCTCCCGGCGTGCTTTCGACATTCAAGCCCCCGCGATGACCCCGAACAATCCCCAGCACCGCGGCCAATCCGAGGCCGCGGCCCGTGAACTTGGTGGTGAAGAACGGGTCGAAAATACGGTCCATGGTTGCGGCATCCATACCGCTTCCGGTGTCGGTCACCTCGAGAAGCACGTAGGAACCGGCGGGCAACTGATCGCCGCCCACCATTCGGCCTACCCACGGAGGCGAGGAGTCCTCCAGTTCCATGATCGAGGTGCGCGCCCTGACGACGCCCGGCCTGCCTTCAGGGATGGCTTCGGCACCGTTGATCACCAGGTTCATGATGAGCTGCTGCATTTGCCCGGGATCGCCGGCGACGAAGGACTCCGGGAGCAGATCGAGCCGGATGTCCACGCGGTTCTCCGTGGAGGTGGCGATCAGGGGTTGCAGGTCGCGAATCAGAACGGAAAGATCAACGGGCTCGATTACGACGCGTCCTTTGCCGGCGTAGGCGAGAAGCTGGCGGGTGAGATCGGCGGCTCGCTCGCTGGCAATCATCACATTACCGAGCAGATTGGCGGCCGCGTGCCCGGGAGGAAACATTTCCTGCGCCAGGCTGGCGTTCCCGAGAATCCCAGTCAGCAGGTTATTGAAATCGTGCGCGATTCCGCCGGCCAGGATGCCGAGGCTCTCGAGTTTGGCGGTGTGGCGCAGGCACTCGTCGAAACGGTTCCGCTCGGTAACATCCTGCGCCAGCACCTGAACGCCGATAACGGCCCCGCTTTCGGCATGGACGGGAGAGCAGGTGAAGAGCCAGTCTCGAACATCCTTCGAGTCGTTCCTGACGCTGCTTTGGAGCGGGTGATCCAGAACGGTATCGCCGGTTGCAAGAATGTGACGCAGCAGGGGCTCCAGCGAATCGGCAACAGCCGGCGTGACCATTTCGCGGAACGGTCGCCCGGCATGCACGGCCAGAGGAGCGCCGTTGAAAGAGGCCATCTGTTCGTTAAGCCGCCGGAAGCGGAGATCGTCGTCCAGGAACGCGACTCCGACAGACAGCTTCCGGTAAAGATTTTCGAGTTCGGCGAGGCGATGGCCGAGTTCCGTATTGGCTGTTTCCAGCTCCCGGGTGCGCTGCCGGACGCGTTCGTCGAGCTGGGCGTTGGCGGATCGCAACATGGCTTCGGTCCTGGTGCGGTTTGCCGAAACCGTGCTCACCAGCAGCGAAAGCAGCAGGAAGATCGCGAAGGTGCGGATATTGAACTGGCCGAACCTGGAAGACGGCAGGATAGTCAGGGGAAGGACGGCGAGCATCAAAACGCAGTTGAGTATGCCCGGCCCATAACCGCACCACGATGCCCATAGAAATGCGACCAGGTAAACGACGACAATTCCCGGCACTCTGGATCCGAAGAACGGAAGCAGAGCATAGTGGAGCAGGACGACCAGCAGCAGCCCCGCCAGCGCAGAAACGTACCCTCGCTGCCGGAGCCGCTGATTTATGCCGAGTGTTCGAGTAAGAAACAGAACATTTACTATCTTCCTGGATTGGCGATCGCAAACTCAAAGAGCAAACGTGCGTAATAACACTATTACCTGGCCAGTACGACGCGGCCCGGACCCGGTTCCGGCGCGGCCGGCCCACTGATTCTTATTTTGGCGATCACTGCAAGGGCAGCGAGATAGAAGAGGCCGCCGATAATCAACGTTTGGACCAGGCCCAGATAAATGGCGCAAACCAGCGCACCGACCGATCCAAGAACGCTCGAGGCGGCGTTGAGAGACCAGGCCCAGCGTACGGAAGGCTGATGCCACTCTTCGAGCCTGGCGAGCGCCGTGGGAAAAGGCATACCCATAACGAAACCGAGAGGAGCGATCAGCAGAACCGTAATGAGAGCTTTCAACGGCATGGGAAGCCAGACCAGCGGAGTCAGGAGGCTCGAAATCATCAGGGCCAGCACGGCGGCGAGCAGCGCAACGCAACCGAGCGCCTTGATCAGCCTCCCCTCGTCCTTGCCGAGCGCCTTGCGGCTGACGGCGCTGCCCAGCCCGCTCGAGATCAGCATCGAGAAGATCACCACGGTGAGTGCGTACGTGGGATGTCCCAGGAACAACACGAACTTTTGAATCAGCCCGACTTCGATGAGGATATAACCGGTGCCGATGAACAGGAAATAGAGGAGAAAGGCTCGTACGCCTGGCTGCGAGGGTAAGCGCGTGCCCAGAATGAGGGGCGGAGCGAGCAGGATCAGGGCGGTAGCGAGGAGGCTGACGCCCATCAGCGCAAAGAGCAGCGGCACGGCCTTGTTGATTTTGAAGTCGGCGCTTTCCCTGGATGCATTGCGAATGAACGACCAGAGGTCGCGCGGCTGGACGGTGTAAAAGAAGAACGGGCGATTGTCGCTCACCGGGCTGACATCGAAGGTGTAGTTGCGCCAGAAGGACTGCGGATCCGGCGTATGGAGCAGTTCCCAGAACTGATTGTTCACCGGCTGGTCCGGCAGGTAGACGCCGTACATACCGGATTTTTGAAAAAGCGCGCGGGCGGTTTGAACGTCGGCGGGCCGGAACGGCTTACGCGAGATGAGCACGGTATCCTTGGCGCCCCATCCATTGACCGAGCCCTCGCGGCAGATGATGACGTGGCCGGCCGGATCTGTCTCTCCCAACTGGGAGAGCGCCTGCATCGCCAATGAAATCAGACGGAGCGATTCGCGCGGCGGATCGAAGCCCCACCGGGTGAAGGCGATCACGCCGTCGTCGGTTAAGTGCAGGAGATAATCGCGAAAGGCATCGGTGGTGTAGAGATTATTTTCCGAGAGCGCGAAAGCGCCGGCGGCGGTGGAGGCCCAGGTGTCGACCAGAGTGGCCTGGATCACCTGGAACTTTTCGGAAGTGCGGCGGATAAAGCTGCGTCCGTCCTCCACGACCATATTGCGAACCTCGGGCCTGAGATAGAGGCCGCGGCTGAGGTCGGGCAGTTTTTCACGCATGATGGTGGTGGCGATGATCGGATTGATCTCGACACCGGTGATGTCCTTGCTTCCCGAGGCGATGGCGCGCGAAACGTCCCAGCCTCCACCGGGTCCGATGATGAGCGTCTTGGCGGCGGGACGGATGACATAAGGGAGGCTGGGGCCCTGATCGAGCAGGTCGTGGCGGTCGGCAGGGGTGAGGTGATCGAAGTCGAAGTTGGCGATGGAAGTGGCCGCGTCGGCATCAATGACGATGTTGTTGCGATTGTCTTCTTTATTGTGGACCACCGCGATGCGGGAGAAGCTGTTCCACTTCACAAAGAACTCGTTGGCCAGTGTCTGACCCTTGGCGTGGCGAATGTCCATGACGTGGTGGCGCACGTTGTAGGCGAGGAACGCTACCAGTGCCAGGGCGAGGGCCACACTGCCCGCCCGTCCGGCAACCGAACCGGCCATGCTGTGCCAGATGGCGGCGGCCACGGCGAAGAAAATGGCGGCGCCGATGACCGTGCTCGGTCCGCCGAACCAGTGCAACAGCGGGATGAGAAGCAGGCAGCCGCCGGAGGCGCCCAGCAGGTCGAAAAAATAGACGCGGTTGACGCGTTCGATGGTTTCCGAGATGGCCAGGGAGACGATGATGCCGGAGATGAAGAATGGGACGGCAGTGGAGAAATAGACGATCGCCAGGCCGAGATTCGAGATCTCGTTCTTCTGGAGGAGAATCACGACCAGAGTTCCGACGACGCAGAGCGCGTTGAGGCTGCTCAACCGGCCCAGGCGGGTGAACAGCGGCGTTTTCCAACCGGCGACGACGTAAGAGAATACGCCGCCGATGCCAAGGCCGAACAGGGCGATAGAGATGGCGAGGAACGCGAAGTGGTAATAGAAAACTACAGAGAAGATCCGCGTCAGCGACAACTCCATGAGCAGGGTCGCCAGGGTGGTGAGGGCAACGCAGAGGTAAACCTGCGGCCAAGGTAAGGAAGAGTTTTTCACTTTAGACCAATCTTAATGGTAGTGGAAGCGGGGCGGCAATGTGACCGCAGGGCTCGGGTGTTGCATTGTGAAACACAGGGTGTTGCATAAAGCCGTCGGGTCTTTTTGGCTACGGGAAATGGAATTTTTTGTGGGCTGCGGTGACCGTTTTTACATCCGCCGGGTTGCGCTGTGTCTTTTGATTGGTTTAGAATCACCTGACTACCTCTTCGACATGGTAGAGTGATTCACCAGTGACGGAGGCGTCATGAGGGCGTTCCCGATTTTCGTAACACTTATCTTCTCTTTTCCGTTTTCCGGAGTTTCAGCCCAGGGTTCAGAGGAACAGCGGGCCGTTTTGGCACGGGCCGCTGAGGCCAATCCCGACAATCTTTCCGCGCTCGGTGCGTATGCGGAGTTCCTGGAAAGGTATGGCGACCCGGCGTGCCGGACCGAGTATGGCAAACTGCTGGCTGCGGCCGAGCGCGCGGGGGACAAGTCACGCGCAGCCGTCGCCGCCCGGAGGCTGGCGGCGCTGGACCTGCTGGCCGGCGATAATGCCGGCGCGTCCCGCGCACTCGAATCTTACCGGGCGGCCACTGGAAAGACGCTGAAGATTGCGGCGCCGGCCGCGCAGGAGGATTCCGGTTCCGGGCGAACTGCCACCATACCCGGTCCGTTTCGGTCCTTTGCCCGGATGGCGGCGATCTCGGGCGAATCTGCTGCCGAGGACATTCTGCCTGCCCTGGCCCGCAACGTGGTGACTAACGGCTATCAGGCGTCGCATAGCAACGACTCCCTGGAGCAGACCGAATACCTCAAGCTTGTACATCGTTATCTGTCCCAGGCACGGGAACTCGAAAAACTGGCGGGCGAAACGAAAGGCCTCCGGGTGGAAAGCTGCGACGCGAACAACGTGGGCGAATTGCTCCGCGTGCTCGGCTACAGGATGCGCGGCGGATGCGGTTCGGAGGTTGTGCTCGAGACAGTGAATGCCGCGCGCGCATTTCTCACCACCGATTCCGGCTTCCCCCTGCACGAACTGGAGCAGGCGCTGCGCACTAACCGGCCGTTCGTTTACGATTTCCACCCCAGCCAAATTCCCGTCCTGTTCGGACCCGATTACTGGCGGACCGGGATGAAGGAAAAAGAGTCGCCGGACTTCATCGAGACCTTCATCGGCGACCCCTCGATATGCCGCCTGTACCTTGGGCTTTCGAAGCTGGACAGGGAAACCAGCGAGGCGATGCGCAAGGCAATTCCTTTTCCCCGGCTCAAGGCCTATTCCCACGTGCTCGACTTTTTCGGCGGGATGTTCGAGATCCGGAACGGCAAGGCGGTGGTGCCGGGCGGTGCCCGGTCGGCGCCGGTCTGGGCGGACCTTGCGGGAGCGTCTCCCGACAAGGGCGTGGACTTCTTTGACAAGCTCATCTCCAAAGACGATGGCTGGCTTGCGAGCCTTTTCGATGCGCTGGCGCGAATTCACGGGCCGACGGCGGATTACCTCACTGACCCGGCCCGGATGAAGCGCTTCTACAGCGCGGTGCGCGGCCGCGTGACGAGTCCGGGTCCGGCGCGCCCGGTGTTCCGCTCGAATACGGACATGATGCTGCTCACGACCAGGCTGCAGGTGGACGCCGGCGGGCAGCCGCACATGCCCGGAAACCTCGAGGTCTGGCGAAACCTCTTCGTCAACCATCCCCAGGGGAAGTACGACAGCAAGCTCACCAAGCTGGCCCCCACATGGAAGGAACCGGACGACGTCCTGGAGGCGCTGTTCGCGCTTTCGCGGAAGACCGTGGAAAACGAGCCGCTGAAGATCTTCATGGCGCTGACGGACCTGGACAGGAACCGTCAAAAGCCGCTTGAACCGGCCACGGTGGACCGACTGGCGCGCGAGTACCGTGATTTTGGCGCGCAATACCCGATTTTCGCGGAATCGCGCAGCCTGAGCGACCGGTCCATTATCGCCTTCATCGACACAGCCGAGATTCTGGGCAAGTTCCGGGATCCGCTGCTGCGCACGGACGCAGCCGGCACGTTCCAGTCGCTGATAGGCCTCTGGCAGATTCTGGTCCGGCAGGGTACGGTTCCGGATGCCAAAGCCGATGCATTGTTCAGCGGAATCGTAGCCCCGTTCACCACGATGAAGAACGACCGCGACCTGTTCGACGCGGGCCGTGCCGGTGTCAAGTTGCTGCTCGACAGCGCGGGCCCAAGCCCGGCACAGCCGCATGAGCGCATGGTGGAACTGCTGGCCGGAAACTCGACGGAGGATGTGGAATCAAGCGAGCGGATCCAACAGGAGATCCACCGCATCCTGGAGGCGCAACGGATCGTTTCGCTGGACACCCTGTTCCAATTGGCCGACCACATCGACGCCATTTCCAAAGGAGAGAAGCTGAATCCGGCCCTGGTGAACCGGCTGGCCAGCCGCATCAGCGAGATTCAGTTGCCTCGCGCTTCGCTGACCAGCAGCGAAAAGAACGCCATGGGCTACGGCTTCTGGTCAGACAAACACATCGAGGACCAGCGCAAGCTCAATTTGCGCTCTGCCATCGAAAAGGCGGCCGGCGACCCGGAGAAGATCCGCGACGTGCGCGGCAAGATGGCGGCCCTCCTGCGCGACACGCTGATGGCGTACAACTACTCTTACTACGCTCCCCCGGGAGCCCAGATTCTGTATACCAATCCGGTATTCGTGCGCAGCCACGATTTTCTGGGTTCGCAGGGCGCCACACACCTTTGGAAGCCGACGGAAACGTATGGCAGCGGCTGGCCTTCCAACGCCGGCGGGCGGCTGGTCGGGTCGCTTGCCACCTTGCCTTACGCGCTGGCGGAAGCGGAACAGAATTTCCTGATTCCGACCCAGACACAGGCCCTGATCTGGGGCGACCTGGTGCCACAGATGATCCTTGCCGCCAAGATTCCGCGGTGGTGGAACGTCACTCCCGCGCAGGTTCATTGGGCCGGGCTGCACTTGCGATACGGAAATGAGTTGCTGGGCGAAGCTGCATTCGATCCGGAATTGCGCGACCAGGTAGTGGATGCGCTCAGCCTGTATGCCGCACCGGCCCGTTCGAATAACGTGCGGCGTTTGCTCGAAGCGGGGGATGTGAAATCCGCGGTCCTGCGGGTGACTCCCAGCGAGCTGTTTTCCGTGGCTCGGGACGTTGGCGGAAAAGGCGATGCCGGCGATTCGTGCCTTCTGGCGGAGATTCGCCAGATGGCTTCGGCCGCGCCCAAGGAAGTGAACTACACGGCAATCTCCCGCGCGTTCGGCACACCCAAGCCGACGCTCGCCAATTCTTATGAACCGGAACTGCTCCAGTTGCGCACGTTCCCCGCGCTCATGGGGTACTCGAGCCGCATCCTGGCGGAAAGCTGGGAATCGAATACGCTGTACTGGGCGGCACTGGCGGACGAACTGAGCATGGCGCCTTCGCAGTTGAACGTGCGCATTCCGGAATGGACCCAGCAGCTTGTGGAACAGATTTTCGCGTCGCACCTGGAAGACTGGCCCGCGCTGCTCAAATCCTTGAACAGCGTAGGCGACGATGTGCGCGCACGGGCTCGCAACCCCGTGGTTGCGGATCAGAAGGTAGTAGTCGGGGAAGTCCCAAATCGGTAGAAAGACCATGATCATTTCGAGAAGAGGATTTTTTGGAGTTGCCGGGGGAGCCACCCTCCTCCGCGCCCAGGACGGCCAGCGTCCCATTTTCCGGGTCAAAGTGGACATGGTGGTGCTCAGCTTTCAGGTAACGGACAACAAGAACCGCTACATCAACGGGCTGAAGCCGACAGACTTCAAGATTTACGAGGATGGCATTCTGCAGAAGCTATCCACGTTCGCCGAGGGGGCGAAGGCTCCGCTTTCGGTGGAAGATGACGGGACGACGCGCCCGCTGCTCGAGGCCAAGAAAGACACCCTGCCCGGGATGGAACGGCCGGATGCGTTTGTCGGCACGAACGTGTTCGTGCTCTTCGACACCAGCAATTTCATGTACCGCGGCTTCGTCTACGCGGAGGATGCGATCGCGGACTTCGTCCGCGGATTGGACCGCGCCGATTCGGTGGCGGTGTACACGTTCAGCCGCAATCTTTCGCGCGCCGCGGCCTTGACGCGCGACCATAGCGACGCTATCGCCGGTCTGCGCAAATCCGTGGCGGGAGACGATACGGCGCTGTATAACGGACTGCTGCTGACGCTGCGGGACGCGGCCAAGGTGCCGGGACGCAAGGTGGTCATCGTGTTTTCGAACGGACCTGACAACGCCAGCATGGTTGCGCCAGACGATGTGCGGGCCGTGGCCGAGGACGAAGGGATTCCGATCTACGTCATCTCCACCAGCGAGGTAAACCGGGACGCGGTCTCGAGCAACGCGTTCAAGCGCATCGCGACCCGCACCGGGGGCAAGGCGTATTGGGCCAAGACCTGGCAAAAACAGGTGGAGGCATTCGAGAACATTCGCGAAGACCTGGGGAACTCCTACACGGTGACCTACTATCCCCAGCCGAACCCGAATGACGGCTTTCGGAAGATATCGGTTGAGATCGTCAGCGATCCGGGCAAGAAGTTGCGGGTGACGGCGCGACCGGGATACCGGCCCAGCCGCGTAACCGGATAGCGAAATGGGAGGCCGCGGCTCACGCCCTCGGGCGGGAGCCGCTCTACATCCACCGGCGCCGCTCAGGAGGCGTTCAGGCGACTCAGCATTTGCTCGATGGCGTCCCGTTCCCCTTTGCTCGGGTTGTATTTCAGCGCTTCCTGCAGTTCCTTGATGGCCTTCGGCTTGTCACCCTTCATGTTGAACGCCATACCCAGGTGATACCGGAATGTGGAGCTGTTCGGTACCTTCTGCACCAGTTGCTTGAACAAATCCAGGGCTGCATCCGGGAGGTTCTTTTTGAGATAGATCCAGCCGAGGGTATCGGACACCTCCGGCAAATCCGGCATGGCCTGCTTGGCCCGCGTGGCTTTTGTCAGAGCGTCATCGAGATCGCCGCCGTGTTCGGCGATGATGAAGGCGAGGTTGTTCAAGGCAACCGCGTTCTGCGGTTCCACCTTAAGAATGGCCTCATAAACCGTCTTGGCTTCCGCCCAGCGGTTCAGATTGGTATCGAGCACGATTCCCATGGTGACCAGCGTCGTCATGTTCTCCGGCTGGATTTCCTTGGCCTTCTGAAGGCTTGCGATGGCCCCTGAGTAGTCGCCCTTGCGGCGTTGAGCCTCGCCAATCCGCATGTAGAGGTCGCTGCGGGAGCGGGCGTTCGGATCCAGTTTCCCAAGAACCTGCTGGTAATAAGCGATGGCTTGATCGTACCGGCCGGCGCGCGCGGAAACGTTCGCGATGTTGAGCAGCAGGTCGGTCCTTTCCGGAGACTTGGCGGACTCGTCCTGGAGGATCTTGAGCGCGGCGTCCGGCTGGTTCTGCTGCAATTGCGTCTCTACCCGGCCGAGCAACCCGCGGATGTTGGACGGGCTGAGCTGGCTGACCTTCTGGAAAGCTGCGTCGGCTTCCTTGTACTTCTTCTCCGCAAGGCCCTGAAGGCCGAGCAGGTAATAGGCGTCCGCCGAGTCAGCGTTCGCCTTGAGGACATCTTCCACCACTACACGGGATTCAGAGAACTTGCGCTGCCCCATGAGCGCCGTGGCCTGGATCAGGCGGGCATTCTGGTTGCCGCGGTCAATCGCCAGGACGTCGGATGCGTCTTTGAATGCGGCCACAAACTCACCGCGCAGCACCTCGAGTTGAGCGAGAGCAAGGCGCGCTCCGACAAAATCGGGGCGTATCTCGATGGCTTTCCGGAACGCCTGCCTACCCAGTTCGAATTCCCCGCGCGCGGCGTACGCGCGTCCGAGGTTGAAGCGGGCAACCGGGTTGTCGGGCGCGCGAGTGACCACGCCCTGCAAGTCCGCCAGAGCCTGACTGATGTCGCCTTTGTCGAGGAGGAACGAGGCCGCCAGGTTTTTGGCATCGTTGTCCGTGGGCGATTCCTTCAAAATCCGGGAGTTCAGATCGGCGGCCTCGCTCCGCTTACCCTGGCGCATCAGCGCTTCGATAATCCGCTTATCGTAAACCAGCTTCCTGGACGGATCCTTGCCCATACCCTCGCGATACTCGCGGATAGCGCTGTCGCCATCCCCGATCTGGAGATAAAAGTCGCCCACTTTCTGGTAGGCGTCGGGATAGTCTTTGTAGTGCGATTTGATTTGCTGAAGGACAGCGACCATGGAGTCTCGCTGCTGCAGCGCCGAATAGTGTAAAGCCAGCAGGATCAGCAAATTATAGTCTTTTGGATCGGCCTGATATCCGCTCTTCAGCACCTGCTCGGCCGCGCCGTAGTTCCGCGTCATCACGAGCAGACGATAAAGCTCGGTACGGGCTGATTTGTGAGCGGGATCGATCGTAAGCACCTTGCGGTAGAGTTCCTCCGCTTCCGCCACCTGGCTCTTGAGGGTGACGGCGCGCGCCAGTTGCATCAGGACGCCCGGCTGGTCGGGTTTGATGCTCTCGGTCTTCCGATACTCTTCGATGGCTGAATCCAGGAACTTGATGGCCCCCGCCTTGTCCTGCGATTGGGCGGTCGCCTGGGCCTGAAGAAAGTTCAGGTCACCATTCAGGCGGTGCCCGTCCCACGAATCGGGGTCACGCTGCAACAGACCATTGACCGTCTTTTCTATCTCCACCACGAGATCTTTCTTGGCCAGCAGATCTTTCTGGGTCGCACCGGCCAGCAGGTAGATCTCAGACAGCTTAACGGCGGCGGCCCAATGGTCGGGATTTTCGGGCTTCAGCAGTTCAACCGCGCGGCGAAGCGACTGCACGGCCTCGTTCACGGCCGAAGAATTGGTTTCGGCGATCTTCAGTGCAGTCAGCCCCAGCTTGTAATAGGCCGGACCGAAGCGCGGGTCCTTTTGGATGGAATCCTTGTAGAAAATGCGGGCTTCCTTGTACTTTCCACGGGCAAAATACTTGTTCCCACTTTCCAGGTACCGCTGTTTGGCAACATTCGGATCCCGGCTGCACGACACCAACACCAGAACCGCCGCACTCATTGCAATGAATTTCATGGAACGCATCGAATCCTCGTTAAACCGTTCGCGACTCTAGATAAACGCCTGTGGACAATAGTTTGCCACTCTTGGGGCCGTCTCTAAAACTACGACGGTACTAGTATCGCACCCGACCTGTTTCAATCCCAACGTTACAAACGTACGGCGCCTCACCCCGGGCCACCGATCGTGTCTTTTCGCCAGGCTGGCCGATGGTATAATTCGTACCTATGGCCGTACCGTAAATTCCTGCACGAGATGGGTTTGCAGCTGCTCACCCACCGCCTTCGACTGCCCTTCTCATGACCTGACGGGCAGATGCAAGAACTTCAAAAACCAAGGAGAAATCTGGATGCGCATTCTGTTGTCCAGCGGTTTGGTATTTGCGGGAATGGTTTCAATTCCATACGCCCTTTCCCCCCATCAGAGTTTTCGGGAAGCGGTACCGGAAATGCGGAACGACCCGCGTCTGAAGGCCCTGCGCAAGTTTTTCGCCCAGTCGAGTTGTCCCGCCGAGCGATATTCGGAACATTTCATTCGTGCAGCTGACAACTATGACTTGGACTGGCGGCTGCTGCCGAGCATTTCGTTCGTCGAATCCACCGGCGGTAAGGCTGCCCGAAACAACAACTTCTTCGGCTGGGACTCCGGGAAAGCGCAATTTGCCTCGCCGGCTGCCGCAATCTACCAGGTGGGCTTCCGGCTCGCAGCCTCTGAACTCTACCGCGGCAAAGCACTGGACCAGGTTCTGGCCACCTACAATCCGGACGCCGCGTACGCCCGAAAGGTCAAATTCGTGATGCGGCGGATCTCGTCCGGCAACTGAATTCGCGTTCGTCCCGACACTCTTCCCGGCTCCCTGAAATCGCATGGCTTGCGTGATCGTGTGGAGAACGACGGTAGCGCCCTGGAGGGGCCGTTGACAACATGGGATGAGTCGCGTATATTTGCTAACATACTGATCTCTCAGTGGTTGTAGCTAGTTGACAGGTAGGTTTCGTCCGCAGTGAAAACTGCTTTTCAATATTCGGACCCGCTATTCCAGTAACAGCTTGAACGGTGGGGAACGGGGCGATGAGAGCGATCGGCGGAGGCTTGATGGCCGTAGATCAAAACAACGGGCAAATCGAAAACTACGAAAACCTTCTCGAGGATTACAGTCACTTTGCCCCGCCTGCCGCCGACGAAGTTCTTCAGGGTACGGTTCTCTCGATCACTGCCAAGGACGTGATCGTCGATTTCGGCTACAAATCCGAGGGAATCGTTCCGATCGAACAGTTTCAGACGCCGAGCGGCGAAATCACGGTGAAACCGGGCGACCCGGTGGACGTAATGATCGAGCACGGAGAGCAGCCGGAGGGCTACGTTCTCCTTTCGCACACGCGGGCCGCGCGACTGCGCATCTGGGACAACCTGGACAAGGCTTATCAGGAGCAGTTGATCGTGTCCGGCAGGGTTCTCGGCCGTGTCAAGGGCGGACTCGCGGTAGATATCGGGATTAAGGCCTTCATGCCCGGCTCACAAGCCGATCCCCGTCCGGTTCATAACCTGGACTCTCTGGTCGGCCAGGATATTCCGGTCAAGATCATCAAGCTCAACCGGCGCCGCGGCAACGTCGTCGTTTCGCGGAAGCTTGCCGTAGAGGAAGAGATCGTCGCCCGCAAGAGCACCACGCTCGAGCACCTCGAAGAGGACTCGGTGGTGACGGGGGTAGTCAAGAATCTGACCGACTACGGCGCGTTTATCGACCTCGGAGGAATCGACGGACTCCTCCACGTGACCGATATGTCGTACGGGAGGATCACTCACCCATCCGAGATGCTGCACGTCGGCGACGAGATCACCGTCAAAGTGCTCAAATTCGACCGCTCCAAGGAGCGCGTGTCGCTCGGCATCAAGCAACTCGAGCCCGATCCGTGGGAAACGGTCGTGGAGCGGTATGCGATTAACAGCCGGGTGATCGGACGGGTGGTGAATGTGACGGACTACGGCGCGTTCGTGGAGCTCGAACCGGGCGTCGAGGGACTGATCCATATCAGCGAGATGACCTGGTCGCGCCGCATGAAGCATCCCTCCAAAGTAGTCAAGCCCGGCGACCAGGTAGAGGCGGTCGTGCTGGAAGTTCACCCCAAGGAACGACGGATTTCGCTGGGCCTCAAGCAACTCGAACCGAATCCGTGGACCACAATCGACAGCCGGTACAGCGTTGGTTCGGTAGTGGAAGGCCGGGTCCGCAACATGACCGATTTCGGAGCCTTCATCGAAATCGAGGAAGGCATCGACGGGCTGGTCCACGTATCGGATCTCTCCTGGACCAAGCGCGTGAAGCATCCTTCCGAGGTCCTCAAAAAAGGGCAGATCGTACAAGCGGTGATCCTGAACATCGATTCGGCTTCGCACCGCCTTTCGCTGGGCGTGAAGCAGTTGCAGCCGGACGCCTGGGAGAGTTATTTCCAGCATCATCAGGTTGGCGACACGGTACACGGCCGGATCTGCCGGTTGGCGAGTTTCGGCGCGTTCGTGGAACTGGCGGAGGGCGTGGAAGGCCTCTGCCACTTCTCGGAAATCCCGGGGTTTGCGGCGCGGCGGGGAGAAGAGCCTCCGGTCTCCGTCGGCCAGGAGTGCGATTTCAAGATTATCAAGATGAGCGAGGCGGAGAAGAAGATCGGTCTGAGCTTGCGTGCGGTCGCGGACGACGAGGAAAAGACGCGGCTCGAAGATTACCAGCGGCAGGCAGCCGCCGCCACAACCACGATCGAAGAGGTCATGAGCCTCAAAGATCGTAACGTGGAGTAGCTTGCAAATTTCCCGTAATCAGGCGATACTGCGGTTTCGTAAGCGATTGACACGAAGGAGAATGCGATGACGAAGGCCGATCTGATTGAAGAAGTCTCCCGCGTGGTGGAAATGACCCGGAAGGAGTCCGAGGTCATCGTGGAGGCGATTTTCGACAGCATCGTGCGTTCCCTACGTTCCGGCGATAAAATCGAGATTCGCGGATTCGGCAGTTTCCGCACGCGCCAGCGCCAGCCCAGGATCGGGCGCAACCCGAAAACCGGAGCGCGAGTTGAAGTTCCGGCCAAAAAGATTCCGTATTTCAAGCCGAGCAAGGAATTGAAGGACGTGGTCAACAATTCGGCCGGTCCGGTGGGACCAGCCGAAACGGAAGCCGCGCCGGAACAGGTCCCGAACTCCTAACGTCCGATGGACTATCTCTGGACCCCGTGGCGGTATCAGTACGTTACGAGCACGGGGCAGCCGGCTGAGTGTGTGTTCTGTGGCGCCCCGAAATGTGAGGACCGCGTCAGCCTGATCGTACATCGAGCCGAGCACAATTACGTCATTCTGAACCGTTACCCGTACACGAGCGGGCATGTGATGGTGGTTCCTTACGCGCACGTGGCGACGCTGGAGGCGCTGGAGGAGCCGGCGCTCGTTGAAATGATACGACTGGCCCGCGAATGCGAGACCAAACTTCGCGCGGTGTACCGGCCCGAGGGGTTGAATTTCGGCATCAACGTCGGCAAGAGCGCCGGGGCGGGAATCGCAGGGCACCTGCACATGCATGCCCTGCCCCGATGGACCGGCGACACGAATTTCATGACCGCGGTGGGTGAGACGCGCGTTTTGCCGGAAGACCTGGAAGTGACCTGGACGCGGCTGAGCACGGCGTGGCGGGGCTAGTCCCCTGTCCGGTGTCTTAATTGAACTTCGGACCCGGGACAATTGCCATGTTCTTCTTCCAGGTCCTTACAAAGCTCAACAACCGCTGATAGGCTGCCGGGCCGAGATCGTTCTCGAGATCGTGGATCGTCTGGTCGAGCGCGTTACCCTGGGCCGTCATGACGGCGTCGATTTGTGCTTCGCTGACCTCGCTCAGGCGCTTATGCGGCGTGGCTTCACGCAGCGCGTTGATGGCACGAGTTGCCGTTGCGGATTTGGCCGAGTAAATATTCGCTGCTCCAACCACGGCCGCCTCTTCGTCTTTCGTCAGTCCGGCCGGTTGCAGCAACGCAGATCGGAACTCCCACGCCGGCGGGTTGTTCGGACGGTCTCCCAGCATACTGAAAAGCGAACGGAACGCCTCCCGGTCGGGGATCAATTCCGGCGTCTCCGATCCCTGAATAACAACCACCGGTGCGGTCGATTGCCCCTGCTGGCCAGATAGTGGCATGTGAGGCAACAGGAAAGTACCGGCCAACGCGATCGCCCAGGATCTCACGATAGTGCCGCCTCCATTGGCGGCGATCAAAATCTAGCACGCGCACGGCTGCCGGTCAATGTCCTACCGAGCGTGAAGTTCGGTTCGCTTCAGCCAATTCATCAGAAACAGGCCCGCCGTGATCACGCACGGGATCACGAACATCGCCTTGCCCGCTATGTTCGAGCGCACAATCACCGCAAAGAAAATGGCGAAAGCAGTGAACAGCAGCGCGCCGACCCACTCCCACCGCCAGGAGACGATCAGGGCCGCCGCCAAGGCAAAGCTCGGGATGAGGTGGATCGCCAGCGCGGCAATGGTTCGCCAGAAACCGAGCGACTCCTGGAATACATCGAGCGCGAACATGCTGACAAATGCGATGAACAGCATCGAGATTACCCGGGGCGCCCAAAACAGGACCCGGTTGGTAAGGTTCATCAGGTTAGCTCCTTTTCATTTCAGCGTAGGACGGGGGAGCGATGATGAGCCTTCCCATTCGCTTCGCAAACGCTGATGGAACTCTCCGGGTGGAGCTTACTTCGACAACTTCCCGATTTCTTCGTGGTTCAGGAGGAACTGCCTGCGTTGCTCGACGAACGACTTGAGACTCAGGCCTCCGCCACCGCGTCCTCCGAATCCTCGACCTCCACGACCGCCGCGCCCGCGGAAGAACCCGCCGTCGGGAGGAGCGCCGGGGAAGCCTCCGGGCGGTGGGCCTGCCTGAGGGTCGAAGCCGCTGGTTTCGCTGATATCGGTGGTGAGGCTCTTCTCGAACTGCTCGGTGGTGCCGAGTTTGCGGGTGTCGGTCTTTACGTCGGCCGCGATAAGGTCATGGTAGCGTTGCGCAACCGGACCGATCCTGTCCCAGTTGAGCCACTTTTCAGTGACCTCGCGCACGTAGCGCAGGTAGCGCTCGCGCAGGGACGGGACCGCCAGCAGTTTGCTGATCAGTGGTTTGGAGGAATCGTTGATGCCCGCGAGAGGATCCAGATTCACGCCGCCTCCGCCTCCGCCGCGGCCCCCTTCGGCCGGAACGATGGTTTCATTGGCATCGTGGGGGATGAAGTGGAAACGGCCCTTGGGATCCTGGTAAATGTTGAAGTCGCTGGCGCGGATCCAGTAGCCGTCGTTATTGATCAGCGCCTTCTCCACTGCCAGCCACTTCAAGGTGCCGTCCACATCCATGATGGGCTCGAGCGCCTTCGCTAGCTGTTCGGGCGGCGTGGTGTTCAGAACCTTGCAGAGATGGATCAGGTCGGCCCAAGCCTTGGGATCGTCCTTCGATTTGATTTCGAAAATCCGCTTGTAGGCGGCGGCATCCTCTCCCAGGTATTCCATTCCGGCGCGGCCGTTAGGGCTTCCAGAGGCCTTCCAGCGGTTGCCTTTGGTGGACTCGAACCACTCCTTCGTGAACTCCGTATTGAACTGTTGCGCGTTGGAATAAATGCCCCAGCTTTCGCCGTTGATCACGACGCGCACCAGGTTCGCCTTGGGCGCCGGAACATAATCGCGCATGATTTGCAGATACAAAACGGTGCGTATCAGCGATGGATCGTCATTGGAGTTGAGCAGGTTCAGGGTTTTGTAGCCGTTCAGGCGCTGCTCCTTGTTGCGAAAATCCATGGAGAGATTGATGGAGTGCTTCCGCCCCTCGGGGACCATCATGAAGGACGACATACCCCGGAAATGGATACCGACATCCGGGTACACCTTGCCATCCACCGTGAGTTTGGCGGGAACCTCCACGTCCGTGTTGTGGAACGCCATCAGTTCCTTTTCCCAGTCTGCGTCCTCAAACTCCAGAAACAGGGTGCGCAAGACCGCCGCATCGTATAGTCCTTCGGGGCCGTACGTTTTGACATCGGCGGGCGTCAACTTCGGTCCCGGGGCGACCGCTTCCGAACTCCCCCCAAAACCACCCCGCGGCCCGAAACCCCGGCCGCCCTGGCGGTTCCCCATGGAGTCGCGCGCGGCTTTCCGTTCTTCGGCGTTCAGCCAGCCGTCGCCATTCTTGTCGAATTTTTCAACCAGTGCCGTGGTCTGCTCCATCGGACCGCCCGGACCACCGCGGCCGCCGAAGCCTCCCGGAAACTGAAAGTCGGGGGGCTGCGCCCAAGCAACCCACGCCCCTGCCAGCAACAACATTCGTAATCTCATCTCAACCCTCCCTGTCCCGCCGTTCGCAGCGGACTTCCTGCACGCCATCAATCAAATTTAAAGTCTTCACCAGGTCCTCGGCAGATGCGGTGCGGCGCAACCGGGCTTCGTAGGTGATGTTCAGCGCCGCACCCTGTTTCGCGGTGTGAACGGAAACCACGCTCCGCTTTTGCAGGTGCGTATCGAGAGTACCGCCGAGAATATGACCGGCATCGTAGCCCAAGCCTACACGGACGGTCACCAGAAACGGCTCGGGGAAACAATCCGCCACCGCGGTCCGCTGCGACGCATAGAATGCCGCCGCGCCGATGACGGCGATTCCGATTACCGCGACCCAGGGATTTTGCGCCCCCGTAGCCATGCCCACCACCACCGCGAAGATGACGAACGCCGTGTCGCGGGTATCGCGGACCACCGTCCGGAAACGGACGATGGAAAGCGCACCTACCAGGCTGAAGGCGCGCGCCACGTTGTCTCCGATTACCTGCGTCACCATCGCGATCAGCACGGCCAGCAGGGCCAGAGTGATCGGGAACGAGGTCACCGCTTCGCGATCCGAGGTAGTCCGCTTGTAGATCCAAGCCACAATGGTGCCGAAGACCAGCGCAAGAGCGAGGCGCAGCACGACGTGCTGCACTTGAATTGTGGGGCCGTTCGAAAAGGCCGAGGTGAAAAAATCAGGCACAGGCCGCCTCGCAGGCATCCTCCAACTGGAGGGTCGCCGCCGCCAGCCGGTATTTGGAAACCGGGTGCGGCTTCAACCGGAAATCGCCAATCAGTTCCTTGAACAGAGCCGGCAGCGAATACAGATATTTGAGTTCGAGAATGGACCGCTGCTCCGAGACCGGATATCCGGACCCGGCCGGGTGAAAGATCGGACGCTCTACGGGAAGCACGCAAACGGAGCGATCGAGCGTAAGGCGGACCGGACCCGTTGCCGTGGCCGCCACCCGCGCCATCCGGTCATAGGAGATCTGCCAGACGCACCGGAATCCGCGATGAATCAGGCGGCGGTGAAACCAGTAGCCGGGCCAGTTCTTCAGCGGCTCTTTTGCTTCGAGCAGCACCAGGTCGTCAATCGGAACGATGGAGCGGCGCTTGCTCACCAGGCCGTGCGTCTTGAGTTTGCGCTCGAGAAAAACGATCTCGCCCGAACCGTACCGGCGGATGCGGAATTTACAGCGCCCGTAGGAGCCGTTGCGGCGGAGCATGTCGAAGCCGGGCGTATCGAAATAAAGGCTGGTTGTGGTGTAGTTGTCGAGACTTTCGCCAGCCGCGTTAGGGTCGGGTGCGAGGCGCAAGCGGGCCCACTCCCGGACCTGCTCCGCTTGCCTCACGGGCAACAGGAACTTGGTCTCCGCGGCAAATGCCCGGTTTTCCCGAGTCTCAGTGGAGGGCGACATGATAACCATTCCACCAAGGGAGACGAGGCGCCGTAACGCGGATGTTACTTTGTTAAGAGTTCTTTACGGATCACTGCGATAAGTGTGCTACCTGGCACGTGGGCGGATGATCCGGGAGAGCAGGTCGGGCGTCCCCGGATCCCGCACCAGGTGCGGGTACCGTTCCCCGCCCTGGTACTCCACGCGCTTCGTTTCGAAATACTCGCCGTTCCTGGTCAGGAACTCGATGGTCCGCGCCGCGCCGGCCGTGCTGGCGACGGTTTCCCGCAGCAGCGTGGGCGTGTATGCCCTGCCGTTCACAGCGATCAGTTTCACCGCGGGCGCGATCCCCGCTTTTTGCGCCGGCCCGCCGTAGAGCACATCCGTGATGGTGCCTTCGTCGTTGACCTTGATCCCCACCGAATAACTCATGTCCACCAGTTTGTGATCTTCCTCCTCCGCTTTCCAGAGGTCGGAACGGACGTTGGTGTAGGTCAGTTTCCAGCCCGACTGCTCGATTCCGCCGAGCGGGGCATGGAGGTTGGTGGAACGGAGGCGATCATCCAGGAACTTCGCCCAGTCGTACGGCTGCACGGCGTTGAGGGCGGCCACCACATCGTCGAAATTGTAGGTCTTGAGATCCGGCGGCCCGTTCTGTCCGCCGTAAAAGGAGCGGCAGAAGTCATCGAGTGACTTCGCTCCATTGCTGAGCCGGCGGATCGTCACATCCGCCTCCAGCCAGATCAGCGTGCCTTCCGGATAAAAATCCGTGCTGCGCCGCAGGCTGGAGTAGTCCGAGCCTGCGCTGTAGAGAATCTGGGCGGCGATGGCGGTGTCTTCGAGAGGACGCCAGGTGCGCCCGAATTTGGTGTCGAGTTCGGCCGCAGTCTCGGCCAGCGAATCGCGGTAATCCTCGTCTGTCCACAAGCCGCTACGGGGAGTCAGAACCTCGCCCAGGTAGTTCGTCAATCCTTCGTATACCCACAGAAGGTCGCCGCGCATGGGCTGATCGTAGCCGCCCTCGCCGGCAGGGACAAGACCGGCGGGACGGCGGTATTTTCCGTTCCACGAATGCACGAACTCGTGCGGCAGCAGGTACGCGTACGCTTTCAGCGGCCCGGGGTCGATCAGCGTACGTTCCAGGTACCGGTCGTCGCTCGACTCGTGATGCTCCAGGCCGAAATGCGCGACGTGGTCGCTGAGCGTGTACAGGAAATGGTACGTGCGGTAATGACGGGCTCCGAAGAGGGCGTTTGCCTCCTTCACGAGGTTGCGATATTTCTCCACCGTTTCTGGGGGCACTTCCAGGGCGCGGTCGCTGTCGGCCGCGATATTCAGATAATGCCTGGCGCCGTTGGCCGTGCCGAGATCGATGGTGCGGTAATGAGCCCCGGCCGAGACCGGCGAATCGACCAGCGTTTCCACGGAAGCGGGTTCGAAGCGAATTTCATTTCCGGACTCGCCGGCGATGGGAAGAGCGGTGCCGTAGCGCCAGTTGGCGGGAACTTTCAGGGTCGCCTGCACCTGCATGCGCTTGCCCTCCGGGCCTTCGGGGTAAAGCAGCACCTGATTCCAGTTGAGCACGGCCAGTTCGCTGGTGGTAGATGCACCCGAGGTAAACTGCCCGGACTCGGGGGCGGCGACGAACTGGTAGGTTACGTCGAGCGACGCGACGCCCGCCGGAACCTCCACGCGGAACGCAAACATGTTCACGCTGTCGCGTTTCCAGGGGATGAGCTGCCCACCGGCCCGGACCTGTAATCCCACCAGGTCCGCGATGGGTCCGGTAGGCCCGTGCTCGCCGGGAATCCATTTGGGATAGAGCAAGGTCACCGGGCCTGCCTGGACGGGCACCGTCATCTGCACGTGGTACAGGCGGCGCGATGCGTCGCTGGCGTCCACTCGAAGCTGGGCGGTGGTTTGCGCCGCAAGAGGCGCCCACAGAAGCGCCAGAAAGGCGGCGGGGACAAAACGCATAACCGATTTTAGCGCGTACCGGCGCCGGAACTTTCGCCCGTGTCCTGCACGTTGCCGCCGTCGTTCTCGAGGACCTCCCGCACCTTCTCGGTGAGCCGGGCCGGCGTAAACGGCTTCTGGAGGAACGCGACCTCCTTTTGCAGAATACCGCTGTTGAGCACCGCATTATCGGTGTAGCCCGACATGTAAAGCACTTTCATGCCAGGGCGGCGGGCCACCAGGTGGTCCGCCAGTTCACGGCCATTGATCTTGGGCATCACCACATCGGTAATCAACAGGTCGATCGCCGACTTGAAATGTTCGGCAGCCTTCTTCGCCTCGAGGGGTCCGGGCGCATCCAGGATGCGGTAACCGTCGCGTTCGAGGGTTTCGCGCACCAGGTGGCGGACCATGTCGTCGTCCTCCACCAGAAGAATGGTTTCGGTTCCGCGCCTGCCCGCCGGCGAGGCGTGCTCCTGCTCAAGAACCGCGGGCTGGTCGATGCGGGGAAGGTAGACCTTGACCGACGTGCCGCGCCCGGGCTCGCTATAGACCTCCACGCTTCCGCCGCTTTGTTTCACGATTCCAAACACGGTGGAGAGGCCCAGACCGGTACCTTTGCCCGAACCTTTGGTGGTGAAAAACGGTTCAAAGAGGTGGGCGCGCGTCACGTCGTCCATTCCCGAGCCGTTATCGCTCACGGCCAGCAGCACGTATGGCCCTTTTCTCACGTCGATGTGACGGCCCGCGTAACCGTCGTCGAGGTCGACGTTGCCCGTCTCCACGGTCAGCACACCACCCTTCGGCATGGCATCGCGAGCATTCACCACCAGGTTCATGATGACCTGCTCTACCTGACCCGCATCCGCGTTGACCCTACCCAAATCCGGTTTCAGATTGAGCCTCAGGTCGACATCCTCGCCGATCAGGCGCTGGAGCATGATGGTGAGGCTGGCGACCAGCCGGTTGAGATCCAGCACCCTCGGCTGGAGCACCTGCCGGCGGCTGAAGGCGAGAAGTTGTTTCGTCAACGCCGCGGCCCGCTCGCCGGCCTTCATGATCTGCTCGGCCGAATGGCGGTTCGGGTCTGTCCTGCCAAGATTATTCAGAATGAGCTGGCTGTATCCGGTGATTATGGTGAGCAGATTATTGAAGTCGTGCGCGATGCCGCCCGCCAGCATTCCCACGGCTTCCATCTTTTGCGCCTGCCGCAGACGCCCCTCGAGTTCGCGGCGGCCGCTGACGTCCATGATCACGACCAACTGCGCGTCACTGCCTTGATACAGAACGTCGTGGTAAGCAAGTTCGACGTCGATCAAGCGTCCGTCTTTCGCCCGGTGACAATTTACGCCTGGCGTGTTTTGGGAGGGCAGCGCGAGTTCAATCAGTTCGGGGGGACACTCGAGTTCGGCCATCCGGAGAGCCCGGAACTCCTCGGGCGTGTAGCCGTACAATTTCACCGCCGCCGCGTTCACCTCGAGAAACCGGCCGTCTTCCGGCTTCACGATGCACATCGGCTGCGGATGGTCTTCAAACAGCAGCCTGAATTTTCGGTCCTTGTTCCCAGGCAACACTCTAGCAGGCATCGATTCCGTATCCGATCGGGGGAGGATGCGATCTTTTTTTGTTGCTCTGCCTCGCCGCCTGCGGCGAGCCACAATTACGTCGAACCAAATGGGATCTCGACGCATTAGTGTAACCGCATCGCACTTCCAAACCCGAATCTGGATGTATAGAGCAGCACAGCCGCGCTTTCATCATCATTAGTACTAGATCTAAGGGTTCTTTTCCCCTGGAAACAGTCTGCCGAAAGGCGGGCATCACGCACGAAGAGATGCCCTTCCCAACAACAGCATAGCCTTAGCATGGGCTTGGCTCAAGGCACGGGGACATTCGCCTGTTCCTTACGGCACAAAGCGCAGGCGCCAAAAAGCACGCTATCGTCCCCAAGAGTGGCCGGCAGCACATCGATGCGCGCGGCCGACCATGATGTGATCTGTTTTCTCAGCTCTGCCCGCAAAGGTTCAAAGAGTTTGTCGCCGGCTTTGCTGATGCCGCCACCGATCACGATACGTTCCGGATTCAGCAGCATGATCGCAGCTTTTAAGCCCAATGCGAGGTCGACCACATAGCGTGAGACAAACTCCGGATCGGCCATCAGCTCGTGAGCAGGTCGCCCGTAATCACGTTGCAGCCATAGCCCACAGCACATTCTTTCGAAACAGCCGCGCGCACCGCACAAACATTCGGGCCCGCCGGGCCGGATGGTGAGGTGTCCGATCTCGCCGGCGTAGGAGTCGGCCCCGCGCCAGACGCGCCCATCCTCGCAGATACCGCCGCCGATGCCCGTGGAAAGCGTCATGTAGAACAACGAGGAGCAGCCGCGGCCGGCTCCGTACTGCGCCTCGCCCAACGCCCCGACGTTGGCGTCGTTGTCCATGATCGCGGGTGCGCCGGTCAACTCTCTCACGAACCCGCAGAGATCGAAACCCTGCCAGCCGCCGACATGAGTCGAGAGCACGACGCGTTGCCGCTTGAAATCGACGGGGCCGCCAAACCCGATGCCGCAGCGCTCGAACCGGAACTCCCGCATCCAGGCGGAAGCCACCTCGCCAATCTGCCCCACCATCCATTCGCGGCCGCCCGCGGCGTCCGTTGCCCTCGACTCGCGGCGGATCATCCGCTCGCCTTCGAAAACAGCCATCGAAAACTTGGTGCCGCCGATGTCGATTGCGAGAATCATTTGAGGCCTCTGAGGAATTGAGGATCGCTCCAGTCCCCGACGCGCTCGCGCGCCTGGTCCATCGTTAGCGGGGGAGATGTTCCATTGTTGCGCTGCTACCGAAGTGGCGCCCCGCGCGTGGACGAAGACGCCCCAGGCAGACAGCAAGAGGAACAGAGATGCCAACGCGGGCCGCGCACGGCCCGCCATGTGGCGCCAATTGTCCAGGCAGGGTATCAGGAAGAAGGTGAGCAGCGGCATGATGTCGGACCAGTATCGCGGCCAGTAGGCATGAACGGTCCAGTACGAAGCGATCAAAAACATGTGCAGCACCACGATCACGATCAGGTAAAGCCACAGCGGCCAGCGCCACCCGCGGCGCACCGCCGTCACCATTCCCATCGCCGGGAACACGACCAGGGGAGTGAATATCAGCAGGCTCTTACAGGGCGCGCCATATGCAACCGCGCTACCCTTCTCCGGACCGCACTCCACTCCGTAGCGCGCCCCGGCGGGCGCTTTCGCGACGAATTCATCGACAGCCGTGGTGCCGTGGCGCAGCAGGCTGAGAGCCGCCGGCACGACGAAGTAACTGTCGTTGGACGTAAATGGCGGGCAGACCAGATAGATCAGCAGCACCACCGCGAACAGCGTCGCGGCTATCCCGGAGGAATGCCCGCCCGCTTTCACCTACTGAAACACACCGGCAGCCTTGAAATCGCCGGCCTTCACGATGGAGAGCGCAGCCGCATCCACGTGCCTTCGAAAGGCCGCGCTGATCTGCTCCGCGGTCAGTGTTTGGATCTTCTGCTCCAGTTGCTCGTCCCATTGGAAGGTGCGGCCGAACTGCTCGTGGGAAGCCATGGCGCTCAACAGAGATGCGTCCGCCGAGCGTGCCACGATCCGGGATTCGAGATACGCCTTTTTAGCCTGCGCCACTTCCTCCGCGCCGAATCCTTCCTTGAGCGTGCGCGCGAGTTCGTCCTTGAAGCTGAACTCCACCTTTGGACCGTTCACCGGGTTGAGGCTGACCGTGCCCGAGAGCAACGAAGCGTCGCCTTCGTTGGGGACGGCAATGCGCGCATTGGCGCCGTAGCTGAGCCCTTCCCGATTGCGGATGCGGTCCGAAATATGGGAGGTGATGGGCCCGCCGAACATATAGCCCGCAAGCACCATGGCCGGATAGTCCGGATCGGTTTCCGAAAGTTGAATGCGCAGGCCGGCCTCGAACTGCGCGTTGGCCTTGTCGGGGGTTTCCACTTTCTGATTGATGGCCGGCGCCTTCTTATACGCCGCCACAATCGGCTTATAGGCCATGGTGGTGTTCCACTTGCCCAGCAGGTCTTCGGCCGCTCGCTTCACCGCCGCCTGGTCCACCGGTCCCACCACTGCGAAGACGCCGTAATTGGCGCCGTAGAACTGATCGTGGAATTGCTTCGCGTCAGCCAGCGTGACCTTTTGCAGTTCGGTAAGTTGTTCCTCGCGCGGCGCCGGGTATAGCAGGTCGCCCTTGGCCCACGGGCTCAAGTGCCGGTTCAACGTTTCCGCGGCGAGTTGCGTGGGTTCGGTCTGCGGCGCCTCGAGCGCCCGCACCCGCTGGGAGTGGGTTCTCTCGAAATCAGCTTCCGGATAGGCCGGCTCACGCAGAATTTCTACCGCGAGCTTCAACGCTGCTTCGAAATTCGGAGCGGGAGCCGAGATGTTTGCGGTGGCGCTGGACACGCCGCCGCCGGCCGCTCCGCCGCGGCCTCCGCCGCCACGCCCTCCGCCGAAACCGCCGCCTCCGCCGCCGCTCGCCGACACGGTGGCATCCAGCCGGCGTAACTCATCCTGTATTTGCTGGCGCGTGCGGGTTTTCGTGCCGCTCATCAGTAGAGACCCGGCGAACTGCGCGGCCGCGCTCTTGCCTTTGAGGCTATTCATATCTCCGAAACGCAGCTCGATGGTGGCCGTCACCATGTTGGCCTCGGTCTTCTTTGGCAGGATGATCATCTTCATCCCGTTGGTCAGTTTCGTTCGCACCAGCCGCGATTCGATGTTAGCCGGTGTCGGGTCGAACACCTCGCCCTGCGCGACTTTCACGCTGCTGGTGTAGTTCTTGAATATCGGCGAGAGTGCCGGCGCCTCGGGCACCACCGTGCGGTCGGGATTCGCGTCCGGGCGGTAATACCCGATAGTCCGGTTGGACGGTTTGAAATATGCCTTGGCCACTCTCACAACATCCTCGGGCGTCACCTTTTCCATACGGTCGTGCTGCAGGAACATGAGGCGCCAGTCGCCCTGGGCAATGGCCGTGTTGAGCGCGCCGGTGGCCAGCGATTGGGGATTGGACAGGTTGCGTTCGAGGTTTCGCAGCAGGCCGGTCCGGACGCGGTCCACTTCTTCTTTCGTGGGAGGTTCCTTCACGATGCCGTCGATGGTGTCGAGCAGCGCTTTTTTGGCGGCATCCAGCGACTGGTCGTTGCCCAGGCTGGCGCTCAGAGAAACCAGGCCGGGATCGTGAAGCTGCTGGAACGACATTCCCGCCGAGTTGGCCAGCTTGTTCTCCACCAACGCCTTGGTGAGCCGTCCTTCGCCCCCTCCGCCCCCTCCGCGGCCCCCGCGACCGCCGCCGCCGCCGCTCATGACGCCAGCGAGCACCTGGAGGGCGGCTGCGTCGGGATGCGAGGCCGAAACGGCGTGGTAGGCGATAATCACCTGCTGTCCCTGCCCCACGCGCCGCAACTCCACGAACCGCTCGCCATCCTGCGGCGGCTCCACCGTGTAGGTCTGCTCGAGTTTGCGCTGCGGCTTCGGCAGTTTGCCGATCGTCTCCGCTACCACCGCCAGCGTCTTGCTCTCGTCCAGCCGGCCCGTGATGGTGAGCACGGCATTGTCGGGCTGGTAAAACTTCTTGTAGAAACCCTCGAGCCGCTCCACCGGCACGCGCTCCAGGTCTTCCTTGGAGCCGATGGTGGACTTTCCGTAATTGTGCCAGAGGAACGCGGTGGATGCCACGCGCTCCTGAAGGATGCTCTGCGGGCTGTTTTCGCCGCGCTCGAATTCGTTGCGCACCACCGTCATTTCGGTGTCGAGAATCTGCTTGGTGAACTTCACGTTGACCATGCGATCGGCCTCGAGACCCAACGCCCACCTGAGGTTCTCGTCGGTCGCCGTGACGGTTTCGAAGTAGTTGGTGCGATCGTCCGACGTGGTGCCGTTCCAACTGGCGCCGCGGTCCACGATCTCCTTCTTGATCTGCCGCCCGTTATTGGTCTCGATGAAGTTCATGTGCTCCAACAGGTGAGCCATGCCGGTTTCGCCGTACCCCTCGTGGCGCGACCCCACCAGGTAGGTAACGTTGATCGTGATTTTCGGATTGGACGGATTGGGGTAGAGCAGTACTCGCAGTCCGTTGGGAAAATCGTATTCGGTGATGCCGCCGACGCTGGCAATTTTCTCTACGCCGGCAGGCAGTGTTTGAGCGGAAATGGAAGCGGCTGCGACCAGCAAGAGGCTCAGCGCCGCGAACGGAAGTTTGACGCGCATTGTGGAGACTACCTCGATTAATCCGGGGCGCACCTCCAGATTGTCCAAGCCGCGCAGCATGGCAGGCCTGGAGGCCTACCCTTCAGGGATACCGGATTATAGCAGAGCCAGCAGCCGGTGGTGCTGCTCCCTGACGGTCGCGGCCCTGTAAATAAAGGCGTTACAGAGCGGAGCTTTTAACCTCCGAGCGAATCTACTTTGCCTGTGCCACCGACGTCTTCCGACCGTTGTCCGCTATCGTCCATGTGCTGCGGCGCGGTTCCGGCCATGTTTACCTGGTCTTCAGTGGCTCCGACGCTCGGGTCGGTAGCAGTCGAAGCAGGTGGGGGCGGCGCGCCCGCCGGCGCGTTTCTTTCCACTACCACGGTGAAGTGCGCGATCACGGTGGCGATGGCGCCCACTGCGGCGAGAATCGGGGCCAGGATCGCGCCTACCGTAGCCACGGTGAGTGGAATCTCCATGAACGTGCGGCCCTGATCGTCCTTGATGATGATGCGGCGGACGTTGCCTTCGTGGATCAACTCCTGGATTTTGTCTGCCAGGTCCCGGCCCGCTACCTTGAACTGCTCGAACATCTGACCTAGGGTGTCCATGTGCAAAGTGTAACCTGTCGCGACTGCGATTAACTGGGCCCTACCGAACATTGACGCTCCGTCGTAAGATGATGGGATGCGGTTGGGGTGCGCAGTTCTCTTTTTGGCCTGTGCCGCGCAGGCTCAGAATCTCGTGGATTCCTCGCGTCTGCCGCCTGCCTTCCGTACCTTCGATCCCCAGCCCGATGAGAAGAAGCTGGATTGCAGCGTGCGTGAAATCAAGCCGTCGCTCAATTTCAGTTTTCGGTTTCAGGCGGGGTGGGTGCTCACTGTGCCGGCGAAGCAGTACACGGGCCCGCGGCATCGGTGGATGGTGATCACTCGCGTTACACCCGACGGCGGCACACCCGTCTATTTAGCCAGCGGATTGCGCCTGCCGGGAGTAACTCAGAACAACGCCCGGATGGAAGTTTCCGGCAGCTATTTGCTGGGAGAGGGCAAATACCGGGTACAACTCAAACTGGTGGACGATTCCGGCCGGGTGTGTCGCGCCCGCTGGAACGCGGAGGCCAGACTCAGCCGCAGCGAGTCGAAGGTGCGGGTGGCGCTGCCGGAAGGCACCGTCGCCGACCTTTCCCGCCGCTCACCGCCGGGAGGCGCGGAGCGGGACGACGTCGCCCCATTTCGCCTCACAGTGCTTTTCCACGCGGCCCCTATATCGCAGCGACGCATCCCGCGCATGAGCCCGCGCGACCGGGTGACCATGATGGGGCTGCTCAGTTCTCTGCTGGAACGGCTGCCCACCAGTTCGGTTCGTATGGTCGTTTTCAATCTCGAACATCAGGCCGAATTGCTCCGGCTGACAGAGGTGGGGCCGGGTGGCCTGGGGCGAGTGGGCCAAGCCTTGAACGAGCTGGAACTCGGCACGGTGGACTTCCAGACGCTGGTGAACCGCAAGGGCCACGTGGACCTGCTGGCGGAACTGATCAACCGGGAGGTATCCGAGCCCGAACAATCGGATGTTGTCCTGTTTCTCGGCCCGCCTGCCAGGTTTTCCGACAAGGTTCCCGAAGAGGCGTTGGACAAGCCCAAGACGGCGGCCGCGGGTCCGGGCTTCTTCTACTTCCAGTACCGTCCGCCGTTCCGGCGCGAGGCGTTTTTCGGTGACAGCATCGGCTCTGCCATCTCGCGTTTGGGCGGGAGGCTGAAGGTCATCCGAACTCCCGGAGATCTGGCGAAGGCGATCGGCGACGTGGAACACCGGGCAGCACAAAGCGCCTCCCTGAAGACCCATTGATCCCGGCCAGCCGGTGCGGTCAGTTCCGCTTCGAGCCGCCGCGGCCCCGGTAACTCTCCGTCACTTTGAAATCGGCAGGCAGTTCGAACAAGGTCCGGGGCGGCTCGGCCCGCGTCAGGTTTGAGAGGCGGAAGGTGGTTTCCCCGTTGCGCGGGTCGGTCCGGCGCGACATGACGATCGTGTGCAGGTCGGGCGAATACCAGCTCTCGGAAACGATCTGGATGGGCTGCTCGTTGCCGATCTCTCCGGCCGGAATCGTCAGTGTCGTGCGTGTTCCATCCGCGGGCACGCCGTCGAACAACTGCTTTCCGAGCGACTCGGTCTTCACATTCGGTCCGTGGACCCGCTCCATGCGAACCATTGCCGGACCGCGGCCCATATCGCGGCCCGGTTCGCCGCGGCCGGGGTTGCGTCCGCCCTGCTCCCACACGGTCTTCGTCGCCGCCCGATCACGCGGATTCAAGGCATAATTCACTCCCGAGACCGGATCGTTGATGAACACGACCGACGGAAGGTCGGCTGCGCCCATACCTCCGATTCCGCTGAGGGACTGTTCCCTGCGGGTGCGGCCATCACTGTCGCGGTCCACGTGCACGGTGTTGGTCTGCCGGATGCGATTACCGTCGGGAAGCATCTGGACGGTTTCCGTGATGGCATCCGCCGAGTAGGGGGCGCCCTTCACGACAGGTCCCGGCATGCCGGCTTCAGCGCCGAGAAAATGAGCCTCAGGGCCTCCTTTGCCGCGGCCGGATCCGGGCTGCGCCCACGCCAGCGCCGTAACAAGGAGCCCGATCGTCAGCACTCGAATCGACATCGTTATTCCTCCACCCAACGAACCGCCCGGGCACGCCCGTCGATTCCCAGGACAAAATCCGCTTCCACCGGTTCGGCGGCCCGCGCCGCTTCGATGGGTACGCCAAGCGCCATCAGGGCCGATCCAGGCACCTGCAGCCGCACCAGATTCACCTCTTCATCGGGCGAGATTTCCGCCACGTTCGGAAGCGGCACGAAATCTCCGTCGAAACTGGCAAGATGCACCGTGGACCGCTGCACGAGAGCCGGCGAGGAAGCCATTTCCACGCGGCGGGGGTAATTCCGCTGGGCCGGTTCATCGGGCTCGCGGCCGCGAATGAGAAACAGTCCGATAGCCGCCAGGACTGCGGCGGCCATAGCCCACGTCAGGACTGGGACCCAGGCGCGCCGCGGCCGTTCCTCTCCGCCCGAGTGGCCGCGGAACGCCGCCAGAAGCCGGGCTTCCACGCGACCGGGAGCGCCCTGGCCGCGCGATTCCGCCGAGAGAGTGCGGAGGCCGCGCAGCAGCGTGCGCTGCATCTCCAGCCTGGCGCCGCAAACGCTGCATTCCTGCAGATGGGCCGCGTGTTCCTCACCCGGAGGGTAACCCGGGTCCGGAATCGTTTCCCAAAATTTCTGGCAGTTCATATCAGACCTCGAACCGGCCGGAGTGTGGCGATGCCGCCTCCGCTCCGCTCCTGTTGTAATTTGTCGAGCAGCAGGGCACGGGCACGGTGCAGGCGCGAACGTACCGTACCGATTGGGCAATCCAGTACTTCGGCCGCCTGGGCATAGTCCATTTCCTCCAAGTCGCAAAGTACTACCACTTCCCGGTACAAGCGCGGCAAAACCTTCACGGCGCGCCGGAGCGCCTCGATACCTTCCCGTCTGGTAAGCCCGGCGAGAGGGTCCGGGAAAACGGCCATTTGGGGGGCATTTTCCTCGATATCCTCTTCCAGTGCCACCAGGGAGCGGGACTTTTCCAGGTGGCGCAGAACCAGTTTGCGGGCAATTCCAAACAGATACCCGGACAACGTGCCCCGCTCCGGATCGTACCCGCAACCATCGCGCAAAAGCACCATAAACACTTCCTGGGTAACATCTTCCGCGGCGCTGGCGGAGCCGCTCATGTGCAGCGCAAAGCGGTACAGCGACCCTTGCCGGCGGCGGTAAAGCGCCAGAAAGGCCTGCTCGTCGCCGCTATGAATGCGCAGCAGCAACTCGTCGTCCGATTCAGCGGGCAGCACGGCCATCGTCCTTAATTTTACTTCCCCGCTTCCTGCCCGAAAGTTCCATCGAAATAAACGATATAGGGGAAGTCCCTCGCTGACAGGCCGCGACTTCGGCGCAACAATGATTATTTTGGTGCTTTACGAACGGCTGCCGAGATCCTAGAATCTGGGTGGAACGAAAAGAATACGCAATGTCTCCCGGCAAAGAAACTGAGGAATGTATCCAACACCGCGCCAAGATCGCGGAGTTGCAAGCGGATCTACTGCGCTACAAGGAACTGCTTTCGGCGAGTGAGAACCGTTTTCAGGTGCTGGCAGACGCAGCGCCGATCATGATCTGGACCTCCGGCACGGACGGTCTGGCGAATTTTTTCAACCGCTCGTGGTTGGAGTACCGGGGCCGCAACGCGGCTCAGGAGACAGGCAGCGGGTGGATGGAAGGGCTCCATCTCGAGGATCGCGACACATGCCTGGAAACGTACCTTCGACAATTCAGCGAGCGTCAGCCGTTTCGTATTCAATACCGGTTGCGCCGGGCGGATGGCGAGTTCCGATGGTTTGAGGACTTTGCCTCGCCCCTTAGCAACCTCGCCGGCGAGTTCCTCGGGTTCGTCGGATTTCTGACCGACATCACAGACCGCAAGAGGGGCTACGTGCCCCCGGATCCCGACTCGGTACGCCTGGTTTTCGCGCTGACCGAGCGGGAGCGCCAGGTTCTGGTGCTGATCGCCAACGGCAAGTCGACGAAAGAAGCGGCAACCCAATTGGGGATCAGCTACAAGACTGCCGATTCACATCGCAGCCGCATCCTCGAAAAGCTGGGCGTGCATGAGACCGCCAGCATGGTGCGGTACGCAATTCGTTCCGGATTGATCGCGCCTTAGGCACCGTCTGGAAATCAGTGTGACAATTCGGGAAGGCTGCTTCCTGCCGGTCGCGGCTTCAGTGCGGATTTCCGCGCCGCGACCGTTCCGTCACTGCTCGCGCCGGATTTCGGTAGAATGTAAACGTCCTCATGTCTAAATCTCTGGCGGAACTACAAGACATCGCAAAGCGTGTGCGGCGCGAGATTGTCGAGATGACCGGCGCGGCGAAGTCGGGACATCCCGGCGGATCCCTGTCAGCGGTCGAAGTGCTGGTGGAACTGTACTTCGACTACATGAAAATCGACCCGAAGAACCCCGGGTGGCTGGATCGGGACCGGTTCATTCTTTCCAAAGGGCACGCGGCGCCCGTGCTGTACGCCGTGATGGCGGAGGCCGGGTATGCGGAGACGCCCCTGAGCCAGTTGAACACGCTGCGCAAGCTCGGCTCGGTATACCAGGGGCACCCCGACATCCGCTACATACACGCGCTCGAAGCGTCCACCGGCTCGCTCGGCGAAGGTTTGTCGCTGGGCATCGGAATGGGCCTGGCGGCGCGCCTGGACGGGCGGCCGTCGCGCACTTACGTGATGCTCGGCGACGGCGAGATTCAGGAAGGCCAGATCTGGGAAGCGGCCATGTCCGGCGCCTTTCACAAGCTCGACAACGTGGTGGCGATTGTCGATAACAACCGGATTCAGCTCGACGGTTTCGTCAAGGACATCATGGCGGTGGAACCGGTGGCCGAGAAGTGGCGGGCTTTCGGCTGGCACACCATGGAGATTGACGGTCATGACCTGGCCGCGGTGCGCAAGGCCCTCGAGGAGGCCGAATCGACGAAGGGAAAGCCGAGCTGCATCGTAGCCCACACGGTGAAGGGGAAGGGCGTTTCGTTCATGGAGAACAATCCCAAGTTCCACGGGTCGGCGCCCTCTGCCGAAGAGGTTAAACTGGCCTTACAGGAGCTTCAATAACCATGCCGGCACAAACCAGGTTCGAATTGAAAGCAGGCCCTGCCACACGGGAAGCGTTCGGACGCGCCCTGGTGGAACTGGGACGCGAAAACCAGGACGTGGTGGTTTGCGATGCGGACCTTTCCAAATCCACCATGACGACCTATTTTGCGAAAGAGTTCCCTGACCGGTTCTTCTCGTTCGGCATCGCCGAGGCCAACATGGTGGCGGCGGGCGCGGGGCTCGCGCTGGCGGGAAAGATCCCGTTTGTCTCCAGCTTCTCCGCGTTTGTGATGAACAAGGGATTCGAGCAACTGCGCGCCTGCGTCGCCTACCCGCACGTGAACGTCAAGGTGGTGGGAACGCACAGCGGAATTTCTATCGGCGAAGATGGGCCGAGCCAGATGAGCGTGGAGGAAATCGGTCTCGCCTGTTCGCTGGCAGGGTTCGTGGTCATCGCTCCCGCCGACGAGGCGTCCACCAAGGCCCTGGTCAGAGCGGCGGCCGCGCACTCCGGACCGGTCTTCATCCGCACCGGCCGGCCCAAGGCGCCGATCATCTACGGCCCGGACCAGAAATTCGAAATCGGCAAGGCGATCGAGCTCGTGCAGGGCACGGACCTCACCATTATTGCCAACGGCCTGCTGGTGGCGCAGTCGATCATGGCCGCCGAAACGCTCGAAGCGGAAGGCATTTCCGCGCGGGTAATCGACATGCACACGGCAAAGCCGCTCGATCGCGAGGCGATTGCGCGAGCCGCCACGGAGACGGGCGCAATCGTGGTAGCGGAGGAGCACCTGGTGGATGGCGGGCTGGGAGTCCGCGTAGCCCAGGCGGCAGCCGAAACGGCCCCCTGCGTAATGGAATTCGTCGGCATCCAGGACGTATACGCCGAGTCCGGACAACCCGAGGAACTTTTGCAGAAATACGGCCTGGTTGCGGAGAACGTGGCCGCCGCCGGCCGGAAAGCGGTGGCCCGGAAACGCTGATCCCGAGCCCCATGGCAGAAGGCGCCAACCTGGCGGAAGCGTTCCTCGAGCAGAGTCCGGCCTGCCACTGGATTGTCGATACCGGGGGGGCCGCAGTCCGTTTTTTCGGCGATCCTGAACCGATTCTGGGCAAGCCCGCCACCGCATTATTGGGTGTTCCCATCGAAACGGCTTTGGACGCCGACCTCGCGCCCACCTGGAAGTCCCGCTACCTCCGCGCACTGTCCGGCGAGACGCTGCGGTTGCGGGAAAATCGCGGCGGAACTACGTGGCACATCGCTGTTTTTCCCATCCGGCAAGATGGAGACATTCGCTACGCCGGCGGCCTGGCGCGAGAAGTCGCGGCCTGGATGTCGGCGGAACAGGAATTGCGCCACACGGTGCTCGGAGCGCTGCGCGCGATGGAATTCTCTCGCAACATGGCCGCCAAGTTCCTGCACGATTCGGTGGGACAGAATCTGACGGCGCTGGGGCTGCAACTGGACCTGGTCAGAATGGACCTCGAAAGCCTCTCGCCAGACCTCCACGCCCGTATCGGCGAAATACAAGGGCTGCTCGAGACGATGATGGAGGAAGTTCGGGAATACAGCTACGAGCTGAACCCTTCCACGGTGGAACGCGCCGGATTGCGCCCTGCCCTGGACCGGTTGCTCGGCCGAATCCGGACCCGCTTTCCGGGAACCGTGCGGGTTAATGTAGATCCGTCGCTGAAGCTCGATCCCAAGGTGGCGAAGGCCATATACCACATCGCCCAGGAGGCGATCGAGAACGCCGTTCAACATTCCGGTTGCTCCGTTGTCGAAATCGCGGTAAAGTCCACACGTAACGGAACCTACCTGGAGGTTCACGATAATGGGAGGGGGTTTGACCCGGGGGATATGGAGTCCACGATGCGCGGCCTGGGCTTGCTCGGTATGGAACATTACGCCGCGGAAGCCGGCCTGGAACTCTCCGTGATCAGCGGGCGGGAGACTGGGACCAGAATACGGGCGTCCTCCTGAAATGAATATGACCTTCGACATTGTGCTTGTCGACGACCACAAACTGGTCAGGGATGGTGTCAAGACCATCCTCGAACGGGGGGCCGAATTTCGCGTGGTCGGCGAAGCGGAAAACGGCTCCGACGCCGTGCAGTTGTGCAAGAAGACATCGCCCGACATGGTCCTGATGGATATCGGGCTTCCCGGGATGAACGGAATCGAGGCCACCACCGAACTCCTGCGGCACTGCCCGGGGGTGAAGATCGTGATCCTCTCGATGTACGACGACGAAAATTCCGTGGTCAGCGCCATCCGCTCCGGCGCGCGGGCCTTCGTCTTAAAAAAGGCCTCCTCCACCGAACTTCTGGATGCCCTGCGCACCGTGGCTCGCGGCGGATCGTACCTGAGTTCGCAGGTTTCCGACCGTCTGCTCGCACGCATTCAGCGAGGCGACCTCGAGACCCACGACCGCAGCCCTCTCGAATCGCTCTCCCCGCGCGAACTTCAGGTGCTGCGACTGGTGGCGGAGGGCAAGACGAGCAAGGATATCGCCGTTCTGCTCGATCTGGGGCTGCAGACGGTGCGCAGCTACCGTAAGACGATGATGAAGAAACTGGGCGTGAACAACGTGGCCGGCCTCACCCAACTGGCGCTGGCCGCCGGAATCACGCAATGGAACAAGCCCGATGCAAACCCCATGGGGTGACGGCGCGGTACACGACGCGCACCTTCATTTCTTCTCCCGCAATTTTTTCGAAAATCTGGCCGGGCAGGCGGGCAAGAGCGCCGCGGAAGTCGCGGCATCGCTCGGCTGGGATCTGCCGTCCGCGGACCCGCGTGAACTGGCGGCACAATGGACGGCGGAACTCGACCGCCACGGAGTCGAAAAGGCCTGCCTGATCGCCAGCGTGCCCGGCGACGAAGCATCCGTGCTGGCGGCGGCACAGGCGTATCCAGGCCGGTTCCGCGCCTACGCGATGCTGAATCCGATCGCCGAGGGCGCGCGCGTGACGGCCGGACTGAACGCCATCTGCCTCTTTCCGGCCATGCACCGCTATTCGATGGCCGGCGACCATGCCGCCGCGATCCTGGAACAGGCGGCGAGCCAGGGCTGTGCCGTCTTTGTTCACTGCGGTGTCCTGACCGTCGGGGTGAGGAAAAAACTGGGGCTGCCCTCCCCATTCGACATGCGGTATTCGAACCCCTTGGACCTACATGCCGCTGCCCTCCGCCATCCTTCGGTCCGCTTCGTCATCCCCCATTTCGGCGCGGGGTTCTTCCGCGAGGCCCTCATGCTTGCCGACCTTTGCCCGAACGTTTTCCTGGACACCTCAAGCAGCAATTCGTGGACTCGCTACGAAGGACTCGACCTGAAGAGCGTGCTGATCCGCGCACTGGATGTGGCGGGTCCGCGGCGGCTGTTGTTCGGAACCGATTCGTCATTTTTCCCGCGGGGCTGGAATCGGCAGGTCTTCGACGTTCAGACTAAGGCGATGGCCGAGTTGGGGGTCGGGGCCGCGGATGCGCGCGCGATTCTGGCGGAGAATCTGGAACGCGTGCTGGAGTGAGGCTCGCCCTACCGCGATAGTGCCCTGGCTGCGGCGAGGCCGCCTGCCCGTTGGATACCGGGAACGAAGAACTGGTCCAGGAAGTCCTCGTCGGTCCCCTTGAACGAGCCCAGGTCGGAATGGAAAGTGACGGGCACCTGTGCCACAGCCGCGGCGAACTGGCACCAGATGGCGGCCTTGCCGGTTCCAACCAGTTCTATACCGGGTGTGTTCAGCCAGGCGAGAGTCGTGAGGATGTCCTGGACGCGCTCGGCGTCATCCGTGCGGTTGAACGTCAGGAACATCTTGTCGTCGCGTTTCCTGGGGGAGACGGCGCTGCCGGTCTGAAAGGCTTCCATGACGTAAACCGGGCGGCCCCGTTTGGCAAGGGCCATGAATTCCGGACTCTTCCGCGCGGCTTCGGCACCGTCAGGGTGAAGGAAAAGGATCGGGGTTCCCTGGCCCGGCGCGCGGAAACCGGTGATGCGGTCGCCTTTACCTTCCCGGGTAAGCAGAAAGCGCTCGCCCGGCGTTTCCGCGATCACACGCTTCGGCCACTCGGCTCCGAGCGCGAGCTCCAACATTTCCTTCGTAGGCTGGGCGGCGGCTTCCCTTCCCCGCTCGACCCACTCGGCGCGGACGCCCTCGAGATCGAGGGCGTTATCGGGCAACTTGCGGTTGAACAGCGCGAGCATGTCTCCGAGCTTCTCCAGACGAATTCCTTTTTCCTTCAACTTCGCCAGGTCGGTTTCGCCGTTGATCCTGGTGCCGAAGAATTTGTAGACGGCTTCCCGGCTCTGCCGGTTGTAGTTATGGGGCGCATCGATCTGCACCATTTCGAGGTTGGCGGCGCGGTCATAGAGCTCGTAAATGGACTTGACCGCCGGGTACTCTTCGCGCGGAGTGTTGCGCGTCCAGTCGCCCGTCGCGGCAACCATGAGCATCGGACGCGGAGCCATCAAGGCGCCGAATTCCACATTGAACGTGTCGAGCCGGAGGTTGGGCGAGTTCTCGCACGGCGAGCCGCCCTGCATGATGGTGGAAAGCATGTTCACCGGGGCATCGAACGCGACGCGGTCGTCCACGGCGGCGAGAAGGAAGGTCTGAGTGCCGCCGCCGCTCGCCCCTGTGGCGCCGATCTTGCGCGGGTTGACGCCGGGCAGCGATTCGAGGAAGTCAACTACGCGGATCGAGTTCCATAGCTGGAGCGGAAGCGGGCCGAAATCCCACAGGTTGTCGCGCCGGGTGGCGAAATCGTGCGGCGTCTGAATGGTGTCGTTGTACCCAACCATGTCGTAGGCGAAGACGACGAATCCCTGCTGCGCGAGGTTGATGGCGCGCGCCGGTACGCTGGCCGTGTCCGTATGTTCGAGCCGGCCGTAAGTCCAGTGGCCGTGGGGCGTGGCGATGGCGGGGAAACCTTCGGGCGGCGCCGGCCGGGTGGGACGGTACAGGTTGCCTCCCAGGTAGTAGCCGGGCATGGTTTCGAGCAGCACCTTCTCAATGGAGTAGGCGCCGTTGACGATCCGGCCGAACACCTGCGGGTTAAGCGGCGTCTTCTTGGGCATGGGAAGCAGACCGGCTGCAGAGAGGATCTGTTTGCGCAGAAGCTCGCGACGTTCCTGCCACTCGGCCAGGGTCTTGTAAGCGCGGGCGGTGAAATGGGTGTCGGTGTTCGGGACGTTCGTATTGCGCGAATCCTGCGCGGGCACCTGGGCCCAGGCGATACCGGCGATTAACAGCACTGCGAGTTTCATATCGGGGCTATGCTCCAAATGGCCAGACGCGTTCGATACTCTTGCTCAGCATCCAGCTCTTGTCTTCGGCATTGAGAAATTTCATTTCATCACGAACAACCGTCAGGGCCTTCGCGTAGGTTGCGCCCTCGGTATTCTCGACGATGGGCCAGTCCGTGGCCCACATCAGCCGCTGCGGCCCGAAGGAATCATAGAGCCGCTTTACCAGCAGCTGGGAATCCGCCCACGGGTACGATTGCCTGGAGAGGGACCAGGTGTGTGAGACCTTCACGAACACGTTCGGGTAGCGCTTGAGTGCGATTAGTTTCTCGAGTTCGGCGGGGCGATCGACGGGGCAATCTGCCATATGGTCGATGACGACCGTCAGATCGGGCACGTCTTCGAGCAGCAGCCCCACCTCGGGCATGCGGGTGATGGGGGCGAGCACCGTCATGGGAACCTTCAACTGTTCGCATCGCTTCCACAGCGGCGGCATGAGCGGGCCGTGGAACCAGTCGCCGGATGCGTTGCCGGAGGGGCTAAGACGGACGCCGCGGAACCCCTCGCGAGTGAGTTGCGAGAGATGATCGGGCGCGGCGGGGTCGAGAGGATCCACACGAGCCACGCCTTGAAAAATCCCCGGGTATTGTTTGAGGACGCCGGCCAGGTAACGGTTATCGTAGCGGTAGTGAATAACCTGGATGATGACGGTTCGGGCAACGCCGTTGGCCTTCATGAGCGAGAGCAGCGCTTCCGGGGCCGCGTCGCGGGCGGGCACGTTTGCGCCCGGGCTGAACGGAAACGCGGGATCGTGCTTCCAGACGTGAACGTGGGGGTCGAGAATTCGGTAGTCGGCGGCGGCCATAAGGTTGAAAGTGGATCCGAGCATGAGAGCCCGGCGGCTGATCTCAGACATAGACCGGCTCGAGTTTGTCTGACTACGTAGGCGCCGCACCGCTCGTAGGAAGCGCGCGGCCCGTTGCGGGCAACGTCGAGATCGACGCAGAGCCAGCCTTTGAAGGCGATCGATTTGAGCACGCGGTGGCAGCCGGGAAGATCCACCTCGCCATCGCCGAAATCAAAAACGTTTTCGGTGATCTTCGCACCCACTTTCCGGGCGTCCTTGTAATCGAGGAGCATCAACCGCGACTTGTGTTTGTCCAGGGTTTTGACCACGTCGCAGTCCGCGAGATAAAGGTGCGCCGTATCGGGTGAGAAGTGGAAGAGCTTAGGATCGGTGAGGGCCATGCAACGGTCGATCTCTTCGGCGGTCTGGACCATTTCGTCCATATGGTTGTGCAGGCCGGCCCGGAATCCCATTTCGCCGGCGGCCTCGCCAATTTTATTGAAGCCGTCGCACATGGCTTTGAAGCCGGCATCAGTAAGAAATCGCCGGTTGGGCGGGAAGACGACCAGGTGGTGAGCGTCGAACTCTTTGAGAAAGTTCATTGCCGTTTTGGCGGCGGCGATCACTTCGGCGTGTTTCGCGGGGTCGTAGGTTGCGCCGTTGAAGCTGATGGTGATGACGTGACAGCCGCGTTTGTCGCACTCGCGGCGCATCTGGGCCGCGGTGATGTTGTAGGTGGTGAGGATCTGCGGGAACTGGGTGAGGCGGATGCCGATGAACCCGGTGTCCTTCATGATATCGAGAATGTCGGTGAAGGCCACCCGCGGGAACGAGTTCCAGAGGTTGGCGCCAAGCGCCCAACGGACATTCTTGTTGGCGGGCAGCCGGGAGGCGGCTCTCGCAAGCGCGGCTGCGCAGAGGCCAAGCGCGGTTCGGCGGGTCATAGTCAATGATGTTACTGCTTTTTGCCGCCGGGTTGATATCCGGGCCGTGCGCGTGGCCCCGGCTTCGCGCTCGTCCGGCTCCCGGCACGTCATTTGGTTACACTAACGGGCAGAGGTTATTCATGAGCTTGCGAATTTTCCTGGCGCTCGCCTGCGCCCTCGCGCCGGTATCGGTCGCCGCCCCGAACCTGAGTCTTCTGCAAAAGCCCGCCATGAACAAGACGCACATCGTGTTCACGTACGCGGGCGACCTTTGGACCGTCAGCCGGGAAGGCGGCGTGGCCGCCAGGCTCACCTCCGGCAATGGCGTCGAACTTTCTGTCGCCTTCTCTCCGGATGGCAACACCCTGGCCTTCACCGGGCAATACGACGGCAACCTGGACGTCTACACCGTGGCCGCAACCGGCGGGGTTCCGAAGCGCGTTACTTACCATCCAGAAGGAGACCAGGTGGTCGGCTGGACCCCCGACGGCAAGCGTATCCTGTTCCGCTCCGGCCGCGACAGCTATTCGCGTTACGTCAAGCTCTTCACCGTTTCTCCCGAAGGCGGCTTGCCCGAGGCGTTGCCCCTGCCCATGGCTGCTGCCGGGGCCTATTCGCCCGATGGAAAGCGCATGGTGTACGCGCCGCTCGATAGCGGGCAGTTCCCCACCGGCTTCGACAATTTCGTTTCGTGGAAGCGTTATCGCGGCGGCCGCGCCAGCTATCTCTGGGTGGTGGACCTCTCCACCCTGGCCGTCACCAAGATTCCGCGCACCGATTCCAACGACACCTGCCCGATGTGGATCGGCAACAACATCTACTTCCTCTCCGATCGCGATGGCGGCACCATGACGCTGTTCCGCTACGACCCGGCTTCCAGGCAGATCTCCAAGCTTCTCAACAACACCGGCAAGGACATCGTCTACGCCAGCGCAGGACCCGGCGGCATCGTCTACGAACAGTTCGGCCAGCTCCACATCTACGACTTGGCGACAAACAAAGAGCACCAGGTTCCGATCGAGATCACGGCCGACCTCACCGAGGTCCGCCCGCGCTTCCAGAACGTTTCGCGCGAAATTCGCAACGTGCGCATTTCCGCGACCGGCGCGCGCGCGGTCTTCGAAGCGCATGGGGAAATCCTCACCGCCCCGGCCGAAAAGGGCGATGTCCGCAATCTCAGCCGCACCCCCGGGGTGATGGACCGCTCGCCCGCGTGGTCGCCCGATGGCCGCTCGGTGGCCTGGTTCTCCGATGAATCCGGCGAGTACGCCCTGCACATCGGCCCGCAAAACGGCGCGGCGGAGCCGCAGAAGGTGCCGCTTGCCGGAAACGCCGCGTTCTATTTCGACCCGCGCTGGTCGCCCGACTCCAAGCGGATCGCTTTCACCGACAACCAGACCAATCTCTGGGAGGTGGAAGTCGCTTCTTCCAAGCTCACCAAGGTGGACAGCGACTACATTTACGAACTCAACCGCAACTTTTACTGGTCCCCGGACTCCAAGTGGCTGGCGTTTCAAAAGTCGCTGCCGAATCGTTTCCACGCCATCTTTCTGTACTCGCTCGAAAACCGGCAGACCACCCAGGTGACCGACGGAATGAGCGACGCCCTCAATCCGGTTTTCGACCGCGACGGGCAGTATCTCTACTTCACGGCCAGCACCAATTACGGGCCGACGACCAGCGGGCTGGACATGAGCAGCAATGAGCACGACGTCACCAGCAACATCTATCTTGCCGTGCTGCCGGACAACATCCAGTCTCCGCTCGCGCCGGAGAGCGATGAAGAGAAACCCGCCGATCCTTCGGCCGCGCCGGCCGCCCCGGCAAACGGTGGAGGACGCGGCGGCAATGCGGCCCCTGCCGCTCCCGCGGCTCCCAAGCCGGTGCGCATCGACCTGGACAAGTTGCGGCAACGCATCGTCGCCCTGCCCCTGCCGACCCGTCCCTACCTGGCCTTGGAAGCCGGCAAGGCGGGATTGCTTTACGTACTCGAGGGAGGCGGCGCCAATCAGGGCGGATTCACGCTGTCCAAGTACGACCTCAAGACCCGCAAGCTTGAAAAGCTCGGCGACAACCTGTCGGCCTTCGATATTTCCGCGAATGGCGAGAAGATGCTGATCCGCACCGGCGGCCTGGGCGGCGGCCGTGGAGGTCAGGCGCCCGCCGGACCGGCAGCCGGTCCGCAGTATGCCATCGTCTCCGCTACCCAGCCGGTTAAACCTAACGAGGGAGTTCTGCGCCTGGCGGGCAGTGGAGGTGCAGGTTGACCCCGTTGCCGAGTGGAAGCAGATGTACCACGAGGTGTGGCGCATCCAGCGCAGCTATTTCTACGATCCCAACCTCCACGGTGTGAATGTCGCGGATGCCGAGAAGGAGTACGAGAAGTATCTCGACTCGATCGGCGCGCGCTCCGACCTGAACTATATTTTCCAAAACATGCTCAGCGAGATGACCGTCGGCCATCTGCGTGGGGGCGGCGGCAACATCCCACAGGCGCACACCGTGCCGGGCGGACTGCTCGGCGCCGATTACGAGATCGCCAACGGCCGTTACCGCTTCAAGCGGATCTTCACCGGCGAAAGCTGGAACCCGGACCTGCGCGCCCCGCTGGCCGCGCCGGGCCTGAACGTGAACACCGGCGACTACCTGCTCTCCATCAACGGCCGCGAACTCGCCGCCACGGATGACGTTTCCCGCATGCTCGAAAACACGTCCGGCAAGTCCGTCGTGATTCGCGTGGGGCCCGATCCCTCCGGCGCCGGTTCCCGCGAAATGACCGTGGTTCCCGTGGCGAGCGAAACACAGTTGCGGAACCTCGCCTGGATCGAAGGCAACCGCCGCAAGGTGGACGAATTGAGCGGCGGCAAGCTGGCCTACGTGTACCTCCCCAACACCGGCACCGGCGGCCAGAATGCGTTCGAGCGCTACTACTTCGCCCAGACCGACAAGCAGGGCGCCGTCATCGACGAACGCTTCAACTCCGGCGGGCAGGCCGCCGATTACATCATCAACGCGATGATGCGCCCGCTCGAGGGCTGGTGGAGCCCGCGCTACGGGGCTGTCTACCGCACCCCGGCTGCCGCCATTTTCGGACCGAAGGTGATGATCATCAATGAATTCGCCGGCTCCGGCGGAGACATGATGCCCTGGATGTTCCGCGCCAACAAGGTCGGCACGCTGATCGGGAAGCGGACGTGGGGAGGGCTCGTCGGCATTTCCCAATACCCGGCCCTCATGGACGGAGGGAGCGTCACCGCACCGAATTTTGGCTTCTTCAATCCGCAAGGCAAGTGGGACGTGGAGAACAAGGGCGTGGCGCCCGATGTGGAAGTGGAGCTTGACCCCAAAGCTGTGCAGGAGGGCCGCGACCCGCAACTCGAGCGCGCCGTCTCCATCGCTATCGAACAGATGAAATCTCAGCCGGTGCCGCAGCCGGTCCGTCCGCCCTACCCGAATTACCAGCACCCCACAGGCGTGACCGGAGGAGCTAACAACTAAGACCGCCGGCTGTAGTTGAAATCGACTCGCGGAGGGTCTTTGATTCAGGATCAATGAAGTTATCAAGGGCTCTCCGCATGGCGCTCGCCATCACGATGTTGGCGACGACCGCACCCGCAGTCCTCCTCGGACCTGGCGGCTCGCGCTTCATCTCGGTGTCGGCGGGCCTTTCCGCCGTGGACGCTCAGGGATTCGTTTACCTGGTGGCCCCCGATTCCACTTCCATCGGCAAGTTCGCTCCGGACGGCCAGGTGGTATGGAGGGCGCCCCTGGCCTTCTACGTCAACACCATCGCCGTGGATGCCTCCGGCAGCGTGTACGTGACTTCCAATCCACAGGCGCTCGGATCCTCAGCCCCGGCCGTGCTTGTCCGTGTCAATTCGGATGGCTCGCCGGCGTCCGCTCTCGTGACCCTCGGCAGCGTTACCCCCGCGGCTACCGTCATCGGACGCGACGGCCGGGTATGGATCACGGGCACGAGCAACGGCCTCGGAACCCCGCTGCCGGTCACATCAAATGCCTTCCAACCGGCTCCGCCCGGCACTATCGGGGGTGACGGCTTTGTAGTGCGCCTCAACGCCCAGGCGACCGCTATCGAGTACGCTACCTATCTCGGCGGCAGCAGCGACGACTGGCCGTCCGCGATCGCAGCGGACGCTTCCGGCGCGGCGGTCATCGCCGGGTGCACGTATTCCGCGGACTTTCCACGGACGGCCGGACCCGTGCCCGCAGCCGGATGCGCGCCTTTCCTTACGCGCCTGAAGCCCGATGGCTCCAGCCCCGTATATTCGGCAATTCTCGCCGCCGAGAACGCTTCCCTTACCGCTTTCGTCGCGGTGGACGCCGCCGGCAACACGGTGGTGGCCTATAAGAACATGGATCCCGATTTGGCGGTCTGGACCGTTGCCCGCTTCACCGCGCAGGGCGTCCAGACGTTTTCGCGCGTGGAGCCCGAGGTTTCCGCGCTTGCCGTCGATTCCGCGGGTCAAATCTACCTGGCTGGCCCTGCGCGCGGCGACCATCGCGTGCGCAACAGCATCGCAACATGCGGGAGCGCCTATCTCACCGTTCTCGATGCCGCCGGAGAGGTTCTGCAATCCACGTGGATTCCCGCCGGGGAGTCGGTTCCGAACACGGTTCTGTCCGTCACCCTGGGACAGAACTCCACGGTCTACGCTCTACTCGCCGGATCTGTGCAAGTGCCCGGAGCTTCGGTGAGCGGTCTTTTGTTGACCACGCTGGCTCCGGACGATCGCGCGCAAACAGTCCAACTTGCGTGTGTCACGGACGCGGCGACTTTCGATCCACCGCTGAGTTACCGCCGCTCGGCGCTGAATGGATCCACGACCGCCGCGGGCATCGCCCCGGGCGAGATCCTCAGCCTGTTCGGCAACGGCCTGGGCCCCGAGAACGGGCGTTCAGCCGCAGGTCACCCTGACCGGCGGTTTTCCCGCGGAACTGGCGGGTGTGCAGGTTCTGTTCGACGGCCGCCCCGCGCCCCTGCTCTACGTGCAGGCCTCCCAATTGAACGTCGTCGCCCCCTGGAGTCTCACGCCGGGATCGAATACCGAAGTGTGCGTCGTCGTTGCGGACGCGAAGACGAATTGCCTCATCGAACCTGTGGTCGAGGTTGCGCCGGCGGTCTTCAGGAGCCGGGGACTGCTGGCCGCGGCTGTGAATGAGAATGGGACCATCAACTCCGCCGCTAATCCCGCTCCGCAGGGAAGCTTCGTGTCCATCTTCGCCACCGGTTTCGGACCGGTCCGTCCTATGCCCTCCGATGGCGCCATCATCGATCTTCCCCTGCCCGAAAACGCCGAACCCGCTGCGGTTTACTGGATTACTGTTTCGGGCATCGGCGGCGGCGCCATCCATCAGCTCGAGGTCACGTATGCGGGCCCCGCGCCGTTTCAGGTGGCCGGGGTCAGCCAGGTGAATTTTCGTCTGCCGGGGTTCACGCCGTTTCTGACTCTGGCGGTAGGCGGCGTCACCGACACATTCCGCCTGTACGTGAGCGCAAGCAAGTGAATGGAGCTACTATCCGGTCATGCTTCGGGAGTTAAGGCCCTTTATCACCGTTTTACAAATGCTCGCCATCGCCGGTCTTGTCTGTTGCTCGCTTCCGGCCGGTGCGGCAGTCGTGCAGGTCTCTGCTCCCTCCTACCGCAGATCCAGCGGCGACTTCGGTCCGTCATATCAGGCCGGTCCGCGTTTCGGCCGTATCGCTATTGACGGAGCCGGAAACATCTACACCGCAGATAGCACCTCGCTCCGCAAGGTCACGGACCGGATCGTTCCGATTCTCGGCGTGGGTTACGGAGCAGGCTACATGTACTTGCCACCGGGAGTGCGGACCCCGTCCCTGCTCAAGGACGTACAGTTGGTGCAGGCGTTCGCCGTGGGCCGCACGGGCGATCTGTTCGTCGCTGCCTACGACGGCGGCTTTCACATATTCCGTGTCGCGCCTGATGGGCAGTTGGAAGTCTACGCCAATTGGCATTACAACCCCATAGCGCTTGCCGCCGATGGTGAAGGCAACCTGTACGTACTTGATTTTGACTTCTTCAGCGTCAGCGGTACTCGGATTCTTAAGATCCGCCCCGATCGCACCGTCGTACCCGTGGCGGGGGCCGGCAGAGCCGGCTACTCGGGCGACAACGGACCCGCCACCGAGGCCCAGATCTCCGCTTCGGACCTCGCAGCGGATAATTCCGGCAATCTGTTCATCGCTGATACCGGCAACTACCTCATCCGCAAAGTGGACGCGGCCGGGATTATCACCAAGGTGGCGCAGGGCACCGCGCCCATCACCGTCGACGGCAGCGGCAATCTCTTCTACTTTTTGCGCGACGGCACGCTCCAGCGGCTCGCGCCCGACGGGCGCATCGATCCCATCGCTACTGTAGCCGCGCCCACCGGCATTGCCGTCAATGCCGCTGGCGAGATTTACGTGACCTCGGGCGGCCGACTCTATCAACTCGATGCATCCGGCGGGAAGCGGTTAATATCCGGATGCGGCTGCGCCGGCGATGGCGGACCCGTGACCCAGGCGTCCATTCTTTCGGCGGCCGGAGTTGCGCGTGACGCCGCCGGAAACGTCTACTTCTCGGATCTGGGCAACCACACCGTGCGCCGCGTCGCGCCCGATGGAATTGTCACACGCGTTGCCGGCACTGGCGAGCCGGGTGACTCCGGCGACAACGGTCCCGCTATTTCGGCTCAAGTCTCCTCGCCCTCCGGCCTCGCCGTGGACGCAGCCGGAAACCTGTACATCGCCGACCGAGGCAACAGCCGCATCCGCAAAGTTACGGCAGATGGGATCATTCGGACAGTCGCCGGAAATGGCGTGGCCGGTTTCAGCGGCGATGGCGGTCCGGCAACCGCTGCCCGCCTCGCTCAGCCCGATGGGGTGATCGTGGATCCGGCGGGCAACATCTTCATCGCCGATACCGCCAATCATCGGATCCGCAAAGTCGATCCTGCCGGCAACATTCAGACCATCGCCGGCTCCGACAGCTTTGGAACCTCAGGCGACGGCGGTCCCGCCTCGTCCGCGCTGCTCGTGAACCCCCGCGCGCTGGCGTTCGATCTCGACGGCAGCCTGCTGTTTACGGACTCCTCGGCCCACATGGTCCGGCGCATTACAACGGCCGGCATCATCGAGCGTGTTTCCGGAACCGGAGCGGCAGGCAGCAGCGGAGACGGAGGACCGGCGGTTGCGGCGCGCAACTGGACGCCCTGGGGCCTCGCGGTGGATACCAACGGCAACATCCTGATCTCGGATAACGGAACCTACCGTCTCCGCGTCGTGGACCGGTCCGGAACCATTCGAACAATGCTGCAGCCGGTGATCGCGGCGACCGGCCTCGCGCCCGACCCCGCCGGCAACGTTTGGATCGCGGGCGGTTCGCTCTCGGTACTGACGACGGCCGGACCGCCCATTCCGCTGGCGCCGGTCATCTACGATCAGGGGGTCGCGAACAGCTTCTCAGGGCAGTCCGGCGTGATCGCACCGGGCGAAATGGTAAGCATCACGGGCGCCTACCTGGGACCTTACCCGCCGGTCTCCGCGACGGCCGACGGCAAACTGCCCACCGAACTGGGCGGCGTGCAAGTGTTCTTTTCCGGAATCGCCGCGCCCCTGCTGCACGTGACGGACAGCCGCATCGACGCCATTGTTCCGTTCGGCATAGCCGGCAAAAGCCTGGTCGATGTCACGGTGGAGTACGCAGGCGCCGCGTCCAACGCCTCCCCGATCGCGGTGCTGCCCGCCGTTCCCGGGCTGCTCAATCAGTACCTCGATGCCATCGAACTTACGCCTCCCGCACCGGGTGCAGTGATCTCGATCTTTGCCACCGGCGCCGGCGTGATGGTTCCGCCCCAGCCTGACGGCCAGATCGGCTCCGCAACCACCTCCATTCCCGCGCTGCCCGTCACGGCATCGTTGGGCACCTTGCCGGTCTACGATTCCTCCGACCCGTGGCTCCCGCTCGAAGTGACATACGCCGGATCGGCGAACTGGCTGGTCGCGGGCGCCATTCAGGTGAACGTGAAGTTGCCTGCCGAATTGCCCAAGTCCAATGGCAGGCTACCCATCGCCATCAAGGTGGGCGATTCGCTCTCGCACTTTGTCTATCTTTACGTGCCGCCGCGCTGAATATCGGAAAAAGAGAGGTATTCCCCCTTTTGGGGGCATCGTAGGCAGTACCTTGGGTACTAAGTAGATCGCGGTGATGGCCATTCAACTGAGATAGGCCGTGCGGAAAGAGCACTACTCCCGCACCGATGATCATTCGATTCAGACCGGAGTTCCGGCATCCGTTCTTTTCGGACGTCCGGCCTACCGCGGCTCCGCTGGCAGGCAAGAAATGCAAGGCGCTGATTGGGACCTATCGCGAACTGCTCGACGCCTCCGGCGAGGGTGTGCAGGTCAACCGGGCGGTTTACGTTCTTCACGGACCGGAAACTCCCTTTTTGACCGAAGAGCAGCGCGAAACGCTGTGGCTGCGCTTTGAAGTGCCTGTTTTCGCTCTGCTGCTGGGCCGTCGAGGTAAGCTGACCGCCTGGGAATGCGAGGTTCAGGAAGGGCTGCACACCGACCCGCGAACCTGCGAAGCGCCCCGTGCCGCCAGGCGCGTGGAAACCACGCCTTGCGATTGCGGGCGGCCCGGGAATCGCCTGGTACTTGGTTACACGGACGCGGAGAGCGCCTTTTCGGCGGCGGCGCAGGCGTCGCCGGCGCTCGCGTAGCCTTGCGCTTTCAACGCTGTTTGGAGCGCATCGAGGAGTAGCAGCACGTTCTCCGAGGTGGACCCGTATCCCATCAGACCGATACGGAAAACCTGGCCAAGGAGCGGGCCGAATCCGCCGGCGATCTCGATGCCGCGCTGTTCGAGCAGATGCTGGCGAAGTTGCGCGTCGTTCACACCCGCCGGGATGCGCGGCGTGTTCAGCGCCCAAAGGCGGTCCGCTGGATCCTTGACGTGCATCTCCATTCCCATGGCTTCGATGCCCGCCACGAATGCCAGGTGATTCCGCCGGTGCCGGTCCCAGCGCGCTTCCAGGCCTTCTTCGGCGACCATCGCCAACCCCTCCCGCAGGGCGTAGAAAAGAGTAGCCGAGGCGGTGTGGTGATACCGGCGGTTCGAATAGCTGCTATCCAGCAATTGCAGATCGAGGTACCAGGTGTGAACGGGTGACTTCCTCGTTTTGAGGCGTTCCAGGGCGGCCTCGGAAATGGTCATGGGCGAGAGCCCGGGAGGGCACCCCAGACCTTTTTGCGTGCAACTATATGCGATGTCGATGCCGTTTTCATCCACCATCACGGGCACGGCGCCAAGCGAAGTGACGCAATCGGCGATGACCAGCGCGCCCGCCTCGTGCGCCGCCTCGCAGATGGGTTTGGCCTGGTTGAGGACGCCGGTGGACGTCTCCGCCTGCACGAACGCCACCATCCGCGGCTGTTCCCGGCGGATGAAATCCCGCACCTGCTGGGGTTCGAAGGGTTCGCCCCAGGGCTTCGACAGAATGGCCAGGTCTGCTCCCTGCCGCCGCGCCATTTCACCGATTCGATCGCCAAAGAATCCGTTGGAAAGCAGGCAAAACTTGACGCCGGGTTCGGCAAAATTGGCCACGGCGGCCTCCATGCCGGAACTGCCTGTGCCGGAAATCGGCAGGTTGAAGCGGTTGGTGGTCGAATAGGCGTAGCCGAGCAACTGCCGGATCTCTTCGGTGGTCTGAAAAAAGAAAGGGTCGAGATGACCCACGACGGGTTGTGCAAGCGCCTGGTACACGCGGGGAGAGACCATACTGGGGCCGGGTCCGAACAGCAGGCGGCGCGGCGGCTGAATGGGAGGATACGATTCGGGCATCCAACCAGTGTAGCTGCTATTTGCGGCCCTTCAGCCGGCGGTATTCCTCGCGGATTTCCTGCAACTGCCGGGCGTGGGATTCGGCGTGTTCAGCGTAGCCCTCAAGCAGGCGGAGCACGGACATAGAGCCGTTCTCTGTATGCTCGCCGGTCCGCTCGAAGGCGGATTCCGGGAGCTCTTTCAACAGGTCGTAATTCTCCGACCGCAGGCGGCGGAACGTCTCGAGCGACTGCTTGGGCTTACGGCGGCCGTAGTCCAGGTTCGCGACCCATGCATCCTGATCGATGGCTACCAGGGTGGCATTATTTTCGGCGATTACCTGCCGGAACCGGTGCGCGGCGACCAGTTCGGTGTCCGCCAGGTGGGCGACAATCTGCCGGATGGTCCACTTTCCGGGAAGCCCGAAATCTTCCTCTTCGCCAAAAACACCGGTGAGCACCACGGCCAGCAGTTCCGGACCACGGCGGTAACGCTCGAGCAGGGCAGCCAGATCGGATTGGGACACGACGTCCGATTATACCGGGTGAGCTCGAACGGCGCGCTCGCCGGCATCCCCTACAATGAAAGAAATGAAGCTCAGACCGGCTGTATGGGTTCTTGTGGCGGCTACACTGGCCGCCGGGCTGTGGGCGCAGAGGCGACCATCGAATCCCACGATGCGCCTGCCCTCTCGCGGGTTGCGGGGCGCGGTTGCGGCCGGCAGCGAATACGCCACCGAAGCGGGAATGCGCATGTATGTCAGCGGCGGCAACGCCGTGGATGCCGGGATTGCCACAATGCTGGCTGCTTCGGTGACCGAGTTTTCGCACTTCGGGTTGGGGGGCGAGTCGCCCATCCTGGTGCGCACGAAAGAGGGCAAGGTTTGGGCGATTGCGGGCGTGGGCACGATGCCCAAGCTGGCCACCGCGGATTTCTACCGCAATCACAAGATGAAGCCCGAGGAGATTTCCGATGCGCCGGATCAGCGCGGCCTGAAGGATTGGGTGCCGACGGCGGGGATTCTTTCCGCGCTCGTGCCGGGGATGGTTGACGCCGCGCTGGTCACGCTGCGCGAGTTCGGCACCAAGAGTTTTCACGAGGCCGTCCAGCCGGCGATCGACCTGGCCGACGGATTTCCCCTGGACGAAGTTCGCGCCAATATCCTTGCCGGCAGCGCGAAACATCTGGAATCGTGGCCCACCTCAGCCAAGGTCTACCTCCCCAACGGACGGGCCCCCCTGGCCGGCGAAATCTTCCGCCAGCCGGACCTGGCACGGACGCTGCGCGCCATGGCGGATGTGGAGAAGAAAGCGCTGGCGGCGGGCGCGGACCGGGCCAAGGCCATCGATGCCGTGCGCGATTATTTTTACCGCGGCGAAATCGCGCACAAGATCGACGAGTTCTCGAAGAGTCACGGCGGCCTGCTGCGTTATGAAGACATGGCGGCGTTCCGGGTACAGCCCGAGGAACCGGTTTCCACCACCTTCCACGGATACACGGTCTACAAGACGGGATTCTGGAGCCAGGGCCCGGCGATGATCGAGACGCTCAACATTCTGGACGGAATTAATCTTCGGGAACTGGGGCTGAATTCGGCCAACTACATCCACACCCTGGTGGAAGCGCTCAAGCTGGCGTACGCGGACCGCGATACGTACTATGGCGACCCCAAATTCGTGAAAATTCCCGCCGCGCGCCTGCTCTCCAAAGAATACGGCGCTGAAAGACGGGCCCAGATCGGCGCGGCGGCCTCGCTCGATTTCCGGCCGGGCAACGTGGAGGACAATCCTCCCAAGCACCCCTTCTACTCGCAGATCGCGCGCTACAAGATCGACGACGCGCTGCTTGCAAAGGACACTACCTGCGTGGACGCGATCGATAAGGACGGGGTCGCGATATCGATCACGCCTTCCGGCGCCTGGCTTCCGTCGGTCATCGCCGGCGACACCGGAATTCCGTTGACCGAGCGCGCACAAAGCTTCCTGCTGGTGCCGGGACACCCTAATGAGCTCGCGGGCGGAAAACGGCCTCGCATCACTCTCAGCCCCACGCTGGTGACGGGTCCGTCACGGACGGTGCTCACGCTTTCTACTCCCGGCGGAGACGTGCAGGAACAGTCGCTGCTTCAGGTGCTGTTGTACGCCACGGAGTGGAATATGAACGCGCAGCAGGCGGTGGAGGCGCCGCGATTCCAGACCGAGCACCTGGTCTCGAGCTTCGACAATCACGCCATGAATCCGGGCAGCCTGCTCCTTGATGAACGGACACCGGTTGCGGCAATTGCCGAACTGCAGAAGCGCGGCCACCTGGTGGAAATGCGCTCCAGGTACGCGAGCGGGTCGGCGCCTGTGCTGGTCCGCCTGAATCCGACGGGGATGATCGAGGCGGGCGCGGACCCGTACTACTTCCGGATGTCACAGGCGTGGTAGGGCCGCTTTTCGAGGAGCCGGGCGGATTCGACCGCGATGCGCTGGCGCAACGGCTCCGCGCGCTGGCCTCGGAAAACATCTACATCGGCGGCAGTTCCTGGAAATACGAAGGATGGCTCGGACAGATCTACCGGCGCGAGCGCTATCTCAGTCGTGGACGCTTTTCAAAGAAGCTGTTCGAGGCCGAGTGCCTGAAGGAATACGCCGAAACGTTCCCCGCGGTCTGCGGCGATTTCGCCTTTTACCAGTTCCCGAGCGAGGAGTTCTGGCAGCGGCTTTTCCGCCAGACTCCCTCCCATTTCCGCTTCGCTTTCAAGGTGCCGGAGCAGATCACTTGCAAGGCGTTTCCGTCTCACGCGCGCTACGGACCTCAAGCAGGCAGGGACAATGAAGGCTTTCTCGACCTTCGCATGTTCCACGAGATGTTCGCCCGCCCCCTGCTGCCCTATCGGGACCAGACGGCGGTGCTGATTTTCGAATTCGGGACCTTCGGGCGGCGGAGTTTCGAGGAACTGGGCGAATTTCTGGACCGGCTGGACCCGTTTCTGGCCGGACTACCCCAGGAATTCCGCTACGCCGTGGAGATCCGCAATCCCGAATTTCTCGAGAAGGACTATTTCGCCTGCCTCCGCCAGCATCGCGTCGCACATGTCTACAATGCGTGGTCGCGGATGCCCGAATTGCGGCACCAGATGGCAATCCCGGACTCGATGACGGCCGACTTCCTGGTGTGCCGCGCCCTACTCCGGCGCGGGCGCGTGTATGAGGACGCGGTCGCTTCGTTTTCGCCGTACACGGAAGTGCAGGACCCGAACCCTGAGGCCCGGGAATCAATGCGGATCCTGATCGGCCGCGCCAAAGAAAACAAGGAATTCCTCTTCCTATTCGTGAACAACCGGCTGGAGGGAAATGCGCCGATGACGATTCTCTCAGTGGTCGATAACGAAGGCTGAACGGGCGGTCTGGTACAATGTGGAGGAACACGCCCAACGCGGTGAGGTGCGAGAGCGGTTGAATCGGGCGGTCTCGAAAACCGTTGAACCTTTGCGGGTTCCGTGGGTTCGAATCCCACCCTCACCGCCACTTACGAACCGGCTACGTCGGGTACGTGAATGGTGAACGTCGAACCCTGACCGCGGGCGCTTTCGACGGTAATGTGCCCCCCCATCATTTGACAGAACCGCTGGCTGATGGCAAGGCCTAATCCGGTGCCGCCGTATTTGCGGGTGGCGGACGAATCCACCTGCGTGAAAGGCCGGAAGAGTTTCTCCTGGTTTTCCCGGGAGATCCCGATCCCGGTATCCTTGACACGCCAGCGGACCCATTGCCGCCCGGCTGTTTCGCAGCGATCCACCTGCAGGGTCACCTGCCCGTTTTCCGTGAATTTGCACGCGTTACTGAGGAGGTTGAGCAGGCTCTGACGGAACTTGACTGCATCCACCACTACCGTACCTGCGGACGGTGCTGTGTCCACCACAAACCGGTTGCCGTTCTTGCGGGCGAGCGGTTCGATGGTGTTGGCAACCTCCGCCACCAGTTCGCTGATTTGGGCGGGCTCGGGCCGCAGTTCACAACGGCCCGCTTCGATTTTCGACATATCGAGAACTTCGCCGATCAGTTCCAAGAGGTGCTTGCCTGCCGAGCGGATGCGTCCGAGATCCCGCAGGACGGAATCAGTATCCCAATCCGGCGATTCCTCCTCCAACAACTCGCTGTAGCCGATGATGGCGTTCAGCGGCGTTCGTAGCTCATGGCTCATGTTGGCGAGGAACTGGCTCTTTGCCTGGTTGGATTCCTCGGCAGCAAGCTTCGCATTCACCAGGTCGACCTCGATAGCCTTGCGTTCGGCAATTTCATTCTGCAGTTCGCGCGTCCGCTCATCCACCCGCAACTCGAGTTCCTCGTGCGCTTTCTGCAAATCGAAATCTCTCTGATCGATCTGTGCCATCATTCCGTTGAAACGCTCGATCAGTTCGCCCAATTCGTCGTCGGTGCGCTTGACGGCGCGCAAGCGGTAATTGCCGCCCTTGGAAACCTGACTGGCCACTTCGGTGAGGTGCGTGATCGGCCCTGAAATCAGGCGCTGCAGCTTGGAGGAGAGCGCCAGGGCCATCAAAAACGCCATCAGCATCACGATCAACCCGATGCCCGCGAAGCGGCCGAAGCGGGAGTACATTTCCGAGAGGCTGGAGGAAATGAGCACCCAGCCGACACCCTCACCCTCCAGTTCCACGCGGCAGGTGACGAGCAGATGACCCGCGGCGAATCGGGCCTCTTCGGCCTTCGGCGCGGCAGGGCAGGATAGGTCGCCGGCGCCGTGTCCGTAGACGGCCAGCACGCGATCACCCTTGTAGAGGCAGCCGGTGACGACCCGCGAATCGGCCCGAAGGACGGCCATGGATTCACGTGCGGCGCGGGCATCGTCGAAAGCCACCGCCGCGGTGCCGCTGTCCGCCAGCATCCGGCCGATAGTGATCATCTCCCGCCGCAGCGTGCTGCGGTAGCTGAACAGTTCGTAAGTCCAGAAGGCCATCGATGCCACGACCAGGGCCACCGTGGAGGTCAGGGCGAACAGCAGAATCAGCTTCTGCTTCAACGAGCGTGTCTCAAACCAGCGCATGGCCTAAGGACCTTCCACGAGCGTGACGAGCCGTAACAGCCGGGAACTGACGTTCAATCCCGTACGGCGCGACGCCTCCAGGTTGACTTCCATCTGAATGCGGCTATCCTTGAGAACCAGCCCGATCACCCCACCGGTCCGGGCAAACTGGCTGCCTTCGCCGGCGGTGAGTACGGCCGCTTTTGCAAGGGCCGTGACCTCGTCGCTCAGCGGACTATCTGCCTCGTCCGCGATGAATACAAGGTGGCAGCGCTCCGCCTCCGCAACTCCCTTGGTTCTGCGAACCAAGATCCGTTTCCCCCACACGCTCTTGTCGTGGAACGATCTCTCCATGTCGTGGACCAACGCGGGCGGCCCCATGATTCCGATGACGAACGGGTCCTGCGCCGGCTGCATCTTCCAGGCGGGCCACTCCACGAACTTGGAGACGTTGTATAGGACGGCTGCCTTCAATTCATATTCATCGGCGACCGTTTCCCCGAATGGCCACGCCGGCACCGCGAGCAGCAGGAGGAGAGAAAGCGCCGTACGCAGGGTTCGGGCAGCACACCCGAAGACGCGGGTTCTCGCGCGTGCGATTTGGATCAGAATTTCCACGTCACCTTCACGTAAAAGGCGCGACGGACCTGCGTGGGAGTGACGTACTCCATCGAGGGGACGAATTCCAGATGCTGGGGCCGCAGAAGGTCGTCCGCCCCGAGGCTGAGTTCCGCCGATTCTCCCAGCTTGCGGGCAAGGCGCAGGTTGGCGCTGACGTACCGGGGCACCTCCGGATAGCCCAGCCGGGAAACGTAACGCAGTTCCGCGTCAAGGCTCCAGAACCGGGTCAAGTCCCAGGCCGAGCGAATATCGACGGTGTTGCGCGGCGACTGCATGGGGTCGTAAGCCACGGGAGTGCCCACCGGATTGCGGTAGTGGAATTGGCCGCCCAGCCAGGAATGGCTGGCCTGCAAACGCCAGGGCAGGAAAGGGGTCCAGGAAACCCACGTTTCCACGCCCGTGGTCGTGCCAAGCATCGAGTTGGCGGCCATGACGGGAACCACCAGGATGGGAGATGGGTCCATCAGGAGGTATGGGGTTCCCTGCTCACGGGTCGCCAGGCTCGTATAGGAGTTGACAAAGCCCGCAACATCCAGCCAGAGACGGGGCGAAAACCGCCGCCGGTAGCCCACCTCATAGGCCCGCAGAACCTCGCTCCGGAAATCGGGGTTGCCGAGGTAGGACACCGCGATCGGTAGCGCCCCTTCCGCCCCAGGCATGCGAGTGAAAGCATTGACGTCGAGTTCCTGCACCGACGGCATGCGAACCGCCCGCGATGCCGAAGCCCACAAAGACTGGGCATCGGTGGGCGTCCAGAGGAGCCGCAGGCCCGGCTGTGTCTCGAGGCCGGTGTAGGAATTGTGCTCGAACTTGACACCGGCCGTAAGCACCAGCCGGTCGGGAATGAAGGTGATTTCATCCTGAACAAATGCGCCTGCGAACCGGTCGTCATAGCTCTGGTGGAAAAATAGCGAGCGGCCCTCGTTGATGTGATCCACCCGCACCCGATACCCGGCGCCCCACATCAGGTCATGTTGAGGGCCCATCGGCAGATGGTGCTGGAAATCGAAATCGAGCGTGTGGAGCGTGCCGGCCCCAAACACCTCTTCGCGCCCTTCCCGGTTGTAATAGGCCTGCACAGCCATATCGCCGCGGCGCAGGCTGCGCTGCCAGCGGCCCAGGGCAAAACCGCCCGAATACCAAAACGGATCCCGTTTGCTACCCAGCGGAATAACCGAGGCCACTAATTCCCCGACGTTCTGCCCACCGTTGCCCCGGTATACATCTCCTTGTACGGTGACACTGTCGGCACGGCCGGGCTGCCAGTCCAGCCGGCCGCCGCCTCGCACCGCGTTCCATCCGTCTCCACCTTCCGACCCGTCGGCGTACCGCAGCGGCGCCCGGTCGAAGTACTTGGTGAAGGCGCGATATTGCAGATTCCTGCCGTGTTCGCCCCCGTAACGAACCGCGCCCGCAGCCCGGTCGCGCTCACCCGCCTCGACGGTGGCCAGCCCGCCCAGGGTATCGACGGCCTTCATGGTAATGATGTTGATCACACCGTTAACGGCATTAGCACCCCACATCGTGGCGCCCGGCCCGCGGATCACCTCGATCCTCTCCACATCCTCCAGCAGCACGTCGTTCTGATCCCAAAAGACGCCGGAGTAAAGATCGTTGTATACCGTCCGGCCATCGATCATCACGAGCATCTTATTGGCGACGCGGCTGTTGAAACCGCGCGAGCTGACCGCCCACTGGCTGGACGAAACGCGCGCCACCTGAAGGCCGGGAACCATGCGCAGCAACTCGGGAACGCTGGTTGCCCCCGAACGGGCAATGTCGTCGCGCGTAATCACGAACGCCGCGGCGGGCGTGCGGTTCAGCTTCTGGTCGCGCCGGGATACCGAACTCACTTCCAGCTTGAGCAGATCCTCCAGGCTCAACGCCGACAGATCCCGGGCCGCGCCCCCGGCGGAAGCGCTTTCCACCAGAATCAAGGCGGCCGCCGCCACTGCCGCACTCGCCCGACTCTTCCTCACACGTTTCGACTTCACGCCGCATTGCCTCCAAGCAGGGCATCGATGGCGATGACTCCACCGCCCTGCAAAAGTTCGCCGGCGGCGTGGGCAGCCAGCGGTTTGGAAAAATAGAAACCCTGGCCGAATTCACATCCCATTGTCTTGAGCCGGGTCCAATGTTCCAAGGTTTCCACGCCTTCGGCCACCACCTTCATATTCAGGTTGTGGGCCATGGCGAGGATGGTTCGAATGAGTTCTTCGGAACTGCTCGAGCCGTCCAGGGCCAGGATGAACGACCGGTCGATTTTGAGCATGTCGAACGGCAGGCGGGCCAGATATTGCAGGGAGGAATACCCGGTGCCGAAGTCGTCAAGCTTGAGTTCCACGCCGAGCGCGCGCAGACCCTTGAGAATTTCTTGCGCAAGTTCCAGGCTCTCGATCAGCATGCTTTCAGTGAGCTCGAGTTGCAGGGAGCGGGCATCGACACCCGTTTCCCGCAGCACGTCCGCTACTTCCCTGATAAACGAGAGATCGCGGCACTGGGCCGGCGAGACATTGACGGACATCGTGACGGGCGGCTCCAACGGGTACTCAGTCTGCCACTGCTTCAACTGGAGACAGGCTCTACGCAGGACCCACAGCCCGATTTCGCGGATCTGGCCCGTCTCCTCCGCAATCGGGATGAACGCATCCGGCCGAACCATACCCCGAACCGGGTGCTGCCAGCGCACGAGAGCTTCGAAACCACGAATCCGTCCTTGTCCCAGTTCCACACGCGGCTGGTAATGCACCTCCAACTGCTCGTCCGCCACCGCCGTCCGCAGTTCCTGTTCCATCTCCATACGCGAAGTCACGCGGTCCCGCATCTGGTGATCAAACAGCGCCCAGCACTGTTTGCCCTTTGCCTTGGCCGCATACATCGCCATATCCGCGTCACCGATGACATCCTCCGGGCAAGTGTAGCCGTCTTCCCAGAGGGCTACGCCGATGCTGGCTGAGCAATGCACCCCGCGGCCATCCAACGTGCAGGGAACGCGCATTGCGCCCAGTATTCTTTCCGCCAGCGCTCCCGGCGCCTCGATCCCCTGCGTGCCTTCGATCAAAATGGCGAACTCGTCGCCGCCGAGCCGCGCTACGATGTTTTCGCAGCCGGAGCCGTTCGGCGGCACCGTATTCCGCAGCCTCGCCCCCACTTCCACCAGCAACTGGTCGCCCGCCGCGTGGCCCAACGTGTCGTTGATCAGTTTGAAGCGGTCCAGGTCGAGAAACAGCACCGCGAAGCTGCGACCCGGAACCGACCTCGCCAGGTCCATTGCAGCGAGCACGCGTTCGTTGAAAAGGATCCGGTTGGGAAGCCCGGTAAGCGGGTCGAGCGTCTTGCGGTTGGTGACGTCGGTTTGCGATCCGGCCATGCGCACCGGCTGATTCGGCCCCCGCAGGACCGCGATGCCCCTGCCCAACATCCAAAGGTAAGCTCCGTTCTTGTGCCGGATGCGGTACTCGCATTCGAGCGAACCGGCCGAGCCGCTCCAGTGAGCTTCGATGCGATGCCGGAGCGCCGCCACATCGTCCGGGTGCACTCGCGTAAACCACTCCTTCGGATCAATCCCAATCTCGTCCTCGGCATAGCCCAGCATGGCTTTCCACCGCGCCGAGAGATGAATGCGGCTCCCCTCCACATCCCAGTCCCAGAGCCCGTCGTTGGAACCACGGGCCGCCAGCGCATATCGTTCCTCGCTGTCGCGCAATGCGCTCTCCGCCTGTTTGCGGTCCAGTTGAGAACGGATGCGCGCCAGTGCCACTTCGAAGTCCACCGGCTTGGTTACATAATCGTTTGCGCCCAACCTGAAAGCTTCGGCAATGCGAGCGCTTTCGCTGACCGCGGTAACCATGATCACGGGAAGCTGGTCGGGCGAGCGATGTTCCCGCACACGTTTCAGGACTTCCATTCCAGTCATGCCCGGCATCATCGAATCGAGCAGCACCAGATCGACAGTCGATTCGGCAAGACGGCTCAGGGCCTGCAGCCCGTTTTCAACCGCCTCGACGGTGAATCCGTTCCGCTGCAACCGCCGGGAGAGCACGTCCCGGTTGGCTTCTTCATCGTCCACTACCAACAGTCGCTCAGGCATTTTCGGCCCCCTTTGACAGTGCGTCCATTTTGGCCAGCAAGCGGTCCATGTCGATCGGCTTGGTTTCAAACTCGCTGCACCCGGCCGCGATCGCTTTGGCCCGGTCTCCCGACATGGCGTGTGCGGTCAGGGCCAAGATGGGGATACTGCTCGTCCGCACATCCGCGTTCAGCCTCCCGGCAGCCTCCCATCCGTTGATCAAAGGCAGGCTCAGATCCATCAGGATGAGGTCAGGCTGGTTCGAAATCGCCGCGTCGATGCCCTCACGTCCGTCCGCAGCCGTGATGACCTCCCACCCGTGCCTAACCAGGCGGCGGGAAAGCATGTCACGGTTCATCTCGTTATCTTCGATAATCAGGACCTTCGCCAAACAGCCTCCGACGGATCAGCGGCCCAATAGCACCAGGGCGTGCCGCACACGAATCGTCCATCAATCAAACACATCGGTCAATTACCGGCATTTCTTGAGGGAGGATGGGGAGTTTTTGATGCGGGGCTTCGGGCCGGGTTCGCGGAACCACCGGAGGGCCGCGCCGGAGAAGAAGAACGCAGGGCCTAAGCCGGCGTGCCTTTGCCTTCGAGGATCGCAACGTAGCGGTCCACCGGAAGGCCGGTGAACCGTTCCTTCCGACCGCTAGGTTTGGGCCACTCGATTTCCAGCCAGTCGAGCTTCGCCGCCGGCCCGATGCCCAGCACTTCCCGCGGGTCGTGCGAGGAAAGATAGCTGCCGCCGTTGTTCTTCAGCCGCGAACGGATCACGCCCCCGGCCGACCAGGTGATGCGCGCGCCCACCGCGTCGCGGTTGCACTTCGCGCCTTCGAGTTTCAGCCCCAGCCAGTGATTCCCGCGGCCGGCGTTATTCCGCAGCAGCACCGGGGGACCGCCGTTGTTGCCTACCAGCACGTCCACGCGGCCGTCGTTATTGTAGTCTCCAATGGCCAGACCCCGCGCTGCAAAGCTCTTCGCGAATACCGGCCCCGACTCGGCGCTCACGTTTCGGAGCAGGCCGTTTTCCTGGTGAAAGAGCAGCAGCGGCTCCTTATATTTCACCTGCTGCGAATAGTTATCGATCATGTCGTCCGGGTGCCCGTTGGCCAGAAACAGGTCGAGCGCGCCGTCGTTATCGTAGTCGAAGAACCGCAACCCCCAGCCGCTCAGCAGCCGCGTCGCCTGCGCCACCTCGTTTTTGAACGCCACATCGCGGAAGGTTTCGTTCCGGTTGTTCCTATAAAGCGAGAACATCTCCTGGTCCACATTGGCCACGAACAAGTCCTGCCATCCGTCGCCGTCGAAATCCGCGGCATCCACACCCATTCCAGACCGCGCCCGCCCGTCTTCGCTGAATCCGACCTCGGCCGAAAGCGCAATCTCCTCCCATGCCGTTTTCCCGTTCGCCCCCGGCCCGCGGTTCATGAACAGGAAGTTCTGGACCGTATCGTTGGCGACGAACAGATCCATCCGCCCGTCCCGGTTCACATCCGTGGCCACCACACCGAGGCCCTTGCCCAGCGCTTTCTCGATGCCGGTTCCCCGTGCCACCTCGGTGAACGTCCCGTCGCCGTTGTTGTGGAACAGCAGGCTCGAGGTCGGCTTGAAGACCCGCGGGATGCAGTAGAACTTCCGTCCCAGCTTGTTATCGCCGCAGGAAAAATGGCTGCCCGACCCGTAATCGACGAAGCTGCACACAAACAGGTCAAGCCGGCCGTCGTTGTCGAAGTCGAACCAGACAGCGCTGGTGGTCCAATGGCCGTCGAACACCTTGGCCCCGAGCCCGGCTTTTTCGCTCACGTCCACGAAGGTTCCGTCACCCTGGTTGTGATACAGAATCGGACGTCCGTAGGCGGTGACGAAAAGGTCCGGAAAGCCATCGTTGTCGTAGTCCGCGGCGGCCACGCCCATCCCGAAGGTCCCGCCCGGCACACCCGCGGCCACCGTCACGTCGGTGAAGGTGCCGTCGCGATTGTTCTTGTACAGCGCGTTGCGAATGGGCGTCTTGGGCGTGAAGAAATCGCTAGGCCCGCTGTTCACCAGGTAGATATCCATCCACCCGTCGTTATCGTAGTCGAGGAAGGCGCAGCCCGGACCCATCGTCTCCGGCAGGTAATGTTCGGCGGAGGCGGCGTTGTCGTGCACCCACTTGATACCGCTTGCTTCCGGCGCGACTTCTGCAAACGCCGGGTGCCCGTCGGCGGCAAGACGCGACGACAGCGCCAGCGCGGAGGCACCGCCAAGCAGGAACTGGCGTCGATTGAGTCTGGTTATTCGGGGATCGCGCATGGGGAGCAGTCCTCTCAATTCGGGTACGGATCGCCGGCGCGGGCGATGCGAATCTGATGATCGGTGAACTTCGCGTGCGCGCCGGGCAGTTCGACTTTCGGCATGTGGCAGGTGACGCAATTTTCTTTGGCTACGCTACAGACCCTGGTCGCTGTCCCGCCGTTGTGGCAAGCCGTGCACCTGGCGTCGTAGGCCGACACCGCGGTCGCGAGCGGCCCATGCGGATCGTGGCAGGCGGAACACCGGATGCGGGCGTCGGAGACGTCGTAGCAGCGGCTGTTTGTCAGCCGGTAAGGCTGAAAGCGAACATTGAGCACGCCGCGCGGGCCGCTCATCGCAATCTGCGACCAGGTACGGTGACAGCGCCCGCACATCTCGGACATCTCCTCGGCAGTGGAACTCCCGAGCTTCGGCATCTTCGCGCCCGCGACGTTGCCCGCGCGAACGGCTTCCACATGACGGGCGGCGGAACCATGGCAGGATTCGCACGCGACGCCCGGCGTCATCGACTCCAGGTGCAGCCGACCCCCCGAGACGCCGCCGGCCGAGTGGCAGCCAAAGCACTCCACCGCATCCCGCGGCCCCATCCTGTGGCCGGCCGCATCTTCGATATTCGCGGGCCTCCCGGGTTGCGCACCCATGGTGAGGTCCAGCCGGTTGAGCGCATTGAAGAAGCTGATGCGGCTCTCGTAGTAAGTGCCGTCGCGCTCGAACACATAGGTCTGCCCGGCCTGCCCGCGGCCGAAGGCCCACAACAGAACAGCCGTCAGGGTCTCGCCGCCTCCCGTAACTGTCAGGATGCTGCGCTCCCCCTGCCGGGTGATGCGCGATTCGTAGCCGTTCTCGCGAAACGTGAGATCGGGGTTCTGCCGCAGGATTTCGCAGCTTGCCGCCGGGGCCAGTGCGTTGGCCATGGGCGTGGTCCGGAAGCGCTCCGTCACTGCGCGATGGCAATTGGCGCAAACCTCGTCCGGTTGCGGCGCAGCGGCGAATCCTGAAACCGCCATCGACAGGAACAGCATCCACCGCGCCGGCCTCATGGCTTCCTGACACCCGGCTGGGTGGCCTGAATCTCGGCATTCAGTTTCAGCACCAGTTCGCGCTCCCGGTCGCCATCCTCTTTTCGCTTGAGCCGGTAGTAGACCGTGGCCAGCGAAACATGCGCTTCCACGAAGTTGGGCGTCTCCCTGGTCAACTGCTCCAACTGCCCGCGCGCCTCATCGATTTGGCCCGTGGCCAGATCGAGCGTCGCCAGCTGGTAACGCACTCCAGGGTCGCCCGGACGAACGCGGAGCGCGCGCTCGAAGAACGCGCGCGCCTTCTCGTAATCCTGGTCCTGCTTGAGCACCACGCCGAGTTGCAGGTTGGAAACGAAATCGTTCGGATTGGACTCGAGTTCCTTCCGGAAGGCGTCCGCGGCCGCCGCCATGTCGCCGCTGGCCAGCAAACCCAAGCCGTAGTACGAGTAGACATCGGGAAGGTGCGGGTTGAGTTCGACGGCTTTCTTCAAATCCGCGAGGGCTTCGGAGAACTCCTGTGCGTTCATTTTGGTGGTGCCGAGCAGCAAACGGGCCTCCGCCGAATCGCCGTCGCGAAGAATGCGATCCACCAGCAATTGACCCCGGTCCGGCTGCTTATCGCGAATATAGGCCGTGCCCAGAAGGTAAATCAGAGCCTTGTCGTTCGGCGCCTGCCGCTCCAGCGGCGCCAGCAGGTCGATCACCTTCTTGTTTTCGCCCAGTTGCAAATCGCAGTCGGCCAGCAGGAAGACCGCCTGGCGGTTGCCCGGTTGCCGCGCCACGACCGCCGTGAGGTGTTCCGCGGCGGTAGAGATCCGCGCCGTCTTGTAATAGGCGAGCGCCAGGTTGATCTGTATTCCGGCGTTGCCAGGGTCAAGCTTCAGAGCCGCGGCGTACTCGCTGATGGCCTCATCGTACCGTCCCAGCCTCGAGAGAGCCGCTCCCAGATTGGAACGCGCCACCACGTTCTCCGGATTCTTCTTTAGATACGCCTGGTACTCGGGAACTGCTGCTTCCACCTTTCCCGCCTGATGCAGTTCGATGGCATGGCGAAGAATGTTTTCGACGGGCGGGACGCCTTGGGCCCGGAGCCCGCAGGCGAGGCATAGAGCGAGGCAACACCTAGCGCGGGCGCGCATCCGATACCCTTCCGCCGAGAACCAGACGCAGCGCGGATTCGAGGTCAGCCGGCCGGAAGTCGAGTTCGCCGAGCCGGCTCTGGAATGCCACCCGGCCGCCACGATCCACCACGTAAACGCGGCTGGGCCAGGCCTGATAGGCGGTTTCGGCTTCGCCGCCCATTCCGTCCACTGTCACCGGCCAGGGCAGGTTGAGCTTGCGAACGCAGATTTCGGCATGCTGATTTTTCTCGGTGATATCGCGGGCGGGTGCCAGCGAAATTCCTTCCCGTTCATTGATGGTGCTCTGCCAATGCGTCTCCTGTTCCGCGGCGGTATGGGCCTCGCGGATGTACACCAGGCGAAAATCGACTTTTCCACGGTACTCTTCCGCAAGGCGCTTGAGGCCGGCGGCGGAGAACCGCAGTTTCGGGCAGGTGTAGCTTCCAAACACCAGGACCACCGGTTTCGCCAGGTGGCTCAGGTCCAGGCCGGCAATCCGCGGCGCTGGGGAACCTGCGGCGACTCCGGGGTCCGGCTGCACCGCCGGTTCCGGGCCGAACCCGTGCGCCAGGGCCGCGCGCGCCTCTTCCGAACCCGGCCGCACCTGCACCGCGCGTTCCAGCAGAGGCCGCGCTTCCTCCGGCTTGCCCCGATGAGACAGGATCGAGGCGAGTTGATAATTGGCGTCGTAGTCGTTCGGATTGGCTGCCAGTTCCTTGCGGAAGGCGGCGGCCGCTCCATCGGCGTCGCCACTGAACAGGAGGGCCTGCCCGTAATAAGAGTGGAGCGAGGGCAGGTTCGAATTCAAAGTTTGGGCCCGCTCGAACTCCTTGGCCGCCGCGGGGAAATTGCCGGCCGAAAACCGGGCGGCTCCGAGCATGAAATGGCCCTCCGCGGACTCCCCTCTTCCCAGGATGCGATCCACGCGAAGTTGCCCTTCCGGGATGCGCCCGTCGCGGATCATTGCCATACCGAGGACGTAGTCTAGGGCGGCGTTCTCGGGGTGCGAAGGTTCCAGCGGTAGCAGCAGGTCAATTGCGGACTTCCATTCGGCGGTCCGAAGCCGGCAATCGGCCAGAAGCAAGGCGATATTCATGTCGGCCGGCTGCTCCCGGTGCAGAGCTTCCAGTTCCACCGCCGCTTCCGCGATCTGGAACGATTTGTAGTAGGCCAGGGCCAGGTTGAACCGGAGGCCCGGCGCGATTGCCGCCGGGGCCGCCTCAAGCGCAACCTTATATTGCTCGATGGCTTCCTGGAACCGGCCCAGGTGCGCCAGCACTGCTCCAAGATTCGACCGCGTTTCCGCTCGGCCCGGGTTCGCCGCCACGCACGCTTGATACCCCCGCAGCGCTCCCGGGTAATCGCCGGATTGATGCATCCGGATGGCTTCCTTCAGGTCGCAGGCGGGAGGTGTGGTCTGCGCATACAGGGTCGCGGCAAGTAACAACATCCAGAGTCGATACAACGACAGACAACTCCCCTAGGAGATGGATTCTATCACTCAAAGCCGCCGAGGCAACCGGTCAGTGGCGCAAATTGCTGAAGATACAGATGTATCCAGAGCGTTAACGGTGCGCGTAACGTTCTGTTTCACACGTTAGACAGTTAACGATACCTCGCCACGGGTGCGACTTTATTCGGACTCTGTTGTCCGACAACGGGCGACTGCCCGCTTCTCGTGCTCTTCGCCTGCGCTCGTTCTTTCATTCGCTTGCAGAGCACGGACAAAGTTCGGCACCGGAATTTTAGTAATTTGACGCGCGGTAGGGATGCGCCGGCGAACTCCTCGCCGTTAACCCAAGTATTTCCAAAGGGTTTGTTAACCCATACCTGGGCAATTCGATAGCTCGAAAGCCGGATAGTGCTTTTATACTACCTACGATCTGTAAAGCCGACCGGCAATCGCTGCCGGTTTCGGGGAGGGGCACGATGAAGACGATCCGACGCCTGTCGAAAGTTCGCTGCACGGTATTTATTGGCGGGGTGGCGCTGGCCGCTCTGCTCGGGATGCAGTTGTCCGCACAGGGTGTCTACGCCACCCTGACCGGCATCGTGACTGACCCTTCGACGGCCGTGATTTCGAAAGCCGCCGTCACCCTCACGGACGTCCAGTCGGGCTCACAGCGCCAGACCGTTACCAACAGTGACGGCTACTTCACGTTTGCCTCGGTCCCGGTGGGAACCTACAACCTGAGCGTGGAAGCCACGGGATTCACGCTCTACAAAGCGACGGGCATCACGCTCGGCGGCGGCGAGAAGCGCAACGTGGACGTATCCCTGCAAGTGGGCGCCACCACGCAGACGGTCGAGATATCGGGCGCCATCGACCAGATTGCGCCGGTGGATTCGGGCGAGAAGTCGGCCACGCTGACCACCAAGGAACTTCAGAACTACGTTTCGGTCGGCAGCAACGCGGCCGAGTTCATCAAAATAATGCCGGGGTTCGGCATTCAGAACGGGACATCGAACAAGGCAAATTTCTCGGGCGAAACCATCGGCATCAATGCGAACGGAGACGCAGGCAGCCAGAGCCCGCTGAACAACGCCTTCTCCTATAATGGCCTGCCGAGCAACTCGCTGGATATTACGGCGGATGGCGCGCACGTGTCCGACCCGGGTTGCAACTGCGATACGCCCGTCAATCCGAACTCGGACATGGTGTCCGAATTCAAGGTGATGACGTCCAACTTCAGCGCGGAGAACCAGAAGGGACCGGCCGTAGTCACCTCCGTAGCCAAGTCCGGCGGCAAGGACTTTCACGGTTCGGGGTTCTTTTATGCCCGTAACTATGCGATGAATGCCAATGACGCCCAGTTCAACGCGAACGGCCAGGCAAGGCCGGAAAATAAGTATTACTACCCCGGCTTCACACTGGGCGGCCCAGTCCTCATCCCTGGAACAAAATTCAATAGTAAGCGAAGTAAGTTATTCTTCTTCACGGGATACGAGTATTTCTATCAGGTCCTCGATACGGGCCTTCTTCGGGCTACTGTACCCACCCCCGGGATGCTGAACGGCAACTTCTCACCCGCCGAACTTTCCAAACTGGGCAACATCACGGCATCGGGTGGGCCTCCGGGACAGATTAAGGACACTACCGCGTATCCCGGCGGGATTATTCCGCCCAGCCAGATCGATCCCAACATGCAGGCGCTGATGAAACTTTATCCGGCGCCCAACGCGGATCCCAATGCCACCGGCGGATTTAACTACGTGCAGGCGGTGACCTTCAACCAGAATAACCACCAGTGGATGAGTCGCGTGGATTACAGCATCAGCGACAACACAAAGCTGTTCGTACGCTACAACCTGCAGCGGGAAGTGCAGTTGTTCCCAGTGGGGCTGTGGTGGAGGAACGGCGGGCAGGTCCCGTATCCCACGCCGGTGCAGGGCAAGAATCGGTCGGACTCGGTCTCCGCATCCCTGACTCATGTTTTCAATCCCAGCATGACCAACGAAGTCGTGTTCGGCTACACCTTTATCGGGTTCCCGAATGTTTTTGAAGATCCATCCAAGGTGGACCGGGCCAAGGTCGGGTACAACTACAAGGGGCTGTTCAAGAATGGTGTGGCACAGATTCCCGCTTTTGGCGGCTGGGGTGGCGGCGAAGCGGCCCTGGTCTTCAATCCCGGCGGGTTTGAAGCAGGCGGCGCCTCCGCCGGCCTCTATGCCAACAAGTACATGCCGAGCTTTAGCGACACGCTGACGAAGGTGTGGAGCAAGCACACGATCAAAGGGGGGTTCTTCTACGAATGGATCCGCAACGCACAACCGGCCAACAACTACACCAATGGCTTCGCCTTGGTGGACGTCGGCAATCCGAATTCGCTCGGCAACGCGTATGCCGATCTGCTCACCGGTACGTTGAACAGCTATCAGGAAACCAATTTCAACCGCATCAATGATATTGCCTACACGACCTACGAGGGGTTCGTTCAGGATTCCTGGAAGGTGAACCGGCGCCTCACCGTGGAACTCGGGTTGCGAGCTACTCACTTCCAGCCGTGGATCGATCGCCTTGGCTTCGGGTATTCCATTTTCGATTACTCGAAGTACAAACCGACGTGCACGCCGCTCGAATATTGCGGCTTCGTGTGGCATCAGCGCGATCCATCGGTTCCTTTGGGAGGTTTCCCGACGCGGGCGCTGTTCTGGCAGCCGCGTTTCGGAATGGCATACGATGTTACCGGCAAAGGCAACACCGTGCTCCGCGGCGGCTGGGGCCGATATTATTACCACTCGGGCCAGTTCACCAATGGTCTCGATGTTTCGGCCGGCGTGGTTTCGCGAAGCTTGGGCGCCAACGTAAATGGCGTACCCGTGCTGGCTCGGAACCTGGATACATTGGACGTAGCGGACCAGGCCTCGAGTCCCTCGGCGGTGGACAAGACCGACGACCGCCAGCCTTACACGGACAGCTACAGCTTCACGATCTCGCAACGTCTGCCCTGGTCGAGCCTCCTGGAGGTGGCATACGTAGGAAATCAGAGCCGGGATCTCGGGATCACTGCCGGCGCCGGGTCGAATATCAACCTGGTGCCCGTGGGCGCCATGCTGAATCGGGGAGTGGATCCGAACAGCCTCACCGCCGACGACTTCCGGCCCCTGAAGGGCTTCTCCAATTTGAATCTGGCCACCAACAAGGGCTACGCCAACTACAATGCGCTGCAATTGACCTGGATACGCACCAAGGGCAGGTATACCGTCAACTTGAACTACACCTTTGGCAAAGCCATGGGTCTGCTTACGGCGAACGGCGGCCCGACGTACGACCAGTTCAACATAGACAACAACTACGGCGTCCAGGCCGGGAACCGGACCCATATCTTCAACGTGGCTTACTCGGTGGAGTTGGGGAATCCGGTAAAACAGAAGATTGCCGGGGGCTTCGTCAACGGCTGGCAGCTTTCCGGGATTCTCCAGTTGCAGAGCGGAGCGAATCTTTCCGGATTGAGTTCGAACGGCAACTTCAACTTCAATCTGAACGGTGCCAAGATTCCCGGCACGACGTATAACATAAGCAACGTGGCGCTGCTGGGCACCAATAACATTCAGCTCAACCCGACCCTCACCTGCGACCCGGCGTCGGGGCTTGGGCCGAACCAGTTCATCAATGGAAACTGCTTCTCATTTCCCACCGCGATCGGCCAGAACGGACCCACGATCCTTCCGGCTATCTACGGGCCGGGTTTCTTCAACTGGGATATGGGGCTGTTCAAGAACTTCCAGATTACGGAATCGAAAAAACTGCAGCTCCGGTTCAACGGCTACAATTTCCTGAATCACCCGCTCTGGTCGTTCAACGGGAGCAATCTCACCCTGGGATTTGATGCCGCCACGGGTCAGATGAACGCTCCCCTCTTCGGCTTTGTCACCCAGAAGCAGGGCCACCGTGTGATCCAGACCGCGATCAAGTTCTATTTCTGATCGCCTCCCGGCGCGGAACGGGCGAGTCCATCCGTTCCGCGCCGCGGGTGTACGATGGACCCTAGATGAGAGGGTTCCCGGCCGTTATTTGGATGCTCGCCTTTCTCACCCTGCGCGGGTCCGCCCTCGGGCAGACGCCTCCACCCGCTTTCGCAGGCGTCGCCAAACAGGCCGAGGCCGAGCGCGACAGTAAACACTGGGCCGAGGCGTTGAGACTCTACCAGCAGGGCGTCAAACTGAGACCCGACTGGGACGAGGGATGGTGGAACCTCGGCTCCATCGCATATGACCTCGATCGCTACACCGAATGCGCCCCCGCCTTCCGCCGGCTGGCCACCCTCAAGCCGGACAGCGCGCCTGCCTGGACGATGGCGGGGTTGTGCGAGTACAGGCTCCGCAACTATCCAGGAGCTCTCGAATGCCTGATGCGAGTCGAGCGCCTCTCTTTCAGCGAGCCCGCCGAACTCGCCAATTCGGCGCGCCTGCACTACGCGCTCGTGCTCACCAAAACGGGCAGCTTCGAGAAAGCCATCACCATCCTCACTGATCTCACGCGCATCGACCGCAAGAAGCCGGAAGTCATCGCCGCCGCCGGAATCGCCGGACTGCGGCGGCAGTGGCTCCCACCCGAGGTACCGCAAGGCGATCGTGAACTGGTTTTCGGACTGGGCGACGCCATGGCCACGGCGATGGAGTTCGACGCGGCTGGAGCGATCCGGAAATTCCAGGAACTGCTGCAAAAATATCCGGCAGAGCCGAACGTCCATTTCCGCTTCGGCGCTTACCTGAATACGCAGGACTCAGACCGCGGGATCGAAGAAATAAAGAAGACGCTGGACCTCGCGCCGGACCACGTCCCGGCACTGGTCGGCCTGGCCACCATTTATCTCAAACGCGAAGAAACCGCTCCCGCCCTTCTCTACGCCGAACGGGCCGTGAGCGCAGGCGCGAACGATTTTTCCACTCACCTCGCGCTCGGAAAGGTTCTGCTGGCCAAAGAAGATCCGGCGCGGGCCGCGGCCGAACTCGAGAAGGCTGTCAAACTGGCTCCGGATATCGCGGAGGCCCGCTACCGTTTGGCCTCCGCCTACTCGAGGCTCGGCCGGAAGGAAGATGCCGCCCGGGAGCAGGCCGAATTCCGGCGCTTACAGGGTCCGGCCCAATGAGGGTTCGCGCGTCGAAGGAGATTACCATGACGACACCGCGTTTTTTACCGGTTTTCCTGACTATCGCCTGCCTCTTACCTTCGCCGGCGCAACCCCAGGAACCGGCCGCGCCCCAGACGGAGATCCGCACGAGTGTGGACGAGGTTTTGCTCGATCTGATCGTGCGCGACAAGAAGGGCAAGCCGGTCACAGACCTCAAACCGGGCGACCTCACGGTGCGCGACAACGATACCAGGCAGACGCTCACCGGATTCCGGCTGGTCAGCGGCGCGGAAGCGATCGAGGCCGGCGGCGCGAGGACCAGGCTCGATCCGCTGCGCCAGGTGCGCCTGGTGACGCTGGCCTTCGAAGCGATGACCGATCCGAGCCAGCGCACGCTCGCCCGCGAGGCAGCGCTCGATCTGGTCCGCGGCGCCCAGGGGAGCAATGTTTTCTACTCGGTGGTGGTGATCAATACGCAGTTGCTCGTGTTGCAGCAGTTCACCACCAGCAAGGACGCCCTCGAGAAGGCGATCGAACACGCCACCGAAGGCCTCGGCGGGCCGGGAATAGCCGCCGAATCGGAGGCGATCCTGGCCGAGCTCAAAAGGAACGTCGCCGGCCAGAATGGCGCAGTACCTGATTCGGATCTGCTCGGCGCCGCCAGCGCTACTGCCAGCCAGCCGGTGTCGAACGGCGCCGAAGCCCTGCAAGCCAAGCTCGCATCCGTCATGCTCGACATGCTCCGGATGGATACGGCCGTGAGCACGCAATCGTCCCGGCTCACTCTTTCGGCGCTCCGGGCGCTGGTGGAGGGCCAGCGAAGCATTCCCGGCCGCAAGTCCGTCGTATACTTCACCACGGGCATGTATCTGGGTCCGGAACTCGATTCACCCTTCAACAGCCTGGTCAGCACGGCCAACCGCTCCAATGTCACGTTCTATTCGGTGGACACGCGCGGTGTGATGGTGTCCTCGCAAACCGCCGAAGCACGGGCTCAGTTGACCGGCGCCGCCCGGGCAAGTGCCATCACTATGACGCAGACTTCCGGCCCGGTCACGAAGGATCAAGTGATGTCGTCGGACAACGCCGAGGTATCCGGGCGGGCCAACGTGCAGGAATCCATCCGCAACCTGGCGGAATCGACCGGAGGTTTTCTGATCGGCGACAGCAACGATCTTCGCGTCCCCCTGCACCACGTAAACGAGGAGATCGCCAGCTACTACGAACTTTCGTTTAACCCCGGGATTCGCGAGTACGATGGAAGCTTCCACAAGCTCACGGTCACCGCCAACCGCAAAGACCTGGTCATTCACGCGCGCAACGGCTACTTCGCCCTGCCTCCCGGGGCCCGCGGCGAGGGGATGCAGCCATTCGAGGTCGACCTGCTGAAGATCTTGTCGAGCGGCAAACCTTCTCAGGATGTCGCTTTTCGCGCCGGCGGCATTCGGCTTCAGCCCGGCCCCCAGACAACGTCCGTTCTGGTGATGCTGGAAGTGCCTTTGCACGAGTTGCGATCCTCCGCCGCCTCCGGAAATACGCGCAACGTGCACTTTTCGCTGGTCGCGCTGTTGAAGGATGCCAAGGGCGAGGTCCTGGAGAAACTGGCCCGCGACCGCTCACTCTCGGTGACGCCGGAACAGTTGCAGGCGGGAAATTTCACTGATCGCATGACGGTGGCACTGCCCGCCGGAAAATATGGGCTCGAAAGTATCGTGATGGACCGCAATAGCGGGAAGGCCGGAACCGCCCGGTCGGAGTTCGACGTGCCCGCTTACTCCCCCGGTGTGGGCATTTCTTCGCTGGCCGTGATGCGTTCGTACACTCCAAATGCCAAGGGCCTGGAGCCTGACGATCCCTTCGAGTTCCAGGGAGGCCTCGTCACTCCCACCCTGGACGGGGTGGTGAAGAAGGACCCGAACGCCGTCCTGCGGCTGTTTTTCACCGTCTATCAGGATTCCTCACGCAACGGGAAGCCGGCCGTGGAGATCGAGTTTCTACAGGGCGGGAAGAGTCTGACGAAGGTGCCGATGCAACTGCCGGACCCCGATGCGCACGGCCGGATACCCTACCTGATGACAATTCCCGCCGGATCCATTCCGCCGGGCAGCTACGAGGTCCGCGCCACAGCCCGGCAAGGCGATTCCACCGCCACATCCGCCACCGCAATCCGCATCGAGCCATAGTCCCGCGGCGCCAAATCTGAACCGGAGTTGAAGGTCGCGTTGCTGCGTGTGTATACTTGCCAGCAATCAGCCTCGGGGAAAATGGATGCGGCGTTCATCTGATTTCGCGCGGGAACGGGAGGAAGTACAAAGGGTCCTCGGTTCCGGCATCTTTCATCGCGCACCCAACCTTGCACAGTTGCTCACATATGTGTGCTCCCGATATTTCGAGGGCGCTGGGGAACAGATCAAGGAGTACAACATTGCCGTAGATGCGCTGGGCAGGCCGCCGGAGTTCGATCAGAAGCGGGACTCGATCGTACGGGTGGAGGCGCACAGGCTTCGCAAACGGTTGCGGGAATATTATGAAACCGACGGGGCTGACCACGCCGTGCGGATCGAGATTCCGCCAGGGCAGTATGCTCCGCAGTTCCTCGAAAGGGAAGCGACGACGCCGAGCCTGAGTCCTGTGACCCTGGTTCTGAACGAGGGATCAGGCGTGATGGACGCCGAAACGGATGGAAATACCCTTCCGGCGACGGTCCCGCCCGCTTCCGTGGCTGCCAAGGGCCAGCCGTCGTCGCGCGGCACGATTTTCCCCATTGCCCTCCTGCTCGTTTTCTGCACCGGTGCGATCGCATTGTGGAAAGCGCCTATCCGCAAGACCTGGACTGCTCCGGGCGCTCCGCCCGCCGGCTTGCATTCCGCGAAACCCGGCTCAGACGAGGTCAGGATTCTGACGGGACACCTGGGCGGCGACTACACCGACCGGCTCGGCCGCGTCTGGCTCTCGGACCGCTATTTTCGCGGCGGACACGCCTTCGAAACGGTAGACCACCCGATCTTCGGCACCCGTGAGCCACGCATTTATCAGAGCCGGCGGGAAGGTGCTTTCGAATACGAAATTCCGATTGCGGCTGGAGTCTACGAGTTGCGGCTTCATTTCGCCGAAACCCTTTACGGCGAAAACAACGTGGCCGGCGGCGGGGAATCGAGCCGCGTGTTCAATATCTTCATCAACGGAGCGGAAGTGCTCCATGAGTTCGATGTCATCAACGAGGTAGGTCCGAGCACGGCGGACATACGCACGTTCAAGGACGTCTCTCCGGGCACCGACGGAAAGCTCCATCTGAAATTCGAACCGTCCACCAATCCTCCGCTGCTGTGTGCGATCGAAATTACTCCGGGAACTCCTGGACGCCTCAAACCGATTCGGATGGTCGCGCTCGACCGGGCTTACACCGACCGACAGGGGCGAGTATGGGAACCGGACCGTTACGCGCGCGGCGGTCAGCTTGTTCTGCGCACCCAGGCCGTGCAGGACGCGGAGGACCAGGAGTTGTTTCGCGGAGAACGCTTCGGCAACCTCCGGTATGTGATTCCCGTGCCCCCGGGACACTACGGCTTTACCGTCTACAGTTCGGAACGATGGTTCGGACCCGGAACTCCGCCCGGCGGAGGGGCCGGCAGCAGGGTCTTCGACATACTCTGCAACGGCATTCTGCTGCGCCGCGACTTCGATATTTTTAAGGAGGCACGCGGCGCCGGCCGGGCCGTCACCTTCACCGCCCACGGCCTGGAACCGGACGCCCAGGGGAAACTCGACATCGCCCTCTCGCCAACACACAATTATGCCTGTGTGAATGCGATTGAAGTGCTGGACGAGTCGAGGTAGGCCCCGCCCTGCTTCGATTTACGGTTTCTGCCGATAAGAAGCCCAGGAGCCCGGTCATCCTGATGTTCGAATGGAAACAGAGTCTCGCCACCGGTATCACCAGCATCGATGCGCAGCATCAAGGCCTCCTCGCTCTCGGCCGCGAGTTGCAGGCTGCGATGGAAGTGGGCAACGGGCGCGCCGTGGTCGGTAAAGTGCTCGACCGGCTGTTCAGCTACGTCAGCATGCACTTTGCGCATGAGGAGCGCCTGATGCGCCAGTCCGGTTATCCGGAGTTCGAAAAGCACGTTGTGGAACACGAGGCTTTGAAACGCCGGGTGGAGTCACTCCGTGACGAGTTTCGTCAGGGCCGGATTGCATTGAATGTCCAGATTCTTCTTTTTCTCAAACGCTGGATGGAGCAACACATCGGCGGGTCCGATCAGGAAATCGCGCCTTACTTGCGGTCGAAGCAGTAGCGATTGCACCGCCGGAAAACCCAACAGTACATTCATCCCATAACCAAGGAGACTGGAGCATTTGTTCGGCCATTCGGTACAGAATTAGTCCAGAAAGGGATGGACACGTTATGCGGATGATAATTCGTAACCGGAACGGGGTTCGCGCTGAGGCCATTTTGCTCGCCGCCGGTCGTGACCGGATGCGTGTGGCGATCGATTCGGAGCCGGACACAACCGAATTGCACCTGTTCGATGGAGAGTGGTACACCGATGAGGGGTCCGCCATCGAATTTGAGGCGATATTTCCCGTTGATGGAATGGACGTTTCCCGTTTCTGCGCCGATGTACACCCGAGGGCCATGGCGGCCGGCGCGACAATCGTTTGGGATTGAATCCGGGCTGCTAACCCCGAGCAATTCTACCAACCGGCGGGGGCTGCGACGAGCAGCGCCAGGTAGCTGAGATAGAGCGCAAGCAATACCCCGCCTTCTCCCCTTGTGACTACGCGCTCTTTGTGGAGCAGCAGTGCAACCGTGGCGGTGAAGACAGCTAGAGCCAGCAGGTCCAGTTTGAACGCCGCGACCGAACCTTGCACGGGATGGATAGCGGCAACGCCGCCCAGCACAAACAGCACGTTGAAGATATTGGATCCGATCACGTTGCCCACGGCGATTGCCGCGTGACCTCGCAGGGCCGCGACGATCGAGGCGGCCAATTCCGGAGTGGAAGTGCCCACCGCGGCGATCGTCAGCCCTACGGTCCGGTCGCTCATCCCGAAGGCGCGAGCAATGCCGCTGGCACCTCCGACGAAAGCATCGCCCCCCGCCACCAGCACGATCAGCCCCAACAATCCCAGCAGCAGCAGTCGTAACTTGCCGGTTTTCAAGGGGGCAGCCTCTTCCACAATCCGGGTTTCCACGCGCTCATCGGCCGGACTGGCCGATCGGGCCATAGCCCAGGTGAACAGACAGGCCGCAGCCAGCAGGGCCAAGCCCTCGATTCGTGAAATCGCGCCATTCGCCAGGAGCGCGGGAAGCGCGCCTGCCGAAAGCACCAGCACGGGCAGTTCCCGCCGGAGCAGATTGCCTTCCACCGGGATCGGCAGCACCAGCGCGGTGAGTCCCAGTATTAACCCGATATTCGCCAGATTGGAACCGATTACGTTACCCAGTGCGAGGCCGCTCATCCCCTCTCCCGCCGCCACCGTACTCACCACCAGTTCCGGCATGGACGTGCCGTAGGCCACGGCGGTGATTCCGATGACAAACGGGCGTACGCCAAACGCCCGTCCCAACCCCGCGCTACCCTGAACCAGCCATTCCGCGCCGAAGTAAAGCAACAGGATACCCGCAGTCAGTTCGATCCAGTTCCACATGGGTTGCCCCTCCATCGTAAACGCTCTGGAGCCATTCGTGAGGCCGGAGAGAAAGTGTTATATTGAAAATGCCTTTTGAAAGTCCTGCAACAACCTGGCCGGTGGCAAACTGCCTCGTTATAGCCCGCACTATTGAAAGACAGAAAGAGAAAGTGTTGAAGAACATCTTCGTTGGTAATTTGGATTTTGCGGCCACGGAATCCTCCGTTCGTTCGCTGTTTGAGCCGTACGGCGCCGTGGAACGTGTCAACGTAGTGACGGATCGGGACACCGGCAGGTCGAGAGGGTTCGCATTCGTTGAAATGTCGGATTCTTCGCAGGCAGATCAGGCAATCGCCGCCCTGAATGGCGCGAACCTGGACGGCCGCACGCTGAACGTCAATGAAGCCCGTCCGAAACCTCAGGGTGGGGGAGGCCGCGGATTCGGCGGCGGTGGTGGTGGAGGCGGATATCGGTCCGGCGGCGGTAGCGGCGGCGGCGGAAACCGCCGGCGGGAACCGCGCTGGTAAACATACTGGGCCGGATTTTTGGGGCCCGCCGGCGTGCGGTAGCACGCGCAACAAGATAAAGGAGACTTGATGGCCACACGATCGCGAACATCTTTTCAAAAGCGACAAAAAGAAATCCTGCGGCTCGAGCGCCAGCGGGAGAAGGCCGCCAAGAGACTACAGCGGAAAAATGCACCCAAAGAGGACGGCAACGTGGAAATTGCCGACACTGAGGACGGCATGAACGAACCGGACGGTGTCACCGATCAAGACGACGTGACGGAGAACGGTTCCGGCATGTCGCAATAGCATTTGAATCGGACCGCCGGGTCGAGACCGGCGGTCCGGTTCGAGTTCGCTGTTCGACAGGAAGGGGTAGCCGTGGAATTTCGGTACTTGGGCTTCGAGCAGTTGGCAAACAACTCGCGCGCCTACCGTTTTGACGGTATGACGAAGGGAGAGGCTACAAGGCGTTTCGTGGTTACCGTAGACATGGCGCTTTTCCTCGCGCACCGAATTGGGATTCAGGAAGGGCCGGGCTTATGCGCCGTCAGGCTCGCCGGGATTGAAAACCTTGCCGATGGCACAGTTGAGTTGACCGACGCCTGTTTTCGGGCACACGCCGAAGCGATACACACGGCCGAACTGAAAAGGAGCGAATCACGGAAATCGTCGATGCGTAAACCATCCGGCGCCCACCTGAGTTCGCCTTGGCGGACTGGCAGAGGTTTAGACCCCGATCGGGTGTGAATTTGCGCCCCGCGTGTTTACAGGCGCGGGGCAGCGTGCCCGTTCCTAGTGGTTTCCGACCGTAGCCGACGTCGCCTTCCGGCTCAAAAAGCATTCGCGACAGTACACCGGTCGCCCCTGTGTGGGCTTGAAGGGTACCGTCGTTTCGCGCCCGCATTGTGAGCACGTCGTCATCGTCTCGGTCTTGGCAAATCCTCCACCGGAAGAACCCTGGCGCTTGTTCTTGCAGTTCTTGCAGCGTTTGGGTTCGTTTTTGAAGTTTTTGTCGTGGAAGAAGTGCTGCTCTCCCGCTGTAAATACGAAATCTGCTCCGCAGTCAACGCACTTGAGGACTCGATCCTGGAACTCCGCCATAGCAACTGTGCCCCTGAACCTGAACTGTACTTAGTCAAGAGGCGGGACCTGAAGGTCCCGCCTCTGAATTATTCGACTTCCCGTCGACTCTTCTTCCGGTTCCGTTTGCGGGCCAAAGCCTGCTTGGCCCGGAGCTTCTCTCCCGGCTTCAAGTAGAAGGAGTGTCTCTTGACCTCCTTGATGATGTCCTCTTGCTGGACTTTTCTCTTGAAGCGGCGCAGGGCGTTTTCTAATGTTTCGCCCTCTTGAAGCTTTACTTCAGCCAAACGAAATACACCTCCCAACTGAACCTGGATTCCCGTGCGTTGCGAGGATGCCGAGACGCCAATCTATAAGGCATACTGTGGCCCCAAAAATTCTGCGCTTCACACAGAAGGTACTGATATCATAGGTGGTTGACGAATAAAGTCAAGCCCAATTTTCTCCGCCTGAAACCCCCAATATCGCACCAGGCCAGGATTGTCTTTCTTTTCAGGGATTTGGACTGAAATGGAAAACGTACTAGCAATTCTTCTGGCGGGAGGCGCTGGAGAACGCTTATTTCCGCTGACCAAGGACACCGCCAAGCCGGCTGTGCCCTTCGGCGGCGCTTATCGAATCATCGACTTTACACTCTCCAACTGCATAAATTCCGACGTACGTAGAGTTTTCATCCTAACACAGTACAAAGCGTTGGATCTGACCCGCCACGTGCGCGACGGCTGGAACATTCTCTCGCCGGAACTGGGGGAGTACATCGAGGTCATCCCTCCCATGAAGCGAGTGCACGAAGACTGGTACCAGGGCACCGCCGATGCAGTCTTCCAGAACTTCCAGAGCATCGAGTTGGAAGCGCCGCCCCATACCCTGATCCTCTCGGGCGATCAGATCTACAAGATGAACTACCGCGAGATGCTGGACTGGCACCTGCATCATAATGCCGATGTCACGTTGGCTACCATCCAAACTCCGCCCGAGGATGCGCCGCGGTTCGGAATCGCGGAGATCGGCCCCGATTTTCGAATCTGCGGATTCGAGGAGAAGCCGCGGCACGGAAATCCAAAGCGGTCCACCTTCAATCCGGACATGGTGAGCGCTTCCATGGGAGTTTATCTCTTCCGCACAGAAGCGCTCCTGCGCGTGCTCCACGAGGACTCGCAGGACCCGGAATCCCACCATGATTTCGGCAAGGACGTCATTCCTCAAAATCTGGACAGGCTCCGTGTTGTAGCCTATGACTTCCAGGATATGAACGCCAAACAGGTGCGCTACTGGCGGGACGTGGGCACCCTCGATGCTTACTACGACGCCAACATGGATCTGGTGAGCGTCACCCCGGAGTTCAATCTGTACGATCAGCGCTGGCCGATTCGGACGAAGGTGACGCAGCAACCCCCGGCCAAGTTCGTATTCGCGCAGGAGGGACGGCGCATGGGCGTAGCCGTGGACTCGGTGGTGAGCGCCGGTTGCATTATTTCCGGAGGACGCGTGCTGCATAGCGTACTTTCCCCCGCAGTACGCGTGAACAGCTATTGCGAAGTGGAATACTCGATATTAATGCCCGGCGTAGAGATCGGCCGCTATAGTCGCCTCCGCCGGGCCATCGTCAATACCGGAATGAGGATTCCGGATTCGAGCGAAATCGGTTTCGACCTGGATGCGGATCGCGCAAAGGGTCATCACGTCACCGAAAACGGCATCGTGGTGGTGGCGTAAAAACCGGGCTGAGGACCTGTGTCCCGGCCCTTTCATACAGGAGTTGTACGTTGACAACGATCGTAAAAGTCATCGGACGGGAGATTCTGGACTCTCGCGGGAATCCGACCGTAGAAGCGGATGTTTATCTGGCTGACGGCAGTCTGGGGAGGGCGGCAGTGCCGTCCGGAGCATCCACCGGAGAACACGAAGCGGTGGAATTGAGGGACGGCGACAAGTCGCGTTACCTCGGTAAGGGCGCTTTGAAAGCGGCGGAGCACATCAACGGCGAGATCGCCGGCGCGCTGCACGGCAAGGACGCCGCACAGCAGGCCGAGATCGACAGGATCATGCTGCTGCTCGACGGGACACCGAATAAGGGACGCCTCGGCGCCAATGCGATTCTGGCGGTTTCCATGGCCGCCGCCCGGGCAGCGGCTACCGCGCACCGGCTTCCGCTCTTTCGTTACCTCGGCGGCATTGCCGGGTGCACCCTGCCCGTTCCGATGATGAACATCATCAATGGCGGAGCGCACGCGGACAATTCCGTGGACTTGCAGGAATTCATGGTTGCCCCGTTCGGCGCAGCGCGGTTTTCCGAAGCGTTACGTATGGGTGTAGAAGTTTTCCACACTCTCAAGAAGGTCCTCAGCAAGAAGGGATATTCGACGGCAGTAGGAGACGAGGGCGGCTTTGCCCCCATGTTGAAGTCCAATGAAGAGGCCATCGAATCGGTGCTCGAAGCGATCACCCAGGCCGGCTACGAACCCGGTAAACAGATCGGGATCTGCCTCGATCCGGCGGCCAGCGAGTTCTATAACAAGGAAACCGGAAAGTACGTCTTCAAGAAGTCGGACAAAAGCGAGCGGAGTTCGGCCCAGATGGTGGATTTCTGGGCGGACTGGGTGAACCGCTACCCGGCCATCCTTTCGATCGAAGACGGCATGGCGGAAGACGATTGGCAAGGTTGGAAGCTCCTGACCGATACCGTCGGCAGCAAGGTGCAACTGGTGGGTGACGACCTGTTCGTCACCAACAGCACCCGCCTGCGGCAGGGAATCGAAGGCGGCGTCGCGAACTCCATTCTGGTGAAGGTGAACCAGATCGGCTCCCTTACCGAGACGCTCGAAGCCATGGCCCTGGCTTCCCAGGCCGGCTACACGGCCGTCGTTTCCCACCGCTCGGGCGAAACCGAGGATCCGTTCATCGCCGACCTGGCCGTCGCCACCAATGCCGGCCAGATCAAAACGGGTTCGGCCAGCCGCACCGACCGCATCGCCAAATACAACCAGCTCCTGCGGATCGAAGAAAAGCTTGGTGCCGCTGCGCAATTCCTGGGCCGAAAGGCGTTCCGCCGATGACGAAACTTGTCCTCATCCGGCACGGCGAAAGCACCTGGAACAAGGAGAACCGGTTTACCGGGTGGACCGACGTGGACCTTTCGGAAAAAGGGCGCCAGGAAGCCAAGGAAGGCGGGCAGGTGCTCAGGGCGGAAGGCTACACCTTCGACGTGGCTTACACCTCCGTGCTGAAGCGCGCCATCCGCACCCTGTGGACCGTGCTCGACGAGATGGACCTTATGTGGATTCCGGTGCACCGCTCCTGGCGCCTGAACGAGCGTCACTACGGCGCTCTTCAGGGGCTGAACAAGGCCGAAACCGCAGCCAGGTTCGGCGAACAGCAGGTGAAGATCTGGCGCCGCAGTTACGACATTCCGCCTCCGGAGCTGACGCCGGACGACGAACGGTTCCCTGGGGCCGATCCGCGGTATAGGGGATTGACGAAAGACGAACTGCCGCTCACCGAATGCCTGAAGGATACCGTGGCGCGGTTCCTTCCCCTGTGGCACGAGACGGTAGCCCCGGCCATCCGCGCGGGCCAGAAAGTGCTTATCGCGGCACACGGCAACAGCCTGCGTGCCCTGGTGAAATACCTGGACAACATTTCCGAAGCCGATATCGTAGAGCTGAACATCCCCACCGGGATGCCGCTGGTCTATGAGCTGGACGACGATTTGAAGCCCTTGAACCGCTATTACCTGGGCGACCCCGAAAAAGTGAAGGCCGCCATGGACGCGGTGGCCGCCCAAGGCAAAAAGAAGTAACTCGATTCGGGCGCCCGCCCCTGTACCCGGGCGCCCGCCTTTCTACGTAAACGCCACCACGTCCGCGCTAACGGGCTCTTCTCCCACCGCGATCATGGTGAACAGCGGGACTGGCTTGTAGCGGCGAGTGGGGTCCTGCGCCGCCAGCGGCGGAATGCGGATCACCGCCATGTCACCGGATCCCTGGTTCAGCACCAGCGCATACTGCTGGTCCGGCGTGATCAGGATGAAGCGCGGATCCCTGCCCACCTGAACCGCCGCCACGAGTTTCTTCCCCATGTTGTCGAAGTCGAGAATGGTGACGCTGTCGGTCTGCGGGTTGGCGACCAGCAGGAAGGACGGCGTCCTGGTGACAGCCATGGCGTCGGGGGCACGTCCGGCCAGCATCGTCTCCGCAATCTCGGTTCGATATGGATACACCTGCACTACGGCATCCATCCCGTCGCCGCTCAGGAACATCTGGCCTTTGTCCGCGTTGAAGACGGCGTGGCGAGGCTCGATCGGGAGCGGCAGGCGAACCACCACCTTTCCGGAAGCCACCTGGAAAATCGAGAGGCTCTTTTCGGGCCGGCTCCCGGCCATCAACTGCCGTCCATCGTCCTGGAAACGCAACAGGGAGGGCTCGTCTCCGGCAGCGATCGTGCGCACCGGGCCTCCCCCGCCGAGCGGCGCGAAGGAGATGCGCCGGCTCTCCCGGAAAGCGACGGCAGCCACTTCCGTGCTGCTTAGATCGAAGCTGTCCGGAGGCGCCGCGAGGCGTATCGGGCGGCGGGGCCGGAAGGTGGTGAGCGGAATCTCGATCAACGCCGGCGGATCGCGATACAGCACCCAAAGGGCGTCCTTACGCGGCGACAGCTGCATTTGAACCGCGGTGTTCCCCGCCCTGGCGCGCCGGCTGACAGCGAGTTTGACTCCGTCGATTTCGCACACTGTACCGTTCTCGGGCGTCAGGACGAAAGCGCGCGTAGTGGAAGGGTGTGCGATCACGGTTGACGGCGCCGCTTCGAACGGAATTTGCCGGCGCACTTTGAAGTGCGACAGGTCCACCGCGGCCACCGTACGGCCCTGCCGGTTGGCGACGAAACAATAACCGTGAAATGCGGTTGCCTTTTGCCGGCCGCACCCAATCCAAGCCGCCGTGCCCGCGAGGAGGCCGCGGCGGGAGATGGAGTGGGAGAGCATCAAACGCTATTGTACCGTTCGGCCCCAAATGCTTTCCGGAGACAGGCTGCATGTTATTCTGTTGAGAGATCACCCCTTCCGGAGAAATCGGAGAGATGGCCGAGTGGTTGAAGGCGCACGCTTGGAAAGCGTGTATAGGGGAAACTCTATCGAGGGTTCGAATCCCTCTCTCTCCGCCACTTTATTTTCAAGCCCTTACAACAACTTAACTGATATCGTCGGTCCGGGCGCCGCGCCGGACGGGTATGCTAGCGCCCTTGCGAATCACTCTCCCATCCCGACCACCCGAATTGTGGCCAGGCCGTTCTTTCGGCAATCGTCGCGGTAGGGACGACCAGTGCCGGTCGCCCCGAACCACGCCACTCGCACATCAGCCGCCTTCAACCGACGGCGCCTGATCTGGATTCATCACCGAATCGCGGGACTCGGAGCTTCCGGCATTTTCTGAAAGTCATAAAAATCGGCCGGTATCTCGGGGCTGAGGCGCACACCCGAGGTCGTGCCCCCGGGAATCGTCGCCATCACTTTCCCGGTCCGGTCCATCACCACGATTTCATTGGTTCCCGTGAAGGTAAGCCCATCCGCGCTGAGCAGAATATTTACCCGGACCTTCGTAATGGTAGTCAGGGCGCGGTTCGCATCGAAGGCGAAGACGAAGACCGTTTCCAGGAATCGTCGATCGCCCACGCGAATCCAGACTCCATGAGCTGTGCTCTGGGTTCCGTCGGACCCGGACGCAATCAAAGATCCGTCAGGGCCGAATGTGCTGATATTTGGAATCGCCGGCGCGGCGGCCGGCAGTCCCGGAGGCCGGAGTTCCGCCATCCAGGTGCCTTCCAAAGTCTGGTGAACTGTAGGCACTGCCCTGTCCGGTGTGATGATCGATTGGAGAAGCCCCTGGGCGTTTATCCGGGGCGCGGCCGCTATGAGGGCGGTCAAAAGCAGGAGTTTGTTCGTTTGCATCGCAGAGACTTCCTTTGGTCTCGGCCGCTAGAATACCCGCCTGCGGTGTACCGAACCATGGTGGGCCGCTACTCTCTTCCTGGCGATCGCCTTCCCTCGTAAGATGCCTGCAATCATGAGGATCCGGAACCACATTCCCTACCGCCGAACGTGTCTATGGTATAGTTCACCGATGAGTCAGGCTGACCCGAGCGCTTCGGCTTCGCCCATTCGATTCGGGATCTTCGAAGTCGACCTTGTTTCCGGCGAACTGCGGAAGCGAGGCGCCAAGATCAAGCTCCAGGAGCAGCCGTTCCAGGTCTTGGTCGCTTTGGTTCAGCGCCCAAGGGAAGTCGTGACTCGTGAAGAACTACAGAAGCGGCTTTGGCCTCCCGGTATCGTGGTGGATTTTGACGGTGGTCTCAACAAAGCCGTCAACCGGCTGCGCGAGGCCTTGGGTGATGACGCCGAGAATCCCCGGTTCATCGAGACACTTCCTCAGCGTGGCTATCGGTTCCTGGCGGACGTGGAGGCTTCGTCGGTCGATCCGCCTGCCAAGCCCGCCATCAGTGAACACCGCCCGGTCCCAAGACGTTCCTCGATCGCACGCCGTGGTCTGTTCGGCCTGGCTGCCGGTGCCGTCGCCATCCCACTTGTGTATGTCGGGTACCGGTCTGTTCTTTCCCGGTCACATAGGATTGAATCCATCGCCGTTCTGCCCCTCGAAAACCTCTCCGGCGATGTCGAGCAGGAGTACTTTTCAGACGGGATGACGGACGAATTGATCGGCGAAATTGCTCGGATCCGTTCGCTCCGGGTAATCTCGCGGACCTCCATCATGCGGTACAAAGGGCACCTCCGGAAATCTTTGCCCGAAATCGCCCGCGAGTTGAACGTGGGTGCGATCCTCGAGGGAACGATAGTGAGGTCGGGATCAAGAGTGCGGATTACCGCCCAATTAATCCAAGCTCAGGACGAACGGCATCTCTGGTCGGAACAATACGAGCGCGACCTTTCTGATGTATTGGCAGTGCAGAATGACGTCGCGAGCGCCGTTGCGGAGCAGATCCGGATGACGTTGGCCCCGCGCGACACTTCCCCCGCTCGCAAACACCGGCTCAATCCCGCAGCCTACGATGCATTCCTAAAGGGCAATTTCTTCCTCTGGCAGGGAATCCGCGGTATCGGCAAGAGTATCGATTTCTTTAGGCGGGCTATCGAGCTTGATCCTTCGCAGTCCGAAGCCCATGCCGGGCTTGCGGAGGCATATTGTTATGCGGGAATCTTCAGTTTCATGCCCTCCGCCGATGCCTATACAGCCGCTCGGGTTTCCGCGGAAAAGGCCCTGCAACTGGACGAATCGAATGCAAGCGCCCATAATGCGCTGGCTGACGTCAAGAAAGGGTATGACTGGGATTTCGCGGCCGCCGAGGTCGAGTACAAGCGAGCTCTGCAGTTGAACCCAAACCACCTGCTCACACATTTGTGGTACGCCGAGTGTCTGACACGGATGAGCCGCTATAGCGAGGCCATCGCCGAGTCCGACATTGCGCTCGCCCTGGACCCTGTTTCCCCAAACAGTCTAGGCAACCGCGCCATGCTCCTCTTCCGGGCACGGCGCTATGATGAGGCCGTTCACGCCGGCCAGCAGGCTCTCGATCTCAATCCAAGTTTTGTCAATGCTCTCTGGTGGCAAGGCTACGCCTATGCGGGCAAAGGCGACCTTCCGAAGGCCATCGAGTGTTTGACAAAAGCCATCACGATGAATGATGCGCCGCTATTCCGCGGGCTTCTCGGACACGTTTACGCCCGTGCGGGAGAGAACGGCAAGGCGCTCGCCATTTTGTCGGAGCTCACCAGGTCCGCACGGGCGGGATTTGTCTCTCCCATGGATTTCGCCTTGGTGTACGCGGGCCTGGGAGATGCGGCGGCGGCGTTCGTCTGGTTAGAGAAGGCATATCAGTCCCGCGCGAGTCGAGTCCACGAGATAGCCTCACCCTCCTTTGATAGCCTTCGATCGGACCCCCGTTACCCGGACCTCCTGCGGCGTGTTGGCTTGCCCCTATAGAGGACGCGCAAAGGGAATTGGAAACGGGGCTACTTTTAGTGCATACCGACTTCGGTAGCGCTGCCGCACGTGCAAAGCCTGCAAGAGCGGGTGTCCTCTAGGGCTCGGCTCTGCGCCGTGGGCTTCTGTGAACACACGAACGATGGTCTTGAGGGTGCTATAGAACAGTCGATGCCCAAGCTGGCCGTTGTGTGTCTGTTCGTGCTCGTGCTGCGCGCGGCGACTTTGCCCGAGGTGTATGACCGCTGGCTGAACCAGGAGGTTCGTTACCTCATCACCAATGAAGAGCGAAAGGCGTTCCTCGACCTGCCGGACAACGCGGCGCGCGACCAGTTCATCGAGTCTTTCTGGGAAGCTCGCAATCCCGCCCCGGGGTCGGGACGCAATCCGTATCGGGAGGAGATGCAGCGGCGGCTCAACTACGTCAACGCCAGTTTCGGCCGCGAATCCGGAACGCCGGGCTGGCGCACGGACATGGGCCGCACCTGGATTCTCTTTGGGAAGCCGGACGAGCGCATTCCGGTACAAGGGTACAGCCAGATCTATCCGATGGAACTTTGGACCTATTCGAACAAGACCGGATCGCGCGCTCTTCCCGGAATTTTCTACGTGCTGTTCTTCATGCCCGGAGACATCGAGGAATACCGGTATTACCGGCCGTTCGTTGACGGGCCGCTCTCGCTGGTGCGCGGCACGCAATTCCAGAGCAATCGCGACGTCTACAGGACACTGCAGGCGATCCGCGGCGACCTCGCGCATGCGGCGTTCTCGCTCTCCCCATCCGAGCCCGTGGACACCGACGAGTACAAGCCGAGCATGACCGGCGATGCGATGATTGCGCGCATCCAGGATTGGGCAAACAGTCCGGACCAGGTCGCGCGCGTGCGGGAGGGCCGGAGCCTGAGAGCGCGCGTGCGTTCGCTGATGACGCTGCCCGCCGACCAGCCACCGGCTGTTACCGTGCTGCCTCTGGCGGGGTTCGACGGGACTTGGTGGCTGGACTATGCGGTACTTGTGGACAAAGCCGAGTACGGGGTCAGGCAGAACCAACAACTACGATTGGACGCGGGATTCCGGCTCTACTCCGCTAAGGGCGACCTTATCGTGGAAGACGGCGAGCAGAGCGCATTCCCCGGCTTCGATGCCAATGGCAATTTCCTCCCCTTCCTGCTCGCAAACCGGATCCCTATCGTGCCTGGGAGCTACCGTCTGGAAATCACGTTTACGAACGCCAATACCAGCCGGATCTACAAAGTGGACCGTCAGGTGGCGGTGGAGCCTCCACTCGGAATTGCGTTATCCGAGCCGCTGCTGGCCACAGTTCCCGAGAACGCCCAGGCACCTGGCGCGGACGCTCCATTCCGGTTCGGCGGAATACAATTTGTTCCCGTTGTGAACGCACAGTTTCAAGGGAAAACCCCGTTGCGAACACTGGTCGAGTTACGCATGCCCGCAACTTACGCCAAAGAAATTGCGATCGAGTATGTTATCGCCCACTTGAGTGATCGTGAGCAAAGAATCATTATGAACGACCGTATTTCTCCTACGGAATTCAGGAACGGCGTGTTACTCAAGGCACGCAGCGTGTCGCTCGACAAACTCATTCCGGGAAAATACAGGGTGGTGGTGACGGTCCGGGAACCGGCTACCGGAGCAGCCCTGGCGTCCACTTCAGCGCCGCTGACTCTTCAGGACGATGCGCCCCGGCATCCGTTTTATATGCTCGCGCATTTGCGAGGATCGGGCTCCAACGGTGTCGCGGCCTATATCCGCGGGCTGGCGGCAATGGCGTTTCAGGATCGTGTGTCGGCGGCACGTTATCTCCGGGAAGCTCTCGAGCGCAATCCCGCAAACGCGTCGGCGAAGGCCGCGCTTGCCTCCCTGAAGTAAACCGGTTTTCACCGCCAGCGCTCGGGCCGGCCTTCCATTAATTGAATTCGAATCCCCGTAAATTCCGTGTAACCCGTTGATTTTCGCTGTGCTTGGTAGCTGTCCCCACATTGGCCATCGCGATGTTAAGAAGGCAAGGACGGTTGGTGCACGAGCATCCGCCGTGCACTTCACGTTAACTGGGAGATCCACAAATATGGTTAAGACACTTCGGATTTTAGTTGCGGTTCTGGCAGTGTGGATGGTTGCCGGTTCGGTCCAGGCACAAGATATCACCCGAGGGGGCATCACCGGGATTGTGCGGGATCCAAGCGGCGCGGTCATCCCCGACGCGAAAGTAACGCTTTCGGGGCCCTTGGGCACAAGGACCACCACCACCAATTCCGCCGGAGAATACAATTTCGCCAGCCTGATGCCAGCACCTGGCTATACGGTAACGGTGGAGCAGCCGGGTTTTGCCACGCAAAAGCAGGGGCCGATTACCGTACGCGTAAACCAGAATACGGCTCTGGATATGAAGCTTGAGGTGGCCGGCGCAAGTCAGCAGGTGGAAGTCATCGAGGAAGGGGCCGCCAATGTCGACGTATCCAGCACTACCATCGGCGCGAACCTCTCCGAGGCCGTCTACCAGAATGTCCCGATCAATCGCAACGTGTCGGGGATTATCTCGATGGCTCCGGGAGTTACTGAAGGCGGTGCGACAGGGTCGGCTAATCCATCCATCAGCGGGGCGTCAGGCCTTGAAAATCAATATTACATTAATGGCGCGAACGTGACGGACCCGGGGTATGGAGCGTTTGGAACTTACAACCTGACGTTCGGCTCACTGGGGAACGGGCTTACCTTCGACTTCATCCGCGAAGTACAAGTGCAGACCGGGGGATTTGAGGCGCAATACGGCCAAGCGCTCGGCGGTATCGTGAATGTGCTCACCAAGAGCGGCACCAACGAATATCACGGAGACCTGTTCTATTACTTCCGCCCGCACCGATGGATGGCGGCGTTTCCGAACGCCAACACCATTCGCACCACACAGACCACCCGGGTTTACGGTTTCGAATCGCGCGACTTCGGGGGCGACATCGGTGGATACCTGGTACCGGACCGGCTGTTCTGGTACGCCGGATTCAATCCGGTTTTTAATCGCAATTACCGCTCGGTACCTTCAACCTTCGGCAATTCCAGGTTAGGCAATGTCGTGGTGAAGAACCACAGCTGGAATTACAGCGCCAAGTTGAACTGGAATATCAACCAGAACCATTCGCTCGAAGGCTCCGTGTTCGGCGATCCCAGCCTGGCGCCGATGGGTTACCAGCGCCTCTCCTCGCTCGCCAGCAACGACAATCTGCGGACCAGCGAACTCGATTACGGCTCCCGTACCTACAATGGACGGTGGAACGGCATCATGACACCGTGGTGGGTCATCAACGCCAACTACAGCCGGTTCCTCAATCATTTCACGGAGACGCCTCAATTCAATGGCTATCAGATCCAGGACAACACGCAGGTGCAGGAGGGAACAGGTGGTCAGCTGATTTACAACGGTCTTGGATTCCTCCAGAATTCCGACACCACATCGGACCAGTTCACTCTCTCCAATTCCGTGGTCGGCAGCCGCTTCGGCGGTCACACCGTGCAACTCGGATATCAGTTTACGAATGACCAATATGACGTCGCCCGCTACTACACCGGGCCCAATTTCACCTTGCCGAACCTTCCGGAGTTTGGCGCGTCGGCGGGGCAGACTCAGTACGGCGCGATCCTCATCCGCGAGCACATGGGCGGCAACGTAGCCAATCCGATCGTGCTGCGCGTGACACGCGGCAATTATTCGGACCCGGTGACTTCCACCACGACCCGGTATCATGCCGGCTACCTGCAAGACAGCTGGGCGGTAAACTCCCGCCTCACCATCCGGCCGGGTGTTCGATTCGAATACCAGGCGATGAGCGGCAACGCTTCGCGGTACGTGTTTTCGCCCAACTGGGCTCCCCGAATCGGCGTGCTGTTCGATCCTACCGGCCACCGCAACGCCAAGATCTTCGCCAACTGGGGCCGTTTCTTCGAGAAGGTGCCTCTGGATATCGCGGTGCGCTCGTTCTCGTTCGAATCAAGCACTCGCGGAGCACTCTACAAGGACCAGCAGGGAAGCGTCGATCTGTCGCCTTCCAACTACATCTCCGGCGGCAAAATCGGCTTCTCCGGCGGACCTGATGCGCAGACACTGGTCGCCGGCGGGACCAAGTCGCAATACCAGGACGAGGTTGTGGCTGGTTTTGAGAGCCAGATTGGACGGGGGACTACGGTGGGCGGCCGCTTCATTTACCGTCACCTGCGCCGCATCCTGGAAGATGTGTCTGGCGTGAACGTAACGCAGTACCTGGCGGGAGTGCCGCAGCAGTACGTGGTAGCCAACCCGAGTTCCTCGCTGGACATTTTTCAGAACGCCTCGCCCTGCGGCGTGACCGCGCCCGGGTGCGACCCCGCTACTGGTTTCACCGATATTGGCAACCCGCTTGGGTCCGATGGCGTTCCGGATGGGTTTCCCAGCCCAAGCCGCCAGTATAAGGCGCTGGAGTTGACCCTGACCCGACGGTTCACGGCCAACTGGCAGTTCTTCGGCAGCTACCGGCTGGCGAAGCTCTACGGCAATTACGAAGGGCTGTTCCGGAACGACAACGGCCAAAGCGATCCGAACATCACGTCGTTGTTCGACTTTACCAATACGGATAACCGGCTGGCTGAACAGTTCGAGTCCGGCGTTCTGCCGACCGACCGCCGGCACCAGCTCAAGCTGTTCACGAACTATTCGTTCGGGGGCGGCACGGGCCGGTTCCTGAAGGCGGTTAACGGCCTGAACCTTGGTTTTTCCTGGGTGATCCAGTCCGGCACTCCCATCAGCCAGTTCCTGGCTCACCCGGGGTACGACAACGCGGGTGAAATCCCCCTGGGCGGGCGCGGCAGTCTCGGCCGTACGCAGTGGACGTTCCCGATCGACGCTCACGCAGACTACTCGGTTAAGGTCAACGACAAGGTGGCTCTGCGATTCGTAGCCGACATGTTCAACGTGTTTAACCAGAAGCGGCCCCTTTACGTGGATCAGTGGCTGGAACTAAGCGGCGGGGTTGCCAATCCGGACTTTCTGAAGCCGGCGGCGAACATCTATTCGAATCCGTGGGAAACACCGCGGTACACCCGAGTTGCGGTGCGGCTGGAGTTCTGATATGGAGCGACCCTGTCAAGCCCCTCCGGGTTTGATAGTGTTTTGATTTCGGCCGGCTTTCCCACCAACGGGGGGAAAGTCGGCCTTTTGTTTTTTTGGTTCAGCATGGTGCCGAGTGATCCCGCCGGAGCCGCCCGTCGCGATCAGAGTCTGGCCGGAACGGAGCGGAGCGGTCAAGGGCGCGCCGCAGTTTGGCGCGGCGAAGCGCACCCTTGACGGCGAGCACCGTTCTGGCATCGACCAGGCTTTCGACGGGCGGCTTGGCGGGATCACGATCCTGCTGGTGAGCTCGGAGCCGCGTTTAGGGAAGAATGGGGATTCCAAAGGGGAAAGAAACCGTAGGTTTCGTTCCCCTTTGGTCTTTGGGACAGCAGGGCCGATGACAGCCCAGCAGCATACGCGACGATTGATCACTCTGATATTCGCGGGTCGGAACCGCATGGTCATGATCCGTCGGGAGCTGCCTCGGACTAGACGCGCGGGTTGGGTTCGGAAACCGTACCGCATAGAACGTGAGGAGGGTTCTCCTTTTCGTGGGCCCTGCGCTGTCATCGGCTCTGCTGTCCAGTAGTGCATTCGAGTGCAAGATTTACGCGGCTTTGGCGAGTTTCTGCTGTTGCTCGGTTTTCACGCCAATCGCCCAGATGAACCCGAGCAGCTCTCGTCCCAGTGCCGCGACAATCTGGTTCTTGTTCTTACCGCGAGCCGCCATGGCTTTGTATCGTTTGTGCAGCCGGTGCTGCGCTTTCCAGGCGATCTGTTTTGCCTCCTCGCTGATGGCCAGGTCCTTTTGCCGACGCGCCAGGTGACCGATCACATTCGGCCGGTGTTGGTATGCCCACGCCGCCTCGACCAAAACGCGTCTGAGGTGACCGTTGCCCGTCTTGGTGATACCGCCGCGCTGCACCCGGTTGCCGCTTGTGTGCTCGCTGGCGACCAGGCCGCTGTAGCCCATCAACTGCGGCGCAGTCGGGAACCGCGACAGTGAGCCAACTTCGGACACGATGCTAGCCGCTGTGGTTTGGGCCACTCCGCGGAGCGCCTGCAGAGCTTCGATGACCGCTCGGATCTCTGGCGGCGCCTGGCGGATTGCCTCGTCGATGGCCTTCTCCAGTTTCACAATCCGTGTCGCGACGTGATCAACCTCTTCGACGTAATCGGCGAGCGTTGCCTCTAAGGCAGCTTCGTTGAAGCGTACATGGCTCTTGATCCACTCTCGATGTTTCTTCGTCCACGCCTTGACGCCCTCCGGTCGCTGCCGGCCGTGCCGCAACAGGAACTTTCCCAGCCGATGACGGGCTTTCAACTGATCCTTCTTCGCCGCTTCCCGCGCTCGCACCAGATCCCGCAAGGCCTCCTGCGCAGCGCTGGGCACACTGACTGCCGTCAATTCTCCAGCGCGGTGGCATCGCGCCAGCTTTTCCGCATCCCGCCGGTCGGTTTTGACGCGATCCCCGGCTTTGGTCGGCACCAGGCTCGGCGCGATCACTTCACAGGCCACGCCAAGCTGTGTGAGTTGCCAATACAGCACGTACCCGGTGGGGCCAGCCTCGTAGCAGGCCCGCAGTTGCTGGACTTGGCCGAGTTTGTGAACGATTTTCCGAATCGATTCCAAGCGGTTCGGGATCACTCCGAGCGAGCGGACCTCTCCGCCTTGTTCGGCGACTGCCACGGCGATCGTCTCGGCGTGGACATCGAGACCAACAAACAGTACTTTAGACATGAGCGACCAGTTCCTTTCGTATGCGGCTCTGCGCCGCTGGGTTCACCTCTTCGCAGCGTAACCCGCGCTACTGCGAATCGGCGGCTGGTCGCTCCATAATGACTAGACTTCAGTCTAAAGTCGATCAATGAGGCGGCTGTTGGGGAGAACCCCGGCAGCCGCTTTTTTTTCAACCTCCCAAGGGATGGCGATTTTGTATCTGCCAGCTCATTTTGCGATTTGAATCCGGTACCGCATAGGTTAATCGTTCCGAATCCCATAGCCACTGTAAAGGGCGGAAACCATACTGTTTACCCCAATGTTAAGAGGTCCACCACCTGCGCGCGGGTCTGTTTTCAGAAGTGCGCATTCAGGGAAGTGGTTGCAATCTCAATTAGTTATCTGCTGGCTGCTGACGTGCATTGGGCGTAGTCCTCCCGAAGAGGAGGATTATGAACAAAACGACTCTGGCTGTACTCCTGCTGCTCCTCGGTCTCACCAGTTTTGCATTCGGACAAGCGACGGACGCAAATCTAATCGGGACCGTAACCGATTCTTCCGGCGCCATTGTGGCCAACGTTAATGTGGAACTCACAAACGTGGCCACGGGCGTCAGGTCCACCACCGTTACCAACACCGACGGAGTTTATCGGTTTAACAACATTCCGGTCGGCATGTATAACCTGTCTGCCACGGCGACCGGTTTCACCACCGCCAACCTGAAGAATATCGACATTCAATTATCGAAGACCTCGACCGCGAATATCGCGCTGGCAGTCGGGTCCGTGGCGACGACGGTGGACGTATCCGACGTCGGTGTGGTGATCGACACGACGACTGCGCAGGTGCAAACCAATTACGATGCGCGGCAGATCGTGAACCTGCCCATCATCGAGAATGCGAATTCGCTATACGGCGCCCTGAACCTGGCGTTGCTCAGCGCCGGAGTTTCGAGCAACGGCGGCGTCGGTCAGGGCACGGGCCCCTCGGTCGGAGGGCAGCGCCCCATGAATAACAATTTCATGATCGAGGGCGTCGACAACAACAACAAGACGATCACCGGACCGCTGGTGTATGTCCCGACCGAAGCAACGGCTGAGTTCACCCTTTTGCAGAATCAGGTGGGCGCCGAATTCGGGCACTCTTCGGGCGGCCAGTTCAACACGATCGTGAAGGCTGGGAGTAATGACCTGCACGGCAATGTTTATGAGTATTTTCAGAACCGCAACCTGAACGCGGTAGATGCGATATTCGCCAACCAGGGCATCCGCAGCAATCCCCGCTACGATCAGAACCGCTTCGGCGGAACCATCGGCGGCCCCATCAAGAGGGACAAACTCTTCTACTTCGGCAATTTCGAGTATGCGCCCTACGGCGCGGCGAACACGGTTTCGACTCCGGTGTTCGCTCCCACAGCGGCGGGCTTTGCGACCCTGGATAGCCTGCCCGGCCTGTCGAAAGTGAATTACGACATCTTTAAGAAGTACGTTCCGGCGGCGCCGGTTGCGAACGGGGATCCTACCACGGTGCGAGGCGCCACGATTCCCACCGGCATTCTGCCGATAGCCGGAAACAACTACATCAATTTCTACACGTACCTGGCGAGCGTGGACTACAACCTTTCCTCGCGAGACCAGATCCGCGGCCGCTTCATCGCCAACCGGTACGATTCGCTCGATAACCTCTCCAACCTGCCGGTGTTCTGGACCACGCTGCCGCAGCGCTTCTACCTGGCTTCGGCGGCGCACTACCACACCTTTTCGCCCAACGTCACCAATGAGTTGCGGCTGGCGTTCAACCGCTTCAGCCAGTTCTACACGACACCGGATGGGCTCTCGTACCCGGGCCTGGACGTGTTTCCGAACATTCAGATCGACAACGACCTCGGGCTCCAGATCGGACCCGATCCGAACGCGCCGCAGTACACGATCCAGAACACGTACCAACTGGTAGAAAACCTGAACTGGAACATCGGCAAGCACTCGCTCAAGATCGGCTTCGACGGCCGCAACGTGATCTCGCCGCAGCACTTCATCCAGCGCGAGCGCGGCGATTACAACTACAGCACGCTCGACGTGTTCCTGACGGACGCGCTGCCGGACGATTTCGCGGAACGGAATCTCGGCAAGACCTCCTATTACGGCAATCAGTGGGCAACCTTCCTGTACGCCACAGACAATTACCGGGTGCGGCAGAACCTGACGGTGAACCTGGGCCTGCGCTGGGAGCGCACCACGGTTCCCACGGGCCAGGCGCTGCAGGCGTTGAACTCGGTGGCGGACGTGCCGGGACTCATCACTTTCGGGGGCCCGAAGGTGGCCAACAAGAACTTCGCGCCCAAAATCGGAATCGCGTATTCGCCGGGCAAAGACGGCAAAACGTCCATCCGTGCGGGCTTCGGCATGTCATACGACGTGATTTTCGATAACGTCGGCAACACGGCTTACCCGCCGCAGTTGAGCGCCACCTATGATGCGGAACTGTTCCCGACCGTTTTCAAAGCTCCGTTCCTGGCTAATGGCGGCATCTTCCCGGGCAGCCTGCCGGGCGGCAGCGACCTGAACCCGGCGGACGCTCGCCAAGCCACGTCCAGCTATCTGCCGGACCAGGAACTTCCGTACTCCATCCAGTGGAACTTCGGTATTCAGCGCGTCTTCAGGAACAACTACACTTTTGAAGCGCGATACCTGGGGACTCGGGGCGTGCACCTGCTGGTTCAAAACCGGCTCAACATTCAGGCCCCGGTGACGCCGGGAGCGTTCCTGCCGACATACCTTTCGGCTCCCTCGCAGAGCACCCTGAACGGACTGGGCACGACATTAGCCGACCTTCAGGCGAAGAGCCTATACGTACCAGCCTACGAGAATGCCGGGTTTAACGGCGCGGCTATCGTGGGGTTCATGCCGTGGGGCAACTCCAATTACCACGGCCTGGCGCTGCAACTGAACCGGCGGTTCTCGCACGGCCTGCAATTTGTGGGCGCCTACACCTGGAGCCATAACATCGACGACAGCACGGCGACCCATTTTTCGACCCTGCTCAGCCCGCGCCGTCCGGAGGACTTCCGCGACCTTAGCCGGGAAAAGTCCACCTCCGCCCTGGACCGGCGGCAACGCCTGACCTTTAGCTGGGTCTGGGAAGCGGGATTCATGAAGGACGCAAATAACTGGGCGATGCGGAACCTGGTGGGCAACTGGCGCGTGGTGGGGACTTACACCGCGGAAACAGGCGAGCTCGCCACAGCCCAGTCGGGCACCGATAGCAATCTGAACGGCGACTCGGCTACCGACCGCACGATCATCAACCCGGCCGGCAACGAGTCGCTCGGCAGCGGGGTTTCGGCGCTGACCAACTCGGCGGGTGACACGGTGGCGTACCTGGCCACCAATCCGAACGCGCGGTACATCCAGGCGGGGCAAGGCGCGCTGTCGAACGGGGGACGCAACACGGTGCAGATGCCCGGCATCAATAACTGGGATGTCTCAATTGGGAAGAAGTTCAACGTGACGGAAAGCAGGTACTTCGAATTCCGCGGCGACTTCACGAACTTCTTCAACCACGCGCAGTACACGGCCGGTTACGTAAACTCGGTGCGGCTGACGACGCAGACCACAAACCGCAACTTCCTGCTGCCGGCGAACAGCCAGTTCCAGCAGTGGTCCCAGAACTTCCCGAGCAACTCGCGCTCGATTCAGCTCGCGGCCAAATTCACCTTTTAACGGCAGCGGCAGTACGTCGCCTCTTCCCCGTCCGGCGCCTCCACGGCGCCGGACGGGGCTTTTTATTTGTGCCGCAAGAAGTTCGACTGGCCGCCTTGGTTTTGCTTGGGGGCAATCGCAGGTGAAAAGAATTTCATCGTCGGACAAAGGGCGAAGCGCAGGCAAAAGGGTACATAAGTTCTTGAGATCTTGAATGCATCGTGTTACGTTTGATGTCATTAAAACGTGTTTCGGTGGATACCGTTTCGGCAGTATTTGCAGTCTTCTGCCGCGATGCCGGAAGCGTTTCATGCAGGACTGAAGTGTAATTTCGCTCCCGGATCAGGTGCGGTGTCTCGCCCGTCACCTCCGGTTTCAGAACTGCCGGCCCCATTGCCACGTATCGGAGTGTCTATGACCTTTTCGAAAGCGCAACCTCTAACCCTTATTAGCCGCGTGTTTGCGGCGCTTCTTGTTTTATTCGCCCTGAGCCTGCCGGTGGTAGGCCAGGAAACCACGGGCGGAATTCGCGGCGTGATTGCCGATCCGACAGGTGGAGTCATTCCCAACGCCACAGTCACCGTGTCCGGGCCCGCGCTAATGCGCGCCCAGACGGCACAGACGGACACATCGGGCAATTTCACCTTTCCGTCGCTTCCCCCCGGAAAATACACCCTGGAGATCTCAGCCACCGGATTTGCTCCGGCCAAGCTGTTCAACATCGATCTGCAGGTGGGAAAGATCATCCGCGCGGATACCAGGCTGGAAGTCGGCACGACGCAGCAAACGGTGGAAGTGAGCGGCGAAGGGCTGGTGGTGGACACCTCGCAGAGCACGGTTGCGGCGAACGTCGCGGCGGGTACGTTTGACCACCTGCCGAAGGGCCGCAATTTCGACTCGCTGATCGCTCTGGCACCCGGAGCTCGCTACGAATCGAAGAGCGGCGGCTACCAGGTGGATGGCGCCAGCGCGTCCGAAAACGTGTTCGTCATCGACGGCATGGACCTGACGAACCTGTATAGCGGTTCGCTGCCGAAGTCCGGCCAGATTCCGACCGAGTTCGTTCAGGAAGTTCAGATCAAGTCGAGCGGTTTTGAAGCGCAGTACGGCGGCGCCATGGGTGGCGTCATCAACGTGGTGACCAAGAGCGGCAGCAACAGTTTCCACGGCGATATGGGCCTGTACTTCTCTTCGGACGTGCTCCGGGCCGGTCCGCGGCCCACGCAGCGGCTGAATCCGGAGAACGATGATCTGCTGGATTATTTCCACAATTCGCGTGATGGCTACCGGCTGCTGAACCCGGGCGCGTCCCTGGGTGGCGCGATTCTGAAAGATAAGATTTGGTTCTTCGCCGGCTACTATCCCGAGTTCGCAAAATACGACCGGACGGTCACTTTCAACGTGGACAACAGCACGGCGAAGTTCTACGAGAGGGACCGGAACGATTACCTGAACGGGAAGATCGACTTCGCCCCCACTGCCAAACTTCGTACCTATGTCGGCTACATCTATTCGCCTTCGCGGCAGAACGGCGTGCTGCCCGCGCGCGGCGGCACGGATAGCCCCGACAATCCCTGGGCGGATAAAGGCTCGCGCTCGCCGGCGGCCTCTTATACCTTCGGCGGCGACTACATCGCCACTCCCAAGCTCATCCTGAGTGCTCGCGGCGGCTACAACTACACGAATTTCAAAGACTACGGCGTGCCGCGGCAGACCGCCGTTTACTACTCCTCGTCGAACAAGACGATTGCCGACGTTCCGGCTGAATGGCAGGCTCCGGCCGGCTGGTTCACACAGTCCAACAATCTGCGGGCGCAGGAGATCCAGACGCGTTTCCGCACCAATACGGACGTTTCCTACAGCGCCAACTTCCTCGGCCGCCACAATTTCAAGGCGGGCTGGGAAATCAACCGGCTGCACAACAGCCCGAACGAGAACACGTATCCCGACGGGTATCTCCGGTACTACTGGAACGGCACGTACACGGGCATCAACGGCACCAAGCTGAAGGGCACGTACGGCTACCTCCGGTATCGCACCTACAACGTGTCCGGCGACGTTTCGAGCAGCAACCAGTCGCTGTTCTTCCAGGACAACTGGCAGATTGGCAAGCGGCTGACCCTGCTGCTGGGACTGCGTACGGAGCGGGAATATATTCCTTCGTTCTCCTCGGCGAACAACACCCCCTCCCGAGCCATCGAGTTCGGCTTCGGCCAGAAACTGGCTCCCCGCCTGGGCTTCGCCTGGGATGTGGCCGGCGATTCCATGTGGAAGGTTTCCGGCTCTTTCGGTTTCTTCTACGATCTGATGAAGTACGCGATGCCGCAGGGCAGCTTCGGCGGCGCCAAGTGGAAAGACTACTACTACGCGCTGGATAACGCGGTTCCCAACTTCTATTTCCCGCTGATCCCGCGCGACGGCAACGGACTGGCCGCAGATGCAACGTTGAAGAACCTGAGCCTGTTCGAGGTGGTGGATTGGCGCATTCCTTCCAACGACCCGAGCGACAATACCATCGATCCGAACCTGAAACCGATGCGGCGCCGGGTGTATGACATCGGCGTGGAGCACGCGCTTTCTTCGAACCTGGTGATGCACGTCCGCTATACGCACAACCAGATGGATCGCGCGATTGAGGACGTCGGCACGCTGACGCCTGCAGGCGAGAAATACTACATCGCCAATCCGGGCTTCGGAATCACCGTGGATCCCAAGACCTGGGACGTCGGCTATCCGCCGACCCCTAAGGCCAAACGCGACTACGACGCTATCGAAGTCCGCGCCGACAAGCGGTTCTCGCGGAACTATTACTTCTCCGCAAGCTACACCTGGAGCCGGCTGTTCGGCAACTACTCTGGTCTTGCCAGCTCGGACGAAGACGCGCGGCAGGATCCAAACGTGAGCCGCTACTTCGACCTTCCGTACTCCAGCTTTGCGGCCAACGGCCAACTGGCCGAAGGGCTGCTGGCCACGGACCGGCCGCACACCCTGAAACTCTATGGCGCCTACACGCTGAAGACCAAGCTCGGTGAAACCAACTTCGGGCCGAACTTCTGGGTGTACAGCGGAACCCCGCTCACAACCGAGATGTTCGTGATCTCGAGCGTGCCGGTGTACGTGAATAATCGCGCCGACCTGGGCCGCACGCCTGTCTACTCGCAGACCAATTTCTACGTCTATCACGAGTTCTCGCTGGCAAATCACGAGAACTACAGATTCCGCATCGACGCCAACATCACGAACCTGTTCAATCAGGCGACGGTGACCGGCCGTTATTCGAACTACCTGAACCGGAACGACGGCAGCTACCTGCAATTCGCCAACGATGCCGACTTCTTCAAGGGTTTCGACTGGAAGAAGATGGTGACGGATCAAGAACTGCGCACCGATCCGGGCTATAACAAGGCCAACGCCTGGCAGGGTCCGCGCGATATCCGCATGGGCCTGAAGTTCATGTTCTAAGAACAAGTCGGTCTCAAGCCCCGTCCAGCGCCGCACGGCGCCGGGCGGGGCTTTTTTCGTTTCAGGGTTGTATCCTGTTAGAGCGCAATGCGTACGGGCAAAATTGCGGCGCGCGTCTTCGGGGTCCTGGTTCTTGCCGTTTGCGCACGGGCGCAGGCACCGGTGGCGGGCCGTGTGGTGGATGAAAACGGCAGCGGTATGGCCGGCGTTCGGGTGGAGATGCGTGCGGAGACCGGCCTATTGGCGGCGGTGGCCTCCACCGATCCGGCCGGCAATTTCCGCGTGACCCTGCCGGAAGCGGGGGACTACTCCATCCGGGCGGAGCGGCTGGGGTTTTACGTTTATCAGGGACGCTCTCAACACTTCACCGCCGGCGCCAATGAACTGCACATCACGCTGAACCGGATCCAGGAGTTTTCAGACCGCATCGACGTCACCTACTCGCCCCCCGCGATCGACCCGGCCCAGCCTGCCGAACGCAAAGAACTGACCGGCACGGAAATCCAGGCAATCCCGTACCCTGCGCCCCAGGACTATCGCAACTCCCTGCAACTGATGGACGGCGTGGTCATGGACAATTCGGGCCGGCCGCATTTCAATGGCGGGCAAAGCAGCCAGACCAACTTCACGATGGACGGCTTCAACATTTCCAACCCGGTGACCGGGCGGCTGGATACGCGCGTGAACATCGAAACCATCCAGTCCATGCAGGCCGAGACGAGTCGTTTTTCGGCGGAGAACGGACGCGGTTCCGCGGGGGTGATGGATGTTCGCACGAAGATGGGGGACGACCGCTTCCGTTTCGGGCTCACCAACTTCATTCCGAGCGTATCCAGAGAGGGCGGCTGGCGTCTGAACAAGTGGACGCCGCGGATTCAGTTTTCCGGTCCGATCAAGCCGGGGCGCGTGTGGTTCCACAACGGCTTCGACGCTTTCTATAGCGATGACGTGATTCGCGGACTGCCCAAAGGCCAGGACCAGACCAAGGGGCTGACCACCAGCAACCTGACACGCGTTCAGGTGAATCTCACGCCCTCCAACAGCATCACCGGCGGGTTCCTGTACAACCTCGTGGACGTGCGGCACATGGGCTTGAGCTTCATTAATCCGTGGGAGACCACTACCAACCGGCGGCAGGCGCTGTACATGAGCACGCTACACGACCAGTGGTATTTCCGAAGCGGGGCGCTGCTGGAACTTGGAATCGCGGACACACGGGGCGTAGTGCGCGACCGGCCACAGGGAAACGAGGTCTACCTGATCACGCCGTACGGCAACCGGGGCAATTTCTTCGTGAACCTTGACAGGCACTTCTATCGCGAACAGGCAATCGCTAATCTGTTCTTCCCCGTGCTGCGGGGTTGGGGCTCGCACCAACTGAAGGCTGGGCTGGACGTGGAACGGGAATCCTTTCACCAGACGAATCTGCGGCACCCGTATGAGGTGCTTCGGGCTGACGATTCCGTGGCAAGGAGAGTGACCTTCGAGGGCAGTCCGTTCCAGGAAAGGAAGAACACGGAGGCGGCACAGTATGTGCAGGATTCCTGGACGTTGCACGAGAACGTCTCGGTGGAACTGGGTGTGAGGGTGGAGTGGAACCAGATTGTGCGGGCCTTCAGCGTGGGTCCGCGACTGGCGGCGGCGTGGGCGCCGCGGCGTCTGCGAGACACGAAGTTTTCCGCCGGTTGGGGCGTGTATCACGACTCGATCAGCCTGGAGCCGCTGGCGCGCGAACAGGACCAGGAGAGTTTCTCGATATTTTACTCGCCGCTGGGCCCCCCACACGGGCCCGTAGTGACTTCGTTCGCAGCGGAGCAGGAGACGCTGAGAACGCCGTCGTATCGCAATGCGAGCCTGAGTATGGAGCGGCGGCTGCCGGGTGAGGTTTACTTGAAGACGGGGTATACGCGCCGGGCCGGCGACCTCGGACTGGCATTCGTGCCGCTGATGCCCATCGTGCCGCGGCAACTGCCGCAGGACCTGGTGCAGTTCCGCCTGGCGAATGCGCGGGCGGACCGTTACGACGCATGGGAAGTATCGGTGCGCCACACGTTTGCCGGACGATACGAATGGTTCGCCGGATACACGAGGTCGAGCGCGCGTTCGAATGCGGCGGTAGATTACAGCCTCGAGGATCCCGTCTTTGCGGCGCAGGCGCCGGGGCCCTACGCCTGGGATACACCTAACCGCTTTCACACATGGGGATGGGCTCCGCTGCCGGTGCGCCTGCTGCCGGAGCGGCTACGATTCCTGACGCGCAATACGACCGCCGTTTACCTGGTGGAATGGCGTACGGGGTTTCCTTTCAGCATCGTCGATGAAGAAGGCGTGCTGGCCGGCAATCCCAATTCGGCCCGGCTCCCGGCCTATTTCAACATCAACTTACACCTTGAACGGCAATTTCGGGCGTTGCATTACCTGTGGGCCTGGCGGTTCGGATTCAACAATCTTACTGCTAACGAGAATCCCAACAGCGTGAATAATGTTACAGGAACGCCTAAGTTTCTGACTTACGGGCGGGGACAATCCCGGGCATTCAGTGTTCGCCTACGCTTATTAGGCCGCCGCTGAGTTAAAAAGAGGACGCTCGACGGCCGTCGAACCCCCGCAATCTCACTGACTCCACAACGACCTCACGGGATAATGAGAGCGGGAGGCTAAATCATGAGAGGTCTGTTTATTACCGGGGCGCTGCTGGCGTTCTCGACGATTCTGGCCGCGGAGACCGCACAGGAACGGCTCGCCGAGGCTAGCACAGTTTTTTCCGATGTCATGGCCACGCCCGATAAGGGCATACCGCAGGACCTGCTGGCGAAGGCAAACTGCGTCATCATTATTCCCGATCTTAAAAAGGCGGCATTCGTTGTGGGCGGACAATACGGTCGCGGGTTTGCGATCTGCCGCGGCGCAGGCCAGATGGGATGGGGCGCGCCGATGTCCGTGCGCATGGAAGGCGCAAGCGTGGGTTTTCAGATCGGAGCCGAATCGACGGATCTGATCATGCTTGTGATGAACAAAACCGGGATGCAAAAGCTGATGGAGGACAAGTTCACGCTGGGCGCGGACGCATCGGTGGCCGCGGGTCCGGTGGGCCGGTCGGCCAAGGCGGGAACCAACGCGCGGTTGGATGCGGAGATCCTCGCATGGTCTCGGACGAAAGGGCTGTTCGCCGGAATTTCGCTGAGCGGCGCGACGCTGCGCAATGACCTGGACGAGAACGCGGAGTTGTACGGCAAGAAAATCAGCAACCGCGAGGTAATGGCCAGCAATATGGCGGTACCACCCTCGGCCCAGCCGCTGATTCAGCAGTTGAGCAAGTACTCGATGGTGGAAAACAACGCAGACCGCGTGAAGTAAGCGCGCGGATTCATTAAGGCGTCGCCGGTAGAGGCTGGACCGACCTACGAAACTCGGCCCCAGTCTCTGCCGGCGTCAAAACAAAGTCCGGCTTATTTCTTCGGCGCGGTCTTCATCAGGTTTTCCAGCAGGAACAACCCGCTCTTGCCCGCCGATATGATGTCCAGGTCGCCATCGCCGTCGATGTCGGCCACCGGCAGCGCCGCCACCCCGCCGCTCACGCGGCTGCCGTAATCGATAATGTGGCGCGTCCACTCCACCACTCCCCGGTCGTTCTTCTTGTACTCATACCAGTAGAGTCCGAGGGGTTCCCGTTCGCCTGGGTCGTTCCCATTGTGCGCGAAGTAGCGTTTGCCGGTGACAAAATCCAGTTTCCCGTCGCCGTTGATATCCACGAGTGCCGATGCATGCGCGTGCGACCACGTCGTGTCGATCATCCGCTTGGTCCATTTGCCGCCCTCGCCCTGTTCCATCCACATCACGCCGTAATCGTGGCCGTTGCCCGCGATGATGTCGTTGCGGCCGTCGCCGTTCACGTCCGTCACCTGCATGTAGCCCATCTGGATCTTCACCGGTGCGGCGTTGCCCTGCACGGGCAGCGTGTCGTCCCAATCGGGATGGTATTTCCAGTTCGGCGCCGCGGGATCTTCGGGCGCCTCCAGCCATCCCAGCGGGGTCACGATATCATTGCGCTTATCGCCGTTCACGTCCCCCACGCCGATTCCGTGGCCATACGTCCTGGTGCTCACCGGGTGCTTCACCCACTTGCCGGCTTTGACTTCGTACCAGGACTGCGGCTGGTTGAAATTGCCGGATTGCGTGACAATCTCCTCGGCCTTGCCGTCGTTGTTGATGTCGACCAGGAAAGAGAACTCGTGGGGAAATCCCGACTCGATCGGCGTTTCCACCCACATCCCCGCGCCCTTGCCGGGATTCCGCCACCAGGACATCTTGCGGTCGAACCACGACGACGTCACCACGTCCGGATATCCGTCGCCATCGACATCCACCGGCAGATTGGAGAACGCATCCACGTAGTTGTTGGTGAAGTTGATATCCCGGAATTTGTGCGGCTTCCAGGCCGGCGCCTCGTACCAGTGTTCGGCAGCAAGGATATCCAGCTTGCCATCGCGATTCACATCCACGATGGCCGCCACTTCACTCGCCCCGCCGTCGATCATGTGTACCTGAAACGGGACATCAGGCGTGCGGCTCGCGCCGGCCAGCAGCGCCGCGGCCAGGGGGACCAACCACCAGTTGCGCATCGATTCTTACCTCAGGTGCATGTTAGCTCGGTTCGCAGGAACGTGCCCACCTCCACGATGGCGCCCTCGGCCGCGCGAAGGATTCCCGGCATCGTGAAGAAGCCGTGAATCGTTCCCTCGTACCGGCGAAGCACTACCGGCACTCCCGCCTGTTCGAGCTTACGCGCGTACGCTTCGCCTTCGTCCCGTAGCGTGTCATATTCCGCCGTCACCACCATCGCCCGTGCCGCGCCGCTGACGTCGTGTGCGTGCAGCGGAGATACCATCGGGTCGCACGGATCCGTCCCCACCGGAAGATAAGTCCGCCACCCGCGCTTCATGTCTTCGGCGCCTGGACCGTAACCCTCGGCGAACTCTGCATAACTCGCCATCGAGCACGTCGCGTCGATCATCGGGTAGATCAGCGCCTGGCACCGGAGCGCGCCGCCCCGCAGCCTGAGGGCCGCGCCCGCCGCCAGGTTCGCACCCGCGCTGTCGCCGGCAACGGCCACCGGGACGCCGAGGCCCAGGGCCCACTCAACCGCCGCAGCCGCATCCTCAACCGCCGCTGGAAATAAATATTCGGGCGCCAGCCGGTAATCCACTGCCACGACGCGGCATTCGGATGCCCGCGCAAGCATCCGGCACACCGTGTCGTGGCTTTCCAGGTCGCCGCTGAAAAACCGGCCGCCGTGAAAGTAGATCACCAGAGGCAGTGCGTCTCCTAAGCCCGCGCGATAATCTCGCGCACGGACTCCCCCCGCAAGGAGCAGGTCTTGCACGAGGGCCAGTTCCGGCGGCGTCCCGGCAAGCGCCGCGCCGCGCCGCATCATCGCCCGAGTGGCCGCTATGTCCAGCGCCGACCGCGGCGGCTGCTCCTTCTGCCGTTCCAGGTGAGCTGCGATTTCAGGATCGAGCGGCATCGCTCTTTCCGCGCAGCCGTGCGAAGATCTCCCGGTAGAACATCGGGTGCGACTGCCACGTTTGCGCCGTAATCACCCGCCCGTCGCACACGGTCTGCTCCCCGATCCACTTACCGCCCGCTTTCTCCGCGTCCATCCGCACGTGCTCGTAGCAGGTCACGGATTTGCCGTCGGCCAGACCCGCCGCCGCCAGAATCTGCACACCGTGGCAGATCGCCAGGATCCACTTTCCCTGGCGGTCGAAGCGCCGGATCAATTCCAGCAGTCCCGCATCGTTGCGCAGGTATTCGGGCGCCCGCCCGCCCAGAATCAGAACGGCCTCGTAGTCGTCCGGCCGAACGTCGGCGAATGCGACGTCCGCTTCCATTCCGTACCCGCGCCGTTCGATGTAGGTGTCCCATCCCGGCTTGAAATCGTGCATGACCAGGTTGAGTCTGCGCTTGGCGGGAGCCGCCACCACGGGCTCCCAGCCCTCTTCGGCGAAACGATGCACCGCGTAGAGCGCCTCATACGATTCACCGCCGTCGCCGGTAATTACCAGAACTTTTCGCATTCCTACAATTTATCAGCCGCCGACGCTGCTTTCGACCCCCCGGGGCACGTCACTTTCCCTTTGGCGTCAATTTAAAAAACGCAGCCGCGTGCGGCGCTACCCGGAAACTGCGCCCGTCCCGGACAGCCCCAAGATCCTTGTGGGCCCAGAGGTCACGCACCGCGCAGTTGGCGGCGAGACCAAGGTCGGTCCATCGGATTTCGATCTCCTCATCGCCCGCATCCCCAATGTTGAAGACCGCCAGGTACCGCTCCGGTTTGCCGGCGATTTCCGAGGTCCACGCCACCTGATTGCCGCGCGTGAACAACTCCCTGCTGGCCGTGGCCTTCTGGTTGACGGTCAGAACCTCGTCATTGGTAATCAGGTCCAGCGTGAAGCGGTCGTTGTCGGGAAGGTTGCCGCCGAACATCAGAGGAGAGCGGGCAATCGACCACAGCGTCATCAGCGTATGCTGCTCATCCGGCGTCAACAGAGACATACGAGGCTCGCCACGCTCCGCGCGAATTCCGATTCGTCCCAGGGGAAGCATGTCGCCGTCCGGCCAGTTGCCGGGCTTCACGTACGGAATCCATTTGGTGAAGTTCGCGAATTGCCGCTTCAGGTCCACCCAGCGGTCCCAGAAATCATCGGAAATGCGCCACATCTGCGCGTATTTCGAGTACACCTCCACTTTTGCGGTGTCCCGGGTTCCCGGCGACAAGCTCAGGACGATCGGTCGCCCCGTCTTGCGAATGCCTTTGCTCAGCGCCTCGATTTCCGCGGTGTGGTCGCCATTCGGACCAGGCGCGAACATATCGTCGGCCTTGATGAAATCCACGCCCCACGATGCGTACAGCTGCGTAATCGAATCGTAGTATCCCTGTCCGCCCGGCTTGGTCACGTCCACGCCGTACATATCCGTGTTCCAGCGGCATACCGATTGCCGGTTGGCGACCTCCGCCGCCTTGACGCCGGTTCCGGAAACGGGAAGGTTGGCCTCCACCGCGCGCCTGGGGATGCCCCGCATGATGTGGATGCCGAATTTCAGACCCTTGGAGTGCACGTAGTCGGCCAGAGGCTTGAATCCCTTGCCGTTCGCGGCGGAAGGAAAACGGTTGGGAGCAGGCATCAACCGGCCGAATTCATCCATGATCAGATCCGCATTGGGACGGTAGCCGTGCGTTTTGGGGTTCGGTTCCGACCACTGTATGTCGACAACGATATATTGCCAGCCGTGCTTCGCCAGGTTAGCGGCCATGTAGTCGGCATTCGCCTTCACCTCCGCTTCCGTAACGCTGGTGCCGAAGGAATCCCAACTGTTCCATCCCATCGGCGGGGTTGGCGCCAGTACCTGGCACCATGCGGCGCCTGCGAACAGAGCCGCGGACGCCAATCGACAAAGCGGTTTCATTTTCTCCTTAACCTCCCGGACCGCAACACTGGAACGGTTTTCATGCTATTGAAACGGCAGGTTTTCTGTCAACCCCTCAGGTGCAATCCGGATTTGCGCCTTGCGAATCGGCGTGCCGCGTGATAATTTCGGGCCATATTGAAAAAAGGAGACCCCCATGCAACGACGTGATCTTCTGAAGTCCGCCGCAGGCGCAGGCCTCATGATTCTTCCGAGCGGGTTACTGCGCGGCCAGACGGCGCCCAGCAATAAGCTCAATATCGCGCTGTTCGGCGTGTGGGGCAGAGGCACGGCGCACTATAACGTCCTCAAAACCGAAAATGTCGTGGCCATTTGCGATACGAACGACACTCGCACCAAGGAGGCTCTCCAGATCTTCCCGAAGGCCAAGACCTATTGGGATTGGCGCCAGTGCCTGGACCAGAAGGACATCGAAGCCGTCATCATCTGCACCGCCGACCATCACCACGCTTTCATTGCTAACTGGGCGCTAAACCGCAACATGCACGTGTATTGCGAGAAGCCCCTGGGCATTACTGTGGAAGAGGTGCGCACCGTCCGCGCCAACTATCTCAGCAAGAAGGCGCGTGTGGCCACGCAGCACGGCACTCAACGTCACGCCTATCCGAATTTCGAACGTATCCGCGAACTGATCCTGGACGGCGCCATCGGCGATCTTCACACCATTCACGGCTGGGATGCACGCGTCCTGCCGCGCCCCGGCTATCCGGCCGGAGAAGGCATGCCGCCCTCGTTCCTCCACTACGAACAGTGGATCGGACCCTCGCCGTATCACCCCTACAGCCCTCAGTACTTCGGCGGATCGAGCGGCCTGAATTGCCTGTTCTGGAACATGTACCGCGATTTCGGCGTCGGGCAGATGGGCGACATGGGCGCGCACACCATGGACCTTCTCTGGAATTCGATCGATGCCGGCGCACCGACCTCCATCGAGGTGGATCAGGACGTTAGCGATAAGTTCAATCCCGATATTACTCCGGTCAAGTTGAAGGTGAACTTCGAGCACCCGGCCAACCGCTGGCGCGGGCCCGTCAACGTGGTGTGGTATCAAGGCGGCCTCAAACCGAATCCGCCGAAGAACTACGTCGACCTTTCGCGCGTCGGCAACGGCGCCATCTTCGAAGGGAGCAAGGGCACCATCTTCGCCGATTTCACCACGCGCATCGTCATTCCGAACAATGACGACGGCGATTTCACGTACTATCGCCGCCGCGCCAAGGAAGACCTCCTGCCGCTCGTCCAGGGCACCGGTCAGATTACGCAGGCGCCTCCCCGTCCCGCGGGTGCGGCACGCAGCGGAGGGCAGGGCGGTCGCGGCGGACAGGGCGGACGAGGAGGCGGTCGTGGCCCGGCGAACCTTCCGCAGGGCTTCACTGCTAACCCCAGTTCCGAAGTCGGCTCCAACGGATTTCCCACCGTCCAGTTTCTGGAACCAGGCCACATTCCCGCCGCCCTGGGGTTGGCGAACAATAACGTTCAGAACATGCTCGCGGCCGAGCAGGCGGGACGCCCCGTCAACACCGGCGACAGCCTGTTCCAGCTTGATTGGATCGACGCCTGCAAGGGCAAGAACAACAATGTGGTCCACGGCACCAGTTCAAAGACCCATTGCGATTTCGATTATTCCGGCACCATGATCGAGCAGATGCTGCTCGGCCTGGTCGCGCACCAGGCGGGCAAGAAGCTGACCTACGATCCCGCAACCGGCCGCGTCACCAACGCTCCCGAGGCGAACGATTACCTGAAGCGCAAATACCGTTCCGGCTGGACGCTGAACGGCTGAGGCTGCGAGACTATCCAACCCGGACGTGATAGCCTGGAGGCGCTATGCAGTGGATCGAAGCCTTGATCTTTCTTGCCGCCGCGGTCTTGCTGGCAACCGGCTTTCGAAACGAGGTCGCGGAAGCCATCCGCCAGGCCCTCGAGAATTTCCGGGGTGGTCCACCGTCGCCCATGCATCCTTCTCCAGCGGACGACAGCGCTTTGCTTCGCAGGCGCGCATCCAAGTTGTAGTCCACCGGACGGCGTGCTTCAGTTTTCTGAAAGCTTCTGGATCCGGTCGATAACGAGAAAGTCGCGAATGACTGCCTGCGGCTCCAGTTTCAGGCCAAGCTGGTCCTGCACCGCGGTGAAGATGCTGATCTCGTTCGGATCCGGATCCGGCCCGCGGCTCTTTCGCTCTTCGGGTGTGTAGCTCAACTTCAGTTCATAGGTGCCTGCGAGTCCGGTCTTGTCCACTACCGGGCGGCCCAGTCCGGCGTTGGTTTGGATCCGGTCCGCCAGCGCCTCCATGGTTACTCTTCGCAAGGTCACGCTGACGTTGCGGCCGTCCATTTCGAACGCCGGATCCGTCGTGCTTCGGCTTGACTCTCCCTGAATTTGGGGCCGCTCTTTCCAACGACCAGCGCATAGCCCGGCACCTCCTTCGTCTCGCGGTGAACCTGCAACCGGAATCGATCGGCGAGGAGCCAGCGCATCATCACCCGGAACTCGTCCCGGGTCGGCGTCGTGCCGTCCTTCGCCGCCGCCTGGACATCGAGCATCGTATGATCCATGGCGGTCCTGGCCGAGATCTGGTCCAGTTTCACCTCGTAGGCAAACATGATCAGGCCGGACACGCTATATGAGGTGACCGTGAGCCGGTTGCCGGAGATTGACAGACGCCCGCCCGTGCGCGGGACCGGTCCCTCATGCTGCCGAATGGATGCCACCTCGAATGCCGGCGGTGGTTGGACCTGCCCGTCCAAAAGCCGGCAGACCGCCAACGCCCCAGCAAGTACCTGCCACAGCCCGGCGCTTCTCGTGATCCGCATGGTGAAATACCTTCGTCAGATGATGACGCCGCAAGATTTCAAGCCGTTCAGGTCTTTTCCAACGTACCCCTTCTACTTCTACATGTCAGGTGCTAAGCTGTAGAAGGTCGAGGTATAGCGATGGCCGCCAAATCTGATCTCCCGCAAGGTACTTTGGACCTGCTCATCCTGAAAATCGTTGCTCTGGGCCCAGTGCACGGCTACGCCATCGCGCAGCGTCTCCAGCAGGTGTCGCGCGATGTTGTCCAGGTGCCGCAGGGCTCGCTCTACCCGGCCCTGCACCGGCTCGAAAACCGCGGGCTGATGGCCGCCGACTGGAAGGAAACCGGGACCGGCCGCGAAGCCAAGTTCTACCGGCTCACGTCCAAAGGCCGGGCGAAGCTCGAGACCGAAACCGCCGGTTGGGAGCGGCTGGCGGAAGCCGTCGGGCTGATCCTGAACCTATCCGAACGAGGTGCAGAATGAACTGGTGGCAGCGCCTTCGTCGCCACGCCATCCTGGAGCAGCAACTCGAAAAGGAGCTGCGCTTCCATTTGGAACAACACGCCGAGGATCTGATGGCCCGCGGCGTCGCTCCCGCCGAAGCGTGGCGTAAGGCCCGCCTGGCGCTTGGCGGTCCCGAGCAGGTGAAGGAGGAATGCCGGGACGCGCGGGGTACACGCTGGCTCGAAGACCTGTGGCAGGATGCCCGCTACGGGCTTCGTCTGTGCGCAACCAATCCGGGTGCCACGGCGGTAGCCCTGGTGTCCCTGGCCCTCGCCATCGGTCCCAATGCGGCTCTCTTCAGCGTGGTAGACCGTTTGTTCATCCAGCCCGTAACCATCCAGGAGAGTTCCCGCTTTTTCTTCCTCTCCGCGAAGGCCGACCGCCAGGACGCGTGGGAATATCCGTCCTATCCAGACTTTCTGGACTATCAGAGCCGCGCGAGCGGAGTGGCCGATTTCACAGCGGCAAGGGGGCGCCCGGTGACGCTCGACGTGAACGGCGCGAACGAACTCGTGTCCCTGGAAATGGTCGCGGAGAACTACTTCGAAGTGTTGGGAGTGCGAGCCGCGCTGGGGCGGACGCTGACGGGAAGCGACGCCCGCTTCGAACACACCCCGCCCGCCATGATGAGTTACGGGTTGTGGCAGCGGAAATTCGGGGCAGCAAGAGATATTGTAGGCAGGACCATTCTGCTCCGGTTCCGCCCCTACCGGGTGGTTGGAGTGGCCCCGCGCGATTTCCGCGAACCGATGCAGCACCTGGTTCCGATTGATGTGTGGGTGCCGTTGAGCGCAGCCGCCGGGTGGGACAAGACAACAGCCGAGGGACTGAAGCAACGCGGCGCGCGTTGGCTGGACGTGACCGTGCGCTTGCGCGAAGGTGTCAACCGGCAGCGGGCCGAGGCCGCACTGAGTGTGATCGCGGCGCAACTCGCGAGCGAGTATCCCGATACCAATCAGGGCAGGACCGTGATTCTACGCCCCGCGGCCGAACGAGGCAGGGCCATCTTCGGCGCCATTATCCTCTCCTTGGCCAGCCTGGTACTGCTTATCGCCTGCGCGAATGTGGCGGGCATCCTGTTGGCGCGCGGGGAGGCACGCCGGCGCGAGTTCGCTATGCGTTTTGCGCTGGGCGCCGGACGCGGCCGCCTGCTGCGGCAATTGCTGGCGGAGAGCCTCCTGCTCGCGCTGGCAGCCGCCGGTCTCGGCCTCCTGCTCGCGCGCTGGCTGATGCAGGCGATTCCCGCGGTTCTGCCGGCCCTGCCGGTAACGCTGGATTTTGGTCTGCGCATCGATGGCCGGCTGTTGGCCTACACGCTGGCCCTCTCGATGTTCACCATGCTGGCTGCGGGCCTGTTCCCCGCCCTGCGCGCTTCCCGGCCGAACCTCTCCCCGGCACTCAAAGGCGAGGGCTACGGCGGAAGCGGGAGATCCCGGCTTCGGGGCGTGCTCCTCATCACTCAAATCGCAGCGTCCCAGTTCCTCCTGGCTGGAACCGGGTTGCTGATCAAGAGTTACTTCGAGGTGCAGCGCATCCGTCCCGGCTTCGACGCTGCCGGCCATGTACTCTTCGCCAGCCTTCTACCGAACGCGGAACATCCCGAAATGAAGTATGAAAACCTGGCCGCTGGAATTCGCGCCATTCCAGGGGTGCGCCGCGTCGCCGCCGTTCGCAATCCGCCGCTCAGCGGTTCGGGAACCGGTCTGCAACAGGTCTCCGTTCCGGGGGTTACGGACGGCGCCGTCGGCATTTCGGGCAATGCGGCCGGCCCGGGGTACTTCACCGCGATGGGAACGGCGATCCGGAGCGGGCGCGATTTTGTGGAGACTGATTCCGCCGGCACCGCCATCGTAAACGAGCAGATGGCGCGCCGGTTCTGGGGTGACCCCGGCCGGGCGATCGGCCGGTTCTTCCGTGTAGATGGCCAGGACCGGCGGATCGTGGGAGTGGTCGAAACGGGCAAGTACCGGTCGCTGCTGGAATCGCCCATTCCGCATTTTTTTGTGTTCACGCGCATGGCGGACTATCTGTTGATCGAAACCGCCGGCGCCCCCGGGGAATTGGCCGGCCCCATACGCAAGGCTCTGCGCGAATCCGGTTCCGGCATGACCCTTCATTCCCTGGTCACGCTGCGGCAGCAAATGGGGCTTGCGTTTTTCTTCTGGCGCTCCGCCTCCGGGCTGGTCGGAATCGCCGCGATTCTGGGAGTGTTCCTCGCGGGTGTCGGCCTGTATGGCGTTGTATCGTACGGCGTTACCCGCCGCACCCACGAGATCGGGGTGCGTATGGCCATGGGTGCCCGCCCGTCGGACGTGCTGAAACTGGTCCTGCGCGAGGGCGTTTCCGTGGTGCTGATTGGCGCCGCGATTGGCACGGCCGGAGCGATCGCAGCCGCGCGGCTCATCTCGTCGTACCTGTATCACGTAAGCCCGGCCGATCCTCCGGCTCTCATCGTGTCTGTTTTGGCTATCGCGACCGTGACCCTCTTCGCGGTCCGGGTGCCGGCCCGGCGCGCGATCCGCACGGATCCTATGACAGTGCTGCGTGGGGAATAACTCTGAAAAGCCCCGGCTGAGCGAACTCCTACGTTATTCAATCAAGCGAAATGTGTGCATCTTGCCGATGGAAGCGCCCTTCGACAAACTCACCGCCTCGGGAGGCAGGAATCCGTACTCCCCGGCGCCCAGGTTCGGCAACACAACCTTATACGTCCGGCTCGCGATCTTTTTGCCCTCAAAAGGAATCAGGTCGCGGGTCGCGCCGCCCGATTCGTGCATCACGCCCCCGGTTATCGTGCGAAACTCGCGGTAGTCGTTGTTTTCGCGCAGATGGATAAGCTGGTATTCGGTGATGGCAACTCCCTCGCGCGAATAGATCAAAACTTCGATGGGCGTCTTGATGGAGTTTCGGCTATGGGGTCCCGGAATGTTGCCGTTCACATCCCCTTTGACGACTCCGGCCGTGGCAAAGTGCTTCAGCACGCCACCCGTCTTCCAGTTAACCACCTCGGGCAGCATTTCTTCCCAGGCGTCGCCCTTTTTGTAATACACGCCAATTTCAAGGTTTTGCGGAACATCGGGGTTTGCTGCCGCAGCGGCGGGGGCCGGTGCCGGGGACGGGCTCGTGCCGCCCGACCCTTTGGTGATCATCGCGGCCAGAACTTTCTCCGTAACTCCCGCTTCCTTAAGCTTCACCAGTTCGTCAGGGTTCAAAATGTATTTGCCGGGCTGGTTCTGAACCATGCTGAGGATGAGGGACTCGCCAAGGCCGGACTTGGCCATCTTCATAACGGCCTCATTGGTCAGAACATCCTGCGCGTACGCAACGAATAACAATGCCGGCACAAACAGCCATCGCATCACTCTCATCGGAATCTCTCCTTCAAAGGTTAGTTCTGGTACTTCGGTTTCATCGTTCCCCGCAAAGTTTGCCGTGGTATGGTAGGACACCCAGTTCTGGATAGTTTCCGGCATTTTGCACCGCGACGCAAGAATAATCGAGACTCAAGCTCGCATAACTGGAGTTTTGAGCCCGGCCCGATGAATACGTGCGTCCCGTAATAAATTAGGATGAGCATGGCAAATGTTGTTGGTCCGCATAGAATTTCCGGAGTTACTCGATGACACAATCCTCCTATCCCGCGGCGCGGGCGGCGGCCGGCCGCATCCTGGCACACTTCTCGAGCCATCTTGCCGCCGCATCGGGCCAGCCGGGAAGGAAGCCCGCGGAGTTGCCGGATACTGAGGCAATCGAAGCCATCATCGAAGCGGCGTTCTGGGCCAGCCTGCGGCGTGAGGAAGGTTATATGCCGGCGATCTCACTCGCCTTTGTTTCCAAGGAGCAAGTGAAATGGCCGCTCACTTTCGAACGGAAGCTTCCCCTGGCCGCGCAACCCCTCACGCGGCTTGCGCCCGCGGTGGTGCGCCCGGGAATCCATCTCGGCGTGTGGCGCGAAGACGGGCAGCTCTCCGTCTGGGGAGCGACGCGCAACCTGCCGGCCTTTTGCCTGGTTCTGGAAGTGGTTGCGCCGGGGCTTTTGGTCGTAAAGCACAGCCGCGGCGACGAATCCGGAAAGTTCGTGAATGTCGCCGTCCTTCAGGGCGACGAGGTCAAGATGATCGACGAGCAGTCAGCGCGGCTGCCCGACTGCCCGGACCTGTTGACCTCGCTATTGGGCTTCGAAAGCCAGCACGCCTCCACCGGATCGGTGAGCGTCCTCATTCAGTTGGCCGTGTCGATGCGCGCCCATGGCCGCGGCGGATCCCTGCTGGTGGTTCCGGCGAACACCGAACGCTGGAGGGAATCGGTTGTCCAGCCTGTCATGTACTCGCTTGCGCCGCCGTTCTCCGCCCTCGCCGAGCTCATGCAGGGCAACTCCGTCCCCAACCAGGACCGCGGTTGGATGGATTCGCTCCGGCGGGCGGTGGACGGTGTCGCCGGCCTTACCGCCGTGGATGGGGCCACCGTCATCACCGACACGTACGATGTGCTCGCGTTCGGCGCCAAGATCGTGCGCCGCGCCAAGTCCCCGCAGGTCACGGAGGTGATCCTCACCGAGCCGGTAGAGGGCGCGAGTGCGGAAGTGCTGGAGCCGGGCCAACTGGGCGGAACCCGTCACCTGTCGGCGGCGCAATTCATCCGCGACCAGCACGATGCCGTGGCGCTGGTCGCCTCGCAGGATGGCCGGTTCACGGTTTTCGCCTGGTCGCCGTGCGAAAACATGGTGCACGCCCACCGTATCGAAAGCCTGCTACTGTAATCAGCCGCTGAGCACTAATCGAGAATCACGGCGGTCCCGCTGATGCTGACCATCAGCATCCCGTTATTCTGGCCCAACACTTCGTAATCGAGATCGACTCCTACGACTGCGCTGGCGCCCAGCGCCTGCGCGTTGGCGATAAGTTCCGCCATGGCCGTCTCGCGCGCCGTCCGGAGTTCCTTCTCGTATGCGGCGGAGCGACCACCGACAATGTCCCGTATTCCCGCGAAGAGGTCTTTGAAAATGTTAGCGCCCAGAATCGCTTCGCCGGTCACGATTCCACGATATTCGCGAATCCGCTTGCCTTCGATGCTCGGTGTAGTCGTAACGATCATGAGGTCTCCATAAATGGATACGGATTCCTCGCGATCTTGTTCCCCCGGGCGTGCCGGTTACGAGTTCAACGCCAGGTTCAGGTTCTCGATGGCCTCGTCGATTTCCGCGGGGCTCTTATAGCCGATCGTCACCGAATCGACAGCCTTCGTGCCGAACGCGAACTTGAGGGCGGCCTGGCGGTCCTCGCGGCTGGTGAACTGGCCTTCGCCGGCAAGCTTCATGCTGATCACGCCCATGCCTTCGCCGTGCACCTTTTTGGTGTGCTTCACGACCTCGTCAACCACTCCGCGGTCGTTGGAGTCCCGCATATTCTCCGAGTCCATCTTGGTCCCGTTGTGGTTCATGCGGATCATGGCGATATCGAGCCACTTGTTGCCCGGGAATGCGCGCAACGCCGGGAGGCCGTGAACGGAGGCGCCGTGCGAATGAAGGATCTTCTTCACCTTGGCTTCCGAGAAGCCATCCTCCACCCGTTCGAGTTCCGTCGGCCACTCGGGACTCCGCACGCAGTGCATCAGCAGGATGTCGAAGTAGTCGGTATTCATATCCTGGCGGAACTGCTCGATCTTGGCGTTCACATCCGTGGTCGGCTGCACCGTCATCTTCGTCATGATCCGGTAGCTGTCGCGCGGCAGACCCTTGAGCGCAGTCGCCAGCATCTGCCCCATACCGCGGTACGATTCGGCGGTTTCGAAGAAACGGATGCCGTTGTCGTAGGCGTGGCGCACCAGGCGATTGAAGCCTTCCTGTCCCAGTTCCCGCTGCACGCGCCCGCTGAATGTTCCGGTTCCGAACGCCAGGCGGGTCACTTTGACGCCCGACCGGCCCAGCGTCACCCAATCGGTAGCGCTCTGTTTTGCGGCACGTGCCGGAAGTCCGCCCAGGCCGGCCAACGTGGTTACGGCAAAGCCGGTCTTCAGAAAATCGCGTCTGCTGTGATGAGCCATGAGCCCTCCGTTCCGCCCATGCTATCACAACCTTTAGCGCGCCGGCGGCCAAACCCGGTTATCGTAGACAGATGGTTACCAGACGAGCTCTGCTAGCGGGCGCGGCGCTCGCGCCGCATGCCTTGCGCGCCGCCGCGGACCCCGCGCCGTTCGGTGCGATTCCGTCCGCCCGCCAGTTGCACTGGCACGCGCTTGAGACCACCGCCTTTCTGCACTTCACCATCAATACCTTCACGGATAAGGAGTGGGGCTACGGCGACGAGGACCCGAACCTGTTTCAGCCGGCGCGCTTCGACGCGGACGCGATCGTTTCCGCGCTCGCGGATGCCGGAATGCGCGGCGTGATCCTCACCTGCAAGCATCACGACGGCTTCTGTCTATGGCCTACGGCCACAACCGGGCACTCCGTCCGGAAGAGTACATGGCGGAACGGCAAAGGCGACGTGGTGCGCGAAATCGCCGAAGCCGCGCGGCGCCGCAAACTCGAATTCGGAGTCTACCTCTCACCCTGGGACCGCAATGCCGCCAGTTATGGATCGCCCGAATACGTCGATCTCTACCGCCGGCAACTGCGCGAACTGCTGACCGGATACGGTCCCATCTTCGAGGTCTGGCACGATGGCGCCAACGGCGGCGACGGCTATTACGGCGGAGCCCGGGAAAAACGCACCATCGATAAGAGAACCTATTACGACTGGCCGCGCACCTGGGAGCTGGTACGGTCGCTTCAGCCCGGCGCGGTGATCTTCAGCGACGTGGGCCCGGACGTCCGCTGGGTGGGGAACGAACGCGGCATCGCGGGCGACCCCTGTTGGGCCACCTACGACCCTGTCGCCGCCGGCGGCGGGCCCGCCTCGCCGGGCGATGTCCGCGAAAAGGAATCTCCCACCGGCCACCGGCACGGCTCCCGCTGGCTGCCCGCCGAATGCGACGTCTCCATCCGCCCCGGCTGGTTCTGGCACGAACGCGAGAACGCGCGCGTGAAGACCCCGGCCCAGTTGATCGACCTGTACTACAAATCGGTGGGACGCGGCGCCAATTTCCTGCTCAACGTGCCGCCCAATCGCGACGGTCTGCTCAACGCGGAGGACATTGCCTCGCTCAAGGCATTCGGAAACTACCGGCGCGCCACTTTCTCCCGGAACCTGGCAGCGGGCGCGAAGGTATCGGCCTCGAGCGCGCGCGCCGGCTTCGCGGCATCGAACCTGGTGGATGGACGCTCGGGAACCTACTGGGCGAGCGAAGACTCAGCCCTGACGCCGGACGCCGTCATCGACCTCGGCCGTCCCGCCACGTTCCAGGTAATCCGCCTGCGGGAAGAAATTCGCCTGGGCCAGCGCATCGATGCGGTGGCCGTGGACCGCTGGGATGCGGGCTCCTGGGCGCCCCTCGCCACGGCCACCAGCATCGGCCCGCAGCGTCTGATCCAACTCGAGAGTCCTGTCCAGGCGGCACGGTTGCGCCTTCGCGTCACGCAGTCGTCCGCCAGTCCCGCGCTTTCCGAATTTGCCCTGTTCGCCTGACTAAAGCTGAAAGGAAAGGCGTTCGTTGATCGCCGCCTTCGTGAATACGCCAAGCTCCAACCCGAGATCCGGCAGTTGAAGCGCCCCCTTCCGATGCGAAAGCCCGTTTGTCTCAACTGCTCGACGACGTCGAGCGCGGAGAGACGCTCATCATCACAAGACATGGCCGCGCGGTCGCGAGGATCGTGCCTGAGGCGAATCGTCGGCAAGAAGAAGTCGATGCCCTCGCGAGTATCCGCGAGCTGCATCGCGAAATAGCCCGGCCGGAAAATAAACTCACCCCGTGGAAGCGAGCGCGCCCGGAGCGCCCGCCATTCCGCGCGCGCGTCCGATCGTTTCCAGGCTGGCGCGCAGCTTGCTCTTAACCGGCGCGGAAGCGGCGTCGCCCGCCAGGTTGCGCAGTTCGCGCGGATCCCGGTCGTAATCGTACAGCTCTTCCCCTTCGCTCCCTTCGCGCCAGAAGCTGTAGCGATAGCGCTCGGTGCGCAGCGAGTAGCCCATCACCGGCTTGCCGCCACCGGGACGGTGCACCTGCGAGACCGCCGGCTTGTCCCAGCGGGCATTAGCGTTGCGGAGCAGCGGCGCGAGGCTGCGTCCATGAAGGTTGGCAGGAGTGTCGCGGAGCCCGCAGAGCTCGGCCAGGGTCGGATAAATATCCAGCAGTTCCACGGTCCGCGGGCAGGACCGCCCCCGCGCCGTCACGCCCGCGCCCCCGACCAGCAGAGGAACACGCGAAGCGGGCTCGAACACCGTCTGCTTCATCCACTGGCCATGCTCGCCAAGATGGTAGCCGTTGTCGCCCCAGAACACGATCGAAGTGTTCTCCGTGAGCCGCAGCCGGTCGAGCGTATCCAGCAGGCGCCCGACCTGGGCATCCATGAAGCTGATGCAGGCATAGTAGGCGCGAATGGCCTCACGCCGCTGCAACACCGTCATTCCCCAGTTCGCCGGCTTGGTGAAATAGGCCCATTCGGGAGCGATGTGCATTTCGCTTTCATCAAACGGCGGCGCCTGGATGCGATCCAGCGGATACAGATCGAAGTAGCGCGCCGGCGCAATCCACGGCACGTGCGGGCGGTAGAAGCCGGCGCCGAGAAACCAGGGATCTCCGCGGTGCTTCTCCATCATCGAGATGACCGAGTCGGCCACCAGGTAGTCCGTGTGCCGGTCGTCTTTGCTCTGCGAAGCGTGAAAACAGATGGCGGAGCCAAGACCGCGCGTCGGCGTGTAATTGGCCAGCAGCGGTTCCTCTTGCGTGTGATCGACGCCGGCCGGGTTCACCGCCTCGTTCCAGCTCGGCGCATCGTCCAGCCCCGCCGTGCCGATGTCCTTGGGCACGCCGTAGTGGTAGATTTTCCCCGCTCGCGCCGCGAAGTACCCGTTCTTCTGAAACAGTTGCGGCAGCGTTACCACGTCGGGCAGCGCCTTCCGGAAATGCGTCTGCAGGTCCCATACGCGCGTCGTGTCCGGCGCCAGGCCGGTCAGCAGCGAACTGCGCGACGGGCTGCACAACGGGAACTGGCAATAGGAGCGCTCGAAGTGCACACCCGAACGGGCCAGCCGGTCCAGATTGGGCGTCCGGACAATCGGATGGCCGTAGCAGCTCAGGCAATTGTTCAAATCGTCCGACGCGATAAACAGAACGTTGCGCTTCGGCGTTGCGGCCCTCACGAAGGGCGCCGTCGCCGCGGCTAAACCCGATCCAAGAAAAGTACGGCGTGAAAAATGTCCGCTGCCCATGCCGACAATTCAATCACACATTCACCGCCGCCGCATCATTTCGCGCGCGCAGTTGTACCCCGGCGCCCCCATCACGCCTCCTCCTGGATGTGCGCCGGAACCGCACAGGAACAGGCCGCGAATGGGCGTGCGGTACCGCGCCCACCCGGCCACCGGCCGCATCACGAACATCTGGTCCAGGCTCATTTCGCCGTGGAAGATGTTTCCGCCCGTGATTCCAAACCTGCGTTCCAGGTCGAGCGGCGTCAGCACCTGCCGGTGTTCGATGATGCTCCGGATATTCGGCGCGTACTCCTCGATCAGCGAAATCACGCGGTCGCCGAACGGCTCCCGCAACTCGTCCCACGTGCCCGCGCTGAGCGTGTACGGCGCGTACTGGAGGAAGATGCCCATGATGTGCTTGCCCTCGGGCGCGAGCGACGGGTCGTACATGGTCGGCACGGTCATCTCGAGCAGCGGGCGCTCGGAAGGGCGGCCGTATTTCGCGTCGTCCCAGGCCCGCTCCACGTAATCGATATTGGGGCAGATGTGCATGGTGGCGCGGTGTTGCGGGCCGGGCGCGCCCGGATAGGCGGCAAACTCCGGCAGCCCCGAAAGCGCGAGATTGATCTTGCAGCTCGTGCCCTCGGTGCGGAACTTGCGGATCGCGTCGACGAAGTCCGGCTCGAGTTCGCGTTCCTCCACCAGGCGCAGGAAGGTGACCTTCGGGTCGAGATTCGACGCCACCACCGGAGCCTCGATCTCTTCCCCGCTCTCGAGCGCGACTCCCGTCACCCGGCCGCTGCGCACCAGCACCCTGGCAACCGTCGCGCCCGTGCGGATCCGCGCGCCCTTGGCCCGCGCCGACGCTGCAATCGCCTCCGACACCGTCCCCATGCCGCCGCGCACGAATCCCCACAGCCCGCGATGCCCCGCCACCCCGCCCATGCAGTGATGCAACAAAATGTACGCCGTCCCGGGCGACCGCGGCCCGCCGTTGGCGCCGATCACTCCATCGGTGGCGAGCGTGACTTTCACCTGCTCGGAATCGAACCACTCATCCAGAAACTCCGCCGCGCTTTGCGTGAAGATCTTGACCAGCGCCACGATGTCCTTGCTCGCGAGGCCGCCCACCTTACCCGCCAGGCGCAGGTAATCCACCACGTCCAGCGCCGACGGCGGAAAGCGCGGCGGCGTGGTGAGCAGCAGGCCTTCCACCACGCGCGAGATCCGCTCCAACTGGTCCTCATACGCCGGGTAGACTTCGGCATCGTGCTTCGAGAACTTCGCGATTTCCGAGAGCGTCTTCTCCCGGTCCTGCCACATGAAGAAATGGCGGCCGTCGGGAAACAGCGAAAAGAAGGCGGGATCCTTCGCGTCCACCTGGTAGCCGAAGCGCGGCAACTCCAGCTCCCGCACGATGCGCTCCTGCATCAGGCTGGTCAGGTACGCGCCCGTCGAAACTTTGTACCCCGGCCAGATTTCTTCGGTGACCGCGCAGCCGCCCACCATTTCCCGGCGCTCCAGCACCAGCACCTTCCGCCCGGCGCGAGCCTGGTACGCTGCCGTCACCAGCCCGTTGTGGCCGCCGCCTATGATGATCGAATCGTACCGTTCCACCTCGCCTCGCTAGCGTTTCTTGAAGGCGACCACGGCAAGCGGCGGAAGCGTCACCGCAATGCTGTGCTTCCGGTTGTGCTTCGGAACCGGCCGGGACGACACCACGCCGCCGTTGCCGATGTTCGAGCCTCCGAAAAACTCCGAATCGGTATTCAAAATTTCCTCGTAGAACCCCTCTTCCGGAACCCCGAATTCATACCCCTTGCGCGGCACCGGCGTGAAGTTGCAGCAGAACAGAATGGCATCGGCGGGATCTTCCGCCCGCCGCAGAAAAGCGATCACCGAATCTTCCCAGTCGTGGAAATCCACCCACTCGAATCCCGTGTGATGGAAGTCCACCTGGTACATGGCCGGGTTGGCGCGATACAGCGCGTTCAGCGCGCGCACCAGCTCCTGGAGCTTGCGGTGAAGCGGGAATTCGAGCAGTTCCCAGCGGATGCCGGCTTCGTGGTTCCACTCCTCGCGCTGCCCGATCTCCTGCCCCATGAACAGCAGCTTCTTGCCGGGATGCGCCCACATGTAAGCAAGAAACGCCCGCGCGTTGGCAAACTGCCGCCATTCGTCGCCCGGCATTTTGTTGAGTAGCGATCGCTTGCCGTGGACCACCTCATCGTGCGAAATCGGCAGCACGAAGTTCTCCGTGAATGCGTACAGCAGGCTGAATGTGATGTCGTTGTGGTGGTATTTTCGGTGAATGGGGTCGTTGCCGAAATAGTCCAGCATGTCGTGCATCCACCCCATGTTCCACTTCATCGTGAAGCCCAGCCCGTTCAGGTATACCGGCTTCGAAACGCCCGGGAACGCGGTCGATTCCTCCGCCACCGTGAACGCACCGGGCACCGTGTGCGCCAGTTCGTTGAACTTGCGCAGGAAGTCGATCGCTTCCAGGTTCTCGTTTCCGCCGTACTGGTTCGGGATCCATTCGCCCGGCTCTCGCGAATAATCCAGGTACAGCATGGACGCCACCGCATCCACGCGCAGCCCGTCGATATGATACTCGAGCAGCCAGAAAAGGGCGTTCGAAATCAGAAACGTCCGCACCTCATTGCGGCCGTAATTAAAAATCAGCGTGCCCCAGTCCCGGTGCTCGCCCCGGCGCGGATCCGCGTGCTCGTAAAGCGCCGTCCCGTCGAAGTACACCAGCCCGTGCGCGTCCTTCGGAAAATGCGCGGGCACCCAGTCCACAATCACGCCGATGCCCGCCTGGTGGCAGCAATCCACCAGGTACTTGAAATCGTCCGGATTGCCGAAACGCGACGTTGGCGCGAAATACCCGATGACCTGGTAGCCCCACGAGCCCGAAAATGGATGCTCCATCATGGGCAGCAGTTCGATATGCGTATACCCCATGTGGCGCGCGTATTCCACCAGCTTCACGGCCATCTCCCGGTAGGTGAGCGGCTGTCCCATCGGCCCGCGCAGCCAGGACTCGAGATGCACTTCGTACACCGAAACCGGCGCGCGCAGCCAGTCCGTCTTCCCGCGCGCCTCCATCCACCCGCTGTCGCGCCACTGGTGCCCGTCCATGCCCCAGACCACCGACGCCGATTTCGGCGGAACCTCGCAGTAGAACGCGTACGGATCGGCTTTGAGCTGCTGGTAGCCGGCGAACTTCGACCGGATATTGTACTTGTAGCAAGTGCCCTGGCCCAGGCCCGGGATGAAGATCTCCCAGATACCGCCGTTCCGCCGCCGCATCGGGTGCCGGCGAATGTCCCATTCGTCGAACTCGCCCGTCACCGTCACGTTTTCGGCATTCGGCGCCCAGACCGCAAAACGTACGCCCTCCACGCCGTCCACCGTTATCAGGTGCGCGCCCAGCGTCCGATAAGCCTCCTGCAACGTCCCTTCCGTGTGCAGGTAGAGATCGGTGTCCGGAAGCTGCGGACCGAAGCGGTAAGGATCTTCGATCTCCATCTCCTTGCCGGCCCAACCCCGCGCCCGAATCGTATATCGCTGCGGATCGCCCTCCAGCACGCCGCAGAAAAAGCCCTGGTCGTGCAGTTTCTGCATGGCGACGCGCTGTTCGCCGGCCGCCACCTCCGCCGATTCGGCCTGCGGCAGAAACGCCCGCACCTCCCATCGCCGCTGGCCGTTTCTCCTGCTCCGGATGCCGTGCGGCCCGAGCACGCGAAATGCGTCTCCGTGGTAGCCGCCTACGATTGCTTCAATCTCTTCCGCTGTCATGAGAGCCTAAGAAATAAGTATGGACGATTTCATCGCCGAATTGCCCAAAGCGGAGCTGCACGTTCACCTGGAAGGTTCGGTGGAACCGGAGACGCTGCACGAGCTCGATCCCTCCACTCCTCTGGCCGAATTGCGCGCGCTCTACGAGTATCCCGATTTCGACGCCTTTCTGAAGGCCTTCGGCGCGGTGGGCAAGCGCCTGCGGACCCCGGCGGACTACGCCCTGATTACGCGCCGCCTGCTTGAGCGGCTCTGCGCGCAGCGCGTCACGTACGCCGAAATCATCGTTGCGGCCGGCGTCGTGCTGTGGAAGGACCACGACTTCGCGCCCATCTTCGACGCCATCTCGGAAGCCGCCGCCGGCTCCCCCGTCCAGGTGCGCTGGATCCTCGACGCCGTCCGGCAGTTCGGACCGGAGCCGGCCATGCAGGTGGCGCAACTGGCCGCCGCCCGCCGCAGCCGCGGCGTGGTCGCCTTCGGGATTGGCGGCAGCGAAGAGCGTGGACCCGCCTCCTGGTTCACTGAAATCTTCGCCTACGCCCGCGATGCGGGCCTGCGCCTGACCGCTCACGCCGGCGAAGGCACCTCGCCCGATTCCATCTGGTCCGCGCTCGAGCTCGGCGCCGAGCGCATCGGCCACGGCATTTCGGCCGTCGAAGATCCGGTGCTGCTGCGCCACCTCCGCGACCGCGATATCCCGCTCGAAATCTCCATCACCAGCAACCTCGTCACCGGGGTCGTCAAACGCCTCCAGGACCACCCCGTCCGCAGTCTCTGGGATGCCGGCGTTCCCCTGACCCTCAACACCGACGATCCCGCCATGTTCCGCTGCACCCTGACCGGCGAATACCGCCTCGCCGCCGCCCAGTTCGGCTTTTCCCGGACGGAACTCGGAGCCATCGCCGCGAACGGCTTTCGCTACGCTTTCGACTATTCTCCGTCTTAACCCATCTCATCCCTCCCCTGGACCGGCATGCTAAGCTGGTGCGGAGTCCGCACTCCGTCACTATGGCTGAACTATCCAATGCTCCCGCGATTACCAGTCTGGACGAGCTGCTGGAGTACCGCGAAATTACCGAACGCATCTCCGCGTTCCTCCTCAAGCGGCTGAAAGATCATCTCGGCACACTCTGGCCGCTGCTTGCCCCCGGACGCGTGCTCGGCAAACACGTGGGCGCCCGCGACTCCGTCACCCGCGCCGACGACGCCCTCGCCGATCTCGCGCAGAAGTTCAAGGATGCAGCCGGACAGTTGGACATCAAGCCCGAGCTCGACGAGGATACCCTCACCTCCATCGGCTCGGTCCTCAAGGTCTACCCCTTCGAATACAGCCATGAAGCCAAGGGCGCCAAGGCGTCGAAGAAGATCACCATGACTTCTCCGGTCCGCTGGGTGGTGACGTACGGCTCGGAGTATTCGCTCTCCCAGTTCCGCAACCTGCTCGGCTCCCCGGGCGACCGGCGCATTCCACCCGTTCGCCAGTTCGTGGTGAACGCCTTCGCCTTTTCCGTGGTGCTCGGCCGCCATCCCGCATTGGCGCAGTTGTTCCACGACCTGCGCTGGCAGATCGGCTCGGCCACCATGCCCGGCTTCGAACGCTTCTCCGTCACCACCATGAGCGTTCCCCTGCCGTCCTTCCGGCCCGCCGACGACCTGCTGCTCACCGCCGTCCGCCTCTCCGGCGTGCCCTCGTTCATCGAACTGATCGACACCGACGCGGTTCATCATCTCGGCGACAGCCTGCGCGACCAGCTTGAAGCGTCCATGCAGGAACCCTCGTCGTAACCGCCGGACACGCCGTCTCATGCAGAGAACCATTTCGCCCGCAACAGCCATCTCCGGAACCCTCGTTCTGCCCGGCGACAAGTCGATCTCCCACCGCTACGCCATGATCGCCGCCATCGCCTCGGGACCGTCCCGCATCCGCAATTATTCCACCGGCGCGGACTGTCACTCCACCCTCGCCTGCGTGCGGGCGCTCGGCATCGATGTCGAGGGCTCCGGCACCGAATTCGTCGTTCACGGGCGCGGCCTCGAAGGACTGCGCGCGCCGTCGGCGGATCTCGATGCCGGCAACTCGGGTTCCACCATTCGCATGCTCTCCGGCATCCTCGCGGCGCAGCCCTTCCGCACCCGCATCGTCGGCGACGAATCGCTCTCCCGCCGCCCCATGCAGCGCATCATGGAACCGCTCTCCCGCATGGGTGCCCGCATCCAGGCGCGCGACGGCAAATTCCCGCCGCTCGAGATCGAAGGGGGAACGCTCCGCCCCATCCATTACGACCTGCCTGTGCCCAGCGCCCAGGTCAAAACCTGCGTGCTGCTCGCCGGCCTTTTCGCCGAAGGCCGCACCACCCTTGGCGAGCCCATCCGTTCGCGCGACCATACCGAAATCGCCCTCCGCGAATTCGGCGCCAACCTCACCGTTTCCCGCGGCGCCATCTCCCTCGACGGACGCCCCGCCCTCACCGGACGCGAACTGGTGGTTCCCTCCGACCTTTCCTCCGCCGCCTTCTTCCTCTCCGCCGCACTGCTCGTACCCGGTTCGCGCCTCTCCATCCGCGGCGTGGGCCTCAACCCGACCCGCTCGGCCCTCCTCGACTTCCTCGCCGGCATGGGAGCCCGCATCCACATCCCCGACCTGGAAACCGTCAACGGCGAGTTGATCGGCGAGATCCTGGTGGAATATTCCGAGCTGAAGGGCGGCACCATCTCCGGCGCGCTCACCGCCGCCCTCATTGACGAGATCCCCGTTCTGGCGGTCCTCGGCGCCGCCACCGAAAACGGCCTCACCGTGCGCGACGCCGCCGAACTGCGCATCAAGGAAACCGACCGGATTCGCACGGTGATAGAAAATCTGCGCCGCATGGGCATCGAGGCCGAAGAATTGCCCGACGGCATGATCGTTCCCGGTCGCCAGGCGTTCCGCGCCGCCGAACTCGATTCGTTCGGCGATCACCGCGTCGCCATGGCGTTCGCCGTCGCCGCGTTGCGTGCGTCGGGCCCGTGCGTCATTCAGGGAGCGGAGGCGGCCTCGGTCTCCTTCCCCGAGTTCTGGGACACCCTCCTAAGCTGCACGCAGCTCCGCGATTAGCCCGTCGAGCGCGATCGTCTTCTGAATGTTTCGGCGGATCAGTTCCGCGATCTCGTCCACCCGCGTCACCGCCTTCCGGATCCACGCGAACTCGAGACGCGCGGCCACAGCCTCCAGCTCCTGCCGGATGTCCACATTGCGGATCGCCCCCGCCCCTTCGCGCAGCAGCATCAGGTCGCGCAGCAGATCGTAGAGGACCTTCAGGTACACATCGAGCTTTTCGCTCCTGCTCCGCCCGATCGCCTCCGAGACCGGCAGCCACGCCGCGAACGGCGACGCGCCCGCCGCCACCTTCACCAGCGTCAGCATGGCGGCACGCCTTCGGTCGTACGCTTCCAGGTCCAGCGTCAATGCCAGCCCCGGACTCCCATCCGCCAGCGCCAGCCTCCGTTCCACCTGCTCCAGCCCGCGCGCCTTCGCGAAGCTTCGCATTTCCTCTTCCGGAAGCCTGCTGAAGTGGAACGGCACCGACCGCGAACGGATCGTAGGCAGCAAGTCGTAGGCATTCTCCGCGGTCATGATGAGGATCAGGTGATCGGGCGGCTCTTCCAGCGTCTTCAGCAGCGAATTCGCCGCCTGCTCGTTGGCGCGGTCCACATGGTCGATAAGAAAAATGCGGCGGCTGCCCTTGTTCGGAAGATATTGCGCGCGATCCTTCAGCAATCGCGTCTGGTGAATCGAAATCTGGCGCAGCGGACCTTCCGGCGGAAAGGTGACAAAGTCCGGATGAGTCGCAAACTGTAGCGGATCCTCGTTGCGCTTCTCCGCCGCAAGTTTTTCCCGCAATGCCACTGTCTCGACGTTCTGCGGCAGGCTCAGGTCGTCCTGCTCGATCAGGTCGCCGCGCCCGAGCAGGCGCGCGCCCAGCCTGCGCGCCAGTGTCGCCTTGCCCACTCCTTCCGGCCCCGAAAACAACAGCGTCTGCGCCAGCCGACCTTGCGCGATCATCTGTTCCAGCGCGTTCGAAACCTGCTCGTTCCCCCAGAAGTCTTCAAACATGGCATCGCACCAGTTCCCACACATCGCGTTCGATTTCGTCCATGCCCGCGCGGCCGTTCACCACCTTGACGCGCTCCGGCTCCCGCGCCGCCAGCGCGTGATAAGCCTCGTGGACGCGCAGGTGGAATTCGAGCGACTGGTCGTCCATGCGCGTCTCGTTGTGGGCCAGCGCCAGGTTGCGCGCACGCGCCCGGCTCAGCCCGGCTTCCGCGTCCACATCCACCAGGATCGTAAGGTCGGGCTTGAGCCCGTGGCAGGCAATGCGGTCCAGCGCTTCCACGGCTTCCGTGCCGAGACCGCGGCCCACCCCCTGGTACGCCATCGAGGAATCCGTGAAGCGGTCGCACAGCACGATCTCGCCCCGCTCCAGCGCAGGCACGATCCATTCGTCCACGTTCTGCGCCCGCGAGGCGAAATAGAGCAGCAGTTCGGCGCGCGGGCTCAGTTCCTGATTCGATGCGTCCAGCAGGATCCGCCGGATCTGCGTCGAAATCGGCGGTCCCGCCGGGCTCCGCCGTTTCAAGAACCGTCCGCCCCATGCCACGCAGCCGGGCGGCCAGGCGGTGCATCTGCGTGGTTTTGCCGGAGCCGTCCATGCCTTCGAAAGTGATAAAGATTCCTCGTCTCACAGTTGGAAAAGCTATTGTAACGGGCGGCGCCCGCCCGGCGCCTTGAACCCGGTGCGCGACTCAACGCCGATAAGACATCGTGTTTCCATCTGTGTTTATCCGCGTTTATCAGCGGCCAACCATTTTCCCAACTGCCGGCATTATCCGAACTACCAGGTACGCTCAGATTCTGCCGCTTTTTCAGCGATTCTGACGAATCTCCACTCTTGAGTCGCGCACCCCCCGAACCCAGACGCCTTGACACCCACGTGCGCCGCGCGTTATCAGTTTCTTTACCCGAACGGAGGTTGGCTCTATGAGGATACGTTTCGCTGCCGCGGGTGCGGCCCTTGCGCTGGCGCTGGCCTTCGCACCCGATGCCGGCGCTCAGGCGCGGAAAACCGGCCGTCCCGCCGCGGCCCCGGCGCCCGCGGCCGCGCAGCCCCAGAAACTCGACGAAGAGTACACCCGGCTTATCAAGGAATACGTTCAGGATCCCCGAATCAGCACCGAACTGGTGGATCATATGCCGGCCTCGGACACCGTGCCGTCGCCGCTCAAGTTCCTGGGCCGCATCCCGGGCACGCCGGGCGAGCTCACCTACGCCAAGGACATCCACCGCTACTACGAAGAACTGGCCCGGGTCTCGCCGCGCTCGCACAGCACGATCTCGCCCCGCTCCAGCGCAGGCACGATCCATTCGTCCACGTTCTGCGCCCGCGAGGCGAAATAGAGCAGCAGTTCGGCGCGCGGGCTCAGTTCCTGATTCGATGCGTCCAGCAGGATCCGCCGGATCTGCGTCGAAATCGGCGGCCCGCCGGGCTCCGCCGTTTCAAGAACCGTGCGTCCCATGGCGCGCAGCCGGGCGGCCAGGCGGTGCATCTGCGTGGTTTTGCCGGAGCCGTCCATGCCTTCGAAAGTAATAAAGATTCCTCGTCTCACAGTTGGAAAAGCTATTGTAACGGGCGGCGCCCGCCTGGCGCCCTGAACCCGGTGCGCGACACCAACGCCGATAAGACATCGTGTTTCCATCTGTGTTTATCCGCGTTTATCAGCGGCCAACCATTTTCCGCAACTGCCGGCATTATCTGAAGTACCAGGTACGCTCAGATTCTGCCGACTTTTTCAGCGATTCTGACGAATCTCCACTTTCGTCTCGCGCACCCCCCGAACCCAGACGCCTTGACACCCACGTGCGCCGCGCGTTATCAGTTTCTTTACCCGAACGGAGGTTGGCTCTATGAGGATACGTTTCGCTGCCGCGGGTGCGGCCCTTGCGCTGTCGCTGGCCTTCGCACCCGATGCCGGCGCTCAGGCGCGGAAAACCGGCCGTCCCGCCGCGGCCCCGGCGCCCGCAGCCGCGCAGCCCCAGAAACTCGACGAAGAGTACACCCGGCTGATCAAGGAATACGTCCAGGATCCCCGCATCAGCACCGAACTGGTGGATCATATGCCGGCCTCGGACACCGTGCCGTCGCCGCTCAAGTTCCTGGGCCGCATCCCGGGCACGCCGGGCGAGCTCACCTACGCCAAGGACATCCACCGTTACTACGAAGAACTGGCCCGGGTCTCGCCGCGCGCCCGCTTCTGGAAAATCGGCCAGTCGGAAGAAGGCCGCGACATGGTGCTGCTGGCCATCGCCGACGAGGCCACCATTAAGGACCTTGACCGCTACAAGGACATCGCCGCCCGCCTCGGAGACCCGCGCAAAACCACCGAGGAGCAGGCGCGCGAATTCATCCGGACAGGCAAGCCGATCTACTGGGCTGCCAGCGGCATCCACTCCACCGAGACCGGCGGTCCCGAGATGCTGATCGAACTGGCCTACCGCCTGATCGTCGAAGAGACGCCGTTCGTTCAGGCCATCCGCAACAACGTCATCACGCTGATCACCCCGGTGATCGAAGCGGACGGCCGCGAAAAGCAGGTGGACACGTATTACTTCAATAAGAAACAGCCGCAGGGAGCCATGCGCCTGCCTCTCGTGTACTGGGGCAAGTACGTCCAGCACGATAACAATCGCGACGGCATGGGCCAGTTTCTCAAGTTGACCCAAAACATGGTCAAAACGTTGCTTGAGTGGCACCCCACCGTCATGCACGACCTCCATGAGGCCCAAAGCTACCTGTATGTTTCCACCGGCACCGGACCTTACAATATCTCGCTCGACCCGATTGCCGTAAACGAGTGGTGGCTGCTGGCGCAAACCGAGGTAATGGAGATGGCCAAACGGAACGTGCCCGGCGTCTTCACCTTCGGTTACTACGATGGGTGGACTCCCAATTACCTGTTCTGGATCGCCGTCACGCATAACTCCTTCGGACGGTTCTATGAGGTGCAGAGCTACGGGCCGGATGTGAACCAGAACCTTCAGCTCAGCGCCACCGCCACCAGCCGCGAATGGTTCCGTTCCAATCCGCCGCTGCCCTCCATCAAGTGGGGACCGAGAAACAATACCAACATCCAGGAATCCGCAATCCTGCTGGCATTGAATAAGGTTGCACAGGACCGGCAGCTCTATCTCGAGAATTACTGGATGAAGAACAAGCGCTCGGTGGAAAAGGGTAAGACCGGCCCCACCTACGCGTGGCACATCCCCGCTGCGCAGCGCCGTAAGTCGGACGCGGCGCAGATGGTCAATGACCTCCGCCGCCAGGGCATCGAGGTGCACAAAGCCAGTTCCGCCTTCGCCGCCGGGTCCACCGCCGTGGCCGCCGGCGACTACATCATACGCGCCGACCAGCCGTATCGCACCCTCGCCGACATTTACTTCAGCGTGCAAAACTATCCGCCCGCGAACCCCCGCCCTTACGACGATACCGGCTGGACCATGCAGTACATGCGCGATGTCAAAGTCACTCCCGTAACCGACAAGGCCGTGCTGGACTCCGCCATGACCCTGCTGACCGCCGACGCGGTCGCGCCGGGAGGAGTTACCGGCAGCGGCCCCACGCTGGTCGTCGAACACACCGCCGACAACGCCCTGGTGACCTTCCGCTTCAAGAACCGCGACGTCAAAATGCAGGTGGCGGAAGACGACTTCGACCTGAACGGGCATAAGTTCCGCGCCGGTGCCCTGATCATCCCCAATGCCGATCACGCACGTCTCGATCCGATGCTGCGCGACCTCGGCCTTTCCGCCTGGGCCGTCCCTTCGGCGCCTTCCGTGAAGACCCACGAAAGCACCATCCCCCGCATCGGCTACATTCATTCCTGGTCGCGCACCCAGGATGAAGGGTGGGTCCGCGCCGCGCTCGATTACTACGGCGTCCCCTATACCTATTTCGCCGACCAGAAACTCCGCGACGGAAATCTGCGCTCCCGTTACGACGTCATTGTGTATCCGCACGTGGGCGGCACGGCGCAATCCATGATCGCCGGCGTGGCGCGTACCGGCAGCGTGCCCGTACCGTATAAGAAGACCGGCGCGACCCCCAACCTCGGCGGCATCGACGAATCCGACGACATCCGCGGTGGCATGGGCTTCGAAGGACTCCAGGAACTCGGCCGCTTCGTCCAGGAAGGCGGGACTCTGCTTACCGAAGGCTCCGCCACCACCCTGATGGCCGAATTCAACCTGGGCGGCGGCGTCACCGTCGAAAATCCGGATAACCTGTTTGCCCGCGGCACCATTCTGCGCGGAGTCTTTGCCGACCTCAAAAGCCCTATCGCCTACGGCTATGAAGGCAAGGACCTGCCCGTCTACTTCAACCAGGATCCCGTCTTGAACGCGGCCGGCGCCGGCGGCTTCGGCGGACGAGGCGGACGAGGCGGTGCCGCCATCGGGGGTGTTGGACAGAACACTACGCCCAACGCGGTGCCCCTCACCATCGCGCCGCTCGAAGGCGCCCTCGCGCCACCGCCATCGCCCGGCGGACGCGGAGGACGCGGAGGAGCCGGTGCGGGAGCCGCAGGCGCAGGCCGCGGAGGACGCGGAGGCGCTGCCGGCACCACCGAAGGAAGACCTCGCGTAATCATTCAGTTCCCGCCCACCGCCTCCAACATGCTGCTTTCCGGAACCCTCGCAGGCGGCGAGGCTTTGGCCAACCGGGCCGCTGCCGTAGACATGCCGATGGGCAAGGGACACGTGGTCATGTTCGCCCTCCGCCCCTTCTGGCGCTGGCAAACCCAGGGCACTTACATGCTCGCCTTTAACGCCATTTTGAATTGGGACCACCTGGACGCCGGAAAGCCCGCTGCCGCCGCTCCAACCCCGACTGCGGCCCCAGGTCAGCCATAGCCACAAAGAGCTACGCAACTGGGAACGGGTTACCCGGGTTCAGAATATCGACTGTAAACCCCATTACCGCGCGGGCACGCCTCTCAATTCCCGTTTGACGTGCCCGCTTTTTTTGTCCCCGATTGTCACAGGGCGACCGTTTCCGCCGATAAGTTCATCGTGGGATGCGAAGAACTGATCGAACGCGAACTGATGTTTAACCGCTTCCGCAAGCTGTTGTACGAGTTATCCCGCGGAGTTGTGGCCAGGACCACGTTTCAACCCTGGGAGGTGCAGATCCTCCTCGATATCGAGAGTTGCGGCCTCGAAAAAAGGCGGCGTGCGGAAACCATGCGCCAGTACGAAAAGGCCGTCGAGCAACAACTTGAAAACGGTCCCGGGCCGCCCCTGCTGCTTTCCGAATTCCTTCAGCGCCGGATCACCCGCCGGCCTTCGAGCTCGTAAGTGCCGCTCAGCACGATCCCGATCGCTTCCGAATAAATCCGGTGCTCTTCCTTCAGGATCCGCGACGAAAGAGCGTCCACATCGTCCCCGTCCAGCACCGGCACTGCCGATTGCAGAATAATCGGCCCCGCATCCAGATACTCGTCCACGAAATGTACCGTGCAGCCGCTGATCTTTACCCCGTGTTCCAGCGCCTGGTGCTGCGCATCGAGGCCCGGAAATGCCGGCAGCAGCGACGGATGTATATTCAAAATCCGCCCCGGAAAATGCCGGACAAACGATGCGCTCAGTAACCGCATGAACCCCGCCAGGCACACCAGTTCCACCCCGCGCCGGTCCAGTTCTTCCCACAACAACCGGTCGTAAACTTCCCGGTCGAGTCCCCGCGAAGGCAGCAATACCGCTTCCAGCCCCCTCCGCCGCGCCGCTTCGAGTCCCGCCGACGGCCGGTTCGAAATCACCACCGCAATTTCCGCGGACAGACGTCCCGCCGCCACATTATCCGCGATCGCCTCGAAGTTCGAGCCGCGGCCCGAAATCAGAATCCCGAGGCGCTTCACCGGTACTCCACGCGCGGGTGCGACCGCTTGCGCGCGATCACCCGGCCCACACGGAACGGCTGCTCACCCAAACCGGCAAGCAGCGCTTCCGCCTTTGCCGCCGAACGCCCCGGCACCGCCAGGATCATCCCGACCCCCAGGTTGAACGTGCGCCGGTAGTCGTCCTCCGGCACTTTGCCGATCTCGCGCAGCACCTCGAAAATCGGTGGTATCCGCCACGCCGCCGTGTCGATCTGCGCGGCCATCTCCGCCGGCAACATGCGCGGCGTGTTGTCCGTAATTCCGCCCCCGGTTATATGCGCAGCCCCGCGCAACAGCCGCGCGCCTATCAACGCGCGTATCGGCTTCAGGTAGCTGCGGTGGACCGCCAGCAGCGCGTCCCCCACCGTCATCCCCACTTCCGGCAGCAGTGTCTTCGGGCCGTATCCCGCCACTTCGAAAAGCAGTTTGCGCGCCAGCGAATACCCGTTCGTGTGCAGCCCCGTGGAAGGCAGCCCCAGCAGCACATCCCCTTCTTTAATGTTTCTGCCCGTAATCAGATCCGCGCGCTCCGCCGCCCCCACGATGAAACCCGCAAGATCGTATTCGCCCTCCGCGTATAATCCCGGCATCTCCGCGGTCTCGCCGCCGATCAGCGCGCATTCGTTCTCGCGGCACCCGCGCGCAATCCCCGAAATCACCGCGGCGGCCACCCCGGCATCCAGCTTCCCCACCGCGTAATAGTCCAGGAAGAATAACGGCAGCGCGCCCTGCACGGCGATATCGTTGACGCAGTGGTTCACCAGGTCCTGCCCCACCGTGTTGTGCCGTCCGGTCAGGAACGCCACCTTCAGCTTGGTCCCGACCCCGTCCGCCGAACTGATTAGTACCGGCTTCTTGTATCCCGACAGGAGATAGGAAGCGCCGAAGCTTCCTATGTCCGTCAGCACCGAGCGGCTGAAGGTCTGACGCGCGAGTTTCTTGATCGACCCGACGGCACGATCGGCCTCGTCGATGTTCACACCGGCATCGCGATAGCGCACAATTTTTCTGGGCAAATTTCAGTATAAGTGGACAAGCCCAATCCGAGTGTCGCACCCGGGTCACGACCGGCGCACAAGTCCTGGTCTATACTTTGAGAGAACTCCCAGTGACGCGAAAAACGGCGCAATCGTCCAAGCGAAAGGGCACCCCGGCGGAACACCAGTTCTATGCCGAAATGGAATATGCCAACAGCATCTTCCTAGACGCGCTGGGCGATCGCGAAGGCTCCATCGCTGCCCTCAAACGCGCGATCGAGGCGATGCCGACCTACGCGCCGGCCATTTTCAGCATGGGTTCGGTCTTGTATCAAGCCGGGAGAACCGCCGAAGGGCGAGAGTTGCTGCAATCGCTGCTATCGTTGCCGGAGCACACAACCGACATCCGCCAGATCATCGATGAGGCCGGCGTGTTTCTCACCAGGTTCGAGGCGTACGAGGACGGAATGGAGCTCTACCGATCGGCGGTGAAGAGATATCCTGACGATCCCGCGTTATTCCAGGGCCTCGGCTATTGCGCCAGCAATGCAGGTCTGCACGAGGAAGCGGTGTCCGCGAACCTGCGGGCGCTGGAACTGGAACCGGAAAATCAGAAATTAGTCAACGACCTCGGCTGGACTCTCTTACAGGCCGGCCGCCTCTTGCAGGCTAAGGAAACCCTGGCGCGGGCGGTCTCGATGGATCCGAGCGATGAGCTGGCGAAAGAGAATCTGCGCCATTGCAAGCGTCAGGTCGCACGGAAGAAGCTTGACGAACAGGGGAACTCTCGAGCGGCTCGCCGTCCTCCTCGAACAATCCGCTGACAAACGGAGCCGTTGTTACCAGCACTGGCCGCATGGCTGCTCGCCGGCTTGAAACCACGCCGGCCGCCCCCCAAAACGGTTAACCCGCCCCGCGTCTCCGCCGCCGGCCGCACGCCCTCCGGACACGGCTATAATACCTGGATCACTCGTATGAGAAAACTCCTGTCTGTGCTGCTTTTCCTATGCGTGTTCGCGATAGCCGAAGTCCCTTCAACCTTCGCGATACGTAACGCCAGAATCATCACCGTCAGCGGGCCCGCCATCGCGAAAGGCACAGTCGTCGTGCGTAACGGCCTGATCGATGCCGTCGGCGAGACTGTGCCCATCCCAGCCGGCGCATGGATCGTCGAGGGCGAGGGGCTCACTGTCTACCCCGGCTTGATCGACGCGCTCAGTACCGTGGGCGTCGCCGGAGCCGCGCCCGCAACCGCAACTGCAACCGGCGGCCGCGGCGCCGGCGGAGGGCGGGGCGCCGGCACCACCGGCCAACCGGCCCTACCACCTTCCCGCGGCCCCGAGGACCGGCCCGCCACCACCAGTTGGCTGGTCGCCGCCGACGATATTCAGGGCTCCGATCGCCGCATCGAAACCGTGCGCTCCGCCGGCTTCACCACCGTCGCCGCATTCCCCACCCGCGGCATCTTCGCCGGCCAGGGATCCCTGATCGATCTGCTGTCCGGCGAAAAATCGGGCGAAATGGTGCTGGTGCCGTCCCTCGGCCAATACCTCACGATGAGCCGCTCCGGCAATGGATTTCCGGCGTCGCTGATGGGCACCATCGCCTACATCCGCCAGATCTACATGGATACCGCGTATTACAAGATGGCGAAGGAGGCCTATGACAGGAATCCCCGCGGCATGCAGCGGCCCGAGTACGACCGCGCTCTCGAGGGCGTCTTGCACTCTCCCCGTATTCTCCTGCCGGCCAACCGCGTCGTCGAAATGGATCGCATGCTTCGCTTCGCCCAGGAGCTCAAGCAGCCTCTCATCCTGTACGGCGGCCGCGAAGCCTTCCGTCCCGAAGCGGCCGTCCTTTTGAAGAAGGCCGGCGTTCCCTTACTGGTAAGTATGAGGTGGCCGGAAAAGGCCAGGGACACGGACCCGGAAGCCGAGGACAGTTTCCGCACCCTCGAAACACGCGATAAGGCGCCCTCCGCGCCCGCCGCCCTGCTTCAGGCCGGAGTCAAGTTCGCCCTCTACTCCGACGGCTACGACCAGCCCCGCGACTTACAGCGCGCAGTCAAAAAGGCGATCGATGCCGGCCTGCCCCGCGATGCGGCCATCCGCGCCTTGACCCTGTCGCCCGCCGAGATCTATGGCGTCGCCGACCGCCTGGGCAGCATCGAAAAAGGCAAAATCGCCAACCTCGTCGTTTCCCGCGGCGATCTTTTTGACGATCGCACGCGCATCGAAATGATCTTTGTGGACGGCAAAGAATATAAGCCGGCCGCGGAAACTCCTGCCGCTCCGGCAGGCCGCGGAGCCGTTACTGCCGGTCCGGGGGGATTCAATGAATAAACTACTGCTCGCAGCCATCCTGGCGCTCGCCCCCGCCGGCGCGCAGACCATCGTCATTCAAAACGCAACCATCATGACCGTCGCCAAAGGAACCTTCAAAGGTTCCATCGTCTTGAAAGACGGAAAGATCGCCGACCTCGGCGAAAAAGTCATGGTGCCGCAGGACGCCACCGTAATCGACGGAAGCAATCAGTATGTCATCCCGGGCATCATCGATTGCCACTCCCACATCGCGGGCGAAGGCGGAATCAACGAAGGCAGCGTCTCCGTTTCGTCCATGGTTGACATCCGGGACATCCTCAACCCCGAAGATATCGCGATTTACCGCGCCCTCGCCGGAGGCGTCACCACGGCCAACATTCTGCACGGCTCGGCCAACTCCATCGGCGGCAAAACGCTGCCCATCAAGATGCGGTGGGGTAAGGACGCTCAGGCCTTGATTTTCGAAGGCGCCACTCCCGGCATCAAGTTCGCCCTCGGAGAAAACCCGAAGCGCGCCGGCAACCCGTCCGGCGGCCGCGGCGCCGCCCCAACTAACGCCCGCTACCCGGCTACGCGCATGGGCGTCGAAGATACCATCCGCGAGGCCTTCAATGAAGCCAAAGCTTACAAGGCCAAATGGGACGATTACCAGGCCAGGGCGGCCAAAGGCGAGACTCTGCTCCCGCCCCGCAAAGACCTGAAGCTCGAAGCGCTCAAGGAGGTCCTCGAAGGCAAGCGCTTCGTCCACGCTCACTGTTACCGCGCCGACGAGATCCTCATGCTCATCCGTGTGGCCGACGACTACGGCTTCAAGATCCGCACCTTTCAACACGTGCTCGAAGGCTATAAAGTGGCCAAGGAGATCGCCGCGCACGGCGCCGGCGCCTCCACCTTTAGCGATTGGTGGTCCTACAAGGTCGAGGCATTCGATGCCATTCCTTACAATGCTGCATTGATGGCGAAAAAAGGCGTCCTGGTGAGCATCAACAGCGATGACGCGGAGTTGATGCGGCATCTGAACACCGAAGCCGGCAAAGTCATGAAGTACGGCGGCGTCACCGAGGACGAAGCTCTGGCCATGGTGACCTTGAACCCCGCCAAACAGCTCGGTATCGAGAATCGCGTGGGATCCCTCGAGGTCGGTAAAGATGCCGACTTGGTCATTTACGACAAGCCGCCTTTGTCCGACTTCGCCAAGGTCCAGAAAGTGTTCATCGACGGCACCCTGTATTTCGACCGTGACAGGGAAGTCAGCGGGCGGCCCGCGCTTCAGGCCGAAAAGCAGAAGCTGATTGAGAAAGAGAAACTGACGCAGCAGCGCGCCCCGGCCGGCGGTGGCCGCGGCGGGAGGGGTGGCCAATGAAACTCTTCGGAATTCTGATTTGCAGCGCCGCCCTGGCGCTGGCGCAAGAAACGGTCTTTGTGCGGAATGTTGACATTTATCCGGTGAGCAGTCCGCCCCAGAAAGGTGTCTCCCTCCTGATTCAGGACGGTAAGATCGCCGCCATAGGTCCAAAGCTGATCCCGGCCAAGGGCGTCCGCATCATAGAAGGCAAGGGCCTCCGGGTTTATCCCGGCATGATCGACTCTGGTACCGAGCTGGGCCTGGCCGAAATAGCCTCGGTCCGCGAAACCGTCGATACCGGCGAGATCGGCGAATTCATGCCGCAGCTTCGGGCATTAGTGGCCGTGAATCCGGAAAGCGAACATATCGGAGTTGTCCGGGTCAACGGCATCACCAGTGCCATGACTTTTCCGGGTTCGGGCAGCGGGGGCGGCGGCCGCTTCGGCGGCGGCGCCGGCCAGATCATCTCCGGTCAGGCCGCGCTGATTCACACCGACGGCTGGACCTGGGAAGATATGGAAATCAACCGCTCCGCAGCCATGCACCTGCTCTTTCCCACGCTCGGCCGCGGCGGACGCGGCGGCGGGCAGGCCGTTCCCGACAGCGTAACTGAGTTGCTCGGCGCTGTCGGCGCCGGCGGATACACCCAGCAAAAACGGAATTACGATCAACAGCTTGCCAAGCTAAACACCTTCTTCGAAGATGCCCGAAAGTACCAGAACGCCAAGTCCGCCAACCCGCCCGGATTTCAGCCCGACTTAAAGTTTGAAGCCATGCTCCCGGTGCTGGACCGTAAGGTGCCGCTGGCCATTTCCGCCGCTCAGGCGCAAAGTATCCGCGATGCGGTTACTTTTGGCGAGAAACAGAACGTCCGCATCGTCATTCTCCAGCCCAGGGAACTGGCTAAGGTGGCCGCGGAACTGAAGGCCAAGGATGTACCAGTCGTACTGGGGCGAGTGCTCGCGTTACCGGACGAAGAGGATGACCCCTATGATGAGGCATTTACCCTTCCCGTAATCGCGTACAAAGCCGGCGTCCGGTTCGCACTCGGGACGTTCAATAATGAGTTCGTCCGCAACCTGCCCTATCAGGCAGCCACGGCCGTTGCCTTCGGACTTCCCTATGACGAGGCCTTGAAATCCGTTACCCTGAATCCGGCCCGGATCTGGGGAGCAGCCGACAAGATCGGATCCCTGGAACCCGGCAAGCTCGCTGACCTGGTGGTAACCGATGGGGATTTGCTCGAAATTCAGACCCACGTGAGATATCTGTATATCAAAGGTAAGGAGATTTCCCTGAACAACCGGCAAACCCGCCTGTACGAGAAGTACCTGGGCAGGCAGTAATCGCAATTCAGGACGAAAGATCACTTGCAAGCGCCCCGGGACCTCCGCAGGCCTCCGGGGCTTTTGTTTGACCCGCTCCTTACTCCCGCCGGTCGGCTGAATCCAGCAGGATAGTCACCGGCCCCGAATTTACCAGTTCTACCTGCATCTCCGCCTGGAAGATCCCGCTTTCGACCGGAACGGGACCCCGCCGCGCCGCGTCCACAAAGTAGGTGTATAAATCGCGAGCTTGATCGGGTGGCGCGGCCTGGTCAAATCCCGGGCGACGCCCTTTGCGGCAATCTGCAAAAAGCGTGAACTGAGAGACAATCAGCATTGAACCTTGAGCCTGTTCAATATTCAAGTTCATTTTGCCCGCCGCGTCATCGAATATACGCAGCCCGAGCGTCTTATGCAGCAGATAATCGGCGTCCGCTATTGTATCGGTCTTGCCGACGCCCAACAGAAGGAGTAGCCCGTTTCTAATCGCTCCCGTTACTCTGCCTGAGACAGTGACACTTGCTGAAGAGACTCTCTGTAGAACAACTCGCATAACTTTTTACTTGTCTATTTGTGTTTCTTGACTTCATGTTATATTAAGTGCAAAGGTGAAATAATGGCACGAGGCAAAAACGTAGAAGATCTCACCACGCTGCAGATGGCACTCGTCGGATACCAGATCGAGAAAGAAAAAATCGACACCAAGATCCGGGAGATTGAAGCGCAGTTGAAGGGTAAGCGCCCGACTGCGACTGCCGCCAAATCTGCTGAAAAACCGGCCGCCGTCAAACGAATTTTGAGCCCGGCCGCTCGCAAACGGATCGCCGCTGCACAGAAAAAACGCTGGGCTGAACATCGCAAACGCGCCGCCCAGGCAGCCAAGGCGTCCTGATCGCATAATCCGGCCGGAACGGCCGCGGCTACAGCATGATAGTCGGGACTGGCGTCGATTTAGCCGAGGTACCTCGCATTCGGGCCTCGATCGAACGCTTCGGGTCGAAGTTCGTCCGGCGTATCTACACCCCGGCTGAAATCGCTTACGTGGAGCGGAAGGCCAACCGCTTCGAACGTTTCGCGGCTCGTTTCGCCGCGAAAGAGGCCGGAATGAAAGCGATCGGCACAGGCTGGAGGCATGGTGTCACATGGCAGGATTTTGAAGTCGCCAACATGCCTTCCGGCAAACCTACCCTCCGTTTTCACGGCGTAGCTGCGGAGTTCGCGCGCAGACTCGGTGTCCGCAATGTCTCCCTCTCCATCACCCACACCGCTGAATTGGGTATGGCGCACGTGATTCTCGAAGACTGAAATCCCCGTCTCGAGATTTCTATGTGGCGCGCGGACCGCCGCTCTCGCTCCGTTCGAACGCCGGATCCTTCACCGCCCGTAATTGCGCGTCTTCGAGCCGCGTCGCCTCCTGCCAGGTGTATATCATCCGATGCACCACCGTCAGGTTGGACAGGACCGCAATCACCCACAGCACCGGCGCCATCCGGAAACTCAGCGCCCCTATGATAATCAGCACCACGCGCTCGGGCCGCTCCAGGAACCCCACTTTGCACTTCGGAATCGCGTTCTCTGCCCGCGCCCGCGTGTAGCTGACCATCACCGAACCCGTCATCACAATCGCCGTGAGCACGATATAGAAGAACCGGTTGATGCGCGCATAGTACACGAGCAGCCCCATGAACAACGCAAGGTCCGAGTAACGGTCCACTACCGAATCGAAGAACCCGCCGAAACGCGTGACCTGGCTCGTCGCGCGCGCCACCCGGCCGTCCACCATGTCGAACAGCCCCGCGCCGATGATCACAACGCCGGCCCAGCGGAAATCCGTAGCCGGGTCCGTGGCGCTGCCCGCCTGCGCAAACAGCCAGGCCGCCCATATGTTGATCACCAGTCCCAAGAAGGTCAGGGCGTTGGGGTGGATCCGGGAGAGCGCAAGCCAGCGCACGATGCGATCGATGATGGCGCCACAAGCCATACCGATACCGCGTGTGAAGGTCATAGATTACTCAGCTGAATCGTGAATCGTGGTCAGTTTCAGAATTTCCAACTCTTTCACTCCGCCCGGGCTCTGCACTTTCACCACATCCCCGACTTCTTTGCCCAGCAGCGCACGCCCGATCGGCGAAGTTGTCGAGATCTTCCCGTTCGCAGGCTCCGCTTCCTCGCTGGTCACCAGGTTGTACGAAACCTCTTCCTCCCGCTTTGTATCCAGCACCACCACGATCGATCCCAGCCCCACACGGTCATGCGGGATCTTCGTGAAGTCGATCATCGACACCTCGGCAATCCGCTTCTTCAACTGGTTCAATCGTGCGTTGACGAAGCCCTGCCGGTCCTTGGCCGCATGATACTCGGCGTTTTCGCTCAAATCCCCGTGCGCCCGCGCTTTCAGGATCTCTTTCGGCAGCTCGACATGCAACTCGTATTCGAGCGCCGTAATCTCGTCCTGCAACTTTTTCCTGATGTCCGTCATTCGTCCGGGGCTCGCTCCACCGTCACATTATAACGAAAGCCGGCTGCTTTGCCCGGTCAATGTGTGTGCCCGCAAACTAGGGTGCAATGTACAGTTTCGCAGGCATGGAGCTGACTCCGTTGATCGTGATTACCAGGTCCTGCGCGCCCGAAGGCACGTTCGCAGGCACCTCCGCGTTCACCTGGTAGAGTCCCACCACGCCCGGCGTCAGCCCGCTGAAGCTTACCGGCGCGTTGATCCCGCCGATCGTCACCGTCGGCCGCCTGGTGGTTTCGCTCAACTGCGTCAGCGAACTTGGCTCCCGCGAATTCGGTTGATTCGTCACCGGACCCAACCCGTTGGCGAAAATCTGAATCGTATCCCCGCGCACCGCGGGAGTGTTCGCCCCCAGAATGTTGTACTTCGAATCCTCCACCGCCGCTACACCCGAATTCTGAAACAGTCCGGGCGAATAGGTCGCCAGCGGAAGTGTGAACACGTAACTCGGCAGCCCCGTCACCGTCACCTTCACCTGAACCGACGACTGCCCCTGAAATTCCCACGGTATCTGCGTATTTACCTGCACGCCGCTCACGAAATGAATCCCGCCCGGCAGGCTCAGGCCGCCGCCGTCGAAACTGACGCTCACTCCCGAAAGCGCCACCGGCAAGGCCGCGGTCGGCTCCAGTTGAAACGCATCCGACAGCCGCGTGCCGTAGATCGACACGTACGACCCCGGCGCCAGCCCGCCCGCCTGGCCCGACGCCGCGTTGGAGATAGCCTGAATATCCGGATACTGCCGCGCGAAACCGTCGAACTGAACCGTAAGTCCGCCCGGCCCGCCAACCACTGCGTTGAAGATCTGGTCGCCTTCGTTCGGTCCCAGCCTCACCAGCGCCGCCGTGTTCCCGAGCCGGAACGTTTGATCATCGCCCGCCGTCACCGCGCCGCCTCCCGACACCGCGTTGAACCGCACCGGCACGCCGACCACCGGCACGCCGTACTGGTCGATCACCCGTGCGTCGATCTCCCATCCCGTATCTTCGGTGCCGCCGAGAAATCCGCCGTTGCCGATCGGAAACGCATCCGCCGCTGTGCCCGTCCCCACCAGGTATTGATAGGGCACCCGCAGCGTGGGTCCAGCGCCCGTAATCACGATGAACCCGTCGTAGATGCCCGGACTGGGACGATTGCCGTTGAGAGTAACCACGCGCGCTCCCCTGCCCTCCCGCCGGCACCGTCACACTCGCACCGGAAGTGACCTGCGGTGTCAGACCGGCGTCCCGCTGCTCCACCCGCACCGAGAACGTCGCCGCCGCGCCGCTGACATTGTAAATCCGCAGCGTGCGGCTGATATTCACGGTCGTCGTACTGAGCGCGCCGAACTCAATCGTAGCCGGATCCACCACACCCGCCACACTCACCGCGTCCCCCGCGTTCAACTTACCCGCCCCCATCGAGTTGATTCGCGCCGCTCCGTTCTCATCGGTGACATTCTGGCTGGCCGTGTTCACCACCGCGGACTTGAGCTGCGCCGGAGTCATCGACGGGAATTTCTGCTTGACCAGCGCCACCGCCCCCGCCACCATCGGCACCGCGTAACTCGTCCCCGTGAACGCCATATACCCCGAAGCCGAGTACGAATCGGCATTCGGATCGAGCTTCTGCGTCGCCGAATAAATGCCCACTCCCGGCGCCACCAATTCAGGTTTTATGACCGTAGTCGGAGTCGCCCCGAAGGTGCCCGGCGATGGACCCCGCGAAGAGGCCGCCCAGATCACGTCCGGGGTAGCGTCCGACGCCGTCAGCGCCGGATCGAGCGTTGCCTGCGCGCTCGAATTAGACGCAAGATATGTTTTCAGCGAGCTGCCCGCCGCATTCCCGATCATCACCGCCGGAATTCCCGTGCCCTGAGCGAAGATGCCGCTATATATGTTCTCCTGACCGCTCAACTGGTACAGAATCACACCGCGCGCCCCCGCATTCTGCGCATTGTTGATCTTGGTCGTGAAGTCGCACGTGCCCCGCTGGATCAGCGCGATCGCGCCCGCCATCGAATCCGCCGCCAGCGCGGAACACGCAAGTCCGTCCCCGCCCGCCGCGCGCACCGGCGCCGTCAGCGGCGACGCAATCTTCGGCCCGTCACCAAATACCGCCCGAATATTCTGCAAACTCGAAGGCACCCCCGTACCCGAAACGTGCACCGACTGGTAGAACACGTGCGAGTTAGTGGTCGCCCCCACCGTAATCGCCGAAGGAGCGGTACCCGGAAAATGAATCGTGTTCAAGGTTGGGACGATCTTCCCGATGTTTCCGTCGTTGCCCGCCGACGTCACCACCACCATGCCCTTCGCAACCGCATTCTCCACCGCCTGCGAGTAAATGTCGCACACGCCGCCGCAGCCCGTATCTGTATCGAGCGGACCGTAAAACGCCGGACTGCCCTCGCTTAGTGAAAGCGTCACGATCTCCATCCCGTCCGCCAGCGCGTCCTCGAGCGCGTTATTGAACGCCGCGAAACGCGCCGAATCGTTGATCCCCGGCGAGCCGATAATCTTGTAGTTCCCCAGAAACGCCTTCGGCGCGACACCCTGAATCGTGCCCTGCGGCCCGGTATTCTGCACTCCCGCCGCAATCATCGCGATCGCCGTGCCGTGTCCCTGCCGGTCGCGCGGCGAGTAGTCGTCCGGATGCGAGCCCGACACCAGGTCGTCCGGATTGTATCCCACCGAATCGAGCGGAACGTAGCTCCGCGCCACGATCACCTTGTTATTGGTATACGCCGTCTCCCCCTTCGGAAAGCCTGCCGGAACCTGAAGCGAAGAGTCCTGAAACCCCGGATGGTTCTGGTCGATACCCGAATCGATAATCCCGATCTTGATCCCTGCCCCCGCATTGGACACGCCGCCCACCGCGCTCCACGCTGCCGGAACGTTGGCCAGGTCCAGCGCCCGGTCCAGATCCATGTGCAGCGGCGGCGCCGCCACCACCCGCTTCACCCCGGGAATCCCGCGCAGCGCTCGCGCCGTTTCCGCCGTCGCGCTCACGAACACCGCGTTCACCAGCGTCTGCGCTTCGCCCAGCACCTTTACGTTCCGCCGCCGCAACTCGGACTCCACCGTCCGCTGCGCTGTCCGGATGCGCTCTGCGTGCGCCCGCGCCTCGGCCCCCCGCAAATCCTGCCGCGAGCGGACGTGCTCCGCCACAGGAGCGTCTTCCAAAATCAGCGCGTAGTCCAGGCGCCGGCCGGTTTGCGCGAAACTCGCGCCTGCCACCAACAGAAATATGAGCGCGCGTTGCATATTCGTGTCCTCGATCGATATCCTACGCCTGCGCCGCTCTCCGGTTGCTGGCCCTTTCAGGCTATTCTGCCGCGCAGAATTTCATCCGCCACATCCGCTACCGCCCGCATCTCGCGCACGTCGTGTACCCGCACGATGTGGGCCCCCGCGAGTATACAACCCGCCACCGCCGCCGCCGTCGCAAACCGGGTGTCCTCGGCGCTCTCATGGGCCACGAAGTGCTTCCTCGAAGGCCCCGCCAGCAGCGGCACATCCAACTGCGCCAGCTCCCCCAGCCGCGCGATAATCTCCAGGTTCTGCTCCTTGCGCTTTCCGAAACCGAGACCGGGATCGATCACCATCCGGCCCTTGTCGATCCCGACCCGCCGGGCGCGGTTGACGGCTGCATCCAGGTCCCGCAGGATCGTTCCCATCGGATCCGGCATGGGCCCCAGCTTGGCCCATGTTTCCGGACGCCCGCGCATATGATTCACCACCAGCCCGCCATCGTGATTCGAAACCATCCGCGCCAGTTGCGGCTCCATCGTCAGTCCCGAAGGATCGTTGATGATCTCCGCGCCATGCTCGAACGCCCGCTCCGCCACTTCCGCCTTATACGTGTCCACCGAAACCGGCACGGCCAGCTGCCCCTTCAACCGCTTGAGCACGGGAATCAGCCGCCGCAGTTCCTCCGCCGCGCTGATTCGCGCCGATCCCGGCCGTGTCGATTCCGCCCCCACGTCGATGATGTCCGCCCCCTGCTCCTCCATTTCGAGCGCCCGCGCAAACGCGCGATCCGGGTCCGAGTACTTCCCGCCATCGGTAAACGAGTCCGGCGTGACGTTCAGAACGCCCATCAGGACCGTCCGCTCGCCCAGCTTGATCTCCCTTTGCTTCAGCTTCCAGTAGAAGAGCTTTCTCACTGTGTTCCCGTCACCCTGCACCAGTTCTTGCCCACCTGAATCACCATCTCCGCCGGAGGCGCGGGCAGCGCCACGTCCTTCACCCTCTGCCCGTTGATCTCCACCGCGCCCGCCTTGATCTTACGCACCGCATCGCTCACCGATGCGGCCAGCCCAACCTTGGCCAGCAGCTTGTCCACCCGCACCGCGCCATCTTTCGTGACCCCTTCCGGAAACGCCGCCTCCGGCATTTCAGCCGGCACTTCCTTCTGACGCACCACGCGGTTGAACACCTCCGCCGCGCGCTCCGCCTCCGCCGCCGAATGGAAATCCGTCACGATATTCTTTCCCAGCGCGATCTTCATTTCCATCGGATGCCCGCTCGCCCGCATCGCGGCAATCTCCGCCTCGGTTTTATCCGTCAGCAGCAGGTAGTAGCGCCACATCAGCTCATCGCTCACCTGCATTACCTTGCGGAACATCACTTCCGCCGGTTCCGTGATCCCGATGTAGTTGCCGAGCGACTTGGACATTTTGTTCACTCCGTCCAGTCCCTCCAGAATCGGCACCGTGGCCACAATCTGCTGCGGCTGCCCGAAATCCTTTTGAATTTCCCGCCCCACCAGCAGGTTGAATTTCTGGTCGGTCCCGCCCATTTCGACGTCCGCCTCCAGCGCCACCGAATCGTACGCCTGCGCCAGCGGGTACAGCAGTTCGTGCACCGAAATCGGAACGCCGGTCTTGTACCGCTTCGCAAAATCGTCGCGCTCCAGAATCCGCGCCACCGTGTACTTGGAGCACAGCCGGATGAGGTCCTCGAAACGCAGTTCCGCCAGCCAGTGGCTGTTGAACCGCACTTCCGTCTTTTCCGGATCCAGAATCCGGAACACCTGCGCCTTGTACGTCTCCGCGTTCCGCTCGATCGCCTCGCGCGTCATCGGCGGCCGCGTGATGTTGCGCCCGGAAGGGTCGCCGATCATCCCCGTCATATCGCCGATCAGAAAAATCACCGTGTGCCCGAGATCCTGAAAGTGCCGCATCTTGCGCAGCAGCACCGTGTGCCCCAAATGCAGGTCGGGCGCGGTCGGGTCGAAACCGGCCTTCACGCGCAGCGGCCGGCCGGCCTTTTCCGCCTGCACCAGGCGCTCACGCAGATCCTCTTCGCGGATGATCTCCGCCATCCCTTTGCGAAGGTACGTGAGTTGTTCGTCGATTGTCATTGGTCCAGTCCCAGTGCGGCTTTGAGGTCCCGGGAGAACTGCCGGATGGCTTCCACCTGTCCGTCCGCGGCAGCCGATTCCTGCCCGCCGTGCGCCGCCAGCACCGGCCGCCCCTCTCTCCAGACCAGGTAAGCGAGCCCGTGCTCGGTTGCAACGCCGGAGCTGCCCACGGAGATAAATCCGCCGTCCCCGGCGCGCTGCGCCAGGGCCATGCATCCGTCGCGCGCGAAAACGCTGTATTCCTTCGCATCGGCCATCAGCTCGATGCGCAGGCGGGCGAGGCGGGCGGCGATTTCCGGGCTCACATCTTGTAGCGGCCGAGGTCCTCGTCGTTCAGGCCCTCCAGCCAGCGCCGCAGCTCTTCGTTGTTGACCTTATCGGCAACCGTCGAAATCTGCTTGGACGACTTCAGCACCGTCTCCTCTACGTAGATCGGGCAGTCCAGTCGCAGCGCCAGGGCCAGTGCATCGCTTGGGCGGGAATCCACGCTGATCAGGTCGCCCTCCCGGTCCAGCCAGATCACCGCATAGAACGTGTCGTCCTTGAGTTCGCTGACCACCACCTTGCGCAGGCTGGTTTCCAGGCCGAGCAGCAGGCTCTTGATCAGGTCGTGCGTCATCGGCCGGGGCGTCGAAACCTTCTCGATTTCGAGAGCGATTGCATTGGCTTCATAAACGCCAACCCAGATGGGGAGCACCGTTGTACCGTTCACATCCTTGAGGATCACGATCGGCATGTTGGTGACAGGGTCCATCATCAGCCCGCGAATTTTCATCTCGACTTCCATAGCGGCTCCCCCAGTTTCAATTACACCACAGTTACCGATTCACCCACGAGCGAGTTCGGTCCCGAACGCGTCACGCGCACCGCCAGGTACTGCCCCACCAGTGAGTTTCCGTTCGTGTCCGGATGCGTGAAATTGAGCGTCCGGTTACAGGACGTACGGCCGATCCATTGCCCCAGCGCCTGGTTCCGCCCCTCCACCAGCACCTCCTTCTCCGCGCCGATCATCTCCGCGTTCCGCCGGATCTGAATCGCCCGCTGCTTCTCCTGCAAAATGAGCAGCCGCCTCTGTTTTTCCTCGTCCGGGATCCGGTCCTCCATCGCCAGCGCCGCCGTGTTCGGCCGCGGCGAGTATTTGAAGCTGAACAGCGAATCGTACTGCACCTCGTCGAGCAGGTCCAGCGTCTCCTCGAAATCCCGCTCCGTCTCCCCCGGAAAGCCCACAATGATGTCCGTCGTCAGCGAGTAACTGCGCCGCGCCGTCTTCAGCCACTCGATCCGCCGCATGTATTCGTCGCGGGTGTATAGCCGCTGCATCAGCGCCAGCACGCGGCTCGATCCCGACTGCACCGGCAGGTGCACGTGGTCGCAGATCACCGGGTTCCCGTCCATCGCCTCCACAATGCTCTTGCCGAAATCCCGCGGGTGCGAAGTGGTATATCGCACACGCCGTATGCCCGGCACCGCCGCCACCCGCTCCAGCAGCGCCGCGAAATCCAAACCCTCCGGCGACGGATCCCGGTAGCTGTTCACGTTCTGACCCAAAAGCTGAATTTCGGAGTATCCCTGCGCCGCCAGCCTCCGCGCCTCCTCCATCACGCTTTCGCTCGTGCGGCTCCGCTCCGGACCGCGCGTGAACGGCACCACGCAGTATGCGCACGACTTGTCGCAGCCTTCGATGATCGTGATGTACGCCCGGTGCGGGTTGTCCCGCCGCGTGAACGGCGTATCGAACGTCTCTTCCGTGTCCAGGCTCAGCCCCGTCACCCGCCGGTTGCCCGCTTCGAGTTGCACCAGCATCTCGCCCAGCCGCGTATAGCTCGCCGACCCCGCCACCAGGCTCACATGCGGCGCGCGCTCGAAAATCTTTTCGCCTTCCTGCTGCGCCACGCATCCCAGCACGCCGAAGATCTTGCCGTTCCCCGCCCGCTTGAAGTTCTGCAGCCGGTTGAACACCTTCTGTTCGGCCTTGTCCCGGATGCTGCACGTGTTGTAAAGCACCAGCGAGGCCGCTTCCGGCGTCGCAACCTGCGCGTACCCCTGCTGCTCGAGCGTGCCGATCACCTTCTCGGAGTCATGCACGTTCATCTGACAGCCGAAAGTTTCGATGTAAAAGGTTTTCCCAGCCACTGTCTTTCCATTGTAGTGGAGCGGCGCTTCCCCGCGCCTCTCCGCGTCCTGATACCATCCCCCCATGAGATCAGCCGCCATCCTGCTGCTTCTGGCCGCCTCCGCCTTCGCCCAGCGCAAACCCGGCAGCCAGCTCGATCACCTCCCGTCCAATATCGAGATCCTCACTTACTTCGGCGAGCGCGCCGACATCTCCCCCGATAACCGCTCCGTCGCCTTCATGGCCAAAAGCTTCGGCGACGCCTTCACCATCGATATCGCCACCCACGCCATCCGCTGCCTCACCTGCAACGTCCCCGGCGCCGTCTTTCTCCGCGTCATGCACCTTTCCAGCGGCGACTACATCCTGATCGGTCCCGAAAAGTTTCAGGACATCTCCCTCAGCCGCGCCCGCGATAACGAGCTCTGGTTCCTGAGCAAACAGCGCGGCTCCAGGCCCGTCAAATTCGGGCAGAAGATGAGCGAGGGCGCCGCCATCTCCAAGACCGCCCTGAAGATCGCCTACTCCCAGACCAACGCCCAGGCGCCCGACCTCGCTCCCGGCGCCTCCCGCCTCATCGTCGCCGACGTGGACCTCTCCGGCGGCGCCGCCAGGCTCACCAATCAGAAGGTCGTCCACGAAAGCAAGGACCGCAACTGCGTGCTCGAAGCCCAGGATTTCTACGACAACAACACCAAAATGACCTTCACCTGCTACGAGCCGCAGGGCATGGCCTCGGTCATGGGCCTCGACCTCAAAACCGGCCAGGTCACCAACTTCTCCAAGGCGCCCGGCACCTACAACGAGGTCGAGGGCATCTTCCCCGACGGCCAGTACACCTGCGTCGAAGCCGACCGCCAGATTCAGACCCTCGGCGGCCAGGGCGGCTCCGGCAATATCGACATCTGGAAGCTCAAGCTCGACGGCACCGGCAAGGACATGACCCGCCTTACCCGCTTCAACGATTTCGAAGCCGGCAAAGCCTCCAACCCCGTGGTCTCCACCGACGGCCGCTTCATGGCCTTCCAGACGGCCAAAACCACAGACCCGGCCGGCGTCGGCTACGGTATCCTGCTTTACTGGTTCCGCAAGTAACAGGGCTTCGCCGCGACAGTCGCCCCGCCTCCCGGTGATACACTGTGGAGGAATCGGAGGGTGAGGTCCAACGTGAAATTCTTCTTAGATACCGCGAACCTCGACGAGCTCAAGAAAGGCGCCGCCTGGGGCATTTTGGATGGCGTTACCACTAACCCGTCCCTGATCGCCAAGGAAGGCAAGCCCATCGAAGAACAGATCCGGCTGATCTGCAATATTGTGGACGGCGACATCAGCGCCGAGGTCGTTTCCACAAAGTCTTCCGACATGATCGAGGAAGGCCGGAAGCTCGCCAAAATTCACAAGAACATCGTGGTCAAATGCCCGCTCACGCGCGAAGGCATCGTGGCCACCAAGGCCCTGAGTTCCGAGGGCATCCGCGTCAACGTGACGCTCTGCTTTTCGTCCTCGCAGGCGCTCATTGCGGCCAAGGCCGGCGCCTACATCATCAGTCCTTTCGTGGGCCGGATCGACGACATCAGTTGGAACGGAATGGACCTGATCCGCAACATCGTTCAGATCTATAAAAACTACGGCTACAAAACGCAGATCCTGGCCGCCTCGTTGCGGTCGCCCACGCATGTGGTCGAATCGGCCCTCGCCGGCGCCCACATCGGCACTATGCCTTTCAAAGTTTTGGACGCGCTGTTCAATCACCCGCTCACCGACAAGGGCCTGGAACAGTTCCTCAAGGATTGGGCGAAGGTATTCCAGGAGACGCCGGTAGCCGGTTAACGAATGAGATTTCCGGGTAATCTGGCCGGATCGCTCACCGCCGCTGAGCAGATCGGGCTGGTGGCCGCCGGGGCCGCGGTTGCGATCACCGCCGCCTACGCTGTCCGTGTGTGGCGCAAGTCGCGCGTCACGCCCGAGGAGCGCGAACGCCTGCGCCGCGACTGGCTCGTTGCCACCGGCAAGATGGGCGACGCCAGCCTGGTCGAAGTGCGCGACGAGCACCTCTTCTATGCCTACCTGGTGCGCGGCGTCGAATACATCGCCTCCCAGGACGTCACCCACCTCAAAGACCTGCTCCCCCGGGACCTGCCCATCTCCGGCCCCGTGGCCGTGCGCTATGACGCCCGCAACCCGGCCAACTCCATCATCCTCGCCGAACAGTGGAGCGGACTGCGCCTCGGCGAGTCCTTTCGCAAATAGCCGCTACACCCCCACGTACCGTGCGTATAGACTGCGCGCCACCGCCGTTGGCCCGCACCTCCCCAAGCACCCGCACCGCTTCCGGCCGCACAGGATCGCCGGCGCCCTTCGCAGTCCCTCGAGGTACGCAAATAGCCGCTACACCCCCACGTACCGTGCGTATGAGACTGCGCGCCACCGCCGCGTCGCTGGTCCCTTTCACGATCGCCCGCCCATCCGCGAATATCGTCAGCTCGTAAGGCTCGGCCCGGAAGCGCACCGCGTATTCGTTGGCCCGCACCTCCCCGAGCACCCGCAGCCTCCATTCCGGCCGCACAGGATCGCCGGCGCCCTTCGCAGTCCCTCGAGGTACGCAAATAGCCGCTACACCCCCACGTACCGTGCGTATAGACTGCGCGCCACCGCTGCGTCGCTGGTCCCTTTCACGATCGCCCGCCCATCCGCGAATATCGTCAGCTCGTAAGGCTCGGCCCGGAAGCGCACCGCGTATTCGTTGGCCCGCACCTCCCCGAGCACCCGCAACCGCGCCCCCAGTTCCTGGAGATCGATCGCCCGCGGCCGTTCCTGAATCTGCACCGCGTTCCGGCCGCACAGGATCGCCGGCGCCCTTCGCCGTCCCTCGAGGTACGAAAACTCGCGCCGTCCGCAGGTGGGACATTCCGGGTCGCGCGCCGGTCCCTCCACCTGCCGCACCGTTCCCGACCATACATCCACCGTGGTGATGCGCGCCCGCACCGCGTCCGCCTGCCCGCAGAGCACGCGCAGCGCATCCCCCACCTGCATCGCCGCCACCGCCGCCACCACCGCGTTCAAAATGCCCGCCGTCTCGCACGTGGGCTGCGCGCCCCCCGGCGGCTCCGGATAGACGCACCGCAGGCACGCTGTGCGGCCCGGGATCACCGGCATCGTCAGCCCGTACGAACCCACCGCCGCGCCGTAAATCCAGGGAACGCCGTGCATCACCGCCCAGTCGTTCACCAGGTAGCGCGTTTCGAAGTTGTCAGTGCCGTCCAGGATCGCGTCCGCTCCCCCCAACACTTCTTCCGCGTTCTCGCTGCTCAGATCCGCGATCACCGCCCGCACCGCGATGGACGAATTGATCCGTTCGATGCGCCGCGCTGCCGCCGCCGCCTTGGGCAGTCCTTCGGCCGCGTCCTCCTCTTCGAACAGCCATTGCCGGTGCAGATTACTCGACTCTACGTAGTCCCGGTCCACGATCGTGAGCCGCCCCACGCCCGCCCGCGCCAGCGCCCCCGCCTGAAAACTGCCCAGCGCCCCGCAGCCCACCACCACCGCGTGCGCCCCCAGCAGCCGCTCCTGCCCGCCTTCCCCGATTCCCGCGAACAGGATCTGCCGCGAGTATCGCTCCCGTTCCGAGGCGTCCATTGTCCCGATGGTAACAAACTTGCTATGAACGGGTTACGCTATCATGAACAGCGTGCGCCGTCTGTCCGTCCCTTTTTGTGCCCTGGTCCTGATGGCGGTTGCACAGGGACCCGAATTGCGCGCGCAATCCTCGAAATTCGAGGGCCTGCCCGTCCGCAACATCCAGTTCAACCCCCGCAGCCAGCCCCTCGAGGCCGAAGAACTCCACCAGATTCTGCCCCTCCGGATGAACGAACCGCTGCGCATGAGCACCGTGCGCGACAGCATCGAGCGGCTCTTCGCCACCGGCCGCTATTCCGACGTGCAGGTGGATGCCGAACCCTATCGCGACGGCGTCGCCATCGTCTTCATCACCGCGGCCAGTTGGTTTGTCGGCAATGTCTCCGCTGTCGGCGATATCTCCAGCCCGCCCAGCGCCGGACAGCTCGAAAACTCCAGCGGCCTCAACCTCGGCCAGCCCTACACCGACGACCTGATCGTCCGCGCCGTCGATAATCAGCGCCGCCTCCTTGAAAGCAACGGCCTCTTCCGCAGCCGCCTGCGCCCCGTCTTCGATTGGGAGACCTCCCGCTCTCACCAGTTGGTGAATATCCGCTTCGAAGTGGACTCCGGCCGCCGCGCCGTCTTCGGCATGCCCGTGCTCACCGGCGACCTCAAGCTCGATGCCGCTCGCATCCTCTCAGCCACCAAATTCCGGCGCTGGATCATTCATACCTGGAAGCCCATGACGCAGACCCGCGTCCGCCGGGCCCTTGAAGGCGTCCGCCTGCTCTACCAGCGCGAGAACCGCCTCGAGGCCAAGGTCACCCTGGACTCCATGCGCTACGATGAAGCCTCCAATAAGGCCATCCCCACCATCCGCATCGACGCCGGCCCGCGCATCGAGGTCCGCCCCATCGGCGCCGACATTTCCCAAAGCCGCCTGCGCCGCTACATCCCCATTTACGAAGAGCACGCCGTCGATCGCGACCTGCTCGTCGAGGGCGCCCGCAACCTCCGCGATTACTTCCAGTCGCGCGGCTACTTCGAAGCGGAGGTCGAGTTCAAGGAACAGGCCGTCATCAACGACAAGGCCACCATCGACTACCTCATCAATACCGGCAAGCGGCACGACCTGGTGCACATCGAAATCCTCGGCAACAGTTACTTCTCCACCGAAGCCATCCGCGAGCGCATGTACCTGCGCACCTCCTCCCTGCTCCAGTTCCCCCACGGCCGCTACAGCGGCAGCCTCCTTCGCCGCGACAAGGATGCCATCGTCAGCCTGTATCAATCCAACGGCTTTCGCGACGTCGAGGTGACCGACCGCGCCCAGGACGATTACGGCGGCAAAAGCGGTAACCTCGCCGTCTTCATCACCATCAAGGAAGGTCCGCAATATTTCGTTAACGCCCTCACCGTCGAAGGCATCAAGAGCCTCGACGAGCAGAACATCCTTGGCCGCCTCAGTTCCGTCGCCGGCCAGCCCTTCAGCGAGTTCAACGTCGCCGTGGACCGCGACACCATCCTCGCCCAATACTTCGAGCGCGGCTTCCCCAACGCGACCTTCGAGTGGAGCTTTCGCCCCGCCGCGGAGCCCAACCGCGTGGACCTGCGCTTCGTCATCAACGAGGGCCGCCAGCAGTTCGTCCGCCAGGTGCTCATCAGCGGCAATCGCGTCACCCGCACCCAGCTCATTGACCGCGCCATCACCCTCAATCCCGGCGACCCCCTCTCCCCCATCCAGATCACCGAAATCCAGCGCCGCCTCTACGGCCTCGGCATGTTCGCCCGCGTCGATACCGCCATCGAGAATCCCGAGGGCGATACCGATCGCAAGTACGTCCTCTACAACGTCGATGAAGCCCGCCGTTATTCGCTCGCCGTCGGTTTCGGCGCCGAGCTCGGCCGCATCGGCGGCTGCCAGGCCTGCTTCGAATCGCCCGGCGGCGCCACCGGCTTTTCGCCCCGCGTCTCCATCGACGTCTCCCGCGCCAACCTCTGGGGACTCGGACATGCCCTCAGCCTGCGCACCCGTTTTTCGAGCTATAACCAGCGCGGCCTGCTCAATTACAACTGGCCCCGCTTCCGCCAGAATGAGAACCTCACCGTCTCCCTCACTGCCCTCTACGAGGAGTCCCGCGACGTCCGCACCTTTAACTTCCGCCGCCAGGAAGCTTCCACCCAGTTGAACCACCGCCTCACCAAGGCCACCACCCTCTTCTATCGCTATGCCTACCGCCGCGTCAGCATCAGCGACCTCAAGGTCACCCCTTTCCTCCTTCCGCAACTCTCGCAACCTGTACGCGTTGGCATTACGTCCCTCAATGTGGTGCAGGACCGCCGCGACGACCCCCTCGAGCCTCGCAAAGGAATCTACAACACCCTCGATGTCGGTGTGGCCGACCGCTTCTTCGGATCCCAGCCCAGCTTCGCCCGCTTCCTCGCCCGCAACGCCAGCTACCATCCCCTCGGTCCCCGCCTCGTGTTCGCGCGCAGCACCGAATTCGGCGACCTCTACGCCTTCCGTACTTCGCTCGGCGCCTTCGATGCCATCCCCCTCGCCGAACACTTCTTCGGCGGCGGCGGCACCTCCCATCGCGGCTTCCCCCAGAACCAGGCCGGCCCTCGCGACACCTCCACCGGCTTTCCGCTGGGCGGAACCGCCCTGCTCTTCAACCAGTCCGAGCTTCGCTTTCCCCTGATCGGTGAGGATATCGGCGGCGTCGCCTACCACGATGCCGGCAATATTTACAGCAGCCTCAGTAATCTGTCCTTCCGCTTCCACCAGCGCGGACTCGAGGATTTCGACTACATGGTGCACAATGTGGGATTCGGGCTTCGCTACCGGACGCCCATCGGCCCCCTCCGTGTAGACTTGGGGTACACCATCAATCCGCCCAGATATTTCGGCTTCAACGGCAGCCAGGAGGACCTCGTCAATGCCGGCGTCACCCCGTGCTCCCCGTCCAACGGCACACCCAACCTGTGCGAGCAGCGCCGGGTCAGCCATTTTTCCTTCTTCTTCTCCATAGGACAAACGTTTTGACGCGGACCCGCTCCATCCCCTGCGCGCTGCTGCTCCTCGCCGTCGCGGCGCCGGCCGAGATCATCGACCGCATCGCAGTTTCAGTCGGCAGCCGCGTCATCACTACCAGCGAGCTCGACCGCGAAATCCGCGTCTCCGCGTTCCTCAACGGAACCAAGCCCGATTTCAGCCCCGAAGGCAAGCGCGCCGCCGCCGAGCGCATGGTGGACCAGAAACTCATCCGCGGCGAAATGGAAAATACCCGCTATCCCGCGCCCCAGCCCTCGCAAATCGAACCCCTCCTCGCGCAGTTCCGCCAGGAGCGCTTCAAAACCGCCGCCGAGTACTCCGCCGCCCTCGCCGAAGCCGGCATCACCGAACAGGACCTGCGCGACGCCCTCCTCTGGCAGCGCGCCCTGCTCCTGTTTCTCGACGTCCGTTTCCGCCCCGGCGTCCAGGTCGGCGCCCAGGAGATTCAGGACTATTTTGATAAGGTGGTGAAGTCGGCTGCACGCGCCTCGAGTCCCGGCGCGGAAGTGAACCTGGACGATTACCGCGACCAGATCGAACGTACCCTGGCGGGCAAAATGGTTGACGATGAAACCGCACGCTGGCTCAAGGATGCCCGCCGCAGGACCGAGATCGTCTACCACTCCGAGGCCCTCCAGTGAGGCGCTGGCGCATCCGCTTCCGCCGCCTCGCCATCGCCGCGGCCCTGCTCCTGCTCCTCGCCGCCGTCAACCTCCTGCTCGTGCTCCGCAGCCAGTGGTTCCGCGACCGCGTTCGCGATAAACTCGTGGACGCCATCGAAACCGCCACCGGCGGTCACGCCGCCATCGGCTCCTTCCGCTTCGAATGGACCACCCTCCGCGCCCAAATCTCCGCCTTCACCCTCCACGGCACCGAACCCGCCGACCGCCCGCCTCTCTTCCGCGCCTCCTCCGTCACCGTCGGCATCAAAATCGTTTCCATGCTCCGGCGCGACGTCGATATCGCTTCGCTCGAAGTCGACAATCCGCGCGTTTACCTCATCCTCGGCCCCGGCGGCCGCACCAACGTTCCCGAACCCCGCCTGAAAGCCCGCAATGAGCGCAACCCCGTCGAGACCATTCTCAATCTCGCCGTCGGACAGTTCGTTCTGAAGAACGGCCTCGTCGAAGTCGAAGGCCGCGGCCCGACGCCCTTCGATGCCCGCGGCCGCAACCTCAATGCCCGCCTCGACTACGATGCCGCCGTCCCGCGCTACACCGGCGACATCTCCATCCAGCCCCTCGACGTGCACCTGCCGGATTACGCCCCCATTCCTGTCGGCGTCACCCTCGCCGTTGAGCTCGAGCGCAACCGCGTCCGCGTAAACTCCGCCAAACTCACCACCGGCGATTCGCAATTCAACTTCTCCGGCACCCTCGACGACCTCGCCTCGCCCCGCGCCGCCATCCGCTATCAGTCCACCGTCTCCCTCGCCGACCTCGCCCGTATCCTCCACCTCAAAGGCCTCGAATCCGGTACCGCCCAGGTGGCCGGCGACGCGCGCTGGGCCGGCGGCAACGACCTCAGCTCCACCGGCGTCGTGCGCGCCACTTCCGTCGTGTACCGCGATTCCACCGCCCGCATCCGCGGCAATCTAGCCGGGCCGTTTCAATTCCGCCCCGAACGCGTCGTCGTCGAGGGCGCCCGCCTCTCCGGCTCCTTCGGCGGACCCGGACCCTGCCGCCCCGATACCGTCTGGCAATGCGCGTCCAGCCCCTACGCCGGCCGGATCTCCCGAATCACCGTCCGCGGCCGCAACCTCGATTTCGACGGCATCGCGCTCTCCGCGCTCGGCGGCGATTTTCACGGCGCCGCAACCCTCCGCAACCTCGACCGCTACGCCGTCAAAGGCGAGATCGCCGGCGTGCAGGGACGCCGCACCGTCGCCCTCTACAGCAAACAGCCCCTGCCCTGGGACGCCGCCGCGTCCGGTCCCGTGCAGCTCGAAGGCTCCCTCCGCCAAAAAGAGGAGCTGCGCGTTTCCGGAGAGCTCGCCATCACGCCCGTCCCCGATAGCGCTCCCGTCCACGGCCACATCAATGCCACCTACGTACAGCGCGACCGTACCCTCGACCTCGGCCGCTCCACCATCTCCCTGCCCTCTTCCCGCGCCGACTTCTCCGGCGTCATCGGCCGCGAGCTCCGCGTCCACTTCGAAACCCGCGATCTCGCCGACGTCCTGCCCGCCCTCGGCGAAGACCCCGCCGCCTTCCCCGTCAAACTCGACCGCGGCGCCGCCGTCTTCGACGGCACTGTCAGCGGCAACCTCGAAATCCCCACCATCCAGGGCCGCCTCCAGACAGGCAGCTTCACCGTCTCCGGCAAACCCGTCGATTCCTTCACCGGCGACATCGACGCCGCCCCCGACTCCGTCCGCGTTCACAACGGCACCGCCGCCCGCGGCGCCATACGCGCTCAGTTTCAAGCCGTCGTGGCGCTCCAGAACTGGAAGCTCTCCGACGCGAACGAGATCTTCGGCAACGGCGCCGTTCGCAACGCGCCCGTCAGCGAGCTCGCCGCCATCCTCAATACCGGAGACATTCCCGTCACCGGCACGGCCTCCGCAACCGGACAATTCTCCGGCACAATCGGGAAGCCCATGGTCACCGCCGCCGTCGAACTCGTCAAAGGCCGCATCCAGGGCGAACCCTTCGACCGCTTCACCGCCCACGCCACCTACGCCGTCGATAAGCTCACCCTCACCGGTGGAGAACTCGTCGCGGGCTCCAAACACGCCCGCCTCAACGCCTCCTATTCCCACGCCCCCGCCCGCTTCGATACCGGACGCCTGCGCTTCCAGGTCACCACCGATGCCATGCCGCTCGACCAGATCGAACTCGTGCAGAAGCAGCGCCCCGATGTCCGCGGCACCGCCCAACTCACCGCCTCCGGCGAGCTCGAAATCGCCCCCTCCTCCTCCGGCTCCACTGTCCGCCTGGACGACCTTCACGCCGACCTCATTGCCCGCGGCCTCCAGCTCACCGGACAGCCGCTCGGCGACGCCCACCTCACCGCCCAGTCCGAGGGCAGGCTGCTCCGCGCCCACCTCGACGCCGATTTCGCCAACTCCCTGCTCCGCGGCAACGGCGAATGGCGCCTCGAAGGCGATTACCCCGGCTCCGCCACCATCACTTTCTCGCGCCTGGATTTTGCCGAGCTGCGCGCCTGGTTCGCGCCCGCCACCGCCGAACGCCTCTCCGGCTCCGCCGAAGGCGAACTCCAACTCGACGGCCCCGCCCTCAAGCCCGAGGCCATCAAGGCCCAACTGCGCGTGCCTAAAATCGAAATCGGCTTCGTCCCCGGCGCCGGCATTCCAGGTACCGTCGCGCTCCGCAACTCCGGCCCCGTCTCCGCCACCCTCGCCAATTCCGTAGTCACCATCAACAGCGTGCGCATGGTGGGCCGCTCCACCGATATCACCCTCGGCGGCAAAATCAATCTCAAGGACCCGCGCCCGCTGGACGTCAACCTGAACGGCCGCGTAGACCTCTCCATCCTCGAAGAAGTGAACCCCGATTTCTCCGCCACCGGCATCCTGACCACCAACGCCCGCGTGCAGGGCGCCCTCAACGATCCCCAGATCGAAGGGCGCGTGCAGTTCCAGAACGCGGCCTTCAACCTCACCGACTTCCCCAACGGCATCTCCAACGCCAACGGCGTAGTGGCCTTCACCGGCGACCGCGCCACCATCCAGAGTTTCTCCGGCGAAACCGGCGGAGGACGCGTCACCCTCAGCGGCTTTGTCAGCTACAACGGCGGTCCGCCCATATTCCGCCTGGTGGCCCGCGCCGATGCCGTCCGCGTCCGCTACCCGGAAGGCGTCAGCACCGTCGCCGACGCCGATCTCCGCCTCACCGGCACCACCAATCGCAGCACCCTCACCGGCACCGTCACCGTCCTCCGCACCGGCTTCAACCCGCAATCGGATTTCAGCTCCATCATCGCCAAATCGGCCGAGCCCGTCCGCACTCCCTCCGCCCGCACCGGCTTCCTCGGCGGCCTGAACTTCGACGTCCAGATCAATACCGATCCCGACATCGAATTCCAAAGCTCGCTCACCCAGGACATCCAGGTGGAGGCCCACCTCAATCTGCGCGGCACCCCCACCAACCCCGCCGTCGTCGGCCGTATCAACATCTCCCAGGGACAGGTGCTTTTCTACGGCACCCGCTACACCATCAACCAGGGCTCTATCGCTTTTTACAACCCCCTCAAGGTGGAACCCATCCTCGATATCGATCTCGAAACCAAGGCGCGCGGCATCGATGTCACCCTTTCCGTCACCGGCCCCCTCAACAAGCTGAACCTCACCCCGCGTTCCGACCCGCCCCTCCAGTTCAACGAGATCGTCGCCCTGCTCGCCACCGGCCGCACCCCGACTTCCGACCCCACCCTGCTCGCCCAGCAAAGCACCGCCCCGCAATCCTGGCAGCAGATGGGCGCCTCCGCCCTCCTCGGTCAGGCCATCGCCAGCCCAGTCGCCGGCCGCCTCCAGCGCTTCTTCGGCGTCAACAAGCTGCGCATCGACCCCACCCTCCCCGGCGTCGAGAGCAATCCCCAGGCCCGCCTCACCCTCGAGCAGCAAATCACCCCGGATCTCACCATGACCTACATCACCAACGTCACCAGCAGCAACCCCCAGGTGATCCGCGTCGAATGGGCCGTGAGCAAACAGTGGTCCGTCGTGGCCCTGCGTGAAGAGAATGGCGTGTTCGGTTTAGACTTCTTCTTTAAAAAGCGATTCTGACCATGCGCTTATTGGCTGCCCTGCTGCTCGCCTCCCTGGCCGCGTCCCCCGCCGGGCCCACCGGCAAAATCGTCGTCTCCCCCAACCACCGCTTCCTTCAGCATGAAGATGGCACGCCCTTCTTCTGGCTCGGCGACACCGCCTGGCTCCTCTTCTCGCGCCTCGACCGCGCCGAAGCCGAACGCTACCTCGAGAACCGCCGCCAAAAAGGTTTCAATGTGGTCCAGGTGATGGTGCTTCAGGGCGCAACCATGGCCAGCCCCTCCGGCGTGCCCGCCCTGATCGATGGCGATCCCGCCAGGCCCAACCTCGCCCCCGCCGACAACTTCTGGGACCACGCCGATTGGATCATCGACAAGGCCGCCGAAAAAGGAATCTACGTGGCCCTCGTGCCCGCCTGGGGATACCTCGCCCGTCAGGGTCAGCTCAACCAGTCCAACGTCGTCGCGTATTCCACCTTCCTCGCCCGCCGCTATCGCAACCGGCCGAATATCTTCTGGCTGGTCGGCGGCGACACCCGCGGCTCCGAGCAGACCGCCGTCTGGAACGCCATGGGCCGCACCCTCAAGGCCGAAGATCCGAACCACCTCGCCACCTTCCACCCCTTCGGCCGCATGCAGTCCTCCACCTGGTTTCACGACCAGCCCTGGCTCGACTTCAACATGTTCCAGTCCGGCCACCGCCGCTACGACCAGGACACCGATTCCCCCCGCCGCTACGGCGAGGACAACTGGCGCTTCGTCCGGGAAGACCTCGCCAAAACTCCACCCAAGCCGGTGCTCGACGGCGAGCCCTCTTACGAAAACATCCCGCAGGGCCTGCACGATCCCAAGGAACCCTACTGGACCGCCGCCGACGCCCGCCGCTACGCCTGGTGGTCCGTCCTCGCCGGCGCCTTCGGCCACACCTACGGCGACAATGCCGTCATGCAGTTCCACAAGCCCGGCCTCGACGGCGCTTACGGCGTCAAAAACTACTGGTATGAGGCCATCGACGATCCCGGCGCCGGCCAGATGCACTTTCTGAAGGACCTGCTCCTCTCCCGCCCCTACTTCGACCGCGTTCCCGACCCCGAAGCCGTCATCGGCGCCGCGCAGCGCAAAGCCTACGATCACATCGCCGTCTCCCGCGGCAAAGACTACCTGTTCGCCTACTCCTACACGGGAACCCCCTTCGAACTGCGCCTCGGAAGAATCGACGGCCCCCGCGTCCGCGCCCGCTGGTATAGCCCCCGCGACGGCTCCACCCGCGAAATCGCTACCTTCGCCAATCGCGGAACCCGCCGCTTCTCGCCCCCCGGCCCCCCCAGTCCCGGCAACGACTGGGTCCTCCTCCTCGACGACGCCTCAAAAACGAATCGCAAACCCTGACACACCCCGCACCGCCTCCCATCCTGTAAATTGTCAACATGCCCACCCACGACGCCATCATTATCGGCACCGGCCAGGCCGGACCTTCCCTCGCCTCCCGCCTCGCCAAAACCGGCCTCAAAGTCGCCGTCATCGAACGCAAACTCTTCGGCGGAACCTGCGTCAATACCGGCTGCATCCCCACCAAGGCCATGGTCGCCAGCGCCTACGCCATCCACCTCGCCCGCCGCGCCGCCGACTTCGGCTTCCGCCTCCCCGGCCCCGTCTCCGTCGACATGAAGGCCATCAAAGCCCGTAAGGACGCCATCTCCGCCGACTCCCGCCACGGCCTCGAGCAGATGCTCGACAACCTCGAAAACACCACCGTCATCCGCGCCCACGCCCGCTTCCTCTCCCCCCACGAGGTCCTCGCCGGAAACGAAACCATCTCCGCCCCCCGGATCTTCATCAACGTCGGCGGCCGCGCCTCCATCCCTCCCATCCCCGGCCTCGACCGCGTCCCCTACCTCACCAACAGCTCCATGATGTCCGTCGATTTCCTGCCCGCCCACCTCGTCATCATCGGCGGCAGCTACATCGCCCTCGAGTTCGGCCAGATGTTCCGCCGCTTCGGAAGCCAGGTCACCATCGTCGAAAAGGGCCCCCGCCTCATCTCCCGCGAGGACGAAGACGTCAGCGCCACCGCCAGGGACATTCTCGAAGCCGAGGGTATCGATGTCCGCCTCAACTCCGAGTGCATCCGCGTCGAACCCGATGGCGGCGGTGTCGCGGCCTACACCTCCTGCGGCGGCAACGAACCCCCTGTCCGCGGTTCGCACCTCCTGCTCGCCGTCGGACGGCGCCCCAATACCGGCGACCTCGGCCTCGATAATGCCGGCATCGAAACCGGCGACCACGGCTACATCAAGGTGGACGAACATCTCCAGACCACCGTACCCGGCATCTGGGCCCTCGGCGACTGCAACGGCAAAGGCGGCTTCACCCACACTTCCTACAACGATTACGAAATCGTCGCCGCCAACCTCCTCGACGGCGGCTCGCGCTGCGTCAGCGACCGCATCACTGCCTACAACCTCTACATCGATCCGCCCCTCGGACGCGCCGGCATGACCGAGGCCGAGGCCCGCCGCTCCGCCAAGCCCCTCCTCATCGCCAAACGTCCCATGTCGCGCGTCGGACGCGCCGTCGAAAAAGGCGAAACCCTCGGCTTCATGAAAGCCATCGTGGATGCGGAAAGCAAGCGCATTCTCGGCGCCTGCATCTTCGGCACCGGCGGCGACGAGGTCATCCATTCCATCCTCGACGTGATGTACACCGGCGCGCCTTATACCGTGATCCAGCGCGCCATGCACATTCATCCCACCGTTTCCGAACTCGTCCCCACCCTGCTCGGCGAACTCGCCCCCGCCTGAGCCGCCTGCCCGGGACTCAGCCGCCGTTCCGGATGTAAACCCTGTCGTGAATGCGCGTGTCCGGAGTGAAGCGCGAAACCGGGATCCAGATGTCTTCGTGATTATGCACTTGACAACAATCCATGAAGGACACCACAATAGGTTGCGGTGGGTCGAAAACGTAGATCCCCTAAAATCCAGCCCCCCAAACTACCGGAGACGCCGTTCTTTCGTAGGGATGAGTTTTGGGGATTCCTCGGGCTATTCGCGGGCCTCGTGCTTACAGCGGTGGGGACGGTCGTGAAAGACCGCTTTCTTCTTGCATGGATGTTGTTCGCCGCCGCTTGGCCATGTGGCGTGGTAGCACTTTGGTTCGGCTTCTGCCGCCTTCAGAGAAAAACGCGATTATGGTATACGGCATTGTCATCTCTAGTGGTCGGGATGGTGCTCGTACTGATTGCGCTCGCTGTAACCCGTGCCGAATTCCATCCATACGATTTGTCCTTAGCGGAAAGGCGCGGGCGGTTTCTGGAACTATTTAAGAAAAATTGGACCTATAACCAAGAGGGAAGGATTGTCGCCACAGAAAAAGTCATTCGGGATCAAGTTCGCGTGGGCTGCGTTTCGTGGAGTGAGCAGGCCTGCGTTGCCGCTGGTCAATTTCTGCTACTGTTTAGCGAAGCGGGGTGGAAGATTGACGAAAATCGGGTTTTTCGTGTCGAGTCGCAAATACCAAGGGAGGGAGTTGCAATCGCGTTCCGTTATACTCTACCGAAAGAATCCAAACTGCCTCCACACATGGGAACCTACCAAAAGATGAACCCCAGCCAGACCACGATTATGATCGTTTTGGATGAAATGGGGGTATCGTCCTTTAGCGCCAATGACCCGACGATGCCGGAGGGGACCATCGGTGTCTATTTTGGGCCAGAGCCGCAATCTCGTTAGCCGCGTTTCTTCGCCCGCTTTGCCTTTTCCGCAAGCTTGCGCGGTATATCGCTGGCAGGCATCGGAGGCGTCTTCAGCAGAGCCCGGATTACGGCTTCGAATGGTTCCTTCTTGACCTTGAGGGACTCGGCCATGATTTTATTGTACACCTCGTTTTCTTTATGTTCTTTCGCCCCGTTGACGGGCGAATATGTTTCGGCGCATACTGAGGGTACCCCAGACTGGCGGGCTAGGCCAATCTGGGGCAGGCCGACTAAAGCTTTATAGGCTCAAGTTGGACTTCGACTGTGCCGTTTTCAAGGTTCCGGTGTCTTGCGATCCGGTATCCCTTGGGCGCGGAGTAGCCGACCATGGACGGAATAGTAACCACCAAGGGTTGCTACCCTCCTTTCAGCGCTGATTTGGAAAGCCCCGGCCACTAACCGGGGTTTTTTCCATTTGAAGTAGCGCCGGGCGTTTGCAGCGCTCGGATTCTCATGGAAAACCAGCCCTTTCAACCAGTATGCTGAAGTCCGATTTTGATTATCTGCCCACCAAACTGAAATTTCAATAAATCCATCCTTATGATATAGAGTGAAAGCGGAGGGCGGCAGAATCGAACTGGATCCGGCCAAGGACTTCGCGTTGATAAGACGCGCTCTAGCACCAGCTAGACGCCCTCCAGAATTGTGCCCCGTCACGATGGCTGCTGTTCGTCGAGCGCTAACGGGAACATCTCCAACTGCTCATCAAATAGAGTTCTGAAGTGGTCTTCGTATTGCTCTTTGGATCTTGAAATCCGGGCAATTCCAAGTAGCTGCCCAAGGTGAGTACGAAGCGCCTTTACTCCAATCTCCGAAAGAAACTGATGCAGTCTTTTGTGGCGAGAATCGCTGGAGATTCGCTGGTCGCGCGTGAGCTTTAGGATCTTTCCGCTGCTCTTGGCCAATGGATGATAGACCTGATTTACCGTCAGGTGCATGAACTTCCATGGCTTGTTGCGTTCCGGCTTGGGCAGGTTGTAGAGTCGATACCATTCTGCATAGAGTTGGTCGGGGAATTCCTTCTCGTATTCTCTCGCCTCTTCCCTAACGAACAACTTGAAAGCAGCGATCACCTCTTGAGCGGTGGGGTTGTACCCGGCGAGCGCATATACGAGCCCCTTGATACCTGCTTTGGCCGAAGCGTTCAGGATAATATGGGCCTGTTTTGCCATCGGCGCTTGGCTCGCCAACAGCTTTCCCTCAGCCTCGGCTCGAACGATGGCCTTACAGACATCAATCAACAGCGTCACGTCAAAGCCATAGACCGTACTATTCGGCGGGGCGGATCTGGAGACCACCCTAGGGCCTTGAAAAAGAACGGGATTCGCCAGTTTCTCCCGTAGTTCGAGACCGAGGTAAGGAGTGATCGTCTTGCCACTCAAAAACCTCTGAAAACGACCGCCACCCTGAGAGCTAAATCCGAGGGCGGCGGCCATTCCGCGCTGGCTAATGAATGCGGATTTCGCCTCATCATCCAGGACGTAGCAATCGACATCTATGCCAAATTCCTCTTTGAAACTGCCCCTGTGGGTCGCCTGTAGCGGCTTGTCGCCCCACCGTGCAGCGGCGGCACGCCGGGCGATCTCTTTGCGCTCTTCTGGCGTTAACGCTTCAGCGCGAGCGTGTCCGCCACGGGCGCGACCCGTTGGGATGCTTGCATCTTCGTCCATGCTTGCAATCGTACAGTGCTTGCAATGTCAATGCAAGCATTATTTGGGGTTGTTTGTCTCTTTTTTTTGGGGGGCTAGAACGGTTCGCCGTCCAGTTCCACTTCCGGCCCGTTATCCTGCTCTGCCTCAACCTTGGCGATCAGTTGGGCATACGGAAGCGCCGTGCCTATCACGAGCGCGGCCACCACGTAGGCGAAGATTTCGGGATTCTTGCGGTTCCACTTGAACTGGAACTCGGAGAGGTAACGGTTGAGGTGCTTCACGCTGATCTGGTGGAAGGAGCCTATAATACCGAGTCTTAGGAGGCCCCAGTATCCATCAATCGTGCCAGTGTGAACGTCGCCGCGTACCCACTCTTTCGCGGAGTGATTGGCTATCTCGTGCTTTTGGATGTTCGCGGGCATCCGTTCGTTGAGGCGGGAATCATCGGTGTAGAGGGCTGTGGCGTCTATGGCTACATTGTCTTCCAACTTCGCAATGACATGGTGGGCGGTTGACGGCGGGAACGTGGAAGGTCTTTGCGCGGCCATTGCGTTCGATCACGCCAAACACCGGCTCTTTCGCGTACTTCGGACGCTTGCGGCGCTTGTCGTATTTCTTGCTGCCCATGTAGGTCTCGTCGGCTTCGACGGTGCCAGTCAAAGGTCGTTCGTCGGCTGCTTCTAGAAGGCCCATAGCCTTGCGAATCCGCATCGCCAGATACCATGCCGTCTTGTAGGCCGTTCCAAGATCCCGCTTCAACTGGAGGGCGCTTACGCCCTTCTTTGCGTTCACCATGAGAGCCACGGCATGAAACCACTTTTCGAGCGGGAGATGCGTGTCGTTGAAGATCGTTCCCTCAGTCACGCTGAACTGTTGCTTGCAATCGAGGCAGACGTAGAGGATTCGGGAGGGAACGGTTTCGCCAGCGCGGGCACCGCTCTTACGGACGCTCGCCTGCTTGACATACTTGGATACGCGCTTGCCGCCACAATGAACGCATTCGACGCCTTCCGGCCACCGCATCTGTTCCAAGAAATCGTTGCAGGATTCCGGGGTGGCGAACTTTTTGGCTACGTCTATCAGGTTCATGTGCGGCCTCTATATGTAGTATGCCTCCCGCCCGGATTGTTGTCAAGTAGATAATCACGGATGTCTTTCGCCTCACCCACTTCGGTGTAGTAGTCGTACAGCAGGCGTCCCATTTCGCCCACCTCGGCCACCATCAGGTAAGCTTCGTGCGCAGGCTGATCCAGCAGGCTCGCCTTGGCCTCCCACGTTCCGGAATGAGGGTGAAAGACCACCCGCTTCTGCGGCCAGATCCTGGTTTCGTTTGCGTTCGTCAGAAACACCCGGAAGCTTCCTTCCGGCAGTCTGTCGAATTGCCCCTCCACCGGGAAATCGCGGCCATGAATCGCCTGCCCGTGCGCCGGCCTCGTGATCCGTATGCCCGGCAAATCACGCCTGCCCGCACGCAACGCCAGTTCGCTGGCCTTCTTTGCCGCCTGTGCCTCGAATCCCTTGCGCCGCCGCAATCCCGCCACGCTCCGTAGCCCCTCCAGCAGTTGCTGGCAGTCGCCCTCGTCGGATAGCTCCAGGAAGTGCAGATCGGCGAACGGTCCCGGTATGTCCGCGCGGGTCGCGCCTTTTGCCAGCAGCGGAAAACACGGGATGCCCCTCCCCCATGCCGCGCCCAGTTCGAACTGCACGTAGCTCGATTCCCGGCTCTGCGGCGTCAGTACCCCAAGCACAACCGCGGCACTTCCGATGTCCTCTCGTAGCGAGTCCCGGACCGGCGCGCCCGGCGACAGACGGAACGGCTGTGCCGACGTGCAGCGGATCGATTCGCTCTCAAGGTGGAATGCCGCTCCCAGAAACTCCACCAGCGCCCCGGCCACATCCTCGTCCGCATGCCTGTGGCTGATGAAAATCTGCGGACGGCGCGCTTGACCCTTCGGCGGCAATCCTTCGCCCCTCAATCTACGATCAGGCTCATCTGTCTCGGGTCCGGCCCCAACGCCGGCGCAGCCCGTGGCTTCTGCAAATCGTCATGGTTCGGATCGAATTTGCGGATGAGCTGGTTCAATCGAATCGAAGCTTCCCAGATGTCGCACAGCAGGTTGCACCGCGCGCAGTTTCCTCGAATTCCGCCGCGGCCGTCCACCGCCGGACTATATCCTCTGTGACGGGCGCAGCGGCCGTCGAACTTTCGGGATCGGATCTTCAATCACGCTCCAACCCTCCACATTATCAAAGAGCCTCGAAAAAACAAGCGCTCACTCCCCCGAGAGCGCCTCGAGCGGCGACATCCACGCCGCCCGCCGCGACGGTGCCAGCGTTGCCGCCAGCGACACCAGCCCCATCGCCCCCGCCGCCGCGCCCATTACCGCCACGTCCACTCCGCCCACATCGAACAGCACCGCCTGCATCGCGCGCCCCGCCAGCGCCGCGCCGGCAAGTCCGAACGCCGTGCCTGGAATCAACAGCCGCACGGCAAGCCCGAAGAACTGACGCCGGATCTGCCCCGGCGTCGCGCCCAGCGCCATCCGCACCCCGATCTCCCGCCGCCGTTGCGACACCGCATAACTGACCACGCCGTATGTGCCCACCGCCGCCAGCAGCAGCGCCATCCCCGCGAAAATTCCAGCCAGCAGCGCCGGCGCCCGCCGCGTCTCCAGGCTCTCGGAAATCCTCGCCGGCATCGACCGGATCTCCGTCACCGGAATGTCCGCATCGGCGCGCCGCACCACCTTCTGCAATTCGAGCGCGAAGGACTCCGGAGCCAGCGTCGTCCGCGCAGCTACAAAGACGTTTGCGTCCGCAAGAAATACGTACGGATAGTAGACCGCGCCCGGCAGCGGATCCTCGGTGAGTCCGGCCTGCTTGACCCGCCCCACCACCCCCACTACCGTGAACAGTTCGGCCGCATCGGCCTGTTCGGGATGCTCCCGGTAGCCCAGCCATAACTGCCTCCCAAGCGCGCCCTGTCCCGGCCAGCGCGCGCCCGCGAATACGTCGTCCACCACGCACACCCGCGCGCCGCGGCTCGAATCCGCTTCCGTCAGAAACCGCCCCGCCCGCAGCGTGAATCCCATTGCCCGAAAATAATCCCCCGCCACCCCGTACGAGTAGACTGCGTGCGGCGACTCCCCCGGTTTCAGTACATGTCCCTTCACCGTCGCCGCGCTCTTCCCCGAAACCCCGCTGAACGGCAGATTCGTAACCACACCCGTAGCCTGCACCCCCGGCAGCCGTCCCGCCTCCTGCATCACCCGCTCGGCAAAGGCTACCCGCGACTGGCTGGTCTTATAGCCGCTCCAGGGCATCGAAATCTGCCCCGTCAAAACGTTCCCGGGCCGGAAGCCGGGCTCTATGGCCATGGCTTGCTTGAGGCTCACCGCCAGCAGTCCCGCCCCGCTCAGCAGCATCGTCGCCATCGCGAACTGCGCCACCAGGAAGCCGTGGCGCAGCCGGTGTACCGCGCGGCCCGCCGTTCCCCCGCGCGTCTCTGCTCCGAGCGCCGGGCTCAAATGGCCGCGCAGGTTGAACCACGCAATCGGCGCCGCCAGCAGCATGCCGGTCGCAATCGCTGCCGCCAGTGCGGCCAGCGCAATCCGTCCGTTCAGTTCGATGTCCGCCCCCAGCGGCAGCCGGTCCACGCCGAAGATCGATAGCCCGCGCGTCCCTGCCAGCGCGCCCGCAAAGCCCAGCAGCCCTCCCATCGCCGCCAGCACCGCCGTCTCCACCAGCCCCTCCGCCAGGATGTGTGCCCGGCTCGCCCCCAGCGCCCGCCGCACCGCCACCTCTTTCGCCCGCCCGCTGGCCCGCACCAGCAGCAGGTTCACCAGGTTCACCATGCCTGTGAGCAGCAGCACCAGCACGCCTCCCTGCAACACCAGCAGCGTGGGACGAACCGCCGCCACGTGGTCCGCGTGCAGAGACTTCACCAGCGAACGGAAGCCCGCCTCCGCCATCGCTTTCCCCTGCGGTCCGTTCGCCTCCAGCGCGTTGTTCTGGGCGTCGATCTGGGCCTGCGCCTCCGCGATCGATGCACCCCGCCGCAGCCGCGCGATCAGTTGCGTGGTGTTCCCCCCGTGGTGCCGCTCTGCCGGCGTGCGCTCGGCCGGGCTCGATTCGAGCGGCAGATAAATGCGCGCCTCCGACGAAAGAAAACGGAACCCGGGCGGCAGCACGCCCACCACTCTCTTCTCCACTCCGTCCAGCCGGATGCGCCGGCCCGCGATCTCCCCGCCGTTCATCCGCTCTTGCCAGTACCGGTCCGTCACGATGGCCACGCCGTCGGCCTGGTGCGTCGTCTCATCCTCGGCAAACACCCGCCCCACGGCCGGCCCGATCCCCAGGGTCGCGAAGAAATCCGGCGTCACCCGCATGACCGCTTCGCGTTCCGTCGCTCCCGGTTCCCCCGCGATCGCCGCCCCCGGCCGGTAGAGCGCCATCGATTCGACCGCCGCAATCCGCCCCCTGCGCTCGTAATAGTTGGTCACCGACGAGCCGTCCCGGTCCACCCCCGCCTTCGGGTACGTGTTGTACATCGTGACCAGCCGGTCCGCTTCGGGAAACGGCAGCGGCCGCAGCAGCACGGCGTCCATCACCGCGAAGATGGTCAGGTTCGCTCCCATCGTCACCGCCAGCGTCAGCAGCACCGTGGCCGTGAATGCCGGCGATTTGCGCAGCGTGCGCACCGCATAACGTCCCTGCCGCAGAACGGCCTCCACCACGTGGATGCCCCGCGCCTCCCGGCATTCCTCCTCGATCCTGCCGGCGCTCCCAAACTCGATGCGCGCCCGCCGCGCCGCTTCCGCCGCAGAAAGACCGGCCCGCACCAGATGCGCCGCCCGCGCCTCCAGGTGGAATCGCAACTCCTCCGTCATGCCCCGCTCGAAATCCCGCCGGCCCGTCCAGGCCCTGAAGAAGGAACGACAGCGCTGCCACATCTCCGGCTCTCTCCTAGTCTGATTAGGAGTATATCGCGCCCTCTCCTAATTTGACAAGGAGAAGGAGCCCTCCTGAACCGAGGCCGGAACCCCCACCCGGAGGCACACAACCCGAAGCGGCCTGCGCGCAGAACTCCTGCGAGGCCTCGCTGAAACCGGCTCAGGAGAATTCGGCCGGTTGCAGCGGACGACCGGGCGCCACCGAACCTGCGAGCACTTCCTCGATCAGCTATTTTGCCGATCGAAGAAATTTCCATCTCGTTCCTGGTGGTCTCATCGAAGAAGTCGCGGCCATGTTCCGCCGGCCACCGATCCGCTCCGAAGCTTCCGGATAGCAACGCGCTTGGTGGGCCGGCTTGCCAGTCTCGGCTGTCAGGTCACCTTGCAACCGCCACCCAACAGCGCCGCCGAACTCCACTTCCCAGCCGCCGTCAGCGGCCAGTCAGAAATCAACTGTTGCGGAGACGCCGCCGCCAAAACGCGCGAAACGGCGTCGGCGAAGATGACTGTCCCTTCGGGCGCGCGCCGGCGATGCCTCCAATGAGGAGGCCGGCGGCCACCGTAGAAATCGGTGTGAGATACCACGCAAGATGCGGAAGGATTCTCGGTTGGTTGCCGGACAGGGTGCCGCCCACGTACCACAGCACCAGCCACGTCACAAACACAACTACCATTGGAATCGCGAGCGCGCCATGGGTCCGGGCCACAATCCAACCCGTTACTGTTTGCGTGAGCAGGATTATCAAAAGGCAGGCCACGGATTCAATTACTAACCGCTTCGTGTAGGGTGGCGACACGGGCAGCCCAAGATGCAGGAATCTCGACCAGAGAAAGAGCCACACCGCATTGACCGCGCAGCCCGTGGCCACCGCGCGTAAAGCGAGCGCCTTATGGCTGAAAACTGCGGCCCACATGCCGGTCCGGATAGCGAACAGAACCTGCTTCCAATACCAGATCGTCGAGCGCCCTCGTGCGCGTTCCTCGAAGAGGTCCCCGGCAAGCGCATCGTCCAGACCCAGACGTTCAAACAGCCACACTACCACTACATGCGATGCCCTCATGCCACTCCTCCTTCCAGTTCCCGAAGACCCCGCCAAAGTCTGATCAAGCTCTGCTTCGTTTCCCGTACCGTCCGCAAGCCGGTTGAAGTGACTCGGAAATATCGCTTGGCTCTGCCACCTCTTTCCGGAGTTGCATCGCCGAGATGAGAACGGAGCAAGCCCTTCTTCTGGAGTCGGTCCAGGGTGGAGTAGACGGTGCCAAATGCCACGTCACGCCCGGTTTCCTGTTCGATCTCCCGCGAGATGGGCACCCCATACGCGCCCTCCCCAAGCCGGATCACCGCAAGCATGACCAGGAGTTCAAATTCGCCCAGGTAGTTCGGGTTGGACATTTCTTCGATTATAACGAAGAAATTGTGCCGCGTCGAACGACTATGCCTATTCCTCGCGCAGGGACGTCATTGGATCGAGCCGTGATGCCCGCCGGGCCGGCAGGTAGCCCGCCGCCCCTGCCGCTGCGGCCAGCATCCCCGCTGCCACCAACAGCGTCAGGGGATCGTTCGGTCGTACTCCGTACAGGAAGCTCGCCACCAGGCGTGTCGCTGCCAGAGTGACACCCAAACCCACCGCTATCCCCGATCCAATCAGGACAGCCACTTCCCCCATCACCATCCGCAATACCTGGTATTTGTCCGCGCCCAACGCCATGCGGATACCGATTTCGCTCCGGCGCCGCGTCACGTTGTAGGACATCACGCCGTAGAGGCCGATGATGGCAAGCACTAACGCCAGCCCGCCGAAAAAGCCCGCGAGCGTGGCGAGCAGGCGCTCGCGCTCCAGCGTTCTCGCCACCTCGTCCGCGAGGGTCGTGAACTTGATCGAGATGCCGGCGTCTACCGATGCGACCCCGCTCTTGACCCCCGCAATCAATGCGCCGGGCGCGCCTGCGGCTGAACGTATTTCGATATTCGGGAATGGAAAATGGTTCTGGCTCCACACGGTGTAAACGGTGGGCGGGATTTCCTGCCGCAAGTCGCTATACTTCGCGTCCTTCACCACTCCTACAATCTCCACGGGATCGCCCGGTGTGTCGCCGGTGCGGATGCGGAACCGCCTGCCTATAGGACTCCTGCCGCGGAAGAACCGCTTCGCCATGGTCTGGTTGACGATCGCGACCGCCGCCGAGGCGGGAGTGTCGTGGCCGTTGAAGTCGCGGCCTGCTACTAGCGCGGTACCCATGGTCGCGAAATACCCGTCGCTGACGGCATTGAAGAATACCCGCGAAGCCTCGCGCGAAGGGCCGTCGCCGCCTTCGATCGCCAGGTCGTGGATGCGTCTGCCCAGGAACATCGGAGTAAAGTCGGAGAGGCTTGCGGACTGCACGCCCGGCGTTGCGCGGGTGCTGTCCAGAATCTGCCGGAACACCGCGTCGCGCCGCTCCGGTGTGTATCCGCTGCCGCGAAGATCCAGCGCCGCAATCAGGACGCGGCTCGCGTCAAACCCGGGGTCCAGCCGGGCCAGCCGCCAGAATGTCGATACCAGCAGCCCGGCGCCCGCCACCAGCACCATCGAAAGAGCCACCTGCCCCGCCACCAGCAGCTTGCCCGACCCGGCTCCGGAACCCCGAACTAAGCCACGTGAGCCTGCCTTCATGGCTGCCATCGGATCGGCGCGCGACCCGCGCCATGCCGGCGCCAGCCCGAACAGCAGGCCGGTGAGAAGCGCCATGCCGGCGGTAAAGCTGAGCACGCGCGGGTCCGGCGTCAGATCGAGCGAAACGTCGAGAAACTTGACGAGCAGGCCGGTGCCCCACACCGCCAGCAGCACGCCCAGGCCAGTGCCTGCCAACGAGAGCAGGAGGCTTTCGGTTAGCATCTGGCGAATCAGGCGCCCTCGTCCCGAACCCAGCGCCACCCGAATCGCGATTTCCCGTTGGCGGGCCGCTCCCCGGGCCAGCAGCAGGTTTGACATGTTCGCGCAGCCGGTCAGCAACACCATTCCTGCAATCGCCATCAGGATGAACAGGGCCTGGCGGTAACTCTCCCGGAGATAGGACAGCCCGGTCGCGGCGCTCTCGGCCGTCAACGAGAGGCGCAGCCACTTCTCCCGGTCCTCGGCCGGCCACTTCGACCCAACCGTGGCGCGAAAAACTTCAGGCGCCAGAGCGCGCAGCCGGGCGGACGCCTGCCTCGCCGAAGTGCCCGGCCTGAGCCGGCCGAGGATGCGCAGCCAGCGGCCGGACGGGTCGGCGTCCAGCAACGTGGTGTCGCCGTGAAGGATCTTCTCCGCGCACAACGGCACCATCAAATCGAGCGAGGCGCCCACCTCCGTGCCGGTGAATCCTGGTGCGCTGACACCCACGATTTCGAAGGGATGACGGTCGATGGAGATGCTTCTTCCGAGGATGTCGGTGCGGCCCCCGTATTCCCGCTGCCAGAATCCGTGGGTGAGAACCGCGTTCCCCGCGCAGCCTCTGCGGTCGTCCTCGGACGTGAAGGTCCGGCCGAGCACCGCGGGCACCCCCAACGTGTCGAAAAAGTGCCCCGAGACGTACGCGCCGTCCACTTGACGTGCTTCCCCTCCAGACGCCAGATCGAAGGCCCACCGGCAATAGGCGAAGATTCCGGAAAACGCGTCCTGCCGGTCTCGGATCTGTTCCCAGACCAGGTTGCTGAAGTACCCGCCGCCGCCTCCTCCCGCGCTCACCTGGAGCAGTTCCTCCGGGTGGCTCACCGGTAGCGTCTTGAGCATCACGGCATCGATCAGACTGAAGATCGCGGTGTTGGCCCCGATCCCGAGAGCGAGCGACAAGGCGGTAACCGCGGCGAATCCGGGATCATTTCGCAACGCGCGAATCGCATGACGCGAGTCTTGCCAGAGAGCACCGGGCATCCAAGTCCTTCGTCCCATTAGATACCAACCCGGTGGCCGCTCGAGCAGAGCACGCGGACAGGTTCCGATCGGCGAAACTGAGCCCGCCGCCTCCCAAAAACTCATGCGGCAAGCGTGGCCGTGCGGCTCTACCCCGGGTAACCTGCGGTCCCGTCACACGTTTTCCCGATTTATTTTCCCCGAAATATCAAGCACTTCCCATCCCGCGGCCTCTGCGGCGGCTATCTCGGGTTCTACCCTGATAGCGAATGTCTTCTCGCACCAAAACCGAGAGCAACCGGCGCAATGCCGCACACTCCACCGGACCGCGAACCGCCGCCGGCAAAGCCATCTCCTCCCACAACGCGCTCAAAAGCGGGATCTACGCAAACGCCATGCTCATCCCCGGCGAAGATCGCGAACGGCTCGATGAGCTGACCGCCGAATACTACGCCCGCTTCCGCCCCTTCGATCCCGAGCGGCGGGCGCTCGTCGATATCCTCATCCACAGCGAGTGGCTTTTGCGCCGCTTCCGCCGCATCGAAAGCGAGTTGTGGAACTACCGCGCTGCCGAGGAAAAGAAATTCGGCGGCGTCCACTTCAAGTACCGCGCCGGCCAGCTCTACACGCAGTGCGTCGAAACCCTCGGACGCCTTCAGCGCCGCATCGACTCTACCCAGCGCACGTACATGCGCGTGCTCCGCGAATTGCGCCTGCCGCCCGCAGAATCGCCCGCGCCCGAACCGCCCTCCGAGCCCGGCCGCCAGCCGGAAGTGCTTGAAATGCCGAGCCCTGCGCATCCGGTTGGCTTCGTTCCGCCACCCGCCGCGTCGGCTCCGTTGCCTCCGCCTACTGCACCAGCGCCATCGGCGCCTGCCAGAAGGCCGCTTTCTGCGATTTCGGATCCAGCACCGTCACCTGGCAGTTGTACCGCCCCGGAGGCAGCTTCGCCAGCGAAATACTGAGCTTCAGCGGTACCGTTTTCAGCCGGTTGTTCAGGCCTTCCGTTACCGGCATCGGAGGTGTCTCGAACGCCTTCACCTGCCCGCGGTAAAAGGTTACGAACGCCACCAGCGGCTGCACCGCTTCCGCCACCCGCCGCGTCGGCTCCGTTGCCGCCCCCTACTGCACCAGCGCCATCGGCGCCTGCCAGAAGGCCGCTTTCTGCGATTTCGGATCCAGCACCGTCACCTGGCAGTTGTACCGCCCCGGAGGCAGCTTCGCCAGCGAAATACTGAGCTTCAGCGGTACCGTTTTCAGCCGGTTGTTCAGGCCTTCCGTTACCGGCATCGGAGGTGTCTCGAACGCCTTCACCTGCCCCCGGTAAAAGGTGACGAACGCCACCAGAGGCTGCACCGCCTCCGCCGCCGGCTCGTACGCCTGAAGGTAAACATACAGGTCCCGGTTCCGGTTGAACACGCGCGTCACGCTCGGAATCAGCTTCTGCCCGTCCTGCACCAGCGGATTGCTGACCTGCTCCTTGTCCTTGCCCGCCGTGAACACCGCGTCGCTCAGCGCCACCCGCTGCCCGCTCAGCACCACCGAGCTGATCGGAATCCGCTTCTCCTCCTTATTCAGGTTCGGAATCACGAACTTGCTCATGTAAGTGCCGATGCGGCCCGTCTCCGCGTCCCGCGCCAGCACCTTGATCGTGTAAGCGCCCGGTAACAATGTATAACCCGTGTCGTATTCGATGTGCCGCGTCGCCAGTTGCGCCGCCGTCTCGCCGCTGAACTTGATCTCCACTTTGTCGCGGATGTTCTGAATCGTAGTCCCGTAATCGTCTTTGATCTCGCCGATAAAGTCGATCACGCTGCGCTCGGCGCCGCCCTTCTTCGCCAGCGCCAGCTCGCTCCCCGGTATCTTCATCACCACCGGCACATAATACTCGGCGCGGTTCAACTGGAAGTAATTCACCTCCATCGCGATCGTAAGATCGGTGATCGGATCGCCCAGCATCAGCGCGTCCTCGAGCTGCCGCTCTTTGTCCGCGGTCGTGAACTTAGTAAAGTCCTTGCCCGCGAAGTAACCCTGCCGGAAATCCAGCTTAGCCTGCGGATACTCCTTCAGAGTAATACTGATCTTCCGGAACTTACCGTCCAGCGTTTCATTGGTCGTGTAATACCCGATAATGTAGTAACTCGAAATCGCCTTCTGCGCCTGCACGATCCCCATGGAAAGGTCGTTGTAGTCCAGCAGCGCCTTGCCGCCCGTGTCCGCCGCCAGCGCGTACAGCGTGTCCTGCGAGCGCTGGAAGCTGCTCATCGCCATCAACGCCCCCTGCCCCGAGTACATCCCGACTCCGCCCGGCGACCCCCGCGTCGCGTCCCCCAGCGGCGCCGACGCCACCAGCCCGCGCGCGTCGATCGGGTAAAATGCCACGTTGGCCCGGATCGCCGCGTTCAGCGTGGACCGCAGTTGCGCCTGGTTGTCCACCCCGTTCAGCCTCATGCCGCTGGCGAAGTAGATCAGCGCCTTCTTCTCGTTCAACGTCCCCAGCATCTTGGCCGCCGTCTGTAGCGCCGCCAGTTGCCGGTCCGTGTTGAACAGGTTGAATTCGCCGTCGTCCTGCCCGAACGCCGCCCCAGTGTCCGCCGAGTCCTCGTCTTCGTACCCCTGCGCTTCGGCCGCCAGTTTGTCCACCGCCGCGCGCATCAACTCGCGGTCGGCGGTGAAGTCCTGCAGCACCTTCACAGCCCCGCTCGAAAACTCCATCACCGCTACCAAGTCCGCCGGCTGGATCTGCTTCGAAATGAACTTCTCCGCCGCCGAGAGCGCCCGCAACTGGTCCGCCGGCGGCATCGCCGACATGTCGAAATACATCACCAGCAGCCGCTTGTCCCGGTAGCGGATGTCCCCCGGCGATTCCGGCTTGATCTGCGTCTGCGTCACCGGCGCCGCTTCGGCCGCCTTCGCCGCCGCGGCCGGCCGCGGCGCGAGCGCCGCCAGCGGCGGATCCGGCACTTCCTCGAGCATCTGGAATTCGCAGAACTTGATCGTCTGCGGCGCGCCGTTCTCCGTCACCGTGAAATCTTTCGCCGTCAACCCGGTGATCGGCTTTCCGTCTTTATCGTTGACGGTCACCACCTCCACTACCAGTTGCGAGTTACTCGAGAACTTCACCGCCCCTTCCTGCGGCGCAGCCGTGGCGGCCGGTGGCGGCGTCTGCTGGGCGCTGGCAACCATCAGCCAGGATAAGAGCGTTGCGGCAATTCGTCGCATCGGGTTAGAACCTCACTCGCAGATTGGATTGCAAGGTGCGCATGGAGTTGGCCGCGAGCGGCAGGCCGAACTGTGCGCTCGTGATCGAAGTGTTCCAGCTCGGGAACGTCGGATGATTGAGGGCGTTGTTCGCGTCCAGCCGGAAGTCGGCGCTCATCCGGTCGCTGAACCGGAACGTCCGCGCCAGCGAGGCATTCAGCGTGAACTGCCCCGGCCCCGTGATCGAATTGCGTCCCGCGTTGCCCCACTCTCCCGCCGCCGGAGCCGCCAGCGCCGCCGGGTTCAGATACAATCCCGCCGGCGGCGCGTACAGATCCGCCCCCGTGAAGTCCGGCCGGATGCTGCCCGTCACGCCCGTTCCCTTCACCGCCGCGATGTACACCGGCGTCAGCGGATGCCCGCTGCCCACGTTCAACACCGCCGCGAACGTCCAGTCCTTGAACATCGCGCCCTTCCATCCGCCCACCAGCGTGCCGCCCCGCAGCCCCATTCCGGTGGTGTATTGCGCCTGCACCATCAGCGCGTGCCGCTGGTCGAAGTTGGACAGCCCGCGCTCGCCCCGCAGGTTCAGCCAGTCCTGCGCGATCACCGCCTGCCCGCCCTGCCCGCCCAGCAGCGCGTCGTCGATCGACTTGGACAGCGTGTACTGCATCTGCGCCGTGAACCCGTTGTGCAGCCGCCGCCGCAGTTGAATCGTCCCGCTGTTCCGCGTCGAGTTGCCGTTGGAGGTCAGGTACGTGTACCCCGTCGGGCACGACGGGCACGGGTTCGCCGCCCCGTTCGGCACCGTGTGGGGCAGGAACTGCTGCTGCGCGCGCGTCCCCTTGATCCCCAGGTACGTCACCGTCATGATCATCGACCTCGGCAGGTCGCGCTGCACCGAAAGCTGCCAGTTCTGCGAATAGCCCACCCGGAAGTCCGGGTCCACCGCGAACGTGTTCGGAATCAGCGACGGCGGCGCGTTGAAGCCGTTCGCCAGCGTCAGCGGGTTGGCCAGGCTGTTCTGCAGATTCAGGCTCTTCGAGAACGGCGACTGCTGCGCCATCCGGGTCACGATCGGCATGAACACGCTCGTGTCCGAATACACCCCGTAGCCCGCCCGCACAATCATCGACGACCCCAGAATCGGCCGCCACGAAAGCCCGATCCGCGGCGCAATCCCGTTGCGGTCCGGATTGATCAGCGACCCGCGGTACTTCCGCCCCGTCAGCGCCCCCGTCGGGCTCGACCCCAGCACCGGCGCGATCGCCGCAAATCCCGGCGCGATGTCCAGGTTCACCAGCCGCCCGTACAGTTCGCTCACCGGCGAGTTGTACTCCCAGCGCGCCCCCGCGTTGATCGTCAGCGACGGGCTCACCCGCCAGTCGTCCGTGAAGTAGATGTCGTAGGAGCCCGCCCGGAAATATTTATCGGCGTTGCCGAACGCGATCGACGTCGTGTCCGGTATGCCCAGCAGGAAACCCGCGAAATCGGATCCGATCGCCGTGCCGGTGAACACGAACGTGCCGCGCGCGTCCTGCTGCGAATACTGGTTGAATTGCAGCCTGCGCAGGTCGCCCCCGAAGGTGAAGTTGTGCGACCGGAACAGCCACAGCAGCGAACCCGACAGGCTGCTCGTCTGGTTCCGCGACGACGACTGCTGAATGTCCGTCAACGAAGCGATGCCGCTCGCAAACACCAGCGACGGAGGGCCCCAGTTGCCCGGTTCCTGGTTGTTGCCCGTGATCCCCGCGTCACCGGAAACATTCTCCCGGTATGCAAAGAACGGCGTCGCATGATTCGTCGATCGCGTGAACTGAAACCCGGTGTTCGCGATTACGCGGTTGGTGAAGCGGTGCATCCAGTTCACCTGCGCGTTCATCCCCAGCCCCCCGCTCGTGTTCAGGAAACCGAACACGTTGGTGCCGTCCCCGCGCGTGCTCTGCATGGCGTAGATGCCCTGCACGTTGTCCTTGCGCCCGAGCGATTTGCCCACCCGTGCCTGCAACCCGTCCTGGTGCGAGTTGTTGACCAGCGGCACCTGGAAGTTGTAGCGCGAATCGGCGTTGAAGTTCGGCGATGGGAAGAAGCGCAGCAGCGCCAGCGCCTGCGGCGAAATCAGGCTCTGCGGGATCCGGTTATCCGGTATCGCCTGACCGGTCAGCGGATTCACCAGCGTGATCGGATTCCCCAGCGGGTCCACCAACTGCGAAAAGTCGCCGGCCCGTTCCTCCGCCGTCGGCATCCGCGTGGTCTGCGTGTTGGCGGTCCGGATGCGGCTCCACTGGTAGTTGACCGAAAAGTTCGGCGGCGCTTTGAAGAACACCCGCGGAATGCGCACCGGCCCGCCGAACGAGAAGACCCCCTGCATGTGGCTGTAACCCGGCTTCGGCGTGTCCTGCCCCGTCAACGAGTACGCCCGCGCATTCAGGCTCGAATTGCCGAACGTCAGCCCCAGGCTGCCGTTGTACAGAGACCGGATGCCGCGCCGGTTATTGCCGAATGCCCCCGACTGCGCAAACGGCGAGGCCGCCCCGTTGTTCACGCTGCCGTTCACCAGGAACCCGTCGTCCGTCGCCGGTCCGGCTTCGCTCGCATAAGCCGAGTCGTTCGCAATCTTGGCCGCATCCGACGAGGCGTTGACGTCCGTCCGCTGAAACCCCGACGGCGTGTTGGCCGGCGCCGGAGCCGGCTTCCCGTTCTTCTTCGCCGGAGCCGCAGCCGGAGCCGCGGCCGCGGGAGCGGCGATCGCCGTGGTTACCGCCGGCGGCGGAGGAGGTGCCGGCGCCGATGCCTGGATCGTCTCGAACGGCAGCATCTTCAGATCCCACAGCGCCGGCGGTGCGTCCGCCTTCACCGCCACCTCCAGCGTGGCCGGTTCGAAGCACAGCATCTCTACCGTGACCTTCCACAGCCCGTCTGCCAGATCGGGAAAGAAGTACATGCCGTCGGTGTCCGTGATAGCGGTCTTCTTCTGATCCCCCTGCGCGGCGGAGACCGTCGCGCCCGGCAGCGGCAGCCCGCCGAAACGCACCTGCCCGCGATGCTCCGCGGCGGTCAGAAGAGAGAAACTCAGCAACGCCACCAAACCGGCCCTGAGAGTCCTGGAAATAGCCTGAAGATGCATGGTCTCGTTTAATCTCAATTCTCGGTCGGTACTTTTTCAGCCTTGTCGATCACCACAAAGTCCATCGGCGCCTTCCGCGGATCGAGCTTCAGCCCCATCCCCTGCACCGCCGTGAAGATCGAGGCGCCCGGCGTACTCTCCCCGGCCGGCCGTTCCGCGCTCGGGCCGCCCGGTCCCTCGTGCCCCACCGCCATCCCGCCTCCCGCTCCGGCTCGGGCCCCGGCCATCGCAACCCGCACTCCGCCGCGCAAAGCCAGGTCCTCCGTCGACATATCGAGCCCGATATCGTACTGCCCCTTGATATCGGTCATATCGATCACGGGCCGGTCCAGGAAGTTGGAAAGCATGTCGCAGAACTGGGCCACGGTGATCTTCTTCGCCTCCAGATGACCGGCGTTACCGTCCATCCGCACCATCATCGCGCCCGCCGGAGGCCGCGGCAGGGCCTTACCGTCCTGACCCACGAACGCCGGACCACGCCCAGGCCCGGGACCTCGCGCCGCATCGTCCTCTGCCGCCGGCGTCAGCTTCGGACCGTTCTTCCCCACGATCAGCGCGTACACGTTCGATTCCTTCGATTCCTTGTGCACCGTCATCTTGAACCGCTCCGCCAGCAGGTTCTGAAGCATCACCGGAATCTCTTCCTTCGGCACGCCGTCCGGAACCTTGGCGACCACATCGAACCGCTCCGAATCCAGCCAGTCCGGTCCTGTGATCTGGTGCGGCTTCACGCCGTAGGCGCGGGTCAGGATGTTCTTGAGGGTTACATTCGTGTAATTGACGCGGCCGGGGTCGCCCCCCATTCCCACCCGTATCATCCCGTTCTGCATCGGCGCCGCCGGCTTGATGGACGCCACTTCGAACGCGGGCGCGGTAGCGGACTGGCCGAAAGCCGCACAGGACGTGAGAACAATCAGGCTGCTGACGAAAAGGCTTCGGATCATCTTGGCTAAGTCTCCTGTCCTGTATAACGATACTGCGTTTCAATTAATGACGGAAAACGCGCGGAAACGTTCGCCTCAATTCTCCGTCGGCGTCTTTTCCACGCGGTCGATCACCAGGACTTCCATCGGCGCCTTGCGCGCCTCCAGTTTCAGCCCGAACTGCTCGTTCAGCACCATGGCGGCGATCTGCGCCGGATCCGGCGGAGCGTCACCCGGCTTCCGGTTCGCCATGATTTCGCTCGCGTATTCCATGATGTTGATGGTGAAATCGTACCTGCCCTTCAGCCCGGTCTGGTCGGCGACCGGCGCCCGCAGGCCCTGCGCCAGCACCCTCACCAGTTGCCCCACCTCTACATTGGTGCCGGAGAAACTGCCCATCCCGCTCTGCTTCACCATCCCGGGCTCGTCTTTGGCAGCCGGCTTGAACTTGATCCCGCCCTTCGCCACGCTGAGCACGTACCCGGAGAGTTCTCTGCTTTCCCGGTGCAGCGCCAGCTTGAAACGGTCCGCCAGCAGCGCCTGGAGCATCACCCGCAGTTCGTCTACCGTGGCCGGGCCGCCCGCCTTGGCGGCGATATCGAAGCGCGTGGAATTCAACCAGGAGGGGCCCGAAATCTGATACTCGTCAACCACATACGCCCATCTGATGACCGCCGCCAGGCTGGCTCCGCGCATGATCAGCGATCCCGGCGTGGCCTCGGTTACGTCGCCGCCGTTCAGCATTTACATCACGTCTTTCACGGCGATTCCTCCGCTGCCGCGCGCGATCGGGTTATCCTGCCCCCGTCCGCCCCGCGACCCCGGCGCGGCCGGCCGGATGGAGGCAACTTCGAACGTCTGGCCGAAAGCGGCCGCACTGGCGAGCAGAACTATGGCTAAGTGCATTGAAATTAGGACGGCCGCGCCGTTCGTTTATTAGCGGGAGAGCAGGGCAAGAGCATTCGCCCGCCGGATAATATCCCCCCGCTCCATTTCCCGGTACGGCTCCGGCAGCAAACTCTTGCTGGTGCATTCGAGGACCGCCGCCAGCGTCTGCAGTTCGATTTCCGTCGGGTACGACGGCGGAATGAAGTCCTCGAGCGCCGCCCGCAGGTCTTCTTCGTCCAGCACCGCCTCGTTTTCGAGCGCGCTCTTCATGCGCGCCCGGATCAGCACCGCCTCCACATCGGCGCCGGACAGGCCCGCCGAGTGCGCCAGGAAATAGTCCTCGGCAGCGGGCGAGGCGATCTGCATCCCGGCCTTCCTCTGCATCGCCCGCAGCAGCGCCCGCCGTTCCTCGTCCGTGTCCGGATAGAACAGGGCCAGGTGCTCCTCGGCCCGCCCCTGCCGCTTCAAATCCACCGGCAGCAGGTCCGGCCGGCTGGTCAGCAGGAACCAGATCACCTTGCCGCGGTGCTCCGTGTTCCCCATGAACTGCGCAATCTGCGCGAAGACCCGGCTCGATACGCCGCTATCGCCCGAACTCGAGCGGTTCCCCAGTTGCGCATCGGCTTCATCCACAATCACGGCGATCGGGCTCATGGCCTTCAGCAGCTTGAGAATCCGTTCCAAATTCCCTTCCGTCACCCCCTGCCACATGCTCCGGAAGTTCTTCAGGGTCACTGCCGGGATGCCGATCTCGCCCGCAAAGCAGGTGGTCAGGAACGTCTTGCCCGTGCCCACCGGCCCGCAGATCACATAGCCCATCGGCACCACCCCGGTCTTGCCGGCCTTGATGGCGCGCGCCGCGTCGTGCAGTTTCTTCTTGGCCGCCTCGTGCCCCGCCACCATCGAAAGGTCGTACCGGCTCTGCACAAATTCCAGCAGCCCGCCCGATTCGGCCTCGATCAGGTCCTTCTTCCGCTTCACCAGCCCCTTCAGCGTGAGCGGCCGCTGGTTTTCCACCGCGTCCGCCACCAGTCCCAGCAACTGCACCCGCTTCAGCCCGGCGGTGAGCGACGCCAGCGCTTCCGTACCCACGTCCGACCCCTCCGGCAGCGGCCGCGCCGCCATCTGCGCCTCCAGAAACTCCAGCCGCTCGGCCTCGGTGGGCAGCGGAATTTCGATGGAGGAGACCCCCGGATTCTGCACCAGCCCCAGGTTCAGCTCCACCATGTTCTCCGCCAGCAGGCAGAAGGTCACGTCGGCTTGCAGGAAGACCGGGTTCTGCGCCCAGCGCTTCAGGATCACCAGGGAATTGCGGTCCTCGGCGGACATGCCGGAGCTGTCGCCCGCCGGCACCAGGGTCTCGGCGAAGTCGATCACCAGCGCGATCTTCTTGTGGTCCGCCGTGCGCAGCCGCATGTAATTGTCCAGGATGTTCAGCACACCATCCGGATTGCGCGGCAGGCCGCCCGAAAAATTGGTCCCGTGGAAGCTGTCGTAGCCCGCCAGCGCGCGCCCGAAGTCCGTTTTCATTTCCGGCGTGCGGAAGGTGAGCCCGCCGCCGCGGTCGTAAAACATCACCAGGTCGCGCGAGCCGAACAGGGCGTCGCGCAGGAACCGCTGCAAGGGCGGAAACTCCACGGCGCCCGGCCGCTTCCATGCCACCACGTCGCGCACGTTGCCGTGCAGCACGAACATGGAGCTGACGCCCGAATAGTATTTCTCGGAGAGGTCGCGCGCCCATGCGGGCAGCGAATCCAGGTGGTTCTGCGCGGTGGCGGCCATCGTTTCAGTATCTGACACGGGTCCGGCCCGGCGGCGGGCTCTCGAGTTCCGCCGAAGCGATCGGCGAAAGCTCGAAGATCGACTCGACTTCCCGCACCGTCTCCTCCGTCTGCTCCACGTCCTTCACCAGGCTGTCCAGGTTGTCCGCCATCTGTTGCGGGTCGCGCATCGTCACGGACTGGTCCCGGATCAACTGGAGCACGTCTTCCACCGCCGCGCACTGGGCGTCGATCACTTCACAGTTCTCCCGAACCTTCTCGTACTTCTGCACCCGCTTGTTCAGGATCTCGATGCGCTTGCGATTGATCTCCTGCACCTTGGGCGAGTCCTTCCCCAGGTCCTTCTCGAGCTGCGCCGCTTCCTTCTTGATGTTGTCGCTGTTGGTGGCGCGCAGGTATTCGCGGTGGTGAAACGCTGCGTTCAGCAGCCGGATGTAGGACTGCGCCAGGCCCGTCAGCTTGGTCTCCATCTGGTCGGTGAAGAGCTGCGAGGTGGAGGTGAGGCGGGCGTAGTTTTCGCGGATCATTTTGGAGGTCTGGTCGAGACGCGCGTAGCGGGCGCGCATCTCCGGCGGCAGTTCGTAGAACAGGGCGCTCAGGCTCTTTTCCCGCTCCCGTTTCTGGTCTTCGAATTTCCAGGACCGGACCAGCCGCTGGAAACGGCTGTTCTGCGGTACGGTGCTCAGGTAGATCAATTCCAGTCCGGCCCCGAGCAGTATCGGCAGCGCCGACCCGGACACCAGCGCGAAACCCGCCGCTCCGGCCATGGCGATCCAGTTGTACTGCCACTTCAGCGCGGCCTTGACGTAACTGACATCCCCCTGATCCCGGTCCTCCGCCATCAGACGCTCACTCGCACCTGGCCGTGTCCGGGCGCGCGCCGCAGATTCGCGAGAACGTGTTGCTGGAGATCGTGAAACTCCCGCTGCATCTTCATCGAGGGATCGCGCGGCCGGCCGAAAGGCACCGGCACGTCCTCTATGATTGTACCGGGTCGCGCCGAAACCACGTAAATGCGGTCGGCCAGGTAAATGGCCTCGTCCACATCGTGAGTCACGAACAGGATGGTGCTGGCCGATTCGTGCCAGATGCGCAGCAGCAGTTCCTGCATCCCGCTGCGCGTCTGCGCGTCGAGCGCCCCGAACGGCTCGTCCATCAGAATCACCCCGGGCCGCAGCGCCAGCGTGCGCGCGATGGCCACCCGCTGCTGCATACCGCCGGAGAGCGTGTCGGGGTACGACTTCTCGAAGCCCGCCAGCCCCACGTCCTCGATCAGCTTGGCCACCGTCTGCTCGCGCTCCGCCTCCGGCACCCCGTTGATCTTCAGCCCGTATTCGACGTTCTGCCGCACCGTCAGCCACGGAAACGAGGTGTACTTCTGAAACACCATGCCGCGGTCGCGCCCCGGCCCCGTGACCGGCTTCCCGTTGACCAGCACCTGCCCCGAATTGGGCAGATCCAGCCCCGCAATCAGCCGCAGAATCGTCGACTTCCCGCACCCTGACGGCCCCAGCAGCACGCGGAACTCGCCGATATCCTTGCCCTCCGCCGAGTACAGGTCTTCCACTTCCAGGTTCACGTTCTGAATCGCCTGGATGCGCTCCCCCGCAGGCGAGAGGAAGGCGCGCGAGACGTCCTTGAGCGTAATCTTCATCTTGGCGGGCAAGCGTTACTCCCTACCCTACTTGGCACCGGCGACTCCTGCGGCTCCGGCCGCGGCCGCGGGTTCCGATACCGGCCGCCCGGCGGCGCGCCGCCACGGAAACAGGTAGTGCTCGGCCGCGCCCAACAGCGAACGGAACAGGAACGCGGCGATTCCGATGGCGATGATGCCCGCGTACACGCGGTCGAAGTCCAGCACCTTTCGCGCCGATTCCACCATGTACCCCACTCCCTTGCGTGCGTTGATCATCTCCGCCAGGATCACGTACGTCCACCCGATGTCGTACAGAATCCGGAAGGAGCCGAAAACCGACGGAAACGAGGCCCGGAACATCAGCCACAGCACCTGCGCGCGCGTCGCCCCCAGCGTCTCCGCCGTCTCGATCAGCGCGTTGTCCACGCGGCCCACTTCTTCGACGACCACGGCCAGCAGGTAAAAGAACAGGCCGAACCAGAGGAACGCCACCTTCATCGCTTCGTCGATGCCGAACAGCGCGATGAACGCGGGCAGGAACGCGGTGATCGGCATGGAGCGCATGGGCGCCGCCACCGGATTCACCAGGTCGTTCACCCAGCCGAAACTGCCCATCAGCAGCCCCAGCGGGATGGCGATCACCGCCGCCCACACGAAGGCCTGCGCGATCCGCCACCAGCTTTGGAAAACGTTCCCCGCCAGGTCGTATTCGGTCCACAGCCGGACGAAGGCCTGCACCACGCCCGCCGGGTGCGGCAGGGAGAAGGGCGGCAGGATCTCCCAGCGCGTAAGCAGATACCAGGCCAGGATCACCAGCGTCCAACTGAGCAACCCCAGCGCAATCCGCGCCTGCTTGGAGACCGGTTTGCGAATGTCGAACAGGATGCTCACGATTTGCCCGGGTTCGGATAGACCTTGATATCCGTGCGCCGGTTCTTCTCGCGGCCGTCCGGAGTGGCGTTCGTCGCCACCGGATTATCCGGTCCGTTGCCGACCGTGCGCATGCGCTCGGCCGGGAAGCGGTACTTATCGATCAGGTAACGTTTCACCGTCTCGGCGCGCTGCTTGGAGAGGTCCATGTTGAGCTCGCGCGACCCGCTCGAATCGGTGTTGCCGTCGATGTCCACCACCGTGTTCTCGTAAGCGCGCATGAAGTCGCCGATCTCGTCCACCACCGCGCGCGAATCCAGGCCCATCTTCGATGAATTCGGCTCGAAGTAGATGGAGCGCCGCTGCGTGGCGATTGGCGTGGCCCCTTTAGGCGGCTCCTTGTAGGAGATCGGCGCCTCGCTCGGAGTCGAGGAAAACTTGCCGCTGAGCGCCGAGATGTACCGGCGGTCCACGGTGCTCTCCGGATCCGAGACGCGCTTGATCAGGCGCAATTCGCGGTACATTTCCTGCGCCATCCTGGAGATGTTGGCGTAGTCGGAATCCGAGCCCGGCGTTCCGAAGAAGCTCTGGCTGTCGGCGTAGTCGGCCAGCTTCACGCCTTCGAGCATCGTCTTGGCGAGGTCCGCCGGAATGTTGAAGTCCTTGATGGTCCCGATCAGGGTGTGCGCGCGGGAGGGGTTGGCGGCGATGAACTGCACGCCTTCGAGCCAGCCCTGCGCGAACTTGAGCAGCGTCTGCGGATTGGCGGCGGCGAAGCGGTCGCTCACCACCAGCACGTCCGCGATCAGGCGGTTGGCGATGCGGGTGTCGTAGATCTTCTTCGACCCGGGCCGCTTGGCTACCGCGTCGCTCATGTCCGGATCCCACGCCACCGCGCCGTCCACCTTCTGCTGCGCGAACAGCGTGGCCGGCTCGATGCCGTCCTTGGTATGCACGGCCTTGGCGAAGATTTCGTTGCGCTGTTCGGTGCTCAGCCCCGAACCTTTGAGCCCGTTCCAGATCAGGAAGTGGGACGGAGTGTACGGCGCAAACGCGATCACTTTTCCGGCCAGGTCCTCGATGCTGTTGATGCCCTGCCGCGCGATCACGCCGTCGGCGCCGCGCGACCAGTCCACCATGAAGAAAGCGTGCGCGTTGACGCCCTTGTCCTGAAACTGTCCGAAGTCCTTGGCCCACACGTCGGCGGTGGTCAGCATGACGTCCACGTTGTTGGTGGCCAGCGCCGCCGCGCCCTCGGTCCAGTCGTCGATGATCTTGAAGGAGACCTTCAGGCCCTTGTCGTGGAAAATGGAGCCGGCAACCGTGTCCAGGCCGCCGTTCGCCACCAGGCCGCCCACGCAGCCGACCCAGATGTTCAGCCGCACCCGCACCTCGTTGGTCTCCCCCGACGAGGTGGCCGGCAGCGGCGCCGCCGTATCCACCTTCGTGCCCGAGCCGGCCGATTTCCCGGACCCGATGCCCAAGCGGCTCAGACTCAGCACGCCGTACTTGTTCAGGCTGTAGCCCACCAGGCCCAGCCCGATCAGGAAAATGAGGAGCCAACCGCCTCGTTCGATTTTGACCGCCATGGATGAACCTCCGTCTGCCTTCCCGCCGCTACGTGGTCCGCTGCGCTTCCGTTCCGCCGATGGTCTTTTGCGCCGGCGCGGCGCTGGGCTCGGGGGCGATCAGGCCCATTTCCGCCTTGAACTGCTTCACGAGTTCGTTGGCCCGCATGGTCTCCGCCTCTTCCTCGATCTTGATCCGCTCCTGGTCCACGTTGCCCAGCGCCATTTCCATGCGCGCTTCGTTGACCGCGGTCATCTCCTCGATCTTATGAACCATCTCGTCGTGAGTCTGGCTGATGCCCGCCACTTCGAACTGCTCCATGGAGTCGGCCACCTTGCGCTGCCACTGCGCGCGCCGGTAATCGCGGATGGCGCCCAGCGCTTCCTGCGTCTTCCGCTCCTTCTCGAGCATGAAGGCCTTCTTCACGGCCATGGCCTTGTCGAATGCCGCGCGGGCGGTCTGCAACTGGCCCTGCGTGCGAGCCAGCGCGCCGCGCACCTGCTCGAGCTGCACGGCAAAGCTGCCGGCCAGGTCGTCGCGTCCGCCCTGGATGGAAGCCTTCACTTTCGAGGTGAGGTTGGCAAGGTCGTTCTTGTACTTGCCCTCCTCCTTTTCGAGCAGTGTCACGTTTGCCTTGACCATGGCGATGCTCTCGTTCATGCGGGGCACCTGGTCGTTCAAATCGCGAATGTTCTGCTCGAGAATCAGCTCCGGATTCTCGCCCATGGAAATAAAGAAACCGACGAACGAACGGAACATCCGAGACAGCCGTCTGAACATCTTTAATCTCCCCTAATCCGCGGCTACTTTTCCGGCTGCGGCGAACGCTCCGGCGGCGCCGCGGGCCCGCCGGTAGTGATGGGATTTTCGGCCACGAAATAAGATACGGCCTCCGCGATTTTTTGTTCCTCTTCCTGCTTTTTCAACCGCCAGGCGAAGAACCGTTCCTTCTCGCGAGCCACCTCGTCCTGGTTGGCCTGCATGCGGGCGCGGTGCTCCGCCACGACCCGGTCCATTTCGGCCTGAATCTGCGCGTCTTCCTGCCGCTTGCGGGCTTCCAGTTCCTCCACCGCCTTCTGCTGCACCCGTTCGAAAGTGTCGAGCGCCCGGTCGCGGCGCACTGCGTCCTCGATCACCTCCTGGAGCGGCGCGCCCGAGGCCTCCAGCGCCACCAGCACCGAACTGCGCTTCACCTCGCGGGGCAGGTTGCGGATGTGCTCGCTGCGCAGCATCTCCGCCACCTTCATGATGCTGTAGCCGTGAACCGGCGGGTGAATCTCGGCGGCAGCGTAGATTTCGTCGAAGGACGCCGCATTTTGGACCGGCGCCGAGAACCGCGGTTCCGGGGCGATGGTGGCGGCGATGTCCGCAATCGCCTGGGCCGCGCTAGGCGCGGGCGGCTCCGCCGTGTTTCCCGAAGGGGCCGGGCCCGAGTCTCCTACAGAGACGAAGAGGTTATACCACTTCTTGTTCATGGAACGCCGTATCTCATTGGAAGCGTACGCTATTCGGACGGACGGGTCAAGGACGGACACCGGGCGGTGCCCCGGACGTACCTACGCGTGCTGCACGGCTGCGGGCTCCGACGCCTTCCGGTCGGATTGGCCGAGCGAGAGCGCCCTGGCCACCTCGCGACTCAACTCGTCGGGAACGAACTTGGCCACAAAACCATCCGCCCCGACGCGCCGGGCATGGGACTCGTTCGCCGAACCCGATAGAGACGAATGAATGACCACCGGCACGGTTTTCAGCACGTCGTCCTGCTTCAGCGCGCGAGTCAGGGTGAACCCGTCCATCTCCGGCATCTCCAGGTCGGTCATCACCATCGCGATGCGCTGGCCGATGGGGATGCCCGCGGTGCGGGCCTCCTGCGCCATAGTCTTGAGCCGGTCCCACGCCTCTTTCCCCGTCTTCGCCGCCACAAACGGAAGATTGAGCCTGGTCAGAACCGTCTCGATCTGGCGGCGCGCGGCGCTCGAATCGTCCGCGTATACGATCACCGAACCGGGCGGGAGTTGCAGCTTGGGAATGGCAGTGATCTCCTCGCCGGTCAGGAAGCGGGACGGCAGCGTCTCCCGCAGAATCGATTCCACGTCGAGGATCAGCGCCAGGCGGGCGTTTTCCTCATTTTCGTCCAGGCGGGCCAGGCTGGTCACCAGCGCCCCGGCCGCCGCCTTCTCGGCCGAGATCACCCGCCCCCACTCCAGCCGCACGATCTCTTCGACTTCCTCTACGGCAAATCCCTGGACCGAGCGTTCATACTCGGTGACCAGGAGGATATTGCGCGCCGAGGGCGTGCAACCCACGATCGAGGGCAGGTCGATGACCGGAATGATCTGTCCCCGGATATTGGCCACACCCAGCACATGCCTGGGAGAGCCCGGCATCGGTGTGATCGACGGCATCATCAGCGCTTCCCGCACTTTGAACACATTCATGCCGAAGATCTCCCGGGTGTGCGAGTTGGGGTCCTCGCCCAGGCGAAAGATCAGGAGTTCGAACCGGTTGGTGCCGGCCAGCATTGAGCGCCCGTCCACCTCCTGGAGTAAATCACTCATGCCCTCGACTCCTTAATCCTTCCGCTGAGCCGATCGCGGCGCTGAGCTGTCCCAGCTTTTCGAGCAATTCCTGTTCGATGCGCGATATCTCCGATCCGTGGCGCAGCGCTTCGTCGCTATCGCCATCCTGTGCGGCCGCGCGGATGGCGCGCGCCGCGGCGTAAAGCGCGGTATAGAGATTTCCGATTTCCTGGAACCCGGCCAGCTGGCCGAAGAACTGCCGGCCCGCGCCCTCGTACCACCGGCCGAAACCGGACTGGCGGTGATCGGGCAACTCGCCCGCGGCTTCCGCAGCCGCCCGGTTGCCGATCCCGGCCAGCGTGTTGCGCACCAAAATCTTGACGTCGTTGCCGGCCGACTCGATGTTCATGGTCGCCACCATCAGGTGGAGCGACTGCACCCGCTCGCCCAGCGAAACGGTGACCGCCTCGGCGCCGTGCGCCGTCTGCTCTGCCAGGTGGCTCGTCTTCTCAATCGAACGGGCCGACCCGTCGATATCGACGATGTTGCCTTGCACTTCTTCGGTGGCCTTCTGCACGCGCTTGGAAAGATTCCGCACCTCGTCGGCGACCACGGCAAAGCCGCGGCCATGTTCTCCGGCCCGCGCCGCCTCGATAGCTGCGTTCAGCGCCAGCAGGTTAGTCTGGTAGGCGATCTCCCGAATGGTCTGGGCAATCCTTCCGATCGCCCCCACCTGGGCAATCAGTTGCTTGGAGGCAGCCCGGCTGTCGGCCACCGACTGGGCCAGCCCGTTGAGCTTACCCCCGACCGCCTTCATCGAGCGATCGGTCTCTCCCGCCAGGCCCATCAGAGATTCGGCGTTCTCCGATGCCGCCTTGCTCATGGCGGCAATCACCTGCTCGGCGAGTTTGGCGTCGCTGATGTTGTGCCAGGAAACATGCATCGCCATCACCTTGCCTGCGCGATCGCGCACCGCCGTGGCGTTTAACGTGAAGGTGACGCCGCCAACGGTCAGTTCCGTGACGTGCTCCCGCGACGGGTCGGCGATCAGGCTGCGGAGAATCTTCCGGATGCGCTCCGGATCCCGGTGGAACTGATGGATCGAAAGGCCGAGCGCCTTGCGCACATCCGCCCCCCGCAGCAGGGGGTTGAGCCGCCGGTGGTTCAGGCTCATCGCCTCCAGCGCGGCGCGGTTCATGAAAATGACGGCGTTCTCCATCGCTTCGTCGGCCTCGCACAGCATCTCCAGGCTGGAAAGCGGTTCGAGCAGCGATCGCGCATAATCGAGGAGCCGTTCCCGTTCGGGATTTGCGGCCCGCGCCGGCGCGGATGTTGCGGCGCTCCGCGGCGGATTCGAGGAGCGCCGGGCAGGGCCGCCCGCGCTCCGGCGGGAACGTGACGCTGCCTTGACAGGCTCCTTCCTTGCCTCGGGCTTCGTATCTTTGCCGGGCTGTCGGCGATTGGGAATGACCATGCTAGCCACTAAGAAGACTCCTTTTTAACGGGAAATTACGGATCCGACGGTCAGGCCGTCAAACCAGTTCAGGAACCGCTGCACGTTTTCACCTGCATAGATTGCTCCGTGCTGGGGACACAGGTAGTCGATATCCAACCGGCGAACCCGTTCGATCCAATCCTTTTTGGCGGCGTTCGAAGGCATCCATCGCTGATGGAAAAACTTCGCGTGCTGAATATGCTCGTCGAAGGCTCGCGCCGATTCCGCTCCCTGGTGCCCGCCAATCCAGATGCCGTGCCCGGCCGGCAGCAGGGCGGCCCCCACGTCGCCGCTGAAGAAGACTTTCGCCTCCGGGTCGTAAAGATGAAAATTTGCCGAAGCGTGCAGATAGTGCGCCGGAATGCATTCCAGCCTCAGACCGCCCACGTTCATGTACCCGCCCTGGTCGGGAATGCCGGTGAGTTCCGCTTCAAGCGCCCCGTAGTGCCGGATGAAACCTTCCCACAACTCGGGAATGTGCCACTCGATTTTGTCGTTGCAGGCGTTCCACAGGGGCAGGCTGGAGGCGATGTCCGGATCCTGGTGCGAGACAAACGCCTTCGACACCGAAGTCGGGGGCACAACCTCGGCCACAGCCGCGAGGACGTGCGGAAAAATCTCGAAACCACCTGGGTCCAGAATGGCGCTCTGGCCATTGGACTCCACGACGTACACGTTCGAATCGATGACCCGGCGCTCATCCTGATCGTACAGGATCCACCAGCGGTGATTGCCAGCTTCAAAGACCGGCGCTGCTTTCATGCAGTACCTCCTCCAAATCAGCCCGATATTTCCAGATCGCGTCCCTGACCTTGGCGACGGCGAGACCCATCTCGTGGGAAACGCGCATCAGGGGCGCACCGCTTTGTTCGGAAAGCGCCGCCTCGATCCGGCCGTTGGTCACGACGTACTCCTGCTCGGTGATCCCCTCCTGGAGCCGGGCGACGGTCTCCACCAGGTGGCGCAGGATCGCGGTGGCTTCGGCCTCCCGCCCTTCGATGTTGCGCAGCCAGTTGAGTTCCGACCGCTCGAGAAAATCGCTCGACCGCCCCCGCGCCTCCATGATTTCTTTGGCGCGGCGGAACACCTCGCTGTAGCGGGCGTGTTGCAGAATGTGTAACTGGACCCGGACCAGCGGCGCGACCGACTGCTGCAGCGGCGCCGCGGCGTTCTTGATCTGCACCGCCTGCTCCCGGAACGCCTGCGCCACCACCCCGTAGCTCGCCAGCTTGTTGCCGTGCCGCTTGACCAGCACCATGGCGTTCAGCGCGCGGCGGTCGATCTCGTGCAGCGCCCGTTCGATGGTTCGGCGCGTGCGCGAGGTCGCATCCATGATCCGGATAATGCTCTGAATATCCATTAACGGCCTCCTTCCCCGGCGGCGGCGGCGGCGCTCAACGCGGCCGCGTCGAGAATCAGCACGACATCTCCGCGTCCGGAAATGGTCGCGCCCTGATACAGCGTGGGGCCGGCCAGAAAATCGATGGGCTTCACGACGGAGTCCTCATTTCCCAGCACCTCGGAGACGACAAACAGCCCGCGCTCGGTCAATACGCCCTCGACGCTTTCCATGCCGAGACGCAGCGGGCGGTGCTGGAGGACGGTGCCCAAATCGACGACCGGCACGGTCTCGGTGCCGTCCACCCGGTAGGTCACAGACCCTCCCAGCCGGTGCACACGGTGCTCTTCCAGGTCCGTCAGGCTCTCGATCGCCGAGATGGGCAGCGCATAGATCTCCTGGCGAATCCGCAGGTACAGTACCGGAAGCACGGCCAGCGTGAGCGGGAATTCCATGGCGATGCGCGTTCCCTGGCCGGGACTGCTCTCCACCTGGAGACGGCCGCGCAGCCTGTCGGTGGTTTCCTTCACGACATCCATCCCCACTCCGCGCCCGGACAGGTCCGTCGCCTGGTCCCTGGTGGAGAAGCCGGGCCGGAAGATCAGCTCCAGCACCTCCTTGTCCGGGAGGCGCGCCGCCTGTTCCGCCGTCAGCAAGGCCTTGTCGATCGCCTTCCGGATCACCAGCAGCCGGTCGATCCCCCTGCCGTCGTCGGAAATTTCGATCCGCACCTTGTCGCCCAGGTGAATCGCGACGATTCGCAGCAGGCCTGTCGAGGGTTTGCCGGCACTCGTCCGTTCGCCGGGGAGCTCGATGCCGTGATCGAGGCTGTTGCGCACCAGGTGGGTCATCGGACCCGAGAGTGCATCGACCACGGTCTTGTCGATCTCCACATCCTCGCCGGCAATCTCCAACCTGACTTCTTTCTTCAACTGGCGCGAAAGATCGCGGACCACGCGGGGCAACTGCTGGAACAGGCGCCGGCAAGGCTGCATCCGCAGGCGCATCACGGTGGTCTGGAGATCGCTGACCCGCAGGTCCATCTCGCGGGCGATGCGGCACATGTTCTCGTCTTCGGCGGCCAGCCCGCTCACGGCCGACGTCAGGCGGTTGCGCAGCAACACCAGTTCTCCCACCTGGTTCATCACCGCATCCAGCCGGTCCGCATCCACGCGAAGCGAGTTCTCGAGCGCCTCGGCGGCCCTCGAAGCGGGCCGTTGTGCCGCGGCCGTCGCCGTACCGCTGATCGCGGCTGCCATCGCCGCCAGCGGCGCCAGCGGCCCCGGAGCTTCCGGCTCCGGCGCAGCCAGCACCCGGATGGTCCGGCCGAGTTCAACCGGGCCGGGGCCGGGTTCCTCGGCTTCAGCCACGGTAGCGAACATGTTCCGAACGACGTCGATGCCGCCGAGAATGGCATCGATGCGGGCCGGCGTCACCGCCAGCGAGTGCGCGCGAAGCTTGTCCAGCAGGTTTTCCAGATCATGGGCCCAATCGACCAGATTTTGCGCCCCCAGAAATCCGGCGCCGCCCTTTATGGTGTGAAAGGCGCGGAAGATGGAAGCGAGTGCTTCATCGTTGCCGGGATCTTCCTCGAGACGCAGGGTGTCTTCCTGGGCCTTTTCCAGCAATTCTCGCGACTCGACCAGATAATCCTGCAGAAATTCCAGTTCCACCATCCCTCCTATCGGCTGCGGCGGCGGTTCGCTTTAGCCAGCGGAAACCAGTCGCCGCCCGAACCAACCGGATTCCCGAAGGGCGGGCCAGCCGTAAAGGCATCGCGATGGGATGCCGATAGACACGTATGTTCAGCTATCGGGCCGGCCGGCCGAATCCCCTGCCGTGCCTGCTTCTGCTTTCTCTCCTGGCTGTGCCTGCCGGTGCACAGACCGTGCGAGATGCCGACGATGGCACCTTTCTCAAACAGACGACTCCTGACTGGCAATTTCAAATGGGATGTTTCGCGGTCGTATTTCCGCGCCAATTCCATCCAGCGGTCGAACGCCACCGCCGCCGCCCTGGGCTCCCTGGGTTAACGTAGGAGGGGGCAGAGGTGCTGGTGGGTCCGGTACAGCTCACCCCGTACGGGCAGGCCGTGGTGTGGAGCAGAACCGGAAGATGACCGGGCCCCGGCGAGCCGTTCCGCGGGCGGTTTGCGCGTAAGAAGAATGAGGAGGCTCACGTGCGTTCCAATCTGCGGCTGATGGCGGTGCTGGCGCACCCGGATGACGAATCCCTCGGCTGCGGCGGAACCCTGGCGCGGTACGCGAACGAAGGCGTCGAGACTTTTCTCGTCACCGCCACCCGCGGCGAAAACGGGCGGCTCGGGGCGTCACGGAGCAGTTCGCCGGAGCAGCTCGGAAAAATCCGCGAGGCGGAGCTGCTGGCCGCCGCCCGCGCTCTGGCAATTTCGGAAGTCCGCTTCCTGGACTACACCGACGGCGCGCTCGATGGCGCAGACCCGGCCGAAGCCGCCGGCAAAATCGCGGAGCACATCCGCCGCGTGCGGCCTCAAGTCGTGTTGACGTTCGGGCCCGACGGCGCTTACGGCCATCCCGACCACATCGCCATTTCGCAGTTGACGGCGGCCGCCGTCGTCCATGCCGCTTACCCGGATGGCGCGGCAGCCTACCCGCCGCACCGGGTTGCCAAGCTTTATTGCATGGCCTGGACCGCCACTAAGTGGGATGCTTACCAGGCAGCCCTGAAGAAGTTAGTAAGTACGGTCGACGGTTGCGAGCGCCAGGCTGTCCCCTGGCCGGACTGGGCGGTGACGACGGCGATTGATACGGCCAAATACTGGCCCGCCGTATGGCGCGCTGTTTCCTGCCACAAGAGCCAGATGTCCATCTATCAGAACCTGGAGTCGCTGCCTCCCGAGCAGCACCGGGCCATTTGGGGAACGCAGGAGTTTTACCGCGTGTTCAGCCTCGTCAACGGCGGCCGGCAGGTGGAGAACGATCTGTTTGCCGGACTGCGCGAATCCGGGGCGCCCGGGGAGAACATCGATGAAACAACAGGAAAAACTGGAGCGGCTCCGGAATCGCACGGCGGCCGTGGAGCTATCGCCCGACACCTTCCGTGAGATCGGCCACCGGCTCGTAGACCAACTGGGCGACTTCCTGGCGGAGTTGCCGTCCCGCGCGGTCACTCCGGCAGAGACGCCCGCGCAAGTCCGTGAAGCGATCGCGGCCGGCCGCCCGCTGCCCGAAACCGGGCGCGACCCGGCGGCGATCACCTCGGAAGCCGCCGCCCTGCTGACCGCGCATTCCCTGTTCAACGGGCACCCGCGATTCTTCGGCTACATCACCTCCAGCGCGACACCCATCGGCGCTCTGGCAGACCTGATCGCCTCCACGGTCAACTGCAACGCCGGCGCCTGGAAACTCGCTCCCGCGGCAACCGAGATCGAAGCGCAGACCATTCGCTGGATCGCCGAATTCATCGGCTACCGTCCCGAATGCGGCGGGCTGCTGGTGAGCGGCGGCAATATGGCGAATCTGGCCGGCTTTCTGGCGGCGCGCGCGGCGGCAGGTGGCACGGAGCTTCGAAAGCAGGGCGTCCGGGCGGCCCGGCCGCTGCGCTGCTATTGCTCGCGGGAAACACACACCTGGATTCAAAAGGCCGCCGATATCACCGGACTGGGCACGGATTCGGTCCGTTGGATCTCCTGCGACAATCGTCAGCGAATGGATATTTCCGCCCTTCGGGCAGAGGTCGAGCGCGACCTGCAGCGCGGAGACCGGCCGTTTCTCGTGGTCGGGAATGCGGGAGGAGTCAGTACCGGCGCGGTGGACCCGCTGGTGGAACTGGCCGGATTCTGCCGCGAATAGGGGCTCTGGTTCCACGTGGATGGAGCGTACGGCGGTCTGGCCGCCCGCGTCCCGGGAGCGCCCGGGGATCTCAAGGGCCTGGCCGCGGCGGATTCGGTTGCCGTGGACCCCCACAAATGGCTGTACGCCCCCCTCGAAGCGGGCTGCATTCTGGTCCGCGATCCCAGCCTTCTGCTGAACGCGTTTTCTTATCATCCGGAGTATTACCACTTCGATTCCGGGTCGATCAATTACTTCGACTTCGGACCTCAGAACTCGCGCGGATTCCGGGCATTGAAGATCTGGCTGGCCTTTCAGCAGGCCGGGCGAGCCGGATTCGAGGAGACGATTGCGGACGACATGGCCCTCGCCGCCCACGCCTTCGAGCTGTTCGGCGAGCATCCCGAATTCGAAGCGATCGCCTGCAATCTCAGTATCTGCGCCTTCCGCTACGTGCCGTCCGCCATGCGCGCGGCGCCCGCCTCCGAGGAGACGGAGGCAATGCTCAACCGCCTGAACCAGGCACTGCTGGACCGGATCGAGCAGAGCGGAGCCGCATTTTTGTCGAACGCCGTGGTGGACGGCAAATACCTGCTGCGCATGTGCATCGTGAACTTCCGCACCTCGCTTGCGGATATCGAGGCATTGCCGCGGCTTATCGCGGATATCGGGAAACAGACGTTTGCGGAGATGCAGGAAGGCAGCGCCGCCGCGGGATAAGTTGCGGGTTCAGACGCTCTTTTCGATTTCTTTCTTTACTTCGCCGGCTTCGTTCTTCAGGTCTTCGGTGTCTTCCTTGAGCGATGTTTTGAAGTTGCGGATACCGGTGCCGAGTCCCTTTGCGAACTCCGGGATTTTCTTGGTGCCGAACAACAGCACCACCACCAGGCCGATAATCAGAATTTCCTGCCAACCGAGTTGCGGCATTGTGCCTCTCCAATTTGGATGTCTTAATTCTAACGCGCCGGCGGCGCGCGGCGGGCGCGGTACAATCCGAATGAATGCCGTCTGTGGCCCGAGTCCGGTGGGCGAAGTTCCGAGTGACGACGGTAATTTTCGCCGCCCTGGTCATTCTGAGCACCCTCTTCTACCTGCTGACCGGCGGCACCCTGCTTCAGCCCAAGGTCAACCTTTACATGTACGTTCCGGATTCCACCGGCCTGGGACCCGGCGCGCCGGTGCGCGTGGACGGAATCAGCGTGGGCAAGGTGGAGAAGGTGGAGCTCTCCGGCCTCACCGACCCGCAGCGCATCGTCAAGCTCACCATGCGGTTGGAACGCGCCAGCCTGGTGACTATCCCGGCCGATTCGTTGGCGCAGCTCACCTCCGAAACCCTGATCGGCGACCAGTACGTGGACATTGCCAGCGGCCGCAGCGTGCAAACCCTGCAGCCCAATTCGTTCGTCACCTACCGCAGCCAGCCGGACATGATGAAGAGCCTCGACATGCAGCAGTTCGAAGCCCGGCTCAAGGTGGTGGACGCCATGTTGACGGATATCGAACAGGGCCGCAGCCGGGTGGGACAACTCGTACTGGGGGACCAGTTGTACCGCGACCTGCGCCGGCGCATCGCGGAGATTCAGGCGAGCTTCCAACAGGCCTCCAGCACCACCAGCGCCGTCGGCAGCGCCATCTATACCGATACGCTCTACCGCAAGATCGAACAGCCCGTGCAGGCGCTCGACCAGGCGCTGGCGCGGCTGCAATCGGGCCAGGGCGCGGGCGGGCGCCTGCTGCGCGATACCGCCACCTACGACAGCATCGTTGCCGAAATCGCCGGTGTGCGGCGCGCCGTGACGAACGTGCGCGGTTCGCCATTCATCGCCACCTCCACGGCCTACGACGATTGGAGCCGCAGCCTTCAATCGCTGGTCCGGCGCGTGGACGACTTCAACACGGGTCCGCTCCTCACCCGCTCCGATACCTATGAAAGCCTCACCGGCAAAGCCCGCGAACTGGCTGCGTCGATGAAGGACTTTCGCGAAAATCCCAAGAAGTTTCTGCGGCTGAAAATCTTCTGAAGGCCTGTTTGGATAGTCCAATAGTTCCGGTACGCTCGAACCGTCGCGAGAAAAAATAACCGGCACAGCCGCGGCCGTTTGCCCGTAGACTGTTACCCAGCCGGAGGGGCCGCCGCACGTAGTGTGACTATCGCACTCCCTGTTTACGGTTCCTCCCGAGGAGGGTATATGCGGGGATCCCTAGTTGCGCCCGGGGCGCTGTGTGCGTTCATCTTCGCGGGGACACTGCCGGCGCAGACTCCCGCCAAAATCGATTTCGGCCGCGATGTGCTGCCGGTGCTGCGGCAGAACTGTTTCGGCTGCCACGGGCCGGCACAGCAGACCAGCGGATTGCGGCTCGACCGCAGAAGCGCGGTCCTCGGCCGCCGCGGCGTGGTGCCGGGCAGCAGCGAAAACAGCTTCCTCTACCACCGCGTTTCCGGCAACTCGTACGGCATGCAGATGCCACCCACCGGTCCGCTGCGCGCCGAACAGATCGCCATCATCAAGTCGTGGATCGACCAGGGCGCCGAATGGCCGGACGCGCTCGCCAACGAAACCGAACTGCCGCCCGCCAATCCGAAAGCGGCGGCGATGATTGCCATGCTGCGGGCGGGCGATCTCGAGGCGTTCACGAAAGCCGTCGCGGCCGGCCCGAAACTGCTCAACGCGCGCGGTCCGGACGGCTCCACGCCTTTCATGTATGCGGTGCTTTATGCCGCTCCGGCAACGCTCGAGCGGCTGCTGAAACAGGGAGCCGATCCCAACCAGCGTAACGACGCGGGCGCGACTGCGTTGCTGTGGGCCGCGGCGGACCCGGCGAAGATGCGGCTCCTGCTTGACCACGGCGCGGACGTGAACGCCCGCTCGAGCGATCTGCGCACGCCGCTGATGATCGCGGCCCGCCGGCCGGGCAATGCGGCGGCTGTGAAACTGCTGCTCGACCGGGGCGCGAATCCGAATCCCAATTCGCATCCGCTCACCGAATCGTCGCCGCTGGTGGAGGCAGCCACGGCAGGCGATGCGGCCATCATGGAACTGCTGCTCGCCAAGGGTGCCGACGCCAAAGCGGCCGCGCAGCCGGCCTTGACCATGGCGATCACCACCCGGTGCGCCCGTTGCCTTTCGCTCCTGGCCGCCAAAGACCTGGACCCCAAAGCCTACAGCCTCGCCTTGCCCGATGTGGCCGTGCTGGGCGACGCGAACGCCGTCCGCCTGATGCTCGATCACGGCGCCGACGTCAACGCTTTCGACGGCCTCGGACGCACTCCCCTGATGTATGCCGCCGCCTCCGACCTGCTGCCGCTCGACCTGGTGAAACTGCTGATCGACCGCGGCGCCGACGTCAACGCCATCAACCGGCACAAGAACAGCGGCGATGCCGGCCTCTCGGTGCTCGACATCGCGAAACTGCACGGTGAAACGCCGGTCGTGGACCTGCTGGTGAAGGCCGGCGCGAAAGGCACCGACCGGAAGATGCCGGTGTTGCAGGCGCGCACGGAGAACACGCCGCGGAGCGCTATTCAGGTAAGCCTCCCGCTGCTGCAACGCGCCGATGCCGGCTTCGTCCCCAAAGCCGCCTGCGTCTCCTGCCACAACAATAGCCTGGCGGCTATGGCGGTGGCCGCGGCGCGCAAGCAGGGCTTTGCGGTGGACGAGAAGACGGCGGCCGGCCAGGTGAAGGCCAATGCGTTCGGCCTCCTGAAACTCCGCGAACAGTTGTACCAGGGGTTCTTCGTGCCCGTGGGCGACGTCTTCGGCCCGGTCGTGGTGAGTTATATCCTGCTGGGCCTCGACGCCGAGCATTATCCCGCCGATCTCAATACCGATGCCGTGGCCATGTACCTGAAGGCCCGGCAATCGCCGGACGGCCAGTGGGCCTATCCGCCGGCCGACAACCGCCCTCCGCTCTGTTCCGACTACATCGGACAGACCGCGCTCTCGATGCGGGCCCTCCAACTCTACGCGCCGAAGACCGATAAGCAGGCCTACCGCCGTGCGATCGACCTGGCCGCGGCGTGGCTGGCCAACGCGCGGCCGTACAATATCGAGGACCGCGGCTGGCGCCTGCTCGGCCTCGCCTGGGCCGGCACAAACAAGGCGGCTACGCAAATCGCCCTGCGGGAATTGCTGGCCGTGCAGCGCGCCGATGGCGGCTGGTCAGACCTGGAGAGCATGGAGAGCAGCGCGTACGCCACCGGCAAGGCGCTGTACGCCCTTCAGGCGGCGGGCATGGCGGCATCCGACGCCGCCTATGCGCGCGGGGTCCGCTTCCTCTTGAACACGCAACAGGCGGATGGCTCGTGGTATGTGCGAACGCGCGCCATGGCGTTCCAGCCGTTCTTCGAAGGCGGCTTCCCTCACGCGGCGGATCAGTTCATTTCCGCCGCCGGTTCGGGATGGGCGGCGCTGGCGCTGTTGAACGCGGCCGAAGCGCGGCCCCCGGCAGCCTCGGGCGGCCAGTAAGGCGCCCGTTTCAGGATTGCTGTTCGGCCAGCGGGCCGATCAACGGGAGCACCGTCTTTTTGCCCTGGTAGGCGGTGATCATCAGGTAGATCCACAAAATGAAGAAAGCGAGCCCCACCAGGCTGGTCAGCGAATAGAGCGAATACGCGCCGATTACCGAGACGAGAATGTTCACGATCGTCCAGAAAACCACCCACGCGACGCTGAGGAATATGGACTGGAACGCGTGAAAACGGATCAGCCGGTTTTTGTTGTAGGGCGCCACCACCAGGAAGATCACTCCGGTTACGGCGAACAGCAGGTAGCAGCACGCGGCTGCGGCGTTCTCGGTCAGGCCCGCTCCGGGGGCCGCGAGAGGAGGCGGAGGCGCCTGGTTGGGACGCGGGGGCGCACCGGCTTCGACGGGCGTCCCACAGGAGGGACAGTACTGGCCCTGAACGGCCGCACCGCAATTCGCGCAGAAAGGCATGAAGTCTCCTAAGCAAAGTGTAATGCGTGCGCGTCCCGGATCCAAAGCCGTCAGGGCTTTTCTTTCTGCGTGCGGCGCAGTTCCGCGTTGATCGTGACTTCGCGATTGCCGCGCTTGACCGTCACCACCGCCGTATCGCCCCAGTTCTTCGTGGCCATGACGCGATTCCACGTTTCCCGGTCCGGCGCCGGAATGCCATCGAGGGCCAGCACCTGGTCGTTCACCTCGAAGCCGCTCCGGCCCGCGATGGAATCCTTCTCGACGGCGATGATCTTCCGCGCCCCGCCCGCCTCGCTGGTAGAAAAGCCCAGCGATGGATAGAGGGAATCGCGCTCGTACGGAATTCCCCACACGAAATTCGCGTAGGACGCCTTGACGCTCGACACCGGCTTTTCATCCGAGTCCAGCACCGGCACCGGGATCAGGGTGGTGATCTTCCCGTCGAACCATTGCTTCGCCTGCCGCTCGATCCCGACCCCGTACGCCACGTGCCCGCTGCCCACCAGCACCACCAGAATGGAATCGGCGGGCGCGGCCTGCAGCACCTTCACGCTGTTGTACCCCATGCTCGCGTCCCAGGTGGCCTGCGCGGCCTGCATGCTCTTCAACATCGCTTCCGGCATATTGCCGTGCATCGAATCGTCTTCGTCGAACGAGGCCCGGAAAAACGCCAGGTGGTCCGCGCTGTCCACATCGATTTTAGGCGGCACGTACTGCCTGTCTTTCTCCGAGAGGTTGTCGATGCCTTTCTGGCGCACGGCCGTCACCACCTCCCGCGGCGTATTCACGCCGTAGATCGGGATGCCGTGGTCGCGCGCGTAGAGGAAGATGTCGCGATAGTAATTCCAGTGGTAACCCCAGAACTCGTACCAGCGCGCCAGGGTGACGAAGCCCGCCTCGGTGAGCAGCCCGTCCCGCCAGTTGTCGAGCGACTTCTGCTCGGTATACGGAAACATTTCGAGGCCGATCATTACCTTGCGTCCGGACTCCTGAAGGGCGCGGATCACGCGCAGTTGCACGCGATGAAAGTCCATCGTCGTGTGCGATTCGCCGATCAGCAGCAGCCGCGTGTCGCGCAATCGTGGAGCAAGCTGCCCGGCGGAGAGGATGTCGCCCGTCGCCGTGTCGGTGATCCCGTCCAGCACCACGCGCGCCTCGCGCGTGCGCCGTTCCGCATCGCCGATGGCGAGATGAAAGATTTTCTGTCCCGATTGAGCCGGCAGTCCCTGCGCCGCCATCAGCGCCGCCGCCATTGCAACGTACCGCTTCATAAGATTGACTCCGAAGGTGCAGGCTACCACGGGGCGCCGGCGCCGCCAAAGCGCTTAGGAGGTTACCCGGCGTCCGCGCCGGCCGGCAGCGGCTTTTGTCTTCCGTTTGCCGATCAGCTTTTGCGATTCGACCAGCGCCGCAAGCGTGAGGTCTTGGAAGATCGCCGGCGCGAAGAGAGATTTGCTGCCGGCAAGAGCGGCGTTGATCGCCAGCCCGAGTTGCGTCATGCCGACAACATAGGCAAGGTATAACTTCTCGAAACCAACATCGTAGGGAATGTTGAGAAAGACAGACTCGATGCGCGTTTTGCGGGACAAACTATCTCATCGCCGCACCGCGGCGAGTCCGCATACGTGAGATTTTCTTTGTCGTTGCTTTGCGCACGGTTCTTGAGGCGGACGCCGACCTTTTCGCTGGGACTGGTGCGCTCATTATTCGACGAACGGCTTTCACCCGATCGGGGCTAAGCCCAAGAATTTCGCCGAGTTCCTCGGGCGTTGGGACCGGGTTGCCGATAACGTGCACAGCCATACTTCCATTATAGGGTTTGCCCGTCCATCACTGGCTGCGCCGGATTAGAGCCGCACTCCGCTGTTCGCACATCGCCGGTGGAAATCCTAATCGCTATGCCAGTGGAACAGTTTGTGAGTGATCTTCCACTCTCCATCGAGCTTGAGCAGAGTGAAAACGTCGGAGGCGCGGCTGTTCACGCCCGCCAGTTTGCCCGACCAGCCCCGAACCTCCAGGTGGACGAGCGCGATCGTCTCGATGATTTCGATTCGGCGAACCGCGGCTCTATGTTCGGCGCGGGCCGTTTGCGGTAACCCATTCGAAGACATGCTCGATAGATCCACTGTACTCTGCGCCCAGGCAATAGCCGGACATCGTGGCTTCCCGGTGAAACGCCGGACGCATGAGATCGCCGTCGCCGGCGCGAGCACCGGCCACATACCGGTCCATCGTGCGGGTAATCGCGTCGTGTTCGACCAGATACCGGTTCGCAGGCACCCCGTTCGGCAAGGCTCGTGGGCCTCCGCTCGCGCTACCGCTGGGACCTGATTTCCGAATCGGGTGCGCCGGCGACCCCAAGCCTCGATCTCATGCTTGTACGCGAACACCGTATCGTACTTCTGGTGCCCCCGGCGATGAATGGGGAGGCCCTCAGCGGCTTCCCAACGCCGGACTGTTCGCTCGCTTCGGTCCAGGTAGGCTGCAATCTGTTTCCAGGACTCGAGCGTATTCTGAGGCGTGTTTCGCTCCGGCATCGCGACCTGCTCAGAAAACTATACAATAGGACGCCCCTTTCGGACGCTGGCTAGGAATGCCAGTGAAAAGCCTTCTGAATGATCCTCCAACCCTCGGGCATCCGGAGAAATGTGAAGAGGTCGGACATGCGGACGCCGGAACCAGCCAATTTGCCTGACCAGTTTGCGACTTCAAGCCGGACCACAGCAATCGATTCGGCCAGGTCCACGCTGACCACGCGGGACTCGATATCCGGCGCTGGTCCATTTCTCTCGATCCAGTCGAAAAGGAACCCGAGTTCAACGGCGAGTTGATCGCCGGCATAACCAAAAAACGACGCTTGCGGGTGGAACGCGGGACGCATCAGCTCGCTGTTGCCCTGCCTGCAACCGTCAACATACAACTGAAGAGTTTTCAGAATCGCGTCATGTTCGGATTGGGTTTTCGCGGTGGCCATGCAAAGACAGTACGCCCCCCTGGCTCCGGACATCAACGGACAAATCCGGCCAAAGAGGGCGCGCCTTCCGCGCGGACCGTTACCCACCCGGACGCCGTCGAGGCTGATTCTTTAAACCGCCTGGATCGCCGGCTCAGAACTCAGCCGAAACTGCCGATGAGAGGCGTATGTTCAACCGAATTATCTTCTGCCTCGTGCTCGCTTGTGCGATGGCGGCGCCGGTTCTGGCCGTCGAAAACGAAATCGTGGTGAAACAGTCGACCAAGGCCGGCTCGCTGACGCTGGCGCCGGGGACCTACCAGGTGAAAGTAAAAGGCTCGCTGGTCTTCTTCGTCGATCCGAAGAGTCAAAAGTCGATGAGCACGGTGGCTACCATCGAGAAGACCGCCAAAAAATCCGACTACACGGCGGTGGAAGGTCCGGTTGCGGATGGAGCCCAGCAGGCGCAAGCGATCGTTCTGCAAGGCGCCGATTACCGGATCGTGTTCGGCCGCTGAACGCGCGCGGCGCTTTCTGGAACCGGTGGCACACGCGTACCGGGCTGGTACCGCAAACCTTGAAATAGTCCGGCCTTTCCGATGTAATCAAAACGTAGATCGGAGGGGTTTGTGATTTCTGTACAGCAGCTCTTTGAAAGGATTCGAGCCAGGCAATTCACCGCCGAAGACGCGGCGGGGCTGATTCGATCGTCATACTATTTCGCGGGTACCCATCCCGACGTACACATCAACCTCAGCGTGAATCGTCCTGCGGACTTTCATTTCCAGCACCTGCCGCAATACGAAGAGCGCAGCCACCACTCGATGTTTCCGTCCATGAACGACGCGTCGCGGGCAATCGCAGAGGCGCTGAACTCGGACGCCGGAGCCGCGGCCACGCGATTTCTTTCGTTCTCCGATGTGCGCCGCGTGGCCCTTTACTCCCGGTCGGGCGCCAGGGCTGCCGCCGCCATGACCGTGCGCTCGGCGATCGCCTCCATGGGCGCCCGCACGGGAACAATGTATGCCCAAACGTCTACCTTGCTGGTAGTGGTTGTGCTTTCGATTTTCGACGGCCAGGTAGTGCTGACCACTGCCTATCCCGCCAGGCAAAGTCCGCCCAACCGGCCCTTTCCGCCTGAAGGTATGGACCTGCTGGAGTTTCGCAACCAGACATTTCCGTATCCCATGGCGGCCGGTTGATCGCGCGTGAAACGCAAGCTGTGGATTCTCTCCGGATAGCGCTTCGCAGTACCGGCACTCAACGCGAAGAGTGCTCGTTGAGAAAATCAAATACCGCATTCAGCCAGCGAGTTCGAATCGGGTCGGCCTCCATGAATAGCTCGTGCCAGGCGCCCTCCAGCCTGACCAGAATACAGTTCGCCATCGCCGAGCATGCCCGCTCCTGGATGTCCGGTCGGGTGAGCGCGTCCTCGGAAGCCGACCCGAGCAGAACCGGAACTCGAATCGACGAATAGTATCCGGGCGTGTTCATTTGATCGAAGGATCGAAGATACTCGAGAACCCATCTGTTCGTAACTCCCCCGATGCGGAGCACAGGGCTCGACTGGTTCCACTTTCGCTGTATGTCGGTTCGGACGGGATCGTGCGTAAGCCGCTCCACCCGTTTGTCAATCCAAGGTCCGCTGCCCTTTGCCCAACTCTCCCCGAGTCCGACGGTATTCATCCCCGACACCAACGCACGCGCCACCCCTGGCGGCATGCCTTGGAGAGCATCCGGAGCCAGCGAGAAGAACGGGGAACAAAGAACTGCCGCGCGGAAACGACCCGGGTGGTCGTGCAAATACCGTGCTCCGAGATGGGCCCCCATCGAGTGGGCAACCAGGATCAGGGGTCTGCCCGGTTTCGCGCCGGCGACGTTACTTACAAAACTGTCCAGATCTCTTACATCGCGGCCGACGCCAAGTGAATGAGCCTTCTCTCGTTCCGCCAGATACCGGTCAGAGCCGCCGTAACCCCGCCAATCCATCTGCCAGACCTCGTAGCCGTGGCTCACCAGGTCCCGCATCAGTTCGAAATACTTTTCTCCAAATTCGCTGTAGCCGGGAAGCAGGACGACGGCGGCCCTTGGAGAATCCGTCGCGATGTGGCTGTAGCGAATGCGAGCGCCGTCGTGGTTCCGAAAATACTGCCATTGAATCCCGGAAGGAGCCTGGAACTGCGCCGGCAAACCGGACGGCGAACGAACCTGCCAATGGTTCGCTGTATTTTCCGCGCCGCCCAGCATGAAGCCAAACGTCAGGATCGCGCACCGCGCGAATCTGGTGGACGCCATGCAAGCAGTTTAGGGGATTGCGCAGCCTGTTGCAGAAACGGTCTACGCACGATGGACGAATCAGCGGTTGGGTGGAACACTGGAGGAATGGCCGCATCTCCCCCCTTCGACCTCGAGATCTCGATTCAGCCGGAGGATATCGACCAGCTCGGCCACGTGAACAACGTCACCTACATTCGCTGGGTGCAGGAGGCCGCGGTGGCGCACTGGCGTTCGGCGGCGCCGGCGGAGGACCAGCAGCGGCTGGTCTGGGTGGTGCTGCGGCACGAGATCGACTACAAGCACCCCGCCTTTGCGCGCGACGCCATCACCGCGCGGACCTGGGTCGGCGCCGCCACCCGCGCCACCTTCGAGCGGTTCACCGAAATCCGGCGCAGCCCCGACGGCCGCGTGCTCGCCTCCGCACGAACCGTCTGGTGTCCCCTCGACGTGCGCACGGGCCGTCCGACATCCGTCAGCCCGGAGGTCCGCTCCGCTTTCTCGGTGGCGTGAACCCTTCTTAGTCGCCCTGCACGGCTTCGAACTCCCGCTCGGCGGGGCGGCTCGCCTGAAGCGATCCCAGGCTCACATGAATCTGCGGCATCGAGCCCGTTTCAAATGAGCCCCGCACCTTGTCATCCGCCTCCAGCTTCTCCCGCAACAACTGCCGCCGCAAACGCGCTTCGAAATCCTTGAGCTGCTGCTCGATCGAAGTGGCCTTCTGCTTGTTCCGCACCATGTCTTCGCGGTATCGCTTCAGGAAGTACCCGATCGTCTCCACCCGGATCCGGATCGAGCCCGTCGGCTTGTTCTCGTCAATGTCCTTGAAGCAGAAGTACGGCGTGCCGGAATGCTCCACAATCTCCTCGACCACCGAATAGATGGGCGCGTCGTGCCCGCACTTGAAGCTCGAAAGCTCCAGCGCCACCAGGTTCGGATGCCGCGAGACATACTTGGCAGCCCACACCTTGCGGCTCGTGTTCTCGCTGTAGGAGTTCTTCCAGACATCCGTGATGGCCATCGGGTGCGGGATTTCGCCCGCCACCACGTCGTCGCCGAAGAGCCGCCAGATGATGTCGTCGTCGATGGGCAGGCAGTCCTGCGCGAACACCGGGTAGCCCAGCTTCTGGAACTCCTCGAGAATTTCGTGATTCACGCCCGGGTCGTTGTGATACGGCCGGCCCAGCAGCACCACGCCCAGCCGGTCCTCGCGCTCCAGTTGTTCCAGCACCTCGCGCGCCGCGCCCCGCATGGTGACGTTGTCGAACTGGTGCAGCGCCCGGTAGCCCTCCTCCACCGCCCTGCGGTTCTCCTCCGGTGAAAGTCCCAGAATGTCTTTGAACTCCTCGTACATCTGCCGCTCGAACAGGTCCGGCTTCGAGAGGTTGACAAAAGTATCGAGGAAGCGGACGCCCTTCTCCTTGAACAGGTCCCCTTCCTTGGTGAACGCCGCCTTCACCGCTTCGGGCGTGGTGGCCACGGTGGGGCACGAGCGGCTCGACTGGATCGAGTGCAGATCGCTGGTGAGGCAGTCGATCATCGGGAAGAAGATGATGTCCAGCGGCTTCTTCGCGTGCACCTTGTACAGCAAATTGTGCACGTGCGGAATCCCGAGCTTCGAGGGGAAGCAGGGGTCGATGGCCCCGCGCTTGGCGCCCTCTTTGTACAACTCCTCGCTGGTGAAATCGGAGTAGACGAGGTTCTCGGCCTTGATCCCCAGGGACGCGAAATACCCCGTGAACACCGGCGTCTGCGAATACATGTTCAGCACGCGCGGCATGCCGATGCGCAGTTCCGCGCGCTTCCGAATCAGTTCGGCCCGCTTCTTCTGCGACGCCGTGATCTGAAGTTTGGGCGGCGCGTCGGCCACCAGCGGCGCGTCCGGCACGCGGAACACGCCCTTGGCCGCGATCTCGACAAAGTTGGGGTTGGCCTTCTTCACGCGGTCCAGGTCGCCCTTGATCTGCCGCATCTCTTCGATGTTTTCCACCGTGCCCTTTTCGCAGGTGGCGATAATCAGCCGCTGCGCGCCCGCTTCGAGCGGCACCTTGGTTTTGACCGGCGGCTTGTAGTCCGGATTGCTGTTGGTCGTCTTGACGTCGATGAACGTGCGCAGGCACTTGTTCTTGCAGAAGTAGCAGCGCGTGGCTTCGTTGCGCGTCGTCTTGTATTGAATGGTGCGGCACGCATCCAGGCCGATGAACGTGCTGGTGCGGCCGTTGTCCCACAGCCGTCCGGCTTCGAGCGCCGCGCCGATTGCGCCCGCTTCGCCGCAATGCTCGTGCACGATCACGTCGGCCGGATGTTCCTTGCCCTTGAATCGCGATTCGATGAAGTCCACCTGCGCCTTGACGGCCGCCAGGTTATACTGCGTCCCGCCCTGCAGCAGGAACCGCCGCCCGATGGCGGACAGGTTCGGAATCTGCGAAACGTACAGCCAGATATTCTTCGGCAGCACGTTGCACAGCCCCGCCATGATCTCTTCCGGCTTCCAGCCCTGGCGCTGGAAATCCACGATGTCGGACTGCATGAACACGGCGCAGCCGTAGCCGAACGAAGGGAAGCCCTTGGCGCCGAAAGCCGTGTCCGCATACTGCTCCACCGGCACGTTGAAGCCCTGCGCCGTGGATTGCAGGAAGTAGCCGTTGCCCGCCGAGCACTGCGTGTTCAGCTTGAAATCCTTCACGCGCCCGTTCTTGAGGATGATGATCTTGATGTCCTGCCCGCCCACGTCGCAGATCACATCCACATCGTCGTAGAAGTGCAGGCCGGCCTCGGTGTGGGCCACGGTTTCCACCAGCGCCGCGTCCGCGCCAATCACGTCCTTCAGAATGTCCTTGGCGTAACCGGTCGTGCCCACGCCCAGAATTTTCAGCTCGGCGCCCTGGTCCAGAATCTGCCGGTTCAGCCTTTCCAGCACCTCCACCGTGTCCTCGATAGGGTTGCCCTTCGAAAGCTGGTACGTCTTGGCGAGAATCCGCCGCTTGTGGTCCTTCGAAATCAGCACCGCCTTGGTGGAAGTGGAGCCGCCGTCGATGCCGACAAAACCTTCCACCACTTCGCCCGCCTGGAACGTGGTCGGAACGAATTTCTTGTGCCGGTATTTTTCCTTGAATGCCGCCAGGTCCGCGTCGTCCTTGGCGAGTCCGCCGCCGCCGCCGCGCTTGGCCTTCTCTTCTTCGCGGCCGGTGTGCACGTACCAGTCGAGTTTCTCCCACCCGAGATACTGCCCCACGTTGTCGTCTTCGCTCTTGCCGAATTCCACCGAGCCGATCGCCGCGAAGTACTGCGCGTTGTCCGGCGTCTTGATCAGGTCCTCGGGCGGCACGCCCTCCGGCAGCGGCGTGTTGCGTTCCTCCCAGATCTTCGGGATGTTGCTCTTCCAGCAGTCCCGCATGCCCTTGATGTAGCAGTTCGGACCGCCCAGCAGCAGCACCACCGGCTGCAGCGTATTGCCGCGCGTCAGCACCGACAGGTTCTGCATCACGATGGCTTCGAACAGCGAGGCCATCAGCTCGTCCGGCGGCACCCCCATCTTCTGCAGCCCGTTGATGTCGGTCTCGGCGAACACCCCGCACTTGCCGGCCACCGGATGCAGCTTGACGCCCCGGTAACCCATTTCGCAGAGCTGTTCGGCGGGAATGCGCAGCTTGGCGTTGATCTTATCGATCACCGCGCCCGTTCCGCCCGCGCACTTATCGTTCATCGACGGAATCTTCTTCTTGCGTCCCGTCTCCGGGTCTTTCTTGAAGATGATGATCTTCGCGTCCTGCCCGCCCAGCTCGATCACCGATCCGCATTCCGGGTACAGCCGCTCCACCGCCAGCGACACCGCGTTCACTTCCTGCACAAACTTGGCGCCCACGAATTTGGAAAGGCCGTTGCCGCCCGAGCCGGTGATGAAGATGCGGGAACGCGCCGCGTCGAACTCCTCCACCTCGCTCTCGAACCGCTTCAGAAACTCCAGTACCTTCTCCGGCTGCTTGGTGTCGTGACGCTGGTAATCCTGCCAGAGAATCTGGTCGGTGGCGGCGTCGATCACAACGGCCTTGACGGTCGTCGAACCGACGTCCATACCGATAAGAAAAGTTTTGGGCATCTTAGTTGGCACTGGTCCCTTCGGCCTTGATTCCTTCCGCGATGTGGCAGACGAAATTCGCGGCGGCGCCGATCACGCCCTTGGTATGCGGCACCTTGTACATCGGCCGCTTGCTTTCCGGGTGCGCTTCCACCCACGCGCGGCACTGGTCCAGCGTGAGGCCGTGCCTCTCCAGCACCTCGGCAAATTCCTTCTTGGCCTTGTTCTTGGCTTCGCCCAGCGCCATCTGCACCCGGCTGTGGGCGTTGATCTCGCCCTCCCCCGATGTCTCGATGGGCAGATAAATCATGTCCTTGAAATTCGAAACTACAGCCGACTGCGCGCCATCCGATTGCGTCGAAGGCATGCAGCCGAACGGCTTCACCGACAGCACCATGTGGGCCAGGTCTTTGTTCGTGTAGTAGATATTCTTCGCAACTTCGAGGTGCCCTTCGCCGCCGCCCGCGCGCGAGTTGTAGAACGGATGGCCCAGCCGCTGCAACTCGTACTGGTCGGTGAGGTGATGGGCGATGCCGCCCAGCGCGTCCACGATCTTGTGATATTCGCCGCGGAAAATCGCTTCCGCCAGCTTGAGCTTGGCCACCTTCTGCCGGTAGTCGAGCTCGATCTTCGCGCGCGAACCCAGCTTCCAGATCGGAGGCAGCACCGCGCCTTCTTCGAGGCCCTTGAAGTCCTTGTACTTCTGCACCACCTGGTGAATCATGTACATGATCCACGTGCCGATGGGCTCCACCAGAACCTGCGCGCCTTCGCGTTCGAGGAACCGGAACATGTTGAAGTTGCCGTCTCCCTCAGTCGTCTGCGCCCAGAATTCGCCCGTGATCTTTACAATCGGCTTCACGCGCAGCCGGTCGATCTCCACCGAGTCGAACCGCTCGCGGCACGTGTTGAGCGCCGGCACGTACTCGTCGCCCTTCACCTGCTTGACGAACTTGCCCAGGTATTCGGCGGTATCCGAGAAGCCGCCCAGATACTTCGACATGTTCTCGTTGAGTCTCCACGGCCGCTTCTTGCGGAATACCTCGTGCAGGTAATCCATCGCGTCGTCGAGCACCTCGTCCGTGGCGCCGCCGTTCACTTCGTACGGCCGGATGGCGTAGGCCACCTCGTTCATCACATCGCCGCAATTAAGCGCGTTGAGAATGCCCAGGAAGAAGTCCAGGTTCATCTCGAGGCCCGCTTCCGCATCGGACTGGCTCAAGCCGCCCGACTGCTGGAAGAGGAGCACGCGGAAGCCGTCGAAGCCCGAGTTGCGCAGCGCCAGCCGGTATTCGGCCTCGTACATGCCGAAACGGCACGGCCCGCAGGCGCCGGCCGTGAAGAACACGTAATTGTCGATAATCTCCTGTTTGGTCAGCCCCTGCTCCTCCAGGTTTTGGAGGTATTGCACCAGGTTGCCCACCGTGAAGTACGTCGGATTACACTGCCCGTTGTTGCCGTACTCCTTACCGGTTTGAAACGCCTTTACATTGGGTGTCGGGACCGCTTCGGCGCGGTAACCGAGTCCTTCCAGGGCGCCGTGCACCAGCTTCTCGTGTTTCCACGTAAGACCGCCGAACAGCAGCGTCGTGTTCGAACGCTGTTCGCGCGTGAAGGGCCGCTCCACGGGACGTTTGAAATGATGGACCTCTCGTTTGACCAGCCCGGATTCTCTTTCGAGACGCTCACGCTCCTCGGCAAGTCGCTGCTGTATGACATCCTCAACGGTAGACCCGATCTGTACCAGGTTGCCGGAAGGCATAACTTTGGGTTCAAACGGCTGAGTGCTCATAATAGACAGTCTCTTTTCCCAGTTTGGGAGTATCTTGCCCCGGTTAACCGATTGAAAGAAATGGATATGCAGCGAATGGCGACTATCCCGATGGAATGGGGGAATTAACGGGGTGAGCGGATGGCCCGCAACTGGCGCACGAACCCCTCTGGCGGCCCGCCTCCAACTCACTGGATTGGCGCGGTTTGTGACTGTTCGGACACTGCTCCGCGCGCTCGGCGCCGTCTACTTCTGCGCCTTCCTGTCGTTCGGCGTTCAGGCGGCCGGACTGGTCGGCTCGCGCGGCGTTCTTCCGCTCCCCGATTACCTGCGCGTCCTCCGCCAGTCGCTCGGCGCCGAGGCGTACTGGAACGCCCCCTCGGTGTTCTGGATCGCTTCGTCGGACCGCGCGCTCGCCCTCGTCTGGATCCTTGGTTGCCTCTGCGCGGTCGCGGCAATCGTCGGCGCGCGGCAGCGCCTGGCCCTCGCCTTCTGCCTGGTGTTGTGGATTTCGATCTGCGTCGCCGGCCAGGAATTCCTCGGCTTCCAGTGGGACCAGTTGCTCTCCGAAGCCGGATTTCTGGCCCTCTTCGCGGATCCCTCCCCCGCACGAATCCTGCCATTCCGCTGGCTCGCCTTCCGGCTCATGTTCTTCAGCGGCGTAGTCAAGCTGAGCAGCCATGACGCGGTTTGGCGCGACCTCACCGCCCTGCGCTATCACTATGAAACCCAGCCCCTGCCCACGCCCCTCGCCTGGTTCATGCACCAGTTGCCCGCCGGCATGTTGAAGGCGCAGACCGCGGGCGTATTCGTCCTGGAACTGCTTGTTCCCCTCCTCTTCCTCGCCCCGGCGTTTCTGCGGCGCCCCGCGGCCGTCGCCGCCATCGCCTTTCAGTTCCTCATCCTGCTCACCGGCAATTACGCTTATTTCAACTGGCTCACCATTCTGATCGTGCTGTGGCTTTTTGTTGAACCCGAACGCGGGCCGCGGCCGCGCAGCCATCGCGCGGTCAGCGCGGCGCTGCTCGCGTTCCTCGCCGTGACCACGGGCGTGCGCTGCCTCGAGCAGTTGACCTTGCCGCTGCCGCCGGGCGGCGCCGCCGTCCTGCACGCCACCGCGCCGCTCGGCATCGTCAACACCTACGGCCTGTTCGCAAGCATGACCACCCTGCGGCCCGAGATCGTCGTCGAAGGTTCCAACGACGGCGTGAACTGGGCGGCCTACGAGTTCCCCTACAAGCCCGGCGATGTGCGCCGCCCGCCGCCCGTGGTGGCCCCGCACCAGCCCCGCCTCGACTGGCAGATGTGGTTCGCCGCCCTCGGCACCTACCAGGAAAACCGCTGGTTCGTGAACTTCATGGTGCGGCTGTTGCAGGGCGAACCCGCCGTGCTCCGCCTGCTCGCCTGGAATCCTTTCCCCAAGGCCCCGCCGCGCTACGTCCGCGCGCGTCTCTTCGAATACCACTTCACCACCTGGGGCGACCGCGCCTGGTGGCGGCGGAAAGAACTGGGGACCTACTTCCCGCCCGTCAGCCTGAAGTGAGCGTCTCTGATGGTGTAAACTCAGCCCGAACAACCTAATGCCGACGTCCACAGCAGATGAAGCCAACCTGTGCCAAGTCCCTTCGCCGATGGAAAACCACGGCATGGGACGGAGCGTCCCTTGTTAGATACGGCGCGGATCGTGCGAGATGGAGCAGTGCTGTCCGTTGTGGCTTCGACTTACTTGCTTCTCCTGCTGCGGTTCAACCCCCGCATATTCTTAAGCCATTATCCTAAGGAGATCCGAGAGATCGTCCCGCCCAAATCGGAGAAGGAGCGGCGGACTTCGATCCTGCTCGGACTGCTCATCGGGGCTCCCATTGCTTCGGCATTGCTTTGGCGAACCGCGACTCTGGGAAGTCGCTCCTTCTGGGAACTCTTCGCCTACTCCTTCGGCGTGCTTTTCATCTTCAACCTCGTTGACTTGCTCATCCTCGATTGGCTCATCGTGTGCTGGATCAAGCCACACTGGGTCACCCTCCCCGGCACGAAAGATATCGCGATTCCGAATCCCTACGTCCATCACCTCAAAGAGTTCCTGATGGGAACGGTCGGATTAGCGATTGTAGGTCTTGGCGTCGCTGCTGTTCTGAGTATTCAGTTCTAACCCGGAGGCTCACGTCCGGCAGACCGGCCATCGCTGAAAAATCCTCGCCTCGCCAAATCTTTGCAATACAAAGTACTATGTGATTCAATGGTTGACATGCTCATGGGCATCTGGCGCGATTTGCTTTATGCCGCCCGCTCGCTTGCGAAGGCTCCCGCGTTCACCTTCGTGTGTATCGTGTCGCTCGGAATCGGGATGGTCCCTGTCATCGCGGTTCCGTACCTCGCCCGAATACCACGCACACCCCCTCCCGGCGTGAACACGGACGGATTGGTCGAAGTTATCACGACGGCCAACGGGTCGCGGCCGGCGACTAACTCGTGGTCCTATCCCGACTTCATGGACCTGCGCAACTCGGATACCGGAATTGCGATCTTCGCGTGGGCCACCGCGCCCAACGAAATCAAGCTTCCGGGAGGACAGAAGACAACCTTGTGGCCGATGTACGTCTCTGCCGGCTACTTCAAGACGCTCGGCGTGCACCCGGCGCGCGGACCTGGATTCGAAGGGCAGACGGACGCCGTCGTGATTCTGGGATACCAGTTCTGGCAGAACCACCTCGGTTCCGATCCGGAGATCGTCGGTAAAACGCTCAAGCTGGATGACGTCCCGTATGTCGTGGTCGGCATCGCGCCCAATCAGTTTCAGGGGCACCTCGGTCTCCAGGGACGGGAATTGTTTGTTCCGCTCGAACGGTATCCCCTTCTACTTACGGACAGCAACGCTCGTTTCGACCGGGGCAAGGAATGGTTGCACCTCCACGGCCGCCTTTCGCAAGGGGTTGGTATTGCGCAGGCGAGCGCGGCGGTTGCCGGCATTACTGCGCGACTGGCCAAAGAGTATCCGGCGACGAACCAACTCAAGGCCGGAATCGTCGAGCCATTTGACCCTCTGGGCGTTCTCGATCGTTCGCGCTTCCGCGTGCTCGAGGCGGTCGGGATGACCCTGACCGGGGCGGTGCTTCTTGTCGTCTGCCTGAATATCTCCGGCATGATGCAGGTTCGCAGCGCCATGCGTGAGAGGGAACTGTCGATCCGTCAGGCGATCGGCGCCAGCCGGCTGCGGCTGGCTCGGCATCTTCTATCCGAAGCCGTATTGCTGGCCGCTGCCGGCGGAACCCTCGCTTCGGTGGTGCTTTTCAACGCTCCGACAGTGGCTTCCCGGCTCTCCGGGAAACCAATACCGGTTCCGCTCCACGACGCCCTGAAGCTCGACCTTTCCATGGTCGCGATCTGTATCGGGCTCTGCCTTCTGACAAGCCTGGTCTTCGGATTCTTGCCGGCGACTCGTTTCAGTCGTCCCGTGATCATCTCCGCGTTGAAAGACGATGCCGGCGCAGGCGGGCTCCGCGTTGGCCGCGTTCATCGCTTCACTGCTGCGTTGCAGGTCGCGATAGCGGTGCCCCTGCTGGTCATTAGTGGCATCGGCCTTGATCGCGTCCGCTCCACGGCCGCGTCCGATCTCGGATTCAAATCCGCCCTTTTGTACGCAGCGCCGCTGGACCTTAACGCCGGTCCTGAGACTGACACCGCTGCGGCCGTGGATTTCCGGATCCGAAGCCTCCGGGACAATCTTGCCAGGGCAAGCGGTATTGCGTCCGCAACCATAGCCGATGGGCTGCCGCTGGATTTCCGCGATCGCTCAACCACCGTATCGCTCCAGACGGAAGCGAATGTTGCTTCGGCGCTCGTCCGCGCCCAGGTGACTCGCGTCGGTGACGCTTACCTGAATACGATGGGTATTCCGCTTCTGAGCGGTCGCGATTTCAGCGGCGGTGACGGCCCAGGGTCCGAGAAGGTGACGATCGTCACGAAACTGCTCGCCGATCGACTCTTCCCGGATGCCGGAACTGCCGCAGCGGTCGGCAAACGAGTGACTCTCGCTTCCGCCGGTGGAAATAATGCCGGCTCCCCGGACACCCCGCCACAAACCCTCACGATCATTGGTGTCACGGGCGATTTTCCCACTGCCCAGATCACCGCGGAACGGGCACAGTTGCTGTTGCCGCTGGCTCAGAATACGCGCCGGAATTCCATAGCCACGGACGAGGAGGGCAACAGAATACCGAATCTGTTCCTGATCGGGCGCAGCGCGGTTTGGGAACAGCCGGAGAAGGTAGCTGCGGCCCTGGAGAACGTGGTTCGGGAGCTCGATCCGGAATTTCGGCGCGAACGTATCGTCACCGGCGTTTCCCTTCGAAAAAGGAGCATGGACGACCTCCTGACAGGGGCGGCGGTCGCGGGTGGCGCCGGCAGCGTGGTCTTGATGCTGTCTGCACTCGGTATCTACGGCGTCGTCGGACTGATGGTGGCGGCGCGCACGCGCGAGATCGCCGTGCGTGTCGCGCTGGGCGCCTCGCGACCGCGCGTGCTGCGGATGATCCTGTTTGATGTCGTCAAGCTCACCGCGCCTGGCGTCGGCGTCGGACTCATTCTCACGGCCGCCCTCATTCGCCTGAATGGCGAACGCATGGGCATCCCGCTCAGCCACGTGGAGACGCTCGCGTACGTGGCCGGCGCTGCGATTGCAATACTCGTCGCGGTCGTTGCCGGCCTCGCCCCGGCACGCCGCGCCGCGTCGGTGCTGCCGATGGTGGCCATGCGCTCGGAATAGGATCTCGTTTGCTTCGAAGGTGGCTCCAATGGCAAGCTGACGCACCGCAACGTCAAGCCCCTCTGGGAAATCAGGTAGTCTGTCTCCACGATGATATGGCGCAGGTATTCACGCGGGTCGGAGAACATCTTGCGCTTCTGCCAGGATATGCGGTCCGATGAACGGAGAAAGCGCCTCAACTGTAACGAGTTCCACCCGACGCCCGAGACGGTCTTCGAGAAGCTCGGAAAGCGCAAGAAAGCGATCGAACGTCTTGGCGCCAGGGAAGAACTGAACAAGGAGGTCAACGTCGCTGTCAGGCCGGGCATCGCCACGAAGGACGGAACCGAAAAGGGCGAGCCGGGCGACACCAAGCGCACGAATTTCCGATTCGTGAGCCGCCAGAAGGTCCGCCGCTTGTTCTCGGGAAATCGAGCCGCTCATGACCTGAACCGCAGATTGAACATCATGCGGACCGCCCAAACGCCCCCAGCACGGCCGACAGCGCTCCAATGAGACGTTTCTGATCCACCGATTCAGGCAGCGGAATCGACAGCACCGGACGATCGGTGCGTGGATCGACCGACACCAGATTCGAAAGCGTTTCGCCAAGCGAACCGCCCTGCCCCACGGCCGCGAGCGATTCGAGGAATCGCACGCCTGTTTCGATGAGCCCCGCGGCAGCCCGTTCGAATTCGGTGGATGCAGCGCGCCGCAGCCGGCGAAACTGCCGCGGGGATCGCTCCCGCTGCGGACTTTATCGGTACTGCTTTCGTCGCGGGCTGGTCAATCAGTGGCTTTGGCCGCCCCGGTTGATTCGCGAAGATCTCTTTCACCGACTGTAAGACGCTCTTTCGCCCGAGCGCCGCGAAACTCACTTCGCCGGTCGGCGAGTCGAAGACCCCTGCGAACAGGGATTTCTTCAGCTTGAGCGTTTCCCACACGCGCTCTTCGATGCTGTCCTTGGTCAGCAGGTGCACCACGTGGACCGGATGCGCCTGGCCCAGCCGGTGGACTCGTCCGATCCTCTGCTCGAGCCGGGCGGGATTCCATGGCGGCTCAAAATTCACCACCGCCGACGCGGCCTGGAGATTCAGGCCAACCCCGCCGGCATCGGTCGAAAGGAAAACGCGACAATCGGCATCGCGCCGGAATTTTTCCATGAGCGCGCCGCGATTCCGGGAAGGCACGCTGCCGTGCAGCGATACGAATCCGATCCCCAGCTTTTCCAGTTCCTTGCCCGCCAGGTGCGTCATCCGTTCGTATTCGCTGAACACCACTACTTTGCGGCCCTCTTCGATCGCGAGTTCCCTCACGATCTCTCGAAATTCGGCGAGCTTCGGTGAATGATTCGTTTGCTTGTCGAAAAGAAAGGTGGAGTTGCAGAGCATCCGCATGTTCTGCAGACAACACAGGACCCGCTTCTGGTCGATTTCCGAGAGCCAGCCCTGCCTTTCCCACTTGCGCATCAGGGCAGCCAGAATGTCATGCTGTTCCCAGTAAGGCTCCGCCTGCTGTGGCGTCAGGGCCACGTGGAGGATCTGGTCTGTGCGTTTGGGCAGATCCTTCAGAACCTCCTGCCGGGTGCGTCTCAGAAGGATCGGCGCCAGTTGATCGTGAATTCGGTCGAGTCCGCGGTAGCCGGTCAATGTGCCGTGCTCGTCCTCCGTCCGGTGCTCGTGTAAGAACCGGAATGCGGGACCCAGCCGCCGGCCATCGATGAACTCCACCACCGAGAACAACTCCTCCAACTTGTTTTCGAGCGGCGTTCCCGTGAGAACAAAAGCATAGCGGCTCTTCAACTGTTTGATGGTGCGCGCGGTGGCCGTGGTCCAGTTGCGGATGCGCTGGGCTTCATCGAGGATGATGAGGTCCGGCGCGAGCTCGTGCATGTAGCGCACATCTTTCAGCACCAGTTCGTAGCTGGAGAGATTGAAGAACTGAGGCGAGGCGTACAATGCGCGCCGCCTGGGCAGCAATCCCTCGATCACCTGCGCCGGAAGTCCCGAGAACTTTTCAATTTCCGTTTTCCACTGGTATTTTACCGAGGCGGGAGCCACCACCAACACCCTTTGAATGCCCCGGCGGCGGCGCAGCATTTCGGTAGCGGCGAGGGCCTGCACGGTCTTGCCCAGACCCATATCGTCGGCCAGAACCACCCGGCCCCGGCACGCGGCGAAAATGGCGCCCAGTTCCTGGTAAGGCAGAAGTTTTGTCTTCAGGATCCCATTCAGGGGAGCCTCTCCACGCCGCAGCTTCGCCAAAAGCTTGCGCTCCAGCTCCAGACCTTCTGCCAGTTCATTCTCCCTGTCCAGGTATTCGAGCACGTCGCTGTAGATCACCGCGTCGAGATCCGTTTGACGGAAGGCTTCAATCACCTGGTGGAAACGCCCGAAGTGCTCCGTCCTCAGCAGGCCGGCCGGATCGAAATACTCGCCGGCCAGGTTCCGCAGAGCAGGCGACGGATCGGCGGGAAGGCGCAATCGAACAGCGATCGTTTCGCCGTACTGCAATGAGATGGAGGCGCGCGACCGCGCAAACCTGCGCCTGTCGAGAGCCCTGCCATAGCGTTTGCCAAGCCGCAGGAGCAGCGCCTCGATGTGCTTACAGGTTCCCAGCGTATTGACCGCATAGTCCGGGCACGAGCAATAGTTCTCGAACAAACCGGGCCCGCGCATGGCAACACGGTAAGTTTTACCGCTGGCGGACTTGACGCGATAATCGCCGTACGGCTCTCCGCTTGGGCGTTGCAGGATCTGGGCGATGGCAGCGACCGCCCGTTCCCGCCGCTCGGCAATCTGTTGCTCGACCAACATAACGAGCCAGAATAGCAGAGCGCTTACAGGCTGGTTCCATCGCCTCGCCGCGGCCGGTCTTCTTCCAACGCGCAACTCACTCCATCGCCGATTTGCGGGCGCGCTGCTCGTCAATGCGCAGCATGTAGAAAAGGCCCAGCACGAACAGCGGCAGCAGCGAAAACACGGCCATCCGCTGGCTCCCCGTCCGGCTTGAGACGAACCCGAATATCAGCGGCCCGAACATGGATGCGAACTTGCCGGAGAGAACGTAAAATCCGAAGAACTCGGCCGAACGCGACGGCGGCGTGATTTGCGACATGAACGACCGCCCTACCGCCTGCGTGCTCCCCATACCCACCGCGGCCCCCACCGCCACCGCCCAGAACGACGCCTTGCTGTTCGCCATGGCCGCCCCGCAGACGACGGCCAGCCACAGAATCAGCGTGGCTATCAGCGTGCGCTTCGGGCCGATCCAGTCGGCCACATAGCCGGCCGCGAGCGAGCCGGGAAACGCGGCGATGTTGAGCACCAGGAACAGCAGCACCAGTTCGCTGTTGGTGAAGCCCATGGTGGTGGTGGCGTAAATGCCGGCGAATCCGATCACCGTCGTGATGCCGTCGGTGAAGAACAGGGAGGCGAGAATGAACCTCGCCGTGTCCCGGTACTGCTGCAAATGCCGGAGCGTCTCGGCCACGCGCCGGAAGCCGATGGCCACATACCCGGACAGCGCGCGCGCCTCGCCCTGCGCCGGCGATTCGCGCAGCAGAAAGAAGGCGGGCAGCGCAAACACCAGGTAAAAGCCGGCGACCACCAGAAACGACCACTGGTAAGCCGCGATCCCGCCGAGGTCGAGACCGCCCGATGGCGCCTTGTAGGCGTGGCTGACCAGCGGACGGCATACCATCAGGCAGACCAGGCCGCCCACATATCCGGTAGCCCATCCCCAGCCGCTCACCCGGCCCACGTTTTCCGGCGTCGAGACCTCCGGCAAAAACGAATTGTAGAAGACGTACCCGACCTCGAAGCCGAAGTTGCCGATGATGAACATCCCCATGCCGAGCGCGATATCGCCGGGGCCCACAAAGAAAAGCACGGCGGTCGCGCAGATGGTGAGCAGCGTGCTCGCGATCAGGAACGCCTTCTTCAGCCCCGAAAAATCGGCCAGCGCCCCCACCACCGGCGACACCACGGCCACCAGCGCCATGGAGATGAACGTGGCCGTGCCCCACAGCTCGTCGCCGCGATTGCCCGCGTGGACCACCACGTCGCGGAAGAAGACCGCGTACGCCACCGTCACAATCAGCGTCGTGTAGGCGGAGTTGGCGAAGTCGAACAGACACCAGGCGGCGGTTCGAAGCCGGGCCTTCATTTCACCGGCGGCATGTCCATGGCCGGATTCTTCGCGAAGAATCCCCAGGGCACCAGTTTGAATCCCGCTTCGTGCACCGGCATCACCGGCCAGTCTTCGGGCCGCGGATTGTGCGTGATCCCCAGCGTGTACCAGAGCACCACGTCCCGGTTATCGACAGAGCGATTGGCGGCAGTCCACCGCGTCAGCCCGTCGCCGCCTGTGCTCAAATTCGGATAGTCGCCCGCCGGGTAGCGCTCCGTCTCGCTGTAGGGCGTGGCCCAGACGTGCGCGTTCAGGAATCCCGCCCGCTTCCGGATCCACGAATCGGGCTGGGCAAACGGCACGGCGTTCTCGCCGGGCAGCAGCGCGAATCCCGCCGGCTGGCCCAGCGCGTTCTTCTGCGCCGTGCTTTCCACAATCCAGCGGCGGCTCGATTCCAGGTTGATGCGCCGCTGCGCCTGCTTCTCCGTCTCGAGCACCGTGTCCTGCATCGTGAATGCCCCGCCGTACGGGTTCTTAGGACCGGGCGGCTCCGGCGCGCTGTTCATCTCCACCACGCGGTTGGGCTGCCCGTCCACATCCATGTCCAGGCGAAACGAAAAGAAGTGCTGGTGATGCACCGCCGCGATGTTCTTCGCCACCATGTGGCTGGTGTGTTCGTGCACCCCGTCCGCCACCGCTTTCACGCTCATGATGCCGGTGAGCAGTACCTTCACTTCCAGCGTGCCGTCCTGGTGAAAAACCCATTCGAAGCCGTATTCGTAGTTGCCCGCTTCGGTCAGATACTCCAGCACCAGGTCGCGCGCGCGCCGCGTTTCGTTGGCGTGCTTCCAGAGAATGCGCGTGTCCTGCTCGTAAAGCGCCACCGCCCCGGTGATGGTGCGCGGCTCGCCCGAATCTCCCGCCACCACCGCGTCGAACACCTTGCAGTTCTGCGGGCAATCGACCCCCGGTTCGAGCGAGCTCGCCAGCATCCCGAGTCCCAGTTCGCCCACGTCGAAGGTGTTGCGGAAAAACCATGCGCCCGAAGGATCGCCGTAAGGCACCACCATCTCCGCCAGCGATCCGCGATACATCACCGGCCGCACCCGCCCGCCGTCTTCATACCCCACCGTGTACAGCACCAGCCCCTCGCGCGGATGCAGTGCGTAGCGGAAGCGCCACTTCTGCCACCGCACCTCGCCGTCCACAATGCTGTAGCTGACGCCGTCCGGCTGCGTGATCTCGAGCGGCGCCGGCGGCGTGCGCAGAGGCTGGTTGAGCCGGGGCGTCATCTCGGCCGAAGTGCGCACCACCGGAGCGTCGCGGTCGATATCGGTGAATTGCAGGATCCGCCGCGTGGTCAGGTTCACGTGCACCGCGATGCCTTCGATCGGGTGCGCATAATAGTTCGCGCCAGCGCTGCCCAGATACGGCGTGATGCGCACGATGCGCTGGCCGTCTTCGCCCGGCAGTCCGAAATAGCCGGCCGGCCACGCCACCGTGTACACCTCCTGGTCCCGCACCCCGCGCGCCCGCAGCGCGGCGGACCACCGCGAATCGGCGCGCACGATGCGGTCCGCCAGCGCCGAGTCCTGCTCGTTCACCCCCGGCTGCGCCCCCGGAATCTGCTTCCAGGAAACCACCGCCTCCTTGCCAAGGTCCGCCACCCCTTCGTACGTGCGGTTCCCGTCGCGGTCGTATACCACGGCGAAGGCGCGGCGCGGCGTCCCGATGCCGCGCAGCACGTCTTGCTTCGGAGGCTCGTCCAGCGTGAGAATGCTGAACCGCGACGCCTGCGGCATCCGCCCGGACGCGCGGAAAATACGCGCCGCCGCGCGGATCTCCGCCGGCGAAAGCGGCGTCAGCGGATGCGCCCCCGCACAGGCAGCCAACCCCCACACCGCCACCAGCCCCGCCGTGATCCGCAGCATCGAAATCGCCTACAGCACTTCTTCCGACCAGTCCTGCAGCACTTCCTTCAGCTTGCTCATGAACTGGTCCGCCAGCGCGCCGTCCACCAGGCGATGATCGAAGCTTAGCGAGATGTGGCAGATCGACCGGATCGCGATGGCGTCGTCGATCACCACCGGCGTCTTGTCCACCGTGCCCACCCCCAGAATGGCCACCTGCGGCTGGTTGATCACCGGCGTTCCCATCAGGCTGCCGTAGCTGCCGAAATTGGTGATCGAAAACGTCCCGCCCTGCACCTCCTCCGGCTTCAATTGCCGCGACCGCGCGCGGTTCGCCAGGTCCACGATCGAGCGCTGCAATCCCAGCACGTTCTTTTCGTCGGCGTTGCGGATCACCGGCACGATCAGCCCGTTTTCGAGCGCCACCGCAATCCCGATATTGATTTCGTTGTGATACAGGATGTTGTTGCCGTCCATCGAAGCGTTGAGCAGCGGGAACGTGCGCAGCGCAACCACCGACGCGCGCGTGATGAACGGCAGATACGTCAGCGAGAAGCCGTAGTTCGACTGGAACCCCGCCTTGTGGCGCTCGCGCATCCGCGCCACCTTCGTCATGTCCACCCGGTGCACCGTAGTCACGTGCGGCGAAGTTCGCTTCGACATCACCATGTGCTCGGCGATCTTGATCCGCATCGTGCTCATCGGCTCCACGCGCGTCTTCGCCTGCGCTGCCGGGGCCACCGGCGCGGGAGCCTGCGCAGCTTGCGGTGCCGCCGCCGGAGGCGGAGGCGGAGCGGCGGGCTTCGCCGCGGCCGGAGCAGGCGCCGCCTCGGCCGGACGCGAACCCTGCTCTGCCAGGTAGCCCTCCACGTCCTGCTTGGTGATGCGGCCCCCGGCGCCCGTTCCCTGAATGCGGTTCAGGTCGATGTTGTGCTCCCGCACCATGCGCCGCACCAGCGGCGAAAGCGGGGCCGAAGCTTCGGCCGCCGGCGCAGTGTCCTCCACCTGTTCGGGCGCCGGCGTGGGCTGCACCGTTTCCGGCTCCGGTTCGGATGCGGCGGCCGGAGGGGCGGCCGCTTCCGCGGGCTTGCCGGCCGGCGCCGGGGCGCCGCCGCCTTCGTCAATCCGCGCCACCACGGTGTTGATCCCCACCGTGTTCCCTTCTTCCACCAGCACCTCGGAAAGCGTTCCGGCGGCCGGGGAAGGAATTTCCGTATCCACCTTATCGGTCGAAATCTCGAACAGGGGCTCGTCCCGCTCCACCCGCTCGCCCGCCTTCTTCAGCCACTTCGTCAGCGTCCCTTCCACGATGCTCTCGCCCATCTGGGGCATCACTACGTCGGTCATGTCAGTTCTCTCTTTCCGGAGATGCCGGGACGCACGCTTCAAGCGCCGTCTCGCAGTCGAATATGCGGCCGAAATGCATGGCCAGAACTTGCGATACTTCCTCCAGCGTCGCACGCACGCCGAGCCGCTCCATGGACGTCACCGGCTTCGTCAGCCCGCACGGAACGATGTACTGAAAATATTCGAGCGCCGTCGAAACGTTCAGCGCAAACCCGTGCGACGTCACCCACCGGCTCAGATGCACGCCGATAGCCGCGATTTTCCGCCCCTCCACCCACACCCCCGTCAGCTTGGAAATCCGGCCCGCCTCGATCCCGAAATCCCCCAGCGTCTCGATCAGCACCTGCTCCACCGCCCGCACATACGCGCCCACGTCCCGCTTCCATTCCCGCAGGTCCAGAATCGGATAGCCTACCAGTTGTCCCGGACCGTGGTACGTCACATCGCCCCCGCGGTCGGTCGGATAAAACGAAATCCCCGCGCGCTCCAGCACGTCCTCCCGCGCCAGCAGGTTTTCCATGTGGCCGTTGCGCCCCAGCGTGATCACGTGCGGATGCTCCAGCAGCAGCAACTGGTCTTCCACAAGTCCCGCCTTGCGCTCCGCCACCAGCCGCTGCTGCAATTCGAGAGCCTGCCCGTAGCCGATTCGCCCGAGTTCGCGCACCTGGCACTTACGCATTGATGGATAGACCGTAGACGGCGTTGAATGCTTCGCCCATCGCCTCGTACAGCGTCGGATGGGCGTGGATCGTCTGCATCATCGTCTCCACCGTGGCTTCCGCTTCCATCGCCGCCACCGCTTCGCCGATCAGTTCGAACGCCTCCGGGCCGATAATGTGCACTCCCAGTATCTCGCCGTACTTCTCGTCGGAGACCACCTTGATGAAGCCGTCGTGCTTGCCCAGAATCGTCGCCCGGCTGTCGCCCGCAAACGGAAACCGGCCCACCCTCACCTTGTAACCCTGCGCCCGCGCCTGCGCTTCCGTCAGTCCCACGCTCCCGATCCCCGGATCCGTATAGGTGGCCCCCGGAATGCGGTTTTTATTGATCGGCACCGCCGGCTTGCCTGCCATGTGGGCCACCGCGATCATGCCCTCGCGCGTAGCTACGTGCGCCAGTTGCGGCGTTCCCGCCACCACGTCCCCGATCGCGTACACCCCCGGCTCCGCCGTCTGCTGGTTCGCATCCACCTTGATGTAGCCGCGGTCCAGTTCCACGCGTGTGTTTTCGATGCCGATGTTCTCCGTGTTCGGCTTGCGCCCCACCGCCACCAGCAGTTTCTCGGTCTCGAGCGCCTCCTGCTTGCCCTCGCGCGTGGTCAGCGTCAGCTTTACGCCGGTCCCGGTCTTCTGCACGTTCTCGGCGCGCGCGCCCGTTTCCACCCGGATCTTCTGCTTCCGGAACAGCCGCTCCAGTTCCTTCGAAACGTCCTCGTCTTCCACCGGCACAATCCGCGGCAGCATCTCGATCACCGTCACATCCGTGCCGAACCGCTTGAAAATCGACGCGAACTCCACCCCCACCGCGCCCGCCCCGATGATCGCCAGACTCTTCGGCACCGCCGTCAGATTCAGGATCTCGATATTGGTGAGGATGAATTCCGCGTCCGGCTGCAATCCCGGCAGCATGCGCGCTTCCGAGCCGGTCGCGATGATGATGTTCTTCGCCTCCAGCGTCTGCGTGTTGCCGTTGCTCCGCACCTCTACCTTTCCTCCGCCCTTGAGCGTCGCGAACCCGGAGATGCGCTCCACCTTCGCGCGCTTCAGCAGCATCTCCACGCCCTTCGAATGCTTGCTGACGATGCCGTCCTTCCGGTCTTTCACCTTCGGAAAGTCGAGCCGCGGATTCTCGCAGAGGATGCCCTCCTTATCGGAGTGCACGAAGCGCTCCCATACGTCGGCCGTGTGCAGCAGGGCCTTGGTGGGCACGCAGCCCACCAGCAGGCAGGTCCCGCCCAGCCTGGCCTGTTTCTCGATCAGTGCTGTCTTGAGTCCGTACTGGCCGGCGCGAATAGCAGCGGAGTAGCCGCCGGGACCACTCCCGATCACAATCAGGTCGTATGGCACTTGTCTCATTGTAAACGGGAAGGGGGTGGCGGTAAGCTGTAACGAGCCCCACACTTATGGCAAAACGGATCATGCTGGTCGTTGTCGGAGCCGGGTTAGGATCGTTTCTCGGACTGCTCGTGTCGTATCTCGGAGCCGGAAACATCGCCCTGGTCGCCGGCGGCCTGCTGGGCGCTACGATACCCCTGATTTTTCTCGGTTCCCCTGGCAGGTAAAAGCAGTAGAGGAGCGTGCATGTTCTGTTCGAATTGCGGGTCTACGATCCCGGAAGGCTCGGCCTTCTGTCCGGTTTGCGGAAATCCGGCGGGAGGCACCGGCGGCAACCGTCCCTTGAGCCCCCAGCCGCAGCCCGCCGCCGGCGCCTACGTGGCCACCACCGTGGTCTGGGACTATGCGACCTGGGGCACCCGCGCTATCGGATACCTGATCGATGGCGTGCTGGTCGGCGGCGTCATGCTGGTGCTCTGGCTGATCGCCGGAAGCATCCTCACGGGCATCGCCCGGCTGGGCGGCGAAAATGCCGCCGGCGGCATGTGCTGCATGGTATTGCTCCTGTTTCCCGTCGCCACTCTGCTGGTCGGCCTCTACAACCGCGTTTACCTGATTGCCCAGCGCGGCGCCTCCATCGGCCAGGGCATCATGAAGATCAAAACCGTGGATGCCAACGGTCAGTTGCTCACCCAGGGCACCGCCGCGCTCCGCCTGCTCGCTCAAATCGGCCTTGGCCTGGTTCCCCTGCTCCCGGTGCTGGACCTGCTGTGGCCTCTCTTGGACGAGCGGCGCCAGACGCTCCACGATAAGGCCGTGGGCTCCTATGTCATCAATAACCCTGCCGGCTATTGACCGCGCTTCGCCCGCCGCCCCCATCGCCGGCGCCGTTATCTGGCTGGACGCGCTGCTCGCCCGCATTCTCTTCCAGGCGGACACCGAAACAGTGTGGTTCCTCGGCAGCCCCATCCCCTGGGTCTGCTCCCTCCGCGCCCGCTTCGCCCTCCCCTGCCCCACCTGCGGCCTCACCCGCAGCATGGTCCTCGCGCTCCATGGCGACCTCCACACCGCGTGGTCCGTCGCGCCCTCCGGGCCCGTGTTCCTGTTCGGCTTGCTCGCCGCCGGCACCGCTCTGTTGCTCCTGCCCCTCGCCCCACGCCTGAAGCCCGCCCTTCTCCGCGCCACCCTCGCCTACGCCGCCGCGGCCACTATCTTTTGGCTCGCCGACTGGATTGTAAGGTTCAAGGCCGCCCTCTGAAGGCTTTATCTTCCAAATGGGAATCGCTGGAATATGACTTCTGCCGCTGGATATCCCGCGTGCATTCCGCGCGCTTTTGGAGCTGCTGGCCGGCATTACGGCCGAAACTCAGTGCCTCGAATACAAGCCAATCGGCAGGCCACGACAAACCCGTTGAAGTGCTGATAAACGCGGATCAACGCCGATAAGACATCGTGCTTGGATCTGTGTTGATCGGCGTTGATCCGCGGCCAACCATTTTCCGCAACTGCCAGCACTGTCTGAAGTACCAGGTACGCTCAGATTCTGCCGCTTTTTCACCGATTCTGACGGATCTCCACTTTTGTGTCGTGCACCCACCGGCACTAACTGACTTAGTCCGCCTCCGCCCGCGTGTTATTCTAGTGTTCCTTACGGAAGATGCCGCAGTCGAAGTCGTTCCCGCGCATTTGCGTAGCGTTGGGCCTGCCAGACGTTCCAACCTTGATGGACCACGCCCGCCGTGAAGCCGGGGCGGGGGAAACTTTCCTCGAATTCCGCCTCGACCACCTCGAACAGCCCTTCCAGGCCGCCGAGCCCATCCGCAAGTTCCTCGACGACTTTCCCGAATGCACCGTCCTCGCCACCTGCCGCCGCCACCAGAATCACGGTAAGTTCAACGGCAGCATCGAGGAACAGTTCGCCATCCTGGAAATGGCCGTCCAGAACGGCGCCCAGGCCATCGACGTCGAAATCGAATCCGCCGAAGCCGCCCCGGAACGCCTCGGCCATTTTCGCGGCCGCGTGGAAGTGATCGTGTCCTACCACAACTTCGAAGCTACACCCCCCATGGACACCGTCATGAACCGCATCATGAAGGTCCCGGCCGACGCCTACAAGGTGGTGACCACCGCGCGCAAGCCTTCCGACAACATCCGCGTCCTCGCCGCCGCCAAAGGTCTGCCCGGCGAGCGCCTCGTCGTGCTCGCCATGGGTGAACTCGGCTTCCCCACCCGCGTGCTCTCCCCCATCTTCGGCGGGACCTATACTTACGCCGCCCCCATCTTCACAGAAGGCACCGCCGCCGGCCAGGTCTGCGCCCGCTCCCTCCGCCATCTCTACCGCGTGGAGAAATTGCGTAAGGCCACCAAGGTGTACGGCGTCATCGCCGACCCCGTGCGTCATTCCATTTCGCCCGCCGTCCATAACCGCGCCTTCCAGGCCCGCCGCGTCGACGCCGTCTATCTGCCGTTCCTGGTCTCCCCCACCTACCTGCGCGATTTCTTCGTCATGGCCGAACGCATGCCGCTCTGCGGTTTCAGCGTCACCATCCCCCACAAACAGAAAATCATCCGCTACCTCGATGCCGTGGACCCGCTCGCACGCCGCATCGGCGCCGTCAACACGGTCTTTCGCAAGGCCGGCAAATGGCGCGGCTCGAACACCGATGCCGCCGGCGTCACCCAGCCCCTCTCCAGGCTCACCCGCCTGCAAGGCGCCTCCGTGCTGATCATCGGCAACGGCGGCGCGGCCCGCGGAGCCGCCTGCGCCCTCTACGATGCCGGCTCCCGCATCACCCTGGTCGGCCGCAACGCCGACCGCGTCCGCGCCCTCTCCAAAGTCTGCGGCGCCGAAGCGGTCTCGAAGGAACAGCTCAACGGCCGGCACTTCGACATCGTCATCCATGCCACCCCCATCGGCATGCATCCCAATGTCAACGAGTGCTTCTTCGATGGCGCCATCCCCGGTGAAATCGTCTTCGACATGGTCTACAACCCGCTCGAAACCCTGCTCGTCAAACGCGCCCGCGAACAGGGCCGCACCGTCGTCCCCGGCATCGAGATGTTCATCGAGCAGGCAGTGCGGCAGTTCGAACTCTGGACCGGCGACTCCGCCCCCAAAGCCGTCATGCAGAAAGCGGCCATCGAAGCTTTGGAGCATCATAAGTAGTATGAAACTGACGCGCCGCAAACTCGCCGCCGCCGTCCTCGGGTCCGCGGCCGGAGCGCTCGCCCAGAACCAGCCGCCCCTGCCCGCAACTCCCGAAGCCGAACTCGAGGCCGCCCGCGCCCGCTTGAAGTCCAATACGGAAATCGTCGCCCGCCAGGATGTGGCCATGGCCGTGGAACCGGCATTTCAGTTCAAAGCGTGAGGCGCCCATGCCCGCAATCGCAGAAGACGTCTTCTTCGCCACCATCCCCGAATTGAGCGCCCGCCTCAACGCCAAAGAGTTTTCCGCCGAAGAGCTCGCCCGCGCCTTCTCCACCCGCCTCCAGGAACTCGGCCCCCGCTACAACGCGCTCGCCCTCTCCCTTCCCCAGCACGCCATCCGCAAAGCGAAGGAAGTCGATTCCGACCTGAAACGCGGGCGCACCCGCGGCCCCCTCCAGGGCATCCCCTTCGGCGCCAAAGACCTGCTCAGCTTCGCCGGCTCTCCCACCACCTGGGGCGCCCGGCCCTACGCCGGACAGGTCTTCGACGTCACTGCCGCCGTCCTCGACAAACTCGCCGGCGTCGGCGCGGTGCTCACCGGCAAGCTCTCCATGGTCGAACTCGCCGGAGGCGGCGGCTACCGCTACGCCGCTGCGTCCCTCACCGGCCCGGGACTCAATCCCTGGGACCGCTCGCGCTGGTCCGGAGGCTCTTCAAGCGGGTCGGCCGCCGCCGTCGCCGCCGGACTCGTCCCCTTCGCCATCGGCTCGGAAACCTCCGGCTCCATCGTCACCCCGGCCTCCTATTGCGGCATCACCGGACTCCGGCCCACCTACGGCCTCGTCAGCCGCTACGGCGCCATGGCGCTTTCCTGGACCCTCGATAAGCTCGGACCCCTCGCCCGCACCGCCGAAGATTGCGGCCTCATCCTCCAGGTCATCGCCGGCAAGGACAGCCGCGACCCGGGCTCCGCCGGAAAAAGCTACTACTACACGCCCCAATACGCGCGGCCCCTCAAAGATCTCAAGGTCGGCTATGCGCCCGCGGATTTCGCCGAACGCGCCGAGCCTTCCACCCGCCCCGCCTTCGCCGCCGCCCTCGCCTCCCTCAAAGAGGCGGGCATGCAGCTCACCGAAGCCCGCTTGCCCGACTTCCCCTACGGCCCCGTCCTGTCCACCATCCTCGCCGCCGAACAGGCGTCCATCTTCGAGCCCCTCATCGCCGGAGGCAAGGTCGAGGACCTCGCCGATAAAGCGCAGATCGCCGGCCTCAAAGCCGCGCTCGAGCTCCCCGCCAAAGACTACCTGAAAGCCATGCGCGTCCGCCGCCTCATCCAGGATGCGTTCTCCCGCCTGTTCGGCCAGTTCGACGTCCTGCTCGCGCCCGGACGCTCCACCATCGCCACCCCGGTCGAGCAGCGCATCGACGTCGCCTCCTACACGCCCCCCGCCGGCGCGCCCCCCGGCCTCGGCGCCATCATCCCCGCCGGCAACCTCGCCGGATTGCCCGCCCTCGTGCTGCCCTGCGGCTTCGCCGAAAACATGCCCGTCGCCCTGCAACTGGTCGGCGTGCCCTTCGGCGAAAATACCCTGCTCGCCATCGGCCGCGACTTCCAGTCCCGCACCGCCTGGCACAAGCGCCGGCCCCCGGTTTAGCCCATGGCCAAACCGCGCATCGCGCGACGCTGGTTCATCCGCGGCCGGGTTCAAGGCGTCGGCTACCGCTACTTCGCGCGCAATTCAGCCTCCGCCCTCGGCCTCACCGGCTACGCCCGCAATCTCGACGACGGCCGCGTCGAAGTCTACGCCGTCGGTTCCCCAGACCAGCTCTCCGACTATGCCGCCGCCCTCCACAAAGGCCCCCGCTGGGCCGACGTCCGCGGCGTCGAAGAACAGGAAGCCGCCGTCCAGCGCTTCAGCTCCTTCGAAATCGACTAGAACCCCCGCGTCAAAAATCACGCCGCCCGCTCACGCGCCTTCCGGTGCATTCCGCCCTGGCGCGCGCGCCCCGCCGCCGCAATCGCCGCCAGCATCCCCCGGAACATCACTTCGTGAATCGGCAGCAGCAGATACCAGTACAGCAGCCCGGCCAACCCCCGCGGCTCGAATTGCGCGATCTGCCGGATCCTCGTCCCTCCGCCGTCCGGCTCCGCCCGGAATTCCAGCCACGCCCGTCCCGGCACCCGCATCTCCGCCAGCAGCCGCAAGCGCCGGTCCGGCTCGTAAATCTGCACCCGCCAGAAATCCAGCGTGCTCCCAACCAGCGGCGTCTCCGCGTCCGGCCGCCCGCGCCGCATCCCCACCCCTCCCACCATCAAATCGAACAGCCCCCGAAGCCTCCACAACAGGTTCCCGAAATACCAGCCGGTGCCTCCCCCGATCCGCCGGATGGGCGCGAACGCCTGCTCCACCGGCACCGCCACCCGCGCCACCTGCTCGTTGCACAGCACATCCCGGCCCGGCGCCGCACCCTCGCAGCCCCCCGGCCCCCCCGCATCGCACCAGCGCGTCGCCGCCGCCGCTTGCTCCTCGTTCCCCATCGCCCGCTCCACCGCCCGCGCGATCCCCATCGGCCGCACCCGGAACAACCGCGACGGACCCGCGTCCCGCACTACGCTCGGATGCCGCACGCTCTCGATCAGAAAGCGCCCGATCGACGCGTACACCGGCGTGATCAGCGTCAGCCACCGGCTCGACAGCGTCGGCGTCAGCAGCGGAACAGCCACAAACCAGCGCCTCAATCCCCTCTGCCGCGCGTATTCCCGCATGATCCCCGCGTACGACGTGACGTCCTTCCCCCCAATCTCCACCGTCGCGTTGCCGTCCGTCTCCACCTCCGCCCCCTGCGCCAGGTACTCGACCACATCTTCGATCGCGATCGGTTGCGCCGCCGTGTTCACCCATCGCGGCGTAATCAGCACCGGCAGCCGGTCCACCAGCGCCCGGATCAGTTCGAACGACGCGCTCCCCGATCCGATCACGATCGAGGCCTGGAACTCCACCACCGGAATGCCGCTGGAGCGCAGGATGTTCCCCGTCGCAACCCGGCTGCGCATGTGGCGCGAAAGCCCGGCCCCCTGCGCCAGCCCTCCCAGGTAAATAATGCGGCGCACCCCCGCCGCGCGCGCCGCCTGTGCGAAATTGCTCGCGGCTTCCCTCTCCCGCGCCTCGAATTCCGGGCCCGACTGCATCGAGTGGACCAGGTAGAAAGCCGTCTCCACACCCGAAAACGCGGCGCCCAGACTGCCCGCCAGCAGCAAATCGCCCCGCACGATCTCCGTCCGCGGCGCCGCCCGGCCGCGCAGCGCCTCCGGGTTCCGGCACAGGCATCGAACCGCCCGCCCTTCCCGCTCCAGCCGCCGCAGCAGCCGCCCGCCTATATACCCGGTCGCTCCAGTCAGCAGGTACATTCGCTGCTCCGTCGCCAGCCCCCTTACGCCGTCGCCTGCGCGTGGTCCGAGTGCCAGCGGCGCTGAATCGCTTTCCAGGTCAGCCCCTGGTACAACCCCGCCAGCCCCACCAGCGCGTACACCACGCTGCTGAGCGCGGACGTTTCCCCGAACCTCATGCCGAAAACCGCCGCCACCAGGTCCAGATGGAACACTCCTGCCAAGCCCCAGTTAAGCGCGCCGATGATCACCAGCGCGGCTGCTATTACGTCGAGTTTCTTCATTGACAATCCTCTTTCTCTGACTACATTTTGATCTTAAGGAAAATGGATTTGATCGTAAAGAACATCCGGCGCTTCGTTTTCCTCCCGGGAAAAATTCCTGCCCCGATAGGTACCCGCGCGAAAGCAAACTTGCGCGCCGGCTGCCGCATCGATGAAGAACGAGTCGCCCGTTTCAACTGAGAAACGGACATCCTCCGCTCAACGGTGACCAATTTCAAAAAAATATTTCGCCCGCGTTTTCAATGCTCTGCCGCCACCCGCCCGCAAGCCGCCCGCATACCGCTCTGCTACCTTGTAGCTGAGATTTCGCGCTGGCGCTCACCACGCCGGCCGCAACACGTTTTTCTGCCGGGCCCGGTAGCGTTGCATCTTCGGTGAAACTGAACTTCCCGTAGGAGCCAAAACTCCGAACGGCCTTGCCCAGTGGGATGGGGTCGGCGGGGAGATCCTGGGTTCGAACCCATAACTCCCGCCGGATGCCGGATAGCGCCTTTCGCCGCGCCGGCGGGAATCAGAGAGGCCGTCTCGAAACGGCAACGATATGCCCGCTCCGATGGGCTGGCCTAGATCATCGTAGAGACCCCTCGATTCACTGGCGGCCGGATACGGACGGCGAACACCCGCACCCCCGGCCGCCGCAACGCACCGTGCGGCCGTAGTGTCTCTGCCGCCCCTCCCCTTCCGAACTGATACAGTAGCTGGAATGTCCGCCGCTCCGTCGCACCCCGGCATCGCCCGAGATCCCTACGAATACCAGTCCGACGAGGTGGTCGAACCGCCCCGTTCATTTTTCGGAATCCTCCGCCGCATCGGCCCCGGCATGATCCTTTCCGCTTCCGTCGTGGGCACCGGCGAGTTGATCGCCACCACCACACTCGGCGCGGAGGTCGGCTACGTCGCCATGTGGATCATCATCCTGAGTTGCGTCATCAAGCCGGCCGTTCAGGCCGAAATGGGCCGCTACATCATCCTGACCGGCAAAACCGGAGCCCAGGGCTTCGAGCACATGCCCGGACCCCGCCCCGCCGGCATCAATTGGGCCGTCTGGCTCTGGGCCGCCATGATCGTTCTCACCTGGTTTCAGATCGGAGCCATGTTCGGCGGCGTCGCCCAGGTGTTGAACCTCATCTGGCCGGTCATTCCCATCACCGCCTGGGTCCTCGGCCTGCTCGTCGTCACCCTCCTGCTGCTGCTCGGCGGCGGCTACCACCGCATCGAAAAACTGGCCACCATCAAGGTCGGTCTGTTCACCATGCTCACCCTGCTCTGCGCCTTGATCATGACCCGCCAGCCGCAGAACTTCTCCTGGACCCTGATGAAGGAAGGTTTCACGTTCCAATTGCCCGGCGCGGGACTCGTCACCGCTATCGCCGTGTTCGGCATCACCGGAGTCGGCGCATCCGAGCTCTTCATGTACCCCTACTGGTGTCTCGAAAAAGGCTACGCCCGCTTCACCGGAAAGCACGACGGAACTCCGCAGTGGGAGCGTCGCGCGCAAGGTTGGATCCGCGTGATGAACGTGGACATCCTCGCCTCCATGGTCATCTACTGCGTGGCCACCGTCGCTTTCTACCTGCTCGGCGCCGGCATCCTTCACACCCGCGGCCTCGTCCCCTCGGCCACCGACATGATCCCCGTGCTCTCCAGGATGTACACCGAAACCCTCGGCGCCTGGGCCCTCCCGCTCTTCTACCTGGGAGCCATCGCCACCCTCTACGGAACCATCTTCGCCGCCACCGCCGGCAACAGCCGCGTGCTCGCCGATATGTTCCGCCTTGCCGGCCGCTACAAGAGCGGCGACTACAAAGCGCGCGTCCACTACCGCAGCCGCATTATCTGGTTTCACCTCTGCGTGCCGGTCTGCTTCTACTTCCTCTTCCGCTCGCCCGTCACCATGGTGAAAATCGGAGGCATCGCGCAGGCCCTCATGCTTCCCGTCATCGCCGTCGGCACGCTGTACATGCGGCACCGCGGCCTCCCGCGCGAGGCGCGGCCCGGCCCCCTCATGACCGGAGGCCTCTGGTTCGCCTCCATCGTCATCACCGCCGTGATGGGCTACTCCCTCCTGCTCACCTTGCGCTAAACGCCGTTATTTGAAATCCCCCGCCTGCACGTAGCTCAGGGCCGCCGGGTCGATATGCCGCCGGAAGGCTTCCGATACCTGCTCCGGAGTGAGGGCGGCCACCTTGGCTTCCAGCTCCTGGTCGAAATTCAGCGTGCGCCCGAAGCGCTCGCGGCTCATCAGCAGGCCGGCCAGCGCCTGGTCCTGCGAACGCGCGACGCTGCGTTCATCGAGCCACGCCTTCTTCGCATTCGTGACTTCCTCGGTGGTGAAGCCGTCCTTGAGCGTGCGCCCCAGTTCGTCCTTGAAGCTCACCTCCACCTTGGGCGCGTTCTGCGGCGCCGCCAATGCCACCGCCATGAACTGCCCGCCATCGTCTTTGATCGGCGCCGAATACACCGACTGCACGCCGTAGCTCAACCCTTCCTTCACCCGGATGCGGTTGAACAGCCGCGCGCCGGCCGAGCCCCCGAAGATGTAGTTGGCGATGATCATCGCCGGATAATCCGGGTCTTCATCCGACATCTTCGACAACTCGCCGGAGACGAAGAACGCGTTCTGCTTGTCCGGCGTGAGAATCTTCTTCGTAATCGGATCGATCTTGCGATACGAGGTCAGCGGCCGCCCGTAGGCCTTGGAGGATTTCCAGTCGCCGAACAGCTCGGCCGCCAGCTTCTCCACCTTGTCCCTGTCGAACTGGCCGGTAATCACCAGCTCGCCCTCCGACGCGCCGTAGAAATCGTCATAAAACTTGCGCACGTCTTCAATCGTGACCTTCTGCAAATCGGCGATGGTCTCCTCGGGCGTCGAAACATAGCGCAGGTCGCCCTTGGGATACGCCGCCGCCAGGTGCCGGCTCAGCTCCAGCATGGCGAGGCTCTGCGGATCGCTCTTCCCCGCTTCGATCGCCGCGATGCGCTGCTGTTTCACCTGGTCGAACTCGCGCTCCGGGAACGACGGCTGGCGCAGCAGTTCGGCGGCCAGGCGCAAGGCCCCTTCGAGGTTGGGTTCGGTGGTTTCGATCCCGGCCGAAGCATTGTTCAGGCCGCCGCTCACGCTCAGCCGCGCCTTCAGCCGGTCGATCTCATCCTGAATCTGCTGCCGGTTCTTGTCCTTCGTCCCGCGCATCAGCAGCGAGCCGGTGAGCTGCGCCACCGCGCTCTTGCCGAACAGCGACTTCTCGTCGCCGAACCGCACCGTCAGTTGCGCGGTCACCGTGCCGCCGCGATTCTTCTTCGGCAGCAGCACCATCTTGATTCCGTTGGCGAGCTTCGTGCGAATCAACCGCGCTTCGATATTGGCCGGCGTGGGATCGAACGCCTCGCCCTGCGCCACTACGGCGCCGCCCTTGTAGTCCTTCAACATGGCCGTCACATCCGGCGTTGCCGGAATTTCGGCGCGGTCCGGCTTGGGCGTGGGAATGAACTCGCCCACCGTGCGGTTGGATTCCTTGAGGTACGCCTTGGCCACGCGCAGCACGTCCTGTTCGGTGACCTTGGCGATTTCATCGCGCTCGTTGAACAGCAGCCGCCAGTCGCCCTCTGCCACCGCTTCGCTGAGCAGCAGCCCCACCGTCTCCGAACTGTTGAACATCAGCTCGATCTGCTTCAGGATACGCGTCTTCACGCGCTCGACTTCCTCTTTCGAGGGCGGCTCCGCGGCCAGACCTTCCACGGTCTTAATCAGAATCTGCCGGGCCTCGTCGAGGGACTGCTCTTTCGACAGCCGGACGGAAGCCTCGATCACGCCGGGATCGTGCATGGATTCGAAACCCATCCCGGCGCCGACCGCCTTCTTGTTGTCCACCAGGGCCTTGTACAGGCGGCCCGAGGGAACGTCGCCGAGCACGCCGGTGAGCACGTCGAGCGCGGCGGCATCGGGATGCGCGCCGGCCGGGCCGTGGTAAACCACGTCGATAGCCTGAATGTCGCCCACCCGCCGCAGCGTCACTGTGCGCTCCCCATCCTGCGTCGGTTCCACCGTGTAGGTCTTCTCGAGAACCCGCGACGGCTTGGGAACGGCCGCGAACGCCTCCGCCACCCACCCCAGCGCTTTGGCCTCGTCGAAATGCCCGGCGATGGTCAGCACGGCGTTATCCGGCTGGTAGTACTTCTGGTAGAACGCGGCCAGCCGCTCGATCGGCACGTTCTCGATATCCGAGCGGTTGCCGATCGTGGACTTCCCGTAGTTGTGGAACGTGTAGGCCGCTTCCAGCACGCGCTGATGCAGGATCTGGCCGGGGTTGTTCTCGCCCGATTCGAACTCGTTCCGCACCACCGTCATTTCCGTATCGAGCGTGGATTTTTCCATGCGCATGTTGACCATGCGGTCGGCTTCGAGCGATAGCGCCCAGCGCAGATTCTCGTCCGACGCCGGGATGGTCTCGTAGTAGTTGGTGCGGTCGTAGGAAGTCGTGCCGTTGAAATCGGCGCCCCGGTCGGTGAGCTCCTTCATGACCACGCGTCCGCCCTTGGTCTCCTTGAAGAGCATGTGTTCGAGCAGGTGGGCCATGCCGGTCTCGCCGTACCCTTCCAGGCGCGAGCCGACCTTGTAAGTCATGTTGACCGTGACTTTCGGCTTGGAGTTATCCGGGAACAGGAGCACGCGCAGGCCGTTGGGCAGCGAGTATTCGGTGATTCCTTCCACCGACGTGATCTTCTGAACGCCGGAAGGCAGGGTTTGGGCCAAGGCTGCGAATGCGAAAGCGAGGGCAGCCGCGAGTGCGACAGGACGTTGTTTGGGAAACATGCGGAAGTACTTTTATTATACCGAAAGGACTCAGCCTATCGCCGCCGCGCTGGCGGCCGCATCCGAGATATATAGCAGCAGGATGTACCAGCAGAGCGCCGCCAGCAGCGGGATGTCTTCGCGCCCGCGGGCTGTGTCCGCAAACTCCACCGAGGCCCCATCGTGGATCACTCCGCGAGTGTGCAGGCGCAGCACCTCTCCGCCGTTCTCGTGCTCCAATGTCCACTCCGAGTTCCAGAGTTCGATGCCCGGAATTGCAGCCGCTCGCCCCCGGCCAGATAAAGCGTGCCCCTGGTGCCGCTCCAGCCGGGCTCGTACAGCGCTACTTCGGCTTCTGTGCCTTCCACCCGCGCCGTCACCTTCGGGCTGAAGAAGCCGGTGCGCTTGAACGTCCACCGGGATGCCTCGGTCCGTGCCGTCGCGCGCGAACCGAAGGTGCTCTCGAACTCGAGGGTCCCGGTGACCCGATCGCCCCGGCGAAGTTCGTAGCTCCGGCTGAAAGCGGAGGGCTGTCCCCACTCCAGGCCGGCCAAATCGTTCCAGTCCATGGGTGTACTTTACCTGGAAATGAAGAGGGCCGCGGGAAGCAGCCAGGTGCGCCTCCGAATGCACGTGCCTGGTCAGTGATAAAACGCGTTCAACCCGCAACTCCCCTGGGCGCCAGCGGCATCGACCGGATGCGCTTTCCGGTGGCGTCGAAGATGGCGTTCCCGATAGCCGGGGCAATCCCCACAATGGGTGTCTCGCCGGCGCCGGCGGACACGATGTCCTTCCGGTCCAGCAGCACGCTTTCGATTGCGGGCATGTCGGAAAAACGGGGAACGCGATATCGCGACAGCTTCGATGAGGTGAGCTTGTTGCCGGCGAATTCGATCTGTTCGAACAACGCTCCCCCCAGTCCCATCGCCATCCCGCCTTCCACCTGGTTGCGCAGATGCTCGGGATTAACCACCGCGCCGCATTCGAACGCAATCACTGCGCGCAGCACCTTGACCACGCCGTTGGTGACGGAGACCTCCGCGCACGTGGCCACGTAGCCCGCTTTTTCAAAGCCTGCGCCCATGCCGAAGCCGCGGCCCGCGGCCTTCTTGCGCCCGCTCCAGCCGAACTTTCCCGCCGCCGCCTCCATCACCGCGCGCAGGCGCTGGTCCTTCGCGTTCTTGAGCCGGAACTCGAGCGGGTCCATCTGGATCGAGTGGGCCAGTTCGTCCATGTAGCATTCGCGCGCGAAGTGATTGGCGGTTGCCGCCAGACCGCGATACGAACCCTGGCGCAGCGGCGTTTTGGAACCTATGTGCTGCTCGTGCTTTCGGGGCAGCGAGTACGGGCTCTGCAATCCGGACCCGCCGGAGTTGTAGTTATAGAATTCCCACTCCGCGATTGTGCCGTCGGCATTCAGCTTCGCCCCCGCCTCGATCAGGCCGCCGGGCCGGAAATAGGCCCACGTCATTTCTTCCTCGCGCGTCCAGTTGCGCCGCACCGGCTTGCCCGCGGCCTTTGCCAGGCGCGCCGCTTCGAGCGCCGCTTCGCCGGTGTGCTTGCCGCCGTATCCCGAACCCGTGTCCGGCATGATCACGTGCACGCGATCCTCCGGAATGCCGAACGCTTGCGAAAGTTCGCTGCGCACACCGAACGGCCGTTGCGTTCCGGTCCAGACAGTCACCCGGCCGTCGTTCCACTCGGCCACCGCCGAGCGCGGTTCCAGCGGCACGTGTGCGATGTAGGCGATCCGATACGGAGTCAATTCCAGGGCGGAGGTGACCGGCCTTTCAGCCGTCTGCTTGAAATGCCTGTATACGTCCTGGGAATTGGTCTCCACCGGCGCCGTTTTCCATTCGGCTTTGAGGGCAGCGAGCGCCTGTTCCGCGGTGTGCGAATCGGGTGCGGTGACCCCTGCGAAATCGCCGTCGCGCACCACCTTGACGCCGGCTATCGCCTCCGCTCCGCTGGCGTCGAGCGATACCAGCGTCGCCCCGTACGACGGCGGATAGAGAACCTTGCCGTAAACCATGCCGGGGCGCGTGGTGTCGTACGTGTAGCGGTGCTGCCCGGTGACCATTTCGCGCCCGTTCACCTTCGGCACCGACGTGCCCGCCACCCTCCACTCCGCCGCCGGCGTCAGCGCGGCGCTGGTGGGGATGGTGCGCGTCAGCTTCTCGCCCTTTGTGAGTTCCCCGAAATTCGCGCTCCGCCCGCCGGCCGCCACCTTGCCGTCCGCGATCGCCACCGTCCCGCGCTCCACCATCCATTTCTGCGACGCCAGATCGATCAGCATCTCGCGCGCGGTAGCCGCCGCTTTCCGGATCTGCGGCCACATTCGCGGAGTGGTCTGGCTGCCGAACGTGCCCATGTCGAAGGGGGTGAGCGCGGTGTCTCCCATTACCATCCGGACCGACGCCACCGGCGCGTGCAGTTCCTCCGCCACCGCCTGCGTGAGCGAAGTGCGCGCGTTTTGTCCCACCTCCACCTTTCCCGTGTAGACGGTTACCATGCCGTCCTCGCCGATGTGCAGCCACGCGCTCAACGCCGTGGGCGCCGGTTCGTTCGTTCCGCGCCGCGCCCCGCCGCCCGCCTCCTGCGCATCGGAATCGTCCACCAGCAGCACCACAATGCCGCCGCCCAGCACTGCAAAGAAGTCGCGGCGCCTCATGCCCGCACCCCTTTCTTCGCCGCCGCGCGAATTGCCGCGACCACTCGCGGATACGTACCGCACCGGCAAATGTGGCCGTTCATGCCGGTGACGATCTCGGCATCGCTCGGGTGGGGGTTCTTCTTGAGCAGGCTTACCGCTCCCAAAATCATGCCGGGCGTGCACCATCCGCATTGCAGCGCATCGGCTCCCAGAAACGCTTCCTGGACCGGATGCAGTTCGCCCTCGGGCGCAAGCCCCTCGATGGTGACGATCTTCTTTCCCGCCGCTGTGCCGACCTTCGTCAGGCACGATCGCACCGCCTGCCCGTCCAGCAGTACCGTGCACGCCGCGCATTGCCCCTCGCCGCAGCCGTACTTCGTGCCCGTCAGATCCAGATCCTCGCGGAGGACGCTGAGCAGAGTCCGCTCGGCATCGGCATCGATCCGCCTTTTCGAACCATTCACATCGAGCTCGGTAACCCTCGCCATGCACCCTCCAGTCCGGCGCCAACCGCTCCGCCGGTAAAGCGGGCGCCTGCCCTCGCCAAGCGCCCCTGAACTCCCATTACGACACCTTTTTCGCCGTCATTTCAAAGGTACGGTCCCCCTGCGGGAACGACATTGTGATCTTCATCTCGTTTCCCGTAACCTTCGCCTTGTAGGTCATTTCGAAAGCGTTTCCGTCAAATTCCATCTTCACGTTCCAGGACAGATTGTCGCCGTCCACCTTGCCCTCGGAGATCGGCCTCTCGCCCATCATCTCGCTGCCGACCGTTCCGGTCAGCTTGTCTCCGTCCACTTTGAACACGAACGTGTTCTCCATGTTGCCGTTCGGGGTCTCAATGGACGCCTTCCATGTCCCCGCCACATCGGCGGCGGATGCCGTCAGCGCAAAAGCCGCGAATAATACAAGTAGCCACTTCATTTGTGAGTTCCTTTCCAATGTTCGACCATCCGAGATGCTATCAAATCGCGGCCTGGTATTCCTGATCCCCGTTGGCGATTTACCTGCAAGGTGAATCCCGGACGAGGACGCCGCGGCCATGGCACACACCAAGACTCTCGATGCTCTGTTCCCTGGCGTGCGCCGCTCCATTCTCTGCGCTCTCTTCGGTGAGCCGGCCCGTTGGTGGAGCCTTAACGAACTCGCCGGGCGCGCAGGCATCAATCCGTCCAGTCTCCGCCATCACCTCGCCGACCTGTGTGACGCGGGAGTAGTGCGCCAGCACGCGGAGTCCGTCCGCCCGTCTTTCCAGCCGGACCCCGAATGCCCGGTGTACCTGGAATTGCGGGCGCTGCTGGTGAAACTTTCGCCGTCGCTCTCCGATCACGGTGAGACGATCCTCGTGGTCGAGGACCAGCCCGCTACCGCGCAGATTACCCGGATCCTGCTCGAGAGCTGGGGATATCGCGTCATGGAGGCGCACACGGGCCGCGACGCCATCGCTCTGTTCGACCGCGGCCAGGCCATCGATCTCCTGTTGACCGACGTGATCATGCCCGGGATGACGGGCCCCCAACTCGCAGAGGTACTCACCGGCCGCGATCCGAACCTGCCGGTGATTTTCATGTCCGGTTACTCGAGCCAGAAATTCGAAGATCTGCGCGCGGCTTTTCTTCCCAAGCCCTTCAACCCGGCGAGCCTCTCACGTATGGTTCGAAAGGCTCTCGACATTAACGACAATTCAGGAACGCAACGCAGCGGCTTCCGCCCGCGTTCCAATCAGTAGGAGGTTTTGAGCAGATGAGGCGAAAACTTTTAGCTGCCGCGCTTCTGGTCGGCGGCGCCATGCTCAGCGGCTGTTCCGTCGGAAGGGGCGGCTACTATGTTCGAAATGGCCCGCCGCCTCCGCGGTACAGGGTCATCGGCCGTGCTCCCGGCGCCGGCTTTGTCTGGACAGACGGTTATTGGGACCTGCGCGGTAACAACTGGCGTTGGAGAGACGGCCGTTGGATGCGTCCACCCCGCCGTGGCTCGGTGTGGGTTGCGCCTCGCTGGACCCAGCAAGGCAACAGGTGGCACTTCAATCGCGGCCGCTGGAGATAACTGCTGCGCGACATGGCCCGGAGGTGACTCGCATTGCCCCCACCCCTCCGGGCCGCTCGTTCAGCTGCCCAGTTTTTCGAGGTACCGGGCTACCGTCTCGATCCCACGGTAAAAATTGGGCAGGTGAAATTTTTCGTTCGGCGCGTGCAGGTTGTCGTCCGGCAGTCCGAATCCCATCATCACGCTGGGAATGCCCAGGTAGCGGTCGAATACGCCCACAATCGGGATCGATCCGCCGGAGCGCACATACACGGTGTCGGTTCCGAACGTCTCCCGCAGTGCTTCCGCCGCGGCGTGGATGAACGGATTATCCGGGTTGGTCAGCGAAGGCTCGCCCGCGTGCAGCAGTTTCACCTGCACGGTCACGCCCTTGGGACATGCGGCCTTCACTGCCTCTTCGAACTGCCGTGAAGCTTCGGCCACCGTCTGATTGGCCACCAGCCGCGTGCTCACCTTGGCCGTGGCACGCGCCGGAATCACCGTCTTCGCGCCTTCCCCCGTAAACCCGCCGCGGATTCCGTGCACTTCCACCGTCGGCCTGGCCCACACCCGCTCGAGCAGCGGCACGTCCGGCTCGCCCACCAGTTCGCGAGCGCCCATCTCCTTCTCCGTATAATCCTTTTCGTCGAGCGGCAGGCGCTTCCATGCTTCCCGCTCCTTCTCGCTCGGCGGCTCCACCTTGTCGTAAAAGCCGGGAATCCTGATATGCCCGTCCCGGTCTTTGAGAGCGCACAAAATTTCCGCGATCGCCTGAATGGGATTCGGCGCCGCCCCGCCGTAGACGCCCGAGTGCAGATCGTGATTGGCGCCCTCCACCAGCAGTTCGTAATACGCCATGCCCCGCAGTCCTACGCAGATCGTCGGCAGTTCCGGGGCGAACATTTCGGTATCGCACACCAGCGCCGCATCCGCCTTGAGCCGCGGCGGGCGCGTCTTCACGTAGGTCTCGATATGCTCGCCGCCGGTCTCCTCTTCGCCCTCCAGCAGAAACTTCACGTTCACCGGCAGGCGTCCGGTCGTCTTCAGCAGGCCCTCTACGGCTTTGATCTGGATATACACCTGGCCTTTGTCGTCGCAGGCGCCGCGCGCGAAAATGTCGTCTCCGCGCACGTCCGGTTCGAAGGGCGGCGACTTCCATTCGTCCAGCGGATCGGGCGGCTGCACGTCGTAATGCCCGTAAAAGAGAATCGTCGGCTTGCCCGGCGCGCCAAGCCATTCCGCGTAAACCAGGGGATTGCCTTCGCCTTCGATCAGCTCGGCCGCGGTCATGCCGGCGGCTTCCAGTTCCCCGCGCGCAAACTCGGCGGCGCGCCGGATGTCGGGCTTATTCTCGGTAAGCGTGCTGATGCTCGGAATGCGCAGAAAGGTTTTCAGCCCTTCCAGGAATTCCGCTCGGTGCTGCTGATAGTAGTTCATGGGAGTCACCAATACGTTAACCCACCTGCGCGGCCGGGTCGAGCAGCCGGTCGAGGTGTTCGGGCTCGAGGCCCGATTTCTCCCGCGCCACCTCGCGCACCGTCCTGCCGGTGGCGTACGCATCCTTCACCAGGGCAGCCGCCTTCTCGTATCCGATTTCGGGCGCGAGCACCGTGCCCATGGCCAGCGATTGCTCCACGAAACTCTCCGCCCGCGCGCGATCCGCTTTGAGCCCGTCCACTAATTTCACGGCGAAGTTGCGGCTTCCCGCGGCCAGCAGTTCGATGGCATCGAGCAGGTCGTACGCCATCACCGGCATCATCACGTTCAGCTCGAAATTTCCCGCCGCCGCGCACCAGGCAATGGTCGCGTCGTACCCGATCACCTGCGCGCATACCATCAGCAGGCTCTCCGCAATCACCGGATTGATCTTGCCCGGCATGATGCTCGACCCGGGCTGCACCGCCGGCAGCCGCAGTTCGCCCAACCCGCAGCGCGGCCCCGAACCCAGCCAGCGGATGTCGTTCGCGATCTTCGTCAGCGCGATCGCATAGGTCCGCAGCGCGCCGCTCAGAAAACACACCGCGTCGCGCGCCGCCTGCGCTTCGAAATGGTTCCGCGCTTCCACGAACGGCAGGCCCGTGCGGCGCGCGATTTCTTCGATCGTTTCCGCGGCAAACCCGGCCGGAGCGTTCAGCCCGGTCCCCACCGCGGTGCCCCCCAGGGGCAGTTCGTAAATTCCCGCGAGTGCCGCCTCGATCCGCTCGCAGCAGGCCTCTACCTGCCGCGCGTATCCGCCGAACTCCTGCCCCATCCTCACCGGCACCGCGTCCTGCAAGTGGGTGCGGCCGATCTTGATCACGTCGTGGAACTCCGACGCTTTGCGCGACAACGACTCGGCGAGTCCGCGCGCCGCCGGAAGCAGCCGCCCAACCGCCGCCTCCGCCGCCGCAATCTGCATCGCCGAAGGAATCGCGTCGTTACTCGACTGCCCGCGATTCACTTCGTCGTTCGGATGCGCGCCCGCCAGCCGCCCGATCACCTCGTTGGCGTTCATGTTGGTGGAAGTTCCGCTGCCTGTCTGAAAAATGTCCACCGGGAACTGCCCGTCGTGCAGCCCTTCCACGACTTCGTCCGCCGCGGCGCGAATCTTTTCGGCCTTGCCTTTTTCGACCCACCCGTGCCGCCCGTTCACCACCGCCGCCGAACTCTTGATCAGCGCCAGCGCGCGAAGAAAACCGCGCTGGAATCGGCGCCCGCTGATCGGAAAGTTCTCCACCGCGCGCGCCGTCTGCGCCCCGTATAGCGCCTCCTCCGGTACCCGCATCTCGCCCATGGTGTCCCGCTCCATCCGAAATCCGTCGCCCATCCTTCTATTCTGGGCATTTGCCGCGTTCCGGAAAGGTGAAGAAACACCCGCACGAAACTCCGGCCCCGTGTCATCATCCAATCGGAATGCACACCAATCGCCTGGCGAACGAAAAAAGCCCCTACCTTCTCCAGCACGCCCACAATCCGGTTGACTGGTACCCCTGGGGCGCCGAAGCGTTCGAGAAAGCGCGCGCCGAGAATCGCCCCATCTTCCTTTCCATCGGCTATTCCACTTGCCACTGGTGCCACGTTATGGAGCGCGAGTCGTTCGAAAACGACCAGATCGCGGGCCTGCTCAATCGCGATTACGTTCCGGTGAAGGTGGACCGCGAAGAGCGCCCCGATGTGGACCGCATCTACATGACATTCGTCCAGGCCACCACGGGCGGCGGCGGCTGGCCCATGTCCGTGTGGCTCACGCCGGATCTTCAACCCTTCTTCGGGGGAACTTACTTCCCACCCGAAAACCGCTACGGCCATCCCGGCTTCGCGTCCGTTCTCACGCAGATCACCAGCGCCTGGCAGACCGAACGGGACAAGATCGAGGAGTCCGCCCGCGAGGTCGTCGCTCAGCTCGCCGCGCACGCCGCCGTTCAGCCCGGCCCCGCCTCCATCGTGGACAATTCCATCCTTGACAGCGGCTTCAACGTGTTCCGCCGTACCTTCGATTCGCAGATGGGCGGCTTCGGCCCCGCCCCCAAGTTCCCGCGGCCCGCGGTGTTCGAATTCCTGCTTCGCTATCACCTGCGCACCGGCAACCGCGAGGCGCTCGATATGGTGCTGCTGACGCTGCGCGAAATGGCCAAGGGCGGAATGCACGATCAGCTCGGCGGCGGCTTCCATCGTTACTCGGTGGACGAGCGCTGGTTCGTGCCGCACTTCGAAAAGATGCTGTACGACCAGGGCCAGCTCGCCACCTCGTACCTCGAAGCCTTTCAGATCACCGGCGACAATCAGTACGCCGCCACCGCGCGCCGCATCTTCGAATACGTTCTGCGCGACATGACCGGACCCGAAGGCGGCTTCTACTCCGCCGAAGATGCCGACAGCGTCATCGACGCCGACGAGCCGGAGATCAAAGGCGAGGGCGCATTTTACGTGTGGCAGTCCGAAGATATCCGCGCCCGCCTCGGCCATCCGCTCGCGGATTGGTTCTGCTATCGCTACGGCGTGGCCGAGAACACCAACGTCGCCAACGATCCGCACCACGAGTTCACCAATCGCAACATCCTCTACGAGGCGGCCACTATCGAGGAGACGGCGCAGCAGTTCAACCGTTCCGAAGAGGAGGTCCGCGCCGGCCTGGAACAGGCTACACTGGCCTTGCTCAACGCGCGCGCCGAGCGCGTGCGTCCTCACCTGGACGACAAGATCCTCACATCCTGGAACGGCCTCATGATCTCCGCCCTTGCCCTGGGCGGCGCCGTCCTCGGCGAGCCGCGCTACGCCGAAGCCGCGCGGCGCGCCGCCGCGTTCCTGATCGACCGGCTCTATCACCCCCGCACCGGCGTCCTGCTGCGCCGCTTCCGCCAGGGAGATGCCGCCATCCCCGGCTTTCTCGACGATTACGCCATGTTCATCCAGGCCCTGCTCGACCTCTACGAAACGCAGTTCGACGTGGCCCACCTCGATCTGGCGCAACGGCTCACCGCCAAGGCCCGCGAGCTGTTCGAGGATTCCGACGGCGGTTTCTTCAGCACCACGCCGGACGATCCGTCGCTGGTGTTGCGCGCCAAGGAGGACTACGACGGCGCGGAGCCCTCGGGCAATTCGGTCATGCTCATGAACCTGATCCGCCTCTCCCGAATTTCCAACAGCGAGGAGTTGGCGGGGGCCGCCGAACGCACCGTGGCCGCCTTCGCCTCGCGCCTCGCCGCCGGTCCCGTCACCCTGCCGTACATGCTGGCCGCGTGCGAATCCCGCGCCGCCGATCCCCGCCAGATCATCCTCGTGGGCGCGAAAGACGCGCCCGATACCCGCGCCCTGCTGGATACCGTCTGGTCGAAGTTCGACCCCGCCCGCACGGTCCTGCTGCTCGACTCCGAAGAGGCCCGCGCCCGCTTCGCCTCCACCATCCCGTCCGTGACCGGAATGGAGGCCCTCGATGGCCGTGCCGCGGCGTACGTATGCCGTGATTACACCTGCCAGTTGCCCGTTTCCGAGGCTGCCGCCCTGGCCAAGTTGATACAATGAGGCTTCACCCCCAAAACAGAACAGGAGGAGTAAATGGAAAGAGCAGGAGCAACGACTCTCAGAGGCAATCCCCTGACCCTGGTCGGACCCGAGTTGAAAACGGGCGACGAGGCCCCCGATTTTTCCCTGGTCGATAACGGGCTCAAACCCGTCACGTTGAAAGACACCGGCAACAACGTCCGCATCATCAGTGTGGTGCCTTCGCTCGATACCCCGGTCTGCGATGCCCAGACCAAGCGCTTCAACGAAGAGGCTGCCGGGCTGAAAGGCGTCGATATCCTCACCGTCAGCATGGACCTGCCGTTCGCTCAAAAGCGCTGGTGCGGCGCTTTCGGCGTGGATAAGGTCAAAATGCTTTCCGACCACAAGGACGCTTCGTTCGGTTCCGGCTATGGCACGCTCATCAAGGAACTCCGCATCGAAAGCCGGGCAATTTTTGTGCTCGACCAGCAGAATAAGATCCGGCATGCCGAGTACGTGAAGGAGGTCGCCGATTTCCCCAACTACGAAACGGCCCTCGCCGCCGCGCGTAGTGCCGCCTCCGCCAACGCCAACGCCTAGTTCGAGCAGGCGCCGGCGCGCGACCTTGCGCGCCGGCCCTCTTCCGTCGAGGTCCTCCTGAACGTTCCCCCGCAATCGCCGGTCTCCCGACCTGAGCCGCTGATGGAGCGCGCTTCCGCCAGTCCGCTGCTGCGCGGCGGCCTGACCCTGGTGGCAGGGGTCCTCACCGGCAATCTTCTCGGCTTCGCGCGCGTCGCCCTCACCGCCTACTTCCTCGGCACGCACAGCACCGCCGACTCCCTCGCCGTTGCCATGGGCCCGATGGACACGCTCAATTCCATTCTCATCAACAGCATCGTGTTTGCGTTTGTGCCCATGCTGACAGCGGCTTCGGGCGCTTCCCGGGCCGCCCTGTTCCGCAAGCTGATGTTCGGCTATTTCTGGGTGTCCGCCGGCCTCTCCGCCGCCATCATGATCCTGGCGCCCTGGCTCATGGCCGCCCTCGCTCCCGGCCTCGATCCCGAACTCTTCCCCACCGCCGTCAATCTCCTGCGCGTCTTCTCCCTCTCCACCATCGCCGCCGGAACCGGCGCCGTTTCCTGCGCCCTGCTCTACACCAACCGGCGCTTCGGACCCACCGCCTTCTACCAGGCGGCGCTCAATCTCTTCACCATCTTCTCCGCCCTGCTGTTGTGGCGGTACCTGGGCGTCTTCGCTTTCGCCGCCGGCTACACCGCCGGGGCCTGGGCCCAACTCGCAATCGTCTCCATCGCCGCCCGCTCGGGTCTCGAGGACGCGCGCGCCTCGCAGTGTCCCGCCGGCTGGCACGAACTGCTGGCCAAACCCGCCTTTTTCGCGGTTTACGCCGCCGGCCTCGGCCTCAACATCACGTTCACCCGCGCCTGGGCCACGCACGCCGGACCCGGCATGGCCGCCGCCCTGGACTATTGCATGCGCGGCGTCGGCGTACCGCTGGCCATTCTCGTGATTCCCATGGCGAATTCGCTCCTGCCGGAAATCGCGCGCCTGCGCAGCCTGGGCGATCTTCGCCGCGCCTTCCACCTGATGGATCGCACCATCGCTCTGGCCGCGGGCGCTGCCATTGTCATCTGCTGCATCGCATTATTCTTCCGACAGCCTGTGATCACCCTGTTGTTCCAGCGCGGCAGCTTCACACCCGAATCGACCCTGATGGTCAGTTCCGTCTTTCTCGGCATCGCGCCCGCCCTGCTCGGCTGGAGCCTGATCGAAATCTCTTCCCGCTGCCTGTTCGCCCTGAATCGAATCTGGCCGCCCGTCATCGCGGTGACGGTGGCGGTTTCCCTCAATGTGACGCTCACCGCGCTGCTCCACTCCTCACGTCCCGAACTGTTGGGCCTGGGCGCCTCCGCCGGCCTGCTGGCAGGCTTCGCGGTCCTGTTCCTCCTCATGCACACCCGGAAGGCCAGCGCGTAAACAGCCGGCCTGCGCTGTATGATTGAATCGAAACAGTCAGCCAGGAAAAGGAGCGCCGCCATGAACGCACTCGCCCCCCGCCGCCGCTTTTTGCAGGCCGCGGGCACCGCCCTGCTGGTGAAACCGCAAACCGCTTTCACCTACCAGGCGAACTCCACCGTGGAGGTGGGGCTCATCGGCTGCGGCAGCCGCGGCAACTGGATCGCGCCATTCTTCCCCGAGCACACCGGCGCCCGCGTGGTGGCCGTGGCGGACGTGTTCCGCAAGAATCTCGACTCCACCCGCGACAAACTCAAGGTCGAATCGTCCCGCGCCTATCACGGCCCAGACGCTTATCGCGAACTCGCCGCTTCCCCGCTCGACGCCGTGATCATCGAGACCCCGACTTACTTCCACACCATGCAGGCGGCCGCCGCGGTCGATGCCGGCCGGCACGTCTACTGCGCCAAGCCCGTCGCCGTGGACGTCCCGGATACCAAGGCATTCCTGGCCGCCGGGCAGAAGGCGCAAACAAAGAACCTCAGCTTCTTCGTCGATTTTCAGAGCCGCGCCCGCCCCGTCTTTCAGGAGCTGGTTACACGCCTGCGCCGCGGCGATATCGGCCGCATCGCCATGGCGCAGATCTTTTACTACGCCAACCGCCCGTGGACCGACCGCTCTACTCCCGCCATGGATCCCGGCCAGAAGCGCGTCGTCAACTGGCTCGGCGACCGCGTGCTCAGCGGCGACTTCATTGTGGAGCAGAACATTCACGTCCTGGATATGGCTAACTGGTATTTGGGCAATCACCCGCTCAAAGCCGCCGGCACCGGAGGCCGCACCAGTTGGGCCGGCACTCGCAGTGACTGGGGCGATGCCTGGGACCATTTCGCCGTCACCTACTGGTACCCGGACGAAACCCACGCGACGTTCAGCTCCCACCAGCTAACCGGCAAATTCTCCGACCTCTGCGTGCGCTGCTTCGGCCTGGGCGGTGTGGCCGACACCCACTACGGCGGACTGGTCCGCATCGCCGCCGAGGACAAGAGCAAGGATTGGACCGGCGCCGAAAAAGACGATACCTTCACCGCCGGCTGCATCGCCAACGTCAAAGCCTTCATCGAGAGCGTGCGCACTTCCCGGCCGCTCAACAACGCCCCTACGGCGGCGGAGAGTAACTTCACGGGAATCCTGGGCCGGATGGCCGCCTATCGCGGCGGCGCCGTCACCTGGGACGAGATGCTGCAATCCACCGAGAAGTGGTCGGCTCCCGGCCTTGCCCTGCGGTGGTAGGCTGGACGAGCGGAGATTTTCATGACATTTACTCGAAGAACGTTTTTTCAAGCCGCCGGCGCCGCCCCGCTCGGCGCCCGTCTGCTGGGCGCCGCGGTCCCCGGCCTCTCGGTCGGCGTAACCGATTGGAATTTGAAGCTCGGCGCCAAGCCCGAAGCCGTGCCGCTCGCCGCCCGCCTCGGCTTCGATGGTGTTCAGATCTCCTTCGGCCGCGCCATCGTCAACGACAAGATGCCTGTGGACGATCCCGAAGTCATCGCCCGCTACCTGCGGCTCTCCGCCGAACACAAGATCCCGATCAACGCCACCTGCGTCGATAAGCTGCACGATAACGGCCTCAAGAGCGACAAGCTCGCGGTGAAATGGGTGACCGACGGCATCCGCCTCACCAAAGCGCTCAAGACTCGAGTTTTCCTCCTGCCCTTTTTCGGCAAATGGGCGATTAAGGAACGCGCCGAACAGGATTATGTGGGCGACGCTCTCCGCGACATCGCTCCCGAAGCCGAGAAGGCCGGCGTCCTGCTCGCGCTCGAAGACACCATCACGGCCGAGGAGAACGTGCGCATCATGGAGCGTGCCCGCTCGCGCAACGTGCTTGTCTATTACGACGTCGGCAATCTGACCAGGGAAGGATTCGACGTCGTCAAAGAGATCCGCTGGCTCGGCAAGGAGCGCATCGGGCAGTTCCATTTCAAGGACAACCCGAATTACCTGGGCGAGGGCAAAGTGCCGTTTCCGCAGATTGCGGCGGCTATCCGCGACATCGGCTTCCGGGGGTTCGCCAACCTCGAAACCGATACGCACCCCGGCTCGACGGTTGAGGCCGACATGCAGCGCAACCTCGCCTGGACCCGCAAGCTTCTGTCGGCTTGACGCCCGGCGCTATCTCCGGAACAGCCGGATCAGGTCCGGCACAAACTCGCGAAACAGGTTCAGCCCGGAGATGCCCGCGTAGGAGAGGCCGATATTCTTGGCCATGTTTCCCGGTCCCCGCCAGCTCGGCGGAGCCCAGGCATTGGTGGCAACGTTGGCCGTCACAATTCCCGCCGCGGTGGAGAACGAAAACGAATAGCGTCCGCTCGGCCGCCGCGTCCGAAATGGACTGGTCACCGCAAAACCGATGCGGTCCGCGATCCTTTCTTTCCCTGAGCCGAAATACCGGTTGTCCTCGTGCAGCAGCAGCGCCGCTGGATAGGTCACTGTGGTGCGGATCGAGTTGTAGGCAAGATTGTTTCCCAGCCGCTTTCCGTAGCCGCTCCAGCTCTGGCCCCATTCCACCGGGTGGTCCAGGCCGAAGCTGATGCCGGCGTTGATCGCTTCGCCGAGCAGCGGCGTCACCCCCACCGTGCTCATGACGTAGTCGTGGAACTTTTCGCGTCCGGTTTGCGGCGCCGGTTGTGAAGGCGCAAACGGCTCGAGCAGGCGCACCGCCAGCCCCGGATTGCCCGGCGGGGCTGAAACCGCACGGTCGGCCGTTTGGGCGGCGAGCCCCGGAACCAGGAGAAGGACAATTGACCAACGCATCCCGGCTTTCAAAGGCACGCGATGGACCTTTGTAGCCATCGCATGCCGGCGGGATGTTGTGTTTCTATCTCTTCCGCGCGGAGAATTTGCCCGTTTCCGCATCGAACGTGAACGTATAAAGCACTTCCGTCCGATTGAGTATCATGACCTTCTTCCAGGCCGTGGCCATCTCCTGGGCCTCCACGGGCTCCAGGGCGACAAACTTGCCCGACACGATGTCGGGCATCTCGCGAATCACCTCCGGCAGCGCGTTCTCGCATTCCAGTTCCGCCTGCCGGGGCGTGGGCCTTAATGCGTTGTTCAGGTACACCGAGATCGTTTGTGCCGCAAGCATCGCCGGTCTCCTTCGGCCCGAGTGTACCTCCGTGTGACGCGATCCGCAATGGTATCCTCGCAGTTTTACCCCGGCTTAACAGAAGCGCCGCTGTCAACACATGCCTAATTCAGTGGTTCTCGCTATTCGCTCCCGGAAACTGGCCGGCGTTCGCGCTGCCGCGTCCGCCAATCCCGAGCATGCCCGCCATCCCAGCGCCATCGTCGAAGCCGCGGGCCTGGCCTGGCTTCCGGCGATCGAAATCCTCAACGCCGGCGGGGCGGACCTCAACGCGGCATGGCGGAATTACCGCCCGCTCCACACGCTCATCCAGTCCGATCCGCACGGTCCGGGTAACCGCACCGCGCCCTCTGCCGAACGCCTTGCCTGCCTCGACTGGCTGCTCGATCACGGCGCTGACCCGGAACTGCCCGCCGCCTGGCCTTCCGCCCGCGCCATCGTCATCGCCGCCTTCTGGGGCCGCCCCGAATATGTCGAACGGCTTCGTGGCGCCGGCGCCCAGATCAACGTTTTTGCTTCCGCTGCCCTGGGCGATGCCGGCGCGGTGAAGCGAGCGCTCGCCCTCAATCCGTCCGCCGCGCTCGACCGCGACCACGGCATCCTCACCGCGCTGCACTGTGCCGCCGGCTCGCGCATGGCCGGCCCCGGCTGCCTCGCCGCGGCCCGTCTGCTGCTCGATGCCGGCGCCGACCCCAACGCCTGTGCCCGCTCCTGGGGACATGAAGTGGATGCCGCCTACTTCGCCGCCGGCGCCGGCCGCGATGAGATTTTCGAACTCCTCCTCGACCGGGGCGCCGACCCCCATTCCGCGCTCTCTCACGCCGTTTGGGGCGGCCAGTTCGGCCTCGCCGAACGTGCCCTGGCGCATGGCGGCCAGCCCGACCGCGCCACCGCCAACGGCAAGCCACTCCTCAACGACCTCATCCGCTGGGGCCGCTTTCCGCATACCTTCTGGCTGCTCGACCACGGCGCCAGTCCCAATATCCGCGACAGTGAAGGCTCCACTGCCGCCCATCAGGCTGCATCCCGCGGCAATCTCCGCCTGTTCGAGGCCGTGGTCCGCGCCGGCGCCGACCTCGCCCTTCGCGACCGCGCCGGCTGCACGCCGCTCGATGTAGCCCGCATCCACAAACGCGCCAAACTTGTTGCCTACCTCAACGCCCGGCCGTGATAGCCTACTCACTTGTCCGCTCCGAAACTGCGCCGCCAGCTCGGCCTTGCCGACGCCACCCTGATCGTGATGGGCGGCATTGTGGGCGCCGGCATTTTCGCCAACCCGTCGGAAGTCGCCCACCGCATTCACACTCCCATCCTGATCATGGCCGCCTGGGCATTGGGAGGTTTCATCGCTCTCACCGGCGCGTTCATTTGGGCTGAGCTTGCGGCCCGGCTCCCGGGAGCCGGCGGGCAGTATCTCTACCTGCGCGACGCCTGGCACCCCTCCGTCGCATTTCTCTATGGATGGGTGCTGCTGCTGGTGACGCAAACCGGCGGCATGGCGGCCGTGGCCGTCACCTTCGCGAGCTACTTCCGCCGCCTTGCCGGCGTCTCCTGGAGCGACAGCGCAATCGCCGGCGGGGTCCTGCTGCTCCTCACCGCGGTGAACTGCTTTGGCGCCCGCGCCGGCAGCAACCTGCAAAACGTGCTCATGATCCTGAAGGTGGCGGCCATCTCCGCCCTGGTGCTGCTCGGGCTGGGCTTCGGCGGCGGCGCCTTCGCCGCCACTCCCGTGCTGGACCGTCCGCCCGGCCTGGGGCTGCTCGGCGCGTTCGCGGCGGCCGGCGTTCCGGTCGCGTTCGCGTACGGTGGATGGCAGACCGCCACCTTCATCGGCGGCGAGATGCGCGACCCCCGGCGCGACCTCTCGCGCGGCCTCGTGGCCGGCGTCACCGCCGTCGTGGTTCTCTATCTTGCGGTCAATTTCGTCTGTCTCCGCGTGCTTGGAGCCGAGGGTCTCGATGCGACCTCGACGCCCGCTTCCGAGGTGATGCGCAAAGCTTTCGGAGAGCCGGGAGCGCGCTGGATCGCGGTCGCCATCGCCGTCTCGACCCTCGGCTTCCTCAGCCAGAGCATGCTCACCGCGCCGCGCGTGTACCACGCCATGGCGCGCGACGGCCTGTTCTTCGCGAGCGTCGGGCGCCTCTGGCCGCGCACCGGCGCGCCCGTCACCGCCATCGTGCTTCAGGGCATCGCCGCCACGGTCATCGCCTTCTCGGGCAAATACGGCGAGATCCTCAACTTCGAGGTCACGGTGGATTTCATCGCCTTCGCGCTGACGGCGGGAGCGCTGTTCGTGCTGCGGCGGCGCAACCCGTCGGCAGAGGTCGCCTACCGCACTCCGGGCCACCCCTGGACCACCGGCATTTTCATCTTCGCGTGCGTCTCCATCATCGCCGGCGCCATCGCGGTGGACCCCCGCAACGCCGCCGCCGCCCTCCTGATCCTGTTCGCCGGGATGCCCGTATATTGGTATTGGAGCCGCCGCCGCGCCCACCCATGAGACACAAACATTCCGATTACCTGCACTGGGCCAAGACCGCCAGCCGAGCCCGCTACAACCTCGCTACCAGCGGAGTGGCCGGGTTCCCGTTGAGCGACCTGCCCTTCGACCCGGGCAGCCTCCAGATGCACGGCCAAAACAGCTACGGCTATCGCCCCCTCCAGTGCGCCATCGCGCGCCATCAGGGCGTCGAGCCCGATTGCGTCGTCCAGGCCGCGGGAACCTCGATGGCCAATCACCTGGCCATGGCTGCCGTGCTGGAGCCCGGCGACCACGTGCTGATCGAACATCCGGCCTACGGGCCGATCCTCGATACCGCCTTATACCTGGAGGCCGAGGTCGCGCGGTTCCCCCGGCGCGAGGAGAACGGATGGGCCATCGATCCGGCCGACATCCGCCGCGCCATCACCCCGCGCACCCGCCTCATCGTCCTCACCAACCTCCATAACCCCTCGAGCGTGCTGACGCCCGAACCGGTGCTGCGCGAAATCGGCGAAATCGCCGCCGGGGCTGGAGCGTTCGTGCTGGTGGACGAGGTCTATCTGGACGCGGTCTACCAAAACACCCCGCGCTCCGCCGTTCACCTCGGCCCGCAATTTCTGGTGACCAGCAGCCTCACCAAAATCTACGGGGTGAGCGGCCTGCGCTGCGGCTGGATTCTGGCGCGCCCGGAACTGGCCTGGAAGATGCAGCGCCTGAACGATATCTACGGCTCGCTCCCGGCGCACGTCGGCGAACTGCTCAGCGTGGCCGCCTTCGAGCACCTGCACCTGCTGCGCGACCGCGCCCGGCGCGTAGTCGAGCAGGACCGGACGTCGCTCCAGGAATTTCTGCATGGGACACCCGGGGTCGCAGCGGTCTCCACCGAATGGGGCACCACCTGTTTTTTGCGGCTCGCCTGCGGCGATGCGGATGGTTTTCTTGCCGGATTGCGCGCCCGCTACGACACGTCAGCGGTACCGGGCCGCTTCTTCGAGATGCCGGGGCACCTTCGTATTGGAATGGGCGTAGACCACGAGATGTTCGCGGAAGGCTTGCGCCGGATCCGCGAACACGCGGTAGTCGCGGTTTAACTGGACTACGTCAGGTCCAGGCCGACCAGGTTGCCGGTCGAATCGCCGAAGTTCTCCATGTGCACGCCCATGATATCCATCATGGTCAGGAACAGATTGCACATGGGAGTTTCGCGGCGGTACATGATGCGGCGGCCGGTTTTGATCGCCCCGCCCGCTTTGCCCACCACCAGCGTCGGCAGATTTTCGTGCGTGTGCCGGTTGCCGTCGCATAACCCGGCGCCGTAAACGATCATCGAGTTGTCCAGCAGCGACGAGCCGTCGGCTTCCTTGAGAGACTTCATTTTCTCCATCCAGGAAGCGAACTGGCGCACGTGGTACTCGTTGATCTGCACCACCTTCTCCATGTAGTCCAGCTTGCCCTGGTGGTGCGTCAGCGGATGGTGCCCGTCCGAAATGCCGATTTCGCGGTAGGCGCGCGAGGTGCCTTCGCGCGTGACCAGGAAGGTCATCACGCGCGTCAGGTCGGCCTGGAACGCGATCGTAGCCATGTCGGACATGAGCTTGAAGTGCTCCGCGAAATCGGCGGGCACGCCGTAGGGCTTGTCCATCTTGGGATCGATCTGCGCGTTGTCGTTTTCGGCCTTCTCGAGCTGCACTTCCACTTCGCGGATCGAGCTCAGGTACTCGTCCAGCTTGCGCCGGTCCGTAGGTCCGAGGCCGTTCGAAAGCCGCTGCGTGTCCTCGGTGACGAAATCCAGAATGCTGCGGCGGAACTTCGCCTGGCGCGCCTTGGCTTCGGGGCTGAGCACCACGCCGTCGCCGAACAGGCGCTCAAACAGTACGCGCGGATCGAGCGTCGGAGGCAGCGGCTGCGTCTCGCTCCGCCATGCCAGGTTGTTGGTGTAGGCGCAGGAGTAGCCGGAGTCGCAGTCGCCCGCCTGGCGCGAATCTTCGAGGCCCAGTTCGAGCGAAGGGAATCGCGTCGCTTTGCCCACTTCCCGCGCGATGAGCTGATCCATGGAGACGCCGGAGCGAATGTCGGTGGTCGATTTCTTCACCTGAACGCCGGTCAGGTACGAACCGCAGCACCGCCCGTGGTCGCCGGCGCCATCGAGCAGCGCGCGCCCGGTGTTGTGCGTCAGGTTGCTGAGCATCGTCATGTCGCCCTTGAAGGTTTCGAGCGGTTTGAGAATGCGCGGCAGTTCCTGAAACGGCCCTTCGTACTCGGGGTTCCAGTTCTTGACGTCAATGCCGTTCGGCACGTAGACAAAGGCCATCCGGCGCGGCGGCTTGGTGGCCGCGGCGCGGGCAAAGGCAGGAACCATGGCATCCAGGAACGGGAGCGCGACCGCGGTCCCCATCCCTCTCAAAAACGAACGTCTCGGCAGCGCCTTCTTCGTGATCATTTCTGCGCGACCTCCCCTCTCCTGGACTGAAATGGATAGCTGTGCACAACTTCGAAAATCAACGATTGGAACGGGTACCCGGCTTCGCCCCAGTGGCGCGTGATCTCATCGATGGTGCGCCGGTCGTACGGTCCCAGCCCTCTGCCCATCGAGTATGTCAACATCTTCTCGGTCATGCAACGCGCGAATTCGGGCAACTGGCTCTTCAATACGGTACGCATTTCGGCGGGTGTGGAAAAGGACTTTCCGTTGGGCAGGCTGCCGGTGGAATCCACGGGGAACTTGCCGTCCATGGTGCGCCACTTGCCGATGCCGTCGTAGTTTTCGAGGCCGAATCCCAGCGGGTCCGTTTTGTTGTGGCAGGAAGCGCACACCGGGTCCGACCGGTGCTTCTCCATCTGCTGCCTTAGTGATGCGGCCGTGCCCACCGCGGATTCGTCCAGCGCCGGAACGTCCGGCGGCGGCGGGGGCGGCGGGCTGCCCATGATGTTGTTCAAAATGTACTTGCCGCGGATCACCACTGAGGTGCGCGTCGGATAGCTTGAAACCGTGAGCACGCTGGCCTGCGTGAGGATGCCGCCGCGCTGGTCTGTGGCGAGTTCCACTTTCCGGAACTCAGGCCCCTTCACGTCGGAGATGCCGTAGAACTTCGCCAGCTTCTCGTTGAGGAAGGTGTAGCGCGCATCGAGGAAATCGGCCAGCGGGCGGTTCTCGCGCAGAATGGCGTCGAAGAACATCCGCGTTTCCGTCTTCATGGCTTCGCGAAGGTCCGGCGTGAACTCGGGAAACTTCTGCGGATCCGGTTTCACCACGTCCAGGTTGCGCAATTCCAGCCACTGCCCGGCGAAATTATCCGAAATGGCCGACGACCGTTCGTCGGCCAGCATGCGCTTCACCTGCGCGTCCAGAACCGCCGGAGTGTGCAGCTTGCCGGCTTCCCCGAGCGACAGCAGTTCCTCGTCGGGCATCGAGCTCCACAGGAAGTAGCTCAGCCGGGATGCCAGTTCCACGTCGCTGATCGCATGCGCTTTGCCCGGTTCGCCGGCCGGGTCCCGCTCGATGCGGAACAGGAAATTCGGCGAAACCAGCATGGCCTGAATCGCGAGTTGCAGCCCCTCTTCGGCGTTCTGCCCTTCGGCTTTCGCCTCGGCGACGAACCTCGCCAGGGAAGCTACCTCGGCCTTGGTGACCGGCCGGCGGTAGGCGCGGCGCGCCAGGGTCCCAAGAATTTTATCCACGCAGGCCGCTCCCGTATTGGGGTCGCAGATCAGGATTGCCTTGCGGCTGGGCTTCTCGGCCGGCAGCGGATACGGGCCGATGAACTTGATGGAATCGACGAACTTGTTCTTCTTGCGGTCGTACAGTTCCTTCTGCGTCAGATTGGCGACGAAATCGTCGTCGACAAAACCCGCGCGGAACGTGTGCTCTCCTTCGTTGAGAACCACCTTGATCTGCTCTTCCGAGTACGGGTCGAAGTAGACCAGGCCGGACGGCTTGGTTTCGGCCGTCAGGGTCTGCACCAGTTTGCCGTCCACCCAGAAGCCCAGCGTCACCGGCTTGGCTTCGGGGCCGCGCTCGCCGGGCAGTCCGAGCCGCACGGTGTATTCTCCGTCGAACTCGATGCGGCCGGTGCCCTCGATGGTGCTCGGGTCGATGCGGCGCACGCGTCGATCCTTGAACGCGAGTTCCAGTTCCAGCGGCTTCTTGGGCAGCTTTTCAAGGCCGAGCGCGCGCGTCGAGATCTTGGCGGCGGCCTTCATGTACCGTTCCATCAGCACCGGCGACACCGTGAGGACCTCGCCGATGTTGTCGAAGCCGTTGCCCAGGTCGTCGGTCGGAAAGTTCTTCTCGGCGCGGAATTCGACGCCCAGCAGGTCGCGGATGGTGTTCGTGTATTCGGCGCGGTTGAGACGCCGCGCGGTCACGCGCCCGGGGTCGGGCTTGGTATTGCGGTCTGCCTTGTCGAACTCGGCTTGAATAAACTGGACCACCCCGTCAAGTTGCGGCGGGCGCGGCATGCCTTTGGGCGGCATTTCACCGGCGCGGACTTTGTCCACGATGCGCTGCCATCCGGCGCGGTCCTGCTGCACCGAGGCTGCTCTGGTAAAACCCTCGATATTCATCCCGCCCGATGCGAGCTTCTGATTGTGGCAGGGCGTACAGGTTTGAGTGAGAACCGGCGCAACCGTCTTTTCAAACGTTTGCGCATGAGAGGACGGCAGAAGAAATCCGCCCAGGGCGACAGCAATGCAAGCGCGTACCCAGTTCATGAGTGTTTCTGACATTTTACTTCTTTTTTTGCCCCGGGCGAAAGCGGGGCGCGCGCGGGACCGGTTTGGCGCTGGCAAGTTCCACGTAAGCCTGCAGCACCCGCTCCTTTTGAGCAGGATCTACCACCAGGTACTGGTGCTTGCCACCGGCGCCGGGTGTAAAGCGCGTGCGGCCGTCGTCGAGAACGGAAATTGTTCCCGGCTCGGATAGCTTGAAGTAGTTCTCCTGAGGGCGGATAGCCTGCAGGATCCCGGCCGGTCCGGCGGCGGGAGCATCATAAGGCATCTGCCGGTAGGCCTTATAAGCTTCTACCAGGGGATGGGAAGGAGCCCAGGCAAACGCGGTTTCGAGGCTCGCTCCCGGGAAGGGGAGCGCGGCTCCCACTTCGGACCCGACGGCGAGCACCGGGCCGGGCCATTCGGCGAACACTTTGCGGGCGGCGGGCAGGTCGGCCGCGATGGCCGGGTCAGCCGGACCCTCGGGGTAGGCGCCCACGGCGGCCACCAGCAGCCGCTCCTTGTTCTCGATCAGCGCCTTCGAGGGCGGCAGCGCCACCACGCCGGCGAGGTTGGTGGCCGGTCCGCCCAGCACCACGATGGCGTTCTGCGGAAACTGCGCCGAAAGCGAGTTGCGAATCACCGCCAGGGGGTCGGCGGTATCGTTCATCTCGTTGATGGTGTGATTGAAGAGGGGTTTGCCTTCGCCGGTATCGCGCAGCACGGCTTTCATCAGCGGCGTTTCATCGGGATTCTTTCCCTTGAGCGCCAAGCCCACGGGGAGGCTGCCTCCGCCGCCGAATGCGGCGGGCTGAAACGCGCCTGTTTCAGCGCTGAAGAATCGGACCAGGGCGTCGCACAATGCCGCCGCTTTGAGGTTCGGTTTGCTTACGGAAACGCCGACAACGCGGGATTCCCCTTTTCCGGAGACTCCGTACAAAACCGCCAGCGTCAGGATATCGTCGATGCCGTTGCCCAAGTCGGAATCGAAGATTACACCAACGGGCGGCTTTCCCTGGCCAAATTGCATCCCATTACTCCCGTATCAGTATATGCCAAAAGGCGGGATGGAACCGGGCGATGTTACACCCCGTCGAAGGTAGTAGAGTTTATATCATCGTGGCATCTCCAATCATGCGCTCCGTAAAGGCGGAGCCCCGTCCCAAGTGCGCTCAATGCGGCCATCTGGAGTCCGAGCACGGAACTACCGGCACACGGCCTTGTCTTGCCGCCATCGGCTACCCTCCCGACCGGGAGTTTTGCCCGTGTGACGATTTTCGTCCGGCAGCGGTCAAGGCGGCTTAAGTTCTTTCGTGCCCCCATAATGGAGGGGTATGGATCAGGTTACCATCCGACAGGCGGGGGACCAGGACCTGGCGGCCGTGCTCGAAGTGTACCAGCGCTCCGGTCTCGAAGACGGTCCCGGCTTTGCCGTGGAGGAGGCGCGGGAGCATTACGCCCGTTTTCACGACTATCCGTGGTACCGGCTGTTCGTGGCCGAGACGGCCGGCAGGATTGCGGGCACTTATGCCCTGCTGATCCTCGACAGCCTGGCCAAACGCGGGAAGCGGGCCGGCGTGGCTGAGAACGTCGGCGTGCTGCCCGAATTTCAGGGACGGGGCATCGGCCGGGCGATGATGGAACACGCCCGCGAAGAGTGCCGGCGCGCGGGCTGCTACAAACTGGCGCTTTCGAGCAACGAGCGGCGCCGCGATGCGCACGCCTTTTACGAAGCGCTCGGTTTCGAACGCCACGGCATCAGTTTCGGGATCAAGCCATAGCCGATGCGGGACAACTCGCGCGACCGGGCGCGGTGGTAACGGGTTCACATTACAGAATTCCAATCTGAATCTGACCAATCCAACTCAAACGCGCAGTGGAAGCAGATTGAAGAAAGTAAGCGTCTCGTAAACCGCTGGCGGGACCGCGTTTTTTCGCCAATGATGCAGCGTAATAGAATTGGCTTTGATGAAGGCAGTTGTCCACCGCGAGGATCTCGATCACAATCCGTACGTTTTGTGGAACACGTTTGTTCGTCTTCTGGGGACCGCCGCGCTGGAACAATTTGCCGACAATCAGCGGCCCGCGCATCTAGCTTTCTGCTATGACGCGGAGGTCCAGAACGGAGGGCATCAGCAATTCTTTGAGAACCGACCGCCCAACCTGCTGGACGAAACGATTCGTTCCTTGGACGGTATGGGCGCTTCCAGTCAGGCATCCATTCTCCGCCGCGCCGCAGAGCGGCGGCAGACGAAGGCCCGGAAACGTCCGAGAACCGTTGAAGAGTACGCCGCAGATTCCATGAAGATGGAGTTCAGTGACCTTGATGAGGCCTATTACAGCACCAGTCCGACCGTTACCGAACTCCTGGAGCGACTGCTGAACAAGCAAGCCGACGATTTCTTGGAGGTCATTGGCTGACGCGCCCGATATGTGGCGATGTCGTAGAATTGCCCGCCTGCCACTTGGTCGTATCACGCCCGAACTACCGCGAGTTGCTTACCCTTCGGCAGGGGAAGTCGCCTGTTGCCAGTTATGGGGAAGCAATTCGGCCAGTCGGGTGATGGAGTGCGCCGGTATGCGCGAGAGCACGTCCTTGAACCAGGCAAACGGCTCGACGCCGCAGCGTTTGCAGGAAGCGACGAAGCTTCGCAGCACGGCCGCCGTCTTGCCGCCGCTGTCGCTGCCGAAGAACGTCCAGTTGCCGCGGCCCAGTGCGATATCGCGGTTGGCCCGTTCCGTGGCGCCGTTGTCAATCTCTAACTCGCCGTCTTCCAGAAAGCGCGTCAGCGCTTCCCACTGATTCAGCGCATAGCGTACCGCGGCTCCGGACGGACTCTTGGGCAGAACCTCCGGCTGCAGTTCCAGGAGATATTGGTGGAGCTTGCCGATCAGCCGTGCCGATATTCGCTGGCGCAATGCCAACCTTTGCTCCGCCGATAGCGACAGTGCCTTGGCGCGCTCTTCTACGGCATACAGGCGTGCAATCAGGTGTAGCGCCGGTCCCATGCGTGGCTCGTCGGATTCCAGCGCTTTGAACACATACCTTCGGGCGTGCATCCAACAACCCACCTCGGTCATCCCGCGTTGGGGCTTGAAAAATGCATCGTAGACGGAGTAGGCGTCTGCCTGCAGATACCCTTTGTATCCTTCCAGAAACTTGGCCGGGCCGGCGCGTGCGCGTGTCGGAGTGTAGTCGTAAACGATCACCGGATGGTGAGCATCTCCGACATACGGCCAGATCCGTCCGATCCTGGCAAAGGGAAGTTTCTGGTCCAGCACCTTCACACTGGTATCGTCGGTGCCGATCACCTTGGAACTTAACAGTTCCTTCTTCATCAACTGATACAAAGGATCGAGTAGTTCCGCGCATTGCGCCATCCACCCGCCCATGGTTTTGCGCGAGATGTCGATGCCATGCCGCTCCAACATCTTCTCTTGCCGGTGCAGTGGCTGATGGTCGGCCCATTTCGCCACGATCACTTGCGCCAACAAACTCGCTCCTGCCGTGCTCTTCTCAATCGGTTGCGGCGGCTTGGTGGCGGTCCTGATGGTGCAGGCGCAAGCGTACTTCAGACAAACGTCCTGAATCACCTTCATCGAGGCCGGAATGTATTCGTAGCGTTCGCTGGTCTCTTCGGCAATCAGCCGCAGGTCCTTGCCGCAGCAATCGCAGTGCTTCTCTGCCTCAGCCAGGTCGTGAACGATGCGTTCGCGCTTCAGATGCCGCGCCAGAGGTTGCCGCCCACCTCGTCTCTGCTTTGGCGGCTCCTCCGGTTTCACCCCGGCTCCGGCATCGCCATCGAGGTTATCGTCGTCCTCGTCGGCAGCGGAGTCACCTTCCGCACTCCGTGTCTGCCAGGCCGCCTCGAAGAGCGCCAGTTGCTCTTTCGACAACTGCTCACTTTTCCGATTGCGCTGCGCTTCCAGCAATTCACGCAGCAGACTCTGATACTTGTTTTGCTCGATTAGGGAACGATCCAGTTGTTCGGCCAGATCCACGACGATCTTCCGCAACGTCTCTGCATCCCGCGGCAAGCTGTTCGGATCGATGGCCACCGTGCATATAGATTACGCGGAAAACGGGCCGTTTCCAAGTAAAAACAATAGTAGATAGAAATGTTTTATACGCCGTTACGACGGTACCGTTTGCGCCGTTTCGCTGTGCTCAGATCGATACCGCTCAACAGAGCTCCCAATTCCTGTGCCGTGATCTCCAGCCGCCGTTCCGTACCGCCCTCACCGCACGGAACCGCGTATGTCCCTTCCTCCAATCGCTTGCTCCAGACTGCGAAGCCATCGCGATCCCAGTAGAGAATTTTCACCCGATCTTTGCGCCGGCTCGCAAATACAAACAGGTGTCCGGCGAAGGCATCCAACTCCAGGTGGTCGCGCACCAGCGCCTGCAGACTGTCAAAGCTCTTGCGCATATCGCACGGCGTAAGACAGAGGTACACCCGCACGCTGGCTGGCAGGTGGATCATCCCCGCAACACGTCCAGCACGGCGCGCAAGGTCGCAGTGTCCACGCCAATGCCAATGCGCAGCCGCTCGCCGGTCGCCAGCACCAATTCCAATACCGGTTCCGCCGTGCGCTCTTGCCGGCGCACGCCCCTTTCCACCAGAGCGAACCGCACCGGCCCACTTTCCTGGAGACGTTTGCGCCAAGCGTAAAAGGAGTACTCTGTAAGCTCTTGCTCCTTGCAGAATTGTTTCACGGACATGCCGCTGCGCTGTTGCGCAGCGATTCGCTCCGCCCACTCGTCCACTTTCGGATTGGCCGCCTTCGGTTCGATAACGGTGTCGCTCATGACACCACAATGCCGCGTCCACCGGTACGTCAGGAAGAGCGGTTCACGAGACGCTTACGAAGAAATGGTCTTCGGCGTGGACTGATGGGCGCTACGGTGTTAGTCAGGGAGGATCTGTCCCGCAGTCTGCCCGGCAAATGTCAGCAACGGGCGTTTACGTCAACTTGACGGCTTTGGCCAATTTCCGGTTGGCGCGTCATCCGGCCAAAGCCCGCTCGATGCCCCCGAAGGAGCCCTGAACCTTTACTGGTGCAATGGGGATTTCGCAACAGCTATGTCCGTCCGCATATAAGTGACAGGTGAAGGCATCGCGCTGCGCGTCGGGGGCGACACGGAATGTGTGTGCTAGACTCCGAAAGCTCAGGAAAGATGCGCTTGTGCCGACAAACGACCAAAAAGAGACCCTGACGCTGTACGACGCATTTCTTTCCTACAGCCGGAGAGTCGATTCCAGCGTGGCTTCGAGGCTGCGGGATGAGTTGCACTCTCTTGCGAAGCCTTGGTATCGCCTCAGGGCGATGCGTGTCTTTCGCGACGAGTCGAGCCTCGATATGAATGAGGCTATTTGGGAGTCTATTGAGGGCGCCATTCGGCGCTCCCGCTACTTCGTCCTGCTTGCGTCACCCGCTGCCGCGGCATCGCCGTGGGTTCGGCGAGAACTCGCTACGTGGCTCGAATCTGACCCCACCGGCTCCAAGCTCCTCATAGTGCTCACCGATGGCGAGATCTTCTGGGACGCTGCGACGGTCGATTTTGACTGGGAGAAGACCGATGCCCTCCCCGCAGTACTGTCGGAGAAGCTTGCGTGCGAGCCGCGGTGGGAAGACCTCCGTAGATCTGAGGCTGCCGATGCAGCGCACTTTAGAAATGCTGCCGCCTCGATCTCCGCACGAATCCATGGCATTCCAAAGGACCAGCTGATCGGCGAGGACGTCCGCCAGCATGGGATCGCCATGCGCGTATCGGCGCTAGTGGCAAGCGCGGTGGCAGCACTGGTTATCGCGAGCGGTATCGGGTTCTACCGGGCGGATCAGCAGCACCACATCGCGTTATCACGCCGGCTCTCGGACCAGGCGGAACTCTCGCTGCGCGATCCGCTCACGGTCGAACGCGGCGCTCTCCTGGCACTTCAGGCTTGGAGGTCCAGTCCGCTGCCAGAGGCCAGCGCTTCACTGCGTCACGCGCTCCAACTCATGCCAACGCTCGTCAGCTCCTTCCAAGCGCAGGGCAGAGTGTATCAAGTGGCTTTTCACCCAGACGGCAACACCGTGCTCGCCGGGGCCGCGGACCGCGACGCGATCGAGTTCGACGCGAATACCGGGCGCGAAGTCCGCCGGCGGGTGACATGGAGTCGCGTCTGGTGCGTCGCCTACAGCCCTGACGGCCGCCTCTTAGCCACCGGATCCGAGGATGGCGGCGCGCGTGTGTTTCGGGGCCCAAAGGAAATCGCCTCGGTGGCGTCCCGTTATGAACGGACGGTCACCGGGATTGCATTTAGCGGGGATGGTCGGCGCCTCGTTAGCGGGAGCGCCGATGGCCGCGCCGCTGTGTTGGACACGGATACCGGTCGCGAGACGGGCTGCGTCCCGAAGTGCAATTCGAAATCGTCTGCCGACACTTTTGACAATGACCGGTACGGGGCTCCGGTCGCGCCGCCGCGGGTGGGCGTGCAGGTAGTTGCGATCTCACGGGATGGCGCCCTCGCAGCTGCGGGGAAAGACGACGGTAACGTCATTCTGTTTCGCTCGGCCGGCGGAGAGCAGGTCACTGGAATTCGCCTCTTGCGACGGCCGCTCGCCCTTGCGTTCTCTCCCGATGGCGGCTTCCTGGCCGCCGGAGGCATGGACGATGGCGTTCGAGTGATCGATACCCGCAGCGGCAAGGAGAAGGCTCGGCTCCGCAGCGGCGACTACGTTCTCTCACTGGCATTCAGTCCTGACGGTAAGTATCTCGCCGTCGGAAGCGTGGACGGTTCCACGAGGGTTTACGATGGGCGCAATTTTGTTAGCATCTGGAACGGCTATCTTGGAGACACGATCGCGAGCGTAGCCTTCAGCGCCGATTCTATGTTGCTCCTCGCCGGTGCAGTGGATGGCAGCATCGCGGCTTACGATTCCGAATCCGGGCGGCTTTTGGCTGGCGCTCGCCACCAGCAAAGCGTTAACTCGGTCGTGTTTTCTCCCGAAGGGCGCCGCTTCGCTACCGGGAGCCGGGATGGGACCGCCCGTATATACGATTTTTCTGACGCTGATCGCGTTTTCCCTCTTCGCGGCGATTCGCGCGGTTCCGCAATCGGGATAAACGACGAATTAGGGCTCATCGCCGAGCAGAACTGGAACGGCAATCTACGCGTTTGGAAGCGTCAACAAGTGAAACCCGTGGCAAGCATTGCGGTGAACACCTGGGCTATCGGGCTGGCACTCTCTTCTGACGGTAGGTACCTCTCGATGGCTGGTGAGGATCGCCTCGCCCGAGTTTTCGAGGTCCAGACCGGACGGGTCGTTTTCAGCACGCTCAATTCGGATCATCCAAGAGATGACGAAGACCGGGACGATATCGTGCGCGCCCCCCGCTTCGTTCCTGGGAGTCCCGCAGCATTGAGCGCTGGCTTCAGATCTGGCAGGTGGGAGGTGCACTTAGTAGGTCTCAAGTCGAGCGAGCGGCGGCGGACCTTCGCTTCTGGCCTAGAAATAACGGACCTTGCAATAACGCCCGACCAGAATCTAATGGCAGTCGCACTGTGGAGTCCGTCACACGAGGGTCGGCCATCCCAGGCGGAAGTTGTGGTTTGTGCAATCCGCCCCACGACAGAGGGGCCGGTCGCCACAGCTGGAGTCCCTGCAGTCTGCGTGGTGGACGGTACCGCTAGGCTTCCCACGGTGAGATTCGATCAGGAAAGCTACATTACAGCCGTCGCCATTTCCGCTGATGGCCTGCTGGTCGCCACCGGAGACCGGAAGCAGACAGTTCGCGTCAGCAACACCTCGACGGGTTCGCTGGCGACATCGGTATATACGGCGGGACCTGTCTTGCACGTGAGCTTTGGAGAGAATGGCTCCGAATTGAGAGTTACTGCTCGTCTTGGGTCGCATCTTCTCACGTCCGTGCAGCTGCTTCGCGATGAGAATGTCCTCACCAAGTTATGCGCTCACGTCACACGTGACCTGACGCCCGAGGAGGAGGCCAACTATTTGGCAGGAGAGAAGCGCGTTGCGTCCTGCCAAAAGTGAGACAGGGAACAGCCCTTTCGATGGGCCCCCAGAGCGCGACTGCCCTTCACATGCTACGCGCTTCCCGCTTTCGGATTCACAGCAGATGAACGTCGTATCGGCAGATAGATGCGAAAGCGATTTCACCACTCCTCCTTGGGGGGCGCCGGGGCAGCGGCGAACACGCCGAGGCTGCCGGTCATGCCGGGGCGGATCGCATCGACGCGAACCCTCATCGAAATCCGAGCACCGTACGAATGCATTCCCGTGGAGCACGCCGAACAAGCGGATCGAGCCTTCGCTCGCATAGGTTTTATCATGAACTCCGTAGTTTGACCCCATAGCTGGCGGTAACAGCCCTTCCCACCAACAATCGGCCGCTCCGGGCGGATCGTCGGCTATCCGGAAGCCATCCATTTGGCCGTAACGCCAACGGTCTGATGTGCAGACACCGAACCTGGCTATGCCAAGCCACTCTATTGAATGCGCCGGCCATACTGGCTGCCCCGTATCGCTCAGGCCAGATCGCCTGCTGGTTCCTCGAAGCCGCACGCGATCAGCAGGGCGCGCTGGACTTCAACCCATCGAGATTCCGGCAGACTGCACAGAGCCGGGCCGATTCGATCCCGCTGCGCCAGTGCCACGTGATCGAAATTCAGCGCGCATACTGTTGGCATGCCGTCTTCAGGGGTTAAGACTACCTCCGTGGTCAGTCCTCGAATCGTTCGCGTAGCAGGTACGACGATGATTTGGTTAAGGCGGTCGATGACTTCACTTCGCGCGAGAATTAAAACAGGCCGCCGCTTGTCTGGAAGGCGAAACGTGTACCAGCAGATCTGACCTCTCTTCAACCGCCGCTCTCCCAGCCCTCGGCCTCCCAGGCTAGCTGCTCGTCATCTGCAGAAAACTCGTCGCGCGATGGTGGCACGGACCGGTAAACGTTTTCGTCGCAGCCCTGCGGCCTCACAATCAACCGCAGCAGCCGCACACGTTCTTGAGGTGTCAGGGAGTCGACCAACGGAAGGATATCGTCAGCCCTTAAAGCTCTGGCCATCACTAGGATTCTAGCAGGACTGATGAACCCGATATCGTGAACCAGGTTTGCGGCCACAAGATCCGCCTGGACTGATCCCTGACCACTTGGACGTATAGCCGACTCGGACTTTGGCCCAACCGGTTCCTCGGCGGTCACCCTAAATCCGGCCATATGTGGTCACTTCAAAACCGGCCAACGGAGACACTCAGGGATAGCTTCTTTTTAGCCGATCAACGCACATTTGCGCAACACATTTCTGCTTCAATCCCCCAGCACTTGGCGTAGACTGATCGAGACCGGACGGAGGATAGGGCAACGCAGGGATGCGACCCGAGCGCCGATTCCGGGCCTAACCCTGCGGAGGCGGGCCACACTCGCCTCCGGAGTCGAAGCGTAGCGGAGACGACAGACAGGGGAGGCAGCAAAGCGATAAATCCTGGGGTCGCAGGGGCAAAGCCCCCGAGAGGCTGACTTTCCGATCATGCTCGTTCCTCGGTGACAGCGGTCTTAGTCCGCCAGCTTCGCGGGCCGCATTTGAGGACGTGGCCGTGATGCAGCAACCGATCGAGCATCGAGCCGACGGCAGCAGTGTCGCCCAGCAGTTTGCCCCAGTCCTCCACGGGTCGGTTGGACGTGAGCAGCGTGCTCGCGCGTTCGTAGCGCCGCATCACAATCTCGAGCAGATCCTCGGCCGCGGTCAGCGGGAGTTTGCGCATGCCAAAATCGTCGATGATGAGCAGTGGGACAGTGGCGAGCGTGTCCATGTATTGCTTGCGAGTGCCCTCGACAACGGATGCGGCGAGTTCTTCCAGCAGCACATGCGTCTCACGGTAGAGCACGCGATAGCCTTGCAGGATGGCGGCCTGGCCGATCGCCTGTGCCAGATGGCTTTTGCCCGTTCCTCCAGGACCGAGAAACAAAGCATCATCTCGCTTGCCGATGAAGCCGCAGGTCGCCAGATCGAAAACCAGGCTGCGGTTCATCTTGGAATTGAAGGTGAAATCGAAATTGTCGAGGGTCCTGCCGGCGTCGCGGAAGCCGGCCTGTTTGCGCCGGCGCTCCAGCAGTCGATCGCTGCGTCGTGTGAGTTCGTCAGACACGAGGCACGAGATCAGGTCAAGCGGCGCCATCGGCTCGGCCTGGGCCTGGTGCAAGCGCGTTTCCAGCACGGCGGCCATGCCTCCGAGGCGGAGTTGCCGCAAAGAACGCTGTAGTTCAGCGAGGTTCATTCGTTCGTCTCCTGGTTCTGTGATGGTTCGGTTCGTTCTTCGATAAGGTCGCGGTAGAGCGAAAGTTGGCGGATCAGTGGATCGACCTGGCGCAAGCTCAACGCGGGCTGCAGGTTCCGTTCCAGATACCGGCGCACGAAGCGGAAATCGGAGATCTCCATTTCCAGCGCCATGGCACAAGCCTGATCCACCCGCGCCGCCCCGTACTTCTTCTGAAAGGACAGCAGTCCCTGGATGCGGCGGACGGCGGTTTGGCCCTGCTCGCGGTGCATGGCTTTGGAGAAGGCTCCAATGTGATCGCCGGCCTTCTCGGCTCGTGCCAGGACCTGTAGTGTGCCCAGCGGTGTGCGTTTCGGGCGGTCCTCGTCGTGGATGCGGTGACGACCGCGTTGCTCACGGAGATGCTCGCGCAGCAGTTGTCCATTGGACGGGTCCAGCAACCGCACCCATTGCAGGTTCCACTGCACCTGAATACGGCGGCCAATCCATCGCGGGGGTGCACTGTAGTAGGCCGCTTCCACTTCGACGCAGCCGTCCAAGTGAACCGTGCGCTCTCCGTATTGGTAGTAGCGAAACGGCTCCAACGGCAACGGCAGCAGCGAGGGCTTCTCCTCGGCGAACATCACGGCGACCTGCCGCTTGGTCGTGCCGTGGATGCGGGTATCGGCCCACTTCTGCTCCCAGTGGTCGAGGTATGTCTGGGCTTCCTCCAACGTCTCGAAGCGTTGTCCTTTCAGCGGCGTCTTCTGCGCATGCCCGACGCCGGACTCGACTTTGCCTTTCCGGTCGGGATCGGCAACCCGGCACGGCAACGCGACAGCGCCGTAATGAGCGAGCACGTCGCGGTACAGCGGATTCAAAGCAGGGTCGTAGATATCAGCTTTGAGGACGCCTTCGCCCAGGTTGTCGAGCACGACTACGCGCAGGCTTCCGCCGAGTCGGCGGAACGCCTTTTCATGCAGTAGCGCCCAGGTCTGCGCGCTGGATTCAAAGACCAGCAGTCGGACGGACTTTCGGCTGTAGCCGAGGGTCATGACAAAGAGGCGGGTACGCCGGTACTTGCCGGTGTGCGGATCGCGGACCATTGGACCGGAGCCATAGTCGACCTGGGCTTCCTCACCGGCCGGCGTCAGGATGACTGCACAAGGTTCCGGAGTGCGGGCGCCGCGGAGTTTGCGGACGTAGCGCTTGACGCTTTCGTAGGCGCCAGTGAAAGCGCTCCGGTCCACCAGGTCCTGCCAGATCGCCATGGCGTTGCGGCCCTTGGCGAGGCCGGCTTCAATCAGTTCGTGGAATGGGAGGCAGGCGCTGGCGGAGGGACATCGCGACGGCTGGGACGGTCCTGAGTCGGTGGTCACCTGGTCGGTCCCGTTGGCCGGATTTGCCAGCGTGGAGTCGGTGGTCACCCCGGCTTCGTTGGCCGGTTTTGCGTCAGCCAGCGGCCCGGCGTCGGTGGTCACCTCTTTGGCCGGTTTTGACGGTGGAAGCCGACCCCAGCGCCCGGGTGGGCGTACTCCAACGCCGGCTAGCCGCAAATATCCGGCGGCGGTCTCCCGGCGAACCCCGGTTTCCTTTTCGATGCGGCGCAAGGTCCAGCCGAGCTGGCCTAACGCGATCACCTGCTTCTGTTTCTCTTCGCTCAAGACATTGCTCACGTTGACGGAGCGTATCGCCCCGCCTGAACTTATGTCCTGAGTGCTTCCTCCGTTGGCCGGTTTTCAGGTGACCGTCAATGGCCGGATTTGGGTGACCGCCGAGGAACCGGTGGTCCCAATCCCGGCGTTCTGAGCAACAGACCCTGCCTGGTCGTTAGTGCCCAATCGGGAGCGACGCGGCGGAATGTAGCCTCAGTTGTAGGAGAATTCTCGGCGCCGCGTCGCTTTCGATTGGGCGACTAGAAGGAAGCCGCTGGCGGGGCGGACCCTATGGATGCTGGAACCTATTTTGGTACTGCGGGAAGGGCGTGTTGACCTGAAGGAGAAGCCTCAGAGAGGACGGCTGCGAGCCAGCGAGCGCCGGCTGATGCGTTTGTACGCTGGCCCGAACGGTATTTCGATGGTCGTTTTCGCGGCAGGGGTACACGGGCGCGTCGGCGTGCAGTTGCACGTCGGCGCGCCAACTTGGTCGGCAGACTACGAACTGTCGAAGAACTTGCATCGATCAGCGAGTTCGCAAGCGGTGAGGTTGGCGCCGATCAGCATCGCTGCTCCGCACCGTGGGCAGTTCCAACTGGCCGAGTTCGCGGGAGCCTCTGGGCACGCCTGCTGAGACTTTGGGGAGACCGCGAGCAGTTGCCGAACAAGCGCCAGATTAGTCGTCCGGTGGCGAGTCGCCAGGAAGCCATACTGCCGAATACGGACGAAACCACGCGGCAGAATATGTTGGGCGAAGCGCCGCAGGAACTCCGTGGCGCTTAGGGTCATTTTGCGTTGTTTGCCGCCATGGGCATAGTCTTTCCAGCGGAAGGTGACCCGCTCACCATCGAAGGCCAACAACCGGTGGTTGCTGATTGCAACGCGATGAGTGTACCGCCCCAGATAGCGGAGCACCTGAGTAGGCCCGCCGAAAGCGGGTTTGGCATAGACTACCCAATCTTGTCGGAAGACGGTGCGCAGAAACGCCGCGAATCGCTTGGGGTCTTCCAGTTCGGCTATCGGACCATGGAAGCGCAGTTTCTTTCGTCGGTAGGCTCGCCGCAGTCCCGCAATGAACTTGCCGCGGAACACGCGACTGAGCACCTTCACCGGCAGGAAGAAGGGATACCGGGGATGGACCCACCGGGTGTGGTCAGGAGAAAGTCCGCCGGCTGGAATCGCGCAGTGGACATGCGGATGGAGCAGCAGGTTCGACCCCCAGGTGTGCAGGATGCTCAGAAAACCGATCTCTGCTCCCAGATGTTTCGGATCGGCGGCAACCTCCAGGAGTGTGGCTGCGCTGGTCTGGAACAGCAGGCCATAGAGTACTTCAGGATTGTACTGGCAAAGTGGGTTCAGGTCGTGTGGCAAAGTGAAGACCACATGGAAGTACGGCACGCCGAGCACTTCTCTTTCGCGGGCGGCGAGCCAGCGTTGGCGCGCTTGCACCTGGCACTTTGGGCAATGCCTATTGCGGCATGAGTTATAAGAGATGGCCTGATGACCGCATCGCGGACAGTGATCGATATGGCCGCCGAGCGCTGCTGTGCGGCAGCGCGTGATGGCTCGCAGCACACTGAGTCGCTGAATGCCCAACCATGATCGATTCTGTTCCAGGAAGCGGTCGCCCTGTGCGTGGAGAATATCGGCCACCTCCACGGTGGGCCGGCTCATTCGGGTTTACGTAGTTTTCTGGACCGCTTCAGGTTCGCTGGGCCTGAAACGGGAATCTGTTCGATGGGGTTGACGGCGACTCGCAGGTGCTTGGGTGACACGTGCAGGTATCGGGTGGTGGCCTCAATATCTCTGTGGCCCAGGAGAACCTGTATGGTCCTGAGATCCGTGCCCGATTCAAGCAGATGAGAGGCAAAGCAATGGCGAAGGGTATGTGGGGTGACGTGTTTGGTGATGCCGGCCCGTCGGGCGGCTTCCTGCACCGCTTCCCAGATCACCTTTGGGGTAATCGGCTTATCGGCACGCCAGCCGTTTTCGGTACCCGGAAACAAATAGGTTTTCGGGCGCATCCAGCGCCAGTAGGTGCGTAAGGTTTCCAGCAGCTTTTGGCTCAAGGGAATCTCGCGATCGATGCCGCCTTTACCGCGCTCGACGCGGATCACCATTCGCTGGCTGTCAATGTTGCTGACCTTGAGTCGGCAGAGTTCGCTTCGCCTCAGCCCCGCCGAATACATGGTCAGGAGCATGGCGTAATGAAACAAGTTCTTCGCGGAGTTGATCAGCCGGGTCATCTCCTCGGTCGTGAGGATCGTCGGCAGGCGTCTGGACCACTTGGGGTGTTTTGGATACGGTAGTTCGTCCCTCAAAGCACGTTTCTTAAGCACCTTGAGATAGAAGAACCGGAGTGCTGAAACGCGCAGTGCTACCGTGCCGACGGCGAGTTTCTTACCTTCGAGCAGCGCCACCTGATAGCGGCGAATGTCCTCCGGTCCCATGTGATCGAGTCGCTTCTTGGCGTAGCGACGAAACTCTTCGATCGCCATCAGGTAGGTGCGAATCGTCGTTTCTGCGTAGTTGCGGCGTACGAGTTCCTCTCGCATCCGCTGGGTGAGTACGGTCACAGAGATCTCCTTTCTCTGTGACCAACGCTATCGCCGACGTGCTGCCGATGCACGGCGAAGCCGTCCGCCGCGCCAGCGGCTTCGTTCTGGTCGCGAAGGGGCGAGTGATCCATCTTGCCCGGCCGCGACCGAGGTCTCACCATTCTCCGATCGCCGGTACGCGTTACTCGGGAGGGATCGAGGACCTGTTTGACAATCTTCGGGTGAAGCGTCGCGGTGCTATGGAACGGAACCACCACCCTGCGTCCACCCTTTGCTTAGATCCGATGACTGCCCTTGGACCGCAACCAAACGAAGCCAGCTTTCAACAGCATCGCTTCGGCATCCGCCGCAGCCAGGCGCGCGGCAGCTTAGGCATGAACTTCGACCGCTGTGGTCAGTCTTCATCAGTCAGGGTCTCCAGGAAGAGCTCGATTGCCTCGCGGATATTGACAAGTGTCTCCTCGACCGTCTTACCTTGCGACTGGCACCCCTTCAGTTCCGGGCACCACGCGTAGCAACCCTGCTTATCCTGTTCGATTACGACGCTAACCTTGCCCGTCATCACCATCAGTTAACGCCGTAACGCCGGTGGCCGACGCCTGGATGCTACTGTGATGTGCGGGGCGATAACCGGGGGGCCATTGGTTTCTCGCTTGCTTTAGGACCCAGACTCCGGTTCAATTCCGAGCAAGGCATCGTCGCGTTCCTCGACCAGGCTTTGCGTTATTACCTGCACCTGGACGCCGGCTCGACTCCGGATGCCGTCATGCACCAGGACGGCTTTGGCGGCCGTGTTCTCCTGCTCGGGGAACCGGGCAGCGGCAAGACCATCGCCCTCGTCGCCCATGCGCGCGAATTTCCGAATGGCTGACATCGGGCTACGGCGCCAAGTGGACTGGGTCTCTGATCGCTCGTACACCATTTTGGTGCATAATGGTGTTATGAAGTCGGCTGAGAAAGCGGTTCGCCAGAGCGTCAGTCTTCCGCCCAGGCTGGCGAAGCAGGTGGGTAGCATGGCCAAGACTCGAAAGCTGAGCAAGAATCGCATGTTGCTGGAACTGATCGAGAACGGCATCGACGCAGAGAAGCAAAAACAGCGACAGTTTTTCGCCCTGGCTGAGCGTTTCCGCAACGAGCAGGATCCGGAAGCGGCTAACCGCCTGGGCGATGAACTCGGCAGAATGGTCTTCGGCGGCTGATGCCGCAACTCGAGCGCTGGGACAACCTGCCCGAGGGGGTGCGGCAACATCTGATCGATCGGATGCGTGACCGCGAGATCAGTGTCTCGGATCTGAATCAACTTCGCCTCTGGGTCGAAACGCGGCCCGAGGTGCCCGAGGGCGACTGGTACAAGGATTTCGGCTCTTTCAAGGTCTGCGGCGGCGGTTCGTACCCAAAAACGTTCCTACTCCGAGGGCAAGTCGCCAAGGGCGAAGCCCTCTGATCATCGCGCTTTAGGCGATTACGGAAGACGATTTGGTCATACTCATGAAATGGATCTCCGCCGACCCGGAGGTCCCGGAAGGACCGTGGTGCAGAGACTTCGGATCGTTCAAAGTGCGCGAGGATTGACTGGTAATCCTCTGATCGGGCTTTCCTTGCCCAGGCCGGCCTATAATGACCCTGAACAGATCGGGGTATGGGCGCGCCGGCGGCTTCTCACATCTTCATCAGTTACTCACGGAGCGACGGTTCGCAATATGCCGGCCGGATGGCGGCGGACCTCGCAGGCGCCGGGTATGGGGTCTGGTGGGACCAGCGGGATCTCGATCCCTACGCCGATTTCACCGGCGAACTCGAGACGGCGATCAACCAGGCCGGGCTCATGGTGGTCTGTGTCACCGCCGGTGTAACCCGGGCCGACAGCTATGTGCGCCGTGAGGTCGCCTGGGCCATGGCGATTCACAAGCCCATCATCCCCGCCATGCTCGATGGCTCGCTCCCGCCGATCGGCATCATCAACCTGACCCGCGTCGAGTTCCATGCGCGGAAGTGGGACAGCGCGCTGGCCGATCTGCTCGAGCGCATCCGACGGCCCGCCGCGCAAATCGCGGCGCGAACCGATCCCTTCGAGCCCTACCTGAAGGCCGTCTATCAAGGCATCGTCGCGTTCCTCGACCAGGCTGTGCGCCATTACCTCCACCTGGACGCCGGCTCGACTCCGGATGCCGTCATGCGCCAGGACGGCCGCACGGGAAAGACCGGCAACATGTTGCGGCAGTTGTTCGTCGGACACGGGTTCACCGCGCCCGAGGCGCCGGAACGGTTCACCGGACTCGCCACCGCGGTGGAGCGCTTTGGCGGCCGGGTTCTCCTGCTCGGCGAACCGGGCAGCGGCAAGACTATCGCCCTCGTCGCCCATGCGCGCGACGCCCTCGCGGAACGGCTGCACAATCCATTCGCTCCACTGCCGCTTCTGGGTCTTCTCTCCACCTGGGCGCCTTCCGCGACGATTTCCGAATGGCTGGCATCGGGCTATGCCGATCTGGACGCGAACGAAGTTGCGCGCGCGATCGAATCCGGACAGGCGCTGCTCCTGCTCGACGGCCTCGATGAAGTGAGTGCGGCCGGCACCTCGCCTCGCGACCGCCAGGCGCAGATTCTCTCCGGCCTGCCTGCCAACAACCGCATCGTGCTGACGTCGCGGAGCCTGGAGTACCGGCAGATCGGGATTCGTGCGGACCTGGCCGGGGCCGTGACACTCCAGCCTGTCAGCGATGAGCAGGTGAACGATTTCCTCGGCGATCTGCCCGAACTCCGGCAGGCCCTCTCTGCCAGCCCCGACCTGCACGCGATGGTGGCAACGCCGCTGCTGTTGAACCTGATTGCCGAGACCTGCCGCGAGTTGACGCCCGCGGAGCGAGCCGGCCTGCTGCACCTGACCGCCACGCCGGGAGAACTCCGGGATTTTCTCGTTGAACGCTACGTGGTCACCCGCTATCAATGGGAGGAGCGTCGCGCCGTCCGGCAGAGTGCGCAGCTTCCGTTCTCACTCGCGGACACGCTGTCGTATCTCGGCAGGCTGGCCATGGAAAATGCCGGAACCTTCCGCAAACGCAAAGGCCGCGACGGTTGGGACCGCGGCTCGCACATCTCCGCCAACATTTTGCAACTGGAGGATTTCTTGCTTGCGGTTCCGGGAGACGGAGCGGCGGCGCAGGCGTTTGTCCAATTTGCCCGCCAGTTGGACGTGATCCTGGAGCAGGCCGAAGGTTCATTGTCGTTCCGCCACCTGCTGGTGCGCGACGCGCTCGCTTATCCGTACGCCCTTCGGAATCTGTACGACGCTCACCTGTATGGCAGCGTGGTCGAAGTTGCGAACCCGGCGGAAGCCCTGGCGAAGACCGGGAAGTCTCGCTCAGTCGATCCGCTGATCAAACTCCTCCACGACGAAGACCAGCCGCCGATCCTGCGGGAATGCGCTTCGGGCGCGCTGGGTTTCACCGCGGACCCGCGTGCCGTGGATGTTCTCCTCGAAAACCTGAAGCGCCGGCAGTTTGCTTTCCGCACGGGTGACGCCCTCGGACGGCTGGGAGATTCGCGGGCCTTCGATCCCCTGGTGGACTCCTCGAATCGGGCGGGAAATACGGAAAGCGCGGAGCTGCTTACGGCCTGGCCCGGCTGGAAGACCCCCGTGCCATTCCGTTCCTTCGCGCCGCTCTCGTTCGGCTGGAGTTCGAAGACGACGCGTTCACGATTGACATCATCGTGGACAGCCTCTGCCAGTTAGGCGAGCAGGGCGTCGCAGCCGTGCTCGAGGAGATGCGCCACTCTTTGGAAAGTTCGGACCCTTTCGTGGCATCGCGGGGGGCGCTGCATCTTGGAGTCGGGAGCGACAGGCGCGGTCTCGAGCTTCTGGTGCAATCGGTTTCCGATGCGAATCCGGTAGTCCGCGCCGGTGCAGCCGAGGCGCTCGGCTGGTCGGGTTTTCCGGGCGAGGCGGAGGCGGCCTTGCAGCCGCTGCTGTCCGATTCCGAAGAGGTCGGTTACAGCAGCCGGCGGGTGTGCGACTCAGCCGCGGAAGCTCTCAAACGGATCACCGAAGCCGCGCCGAAATAGGAGCGGGCACTCAGTGCTTGATCCCGGTGGTCCGGTCGAAACGTATTTTCCCGCCGACGATCGTATAGACCACGTCGGTCGAGAGAATGTCGTCTTCGGGCACCGTCATAATGTCGCGCGAAAGCACGGTGATGTCGGCCAGCTTGCCCGTCTCCAGGCTGCCTTTCGTCTTTTCCTCGAAGGCCGCGTACGCGTTGTTGATGGTGTAGGAGCGCAGGGCCTCTTCGCGGCTCATGCGCTGGTCCGGGAAGAAGACCGATCCGTTCTTCAGTTTGCGGCTGACGGACGCATAGAAAGAGGCGAGCGGGCTCACGTCCTCCACCGGCGCGTCGGTGCCGTTGCCCACGGTCGCCCCGCTCTTCATGAGCTTCTGCCAGACGTAGGCGCCTTCCTGCGCGCGCCTGGGGCCGAGCCGCTCCAGTACATAGGGCGCGTCCGAGGTGCAGTGGATGCCCTGCATGGCGGCGATCACACCCAGTTGCCCGAAGCGCGGGATGTCGGCGGCGCTCAGGTGCTGCGCGTGCTCGATGCGCCAGCGAAGGTCCTTCTTATCGGGATGCGCCTTGAAAACCTGCTCGTAGATGTCCAGTGTTTCGCGATTGGCGCGGTCGCCGATGGCGTGAACGCAAAGCTGGTAGCCGTGCGCAATGGCCAGCTCGGCGGTGCGGCGAATGTCCGCCGGATCGTCGGTATTGAGCCCGGAGGAGTCGGGCTTGTCGGCGTAGGGTTCGAGCAGCCAGGCGCCGCGCGGGCCGAGGGCTCCGTCGATTGCGCGCTTGATGGCGCGCACGGTGAAATAGCCGTTGCCCGCGCCGATGGTTTTGTAGCGGTCGAGAGCGGGCTCCAGTTGGGCGTTGGGGACGCGCAGCATCATCCACAGGCGGATGCGCAGGGTGCCGTCCCCGGCCATCCGTTTGACCACGTCCGCGGTTTGGAGCGGCGATCCGGCATCTTCGAAGGTGGTGACCCCTTTCGATAACGCCTCGTCGGTGGCGAGTTCGATTACTTTGCGGAATTGGGCGGCGCGGTCGGCGGCCGTGCGTTTCGCTTCCCAGGCCGATTGCGCGCGGCTGACCAGGCCGGACGCGCGCTCCCGCAGCAGGCCCGTGGGAGCTCCCTGCTTGTCCTTGAGAATTTCGCCGCCCGCCGGGTTGGGCGTGCTCCGGGTGATCCCGGCCTCGGCCATCGCCTTGCCGTTGGCGAAGGTGGCATGTCCGCTGGCGTGAGTGAGGATGACCGGGTTGTTCGGCGAGACGGCATCGAGCGAAGCGTGCAGCGGAAAGCCTTCGACGTTCGGCTGCGGCGCCCGATCCCATTTCGACTGGTGCCAGCCGCGCCCCACGATCCACTCGCCGGGCTTCGCCTGTTTCACCGCGCGGGCCACCTGCGCCACAATGTCGTCCCAGGTCCGCGCCTCGCGCAGATCCAGCCCGAGGCGGAATTCGCCTACGCCGGTGAAGTGGCCGTGACCTTCGATGAAGCCGGGGATGGCGAGCATCCCGTGCAGGTCGATAACCTGTGTGCGGGGGCCGATCCAGCGTTGTATCTCCGCGTCCGTTCCGAGCGCGGAAACCGTGTCGCCGCGCACCGCCAGCGCCTGCACTGTGGGAGCCGAGGCATTCAGGGTCACGATCTTGCCATTGCGCAGTACCAGGTCCGCGGGTTGACCCAGAAGGACGGCGGAAAAGCCAAGCATCAAAAGGGCGGCACGCATTCGACCAGCATACTGCGCGGCGCCTACGCGATGTGAACCTGCCGGCCGATTTCGCTCACCGCCACCCGGTCCGGATGATTGCCGGCGGCGGCGTAGACGCGCTCGATCGGCGCCACGAGATCCGTCGAGCCGCAGCAGCAAGCCCCCGAGCGCACTGCCGCAGACGTGCTGCCCGATTGCCGGCAGCGTGGATGCGCGTGCCGGCCGGCTTCTCGCTCGACGCCAACGGCACGTACGAGTGGAAGGCGCGGCGCGATCCCTTCCGGCATCGAGATCGTCCGACCCGATGGAGTGCGCTGCCGGGGAGATCGCCAGCGCCATCTCGCAGTTAATTGTGGTAAGCCTCTGTTGCGGTAGCGGTGCGGGTGCTTCAAAGGCCTGAGCGCGGTTGTGCCAGGGATTCCGTATATGGTTTTGGGATCTTCAGGCCGACCGCTCCTGGCCAGGCAGTATCAAGAAGCGGCGTGCCATTCTCGGGCGCATGCCGCTTCAGACGTTTACCGCCGCGAGTACCTCGAATCGATCGCTTCCCACGGCTTCTCAGCAAGACACCGTGAACACGCGCGCGCCTACCTGGGCTACTTCCACGAGTGGTGCCAGGAGCGCCGCCTGGAAGCCCCCATCGAGATGACGCGCCCCATCCTGGAGCGGTAGCAACGCTGGCTCTACTACTACCGCAAGACCAATGGCCAGCCGCTCGGCTTCCGCACGCAGCACACGCGGTTGCAGTCCATCAAGAGCTTCTTCGAGTGGATGGCGCGGCAGAACCATCTGCTCCACAATCCGGCTTCGGAGATCGTGCTGCCCGGCATGGAGCACCGCCTGCCGAAGTACGTGCCCACCGCCCGGGAAGCCGAGCGATCATTCAACAGGCGGATGTCACAGCCCCGGAGGGCCTGCGGGACCGCGCCATCCTGGAGACGTTTTACTCCACCGGCATGCGGCGCATGGAACTGGGCAACCTAAAGATCAGACCGCGGCACGCTCATCATCCGCCAGTGCAAAGGCCGCAAGGACCGTGTGATCCCGATCGGTGAGCGGGCGCTGGCGTGGATCGACAAGTACAGGCAGGAGTCCCGCCCGCTGCTGCTGACTGGCGGGACCGCGAGCCGTTCGACCGCCGCCAGCTCACGGCCCTGGTGCGCGGCTACCTGATCGAATCCAGGTGGGCAAGATGGGCGGCTGCCACTTGTTCCGCCACACGGTGGCCACCCTGATGCTGGAGAACGGCGCCGATATCAGGGTGATCCAGCAGATGCTCGGGCACGCGAACCTCACCACGACCGAACTCTACACCAGGGTATCCATCAACCTGCTGCGGCAGGTCTACTCCGCAACGCATCCCGCCGCCCACCTCGAGCGGCCGGAGACGCCAACCACGGCCCGGGACGCCGCGGCCGTGGCGGAACTGTTCGATACGCTGGCTACCGAGGCCGAGGAGGACAGTGAGGAGGAAGAAAGGCTATGATCGAAGTGATGGCGACGGTCCGCATTACAGAAGCCGAACTCGCCCGCGATATCCACGCCGTGCTGGCCAAGGTCCAGGAAGGCGTCGAGGTGATCGTGGAGCAGGACCATCGTCCCGTGGCCGTCATCAAGACGCCGCGCGGCCCAGGCCGCAAAATCAGCGAGTGTATCGCCCTGGCGAAGGCACACGAAGAGGAACTCGGCTACGCGCCCATCCCTGATCCCGACTTCGCCAAAGACGTGCAAGCGGCCATCGATGCCCGCCGCGAACCGTTGAATCCGCCGGCATGGGATTAGTCCTCGACTCCGGAGTGCTGATCGCCGCCGAGCGTGACGCCAAGCCGGTAAGCGAACTGCTGGCGATACTCGAACATGAGCACGGGGAAACCGAAATCGTGCTCTCCTCCATTACCGTGATCGAACTGGAATACGGCCTGCATCGCGCTCAGACCGCGGAGCAGGCCGGCGAAGCGGCGCGCGTACCTTGATACCGTTTTCGCGGCGATCCCGATACAACCGTTCACCAGGGAAATGGCCCAGCTTGCTGCGAAGATCGACGCCGAGGCGCGGCGGAGCGGACAAACGATTCCGTTCGCGGACCTGCTGATCGGCGCGACGGCCCTCCACTTCGGCTACGCGGCCGGCACCCGGAACCTACGCCACTTCCAGATGGTTCCCAACCTGACCGTCATCCAAATCTGAGCCGCGTTGCACCTGGCGGACCAGCAACGTCCACCCTGTTTATTCTTATGGCATGACGGTAACCACGGCGGCTAAACACGAAACCACATCGGCGCCGCCCGCTGTGTTGCTCCAAACTCGCGTCTGGGGTCTCGCCCCAAAAAACGCGACCGCCATCGGGCCTGAAGCCTCGGTAAGCTCAACTCTGCGTTGGGGTTCCTTGTCGCTGTTGGCGAATACGAAGCCCACGCCGAAGTCTACAGGCATGATCGCCAGGTCGAACGGCCGCGAGGTGCGCACGGCTCGAAAACCCGTGGTGACGGCGGTGTCGCCCCGCGGGTTGACCCAGAAGGACGGCGGAAAAGCCAAGCATCAGAAGGGCGGCACGCATTGGTAGAAGTTTAGCGCGGTACTGGCTTACGCCAGCCCGTTTCTAAAATCCCCTTTCAAACCGTCAATGCGCGTGACACCGGCGGCCAGACAATTTACGTAGGCGTTACCGCTATATGCGCGGAGTTGCCCGCCCCCGCTCCAGACGTTTACCGCGGAGTACCTCGAATGGATCGCCTCCCACGGCTTCTCAGAAGACACCGTGAACAAGCGCCGCGCCTACCTGGGCTACTTCCACGAGTGGTGCCAGGAGCGCGGCCTGGAAGCCCCCATCGAGATGACGCGCCCCATCCTGTAGCGGTACCAACGCTGGCTCTACTACTACAAGACCAATGGCCAGCCGCTCGGCTTTCGCACGCAGCACACGCGGTTGCAGTCCATCAAGAGCTTCTTCGAGTGGATGGCGCGGCAGAACCATCTGCTCCACAATCCGGCTTCGGAGATCGTGCTGCCCGGCATGGAGCACCGCCTGCCGAAGTACGTGCCCACCGCCCGGGAAGCCGAGCAGATATTCAACAGGCGGATGTCACAGCCCCGGAGGCGCCTCCACCGGCATTCGGCGCATGGAACTGGCCAACCTGAAGATCTACGACCTGGACGCAGACCGCGGCACGCTCACGCCAGGGCAAAGGCCGCAAGGACCGCGTGATCCCCATCGGTGAGCGGGCGCTGGCGTGGATCGACAATACATGCAGGAGTCCCGCCCGCTGCTGCTCACTGGCGGGACCGACGATAGCACCGTGTTCCTGACCCACATGGGCGAGCCGTTCGACCGCCCCAGCTCACGGCCCTGGTGCGCGGCTACCTGATCGAATCCCAGGTGGGCAAGATGGGCGGCTGCCACTTTTTGGGCGGCGGGATGCGTTGCGGAGTAGACCTGCCGCAGCCACGGCCCGGGACGCAGCGGCCGTGGCGGAACTGTTCGATACGCTGGCCACCGAGGCCGAGGAGGACAGCGAGGAGGAAGAAACGCTATGATCGCAGGTATGGAGCCGCGAATCCTGCGCGTGAGTGAAGCCGATGCGGTGCGCGACATCGCCGCCATCCTGCAACGTGTGCAGGCCGGTACGGAAGTCGTGATCGAGCGCGACGCGCAGCCGCTCGCCATCATCCGCGCCGCCGCTCCGGAGCGCCGCACGATCTCCGAATGCATCGCGCTGGCGGAAGCCCACGAGAAGGAATCCGGCGACGGGCCAGTGCTCGATCCGGACTTCGCGGCCGACGTGGAAGAGATCGTCCGCAACCGCAAGCCGTGGAACCCGCCGACGTGGGGCTGATCCTCGATTCCAGCGTGGTCATCGCCGGTGAGCGGCGGGGCCACACCGTCCGGCAGATCCTGGAACAGTTTAAAAGTGATTACGGAGAAGCGGAGATCGGCCTGTCCGTGGTGACCATCGTGGAACTGGTCCACGGCGTCCAGCGCGCCGGGACGGAAGAACGCCGGCAGCGTCGCCAAGCCTTCGTGGACGAACTGATCCGCGACGTGCCCGTGCACCCCGTCACCATCGAAACCGCCAGGCTCGCCGGGCGCATCGAGGGCGACCAGGCCGCGCACGGCGTGACCATCGCCTTCGAGGACCTGCTGATCGCCGCGACCGCCCTGCAACTCGGCTTCGGCGTCGTTACCGGCAACGTCCGCCACTTCGAGCAGATCCCCGGCCTCAACATCGTCCGGCATTAGCCCGGCAAGCCCCGTTCACTGGAACTGGTGCCCTTAAAAGCTCTCCGGCGTTATCTCAAAGACACGATCAACAACAAGACGTATCAGCTCACTGAGCGGCCGCATCTCGGCGGCTGGCTGGCCATCGTGATCGTGGATGACATGCGATGGGAACAGCAGACCGAAGCCAACGCGCCCGTGGAGACGGCGAAGGAGTGGATTGAAATCGATCTCACGGGCGAGTAGCCGCCGCGCCCACCGGATCATAAAAGATCTGAGGCCGCGCCGGAGATAAGACGGGCTGCCGGTAATCAGTGCTCCTGCGTAGGGCGAGCGGAGCGGTACCGTTGTGGCCACTGGCCGCTCGCGCTGATCGGTGGCATGGGGAATCAGAGTTAGCGCCCTCGGTTCTGGTCGCCGAAGACCAACGGGCGCAGACAAACTCGACAGCCAGGAAATGTGGCTGGGGCGCTTTGCGCCGGGTTGTTCGCGCGTTTATGCGGCTTCCAGCACGTGCATCTCGATGCGCAAGCCCGCGGCAGTCGCCATGTTCACCAGCGCGTCGAGAGCAAACAAGTTGATCTTGCCGCGCATCAGGTCGGAGACGCGCGGCTGTGTGACGCCGAAAAGCCGGGCCGCTTGCGCCTGGCTCATCCCGGCACGGGTGACGTGATCCTTCAAGGCGATCATCAGGACCGAGCGCAGTTTCATGTTGGCGGCCTGCTCGGGCGTGTCTTCGACAGCGTCCCATACACTGGCAAAACGTCGCTTCTTCATTGCCCTAGCTCCTTCAACAACTCGCGGTAACGCTTGGCGGCAAGCTCCACGCACCCGGTCCAACTGATGGCCGGCCTCGCGCCTGGCCGTCAGAGGGAAGGCGCGCAGGTCTTCCAGGGAGCTACCCCGAAACTCGACAGGTTTGGAGTCGGCCACATCAACAGTATACAAAATCTTGTATGGGCCGCAAGTGGCCAAAGCCGCCGTCCGGAATCCAGTTTTCTACCAGCCCGCCGCGGTAGCAAGCCGAGTCGAGGGCCTGCGCTGGGTGCGGACGCGCGGGGCACGGCGGGCAGGCTAACGTTCCACGGCGGCGGTGAGCAGGCGGTCGCGGCGGGCGTGGCGCAGGAGGTAGCGGAGGTCGTCGGGATCGAGGGCAGTGAGCGGCGTGCCGGCGAACTTCGGGATGGTGCGCGGGACGTAGGCTTGCGCGAACGTGAGGTGGCGGGCGGCGGCGAGCCGCAGGGACTGCATGCCGGGCGGGGTCGGGTCGAGATGCGACCCGTGGTGACGGCGGTGTCGCCCCGCGGGTTGACCCGGAAGGACGGCGGAAAAGCCAAGCATCAGAAGGCATTCCACCGGCATAGCTGCGCGGCGCCTACGCGATGTGAACCTGCTGGCCGATTTCGCTCACCGCCACCCGGTCCGGATGATTGCCGGCGGCGGCATAGACGCGCTCGATCGGCTCGCGAAACGGTTCGCGGCTGAGCCGGAAGGTCTGGTGATGCACCGGGAAGAAAAACTCGGCGCCGGCATCCCCCGCCATCTGCCAGGCCTGCTCGGGCGTGCAATGGTAGTGAATCCAGGGATTGTAGGCGCCCACAGGCATGATCGCCAGGTCGAACGGCCGCGAGGTGCGGACGGCTCGAAAACCCGTGGTGGCCGCGGTGTCGCCCCCGAACAGGATCCGGAACCGTCCCGATGCGAGGGTGTAGCCGTTATAGCCGCGGTAGCTGTCGCTGCGCACGCGGGCTCCCCAGTGGTTCACTTCGAAGGCGCGAATCTCGACGGGACCGGCCTGGGTGCGTTGACCCCAGCCGAGTTCGGTCACGCTCTGGTAGCGCGCCGGACGCAGCAGGTCTGACGTGCGGGCGGCGGTGACGACGGCCGTGCCGCGGTTTTCGAGGCGGCGCAGCGTGGGCAGGTCGAAATGGTCGAAGTGGGCGTGGGAGAGCAGCACCAGGTCGATCTTCGGCAGATCCGGACGCCTCAGGGCGGGCGCCACCATGCGCTTGACGCCCAGCGTGAACAGCCCCAGGTTGATTCCTACGCGCTCGCTCAGCACCGGATCGGTGAGAACGGTGAAACCGTCGATCTTCATCAGGACGCTGCTGTGCCCCAGCCATGCGGCGTAAATGCCCCGGTCGCTCCACGATTTCGGGTCGGGACGGCGCGGAGCCGGAAGCACGCCGCGTTTCAAATCTGAACTGTATTGCTGCCAAAAGGTGGGGGCGGTGCGGTAAGCCCAGCTTCCCAGTCCCGCGACGCCGGCCAGGCCGGCTCCGCCGAGGATCGTTCTTCTCTTCATTTGTATAGGTGACGCGTGTCCAGTCTCATTGTTAAGATGCGCCCCCGGCGGGCGTGGTTGCGCAATCCGCCCGCAAGGACCGATACTGGCCTTGCCCATGCGCAAAGATCCGCTACGGCTTGCCACGCATATCGGCGTGTACATTGTCTTGTATTTCGCTACGGCTTATATTTTCGGTCCTATGTTTCTCTGGCTGGGCGGTTACCTGACCGGGGTTACCCTGACGGGCCTGCTGGCGGCATTCTTCGCCAACTGGCTGGCGATGCGCATCTACGCCAACCTCCGCGTGCTCGACGTCGGGCTGTGGTGGCGCCGCGCCTCGTCCGAGAACCTGGCCATCGGAATCGGCGGGGGAGTGGGAGCGGCCTGCCTGGTGCTGCTGCCGGCGCTCGCCGCCGGTGCGGCACACCTGACCCGGGCGGAGGAGGGGCCCGCCAGCGCGGGCACGGGGATATTCGTAATCATCCTGCTGGCCGCCGGCGCAACGGGCGAAGAACTGCTGTTTCGCGGCTACGGATTCCAGGTTCTGCTGAAGGCTGCCGGGCCGTGGGCCACCATCGTACCGGTGGGCATCGTCTTCGGTTTGCTGCACAGCGCCAATCCGAATGCCTCCTGGTTCGGCCTGGCGAACACCGCCGGATTCGGGATAGTTTTCGGGTACGCTTTTCTCCGCAGCCGGGACATCTGGCTGCCGGTGGGCCTGCACTTGGGTTGGAACATTACGCTCCCGCTGTTCGGCGTGAACCTCAGCGGGCTTAGAATGAAGTTGACGGGCTACGAAGTGACGTGGACCGCCGGACCGCTGTGGAGCGGCGGAGCGTACGGGCCGGAAGCCAGCATCCTGACCACCTTCTCGCTGGTGCTGCTGTTCCTGTATCTTCGCAAAGCCCCGGTGCGACGGCAGAGATCGCCCCTGACGGACCCGCCGATGGAAAGCGACGTATGCGAGCCTTCGCCTCTCTTGCCGTCCTGATCATGCTGCCCGGGCTCCTGCCGGCGGCCGACAAGCTGACGTTCGACGATCGCGTGGAACTGACGCGCGGGCTTACCGCCGAATACGGAAAGATGAAGGTGCTGCTGCCCCACTCGAAAAAGGCCCTGGAAGTGGAATCCGACGGCACTTACGACAAAAAGGCGTGGTCGGACGAAGCCAAGGAGAGCGGACCGGCCGCACGCATGGGCGACCTGGTCCAGGTGACCAAGATAGACATCGAAGACGACCGCATCGTGCTGCAGATCAACGGCGGCTATAAAGGCGGGCGGAAGTGGTACCAGGGCGTGCAGATCGGCGTCAACAACGGGCAGAGCGTGCCGATCGCACGCGGCGGCGACACCAACGCTCCCGGCGGGACCTCGATCGCGGTCATGTTCCGCAAGGGTCTGGAACCCATCAAGGCGGCCGAAGTGAAAAAGATCCTCGCTTCGGTGCTTGACTTCGAGAAGCGCACGGTGACGGAAATCTACTCGGAAACGCTGCCTCCCGAAGTGCAGAACGCGATCAAGGAAAAGCGTGCCCTGGAAGGCATGAACCATGACCAGGTTGTCATGGCGATGGGCCGGCCTGTCTACAAATCCCGCGAAACCAAGGACGGGATGGACCTGGAGGATTGGGTTTACGGGCACGCCCCCGGCAGGATCACGTTCGTCACCTTCAATGGCGACAAAGTGATCAAGGTGAAGGAAGCCTATGCCGGTTTGGGAACGCAGGTCCAGGATCCGGTCGTCAAGCAGTGAAGCCGCGCCCGATATGGGCTGCCGCGGTTACGGCCTGCGCGCTTGCGGGCTGTTCGCGCGGAACGCCTGAGCCGGCAAAGGCGGCGAAGACCGCTCCCCCGCCGCGAATCACGCAATTCTATTCCACGGCTCCCCAGGCGGCAAAAGGTGAAGCCACGCTGCTCTGCTATGGCGTCGAGAACGCGGACAAGGTATGGCTGAGTCCGCCGCGGCGCGAGTTGAGCGCGTCGTTGTCGCGCTGCGTCGAAGTGGAGCCCGCCGGCACCACGACCTATACGCTGACCGCGGAGGGTGCGGGCGGCGAGACCGCGACCAAGACGCTCGAGCTGAGCGTCGGGCCCGGCAGCGTGCGGCTCGAAGAGGTGCGGGTGAGCGCGCTACGCGTGAAACGCGGCGAACCGGTAAGTATCTGCTACCGCGTGCGCAATGCGGCTTCCGTGGAGATCGCCCCCATCGGATTTCAGGCCGCCGGGCGCAGCGAAGGTTGCACGGTGCACCAGCCGCAGAAGACCACCACCTATACCGTCACCGCCTCCGGCGAGACCGGCGCGAGCGACCGCGAAACCGTCACGGTCACAGTGGATTAGGCCGAAGCGGGCCGTTCCGCCCGACAAAAAACTAACGGTTCGGCCGGTTTCCCCGTCCAAGCAGTGACACGAGGAGCTGCCCGAATGAAGAACGATTCCCTCTGCATCGCTGGTTCCGCGGTACTTTGCCTGGCGTGGCTGTGCGCGCCGGCAGGGTCGAGCGCCGCCAAAAACACCAACCTGAACATCAGTATCGACGGCAGCGGCGAGAGCTGTGCCGACTTGAAGGTGACTTCTTCGAACGGCCAGATCGCCCGCAGTGAAGAGAGCTTCACGTTCCAGCGCAACGAGGCGCCGGCGCTCGAAATCGACGACTCGGCGGGCCACGGCATCATCCGGGTGACCGGCTGGGACCGTGCGCAATACGCCGTGGAGGTCTGCAAGATCGCGGTGGCCGAGGATCGCGCCGGAGCCGACCAGACGCTGCGCGGCATCGGCATAAGCCGCAGCGCCGGGCACTTCTCCACCACCGGACCGGGCGGCGACGCGCAATGGCACTCCTATTTCATCGTGCATGCTCCCAAGGACGGCACGGTGGACCTCCAGACCAAGAACGGGCCGATCTCGGTAACCGGCATCACCGGTACCGTGAAAGCGCGCGCGTCCAACGGTCCGGTTTCTTTGAAGGACTGCGGCGGGCAGGTGGAAGCCCGACACCACCAACGGGCCGATCTCGTTTAGCGGCAAAGGTGGCGAGGTTCACCTGGTGGCGCAGAACGGACCCATTTCCCTCAGTTTGTCAGAGGACGTGTGGAACGGGCCGGCGCTCGAAGCCCGCGCCACGAATGGGCCGGTAAGCCTGTCGATTCCCGAGACGTTCCGCTCCGGCGTGCGCGTGGAAACGTCGCACGGTCCGATGAGCTGCGGCGCCGCGCCCTGCCGCACTGCGTGGAAGGACCCGCAGCGCAACCTGATGCAGTTGAATGGAGCGGCGGATACGATCCGGATATCTACGGAGAATGGGCCGGTGTCGGTTGGCTCAAAAAAGAGCGGCCGGGTCATCTGATCTCTGACGGGCGGCCGGTCAATAGGCCAGACGGCTCGGTCTCGGGCGGGCGATTCGCTGAAGGAGCCTCTGCTCGCGGCGGCGCGCTGCTGGTGTTTCGCTGATCGCAAGGGCGCTGCGCGTCATCTCGAGCGCCATGGAATAGTTCCGTTCCCGGTGCTCGTAATGTTTGGCCAGTTCCTCGAGCGCGCGGGCGCGAAACGGGTTGCGCGTCCCTGCCAGTTCCGTGACCGCGGCCAGTGCCGCGTCCTGGCGGCCGAGGCGGCGTTCCAGGGCAGCGATGTCCCATAGCGTGCGGAACAAGAGGTGGTCCGGTAGCCCCATCTCCACCGCGCGGCGGAAAAGGAGCAGCCCTTCTTCGGCCCGTTCGGCCTTCAGCAGCCAGCGCGCGAGTCCGATCAGGTCGGCTCCGTGCCGTACGGCGGCGTCCTCGGGCTTGCGGAAGGCAAAGGGCACGATGGCGGTCAGGCAGGCCAGCGACAGGATGTCGAGCGCGTTGTGGTGGAAGATCGGCACCAGTTGGAACGCCTGCTTGGTGCGCAGGTACTCGAAGTAGCAGTAGGGGATCATCTCGCCGGGGAGGTCGCCCTCGCGTTCCACACCTAGCACCTGAAATTCCAGGTCCACCAGGCGGCAGCTTTCGAGGCGCAGTTTCCACAGGCGGCGCGCGCCGAAGAGCAGGTCCAGATGCTCCAGGCGGTCGAAGGGATGGCGCGCGCGGGCCATGCGGAAGCGGGTTTCGAGCAGCGGCTGGTCGTAAGCTTTGCCGTTGTAGGTGATCAGGACGTCGAAGCCGGCGAGGTGCTCGGTCAGGCGGTAGAGCAGCGATGCCTCCTCGCCGTAGTCGCGCATGAAGAACTGGCGCAGGCGAAACCCCGTGGCATCGATGGAGCCGACGCCGACCAGGAAGGCGTAGGTGCCCGTGCCGCCGGCAAGTCCCGTGGTTTCCGTGTCGAGAAAGGCCCACCTGGTGGGATGCGCTTTTTCGATCGTCCCTTCCGAAAGCGGGTGGAGCAGGTCGTCCGGCAATTCCGCCAGGTCGGAGATATCCACGGAGCCGTGGCGGCGGTGCCGCTCCCAGACGCGCTCGGTCTCGAAATGCTCGCCGTGCGGGGTCTTGACCACCTCACCGGACATCAGGTTTTCGATGAAATACCGGGAGGGACGGTCGTCGCGGCGCTCGGGGGCAGGCGCAGAAGCGGCGGCCGTGGCGTATTTCCGGTCGATTCGTGCGATTCGCTGGCGAAGTGCGGCGAGCTGATCGTGGATTTCCTCCATACTTCGCTTTTTCTTTGCTTAGAATACCGCAGCCGCAGTGCGGCTGGGAAGGGGCTGCCGGCGCGGTATAGTCAACAGTCTGAGGCGAAGAACGGCTTTTTGGGCGGCGCTCGGGCTGCTGCTGGCGGCGGGACGGCTGTGTCACGTCCGCGTCTTGTGGGAGGGCGATACGCTGCCGCTGGCGGCGGCGGCGCAGATGCTCCGCGGCAAGGCCCTGTACCGCGAAATCTGGTTCGACAAGCCGCCCCTGGTGGCCGCCTTTCATCTGCTGTGCGGCGCCGCCGACGGGTGGCCGCTCCGGCTGCTCGACGCGGCCTACGCGCTGCTCGCCTGCTGGCTGGCCTACCGGCTGGCGACCCGCCTCTGGTCCCATCGCGAGGGATTCTGGTCCGCCGGACTGCTCGCCTTTTTTCTGACCTTCGACATCCCCTCGGCTGTTATTCCCGTGGCTTCGGACATGCTCATGCTCGCGCCACACCTGGCGCGCTGTCTGGATGGCGCAGGCGAAACGGCCGTTCTGGAGCGGCGTCCTGGCGGGGCTGGCCTTCGCGGTCAGTCCGAAGGCCGTTTTCGTGCTGGCCGTCTGCGGTCTTTGGTATCCCGGCGGGATTCCGGCCCTGGCGGCGGGATTCGCCGCTGCGGGAGCCGCGGCAGCTGCCTGGCTGCTCGCCGCACGGGATCGTTGGGCGCCTATATCGACGAGGTCTGGCGCTGGGGACGGCTGTACGCAAGCAGCACGCCGGTGGAGGCGCCGTGGCGGAACGGCCTGGTGCGGACGGTGAACTGGCTGGGCTTTCACGCCGCGCTGGCGGCGGCGGCCGGGCGATTTCTGTGGTCCGAACGGCCGCGCTGGCGGTGGGCCGGATGGCTCGCCGTGGCCCTCGTGGGGGTCGCCATGGGGATGCGGTTCTTTCCCCGCTATTACGTTTTGCTGCTCCCGCCGATGATTCTGATGGCGGCGCGCGGCTTCACCCAGTTTCGCCGCCGGCGCGAACTGGTGGCGCTGCTGCTGCTGATTCCGTTGACCCGTTTCGGCCCCAGTTTCTTCGCCGCCGCCATGGACATGACGTGGCGGGACATCCGCATGGACCAGTCGAGCCGGGCCGCCGCGGCCGCGGTCAAGCGCCTGGCACAGCGGGGCGATACGCTGCTCGTCTGGGGCTACCGGCCGGAAATCTTCGTGTACTCGGGCCTCGCAGCCGCCACCCCGTATCTCGATTCGCAGCCGCTCACCGGGGTTCCGGCGGACCGCCACCTGACGCGATCCGAACCGGTGGAGCGCGAGGAGGCCGCGCGCCGCCGTGCGGAACTGACCCGCTCGCGCCCCACGTTTATCGTGGACGGCCTGGGACTCTACAATCCGCAGCTAGCCATTGCGCGCTACCCCGACCTGCGCGCCTGGCTGGCGATGTACGCCGAAGTGGGAAGGGCCGGCGACTGCATCATCTACCGTCTGGCTGGTCCATGAGCCCCTGCGCGATGGCGGTGCTGATGGAGGCGATCTCCTGCGTCGAGCGGCGCGTCGGCGGTTTGGAACGCCGCCAGGGTGCGGACGGAATCGTAGAGCTTGCGGGAGCCCGCGCCGAGCCGCCCTGGTCCGCCCCGCAGGTCCACCGCCTGGGCCCCGGCGATCAGCAGCATGGCCGTTTCGTTGCGCAGGCAATCGAGCGCGTCCATGGCGGTTACCGCCGCGTGCATTCCCAGGCTGACCACGTCCTGGTTGTACTGCTCGGTGGGAAGCGAATGGATGGAACTGGGCGCGGCCATTTGCCGGATCGCGCAGGTTAGCGCGGTTACGCTGAGCTGGAGTCCCTTGAGCCCGGAGTTGACGCCGGGATTGGGCGTCAGGTTGGCGGGCAGGCCGGAATTGAAGCGGTCGTCCACCAGCACCGCAAGAAGCGAGTTGCCCCAATTGGCCATGGCGGCGTAGTCGAGTTTCCACGTGTCCAGCAGCCGCGCCACGTGGCCGCCGTAGAAATTGCCGCCCTTATACAACTCACCCGTTTCCGGATCGATCAGGGGATTGTCGTTGGCCGAATTGATCTCCCGTTCGATCATCGCGCGGGAGTCCGTCAGCGCCTCCCAAACCTGGCCGAGGCCCTGCGGCACGCACCGCAGCGAATAACAGCTTTGCCCGCCGGAAGCCTCTGTGTATCCCGAGCCTGCGAGCATTCCACGCAGAAATGCGGCCACCGCGAGCTGGCCCGGGTGGCCTTTGCGCTCCTGAATCCACGCGGCAAAGGGAAGGTCCGGCGCCTGCAAAGCCTCCACTGCAAGCGCGATGGCGCCGAGCAGCGCGCGCAGCACGCGAAATCCGTCCTCCCAAAGCAGGACGGCGGCGGCCGTCATAAAGGTAGTGCCGTTAATGAGAGCGAGCGCTTCCTTGGGCGCAAAACGGACGGGGTAAATACGGGCGTGCTGAAGCGCCTGCATGGCGGGAACCGTGCGTCCCTGGTACTCGGCTTCACCCATTCCCGCGAGCACGCGCGCCACATACGCGGAAGGCATGAGGTCGCCGCTCGCCCCCACAGATCCGTAGCGCGGCACCACCGGAGTCACGCCCCGCGAAAGCATCTGGCAGAGCGCGTCCACCAGTTCGTTGCGGACGGCGGAGGCGCCGGTGGAAAAGGTGGCTACGCGCAGGAGCATGGCGGCGCGAACGACGTCGGCGGGCAACGGCCGGCCGGTCGCGCAGCCCAGGTATCGCACGAGGTTCAGTTGCAGGGTCTCCATCATCTCGGGCGCGATCGAATGGCCGATATTTCCGCCGACCCCGGTGTTCACGCCGTAAATCCGCTCGCCGCGCGCGAGCAGTTCCTGAAGGCGCGCGCGTCCGTTGGCGATGCGGCTGCGCGCGCCGCCCGTGATGCGGGCTTCGGCGCCGTGGCGGGCCACACGAAGGACGTCTTCGATGCGGAGCGGGTCGGCTCCGACCATGACGATTTGGGGCATGGCTCCAGGTTAGCGGGTGGTTACCAGGAATTCTTGCAGCCGGATGCCGGAGATCAGAAAGGTCACGCGGAAACGGGGGAGCGGATCGGCCGCGATCAGGTGCACGTTGCCGATCTGTTCCCAACTGCGGTACGACAGCAGACTCGTAAATTTCGCGAGGGGCTGGAAGCCGCTCGCGGTGGGAATGGAACTCACGGTGGAACCCGGAGGTACGATCCAGTTGACCCTGATGGTCGCCTGCGCGCCGACCAGAAGTGCCGCGCGCGGCGAAGGTGAATAGCAGGAAAACGAAATCCAGCCTTCCGGTTCCCGGGTGTCGCGGCAAGCCCCGACGCCCGGCACCGTCACCGCTTGACCCTTGGGTAACGGCAGAGAACGCAGGTTGCCGAACAGCGGGAATTCGAAGGAGCCGGACAGAGTCACGGGCTGTCCCCTGGTCTGATACAGCAGATTGTTGTCCGTCAGCAGGCTTAACCAGCCACGCCCGCCGCGCAGGTCGTGCAGTTCGCCGTTCGCCACGCGTAAGAGGAACCGGTTTTCCGGCATTTCCACACGCACGTGCATACGTCCCTGGTCCATGGCGACGCCAGAGGGCGCCTGTTCGAAACGAATGGGAATATCGAACACATTCAGGTCCGGATTGCCCGCCGGCAAAGCCGTGCTGTGCCGGTTCGGATCGGAATCGAGGAAGAGCCGCGAATTGGCCGGACGCACCGTCTCGCGGCCAAAGGACAGGCCGAAACTGGCTTGCCCCAGAACGGCCAACAGGAGAGCCGCTGCAAGCGATCCCGCGATGCCCGTTCTTCGCCTGGAATATTGCAGCACCAGAATCGCGCCGACGCCCACGGCGAGCAGCCCCGCGCGGATCAGGGCGGTGGTTGTATTGGTGCTTAGAAACGGCGTCAGGCTTCGTCGCGCGACGAACATGAATGCCGTTCCAGCGACCCACAGTCCCACTCCGCTCAACAGCGCCACCGCCACCATCTTGCCCAGGCTCCGCGTGACAGCGGCGAGGGCAACCACCGGCAGGACGTAGAACGCGGTGAAGAATACCTGCCGCCACAACAAGGCTCCCAGGTGGTCCGTAATCGGGATGCCGACCGCCGCGTACACTCCGGCGTGATAGACGAGCAGCGGCAGGTTGACGCAGGCGGCGATGAACAGGGCCTTGGCCGCCAGCAGTTCCTTCCACGAGTAGGGCCGCGTCAGCCAGTACTGGCGATCACCGGGCAGCTTGTCTTCGTGGATGGCGGAGATAATTACCAGCCAGCAGGCCAGGGGCAGCGCTACGGAAGGCAGCACTTCGTAGTACGCCGCCGGCACCCCGCTGTAGGTCGGATCGAGAATAGCGGCGAGCAGCATCAGCCCTGCGAGCACAGCGGCGCGGGGCCAAAGGTGGCGAAAGTCTTTCCGGAAGATCGCAAGAATTCGTGGCATGGCTCCTCACTGCGGATCGGTGGCACGGGGCGCAAGATAGTCCTTCAGCCGGACGCCGTCGATTTCGAAGCTGCGCTCCAGGTACATCTCCGCGCGCCAGGTCTCGACGGTGAGTCCCGGGTCCTCCGCCCTGACGGAAACGACGGCGAAGCCGCGCCGCCAAACGGATGGATCGACGGGCCATTCACTGCCGCCGGCCTGGGTCAGCAGAGCCGCGGCCGCTTCCCGGGAAACGGGCGACGCGACCCGCACATAAGCGCGTTCCGGCCCAGGCCGCGGCCACATGCAGGCCACCGCCAGGTTGCGAATGCCCTGCGTTCCGCGGACGCCGGGGATGTTCGAAGCCAGCATCGAAACCGGAGCCGCCTCGCAGATGCCCTCGCGCGGCAGTTGGCCCGTTCTTCCAGCAGGCCGGACCATGCCGCTCTCACGGCCGTTCAGCACCAGCAGGGCCACGGAGATGCGGATCTTCACGGGCGCGTTCTGCACTTCGCGGTAGAAGCCGCGGTCGATGTTGATGTACTGCCATGCCGGCCCGGGGGCGGCGATCAGGCGCGCATCCGTCAGGGGGTTTGTGGCGATGAGGCGGGAATCCGGGCTCCACCCGGAACTCCACTGTTCGCCGCCGGCGCCGAGCACCGTGACTGCCGCCCGCTTGCTGACCACAGCGCTGCCGGCGCCGATGCCGCTGACCCGCACCGGCAGATAGAAGCCTTCCTGCCGCAAGCCGGGAAAGTACAGCGCATCGACGTAGGTCATCCGAGACCTGCCGGCCGGATCGAACGAAAGGGAGACCTGTCCCGGGCCGGGGGTGGCGGCCGCCGCCCAGGCGCTGTGCCACGCGTTGCCGAACGGAGCCGCCGCGCCGAGCAAGGCGCCGGCGCAGAGGATGGAACGGGAGACCATGGTGCTGCGGCGGCGGTATTGCAGGAGGAGAACGGGGATGGCCGCCGCGGCGATCAAGATGCCCATTCCGGCGGAACGAACCCAATCGAGCGTGTCCCAGTCGCCATAGTCCGCACCGAGCGCGAACGGCAGCGCCACCATCCCAGCCGCGGCCAGGAACGCCCACAGGAACTGCATCAGGCTGCCGGTCACAGCGGCCAGGGCCCCTGAAATGAGGCCCACTACGGCGGTGGCGGCGAGGGAGGCGGCGAGAATCATGGCGGCGTGACGCAACGGCGAAATCCCGGTCGCCGCCAGCACCGCCGCCTTCACGGCGATCAGCGGAAGGGTCGCGAACGCGAACAGGAACAGGGCCTTGGCGGCCAGCAGCAGCCGCCAGTCGTACGGGCGGGTCAGCCAGAACTGCCGGTCGCCGGTCAGCCGCTCCTGCTGAACCAGGGACGCGCCCAGGTACAGCCAGGAAAGCATCCACAGGCCGTGGAGCATGATGGCGCCGCTCGGTAACGCCGCGGGCACGCTATCGACCAGGCCCGTGAGGGTGGCCAGCGCCACGGCCGGTATCCACCGCGGCCACAAGTGGCGTACATCCTTGCGAAAGATCGCCAGCGCCTGTCCCATGGGCAACTCCCTCACGCCGCTGCCCGGCTCGCCTTCGCCAGGGTGACGAAGATCGACCGCAGCGCCATTCCGTTCACCGCCATATCCAGAAAATCCGGGAAAATGCGGCGCACCTCGGCGGGCGTGCGCTCCTCGCTGAACTGCGTTTCGGTGAAACGGACCACCGCGCCGGCCACCTCGGGCTTGAGCCAGCCGGACGGCCATTCCCGCGGGATCACCGGCGCGTTCGGGAAGGTCAGAACAATCTCGCGGAATCGCGCGCTGAGCGTGTCCAGGTCTTCGGAGAATTGCAGGCGTCCGTTCTCGAGGTAGCCGATATGGCTGGCGAAGGTCTCGATCTCCGTCAGGTCGTGCGAGGAAATGAAGATCGTCGTGTTCTCCGCCCGCGGCAGAAATCCCTCGATCAGTTCGTCCCGCACCAGCGCGTCGAGGCCGGTGAACGGTTCGTCGAGCACGATCAACTCCGGCCGGTAAGCCAGGGAAGAGGCGAGCGCGGCCTTCATTCGCATGCCGTGCGAAAGATGCCGCAGCTTGCGATTCAAGGGAAGATCGAACTGGCGCACCAGTTCGGCGGCGAGCGCCGGGTCCCACGTCGGATAGAAGTGGCGCCAGTAATTCATGAAGTAGCCGACGGTCATCCAGTCCGGCATCTCCTGGTTCTCGGAAACGTAGCCGATGCGGGCGAACTCCCGCGGCGAGAGGCGGAGCGAATCGGTACCCAGAACCTCCGACCGGCCGCCGCTCGGCCGCAGGATGTTCATCAACACCTTGATGGTGGTGGTCTTCCCGGCTCCATTGGGACCGACGAGTCCGTAGATGCTGCCCTCCGGCACGTCCAGGCACAGACCCTCGAGGACCCTGGCGCGCCGGAATTGCTTGGACACGTTGTAGGTGCGAATGGGAAAATTCATGTGGATCTTCGGCCTCCTTTGCCTGCCGGCAGCGCCGGGCTCTCCGCCTGCGCATCCAGGCGCTCCCAATGGCGCGCCACCGCGCCGGTAACGTCGCCCAGGCGCAGCCCCAGTTTCTTGGCCTCCACTACGAGTTGCTCCACCTGGCCTTCGAGCAGCCCGGAGCGTTCGGCGGCGCTTGCCGCGGGCGGACGCGCCACCACCGTCCCGGTGCCCGGCATCACTTCGAGCAGACCCTCGTTGAGCAGGCTGGTGACGACTTTGTGAGCGGTATTGGGGTTGATTTTCAATTCCGCGCTGAGCATCCGCACCGAAGGGAATACGTCGCCCGGCCGCAGGCGGCCCGATACCAGGGCCTTTTTGGCGGCATAAACCACCTGCTCGTAAAGGGACGCTCCGGGCCGGAAGTCGACGCGGAAAGGAATCACGCCTGTATTATGACGGGTAGTACACCTTAGCGCAAGTCAGGCCAGTAGCGGCAAGGCTTCGCCTTGATATCCCTGCGGGATATGGGAGTCGGGGAAGTCAGGAGTCAGGAGTCAGAATAGCTGCGGCGTACCCGCCCGGGAGATATCCCTGCGGGATCTCGGAGTCCAGGCCGGACAAGGATATCCCTGCGGGATATGGGACTCGGGGGAGTCAGGAGTCAGGAGTCAGAATGGCTGCGGCGTACCCGCCCGGGAGATATCCCTGCGGGATATGGGAGTCGGGGGTGGGTCCCTATAACAGGAACTAAGTCTTATTTTCCTTCCGGGCCGGATGAATGCCCGATTGGCCGGAGGGCGTTTGAAGGCGAGGATGAGAGTGGAGGAGGCCGACAAAATCGTGCGACGCCGGACTCAGGCACGGGGCTACGTGTTGATCACCATGATGGCTGGCATGGTGTTTCTGCTCTCCGCCGTGGGCCTGGCGATCGATACGGGGTATCTCCAACTGGTCAAAATCCGGATGCAAACGGCGGCCGATGCAGCGGCGCTGGGGGGCGTCAACGAAGGCAAACAGAACGGCGGCGGCATTGAAGACGCCGCCCGCGCCGACGCCGCGGCTAATGGTTTCCTCAACGGCGCGGGCAACGTGACGGTGGCGGTCAACCATCCGCCCTCGAGCGGCTATTACACGAGCGACAGCGCGGCGGTCGAAGTGGTCATCGTGAAGCAGGTCCAGCCGCTGTTTCTTTCGGTGCTGGGCTTCGGTTCCATGCCGGTGCGGGCCCGGGCCGTTGCCCGCCTGGGCGCAGGCACGGACTGTATCTACATCCTCGATCCCTCCGCCTCGCAGGCGATGACCGCCAGCGGCGGCGCCGACGTTCACGCCAGTTGCGGCATCATGATCGACTCGAGCAGTAGCAGCGCCCTCAAAATCAGCGGGGGCGCCGATATTTCGGCCAGTTCGGTTTCGATCGTGGGGAACTACTCGTCAAGCGGCGGCGCCACCATTTCTCCCACGCCCGTAACCGGTGTGGACCCCGAGTCCGATCCGCTGGCGTACGTTCCGGCCCCGGCCGTGGGCGGGTGCGACTACACCGGCTATCATCTTTCCGGAGGCAAAACCGACGCGCTCACCGAAGGCGTCTACTGCAACGGAATCCAGTTGAGCGGCGGCGCCGTGGTAACCCTGGCGCCGGGCACGTACATCCTGAAAGGCGGCGGTCTGAAGATCAGCGGCGGGTCCACCCTTTCGGGAACCGGTGTCACATTTTATGTCACCCAGGGCGGCGGATACTCGTACGATGGAGTCTCCTTCAGCGGTGGAACCCATATCAGCCTTTCCGCGCCCACCGCCGGGCCGCTCGCCGGAATGCTCTTTTTCCAGGACCGGAGCGTTGTCTCCGGCTCCGACACCACGATTTCCGGCGGCGCGACGTCGCATTGTACCGGGGCGTTTTACTTTCCCACGACAGAGCTGAAATACACCGGAGGATCCGACAGCGCCTATACGATCCTGGTGGCGAAGCAGATCAGTTTCAGCGGCGGGTCGGATTTTGGTAACGATTACACGTCGCTGCCCGCCGGTCCGCCGGTCAAGGGACATGCGTCTCTCGGTGAATAGCATGGCACACAACCGGAAAAATCGCACAAGGAGGGGCAGCGCGATGATCGAGTTCGCGCTGGTCACTCCGCTCCTGCTCCTGCTGATTGCCGGCGTCCTCGATTATTCCAATGCGCTCCGCACGGCCATGGCGGTCTCCGATGCGGCTCGCGCGGGCGCGCAGTTCGGAACCCTCAGCACCGCCAATTCCTCGGACTATACGGGCATGCAGAATGCGGCCCGGAACTCCGTCCCCAACCTTCCCGGAATGACCGCCACCGCAACGCGGCTCTGCCGGTGCTCCGACGGCTCACCGGTGAGTTGCGGCGGAACCTGCATCGGAGGCGGCGTGCGCGTGTACGTTTCGGTCACCACCCACGCCACGGTGCCGAACTGGTTCAACTACGCGGCCCTTCCGTTTTCCGGCCAGGTGACCGGCACGGCCGTGATGAGAGCGCGCTGATGAAGTCAGCTTTGAAGCGAACGCGAAAGAGACAGTCGGGAGCCACGATGGTGGAATCGGCGCTGGTCTTCCTGGTGTTCATGGTGCTGATCGCCGGCCTGGTGCAGTTGGGAGTCGTCGGCCTGGCCATGAACTCCATGACGTTCGCGGCCCGCCGCGCGGCGCGCTTCGCCTCCCTGCGGGGCAGTTCGAGCGGCCACCCCGCCAGCCTTGCCGACGTTCAGGCTTCGGCACGCTCCTACGCTGCGCCCTTCGCCAGCCAGGATGTGAATGTCGCGGTCACCTGGCTGCCGGATAACCATACCGGATCGAGCGTCCGCGTGGTTGTGTCTTACCGGATGAACTCCATCGTCCTGCCGGCGCCCATCAACCTTCAATCCACCGCGCTTCAGGTCATCTCACAATGAGCCGGGTCACTCGATGGTGAAAGTGTAGCTGGATTCCGCTGTCTGGTTGCCGACGGCGTCCTTCGCCTGCACCGCAATCGTGTATTCGCCCGGATGAATGGTTTTCTGGAGCGAAATTCCCATGGAGGCCGGGACATACAACTGGGGATAAAAAGAGTGCGATTTTTCCACGGCGGGCTCGGGCTGCGTCCACAGCACCTTGCCGCCGGGGGCGATCACGCTCGTCACGTAGCTGACCTCGATGCGGTTCTGTTCGCCATATTTGAATCCGGTGATGTCGAACTTGGCCCACACTCCGTCGCCCGGTTTGTAAATCGCTTTTTCGGCCGGGCTGTCGTCATTCTCGTCGCGGTAAAAGCGAAAATTCCTGATCACCAGCGCGTCGCCCGGCGCCACGTCCTTGCCGCGGACTTTGAAGGGCGTGGTGCTCTCCGCGGTGGTTCGTGCGAGGCGGTCCTCCACCTTGACCACGATCTTGAAATCGCCCGACCCGATCAGCGGCGGGATCGGAATTTCGGTGGCGATCTTCGGCTGCCACTCCTTGTCCTGCGGCGAAACTTCCGCCTTGAGTTCGTCCTTGTACTCTTCGGTCAGGGGCACGCCCTTAGCGTTGAACGCCTGCACGGAGTACGCCAGGTGGATCTGCTCGTCCGCCGACTTGGTATAGCCGGCAACGCGGCAGGAAAAGAACAGCACCTCACCGGGAACATGGTCGGCGCCCGGCGGGTCCACCGCTCCGCCTTCCATCTGGCTGATGGCCGGCCTCACGATCTCGAGTGCCGGAGCGCCCTGAGCGGAGCGGGGGCCGGAGCGCCGCCCAGCAGCGCGGGCAGGAGTGCAAGGGCGAACAGTCGCATGCGAAGCCTCCGTTTCGATTTTACGTCCCGAGCAGCGCGCGGAGGTAGCGGCCGGTGTGCGAGCCTGGTGCGGCCGCAATCGTTTCGGGCGTTCCCGCGGCCACCACCTGCCCGCCGTTGTAGCCGCCCTCGGGGCCGAGATCGATGACCCAGTCGGCGGCGCGGATCACGTCCAGGTTGTGCTCGATCACGATCACGCTGCCGCCGTTGTCGATCAGCCGCTGGAAGGCCCCGAGCAGCTTGGCGATATCGTCGAAATGCAGGCCCGTCGTGGGCTCGTCGAAAATGAACAGCGTGCCTTCCACGGTGGACGCGGCCAGGTAGGCCGCCAGTTTGACGCGCTGCGCCTCGCCGCCCGAAAGGGTGGTCGCCGACTGGCCCAGCCGCAAGTACCCGAGACCCACGTCGTCCAGCACCTTCAGCCGCTGCACCAGCCGCGGAGTTGCGTGGAAAAACTCCATCGCCTCCCGCACCGTCAGCCCCAGAACCTGGTGGATGTTCAGGCCGCTGTACAGGATTTCCAGAATGCCGCTCTTGTAGCGTGTCCCGTTGCACTCTTCGCAAACCAGTTCCACGTCGGCGAGGAACTGCATCTCCACCGTCACCGTGCCGTCGCCCTGGCAGGTTTCGCAGCGGCCCCCCGCCACGTTGAACGAAAAATGGCCGGCGGTATAGCCGCGCTTCCCGGCCTCGCGCGTAGAGGCAAAGAGGGCGCGCACCTGGTCGAAAGCCTTCATGTAGGTGATCGGGTTCGACCGCGGCGTGCGTCCGATCGGCGACTGGTCCACCATCACCGTGCTGGAGATGCGCTCCGCTCCGCGCACGGCCTTGCACGTCACCTTGGGCCCCGCCGCTTCCAGCGCCTCGGCGGCATCGTCGAATTCCGCGTCATGATCGGACTCGCGAGCCTTGTGCAGGGCCTCGAGGGAGCGAAAGATCACGTCGTGTACCAGGGTGGACTTGCCGGAGCCGGAGACGCCCGTGATGGCCACCATAGTCTCCAGAGGGATCTCCACGTCGATATTCTGCAAATTGTGGATGCGCGCGCCGCTGAAGCGCAGCGTCCGCTTGGGGTTGAAGGGGCGGCGCGGACGGTCGGCCGCCACTCTCGCCTCCCCCCGCAGATATCGCGCCGTCAAGGAACGGTTGCCGTCGGCGATCAGGGCATCGAGCGGGCCCTCGAAAACGATCGACCCGCCGTGCTCGCCGGCGCCGGGACCGAGATCGATGATATGGTCCGCGGACCGCATCACCTCCGGATCGTGCTCCACCACCAGGATGGTGTTGCCGAGGCCGCGCAATTCCTCGAGAATCCGGATGAGGCGTCCGGTATCGCGGCTGTGCAGCCCGATCGACGGTTCGTCGAGCACATAGCAGGCGCCCACGAGGCGCGAGCCGAGCGAGGTGGCAAGCTGGATCCGCTGGGCCTCGCCTCCCGAAAGCGTGGCCGCGAGCCGGTCCAGCGTCAGGTATTCCAGGCCGACGTCGTTCAGAAACTTCAGCCGCTGGCGGATCTCCACCAGGACCTTTTCGGCGATCGCCGCCTCTTCCGGGCTCAGGTCGAGGGCGTCGAAAAAGTCGCGCGCTTCGGCGATGTTCAGGCGCACGACATCGCCAAGGGTCTTGCCGCCAACGCGCACGTACAGCGCCTCCTTGCGCAGGCGCGCGCCGCGGCATTCCGGACACAGCGCGTAGCCCCGGTAGCGGCTCAGCAGGACGCGCACGTGGACCTTGTACTTTTTCGATTCCAGGTGGTCGAAGAAGCGGCGGATGAAACCGTCGAGCACTTCCCGCTCTTCCGGCCGGAGCTCGCAGACGGGAACGTTCAGGCGCAGGCCTCCCCGCGCCACGTGTTTGCGGAGGTTGCCCAGCCAGGAACGGTACTTCGGACGCGTCCAAGGCTCCACGGCGCCGTCGTCGATCGTCAGCGTCGCATCCGGAATCACGCGGTCGAGATCGTAATCGATGGTGTTGCCGAAGCCCTGACAGCGGGGGCAGGCGCCGGCAGGCGAGTTGAAGCTGAAGAAGGCGGGCTCCGGGATGGCGAAGCTCCTGCCGCAGGTCTTGCACTCGAACTTCTCGTTGAAGCGGAGCCGCTCGCCGCCGGCCGCCGCCTCGAAAATCACTTCGCCCGCTTCGCGGTAGCAGATCTCGATGGTGTCCACCAGGCGCTGGTGCAGGTCCGGCCCTATCGCCACCCGATCTACCAGGATGTAAAGCGGTTGCGAGAAGTCGATATCGAGCAGCGACTCCGGGGTCGAGAACTCGAACAGCCTCCCGCCCTGGAACAACCGGTTGAAACCGCGCTTGCGGAGTTCAAAAAGATGGTCCCGCAGGGCCTGCGTGGTGGCGAACTGGCCGCACGGAAAGAGCGCGTACCAGCGGGAACCCTGGGGCAGGGCGAGCAGCCGCTGGGCCACTTCGTCCACCGTGTCCTTGCGGACGCGGGTTCCGCAGTCCGGACAGAAAGTCCGCCCCACGCGGGCGAACAGCAGGCGCAGGAAGTCGTAACACTCGGTCGAGGTGGCGACGGTCGAGCGCGGATTGCGGCTGGTGTTTTTCTGCCGGATGGCGACGGCGGGAGCGATGCCGTCAATCTCGTCCACGTCCGGTTTTTCCATTCGCTCCAGGAACTGCCGCGCGTAGGCGGACAGCGATTCGACGTAGCGGCGCTGCCCCTCGGCATAAACCGTGTCGAAGGCCAGCGATGATTTACCGGAACCCGAAACGCCGGTCACCACGGTGAGCTGGTTGTGGGGAATAGAAAGCGAAATGTTCTTCAGGTTGTGGACCCGCGCACCACGGATCCGAATGTAATCTTGCACGGGAGGCTCTGAGATTCCAGTATACCGGGCCGGGCAAGGGCGCCCAGTTTTTCGTTCCAAGATGGGACAAACGAAAGTTGCAAAACTGCGTCTGACCCCATTGTCAGGTGCGCGTGCTATCCTTTACGAATACGAGGGCTTCCGAGAAATGCGCCCGCTTGTAGAACTTCCCCTCAATTGGGAACTGTCTGTAACTCCGGAGTGCCCCAGCCACGTCCCTATAGCCGTCAAGACGTGTCTTTAATCGGATCTTCATGTTCGAACTTCTGTTCAAGTATCCCGCCAGCCTGTTCAATAAAGGACAGTTTGTCTTCCTGACTCCCTGGCCGCTATGGCTGATGGGAGTGGCCATCCTGGTGGCCGCCGGTCTTCTCTTCTGGCACGTCCGGCGCAATCACGGCATGTTGAGCGGGCTGAGGCCCGTCGCCATCTGGACTCTCGAAGCCTGCATGGTGGCGCTGATCCTCTTTCTGCTGTGGCATCCCGCGCTCAGCGTCGCCACCCTTAAGCCCCAACAGAACGTGGTGGCGGTGCTGGTCGATAATTCCCGCAGCATGTCCCTCAAGGACGAAGCCGGCGGCAGCCGGGAGGCGGCGGCGAAATCCATCCTCGATAGCGGGCTGATCAAATCGCTCGGCGATAAATTCCAGATCCGGATGTACAAGTTCGGCAAGGAACCCGAGCGCATCCAGAAGGCCGACACGCTGGCAGGCGACTCGCCGGCGACACGTATCGGCGATACCCTCGAGCAGGTGCTGGCGGAATCTTCGTCTTTGCCGCTCGGCGCGATCGTGCTGTTGAGCGACGGCGCCGACAATGCCGGCGGAATCGACCAGGAGACGGTGGCGGCGATCCGGCGGCAGCGCATTCCGATCCACACGATCGGCTTCGGCCGGGAGCACCCGCAACGGGATGTGGAAATCACCGACGCCGTGGTGGCGGCGCGCGCGCTGCCGAAATCGAAGCTCACGGCCGTCGTCTCGTTACAGAGCTACGGGCTCTCGGGCAGCAAGGCGCGGCTCTCCGTGCGCGACGGCGGCAAAGTGCTGGCTTCGCAGGAGATCACGCTTAAGTCGGACGGCCAGGTGCAGAGCGAAACGCTGGTATTCAACTGCGGGGAAGCCGGACCGAAGAGCCTGGACATCGGCATCGAGCCGATTTCGGGCGAGGAAAACCCGGTCAACGACCGCGTCACGCGCCTGGTCAACGTCGAAAACCGCAAGCCCCGCATCCTCCACATCGAAGGCGAGCCGCGGCACGAGTACAAGTTTATGCGCCGGGCGCTCGACGACTTCCCGGATATCGAGCTTGCGAGCATCCTGCGAACCACCGAAAACAAGCTGTACCGGCAGGGATTCCACAACGAAAAAGAGATGGAGGACGGGTTTCCCAGCAAGGCCGAAGACCTGTTTCCTTATGAAGGGCTGATCATCGGCACGGTGGAAGCGGGCTATTTCACCGCCACCCAGCAGCAGTTGATCCGCGATTTCGTGGACCGCCGCGGCGGCGGCCTGATGTTCCTTGGCGGCCGCGCTTCGCTCTCCGACGGCGGCTACCAGAAATCCACCCTGGCCGACCTGATCCCCACCATCATTCCCGATGGGAAGGGCACCTTCCACCGCGACTTCACCAGCGTTGAACTGACGCAGGCCGGCGGCGAAAGCGTGATCACCCGGCTCGATGACGACCCCCGCAAGAACGCCGAGCACTGGAAAAAGATGCCGCAAATGGCCGACTACCAGGAATCGGGCGAAGCGAAGCCGGGCGCCACGGTGCTCCTGCAATCCGCTCCGACGGGGAAGCGCAAGTGGCCCCTGCTCGTCACCGAAAACTACGGCCGCGGCCGCACCGTTTTGTTAGCCACCGGCGGCACCTGGCGCTGGAAGATGTGGACCCAGCACGATGACAAGACTCATCCCATCTTCTGGCAGCAGATCTATCGCTACCTGGTCACGGACGCGCCCGGGCAGGTCACTTCCACGACCCCGCGGCAGGTCCTTTCCGACGAGACTTCCGTGCCCATCCGGGTGGAGGTGCGGGACAAACAGTTCAAACCGGTAATGAACGCCAAGGTGCAGGCCCGGTTCCTTTCGCCCGACGGCAGCAGCGCCACTATCGAACTGGCGCCGGTGCCGCTCGAGGAAGGGATTTATGGCGGCGAGTGGACGGCCGAGAAGACCGGTTCGTACGTGGCCGAGATCATCGCCGGCCGGGAGCAGGAAGAGATCGGCCGCGACATGCTGGCTTTTCGCCGGGAAGACGGTGTGGCGGAGAATTTCCACACGTCGCAAAATCGCGAACTGCTCGAAAAGCTGTCGCAGCAGACCGGGGGCCGGTACTACAAGCCGGATCAAGCGTCCAAGCTCTCGAACGAGATTTCTTATTCCGAGGCGGGGATCACCACCCGGGAGACGCGGGATTTGTGGGATATGCCGGTAATCTTCCTTCTGGCGCTGCTGCTTCGTTCCGGCGAGTGGCTGCTCCGCAGAAAATGGGGTGTGGTATGAAGCTGGCGAGCCTTCTGCTGCTGGCGGCACTATCCGCGCCGGCGGGCACTTTCTATGTGACCCTGTCCGGACAGGGCGGTGAACCGGATTACGACCAGCGTTTCAAAATGTGGGCCGACGACATCGACGGCAGCCTGAAGAAGGCCGGCGGCGATGCTACTGTCGCCACCGTTGTGGCCGCCACCCGCGATCAGATCCGTACACGCCTGGCGGAGATCGCGAAGACGGCCAAACCGGCCGACGCGCTGGTAGTGATGCTGATCGGGCACGGCAGCTATGACGGCGTGGAGTACAAGTTCAACATTCCGGGGCCCGACATCACCGCGGCCGAACTGGCCGCCCTGCTGGACAAGGTTCCCGCCACCCGCCAACTGGTAGTCAACATGACGAGCTCGAGCGGCGGCTCCATCGAGTTTCTACGCAAGCCGGGTCGAGTGGTCATCACCGCGACCAAGACCGGAACGGAAAAGAACGCCACTGTCTTTGCCCGCTACTTTGCCGAAGCGCTGCGCGATCCCGCCGCCGACACGGACAAGAACGAGGCCGTTTCCGCGCTGGAGGCGTTCACGTTCGCCCAGCGGAAAACCACCGAGGCCTTTGAAACGCAGAAACGCCTGGCCACCGAGCACTCGGTGCTCGAGGATACGGGCAAGGGCGACGGCGAACGCACACCGAACGCCGAAAACGGCGAGGGAAAGCTCGCCGCGGCATTCCCGGTGGTGCGACTGGGCGCCAACGCCGCGGCCGCGCGCGACCCGAACAAGCGCCCCCTGCTGGCCAAAAAAGAAGACATCGAGCAGGCCATCGACAAACTCAAATACGAGAAGGCTGCCATGCCCGCCGCCGAGTACAGGAAGCAGTTGACGGCACTGCTGCTCGAACTCGCCAAGGTTCAGGAGGCTCTCGAACAGTGAGCCGTTACCAATCCATTCTGCGGCTCGGCGCGGCCGGGCTGCTGGCCGCATTGGCCGTGTCCGCGCAGAGCCTCCAGCAGGCCGAAGCCCTCTGGAAGGCGCGCCGCTTTCAGGACGCCAACACCGCGTTTCAGCAGTTGATTGCCCGTGAACCCAAGAACCCCGACTACAAGGTCCGCTGGGGCCGCATGTTCATGGATCACGGCACGAAGGAAGATTTGGGCAATGCAGCGGACCTGTTCAACGAGGCGCTCGAAATCAAGCCCGATCACTCCGGCGCCCTGACCGGCCTCGCCCTGCTCGCCGCCGACGGCTTCGATCCCAAGGCCGGCGGGCTGGCGAAAAAGGCCCTGGCCAGCGATCCCAAGAATGTAGAGGCGCAGGAACTGCTGGCGCGCCTGGCGCTTGAAGACAACGACAATCCCAAGACCATCGAAGAGGCCAAAAAGGCGCTGGCCATCGACCCCAACGCGGTGCAGGCCAAGGCTATTCTGGCAACCCTGGACTGGCTGGCCGACAAGAAGGATTCTCCGTGGGATCCCCGCACGGCCAAGGGCTACGAAGTGGCCGGTTATTTCTTCGTGATGAACCGCCGCTACGAGGAGGCGATCGGTTACTTCCGCAAAGCGCTGGAACTCGATCCTCAACTCTACAGCGCCCGCTCCAAGCTCGGCATCAACCTGATGCGCATGGGCGAGGACAAGGAAGCGTTTGACCAGTTGAAGATCTGCTTCGATAACGGCTACCAGGATTCGGCCACCAAGAACTCGCTCATGCTGATGGACACCTACAAGGACTATCAGACGTTCACCACGCCGAACACCATCCTGCGCCTGAACAAGAAGGAGGCGGACCTGCTCAAACCGTACTTCGAAGCCGAGATGCAGCGGGTCATCGCCACCTACGAGAAGAAGTACGGATATAAGCTGCAAACCCCGGTCCGCGTGGAGGTTTACCCGAACCACGACGATTTCGCCGTGCGCACGCTGGGACTGCCCGGCCTGGGCGCACTGGGGGTGACGTTCGGGCACGCCATCGCCATGGACAGCCCGTCCGGCCGGCCGCCGGGGAGTTTTCACTGGGCCTCCACCCTCTGGCACGAAATGAGCCACGTGTTTACCCTGACCATCTCCAACCACCGCGTGCCGCGCTGGTTCACCGAGGGGATGGCGGTGCACGAGGAGACTGCCGTCTCGCCCGAGTGGGGCGACCGGCTGGGACCGGATGAGATCGCGGCGATCAAGGGCAAAAAGCTGCTGCCCATCACGGAACTCGACCGCGGCTTCGTGCATCCCACCACGCCCGTCCAGGTGCTGGTCAGCTATTTCCAGGCCGGCCGCATCTGCGATTACATCAATGAAAAGTGGGGCTGGCCGACCCTGATGGCCATGCTGAAGGACTTCGGGAACAACGAGGACACGGCCACCGTGGTGCGCAAGAACCTCAAGATCGAGCCCGAGGAGTTCGACAAACAGTTTGTGGCGCGCGTCGAGGCGGACACCAAAGACGTAGTCGCGCATTTCGACGATTGGAAGAAGGCGCTGAAGCAGATCAGCGATGCGGTGAAGGCCAAGGATTGGGACGCGGTCATCAAGGAAGGCACGGCCATTCGCGACTACTATCCGGATTACGTCGAAGACCACAGCATTTATGAACTGCTGGCCGAGGCGTATCTTGCGAAGGACAATAAGCCCGCGGCCATCGCCGAGCTGCAGCGCTACCTGCGGGAGGGCGGGCGGAATCCCGAATCGATCATGCTGCTGGCCAAAGAGCTTTCAGCGGCCGGAAAGAAGAAGGAGGCCGCGGCGGCCCTGGAGCGGCTCAATTACATCTACCCGATGGAACGCGAGCAGCACCAGGAACTGGGCACGCTCTGGCTCGAAGAAGGGAACAACGCCGGCGCCGTTCGCGAATTCCGCGCGGTCATCGCCTCCAAACCGATCGACGTGGCCAGGGCCCACTACGACCTCGCGCGGGCGCTGCGGGCGGACGGGAAGGCGGAAGCCGCCAAAGACGAGTTGATCAACGCGCTTGAAACCGCACCCGGGTACCGGCAGGCCCAGAAACTACTGCTGGAACTGAGCGAAACTGGAACTACACAGAGTCCAGCCAGGAAACAGGAATAGGATTTTCATGTCAACAACCGTGACGCAGCAGTTGGAACCTGAAGTTCTGAGGTCGCGCATCGAGCGCTTCCGCCAGGTCCAGTCGGAGATCGTGACGCAGGTGCGGCGCGTCATCGTGGGCCAGGAGGAGGTACTCGAGCAGGTTATGATCGCGCTGTTCGTAGGCGGACATTGCCTCATCACCGGTCTGCCCGGAACCGCCAAGACGCTGCTGGTTCGCACCATGGCGCAGACGCTCGGCCTGGTTTTCAAACGCATCCAGTTCACGCCGGACCTGATGCCCAGCGACATCACCGGCACCGACATCATCGAAGAGGACACCAAGACCGGACACCGCACCTGGACTTTTGTGCAGGGCCCGATTTTCTCGAACGTGCTGCTGGCCGATGAGATCAACCGTACCCCTCCGAAGACGCAGAGCGCCTTGCTCGAAGCCATGCAGGAACGTTCCTGCACGGTGCGCGGCAACCATCACCGGCTGCCCGAGCCGTTTTTCGTTCTGGCCACCCAGAACCCGATCGAGCTCGAAGGAACCTATCCGCTGCCGGAAGCGCAGCTCGACCGTTTCCTGTTCAACACCGTACTCGATTACCTGAGCGCCGCCGAGGAATTGCAGGTTGTGGACCTTACCACCGTGACCAGCATCCCGACGGCGGATACGGTCACCAACGCGCAGGAAATCCTGGACTTCCAGCAACTGGTCCGCATGGTGCCGATCGGGGAGAGCGTTGCGCGCCACGCCGTGGATATGGTTCGGGTGACGCGCCCCCGTGACGAAAGCGCGCCCGACTTCGTCCAAAAGTACGTGAACTACGGCGCCAGCGTGCGCGCCGCCCAATTTCTGGTTCTGGCGGCCAAGGCACGGGCGCTGATGAAGGGCCGCTACCACGTGACCTACGAGGATATTCGCGCGCTGTACACCCCCGTCCTGCGGCACCGCATTCTGCTGAACTTCCACGCCGAATCGGACAAACTCCGGCAGGACGATGTATTGCAGCGCGTGCTTGACTGGAAGCCGGCTCCGCGCGATTAGCCGGAGAACGTAAAATGCTGCAACGCTTTTTGGATCCCGCGACCCTGCACGCTATCTCCGGCCTGGACCTGGTAGCCAAGACGGTGGTGGACGGGTTTGTCGCGGGCCTGCACCGTTCGCCCGACTTCGGCTTCTCCCAGGAATTTGCCGAGTACCGCGCCTACACCGAAGGCGACGACCTGCGCCACGTGGACTGGAACGTTTTCGCGCGCACCGAAAAGTGTTTTCTCAAACGGTATCGCGGGGAAACCAATACCCAGTTACTGCTGCTGCTCGATTGCTCCAACTCCATGGCGTACGGCTCGCACCCGGTTTCGAAGCTGGACTATGCGCGGTACGTCGCGGCGTCGCTTTCCTACATGGCCAACGGACAGCGGGACGCCGCCGGCCTGATCGTGTTCGACGACGAAGTGATCAACTACGTCGCGCCTTCCACGCGCCAGGGGCAGCTTTTCCGGCTGCTTCACGCCATCGATAAGGCGGAACCCGGCAAGCGCACCGACTTTTCCAAGCCGTTCATCCATTTCCAGAACTATCTGCACCGCCGCGGCATCGTGGTGGTGATGTCGGATTTCTACGAGGATCCGGCGGTGATCGTACGAACGGTGGAGCCGCTGCGACACCACGGCAACGAGGTGATCCTGTTCCACATATTGGATCCGCAGGAGATCAAGCCGAAATTCCGCGAGCCGGTGCTGCTGGTGGATATGGAGAACGAAACCGAGGCGCTGGAGGTTTCTCCGGAATACGCCCGCAACGAGTATCGCCACCGGATCGATACCCATATCGAAAACCTGAGCGCCAAGGCCAAGGGCGCCGGCCTCGATTATTTCCTGATGGACACCTCGCGGCCGCTCGATGAGGGCCTGCGCGAATATCTGGCCATCCGGAGAGGAAAGCTGTAATGGGCTTCTTGACTCCCTGGTTTCTGGCGGGCGTGGCGGCGGTGGGGCTGCCGGTCTGGCTGCACCTGCTGCGCAAGCACAAGACCACTCCGCTGCCGTTCAGTTCGCTCATGTTCTTCGAGAAGCGGACGCAAAGCTCGATCAAGCACCGCAGGCTGCGCTACCTGTTGTTGTTCGCGGCGCGCACGGCGCTGATCATGCTGCTGGTCCTCGCCTTTGCCCAACCCTTCGTGCGGCGCAGCGTGCTGCCCTCTTCGCGAAGCGGCGAGATCACGGTGGTAGCTATCGACGACTCGTTGAGCATGCGCGCGGGCAACCGCCTGGAGACCGCCAAACAGCAGGCGCGCTCGGTGATCGGCCGCCTCGGTCCCGGCCAGCGCGGACAGGTGCTGGCGTTCGGCCAGCGGGTCCAGGTGATGACCGAGGTGACCGACGATCATTCCGCGCTGAACGCCGGCATCGCCGCCATTGAGCCTACGGACGCGCGCACCTCGTACGGTGAACTGGCGCGGTCGCTGCGCTCCATCGCCCAGTCGTTGAAACTGCCCCTTGACGTGCATCTCTACTCGGACATGCAGCAGAGCGGCATGCCCCCGAATTTCAACGACCTGCGGCTGAATGCGGCGTTGCGCCTCGAAACCCACCCGCTCGCCGCCTCATCGACGTCCAACTTCACGGTGGAAAACGTGGTGGTGCCGCGGCGCGTTTACGGCGGCAAGCCGGCGCGCGTCCTGGTCACGGTTGCCGGCTTCGGCAACCAGAAGGCCTCGCGCAACGTGACTCTTTCGCTGAACGGCCGCACGGTGGAGACCAAGTCCGCCGAAGTGCCCGAAAACGGCCGTGCCACGGTGGAGTTTCTCTCGCTGGACGTGCCCTACGGACGCAACAAGGGTGAGGTGAAGATCGATTCCGCCGACGCGCTGCCTTCCGACGATACCTACTACTTCTCGGTCCAGCGCGACGACGCGCGCAAGGCCCTGTTCGTCCACGAGCCCGACAACACCCGTGCCCTGCTCTACTTCAAGGCGGCTCTCGAGGCCGCCGGGCAGTCGGCTTTCGAGGTGGACGGCGTCACCGTGGACCAGTCGGCCAACCTGAATCCTTCGAAATACGCCTTCGTGGTGCTGTCCGATGTCGGCGCCATCTCGGCCGGTTTCGAGAACGAATTGCGCAACTACGTGCGCGGCGGCGGCTCGGTGCTCATCACGCTCGGCTATAAGACGGTCCAGCGGAACAAGGTGCCCGTGTCGGATGAAAAGATCGAAGCCACACGGTATGCCGGCCGGGAAGGCGAGCGGTTCCAGACGGCGGCGTGGCTCGATACGGCCCATCCCTCCATCCTCAAGGACGATCGCTGGGAGGACGTGAAGTTCTACCAGGCGGTGCGGGTGGCGCAGGGGAGCGCGCGGGTTGTGGCGCGGCTGACCGACCAGACCCCGCTGCTGCTCGACCAGCAGTTGGGCAGCGGGCACATCCTGGTGTTCGCCTCCACCTTCGATAACGTCAGCAACGACTTTCCCCTGCACGCGTCGTTCGTTCCGTTCGTGGATCAGACCGCGCGCTACCTGGGAAGGCTCGATTCGGGACCCTCCAGCGTCCCGGTGGGCGCCTACGCCGAACTCAGGGATGCCAAGGAAACCGGGGCGGCGGTAGACGTGGTGGACCCGAAGGGTGACCGCGTGCTTTCGCTCGAAGAGGCCACGAAGGCGCAGAACGTGCAGTTCACGCTGGCCGGCTTCTACGATATTCGCCGGCCGAACGGCCGCAATGAACTGGTGGCGGTGAATGCGGACCGCCACGAATCGGACCTGACCCCCATTCCGCAGGAGACGCTGTCGTTATGGCAGAATACAGCCAGCGGGACTGCCACGGCTGCCGGGGGAGACGTTCAGGCCGAGCAGAAACCGCTTTCGTTGTGGTGGTATGTAATGCTGCTGGCACTGGCGCTGGCAGTGGCCGAGTCCTTGCTGGGTAATCAACATCTTTCTGTGGACAAAGAGGCGGCATGAAACCTTTGGATCGCTTGTCCGAGTACCTTGGAGCCATCGAGCGCCGGATGCGGCTGGTGGCGCTCTCGCGCGGCGCGGCGGTTACGGCCGTTGCGGCCCTGACGCTCACCGTGGTGGCGGTGCTGGTAGCCAACCAGTTCGCTTTTTCGAACGGCAGCGTGGTCGGAGCGCGCGTTTTCCTGTTTCTTGGGCTCGCGCTGGCGGTCGCTATCGCTCTGATCGTGCCGGTGATCCGCCTGAACCGCAGGAATGCGGCCCGCGCCGCCGAACACAAGTATCCGCAGTTCGAAGAGCGGCTCCTGACCTTCACCGAGCGCGTGGAGCAGCGTCCCGACGATCCGTTCCTGCAACTGCTTGCCGCCGATACGCTGAATGTCGCCCAGCAGGCGGCCCCCACCGATGTGGCCAAAACCGCGGCCATTGCGAGTTTCTCCTCGGCTGCGGTGATTGCGGCGCTGGTGCTGGTCTGGCTGGGTATGTCCGGCCCGGGCTTCCTCGGGTATGGCACTTCGCTGCTGTGGGGCGGGCTGCCCAAGGGTGAAATGAAGCCGTTCTATTCCATCAAGGTGGAGCCCGGCAACAAAACCATCCGCAAGCGCGCGGACCAGGCCATCTCCGCCAGCCTGCTGGGATTCACCGCGCCGAAGGTGCGTTTCTTCGCGAAGTACGGCAGTGCGTCGCAATGGGAACAGGCCGAGATGCGCACCGAGCCGGGCAGCAACGCTTATCAGTTCCTTATCGCCGGCGTTCCCGAATCGCTCGAATATTACGTGGAAGCGGGCGGCGTGCGGTCGCAGTCGTACAAGCTGAATGTCGTCGATCTGCCGTCGGTCAAGAAACTGCGCGTGACCTATCATTTCCCGGCCTGGACCGGCATGAAGGACGCAGTGGAAGACCCGGGCGGAGATTTGCGCGCGGTGGAAGGCACGACCGCGGATGTGGCGGTCGAGACCGACCGGCCGCTCTCGACGGGCGCGCTGCTGCTCGATGACGGTTCCAAGATTCCGCTGCGTTCCGGCGCAGGCGGCGCCCTGGTGGCCAGCGTGCCGATTCAGAAGGACGGCCTGTACCATATCGCGGCGGTGGAGAGCGGGGAAGACGTTCGCCTGACCGAGGACTACTTCATCGAATCGATGAAGGACGGGGCGCCGGAAGTGAAGATCACACGGCCCGGCCGCGATTTCCGCGCCAACCCCATCGAGGAAGTCACCATCGCCGTGGACGCGAAGGACGACTTCGGCCTGAGGGACGTGAGCCTGCACTACTCGGTGAACGGCGCAGCCGAGAAGGTCGTGCCGATGCCATCCGGCGGCAAGACGTCTACCGGTTCGGCCGTCATCGCGCTCGAAGATTTCAAAGTGCAGCCGGGCGACATCGTCAGCCTGTACGCATCGGCGAAGGACGCGCGCAAGACGATCAGCACCGATATGTTCTTTATCGAGGCGCAGCCGTTCGAGCGCAACTACACGCAGTCGCAGCAGGCCGGTGGCGGCGGTGGCGGCGGTGGCGGCGGCGGCGACGAACAGCAGGACCAGATTTCGCAGCGGCAGAAAGAAATCATCACCGCAACCTGGAACCAGGCGAAGGGCCAGGGGGCGGCGGGCACGGATCAGGAGAACGCCAGTTTCCTCGCCGGCGTGCAGTCGAAACTGCGCGACCAGGCCAAATCGCTGTCGCAGCGCATGAAGGCGCGGCAACTCGAAGGGGCGGGCGATTCTTTCAAGAGTTTCGTGGATGACATGGACCGGGCCATCGAGGCGATGGGTCCGGCCAGCGACCGGCTCAAGGGCGCCAAGTGGAAAGACGCGCTCGAGCCCGAGCAGAAGGCATTGCAGTACCTGCTGCGCGCCGAGGCCACTTTCCGCGATATCCAGGTGGCCTTCGGGCAGCGCGGCGGAGGCGGTGGTGGCGGTGGTGGCGGCGGCGGAGCCACTCGCGATCTGCAGGGGCTGTTCGATTTGGAGCTGGACACCGAAAAGAATCAGTACGAGAGCGCGCGCGGGCAGACCGGCGGCGGTGGCGGCAGCGAGTCGCAGCAGAAGGAAATCGATGAAGCGCTCGAGAAACTGAAACAGCTTGCCAAGAGACAGCAGGAACTGGCCGAGCAGCAGCGTCGCACGCAGCAGCAGACGCCGCAGCAGCGGTGGGAGCAGGAGATGCTGCGCCGTGAAGCCGAGCAGCTCCGGCAGCAGATGGAGCGGATGAGCCAGAGCGGGCAGTTGAGCCGCAACGGCCAGCAAAGCCAGCAGGGTCAGCAAGGCCAACAAGGCCAGCAGGGTCAACAAGGCCAGCAGGGTCAACAGGGCCAGCAGGGGCAACAAGGCCAACAGGGTCAGCAGGGCCAGATGGGTCAGGCCGGTCAACAGGGGCAGCAACAGGGGCAACAAGGGCAGCAACAGGGGCAACAGCGCGGCCAGCAGATGGCCAACGGCGGCATGAGCGCGCAGCAGCTTCAGCAGATGCTGGACAGGCTCAAGCAGGCTACCGACGCGATGCGCCAGGCGGCCTCTTCGCAGCAGGCTGGAACGCCCCAATCCGAGGCACAGGCGCGGCGCGCGGCGGAAAGTCTCCGCGATGCCGAGCAGATGCTCTCCGGGATGCGCAGCCAGCAGGCCGGCAACCAGGTGGAAAACCTGGCCCGCCAGGCCGACGACCTGGCTCGCCGGCAGCAGGATTTCGAAGGACAGTTGCGGCGGACATTCGGCGATGAGGACAAGCAGCCGACGCGCAGCCAGATCGAGCAACTCGCGGGACAGCGCGACCAGGAGGTCAATGACCTCAAGAAGCTCGAGCAGAACATGCAGAACGCCGTCCGCGAGATGGCGGGGACGCAGCGCCAGGCGTCCTCGAAGCTGCGCGAAGCCCTCGGCGACATGCAGCAGATGGAGCTTTCCCGCGCCATGCAGCGCAACGGCGAGTGGCTGCGGCGCAACATGGGCCAGTACGCGGTGATGTCGGAATCGCAGATTACCGCCGGCATGAACCAGTTGCGCGACCAGCTTCGGCAGGTGCAGCAGGCCATGGGCCAGCCCGGCCAGGGTCGCGATCCGCAAACCGATAAGGCGATGGAAAACACGTTGAGCCAGGTGGAACGGCTGCGGCAGCAGATGCAGGCCATGGCTCAGCAACAGGGCCAGCGCGGGCAGGGCCAGCAGGGTCAGCAGGGGCAGCAGGGGCAGCAAGGCCAGCAGGGCCAACAGGGACAGCAGGGCCAGCAAGGACAGCAAGGGCAGCAAGGACAGCAGGGCCAAGGCGGCCAGCAAGGTCAACAGGGCCAGCAGGGTCAGGGCGGCCAGCAAGGGGGCGGGCAGCAAGGCGGCGGTCAGCAGGGTGGACAGCGCAATGCCGGCAGCCCCGGTAACGCGGGCGGTGGCGGCGGCAATTACGGCGGCAACATCAACCGTGGGGACGGCTACGGCAATCCCGGCGGACCGTGGGGCCCCGGCTCGGTGCAGTTCGGAGACGTGCAGCGGACGTATCGCGAAACCCTCCAGGCGCTCAATCAGCTCCAGCAGCAGCAGGTCCGCGAAGATCCCAATGCGGCCCGCGATATCCAGGGCATGATCCGGGATATGCGCCAGTTCGATCCCTTCGCCGGCGGCAACGATCCGCTCCTCGCCGAGCGCATTCGTGCGGCGCTCGCCGGAATCGAGCAGGTGGAAATGGAGTTGCGGCGCAAAGTGGACGACACCGGCTCGAGCGGCGCCGTCCGCAGCCCAGGCGGAGAAAAGGTACCGCAGGGCTACGCCGACAAGGTGGCCGACTACTTCCGGCGGCTCAGCAAGTCCAAGTAACTAAAGGGGCAGGCCTCCGCGCCTGCCCTTTCCTTCTCCCCTCGTTGCCTCCACCGCTTGTAATCCGCCCGCTGATCGGTTAGGCTTAGAAAAGCATTCACTGCAATCTCTATCGGGATAGAGGTAATTATGGCTGCCATCGTGCCGGAAGATCTGGTCCAACGCGACGAACTGGAAAAACAACACGAACAAACCGTCCGCGAGGAAATCGAGACCTTCGCGCGCAAAGCGCAGTCGTTCCTGGCGGGGGAAATCACGGAAGACGAATTTCGCCCGTTTCGCCTGAAACACGGAATTTACGGGCAGCGGCAGGCTGGGTTCCAGATGGTGCGGTGCAAGGTGCCGAGCGGTCTGGCGACGGCGCGCCAGGTGGAGCAGTTCGCCCGCGTGGCCGACGAGTTTGCAGGCGGCAAGGGCCACCTCACCACCCGGCAGAACATCCAGTATCATTTCGTGCCGCTGGCCAAGGTTTCCGCCCTGATGAGCCTGCTGGCCGACGTCGGGCTCACCAATCGCGAAGCCTGCTACAACACGGTTCGCAACGTGACCGCGTGCCCCTGGTCCGGCATCGCCCGCAGCGAGGTTTTCGACGTGCGGCCCTACGCGCAGCGCGTGGCCTACGCCCTGCTCCGCAAAGATCTCACCGGCAACCTTCCCCGCAAGTTCAAAATTGCTTTCGACGGCTGCTCGGACCGCGATTGCATTCAGGGCGCGATCAACGATATCGGCCTGCGCGGAACGATTCGCGACGGTAAGCGCGGATTCCGCATGGTGATCGGCGGCGGACTCGGGCCCCTGCCCACCGAAGCGCAACTGCTGGACGAATTCGTTCCCGAGGAGCGCCTCCTCAATCGCATCGAAGCCGTCATCCGCGTTTTCAACCAGTACGGAAACCGGTCCAACAAGAACAAGGCGCGGATGAAGTTCGTGCTGCGCGAGCGCGGCTTCGCGTGGCTCAAGGAAAACATCGACCGCGAATTCGAGGACATCCTGGCCAACGGGGGGATCGCCTGGCCGGACCTGGTGCCCGAAGGTTTCGGCGGCTTCGAATCGCACGCGCCGCCGCTTGGAACCGGCGCCCTGCTTCCGGTTCTGCCTCCGCATGAGGCCGGCAGCGCGGAATACGACGCCTGGCTCGAAACCAACGTGGTGGAGCAGAAGCAGACCGGCTACGCCTCCGTCATCGTGCGCGCCGACCAGGGCAACCTCACCGGCAGCCAGTTGCGCGCCGCGGCGCAGATCTCCGCCGATGCCGGCGACGGCATGGTGCGGATCGGCATCGACCAGAACCTGGTGATTTCGTTCCTCCCGCTTGCCCGTCTGCGACAGGTTTACGCAGCCCTCAAAGCGGCCGGACTCGGTGAGGCGGGCGCGCGCACCGTGGAAGACGTGCTCACGTGCCCCGGCGCTTACACCTGCAACCTCGGGCTCACCAAGACCATGAACCTTGGCGAGGCGCTTGCCGAAACCGTGCGGCAGTTCGACGACCCCCAGGTGCGGAGGCTGAGCATCAAGGCGAGCGGCTGCCCGAATTCCTGCGGCCATCACTGGATCGGCGATATCGGCTTCTTCGGCAACGCCCGCAAGATCGGCGGCCGGGAGGTTCCGTATTACCAGATGATGCTGGGCGGCGGTTACGACGGCCAGGGCATCATGCGCTTCGGCCTGGCCGTGCAGTCGATTCCCGCGCGCCTTGCGCCCGAAGCCGTGACGCGCGTGCTGACCCACTTCGTCGTCCAATCGCAGCGCCGGCGAGTCGTTTCGCGATTACGTGCTGCGGCACCGGGTGGAGACCTTCCGCGAAATGACGAACGATCTCGCCAAGCCCGCCGAGTTGTTTCCCGAGCTCTACCAGGATTGGGGCGACGACGTCGCGTACTCCCTGCAACTCGGACGCGGCGAGTGTGCGGTGTAGGGCGTGAGCCCTGTGCTACCTTCGCTGTAGATGCACAGAATCCGTCGCGTTCTCATCAGCGTTACCGATAAGACTGGTGTGGTGGAATTCGCCCGCGAGCTCAGCGGGCTCGAAGCGGAAATCGTTTCCACGGGCGGAACCGCCCGCATGATTCGCGAGGCGGGCGTCCCGGTGCGCGACGTGGCCGAACTCACGGGCTTTCCCGAGATGCTCGACGGCCGCGTCAAGACTCTTCATCCCAAAGTGGCCGGCGGTATCCTCGCCATGCGCGGCCGCGATGAGCACATGCGCGCGATCGCCGAGCACGGCATCGAACCGATCGACATGGTGGTGGTGAATCTCTACCGGTTTGAAGAGGTGGCGGCGAAAAGCGGCGCGCGCCTCGAAGAGCTGATTGAAAACATCGATATCGGCGGACCCACCATGATCCGCGCCGCGGCCAAAAATTACCAGGATGTCGCGGTCGTGGTTTCTCCCGCGGACTACGCCGCAATCGTCGAAGAAATGCGCGCGGGCGGCGGCGCGCTGTCGATTGAAACCAACTGGCGGCTCGCCAAGAAAGCGTTCCGCACCACGGCCGATTACGATTCCGCCATCAGCGCCCGCCTGGAACAGGTGGACAATCCATCCGACCTGCCGCACGATCTGAGCCTGCGCGCGCCCCGCCTGATGAGCCTGCGGTACGGCGAGAATCCGCACCAGGCGGCAGCGCTTTACGGCCATCAAGGCCAGGGCGTCGCGGGCGCCGAACAGTTGCACGGCAAGGAACTCTCCTACAACAACCTGGTGGACCTGGACGCCGCCTGGCAGCTTGCCTGCGAATTCGACCGGCCCGCCGTGGCCATCATCAAACACACCAACCCCTGCGGCTGCGCCGAGCAGGCATCGCTGCCGGAGGCTTACCGCAAAGCCTACGAGTGCGATCCGGTATCCGCGTACGGCGGGGTCATCGCGCTGAATCGCACGCTCGATGAAGAGACAGCCCGGGAAATCGCGAAGACGTTCGTCGAAGCGGTGATCGCTCCGGATTTTTCGCCTGAAGGTCTGGCCGTTCTGTCCGCGAAGAAGAACCTGCGGCTGATGCGCGCCGGAGCCGGCCTCGATCGCGTCGTGGTCAAGTCCATCACCGGCGGATACCTGATGCAGACCTCCGATCTCGCGCGCCTCGATCGTGCCGCCGCCGTGGTGCGCACCCGGCGCGCCCCATCCGACGAGGAGTGGGAGGCGCTCGAGTTCGGGTGGAAGGTGGCCAAGCACGTCAAGTCCAACGCGATCGTCTACGCGCGTGCCGGACAGGCCGTCGGCGTGGGCGCGGGACAGATGAGCCGCGTCGATTCGGTTAAACTCGGGGCCATGAAGGCCGTGCTCCCGCTCCAGGACAGCGTGGTGGCTTCCGACGCCTTCTTCCCCTTTCCGGACGGGGTGGAAGAGGCCGTGCGAAACGGCGCCACGGCGTTCATTCAGCCGGGCGGCTCGATGCGCGACGAGGAAGTCCTCGCCGCCGCGGACCGGCTGGGCGCCGCGATGGTATTCACGGGCATTCGCCACTTCAGGCACTGAAAACGGTGGACGAGCGGTATATGCGCGAGGCGCTGGCCCTGGCGCGCGAGGGCGCCGCGGCGGGCGAGGTGCCGGTGGGCGCGATCGTGGTGGCGGACGGCGAGATCCTCGGCCGCGGCTGGAACGCTCCTGTTGCGCGCGCCGACCCGACCGCCCACGCTGAAATGTCGGCGCTGCGCGAGGCCGCCGCGGCCGCCGGCAACTACCGCCTCGAGAATGCGACCCTCTATTGCACGCTCGAGCCCTGCGTCATGTGCGCGGGAGCCCTGGTGAACGCGCGCATCGCGCGGCTGGTCTTCGGCGCGCGCGACCTGCGCTTCGGAGGCGTGCGCAGCAAGTTCCGCATCGCCGATTCCGAGCTGCTTAATCATCGCGTGCAGATAGTGGAGGGCGTGCTCGCGGTGGAGTGCGTGGAGTTGCTGCGGGCCTTTTTCGAGGCGCGCCGGTAAAGCGATCAGCCGGTCGGAGGCACTGCACATATTCTTCTACTCTGGCGGGCCGGCGGTGGAAAAAGGTATAAAAGAGCACACCTGAAAGGAGCTGACGTTTTAGTTTGGATTCCTCGTCCGATCGGAGTACTGTACATCATGGCTTATCCGGATGCTGTAGCTTGTTCTATCTTGCGCATTCACTCTCACAGGGAGTTATTGCACCATGAATCGGAAATAGTAAGACGAATCGGTGAAGTTCCGAATGGCGGAGAACTTCTCTTGTCGGATCCGCAACGATTCATGCGGGAGATCCAGGTAGAGATTACCGCCGAAGCCGTGAAGGAGTGCCAGTCTCTTCACCCAGCATTTTTCGGCAGCACGGGACGGGAGCATGTCTACGATGCGGTGAGGAAGAGCCGGCCGGGGAACCAGGTTCGCGTCAAAGTGACGGGCCTGTTTCGAAAGGGGCAGGTATGAGTCTGTTGGACAGCTTCGGCTTTGTGTTTCAGATTCGCCGGAACAAGCTGCTGGACATGATTCAGGAGCACGTTGTTCTTCAGGGTCAAGGCCTTGACGGGCCAATCCGGCTGGTTGTCCCGGGCGTTGCGGCAAGCGCATTTCAACGCAAACTGAACGCGGTGGATCTGCTGGTGAAAGGGAGTGAGCTCGCCCTGCAGCCCGGCTCGAATTTTTGCACGCTGTCGCTGCAACTGGAAGGGGGCGTGATCAGGCTCCCGGATGCCGCCGACGTTGTGTTTTCGGGCGGCGCGGTGAAGGTGCGGATTCAATTGCTGGACGGGACGTTCCTGATCGCGAGACTTCTGGACGCAACACTGGAAGCGCCGGCCACAGCGGCGAGCGCGGGCATTGCGGGGTTTGCCGCGCGTGCGAATACCGAAGTCAACAAGCTGATCCAGCGTGAGCCGAATAAGGATTTCGAGCTGATTCCCGGCGAGAGTTCGGTGAAGGCGCTGTTCATCATCTTCGGCAAGAACCTCAACCTGGATGCGGACACCCTCGCGTTGAGGGTCGGAGAGGGGGATGCCGCGCGTCTGACTCCGTCGGTGAGCAGCTCGCGCCCGATTTCGCTGGCGATCGCGGCTGAAGTGATCAAAAGACAGCTACCAGACGCGAAGTCCTTTTCGAGGGATCCGGTCACAGTGAACAGCGTGAACCTGACATTCAGGGAGGGCGTGATCGATGTGGACGGGACGTTCGATGCGGAGGGTGATTGCTGGTCAGTGGACGGCGGCTCGTTCACGCAGAAGCTGCATGCGACTCTGGTGCAGAACAATGTCGAGGTGGTAGCCGATCCTCCGGCTCCGGTACTCGCCTATGAAGTGGAGTTCGGATTCTTATGTAACCTGCTGATCGACGTGCTGTCCGTGCTGCAGACGATCATCCTTCCCATCACTCCCCTGTTAGGGGCGACCTTGAGACAGATCTTCGACAGCCTGGGTGCGGTTGCGCCGGACACAGAGATTCCGGATCAACCTTCCTGGGCGGTGCCGCAGATCTCGTGGCTGGATCTGCGGATCACGGGCGAAGGTCTGCTGCTAAGCGGGGATAGGGGCGGCGTTTCCATCGCTCACATCGTGCCCGCGATTCACCTGCGCACCAAGGAAGACCCGCAGAACCTGCACGGAGTGGCGAGAGGTTCAGTAACGGTCCAGCCTCTGGCGTGCGAGCCACGGACGTTTGCCTACGAGGAATCCATACAGGACGACCGGAAAATACTGACGGTTGAACAGGAGTGGCTGTTTGACCCGGTTACTTACGCGTGGACAGTGAACGGGGAACCGCTGGCGTCGCGCGTGGGCACGGTAGTACAACCCGGGGCTGGCGATCCGGCGATCGACTTCATCGGAACCGTGACGAGTGCATTACCGCCGCCGAACGGGACGGCGATCAATGGCCACGCGACTGAGCTGCACTACCGGCTGGAGGAGACTCAGCGCGGACCGGATAGCAGGCTGGTGTTGAACGCGCGCAACCAGGATGCGAATTACAACATCCGAGTGGAAGTGCGGGCTACGGACGCCATCGGGCGCCATTTCTCGGATGCCGTGAACCTGGAAATGCTGGGCGATATCGCCGAGTTTGGCGAGGACTTCGACGACTACATGGACCAGTGCATGAAGGCCGCTGCCGACCTGGTGAACAAAAAAGGACAAACCAGAAGTAAGGTGAAGCCGGGCCAACCGCAGGAGAGCTGGCGCGAGCTGGTGGACATCGTGAGCCTGCAGATCCGTGAAGGGAATCCGGAAGCCGCGGCGCTGGTTCCGTCGATGACGAAAGCCTTCGGCGTTCAGGTGGTGAGCCGGTCGCTGGCGGGCAAGGCACTGACGAAGCGCGTGCAGTGAGGGATCAGACGTTCCGTGTGACCCACCGGGCGATTTTCAGCCGCTTACGAATAGTGCACGTTACCGGCCCCGATGATGCGGGTCGCGCGGCCGGTCAGTTCGTGGATTCCCGCGCTACGAGTTTCGGCACGATGACCACGGCGCGGGCCGGCCGCCGCCGCTTCGACGAGATCGCTTTCAGCAGGATGCCCGCGGCCTGCCGTCCGATTTCCGTGCTGCACTGGTCGATGGTGGATAGCGGGACGCGCAGCAGATCGGAATAGTGGACGTTGCCGGCGCCGATGATGCGCAGGTCGCGCGGTACCGCGATTCCGGCTTCGAGAGCGGCGCGGAGGGCGCCGCACGCCGTCGGATCGTTGTACCCGAAAATGCCGTCGGGCCGCGGGTCCAGCGCCAGCAGCCTGCGCGCCGCGACGAACCCCGTTTCATCGTCGGACGCCGGAACAACGTACGTCTCCGGGACTTGAATGCCGGCACTGGCAAGGGCCTGACGGTACCCTTTCAGACGGCCGAGACCGGTGGTCAGGGCGGGGCCGGCAATGTGCCCGATGAGCCGGCACCCGCGATCGATCAGGTGCCGGGTGGCCAGCGTGCCGATCGCCTCGTCGTCGGCCCCGATAAACGGAGCGCGCACCCCGGGGAATCGCCGGTCAATCAGAATGTAAGGCACGTTGCGCGCTTCGATGCGGTCGAATAGCTGATGAAATCCGGGCATTTGGGCGGACGCGATGATCAACCCGTCCACCTGCCGGGCCAGCAGCCGGTCCACTTCGCTCGATTCCACGGTGCCGTCGTCCTCCGAATTGCAGATCACTACGTCGTAGCCGGCCGGCCGCATCGCGGCGGAGACACCTTTGGCGATCTCCGCGAAGAAGGAGTGCATCAGGTCCGGGACAATGAGTCCGACCATGAACGTCCGCCGCGCGGCCAGGCTGCGGGCGACCCAATTCGGCTGGTAATTCAGCTCCTTGACCTTGGCGAGCACGCGCCGCCGCGTCTCCTCGCCCACGTCCGCGCAGCCGCGCACAACCTTCGACACCGTCATCACAGAGACATCGAGGTCGCGCGCTATGTCCTTTAACCGGACAGGAGAATTGGAGTGGATCGCCATACTCGAAGCCACGCAACCGCGAGGCCGGTGGCGGGGCACGGACGTATTCTACAGGAGTATCTTAACCCGCGGCGGGCGTCAGAAGGAGATGCGCAAAGCCGCCTGCAGCGCCCGGCCGTCCGACACCGACGTGGTCTGGCCGAAGGATGGCAGCGGACTGACGGGATACGCGCCGGTGCCGAACGTCCCGTTGAGCGTTACCCCGTTCACGTGATTGAGCGCGTTGAATGCTTCGATCCACGCGCGCACTCTTAGATGGTCGCCCGCCGCGAAACTTCGTCCCACGCGCGCATTGACCGTGAACAGGTCGAAGCCGGTGCCACTGTTTCGCGGGATGAATTCGCCATTCACCACCGGCCGCGCCGCCGTCCCCTGAATGGTGTTCGTGCCGGTCCGGATATTGAACGGCAGGGCCGAAGCGTATTGCAGCAGGACGCTGAACTGGAATCCTCTTACATCCACCGCGCCGTTCGCCGTCAGGCGGTGCCGCTGATCGTCGTCCGAGCGGCCATAGTCCTGCCAGATGTTGTAGTTGTCGATGGGCGAGCTGAAGAAGAACTCGCCCACATCGTCGGTGGCTTTGGATAAGGCGTACGAAATCCGGTAATTCGCCCATCTCGCGGGCCGCTGGCGGAAGGACAGGTGCAAGCCGTTGTACTCCGAATCCCCGCGCGGCGAATATTGGCTGTTGTTGGCGAAGGCCGGATTCGGCCGGCATCCGTTGTTGTTCCCGGCCGCGGCGCAGGCGGGCACATTCTGGTTCATGGAAAGAATCAGGTGCAGCCCGCGCAGGTGTTCGTACCCTACGGTCAGGACCCCGGTCTCTCCGAGTTGCCGCTCCACTTCCACGCTGCCCTGCCCGGAATAGGCGTTCTGCATCCGGCGGTCCATCGTGGAGAAATTGATGGCGACGACGGGAGGAAGCGATGCGAGCAGATTGGGGAACACGGGCGCGCCGTTTTGCGCGGGAGAAAGGCTGACGCTCACCTGGCTGTCTGGAGTGAGAACGGTGGTGTTTCCGCTCGAGAGCAGGGCGTTGGCCAGCGCCCGCAGGGGAACGCGGTCGTAGAACAGTCCGAACCCGCCCCGCACCACCGTGCGGCGCGAAGCCCACGGGGACCATGCGAATCCCAGCCGTGGAGATATGTTGTTCGTATCGGTAGAGATGGTGCGCAGAAACTGGAGGTCGTACCGCAGCCCGAGGTTCAAGGTGAGGCGCGGTCCCGCCCTCCATTCATCCTGCACATAGAAGCCCGCGTTGGGGTTCGCCTGGGAAACAACGGAGTTGCCGAATGTCTGGGCGTAACCTGAGTTATTGTAAGTTCCCTTGAGGAAGTTAGCCAGCGAGGAAAACGAGTAACTGCCGCGGGATGAGCGCGGGTAAGTGATCTCCGTGTTGTTATTCAAAAAATCGGCTCCCACGCGAAGGGCGTGCGCGCCGGATTGATAGGCGAGATTGTTGACGATCTCGGCCAGGCCGTTCCTGCGCCGCGTGGGCGATCCGGATGCGCGTCCGAAAGCGGCCACGCCGGCGATGTTGACGGCCGGCCCGGCAGCGTCGTTGGGGTCGGCCCGCAGATCGCTATGGGTATACTGGCCCCGGGTCTCGTTCACCAGGCGCGGCGTGAGCGTGAGCACGTTGCCCGCCGCAATCGTGTGGTCGCTGCTGTCGAGCCCCGCGGCGGCACTGACGGCGCTCAGCGCTCCGGCGCCCCGCGCATTCTCGCTGTGGACCCGGTAGAGGCTGTAGCGCGCGGTGAACTGGTCCCGCCGGCTGATCTGGTGGTCGAACTTCGCCAGCACATTATCGGCGTGAACCGGATTGGGATACAGCCCCGTCGAAATGAGAGGTCCCTGGTACCCGATTGCCGCCAGGCGCGAGTTGATCGCCGCCACGTTGGCGCCGTCGATGGTGACCAGGCCCGATTGATTCAGGGCGCGGTGCTCCACGTTGGCAAAGTAGAAGGTGCGGTTCTCGCGCACCGGTCCCCCCACGCTGCCGCCGAACTGTGCTTCGGTCAGCGGCAGCTTGCTCCCCGAAAGCGCGTTTCTCGCGTTGAAGCGCTGATTTCCAAAATACCCGTAGAGGTCGCCGTGCACCCTGTTCGTGCCGCTTTTGGTCACCACGCTGACGTATCCCGCCATGGCGCGGCCGAACTCCGCCTGCCCGCCGGAGGTGACCACCTGAAGTTCGCTGATGGCGTCGAGCCCGTAAAATGCTCCCGCCAGTCCCGCCGCGTCGTCATTGGCCGAAAGCCCGTCCACCACGAATCCGTTCGAGAAATTCCGCTGGCTGCCGATCGAGATGCCCTGGCCCGAGACCGCCGACGTTTCCGGGAAGAGTTGCGTGCTCCCGGTATTGGTCTGCGAGACGCCCGGCGCCAGCAGCGCCAGTTCCAGGAAACTGCGCCCGCTCAACGGCACGTCCCGGATTTCGCTCTCCCGGACGGTGGAGGCAATCTGGCTCCGCGCACCTTCGAGGAGCGTCTCTTCGGACTTCACCTCGATGGTCTCGGCGTCCGCGGCCAGTTTCAGCGAGACCGGCAGGTCGAAGGCGGAACCGCCTCCCAGCCGAATCTGCCGTACCCCGTCGGCAAAGCCCGGACGTTGCACCCGGATCTCATACGGCCCGGGGCGCAGGTTGGGAAAACGGAAATGGCCTTCGCGGTCCGTGAGCGCTGAAGAGGCTATGTTGGTTTCCGTTTGCCGGACGGTGACTTTCGCTTCCGCCACGGTTGCGCCCGATGGATCAGTGACCCGTCCGCCTACACTGCCCGATTGAATCGATTCCTGCGCCGGCGCGCACATCGCGCACGCCAGCAGACACAATACCCACGCGTGACTCACAACTCCTCCCGTCTACTCTCGAGATTGCTTCAACGCAGAATGAGACTAGGAGGCGATGGGAGGAGGTCTTTGAAACAACGAAAAGACATGCTGCGCGGGCCGGGCAGCCGTCGTGAAACCAGCGTGGCCGGTCTCGGGCCGCGGGCTGTCCGGCAAGGTGCGGGATTCCGGCACGACCGCCGGCAGAGTGCCCGGCGCGGTCCACCCGGAGGTGCTGCACCGGCTGCCGCATGCCGGAGCTGCGCTTGCCGCCGGCCCGCTGATCGTGCGCGCGCGACGGCAGCAGGCGTGGCCGTTCTTACAGCATCCCCGGTCCGCGGAACCCGCCAGCAGTATTGGGCTGGCATGCAGCGCCGCCATGAGGAGGGCGAGCCCGAACGCACCGATAGCGCGCGAAATGGAGAGCCGGACTTTTCCCCCTCGGACCACGTGCTATCCAGTGTATATCGCTCCGCGGTTCCGCAGTTGTGAACAACGCTACAGATCGCTTCCGGCCGTGCCTTCAGTCGAATTCCGTCCGTGGCGCGCCCTGCTCGCGGCCCACGCGACCGGCCGCGATTTCGGCGCGATAATAGTTCTCGCCGCGGATGGGCGCGCCCGCCAGGCGGCGCAGCAGCGCGATCTGGCCGGTGTGCGACAGGGCATCCGCTATGGGGCCCTGGAACAACTGCTCCGCGGTGCAGGCGAGCGGCGGGCCGGTCGCTGCGAAGCGCCGGTCGAGCGCTTCCGCCGCCGCGAAGAAGCGTGCGGTGCCCTCTTCCCACCCGAGCGGCTCGGAATCGTGCCACACCTGCCGGCCGCCGGCGAGGTGCAGGGCCCAGTCCAGCAGGTCCGAGATATGCGCTTGAATCTCCCCGGCCGAACGCGTGCCGGGCGCCGCCCGAAACGAGGAGAAGCCCTCGGGCGCGCCTCGCATCGCTTTTCCGCACCGGTACGACAGGGTGGCCAGGGTGTGTCTCAGCATTCCGTCAGTGTCGCATCAGGTACCATGCCAGCACCAGCCACGCCGCGATAAAAGCGATGCCGCCGAAGGGCGTGATCGCGCCGAGCATCCGATTGCCGCTCAGCGCCAGCACGTAGAGGCTGCCGGAAAACAGCAGGATGCCGGCCAGCAGCAGCGTGCACACCGTGGCCGCCGCCGTTGCCGAAAAGGTCCCCGTCTTCGGCAGAAAGGCCACGATCAGCAGTCCCAATCCGTGGATGAAATGGTAAAAGACCGCCTTCTCGTAAACGCCCATTGAATACGCATCCAGCCGGTCGCGGAGTCCGTGCGCGCCGAATGCGCCCAAGCCGACGGCCAGCGCCATCAGAATGGCTCCCGTTACGCCCCAGTTCATCGTTTTTTTTGCCTCTAGTGAGTCATCGAGTAGATCAGGTAATTGAGCCCGATGCGCAGGCCCAGCGCGGAGAACTGTTCCGGGTATTGCGGATTGTCGGCGTGTTCCCAGGAATCGCCAAGGTCCATGTTGTGACAGATAGCCACCATCAGGCGCTGATGATCGTCGAAGATGCCGCGCCAGTGCGGCGGCTTGCCGGACTCCCCCTTCTCGTACGTCTTCCCCGTCTCCAGGTACAACTCGCCGGGCACCTGGTAGCGCGTGTCCAGGTCGTAAATCGTGTGGAAGATCGGATCGGCGGCGTCGAGGTCCACAATGGTGCGGTCGGGGAAGACTTTCCTCATGCCGTCGGCAAAGACGTCCCACTCGATGGAACCGTGGAAGTCGTCGCACATCAGGAAGCCGCCGCGCAAAAGGAACTCGCGCAGGCGCCGGGCCTGGTCGTCGCTGGGATTCCAGTGCCCCATCTCCACCCCGTACAGCCATGGCCAGTCGAACATGTCGGCATCATCCGGATCGACCGGCTGCTCGACTGACCTCGCCTGCAGCCGCGTCAGCCGCCGCACCGCCTGCGCGAAGTGCCGGTCCGACCTCGGGTAGTCCATCGCCCAGTTGGAAAACCCTTCCTTCCAACTGCCGAGGAACTGGAATCCGCCGTAATACCGGCCCACCGGCGGATACATCAGGCGGCCGAAGACCCATTCGCCCGGCACACGGTAATCGGGCGGGAGGGGATATTTGGTGTATTCGGTGGGCGCCAGTTCGCGGAACGGACGCTGGAATGCCTGTACGGCGCTCCAGAGGATGAGGATCCCGAAAATGACGATTCCACAGCGGCGGAAAGTTATAGGCGACACAAGCCCTTGCCTTCAGAATACCATCGTGGTTTGCGATAACATGGTTCCGCATGGCTTCGCATGACAACGTCTCTCGCCGCGGGTTCCTCGCCGCTACCATTGCGACCCCGCTATTCACCGCCGCCGCTCAATCGCGGCGGATCCCAATCGGCCTCGAACTGTACTCGGTTCGCGACGAACTCGGCAAGGATCTCAAGGGCACCGTCACGGCCGTGGCGAAGCAGGGCTACGAAGTGGTGGAGTTCTACGCCCCCTACTTCGCCTGGACGCCGGACTACGCCAAGGAAGTCCGCAAGCTGCTCGACGATCTCAACATCAAGTGCTATTCGACGCACAACGGCCCCAACGCCTACACGGGCGACGGCATCGCCAAGGCCATCGAGCTGAATCAGATTATCGGCAGCCGCTACATTGTGCTGGCGAGTGCCGGCAATCCGCAGAACCTCGACGGGTGGAAGAAGGTGGCGGATACCCTCACCGCGGGTAACGAAAAATTCGCCGCCGCCGGAATCCACGCCGGCTATCACAACCATCAGGCCGAGTTCCGCGAAGTGGAAGGCAAGCGGCCCATGGAAGTGCTGGCGGCCAATACGCCGAAAGACGTCATGCTCCAGCTGGACGTCGGCACCTGCGTCGAAGTAAAGTCCGACCCGGTGGCCTGGATCAAGGCCAACCCGGGCCGCATCAAGGCCCTGCACCTCAAAGATTGGGGTCCGGGCGAGGGGTACAAGGTGCTGCTCGGCGAGGGCCAGGCGCCGTGGAAGGAGATCTTCGCGGCAGCCGAGAGCGTGGGCGGAGTGGAGTTCTACCTGATCGAGCAGGAAGGCAGCCGCCTGCCGCCGATCGAAACCGCCGAGAAATGCCTCGAAGCGTATAAGAAGATTCGGGCCTAAGGCTCTACGTCTTCCCAGTGTGCCCGGAAATCCGCGATCTGCTCGAGCGTGGCGCCGAAGTCGCCCTGGAAGCAGATGGCCCGGTCGTCCACATAGACATGCGCGGGCGGCTTCTGGTTGGTGACTTCCGAGACCAGCGGAGCCAGGCCATGCTCCTCGAGCCAAGCCGTGACGTGCGGCGCCCAGCGCACCGTGAACACCACCACGCGATAGCCGCGCTGCCGGAGTCCCTGCAGGAACTCACGCGCTCCCGGCCGCGGCGGATGGAAGAAGTCCGCTCCGCGCCAGCCATCGTAGGCGTTCAGCACCCCGTCGAGGTCTACGCAGACAACAGGGAGGTCTGCCTCATCCATCGTTGCTGCCTCAACAGCGTTTCATAGCGGCTGCGCTCGGCGGCGAAGCGCCGGCCGTCCTCCGAATCGCCCAGCGCCTGGGTGGCCAGGTCGCAGTAGCCCACGCGAAAAGCGAGGTATGCGGCGCGATAAAACGGCAGGCGCACCGCGGCCGAGTGGTCGCCCGATTCGCGTCCGTACCGCTCCAGCAGGTACCCTTCGCCCTCGTGGTCCAGTCCGAATTCCACCGAAAAACCGGCCAGGTCCCACGCCGAATCGTGCGGCCCCGGAAGAAAATGGTCGTCCCCGTGGTCGAGCGCGTCCGCTTTGCAGTATCCGCGGGCGGTCTCCAGCCACTCGTGCGGCAGCATGCGGTTATCGAGCACCACCGCTTCGGCTTCCGGCACCGGTTCGCTCCACTCGAGTCCGCAGTTCTCGCGGATCGCGTCGATCAGCGGCGCGGGATCCGCCATGACCCCCGTGGCGAACCGGCGGCGCACGGCGGCGATGTAGCGGGCGGCGAAATCCACCAGGTGCGTATTGGCGGCGGCCGGCAGCCCCGTCACCCACCGCGACGCCAGAAATCCATGTTCCAGCGCCACCGGTTCCGGCACCCATCCTTCCAACTCGCGCGCGCGCTCCAGCGCCGCGCGTCCGTAGCGTCCGAACCCGGCGAACTTGTACAGCCGGTCGCCCACCAGGTATTTGCGCCGTTCGTGCTGCGGCTGGACGGTCGCCCGGATGCCAAGCGCCTGGCGCCACGCACCGCCCGAATAATCGATCGCATTCGGGAACCGCTCGAGCTCCTCGAAGGCCGCGCAGTATTTCGGATACCGGTTCCACATCTCGCGCGCCGCCTCGCACACGAGTTGCGAGCCGTCCGGCGACCAGCTCGGGAACAGCACCACCCGCTCGTTGGCTAGAAACGACGCCACCGCGCAGAACGACGAGCCGCTCAGGCCCGGCCCTTCGTCCACGATGGCGAACCAGCCGTCCCACTCCCGCCATTCGCCCTCGAGTTCTTCGCTGGTCGCAAGCTGCCGGTCCCACGGATGGCCGGCCGGGCGCACCGTCCACGAGCGCGTGCTCACGCCCAGCCGCTGTAGCTCGCGTTCCACCACCGTGCTGAGGGTGGTTCCGATGCTGCGGATGCCGATTACGGCTACGCGCGACGGGTGCATCTCGGCCACGAACCGGCGCGCCGCGATGCGGTACAGCTCCGGGTCCAGCGCGTAATACGCGAATCCCTCGGGAACCGAGATTTCGATTCTCTCGGGCAACTCCAAGCCGCGCCACTCGCCGTGCCGCAGGGCGCTCAGAACCGGCAACTCCTCGTCCCGGTCAGGACACAGGGCGTCGGCCACGCCTGCTTCAAGCTCGCCGAACACCATCTGCCGTTCAAACCCGGTTGCGCACTCGAGTTGCCGCAGCACCTCGCTGGTGCAGACTTCCGTTCGCTGCTTGCGGTAAGCAATCATGCAACCTCGCCTTCAGAAGTGGCACACATCGCGTGTTTTGCGTAACTGGATTTAGACCGATAGTAATACCAGCCGCGTCCTGGGCGCAAGTTGCAATTGTGTTTCCTTTTCGCAGTTCATAGCACCGATGGCAGCGCCATGTTCCGTAGCGCTCCTGCCGCAAGAACGCGCCAGCGATCTCCGGAGAGAGCCCAACCCTGCCGCTCGTAGAAGAGCGGGCCCGCGTGCGGCGCCTCGGCGAAATTGTAGGAGGGCGCTGCGCGATAGCGTTCCTTGTCCACCCGGAAGTTCCGCAGCATCCGCGCCTGGGTGGCAAAGCACTCGGTCATGCTCCGCTTTCGCGCTCGATCGTCCTTTGAAAGCACCACCGCTTCGCCCGGATCGCCGCCCCCGAGAAAGCGCCCGGTCTCAATGCCCCCGGCTCCGGGCGCCTCGTGATACGACGTGAACTCCCAGACGCGCGGCGCCGGCTGTTCCAGCGCGCAGGCGGCGTGCACGCCGAACGCAACGGCGTCGTTATCCGGATGCCCGCCTTCGTAAGCATGGGTCAACACAATCGAGGGCCGCAGGTCGCGAATCAGCGTGAGCAGGTGCAGCGCCAGGTACGCGAGATCGAGCGAAGTCTCCTGGTCGACGAAATCGAGCGACACCGAAGCGTCCCGCCCGATGCCCGCCATCTCCAGGGCATCGCGCAGTTCGCGCCATCTCGCGCGCGCGTACTCCCGGCGGGTGGAGTAGCCCGCCGCGATCGCGTCCGCCGGGTCGCGCGGAGCTCCATCAGTCACGTGGACCACCGTCACCTGCTCGAACCGCGGCAGCATGCCGCCGGCTCCGATGGTTTCATCATCCGGATGCGCCGCCACAAGCATAACCGGACCTTTCCCCAGGCTTTGATGGACGGGCATGGCGGGTGTTACTCGCGGGCCGCGCTCCCGCGTTCCACGGGCAGGCTTACAGCCGCTTCCAGGATGTTTTCGAGGTCGAGGGCGCGCCGAGCGGAGGTGTGAACCGACAGCACGCGTTCGCGCCCGGCATGCGCAACCCTCGCCAGTTGGGCGTCGGACAGGGAAAGCGCGTCCATGACGTGTCCGGTGGTTCGCGCCACCAGGATCTCGCGGGCCGGTTCGAAGAAATAATCCAGCCCCTCCCATTCGTCCGTGAGAATCGGCACGCCGCATGCCGCGGCCTCAAACAGCCGTCCCGAAGGGCAGTAGCCCATCGCCGCCATCGGCGGACGCGTGATGCTCAGGGTGATGCGCGAGGAGCAGTAGAAGGCGGAGTGCTCGTTCGCCGGCACGTGCTCTACCAGTTTCACGTTGGGCAGATCAGGGAAATTCGCCGGATAGAGCGAGCCGCCCACAAGAAAGCGCAGATCGGGACGCCGCCGCGCCGGTTCCAGCAGAAGGTCCTCGAGAAAACGCTGCCGGTCTTCCGAGTACGTGGCCAGGTACGAGAGCGCACAGCCGAAGCGGTCCACCGGGATTGTCGGACGATGCTGATCGGGATCGACCGACCCGTAAAGAGGAGCCACGTGGCGCGCGCCCAGCAGCGTCTTCAACTCCGTCAGCGCGCCCCCGCCCGTGTAGCTCAACACGAGGTCGAAATCGCCCAGCCCCCGCGGCGGTATGTACTCCACCGTTTCCCCTGCCCGCACTCTCCCCAAGGTCACGCCGGTATCGAGGTCGTAAAAGCATCGCACCCGCGCCGGAGAGTCGAGCACCACGCTGCACGCATCCACCGCGTCCGGGCAGTAGGAGGTCACGATGGCCGCATCGGCGCCGGCAAGCTCAGTTGCGGCCTGGCGCCGCACCGACGCCCAGTCCGGATAGAGGATCAGGTCGCCCCATGGCATTTCCGTGAAGTCGCGATGGCGGGCGTAATAGTCGGTGTCCCGTTCGAAGAACACGACGTGGTGCCCCAGCCCGTGAAGCGCACGGATCAGCCCGCGCCATAGGGTGGCGTGACCGTTGCCCCAGGAGGAGCTGACCGATAATCCGAAAACGACAAGCTTCACACCTCAAGGATGTCAGAAGGTCACCGGAAGGGTGAAAAGAATATCAGTTGCCAAAGTGAACAGCCGAACATCCGGTCTGCTTTCTACCTGGTGAGATTTTGTACTCCCGCGGGCGAAACGGCCGCGCCGAAATATGCGGCGATGGCGCGGGCGCGGTAATCGAAAATCGCTGCCACGTCGGACCGCACCCGCAGCCGGTGCGCCAGCGCTCCCAGAAAGCCAAAGGGCAGCCGGTATCGCACATGGTCAATGACTCGCGTTCCCCCGGCTTCCGCCACAAACGAGTGGGTGTGCTCCCACAGCGCGTACGGACCCTTCTGCTGAAGGTCCACGAAAGCGTGCGGCGGCTGCCATTCCAGAATGACCGTCTTCCAGTGCATAGGGAACCCGTGCCATCCCAACCGGTAGCGAAGCTCCGCGCCGCGCTGCATCCGTGCGGGCGCCGACAGGATCTCGAAATCGAGCCACGGCGGCGTGATAGCCTCCAGGTTCCGCGCGTTCGAGAAGAACTCGAACACTTCGGCTATGGGCCGCCCGATCCATTGTTCGCGATGCAGTTGATAGTTCCGGCTCACTGCTTGTTGGATGCCGGGCCGCGTCCCGGGGCTTATTTTCCGCGAATGCCCGTCAACTCCAGCATCGCTCCGAAGACCGGGTCCGAATTCCGCGCCGCCGCGAGCGCCTGCAGAATGTCGGCCGTCCACGGGCACTCCTGCGCCATTTGCGGCTGCGCCATACGCGCCGTGACCAGGCCCAGGGCGGTGAACCGGGCGTTCTCGCCCGCGGCGGCGCCGGCCAGCCGCCGCAGCACGCCTTCCGCCGTCCCCGCGGGCAATTCCCGGTAGTGGACTGCCGCCAGGTATACGGAAACCGCGCGCACGAAGCCGGACGTTGCGGCGAGCACCGGCTCCGGCGCCACCCGCATCGCCAGCAGCCGCTTCATCGCGAAACAGGCCGCCAGCGGATTCGATCCGCGCGCCGTTTGCTCGAGTTCGTTCCGCGATTTTCCGTCCGGCGGCCCGGCCCCGGCCACCGAAGCCACCCACGCTTCGGGCAGCATCGCCACCGCCGCGAACTGCTCCTCGCCCGAGCGTTCCGGGTGAAATTCACACAGGATCACTCCGCCCTGCGTGAACGGCGAATAGAAATCTTCCCAGGAGGGCTTTCGCTCGTGCGCTCGCAACTGCCGGACCCAACGGTACTCTCCGCGCCGCCCCACCTGCGCCGCCGCCGGGCTGAACAATACCTCCCAGGCGCCCGCCTGCAGGATGGTGCCGGGAGCCGCCGCCGCCCCGCTGCCGGGAGCCGGTACGATTCGCAGCACGGTCCGCCCGGCGGCCGTCTCCAGCCCCGCCAGGTCATGGATGACCCGCGCATCGTGTAACAAGTCCACTTGAGTCGCGGCTCCCCACGCCGCCCAGGCACCTGCAAACAACAGCAATCCGCGCCTGCACCATGCCTGCATCATCCACGTTCTCATGGGTTGCCGAGCAAAGCATACGCTTCGCCAAGGTATTCGTCTGTCCCGATCCGTCCCCGCAGCGAGACAGCCGCCGTTTCGAGCCAGGGCCGCTTGCCGCCGATGTCCCGGCGCAGCAGGCTCACTGCCGCCAGCGCCGCCGCCGTCAGCCGCAAGTCGTCGAGGGGCATGCTCTGGCTCACCGCGCCGCTGATTTGCGATTGCAGTGTGTCTTCACCCGCCGTTACCGGCGCGGTCGCGGCCAGGTACAGGTTCACGGCCCTTCGAAATCCCTGCGGCCCGAAAAGCATGGCATTGACGACGCGCGGGTCGCGCACGCCCGCTTCGAGCAGCCGCCGGAAGGCCAGGGTGGCCAGGACCGAATTGCCCGACAGCGCGAACTGGGCCAGCAGCCCCCGGTTTTCCGGTTTGTCCGGCGCAAGCAGCGGGCGCGGTTCATGCGCCGCGAGGTCGTACGCCTGGTGGATTTCGAAGACGGACGGCGGCGGCAGCAGGTACACCGGATCGAACTCCGCCGGTCCCTGCTGGCCGTCGTTGTGGCGGGTCAGGGCCGTGCCGCCTTTTTCGAACGGAGAGTACAGATCCTCGGGCTCCAGTTTCCGGATGCGGCCCACCGGCGATTCCCAGCCGTAAACGCCCTCGCGGCGCGGACCTCCCGAAGGCGCCGCCGCTGTTTCCCACCGGCCGCCCTTCACCGTTACCAGCGGTCCGTGCGATTCCACCGGCTGTCCCGCGGTATCGACAAATCCGCCCGTCTCGATATCGATGGCAGTGCCCGCGTACGTGGCAGTCCCGCTCCCCGGCTCCGGAATAATGCGGATGACCAGCCAGTCGCTACCCAGCACCGGGTCCGCCCACGGTTCCACCGAATAGGGGAGCGACGCTCCGTCGTGGATGGCACGCACGTCGTGCAGGACCAGGTCCGCTACGGTCATGTTGGATGTGGCGTTCATCATCCCCTCAGGGTTTCGTAAATCGCACCGACCCGGTCTGGCTCCTCACCGTCGGCTGCAGCACGTCGTTCGCGTTGGGGCCGGTCGCCGGATCCGCCGAAGGCGCCGCGTCCGCCGAAGCGGTGGCCTTCTGCGGAGCCGGCCCGGTGCTGTCTACGTTCAAATCCCATGTCGCCTGCCGCTGCGAGCAGTAGCGGCTATTGGTGGTGTCGAAGACCACCGTGTACGTTCGGAAGTGCTCCGTCCGCGTGGCTTTCGTCCGGTTATATGTGACGGTCGCCACCAGGTTTGGCCCGGACCTGAATTGCAGCGCCACCGTGGCCGGCGCCCCGTGGCTCGGCGTGTCGTGGCTGGTCGCGTCCGCGGTTCCGCCTCCGGTCTGGCAGCCAATCGGCTTCTGCCAGGAATTCGGGTCGATCGTGCTCGGTTTTCCCGGGCGATCGTACAAAGGCGCCACCTGCCTCTCGCTGTCCAGTACCGGCTGCGTCACGGACGCATCATACGCCGTCGTATCCGTCAGGCTGGCAGCCGCCTGAAAAGTAGTGCCTGAGGGAACGCCCGGAGCCCACGCCACCGCCGGGTTGGCCCACGTCGTCGTGCTTTGAAAATTGCTGCTCTCCTGCATGATTGCGATCTTCAGATCTTTCACCTGCGGGGCGGCGCAATTGACACCGGCCGGACGGATTCGCGCGCTCACCGCGTACGCCGCCGCGGCTCCGCCGGTGGTCGTGTAGTTGCCGCCGACAAAGCTGTACGATCCCGGCGTGGTGATCGCAGTCTTGGCCTGGTCGAACCAGAACACCGTCACCGGCTTGGACCCCTTGAGGTCACCGGTCGCGGTGTTGCAGTGCGCCTCGATCACCGCATCCCCGATGGCCGCGCTGCCGCTCTCTCCCGAAATCTGGAAGCTCACCCAGGATCCGCTCTGCGGCACAGTGACGGTCTTGGTGGTATCGCCCGCGTTCGGAAAACGCAGCCGCCCGTCGGGATTCGTCAGCACGATGGTCGCCGCCGCCGCCGGGCTTCCCGTCGCGCGTATCCGGCAATCGACCGTCGATCGCCCCGCCGGGTGCTCGCACTTGATTCTCACCAGGTCGTCATCGACCGCAGGCGTGTTGTTGATCTCGATCTCCACCGTTGGGCACGGAGGAGCCGGGCACGGAGTGGTCCCGCAACCAGGTGGGTTCGTTCCCCCTTCGCCCGAACCCGGCGGCGGCGGTTGGCTGTTCCAACACATATTCAGGCCTCGCGCGCGCCAGGCGGAAACGAAGAGATCTCCCACCAGCGGTTGAGCGTCGTGATGGCTTCCGAATAAAGCCTGTCCGCCCGCTTAAACTGATCCGGTACCGACGGATCCTCGAGGGCCGCCGACGCCCACGGCAACAGCGGATCCTGATGGAACTCCGAGCCCAGCACGAAGCGCATGAATACGAACAGGCTCATCCCGCGCACCGCCGTGATATCGTACCGGTGCGCGGACCTGACCCCATCCACAATCGCTTTCCGCACGTTCTCCTCGCCCGCATAACTGCACTTAGCGGGAAACAGCCCCTGGATCCGCGAATTCAGCGCTTGCAGGAACTGCGGCAGGCCGGCATCGGTAACAATGTCGTCGTCTCCGTGCCGCAGCTGCTTCAATTCCGGCATAAACCGCGCCGTGTTCGGCTGCCCGTTCTGGTCGCGATAGTCCCTGGAAACGTGCTGCACATACTCCCAAACTTTGTAATACAGTTGATCGGCCCGCGCCATCTCGCCGGCTTTCCGGTCGTTCAGGATCTCCGCGGCCCACGGTAAAAGTAAGTCGGTGTCGAATCCGCCGCCCAGCATGAACATGAACTCGATGTAAGAGCGCACGCAGCATTCCGCGTTTAACTCGTGACTCGACGACCTCTCCAGCCCATAACGTATTCCCGCGCGGACCTGATTCTCGCCCAGCAGTTCGCAATGGTGTGGAAACCAGTTCAAGAGATGAGAGTAAGTGCGGGTTTCGAATTCCTTGAGCGAGGCCGCCTCCAGCACCTGTACCTGTTCACTGCGAATAATCATCTCGAGGACCACGCTTTTTGGGCGCTAAGTGGAGCCATGCCAGACCAATTGTACATTGGGCGGCCGCAGCTCAATAGCTAAATTTCCGCTGCCCGGGAACTGCCGTACCCGCGCGCTGCCTCCGCAAATGACTGTCAACAGTAACGGTTGCGCGAATTCTGTAAGGTTTCCTACGATCCGGCTTGGGTACCGTACTCCTCCGGGGGTGTTTTCCCGGAGAGGCGCCCACTGCACCCGCGCCTTAGAATAGAAGGCGATGCCTCGCATCGCCGGCGCCCTCGAAGCGCTGCTCGCCAAGCTCATCGATTACGCCGGATTGTACCCGCCCGCCGCTCTTCCGCTGGCCATCGTGTGCGAACGCTATGCCGGCTTTCTCGCGTCGCCCGAAGGGTGGATTTTGAACCGCCTGGTGCTGCCCGCCGCCAAACTTGCGGAAGCGAAGCTGCCCTCCGCGGCTCGCGTCACGCTTCTGGTGGACTCCGAGCCCGGCCCTCTTCCCGAGCAGGTGAGAACGCTCGAAACCAGACTGCCCCACGGCCTCAGCCTTCCCACTTACTGCGAGGCGCCTCTCGATCAGATCACCCGCGCCTTCGCCAAAGTGCGCACCGGCGGGTTGACCCCGGATGCCATTCCCTCCAGTGCGGATGTGGCCGCTTTCCTCTGCCGCGCGGCACAGTTGCGGATGCCGTTCAAAGCCACCGCGGGGCTGCACCATCCCGTGCGGTCCGAGCGGCCGTTGACGTATGCGCTCGACAGCCCTCGCGCCGTGATGCACGGGTTTCTGAATGTCTTCGTGGCGGCGGCCTTCGCCTGGGACGGCCTCGAACACGCTGCCGTGCTGGACATCCTCGAAGAGCGCGAAGCCGCCGCGTTCGAGTTTTCGCAGCGCGATCTTCAATGGCGCGGACGGGTATTGTCCGTCGCGCAGGTGCGCGCGGCGCGGCGCGACTTCGCCCACAGCTTCGGATCCTGTTCCTTCGAGGAGCCCGTCACCGAACTGCGCGAACTGGAGTTGTTGCCATGACCGCCATCACGCACGATCCCGCCGCGCGCAGTTGGGTGGAGTCCGCCAATGTCCCGGATGCGGATTTTCCGATTCAGAATCTGCCCTTCGTCACCTACGCGAAACCCGCCGGGAGCGCCCGGCTGGCCGTCGCCATTGGTGACCAGTTGCTCGATCTCGGCGAGGCACTCGGAGTGCGCACGATGCGCGGCGTCATGTCCATGACGCGGCCCGAGCGGGTCGACTTGCGCCACGCCATCGCCGCCTTGCTCAGTGAAAACGCGCCCCCCCGGCCGGAGGTGTTGACTCCTGCCGCCGAGGCCGAGCTTCTGCTTCCCTGCCGGATCGGCGATTACACCGACTTCTACGCCTCCCTCCACCACGCCACCAACGTCGGGCGCCTGTTCCGCCCCGATAACCCGCTCCTGCCGAACTATAAGTGGCTTCCCGTCGCTTATCACGGACGCGCCTCGTCGATAGTAGTCAGCGGCACGCCGGTGCGCCGGCCGGACGGGCAGTTCGTGGAATCCGCGGGCGCCGCCCCGATCTTCGGACCGAGCCGCCGCCTCGACTACGAACTCGAACTTGGAGCTTTCCTCGGCCCGGGCAACGCGCAGGGAGGGAGCATCCCCATGGATCAGGCAGCCGATCACATTGTCGGCGTTTGCCTCCTGAACGACTGGTCGGCGCGCGACCTTCAGGCATGGGAGTATCAGCCGCTCGGCCCGTTCCTCGCCAAGAACTTCGCCACCTCCATTTCACCGTGGGTGGTCACCGCCGAAGCGCTCGAACCGTTCCGCTGCGCCCCCGCCCCGCGCGAAGACGGCGATCCGCAGCCGCTGCCGCACCTTCAGGGCGGGCCGCGGGACGCTTACAACATCACCCTCGAGGTCTGGCTCCGGACGGCCAGGATGCGCGAGCCCACCAGGCTCAGCCGGGGCAACTTCGCCTCCATGTACTGGACCTTGGCGCAAATGGTGGCGCATCATACCTCCGGCGGATGCAATCTGCGCCCCGGGGACCTGATCGGCAGCGGGACCGTATCGGGCCCGGACCAGGAAAATCGCGGCTGCCTCCTGGAACTGACCTCGAACGGACGCGAGCCGCTCCAACTGCCAAACGGCGAAGTGCGCCGCTTCCTCGAAAATGGAGACGAGGTGACCCTGCGCGGCTGGTGCGAAGCGCCCGGCCGCCGCCGGATCGGCCTCGGCGCCTGCGTGGGCAAAGTGGTGGCGTAGCCGGGACTCACGCCGGCCGGTGCGCCCCCAGAAACGTCAGGACGCTCGCGTTATAGGCGGCGGCGTTGTCTTCGTGCATGATGTGCGACGCCCCGGCTATTTCGATCCGCGCCGCGTCGGGAAGCAACTCTTCGAGCCGGTCCGTCACGTGGTGAAACAGCGATGGACTCTCCGCTCCGTCCACCAGCAGCGTGGGCGTGCGCAAGGCGCGAACCCTGTCCGCTGCGACCGGCGGAAAGCCCGACCCGAGCAGTTCCGCCTTGATGAGATTGGCCCGGGCCTGCTCCAGCCGTGCCTCCGGCAGGTTGCGAAATGCCCTTGGACCAAGTGTGGCGGTCCCGATCAGCCGCAGCGCCTCCTTCCTGTCGTTACGCTTCAGGGCTTCCGCGGCGGGCCCCACTCCCTTCGCGCCGAACCGGATGATCGCAAACGCCGTCCGCGGCCGTGTGACCAGCAGCCTGGCAAGCTCCGCCGGCCTGGGTGGATCGCTCACGAACAGCGTGATGGCGGGCGCTTCCGCGAGAATCAGCGTGCGCACCAGTTGCGGGGCGCGCATCGCCAGCAACAGCGCGATAAACCCGCCGTACGAGTGTCCAACCAGGTGAGCCGGCGCCGCGCGGAGCGAATGCAGAAGTTGTTCGAGATCGTCCACGTGTTCCGCCATTGCATAGTCCACCCCTTCGGGTATCGCCTGGTTGGGCCAATGATAGCGGCGGCTGTAGGCGATCGTCCGGTACCGCTTCGCGAACTCGCCCAGCTGGTTATGCCAGGTTCGATGGTCGCTTGCGGAACCATGAACCAGCACCAGCGGCTCGCCCGCGCCGTGATCGGTGTATTCGAGCGAGGCGCCGTTTACGCTCAGTATCGGCATGGCTCTCCCCTCGATTGCGCATGCCCCTCTCTCGCTTCTTATTCCAGTTTAGCGCCGCCCACCGCCGGGTCCGGCCATCACCTGTACTTGTAAAAATGCTTGAGATACTGCTGGATCTGCTTGTCGCGCCGCTTGCGCGCCTGCGCCGCCAAAGGGTCTGCCAGCCTCTGGTGACGCTGCGCTTCGCCGGTCAGCTTGTGATAACTGGCCCAGCGGGCGGCATCCAAAGTTCCGTCCGCCAGCGCGGCCGCCACGGCACAGCCCGGTTCGCCCGTGTGCGCGCAGTCGCCATACCGGCAGCGCGCGGCCAGCCCGGCAATCTCTTCGAATACCTGGTCCACGCTCTCCTTCGCCGCCCAGAGCTGAAGCTCCCGCATCCCGGGCGTGTCGATCAGCGCGCCACCTTGGGGCAGCACCACCAGTTCGCGATGCGTGGTGGTGTGCCGGCCGCGGCTGTCCGACTCCCGCACCTCCGCGGTCTCGAAGCGGTCGTCGCCCAGGAGCCGGTTCACAATGGTCGACTTGCCCGCGCCCGACGAGCCGAGGAGCGCGACGGTGACCCCCGGCCCCAGCCGTTCCGCCAGCGCCTGCATCCCCTCGCCGGTGCGCGCGCTGCACGCGATGACGGGCAAAGCCGGCCCCAGCGCCGCCGCTTCGGCGATCCGCTCCTCCACCGCCGTCGAGAGGTCCGCCTTGTTGAGAACGATTACCGGCGCCGCGCCGCTTTCGAGCGTCAGCGTCAGGTACCGTTCGATGCGCCGCAGGTTGAAATCGCCGTCCAGCCCGCAGACCAGGAAGACGAGGTCGATATTGGCCGCGACCGGTTGTTGTTCCTCGCGTCTTCCGGCCGCGCGCCGCGAGAAAAGCGTCCGCCGCGGCAGCACCGCTTCCACGATCGCCTGCTCCGGCGAAAGCACTCGTGCCGCGACCCAATCCCCCACTACCGGCATGCCCGACGGGTCCGGCGTCAGGTACCAGAGCCGCCCCGAGGGTTCGGCGTCGCACTCGCCTGCCGCTGTGTAGAGGCGGTACAGGTCCCGTTGAGACGTGGCGACACGGCCAAGCGTAAGGCCCTGCGCCGCAAATGGAGCAAATGCGCCGGCAAGCTCCTCGCCGGCAAATTCAGGATTCATGACTGTGGCTCGAATTCGAAAAGGTTCCAGTTTTGGGTAAGCCTTGGAACGGACGCCACTCGGCCGGACACTCTGCGCACACCGCTCCCCTCTGGGGCGGAAGCGCGGTCCGGGATGGCGCTAGCGGACAGTCATAGGCAGATTCCAGAATACTCCGGCGGTCCCGCGGGTGCAAGAGCACCATTCACAGCGGTCAAGCGCGACACAAAAGTGGAGATCCGTCAGAATCGGCGAAAAGGCGGCAGAATCTGAGCGTACCTGGTACTTCAGACAGTGCTGGCAGTTGCGGAAAATGGTTGGCCGCCGATCAACGCCGATCAACACAGATGGAAGCACGATGTCTTATCGGCGTTGATCCGCGTGTTTATCAGCGACTTCAACGGGTTTGTCGTAGCCTGCCGATTGGCTTGTATTCGAGGCGCTGAGTTTCGGCCGTAATGCCGGCCAGCGGCTCGAAAGGTGCGCGGAATGCACGCGGGATATCCAGCGGCAGAAGTCATATTCCAGCGATTCCCATTTTCATGTCGCGCTTGACCATTCACAGCAGCCGGAAGCTCACGTAGATTTCGGCGGTCGTGGTCACCGGCTTGCCATTGCGGCTTCCCGGCCGGAACTTCCAGCCGCTGACAGATTGCACCGCCCGTTCGTCCAGCCCGAGTCCGAGACCCTGGCGCACGCGAATGTTTCGCGCCTGCCCCCGCGTGTCCACCTCGATCGAAAGCACCACCATGCCCTGAACCCGCGCCTTGCGGGCCTCCTCGGTGTACTCGGGCTCGTTCTTCCAGAGCAATGAAGGCGGAGTGATCCGGCCTCGTATGCCGCTCTCCGCGGAAACGCCTCCTCCGTCGCCGTCGCCATAGCCGGGACCCGTGTGGTTGCCCACCCCGCCCCCGTCGCCGTCTCCGATGCCGCCGCCCGAGCCGCGCCCGCTCGACAGCCTGCCCAGAATGCCGTTCGGGTCGCCGTAGTCCGCTATCGGAATCGCCGGCATGGTAATGTCCGGAGCCGCCAGAAGCGTGGGCTCCATGCTGAGCCGCGGGTTGGGATTGAGGATCCGGGCAACCGGCGGCGTGAACTGCCGCCGTGCCGGCCGCGGCAGGCGCCCGCGGCTGGCCGGAGTATCGTCACGGGCGCCGCCGCCCCCGCCTTCGAGTTTCCGCGGGGCTCGCGGCGCGTAAGCACGGACGCCGGGATTCACCAGCGTGATGGGACGGAATACGGCGGGCGGAGGCCCGGTGACACGGGTCAGGATCAGCACCAGCAGGATCGCAGCAGCGTGCAGCAGCCCGGAGAGTAAGGCGGAGCGGGTCGGTGTGGGGCGCATGGATGCAACCTTCCGTCCGCCCTCGCTGCAAACCGGAATCCAACAGGTAAGCCGCTGATTCTGCTAGTAAAATCCGGGCAAACCCTGGACGGTGGCGGCTACACTGTGCGGCCCCGGGAACATCTCCCGGTAACCCCGCGGCCTTCTCCGGCATCTCTTGATATCGACATGGGATGCGAACGTTCGATCTCGCGCCGCAGTCTGCTTGCCGGACTGTCGCTGCTTCCCGCAGCGCGCCGCCTTCGCGGGCAGGACCCCAAACCCGACTTTTCCACCGACGTGAAGGTGGTCAACATTTTCGCCACTGTCCGGGATAAGAAAGGCGCCGTCGTCAACGGCCTTGCCCGAGAGGATTTCGTCCTCGAGGAAGATGGACGCCCGCAGACAATCCGCTATTTCGCGCAGGAAACCGACCTGCCCCTCACCCTCGGTCTGCTCGTCGATACCAGCGGCAGCACCCGCAACGTCCTCCCCGATGAGCGCGAGGCCAGTTTCCGCTTCCTGCAGCAGGTGCTCCGCGCCAAGGACCAGGCCTTCGTCATCCATTTCGATTTCGAGGTTGAACTGCTCGAGGACCTCACCTCGTCGCGCCAACTCCTCGAAAAAGCCCTCGCCAAGCTCGAAACGCCGGAAATGCGCCTGCAGCGCGGCGGCTTCAGCGTCCCCCGCTCCCGTTATCCGGGACGCATCGGGCGCGGCGGCGGACGCGGCCTATCGGGCGGCACTGCCCTCTACGACGCCGTCTTCCTTGCCGCCGACGAAATTCTGAAACGCCGCACCGGCCGCAAAGCCGTCATCCTGCTCTCCGATGGCGAGGACAACGGCAGCAAGGTGGAACTCGAAACCGCCGACGAGGCCTCGCAGCGCGCGGACACGCAGGTCTACTCCATCCTCTTCGAAGATCCCGACGGAGCCTTCACCATGAACCGCGGCTGGGGCGGCTTCGGCCGCACCGACGGCCGCAGGGTGCTCGACCAGATGTCCCGCGGTACCGGCGGCAAATTCTTCGAGGTCTCGCGCAAAATGCCCCTCGACAAAGTTTTCGCCACCATCGAAGAGGATTTGCGCAGCCAGTACAGCCTGGGCTACAGCTCTGACAGTCCGGTGGTCGGCGGTTTCCGCAAGGTGAAATTGACCACCCGTCAAAAAGGCCTGGTTGTGCGGACGCGCGAAGGCTACTACGCAGGTTGATCGCCGCGCATTTCTGGTAGATTCCCCACAGCGGCTGGAGCCGTGCTCGCGTTTCTTTCCGAGAGGAAATTCGCCATGGCCCAATGTGAAGTCTGCGGAAACGATTACGACAAGAGCTTCGAGGTGGTTGCCGCCGGCGCCCGCCACACCTTTGACAGTTTCGAATGCGCCATCCACAAGATGGCTCCCGTCTGCGAGCACTGCCAGTGCCGCGTGATCGGTCACGGCATGGAGGTCGGCGGCCGCTTCTTCTGCTGCGCCGAGTGCGCCCGCTCCGCCACCGGCGCATCCATGAAAGATCGCGCCTGATCCTACGGCCGGATCGCCAAGGTCCGTCCACCGCCGGAAGTTCCCGCCGCGCGGATGACCAGGCGGTCCGGACGCACCTCCACCACGTTGCAGGTCTCGCTCAACGGATTTTCCACCATGCCCGCGAACGTGACGTAATGGATTCCGTTCTTTTCCGCGTACCCGCCCTTATGGTCGTGGCCGTTAAACCAGGCTTTCAAAGCCGGTGACGCCTCAAGAATCTCCAGCACCTGCTCGTGGTCCCACAGCAGATGCTCGGGCCGGCACGACTCCGCCAGCACCGGAAAATGGCACAGCACGATCGCCCGTTCCTTGCGGCGCGCCGCCTCTTCCAGCATCCTCCGCAGCCACTGCCTCTGTGCCGCGCCCAAGCCGCCGTTCCAGCTTGCGGCGTTGGTGCTACGCTGCTGCTCGAGCTTCTGCTGAAGTCCACGGCCTTCCACGTAGTGCGGGTCGGACTCCGGCCATGCCGCCACGCTCGCCTGCATACCGTCCAGCACGATGAAGCGCCACCCCGGCGCGGAAAACGTGTAGTAGGCCGCCCGCAGTCCCAGCCGTTTCAGGAGCGCAGGACGCGGCGCGCAGAAATCATGATTGCCGAGGACGGGAAACTTCGTCCCCGCGAGCGAGAGGAACAGCGGCAGGATGCGGTCGAAGTTGGCGAATCCGCCATCCACCAGGTCCCCCAGCTCCACCTGGAACCGCGGCTTCTCCTGGCGCATGGCGGCCACGCAGCCGCTGAGCTTCTCCATGGAAGCGCGGTAATCGCGGGCGCCGGCCGTGGGCTGATCGGCATACTGCACGTCCGCCACCACGCCGAATGAAAAGGACTGCGCCTCCGCCACACCGGCGAGCGCCAGCACGCACAGAATGCCGCGGGCAAAACACATGCAGTGATCGTATATCACCGCGACTGCTTCTTGCCCTTCACCGTGCTGAAAATCTGCTGGTTCAACTCCTTCAGCCGCCGGAACTCGGCCACCCACTCCTTCAACGTAAGCAGGTTGATCTTGCGCACGGGCACGGTCCGGTCCAGCCAGCCTTCGGTTTCGCCGGACGTGAAATAGAAGTAGCCGGGCCCCTTTTGCAGCACCGCCTTGTGCCCCAGGCGGGCGAGTTCGTCGTTCACCGTTTTGGCCGAAAGCCGCATCCACCCTCCCCCAGCCGATTATCGTACCGATGCGTGTTACAACGGAAACTCATGGGCGACTTGATTACCGAATATCAGAAGTGGAAACAGCAGGGTGAGACCTTGCGGACCCAGGCGAAGCAAGCCATGGAAGCGCGGTTCCGCGATCTGCTCACCGAGGCCGTCTCCATCGCGGAAGAGTACCGGTCCGATTTCGGCGCGCCGTTGAAGCCGCCGCCCCCCATCACCTCCTTCCGCTACAAGGCATCCCACAAAGCCAAGGGCCGCAAGCCTGCCAAGCCCGCCAAGCCCGCCAAACCCGCCAAAGCGCCCGAGCCCCCGCGTGTGGAAGCCAAACCGCAGAAGCCGGACCCCAAGCTGGCCATGCTGCAAAAAAGGCTGGCCACCGCCCGCAAGAAACTGGACGACGCCAAAACCGCCGGCTCTCCAACCCGCCTCTTCGAAGACCGCGTCTACGAACTCGAAGACGCGCTGCGGCTTGCCGGCCAGGCCGTCTAGAACATCGCCCCCCGGGAAAAATCCGGAACTTCCCCGGGAGTCCCTACGTTTGCTCCGTCTATGAAGACTATCTGCACACTGATCTTTGCGGCTGCGCTTGTCCTGACAGCCGCGGACACCAACGTGACCGGGAACTGGACGGGGAGTTTCGACATCACCCGGGCCGATGGTTCCACCTCTGCCTCCACCGCCACGCTGCAACTCGTGCAAAAAGGCGCCGAAATCACGGGCCGGGTCGGGCCGAACGAAAGCGACCTCTATCCGATCTCGAAGGGCAAGATCGAGGGCAACAAGGTCAGCCTGCAAGTGGCACATACGGACGGCACCGTCAACTTCGAACTGACGCTGGCGGATAATCATCTCCTGGGTGAAGCCAGCATGCAGAGGGAAGGCCAGGTGATGAAGGTCAAGGTGGACGTAACGAAGTCGGCGAACTAACCATCCACGACCGCCGGCGTCCATCCGTACGACACTGATTGGAGGCACGCCGATGAACCAGCTTCTGGAGGACTGCCGCTACGCGCTCCGCACCTTGCGCAAGAGCGCCGGTCTGACGGCCGTCATCGTCTTATCCCTGGCCATCGGGATTGGCGCCAACACCGCGATCTTCAGCGTGCTCAACGCGCTCCTCCTCCGGCCCCTGCCCTTTCCCGATCCGGACCGTCTGGCCGTCCTCTGGCTCCGCTCGCCCGGCATCAATATTCCGCAGGACTGGCCTTCCCCGGGGCAGTACATCGATCTTCAAACCCAGAACCGCTCCTTCGAACAGATGTCGATTTCGCAGGGCCGCCCGGCCACCCTCATCGGCCTCGATCAGCCGCAGAATGTCGGCGTCCTCTCGACCTCCTCCGCCCTCTTCCGGATGCTCGGAGCCAAACCGCTGATAGGCCGCCTGCTATTGCCCGCCGAGGACACCCCCGGCAAGCCGCCCGTCGCCATCCTGAGCTACGCAGTGTGGCGCCGCCTCTTCAATTCCGATCCCAAAATCGTAGGCACGAACATCACCCTGAGCGGCGTGGGCTCCGGCGGCGGCGCCGCCAAAAATCAGTTCGAAGTAGCCGGAGTGCTGCGGCCGGACTTCCTGATGGATCCCGAAATCATGCCTACCGTGGGCAGCATCGACCGCATGGACATCTATCTTCCGCTGCCCCTCGGACCCGACGCCGTCAATCGCCGCGGCGACGAGAACTACAACCTCATGGCGCGCCTGAAGCCGGGCGTGACCATGGAGCAGGCGCAGGCGGATATCGCTGTCATCGCCGCCCGCATCCGCGAAAAGGACAAGCGCGACCGCACCTTCACCATCAGCGTGGTGCCGCTGCTCGAACAGGTGGTGGGCAACGTCCGCCTCGCTCTCCTGGTGCTGCTCGGCTCGGTCGCCCTGGTGCTGCTCATCGCCTGCGCCAACGTCGCCAACCTGCTGCTTTCGCGCGCCGCCGCGCGGCAGAAGGAGTTTGCCATCAGGGGCGCCCTCGGTGCCGGCTGGGAACGCATGGCGCGGCAACTGCTTACCGAGAGCCTGCTGCTCGGCCTCGCCGGCGGCGCCGCCGGCCTGCTGATCGCCAAAGCCGGCCTCTCCGTCGTCCGCTCTGTCAATCCCGGCAACATCCCCCGCCTGGACGCCATCGGTATCGACTGGCGCGTGCTGGCCTTCACCTTCCTGATCTCCGCCGCCACCGGCGTAGCCTTCGGACTTGCCCCCGCGCTGCGCGCCGCCCGCGTCGACCTCAACATTTCGCTCAAATCCGGCAGCCGCGGAGCCCAGGGCGATGGTGGCTTTGTCCCTTCCAGGCAGCGGCTGCGTAGCGCGCTTGTCGTCTCCGAGCTTGCCTTCTCGCTTATGCTGCTGGTGGGCGCGGGCCTGCTCCTTCGCAGCTTTGCCACCCTCTCCGCGGTCTCTCCCGGCTTCAATCCCGGCCACGTCATCTCCATGCGCCTCGGCGCCAGCGGCCTGCGCTACGCCAACCCCGCGGCAGTGGACTCGGCCTGGCGCGACCTGTTCACCAGGATCGCGGCGCTTCCCGGCATCCGCTCCACCGGCGGCGTCGCCACCCTACCCTTCACCTCCGCCATAGGTTGGGGCAGTATCAATGTCGAAGGCTTCACGCCCCAGCCCGGGCAGGAGCTTCAGGTGGATATGCGGAGCGCCACCGCCGATTACTTCCGCACCATGGAAATTCCCCTGCGCCAGGGCCGGTTCCTCATTGAACAGGATGCCGCGGCGTCGCCCATGCTGTCCGTGCTGGTCGACGAGAAGTTCGCGCAGCGCTTCTGGCCGCGCGAAAATCCCATCGGAAAACAGGTCTGGTTCGACCCGCAAAGGAAGATGACCATCGTGGGCGTCGTCGGAACCGTCAAGCAATACGGCCTGGAAGTGGACGGTAAAATCGTGGTCTACTTCCCCTCCGCCCGCGGCCGCTACGTCGTCGCACGAACCGCCGGCGACCCGGCCGCCGCCGCCCAGGCCATCGCCCGCCAGGTTCACGCCGTCGATTCCACCATTCCCCTCTACGACGTCCGCACCATGGACGACCGCATGCACGATTCGCTCGCCCGCCGGCGATTCTCCACCATCATGCTTGGCGCCTTCGCCCTGTTCGCCCTCATCCTGGCATCGGTGGGAGTCTACGGCGTCATTTCCTACCTGGTGACGCAGGGCACGCACGACCTCGGCGTGCGCATCGCACTCGGCGCGCAGCGCGGCAATATCGTCACCCTCGTGCTGCGCCACGGACTCGGCCTCGCGGCCGCCGGAATCGCCGTGGGCGTCGCCGGCGCCTTCCTGCTCACCCGCGTGATGGCCGCCCTCCTGTTCGGAGTCGGCGCCCGCGACCCGCTCACCTTTGCCGCCGTCCCGCTCCTGCTGGCCGCCGTCGCTGCCGCCGCCAGTTACCTGCCCGCAATCCGCGCCACCCGCGTGGACCCCATCGTCGCCTTGCGCGAGGAGTAACACCGGCGCGTGTTCCCGTATATCATGGGCACATCGCGCCATGAATCCGCCGACCTCCACCTTCGACCTTCTGGATCAGGCGAGGAACGGCAACCAGCAGGCCCTCTCCCGCGCTTTCGAAAAATATCGCCGCCGCCTGGCCGTGCTCGTGCACTTCAAACTCGGCCCCGGCGCGCGTGAATTTTCCGACGCCGAAGATGTGGTCCAGGAAACCTTGCTGCGCGCCTTCCGCGATATCGGACAGTTCACTTATCAATCTCCCGGCAGCTTCTTCCGCTGGCTCTCCGCCATCGCGGATCACGTCATCGCGGACCGCGTCCGCTACCGCAATCGCGAATGCCGCGCGGGCGTCGAGGTCCCGTTCCGCTCGGAATCGAATCCGCTCGGTCCCGAGCCGGCCGACACCAAAACTCCCAGCCGCCTGCTCGCCCAGCAGCAGGCCATCGACCGCTTGCTGAACCGCCTCAACGCCTTGCCCGGCGATTACCGTCAGGCCATCCTCATGGCCAAAATCGAGCGGCTCTCCACCGCCGAGATGGCGGCGCGCATGGGCAAGTCCCGGGAAGCGATCGCACTACTCGTCTACCGGGCAGTGAAACGGTTCCGGCAGCTTTCCGATGCGGCGGAGATATGAGCGACGAAGAGCGTGAACAGCGCCTCGCCGAAGCCCTGGCGGGAATGCTCGACCAGACCGCCACACACATTGGCCCGCACCCGCCTGAACTCGAGGCGGAACTCGCTGCGCTGAGCGAGATCGATCGCATCCTGGAGTCCCCCGTTCCTCTCCCCGCCCGGCTTTCCGGCCACGCCATTCTGGAAGAGATCGGCTCCGGCGGAATGGGCCGCGTGCTGCTCGCCACCGACGAAGCCCTGGGGCGCACCATCGCCATCAAAACCCTCTCCCCGCGCTACGCCAACGATCCCGAATTGCGCGCGCGCTTCATGGAGGAGGCGCGCGCCATGGCCCGCCTGAACCACCCCAACGTCGCCCGCATCTACAGCCTCGGCCCCGCCTCCGAGCCGCCCCATTTTGTCATGGAGTACCTGCCCGGGGCTCCGCTGACCACCGCCGCCAGGCGCCTGGACTTCCGCGGTAAGGCCGACCTCCTCGCCAAGGTCGCCATGGCCGCCCACTTTCTCCACCGCCAGGGCATCGTTCACCGCGACCTCAAGCCCGCCAACATCCTGGTCGATGCCGAACTCGAACCCAAGCTGCTCGATTTCGGACTGGCCCTCGACCTCAGCCGGGCCGATCACCGCGCCACCCTGGGGTCAGTCGCCGGAACCCCCGAGTATCTTTCGCCCGAACAGGCCGCCGGCAGCCCGCTCGACGCGCGCAGCGACGTCTTCGCCCTCGGCGCCATTCTCTACCAGTTGCTCACCGGCGCGACGCCCTTCCATGCCGCCGGAATTTCCGAACTCCTCCGCTCCATCCGCGAGGACGAGCCCGAGTTACCGCGCCGCCGCGCCCCCGACGTCCCCCGCGGCCTGCAGAATATCTGCCTCAAGGCGCTTGAGAAAAATCCCGCCGACCGTTACGCCTCGGCCGAGGAAATGGCCGCCGACCTGCACCGCTTCCTCGCCGGTGAAGCCGTCCTGGCCGAGCCCGCCGCCTACGCCCGGCTGATCGCCGGCAAAGTCGGACAGCACCTTCGCGACCTTGAAAGCTGGCGTCGCGACCAAGTCGTTTCCGATGCCGAGTACGACGCCCTCCGCAAGCGCTATGAGCGCCTGATCGAGCGCGAAGACGCATGGATCATGCAGGCGCGCCGCCTGACCCTGCCGCAGGTCACCTTGTATCTGGGCGCCTGGCTGCTCACCGTGGGCGCTGCTTTCCTCACTTGTTTCGTCTACCCGGCCCTCTCCGGCGCGCCCGCCATCGCCGCCGTGTGGACGGCCGCCGCCGCCTCCGCCTGGCCCGGCATCCGCAACTGGAAGCACGGCAACGCCCGCGTGGCTATCGGATTCCTGCTCGCCGCCTGCCTGGTGTGGCCGGCCGCCATCCTCGTCACCGTCGAGGAGGCGCGGTGGTTCACCGGCCTCACCCAGGGCCGGCTGAACCTCGAGCTGTTTCACCGGCTCGACTTCGCCCGGCAAGCCACGAATGCGCAGTTGTGGTGGGCCCTGCTCGCCTCTTTGCCTTTCTGCTGGTGGTTGCGCCGCTTCACCCGGGCTCCCGTCTTTTCCCTCCTCTTCGCCACCTACGCGGCCCTGCTCTGCCTCGCCACCCTCCTGCGCATGGGCATGCTGGACTGGCTCGACCGCGATCCCGGCCGCATCTACTTCTGGCTCCTGCCCTGCGCGCTGCTCTTCCTCGCCGCCGGCTTTCTCTTCGAACGCCGGCGCCTGTCGGAAGACTCGCAATATTTCTATCCCTTCGGCGTCGTCTTCACCCTGGCAGCGTTGAGCGGCGTGGCGGCCTTTCACGAGCCCTGGGCAGCCTGGATACGCGCCGTGGCGCCGTGGACGCGCGGCCAGGTCGAATACCTGTTTATCCTGAACGCCGGGGTCTACTTCCTGCTGGACCGGCTCTGCCTCCTCCAGTCTTCGCCGCAGTTGCGGACCGTCGGACACGCCTTCCGCTTCGTCATTCCCGGGCACGTGATGACATCGCTGCTGCTGCTCGGCCTGAACGCGCAATCCCGTTTCGAAGAACGCGCCTTCGAATGGCTGCTTCCCTCCGTCGCCTGCATTTTCGTCTTCGCCAGCATCCCTCGGCAGATGAAAAACTTCTTCGCCAGCGGGCTGCTGTTCCTGGCCATCGGCGTCTACCGCCTCCAAAAGCAGGTGTTTCCGGGCCATGCCTGGCTGCCGGCGTTGCTGCTCTCCGCAGGGCTGGCCCTGATGCTGGCGGCGGGCAATTATTCGCCCCTGCGCGTGCGCCTGGCCCGGGCGCTCAAAAAATTCCGCGCACCGTAGTGCAATCCCGCGGCTTCCGCAACGCTGTTCCTTCATGGAGGAACTTTCCATGAAGATTGCAACGCTCTTTCTTACCTCGGCGCTCGCCCTCACCCTGACCGGCTGCTCCAGCCTCGTCTCCCTCAACCCCTTCGTAGCCGATGGCGATGCCGTCATGGACCGCTCGCTACTCGGCCTCTGGACCAGCGACGACGGCAAAGACGCCTACTGGATCCGCCAGGATGGAACCGGATACCACATTCGCTATATTGACGACAGCCGCGAGGAACACCAGTTCGCGGCTCGCCTGGTAAGTGCCGGCGGCATAGCTATTCTGGACCTGGTCACCACCGTGGACGACCCCTTTCAGATCCCCGTGCACATGGCCCTGCGCGTCTGGCCCGAAGGCAGCACGCTGCGCTTTGCCTTTCTGCAAACGGACTGGCTCAAGGACCAGGCCGCGCGTAGCCTCTCCACCGCACCGGCCGCGGATCGGACATTGATCACGGCGCCGGGCGATGCCGTCCGCAATTTCCTGCTCAAAGTTGCCGCCGACCCGCGCGCCTGGGACAAGCCTGAGGTTCTTTACCGCTCGCAGCAGTAACTGCTCCGCCCGCGTCAGCGCTTGCGGCGGCGCCGCGGCCAGAATTCGCGCGCTACGTTCGCCGCCGCCTCCGCGCCCAGTCCGATCCCTGCCGTCGCGGCGCCCGCCCCCGCGTGCAACACACCCTGTGTGAAGGCTCCGGCGGCCGCATGGCCCGAAAGCCTGCCCACCGCCGGCGTGCGCGTGCCCTTCCGCGTGTTGCGCGTGACCACTGTGCTCACCAGCGCGTGCCGCAGCCTGGGCCCGAAACCGCGCTCGCCGGACCGGCGATAGTGCAGGTCCTCGTGCAGGCGCGCGGCCACCGTATGTTCCACCGTCGTCTTCACGGCATGAGCCGCAAACCCCGCGCCCAGCCGCTTGGCGAAACCGCCGGCGCCTCCGCCCCACTTTCGCGGATGCCGCCGGATTTGAGCGATTCCGGCGCCCGCCGCCACCCGCGCCGCCGCGCGCTTGCCGAATGTCGCGCGCTTCCAGTGCTGCCGGTAAGGGTGCTGGCGCCGGACGGTGGCCGCGTCTAACATCGTCGCGGGCGCCAGGAACAGCGTGATCAGGGCGGCAATTCTCACAACGCACCCTACCGCAACTGCCGTGCCAGCGCCCTGATTCGTACCTTTCTTCGAAATCCTTCGCTAACAATGCCGCTCTCTTACGCGTTATCTTTTGAAGCCGACGAGAGGATTTTAACGTCATGCCGTACCCAGCCCGCAAGATCCCATTCAACGCGCGCGACTTTGCCACTCACAAGAGCCTGCAGCGCGTCGCTGCTTTTAACAAAGGTGCCGATGCCGGCGCGCGCCAGGTGGCGATCGACTATGTCGTCACGGCGCACGGATTCAGCAAGGATGACACCCAAAGCCTGCTCTACGACCCCGGCCTGAATCAACCCGGGCGCAATGTCGCCGGCGATGTCCGCATCGGACCGCCCGCCTTCGCCCAGGACCTGCCGTGGCTTGCCGGAGTCGTCTTTCACGAGCTCGTGCACAGCCCGCAATACGCGTACTATGCCGCCCAGGGCGTGACGCAGATCGATCCCAACCGCTCCGACCCCGAGCGCCTGATGATCGCGCTCGACGAGCATGAGGCCTACTGGTGGTCGCTGCAACGTTCAGTGGAGCTTGGTCTCGCGCAGGCCCAGCAGGCCGAAATTCGAAAGCGCGCCCAGTTTGCCCTCATCGATCTCGATGAACCCGCGGCCCGGAGTCTCGCCCAAAAGCAGAAATTCGATGCCGCCCGGGATGTGTTGATCGGTCTGTTGAAAGCGAAGTCTGGAAACGCCCACGCCGGCATCTTGCGGCGTAACACCACCGCCCGCTGCGCCTGAGCGCGCGCGCCGGCAGAGCACTTACCAGATCGGCGGCACCAGCCTGTACCTGACCCTGCGCGCGTAATCGGCGTAGCCCTCTAACTCGTTGTGCAGCGTACGATCTTCAAGCAGCGTTCGCAACCCGGTTACCGCCGCCGTAGCCACCGCCGGCACGAAAGCCCAGCGCGAATTCAGGATCAACGGCGTGGCCAGCGTGAACGCCGCCATCCCGGTATAGCCCGGATGCCGCACGAAACGATACGGCCCGCTCGTCACCACCACGTGCCCGCGGTCCTTCTGAATGCGGACAACCGCGGAGAAGAACTTGTTGGTATGCATCGCCCAAGCGATCAGCGCCGCGGACAGGACAGCCACCACCACACCCGCAATAAACGCCGCACGCGGCATACCGTCCGACCAGTGAAACCGTGTGTCCAGCCCCGCCGTAATCCATGTGGCCACCGGGCCCACCAGGACCATGACGCCGACAATCGGCTTGTCCCAATTCTTTCCCGCTTTGACATTGTGGCGCTCAGCGCGCAAACCGGGGTTCCGCGAGAGCAGTGCCGTCCCCGTCAGGCTGGCCGCAAAATTGAGCCCCAGCAGAACCCACGCATTCGGCCAGTCCCAACGCCCGGCCGATCCGAACAGGCATATTGAAGTAATCGCGATACTGAAAACAAGCGGTACGAATTGCTTCATCAAGCGACATTTTAACCGTAATTCAGACCGCCCAGTCCGATTCCCGCAGTTTCTTTTCATCTGCCTTCATCCGTTTTCATCGGCGGCCAACCATTCTTCCGTAACCTGTAAGGCGTAGAATGGTCACCAGACAAGTGCGACACATACTCCGCCGTCATCTCTTCCTCTCGATCGGCGTCCTCTCGCTCGCCCTCTTCTTCCTCGTCGCCGCACTCAATCGGGCGGGCCAACCCGCTCTTGCGCAAACCCTCGCCGGTCCCATGCACGTCCTGATCGTCCCCGGCTACCTCGTTTGGCTGCTGATCTCCATGGCGCTGCTTGCAGTCACCGGACCGCAAGGCCCGCCCCATTCGCTGGCGACGCTCGTATCGGCTTTCAGCATGATCGCAGGACTCGCGCCTTACGCTCTCCTGGACCACTTCCTTCACCGCCTCCGCCTCCACTCCGCCTCCAGGCTCCCCCCGCCCGTTCGGGATATATAATGAACCCGTGCGCCTCGCCCTGTTCAGCGCGGTGTTGTGGGCCATGGCGGCCCCTCAGCCGGTTCCGGCCGCTTCCCGGGTCTTGACCGTCGTTCTCGACTTCCGCGGACCGCACACCGGTGCGTCCGTCGAGGCCATGAAGCACGAAGTCGAATCCGTTCTCCGCGAAACCGGCATCAGTTTCCGCTGGCCTTCACGCGTTGACGCGGCCCGCGAATCCTATGCCGAGCTCGTCGTCGTCCGCTTCAACGGTAAGTGCGTCCTCGAACCGGTTCCCTATCTCTTCGATGAGCGCGGCCCCCTGGCCTTCACTTACTCGACCGACGGCATCGTCCAGCCCTTCACCGAAGTCGCCTGCGACCGCGTGGCGGCATCGGTCCGGCAGGCCATGGCGGGCGGCGACTTTTCCCGCCGCGACCAGATCTTCGGCCGTGCGCTCGGCCGCGTCGTCGCCCACGAACTCGTGCATGTCCTCGCTGCGGCCAAAGAACACGGCCATACCGGCGTCGCGCAGCCCTCGCTCTCGCCCTTCAAACTGGTCGCCCCCAGCCTTCCGTTGAGTCCCGAGGACGTCCAGCGCCTCAAACGGTAACCGGACACACCAACAAATAGCCCCCATAAACGAGATTGATTCGACAAATTCTTCCGGACCTGTTATCTTTCTGGAGTCCACTCGCAATATCGCCAGGTCTGGCGATTGAAGCTGCTCCCGGTTCCGAGCTTGTGCCGACGAAAGGCACAGAAGGAAACACTGAGGGTGCGGCTTTTGTCCCGATAACACCCACGACAAGCTCCGCATCGCCCGGCCCGTATTGCGTCCGGACTCGAATTGAACGCCTCAAGCGCATTCGTGGAAAGTGAGGGGAACGTGAATCAGATACTGACGGAAACACAGCAACGGGATCTCTTGCAACGCGGCTTCTCCCGCCGCAATTTCGGCCGGCTTGCCGCCATGCTGACAGCGGGCGCGTCGTTGCCGTTCTATAACGAACCGGCCCTGGCCCAACTGTCGGCTGTTCGCGACATGCCGGCCGACGCCGTGAAGATCAACGCCAACGAAAATCCGCTGGGGCCCTGCGCGGAGGCCGCCGCCGCCATTCACGCCGTTGTCCAGAAGGGCGGGCGGTACATGTACGAAGAGACCTTTTCGTTCCAGGAAACCATGGCCGAACAGGAAGGCCTCAAACCGAGTTACGTGCAGGCTTACGCCGGCTCCAGCGCGCCCCTGCACCAGGCCGTCCTGGCGTTCACCTCGCCCTCTAAATCGCTGGTCACCGCCGATCCAGGCTATGAGGCGGCGGAGCGCGCGGCCCGCTTCATCGGCGCCAAAGTGCACGCCGTGCCGCTCACCAAAACTTATTCCCACGACGTCAAGGCCATGGCCGCCGCCGATCCCAATGCCGGCCTGATCTACGTCTGCAACCCCAACAACCCCACCGGCACCACGACTCCCAAGGCCGAAATCGAGTGGCTCCTCGCCAACAAGCCGGCCGGCAGCATCCTGCTGCTGGACGAAGCGTACATCCACATCGCCGGCGAGCCCATGTGCTCCGACCTGGTTGCGAAGGACAAAGACATTGTCATTCTCCGCACCTTCTCCAAAATCTACGGCATGGCCGGACTGCGCGCCGGCGCTGCCCTGGGCCGTCCCGACCTACTTCAGAAAATCGCTTCCTACTCCGCCGGCGCGCTTCCGGTTACCGGCATGGTCGCCGCCAGCGCCAGCCTCAAATCGAAGAAACTGGTGCCGGAGCGCCGCAAGATCATCGGCGACGTTCGTGCCGGCGTGTTCTCGTTCCTCGATAAGCACAAGTTCGAATACGTGCCCTCCGTCTCCAACAAGTTCATGGTCAACGTGAAGCGGCCCGGCAACGAAATTGTGGAGGCCATGCGTAAGGAAAAGGTCTACATCGGCCGCGTCTGGAAAAGCTGGCCGACCTACGTGCGCGTCTCCATCGGCACCGCCGACGAGATGGCCAAATTCGAACAGGCCTTCCTCAAGGTGATGGCTTGAACCTGTTCCGCACCTACGGCCCCTCGGCGCGCGGGCGCTACGGCTGGGCCCGTCTGTTCGGCGATTGCTCGGGCGGGCTCATCGCGGCGCTGATTGCGCTGCCTTATGGGCTCGCCATGGCCACGCTGATGGGCCTTCCGCCGCTACTCGGCGTCTGCACGTCCATCGTCACGGCACCCGTCATCGCGCTGCTCGGCCGCAACCCCGTGCTCATCGGCGGCACCGCCAGCGTCACCGTGCCCTTCCTGGCGGCAGCCGTTTCCGCCCAGGGCGTCGGCGGCGCCGCCAAGGTCTCCATCGTGGCGTCCGTCATCATGATGGGATTCTGCGTCATGCGCCTCGGCCGCTACATGTCGCGGGTGCCGCAATCGGTGGTCTCCGGATTTTCCTGCGGCATCGGCGCCATGATGCTCGTCTCTCAACTCGACACCCTGTTTGGAATTCGCTCCGCCCCCGGACGCGCGCCCGGTTCCTCGCTGATTCAGGCGGCCGGCCTCCTCGAACGCCTGGGCGAGGCCCGCATGGTGCCGCTGCTCCTCGGCCTCACCGTCATCGTCACCGCCATCGTTTCCGCCCGCCTCACGCCGCGGGCGCCGGCGCCGCTGCTCGGAGTCGCACTGTCACTCCTCATCGCGCGCATTTTCGGCTTCACCGAAAAGGAGGTGGGCAGCCTGCCGTTCGCGCTGCCGGACTTCGCCGGATTCTCCTGGAAGCCGCAGGACGTGTTTGAGGTCCTGCCGTCCGCGCTCGGACTCGCCGCGGTTTCTTCCGTCAATATTCTGATTACTTCCCGCGTCGTCGAACACTTTCGCGGCCGCCACCGGCGCATGCGCATCTCCGACGCCGACGCGGAACTCGGCGCCTACGGAATCGCCAACGTGTTCGCCGGCATGTTCGGCGCGCCGCTCAGCGTCGGCATTCCCGCCCGCAGCCTGGCCGTCGTCCGCTGCGGCGGCACCACGCGGCTTGCCAATCTGGCCCATGCAATCTTTCTGGCCGGCATCCTGTGGCTCGGGGCCGGCTTTGTCGCCCATATCCCGCTTGCCGCCCTGGCCGGCGTCACCGCGTGGATGGGCATTTCCCTGCTCGACTGGAGCACCTGGCACCGCCTGCCCAGAATGAGCCGGGTGGACGCGGCGGCCTTCCTGGTCACCGCCTGCTCCGTGCTTGCCGCCAATGCCGTCCTGGCGGTGGCGCTCGGTTGTTCCATTTATTTGATTCACGCGGCCTGGTTCCGTTGGATGCGGCCCGCCTCGCGCGTGCCCGACCTCCAGGTGCCGTAAAACGTTTTTGGGATTCGCGCCCCGAAAAGCGCCCTCTTTCAGCCCTGTCCAAGCTGAACCAAACTTCAACACTCGAGGGATACAGTAATGAAGACGATCAGCGCAGCATCTCTGCCCGCGGCTATCCTGTTAGCCGCCTCCCTTTCGCCGGGCGCCTATGCTCAATCGATCTATGGCGCAATCCGCGGAATGGTTAAAGACGCGCAGGGCGCAATCCTCACCGGCGCCCGCGTCACCATCAGCGACGAGGCCACCAACCTCAGCCGCTCCACCATAACCAACGAGTCCGGCGAATACCAGTTCGCTTCCGTAACGCCCGCCGTCTATTCGCTCAGCGCCGAGGCGCCCGGCTTCAAGCGCTGGCAGCGCAAGGGCGTCGGCGTGGCCACCCAGCAGAGCGTCACCGTCGACATGGAGATGGAACTCGGCGCTGTATCGGAAAGCGTCATGGTCACCGCCGAAGTGGCCCTGCTTGAAACCGCCACCGCTTCGCAGGGCCAGGTGGTGGACCGACAGCGGCTGATCGACCTTCCCAACCTCGGCCGCAACCCGTTCATGATGTCCCGCCTCGCCGCTACCGTGCAGCAGGTCGGCAACCCCGCCTACAACCGCATGCAGGACCAGTCCGGCTCCTCCCAGATCTCCATCAACGGCGGGCCGGTGCGCGGCAATAACTACCTGCTTGACGGCATCCCCATCACCGACTTCTCCAACCGCGCCATGATCATTCCCTCGCTCGAATCGGTGGAGGAGATGAAAGTGCAGTACTCCACTTACGACGCCGAAATGGGACGTACCGGCGGCGGTATGTTCAACACTTACCTCAAGTCCGGCGGCAACGCCTGGCATGGCTCTCTGTTCGGTTACATGCGTCAGACCGGCTGGCTGGCCAACACGTTTTTCAATAACCGCAACGGCACACCCATCACCGACCAGCCCTTCCGCAATTACGGCGGCTCCTTCGGCGGCCCTATCCGCGTGCCGAAGGTCTACAACGGCACCAACAAAACCTTCTTCTGGCTCGGCTTTGAAGGGTATCGCGACACCCAGGCCGCCAGCCGCGAACAGTACACCCCCACCGCGCTCGAACGCGCCGGCGACTTCTCGCAAACGTTCAACAGCGCCGGCGCACTGCTCGCCATTTACGATCCGTTCACCACAACCGCCTCCGGCAGCCGGACGCCTTTCTCCGGCAATGTCATACCTTCCACTTACATCGACAAAGTCGGCCGTAACATAGCCTCAACGTACATGATGCCGAATAAGTCGGGCGCCGGCCGTTACTACGGTGATAACAATTTGGCCGGATCCGGTCCGCTGCCATCCATCGCCGACCAGAAATTCATCAAGCTCGATCACCAGATCCTCTCCTGGTGGCGCGCCAGCCTGAGTTACCTTCGCTATAACTCGCGCGAGCCGGGCGAGAATCCTTACCCTACGGTCTCCTCGCCCGACCAGTGGTACCTCGAACGACGCGTGGACACCACTCAGGTCAACACCACCCTCACCCCCGCCGGATCCTGGGTGGTCGCCCTGCGCTACGGCTTCAACCGCTTCCCCAATATCGGCACTCAGAAATCGCAGGGCTTCGACCTTGCCGGCCTCGGCTTCGCCCAAGCCTTCGTCCGTGACGTGCAGTCCCCCACCTTCCCCAACGTCACCATGCAGACCGCCTACTCGCTCGGCACCAATAACAACTTCAACTACATCCACCACTCCAGAAACTTCGGCGCTTCGGTGGCCAAGTACATCGGCCGCCACGGCATCAAGTTCGGCTACGACTTCCGCCGCCTTCATGACGACGGCCTGGATTTCGGCAACAGCGCCGGCGCCTTCACCTTCGACAACCGCTTCACCCGCGCCAATTCCAACTCCTCCTCGAGCGCATCCGGCGCCGACCTCGCCGACATGCTGCTCGGCGCGCCTGCCGCCGCCACCGGGTTCATCCCCACCGTGCTCCACGAGTTTGTCGATTACCACGCCCTCTACGTTCAGGATGATTTCCGCCTCACCTCCAAACTCACCATCAACGCCGGACTACGATGGGAGCGTGAAAGCGGCCTCCAGGAAAGCTCGAACCTGCTGATCACCGGCTTTGACCGCGTCGCGCAGAATCCCATCGGCGCCGCCGCCGGCGTCCCCACTCCCGGCGTCTTCCGTTTCGCCGGCATCGACGGCCAGAAGACCACCACCGGCAATCCCAACCAGAACAAGCTGTCGCCCCGCCTTGGCTTCGCCTACCAGTTGAATGAGAACACCGTGCTGCGCGGCGGCTGGGGCATCTTCTGGGCGCCCATGTTCGGCCTCGGCTCTCCGTACAACAGCGAAGGCGTCACCGCCACCACCGCGCCTTCGGTCTCGAACGACGGCAACAAAACCCCCGCCATCAGCCTTTCGAACCCGTTCCCCAATGGCCTCGACCGGCCCGTCGGCAACAAACTCGGACCGCTCACCGGCGTCGGCAAGCCCATGACCATCTTCGACCCCAACGCCACATCGACGCGCGTGCAGCAGTTCTCGTTCGATATTCAGCGGCAGTTCGGCCGCGGCTGGGCCGCCACGCTCGGCTACTCCGGTTCGCGCACCTCGCACCTCACCTGGTCCACCGCCACCATGAATATCAACCAGCTCGATCCGCAGTTCTTCAGCCTCGGATCCGCTCTCACCGCCCCTGTAGCCAATCCCTATTACGGCAACGGCGGCACCGGGGTCATCGGCAGCGCCACCGTGGCCGCGAACCAGTTAATGCGGCCCTTCCCCGAATTCTCCTCCGTCAACCTCACTAACAGCGACCGCAACATGGCGCAGTACGATTCCATGGTGGTCCGCCTCAACAAGACCATGTCCATGGGGCTGACCATCGTGTCCACTTACACCTGGTCGAAGAACTTCGATATGTCCGGAGGCGGCGCCGGTAACAACCTGAACTCCGGCAATTCCGGACCGCAGGACATCTATTCGCTCGCCGGCGAATGGGGACTCTCCTACCTTCATTCGCCCCACCGCTGGGTTTCCGCGGTTACTTATGAACTACCCATCGGCAAAGGCAAGCACTTCGGTTCCGGTATGCCTTACGCCGCCAACCTGTTCGCCGGGGGCTGGTCCATCAATACCATCTCCACGTTCCAGACGGGCTTCCCGCTCCAGATCTACATGAACAACAACGGCAACAGCTCGCTCGGCGCTTCCCGCCAGCGTCCCAACGCCACCGGACTCTCGCCCGAAGTGGACGGCGCGGTCGGAACTAAGATCGACGGCTGGATCAGCAAAGCGGCCTTCTCGGACAGCCCGGCCTTCACGCTCGGCAACCTCACGCGCACCATCGCCATGCGCGGTCCCGGACAGGCCAACTGGGATGTCTCGCTGTTTAAGACCGTGAACATCGCCGAGAAGTTCAGGGCCCAATTCCGCGCCGAAGCGCTGAACGCCATGAACACCCCGCTATTCCGCGCTCCCAACACCGCCTTCGGAAACGGAGCCTTTGGACGCGTCACCACGCAAGGCAATTTCCCCCGCATGGTCCAGTTGGGCCTGCGCCTCTTCTTTTAACCGCACCCCGGGAGGGGGCGCGACTCCCGCGTCCCCTCCAAAATCAGCTGTCTCGACACTGCTCCTTACCATTCCCACCTGCGTGTCAGATCCGCCGTTCTACGATCAACTCGGCATTCATTCGATACGCTGATGCAGGGCGTTTGTCGATCGCTATCCTCGCCCAATCGTCGCAAGGCCCGTACTATCATGTAGCTATGCTCCGCTACCACGTTGCCTTCTATCTTCCAAAAGTGCCGGGCGACATGGTCGTGGCGGAGACTCTCGATTTTCCCGGTGCCGTGACCCAAGGCTTCGACCTGCCGGACGCCCGCCTGATGATTGCAAGTGCTCTCGAAGACCTGGCGCAGGCGCTGCTTGAGGAGGGGAAACCGCTCCCTGTGCCGTCAGAGGACGCGCACAGTCTCGATGCTGACCTGATGGAACTGGTGCCGCTATCGGTTCACGCAGGGCTCAATCCGAAGTGAAACGGCACGCACTGGTGGACCACCTGCGCCGGCACGGATGCGTTCTTTCCCGGGAAGGTGGCCGTCATTCGATATTTTCCAACCCGGCTACCGGCGCAAAAGCTCCGGTACCGCGCCACGCCGAAATCGACGATCGCCTCGCCCGGAAGATCTGCGATCAACTCGGCATTCCGTCGAATCGCGCGGGGTCAGGGAATTCACTGGCCGGATCTGGATGAAGACATCAGTGTCGAAAGCCTCCTTGCGGGCCGCGGATCGTGCGAGAGCCAACAATCCCTCCGGCGGTGGCTCCAATCGCGTGCGTCGTCGAAGAGGTAATCAAGGTTCTCCCGGTGCGCTGCTTGAGAAAGCATGGATGCCTGATCGGCTGCGCAATGCGCGTTTATGGGTCCTAATCGGGCAGGCGGCCCTGAGGGGCCTCTTTCCGAGTCGCGCGTAAACCGGCCGTCTCCTCAAACTCGCACAGGGCTCCTGCCGGAAATCGCGCGCCGCCATCGTGTTCCGTTCGCCTTCCAGGAACTCCGCCGCGGTCCTCGGGCACTCGCACCTGGCCTCTCCGCGGGGCCTGCGCCGGGAATGTCATACTTGTCCTTTATGGCAGCCCTGATTGACGCGATCGATGTAAAGCGAAGGACCCGTTTTGAGTTGGATGGCACTCCGTATTCCTGCCTGGAAGCCGAGGTGAACACGCCCACCGCGCGCGGCGGACAAACGCTCGTGCGCTTGAAAATTCGAAACCTGCTCACAAGCGCGGTTTTCGACAGGACGTTCAAGGCCGGCGAAAAGTTTAAGGAACCAGACCTTCAGACCGTCTCGGCGTCGTATCTCTATACCGACGGCACCGCCTTTCACTTTCTGGACCAGGAGACATTTGAAACCCACAGCCTCGATCGTACGGTGATGGGCAATGCAGTCGACTTTTTGACCGAAGGGCTCATAGTCGAATTGCTCAAGTACAACGGCAGCCCGATCGGCGTGGAATTGCCCGGCAACGTCACACTGAAGGTCACGTTCACGGAACCGGGGGTGCGCGGCGATTCGTCCAGCGGCAGCGTGACCAAGCCGGCACGGCTGGAAACGGGACTGGAGATCCGGGTGCCTCTCTTCATTAAGGAAGGCGAGATGGTGAAGGTCTCTACTGAGTCGGGCGACTTCGCAGGGCGTGCCTGACGCATTGCCGTTCAGCCCCACATTCGGCTTGTGGAGGGGAATCCACATATGGAAACCATCCAGGTCGTCCTCGATTCCAAACTGTTGCGCGCCACCGACGTTGCGGCGCGGCGGACGAAGTTGAATCGCTCGGCACTGATTCGCGAAGCCTTGCGAGCCCACTTGAAACGCCTCGAAATTCGGGAACGCGAACTGCGCGACCGCAAAGGCTACCAATCCACTTCAACAGACCCGGAAGAACTGTCCGTTTGGGAAGCGGAGGCGAATTGGCCGGAGCGATAGCGCGGGGAGATATTCGGCTCTACCGTTTTGCACCGCCGGACAAACCCAGGCCCGTAGTACCTGTCCACGGCGACTGTCGCGCCGATCACCTCCAGCATCCGAGGAGTTCCCTCCGAAGTCAGGCTGGACGAGGATGATGGGATGAAGGCGACCTTGTGCAGTGAATCTGCGCTGCGAATGAGAGAGATATGTGCAGCGCTTCGTTTTTCGGTTGGTTGTGACGGTGACTGACCTCGAGCGTGGAAAAAAGCCCTGGTCGCCATGATCGCAGCAACTGCCGTCGCCGGCGGCGCCAAGGCCATGCGGGACGCCACAAGCGCGAGATCACTCCGCTTGCTGCTCCGCCGCCTCCGCCTGCGCCGTCAACTCTTCATCGGAAACGCGCGACTCCAGAATCTCCTTGGCCCGCTCCGCCTCCGCCGCCGAAACGAAAAGTTGATACCCGCCCAGCACGCTCGTCAGAAAAACGTCGACGTCGAGCGTGCGTTCGTTGTTGAGGAAACACCGGATCCCTTCGCCTTCCAGTTGTGCCCGCGCGAATTTGGCTTCCATCGGATACGCGAAAATCCGCACCAGCACCATTCCATCCCGCGCTTCTTCTTCCATCTCGATACCCGTCCCCATGTTACACCCCTGGATTTCGCTCCGCCTGCGCTACAATCTCCAGTGGGATACGGGTGATTGTCCCTCTTCCTCGCCACATGAACACTTCCGTAAAAGGTGAATACGCGTTGCAGGCGCTCTTCGACCTCGCCTCGCAGCGCCGCGGCGACCCGGTGAAGATCGCCGACATCGCCCGCCGCCAGAAAATCCCGCAAAAATTCCTGGAACTGATTCTCGCCGGCCTGAAGCAGGGCGGTTTCGTCGAGTCCCGCCGCGGCGCTGAAGGTGGCTACATGCTGGCACGGTCCCCTGAAGCCATCAGCGTCGGCGAGGTGCTGCGCTTCGTCGAAGGGCCGCGTCCCCGGACCACCCGCGCCCGCCGCCGTGTGGAAACTCCGTTTACAGTCATGTGGCAGCAGGTTGACACCGCAGTGTCCGACATCGTGGACAAAACCACCTTTGCCGACCTGCTCCGCGAGTGGAGCGAGAAGCAGAGCCGGTTCGTCCTGAATTGGGAGATCTGACAACGTTGGCTAACTACGACGACAATTCACTCAGCATCGGCCGAACCCCCCTGGTTCGCCTGAACCGCGTCACCGACGGCGGGAAAGCCGTGATTCTCGCCAAGATCGAGGGCCGCAATCCGGCCTACTCGGTCAAGGACCGGATCGGCGCCGCCATGGTGTGGGATGCCGAAAAACGGGGCCTGCTCAAACCGGGCAAGGAACTGATCGAGCCCACCAGCGGAAATACCGGCATCGCGCTCGCATTCGTGGCCGCCGCGCGCGGCTATCCCATCACCCTCACCATGCCCGAAACCATGTCCATAGAACGGCGTAAGGTGCTGATTGCATTGGGTGCAACGCTTGTGCTAACGGAAGGGTCGGCGGGCATGGCCGGCTCCATCGGCAAGGCCGAGGAGATCGCCAACTCCGACCGCCGCCGCTTCGTCATGCTCCACCAGTTCCGCAATCCGGCGAATCCCGAGATCCACTTCCGCACCACGGGGCCGGAGATCTGGGACGACACCGGCGGCGCGGTGGACGTCCTGGTATCCGGCATCGGCACCGGCGGCACCATCTCCGGCGTATCCCGTTACATCAAGAACGAGCGCGGCAAGCCCATCCTGTCGGTGGGCGTCGAGCCGACCGCAAGCCCGGTGATTACCCAACGGCTCGCGGGCGAGCCTCTGCGGCCGGGTCCGCACAAGATCCAGGGCATCGGCGCAGGTTTCATTCCGGACACGCTCGATCTCGGCATGGTGGACCGCGTGGAGCAGGTCACCAACGAGGAGTCGATCGAAATTGCCCGCCGTCTGGCGCGGGAAGAGGGGATTCTGGGAGGAATTTCGTGTGGCGCCGCAGCGGCGGTTGCCATCAGGCTGGGGAAGTCGCCGGAATTCGCAGGAAAAACGATCGTGGTGGTATTACCTGACTCGGCGGAACGTTATCTCAGCACTACTTTATTTGAAGGATTGCCCGACGAATGAAAACCACCCAATTCTAAGTAGCGGGCGCATTTTTGGGTGATAGGGGTGAGTGCGCCCGCTGTCGTAACGGGGATTTAATTAGAAGACGGTGATCCGAAGCGGTCACGTTACATGAAATGCCGAAATTTCATGAGCTGCGGAATAGCCCTTTCGGGTCACCAGGAGTGAAGTTGCTGCGGCTGGCCTGTGCGACTTTCTGGATATTCATTGCCGTGATTCCGGCGGCTGCGCAGGAATCGCCGCCGGGCACCCCCGCCGCACCCACCCAGCCCTCGCTCGAATACACCGGCAAACCCATCGTCCTGCCGCTCGAGTGTACCGCCGACGATATCGCCGCGCTCGGGCTCACCTGTTCGGAAGACGAGCCTTGCCCCGTTTTTCTTGAACTTACCAGCGCGCTCGCGGCCGGCGACCGCATCTGGCTCGCCGGAAATCTGCATGCTGCCGCCGTCACCATGTTTTCCACCCTGCTGGTCAGCGAAGACGCCGGCAGAACCTGGCGCGAAGCCCACCCGCGCATCCGCGGCGCCGCCCTCGAATTCATCCAATTTGACGGTGCCGACACCGGTTGGGTCAGCGGCGAACTGTTGAATCCGCTCCCCTCCGAACCCTTCTTCCTGCTCACCACCGACGGCGGCAAGTCCTGGCGCCGTAAACCCGTCTTCGATGAAAACTCGGAAAATCGCCTCGGCACCGTGCAGCAATTCTATTTCGACGGCAAGACTTCCGGATCGCTCGTCATCGACTTGGGCCAGGGTACCGGCGGCGACCGCTACGAACTTTACGAATCGCCCAACGGCGGCGAATCCTGGACCATCCGCCAATCCAGCCGAACGCCCATCAAGCTCAAGCGTCCCGACCCGGAACCCGCAACCGTCCGCATCCGTGCCGACGGCTCGACGCAGGCGTTTCAAATCGAACGCAGGCAGGCGAACCGGTGGACACCGTTGGCAGCCTTCGCCGTCAAAACCGGCGTCTGCAAAGGACAATAACGTACCAACTCCGCCGTGCCGCATACTGGCCCTGCAATTGCTCCACAGACGCGCAGAGGTGAGAGGTTCTATATGATCGTCGCTGCTGGTCTCGGAGTTTTGGTTGTGTTCTGTCTGCTCCTGTCCATGGTCCAGACCCCGCCCGCCATCGGTCGCTGACCTTTCCCGGCCCGGGTATTCCTGACACATCCGCCGGTCCGCCCGACTCGTATCTCTGGATATGAGCCGCCGGGCAAAATTCTTCTGCGCCTCCGCCGGCGCATTTCTTCTCCTGTCCATCTGGGTCGCCCGGGACCTCTTGATCCCAGTTCGCCACGATTTGCGCGACTTCGACCCTCACCAGGTGGCCCGCCTCGAAACCTGGATGTGGCGTTCCTACTATGAGCACCGTTCGCTGGCGCTGTTTGCCGGCCTGGTTCAAACGTTGCGCACGCAATACCGCCTGCCGTTCTGGCGATCGTGTCTTGGCGCAGTCCATGCGGCCCGCGCCGCAGTGGTGTTTCAAAAGGGAACAGGCCGCCAGGAGTACACACGCGCCCTTCCTGACCTGGAGAGTTTCTACACCCTTATCCGCTCCGCGAGCGCCTCGCCTTTCGATCCGCGCGTTGCCGCACAGCGTGAGCTCGAGTGGTGGATCGTACACCGCGAGCGGGCCCGCCTTCCCGCGGGTGAGCTCGAACGATCGCTGGCCGCTCTCCAATCGGGAATCTTCGGCCTGCCCGCCGAGGCATTCGCCGAACATGCCGCGGCACGCGCCGAAGCCATGGTGCTGCGCGACTCCCATGCCGCCTCCATCACCCCCGCGGACTGGCAGCAGATCGCCTCCCTTCTCGACCGCTCCTGGTCCAGTCTGCATCACGCAGGGCTGCGCGATAAAGAAGTGGGGAGTTCAGCAGCCCGGCGCGACTCCCAATAGTCCGCGAACCGAATTCTGTGACCCAACAAGAATTTTGTTCTCCTTGTGGGCCGCCGCCATTCTGGCTTCTGGCTCCTGACTTCCTCGACTCCCATATCCCGCAGGGATATCAAGGCGAAGCCCTTGGCTAGTTACTATCCGGCGCCCAGCTTGCCTTCCATATCCTCCAGGGTGATGTTGCTGGTCTCCGGATATACCGTGAGCACGACCACGAACTGAACGGCGGTCATCACCGCAAAGAACACGAAGGGCGCCGCGCCGGAAGCGGCAGCCATCACCGGAAAGACGGCGGAGATCATCGCGTTCATGATCCAGTGGGTGAAACTGCCCAGGCTCTGGCCCTTGGCGCGGACCAGGTTCGGGAATACTTCGCTCAGGTAAACCCAGATCACGGCGCCTTGCGAGAAAGCAAAGGCTGCGATGAAGCCCACCAGCAGCCACACCAGCAGATTCTCGTGCTCGCCTGTCGCAAAGATCCAGGCAACACCGGCGAGGCATGCCGCCGTACCCGCGGCGCCGATCAGCAGCAGTTTCTTGCGTCCGATGCGGTCGATGACGCTCATGGCGAGGATCGTGAACACCAGGTTGGTGAAGCCGATCGCGACCGCCTGCATGTCGCTCGAGACCCGGCTGTACCCCGCGCGCTCGAAGATGTCGTTCAGGTAATACAGGATGGCGTTGATGCCGGAGAGCTGGTTGAACATTCCGATGGAAACAGCGAGGAAGATGGGTTTGGCGTAGCGCCGTTGGAACAGCCGTTCGCCGCGGCTCGGACCCTGGGTCGAGACGGTGGCCAGAATGTCGCGCAATTCGCCGTCGGGGTTCGCGTCGCCGATCCTCTCGAGCACGGCGCGGGCCTCGGTCGGTTTTTCCTGCGCGCGCGAGCCAGCGCGGGCTCTCGGGAATACCGAACAGCGCGAGGAAGAAGGCGATGGCGGGGAGCGCCGCGATCCCGAGCTTCCACCGCCATTCCGCTTCGCCGAGCCCTTGCAGCCCGATGATGTAGTTGGAAAGGTACGCGATGAGGATGCCGGAGACGATGTTGAACTGGAAGAACCCCACCAGCCGGCCGCGCTTGTCGGCGGGAGCGATCTCGGCGATGTACATGGGGCCGATCACGCTGGAGCCCCCGATCGCCAGGCCTCCAACCAAGCGGAAGAACACGACGGCGTACCAGTTGAACGCGAACGCGCATCCGGCTGCGGAAAGGACGTAAAGAACAGCGAGAACGAACAGCGAGGCGCGGCGTCCGTAGCGGTCCGCCGGCGCGCCCGCGAAGATGGAGCCCAGCACGGTGCCCCACAGTGCCGCGGAGACCGTGAAACCGAGGAGCGCGGGAGTGAGCTGGTAGACCTCTGTCAGCGCCCGCGTGGTACCGGCGATCACGGCCGTATCGAACCCGAACAGCAGCCCGCCCAGCGCCGCAACGATCGCGCTCCTCAACAGGGGAGCGGTGAGCCTGCTCTGCATGGAACCTCCCTCAAGCGAATTCGGACAGCGGATGCGTTGGAGCAACTATGGTAACGCGCTCGCCGCCGATCAATCGTTGCGCTTTCACGAGCTTGTCCATGTGATCCAGTGGCAAGAGCCTGGACGCCGGCAATGTTGATGAAATTCTGGAAGTACGCTGAGATAATCGAGCGGGCAACGTGAGCGAGTGCGATTTCTCCGGACCTTACAGTCGAAAATTCACTTCGATCGTAGCCGCCACCGTTACCGGGCTGCCATCCTTCAGCCCCGGTTTGAATTTCCACTGCTTGACCGCTTCGATCGCCTCCTGATCGAGTCCCAGACCAAGACTTCGCTGGACCCTGATGTTCGTCGCACTGCCGTTCGGATCGATTTCGACAGACAGCAACACCGTCCCCTGGTATTTCGCCGCGCGCGCTTCCTCCGTGTATTGCGGTTCCACTTTACGGATCAGCATCGGAGCCGAAACGCCGCCGCCGACCCGGTACACGCCGGCGCCAACGCCGGCACGATCTCCACCGCCCTGCCCGAGACCCGCCGCTCTGGACAACGATACCTTCGAGATCTGCCCATCCGCATTCGCTTCACCGGTGAGCGATCCACCATTCAGCGTCAGCCGGAATTTCACCAGACGGTTGGCGTTATCACGGACCTCGAACGCCAGTCCGTCTTGGTGTGGTTCCACGTTGGCGATCTCCACCGGCTTCATTCGCTCGCCGGTCGCTACGGTGCCGGATACTACTGGAGTGTGTTGCTGTCCTCCGGTGGACGGTTGAAAGAAGTTGAGTGTCAGGAAGATGTTGACCCGGTTTCCATTCGTTTCCATGGTGCCCGTCCATCTGCCCGAAAGATCGGCAGCCGCCATGGTGCCGATGGCCGCCGCCGTTACCACGAGGAGCTTCAACATGGTGGGGATTCTCCTGCCAGGATCGTACCGCAGCCAACCCCCAAACTGAATGCTGCTATTGGGTGATCACCGCAATACAGTCGAGTGCCCCCACCTAGCTCGCGGCAGGCCAGTACGATTCGAAAGATTCAACACACTTGCATTGCATTTAATACTTGACGTGCTCAGGGGCGGTAAGTGCATAATTTCTGATAACTAATTGGACTTCGGAGGGTAACAAGTTCATGTTGAAGAGTGGAAAAGGGCTCCTTCTGGCGTTGACGGTCAGTTTAGCCGCAAGTGCGGCTCCGATCACCTATACGTTGACATCGACAGGCACAGGAACGCTCGGCGGCGTGCCGTTCACCGATGCGGTAGTAACAGTGACGCTCGTGGGAGATACCTCTACCGTCATGACCGGAATCGATCCAACCCTGCCTGGGCCTCTCTTGGTTAACCCAGGCACGGCAACGGTGAATGTAGCCGGACTCGGGACAGCCACATTCACCGACTTAATCATAATGGTCTCTACGTTCCATGAACTTCCGAGTCTGTTCGGAGGACAGTCGGTTGTATTGATCTCTGATGTGGCCAATCCTTCGGATCTGACCTCGGGCACTGGCATCTTGGGCCAAGGCGGCCCGGAGTTCTTTGGCTATGACCTCCGGACCGCTTTCGGACCAGATACTGGCTTGGGAGGCTTATTTAGTGGATCGCATGTAACGCCGCATTTTCCAACCACAGTGGGCGACATGACTTGGGCCATTGGCCAGCCTCTGGGAACCTCAACCTTCACAGCAGTGGTCGCTACCCCTGAACCTGGCACGCTACTCCTGCTCGGCACTGGTTTCCTCTCTTTGGTCTGCGGTCGCTTCCGCCGGCGGCGCGTGGCACGCGAGACTTCCTGAGCCCTGCGAGTTTCGCGGCCCAGTCCTTCCAGGCGATAGTCTCCGCGTCGAGCGGGAACGTCTCCGACCCTGCGCCCGCCGGCGTTACTCCGGAACCAGCCGCACCGCCTGGCCGCCCGCCCCCGGAAGTTTCGCGACAATCGTATCGGCGGCCGTCACCGTCCGCCGCTCGATGACTACGTCGTTCTTGCCGGGACCGTTGCTGTAGAGTTGCGCCACGTATTTTCGGCCCGGATCGAGAAACGTAAGCGGAATGCGCAGCTCGCGAGGCTGTTCATTGGTGATCGTGCCGACAAACCAATCGCGGCCGCTGCGCCGCGCCACGGTCACAAACTCGCCGATCTCTCCCTGGATCACGCGCGTGTCGTCCCAAACCGTGGGCACCTTGTCGAAGAACTCAATTTCGGGCTCGCCGTGGTAGGCGGACGGACGGTCGTACCAGTAGAGGAATTGAAGCGGGCTGTAATAGATGACGGGCAAGGCAAGCTGGTGGGCGCGCGTCGTCTGAATGCGGTCGGTGTAATAGCAGACGGTGTAGTCGGCGGGTCCGGCGATGAACCGGGTGAAGGGCAGGGTCGCATTGTGCGCGGCGGTGGGCATGTGCTCGTTGCCGCGCACTCCTTCCTGGGTGAGCAGGTTCGGATACGTGCGCGCAAATCCGCTGGGCCGGTAGCTGTCATGGACGTCCACCATGAGCTGATTCGCCGCGGCTTTGGCGATGGCGTCGTGCAACCAGCGGGTCCACGCCTGCGGCCCCACGTTGACGAAACCGAATTTCACCCCCTTCACGCCCCACTTCCGGTAAAGCGGAAGGATGTCGTCAAGCTGTCGCTCGAGCGCCTTCCGGTTGACGTAAAGAAACACGCCGATGCCGTGTTGCCGGGCATACCCGATCACCTGCGGAAGGTCCAGCCCGCCGTGATCGGGTATGCTTCCCACGCGTGCGGGGTCGAGCGAAACATGCGTGGCATCGGATGCGTCCGCGCCTTCGGGGCCGTACCAGCCGGCATCGTACTCGATGTATTGAAGGCCGTGCCTGGCGGCGAAATCCACGGCCTCCATCCCGCCGCGGGTTGAGAGCGTGACCTCGCGGATGGCTTTGCCGGGCTTGATCCAGGATGCATCGCGGATGGCCTGTGCCGGGTTGAGGTTCGCGATCAGGTAATTGCGCTCCAGCAGGTCGCCCGCGCGTTCCCCAATCACCAGGACGCGCCACGGCGTCGCGAACGGGGCGGCGCCTTCCACCGCGCTGCCGAGGTCGCTCACCACTGTTCCCGGCCTGCCGCGCACCGGGGAAAGGAGCATACGCGGATAATCGGCATTCGCCGCCTCGGTAAGGGAGGCGAACAGGCCCCCGCTATACTCGACCGTGAGCGGACGCTCGCATCCCGCGGTAACCGCGCCCACCGGCACTCTCCGATACTCGCCTTCCGTGCCGTGCTCCTCCCAGGCGAACGAATCCGGCGGGAATCGGAATTCGCTCGATTCCTGCGCGAACAGCACCCGGCCCTCTCCGGAAATCCGGTAGCGAAAGGCAAACCCTTCGTCATAGGCGCGCAGAATAAGTTCCAGTTCACGGAACGGCGCCGCCGCGTCCTTGAGCCGGATGGTCAGTTCCCGGTAACGGTCCGGGATGCGCGCCCGTTCGCCGTAGGGCGGAGACCATTCCGAGTCGTTGCTGCGCGCGGACTGGCCGGCCAGCGTGTACCGTCCGCTGTAGAGACTCAGTCCCAGGCCCCCTTCGAGCAGCACCGGCGTACCGGCGTAGTTCACCGAGTAAGTGAGGGCGCCGCCGCGCAGGTTCACTTCGGCGGCCACCCTTTTCCCGGGCGATTGCAGGGTCAGCGTCTGGGCCTCAGCCGCCACGGCAAAGAGGAGGAAACACAAGCCTGTCACGCGCACCATGGCAGCCACTATAGCCTACGGCTCGGGAGTCCAGGCAAGGGCCACCAGCCGCACAGCGATCTGGGTTTTCTTCGGCCGGATCTCGAGCGGCTCCAGTTCTTCGCTGGCTGCGTCCATGCCGGTTTGCAGGCGCGACACTTCGGTTTCGAGCTCGAATTCGAGATCGGCGAGCTGCGTCTGAAGCGTCTCCATAGTCTCGCCGCTGCGTGTGACGTCCATCGATTCCTTGCGCGCGCGTGTGGCGGAGCGCATGGCTGTAGAGGCTCGCCCCATGGTGGCGGTGGAAATCGCTTTTCTGCCGAAGAAAGCCCCGAGCAGCGTGGTGCCGATGGACATGGCCGTCTGCATCTTCTGCGCCTGCGCCTGCTCCATTTCGCGCTGCAGGGCCTGCTGCGCGCGGCGGAGACGCTCCTGAAGGGCCGTGATTTTGGGTGCGTACTTGCGGCGCAGGTCGTCCACCGCCTGGTCCCTCGCTTCGCGCGCGGCCAGTTGATTGCGCACCCGGAAATCGCGCTCCGATTCGTCCGGCCCGGAAACCTGGCCGGTAGAGGGGCTCGTCCACAGCACCAGTTTCTGGTTGGCCGCCAGCCAGTTGGTGAAATCGCGTTTCCAGCCAGCATAGTTCCGGGCTTGCGCCGCGGCGGCGGGCAGCGGTTCGTAGGAAGCGCCGGCGGGCGGATCGGACGCCAGGTCCTCCACCGTTACCTGGCTTTCCGCGGCCTGGTCCCAGTTCACCGGCACCGGTCCGTCTTCCACCGGCGCGAGGAAGACCACTTCCCGGGAGGAGTCGATTTTGCGCCTGGCATCGGTGAAGCGCACCTGTGCCGCCCCCAGAACCACCGGCCGGAGGCTGGACCCAGCTCCCGCCGGGACGAAGTACTGCTCCACGCCCGGCGGCAGAGTGGGACACGACGAGGCCGGATTCGAAGCGGCCCGGGCCGGAGGCGGCGCCGGAGAACCTGCCGCCTGCTGCGCCTGCTGCTTTTTCGCCGCCATCAGCAACTTGATGCCTTCGCGGCCGAGCGGCCCTCGCAGGTAGGAAAGCGTCCACCTGGTTTCGAACAACACGGGCGCGTCCTCGTGCACGTTATTCAGCAGGAAGACGCGCTTGCCGAGGCCGGAGAGCATTCGTTCCATTTCGCCGCGGGTGAATCCCTGGCCCCGCGCGGCCGCGGCGCCTTCGAGGCCGTCCAGCAGGCGCGCCTTGTCGCGCTCGGTTTGCAGCCGGCCGATGAACCACGTTCCGGCGTTCGACAGGCCTTTGTAGTCGAGGTCCACCGGATTCTGCGTGGCCAGCACCACACCCAGGCCGAAGGCGCGGGCCTGTTTGAGGAGAGTCAGCAAGGGCAGTTTGGAGGGCGGATTCTGCACCGGCGGAAAGTAGCCGAAGATTTCGTCCATGAAGAGCAACGCCCGCAGGCTGGTGGTTCCCTGCTGTGTCCGCATCCAGGCCACCACCTGGTTCAGCAGGAGCGTGACGAAGAACATGCGCTCGGCGTCGTCCAGGTGCGCGAGGGTGAAGATCGAAACGCGCGGCTTGCCCGCGGCGGTGTGCAGCATGCGCCCGATGTCGAGGGATTCTCCCTCCAGCCAGGCCGAGAACCCCGGTGAGGCAATGCGATTGTTCAGCGCGCTGGCCAAGGTGAAGCGGTCTTTCTCCGGGTAGACCGAATTGAGATCCAGTGCTCCCAGGCGCGTGAACGGCGGCCGCTGAATCGCGCCGATCAGGGTTTCGAGATCCAGAGACTGACCCTCGCGCCAGGCGTGGTCGAACAGGCTGGCGAGGAACGTGTACTCGCGGCTGTTGGCCGGGTCGGTCTCGATGCCCGCGAGCGCCAGCACGTTGCTGGCGGCGGCGTGCACGCGCTCCCGCGCCAGTTCCGGATCCTCGAGAATGCCGGCGGGCGGAGCCTCCAGGGAGTTCACGATGGAAACCGGTAGCCCCGCGGTGCTGCGCGGGGTGTAGATCGCGAAATCCGCGGCATTGCGCAATCGCTCGATGCGCGCGCCGTCCTGTCCCCATTGCGCCAGGCCGTTGGACCACAGGGCCGCCTGCCGGGCGGCATACTCGTCATCACTGATCCCCTGCGTGCGCGCTTCGTCGCTGTTGACCCACGGGCGGAAGTCCTCGGGGCGGAGTCCGGGGAAGGTCAGAAGCAGGTTGGTGAGATCCCCCTTGGGATCGATGACGATGGCAGGAACGCCGTCGATGGCAGCCTCTTCGAGCAGGCCGATGGCAAGGCCGGTCTTTCCGCTTCCTGTCATGCCCACACAGACGGCGTGAGTGACCAGATCCCTGGAATCGTAAAGCAGTAAGTCGTCTTTTTCGCGGACACGCCCCAGGTAGAACACGCCGAGCTTTTCGAAATCCTGCATCGTTCCATTGTGCCGCAGCCTGCCGGTGCGGACGCGGCGAAGCGGTGCATGCCACGTTTCGTCTTCTCTTTACATTCTTAACGGAGTTACAATAATTACGGACTAAAATGTCTGCATCCGCAAACTCCTCACCCGTGGCTTCCCCGCCCGGATCGCCCTCGCCGGCAGGCGAATCGAAACCGAGAATCGTCCGTTGGGTCCTCTTCGTCGTGTTGCTGGCGGCTGCCGGCACTGCCGGTTGGATGGCGACCCGGGGCCGGCAGCATACCGCCCGTGCGGTCCCCGTGCGAACTGTGCGGGCACAACGCGCGCCGCTCGAGATTTCGCGCCGCGTGTCGGGCACTATTGCCGCCGGGCGGTTCGTCAATATCTCGGCGCCGATTCTCACTTCGGGGGAACGCTCGAACGCCGGAATGGAAGTCATCTCGCTGGTGGAGGGCGGCTCGTACGTCAAGGAAGGGGACGTGATCGTCAAGATCGACGCGCAGAGCGTTGTGGATCACCTGGATGACGTCACCGCGCAGGTGGAGCAGGCCGACCTGGAACTGGTGCGCCAGAGGGCAACCCAAAAGGCCGAGATGGAATCGCTTGACCAGAGGCTGAGGGCGGCGAAGGCGAACCTCGATAAAGCGCTGCTCGATGAGCGCACGGCGGAGGTGAAGCCGGCGGTCACTCAGGATCTGCTGCATCTGGCGGCGATGGAGGCCCGGGCCATCTACGAACAGACGGCTACCGAACTCCCGCTCACGATCGAGCGGCAGTTACGCGACCGCAACGTCGCGCAGATTCAACGGGACAGGCAGGCGCGCCACCGGGACCGGCACCGGGCCGATTTGAAGCGCTATGAAGTCCGCGCGCCGATGAACGGTCTGATCGTGCTGAGCACTTTGAATCGCAACGGCGAAGCGCGCCAGATGCGGGTCGGCGAGCAACTGAATCCGGGGCAGCCGATCTTAAAGGTGGTGGATCCGTCGAGCATGCTCCTCGATGGAACGATCAATCAGGCGGAGAGCGAGATGTTTCACCTGGGCCAGCGGGCGTCCATCCGTTTCGACGCGTATCCGAACCTGCACGTGCGCGGAAAAGTGAGGAGCGTGGGCGCCATGGCCATCACTTCGCGCCGTGCCAGCAACTATATCCGCCGCATTCCCTTGAGCCTGTCGCTCGAGGAGCAGATTACCCAGGTAATTCCGGATTTGAGCGCCAGTGCGGATGTCATAGTGGAACAGGAAGAGCCCAGCTTGCTGGTGCCGCGGCAGGCGATCACCCTGGCAGCGGGCAAGGCTGTCGTATACGTGAAGCAGCCCACCGGCCTCTTTGAGCCCCGCGAGGTTCAGGTTGGCCCCACCAGCACGACGCATGCGGCCATTCTTTCAGGCTTGTCGGACGGCGACGAGATTGCCCTTGAAGCCGTGGACGAAGATTAGTTCTCGTCCCACAGTTGCCGCAGTACGTCGCGGCTGTACGCCAGAAAGTGCTTGTCGGGCGTGAATACTTCGAGCGTGATGGTTCCGTCGTATCCGCATTTCTTCAGGGCCCGTATCGCCCAGCGCAGGTCGATGCTCCCGGCGCCAAGCGGAAGGTGCAAGTCCGCGTGTCCGCCGCGATTATCGTGCAGGTGAACGTGCCTCAGCCGGGTGCCGTAGGCGGTGAGAATCTCCTCGGTCGTGTTCCAGGGAACCTGGAGATTGGCGTGCCCGATATCCAGGTGCAGGCCCATTTCGGGCAGAGGATCCAATAACTCGCCTAGCTGGGGCGCGCTGTTGTAATCGCCCGGCAGGTTTTCAATCATCAACCCCACGCCGCAATCCCTGGCGTAGGGCAGCAGTTCCTCGAAAGTGCGGAGATTCCGCTCGATGAAGAAGCGGCGGTCGTGCATGGGCGCGTGACGGTCCGGATGCAGGTTCATCCAGCGGGCGCCGATGATGGCCAAAGCCTCGAGGCAGCGGCGCAGTTCGCAAACGGCGGCGCGGCGCACCTCTTCGAACGCGCTGCCCATCGGCAGATAATAGGCAGTATGGCCGACCACCTGCATGCCGTGTTTCTGGAGCGAATCCCGTATGGCGTGGGGGTCGATCCGCCACGAGGCCGCGGCCGGCGGCTCGATAGTGAGGTCGACAAATTCCAGCCCCATCTCCGCCATCCATTCGATCTCATCGAGTACGTCCTTCGCGGGATGATTCATGCTTCCGATCAGCATTCTCTTGCCACTCCGTCAGGCCGCGGGCTGTAATTTCCGGCGGTCATGCCCGAACCACGGCCGCGTGTCGAGGAGACTCACCCGGCGCTCATCCAGGTCGGGAGCGTCCGCGTCCACGGTGGCGGTCAAACCTACACGGTGCCAAATCCAACGGGGAAGTTCGGCCGCCCGGGCAGGCGAGATCCAGCGGAACACCGTTAGCGCCCCGGCCGCCAGCGGGCAGTCGTCGCCGATGCGGTCCAGAATATATTTCCAGTCGATGTCGCGGCCCGTGAAGTAGAGCAGGTTCATGACGTCGGGCCAATCGCAGCGGTCCCGCTGCATGATGTAGAGTTTGTCCCAGAACATGGCTTCAGCCGGCAGCACGCGCATCATGCGGCCGCGGATTTCCACCTCCGGACCCGACATCCACAATCCGTCGATCTGGGCCCGGTGATTCGCCATCGCCCAGATGACGTCCACCAGGCAATCATCCTTGGTGCCGCGATAGATCCACCAGCGGTCATACGGGTGCGTTTCGAAATAGTCGGCGAAGTGGAGGCGGCCCAATAGCGCAATCATACGATCCCGGTGTTCGGGCAGCACGTATACGTCGAGATCCTTGGTGTTGCGCCAGTAGCCGGTATAGGTGGCAACCGCGAAGGCGCCGCCGAGCGCGAAAGGGATCTGCTCGGCCGCCGCGGCGTCGATCACCTCCTCATACACTTTCCATTCCGCCTCCGGAATCAGGGAAGACCATTGGGTAAGTCGGTTCGCCACGGAAAGAAAGGAGCAAGAAACGTGCCAAACGCCGCAGTGTGCGTTGGGTTACGAATCGCGCCCGCGAGTTACAAAGAGTTGGCGGTGATAGACGTCCCGAAATGTTTCGGCGGCACGTTCCGCCCCCCACTGTTCCAGGTCGGCATCGCCCCTGGCGTGAATGACGAGTGATACTTCTCCATCGCGCAGGCGGCAATCGACGCTCTGGACGCGCTGGTCGTGCGCGCGGTCCAGGTTGTCGGCAAGGCGGAGAATCGGGATCAGTTGCAAGAGGACGCGGCGGTCGTCCGGCTGGAGAGATTGAAACAGAGAGTGCTCGGGGCTGGGCATCGCTTTGCGATGGTAACGGCAGAGCGAGGCGATGAGCAGCCGTTCCCGCTGCGTGAAACCCGGCATGTCCGCGTTCGCCACCACGTAGTAGGAATGCTTGTGGTGCCCCACGCTGCTGATCCAGTGTCCGACGTCGTGGAGGTGCGCGGAGGCTTCCAGAATTTTACCGGCCGCGGGCGGCAGTTCGTGAAGCGGCTGCAAAGCCGCGAACAACATGGACGCGATGTCGGCCACCTTGCGCCCGTGGTCCACCGCCACGCCGAAGCGCCGGCTCATCGCCTCCACTTCGTGGCGCTGGTCGCGGCTCAGGCGCGAAAACTCCGCCCCCACGTTGCGCGCGGCCAGGTCGGCGATAATCCCATCCCGCACGCCCGCCCGGGAATAGTAGGCCGAACGAAGCGAGAAATCCTGGAGGAACTGAAGCAGAACCGCCACGCCGGGCACGATGATTTCCGCGCGCCGGGGACCAATGCCCGTGACTTTGCGCCGGTGCGCCACGTTCATCTCCGCCATCCTTGCGTAAAGACGGCGCACTTCCGCGGTGGTAACGCGCAGGCGGTCGATATCCTCGCGCTGGCTGCGCGGCACGCGCGAGATGGCACTCGCCACGGCGGAAGCGGTAGCGGACGTTGCAACGGCGCGATCCCAGCCGGAGCTTCCCAGGCGGCTCACTACGCCCGCCAGTTTCTCCTGAACAAACTCGCGCATCTGATGAAGCTGGCGCTCGGTGGGCGGATCTTCCTTGAGGAAGTTCTCTTTGAGCCGGACCGCGCCGAGCGGCTTCGAGTACGCATCGCGCAGGCGGCCGTTTTCCGAGGAGATGATTTCGGCGCTGCCTCCGCCGATGTCGATGATCAGCACGCGCTTGCCGGTCTGCGGCCACACGCTTTGGACGCCCAGGTGAATCAGCCGCGCTTCCTCGCGTCCTGAGATGATCTCCACCGGTGTGCCCGCCGCTTCCGACGCCCGTGCCAGAAACGACTGCTGATTGCGCGTATCGCGAATGGCGCTGGTGGCCACGGCTCGCACGCCCACCACATCCAGCTTGCGGTAGAGCGCTGCCATGCGGGAGAGCACCGCGCACGCCGCGGCCAGCGCATCCTCGCTTACCGATCCCGAACGGAAGACACTCTCCCCCAGCCGGGTGACCTCGCGGTCCGAGGCCAGAATCCGCGCCGGCTGGCCGGGTATGACCTCCGCCGCTTCCATGCGGATGGAATTACTGCCTATGTCGATGGCGGCGTAGCGGGGCACTTACCCATGCTAATCGACAGCGCCGCCCGGCGGAGTGCGGTCACTGCGCAGACGGGGCAGGTTGGCACGGTAACCGCGGCTGAGCGTGAGTTCCTGCCCGTTGCTCATCGTCACCACGTATTCGCCGGTGTACCAGGGCCGGATTTCACGCACCTGCCGGGCCTGCACGATGGCGGAGCGGTGAATACGGACGAAACGGTCCGGGTCGAGCCGCGCCTCCAGGTTCTTGATGGTGTCGCGGATCACGTGGGTGGCGCCCGCCGTCCGCACTTTCACGTTGTTTCCGGATGCCTCCACCCAGAGGATCTCGTCGGGTTCGATGAACAGAGTGCGGCCCGCGGACTTGAGCGGCAGGCGTCCGGCGGCCGCAACCGGCGTGAGGTTCTGCCGCGCGCCCGCCCGCAACTGTCGTTTGACGCGCTCGAGCACCGTACGGAAACGGTCCTCGTCCAGCGGTTTCAAAACGTAGTCCAGGGCCTGGGCCTCGAAGGCCTTGAGCGCGTACTGGTCGTAGGCGGTGACGAAAACGGTGAGCGGCATCCGTTCGATTCCAACCGCGCGCACCACGCCGAACCCATCGAGGCGCGGCATCTGCACGTCGAGGAAGACCACCTGCGGGCGCAAACGCGCGATGACCCCCGCGGCTGCCGCCCCATCCTCGCACTCGGCCACGATCTGAAACTCGCCGTCGGAGGCAAGCAGGTCGCGGACTGCTTCGCGCGCCAGCGGCTCGTCGTCCACTACCACGGCGCGAATCATGCGCGGCTCCGGGCCGGGATTTCGATGGCCACCTCGCAGCCGCCCTGCGGCCGGTTCTCAAACTCCAGGCGGTGGTCCTCGCCATAAAGCCGCGCCAGCCGCGCGCGCGTGTTCTCGAGCCCCAGCCCGCCCGGCGAGCGCTGCGCCGCCGGCGGCATTCCCGGGCCGTTGTCTTCTACCTCGATGCGCAGGCGGCCGCCGCTCAACCGGCCGCGGACCGTCACTAGACCGCAGGACTCCGCGGCGCGCGCACCGTGGCGGATCGCGTTTTCCACCAGCGGCTGGAGCAGGAGCGAGGGAACGAGTTGGTCGAGCGTCTCTTCGGCGATTTCGAAACCGACGCGAAGGCGGTCGCCGAAACGCACCTGTTCGATCTGTACGTAACGGTCGAGTAAATCGAGCTCGTCGCGGAGTCGCACCTCCTGCTCGCCGGTGCGGTCGATGGCCGCACGCAGCAGGTCCGCCAGCAGCGCGATCATTCTCTTCGCGGCCTGCGGGTCTTTGCCGACGAGCGTCGAAATCGCCTGAAGAGTGTTGAACAGAAAATGCGGGTGAAGCTGCATCTTCAGGATCTCGAGTTCCGCTCCGGCGAGTTGCGCGCGCAGTTTCGATTGGGCAACTTCGCGTTCCCGCGCCTGCGTGAAGGCGGCGTGCGCCACGGTGCCGCCCACGATCGGGATGTACATGAACAGATCGTCGCCGAGAAACACCAGGAACAGGTTCCATGCGAGCGAGAGGCTGCGCGGATAAACCTGTTCCGTGCGCATGTTGTGCACCGGATAGAGCAGCACGCGCAAGGCCGTATGCGCCGCCACAAACAGGATGAACGCCGCGGCTTGCGCGGCCAGGAAGCGGGACAACCGGCCGCGGCGGAATTCGATGCCCTGCGCGAAGACAATTACGAAAGGCGTGAGAAAGGCGATGATGGCGTAGCCGCGCCACGCCTGCCAAAGCGTGGGCCACAGATCCATCCGCCGCTCCGAGGCCATAAGCGGCAGCCGCGTCTGTTGGATGGCATAGAGCAGCGCCAGCAGGCTCCAGACAGCCAGGGCGCCCGCCCACATCTTCAACCACGCGCGCCAGCGCATCCTCGGATTCTAACCTAATCGCCCAACGCGGCTGGAAGCGGTTCGTGCCCGGCCGCCCGCCCGTGGCCGCGCCAGCCCTGGATGCGCGCCTGTAGCGCCGACATGTATATGTAGAACACCGGGGTCAGGTATAGAGTCACGAGCTGCGAAAAGAGCAATCCGCCCACCACCACCAGCCCGAGCGGTTGCCGCGCCTCTCCGCCCGCCCCGTAGCCGAGCGCGATCGGCACCGCGCCGAGCAGCGCCGCCATCGTCGTCATCATGATCGGACGGAAACGGATCAGGCAGCCTTCATAGATTGCCCGCTCCGGCGAGATGCCCTGCCGGCGTTCCGCTTCGAGCGCAAAATCGATCTGCATGATAGCGTTCTTTTCCACGATGCCGATCAACATGATCAGCCCGACGAACGCGTAGATATTCAGGTCGATGTGGAAGAGGAACAGAGTGGCCAGGGCGCCGAACCCCGCCGACGGGAGGCCGGACAGAATCGTGATGGGGTGGATGTAGCTCTCGTACAGGATTCCGAGAACGATGTAAACCACCATAATGGCGATAATCAGCAGCACCCAGAGGTTTCCGAGCGAGCTTTGAAAGGCCTCCGCCGCGCCCTGGAACTGCGTGCCGATGGTATCCGGCAGTTCATTTGCGGCCAGATTCTGGATCGACTCGACCACCGAGCCGAGCGAGGCGCCCTTCTGCAAATTGAACGAGATGGTGGCGGAAGTGAGCTGCCCGTAGTGGTTGATTGTCTGCGGCCCGGTTTCCTCTTCGACGCTCGCCAGGGTGTCGAGCGGAATCAGGCGGCCCCCCGGGCTCTTGAAATAGAGCAGCGAAAGCGCAGCCGGATCGGCCTGGTATTTCGGCTCGAGTTCCAGCAGAACCTTATATTCGTTGACTGAACCGTAAATTGTGGATACCCAGCGCGGGCCGTACGCGTCGTAGAGCGCGTTTTCGATCTGGTTCACATTGATCTGCATGGCCGCCGCTTTGTCCCGGTCGATGCTCAGGTTCACCTGCGGCGTCTCCACCGCGACATCGGAAGTGACGTCGGCGACGCCCGGGATGCCCGCGATCTGCTGTTCCATCTTCGCGGCCGCATCGTACAACTCCGCCTTATCGGGCGAGTGCATTGAGAACTGGTACAGGCTCTTGGTGACCTTGCCGCCGATGCGAATCGTGGGCGGGTTTTGCAGGTACACTTTCATCCCCGGGAAACCGGCCACCTTGGGCCGCAGACTCTGGATGATCTGGTCCACGCTCATATCCCGCTGGTGCCGCGGCTTCAGGTGGACTACCAGTTCGCCGTAGTTCGGGCCCCCCAGGTTCGACGACGTCGCGCCGCCCACGCTCGACATCAGCGAAACGACGTTCGGGTCCTTCGACACCATCTCGGCGATGCCCTTCTGGTACTCCACCATCTGGTAATAAGAGGTGCCCTGGGCGGCCTCGGTGTAGACCTGCAACTGGTCGGTGTCCTGATCCGGAATGAAGCCCTTCGGTATGCGCACGAACATGAACAGCGTTGCCGCCAGCACCAGCACGGAGGCCGCCATGGTTACGGGCCGGAAGCGCAGCGCCCATTGCAGCGTCACATCGTAGGCGCGAAGCAGCGCGTCGAAAAACTTCTCGGTGATGCGGTAAAACCACCCGTGCTTCTGCTCGCTGGCCGGACGCAGAAACCGGCTGCACAACATCGGCGTGAGCGTCACGGAAACCACGCCCGAAATCAGAATTGCCACACAAATGGTGACGGCGAACTCTTTGAACAGCCGGCCTAGAACGCCGCCCATGAACAGCACGGGGATGAACACCGCGGCCAGCGACAGCGTCATGGAGACAATCGTGAAGGCGATCTCGCCCGAGCCCTTGAGTGCCGCGGCCAGCGGTTGCTCGCCCTCTTCGATGTGCCGCACGATATTCTCGAGCATCACGATGGCGTCATCCACCACGAAGCCGATCGAGAGAATCAGCGCCATCATCGAGAGATTGTCCAGGCTGAAATCGAGCAGGTACATCACGGCGAACGTGCCCACGATGGAAAACGGCAGGGCCAGGCTGGGGATGATGGTCGCGGAGAAATTTCGGAGGAACAGGAAGATCACCATCACCACCAGTCCCAGCGTGAGGATCATGGTGAAGACGACGTCGCTGTAGGACTCTCGAATCGTTTCGGACCGGTCGTATAGGATGTCCATGTGGACCGACGGAGGCATTTCGGTACGGAAGACCGGCAGCAGGTTTTTCACCCCGTCGGTCACCTCCATGGTGTTGGTGCCGGGCTGCCGCTGGATCGCGAGTACGATGGCGCGCCCATTGCCGTTGTGGGTATAGAACCAGGACGCCGTTTTATCGTCCTCGACGCTGTCGATGATGGTGCCGAGCTCTTCCAGGCGCACCGGGGAGCCGCGGCGATACGCCACCACGACCGGCCGGTATTGCGCCGCGGTCAGCAACTGGCCGCTCGCCTGAAGCGTGAAGGCGCGCTGCGGCCCGATGATGGAGCCGGTGGGCAGGTTTACGTTCCAGTTCTTGAGCGAACTTTCCACTTCGTTGATGCCCACCTGCCTCGATGCCATGGCGTGCGGATCCATCTGCACGTGCACGGCGTACTTCTGCGCGCCCAGCACCTGCACCTGGGCCACACCGCTGATCATCGAAATGCGCTGCGCGATGCGCGTCTCCGCATATTCGTTGAGCGTCCAAAGCGGCAGGGTCGGTGAGGTGAGCGCCAGGTAAAGGATAGGCTGGTCGGCCGGGTTGACTTTGGTGAATGTCGGGGGCGTGGGCATGCCCTGCGGCAGCATGCGCGAAGATTGGGTGATAGCGGCCTGCACGTCCACGGCGGCGCCGTCGAGCTTACGGTTCAGGTCGAATTCGAGGGTGATCTGGGTATTGCCGAGCGAGTTCGAAGAGGTCATCGAACTCAGCCCCGCGATGGTTGAAAACTGGTTCTCGAGCGGCGTGGCCACGGCGGCCGCCATGGTCTCCGGACTCGCGCCCGGCAGGCTGGCGGTCACGAGCAGGGTGGGAAGGTCGACGTTGGGCAGGTCGCTGACCGGCAGGCCGCGGTAAGCGACTCCGCCGAACAGCGCGATGGCCGCCATCAGCAGGCTGGTCGCGATGGGACGTTCGATGAAGGACCGGGAGATATTCATGGATCAGTCTCCGGCCTGCATCACCGGCTTCAAAGCCTTGCGGGGGCTCCGCGCCACCCGCCACTTTTGCACGATCGATGCCATATACGTGTAGACCACCGGGGTCAGATACAGAGTCATGAGTTGCGAAAATGCGAGGCCGCCCACCACGGAAAGCCCGAGCGGGCGCCGCGCCTCTCCGCCGGAGCCGTAGCCGAGCGCGATGGGCAGGCCGCCGAGCAGTGCGGCCATGGTGGTCATCATGATTGGGCGGAAGCGGATCAGACAGCCCTTCGTAAATCGCTTCACGAGGCGGTTTTCCTTCCCGGCGCTCGACTTCCAAGGCGAAATCGATCTGCATGATGGCATTCTTCTTAACGATGCCGATCAGCATAATCAGCCCCACGAAGGCATAGATACTGAGTTCCACCTTGAAGATGAGGAGCGTGAGCAAGCGCCCCGAAACCGGCGGACGGCAGGCCGGAGAGAATCGTCAGCGGGTGCACGTAACTCTCGTACAACACGCCCAGCACGATGTAGACGACCAGGATCGCGATGGTGAGCAGAATGCCCATGTTCTGGAGCGAATCCTGAAATACCTTCGCCGTGCCCTGAAAGCTCCCCGTGATAGTGGCGGGGAGACTATTTCTCGCCGCCTCTTCAATCGCCTCGGTGGCCTCGCCCAGCGAAGTACCCGGCCGCAATGCAAAGGAGATCGTCACCGAAGGCAACTGGCCGGAGTGCGGGATGCTCTGCGGGCCGGCGTCCGTCTTGAGGCTGGCCACGGCATCGAGCGGCACCAGGCTGCCGGTGTCGGATTTCAAATAGACCATCGAGAGGCCGTCTGTGTGCTGTTGATAGGTGGGCAGCATCTCGAGCAGCACGCGGTATTGATTGGTCGGCGCGTAGATCGTGGAGGCCATGCGCGGCCCGAAGGCGTCATAGAGCGTGTTGGAGATGCTGATCCAGTTCAGGTTCAGCGCCGCGGTGCGGTCGCGGTCGATGGTGATATTGACGCGCGGCGTGCGCATCTGGAGGTCGCTCGAAACGTCGAGCAGGCCCGGAATCCGGCTGACCACGCGTTCGAATTTGGGCGCCTCCGCGTAGAGTTCCTGCGTGTCGGGACCGGAAAGGGTGAAATCATAACTGCTCTTCGACATCCGGCCGCCGACGCGGATGGCCTGCGGGATGGAGAGAAATACGCGCAGCCCCGGAATATTCGACACCCTGGGACGCAGTCGGCTGACGATCTCGCTAACCGACGCCTCCCGCTGCCGCCGGGGTTTGAGATTGACCATGAGCCGCCCGGTGCTGCCCGCACCACCGAAGCCGCCGCCGCCCGTGCTCGAATAGAAGCTCTCGACGTCCGGATCCTGCACCAGGATGGACGAAACCCGCTCCTGGTATTTCACCATCTGGTAGAAAGATGTGCCCTGCGCGGCCTCCGTCTGCACGCTGAAGTTGTCGTTGTCGGTTTCCGGGATGAAGCCCTTGGGAACGATCTCGTAGAGATACACCGTCGTGCCCAGAACCGCCACGAACATGGCGAGCATCACCGGGCGGTGTCCCAGCACCCAGCGCAGCGAGACCGCATAGGTCCTCAGCATCGCCTGGAAAATGCCCTCCATAAAGCGGTAGACAAAGCCGTGTCCCGTCTGCCGCAGGTTCCTCAGAAACCGGCTGCACAGCATCGGGGTCAGGCTGATGGACACCATGCCCGAAATCAGGATGGCGGTGCAGATGCTGACCGCGAATTCGCGGAACAGGCGGCCAAGGATGCCGGACATGAACAGGATCGGGATGAACACCGCGGCCAGCGACAGCGTCATCGAGATAATGGTGAAGCCGATCTCGCGCGAACCCGTCAGAGCGGCCTGAATCGGCGTCTCGCCGCGCTCCATGTGCCGCACGACGTTCTCGAGCATGACGATGGCGTCATCCACCACGAACCCGATCGAAAGAATCAACGCCATCATGGAAATGTTGTTCAGGCTGAAGTTCAGCACGTACATGATGGAAAACGTGCCGACGATGGAGAACGGCAGGGCCATGGCTGGGATCAGGGTAGCGCGCACGTTCTTGAGGAACGCGAAGATCACCAGGATTACCAGGCCGAGCGTAGCCGCCATAGTGAACTGAATGTCCTCGAAGGCCTGGCGGATATTCTTGGACCGGTCGCCGCGAACCGCAAGGTTTACCGAGGGCGGCAGTTGCGCCCGAAATGCGGGCAGCAGCGCCGACACCGCGTCGGTAACTTCGATCGTGTTGCTGCCCGGCTGCCGCATCACCGCCATGCTGATGCCGCGCGTTCCCGCCGTCCCGTATTCGCCGCCATAGATCTTGGAGAAGTTCTTGTCGTCCTCCAGGCTGTCCATGACGTTAGCGACCTCGTCCAACCGGACGGCGGCGCCATTTTTGTAGGTGACGATCAACTGCTTGTAGTCGATCGCCTTCATCAACTGCCCGTTCGCTTTGATGTTGTAGGAGCGGTGCGCTCCGTTCAACGTGCCCGTCGGGATGTTGACGTTCCAATCGCGCAGTGCCTGGTCCACCTCGTTCAACCCGATGCCCCGTGAGGCCAGGATGTTGGGGTCCACCTGGACGCGGACGGCGTATTTGGTCGAGCCGAAAACCTGCACCTGCGCCACGCCCTCGACCATGGAAATGCGCTGCGCGATCATGGTCTGCGCATACTCGTTCAGGTCCGACAGCCGCATGGTGGGCGAGGTGATGAACAGGCTCATAACCGGCGAGTCGCCGGGATTGACCCTGCGGAACGAAGGCGGTGTGGGCATGCCGGGCGGCAGCAGAGGCATGGCCGCGGCGATCGCGGTTTCAACGTCCACCGTGGCGCCGTCGATGTCGCGGCTGAGATCGAACTGGAGCGTGATATTGCTGCTGCTCTGATTGCTGTTCGACGTCATCGAGTCGAGACCGGCGATGGAGGTGAACTGCCGTTCGAGCGGCGTCGCGACCGCCGACGCCATAGTCTCCGGGTTGGCCCCGGGCAGGCCTGCGGAAACGGTGATGGTGGGATAGTCGATCTGGGGCAGGTCGCTTACCGGCAGGGAATGATAAGCAATCACTCCGAACATCGCGATGGCAGCCATGATGAGACTGGTCGCGATGGGACGACGAATGAAAGTCTCGGAAAAATTCATGCCCAGCCCCTCTTCCTCAACATCCCGAACCGGACCGGCCCCTCAGCACGGCCCGGCGCTGCGCAACTTGCGGCCGCTACTGACCGCCCCGTCCTTCTCCCTTGCGGCCGGCGCCACGCCCTTCGCCGCCACGCGCCCCGCCGGCGCCCCGTCCTTCGCCGCCGCGTCCGCCGCGCCCGTCGCGAACAACCACCCGGCTACCTGGCGCCAGCCGGAGTTGACCCTCGGTGACCACCGTTTCGCCCGGTTCCAGGCCGGACTCGATCACCATGTCTTCGTCGACCCGCACGCCCACCGTGACCGGCCGCGATTCCACGGTACGGTCCTCTTTTACCACGTAAATAAAAGATCCGTTCTGCCCGGTTTGCACCGCCTGGTTCGGAACGACGGTGGCGTTCTGGCGGGTTGTCAGGCGAAGCGTGACGCGGACGAACTGGCCCGGCCAGAGCTGGTGGTCGTTATTCTGAAAGGTCCCCTTGAGCTTGATGGTGCCGGTGGTGGTATCGACGGCATTATCTACGAAGGACAGAATCCCGGTCTCTTCGGCGCCTGTTTCGTCCTGCGGCTTCACGCGGACCGGCAGCTTTCCCTGTGCCATGTAGGTCTTGATGGCCGTCAACTGGGCCTCCGGCACGGCGAAGGTCACGTAAATCGGCTCCACCTGGTTGATGGTCATCAGTTCCTGGTTGTTGGCCGTCACCACATTCCCCGCCTTCACGGTCAGATTGCCGGTCCGGCCGTCGATGGGAGACCGGATACTGGTGAACCCGAGACTCACCGTGGCGTTTTCCACGGCGGCGCGCGTGGCCCCGATGGACGCCTTGGCGCTCTCGATGGTCGCCCGGTCGGCGGCGACCGCCTGCCCAATGGCGTCGGCCGAGGCGCGGGTCTGCTCGGCCTGGTCCCGCGAAATGATTTTCTGGTCGAAAAGTTGAGCGTAGCGATTGGCCTGCGCTTCGGCATAGCGAGCCTGGGCCGAGTCCCGGGCGAGCATGGCCTGCGCCTGGCCGAGCACTGCTTCGTCCTTGGCGAGGTTTGCCTTTGCCTGGTTCAAGGCCGCCTCGAGCGGGCGCGGGTCGATGCTGAACAGCATGTCGCCCTTCTTCACGAAGTCGCCCTCGTGGAAATGCGCTGTCGTGAGCTGGCCCGTGACCTGCGCGCGGACGGAAATCGTGGCGTAAGCCTCGACGTTCCCGATGACCTGGATTTCCACAGGCACGTTGCGCTGGGCAACCTTGGCGACCAGCACGGGCACGTCGCCTCCCCCGCCCTTCCTACCCCCGCCCTTTCCACCGGCGCCCGGAGGACCACTCGCAGTCGCGCCGGATCCGCCGCAACCGGCAAAGGCCACAATCAGGCAGCTAACTATCACAATCCAAACGGCGTAGCGGCAGACCTGGCACGCCTTGGAATGAGAGGGCACACGAGTCGACATAAGAGTACGTATTGTACTGGCGCTTACCTTTGGAGTCTAGTTACGCCCTGGACCGCGCGATGGCCCCAAAGAGCCAAATAAATGGAACTCTTTCACACTTTGGGCACGGGCGGCGGCAGTTGACGAGCCACTACAGGGTCTTGGAAGCCCGTCCGGTTGTGGCTGCCGTCGCAGAATGGCTTGTTTGCCGAATGTCCGCAGCGGCACAGGGAAATGACGGTGCGGCCGGCCAAGCCGAAGGCTGCGCCGGTCGGGTCTAGAATCTCGAAATTGCCTTCAATGCGAATCGGGCCGTTGTTCAGGCACGTGATCTTCGTGTCAGCCATGTCTTTGGATCGTAGCACGGCGGCTGGAGCGGGCTAGATGGCGTGGTCGACGGGAGCATCTTCGCCGCGCCAGAGCCGTTTGGCGGTCCAGTCTTCCCCCGGTCCTGCCCAGAACGGGTCGGACGGCGGCAGGCCCAAAGGGAGCAGGGCGGCCGCGCAAAGGTACAGGCTCCCGGTGGAAATGTAGGATTCCCCCAGGTGCGGCTGATGTCCGCAGAGCCCCACCGTCAACCACCCGGCCGAATCGAAGGTTCCCGGTGCATCGAGGGTGCGCCGGATGACGGCCGTGAGAGCCGAACGCACGCGGGGCCCGGTAAGGGGCGGCGGCAGGTCCCGAAAGAGAGCCATTTGGGCTAATAACTGGAATGCGCCGCAGCGATAGGCGATGGAACGTCCGATCGCCGGATACGTACCCTCCGGCGAGACCAGCCGTTCCTGGATGGCCGCATAACGCCGGGCGCGAGCGGTCACGTCCGGCAGGATGCGATCCCAGTTGCGGGCGTGGGCGCCTATGCCGCGCAGGACGTCCAGCAGCATCGGCTGAATCACGAAGCTGTTGTAGTAGTCCCAGTGGAACTGCGGCCCGTCGCCGTACAGCCCATCCCCGACATACCATTGCTGGTGCTGGCGCACGGCGTAATCGATACGCATGGCGTCGAATTGCTCGCCCATCTGCGCCAGCGCGGCTTCCACCGTGGCGGCAAACAGCAGCCAGTTGTTGAAGCCCGGGGTAATCACGCGCGAGGAGAGCAACCCCGCCGCAAGGCGCCGCTGGACCGCCGGATCCAACTTTTTCCACAGTTCCCCTGGTGCGCGGAGCACGGCCTGGGCCAGAAACCCGCAGTCCACCAGGGGCTGGCTTCCCTGGCTGAAGTTAAGATAATCGGGCGAAGCAGGATCGGTTCCGGTTGCAATCGCCTGGCGGGCCAGCGCGGCCAGACGCTGCTGCGCGTCGCGTTCCGGCCCGGGGTCGATCGTCAGTTCGAGCCAGGGCGCGATTCCCGCCAGCAGCCGCCCCAGCGCTTCCAGGTGCGAGTAGCGCCGGCGATCCGCGGGATTGCCGGTCACGCTTTCTACCGGCATGTTCTGTTTCAGGGTACCTGCCGCCAGGTTGCGGAGCACGGGATCCGCCAGTTTTCCCGCGGTGTGAACCCAATACTCACGGTCACCCGCTTGAGCCTGCGCGGGAGCATTCTGCGCGGATGCCGCCAACCCCAAGCCAGCCATGGATTGGAAAAAGCTTCGGCGATGGGTCATGGGCAAACTCCGTTTCAGTTCAATTGGGAAAGTAGTTCTTTGAGCCTACTGTCATTTTCGGCCGACGATGGAGCCTTCAACAGAACCTTCAATTCCTCGGCGGCCGGCCCGCGCGCCTTCAAATCCAAGGCTTCCACCATGTGGTTCCGCGTGCTTTGATTGGCCGGATCCTTGAGTAACGAAGTCTTCAGAAGCACCACCGCAACATCCGCCCACTTCTTTTTGACATAGATGAAACCAAGGGTATCGGCCACTTCCGGAGAATCGGGCAGCCTGTCGCGCGCGCGTTTGGCCATATCCAGCGCCGAATTCAGGTCCCCGCCAGACTCCACCATGAGATACGCCAGATTGTTGAGAGCCTGGGGAAAATTAGGCTGCAACCGGAGCGCCTCGCGGTAACTGGCCGTGGCCTCCTCCTTTTTGCCGACGGCCTCGAGGTAAACTCCTTTCGCCGAGGACACCGCCGGGTTGTCCTTGATAATCGCGGCCGTGTTTTCCAGGGCCTGGCTCCACAACTGTTTATCTCCCTTGCGGTGATACACATCCGCCAACCGAAAGTACAGGCCTCCGGCAAAATCGGACTTCTTGTCCGTCAATTCCAGGGCCGCAAGATATGCGGATGCGGCGCGGTCGAACGCGTTCTTATCCGCCAGAAGCTCAACATCACCGAGCGCCTGGAGCACTTCCGGATTCCGCGCGCACCTTCCTTTCTGCTGCTCCGCAATCTGGATGGCCTCGGCGGTCTTCTGCTGCGCCAGGTAAACCCGGGCCATTCCGACCACGGCGGCGGCGTTGCAGGGTTGCAGGTCGAGCAGCTTGCGGAAGGCCATCTCCGCGTCGCTGTATCTGCCCATGTTCAGGGTCGCGTTACCCACGCGCATCATCATTTCAACCTGCTCGGCTTCCGAGTTCTGGGCGCGCATCGCAACCACGAACAGCATGGCGCCAGAAACCACGGCCAGTACCGGCAGGTGACGCCGCCGGATCGAACAAGTCTTCTCCGCAGGCATGATGTCTATTTGTTTTAGCAGGTTCGCGAGGCGGCGGAAAGTACCGGACGGTCCTCAAACCCCTCAACATCCCCCCAAGCCACCCTCATCTGCGCTTCCGGAAAGGCAAACCCTTGCGAGATATACTGTAATTTAAGACTAAGACTTCCGGATCGCCCCATGGCTGAAATGAGCGTCATCTGGTTGCGCGTGGCCGCCGCGCTATATTCGCTCGGTCTCCTGCATGCCATCCTTACCCTGGTCCGCCGCCGTGAACACCTCTTCGGCGTGGCGCTGGGTGCGTTCGGCCTCGGGTCCGTCTTCCACTTCGTCTCTATCGTGGAAGAAGGTATCATCAATAACCGTTGCCCGATCGCCAACTTCTACGAAACGCTCTCCATGTGCGCGTTTCTGATAGTGGTGCTTTTTCTGTTCGTCTATTGGCGGTACCGGGCTGAAAGTCTCAGCGCCTTTATTTTTCCCCTCGTTTTCGTGATGTCGATGGTCGCCACGCTGGGTAATCCGGTAAGCGCCTGGGCGAGCCCGGTGGTCCGGAACGCCTGGCTGACCGTGCACATCGTGCTGGTGCTGCTCGGATACGCGGCGCTGCTGTTCACGGCCGTCGGCTCGGTGCTGTACCTGTTTCAGGAGCGGGAGCTCAAAAACAAGAAGCCGCGAAAATTCTATTACCGCCTTCCCGCGCTCGGCACGCTGGACGATCTGATCTCCAAGTCCATGGCAATCGGCTTCGTTCTGATCACGCTGGCGGTAATCGCCGGGAGCACGTGGGCCTTCATCGAACTCAAGTCCGACTGGATCGGTCAGCCCAAAATCGCCATTTCGTTCTTTACCTGGGGCATTTACCTCGCCCTGGTTTGCCTGCGGGTTACCGCCGGATGGCGCGGGCGGAAGGCAGCCATCATGACTGTGACCGTGCTCGGTTTTTCGGCGCTGACGTGGGCAGCGCATGCGCGTCTGGGGGCGATGCTGCTGAAGCAATGAAACTTCTGACCACAGGCGTGAGCCACAAAACCGCACCCGTGGAAATTCGGGAGCGGCTTGCCTTCCGCGAGGAGTCGCTGCCGGCCGCGCTGGCCGATCTAAGGGCCCGTCCGGGCGTCTCGGAAGCCTTCATTCTTTCCACCTGCAACCGGGTGGAAATCATCGTCACGACCGAGGATACCGTCGAACCCTCCGCGATCGTGGATGCTTTTCTTGCCGAGCACAAAACCGCGGACATCGGCCGCCTCGTGCCCCATCTCTACCGGCACGAAGGGCGCGATGCCGTCCATCACCTCTTCCGCGTAGCCGCGAGCCTCGATTCCATGGTGGTGGGCGAACCTCAGATCCTGGGCCAGCTCAAAGCTGCGTACAACGCCGCCAAGACTTGCGGATCGGTCTGCGGCTGGATGGATGGCCTGCTGACCCGGGCCTTCAGCGTCGCCAAGCGCGTCCGCACCGAAACGGGAATCGGGCAGATGGCCGTATCGGTCAGCTTCGCGGCGGTGGAACTGGCGCGTAAGATTTTCGGCAGCCTGAACCATCGCACTGTGATGATCGCGGGCGCCGGCAAGATGTCCGAACTGGCCGCGCGCCACCTGCGCCGGTGCGGCGCTTCCCACGTTTTCGTCACCAACCGTACCCACGAGAAGGCCGTCGAACTCGCAGCCCTTTTCCAGGGCACTCCCGTGGAGTACTCCCGCTTCCTCGGCATGCTGCCCGAAGTGGACATCCTGATCACCTCCTCCGGCGCGCCGCATTACATCCTGCACAAAGATGAGATGCACAAGGTCATCGGCGCCCGGCGCAACAAACCGATGTTCCTGATCGATATCGCCGTACCGCGCAATATCGAGCCCTCCGTCAACGATCTGGATAACGTTTTCCTCTACGACATCGACGACCTGCAGGAGGTCGTCAATGCCAATCTTCGCGAGCGGATGAAGGAGGCCGACCACGCCGAGGCGCTGGTAAAGGAAGAGGTCGAACGTATGATGGCGCGCCTCAAAGTGGCCGAAGTCGCGCCCATGATCGTCGGGTTGCAGGAACAGCTCGAACAGATCCGGGCAGGCGAACTCGAGAAAGTCCGGCGTAAGTTCGGCCCGTTCACCCGCGAGCAGGAGCAGGCCATGGAGGCCCTGACCCGCGGCATCGTCAACAAGATCGCACACGGCCCGATTTCGGAACTGCGGCACCAGGCGGGCCGGCCCGACGGCGTGCATGTGGTCGCGGCCATCAAGAAAGCGTTCCAGATTCAGGACTAATCATGCTCGTCATCGCGTCGCGCGGTTCCCAACTCGCCCTTTGGCAGGCCCGCTGGGTGGAGGCGCAACTAACCGCCGCGGGACAGGCCTGCCGCATTGAAATCATCAAAACGACGGGCGACAGGATCACCGACGTCCCGCTCGCGAAAGTCGGCGAAGCAAGGGCCTGTTCACCAAGGAGATCGAGGAGGCGCTGCTGAACGGCACGGCCGACCTGGCGGTGCACAGCCTCAAAGACCTGCCCACCGACCTGCCGGCGGGCCTGGTCCTGGCAGCGGTGCCAGAGCGCGAGGACCCGAGCGACGCCCTGGTGGGCAGGACGCTGGACGAATTGCCCCACGGCGCCCTCGTGGGTACAAGTTCCCTGCGCCGGTCCGCGCAACTGCGCCGCATCCGGCCCGACCTCTCCATCGAATCGGTGCGAGGCAACGTCGACACACGCCTGCGCAAGCTGGACGAGGGCCGGTACGACGCCATTCTCCTGGCCGCCGCCGGATTGAAGCGGCTGGGATGGGGCGCGCGAATCAGTCAGATTCTTCCACCGGAACTTATGTGCCCGGCGGTCGGCCAGGGCGCACTGGCCATCGAGACACGCGCCGCGGGCGAGGCGCGAGAGGCTTGTTCGGCGTTGAATCACCCCGCTACCCATGCGGCCGTGGCGGCCGAGCGCGGTGTGCTGGCCGCCCTGGGCGGCGGCTGCCAGGTGCCGATCGGCGCATACGCGCGCATCCGGGGCGACCGGCTGCACCTGTTCGCCGTGGTCGCTTCGCCCGACGGTTCCGAGCTGGTGCGGGCCGAAACCGAAACTGCGATCGCCGACGGTCCGGAAGCCGGCCGCCGCCTCGGCGGGCAACTGCTCGAGGATGGCGCCCGCAGAATCCTCGAGGCCGTCTACCAGTGACATCAGGCCGGGTCTTCCTTGTGGGCGCCGGCCCCGGCGACCCGGACCTGATTACCTGCAAGGGACGGAGGGCGCTCGAACAGGCCGATTGCATCCTCTATGACCACCTGGCGCCGGAAGCGCTGCTCGACTTCGCGCCCCCTGGAGCGGAACGGCTTTACGTCGGGAAGAAACGTTCCGCGCATGCCTTTACCCAGGACGAAATCTGCGGCATGTTGATCGAGCGGGCGCGGCGCGGCCTCACCGTCGTGCGCCTCAAAGGGGGCGACCCGCTGATTTTCGGCAGAGGCGCCGAAGAGGCTGAAGCGCTGTTCGATGCCGGCATCCATTTTGAGATCATCCCCGGCGTGACTACGCCACTCGGCCTGGCAGCTTACACCGGCGTTCCCATGACCCACCGCGAACACACGTCCGCGGTGACGTTCGTGACCGGCCACGCGGTGGAGGCGATCGACTGGGCCAAAGCCGGACAGTCGGAAACCCTGGTCATCTTCATGGGCCTGACTTCTTTTCCGGCTATCGCGGAACAACTAATCGCGCATGGCCGCGCCCCCGATACTCCGGCCTATGGCCGTGCGCTGGGCGACACGTCCGGAACAGGAAGCGGTCGCCGGTACGCTGTCCACCCTGCCTGGTTTGATCGCCGCGCGCGGCATGAAACCACCGGCCACCATCGTGGTGGGCGAAGTGGTGCGGCTGAGGGGGAAGCTGGACTGGTACGAACGGCTGCCGCTGTTCGGCAAACGAATCCTGGTCACCCGCGCCCGGGAACAATCCCGGGGGCTCGCGCAGCGCCTTCACGACCTCGGCGCCGCCGCCATCGAGATCCCCACCATCGAGATACGTCCCGCCACCGATTACGGACCTCTCGACCGGGCGATCGCCTCGCTTTCGGAGTACGACTGGCTGGTCTTCACGAGCGTCAACGGCGTGCGCTTCTTCGTGGAACGCCTCGACCGCTCCGGCTCCGACTGGCGCCGGCTGCGGGCGAAGATCTGCGCCATCGGTCCCGCGACTCAGGCCGCGGTGGAGGCCCTCCACCTCAAAGTGGACCTGATCGGCAAGGAGTATGTAGCCGAATCGCTGGTGGAGGCGTTCGCCGTCCACCCCATGGCCGGAATGCGCGTGCTGATTCCCAGGGCGGCAGTGGCGCGCGACCTGGTCCCCTCGGCGCTCGCCGCGCGAGGCGCCCGCGTGGACGTGGTCGAGGCCTACCGCACCGCAATTCCCGAAAATACCGGCCCGCGACTTGCCGAGCTTTTCGGCGCCGCCGCCGGGAAACCGGATTGCGTGACCTTTACCAGTTCCTCCACCGTGCAGAACCTCGTGGCCGCCGCCGGCAGCGAGGCGCTCCGGGGCGTCCGGGCCGTCTCGATCGGACCGGTGACCACGGAGACGGCGCGGCGGCTGGGCGTCGAGATTGCGGCGCAGGCGCGCGTGTTCACAATGGAAGGGCTCCTTGAAGCGGTGATCGAGACCTGCGGAGCCGGGATACCCTCTCTGAACAACGGATGAAACCACATCTCATCGGCATCGCGGGGCCTTCGAGCTCCGGGAAAACGGAACTGGCGAAGCGCCTGATTCGAGAATTGCCCGGTTGCGGCCTTGTCTCGCTCGATTCGTATTATCGCGGCATGGAGGAGATACCTCTCGAGGAGCGCAAGCAGGTCAATTTCGACCACCCCGATGCGCTCGACTGGAGACTGCTGCACGAGCACTTGCAGGAGATCACTGCCGGGCGGGGGTTTGCGGAGCCGGAATATTCGTTCGCGAAGTATGCCCGCACCGCGGATACGCGGTGGATCGCGCCGGGCGAGTTCCTGATCGTCGAAGGCCTGTTCGTTCTGCTTTGGCCCGAACTCCGCAACCTCCTGGGTACGAAAGTGTACGTCGAAACTGCGCCCGCAGTTTGTTTTGCGCGGCGGCTCCGGCGCGACGTGGAGGAACGGGGCCGAACGCCCGAATCGGTGCGACTGCAATACGAAACGACAGTGTTGCCCGGGGCTGAACGCTTCGTCCGCCCGACCCGCGCGTTCGCCGGCGTGGTGGTCTCCGGAGAACAACCTCTCGACATCTCAGCGAACGCCGTGCTGATCGCCCTGCGGAAGGCGGCCGTGGCAGTCGGTTCCCTGTAACGCACTTGTAAGTAACCACCCATCGACCAACTCGTCTATAATGGTGAGTCAGCGGAGGTGGGTCTTCTCGAGTAGTCCGCGAGCCACGAGCGCCAGAACCGGTCCCTCAGTAGTTCGATCAGCCTCCCGCGCCCTTTTTTCCCTTCTGTTCCCGGACGATTGCCGCATATGCGGCGAAGGTTTGCGTGAAATTTCAAGAATCCCCGTTTGCCCCGCCTGCCTGAAATCGCCACAGCCCTTCGAAGCCGAGTTTTTCTGTCGCAGTTGCCGGACGCCATTTCAGAATGGCTTTCCACTGGACCACGAAGGCCGCTGCGCTCTGTGCCGCAGTGGCCTTCGCGGTTTTGATGCGGCCTATTGCTTCGGATCCTACGAGGGTGTTCTCAGGCAACTGATCCATCTTTTCAAATACGCGCGCGTCCGTACTCTGTTCCAGCCGCTGGCCAATTATCTGGTGGATGCGATGCCCCGCGATGAGCGCTTCGACTGCGTCGCGGCCGTGCCGCTGCACTGGCGCAGGCGATGGCGCCGCGGTTTCAACCAGTCCGAACTGCTGGCCCGGGCGCTCGCGCGGCGAACCGGTATCCCGTTCGCGCCGGCATTGCGCCGCCTGCGTGCTACCGAGACGCAAGCCGGGCTGAGTAATACCGCGCGGCGGCGGAACGTGACGGCGGCGTTCCGGTGCAAGCTGCCGCTGGCAGTGCGCGGAAAGCGCGTGCTTCTGATCGATGATGTGATGACGACGGGTTCCACGGGAGCTGCATGCGCGCTGGCCCTGAAGCGGGCCGGCGCGGTTCGTGTCGCGCTGCTGACGGTGGCCCGTGTAGACCGCAGACTGGGCCGTTTTCCCGAAATGCAACGAATTGCGAGTGGAGGATGACTGAATGCCGAGCGATCGACTGCAAAGACCGGTGCTGGTACTGAACGCAAGCTACGAGCCGATTAATATTTGTGCGGCCCGGCGCGCCTTGGTGCTGGTGCTGAAGGGCGTGGCCTCCGCCGAGGAGGAATCGCTCAACGCGATTCATTCGGCGCGCGCGGCCGTCCGGCTGCCCTCCGTCATCCGCCTGCTCGAATACCGGCGCATCCCGCATCAGACGAGGGCGCTCTCCCGCAAGAATATCCTCATGCGGGACCGATTCACCTGCCAGTATTGCCACCGGACGATGCCTTCCGGCGAACTGACCCTGGACCACGTCGTTCCGCGTTCACGCGCCGGCGAGTCGGCTTGGGAAAACCTCGTGGCCTGCTGCCATCGGTGCAACAACCGGAAGGGAAACCGGACGCCGGACGAAGCGGGAATGAAGCTGGCCCGCCAACCGCGGCCCTTCAGCCTGCATACCAGCCGTCATTTGATGAGGATGCTGGGCAAAGGGGATGCCCAGTGGAGAAAATACCTGTTTTATTAACACGTTTTGTCCGTTAGCTCACCTTCTTGCAAGCGCTACTCAGTTGCCAAAGTCGGCCTCCCGCTGTATAGTCGTTCGAGTACGCACTCAAAGAGGAGACCAAATGAAGAAATCGCTAGCTGTGTTCGCGCTGTCCATGGGATTGTCGGTTTGCGCCAGTGCCGCCGATGTTACCGGCTACATCGTGGACAAGAACTGCGCCAATAATAAGGCCATGCTGGGCGACGAAGCGTGTGCCAAGCGCTGCATGGAGCGAGGGGCTCCCGCGGTGCTCGCCACGGCGGACGGAAAAGTCTACCAGATCGCCGAGCAGGATAAGGTCAAAGAGGCCGCCGGCAAGAAGGTCACCATCACCGGCAAAATCGACGGCGACAAAATCAACGTCGAGTCCGTTAAGGTAATGTAATCCGGATTCCGGGGCACTTCGCCGTGCCCCGAACCGTTTCTTTAGTCCACTCCGACCAGTTCGCGCATCTCTTCGACCAGCGTGCGCAGATTGACCGCATAGTGGTCGAGTTCAGAACCGGCCGAGGCGCTCTGCTGCGCTCCGGCTGCGGTCCGTTGCGTTACTTTTTCCATCTCCAGAACGGCACGCGAGATCTGCTCCATGCCGCGCGCCTGCTCCTGGCTGCCCAAGCTTACCTCAGCCACCAGCGACTTGACTCTAGCCGAATTATCCGTCAACGCACGGATGGCTCCGGCCATCTGGTCCAACCTCGAGTTGCCATCCCGTGAGGTTCCGATCGACTCTTCAATCAGTCCTGCTGTGTCTCCCGCCGCCTGTGCGCAGCGCTGCGCGAGGTTCCGGACCTCGTCGGCTACGACCGCAAACCCCAGGCCCGCTTCCCCCGCCCGCGCCGCCTCTACCGCCGCGTTCAAGGCCAGAATGTTGGTCTGGAACGCGATTTCGTCGATCACCTTGATGATTCGCGCAATCTTGTTGCTGGAGGCGTCGATTTCCCTCATCTTTTCGATCATCCGGTCCAGTGTCTCGTTCACCGCCGAGGCGCCCTCCGCGGATTGCTCCGTCAATTGCGCCACCTGAAGCGTATGATCCGCGTTCTTGCGCGTGATGGACGTGATCTCCTCAGTCGAAGCCGATGTCTCCTCGAGCGAAGCAGCCTGCTCTGACGCCCCTTGTGCCAGCGAGTGGCTAGCGCCCGAAACCTGCGAAGCCGCGTTCTTTACCTGATGCGCGCTTTGCGCCAATCTGCCCGCCAGGGTGCGGAGCGACTGGTCCGCCCCGTGGACGACCCAAAGCACACCGAGGCCGATGCCCACCGCCAGCAACGCCAGTGCGATCAGCCCATTCCGGCTCTGGCTCGCTTTGCGGGCCGAGGCCGCCGATGCTTCCGCCAATTGCCGGTTCTGCTGTTCCACCAGCAGCGACGCCTGCTTTCCGATCTCTTCGAGACGAGGCTGCACTTTCTGCGAAAAGATCGTCAAGGCCGCATCCATCTGCTGGTTGGCCATCGCGGCCTTCAACTCCTGCTGCCCTTCCTTCATGGCGTTCGTTTCCCGGTCGATCGCCTCGATCAGCGACGATGCCTCGGTTCCCGTCAGTTTGGCAATTTCCGTGAGGCTCCGGCGCAGCTCGGCGTCCGCTTCATTGAAGCGCTGCTCGTAACCCGCGGCCTGTTGAGAATTGCCGATCACCGATTCGAGGACGCCGCCCCGCAGAAGACTGGCCAGATCTGACGCCGCCGAATGGATGGAGCCGGCCAGGTACTGGCTGCGAGCCGTCGTATTCGCTGCCCTATCCATGTCCTGGTTGAAACTGCGAATCACGAACCATCCGCCCAGGCTGAACACGAGGACCAAGCCCATCATGGCCGCAAATCCACCGAATAGCTTTTTACCCAAACTCATTGCTGTTTGTCCCTCCAGATCGACTGGGGCCCCGGTCCTTCAGGGCTTGAAGTCAAAATTCAGTTTTGTCATCGCCTTTACCGGCGCACCGTTTGCCGTGAACGGCTTAAACTTCCACTTGCTCACCGCAGCCGAGGCCGCCTTGGTCAACACCGGGTTCCCGCTCACGATTCTGACGCTCTCCACGGAGCCGTCTTCGGCGATAGTCGCTTCCACCTCGACAGTACCAACCAGCCTGAGTTGCTTCGCGATCGGCGGGTATTCCGGACTGACCTTGCTCACACAGGCGCTGGCAGCTTCCGCCGGAGTCACCATTTTCCGGTTGTCCTCGGCTCGCGCGGACAGGGCCAGCACTCCGGCCAGGCTCAATAGAAAAACGGTTCGGAATGAAATCATTTCGTCGTTCGTGACCTCTAGCCTCTTCATCGGCCCACTGGCAGGCAAACTTTAAGAAAAAATGAGTAGTCCGTCATGTACGGAATTGCACCCCCCCGTTTCGTTTCCGTTAACGCGGGCCGCGAGACTGGTTACAATCTGTAGTTACTCCGATCGAATCTCTTATGTCCAAAACGTCGGACTTGCCCATCCGCGCCGCCGTCCTGGTCGTAGATGATGAACCGATGGTGCTGAACCTGGTCGTCTGCATTCTCGAACGCGCCGGCTTCAAGGTTCTGCGCGCGTCGGGCGCCGACGAAGCGATGCGTCTCGCTGGAGAGCACTCCGGCCACATCGACCTGCTGCTTGCCGATGTCGTCATGCCGGGGCTGAGCGGGCCCATGCTTGCCGACAGGCTGCTCGAACGGCGTCCGGGCATTCGATGTCTGTTTATGGCCGGGCTGCCGGATACCCACGAAGTGCAACATTCCATTGTGCGGATGGGACGTCCTTTCCTCGCGAAACCGTTCTTTCCGGAGGCCTTGTTGGGCAAGGTGAGACAGGTGCTGATCGAATCCGGGAGCGGCGCACTGGCTACCGGCGCCTGACCGTGCCGGCCGCAATCGACCACGCTCCCCCTATAATCGGGAGTAGGCCAGCCCAATGAAGAAACGCCTGCTGCTCGGCATCGCTATCGTCGCGCTTGTGTTCTCTGTGCTGCTGCTGGTGGCGCAGGGCTCCTTCAATCTGGGCCGGTTCAACCCCTCCGATCCGCAGCAGGCGTTCATCTTCTGGGCGGTCACCATCCTGATTTTCGTGCTCATGGTGACCCTCGGCTTCATCCTGTTCCGCGAACTGGTCAAACTGTACTTCGCCCGCCAGGCCAGCCGGCAGGGAACGCGCATCCGGACCAAACTGGTCCTTGGCGCCCTGGCGCTCAGTTGCGTTCCCGTATTCTTCCTGGTGGTCTTCAGTTTCGAAGTGTTGAACCTGAGCCTGAACCGCTGGTTTACCAACCCGGTCAAAGACCAGGTCACCGTTTTCGTGGATGCAGCCAGGCTGCTCGGACGCGAGGTCGAAGAGCAGTTGAAAGCGCAGGCCGCACTGCTCGCGGCCCGGATGGAGGCGCGGCACGCGGTTACCGGAAAAGTGGTGGACACGGCCCTGCTGGACGAATTTGCCAGGTCGCGCAACATCGACTCGGCCGTGATCTGGTCGGCGTCGCGCGACCGGCAACTTGCGTCATGGAAGCGCCCGGACCCGCCTCCTGGCGGCCGCCAGGTAAAAATGGCGTCAGCCCCGGTCATGTCCGGATCCAAGGTCGCCGCCTATGTGGAATTGACGGCGCGGCCGCCCCTCGATGTCAGCGAGCGGCTGGCCACCATCGACAAGTACAACACGGATTGGATTCAACTGAAAGACGGGCTCAAGGGTGCGAAGCTGATCTACTCCCTCCTGATGGTCCTGATTACCCTGTTCGTCCTGTTCTTTACCACCTGGGTGGCGTTCTTCCTGGCGAAACAGATCAGCGTGCCCATCGTGGCCCTGCTCGATGGCGCCAGCGAAGTGCGTAAGGGCAACCTGCGGTACCGCGTAAACGTGCGCGCGTCCGATGAGTTGCGCTCCCTGGTGCGCGCCTTCAACCAGATGACCGAGACGCTCGAATCGAGCAGCCAGGAACTCGACCGGCGCCGGCGCTTCACCGAGGCCATTCTCGAAAGCATCCCCACCGGCGTCATCTCGGTCGGCCCCGACGGCGCCATCCAGCACGTGAACCAGGCCCTTTCAAAAATCCTTCCTGCCGGCGCCATCGCCGCCGCCACCCGCCTGGAAGATCTCTTTTCGCGGGAAGATACCGCCGAAATCAGGTACATGATGAAGCGCGCCCGCCGCACGGGCACGGCTTACCGGCAGATGGAATTGCGAACCGAGAGCCGCACGCTGCAACTGGCGGTAACGGTTTCCGCGCTCGAAGAGAAGCTGACCAGCGGATTTGTGGTCGTGCTCGAGGACACCAGCGAACTGCTGCGCGCTCAAAAAGCGGCGGCATGGCGCGAGGTGGCGCGGCGCGTGGCCCACGAGCTCAAGAATCCGCTCACTCCGATCGCCCTCTCAGCCGAACGGATCGCGCGCCAGGTGGACCGGTTGAAACTTCCTCCGGCCCCCAGCCGCATCCTGCACGAGTGCGCCGCTACGATCTCCAAGTCCGTCGATTCGGTCAAAACCCTGGTGGACGAATTCTCCAACTTCGCCCGCTTCCCCGCCGCGCAGCCCGTCCGCAGCGATCTCAACGACGTTGTGCGCGAAGCTCTCAAGGTGTTCAAAGACCGCCTCGACGGCATCAGCATCCAGACCAGCTTCGCGCCCGGGCTTGCGCCCGCCAATCTCGATCGCGAACAGTTCGCGCGCGCCGTGGTCAACCTGGTGGACAACGCCGCCGAGGCGATGCAGGATTCGCTTGTGAAAAAGCTGTTTATCGGCACGCAGCCGGGCGCCGCCGATACGCTCGAGCTGGTAATTGCCGATTCGGGCTGCGGCGTCAGCCAGGACGAAAAAGAAAAGCTCTTTCTGCCCTATTTCTCAACCAAGAATCGCGGCACCGGCCTGGGTCTCGCGATCGTCAGCCATATCGTCGCCGAACACAATGGACATATCCGGGTGGAGGATAACCAGCCGGTGGGCGCCCGCTTCACGGTGGAGATTCCGGCTCTGATCGATGCCGAAAGTCTCGACGGCGCGGCACGGTCGTCCGCCGTCAAGGTATGAGACCCCGCAACATTCTGGTGGTGGATGACGAGCCCGGCATCCGGCAGTCCCTATGCGGCGTGCTCGAAGACGAGGGCTACACCGCGGCTGCCGTGGGCAGCGGCGAGGAGTGTCTCGAAGCGCTGCCCGGCGGCGAATACGAGCTGGTGCTGCTCGATATCTGGCTGCCCGGGATCGACGGAATGGAGGTGTTGGGACGGATTCAGGAGATCCCGATGACGGACCGGCCCATGGTGGTGATGATATCGGGGCACGGCAGCGTGGAAGCGGCCGTCCGCGCCACCAAGCTCGGAGCTTTCGATTTCCTCGAAAAACCGCTTTCCATCGACAAAGTGTCGGTGACCGTGAAGAATGCGCTGCAGCACCGCGTGCTGGCCATCGAGAACAGCCGCCTGCGGGCGGACAGCGGATCGCGTTACCACATCATCGGAGAGAGCGTGCCCATGAAAGCCCTGCGCCAGCAGCTCGGGCTCATGGCCGGAACCAACGGGCGCGTCCTCATCTTCGGCGAAAGCGGCACGGGCAAGGAACTGGTGGCGCACGCCCTCCACGCCATGAGCCCTCGCGCCGCCGAGCCCTTTGTGGAAGTGAACTGCGCCGCCATCCCGGAAGAACTGATCGAAAGCGAGTTGTTCGGCCACAGCCGCGGCAGTTTTGCCGGCGGGCAGGAGGCCAAGGCCGGCAAGTTTCAGAAGGCTGACGGCGGCACGGTTTTTCTGGACGAAGTGGGTGACATGAGCCTGCGCACACAGGCCAAGGTGCTGCGCGCCCTCGAAGAGCAGCGGTTCGAACCGGTGGGCGCGGTCGAATCCGTGCAGGTGGATGTCCGCGTGGTCGCCTCCACCAACAAAAATCTCGAGGAGGAGATCGAGCACGGCAACTTCCGCGAAGACTTGTTCTATCGCCTCAACGTCATCCCGTTCTTCGTCCCGCCGCTGCGCGACCGCCGCGAAGATATCGCCCTGCTGGCCGATCATTTCCTGCGTGAGTTCACCACCGCTTACGGCCGCAAAGCGAAAGAGCTCACTGCCGAGGCCTACCAGGTTTTGACCGAATATCACTGGCCCGGCAACGTGCGCGAGCTCAAGAACCTGATCGAGCGAATTGTGATTCTCAACCCGCAGGTGCGCGTGGATGCGCGGCACATTCCTCTGAGCGCCACGCGCCGCCAACAAGACCGGCCGCTCGACCGTTTCGGCAGCCTGCAGGAGGTGCGCGAGGCCGCCGAACGCGAATACATCCTGAAGAAACTGGATGAAACCAACGGCAACGTCAGCCGCACCGCGGAACTGCTGGGCCTCGAACGCAGCAATCTTTACCGTAAGATGAAAACTCTCGGCATCGGACCGAAGGAGTAGGTTTTTCGGCCGATAAGGAAACCGGCGGGCGAATCTCCGGCCGCCGCGCCGATTGGGCAGAGGAGTTCGGGGGCCTCTGCCCCGGCGTTTGTTTCTACCGGTTCGTGACTTTCCCCTTCCAGGTCTCCACTTCCACCACCGGCGTCGACCGCCCCAGATCGCGAGCCGCGTAAACCGCTTCCACCGTCCGGGATTCGCCCGGCGTCAGCGCGAAATAATTGTCCTGCCAGAGTACCGGCAGCACCTCGTCCCCGTCCGCTCCCTTCAACACCTTCAACCGAATCCCGAATGCCAGCGACTTGCCCGTGTTTCGTACCGTGACCGCCGTCACCCGATCCGCACTCCGCTGGCCGTGCGTCGATTCCACCGCCAGGGTTGGCGCCGGCAGCGTATTTAAAGCGGTGTAATCGGCGAAGGTCTTGGTGGCGGTCATGTAGAAAGTGTTCTTCTCCCAGTCCAGCGTTTCCGGAGTCGTGGAAAGCCAGTAGAAATTCTGGCTGACCACCTTGCCCGCCGGATCGCGCAATTCGAGCCTCACGAAATACGTGCCGGTGAGCCCGCCGATTTCCGGAATGGTCAGCACACGCGTGCTGCTGTCCGGTCCCGCGTCCACGGCCGCTTCGCGCGAGAATTTTTCCGCCATGTCCAGGTTCAGGACCCGCGCCGCAACCTTCATGCCGGGGTGGGAATTGTAATCCGAATTCACCACCACCACCGACCGGTCGTCATAGGAATACTGCACGTGCAACGGCTCGTTCGCCTTTTTCGCGCCGAAATAGGAGCCGCCCGGCCGTAGGTACCAGTCGTAGAGGTGCCAGATCAGCCCCGGCCAGGCGTTGTTCAGCATCCACTGGATCACACCGGTCGAAATGTACTTGTTCCGTCCGAAGGCTTCGAACATGGCGCGATGCCCTTCATACGCCATCAACTGGGCCTTGCGCGCGTATTCCTCCACGGACGCGGAGGGTCCGTAGCGCTTATCCAGGGCCTCGGTGAATACGTGGATATCTTTGAACGATCCGCCGCCGGCGTGGTAGTCCCACTCCGGGTTGATCGGCCACAACTTGTCGGCGGGAAGCATGCGGCGCAGGCTTTCCACCGGAGGCGGCGCCGGGCCGGGGCTGGTTTCCGTGTTGAATCCGTGGGCGCCGCCGCGGGTCTGGTCGAGCAGCCAGTAAGAGGGAGCGATGTATTCGTACGGACCGGTCATCTTGACCCCGGTCGGCCCCGCCGCCGCCGTCGGACGCGCGGTTGCCGAGGAGTGATAGGGATTCGGCCAGCCGACCTCCTTCAAAATGCCCAGGTACATCTGCTCCACTTTGGCGGGCGGCGGGTTGTCGCTGCCGTACATCCAGTCGATCACCGCGGGATGCCGCTGAAGCCGGCGCAGTTGGTCGCGCAGGGATTCGGCAGCCACCACGTAGTCCTCCTCGTCCCAGGTCTGCCACCGCTCCCAGTGATCGCAGCAGCACCAGCCGGCCAGCACCATGATGCCGTAGCGGTCGCACAGTTCGAGGAAGTGATCGTCCTCCATCTTGCCTTCGAGCCGCAGGGCGTTCAGGTTCATGTCGCGGACGTAGCGGAGTTCGGCCTCCTGCCGCTCCGGAGTGCTCGCCAGCATCATGTCGAAGGTGTAGCCCGCGCCGCGAATCAGAATGTTCCTGCCGTTCACGCGAAAAACACGGTGCCCCTTCGCGTCCACCTCGGAGGTGATCTCGCGAATACCGAAATCGATGTGCCGCGTATCCGAGACCGCGCCGCCGGTTTCGAAACGCAGGTCCAGTGGATAGAGCGGCTGCTCCCCGGTATGGAGCGGCCACCACAGCCGCGGATTCTCCACCCGCACCGGCACCTGAACGAGGCGCGTTTCATGGGGATTCAGCCGAACCGCCTGCGATAACTCGATCTTCTCGATAGTGCCCGCGAGCGTGCCTTCCACCGCCCGGTCGGACGCGTTCTTCAGTTCCACCCGTACCGTCAGGTCCGCCGCGCTTCCCGCAAGCTTTGTGGCGACGCTCGGATTGCGCAGCGCTACCGGGCCCGTAGCCGCTACCCACACGTCGCGCCAAAGTCCCATGTTCTTGTCCGGCGGCAGCGGGTTCCAATCGACGAACGTAATGGCCAGGTCTTCGGGCAGCGGCGGGAACACCTCCACCGCCAGTTGGTTGGCCTCGCCCGGCCGGGCCACGCCGGTCACGTCGAATTCGAACAGCCGCCATGCGCCCGCCATCTTCGAGGCATCGGCCACCCGCCGCCCGTTCATCCAGACGTTGGCGCGAAAATTGATCCCGTCGAAGCCCAGCCACACAGTCTTGCCCCGATAAGATTGGTCGAGCTTGAACTCGGTGCGGTACCACCACGAGCGTCGGAACGGGCTCTCCGGCGGCATCGGCGCATTCGAGAAATTGGAGCCGACGGGATATGTGGTGCCGGCGATGGAGCGCAGGTTGCTTCCGAAATACGGGTCGGCGTACACGCGCCCCTGCACCAGCGCGCGGACCACCGTGGAAGGCAGCGTGGCGCGGTACCACCCGCGGGTATCGAACGCAGCGGTGGAAACAATATTCCCGGGCTCACTCACTTCTGCGGAGGACTGTAGGGACCAGTTGGCGCGAATCGGAACAGGCGCAATCGCGTTGGAATCGGCAGCCGCGGCCAGGGCGGCAACCGCCACCAGGACGGGCACAGCGCGGAGCATACCGCATACCCTAACACCGTTCGCCACCTCCGGGTGCGCTTGGTATACTTCAAGCTCACATGCTCCGTGTGAACGCCCTGAAGAAACGTTACGCCGCGGTTACCGCCGTGGATGGCGTGAGCTTCCACGTCCCCGCGGGTCTGACGCTCGGGTTGCTGGGGCCGAATGGCGCGGGAAAGACCACTACCGTTTCAATGATCGCGGGGCTCGTCCGGCCGGATTCGGGCGAGGTGCTGATCGACGGGAAGGCGCTCCAGGGCGATACCGATCCAGTGAAACGCAAGATTGGGCTGGTGCCGCAGGATTTGGCGCTGTACGAGGAACTGCCGGCACGGGAGAATCTCCGGTTCTTCGCCGCGCTGTACGATCTTGCAGGCAACGCGGCGGAAAAGAGAATCGCGGAAGCGCTGGAACTGGTCGGGCTGAGCGACCGGGCCAAAGACAAGGCGGGGACTTTCAGCGGTGGAATGAAGAGACGGCTGAATCTGGCCGCGGCGTTGCTGCACGATCCGCAGATCCTGTTGCTCGATGAACCCACCGTCGGCGTGGATCCGCAAAGCCGGAATGCGATTTTCGATAATCTCGAAACGCTCAAAGCGCTGGGAAAGACGCTGGTCTACACGACGCACTACATGGAAGAAGCCGAGCGGCTGTGCGACCGCCTGGTGGTGATCGATCACGGCAGGGTGATTGCCGACAACACGCTGCACGAACTTTACAAACTGCTCCCGGTTTCAAATCTGCTCTCGATCGAGCTTGCCGACGGCGCCGGCGACGTACCCCTCGACGAACTCCGCAGACTGGGCGCGGTAAAGTCGGCTTCGATGGAGCAGCGGGTCCTCAAGGTAGGTCTGCACGATCTCTCCGCCGATGCGGCGGATGTGATGCGGTGGCTTGCCGATCGCAAGTTTCCCTTCCAGCATGTGATGAGTGAACGGCCGGACCTCGAAACGGTGTTTCTGTCCCTCACCGGCAGGAGTTTGCGCGACTCATGATGACGGCATTCCGGGCCTTGGTGCGTAAGGATCTGCAGATCTTCTTCGGCGACCGCCGCGCCGTGATCATGAGCTTCGTCGCGCCGATTGCAATCGGGGCGTTTTTCGGGTACATCTTCGGCGGTCAAGGCGGGCAGACCCAGCAAAGCAAAATTCCGGTGCTGCTGGCGGATCTCGACGGCAGCACGATTTCCCGCGATATTTTCACGCGGTTGCAGGGGGAGAAGAGCCTGGACGTCAGGGCCTCCGGCGTCGAAGAGGCGCGCGCCGCGGTGCGGAAAGGATCGGCGACGGCCGCCGTCGTGATCCCCAAGGATTTTGGCGACATGGCCGGCAACGCGTTCTTTTCGACAGCGGCCAAGCCTGAGATCACCGTGTTGTACGACCCTTCGCACAGCGCGGAACAGGGGATGGTGCAGGGGATTCTGACCGGGACTGTGATGCAATCCGTGAGCAAGGAGATGTTCACGGGCAAATCCGGGCAGAAGAAGCTGGAAACCACCATGGACGAAGTGGATAAGAGCACCCAGGTTGCCGCCGGCGACAAGAAGATGCTGCGGGATCTGTTTCAGAGTGTGCGCAACTGGAATCAGCGTGCGGCCACCGATGCATCCGTGGCCGCGAACGCTCCGGGAATGACCATACCTTATCAGTTGAAAGAAGAGGCCGTTACCGCGCGGACCGGCGTTCAGTACAACGGTTATGCGCACTCGTTTGGTGGGATGGGCGTGCAGTTCATCATGTTCATGGGGATCAATATGGGGATCGAGGTGCTGCTTGCGAGAGAGAGGGGCCTTTGGAAGCGGCTTCGGGCGGCGCCGCTTTCCCGCGCGATGCTTCTGGGTAGCCGGGCGGTGAGCGGAACCCTGATCGGGATGATCATTCTATTCGTCATCTTCGGGTTCGCGCGCGTGGTATTCGGCGTACGGATTGAGGGCAGCATGGCCGGCTTTGCCCTGGTGTGTCTCGCGTTCTCGCTGTGGACGGCGACGTTCGGGTTGATGATCGCGGCGCTGGGCAAAACCGTCGAAGCGACACGCGGGCTTTCGATTCTGGCCGTGCTGCTGATGTCGATGCTCGGGGGCGCGTGGGTGCCGACATTTGTTTTCCCGGCGTGGCTGCAAAAGCTCACCGTGGCCGTTCCGACGCGCTGGGCGGTGGACGGGCTCGACAGTACGGTGTGGCGCGGACTGGGCTTCAGCGAGGCCCTGATGCCGGTGGCGGTGCTGTTGTTCTGCGCAGCCCTCTTCGGCGCTATCACGGTGGCGCAGTTCCGATGGGAAGCCGAGGGCTAGCCCGAATCAGTCGCTGATTTCCATCGTCGGTCCCGGCTCCTGCGCCACTTCCACCGCACGCGCGGCGGCGTTTCTCGCCAGTTCCAGGAACGGCTCTCCCTCACCGGGAACCAGCGCCACCGGCTTTCCGGTGTCTCCGCCGATCCGTACTTTCGGATCGAGCGGCAGTTCGGCCAGGAAGTGAACCTGCATTTCCTCCGCTGTGCGCCTTCCGCCGCCGTAGCTGAACACATCGATGCGCTCGTTGCAGTGCGGGCAGTTCAGAAAACTCATGTTCTCCACGATCCCCAGGATCGGCACCTTCACCTGGTGAAACATGAAGATGGCTTTGCGCGCGTCTTCGAGCGAAACGTCGGAAGGCGTGGTCACCACGATCGCGCCCGAGATCGGCGCCGTCTGGATCAGCGACAACTGCACGTCCCCCGTGCCCGGAGGCAGGTCGATGATCAGGTAGTCCAGGTCGCCCCAGTCCACGCCGCGCAGAAACTGCTGGATCACGCTGTGCAGCATGGGCCCGCGCCACACCAGGGGCTTGTCCCCGGGGTTCAAAAAGCCCATCGACATGAGCTTCACCCCGAACTGCTCGAGCGGTTGGATCCGCTCTCCGTGTGCCATCGGCGTGCGGTTGATGCCCATCATCAGGGGCACGTTCGGGCCGTACACGTCGGCATCCATCAGACCCGTCCGGTAGCCGAGCGAGGCCAGCGCCACCGCCAGGTTCACAGAAACCGTGGTCTTTCCCACGCCGCCCTTCCCGGAACCCACCGCGATCAGGTTCTTGACACCGGCTATGGGCAGCTTGGGCGCTTGGCCCGGTTGGTTGGGATTCACAGCCTCTATCGTAGCAGCAACGCTTTTTTGAGCGCCGCCTGGTAGGCTTCGAAAGCGGTGCGGCCGCGCGCAGTAAGGCGGCAGATCGTAAGCGGGATCTTGCCGCGAAAGCTCTTCTCGATTTCCACGTACCCGGTCTGCTCCAGCTTCGAAAGATGGCTCGATAGATTGCCCTTGGTGAGCTCGGTTTCCCGCTGGAGAAACAGAAAATCGGCCTCCACCACCGAGTAGAGCAGCGCCACGATAGCCAGCCGGCCCGGTTCGTGAATGTTGCGGTCGAGATCGGCCAGCGCGCCCAGTGGATTCTCGCCCATCACTCCTCCACGGGCTCGGGCGCAATCTTCAGGTAGCGCCGTAGCGTCATACCGCCGGAAACCAGGAACAGCCCGCCAATGGCCGCGTAGTAGACACTCATTCCCGGGCTGATTCCCAGGCCCGCATAACCGATGAGTGCGCCGGCGACTACCGAAGCCGCCCCCAGCGAGACGAATCGCAGCGTGCCACCGGCCCAGCCCACGCGAACCAGGAACAGGCCCACCAGGCTCCCCAGCCCGGGTACCCAGAAGCGTTCCAGTCTTTCCGTCCCCTGCTTCGCGACGAACAGCGCGATGAGCACCGCTACGATTGCCCCGGTCACCGCCGAGATTGCCCGGATCCGCCGCGACGGCTTCCGAAACTCAACAAACCCGGTGCGGCGGTACGCCAGCCTCTCCCGCACCGCCCGCACCGCGCGGCCTTCCATCAGAATGCCGCCGCACAGCACGAGCGGGAACCCCACCGCAAACACACCCTTCCACAACCGGCTTTGCGGAGCCGCTTTCTCGCCCCAGCTCCAACCGGCGGTAATCAGAAACAGGATCGCGATCGCGATCTCGTGCAGCCCGTCTACGTTCCAGTAGCGCTGCAGCCGGCTCTTCGCCTGCGTAAGAACATCCGTCATTTTGCCTTCTCCAGACCAGTTTACTGCGCAAACTGGTCTGCGTCAAGACAAATAACGGCTGCCCGGCCCGCCGGAGCATTGGCGATTTGCCAGATTAAGGGTGAGGTGCGTTGTTGGCCAGTGCGCAGCTTGCATCGGTGGTATTCATCGGGCCGGACGCGTTGGAAAGCCCGGTATTGCCGGTGACGCTACTGGGACACTTGATGTCAAAACCGAACAAGCCATTTTGGGCAGCGACGTTACCCTCCACAACGCCCTGCCCGCTGATCCCTGTACCGCCGTTCGAACTGGCAGTGTTGCCGGCCGCTATTTGGCCAAACACGATACCGCCGAAGCCATTTTCCTCCGCCGTGCACCCCCGCACAATTCCACCCGCGATTCCTGTGCCTCGGATCAGCCTTGCCACGCTATCGATCGCCCTGCCGTTCACAAGTATTCCGAAACTGCCGCCGGAGTTGTCCACCGTGACGCCCTGAACCATGCCGCCCGCACCCGTTATCAGAACCCCGTCATACCCCGTTCCGCGAATCGTGCCATTCAAAACTCTGACACCGCTGGGCCCTGGGTTTCCGCCCACTTCTCCGGCTTGCACTCCAATACCGCTGCCTGGCAGTTCACACCTCGTCGGATTGGGAGTACATACCACCGGCCCGATAATGCTAAAGCCGTTCAGATCGATCGTGACGAGATCCGCGGTTACAACAATCGCGGTGGTGTCCCGGTCCGGTAGCGTGAGGTTGCCCGAGAGTCGGTAACTTCCAGGTTGAGAAATTGTCACCGGAAACCCGGGCGCATCGCCGGAAGTGACTCCGCCGGCCTGGACTCGGTTCTGATCGATGTAAGTGACGCCGTCGTGAACAGGGCCCTGCGAGAGCAGACCGCGCTGGTCCATGAGAGCGGCGCCGTCGGCTGCAAAGAGACCGCTCGGGATAATGACAAGAACGCACCCCCACAGCATTCGATTAGACAGGAAACGCAAAATCATCGTACTCCTTTGTGTAGTTTTCTTTGTAAGATGTGGCGCGATCCGGCCTACACGCGGCCAGAGGCGTGTTCCGCCCATCGATATCGACACATCGCGTCACTTTGCTAATAGATGCACTGAGCCGCCGAAGGATGGGATTGAAAAAGTAAACAAATCAGGAGTGGGCCCGTGTGCAGTCGTGCAAGCCCCGGCTTAGCCATAGAACGGATTTCACAGCGAATACGAATGAAACACGTATAGGTACACCGGCGACGAGCCGGGTGTCGCGCCCCGCAGGAATGCTCCCGGGTGCAGATACCCAAAACCCGCGCCGAACTGTAGATGGCCGTGGCGGTAAGTGCCGAAGACATCGCCTTCCTGTCCGATATGTCTTCCCGCCGATCCGTCCGCCACCCGCGCTACAGGCCTTCCCGATGAGTTGTAAAGCGAATCCGCGGTGTTCGCCAGCCAGGAATCGTTGAACATGGCGTTTACTGTCAGGTTCTTCGCCAGGACGTACGATGCCGCAATCCGAAAATTGCGGATGTTGCGCCAGCCGAAAAGGTCCATGTGCCCGAACTTGTCGTGGTTGGCTGGGTACAACTGGTCGAAAGTCCGGCTGCCGCCCGCATCGGCGCCGTCCGGCGAACCGGAGGCGAACTTGTATTCCGCCGAAACCTCCAGCTTGCGGCCCGCGACACTCCAACCTCTTCCGAGCAGCGAATACCAAGCCTTGCCGCGATGTGCGGCCGCTCCCACGCGGCCATTCTGCAGCGCGCCTTCCAGGCTGTAGCGAAACTTTCTGGGCAGCGGACCCGCGAGCCGGAAACCCAGCGTGTTGACGCGCAGACGGTCGCTGCCCGCCCCGGCGCTCCCGCCGGCAAAACCTCCAGGCCGGTTCTGTTCGTGGCGCAGCAGGTACGCTTCGAGCACGCTCCCGTTTGAGATCTCCGGAAAAGAGTTGTAAGTCCCCCAGACCCTGTCTCCAGGCACGGGGTAATTGAAGCCGTCGAGCCTCACTTTTACGGGTGATACCGCCAAAAACTCGAACCGCGCGCGCCGGAGCGCGTACCAGGCCCGCACGTGATCGAAGGTGCGGGACACGTTGCTCCATTGCGGCGACCCGATCAGCCTGGCCTCCCCGTAATTCAGCATCTCGCGGCCGGCGCTCAGCCCGAATCCGCTCTTCCCGGCTGGGAACAGTTCGATGTACGCTTCCTGTAGGTCCGCCGGATCCCGAACCGTGTTGGGCGCGCCGCGCCCGTACCAGGGCGCCCGCGAATCCTGAACCATTGCCGAAATTTTCAGCCACTTCCACGGGTACGCGCTCAGGGAAAGCCTGGACCGCGCGAGGCCGGTAAGCAGGTCGGGATCCCGCCCGAATCCGTTGCCGCTCCGGGACTCGTATCGCATCCGCTGTTCGAACCCGATGTTCCACTTTCCGGCAGTTTGCGAGCTGAGATATGCGGCGGCACGCCCGGGTAGGTCCCAGGATTGAGCACCGGCCTCGCGCGCGCCCGCAACCAAGAGCAGAATTCCCGGCGCTATCCACCGCATAGGTCTGTTATTTCAGGTGTTTGGAGCTCGACCGAACCATAATGGCACAGCCCATTGAATTTGCGCGGAAGTGGACTGAATCTTCGTAAAAACCGGCTCCCCGAATCCGTAACTGTATGTCAATTCCTTTACTTTCAGTACTGCGGGATGGTAGGCTAAGTGTCTCATAATGCGTACAGTTGACTTGATCCAGCGGAAACGTGACGGTGAAGAGCTCGCTCCAGACGAGATCGAGTTTCTCGTAGAAGGATACACCCGCGGCGATATCCCCGATTATCAGATGGCTGCGTTCCTGATGGCCACGTTCTATTCGGGCATGTCGGATCGGGAAGTCGGCAGGCTCACCGAATGCATGCTGCGCTCGGGCGAAACCGCCGATCTTTCGTCGATCCCCGGCCTGAAAGTGGACAAACACTCGACCGGCGGCGTGGGCGATAAGACCAGCCTGATCGTGGCGCCGCTGGCTGCCGCCGCGGGCGTGATCGTCCCGATGATGTCCGGCCGCGCCCTGGGCCATACCGGCGGCACGCTTGACAAACTCGAATCCATTCCCGGCTTCCGCACCAGTCTCACCGCGGATGAATTTCGGGCGCAACTGGCCGAACTGGGCCTCTGCTTCATCGGCCAGACGGATCAACTGGCTCCGGCGGACCGCAAGCTGTACGCCTTGCGCGACGTCACGGCCACGGTGGAGTCCATTCCGCTGATCTCCTCTTCCATCATGTCGAAGAAACTGGCCGAGGGCGTTGATGCCCTGATCCTCGACGTGAAGGTGGGCAACGGCGCATTCATAAAGAAGCAGGTGGATGCACGGCGCCTGGCGCAGATGATGGTGGCGATCGGCCGGCGCATGGACAAGAAGGTCCGCGCCCTGATCACCGACATGAACCAGCCGCTCGGATTCGCGATCGGTAACGCGCTCGAAGTAATGGAGGCTTCGCAGACGCTCCAGAACGCCGGGCCCGACGACCTCACCAAGCTTTCGCTCGAGCTGGCCGCGCATATGATCCACCTGGGCAAGAAGGCAGCCAGCCTGGAAGAGGCGCGCCGCGCCGCCGAGAGCCACCTCGTGGACGGCTCCGCTTACCGGAAATTCAAGCAGGTGGTGGCGGCGCAAGGCGGCAACGCGCAGGCCCTCGATAAGTTCGAACTGCTCCCCAACGCCACCGGCATGCGCGAAATCACGTCCCCGCGCGCCGGATACGTCACCTCCATCGATGCGGAAGACATCGGCATCGCCTCCAACATGATCGGCGCCGGCCGCGACAAGAAGGAAGACTCGATCGATCCCGCGGTGGGCATCATCCTCGAAGTGAAGGTGGGGGAGAAGGTGGACGCGGGCTCGGTCCTGTGCCGCCTCTATTACACCCGCGAAGACCGCGTGGACGAGGCCGCCGACATGGTGGAGGATGCTTTCCGGATCTCCGGCCAGAAACCCGACGAGCGCAATCTGATTCTCGAGGTTGTCGGAGTCTGATGGGCCGCTTCACCGGCCTGCTTGGGCTCGTGGTCATCCTCGCGGCCGCGTGGCTGTTCTCCACCCGTAAATCTGCCATCAAGCTGCGCCTCATTGCCTGGGGCATGGGACTGCAGATCGCCTTTGCCTTACTGGTGCTGAAAACCGATTTCGGGAAGCTGTTTCAGGGAATCGGTGTGGGTGTCAACGCCATGCTCGGGTACGCGGAAGCGGGCAGCGAGTTCGTTTTCGGACCGCTCGGAACCGCCACCGGTCCGTTCGGGGTGGTCTTCGCGTTTCAGGTGCTGCCCATCGTCATCTTCATCGCCTCATTCTTTTCCATCCTCTACTACCTCGGCATCATGCAGTGGGTGGTGCGCGGCATGGCCATCGGGATGCAAAAAGTGATGGGGGTGAGCGGCGCCGAATCGCTGAATGTGGCGGCCAGCATTTTCATGGGACAGACGGAAGCGCCCCTGACCATCCGCCCGTTTATCGCCGGGCTCACCGAATCGGAACTGTTCACGATCATGGTCAGCGGCATGGCGCACGTTTCCGGCGCCGTCATGGCCGCATACGTCAAGATCGCGGGCGTGCAGATCCAACACCTGCTCACGGCCGTCATCATGACAGCTCCCGCCACTATCATGCTCGCCAAGATCTTCATCCCGGAAACGGAGAAGCCCGCTACCGCGGGGAAGGTCGAAGTGAAAATCGAAAAGACGTCGGTCAACCTGATCGACGCCGCGGCGCATGGCGCGGGCGATGGCCTGCAACTCGCGCTCAACATCGCGGGCATGCTGATCGCCTTTCTGGCGCTGATCGCTATGATCAACGGAATTCTCGGGTGGGTTCACGGGCTACCGCTGATGGGCTGGGTGCCGGCGTCGCTCGAAAGGATCTTCGGCATCATTTTCGCGCCGCTCGCGTGGCTCATGGGAGTGCCCTGGAAAGACGCCTCCACCATTGGCGACCTGCTGGGCACGCGCCTGGTGCTCAACGAGTTCGTCGCCTTCCTCAAGCTGGGGCCGATGAAGGAGACGCTCGACCCGCGCTCCTTCACCATCGCCACCTACGCGCTCTGCGGCTTCGCCAATTTCAGCTCCATCGCCATTCAGATCGGCGGCATCGGCGCGCTCGCTCCCAACCGCAAATCGGATCTGGCGCGGCTGGGCCTCCGCGCGGTGGCCGCCGGATCGATGGCCAACTTCATGTCCGCCTGCATTGCCGGGATGCTCCTGTGATTTGCGAAGCCCGTGAGTACATTGCCGCCCGCATTGCCCTCCGCCCGCACGTCGGCGTGGTCCTCGGCAGCGGCCTGGGAGCATTCGCCGAAGAACTGGCGGATGCGGTCGAAATTCACTATTCGGACATTCCCGGCTGGCCCTCTTCCACCGCGATCGGACACGCCGGCAAACTCGTGGCAGGCAAGCTCGACGAGCTTCCGGTGGCGGTGCTTTCCGGACGCGCCCACCTGTACGAGGGCAACACAGCGGCCCAGGCGGCGTTCGGCGTTCGCGTGCTGGGCGGTCTGGGCGTGCGCTCGATGGTGTTCACCAATGCCGCCGGCGGCATCAACCTGGCGCTCTCCCGCGGCGGCCTGGTGCTCATTTCCGATCACATCAACCTGCAAGGCTGCAATCCGCTCTGCGGGCCCAACGACGATTCGCTCGGCCCCCGCTTCCCGGACATGTCCGAAGCCTACTCGCGGCAGTACCGGGAGATCGCGAAAGAGGTGGCGATGGAGCTGTGCATTCCCATGTCTGAAGGCGTGTACGCTGCCATGCTCGGACCGTCCTACGAAACGCCTGCCGAGATCCGCTTCCTGCGCATCATCGGCGCCGACGTCGTGGGCATGTCCACGGTTCCCGAAGTGATCGCGGCCAACCACATGGGCATGAAGGTGCTCGGCATTTCCTGCGTCACCAATATGGCCGCGGGCATCCTGCCGCAAAAAATCAATCACGAGGAAGTGCTGGAGACGGGCGCCATGGTGCGGGATACGCTGCTCCGCTTCCTTCGCGCGCTATTGCCGCGCCTGGAGCCTTAGCCATGCCCGACGCCCTTGGCGAGGCTGCGCTTTCCGCCCGAAAACACGCCTTCGCTCCGTTCTCCAGGTTCCAGGTGGGCGCGGCCATCGAAGATTCCGGCGGTCGCATTCACACCGGCTGCAACGTCGAAAATGCGACCTACGGGCTCACCCTCTGCGCCGAGCGTGTGGCCGTCTTCAAAGCCATCTCGGAAGGCGTTCGCTCGTTCCGCCGCGTGGCCGTGGCCGCCGATACCGACGTGCTGACTCCGCCCTGCGGCGCATGCCGGCAAATTCTGTGGGAGTTCTGCGGCGATGTCGAGATTCTACTTCTCAACCTGCATGGCAAAACCGAGACGTACCGTCTCAAAGATCTTTTCCCGAAACCCTTCGATGTTTCGTATCTTTAGTTTTCTTCTCTTCGCCGTCTCGCTTTTCGCCCAACAGGCGGACTGGATCTGGAGTGCCCGCTACGTCATCACCGAGGATCCGCAGCGCCGCGTCATCGAGAACGGCGCAGTGGCCATTCAGGGGGACCGCATCGCCGCCGTCGGCACGCGCGCCGAGATCGACGCGAAATTTCGCGCTCTCCATCGTCTCGACCGTCCCGACGCTATCCTCGCTCCCGGCCTCGTCAACACCCACACCCACGCCGCCATGTCCCTGTTCCGCGGCATCGCCGACGATCGCAAGCTTCAGGACTGGCTGGAGAAGTTCATCTTCCCCGCGGAAGCGAAAAACGTCAGCGCCGAGTTCGTGCGCTGGGGAACGCGCCTGGGCTGCCTGGAAATGCTGCTGGGCGGCACCACCACTTTCACCGACATGTATTACTTCGAGGACGTGGTGGCCGAAGTCGCTAAGGAAGCGGGCATGCGCGGCGTGCTCGGCGAGACCATCATCGGCTTCCCCGTGGCCGACGCCAAAACGCCCGCCGACGCCCTGCGCTTCACCGAAAAATACCTGGCGCGCTTCCGCAACGATCCCCTGGTGGTGCCCGCCGTCGCGCCGCACGCCCTCTACACCAATAGCGACGAGACCCTCAAGGCATCCCGCGCGCTGGCCGACAAGTACAACGCGCCGCTCATCATTCACCTCTCGGAAACCAAAAAGGAGAATGACGATGCCATCGCCCAGCGGGGCATGTCTCCCACCCGTGTTCTCGACTCGCTCGGCGTGCTGACCGGACGGACCATTGCCGCGCACGGCGTCTGGCTGGACGACGCGGACCTCGCCATTCTCAAGCAGCGCGGAACCGGAATCGCGCACTGCCCGTCGAGCAACATGAAACTGGCGAGTGGCGTTGCCCCGGTTCTGAAGATGCTGGCGCTCGACATCCCCGTCGGCCTCGGCCCGGACGGACCCGCCGGCAGCAACAACGACTTCAACATGTTCGAGGAAATGGACCTGGCCGCCAAATTGCAAAAGGTCATCTCCGGCGATCCGCAGGCCCTGCCCGCCTCCACGGCGCTCGAAATGGCGACCATCCGCGGCGCCCGCGCGCTCGGCATGGAGAAGGAGATCGGCTCGCTCGAAACCGGCAAGCGCGCCGACCTGATCATGGTCCGCATCGACCGCCCCCACGCCGTGCCGCTGTTCGACCCGATTTCCCAGATTGTCTACGCGCTCAAAGCCAGCGACGTCCGCGACGTGATGGTGAACGGGAATCCGGTAGTCAGCGACGGCCGCATTCTCACGCTCAATTCGAGCGAGATCCTCCGCAAGGCCGCCGAATACCGCCTGAAAATCTCCGAGTCCCTGCGGTAAGCTGCGCGCTGGCCTTCCGCGCCGTTGCCGCCTGCGGTATACTCGCCGTCCAGATAAGGGGGGACAAGTCGTGAATAAACAGGTCCCGAGCTTATTCCTCAGTTATTGCCACGCGGACGAGTATTGGAAGGATCGCCTCTTGCAGCGCTTCCAGAGCCTCTGCGACACGGGCAGAATCTCCGTTTGGCAGGACCGTCAGATCGATGCCGGCGCCGAGTGGTTTCCTGCGATCCAGCGGGCCATGGACCAGGCCGCCGTGGCTGTCTGTCTGGTTTCGGAGCAGTTCCTCACCTCCCGATTCTGTACCAGGCAAGAGATTCCCTATCTCATATCGCGCCGCGCCGAAGACGGGCTGATCGTCATCCCGCTGCTGCTCCGCCCTTGCGGGTGGAAGGCGCTGTGGTGGCTGAAAAACATCCAGATGCTGCCGCGTGACGGCCGTTCCATCGAGATGGATTACCGCGGGCGGGAGGATGCAGCGCTGGACGAACTGGTTCACCACGTGCTCCCCACGCTCGACAATCCCCGGTTCCGGCGCCGCACGCAACCTTCGTCCGAGTGGCCGGCGCCCGAACGAGTGGACATAACGCGCCTCCAAACCGAATACGACCTGATCGGCCGGCGGACAGAACTCGAACTCCTCGACCAGGCATGGCGGGCCGCCGACACGAATCTCGTCTGCTTCGTGGGAGGCGGCGGCTTCGGAAAATCGACACTCGTGAACTATTGGCTCGATCGGATGAAGTCGGACAACTATTGTGGCGCGCGCAGCGTCTACGGCTGGTCCTTCTACAGCCAGGGCACTAACAGTCGTGTGACTTCCGCGGACGCATTCTTCGCCCACGCGCTCGGGTGGTTCGGCGACCCCGAGCCCGCCGCCGGCTCTGCCTGGAGCAAAGGCGAGCGGCTCGCGGCGCTGATACAGAGAGGCAAAACGCTGCTCGTCCTTGATGGACTGGAGCCAATCCAGTCGCCCATACCCGGCGACGACGGCCGCATCAAGGACGGCGCGCTGGAAACGATGCTTTCCGATCTAGCCCACCACAATCCCGGGCTGTGCGTGATCACCACCCGAGTGAAACCGGGAACCCTCGCCGGCTTCCAGACCGCGATCGTCCACGATATCGAGGAAATGCTGCCTGACGACGGGCGCGCCCTTCTGCGCACCCGCGGCGTGAATGGAACGGACAGGGAACTCGAAGATGCCGTTTCCCGTTTCGGCGGCCACGCGCTGGCCCTGTACCTTGCGGCCATGTATCTGCGCGATGTCCCGGGCCACCCGGTCCAGGCCGCTGTGGACCTTCCCGAAGTCGCGATTTCCGAACAGGACGGGCGGCACGCGCGGCGCATCATGGCCGCGTTCGCCGCGCGCTTCGGCGACGGACCGGAAATCCGGCTTCTCCGGATTCTCGGCCTGTTTGACCGGCCCGCCGGGCTCGGCCTGCTGGCCGGCGTGATCGCAGACCAGTCGGTTCCCCAACTCACCAGCGGCGTGCCCGCTCCCGAGACCCTGGGGTGGCATCAACTGGTCAAAAAGTTGCGGCGGGCCGGACTGGTCGCGCGTGAAAACGAAAAACAGCCGGACCTGCTCGATGCCCATCCGCTCGTGCGCCAGCATTTCGGCGAGGACTTGCATGCCGCCGACTCAGCCGGCTGGCAGCAGGGTCACAATTGCATCTACGAATACCTCACCCGGACGGCACCGCCCAAACCGCAAACTTTCGACGAGATGTCCCTGCTCTTCGATGCCATGTCCCACGGCTGCGCGGCAGGCCGATACTCCGAGGTGCTTAAGGACGTGTATGACGAGCGCGTGCTCCAGGGTTACGACTATGTGAGCACCGACCGGTTAGGCGCCTACGGAGCAGGCCTCGGAGCGTTATCCGGCTTCTTCCGCGCGGCCTGGGAACCCGTCGAAACGCTCTCGCCGCCCCAGCAGGCTTACGTTCTTCACGAATCGGCGGTGCACGTCTTCGGCGGAGGGCAACTTGCTCCGGTGGTCGAGCCGTTCCGCCGTGCGGTGGAAATTTACGATAAAGAGAACATGCTGGAATGGGCCGCGGCATCTGCCCGCTACCTGGCCGAGGTCCACTGCCTGCTCGGTCACTTGGGCGACGCGATTGCGTGGGCCCTGAAGAGCGTCGAGTTCGCCGACCGCCCCAACGACCGGTTCCTGCAACACACCCATCGTTTCACTCTCGGGGATGTCTTGCACCAGGCTGGACAATTTTCCAAGGCCGAGGCTGCATTCGTAGACGGGGAGAAGATCAGGGACGAAGAGGGAAACCCGATTCCCAACCGATTCTTCTTCTGGGGCATCGCCTGGTGCGACCTGCTGCTCACGCTCGGCCGATACGACGAAGCGAAAGAGCGGGCTCTTGTCGCCCTCGGTCAGGCAGCGGAATCGCGAGGATCCCTGCTGGCCATCGCGCAAATGCACCTCGCCGCCGGAGCCGCGATGACGGCCGAATTACAGCAGCACCCGTCCCGCAATGCGGAACCGGCAGCCGCCCATATCCAACAGGCGCTCGACTACCTGCAACGGGCCACTCATCAGGTCCATCTGCCGCGCGGTCTGCTCGTCAGGGCCGCGCTCCACCGCTTACGCGGCAATTTTCCGCGTGCCGCAAGCGATCTCGACGAAGTTCTGCGGATTGCGGCACGCAGCGGTATGCGTCTCTACGTAGCCGATTGCCGGCTCGAATTCGCGCGCCTGCACATCGATGAAGGTTACACCGGACAGGCCCGTCAAAGCCTCGCCCAAGCCCGTGAGATCATTTCAGCCACCGGCTACCGGCGCCGCGAATCGGACCTGGCCGCGCTTGATGCAAAGCTCGGACCCGCCCGCGGTCAGTCCGCTCCGACGCAGAAATCATAAGTGGCGGCAAAGAAAAACGCGGGACCGGCCGGGAATGGAGGATCGGCCGGTCCCGCCTGTGGGGAAAAAGCTCAGAACACGAACCGCAGGCTGAGTTGAAGGCGCCGCGGATAGTTGTCCTGGTTGGATGCGTTGATCTGCCCGAAGCCGGTGTCCGACGCACTCTGTGCCGTCGTCACCGACATGTTCGGCGAAGGGAAGTACGGGTGATTCGCGGCATTCAGGGCTTCGGCGCGGAACTGAATGTTCCTGCCTTCGCCTACCGCCGTGTCCTTGATCACCGCGATATCGACGTTGTTGATCCGCTGTCGGCGGATTTGCGCGAAGCGCAGCGGCCAGGTGCGAACCTGGTTGCTCAGCAACTGCTTGTTCGACGTCGTCTCGAAATTGGCGACGTTGAACCAGTGGTCCGGCGACCGTTCGCTCATCGGCAGCAGGATGTTGGCCGGATCGCCGTAATAAATGCTGTTCCCGAAAGCCAGCGGGAAGCCGCTCTGCAGGCTCCAGATCCCCGAAAGCTGCCAGCCCCCCACGATCCGGCTGGCGATCGCATTGGAGCTCGCCAGCATCCTCTTGCCGGGGCCGAAAGGAAGCTCCCACACCGCACTCAGGTTGAACCGGTGCGGCGCATCCGCGTCGGAAATCTCTTCAACCGGTTTCGGATCCGAAGCGTTCAGCAGGTTCACCGCCTGCATCCACTTCTGGAGCGTGTAGCTGCCCTGGATCGTGTAGCCCTGCGCGAAGCGCTTCTGCACGCTCAACTGCCAGCTGTGGAACCAGGAGTAGCCGGAGTTCTCTGTACTGTTCAGCGCGCTCGAGCCGAATGCCCGGTAAGGCGACAGCAGCGTCTGCCGCGAGATGTTCGAGCTCGTGTAAGTTCCCTGCGTGTTGCCCGGAACCAGGTTGACCATCGGGTTGCTGATGTTCGCCGTCAGGTAGTTGTTCCAGGTATCGTCGCGCGTCGGCAGCGTGCTCAGGTACTGCGCCGGCAGCGCGTTGATGTTGCGCGTCACTTCCATGTGAGTCGTCTTGCTGCCCACATAGTTGCTTTCGATCACGAACCCCTTCAACTGCTGCTGCAAGCTGAACTCCCAGCGGGCCGTGGTCGGGATCTCGGGATTCTGGTTGAAGAACGAGAAACCCTGGCCCAGGTAGGTCCGCGGACCGTCGTCGGCGCCTTTCGGTTCGGTGATGCCGTCCGGGAAGGGGTTGGAAAGCGTGGTCAGGAAGTGCAGCCCGCTGTCCCGCGTCAGCACCATATTGGTGTTCTGCGTGAACCCGTTCTGCTGCACGTCCCCGCGCCGCTCGCCCAGGAACCCGGCGAAGAGGCCGATGCCCGAACGGATTACCGTGGTTGGCGTCAATTGGTACGCGATTCCCACGCGAGGCAGGAACACGTCCTTGGGGGTGTTGTAGAGGCCGCGCGGGTTGCCGTTCACGCCTGCGAACGTCATGCCGCCCATTACCGTGAAGGCGCTCGGCGGAAGCTGCGTGAAGCCTCCGCTGACGGCCGGGAAAATCTTGGCGTAGGCAGCCTGCGCCGCGCCTTGAATCTCCTGCACGTAATTTGGATCGAAGCTCTGGGTACTGCGGTTGTACCGCTCCACCAGCGGCGTCTCGAACTCGTAACGCAGTCCAAGGTTCAGGGTCAGGCGGGACGTAAGCTTCCAGTCGTCCTGAATAAAGAAGCCCCACGAAGTGTTCTGCTCAATGTAGTCGGCCTGGCGGGTGATGCTGCCTGAGTCGGGCAAGCCGAGCAGGAGTTCAGCCACGGACTGGCCGCGACTGCTGGGAGCAGTCGCCGAGTTATCGAGCGGACCCCTGGTCCAGGTGGAGCCGAACGTGAACTGGCCGCTCTGCTGGTTGCTCAAGAACCGGTCCGCTTCCTGGTAGACGCGGAATTCGTAACCGCCGCGCAGCGAATGCCGGCCGAGCGACTTGGTCAGGGTCTGCGCCACGGTGTGGTTCATGACCGGCCGGTTCTCGTTGGTGGCGCCATTGCTGATATAGCCGGTCAGGTTAACTCGCGGAAAACGCGCCGCGTCTCCCTGCGGAGCCTGGCTCACGAACAGCGGCGAGAACCCCAGCGTCGTTAGATCGAAGCCAACCGCGGAGGTCGGTTGATCGCCGCCGCGGATGAACCGGTTGTAGCTGTACCGGCTGTTCAGGATCATGGTCGGCGATATCGTGTAGACGTGATCGAGCGCCGCCACCGGCGCGGACTTGAACCAGAACTGCGAACCGACAAACGCATTGTCGAAGTAGTTGTTGTAGGTGCTGTTCCGGATATACCGGCTGTAGCGGAAAAAGATGCGCTGCCGCTCGCCCAGATTCTGGTCCACGCGCGTGGTCAGGTTGTAATACTTCAGCGCTTCGATCGTGCTCGAGTCACGGTAGTTGCCGACACCCACTGCGTCGCCCTGGCTCTTTTCGGTGGTCGGATAGTAGGAGAGGAGCGCGGCGCCCACCTTGTCGAACCGGTCTTTCGGAATCATGTTGTTCGGAAACGGAGTCTGGGTGTAGCGGCCGCTCACCGGGCCTGTGCGCGTGCCGGGATCGTAGATCGTGTACGACGAACCCGCCTTGAGCAGCGCCGAGAAGTCGCCCTCGTGCATCGCCGGCGTGGGCACCGTGTTGGTGGTGTCGTCGTGCCGCGGACGCGCGTCGTGAATGCCTTCATACCCAAACAGGAAGAAAGTCTTGTTCTTGCCGTTGTAGACTTTCGGCAGCATCACCGGGCCGCTGAACGATCCGCCCCAGCGGTCGAACTTGAAATTCGGTACCGGAAGCCCCGACTTATTGTTGAAGAAGTCGTTGGACCACAGGCTCGGACGATAAAAGCTGTAGCCCGCACTGCCGTGGAAACTGTTGGTGCCGCTCTTGATGCTGATGTTCGTCACCCCGCCCTGGGTCTGGCCGAACTGGGCGTCGAACGTCGCCGTCTGCACCTTGAACTCCTGCACGATATCCGTCGGCGGCACGTACGAGGCGATCACCTCGTTGGCGTTGGCGGTGGCCGTGGTCGGAGCGCCGTCAATCGTAATGTCGTTCAGGTTTCCGCGCGTCCCGCCCATCGAGTAGTTCACGATGTGTGTCGGTTCGAAGGGCCGGTCCAGCCGCACGCTGCCGTTAAACGTGACGCCGGCGGTCAGCCCGATCAGCAGAAACGGGTTGCCGTAGGAAAGCGGCAGGTTGGCCACGCGCCGGGAATCGATCACGGTGCCGAGCGAAGCGCTCTCCGAATTCAGCAGCGGGAGTTCGGCCGTCACCGTCACCTGTTGATCCGAAGCGCCCACTTCCAGCGTGAAGCTGATATCCAGGCGGTCGGCCACGCGGACTTCGACCGCGTTGCGGACAGCCTTCTTGAAACCCTGGGATGTGACTTCCACCTGGTAGCTTCCGGGTTGCAGGAGGGGCGCCACGTACAGCCCTTCCGCGTTGGTCGTCAGCGACAGTTTGGTGCCCATCGCCGGGTTGGAAACTGTTACCTGAGCGCCGGGAACTACCGCGCCGCTGGGGTCGGTCACTTTGCCGACGATTGTGCCTCTGGTGTCCTGCGACCAGGCTGCGGAGCCGGCCAGCAGACATAAAATCGCGATAAACGAGTAAATGCGGTTTTGCATATTCCTTCTCTTCCGTTCAGTTGCCGGCAGGCCGCCGAAACGCCACGAAACGCGGCGTCGCGAGAGCCCAGGCGGAAAACGCCACCCATTCTCCGGACGCACCCGTGCCCACACAAGTACGCTCCCCACAAAAATTGGTGCAACGCAGCCGCGAGACGGACTACGCCCACACCGGACTATACTCCACATTCAGAAAAAAAGAGAGCCAAATGTGCTAAATCCATCGTTTAGGCTGGCTAAACGATCAGGCCCCGAGCGGGCATTCCGGCATCGGGTTATCCTGTTCTGGGGAGATTTCGGAGTTGCGCCTCTCAATCACGCCTGCCATCCTCGCAGCCCTCTGTCTGGCCGTAACCGCCGGCGCCGAAAACTGGCCGCAGTGGCGCGGCCCTAACCTGAACGGAATCAGCGGCGAGCGCGGCCTGCCGCTCAAATGGAATCCCTCCGAAAACGTGGCCTGGAAGCTGGCCATGCCATCCAAGAGCGGCGCCACCCCCATCGTTTGGGGCGACCGCATCTTTCTGAACGTCGCCGAGGGCGGCAGCCTGTTTCTGTGGTGCGTGAACAAAGCCGGCGGCACGCCGCTTTGGAAAAGACCCCTTGCCCCCGGCAACTACGAGATCAACAAGCAGAACATGTCTTCGCCCTCTCCGGTCACCGACGGCACCGCCGTCTACGCCATGACCGGCGTCGGCCTCTTCAAAGCCTTCGATTTCGCCGGCAATGAACTGTGGGCCCGCGACCTCCAGAAAGACTACGGCCGGTTCGGCCTCAACTGGGGCTATGCCTCCTCCCCGCTGCTCTTCGAGGACGGCCTCTACGTCGAAGTGCTGCACGGCATGAAAACCGACGAACCCTCGTACGTCCTCCGCATCGACACCAAAACCGGGAAAACGGTATGGCGGGTGGAGCGGCCCACCGAAGCCATTCGCGAGTCGCCCGACTCCTACACCACCCCCGCCCTCCTGCGCTACGGCAACACCGTCGAGATCGTGGTCTCCGGCGGAGACTGCGTCACCGGCCACGACCCCGCTACCGGACGGGAGCTGTGGCGCGGCCGCGGCCTGAATCCGGACAACAACCCCGCCTACCGTACCATCGCCTCCACCGTGGTCTACGGCGACCGCTTTTTCGTACCCAGCCGGGTGAAGCCCTTGATTGCCTTCCGCGCGGGCGGCCGGGGCGATATCACCGCGTCCCACAAGCTCTGGAGTTTCAACAACGGGCCCGACGTCCCCAGCCCCGTCAGTGACGGCAAGTACCTCTATATCGTGAATGACCGCGGCATCATGTGGTGCCTCGACGCAGCGAATGGCCAGGAAATCTGGGGCGCGCGCCGCCTGAAACCCGCGATTTACAGCTCTTCGCCCGTCCTGGCTGACGGGAGAATTTACATCGGCAACGAGGACGGCCTGATCACCGTCGTTAAGGCCGGGCCGGAATTCGAAGTCCTCGCCGAAAACGACATGGGTGACTATATGCTCAGTTCGCCCGCCATTTCGGGTGGCCGCATCTTCGTCCGAACCACGGGTTTTCTGTATGCCATCGGCAAATAGTGCGGGCCAACCTGTTTGCAATCCGTTTGAGCAACTGTTACCATCTAGTTGGCGATCGGAATCCTCTCCTTGAAGTACCGCAAATCCAACCAACGGAGTCAGAAATCAACTGAATGAGCTTTACCGTTTTTCTTGGCAACCTCCCAACCTGGGTCACCGCCGATGATATCAAGCAATGGCTAGCCGCCGAAGATCTGGTGGCTGATGCAGTGAAGGTGATCCGCAACCACGAAACACAGGAATCCAAGGGCTTCGCTTTCGTCGAAGCACCGACATCAGACGAGATGCAGGCGATTATTCGCCGCTTTGACCGGGCGCCCCTCGAAGACCGGTTGTTGCGCGCGAACCCGGCGCAGCCGCCGAAGGGGAAAGATGCCCCGCGGGGAGCCCAGCCGGCGATCGCTCCCAATGCCACTCGTAACCAGCAGCCGCGGCCGGACCGGAAAAAACGCGGTGGACGAGATCGGGATCAAACCCCCCGTAGCGCTTTTGCTGCCGAACTCGCAAAGGTCCTGTAAAGGGCCGCGCAGTTGCGTCGGAAGCGTGTCGCACTCATCCTCTTTCGACCTGCACACCTGTGAACCGCAGTCACATCCAACCGGGTATTATCTCACTCATAATCAATGGTTTAAAAATGGCACAGGGCGTGCCATCTGCAGCCGCATGAAATACGCCTGGCTTGCCTGCCTGCTCCTCGGCAGCCTGCTTTCCGCCGGTACTCAGGATTCCGAGTTCAACGTTAACTCCCGCTATACGGTGGAAAACGTCGTCATTTCGGGCAACGGCTGGACGCTCAGCCTCGACCCGCAGGGCGATCACGACGGCAGAATCAGCAAAGGCCTCCGCAAGGAGATCGCTACCCTGGTCGGAGCCAAGCTGAACCCGTCCGCCCTCGACGATTTCGCCAGGCGCATCCAGAAGGAACTGCACGCCCGCAGCGTAGAACATCGCGTCCTGCGCGGCGCCAGCCCCGACTTTGTGCAGGTCATCTTCGAGGTGAAACTGCCGCCTACCCGCTTCGACGTTTCCGTACCCAAGTTCCTCTACAACTCGAAGCAGGGCTGGAGCGGCGCCGTGGAGGGGACGGTTTCCGTCCGGCAGAACGGCTTCACTTTCGGCCTGGTCAGCGACGGCGATGAACTCGCCGAGCGCTATGCCGGCCTGGTCGCCCGCTACGAAAACGGCCGCGTCGGCTCGGACCGCGTGCGCCTGCGTTTCCAGTTCGAAAGCTACCATGAGCAATGGAACCGCGCCACGCTTGAAGACCTGAATCCTGATTCCCAGGACTTCGACGACGGCGCGTTCTCCCGCACCTCCGCCCCCTACCGCACCCGGCAGAATTTCGAGCCCGTGGTCACGATCGCCATCGCCCGGCCCCTGACCGTGAGCGCAGGAGCCAGCTTCGAACGCTTTCAGAATCAGTACCCCGATCCGCACACCGAGGCGGCCAACGCCATGGTGGCGGCCGTGCGATTCCAACGCCGCTTCGAAGGAGCGGACAACCAGCAGGACGTGAACGCCGACTATAGCCTGCGCGCGGCCAACCGGGCGCTCGACAGCGACTTCGTTTATGCCCGGCACCGCGCCGAAATGCGGTATATGCTCACCCGCGGAAAGAACGTCCTCATCGATGACGTTTCGGTGGGCGCTATTTCCGGCCGCGCTCCCCTGTTCGAACGGTTTTACCTGGGGAACACCAGCACCCTACGCGGCTGGAACAAATACGACCTGGACCCGGTCGGAGGAAACCGGATGGTCCATAACACCGTCGAGTATCGATATGGAGTTTTCCAGGTGTTTTACGACACCGGGTCGGTGTGGGATTCCACCGAAACGGCAACGGTTCGCCATGCGGCGGGAGTCGGCTTGAGGCAGGGATCGTTTTCCCTGGCCTTGGCATTTCCTATTCGTGATGGCCGGGTCGACCCGATCCTGATGGTCGGCATGAATTATTAGTTAATATTGATGGCGCAAAGCGCGCGGAGCATCGACAAGATCAGCCGAAGACGCTGGCTTTTGGCCGGCCTGGCTGCCCCTCTGTTCCGGCTCCGGGCCGCCGCCTCTCTGTCCGTCTCCTTCGATGGCGACAACGTACATGTTTCCGCCCCGGATCTGCATTTTCTTAGCGGTAAGCCCCTTCAAAGGTTAAAAGACGCCGCCAGCGTAGTATTCCTGTCCAAAATCACGATCTTCAGCGACGATCGCGGCACCGTTTTCCGCCAGGCTCCCGAACGCCTGATCGTCAGCTATGATCTTTGGGAGGAGAAGTTCGCCGTCACGATGCCGGGAGCCGGGCCGCGCTCCCAGTCCAACCTGACCGCCGCCCAGGCGGAGGCCTGGTGCATGGAAAACCTGGCCGTGAACGCCGCCGGCCTCGCACCGGACCGGCCTTTCTGGCTGCGCCTGGAGTTGCGCTCGACCAGCCAGCGGGAAATGGCCCGCGTGGTGGGCGACAGCGGCATCAGTATCAGCGGCCTGATCGAAATCGTCAGCCGGAAACCCGGCGCCGACGATACGTACTGGAGTCGGAGTGCGGGCCCGTTCCGCCTGTCGAACCTGCCCCGCATCACCGCCGGCCGCGGACGAAACGGGTGAACCGCCTCCGCAACAGGCTCATACTGGTGTTTCTGGCCGCCACGTTGGCGCCCCTCGCCGCCACCGTCTGGATCACCACTACGCTGCTCGAATGGAGCCGCGACTTCTCCCCCACTTCGCAGCTCGAAAGCACTGCCAGCCTTCTTGAACGCACTGGCCGCGAGTTCTACCAGCGGGAGAAGGAAGCCCTCCTGCGCGGCGCGCGGGACGGGTCGCTGCTTCCGCGCAAATACCTGCCCTGGGAGCGGGCAAGCTGGCCCGAATCCGTCAAATCTTTCGCCGGCGGCGCCCATGCCGAACAATTCAACCAAGCCGGCACGCAGGGCGACCGGCTCGATTACCTGGTGCGCCACGGCGACGAAGTCTGGGTTTATTCCGCCGCCTTGGGGGAAGTGGCCATGGCGCGCCTCACCGACGAGATCCGCGCCGCCCGCGAACTGGTTGAATTCGAAAAAGCGCACGACCTGCGCCGCGGCCTCAAGCTCACCTACATCCTGCTGGCCGCCTCCGTCTGGCTGGTCTCGCTCGCCCTGCTCATCTATCTCGCACACCGCATCAGCCGGCCCATCCACCGGCTCACGGCAGGGCTGACGGATCTGGCCGGCGGCGACCTGGCCGCGCGCGTCACCCCGGGCCGGGATGATGAGATCGGCCGCGCCATCCAGGCCTTCAACCACATGGCCGACCGGCTCCAGGAGAGCACGGAACGGCTCGTTTACCTGCGCCAGGTGGAAAGCTGGCAAATGCTGGCGCGCAAGATGGCGCATGAGGTGAAAAACTCCCTCACCCCCATCCGCCTGACCGTGGAAGAAATGCTGGCGCGGTATGACGAAGCCGACCGGCCCTTCATGGAGCAGGCCACGCAGATCGTAGTGGACGAGATCGAAACCCTGGAGCGGCGCGTGCGCGCCTTCTCCCGTTTCGCCACCGAGCCGGACGTCGCTTCCGCCGACATCGACGTCAACTCGCTGTTGCAGGAGCGCATCGCGTTCCTCAAATCGGCACATCCTGAAGTGGCTTACGACTGCCGCCTCGGCGACGAACTGCCGCCAGTGATGGCCGACCTGGACCTGCTCAAGGGCATTCTCACCAACCTGCTCGAAAACGCCGCCGAGGCCGCCGGAGAAGGCGGCCGCATCCTTGGCATGACAGCCGCCGACGGCCGCCACGTCGCCATCGAAGTGCACGATTCCGGCCCCGGGCTGAGCGACCAGGCGCGCGCGTCGCTGTTTCAACCGACCATCTCGTTCAAGAAGCGGGGCATGGGACTGGGACTATCGATCGCGCGCAAAAGCGCGGTCCTGTTCGGCGGAGATATCGTACTGGTGAAAGGAGAGCTGGGCGGCGCCGGATTCCGCGTGCTGCTGCCTGTCGCTACCAATGGCATCCAAGCGCATCCTGATCGTGGATGACGAAGAGAATATCGGCCGCTCGCTCCGCATGATCCTCGAGCGGGAAGGCTACGCAGTGAGCGTCTGCCGCTCCGTGGCGGAGTTTCGCCGCCATCCCGAATCGCAGCGGGCAGACGCCTACCTGCTCGATATGAAGCTGCCCGATGGCAACGGCATCGATCTGCTGAAAGTGGTGCGGCAGAACGGCGCAGCCGCCCCTGCCGTGATGATTTCCGGACACGGCACCATCGCAGATGCCGTGGAGGCCACCCGCGCCGGCGCCTTCGATTTCCTCGAAAAACCGCTCAGCCGCGACCGCGTCCTCCTCGCCGTCAAAAACGCCCTGGAGCATAACACGCTGCGCCAGGAAAACGAGCGCCTGCGCGAACTGGTGGGAAGCTCGCCCAAAATGATCGGCTCCAGCCCCGCCTGGCAGCGCGCCGTGGAACAGGCATCCATGGCTGCACGCTCCGACGCGCGCGTGCTCCTGATCGGCGAATCCGGCACCGGCAAGGAGTTGCTCGCGGCCCATATCCACAACTCCAGCCCGTTCGCGTCCGGCCCGTTCGTTAAGGTGAACTGCGCTGCCATCCCCACCGAGCTGATCGAAACCGAGCTGTTCGGCCACGAAAAGGGCTCCTTCACCGGCGCCACCGCCTCCCGCCGCGGCAAGTTCGAACTGGCCGACGGCGGCACCATCTTCCTCGACGAAGTGGGCGACCTGCACGGCGCATCCCAGGCCAAGTTGCTCCGCGTGCTTCAGGAGGGCGAATTCCACCGCGTCGGCGGCGAGCAGATCATCCGCGTCAGCGTGCGCGTCGTCTCGGCCACCAACCGCGACCTCAGCGGCATGGTGGCTCAGGAGAAATTCCGCGAGGATCTCTACTACCGCCTCAGCGTCGTGCCCATCCGCGTTCCCGCCCTGCGCGAGCGCCCGCACGATATCCGGCTGCTGGCCGAATACTTCCTCGAGGACTTCTGCGCCCGCAACAACTTCAAGCGCAAGGTGCTCGACGAGTCCGTGGTCCCCATGCTCGAAACTTACGCCTGGCCGGGCAACGCGCGCGAACTGCGCAACGTGGTCGAGCGCATGGCCATCCTGACGCCCGGAGAGCGCATCACCCGCGACTCCATCCCCGTCGAGATCCGCGTGCAGCGCGAGACCGGACCGAAGTCCACGATTCAGGAAGCGCGCGAATCGGCCGAACGGGAGCACATCCTGCGCGCCCTCGAAGAGACCAACTGGAACGTTTCCGGCGCCGCCCGGGTGCTCGGGATGGAGCGCACCAACCTGCACAAGAGGATCCGCGCCCTCGGCCTCGCACGCGAGCGCTGACGGCGTTCGACGATCTGGGCGAGCCGTGCGCCGTGTGCCACGTCAGGCGGCGAACTTCGAGGGTGGACAAGGAGGATGCGCGAACGTTCTGCTTCATGCAGCCTGACAATTTCGTGACAAACGAATTGCACACCCTGGACATTCGGCGGCGCGCGGGTTGACAAGCGCCCCACGGCCCGCTCGTATCCTGGAATTATGGTGCCAGCCAGGATTTCGGACCCGCCGGCGCAACGGATTGTCGCCGCTCCGGTCCATCCCGATTTCGAGCCGCCTTGCCTTCGCGAGCGGCTCCTGTTTATTCCTTCGGTGCTCCTCCCGTGGGTGGCGCTCTATTTCTTCACCGCCGGCCTGCACCTGCAAGGCCGGCCCTTCCAGTTCGCTTTCGAGGACCGGCTGCCCATCTACTCCTGGACCAGCATCATTTACCAGAGCATCTACGTCGTTGTCGTCGCCGCGCCATTCTTCGTCCGGACCCGCGGCGAATTGCGGCGGCTGAGAGTGTCCGCATGGGTCGCGATGGCCGTGGTCTTCCCGTTCTACTGGATCGTACCTTCGAGCGCTCCGCGTCGTCCCCTCGAAGCCTCCGGGTGGATCGCGCACCTGTTGCGATTCGAGCGCGACGCCTGCCCGCCGTCCGCCGCCTTCCCCTCCTTCCACGTGCTCTGGGCCATCCTGCTGGCCCGCGTCATCCGCCCCGCCTGGCTCGGCGTGGTCTACGCCATCGCCATCGCCGTGAGCTGCATCACCACGGGCATGCACTATATCCCGGACGTACTCGCGTCATTCGCGATCGCGCCGCTCCTGTTCGCGCCGCGAAGGTCCTGGTCTGTGCTCGGAAGCCTCTTCGGCCGCCGCGCGTGAGTGGAGCGGATCCCGGACCTCTGCACGGGCGTGCATCGGCCAGCCCGCCGGCAAGGCAACCGTGAAGGCCTGATTATCGCCTGACCCTAACCGGGGAAAGAACGGTCGCGTTAGTATGTTGTAGTCGCAAGTCGTGGACCAGAATTTAGCCCAAAACCTGCTCGCCCGGCCCCACGGTGGATGGCGTTCATCAAGTCCGCCCGCCCTCGCGCCCTCCGCGGCCGGCCGGCAGAGCGTATACTTCATCGAATTTACGAAGGAAGACGAATGAAAACTCACGGTGCATTGACGATATTGCTCGGCCTGGCGCTAACCGCCTCCGCCCAGGTGAAGACGGAGGTCCCTCCGGTCGAACCCTCCGCCAAGCCGGTGGCGGTGGAGCGCATCAAAATCCACGGCCAATCGCTCGAAGGGAATCTCGAAGGCGAAGTGGTGGACCGCGACGCCATGGTGTTCCTCCCGCCTTCCTACGCGAAGAATAAGTCCAGACGCTATCCGGTGGTTTACGCCCTGCATGGCTATTCGATCGGAGCGTCGCAGTGGTCGCAGGAGATTCATGTGCCGCAGACCATCGAGGGTGCGTTCGCCAAGGGCGCTCCGGAAGTGATCGTGGTGCTGCCCGATTCCAAGACGGTCTACAACGGCTCGATGTATTCCAGTTCTGCCACGACGGGCGATTTCGAGAACTACGTCGCGCACGACGTGGTCGCCTACATGGACTCCCACTACCGCACTATCCCCAAGCGCACTGCACGCGGGCTGGTCGGCCACTCCATGGGCGGCTACGGTGCGAGCCGCATCGGGATGAAGCATGCCGGCGTCTTCGGCTCGCTGTACATAATGAGTCCCTGCTGCATGTCGGCGCGCGGCGCGGGTCGCGGCAATCCCAATACCGAAAAGGCGCTGGCCGAAGCCAAGTCGCCAGCCGAGGCCGCCAAGATCCAGGGACTGGCCACAACCCTGGCGGTCGCCGCCGCCTGGTCACCCAATCCGAAGAACCCTCCGCTCTATTTCGACATGCCGTTGAAGGATGGCACAGTGCAGCAGGACGTGCTCAATCGTTGGGCGGCCAACGCGCCGTTGGCCTTTGTCGATCAGTACATCGGCGCCTTGAAGCAATACAAGGCGATCGCGATTGACGTCGGCGACCAGGATGGCCTGCGCAACGACACCAGGAAGCTGCACGACATCCTGGACAGCTACGGCGTAGAGCACAACTTTGAGATCTACTCCGGCACTCACACCAGCGCCGTCGCGGTCCGTTTCCAGAACTACGTGATGCCGTTCTTCGGCAAAAATCTCTGTTCCGCTAAGAACTGCGAGTAGCGAACGGCCATGCGCGATGAGCCGGTCAGAGTATCCGCGTAGGCGGTAGCGTACGTCTCACTTCCGGACCTCGCCCAGATTCACGGTGAACGCAGTTACCGGCCGGTCCTCGGGGTCGAGGAAACGCGCGCAGAAGTCGGTGGCGCCGCCGCCGTTCACGATCGCGGCGCGCACGACGTTGGGCCCTTGTCTTAGCGTCAAACGCCTGGATACGCCGTCATCGATCACCGTCTGGCGATCGTTGTAGATTCCGATGACCTCTTTCCCATTGACCCACCAGACCGACGCCGCATTAGACCCGATAGCCAGGCGGACGTCCGCCATCTCGCGCGGGCAGTTGATGATGGTTACGGCCCAGAAAAGCTGGTTGGTCGTCTTCTTGTCCCGCTCGTATGCGAAATGATACAGGTTGACGTTGTAGTTTCTGGTATCCAGCGCGTGCCAGGTGAGTTGCTCGTTGCCGGCGGTCACGCTGTCTCCGTCGTGAGGAACGACCGTGAACTGGTTCGGGAAATACTCCTTCTTCACTGACGCCTGCACAGCGCTGTCTGTAAGTCCGCTGGCGGGAATCGGCTCGAGGAGCAGCCATCGCTGGATGAACCCGTCTGCGTCCGGCGCCTTGTCGGAGGAGGTAGCCTTGGTCAGAGTGGGTGCCGGAAGTTCAGCGGCGGGGCTTAATGCGCTGACAATCGACAGAAGCGCCGAAGCCGCTAAGAGGACCAGGGCCGGCGCGCGATTTGTGCGGAACAAGTGCAATGGGAAACCCTCCTTTCAGGGCGTCTTGATAAACCAGCGGTGCTTGTCGCTCCTGGGATCGAATTTGGATAGAGTCGCGAAACTTGCGCCGACCGCCGAAAGTGCCAGCGGTTCCTTCGAATTAGGGATCGACTTCGGCATGATGCGCCACGCGCCGTCCGGCAGTTGCTCGATCCGCCACAGTTGTTCGGGCTGGCCGGTGAACGCAGGCAATACGACCAGTTCGCCATCGGCCGTAGCGGCTAGCGTCCGATCCGTGCCGGCGATCGTAATTTTGAAATATGGCGCGCCCGGATAGCCGCCGGCCTCCGAGGCCGGAGCGATCGTCCACTTCTGCTGCGCCTGAGTGAGATAAGTCGACATGCGGACATCGACATTGCCCGAAGGCCAATTCTTGGAGATCTCGGCCACATCCTGGGGCGGAATGGGAGTCCCCGTGCCGCCAAAGACACCTCGGCCTCCGGCGGCGCCCGGACCGCTCGGGCCATTCGGAGCAGCAGGACCGCGGCCGCCGGGCGGGCCTCCCCTGCCCATCCGCCGGCCACCGACCGGCATTCCCTCGACGGCCATTTCGAGCGCCGTTCCGGTGCGTACGGATTCGATCTGGTACGTCCCCTCCTTCATGTTCTCGCCGGCCACCGGCCACCCGTCATTCCAGAGCAGGGGGCGAATGTCGAGCACGCTCGCGCCGCCGCGGTCCAGGTCGGCTTCCCAGTGCATTGAAAACTTCTGTACGCCATCGCCGAGATCGAGAAGCCCGAAGTGTCCTGCGCCGATCACCCGCCCGCCGGAGCCGACGAACAGTTTGCCGCCGCCCTGGATCATGTCCACGCCGGTATGGTCGAGGAAGGGACCGGTCACCTTCTTCGACCGGCCCATGCGGATGTTGTAGCCGGATTCGGCGCCGCGGCAGCAACTGCCGTGCGTCGCCAGCAGGTAGTACCAGCCATCCTTGTAGATCATGATGGGGGCTTCGCAGTTGATCGCAAGGTTTCGGGGCTGGTCGTTGGGGTTGAGCCGCTTCCCCGTTTTCGGGTCGAGTTCAACAAGCCGTATGTAGCCGAAATAGGAGCCGTAGACCAGCCACAGCCGGCCGTCATTGGGGTCGAGAAAGGCGCCCGGATCGATGGCGTTGCAGTCCTCGACGCCATCCGAGGAGGCGACCACTCCGCCTTCTTCCCACTTATAGTCGGGCGACTTCGGGTCGAGGCTCTTGCTCCAGATCATGTTGATCGCGGCCTTCGGCTGCGCGCCGATGTTGGCAGCGATGTACATGTAGTAGCGGTCCCCGATGTGAATGATGTCGGGGGCCATTCCCCGGCGCGGCGGCGTCTCGCCTCGGCGCCAGGTCCAGCCGTCGTCCGACACCAGCGTCGTGCCGCCCGTGCCGTAGGTGTAGAACTTGCCATCGCAGAGGGCAATTGTCGACGGATCGTGAATGTTTACCTGGCCGTCCACCCCGAGCCCGAAGGCGGCGAGAGCGAGGACTAGCGCCACAAGCGCGTATTTCATAGAGCTCCTGTCTTCCTGTGCTACGGTTTGTACTCTCCACCTTTTACCAGAAGATCGAGCACCTCCCGCGTTCGCGCAGGACAGGCTCGGCCTTTTTGAGGCGTCAGGTTGTCGTGCTCGGATTCGATCATGGCCAACGGTTCTTTGCTCCCTGGGATCTGGTTCAGTGCGGTCCAAACCCCTGCGGGTGGTGAAATCGTGTCGATGAAACCAAAGCCCGCCATAACCGGAGCCTTGATCCGCGAGGCGAAGTTCACGGTATCGAAGTAGAGCGCGGTCTTCATCACGTCGGGGTTGTCGGACGGCCAGTTGGGATAACCGGCTTTGCGGTCGTGAAGGTCGCCGTTCGTGTCCGCTCCGGCAGGAACGCAAACCAGCACGGTGGTGATCTTCTCCGGACGCAAACCTGCGAGCACCAGGCTCTGTTGTCCGCCCATGCTGCCGCCGGTCAGCACAATGGTCTCGCCGTCCCAGTCGGGCCGGGTGAGCAGGTAATCCAGCGCCCTCGAGTCGCGCAGGTACATGTTCAGGAAATACGACTTCTCGCGGTCAGTGTTCCCGACCGCCGCGTAGTTCCGCGGGATATTCCCGGAGGGGTCGGATGGCAGCTTGTCGTGCGAGTCAACGTTGATGATGAGCCAGCCTTCGGCTGCCCGCTGCGCGACGGCGCGGGCGTTCAACGCATATACGCCCGCGTATTGCAGCTGGATGACCGCCGGGAACTTTCCTTCCCTTGCCGGTTTGGCAACGTAGCCGTGTGTCTTGGATCCAAGAGCGTCGAGCACGAACAGGCTCAGCTCGACGCCGGGAATGTCGGTTTGCACCGGCGTGAGCGCAGGGTTGATCGGAATCTTGGCCTGAGCAGCGAGCTTGGCGTCCCAGAATGCATCGAAATCATCGGGACGCGGCGTAGACAGTCCGATCTTCGCCGGTGCGACGGCAGCTCCTACGGCGTACAGACCGTTGTTGCGGCCGGTGTTTCCGCCGGTGTACGTGGAAGCGGCGCCGCGGTCCGAACCGGCATTTGCACCAGCAGCAGGTTCACGCGCCGTCTCTGTCCCGAGAGTGGCGTAGGGCTCCACTGCGACGTAGATCATGCCGGGCTGCTCGCCGGTGATTTCGATCTGATCCTTCCCGGATGACAGGTCGAGCTTGCCTTCTTTGAGAACCACGGCGTTGTTGCGCCGGATGGTCCACTTGTAGGCGTACGTTGGCGCCACAGGGCCTGGCGTAACGGTCCAGCCAACGGTCTCACCGGCTTCATAAATGCCGCTCTGGCGATACGGCGCAAACGTGAGCTGCTGGGGAATCGCCGCCGGCCTTGGTTGGGCGACTAAGGACGTCGCCGCCAGCAGGATTCCTGCAATCGGACCTACACGGTTTCGAATCATAGTTCAGCCATTTTAAAGCTTCACGGGCGAGCCCTAACGAGCTTCCACGCGAAGTACGACCCGTCTTTCCGGTCCGGACTACCGCCCCTATGATCGGCAGAAACCGGGCCTGGAGCAGCCGGAACCTCGAGATAACGATGAGTGGTCAGGGAAAGCAGCAGGATGTCGCCCCGCAAGTCTACCCACTGAAACGTTTCGGCGTTCCCCGGCTTGGCGATCTTCTTCACCGTGACCGCGCCGGACGCCCCTTCGCCGGCAACTGAAACCAGACCTCCGTCAGGGGCTTGCATCGCGATGCGGCCGCGCCCGAGGTCGATCACCTTGAACGGCATCGCCGCAGTTCCGGCATACACGACGCCGTTCTCCACCGTCAACGATGCCCCGCCTTCGGCCAGAGTTGAAAACGTGACCGTGCTGCCCGCGGGTATCGGCTTGGTCAAGCCGCGCGGGTGCGGTTCCTGCACGTCGAAACCCGCGAAATCGGCGTAGCCCCCCGGGGCGCCCCCGGTGTTGTAGTGGAACAGGCCGTACCGAACGCCTTGAAAGGTCCGGAGCTGGAACACCATCGTGAATTCGTCGCCGAGCCTGGTGAACTTCTTGCCGTCAACGCTGTAGCTCAACAGCGCCTTCTCGGTTTCGAAATTGCATTCCGCGCGGAACCAGACGCTTCTGCTCTTGACCGGCTTGCGATCGGTGTTTGTCGTGACCTGATCGAAGCGCGCCACCGAGAGTCCATCCGCGCCGCGCTCCACCCCGATCCACGTATACGGCATATTCAGTAAGGCGAGTCCGGCGACGTCGCCGGGTTTCATGCCGGAGGCGTCCAACTCCGTGGTCACCGTTGACTCAGGACCGATCGCGCGCTGCGTCAGCGTGTTCCGTGCCGTCCAGAAGTCCTTCGCGGCAAGAGAGTGCAGGCGCAGGTGTCCGGGCCGCTCCGTCAGCGACCACTTCGTGTCGTCCGGCACGTGGTTCCACTGCCAAACCGGCTTCAGCTTGCCGGTAAATTCATCGCTCCGCTCGTAGGGTGGGCCGGGAAGTGACGTCGCGCCGGTATTCGGCTTGACCCAGATCCCGGGCGATCGAGTCAGGTTTCCCGGCAGTCCAAAGTATGGCCAACCCTCGACCCAAGTTACTGGCGAAAGCGAAGTCAGCCGCCCAACGGAGTTGTGGTCCTGCATCGAAAAACCCCACCATTCGCCGGTGGGGGTATCGATGATGCCGCCCTGGTGAAGAGTCAAGCTGCGACTCGGACTCGGATCAGGCGGCAGGATCTGCGGTGGGCCGGTCTGGGGCCGGCCACCCCTTAGCCGATAGCCTTGGCCAACCCCGAGGCTTTCGTCCTCGCTGATCGTCGTCACCTCCCAGGGTCCGGTGAGTTTGTCCGCGCGGGCGCATTTCATCGGGACGTGGGCTCCGGGTATGGCGCTCACTATGTAGTACCGGCCGTGGAGCTTGTAGAAGTGCGATCCCTCACCCAGTCCTTTCTCGCGTTCGATCAGAACCCGCTCGGTGCCGGGAACGACCGCGGTGAGGTCGGGATTCAACTCGACGATCCGAATCGTCCCGGCGCCATAGACGGCGTAGATCTTCCCGTCGTCGTCGAAGAGCACGGAGAGGTCGTGCAGTCCCTGCTGGAAACGGTTGTGCTTCCACGGCCCGCGCGGATCCGACGCTCGAAAGACCTGGAGTCCGAAACGGTTCACGTTTGCGAAGATGTAAAACGTGCCGTTGTGGTAGCGGAAGCTCGGCGCCCAGATGCCCTGGCCGTAAATGTCCTTGCCGCCGTCCAGGCGGAAATCCGGACCCAGGTCCAGGCGGTCGAACGCGTAACCGATGATTCGCCAGTTGACCAGGTCGCGTGAATGCAGGATCGGCAGGCCCGGCATCGTGTGCATCGTCGTTCCGGTCAGGTAGTAGTCGGAGCCGACACGAATCATGTCGGGGTCCGAGAACTCGTCGTAGAAGAGCGGATTGGAGTAAGTTCCGTTGCCGTTGTCGGCCGTCCACGACCGGGAGCCGGCGCGTTGTGCGGTTGCGGTTCCGGCGACGACGATGCCGGCGAGCAAGAAACTGCGCAAAACTGTTGTTCGCATGAGCCCCACGCTCTTGTAAGCGTCTACATCAATCGTTACAATCGTATGCGCGCTGACGGCGTCCGTCAAGCCGGGCGCTCGAAAATCGTGCTCATCGGAAACGCACAGAGGAAAGACAACACCTTACGGACCGGAATCGCGAAAGCGCTTCCAGCGGTGAACCTCGCGTGATAAAATTCAGCCCACAGCAGGCGTGGTTGGATCCGTTCCGCCACTGCCCACAACGAAGCCGCCGTGGCCCGCGCCCGCTCGAAGGAGGACGGATGAAATACGCTACGCTCGCACTTCTCGCTTGCGGCATCTGCTGGGGCCAGCCCCCGGACGATTGCAAGCCTTCCTCGCTGAATATCCCGAATGCGCCTTATCCTTGTGTTTATCCCGACCGCCGCGTCGCTTTTCGCGTACAGGCGCCCGACGCCCAGAAGGTCCAGGTGCGGCTCGGTGGCACCCACGACCTGACCAAGGGCGCGGACGGCCTCTGGACCGGGACCATCCCGCCCCAGGTCATCGGATTTCATTACTACACGCTCGTCATCGATGGCGCGGTGGTCGCCGACCCGGCCACGCGTCCGTTTTTCGGCTCGGGATGGTACAACAGCGGCATAGAGATCCCGGAGCCCGATTCCGCTTATTACTCGCCCAAAGACGTTCCACACGGCGAAGTGCGGCAGCGCTGGTACTACTCGAAGGTCACGGGCCAGTGGCGCCGGGCTTACGTCTACACGCCGCCCGACTACTCCACCAACGTGAAGGGCCGCTATCCCGTTCTCTACCTGCTGCACGGCTGGGGCGAGAACGAGCAAGGCTGGCACGTTCAGGGCCACGTCGATCTCATCATGGATAACCTGATCGCCGGGAAAAAAGCCAAGCCTATGATCGTCGTGATGGATAACCTCAACGCGGTGAAGCCCGGCGAGGATGCCTCGCTCTTTGCGGCGCGCGGCGTGATCGCGCGGCGTTCCCTCGCGGATATCGCCCCGGCGCCCGGCGGACGCGGACCGGCTCCAGGTGGAGCAACTGGCGGCCGCGGCGCTGCTCCGGCGGGCCGCGGTGGATTGGCAGGCGATTGGCACAAGGTCTTCACGGAGATGATGCTCACCGACCTGATCCCGATGGTCGAGCAGACCTACCGCGTGCTCCCCGGCCGCGAGAATCGCGCCATGGCGGGGCTCTCGATGGGCGGGATGCAATCCTTCATGACGGTCCTGAGTAATACGGATAAGTTCGCCTATCTCGGCGGCTTCAGCGGCAGCAGCGGCGGCCGCGGAGCGTTCGATCCCAAGACGTCCGATAACGGCGTGTTCGCCAATGCCGACGCCTTCAACAAGAAGATGAAGCTCCTGTTCCTGGGCATCGGCTCCGTGGAAGGTCCGGGTACAAAGAACTTCAGCGATGCGCTAGCCAAAGCGGGAATCAAGAACGTCTACTTTGAGTCGGCAGGGACCGCCCACGAGTGGCTGACGTGGCGGCGCTGCCTTAACGACTTCGCGCCGCGCCTGTTCAAGTAGCGGGCGTCAATCGCACGTAACGGGAGTTCACGAGCCAGGCTCCCACCAAATTAAGATTTTTGAAAAGGAGAGGTTTCGATGCGCCTTCCAATAGCGGCCGTTTTGTGCGGCATCACTGCCGGCACGGTCTTCTGCCAGCGAGGTCCAGCACCGTATTACGAGAACACCAACAACATCCCGGTTTCGCCGGAGATTCACGCCGACGGGAAGGTCACGTTCCGGCTGTTCGCACCGAAGGCGAGCGAAGTGGTGCTGATGGGATCGCCAGGAATCCTTGAATTCATCAAGAAACCCATGCCGCTGCAGAAGGACGACAAAGACGTGTGGTCGTTGACTGTAGGCCCACTGCCTCCGGGCTTCTATACGTATGGGTACGCCATCGACGGTGGCCTGCGCATGCCCGACCCGTCGAATCCGAATCTGGAACTGCGCCGCTGGGGACCGACCAGCCTGTTTATCGTTCCCGGCGCCGAGAAGGGCCTGGTTGAAGAACGCCGCGTCCCGCACGGCACAGTTCACGTCAATTTCTACGATTCGAGCAATCTCGACACCGGACGCATGGTCTACGTCTACACGCCGCCTGGTTACGAATCGGGCAGGCAGAAGTACCCCGTCCTCTATCTGCTGCACGGCAACGGACAAATCGAGGCGTCCTGGACCTGGACCGGCCGTGCCAACGTGATCCTGGATAACCTGCTTGCCGAAGGCAAGATCAAACCGATGGTGGTAGTGATGCCCTACGGCCACGTGCCGCGGGAGATCAAGACAGCATCGGGGCCCCCTCCGTCCAATGACCCGGCTGCCATTGAGAAGGAGCTGCTCACGGCGGTGAAACCGATGATCGAAGCCAAATATCGTGTATTAACCGATCGCAATCACCGGGCCATCGGGGGACTGTCGATGGGCGCAGGCCAATCGATGTCGATCGGGCTGCACCATCTCGATCAGTTCGCGTACATCGCCGCCTTCAGCGGCGGGGGCAACCGCGCGGAATGGGAAAAGGCCGAGCCGGCAGTCTTAAATCAAAAGTTGAAGGTCCTCTGGCTCGGCTGCGGCTCCGAAGACCCAGGCTATAACGGGGTGAAGGGGATGCACGACCTGCTTACTCAAAAGAATGTGAAGCACGTGTGGAACCCCTCTGGCGGCGGGCACAGCTGGCCGAACTGGCAAGTGTACCTTTCGAAATACGCGCCGCTGCTCTTCCGTGATTAGCGACGCTTCGCGCCGGGGACGCCCGCGGCTCTTCCTACCACTCCGCTACCGAACCGTCTTCGTGGAAGACGCGCGCCATAGGCCGGGTGCCGCCGAATGGATACTTCGCGAGACTAGCCTCGGAGAGCTCGAATCCTAAACCCGGCTTTTGTGCCAGCGGGAAACGTCCGTCGATCATTCGCATCGCCGGGAATCCGAGCCACTCCTGCCAGACCTTGTCGTTAGCGCCGGGCTCGATCTGGCTGCAGACCTCCTGCACCACGAAATTCGGCATCGCGGAATTGACGTGCAGCGTGGCCAAACCGCCGATCGGGCCTTCGCACGCATGGGGCGCCATCGAGACCCCCGCCGCCGCAGCCAACTGTGACGCCTTCCAAAGTCCCGTGATCCCGCCGACGTGATTGATGTCGGTCTGGAGAATGTCGATGACACCCATCTCAATCAGCTCACGGCATCCGTAATGAGCAACCAGCCGCTCCCCAGTGGCGATCGGGGTGGTCGAGCGCCGCGCGATTTTGGCCATCGCCTGAACATTCTCGGGTGGGCAGGGCTCTTCGATGAACAGCAGGTTCAGCGGCTCCACCTCCTTGACGATAACGGAAGCGACGCTGGGGCTGGTCTTGGCGTGGAAGTCGACAGCGACGTCGATGTCCGGGCCGAGCGACTCGCGCAAAACCTGCATAGCCTTCACCGCGGCGGAGATCTTCCTGCGCGTGTCGATCCACTCATAGTACCCCGCGATGCCGGTCTTGAAGCACGAAACGCCTCGCTGGATGGCAGTTTCACGCAGCTTGGCGAGCGCTTCAGGCGTGCGCACGCCGTCGGCGTGATAGTAGCCGCGAACGCCTCGAGGGTCGAGCGGTCCGCCCAGCAGCTTGTACACCGGCATACCCAGCGCCTTCCCCCGGATATCCCATAGCGCCTGATCGATGGCGGAGATGGCCGAGCCCATCACCGGCCCGGCGCGGTAGAAGCTATGCACGTACATGGACTGCCAGATGTGTTCGACCTGCATCGGGTCGGCCCCGACCACGAACTCGCGGAAGTCCTGGATGCAAGCCATAGTCGCGCCAGCCTTGCCCTCCAGCGTGCCCTCGCCCCATCCCTCGAGGCCCTGGTTCGTTTCAAGCTTGCAGAATACGTACGGCCGGTCCGAGGTGGGCGTCAGCGAAACGCCGAACACTTTCATCCCCGTGACCTTCAGGCCCGATTGCAGCGGCTCGAAGCCGGCGAGCGCCGCCGGTGCCCGGCCGGGGCCGAGTTGCTGCGGTGCCAGCCCACAACCGCAGTCCACGAGCGCCCTCTTTGGCGGACGCTGTTGAGCGAACGCGAGGCCGGCTGTCCCGAATCCAAGAAACGATCTACGCCGCATGGTAGTTCTCCAGTGCTGATTCATTCACCTGAATTCCGAGACCCGGTCCAGTGGGAAGCTGCAGGAAACCGTCGCGCGGCGTCTCCAACGCGCCGGAGACGATCGCGGCGCGCATTTCGCGGTCTTTGGGGTCGTCCGGCAGCGGCACATGCTGGATAAAGAAATTCGGGACGCTCGCGGCCAGGTGAAGCGCCGCCGCGGTAGACACAGGTCCGCCGTCGTGGTGGGGAGCGATCGCCACGTAGTAGGTCTCCGCCAGCACGGCGACGCGACGCGCGCCGCTGATTCCCCAACGCGCGATATCCGGCCGCACAACGTCCACAAGACCCTCGCGCAGGAGCGCCAGAAAAACTCCCGGATCGGTGATCCCGCGCCCGAACCCCAGCGGCGTTACCGTCTCGCCCGATATCTTGCGCACGCCTTCGAGGTCGGAGACGGGGCACGGCTCGTCCAACCAAAGAGGATGGGAACTTTCGACGGCGCGCGCGACCGACGCCGCATCGCCGGGAGTTAGCGATCCGTGAGCGCTCAAGACGAAATCGCGGTCCTCCGGCAGTTCTTTCAGCAGCATCTGCACCTGGTTCTGATAGGCTTTGCCCTGGTTGCGCGACGACGGTTTCGGCGCGGCAATCCCGATGGCGCCGAACCCGGACGCATTCGAATCGGCAAACGCGCGGACCTTGTGCCGGGTCGGCCCGCCCAGCACCCGATAAACGGGCGCGCCGCAGGATTTCCCCAGGATATCGAGCAACGCCGTATCGAGAGCGCCGGCCAGGGGCGACGCAGCGTCGATCGCCGCGTACCGCGTAGCCGGTTTGCCGATCCATTCGTTCTCGAGCGCCCTTACGTCGCTTTCCGCCGCCTGCGCGCACTCGCCCCATCCAACCAGGCCGGAGCGGGTCTTCACGCGCAGCACCGTGTACCGGTTGCCCGAGACCGGCTCGCGAACCGGAAACCAGCGCAGCTCTCCAATGATGTGATCCGTGGATGGGAAGTTCGCCGCCGCCACCTGCGGCGCAATTCCGGTTAAGCGCATTCTGCGTAACAAGGTGTGATTCACAGCCAGCCTCCATTGCGGAAGTTACGGCGATTCATTGGTAGAAGTTTACCGCGGTATTGGCTTACCCAGCCGGCCTCCAATTTCCACCGCTTCGTCGGCCGTTGCGTCTTTCAGGACGCACCACCGCTAAATTATACTTCGCCGTCCGCGCCTTTCACTGCCGGCAATTCGGCTACAAACACGCTTCCCCGCCCGAGAACGCTCCGCACCGATACTGTCCCGCCCTGGGCTTCCACAATATGCCGCGTCACCGCCAGTCCCAGCCCCGTCCCCTGGTCTGGCTTGCGATTGTTCGGAAGCTGCTGGAACTCGTTGAACAGCAGCGGCATGTCCTCGGGAGCTATCCCGATCCCGGTGTCCTCTACTTCCACCCGCAGTTTTGCGCCTGCTGCAAGTTCCACCCGCAAGTGCACTCGCCCTCCCGCCGGCGTGAACTTCACCGCGTTCGAAAGGTAATTGAACAGCACCTGCTTGAAGCGCGCCGGATCGACCGTTACCTGCAGACCGTCCGCCACCTGCGGCACCAATTCCACCCCCTTCCGGTCCGCCAGGGGACGGATGATATCCCGCACTTCGAACACCAGGCGATCGATGGCCGAGCGTTCCGGACGGAACTCCATTTTTCCGGCTTCCACTTTGGAGATGTCAAGAATGTCGCTGATCAGTCCCAGCAGGTGGCGGGCGCTGGTCAGGATGTCGCCCATAATTTCCTGCTGCTCGACGCTGATAAGACCCAGCTTGCCGTCGTACATCAGCTCGGAGAAGCCGATAATCCCGTTGAGCGGCGTGCGTAATTCGTGCGAGACGCTGGCCAGAAAACGGCTCTTCATTTCTGTGGCCGACCGCGCCGCGTCCAGGGCCCTCGCCAGTTGGTCGTTCTTGTGGCGAAGCTCGCTTGCGTATTGCGCCACCTTTCGCGCCGCAATTGCCGCCAGGTTGCGTTCCGTCACGTCCAGCAGCGAACGGCACATACCCGTTACGGCGCCGCTCGCGTCCCGGATCATGCTCTCCCGAATCTCCAGCGTAATGCGCGATCCGTCATCCAGCAGATAGTCGCACTCGAGCGAGCCGCCCTCGGCCCCGCTGGCGATTCTTTCGAGCAATCCGTCCCGGAATTCCGCCTTTTGTTCCGGGGAAATGAAATCCCAAGCCCTCCGCCCCAATACCCGATCCGGTGTGCATTTGAGCAGCGTGCATACTTCCTGGTTGAATCGCGTGACCACGCCTTCGCGATCCGTCTCCTCGTACGCGATGGGGGCGCGATCGAACAGGTCGCGGTACCGGCTCTCGCTCTGCCGCAAATGGCGCTCCCGCTCCTGCATCAGGAACGCGGCGTTCTCGAGTTGCCGGCCCAGCGTGGCGATCTCGTCAGTGCCCGGCGACACCGGCAGCAGCGGCAGCGAGTGCGCGACCCGCCGTGCGTTTTCCTGCACCTCCTTCAAGCGGCGCACCACGCGTCCGGTGATCAACAGGTGAACAAACAGAGTTCCCAGGGCGCCCAGAACACCGCACGCCAACAGGATCCGGAACAGCCTCCGGCGGATCGCCTCCATTTCGGAGTTGGCATCGAGAATACGCCGGTCCTCCGCCCTCGCCAACGTGGAGACCCTGTTCTGAACCGAGGCAATCGCGGCTTCCGCGCGGGCCATCGCGAGATTTGTGTCCGGCGCGTCCGGCACGCGCGCTGCTTCGAGATTCGCGAGCGCCTCCCGGGACGCTCGCCCTAGTTCTTCGAGTGCCGCACTATCGGCGGCCTCACCCGCCGCCGGCGCCGTCAACCTCTTCAGCGACCCGGCAGCCCTTGCGCGGGCTGCATCGAACGCCTCCAGGCGCCGCGTTTCCGGAGCTGTGACATTCGCTCTCGCCGCCGCCTCTGCTTCGAGCAGATGCACTTCCAGTTGCTGCAGTTCGGTTCGCGTGGCAAAAGCTTCCAGGACCGTGGGGCCAATTTTCGCCAGTTCAGTCTCCGCCCAAAAGGTCGCAACCAGAGCCAGGAAGAGTGCCCCCGTAGGCACTACAAGACCGGCAACACCCTTCGCGCGCAGCGAGAGAGGGGAGGAAATTCTTGCCTTGGCGGGCGCGTCGGCCTGTGACGCTTGGGTCATGGGAACGGCGCCAGGATGCCTGCTCCCTGGCCGGAAGTTCTATTCTAGGCCAGGTACAGGGAATTTCCGAATTGCAGACGGGCAAATCGAAAACCTGCACGTTTCACGCCGCCAGGCACTTCTCCCCGGCCGGTTCGCTCCCACTGAGCCGTATGCTATCAGTAGACAGAATGGACCGGATCGGGCGCTACAGGATCGTACGGGAACTCGGCCGGGGCGCCATGGGCGTGGTATATCATGCCATTGACCCGAACATCGGCCGGCCGGTTGCCATTAAGACGATCGACTTGGGCGGCGCGCGCAAACCCGAGGAACAGGAAAGGCTGCGCGAACGTCTCTTTCGCGAAGCGAGGTCCGCCGGCATTCTCTCCCATCCCGGCATCGTCACCATCTACGACGTGGAACAGCAGGATGCGATTGCCTACATCGCCATGGAGTTCGTGGATGGCGTGACCCTCGATCACCTGATCTCCGACGTCGAACCGATTGCCCCCGAGCGGCTGTTCGGCATCCTCGGGCAGACCGCCGCCGCCCTCGACTACGCCCACGGCAAGGGGATCGTGCACCGCGACATCAAGCCCGCCAATATCATGATCGCCCGCGACGGCACCGCCAAAGTTACCGACTTCGGTATTGCCAAAATCACGGCGTCCGAGCAGTTCACAATGACCGGCTCCATCGTCGGCACCCCGCACTACATGTCACCCGAACAGGTGCAGGGCCAGCCGGTGGACGGCCGCTCCGATCAGTTTTCACTGGCCGTGATCGCCTTCGAAATGCTCACCGGAGAGAAGCCCTACACCGGCGAACACCTCACCACCGTGGTTTACAAGATCGTGGCCGAGGAGCCGTTGGCGCCGCAGCGGCTGAATCCCAGCCTGGGTGCGGAAATCGGCGCCGTCATCCGCAAGGGCCTCGCCAAGAAGCCGGATGCGCGCTTTCGGAGCTGCCAGGAATTCGCCGCCGCCCTCGAACGGGCCTGCAGCGCCACCCCAGGATGGCACCTGATGCCTCGCGGAGGGATTCTTACCGAGCCGACCGTCACAGGCGTTCCCGTACCGGTCTCCTCCGTCTCGCTTCCGCCCCCCAGGCGCAGGCGGCTCACCGAGAGTTCCAGCGAGACAACGAAACGAAAGTCGGGCTTTTTGAGGTTCCTGCTCGCCGTCGTCGTGGCCGCCGGGCTTCTGGCGCTGATAGGCTGGCAGGCCGCGCCCTGGCTGGCCGGGCCTCCGCCGCCCGCTGCCGGCACCCCGGAACCACCGCCCGAACCCGCGCCCGAATCGCCGCCGCCGGACGCGGCGGCAGCAGCATCGGAGGAAAAGAAGCCGAGCCCTCTCGCGCCGCCTGAAGCGGGTAGTCCTCCCGCCGCGGAGGCTCCCGGACCGGCCGGGGCGCCCGAAACCCCCGCCAAAAAGTTCGCCCAGGCGGTGCAGCCCGTCATGGTGATCAGCAGCCCCGGCGGAGGAACGGCCACCCTGGACGGACGGGATTCCTGCACTACTCCGTGCACTCTGGACGCCGCTCCGGGGAAACATGCCGTTTCGGTCAGCATGCCAGGCTATCTTCCCGTGAACCGCGACTTCACGGTAGGCTCGAGCCCGATCGAACTGCCCGCGTTCGTGCTGCGCGCCCCTGGAGGCACCCTGATGCTGTCCAGCACGCCTTCCGGCGCGGCCATCCTGATCGACGGCAAGCCCCTCGGACAGAACACGCCCGCCAGCATCAAGCTACCGGCGGGCACCTATCAGGTCACGGTGGAAAAGGACGGGCTCAAAGCGACCGAAACCGTCGAGATCCGCTCCGGTATCAGCCAGCTGCGGATTCTTCTTGGGCGGTGAAGCCGATGCCGGGGGAAGGCAGCGCCTCGGGCCATTCCCAATTGCGGCGTTCGATGATGGTGGGCGGTTCGTAGGTCTGCCCTTGGGCAAGCCGGCGTTCCTCGCGCCGCGTGGTCCAGAGCAGCACCGGACCCAACGCCCGAGTCAGCACCTGCGTCATCCATCCGAACTCCCGGCCCACATCCTTGCGTAGCGACCGCACTCGCTCGCTCAGCGCCCGGTTCGTGTTTCGCAGGTGCTTCTCCATAGCCCACAATGCCCCCGCGTAACCATCCCGGAGCGCCCGCGCCTCCCACTGAAACCGCGCGCGCACCCGCAGGTCGGGATCTTCTTTGTAGCGCCGCCAGCCGTTCAGCGTGGTTCGGCAGATGCGGTAAATGCTCGGCCCGTTGCGCTCGAAGTCGCGCCGGAAGGCCTGGTCCAGGAAAAGCTTCGACGCCTCCCGTGAAATGGCTGCGTGCCGGAAGTTGAAGCGGTCCTGCCCGTGTATATCCGCCAGATCGACTCCCTCGAGCATCCGCCCCTGCTCCGTCATCTCGAAGAACAGCGGCGTTCCGGGCACTGGCGTATACAGCATGAACTGGTGAAAATCCGTGTCGTGCGCCACCGCATGTTCGATCTCTTCCTGGATATTTTCGGGCGTGTGGTGTTCAAGACCCACAATCGTGGACCCCAGTAATTTGATGCCGTGCTCCCGCAGTTCCGCCGTCAGCGCCAGCGTGTCGGTATCTTTGAGCTTCAGGTACTTGGATCGCGGGGACTCCAGCCCCATCCAGACCCAGGAGACTCCCAGTTCCACCAACTCCCGCATCGTGTACTGCCGGATTGCGTTCGCCGACGAAAAGACGTACAACGCCCACGCTTTGTTCTCACGCTTCATGTGAGCGAGCAGTTCCATGGCGCGGCGCTTGTGAAGCAGGAAATTTTCGTCCATTACGAAAAAGGACTGCACGTCCAGCTTCCGTTCCAATTCCGCCATGACGCCGAACAGTTCCGAGCCCGTGTCGTAGAAATTCAGGTATCTGCCCTTGCCGCCGAAGAACGCGGAAGTGGTGCAGAAGTTGCAGCCCAGTGGACATCCCACTGAAGGAATGATGGTGGCCGCCGTTCCGCCTTTCCGTTGCGGCAATTTCAGGCCCAGCGTCCGCCCGCCAAAGCCGGAAATGATCTCCGGATGCCTGATCGGCGCGTTCCCGTCTTCGCCCAGGTACTGTCGCATCCACGCGATGCCGTCTCCCTTGACGATGTGATCGGCGTCAATCATGCCTTCCACTCCGGGAATCGCGGCTACGTGTCCCCCCACGACGATCTGGGCTTTCGGCCGTACCCGCCGCACCATCCGGCACATCTCCCGCACCTTGCCCACATTCACGATAATCGACGAAATGCCCACTACATCGTAATCGTGCGCAGCCAGTTCCTCTTCGAATGATTCACGGGTGGGAAAGTCCAGCACCGTGGTGGGCGCGGAGATATTCTGCTGGATCATGAGGATTCCCCAGGAGCGATGGAACATGCGAAGCGAAAATGGTCCCTGTTCCCGGGTCACCTGGTTGTGGTAAAGCTCCATGGGATTGATTTTGCGGCTGCCGAAGGCGTCGTCTTGAGCGTAGGGGCCGAAAACGGAGCTGAGTAGGATGCGGGCGCGTGTCCCCTTTGGATGTGTCATGGAATTTGGGTAAAAATACCTTCAACGGTTAATCAACATTATATACCGGGGCGGCCTCCCCCTCGTCGAATTCCCCCGCTGCCGGTCTTAACCAAAGGTAAGGCTCTCACGGTACTCACAAATATCGCGGCACCGAACTCAGCGTAGGCTAAAATACGTTGCAGCATGCCCGGTGAGCCGATTCTGATTGTCGATGACACACCAGTTAATCTGAAGCTAACCCGGATCTTACTTGTTAACGAAGGATATAAGGTACTAACCGCGGGCAGCGCGGAAGAAGGGCTGGAACTGCTGCGCAGCTTTCACCCCCGCCTGATCCTCGCCGATATCCAGCTTCCCGGAATCGACGGTCTCGAGTTCACGCGGCGCGTCAAAAGAGACCCCGAAACCAGTGACATTATCGTGATCGCGCTGACCGCCTTTGCGATGCAGGGCGATGAAGTACGGGCAGCGGAGGCGGGCTGCGACGGCTATATCACCAAGCCGATCGACACCCGCACGCTCGGCAGGCGCATTCGGGAACACCTGGACCGCGCCCCGGACCGTCAGGCCGCTTCCGTGGCCGCCCAGCCGGCAGGGGAGCCCATTCCGGAGGCCGAAGTCCACGCTCTACGCCGCCGCTTTCTCGAAGAAGGCCAGGAGCAGTCCCGCCGCTGGCTGCTGGACCTCGACGGCGAGTTGAATACCGGCGAAGTTCAACGGACCGCGCACCAGTGGATCGGCGCTGCCGGCCTGCTCGGCTACAATGCCATATCCCGCCTCGCCCGCGAACTCGAGGCGGGACTGCGTGAGAAGCCGATAGACGCGTCCCAGCTGCGCGAGGCCCTCACCAATCTTGTCCTCGCCTTTTCCACCCCGCGCGAAGCCCGGGATATTCCCGTGCCGGACACCATCATTCAGTCTCTCTCCGGCAAGCGGGTGGCTGTAGTGGAACTGTCCGGCGCCGAGCGCGAGCGCCTCTGCGTAGCCCTCGAGCGCGCCACCGCCGTCCCGGTTTTTCTGGCTGGCTCCGACGCGCCCTGGGGAAAGGCTGTCGATTCGTGCGACTTGGTGGTGGTGGATGTGCGGCCGCCGGACCGCGGTTCTTCGTGGCTGACGGGCCTGGAAACCCTGGCTTCCCGCAAACCCATAGTGTTTGTTGGCCGGCGGGACGACCTACTTGATCTCAGCCCTCCGGTCCAGCGCCTGGCTGCCGAATACCTGATGGATGCATGGGAGCCGGACGAAGCCCTGGTCCGCCTCAGCCTCGCTCTTTCACATCCCATCCGTAATCTGGCGCCGGAGAGCGCCCGCGCCGAGATCACCACGCGACCCAAGGTCCTGATCGCCGATGACGACCCTACGGTCCTGGCCCTGCTCAAAGCGGCGCTCGAAAACTTTGGCATGGAGTGCTCAACCGCGACCGATGGCCAGATGGCACTCGACACCCTGCGCAAACAGCCCATGCATGCCGCGGTCCTCGACCTTAACATGCCGGTGATGGATGGATACCAGGTCCTTACCGCCTTGCGGGCGCACAAGCTGGCCGTCCGCGTGATGATCCTGACCGCGCGCCAGCAGGAAAACGACGTGATCCGCGGCTTCAGCCTCGGCGCGGACGACTACGTAGTGAAGCCGTTCAGCCCGCTCGAGATCGTCGCCCGCCTGAAACGGTTGATCCGGCAATGAGATCCGTGGAACTTACCGTGCTCGCCGTCCTCCTGGGCCTCTACGGCATCTTCTTCGTCCTGCTTCTGATGGCAGCGTGCGTCCGGGGAGGGTTGTGGCAGCGCCGCCGCGAGCGATCCGCGGACCTTGTCCCCCGCATTCACGAACTGTTCATTCGGTACCTTGCCGGAAATAACGATCTGGCCGCCCTCCGCCCGGCTGCCGCCGAACATCGGGCCGACTTTGAGTCTGCTCTCATGATGCTGCAAACCACCATCGGCGGCGGAGCCCGAGACCGGCTGTGCAGTCTGCTTCTCGAACTCGGTCTGGTGCATCAGTGGTGCGAAGACAGCCGGTCCGGCAACCTGTCCACCCGGCGCCGAGCCTTCAGCCGGCTCGCTTTCGCCTGTTATCACGAACCGTGCCGCCGGGTGGCCGGCGACCTGCTGGTCCGCGCCCTGGAGAATGCCGATCGCGAAATCGCCCTCTCGGCCACCCGCGCCGTCATCCACGCCGGGGACCCCCTTGAAATCCAGCAGGTGTTCGAATTTCTCATCCGTCAGGATTTACGCTCCCGCATCCTGTTGCACGACGAACTGCGCCCTCACGCCGTCGCGTTGAGCCAGCACCCGATTCCCGAGTTGCTCGCGTCCGGAGATCGCGAGCTGGTTCTTTCCACCCTGCAGACCTTGGCGGCTTGGGAGCGGGCACTCCCTCTCCGTCATCTGGATCGCCTGCTCGAAAGCGACGATCGCGACATCCGTCTCGCGGCTCTTCGCCTCGCGCCCTTCGTTCCACTTAGTCGCCAGAACCGCGAAGCTATCGTCAGAGCGCTGTCCGAACCCGATGCCGATGTTTCCGTAACGGCGCTGGTCACTGCGATGCGACTGCACCTCGAAGAGTCGCTTCAACATGCCCCGCGGTTGCTGCAAGCCGCGCCGGCCGAGGTCACACGAGTGGTAGCGGAGGGGCTCGCCGACCTGCCGGCGGGTGCTGCGCTACTCAGGCAAATGGAGGCCGCACCGGATTCAATCGCCGCCTCTGCCGCAAGGCATGCCCTCTCGCGTTGCCCGGCCGGGGAGGGCGAATGACCTTCCTGCCGGTGGTGGTACGCGGCCTGGCATTTTTGTTGCTTGCCTGCGGGGCTGCCGCCTTGGCTTCCCTGGTCAAAGGCGCTCTTGTCCTTCGACGCATCCGCGCCAAGGAGGCCCCGGATAGCGTCTTCCGGCTCGTCTCTTCCACCCTCCTCCCGCCCATCTCCCTTCTGGTAGCGCCGCCCGGCTCCACCACGGCAAGCATCGCTTTAGTCCGCCGCCTCCTGGGCCTTCAGTACGGAATGTTCGAGGTGGTGGTAGCGCTGGACGCGCCCGGCGACGAGACCCTTGCCGCCTGGACGGAGGAGTTCCATCTCGGCATCTCCGCCCGCAAGAGTATCGGCAGATTGTCCGCGCCGGAGGTGCGGGGAATCTACGAATCCCACGATCCGATCCGGCTGGTGGTGGTTGACCAGAAGCAAGGAGGGACCGCCGGCGCCCTCAATAACGGCTTGAATGCGGCGGCGTTTCCGCTGCTCGGGCTGGTAGATCCCCGCAGTGAGTTTCAGCCTACGCTGCTGCTCTCTTTGATCGAGCCGTTACTCGATCCACAGCAGGGTTTCTCGGCGGCGTGCGGAATAGCCTGCGAACCCGCCGGCCGCGGCTGGCTCGCCGGTTTCGCCGGACTCGAGCAGATCCGCCTCTGGCTCACACGTTGCGCGGCGTTGTCCGCGTCCGGCGGATTGGTGCCTGTGCCCGGCGCAGCCTTGATCGTGCCCCGCGACATCATCGTCGCAGCAGGCGGCTTCCGGTCAACTATGCTCGAGCTCTGGCTTCAGCTCCAGGCGCTGGGCCGGCGTGCTGGACGCCCGCTCCGGACCGCCTTCGTCGCCGAAGCCGCCAGTCTTCCCGAGCCGGCCACGCGGCCGGAACTCGACCGGTCAACCGCCGAGGACCAGGCAGGCATCGGCAGCGCCTTCCGCAGCCGCGGGCGCATCGGCGGAGGCTTCGCCGGCACGGGCCGCACGCTTGCCTCCCTGTTTGTGGCGCGATTCATCTGGCCTGTGGCCGAAACCGCCGCGTATCTTCTCGGCGCCGTGGCGTGGTGGACCGGACAAATCGATACACCCCTGGCCGGCATGCTCCTGCTCGCCACCGTCGGCACCAGGATCCTGCTCTCGGCGGCCGCCGTCGTGATGTGGGACCTGGCCCGTCCGGGCGGTACCCGTCCCGCCGTGCTGGCGGGCCTCTTCGCCGCCGCCCTTCCCGAAAATCTCGGTTACCGGCAGTGGCGAAACCTCAGGCTGATCGCCGCGTTCTTCAACCGGTGAGTCGAAACGGGGAAGCGCGCCGGCCTTCGCCGCATTCAGGCTAACGGGTCACCAGCCGCACCGGCCCGATCAACCCCGACGGCAGCGGTTTCACCGATACCATGTCCTGCGCCTGAAATCGCTCCCCATACTTCGCGTTCAGTTCCTTGTAATCCGGTAAAGGTCCCTTCGCGAGCAGGTTCAGCGCCGTGTTTGCCACCACCACACGAATTGTGTTCTCGCCTGGCTTCACGAGTCCCGTTACGTTCACTTCGTACGGAGCGCACCACACCGACCCCGCGCGGCGGCCGTTGACGTACACCACCGCCGCTTCGCGCACCGGGCCTTCGAACATTGCCCGCATCCCGGACCCGCTTCGCCGTTCCGGCGCACTCACGGGCGTGCCCTCGCCAAAGTTCAGGAAGATTTCCCGTCCCATTGCGGCCGGCACGGTTACGGTCCGCTCGTAGGTGGCCGTGCCCGAGTAATACTGCCTTTGCGGGTCGGCTGTCCAGGACGTACCGGCATTCATCGTCACTGGTTGTCCGCCGCTGCCGAACGTCACTTTCCAGCCGCTCGTGAGGTCGATGGCCGCCGTCCCCGGCATTGTCGGCTTCGGTTGCGCTGCCTGCCCGCGGCTGAAAACCACGACGCGCGACTCGTAGGGTGCGAGGTCGAGTTGCAGCCGGCTGCCCGCCGCGGGCGTGATCTGCCCGTTTAGCGGATTCCACCACGCCGGCTGCATGCCTTCCACCCGGAAAGTGGCGGGCGACCGCACCGGCCGGTTGCTCGTGTTCGCCAGGAAGTACACCTCCGCGAATGGCAGCTTCCGATGCACGAACCCGATCTCCGGCGCCGTTGCCACGTCTGCGGCCAGCGCCGCGTGCAGGGCCTCGCCCAGCTTCGCCTCGTCGGTAACCAGCTTGCCTTTGCCGCCTTCAAAAAGGCTTCGCGATAACTGCTGGATGCGCGGGGAGTCGCGCTCGGCCTCCATCAGCCCCGGCGCCAGCGACGGCGTGCGCCGCGCCGCGATCAGCGTGCCGCCCCGCTTCACAAACTCCTCCAGCTTCTGATAGGTGGCGAGCGGAATCCGTTGCACGTTCGGCAGAATCAGGATCCGGTGCTGCACCCCGTTCTTTTCGATCGCGCCGTCGTCGATATAGTCGAAGTTGTAGCCCGCATCGAGAATCGCCGGAATCACCTCCGGCCCGATCAGCCCGTCCACAGCCTGGTTCACCGAATCCCTTCCCAGCGTGAATCCCGCGAAGGCATCGGCCGTCGGAATATACAAGGCCACATCATTGGCCGGCTGTCCCTGCCGCATCAGGTAGCTGATCCGTTGCAGGTACGAAGCGACATCGGGCATCACCAGCCACCACGGGTTGTGCTCGTTGAAAACCGCCGCCGCGTAGAAGCGCCAGCCGGGTTCGCCGGCTTCGGGCGGCGAGTAAGGCCACCCGTGCCCGATCAGCTGGTTGATCCCTTGCAGGAAGTGCAGGTCGGCCTCCGCCTTCATATCGAGCGGCGTGGCCGCGAACACCGGCGAGTGCAGCCACGTCCACGTTTCCGAAGAGGTCACCGGCTTGCCGTAGAGATGGCTGGTCGAAGATGCCCACCGCGACGTCGAAAACCGCCGCCACTGCGTTCCTTCGCCTTCCGGCAAATCCACCAGCGCGCCGCTCGAAAGCGTGACCGGCGGTATCCCGTAGGTCTGCGACCGGAACAGCGTGCCATGCTGTTTCGCCCACGCCGCCATCGGCTTCAGGTAGCGCTCGTCGCACAACTCGCTCAAGGTCTTGCCCCAATCGTGACGGATGGCAGCGGTCTTGTCCCCGATATCGCCCGCCAGCGCCGGCAGATACGGCTCCAGGTCGTACCCGCGCCTCTTCCGGAACTGCTCCAGCAGATCGTCGGTCCAGTCGGCGTTGTACACCTCCAGGCTGTCGCTGAATATCGCGTGCGGCGTATTCTTGCCCACGCGCCGTAAGCAGCTTTTCGCCCACCTGCTTCTGATGGGTTTCGACAGCCGCGGTGCTGTAGTGGTCGAGCACCCAGCCTTCGGCTCCTGCCGCCGGCCGCTTGACCGTTTGTTTGGTGCGGCTCGCGATGAAGAACAGCACCACCCGCCCGCCCGTCTGCGACGCCGGCACCTTCACCGCCCCCGCGGACGCGGCGCCGAGCTTCTCGATTCCCTCGGCCGCAAACTGCCGCTGGTCGCCACGCGCCAGGAACGCCGCCAGATATTTTTCGCCCTCATGCAACACCGGCACCGGCACCGAGGTCGCGTTCGCCGGTACCGCCACCCGCTCCAGACGCAGCCGCGCCGCCGCTTCCGTCACCGGGATGTGCGGTCCGCCGAACGGCCAGCCGCTACCCAGCGTGAGATCAAACCGCAGTCCGATGTCTGCCGCCCTGGCAGCGGTGAACTTCAGGTCGTCCAGAAACTCCGGGGAGAGATAGGGAAGATTGCGAAACCCTTTCGCCGGATTGTCCAGCTCCAGCGGATACACCGGCTGCACTTCGAACCCTCCGATGCCCCCCTGCTTCATCGCCCGCATCTCGCGCTCGAGTTCCGGTTTCACCACCGAAGGGCCGAACCACCACCACCGCATCATGATCCTGGCATCATCGGGAGGCCGCTCGAACTCGCGCTGCAAATCCGAGAGCGACGAAGGCGCCGCCGCCGCCCATAACAGAGCGGCCGCCATGGCCAGCACCACGGGAGCAATCTGTGCCAATCGTCTCATGGCTCTATCGTATCCCCGAAAAGGACCTGCTATGCTTTTGCTTTCGATCGAGTCTGCTCCCATGCTCAACTGGCTCCTGATATTTGTACCCGTTGCGATCGGGCTGGAGTTCCTGGCTCCCGAATCCCACACGTTGATCTTCATCTTTTCCAGCCTGGCCATAGTTCCCCTCGCAGGCTGGCTCGGAACCGCGACCGAACAGCTCGCACACCACACAGGCGAAGGCCTTGGCGGTCTCCTCAATGCCACCTTCGGCAATGCCGCCGAGCTAATCATCGCCGTTGTTGCCTTACAGCAGGGACTCTACTCGGTTGTTAAGGCGTCCCTTACGGGCTCCATCATCGGAAATATCCTGCTGGTGCTCGGAGCCTCTGTGCTGGCGGGGGGCCTGCGCTTCAAGCGGCAGCGCTTCAACGCCACAGCCGCGCGCTCCCAATCCACCCTCCTCACCCTGGCAGCCATTGCCCTCATCATGCCCGCCGCCTTTCACTACCTCGGCGGCCCCAACGCACGAGAAGCAGAGCACGACCTGAGCCTTGAAATCTCCCTCGTTCTGCTGGTCAGCTACTCCCTGCACCTGCTCTTCTCACTGAAGACCCACAAACAGCTGTTTGCAGGCGAGGCGGGAGAAAACGGGCACGGCCCCGCCCCCTGGTCGGTCACCCGATCCCTGCTGGTTCTCGCCGGCGCCACCGCCCTCATCGCCTGGATCAGCGAGATTCTCGTCGGCTCGGTGGAACCCGCCGCCGAAGCGTTCGGCATGACCCGCGTATTCGTCGGCGTCATCGTGGTCGCGATCGTCGGCAATGCCGCCGAACACAGCACTGCCGTCATGATGGCGCTCAAAAATCGCATGGAGCTTTCCATGACGATCGCGATCGGCAGCAGCCTTCAGATCGCCCTTTTCGTAGCACCCGTCCTCGTGATCCTCAGCCATTTCGTCGGACCCCGCCCGCTCGACCTCGTCTTCACTCCCGCCGAAGTACTGGCCGTCTTCGTCGCGGTTCTGATCACCGGACAAGTGGCCTCGGACGGCGAATCGAACTGGTTGGAAGGAGTGCAACTGCTGGCCGTCTATGCCATCCTGGCGATGGTCTTTTATTTTCTTCCCGAAGCGGCCGAGGCCACTGGAGCGCCCCCGCACTAGACGCTTTCTAGCGCAGTTCCAGGTTCCGCATCACGACTGCCGGCTTCCCGGCGGGACGCAGCAGGTCGGTCACTTTCAGCTCGATCGTATATTCGCCCGGCGGCTGTTGCGCACCCAATTCGATAATTCCCCCCACCATCCGCTCACTCGGATTGGGCGCGGCGTCGAACTCCTTCACCGCGGGCTCGGCATTGAAAATCAGGCGTCCCTCGCGGAATACACTGACGACGGTCTCCAGCCGGGACTTGCGCTCCGCCGTGGCGCCCACGTTCCGCACCGGACAGGCGTAAAGGATCGATCCGCCCGCCGCAAAGACCCCCACGCCCGGCATGTCTCCGGACCACTTTGCTTCCTCGCCCGGCGGTCGCCGCAACGACATTCCGCCAACCCACGGCGCACCCGCTTCCGGCGCTGTCACGTCGATCACCTCGCGCACTTTCCCCGAGCGGCCGGAGGTCTCATCCCGCACCAGCAGGTTCAGGACGTAAAGCCCCTCTGCGGGGAGAGCCATGGCGGCGGAGACGGCGCCCGCACGCATGGATGCTTTCTCCGGCTCTCCCGCCGTCAGCCTCAGGAGCTGCCCGCCCGCGTCGCCGGCGCGGCCCCGTGCGTCGAACACGGCCGCCATCACTTCGATGGCCGCCTGCTGCTTGCCGTCTGCACGCAACGTCCATGTCAGATCCGTGGCTTCGACCCCGATGATTGTCTGCAGACGGCCGGCAGCCGTCGAACCGTCCACACCAAAACCCGCCCGCACCGGAAAAACGCTCGTCACGAACGGTGACACCAAATCCCGCGAAATCTCCTCCTCCGGCGTGGCCGGCTCCTCCTCGCCACCGATCCCCGGCTCCAGCAGCTTGACGTTCAACCCCGGAACCGACGTCCGCACCGACAGGTCTTCGAAGCGCCCGCCTCCGCTCGCAATATCGTACGTCGCCTGTGCCCCTTCAAAGCGCAGCCGGTAGGATCCGCTCAGGCCGGCGAGGACCCGGTCCATCGCCCCGCCGGGGTCCTGCACGCCGTCGAAAACCTTCCCCCCGCTCTCACGCGCCAGCGTCTCCGCCGCCGATAACAACGCAGGCCCAGCCTCACCATCCGCGACCCCCATGTCCACCACGTAAACCGCCGCCCTCGCGCGCTGTGCCAGTTGGTCCAGCCAAGCCCAATCCTTCAATTCCGTCCGGAACCGCTGGCAAAACAGTACCAAGACCTTCCGGCCCTCGATCCATCTCGCCCCGGTAAGCGCCTGCCTCAGAATTCCCACGGTCGTCACGGAAAATCGACGGTCGGGGCTGCGCCGGGCGGGAACGCCGCCATGAATGCCCTCCACCGCCGCTCGCAACACCTCCCGGTCCGACGTCAATTGCTGGGAAACGCCCGTCCCCGAGCGCGTCCGCAGAATCGACGCGCGGTCCTCGGGCCGCATCTTCTCCTCGATGAAGCTCCGCACCGCCGCACGCACCTTGCCCAGACTTTCGAGCGGCAGATTGTAATCGTCCACGATGAGCACGAACGTCCGTGGCGCGTCCGGCGCCGAGTACACGGCGTCCACAATCTTCAGCGCGTTCCCGCTTTGTGTTATCAGGAAGTCCGAGGCATTCAGTCCGCCCGCTTCCCTGCCCTGCGCATCCGTGACCACGACTTCGGTGAAGCCGCCCCCCTCTCCCGCCGTTCGCGGCACGGCTGAGGGTGGGAGCTGCGCCCACGCGACCGCCGCCGCCCAAAGCCCCAGCGCCAGCCTCATGCAAGCCCCCGCAGGGCTTCGTCCAGCGACTCCAGAACAAAATCAGCGTTCGCCCTGGTGAACACCATCGGCGGCTTGATCTTGATCACGTTGTGCAGCGGGCCATCCGTGCTCAGCAGGATGTTTCGGTCCTTCATTCGCTCAACCAGTTCCGCCGCCTCCCGCGCCGCCGGTTCCAGGCTCTGACGGTCGCGCACCAGCTCGAACCCAAGGAACAGTCCCCTTCCCCGAACGTCGCCGATCAACTGGTGCCTTTCCGCCAGTTGGCGCAGTCCGACCAGCAGGTGAGCGCCGGTATCCCGCGCGTTTTCCTGGAGCTGCTCATCCTCGATTGCATCCAGCACGGCCAGCCCGACTGCGCACGAAACCGGATTCCCGCCAAACGTGTTGAAGTACTCCATACCGTTGGCGAAGGAGGCCGCGATTTCCCGGGTAGTGACCACCGCGCCCATCGGGTGGCCATTGCCGATCGGCTTGCCCAGCGTGACGATATCCGGGATTGCCGCCTGCGAATCGAACATCCAGAAATGCGACCCGGCCCGGCCGAACCCCGTCTGCACCTCGTCGGCCACCGCCACGCCGCCGGCCGCCCGCACCGCCGCGAACGCCCGCTCCAGGAACCCGGCTGGAGGAATGATCTGGCCCCCGCAACTCAGCGCCGATTCGCAGAAGAATGCCGCCGCGCGCTTCCGCTGGACGGCCTCGGCCACCAGGGACGCATAACTCGGACCGGAGCCCGCATCCCTGAAGCGCCCCCGGTACACATCCGGCATCGGAACGACCTCCACGTGGGCGGGCTTCCCGCGCCCTCCCGGTCCTGCGAACTTGTACGGGCTGATGTCGACCAGCGCGTTGGTGTTGCCGTGGTACGCCGTTTCCACTACCACCACGCCGTCCCTGCCGGTGTGCGTCCGCGCCAGCCGCAGCGCTAGTTCGTTGGCCTCGCTTCCGCTGCACACCAGGTACACGACGCTCAAACGGTCGGGCAGCGTTGCCGCCAACCGCTCCACATAGTCCACCAGGTGTTCGTCCAGGTAGCGGGTGTTCGTGTTCAGCCGCGCCGTCTGCCGCTGCGCCGCCTCCACCACCCGCGGATGCGAATGGCCAACGTGCGCCACGTTGTTCACGCAGTCCAGGTACGCCCTCCCGGAGGCATCGTAAAGATATTGCCGAAGCCCCCGGATCATGTGCAGCGGCTCGCGGTACGCGATGCTCAGCGACGGCCCCAGCCGCGCGCGCCGCGAGGCCAGCAACTCCGCCGGCGGCCGCGGCCGGTCGAGCCGGCAAGCCCTGCGAAAGACTTCTTCGGGCCAATCGGCGGGCATCGCGGAGATCTTCTCGAGCATGGCCCAGGCCGGTGTGTTGGAGATTCTCAGGTAGTCGTTGCGAGGCGCTTCCCGGGCCTGCCACTCGCAGTTGCACACGCTCATCGCCAGCCGCGTCGCCGCCAGCTTGAACAGAACGCCCATTTCCGCGTCCCGCAGCGGGCGTATCTGGTGGTATGCGGCCGTCACTTCCGCCGCCGCCGCGATCGGGTTCGACTCCCCCAGCATCACGTACGCCAGCCCTACTGCCAGGTTACATACCGTTGCCGAATGCACGACATCGCCGAAGTCCAGGATGGAAACCACCCGGTTCCCCTCCCTGTCTGTCAGCACGTTGTAATCGTTCGCGTCCCCGTGGATGACGCTCGATGGCAGGAGCCCCCAGTCAATCTGTTGCCAGGCATCGAAAATCGGCCCCACCAGGGCTCTCTGCCAGCGCGAGAGCAGTTGCAGGTGCGGCAGTGCCAGCTCCGCCTGCCGGATGTCCCAATGCAGCGTACGATGAGCCGCCGGGTGCACAAAATCGCGCAACGCCACGTCCATTCGCGCGAGGCTGGCACCGAGCGACCGCAGCAATCCCCGACTTGCCGGCTTCGAATCGGCCAGAGAGACTCCCTGCACCCAGCTCAGCAGCCGCACAAAATAGCCACCGTAATGCGCGATCGTAGCGCCCCTGCGGGCGGGCAACACCTGCTGCCACTCCAGCCCCGTCTCCGCAGCCGCCAGGATCTGTATGGCGCGATTCTGGAGGTCCAGAATCGCCTGCTCTTCGTCTGAGTTCGCAATCTTTAAGACAAATTCGCTGCCCGAAGGTTCAGTCAGGCGGAAATTCTGGTCGCGTTCGCTGGGCAGGGCAACCGCCGTCACATCCAACCCGTAGATTTCCCGGGCGATAACCACGGCTTCCGCCGCGGAAAAACAGGGCGCGTTGCGCACCACAGGCGTCACAACGGTCAGCATACCCCGTTGCTCGCCGCCCAGCCACTCGCCGGGGCGTTACATCAGGTTGGATCGCATGCTCCATGGCGAAATTATGTTGCCGCGCCGGATTCTGACGCTGCTGACCAGCGGGCGCCGGTCCGCCGCGCTCTCCCCGGGGATCAAACGTCGCGAGTGCCCAATTCTCCGCGAACTTCCACCCTCAGGCGCTCCAACTCCGCCGCCAGCGAGCCCAGCGACCGGCTGCATGCCGCGACTTCGCCGCGTGCCGCCATGTCCTCCATTTCGTGCAACTTCCACGCCAGGGCGTAGGCCCCGAGATTGGCGCAGGCCCCTTTCGACGAGTGCGCCAGCCGGCGGCAACTGTCGACATTTCCTTCTGCGATCGCTCCGCCGATTTGCTCCATCTTTTCCGAAGCGTCGTCCAACAACGCCGCCAGAATCTCTCGGATCAGCTCCGGGTCGTTCAATGTCACCTCTCGAAGCTGTTCCTGGTCGAGTATTTTTTCCCGATCGAAGGTCTGCACACCTATCCATCGGAAGAACACCGGAGCTTCGTTAGGGTTCGTCGCTGAAAGGTACAGTGCCCGTCAGGAACTACCGCGGGCGGACCGGCCCGAACTGGAAGCTGCTTTGCAGAACCCGCATGCCGCTGTCCACCAGAGCGGTGGCCATGAAGGCCGGCGAAGCCGGTGAACCGAAGCGCATATCCATCACTTGAACGCGTTTGGCATTCTCCGGCTCGGAGACCGGTTCCACGCGCCACAACGGGAACTGTGAGAAGCGCAGAAATTCCTGGAAAACGTGCGTTTTACGGGCGGCGTCGAGGGCCGGATCGGCGTCCGGTTTGTGATAAACAGCGGATCGTGTCGGATCGAATTCGTTCGCCAGGCTGAAGTCCTGCACGGCGTAGAAGCCGTCGGTCTCAACCACGGCTCTCCACATCATCGGATTGGCCAACTGCGGCATGGCTGCCACCCGCACAGGCTCGGCCCGCTGGTAAATATGGGCGCCTGCCACCGCTACCGCGCGTTCGTGCAGCGCGTTGCGCCCAAAATTGTAAAGCACCACGAATAGCAGCGCCGCCCACGCCCAGCCCCGCCCGTAGTTCCGGACTCTGGCGGCGCCCGAGCTGATTTCCGAACCGACAAGCCTCGCAAGAAACGGCCCTGCCATCGCCAATCCAAGAGCCGCCCAGATCCACAGGTCTACTACGCTGGTGATGTCCAGCCGGAACCAGCGGCCGGAAAACGGCAGCAGCAGGCGAATTCCGTAAACATTGGTCCAATCGAGAAGCAGGTGAGTCAATACGGCGATGGCCGCCGCGGCCCACGCGCCCTTCCAGTGAATCCGCTTCCGGCTGATCAATGCCACCAGCGCGACCGGCAGCAGCGCCATAAACGGCAGCGCCGCCAGCGAATGCGTCAGGTGACGGTGATAGTGCAAATAGTTGAGCTGACCGCCGGCGGCAGTGACTATATCCGCATCCGGTGCATTGGCCGCGAGCAACAGAATCGGCGTCGCCAGCGGAGTCCAGCGGTTCAGGCCCGCCCTGCTCAAAAACAGGCCCGTCGCCGTGTGAGTGAGTGGATCCATTTCTTCAGTTAACCGGTTCCCATTGTAGGGCAGCATCGCGCCCGGAACCCATTCCGCAGCCAGTTTCCGTGCGGGAGCGCCGTTTCCGGGCGCACCCGCACGGATTTCCCTACGCCGACAACGGGAGGGTGTACCGCCACTTCTTCTTGGGCTGGACCACGGCAGGCGTCGCCGCAGGCCCCCGCTGCACGACTCCCGCGAAATACTCCGCCACCGGATACAGAGGATATGGCTCCATTTCGGCAAAAGCCCGTCCCAGTTTCCGCTGGATCCGGTAAGCGATATGAAAAAACTCGCCACGATCCATTTTCAATTGACGGCAGCAAAGCCTGTAGCTCGCTCCGAGAAGGAAATGAATCCGGAAGATGCGGTGCTCTTCCTCGGTCAGCACCCGCTTTGCGATCAGCGAAAAGTCCGCCATGAACTCTTCCCGCTTTCGCGAATACGTCCGCCGGCCCTGCGGCCCGGCACACAAATCCAGCGAAACCGTCTTGAGGGGCGAGCTTTCCACGCATTCTCGAAAACGGTTGTAACAGGCTTTAAAGATAGCCCGAAAAACGCAATTGCATGGCCTTTCCAGTCCTTTGCGGATCAGGCGGACACCGTCACCTTGACACCACGTGCACGATGCCTTCGCCAAGCCAATCGAGTTCGATCGATTCCATTCCATATAAGCTGTCCTTCCGGCAGGAGCCCAAGCATTCACGGCTTTTGCCGTTCGTTTAAACTAATCCAAATCTAACCGTTCCTAAGAAAACGTCAATCCGATTTCAAATTCGGATCTTGGAATTAGGAGTATTACCATAACTGTGAGAAATATACCATTTTGTTTGTTTCCGGCATTTTAGGTACAATTTACGAATGCAAGAAGGCTCCTTGTACTATCAGGCATTTCTTAGGCAGTACTAAGATTTTCAGTACCACCCTATTTCACATGGAAATCACTCGCCAGCCCCTGACCTTCCGCGATTTGCAGGTTCGCCTCCTTGAGCACCTCCGCAACCGGCTCCGGGCGGGAGAAATCACCGAACGCGGCCTATCCCGCATTTCCGGCATCTCACAACCCCACATTCACAACGTTCTCAAGGGCAAGCGAGAGATGTCGGTCGGCACCTCGGACACGCTCCTGTTCCATCTGCGCCTGGACATTCGGGATCTCGTAAAGCCACCCAGCCCCGATACGAGGCGCGGCTGAAGATCCACGGCCAGGTATGTTCCAATGAACCAGGAGGATGAGAATTTTGCGGCGTTCGCTGGAACCGCGTTCGGCACAAGATGCAAGGCTGAAACGATTGGTCAAGAAGATCGAAGGGCTGGCGGAGAAAGATGCCGGCGTCCTTGAGCGGACGCGCGAGATGGCGGAATTGCGCCAGACAGCGGCCCTCCATATCCACGCTATCTGCGCCGAATTCATCAACGATATCAATGGCCTGCTGACCCAAAGCGAGCTGACCCTCGATCCGGAGAATTTCACCCGCGGATCTTTTAGCGACATCTCGCTGAACCTGATCCAGATTAACGTCCGCGGCCGCATTCTCCAGGTGGAATTCAGAGCCACACCGGAACTGATTTCCACGGAGGACTTCCGGGTTCCTTACACGCTCGAAGGAACGATCCGCGCCTTTAACCAGGAATTGCTCGAGAAAGACCTCATCGAGGAGCAGTTGCTCTTCTTTACCCTGGAAAAGGAGGGCGGAATGTGGCGGTTTTTCGACGCGCGCACCTATCGCTCGGGGCCCTTCAACCGTGATTATCTGGTTTCCCTGATGGAACAGCTGATCTGACGATCGAAGCGCCTTCTTCGTCTCAAAAAAGGTTTCGCCGCCCGCTTGAACCGTCTAACTGACGGTGATAGACTCTTTCCCCAGTTATCGCTTTCACGGACTTTTGGGGCTGATTTTCTCCAGCATAGACTTGGTGCGCTCGATCATGGGAACGTCGGGGCTTTCTGTGACTGGATCTGAACGCTATCTTCGGCTGCCGGGGATGCGTGACGGGATGGGTTGTGGAGCGATCTACCGAAGGAGAAGGCAAATGAATCAGAGAGTGTTGAAGGCGCTGCTGGCGTTTCTTGCGATCAGTCCGATTTTTGGGCAGGACACGGCAGTGCTTACCGGAACGGTAACCGATTCGAGCAATGCGGTTGTTGCCAATGCGCAGGTTATTGCGATCAACGTTGCCAACAATTTCGAAACGACAACCATAACGAACGCCGAGGGACTCTACCGCATACCGTTCCTCCGTCCGGGCATGTACCGGGTGCGGATTACCGCCCCGGGATTCAAAAGCTTCGTGCGCGAGAACGTGGAACTGCGAGTGGGCGCGACGCTGCCGATCAACGGCGCGCTCGAACTCGGCGCCGTGGCCGAATCGGTCCAGGTGACCGCGGCGGCGCCCTTGCTTGAAACCGAGACCTCCACCACCGGGACTATCGTCGACGGCGACTTCTTTCAGCGCATGCCGCTCTATCAGCGCCACTCGCGCGCCGTCCTCTACCTCACACCCGGCGTCAACACCAGCGGCCTCGCTTATGCGGGTTCCCTGGGCGGCTTTTCCATCAACGGCGGCGCCACCAGCAGCATCGGCTATTTCGAAGACGGCATGTACGGCGTACAGCCGAGCGGCACCAACACCACCGATACCATCCTCAGCACCATTGAAGAGGCCAAAGTCATCACCACGGTGCTACCCGCCGAATACGGCCATTCCGCCGGCGGCGCCATCGTCATTGTGAAGAAGAGCGGCACGAACCAGCTTCACGGCGGCGGCGGACTCCTCTTCCGCGAAGGCCCCATGCAGCACCGCCGCTACATGCAGCGCGCGCGTTTCGAGCAGACCGGCAACAGCCTCCACTTTTATCAGCCCGACTTCAACATCGGCGGCCCGGTCTACATCCCCAAACTCTACAACGGCCGCAACAAGACTTTCTTCATGTTCGCCGGACAGTACCTGATGGAGCGCCAGGGCGAACAGATCTCCTGGAACGTCCCCACTGCCGCGGAACTCGACGGCGACTTCAGTTACGGCGGACGGGCCGGCGTCAACGCCATTTACGATCCCCGCACCACCACCGTCACCAACGGCGTCTGGTCCCGCACAGCTTTCCCCGGCAACATTATCCCCAAGTCGCAGTGGGACCCGGTAGCTACCAAGTTCCTCGGCAGCAAGGTATGGGAACTGCCCAATTCCGACGGCACCCCCACCGCCACCGGCGCCACCGGCAACCTGATCCTACCCCGCCAGAAGACCGTCGATTGGGCCAACTACAGCCTGCGCCTGGATCACCAGTTCGCCAGCCGGCTGCGCGTGTTCTATAACTGGAGTTTCAACACACGCACCTCCTTCACGCCCAATCTCGACGTGGTCAACCTGCTCTTCAATTCTTCCCAGCGCACCTCCACCGACGCGCAGACCACCACCGGGATCGGCGCCACGTACACCATCGCGCCGACCATGATCAGCGAAACCCGCATCAACTATTACCGCTTCCGCAACGACACCACCTGGCCCGGCTACGGCACCGATTTCGGCGCCATGCTGGGTATTCCAAACATCGGCGCCGGCTCCATGCCCAACATCACCGGCATCCCCAACGTTGCCAACCCCAGCTTAAATGTGGAAGAGAACTTCAATTACAAAGAGGACATCAGCAAGCTCTCCGGCCGCCATGCCTTCAAGTTCGGGTACGACCTGATGCGCCTCCGGCGCAACAATTATTCGTTCGATAACGGCGCCGGCACCTTCACCCTCGCCGGCACCAACGGGCTGAACGCCAACGGCACCAGCATTCCCAACACCGGCGGCAACAGCCTCAGCCAGTTGATGACCGGCGCGGTCTCGACGTACACAATATCCACCAGCCTGCTCAGCAACCTGCCCCGCAACTGGGTTCATGGCCTGTACTTCCAGGACGACTGGAAGGTCACCCCCACCCTGACGCTGAACCTCGGTGTGCGCTACCAGGTGCAGAGCGCCGAGAATAACAAATACGGCCAGGTTTCAAGCTTCGACCCGAACGGCACGGACAACGTGATCGCCGGCGGTAAGGGCGTCATTATCCACCCGACCACGCTCTACAAGAAGGACTGGAACAATTTCCAGCCTCGCGTCGGGCTTGCCTGGTCGTTCCACAACGATTTCGTCATGCGCGCCGGCTTCGCCGTTTCCACGGTCGATGAGCGGCTTCCCGTCGCGCCCACCGAGGAGTACGGTTCCATCACCGGCCGCATCGACACGCCCAGCGGTGACTTCCGCCCCCGTTTCGTGCTCAGCCAGGGACCGGTCGCCTCGCTCCTGCAATACCCGGTCGTGCGCGCCGACGGGACAATACCGTTCGCCGGTTCGAACCCCTCCAGCCGCGGCGCCACCTGGGTGGATCCGACCCGCAAATCGCCTTACAGCATGAGCTGGAATTTCGGCATCCAGCACACCTTTGCCACCAATTACCTGGTGGAACTGACGTACACCGGCAACAACTCGGTCAACGGCTTCGAAAATCGGGAAATCAACGGAATTTCCTATGATTGGGCGAACAACCTGCGCCTTACGAACCCGTCCCAGTTCAGCGCCTTCCTCAGCAACACCCAGATCTACCGTCCGTACCCGAACTTCGGGAGCATCATCTTCCGGACCAATGGCGCCCGCTCCAACTACCACGCCGGCACCGTCAAGCTGGACAAGCGTCTCTCGCACGGCCTCTCGTTCCTGAGCTTCTACACGTATTCGAAGAGCATCGATTCGAGCAGCAGCAACAACCTGATTTCGCGCGATATGGACCGCGCCGAGAGCGGCAACAACCGGACCCACCAGTTCACCGCCAGCACGAACTACGAGTTGCCGGTCGGCAAGGGACGCAGGTGGCTGAACCGCGGCGGCATCGTCAACGCCATTTTCGGCGGGTACGACATGGTGTATCTCTACCGGATATCGAGCGGCGATTCGCTCACGTTCGGTTTCGGCGGCAGCCCCTATCAATACATGCCCAACATCGTCGCTACGCGCGGCACGCGTCCCAATTCCACGGGCGAGCGGGCCGGACTGCGCGACAACTGGCAGGACATAGGCGGAGACCGATTCGTGCAAGCCAACCAGAACAGCCTGATCCAGTCGATGAGCTACTTCAGCTACCCGGACGCCTATACTTTCGGCAACGTCGGGCGCAACACCTTCGACCGCCAGCGCTTCATCGACTGTCAGTTCTCCGCATCCAAGGAATGGACCTTCAAAGAGCGCGCCACGGCCACGTTCCGGTTCGACTTCCAGAACCCGTTCAAGTGGTACAACCTTTCGGCGCCGAATACGACGGTCAACTTCACCAACCCGGCGACGTTCGGCAAAGTTTCCACCAGCACCTCCGACGAAGGCACGACCGCCAATGCCGGCGGACAGCCGCTGATGAACATCACCCTGTCGTTCCGTTTCTGAGACTGACCGGCGGGCAGGCCGGCCCCCCATTTCGGCCAGGGGGGCCGGCCTTTTTTTGTGCCTAAGCCGGCCTCCCTTCATCAACTCGCTCAAACGCTTCCCTGCCCCGCCGATAAGTAGAAGCGATGGGGAAGACTAAGTATTTGGTTCTGACGCTTCTCGCCGCCTCGCTGGCGACTGCACAGGCGCAGGATCCCGCCACAGAAAGTCTGGCGAAGCTGGAGCGGCTGATGCAAGTCGACGTGCAGACCGCCGCACTGCGGAAGCAGTCGCTCCAGGATGCGCCGGCGAGCGTAACCGTTATTACCGCCGCCGACATCCGTGCTTACGGCTACCGCACTCTCGGCGAGGCCCTCTCCGGTGCGCGCGGCTTTTACACGATCTCCGACGGCGCCTTCCGCTTTGCCGGTGTTCGCGGTTTTTCGCTGCTCGGCGATTACAACATGCGGTTTCTCGTCCTGATCAACGGACACCAGGTCACCGATAACATCTATTCGGCCATGTACTATTTCGGGGAGGACTTCCCACTCGATATGGACATGGTGGACCAGATCGAAATCGTACGCGGCCCGACCTCCGCCCTGTACGGAAGCAATGGGCTCTTTGCCACCGTCAACGTGATCACCAAAACCCCGGCCAACGCGGCGCGCGCGCAGGTCAGCGCCACAGCCGGCTCGTTTGGGTCCGGCAAGCTGGCGGTTTCCACCGCCTTCCAGATTCGGGGCGGCGCCAAAGTGCTGGTCGCTGTCTCTGCCAACCGGTCCGCGGGCCGCAGTGTCGTTTTTCCGGAACTGTCGCAGGCTGGCCTCCCGCCGCCGGGAACAGATGATGTGGAACGCGAGCGCGGCTTCAACACGTTTGCCGGGGTGGAATGGGGGAATTGGAAACTCACGGCCCTGTTTGGCCAGCACGAGGCGATCGCTCCGATCGGCTGGTACGGCACCGCGATCGGCGACAGCAGAACCCGCGACCTGGAATCGCGCGACTTTGTGGAAGCGGCGTGGAACCGGCCCGCCGGAAAAGCCGGCGAAGTCCGTTGGCGATTCTACTATGACCGGTACCGCTACGACGGCGACTATGCTTACGGCGGCGACAGCCCCTACGGCAACTATGACGGCGCCATCGGCGATTGGATCGGAACGCAGTTTACCTACCAGAGCCGCCGCGCAGGGTTCGGGATCGTGACGGCGGGGGCCGAAGGCAACGCCGATCTGCGCAATATTCAATACGACTATGACATCCTCGATGCGGACAGAACCCGGCTCGACGGCGAGTTTCGTCTCGACCACCGGCGTGTCACCGGCGGCCTTTTTGTCCAGGACGAAATTGCGCTTTCGCCGTCCTGGACCCTGTATCTGGGAGGCCGCATCGACGGCACCACGATCGGCAGCGCCTTTTTTTCCCCGCGTGCCATGCTGGTGCATACGCGCCGACGGACTACCTACAAGCTGATGTACGGCCGGGCATTCCGCAATCCTTCCACCTACGAGCGCTATTGGGAGCCGAGCCCCGACTTGCGGGCGGAGCGGATCAACATGCTGGAATTTGCCAGGGAGCAGAACCTGCACCGCCGGATGAATCTGATCACATCCGTGTTCCATTACGGGCTCGCCAATCTGATCGAGGGTGTTCCCATCAGCGAAGAGGTTTTGCAGTATCGCAACACCTGGCGGGCGAGTGCCGATGGTTTGGAGCTCGAACTGAACGGGCATCCGCTGGACTGGCTGGAAACGGTGGCCAGTTTCTCGGCCCAACGCACACGGGGTGCGAATGCCGGCGCGCGTTTGCAGAATTCTCCCGCCCGGATGGCGCAGTTCCGGGCCAGCGTGCCCCTCTGGCGGCAGCGCATTCTTCTGGCCGGAGCCGCGCGGTATATCGGAACGCGCCTGAGCGCATATGAAGAGCCGGTGTCAGCCACCGCGTTGGCGGACCTGACAGCAACTGTTCGAAGGCTGCAACCGAATCTGGATTTCCAGTTCGGCGTTCGAAACCTGCTTAACCGGTCATATTCCGATCCGCTCAGCCCCGAGCACACGCCGCATTTTCTGCCCGGAGCCGGGCGAAACTTCTATGTGAGATTGATCTGGCACAATGAGTAACTGTTCCTATCCGTCAACGCAGGCGGCGAAAGGTGTTCTGATCTTTCTACTGGCCTGCTCGCCGATGCCCGGCGCGAACGCGACGGAGAATGCGCTGGCGGATCCCGGCGTAAAAGCGGCTTTCGTCCTCAATTTCATCCAACTGGTCAACTGGCAACCCATTCCGGGCGAAGAGAGTTCCAGCGTGCTGCCCATTTGTGCCTGTGCCCGGAGCGAATTCTCGGCCGCAGTGGAGAATGCTGCCTCGGGCAAGCTGGTGGGGAGCCGGTCGATCGTCGTTCGGATCGAGCCGGTCCCGGATTTGCGAAGATGCCGCGTGCTGCTGCTCGCCAGGGAACAGTTCCCATCGTCGCGGCACCTGTTGCGGCTCCTCCGTGGCGCTCCGGTCCTCACCATTGGAAACGGTCCGGAGTTCGCGGACAGCGGCAGCATGTTTCAGTTGGTGATGGAGGACGGCAAGGTTCGCTTCGACGTTTGTCTGGATGTTATCCGGCACAGCGGCCTGGAGGTCAACTCGAGGCTCCTTCTGCTTTCCCGAAGCCTGCGGACGGATTGCAATGCGGGCAACTGAGCGGCTCCTCGGCTTCGAACGGCTTTCCTTGCGCCAGAAATTAATGACCGTGGCGCTGGTTACGGGCATTATCGCGGTGGGCTTCACTGCCGCCGGACTCATTACTTACGAGTTGCTCTGGTTTCGCGGACACATCGCGACGGGTGCCGCGACGACCTGCGACATTCTGGGCAGCAATGCGGCAGCGCCGCTGCTGTTCGAGAACCGGAGCGATGTGACTGCCAGTCTCGCCGCACTCGCCAACGACGATTCCGTCACCCACGCTTACGTGTTCAATGCGCGGAAACATCTGGTAGCGGAGTATCACAAGAAAGGCGTTCAGCCGCCGCCCCGACGTCCGGACACCCCGGAAGAAGCTGTCCGGAGGGGACAGGGAATCGTCGTGCTGAGGCCGATCCGCGTTTACGACGATCTGGTTGGGTATATCAGCCTGGAATCCGACCTGTCTCCTTTTTACGCACGGGCCCTTTCCTACTCGGGCATTACCGGTTTCCTGGTATTGATCTCGCTGGCAGTCGCTTTTCTAGCGTCACGGCGCATGCAGACGAGCATTTCCGGGCCTCTGCTAAAGCTGGAGGCCGCGGCTTTGCACGTCTCCGCACACCGCGACTACGCCTTGCGTCTCGACTGCGGTACCCGGGATGAAATCGGCGCGGTGGTCGCCGCATTCAATCAGATGCTGGCCGAAATCCAGAGCCGCGACCAGCGCCTCTCAGAGTGGAGCGAGGAACTCGAGGGCCTGGTGCGGATACGGACGCACGACCTGGTGCACGCAAACAAGCATCTGAAAGCGGCGAAGAACAAGGCGGAAGATGCCGCCCGAGCCAAGAGCGAGTTCCTCGCCACCATGAGCCACGAGATTCGAACCCCGATGAACGGCGTGATCGGGATGACGGACCTGCTGCTCGGTACGGATCTTTCCGATCATCAGCGCGAATATGCGGAAATGGTTCGCCGGAGCGGTGAGGCCTTGCTTAATATTGTCAGCGACATCCTGGACTTTTCAAAGATCGAGGCCGGCAGAATGGAAACCGAGAGCGTCCCGTTTCAACCGGCGCGGGTAGTTGGGGACGCCATCGACATCGTGCGGCAAAGCGCCAGCGCCAAAGGCCTGGCACTCGTAGCCAAAGTTTCGGATACAATTCCCGAAACGCTGCTCGGCGATCCCCATCGTCTGCGCCAGATGCTGTTGAACCTGCTTTCAAACGCGCTCAAGTTCACCGAACGGGGCGAAGTGCGCCTCGAGGCCAAAGCCGCGGCGCCCGAAAACGGTATCGTCATCGTCCGGATCGAGGTAACGGACACCGGAATCGGCATTCCCGCTGACATCCAGCACACTCTGTTCCAACCATTCACCCAGGCAGATTCTTCCACGACGCGCCGTTTCGGCGGAACCGGTCTGGGGCTCGCCATCTGCAAGCGGCTGGCGGACCTGCTCGGCGGGAAGATCGGCGTGGATAGCGCGCCCGGCGAGGGATCGACCTTCTGGCTCTCGATTCCCTACAGACTCGTTCAACGGCCCGCGTTGTCGTCCCTCCCGGCGCTGAGGGCCGCTCTCCGGCAGGATACGCCCGGCGATGTCGCTTCCACCCGTCAGGAGCGGATCCTGGCCGTCGAAGACAACCCTGTCAATCAGAAGTTGATTCATTGTCTCCTGCGACGCCTTGGCTACTCCCACATCACCCTGTCGGGAAATGGGCTCGAGGCAGTCAAGGAGGTGCAAATGTCGCGCTTCGACGTCATCCTGATGGATTGCCAGATGCCCGTCATGGATGGCTACGAGGCCGCCGCCCGCATCCGGGCTCTGGAGAACGGAGGGGACCGCACACGCATCATCGCGCTCACCGCGGACGTCCTCCCCGGAGTTCGCGAGCGCTGTCTGGTCAGCGGAATGGACGACTACCTCTCAAAACCGGTTCGCGCCGAGGAATTAGAACGAAAGCTCCGGGATGTTCCCGGCGGCCAAACGCCTGGCCCCAGCCCGCACATGGCCGCGAACGCTTAAGCCCTACGCTCCTGGCACCACGCCGGACGGGATGTGCCGCCTCCGTCACGATATGATGTCAGCAGCGACAGCATGAGCCGACTAGACAACCTGCTGGCGTTCGCCGAGTCTCACCGTCTCGCCGTGACAGGCCTCGCCGTGACGCTCATCGCCGCAACCGCCATGGTGGACTGGCGGCTGCCCGACGTATCGATAGGCTTTCTGTATCTGGTCCCGCTGCTTGTGTGTGCCGCCTGCCTCAGCCGCATTCAGATTGTCGCAATCGCAATCCTCTGCGCCTATTTGCGGGAAGTCTTCGAGCCGGTGCAGGGGGAAGTGGCGCGCGAGGGCGTCAGGCTGCTGGCGGCATTCAACCCGCTCGACTGGGTGCCGGGATCGCTCGGCCGTGTGGCCGTGGTCGCAGGCGGATTCGTGGCCACCGGGTTCTTCGTCATCGAACTCAACCGGCGGAGGCGCCTGCTGCTCGAACACCTCAACGAGCGCGAGGAGCAGATGCGGCTGCTGCATGAAGCCCAGCAGCAGGTGCACATACTCATCGAGACCAGTCCCCTCGCCATTCTCATTCTCGACCACGAGGGACGGGTCGTGCTCGAGAACGAGTCTGCCGCCCGGCTGCTTGGCTTCGAAAACCGGAAGCTTGAAGGCGAACGTGTGGAGCCGTTCCTGCCCATCCTGGAAAAAATGCGCCACCGCCGGCACCGCAGCGGCGAGATCCGCACCAGCGTGGAATGCCGGGGCCAGCGCGCCAACGGCGAGGTTTTTCTGGCGCACGTCTGGCTCTCCACCTACGTCACGTCGAAGGGGTCCAGCCTGGCCGCCCTCATCTGGGACGCCTCCGAGAACCTGCGCGACCGTGAAGGCGCCGGCCTCGATTCGATGATGGCCACTTCGCGCGTGCTCATCGGCGCGATTTCGCACGAGGTGCGGAACTTGGCCTCGGCCGCCTCGGTGGCCTACACGGCGCTCAACGGGACCACCCCGGGAGGGGATGAGCGCAACGAGCGCTATCAGGCGCTCGGCACGCTCATTCTCGGACTCGAGAAGATCGCCTCCTCCGGACTGCGGCTGGCCGCGTCGCATGAAGCTGTTTCGACCGATCTCGGCACGGTTCTCGACGAGGCACGCATCGTGGTTGAACCGATGCTCAAGGAGGCCGGAATCGACGTGACCTGGGAAATATCCGCCAGCCTGCCGCTTGTGCAGGCCGACCGGCACAGCCTGCTCCAGGTCTTCGTCAATCTCGCCCGCAACAGCCTGCGGGCGCTCGAGAAGTCGCCCGTCCGGAGCGTGCTCATTTCGGCGGCGCTCGAACGCGATCTTGTCCTGGTTCGTTTCCGGGACACCGGTCCGGGGGTGTCCCACCCCGACGAGTTGTTCCGGCCGTTTCAACCAGGCGCCCATTCTTTCGGCCTGGGCCTCTATATTTCCCGCGCGATCCTGCGTGCAAACGGCGGAGGCCTACGCTACGAACCGCAGGAGCGTGGAAGTTGTTTTACCGTGGAGTTATGGCCAATCGAGACGGCAGTGGAAGCCTGATGGAGGCGAACGCGAGCAGGACCATCCGGGCGCTGCTGGTGGACGATCATGCGCTGTTCCGGGAAAGCGTCGCGCTCGTCCTCGCCAAAGAGCCCCAGTTCGAAATCGAGCATTGCGGCAGCATCCGGGACGCCATTCAGCACCTCGAACAGAAGGAGTTCGACGTCGTGCTGCTCGATCACGATCTTGGCAACGAACGCGCTTCCCAGTTCATTCCGGCCGCTCGCCAGGCGGGTTTCGAAGGACGCGTGCTGGTGGTGACGGCATGGGTCAGCGATACCGAAGCGCGGCGTCTCATCCGCCAGGGCGTTGCAGGTATTTTTCTCAAACAGGCGCCTCTGAGCGATCTGGTGGAAGGCATCCGCCAGGTCACGGCAGGCGGAACCTGGTTCGACCCGTCTTTTTCGGAAACCGATCGCAAAGCCGTGGCAACCGCGCAAAGCACCGCCCCGGTGTTCAGCGAGCGGCAGCGCAAGGTGCTCCGTTTCGTGCTCGAAGGCCTTTCTAACAAAGAGATTGCGTGGCGGCTGCAGATTTCGGAAAGCTACGTCAAAGCCATCCTGCAAAGCCTTTTTCAAAAGACCGGCGTGCGCACTCGCGGCCAGCTCGTGCGGGTGGCCTTCGAGCAGTACGAAGATCAGATCTGAGCGTTTTCATCCGGCTTTCTCCCCTGTGACCAAAAGATACAGTGGCTCCCGGGAGGAACTGGCATAAGGTAGGTGAATACTCACAGCCGGACCTCAGACCCGGCAACCGAGGCATAGGGGTGAGTGTCGCTGTCGACACTCCCGGGGATTGACTCTAAGATTCTGAATAATCATGGCCGGACCTCAGACCCGGCCATGATTCTCTCTTGAATTCAACCTAATGCCCGCTGGAGTGCGTAGAAACCAGCCGGTCCATCAGCAGCCCGATCGTTCTCTCCGGTGATTCACACATGCCGCTGTGCACCTCCGATACCTGGATTACGGTGCTCCGTGGCGAGACCAGCCACTGAAAGCGCTCGCGGCGGGATAATCTCGCAATCGGACCGGCGGCCCCGTCGCCGGCGGCAATTCGCGGGAACGCTTCCAGGTGCTTGCGCACCGCGTCATAGTCGATCTCCGGCCAGAAGGCGCGCAGCCGGGCTTCGTCCACGTGCACCCGGCTTTCAAGAAACCCGTGCTCACTCGAATGCAGCACGATGCCGGCATTGAGGAACTCGCCGCGCTCGGCGCAGGGCACGATCCTCACAATAGCGTAATCATACGAGTGCAGTTCGGGCACGGACCGCCTCCTCGAGGAACGCCGGGGCGGACTCGAGCCGCGCCAGCAGGTAATCGACATACGCCGCACGCATGGCGGCAGGCGACTGCGCGCCCGTTTCGGCCACCAGCCACGCGTCCGGAACACTCTCCAGTACGGCCTCAAAGACACCGCGATTCAGACGCGGACGCAAGGCGGCATCCGCCTGTTCGAGTTCCGCTGCCCAGCGCAGCAGGACGTGGTCGCGAATGGCAGGAAAGCGGCTTCGTGCGCTCTGCTGCGGATCCTTCCAGTCGTGGTGGAAGTAGAGGGCGGCGCCGTGGTCAATGAAATAGAGGGACTTGTGCCAGTAGAGCAGGTTGGGGTTGCGCGCGGTGCGGTCGACATTGGTGGTGAAGGCGTCGAACCAGACGGCGGCGGAGGCCAGCGGAGACACAGCGCGGTCGCCCGCGGCCGGATCGAACATGACCGACCCGGGAAGAAAATCGAGTCCCAGGTTTAGCCCGGCGCTCGACTGGAGCAGGGTCCGGATTTCGTAATCGGGTTCGTTGCGGCCGAGCGCCGGATCCACTTCCATCAGAACCAGTTCGGGCACATTCAATCCGAGTGCCCGGCCGATCTCGCCGGCGATGATTTCGGCCACCAGCGCCAGCGGACCCTGCCCGGCGGCGCGGAATTTGAGCACGTATAGTCCCAGGTCCTCCGCTTCCACCAGCCCCGGCAGGGAGCCGCCTTCGCGAAACGGAGTGACGTATCGGGTAGCCAGAACGGTCCTCAGCATCGAACCCCAAGTTTACCCGCTCGGGGCTTGGATCTTCACCGGACACGAGCCTCTTTTTTGAAAGAAACAGAGTACTATAGGCTATTCTCTGCACCCATGGGAGGGCCGATGCAGGCTCAGAAAGCGCCGCAACTTCCAGAAAACGCTTATACACCGTTACCTCCCGGCGAGGCCTACCAGCCGCTCGTGCCGCCCAAGGCCGCGGTGCCGGAATTGACCCCTCGTTCGATCGGCTGGGGATTGCTGCTGTGCGTGATTTTCACCGTGGCTTCGGCCTATTCAGGACTCAAAGTGGGGCAGGTGATGGAAGCGGCGATTCCGATCTCGATTCTGGCGATCGGCCTCGCGCGGGTCTACCCCAGGCGCTCGACCGTGCTCGAGAACGTCATCATTACGGGTATCGGGGGCCTCGCGGGTTCGATCGTGGCCGGGGCCATCTTTACCCTGCCGGCACTCTACATTCTGAAGCTGGACCCGCACCCGGTGCAGACCATCTTTATCTGCCTGGCAGGCGGCTGCCTGGGCGTGCTTTTCCTGATTCCGCTGCGCCGGTACTTCGTTCGGGACATGCACGGCGTGCTTCCCTATCCCGAAGCCACGGCCATCACGGAAGTGCTTGTCACGGGCGAGAAGGGCGGCTCGCAGGCCAGGCTGCTGTTGCAGGCCACCGCCATTTCGGGCGTCTACGATTTCTTCGTCACCACCTTTCACGTTTGGAAGGAGTTTGTCGATTTCCAGTTTCTCGGCAGTATGAAACTGCTGGCTGACCGCGCCCGCGTTGTGGTGAGCTTCGACGCCATCGGCTTTATTCTGGGGCTGGGTTACGTGATGGGGCTGCGCAGTTCGCTGATTCTGTGCGCGGGCGGCGTGCTCTCCAACTTCGTGCTGGTCCCCCTCATCTGGCAAATCGGTTCCACGCTGCCGGACGCGGTCTATCCGGCCACCATTCCGATCTCGCAAATGACTGCCGCGCAGATTTTCCGCGGGTATGTGCGGTTTATCGGCGTGGGAGCGATCGCGACGGCGGGGATTTTCGGCATTCTGAAATCGCTGAAGATCGTGGCCGGATCCTTCGGCGTGGCGCTGCGCGCGTTTCAGCGGGGCGAAGGCGGCGGCTTCGAACGGACCGACCGCGACATTTCCGTGATGACCATCCTGGTGGGGGTTGCCGTGGGCGCGCTGGCTATCGGGATTTTTCTCGGCAATCTCGCAGCTTCGGCGCCGGTAATCGTGGCTGGATTAGTGCTGGCGCTTGTCTTCTCCTTCTTCTTCACCTCGGTTGCGGCGAATGCCATTGCCACAACCGCGCGCAACCCCGTATCGGGCATGACCATGCTGACCATCATTATTTCGTCGGTGGTCCTGCTGCGCTTCGGGCTCTCCGGAACCACAGGGATGTTCTTCGTGATGGCCATTGCGGGCATGGTCTGCACGGCACTTTCTGTCTCCGGACAGGCCATCACCGATCTGAAAGCGGGCTACTGGCTCGGTTCCACGCCGGCGGCCCAGGAAAAGGTTAAGTTTCTGGGGGTAATAGCGGCCTCGGTCGCCGCCGGCCTCACGATCGTCATGCTGGCACAGGCGTTTCAGTTCGGGGAAGCGGCGCCTGGGGACACGCGGGTGGTCCTGCCGTCCCCGCAAGCCTCGATCATGAAGGCGCTGGTGGAAGGCTTCATGAGCCGGCAGCCGGTGGCTTACGGCCTGTTCGGAGCAGGCGCCGCCGTGGCGTTGATCATGGAAATGCTGGGGGTGCCCGCGCTGATTTTTGCGCTCGGCATGTACCTGCCGCTCGAGTTGAACTCGCCGGCGCTGGTGGGCGGCTTCCTGGCACACTTTCTGAGCAAGCGCGGGGCGACGGTGCGCGAGCGCGGGGTGATTATCGCCTCGGGGCTGATGGCCGGAGGCGCGCTGGGCGGGGTGTTCGGAGCGGCCTTGCGGCTGCTCCCGGGCTATTCGGAAGACTGGATCAAAACTCCTTTCTACGACAACGATGCGGTATCGCAAACCATCTCGGCCCTCCTGTTCGTGGGCCTCTGCGGCTATGTCTGGTGGGGTTCGCAGCAACGCAACCGGGAAGCGACTAGACTCTAGAGGAAGGAGAAACCCATGGCGTTGACACCGGACAGAAGGCAATTCGCCAGTCTGGCAGTCGGGGGAGCCGCAGCGCTGGCGTCCCTCGGCAGGAGTTCTGCAACTCTCAGGCCCATCCCGCCCGGGATCAAGATCGGCACGAGTGCCGGGGCTGCGACACCGGAAAACATGCGGTACCTGAAGCAACTCGGGGTCACCTGGGTGAGCGTCGCGCCGATCCAGGAGACTGCCAACGCGGAAGGCTTCATCCGGCAGCGCGAACAGTGGGAAGCCGGCGGGCTCAAGGTATACAACATCGGCAGCGGCGTAGGGCCTGGCGGCAGCCTCCATAACATGCCGGAAGTAACGCTGAATCTCCCAGGCAGAGATCAAAAGATCGAAGAGTACCTTAACTATATCCGGTACCTTGGAAAAGCCGGTATCCCGTATTCGACCTACGCTCACATGGGCAACGGGATCTGGTCGAGCGGCCGCATAACCAGCGCGCGCGGCTACGATGCGCGCGACGGGGACTCCAACAGTCCAAACTGGCGGGGCACCTGGGCCGGGAAGACCTACACCGAGCCGCTCTCCCATGGTCGCGTGTTCACCAAGGATGAGATCTGGGAGAACTACACTTACTTCATCAAGAAGGTTGTACCGGTTGCCGAGGAGGCCGGGGTCCGCATCGGAATTCATCCGGACGACCCGCCCAAGCCGGTGATCGCGGGGGTGCCGCGCTGTATCTTCGGAAATTTCGAAGGCTACAAACGCGCGATCGAAATCGCCAACAGCCCCAATATCGGGGTGTGTCTTTGTGTCGGCTCCTGGCTCGAGGGCGGCTCCTTAACGGGAGCCGATCCGGTTCAGATGATCAAGTATTTCGGGCCGCGCAAAAAGCTTTTCAAGATCCACTTCCGCAACGTCAGCGCGCCGCTGCCTCACTTCAGCGAAACCCTGATCGACGACGGCTACTACGACATGACCAAAGTGATGCAGGCGCTGGTGGACGTGGATTTCGAGGGCATCGTGATTCCCGACCACGTACCCACTCTCGGCGTCGCTCCCGGGGCGCAGCAAGGCCGCGGCAACGGCGAATACCGGCCGAATCCGGGACTTGCATATCTGCTCGGCTGCATGAACTCGATGCTCAAAGCGGCACAAAACCACAAAGCTAAGGCTTGATTTTCTTGCACGGAAACTGCCGCTTCTGCCGGCGGTTTGCCACATCATGCTGACCTGGCCGACCGCGATAAGCACGGCAATGTGAGGTTGCGCCCGATTGCCTTCTGGCCATCGGCAAGCCAACCGATGTCCCGGAAACACTCTTCCGGCCTGCTCAGATGACGGCGGGTCTGCTCGCAGTGCTCCTCAAAGCCTGCGCAAGCGCGCAGAGTCTCCTAGTCTCCGCCTGCACCCTTCGTCTTGCCGCCGCCCTTTCCGCCGCGATCCTCGGCAATCTGTAAGAACTCGTCTTTGACGTCGGGGAGTCGCGGCAGCTTCAGTCTGCGGAGCTCATTGTTGATGCGCTTCGCAGTTTCGGAGTGCAGGTCGCTCATGTAGTTGTCGCGGATTTCCTGCGCACTATGGTATCCGTGAAATCGTGCCTTCTCGCTCTTGGTCGAGTCCTGCACATCGGCGAGCGCCTTCTGGTCGGACTCGCGGAAATCTCTCTTGTTGGCGCGGAGAATGGGGTTAAAGACCCGCGAGTCGAGAAATCTCAATAGTTCAGCTTTGTTGGCCATCATTGCCTCCCGGAATACTTAAAGAAAAAACGCCGGGCGACGGTTTCGGGGCCGGCGCCCGGCAAGACAGGACAATCAGGTAGATTTCTTATGCTGCTCTTCGTACGTGCGAGTGTGGTGGTGAACATTCCCTTCGGCGTCTCGGTATTCCCGCTCCTTCAAATCGCCGCTCCCGCCATCACTCCGGTCTTCTTGCTCAGGGCTGGCGCCGCTGCTGCTTTCCTGTTTTCGGCTGTTTCCGCTCTCGTGATGCGGCCAAGGCTCCTCTGTGCTCTTGTGGGCGTGGCGCCCCGTTCCTTGCTCCTCTTTCTCAGGCATATGATTACCGTCCTTCCTTTTGTTCTTACGTATACCGGCGGTGCGACCGCTACGAGCTGCCGCCGATCCTGGCGCCCGCCCGGCGGAGGTCGTCCACGAGTTTCTGCCCAAATCCCTCAATTTCTCTCACTTCGTCCCAGCTGCGGAATGGGCGTCTTTGGACAATCCTTCCAGCCCGCTCGGCGCCGAGGCCGCCAACGTTAGTAAGTTCCTGTTCGCTTGCGGTGTTCAGATCCACATCCGCTGCGTTGCCAATTGCTCCTGACATATCTACTCCTTAGTAATGCGTCTTTCTGTATGAGTTGGTTGTATGTTCGAGGCATTCAGCAGCTTCTGCTGCTTGCCCTTACGTCTTCAGTTTCTAACTGGAGCCCCGGCGAGAGGAATACTGTCGAGGCATTACGCCTCCTGCCCACTGTTTGTAAAACGTCCTTGGCCTGTCGCCATCCTTCTCTCTCTCTCTCTCTCTTCTCTTGTGCCGCCCGGCCATGCGGTCGCGCGCCGCATCTGCCCAAGCGGCGCACCGAATGTCAGGTTAGCCACTGTGGGTATTGATTTGCGCAGCTTCGTGTGTGGGACAGCGTTCTCCAAATCAATCGCTTCGCCCAGTTTCACCTGAGGAGTGTTCGGCCTGCTTTCAGCAATACCCGCCGGGAACGGAGCGGTATTGTGCTGGTTGTGACTCACCGGTTTGCGCTCTCTGCGCGTGGACCTGTCCAGAAGGCGAGTCTCTCTGCCCAAAATGCGCGGAAGAGGCCGGGCAAACTGGTTGCCTATGAGCGCCCGGGCTATCTGGAAAGGAACCCTGAAAATCAAGTCAGAACGCGTGCCGGTGAAGTTGTATTCGGCCGTGGAAGACCGTAGCGTTCACTTCCACCTCTTGGACCGCGATGATGACACCAGGGTCAAGCAACACATGATTAACCCGAACACCGGACGCGAAGTGCCTCGCGAGGAAATAGTCCGCGGTCTGGAGATCGAGCCCGGCACGTTCGTAAAGTTAAGCGAAAAGGAACTCGAGTCCGTTCAGCCCGAACCATCGCGTGATATCACGATTCTCCGATTCGTTCCGCCCGACAAAATCGATCACCAATGGTACAGCCGGCCATATTACCTTGGTCCGGACGAGGACGAAGTCAAGTACTTTGCGCTCGCCGATGCGCTTGAACGGCAAGATCGCGAGGGCGTCGCAAGATGGGTTATGCGAAACAAGCAGTACATCGGCGCGCTGAGAGCGCAGGATGGATACCTCCTGCTCGTATCGCTCCGGTATGCCGGCGAAGTGGTGTCCGCCCGCGACATTCCCGCCCCAACCGGACGAGCGTTCGATCACCGCGAAATCAAGATGGCCGAGCAATTGGTCATGGCACTCGAGGGCGACTTCCGGCCGTCGGATTTTCACGACGAATACCGCGAGCGCGTGATGGACCTGATTCAGGCGAAGGCGCACGGCACAAAGCCGAAACTGCAACCGATTCGCTCCAAGGCGGCGACGAGCGGATTACTGGAGACGCTTGCGGCCAGTTTGAAATCTGCAAGAAAGAAGGGCGGGAGGGCGGTTGCTTGATCCTGCCGCAGCCGCGCGTTCCTTCTGGTCGGGGACGATTACCTTCGGCCTCGTCAGCATACCTGTCGCGTTCTTTGCGGCCAACCGGCCGGGACGAGTCTCCCTAAGGATGCTTGCGCCTGATGGCACGCCCCTCCGGCGGAAGTATTACAATCCTGAAACTGGCCGCGACCTTTCGAACGACGATCTCGTCCGAGGATACGAGATCGAAAAGAGGCGGTACGTCGTGGTGAGCGATGAAGAGTTGGACCGACTCGCACCGGAGAAATCGCGCGATATCGACCTGCGGAGGTTCGTACCTGCCGATTCGATTCCACCCCGGTACTTTGAGAGGGCCTACTTCCTTGCACCCGCCGGGCCGTCGCAGAAGGCGTACCGTCTTCTTGCAGTCACGATGGAGCAGACCAGGCGCGCCGGAGTTGCGACGTTCGTCATGCGTGGGCGGGAATACCTGGTCGCGATCTTCGCGGAAGACGGCATCCTCCGCGCGGAGACTTTACGGTTCGAGGACGAAGTGCGAAAGCCGGCGGATGTCGGACTGCCGGCGGTCCGTCGCGGTGGCGCGCGCACTGTACGCCGGCTGGAACACGTCATTTCCCGGCTAGCTCAGGACGACCTCGGGATAGATGAGTTGACGGATCAGAAAACTGCACGATTGCTCGAAGTCGCCGAGCGGAAACGCAGCCAGGGTAAAGCGATATCGTTCGCTAAACCGCAGGACGAGCCGGCTCCTGTTATCGACATCCTCACGGCTCTCAAGCAAAGCATCGAGCGAAGGAGGAGAGGAGCGGGGCGCTCGGGGAACGCGGAAACGACGGATGAACTGGAATCGCTCTCGCGTTCCGATCTGTACGACCGGGCAAAGGCGCTCGACATCCCCGGCCGGAGTGGGATGCGCAAACAACAGCTCATCGAAGCCATCAGGCGAACAGGGTAGTTTGAGCAGTGAGCGGCAGCGGAGTCTCGTGGAAAACTCCGGGCGTGCGCGGCCGTGTCCGGGACTTGCGTATCTGCTCGGCTGCATGAACTCGATGCTCAAAGCGGCACAAAACCACAAAGCTAAGGCTTGACTTCATTGCAACGGTTAGTCGAACTTTGATATAACAATATTCGGTATATCAAAACTTGACTAATCCCGACGATTTGCGGCGGAAACTGCCGCTTCTGCCAGCGGTTTTCCACATCATGCTGGCGCTGGCCGACGGCGATAAGCACGGCTACGGAATCAAACGCGAGGTGGAGGTCCGGACCGGAGGAGTCGTATCTCTCGGCCCGGGGACTCTCTACGGCACGTTGCAGCGGATGCTCGCCGATGAGCTGATTGAAGAGTGCGATGGGCCGGAGGATGGTGGAGAGCGGCGCCGCTACTACCGATTGACGGGTCTGGGCCGTCAACTGGCCTCCGCGGAGGCTGCGAGGCTGGAAAATCTGGTGCGGGTGGCACGCGCCAAATCGATCCTCTCGGACCCGGAGACCGCCTGATGCGGGTTACTGCCGAATGGCTGTGCCGCCTCCTCGACCGTTGCTACGGTAAGGCCCTGGTGCTGTACCCGGCGGAATTCCGGGAGGAGTTCGGCCCGGAGATGATGCAGTGCTTTCGCGAGGATTGTTTGCGGACTGCGCGCCATCGCGGTAGCGGAGGACTGCTGTTGCTGAGCCTTCGCGTGCTGATCGACCTCGCGTTTTCAACCCCTGGAGTTCACATGGAAATCCTACGGCAGGACCTTCGTTTTGCCTGGCGCATGCTGCGCAGTTCGCGAGGGTTCAGTATCCCCGCCGTTGCGGCACTGGCCCTGGGCATCGGCGCGAACAGCGCCATTTTCAGCCTGGTGTACGGAATCCTGCTGCGCCCGCTTCCCTTTCCGGACCCGGACCGACTGGTGACGATCTGGGAGCGCAACCCGAGAGGAATTGAGAGAAACAGCGTCTCTCCCCCGAATTTCGCCGATTTTCGCGCCCGTGCCGCGTCCCTCTCCGGGGTAACGGCATTCTATGAGGTGAGTGCGAATCTCTCCGGACCCGGCGAACCCGAGCACGCGAGCAGCTACGTGGTTTCCCGCGAATTCTTCGAAGTCATGGGAGTGAAGCCGGCAATAGGCGCAGCTTTCAGCGCCGGGGAATCCGCTCCTGAGGCGGTGCTGAGCCATGGAGTTTGGATGGAGCGGTTCCACGGCGATCCTGAAGCGATCGGCAAGACGCTACGGATCGACGGGCGGGATTATGAGATTCGCGGCGTCATGCCGGCCGACTTCCGGTTTCCGTCGGCGGAGACGGCCCTCTGGACCACGATGCCGTTTGATCCCGCCGGCTTCAGCCGGCAGGCCCATTTTCTGGCGGTGGCCGGCAGGCTCAAGCCGGGCATCGCCGTGGCGCAGGCGCGAGCCGAACTCGAGCTGGTGGCCGCCGGATTGGCGCGGGAGAATCCAACCTCGAACCGCGGCTGGGGCGTCACCGTGGTTCCGCTGCGAGAGCAGGTGGTGGGCGACGCGCGCCCGTCGCTGCTGCTGATTCTTGGGGCGGTCGGATTCGTTCTGCTGATTGCCTGCGCCAATATCGCCAATCTGCTGCTGGCGCAAGGCGCCAGGCGGGAAGGAGAACTGGCGGTGCGAAAAGCGCTGGGCGCGAGCGCGATCAGACTGGGGCGACAGGTGATCACCGAAAGCGTCCTGCTGGCCGCGCTCGGCGGGGCCGCGGGGCTGTGCCTCGGATTGGCCGGCGTCGTCTGGCTGAAGGCGCTTCGTCCGGCCAACCTGCCCAGGCTGGATGAAGTGACCTTCAACGGCTGGGTGGTCGCCTTCACTTTCGTCCTCTCGTTGATAACCGGAATCGCCTGCGGCCTGGTGCCCTCCTGGCGGAGTTCGCGCATGGATGCGAATGCGGGGTTGAAGCAGGGCGGCCTCCATCGCAGAAGCTTCGCCGGCGACCGGTCGCGCGGATTGCTCATTCTCTTCGAAGTGGCGCTCTCCACGCTGCTCACCCTTGGTGCCGGGCTTCTGGTTCGCACCTTTCTTCATTTGCAGAACCTCGATCCCGGATTCAACCCGGCGGGTGTGGTGACTCTGAAGCTGGATATGCCGGCGGCGCGCTATCCGGATGCCCGCCGGCGCATCATTCTGATCGGGGAGGCGGCAGCGAGCGTGCGCGCGGTGCCGGGCGTCGAAGCTGCAGGGTTCATCAGCAACTTGCCCCTCACCGGCGGCGAAGGCTTCAATCGCTTCGGGTTCACAATCGAGGGCAAAGACAATCCGGCATCCACGGAAAACCATCGCTTCTATGGCCGTTGGGTCACGCCCGATTACCTTCGCGCCATGTCCGTTCCGCTGCTGCGGGGCCGCGATTTTTCGGCAGCCGACAGCGAAGACACCACGCCCGTGGTCATTATCGATTCCCTGTTGGCGAAGCGGTACTTCCCGGGGGACGATCCCATTGGTAAATTCGTGCGGCTGAGCTACGCCCGCACGGTGCCTCGCCTTATTGTGGGCGTCGCGGGTGAGGTGCGGCTGCTGGGTCTTGACGTGGAACCGGCTCCGCAGATCTACATTCCGGTAATGCAGGAAGCGCGGGCCGCGACCATGACCTTGGTGCTCCGTTCGAAGCTGCCGCCCTCCGCCGCCGGGCGCGATGCGCGCGCCGCACTGCGCCGCGTTGACAAGACTCTGCCGGTTTACGACGTGAAGCCAATGATTGACCTGGTGTCGGATTCGATCGCGGCACGGCGTTTTAACACGCTTCTAATGGGACTCTTCGCAGCGCTGGCGCTGCTTCTGTCGGCCGTGGGTATCTACGGCGTCCTTTCCGGGATGGTTGGGGAACGGCTGCACGAGATCGGCGTCCGAATGGCGCTTGGCGCGGACCGGCCACAGATTCTGCTGCTGATTGTCCGGCAGGGCATGAAGCAGGCGCTCGCCGGCACGGCTCTGGGTTTGGGAGCGGCCATGCTGCTTACCCGCCTTTTATCCGGCCTGCTTTACGGGGTGAGCCGCCTGGATGGATGGGCTTTCATGGCCGCCGCACTGATCATGCTGGCGTCAGCTTTGCTGGCGTGCCTGGTTCCCGCGCTTACCGCGGCGCGCGCGGATCCGGTGCGTGCTCTTCGGAATTGATTTCGGTACACTGGCTGGATCGGATTCGACACCATGCCACGCCCTATCTGTTTCATGATCATGCCGTACGGCATCAAAACATCCAGTGCACCGACGGGAAGCGGCGCTCCCGACCGGATCAACTTCGACCGGCTCTGGGACGCCGCGCTTCGTCCCGCAATCTCGAATGCAGGTTACGAGCCCGTGCGAGCCAACGAAGATATCGGCGCGCTGATCATCACGGAGATGATCGAGCGGCTGGCGATTTCCGACCTGGTTCTCGCCGACGTCTCCATCCCGAACGGCAACGTCTATTACGAAGTCGGCATCCGCCATGCCGCCCAAAGGCAGGGCTGCATCATGACGGCGGCCACGTGGTCCAAGCCGCTGTTCGACATCGACCAGATGCGCCAGATCCGCTATCCGCTGCCCACCGAGTCGATTTCGGACGAGACGGCGGCGGAAATCATCAAGATCGTCGAGGCGGCTATTCCAAAGATGGCGGACGGGGACTCGCCGTTTTACCAGGTATTTCCGAAGTATCCGGACTACGATCGCGCGCGCGCCACATCGTTCCGGAAGAGCCTGGAAGAGCTATCCAAATTTCAGGCCGACATTATCGCGGCGCGCTCGGCCAGCGGTGACGAATGCCGGACGCGCGCCCTCGAGCTTCGCCAGCGCTACTACACTGGTGGGCCGATCCAGAAGGCGGTGGCGATCGAACTGCTCTACACGCTGCGCGACTGCACCGACTTCAAGACAACTCTGGAGTTTATCGACGCGCTCCCGGAGGATCTCCGCAATTCCCCCCTGGTTAAGGAGCAGCGCGCTTTGGCTTTGTCAAAATCGGGCGATCACGATACGGCAATCGGCGCGCTGCGCGAATTAATCGCAAGCAGCGGCGACAGTTCCGAGCGTCGCGGACTGCTTGGAGGACGATACAAGAAGAAATGGAACAGCACGAAGGACGCCGTCAACCTCGATCGGGCAATCGCCGAGTATGAGGCGGGGATGAAACTCGATCTCAACGATTACTACCCCTCGTCCAATCTCGCGCGGCTTTACCGGACCCGCAAGCGGCGCGGGGATGACGATAAAGCGCGGGTAGCGGCGGCGGTGACGATGACTGCCTGCGAGCGGGCACGACTCCGCAAAGCCAATGACGAGTGGTTGAATCCCACCCTGCTCGGCGCCGCCTTCGACGCCGGTGACGTAGAAAAGGCGGAGCAGCTTGCCGACCAGGTGGCCACCGACGGTCCGGCCGCGTGGAAGCTCGAAACCACGCTGGACGATTGCCGGACGGCTGCCCAGCTCAGCGACGAACCACGCCGCGGAGAGCTTCTTGAGATCGTGACGCGGTTGGAAGCGCTGCTTCCTCCGAAGAAAACGTAGCCCTGTCAGATTAAAGGAATGGGCCGAAATGCTCCGCTTTCACGCTTTCCCCTGCGGCTTTGCCGATGGAGAACAGCGGCTCGATGTTCTCCACAGCGTCCATCTTCTGAATATTCGACGGTTCGATGTTCGCGAAACCTAGCTTCTTTAGCCCCTCACGGCTCAAGTCCGCGTTGTAGCGCGCGTAGAGGAAGCGCCGGCCGAGGTTCGTGGACAGCGGGATCGGGGGCGCGGCGTACTGTTGTTCGATAGTGCCGGCGGCAGGCTGGCGCGGCACCAGGTCCAGGATTTCGCGATCGAGAGGGGCGCCGTGCGTACAGCGTCCGATCGTGCGGCAGTTGACATCCTGGTCGACCAGAATGCCATACATCAACTCGCCGGGCAGCCCGGCAACCGTGGAGACGATGTTCTTGTTCGGTGACGCCGCGGTGGCGCCCAGTGATTCGGCGGCGCCGGTGCCGATAGAAACCAGCAGTAGGTTCTCTTCCCCGGTTTTCCAGTTCAGGCGGTAAGCCGGCTCAGTAGCCATGCGGTAGAGAAGGAATGCGGGATTGTTGTGCGGAGTGACTCCGCCATCGACGAAGACGAAGGTTTTGGAAGAATCCGCCGGATCCCATTGCAGTATCTCGGGCGGGAAAAAAACGGGCGCGGCCGTGCTGGCTCGAACCAGTTGCCAGAGCGGGATTTTCAGATTGCAGTCCGGACGCGAAGGATCGTTATATTTGGCTTCCGGATTGCTGCTGATGGGCCACGGGGAGTCGGTGGTAACGTTTTTGGTGACGACCAGGAGAAGGCACTTCAGGTTGTCGGGCTCCAGGTTGGTGTTCTGTCCAAAAACGTTTTGCAGCTTGGCCTTCAGCGGGTCCGCCGTATAGAAGTACTTTACCCGTTCGATCAGCCAGGAGTGCTCGAACATCTGTTTCCCCGAGGACCGGTAGAAATCGACGAGTTCGGCTACGCTCATGCCGCGCGCCAGACCGGCGGCGATAATTGCGCCGGTGCTGGTTCCGGCAATGTAATCGAAGTAATCGCAAAGCCGGCCGCCGGCGGGGCAAACCAGCGCCTCGATCTTCTCGAGAATTCCCAGGGTGAGGAGTCCCCGAATGCCGCCACCATCGAGCGCGAGCATGCGATGGGGCCTGTCCTCCTCGAAACGGCTGCGTAGTGTCTTCCAACGCTCCGGACTGTTCACAATGACTCTCCTCTCACTTTGGCTTACACGCCGCTACTCTTTTTCTGTGCGACAGTTTGAAAAAGGGGCAAGGACGTTTCATGATCATAGCGCTTGCCGGCCGCCGTGTGGATCCTGAGGACGCAGAAAACGAGCGATTTCCACTCCGGAACATACCGACGGTCCGGACCCGGGTCCAGGCGGTGCTGGAACAGCAGGGCGCCACGGCGGTAGTCTCTTCGGCTGCCTGCGGCGCAGATCTGATTGCTTTGTCGGAGGCCGGCAGCCTCGGCCTGCGGCGCCGAATCGTGTTGCCGTTCGATCGGAAGCGCTTTCGCAAGACATCGGTAATTGACCGCCCCGGGGATTGGGGAGGACTCTACGACGAAATCCTGGACGAAGTGGAATCGGCGGGTGACCTGGTGGTGCTCGGCGTAGAGGGCGATGCGGCCTACTCGGCTACGAACGACTCCATCCTGGATGAGGCCGAAGCGCTGGCGCAGAGCTTGGGCGCATGCACCTCCGCCCTTTTGATCTGGGACGGCAAAGCCAGAAGTGGACATGATTTGACCTGGGAGTTCGGCGAGCAAAGCCGCAAGCGCGGCCTTCCGGTGATCGAGGTTTCGACAGTATGAGGGCAAAGAACCCGCGAGGCGCATTGACTTTTGGCCGCCCGGTCCGGTAGTCTGCCGCAATGCCCTACAATATCGACCCAGAGGCTCTCGTGAACATCCCGTGCCCTGCCTGCGGGCACAAGACACCGGTGAGCGTAGCAACCATCGAAACTTCGCCGCGCCTTCCTTGCGAGGCTTGCGGTTCCATGTTCGCGATCAACGCGAACAAAGTAATGGAGAAACTGCGGGCCGTGGTGGAGCAGGCCGAAATGGAACGCAGGCGCCGCGGCGTCTGAGCCAGTTCAAGGCTCCACTTCGAGAACAATCTCCGCCGGCGGCATGCCGGGCGCGGTCGCGCGTAGGGTCACCTTTCCGGAACCGGGCCCCGAACGCACGATCGCAACGGCATTTCCCTGGTAGAGGCTCGTCCTGTTGCCGGTTACCGGCGTCTCATCCGTGAGATTGGCGTTGCCGGCGGCGATCAGCCTGCCGGCGCCGCTTACTTCGAAGGTCACGGGCAGAACGGCGTCGGGAACGCGATTGCCCTCGCCATCCAGCACCCCCACTTCGATCGTCGACACCTGGCGGCCCGCGTTCTTGAGTGTCCTCCGATCGGGGTTAAGCGCGAGCCTCGCTGGCGCGCCCGTGGAGTTCAGTCGAAAGCGCGCTACGGCGGTATCGCCTCTCTTCGCCACCACTTCGATCCTGCCGGGCTCGTTTGGCACCAGCCAGATGATCGCGGGCACCAAACGATCCACCACCCGCTTCTCACCCAAAGACCGGCCATTCAGCAGCAGTTCCACCGCATCGCAATTCGAGTAGATCTCGACCGGTACGCTAGTGCGCGTATCGTTCGGAAAACCCCAGCGTTCGGTGGATGGCGAGCGCCCCACGCTCCGCTGCAAATCACCGGCGCGGGAGGGGTCGGTGCCGGGGTTCCAGGCGGTGGCGTAGACCATCGGCTTTTCGCTCCAGAGCGCCTGACGAAGGTAAGCGTCCTTCTTCCAGAAGCCCTGCAGGTCAAGCAGGCCGGAGTTCGAACCGTGAGTCGGATACCGCGCGGCCTCGCCCAGGAAATTCATGCCGGTCCAAAGGAACTGCCCTGCAACGTAATCGTTCAGCGCGACCTGCCGCCACTGGTCCAGGCCGCGGCTGTTTTCGCTGCCGAAGATAACCCGCGCGGGATACGTCTTGTGGTCGCGATCGTAATATTGCTCGAGGTAGTTGTAACCGACCACGTCGAGCATTTCCGCCACGCCGGTGGCATTTGACGTATTGATCTCGGCGAGTGCCATGGTGACGGGGCGGGTGGCGTCGAATTGCTTGACAGCGGCGATGAGACGGCGGGCGATGGCGGGCATTTCATTGGCGGAGGGGCGGGGCTTAACCTTGGGATCGACCGGGATGGCCGAATCCCGCCGCCCGCGAGGATGCACGAAGGGATCGTCGGGGTAATCGATTTCGTTGCCGATGCTCCACATGATGATCGAGGGATGATTGCGGTCGCGCAGGACCATGTCGGCTGCGTCGCGAACTCCCCACTCTTCGAACGCCTCGTTATAACCGCGGCGCGCGACGGCGCCGTTGTTCCGGCCTTCCGCCCACTTGCGTTTGCCGCCGGTCCATTCGTCGAAAGCCTCGTCCATCACCAGAAATCCCATCCGGTCGCAGAGGTCGTAGAACTCGGGCGCCATGGGATTGTGCGAGCAGCGAATGGCATTCACACCGATTTCCTTGAAGCTCTTCAAGCGCCGCTCGAGCGCCTCCTCGAAGAATGCGGCGCCCAGTGCACCAAGGTCGTGATGAATGCACACGCCTTTCATTTTGATGGCGCGCCCGTTGAGGAAGAGCCCTTTGTCCGGAGTGAAGTAGAACGTGCGAATCCCGAATGGTGTCCGCTGCTCATCCACCAGTTTTCCGCCGGCATAGATGCGGACGAGCGCGGTATACATGTACGGCTGATCGGGCGACCACAGAGCAGGGCGCGATATCGCCACCTGCTGGGCGAAGTTCCCGTCCTTGCCGGCGTCAACGGCAGCCTCAGCGCTTGAGGTCGCCAACTCTTCACCCTTGTCGTTCAGGATCGATGTCACCACAGTGGCACGGCTTTCGGCCGGAGTTTCATTCATCAGCCGGGTCTCGATCGATACCAGGGCCTCCACCGCATCGGCGACCGGCGACGTCACATAGACGCCCGACGGCGCCACGTGAACGGGACTGGTCACGGTTAACCAGACGTGCCGGTAAATGCCGGACCCGGGATACCAACGTGAGTCGGCAATGACGCTGTGGTCCACCCGGACCGCCACAACGTTCTCTGAAGGACCAAAGTGCAGATGCTTCGTCAGGTCGTACTCGAAGCTGGAATAGCCGTAAGGCCGCGAGCCCAGGCGGACACCGTTAATCCAAACGGTACTGTCGCGATAGACACCGTCAAAGCGGATGGAAATCCTCCGGCCACGCGTCGAGGCAGGGAGGCGGAACCCCTTGCGGTACCAGGCAATTCCTCCCGGCAGAAAGCCGGTGCCGCTGGCGTTCTTGACGTTGTACGGTCCTTCGATGGACCAATCGTGAGGAAGATCCACCTGACGCCAAGCCCTATCGGATAGAGCCGGCGACTCTCCCCGTGCAATGTCTCCGAGGTGAAAGCGCCAGCCATTGTCGAAGAGTTGACGGTCCCGAGCCTGCTGCCCACAGACAGGGATCGCCGCAAACAAAAACAGGCTTACGGCGGCCGCTAACGGAAAGGAAGACCCGCGGGCGGAGAGAATCATGGAGTGTCGCACGTGCCAATGATTTTATCTCCCTGCCGGTCGGGCCGCTAATGGAAGGAACAGACGGACAACACCCGGCGAACCGGTTGGTATGGAAACCGCTGGCCGTTTGCAAATCTACGAGTTCCACGAGTGCTTCCTCACAGGCTCAGGGCTTCTGGTGCGAATACGCTATTCAGAATTCAACTCCGGGGTTGGAAGATAAAAGAAGGCTGCGCTTCACTTCAACAGAAAGGAATTCATATGAGACTGCACTTTCTTACAAACACCATCGCCATCGCCGCCCTTACCGTTGCGCCGGCACTGGCAGCCCCTCAGCAGGCAGATCGCGCCATGACGACGGAGCAGAGCTTCGCTCAGAACCTGGCACAGGCCAACATCGCGGAAATCGAACTCGGCAAACTCGCGCAGCAGAAGGGCTCGCTCACCGGCGTGAAGGACCTGGGCGCGCGGCTGGTGAACGATCATACGCAAATGAACAATCAACTAAAGGAATGGGCCAGCACCAATCATGTTACGCTGCCGACCCATATCTCGGCCGCTCAAGCGGACCAGAAGCGGAAACTCGAAGGACTCTCCGGGGAGGCATTCGATAGAGCTTATCTGGACTATATGCTGTCGGACCACGCACACGACGTCAAACAAGTCCAGCAAATGGCCGAAAACGCCCAGGACCCGCAGGTGAAACAACTGGCTGAAAAATGCCTGCCGAAATTGGAGGACCATCTGCGCATAGCGGAGAACGTCGCCGGACAGGCGGGCATCAGCCCGAACAAAGGGCTGAACGAAGCGCAGCAGCAATAGGCGGCCGACCGCGCCATCGATGGGCACTCCAATTAGAATCCTGCTGTTCCTCGCAAGCCTGGCCGGAGTGGTTGGCGGCAGCATGCTGCTCTCGCGGGCCATCCAATCAGTCGGCCGGGCTCTCCCTATTCCCGAACAGTTTCTGGGTTTCCTTACCGCACTGGGCGCCGACTCGCCGGAGATCTCGTCGGCGATTGTGGCCATGCTTTCCGGGCAGCGCGACGTCGGAGCGGGCGTGGTCTTCGGCTCCAACCTGTTCAACCTTGCCTCGCTGCTCGGCCTGGCTGCGGTTATCGCGGGCGGCATCACTGTCCGCCGGGGCACGGTGCTGCTCACTGGCGCTATCGGGCTGGTAGTGACCGCGCTGGCGGTTCTCGTCGCGGCAGGATGGGGGCCGCGGCTTGCCCTGGTCGGGTTAATTGTTCTCATCCCGGTACCCTACATAATTCTTCTCTGGATGCGGCGCCAGCGCGTCGAGCGGCTGCCCCTACCCGCGTCCTGGATCGCCTTCCTCGGTTCCGCCACCGGCGAGGCGCAAGAACACTGCCGGCAGATTCAGGCGGATGCCGAGGAGAGCGGTGGGAGACGAAAACACGAGCCCGCCCCGGAGCAGCGCCCGTCGAAAGCTAAAGCGCTCGCGAAGGCCTGTTTCGCCCTGTTGTTGATCATTGCCGCAAGCGTCGGCCTCGTTCGGATGGTGACGCAACTGACCTCGGGATGGCTCCCGCACGCGCTATTGGGGCCGCTCGTGCTGGCCGGGCTCACCGGCATTCCGAACGTCTATACTGCAACACGCCTGGCACTCCGCCATAAAGGATCCGCAGTGCTGACCGAGGCGATGAACAGTAACTTACTGAACATTGTTGCCGGACTCGCGATTCCGGCGCTGGTATTCGGAGGCTTGGCCGGGGCAGGAACTCTGGAGACAGTATGGTTACTCGCTCTTACTTTGGCCGCGACGGCGCTGGCATCGTGGAGGGGCGGCCTGAACCGGATCGAGGGAGGAGCGCTCATCGCTGCGTATCTCGTGTTCGCCGGTCTGAGGATTTACACAGTGCTCTGATGCCGCTCGTATGCTGGACCACGAGATCAGACCAGCCTCCCCAATCAGGGGGATGGCCGGGCGAGTTGCGGCCTCCTAGACTGAAAACAGGCGCCGCGAAAACACTCAAAGGGAGGAAACTTGCGAATGTTCAGAAACTCGCTTCTTTTTTTGGCGGTGGCACTGTTCTCGATGCCTGCTGCCACGACCACGAAAGGCATACCCGTTAAGGCGTTCCAGAATCCCAGTACAAAAGCCGCACTCGAGAGGATAGAACATAACACGGATCGATTCAAAGCTGAGTTGGACAAAACATTGGACGACAGCGTGCTCAATGGAACTGATGTTGAGGACCGGCTGAACCAGTGGGCCGACCTTCTCGAGGATGAGGTGGATAGCGCAAGTAAGGAGTTTAACCGCGCCGGCTCCGGCAACAACCTGGACGTCAAGGCCGCGGAGAGATTCGGCGGGCACTGGGGAAACGCCATGATGGCAGCCACTGCCATCAATCGCGCCATGATCCGCCGCGGTTTCGCACCCGAGGCGGAGAAGCAGTGGACCGGAATCCGGACCGACATGAACGCAGTCGCAGGAACACTTCAACGGCCGCGTCTGCCGAATATGACAGCCGTCATCTTTCGTCCTGCTCCGCCGTCGACTTTTGCGCACCCCGATGTGAAACAGGTTATGCAGGACTTCAAGGAGAGCAGCGACCGGTTCGAAGACAAGCTGGAGCATGCCTGGTTTGTGGCCATGACTGCGGAACAGCGGCACGTCACCCAACATTGGGCTGACGATTTGAAATCCGCTACCGAGGATCTTCTGGAGGAGTACAAAGATCAGCATGCACCCGAGTTTCAGTTCAAGCTCGAAGAAAGCTTGATGTTGGCGGCCGGGTTGAACCGCGCCTTGCTGCTAACGCCGGTGAGCACTGCGCCGCTGGCCGAATGGGAACTGCTTCGAAGCCGTCTCAATACTCTTGCGAAGCATTACGGTTATCCGGTTTTGCCCAGCCGGCTCCAGAGTTGAAGGTGAGAATGGGGCACGGAGGACAGACACGATGTAGAAACTGGCATCACTCGTGGCAACACTGTCGGTAACATCAACACAGAGAGGAAGGTTAGATATATGGCATCCTGGGTTTGGATCCTATTGGTAATCGCAATCGTGGCGGCAATTCTAGGCTTTGGCGGAATCTTCGCTGTAGCCGCGGGCATCCTGAAGATCATCTTCTGGATTGCTCTCGTTCTTTTTGTGATTGGCCTCTTCGTTGGCCGGCGCGTCGTTTAGCTTTGACCTCTGCCGGTAGGGCGCAGCCCGGGAACCAACTGGCTGCGCCCCGTAACGGGTTCAACTACTTTACCCATCCCCGCGTAATATAATCTCCTAAGGTGAGCGACACCAGAATCAGAAACCAGATCACGGCTCCCGCAATTACCAGCCATACCAGCCTCTTCTCCACGAGTGCGTGCATGAAGAAGAGAGCGATCAAGGTGGCTTTGGCGGCAGCGATCAAAACCGCCACGAACATGCTGCCCCATCCCAAATCTACGTACCCGATTAGCACCGTCGAGAGCGTCAGCACAAGCAACCCGGCATAAGTGAGGAGATAAGCTTTGAGAGAAACCGCCGGCCCGCTCATGATTTGTGCAATCCGGATATGTAGAAGATAGCGAACAGGAATACCCAGACTATGTCGACAAAGTGCCAGTACAGCCCTAAGGCCTCGAGGGGCGTGTGGTATTCCGAGTTGAAAGAGCCCGCCGCCGTACGGAAGGCAAAGAGAAAGACGAGGCCGATCCCAATCGTCATGTGGACCGCGTGAAGTCCCGTCATGGCGAAATAGAATACATAAAACAATTCGATGGCGGCCGCCTCCGGCCTGTTCGACTCGAACCAGACGCCCGGCGCCTTGTGCATCTGGTAGTGCTGGTAGTATTCCGTAAACTTAATAGCCAGGAACACAATCCCGATGAAGGCGGTTGCCAGCAGCAAAAGATAAGTGCGGACCTGCTTGCCCAGCGCGGCGCTGCGGATGGCAAGCGCCATGGTCAGACTGCTGGTGATCAGGACCGCCGTATTGATCGCGCCGAGAAGAATATTCATATCGGCGCTGCCTTCGTTGAAACCGCGCGTGTAGGACAGGCGATAAACGGAAAACGCGGTGAAGAGCCCGCCGAAGAACATGACCTCGGTGGCGAGGAAGATCCACATGCCGACAGTCACGGTCTCCCGTTGCTGCTCCGGGGTGCCGTACTGCTCGCGCAGCATCAGTGCGGTTGGGCTAAACAAGCCTCAGTTCCTCCTTCATCCCGGCATAGTCGTACGCCTTATGCGTCACAACCGGAGTTCTCTCGAAATTGTGCGTCGGCGGAGGAGATGGCGTCTGCCATTCGAGCCCGGTGGCCCGCCATGGATTACTCGTAGCCGGACGCCCTTTATGCCACGACCACGTCAAATAGATCAGGGGCATAATGTATCCGATTCCGAGAATTGTCGCACCCGCGGTCGAAAGGATGTGCAGATATTGAAACTCGGGAGGGTAAGCGGCATAGCGCCGCGGCATTCCCAGGTAGCCCAGCACGAACTGGGGGAAGAAGGTCAGGTTGAATCCGAGGAATACCGTCAGGGCGGAAAGCTTGGACAAACCCTCCGGATACATTTTGCCGCTGATTTTCGGCCACCAGTAATGGATCCCGCCGAGATAGGCCATCACGGTTCCGCCCACCATGATGTAATGAAAGTGAGCTACGACAAAGTAGGTGTCTGTCACATGGACATCCAATCCCAGCGCGGCGAGAAACAGGCCTGTCATGCCGCCAATCGTGAACAGACCGATGAATCCGATGGCGTACAGCATGGGGGTATCCCATGAGATAGAGCCCTTGTAGAGCGTGGCCGTCCAATTGAATACTTTGATGGCCGAAGGGACGGCGACGATGTAGCTAAGCACTGAGAAATACATTGCCGAATAGATGCTTTGGCCGGCGACGAACATGTGATGGCCCCAGACCAGGAAGCCGACTACGGCGATGGAAACGCTGGCGAACGCCACGAAGGTGTATCCGAAAACGGATTTGCGCGAGAACGCGGCCACCAGTTCGCTGACGACTGCCATTCCGGGTAGCACCATGATGTAAACCGCGGGGTGCGAGTAGAACCAGAACATGTGCTGGAACAGGATTGGGTCGCCGCCAAGAGAGGAGGAGAAAATTCCGACCTGGAAGATCCGCTCGACGGCCACCATCAGGAGCGTCACGGCGAGCACCGGCGTGGCCAGCACGAAGATCACGCTGGTGGCGTAGTGCGACCAGATGAATAGCGGCAGCCGGAACCAGGTCATCCCCGGCGCGCGCATGCGGTGAATGGTAGCGATGAAGTTCACGCCGGTCATGATGGACGCAAACCCGGAGATGAACACTCCCATGGCCGTGGCGACGACGTAGGTGTTGGAGTATACCGTGCTAAATGGAGTGTAGAAGGTCCAACCCGTGTCCACGCCGCCGCGAAACAGCGAGTACAACGTGACCGCGCCGCCTAGCATGAAGACGTACCAACTGGCCAGGTTCAGCTTCGGAAAGGCCAAGTCCTTCGCTCCGATCATCATCGGAATCAGAAAGTTTCCGAGAGTATTCGGGATGGATGGAATCAGGAAGAACCATACCATCACGATGCCGTGCATCGAGAACAGCTCGTTATAGGCGTGTGGCGAGACCAGGTCTGTCGCCGGAGTCATCAGTTCCAGGCGCATCAGGAGTGCGAAGACTCCCCCGATACAAAAGAATAAGGTAACCGAGAACATGTACAGCAGCGCGATTCGTTTGTGGTCGGTCGTCAGAAGCCAGGAGAGAATCCCGCGCCGCGCCGTCAAATAGTTCGGTGTGTCTGCGGCGGTAACCTTTGTGATTGTAGTGCTCATCGGGCCCCCGGCCTGGTTCCAGAGTTCGAAGTAGCCTCCGGCCCGGCAATCCCTTTTTGCGTTCCGTAGTTCGAGGGCACCGTGCCCGGACTGGTAGGCTGCTGATTTCCGGACTCCGGCCCGATTGCTTTGATATATGCGATCAGTGCCACGATCTGCTCCTCCGAAAGCTGGCCCTCAAAACTCGGCATCGCAGGCTGGTAACCTTCTACGATCTTCGCGCGCGGTTGCAGCATGGATTCGCGGAGATATGTATCATCCGCGATCACGGTCTCGCCGCCCGCAATCCGGACAGGTCGGCCGTAGAGGTCGCGGAGAACCGGACATCTGCCCTGGCCATCGAAATGGTGGCAGTTCGAGCAGCCGAACTGGTGAAATACCTTTTCGCCGGTGGAGGCGAGGGAGCCCTCCGCGCCACCCCTGTCCAGCCACAGTTGATAATCGTGCGGCGCCATCGCGTAGACCCACCCGATCATTCCGGAATGTTTCGTCCCACAGTATTCGGCGCAGAAGAGATGGTAGCGCCCGGGCTTGGTGGCCTGAAACCAGATGGTCGTGTAGCGCCGCGGCAGAACGTCCTGCTTGACGCGGAACGCCGGAATAAAGAGGCTGTGTATCACATCCTGTGAGGTCATGATGATCTTTACGGGCTCGCCCACTGAAACGTGCAGAGTGTTGATTTCGCGCACGCCGTTCTGATATTGAAATTTCCACATCCACTGCTTGCCGATGGCGTAAATGTTACGTGCGTTGGCGGGCGGCTGCTCGATGTCGAAGTATACTTTGGCGCCCCAGGCGAAAATCCCCAGAAAAATGATGAGCGGCGTAATCGTCCAGGCAGTTTCGAGCCTGGTGTTGCCCTGAATCTGCTCCGGCAGTTCGTCCTCGTTTTTTCGGTGATAGCGCACGACCCAGTAGACGAGCACGACGGCGATCGCCATAGTCACAATTCCGCAGACCACCACCAGCATCCAGAACAGCCAGTTCCACTCATTCGCGAAGGTCGAAGCCGATTCCGCCAGCAGGTCAAGCGAGTTCACAGGGTGGGCGCCCCCCCGTGCACCGCTCGGCCGGTCCGCAGATCGCGTCGCCAGAAGATTGTCAGGATGACCGCGAGGAGCAACAGAACCCCTGCCGCGGCGATGCGAAGCATGTTCACGACTACGGCGCCGTACTTTCCAGTCACCGGGTCGTAGTGGTAGCAGAAGAGCAGAATCTGATCGACAGGCGATCCGATCCGGTTCGCGGACGCCTCGATCAATCCCAACTTCAAATCTTTAGGAGCGTACTCGACGCCGTAGAAGTAACGCGCCACGCGCCCCTTCGGCGTGAGCACCATGACGCCACTGCCGTGCAGGAACAGCTTGGTTTTCGGATCGTAGCGGTAATGAAATCCGACCGCGTCTGCCACTGCACGGATGTTCTTCTCCTGACCGGTCAGGAAGTGCCATCCGGCCGTTCCTCCTTTCGACGAATACGATGCGGCATAGTGATCGCGCTTGCCCGCGGCAAGTTGGGAATCCTCGGAGGGATCGATGCTGATGGCAACAACCTCGAAATCACGGCCCGGCCGCAGCGACAAGGGACGGAGTCCGGAAACGACCCCGTTCAAAATGTAGCTGCACAGCATCGTGCAGCGGTAATAGACGAGCGCGAGGATCACCGGCCGCCGCCCGAAATAGTCGCCCAGGCGAACGCGCTGCCCGGACTCATCAACGAAAAACGTATCGAGAGGCGCTTGCGCATTCAGTTTCTGATCGATGCCGACGCCCTGAAGAACCTTCGGCAGTTGCGGTTGGTCCGGGGTGTCGGCCCGCGCGAGGCCGGCAATCCCTGCGATAACGAGAATGATTGCGAGACGTTTCATCTTGGCTCTGGCTCCACTTTGCCCTCGAATCCGGTCAACCGGGTTCCAGTGTGCGGATCAAAATATAACTTGCCGCCGGGATCGGGCTGCGGGGGAATTCCGCGCTGCACGACGATTTTGATTGCCTGCTCAATCGGAATGGAAACCACGTTGTGGTCGCGGTCCACCCACTGATAGCTGTTCAACTGCGTGGCTTCCCAGGCGCGGAAGTCGTTCAGATCGGATGTCGGGTTCGCCTGAATTCGCGGCTCCGGCGGATACTGACTGAACGGGCGCGCGACTTCCGCAGCCGGCGCACCCCCGGCACGCTCGTGTGCGAGGTAGGTGAAGTACGGATACACGAGCACCACGACAACCCACAGCCCGAGCAGAACCCCCACGCCCGTCAGAAACACGGCCTTGGCATTGAGGTCGCCGCTTTCGAAACGCGTAGTTGGATCGATAGGTTCAGCTGGTCCCTCGATTGCCTCGCGCAAGCCCAATGGGACTCCGCGGGCGAGCCCCGCTGCCATCCCGATTCGGGACACGATGCGCCGCAACAGACCTCCGCCGTTATTCCGTTTCATGCGCTAAAGCCTCCTCGAGTTCCGGCGCATTCACCGGCAGCAACGGCAGCTTGGGAAGTTGCCCCAGGAATGCCCACAACCAGATGCCGCCGATGCCGAACGGCGCGGTGAACGTCATCCATGTCATCTGAAAACCCTGGTCGTGGTATCCAGGGAGCACGATCCAGACAAGGTCCATGTAGCGCATAAAAAGAACGATAACCACCACCGCGCTCAGCAGAACAGCATTCCTCTTGAGCGGTCGCGAAAGCAGCAGGAGAAACGGAACAAAGAACTGGACCACGATGAGGGCGACTCCGAGCCATCCCCACGAAGTCGCGAATCGCGGCAGGTAGAACGAGATCTCGTGCGGAAGATCGCCGATCCACACGATGAGAAGTTGCGAAACCGAGAAATATGCCCAGACCATGACCATCATCAGAAGCAGTTTGCCCAGGTCGTGGAAATGCGAGGGCTTCAGCACGCGCGACATCGGCTCCCGCTTACTAAGCAGCCACATGGCGAGGATGGCGAAGGCGATGGCGGTCAGGCACTCGCCGGCAACGAACAGAAACCCCCAAATTGTGGAATACCATTTCGTTTGCAGGGATTCAGCCCAATCCACGGCGGCGAACGTAATGGTGAAAACATAAAGAATCAGGCCCGGGGCGCTGAGCCGGGCGAGTTTGCGTGGCTCTCCGGCGAGTTTCTCATCCTCTTCTCTCGACCACCGGTTCAGGAAATAGCTGAACACGATCCAGACTGCGAAATAGACGGCAGCCCGCAAAAGGAACATGGCGGGATTCATATACGCGGCCCGATGGCGCAGCAGGTCGTCGTGCTGCACGAGATCGGGACGCGCCCAGTCGTAAAGATAGGGAAGTCCGAAGGCAAGCGGGATGAATAGGGCAGCAAGAAGCGGGAGCGTGCGCGTGGCCGATTCGAAAGTGCGGCGTGTGACGATGCCCCAGGCGCCGCCCGTCAGGTATTGCAGCATCAAAAAAGCCATAGAGCCTAGCGCCAGACCCAGCCAGAACAGAAATCCGATGAGGTAGCCGTGGAAGAAGTCGCCCGGACTGAAGAAGGCGCCGACGATCGAGATACCCAGCAGCACGAGACCGCTCACCAAAGCGGGCGTTTGCCAGCGGCGCAGGACCCGCTGCAATTCGACGGAAGCATCGTACGGGCTGCTCATCGTGCGTTCTCCAGACGGGTCATCTCAGCAGGTGGTACGTCTGCCGGACTGGCGCGACGGCTAAGTTCCAGCGCTCGGATGTAGGCGACGACCGCCCAGCGGTCCCGAACCGGAAGCGCATCCGCATATTCGGGCATCGAGCCGTAGCCATTGGCAATGACAGCGTAGATGTAGCCCGGCGGAGCGTTGCGCACGCGATCTCCATTCAAGTTGGCAGGCTGAAGAAATCCGCGTTTTGCCACCATTCCATGGCCGTCGCCCACGCGCCCGTGGCACGGGCTGCAATAGACGTTGAACCGCTCCTGCCCGCGCTTCACCAAGGCTTCGTCGATCGCGATGGGAATGGACGCGGCGAAATTCCCGCTGGCCGTTCCACGCTCGATTCGCTCGCCCTGGTCGGCTTCCTCGAATCGGAATGTGCCCGCGGGCACCGGCCGCGCCGAGCGGCCGTCGGCGTAGAACTCACTCTTCCCTAAGGGCCGGAGCTTGGGTTGGTCGAACATGTCCCGCCGGCATGCGGTGAATGCGAGCGAAGCTAGCAGGAGCGGCGCGGCACTACTCATCTTCATCGTCTACCTCCCACACGCGAACCGGCTCCAGCGATTGCAGGAAACGGGCGGTATCGACTTCGCTGTAGCTCCCATCGCGCGCCTCGATACAGAGGAAGAATCCGTCGTCGGACACGCGTTTGAACGTCGGAATGCGGAACAGCGGATGGTAGAGAGCGGGAAATCCCGCGAAGTAGAGGACGGCAAAGAACGCCGTACAGGCGGCGAAGAGCACCGCAAGCTCGAAGATGATCGGGATGAATACCGGCCAGCTGTTCAGCGGCCTGCCGCCGATGTTGAGAGGATACACGATGGCTGAGATGAAATACTGCAGATAATAACCACTAAGCGCTCCAACAATCCCCGCTCCCAGCACGAGAGGAGGGATGAGGTTCCACATCGGCAGAATTTCATCCAGCTCTTTGATGGGATAGGGCGAGTAGGCCTCCATTCGGCTGAAGCCCGCTTCACGCGCGGCCCGCGCCGCGGACACCAGGTCGTCGGGGCTGTCGAACTCAGCGGCCATTCCATAGACTCTCGGGCGCGCGCTCATTTTTCGGATCCTCCTCCGGGCTTTGAAAACGGAAGAAGCTCCCGGACCTCGAATATCGAAATCATCGGGAAGAAGCGCACGAACAGCATGAACAGTAATACGAACAGGCCGACCGAGCCAAAGAGGATGACGTTGTCCCAGACAGTTGCGCTGAAGTTAAACCAGGACGACGGCATGAAATCGCGGTGCAGGCTGGTGACGATGATCATGTACCGTTCCAGCCACATGCCAACCAGCACGTCGAGCGCGATCAGAAAGAGAGTCAGCGTGTGTGTGCGATTGCGCTTCCACCAAAGCAGTTGCGGAATCGCGACATTCAGCGCGATCACCGCCCAGAACGTCCATGCGAACGGTCCGGTAGCGCGATTATGAACCACGTACATGTCGAAACGATCGCCGCTGTACCAGGACGTGAACGGCTCGACCACGTAGGTGTACGCGAGCACCAGGCCGGTGGCAAGCATCAGCTTGCCGCAGTTCTCCAGGTGACGCTCCGTAACCAGGTTCTCCAGGTGATACACCTTGCGCAGCGGGATTGCCAGAACCAGAACCATCGCAAAGCCGGAGAAGATGGCGCCCGCCACGAAGTAAGGCGGAAAGATGGTGGAATGCCATCCCGGCAGAATCGCGATGGTGAAATCGAAGCTGACAACGGTGTGCACCGACAACACGAGTGGCGTTGCCAGGCCCGCGAGCAGTTTGGAAGCTGTCTTGTGCCAGCGCCAGTGACGTGACGCCCCACGCCAGCCCAGCGCAAGGATGCCGTATACCGTATACTCGACCCGGCTCTTGGCGCGATCCCGAACCGACGCGAGATCGGGAATCAAGCCCAGATACCAAAACAGCAGCGAAACGATGGCGTACGTCGAGACCGCGAATACGTCCCACACCAGAGCACTCCGAAATTGCGGCTGTACGGTCATCGTGTTGGGGTAAGGTAGCACCCAGTAGCCCGCCCATGGCCTGCCGAGGTGAAAAATGGGGAACAGGCCCGCGCACGCGACCGCGAAGAGCGTCATCGCTTCCGCGAAACGGTTGATCGAGTTGCGCCAGCCCTGGTTGAGCAGCAGGAGAATGGCTGAGATCAGCGTCCCGGCGTGGCCGATTCCGATCCACCAAACAAAATTCGTGATCGGAAAGGCCCATGCGACGGGTATATTGTTGCCGAATACGCCGATGCCCGTCGCGAAGAGAATCGTCACCCCGGCCAGAAAGCCGAGCACAGCCACCAGCGCAATCGAAAACGTCAGGAACCAGAACGACGGCACGTCCTTCGAAATTACGATCGAAGTGATCTGCTCGGTAACGCTGTGAAACGTCACACCCGGTCCGACAATCGATCTGCTCTCCAAAGGACCGGCTGGCCGTGCCGCGCTGCGTTGCCTCTGGTCGATGTTCAAACTCTCCCTCCGTTCAACTCCGGGTTCGGGTTTCGCAACTCGGCCAGGTAAGTGGTCCGAGGACGAGTGTTGAGTTCGGCAAGCAGAGGGTAATCGAGCTTTTCGGCCTTGAGCCGGGTCACGTGGTTCGCTGAATTGTTGATGTCCCCGAATACGATCGCCTGCGCTGGGCAGACCTGCTGGCAGGCGGTCTGAATTTCTCCGTCGCGGATGTAGCGGTTCTCGTTGGTAGCCCGGATCTCCCCCTCTCGGATGCGCTGCACGCAGTAGGTGCACTTCTCCATGACGCCGCGGCTTCGCACGGTAACATCTGGATTGCGCTGCATCTTGTACTGCTCCGTTACCCAGTCGCTAAACAGCAGGAAGTTGAAACGGCGCACCTTGTAGGGACAGTTATTAGAGCAGTAGCGGGTGCCCACGCAGCGGTTGTAAGTCATTTCGTTCAAGCCGTCGAAGCTGTGCGTGGTCGCCGCGACCGGGCACACGTACTCGCATGGAGCCTGCTCGCAGTGCATGCATGGAACCGGTTGGTATCGTACAGCAGTTGTTTCCGGGCCAGGATCGTAATACGTATCGACGCGAAGCCAGTGCATCTCGCGGTTGAGAAGAACCTGCTCTTTTCCGACGACCGGAATATTGTTCTCCGCTTGGCAGGCAACCACGCACGCCATACAACCCACGCAGGCGGTCAGATCGATGGACATTCCCCAGCTGTAGCCTTTGTTCTCCCAAAGCGGGTAGAGGGTCTCGTGCTTCTCCGGAATCTCCACTCGTTTCTTTGCGAAATCCGGGTTCTTCAGGTACTCGGAAACGGGCGCGGCGATCACCATTTCCCTGCCCTCCATATTTTGGTGCGTCTGCGTAGTGGCGAGCCGCCATGTTCCACCGGCTGCGTGAATCTCCGCGCCGTCTGTCGCCCACAATCCGTCCCCGAACCGTACAAGGCAAGCGTTGAATCCGACTCCGTTCCCCACCGTTCCGGCATGCGTGCGGCCGTACCCCAGGTGCACGACCACGGTTTCTTCCGCCTGGCCCGGCGAAATCCAGACCGAGCCGCGGACCGAGCGGCCCCGGACCTTCAGTTCGACCGCTTGCTGGCTCTCGAGCCCGAGGCGTTGTGCCGTTCGCGGCGCGAGGTGAACAGCGTTGTCCCATGTGAGCTTTGTAATGGGCTTGGGCAGTTCCTGAAGCCAGGCATTGTTCGCATACCGGCCGTCGAGCATGTAGGGGTCGGAACGAAAAAGCAGGTCGAGACCGCTGCCCGAAGCGGCCGCCGGAGAAGACTCAACCGCCCGCAACGAGGGCGAAATCGGCGGCAGCGCCGATCCGGCTACCAGCCCCGTCCGCACCGACTGGCGCCAGAACGTCTCGAATTCGCCTGCGTTCGCGTTGGCTTCCCAGTACGATCGCACGATGTCGTATGCCGGGCGGCCCGGCCGGCGCACCAGTGCGTCCAGAACTTCCAAATGAGACCATCCCTGATACAGAGGCTCGATCAGAGGCTGCAGGATCGTAACCGTGCCGTCGAACGCGCGCGCATCACTCCAGTCCTCCAGAAAATGACGCTCCGGAACCAGCCAACGCGCGCGCGCGGATGTCTCGTTAGGATGCAGCGAAACATGAATGGCGGTGGGAATCCTGTCGAGCCGTGCGGCGAATTCCAGGTCGGCCGGTGCAGTATAAACCGGGTTCCCGCCGAGCATCAGCAGCACTTTGATCCTGCCCTCATCGGCAGCGGCCACCAAATCCTGCAGCGAAGCAGCGGCCTCCCCTGGCGCGACCTCGAGCGGGTCGGTGTAGACTACGGTCGTTCCCACGTTGCCGAGTAATGCGTTCATGGAATGCGCCAATGCGTGCACCGCTGGAGATTGCACTTCGCCGGGGATAATGGCGGAAGCGCCGCGATGGGCAACCAGATCGCGAGCCAGCGCCGAGATCCACTCTGCGTGCGCGGCGCCGGCCTGCGCCACTCCTCCCGCATCCAGCGACGCCGCGAGATCGCGCGCAAAGCTCTCGATTTCCCGGTATCGCAGAGCTAGCCGGTGCTCCGCCTTGCCGCCGGTGGCCGTCATTTCGGACTCGATCGAGTACAACCGGTTCATCGAAGCATCAGCGCCACGGACTCTGCGCCGCATTGCGTAATCGTGCGCGTACCGGGTGCTCGCCGGTCCGCTCGCCAGAAAGTTTGAGTCGAGCGCCACGATCACGTCTGCCCGGTCGAGGCGATAGTAGGTGTTGACGGGCCGTCCGAAGGAGAGACTGGCTCCTGCTCGGGCGTTGTCCGCCCCGGCAGCATCGTGTTCATGCCAGCGCGCGTTCGGGAAGGCCTTCAAGACGGCAGATCGCTGCGCGCCCAGCGTCGGCGAGGTCGACGGCTCCGAGAGAATGAACAACCCGTCGCCGCCGTTCTTCCCGAGCGGCTCCAGGGCCTGCCCCAGCGCCACGAGGAATGCGTCCCGCTCGCGCGGCTCGCCGAATTCGGTAACCTGCTTGCTGCGATCTGGATCGTACAAATCCAAAACGCACGATTGCCCATGGACATCGGTGGCGCCGAGACTGGCGGGATGACCCGGATTTCCCTCAACCTTGGTCGGCGAGCCGAGATGCGACTCCACGATGACCCCCTGAGCGATTCCCTGCACCAGCCGGGCGGTGGCGTAGTAAGACGGCCGGCCGGGCACCGCATTCTCCGGCGGTTCGACATAAGGGAGGATGAACTCGGTCGGCTGACGGGTGCATCCGGCGGCAGCGGCCATCGCGAGGGATGCGCCCATGATTTCGAGAAACCGCCGTCGCGAAGCGTCATCCGAGTGCGCCGCCTCACCCCGCTGCAGCGCGTCGACGGGAACAAAACTGGAGTCTGTATGAGTCATCGGTGGCATGTGGAACAGGTAGTCAGGCTGCGGATCCCGTATTCGCGCACCAGTCGCCGGCCGAGTTCGGCCTGATTGGCGGGACGTTCATAGTCCATATCGAAGACGCGGTCTCGCGGCCTTACGTGCATTTCGGGATTGCGGTGGCAGTCGAGGCACCAGGCCATAGTGAGAGGCTGCGCCTGCCACGTCAGCGGCATCCGATCCACTCGGCCGTGGCAGTCGGAACAGCCGATTCCCTGGTGCACGTGGACGCTGTGATCGAAATAGACGAACTGGGGCAAATCGTGAACACGGGTCCACTGAATGGATCTTCCCGTCCGGTAACTTTCGCGTACGGGCTCGAGCGCGGGCGCAACGGCCCACATTTCGGAGTGGCAATTCATGCACACTTTGGTCGCCGGGATGCCCGCGAAAGCGGACGTCTCGACCGTCTGGTGACAATACCGGCAATCGATGCCGAGGCCGCCTGCGTGATGCTCATGGCTAAAAGGGACCGGTTGCTCGCGCGGCACGTACTGGCGCGTTTCATAGGGAGAGCGGACGATCATCGCCCCGGCCCAGATTGCAAATGCTGCGAATGCAACGATGCCCAGCAGGATTAAGCGTAGTATCGTGTTCGCCCGCGGATGAAAGTAACCTGGCACTGCTCAAAAGGAACCCGTCTCGTTGAACCTGGTTTTCATGATCCCGCTTCCGGCCTCGCATAGGCCATAGGGCCGAACCGGGACGACGTGGCGGAGCACACGATTCGAAGCGCAACAAAGTATTTCTGCCGCCCTTCGGACGGGAATCAGTCGCGCAGCGAGCTCTGCATGAAGAAGTAGACGGCGATAAGAAGGGCCAGCGTGAGCAGCATTAGACTCGCGGCGATGCCGACTGCATACGACTTCGGAAACTGCACCTACGGTTCCCCTTTCACGAAAGAGTGGGCGCCGTGCATCGCCACGGCTTCAACCCACCATCTTACGCGGCTAACTCTGCGAGACACCTGAAGAAATTACTTCTGATGTGTGCAGAGTAACAATCGAACGTTGGCCTGTAACCACCATTGTTCATTCGGGAACATACGATCCCGGCCGCGGGATGCGATTACTTGGCCGAACGGAGCAATACTGCACTTAGCGCGAGTAGTGGCATCAGGGCCGCAAGAAACCTGTGCGTGTCTTCCAGTACGGCGCCGCAAGCGGCCGCCGCCACATAGAGCACGAACATTCCGGCAAGTAGAAGTGGAGAAGTCCATCCGGGTTCCCGCATCGATTCCGCCTCTTGGTTCTTCCCGGCGAACGACACAATTGCGGTGGTGATCGTTCCACTGATGAAAGTGGTCACCACTCCCGAGACCTTGAGCCGCCGCACCGCCACGCTTTGGATTCCGAGGGCGCAGGCAGCGGTTGCAATCAGCAGTGGCGGGATCCAGGCCGGCGCCGGCTGAGGGGCCAACCATGAGAGAACGCAGAATGCGGCAGCAAACGGAATTTCCATCGCGACGCCCGCGCGAAGTTCACGAATCCCGCCGGCTGCACTGGCCTTGCCAATGAGAAACACCGCTGCGATGAGCGCGCCGGCAGCAAAAGAAAGGATCGAAACGGCACACGGGAATAGACGGGAACGGTACGGCCCGGCGATTCCCAGGCCCAGAAGAACGGTGTTTCCGGTCATGTTCGCCGTGAACACTCCGGCCTTCAGATAGCTCAGGGCGTCCATGGTTCCGGCAACCCAGGTCAGGAGTAGGAGATCGATCGCAGGTCGCCCTATGAGTGAGAACTTCCGCGACAGCTTCACCAAATTGGCCATCCCCAACAGGCAGGTGTTCCTCTATCATCTTGAGCGAGGCAGGGGACACCGGCAACCGCCGTGGGCACGCAATCGTACTTCGCGAAGCTCCGCCAACCCCCATGGCCGCCCCTGACGTCTACCGCGAGTAGTATCCGGTTTTTGCGCGTACAGTCAGCCCGGGCCGCTTCGCGCGGACGGTGATCCTGCGAAAGGTGCCGTCGCCGGACGGGTTGCTGGATTGATATCCCGTCTCATATGACGATCGCAGTTGCTCGCCGATCTGCCGGAAGTGCTCCGCCATTCCGCCCTTTTCCCGCGCGTCGAAGTCTACGCCTCCCGTTTCGGCCGCGATTCGCGCCATCACCCCCGCGCCGTACTTGTTGCGCGCAGTCAGACGGCTGCCGCGCGTTTCCGTGTAGCGGATGGGAAAGATCAGCACGTTGCTGTTCTGCGCGATCTCCACCGTCTCCATCATGTTGTGGGCGCTTGCGTTGTCCTCTCCGTCACTGAACACGACGAGGGCTTTGCGCCCGCGCTCCACCTGGTTGAACATCTGGTTTATGGAGTGATAAACGGCGTCGTAAAACGCCGAACCGGCTGTGCGGATTTCGGGTGGTCCCAGTTCCGGATAAACGGATTGATCGCGCACCCCCTGGTAACCGCCAAGCGCCTCGGCCAACAGCCCGGCAGCGGACGTGTATTCGACAATCAGCCGGGGGTGGTTGGCGAAACAGAGGAGAAACGCGCGGTCCTTCGGGCTCAGCACCGTGTCCAGAAAAGACCTGAGGTCCTTCTGGTGCGACTTCACGAACGAACCCTGGCTGCCGCTCACATCGACGATCAATCCGAGATTGAGCGGCACGTCCAGGCTCCGCGCAAAGAATGCCATCTTCTGCGGAACGCCGTCTTCAAGGATTTCGAAATCTTCGGCTGCAAGGTCCCCGACCAGCCGTCCGGAGGAGTCCGTCACAGAGAAGCCGACATTGATCAGCTTCACATCCACGCGGAAGGGAGTCTGGGCGAAACAGGCCGAAAGGAACAGGCACACCGGGAGGAGGAAGCGAAGGGGCCGCATACCTTTGAAAACGCCGCTTGCGATGTGCAAGAACGCAGATCTATGCCGGCATATTGAGGCAGATGCCGGCGTAGAAAAGAGTGCCGAGCGCGATGACGGCGCCGTGCGGAAGTCCCACGGATTTCGAACTTCGGACGTCAAGCTCCTCCTTGCCCAAATAGGCTGGACGGCCGTGGCGCAGTTCGCTGAAAATAAACGCCACATTCCAAAAAGTGGCCTTGGTACGGCGGCGCAACAGAACCACTATCAAAGCCAGGATGCCGCCGATAATCGCCGTGATAAGAAAAATTCCGAACCAGCGCGAGGGCCCGGCCAGCGCGCCCACAGCAGCCATCAATTTTACGTCACCCGCACCCATGGCGCGGACCAGGTACAACACCATGTAAAGCCCGAATGCAACGCCAAGTCCTGAGAGGCCGAAGAGAATGCCCGCTTCCGGCCGCCCGATGAACCAGTTTATCCCTAGACCCAGAATGACCCCACTCAGGTTCAGCCAGTTGGGGATGCGGCGGTAGCGGACGTCGTAAATTGCGGCAAGGAGCAGCAACCCGAACAGGCCGGCTCCGACAGGTAACGGGGGCAGTGAAAACATACGCGACCCCTGAGTATATCGCGCTTACCGGGCCGCGCCGGTGGCGGACAGCGCTCGCTTGGCGCGCACCTGGATTCCCTCTCCGTAAGCGGCCGAGCCCGGAATCGTGACCGGCAGCTTGCCGCGGATATCTATCTCCCCCCACAATGCCCGTACGGCCGACGTTTCGGAGGGCGGCACGGGACTGTAGGTGGCCAGGTACGCCGAAACCCCGGGAAACGAACGTAGCAGGTACGGATTTCCCAGAGCCACGAGAATCACCGGCTTACCTGTCGCGGAGACAGCTTCCACGGCATGCCCGAGTTCACCGGCGAGTCCGATGCTGCCGCGGTATGCGGTTACGGAGGCGAATGCCGCCAATGCGTAACTCTGACAGTTGTTGAACCGCGCCAGTGCCTCGTCGATCTGGGGCCCCGTCATGGACGGGTCCAGGTTGGCCATGGCCGCCTTCGGCAAGCGGCGGCGGACCTCTTCGGTAAAAACCTGCCCCTGCACAGAATACCGGCTCTCCGGCATCACTACGAAACAGGCGCCCGCCGGGTCACCCAGTGGCACCACGTTGCCGTTGTTGCGCACGAGCGTCACTGCGCGGTCGGCAATCTCCTGCGCCTTCTCGTTGGCTTCGGGAGAGTCCACCACGTCTCCGATCGCCTCCACGTTCACCAGCCGGTTGCGCGACAGCCCGACCTTTTCTTTGGCTGCCAGAAGACGCGCGACACTCTCCTGGATCCGTTTGCGGGTCAGCCGCTTGCTCTGCACGGCGGCGATTACGGCGTTGATGGCTGCGTCCGGATCCGTAGGCATCAGCAGTGCATCGGCCCCGGCCTCCAGTGCGCGCACGCAAGCCTCCCCGCTGGTGAACCCCTGGGCGATTCCCCCCATCTCCAGCGCGTCGGTGATTACCAGCCCCTTGAAGCCTAAATCGTGGCGCAGCAGCGTGGTCAGGATGGCGGGAGAAAGCGTCGCGGGCAGGTCGGGCGGCGCGAGCGCAGGCACTGCGATGTGCGCAGTCATGATGGAGTCGACGCCCGCTTCGATGGCGGCTTTGAACGGCACCAGTTCCAGGCGATCAAGCCGGGAACGGTCGGCCGGTGTGGAGGCCAGATTCATGTGGCTGTCCACGGCGGTGTCGCCGTGCCCGGGAAAGTGCTTCGCCGTGGTCAGCACGGACTTTGCCTTGTCCGCGTGAGCGCCTTCGATGAACGCGCGGACCATAGCCGCAACCTGCGCCGGATCCTCGCCGAAGGAACGGATGTTGATCACAGGATTATCGGGGTTGTTGTTTACGTCCGCCACCGGAAAATACACCCAGCGGACGCCGATGGCGCGGGCTTCGCGTGCCGTGACTTCCCCCTCGAAGCGTGCGAAGGCGGGCTCGCGAGTAGCCCCGAAGGCCATGGCGTGCGGGAACTTGGTTGTGCCTTCGAGTCGCATGGAGGCACCGCGTTCGAAGTCGCCCCCGACCAGCAGGGGAACAGCGGTCATCCGCTGGAGCCGGTTGATAAACGATGCCACTTTGTAGGGCTCGGCTTTTTGAATCGTTCTCCCGTTGGAAACATTGTTCAGGATCAACCCGCCGATTTTCGTCTCGCGAATCAGCCGGAAGAATTTCTTGTACTCGCGCGATCTGGAATTCGGAGCCTCTCCGTGAAAGGCGATGAACACCAGTTGCGCCACCTCCTCCCGGAGGGTCATGCGTTTCATCCAACGCCTGACTACCGGGGAGAGTTTGGCAGGAGCGGTGCTCGCCGCGCGCGGAGTGGCCGGAGAGCCCGGCAGGGAGAAAAGAAGTATTGCCGTAAGAATGAGGGTGATGCGTGAAGCCACAATTTCAGTTTGGCAGATCAGGGCGTGCCAGTGCGAGCCTTCACCATGCTTCGCTTCTGGCTGGCAGGTGGTTTCCGCACGGGCGGGCGGTTCGCCAGCCGCCTTATGATGCGCGTCAGCCGCGCCGGCTCGTTGGAACTCTTGACCACAATCGCGTCCGCGCCGGTGCTCTCCTCGGTGAGTCCCATCGTCTCGACAAAGCCAGACAGCAGGATGATTCTCGCTCGCGGTTCCAGCTTGCGGATGCGCTGAATCAACTCGGTGCCATTCATGCGCGGCATCCGGTAATCGGTAACTACGATATCGAAAACTTCCGCTTCGAAGAGTTTCAGGGCCTCTTCACCGCTGGACGCCATTTCGACCGAACAGCCGAGTTCTTCGAGCAGGGCGCGCCGAACCAGCAGGCCGTCCCTGCAATCGTCCACGAGCAGTATGTTGGGGGGCGCTGCTTGAGAAGTTGCCATGTGCGAACGGAAGCGAGAGTAACATCGCTGAAACGCGATTGTCAACGAATTTGCATCATCATCGAAAGGCGCGAGATTTAGCGCTTGACTTGCGAGCGCAGGTGAGCGTAGGCTTCACGCGAGCGGACAACACATGGCGAACGCTAAAACAGATCGAAACAGCTCGATGCGGCGGCGAACTTTTCTTCGAGGAGCAGCGTGTGCAGCGTGGTCTTGGCAAATGCTGCGCGGCGCAGCGCCGGCGGGCAAGGCCAACTTCGTTTTCATTCTGGCGGATGACCTCGGCTGGCGGGATGTCGCCTGCTACGGAAACCCCTACTTTGCCACACCGAACATCGATCGCCTCGCCGGTCAGGGCGCCCGCTTCACCAATGCTTACGCTGCGTGCCCGGTCTGTTCACCCACTCGGGCCAGCATCCTCACCGGCCGGTACCCGGTACGGACGGGCGTGACCGATTGGATTGCCGGCCGGCCTTCATACGAGAAGGGACCCATCGTCACGCCGCGGACCGCGCTGCAATTGAAATTGTCGGAGATCACCATAGCGGAACGGCTGAAGGCCGCCGGCTATCGAAGTGGAAGTTTCGGCAAGTGGCACCTGGGGGGTGCCGGCTTCGCGCCCACCGACCAGGGCTTCGACGTCAACATCGGGGGCAACCAGAGCGGCAGTCCTCCACCCGGACCCAAGCCATACTTCGGGCCGTTCCAATTGCCGAACCTGGCGGGCGAACCAGGAGAATTCCTGACCGAGGCGCTGACCAGCGCGGCGGTGAAGTTCATCGCCGGGAACAATGCAGATCCATTGCTCGTCTATCTGCCGCACTATACCGTGCATATCCCGCTCGGTGCCCGCGAGGAGGCGGTCAGCCGCCACAGGCAGAAGTCGCAAGGCCGCTACAATCCCATCTACGCCGCCATGGTGGAAAGTCTGGATGACAGTGTGGGCCGCGTGCTCAAAGCCGTGGACGATTCCGGAGCCGCGGACCGCACGATGGTGGTCTTCTTCTCCGACAATGGCGGGCTGCGTTACGAGGGCAAATCGAAGCAGGCCGTCACCGATAATGCGCCGCTGCGCGCCGGAAAGGGCCATCTATATGAAGGCGGCATTCGCGAGCCTTTGATTGTGCGCTTTCCGGGCATGGTCAAACCCGGCGCGGTGATCGATGCTCCCGTTTCCAGTGTCGATTTCTTCCCTACTTTCTGCGATGCAGCAGGTGTGCAGCCGGGCGATGTCGATGGGGTGAGCCTGATGCCGCTCCTCGGCGGCGGCACGTTGAAGCCGCGCCCCCTGTTCTGGCACTATCCGCACTACTCAAACCAGGGCGGCGAGCCCGGCAGCGCTGTTCGCGAAGGCGATTGGAAGCTGATCGAGTTCCACCAGGACGGGCGGCGCGAACTGTTCAACCTGCGCGAGGACATTTCCGAAACCCGGAACCTTGTCCGGCGCGAGCCCGCCGTTGTGAAGCGCCTCGCCGGCCTGCTGGAGGCCTGGCGAAAAAAATCGGGCGCCGTCATGCCACGAAAGAATCCCGATGCCGATCCGGCATGGCCGGGTTGGGGACTGACCGGCCAGGAGCCTCCAACGCCGGCTGCCTGATCCTTACTCGACGGCGCGGGGAGCCTTGTAGCCGGATTTGGCGAGGATGCTGTATTTCACCGGCTTGCCCTTCTCGTCCTTGATGGCCAGCGGTTCGTTGTTGGCCGGGTTGACCAGTTCCACTTTCAGCTTTCGGTACGAGCCGTCGTGCGTCTTGTTGCTGGGGGAATACGTGAGCACGTACTGGTTGCGCATGGCCTGGTGTATGGCGTTGAAGATCGCCGGCATTTCGCCTTCAAATCGCGGGAAGAAGGACTGCCCTCCGGTCTCCTTGGCGAAAGTGCGCATCTGGTTGTCCGCCTGCAGAAAATCCATGCGGGCGATGGAGCCCATTGCGCCCATGGCGTCATAGCGTTCACGGATAGCCTGCATCAGGCCCACGGCGTAGATGGGCACGCCTGCGCGCTGAAGATCCTTGCGACACTGGTCGAAGGTCTGCTTGCTGAACGTGTCGATGCCCGAAGAGAGGACCACAATCGCTTTGCGGCCTTCAATTTCAGCCATGCGGTCCGCCGTATCGGTGAGCGCGTCGTACAGGTTGGATTCCGAAAAACCGGGGGTATTGAGGCGGCTCATCGCTTCTTGCGCCTTCATGCGGTCCGTGCTGAAATCGGAGAGAATCTCCGGCTTGATGTCATAGGCCACGATGGCCAGGTAGTCCTCAGGTTTCAATGTGGAGATGAAGCCAAAGGCGGACTGGAGAGTCTGGTACCAGGTGTAGCTCCAGTATTGCTGGAACAGGTTGCTGAACTCGATAACCAGCGCCACGGTCATGGGCGCTTCGCCCATCTTCACATCGAGGATCTTCTGAGGAACATTATCTTCTAGAATGCGGAAATGCGGCGATGGAATACCGGGAATGAACTGGCCCTTGTTGTTCAGAACGGCAACGTCCACAGTGACCACGTCCACGTCGCTCTTGAACGAGGGCAGGGTCTCCATTTCCACTTTGTCTTTCTTGTACTCGGAAGGGATCTTAGGGAGCTCGCCCGGTTCTTTCTTCTCGGGATCGGCTTTACGGGGACGCGCGACAGTAGGACCGGTGTTGCCGATGGGCCCTTGCTGCTGGGCGATGACCAGGCTTGCCAGCGACAACAGTGCCGCGGCGCACAATATGGGTAATGTGTGGGCTCGCATAGGCGTAGTTCTGACGTAACTATATCAGAAGACGTATCGACGAGCGGTCCAGTTGCGCCAAATCGGCGGGTCAGTTGACCCAGGGTCCGTTGCCGCGCTTCTTCATGTACACCTGGAACTTCCGCTTGGCGCGCTGCATCTGCCAGCGGTGGAAAGCGCCGCGAGCCTGATCGAGACCCAGACTGACGCGCGGCAGCCGCCCTTTAAGGTAGACATAGCCATACAGCATGCCGCCCAGGTGCGCAACCGTGCTGATGCCGGTGTTCGGTCCGAACGTCATCACCAGTTCGATAGCGGCGTAGATCATCACCATGTACTTGGCTTTGATCGGAAATAGAAAATTCATCAGCACGGTCTGGTTCGGATAGAGCACGCCGAACGCGACCAGAAGTCCGAAGATCGCTCCGGAAGCTCCGATTGTGATGGTGCTCCAATCCCCGACCGCCATGTTGACCAGCACCACACATACGCCCGCCGCGATGCCGCACTGGAAATAATACTTAAGGAACCGGCGGGTGCCGAAATCCCGCTCCAACTGCGTTCCGAACATCCACAACGTCAGCATGTTGAAAAGCAGGTGGCCGAATCCGCCGTGCAGGAACATGTAGGTGAAGACCTGCCACACGAACAGGTGGTGCACCGCCATTTCGGCGCTCAGCGCGAGGAACACCTGCATCGGCCGCGCCACCGTCCGGCCGCCCAGAAAATACAGCAGGAATATCCCGGTGTTCGAAATCAACAACCACTTCACGCCGGGCGGAAAGAAGTCGAAGATGGTGGTCCGGTAGGTCGACCGCGGAAGAGGCATCGGGATACTCTAAGGCTAGAATAACAAAAGCATCTGCGGAATCCCTCAGGATGCCGCATGGTTCTGGCTTTTTCCATAGCGATCGAGCAGATGCGCACAGGTTTGCAGCAGGATTGCCGCTCCGAGCCAGACCTGCCAGTGAGAGAAGACCCCTGAGGAGATGCCGAAGCTGGCTGCGAATTTTAGATCGGCCGCCACGCGCCAAAAAGCCAGAGCAGCGGCAATCACGGCTACCGGTGTCAGGAACGCGGCCACGGTGGACGCAATAACGCGAGAGGTCACACCTTGGACAGGAAACACTGCATCGGGTTGAAACCGTAGCCTGACACGCATGCCGCTGAGATTCCAATCTACCAGCTTTTGCGATAGATTATTACCTTCTACAGGTCTCGAAAGGACATTATGAATCGACTTAAAACCGCAGTATTCGGCACGGGCTTCGTGGGCCGCGTCCACCTGGAAGGGATTCGCCGCCTGGGGTATGTCCAGATTTACGCGATCGGCGAACCCGAAGTGGATAAGGCCAAAAAGCTGGCCGACGAGTTTCAGGCGGAAAAGACGGAAGCGGATTACCGGAAGATTCTGGAAGATCCCGCCGTGGACGCTGTCCACGTGTGCACCCCCAACGCGCTGCACTTCCCGATTGCCAAAGATGCCTTGCAGGCCGGCAAGCATGTCATTTGCGAGAAACCGCTGGCTACCTCCGTCGAAGAAGCGCGGCAACTGGTGAAGCTGGCGGCGGACACCAAGCGGCGCAACTGCACGTTCCACAATCTGCGGTTTTACCCAATGGTCCAGCACATGCGCCGCATGCGCGAGGATGGCGACCTGGGCGACATCCTGGTGGTGCAGGGCACCTATTCCCAAGACTGGCTGCTTTACGACACAGATTGGAACTGGCGGCTCGAGTCGAAACAGAACGGTCCTTCCCGCTGCCTCGCCGATATCGGGTCGCACTGGTGCGATATGGCCGAGCATGTCACCGGGCAGCGGATTTCCACGCTGTGCGCCGACATCCAGACCTTTCACAAGACGCGCAAGCGGCCCAAGGGACCGATCGAGACCTTCGCCGGCAAGATGCTCAACCCCGAAGATTACGTGGAGACGCCGATCGATACCGAAGACTTCGGCGCGGTTGTATTTCGCATGGGCGACCGCACGCGCGGCTCGTTCACTGCGAGCCAGGTGTCGGCGGGACGCAAGAACCGCCTGAGCATCGAAATCTACGGCACCAAGGGCGGCGTGGCCTGGGACCAGGAAAAGCCCGACGAACTCTGGATCGGGCAGCGCAACACCAGTAACCAGATCATCATCAAGGATCCGTCGCTGCTCAAGGCCAAGGCGAAATCGTATGCGGACCTGCCGGGCGGACACAGCGAGGGTTACGACGACACCTTTAAACAGGTGTTCCGCCGCTTCTACGGGTCCATCAATGACCCGGCGGCCGAGCCCGAGTATCCGCAATTCGCGGATGGATTGCGGCAGCTCACGATCCTGGAGGCCGAGTTGAAGAGCAGCGACCAGCACGGCTGGGTGGACGTTCCCGCTGTCCAGGCCGCCAACGCCTGATCCACCATTCAAATCCGCGCAAATAATGAAAGAGCCCGCGCCCGTGCCGGGCTCTTTTCCTTTCTCCGAAATGCCCGCGCAAACCCCTCCCCCCGTACTCTGTTTACCCCTCCCGTTAACGAAAGAGAGCGCTCTCCCGGTACGCCCAAATAGTTTAATCAAGATTAGAAATCAAGTAGATTCTCAGGCGCAGACAATGCCGGAAGCCGAACCGCTAGCAACGCCAGTCGAACCCGAATCCCTTGAACAGACGGGGTTGCCCGAAGCCATCCTCGAGCAGCTGATCTTCAAGATTCTCTATTTTCGCGGCGATCTCTATGGCCAGGACTTGTCCACAGCCATCGGCCTGCGATTCAGCGTCATCCAGGACATCGTCGAGACGTTGAAGCTCCGGCACCAGATCGTCATCAAGCGGTCGCTCGGCATGGGCAACGTCGGGGCGCTGTTTTCACTGAGCGAGGCGGGCCGGGAGCGGGCTCGCGAATACCTGGAGAACAATCACTACTCCGGCCCGGCCCCCGTGCCGCTCGACCAGTATGCGGAAATGGTCCGCCAGCAGCGCCCGAGAGAGGGATGGCTTACGCGCGAGGCGCTCGCCCGGGCCTTTCGCGGGCTGGTCGTTACCGAGCGCCTGCTCTCCCAAATGGGACCCGCGGTTGCTTCCGGCAACTCTTTTCTGCTTTATGGCAAACCGGGAGACGGGAAGACCTCCCTGATCGAGTCCATGGCCACCATCGACCCGACGCCCATCTTTCTGCCGTACGCGCTCGAATGCCAGGGCAATATCATCCAGCTCTTCGATCCCATCTACCACCATCCCGTTGAAGAAGACGACCAGCCGTCGGCGCTCTCCGTTTCCGTGGAGCGGTCGTATGATCGCCGGTGGGTGAAGTGCCGGCGGCCCTTTATCGTCAGCGGCGGCGAACTGACGATGGACATGCTGGCCCTGCGCTACAACGATACGTCCAGGATTTACGAAGCCCCCTTTCAATTGAAGGCCAACAACGGTATCTACCTGATCGACGACTTTGGCCGCCAGATCGCCAAGCCCGCCGAGGTCCTGAACCGCTGGATCGTTCCCATGGAACGCCGCGTTGACTATCTCACGTTCCTCTCCGGCGGCAAGGTGACGGCGCCCTTTGAGGCATTTCTCATTTTCTCCACGAACCTGAATCCGGCCGACCTCGGAGATGAGGCGTTCCTGCGCCGTATTCAGTACAAGATGCTGCTGCACGGTCCGGGGGAAAACGAGTTCATCCGCATCTTCGAAAGCCTCTGCACGGCGCGCAAGGTCCCTTACACCCGCGACCTGGTTCTGCGCTTCATCGAGCGGCGGTTCAAAGCCACGGGCAAAGCGCTGCGCCGCTGCCATCCCCGCGATGTCCTGTCGCACGCAATCGATCTCATTCACTTTGAAAAGCTGCCGTTTGAGCTCACCGGCGAGCTCCTGGATCGTGCTTTTGAGAGCTGCTTCGTTCAGGATGACTCCGAAGCGCCGGCTGAATCGAAACTCCTCCCGGTGACCAAGCTCTCCTGCGCCGATTTCTGGAACGAAAAGGTAGACCAGATTCAGACTGCGTTTGGAACCCTCGCCTTTGCCGGCGGATATCGCGACCGCGCCAGCGCGAGCTACCGCGAGGCCGACTCGGCGCGTACGTACGGAGAGGCTGAGACCTCCCGCGTTCTCCTCCGCATCCACAGGCAGGCCTTCACCCACTGGCTGGGCATGAATTTGCAACAGCAGTCGCGCGATCTCTCCATGTACCTGGCGGAAGCCGAAATCGACTTGGCGCGGTTTAGCTTCGAATACAAAGCCGTGGCCGACCTGCTCGCGCCGGCGGATGCAAAGCCGGAAGAGATTACACTGTTCGCGCAGGATCTGGGAACCGTTCTGGAGGCACTCATGCCGCGCCAGGTGGAGGCTCCCGATTCCGAATTCGCCGAAGCGCAATTGCGGAGGCGGACAGCTTAAAGGATCACCGGGTGTGTATCACCGGTGGCGGCTTCGCAGTGGAGCGAAAAGGTACTGCGAAGCCGCATTTTTCTGCCCCGGTACTTCAGGCCCTCGAATAAAACTTCATCGTGCTGGAGTGGGCCGTAACGGTGATTCGTACGGCCCTCCCATTTAGTTCGCTCCGAATTTCAGCGTGATGATCGTGTCGCTCTCCACCGGAGTCCCGTTTAGAATGGTGGGTTTGTAGAGCCATTGTTTCACCGCGTCTACGGCTGGCTTCTGCAACATCGCAGGTCCTGTCACAGACATGATCGACTTGACCTGGCCGTCGGATCCGACCTTCGCCGTAATTTGCACAACTCCCTTCACTCCGCTATCCCGTGCCATCTTCGGGTACTCCGGCGCGATGCGGCGTATCACTTCGGCCGGCACCACCTTCACGGCCGGGCGCGCGGGCGCCTGTGCCTGCGGCGTAGATGCCGGGGCGGCTGAAGCAGGAGCGGGCGGCGGAGTGGGAACCGAGACACCCAGGTTCAGCGAAAGCGACGGCTGACCCGTTTCCGCGCGGGTGACCAGCGGAGCATCCGGGAGGTCGGCAGGGCCCGCCGGCCGGAGCCGCTGGGAGAGCGGAGCGTTGAAGGGCCGCAACTGCTGCGGCGTGCGCTTGACCGCGGCTTCTTCTTCCGCCGGAACGCCGTTTTCGGTCACGGCCGGATCAGCCGTGGTGGCCTCGGGCACGGCACCCTTGGCAGCGTCGAACGCAGAAGGCCGGCTGCCCAAAACTCGCAGAGACTCGCCGGCAAGCTTCGCTCCGTCCCGGCCGGAGACCTCCATCCGGAAGACAACATCGGCCGTGCCCGGCGAATAAACGATGCGCCCGCTGCGAAACTGCGCGGCATCGAGCGTTACGTTCTCCTGCTGAGGGCCGTCTGAGATCTGGAGCACGGCCTGGGTGACGGATCGCATCTGGTCCGAATCCGCTCTCCACGTCAGCAGGATCTCGTTGCCCGTCCGTTCCACACGCATCGCCAGAGGTGAAGAATCCACCACCGCCGCAGGCGCGGTAGGTTTCTGCCGCATCCATCCGGGATACACGAACAGCAGGACCACCGCCAGCAGCCCTACCATCGCGCCCAAGCCCAGAAGTAGCATTTTATTGCTCTTCGCCCCTGAATCCGCGGCAACCGTTTCCCGCTCGCCGAAAGACGGCGCGAACGGCGCGGGTTCAGCCAATGGGGCCGCGGTCGCCGGCTCGGCGGAGGCTGCAAGCTCCGGTTCGGCTTTGGCGGGTTGAACGGCCTCGGCCGGCGCCGGCTTTGCCAGCTCCGCCGGGGGCTGCTCCACCGGCGCGGACGCTGCCTCGATGACGGCGGGAATCTCTTTGGCCGGCGGGGGCGGCGTGAAACTCTCGAGCGCGATCTCCCGGCGCGAAGCGATCGGCACGATCTGCGCCCGTGGCGTCGCCTTCACCGGAGCCGGCTCCGGCGCCGCGCCCGGCAACTCCGTGGAGCGGAACGGGAATTCCAGGTAGCTCGATTCGGTGCGCATCGTTCCGTTTTCGCGCAGGAATAATCCGGCCATACTGGCCTTCGTGGCAAAAGGCCGGATTACCAGGGCGATGTGGTGCGGCGCCGTAAAGAGGGCGTCGAGAACGGCCAGGTCGTCCTCGTCGAGCGAGAGGTTCTTTCTCGTGTGGCTTCGGAAAAATCCCACCGGCGACAGCGCGTCAGCCGCGTATTTCCTCTCCATTGCCGGCCGGAAACGCGCGATGTCAATTTCCGACAGACGGTACAGAGGCCCGCGGCTGTAGTCGCACGGAACCGCCGTGAAGTCCTCGACCGCCACGACGTGCGGCGTTCCCAAGGTCACCCGTCCCAGCAGAATACCGCCGATTTCCGACCCGCGGGAACTCAGCGACCGGAAGCCTTCTACGGCCTCGCGTTCCAAGCGGTCAATCAGCGCAAACGAGAATTTCGCGGTAACCGGTTTCTGCTCCACCTGCCAGGTATACCAGCGATCATTCGGGACTACTAAGTCGAAACGCTCTGCTCGGGCAGCCGAATCGGCCATTTTCGCGTATCCTCCCGTGGTCCCGGGATTACTACCGGAACCGCATTTTCAGCCCAATTTTACTCGACATTTCGGCTCCCCACCTATTGTTTTTTTACTAAGTTAACCAAAAGTAGTGTAAGTCTGATATCCGTTCATATTGGTGGTACCGTACTGTGGGCCGGCTCGTTAACTTAGGTTAGTACGTGAATACTCCCGCCTCGGAGGATAGTAATTGGGGCGAAAGCTTTCTATACTGACCGGCAAATGAGCGCGAAATCGTGCCTCTTTTGCGGCAAGCCGTTGAGCCGGATTTGGGTGGGCTCAGGGGAAGACTTCTGCTCGCGCGAGCACCGCAACCAGTACCGGCTGCGGCGGGGCATGGACCGTCTGCTCGAGGCAAACAAGCTGGCCAGCCTGATGCGCCGGCGCGAGAACCTGAAACCGATACTGGTTCCACCGCCCGCGGCGGACAACTCCCTCCCCAGGCATGGATTTGAAAAGGCGCCCTCCGTGGCGCCCGTGTCTCGACCGCTCGTGCCGCGGCTCGAATGCTCGGAAACGAGCCCGCGGGTTCAACAGGCCGGGATCCGGAGACTGCCGCAAGCCCGGCCTTTCATCGCCTGCCGGGAACTTCGCGTCCCGGCACACAGCGCCGCCAGGATCATCCCGATCCGCGCCCGGGACCTGGCTGCGCCCTTGACCGCCATGCCGCGCGACGGCGCGCTGCGACCGCTCCCGCAGACGCCCCGTCGCGGCTTGGACCTCAGGGTGTGTCTTGCCGCCGGATTCCGGCTTCGACCGCCGGTAAAACGGGAATTACAGGTTCCCGCCCCGGCGTCCGCCGGACTGGCGGTGCCCAAAGCTCTGGCTCGCCTCCAGCCTTCCAACGTGGAGTGCTCCCCGTTGCTCCTCGAAACGTGCCGCGCCTTTCCTCTTCGCGCACAGCAACTGCCGTCACCGGCTGCGCAAGCCCACCGGCCCCAAATCAACTGGCCGGGACTTCGGCGCCCCGCTCCCCCTGACCCGCCTTTACTTCCCCGAACACAAGCGGCGGCTGTCCCAAACAGCCGGCGCGAACAGGCCATTGCCCTTCTCCACCGCGATTTCCGGCCCGCCGGACTCCCCGGCCCGCGGCCTGCGCGAATCTTCGCCGTTCCCGCGCTACCGGCCGCAGGCGCTGCCGGATCACGGTCCGCGGCCGTCCCTTTCAAGCCAGCCGACGCCCCCTTCGGGTACGGCACCGAGGATCCTGAAAACTCATGAGCAGCTCCGTGATTCGTACCATTCCACTTCCGGCGCCCCGGCAGCCGCAAGCCGATCCGCCCGCTACGAGCGGCGCCGATTTCCTGGCGCGCGCCGTGGCCCAGCACCTTGCGGGCAAGCGGGAGGAGGCACTCGCTGAGCTGAACCGCGCAGTCGCCGCGAACCAGGCTTCAGCCGAGATCTACCGCGCCATCGCGCACATTGAATTCGAACTCGGCAACTACAAAGAAGCGGGCCGCAATTACCGCCTCCTGACGCAGGTGAAGCCGCAATTCGCCATGGGATGGTTCAATCTGGCGGTATGCCTGGAACGTCTGGGCGCATGGGACGACGCCTCGCAGGCGTTCCAGAAAGCCGGCACCCTCGATCCGAAGCACGTCGACTCGCAACTGGGGCTCGGCGTTTGCCACATGCGCCTCGAGGATCCCAAAAGCGCGCTTTTTGCCTTCGAACGCTGCCTCGAGATCGCACCCGGGCATGAAGACGCGAGCTTCGGAAAAGCCGCGGCGCTGCAGACTCTCGGACACGCGGACGAAGCCGCGGCCATCTACGACCGCATCCTGGAGCGCAACCCCGAGTCGGAAGAGTCGCTTTCGAACCTGATCCTGATCGCCATGGGCCGGGAGGATTTTGCCGCAGTGCGGGAGTACTCCGAACGCCTGATGGAGGTCCGCCCGGATTCGAGCCTTGCCCTCGAAGGCCTGGCCGCCTGGTCGTCAGCCGCGCAGGAGCACGCGCTGACAGCCAAGTTCTGTACCCTCTTGGTTTCCGCCGTCCCCAGCCACTTCGAGGGCTGGTTCAACCTCGGCCTCGCGCACCAGAAATCCACGCGCTGGAAACAGGCAGCCGAGGCTTACGAGGAGGCGCTGAAGGCCAGGCCGCAATCCTGTGAAGCGTTCACCAACCTGGGCATCGTGCGCGAGCAACTCGGTGACGTGCGCGGGGCGCGAATGGCCTACGATGCAGCCACGAAGGCCAACCCGGAATTGCTGGCTCCCATCTGGAACATGGCGCTGCTGCTGGAACGCGCCGGCCAGGCAGAAGAGGCCGAGCGCTGGTACAAGCTGGTGCTCGAACGGGCGCCGCGCGAGGAGGAAGCGCGCTTCCGGCTCGGCTACCTGCGTTTGCAGCGCGAAGATTTCCGCGGCGCTACCGATGCACTCGAAGGCTGTCTCAAGCACCGCCCGGATTGGCCGGAGGCCATCTCCAACCTGGCCCTGGCGGCCAATGGCCTGGGCGACCGCGAACGCGCCGTGCAGCTCTACGAACGGCTGCTCGAAGCCGACCCCAAGTCCCTGGACGCGGTACGCGGTCTCGCGGCCATCGCCATTCAGTCCTCCGACCTCGAGGCCGCCCTGGAGTTCCACGCCCGCCTCATCGAGCTCGGCGAGCGCTCGCCGGAAGTGCTCTATAATGCCGGTCTCCTCTACGAGCGCAGCGGCCAGGCCGACAAGGCTGCGAAACTGTACCGCGAGGCGCTTGAACAGCGGCCCGAAATGGCCGAAGCGCTTCTCAACCTTGGAAGAATTCTGGAAGCCGGCGGCAAGTCCGAAGAGGCGCGCAAATGCTGGAGCAAGGCGCTCGCGGTCGAACCTGAGCTCGCCCAGGGATACTTCGGCCCCGCCATGGACTAGGTCTTAGACCGTCTGAAGAAGTTCTATAAAACACTTCCATCTGGAAATGTTCTGGTGCATACTTGAGGCATGGCGCGTCGCCCTGTCCCAATCCATGTCAAGGCCAAGGATCTCGACGAACTCGGACAGTTATTACGAGGTGGAGTGCAGCAAGTGCGCGTGGTTCTCCGGGCGCTGGCTCTGCGGCTGCTGGCCGGTCAGGTCACGGCACCCCACGTTGCGGAGACGGTTCCCTTAACCGCGAAGGCGATCCGCGAGATTGCCCATCGCTACAACGACGGTGGCCTGGACTTGGCGCTGTACGAGAAGCAGCGGCCTGGGGCCAAGCAAGTTCTTGATCCCTCCCAGAAGCAGCGGATTATCGCAATGGTGTGCAGTGATCCGCCGCAAGGCCGGGCTCGTTGGACGGTACGTCTCATCGTTCAAGAGGCCGTCAAGCGTAAGTTGGTCCCCCGCGTTGGTCGGGAGACTATTCGCGTCCTGCTCGAAAGCCACGACTTGAAGCCGTGGCGGGAAAAAAATGTGGTGCGTGGCCGAACTGAACGCCGACTACATCGCAAAGATGGAAGACGTGTTGGCGGTGTACGAGAAGCCCTATAATCCGGCCGAACCGGTGGTTTGCCTGGACGAGAAGCCGATCTCTCTGCACGCCGACGTGCGAGCGCCGATTCCCGCCAAGCCGGGTGCGGTGGCCAAACGGGACAACGAGTACGGACGATGCGGGACTGCGAATGTATTTGGGGTGGTGGAACCGAAAGCGGGCCGGCACTTCACCACGGCCACCCCGGATCGTTCGGCGTTTCAGTTCGCCCAAGTCGTCTACCGCCTGGCCCTGGCGTATCCGGAAGCCGAGACGATCCACTTGGTGATGGACAACTTGAACATTCACTGCCGCAAGTCGTTAACGGATCTGTACGGCGCCGAGATCGGCGGCGAGATTTGGGACCGATTCACGATCCACTACACTCCCAAACATGGCAGTTGGCTTGACCAGGCGGAGATCGAGCTCAGTATGTTCTCCCGGCAATGCCTGGGCAGCCGAAGAATTCCGGAGCTGCGCCTATTGCAGCGGGAGACCAGAGCCTGGAACCGCGAAGCCAATCGGCAGCGAACGACCATCAACTGGCGGTTCACACGCCGCAAGGCCCGAAAGACCTTCCACTACGAAAAGCCGCCGCGGCACCGCCCGCGATAGTACGCCGGGCAGTTCCCCTTCGAGTCGAAGAACCAACTCCGCGGCGGAGTTGCGTCGGAAACCGCTCCAACGCCGATGTCCGAACAAGCCAACACGTCGGGCTCGCCCAGAACTGGGCGACGGCAAGGGTGTACGTCCGAGTTCTTGTTCGCTAATCACCTGAAGAGCGTCCTATCGGGAGTGATCTGTCAGATAACGCACTTCTTCAGGCGGTCTAAGACCTAGCGGCGCGCCGCCGGCGACGCCACAAACCGGTAGCCCACTCCGCGCACCGTCAGCACATGTCGCGGCGCAGTCGGATTGTCTTCGATATATCGCCGCAGCCGCACAATGAAATTGTCGATGGCGCGCGTGTCGGTATCTTCGTGCAGGCCCCAAACGTGTTCCAGCATGGCCTTGCGCGAGACCGGCTTGCCTTCATGCCGGATCAGGTACCGCAGCAGGTTCGATTCCATTAAAGTGAGGGGAAAGACCTGGCCGCGAACGCGTAGCTCCAGTTCGCCGAAGTGCACGGACTTATCGCCGAATACGTAGGACTCGCTATCCGGCGGCCGCGGGCTCGCCCCCATTGACGTTTGCAGCCATTCGCGCCGGCGTAGCAGGCCTTTGATGCGGGCGATCAGAATTGCCAGCTCGAACGGCTTCGCGAGGTAATCGTCGGCCCCCGCGGAAAATCCCTGCAGAACGTCGTCCGGGTGCCCGCGCGCGGTTAACATCAGGGTGAGGACAAACTGCCCCGCACCGCGCAGTTCCGAGATCACCTCGAAGCCGCTTTTGCCCGGCAGCATCACGTCCAGTACCACCAGGTCGAATGACTGCCGGTTAGCCAGCAGTCGCTCCAGCGCATCTTCCCCGCTGGAGACTACTTCCACGCTGTATCCTTCCTCCTCCAGGTTGAAGCGCAGTCCCTCGGCAAGGTGGCTTTCGTCTTCCACAACCAGAATGCGGCTCATTGCGAAATTGGTAATTGCAGGACGAAGGTGCTTCCCCGCCCCGGCCCCTCGCTTTCCGCCCACGCGCGGCCACGGTGCCGCTTGGCCACCGAACGGACGATGTATAACCCTAGACCGGTGCCCTTCACCGAGGACGCCAGGGGTCCAGGCACCCGGTAGAAACGTTTGAACACCCGGCTCAGCTCGTTCTTCGAAATTCCCGGGCCGGAATCGCGGACACGCACCGAAACGGCGGCCGGCAGCCGTTCGATCACGACGTTCACTTTGACGCGGCTCCCGGAGTACTTGACGGCGTTGTCGATCAGGTTCGACACGGCGGCGCGGACTTCGTCGGCGTCGGCCTGAATGCTCACCGGTTCGGGTCCGGGGAACTCGAGGGCGTCGCCGTCGAGCCGGTGCAGCGCGCGGGAGCGCCCCACGCACTCCTCCACCAGGGCGGCCAGGTCGAAGGTGGTGACGTTAAGCCTGCGGCTCGCCGCGCCCACCCTCCCGGTGCGGAGCACCTGCTCGATGGTGTTCATCAGCCGGTCGCTGTCCTCCAGCATAATGCGATAAAACTCATTGCGGCGCGCTTCGTCCACCGGGCGCGTCTGCAAGGTCTGCAGGTACAACCGGATGGATGCGATGGGTGTCTTCAGCTCGTGCGTCACTGCGTTGATGAACGCGTCGTGCTGCTCGCTGCGGCGGATCTCCCGCACCAGAAAAATGGTGTTCAGCACAACGCCGGAAACAATCATGAGCAACAGCAGCAGCCCCAGAACCAGCAGGATTCCCGTGCGCCAGTTGAGCAGCACCCAGCCCACATAGAGAAGGAGGATGACGGAAATCAGGCCGATGCCCAGCGCGATAAACAATGCGATCGTCTTGCGCCGCCCGGCAACTACCATGCTTGTAGATTACCGCGCACCCGTCACTCCGCTTGCGCGGCGTCCAGCCCTTCAAAGACGCGCATCATGTCGCGATGCGCCAGAACCGCCGCGGGGTCGCGCTGCATCGCTTCGAAGTATTTCCGGCGGAAACCATCGCCGTTTTCGGCGGGAGAGATCAGTTCGCGGGCTTGCGCCAGCAGCCGCTGCGGGTCGGCATCACGAACCGGGTCGGGCTCCTTCTGGTCCAGCGTTTCATCCACCAGCACGATGAATTGCGAAAGTTCGTGCAAATAATGAAACCATGGATCGTTCAGCACCAGGTTCAGGTATTGACCCGTAGAAGTGATGCGCGCCACATCGCGCTCGTATGCCGAACGTTCTGAATCGAGCAGGCTCTTGTGCAGCCTGAGCAGTCCGTTCCTCAGGCTGGTGAGTGTTGCGCGGGAGGCGGCATCCATGCAGCGACCATGGTACCGCGGCCGGCCGGCTGGACCACTTCCGTATACGCGGACGAGCAGGCTCGGAGGACTAAGTCTGCGCGGGGGATGTTCTGATTGAAGTGGAACAGGTTCGACGGTTCGTACTGCGATTTGATGGCCGCCAGCCGCTGGAAGCGGGCATCGTGATACGCGGTGCGCACATCCTCTCCTGACGACAGGTAATCCAAGTACGCGCCGCCGTTCGAGTTTGGGAGGATTTTCTGCGAAATCCAGCGTGGTTGGGCACCCGAGAGATAGCGCCTCCGTACGCCTCGAGCAGAACGCTGTTGAGGGGCGAAGGCGCCGCGGTCATCATTCCATTCCGCCCTGGCGAGCCTCATCGTACCCGTCGCTGTCCGGGAGATGAACGTTCGCGACGACCGCCAGACAGATCATCTCCATTACTGACCCACTCCGATCGTGACCAGGTTGCTCGGCCGGCCAGATGTACTCGCACGGGCTAGCGGTCCCGCGACTACCCGCCGGCTCGCACGTTGATCTGTTCAGCCCGGTGTCCGGGGGTGTTGCCACCCGCACCTCCGCCTTCGGCCGCCGATCGGACCTGTGGAGGGTCACGCTGCCGTCGACCGACCGGTGCGTAGTGTTACGCCTCTCCAGGGTAGCCGGATCCTGTCCGCACGACCTCATGGTGCCCGCGTGCTGGTGGCACCCGGTCCTAACCTTCACGCGAGGGGAGCCGCCGCCGCCGGCTTCTGTGGCCGGTTACAGCTCTGCGCCGGCGCGCGCCACACGGTAGTCGCCAGTCCAGCGGATCGCCGGCCGGCGGGGCCTCCAGCGATCTACGGTCCCATCGTTGGGGTGTGGCGGTGTGATCGTGCCGGCCGGTGGTCTTCCCCGGTACGCGGACGGCCGGGCCGGCATCGTAGACCTGAGCGTGGGCCCCGCACCCCACCCGCCGGATCGACCCATCGGGAGCAGCGCCGCCTGCGGCGGCGATGCCTGACCGGGGCGCCCGTAGCGCTGACGTGGCGACGAGGTCACCGGTCAAATTTCCGCGGCTGGGCCCCGTCGCTTCGGGCGCCCCTAGGGTGATCGACTTTGCCGTTGGAGCAGGTTCGCCGTGTCGGCGGAGCCACGCCGGCTGTCCGGCGACGACCGCGTGGAGCTCCCGCCGTCAGGATCGTAGATCTCGGTTCGACCGATCGACATCCTCCCCGTCACCGGCCGGCGATCAGGCTCTCCCGTCTGGAAGCAGCGTGGCCCGTGACCCACGTGGCTCACGTCATGTTCCCTGTCGGCGTGACGTTCCTTCGCCGGATCGTACTTCCGCCGTGTCCAGTCGCGGGCTCCGGAGATCCGCCGGCGATGAGCACCTTGCCGTTATTCAGCAGCGTAGCCGTGTGAGCGTAGCGAGGGGTACTCATGCCTGGTCCACGGCTAAACTGCCGGTTTCGGATCTATAGTTCAACCGCCGTGTCGGTCGAACCGCCGACATCAAGACACGGCCGTCGGGCAGCAACGTTGCCGATGGCTCGCTCGCGGAGCGTTCATGCTGCCGGTACTGATAAAGCCTCTGTCCGGATCGTACAGCTCGGCGCTCGCGAGGGCTTTCGCCGTACCATGGCCACCCGCGATCAGGACCTTCCCGTTCGGAAGAAGCGTAGCCGTGTGTCCAAACCGGGCCTCGGTCATATGCTCGTTTCGACAAAATGGCCTGATACCTGCGCCAGCCCCGAGCCGGCATACCAGGACAGCGTCAGAAACACAACACTGGTTCTCATCCGGTACCTCCGATGATCACTGCCGTCCTCCCGGCAGGTGTGTGGTCTTACTGCTCGCCTTCCTCCTCGTTACACCCTCTCAAGCAGCGGAGTTGATGTTTGTACACGTACCGGCCGATGTCCGTGCCTTGTACTCCGCCTTCATCCTGGTCGTAGCGGAAGTGGATCCCGCCGTAGACCCGCGCGTCGTCGATGTCGTCGGTGATGTCGCTCAACTTGTCGTAGTGGAGCACGACGTCAGGCATTGCGGGAGTCGATAGCGTGATTGAGTGCCGCCTGTTGCCGAAGATCCGTGCGAGGATCTCGCGCGCTGGTAGCTCGCGCTCGCGTGGGCTGACGGGTAGCTCGGAAAGCAAGGCGTAACGATGAACGGCTTGTACGCGGGATCGGGTTGGGTCCGCGGATTGTTATCGACGCCGCCGTCTCTGATTGCGGTTTCCGGACGCCAGCGCGTGTAATAATACTTGGTTTCCATCACCGTGACCAGGGCGTCGCTGATGGCCATATTCATGAGCGCAAGGGTCCTTGCGTTCTCGAAAAGTGAACTGCCCTGCTCCATCGCCAGTTCCCTCGCCACCGGATTCCACACGGCGACGGCCAGGACGATGTTATAGAAGGTCGCCACATCGGAGAGGTGGGGTGGACGCGTGGCGCTGGTGATGTCCCCCACCTGCTTGACCTCACCATAGCTTTTCGCATACCGGACGCTGGTGAGGGCCGGCGGCGGACCGGAGCGGACTGGCTCGAGCTCCGGACGGCGAATGGAGTCACATTCCGCCACTGCAACATGATGCCGCCCGCCGCAGAACAACCCGGCGTTAATTGCCATTGGCCGGGCTCCGACGAAACCGGCAGGTAGAACTGCGGGGGCGCGGCGCCGTCATTCGCGCGGCGCGATCATGGCCGCAGCTGCGGCCTCGCCTACGCGATGCCGTTCGTCTTCGCCTGCCCGTCCGGTATCGAGGCGAGGAGCCAGCTCGGGCCGCGTCGAGACTTGCCGCGCCGCAGGGAAGTAGCTCTTCACACCGTGTGCGCAGCCGCGATTGCCGCCGCTTCAGCCGATGATCCTGCGGCGCGCTGATCGTGCCGAGGTAGGTGGAGTGCCCGCGGCCGCGTTCACCGCTTCGAATACTGCCAACTGCGTGATGCAGCGAAGCGCGCCTGTGCAAACGGATTTTGACTGCTCACCGTTGCCACCATGATCTAGTTCCAGTCCAGGACGACGTCGGCGTTAGCCACGACCGAGGCCACGACAGAGCGTCGTCGCGTCTAGCGTATCTTCGAGTCATTCTGTTTTCCTTTCCTGTCTTTTCACCTGCGCCTGTGCACCTCGCTCACAGCCGTGCGTCGTAGCAGCGGTGCGCTATTGCTGCCCGTCCGGCCGTATCGCCGCGGTGCGTGCCGCGATAGCCCCTCACCCGTTCACTGGCCGATGTTGCATCGGTCCCCGTTGACGCAGACTTTGGGTTGGAGTAGACGGCTTGCACCCTGTGACGAGGTGCTCTGACCATGCCAGTTTCAGGGCGGCCGGAGCTGTCCGGCGACAGCTCGGAGGTGTTGAGAGCCCCGGTTTGCTCGTATGAGCGGTTGTCGGGTTTCTCCGGTTCATCGTGGAGCTGCACCTCAAGGCGCTCTCAGGACTGGGAGTCTGTGATCGCACCGCGGTGTTCGGCGCGACCGACCTACGATACCAAGCCGATTCTGTCGTCAGAACGGCCCGTCGCTGCGGACGCGCCTCAGAGAGTATTACGATGCCCAGCTCCGGGATACACTCGTCATCGAGCTGCCAAGGCGATATGTGCCGGTCATCCGCCCGCATTGCACGTCCTGCAGCGACCGATTCGAGTCGGGCAGCACGCCTCGGTCATTCGAATCGATTGCGCCGCTCTTGTTGCGGCGTGTCGTCCTCATAGCCGCTATTGGTTAGTTCGTCTCACTCGCCGGGCGATGTCTCGCCGCTGACATCTTTTCCGCCGCGCCCGCGTCTCCGAGATGCGCCCTGGAGTACGAGCGTGGAGATCACTCTCGACCTGTTCGAGCAGCGATTGCAGGACCCATCCTTTGCTCCCAGTTACGCGGAGTCGCGCGATGAGACGATCGGCTTTCGATCAGTTCAACCCGCGAACGCGCCGAAATGATTGCAAATTGCCGCGCGGAGCGATTCAACTGACCCGCAATTGTCAGATGCGCACGATGCGTTAGCCATGATGCAGCGCGCCAACCCAGTGCCCTGCGAACGCAGCTTTCGCCGCGCCGTTGCCATCGCTCCTCGCGAGCCGTTGTGCGCTATCATTTCGCGTTTTTCCTGCTGCTGCCGCTTGCAGATTGAGACGATTCGCGAGTTGCAAAGCACCGAGCAGTTCGACCCGCATGCACGCAACACCCACTTCGCTTATACGTCGTTAACCACCAGCCGTTTCTATACATCTCACTGCATAAAAGCAGCAAACGATAGCAGTCTAGCATATGTTTCTACACCCTCCTACCCAAAAAACTAAACCCTCTGATTCTGCAGCTCGTTAAAACTAATACTACCCAATCCCTCATCCTATCCCCCCCCCCCAATCACTAATTCCCCTACACCCAACCCAATAACTTCTATCCCCTCCACAAAACACTTCAATCCTAACATCTCCTAACACAACCACCCACACCACACCTATCATACACACCCAACCAAAACCTAATTCAACACCCCAATTCCTCCAACATTTCGTAAGGCTTGGTAAAAACTGTTTGCTGCCGCTCGATTTCCTGTTACTAGCGGCGCGCTTTTCCGTCAAACTGTTAAGACATGAGTTTTCTCGACAATCTCGAAAGCAACCTGAAAAGCCTTGAGTCGCAGGAAGAGGCATTCGCCCTGGCCGACCGCGCCCAACTCCAGCGCGAGCGGGAACGCGCCGCCAGCCGGGCCGCCGCGCCGTTTGCCGAGGAACTGAAGAAGGGCCCGTATACCCAGGAGCTGCTGCGGCAGGCCACTCGCGTAGGATTCGGCATGAGGGTGAAAGTGCATATGGCATGGCTGGGGTCTACGCTGCGGTTGGAGGCGCGGGACCGGCGGCTGGAGTTGCGGCCGACGCCCAAGGGGATTCTGGCGGTGTACCTGGAAGGCAACCAGGAGCAGCGTACCGAACCGCTCGATTTGCGCGGCAGCCCTGAGGCCCTGGTGCGGGACTGGCTCGCGGCAGCCTAGCCGCCACGCTTGCGCAGGAAAGGCCTTCCCGGCCTATCCTACGTTATGCACAGACCGAGCTTCGATCCGGGGCTGACGCAACAGTACGCAGGCGCCCTTTCGCGAGTCATCAATAAGGACGGCAGCTTCAATGTGCGCCGCCGCGGAGGCACGTGGCGGGATTTTCATCCCTACCTGCAACTGATCTCCATGCGCTGGCCGCCTTTCCTGGCCTTGCTGTTCACCGGGTACCTGCTGGTGAACACTCTGTTCGCTTCCCTGTACTTCGTCCTCGGGTCGGGCCAATTGAGCGGCGCGGACGCTTCCACCCGGGGCGGGCGTTTTCTCAATGACTTTTTCTTCAGCGCGCACACGCTCAGCACCGTCGGGTATGGCAGTATCTCGCCGCACGGGCTCGGCGGACAAATTGTGGCGTCTCTCGAATCGATGGCGGGCGTGCTCGGATTCGCCGTGGCCACGGGCCTGCTCTACGGCCGGGTTTCCCGGCCGTCGGCGCGCATCGGCTTCAGCGAGAAAATGGTGATGACACCCTACCAGGACGGCACTGCGCTTCAGTTCCGTGTAGTGAACCGGCGGCACAATTCGCTGATGGAACTCGAAGCCCAGGCCCTTCTGATGACCGTCGACCGCGAGGATGAAACCCTTAAGCGCAGGTACCGTCTGCTGCGGCTCGAACGGGAGCGTGTCTTATTCCTGCCGCTCACCTGGACCGTGGTCCACCCCATTGACGCGGACAGCCCGTTGACCGAAAAAACGGCCGAAGACCTCGAACGGATGCAGGCCGAGATCCTCATTCTGATCAAGGCGTACGACGACACGTTCAACCAGACAGTATTGGCGCGGTACAGCTACCGGCACGACGAGATCGCCTGGGGCCGCCGTTTCGCGCCCGCGTTCTCGGTGAACGGCAAGGGTGAACTCGAACTCGAGGTGCCAAAGGTCGGGGAATTGGCGTGACCCGGCCAGGCTACTTCTTCTTTGCCGCAGGCGTGGGAGGCGCGGGCCGGCTCGCGGGCGGGATGATGCCGTTCATTCGGGCGTAGACTACCATCTGTCCGTAGTGGTCGAAGGTGTGCCATACCGTGGCCGACGCGATGCCGGCGCGTGCCACGTCCGGCCCTCCGAAAGGCGACTTGACCAGTTCCATCTGGTTCTTCGCATCCAGGCTCAGCATGACTTTGTGAGCGTATGCGAATGAGTCTTTGAGGAACTTGAGGATGTCGGCCTTGGTCTTGACCGAGTCGGGGCCGTTCTCCCCTTGGCCAAGATCCACTGGCGGCTTTTCCTGCTTCGCAGCCGCGGCGGCTATATAGATGACGGCGGCTACATGCTTGGCCTGTTCGGCGAAGGTGCGAACGCCCTTGAACTCGCCGTTCGCCGGCGCGAAGCTGAACTTATCCGCCGGCATGGCATCGACCAGCGGCACGATTTCGCCTTCGATCATCGACAACTGGCCGTCGTAGACTTTGGCTACCGTAGTCTCGGCGGCGAAAGCGGCGGCGGACAAAAGGGCCGCGCCGAGAACGCAAAACCACGTTTTTTTCATACTCCAGCACCCCTCCGCGGGCGAATCGTGGAAGTATATCAAACTCTTTGGTAAAATAGAACTTAACCCCAATCATGCCAGACCAGGATCCACCCATCCAAGGTTCGCTTGTTCCGCCCGGCGGAGGCGGCGACGGCAGTAACAAAAACCTCATCCCGATCAACATCGAAGACGAGATGAAGCGGTCGTATCTCGACTACTCGATGAGCGTGATCGTAGGCCGCGCACTGCCCGATATTCGCGACGGACTGAAGCCCGTTCACCGTCGGATTCTGTTTGGAATGCACGACATGGGGCTCGCGCCCAACCGGCCGACCGTGAAGTGCGCCAAGATCACGGGGCAGGTGATGGGCAAGTTTCACCCGCACGGCGACTCGCCCATTTACGATTCCCTGGTGCGCATGGCGCAGAGCTTCACCATGCGTTACCCGCTGGTCCAGGGGCAAGGCAACTTCGGCTCGATCGACGGCGACCCGCCCGCGGCCATGCGGTACACCGAAGCCCGGCTTTCCCGGATCGCGACCGCGCTGCTCGAGGATATCGACAAGGAAACGGTCGATTTCCGGCCTAACTACGACGACAGCGAAACCGAGCCGGAAGTTCTCCCCACCCGCGTTCCGAATCTGCTGGTGAACGGGTCCGCCGGAATCGCCGTGGGCATGGCCACCAACATCCCGCCGCACAACCTGACCGAGATCATCGACGCCACCGTACTGCTGATCCAGAATCCGAACACGCCTCTTGCCAGGATCATCGAGACCGTGCCCGGCCCGGACTTTCCGACCGGAGGCTTCATCCTCGGCAGGAACGGCATCGTGGAGGCGTACACGCGCGGCCGTGGCCAGCTCAAAATCAGGGCCAAGACTCGCCGCGAGGTGATCGGCAAGGATCGCGAAGCGATCATCGTCACCGAGATTCCCTACCAGGTGAACAAGAGCAAGCTGATCGAGCAGATCTCCTCGGCGGTGAACGAAAAGCGCATCGAAGGCATCTCCGACATCCGGGACGAGAGCGATCGCGACGGCACGCGCATCGTGTTCGAGTTGAAGCGCGGCGAGCAGCCCGAGGTGGTACTGAACAACCTCTACAAGCACTCGCAGCTCCAGATCGGCTTCGGCATCATCATGTTGTCGATCGTCAACGGGCAGCCGCGCGAACTGGGCATCATTCCGATGCTCAAGTACTTCATCGAGCACCGGGTGGAAGTGGTCCGGCGGCGCACCGAATACGAACTGCGCAAGGCACGGGATCGCGAACATCTTCTGCTCGGATTCCAGAAGGCGCTCGACAATCTGGATGAAGTGATCCGCCTGATCCGCGCCGCGCGTGCGCCGCGGGAAGCTCGCGACAACCTGATCGCGCGCTTCGAGTTCAGTGAAAAGCAGGCCCAGGCGATCATCGAAATGCAGCTCCAGCGGCTGACCGGCATGGAGCAGCAGAAGATCCTGGACGAGCTTGCCGATATTCAGCGGCGTATCGCCGAGTACCTGGAGATCCTCGGTTCGGACAAGGTCCTGCGCGACCTGATCGTGAAAGAACTGCGGGACGTGCAGAAGGAGTTCGGAGACGAGCGGCGCACAGAAATCATTGAAGACACCGGCGAAATCAGCCTGGAAGACCTGGTGGCGGTGGAGGACGTGGCCGTCACGGTGACTCGCGGCGGATACCTGAAGCGCACGTCGGTGGACACCTACCGCCGGCAGACGCGGGGCGGCAAGGGCCGCATCGGAATGGGCACGCGCGCCGAGGATTTCGTGGAGCACCTGATCGTCGCTTCCACGCATAGTTACCTGCTGATCTTCACTACGCGCGGACGCGTCTACTGGCTGAAGGTGTACGAAATTCCGGACGCGACCACCATCGGCAAGGGGAAGCACATTTCCAATCTCATCAACCTGCAAGCGGACGAGACGGTGAAGGCGTTCCTCTCGGTGAAGGATTTTGTGCCGGACCAGTTTATCGTGATGGTCACCCGGCACGGCGTCATCAAGAAATCCGAGCTGACCGAGTTCGACAACCCCATGTCGCGCGGCATCATCGCGGTCTCGCTCGATGAGGGCGACGAGCTCATTTCGGCGCGGATCACGCACGGCGACAATTACATCTTCCTCGGCTCGCACGAAGGGCAGGCGATCCGGTTTGCGGAGGGCCAGGTGCGGCCGATGGGAAGGCAGGCGCGCGGCGTGCGCGCCATGGATCTGGCCGAGCGCGATTACCTGGTGGGAATGGAAGTGGTGGAGAAAGAAGGGCTGGTCCTTTCGATCGCCGAAAACGGCTTCGGCAAGCGCACCACTCTCGAGGATTACCGCCTGACCGCACGGGGCGGCAAAGGCGTGATCAACATGAAGACCACCAATAAGACAGGCAAGGTGGTATCCATCCTGTCGGTGAAGGAAGACTCGGAGCTGATCATCGTCAGCCAGAACGGGAAAATCATTCGCATCGAATCGTCCACCATCCGGCAGGCGGGACGCTCCACCCAGGGCGTGAAACTGGTTGCGCTCGATCCGGACGATAAGGTGGCGGCGGCATCGGTGATCCCGGAGACTGAAAACGGAAACGGCAACGGCCAGGACCCGCTGCCGCTCCAGTAAACTGGTAGCTGCCATGGCGACCCTTGTGGAACTTTCAAGCCCGGAGCGTTTGCGCGAAAAAGAGGAGCGTCTGTTCGCGGATCTGGCGCGGATGGGCCGCGTAATCGTGGCGTTTTCCGGCGGGACGGATTCGGCTTACCTTGCCTGGGCCGCGGGGCACGTCCTGGGCGACAACGCCGTGGCCATGACCGCCGATTCCGCTTCCTTGCCCGAATCGCACAAACGCGACGCCGAGGCCTTCGTCGCGCAGTTCCGGCTCCGTCACGAATACGTGGACACGCACGAGTTCGAGAATCCGGACTACCTGAAAAACGGGCCGGACCGCTGTTTTCATTGCAAGGATGAGTTGTTCACGCGGCTCGGAGAAGTGGCGCGGGAGCGCGGGTTCGAGCATATCGTCTACGGCGTCAACACCGATGACCTGGGCGATTACCGGCCCGGCCAGAATGCCGCGCGGCAACACGAAGTGGCGGCGCCGCTCGCCGTCGCGGACTTGAGCAAGGCCGAGATTCGCGAACTGTCGCGGCTGGCCGGACTGCCTACCTGGGACCGTCCGGCATCCGCCTGCCTCAGCTCTCGCATTCCTTACGGCACGCCGGTGACGATCGAGAACGTGAAAACGGTGGAGACGGGCGAAGAGGAGATCAAGGCGCTTGGCTTCCGCCAGTTTCGCGTCCGGTTCCACGGCAATGTCGTGCGCATCGAAATAGCCCCCGAGGAAATGGCGAAGGCGCTGGATCTCGAAATGGCGCGCAGGTTCACTGCCATCTTCAAGGCTCTCGGCTTTCAGTACGTTACGCTGGACCTGGAAGGCTACCGGCAGGGGTCGCTCAACGAGGTGTTGGGCCTAAAGAAACAAGCCTAGAGATTCCCCGCTTTACCTCTCCTGCCCAATTCACCTTTCGCTTCGATTCCATTGCGTCTGCCCCTCTTTTGTGATATTACTCGCGGGCATTGGTGCCTCGTGAACAAAAAGGATCTGATCGGGAAAATGGCGGTAGATGCCCGGTTGACGCGCGCGCAGGCGTCGCGGGCCTTGGATGCCCTGGTGAGCGGAATCCGGAACAGCCTGGCCAGCGGCGACCACGTTACCATCTCCGGATTCGGCACGTTCGCAACCACGCAAAGGAAGGCCCGCCGCGTGCGCGATCCGAGAAGCGGCCGGGCGATGGAAATTGCCGCGAAGCGCGTGCCGCGTTTCGCTCCAGGATCCGACTTGAGATCGTTGATCGGCCAGCCCTGACGCCTGCTGCTTTACCGTAAAATGCACGCTGGAATTGCGTTCCCGTGTACAATACCGGGAAACTGTTTCGCGTCGCCAACCGTAGGATAGAAGAAGCTATGAAAAAGCTGATTGCCTGTGGTCTGCTCCTTTCCGCCGCGTTCGTTTCGAAAAGCGCGGAAGTGTCCATTCCGATCGAACAATACAAGCTCAAGAACGGCTTGCGCGTGATCCTCTCAAAGGACAACGCCGTGCCGGTCGTCACCGTGTACGTGATCTACAACGTGGGCGCGCGGGCCGAAGAAAAAGGACGCACCGGTTTTGCGCACCTGTTCGAGCACATGATGTTCGAGGGTTCGGCCAATGCGCCGAAAGGCACCCACTTCGCCACCGTGGAGGCGAACGGCGGCTCGCTCAACGGCTCCACACACCCCGACTTCACCGACTACTACGAGGTTCTGCCATCCAACAAACTGGCCACCGCGCTGTGGCTCGAATCCGACCGCATGCGCAGCCTTTCCATCACCGAGGAGAACCTTAAGAACCAGAAGGAGGCAGTGAAACAGGAGCGGCGCCTGAGCTTCGACAACCAGCCTTACTCCACCGCCATCGTGGACGTGTGGCCTACGCTCATGTTCCAGAACTGGCAGAGCTCGCATTCGCTGATCGGCTCGTTTGAAGACCTGAATGCCGCCAGCGTGGCGGACGTGACCAGGTTCTTCAAGACATACTACGCCCCGAATAACGCGGTCCTGGTGCTGGTGGGCGACATCCAGACGGACGACGCGAAAAAGCTGGTGGAGACGTATTTCGGCGACATACCCTCGCAGCCGCAGCCCAAACATCCGGATATGACCGAGCCGGCCGGTTTCAAAAGCCGGACCGTGGTTCATAAGGATCCTTTAGCTCAGGTTCCGGGCGTGGTGGTGGGCTATCCGGGGCCCAAGCGCAGGTCGCCGGATTATTATGCGCTGAATATGGTGGATGCGATCCTGACGGCCGGAGACAGTTCGAGGCTGAGGCAGGACCTGATCAAGGGCAAACAGTCGGTGATTCAGTATGAATCCAACCTGGGCTGGCCGTTCGCCGGCCCGCAGGATTACCGCGATCCCGGCGCCTGGGCCGTTTTCCTGCTTTACAAGCCGACATTCAAAGCGGAGCAGATTGTCAGCCAGTTGCAGGAGGAGATCGCTAAACTGCAGACCACACCAGTGGACGAAAAGGAACTGGAACGGGTGAAGGCGCAGTTTCGGGCCAACCGGATACGCCAGCTTCAGAGTTCAATGGGCCGGGCAGAAGCGCTGGGACAGTATGCCACGTTTGACGGCGATCCAGCGATTATCAACACCGAGCTCGACGCGCAACTGGCCGTAACTCCTGCCCAGATCCAGGCGGCCGCCAGGAAATACCTGACGGCCGACCGGCGCGCAGTGCTGGAGATACAGCCCGCGCCGCAGGCCCAGCCCGGACAGCAGAAGGAGGGACAATAATGCGACTGCAATCGATCGCCATTCTGGCACTCACCGCAGCCGGCCTGGCCGCGCAAACCGTGGATCGGACCAAGCCGCCGCAGACTCCGCCCATTCCCGGCTACAAGCTGCCGCCGGTTTCCGAGACGAAACTGCCGAATGGCATGACCGTAGTCCTGGTGGAGGATGACCGGTTCCCGCTGGCGACCGCGCGCCTCACGTTTCAGGCAGGCTCAAAGTTCGATCCCGCCGATGTGCCGGGCCTTTCCGAAGCCGTCGCCAGCCTGCTGAACGAGGGCACGAAAACCCGGACATCGCGCCAGATCTCCGATGAGACAGGCATGATCGGCGGCACTCTGGGCGCAGCCTCCGGAGCCGATGGGCTGACCCTCTTCGGCAGCGCCCTCTCCGAGAATCTGGGCCGGCTGCTGTCGCTCATGGCGGACTGCGCCATCAATGCGACATTTCCAGAGGACGAGGTGAACCTCTACCGGCAGAACCGCATCCAAAGCCTGCTGGCGGAACGCTCCAACCCGTCCTTCCTGGCTAACGAAAAGATGGCCGAAGTAGTGTACGGCACTTCTCCTTATGCGCACATCGCGCCAACCCAGGCGGCGCTCCAGAAACTGGATCCGAAACTGCTTGCCGGATTTCGCGACCGGCACCTGGTGCCGAACAACGCCACCCTCATTCTGATCGGCAAGCTCCCCGCGCGCGACGCGCTCAATAAAACCATCACCGCCGAGTTCGGCGCGTGGAAGCAGACCGGGCTTCCGGCGTCGCCGAAGATCGATGCTCCGGCGCCCAAGCGGCAGATCGTGCTGGTGGATCGTCCCGGATCGGTGCAGGCCGATATTCACGTGGGCCGCCTGGCGCCGGTGCGCACCAGCGCCGATTTCTTCCCCCTCATAGTGGGGACCAACGTCCTCGGCGGCGGCGCCAGTTCCCGCATGTTCAAGAATATCCGCGAAAAGGAAGGGTTCGCCTACGACGCTCACAGCGAGTACGATACCCATCGCGACGCGGCCGATTTCCAGGCCGTGACGCAGGTGCGCAATGATGTGCTCGAGCCGGCGCTGAAGGCGGTGATCGCGGAAATGGATGAAATCTCCAGCAAACCGGTCCCATCCGCGGAACTGACCTCGGTGAAGAACTACATGGCAGGGATGTACCTGCTGCGCCTCGAAACGCAGGAGGGCGTGGCCACGCAGCTCACCAACATGACTACGCTGGGCCTGCCCAAGGATTACCTGGAGACTTATGTGACCAAGGTGCGCTCCGTGGAGCCGGACCAGTTGCTGGCAGTGGCGAAAAAGTACATTGCGCCAGGGCAGTCGGCCGTGGTGGTGGTCGGGGATGCGTCCAAAATAGGCGACATCCTGAAGAAGTTTGGTGAGGTGACAATCGCCAAAGCGCAATAAACTCAGCTGGCGCGCGCCAGGCGAGTGATGCCGGCAAGAGCTTCGGCGAGACCGCCCGCCAGCGCGCTGACGGCGTTGCGGTCCTCCTGCCGGGCAAGGCCGCCGGTCTCCGGGTCGAACACCTGCGACGCACGCGGCAGGGCCAGCGGTTCGGAGACGACCTCGATTCCGATCATTTCCAGCAGTTCCCGCAGGTGGCGCAAACCGCGAACTCCGCCGCCCGGTCCCGGCGACGTGCTCAGCAGCACCGCCTTCTTACCGCGAAACGCCGCCAGGTGAGGCTCGCCCGGTTCGGGGCGCGAAGCCCAGTCGATGGCATTCTTGATCAACGCTGTGAAGGAGCCGTTGTATTCGGGTGACGCGATCACCAGGGCATCGTGTTGCCGCACCAGTTCCTTGAAGGCTTTGGCCGAAGCCGGGAGTCCTGAAGCGGTTTCCAGGTCGCCGTCATAGATCGGCATGGGAAAATCACGGAGTTCGGCCAGGGTGACCTCGAGCCCCACGGCTCGCAGCGCCTCCGCCGCAATTCCCGCCAACCTTCGATTGAACGACTCACGCCGGACGCTGCCGGCAACCACGAGGACTTTCGGCTTCATTTTATCTCGCTTTCAAGATATTTGATGTCGAGATAATGGCGCAGGATTCAACGGGTCGCGCAGGCAGAGCAAACGGCGCGTTTACTTCAGTTTAGCCAGCAGTTTTTGGAGGATCTTGACGGCCTGATCGACTTCCTTCTCGGTGGCAATGTACGGAGGCAGGAAGCGGAGCACCGTTTCGTGGGTGCAGTTAATGAGCAGCCCTTCCCCGATGGCGTCGAGCACCAGTTGCTTGCCCGGAACGTTCAGTTCCATCCCGAGCATCAACCCGAATCCGCGTACCTCCTTGACCACCGGGTGTTTGCGCGCCAGCTCATTGAGCGTCACGTGAAAGTATCCGCCCACGCGCTGGATGGCGGGCAGCAGTTCCTCGAGCACATCCAGAAATTCGAGGGCCACGCGGCATGCCAGCGCATTGCCGCCAAAGGTGCTGCCGTGCATGCCGGGCTTGATCGCGGCAGCGGCTTTTTCGCTGGCCGTCATGAAGCCGAGGGGAAGCCCGCAGCCCACCGGCTTGGCGGCCACCACCACGTCCGGCTGCACCACGTGCGCCGAACGCTGGTAAGCGAACCAGGTGCCGGGGCGGCCCACGCCGCACTGGGTCTCGTCGGCCACCAGCAGAGCATCGTACCGGTCCGCCAGTTCGCGCGCCTTCGCCACGAATTCTTCGCTGAGCGGATAAATGCCGCCTTCGCCCTGGATCATTTCAAGGATCATGCCCGAAGTGCGGTCGCTGAACGCCGCTTCGAGCGCCGGAACGTCGTTGACCGGAACGAACTTCACCCCCGGGACCAAGGGCTCGAAATCCTGCCGGTACTTCGCTTGCCCGGTCAGCGATAAGGCTCCGAAAGTGCGGCCATGAAAGGAGTTCTCGAGCGAGATGACTTCGGTTTTGGCTTCGTTCCGCGCGCGCCCGTGGGCGTGCATCATCTTCAACGCGCCTTCCACTGCCTCGGTTCCGCTATTGCAGAAAAAGGTGCGCTTCAGGCCGCTCATGCGTGCCAGCCGTTCGGCGAGCGGGCCCTGGTACTGGTGATAATACAGGTTCGAGGTGTGCACCAGCAGCGCCGCCTGTTCCCGGATTACCTTCACGATCCGCGGATGGGCGTGCCCCAGGGCGTTGACCCCGATGCCGGTGATGAAATCCAGATATCGGCGGCCGTCCAGGTCGTACACGTGACAGCCCTTGCCGCGGGCGAGCACGAGCGGGTAGCGGGCGTAATTCTGGAGGAGATATTCGCGTTCCAGGTCCTTCGTCGCCTGGGCGGCGGAGTCCACTGCGGAAGGAGGGGCGCCAGTCATCTACCAATCATAGCGAAAAGGTCGAAATGAACCGAACCGCCGCGCCGCCGAGGGCCCTTTTGTGCTTCAATCAGCGTTTAGGATCCTGATACCACCATGGCCTTCATCAACGATCAGTTCCTGCTGAGCACCGAAACCGGAAGGCGCCTTTTTGGCAAATTCGCGGAAAACGAGCCGATTCTGGACTACCATTGCCATCTGCCGCCGCAGGACGTTGCTTCCAACCGGCGCTTCCGCAACCTGGCCGAGATCTGGCTCGAGGGCGACCACTACAAATGGCGCGCTATGCGTGCCAACGGCGTGCCGGAGCGTTTCTGCACCGGCGACGCGACGCCCGAAGAGAAGTTCCTGGCCTGGGCCCGCACGGTTCCTCAGACTTTGCGCAACCCGCTGTATCACTGGACCCACCTCGAGCTGAAGCGCTATTTCGGTATCGATGAACTGCTGGATGAACGTAGCGCGCCCCGCATCTGGGAACGCGCCAATGAGGCGCTGGCGGAAGACGATCTCACCGCGCACGGCATTCTGGCCCGCTTCAAAGTGAAGGCCGTCTGCACCACCGATGATCCCACCGACGACCTGGCCTGCCATCGCAGCATCGCAGCCTCGGGCCTGCCCACCAAGGTGTTTCCCACCTTCCGGCCCGACAAAGCCCTGAACGTCCACCTGCCCGATGCCTTCAACCCCTGGGTGGACCGGCTTCAGGCAGCCGCGAACATCGAAATCCGTGATTTCGCCGGATTTCAGGATGCCCTGCGCCAGCGGCACGATTTTTTCCACCAGATGGGAGGTCGAACCAGCGACCACGGGCTGAGCTATGCCTATGCGCAGCCCGCGCTCAATGCCGAAGCGGACGCCATTTTCGACCGGGTCCGGGAAGGGGTGGCGGCCACGCCCGACGAACAGCACCGTTTCGCTGCCAATCTGATGCTGCTGTTCGGCCACCTCGACGCGGAAAAGGGCTGGACCAAACAGTTGCACCTGGGCGCCCGCCGCAACAACAACTCCCGCAGGCTCAAAGAGTTGGGGCCGGATACCGGTTGGGATTCGATCGGCGACTGGCCGCAGGCCGACGCGCTCGGCGGGTACCTGGACCGCCTGGAACAGGAAAACGCGCTGCCCAAGATCATCGTGTACAACCTCAACCCGGCCGACAATTACGTGATCGCCACCATGATCGGCAATTTCCAGGACGGCGCGATCGCCGGCAAGATCCAGTTCGGCAGCGGCTGGTGGTTCCTGGACCAGAAGGAGGCCATGGAGTGGCAGATGAACGCGCTCTCCAACTGCGGACTGTTGTCGAGGTTCGTCGGGATGCTCACCGATTCCCGCTCCTTCATGTCGTATCCGCGGCACGAATACTTCCGGCGCGTGCTCTGCGACCTGTTCGGCAGGGATATCGAGTCGGGCCAGATTCCCGACGATGATGGTCTGGTCGGGCCGGTGATCCGTAATATCTGCTATGCGAACGCGCGGCAGTTCCTCGGCTTGAATTAACTAAGTCCGCACTGAGGCTACTTGCCGACGCCCGTAGTGGAAGTGCCGGCCGGTGCCGATCCCGCTCCGGCGCCGGCGGTTGCGCCTGTGGAGGCGGCGCTATTGCCCGTAGCCAGGGCGGTGTTTGTGGTTCCCCAAAGATTTTGGATCCCGCCCGACATGCGCCAGAAAATGCCCAGCGCGATCAGGGCCACCAGGGCTGTCAGGAGGCAGTATTCGGCCACATCCTGTGCGAGTTCGCTGCGGAAAAAATTTCGCTTGCCGGTACCGGCTGGTTTTGAATCGTGCACGGTTCTTCGTCCGTCTGCTTGTGTTACACAACATTAACGCGGGGGATGTTTCGGAGAATATAATCTCTTTTGATATGGTATTTTCGAGGATCAGGCTGGCCTAAATTCCGGGCGATTCCTGCCGAAGAGAAACAGTGGAGCCAAATGCCCTATCCGATTGCACTTGACCAGACCGTATGGGAATTGCCGCCCCTCATTCTCCATCCCTTTAACGAGCGCGTGCCCCCAGCCTCACTTCTCGAGAATTCGAAAGCCGCCTTGATGCTCTCGGGGTTGATCCCGAGTGACGGCTCCGATCCGGAGGATCTCCAAAAGCGTGTGCTTTCCGGCCGGTACAGCGAAGTCCGGATGTTGTATTTTCTTGGGAAAGACGTCTTCCGCTGGATCGAGCAGTGCATGGAGTGCGTCGCCCGCAACCCGAAGCTGGCGGAATTGGGAATCGAGCGGCAGAGCCTGGCAGCATTCATCGCGGCGCGGCCCCCGGAGCGCGTGCGCGAGAAATTGATCGCCTGGGGAGTGGCGGACCACGTCTCGATTTTCACCCGTGCCATCGGGCTCAATGCGCTGTTTGCCGAACCGCCCCGGATCGAAATGTTGAGCACCGACTTTCTGCGCAACTACCATCTGTATGCAGACCAGTTGTACCAGGCATTCGCGGAGTCCGCGCAGCACGTCGCAATCGGCTCGGACAATTTCCGCTTCCAGTTGTACGCGTCCGGGGAATACTCCAGAATGCTCGCGTCCGAGTGGGGGGAAGAAGAGGACGCGGAGTAAAATAGGGGAATGTCGTTTCCCCAGCTAGCCCTGGTTCGCCAGAAGTTTCCCGACCGCCGGATTCCGGACGTTGCCGCAGAAGTGCGCAGCCAGCTTGCCGCCTCCGGCTTCGCCGCCAAACTCCGCCCCGGAGCGCGGGTTGCGATCGGCGTAGGCAGCCGCGGGATTCACAACATCGCCCTCATCGTTCGGAGCACCGTCCAATACTGGAAATCGTGCGGCATGGAGCCCTTCCTCTTCCCCGCAATGGGGAGCCACGGCGCGGCCTCCGCCGCCGGGCAGGCCGACGTGCTTGCGCATTACGGCATAACCGAAGCGGCCATGGGATGCCCGGTGATCAGCCGGCTGGACGTGGTATCGCTCGGCAAGACCGCCGACGGCATCGAGGCCTTCATGGACCGGGCGGCCTATGAGTCCGATGGCGTGATGCTCGTCGGCCGCGTCAAATGGCATACCGATTTCGACGGCAAAATCGAGAGCGGCCTCTTCAAGATGATGGCCATCGGTCTCGGCAAATTCGCCGGCGCCCAGCGCTACCACTCCTACGCATACCGCCTCGGCCTGGAACACGTCATTCGCACCGTCGGCCGGCAGGTCCTCGCATCCGGCAAAGTCCTCGGCGGCCTCGCCATTCTCGAAGACGCCAATCACAACACCGCCAAACTGGACGCGGTGCCGGTGGAAATCATGGAACGGCGCGAGGAAGAGAACCTGGCACTGGCCAAGTCCTGGATGGCGCGCGTGCCGTTCGACCTGGACATTCTGATCCTCGACGAGATCGGCAAAAACATCAGCGGCGCCGGAATGGACACCAAGGTGGTCAACCGCGGCGTCATGGGCGAATACAACCCCTGGCCCGGCATTCCCCGCTTCGAACGCGTCTTCGTGCGCGACCTGAGCGAACTGACGTACAACAGCGCCGTGGGATTGGGCATGGCGGACGTAGTGCACGACCGGCTGGTGAACCGCATCAACTGGGAGCCGACCATCATCAATTCCCTGACCGCAAACACGCCCGCGGCCATCCGCACTCCCGTCCATTTCTCAACCGATCGCGAATGCCTCGCGCGGATCGCACCCACGGTGGGCAAACTGGACCTCGGCGAGGTCACCTACGGCTGGATTCGCAACACCATGGAACTGGGCCGCCTGGCTCTGAGCGCGAACCTGCTGGACCGGATTCGCGAGCGGTCGGACCTGGAGCTGGAAGCGGTAGTCGACTTCGAGTTCGACCGCAAAGGCGACCTTATTACTCCATTTATTCCAGTCGGCGAAACAGCAGCCGCCCACTGAGAGGTGGGTGGCAGCACATTTAGGCCTCCCTTTTTGTGCAATTTAGCGCTATCATATTCTCCTGTAAGAGCTTCGGTTATTGAGTAGCTTGGGGGGAGAAAAATGAGAAGGAAGCTTGGCGTGTGTCTGCTCGCCATCCTGGCGGGCGCGCTCTGCCTCAACGCGCAAGATATTTCCGGCAGCATCGGGGGAACGATTCTGGATCCGACCGGTGCCGCGGTTCCTAATGCCAAAATCACCATCACCAGCACCGATCGCAACCAGGTAGTCCGTAACCTGGTCTCGGGCCCGGATGGCACTTATTCCGCTCCACTATTGACGGTTGGAACTTACTCGATCAAGGTGGAGGCATCCGGCTTTCGCACAACCACAAGAGAAAACATCAAGCTCAGTGTCAAGGATCAACTGACCATCAACATCCCGCTCGAGGTCGGCAGCACGTCCGAACAGGTTACCGTGCAGGCGGCGCCGGTCGCGGTCGAACTGGGCACGCCGGCCAACTCCAGCCTGATGGACGGCACGCAGATCCGCGAGCTCTCGATTTCCACGCGCAATTACGAGCAGCTCGTGGCTCTCATGCCGGGTGTCTCCACCGACAACGTGGACCAGATCTTCATCGGCAATTCCCTGCCCTCGGGTCTCGCCAACGTCATTCCGTTTTCGGTGAACGGCCAGCGCAACTCATCCAACAACTGGACGGTGGATGGAGCCGATAACGTGGACCGCGGCAGCAACCTGACGCTGCTGAATTATCCGAGCATCGACGCCATCGCCGAGTTCAAAGTGCTGCGCAGCCTGTATACGGCCGATACCGGCCGGGCCGGCGGCGCACAGGTGCAGGTGGTCACCAAGGGCGGCACCAGCCAGTTCCACGGCAGCGCTTACGAATTTATCCGCAACGACGCCTTCGCGGCCAACAACTGGATCAACAACGCCAACCGCGTCAACGTAATCGACGGCAAGGCGACGGTTTCACCGCTGCGCTGGAATGACTTCGGCTTCACCCTGGGCGGCCCGGTCTTCATCCCGCACAAGTACAACACCGACAAAAACAAAACCTTCTTCTTCTATTCGCAGGAGTTCCGGCGAATCATTCAATACACGACCTTCACGTCCACCATCCCCACGGCCGCCGAGCGCAAGGGGATCTTCAGCGTTCCGGTTTGCATCGCAAATACCGGAAGTACGTGCAATCAAACCGCCACGCAAATCACAAACATCAGTCCCGTGGCGGCTGCGTACATCACGGACATTTTCAGCAAGCTGCCGGAACCCACCACCGGAAACACGCTCTTCAATCCGGCCCGGAACACCTTTAATCACCGCCAGGAAATGCTGCGCGTGGACCACTCTTTCAGCGAGAAGTTCACGGTGTGGGGCAGGCTTGCCTGGGATACCATTCCCACGGTCGAACCGGGAGGAATCTTCACCGGCTCTCCCATCCCGAACGGCGCCACCACACGGACCAATTCGCCCGGACACAACATCACGATTCACGCCCTGAACACGATCACGCCGTCGGTGCTGAACGAAGCCGGGTACAGCTACTCCTATGGCGGCTTTCTCTCGACGCCGATCGGTTTGACCGCCAAAGAAAACTCTCCCGACATCAACGTCAACCTGCCGTTCCCGAACACGCTGGGCGTTGTCACCGCCGTCAGCTTCACCGGCGGCTCTTCGGTGGTCGGCGTGGGGCCGTACCTCAACTACAGCCACAACCACGCCTACTTCGACAATCTCACCTGGATTCGCAACCGGCACACATTCAAGTTCGGCCTCTCGCTGAATCGCTACCTCAAGCATGAGAACTCGCCGAACGGCAACAACTACGGGACGATGGCGTTCACGAACACGGCCGCGCCCTCCGGCACCGGCTCCTATCAGCAGTCCTGGGCCAATTTCCTGCTAGGCAAGGTCGGCACCTTCACGCAGGCTTCCAAGGACTTCACCGCGGACGTGCACGCCTGGCAGATCGAAGGCTACGCGCAGGACGATTTGAAGCTCAACTCCCGCCTCGCCCTGTACCTTGGCGTGCGCTGGTCGTACTTCGGCCAGCCGACAGACGGCAATGACGTCCTGAGCAATTTCGACCCGTCCACCTTCGATCAGTCCAACGCCGCGCAGATCGATCCGGCTAACGGCCTGCTCATCGCCGGAACCGGCAAGCCGCTCAACGGGATGATCTTCCAGGGACAGAATTCTCCCTACGGCGACAAGATTTCCAACGACGTGTGGAAGAATTTCGCGCCTCGCATCGGCCTCACCTGGGATCCGTTCGGCGACGGCAAAAACTCGATCCGCACAGGCTATGGCATCTACTACGATTCCGGCCTGTTCGGAACCTACGAGCAGAACATCTTCATCAATCCTCCGCTGATCAGTACGGTCACGATTACGGGCACGACCAGCGACAACCCCGGCGGCGGGACCGCAACCGTTTCGCGCACACCGGTGGCTCTGCGCGGGACGCCGCTGCCGAACATCACGCCTTATTCCCAGCAGTGGAGCTTCACCCTTCAGCACCAGTTCCAGAGGGACTTCGTGCTCGAAACCGGTTACACGGGGACCAAGGGAACCAACCTGCTCGGGATCATCGACATTAACCAGGCCTATCCCGGCGTGGCCTATGCCGCCGGTCTCAAAACCGGAACCGGAACCATCTTCAACAGCACCGACGATATCCGGATCAACGCGGTGCGTCCGTACCGCGGATACAACGCCATCAACATGGTGCAGCCGTGGTTCAATTCCAATTACCACGCGCTCCAGGTCCAGATGAGGAAGCGTTTCGGAGCGGCCGGCCAGTTCAATCTCTCCTACACCTGGTCGAAGAACCTCACCGACAACGCTTCGGACCGCAGCAACGCGCCGCAGAACACGTACAATTTCCACGACGGCGAGTACGGGCCGGCGCGCCTCGACCGGCGGCACGTTTTCAGCTTCAACTACGTATACGAACTGCCTTTCTTACAGCACACCAATCAGGGCGCGGCCCAGTGGCTGCTGAAAGGCTGGCAGGTCTCCGGCAACACGCAATACGGCACCGGCCTGCCCTATACCATCACCACTTCCAGCGTGGACCCGGCGGGACTCGGGCTGCTGGGCGCCAGCGCCTCCAGCTCGCGGCCGGACCAGGTCTGCGACCCGAATCTGAACGCTCCGCACCTGTACGGCGCGGCCGCCGAAGCCCGCGTCTGGTTCAATACCGCCTGCTTCCAGGAGGTTCCGAATGGCGAGATCCGTCCAGGCAATGCCGGCCGCTACACCGTTCGTGGGCCGGGCTATGGCAAGTGGGACGTCACGCTCAGCAAGAACTTCTACATCACTGAGACGGTGAAGCTCCAGCTTCGGGGCGAGTCGTTCAACGTCTTCAACCATCCGATGCCTTCCGGTTTCGGCAGCACCAACCGGACGAGCTCGCTGTTCGGCAGGATCACTTCGTTCCGCGATCCCCGTATCATTCAGATCGCGGCCAAGCTGACATTCTGAAGCGCGCCCTTCGGTTCTTCCTCGCGGCCGGGATTCGTTCCCGGCCGCTTTTTCTTGGCCTGTGGCTCGAACGCTACCTCGGGCGTTCCTTCTTGCCTGCCTTCATTAGCTCTACCAGCTCGGCAATCCGCTGCGCGCGCATATCGGGGCTGCGCCTGGTGGCGTCGATCCACCGCAGGTAATTCTTGCGATAGAAGGTCGGCAGTCCGTCGAAGAACCGCGCCGCGTCCGGCTCGGCCGCAAGTGCCGCGGCAGTGTCCGCTGCCAGAGCCTCGCTTTGCGGACCCTCCGGCATGAGCGTCACTGTAACCGGATCGCCAGGCTTCAGACCGCCTCCCCGGCGGTACGCCGGACCGAGCGGCAGAAAATATCCCCGGCCGAACTGTTCCAGCGCGCCTCTCACGCCCCTCCCGTTGATCGTGCCTCTGACGTGGTATCGTGTCCGCGGTCCCCAGACCATCTCCGGATCGAAAGGCAGGACCACGAACACACGGCCCTTCTCCGTGCCCTCGAGGCTGGCTTCGAACGAACGCTCGCCGGTGCGCTTCGTCGGCATGCAACAGAGGACCTATTCGTATCTCAGGGCCCTGATGGGATCGATGGTGCTGGCGCGGCGGGCCGGCAGCAGGCCGGCGGCAGAGGCCACGGCCACCAGAATCAGCAGGGCGCCGAGGGCGGCCCAGAGATCGTTCGGTTTTACACCGAATAACTGTGAAGACATGTAGCGGGTCAACAGGAAGGCCGCGGGAATGCCCACGGCAAGACCGGCTGCCACCAATTGAAACACCTCGCGCATCACCATCCAGACCACCAGCTTTTGGGGCGCCCCCAGGGCCATGCGCAGGCCGATCTCGCGGGTGCGCCGGGTGACGACAAACGCCATCACACCGTACAAGCCCAGGGCTGCCAGAAGAGTCGCAAGAATGCCGAACAGCGCCGAAAGCATCGCCACCAGCCGTTCCGTGGTGAGGGTATCGTCGAGCTGCGATTCGAGCGTCTTCATTTCGAAAATCGGCATGGAGGCATCGAGTTCGCGGATCTTCCCGCGCACCGAAGCAAACATCCTTGTCGAGTCCACCGCCGTTCGAACATAGAACGCCACCCCGCCCGGGAACCCCGCCTGGGTGTAAGGGACAAACACCTGGCGGTGCACGCCCTCCCGCGGTCCCTCGTAAAGCGAATCCTCGGCCATGCCGACGATTTCCATTTCGAGCTTCGTACCGGGTCCGCCGCCGAAACCGATGCGTTTGCCCACCGGGCTCTCGTTTCCGAAATAGTGGGTGGCGAACTTGCGGTTAACGATGGCGACGGTGATCTTGTCGCCGTCATCGCGGCGCTCGAAATCCCGCCCTGCCAGCAGCGGCACGCCCATCGCCTGCCAGTACCCCGGCGAGATGCCGTTCATGAATGCCTGAATGTCCTCTCCGTCTTTGTTCTTGTGTCCCTCCACAGACATGCTCGAGTCCCATTCGCTGCCGGCCAGCAGCGGCACCATGGCGTAGCCCGCGGCCTTCACGCCGGGAATGGCGCGCAGCTCATCGAGCGCCCGCGTGTAAAAGCTTTTGATGCGAGGCACGTCGTAGCCGCTCAAGGCGGGATCCACCTGGAACGTGATCAGGTTCTCGAGGTCGCGGAAACCGGACTGCGTCTGCTTCAGGTTGGCAAGCGTGCGGACGAACAACCCGGCGCCCGCCAGCAGCAGAAACGAGAACGCCACCTGCGCGATCACCAGCCCCTTTCGTAAAGGCACCGATCCGCCGCCCGTCACCGCTCCCCCAACGTCCTTGAGCGTGGTCCACAGGTCTAGCCGCATGGACTGGGAAGCGGGAGCGAGTCCAAACAGAATGCCGGTTGCCAGCGCCACCGCTGCCGTGAAACCGAGAATCCGAAGGTCCGGCGACGCAGTGAGCATCAGGGGCGTAGTATCGGACGGGATCATTGCGAGCAGCCCGCGCAGCATGGCGGAGGAGAGCAGCAGCCCGAGGACGCCGCCGGCCAGCGAGAGCATCACGCTTTCAATCAGCAGTTGCGAAATCACCTGCCGCCGCGACGCTCCCACCGCAAGCCGCACCGCCACTTCCTTCTGCCGCGCCATGGCGCGCGCGATGAGCAGGTTGGCCACGTTGGAACAGGCGATCAACAGTACCAGGCCGACCATGCACATCAGAACGATCAATGCCGTTGAATAACTGCGCCGCATTTGAGAGTACCCGGTAGCGGCCTGTTCCATCTGAACTTTGCGCGCGAGAAACCGGTCGCGGCCGTACTTCGAGATCTCCCTCATCTGCGGCATCGCCAGTTCTTCACGCAGAATCTGCTGTAACAGGGGCTGCAGGGAGGCCTGCGCCGAGGTCACGCTGAAGCCCGGTTTCAATCGGGCGAATACTTGGATCCACTGGCTGCGGCGGTCGCCGATGGCGTCCCATCCGGGCGTCATGAGCGGCTTCATCTGAATCGGGATGCGAAGCTGCGGCGACCGCGAAGGATCGAGCCCGTTGAAACCCGGCGCCGATACGCCTACCACCGTCATCGGGTAATTGTTGACGATCATCTTCTGCCCGATCACGGCCGGGTCGCGGGCAAAGCGCGTCACCCAATACTGGTAGCTCAACACAACCGATGGGTGGCCCTTGTAAACGCGGTCGTCCTCCTCGGGAGTGAACACACGCCCCGCCGCCGGTTTCACCCCGAGCGCCTGGAAGTAGTTCCCGGACACCAGCTCGGCCTCCACCCGTTCCGTCTGTCCGTTGAAACTGACGGACGTGGCGGTGCCAAAACGGCAGAATACGGCCGAGAAAGCCTGTGCCTTGTGCTGAAAATCCTCGTACATCGGGTAGGATGCCGCACGCGAACCCCGGTTATTTCCCATGTGCGGTCCCGTGGTCCAGATCATCACCAGTTGCTCGGGCTGCGATACCGGCAGCAGCCGCAGCATCAACTGGTCGATCAGCGTGAAGATGGCGGTGTTCGCTCCGATACCGAGTGCGAGCGAAGCGACAGCCACCACTGCAAACAGCGGGCTCCGGGCAAGGTTACGCAGTGCGAACCGAATGTCCAACCACAATCGCGCCATGTACTTTAGTACGCGTAAAAAACCGGTTGGGTAGGCAAAAAAATCAGACTGCGGCCGCTTCCGCCACCGCCTGCTCGGCCAGCGCCAGGGCGCCCAGTACGCCGGAGCGGTCGCCGAGCCCCGGCGGTACGATCTCACACGGCTCCAGGTAGCCGTTCAACAGCCGTGCAAGCTGCTCCCGGACCATCGGGAAAAGACGTTCCTGGTGCATCACGCCGCCCCCCAGAATGATCTGCCGGGGAGACACCGCGCACACACAGCTCATCAGCCCCAGTGCGATATAGAGGGCCTCGAGCGCCCATGCGGGATGGTCCGGCGGCAGGGTATTTGCCCCCACACCCCAACGAGTGTTCATCGCCGGACCCGAAGCCAGTCCTTCGAAACAATCGCCGTGATACGGGCAGACGCCGGGAAACGGGTCTGCGGTCCGATCGTGAGGAATGAGGATGTGGCCCATCTCCGGGTGCTGCCGTCCGTGCACCACGCGTCCGCCAGAAATTACTCCGCCGCCGATGCCCGTGCCCACCGTAAGATAAATTACGTCTGCGAGCCCGCGGGCAGCGCCCCAGCGGGCTTCCCCCAGCACGGCGCCGTTCACGTCCGTATCGAACGCCACCGGTACGCCGAGTTCACGCCGCACCTCGCCCGCGAAATCGAAGTGCGCCCATCCCGGCTTCGGCGTCGAAGTGATGTGCCCGGTCTGGAGGTTCACCGGGCCGAACGATGCGATGCCGACAGCCTCCGGGGAGCGCGCCGCAAGAAATGCGAGGCACTCGCGCAACGTTTCGGCCGGGGTGGTAGTGGGGACTTGAATCGTCTCCAGATCTGCGGGACCTGTGCCGGCCCCGCAGATAAACTTCGTGCCGCCTGCCTCGATGGAGCCCAACATAATCAGACCGTGCAGAGGTCGATTGCCTGCTTCAGCGAAGTCATCGGATCCTTGACGGGAACAAATTCATGCGCGAAAAATCCCTGGAAATTGAGGTCGGCAATGGCCTTCGCAATCGTACGCCATTGCAGTTCCTGGGTATCGTCAAGCTCATGCCGGTCCGGCACGCCGCCAGTGTGGAAGTGGCCGATGTACTGGATGTTCTGCCGGATTGTCCGGATGATATCGCCTTCCATAATCTGCATGTGGTAGATGTCGTAGAGCAGTTTCACGGCAGGCGAGCCTACGCCCTTGCACACGTCCACGCCCCAGGCGGTATGGTCGGCCATGTAGTCCTTGTGGTTCACCTTGCTGTTGAGCAGTTCGAGGATGATGGTGACATTCTTGTCCTCGGCGAACTTGGCCACGCGGCGCAGGCCCGCGATGGTGTTCTCCTTGCCCTCCTCGTCCCCCATCCCGGCACGGTTGCCGGAGAAGGTGATCACGTTCGGCACCTTGGCTTCGGCAGCGCGGGTGATGCGCTCGCGAATTTCGGCTTCGTGGCGGTCGTGATTCTCCTTGCGGTTCCAGCCGTCGGGAATCCGCGCCTTTCCCTGCGTAATGGTGGGCACAAGGCCGTACTTGCGGATGGTCGGCCAGTCGTCCGGTTCAACCAGGTCGAGCCCCTGCAGACCCATTTCGGCGCCTTGCCGGCACAGGTCTTCGAGCGAAATCTTGGCATAACACCAGCGGGCGGCTGACTGTTTCAACCGTCCGGACGGCGCTGCGACAAGTGGCACCGCGGCGGCGGCGGCGAGGCCGGCACCCGCCTTCAAAGCGGATCTTCTGGTCATGACCAGCCATGTTATCACTGCACGCCGGGCGTATACTCTTGAGCGAGGAGCCGCATTCATGTACCTGCGAATTTTTTCCATCTTGTGCCCCCTGCTTCTGGCGGGTGCTTCCTCCCTGGCCCAATCCAACACGCCTGCCTCACGGGAAATTGCGGACCTGAAGCAACAGGTCCGGATCCTGAAGGAGCAGATGGCGGACTTGCGGGCGCAGCTCAAGAGCGAACTCAAACAGGAGATCCGCACCGAACTCCAGATGACGGCCGAATCCGCGCAGGCCGATGCGCAACGCCGCCAGCTTGCCGACGGAATCCGCTTGCAGCTAAAAAGCGAGTTGAAGCAGGAACTCAAGAACGAGCTCCGGCAGGAACTGAAGATGGAGCTACAGCAGGAGTTGCGCCGCCAATAAGTGGCCCCTTTCGTTCAGGAAGTCTGCCCCGATTTGGGATCCACCACACGCGCAATGGAGGGCCGCAGGCTCGACATCTCCCGCAACAGGTTGAACCAGAACGGAGCGCCGAGCGAGAGGAACACGGCGGTCATCGCCAGTCCCGCGAAGCTCACTTCGCTCCACGTTTTCGCGAACACCTGAAGCTGCGTATCGGCAAGCTGTTTCTGGAGATCGGTAAGCTGCGTCCGCACCTGTGCCGGATCGGAAGTTGCGGGCGTCGCGCGCGAGGCCTGCTCGAGCAGGGGTTGCGCGCCCTCCACCAGGCTGGTGCGGGCCGCGTCATTGGTGGAAAGCTGCTCGAACAGGTACAGCGAATCCACCCGTAGCCCCACGGCCAGCGCGATGGCCGCCACCGCCGTGATAATCCGTGTTTGCAGAACGAACGTGTCGCGCGTCCGGTCCAGCACCGTGTCGAACCAATTGGCCACATCCACAGTGACCTTTTGCACCGAGCCCGCAACCCTCTCCGCCGCCTGGTTGAAGGAAACCGCCACTTCCTTCGGCAGCGCATCGGCCGCGGCGGCAAGCGCGAGTTGCTGCCCTTTCGGCAGGTTCACCACGACGCGGTTCACGTATCCTTCCAGGGCCGCCTTGGCATCCGTGCTGAGCTGCACCTGATTCGTGGAGGCAAGATCGTTCACCAACCGGATGAATTCTTCCTTGCTGATGGCCTGCGTAACCCTGCCGAAAGATCGCGCCACAGCCGGGTGGCTGAGCAGTTTGCGCGAGAGCTCTTTCGAAATCGTCTCCGTGAAGGCCGGATCCATCTGCTGGAACAGGCGGGTCACCCCGCCCAACAGGTTGAAGCCGCGAAGGCTGACCATGCTTACCGCAGCCTGGACCACGGTAGTGATAATCAGGCTGAGGATCAGCATCAACGACGCGAATGCCAGAACGATGTCGAGGTTTTTCAAAACCATTCAGTCCGGCCCCCTCGCCGGGCAAGAATGACTCTACTAAGCCCGGCGCCCGGATTCAAGCCAGCATTTTCGTAACGACGCTGCCTTCTACGTCCGTGAGGCGGAAATCGCGGCCCATGTGGTGGTAGGTGAGCCGCGTGTGCTCGAGACCCAGGCAGTGCAGTATCGTGGCCTGCAGGTCGTGCACGTGCACCTTGTCTTCCAGGATGTTGAGCCCCAGGTCGTCGGTCTTGCCGATCACCGTTCCGCCCTTGATTCCGCCGCCGGCAAGAAACAGGCTGTAGGCGAGCGGGTGATGGTCGCGCCCGGCATTGTTCACATCGCGAGGATCGCGGATCTCCACCATCGGAGTGCGCCCGAATTCCCCGCCCCAGACCACCAGCGTATCCTCCAGCAGGCCGCGGCGCTTCAAGTCCTGAATCAGAGCGGCCGTGGGCTTATCGGCGATGTCGCAGTTCTTCTTCAGCTTGCGATTGAGATCCGTATGGTCGTCCCAACTGGCGTGGGTCAGCATCACGAAGCGAACACCGCGTTCCACCATGCGGCGCGCCAGCAGACAGTTGGTAGCGAACTGGCGTGTCGGCTCCTTATTCACGCCGTACATCTCCAGCGTCTCGGGCGATTCCTTCGAAAAGTCGAGCAGTTCGGGCGCGTTCATCTGCATGCGGAACGCGAGCTCGTAGGTGGAAATGCGCGACGCGATCTCCTGGTCGCCTGTGGCGGCGTGGTGCTCCTCGTTGAGGTCCTTGAGCGCGTCCAGGCCTGCTCGCTGCATCTCCGGGGTCACCCCGGGCGGGTTCGACAGGTACAGCACGGGATCGCCCGAACTCCGGAACACCACTCCCTGATAAGTGGACGGCAAAAATCCGCTGGACCAGTTCGATTCGCCCCCGCTGGTGCCCGTGCCCGACCCCAGCACGACGAAGCCGGGCAGGTTTTGCGATTCGCTCCCAAGACCGTACAGCACCCACGCGCCCATCGTCGGACGGCCCACCTGAATGCTGCCGCCGAACAGCATCAATTGCCCGGGATGGTGATTGAACGCATCGGTGAACATCGAACGCACCAGGCACAAGTCGTCCGCGCACGATCCGATGTTGGGGATGTAGTCCGAAAATTCGATGCCGCTGTTGCCATGCGGTGTGAACACGCGCGGGCTGGCCAGAACGGCGGCATTCGGCTTCGTGAATGCAAGCCGCAGGTTCTTGGTGAGCGAAGGCGGAAGCGGCTGGCCGCTCCATTTTTGCAGGCCGGGCTTTGGGTCGAACAGATCCATCTGGCTCGGCCCGCCCTCCATGAACATGAAGATCACGTTTTTGGCCCTGGGCTTGAAATGCGGGGCCTTGGGCGCCAGCGGATTGACGGCGGCGGCCGCGCGCCCCTCGCGGCTCAACAGGTTCGCGAGCGCGATCGTGCCGATGCCTCCGGCGCATTCGCGGAAGAAGCTGCGGCGATTCTGAATTCTGCGGAACTGTTCGCGATCCATGACTATTCCCTCGTGATGAACTCGTCCAGGTTGAGCAGGACGCGGCTTAGTTCGACCCATACGGCGGCGTCGAGTTGCGGAACGCCCTCCATGCGATTCGGAAACAGCAGGGCTACGGCCTGAGGCGCCGGTTCCAGGCGCTTGTATTCATCGTCGAAATACTTTCCGAGACGCGCCGCCTCGCGTTCGTTGGCCTGCCGGCCGAGAGTGATCGCAAAAGCGTAATTGAGCCGGTCGCGGAAGCTGCCGGCCGATTCGCGCAGGACACGATACGACATCGCCTGCGCAGCCTCGAAGAATACCGGATCATTGAGCAGGTTGAGCGCTTGCAGCGGCGTATCGGTACGCTCGCGGCGCGAACACGACAGGTTCGAATTCGGCGCATCGAAATTCATGAGTTGCGGATAGGGCACGGTGCGTTGAAAGTGAATGTAAAGCCCGCGGCGATAGCGGTCCTGCCCGCTGCTTTCCACCCACTTCACTGACCCGGCATAGGAAAGCTCCGCCACGCCTTTCGGTTGCTGCGGCTTCACGCTCGGGCCGCCCACACGGAGGTCGAGCAGTCCCGCCGCATAGAGCACCTGGTCGCGCACCAGTTCCGCCGGAAGCCGCAGCCGCGATTGCCGCGCCAGCAGCGTGTTCTCCGGATCGCGCTGTTCCAGTTCCGGCCGCGCTTTGGAATCCTGCCGGTAAGCCGCCGACGTGACCACCAGCCGGATCATCTGCTTGCTGCTCCAGCCGCGCTGCATGTATTCGCTGGCCAGCCAGTCCAGCAGTTCGGGATGTGTGGGCCGGTCGCCCTGGGAGCCGAAATCTTCCGAGGTGCGCACGATGCCGCGGCCGAACAGCTCCTGCCAGAATCGATTCACCGCCACGCGCGCGGTGAGCGGGTTTTCTTTGGAGACCAGCCACCGCGCCAGGGTGAGGCGGGTGGGCGCCTCGCCCGCGGGAAGCGGCGGCAGGAAGCCCGGAGTTCCCGGCTGCACCTCTTCTCCATGCTCGCGCCAGTCGCCCTTTACGTGGATGTAAGTCTTCGGAGGCGTGTCGTTCTCCACCAGCACCGGGGCGTAGCTGGCAGTGGGGAACTTCGCCGTCAGTTCATTGAGCCTGCTTCTGAGTTCGCCCAGTTTCAGATCGGTGCAGTACTGCTTGGGGAACAGGTTGCCGCATGAGCTGAGCAGGTAATCGGTCATCGCCGTACGCTGAAGCTCCGACCGTTTGGCGGGGTCCGTGAACAGCACCTTTTTCGCGCTGTCCAGGTTGTGAGTAAACTCGCCGTAGGCGAAGCTCCAATCGTCGTGCTCGGTGGGATGCAGCGCGGCGTAGCGAAGCTTGTTCTCCCAATCGGCCTGGACCTCGGGGATCTTATATTGCTCCAGCAACTGCTGGCGCTTCGCTTCGTAAGCCGGCCGCGCGGCCAGGTACGGCCCCATTTCACCGGGCAGCGGCGCGAGCACGTTCACCTCTTCCTGCGTGTTGAAGAACGCCGAGAGCCGGTAGAAATCTTTTTGCAGGATCGGATCGTACTTGTGGTTGTGACACTGCGCGCAGCCCACCGTCAGACCCAGCCAGACGGTGCCAAGCGTAGCCGTTCGATCCAGCACCTGCTCGTCGCGAAACTGCTCGGGGTCGGTGCCGCCCTCGCGATTCGTAAGCGTGTTGCGATTGAATCCGGTGGCCACGAGTTGCTCGGTGGTGTGATCCGGCAGCAGGTCGCCGGCGAGTTGCTCGACGGTGAACCGGTCGTACGGCATGTCGTGGTTCAGCGCGTCGATCAGCCAGTGCCGGTAGCGCCAGGCCCAGGGACGCGACCGGTCTTTTTCGTAGCCGTCGCTGTCGGCGTAGCGCGCCAGGTCCAGCCAGTAGCGCGCCCATTTTTCGCCGTAATGCGGTGAATCGAGCAGCCGGTCCACCAGGCGGTCATAGGCATCGGGGCGGCTATCGGCGAGGAACTCGGCCTCCTCGGAGGGCGTCGGCATGAGGCCGGTGAGGTCGAGGCTGACGCGCCGCATCAGCGTCGCACGGGAAGCTTCGGGCGACGGCGCAATGCCGTCTTTCTCAAGCCGCGACAAAATGAAATTGTCAACCGCATTGCGCGGCCACGCGCGGTTGCGAACCGCGGGCACTGGCGGGCGCTGGATTCTTTGAAAGGACCAGTGCGTCGGCGCTGCGCCTGCCGCACCCGCGGGCCACATCAGCCCCTGGTCGATCCACGCGCGTAAGCGTGCGACCTCCGCAGCCGAAAGGTGCGCCCCTGCCGGTGGCATCACCTTTGTCTCCTGGCCCGACACCATTCGGATCAAACGGCTGCGCGCGCTGTTGCCGGGTACGATCACTTTGAGCGCGGACTCTTTTTGGTCCAGCCGAAGCCCGCTCATCTGCTGCTGCGGACCGTGGCACATATAGCAGCGTTTCTCGAGCAGCGGCTGAATGTCGCGCGCATAATCGACTTTGGTCTTAGCGGCGGGCGCCAGCGGCACAGTCTGCGCGTAGCAGGATATACCGATAAATACGAGGGGGGCAACCCCGGCCATCCCCGTTCTGAACATTGAGCTATTATATGCCGCCTTCAGCCGCGCGGGTGTATACTGCAACGACAATGAGGGGATTCGGATTCCTCGCGTTGCTGGCTCTGCTCCAGCCGGCCCATGGCGAGGTACGCTTCAATCGCGACGTGCGGCCGATAATGGCCGAAACCTGTTTCCGCTGCCATGGCCCCGATCGCAGTTCGCGCATGGCCGGCATGCGGCTCGACATCCGCGGCGAGGCCATCAAACCGACGGCCAGCGGGGCGGTGCCCATCGTGCCCGGCGACCCCGATAAAAGCGCCGTCGTGCAGCGCATCTTCGCCGCCGGCGCACGCGTGATGCCGCCCGAGTTCGTCCACAAGCCTCTGACGGATGCGCAGAAACGCACCATCCGGCAATGGATTTCCGAGGGCGCGAAGTACGAGGGTCACTGGGCATACCAACCGGTGGAGCGCCCGCTGGTGCCCGGCCCGTCCGCCAACCCGATCGACGCGTTCATTCTGGCGCGCCTCGAAAAGGAGGGCCTGAAGCCTTCGCCCGAGGCCGACCGCCGCACCTTGATTCGCCGCCTCTCCTTCGATCTGACCGGCATTCCGCCCACGCCCGAAGAGGTGGACGCCTTCGTCCGTGACGATTCCCCGCGCGCCTACGACAACCTCGTCGACCGCCTCCTCGATTCTCCGGCCTACGCCGAGCAGCAGACGATGCATTGGCTGGACGTGGTCCGCTACGCCGATACCTGCGGCTTCCATGGCGACAACGCCTTCCCTGCCTGGCCATACCGCGACTACGTGTTGCGCGCCTTCCGCGAGAATATGCCGTTCGACCGGTTCACGCGCGAGCAGCTGGCCGGCGACCTGATTCCGAATGCGACCGTGGATCAGAAGGTCGCGTCCGCCTACAATCGCCTCAACCGCACATCGGCCGAAGGCGGTCTGCAAGCCAAGGAATACCTCGCCAAGTACGCCGCCGACCGGGTGCGCACGACGGTGGCCGTGTGGATGGGCAGCACCGTGGGCTGCGCCGAATGCCACGACCACAAATTCGACCCGTTCACCTCGCGCGACTTTTACTCCATGAAGGCATTCTTCGCCGACCTCAAAGAGACCGGCCTCGTGCCCGACCGCGGTCGCAACGCCTGGGGCTCCCAACTCCAGCTTCCCGCGCCGGAACAGGCACGGCGCCAGGCGGAGCTCAAAAATCAGGTGGAAGCGGCGCGCGAAAAGCTCGCGGCCAAAATGGAGAGCCTCGCTTCCCGCCGGGCGGAGTGGGAAAAACAGCTTCTGGCGCGGTTCCAGGCAGGCCGGCTCTCCTGGAACGTGCAGCGGCCCACCTCCGCCAAGGCGAAGAATGGCGCAACCCTGCGGATCTACAATGACGAGACCGTTCCCTACACCAGCTACGATGGTGGAAACCTGACGGCTTATCGCGCGCCCGGCAACGGCCTGGTGATTGCCGGCGGCGCCAATCCGGACAACGAAACCTACACCGTCACCTTCCGGCCGGGTGCCGGAACCTGGAAGGCGCTGGGGCTCGAAGTGGTGCAGGACGAGAGCCTCCCGGGAATTCGCGTGGCCCGCGGCGCCGACCGCCTCGTAATTACCGAGATTGAGGCCGACGTCGGCAGCAGGCACCTCCCCTTCCTCACCGGAAAAGCCAACCTGAACAACCAGGCCGCCGAGCACCCGCCGGACGCCGCCTTCGACGGCGATCCCAAAACCGGCTGGGCCGTTTCCACGTACAACGAAGTCAGCAAGATCGTGCTCGCGCTGCGCTTCACCGCGCCCGTGACCACACAGGCGAACTCCGTGATGACCGTGCGCCTGCGGCAGGATTCCGATTTCCGCCGTGCGACCCTCGGCCGGTTCCGCCTGATGCTCTGCGGCAATGACTACGCCTGGCCGTCGGCTGAGAAGGGAAAAGAAATTCCCGATGCCGTCCTGCGCGCGTTGCGCGTCGAAGAGGCCAAGCGCACTCCCGCGCAGAACACCGCCATCGCGGCGCATTACCAGTGGGCCTCGCCCGAGGCTCAGTCTGACGTCGCGGAGTTGGCGCACCTCGAAAAAGAGGCGGCGCTGCTGGAGATCGCGATTCCGCGGGTCATGGTTTCGGAGGCGACCACCCCCACGGAGATCCGCATTCTGCCCCGCGGCAATTGGATGGATGAATCGGGGGCGGTCGTCGAACCCGCGATCCCCGCTTTCCTCGGCAAGCTCGAAACCGGCGGCAACCGCGCCACCCGGCTCGACCTCGCAAACTGGCTGGTGTCGCGCGACAATCCGCTCACCGCGCGCGTGTTCGTCAACCGGCTCTGGCGCCAGTTCTTCGGCACCGGTTTTTCCAAGGTGCTCGACGACCTCGGCTCGCAAGGCGAATGGCCCACCCATCCGGAACTGCTCGACTGGCTGGCCGCCGAATTCATGGATACCGGCTGGAACGTGCGCCACATGATCCGCACGATCGTCTCGAGCGACACCTACCGCCAGGCTTCGTTCAGCACTCCGCAACTCGATGAGCGCGACCCCGAAAATCGCCTGCTCGCGCGTCAGAGCCGCTTCCGCGTGGAGGCCGAAGTCGTGCGGGACACGGCGCTCTCGGTGTCCGGGCTGCTCGTGGACAAGTTCGGCGGACCCAGCGCCAAACCGGTGCAGCCCGATGGGTACATGACCACCATGAATTTCCCCAAGCGCGAGTACTCCGCCAGCCGCGGCGAGGACCTCTACCGCCGCGGCGTCTACACTTTCTGGCAGCGCTCGTTCCTGCACCCCAGCCTGCTGACGTTCGATGCGCCCACACGCGAAGAGTGCACTATCAACCGCACTACCTCCAATACGCCGCTCCAGGCGCTGGTGCTGCTGAACGATCCCATCTACGTCGAGGCCGCGCGCGTGTTTGCTCAGCACGCCGAGAAGCACGGCAGCACACCGGAGGAGCGGATCGCCTGGGCGTTTCGCCGCGCCCTCGACCGCGCGCCCTCGACGCCGGAGCGCCGTACGCTGGCCGGACTTTACCGGCAGAGCCTGGCGGAATTCAGCCGGTCCCAGGCCTCGGCCGCTGCATTGTTGCGGGTGGGTGAAGCGCCCCGCCCGCGTGACCTCGATCTTCCGCAAACCGCCGCGCTGGCCATGGTCACGCGCGCCATCCTGAACATGCATGAAACCATCACCCGAAATTGACCCCGCTCTGGACATCCGCCGGCGGACTTTCCTCGGCCGCGGAATCGCAGGCCTTGGACTGCTCGGCCTCAACTCGCTGCTCCAGCCGCGCCTCTTCGCCCAGGCTTCGCACGGCGTCGTAAATCCGCTGCATTTTCCGCCCAAGGCCAAGCGCGTAATCTTCCTCTATCAGGCCGGCGGGCCGTCGCACCTCGAGACCTTCGATTACAAGCCGAAGCTCGCCGCCATGCACGGCCAGCCCATGCCCGAATCGTTCACCAAGGGCCAGCAGATCGCACAGCTTCAGAACGCCCGTCTCCTCTGCTTCGGCCCGCAGCACGGCTTTAAGCGCTTCGGCAAATCCGGACAGGAGATGTGCGAGCTGTTTCCGCACCTCGGCGCCATCGCCGACGACATTTGCATTGTCCGTTCCATGTGGACCGAGCAGATCAACCACGACCCCGCGCACACCGTGATGAACACCGGCTCGATCATCGCCGGGCGGCCGAGTTTCGGATCGTGGGTGCTCTACGGGCTCGGCGCTGAAACCGAAGACCTGCCGGGATTCGTGGTGCTTCTATCGGCCGGACGCGGCGGCCAGATGCAGCCCATCGCCGCGCGCCAGTGGTCGGCCGGCCTGCTGCCCAGCCGCTTTCAGGGCGTGAAACTGAATTCCATCGGCGACCCGGTGCTCTACATCCACAACCCGCCCGGCGTCAGCGCCAAACTGCAAAAGACGTCCATCGACGCCATCAATAAGCTGAACGGCGAAGCCGGCAACCGCCTGCACGATCCCGAAATTCAGACCCGCATCGCGCAGTACGAAATGGCGTTCCGCATGCAATCGAGCGTGCCCGAACTGATGGACTTGACCGGCACTCCTCAAGCCACACTGGACCGGTACGGGGCTCAGCCCGGCGACGGTTCCTTCGCCTCCAATTGCCTGCTGGCCAAGCGGCTGGCCGAACGCGGCGTGCGCTTCATCCAGCTCTACCACCGCGATTGGGACCACCACAATGCCGTCAAGCCCAACATCGCCCTGAAAGCCGAGGAGACGGACCGGCCCACGGCCGCGCTCATCAGCGACCTCAAAGCCAGCGGCATGCTGGACGACACGCTCGTCATCTGGGGCGGCGAATTCGGCCGGACCCCGATGTCGCAAAGCGGCGATGGCCGCGACCATCACATCAAGGGCTTCTCCTACGTGCTGGCCGGCGGAGGCATCAAGCCCGGCATCAGCTACGGCACCACCGACGAGCTCGGCTACGCCGCCCAGGAGAACCCCGTCAGCGTGCACGATTTTCACGCCACCATGCTGCACCTGTTGGGCGTGGACCACAAACGCCTCGCCGTCAAATTTCAGGGTCTCGATGTCCGTCTGACGGGCGTCACGGGCGATGTGGTGAAAGACATCCTGGCGTAACCAGCCGCCCCCGCCCTGTTAGGATGAAGCCATGCCGAGGGTCTGCCTTATGGCGCTGTTGCTCGTTCCCCTGCCCGCCTTCGCGTGCAAGTGCGAGCTCACCCTCTCGGCCTGCAATGAGACCGCGAACAGCCGCCTGGTCTTCGTCGGCACCGTCGATTCCATCGAGCCGCGATTCCTCGACGCCTGGAACCCGGCCCTGCGCAGCGCCGTCAGCGCCCTCAATTCCGAATTCCAGAGTGCGCAGCAGCAGCCCGCCGGCGCGCCCCTCGAAAAGCTCAAACAGAGCTATCTCAAAACTTTCCCCGACCTTCCCGAAGAGGGCAAACAGAAGATCCGCGATGCCAAAGCGCCGGGAGATTTCGCCGGGCTCTTCACCTGGATTCTGGAACACGGCCGCACCGTCCGCTTCACTGTGCGGACGCTCTACCGCAATGCCGAAGAGGATGACAAAGACGACGACGGCTCGGACGCTGCCCCTGCGGCGCTCAACATCTGGACTCCGTTCGGCGATTGCGGCTTCAATTTTCAGGTGGGCGAAACGTACCTCGTCTACGCCACCGGCGATGAAGAGTCCCCCGTGCTGTCCACCAGCGTCTGCTCGCGAACGCGCCGCCTCACCGATTCCGGCGAGGACCTCGCCTACCTGTTCTACTACCGCAATCAGCCCGACCGCTCCACCAGGCTCGACGGCTTCGTTACCACCAACGAACTCTACCAGCGCGAGTACGATGCGAAACAGTTCACCGGGTCTATCGCGCAGCCCGTCTCCGGCGTAACCGTGGAACTGCGCTCGGAGAACGGCGCGCGTTACGCCGCAACCGATCCGGGCGGCCGCTTCACCTTCGACGGCCTCGCCGCAGGCGAATATTCGACGGTCGCCTACGCGGCCGGGCTTCCCCGAGAGCCGCCGCGTGATCGCCGGTCCCCGGAAAATCACCGTGGCTGCGAAAAGCTGCGCCGGCCAGGTGCTGCTGGCGCCCCGCTCAGAAATGCACGACGCGCAGAAATAGCCCCGCCAGCGTGGCCCCAACCAGCGGGCCGAAGAACGGAACCGGCGCGTAGCTCCAGTCCGAATCCCGTTTTTTCGCGATCGGGAGCACCGTGTGCGCGATGCGCGGTCCCAGGTCGCGGGCCGGGTTGATGGCATATCCGGTGGCTCCGCCCAGGCTCAGGCCGATGCCCCAGACTACGCTTCCCACCAGGAACGGTCCCAGCCCGGGCGACGGTCCCGTGGAAGATAAAGCCTTCGCAAATATCGCCGTCCCCACCACCACCAGCACGAGCGTGCCAATAACTTCGCTGACGAAATTCGCCGGGAAAAGGCGGATCGCCGGCGACGTAGAAAAGCAGCCCAGTTTCGCGTCCGCGTCCGGCGTCTCGCGCCAGTGCGGAAAAAAGTGCAGCCACACCAGTGTGGCGCCGGTGAACGCGCCCGCCAGTTGCGCGGCAAAATATGGCAGAAACTTGCTGAAGTCGCCCGTTGACACCGCGACCGCCAGAGTCACGGCGGGATTGAGGTGCGCGTCCGGACTGCCACAGGCAATCGCAGTGAAGATCCCGCACATCACGGCGAGGCACCACCCGGTGGCGATCACCATCCAGCCCGCCCCTTCCGCCTTCGACTTGCGCAACAGGACGTTCGCCACCACCCCGTTTCCAAGCAGGATGAGCACCATCGTGCCCATGAACTCTCCGAACAGCCTCTGGTCCATATGTTTAGTCGTCCACCCAATCAAAGGAACGCGTCACGGCCTTCTTCCACATGGTGAACATCCGGTTGCGAGACTGGGCCGCCATGTCGGGCTTCCACGTACGCTCAGCCGCCCAGCGCGCGCGAAGATCTCCCAGGCCGGTGTAAAATCCGGTCGCGAGTCCCGCCGCATACGCGGCGCCGAGTGCGGTCGTCTCCTTCACAGCCGGACGCACCACCGGCCGGTCCAGGATGTCGGCCTGAAACTGCATGAGCAGTTCGTTCTCCACCATGCCGCCGTCCGTGCGAAGCACATTCACGGGCTTGCCCGCATCCTTCTCCATCGCCTCCACCAATTCCCGCGTCTGGAATGCGGTCGCCTCCAGCACCGCCCGCGCCAGGTGGCCCTTATTGGTGTAGCGCGTGAGTCCCGCGATCACGCCTCGCGCGTTGTGCCGCCAGTACGGCGCGTACAGTCCGGAAAAAGCCGGCACGAAGTAGACGCCGCCGTTGTCCTCCACCGTGCGCGCCAGGGATTCGATTTCCGCGCTGCTCGTGATCAGCCCGAAATTGTCCCGCACCCACTGCACCAGCGCGCCCGTGATGGCCACGCTACCTTCGAGAGCGTAATGCGCCGGATCGCTGCCGAACTTGTACGCCACCGTGGTCACCAGGCCGTGATTGGACTCGACGATGTCCGGGCCGGTGTTCATCAGCAAAAAACATCCGGTGCCGTACGTGTTCTTCGCCTCTCCCACTTCGAGGCACGTCTGTCCCACCAGCGCCGCCTGCTGGTCGCCGAGAATGCCGGCCACCGGCACCCCGGCAATCCCGTCCAGCGTGGCCTCGCCGTAAACCTCGCTGCTCGACCGTACCTCCGGAAGAATCGCCCGCGGAATGCCGAATGCGGCCAGCAGTTCCGGATCCCAATCGAGCGTGTGCAGGTTCATCAACTGCGTGCGGCTGGCATTGGTGCAGTCTGTGATGTGCAGTCCCCCGGTCAGCCGCCACACCAGGAAGCTGTCGATGGTGCCGAACACCAGGTCGCCCTTCTCCGCCTGCTCGCGCGCGCCCGGAATATTCTCGAGCAGCCAGCGGATCTTCAGGCTGCTGAAGTAAGTGGAGAGCGGAAGCCCGGTCTGCCGCCGGAAGCGGTCCGCTCCTTCCCCGCGCGAGAACGCCGTGACGTCGCTGCCCACGCGCGTATCCTGCCACACGATCGCGTTGCCCACCGGCCGGCCGGTGTTGCGGTTCCACAGCAGAGTGGTCTCGCGCTGGTTGGTGATGCCCACCGCCGCCAGGTCGCGCGGCGCCAGCCCTTTCTGGTCCATCGCCTCCCGCACCACCTGTCCGGTGCGGAACCAGATCTCGTCCGCGTCGTGCTCCACCCATCCCGGCTGCGGATAGATCTGCTGATGCTCTTTCTGCGCGCTTGCCGCGATGCGCCCGGCACGGTCAAAGACGATGAAGCGCGTGCTGGTAGTGCCCTGGTCGATTGCTCCTATGTAGTCCGCCATGTTTATCCGCGTCTCGGGTTTGCCGCCTGCTTCGCCAGTGTGTGGTTCGGAAACCGCTTGCGCAATTCGCCGAACGAGTCCGCCGCTTCGTTTGCCCGGCCCAGCCCCCGCAGGGACATGCCCTTGTAATACAGCGCCTCCGGCATCTTCGTGTTCTCCGGGTATTTCTGAATCAGCAAATCGAACTCTTTCACCGCCGGCTCGAATTCCTTCTGCGCGTAGTGAATCTGCGCGATTTGATATTGCGCGCTGTAGGCCTGCGCATCGTCAGGGTACCACTTCAGGAACTCCGCGTACTCCTGCATCGCCAGATCCAGCTTGCCCTGAAGGCGGTCGCCTTCCGCGCTGGTAAACAGGTCGGTAGCCGTCGCGGGCGCCGCCGGAGCCGGAGGAGTCGCTGGAGCCTGTAGCACGCGCACCGCGTTGTTCAGATCCGAGATCTGCGTTTGCAGCTTGTTGATCACGCTCACCAGTTCGGACACGCCCTGCTGCATGGTACGGACATCGCCCGAAACGCCGTCCATTCGCGCGCCCAGCCCCGCCACGGGAGCCGCCAGTTTGCTCTCCTGCTCGCGCAGGCTCTGTTCCAGCGCGCGTTGAACGCCGGACGCCGCGGTCGTCGCCTGTTTGGCCGTATCGATGGAGGTCTGCACTTGCGCCCTTAGCGCCGTGAACTGTTCCGCCACCGATGCCTGAAACGTTCTTCATCATCTCCTGCAGGATGGCCACGTCCCGCTGCAGCGCCAGGATATCCGGATTCGGCTTGTCGGCCGCGCAAACGAGCGGCGCGACCGCCAGTGCCGCGATCGCTAATCGTTGAAACATTGCACCTCTCCTCCTCCTCTGCACGGAGCCCTGCTTTCGCAAGTGTAGCGGTTTGAGCAGCCGGGCGCGCATCCCCGCTTCAACTCTCGTCGAGGAACGCCGCCGAGCCGCCCACCCACTCCTGGTTCCGGTTGTGATCCACGCCCATCTGCGCTCCGCGTCCCATCCGTACGATCGTATTTACCACCCGCAGCGAATCCAGCCAGACATACATGATGCGAACTTCGATCTTGGCCGGGCCGGACGGCGTCTCCACCACCGGCCGGAACTCGACCCGTTCCTGAAGGATGTACTGCCCGCGCAGTTCCCGCGGGACGGCCGCAATCTGCTCCGCCGTCGGCCCCACAATCACGCCCGAACCGGCAAACGAGTAGAGCGGCTTCAAGACGTATCCCGATGGATCCCCGATGTCCCCCGCGCAGTCGAGAAAGCGTGTGCGCGGCACCGCCGGGTGCCGGAGGTACGGCAGCGAAAACTTGCTCAGCCGGAAAAACCAGTTCGGATGCCCTGCCCATTCTACGTCCAGGTCGTCGCGGAAATCGAACCCAAGCTGCGCCTGCTTGCGCTGCAACTCGTCCACGATGGCCCGGTTGTAGATACGCCGCACCGGAACCTGGCCGTGATACAACCGGCGGCCCTGTTTGCGCAAATCGCGGATGTCCACTGTGCGCACGCCGTACTCCTGCTCCGTCAACAGAAAATCGTGGCGCGTCTTCTGCTTCCCCGGGTCGACCTCCGCGAGCACCACCTGCTCCGGATCGTGCCCTCCCGTGATCGCCTGCCGCAGGATCCCGTGATACTCCTCCCGGCTCATGCCCCCCGGCAGCGCCGCCACTCCCGCATCGATTCCGTACGCTTCGCGATAACATTCGGCCACCAGCGGCTGATAAGCATACAGCGTGGGGAAGCCCTGAATCTCCACGAGCTTGGGCTGTAGATCCCGGTCGAGTCCGAAATCGGCCTGCACGAATAGCGGCCTCGGAGCCTCGTTCGGCGCACGATAGGCCGCGGGCACCGCCTCGCTCGACACCCGCCGGTATTCTTCGTCCGCGAGCAGTTGCTCCACCATCTCGCGTCCGTATCGAGCCATCGTGTCCACCAGCGAGCCGGGCACGAAGCACGGCGTTTCCGAGTGGCGGAATAAGACCGGTTCGCCGCAGCGGGCCTCCAGCAGGCTCAGAAACCGCGCATACTTCGCGGCCGAGTACTCGCGGTTAAACCACTGCCGGTACGAGGGAATCAAGCAGGAACGCTCCCCCGGCCATGATCTGCCGGCCGTCAATCCAGATGTCGAACTTCCGCCCCACCACGTCGATATGCGTCGCCGAATACCAGTCCGCCCCGGTGTGCGCGCCGTAAGGATTGCCGAACGCGATGTGGATCCCGGGAATCTTCTCGTCCTGTAGAATATTGCCGATCACGTCGCGAACCGCGATGTTGGTGCCGATCGCAAACTCACCTACCCGGTCGCTGTTCTCATCGGTGTGGCAGTAGCGCCAGAACTCCTCTTCGAGCTCGCGATTGATCGAGTGCGCCTCGCGCAGGCGGCTCTCCACAATCCGGATCGTGAGCGGGCAAGCGGCCAGGTCGCCGTATTTCTCGCACAGGTAATCGCCCACCACCCCGTCGATCACAAACGTGCCGTCCACCTGTTCGGGGCAGGTAAAGGTTTCGCCGCCCGGCAGATTTCCCCATTTGTTCGGGCTGATGATGCCGCTCGTCTTGAGCCACGTGAGATCGGGCGAGAAGCGCGCCAGGATATCGGTTCCGGCCGGATTGGTGGCGCGGATTTCCCGCGCGGCGCTGGCCATCTGCCATACCTGCGTGCTGATCCGGTCCACCTCTTCGAAATCCGCGCGCATGCCTTCCAGCATGATGCGCCGGTCGATATTCACCATGTGAGCGTGCCGCATCTTGCGCCGGTTCACCACGTCTGTCATCTGCATGCGCGAGCCCAGTTCATCGCGCTGCGGCTTTACCGCGAAGATGCTCACGGCGCTCTTTTCCAGATCGGCCAACACTGCGGCCGGCATGTCCGCCATCGGCCGCCTCGTCAGAAGCTCCAGCACGAAAGCGTTGTAGCGCAGGCCGGCCGCGTCCAGTTCGTGCCCCAGCGCTGCCCCTATCTCGACGCACGCAAGATCCGTAATCAGCGTGGTCCGCTCTTTCGCACCGATCTTCAAGCAGGAGTGGACGGCATTGTGCGCCCCGGGAGACAGCGCCTCGTCGAAACTGATCCCCCGCAGGTATTTCACGCCTGCGTTCACGGCCGTTCTCCCGCCGCCGAAATCGCCGGCTCGGCCAGGCCGCTCTCCGTTTCCCCAACCATGTAGTCCACCACCTTATTCAAATCGCCGGTCTCCGCAAAAACGCGCAGTTGCCGGTCCGCGCCGTTGCCTTCTTCGAGGATCCGCTCCACATACCCGAGTTCCGTCAGGCTGCCGAGTTCCCCGGCGGCGTCCGCCACAAAGTCCAGAATCTCGCGGATCAGGTCCCGCGCCGGAACCTCCGTCTGTTTGCCGAAGTCGATCATCTTCCCGTCCAGGCCGTATCGCGCCGCCCGCCATTTGTTCTCCATGATCAGCGCGCGATGATAATGCCGGAACGAGAGGTTCTGCTCGTGCAGCGTGTAAAGTTTGGCGATCACCGCCTGGCACATCGCCGCGATCGCAATGGTCTCTTCGAGGCGCATCGGAATATCGCAGATCCGGAATTCCAGCGTGGGGAAGTGCGGATGCGGCCGGATGTCCCACCAGATCTTCTTGGCGTTGTCGATGCAGTTGGTGTGAATGAGCAGATTGACGTAATTTTCGAATTCCGACCAGCTCGCGAAAAGGTCCGGAATATTGGTGCGCGGGAACTTGTCGAACACCTTGCAGCGGTACGACCGCAGGCCCGTATCCATCCCCAGCCAGAACGGCGAATTGGCCGATAACGCCAGAATGTGGGGCAGAAAATAACGCGCCCCGTTCATCAGTTGAATCGCCGTCTCCCGGTCCTCCACGCCCACGTGCACGTGCAGTCCGAAAATCAGGTTCGCGCGCGCCACCATCTTCAAATCTTCCACGATCGTGTGGTACCGCTCGTCCGGATAGATCTCCTGCTTGTGCCACAGCGCGAACGGATGCGTCCCGCCCGCCGCCAGCAGCAGCCCGTTCTCCCGCGCCAGCCGGATCATCTCCCGGCGGATGGAGCGGATCTCCTCCTTCGCCTCCTGAATGTTCCGGCAGACCCCGGTGCCGATTTCGACCACCGACTGGTGCATCTCCGGCTTGATCCGTTCCTTGAGCACCAGCCGCCCTTTCTCCAGAATCTCCGAGTGGATGTGCGAGCGCAGATCGCGCGTGGAAGGATCGATCGTCTGATACTCTTCTTCGATGCCGATGCTGAAACTGGGACGCGTGACTGCCATTCCTAAATGTTAGCCCGGGCGGGCGCCAGGAACTTCGCCCAGTGGTACGGCAGTTCTTCGGGCGGAGCCAGTGCCCGCTCCACGGCCATCTTCGCCACCTCGTCCACAATCCAGCGGAAATTCTCCAGGCCCACCGATTCGATGCCCGCGTCGGGCGCGGGGTTCATGAAGTCGATGGCGTACGGAACTCCCTCCTCCACCGCGAACTCCACTGTGTTCAGGTCGTAGCCAAGCGCCCGGCACAGCTTCAGCGCATCGCCCACAATGCGGTCGTTCAACGCCGGCGCCGGCGGCGGATTGCCCGCAACATAACGCTGATGAAAGGGCTGCCCGGGATCGTACCGCATCACGTGCACCTTCTTCTGGTCCACCACGTAGCAGCGGAAGTATTCCGTGAACCGCACCGCGCGCTGCAGCGTCATGCACAGTTCGCCGCTCTCGTCATAGGCGCGGAAAAACTCCTCGGCCGAATTGACTTTGTAAACATCCTTCCAGCCCCCGCCGTCGTGCGGTTTTAAGAACGCCGGGAATCCCACATAATCGAAGATCCGCTCCCAGTTCAGCGGGTAAACCAGGTTCCGCATGGACCGCTCGGCAGTGCCCTTCGGATGTTTCTTGTGCGGCAGCAAAACCGTCGGCGGCACCGCCACCCCCAGTTCGCTCGCCAGCGAGTAGTTGAAGAATTTATCGTCCGCACTCCACCAGAACGGGTTGTTGATCACCCTCACTCCGGTCAACACCGCATTCTTGAGAAAGGCGCGGTAGAACGGGATGTCGTGCGAAATGCGGTCCACGATCACGTCGTAGCCGCTCGAGCCCGCCATCTCCACTCCGCCCACCTTCAGGTGTTCGCCGGTAACGCCCGGCACGCCCATGGCGTTGATCCGCTCCACCAGCGCCGGCGGGAACGATTCCTCCATCCCGTAAAGTACGCCGATTCTCTTCATCCATGCCTCCGTCGCGCGCGTCCTACCCCAGGAACTTCTCCGCCATCCGGTGCCACCACGGCCAATCGTGGCCGAAACCTTCCCACACGTCAAGCGAGTGGGGAATCCCCTTGCTTCCCAGTTCGTGCGCCAGCTTCACGTTCTGGTCGAAAAGAGGATCGCCGTTGCCCGTCGCCAGCACATGGAAATTACGCCGGATGCGCTCCAGCAGGTATCCATCGTCCAGGTTCGGCAGGTAATCGAGCGGGCTGTGGAAGTAGGCGTCTTCGTTGTAAAAGCCGTTCAAAAATCGTTTCGGAATATCGAACGCGCCGGACATGCTCACCGCATACGTCACCAGGTCCGGGTGCCGCAGTGCCATGATTGATCGCGTGATAGCCGCCGAGACTGCACCCGGTGGCGCCCATCTGCGGCCAGCTCGTGCGGTCGCGGACGAACGGAGCCAGTTCGCGCGCGAAGTACGCGTCATACGCGTTCTGCCGGTGCAGGCGGTCCGCCGGCTGCGCCCACTCGTTGTACCAGGATTCCCGATCCACTGTATCGACGCAGACGAGTTGCAGCTCGCCGCGTTCGATCTTCGGCCGCACCGCCTCCACCATCCCGCGGTCTTCGTATTCGAAGAACCGCCCGCCCGACGTGGGAAATACGACAACCGGAAACCCGCGCTCGCCGAACGCGAGCAGTTCCATGTCGCGGTGAAGCGAAGGGCTGTGCCACTTCACGTATTCTCTCCGCATTCCGTCTGGCCATCGTACCAGACGAACGCGGATTCTACGCGCGCCGCCGCTCGAAGGACGCGGGAGTAATCGGCAGGCGCCGGATGCGCTGCCCCGTGGCCGCGAAAATCGCGTTGGCCACCGCCGGCGCAACGTGCGGCACCGCGTGTTCGCCGAAGCCCCCGGGATACTCGGCGCTCGGCACGATGTGCGTTTCCACCAACGGCATCTCGTCCATTCCAAGCACCCGGAAGTCCGAGAAGTTGCGCTCCACCGCCTGCCCCTGCCGGAAATGCAGGTTCCCCATCAGCGTCGCGCTCAACCCCCAGACGATGGCGCTCTCCACCTGCCCTTCGATGCCCGCCGGGTTGATCGCCAGCCCGCAATCCACCACGCATACGATTCGGTGAACGCGCAGATCGCTGAAGTCCGGCGCAACCGAAACCTCCGCCACCTGCGCCATGAAGCTGCCGCCGTGATACACGCTGGCCGCAATGCCCCGGCCCCTGAGCCGCCCGCCCACCGTTGCGAGTGGCTTACCCCAGCCGGAACGCTCGCGCGCCGCCTCCAGCACGCGGATCATCCGGCCCAGGTCCAGCTTCATTTCGCCGATCGCGATCACGCCCGCCGGTCGCAGCAGCTCGATGCGATAGTCGAGCGGGTCCTTGCCGAGCGCGTGCGCCACCTCGTCCAGGAATGACTCGCGCGCGAAAACCCGCGCCGGGTACATCACCGCCCGCCATGCGCCCGTCGGCACCGGCGAGTCCACCGGCACGTAATCCACCTGCATCGCCGGGAAGCGGTAGAAGGTGTCGAATGCGCCCCACGGCACCTCGTCCTTGGCGTACCGCTGACGGTCTTTCTTCTCCTCCTCGCTGGGCAGACCGAACATAGACAGGTCCGAGCTCACCGAGTGGTGCGCCCAGGCAAGCAGCCGCGACTCGTCGAGGCCCGCCTGCATGCTCTCCACCGCCGCCGGATGAAAGAAGCCGTGCCGCATGTCGTCATCGCGCGTCCACACCACCTTCACGGGCTTCCCGATCGCCTTCGAAATCTCCACCGCCTCTTCCACGTAATCCGTTACCAGCCGCCGTCCGAAGCCGCCGCCCAGCAGCGTCGTGTGGACTTTCACCGACTCCGGCGCCAGTCCCAGCGTCTTCACGATCCACTGTTGCGCCGTCTCCGGAGTTTGCGTCGAGACCCACACCTCGCACGAATCCGCGCGCACGTCCGCCGTGCAATTCATCGGCTCCAGCGGCGCGTGCGCCTGGAACGGATACTCGTAGACCGCTTCGAGCTTGCGCGCCGCCGCCCGCATCGCCGCCCCGGCATCGCCCACCGCGCGCACCGGGTAGGGCTCCTCTTTGCGGTCTCGCAGGCCCGCGATGAAGCGTTCGGAATCGAACTCCCGGTGTGGGTCCCGCATCCCATTCGACACTCAGCGCGTCGCGTCCTTTGATCGCCGCCCAGGTGTTGTCCGCCACCACCGCCACGCCGCCGAAGATGCCGCCCTTCACCGGCACCACGTGCCGCACGCCCCGTACTGCCAGCGCCTTCGCCCCGTCGAACCGCGCCAGTTTTCCGCCAAGGTACGGGCAGCGTGCCAGCACCGCCACCAGCGCATTGGGCCTCTGCACGTCCAGTCCGTACACCGCCTGCCCGCGCACGATCGCCCCCGCGTCGATCCTCTTCTGCGGCTTGCCGATCAGCCGGAAAGTCGCCGGATCGCGCAGCGCGGGCGTCGCGGGAACCGGCTTGCTTCGCGGCGGCCGCCGCCAGCTCGCCGTATCGCAGCCGCCTTCCCGATCCCTTGTGCGTCACCGCGCCCGCCGCGGCCTCGCACTCCGTCGCATCCACCTTCCACGTTTCGGCGGCCGCCGCCACCAGCATGTGCCGCGCCGCCGCACCCGCGCGCCGCAGCGCCATGAAGCTCCCGGACGCGCTGCCGCTGCCGCTCGTGCGCAGGCGGATGCCCCGGAAGCGCGCCCCCGGCATCGCCTGTTCGAGCCGCACCTGCCCCAGGTCCACCCCGAGTTCCTCGCACAGAATCGTGGCCAGCGTGGTGCGTACACCCTGCCCCATTTCCGAGCGCGTCATCCACAGCGTCACACCATCGTCCGGCGTGATGCGGATGTAGGCGTTGGGCTCGAACGCCGCCGTCTGCGCGCCCGCGCTCTCCGGCAGGTGGAACGCCAAGGCAAACGCCGCGCCGGAACCGAGAAACGCCCGCCGCGTCGCCTTCATGCCGGCCTCGCCGCGCGATGAATCGCCTTTCTCAGCCGCTGATACGTTCCGCACCGGCAGATCGATCCCGCCATGGCCTCGTCAATCTGCGCGTCCGTCGGATCGGGATGCCGGTAGAGCAGCGCCGCCGCGTTCATGATCATCCCGGGCTGGCAATAGCCGCACTGCGAGACGTCCTCCTCGAGCCATGCCCGCTGGCACGGATGTTCGCCGCCGCCCGGCAGTCCTTCGATCGTGGTGAAGCTTCGCCCCGCCGCGCGCGCCACCGGTACCTGGCACGAGCGCACCGCCGTCCGCCCGTCGTGCACCGTGCAGGCGCCGCAGATCCCCTCGCCGCATCCGTACTTGGTCCCGTTCAGCCCGAGCCCGTCCCGCAGCACCCACAGCAGCGGAGTGTCCGGTTCCGCTTCCACGGTGTGCGATTTCCCGTTGACCCTCAGAGTGTATCTGGCCATGATGACTGGAAGGATAGACGGCCCCCCGCTGCAATGGTGAGCACGGCAATCGTACACTCAGGGTTGCCGGACATTCGCGCCAAAGACGACGGCCGCCTCCGCCTCCACACCCGCTTCCCCACGCGCTACCTCTCCACCCCGCGCGACGTCGCCGTCTATCTCCCTCCCGGCTACGATGCCGGCACGTTCCGCTGCCCCGTCCTGTATCTTCAGGATGGCCAGAACCTGTTCGACCCCGCCACCGCTTTCGGCGGCAACGACTGGCAGGCCGACCTCACCGCCGACTCCCTCATCCGCACCGGCGCCGTGCCGCCCCTGATCCTGGTCGGCGTCTACAACACAGGCCTGCGCCGTATTTCGGAGTACACCCCCACCCGCGACCCCGCCCGCCGTAAAGGCGGCAAGGGCGACCGCTACGCCGAAATGCTCGCGCGCGAACTCAAACCCTTCATCGACGCCACCTACCGCACCCGCCGCGATGCCGCCAACACTGCCGCCGGAGGCAGTTCGCTGGGCGCGCTGGTTTCTCTCGAAGCCGGCCTCCTGTTCCCCCGCGTCTTCGGGAATCTCGCGATTCTTTCCCCTTCCGTGTGGTGGGATGGCCGCGCGATCCTCGATATGGTGAACGCCTACCGCCACGCCCGGCGCGCCCGCATCTGGCTCGACACCGGCACCGCCGAAGGCGAGAACCCCGAACAAGTGGTGTCCGACGCCCGCGCCCTCCGCGACGCGCTCACCGCCAAAGGCTGGCGCGAGGGCTGCGACCTGTTCTACCGCGAGGACACGGGAGCCGGCCACAACGAGCACGCCTGGGGCGCCCGCTTCCGGGACGTGCTCCAATGGCTCTTTCCGCTCCAAAAAAGGTGAACACCGGCGGCCGGCCGGCGGTCATACCTTGTGAACGTGAACGAGCTTGCACAAAGCGTTGCCCTGGAGGAGCCTGCGGTGGCAAGACAGGTAACCGGTTCCTGGGATGATCGATTCGCGGAACTGGTGACCCGCCATTCCAGGTTCGTCTTCCGGGTGGCTTACTCGGTACTCCGCAACCTGCACGACGCCGAGGATGCCGCGCAGGAGACGTTCCTCAAGCTCTATCGCTTGCGTCGCTGGGACAACATCGAGAATGAAAAAGCGTTTCTGGCGCGAACCGCCTGGCGCGTCGCGGTGAGCCGGATTCCCAAACGGCGCAACGAGACCCAGGATTTCGACATGCCCGCGCCGGGTGCGAACCCCGAAGAAGCCGCGATCTCGGCCAATCGCAACGCGCTCGTCGCCCGCCTGATCGACACCCTGCCCGAAGAGTTGCGCCAGCCCCTGGCCCTCTCCACCGTCGAGGAAATGAACTCGCAGCAGATCGCGGCCGTCATGGATATCCCGGAGGCGACCGTGCGCGGGCGGCTCATGCGCGCCCGCCAGATTTTGAAAGAAAAGTTGGCAGCCTATGCAAGATGATCTGGACAAATTGATCGATAGCGGCCTGGCCGAATATTCGAATGCGGAACCGCTGTCGGGCCTCGACGGCCGCATCCTCGGGCGCATCCGAGTCGAAGCAGCCGCGCGCAGGAGGCGGCGGATCTTTTGGTTGCTGGCGCTTGCAATTCCCGAGGTAGCCGTAATCCTGTTTGCGGTGTGGATGCAGAAGGCGGCGCCGAAGGTCGTTCCGGTCGCTCGGGTTTCACCGCCCCCGATCGTCCAGGCGCCGCCGCCCGTGATCGACGCCAAAGCCGTCACCCGGCCCCGGACCGCGCCGCGCCCCCGGCGCATGGAACTGCCGAAGCAGGCCGTCTTCCCCACGCCGTCCCCGCTTACCCCGCAGGAGCGGATGCTGGTGGCCCTGGCCGAATCCCATCCGCGGGCCCTCGAAATGAAACCCGTGGAACAAATCGAAATCGAACCCATTGAAATCGCGCCATTGCAGGTCGATGGCGGTCAAACAAAGGAGCAGTAAGATGCAGAAAACGAAGAAGTGGCTTCTCCCCTTGTTGGGGCTTGCCTTCGCCGGTGCCGCCCTCGCGCAGACCGCCGAGCCGGCCAAATTCTACAAGCTGGACTTCGTGGTCAAAGAGTTGGAAACCGGAAAGGTCGTGAACTCGCGCTCGTACTCCACCATGCTCACGCTCCAAAGCAACGACCGGAGCAGCATACGCACCGGAAGCAGGGTGCCGGTAACAGCCAGCGATGGCAAGATGACCTACATCGACCTCGGAGTGAGCATCGACTGTTGGAACCTCAAGGAAGTGCAGAGCGATCTTTCCCTGTTTGTCAGCGCCGATCTCAGTTCCGCGCTCGAGCCCTCCACCACGCCCAATCCCGTAATTCGCCAAAACCGCTGGTCGTCAATCGTTACGGTACCGGCCAAAAAACCCACCGTCATCTTTTCGTCCGACGACGTTTCGTCCAAGCGCCAGATTCAGCTTGAACTCACCGCCACGCCGGTCAAATAAAGCCTCCCCGCATCGCCGTTTCCCCGGCAGGCCGCCAATCATTGGCGGCCCAACCCCCACCGCGTAAAGAAAACAGGCCACTTACAATCCGGCCTCCGCCAATGTTGGCGGTCCACCCCTCTACTTCACCGTCAACTCAAAATCGATCGTCAGCACCAGCGAATCGGCGCTCACGTGAATCTCCGATACGCTGAATCTCCGCACCTCGCGCTTGTATGCCGGCCGGCTGCCCGGGTCTTCCAGGGTAGCCTTCGCCGCATCTGCCAGAGGATACTTGAAATCCCGCGTCAGACTGTCCGTCATGGCTGCGCACACGCGCCGGATATAAAACCCGTTCTTCCCATCGCTGGTCACCCGGATATCCTGAAGCCGCAGGTTGCCGTCCTTGAATTGAGGCGATGCCGTGATCACCACGTTGAAAGCATCCCCCACTCCCACACACTGCCCGAACATATTCAGCGCCGAACGGCCCGTGAACCGCGCGCTGATCCGCAACCGCCCGGCGTCGGCCATTACCTTCGGTGCTTCCAGGTAAGCGAAGTTGCACCGCGCTTTCTTGTCGCCCTTGACGTAGCGCCGTCCCTCTTCGGTGAAGGCCTGTTCCGCCAGCATCCGTTCCAGGGCGTTGAAGCGGATATGCAACTCGACAGCCTGGGCCGAGGCGCACACCAGCAGGAGCAACAGCGCCGCTTTCTTCACTGTGCGCTCACCGCCAGCCGCCTCATCACGCCCGCCGAAACATTGCGGCCGCACAGTACGATCGCCGTCCGCTTCCCCCGGTATCGCTCCTTGTCCTTGAGGAAGGCGGCGACCGCCACCCCTGCCGCGCCTTCGATGACCCAGTGCTCCGACCGCAGCACCAGCCGCATCGCCTCCAAAATTTCCTCTTCGCTAACCAGCACGGCGCGGTCGATCACGCGACGGCAAACCTCAAGCGTCACCGATTCCGGCTCGAGCCCGCCCGCTGTGCTCTCGGATAAAGTCGGCGCCTCGGGCACGTCCACAATACGACCCGCGCGCATGCACTCATACATCACCGGTGAATTGGCCGGCCAGCAGCCCACCACCTCTACCTGCGGCGCCACGGCCTTTCAGATACCCGCCGATGCCGCCGATCAGCCCGCCGCCCCCCACCGCCACGAACACCGCGTCGAGTTCCGGCACCTGGTCCAGGAGTTCCACCGCGATGGTGCCCTGCCCGGCCATAACATCCAGGTCATTGTAGGGTGAAATGAATGGCCGTCCCGACCGGGCGCCCTCCTCGCGCGCGGCCAGTTCCGCCGTCAGCGGATCCTCGCCGGCGCATCGTATCGTCGCCCCGTAGCCTTCGATGCGGCGCGCCTTTTCGGGCGCTACCTGGGACGAAACGAAAACTTCGGCCGCGATCCCGCGCGCCTGCGCCGCCGCCGCGACCCCCAGCCCGTGGTTGCCGTTCGACGCCGCCACTACGCTGCGCGCGCCGTCGAGCAGCGCAATCTTATTGCACGCACCGCGGAATTTGAACGATCCCGTGTGCTGCAAATGCTCCAGCTTCAAAAATGCGCCGAGCGCCGGCGAGTACTCCACCGGCGTCTCACGCACCAGGCCCTTGATCCGCGCGTGGGCCGCGGCCACCGCCTCTCGCATTCCTCCATTGTCAAACAGCCGCCGTCAGAATACGATCTTGCCCCACAGCACCACGCTCCGGCCTCCGCCGATCGTGCTGTTCACGTTCAGGAAATCGCCGCTCAGCACGTCCCCGAATGTCGGGCTCGAAACCAGCCCGTGGTTGGGATGGTTGAAAGCGTTGAAGAAATCCGCCCGGATCTGAAAATATTGGTTCTCCCGGAACAGCGTGAAATTCTTCATCGCGCTCAGGTTCCAATATTGCTGCCCCGGCAGGTAGTAGGTGTTGCGGCCCACGTTGCCGTGAACGCCGCTGCCCTGCGGGTAGACCAGGTAGCGGAACTGGTCGAACGTGCCCGGCGCGCCCGTGTTGAAGTCGATCAGACCGTCCGCCGGATCCAGATATCCCACGCCGGAAATGCAGGTTTCGTCGTTCACGCAACCCGGCGAGTAGTTGAGCTTCACACTCGGGTTGAGCAGCGTCGGCCGGTCGTTGAACGCTTCGCCGTCGCCGTTCTGGTCCCAGCCCCCCAGGTAAATCGTTTGCGGCGCGCCGGTCTGGAAGCTGATCGTGCCGCTCGATTGCCAGCCCCCCAACACCGTAGTCAGCAGTCCGTGATTGCGGAACAGCGGCAGCTCGTAAACGTAAGCGATGGAAACGCGGTGCCGCCGGTCGAACGCCGACGGGCCGCGATCGCTGCGCGGATCAAAGACGTTTTCCCACCGGCTGGCCGCCCCCGACGTGGCGAAAATCTCCGACTGGTTGTCGATCGACTTGGACCACGTCCAGCTCACCCGCAGCGAGAGATTCCGGGTATTGCGCGTGAGCGACGTCTGCAGCCCGTGGTAATTCGAGTCCCCGCGATTGTCGCGCAGCACCACCGACCCCCGCGACGGATAAATGCGCGTCCCGGTCGGCGTCGAACCGCCCCATGTGTTCGGGTCCTTCGGGTTCACCTGCGTGTTCACGAAAAGGTGCTGCCCGCGCGTGCCCACGTACGCCGCTTCCGCCACCATCCTGCCGGGCAGTTCGCGCTGTACGTTGAAGTTCCACTGCTGAATCATCGGATTGAACAGCGACGTGGTCTCCGACGTGATCGAGTTCAGCGGATTCGCCGCCGCCGAAATCGTATTGATGAAATCGGTTGCGTTCGGCTCGCCGCGCTTGGAGGGATCGCTGCCCCCGGTCTGCTGGAACCCGAGCGTGTTCGGTGAGGACGCCGCCGCGTTGTCGGCGATGTTGGTGAAGAACTGGTCGTAGAAAATTCCGTATCCCCCGCGGATCACCGTCTTCGCGTTGCCGAAGATTCCCGCTCCGAATCCCGGCGTGTAGGCGAAGCTGATGCGCGGTCCGAAGTTGTTCCGGTCCGACTTGACCTCCCGCCGCACCAGCAACTGATCGCTGCCCAGCAGTCCCGGGTTGATCGCGGGGTATTGCAGAATGTTGAACATGTCCGGCGGCTGATATTCGTAGCGCACGCCGTAATCCAGCGTGAAGTTCGGCCGGACCTTCCAGCTGTCCTGCACGTAATACGCCTGCGACGCCGTCGGCACCGATACCCGCGGGTTCCCGAACTGCCGGCTCACCGAGCCCGATCCGCCCGAGAAATTATCGATGTAGTTGGCCAGGTCGGTGCACGTCGTGAGTCCGATCGCCGAGCAGTCGCCGCCTGCCGAAAACGTGATGATGCCGTTCGCATTGAACGGAATCTGATCCCGCACCAGCAGCACCGTGATGTCAGCCCCCAGCCGGATCGCGTGTGACCCAGCCATCATCGACACCGCGTCCTGGAACTGGAACGTGCGGTGGCCGCGTCCCTGCGGGAAGGTCCCTTGCGAGTAGCCTCCCCAGAAGGTGCTGCCCAGCGACGAGCTCAGCGAGAACGTCGGCAGGTTGGCCAGCGGATTCGATAGAGTCGAGGCCAGCGGCACAAAGCCGAAATCGATTTGCTGCCCCGAGAAGCGAAACTCGTTCAGCGCCCGCGGGCCGAAAGTGTGCATCCACATCACGCCGAAAATCCGCGAGGGGCCGCTCTGTTGCGTATCCGCGTACGGCAGCGCCGCTGAATTCGCATAAAGATCGGGCGAAAAACTGTTGTAGCTGTCCGTATACCGGGCATAGAACGTGTCGTTCATCGTCGCCACGTAGTCCCCGCGCACCGTCCATTCCCGCGACTTCGACTTAGTCGCGTCGAACCGCTGAAACGTGCCCACATCGATCAGGCACGGAGATCCGCACCCCGCCCGGTTGCCGATGTTGATCGGAGCGAATCCCTGCGGCACGCCCCGAAGGCTTCCCAGCGAGTCCAGCAGCAGTTGCACGTTCTGATTGGTGCCCAGCGACTGAAGCGCGGCAACCCCGGCATCGGTCGGCAGCCGGAGCTGCGAAGCGTACGTGCTGGCGCCGAAATTCCGGTTCCATTGTGAGGTCCCGAACAGGAATAACTTGCTCCGCACCAGTGGACCGCCCGCCCGGAACCCATACGTGTGGTTTACATAATGCGGCACCGATGTTAGTCCGCTCTGCTGTTGCTCCGCTGACAAGGCGTCCAGCCACGCGCCTCCGAACGAATACCAGGCCGCTCCGTGGTATTCATTCGTGCCGCTCCGGAAAGTCAGGTTGGAGACCGAAGCCCCGCCCCTTCCATATTCCGCCGCGTACGCATTAGTTAATACCGTAACTTCCTGGACCGCCTCCTGGTTCGTCGGCTGGTAAGCCTGACCCCCGATGCCGTTATCGTTGTTATCGAACCCGTCAATGAGAAAGTTGTTCGAGCGCGGCCGTAAGCCGTTTACCGAAAATGACGCGCCATTGGTAAAGTCGTCCCGGCTTTCCACCGTCACCACACCCGGCAGCGTCGGCGCCAGCGCGAACGGATTGCCCGAGGGAATCGGAATATTGCGGATCTGCTCGGTCGGAACCGTGCCCGAGATCGCGCCTGTATCCGTCTGCACCTGTTCCGGCGCTTCCGATACCACCACGGTCTGCGTGGACGTCGGCAGCTTCAGCGTCACATTCAGCGAACTTACAGTGGATGTCTGCACCTGGAAATTGGTCACCTTGGACTGCGCAAACCCCGGCGCATCCACCGTTACGTCATAAGGCCCGGGAGTTAGCGACTCAATACGATACTCCCCCAAGCCGCCGGATGTTACCGTTCGCGTCTCTCCCCCGCCCGCCGCTGTTGCGGTCACTTTCGCCGCCGGAACTACGTTGCCGGACGGATCGGTGACGACTCCCGCAATCGTGCCGCGTGTGGTCTGGCCGTAAATGGCGGCCGTTAACAATACAAGCAGGTATACGGTGCGCTGCATCTTACCCCCAAGCTCCTACCAGCAACGTTAACAACGCCGGGACGCGATGGTGGGTTCTGAACAGCACAAGGTCGGCGCCGCCTGTGTGCTAAGGTGCATTCGCGTGAAATGCGGTAATCTTGAGAATTCCGGGCCTTCGTATGAAAAATTCCCATCGCCTCCTTATTGCGGGATTAGCGTGTCTGTTTCCATGCCTCGCACCGGCTGCCGGCGGCGACCGCATCCGCAAGCCGCTCGATTCCACGCGCCTCACCCGTCTTTCGGGACACGTGCGGCCGGAGGCGAACCGGCGCGCGGACCGCGGACCGCTCCCGGCCGCTACCGGCTTGCGGGATTTGGCTCTGCTCATTAAGCCCGGGCCGGGTCTCGACAGCCTCCTGGCCGAACAGCGCGACCCCTCGTCGCCGAATTTCCGCCGCTGGCTCTCGCCCGAGGAGTTCGCTGCCCGTTTCGGTCTCAGCGACAATGATTGGAATCAGGTTTCCGCCTGGCTGCGGACCCAGGGCCTTTCCGTCGAACCGGCCTCCCGCGGCCGGACATGGCTCCGCTTCAGCGGAACCGCCGGCCGCGTCGGCCGCGCCTTCCGCACCGAAATCCGCCGCTATGAAGCCGGTGGGAAGTTACACTTCGCCAACGCGGATGCCCCCTCCATTCCCGAAGCCCTGGCCGGCATCGTCGAGGCAGTCGACGGCCTTGACGATTTCCGACCCAAGCCTACCCTCGTCCGGCCCCAGTTCAACTCCGGAAGCAGCCACTACCTGTCCCCGGAGGATTTCGCGACTATTTACAACCTGAAGCCGTTGTTCGATGCGGGCATCGACGGCACCGGCCAGTCCGTCGTGGTCATCGGTCAAACCAGCATCGACCTCGCAGACATTCGTTCCTTCCGCTCCCGCTTCGGCCTCCCCGCCGCCGACCCTCAACTCGTCCTCTTCGGAACCGACCCCGGCCGCAGCGAGAACGACCTGGACGAAGCGGCACTCGATATCGAGTGGGCCGGCGCCACCGCCCCCGGCGCGAAAATCATTTACGCCTATGCGCGCAGTATCACCACCGCTTTGCTCAACGCCATCGACCAGAATCTTGGACCCGTGATCACCTTGAGCTACGGAGGTTGCGAACAGGCCTTCCCGCTGCTGTGGCGATACGTGGTCCAGCAGGCCAACGCGCAAGGCATCACCATGCTGGTTTCATCCGGCGACGCAGGCGCCGCCAGTTGCGATTTCACCGCCGAAACTCCGCAGGCATCGAAAGGCGCCACCGTCACCTGGCCCGCCGGAATTCCCGAAATCACCGCCGTCGGAGGCACCCAGTTCAACGATGCCTCCGGCACCTTCTGGGCCTCGTCCAACAGCGCTCGCGGCGGCTCGGCTCTCTCCTACATTCCCGAAGTCTCCTGGAACGATTCGCTCGTCCGCAACGACCTCTCCGCCACCGCCGGAGGCGCCAGCGCCTGGTATTCAAAACCCTCCTGGCAATTCGGCCCCGGCGTGCCCGACGACAACGCGCGCGACGTGCCCGACATCTCCTTTTCCTCGGCCGTTCAGCACGTGGCCTATACCGTCGTCTCCCAAGGCCGCAACATCGTCGTGGGCGGCACCTCCGCGGCCAGTCCCGCATTCGCCGGCGCCGTGGCCGTGCTGAACCATTACCTCACCGCCAACGGCCTGATTTCTACGCCCGGCCTCGGCAATATCAACCCCATGCTGTATCGCTTGGCGCAGGCCGCTCCCGATGCCTTCCACGACGTCACCAGCGGCGACAACAAGGTACCCTGCGCGCAGGGGACGCCGCGCTGCGTCAACGGGCTGGTCGGCTTCGACGCCGGACCCGGTTACGATCTCGCCACCGGCCTCGGATCGGCGGACCTCCACAAGCTCATCACTTCCTGGAATACCGCAACTTCCACCACCGTCGCCATTGCCGCATCGAACGACAGCCCGGCGCTCGACGACACCGTCCAGCTCACCGCCACCGTCAAACCAGCCGGCAGCGGCATTCCCACCGGCACCGTCACCTTTTCCACCGCCCGGGGGTTGATTGGCAACGCGGCTCTGGTGCCGGCAACCGGCTCCGCCACAGCCACCCTATCCGCCAAAGCGATTCAGATCGCGGGCGGCACCGGGCAGATCGTCGCCACCTACTCCGGCGACCGCGTATTCGACGCTGCCTCCGGCTCCACCTCCGTCAAAGTCGTGATGCCTGCCGGCGGGTCCGCCGTAGTTCCGCTTATTACCCCAAATCCCGTCCACCAAATCGGAAGCACCTGGCCCTACACCATTCAGCTCACCGAAAAGAACGGTGTCGCCACCCGCCTGACCGGCTTCACAGTCAACGGCGTCAGCAATCCTGTCACGTTCTTCGGCACCGGCGCGATTGCCGCCAATGGCACCCTGAGCGCGGCCCTCGCCGCCAACCTGTCCACCGTTCCCATCGATCGAACCTTCGCTTTCACAGGTCAAGACGCGGACGGCACCATGTGGACCCGCCAAATCATTGTTTCGTTCCTTGGACCAGCCGGCCCACAGGTTTTCCCCGCCATCACCCTCGCCACCACCCCTTCCTCGGTCCAGCAGGATCCGCAGGCTGACCCCGGCTGCCAGTGGAGCCACGCTCTCACCGTCACCGAAACCGGCGGCTTCTCCGTGTTGCTCACCAGCCTTACCGCGGGGTCCGTCAATCTCACCAGCCGCCTCCAGCAGACCTTTGGCACCACCCGCCTTGCCCCCTACGGCAGCCTCACCGGCATCGTTTGCTGGGACACGCCCGCCAGTTCCCGAACCTATCAGATCACCGGATCACCTGAGACCGGCGCAACCGTTACAGCTTCCGCTACCACTCAATTCCGCGAGGCCGCCGTAGCGCCGTCATCCATGTCCGTCGATACCGCGTCCATTCTGATGCAGCCTGCCGCCGGCAGCGATGCGGCTGCGGCGCTGAAGCTCGATTTCGCGAATGGCGCGCCGCAGTGGACCGCGCGTGTGCTCCCCGCGGGCCGGCTCACCGAGTGGCTTACCGTCACCCCCATCTCCGGCGCCGGTCCCGCGGAACTCCAGGTCCGCGCGTCCGTCGCGGGCCTTTCCCCGGGCGCATACGTGGCCACGGTCGCCATCCAGGCAGCCGATGCGCTCCCGCAACTCATCCGCGTACCCGTAACTCTGGTCGTGGGCTCGGATCCCGGCATTTTCATCGGCGGAGTGAGCAACGCCTTTTCAGGAGTGCCCGCATTCGCTCCCGGAATGCTGACCAGCGTCTACGGCACCGGCCTCGCACCCGGCACCCAACAGGCAGGACGCCTGCCGCTGCCCCTGCTCATGCAGGGCTCCTCCGCCACCGTCAACGGCGTCACCGCGCCCCTGTACTATGCTTCCTCCGGGCAGATGAATATTCAGATCCCGTATGAGACCGCCGCCGGCCCGGCCGTCGTCGCCATCAACAACGCAGGCAAGGTGGCGGCCTTCCCCATCCGCGTGGACGTGAATGCTCCCGGAGTTTTCGCTCCCGGCAATACCCTCCCCGTAAGCGGCAAATCCGGAGACATCCTCGTCATTTACAGCACCGGAGAGGGCGACGTCACCCCCACGCTCCCCACCGGCGCGACACCCGAGCCAGGCACATCCGTGTCGCGCTTGCCCGTGCCCCGCCAGCCGGTGAACGTCACAGTGGCCGGAGTCCCAGCCCAGCTCACCTTTGCCGGCGTCCCCATTGGCGTGGCCGGTGTCACCCAGATCAACTTCATCGTCCCCTCCGGCATACCCACCGGCCCGCAGCCCCTGGTAGTCACCGTCGGAGGAATGCCGTCACAGACCGCCACCCTGAACGTGTTGCCCTGAGCTTCACCTACCCGTCCCTCGCCCGATCGTGGTAAACAGGGTGCGACATGCAACCACCCGAGGCCCCCGGCTTCTCGCACCCCACCAGGAAGTGCGACATCGTGATGAAGGGAGGCATCACCAGCGGCGTCGTCTACCCCGGCGCCATCTGCGCGCTCGCCCAAACCTACCGCTTCATGAACATCGGCGGCACCTCCGCGGGAGCCATTGCCGCCGCCGCTGCCGCCGCCGCCGAATACCGGCGCGCCAGCGGCAGTTCCGAAGGCTTCCAACTCCTCGCGGACCTGCCCGATTTTCTTGCCGCCACGCCTGAAGGCAGCCGCCATACCAATCTCTACTCGCTGTTCCAGCCGGACCCCGGCATGCGAATGCTGTTCGAAGCAGCCGTCAGCTTCACCAGGCATGGCGCAGCAAGATACACCGCGCTGGCGCTGGCCCTTCTCCGGGGCGCACCCCTGCTCTGGATCCTCGCGCTGGCAGCCGCTCTGCTGTTCTTCCTCCTGCCGGTGTTCTCCGCGCTCCGCCATACCTTCTTCGGCGTCTCATCGGCGCTGCTGTGGCTGCTCGTCCTGTGGCTTGCCGGGCTGATTGCGGTCTTTGCGAGGAAATTGGCCCGTCTTCCCGAAATCGGCTTCGGACTCTGCTCCGGAATGCCCCACTCCGCAAACGGCCATCCCGCGCTCACCCAGTGGTTCCACGGCTTCCTGTCCCAGCTCTCCGGAAAACCTCCGGAACAGCCGCTGACCTTTGGCGATCTCCAGGAAAAAGAGATCCAGCTTCGCATGATCTCCACCTGCCTGACCCACCGCCGCCCCTATGGCCTGCCCATCGACACGAAGAATTTCTACTTTCGCGAAGACGAGTTCCGCCAATATTTCCCCGCCGCCGTCGTCGACTGGATGGTGAGCCATCCCGCCCCGGAGGCGAACCCGCGTGACGATTCTCAGGCCGCCACGCCCGGTTACTGCCGCCTTCCGCAGCCCAGCGACATGCCCGTGCTGGTGGCAGCCCGAATGAGCCTCAGCTTTCCCTTCCTGTTTCGGGCCGTTCCCCTCTATGCCATCGATTACACCCTCCGCCGGCTAAAAGAAAACGAACCTCCCGTGCCGCCCGCTTCCGGCGGAGCCCTCAATTTCGGCGAACCCCGCATCCCCGAGCGCTGCTGGTTCCTCGACGGCGGGATCTGCAGCAATTTCCCCGTCTATATGTTCGACGCGCCGCTGCCCCGCTGGCCCACCTTCGGAATCGACCTCCAACCGCTGCGCCCCGACCGCCCGGAAAGCACCGTGTGGATGCCCGAACGCAACGAAGAAGGGCTGGGAGAGCTCTGGGACCGCATCCCGGCTCAACCTTCCCTCTCTGCCATCGGAAAATACGTCGCCGGCATCATCGACGCCGCCAGAAACTGGACCGAGAACCGCCAGATGACCGTTCCCGGCTACCGTGACCGCATCGTGCACATCCGTCTCGATGAAGAGAAAGAGGGCGGCCTCAGCCTCGACATGCCGCCTGAACTCGTCGAGTCTGTAAGTGCTCGCGGGCGCGCCGCCGGAGAACTGCTCATCGAGCATTTCGCAGATCCCGCGCCCGGCATCACCCTGACCTGGGACAATCACCGCTGGATCCGCCTGCGATCCTTCCTCGGCCGCCTGGAAGAATCGCTGATGGAATTCCATAAAGGCTTCCTCGATCCGGAACCCGGCGATCGCAGTTATGCCCAACTGCTCGACCGGAGCAAGTCCGATCCCCCCGACAGCTATCGCCTCACCGCCCGGCAACGAACTTTTCTCGAGGAGTGGGTAGCGCAACTTCTCGAGATCGCGGAACAGGCGCTCGCCGCTCCCCCAAGCGAACGTGCGAACCACGGTGAACCGCGACCCGCCCCGGTCATGCGGCTGGTGCCCCGAACCGTGCCCAAGCCCGACGCCGACGTTCGCGATACGCCCATGATCGAGCCGCAGAATGAAGGCGTGCGCGCCGTCAGCGACGCTGCCACGAGCGATTGAAACGGCCCGCCCTACGGATGCGCCGGCGCCGCCGTAGCAGCAGCCGCCGTCGCCGGGCGCGCCCGTTGTGGCGCCGCTGGAGCGAACATTTCCGTGAGCACCCGCCCAAATGCGCCGGCCGGAGGTTCAATCTCCAGGATCGAGGACAGCGTCGGGGCAATGTCGTTGACGGTGACGTTCCCGTAATAGGCGCCCGCGCGGATGCCTGAACCCATGAAAATCACCGGCACATGCGTGTCGTACCCGAACGGCGTTCCGTGCGTCGCCACGCTGCTGCTCACTGCCCAGAACGGCTCCGGAATGAAAATCAGGTCCGCGCCGCGCTTCACGTTGTATCCGTTCGTCACCAACCGGCTCACGTCATCGCCCGGCACCGCTCCGGCAAGCAGTTGATCCCGTGTATAAACGCGGAAAATATGCTCCACCCCCAGCGCCGCCTCCGCAGCCTCCCGCCGCACTTCCGCCATGTCCAGGTTCCGTGCCCGCATCAGGTTCCGGTTCAGATAGATTGCCAGGTCCAGGCTGGCCGAAACCCAGTTTCCGCGCCCGTATTTGCTGTCGAGCGCCCCCTGTACGGCGATCGCGACCGTGCTGCCCGGCATCCGGCCGCCCGGCATGTGGTTTGCCGCCGATTCCTCCGCCGACGGCGACACCCCATGATCCCCGGTCAGCACTACCAGCACACTGTTCAGCCCAACCTGCTTGTCCACGGCCCGGAAAAGCTGCTCCAGCAACTCGTCCGTCCTTAGCGTCACCGCGCGCTCCTCTGGCGAATAGGTGCCGAAATCGTGACCGACCTTGTCGTTCGAGGAGAAGCTGACAGCCAGAACGTCCGTTACACCCCGCTTGCCCAGTTCGGCCGCCGTGAGCGCCCGCTCCGCCAGCATCTCGACCAGGTCGTTGCCGAACGGACTGCTCTCGATCGGGCTCGACGCCGTGGTCCCGTACAGTTCTTTCAATCCCTCCGGAAGCTTATGATTCAGCCAGGTGACGCCTCGGAAACGGTCGCCCGGCCGCGCGGCGTTGAACTCTTTCACCCACCCCGGCAGTTCTTTGAAGTAGTACGTGCTGCTCACGAAATTCCCGCTGGTCACGTCGAACCAGTAAGCGCCGTCCGCCATGTGCCCCACCGGCAGAATTGCCGCCCGGTCCTTCAGGGAGATTCCGATTACCCGCGACCGCCGGTCGTTGGCCATCTTCAGTTCGTCCCCGATCGTGCTTACCAGCATCCGCCGTGGCGACGCCCCCGGCAGGTCCGACCCGCCTAGCAGCCGCGTGTGCGCATCCTCCACGCTCGTCACTTTGTGATTCTCGCCGTAATCGAACCACTCGTTTCCCACAATCCCGCTCACGCTCGGCGTCGCGCCCGAAAGAAAGGTGCTGTGACCGACTGCGGTCACGGTGGGGAAGTGGATGTACCGGGCGTTCGTGAATACCGCGCCTTTGGTCAGCAGCCGGTCGAAACCGCCCTTGTACTCGCCTCGCAGACGGGTCAGGTAATCGTAGCGGAACTGGTCGATCACGATTGCCAGCACCAGCTTGGGTTTCGGCGGCGCAGCTCCAAGCGCACAAAGCGCCGCCAACAGACCGGTCAGAATTCGTCTCATGGGAGCAATGCCCAGCCTATCACGGCCGCTTTCTTGACGCTTGTCAACGAGCTTGACACCGGAACTGTCCACAACCTTTACTTCCGGGCCGTTCACATCCCGCAAACTATTCATTTTAAAGCGGCGATGAAACGGAACAGGCCGTGCATTCACCAGTTAGTGTTGTTGGAGGAAATTGGTTAACATGCTACAGGCAAAACTGGCGGTTGTGGCCGAGAAGGAACGACGTGGAAAGGTCCGCTTTCCTTTCGAGCGCGAAATCCGCTACAAGCTTCTCAAAGATAACGCCGTCGTGGAGTCCGGTGTCGGAAGGACGGTCAACATGTCCAGCAATGGCATCGCTTTCTCTACGGAGCGAAGTCTCGAATCCGGACACTATATCGAGCTCGCGGTCAGTTGGCCGGTGCTGCTCGAAAACTCGACTCCCATGCGGCTCATCGTCTTCGGCCGCGTCGTCCGTTCCGGGAGCCGCACCACTGTGTGCACCATCGAGAAATACGAATACCGCACGCAGGCTCGCGGTCTGCACGCCCTACCCGCCATCCGCACAGACTCTAAATTACAGCGCTGGGCGGATGGCCTGAAACGGGAAACTATGCGTGCTTCCTTCGCCCGCGCGTAAGCGCTTGGGCACCGGGTGGGGCAGTCTCGGAGGTCTGCCCTACTCGGATTTTGTTGCCGGCGCCGGCTTCGATTCAGATTTCGATTCCGTCTTCGGCTTGCTTTCCGAGCTCTCTTTCTTGCTTTCCTGGTTCCCGCTCGAACCGCTTGAGGCCGATTTGCCGTTCTTGCCGTAATCGGTCACGTACCAGCCGGTGCCCTTGAATTGCAGAGTCGGCGCCGACACCAGTCTCTCCACTGTGCCCCCGCACACTTCGTGTAACGTCAACGGCTCATCGGAGAACTTCTGGATGATCTCGAAGTTGTTTCCACACTTCTGACAATGGTACTCGTAAAGCGGCATAAGTCCCTAACTGCCTTTTATTGTAGCGCATCTGCGTAAAGTCTTCTTAACAAACACGGAGTCGCTAACCTTCGGTGCCCTTCAACCGTCTTAGCAAGTAGAATGATTCGGAAATACAAATCCGGCGTGATGGTGGCGGCTCTGGTCCTGACAGCCGCCGTATACGTGCCCGGGTATTGCCGGATCGTCGCCTCCGCCCAGAGAGTTCAGCAATCCTTCCGCGAACTGGAAACCGCCGGAACCTCCCTGAGCACGGTCGAACGCTTCGTCTTCAGCCTTGTGCTGGCAAATTCCGACCGCCCGCAGCCCGCTCCACCTGCCCGCAACCGCAGCTGACGTCCCCTCTGCCTGCTGCTACTCCTGCTTCTTCCCCGCGCTCTCGCATGGCGCCAGCAGTAGCCCCGTAATCCGCGTCCGCGGCACGTCCATCGTCAACATGAACGGTTCCCGGGTGAACAGCTTCGGTATGCCGTCCCACTCGATTTCGTCGCCGGCCACCGGTTTTCCCGCAATCGCCGTGTCCAGCCGGAGCGTGATCTCCGCCCTCGCCGCGCCCGTCTGCCCCGGTTCCGGAACGGCCACCAGGATCTCTTTCGATCGGCACGCCGGCCGACCTTCCACTACCGTGCCCTTCAGCGCCCGCGCGCCCTGCCCGGCGACGTCCAGGTCCTTCAACTGCCCTTCGAAATATTGCTGCCCGTTGACGTCCGCCAGTTGAGCCTTGATCCGCAGCCACAACGACAGTTGCGGATACTGCTCCGCGAATTCCTTTTCCTTCCGGCTGGCCACCTGGGTGGCGGTGTCGATCGTGAACCCCTCCGGCGGAAAGGGCGCGAGTTTCACCTGCTCCTCGAGCGAAAGCAGGCCGTCCCTGCTTCCGTGATACTGCACGTACGCCGCCGTCGAATAGTCGGAGATCTTCTTTGCTTCGGCGGTTCCTCCCAGCGAAGGATCGAGCACCGCCGCCCGCACGAACTGATAAATAGCTTTCGGCGCGATTTCCGTCGCCTGATCCGGCTGGTTGCGCGCCAGACAGTTCAGCGCCGTGCCGAGGTTGTAGGAAACCGCAGCCTCAGAAGGATATTTGCGGAGTGCCTCGGAAAACATCTTTTCCGCCGCCGCGCAATCCTTCGGAGTTCGCTCCATCGCCTGCCTGCCCGGTGAAATCGCTATCGCCACCAGCGCCGTCCGCGCCCGCTTTTCGATGTCTTCCCTGGCTGCCGCCCACTCCTGCCCGGGCGTGGTGGACGGCCGGTGCTCCTCCACGAAGTAGCGGGGCGCAACCTCCAGCAGGTCGTGCGCGGCCTTCTCGCCGGCCGCCAGTTGTTCCGGCGTGGCGTTGGGCAGGGCCGCCACGTTCCAGCAGACCTGGTAAAGCACGTTCACCACATTCAACAATCCCGCCGGCCCCGGAAATGCCGTGGTCAGGCCGCGCGCGATCAACTGCCTCCCGTACTCCACCACCTTCAGCGGCTGCGGCGGAGCCAGCTTGGCGTACGCCTGCATGAACAGGTATAGCCGCTCGTCCCTGAATTCGGAATCCGGATAGCGCTGCGCCCAGACCTCCAGGTCCTGAATCTGCCGGGAAGGATTGTTGCTGTCGTGAATCGCTTCGTTGTAGATCTCGAACTCGCCCTGGTCCTTGACCTTCTTTTGCGAGTCGGGCTGGGCTGAGGCCGGGAAAACGGCAACGGCGGCCAAAGCCGCCGTTGCCATCCCGATTCGGGTTTGAAACACCATTCTCCCTGACGCTTGGGTGAACTTACTTCTTCTTGGTCGCGCCTTTCTTCGGTGCGGCCCGCGGCGCCGGAGTGCAGCGTGACTCCTGCAATCCGGTGATATCCGTCTTCTCGACGTCCATCGTCAACAGGAACGGATCCTGCGAGAATTCCGTGGGCACGCCCTTGAATTCGATTTCACCGGGCTCCACTTTCCCCGTCAGCGGCTTGTCCAGTTTCAGGCTGATCACCACCGGCGCGTTCTGCTCTTCCGGCCGCGGCACGCTCACCAGGATCTCTTTCACCCGGCACTCCGGCTTGCCTTCCACTACCTTGCCTTTGAGCTTCGGAAAGTCCGCGTTCTTCACGGCCGATTCGAAGTAGGAGGGTCCGTTCGGTCCCGCCAGTTCCTTCTTGACGCCCAGCCAGATCGCCAGTTGCGGGTACTTCTCCCGAAACTCGTTCTCTTCCCGGGCGGCGATCGCCGCCGCGCTCTCGATGGTGAAACCGGCCGGCGGAAGCGGCGACGCCTTCGCCTGCTGCTTCATCTGCTCCAGTCCGTCTTCGCTGCCATGAAGGTTGACATACGCCTTGTTGGCAAAATCCACAATCGTCTTCGGGTCCTTCTGCGTGCCGCCCAGCGTCGGGTCGATCGCTACCGCCCGCAAAAACTCATAGACCGCCTTCGGAACCAGTTCCGCGGCTTTGGATGAATCCGCCCGCGCCATCCGATACCATGCCGTCCCCAACTGGTAGGCGATGAAGGCATTGTCCGGGTACTCCTGAATGGCTTTTTGGTATTCCGATGCGGCCGACGCCCAGTCCTGCTTGACCACCGCCTTGTTGCCCGGAATCAGCGCCGCCATGAGTAGCGTGTTCTTCGCCGCCGTCTGAAGCTGCGCGGTTACTGTCTTCCAGTCCGCATCCGCGATGCCCTCCGGCTTCTTGTCAAAGACCAGCAGCTTGTTTGCCGCTTTCACAGCTATATCGATCTGTTGCTGCGTGGGATCCGGAATCTTCGGCAGCGACGTGATGGCCGTGAACAGCACCGAAACCGCCTGTTTCGGACCTTCCTTCGGTTCGGCGAAGGTCTGGTCGAAGTTGCCCGACAGCACCTCGTTGGCTACGTCGAGAACCTTCGCGGGCTGATTCGCGCCCTGGTACGCAGTCGCATACAACCCGTAGCGGATATCCTTGTAATCCGATTCGGGATATTTTTGCTTCCAGGTGTCCAGGTCCGTGATCGCCTTCGTAAAATTCTTCGCGCCGAGATCTTTCGCGACCTCGTTGTAAATCTCGTATTCGGCGTTGTCCTTGTACTTCCGCTCTTGTGCCTGCGCGCTGGCCTGCCCAACGGCCCCAGCGAAGAACATGGCCCCCACCGCGGCCGCGACCGCAATCCGCTCGAACCTTCGATTAAAAAATTGCACTTGCGCCTCCTGCCTGTACCGGCTATTTGCTGCAATGGGTTTGCTGATCCGTTTCCGTGAACCGGCTACGGCGACCCCGCGGCCAACGCCCCGAGACACTGCGGAGTATAGCCAAACCGCAAGACCGCTGCAACTTCATTCGACTCCGCTTTTGCTCACCCGGTTCCGAATCACAAATCATAACAGATCAACGCTATGCTAAGAAGGCGCCGTTTGCATGCACTACCTCGATCTGGCAGTCATCCTTGCTTACCTCGCGGCCATCACCTGGTTCGGCGCCCGCTTCCGTAGTGGACAGAAAACACTCCGCGATTACTTCCTCGGCGGCCGGACCGCACCCTGGTGGGCCATCTCGCTATCCATTGTATCGGCCGAAACCAGTACTCTCACTATCGTTGGTACACCCGCTCTTGCCTTCACCGGCAATCTCGGCTTCCTTCAACTTGTATTCGGGTACCTGCTCGCGCGAATCGTGATCTCACTGCTGCTGCTTCCCCACTACTTCCGCGGCGAAATGTTCACCGCCTACGAACTCATGCGCCGCAGGTTCGGCGAACGGATTCGCAAACTCACCGCATCAATATTCCTAGTGACGCGGGCACTTGCCGAAGGGGTACGCGTCTTCGCCATCTCCCTGGTGATTTCCGTGGTCCTCGGCACCGGCGACGTCGCTTCTATTGCGATTATCACAGTCCTTACACTTTTTTACACTTTCGAGGGCGGCATGACCGCCGTGATCTGGACCGACGTCGTCCAGATGTCCCTCTACGTCCTCGGGGCCATCCTCAGCTTCTTCGTCATCCTCTCCCACATCCCGGGCGGCTGGACCCACGTCGCCGCCGTCGCCGCAGCCGCCGGAAAATTCACCGTCTTCAACTTCGCCTTCGATCCCGCCCAGCCCTACACCTTCTGGGCCGGCATCCTCGGCGGCTGTTTTCTCACCACCGCCAGCCACGGCACCGACCAGCTCATGGTCCAGCGCCTCCTCAGCGCCCGCGACGAACGCCAGAGCCGCACCGCCCTGCTCGCCAGTTGGCTCGTGATCTTCTTCCAGTTCTCCCTTTTCCTCCTCATCGGAGTGCTCCTGTACGTCTACTACCGCGATACGGGCACGCCCTTACCCGAAAAAGCTGACCAGATCTATCCCCTCTTCATCTGGACAAACCTGCCTCCAGGACTCGCCGGCCTCCTCATCGCCGCCATCCTCGCCGCCGCCATGGCGAATCTCAGCGCCGCCCTCAATTCGCTCGCCTCCACCACCGTGGTCGACTTCCTCCGCGCACGCTCGCGCGGCCTCACCGAAGCCAGATCCATGTGGATCGCCCGCTGGGCCACCGTCGTCTGGGGCGCCGTCCTGCTCGCCATCGCCATCGCCGCCCGCCAGTCCAAATCCGTGCTCGAAGTCGGGCTCACCATCGGCTCCATCCCCCTCGGAGCTCTCCTCGGCGTGTTCCTGCTCGGCGTTCTCACGCGCAAGCCGCGTGAAACCGCCGCCATGGCGGGCGTCGTCGCCGGACTCGCCGCCGTCCTCACCGTCCACTGGCTCAAACTCACTGCATTTACCTGGTACGTGTTCATCGGCACCGCCGTCACTTTCGGGGTGGGCCTCCTGGCGTCGCTCTTTGAAGGGCCGCCGCCTGCCGAAGAAATCGGCGTTCGCGTTCCCGTCGGACGCCCCCCTCACCTGCCGTCCCGCCGTTCGGAATCGGAGCAATAAGATGGAAATCAGGCAAATTCATCCGGAATTAAAACGGGAATTAGGTCCCTGGGCCGCGGCATCTATCGTTGTCGGCACCGTAATTGGCAGCGGGATTTTTCTTGTCCCCCGCGCCATGGTGCAGCGCGTCGGCACCCCCGAGATGGTCTTCGCCGTATGGATTTTCGGCGGCCTGCTCTCACTTGCCGGCGCCCTCACCTACGCCGAACTGGCCGCCGCCCTGCCCGAAGCAGGCGGAGAATATGCTTATCTCCGCGAAGCCTACGGCCCCATGTGGGGATTTTTGTATAGCTGGACACAAATGTGGGTCGCAAAAAGCGGCTCCATTGCTACTTTGGCCACGGCATTTTTTTATTATTTAACGACCTTTTTCCCCGATTTGGATACCGTGTTCTATCGCATCCCGCTGCCCCTCGGCCCCGGCGGCGGTCCGCTCGAGTTTCGCTGGGGACAGCTCCTCGCCATGGCCCTGATCCTCGCCCTCGCCTGGCTCAACTACTTCGGCGTCAAGGTAGGAGGTAATGTCCAGGTCGTCGTCACCGCCGTCAAAGTCGGCCTGATTGCCGGCATCATCGTCGCCGGCGTCTTTTTCGGCACGGCTCATGCTCCCGCCGCCGCCCCCGTCGCGCCGCTCACCACCGCCGGCTTCTTTGCCGCCCTCGTGGCCGCCCTCTGGGCTTACGACGGATGGAACAACGTCAGCATGGTCGCCTCCGAAGTTCGCGACCCCCAGCGCAACCTGCCGCGCTCTCTCATCTGGGGCACCGCCGGCGTAATCGGCATCTACCTGCTCGCCAATGCCGCGTATTTTCATGTGCTTTCTGCCTCCGAGGTCGCCGCCAGCCCCCGCGTTGCCGCCGAAATGATGCAGCGTATTTTTTCCGCCCCCGGGGCCGGCGCCGTTTCCATTGCCGCCATGATCAGCATTTTCGCGGCACTCAATGGCTCCATTTTGTCCGGTTCCCGCGTCCCCTATGCTGCCGCACGGGACGGCTATTTCTTCCCGGCCCTCGCCCGCGTCCACCCCCGGCACCACACCCCCAGCGTCTCCATTCTCGCCCTCTGCGCCTGGGCCGCCCTGTTGGTTCTTTCCGGCCGGTATGAACAACTGTTCACCTACGTCATCTTCGCCAGTTGGATCCTTTACGGCATGACTACCGCGTCCGTAATCGTCCTCCGCCGCAAACGGCCCGACCTTCCCAGACCGTACCGGACCCTCGGTTACCCCGTCGTTCCCATATTATTTGTGGGCGTAGCGTCCGTTTTAATACTTTCCACCTTAATGGATTCCCCCCGTGAATCGATCATGGGAATCGCCCTCATTCTTTTAGGCCTCCCCTTTTATTTCTTTTGGAAGAAGCGACTTACGCACCGGTCCGGGAGTACTGGAACCCGCGTTTGACAGCCGAAAACCAGGTTTTCCGGTATTTACCAGGGTTCTATTGTATTTCCCGCCATTTAGGAGGAAAATTAACCTGGATGCGGGAATCGTCAACTCGATTACTCGTACAGAGGGCGGGATCCATGGATGTCAGTAAAATACTTGCCGAATTGAAAGAAGAACGCCAGCAGATCGAAGAGGCAATCCTTAGCCTCGAGCGACTGGCGCGCGGCCGTGGACGCCGTCGCGGTCGCCCTCCATCCTGGCTCGCTGAGGCTGCTCCGAAGCGCCGGGGGCGTCCGCCGGGAAGCAAGAACAAAGTAGTCGCTGCCGGCGCCAATGGCGCCGCCAAAAGCTCCGCCGTCGCCTAGAGATTTGCAAACGTGAAATCCGCCGGTCTCCCGGCGGATTCATCCGCTCCGGTAAGCCTTACAGGCGTTGCGGCGCCGATCCCAGTTTCAACTTCACTTCTTCCCTCCGGCCGTTTCGAAACACCGTCAGGTTCAGCCAGTCTCCGCCGCGCTTGGCGCTCATCACCTTCTGTAATGTTTCTGTTCCCTCCACCGGCTTGCCCTCCACCGCCACGATCAGGTCGCCCCCGATGCCCATCGGATAATTGCCGACAATCACGCGCCGTGTCGGTCCCCGCAACCCGTATTCCTCCGCCGGAGAGCCGGGTTCCACCCGCTGAATCAGCAGCCCGCCGCTGGTCGGCAAATTCAGCAATTCCGCCAGCCCGCCGGACACCGGCACCGTTGTAATTCCGAGAGTAGGCGGGGAAATATTCCCCGTTCTCGTGAATTCGTCCAGCATCGCCTTGGCGCGGTTCACCGGCATGGCGAAACCCAGACCCACATTTCCCTGCCCGAAAATAGCGGTGTTGATCCCGATCACATTTCCGTGGGAATCGAGCAGCGGCCCGCCGCTGTTGCCCGGATTGATCGCCGCGTCCGTCTGTAGCATTCCTTCGAGATTCTCCCCGTCCGTCTGAATGGACCGGTTGAGGGAACTGATCACTCCCGTAGTCAGCGTGCCCCCGAATCCAAACGGGTTTCCGATCGCCAGCACCTTCTGTCCCACCAGAATGCTGTCCGAATCCCCCAGTCGCAGCGCCGGCAGTTTCCGCCCCGCGTCGATCTTGATCAGCGCCAGGTCGTTGCGGTTGTCCACTCCCAAAACCCGGGCTTTGTACGATTTTTTGTCCGACAGCGTCACCGTCAATTGCGCCCTGCCGCTCACCACGTGGTTGTTGGTAAGAATCTGGCCGTCCGAGTTGATAATGAATCCCGACCCCGCGCCCTCCTCCGGATAAACCTGAAAAAAGAAGGTCTCCCGGTACACCACCGACGTGATATTCACCGTCGCCTCGTGAGCGGCCCGGTAAATGTCGATGTTGTTCTGTTCGTCCACGCCGAAATTGCCCGCCGTCTGTGCGGCCGTCGGCTCGGACCACAACTGTCCCACGCTCCTCACCGGCTGCCACAGCCGCCGGAAATCAAAGCCCGACGTCAGATAAAGAAATGCCGCCACCAGAATGGCGGCCCATGCGAATGGCCGCAGAGCTTTCATGTCTCGATTCTCCGTAATTCCTCGTAAACCGCCCGCGTCTGCCGGAGCGTGTCCACCTTTTCGCCGGATGTATCTATGACGAAATCGGCAAACTTCCGTTTCTCTTCGAGAGGCATTTGCCGGCTTAACCGCGCCCGCACATCCGGCTCGACAGCGCCCTCGCGCCGCATGGCCCGCTCGATCTGCTGATCCTGCGCGCAGGTCACCAGAATTATCCTGTCGAACCGCCGAAAGCTCCCGGTTTCGATCAGGATCGCGGCCTCCACTACGGCGATGCCGTGCGGCTCCCGCGCCGCGTATTCGTCGATCAGCTCGTTTTCCCGGCGCACCACGTGCGGATGCACCAGCGCGTTCAGCCGAGCCAGCCGCTCGGGATTCCCGAAGACTTTCCAACCCAGGGCCCGCCGGTCGATCTCACCGTTTTCCGTCACGATTTCCGAGCCGAATTCGCTAACGACATTATTGTACGCTTCGCCCCCCGCCGCGAGCACCTTGTGCCCCAGTTCGTCGGCTTCGATCACCAGGCATCCCCAGCCCGCCAGGGCCTGCCCCACGTAACTCTTCCCGCACGCAATCCCGCCCGTGAGCCCGACCCTCAACATGCACGCGCTCGCCGCTCCGCCGACGCCACGGTGTTCGCCATCAACATCGCGATCGTGAGCGGCCCCACTCCTCCCGGCACCGGCGTGTACGCGCCCGCCACTTCCGGCGTGTCCACCGGGTCGCAGTCACCCACCAGCAGCCATCCCTTCCGGTCGAACCCGGCCATCCGCTCCGCCGCGCCCCGCACCAGCCGCTCGGCTTCCGCCCGCGACGCCACGCGGTTCGTGCCCACATCCACCACCGTCGCGCCCGGCTTGATGTAGTCCCGCGTGATCATCCCCGCGCGCCCGATCGCCGCCACCAGAATGTCCGCCTCCCGGCACACCCCGGCCAGGTCCGGCGTCTTCGAATGGCAGATCGTCACCGTCGCATGCTCGTGCAGCAACAGCATCGATACCGGCTTGCCCACGATGTCGCTGCGCCCCACCACCACCGCCCGCTTGCCCGCCATCCCAATGCCGTACCGCTTCAGCAGTTCGATAATCCCCGCCGGAGTGCACGCCCGCGGCGCCGGCAGTCCGGCCACCAGGCACCCGACGTTGTAAGGATGGAAGCCGTCTACGTCCTTTTCCGGCGCCACCGCCAGCAGCACGCGCTTGCTGTCCACCTGTTTCGGCAGCGGCAACTGCACCAGAATTCCGTCGATGTCCCGCCGCGCGTTCAGTTCCTCCACGCGCGCCAGCAGTTCTTCGCTCGAAATCGTATCCGGCGGCGTCACCGCCTCGGAGTAAATGCCGAGTTCACCGCACGTCTTGATCTTGTTGCGGACGTAAATCTCGGAAGCCGGATTGTGCCCCACCAGGACTACCGCCAGTCCCGGAGGACGTCCCTTCGCCGCGAGCGCCTCCACCCGAGGCTTCAACTCGCTTTTGATTTCGTCGCGTATGCGATTGCCGTCCAGCAATAGCGCCATGCCTTTTCATCATAGTGCGATAAGGGAACCGCGTGCCCCGGCCCGGTGTCCAAACGAGCGAGGTGTCATGAATTATCTGGAACGCTATGGCGCGGGCGTGGATCGCCGGATCGGTCTCATCAAGCGGTCTGCGATTTCGCTGGCGGCGCTGGGCGTCGCCAGCCTCATTCTGTTCTTCGTGCTCCACAATTTCCGGCAGGAGCAACAGGTCCGCCGTTTCTTCGAGCGGCTCAGCGCGCGGGACTATCACGGCGCCTATGCGTTGTGGGTACGGACCGCGTCCGATCGCGAGGCCTATCCGATGGAGGCCTTCCTCGAGGATTGGAGATCTGGAACTCGAAGCCGCTTTCGGATCGTGAAAAGCCGGTCGTGCGGCTCCGGCGTGATTCTGACCATTGACGACCGCGGGCCGCGGCAAGAGCGGCTCTGGGTTCAGCGCGACACCCTGCTCATCGGCTTCGCGCCTCCGCCGGACACCCTGCCCAAGGTGTGCAGCTTCTGACCGCAGTGCGTTGCTACCGCGAGGCCTTGCGCCGCACCCGCGTCATTTGCGCCGATTCCGGCCCGTGCCGCCGGATCTTCTCCCCCGGCTCGACCTGCGCCCGCAACGTCTCCGCCACCGCCTGCGCCCCTTCGGCCTCGAGCAGCGCGTGCAGTTCGCCGGCCACCTCCAGGAACTTCCTGTAGCGGGGCTCCCAGATCTTCAGAAACGGGCGCGGATCCAGCCGGCCATCCACCCCGCCGCGCTGCTGCAGCCGGTCTTCGAAAGCCTGGCTCACCAGGTTCTTCTCGAGCCTCTCCCGGCAGGCATCTTTCAGGATGCCCGCCAGCCACAGCAGTTCCTGGCGGTCCAAACGCGCGAGCGGGTTCTTCGGATCCGGCATGGCGGCTCTTGAAAATATAACATCCCTCAGATCGAACGCACCGGCATCGACACGATATCGGAAATTTCGATCGCTTCCTTCACCACGAACGGCTCCCCGTACCGCACGCCGATCTGGTTTCCGTAGAACCGCGCGATCGCCCCCAGCCGCTCGCGAATCTCGGCTTCGTTCGGAAACAGCGCGCCGCCTTCCTCCATTTCGCCGTATTGCGAGCGATACCGCAGCAGCGCCTCCATCCTGCGTTCGAATTGCGCGGAAATGTCCACGATGAAAGAAGGCTTCACGTCCGCGTACAGGCTCGCGTAAAGAATCTTCGACGGACGGTGCGGCGCCGTCTGCTCGTCCAGTTTCTTCAGGCCGGAAAGAAAACAGGCCTCCGCGCCCATTTCCGAACACCGGTAGTGGTCCGGGTGCCGCGCCTGCCAGTACGGCAGAATCACCACCCGCGGCTTCAACTCCCGCAGCTTCAGCGCCAGCGCGGTGCGCGCCGCCAGCGAGTTTTCGAGGCGCGCGTCCGGCATCCGCATGTTGCCGCGATATTTGAGCAGCATGACTTCGCCGGCAGCCTCCGATTCCGCAATCCGGCCCTCCGGCGTCCCGCGCGTCCCCATGTCCCCCGCCGTCAGGTCCAGCGCTCCCGTGCGGTAACCCATCTCTGCCATTCGGATGAGCGTTCCCCCGCACGTCTGTTCGATATCGTCGGGATGAGCCGCGATCGCCAGCACGTCCAGGCTCATGACCGCGCCGCCAGCCTGCGCAGAAATTCGTTCATATCCACTCTGTACTTGAAGGCTTTTCTTCCGTTGATGGCGATCACCGGAACTTCTTCATTGTAGAGGCTGCGCAGCTCGGGTTCGGCGTCGATGTCCCGCTCTTCGTAATCGAATGCGGCCCTGCCGCCCGCCGCCGCAATCACGCGCTTGGCCTCGTCGCACAGGCAGCAGCCCGCTCGCGTATAGAGAGTCACCTTCGGCCGCGCTACCATTGCAGGTCGCGGCGGCGCGAGTAGGGTTGCCTGGCTCCCAGCAGATAAATCAGCCCGATGCCGGCGACGAATCCGCCGATATGCGCAAAAAAAGCCGTCCCGCCCTGGTTCAACTGCGTGTAGCCGATACTTCCCACCCCGCTGAACAACTGCGTGGCAAACCAGTAAATGAGCATCACGAAAGCGGGCACGTCGATCCGCGTGATGAACAGAAACACGAAAACGATGGTCTCGATGCGCGAGTGCGGAAACTTCACCATGTACGCGCCCATCACCCCCGCAATCGCGCCGCTCGCGCCCACCATCGGCACGCGCGATTCCGGACTGATGGCCACCTGCGCCAGCGCCGCCAGCCCGCCGCACAGCAGATAAAACGCGACGAATTTTCCGTGACCCAGGATGTCCTCGATGTTGTCGCCGAAAATCCACAGGAACCACATGTTCCCCAGCACGTGCATCCAGCCGCCGTGCATGAACATCGAGGTCAGCACGTTCACCCACGCGAAGGAGGACGGAATCAGCGCGAACGTGGCGATAAAGTCGTTGCGCGTGAACTCATCGAGCGACAGCTCGTACAAAAAGATGAGCAGGTTCAGGACGATGATCACCACCGTCACCACCGGCGCCGTGTAGCTTTTCTGAGTGTCGCGAATCGGAAACATTCAGTTGCCGGTTGCCGCGCGCGCCGCAAACTCCGGGTGCGACCGCCGTTCCGCGCGCACCGTAAGGCTGCGCACTTCTTCCAGCCCGTAAATTCCGCCGCGGGCGCCCAGCGCGGTGCAGTTCAGCGCGGCCATCGCATTTGAAAACTCCAGCGCCTCGTGCATCGCCATTTCCTGGAGAACAGCATAACAGAAGGCCCCGTGAAACACGTCCCCCGCACCTGTCGTATCCACGCAATTCACCACGTATGCCGGCGAGTAATAGTACACTCCGTTCATCCGCGCCAGCGAGCCGTGCGCCCCCAGGGTCATCGCCGCCACCTTCATGCCGAATTCGCTCTGAATCGCCTCCAGCGCCCGAAACGGATCCGTTACCCCCGTCCAGCCCGACGGAAATTCCGAGCTCGCCACCAGGTAGTCCACATACGGCAGCACCTTGTCGAAACCGTGATAGATGGCGTCCACGTCCACCGTCACCGGAATCCCGTGCGCCTTGGCAATCTGCGCCGCCCGCGCTACCGCCTGCGTATCGTGCCCGTCGATATGCAGCATGCGCGCACACGCAATCTGATCGTCGGTGATCTCGTCCGGATCGATGCGCAGGCAGTCGTCCCGCCGCCACAAAACCGTGCGCTCCCCCGTGCTGCGGTCGATAATGATGTACGCCGACTGGTTGGCGCAGTTGCGCCGCACCTGCACGTGATCCAGATTGATCCCCGTGCCGCGCAGGCTCTCCATCTGCACCCGCCCCCGTTCGTCGTCCCCAACCGCTCCGATGTACTTGGTGCGCAACCCCAGGCGCGAACACGCCACCATCGCGCTCGCCACCTGCCCGCCCGGCGAAGTGATCTCTTCCTCGTACGGAACTTTTCCCGCGTAGGCCGGGAAATGGGGAACCACCAGCAGGGTGTCGGTCGCATTCAGCCCGACCCCCACGACGTCGAACGTTTCCATTTCCTCCATTCTAGTCGGAGGACCGGTCGCCGCTCAGCTCATTTAGGCGCGAACGACGGATCGGGGCCGCCCGGCGCCGCGTATGTCTATCGCGCAAGAGTACACTCAGATTGGAGGTTTCGGGTGTCAAATTCCCTGTTCGCCGGTGCTCTTTTGGCTGCCGCGATCGCCTGCGCACAACCCGCTCGTCCGGGACTGAGCGATATCGTTCCCATCTCGGATCCGGTCGCCGGTGATATCCTGATGGCCAGCCCCGATCATCAGGTTTTTGCCAGTCGTTTCTCCTATTGCGGTGAATTCTCGCAGATTCCATCTTTCTCCTTTACCGTGTTTCGGGACGACGGCCAAATCCAGTCGCACGGCGAGAATTTTCCTATCCCGGGAGAATTCGCCGCGGTAAGCAATCAGGGCGAGCTTTGGGTTGCCGGAATACTCTGTAGCGAGGGCAAAGCCCTTGCCAAAATCCGCGCCTCGGGGGAACTTGCGTGGCGAGCCCCTCTGGACGCGGCGCCGCGCGCAATTGCCGTGGATGGAGCCGGAAGAGGCATAGTCACCGGGGTCGCCGGAGGTGCGGCCGTAGTGGAGGCCATCGATTCGGAAACCGGCGCGCCGCAGTTCACGGTCCGCTTTGGCGGGGAAAAGACGGCCTGCACGAGCGCCGTCGAGTGTGCGGCATCCACCGCGCCGGCGGCCATAGCGGTTGGCGAGGACGGGACGATTTACGTCGCCGGCACCACCAATGCGATCGACTTTCCGGTGACGTCCAACGCGGCGCATCCCGCCTGCCCCGATTGTTCGACGGGAGCATCTCGCGCCTTTTTGGTCCGGCTGAGCCCCGCGGGCCGGGTTTTGTATGCAACCTATCTGCCCTTCGCTCCTGGCGTTATTTCGCTTGCCGTTGACCCTCACGGTGCCGCGTACGTAGCTGCCTCGGCACAGATCATCGCCGGCACCGCAAATGTGGAGGCGGTCGGTCCAAACGGCGCGGAGATCTATCGCGCAACCATCCCGTTTACGGTGACCTCGATCTCGGCCGATGGCGGCGGGCGCGTCACCGGCCTGAAGCCGATGTTCTGGCCCAATCCGCCAGTGGCCTTCCGTCTCAGCCCCTCTGGCGAACTGGACGCTTACGGCAGCCTTTACACCGGGTCGGACCACGCGGCCGTGCCGTTGGGCGATTCAGTCGTCGGAATCGCAAGCGTAGCGCCGCCGTTCTTATATCGCTGGGAGATCGCTCCGGCTCGTGCGCCCGCGGTTACCCACGTGGCAAGTTCCACCGGGCAGCGCGCCATCGCCCGAGTCGCACCCGGAGAGTTGTTGAGTTTTTACGGCTCGGCGCTGGGACCTCCGGTGGGCCAGGTCGCCGCGTTCGATTCCAACGGGCGTTTGCCCTTGCGGTTGGGCGGAGTTGAGGTGTTGATCGATGGTAAGCCTGTGCCCCTGCTTTATGTAAGCGACGCGCAGGTCAACGCGGTTGTACCGTGGGGTGTAACGGACGCGGTGCGGGTCCAGTTGTGTGCGGAGGTCTGTGCGCCCGCGGTTGACCTGCTGGTGGTCCCCTCGCAGCCGAACTGGTTCACAGAGGCGCCGCCGGCGGATATCAGCTTCCTCGGCCGCGTGGCGGTCGCGTTCAACAGTGATGGCAGCCGAAATTCGGAACAGAATCCTGCCCGGCCCGGCTCGGTCATGATGCTGTTCGTTTCAGGCGCAGGAGAAGCGCAGGGCGGACTGCAGGATGGGGCAATCGGCGTTCCCGAACAGGGCAGGCCCCTGCTGCCCATCGAGCTCACGATGGAGGTGGATCCATTGTGGCGGGGCGCCTTATACAGCGGTCCGCAAACTGTTGTGCCGGATATTCTTTATGCGGGCTCGCTCGCCCAAACGGCGAACGAAGTAGTGCAGATGAATATCCGGTTGCCCGAACTTGATGTGCCGGCAGTCCACTCCACCCGCCTGTCGCTGAAGATAGGCGGTGAGAGCGCGCCTGATGCCGCCATCTTCGTATCGAACAGCGGCCGCTGACGCCGCCCAACGCCCGCCGGCTTGCGCTACGACGCGCCGATGCCGAACTCTTTCGCTCCGTATTCCTTCAGCTTGTTGTGTAGCGTCTTCAGGCTGATGCCCAATATCTCGGCGGCGCGCGTTTTGTTGTTGCGCGTGTGCTCGAGGGTGCGCAGAATCAGCCCCTTCTCCGCCTCTTCCACCGTTGTGCCGATCTGGAATTTCACTCCCTCCGGCTCATCGGTGGCCTGCGTCGCCGGAGACGGCGCCGGAATCGACAGACCCGGGGCCATGGGCGCTTTACCCTGTAAAAACGCCGGCAGGTGTTTCATTTCCACCGTGCCTTCCCCGGCAAGAATTACCGCGCGCTCCAGCACGTTGCGTAATTCGCGCACGTTACCCGGCCAGTTGTGCCGTTGCAGCGACTCGTACACCGCCGGCGAAATGTCCGATACCCGGCAATCGTGCTTGCGGTTCAGGTCTCCCATCAGCGCTTCGGAAATCGCCGCGATGTCATCCGGACGCTCCCGCAGCGGCGGCAGGTGGATATGAAAAACGTTCAGCCGGTAATAAAGGTCCTCCCGCAGATGGCCCCCGCGGACCGCCTCCTCCGGCACCTTGTTGGTGGCCGCGACCACCCGCACGTCCACTTCGAACTCCATCTTGCCGCCCAGCCGCCGAACCTTCGAATCCTCCAGAATGCGCAGCAGCTTCGCCTGGGTCTGCATCGGCATCTCGCCGATTTCGTCCAGCAGCAGCGTCCCGTGCTGCGCCACTTCGAAACAGCCCGCGCGCCGCTCGGAGGCGCCCGTGAACGAACCCTTTTCGTGCCCGAACAGTTCGCTTTCGATCAGCGTTTCCGGCAGCGCCGCGCAATTGATCGCAAAGAATGGACCCTGCCGCCGCGGGCTCAGCGCATGCACCGTCCGCGCCACCAGTTCTTTGCCCGTGCCGCTCTCTCCCGTGATCAGCACACACGCCTTGCTCGGTCCCGCCTGTTGCAGCAGCGCAAAAATCTCCTGCATTTTGGGCGAAGTGCCCACCAGTTCACCGAGCGAGCCTTTGTAACTTAACTGCCGCTCCAGGTTTCGCTTTTCCACCCGTAGCCCGGCGTGTGTCCCGGCGCGCCGGATCAGCACTTCCAAAGTTGCGGGCTGGATCGGTTTTTCCAGAAACCAGTACGCGCCCAGTTCATGCACCGTTTTCACGGCCGTTTCAATGTTGCCGTACGCAGTGAGCACAACTGTCGGCGGCATCTCGCCGGTATCGCGCAGCCGCTGCAGAAAACCAAAGCCGTCCAGGCCCGGCATGTTGAGGTCCGTGATAATGACGTCAGCCGGGAAACTGGCAAGCTTGAGAAGTGCCTCGTTTCCTTCGCCTGCCGTTTCCGGCGTCATGCCCCAGGCCGACACCATGGCTGCCATGCCGCTTCTCTGGCTGGCTTCGTCATCCACAATTAGTACTTTGATGGGTTGATTCAACGGATATCCTTCCGAAGGGGGGAGTACATACCTATTGTACGATGGCACGTCTATTGCGGAGAATCGCTTGCAAGCTCTAAAGGAGCGGGAATGTGCGGGTCGGCCGGACCACCGCTTGGAAATGATAATATTAGGACTAATTCTCGCCTCGACGAGATGACCTGAGAAATAGCGGGAGAGCGTGCGGCTTCGCACAGGGGAGGATTGTGTTCGATCTGGTCCAACGGGCTAGAAGGCGGCTGTTTCGCAACGAGTTGTTGTCCCAGGGCGCCAACACCGGCAGCGTGGCCCTGCTCGTCCTCATACTGCTGCTGTTGCTCGGCACCGAGATTCTGAACTGGCAGTTCCTCGCCACCCTGCCCCTCGCCGCCGCCGTCGCCGGATTCGTGCTTGCCAGGCGCCGCCTGCCCTCGCCCTATTCCACCGCCCAGATCATCGACCGCCGCATGGGGCTGTACGACGCCATCTCCACCGCCGTCTTCTTCCGCGAGCATCCTCCCGCCGACCGCACCCGCGCCGAAATCTGCGCCGCGCAGGAGGCGAAAGCCGGGCAGGCGGCCCGCGGCGTCGATATCCGCCAGGCCATCCCTTACCGCATGCCGCGCGCCGCGTACATCATGGCCGGCCTCCTGCTCGTCGCATCCAGCCTTTTTGGATTGCGCTACGGCCTCACCCGCCGTCTCGATTTGCGTACGCCCCTCGCGCGCATGATCCAGGAGCGCCTCGGCTATCCGGTTAAATCGGACCTCGCCAGGAATAACCCGCGTGTGCGCCCTCCGCAACCTGGCCAGAACGAGGAAAGTGACGACGCAGCCAAGGCCGAAGACCGCTCCGCCACCGAGCCCGACCCGGAAGCCGAATCGCAGGATCCCGAGGGCCCGAACGAAAAGCCGGTTGCCGCCAATAAACAGGATGGTAAGAAGAACGGCCTCGAGAACAACCCCGACGTGAAGCCCATCAACGTCGAAGGGCAGGAGTCCGAGGATTCCGAAGACGGCGAACCCGCCGGCAATCCTGGCACGCCCGGCAATGCCAAGGGCGATTCGCCCAAGGATGGCTCCGCCAAACCCGAAGGCAGCAACTCCAACGAGAATTCCAGCCTCCTCAGCAAAATCAAGGATGCCATGCAGAACCTGCTCTCCAAGGTCAAGCCCCAGCAGGGCGGCCAGCAACAGGCTTCCGACCAGGGCCAGCAGAAGAGCCAGTCCGCCAACAAGCAGCAGGCTTCCAAAGACGGTCAGCAGCAGCAGGGTGCCGGCCAGCAGTCCGAGGGGCAGGAAGGCGAATCCGGCGAAGAATCCAAGAGTTCGCAGGATTCAGACGGCAAGAGCGCCAGCAAAAGCGATTCCCCGCAAACCAACAAACAGCCGGGCAGCGGAATGGGCAGCCAGGAGGGCGATAAGAGCATCAAGCAGGCCGAGCAGCTCGCCGCAATGGGCAAGATCAGCGAGATCATCGGCAAGCGCACCGCGAACCTCTCCGGAGAAGCAACCGTCGAGGTGCAGGCAACCAAACAGACCCTGCATACTCCCTACGCGCAGCGCGGCGCACAGCACTCGCAAGGCGGGGCCGAGATCAACCGGGACGAGATCCCCGTCGCTCTCCAGGGTTACGTTCAGCAGTATTTCGAGCAGGTCCGCAAACAGGCGCCCCCGGCCAAAAAATAGCGGCCCTATTCCCACACCCGCTTCGGCACGCCCCGGTCGCGGTCTTTCACGCGATCGTAGAGGTACAGCGTCGAAACCGTTCCCAGCGATTCGTTGTAAAGGCTGGTCCGGCCCAGCGCCTCTTTGAGGTCCTCTTCGAAATCGTGCAGCGCCTTGAGTTCCTCCGCCAGCGCGGGCCGCTTCCGCCCCGCGGGCGTGCTGAAGAACTTCTGGTAGCCGCCATCCACCAGCACCCCGATTTCGTCGCCCATCTTCACGCCGGCGCGCCCCACGCTGCGCAGTTCGCCGCCCTGGTCCGCCATGTCCACCGCCAGATGGCCGCGGCTGATGCGGACGCCCCCCGCCGTGGTGGCCACATCGAAACCGGCCGCGCGCAGTTGATCCAGGCGCTCGGCCGTCGTGTAGGTCTTGGGACGCTCTCGGCGAAAGAACATACGCTTCATTATACGGTCTCGCCGCCCGCGTTAACGTTTCGCGCGAGCCCGCCGTCTTACACGCAACCCTGGGGAGGGGTAAAACGGTGCAGATTTTCAAACTGGCGCTGCCGCTGGTGGCGTTTGCGTCTTTTTCCGCGGAAACCATTCCGCCCGCTGGAGTGGTGGTTCACGAATGGGGAACGTTCACCTCCGTCGCCGATCGGAACGGCGCGCCCGTCATCTGGAACGCGAATTCCGATCCCGGAGACCTGCCCTGCTTCGTCGTGCGCTCCGGCCGCGCCGTCAAAAGCGCTCTCTACACCCGGGTTCGCATGGAGACTCCCGTGATCTACTTCTATTCGCCCCGCCCCACCGTCGTATCGGTCAAGGTCGCCTACCCCGCAGGCGCCTTCACGGAATGGTACCCGCAGGCCGCCTCCGAAGGAAATCGGCTCGCCTGGAACCCCGTGGAAATCCTGCCCGGCACCGATCCCGAATTGCCGAAAAGCGCCGCGACAAGCCATTACTACGCCGCTCGCGAAACCGGCGCGGCGCCCCTGCGCGTGGGCTCTCAATCCGAAAAACTCCTGTTCTATCGCGGCGCCGGCGACTTCCCCGTGCCCGTGCGCCCCCGCTTCACCTCCGCCGGCCGCATCGAGATCGCGAACGCTTCGGCGCTCCCCGTCCCGCTCGTCCTGCTCTTCGACAACCACGATGGCAAGACCGGCTTCCGCGCCATCGCGAACCTCTCCGAAACCGTGGTCGTCAACCCGCCCGCGCCCGCCCCCAATCTCGACGCCGCCCTGATCGATGCCCTCACCGGCCAGGGACTCTACCTCCGTGAAGCGCGCGCCATGGTCGCAACCTGGCGCGACAGTTGGTTCGAGGAAGGCACCCGCGTCTTCTACCTGGTTCCGCGGCCGCTCGTCGATGCCGCCCTGCCGCTCGAGATTTCCCCTCGGCCCGAGACTACCGCCCGCGTGTTCGTCGGCCGTGTCGAAATGCTGTCGCCCTGGCTCGAAACCCGTCTCCGCGCCGCCTTCGAAAGCGGCGATACCCGCACCCTGGCCGCACAGGAGCGCTTCCTGCCCGCGTTTCTCAACCTCATGCGCATCGCGCCCTCCGCCATAGCCCCTGCGGCCGCGCAGTTCGTTCAGGAGGCCGGCAACCGCGCCGTAACGGAGACTTCCCGCCCCTCCTGCGCCAACTGACGATACCCTGGTAGAGGATGCGCCGTCTCTTCCTCTGGCTGGCCGCGGCTTCGCTGTTCGCCTCCGCGCCGCCTTACCGCCAGGCTCTGCCCGGCTACCGGTACGAGTTTCCGCGCGATCATTTCGACCACCCCGATTTCCGCACCGAGTGGTGGTATTACACCGGCAACCTGCACACCGCCTCCGGCCGGCGCTACGGCTTCGAACTCGTGTTCTTCCGGCAGGCGCAGGACGGCGAAAAGCGCGACAACCCCTCCGTCTGGCACATCGACGATCTCTACCTCGCCCACCTCGCCCTCACCGATATCAATGCAGGCCGCTTCCGTTATTACAAGCGCCTGAATCGTGCCGGACCCGGCATCGCCGGCGCGTCCTTCGACGCCCGCCGCATCTGGAACGGAAACTGGTCCGCCGCATGGGACACCGCCGCCCATGTCCAGACACTCACCGCCGTCGCCGAAGGCATTCGCTTCGAACTGCGCCTCACCCCGCAGAAGCCGCCCGTCGTTCATGGTGAAAACGGTGTCAGCCAGAAGGCCGAAGGCGCAGGCAAGGCCTCCTGCTACGTGTCCCTCCCCCGCCTCGCCGTCCAGGGCGTGCTCAACGGCGACCAGGTGACCGGCACCGCCTGGATGGATCACGAGTGGTTCACCCACCAGCTCGAAAGCTATCAGCGCGGATGGGACTGGTTCAGCGCCCAGCTCGAAAACGGCGTGGACCTGATGCTCTTCCAGCTTCGCCGGCTGGACGGCTCCATCGATCCCTATTCATCCGCAACCTACATCGCCCCCGATGGCCGCGCCGTCCACCTCCGCCGCCAGGACTTCAGCCTGCAACCCCTCGCGTTCTGGACGAGCCCGCGGACCGGCGCCCGTTACCCCATCAAGTGGCGCGTCCGCGTGCCCTCGCGCGGCATCGACCTGGAATGCTCCGCCGCCATCCCCAACCAGGAATTGGTCTCCGAGGACCAGGCCGGGCCCACATACTGGGAAGGCACCGTATCCTACTCCGGAACTTCCCGCGGCGTCGGATATCTGGAGATGACCGGCTACGGCAAGCCGGTGCGCCTGTGATCATCCGCAACCTACATCCACCCCGATGGCCGCGCCGTCCACCTCCACCGCCAGGACTTCAGCCTGCAACCCCTCGCCTTCTGGACCAGCCCGCGGACCGGCGCCCGTTACCCCATCAAGTGGCGCGTCCGCGTGCCCTCGCGCGGCATCGACCTTGAATGCTCCGCCGCCATCCCCAACCAGGAATTGGTCTCCGAGGACCAGGCCGGGCCCACATACTGGGAAGGCACCGTATCCTACTCCGGAACTTCCCGCGGCGTCGGATATCTGGAGATGACCGGCTACGGCAAGCCGGTGCGCCTGTGATCGCGGGATAATGTTCCCATGTCAATCTCCGAGGGAAAACTGAAGCGCATGAAGGCCCTGTCGAACGATCGCGGCATTATCGCGGCAGCGGCAATGGATCAGCGCGGCAGTTTGCAGAAGTCGCTCGCCGTGGCACGCGGTGTCGACGTCAAGGAAATCACGCCCGAAATGATGAGCGAGTTCAAATCGGCCGTCAGCCGAGTGCTCACCCCACATGCCACCGCCATCCTGCTGGACCCGGAATTCGGACTTCCCGCCGCGCGAACTCGCAGTCGTAATGCCGGCCTTCTGCTGGCTTACGAAATGAGCGGCTATGACAACACCCGGCCCGGCCGCTTGCCGGACCTCCTGCCCCATGTCTCTGTGAAGCGCCTGCTCGATTGGGGCGCCGACGCCGTCAAGATCCTGATCTACTACACGCCCTTCGATGAAGCACGGCATCAATGAGGTGAAGCACGCCTTCGTCGAACGCATCGGCGCCGAATGCGATGCCTGGCAGATTCCGTTCTTTCTCGAATTCGTCGGCTACGACCCCCGCGGCGGCGACGAAAAAGGACCTGAGTATGCCAAGGTCAAGCCCGAAATCGTTCGCCGCAGCATGGAGGAGTTTTCCAAACCCCAATACGGCGTTGACGTTCTCAAGGTCGAAGTGCCCGTCAACGCCGAATACGTCGAAGGCTCCGGCGTGTTCCGCGGGCAGAAGGTCTACACCCGCGATGAAGCTTTGCGCCATTTTCGCGATGCCGCCCAGGTCGCCCGCAAGCCTTTCATCTATCTCAGCGCCGGCGTCGGCAACGCCCAGTTCACCGAGTCTCTGCGCATGGCCTCCGAGGCCGCCACGGACTTCTCCGGCGTGCTCTGCGGGCGCGCCACCTGGAAGGAAGGCATTCCGGTATACGCGCGTCAGGGGGTGGGCGCGCTCGAGGACTGGCTGGAACGCGAGGGTGTAAAGAACATCGAGGCCGTCAACCAGGCTATCGGCTCCGCCACACCCTGGTTCGTCAAAATGGGTATGGATGCGCTGCCGGCCTGAACGCCCGGTTTCCCGGCGAGCCTTCCCACGCCCATCGCGAAGAGCACGATCCCTGCCACCAGCAGCAGCACCGATAGCGCCGTTTGAAGCCGCAGTGAGGCCGCACCTCCCCCATATTCATTGCGGAATACCACCGCCAGCAATGCCGCCAGCAGCGGCCCGCACCATAGCAGGAAGGTGAATGCGAAACGGCCGATCGGAAACTCTCCGTTGTTGCTCTCCGACGCCACCAGCAGCCCCAGCAGGCCCGAGCACCAGATTGCTCCCGCCAGGAAGCCGATCAGGTGATTTCTGGGTTTGGACTTCACGTAGTCGAAAATGTCCACCGGTTCGCCCTGCACCGGAAGGTTCATGAACACCAGGCTGTAGACCACCGTCGAGCCCAACACAGCCGCACTCAACAGCCCGATGAGCGAGTACGGACCCAGTCCGACTTCGGGATACCGCGCCCGGTCCAGCAACGGATAGCTTACCGCTAGAAGTGGCGCGGCCCCTGCGCATAACATGATCGCCTTAAAAGCCGAAATCCTATAGGCGGGCCGTCCCTTTGCGTCTCTCGGGATCGACTTACGCAGCTGCCGTACCAGTTTGGAGTAGGCAAACCCCGCTATCGCCGCCGCCACGATCCCCAGCAACATACCGCCCAGCAGCCACGAAACCTTGCCGCTGTGCCGGGTCGCCAGCGCAATCGCCGCGCCCATCACAACTGCCAGGCCCGTGCTCGTGGTGAATGCAAAGGCAATTCCGGAAACCGAAACCGCCGCGACCAGCAGCATCGTTCCCAGGTTCATCGATGCTCCCGCCGCCAGCGCGAATAAGAAACTGCGGGAGTTCGCGTGCCGAAGGTCGTCCAGGAATGAGAAGCTGTCGAAACCGAGGCTTCCCACCGTGAATGCATAAATCAGCCCGGCCGCTGCGAAGCCAAACGCAAAATCGAGGTAAAAAAGTTCAAACCGCCACCGGCCGGTGAACTTGTAAATGTGTGCCCAAAACGCCAGGCAGACCATTCCCAGGATGGCAATCCAGAGGGATTCAATCGGCGAGTGCGGCAGGATCATTCCAGCTTACCCATTGATTGTCAGTTAGCTCAGAAGCGTTACAACGCCTAACAGACTAACATGCTGGACGCTCCCATTCGCTCTATCTCCAGTACTAGTTCTTTGGTCCTGAAATAAGGACCCGCGGGCGATTGCTCGAACGCCCGCGGGCTTTTGCTCATTCCGATGAAACAACCAACCTACCGGTTGAAAACCAGCTTGGTGGTAGTTCCCCCCACCCGGATCTCGGAAATGACCGCCTTGCCGTTCTCTTGCGTGTAGCGGATCGCCGTGTGCTCGAACTTCTCCTCCACGTTCTCCACCTTGACACCCACTTCGACCGACTGCTTCCCGCTCGATAGCGTCATCTTGTCCGCTACCACGTTCAGCTTGTATTCGCCCGGCTTCAACACCGTGCCGTTTACCACCGCAGGCTGAACGAGCGTCACGCGATAGGTCGGTCCCCCACCAGGAAATGTTCCCGCCATGGCGACGACGGCCAGTGCCAGAACTGCAAGTACCAGGATTGCTTTGTTTATCATGATGTCTCCTGAACCGGTTGGTTCGCTTCTCTCGGGCCGGTTAGCCCTATTCAGGAGTTTAACACCACTTTATCGTGGAGGCCAATAACTGGAGCGCCTTCGCGGCCGAAATCCCAACCTATTCCGCCCCGGCGCTTCACCCTATTTCGCCGTTCCGCCCAACGGCACGTGAATCACCGTAACCAGCTCTTCCGGCTTCGCCACCTGGGGCGAATTCAGGTACACCTCGAAACACGGCGCATCCCGCAACTCCCTGCCGCTCTGCGGAAGCCAACCGCCCAGCAGCATCTGGTACGCACGGCTGAGCGTCTCGTACGGCCCCGTGTGCCGGATGGTGGCGTAATCGCCGCCCGCCAGTTCGGTCACCCCGAATTCGCCCTCCGGCTCCACCGGCCGGCTCAAGGTGATGGCCGCGTCGTAGCGCAGTTTCTCCCCCGGCGTGATGTCCGGATCGTCCCACGAGATGCCGAGAAAGCGGGTGGCCGGCCCGATCAGCCCGCGCCGGCCGGCCCACGCGCCCAACCGCGACCAGGTGGCGCCGACCGCGTCGTATGGTCCCACATGCCGCACAAAAAGGATGCGTTGCGGCGGAAGCGTGACAACCTCCACCGGCGGCAGCTTGCCGTAATCGGGTGTGTGGTAACCGGAGGCATCGTTGTAGTGCACACCGGAAGGACTGTCCGGCGCGGCGCGGCGGCCGGCCCGGAACTCGGATGGAGAAGTTTCAAACATGGCGTGGAAAGCCCTCGTAAACGCTTCGTGTGATTCGTATCCCGCCTCCAGCGCGACCGCGGTAACCGCCTCGTCCAGCAGTTTCAGCCGGCCCGCCGCCCTTTCGAGGCGCAGCCGCCGCACGTGCTCGTGCACCGGTTCGCCCACCATTCCGCGAAAGATCCGGTGAAAATGGTGCGGCGAAAAGCACGCGATGCGCGCCAGTTCCTGAAGTTTCAACGGCTGGTCCAGATTCGTCTGGATGTGCAGCAACACCCGCACGATCCGCTCCTGGTACTCGGCCCGCGTGGCGGGTTTCATGGCAACTTTCATGGCGACGAATTGATGTTACCCTCCCGCGCCGCGGACCGCTTGATCGCGTTTGCGCTTTTTCCCCGCCCGCCATTGCCGCGAACCCCGCCTTGCGCTATCGTCAGACCCGATGAGACTTGGTGGGTTATGCATCGCAGCGGTGCTGGCGGCGCGCGTGGCGGCCGCGGCTCCGCAGGAGGAGTGGTCCTCCATCATTCAGAAAGCGCGCCTCGATCTGTCGCACGGCGAGTACACCCAGGCCCTCGAAAACCTCCGCAAGGCATTCGCCGGCGTGAAAGAGCAGCCCGGACAGGAGACCGCGAAACTCGAATGCCTGCGCCTTCTTTCCGCCGCCGCGCGCGCCGCCGGAAACCCCGGGGAAGCGCTCGCGCTCCTCGAATCGGCCATCAAGCTGGACGAAGAGTCCCAGGCGCCCCGCGACGATTTCGCCAAAGACCTGACACGCCTCGCCTCCTTCAAAATCCAGGCGGGCGACCGCAAAGCCGGCAAGGAAACCCTGCTGCGCGTCATGGACCTGTGGCGCGAATCGGGACCGGCCGACGGAACCCAGGAACTGGCCGCCCTCGACGCCCTCGCCGGCCTGCACCGCGACGACGCCGAATATCCCGAAGCCGAAGACCTGCTCCTCCGCGCCATGCGCATCCGCGAGGTGGCCTACGGGCCCAATTCGTCCGAACTTATCTCCACCGTGGACTCGCTCGCCTACGTCCTGTTCGGGCAAAAGAAATTCGCCGAAGCGGAGCCTTACTACAAGCGCCTCCTCGCCCTCTGGGAGGCCAGCGCAGGCCCCGAACACCCGATGGTCGCCCTCACGCTCGACAAAACCGCCGAGTTCTACGCCTTCCAGCAGCGCTATGCCGAGGCCGGGCCGCTCGTCCAGCGCTCGCTCACGCTCCGCACCAACCTGCTGATGTCCAGCTTCAACCAGACTGGCCGCATCACCCTCATGCAAGCCAAGCTCGAGGAGGCGCGTGATCTCTACACCCGCGCCATCCGCATCGGCGACGACTGCAAGGTGGACGACGAGGTCATGGACCCCCTGCTCCGCATTCAGTCCAGGCTGCTGCGCCAGATAGGCCAGGAGGAGGCCGCCAACGCCCTCGATGAGCGCGTCAAAGCCGCCCTCCTCCGCAAAGCCGACCGCGAAGGCCGCCGCACACCCCCGGGCAAATAACCGCCCGCCGGAAAGCGTATATCAGACGCGCGGACTTACCGGTTGGCATGACTCGCGCAGCTCGCGGCGCGGGATCGCCCGTTCGGAGCCATCCGCCCTCAAAGAAAGCGCCGGCGATGTTCGCGCCGGCAGCGCCGCCGGTTTCCGTAAGGCCTCGTCCCCATGTCTCTTTGCCTTGCTCCGCGCGAGCCGTGAAAATCCAAACTCCGTCGCGTGGGAAAACGTTGGCTCGATCGGGCGAACAGATCAATGAGCGATGCGCGCGCAGAAGGAACTAACCAGCCAAGGCTTCGCCTTGATATCCCTGCGGGATATGGGAGTCGAGGAACTCAGGAACCAGAAGCCAGAATGGCCCCGGCGTACGCTCCGAGGAGCCGGCTGACTTCTTCCAGCATGGCGGACAGCTTTTCGGTCTCGCCGTATCCAAGGTCCTTGGCAGGATCAAAAAGTAGCGGCACTCTTCGACGGATCCCTCGGCCACATTCGTGAACCGGCTACCAACATATCTGTGACGGCATGGACGTTCTGTTGCGCGCTGTCGGCCTCAAATTCGCCGCCTGAACACTCCTATAACGGGAACTAAATGAACCCTTCTATCTTAAAATAGGTGGAGTATGTCACCGCTGTAACTGCGCCACCATCATTGGGATAAACACCCGCGGAGCAAACTAACAGTCCTTGAACTTCACCAGACCTTGCCGCTCGCGATTCACCTCCAGCCGCGTCACATCCGGACGGGAGTAGTGACCGGCAGGGTCGAAGTTATGCCGTTCCTCGGTCACGCGGCGGTGCTCGAGAGAGACCACGATCAGTTTCTCCTGGCCTGCCGCCGGGGCCACCACCCATTCGCCGTCCGGCCCAGCCACACATGAGCCGCCGTTGGCCAGAACCTCGGGGCTCGAGGCGGCAAATGTCTCGCGCCACGGCTTGCCCGCGCCGATGCCGCCGCGGTCCATCAGGCCCGACACCGAGAGCACGTAGGATCGCGATTCCAGGGCGATGAAGCGCGTGATGTCGCGCGTGTTGTGGACGCCGCCGGGCCAGACCGCAACGTGCAGGTCTTCGCCCTGGGCGTACAGCGCCGCGCGCGAAAGCGGCATCCAGTTCTCCCAGCAGTTCAGGCCTCCAGCGGTGAACGAACCCACCCGGTGGGTGCGCAAGCCGTGGCCGTCGCCGGTGGCCCAAACCAGGCGCTCTTCGTAAGTCGGCATCAGCTTGCGGTGAACGGATGCGATTTCGCCGCGGGCGTCGATGAACACGAGAGAGCAGTAAAGACTGTGGCCGCCGCGGTCGCCGGCGCGCTCGATGGTGCCGAGATAGACGGCAATCCGGTGGCGCTTGGCGGCGGCGCGGACCGGGTCCAGGTCGCCGGCCTCGGGCTGCACGGCCTGCGCCGCGTAGTCCGCGAAAATCTCTTTTTGGAGGGCGGAATTGAAACTGGCGCCGCCGGTGTGCTCCACCCAGAACGGGTAGCCGGGCACCAGCCCTTCGCCGAACGCCACCAGCCCGCATCCGCTTCGGCCCGCCTCGTCCACGCAGGCAGCGACTTTTTCCACGGTCCGGTTGCGGTCCAGCCAGACGGGCGCGATCTGGGCCAGACCCACAGTGAGGCTGCCGTCAAAATCGGGATTCATGCCCCATTTATGCACATTCCGCCAACATTGGCGGCCGGGCGCAAATTTGATCAACAAAACAAAGGAGTTGCTCTATGCAGGCCGCCAATGTTGGCGGCCGGGGTCCTACAATGGGATTTCGCCCCAGCTATGCAAACGCTCCGCGCCGCGCGACACCTACGCACTCCCGGCTTGCAAAGTGCCGTTGCCCTGACCGGGATCCTGCTGCTCGCGCTGGCGATCAGCCCCTCGGCTTCCGACGGCTCGCGGATCTTTTTGCAGGCCGGAAACCTGACCGATATCCTGCGCCAGGTTTCCGTCATCGGGATCATCGCCCTGCCGATGACCCTGGTGATTCTCACCGGCGGAATCGACTTGAGCGTGGGCAGCATCCTCGCGCTCTCCACGGTGGTGGGCTCCATCGCGCTCACGCGGCTGTGGAGCTCGACGCCCTATCCGCTGCACATCGCGGGCGCGATTGCCGCCGCCTGCGCGGCTTCCGCGGCGGTGGGCGCGTTGAACGGCGCGGTCATCGCCACCCTGCGCATCCAGCCGTTCGTGGTGACCCTGGCTTCTATGATCGGCATCCGCGGCCTGGCCAAGTGGCTGGCCGCCAATGAGAACATCGATATCGGTTTCGGCACGGACGTGGCCGCGCAGTTCGCCGCCATCTTCCGCCAGAAAGCGGCCGTGATCGCCACTTACGCCGCGCTCGCCGGGGTTTTTTGGGTGCTGCTGGGGAAAACGGTTTTCGGCCGCTATGTGCGCGCGGTGGGGGACAACGAACTGGCATCGGAGTACGCCGGGCTGCCGATCCGGAGCACCAAGCTGATGGTATACGCGCTGAGCGGGCTGCTTTCCGGCATCGCGGGGCTGCTGTATGCGGCGGAGAATCACCAGGGCAATCCGAACGCGGGCGTAGCTTACGAGCTCGACGCCATCGCGGCGGTGGTGATCGGCGGCACCAGGCTCTCCGGCGGCCGGGGATCGATGGCCGGGACCGTCACCGGCACGCTGATCATGGGAGTGCTGACCAACATGCTGCGCCTCAAGAACGTGGACAGCAACGTGGAGATGATGATCAAGGCGGTAATCATCGTGCTCGCGGTGGTGGTGCAGCGCCGCGCCGCGCGGGAATAGCCGTCAACACGGATTGATAGGTCCGATAGAAATTTTTCGTGCTCGGCTCGATTCCCGCTCTGCCATACTGAAACCCGACGTGCTTCTGTTGACTCCAGCGCCGGACCACCATGCCAAGATTTCGCTGGAGGTCTTTCTTCGCCTGACCGCGATGGACGTCTGCTGCGGCCCTCCTCCGTCCGCTTGATCTTCCGAATACCGTTCGATAGCGAGAAAGGAAAGCGGAATGAGCGATACCTCTATCTTGTGGGAGGAGACTGTCCAGCCGGGCGCCACATGGTCGCATGTGCTGAAGCGGGGCACCGCTCTGCGCATTACGGACAGCGAAGGCGGCCTGAATGCCGGCGCGATGTTTTTCAATGCCGTTGGTGGAAAGCAAGCTCGACCCCGCCGCCGCCCACGATTACGCCGACCGCTACAGCGCGCAGGATACGATTCGCGAACAGGGCAACATCTACCTGAACAGCGGCACGCGGCTGCTTTCGACGGGCGGCAATCAACGCCGGTTCAGGTGCTGATCTGGGCCACGCCGGAGGCATGATTGTTGGATAAGGTGCTCATCGCCAACCGCGGCGTGATTGCGTGCCGCATCATTCGCACGCTGCGGCGCATGGGCATTGGGGCGGTGGCGGTCTATTCGGAGGCGGACGGCTGGTCGCTGCACGTCAGGCAGGCGGACGAAGCGGTGGGGATCGGTCCGGCGCCGGAACAGATGCGGCTGTTCGGGCTGAAGCACACGGCGCGTGCCATTGCCGCCGAAAACGGAGTGCCGCTGCTGCCGGGTACGGGGCTGCTCGCGACCGCGGAGGAGGCGGCGGACGCGGCCGCCGGCGGGCGTTCCGGAAGGGTGCCGGCCGGTCTGTTCACCGGTGACGGCGAGCGTCTGGAACATCGCGGTGGAAGCCGGGGAGCGGGTGCAAGCGGGACAGAAGCTGATCGTGCTGGAAGCAATGAAAATGGAGATCGCCATCGCGGCGCCGGGCGCCGGGGTGGTGGAGAGATTGCACTGTGTGCCGGGAGCGCTCGTGTCTGCCGGCCAACAACTGGTGATGCTGCGTCAGGAGGTTTGAAGTGCGGCGGGAGATTCGACTCGACCTCGGTTCCTTGAGGCAACTGTACAAGTCCGGAGCGGCAACGCCGACGGACGTGGTGAGCGAGGTGTATCAACGCATCGCCGAACAGGCGGACACGGCGGCGTGGATATCGCTGGTGCCGCGGGAAAAGGCGCTGGCGCGCGCGCGCAAGCTGGAGCAGGCGCCGCTGGCCACGGCGCGGCCCCTGTACGGAGTGCCGTTCGCCATCAAGGACAATATCGACGTGGCGGGGCTTCCGACCACAGCGGCGTGCCCGGCGTTTGCCTATTCGCCGCCGCGCAGCGCGGCCGTTGTACAGGCGCTGGTGGATGCGGGCGCGATCCCGATCGGGAAGACGAACATGGACCAGTTCGCCACCGGCCTGGTTGGAACGCGAACCCCGCACGGCGCCTGTTCCAGCGTTTTCGACAAGCGGTACATCTCGGGCGGGTCGAGTTCCGGCTCGGCGGTGGCCGTAGCTTCGGGCGTGGCGAGTTTCGCTTTGGGCACGGACACGGCGGGCTCGGGGCGGGTGCCGGCCGCATTCAACAACCTGGTGGGGCTGAAGCCGACGCGAGGCGCGCTGAGCACGCGCGGCGTGGTTCCGGCGTGCCGCACGCTCGATTGCGTGTCGATCCTCACCTCCACCTGTCATGACGCACATACGGTGTGGATGGCGGCGCGCGGCTACGATGCGGAGGACAGTTTTTCGCGAATGCCGCGGCCGGGAGAAGGCGCGGCTCCGTGGGCCACGGGGAGTTTTTCGTTCGGCGTTCCGGCGGCGGGACAACTGGAGTTCTTCGGCGACGAGGAGGCCGCGCGGCTGTTTGCCGGCGCGGTGGCGGCGCTTGAAAGCGTGGGCGGGCGCAGGGTACAGATCGACTTCTCGGTATTTCACGCCGCGGCCGCACTGCTTTACGGCGGTCCGTGGGTGGTGGAACGCTACGCGGCGCTGCACGGATTTCTCGATTCGCACGCGGACGAACTGGACCCGGTGGTGCGCTCGATTCTCGAGACCGCGCCGAAGTACACCGCCGAAGATTGCTTCGCGGCGCAATACCGGCTGGCGGACCTGCGGCGCGCGGCGGAGAACCAGTGGGAGAGCATCGATGTGATGGTGCTGCCGACGGCAGGGACCATCTACACGCACGCAGCGGTGGCGGCGGACCCCATCGGGCTCAATGCGAATCTCGGGTATTACACGAATTTCGTCAACCTGCTGGACCTGGCGGCGACGGCCATTCCGGCGGGATTCCGGCCCAACGGCCTGCCGTTCGGAATTTCGCTGATTGGCCCGGCGTTCAGCGAAGAGGCCCTGCTGGCGCTGGGGGACCGTTTCCACCGCGCGACGGCGGTGGTGCCGGGACCGGCGCTGGATGTTGGCGACTGCGCGCCGGGATGCATTTCGGTAGCGGTGGTGGGCGCGCATCTTTCGGGCCAACCATTGAATTCGCAGCTCACCGAAAGGGGGGCAAAGCTCGCGCGCGCCTGCCGGACGGCGGCCGGATACCGGCTGTATGCGCTCGAAGGGACCATGCCGCCGAAGCCCGGCCTGGTGCGCGAGGATGGATTCCGGGGCGCGGGCATCGAGGTGGAAGTGTGGTCCGTGCCGGAGGATCAGTTCGGGAGTTTTGTAGCGGCGGTGCCTCCGCCGCTCGGCATCGGGAACGTTGTGCTGCAAGACGGGTCGGTGGTGAAATGCTTCATTTGCGAACCGTACGCGCTGCGGGACGCTACCGATATCACGCGGTTCGGAGGCTGGAAGGGCTACCTGTCGCAACCGTTATTAACGCGGTGAATCGGCCCTATAAACAGCGCGTCGTTGCCATTCGAGTAATCGCCCACCAGGATTGCCGTGGTCGGAACTCCCGAAGACAGTGGCAATGGACTGCGGGATCAGATCAAGCGCGTGCGGATCATGAACACGAGCGATGCCGACATCGCGACGGCGTTCATCGGCGACGGCGGTAGTCACGTGGAAGCCGATGGTTTCGCAACTGGCGCGGCAAAAGGGCGTGACTGCGCTGTTCGATTCGTCGAAAATTCCGGGCGAAATTCTGGACCTGACGGTGGTACGCACCGATGTGCTGACGCGGCCCGACGGGGCGGGGCAAAAATTCGCCAAGGCCTTGACGGGCGCCTGGTACGAGATGCTCGGAATGATGTCGGCGCCGGCGCCGGTAAGCGACAAGAACGAACAGCTGAGCACGACCAGGATGTTCTACACGGCCAAGGAAGCCGCGGCATTCACAGCGTCGGCGCAGAAGGAAAAATGGCGCTGGTACGGCAGTTCTGTTTCGACCACGGGCTGCCGGGGTCGAACACGAAATCGGTGGACGAGGTGGCGCTGGCGGCACAGGGGAAGCTGTAATGTCGGCCGGATTTTTCCTGATCCACGCGCGTCCCAACCGCGTATGGACGGCCGTGCTTTCGTGGATGCTATTCGCGTTGGGAACCGGCGCGTACTTGTGGGTGGCGCAGGCGCGGCACCGCGAAAATCCGGAGGACCGGGTGACGCCGACGGTGAGCGCGATGGCGCGGGGCATGTACAACGCGGTGATGCAACCGGCGGAGGAAGACGAAATACTCGAGACCGAGCCGCGCTCGTTCCTGGAACGGTTTTCGCGAAGCATGCTGTGGAAGGACACGCGCGCCACTTCGCGGCGGTTCGCCTACAGCCTGCTGCTGCTGATTCCGGCGGGGGGGGGGGGGGGGGGGGGGGGGGGGGGGGGGGGGGGGGGGGGGGGGGGGGCAGCATTTAGAATCTTCGTGGCGTACGGCTCGCCATCGCGGGCGGTGCTGGCGGGAACATCACCAGCCGGACCGGACGCGCGGCTACGTGCCGCAGAAGTACTCGCTGTTTCCGGATAAAACAGTGCTGGACAACATCACCTTCGGTCCGGAGGTGTGCGAATTCGGATTGCTGGGGCGGCTCACGCCGGCTTTTTTCCGGCGACGGCGGCAATTGCGGGAACAGGCTTACGATTACCTGCGGCGAACGGGTTTGCGGGAAGGCGACGCAAAAAAATATCCGGACCAGCTTTCGGGAGGCATGCAGCAGCGCGTGGCGATTGCGCAGGCGCTGATGGCCGAACCGCGCATTCTGCTTATGGACGAGGCGTTCAGCGCACTCGATTCGGCAACGCGGCGCGAGATGCAGCAACTGGTGCGGGAGCTGTGGCGAACGACGCGCACGACGATTCTGTTCGTCACGCACAATACGGACGAGGCGCTGCGGATGGGGACGCGGATCGTGGTGCTGGCGAAAGAGGGGCCGGACCTGGGGTCGCGGGTGGCGATGGACATGGCGGTGCCGGAAGCGCGGTCGGAGGCCGACCTGCCGCGGCTGACGCGGCAACTGGAGAGCGAGCTGAGCCCGATCGGCGGCTGATGCCGCGGGTCTAGTTGGCTGCGCCAACCCCGGTGCGCGTGGCCGGCGAAATCCAGAGCCAGACAACGCTGGCGGCGAGGATTGCGTAGAACGCCGCCAGGTTCGATGTCACGGCGAACGTCAGCACCGCGGCGGCGAAGCCCCAGCACCAGGCTTCCGCTTTGAATCCCCGAGCCCACGCGGGCTGCCCTCCGGCCGAAGCGACGCGCGGCCACGGAGAGGGGCAGAGTCTGGGCACCGAGTGACGGTAGGCATGGTACGGCTTACCCTGCATCGCGCCAAGCTCGGCCTCTTCCCGCAGGATGAGGCGGTAAGAAAAGACCACCGTCGCCAGGATCGCCACCGGGAAGCCGATCCGGTTCATCATCAGACCCAGGCCGGCCGCCATGATCGTGTTACCGAGATACAGAGGATTGCGGACTCTGCGGTAGGGCCCGCCGGCCACCAGCGCTTCGGTTCTCACGCCGGGTGCGTACACAACCTCCGCGCGCAGGTAGGAAGAGGCCCACGTGCGCAGGAACGCCGCGGCCGCGAGCAGGGCAGCGGCGATAAAGAACAAGAAGCGAGACACGAGATCTGCGTTCATTCGCAGGGCGGGGGCAATCCAGTTGGCAATGGCAACCCCGGCGTTGTGGGGATCGAGCGCGTATAGCGGAAAGGTGAAACCGAAGATCAGTCCGAAGATCAGGGCCCTGTTCCTGAACTCCCAGTCCGTCGCCTTCATGCCGTTAGTGTACCGGGTGGCGGTGGACACTGGGTTCTCTGGGTTCTCTGGCAGCTTGAAAAGCCCGGCTGTTCCCTATAACATTCCTGACGAGTTTAGGTTGCGCGCAAGAATAACTTCACATTTTGCCTCAGGCTGGCGGCTGCGAATACATATATTGCGTATGCCCTTAGCACTGAGGAGGCTGCCTATGATGCACTCGGCTATTTCGATTCTACAGACAGCCCTGCGCTCTTCAACATCTCTTTGAACTGGCGCTCGGAGCGCATTTCGATGGCCTGGGCCGCCAGTTTGCCGTCGCGATCGAAAACGAAGCTCTTGGGGACGCCTTCGACGCCGAACGCCTCGTGCGCCTCACGGTCGGGGTCGAGCAGAATCGGAAACGTGTACTTCTCCTTCTGAATGAAATCGGCCACCTTAGCGCGCTCCTCGTCGGAGATGGCCAGCACGGTGAATCCCTTGTTCTCCAGGGCACGATAGAGCTTTTCCATGTCCGGCATCTCTTTGCGGCAGGGCGGGCACGACGTAGTCCAGAAGTTCACCAGCACCACCCGGCCCTTCAATGCGGAAAGAGAATAGGATCTGCCATCGAGACCGGTGAGGGTGAAATCAGCCTCCTGTGCCAATGCCTGCCGTAAAGCCAGCACGGCGTCGGCCGCTTCCAACGCGGCGTCCGGCGGCGGCACCGGGGCGTGCTCGTACCGGATCAGGCTCACCAGATCGAGGTAAGCGTAAGAGTACGCACCGCCCGAACTCTGCCGAAGGGCAACGGCCAGCGCTCCGCTGACCGCCGCGAGTGCCTCTTTGCCAAGATCGCTGCTGGTCGAGCGATGGCACAGGTCCTGCGCCAGCACCACTTTATTGGAACCTGCGGACGCGGGCAAAACCTGGATCTCCCTCGCAAGCTGCGTGGCCAGTTTGGCACGACCTGCATCCGTGGGCAGATTACCCATGGTCGAGATCCGCCGGCGTATCGAAACGATCTTGGGCCCGGTTGCCGGGCCGGACGCCGGTTGCACGCTGGCGACGGCCGGGGCCGTCGGCGCTGTGGCCGCACGCAGCTTCTTCGCGAGATCGGGATAGCGGCCCTGCAAATCCTTGGCGGCCATCGCTCGAAACTGGTCGGCCAGTACGGGCGACAACCTGGCGGCCTGTTCTTCCACCCTCCTGGCCGCCTCGGAAACACTGCTGCTTTCCCCGGCAGCGAACGCCGCAAGAGCGCACATCACCGACAGCGTAACAATGCGCATTAACGGCCTGCTTCGTCTGGAAATTATAGCAAGGCGTGGGTTAGGAGATTGGTTGGGGGTTGGGGTCGAGACTGCGGATTGTGGATTCAGGGCCGGCGAAGATAATTTCACGGATTCGGTCGAATCGTGTAGTTCCATCGCGGAAGTACTCTACCGTGGATGAGGCGAAGTGAAGAGATCAGCCGTGGGTCGGGCTTAAGACGGGTTGGACTCGCCCAGGTCTATTGCGAGTGTTCGCGATGGCGAATCTGAAGTTAGCCGTCGCCGGTCTGACCGTTGGCGTGCCAGCGTCGTGGGGTTTGAGCCGTTACGCGAGAACTGCTCTTTGAGGTAACCCCGACGGATTCGACTGGCTCGGTGGCGAACGCGTTGAGAGCGACAAGAATCGCACCAGCCAGTGTTTTACGCCACGAATAATTCAGTCTTTCGGTGGCGCGGATTTGCGCGAACTATTCGGCGGCGCGGTGGGGCTCGCGCGGCCAGATGGTGAAATCGCGGAAGAATGCACGAACGGGCTTGCCGCGCATCGAGGGGCGGAAAATGGTGGCGACGATCGAGGCGGGGATTCCGGGCGCGGGCGGCGATTCGGTGCGCGTGGGACACGGATCGGTGTGGCTTTCGCCGAGTGGACGGCAAGCTTCCCCATGGGAGAATGTGGAGACGGGAGGGTTTGCAAATGAACGCGGCTTCCACGTCCGCGGGTTACACATTTCGGCCTCAGCTCCTCGAACGGCGGGCGCGGCTGGAGGCGGCTGCCGGTTCGGTGCCCGCGGGCTACCTCAACGAACTCATTGCCGAAATCGACGCGGCTTTGGGACGAATCGATGCGGGCTCGTTCGGGCTGTGTGAAACCTGTCACGACACGATCGAAGCAGACCGGCTCGAAAGCGATCCGCTGGTGCGGTTTTGCCTCGACCATCTCAGCCAGGCCGAGCTGCACGCGCATCAGCAGGACCTCGACCTGGCCACGCAAATCCAGTCGAAACTGCTGCCGCCCCGCGACATTGCTCTCGATACGTGGCAGACGCGGTACCGCTATCAACCGGTCGGGGCGGTGGGCGGCGACTACTGCGAACTGGTGGCGCCGGGCGACGGCAAGCCGCTGTTTTTCGCGGTGGGCGACGTTGCCGGGAAGGGCGTGGCTGCCTCGCTGCTGATGACTCACCTGAGCGCGATCTTCCGCAGCCTGTTATCGCTGGATTTGCCGCTTGCCGAGGTGGTTGCGCGCGCCAACCGGCTGTTCTGCGAGAGCACCGCGCCGGCCCATTACGCGACGCTGGCGTGTGGGCGGACGACGCCGGCCGGGGTGGAACTCTGCAACGCCGGCCACTGCCCTCCGGTACTCCTGTTGAGGAACGAAACGCGCATGCTGGAATCGACCGGTTTGCCGCTGGGCCTCTTCCGGGGCGGCGCGTACACGGTGCAGCATCTGCCGCTGGGCCCGGGAGAGAGCCTGGTTTTGTATTCGGACGGCATCACGGAGGCGCAGGATCCGGACGGCGAAGAATACCAGGAAGAACGGTTGATCCGCGCGTTGCGCGAGAGCCTGGACGAGGACGCGGATCGGATGGCGGAGAGCGTGTTCCGGGATGTGGCCCGGTTTCGCCAACGCCGCGAGCAAGGCGACGATATGACGCTGCTTGTTATGCGCCGCCGCCCCTGAGGCGATCTTACTTACATGATGGCCGTGGGCGGCGCCGGCTCGTTCGGGTCTCCGGCGTTGGACAGCGGGACGCGAATCAGGATCAGCGCGATGATGGCGATCACGACCACGCCGATCAGATACGACGGGTTGTGCAGGTTCGGCAGCGGCCAGTCCTGAAAGTTGAAGGTGGCGGTCACCAGGCCGGCCAGCGCTTCGCCGGCGATAAGCCCCGACGCAGCCAGGATGCCGACATTTAGGATGCGCGCACTCTGCGCGTCGTTGTAACCCTTCCGCTTCCGCAGCGTGTCCATCCCCCAACGGATCATGCCGCCGACGAAGATGGCGGACGTCGTACCGATGGAGAGGTACATGCCGATGGCCACCAGCATCGGGCTTTTCACTTTGAACAGAATCATCGCGACGCCCATGAGGATGCCGGCGATCACCAGCGGCCACGCCATGTCGCCGCCCACAATGCCTTGCGCCAGGGAGGCCATCAGGCCGGCCTGCGGCGCGGGAAGAGCGCGATCTCCGAAACCGACTCCGCCACGGTTCAGGTTTCCCTGGAGCAGGATCATGAGCGGGAAGTACATCACCATGCTGGAAACGACGACCGCGATCAACTCCACAATCTGAATGGTGCGCGGCGTGCCGCCCAGAATGTATCCCACTTTGAAATCCTGCAATAACTCGCCGGCAACCGCGGAAGAGACGCAGACCACTGCCGCCACGCCGAGGACGGCGAGCACGCCGGACATGCCGGAGACGCCCATCGAAACCATGAGCAGCGCGGCGATCACGAGCGTGGAGAGCGTCAAGCCGGAGATCGGGTTATTGGACGATCCGATGACTCCGACGAGATAGCCCGAGACGGTGGCGAAGAAGAACCCGACGATCAGCATGACCACGGCCGCGGCCACTCCGCCGGACACCAGCCCGGAGAGATACACGTACAGAACGCACATCACCGCGAAGGTGACACCGATGAGGCCGAACACGGTTTTCGAGCTCATGTAGCGCTCGGTGCGGCCCACCGACGCCGGAGCAGGCGAACCGCCCCGCAGTTCCCCGAATGCCTTACCGAGGCCGGCTGCCAGGTTCCGGCGCATGCGGAACAGGGTATAGACGGTACCCACCATCATGCCGCCCACCGCGATGGGCCGTACGATATAGAGCCACACCGAAGTGGCCAGTCCGAGCCAGTTTTCCTCGGTGGCGCCCGCCGGCAGGAAGGCCTGCAACTGCGGTCCGAGGAAGTAAATCAGGAGGGGAATGAGAAGCCCCCAGGCGATCACGCTGCCCGAGAAATTCAGCGCGGCAAGTTCGGGTCCGATGACGTAGCCGACACCGATCAGGGCCGGGCTCACGGTGGGCGCGCCGAAGGTGGAGATGCCGCCGGTGGTCACGGTGTTTGTCGAACCGAGCGGCCCCAGGCGCAGCGTGCTGCGGCCCAACTGCCCCACGCGGAAGAAGAAATCGCGGTCCGGCGCGAAGATGTTGAACTGTCCGCCGAGAAAGATAGCCGCGCCGGTGGCCATGTTGTAGAAAAGGTACTTCGCAGATTTCGCCGCGGACTGTCCGGCCTTGTGTATCTCGGAGGCAGCCAGAGACTCCGGATAGGGGAGCTCCCGGTCCTCGACCATGACGCGGCGGATGAGGGAAACGAACAGGACGCCCAGGACGGAGCCTACTACCATGAGCGAGGTCGCTTTGAAGTAGGACGGATCCTTCGCGAGGGCCCACATGCTGCCCCAGAAGCCGAGGTCTTTCGGGATAACCGGGGGCGTCCAGGCGTGCGCAATGTAGAAGGCCGGAATGGTGAACACGGCACCGGCGGCAACAGACTCGCCGATGGAACCGGCGGTTCGGGAGAGGTTTTCTTCGAGCAGCGATCCCTTCCACAACCGGAGCACGGCCATGGAAATGACGGCGGCCGGATAGGTGGCGGCGATGGTCTGCCCGGCACGCAGGCCCAGGTAGGCGTTGGCCGCGCCCAGAACAACGCTCAGCACAAGCCCCAGCAGTACCGCCCGCAGGGTGAACTCCTGCATCTTCATGTTTTCCGGCACGAACGGCTTGTGCCTGGGCGTCGTTTCGCTAGGGGGCGTCATGAAAGCTTCGACCTCACTTTTTCGCTCAGCGCTTTTCCATCCACGGTCTTACCTTGCAGTCTCGCCTGCGTGGCTTTCATCACTACTCCCATCTGCTTGAGGGAAGTAACGCCGGTTTCGGCCATGGCTTCCGCGATGGCGGCATCGATTTCCGCCTCGCCGGCGGGCGCGGGCAGGTAGGCTTCGATGAGTGTGCGTTCGGCCTCTTCCTTGTCCGCCTGATCGGTGCGTCCCGCCTTGCGGAACATGTCCGCCGAATCGGTGCGCTGCTTTATCAGCGACTTCAGAATCTGCATTTCGGCGGCTTCGTCCAGCGGTTTGGGCGAATCCACTTTGGCCTTCATGAGTGCGGCTTTGACCATACGGAGCGCGCTTAAACGCGCCTCCTGCCTGGCTTTCATGGCCGCTACCATGTCCTGCTGCACCTGGTCTATGAGGGGCATGTTGTCTGCTATTCTAAAAGACTAAACCTCACGATGTACATCAAAAAACAACGCTTACTCACTCCTGGTCCGACGCCCCTTTATCCGCCCGCACTGCACGCGATGATGGCGTCGGATATCCACCACCGTACCGAAGATTTCCGCAAGGCCTATCGCTCGTGCCTGAGCGACCTGAAGGAAGTCATGGGTACAGCAAACGACGTCCTGATGTTCTGCGCATCGGGCACCGGCGCGATGGATGCGTCGGTGTCGAACCTGTTCTCGCGGGGCGACAAAGTGATCGTGTGTTCGGCCGGGAAGTTCGGGGAGCGTTGGGCCGAGATCGCCAAGGCCTACAGCCTGGACGCCAACGTACTCACCGTCCCCTACGGCCAGGTTGTGCAGCCGTCCGCGATAGCCGAAGCGCTGGCCAAAGAACCAGCCACCAAGGGTGTGTTCCTTCAGGCTTCGGAGACCTCCACCGGCGCCGTGCACGATGTGAAGGCGATCGCCGCGCTGGTGGCAAAGACGGACGCCATTCTGGTTGTCGATGCCATCACGGGTCTGGGCACGATGCCGCTCGATATCGATGGCTGGGGCCTGGACGTGGTTATCGGCGGTTCGCAAAAGGCCTTCATGATTCCGCCGGGACTCGCGTTCGTCTCGATTAGTGCGAAGGCGTGGAAGTTCGCGGAGACCTCGAATCTGCCGCACTACTATTTCAATTTCAAGAAGGAAAAGAAGAGCGGCGACGCCGGCGAATCCAGTTGGACCCCTTCGACGGCGCTGATCCTCGCGATGGCGGAAGCGCTGAAATACGTGCGGCAGGTGGGCATGCCGAAACTGGTGGAGAATGCCCAAATGCTGGCGGCGGCCGCGCGGGCGGCCATGCAGGCGCTGGGCCTGGAGTTATTTTCGGCCGCTTCGCCGGGCTCGTCGGTCACGGCTGTCAAAGCCCCGGCCGGACTCGATTCGGGCGTGATCGTGAAAGAGTTCCGCAGCCGTTTCGGCGCCATCATCGCGAACGGGCAGGGCTCGATGAAGGGTCAGATTTTCCGCATCGCGCATCTCGGGTACTTCGACTTTGCCGATCTTTTCGCCGTGGTCGCGGGACTCGAAATCATTCTTAACGCCAACGGGTATCCGGTGCAGTATGGTTCCGGCGTTGCCGCCGTGCAGGAGTACTACGCCCACGCCGCGGTGAAACCCGAAACCGTGAACGCGTAATATCCGGGCAGGTTTGATCCTGCCCCCGACGACTCATATGAACATCCTGATCGCTGAGCCTCTCGCTCCGGCCGGGGTCGAGTTGTTTCGAGCTCAACCCGGCTGGAACGTTATTGTTTCGAATCCGAAGGAATACGCGCAGCATTTACCGGAAGCCGACGCGCTTCTGGTTCGCAGTGTTGTGCAGGTGAACCAGCAGGTTCTCGAAAAAGCGCCCAAGCTCCGGGTTATCGGACGCGCCGGGGTGGGGGTGGACAACGTGGACCTGGAGGCCGCTACGGCCGCCGGCGTCCTGGTCATGAACACGCCGGGCGGCAACGCCATCTCGGTGGCCGAGCATACGCTCGCGCTGATGCTTTCGATGGCGCGGCACGTGCCGCAGGCCAACGCTTCCACGCGCTCGGGGAAGTGGGAAAAGAAGAAATTTCTCGGCAACGAGTTGCGGGGCAAGACGCTCGGCATCATCGGCCTCGGCAGCATCGGGCGCGAGGTGGTGAAGCGGGCGCGCGCGTTTGAAATGCGGATTGTGGCGCACGATCCCTACGTGACGGCGCTCATCGCCGAGGATCTCAACGTCGAGTTGACCGACCTGGCGTCGCTGTTCGGGGCGAGCGATTACATCACGCTGCACGTAGCCGCCACGCCGGAAACCGAGGGCATGCTCTCGCGCGACGCGTTCGCGAAAATGAAGAACGGCGTCCGCATCATCAACTGCGCTCGCGGCGAACTGGTGGACGAAAGCGCCCTTGCCGAGGCCCTGAAATCGGGCAAGGTGGCGGATGCGGCGCTGGACGTATTCGCGGTGGAGCCGCCTCCCGCGGGATTTCCGCTGTTCGCCACTGAGAACGTGCTGGCCACGCCGCACATCGGCGGGTCTACCGAGGAGGCGCAGGAGATCGTCGGAGTGCGGATCGCCGAACAGGTGGTGGAGTATCTGAACAACGGCGTGGCCATCAGCGCGGTCAACATGCCCGCATTGACACCGGCGCAATACCGTACGCTGGGACCTTATGCGGACCTGGCCGAGCGGCTCGGGAATTTCGCGGCGCATATCGCCGTCGGCAACCCCGATACGGTGCGGCTCACGTATTTCGGGAAGATCGCGGAGAGCAGCACCAGCCTGCTGCGCAACGCAGCTCTGGCAGGGCTGCTCACCCGCTCGACGGCCACCAAGGTAAACATGGTGAATGCCGGACCGATCGCGCGGCAGCGCGGCTGGACGGTGACCGAGGCGCAGGAACAGCGGTCCGTGCACACCGATTCCATCCGCGTGGAACTGGTGACGGACAGGGGCGTAACCGCGGTTGAAGGCGCCGTTTTTCTAGGCAAGCCGCGGCTCACGCAGGTGGACGGAATTTTCTGCGAGGCGGCGCTGGCCGGCCCGCTGATCTTCATGATGAACCGCGACGTACCCGGCGTGATCGGGCATGTGGGCATGGTGCTGGGGCGGAATTCCATCAATATCGCGAATTTCTCGCTGGGGCGGCGCGATGCTCCGCTTGGGCCCGGCGAAGACCGCGAGGCGGTGGCGCTGGTTTCGACCGACGGGCTGGTTTCCGAGACAGTTCTAGCGCAGCTTCTGGAGAATTCGGCGGTGAAGATGGCGCGTTCGGTGGAATTGCATTAGGGGCGCGTGACCGCTCGTTAGTTCGCGGTTGGCGTTCGTTCGATGTGGTCGATGACCAACCACTCGAGCCGGGCGTTGCGGCGGGTCAGGCGGAGGCCTTGCTTCTCGAGCGAGGTGCGGATCGAAGCGCCGGAGGGCTCGGAGGCGGCGGGCACCACTTCGCCGGTTTCCGGCGGATTCGCCGGGAGCCTCGGCGCCGGACCGTGCATTTCACTCTGGGAAACGTCGAGAGCCACCTGATAGCGGCCGGTCATCGCGGTCATATCCACAACCGGCAGGCCGAGCGGCCCGCGACCGCCGAAATTGAGGAAGGCAGCGAAGTCGCGCATGGTGATGTTTCGAAACTGGTAGTGCGCCATGCCGTCAGCGACGGTCAATTGATAGATCCCGAAAGCGGTGCGGGCGGTTGCGGTGACCGGAGCGCCGGGAGCCGTTCCTTCCGAGGTGGCGCCGATCTGGCCGAGGTTGCCGGGATCGTCGTCGGGGATGCCGGGCGCGAGCTTCGGACCGTTGGAACCTACGACCAGGTGGTAGGCCGGCGAGTCGGCCGATTCCCGGTGGTATTTGAGATTGAACCGGGCCGCCAGCAGATCCTGGAGCATGAGGGGAATTTTCTCCTTCGGCGTCCCTGCCGGGGCAACGGCGGAGACGTCAAAGAACGCCGCGTTCAGCCAGTCCGGACCGCGCACTTGATCGGGCTGAAGTTCGAAAGCCTGGATTACGAGGTAGGCGAGCGTGACGGACCGCAGATCGACCCTGCCTCCCGCACGGGCAACACCAACTCCAGACTGCGCCGGCCGGCGGTTGCCGCCGGGCTGGGCGGGCCTGATGGAAGCGACTTCGAAGGATGGCGGAGGGGCCGGATTCTGCGCCGCGAGCGGAGGGAGCAGGGCCGGTCCGGCAATCGCGAAGGCAGCGCCCAACGCGAGCAGCGACGGTTTCGAGAAGTTCACGTTGTGTTGATGGTACTACCAGCAGTTTGGGGGAACAACGGAATCTTATGCCACGAGTGCAGCCAACTCGGCGAGGTCCAGGCGGCCAGTGTAGATCGCCATTCCGAGGGCAGCGCGCACGTTCATGGCGAGGAGGGCCTTCACGTCTTCCATGGTGGTGATGCCGCCGGCGGCGGTGAGTTCCAGGGGGGTGGCGGAGCGCAGGCGGCGGAACCAGTCGAGGTCGGTGCCCTGCATCATGCCTTCCTTGTCCACATAGGTGCACAGGAAACCGGAGCAGTAGGGCGCGAGCGATTCGAGGACATCTTCGGCGCGGAGCGAGGTTGCCTGCTGCCAGCCCTTCACGACGATGCGGCCGGCCCTGGAATCGAGCGCGACGATGAGACGGTCGCGGCCGACGGCGGCGCACATCTCCTCGAGGAGCGGCGCGTTGATGCCGGCGGCGTGGAAAGCGGAGGTGCCGACGATGACTTTGCGGGCTCCCTGCGCGACCAGTTTGCGCGCGCGTTCGGCGGTGCGGACGCCGCCGCCCACGCGCGTGGCGGCGCGCGAGGCGAGCATTTCCACGAGACCGTCGTTCGATCCGCGTCCCATGGCGGCATCGAGGTCGATCACCTGAATTTCGGGGAAGGCGGCGAAACGGCTCAGCATCCGTTCGGGGGAATCGCCCTCGAGCGCTTTCTCGCGGCCTTGCACGAGCTGCACGACTTTGCCGTCCATCAGGTCGATGCAAGGGACGATCACGCGGCGCTCCTGACGGGGATGCCGCGGCGGTCGAGCTCCTCTTTAAGCGCGTTCACGGTGTAGGCGCCGTAGTGAAAGATGGAGGCGGCGAGGGCGGCATCGGCGCAGCCCTCGGTGAGGACGCGGACGAAGTGCTCCGGCTCTCCGGCGCCGCCGCTGGCGATGATGGGGATGTGGGTGGCGCGGGAAACGGCTTTGGTCAAAGGGCAGTCGAAGCCGTCCTGCACGCCGTCGCTGTCCATGGAGGTGAGGAGAATCTCTCCGGCGCCGAGCTGTTCGCCGCGGGCGGCCCAGGCGACGGCGTCGATGCCCTCGTCATCGCGGCCCCCGCGCGTGTAGACGTGCCAGCCGGCGGGTCCGTGACGGCGGGCGTCGATGGCGAGGACGACGGCCTGCGCTCCGAATTCTCGAGAAAGCTCGGTGATGAGCTCGGGGCGGCGGACGGCGGCGGTGTTGACGGAGACCTTGTCGGCGCCCGAATGCAGGATGCGGCGCGCGTCTTCCACGGAGCGGATGCCGCCCCCGACAGCGAGAGGGATGAAGACCTTGCGGGCGGTGCGGGCGACCACGTCGGCCATGATCTCGCGCGCGTCGCTGGAGGCGGTGATGTCGAGGAAGACGACCTCGTCGGCGCCTTCGCGGTTGTAGCGGGCGGCGAGTTCCACGGGGTCGCCGGCATCGCGCAGGTTGACGAAGTTGACGCCTTTGACGACGCGGCCGGCGGTGACGTCGAGACAGGGGATGATGCGCTTGGCTAGCATGGCAGGTTGACGAAATTGCGAACGATGCCGAGCCCCAGGGCGGCCGATTTCTCGGGGTGAAACTGGACTCCGAAAATGTTGTCCTTCTCAAACGCCGCGGTATAGCGGAGCTCGTAATGGCAGGCCGCGGCGGCATATTGGTGTTCGGGCACGTAGTAGCTGTGCGCGAAATAGACGAACGGGCGGGGCCCGAGTCCGGCGAGCAGGCGGGAGTCCGGCCTCACCTCGAGTTCGTTCCAGCCCATGTGGGGCACGCGCGCGCTTTGGGGGAACCGGACCACGCGCCCGGCGAAGAGGCCCAGGCCGCGCTCCTCGGGCGCCTCTTCGCTCGATTCGAAGAGGGCCTGCATGCCGAGGCAGATGCCGAGAAAGGGGACGCCGGCACGGATGCGGCCGAGCAGCGTCTCGCGGACGCCGAGGGCGTCGAGCGAGCGCATCATCTGGCCGAAGTGGCCGACGCCGGGAAGCAGAATTTTCGAGGCGTCGCGCAGGCCGGCGGCGTCGCGAACGAGGGTGTACTCGCTGCCGATCTCGTCCAGCGTGTTGGCCACCGAACGCAGGTTCCCTGCCCCGTAATCGAAGACGGCAATCACAGCAGCCCCTTGGTGGAAGGCAACTGGTCTTTCAGGCGCGCGTCTTTGGAACAGGCGTATTTCATGGCGCGGGCGAAGCATTTGAAGATGGCTTCAAGCTTGTGGTGGTTGGACCGTCCGTAGAGCACCTTGGCGTGAAGGTTGGCGCCGGCGTGGTTCACGAAGCCGCCGAAGAAGTCCTCCACCAGTTCGGTTTGCAGGTCTCCGACCAGACGGACCTTGACCAGGTCCTTGTAGACGAGGGCGGGGCGCCCGCCGAGATCGAGCGCCACCACGGCCAGCGTTTCGTCCATGGGGAGGACGAAGTAGCCGGCGCGGTTGATGCCTTTGCGGTCGCCGAGAGCCTTGGAAAAAAGCTGGCCGAGCACGATGCCGACGTCTTCCACGGTGTGGTGCTGGTCGACGTCGAGATCGCCGTCGGCGTTGAGGGTGAGATCGAAGCCGCCGTGTTTGGCGAAGAGCTCCAGCATGTGATCGAGGAAGCGGATGCCGGTGGAGATTGTATATCGTCCACGGCCCTCGATACGGAGGGCGCCGCCGATGCGCGTCTCTTTCGTATCGCGCTCAATGGCCGAGTTTCTCACGATGCGAACACCTCGTCGAGATAGTTGATGTCGTCCACGATGGCGTAGGCGCCCTCTTCCTGAAACAGGAAGACGAGATCGATGTAGAGCGGGTTCGAAGGGGCGGCGATGCCGATGAAGGGCACCTTGGCTGCACGCGCGGCGCGAGCATCGTCCACCGTGTCGCCGACGTAGAAGACCTGGCAATCGCAGTTGTCGCGGAGGATCTGGAGCAGGCCGTCGGGCGCGGGCTTGTGGTTTTCGACTTCGTACATGCCGACGATGGGGTCGAAGCGGAGTTCGGGGGCGAACCGGTCGAGCGTCAGTTGCGCCTCCTCGCGGGGGCGGCCGGTGAAGACGGCGAAGCGGAAATTGCGATTGAGCTTTTCGAGCGTGCCGGGCCGGGCGACCCACTTTTCGCGCAGCATCAGGGCTTCGCTGCCGTTGCCACGGAACAGATGCTGAAAGTGCGCCTTGACGTCTTCGAACGGAACTTCCACGCCGGCGCTGGTGACGATGTGGTGGGAGAGCTTCCAATCGTCGTTCCAGCCGCCCTGGTTCTTGTACTCCTGAATTTTCTCGGGGCTGAGGCGGATGGAGGTGAAGTGCTCCACGGTGCGGGCGATGGTCTCGCGGTAGGATTCGGTCACATCCACGAGCACGCCATCCATGTCGAAAACGAGAATGGGCTTGTTCATCGGTTCCAGATTTCCTCGAGGGCGGAGAGCAGGCGGCGGGTCTGTTCGCGCGTTCCTACGGTGATGCGGACACAGCCCGGCGCTTCGTAGCTGCGGTCGCGGACCAGAATGGCCTGGGAGCGGAGCGCGTCGCGCACCTCGATGGCGCGGCGGCCGAAGTGGCCCAGCACGAAGTTGGCGGAGCTGGGGACGTAGCGGATGCCGAGTTTCTCGAGGCCCACGCACAGAAGTTCGCGCGCGGCCAGCACCTCGGCCACATAGGTTTCGATGTAGGGGACGTCTTCGACGGCCGCGGCGGCCGCGATGACGGCCAGGGAATTCACACTGTAGGGCGACTGCGCTTTGTGAAGATAGGCGATGTTGGACGGATGGGAGAAGAGGCAGCCGAGCCGCATGGCGGCCATACCGAACACCTTGGAAAAGGTGCGGCACACGAACAGGTTCGGCACGCGGGATATTTCGGTGATGGCGGTGACGCCGGAGAACTCGTAATAGGCTTCGTCCACCAGCACGGCTGCCTTGCGGGCGCGCTTGAGGATGCGCTCGATGCCGAGCAGCGAAACTCCGGTGCCGGTCGGGTTGTTGGGGTTGGCGAGGAGGACTGCGCGGGTTTCGGGCGTGATGGCGTCGAGCAGTTCCTGGAGCGGGAATTCCATATCGGGCTGCGCGTACTCGACTTCGCGGATCTTCGCGCCCGCCACCTCGGCGTAGAAGCGGTACATGGCATAGGCGGGCTTGAGCACCAACACTTCCTGGCCGTCGTCCACGTAGGTGTTGAGGAAGACCTGAATGGCCTCGTCGGTGCCGTTGGTAAAAACGAACTGGCTGGGATCGACGCGGAAGTATTGGGCGATGGCGGTTTTGGCGTCGCCGTATTCGGGGTAGAGGGCGAGCGCGCCCGCGTCCACTCCGTCTTTCAGGGCCTGCACTACACGGGGCGAGGAGCCGACGGTGTTCTCGTTGAAATCGAGCCGCAGCTTGCCGGCGCGACCGGCGGTGGGGGGCGAGTACGGCGCCATGGCAACGACGGCGGGCCGCGGACGGATGGCGCCCTTGGGAAGTTTCGGCTGCTTAGCGGCCATCGATGCGGACCTCCACGGAACGCGCGTGCGCCTCCAGTCCCTCGGCGCGGGCCAGGGTGGTGATGGCCGGAGCGAGGGCGCGCAGCGCCTTTTCGGAAAGCTGCTGCACGGAGATGACCTTGAGGTAATCGGTGACGGAGAGGCCGCCGCGCACGCGGGCCGCGCCGCTGGTGGGCAGCACGTGATTGGGACCGGAGGCGTAGTCGCCCGCCGCTTCCGGACTGAAGGGTCCGATGAAGACGCTGCCGGCATGCCGCACGCCGGGCAGAAGAGCGGCATCGGGGATGCTGAGGTGCTCGGGCGCGAAGCGGTTGGAAATCTCGAGCGCCTCAGCAAGCGAGCGCACCAGCACGATGGCCGAATTGCGGGCGATGGCTTTGGAGGCGACGGCGGCGGTGGGGAGCACAGCGAGCTGGCGGTCCACCTGGCGGGCCACGGCGGAAGCGAGACGTTTGGAAGTGGTGAGCAGGACGGCGGAGGCATCGACATCGTGCTCGGCCTGGGCCAGCATGTCGGCGGCGAGGTGGCGCGGGTCGCCTTCGGCGGCGACGATCAGGATTTCCGTGGGTCCGGCGACGAAGTCGATACCAACTTCGCCGGCGAGGAGTTTTTTGGCCGCGGCCACGTAGATGTTGCCCGGACCGACGATGCGGTCGGCGCGCGGAACGGTGCGGGTGCCGTAGGCGAAGGCCGCGATGGCCTGGGCGCCGCCCATTTCGAAGACGTGGGGCACGGCGAGCAGCGAGGCCGTGCCGAAGACTTCGTTGACGGCGCGCGGAGAGGCCACGCAAACAGTCGGCACGCCGGCAACCTGCGCGGGCACCACGGTCATGAGAATGGTGGAAGGGAGCGGATAGCGGCCCGAGGGAATGTAGGCGGCGACGGTATCGAGCGGGCGGACGACCTGGCCGAGCTGGAGGCCGGCGCGGAAGGCGCGCGACCACTCGCGCGGCATCTGGCGGCGGGCGTAGTCTCGGATATTGGCCGCGGCAGTCTCGACGGCGGCGCGGAAATCGGGGGCGAGGCGCGTGGCAGCAGTGCGCAGTTCGCTTTCCGGCACGCGCACGGACTTCCGTTCCAGCCGGTCGAACTTGCGGGCGTATTCGATGAGGGCGCGGTCGCCGCGCTTGCGGACGTCTTCGAGGATGGGCCGGACCACGGCTTCGGCTTCTTCGAAACGCGCGCGCCGCCGGGCGAGCAGGCGTGCTACCTGGTTGGCTGCAAGTATGCGAATCACAGGACTATCTTGTTGAGCGGGTATTCGACGATTCCCTGGGCGCCCGCCTGCTTCAGCCGGGGGATGATATCGCGGACCGTCGATTCGTCGAGGATGGTGTTCACCGCGAGCCACTCGTCGTCGCTCAGGTGGGAAATCGTCGGACGCTTGAGGGCGGGCAGCACGGAAAGCACGGCGGCCAGGTCGTTTTTGTGCACGTTCAGCATCAACCCGACTTTGCCCAGCGCGTTGATGGCGCCTTCGAGCAGCATTTTGATGTCTTCGAGTTTCCGCCGCTTCGCCGGATCCTGCCAGGACGCGTGGTTCGCGATTAACTGCGTGTTCGATTCGAGCACGGTATCGATGATTTTGAGCTTGTTGGCGCGCAGCGAAGAGCCGGTCTCGGTCACCTCCACGATGGCGTCGGCGAGCACCGGGGGCTTGACTTCGGTGGCGCCCCAACTGAACTCCACCTTGGCCTTGACGCCGTGCGAGGCGAGGTAGCGTTTGGTGGTGGCCACCAGTTCGGTAGCGATGATACGGCCTTCCAGGTCCTTCACGGTGTGCAGGTTCGAAGCATCGGGAACGGCGAGGACCCAGCGCACTTTGCCGAAGCTCTGCTTGGCGTAAATCAGGTCGGCAACGGCGACCACGTCGGCCTCGTTTTCTTCAATCCAGTCGCGGCCGGTGAGGCCGGCGTCGAGAATGCCGTCTTCCACGTAGCGGGCCATCTCCTGCGCGCGAATCAGCATGCACTCGATTTCGGGGTCGTCGATACCGGGAAAATAGGAGCGGCTGCTGGTGGTGATGATATAGCCGGCGCGGCGGAACAGGTCGATGGTGGCGTTTTCGAGGCTTCCCTTGGGAAGTCCAAGCTTGAGCATCAGGCTTTGCCTCCGTAGACGGCGGCGGGATCGTAGGCGCGGCTCTCGCTCACCTTCCATTCGCCGGCTTCGAGTTTGCGAAAGAAGCAGCTTTGATAGCCTTCATGGCACACCCCGGGGCCCACGGCCTCTACCTGGACGAGCACGGCATCGGCATCGCAATCGGTGGAGATCTCTTTGACCAGGAGCCGGTGTCCGGAGCTTTCGCCCTTGAGCCAGAGTTTGCGGCGCGACCGGCTATAGAAGGTGGCGAAGCCGGATTCGACGGTCTTGTGGAACGCCTCTTCGTTCATGTACCCGACCATGAGGACGCGGCCCGAAAGGTGGTCCTGGATCACCGCGGTGACGAGGCCGTCCGATTTCTGAAAATCCAGTTGCATGTCGAATGAAAATAAAAAGCCCGCCGATTTCGCGGCGGGCGTCCTTTCTTTTTCCGGCTGGGATACCAATCAGAATTTTGCCCGTCGCGTGCCGGCATGGCTGTAATGGTGGTGATGCCGGGCGACGGTTAGAAATGCCATAAAGCGCCAGTTTAGCACATACTGGTGAAGATGCGCGTCGTCATCGACGCCGTTCCTCTGCTGGTTCGCAGCGCCGGTGTCAAGAATTACCTGTATTACTGGATCGAGCATCTGCGCCGCGAGGCGGGCGGAAACTCGATCGGCACGTTTCCCGCCATGGACCCGTTGCCGCCGCTGAAGCACGAAGGCTCGGTTCTGGGCAGGGCGAGAACGTTCGCGGCTCTGGCGCGGCTGGCGCTGGCGAATCGCACACCGGTTCCCGTGCTGGACTGGGCGGCGTCCGGCGCGCGGGTGTTCCACGCGAGCAGCCTGGTATGGCGCCCGCCGCGGAGGTGCCGGCTGACGGCGACGATCCACGATATGACGTCGTGGCTGATGCCGGAGCTGCATGCGCGGGGCAACCGCCTGGCAGACGAACATTTCGCCGGCATCGCACGGCGCGCGAGCGGGCTGATCGCGGTTTCGGCTTGCACGCGCGACGATGCGGCGCGCGTGTTGAAGCTCGACGCGTCGAAGATCACGGTAATCCACTCGGGGGTGGCGTCGGCGTTTTTCGGCCCGCCCGGGGCGGCCGTGGAATCGGTTCGCGAGCGGTACCGGCTGCATAAGCCGTTCGTGCTGTTCACGGGAACCATTGAGCCGCGGAAGAATCTGGACACGCTTTTCGACGCCTTCGCGCAGTTGCCGGCATCGACGCGGGAAACGTACGACCTGGTTGTGGCCGGGCCGGCGGGGTGGGCATCGGAATCGACATTGGCGCGGCTGGCCGGCTACCGGTACCTGGGCTATGTGCCGGAGGCCGACCTTGCTCCTCTAACGGCGGCGGCGACCGTCTTTGCCTATCCTTCGCTGTACGAGGGGTTCGGCTTCCCCGTGGTTCAGGCGATGGCGGCCGGCGTTCCGGTGATCACGTCCAACGTCTCGTCGCTGCCCGAAATTGCGGCAGATGCGGCGATGCTGTTGGATCCGCGGAGCGTTTCGGAGTTGCGGTCGGCGCTGGACAGGCTGCTGGGCTCGACCAGCCTGCGGACGCAACTGGCGACGGCGGGGCGGAGGCGCGCAGAGTCGTTCCACTGGGACGAATGCGCCCGGAAATCTCTCGCCTTCTTTCGGGGGATCGCCTGATGTATACTTCGGCGGCTGGGCGTACCCGTGGTACCGGAATAGAACTCTTATCTCTAACGACAGGATTGAGAAGTATCCGGGCAACTGTTTTACTGTGACCGACTCGAGAATACACTATGACGCTTTCGTCCATCGATTCAATTTCGCTCTCTGAGCGCCTGAAATCCGGTAAGCTCCCCGCGCCCGAAGCCTTGCGATACGCCATGTTGCTGGCGGATTCGCTGCGGCGGCTGCACGAAGCTGGAAAGATACACGGCCGGCTGACGCCAAACCACGTTGCGATCAGCGAAGCGGGATTGGAATTGCTTCCGGCGAACGAAGCGCCGGAGGCGGGCCCCTACACGCCACCGGAAGTGCTGCGGGGACAACCCGCGGACGCGCGCGGCGACACGTTCTCGCTGGGCACCATTTTGTTTGAAATGCTGACGGGCCGGCAGGCTTTCGAGGACGGTAATACGGACGCACCCACGCCGTCCTCCGGCAGTCCGACGGTGGACAAGCTGCTGCGAGGCTGCCTGATGCGCGAACCGGCGGCACGGTATCAGCGGCTGCAAAAGCTGATGATGGAGCTGAAGCTGCTCTCCGGGGCCGTACGGCGCTCGGAAAATCCTTCCTCCGCCCGCGCCGAGGCGGCCGACACCGTGTTGCGCGCCGAGATCGCGCAACTGGAGTCACGGCTGGCGGGCCGCCTGCAGGCGCAGGAGGCAGGATTGACGGCCCTCGAACAGGGGGCGACGGGAGCGCTGGGAGGATTCCGGAACCAGTTGACCGGCATCAGCGCGCAACTCGATGAGGTGCAATCGCGACTGGCCCAGGACGACGGCTCCAGCGTGCGGGCGGTGCTACAGCAGTTCGAAGCCCGGCTCACGGGGATGCAACTGGCGGCCGCTACGGAAGCCAACGCGGCGGCGCAGGCGGCGATGCAGCAGCTCGAAAGCCGCATCAACGCGCGGTTGCAGGGGTACGAACAGCGGATCACCGTGATGGAGCGGACTTCCGAGAGCATCGCCGGCGTGCAGAGTCAGCTTTCGACGACGCTATTGCAGACTGCGGCAGCGGCCGACCGGACCGCGTCGAGGGTGGAAGAACTGGCGGCCGGCATTCAGGAAAAGATGCTGATCCTGGAGCAGTCGCGCCACGGGGACAGCGAGTGGATGCGCAAAGTGGAGACATCGCTGGAGGCGGCGGAGCGCGAGGGCGCAGCGCTGCGGGACGGCATCAAGTCCGAAATGGAAGCGTGCGACCGGGCGATCAAGGCGCAGGCGGCAGCCATCGAGTCGGCGCGGATGGCCACGGCGCAGACGGACGACCTGGTGGAACGGGTAGTGGAAGCGCTGGAGTCGCTGCAAACGATCGTGCTCGACTCGGAGCGGATGGCGAAGTAAGACGGCGATTTTGCGATCTTGACAGCGGCAGCGTTAGTTCAGGCGAGGATGCGGTGTCCGCCGGCGGCAGCGAAGGCGTCCATCGCTCCGTTCTCGCGAAGGCGCAACATCTCGATTACTGAATAGAAGCCGGGAAGTCCGGAGAGCGCCCGAAGCCATGGGTCGTGCAACAGCGAGGCTGAACAGAAGAGCCCTTCCGCGGCAAGTTCGCGGATGACAGCGAGGGCCTCGCCGGAGGCGCCGCCATGCGCCAGGTGGCGGGCTAAATAGAACTTGCATTCGGGATCGTGCCCCGGTTCGGTAAGGGCTTGACGCACCATGTGGAGCGCCTCGTGCTCAGCGCCATCAAGCGAGGCCTTGAGCGAGGCGATTAGAGTCCGCATCCAACCTCCCCGGACACCCGAGAAATTGCGGCGCGCGAGCAAGTCACGCGCTTGGGCCTCACGGCCGGTCACTGCCAGGACCGCAGCATCCAGGTAGTAGCCGGCGACGGCGCCATAGGATTCGAGGCTTCGCGCATAATCTCCCATCAGAAAAAAGGTGTGAGACACGCTGGTGACGGCTCTTGAATCCAGCCGGCGCGCCCGCCGATGGGCGGCCACCGATTCTTCCAGCAATCCGCAGAACCGGCAGGCTTGAACCAGTCCGGCGTAAATTTCGGGGTCGTTCGGGTGCGACCCGGCAAGTGCCAACAGCCGTAGCATCGCAGCCTGGGCGTTTCCCAGGTCGGCTTCGATCTGCGTATACAGTTTGTGGGCAAGGGTGAGGTCCGGGTTCAGAGCGAAGGCGCGGTGAAACGCCCACTTTGCCATTTCAAGGGTTTCGGGGCCTTCCTCACCGAACTTCCCGAGAAAACGGTAACAGCGGCCCAGACGGGCCCAGGCCGGGGCGTAATTCGGATCTTCCTCCACGCATTCGCGGTACAAGTCCCGTGCCAGGAGCAGGTTCTCGACAGTGCGCTCGCGCTCCACGTAGGTGCCGCGCAGGAAGAATTCATAGGCCTTGGCGGAAGCCGGCACGTCATTCCGGAGGGTTCGCTTTTCGCGGTCGGAGAGACGAAGCATCAGGACCTCCACGATGCGTTGAACGAGGGTATCCTGGACATCGAAAACGTTACTCAGCCGGGTGTGGCTGGTGTAGGAGGCGAGCAGGGTGGCGGTGGGCGCCTCCACCAGTTCGGCCTGCACGCGCAGATCTTCGCCGTCACAGAGGATCGTGCCGGAGAGGATGAGGTCCACCTCGGCTTCCTGCGCAATGTGCCTGGGGTCGGCATCGGCTTCGAAGCGCGCCGCCAGAAGGCTGGTGCGGACGGTCATTGAGCGCAGGGCGGCGAGCGAGGCGGAGATCGCATCCGGTAGAGTGCGGCCAAGATACTCGATGGACTCGTCACCGCGCAGGATGCGGAACGGCAAGGCGATAAACCGGATCAGCCGATCCGCGCCGGGTTCCGCGACGCTGATCCCGGGCCCAGCGGCGCGCTTCCAGATGCTGGTCACCGAGGGGAGGAAACGATATCCCGTCCTCGGAACGGTCTGAATAAAGCTGGAACCCGCGGCTTTGTCGTCCAGCGCTTTCCGGAGCAACGAGATGTTATTGGCCAGGTTTACTTCTTCGACAAAGCTATCGGGCCACAGGGCGGCAATCAACTCGGCCTTGCTCATCAGGTGACCCGGATTACGTACGAATAACAGCAAAGTCTCGAAAGCTTTCGGCGGCAGAGGAAGGATCCGCTCACCGCGTCGCAGGACACGCTCGGCCGGCAGCAGCCGGAATGGGCCGAACCCATATGCCTGCAATTCGGTGGAACCCGCGGTTTTCGATACCGGGGCCACGACTACCGGCACGGGGTCCTTCGCTCCCATCACACCTGACCTTTCCGTGAAGAATCCGTGAGGTTTCCTTAAGACTTCACCCGTAATGCGGGGCAAACTGATCACGGAGACAGTTTCGGACAGGTTACTCCGAATTTTAATTTTAACCCAATGGAGCTATTGATGAAACCCATTCTCACAATCACACTGCTGGTGGGAGCCGTCGCGCTTGCCTCAGCTCAACCGGCCAACAAGGCCTGCACACCGGTTGGTGGCGTGCTGTTCACGAATGTGGCGGCGATCGAAAACCGCGTAAACTTCGGCGTGGTGTATGGCGACCTGGCGGGAGCAGTGGCTGCGGCAATCACTTCGGGACCAGACCTGATCGGCTTTCCGGGGCGGCAGCAGGTGCGCTTCACGGCTCAGCATTACTGGGTAACCGACAAGGGGGAGATTATTCAGTTCAAACCTGCGGTAGCAACGGCGGATCAGACCAGTAAGTCGAATGTGCTGGCCATCGTATATGACAACTATGTGGCCGATATCTCCGGCGGAACCGGACGATTCGCCAACGCCACCGGGACGGTCAAGTTCATGGGCGCGGTGGACTTCAACGAAAATCACCTGGTGCTTCGCTACACCGGAGAAGTCTGCCTGGCGAAGTGACTACCTGTCGGAAGGAATTGCCATGAGAATACTTCCTTCGCTAATGGCGTCCGTTCTGGTGATGGCGGCCGGCGCCGCGGAGCGCGAACCCGTTGCCGGCGGCACTCACGCCTGCGGACTGCTTTCGCAGTTGGAAATGCGCCAGAGCGGATTGCTGACCGGGGAACCGCGCGGATCGAATCCCGGAGGGGCCTCCCGGTGCATGTTTGCAGTGCCGAACGGAGGCGGCGTGGAGGTACTTCTACGGGCGAATCCGGATCCGGCGTGGATATCCGGCCAGATTGCAAGGATGGAACGGGGCGTCCGGATGGGAACGTATCATGATGAGCCCGGGATTGGCGCGCGCTCCTTCCTCCGGGCCGGCACGGACGGGCAGCATTACGTTTGCGTTTTCGGCGTGGACTATTATCTTCAGATCTCCCTGCATCGAGTGGAAAAGAGAGTCAGCGGAAGCGCGGTCCTTACCGAACTGGCAAGGGCCGCGGTCAGGAACGCGGGCAGGAGACGTTGTCGATGAGGCGGGTGCCGCCCAGCCAGGCGGCGGCGGCGATGATCGCCGGGCCCGCAATTTTTTCCATGGGCGCCATGGTGGCGGGGTCCACGACTTCGAAGTACTCGACGCGGAACGACGGGCTGGCTTCGAGCAGTTCGAGGCCGGCCGCGCGCGCTTCGGCGGCGGTTGCGCAGCCTCGGGCGATCCGGTCGCACGCGGCTTGCAGCGCACGATAGAGCAAAGGGGCGGCGCTTCTCTCCGCGGCGGAGAGACGCCGGTTCCGGGAACTGAGGGCGAGGCCGTCGGGCTCCCGGACGGTGGGCACGGGCACGATCTCGAGCGGCATGTCCAGGTCCGCTACCATGCGCCGGATGATGGCCAGTTGCTGCGCGTCCTTCTCGCCGAAATACGCGCGGTCCGGCCCGACGATATGAAACAGCTTGGCCACAACGGTAGCGACACCGCGGAAATGGCCGGGGCGGAAGCGGCCGCAGAGGTGGCCGGCGAGTCCGGCGACGTCCACGAACACGGAGGGCGGCGCGGGATACATTTCACCGGCGGAGGGAGCGAACACCAGGTCCGCGCCGCGGGCGGAACAGTAGTCGAGGTCGGCACCTGGATCGATGCAGTAGGCTTCGAAATCCTCCTTGCGATCGAACTGGATGGGGTTGACGAAGATACTGACGACGACGCAGCCGGTTTCGCGGCGCGCCCGCTCAATCAGCGCGCCGTGGCCGGCGTGGAGCGCGCCCATGGTGGGGACGAAGCCGATGGTTTGCCCGGAGGCCCGTGCACCGGCGATGCGGCGCCGGATTTCCGGAATGGTGTCCACGCGCAGGGCCGGCATGGTCAGGAGTCCTTGTTCGCGGGCGGAAAACAACCTTGCTCCACGTCGGCGACATATTTCTTAGCGGCCTCCAGCATCAGGGCGCCCAATTTCGCGTACTGCCGGACGAAGCGGGGGGTGCGGCCGTGGTACAGACCGAAGGCGTCGTAACTGACGAGGACCTGGCCGTCGCAGCGGGGTCCGGAACCGATGCCGATGGTCGGTATCTTGAGTTCGGCGGTGATGTCGCCGGCAGCGGCTGGAATGCATTCGAGCACCACGGCGAAGGCTCCCGCGCGTTCCAGCGCGACGGCATCGGCGAGCAGACGTTCGGCTTCGGATGCAGTCCTGCCCATGCTCCTGTAGCCGCCCAATTGATGGACCGATTGCGGGGTCAGCCCGATGTGGCCCATCACAGGGATGCCGATTTCGACGAGGCGCGCCACGCTTTCCGCGATGACGACGCCGCCCTCCAGTTTCACGGCCGCGACGTTCCCCTCCTGCATCAGGCGTCCGGCATTGCGAACGGTGTCGGCGGCGCTCGCCTGATAGGTAAGGAACGGCATGTCGGCCACCACCAGGGCGCGGCGGGTTCCGGCCGCGACGGCGCGGGAGTGGTGCACCATGATATCGAGCGTGACCGGGATGGTGGTGTCGGCGCCCATGATGACCATGCCGAGCGAATCGCCGACGAGGAGGACATCGATGCCGGCCTGGTCCAGCACGTGCGCCATGCTGGCATCGTAGGCGGTGAGCATGGTGATTTTGCGACCGGCGTTCTTCTTTGCTACGAGGTCCGGAACGCGGACCCGGATGGAGTCATTTGCCATTTCGCCTCACCCTTCCCGAAACATCCGTTCGATCTCGCGTGCGCGGTCGGCGGGCAGCCCCCGCATCTGCGCCATGGCGAGCGTTTGAAGACCCGCGGCGCGATACAGTTCGCGGACGGTGCCGGGGAGCGGCGCCATTGCCTTCCAGTGCGCCGCCACGGTGGCAGCATCGCCGCGTTCGATGGGACCGGTGAGGGCCGCCACGGGGCCGAGACGCAGCGAATTCTCCAGGCTGGCGCGGGCGAGCGGCGCCAGCGCCTGCAGGGCGGCTTCACTGCCGACGCCGGCGGCTCGCATCAGCTCCTGCGCGGCGGAAAGCTGCGCGGCCAGGTAATTCGATGCCATCACGGCGGCGGCGTGGTAGAGAGGGCGGGCGCCGGCTGAAATGCGGAGCAACTTCCCGCCAGCGGCGGCGGCGATCTCCGCGGCCCATTCGAGGGCGGCATCGTCACCGGAAACGGCGAAGGAGACACCGTGCAGCGCAGCCGATCCGGCGCCCTCCGGAAAGGTCTGAAGCGGGTGAATGGCGCCGCAGGCCACCGACGTTCGCCGGAGGGCATCAAGCGCTTCCGGGCCGCGCGAACCGGAGGTGTGCAAAGCGATTCCGCCGTCCATTTGGAGAGAAGCCGCCACCGAATCGATGGCGGCATCGGGAACGCAGATCAGGATGCGCCGGGCGGCACGGGAGAGTTCGGAGAATGCGGCGGCGATGACGGGAGGTCCGATGAACGCGGCGGCCTCCCGGGCGCGCTCGGCGGAGCGGCCGGCGATGCACACCAGGGGCGCACCATTCTCCCGCAGCAGCCGGCCCAGGGACCGGGCGACGCGGCCCGCTCCGGCGATGCCGATGGGGGTCGATGACGGCTTGGGGCAGTCAGGCATCTGCTGAATATCAGTAGCCGTTCTCGCGCAGCTTTTCCAAAGTGAGCGGCTGCTTCACGTCCAGTTTGCGAAGCAGCTTTTCCACGTGCTTGGCCAGGACGTCGCATTCGAGGTTGAGAAGCGCGCCGGCGCGGTAGCCGGCGAGGGTGGTGTTGCGAAAGGTGTGGGGGATGATGGTGACGGACAGGATGTCGCCTTCGAGGGCCGCGATGGTGAGGCTGATGCCATCAATGGCGATGGAACCCTTGTAGACCAGGAAAGGGTCGAGTTCGGCCGGCACGCGAATGCGCAGCCACCAGTTCTCGTCGCCGAGAGCGTCCAGGGACAGGAACTCGCCTGTGCCGTCGACGTGGCCCTGGACGATGTGACCGCTGAGCCGTCCGGATGGAGAAAGAGGACGCTCCAGGTTCACGCGGGACCCAGCGCGGAGGGCGCCGAGATTGCTGCGCTTGAGAGTCTCCGGAGCGAGGTCGGCGGAAAAAGAGTCCGGCCGCAGGTCCACGGCGGTGAGGCAGACACCGTTGACCGCGATGCTGACGCCTTCCTTCGCGTCCTCGAGCACGGTAGAGCAGCGAATCTTCAGGCGGGCGCCGGCTGCCCGGGATTCGACGGACTGCACGGTGCCGAGTTCTTCAATAATCCCCGTGAACATCGAGATATCCTTCCAGAGCGAACTCGTCGGGCGGAATCGCGTGAATGGTGATTCCGCGAACACGAATGGCATCCGACCGGCGCCTCCGGCCGATGCCGCCGGCCAGGGGCAGCGCCTCGAGGCCGCCCAGAATTTTGGGGCCGTAATAAAAGAAGATGCGGTCAACGCAGCCGGTTTCGAGCGCGGTCCAGTTGAGTTTGCTGCCCGCCTCGATCATGAGCGAGAGATAGCGCTCGCGGCCGAGCCACGCGATGGCGCCGGCGAGGTCGGCGCGGCCTCCGGGACCGTCGAGCACGAGAACTTTGGCGCCTCGATCCTCCATCTGGCGGCGGCGGTCGAGTGACGAAGCGGATGTGGTCACGACGACGAGGTCATTGGCGGCGCCGCGCACCATTCTCGAATCGATGGGCAGGCGCAACTGCGAATCCATGATGACGCGGAGCAGCGGCCGCGAGCGTTCGAGCCCGGTGCGGTCGGTGAGCTGGCAATCGTCGGCGAGGACCGTGCCGATGCCGGTCATAATGGCGTCGTGCTCGTGCCGCAATTCCTGGACGTGGGAGCGGGCGCGCTCGCTGGTAATCCAGCCGCGATTATCGTCGGGCGCGGAAATCTTGCCGTCGAGGGTGATGGCGGTTTTCAGGGTGACCAGCGGCCGGCCGGTGCGCATGAAGTGGACAAACGGCTCGTTGAGTTTTTCGGCCTCGGCCGTGAACCGGGTATCGATCTCCACCGCCACGCCGGCCTCGCGCAGCCGTTGCAGACCCGAGCCCCTGACCAGCGGATTGGGATCTTCCATGGCAACCACCACGCGGGCCACGCGGGCGGCGATGAGGGCGTCCACGCAGGGCGGTGTGCGCCCCTGATGGGAGCACGGCTCCAAGTTGAGATAGACGGTGGCGCCGAGGGCGCGGTCGCCCGCCTGGTCTAGCGCGATCACTTCGGCGTGCCGGAGGCCGGCCCAGGTATGAAAGCCGCGGCCGGCGACCTCGTCATCGCGAACTACCACAGCGCCCACCATGGGGTTGGGGCTGGCCAGCGCCCGTCCGCGGCGCGCCAGGTCCAGCGCTTCGCGCATGAATGTCGAAGTCATCTATTCGAAAATCGACTCAATGAATTTTTCGGCGTCGAACGGCAGCAGGTCTTCCATCTTTTCCCCCACGCCGACGTACCGGATGGGCAGGTTCAGCTCGCGCGCGATAGCCACCACGATGCCGCCCTTGGCGGTGCCGTCCAGCTTGGTGAGCACGATGCCGGTGACGCCGGAAGTTTCGGTAAACTTACGCGCCTGCTCGAGGCCGTTCTGGCCGGTAGTCGCGTCCAACACCAGCAGCACTTCATGGGGCGCGTCGGGAATGACCTTTTTGGCGGTGCGGCTCATTTTTTGCAGCTCCGCCATCAGGTTCTCCTTGGTTTGGAGGCGGCCCGCGGTGTCCACGATCACGTAGTCGGCTTTACGGGCGCGGGCGGCATTCAACGCATCGAACAGGACCGCGCTGGGGTCGCTGCCTGGCTTCTGGCGCACCACCGGCGAGGCGCTGCGCTCGCCCCAGATCTCGAGTTGCTCGATGGCGGCGGCGCGAAAGGTATCGGCGGCGCACAGCACGACCGTCCGCTGCTCGTTCTTGAAACGGCCCGCGAGTTTCCCGATGGTAGTGGTTTTGCCGGAACCGTTGACCCCGATCACCAACACGACGGCCGGAGGCTCCAGCACACGCGCCGGCGCGCGCTCGCTGGCTTCGAGAATCTCCAGCAGGTGCTCGCGAATGAGGCCCTTCAGTTCGCCGGCATCGTTCAACTGGTGGCGGCCCACGCGCTCGCGGATCCGCTCCAGGATCTCCTCCGTGGTTTTGACCCCGATATCGGCGGATATGAGGCTGTATTCCAGGTGGTCCAGCAAATCGGCATCGATTTCCTTCCGGCCCTGAACCGCGTCCTCGAGGGCGGAGACAAGCCCCGCGCGGGTCTTCTGGACGCCGCTTTTTAGTTTCTCGAGAAGCGTGGGCTCCTGCTCGACCGAGCCGAAAAGGGTTTGAATCATTTTGCCTCTATTTTAGCAGCCGTGTATACTCGACCCCGGATGAGCGTAATCGAAAAAGCAGCGATTTTCGGCGCGGCGGGGACCATCGGCCCGTTTGTGGGCGAGGAATTCGAGCGCCGGGGAATTCCGTTTCGCGTGGTCGGACGCAATCGTGCCAGCCTTGAAACCGCCTTCGGAAGCATGGGCCACGCCGAGATCTTTCCGGCGGACCTGTCCGAACTGCGTTCCGCGGCTGCGGCGGCCCGGGGGGTGGACACGATTGTCTACTCCGTGGGCTTGCCGTACCCCTCACACAACCTCCACCCGGCGCTGATCCGCACCGCCATCGAAGCGGCGGTCAGCATGAAGGTGGCCCGGTTCGTTCTCGTTTCCAGCGTCTATTCCTACGGAGTGCCGCGCAGCTCCCGCGTGCCGGAAACGCATCCGCGCGTGCCGGTGGCGCGCAAGGGAGAGTACCGCAAAGAGCAGGAAGACGTCCTGTTTGAAGCGCACGCCAAGGGTCAGGTGGATGGGCTGGTGGTACGGCTGCCCGATTTCTACGGACCGCGCGCGGATAATTCGCTGGCGAATCCGATTTTCCGGGCTGCCTTGGCGGGCAAAACCGCGAATTGGATTGGACCGGTGAACACGCCGCACGAATTTGTTTTTGTGCCGGACACAGGTCCGGTGATCGCGTCCCTTGCCTCGACGCCGGAGTGTTACGGGGAGGCGTGGAATTTTGGTGGGCCGGGGGAGATCAACACGCTGGACTTCATTACGCGCGTGTACCGGGCGGTGGGGCGGCAGCCGAAGTACCGGACGGCGGGGCGCGGACTGCTTAAGGTGATGGGCTGGTTTAGTTCGTTGATGGCCGAACTGCCGGAGATGCTGTATCTGCAGGAGACACCGATCATTCTGGACGACAGCAAACTGATGGGTAAGTTTGCGGGCATCCGCAAAACGTCCTACGACGAGGGCATCCGCCGGACGGTGGAGTGGATGAGGGGCCGGGAATAGTCACTCAGGTAACCCACGAATACTTACTTAAATCAATATTGCAGCACTACCTGGCATGGCTCGTGCCCAGTCATTTTTTGACCGGCTTGGCCGTCTTCAATGCAGCCTGTGCTGCCTTCAGATCTTCGTGTTCGAAGGCCGATGCCATGCGTTCAATCTCCGCCGCCGTCAGGCCCAACTTCGCCGCCACCTTCCGCCACTGGGCAACCGCCTTCCCCACCTCGGCGGCGATCTGCGCCGCCTCGCCGGCGACAAGTCCGAAATAACCGGCCACATCCATAGCCAGCTTCAGGGAAGCCGTCCCGTCATCAAGGTCGATGGCCGTCGTCAGGACCCGCGGCCCAATATCGATGGGTACGGGGTTGAGATCATAGGCTGGCGATAGACGCCAGCCCGCCGGTCCGGCCCAAAGGAAGCCGTGGTTTCGCAGGTGGTCATCCGTATTTGAAATCAGTACGCTGAACACAATTCGCCGCCAGAGCGCGCGCATATCTTCTTTCGGCGCGGCGCCCTGCTGGCGGAGGATGTCCACGAATTCCAGGTAGCTGCGGGCTTCGTTATCCCGCGCATCGAGCATGCTCATTGCTGACACGAAGGGAATGCGCATTTTCTGTTCGCGGTCAAACCGGCGCAGCAGCAGGACGGGCCTGTCGGCCACGGCTTCGAGCCTCCAGGCGGGGACCGCAATGCCGGCCTTCGCGGCAAGGGTCAGGGCCACGGCTTCCCATACCACGACGTTGACCTCGTCGCCCTTGCCCGGAAACTTGGCAATGGTGAGCTGTCCGTCACGGTCCCGCACCGAAGCTTTCGGCCGCGCGCCGCCGAGCGACGAACCGGGGGCAAGGAGCAGGCGCAAATCTTCATCGCTGTCCGAGCCGCTGAGGACATGCTGCGCCGCGGACAGCAACCGCGGCAACTCGATCAGCGGAGGAATCCTGGCAGGTCCAGATTCCGCCAGGAACGTCCCACTTTCTCTCTCTGAGAAGCGTAGAGCACCCGGGCGGGCCTCGTCGTCCACCATCAGCAGGTAGTCGATTTCGCGCAATGTCCGCGGCGCTGTTCGTTCGCGCTCCGCGCGGCGGCGCTCGGCGCGGCGCATGAGGACTCGGCCCCACCGATCCGGCGCGGAATCCCCGATGGCCCCAAATAGCGGTTTGTCGGATGGCGTGTGAAATGGTCCTGGTCCCAGCTTCAAGGCCGGTTCCAGGGAGAACCGGTCGGGATGCGCGAGCCAGTCTCTGTCGTATTCAAAGGTGGCGCTATCCCGGTCCCTGCGCGTGCGCGACCAGAGCCGCCCCACCAGAAAGGGCGTGCCGTGCAGGTCCACGTAAACGAGGACTTCCCTGTCCATCACTCACTCTTCTTTCCCGGTGTTGCAGAGTTCCGCCGCGACAAGCGGATGCGCTGCGGGAGGTGCTCCTGCTCAAGCTCAAGCCCGACGGAGTCGTGATGAGGATCGGCCACATCGGCCAGCCGGTCAACCATTCCCAAAGCAAACAGGACGGTCGCATAATTACCGAGAGAGGCGGCAGGATCGCCCTTCTCGATCCGGTTGAGGGTCATCCGGCTGATTGAGGCGCGTTCCGCGAGAATGGCGACGGGTATGCGACGGCGCCGGCGGGCATCACGAATGTCTTCGCCGAGCTTGCGGAGGGCACGCAGAACCGGTATCGGAACTGTTTGCGATTTCTGTCTTGATTGAATTATACCGTCCACTATAGAGAACCTTATTTGCCTCAAGGTATCGTATAATGGACGCTATAGTCAAGGCCGAGATTTTGGGTTCCGGAATCTGGCGGTTGGAGGCACTCACATTGGACTCATTGGCACGCGCGACGGTTGATGCCGATCTGAGCACACCGGAAGGGGTGCTGGGCATCCACCTGGCGGAGCCGGCTCCCGCGGATCTGAAGACCGGAGATGTCCTTGAGGTGGGCGGCATCGAGTTGAACGGGGAAGTGGCCGCGGTAAGGGCTTCGATCAAGTGAACGAGCGGATCTTCGAGTTCGACATGCGGCCCCGCGGATAACCAGAGCACGGCGGTTCTCCTGGTGACTTACCCGGGAGTTGCGGTTTCTTTCCTCCTGCAATAACTCACCGGGGGATCACCTTACATCTACGGAGATCGCCCCATTCGGAGTATTGATTCGATACCCCTGTTCGGTCGATTCTGTGGGTACAGAAATTCAGCGTCGCTTTCGTTTGCAGGGTGTTGACTTAGCCGCTCGCTCCGCGGCTCTCGAAGCGTCGATCCGGGAGAGCCCCGCAGAAGCACTTCTGCGGCGTTCTCCCCGGATGCGCATGCGCGTATGAAACGGGTCAAGCCCGTTCTCTAGAGCGTTTCCAGTTCTTCTTCGAGCGTCTGTTTCCGCGAAAGCTCCGCGTAATAGCCGCCCGCCTCCACCAGTTCGGCGTGCGTGCCCGTTTCTACAACCCGGCCCTTCTCCAGCACCACGATGAAATCCGCCTGCCGCACGGTCGATACACGGTGCGAAATCAGAATCACCGTCCGCCCGGCCATCACGCCCGCCAGGTGCGTCAGGATCCGCTCTTCGGTCAGCGTGTCCACGCTCGAAAGCGCATCATCCAAAATCAGGATGCGCGGATCCCGCAGGATGGCGCGCGCGATCGCGGTGCGCTGCTTCTGCCCGCCCGACAGGGTGATCCCACGCTCTCCGACCATGGTCTGGAAGCCATGGGGAAAGGAGTCGATATCGCCGGCCAGTCCCGCGATCTCGGCAGCGCGCCGGATCTCCTCGGTGGTGGCATGCTCCACGCCGAACGCGATGTTCTCCGCGATGGTCGCGCTGAACAGAAACGTCTCCTGCGGCACGAACCCGATCCGGCGCCGCAGGTCGCACGGATCGAACTCCCGCACATCGATTCCGTCCACCAGCACTGCCCCGGCAGTCGGATCCATCAGCCGCGGCACGAGTCCTGCCAGCGTGCTCTTTCCCGACCCCGTGTGGCCGACCACCGCCACCGTTGCACCGGCCGGGATCAACAGGTCCACGCCGCCGAGAGCCGGAATGCCGCTTCCGTAGTCCACCGTGGCGCCGCGAAACTGCACCTCGCCGCGGCAGTGATCGAGTGAAACCGGATGCTCGGGAACGGGCAGGGCGGGCCGCTCGGCGAAGATTTGATTGATGCGGCTCAGCGAGGCGCTGCCGCGCTGCATCAGGTTCACGACCCAGCCCAACGCGATCATGGGCCAGACCAGCGTTCCCATGTACGTATTGAACATCACAAAGCTGCCGATCGAAATGCGCCCGCTCAGCACCTGCTGCCCGCCGATCCACAACACGACCAGGAACGTGGTCCCGATCAGCACTTCCAGCAGCGGTTGAAAAACGCCCTGAATCCGCACCAGCTTGATGTTCTGGTGGATGTACTGCCGGTTCAACTCTTCGAACCGCCGCAGTTCGGCCTTCTCCTGGGCGAAGGCGCGGATCATGCGCACGCCCGAGAGGTTCTCCTGCACCCGGCTCGAGATGTCGGAGAACATCTCCTGAATGCGCTCGAAACGGCTGTGAATGGCGCGTCCGAAGAAGATCACCGCCACGCTGACCGCGGGGGCGGGCAACAGCGCCGCAATCGCCAGCCTCCAGTCCACCGAAACCATGATGACGATGGCGAGCGCGAACGTCAGCCCGGTTTCGAAGCAATACATGATGCCGGGCCCGAGCATCATGCGGACGGCGTTCAGATCGTTGGTGGCGCGCGCCATGATGTCGCCGGTTCGCGTGCGGCCGTAATACTCCGGGGAAAGTGAGGCGAGGTGCCGGAACAGATCGTTGCGGAGGTCGTATTCGATGTCGCGGGAGACGCCGATGATGGTCACGCGCATCCAGAACTGGAACAGCCCCTTCAGCAACGCAAGCCCCACCAGGTAGAGGGCGTAGCGCACAAAGGTGTGGGATCGCAAGGCGCCCGAAAAGGAGTCCACCGCGCCCCGGATCATCAGGGGCTGAAGGGCCTGGGCGACGTCCTTCAGGATAAGGCAGACGAATCCCAGCGCCATTCCGCGGCGGTAGCGCCAGAGGTATTTGCGGACGGTGCGGAAAGCCTTCCCCATGTTCACGCGGAGGCCGGGCTGAGGAATTCGCGAACCACGGACTACTTCTCGTCCGAGGAGTTTTTCTGGTCCAGGAAGCCGACCGTTTTGAGCCTCTGGTAGAGGCGCTCGACTTCGGCTTCATCTTCGGGCCGCAGCACCCGATAGCGCGGCGGAGCTGCCTGCTTCCGGTCTTGCGGCGCGGCCAAAACTTCGCCCCAATACTGCCGGTACGGAATACCGTCGATCAGGGCGTCGCGGGAAAGCCGCCGGAGGTGGCGCAGCAGGCTGTTGCAGGAATCCAGGTCCCCGGCGTAAAGGAGCGTGAAGCGGGAATCGTCGAAGAGCGTGATCCTTACGATCAGGGGCGAAATCCACCCGGTCCGGTCCAGGCGGCGGATGTCCATCCAGGGGATAATCCGGCGGCCCACCGAAAGGTAGCCTTCGTGAATCTCGACTGCCGGCCGGAAGGCCATCAAAAAGAGGAAGATGGACGTCAGCAGGAAGAGGCCCGCGGGAATCAGCGCGGGGGCAAACGCCAGCCCGAAATAACCGCTCAGGAGCGCCAACACGACGGCGGCGATACCAAACCAAAGGTAATGTTGCGCCGGCAAGTAGCGAGTCATGAAGCCCGTCCCAATTTTTAGACTACTCCCACGCAACACATGCGTCAATGCGCACGCACAACCCGAATTCCGCGCCAGGTGTAATGCAGGCCGCTCCAGACCGTCAAAGCCGCGCTGGGCCAGAGGATTGCGGAGGAAAATACATCCACCACCCGAAGTTCCATAACTCCCCGCAGCATCCAACTCACGGCGGTAACAATCTGCAGAAACGTCGAGGCTTTGCCCCAAACGCTCGGAGGAAACCTGCGCACCGGAGAGAGCAGCATCAGGATGCCCACCGCCGCCAGAATGTACAGGTCACGCCCGAAAACCACCACCACGAACCACCAGGGCACCAGGTGTGCTCCCGCCAGCGCGAGGAAGACCCCGCTCAGCAGACATTTGTCCGCGATCGGATCGAGATAGGCACCTTCGGGGGACTCCTGGTGCAAACGCCGCGCCAGGTATCCATCCACCACATCCGAGCAGGCGGCGACGGCGAAAATGACGAAGGCGGTCGCGGGCTTGCCGTCGAATACGGCAATCACCACGAACGGCGTCAGCAGCACTCGGAGAAGGGTGAATGAGGTTGCGAGATTGAGCCAGCGGGGCATTCTCAATCACGAGTTTAACCCGGCTGAGAGGAGCCCTAAGCAGGGCAAACGCTCGCTCACCCTGCCAGGAAGGACATTCGCTATATGGTTTGATTATGTAGTTGCCGGCCGGCCGGAATCGTCTCAAAACTCTTCACCCCAGGCGGTACTGAATGGCGCGTTCCGGTTGGCGTTATTCTGTTTCCACGTGGCGGCCGCACCCATTCTCGACCTCGACCAGGATCCGCCTTCGCCGTCGCGCCCCCGATTCTCACGTCCGCTGGTTCTGGCTCTCGGTGTGCTTTTGGGTGTGGCGTTGTCCGCCTACGCCGATGGATCCCTGCCACACCTTGGCGGCCCCGGCATCAATGTCTGGCTGATGCTTCCCTGTCTGTATCTGGCTATCGCGGTGCACGAAACCGGACACCTCATCGCGGGCAGGCTGGCCGGCCTGGGGAATGGAGGGATTTCGATCGGCGCCTTCGTATTCACCCGGACGGAGAGGGGGTGGGTGTTCCAATTTGATCCGCATCGCTGGCTGGGTGGCTATTTCAGGCCGCTCGCCACTGTTCCCGACGCCCCGCGGTCCCGTTATGTGTGGCTGGTGGCGGGCGGACCGCTGGCGAGCGCGGTCTTCACCGGGGCGACCGTTTTCCTGTGGGTCCGAACCGGCGACGGCGCGGGAAATTGGACCGGCACACTGGTTTGGATGTCGCTGTTCATCACGGTCACGTCGATAATCCCGTATGCCTCGGGGTTGGAGAAATCGGACGGCTCGCGCCTGTACCATCTGTTGCGAGATCCGGACCACGCCCGCACCTGGACAGCGCTGATCGAATTGGGGACAGAGGATCTGAGCGGCGTGCGCCCGAAAGATTGGAGCGCCAAGACCTTCGCGCGCATCCTTGCCGTCGATCCAGCCGCCCCCGAGTACCCGCAGTGCCGCTTGCTCGCCTATTACCGGGCTTCCGACTGCGGCAGACCGGAGGAGCAGGTGCAGCATATCGAGGATGCGCTGGCCGGGTCGGCGGAGGCCGGACGCCTCTTGCGCCACGCTCTCTTTCTTGAGGCCGCATGGACCAGCGCCAGGATCCGGAACGAGCCCGCGCATGCGCGTGCCTGGCTGGATCGAGCCACCCGCCTGCGCAAACCCGAATTGCGCGCGGTAGTGGAAGCGGTCATCGAAATGTCGGAAGGGCGCTACCAGGAATCGTTACGGCACTGGGAAGAGGCGAACGCGTACGTGATCCGGCGCGGGCTCGATTCCGGGACCATGCGCGCTGCGCGCGAAAGGTGGGTGGAATGCCAAACCATCTGCCGGGCAGCGTTGAACCGATAGCCTGTTCAAACCCTGGCCGGGATGCTTGTGAAATCCTTCACTTCGCTCGCGCCGTCGGAGGGCTGGCACGGGTAGATTTCCGGCCGCTTGCCGAACCTGTCCTGGTAAACGGCGCGGATTTCGTTCTCGAATCCGGGCACGGCATCCGGGCGCAGCATGGTGACGGTGCAGCCGCCGAAGCCGCCGCCCGTCATGCGGGATCCAATCACGCCTTCGATCTTCAGTGCCGCATCCACCAGGAAATCCAGTTCCTCGCAGCTCACTTCGTAATCGTGCTGAAGGCTGCGATGCGAAGCCACCATGAGCTTGCCCATCTCCTCCAGGCGCCCGGCTTCCGCCGCTTCGACGAAGCGGTTCACGCGGTCGTCTTCCGTGACCACGTGGCGTGCCCGCTTGCGAACCACCTGGGGCAACTTCGCTTCCTCCGCCGCAAACTGCTCCGGCGAGACGTCGCGCAGGCTTGCCGCACCGAGGAGCGCCGCGCCTTCGGCGCATTCCCGCACGCGATCTTTGTAAGCCGACCCCGCCAGGGCGTGTTTCACCATGGTATTGGTGGCGAGAAACGTGATGCCGTCCGGCAGGCGCACGTCGCGGTGGTCCAGGCTCCGGCAATCGATCTGGACGGCGGTGTGTTCGCGTCCGAAGATCGAGATGTACTGGTCCATGATGCCGCAGGGCATCCCCACAAATTCCCGCTCCGCGCGCTGGCACAGCCGGGCGAGGTCGAGCGGGTCTATCGGGCGGCCGCGAAGCAGCGCCAGGGCGGTCGAGACCTCCAGCGCCGCTGAGGAACTGAGGCCGGAGCCTTCGGGGACGGTGCTGCGGATCAGCAGGTTGGCGGGCGAGAGGGTGTAGCCGGCGCGTAATAATTGCTGGGCTACGCCGATGGGGTAATCGGTCCAGTGCTTCTGGGGGGTCAGGCCGGCCACGTCATTTACCGGCCACTCGCGCTGCTCGGCGCGATCTTCCGAATAGATGCGCAACATGCCGTCCGCGGCGGGCGCGGCGGCGATATAGGTGGCCAGGTGCAGCGCCACCGGCATCACGAATCCGAGGTTGTAATCGGTGTGCTCCCCGATCAGGTTTGTGCGTCCCGGCGCGCGGAACACGCGCACTTCACCCGCCGCGCCGAAGCGCTCGCGAAAGTCGTGGATCATGCCTGCCCGCGCGCTCCCCGGCGCGCCATCAGCAGCAGGAAAATCCCGAACGCGAGCATGGCGAGGCCGCTATACAGATTCACGTTGGCGTCGGTAAGTTCGGCGCGCGTTTCGGGCGCCAAAAAGCCCATGCCCAGCAGGATCACGCCGAGCACGGTGAAGAACCAGCCCGAAGGCACTCTTAAGTCCATATTATGAAAACCAGATATTCAGAAGAATGAGTACGATCACCACGATCACGGCGAGCGTAACCGGCTGCTGATGCCACTTCGCGTTGGGATCGTGCGGAATCTTGGTCAGGCCGTAAACCAGCCCCTCCAGTTCTTTTTCCTTGCGCGGCGCCGTGAAAACGCTGACTGCGATCGTGGTCACCAGACATGTTGTGAAGGCCATAATGGCGATCCAGAAGTTCTGTGCCATCACCGAGGGGAAGGTGGTGACTACACCGAAAATGCCGCCCTTGCCTTCAGCCATTGTCAGTCCCCAGGTCAGCGTGGCCGCCAGGGTGCCGCTCACCAGCCCGGTGAAGGCTCCGTGGCCAGTCGCCCGCTTCCAGAACATGCCCAACAGGAACGTGGCGAACAGCGGCGCATTCACGAACCCGAAAACGAGTTGCAGCAGGTCCATGATGTTGTTGTACGACTGCGCGAGGTAGGCCGCCCCGATCGAAAGCACCACGCCCACGATCGTGGTCATGCGGCCGACGGTCAGGTAATGGCTGTCCGGCGCGTTCTTGCGGATGTAGCTCTGGTAGATGTCGTAAGTCCACACGGTGTTGAACGCAGTGACGTTGCCTGCCATCCCCGACATGAACGAAGCCATCAGGCCGGTCAGCCCCACGCCGAGCATACCGGCGGGATAGAACTTGGCCATCAGGGTAGTAATCACCTGGTCGTAATCATAGCCGCCATTCTTCATCGGCAGGTCGTAGCCGAGTCCCATTTTCGAGAGCGCCAGGGCGGCGACGCCCGGCACAATCACGATGAACGGGATGAACATCTTTGGGAAGGCGCCGATCAGCGGCGTCCGGCGGGCGGCGGACATCGATTCCGCGGCCATGGCGCGCTGGACCACCAGGAAGTTCGTACACCAATATCCGAAGGAAAGCACAAAGCCGAGGCCCGCCACCATGCTGAACAGTTCCACGCCCATCGGGTTCTCGCTCGCGCTCCCCATGTACTTCCAGGCGTGCGTCATCACCGGCTCTACGCGGCTCTCGATCCCTTGCCAGCCCCCCGCCTTCATCACGGACATGATGGCCAGGGGCGCAAAGCCGGCCACGATGAGCAGGAATTGCAGTACCTCGTTATAGATCGCGCTGGTGAGTCCTCCCAGAAACGTGTAGGCAAGCACGATGGCGGCGGAGACTATAACCGAGGTGGTGAAGTCCCACCCCAGCACCAGTTGCAACAGCAGTCCCAGCGCGTACATCGAAATGCCGGAGGAGAAGATGGTCATGATCGCGAAGGTGAACGCGTTGTAGGCGCGCGTCTTCTCGTCGTAGCGCATCTTGAGGTATTCGGGGACCGAGCGCGCTTTGCTGCCGTAATAAAACGGCATCATGAACAGGCCCATGAACAGGATCGCCGGAATCGCGCCGATCCAGTAGAAGTGGGCCGTCATGATTCCGTATTTGGCGCCGGACGCCGACATTCCGATCAGTTCCTGCGCGCCAAGGTTGGCCGCGATGAACGCCAGGCTGGTGATCCAGACCGGCACGGAACGTCCCGAAAGCAGGAAGTCGCCGCTGGTAGAGACCGATTTTCGCAGTCTCCACCCGATGCCTAAGACGAAGGCGAAATAGATGGCAAGAATCAGGTAATCAACGAAGGCGAGTTTCACTTGGGAGGCCTCGAAATCCCGCTAATTTCAGATTTGGAACTCCTGAGCATATCACAGCGAACGGAGCTTGGTAGTCAATGCGGATCCTGCACACGACCCTTCCAGCGCCCGCCCTGCCCCCGCCGGTATGAAATGGCGGAGTGCAGGGTCGCCCCGGAATAGAACGCCGCCGTGAGCGGCAGGAACGGGGCCCACAGAGGCGACAACCGGTAGAACCGCAGCACCGGCACAAAGACCGCCGTCATCAGCCCCCATGCTGCCATCGCCGGAACCGACCCGGTCAGGGCCAGCACCGGCGGCAACAGGTACGCCGCGGCCATGCCCGCCACCGTGCCGCCCAGGAGCAGCCAGGAATGGCGAAGCTGGGTGAACGCGCTTCGCGAAATCATCGCGCCGATGGCGCCGAATCCTCCGTACCCACGCAGCGAGCGGGTTCCGCGGCTCAGGCCAAGCCACACCCGACCGCCCACCGCTTTGATGGCCGATGCCAGCGCGCAATCGTCGATCAACTCCCCCCGGATGGCTTCGATTCCTCCGGCCGCTTCGAGTGCCTCCCGCCTCACCAGCATGCATCCGCCCGCCGCTCCCGCCGTTCGGCGGCGCCTGTCGCGGACCCACGCGGGCGGATACAGCAGAAAGAAGAAAAACACGAAAGCCGGGATCAGCGCCCGCTCGGCGAACGTCTCGCAATGGAGAGTCGCCATATACGAAACCACGTCGTAGCGTCGCTACGGCGGCACGCGCAACGAGCGCCGCTATGCTGCCCGGGGGGTGCGCGATATCCGCATCGCACAGGAGGAAGTAGTCGGGCCGGAAGCGCCGCGCCTCGCGGATGCCCTCGGAGACGGCCCACAGCTTGCCGGTCCAACCTGCCGGCAGGGGCGCTGCCCGGACCACTGTCACGCGCCCGGCGCCGGCTGCCGCCGCAGCCGCGGCCGTGCCGTCCTCGCTCGAGTCGTCCACCACCACGATGTGGAACTCGCCGGGGTATTTCTGCGACGCGAGCGATGCCACGGCCTTCGCAATCACGTCCGCCTCGTTGCGCGCCGGAATCACCGCCGTCACAGCCGGCGCAGGATCCGGCACCGCGCCCTCGGCCCCGGTATCGCGCGTGTGCCAGAACCGGCCGCGCCCAACCGCAAGGTACAGCCAGATGCCGAGCGTCACCCACCCGGCCGCATCCGCCGAGGTCACCGCTTCGCGACGCGCGCGCGACGCTTCGCCGCCCAGCCTTCCTTCACCACCTGAAGCCCGCGTCCGATGGCCAGGGCGTCGGCAGGCACCTCGCTGGTGATTACGGAACCCGCGCCCACGTACGCGCCCTCGCCGATCTCGAGCGGCGCCACCAGGGTCGAGTTGCTGCCCACAAACGCGCCAGCCCCGATCCGGGTGCGGTGCTTGAACGCGCCATCGTAGTTGCACGTGATCGTGCCCGCGCCCACGTTCACCTTACGGCCGATCTCGGAATCGCCCAGATACGCCAGGTGGTTGGCCTTCGCCCCCGCGCCCATATGCGTCTTCTTGAGCTCCACGAAGTTGCCGATGTGCGCGCGCTCTTCCAGGTGGTTGTCCATCCGCAGGCGGGCAAAGGGGCCGGCCTGGGCGCCCCGTTCCAGCCGCGATGTGTTCACGATCGTGAAGGCGCCGATCTCCACCTCGTCATCCAACTGGGAATCGCGGACGATGGCGCACGCACCTATGCGGCAGTTTTCCCCTACGCGGGTAGCGCCCAGGAGCTGCGCGAACGGCTCCACGATCGTGTCGATTCCGATCGAGACGCCAGCGTCGATCGTCACCGTCTCCGGCTTCTCAATCGTCACCCCGGACAGCATCAGTTCCCGCACCTTGCGGCGGCGGAACAGTTGATCCACCTCCGCCAGCTCCACCCGGGTGTTGATGCCGAGCGCCTCGCGCGCGTCGGCGATGCGCATCGCGTCCACGTGATGGCCCCCGCGGTTCAGGATCTCCACCATGTCGGTCAGGTAGTATTCCCTGGCTGGGTTGTCCGGCCGGATTTCGTTCACATGCTTCCAGAAAAGGTCCGCGCGGTAGCAGTAGATGCCCATGTTGGCTTCGCGGATGGCAAGCTGCTCCGGCGTCCCGGCCTTCTGCTCGACCACCGCCGTGACGCGGCCGTGCGCATCGCGAATCACGCGCCCGTAGCCGGTGGGGTCCGCCATCTCGGCGGTGAGAATCACGCCCGCTCCGCCGGCGCGCTCCTGCGCCTGGACCAGCCCCCGCAGCGTCTCGCTTCGCAGCAGCGGGCAATCGCCGTACAGGATCATCAGGTAGCCGTCCAATCCGGCCAGCACCTCTGCGCCGATAGCCACTGCGTGCCCGGTGCCAAGCTGCTCCCGCTGTTCGATGAAACGGACGCCGGGAGTCGCCACCGTTTCCCGCACGGCCTCGGCCTGGTGTCCGACCACCACGAAAATCCGCTCCGGCGGCGTCAGTTCGAGCGCCGTCTCCACCACGTGCTGAACCAACGCCTTGCCGCCGGCGCGATGCAGCACCTTGGCCTTCCGGCTCTTCATGCGCGTGCCCAAGCCCGCGGCCAGGATAACGATCGTTACAGGGGTCATTTCTTCCATTATGCTTGTGCCAGCCTGCGGCGCCGCCCTTCCTGCGCCAGCCTCAGTATCACGGCCGCGGCCGCTGCCGGATCGTGACGCACCTTTTCGCCGCGACTGACCAGGTTGCCAGCCATCACTTTCAATCCCATCTTGAACAGCGTGTCGATGTCGTTTTCCACCGGCAGCGCGGCCTCCCGTGCGTACCGTTTCTTCACGGCCAGGGTGAGCGGCCGGATGTTGATGACGGCATAATCGAGGAGTTTCTCCCGGGCATGCCGGTGAAGGGCGCGGACGTGGTCCGACGCGCGAAAGTCGATGGTCTCCCCGGGCTGCCACATCAGGTTCACAAAATACGCCTTCACCGCCGGCGACCGCCGCACCGCCCCTGAAATACCTTCCACCAGCAGGTTCGGAATCACGCTGGTGAACAGCGACCCCGGTCCGAATGTAATGACGTCGGCCTGCGCGATGGCGTTCAGAGTTTCGGCGAGCGGCAGCGCCTTGCGGGGAATCAGCCGGATTTCCTTTATCCGCGCCTTGCTCCGGCTGATGCGGCTTTCCCCCACCACGCGGGTTCCGTCCGAGAGCCTGGCCTCCAGTTGCACGTTGGCGCTGGTGGATGGGTAGATGCGGCCGGCAATGTTCAACACTTCGGCGGAGACCTTCACGGCTTCCGAAAAGTCGCCCATCACGTGCGTCAGCGCCATCAGGAAGAGATTGCCGAAGCTGTGTCCCTTGAGCCCGCGCCCGGCCTCGAAGCGGTATTGGAACAGACGCGACAGCAGGGTCGAGTCTTCGCTCAAGGCCACCATGCAGTTGCGGATGTCGCCCGGCGGGAGCACGTCGAATTCGCGCCGCAGCCGCCCCGAGCTTCCGCCGTCGTCGGTCACCGTCACCACCGCCGTGATGTCAAGCCCCTGGGCGAGTCCATCGGACGGCCGGGCGTAGTGCTTCAGGCCCTGGAGCAGGACGGACAGTCCGGTACCGCCTCCCACCGCGACCACCCGCAGGGGCGCGCCGGCATCGATTGCTGCGAGCGGGTTTACCAACTTTTCTTTTCGGGATGCAGGAGAAGGTCGAACGGCGGCTGGTTGGCGAGCGGCGCGAAATCGACGTCCTGCCGCGCGATGATCCGGTTCCGGGGCTCGAGTTCGATGGCCCGGCGAAGGTGTTCCGCCGCGCTCGTCACGTCCCCGCCCAAGGCCTTGGCGAGCGCCAGCGCATAGTGCACGTGGTCCGCGTCCGGCGCCATTTCGAGCGCTTTCTCGAGATGCATCCGCGCCTCCGCCACCTTGCGGGTATTCAGCATAGCGATGCCGTAGTTGTAGAGTTCTTCCGGAGTCTGTAGCGCCGGACCTCCCTGTTGCAGCCGGCGGTCGCACATGGCGATGTGCAGCTGCGCCCGCTGCGCCACGTCCCGCTCCGGCCCGGCCTCGGCTGTTTCGAACAGGGCCCGCGCCTCACGCATCTTGCGGGCATGAAAAAGTTTCATGGCGGCTTCAAAGCTGCTGAGCTGTTTTTGCGCGTTCAACGGCTGGACCACCACAGCGGCCGCTTCGTGCGAGCCGCCAGTTGTCCGGACCGGTTCCGCGGGTTTCACCGGTTTCGGAGTCTGTGGTTTGCTCATGCGCCTTTCGATGCCTCTTGCCGCGGGTTTCTTTTTGTCAGACATGTTCGCCTGCCGGACCTGGCACACAACGAGTAGCGGTTATACCAGACCAAGGTATCCGCGCGCAACCGCCCCTCCTGCATTTACCCTAGCCCGCCTCCCTGAGAAAACGCGCCGATTCCTCCGGCGGCGTCGGGTTGATGTAAAACCCCGTGCCCCATTCAAACCCCGCCACCTTCGTGAGCTTCGGAATGATCTCCAGGTGCCAGTGGTAATGCTGCAGTTCCGGATCCTGCACCGGCGCGCTGTGAATGATGAAGTTGTATGCCGGACGCTCCAGAACCTTCTCGATCTTGCGCATGGTGGAGCGCAGCACCCAGGCCAGGTTCTGCAGCAACGCCGCATCCGAGTCCTCGTAATGCGAATAGTGACGCTTCGGCAGGATCCAGGTCTCGAACGGAAATCGCGGCGCGTACGGCTCAATCACAGTGAAGCGGTCCGTCTCCATCACCATCCGTATCCCCGCCGCCGCCTCCTGCTGGATGATGTCGCAAAAGATGCAGCGTTCCTTGTATTCGTAGAACTGCCGCGCCGAGTCCACTTCCTCCTTCACCCGCTTGGGGATTACTGGAAGCGCGATTAACTGGCAGTGCGGATGCTCGAGTGACGCCCCAGCCGCCTCTCCGTGGTTCTTGAACAGCAGGATATAGCGGAAACGGCGGTCCTTCTTGAGATCCAGAACCCGGTCCCTGAAGGCCCACAGGACCTCTTCGATCTGCCGCTCCGGCAGGTCCGCCAGCGTCGCATTGTGGTCGGGCGTCTCGATGATGATCTCGTGAGCGCCAATGCCGTTCATCTTGTCGTACATGCCCTCGCCCTGCCGTGACAGGTCGCCTTCGATGCCGAGAACCGGAAACTTGTTAGGCACGACCCGCACCCGCCATCCCGGCTGGTCCCGGTAGCCGCTGTTCCGGTAAGACAGCACCTCCGGCGGCGTTTTGTGCTCGTTCCCGTAGTCGAACGGGCAGATGCAACCGGGTGCCGGGGGCGCCACTGGTTGCCTGATGAAGTCTGACGGACGCTTGGCGCGGTCCGTGGCGATGATTACCCACCGCCTCGTCACGGGATCCTTACGCAGTTCGGGCAACTCACAATTATAACCTCGGCGCCTCTTCTGTCACCCCGCGCAGCCGCACGCGCCCCGGCCGTGCGAACCATCACAGTGGCATCGAAACGGCATAAGTCGATTGCGCGTCCCTAAGGCCAAATACTGTGATTCCCCAGCTTATCCGCAGCAACGAGGCTTCCCGTTTTCTTTGGCGCGTGGAGGGCAAAAGCCCCACGGTGGAGTTTTCAACCGGGGTTCTTGCCGCGCTCCGGCGCAAGCTCGAAAGCGATTCCCAGCCCGTCCGTCTCGAATTCGGCGGCATCCTCCTCGGCACCATGGAGGAAGATTCCGGTTCGTGGCACACCGTAGTTGAGGACTGGGAGCGTTTTCCCATCGAGCACCGTTTCGGCGACCAGTATGTGCTCACCCCGCGCGACCGCCGCCACTTTTCCCGCAGGATTCAACATCTTCGCCGCCGCCGGCTTCAGCCTGTCGGCCTCTTCCGGAGTCATGAGCGCCGCGGCCTCTACATGGACCAGCGCGACTTCGAACTGTTCCAGGGGGAGTTCAACCACCCGGGTTCCATCTTCTTCCTGCTCTCCGGCGAGGCCGCGCAGGGCCCCAAGGGTGCCGTCTTCATCTGGGAGGATGGCGACATTCGCCGCCACGTCAGCTACAAGGAATTCTCTTTGGATGAATCCGGCGCTCCGGCGGAAGCCAGTCCGTCCAAGCCGCCCGTCGTGCCCCCGATCGAGCGGCGGGTTAGGTCCACGGCGCCTCACGGTGTGTCAAAACCGCCCCACCCGGCAGCAGCACCGCTGGTTGAGGCCGGATTCGGGCTGCGTCCGCTTGCCCTCGGGTTCCTGGCCGTAGCACTGCCCCTCGCCGCGTTCTATTTTGGTCGCGAACTGGCATTCAGCCGGTACCACAGTGCAGCGGCGGCGGCCGAACCCGTCGTCGCCACTGCTCCCGCCGACTCCTCCACGCCGCGGGGAGCCGCCTCCACCGGCGACATCGCTCTGCGAAGCCGCCCGTCCGGACGCTACCTCGAGTTCGATTGGGATCCGGAGAGCGGCCCCGTGCAGCGCGCACAGCTCGGCCGCCTTACGGTGCATGACGGCGAATCCGACGTGCAGGTGTGGCTCTCGCTATCCGATCTGAAAGCCGGCAGCTACCGCTATGTCCCCACGGATTCGCAAGTTAGCGCCCGTCTCGATCTATATTCCCCGGTAGGCGGCCAGGCCGTTCCCTCTCCGGCGAACCGGTGAACCAGATGGCGGCGGAAAACCGCGGACCCCTGGTGAAATTTGAATCCCGCGTGATGCGAGGCATCGAGGCCGAGGTGAGCGGAGCGCTGGCAGCGCCGGGCGGCCCCGAAGAGACCGGCGGCATCCTGCTGGGCCGCTTCACCGCCCGCGAAATCCTGATCGATGATTTCGAGCCCGTGCCGTCCGAACACCGTTTCGGGCCGGCTTACGTCCTCTCCGGCGAGGATCTGCGACAGTTCCAGGAATCGGTGGAGTGGTTTCGCACGCAACGCGAACGCTCCGGTGAAATCGTCGGCCTGTATCGCAGCCGCATCAGCCTGGGTTCCAACCAGGATACGGAGGACCGGGGCTGGTTCGAGCGTCTCCTGCCGGGTGCCGACTGCCTGGTGCTCGTGTTGCGCGGCGTAGCTTCCGGCGGCCTCGAGGCGGAACTGCAGTTTTCCTCGAAGGACTCGGAAAGTGCCGCGTCCACGATGCCGTTCCCCTTTCAGGCACCCTTCGGAATACCGTTGAAGGCCGTCGAACAGTCCACTCCGGAACCGCCGCCTCCGCCCCCCACGCCGCCCCTTCCGGCGGCGCCGCCGCCGTCGCGCGAGATGTTCGCCTCCCTCGGCGCCTCCCGCCACCCGCGCCCGGAAGCGGCCCCACTATCGCGTCCGTGGATTTGGCCCATGGTAGTTGTTCTCGCAACCGTGGGCGCCGGGCTGCTCGGATACGGCTCCGTAGATCCGCCTGCTCCCCCGCCCCGGCAGTCCCTGCCCGGCGTACCCGAGGCTGCCGCGCCGGCTCCAACCGCGCCTGCGGCGGCGGCCCGCGAACCCATTCCCGCGTTGGACACGGTCCGGGGCACGCTGGACAGTTGGGCGGAAGCCATGACCAGCGGAGACCCCGATACCATAGCTGCGTATTACGCGCCGCTCGTGACGCAATATTTCCAGCAGCGCAATGTCACCACCGCGGAAGTCCGCCGCGTGGTTGCCGATTCCATTTCGCGGTACGGCCGGCCTGCCATCCTGCGACTGTCAAATGTCAGTATCAGCCCTGACGGCGAGGGCCGCGCGACGGCCACGTTCCTGAAGCACTGGCAGACCCGCGGCCCGCGCGTTTTCGCGGGGGAAGAGGAGGAGCGGCTCCGCTTCGCGCGTTTGGGGCGTGAATGGAAAATCGATTCCGAGGAGGAACTCCGCGTCGTGTGGGTGCAGCGACCCGATGAGCCGCGCCGCGGCAGGCGCTAGCGCAACTGCTAAACTAAGCCACCGGTGTCAACGCTCGGATTCGGGTTACCGTTTCCACTACGCGCGTGGCGGCGTATTCGATCTCCCCGGCCGTTGTGAAACGACCCAGCCCGAAACGCACCGACGACTGCGCCTGCTCCTCGCCGGCGCCTAGCGCGCGCACCACCGAGCTGGTTTCCATGGCGCTCGAACTGCACGCCGACACTGTAGAAAGCGCCAGGTCCGGCAGGCTCATCAGCAGCGTCTCGCCGTCCACGCCGCAGAAACTCACGTTCAGGTTTCCCGGCAGCCGGTGCTCCATCGAGCCGTTGATCCGCAGGTCTTCGAGCCCCGCTTCCAGCCTCTCCTTCAACCGGTCGCGCAGGATGCCGATGCGTTCCGCGTCGGCCGCCATTTCTTCCCCCGCTATGGCGCATGCCGCACCCGTCGCCACGATCCCCGGCACGTTCAACGTCCCCGAACGGTAGCCGTTTTCGTGGCCGCCGCCGTCCATCTGCGCGGCCAGTTGCACCCTCGCCGGATGCCGCCGGACGTACAGGCCGCCCACGCCTTTCGGTCCATAAAACTTATGTGTGCTGAAGGAAAGCAGGTCGATGGGATCTTCCGCCAGGTTCACCGGCAGCTTGGCGAACGCCTGCGCCGCATCGCAATGATAAAGCACGCCGCGCTCGCGGCAGATGGCGCCGATCTCGCGCACCGGTTGGATGACGCCGATCTCGTTGTTGGCGAACAGCACGCTCACCAGCACGGTGTCGGGACGGATGGCCGCGCGGAGGGCGTCCAGGTCTATCAGCCCGTCCGGCCGCGGCGCCAGGATCGTCACCTCCGCGCCCTGCTGCTCCAGGTGATGCATCGGGTCGAGCACGGCCTTGTGCTCGGTGGACATGGTGATGAAGTGCCGGCCCTTGGCCCGGTACGCTTCGGCCGCTCCTTTAATGGCCAGATTATTGGATTCGGTGGCGCCGCTCGTAAACACGATGTCACGTGGTTCGGCTCCGGCAAGGTCGGCGACGCGCTGGCGTGCGAGGGCGACAGCCTTCTCGGTCTCCCATCCGAAACTGTGGGTCCGGCTCGCCGGGTTGCCGAACTTCGCTCCGAAGTAGGGCAACATCGCCTCCAGCACCCGGGGGTCGACCGGGGTAGTGGCATGATAGTCCAGATAGATGGTCTTGGGCATCTGCTCCTTCTCCATTCTGGCGCATAATGAAGCATACTGGACAGTACGGATGGCTAACCCTTCGATCAGCCCGGAAGCGGAAACGATCGAGCGGGATCAATTAGTTCCCTTGTATCGGGTGGTGCTGCTCGACGATAACGATCACACCTACGATTACGTGATCGAGATGCTGCAGCGCATCTTCATCTTTACCCTCGAACAGGCTTATCGCCATGCTGAAGAGGTGGACCGCTGCGGCCGCACCGTGCTGATCACGTGCGAGCTTCGCGAGGCCGAATTTGCACGCGATCAGATCCATGCCTACGGCCCAGACTGGCGCCTGGAACGCTCCAAAGGCTCGATGTCCGCGATCGTGGAGCCGGCGGCGTAGCTGGAGGCGCCGAGGTAAGATAGAGGACATATGATTTGTTTCCGTACCTTGCTATTTGTGTGTCCGCTCGCATGCCTGTTGGCGCAGACCCCTCCCCCCGTCGCGGCCCCCGCACCCGCGCCGGCCGCAGCCGCGGAAACTCCGGCTCCGAACGTCCCTCCGGATCGCGTGGTGATTACCGTCGGCGACCGCAAAGTCACCGCCGCCGAGTTTGAGGCCATGATCGAGTCAATGCCGGCCCAGTATCAGACTGCCGCCCGCGGCCCGGGACGCAAGCAGTTCGTCGACGGTGTTGTGCGCATGTTCGCCCTCGCCGAAGAAGGCAAACGCCGGAAAATCGATCAGGAAGCCCTATTCAAGACCAAGGTCGCATTTGACGCCACCAATATTCTCGCCAGCCTGACTGCCGAGCAGATCACCAAGGATCTAAAGCCCTCCGAGGCCGATCTCAAGCAGTACTTCGACGAACACAAGTCGGAAATGGAGCGCGTGCACGCCAGGCACATTCTCATCCGCATGCAGGGGTCGCCCATTGCTTTGAAGCCCGGCCAGAAAGACCTCACCGAAGCCGAGGCTCTCGCCCGCGCTGAGGAGATCCGTAAGCGTCTCGCGGCGGGCGAAGATTTCGCCACCGTCGCGCGCGCCGAATCCGACGATTCGGGCGCTGCAACCAACGGCGGCGACCTCGGAACCTTTGGACGCGGCCAGATGGTGCCGGCTTTCGAGGAAGGCGCCTTTGCCCTCAAGCCCGGTGAAATCAGCCAGCCCGTCAAATCGCAGTTCGGCTATCACATCATCCGCTGCGAGGACAAGGAAGAGAGTTTCGAAGCGGCCAAACCGGAAATCGAAAAGAGACTTCAGCCGGAACTGGCGCAGAAAGCTCTCAAGGAGATCGAAGGGCGCAACGGCGTGAAACTCGATCCCGAGTTCTTCAACTTCCCCAAGCAGTAAGGTGCGTACACGAAAGCTGGAAATCCACTGTCCGCAGTGCGGCAGCGGGGATGTCTTCTACAGTTGCACCCCCGGCTGCTGCTTCAATCATGTGTGTTCGAATTGCGGCACGACGTTTGAAACCCTCACCTCGGCCAAAGGCGGCACGGTTTCGAGTGTCGTGCCGCCGGATCCGCTGCCCGAGGCCGCCGACCCCACCGCCGCCTGCGCGCGCTGCGATTCCATCGCCGTGTTCATGGCCGAGGATGGATCGCTGGTTTGCGCAAACTGCGGCACGGTGCTCTTGCTGGAATTGACCGAAATCAGTCCCGGCAGCTAAGTCTCACTGGGCCGCTTTGTGCGCCGTCCGGCTGCACGCCTCCGTCGCCCCGGTCGGGTCTATCGCGGTGTTGCCCTCTTCGATGTAGGTGATCTTTCCATCCGTGTCGATAACGAAAGTGGAGCGGTTCGCCACTCCCGCCGACGGCGCCAGCACACCGTACGCCGTGGCCACTTCGCGCTTCACGAAGTCGCTCAGGAAAGGAACCGTGATGTTATTCTTGGCCGCGAATTCGCGTTGGGATGGGGTGTTATCGGTGCTGATTCCAAATACCTTTGTGCCTGCCTGATCGAATTTGGCGATACCAGCCTGGTACGCCTGAAACTCCTTCGTTCAGCCGCCTGTGAAGGCCGCCGGGAAAAAGGCCAGAACCACCACGTTCTTGCCACGAAAATCGGACAGCGTCACCCGGCCGCCCTGCGACGAAGGCAGCGTAAAATCCGGAGCCATGTCCCCAACCTTGAGGTGCGTTTTGGGCGGCTGAACCGTCTGCGCGCACAGGCTGGCTGCCACGAGCACACCAGCCGCCAGCACATTGGACAACGTTCTCATTCTTCCTCCAGTGGCGACGAGGCTATCACGGCCGGCCCGGCCGGCGCAACAGGCGCCTTTGCGGGCGTATGCGTAACCAAATCGCACGCCGCCAGTAGAAGAGGTATGGTCAATACAACAAGTGTGTCCGACCTGTGGCAGGATTTGAAGTACGCATTGCGCGGTCTGCGCCGGGATGCCGGCTTTACCGCATTCGCAGTGGCGATCATGGCGCTGGGCATCGGAGCGAGCGCTACGGTGTTCAGCGTGGTAGACGCGCTGCTTCTGCGGCCGCTGCCGTTCACTCAACCGGAACGGCTGGTGTGGGTGGCGAATCACGACTCCAGCGGCCTTTCGGGACAGACCACCCAGGTCGGCTACCTGCTTGATCTGCGCGAACAGAGCCGGACCTTTGAGGCGCTGGGAGCATACTTCGCCTTCTACGGGGTCGGCGACAACCTGCTCAGCGGACAGGGCGAGCCGGAGCGGTTGAGCGGCGTGCCGGTCTCCGACAATTTTTTCCAGGTGCTGGGGGTAAAACCGCAAATCGGGCGGCTGTTCACAGCAGACGAATGCAAGTGGAACGGGCCGAAGGCGGTGATGCTGAGCTACGGGTTCTGGGAGCGGCGGTTCGCCGGCGATCCGCGAATCGTGGGCAAGACGCTCACCATCAATGAAGAGCCAGTCGCGGTAGTTGGGGTGTTGCCGGAAAGCTTCGACATGGCCAGCGTGTTCGCACCTGGGAGTCACTTCGATCTCTACACACCGTTTCCTCTGAGTCCGGAGACAAACCGCTGGGGCAACACGATGGCGATCGTGGGCCGGCTGAAGCCGGGCGTCACCGTACAGGGCGCGCAGGCGGAGATCCGCACGCTGGCCCGCCGGATGACGGAGGCACATCCGGAGCGCAACGATTTCGAAGGCGTGGTGACGCCGCTCAAGGAGCGCGTGAGCGGACGGATTCGTCCGGCGCTGCTGGTATTGGCAAGTGCGGTCGGGGTGGTGATGTTGATCGTATGCGCGAACCTTTCCAACCTGCTGCTGGCGCGTACCGCGACGCGACAGAAGGAACTGGCGGTGCGGACCGCGCTGGGCGCGGGCCGATGGCGACTGTTTCGCCAGATGCTGACCGAGGGGCTGACGCTTTCCGGGTGTGGTGCGGTATTGGGAGTGGTGTTGGCGTGGGGCGGGACGCGGCTGATCTCAAGCCTGCCAGGGCTGAAGATCCCACTGCTGGCGAACGTCCGGCTGGATGCGGGGGTGCTTGGGTTCAGTCTGCTGGCGGCGGTGGCCACGGGACTGATCTTCGGCCTCGCGCCCGCGCTGCAAACCCCGGCGTGCGCGCTGCATGACATTTTGAAGGACGCCTCGCGCGGTTCCAGCGCGAAGGGCGGCAAGTGGGTACGCAATGTGTTGGTGGTGTCGGAGGTTTCCTTCGCCTGCGTCCTTCTGGTAGCGGCAGGACTGCTGGTGCGGAGTTTCCTGCGGGTGCTGGACGTGAACCTGGGGTTCCACCCGGAACACGCGATGGCCATGCGGGTGGACCCGGATTCGCAATACCGGACGCAGCCCCAGCAGAATGCATATTTCGATGAAGTGTTGCGTCGCGTGCGCGCGTTGCCGGGCGTGCAGACGGCGGGCCTCTCGGATTTTCTGCCCCTGGGACGGAATCGCAGTTGGGGCGCTCCGGCGAAAGGGCAGACCTACCCTCGCGGCCAGTTCCCGATCGCGTTCGTGCGCGTGGTGACGGACGGCTACATTGGAGCCATGGGAATCCCTCTGGTGGCGGGCCGCGATCTCAGCGGGCACGACACGCCGGAGAGCCAAAACGTGATTCTCGTGAATGAGACTCTGGCCCGCAGGCTATGGCCAGGACAGAGCGCACTCGGACAGGTCATGAGAGCGTGCGGCGAACGAATCGTGGCGGGAGTCGTGGGGGATGTGCGTCATCTGGCGCCGGAGCAGGGATCGGGAATGGAAATGTACATTCCGATCCGGCAGTGCCGCGACTTTTCCTCGTTGGACCTGGTGGTGCGCAGTTCTCTGCCCCCATCGCAGGTGGCGGCGAGCGTGCGGGCTTCCCTGAAGGACATCGCGCCCAATCTGCCAGGGCAGGATTTCCGCACCCTGCAGCAATTGGTGGATCGGGCGGTGTCGCCGCGGCGATTCGTCGTGATCCTCCTGGGCGGTTTCGCCCTCTTCGCGATGCTGCTGGCGAGCCTGGGGATTTACGGGGTAGTGTCCTACGGAGTGAGTCAGCGAACCCAGGAGATCGGTATCCGGATGGCGCTGGGTGCTCCGGCAGGACGGCTGCAGGCCGGAATCATGCTGCAGACGTTGGGCCTGGCGATGGCGGGAGCGGCCATCGGGATGGTCGCGTCGCGCGCACTGGGACGGGCGTTCGAGGGATTGCTGTTCGGGGTGGCTCCGGGCGATCCGGTGACCGTCATCGGGGTGCCAGTGGTGCTGGCCCTGGTGGCCGGCGTCGCAGGGTACGTACCGGCGCGCCGTGCATCGCGGATCGACCCGGCGATTGCGTTGCGCGCCGATTGAGGGATTGACGGCGGCGTCCGCGGCGTCCGGAAAACTCTTGCGCCGTCCCGCAGCCGATGTTATCGTAGTTGTGACGTGGAATGATTTAGGGCGGTTTTCGATAGTTCGCCCGGCTAATTGCAACCACGAAAAAAAGTGCTAAAGGCGAGTCGGTCTGTTCGAGAACATTTCGACCCTGGCGCTTTTGGGCACCAGGGTTTTTTGTTGGTAGAACGGCCCCCTTCGCCGGATGCTGGAGGAACCGTGAGCGTCTGGCTAAAAGCTTTGCCCGCAAATGCGCCGCTGAGCGGCAGCGAAGGTCCGCTGGTGTGTGTCTCCATCCAGGTGGATGCCTGCGATCTTGAATCCCTGCTCGAATCCCTTGCGAAGATCAACTTCCCGATCAACCCCGAAATCTACCACGATGCCACCGTGGTTACGGTCTTCCCCGATGGCCACGAAGAAGCCGTTTCCGCCACCCTGGTAGAGTTTCCCGCCTGGGCCTCCCGCGTGGATGAAGTGCGGCGCGCGCTGGCTGCATCCGGCTTCTCCGCCGATGCCGTCCAGGTCACCAGCATGCTCGACGAGATCCACACCGAACGGCCCGCCGGTCACCGCCTGAAGTGCCGGTCCGCCGTTCACTGAACCGTTACGCTCCGTACCGCTCCTCCTGCCACGGGTCGCCGCGCCGGTGATAGCCGTTCGCTTCCCAGAAGCCGAGCCGGTCTTCCCGCATCAACTCGATGCCGGAAATCCACTTCGCGCTTTTCCATGCGTACAGCCGCGGCACAATCAGCCTTGCCGGTCCGCCGTGCTCCGCCGTCAACGGCTCGCCATCATGCAGGGTCGCCACCAGGCAATCCTCGCCCAGGAAATCCTCTAGCGGCAGGTTTGTGTTCCATCCGCGGTCGTGCCCGTAAACCATCACGTAACGTGCTTCAGGATCCACTCCCCCGGCGTGGTGAATGATTTCCCGGGTGGAAACCCCCTCCCAGAGGTTGCCCAGGCGCGACCACCGCGTGACGCAATGAAAGTCCGCAAAAACCTTCGTTCGCGGCAGGGAAGAAAATTGTTCCCACGACCAATCGCATTCTTTGCCTACCAGGCCGTTGCACCGGAATCGCCACGTCTCCCGGCTGAGCCCCGCGGGCGGCCCGCTTGCATCCAGAACCGGCCATTTTCGGGTTCGCGACTGGCCAGGCGGCACCCTCCGCTCCTTCCGAGCGTCGGGACTGACAATCACTTCCGCGGAGAGTCCCTCCGCCGACGGAACAGCCTCTCCCTGCGTTTTCGTTCGATCCATCTCAAACATGATCGCTTTGACACCCCTCCAGAGCTTGGATGCCGCGAAACGCCGCGGGAATTCCCAACAGTAGTACGGACCACCAGTAAAAGGTGGCAATCGTGGTTGCGACTGATGCGAATTGCGACCATAATGATTCCTGACAGGCCGTCCTGTTGTTTGTGAATTGGTAATACGGGTGCTCACGGCGATGCTGATGCCGAATTCCAGTTGGTTACGGTTCGGTCGCGCAGTTAGATTCCTCTCCGTAGGCTGTCTTTCAGCCGCGACCTCGCTCCTCTCCGCCCAGACTCTCATGAACGGCTCCGGTCCTGGCGGCATGGTCCGTCTGCTGACGCTCGATGGCGCCATCCTCGAAGCGCGCGAAGTGCGCAAAGACCTGCCCTGCACCGTGACTCCGATCAAACCTGTGCTGGGCTTCGACCTCAAATTTCATTCCGGTTACGAGGTTTCCGTTCCCTTGAAAGAGCTGGCCGGGTCGGAAAACCAGCTCACGATGGTGTTCCGCGTGATCCCCGATGCCCATCCCGACGATCCCGTCTACTTCTCGCAGAAGATCAGTGTCCCATCCATCGAGGAAAACGCCGGAGGTCCCGCCTACCTGCAAGGCGCCTTTTCCGTCGGCGAAGGCAGCTACAAGATCGACTGGCTGATGCGCGACCGTTCCGAGCGGGTCTGCTCCTCCAACTGGGATATCCAAGCGGAACTGCCCACTCGCGACCGCGAGATGTCGCTCGAGATCGCGGCCGGCGCAATCCAGCAGTCCGACGCCGAGACTTTCAAGCAGGAAGGGCCCGTCGAACGTGACACTCACGATAACCCTTTGAATCTAAAGGTTGTTGTCAATTTTGCCCCACAGGATTCGGCGTCTGCCGCGCTGCAGCCCCTCGATACCGACGCGCTGCTGGCCATCCTGCGCAATATCGCCCGCGATCCGCGCGTAACCAGGTTCTCCATCGTCGCGTACAACATGCAGGAGCAACGCGTGATCTACCGGCAGGATGCGGCATCCCAGATCGATTTTCCAGCGCTCGGAAATGCGCTGAAGTCGCTCAACCTGGGCACTGTTGATTTGCGGCGGCTGAGTCAGAAGCATGCCGACGCCGTTTTCCTGAGCGAACTCATTACGACCGAACTGAAAGATGAGAAGCAGTCGCCCGATGCAGTGATCTTTGCCGGGCCGAAAGTCATGCTGGAAGAGGGACTGCCCCAGGATACCCTGAAGCAGATCGCCGAAGTCAAAACACCCGTCTTCTACATGAACTACAATCTGAACCCGCAGGCCAACCCATGGCGCGATGCCATTGGGTCCGCCGTCCGCACCATGAAGGGCGTCGAGTTTACGATCAGCCGCCCGCGGGACGTTTTTTTCTCCTGGACGGAGATCATCGGTCGTATTGTAAAATCGAAGTTCGGCAGGGCTGCCACAGCCAGCGCGTCCTCGCAATAAACATGCGACTTTCTACTACCGTACTGCTGTTTGGGATCCTGGCAACTCCCGCATTTTCGCAAAGGTTCGGCGCCGCCGAGAACCTCGCCCCGAATATTCCGACGCCCCAGATCATCGTCGAGAAGATGCTCGAGCTTGGCCGCGTCAAGCCGGCGGACGTAGTCTACGATCTCGGCAGCGGTGACGGCCGTATTGTCATCATGGCCGCCCAGAAATACGGCGCCCGTGCGGTGGGTGTGGAGATCATGCCCGACCTTTGCCGCAAAGCCACCGAGAAGATTCGCTCGCTCGGGCTTCAGGACAGGGTCACTATGCTGGAAGACAGTGCGTTGCGCGTGGATCTCAGCCCCGCCACGGTCGTGACCATGTGCCTGCTCACCAGTTCCAACGACCGCTTGAAACCTAACCTCCAAAAGTTTCTCAAACCGGGCGCGCGCATCGTCTCCTACCAGTTCCCCATCCGCGGCTGGAAGACCGCGGAAACCTCTCACGTCAAGATCGGGACCATCGAACACGTCATCTACGTGTACGAGATGGGCCGCGAGTAGCGGCGTCTACTTCTTTGCCGCACCATTGAAGATGCTGCGCGCCATGTAGTTTTCGATCTTGGCGCTGTTCCGCGCCACTTCGTAATACGCGGCAGTCAGCAACTGGTCCTTGCGGTTCATCAGCGTTTCGCGAATGCTCTGCTGCACCCGTGGATCCTGCAAGTCGCGTTGCCCCGCCGGCTCCCGCGAAATGACCTTCAGGATGCGGTAACCGTCCGGCGTGGCGATCGGTTTCGATGCCACTCCGGGCTGGAGCGAATCCACCAGCTTTCGCAGCTCCGGGCTGGCCTTCTCGAAGCTCGAGGCTGGAATGAAGCCCATATCCCCCCCGTTCGGCGCGGTGTTCGGGTCTTCCGAATAATTTTGCGCTACGATCCCGAACTCCTCGCCGCGCCCCAGCCGCGCCTCGATGTCGCGGATCTTCTGCGTCGCTTCCGCCGTATTCTGCGCTTTGCTGTTCTTCAGGTTTCGCACGTTGGGGTCGGGAAACGGCGTCACCAGGATCTGTGCGATGTGGATCTGCGGCTCGGCGAGGTTGAAGCTCGGCTTGTTGGCGTTGTAGAAGTCGGTCACATCCGCGTCGCTGATGGCGATGTGGGAGCGGATCTCCTTGTTGATCAGCTTGTCCGCGGTCAGCTTCCGCCGGATCTGCGCGCGCAGGTCGTCGAGCGTCAGGTGCTGCGATTCCAGCTGCTTATTAAACGCTTCGGTCGTGTAGCCCGACCGCATCTTGTTCAGTTCCGCGTCTACATCCGCATCCACCGCCGATAGCCCCAGCTTCTCGGCGCGCTGCTGGAGCAGCTCGTTGATGATCAGGCTGCCCAGCAGTTCCAGCTTCTGCGACATCACCATGTCGGCATTCGAACCTTCGACCGGCTCCGGAAACTGCGCTTTGTAGAATTTTTCAAGGTCCTGGTTAGTGATCGGCTTTCCGTTCACGGTCGCCGCCACATTGGCGGGAGGCGCCTTGCTGCACGCAGCCAGCGTGACGGCAAGGGTCGAGACGAGAAGTACGCAAATAGCTCTCATGCTGAAAATTCCATTGTACTTCCCCGCGCAAACGGTTCGACCGCGGACTTCAGTTGATAGAATTGAACATCTCTATGAAAGTTGGAATGATCGGAACGGGCGCCATCTCCCACAAGCACGCCCAGGTTTATAAGAACATCGGCTATCGCCTGAAGGTGGTCACCGACGTCGTGGAAGCGGCGGGCAGGCGCTTCGCCGAACAGTACGGCGCCGAATTCGTGCCCACCTACCAGGAGGTCTGCCGCCACCCCGACGTCGATTACGTGGATGTCTGCACCTTTCCCGACTTCCGCCTCGAACCCATTGAAATCTGTGCCGAAGCCGGCAAGCACGTCCAGGTTCAAAAGCCAATCGCTACCAACCTGGAAACCGCGCGTCGCATGCTCGAGGTCACCAGCAAGGCCGGCATCCTGCTCGGCGTGGTCAGCCAGCACCGCTTCGACGATGCCTCTTTGTTCCTGTCGAAGGCGTTCGCCGAAGGGCGTCTCGGCCGCCTGCTCGAATGCGATTGTTACGTCAAGTGGTACCGCTCGGCGGAATACTATTCCCGGCCGATCAAGGGAAGCTGGCAGACGGAGGGCGGCGGCGCCCTCATCAACCAGGCCATCCACCAGATCGATATTCTCCGCTGGCTCGCCGGTCCGGTGAAGGAAGTATTCGGGGCGTGGCAATTGGGTGCGCTGCACCGCATCGAATCGGAAGACGTGGTGAGCGCCGTGCTGCGCTATGCGAGCGGCGCTACGGGCGTGGTCCAGGCATCCACCGCGATGTGGCCGGGCTACCCTGAACGGACCGAGTTCCACGGCACCAAAGGCACGGCGATCATCACCGGGGACAAACTCACCACCTGGGATGTCGAGGACGACCACGGGGATCCCGCCCCCGTCACACGCGACGTTGCCTCCGGAGCGTCCGACCCGATGGCCATCTCGCTCGAGCCCTTCGAACGTCAGTTCCGCGATTTCGGGGAGGCGATCGCGCAGAAACGGAAGCCGCTCGTGGCCGGCGAGGAAGGGTACGAGGCGCTGGAGGTGGTTGATGCGATCTATCGTTCCTGCCGGTCGGGTGAAAAGGTCGTCCTCTAGCGCGAAAGCGGCTGCGGTCCTGCTCGCGCCGGCGACGGCCGGTGGGCGGCGCAGTAGGCCGGGCCAAAACAAGGCGCGGCCCCTCAGCGCCCGCTGCCTTCGTCCGGTTCCACGTACACTGGCGCGGGCCTAAGCCGCGCCAGCGTCGCCGCTTCGAAGTGGAACCGTTCGCTCAACAGATCCGCCTGCGTAAAGCAACTGCGCGCGATGCCCCTGGCAGCGTGCTCCCGCGTGCCCGCCAGCGCGTGATAGAACTCGTGCGCGGCCACCCGCGCCATCGCGCGTCCATACAAAAAGTCGCGCCGCGCGCCCGCTTCGGAAGCCAGAGCCGGGGCCAGCGCGCGCGTGAGCGCTCCGCAGTTCATCGTGCTGAAGGGCAGCACCCGCCCGTCCGAGATGGACGTAGTGGCCAGACTCGCGTCCGCCGGCAACGCGTCCTGCGACGGCCCCTGTCCCCGCCCGGGAGCGCACACGCCATTCAGGCTCAAAACGACCAGTTGCGCCGATTCGGCCGAGTCACGGCTGCCGCCCCGCAGGTTTCGCCATTCGATCTGGTATCCCGCCGCGCGCATCAGTGAAACCATCTCCCGTTTCATCTGCTCAACCGGCGCCGCGGGCTGCCAACTGACGCGCAAACATGGCGCTGGTCAGCCCGCATTATATACTCGTCAGCCCGGCCGCAAAGCTAACGCTCCAGTCGGAAACTGAGGCTGAATCGCGGGGTGCTTCCGGCGGCCTTTGAGCCGGCGCCCTGGTGTTGCGGCGCGAACTCAATTTCGCGCGATTTGCCGTTTGTGTCTGCCGGTGCAGCGGCCACAAAAGAGGCGACTTACATGGTACCAACGCCGGCGGCCATTATTTTGACGGACGGAGGGGATGCTCCAGGAGCTCTGTAAATCAGAAAGTCACACTCGACTCTCCCGTTAACCTCGTAGTCCTGATTGTCCGCCTTGTTTCCACCCTCCATGTGGGGGTAGGCTTTCAGGAACAAAAACAGGATGGCTCTGAGGACGTCGCGGGCAGTCAGCTTGTAGATCCCGAAATTGGGATCGAAGAAATGGAAGTCGCCGGTGTTCAACCGATGGACCGCTACGGCGTGACCGGCACCGGCGCCAGGCGGAGCAATACCCATAACGGCGCCGGATCCCGCTTGCAGCGCATGGTGGGTCAGTACTGTGTTGAGGAAGGTCAGGAGTCCGTTCGGCGGCCCATAGATGGTCGAGGAAGAACAGGCCCCAACCGTAAGCCTCGAATAGGCGTTCATGTTCAATTTGCCGTCCACGATTTTGCCGAATTCGACCCAGAATTGCTGGTGCAGGCTGGAGGTCTGCAACCTGCTGTTGATCTGGCCCATTTTCGATTGGTAATAGGCTTTGGTCCGTTCGACCTCGTCGTTGTACAAATCCATGGCCCGATCCTGCAGCCGATCGTAAAGAGCCTGCGTCATGCCGGGCCTGGTTAGTGCGTTGTTGAGTGTGGTCTGAAGTTTGACTCCCAGTTCCGCTATGTCTTTATTACACTCATCCCTCTGTGAATCATGGAGTTTGGTCAGATCCGCTTTTCGCTTGTTGTAGAAGATCTGTTGGGTGGAATTTAGCTGGACAATGTGAGCCGCCATGGAACCGGTATCCGAGGGTCCTTTGGCGGCGTCGCCTCCAAGAAGTACGGAGCGGAGCCAGTCCAAGGCAGCGCCTGCGCACATGCCGGAGGAAAGCCGGTTCTTGAGGGTTTTGTTAGCGTCGATCCGTTTGCTTTGGGAGTACTTGCCAACTTCCTGACCGAGTCCACGGAGCGTTTCGCGGACTTCTGTATACAGCATCGTCTCAATCTCCGAATGAATTTCGTGCTACGGCACCACATTCATTGCCTGAATCATCGGTAGGGACAACGTGGTCTTCGGGCGGGACGCACACTCTGAACAAAGGAATGCAGGCCGGCACAGGCCACCAAGCATATCACAGCCGGTACTTAGGGCAAACATAACGTAAGATGCGGAGCATTAGTGCCAGTTCGCCTTCTACAAGAAGGTCAAGGTGCTGTTTTGGGGACCGGCTCGGTGGAAGGTCCGGGCACGAAGACCCCAGAGCGAGGCACTGACGAAGCCCGGCATTCGCAACGTCTACTTCGAATCGCCCGGCACGGCGCACGAATGGCTGAGGTGGCGGCGCTGCCTGAACGACTCTGGTCCCCGGCTGTTCAAATAAGGACCAGGGCAAACGCCGGGCGCGCAGGACTCGATTACAATGGCAGCCGGAGGGGACTGATGAACGTTCGGACCGGCTGGACACCTGGTCTGCTCGCCCTGGCGCTGGTGCTGCCGGGCGGCGCGGCGGATATTCCCGGATCCAAGGATCCGGCGGGAGTGAAGCGCTATACGGGGAGTGAGATCATCGGATATCACGCACCCAAATTTGACGAATTCCTGCTGCCGCTCGGGCCACCGACCGCGTTCTCTCCGCCGGCTTACGAAAAGAGTCAGAAACTCGAGGGGCTGGTCAGCCGCTACACCTACCTGGCGCCCGCGGGCCGCACCCCCGCCGAACTGGTCCGCAACTACCAGCTCGAATTTCAACGGCTGGGTTTGACGATGCTGTATCAAAAGGGCGCCGGCGAAAAGGGATGGTTCGGGCCTACGCTCACTCAAGTTGCCGACGAGGATCAGATCGGGCAGATCCTGGCTTATAACGAAGCCCAGGAACGCGTGCTGGTGGCCAAATCGAAAGAGGCGAAGCCGACTTACTACTATCTGTTCGTAACCAGTTACCGGGACGGAGTAATTCCGGATCGCCTGCGGGATTCGGTGGCGAAAGAAAGGTCGCTGGCCGAACTCATCCTGATTACGCCGGAGGCGATGGAAGAGAACATGACGCTGCTCAATGCGGCGGATATGTCAAAGGCAATCGCGGATGCAGGCAAGGTTGTTCTGTACGGAATCCAATTCGATACCGATAAAGACACGCTGCGACCGGATTCCGAGCCGGTGCTCAAGGAGATTGGGAAGCTGCTTACGGACGATCCGCAACTGAAAATCCACGTTGTGGGCCACACGGACGACCAGGGCAAGCCCGATTACAACCTGGACCTCAGCCGTCGCCGGGCCGCGGCCGTAATCGGCGCGTTGAGCTCGCGGTTCGGGATCGCGGCAAATCGCGTGGACTCGTTTGGATGCGGCCCGTACGCACCGGTGGCGTCGAACGAATCCGAGGAGGGGCGGGCGAAGAACCGGAGGGTGGAACTGGTGAAGTGGTGAGGTGAGCGTAGGTCGCATCCGGCTGTTCGCCCGGCGGTTCATCCGAACAGCCGCAGCATCGCTTCGTTCCACCCGCGCGGTCCGGGAAGCTTGGTAGGCACACCGCGGGGCACCAAGGCCTGGAGCTTCTCGAGCCACGGTGTCCGGATCAGTACCGGCACGTCCACTGCGTTGAGAAACGGCGCATCGTTCAACCCGTCGCCGATCCCGATCGACCGGACTTCCTGCCCGTCGCGCCGGTAAGCCGCCAGCAGAACCGCCACTGCGCCGGCCTTGTCGTTGTTGCCCAAAATGTGAAAGAAGCGGCCCCCACGGGTCCAGTGCTTGCCCGCGCGTTCGATGGCCGCGAGCAGTTCCGCCTGCCGCTCCTTATCAAGAATCAGAAACGGCTCATCGAACTGGCGGGCCTTGGCCAGTACCGCTATGTCCGCGTCCAGCCCGGCGGCGCCTGCGATCTCGGCCGCGGACATGCGATGGAACGCCCGCACCTGGCAGCCGCTCTCCGCCGCCGCTTCCGTCAGCCGCGCGGTGAGATCCTCATAGGAATCCCCCAATTCCACCACCGAATACTCCGGCTCCACTCGCGCGCCGGGCGGCGGCGCCCCGAAGTAGGCGGCGGGGATGACAACCGCTCCGCCGTTTTCCACAATGAAAGGGTGGTGGTTTCCGGTCAGCCGCCGCCAGTGTTCCATTTCGCGGCGCGTTTTGCTGGAACAGTAAACCACGGGGATCCGCCGTTCGTCCATCAGCTTGAGAGCCGGCAGTGCGGCTTCGAAGGAATAGCTCGAGTGCTCGAGCAGGGTGCCGTCAAGGTCGCTGATGACAACGTCCATCCGCTTCAGAATACACGGCTTGCCCCGCAAGAAAAGCGGCGCGCCGGGAAAGCTTGGTAGAATGCGACCGTTATGAGAATCCGAACCTGGCCGATCCTGTTCATCGGGTTTGGAGTACTGCTGGGGCTGATTGCGCTCTCGGCTGCCGCGCTTCACAACCGCATGGGAAAGGTGTACGCGGAGGTGGCCAGCATTCAGGAACGCGAACGGGTGAACCGCCGCCTCTTGAACCAGCTCCGCACCGAGTTGTACCAGGCCGCCATTCTGGTGCGCGATTATCTGCTTGAACCCTCAGCCCTCCCGGCAGCCGAAGAGCGCAAGGAACTGGAGGCTCTGCGGCGCTCGGTCGAACGGGACGTGAGTGAACTCGAAAATGCGGTGCGCGCGTCCACCTTGGATCAAAACGTGGGAATGCGCAATGCCATTCTGAGGTATTGGGCCTCGATGGACCCGATCTTTCAATGGACCCCAAAGGAGAAAGCGGCCCAGGGCCGCGATTTCCTGCGCCGCTCTGTGGTGCCCTACCGCGACGCCGTTCTGGCTGCAACACAATGGGTCGGCGACGTGAACTCACGGCAGACGCTGGAGCGGCAGCAACAGATTCTGCAAACCCAGGAAGACCTGAAGTCGGATTTGCGCAGCATTGCCGGCCTCGCCCTCGCGCTCGGATTCATCGTTGCGCTCTTCAGCATCGTCCGCACGCGGTCGCTCGAAGCCTCGGCCGCGGTTCATTTGGACGAGATCGAGCGCCACGCGGCGGAACTGCGGAGGCTTTCGCAGATGCTGGCCAAGGCGCAGGAGGATGAGCGGCGCAGCCTTTCCCGCGAGCTTCACGACCAGGTGGGCCAGATGCTCACCGCCCTCAGCATGGAACTCGGGAACCTTGAGGAGCGGCGGCTCTCCCAGGAAGAATTCGACCGCCACATGGTCGAAGCCAGAAAGCTCAATCAGGACACCCTCCGCACAGTCCGCAACATCTCGTCCGGATTGCGCCCTTCCGTGCTCGACCAGCTCGGTCTCGCACCAGCTTTGCAGTGGCAGGCGCGCGAATTCAGCCGGCGCAGCGGCGTTCCCGTGGAATTGCAGCTCGATGGTGAGCTCGAGGACCTGACTGACGAGCATCGCACCTGCATTTACCGCGTGGTGCAGGAGGCGCTGACCAATGCCGCCCGCCACGCCAAGGCCAAGTCGATCCGCCTCACGCTGCACGGCGGACCGGAGCTCCTCTCCCTCACCGTGGAGGACGACGGTTCCGGCTTCGACATACAGCAGGCGCGCGGGCGCGGGTCCGGTCTCCTCAACATCGAGGAGCGGCTCAAGGAATTGGGTGGCAACGTTCAATTCCTGTCCGCACCTTCGCAGGGTACCCTCATTCGCTGTGAAATGCCCGTCACCAAGGAGGTGACCGCTTGAATATACGAATCCTCATCGCCGACGACCATGACATCGTGCGTACCGGCTTGAGGTCTCTGCTCGAACGGCAGGACGACATTGAAATCGTGGGAGAGGCCGCCGACGGCCGCCAGGTGGTGCGGATGGCGGAAGAACTCAACCCTTCCATCATCGTCATGGATATCGCCATGCCGCAGTTGAACGGCATCGATGCCGCGGGTCAGATCCTGCGCCACGACCCGGAAATCAAAATCATGATTCTCAGCATGTACGCGGATGAGGAGTTCCTGGTGAGGGCACTGACGGCCGGAGTCAAAGGCTACCTGCTCAAGGATTCCGTGCAGGCGGATCTGCTGCGCGCCGTGCGCGCCGTCGCCACGGGGAGATCGTTCTTCAGCCCGGCCATCGCTCAGACCTTGGCGGAAGACTACATCCGGCAGCTCCAGCACAAGGGACTTGAAGACTCCTTCGACCTCCTGACCGAGCGGGAGAGGGAAATCCTCCAGTTGCTCGCAGAAGGAAAATCCAACAAGGAAGTCGCCGCCGTGCTGAACGTCAGCCCCTACACGGTGGAAACCCACCGCACGCACCTCATGCAGAAGCTGAACCTGCACAACACCGCCGAAATCGTCCTCTACGCCGTTCGAAAGAAGATTGTGGCGTAAGGAGTTGTCGCAAACAATTCGACCGATTGATGGCCACCTCACCTGTTCACGGGATAGGCATGTGACCTGCGCCCGGGTAGCATTGTAACTGGCATAGAGGAATCCGAATCAGGTGAACGGAAGATGAATCTGAGGCGCCACGACAATCCGGAAACTACTGAATCGAAAACCATTTACCCTTTACCCCAAAAAACTGAACAACCAGCCGCCGGTCTTCGGTGGTGGAAGCGGCCGGTTGCCTGGCTGGCCGTTTTCGCCGTCATCGGGATCGGGGCTGCCGCTTATTTGCGCAGCAGGCCGGCCGTGCAGCAGAGTTCCCCGGCGGTTTACCAGGTGCGCACGGCAGAGGTCCGGTCCGGCACGATCGAACAGTCCATGCGGGTCACAGGCACTACCGTCAGCACCCACGGGGCGCAACTGCGCGCGCCCTTCCTGCGCGGCCAGCGCAGCCGCGGCGGCGGGAGCGATTTCGGCCTGACCCTGACCGAACTGGTGGAACCGGGCTCCACCGTGAAGCCCGGCGATGTAGTGGCCGTTTTCGACAACGTCCGCATGCGCGACCGGCTTAACGACCTCCAGGCCGAAAGGGTGGACATGGAGGGCCGCATCCGTAAGCTGCTCGCCAACCGCGCGGTGACCCGCGAAACACACGATCAGGATATTCGCAGAGCCAAGGCGGCGCTCGGTTCGTCCCAACTGGATCTCAAGACGGCTCCGGTTCTTCCCGCGATTCGCGCCGAGATGTTCCGCTTAACGGCCGCCGAGAATCAGGAAGTCTACGAGAGCCTGACCGCGCAGACGCCGTATTTGGACATCGCTGAGAATGCCGAAATACGCAGCCTCGAGCACAGCCTGGAATCAGCGCATGCCGAAGAGCGGCGCGCGGAGCTGAACCTGGAGCGCATGACCGTGCGGGCTCCCGTTGGAGGCCTGGTGGTTATGCAGCAGATCATCCGCAACGGCGAGCCGGCGCAGGTGCGCAACGGCGATTCGCTCGGCCCGGGCCAGCCCTATCTGCAAATTGTGGACGCGAGTTCCCTGATCGTGCAGGCATCGGCCAGCCAGGTGGATGTTGCCAAACTGCGCATCGGCAGCCCGGCCCACCTGGAGTTCGACGCTTATCCTGGAGTCAAGGCTCAGGGCAAGGTCAAGCTGATCGGCTCGCTCGCCACCGGCTCCCGGTTCCGGCGCTCCTACTTTGCCCAGCTTCCCGTGACCGTCACCATCGACGGCACGGATAAGCGGGTGATTCCCGGCCTTTCGGCAAGCGCCGACATCGTGCTCGCGAAGGAGACGGACGCAACCATCATCCCGCGCGGAGCGGTTTTTCAGCAGGCCGAACAGCCCTACGCGTTTGTCCGCCGCTCCTCCGGTTGGGAAAAGTGCTCGCTCGAACTGGGACTGACCAATAACGTGGAGGCTGCCGTCCGGTCAGGCGTGACCGAGGGCGATGTCGTCGCCCTGGAGCAGCCCGCCAAATGGTCCGACTGCCTGGAAACCACCACCCAGCGGCAGACCGGTGCCGCCAATTCGGGAAGCTGACTTTACCGCGCTTCGAGCAGCGCCACCGGCAGATAGCGGAAAACTTCGGCCGCGGGAAGCATCCATGTTCCGGACTGCTTCTCCGGCCGGATCACATGGCCGGATAAGACATCCTTGTATTCGCCCGCCCGCAAGGCCCTCGGCAAAAAGAGCGAAGTGCCGCGCCAGACATCCTCGCCGGTGAGGGCCGTACCTCCGGTCTTCAGCTTGAGAAAGAACCGGGCGGCCGCCGCGATGACAATCCTGGAATCCCGTTTTCTTCCAAACGCAACCGCGTGCTGCTTCTGCCGCCCCGTCGGTTCCACCGGATGATACCCCCCTGACTCGAGCAGGCCGGACTGTTCCCGCCGGTATCGCAGCGCGGCGCGGGTGACGAAAAGTTTGATCCGCCCGTCTTCCGGCGATCGCAGCAGACTCTCGATCAACTCCTTCCGGCATTGCCCGTCCGTAGCGGCCAGTTCCGCCAGTTCGTCCCTGCGGCGGCAAAACTCGACGGGCCGCCGGTTGTCCGGATCCACCAGGCTGAAATCCCAGGTTTCCGACCCCTGGTAGAAATCGGGCACTCCCGGCGACGCGATCTTGAGCAGCACCTGGGAGAGCGAGTTATAAAAGCCCGCGCGCGCCACCGGCGCCACGAAAGCCGTGAAATCCGCCAGGAACTGGCTGCTGCCTTCGCGATCGAGAATTGCCGCCACGAAATCGCGGATCGCCTGATCGTATTTCTGGCTCGGGTTGATCCAACTGGTGCGCAGTTTGGCTTCCTTGAGCGCCTTGTCGATGTACTGCTGGATGCGCCGCACGAAAACTCCATGCGCCGCGTCATCGACGGGCGCCACAGGCCACACACCCACCAGCGTCTGGTACAGGTGATATTCGGCTTCGCGATCCGGCGTCTCCTGTCCGTCGACCGCTACTTTCCTCGAAGCATTCAGCCGGTTCCAGCGGCGCACCGCTTCGTACCACTTCACCGGGATCTCCGAGAGCACGTCGATGCGCGCCCGCACATCTTCGCTCCGCTTGGTGTCGTGCGTGGAGGTGGCCAGCATGGCGTGTGGCCACCGTTGCAGCCGGATCATGTTTTTGCGGTGAAACTGGTACGGCGTGATGCCGAACTGGTCCGGATCGCCGCCCACCTCGTTAAGCGACAGCAGAGGATAGTAGCGATAGAACGCCGTATCCTCCGCGCCCTTGGCCATCACCGGGCCCGTCAATTGCTGGAACCGCATGACGAACAGCCGCCGCTCGGCGCGCTGCTCCGCCGTCAACCCGGCCGGCTCCTGCAGCAGCAGCAGAGATCCAATCTCGTCGAAGATGGAGCGGTTGGTGGCGGGGTTGAGCAACTTCGCCTTCTCGACCGCGCGCTCGACGTGGCGGCGGTCCTCGGCTTCGGGCTCCGCACACGTCTCCGTAATGTACGTGCGGTAGACCGGGAAACAGGCGATCACCTCGCGCAAGGCGAAACGCAGGCTCTCCAGCGTGAAATCGCGAGTGTGGCGATGCTGCCGGCAGATGCGGTCCAGCCGCCGCGCCAGAACATTCAGCTCGCTCGACATCGAGGCGCGGAGAATCAGCCTCTTGCAATCCGGCACCATTTCCGCAAAAGACGTCTTGCGGCCCGTCCAGCGCTCGTAAAGGCTGCGGAACGGACGCTTGCTTTCCGGATATACAAACAGCCCGTTTAACTGGTTGAGGAAGCCATAACCCGTTGTGCCGGCGATCTGCCAGTTATCCCGCAACTCCTCGTCGCGGGTGACGATCTTTTCGGCCACCACGTAGAACGGGCGATCTTCTCCGCTGGCGCCTTGCCGGCACGCCGCCTGGAGATGCGCGAAATATTGCGGCGGATCGAACAGCCCGTCCGGATGATCGACGCGCAACCCGGTAATCCAGCCCCGCCCGATGAGGTCGAGCAGAAGCCGGTGAGTGGCTTCGAACACGGCGGGATCTTCGGTTCGCAGCGCCGCCAGTTCGTTGATGTCGAAGAAGCGCCGGTAATTGATCTCGTCGGCCGCCACGCGCCAGAAGCTCAACCGGTAGGCTTGCTCGGCAAGCAGCGCCTCGAGTTCACCGAAACTCGCCGGATCTCCCGCCTTTCCGTTGATCCTGCGAAGGGATGCGTCGATGCCCGCGCCAACCACCTGGCAATGGTTCGCCAGCGTGAGAATCCGGCGCTTGATGATGCCTTTCTCGCGGTGCCGCTCCCGAATGCGCTCCTGGTCGGTCTCCGTGCGCAGCGGCAGGTAGCCGAGCGCGGTTATGATGCTCTCCAGCTCCAACACGCACTGGTCGGATTCGCCCAGCCGTTCGCGCGCATAGTGCAGGACGGGCGTCAGAATCCGCGGCCAGCTTCTCGGGGCGATAGGCAGCCCCATCTCGTAATAGGCGGCCAGGAATCCGCCGCAGGCGTATTCGACGCGGATCTCCTGGTTCTCGAGCACGCGTCCGTACTGATCCCCCAGAATCGGCAGCAGCACCTTGTTGGCCAGGTCCTCGCGCGGCGGATTCCAGTCGATATCGAACACGCGGGCATGCGGCGAGCTGGGACCGTTTTCCAAGACGTCGAACCAGAAGGCGTTCGACAGGTCCGCGACGCACATATGATTGGGAACGATGTCCAGCACCAGCCCCATGCCGTGCTGCTGGAGCTTGCGCACGCACTTCTCCATCTGCTCCATCGAGCCGATCTCGGGATTGATCGCGCTGTGATCGATCACGTCGTACCCGTGCCGGCTCCCCGGCCGGGCCTTCAAAATCGGCGACATGTAGCAGGCGGAGATGCCGATCTCGGCAAGGTAATCCACGATCGCCGTCGCGTGATCGAAGGTGAACGTGCCGTTCATCTGCAGGCGGTATGTGGAGGACGGATTCGAAGCGGCCATTCAAGTTACATCAGTGCACCCGGTCGGGCGCCGGATCTCCCCGGGGGCCAGGATTAATTGGCGCGCCTCGATTCCGCCGCGCGGCCGGCCGGCACCGGCAGCATAAAGCGGGCCACGCGCGACTTTAGCGTTTGTACCCAGCCCGGCCGGATTGGCGGCTCCTGTTCCGGATCCGGGGGCAACGCGCGAAGGATTTCGTTCTGGTCGAAATCGATCAGCCTGGCGTATTGCCTGATGTACGACCTGGTATAGATTCGCCCGGGCAGCTTGTCGAAATCCCCATGTTCGATCGCCTCGAGATAACCGATCCGGATCCGCGTCTCGTCGGCAATCTCCCGCAGCGAAATTCCGCGGTGATTGCGAATCGCGGTCAGGTCCGGAAGAGCTGTGCGAGCGTCACCCATACTTTCAGGCTAGCTTCCGGCAAACGGCCCTCGAAATCCCCAAAACACACGAGGTGAAACGAGGAAAGCGGTTAGTTTACCAGGCACATGCCGCCCGAACGCTTCGACTTGCGCCGGAAGGGACGCTCCAGCAGAGTGAAAATCGCCAGAGCCGCGGCCTCGCACGCGATCAGGTAGAACGGCCACGGTCCCAGGTAGTCGAGCAGCGTAACATCGGCCGGTTTTTGCCTCAGATACAGGTAATTGGCGCCGGTGAGCAGGTCGAAGACCGCCACCGCCGCGACCAGAAGATTCAGGGCCGCGAATACCCGCCTTGCGCTCCCCGGGCGCGGGCGCAGCGTGCCGCTCCACGTAAGAAATAGCACCGCCACCAGGACGCCGCAGTGCCCGGTGAAGAACTGAAGCGTGGACAGGCTCGGAAACGATTCCCAAAGGTCTGGCGTGATCACCGCTCCGAGTGCGCCGAAGGCGTTGTAATAGGCGAATTCGTACGCCCAGCTCCTGAGCGTCAGCAGCGCCAGCGCGCTCAGCAGCAGGCTGACATCGCAGATGGTGATAGGCAGGCCCGATGGATACCGGAGCCAGCCCCGAAGCAGCCGGTAAAGATGCCAGCCCGGGCCCGCGGCCAGCAGCAGCCATCCCAGGCCGATCTGAATTGCGCGCATCTGTCCCGGATGGCGCCTGCTCCACCACACGAGAAGGGCCGCGGCAACGGGCATGGATGCCAGGATGGTCAGGTGCGGAATTCCGAGCAGGGAGAATTGAGGTTCCATCGGCAGCCGCGTGAATGCCTCACCCCCGGCTGTCAACAGGAACGACCCCCTCGTAATGAATGACGCTGTCCACCAGCACGATCTCCACGCGCCGGTTCTCGCGCCGTGCCTCGGCGCTGGTGCCCTGCGCCCGCGGACTGCGCTTTCCGAATCCGCGCGCCTCGACCACGTCGGGAGCGATTCCCGCCGATTCGAGATACGCAGCCACGGTGCCCGCCCGCCGCTCGGAGAGCTGCTGGTTGTACTCGTCGGTGCCGACATCGTCGGTATGCCCGTCGACGTAGAGGCGATAGCCGTTCGACACCAGCAGCACGCCGGCGATCCGGCTCAGCAGTTCCCGATTCGCCTGGCTGAGAGTAGCCTTATCGAAATCGAAGTGGAAGGAGTCGCTCGAAAGCTCGATGACCAGTCCGGAATCGGTGCGCCGCGTCTCGGCGATGCGCGCCAGCGCCTCCTGCATCCGGTCCAGTTCGTGCTCGCGGCGTTGCTGCAGCTCGGTGAGTTCCTGGCGGCTCTGCTGCGCGTCGGCCTCCGCGCGCTGCCGCGCCTCGGTGGCCGTTCGGGCTCCCTCTTCCGCGGTCGCGCGTCCCGCGGCAGCGGCACGTGCGTCCTCGGCGGCCGCCTCCGCGCCTTTCTGCGCGGACGATGCCGTCTGGAGCGCCTGGTCGAGTTTCAATTCGTACTCCCGCGCCTGCCGGTCCAGCGCCGCTGCGCGGCGGTTCGCGTCATCCAGCCGGCGTTCCAGGTTGCGGGTGCGGGATAGAGATGCGATTCCCGGCACAATGGCCAGCAAGAGCGCGACGGCAGCCAAGCCTTGCAGCATCGCACGCTTCATAAAGCCTCCTCCTTCAGGCTAAGAAAATACGTGTAAAACCGGCATCGAGAGAACACGTGATGTTCAAAACGAAAGAGCGGGATAGAACTTGTGTGGATCGCGCGGCATGACAAAATGGAAAAAGACACGGCGCGCGCGGTGCACGGAGACAAGTATGAGTGGACCACAAGCAACAGCCGCGGAGTTAAACGCACCTCTGGGAGCGGTGGACCTCGGCAACGGCCGCGCCGGATTCCTGGTTTGGGCCCCCGCGGCCGAAAAGACCGAAGTTCACATTCTCGGCGCAAAAGAGCGCCTGGTGCCACTTTCCCCCATCCGCGATGGTTTCTTCAGCGCCGCCGTAGAGGGCGCCGGACCCGGAACCCGGTACAAGTTCCGCCTCGACGGCGCCAACGAGTTTCCCGACCCCGCTTCGCAATTTCAGCCCGAAGGCGTGCACGGACCCTCCGAGATTGTGAGCACCGTGTTCGGCTGGCAGGACTCGGCGTGGACCGGTATGCCGCTCGCCGACTATCTGTTTTACGAACTCCACATCGGCACCTTCACCGCGGAAGGCACTTTCGATGCCGCCGCCGGTTGCCTGGATTACCTCCGCGAACTCGGAGTGACCGCCATCGAACTGATGCCGGTCGCGCAGTTTCCCGGCAGCCGCAACTGGGGTTACGACGGCGTGTATCCGTTCGCCGTCCAGAACTCGTACGGCGGACCCGACGGGCTCAGGCGCTTCGTCGACGCCGCCCACCGCAAGGGCATGGCCGTGGTGTTGGACGTCGTCTACAATCACCTCGGACCCGAAGGCAACTATCTCGGCCGGTTCGGCCCGTACTTCACCGATCGCTATCACACCCCTTGGGGCGGAGCCATGAATTTCGACGGCGAGGACGGCGCTCCCGTGCGCCGGTTCGTCATCGAAAACGCGCTCCGCTGGGTGACCGAATTCCACGTCGACGCACTCCGCCTGGACGCCGTGCACGCCATCTACGACAATTCCCCGGTGCACATTCTCCAGGAACTCGCCGAGGCGGTCCACCAACGCGCCGGCGAACTCGGCCGCGCCATTCACGTGATCGCGGAAAGCGACCTCAACGACACCAGGCTGGTGGAACCGGTTGCCACCGGAGGATACGGCCTGGACGCGCAGTGGTCGGACGATTTTCACCACGCGCTCCACGGAATTCTGACCCAGGAGCGCGCCGGCTATTATCAGGATTTCCATGACATCCATCACCTCGCCAAGGCGCTCGGCGAAGGCTTCGTCTATTCCGGCCAGTTTTCCGCGTTTCGCGGGCGCGCCCACGGGACGCCGTCGCTCCACATCCCCGCGCAGCGCTTCGTGGTCTTCTCGCAGAATCACGATCAGATCGGCAACCGCATGTTGGGCGAACGCCTGAACCAGTTGCTGGAGTTCGAGGCGGCCAAACTCGCAGCCGGCGTGCTGCTGCTGTCGCCCTTCCTGCCGCTCCTTTTCATGGGGCAGGAGTACGGCGAACCTGCGCCGTTCCAGTATTTCGTGAGCCACTCCGATCCCGGCCTGATTGCGGCGGTGCGCCAGGGACGAAGCCGGGAATTCGCTGCCTTTTCCTGGAAGGGAGAAGTGCCCGACCCGCAAGCGGTGGCGACCTTCGAACGCTCGCGGCTGGATCATTCCCTGCGGGAGTCCGGGCGGCACCGCACTCTCCTCGAGTTTTACCGGGCCCTGATCCGGCTCCGCAAGACCATGCCGGCCATGCGGAAGTTGTTCAAGGAGCCCGCAACCGTGTTCGTCTCCGAGGAAGGGCCGCTAATCGCCATGGACCGCCGCGCCGACGGCGAAGAGGCGCTGGCGCTGTTTCACTTCGGCGCGCAGCGAACAACCGCCTCCATTACCGCGATGGCGGGCAACTGGCACAAAGTTCTGGATTCTTCCGAATCCGGGTGGATGGGGCCCGGCAGCGAGATTGGAGAAGCGATCGCCTCCGATGGCAGATTGAGCCTGCCGCTGAGCCCTCACAGCGTTTGTGTTTTGCGGAGGGCCACCTAACGACCGGCGCGCAGACGGACACTCGTTATCCACGGGGCGGCAGGTGAGCATGGCGGCTTCCATCCCCACCGGCGGGCGGCTGAACATCCGGGCTGCTATCCGCGAATATGCGTCACGGACCGTCACGCTCGGCGGACTGGACGGCAAGGAACTGATCGTCCGCGTGTGGAAGCGAATCGATCAGGATGACGTGTTCGGACGGGCGGCGCAGCTTTCCTACTATTTCGTCCTGGCAATGTTTCCGCTCCTGATCTTCCTCTCGACGCTGCTCGGGTACTTCTTCGCCGCCGAGCAGGACCTCTACTTCCGGCTGATTCAATACCTGGGCGGCGTCATGCCCGTGCCCGCGTTCGAACTGCTGCACGGCACGCTCGAAGAGATCACCAAAAATGCCGGGACCGGAAAGCTGACCCTGGGACTGGTGCTGACCCTCTGGACGGCATCGGCCGGAATGGAGGCCATTATCGAAGGCCTGAACGTCGCTTATGCCGTGCCGGAAGTGCGGTCCCGCCTGTTGCGCCGCCTGGTGGCCATCGCGCTGACCATCGCCTTGGGCGGACTCGTGGCGGCCGCGTTGTTCCTGATCCTGGCGAGCAATGCTGTGGCCACCATGGTGGGCCGGTATCTTCCCGTGCTGGGACGCATGGGGCAGTGGTCCACGGTCCCTCAATGGATCATCGGGCTCTGCTTCCTGCTGCTCGCCTTGTCTCTCATCTTCCGCTTCGCGCCCAACCTGCGGCACGCGCGCTGGGAAGGCAACCTGCCCGGCGCCGTGTTGACCCTGATCCTGTGGGTGCTGGCCTCGGGCTGTCTCAGGCTGTATCTCTCGACATTCGAAACCTTCAACCGCACCTACGGATCGCTTGGCGCCGTCATCGTGCTGTTGATCTGGCTCTATTTCTCCGGCGCTGCCATACTGATCGGGGGCGAACTGAACTCGGTGATCTGGCAGGCCGTACTGGTGAAACGACAGGAGGTGTAATCCGCGATGCCTGTTTCAACGCGCACGAAGATGCTGGCCGGCGCCATCGTAGCGGCGCTGGTGGGCGGGTACCTGGCCGGCTTCATTCCGCAGTACAGCCGGATTCGCGACATGCGAACCCAACAGGAAGCAGACCACAACCGGGTCCAGACACTCGAAGCGGAGGCCAAGCTCGACAAGGCCACCGGCCTGGCAAGCGCGATGTTTATCGACGCCGTCAATAAGAACTACGGTACCGCCTCCGCCCGCGCCACCGAGTTCTTCAACCATGTCCGCTCCATCATGGACGAGCCCGTCACTCCCGAACAGCACGCCACGCTCGAGTGGATGCTGGGCCAGCGCGATGCCGTGATCTCCGCGCTCGCCAAGCCCGACCCCGCTGTGCAGGCGCAAATCCAGCAGATCCTGGAACGCTCGCTCCGTATGACCGGCCTGGTGAAAACTCCAGCCGCGTGAACCGCCGTTCGGCAGGCGGGATCCCGATATAGACTATAAGGTACAGTCGCGAGAGAGGATCGCCTCAAGCCACAAATGAACGTCAATTGGAAAGGCGTTTTCCCCGCCATCACCACCCAGTTTCACCCCGACCAGTCGCTGCACGTCGAAGCCACCGCCGCCCACCTGGACGCGATGATCCGGGCGGGCATTCACGGCGTGGTTCTGCTCGGCACCGTGGGGGAGAACACCGCCCTCGAACCGGCCGAAAAGCTGACCGTAATCCGCGAAATGGTGCGCGCGGCAGCAGGCCGGATTCCGGTCCTGACCGGTGTAGCCGAGTACACCACCGCCATGGGTTGCCGCTTCGCCCGTGACGCCGAGCAACTCGGCGTGGACGGCCTGATGGTCCTTCCCGGCATGGTCTACAAGTCCGACGAGCGCGAAAGCCTCACCCATTTCCGCGCCATCGCCGCCTCCACCGCGCTCCCCGTCATGATCTACAACAACCCGGTATCCTACGGCGTGGACGTGGCGCCCGAGGCCTTCCTGCGCCTCGCGGACGTGCCCAATATCGTGGCCATCAAGGAATCGTCGGAAAACGTCCGCCGCATTACCGACCTGGTCAATATCGTGGCGGACCGCTTCATCCTGTTCGCCGGCGTGGATGACCTGGTGCTCGAAAGCGTGCTGCTCGGGGCGCAAGGCTGGGTCTCGGGACTGGTCAACGCGTTCCCCCACGAAAACCGCGCGCTTTGGGACCTTGCCGCCGCCGGCCGGTGGGAAGAGGCGCGGCGCCTGTACCGCTGGTACACGCCGCTGCTCCACCTGGATACCAAAGTAAAGCTGGTGCAGTACATCAAGCTCGCCATGGCGGAAACCGGGATGGGCTCGGAGACGGTGCGCGCGCCCAAACTCCCCCTTGCCGGTGCCGAGCGCGAAGAGATCCTGGCAATTATCCGGCACGCGATCGCCACCCGCCCGCCGCTCCCCATGGCTGCCGCGAAATGAGCGCCCGCCGCATCAAAGTCATCGACTCCCACACCGGCGGCGAGCCCACCCGCGTCATCGTCGAAGGCGGTCCCGACCTCGGCAGCGGTACAATCGCGGAACGACTGGCGCGCTTCCGCGCGGAGTTCGACCGCTTCCGCTCGGCCGCCGTCAACGAACCCCGCGGCAGCGACGCCATGGTGGGCGCGCTCCTATGCGAACCGTCCGATCCTTCCTGCGACGCCGCCGTCATCTTCTTCAACAACGTCGGTTACCTGAATATGTGCGGCCACGGCACCATCGGGCTGGTGGTCACGCTCGCCCGCCTCGGCCGCGTCCGGCAGGGCGCTTGCCGCATTGAAACGGTCGCCGGCACGGTGGAGGCCCGCCTTCTCGACGAGCATCGCGTGACCATCCGCAACGTGGCCAGCTACCGTTGCGCCCGCCACGTGCCCGTGGAAGCGCCGGGCATCGGCCGCGTTTACGGCGACGTGGCCTGGGGAGGTAACTGGTTCTTTCTGGTCAACGCCCACGGCCAGGAACTCTCTATGGCCCGCATCGACGAGCTGACCGATTACTGCTGGCGCATCCGCCAGGGTCTCGATACGCACCGGATCACCGGCGACGACGGCCGCGAAATCGACCACATCGAACTCACCGGCCGCCCTTCCACGGCCGAGGCCGACGCCAAGAATTTCGTGCTCTGCCCGGGCAAGGCCTACGACCGCTCGCCCTGCGGCACCGGCACCAGCGCCAAAGTGGCGTGCCTCCATGCGGACGGCAAACTCGCCCCCGGCCAGGTGTGGCGGCAGGAAAGCATCACCGGCAGCATCTTCGAAGCCGCCTACACGCTCGAAGAGGGACGCCTCTATCCGCGCATCACCGGGTCGGCCTACGTGAATGCGGAAGCCGAACTGATCCTCGACGAGCGCGATCCCTTCTGCTACGGAATCCGGGACGCATGGGCCGAAGCTACGACGTAGCCGTCGCCGGCGGCGGCATCGTGGGTGCGGCATGCGCCTTCGAATGCGCCGCGGCGGGCCTTTCCGTTGTCGTAGTCGAACCCGGACCCGTGGGCGGCGGCGCCACCGCCGCGGGCATGGGGCATATCGTGGTGATGGACGATTCGCCCGCCCAGATCGCGCTCACCCGTTTCTCGCGCGACCTCTGGATCGAGCGCATCGCCGAATGGCCGCAAGAAGTGGAGTACCTCGCCTGCGGAACGATCTGGGTGGCCGCGGACAGCGAAGAGATGGACGAGGTTCACAGTAAGCAGCGCCTCTTTGAAAGCATCGGCGTGCGCTCGGAAGTGCTCGATGCCGCCGCGCTCACCGAGGCCGAACCGCACCTGCGCCCGGGTCTCGCCGGCGGCCTGCTGGTACACGACGATGCCACGGTGTATCCGCCCTGCGCGGCGCGCTATCTGCTGGACCGCGCCGGCGTCGCCCTGGTGCGCGAGCGCGCCGCGCGCATCTCCGCGCAAGGTATTCACCTCGCCAATGGCAATCTCCTGAGCGCGGGAGTCACCGTCAACGCTACCGGCTCGTGGGCCCCCGATCTCACCCCCGGCATCGACGTCCGCAAGCGCAAAGGGCACCTGGCCATCACCGACCGCTATCCCGGGTTCGTCCGCCACGTCCTCGTCGAACTCGGCTATCTTAAGAGCGCGCATTCGATGAGCGGCGATTCGGTGGCCTTCAATGCGCAGCCGCGCCGCACCGGACAGGTGCTGCTCGGCTCCTCCCGCCAGTACGAATCGGGCCCGGAAATCGACGCGGCCGTGCTCTCCCGCATGCTCCGCCGTTGCGCCGAATACATGCCGGAGCTTCCGTCGCTCCAGGCCATCCGTACCTGGACCGGGTTCCGCGCCGCCACCCCGGATAAACTGCCGCTGATCGGCCCCTGTCCCGGGCAGCGAGCGCGTGTACTTGGCGACCGGCCATGAAGGCCTCGGCATCACCACCTCCCTCGCCACCGGGCGCCTCATAGCTTGCAGCATCGCCGGACGCACGCCGCCGATCCCAATCGAACCCTACCTGCCGGGCCGCAAGGAGGCGCAGCATGTCTGACGGGGTGACCCTCTCGGTGAATGGCATCGCCGTCACCCTGCCCGCCGGTTCCACGGTGGCCGCCGCCGTGGCCCGCGCCGGAGCGCCCCTCTTCCGCCGCTCGGTTTCCGGAGAACCGCGCGCGCCCCTCTGCGGCATGGGCATTTGTTTCGAATGCCGGGTCACCATCGACGGACGGCCCCACTGCCGCAGTTGCCAGATTCCCTGCGCGCCCGGCATGGAGGTGCGCACCGATGAGTGAGCGCCGCTATGACGTGCTGGTCGTCGGCGCGGGACCCGCCGGACTCGCGGCCGCGCGCAGAGCCGCCGAATCCGGCGCAAGCGTCGCGGTGGTGGACGACAATCCCCAACCCGGCGGCCAGATCTGGCGCGCCCTGCCTGTGCCCGCGAAGTGGCAGGCCGGAGCCGGCGTGCTGTGCGGCGCAAGCGTCGTCGCATTCCCGCGGCCGGGCGCCGCCACCCTGGAAACGTTCCGCGAGTCCTTCGACCTGAGCTACGGCAGGCTCGTGCTCGCCACCGGTGCCCGCGAGCGCTTCCTTCCCTTTCCCGGCTGGACGCTGCCGCATGTGACCGGCGCGGGCGGTTTGCAGGCGCTCGCGAAATCGGGCCTGCCGGTGGAGGGCAAGCGCGTCGTCGTCGCGGGCACCGGTCCGCTGCTGCTCGCCGTCGCCGATTATTTGCGTCGTCACGGCGCGCACGTCCCTTTTATTGCCGAACAGGCGCCCCGCGCCGCCTTGCTGCGCTTCACTGCCCATCTGGCGCGCCATCCTGCCAAGCTGGTCCAGGCCGCACGATTCGCCGGTCTGCGCGTGAAGACCTCGTGCTGGCCCGTCTCGGCGCATCCCGGCGGCATCGTGCTGCGGCAGGATGGCGCCACCTGGACCGAGCCCTGCGATCTTCTCGCCTGCGGCTTCGGGCTCATCCCGAACACGGAACTCGCCGCCCTGCTTGGCTGCCGGATCCACGCGGGTGGAGTCGCCGTGGACGAATTTCAGCAAACCACCGTGAGCAACGTGTACGCGGCGGGCGAGGTCACCGGCATCGGCGGCCTCGACCTGTCGCTGCTCGAAGGCGAGATCGCGGGTTACGCCGCGGCCGGAAAGCGCGACACCGCCCGCCGCCTGTTTCCGGCGCGCCACGCGCAACAGACCTTCGCCGCGGCCCTCGATCGCGCCTTCACCTTACGGCCGGAATTGCGAAACCTCGCCGCGGACGATACCATCGTTTGCCGCTGCGAGGATGTGCCGCTCGGCCGCCTCCGCACCTTCAACGGCTGGCGGGAGGCCAAACTGCACACCCGCTGCGGCATGGGCCCCTGCCAGGGCCGCGTCTGCGGCGGAGCAACCTCATTCCTCTTCGGATGGCACCCCGAATCCGTGCGCCCGCCCGCTATGCCCGCACGCATCGAGAGCCTGATGCGCGATTAGCACACCCTCGATCGGCGGCGAGGCGGGTAACCTCAGACACCTCGACTAGCGGCTTTTTACCTTTTCCGAACGCTGACCAGTATCCCTCCCCGGCCGGTCGGAACGATTTTGGTTTCGAAGTTCGGGGCGCCCTGAATCGCCTTAAGAAACTCGGGCTGTTCGGTCTTGAGGCTGTCGGCGTTGTGCGCGAGGACTGCGCCGCCCGAAGAAATCCGATTTTGGAGTAGGTCGAACAGTTTCATGTTCAATGGGGCGCCCGTGTCCATGAACACAAAATCGAAATCGCCCTTCAACGCCGGGATCTCTGACAGTGCGTCGTTGATACGCGAATCGACCACCGCCTCCAGCCCTGCCTGCCGAATATTCGCTCGTGCGATGTCCGCTGTCTCCGGATCGATTTCAAGCGTAATCACCTGGCCGCCGGTTCGTTTCATCGCCAGGCCAAACCAGAGCGCGGAATAGCCTTCGGCCGTTCCGATATCCAGCACACGTTTGTACCCTCTCTCCACGATCAAGTCGTGAAGCATTCTGCCGTCCGCAGGCGACACACCCCGGCCGATCACGCGCTTCAGAACGGGGACCACCCCGGCGTCTTCCAGACCGGCGAAGTTCCTTTCGAAGTTGGCGCTCGGAGCCGGTCTTTCGAATTGGACGTCCTGAACGGGCACGTCGTGCCTGATTTGTGAAAAGTTCACTGTGAGCCGGCCGCCGTGAAGCTTGACCCGAAACGGGAGTCTGACGCCGTCCACCTCCCGATAGTCCTCGAATAGAACGCTGTCGGCCAGCAGCAGCAGGCCGGTTTCGGCGTCGAAAGCCAGGGTCCTGGGGCCTCCCTTGGCTGGGCTTGCCTCGATGACGTAAACCTGCTGCTCGCCCAATCTGTCCTTCAACTTGACTGTCATGAGATCGCGCATACCCGCAATTCTCAATGGCAATTGGAAGTCCAGGAACGTCTCGAGCTCAGGCCGTTCTCTGGGATCCATATCCTTCACCACGTCGCCGGACTCGCTCCATCCCGCCACCCCATTGCATCCCTCCCTGTCCGGAGTTGTGCCGCCGGTTTCGAGTTTCAGCAGCCACTTGCCCGGAGCCTTCGCAACCGTCTCGACTGGAACGTTCTGCGCATCCTCCTTCAGAACTCCCTTTCTGAGCTGCGTTTTTTGCCGCGTGAACGCCTCCCGGCCGCCGATTGCCGCAAGGTAGCGTTGGAGAATCTGGTCCGCGCTTGGCAGGTCTTCCCGGACCTTTGCCGGCGCTTGAGCGGCAGAAGGCGCTGGAGACACCGGCATCCGGAAGAGCGCCTCATCCACCGGGTCGCCGTGCCGGATCTCCGTAAACCTGAATGTCTGAGCACCATACCGCACCAGGAACGGGACCCTAACTCCACCGGACTCGCGATAATCCGCGTAAATCGTCTTGCCGGCGCGCGTGAGAAGGCCCTGGCGAACATCGAAAAACAGAATTCGGGTACGACCGCTCGCGGGCTTGGCCTCGATCGCGTATACATTCTCATCCCCATTTCTTTCGATCCCTGCAAGCGTAAGGGTCGGAAAGTAGTCCCTGATTCGGAGCACCCAAAACGGATCGTAAATCAAGGTCTCGTCCAGAATCGCGTCGGGCTCGATTGAGGCCACCCTTCCCCTTTCCTCCCAGCCCCGCGTTCCGTCGAAGCCATGCCTGAGCGTACGGCCGTTTGGCATGCGAATCGTGAACATCCATTTTCCGGGCGCGCTCGATGCGGTCTCGAGAGGCAGGTTCGCCGATTCCGGGAGGGCGACACCCTTGCGAGTTTCTGTCGCGAGTCGCTCCCACGTGCTTCGCCCCCCAGTCGCGTCCACGTGCCTCGCGACGATTTCGTCCACCGTCGGCAAGGCGCCTCCTCTGGGCTGGGCTGACAATGGAATCGCAGCTACGGCAAGGATCACACGGGACCAAGAGAATTTCATATCTCATACTCCTTGAATTGCCGTACGACGCCGAAAATCGAGAAGTTCCGCTGAACTGACCTTTTTGGTGAGATTCATGCGTATTGCAAAAACAGATATTCCACCCCAAACATTGACATTCCTGGCGCGGTAGCTTGCTCAGCGACCGATTTTGAGCGCACGACAGGTCGGCAACGGGCGCAGCCTTCATTATGATTGGCGAACGGAAGACACCGCCCGCCTCGCCCGCGCGCATCGACATCCCAATGGTCGAAGCGCACGAAGAAGTCCTTGAGGCAGGTCGGCCGGTTTTGGGGAGGCTGTCGTAAGATACAGTGATTGCGCGTACCACATTCCGATTTCCGCGGATCCGGCCTTTGTACAATGTCCCGTGAAGCGTTTGTTCTGATCGCTTCTTAATGGTGAGATTGATGCGTATTGCAAAGACAGATATTCCGCGAAAGATTGACGTTCCTGGCGCGGTAGCTCGCCAGGCGACCGATTTTGGAGATGCGACCGGCTGCGGCAAAATGGCTGGAGAGTATTTTTCGATGGCCGCCGGAGTCGACATCGCGCCGCTGCTAAAAGGCCTGGACGGCGACTTGTGTCAGTCCCCACACTGGGGCTATGTGATGGAGGGCGAGATGACAGTCACCTACGGCGACGAATCGAAGGAAGTCATCCGTGGTGGCGATCTCTTCTATTGGCCGCCCGGCCATACCGTTGCCGTTGTCCAGAATGCGGAGATCATCCTGTTCAGCCCTCAGCGGGAGCACTGCGCCATCCTCGAGCACATGCGGAAGCAACTGGCGACGTAGGTCCGGATCGTCGCCAGCCCAGAGGTTGATCCGCCTACCGGTTCCACTCCGGCGGCTCCACGCCCAGCAGGTTGTGCACGAAAAAGTCCTGGAGCAGGTGCTGGTAATAGGCGCCGCCCGCTCCGTGCCCGCCTCCCGGCACGACCAGCAGGTCGAACTTCTTATTGGCCTTGATGAGCGCGTTCACGACCTGCAAAGTGGACGAGGGGTCCACGTTGTTGTCCATTTCGCCCATCACCAGCAGCAGCTTGCCTTGAAGCTTTCCGGCATTGTCCACGTTCGACGACGCAGCATACTGTGGACCCAGCGGCCAGCTCATCCACTGCTCGTTCCACCAGATTTTGTCCATGCGGTTGTCGTGGCAGCCGCTGTTCGATACCGCCGCCTTGTAAAACTCGGGATGGAACAGCAGCGCGCCCATGGCGTTCTGCCCGCCCGCCGACGTGCCGTAAACACCCACCCGCGTGATGTCGTACCACGGGTATTTCGCCGCCACCGCCTTGTGCCAGAGGATGCGGTCCTCAAACCCCGCGTCGCCCAGATTCTTGAACGCCACCTCGTGAAACGCTTTCGAGCGGTTGTTGGTACCCATGCCGTCGATCTGCACCACGATGAACCCCAGCTCCGCCAGCGCCTGCGATGCGCCGGACCATGCCTTCGGCACGAAGCTCCCCTGCGGCCCGGCGTAGATCTGCTCTACCACCGGGTACTTCTTGGCGGGATCGAAATTCGTCGGCCGGAAAATCACACCCCAGATCTCCGTCTTTCCGTCCCGGCCCGCGGCCGAGAACGGTTCCGGCGCTTTCCAGCCCGCCGCCTCGAGCGCCGACATGTCGCCCTTCTCGAGCTCCAGCAAAACCTTGCGGTCTTCCGTGCGCCGCAGTTCCGCCACGGTAGGTTGGTCCACCCGCGACCACTCATCGACGTAATATTTCATGTCGGGCGAAAAGACCACCGCGTGCTCGCCGGCCGCATCGGTGAACCGGGTAAGTCCCGTGCCGTCGAAATTGATCCGGTAGTAGTGGACGAAATACGGGTCCTGGCCCGGCTTCCATGCCGCTTGCCTGAAACCACACCTGCCGCTTCTCCTCGTCCACCTTGGTCACCGCGCGCACTACCCAGTTCCCCTTCGTGATCTGATTCTTCACGCGCCCGGTAAGCCCGTCATATAGGTAGAGGTGCTCCCACCCGTCGCGCTCCGAACCCCAGATGATCTCCTTCCCGTCGGCCAGGTTGTACCGCACCTTCTTGCCCGTGTCGCGCGGATTCGGCGCCAGCGGCCGGTAGTCCACGAATGTGCGGCTCTCTTCGGTAATCAGCGCTCGCGCCGCCCCCGTCTCCGCCGCCACCTCGATCACCCGATAGAGCTGGTGGCCCCGCTGGTTGTATTCGAAAGTGAGGCCACGCCCGTCCTTCCACCACTCCATTCGCGACAGCGAGTACGGATTCGGGAACAGGCCGTTGTCGATCGCAATCGCCTGCCGCGTCTCCACCTCGAACAGCACCGGCTGGTCCAGCGCCAGCGTATCGCCCGGCTTGGCGTACACCAGCGTCGAATGCTTCGGCTGCAACTGGTCCGACGGCGAGGACTCGACATAGTGCACCTCGCGCACGTACCCCGGCCTTCGCCGGTAAGCGGCCAGGCGCCGCGAGTCGGGCGACCACGCGATCGACTGCAGCAGATAATAATTGCCTTCCGATCCATCCTGGCTGAGCGGCGTCGCAACGGTCTCGCCCTTCCTACGCAGGTAAATGTTGAAATTCCGGATCAGCGCTTCCCAGTTGCCGTCCGGCGACGGCCGCACAACCGGCGCCGGAGCGGCTCCCGCCGCCCCGCGCCCGCCCTGTCCCTGCTGCGGCGACTGCGGCGCATCCTCCGCCACCGCATCGCTCTCCCACGGCCCTTCCGAAGGGCTCTCCTCCTCCTCCGGCCCCCGGCCTCCGCGGCCTCCCCGGCCCCCGCCCTGCGGCGCGGCCCCCGTCTTGCGGCACGCCGAATCCGCCACCGTGCAGCGCCAGGTCGAGCGGTCCGCCACGAATTCGATGGCGTCCTCGCCGTCCACAAACTTGATCTCGGTAAACGGCAGCGTGTTGGCCTGGTACTTGTTGCCGCTCGCGGCCGAAAGCGACGCCGCGATCTTCTCGTGGTCGAACGCCGGCCGCTTCGAACCCGAATCCGCGTCCACCCGGAGGAATTCGGCGCCGCCCTTCACCGACTTCCGGTACCAGAAGTGGTGGGTATCGCCGATCCAGTTGGGCGCGCCCGGCACATTCACAGCCAGGTTCTGCAAGCGGTCGCGCAGGGCCTGCGCACGCTCATAGTCCGCCTGCGTTCCCTGAGCCGTCGCCAGGCTCGGGGCAAGCGCCAGAATGCATCCAATCGCCAGTTTCACTTCGAAATCTCCTGCCTATCCAAACGGCTGGTCGATAGCCGGGCTCTGCCTGGTGAATGTTCGCGGCCCCGACGGTGTCATGTAGAAGCAGTCTTCCAGCCGCACCCCGAACTCCCCATAAATAACGATGGTGGGTTCGTCGCTGAAACACATGCCGGCCTGAAGCGGCGTCCGGTTGCCCCGCACCAGGTTCGTCCATTCGTGGCCGTCCAGCCCGATGCCGTGGCCGGTGCGGTGCGGCAGCCCCGGCACTTTGTAGTCGGGTCCAAAGCCCGCGTCCGTGATCACCTTGCGCGCCGCCGCATCCACCCCTTCGCACGCCGCGCCGATCTTCGCCGCCTGTAGCGCCGCGTCCTGCGCCTTCCGCTCCAGGCTCCACACCTGCTGCTGCCGCGCCGTCGGCCTGCCGAAAATCACCGTGCGGGTCACGTCCGATTCGTACCCTTCCACCGTGCAGCCGCCATCCACCAGCACGAAATCGCCCTGCCGCAATTTCTGCGGCTGAATGCTTCCGTGCGGGAACGCCGTGGACTCGCCGAAGCTGACCATGGCGTAGCCCGCGTACCCGAGCGCCCGGTGCGCGGCCGCGATCGTCTGGCTCAAATCGTTCTGCGTCATGCCCTCCCGCAGATGCGCAAACGCCGCGCGAAATGCCGCGATCGTCACATCGTTCGCCCGCTGCAACAGCGCAATCTCGGCCGCCGATTTGATCATCCGGCATCCCGCCGTCACCGGCGTGGCGTTCACGAATTCGGCGGCCGGCAGTTCCTTGCGCAGCGCGTCGAAGGCCGCGAACGGCACCTGCTCTTCGAGCCCCACTTTTCCGCCCGCCGCCTTGCGGTCTTTGATCGCCGTCGCAGCCGCGCGGTAGCGGTCCGCCGGCCCGATCGCCACCGGGTCGCCGGACCCCGTCAGCAGATACCCCGTGCCCGCCTCGCGCCGCCCGGTGAAATAAAACATCGAGCTGCCCGCCTCCATGTAGACCGCGCCCAGCCCGTTGTCCCGCATCAGGCGCCGCGCCTTCTCGATGCGCGCCTGCCGCTCGGCGGCCGTGATCGGCTTCACCCCCGCGGTCATCGGTTGCAGGCTGCGGATGTCCTCGGGAATCGCCGCCGACTGCGCTGCCACGGACCTCTGTAGCCCCGCGGACGCCGCCGCGGCAAGAAAACTGCGCCGTCTCATCTCTTTCGAATCGCTCCGTAAACCACCGCGCCCAGCAGCACGATGATCAGCCCCGGCCATGTAGTGGCCGGACGATATGCAAACAGCATCACCAGCACCACCGAAGCGCCCGCAATGTAAATTCCCGGCGTGAACGGATAGCCCGCCACCCGGTAAGGCCGGTCCGCATTCGGACGCGTCTGCCGCAGCCGGAACACACCCGCAATCGTAAGGATGTAGAACAGCAGCGCCGCCGAAATCACGTAGTCGAGCAAATTGCTGTAGAGATTGCCGTACTGCCGCGTCTCCGTGTTGTAGGTGCGCGGCAGCACCAGCACCGCCGCCCAGAGTCCCTGAACCACCAGCCCCCAGCCCGGCACGTGCGCTTTGTTCAGCACTCCCGCGCGCTTGAAAAACAGTCCGTCCCGCGCCATCGCGAACGTCGCCCGCGCGCCCGCCAGCACCAGGCTGTTGACGCACCCGAACGTCGAGATCATGATCCCGATGGCCATCAGTACCGGCCCGTACCCCGGAAAGACGTGCTGCAACATCGCCGTTGCCACGCGGTCCGAAGGCGCCGTCTTGATTTCACCCAGCGGCAGCACCACCGTATAAGCGATATTGGCCAGCAGGTATAGTCCGATCACCGCCGTGCATCCGAACGCCAGCGCCAGCGGCAAGTTGCGGCTCGGATTCTTCACCTCTCCCGCGATCAGCGTAACGTCGTGCCACGAATCGGCCGCGAACATCGAGCCCGACTGCGCCACGCACAACGCCACGATCAGCCCGTACACGCTCGCCGCCGCCACGCCCAGCGACGGATCGTAGTCGTGCAGCGCGAAAGCATTGCTGAAGTTCGCCTGCACCGCAACCGAGTTCCACCCCAGAACAATCCCCACCACGATCAGCGCCGTCAGGGCCACCGTCTTCGCCGACGTGAACAGGTTCTGCACGATCTTGCCGTATTCGAGGCCCCGGCAGTTCGTCCAGGTCAGCAGCACGATCACCCCGATGGCCGCCAGTTGCGCCGTCGAGAGCGAAACCGCGTACCCCGCCGAAATGTGTACCGGCGGGATCAGGTAGCGGTCTTCCGCAATCGGTGGAATCAGGATGGAGGAGAAGCGCGCGAAGGCCACCGCCACCGCCGCGATGGTACCAGTCTGGATAATAGTAAAAAAGGTCCAGCCATAAAGGAACGCCCACAAGGGCGAGAATGCCTCGCGCAGATAGACGTACATGCCGCCCGCGTGCGGCAGCATCGAAGCCAGTTCTCCATAGGAGAGCGCCGCCGTGATGGTGAGGACGCCCGTGATCACCCACGCCACCAGCATCCATCCAGGACTGTTGATCAGCCGCGACATGTCGGCCGATACGATAAAAATGCCCGACCCGATCATGACGCCGATCACCACCATCGTGGCGTCGAAAAGGTTCAGCCCGCGGACAAACCCCTGCTCCTTAGGTACCGTTGTAGGTTGGCTCATTGTAAATGCTTGCCGGTGAGCTTACCGTACCGTAGCGCGGCGCGTCAACCGGCCGATTCGCACCAGTACGGTTCCCGCGGGCCCGTTTCGGCGGCCGATTTTCGACCGCTTCCGCATCGCGCCGCGCCGTTTTGAAAAGTGAATTTTCGCCCTGCGTGCGCTCACTATTCGCCCTAATTGTGTGAAAACGTCTCTCGCTGCGGCTGCCCCCGGCGTTACAAGAACAACTAGGCAGTAAATCACTAGAAGTTGGGAGCGGGGCCCGGACGGCAGACGGCCGAAATGGTGCCTGCACGGAGGAGTATCGGGTCCCGCGTTGTATCGCTGTCTGTACCTGTGTGCCGTCTTGTGTGGGCAATGGAGGGAACATGCCAGATCAACCCGGGGATCCTGTTGTTCATGTCCTCTGGATTAATGCGGGGCTGAGTTGCGATGGCGACTCGGTTTCGCTCACCGCCGCAACCCTTCCCAGCATCGAAGAAATCGCCCTGGGCGCCCTGCCCGGATTGCCCAAGGTCCAGTTCCACTGGCCGCTCATCGATTTTGAAGTCGGGTCCGATTTCCTGCGCTGGTTCTTTGACGCCGAAGCCGGCAAGCTCGACCCCTTCGTACTCGTGGTCGAGGGCTCGGTGGCCAATGAAAAAATCAAATCCGAAGGCTACTGGACCGGATTCGGGAACGATCCGAATACCGGCCAGCCCATCACCCTGATGGAGTGGATCGATCGCCTCTCGCCCAAAGCCTGGGCCATTCTCTGCGCCGGCACCTGCGCCACTTACGGCGGCATCCATGCCATGCAGGGCAACCCCACCGGCGCCATGGGTGTCCCCGATTATCTCGGCTGGAACTGGCGCTCCGCCGCCGGTAATCCAATCGTTTGCGTGCCCGGATGCCCCGTGCAGCCGGACAACCTTTCCGAGACCATCCTCTACCTGTTGCATCAGGCCGCGGGCAACGCGCCGATGATTCCCCTCGACGATAAACTCCGCCCCAAGTGGCTGTTCGGCCAGACCGTGCACGAAGGCTGCGACCGCGGCGGCTACTACGAGCAGGGCCAGTTCGCCACCGAATACGGCCAGCCCGAGTGCCTTGTGCGCCTCGGCTGCTGGGGGCCGGTGGTCAAGTGCAACGTCACCAAACGCGGCTGGATGGACGGTGTCGGCGGCTGCCCCAACGTCGGCGGCATCTGCATCGCCTGCACCATGCCCGGCTTCCCCGACAAGTTCATGCCGTTCATGGACGAACCCCCGGGCAGCAAGGTGTCCACCGAAATCACGGGCCAGTTTTACGGACCCCTCATCCGGCGCCTCCGCAGCATCACCATGGGCACCGTGGACAAAGAGCCGAAGTGGCGGCACACCGGCCGAAAATTAACCACCGGGTACAAGCCGGCCTGGAGTATGGCGAGGCATTAGGAGAGGAAACGATGGGCACAAGCACAGACGTCAGACCCGATATCGACCGCACCAAAACCAACCTCGTCGAAGTGGCGTGGGACCCGATCACCCGCATCGTCGGAAGTCTCGGCATTTATACCAAAATCGACTTCGGCCGCCGCCGCGTGGTCGAGTGCCACAGCACCTCCTCCATCTTCCGCGGCTACTCCATTTTCATGAAAGGCAAGGACCCGCGCGACGCCCACTTCATCACCAGCCGCATCTGCGGGATTTGCGGCGATAATCACGCCACCTGTTCCGTGTACACCCAGAACATGGCCTTCGGCGTGGTCCCTCCGCACCTCGGCGAATGGGTCATCAATCTCGGCGAGGCCGCCGAGTTCATGTTCGACCACAACATCTACCAGGAGAACCTGGTCGGCGTCGATTTCTGCGAAAAAATGGTGCGCGATACCAATCCCGGTGTGTGGGAGAAAGCCGAGCGCGCCGAAGCGCCCCACGCCGATATCCATGGCTATCGCACCATCGGCGCCATCATGAAATCGCTCAATCCGTTCGAGGGCGAATTCTACCGCGAGGCGCTCCAGGTGAGCCGCCTCACCCGTGAAATGTTCTGCCTCATGGAGGGCCGCCACGTCCATCCTTCCACCCTCTATGCCGGCGGCGTCGGTACCACCGTCACCATCCAGGTGCTGACCGATTACATGACGCGCCTCATGCGCTACATCGAGTTTCTTAAGAAAGTCGTGCCTATGCACGACGACCTGTTCGACTTCTTCTACCAGGCCGTTCCGGGCTACGAGGAAGTCGGGCGCCGCCGCATCCTGCTCGGCTGCTGGGGCTGTTTCCAGAATCCCGAAGTCCGCAATTTCGGCTACAGCAATATGTCCGACTGGGGCCGGGCCATGTTTGTCACACCTGGCGTTGTCGTCGACGGAAAATTGGTCACCAACGACCTCGTCAAGATCAATCTCGGCATTCGCATCCTCCTCGGCAGTTCCTACTACGAGGACTGGGAAGGCAAGGAGATGTTCGTCACCCACGATCCCGCCGGAAATCCCGTGGACCCCCGCCATCCCTGGAACCAGCACACCGTCCCCCGGCCCCAGAAGCGCGATTTCAACGAACGCTACAGTTGGGTGATGTCGCCGCGCTGGCATGACGGTAAGGATCACCTCGCGCTCGATACCGGAGGCGGTCCCATCGCGCGCCTCTGGTCAACCGCCCTGAGCGGCCTCGTCGATATCGGCTACGTCAAAGCAACGGGCAACAGCGTGCAAATCAATCTGCCCAAGACGGCGCTGAAAGGTCCAGCACGCTTCGAGTGGAAGATACCGAAGTGGAGTAACGCCATCGAACGCGACCGCGCCCGCACCTACTTCCAGGCCTACGCCGCCGCTTGCGCCCTCCATTTCCTCGAGAAGGCGATGGCGGAGGTCCGGCAGGGCAAGACGCAAACCTGGAACGACTTCAAAGTCCCCAAGGAAGCCGTGGCCTGCGGCTTCACCGAGGCCGTGCGCGGCGTCCTCTCACACCACATGGTGATCCGCAACGGCAAAATCGCCAACTATCACCCGTATCCGCCCACTCCCTGGAATGCGAGTCCGCGTGACTACTACGGCACACCCGGACCCTACGAGGATGCCGTCCAGGACCAGCCCATCTTCGAAGAGAACCCTCCGGACAAGTTCAAGGGCATAGACGTGATGCGCACGATCCGCAGCTTCGACCCCTGCCTGCCCTGCGGCGTCCACATGTACCTGGGCAACGGCAAAGTGCTGGAGCAGAGGCACTCGCCCACGCTGTTGAATATGCCGGATCAATACATCAAATAGGAGAGGCCGCCGTGGATCTTCCGGATGTGAATGCGACTGTTGAGCGGATCGAATCTGTTGTAGCCGAACACCCGGAATCCGCAGAGCTGGTGCAGTTGCTCATGCACCTCTACGGCGCCGGACTGGGCCGCATCGTCGAGATCGCGGCCCAGTCCGCTACTCCCGGCCTGCTCGAGCGCCTGGCCTCCGACAAGCTCGTGGGCAGCCTCCTGCTTCTCCACGATCTTCACCCCGAAGACGCCGAAACCCGCCTGCGCCGCGCCCTGCATCGTGTGGAACGGCGCCTCGAATCCCACCGCCTCGTCCTGGTCGGACTTGCCGAAGGCGTGGCGAACATACGCGTCGAACATAACGGGGGCGGTCAACCTCCTCCGTCCCTCGCCGGATGGATTGAGAGCGCGGCCTTCGAAGCGGCTCCGGACCTTGAAGGAGTGCGGATCGAAGGCGCGCCCGCATCCGGCGCCCTCGTGCAGATTGCCCCGGCGGGGAGCGTCTGAACCATGCAGCCAATTCTCCGCCTCCGGCGTTTTGCCGCCGCGCCGCCACCCGCGCCCGCGCCCCGCGTGGAACATTGCGAGTTGTGCAACGCGCCGGTCCCGCCGAAGCATTCGCACGTGGTCGCTCTCGAAGAGCGGCGGCTGATTTGCGCCTGCCGCCCGTGCTATCTCCTGTTCACCAGTCCCGCGGCCGCCGCCGGCAAGTACCGCTCCGTGGGCGAGAGCTGCCGGCGCCTGCCGGAAGCAGCCATCGAATGGGAGATGCTGGACATCCCCACCGGACTCGCTTTTTTCATTTACGACGGCCGCCGCGGGCGCGTGTCGGCGTTCTACCCCAGCCCCGGCGGTGCTACCGAATCCGGCCTGCCCCTCGATCTCTGGCAGGATATGCTGCGCGCCAACCCCTCGCTCGCCGGACTCGAACCCGATATCGAGGCGCTCCTCGTATTTCACCGCCGCGAGCGCCTCGAATCCTGGATCGTGCCAGTGGACCTGTGCTACGAACTCGTCGGCCGGCTGCGGCGGCACTGGCGCGGCTTCGACGGCGGCGAACAGGCCGCGCTCGAGATCGACGCCTTCTTTCAAAACCTCGCCGAACGCGAACAGGAGAGCCAATGCTCGACCTGAACTTCGCCGTTACGGCCGCCTCCGCCGCGGCGAATGCTGCCGCGCCCACGCTCAATTTCCGGCTGCACATCTCCGAATCGGGGGGCGCCGCCCTGCACGCAGTCCTGCTCCGCGCGCAGGTGCAGATTCAGCCGCGCAGCCGCAAATATTCGCCGGCCGAGCAGGAACGTCTCGCCGAACTGTTCGGCACGCCCGACCGCTGGCGAGACACCCTGCGCCCGCTCCTCTGGACGCAGGCCTCCTTGATCGCCCCGTCCTTCACAGGCTCGGCAGACCTCGACCTGCCCGTCGCCTGCACCTACGATTTTGAAGTGATCGCCGGCAAATACCTGCGCGCTCTCGAGGGCGGCGAAGTATCGCTGCTCTTCCTCTTCAGCGGCACTACCTTCGCCAAAACTGAAACCGGATTCCGCGTCGAACAGATTCCCTGGGAAAAGGAGGCCGGCTTCCGCCTCCCGGTGAGCACCTGGCGCAACCTGATGGACTCTTATTTTCCCGGAGCCGCCTGGATCCGGCTGCGGCATGAAACCCTCGATGCCTTGCAGCGCCTCAAAGCACACCGGGCCCACTTCACACTGGACGAAACCATCGCCGAACTCATCGACGGCGCGCGGGAGCCCGTGGCATGAACAAACTCGACCAGGCCAGAAAGATTGCCGACGCGGTGCTCTACGAGGGTTACATTTTGTATCCCTACCGCCCCTCGTCGGTCAAAAACCGTTTTCGCTGGCAATTCGGGATCGTCGCTCCGCGCGTCTGGAGCGAAGGCGGCGGAGATCCCTGGGAAATGCAGACCGAGTGCCTCGTCGAATCGCAAGGCGCGGCCTCGGTCTCCGGCACGATTCGTTTTTTACAGGTGGAAGAGGACAAGCATGAGTTCGATGCGGCGTGGGAAACCGGAGCGGAGAGGACCATCGATGTCGGTCCCTGCGCGCTCGATTCCCTTACGGAGGAACGCATCGAGCCTTTCCTTATTCCTGCCGCGGGAGGCCCGATCACGGGCCTCACCCGCGTTTCCGTCGAAAAGGTGGACGGCCTCTTCAGGTTCCGCCTTCGCCTCGAGAACCTGACCGATATCGACGCCGGCGCCGCCCGTGCCGCGGCCATGCGCCGCTCCCTGGTGGGCGCGCACACCCTGCTCTCTGTCGAGCGCGGCTCCTTCGTCTCACTCATGGATCCGCCGCTCCGCGCCATCGACGCCGCCCGCGCCTGCGCCAACCTGAACACCTGGCCGGTCCTCACCGGAAAACCGGGCGACCGCGAGGTCATGCTCTCCTCCCCCATCATCCTCGAAGACTATCCGGCCATCGCGCCGGAAAGCCCGGGCGACTTCTTCGACGCCACCGAAATGGACGAGATGCTCACCCTCCGCGTCATGACCCTGACCGATGACGAGAAGCGCGAAGCCTGCGCCGCCGACGACCGCGCCCGCCGCATCGTCGAGCGCTCCGATTCCATTCCCCGTGAAATGTTCGAGCGCCTGCACGGCGCGGTTCGCGGAATGCGAGCTGTCCCCGGCGAAGATTTCTTCAATCCGGCAGGCGAAAAGCCCGAAGAGGCCGAAATCGAAATCCCCGGCGGGCGCGTCGCCCGCGGGTCGCGCGTGCGCCTCGTTCCCAAACGGCGCGCCGATTCGATGGACCTCTTCCTGAAGGGTCGCGCGGCCCGCGTCGAGGCCGTCCATCGGGATGTCGAAGATCGTGTGTACGTGGCAGTAACTGTTGAAGGCGACCCGGCGGCCGACCTGGCGGGACACTACGGCCGCTTTTACTATTTCTATCCCGACGAAATCGAATTGCTGGAGGTGGAACCATGAGAACTTTCGGATGGGCCGTAACCGTCGTGGTCGGCAGTTTCGCGACCTATTTATTCGTCAAATCGATACCGGACATGGTCCGGTACGCGAAGTTGAGCTCGATGTAAGCCAATGCCCGGCACACTGGTTGCAGGCATCGGGAATATTTTTCTGGGCGATGATGCGTTCGGCGTCGAAGTCGTACGCCGGCTGCGCGCGGAGGCATTGCCCCAGGATGTGCGGGTTGCGGATTTTGGAATCCGCAGCCTGCACCTCGCCTACGAGTTGCTGGACGGCAGGTACGACCTCACTATCCTCATCGACCTGCTGCCCCGCGGCGGCACGCCCGGCACTCTCTACGTTATGGAGCCGGACCTCGATGAAGTTCACGCGCCGCCCGCCGCCGACGCCCACACCATGAGCCCTGCGAGCATCTTCAGCGCCCTGCGAGCGCTCGGCGGCACACCCGGCCGCGTCCTCATCGTCGGCTGCGAACCGGCCTCTCTCGAAGAGGGCGCCCCGCTGAGCCCGCACGTGGAGGCGGCTGTCGAAACGGCGGCATCCATGGTCCGGGATCTGCTCGTGCACAAGCGCGCGAGAGGAGCGGCATAATGTGCCTCGCGATTCCAGCCCAGGTCGTACAATTCATTCCCGGTAGCGATCTGGCCACCGCGGACGTAAGCGGCATCCGCCGCAATGTGAACATCGGCCTGGTGGACAACGTCGCCCCCGGCGACTGGGTGCTGATTCACGTCGGCTTCGCCATTTCCAAAGTCGACGAAGCCGAAGCCCGCGCGTCTCTCGAGTTTTTGCACGGCCTCGGCCAGGCTTACCAGGATGAGGTGGCGGCCTTTCAGGCATCCGAGGAAGAGCCGCCGGAAAGGAGCGGCTGATCATGCGTTTCGTGGATGAGTTCCGCGACCGGGAAATCGCCGCCGAACTGGCGCAGCAGATCGCGCGCCTCGCCCGTCCCGACCGGCACTACCGGTTCATGGAGGTGTGCGGCGGCCACACCCATACCATTTACAAGCACGGCATCGAAGACTACCTGCCGGAAAACATCACCCTCGTCCACGGGCCCGGCTGTCCCGTGTGCGTCATCCCCATGGGCCGCATCGACGATGCCATCCACATCGCGCGCCAGCCCGGCGTCATCCTCGCCACCTTCGGCGACATGATGCGCGTTCCCGGCGGCAACGGCTCGTTCCTCGACGCCAACGCCGAAGGCGCCGATATCCGCATGGTCTACTCGCCCCTCGATGCCCTTAAGATCGCCCGCAAGAATCCCGATCGCCGCGTGGTGTTCCTCGCCATCGGCTTTGAAACCACCGCGCCGTCCACCGCCCTCACCGTCCTCAAGGCCGAAGAAGAGGGGCTCGCCAACTTCTCCATCTTTTGCAGCCACGTCACCATCGTGCCCGCCATCAAGGCCATTCTCGAATCGCCGGACCTGCGTCTCGATGGCTTCCTCGGGCCGGGCCACGTCTCCACTGCCATCGGCTGCCGGCCCTACCAGTTCATCGCCGACGCTTTTCACCGGCCCGTGGTCGTGGCCGGATTCGAGCCGCTCGACATTCTGCAATCGGTCCACATGCTCCTCCAACAGCTCGCCGACGGCCGCTGCGAAGTCGAGAACCAGTACACCCGCGTCGTTCCCTGGGAAGGCAATCGCGCCGCCCTCAAGGCCATCCAGCGCACCATGGAACTGCGCGCCTACTTCGAATGGCGCGGCCTCGGTTTCATTTCACAGTCCGCCCTGAAACTGCGCGAGGAGTACGCCCGCTTCGACGCCGAAAAGATTTTCGCCATACCCGGCGTGCGCGTTGCCGATCCCAAAGCCTGCCAGTGCGGCGAAGTGTTGAAAGGCGTTCTCAAGCCCTGGGAGTGCAAGGTATTCGGAACCGCCTGCACGCCCGAAACACCCATCGGCACTTGCATGGTCTCCTCTGAAGGGGCCTGCGCGGCCTATTACAACTTCGGCAGGTTCACGCGCGACCGCGTCAAAGAGGCAGCCCGATGAGCGAAAAGACGGCAGCCTGGGCCGAAAAGCTGGTGCACGAGCACGGCACCTCCGGACCCGGCCGCGAAGAGCAGGTGCTCGAACGCATCGAACGCGTCCGCCGCCGCAAGGCCGTCCTCCGCGAAGAGCGCATCACCATGGCTCATGGCGCCGGAGGCAAGGCCAGCCGCACGCTCGTGGACGCCGTGTTTCTCGAAGCCTTCCGCAATCCGCTCCTCGAGCCCCTCGAGGACCAGGCCGTCTTCGCCGTCAACGGCAGCCGCCTCGCCCTCACCACCGATTCCTTCGTCGTCTCTCCTCTCTTCTTCCCCGGCGGCGACGTGGGCGACCTCGCCGTGAACGGCACCGTCAACGATCTCGCCGTCGCCGGCGCGCGCCCGCTCTATCTCACCGCCGGCTTCATCCTCGAAGAAGGATTCCCCACCGCCGACCTCAAGCGCATCGTCGAATCGATGGCCCGCGCCTCTGCCGCCGCAGGCGTTGCCATCGTCACCGGCGATACGAAAGTCGTGCAGCGCGGCAAGGCCGACGGCTGCTTCATCAACACCTCCGGCATCGGTGTCATCGAACGCGACATCGCCCTCGGCGCAGCCGGTGTCCGCCCGGGCGACGCCGTCCTCATCTCCGGCCCCGTCGGCGACCACGGCATCACCATTATGCTCGCCCGCGGTGAGCTCGAACTCGAATCCGATCTGCGCAGCGACACCGCCTCCCTCTGGCCGCTCGCCGACGCCCTCCTGGCCGCGGCGCCCGGCGTCCGCTGCATGCGCGACGCCACTCGCGGCGGCGTGGGCACCATCCTGAACGAAGTGGCCGCGGCCGCCGGCGTCTCCGTGGTTCTCGACGAGACCGCCGTCCCCGTTCGCCCCGAAGTTCGCGGCGCTTCCGAAATCCTCGGCATCGACCCGCTCTACGTCGCCTGCGAAGGCCGCATGGTCGTCTTCGTCGATGGCGATCAGGCGCAGGCCGCGCTCCATGCCATGCGCGCCCATCCCCTCGGGAGCGAAGCGGCCATCGCAGGCATCGTCAAGGCCGACCCGCCCGGCCTCGTCCTCCTCCGAACCCAGTTCGGCGGCACTCGCATCATGGACATGCTCGTCGGCGACCCGCTGCCCCGCATCTGCTGATCCCGATGATTGCTTCGTCCCAGCTCTCCCAAATCGCCTCCCGCTCCCTGCTTGAACGCAATCGCGTCTACGGCGAGTTCTTCGAAGCCCAGGCCGGACGCCTCGCGCTCGCCTGTTCCGAAATGGCCGCCCGCTTCCTCCGCGGTGGCCGCCTGCTCGCCTTCGGCCGCGGTGCCTACTCCACCGACGCCCAGCATGTCTCGGTGGAATTCATCCACCCCGTCATCGTCGGCAAGCGCGCGCTCCCCGCCGTCGATCTCTCGCAAAGCTTCGCCTCCTCCCTCGCCGCCATCGCCTGCTCCCGATGACATCCTGATGGGTTTCGGTCCGCCCGAAGGCGACGCTGAAGTGGCTCGCGCGCTCGCCTCCGCCCGCGCCCGCGGCGCCATGACCTTCGCCCTCCCTGGCACCGCCGCCGACTTTGCCGTCCCGCATTTTTCTCCCGACCCCTTCCAGCATCAGGAGATGATCGAGATCCTCTACCACACCCTCTGGGAAACAGTGCACGTCTACCTCGAGCACCAGGAGCTCGATTCGGAAGCCGGAAACGCGTCTTTTCTCTATCCCTTCCTCGGAACCTCCGCCGGCAGCGCATCCGGCCTCCCCGAACAGGTCGCCGGATCCATTCGCGTCAAAGTAGCCGACGACGCGCGCCTGCGCGCCCAGGTCGCGGAGCAGGAAGCGGACCGCATCGTCGAAACTGCCATCGCCATCGGCGAGCGCATCCGCGCCGGCGGCCGCCTGCTCATCTTCGGCAACGGCGGTTCCGCCACCGACGCCAACGACTGGGCCATCGACTGCGTCGCTCCACCACCCGGCCTGCGCCCCGTCCCCGCCCTCTCCCTTTCCTCCGAACCCGCCATCCTCACCGCGCTCGCCAACGACGTGGGCCCCGAAGTCATGTTCCTCCGCCAGCTCATCGCTCACTCGAAACCGGCCGACGTCGTCATCGGCATCTCCACCAGCGGCGGATCCCGCAACCTCCTCGCCACCTTTGAAGAAGCCCGCCGCCGCAATCTCACCACCGTCGCCCTCCTCGGCTACGACGGCGGCGAAGTCGTGCGCCGCGGCCTGGCCGACTTCCCCATCGTCGTCCGCTGCGATTACATCCCCCGCATTCAGGAAGTCCAGGCGTCCATCTATCACGTCCTCCGCGAACTGCTTGAGGTGACCGCCCATGCATGAGCTGTCCATCGCCTCCAGCCTCGTGGACCTCGCCCAGGAAGAAGCCGCAACCCGCGGCGTGCGCGTGCTGGCCATTCACTTGAAGCTCGGCCCCCTTTCCGGAGTGGTGCAGGATGCCCTGCTCGGATCCTACGAAATGGTCTCCGCGGGCACCCCGCTCGAGGGTTCCCGCCTGGTGATCGAAAACGTCCCCATCGTCGTCTTTTGCCCATCCTGCCGCGAACCCCGCCAGGTTCCGTCCATTCAGTGGCTGCGCTGTCCGGTGTGCGAGACGCCCACGCCCGAGGTGCTCGAAGGCCGCGAACTGCTGGTGACCGCGCTCGAGGTGGATCGATGAGCTCCGGCCCCCGCATGATCGAGGTGCGGCAGAACGTTCTCAAGAAGAACGACCTGGCCGCCCGCGAGCTGCGCGACCGCTTCCGCGCGGCCGGCGTCTTCGCCGTCAGCCTGGTCTCGAGCCCCGGTTCCGGCAAGACCCTCTTCCTCGAAAAGACCCTCGCCGCCCTGCACCCCCGCCTGCGTGTAGCCGCCCTCGTAGGAGACCTCGCCACCGAAAACGACGCGCAGCGCCTCGCCCGCAGCGGCGCCCCCGTCCGCCAGATCGTCACCGGCACCGTCTGCCACCTGGAAGCCGAGATGGTGCGCCGCGCCCTCGATGGGTGGGACCTCAACGCCCTCGACTGCCTGTTCATCGAGAACGTCGGCAACCTGGTCTGTCCCGCCTCTTACGATCTCGGCGAGGAGCTCCGGCTGGTTCTCATGTCCGTCACCGAAGGCGAAGACAAGCCCCTCAAATACCCCACCATCTTTAACGGCGCCGACCTCGCCATCATCACCAAGGGCGACCTCGCCGCCGCCGTCGAATTCGATGCCCCCGCGGCCCATCTCGCCATCGAGTCCGTCCGTCCCGGGCTCCGCACCCTGACCGTTTCCGCCAAAACCGGCGCCGGCATGGAAGAGTGGCTCGGGTTGCTGACCTCGCGCCTCGCCGGAACGCCCGCCTGATGCCGCCTCGCGACGAAAATGGACTCCGCAAACGTTTCGGCCGCCTCGCCCACGCGGTCGAAGCCGCATTGTACGTGGCTCTCGGCGTACTCCTCGTAGTAGGCGCCGTCTCGGCGCTCATGGCGGCGGGCGTCGCCGTCTGGAACGGCTTCCTCGGCGGAACCCTCCTCTCGGAAGCCTTCGTCGTCCTCGAACACCTGCTCCTGGTCCTCATCTTCGTCGAGATCCTGCACACCGTGCGCATTTCCATTCACTCGCACGCTCTCGTCATGGAGCCGTTTCTCATCGTCGGCTTGATCGCCTCCGTACGCCGCATCCTCGTAATCACCATGCAGGCGGCGAACCTGGCGCAGAAAGGCGAGAACCAGCCCGTCGAATTCCGCAACTCCATGATCGAGCTCGCGCTGCTTGGTTTCCTGATCCTGGTTTTCGCCGTTTCCATCTGGCTCCTCCGCCGCGCCCCACAATCCAGCGAACAGAAGCTAGAGGTGTAACAGGTGTCGGGAAGACCTCCGGCACGGTATGGTAACTACAGGTGGACAGGGCCTGGAAGGCCCGTCCTACGGAGCGATTCGTGGCAATAAAGGTCGGGGTGGTAACGGAAGCGGCGCCCGGGGAACGGCGCGTCGCCATCGTGCCCGCGGCGTTGAGCGTTCTCAACAAATCGGGCGTGGAGTGGGTGATGGAGGCCGGCGCTGGATCGGCGGCAGGCTTTCCGGACGCGGAGTACGCCGGGAAAGGAGTGCGGCTCGCGTCGCGCGCCGAGGTCTTCGCCGAAGCCGCCGTGCTGCTCCAGGTCCGCGGACCCGGGTCCAATCCGGAAACCGGCAGCGCCGACATCGCCGCCATGCGCCGCGGCCAGATCGTAATCGGCTTCGGCGAGGCCCTCACCGCCATGGATGCCAACCGCGACCTCGCCGGCCGCGGCGTTGACTTCCTCTCCATGGAGCTCATGCCGCGCATCACCCGCGCCCAAAGCATGGACGCCCTGTCCAGCATGGCCACCGTCGCCGGCTATAAAGCCGTCCTCATCGCCGCCGATTTCCTGCCCCGCATGTTTCCCATGCTGATGACCGCCGCCGGCACCGTCGCCCCCGCGCGCGCCCTCGTCATCGGCGCCGGGGTCGCCGGCTTGCAGGCCATCGCCACCGCCCGCCGCCTCGGCGCCGTGGTCAGCGGCTACGACATCCGCGCCGTCGTCAAAGAGCAGATCGAGAGCCTGGGCGCTCGCTTCGTCGTCCTCGATGTGGAGGCGGCCGGCGCCGAAGACAAGGGCGGCTACGCCAAAGCCATGGGAGAAGATTTCTATCGCAGGCAGCGCGACGCGCTGGGCGCCGTGCTGGCCGAACAGAACGTCGTCATCACCACCGCCGCCGTGCCCGGCAAAAAGGCGCCTGTGCTCATCACCCGCGAAATGGCGGAGCGCATGGCCCCCGGCTCTGTCATCGTCGATATCGCCGCCGAGCGCGGCGGCAATTGCGAATTAACGCGTCCCGGCGAAATCGTGGAGCACAACGGCATCCAAATTCACGGGCCCGTGAACCTGCCGTCAACCATTCCCTACCATGCCAGCCAGATGTACGCCCGCAACATCGCGACTTTTTTGAAGTACCTGATCAAAGACGGGCGCCTCTCGCTCGCCCCCGATGACGAGATCGTACGCGAAACCCTGGTCACGCACTCGGGCGAAGTGGTCCACCCGCGCGTCCGCGAATCCCTGGGGCTGCCCGCATTGCAGACCGTTTGAAACAGGAGCTTTCATGCCGTCCAAGCTGGAACTGGGTTTATATGTGTTCATGCTGGCCACGTTTGTGGGCCTGGAGGTGATCCGCAAGGTTTCACCCCTGCTGCACACGCCCCTGATGTCGCTCACCAACGCCATCTCCGCCATCTCGGTGGTCGGCGCGATTCTGATCACCGGAGCCGCCGGAGCCAGCACGCTCAGCAAAGTGCTCGGCTTCATCGCCATCACCGCCGCCGTCACCAACATCGTGAGCGGCTTCCTCATCACCGACCGGATGCTCAAAATGTTCAAGCGGCGGGAGGCGAAAAAGTAAATGTCCCAGTTCGTCAGTTACATTTACGTCCTCTCCGCGGCCCTATTCATCCTCTCGCTCAAGTGGATGAACCATCCCGCCACCGCGCGCCGCGGCGTCTTCGCCGGCGAAGCGGGCATGCTCCTCGCCGTCGGCGGCACCCTCATGGCGCAGGACGTTCACAACTGGACCTGGATTCTGGCAGCGTTCCTGATCGGGTCGGTGGTGGGCGTCCCGATCGCCTACATCATGCCCATGACCGCCGTCCCCCAACGGACCGCCATGTCGCACGCCTGCGGCGCCCTGGCAGCCGCGCTCGTGGGCACCGCCGAGTTCTACCGCGGCCAGGCCCACGTGGCCGAGGAACTGACCGGCCTGGTCATGGTCGCCCTGATCATCGAAACGCTGCTCGGTTTCCTCACCTTCACCGGCAGCCTCATGGCTATGGGGAAACTGCAGGAAGTGCTGCCCTCCCGGCCCATCACCTACCGCAACCAGAACATGATCAACTTCACCCTGTTCGCCATCGCGGCAGGCCTCGGAGTTCGTCTGATCCTCGTCCCGACCGACACCTTCCTCTTCCCCATCTTCGCCGTCCTCGCCCTCCTCTTCGGAGTGCTCCTCATCATCCCCATCGGCGGCGCCGACATGCCCACCGTCATCGCGCTCCTGAATTCGTACGCCGGACTCTCCGCCTGCGCCATGGGGTTCGCCCTCGATAATCCCCTGCTGATCATTGCCGGGGCCCTTGACGGCTCCTCCGGCCTCATCCTGTCCATCATCATGTGCAAGGCCATGAACCGTTCGTTTACCAACGTCCTGTTCGGAGCGTTCGGCCAGATTCAGGCCTCCAAGGGGCCCGCCGCCGAACAGCGGCCCGTACGTAGCGCTAGTCCCGAGGAGGCTGCCGCCGTCCTCGAAGCCGCGTCCAGCGTCATCATCGTCCCCGGCTACGGCCTCGCCGTCGCCCAGGCCCAGCACAAAATTCGCGAGTTGTTCGATTCCCTCATGCGCCGCGGCGTCGACGTCAAATTCGCCATTCATCCCGTCGCCGGCCGCATGCCGGGCCACATGAACGTCCTCCTCGCCGAGGCCGACATACCCTACGACCGCCTCGTCGAAATGGACGACATCAATTCCGAATTCCCTCAGTGTGATGTGGCTCTCGTCATCGGCGCCAACGACGTCACCAACCCCGCCGCGCGCACCGACCAGTCCAGCCCGATTTACGGAATGCCCATCCTCGACGTCGACAAGGCCCGCACCGTCATGGTGATCAAGCGGTCCATGAGTCCCGGTTTCGCCGGTATCGATAACCCGCTCTACTACATGGACCGCACACTCATGCTGTTCGGCGATGCAAAGGCGTTCGTGTCCGAAATTGTCAAGGAACTGCCTGCGAAAGTGGCGGCGTAGCTTGACTTCGGCCGCATGGAAGCGGGGCGCGAAGTGATCAAGTACGTCGATTACGGCCCGGTGCTTGAGCTCCGGGCCGGCGCCGGCCTCGTCGCATAACGCCTCCAACAGTTCGCGTTCGGCCGGAGCCGCGCTGGAGAAACACCGGATGAACCGCTCCAGCCTTCCGTGGCCCGCTTCTCCAACGTCCGAAGGCGATTGGGCGTGATACGGGGTTGGCGGGTGCCAGTGCGCAGTAGCCGGACCCGATTTCGTCCTGTGCCTCGGCCAGCGTCCCGCGGCCGCCCACAACGGTGTCGGTCAGGGCGCTCGATTCCGGAGCATCCTGGTGGTTCTGCCCGGTTCGGCCGCCCATGGGTAAAGACGGTCGTCAAATACGCCGCTCCCGAACTGATTGTCGAAGGCGGAGTCTTGCCTGGCCGGAGCAGTTCGAACGCCTCATGGACGCCTATGCTCCCGGTTAGCTCGGGCTAGTTTTGCCCCCCCGCAATCGTTCGAATCTGATCCATCGATATGACATTGGAGCGGCTATCCCGAAATTCAACAAGCCGCTCGAGGGCGGAAATGGCATCGTCGATTTGCCGGCGGCGGAGATAGAGCAGGCGCAGTTTCTCAGCTTGAACCGTGGGGGAGGCCGGGACGGCTGGCATTGTGGTCATGAGTTTGAGTAGTTTCCGATACGAATATCGGGCATTGACTAGTTAACCAGTAAGGATTACCTTAGGCAATACCCGCGAACGTGGGGGTTGAGTACCAGGACTATCCAGACCAACAGGATGCGTCGATTTTCGCCGCGCTTTCGTGGCAATGTTCATAGCACCACTGAGACGAGGGTCTCTCGCGTGCTATCTTTGGATCAGGAACTGCTCGAGGAGGGAACGCATGCTGCTTGAAAATGTGCTCGCCGAAGGACTCACGACGGGCCGCGCGCCGTTTGTCGAAAACGCCCGCAAACGCGGCGAGCTCTTCATCCGCCAGGCTTGCGAGCGCTATTCCAAGGAAAATCACGATGCCTGGGAGATGCTTTTCCGCCGCATGCAGCCCCGCTGGGAGCGCTACGGTAACCCTCGCTTCCTCGCCGGACTCGAAGCTCTAAATCTGCGCGTCGACCGCATCCCCGTCCTTAAGGAAGTCAACAAGCGCCTCGAGCCCCTGACGGGCTTTCAGGCCAAGCCCGTCAGCGGATATGTGCCGGGATTTCTTTTCTTCGACTGCCTGCGCCGGCGCGAGTTCCCCACCACCATCACCATCCGCCCCCCGCACCGCCTCGACTACTTGCCCGAACCGGACATTTTCCACGATGTTGCCGGCCATGTCCCGATGCACACGGACCGCGTGTTCGCCGACACGCTCGTTCGTTTCGGCGAGTGCGCCCACACCGCCGTCGAATTGACCGAGGGCCTGCTCAACGAAGTCGAACGCGCCCGCCGGCTCACCAGCATCATCCGCGCTCTTTCGCGGTTTTTCTGGTTCACCGTCGAGTTCGGCCTGATGCGCGGCGGCCCGCAGGGGCTCTGCGCCTACGGCAGCGGACTGCTCAGTTCGTACGGCGAACTGGCGCACGCCATCGAATCCAGCCAGGTGCAGCGCTATCCCGCTCAGCTCGAATGGATGATTAATCAGGGAGCCGAGATCGATCACTACCAGCCGCTGCTGTTCGTCGTGGAATCGTTTGAACACCTGTTCGAGCTGATAGACCGCCTCGAGCAGTGGATGCGCGCCGGCAAGCTCGACAACGTCGCTCCCGGTCTCCCCGAAATCAACGAGCACGACTTGAAGAGTTTTCTCGAAGCCATGCCCTCGAAAGCGTAAAACTTACCCGGCGCGCCTCCGCCCCCGCCCTCATGCCCCGCCGCGCGCCCCTCGCCCGCGCCGCGCCCGCCCGTTGCAGAGCCGCGACCGGGACGAAGCGGTCAGCCTGCGCTGGCCTCTAGTTGGCCCTTCGCATGCTACGAATTTAAGTTTTTCATACACATCTGCGAAGGAGACCCGAACTTGTGGAATAAACGTTCAGACGAAGTTCCCGGCCAGAGACAGCAGCCCCAGGCCGAACCACCCCGCACTTATTCTCAAGCCGCACCGTCCGCCCCATCCGCTGCTCCTCCCCGCCACGATCCGCCTTCTTTGGGTCGCAGCACGGCGTCCATCGGCGCCTCCATGACCATCAAGGGCGAAATCCGCACCCAGGAAGAACTGCTGGTCGATGGCGAAGTGGAAGGCATGCTGGAATCGCACAGTTTGCTGACCGTCGGCCCAAAGGGAAAAGTCAAAGCCAACATCAAAGCGCGCGAGGTCGTAATCTTCGGCTCGGTCCGCGGCAACGTGGAAGTCACCGAGAAGATCGCGATCCGCGAGCAAGGCAATCTGGTGGGCGATATCCGCGCGGCCGGCATCAGCATCGACGACGGTGCCTACTTTAAAGGCAGCATCGATATCGTCCGCCCGGAGCCTAAGGTGACCACCAAACCGGTGAAGAGCGACGCGACGCGCGTGGAAGCGCCCGTCGTTTAAGCTCCTCCGCCACGTCCGCAGACCCGCCAGGCGCGCCGCACCAAGGCGCGCCGCGATATTGGTGTGCTCGATATAATAAGCGCTGAATGGAAAAGAACGATCAGAAGCCCCTGGTAGGGATCATTATGGGCAGCAAGTCGGATTGGGAGGTCATGCGCAACGCCGCCGAGACCCTGGCCCGCTTCGACGTGCCCCACGAGTACCGCGTCGTTTCCGCGCACCGGTCGCCGGATTTGGCGTCAGAGTACGCCCGGACGGCCATCGAACGCGGACTCGAAGTGATTATCGCCGGCGCCGGCGGCGCGGCCCACCTTGCCGGGGTCGTGGCCGCGTACACTGTTATCCCCGTGCTCGGCGTCCCCATGGAGAGTCAGGCGCTCAAGGGCATGGACTCGCTCCTCTCCACCGTTCAGATGCCCGCCGGAGTGCCGGTTGGAACGCTCGCCATCGGCCGCGCCGGCGCTATCAATGCCGCGCTCCTCGCCGTGCAGATGCTGGCCACCACCCGCCCCGAACTGCGCGCTCGCGTGATGCAGTTCCGCGCCGAACAGGCCGCCAAGATCCGGCAGGAAACACTGTAGATCCCCACGAGCGAGCCCAAAAGGGGCTCGCAATGTCCTTTTCACCGCTCCGCTGCTGCTCCCCGGCATGGCACCGCCGAACAAAGCGTCACCGTCGCAGCCAGGTTCATCTTTTGATGACTCGAGCACATCGCCGCACGGCCGCCCTCACATTCCGGGCGCCGGTGGAATTCCGACGCCGGCGTCTTCCAGGGCGGCCCCCACCCGCAGTACCGCCGCCTCCCCGAAGGGCGGCCCGATGATCTGCAAGCCCGCCGGCATTCCCCCTCCACTCAGCCCGCAGGGCATGGATAGCACCGGCAATCCCAGAAGGTTCACCCATCTCACCAGCCGTGTCGTCGCCAGGCGGACGTCTTCTTCCCGCCCGCCCAGTTTCACCGTCGTCTGCCCCACCCGCGGCGCCGTGTTGGGAGTGGCCGGCGCCACGATGCAGTCCACTTCCTCCCACACCGCGGCGAACTCGCGGCACATGGCGCGGCGCACGCGCTGTGCGTTGATGTAGTCGCTCGCCGGCAGCAGCCTGCCCTGGTCCAGAAGCGCCAGCACGTCCGCCCCGAAATTCGCCCGGTTCCCCAGGTACGGCTGCAGCGTCGCGGCCGCCTCCCCCAGCAGCACCGTCCGCGCGATCGCATTCATCGCCGCCGGGTCCGGCCGGATGGTCACCGGTTTCACCACGGCCCCCAGCGATGCGGCACGCGCCGTCGCCCCTCGTACCGCCGACTCCACGTCAGGGTCCAGCCGTTCGAACAGGAAGTTTTCCGGAAATCCCAGCCTCAACCCGCGGATCGAGCACTCCTCATCCGGCACGAAGTCCACCACCGGATGCCGCGACGAGGCCGGATCGCGCGCATCGTACCCCGCGATCGCGTTCAGCACCAGCGCCGCGTCCCTCACCGATCGCGTCAACGGCCCCATGTGGTCCAGGCTGTAGCCCAGCGGCATGGTGCCGTACCTGCTCACCCGCCCGTACGTGGGCTTGAGCCCCACCACTCCGCAAAACGACGCCGGGATGCGAATCGACCCGCCCGTGTCGCTGCCCATCGCCGCATACACCATCCCCGCGGCCACCGCCACGCCCGAACCGCCGCTCGATCCCCCCGGGCTGTATTCCGGATTCCACGGGTTCCGCACCGCGCCAAAATGCGGATTGGCGGAGGTGATCCCGTAAGCCAGTTCGTGCATGTTCAACTTGCCCAGCATCACCGCGCCCGCCGCTTCCAGCCTCTCCACGACGGCGGCATCGTAGCCCGGCACGAAATCCTGAAAGATTTTCGAGCCTCCGGTGGTGCGCACCCCGCGCGTGTAGAACAGGTCCTTCACGGCAACGGGGATGCCGTGCAGGGGACCGCGGTCGCGCCCCGCGGCCAGTTCGGTCGCAGCCTCGCGCGCGCGGTTGAGAGCGGATTCCTCGGTCACGGCAAGGAACGCGCACAGCCCGCTATTCAGCCTTTCAATACGCTGAACCGCGGCCTTCACGAGTTCCACCGGGGAAGCCTGGCGCCGCCGTAGCGCATCGCCTGCTTCCCGGATCGTCACGTTTCGGCCTCTTCCGCCGAAAATGTGATTGCCGGCTCGGTTGCCGGCGTTAGTTTTTCGAACAGCGGCGCGGTCACGGACTCGAGCGCGTCGAGCGATGTGGCAATGCGCTCCAGATCCGCCGGCGGAATTTCCATTCCCGCGGATCGGGCGATACCTCTCCAGTCCTTCATGTCTCCTACGATAGCGGATCGGTACGGTCGCGGCGTGCCGTCCAATGTGCTCCTGCCAACACAATCAGTGCCGCGACAAAGCTCAGCAGCAGAATCGTGGCCGAAAAGCGAAAAATACCGTACTCCGCGCTCAGCTTTTGAGTGAGCATCGGGGAGACCAGCAGGTTCACGTATTTCAGACCCTCGAGCAGCAGCCCCACCACGATCGCTACCGGCGCCACGCGGCCCGGCTCCACTTTGCGATTCGGCAGCAGCCAGTAGATCAGAAAAAGGGCCAGCATGGACACTGGCACCGCGGCCAGCTTGAAGAACAGCACGTTGAGCCACTCCGCCGCCGGGTCGATGCCGGACGCATCCGCAATCCATTTGCTGTTTGCCGCCGTCAGCATCAGCGAAATCAGCGCGAGGCCCCCGCATACGAAAATCATGCCAATTGCGATGAGCTGGTTCTTCAGATAGGAACGGTTCGTGGTCACACCCCACGCCCGGTTCAGCGCCACTTCGAGCGGCTCGAAAATGCCGTTGGCGGTGAACAACAGCAGCAACATCGAGGTGAGATGAAGCCGGGGCACCAGGTACGGCTGAAGGTTGCGCACCAGAAAGTCGCCCGGCTCGCCCGCGAAAAAGTCGCCCAGCGCAAGATAGATGGCCTGCTGCGCGGCCGGCCACTGCAACACGTCCCGGCAGAACGAAAGCATCACCAGCAGGAACGGATAGAACGCGAGCAGCACGCTCGCCGAAACGGCCAGCGCATAAACGTGCGCCTCGGTCTGCATCAGGTAGTGCGCAGTCGGCCCGAACCGCGCCCACCAGACCCGGCGGTGTTCGGATGTCAGCGTCGTCAGCAAATTACAGGTTAAGCCAACCCCAGCGCCTGGCGCAGCCCTGGATCGTGGCGCACGCGCCAGATGCGGCTGTCGAGATAATAATGCGTCAGCCCGAAACCGCAGAAGAGGCCGAAGGCCAGGTCTGATACCTGTCCCAGGCGGAAACCCGGAATGCGGTAGAGCGCGCTGAACAGCAGCGCCGCCCCGAGGTACGCGAGCAGGCTCCGGCTCACCGCAGGAGGAATGCGCCCGAATCGCGCCGCGCCGCCCGCCACCCGGTAGCGGTTGCGGTTGTGAAACCAGACCAGGGCGTGATATTGCAGGTTGTGCACGATGGTCACGGTGGGCACCGCCGCCTGCCAGCTCATCCATTGGAAGGTGAGCCAGTGCAGCGGAATCACGCCACCGAGCAACAACAGCTTGGGCGCGTTCAGCGAGTCTCCCGCGCGCAGCCGCATCGCCTGCCGCACCAGGAACACCGCCAGCGCGAGGGCCGAAATCGCCAGCACCGGCATGTCCGCAACGGGAAACGAAAACGGAATCCCCAGTTCCTCCGGATGATGCACGAAGAAGCGGTGGAAGGGCGGCGCGATCGTCATCACGCCCAGGAAGAGGCGGTCGATCGTGTTGTCCAGCGGGGCAAGATCGCGGTTCTTCACCTTGTACAGCACCATGAACCCGTAGTGCTGCCGGATCACGTGATAATAGGCCCACACGCCGACCAGAAGGTACAACCAGCCTTTCCATCCGGCCAGGACCATCGCGGGCCCAAGCGCGAAAAAGAACGCGAGGCTGCCGAAGAAGAGCTTCCGGTTGCGCGCGCGCGCTTCGCTGTCGAAATACGTGCGCGACGCGGTGGCGAAGATGTGGGTGCCGTCGAACCCTACTGACCAGAACCACCACAGCGGAGAGATGGGGACGTGCAGTGCCGCGTATAAGGCCAGGTAAAGATAGCCGGCGAGCGAACTGCCGATGATCAACCCGAGGTCCACACCCCGGCCCACGATCCAGCGGCAGTCGAGCCGCGCCCGGAAGGGCACGGCGATGGAGGCGGCGGCGGCCATTTCGACGGGACAGGGTGTTTCAGTCTATGCGAACGTGTACTTCCGGGTCTGATCGTTCCAGATTACTCTCTTGCCCTGCTTGTAGGAAAGCGTGGCGAGGTGACCGCCGATCGCGGCTTCCTGCCCCACAGGCGGCGGCGCAACCGGCTTCTCGGTCCCTTTGATCGAGGCGATGAAATTCTTGAAGTGGGCCTGCACGCCATCCACTTCGGCGTAGTCGGACTTGGCGGTCTTCCTCTGCACTTCGGGAGCCGCATCGTTCCGCATGTGGATCGCCTGCCGAACTCTCAACTTCGGATCCGCACCGGGGTCCGTTTCGGGGCTGAAATACAGGTCCGTGCGGTTTTCGACGATGATGGTTCCTTCGTTGCCCAGGATGTGTTCGCCGAAGTTTTCACTCTGGTTGCCCAGATAGCTGCTGTAGTTGAGATGGAAATCGCCGGGGTACTCGAAGATCGCGGAGAAGGTGTCCGGCGCGTCGCGATTGTCACTCTCCGTGTAGCGGTAAATTCCGCCGGAAGCCATGACGGATTTCGGCGTCGTCTTATCGCACATGAAGTTGATGATGTCGGTCTGGTGCACCATCAAATCCGTCGCAATGCCGTTCGAATAATCCCAATACAGGCGCCACTGGAAGTAGCGGTGCGGATCGAACGGGCGCTTGGGCGCGCTTCCGAGGAAACGGTTCCAGTCCGTGTTCTTCTCGTTGGGAGGAGTCATGGGGAAAGGAATCCATGCTCCGGCGGCGTTCCGAACCCTGAAATTCGGACCCGGGATCTCGTAGCGCCACGCCGGAGTCGGTTTTCCGGCGACGTTGAGCCGGTTGCGATACCAGAAGGCGCGCGCGTAGTGCACGTCGCCGATCATCCCCTGGGCGATCCACTCCTTCGCCTTCTTGTAGAGCAGCGAGCTTCGATTCTGGGTGCCGATCTGGCAGATCTTGCCCGACTTCTGCCAGGCGTTGATGATCTCCCAGCCCTCTTCGATGGTGTGGCCAATCGGTTTTTCGAGGTACACGTGCTTGCCGGCGTTGAGCGCCGCGACGGCCATTTCCTTGTGCAGATGCTCGGGCGTCATGATGTAGACCGCGTCGATGCTCTTATCGGCCAACAACTCCCGGTAATCTTTGTGAACCTTGGCCGCGTGGCCCCATATCTCCTGCATGCGGCTCTGAGCCGATTCGATGTACCCTTCGTACGTGTCGCAGATCGAGGTAAGGTCCACGTCGTCTTTAGCGGCTTGATGCAGCCACATCAGGCCGTAGTAGCCACGCGTGCCGACTCCGATCCAGCCGACGTTGATCTTTTCATTCGCTCCACGAGCGGAGATGACGGCCGGCCCGGCGGCCAGCGCCGCTGCTTTTATAAACGTACGGCGATTCACTTCTTCGGACATAGAAGACCTCGAGGTTTGATACTACGATGATACCCCAGCGTAGCCGCGCACCGGAATACAGCACCGGCTCTAGGCCTTTATCGCGAAAGCTCGCGCAAGTCGTCCACCCGATAATCCGGCTCGAAGCGCAGGTCCGGATGCCGGCGCGCTTGCCGGCTTCCATCTCGGCTGCCGGGCTCATGTGGCGCATGTACCAAGCCCTAATAGCGCTTTCTCCTGTGAATATCGGCTCGTCGAGAGGACTTGCGGCCCGACCCGCTGGCAGCACCCTGCGCCCCGGCGGGAATCGCGCTCTCATTGTGCTAACACCCGGGATACGACCACGTCTACTATGATATTCAACTCGAAGTTCATGCCCGATCACGTTGCCTGGCATGCGGAGAGATTGCGAAGGGGATAGACGATGACGCTCAATCGACGCGAGTTTGTTCAATTGGCTGCGGCGATGGGAGCCTCGCTGGCTTGGGGTGGATCGGCTCGAGCGTCAACCACCGGCTGGCATGAGCGGCGCGACCTTTATCCGGAGGGCGTCGCGTCCGGCGATCCCGATCCGAGCAGCGTGATCCTCTGGACTCGGCGGCCCTTCGAGTCGGGCGGCCGGCGTATGCTCACGGTGGAGGTTGCCGAGGATGATGCGTTCCGGCGGGTCGTCGCAAAGGCGTCCGCGCCGGTTTCAGCGGAATCGGATTGGACGACGCGCGTGCTGGTCGGTCATCTCAAGCCTGCGCGCGTCTACTGGTACCGCTTCGCCGATGGAGAGGCCCACGGTAGCCGCGTCGGCCGGACGATCACCGCGCCGCTGGCGAACGATCCACGGCCGGTCAATTTCGCCTTTGTCAGCTGCCAGAGCGTTAATGAAGGCAAGCTCAACGGCTATCGCCGGATGATCTTTGAGGATGAGCGCGCGGCGTCCGCCGATCAACTCGGTTTCGTGCTCCATCTCGGTGATTTCATTTATGAGGTGGTCGAATATCCCGACGAGGTGCCGGCGCGGTACGACCGCACAATCTACGAAGTCGGCCGGATTCCCGATGGCGGCCAAACCGGCAACTTCCATTACCCGCTAACGGTCGACGGCTATCGCGTCGTCTACAAGGGCTACCTTGCCGATCCCGACCTGCAAGACGCGCGAGCGCGTTGGCCGTTCGTCGCCATCTGGGACAATCACGAATTCTCCTGGCAGGGCCGGCAGAGCATCGTCCAGGCAGGGGGCCCTCCGCAACCGGGCCAGACCGTTAAGGTCGCCGCCAACCAGGCATGGTTCGAATACATTCCCGCACGCGTGAAGGCGCCGAGCGGATCGCTCGACACGTTCGGCGCGCTGGCGGTGAAAAATGTTCCGATAGAAAAGTGGGACGAGAGCGGCCTCGGGATCGAACCCAACAATCTTGAAGGCCATCAACAGCCTGATCGCCTATCGGTCTTTGCGCTACGGCCGGCACCTCGATCTCATTCTCACCGACCAGCACAGCTTCTGCGGCGACGACCCGACCGATGCGGAGGGCGTTGGCAAGATTTACGATCCGACTTTTAACGGGATGTTCTCTGAACCGGCGATGATCGCGCTCGATGCGGGCCGCACCTTCAACGGCGGCAAACCGCCCGCCGAACTCAGCTTTGGCGACATAAGCATCCCTAATCCTCGAAAGGATTCACCGCCGCGCACGTTGCTCGGGACCCGTCAGAAGAAATGGTTCATGGACCAGCTCCGTCGGTCCGCGGCAACCTGGAAGATCTGGGGCAATTCGTTGGGTGCCCTCGATTTGCGGGCCGACCCGCAGAACCTTCCCGATGGCCTGACCAGGCAGAAGTGGCCGGCCGACACCTTCGCGCAGATCGGCAGCTGGGATTTTGGCAGCGCCTACCACGAGCGTGGCGAAATCTATGACCTCATCCGTGATTCGAAGATCACCGGGTTCGCGATCGTGTCGGGCGACCGTCATAGCTTTTGGGCTGGCTATGCCGCCTCCCGATTGCCACCCGCAACGTTCGAGCCGGTCGGGATCAGTTTCGTCGGCGCCTCGCTGGCCAGCCCTGGGGCGATGGAGGCTTTTGAGCACAATCTTCGCAAGGATCATCCGCTCCGTTCGCTGTTCCTGGCCGACCGGCCGGCGGGTAAGCCCGAATGGACCTACAACATGCTCCTCAAGCACGGCGTCCGCTCGTGCCTCGAATACGCCAGGAGCTTCGACCTGAAGCGCGCTCACGCCGTTTCCAATCCGCAACTTTCCCCGCACCTTGAATTCGTGGATATGGGCGGTCACGGCTATGCGACGGTGCGGCTCACCGGCGATGAAATGCGCACCGAGTTCGTCTGCATTCCACGCCCGATCACGCGCAGCGATCGTCCCGATGGCGGTCTTCTTCGCTACCGGGTCGTCCACACGGCGTCGCTCTGGAAACCGGGCGAGCGGCCTTTGCTGCGCCAGCAAGTCATTGAGGGCGATCCCGGCCTTTCGATCTGACATCGCTCCAGGGCCATGATTGCGCCCGCCGACGATGCTTGCGGTGGGGACCGCGCTTGCTGTCCGAAGGGCCCGCCATCAGGATCGCGTTCCGAGTGGGCGACCAAGTGGACAGGACCGCCGGAGGCCACTTTCCCAGGAAGCCAGCCAGATTGACAGGCCTATGTCGATGTGTTACAGCTACATACGGGATCAGTGCTATGCGACTAACCTGGGGGGCATAGCGGGCCTCAGCCGGCGTTGCGCATTCCCTTTTCTTAAAGGAGAACTCATGAAATCGACGCTGCTTCTATTGGTACTAGGCGCCGCGGGACTGTGTTGGGGGCAAGCGCCGCCCGACTGCAAGCCCAACCCGTTGAACGTTCCGGAGGCCAAGTACCCCTGCATCTTTCCGGATAACCGTGTGATGTATCGCGTGATCGCGCCGAACGCACAGTCTGTGCGCGTCGGGAGTTTGAACTTGACGAAGGGACCGGATAACATCTGGAGCGGCACGACGGCGCAGCCGGCCGTGGAAGGTTTCCACTACTACGGCGTGAACATCGACGGCGCTACCGTGGCGGATCCCTCCACCCGCACGTACTTCGGCTCCGGATGGTGGAACTCCGGAATTGAGATTCCCGCGCCGGACCAGGATTTTTACCAGCCGAAAGACGTTCCTCGCGGCCGGGTGAGTGAGCAGTGGTATTACTCGAAAGTCACCGGCAAGTGGCGCCGCTGCTTCGTCTATACGCCCCCGGACTACGACGGAGGAAAGAACAAGTACCCCGTGTTCTACCTGCTGCACGGCTGGGGAGAAGACGAGACTGCCTGGTTCAACCAGGGCCGCGTGGACTACATCATGGACACTCTGATCGCGGAGAAGAAAGCCAAGCCGATGATCATCGTCATGGACAACCTCAACGCGGTCCGGCCCGGTGACAGCGCGCGGACGTTCGCCGGCCGGGGTCTGGTGCCCGATCCGAGCGATCACCCGGCGCCCCCGCCCGCGGCAAGGGGCGGAATGCCCGGAGCGGGACGCGGTCCGGGCACTCCCGGTGCGGCGCCCGGCGGCGCTCCGGCGGCGGCGGGTCAGGCGGGCCGAGGGGCAGCGGGTGGAGCCGGACGGGGAATGCTTGGCAACTCGGCTTTCACCGAGATGATGTTCGCCGATTTGGTCCCCATGATCGAGAGGACCTACCGCGCGCTTCCCGGTGCCGCGAATCGCGCGATGGCCGGACTATCGATGGGCGGCGGCCAGACCCGTACCACCACCATGGCCAACCTCGACAAGTTCGCTTACATCGGCCTGTTCAGCGGCGGCAACATCTCCCTGTCGCAAATCGAGAATCCGGCGGCCTTCAAGAAGCAAATCAAGGCTGTGTTCTTCGGCAATGGACAAGCCGAAGGCGGTACCGCCGTGAGCAAACCCGCAGCGGAAGAACTGAATAAAGCCGGCATCAACGCCGTCTTCTACGAATCCCCGCGGACCGCTCACGAGTTTCTGACCTGGAGGCGTTGCCTGCGCGAATTCGCGCCGCTGCTGTTCAACAAGTAGAACTCGGTGGGGCAGGGCTTTTGAGGCCTGCCCCACTCTCTCCCCCGTCGCCTGAAGTCGAGCTTTGTCTGCTCCGCCTCCGGCGCTATCTCCTGCCTGCCGCGTGCGCGGTCACTCCCCCAGGATCTTGTCCACCAGGATCTCCGTTAATGTCCCACGAGTGGCCAGTGCAGCGGCAGAGTTCGCGCAAGTCTTCGATAGCCGTACCGCACCGCACAGGTCCGGATGCCGGCTCGCTTGCCCGCTTCCATGTCGGCCGCCGAGTCCCCCACCATCAGGCAGTCCTCGCGGCTCGCCCCCAGTAAGACTCGCAAGCCCACGTTAGGAGATCCGCCGATACCGATGCGAAACACAGAGGCCGGCCGTTGGCCTATCAACGGGCCGTGGACCGCTGATACCGCCAGAGCGAAGAAAAATACCGCTTTCCGCGTGCCAGAATCCGGCCGTCGGGAGCCCAACCGGCCGGCGAAGCATCTCCATCGATCGCGATCGGCACCAGCGTGAACGATTTCGCGGCCGGGTCCAGGATCGCAGTCTGGTAGTACCAACAGTCCTTCGAAGCCACGGAAACCAGGATCCGCCCGCGCGCATCCACCGCAGCCGGCGAAAGTCCAGGATACGCGACGTGGTATTCCGCCGGCATGGGAAGTTCCTCCGCATCGCCGCCCGCCACCGGAATCCGGCAAATCCCCATGACCCCATTACTGACGCGCTTCACATACAGGTACTCGCCTCGGGGATCGAGAGTCACGTCGATTCCTTCCGTGATGCGCTTCGGCTCCCCTCCGGCAACCGCTTGGGCCCAAATGCCTCCGTCGAATGAATAGTAGAGCGTCTTGCCATCCGGCGAGGCTGCCATGCCGTAGTCGCTACGCATCGAAAAGCGGCGCAGCACACGCCCGTCGCGCACTGCAGCGATCGCGATCCGTCGCCGATCTCCAGAGCCGATTATGAACGCCACGTTACCACCGAATATTGTCGCGGGAAGCGACGTCTCCTCCGTAGTCTCCACCAGGGTTCGGGGTTCGCCTCCGGGGCGCACCGCCGCCAGGTGCTCCTTTCCCCAACCTTTCAGAGTCGCCAATACTTCACCGCCGGGCGCAATCATCGGGAAGTTGTCGAGCGGCGGCATCGCAAACTCCTCGCCTGCCCCGCCCGTGGCTGGGACCCGCAAGATCACGGTCGCGGTTTGAAGCAAGTCCATATACAGCGAACCATCGCGTGCGGCGTCCATCGCTACCGGCGCCGCAGTGGTCGGAAATGACAGTAAGGTCCGCGGCCGGTTTCCCTGCCTACGCGGAACCTGCACTAACGGTTGACTATCTCCTTCTTTCGTGGCTAAGTAGACCGACTCCCCGTCTCGCGCCACACCCAAAGGCGCCCACCCATCGCTTTCTGGATCGACCGGGAGACCGGGCGCCAACTCGCGCGCCTGCCGCGAAGCCAGATCGTAGATCAACATGCGCGCACTCTGCGACCGCTCTTTCAGGCTGGTGCCGATGGTACCGAAGTAGATCAGCTCCTTGCCGTCGGGAAAGGCGCGTAGCATCGGTGTAATGTCGCTCTTCGAAAGGAACGCGGGCAGCGCCTCCAGCTTGCCCGAATCCGGCCAATAGTGAAACAGTTGGTTGGCGCCACTGTCCGACAATTTCACGACAATCAGGCTGCCGTCCGGCAGAGGCTCGGGCCCAAACGCTTCATCCAGCAGCATGCGCGGGTCCCCGCCGACTTGCGGCACGGAGTAGATTCCGAGCGGGTGACCCCACATGCGGTCGAAGTAAATCTTGCTGGAATCGGGGGCCCAGGCAATCGTAGTGATGTAGCCATGCTCGCGATCGCTGGTGTGGGGAGTCCAGCCGCTGCCGTCTGGCCTCATCACGGCGAGTTGGGGCAGTTGGTTGATGACCGCCAGGAACGCCAGCAGTTGTCCATCCGGCGAAAGCCGCGGCTGAAACGCCTTGGCCGGCCCAGCCAGCATCACGCCGGACCAGACTTCCTGCGCGGGCGTCCGGCCGGCCTGCCAAACCACCGCTCCGGCGCCGATCAGCAACGCTGCCGCACCCACGATGATCCAAGGGTTGATGCGCCGTCTCGTCGCCGGCGCAACTGCGGCCTGCTCCGGCAACACCAGCGCGTCATCGATCTCCAACCCTGCCGGCCCGCTGTCGGGTAACTGCGGCCAGGACGTCACCGGACCGGGCGGAAGCGGCCCGGTCGGCGCGAGTTGGCTCTCATCGATAGGCGGCGCTGCGGTGAGTTGTTGGTTAACTGGCGCGATGAATCGGTAGCCGCGGCGCGCCACGGTTTCCACAAATCGGGGATTCTCCGACGTATCACCCAACGCATCCCGCATCTTGCGGATGGCGCTGTTGATTGCGTTGTCGAAATCGACAAAAGTGTCGCCGTCCCAGAGTTTCTTCTGAATCTGTTCCCGCGTGACGACGTCGCCGGGACGCGCGATCAGGAGGCCCAGAATCTGCAGTGGCTGCTCCTGAATTTTGATGCGAATGCCGCGTTTCCGCAATTCGCCCACCCGGAGGTCTAGTTCGAATACGCCGAAATGAAATACCGGCACCGGGCCGGCCGGTCCTGCCATGAAGGCCTTCTGTAAGGGCCTTGAGTCTATCACATGCCACCCGGAACTTCATCTTCGGTTCTGCGGAGCCCAGAACAGGTCCGGATGGAAGTGGTCTGGTTACCGGCAGTTACGCCGACAGATACAGCCCATCGGCAGACAAGCTGCAAACCATGGCGTCCTTTCCGGAACCGCGTCACTATCTCGCCAGCAGGAGGGAATTCATGTTATTACGAGCGATTTTAGCCGCCGCTGTGGCCTTCACTTTCAACCCGGGCTGGCTCCACGCACAGACGTTCCGTGGTGCAATTCTGGGCACAGTCTTTGATTCGAGCGGATCTGCCGTTCCCAACGCCGCAGTCACGGCCACGGGGGAGCAAACGCAATTCGCGCGCCAGGTGGTCACCGACGCCTACGGCAATTACCAATTCGCGGAACTTCCGGTGGGCTTATATAGGGTCACCGCCGCGCGAAGCGGGTTCCGAAAACAGGTCGTCACGGCCATTGAAGTAAAGGTTGCCGCTTCCCCGCGTGTCGACCTTACCCTGACTCCCGGCGTGTCGACAGAAGTCATCGAGGTTGTGGGCAACATCCCGCTCCTCGAGACTTCCGGAAACAACCAGGGCGGCGCCATCGAGGGCCGGCAGGCGTCCGAATTGCCCGTCAACGGACGTGATTTGATAAAGACACTGCTCCTCATTCCGGGCGCCACCTCCGATCCGTCATCGATCGCGGACGCCCCTGGCTCATTCGGCATGTTCAGTATCAACGGCAACCGAGGCCGCTCAAACAACTACCTTCTCGACGGCGCCGATATGAATGACGGCTTCCGCAACAATCCGGCCATCAACGAACCGGGCGTCTGGGGAACCCCTTCCACCATTCTGCCGCTGGACGCCATCGCTGAGATACCTGTTATCGCCGGGGCCGATGCGCAATTTGGCAGAAATTCGGGAGCTATCGTAAACCTGGTAACTAAATCGGGAACAAACCAGCTCCACGGTTCGGCATTTGAATTCTTTCGTAACAATGCCCTCGACGCGCGCAACTTCTTCAATAGCGCCGCCGTTCCCCAAAACCCGTTCCACAATAACCAGTTCGGCGGCTCACTCGGTGGCGCCCTTCTCAAGAACAGGACTTTCTTCTTCATCGCCAATGAAGGGCAGCGCGAATACGGCGGCCTCAGCAGCCTCGGTCATGTCCCAACGCCAGACGATATCGCCGCCGCACTCCGTTCGCCCACCGTTGTAAACGCAGGCGGCGAAAGTCCCATCATCGCGAATCTGCTGGCCCGTCAGCCCTGGCCTGCCGCGAACATCCCCACCGATACCAACGGTAACAATCTGCTTGCATCCACGCGCTTCTCAAACCGGCTCGACGGCGTGATCGCCAAGATCGACCAGCAGTTTGCGTCTGGTGATATCGTCACCGCCCGCTATTTTTTCGGGGATAGCAGCCAGAGCTACCCTCTCGCCCTGGTAGGCGGCGGAAATCTCCCGGGTTTCAACACCGTCACCCCCACCCGCGTGCAACTCGGTTCGCTCTCCTACACCCATGTTTTCACGCCGCGGCTGCTCCTCGAACTGCGCGGCGGTTACAATCGCTTCGTCCAAGCATTCTCGCCCGAGGACCACGCGTTCGACCCTCGCTCCATTGGGCTGAACACCGCCCAGGACGGCGATCTCGGCCTGCCCCAAATCAACGTCTCCGGCCAGGCAACGCTGGGTGCAAATACCTCCCTGCCCCGCGGGCGTGTGGACACCAGTTGGCACTATCTCGGCAACGCCTCCTACAAAGCAGGCCGGCATAATTTGAAGTTCGGTTATGAATTCCGCCGCAACTTCGTGAACGGATTCTTCGACAACGGCTACCGCGGGCGGCTCCTTTTCCCCGATCTTGCAGATTTCCTGGCCGGGCTGCCCTCCGGCAATCTCACCTCGTCCAACCACCAGGCCACAGGCGATTCAAGACGCGGCACTTTTCAGAACAACCACGCGCTCTATTTGCAGGATAGTATCAGGGTCAGCCGGAGGCTTACGGTCAATGCCGGCCTGCGATGGGACTATTTCGGCGTCATTGGCGAGGAACGCAACCGCTTCAGCATCTTCGATCCCGCGATCGCGGCGCCGCGACAGGTGAAGCAGCTTTACCCGAAAGACTGGAACAATTTCGCTCCGCGAGTGAGCGTGGCTTACGATGTGCGAGGCGATTCAAAGACAGTTGTGCGCGCGGGGTGGGGTCTATTTTACGATGCGTTTTCGCAGGATTTCTTCGTCGGCCAGTTGCCGTTCAACACCTTCAATGCGGGGCCGGCCTACAACGACATCGGCGGACCTGCGCCGGTTCTCTTCAGCAGCACGGCAGCGCTTGCCACAACTGCCGGTCCGTGCTCCGCGCCTGCGATTCCAGTGCCCCACTCGAGCCTGTGTGCGCCGCCGGTCTTCAGCAACTTCGCAGCCACCGACGTGTTCACGGTGGACCAGCACATCCGAACTCCCTACATGCAGAATTACAATCTGAATGTCCAGCAACAGCTCGCCTCCGGCGTAGTGCTTCAGATCGGTTATGTCGGCTCAGCCGGTCGCAAACTGTTCCGCTACCGCGACGTGAATCAGAGTGTTGGCGGCGGTCCCGTCCCATTCCCCGATTTCGTCTATATCAACCAGTTCGAATCAACTGCGAACTCTGACTATAACGGGCTCCAAACGAGCCTCCGCCTCCGGACCCGCGGTCTGACCTCGAACGTGAATTATTCCTGGTCGCACTCTATCGACACCGCCAGCGACGGACTGGACTTTGTCCCCAACGCCAGCCAGCCGGACAACAGCTTTAATGTTCGTAATGAACGAGCCAGCTCGAATTTCGACACCCGTCACCGCTTCTCCTGGAATTTTGTTTACGCACTTCCGCGCTTCAGCCATCACCAGATTCTTTTATCCGGATGGACTTTGAACGGCATCCTGAGCATCCAGACGGGGCAACCGGTTAATGTAAATTACCTCTTTGAGGGTGACTTCAATGGAAGCGGCGAGTATTATGGCCGCCCCGATCTGGTGGGCGATCCCAAGGCTGGGCGTCAGTTTCCGAATGCCTTTCTGAATGCCGAAGCCTTTGCCGTCCCTTGCACGTGGGACGCGTCCGCGGGTGACTGCGCTCCCGGCACTCAGCACTTCGGCAACCTCGGCCGGAACGCCTTCACCGGACCATCCTTCCGGCAATTTGATTTTTCGGTTGTTAAGAACACGCGGCTGCGCGAAGGCCTCTCGATGCAGTGGCGAGCAGACCTCTTTAATGTCTTCAACCACCCCAACTTCAGCAACCCGCTGCTGCCCGCATTCTCCGTGGATTTTCTCAACGGCTCGGCTCCCGGCAGTGATGGCCGCGGCTCCGGCTCGATCCCGATTACGGCAACTCCGGACGTGGCGGGTGGGAATCCCTACCTCGGAGGCGGCGGACCGCGCAACATCCAATTGGCCATAAAGCTTCAGTTCTGACCAACGGCGGCTCTCTCGGCCTGGCACAACAACAGAGCGGATGGATAGTATGCCAAAACTGTGTTCATTACTGATTGCAGTCTTGACGGCGAGCCACGTCGCACCGGGGCAAGCTCTACCGGCGCCCAGGTCCGGCGTGGACGACATCGCAGATCGCTGGCAGGAGAAGGTGAGTGAGGCCGGCCGTCTTCGCGGGAACGGAGCTCTCGATGATGCCTTGAAAAGCTTTGAGGCAGCTTTGGAGGTGGCGCGTTCGCGTGGCGAGGAGAGTTCTTACTTTGGAGTGACGCTGAGCAGGATCGGCTCGCTCTACCTGGATCAGGGAAAACACCATGAGGCGGCCATTGCGCTCTCCCGTGCGCTATCCAACCTGGAGACTTCTCTTGGACCTGAGCACATGGAAGTAGTTGGCTGCCTGACAGATTTGGGAGTCTGCTACCGCCGTATGGGCCGGTACGCCGAAGCGGAAGGGGCTTCCACCCGTGTGCTGGAGATCGTTCAAAAGACGGGAGGCGGCGCGGATGTGGCGGCAGCGCAATATGCCATGGGTCTGCTGTACAGCGAAACAGGGCGGCAGGCGCAAGCCGTCGCAGCGCTTCAGACGGCGGTCCGCCTGCTCGAGCAGCAGCGCAACCCACCGCCTGGCGCTCTGGCCATGGCCCTTACGTCACTGGGAAATGTTTACCTCCAACAGAGCCGGTTCCACGAAGGGGAACCGGTCCTGCGTCGCGCCTTGCACGCTGCAATCGATACGTACGGGCCCGGCGCCATAGAGACGGCCCACGTGGAATGCGGCCTGGCAACGCTGGAAGCGGCCAGGGGCCAATCTCGAGCCGCCGAAGCGCGCTGGCGGCGCGTACTCCGAATTCTGGAGGCCAAGCGGGGCCCCGACCATCCCGATGTGGGTTTCGTCCTCCTTAACCTCGCCGAAACCGTGCGTCGCCCAGGCCACTATGTGGAAGCCCAGTCCCTTGCGGAACGCGGAGTGAAGTTAATGGAAGCCGCATTCGGCAACGGAGCAATCCTGGTCGGGGAGGCGCTGACCACACTCGCCAGCGCGATTTCATCGCAGGGTGGATACAGCAAAGCCGACCCGCTGTACCGCCGCGCGCTGGCCATTCTCTTGCGTGCTGGTGACGAGAACGACTTGCGGACCGCGGCCGCCTTGACCGGTCTTGCAATCGCGCGCGCCAAATTGGGCGACTATGCGGAAGCCGAAGCGCTGCACCAGCGAGCCCTCATCATTGAGGAAACCTCGGCGCCTGGTAGTCTTCTGCGCGTCATCACTCTGTCGGAATACGCCAAGGTCCTTCGTCATCGCGGCCAGAAGCTCCGGGCGGCGAATCTGGAGAAGGAGGCCCACGCGCATCTCGGCCGTTTCAAGATAGCCAGTGCGAAGAACACGGTCGATGTAAGTGAACTGAAATAGCGCTTGCGCGCTGTGCGGTATTCTCTGCCCGGGCGGCATGCAGAAGGATGAAAGAGTTGCTGAATGGACGCAAAGCCGAATCGGAGAAGCCTTCTCGCCATGTTCGCCGGCGCGGCGGGGCTCGGCTCCTCACCGCTCACAATGCCCCAACGCCAGGGCGCAGCCAAGCGCATCCTCGTAGTGGGTGCAGGTCTTGCTGGTCTGTGCTCGGCTTACGAACTCAGCCGGCAGGGCCACGACGTCCTGCTGTTCGAGGGCCAGGCGCGGCCAGGTGGCCGGGTGAAGACGCTTCGCGAAGGCCTGGCATTCGGATTGACTGCCGAAGCCGGCGCTGCGCGTATTCCCGACACTCACGAGTTCACATTGCATTACATCCGGGAGTTCGGACTCGAACTGGAGCCCTTTCGCCCGGTAGAAATGGACGACACGTATCATATTCAAGGCCGCTCCTATCGGGCAACCGCAAAAACGGCGGTGCGGTGGCCGCTGAACCTTTCACCGGAAGAGGCAGCGGCCGGCCTCTCCGGTCTACAGGAGCGGTACGTAGATAGCGTGGTCCGCTCGCTCGGCCGTTCGGGCTTGAATGGACAGCTTCCGGCGGCACTTTCCCGCTACGACGGAATTACCTATCGAGAGTTTCTCGGAAACCGGGGCCTGTCGCGTGACGCCGTCCATCTGTTGACCCTGGGGTCCGATGCGGATGTGGGATCCGCCGCCTGGTGGCTGCTCGATGAACTCAATCGCCAGTCGGCAAGGCCACCCTCGCACATCAAGGGCGGGAACGACTTACTTCCACGAGCGTTCGCGGCACGACTGGAGGCGCGCATTCGCTACGGATCGCGGGTCATCGCAATCGGACAGGACGGCCGTTCCGCTTGGGTGGTCATTCAACGCCAGGGCGAGAGGCAACTGATCCGCGGCCAGCATGTCGTCTGCGCGGCTCCGTTCTCGGTTGTACGGAAGATGTTTTCGGAAGCGCGCCTTGCCGGGGCCAAACAGGAGTTGATTAACGCCCAGGAATATACGCCATCAACCAAGGTGTTCCTGCAGACAAGATCGAATTTCTGGCGGCGTGAGGGCTTGAGCGGGTTCGCCTACACCGACCTGCCTATCGAGCGCCTGTGGGCGTTGGATCGTGATGAAGGCCGTTCTCTGCTCCTCGCATACACGGAGTCGAAGGCCGCCGTAAGACTCGATGCGATGAGCCCGTCGCAACAAATCGAGGCGGTCTTCGGGGATGCTCAGAGAGTCTTCCCGGGACTGTCAGAAGAGTTTGAAGGAGGCGTCTCGAACAGTTGGGCAAATGATCCCTGGCAGCGTGGCGCATGGGCGCAATACAACGTGGGTCAGATCCGCACCATTCCACTCAATGCCCGCCGCGAGGGGCGGATTCATTTTGCCGGCGAACACACAAGCTGTTGGAATGGATGGATGCAGGGCGCCTTGGAATCGGCACACCGCGTAATCGGCGAAATTGATGAGTAGCGAGGTTCAGCGGCAGAGTTCGCGCAAGTCGTCGATCCAGTAGTCCGGGGAGAACCTGGCCAGGTCTTCTTCGCGACCGTAGCCGTACCGCACCGCGCAGGTCTTGATGCCGGCGCGCTTGCCCGCTTCCATGTCGGCCGCCGAATCGCCCACCATCAGGCAGTCCTCGCGGCTCGCCCCGAGCGCGTTCATCGCCGCCAGCAGGACATCGGGAGCGGGCTTGTACGGGATGCCGTCGGTGCCCTGCACGTGTTCGAAATGCCGGATCAGCCCGAACATTTCGAGCACCGCGCGCGTGGTGGGCGTGCCCTTGGTGGTGGCGGTGGTCTTGCGCCCGCCGAGCGCGGCCAGGCCTTCCGCCACGCCCGGGTAGACCCGCGTCATCTTGTGGCCGCGGCCCAGATAGATGGAACGGTATTGCTGAATGAGTCGGTCCACCTGTTCCGGCAGGGCAGTCCGGAATCACCGCGCCGAACGTTTCGATCAGGTGGCGGCCGATGTAGCCGCGCAGAAATTCAAAGGTGACGGGAGGACAACCGGGCAGGCTTTCGAGGGCCTGCTGGACCGCCCCGCAAATATCCTGGGCCGAGTCCAGCAGCGTGCCGTCGATGTCAAAAATGTAGACCGGAAACGGAGGGATCACGCCGGCTGAGGACGCTCCCCTTCGGAAAGGCCCGTAACCCGGCGCCCGCCTTCCGGCCGCAGAACCTGCTGCGTGTGATCCGCCGAATCCTTCGAGCCGGTCGAGCTCATCGGAGGCAGCGTCGCGCCGCTGATGATCTGCATCACTTCGTTGCCGTCCAGAATCTCGCGCTCCAGCAGCGTCTCGGCGATCTTCACCAGCGCGTCGCTGTGCTTGCTGAGGATCTCGGCGGCGGTGTCGTAGCCGCCCTGCACCAGTTTCTTCACCTGCTCGTCGATGCGAATCGCCGTCTCTTCGCTGTAATCGCGATGCTGCGCGATTTCGCGGCCGAGGAAGATCTGCTCTTCCTTCTTGCCGAAGCTCAGCGGCCCGAGTTCGCTCATGCCCCATTCGCAGACCATCTTGCGGGCCAGGTCGGTGGCGCGCTCGATGTCGTTGCCCGCGCCCGTGGTCATGTGGTGCATGTACCGCTCTTCGGCGATGCGGCCGGCCATCAGGATCGCGAGCTGCGCCTGCAGGTAGTCCTTGTTGTAGGAATGCTTGTCGTCGATGGGAAGCTGCATCGTCACGCCCAGCGCCATGCCGCGCGGGATGATCGTGACCTTGTGCAGCGGGTCGGCATTGGGCAGCACCGCGGCCACCAGCGCGTGCCCGGCTTCGTGATACGCGGTATTGCGCTTCTCGGCGTCGCTGAGGATCATCGATTTGCGCTCCGCGCCCATCAGGATCTTGTCCTTGGCGAGCTCGAAATCGATCATCATGACTACTTTGCGATTCTGGCGCGCGGCATTCAGCGCCGCTTCGTTCACCAGGTTGGCAAGGTCCGCGCCGGCGAGGCCCGGAGTGCCGCGGCCGAGTACGGAAAGATCGACGTTGTCGCCCAGCGGAATCTTCTTGGTGTGGACGCGCAGGATGGCTTCCCTGCCCTGCACGTCGGGACGGCCCACCACCACGCGGCGGTCGAAACGGCCGGGACGCAGCAGCGCGGGATCGAGCACGTCGGGACGGTTGGTGGCGGCCACCAGGATCACGCCTTCGTTCGATTCGAAGCCGTCCATCTCGACCAGCAACTGGTTCAGGGTCTGCTCGCGCTCATCGTGTCCGCCGCCGAGACCTGCGCCGCGATGGCGGCCGACGGCGTCGATTTCATCGATGAAGATGATGCAGGGCGCGTTCTTCTTGCCCTGCTCGAACAGGTCGCGGACGCGGCTGGCGCCCACGCCTACGAACATTTCCACGAAGTCCGAACCGGAGATCGAGAAGAACGGCACGCTGGCCTCGCCGGCGATGGCGCGGGCGAGCAGGGTCTTGCCGGTTCCCGGAGGTCCGATCAGCAGCACGCCCTTCGGAATGCGGCCGCCAAGCTTCTGGAACTTCTGCGGCTCGCGCAGGAACTCGATGATCTCCTGGAGTTCCTCCTTGGCCTCTTCGACGCCGGCCACGTCCTTGAACGTGACCTTCTTCTGCTGCGTGGAGTGCAGCCGCGCGCGGCTTTTGCCGAAGCTCAAGGCTTTGTTTCCGCCGCTCTGCATCTGGCGCATCATGAAAATCCAGAAGGCGAGCAGCACGATGAACGGCGAGGCGTTGAGTAGGATCGCTACCCAGTTACTGGAGCTGGTGTCTTTGATGGTGACGTTGACGTTCTTCTGGCGAAGCTCATCGTAGAGGTTCGGGTAGTTGGCCGGGACGAACGTGTGCAGCCCCTGGTTGGGGTTCTGGAAGGTGCCATGAACTTCGTTGCCGGTGACGGTTACTTCCTTCACCTGGCCTTCCTGCACCTTGTTCATGAAGTCCGTAAAGCTGAGGGTTGCTTCTTTGGGTGTTTGGCCGGTGCGCACCACCGCAAACAACAGCACCGCAACACAGATGATCACCACCCAGAAAATAATAGTCTTGATATTCGAATTCACGAAACCTCCGTACCGGCCTAACTTATAGACGCCGCTCCGCGCGAAAGCGATTCCGTTTTGTCATTCACGCTCGCGAACCAGCAGTACCACCGAACTGTCGGAATTTGCAGCAAAATCGCTGGCGATCCCGAACCGGCGGACCCAGACAATCACATCTCCACAGACAAGCACCGGCCAGCTTCGCCGGTCCCATACAGGTATACGCGCTTTCTGGAAGAGAGTTTTGAGCTTTTCTTCGCCGGCACTTCCCGCAGGCCGGTAGCGATCGCCCGGCCGCCAGGTCCGCAGTTGCAGGCTCCCGGCCAGACGACCCCAATCTAAACAGCCCGTCTCCCTATTATATACGTACGGTGACGATTCCGAAGTTTCCGGCTTTTCAACGAGTTCCAGAGTGATGCCGCGGACGGCGGCCGGCGGCGACAGGGTGCAGCTCCAGGGTTCGGGAGGTGGCTCGCGAGCGGCCAGGCGAAGCCAGTCGAACGACCGCTCCACCGTCAGCCCGGGCAACTGGACCCGGCCGGTACCCGCCTGCGCCACCGCAAGTTCCGCGATGCGTTGCACATGCCGGAAATCGATGGCGTCCAGTCCGCCCCGGATGTGCTGGATAGCCCGGCGCAGCAGGCGTCGGAGGACGGCTTCGGGCAGGGCGGCGAGCGCGGCGGCGGAGAGCAGGAGAGCACCTTCCTCTTTGACAAAGATCTCGGGGCCGAGCCGGTCCAACTGCCCTTCCCAATACGCTTCCTCGGCTTGTGCCCAGGAGGCCATCGAGGCGAGCGTATCGGCGATGGCGGGGTTCCACTCGCGCTCGAGTTGCGGCAGCAGGTCGCGGCGGATACGGTTGCGGGCGAAGCGCGGGCTCGCGTTGGTCGAATCCTCGCGCCAGCGGAGATTCCGCCGACGCAGCCAGGCATCGACATCCGCGCGTTCGATGTCGATGAGCGGGCGCACCAGTCCCCACGCGGTGACGGGCCGGATGCCGGCGAGCCCGGCGGTGCCGGCACCGCGCAAGAGGCGGAACAGCACGGTTTCGGCCTGGTCGGAACGGGTGTGCCCGGCAGCCACGCGGTCGATCAGGCCCTGCCCCATCAGGCGGCGGAAGAAGGCGATGCGGGCTCGCCGCGCCTCCTGTTCCAGATTGCCCGCAACGCCGGAGAAGTCGGCCTGCGAGATCACGAAGGGCAGCCCCAGGCGGCGCGCCGCACCGGCCACGAACTGCTCGTCGGTGTCGGATTCGCGGCCGCGCAGGCGATGGTTCAGATGCAGGACGGTGAGGCGGAGGCCCCAGGCGGGCGCAAGTCCGGCAAGCAGGTGGAGCAGGCAAATCGAATCCGCGCCGCCCGACACGGCGACGCCGACGCGCCCGCCCGGTTCGAACATGCGGTGGCGGCGGATGGCGGCCTCGACTCGCCCGGTGAGATGCATCGCATTGACAATTGTAGGGTTAAGGCGAAGAAAAAGGGCGCCTGATATACTGGTCCGTTTCCCGTGGGAACCCCCGCCATACAGCCCGGGTGGCGTCTCCGCGCCGTGTTGTGCGCCGTGGCGCTGGCCGCATATGCGAACTCCTTCGGCCTCGGATTCGCGCTCGACGGCCGCCGCATGGTGATGGGCGACGCGCGGGTCCATGCCGCCACGGCCGAAAATCTGCGGCTGATTCTCACACACGACTACTGGTGGCCTACTTTCGTGGACCGGCTATACCGGCCGCTGACCACGGCCTCATTTCTGTTCAACTACGCCATCCTCGGGAACGGCCAGAGCGCGGCGGGCTATCACGTGCTGAACTTCCTGCTGCATGCGCTCAACGTGCTGCTGGTGTTTGAACTGGCGCGCCGGGTGCTGGGGCGGGCGGCCCCGGCATTTTTCGCGGCGGCTCTCTGGGCGGTGCATCCGGCGGGTTCCGAGGCGGTGGCCAATGTAGCCGGACGCGCCGACCTGCTGGCCACGGCGGCGGTGCTGGGCGGGCTGCTGCTCTACGCCAGGCTGGCGGAGAGCCAGGGTCCGGTACTGCTCTACGCCGGCGCCATCTTCATGGTGTCTCTGGCCGGCCTGTTTTCGAAAGAGAGCGCGGCGGTGCTGATCGGCATGATGGCGCTGTGGGACATGGCGTTCGCGCCGGGCGGCCGGGAGGGGCTGCGGCGGCGCCTGCCGGTTTACGGCGCGGTGGTGCTGGGTGTGACCATCATGCTGCTGGCGCGGCAGTCGGTGCTGGGCGCAAGCCCGTGGCCCGACGAGCCGTTCCTCGATAATCCCCTGCGCGGCGCCGGCTGGGTGGCCGCGCGGCTGACCGCAATCAAAGTGCTCGGGCATTACTTGTGGCTGCTGGCGGTTCCGTGGACGCTGCGCTTCGACTACTCGTACAACCAGGTGCCGGTGAGCGGGCCGGGCGACTCCGCGGCGTGGGCCGGACTGCTGCTGGCCGCGGGCATCGTGGCGGCGGCGATTGTGCGGCGAAAGAAAGATCCGGCGCTGTTCTGGGCGGCCGGATTTTTCGCCATCGCCATCCTGCCGGTCTCGAACCTGGTGGTGACCATCGGCTCCATCATGGCGCTGCGTTTTCTCTACCTGCCGTCGATCGGTTTTGCCGTGGCGGTGACGGCGCTGGTGTTGCGCCTCAAGAACGAGAAGGCCGCGCGGGCGGTGCTGGCGGCGCTGGTGGTGCTGTTCGCGGCCCGCACTTTGGCGCGCAACCCAGCGTGGGCCAGCGACGGCGCGCTGGCGGCAGCGGACGTCGAAAACGGCACGCGCAGTTCGCGGGCGCACCTGCTGCTCGGCGAGTCATTGAGTGCAGAGGACCCGCGCGGCAACCTGGACCGCGCGATTGCCGAGCTGGAACAGGCCTGGGCGATTATCGAGCCCTTGCCGGCAGCGGCAGGCAGCCAGCAAGTGGCGGCCGAACTGGGCAAGCTGTACCGGCAGAAAGGCGGCCAGGAGGGAGGCGCGGCGGGGCGCGCGTGGTACGAGAAATCGGCCGCCATCCTGGAGCGGGGCGCGGCGATTCTGGATGCGCAGTGGGCGGCGTTCGACCGGGCGCAGCGGGAGCACGGACGTCCGCCGACCCCGCACGGCGGGAACGAAGGTGTGCTGCTGGGCCTTGGACGGAGTTATGCGGCGCTGGGGCGGCATGCAGAGGCGGCGGCGGCGTACCGCAAGGGGCGGAATATGTCGCCCGGCGAGACCACCTTTTTCGACGCACTGGCCACGGCCTACGCCGCACAGGGGAAACTGGAAGCGGCGGCCATCGCGATCGATGAGAAAGCATACGTCTTCGGGCTGTCGCCGGCGACGCTGGCTTCCATCCGGAATCTGTATTCGCGAATACCGGGCGGCGAGTGCGCGCTCGATGCCGCCGGGGGCGCGACCAAGCTGAACCTGGGGTGTCCGAAGCTGCGCGAGCACATGTGCATCGGCTGGGCCCACCTGGCGATCGCGTACGATCGGGCGCATCTCGCAGGCAAGGCGCTCAGCGTGCGGAACGAGGCCATTCAGGGGGCCGGCTGCCGGGCCGACCTGTTCGCCGCGAACGCAGTGGTCCCCATGTTATAAGAGAGATTCATCGGAAAATACGCACCGACGCTGGCGGCGCGAGAAACCGGATCGACATCATGGAACCAAAAGCCGACATCGCACTGATTGGCCTCGCGGTAATGGGGCAAAACCTGATTCTCAACATGAACGACCACGGGTACCGCGTGGTGGCGCATAACCGCACCGTTGCCAAAGTGGACGAGTTCCTGAACGACGCTGCCAAGGGGCGGACGACCATCATCGGCGCGCACTCCATCGAGGAGATGGCAGCGTTGTTGAAGCGGCCGCGCAAGGTCATGCTGATGGTGAAGGCGGGGCAGCCGGTGGACGATTTCATCGAGCACGTGCTGCCGCACCTGGAGCCGGGCGATCTGATCATCGACGGCGGCAACTCGCATTTCCCGGACACCATCCGGCGTACGAAATACCTGGAAAGCAAGGGCATGCTGTTCATCGGCACGGGCGTTTCGGGGGGCGAGGAAGGCGCGCGGTTCGGCCCTTCGATCATGCCCGGCGGGAGCCCGGCGGCATGGCCGCTGGTGAAAGACATTTTCCAGGCGATCGCCGCCAAAACTCCGAACGGCGAACCGTGCTGCGACTGGGTGGGCCGCGATGGCGCCGGGCACTACGTGAAGATGGTGCACAACGGCATCGAGTATGGCGATATGCAGCTTATCTGCGAAGCCTACCAGTTGATGAAGGAAGGGCTCGGCATGTCCAACCAGGAGATGCACGACGCCCTGGCGCAGTGGATGAGCACCGAACTCAACAGCTACCTGATCGAGATCACGCGCGACATCCTGGCGTATAAGGACGAGCAGGGCGAATACGTAGTGGACAAGATTCTCGATACGGCGGGACAGAAGGGCACGGGCAAGTGGACGAGCGAGAGTTCGCTCGACCTGGGAATGCCGGTGACGCTGATCGGGGAGGCGGTGTACGCGCGCTGCCTGAGCGCCATGAAGGAAGCGCGGGTGGAAGCTTCGAAGATTCTGAGCGGGCCGAAGGTGAAGATTCAGGGCGAGCGCAAGCAGTGGGTGGAAGACATCCGCATGGCGCTGCTGGCATCGAAAGTGGTGAGCTACGCGCAGGGTTTCATGCTGCTCAAGGAAGCGGCAAAGGAATACCACTGGGACTTGAATTACGGCGCGATCGCAATGATGTGGCGCGAGGGCTGCATTATCCGCTCGGTGTTCCTGGGCGATATCAAGAAAGCGTTCGACAGCAATCCGAATTTGAGCAACCTGCTGCTGGACCCGTATTTCAAGGACCTGATCGACCGCTGCCAGACGTCGTGGCGGCGCGCGGTATCGAAAGCAGTGGAAGTTGGGGTGCCGGTGCCGGCGTTCACCACGGCGCTCTCCTTCTTCGACGGGTACCGCAGCGAGCGGCTGCCGGCGAACCTGCTGCAGGCGCAGCGCGACTATTTCGGCGCGCACACCTACGAGCGGGTGGACCAGCCGCGCGGCAAATTCTTCCACACCAACTGGACCGGCAAGGGCGGCAACGTTTCGGCCGGAACCTATACCGTCTAGGAGCCGACATTCGATGAGCACCGGTCTGAACATCCCTAAAGAAGGCGCGCTCGATTTCCTTTCGCTGGGCGCGCTGATCCACCGGCTGGACCCAGGGATCATTCCATTTCGAAAGGCGAACCACTGCGACATCCACGTGAGCGGCGGCGAGTTCAACTGCGCCGCCAACCTCGCGGACTGCTTCGGCCTGAAGACGGGCATTGCCAGCGCGATGGTGGATTACCCGGTGGGCGACCTGATCGCGGAGCGGGTGCGCGCGATGGGCGTAAAACCGTTTTACAAGCGCTTCCAGCACAACGGCGTGAACGGCCCGAACATGGCGACGGTGTACAGCGACCGCGGATTGGGAGTGCGCGCGCCGGTGGTGTTTTATAACCGGTCGAACGAAGCGGCGGCGCAACTGAAGCCCGGCGATTTCAACTGGAGCGAGATTTTCGCGGGCGGGGTGCGCTGGTTCCATTCGGGCGGCATCTTCGCGGCGCTCTCCGGGACGACGGCGGAAGTAATTATCGAAGCCATGCAGGCGGCGAAGAAGGCGGGGGCGGTGGTTTCTTTCGACCTGAACTACCGCGCCAAGCTGTGGAACATCTCGGGCGGCGAAGAGCGGGCGGCGGCGGTGTTGGACCGCATCGTGAAGAACGTGGATGTACTGGTGGGGAACGAGGAAGACCTGCAAAAGGGCCTGGGCATTCCGGGGCAGGACGTGACCGCGGCCTCGAAGCTGGACCCGAGCGCGTTTTTCGGCATGATCGACCAGGTGGTGAAGAAGCATCCGCAGGTGAAGGTGGTGGCAACGACGCTCAGGGAAGTGCGCTCGACCAATCGCCACGGCTGGGGCGCGGTGGCGTGGATCAACGGGCAGACATACATCTCGCCGACGGCGGAACTGGATGTGTACGACCGCGTGGGCGGCGGCGACGGGTACGCCTCGGGCTTCTTCTACGGCCTGCTCAGCGGCGAGCCGGAGGAAGAGTGCGTGAAGCTCGGGTGGGCGCATGGGGCGCTGCTGACGACGTTTCCGGGCGATACGACGATGGCCACGCTGGACCAGGTGCGGTCCTTCGCGAAAGGCGGATCGGCGAGGATTCAACGGTGATGCAGATACCTCCGCAGGCCGCCGGGATCCGGCTGCTGCTGATGGACGTGGACGGCGTGCTCACCGACGGCAGGCTGTACAACGTTCCGGCGCCGGACGGCACGATGTTCGAGACGAAAGGGTTCGATTCGCAGGACGGCATCGGGCTGCAATGGCTGAGCTGGCACGGGATCCAAACGGGCGTGATCAGCGGGCGGCAATCGCCGGCGACGGCGGAGCGGGCGCGGCAGACGAAGATGGCGTACGTGTACCAGGGGCACATCGAGAAGATACCGATACTCGAGGAGATCCTGGCGAAGGCGGGACTGGGCAAGGAGCAGGTGGCCTACATCGGGGACGATTACACGGATGTGGCGATCATGCACCGCGTGGGCCTGGCGATTGCGACGGCGAACGCGCGGGAAGAAGTGAAGCGGGAGGCGCACTACGTGACGTCGGCGCCGGGCGGCTCGGGGGCGGTGCGGGAAGTGGTGGAGTTACTGCTGCGGGCGCAGGGTAAGTGGGACAAGATACTGGCGCACTACGAGATACCGGAGCAAGTAAGGGTATAGTTAGTTCGGAGATTGCCCCTGCTGGTTGCGAACGATCGAAGCTCACGCCCTCCGAGGGTCAGCGGCCGATTTTGGTGCAATTGTACGCCGGGAACATCAAGTCCAAAAATGAACACACGTGTCCCGCATTACATTGGGGGCGGGGAGCGATGAGATGCAACGCAGTTATACGTTGCGGCGGCCGGGGCAATCGGACTTATCGCCGTGCGTATCCGGCCGCCAGTGAATCGAGCGGCATCTTCATTGCGCATTGGAGTAGCTGGATGGCGTTACTCTTACGCTATCGATTCGATGACTCGCTCTCTGAAACCCGATGGGACGGCGATGACCGCTATCCGCACTCCAAAGGATGTGATGGGTTCGAACCCAAGGTCTCCCCGCCGGCTCCATCTACGGGAGTGGCAGCCGTTCGGCCGTTCACGGGCTTACGGGAAGCTCAGTTCCACCGGAAATGCAACGCTTCGTGGCCACGAAGAAGAGCTTTGTTGAGAAGGATCGCGGTGGGCGGCTCCTTCTACTTTTGAGAGTAACATGCGATGTCAAGCGTTTGGCTTGTAAGTGATTGAAAGTAGATAAAAAAAGGCGTGTGAACGGCGTGGAACGGGGGGCGCGCCTTATACTGAGAGCAGATGCTTTTCCGTACTGCCCTCTTCCTGGTTCCGATTGCCATGTGCTTTGCGCAGAACCGCGACTCCGATTTCGGCAAACTGGCCGACCGCTACTTCGACGAGGCGGTTTTCCGCTTCGACCCCGTACAGGCCACCTACGCGGGCTTCCATCAATACGACGCGCAGCTACCTTCCGGCTCGCGCACGGAGATCCAGGCGCAGGTAGCGGCGCTGCGGAAATTCGAAGCGGAGGTCCAGAACTTCGATCGCGGGCGGCCTATCGGCGCCGATCGCTGCGGACCGCGAACTGGTGCTCTCGCAGATCCGCTCGACGCTGCTCGCGCTCGAAAACATCCGCTTCTGGGAAACCAATCCCGACAACTATTCCTCGGGGATCACGAATGCGATTTTCGTGCTGATGAGCCGCAGTTTCGCGCCGCCGGCGGATCGCTTGCGGTCGGTGATCGCGCGGGAGAAGCTGATCCCGCGGGTCTTCGCAGTCGGCGCGGCAGAACCTCAAGAACCCTCCGCGGATTTATACGGAAGTGGCGCTGGACCAACTGCCCGGCATCGCCGGCTTTTTCAAGGACGACGTTCCGGCGGCGTTCCGGCAGGTGACCGACCAGGCGCTGCTGGCGGAATTCCGCAAGGCGAACCAGGGCGTGATCGACGCGTTGAACGCCTATCAGACCTGGCTCAAGACCGACCTGCTGCCGAGGTCCAAAGGCGATTTCCGGATCGGCGCGGAGAATTACCGCAAGAAGCTGCTGTACGACGAGATGGTGGATACGCCGCTCGACCGGCTGCTGCAGATCGGCTACGACGACCTGCACCAGAACCAGGCGGAGTTCAAACGCGTGGCGGCGCTGGTGGATCCGAAACGGCCGGCCGGACAGGTGCTGGCGGAGCTCGAGAAGGACCATCCGGCGGGCGACAAACTGCTGCAATCGTTCCGCGACGTGCTGGGCGGGCTGCGCGATTTCATCGAGAGCCACCACATCATCACGATTCCTTCGCAGGTTCCGCCGATCGTGGAAGAAACGCCGCCGTTCATGCGCGCGCTCACGACGGCGTCGATGGACACGCCGGGGCCTTACGAGAAGGTCGCCAAGGAGGCGTTCTTCAACGTGACCCTGCCGGAGGCGAAGTGGACGCAGCAGCAGAGGGAGGAGTACCTGGAGGGATTCAACCGCGGCACCATCCTCAGCACGGCGATTCACGAAGTTTATCCGGGCCACTACACGCAGTTTCTTTGGATAGGCAGCGCGCCCACGAAGGTGCGCAAGCTGATCGGCGCGGGAACGAACGCGGAAGGATGGGCGCACTATACCGAGCAGATGATGCTGGACGAAGGGTACTCGAACGACCCGAAGCTGCGGCTGGGCCAGTTACAGGACGCGCTGCTGCGCGACGCGCGCTATGTGGCGGGCATCGAGATGCACACCGGCAAGATGACGATGGCGCAGGCGGAGGAGTTTTTCGTGAAGGAGGGCTACCAGGTGCGGCCGGTGGCGGAGAAGGAGGCGAAGCGCGGCACCTCCGACCCGACTTACCTGATGTACACGCTGGGTAAGTTGCAGATCCTGAAGTTACGAGAGGACTATAAGAAGATGAAGGGGACGAAATTCAGCCTTCAGGAGTTTCACGACGCTTTCATGAAGCAGGGATACCCGCCGATCAAGATCGTGAGGCGGGCGCTGCTGGGAAACGATTCGCCGACGCTGTAGATGTCATCGGCTACCGGCGACAAGGCGTGATGTTAGGAATGAAAACTCGCCCGCCGAGCTGTCACGGGAGTCGAACGCCACATCCGCTGGGGAGTTTTTCCGCTTAGCCGCCCGAGACCTCGGCGATGAAGCCGGCGATCAAGCGCTCGATCTGGGCCGGTGGCAGGTTGTAGCGGGTGACGGCGTCCGGCTGGCCGAGATTGCCGCTAATGACGAAGGCGCGCAACCCCACGCGCGCAAGGCTTTTCGCCTGCGCGACACTGAGCCCGCCGACTACCTGCACCGGGGCGGCCTTGCCGACCCGCTCGAAGATGGCGCGGGCCATGTCACCGAGAAAGTCGCTCTCGATGAGCTTGGGGTCGGCGCGCCGCGCGTCGGACTGCAGGTGAACGCCGACCGCGTCCACACCGGCTTCGAGCATGCGAAGCGCGACCTCCGCGGCCTGCGCGGCCGGGCCCTGGTGCGGCACGAGGATATCGGAAAAGGCGAGCCGCGGGAGTTCGGAGCCGGTGCGCCTGAACTCGTCGCGCACGGCGCAGACCGCCTTCGCCGTATCCACACCCGCGAGCGAGAGGAAATCGATGATGTTGCCGCCGCCGGCATAGACGCCGCGCGCCTCTGAGGCACCGCCGTCCATGGTCTTCATATCGGCCAAGAGGAGCGCCGTGGGAAACTGCTTGCGGAAGGCTGGCACGACGTTGGAGACGCCTTCGTTCTTGAGCAGCGGCGTCCCCATTTCAACGATGTTGACGCCGCCCTTCAGCGCCGCACCGGCAACCTCCAGGCCCTGCGGCAAGGTGGCCACGTCGACCGAGATCTGGAACGTGAAGCGTGTTCTGAGCCGATCGACGACGCGTGCGGAGGCCGGGTGGGGCTGCTTCCCCACCTGCGCCCAGGCATAGTTGGGCCGCATCATCTGGAAGACAGCACCGACCGTCAGCCCGCGCACAGCGAACCTGGGTGCGCCGTCGAGGAACGATCGCCGATCGATGTGTCCGTGCCGATATTCGCTAAAGAGATCGAGCGGTTTCTGCGGAAAGCCGGACGGCTTCATACGGTCCATAATCGCGGCTCCTTGAGGGACGTAGCCTCATGTTAACCTCGAACGTCCCTGGTTGTCTCCCGGGGGGTTAACATGGCCGATCGCGCGTGCATCATAGCGGCACGGGTCGCCTAAGATTACTCCCCCGCAAGTCGGCCTGGTGTCGGATCTATGCCTGAACTGGTGTTGAAGGTGGTCCAGGAGTCCGATTTGGCGACTGCGCCGAATGGCTATCGTACGGCATGAGTTCAAATGACCGGCGAGAATCAGGCATCCAAAACGGCGTCCGTAGCCGACGCGATTTTTTCTGACTGGCGGGGAGCAAGTTCCAGATCCTGAAGTTACGAGAGGACTACAAGAGGATGAAGGGGGCGAAGTTCAGCGTTCAGGAGTTTCACGACGATGGCCGGAGCATGGGGGGTGTCGGTGATAACCGATCGACGCTGCCAGGACGGGCATAGCGTCCTGCCATACAGGAATAATCCACCGGTCCCGCCAACCCGGCAAACTCTTAAATAAGCAAGTCCTACCCTTTCAGGCGCTTAAGGCGCCAAGCCTGTTCAGGCGCGGGATGATCTTTAAATAGGTCTCAAGCCCAGAACGGCTCCGCCGCGTCAGCGGATTCGTTCAAGTCGGCCTGGGTTCCACGACCAATTCATTTGGCGCGCCGGCGAACGTCACGTTCAGCAGCGGTCTGCCGGTAGATGGCGTCTGGAGCCAAATCGATATGGGCGGGCGATGCGTGGGCGATTCGGGCGGGAACGCAATCGGGGGAGAGTGTGCGAATCGGAGAACGGCGGCTGGGTGTATACTGACCACGACCTGGAGCCTATATGGAAAAACCGATAATCGGGTCTGGACCCGCACCTGTTCACAACGGCGGCCGTAGCCGGCGCGATTTCTTCTGGCTGGCCGGGACGATCGCGGCGGGGGCCACTGGCGCGCAGCAGCGGTTAGGGGCTGCGGAGCCGACGTCGCCGCAGATCGGCATCCTGCTGGCCACTACGTTTACTACCGGGACGCTCGAAGCGCGGCTGGATGCGGCTAGAGCCTGTGGGCTGACTTGCGTGCAAATGAGCATGGTATGCGCCGGTCTGCCGGAGATGCCGGATCGGATTCCCGCGGAACTGCCGGGGAGGATTCGGGCAGAGGCGTCGGCGCGGGGGATCGCGATTGGCAGCGTGACCGGCACCTTCAACATGTGTCACCCGGATGCGGAGCAGCGGCGGACGGGGTTGCGGCGGCTACGGGTGCTGGCCGAGGCATGCCCGGAGATGGGCACATCCTCCATTCATGTTTGCACGGGCACGCGCAACCCGAACGGCATGTGGCGGCCTCATCCGGACAACGCCTCGCCGGAGTCGTGGCGGGATATGGCCGCTTGTGTCCGGGAGGCGACGGAGATCGCGCGGCAGGCGAACGTTGTGCTTGCCTTCGAACCGGAAATGAGCAATATCGTCGATTCAGCCCGGAAAGCCCGCCGCCTTTTGGATGAGATAGGCTCGCCTCATCTGAAAGTCACGATGGACCCGGCGAATCTCTTCCACGCAGGTGAACTGCCCCGCATGAAGGAGATACTGGATGAGGCTTTTGCGCTGGTGGGCAAGGACATCGTGCTGGCTCATGCCAAGGATCTGGACCACGACGGAGAGGCAGGTCACAAAGCGGCCGGTGAAGGCGTGCTCGACTACGACCGGTACCTGGGGTTGTTGCGCAAGTATCAATTCACAGGACCGCTCCTGCTCCACGGATTGAGCGCAGGACTGGTGCCGGGCTGCCTTGCTTTTCTGCGCGCGAAGCTGGGCTCGGGCTAGACGAAGCTCGCGATACCGCGGTGGAATTCCGGCGATGGATGAAGTGGTATCCTTTTCCACATCCGGATGTCGCGCGGTATGAATGCGAGTGATTCCCGACTCCTCCACTTTTACGAAAAATCGACGGCCGAGGGCGCGCGCCTGTTTCGCCGGGAAGGGCAACTCGAGTTTGTTCGCACGAAGGAGTTGCTCGAGCGGTTTCTTCCGAGGCCGCGAGCCAGAATCATCGATGCCGGAGGCGGAACGGGAGCCTATTCGTCCTGGCTCGCTTCCTTGGGGCACAGCGTTCACCTTGTCGACATCGTGCCCAGTCACGTCGAGGAAGCTTCGAAGGACCGTCTGGTTACCAGCGTAGTGGGCGATGCACGCGCGCTGCCTGTTCCGGATGCCAGCTTCGACGCGGCGCTGTTACTTGGGCCGCTCTACCACTTACCGGAACGAGAGGACCGGGTTCAGGCGCTTCGGGAAGCGCGCCGGGTTGTCCGGGCCGGCGGCACGATCGTCGCGGCATTCATTTGCCGGGCCGCGGCGTCGCTGGACGCGTATGCAAAGGGGTGGGTGGATGACCCGGGCGCCTTTGAATTGATGCGGGAGCAGCTCGAACAGGGCATGGCCAGGAGCAGCCGCTCGGGCTTCAGCGCGGTGTCGTACCTCCACTGGCCCTCCGAGATTCGTGCCGAACTGGCCTCGTGCGGTTTTAAGACGCCAAGAATTTTTGGTGTTGAAGGACCGGGCTGGGTGGCACCGGGGTTCGACGATCGTTGGAACACGCCGGAGGGCCGGCGCATTGTCCTTGAAAGCGCCAGGATTTGTGAGGAGCATCCGGAATACCAGGTGTTAAGCGCTCATCTGCTGGCTTTCTCGGTCCGTTAACAGGGCGGCGCGCCGTCGCCATTGCCTTGCCTCAATGCGTCTTCCTGTAACCTTTTTGGAATCCTCCGGTATCCATTGCTGAACGGCAGCTTGCAGCGGGGGATTCGCCCCCGGCAGGCATAAGGAGAATGCAATGCGATTGACGTTTACGGCGGCGATCTGGGCGGCTTTGGCGGTATCCGCGGGGCTACCCCTACAGGCACAGTTGCAGGACAACACTGAAAAGCAGATGACCTGCGAGCACGGCGGCAGCGACAGCGACGGAGCCCGCCACTGCGACATCCGGGAGCAGGCCGTACCGGCGGTGGGGCGGCTCAATGTGGATGCGGGGCGGAATGGCGGCTTGAGCATCAAGGGCTGGCTGCGCAGCGAGGTACTGGTCCGCGCACGCGTCGAAGCTCGCGCGGAATCGGAAAGCGCAGCGGCTCTTCTTGCGAGCCAGGTTGCGATCGACGCCTCGGGCGGGCAGGTACACGCGACCGGGCCGGAAACCGCCAACAATTCGTGGTGGAGCATCTCTTATGAGATTTTCGTTCCGCAGAACAGCGATCTGGACCTGAAGGCGTACAACGGGGGACTCAGCATTTCCGACGTGCGCGGGCAGATCCGTTTCGACGGGCACAACGGGGGTGTGCGGCTGACGCGAGTGGCGGGCGACGTTTCGGGAGCGACCGTGAACGGCGGAGTGAACGTGGAATTGGCGGGCGCCATGTGGGAAGGGCGGCAACTCGATGTCAAGACGCTCAACGGCGGCGTCAACCTGGCCGTGCCGTCGTCCTATTCGGCACATGTGCAAGCGGAGACGGAACGCGGCGGGGTGCACTCCGATTTCCCCGTCGTCCCGGAAACCGGCGGGCGGACGCGGCGCCTGGATGTCCATCTGGGGTCCGGCGGGGCCCTGATTCACCTTGCCACCACGAACGGGCAGGTGAGCCTGAAGCGCGCGGGATCGCGATAGAGCGGCGGACGGCCTCCTGGGACCGCCCTACTGCTTCACGAGTTCAACGCGGCGGTTCTGGGAGCGGCCGAGCGGCGTGTCGTTGGAATCGATCGGCTTGGTGGCGCCGATGCCGGCGGTCGCGAGTCTCGAGTCATCGACTTTGAATTGAGACACGAGCACCAATTTCACGGCCTCGGCGCGCCGCTTGGACAGGTCCAGGTTATGCGCGGCGTTGCCGACCGAGTCGGTATGGCCTTCGATCAGCAGGCGGAGGTTCGGGTTGGTTTCGAGCCCGCGGGCGATCGACTGGATCACGGGCGCCGATTCCGCCTTCAGGCGGTCGCTGTCGGTATCGAACAAAATCCCGTGCGTGACGAAGCGTCCGGCAGAGGCGATGACCTGGCTGAAATCGGGAGTCGATTCGGCGAACCGAACCATTCGATAGCCGATCGCCTGGTTAACGCCGTAGAAATCGTGAGAGATCTCGACGGCGTCGATGGGCGGCATCTCCACCTGGTTGAAATCGAGCTGCTTCTCGCCATTCGTGAACACGCGAATGCGGCCGTTCTGAACCCACAAGGCGAGTTTCACCGGCTGGGTCCAGTCGAGGGGCGCCCGTTTGCGCCCCAGCTCCGAGTACGGTGTCCGCAGCGAGACGACCAGGTCCACGATTTTCGGAGAAGCCGTGGTGCTCACGTGCAGAATCTGCTTGCCTTTGGAGCTGAACATCAGGGTGGCGATGGCGCGGCTGGTGGGCTCCGCCTTGATCTCGGCTTCGAACGTGAAGTTCCCGGGGAGCGCCGTGATGTTGGGGAAAATGGATCCGCGCTGCGTCGCGGTGAGCTGACGGATGTTGGAAGCGGCCCGCAATTCGGGCGCGGCGCCCCGGACTTTGAAGTGCGGCGGCGCATCGTCCGCGGTCATATCGGTGAAATCGTCGAAGAACAGCGTCTTATCGCCCGGGATGAATGTCGATTTCAGCGTGGTCATCTCGGGTTGAGCGCCCGCACCGGTTTCCTGCGGGGGCAATGGCGCGGCGGCGGCCACGAGAAGAAGGGCGAATGGACAGGACAGGCGGCGCAACAATGACACGATTTTCCTCCGAATCCGGCGGCTTGATTGCGCGCCGGGAAGTTCAGGACTAACATGTTTTGCGATTCAAGACAAGGCTATCCTTTATTGCGGCGCTAGACTTGATTCCTATGCGCGTGGCGATAGCCGGCGCGGGAATCGGTGGACTCGCGGCCGCCGCGGCTCTGCGGCGAGTTGGATTGGAATGTCTGGTCGTGGAGCGGGTCGCCGGCATTCGCGAAGTCGGCGCCGGCCTTTCCCTGTGGTCGAACGCAATGAACGCGCTACGCGAAATCGGTGTCGAAGCCAAGGTGATGGCATCGGGCTCGATAGTGGAGCGCATGCGGACCCAAAGCCCGGCGGGAACTCTCATTGCGGACACCGATCTCTCGGAGATTACCCACGAAGCCGGAGCGGTTTCGATCTGCGTGCACCGGGCGGTTTTGCAGCAGATCCTCCTCGCAGAACTGCCTCCTGGATGGGTGCGGACCGGCGCACACTGCGTCGCGTTCGACGATTCCACCGCCATCCTGGAGGGCGGAGAGCGTATCGAGGCCGATGTTCTGGTGGGCGCCGATGGCGTTTCGTCGGCGATTCGCGATTGCCTGCACGGACCGGCGCCACCGCGGTATGCCGGCTACACCTGTTGGCGCGGAATTGTAAGCGATGAGGGAGTGCTGCCGGAGAGATCGGCGCTGCTGGCCGCGGGTGCGGGGAGCCAATTCGGGCTGTGGCCCTGCGGAAGCGGACAACTTTACTGGTTCCTGACGAAGAACGGGCCGCAGGGAACGACGCAGACCAAGGCGGATGCGATGGCCGTCTGCCGCTCCTGGGCGCCTCCGGTTCAGGCTGTCATCGATGCCACCCCGGAAGATGCAATCGTGCAAAACGATATCGTGGACCGGCCGCCGTTATCGTGGTGGGGCCGCGGCCGTGTCACGCTCCTGGGCGATGCGGCCCACGCCGCTGCTCCGAATCTCGGCCAGGGTGCCTGCCAGGCTCTGGAGGATGCAGTTGTGCTGGCGGACTGCCTGCGGTCGATTAGACCGGCGGAATCGGCCCTGCGCGAATACGAGCGTCGCCGCATCCCGCGCACAACGGCGATCATCCGCGATTCATGGCGGAGCGGCCGGATTTTGCAACTCGATCAACCGGCGCTGGAATGGTTCCGCAACTGGTTCATGGGAACGTCGATCGGCCGTCGTGCCGCAAGGGGGGTGCTGCGGAAGCTGTTGACTTACACAGTTCCGTTGCAGCGCCCGCTGTAAGCACGTGGCGGAAGTCGAAAATCGCGCTCACTCTCACTGAGCGGCAACCGAGGGGCCGCTTCGTTCCGTGTCGAAGGCCGTTTCGAGTGAGCGGAACACCTCTTCGGAAACCTCCCCGTTCCGGCGCAATTCGATGAGCCGGATCTTTTTGGCTTCGACGAGGTCGTGGTTCAGGCGCTCCTTCTCCCGTTCCTCGATGGCGGGTTCGGCGCGTCGCAATTCGAGCAGGCGCGCGTCGTAATCCTGACAGGCCGCCTCCAGGTCCGCTTTGAGGCTTTGGTAAACGAACCTGGGGATGGTCCCCTGTTTCCGCAGTGCCTCCAACCTTTCGAGCGCGGCGGTTGCGCAGGCCGTCTGGGCCATCATAATTTCGGCGGTATCGAGGGCCACCCCCGGGGCGCTGAAATGGAGGCGGCGCAGCACGGGTCCGAGACTCAGACCCTGCACCAGGAGCGAGAAGATCACGGTTCCGAAGACCATCGTCACCAGTTGGGCGCGGCCCGGTGTGGCGATCGGAAGACTCAAGACCAGCGCGATCGAAAGCGAACCCCGGAGGCCGCCCCAAAACAGCACGTGCTTCCACCTCAGGGGTACGGGCTTGGTGAAGCGGTTGGCGATCGCGAGGATCGGATACACACCCGCGGCCCGGCCCGCCAGCATGGCCGCTACGCCCCACAGGACGTATTTCCCGGCGCTCAACAGGTCTGAAGTCACGACGTCCAGCCCGATCAGCAGAAAGGCAAGCGAATTCGCCACGAACGCCATGTACTCCCAGAACGCGTTTACCGCGAGCTGCGTTGTGGGAGACATTCCCGTACGGCGGCCGTAATTGCCGAGCACCAGTCCGGCGCATAAGACCGCGATCACGCCGGAGACATGCATGGTCTCCGAGAGCAGGTAGGCGCCGTACGCGGCCACCGTGGTGAGCGTGATTTCCAGGCGGCGATCGTCGAAGTAGGCGGTCACAGTGGACGCCAGAATCCCCACCACCGCGCCGACCGCGATGCCGCCGAAGATCACCAGTCCGAACTCCCTCAGTCCGGTAAAGACGAGTTCCGCCGTGGACGGTATGACAGCGCCGGCGGCGAGTCCCGCAATGATGCGGAACAGGACCGCGGCCGTTCCGTCGTTCAGCAGGCTCTCGCCTTCGACGAGAATCGACAGCCGGGGCGGCAATCCGAATTTCCGAAACAGGGCTAGCACGGAGACCGGGTCGGTTGCCGAGATCATCGCGCCGAACAACAGGGAGGCGCTCCACGACATTCCGGCGCCATAACGCAGCACCGTGGCGACGACGGCGACCGACGCGGCCACGCCCACGACGGCCAGCGTCAGGATCGGGGCGAGGTTCTTTCGGAGATGCTCCAGATTCAGATTCCAGGCCGCCTCGAACAGCAATGCCGGGAGAAAAATCAGCAGGATCAGCTCCGGCGAGATGTGCACAACCGGAAGGAAATGCATGGGCGAGATAATCAGCCCGATGATCACCAGCGCCAACGTATACGGGACGCGGATCCACTTCGTGGCCATTGCCACGGCCGACGCAACCAGCAGAAGTAAGATGAAGACCTTTACCGCGAACTCCGTCTCGTCCATGCCCCGATTTTTCCAGGATTTGCGGCCCACCGCAAATGAGACGTTATGCCAGGGGGTGCGGGCACAGGAAGAGTTCTTCCAAATCGCGCTTGACAGGCGCCGCGGCGGCATCCAAAATCGAAGTGTTATATAACCGAATGGTGATTCACGCTTCGGGCAATCTCGATTTTACGTTTGCGGCGCTGGCCGATCCGACGCGGCGGGCGATTCTGGCGCGGCTGGCGTCGGGGGAGGCTTCGGTCAATGAACTGGCCGAGCCATTCGCCATGTCGCAGCCGGCGGTTTCCAGGCACTTAAAAGTGCTCGAGAGGGCGGGGCTGATTTCGAGGGGGCGGGAGGCGCAGCGGCGGCCCTGCCGGCTGGAACCGCAGCCGCTGGCGGAAGCGAGCGAATGGCTGGAAGGGTACAGGCGGTTTTGGGAGGGGCAGTTCCGGCAACTGGATGCGTTGCTGGAGGAGCTCAAGGCGGACAAAAGGAGGAAATCAAAACGCAGGAAAAAATGAGGGTAAATTGGCGATGAAGAACTCGGGAACGTTGACGGTGACCACACCGGGCGACTGCACCATTGAAATGACTCGGGTATTCGACGCGCCGCGGCGGCTGGTGTTCGACGCACTGACGAAGTTGGAACTGCTCAAGCGCTGGTTTTTCGGGCCTCCGGGATGGTCGCTGACGGTTTGCGAGGTGGATTTGAAAGTGGGGGGCGCGTACCGCTATGTGTGGCGGGGGCCGGACGGCGGGATGGGGTACGACAGGTTGGCGGAGATGCTGCCGGCGTTTGCCGGGGTGCAGGTTTAGGGGAGGCGCAAATGGTACTTACGAAGAGCGAACTGATGGCCGATTTGCAGCACGAGATTGAGATCCTGCTGCATCTGGCGTCGAAGGCGGAACCGGGGAAACTGGACTACCGGCCGTCGCCGGAACAGCGGAGCACGCTGGAACTGCTGCAATACCTGACGATGATGGGACCGATCCATTTGCGCGGGGTGCTGGCTGGCGCGTTCGATATGGACAACTGGCGGAACACCTGGCAGACGGAAGAGGCGAGGGCGAAGAAGCTGAACCTGGAGCAGGCCAAAGAGTCGATCGCGGCGCAGGCCGAGCTGATTGCAGACCTGCTGGGGCCGTGTTCGGATGCGGACCTGCGCGCGCCGATCGAGATGTTCGGGAGTAAAGCGAGCCGTGGCGATATGCTGGTGCGGCTGGTGCTCAACCACTATGTCGCTTATCGCATGCAGTTGTTTCTGTACCTGAAGGCGTCGGGGCGGAAGGAACTGAACACGATGAACCTGTGGGTGGGGCGGGACGCGATGTAGTAGGATTGCTTCATGAAAAAAGAGACGGCGGGAGCGGCCGGCGTGGACGCGTACCTCGCAGCCGTTCCCGAGCCGGCGCAAAGCACGCTGCGGAAGATCCGCGAGATTATCCGGTCGGCCGCGCCGAAGGACGCAATCGAGGGGATCGCCTACGGCATGCCCGCATTCCGGTACAAGCGGCCGCTGATGGGCTACGCCGCGTTTCCGAATCACTGCGGCTTGTATCCGATGAGCGCGGGGGTGATCGAGTTACTGCGGGACGAGTTGGGGAAGTACGAGACATCGAAGGGAGCGATCCGTTTCGCCGTGGATCGCCCGCTGCCGGCGGGGCTGGTGAAAAAGCTGGTGAAGGCGCGGATGGCGGAGATCGAAGGAGGGAGGGAGCGATGACCGAGAAGGGGCTTCCCTGCCTGGACCTGCTGGAATCGACGCCGGACATTCTGCGCGCGCTGATGTGCGAGGTGACCGAAGAAGACGTGCGGTGGAAGCCGGCGGAGGACCGCTTCTCGATTGCCGAGGTGCTGGCGCATCTTTCGCACTCGGAGGGACACTGCTACCGCATGCGGGTGGACCGGTTCCTGGCCGAAGAGCGGCCTGAATTCGAATCCGACGATGCGCAGATGTACCTGGACCTCTACCGCGACGCCGACCCGGAGGACTCCTTCGATCATTTCGAGGAGCAGCGGGAGACGAACATCGAATTTCTGCGCGAACTCACCGAAGCGGACGGGGCGCGCGTGGCGATACACAAGGAGGCCGGCGAGATCACGCTGGCCGAGATGCTGCACGAATGGGCCATGCACGACCTGGGTCACATCCGGCAGATTGCCGAACTGGTGCGGGCGCGCTGCTATCTGCCGGGCGCGGGCGCGCTGGGCGACTCCTACAATTTGAAGCCATGATTCTCCGTATTTCGTTTTTTGCTTTTGCGCTGGCTGCCTGGCTGCACGCCCAGACCTTCACGTTCATGCAGATGTCCGACCCGCAGTTCGGGATGTACACGGCGGATAAGGGATTCGAACAGGAGACGGCCAATTTCGAGTTCGCGGTGGCCACGGCCAACCGGCTCAAGCCGGGCTTCGTGGCGATCACGGGCGACCTGATCAACAAGGCCGGCGACAAGGCGCAGATTGCCGAGTTCCACCGCATCGCGGGCAAGTTCGACAAGGCGATCCGCGTTTTCAACGTGGCTGGAAACCACGACCTGGAAAACGATCCGACTCCGGAATCGCTGGCCGCTTATCGCAAGAACTTCGGGGCGGACTACTATTCGTTCCGCGCGGGTCCTGTCGCCGGGATCGTGCTCGACTCGAGCCTGCTGAAGAGTCCGGCGAAGGTGCAGGACGAGGCGGCCAAAATGGAGACGTGGCTGAAGGCGGAGCTCGAAAAGGCCAGGGCTGAAGGGGCGCAGCACATCATCGTGTTCCAGCACATTTCGATGTTCCTCAAGACTCCCGACGAGCCGGATCAATACTTCAACATCCCGAAGGAGACGCGGCTGCGGTATTTGAAGCTGCTGCACGACTACGGAGTGCGCTACATCTTCGCGGGCCATTACCACCGCAACGAAGAAGGCCGGGACGGGGAGTTGGAGATGATCACCAGCGGTCCGGTGGGCAAGCCGCTGGGGGGCGCGAAATCGGGAATCCGGATGGCGACGATTGAAGGCGCGGCGCTGAGTCACAGGTATTTCGATTTCGGCGACCTGCCGGAGAAGCTCGACCTGACGGAGAAAAGCGGCACGCAGAAGTAGGCGGGAAGCCTAACTTGCGCCGAAGACCTTGAGCGCGGGGGGCGGCGGGGCCTCCCAGCCGTCGGGCAGGTCTCCGTTATCGGGGCGCAGGTGCTTCCAATGGGGCTGTTTGATGGTGGCCAGCAGTTCCTTGCGGCTTTTGACCTGCATGGGCCGGCCGCGGTGGATCTTGCCCATTTTGGCCATGAGCCACTCGGGAAGGGCGCTGGCGAACAGCAGGAGCGGCCAGGTGAAATTGGGGCCGTTCATCTTACGCAGCTTCCACGCCCAGACGCCGAGCGCGCCCAATCGCCACGCCATGGGGCCCCACCAACTGTGCAGGGCGGGGCGAAGGCTGAGCTTCCAGCACTTCATCATGATCTGCCATTGCAGGGGCGTCATCTCGCGGCTTTCCTGGACGCCCTGCTTTTCGGCCAGGCGGGTATCGTGGAGCGGGGTGAAGATGGACGGCACGAAGAACGCGAACAGGCCGCGGCGCTCCACTTCGTAAAGCAGGTCGAGCGTGGCGCGGCAATCCTCGTCCGTTTCGCCGGGATTGCCCACCATCAGGGTCATGACGGGGAACCAGTTGTTGCGGTTGAGAATGGTGAGTCCCTGAATGAGGACGCTGGGCCATTCGTCGATGGGGAAAGGCACGGCCTTGCCCGGCATGATCTGTTTCGCCATGCGGACGGAGCCGGTTTCCATGCCGATTAGGGGCGAGAGAATGCGGCCTTCCGGGTGGGAACTAACCGAGGGCAGCTTCACGGGGCTCTTGTCGAGCAGCACGGCGGAGAGTTGCTCGATGAGCCGGGGGTCGACCACGGCGGGGGCCATGGTGGAGTGGCTGAGCAGATGGTGAGTAACGCCGGGGGTGCCGACGACGGAGCTGTAAAGGTCGAGCAGCGCCTCGCGGTTGGGGAAATAGAAGGGTACGCCGGTGTGCACCTGGCCCCAGATGAACATGTCCTCGGTGGCGAGCGAGATCTGGTTGTTGCCGTCGCGCACGTTGGCATGGACCGAGTCCATGATCTTTTGCTTGGGGAAATCGATCTGGGGATTGAGGTCGGGGAGGCAGAAGTTGCAGCGGCGGCCGCAGCCGGTAGTCATCTCCACCACGCCGAAGGTGGTGCGCTTGAGCGGCGTGAGCAGGTCCGCGCGTTCGGTGGGATGGGTCACCTGCACAAAGCGGGGCAGGTCCTCGCCGCGGATGGATTTGCGAAACAGTTCCACCGTATCGGCCGATTCGCTGCGTCCGTCCACCACGCAATCGACGCCCAGTTCTTCGAAGCTGTCGGTTTCGGAGACCTGCCATCCGCCGGAGCCGCCGACGATCACTTTGAAATTGCCGCGGTGCGGGCTGGCTTTGAGGACGCGGAACAGTTCCTTGGCGTAGTGAGAATTGATGGGCTCGCGGGAGGAGCCGAAGATGGAGGCGTAGACTCCGGCGGCGAAGGTGACGCCGAGCGGGTTGTGGGTGGAAACGCCGATGACGCGCGTCTCCGGCCCGATGAATTTCGGCAGGTCTTCGGGGTAGCAACAAGCCACGTCTTCGGGCGCATAGAAACGGAGAAGCGAGGCCTCGACCAGGCGGACGCCGGCGGGCATATAGCGGGCGGTGCCGTCGCCATTCCGCTCGAGTTCACGCCACTTGGGGTACTTCTGGTTGATCACCCGTTCCATCTGCATGGGCATGGACGCCAGCGCCATCTGGATGAAGTAGCCGGCGTGGTCGATGGTTTCGGTGAGCGGTGCGGTCAGTACGATCAGCCTGCCGCGAGTGGGGAGAGCAATCTCATTCATCGATGAGCCTTCCATTGCTATAATACCGAACGGCTTACGCAGAGCCGTTCTTCATCTTGCGTGCGACGAGGAACGCGAGTTCGAGCGCCTGCTCGTAATTGAGGCGCGGATCGACTTCGGATTCGTAAGCGCGGGCGAGATCCCGTTCGCTCTGGCCGCGGGCGCCGCCGATGCATTCGGTGACGTTTTCGCCGGTGAGTTCCACGTGCACGCCGTTGAGTTTCTGGCCGAGGCCGCGGTGGATATCGAAGGCCTGTTCGACCTCGGAGCGGATGTCTTCGAAACGGCGCGTTTTGACGCCGGACGCGGTGGTCAGGGTGTTGCCGTGCATGGGGTCGCAGATCCAGATTACGCGGCCGCCGGCCCGCGCGGACCGCTTCCACCAGGGGCGGCAGTTCCGCGGCGATGCGTTGGGCGCCGAAGCGGTGGATGAAGGCGAGGCGGCCGGGCGTCGCTCCGGGTCGAGCCGGTCGATCCAGCGCGCAATGTGCTCGCCCGAAGCGCCGTTGATTTTGATTCCGATGGGGTTGGCGATGCCGCTCAGGTACTCGATGTGTGCGCCATCGGGGTGGTTGGTACGGAGGCCGGCCCAGGGAAAGTGCGTCGAAAGATTGAAGAAGCCGGGACGGCGCGGAACCTGGCGGGTCTGCGCCTCTTCGTAGCCGAGGTGCAGGGCTTCGTGGGCGGTGAAGAAGTCGATCCGGTCGCTTTCTCCGGCGCGAATGCCGAGCACGTTTTCCATGAAGCGGAGGGCGTCGGTGATGGTCTCGGCCATGCGGTGGTATTCGGCGGCGAGAGCGGAGTGCCGGACCCAGTCGAGGTCGAAATACTCGGGGTGATGAAGGTCGGCGAATCCGCCCTTGATGAGGGCGCGGATGAAGTTGAGGGTGAGGGCGGCGCGCTCATAGCCGCGCAGCAGCAGTTCGGGGTCGGGGGTGCGGGCTTCGGCGGTGAATTCGGGGCGGTTGACGATATCGCCGCGGAAGCTGGGCAGGGTGACGCCGCCGCGGGTTTCGGTGCCGGCGGAGCGGGGCTTGGCATACTGGCCGGCGAAGCGGCCGATGCGGGTGACGGGCTGCTTGGCGCCCACTACCAGCACCAGGCTCATTTGCAGCAGGACCTTGAGGGTGTTGGCGACGCGGGTGGAGCGGCAGTCGACGAAGCGTTCGGCGCAGTCGCCACCCTGCAGCACGAAGCGCTTGCCTTCAGCGGCTTCGGCGAGCTGTTGGCGCAGGCCGACGATCTCCCAACTGGTGACCAGCGGCGGAAGCTGGCGCAGTTCGCCCAGCACGCTTTCGAGCTTGGCGCAGTCCGGGTACTCGGGCTGCTGGAGGGCAGGCTTGCCGCGCCAGGAATCCGGGGACCACGGGGTCATTGGATCTGCACGAGACCCTGGGGCTGTTCTTCGCCGAGGGGCGCCGGGGTCAGGTCCTGCGGGCCACGCCAGAAATCGAGATAGGACACCTGGTGGACGCAGGCCACGGTGCAGCGAGGGGCGCACCCCTTGACGGTGCGGTACTCGCGCCGGATATCTTCCACGGTGTAATCGGCCAGCGGCTTGGCCGGATACCCGCGCTGTTGCGAGCAGTAGTGCACCAGGCCGTCTTCGCAGACGTAGAGGTAACGCGCGCCGGAGCGGCACCGCCAGCGGTTCTCGCGCCCGGCGGCGATGTTGTCCTGGAAATAGTTGATTTGCGCGTAGCTGCTCTTTTGCATGGCGCGCATGGCCATGTAGACCTCGCGCTCCTGCTCGCGCAGCGGCTGCAATTGACCTTCGCCGTCGTGGATGATGCCGACGGTGGAGGTGAAACCGAACTCGATGGCGCGGCGGCCGATCACCAGGGCGTCCTGGGGGGTGCGGATTCCTCCGCCTACCACGGAGTTGATATTGACGTGAAACTCGGCGTGCCCGGCCAGGATTTGCAGCTTTTTATCGAGCACCTTGAGGCTTTTCTTCGAGACCTCGTCGGGCATGACATTGTCGATCGAGATCTGCATGTGATCGAGCCCGGCGCGGTTCAGGCGCTTCACGCGATCGGCGGTGAGCAGGTAGCCGTTGGTGATCATGCCGGCGAGCATGCCGTTTTTGCGGATGCGGGCGATCACCAGGTCCAGGTCGGGGTGAAGCAGCGGCTCGCCGCCGGAAATGGTGACGATGGTGGTGCCGAGGGCGGCGAGCCGGTCCAGCCGCTCAAACATAGTCTCGATCGGGACGGGCTTGGAAGAATCGTCGAATTCGTTGCAGTAGGTACAGGAAAGATTGCAGCGGCGCATGGGAATGACGTGCGCCAGAACGGGATGATCGGTAGAGATCAGCCCGGCGACGATCATGCGCCATTCGCGGGCGCGGCGGTGCGCCCTCTTCCACGTTTTCCCGATACCTTTTACGAATCCCGACATAGACCGGAAGTGCTTTATTAAAACACATTTCCGGTTATTTGGAGAGTGGGCGAAATCGAGGTGCGGCTATCACGGGTTAAACGGTCGGGAAGGCGAATCCAGCGCTTCCCGCACCTTGGCGGCGAGGGTATCGGGACGCAGCGGTTTTTGCAGGAAAGACATGCCCGGACCGAGCGCGCCGGTGCGAACCAGCACATCGTCGGTGTAGCCCGACATATACACCACCTTCAACTCGGGCCGGACCTGGCGGAGGCGGTCGGCCATTTCCCGGCCGCTCATTTTGGGCATGACGATGTCGGTGAGGACGAGGTCGATTCCGGCACCGTGTTTTTCGAAGACCTCCAGCGCATCCTCCCCGCTGGCCGCCTCGAGAACCTTGTAGCCGCGCTTGTTGAGCACGTATTGGAGCAGCCTGCGGACGCTGTCCTCGTCCTCCACCAGGAGCACGGTTTCGGTGCCCGAGCCCACGGCGCGCGGGGCGGGTGCGGTGTCGCCCGATTCCTGTGTCTGCATGCGGCGGGGAAGGCACAGGGTAAAGGTCGCGCCCTCTCCGGGCGAACTCTGCACCCAAATGTCGCCGCCCGCCTCCCGCACGATGCCGAGGACGGTGCTCAGGCCCAAGCCCGTTCCCTTGCCTTTCTGCTTGGTGGTGAAGAACGGCTCGAAAATGTGGTGGATGGCGGCGGGATCGATGCCGTGGCCGCTGTCGGTGATGGAGAGCAGGACGCACGGGCCGGGCTCCATGCCATGCTCGCGCGCCGAGGTGGGATGGAGATAATTGTCGACAGTTTGGATGGAGATGCGGCCGCCGGCCGGCATGGCGTCGCGGGCGTTGAGGATCAGGTTCATGATGACCTGCTCAATCTGGCCGGGGTCGGCCAGGACACGGCCGAGGGACTGCATCAGGTCGGTTTGCCACTCCACGTTTTCGCCGATTATCGGCCGCAGCATACGCTGAATATCGAGGACCAGCGCATTGAGGTCGAGCAATCGGGGCTGGGCGGTCTGGCCGCGAGTGTAGCCGAGCAGTTGCGCGGTGAGGCGCGAACCGCGGAGGGCGGCCTTACGGATCTCGTCGAGTTCCGGACGGGAGGGGTCGCCCGGGCCGATCCGGTTCAGGAGAATGTCGGAATAGCCGGCGATCAGGGTCAGGATATTGGCAAAATCGTGAGCGACGCCGCTGGCGAGGCGGCCCACCGTCTCCATTTTTTGAGACTGGGCGGCGTGGTCGGCATCTTCGGCGGAGGCGGGGTTGCCTTGAACGATCAGGAGGATTCCGTCGGGGACGCAGGAGCCGGTGAGGCGGTGCGGGTCGAAGTCCAGCGAAAAAGAGCGCTCGTTTGTGCCCAGCGCGCGCAGGGCGGCGCCGAAAGCGGCACAGTGTTCCGGGGCGGCGTGAATTCGGCCGAACCAATCCAGGGCGGCAATGCCGGTGGACTCGCCGAAGGCGCGCTGCCATTCGGGATTGATCCGGGCCAGGTTTCCGCTCCCGTCCACGATGGCGGCGGGCAGCGGCAGGGCCTCCAGCGGAACGGGGGACAGATCGGGCCGGCCATGCCATACGAGGCGCAGGTTCGAGGTGGCAGCCATTTGCCGGACGTCTCCCTCTCCGGTCAGAAGCAATCTCCATGCCATGTTCGGCCTAAATTGTTTCGTGAGCGTCCGATGTACCAGTAAGTCTTTCTAAGTCAGCGGATTAGAACGTACTGGGCAGGGCCGCGACGCGAATGCCTCGACTGTCGCCACCCTGGGTCAGGTGTATACATCATGATGGTGAGAAAGCACTACTTACTTGATACTTCGAGCGACTGGTTGATGGCAAGCGCGGCCTTGGCGCCCTCCGCGGCGGCCACGATCGCCAGTTGCACGTCCTTGGAGGCGTCTCCCGCCACGAAGAGGCCGGGGACGTTGGTGCCCTCCATTTTTCCGGTCCGAACCGCTCCCTTGTCGGTGAACCGGCATCCCAGGCGGGAGGCGAGATCGCAGCGCTGAGACTGCCCGGCGCTCAGGAAGAGCGCCCGCCGCGGCAGTTCTTCGCCGCCGCGGAACACGATCCGTTCGAGCCCGGATTCCGACCCTTCCACGCGGGCGATCCGCTCGGTGCGCAGCGTGACACCATGCGCCTCTAAAGCGGCGGCTTCGGCGGCCGGTATTCTTGCCGCTCCGTCCGTGCACACCACGACGTCGGCGCTCCAGGTGAGCAGGGAGAGGGCGAGGCCGGCCACGCTCTTGCCGTTGCCATAGGCGGCCAGGGGCTGGTCGCGGACCTCCCAGCCGTCGCAGTACTGGCAGTGGAAGACGCCGCAGCCGAAGAAATCGCGCATCCCGGGGATGTCGGGAACGGTGTCGATGACGCCGGTGGCGAGCAGAAGCCGGCGGCAGGCCAGGCGGTCGCCGGGTTCGAGGACGACTTCAAATCCCTCGCTGCGGGGGCGGGCGTCGGTAACCCGCGCCTGGCGGTACTCGATGCCGTAGCGCGCGGACTGTTCGCGGCCGATGCGCCGCAGCTCGGCGGGATGGATGCCGTCGCGGGTGAGGAAACCGTGGACGCCGCGGGAGGCGTCGTTGCGATACTGCCCGTCATCGCACACCAGCACGCTCCGGCGGCAGCGCCCGAGGATGGTGGCGGCGCTGAGGCCGGCGGGGCCTCCGCCCACGATGATGACGTCGTACATGAGGCAAGTCTAGCAGCCGCTTCCGGGGCCGGGCAGTGTGGTAGCGCACCGGCTCCGTGGAGGCCTCGGGGATTGTATTTCAAGGGTTTTGTACCCGTTGCGCTGATTTGACACTCCTCCTAAGCAGGTGATAAATGTAAGGTTCTTCTACAGGAGATGGAATGGCTGACGAGCAGAAGCCTGGCGGCTCGGAAGCCCCCCAGCCCACGGGCAAGGGGGCGTCTGAACAACCGGCAAAACCAGCCGCTGAAGCCCCGAAACCGGCTCCTCCCAAACCGGCTGCTCCCCCGAAGCCTCCCGCCGTCATGGCGGCAACCCCTTGGGAAAGCGACCTCGCTCGCGAACTCAGAGAGCGGTTTGGCGACCAGGTAACCGAAGCTTCGAGTTACCTGGGGCAGAACTTCGTGGTGGTCAAGCCGGAAGCCGCCGTTCCCGCGATCGAGTTTTTGAAGCTCGAAGCCGATTTCGACTACCTGGTGGATGTGACCGCGGTGGACTGGCCGAAACGCGCCGAGCGGTTCGAGGTGGTTTACATCCTGTACAGTTTTTCGCGTAATGAGCGCGTGCGCGTCAAAACGCAAATCAAAGAAGGATACAAGCCGGAAACCGCGGTGGGCGTACACCTGACGGCGAACTGGCTGGAGCGCGAAGTTTTCGATATGTTCGGCATCGAATTTGCCGGCCACCCCGATCTGCGCCGGATCCTGATGCCGGACGAATGGTCCGGACACCCGCTGCGCAAGGACTACTCGATCCTTCAACAGGATCAGCGGTGGGTGCAGGAGAACCTGAATATCGAAAGCGGGCAGTGAATCGTCCATGCCGGAAGCCACATTTTTAGATTCCACAGAACTGGTTTTGAACATGGGACCCCAGCACCCATCGACGCACGGGGTGCTGCGCGTGATCCTGCGCCTGGACGGTGAACGGATTCTGGGCACCGATTGCGTGCTCGGGTATCTGCACCGGGGCGTCGAAAAGATCGCGGAAAACCGCACCTACGCGCAGTTCAACCCCTATGTGGACCGCATGGACTACGTGGCGGCAATCTCGAACGGCCTCGGCTACTGCCTGGCGGTGGAGAAACTGCTGAACGTGGAGGCTCCGCCGCGGGCGCAGGTGGTGCGGGTCATTCTGACGGAACTGAACCGCATTGCGAGCCACCTGCTATGGCTGGGGACGCACGCGCTCGATATCGGCGCGATCACGCCGGTTTTTTACTGCCTGCGCGAGCGCGAGGAAGCGCTGAAGATTTTCGAGAAGTACTGCGGCGCGCGGCTGACCACGCACGCCTTCCGCATCGGCGGACTGCTCTACGAAACCTACGACGGGTTCGAGCGAGAGATCCTCGATTTCTGCGACATGTTCCTGCCCAAGGTGGACGAGTACGAGGAGTTGCTGACCAACAACCGGATCTGGGTGGGACGGCTGAAGGACGTGGGCGTGCTCTCGGCGGACGAGTGCAAGGAATATGGCGTGACGGGGCCGGTGCTGCGGGCTGCGGGAGTCAAGTGGGATTTGCGGCGGGCGCAGCCATATTCGGGCTACGAGAAATACGATTTCGAGATTCCGATTCGGCAGAACGGCGACACCTACGACCGGTACGTTGTGCGAATGGAAGAGATGCGGCAGTCGGTGCGGATCATGCGGCAGGCCGTGGCGGACATTCCGTCGGGACCGATCATGGCCAAGGTGAGCAAGGTGATCAAGCCGCCGGTGGGCGAGGCCTATGTCTCGATCGAAGCCCCCAAAGGCGAGCTGGGCTATTACGTGGTGAGCGACGGTTCGACGCAGCCGTATCGCTGCCGGGTGCGGCCGCCGTCCTTCGTCAATTTGCAGGCGCTGGACCGGATGGTGCGGGGCGGGCTGGTGGCCGATATCGTGGCCATCATCGGGACGCTCGATATCGTGCTCGGCGAGGTGGACCGCTAGGGAAGACGGGTTATTTATGGCCGGACTTTTGAAAAAGATTTTTTTGGTGGACCTGTTCCAGGGGCTCTGGGTGACTTTCCGCAACCAGCATCCCAAGTACATTTACACCGAACAGTACCCGGCCGAGCGGCCGAAGGTGGCCGAGCGCTACCGCGGCGCGCCGCGGCTCAACAACAATCCGGAAAACGGCGAGACGCTGTGCATTTCCTGCAATCTGTGCGCGCTGGCCTGCCCGGAGGCGTTGATCGTGGTCACCAGCGAGCGCAACGAAGCGACCAAGCGGAAAGACCTGACTACGTTCACCTACGATACCTCGCGCTGCATGTTTTGCGGCCTCTGTGAAGACGCGTGCCCGGTGGACGCGTTGGAACTGACGCAGGATTTCGAGCTCGCCAGTTACACGCGGGAAGGGCAGATCTGGGACCGGCAGATGCTCGAAGAGGGGCCCAAGCCCACTCCATACAAATGTTGATCGACTCGGTTCTTTTTTATGTATTCGCGCTGCTGGTGCTGGGCGGCGCGGTTCTGACGATCACGCGCCGGAACGCCATTCACAGCGCCATCAGCCTGATCGTAAGCCTGCTGGGAGTGGCGGGGCTGTACCTGCTGCAGCAGGCGGAGTTTCTCTTCGCCGTGCAGATCGTGCTGTACGTGGGCGGCATTATGGTGCTGTTTCTGTTCGTGATCATGCTGGTGAATCTGGACCAGGCGGCCAAGGAACGGCAGTTCAACCGGCAATGGGCCATCGCCATGGCGGCGGTTCTGGCGGTTGGTGCGGAGATCGGCTACTTCCTGTACCGCGGGGGCGGCGCCTTCCGCATCGCGGAGGTAGAGGCGGCGGTGCTGCCGCCGGGCCTGGGCAATACCGAGATGGTGGCGGACGCGCTGTTTTCCGAATACCTGCTGCCTTTCGAGATGGCGTCCATCCTGCTGCTGGTCGCGGTGGTGGGCTCGGTGGTGATGGCGAAGAAGAGGATCTGACGCATGTACCCGGTGACCACGATTCATTACCTGGTGTTGAGCGCGGCGCTGCTGCTGATCGGCACGGTAGGCGTGCTGACGAGACGCAATATCGTGATTATTCTGATGTCGATCGAGCTGATTCTGAACGCGGTCAACATCAACCTGATCGCTTTTTCTCACGCGCTGCGCAATGTCAACGGGCAGATCTTCGCAATTTTCGTGATTACCGATGCGGTGGCGGAAGCGGCGGTGGGGCTGGGTATTCTGATCGCGCTGTTCCGCAACAAGGAAACCGTGCAGGCGGACGAGATCGACTTATTGAAGTGGTAGCGGCGCGCGGCGCCCCGGTGACCCACATGGCTAAATGGTGCATACGTGAACTTCCTTGATCTAATCTGGCTGATCCCGCTGCTCCCGCTGGGAGGGGCGGCGCTGATGCTGCTGGTCGGCAGGAAACTCGATCCGCAGCCCGCCTCCGCGGTGGCGGTGGCGCCGGGGGTGGAGCCCATTTTCGAGCACGGCCACGAGCACGCACACGATCATAGCCATTCTCACGATCATGGGCACGGGCACTCCCACAGCCATGACCACGATCACGGCCATGACCATCATCACGATTCGCCTTTGAAGTTCCTGATCAAGCTGATCTCGCCGGGCATGATCCTGCTGGCTTTTCTGCTTTCCGCGGGCGCGGTGCTGCAGCTTTCGCGGCAGGCCGAGCGGATCCACCAGGTGGTGCAGTTCACCTGGATCGCCGGACTGCCGTTTCATACAGCGTCGGGCCAGCTTGCCACCTTTACGCTGGACTGGGGTTTTCTGCTCGACCCGCTCAGTTCGGTGATGATCCTGGTGGTGACCGGAGTCGGCTTTCTGATCCACGTGTACGCGACCGGGTACATGGACCACGACCAAGGGTTTTACCGCTTTTTCGGGTATCTGAATCTGTTCGTCTTCTTCATGCTGATGCTGGTGCTGGCGAACAACTACGTTCTTCTGTTCGTGGGCTGGGAGGGCGTGGGACTGTGCAGCTATCTGCTGATCGGGTTTTATTTCCATAAAAAGTCGGCGGGCGACGCGGGCAAAAAGGCATTTATCGTCAACCGCGTGGGTGACGCCGGGTTCATTCTGGGCATGCTGCTGATGATGTCGGTGCTGGGGACGCTGCGGTTCACGGACGTGAACGCGGTGCTGCGCAGCGGACAATTCCATGCGGAAACGGCGGGTTTCGGGGTGCTCAGCGCCATCGCGCTGCTGATGTTTTTCGGCGCCACCGGCAAGTCGGCGCAGTTCCCGCTGTATGTGTGGCTGCCGGACGCGATGGAAGGGCCGACCCCGGTTTCCGCGCTGATCCACGCCGCCACCATGGTGACGGCGGGTGTCTACATGGTGGCGCGTTCTTCGGCGCTGTTCCAGTTGGCACCGCACACTTTGACGATTGTGGCGGCGGTCGGCGCGTTTACCGCGATCCTGGCGGCCAGCATCGCGATGGTGCAGAACGATATCAAGCGCGTGCTCGCCTATTCGACCGTGAGCCAACTCGGCTACATGTTCCTGGCTTGCGGAGTGGGCGCCTACTGGGTGGCGGTGTTCCACCTGTTCACCCACGCCTTCTTCAAGGCCCTGCTCTTCCTTTGCTCGGGCTCGGTGATTCACGCCCTGGGCGGCGAGCAGGACATGCGGCACATGGGCGGGCTCAAGAACAAGATTCCGATTACGCACTGGACGATGTGGGTGGGCTCGGTGGCCATCGCGGGCATTCCCGGGCTGGCGGGCTTCTTCTCCAAAGACGAGATCCTGTGGCAGACTTACAGCTCGCCGCAAGGTTCGAGGATGCTGTACGCGGTTGGCCTGGCCACGGCGGCGATGACCGCCTTTTATATGTGGCGGCTGATGAACCTGACGTTTTACGGAAAGTCGCGGGTGAAGCCGGAAGTGGCGAGCCACATTCACGAGTCGCCGCCGTCGATGACGGTGCCGCTGACGCTGCTCGCCATCGGCGCGGCATTCGGGGGCTGGCTGGGTACGCCCAAGCTGTGGAACCTGAGTGAGAACTTCCGGGCGTTCGAAGTGTGGCTGGAGCCGTCGTTCGCGTCGGCTGCGGTGGAGGCGGCGCACGAGGGTGCGCACTCGGCCTCGATCGAGTGGATCCTGATGGGACTGTCGGTGGCGATCGCGATCATCGCCATCGTGGCGGCGCGCTACTTCTACCATTACAAGCCGGAGATTCCCGACACCATCGAGAAGTCGCTCAAGCCGCTTCACGGCCTGCTGTACAACAAGTGGTACGTGGACGAGATTTACGATTTCCTGTTCGTGAACGGGCTGAGCAAGGGAGGCGGCCGGCTGCTCGGCGCCTTCGACCGAAACGTGGTGGACGGCGGGGTCAACGGCGCCGGATGGCTGACGCGATTCAGCTCGAGGGTTTCCATCTGGTGGGACACCTGGATCGTGGACGGAGCGGTCCGCTTCAGCTCTTTCCTGGTGAAGATGCTCTCTTACCCGGTGTGCATCTTACAGACCGGACGCGTGCAGGGTTATGCCTTTTTTGTGCTGATCGGCGCGCTGGCGTTCCTGGGGTATTACATCGCGAGGTAATATGGACCAGCACTTACTCAGCATTGTCGTTTTCACTCCGCTGGCCGGACTCGTGGTGCTCCTGTTGCTCCCCTCGCGGAGCAAGGAACTCATCCGCATCTGGGCCAACCTGGTCGGTTTCGCCGGCTTCCTGGTTTCACTGCCGCTGGTCTCGCGTTTCCAGCGGGACGTCTCCGGCTTCCAGTTTGAAGAGCGCTTCGACTGGATCCCGACTCTCGGCGTTCACTACCACATCGGGATCGACGGCATCAGCCTGCTGATGGTGATGCTGACCACGGTGATGGGCTTCATCGCCATCCTGTGTTCGTGGTCGGCGATTCAAGAGCGGGTCAAGGAATACTACGCCATGTTCCTGCTGCTCCAAGTGGGAATGCTGGGCGTGTTCGTTTCACTGGACTTCTTCCTGTTCTACGTCTTCTGGGAAGTGGTGCTGGTGCCGATGTACTTCATCATCGGCGTGTGGGGCGGCCCGCGCAAACTGTACGCGGCCATCAAGTTCTTCCTCTACACGCTGGCCGGCTCGGTACTGATGCTGCTCGGCATCCTTACGCTGTACTTCCAGCACTACAGCCAGTTCCATTTCTACAGCTTCGAAATCGCGGACCTGATGCGCGTGGACATGCCTCTTGCCACGCAACAAATTGTGTTCTGGGCGTTCTTTATCGGCTTTGCCATCAAAGTGCCGATGTTCCCGTTCCATACCTGGCTGCCCGACGCGCACGTGGAGGCGCCCACCGCCGGTTCTGTGATCCTGGCCGCCGTGCTCCTCAAAATGGGCACGTACGGCTTTCTGCGCTTCTCCCTGCCGCTGCTGCCGAAAGCTTCCGTGGACCAGACCATCGTGCAGGTGCTGGCGGTGCTCTCGATTATCGGAATCATATACGGCGCGCTGGTCAGCCTGATGCAGCAGGACTGGAAGAAGCTGGTGGCCTACTCGTCGGTGAGCCACCTCGGTTTCTGCACGCTCGGAATCTTTTCGCTGAATCCCAACGGGATTGCGGGCAGCGTGCTGCAACAGGTGAACCACGGCATCTCCACCGGGATGCTGTTCATGGTGATCGGGGTGATTTACGAACGCCGCCACACGCGGGAAATCTCCGAGTACGGGGGCCTCGCGCACGTGATGCCGAAGTTCGCCACCATCTTCGCGATTGCCATGCTCAGTTCGGCGGGGCTGCCGCTGCTCAACGGGTTTGTGGGCGAGTTCACGATCCTGCAAGGGGCGTTCGAAGCGAACCGGCTATGGGCGGCTTTTGCCGTTACGGGCGTGATCTTCGGCGCGGCGTACCTGCTGTGGCTGTACCAGCGCACCATGCTGGGCCAGGTAACCAACGGCAAGAATCTTACCATCCCGGACATGAATTTCCGTGAGGTGGCCATGTTTCTTCCGCTGCTCGCGTGGGCCGTGTGGATCGGCGTGTATCCCAAGCCTTACTTCGACATTCTGCAAAGGCCGGTGACGCAGATTGTGGAGCGCGTCCGGCCGGGCTACTTCGGGGTGCAGAACGCCGCCTTGCCCCACGGTGTGGTGAATACGGGGGGCGGCCAATGAACTCGATGGGCCAGTTCTACACGAGCATCGACCACTATGCCATCCTGCCGGCCATCATGCTGGCGCTGTTCGGCTGCGCCATCCTGCTGTTCGACTTCCTGATATTTCCCGAGCCCAGGCAGCGCAAAATGCTCGCGGGCCTGCTGGTGATCGGCGAGATCCTCACGGGGAGCGCGCTGTACCGGCAGCAGTCGATCCTTACCGGCAACGGCCTGGCGGAGTACATCGGCTTTTCCGGTTCGGTGACGGTGGACGGCTTCAGCATCTTCTTCAACTGGATCTTCCTGATCGCCGCCGTGATCGTGGCGCTGGTTTCCTATAAGTACCTGGAGATAGCCGGCGAGCATCACGGCGAATATTACAGCCTGATCCTGTTCGCGCAAGCGGGCATGTATTTCCTGGCCACGGGCACCGACCTGGTGACGCTGTTTATCGGCCTGGAACTGATGGCCTTGTGCTTCTACGTGATGGTGGGTTTTCTGCGCGGCGACAGACGGTCGAACGAAGCGGCGCTCAAATACCTGCTGCTGGGGGCGTTTTCGAGCGGCTTTCTGGCCTACGGGTTTTCCATTCTGTACGGCATTTCCGGGTCTACCAAGCTGTCCGTGATTGCCGCCGCGGTGGCGCAGCGGCAGCCGTGGGATCCGATGGTGTTCCTGGCGTTGGCAACCACCTCCGTGGGGCTGCTGTTCAAGATCTCGGCCGCGCCTTTCCACATGTGGGCGCCGGATGCCTATGAGGGCGCGCCCACCACGGTGACCGCGTACCTGGCGGTGGGTTCCAAGGCCGCATCCATCGCGTTTCTGCTGCGGCTGTTCCACGGGCCGGTGGCGCCATTCGCCTTTGTCCGCGAAGAGTGGGAGCCGATCCTCTCGGTGGTGGCTGTGCTGACCCTGACGCTCGGCAACCTGGCCGCGATCAACCAGACCAACATCAAGCGGCTGCTGGCCTACAGCTCGATTTCGCACGCGGGCTACATGCTGCTCGGCCTGATCGCCGGCAACGAGCACGGCATCAACGGCATCGCGGTATACGTGATGGTCTACACCTTCATGACGCTGGGCGCCTTCCTGGTGGTGGTGGCGCTGCGGAGGGCGAACATCATCGGCGAGGACCTGGACGACATCGCGGGCCTGGTACACAAGAGCCCGGGTTACGCCATCCTGATGCTGATCTTTCTGCTGTCGCTGGCGGGCATCCCGCCCACAGCGGGCTTCCTCGGCAAGTACTACATTTTCCTGTCGCTGATCGAGACCGGGCATTACACGCTGGCGGTGATCGCCACGCTCTACGTGGCGGTCGCGATTTACTACTACTTCAAAATCGTACGCAGCATGTTCATCCGGGAAGCGACGGAAAAGGCGCCGCTGGCGACGAGTTTCGGACTGCGGCTGGCGCTGGTGTTATCGGGCGCCCTGACGCTGGCGATCGGCATCTATCCGGAGCCGTTCCTGAGGATGGCGCAGACATCGTTGTTGCGGTAATGGACATGGAGAAGGGCTTCTTGCGGTTTTAAGGACGATATGGAGACGGTTTTTTCGCATCCGCTGTTCGCGCCGATTCTGACCACCCTGGTCATCGTCGGCGTCTTTCCCCTGCTTGCGGGTTATATCGTGCTGGTGGAGCGCAAGGTGCTGGCCGATTTCCAGGTGCGCCTCGGCCCCATGCGGGTGGGCCCCCACGGCCTGTTCCAGCCTCTTGCCGACGCCCTCAAGCTGATGTTGAAGGAAGACATCATCCCGACCGATTCCGACCGCGCCATCTTCTGGATGGCTCCGGTCATCTCCACCTTCACCGGGCTCACAGCCTTCTCCGTCCTGCCGCTGGCGAACAACATCTACGTCGCCGATGTGAACGTCGGATTGCTGGTGATCTCCGCCATGTCGTCGGTAGGAATCCTCGGCATCATTCTGGGCGGATGGTCTTCCAACAGCCACTATCCGCTGCTGGGCGCGCTGCGTTCGGCGGCGCAACTGGTGAGCTACGAAGTGGCGCTGGCCTTCGCGCTGCTGAGCGGCGTGATGGCGGCGGGAACGCTGAGCATGCAGGGCATCGTCAAGGCGCAACTCGAGCGGGGCGTCTGGTTCGTCTTCGACAACTACTTCTTCATGATCGTGCCCTTCGCGGTGTACGTGATCGCTGCCACGGCCGAGACTAACCGCGCGCCCTTCGACCTTCCCGAGGCCGAGTCGGAACTGGTGGCCGGCTTCATGACCGAGTACAGCGGCTTCCGCTGGGCGCTGTATTTCCTGGCCGAGTATGCCAATATCTTCGTGGTCGCTTCGGTGGCCGTGACGCTCTTCTGGGGCGGCTGGCTGCGCCCGTTCCCGAGCGTCGCATGGCTGAACATTCCGCTCAACATGGTTTTCCCGGTGGTGCTGTTCGTGGGTTCCGGCGCGGCGTGCTTCCCGCTGGTGAAGCGGCTCGTGTATCCCATGCACCGCACCGTGCTGGCGGCGTGCGCGGTACTGCTCATCCTCATGGGCCTGCTGTTCCTGATTCCGGCTGTGAATCACGCCGTGATGGGCCTTTTCTGGTTCCTTCTGAAGGTGTTCTTCTTCATTTACCTGATGATCTGGTTCCGCGGCACCTTCCCGCGCTTCCGGTACGATCAGTTGATGAACATCGGATGGAAAATCGCGATTCCGGTCGGCATGGCTGCCGTGCTGGTGAACGCCGTCATCGGCATGTTGCGTCACGCCTGAGTTATGATCCGGATTCGCGCCGATCTCACACCGGCCGCACTGGCCGCCAAAGTTGTGCGGATGTTCGAGCTGTCCGCCGTCAAGATCCGCTCGATCGAACGCACGTGGGCGCCGGAAAACGGGTCGCCCGTGTGCACGGTGGACGGCCGCTATGCCAGCCGCGGGTGGACCGAATGGACGCAGGGCTTTCAATTCGGCTCCGCGATCCTGCAATTCGATTCGACCGGCGAGCGGGAGTTTCTCGATTCCGGGCGGGAGCGGACGGTTGCCGTGATGGCTCCGCACTTGAGCCACACCGGCGTTCACGACCACGGCTTCAACAACGTCAGCACGTACGGCAACCTGCTCCGCCTGATGAACGAAGGGCGCATCGCGGAAAACGAGTGGGAGCGCAATTTCTACGAAGTGGCCCTCAAGTGTTCGGGCGCCGTGCAGGCCGCGCGCTGGTCCCGCACGGCCGACGGCGGCGGATACATCTATTCGTTCAACGGACCGCACTCGCTGTTTGTGGACACCATCCGGTCGGCGCGCGCGCTGGTGGTGAGCCATCTGCTCGGGCATGTCCTCATGGGGGAGAACGACCGCCGTTTTTCGCTGCTCGACCGCGCCATCCAGCACGCCGTTTCGACGGCCCGGTTCTCGGTCTACTACGGCGCCGGGCGCGACGCTTACGACGCTCGCGGCCGCACCGCGCACGAGAGCATTTTCAACAGCAACGACGGCCATTTCCGCTGCCCCAACTCGCAGCAGGGCTACTCGCCGTTCAGCACCTGGACGCGCGGTCTCGCCTGGGCCATGTGCGGCTTCGCCGAGGAACTCGAGTTTCTGGACACACTGCCGGACCAGCGGGCCAACATCGCCATCTTCGAAGAGGCCGCTCGCGCCACCTGCGACTTCTTCATCGAGAACACGCCGCCCGACGGCATTCCCTACTGGGACACCGGCGCGCCGGGCCTGGCGCAATTAGGCGACTGGCGGGAGCGTCCGGCCGACCCCTACAATGCGCACGAGCCGGTAGATTCCTCGGCGGCGGCCATCGGCGCACAGGGATTGCTCCGCCTCGGCCGGCGGCTCGCCGACGACCGCTACTGGCGGGCCGGGCTCACCGTCTGCGACACGCTGTTCGACGAGCCCTACCTCAGCAGCGACCCCGAGCACCAGGGCCTGATTCTGCACTCCGTCTATCACCGGCCCAACGGCTGGAACTGGAAGCCCGGGGAATCGTCGATGTGGGGCGACTATCATGCTCGTGAACTCGGCCTATACCTGCTGCGCCTGGCGCACGAAGGGCCGTACCTGACGTTCTTCGGCGCGGCGCGACGATAACCACACAGAGGGCTGCCGCACAGTAGAATCAGCGTATGCCGCGGCCAACAACCCTGACGTCGAAACGACGGGACATCCTGAAACTCTTTTCCGCCGGCGCGGCCGTTTCGGCCGCCCGTCCTCAGGCACCGCAGCAGTCCGGCGCCAAGCCCAATATCCTCGTCATTATGGCCGACCAGCATCGCGCCGGCCTGACGCGGGCGGGCGGATTCCCGCTCGACACCATGCCCACGCTGGACGGTCTGGCCGCGCGCGGCGTCTCGTTCGATCGCGCCTACACCACTGCCCCGCTGTGCGTGCCGGCTCGCGTCAGCATGCTCACCGGACGCTGGCCTCACGCCCACCGCGTTCGCCAGAACAGCGCGCCGAACGCCGCGGTATTTCAGTCCGACCTGTTCCAGTTGACCCGCGCCGCCGGCTACCGCACCGCCCTCATCGGCAAGAACCATACCTACCTGAAGCCGGAGAACGTGGATGTATGGCGGCCGTACAGCCACCTGGACGGCTGGACTCCCGAGGGCGCGCCGCCCGAATACGCCGCCTTCAACAAGTGGATGGGCCGCCTCAATCACGGCACCAGCTTGTCGGCCGCGCCGTTCTCATCCGAGGTCCAGTTCCCGTACCGCATCGCTTCCAACTCAGTCGACTTCATCGAAGAGGCGGGCGACCGTCCCTTCGCAATGTGGGTGAGTTTCGCCGAACCGCATAACCCGTACCAAGTCTCGAAACCGTACTTCGACATGTTCCCGCCCGATGCGATTCCACCGCGCGGCGCGGGCCCGGAGACCTTCCGGACGAAGGGGTTCGCGTGGCAGTGGTTGCAGGGCCTGGAGGAGAGGACGTACCCCGGCTATCGCGACTACTGGCGGCGGACGCGCTCGAACTACCTGGGTATGCTGCGGCTGATCGACGACCAGGTGGCGCGCTTGATGCGCCAGCTCGAGGAGAGCGGCAAGGCGCAAAACACGATCGTCCTCTATCTGGCGGATCACGGCGACTACTTTTGCGATTATGGCCTGGAGCGTAAGGGCGCCGGACTGCCGGAAGTGCTGACGCGAATACCGATGGTGTGGACGGGTTGGAACATCCGGCCCAGGAAAACGGACGCGTTCGTTTCCACCGCCGATGTCCTGCCCACGCTGTGTGAAGCCATCGGGGCGGCAACTCCGCCGGGAGCGCAGGGCCGCAGTTTGTGGCCGATGTTGCAGGGACTGCCGTATCCACGCGCGGAGTTCGAATCCATCTTTTCCGAGGTGGGCTTCGGAGGCGTCTACTACGGCCCCAGCGACAGCATCCCCGAAAACTGGGGCCGCGGCCGCGTGGCTCCCGACTCGATTCCCACCTACGACGAGCTGAATCCGGTGACGCAGAGCGGTTCGCTCAAGATGGTTCGGCGCGGCGATTGGAAGCTCACGTTCGACATGATGGGGAACGGCGAGCTATACAATATCGCCCGCGATCCCTACGAGCTAACGAATCTGTACGGAAGAAAAGAGAGCCTGGACACGCAGCATCAATTGATGGCCGACCTGCTGCGTTGGACCATTCGTACGCAGGACGATCTGCCGGTGGCGGCCTATCGCCCGAAATGGGCGCCGCGCAATTGGTATTCGGAAAATCGTTAGCCGCGAGGCAGGTGCTTACGTAATTCCGCCGCGCAACAGCGACGCCGCACTGGGCGCGCCTCCGGCGGCAATCCGGGGTTTTTCGAGCGGCTCCGGCACCTTGTCGCCCTCGCCGGGGGCAAGGAACAGGTTGGCGTCGATGCCGTGCTGCCGTGTATACAGGTCGTAGTAGCGCCCGCGGAAATCGTACAGTTCTTCGTGCGATCCCCGCTCCACGATGTGGCCGTCTTCCACCACCAGGATCTGCTCGGCCCGGCGGATGGTGGATAGCCGGTGCGCGATCACGAAGGTGGTCCGCCCGCGCATCAGGTAGGCGAGCCCTTCCTGAATCGCCGCCTCCGATTCCGAATCGAGACTGGAAGTCGCCTCGTCCAGAATGAGAATACGCGGATCGGCCAGGATGGCGCGCGCGATCGAAACGCGCTGCCGCTGGCCTCCCGAGAGCTTCACGCCGCGTTCGCCGACGATCGTGTCGTACTGCTTCTCGAAACGTTCGGCGAATTCGTCCACGCGCGCGATGCGGCAGGCGGACAGGATCTCCTCTTCGGTGGCGCGGGGGCGCGCGAAGGCCACGTTCTCCCGGATCGTGCCATCGAAGAGAAAAGTGTCCTGCAAGACCACTCCGAGCTGAGTGCGATAGGAATCGAGGCGGACCGTGGAAAGGTCCACGCCATCTACCAGCACGAGGCCGGAGGCCGGTTCGTGGAACGCGGCCACCAGGCTGATGATGGTCGATTTGCCCGAACCCGACGGTCCCACCAGCGCGGTCACCGTTCCGGGGAGCGAATCGAAGCTGATGTCGTACAGGACCTGCTTGCCGGGCTCGTAGGCAAAGTCCACGCGATCGAAGCGCACGTTGCCGGCGATCGGTCCGATGGAGCGGGTGCGGCGCGGGTCCTCGTCCTCTGGCTTTTCCGCGAGCACCTCCTGTGTGCGGTCCAGGCCGGCCAGGGCCTCGGTAAGCTGCGTGCCGATGCCCACTACCTGAAACATGGGCGCCACCAGGAAGGCGAGGAACGCGGTGAACGTCATGAACTCGCCCAGCGTGAGGGCGCCGCTCATGATCTGGCGCGCGCCCAGGTACATGACGGTGGCGCCCACGATTCCCATCAGCAGCGTGGCGGACAGCCCCATCAGCGAAATGGCCGTCAGGGACTTGATCACGTTATCCAGCAGCCGCTTCACACCGCCCGAAAAAACGGTGGCCTCCTCCGCCTCGGCATGGTATCCCTTCACCACCCTGACGCCGGCCAGCGACTCGGTCAAACGGCCGGCGACGTCCGCATTGATTTTTCCGCGCTCGCGAAAGATCGGGCGAATCTTGCGGAACGCGAGTTGCAAGCCGAAGCCCGCGGTCGCCATGAACAGCAGCGCCACACCGGTGAGCACGGCGCTGATGTTCAGCAGAAAGACGAGTGCGAAGACGGCGGTGAAGATGCCGCCGAGGAACTCCACCAGGCCCGTGCCCACCAGGTTGCGCACGCCTTCGACGTCGGTCATGATGCGCGAAACCAGCACGCCCGCCTTGTTCGAATCGTAATACTGGACCGGCAGCCGTCCGACGTGCTCCTGCACCTTGCGCCGCAATTCCGCGATGAGGCGCTGCGCCTCCTTGGAGAGAAGCTGGGTGAGCGTGAAAGATGTGATGCCCTGAATCACGGTAGCGCCCAGCACGGCTCCGACCAGCGGAGCGAGCAGCGCCACCTGGTGCTTGCCGATCACGTTGTCCACCAGGTACTTGGTGGAACCTGGAAGCACCAACCCCGCCGCGCGATTGATCAGCATCAGCACCAGCCCTGTGAGGAGCAATTTGCGCCGCGGCCGCACCAGTTCCTGAATCAGCGGCAGGGCGCTGCGGAATTGCTGGGACGGCTTTTTCTTGGATTTCCCCGGGGACACTCTTCCCAGAGTACAACTTCGGCACGGGAGGGCGTTTCGCTCCCCGCACGGTTGTGATAATGTCCCTCCCTATGAACTCACCATCGGTCAAAGCCAGGCTGAAGAGCCAGGAAGGCTCCACTGCCTATATGTACAAGTGCACGGGAGGCGAGGTCACCATCGGTGTGGGGCACGCCTTAGCCGACGCCGCCGCGGCGTGCAAACTGAAATGGACGGTCAATGGTGGGCCGGCATCCGCCGCGCGGGTCCAGGCCGATTACGCGAAGGTGCTTGCCGCCCCGACCGGCGCCGCCGCCTCGGTTTACTCGCCACTGACCGTCTGCCGGATAGCGGACGCTGACGTGGAGGCCCTGCTCGACGCCGACCTTCAACGTTTCGAGGAAGCCCTCCGGCAGGCGATTCCGAATTGGGACATTATGCCGCCGCCCGCGCAGGAGGCCCTGTTCGACATGGGCTTCAACCTGGGCATTGGCGGGTTGCAGAAGTTTAAACGGCTGCTTGCGGCGGTCGCGGCGCGTAACTGGACGGACGCGGCCCTCGAGTGTCACCGCAAGGGTATCGCCGATTCGCGCAATGAAGAGACGGCCCGGCTCTTTCGACAGGCAGGCGCCCAGGGAGTTGCGGCAACTTAGGCCGCCGCGTGATGTAAGCCTTCGTCCGGCACACGAAATAGGGCAGCATCCGGCGTCAAAAGTTGATACCGTCTTGGTGTACCGGCTTTGCCAGGAACGGAGGTAGATCGATGATCACCAGGCGCGACGCGGCTCGCGGTGCCGCAATAACCGCCCTTTCTTATTCCAGGATTCTGGGCGCGAACGACCGGGTCGGCCTCGGTGTCATCGGCACCGGGTCGCGCGCCACAGCCGTGGCTGGGCTTTTTCGGAAGAACCCGGAGGTGGAACTGCGGGCCGTCTGCGATGTGTATCCCGGCCCGTTTTCACGACGTGCTTTCCGGCGCGCCTGACGCCAAAACCTTTGGCGACCATCGCAAGCTGCTGGAACTGGCGGAAGTCGATGCGGTCCTGATCGGCTCGCCGGACCACTGGCACAAAGATCACGCGGTGGATGCCATGAATGCGGGCAAGGATGTGTATTCGGAAAAGCCCATGTGCCGCCTGCGCGAGGAGGCGCCGGTGATGGTGAAGACGGCTCGCGCAACCGGCAGGATTCTCCAGATCGGATTGCAGCAGCGGTCCGGGGAGATCTACCTGGAGCCGCTCGAGAAGTTCGTACGGTCCGGCGCCATCGGGAAGATCAGCCACATCGACGCGGTATGGCACAGCGGCGTTACCGGACCGCTGCGCAAGGAACCGGCGGAGAAGCCGGCGGACCTCGACTGGATGCGGTTCCTGGGACCGGTTGCCTACCGCGACTGGAATCCGGGAATGTATTTCAGTTTCCGCTCGTTTCTGGAATTCAACGGCGGCAAACTGACCGACTTCGGCCACCACTGGATGGACGTCGTCCATATGTACATGGGCGACCGCGCCCCCCACGCCGCCACTTTCGCCGGAGGCATTTATTACGACCGTCAGGACGGACGCACCGCGCCGGACACCTGCAACGCACTGTTCGAGTACGACGGTTTCTCCGTGCTGTTCCAGTCCAACGCCTACGCCGTTGCGCCTCCCTACGGGCTGACGTTCTATGGGGAACGCGGCAGACTGTTCGTGAACCGCAATCATTGGGAGTTCACGCCCGCGGGCCGCAATCCGGAAATTTTGAAGCGGGATATTCCAGGCGACATCACCGCCGATCACGTCCGCAATTTCCTCGATTGCTGCAAGAGCCGCAAGTTGCCGAACGCCGATGCCGCGATTGCGGCGGTTTCGATTCTGCCGCCCTTGCTGGCGGTGCAATCCTACGAGGAGAAGCGCCGGATTCGTTTCGACCCGCTGCGGCTCGAGGTGTTGCCTTTCTGATCGCGCGGGCCAGCCACGGCCGGCCGAGGAGAAGATAATGCGAAAAATCGTGTGGGTCGCAGCCCTGCTGTCCGCGGCCGTTGCGCTGCTGGCACAAGGAATCCCGGCGGGATTCACGAACATTTCGGCGGGGCCGAACCTGAAGGGCTGGCATGTCAGCCAGGTGAACCACCACGGAAACACGGCCTGGAAGGTGGAAGACGGCGTGCTGACCGCCACCCAGGACAAAAAGGACAACGGCGGCATCGTGCTGACCGACAAAAAGTATAAGAACTTCGAGGTATACCTCGAAATGAATCCGGACTTCGGCTGCGACAGCGGGTTGTTCCTTCGCTCCACCGAGAAGGGGGAGGCGTACCAGGTGACGCTCGACTACCTGCCGGGCGGCACCATGGGCGGTATTTACGGCGAAGCGTTGAAGGATGTGCGGGGAGGCCAGCCGCAGAACTGGGAGCAGCATTGGAAGAAGGGCGAGTGGAACTCGATTCGCGCCCGGATCGAGGGCGCCGCACCCCACATACAGGTCTGGATGAACGGCGACCTGGTTACCGACTGGACGGACACGGCCAACCACCTGCCGGACGGCGCCGAAGAGGGAATGATCGCCGTGCAGGTACACGGCGGCAACCGTTGCAGCCCCGGCCTGTATCATCGCTACAGGAATGTGGCGATCAAAGAACTGCCATAGGCGGCATCCATGAAAGCTGTGCAGGTTCTTGCTGCGCTCGTCGCATTGGCGCTCGGTTGTGGAGCGGCTTCCAGCCGGTTCGTGGGCACAAGATTATGCCCCAAATGGTGGGAGCGTTTCATCCTCGGTCGGCAGGATCGCTGAGGCGCGCGCGCAACCGGCTTTAAAGATGCTATGCCACGCCACGGCCTCCGCGGCCGAACTGGTTGTGAATGGAAGATTCGTAATCAGCAGGTCGCCGGTTCGATCCCGGCGGGT
>CAWIJJ010000005.1:0-155491 GCA_963836425.1 Bryobacterales bacterium | reverse complement strand
GAACCTGCTCGGCAGTTTCCACCAGCCCCTTGCCGTGCTCGTGGACCCGTCGCTGCTCGCCACGCTGCCCGAACGCGAATACCGCTCCGGCCTCTACGAGATTCTCAAAGCCGGCATCATTCGCGATCCGGCGCTCTGGCAATTTCTCGCAGAACACGTCCGCGAGGTACTCGCCCGCGACGCGGCCGCCGTGGACCGCATCGTGGCCGACTCGGTGCGCATGAAGTGCGAGGTGGTCTCGGCCGACGAAAAGGAAGGCGACCTCCGCCGCATTCTGAATTTCGGTCACACCTTCGGCCATGCGCTCGAAGCCGAGACCGGCTACACGCGCCTGCTGCACGGCGAGGCGGTTGCGTGGGGCATGCGCGCCGCTGTCTATCTCGGCGATTCAACCGGTCATCTTTCCGCCGAGGACAGCGTGGAGATCCTGGATGTGCTGCAACAATCCGGCCCCATTCCCCCGCTCGACGGCATCTCCGCCGAGCGCCTGCTGGCCCGCCTCGTTCACGACAAAAAGACCATCCAGGGCACAGTCAATTTCGTGCTGCCCGTGCGCATCGGCGAGGTGACCGTCGCCTCCGGCTTCTCCGATTCCCAGGTGCTCGATGCCATGCGGGCCGCGCTGCAATGAAGGGCACCACGCCCGAGGGCGCGCGCACCGAGGAGGAGGCCGCGCAATGGGTCCGCGGAATGTTCGGGCGCGTGGCTCCCCGCTACGACCTCGCCAATCATCTGCTCTCGCTCAATATCGACCGCTTCTGGCGCGTGCGTACCGTGCGCCGGGTCCGCTCTATCCTGGACCGCCCGGATGCGGCGTGCTCGACATCTGTTGCGGCACCGGCGACCTGCTCCTGGCCGAAGCCGAGGCCATGCGTTCCACGCGTCCGGCGCTCGGCTCCGATTTCTGCCACCCCATGCTGGTGGCCGCCCGCGAAAAAGTCGCGCGCCGCCGCGCACGCGCCGCACTGTTTGAATCCGACGCCCTCCGCCTTCCATTACGCGACGCCTCGCTCGACCTGGTCAGCGTGGCCTTCGGCTTCCGCAACCTCGCCAATTACGAAGACGGGCTCCGCGAAATGCGCCGCGTGCTCGCGCCCGGGGGCATGGCCGCCATCCTCGAATTCTCGCAGCCGCCCAACGCCGCCTTTGCGGCGCTCTACAACTTCTATTCGCGAAGAATCCTGCCGTGGATCGGTGGCGCAATTTCGGGATCGCGCGACGCCTACACCTACCTGCCCGAATCGGTGCGCAAATTTCCATCGGCGGACGGTCTCGCCTCGCGGATGCGCGCGGCCGGCTTCAGCGCGGTCCGCTACGAGTACCTGACCGGCGGCATCGTGGCCCTGCACCTCGGCACGGTTTAGCGCGTCGAAAAAGTCGTCCAGCCGCGCGCCGGCATGTCGCGCAGGATCTCGGCCATCCACTCGAACTCGCGGCGTTTCTTGAGGTGCGCCCCGGCGTTGAAGCTGGTACCGCAGGCGTGGCCCAGGGCCGCGGTCAGCGTCATCCTGTCGGCGCCCGCGCCGTCCGCCACCTTCTGCACCGCGCCTGCCGGAGCGTACGGCGGCTGCCACGTGCCCACTCCGCGCGGATGCGCGCGGCCGGCTTCAGCGCGGTCCGCTACGAGTACCTGACCGGCGGCATCGTGGCCCTGCACCTCGGCACGGTTTAGCGCGCCGAAAAAGTCGTCCAGCCGCGCGCCGGCATGTCGCGCAGGATCTCGGCCATCCACTCGAACTCGCGATGTTTCTTGAGGTGCGCCCCGGCGTTGAAGCTGGCGCCGCAGGCGTGGCCCAGCGCCGCCGTCAGCGTCATCCTGTCGGCGCCCGCGCCGTCCGCCACCTTGTTCTGCACCGCGCCTGCCGGAGCGTACGGCGGCTGCCACGTGCCCACTCCGCGCAGATGCGCGCGGCCGGCTTCAGCGCGGTCCGCTACGAGTACCTGACCGGCGGCATCGTGGCCCTGCACCTCGGCACGGTTTAGCGCGCCGAAAAAGTCGTCCAGCCGCGCGCCGGCATGTCGCGCAAGATCTCGGCCATCCACTCGAACTCGCGGTGTTTCTTGAGGTGCGCCCCGGCGTTGAAGCTGGTACCGCAGGCGTGGCCCAGCGCCGCCGTCAGCGTCATCCTGTCGGCGCCCGCGCCGTCCGCCACCTTGTTCTGCACCGCGCCTGCCGGAGCGTACGGCGGCTGCCACGTGCCCACTCCGCGCGGCGAGGCTTCGATGTGTCCGCACAGCGTGCGCTCGCTCGCCTCCTCTTTGCCCGAAAAGGTGTCGAAATGGTCCGCCAGAAACTGCTGCCCCATGCGCAGGTCGATCTTTCCGCGGTTCTTCTCCATCAGCTCCAGCCAGCGGGCGTGGCGCGCGTTCTCGCTCCGCGCCTTGTCGTCCGGCTTGAAGTCGGTCTCCTCGGCGATCAGCTTCGGGTTCACCGGAAAGTTCGATCCCACAAAGTACCCGTCCTTCGTGCGCTGCAGCGTGACGTTCTTGAGCCCCAGTTCCAGGCTGGCCGCCTCATTGTTCTTGCGGTCCGCCACCAGCCAGTTGTTCGCGTACCCGCCGTTGTTGCCGTCCGACATGATGCGCGCGAAATCGTCGATGCTCTCGGCGTACTGCATCGCCTTGCGCGCGCGCACAAATTCCGGCACACCCGCCGGATCGAACCCGCTGAAACCGCCGATGGTCGTCTCCGTGATGATGATGCCGGCCGCGTTCATGCCGAAATCGTCGCCGCTATGAATCAGCCCCGGCGCGCCGTCCATCAGGATGCGCTGCCCTTTCGCCGGCACGATGTCGAAAATAATGTTCCAGCGCTCGCCGGAAGCGAAGCTGGTCCAGTTGTTGTGCCCGATCACCACCCGCCCGTCGGTGGTATAGCTCCCCGTCGCCACAAACGCGCTGCAATGCTCGCCCGGTCCGGGACCCGGCGTCACACTCGCCTCCGTGCGGCTCGCCCACCGGATGTAGTACGGCATCTCCAGCCATGCGTTCAATGCCACCACGTCCCACAGGTCCAGCACGCCGCCGTGCGCCTTCAGGCCCTCCGCGATGCCCTCCAGCTCGTCGCGATACTCCTTCTCCACGCGCGGCCAGAAGACTTCGCGCGCAGACCTGCGGAAGAACTCCCACGGCTTCCGCTCTTCGTGCATCATCTCCGTCGAAAGGACGCGGAAGTTGTCCTGGATTTCGCGCGCCAGCAGGTAACCGTGCTGGAATCCGATCTGCGAAGGGCTGCCCTCCAGGTGCACCGGGATCCAGCCGCCGCGCTCGGCCGCGCGCGCCGCCTTCTTCAGTCTCGGATCCACGGGTTGCGAGATCAACGAAACCGCGACACCCAGCAGCAACACCACCGGCAGAACGGCCCTACGCACCATGCCCGCTATTATAGTTCTGATGGCCGACGCCGAAGTGCGACCGCGCAAACTGACCGCCCACGTGAAGGCCGCCGGTTGAGCGTCCAAGCTTAGTCCAAAGTTATTGGACCAGGTTTTGGCGACCGTGCCCCGCTGGGCGGACGAAAACGTGCTGATCGGGTTTGACACCGCCGACGATGCCGGCGTGTACAAGCTGACGCCGGAGCTCGCCCTCGTGCAGACGGTCGATTTCTTCACCCCGATCGTCGACGATCCCTATACGTTCGGCGCCATCGCGGCGGCCAACTCGCTCAGCGACGTGTATGCGATGGGCGGCCGTCCCATCTCGTCGCTCTCCATCCTCGCCTGGCCCCCCAAAGGCGAACTCGACGACCTCAGGGACAATTCTCAAAGGCGGCGCCGAGAAAATGCAGCGAGGCCGGTTGCGCCGTGCTCGGCGGCCACAGCGTGGCCGACGACGAGATCAAGTTCGGCTATGCGGTAACCGGAACCGTTCATCCGGATCGCGTCAAGGCCAATGCCGGCGCGCGCCCCGGCGACGCGCTGGTTTTCACCAAGGCGCTTGGCACCGGCGTCATCGCCACCGCCGTGAAGCGCGGCATCGCCGCCCAGGGCCACGTGGATGCCTCCATCGCCTCCATGCTGACGCTGAACCGCGCGGCATGCGAAGCCATGCTCGAATTCGACGTCCACGGCTGCACTGACGTGACCGGCTTCGGCCTGATCGGACACGCCCGCGAGATGGCGCTGGCCAGCGGCGTCACGCTCGAAATCGATCCATCGCGGATCCGCTTCCTCGCCGGCGCGCTCGACTACGCGCGGCTGGGCGCGATCCCGGGCGGCCTCAAGAACAATCGTGAGTTCGCCTCCTGCGCGGTGGAGACCGCGCGGACGCTGCCGCTGGAACTCGAGGACCTGCTCTACGATCCGCAGACCTCCGGCGGGCTGCTGATCGCGCTTGCCGGAGGCCGGAGCCGCTGCGCTCGAGCGCTGCATTCGAAGGCGCCCGCATCATCGGCCGGGTGCTGCCCGCGCGGGAAAAACCTATCCGACTTCTATGAACCGCAACCCACTGATCGTCGCCCTCGACGTCGAGTCCGCCGGGGACGCGCGCGCACTCGTCCGCGCGCTCGGCTCCTCGGTCGAGTTTTACAAGGTCGGGCTGGAACTGTACGCCGCCGCCGGGATGGCTTTCGTTCGCGAACTGCTCGATGGCGGCAAGCAGGTCTTTCTCGACCTCAAGTTCTACGACATCCCCGAAACCGTCCGCCGCGCCGTGGCCCAGGTGGCCCGCTCCGGCGCGCGCTTTCTCACCGTGCACGCCGTCGATTCCGTGATGCGGGCGGCGCGTCGAAGGCAAGGCCGGATCGCCGCTCCAGATCCTCGCCGTCACGGTGCTCACCAGCTTCGGCAAGGAAGATCTGGCCGGCCTCGGCTACACCTGTCCCGCTTCGGAACTTGTGGCAACCCGCGCGCAGCAGGCCATGGCCGCGGGCGTCGAAGGCCTGGTCTGTTCCCCTCTCGAAGTGGCCGCCGTCCGCGCCATCGCCGGACCCGATGCCGTCCTGGTCACGCCCGGCGTGCGATCGGCGGGCGCCGCCGCCGGAGACCAGAAGCGCGTGGCCACGCCCGCCGAGGCCGTGCGCAATGGCGCCGATTACCTGGTCATCGGGCGGCAGGTGACACGCGCCGCCGACCCCGCCGCCGAAGCCGCCCGCATCCTCGAAGAGATCGCCGCGCGATGAGTGCGGCGGTGCATATCGGCACCTCCGGCTGGCATTACCAGCACTGGCGCGGCGCGTTCTACCCGGAGAAACTGCCGGCATCGAAGATGCTGGAGCACTACACCCGCTTCTTCGATACGGTGGAGCTGAACAACACCTTCTACCGCCTGCCGCCCGAGACCGGCGTGGCCGTCTGGCGCGATTCCACTCCGAAGGGCTTCTGCTTCGCCGCCAAAGGCAGCCGCTTTCTCACTCACATGAAGAAGCTCAAGGACGCTCAGCCCGGCATTGAGAAGTTCTTCTCGCGAGCGGGCCTGCTGGGGCGCAAACTCGGTCCCATCGTCTTTCAGTTGCCGCCGTGGTGGGAAGCCAATCCGGCCCGGCTCGAGGAGTTCCTTGCAGCCCTGCCCCCGCGCCGCCGCTACGCTTTCGAGTTCCGCAACCCCACCTGGCACACTCTGGAAATCCAGCGCATTCTGCGCCGCCGCAACGCTGCTTTCTGCATCTTCGAGATCGCGGGGTTCCGCTCCGATTTCACCCTCACCGCGAATCACACTTATGTCCGCCTGCACGGACCGGGCGGGGCTTACCAGGGCAGTTATCCGGATGAAACGCTGGAGGAATGGGCCGCGAGAATTCGCGCCTGGTCGCGTGACTTGCGCGCGATTTACGTGTACTTCGATAACGACCAGGGCGCATTCGCGGTGGAAAACGCCCTGGCTTTGAAACGCAAACTGGCGGACCTGGGTGCCTGAAGCGCCTACGCCTCGGCTTTGTCCGCGGCGGTGAGGCCCAGCACGCGCCGGTTCCGCGCCGGATCGCTGCCCGCACCCGCGAAATCGTCGAACGCGCGCGTGGGCACGTCGATCAGGTGCTGCGCCACGAACGGAGCGCTCTCCGTCGCGCCCTGCACGCTGTCTTTATAGGTGCACTCCCATTCCACCACCGCCCACGATTTGTACCCGACGGCAGTCAGGCGCGTGAACACCTGCTTGAAATCCACCTGCCCGTCGCCCAGCGAACGGAAGCGGCCCGGGCGATCCTTCCACGGCATGTAGCCGCCGTAGACGCCGGCCTTCGGCGACGGCCGGAACTCGGCGTCCTTCACATGAAACGCCTTGATGTGCGGGCCGTAGATGTCGATGAACCCGACGTAGTCCATGCATTGCAGGACGAAATGCGACGGGTCGTAATTGATGGCGAGCCGTGCGTGGTTGCCGGTGGCTTCAAGCAGCCGCTCGAAGGTGGCGCCGTCGTGCAGATCCTCGCCCGGGTGCAGCTCGAACGCCATGTCCACGCCGTTCTCGTCGGCGTAGTTGAAGATCGGCAGCCAGCGTCTGGCGAGCTCGGCGAACCCGTCTTCCACGATACCCGCGGGCCGCTGCGGCCATGCGTAGAAGAACGGCCAGAGCAGCGCGCCGGTGAAAGACGGCGAGACGGTGAGACCCAGGTTCGCCGAGGCTTTGATCACATAGCGCAACTGCTGTACGGCCCACTCCGTGCGCGCCTTCGGATTCCCCTGCACCTCGGGCGCGGCAAACGCGTCGAACAGCTCGTCGTAAGCCGGATGCACGGCCACGAGCTGCCCCTGAAGGTGCGACGCGAGCTCGGTAATCTCCAGGCCGTTCGTCTGCCCTTTGAGCTCGTCACAATACGTCTTCGACTCGGCGGCCTTCTTGATATCGATCACCCTTCCGTCCCAGGAAGGGATCTGCACACCCTTGTAGCCGAGGCTCTTGGCCCAGGCGGTGATGTTCGGCAGGGTGTTGTACGGCGGCGTATCAGCCATGAACTGCGCGAGAAAAAGTGCGGGTCCTTTGATTTGTGCCATAGTGTTGGGCCTTTCGGAAGGTTCTACTTTATCAAACGGTGCATCACGGAAGGGGAGCGCCGCCGGTGAACGGAAATCACATCCCGGAAATCGCATCCCTGTTCCGGCAAAGTGATAATGTCGCCTTTGGGCAAAGTAGAAATGTCGTCTTGACACCTCCACGCTGTGGGGATGCAGGAAGGACAGCTACTGATGACGCAAACCGAACGCGACCGGCTGGTGGCGTTGAAGAAGGTCAAGAAGAAGATTATTACGCAGCGTGCCGCAGCCGAGGAACTGGGATTGAGCGTTCGGCAGGTACAGCGGCTGCTGAAGGGGGTGAAAGAACTCGGGGACCGGGCGGTGGTTCATGGATCGCGCGGGAAGCCCTCGAATCGGCGGCTCGCCGACAGAGTCGAGAAAGCGGCGGTGAAGATCCTGTCGGCGCCGGTGTACGAGGGGTTTGGTCCGACCTTGGCGGCGGAGTACCTGCGCGACAGACACGGCATCGACGTCAGCAAGGAGACGGCGCGGCAATGGATGATGCGATCCAAGCTGTGGCGAGGGAAGAAAGCGAAGGTCCAGGAGATCCACGGTTGGCGGCCGCGGCGGAGCCGTTTCGGCGAGTTGGTGCAATGGGACACCAGCAAGCACGACTGGCTGGAGGGACGCGGCGAGAAGCTCTACCTGATAGCCATGATCGACGACGCGACCAGCCGGCTATTGGCGCGCTTTGTACGGCATGATTCGACCGAGGAAAACATGAAGCTGCTGTGGAGTTACCTGGAGAAGAACGGCCGGCCGGTGTCGTTCTACACCGACAAAGCGAGTCTGTTTCAAACGGCGGAGAAGCGCAAACGAGATGAACCGGGGGTGGATAAAGATCCGGTGGAAATGCCGCCGACGCAGATCGGCCGGGCCTTAAGGGAGCTGGGGGTCAGCTGGATAGCGGCGCACTCTGCGCAAGCGAAGAGAAGAGTGGAGAGAAATTTCGGGACGGCTCAAGATCGGCTGGTGAAGGGGATGCGGGTAGCGGGTGTGACGACGATCGAGGAAGCCAACGAATATCTGAGGAACGATTACCTGGTGTGGTGGGAGCGGGAGTTGACAGTGGAAGCGGCCAACCCGGATGATGCGCACCGCAGGCAGGAAAAGGGCCACCATCTGGCGGGTTCGCTGAGTTATGTGGAGACGCGGAAAGTGCGGCCGAACTACACCTTTCCTTGGTTTGGGCAGTCTTATGAAATTGAGCGGAAGGCCATCGTCGCCGGGTTGCGAGGGGCGAAACTGCGTGTCGAACAGCGGCTGGACGGATCCCTGGCTGCCCGCTATGGCGACCGCTATCTACCGATTCGAGAGTGTGACGCAGACAGGCCGAAGGCCACCCCTGCCAACCAGAGACCGCCGGCTAAGCCGCGCGCCAGGCGCCCCAGCACTTGGAACGAAGGTTTCGATTTGAAAAAAGCGCCGAAACTCTGGCAGGCCATCGCGGCATCCGGTAACAGACGGGGGTAGATGCTGGAATGCAGTTCCTGGATCCTCACAGCCGACCCCAAGGCGGGAAAGGCAAAGTTCGCCCTACCGGGAAACTCTCCGCACAACCGACCGGTAAGCCGGGGGATTTTTTCACGTTCTGGAGAATTTGCGACGATCCCTTCCCCGCCATTCCTCCTGCCCAGGGCCACCGTAGCGAGCGCGCAGGATGCGTTTTTCAAGGCATGGCGGAATCTATCTGGTCCGATATGGTCGGAACACCAAAACCAAACCCCGGGGCGGAGCCGTGCCGCCTCCCGCTGGTCGGCCCCGAGCCCGGGTAGCAGAACGTGTCGGGAGGACCACGCTCCCTCTCATCGTCCGCAGATGAGTTCCGGCCGGCTATTCCTCGATCGGGTTGGTCGCCACCAGAGCCCGTCTCCGCTTCACCGGCACGAGCAGATTAACATGCACTCCCTGGGCGCCCAGGCGAAAGGCGACATTTCTACTTTGCCAGGGAGGGCGACATTTCTACTTTGCCTTGACAAACGGAAATCGCATCCCTTGCGCCCGGCGTATGTTTCCAGTTATAGTTTGGTGCCAAAACTTAAAGGCCTGCGAATGCCCAAGGTTGAACCGTACAGGAACGCCGAATTGCCGCCCGGCCGCCGTACCCGGGACCTGCTGAAACGGATGACGCTCAAGGAGAAGGCCGCGCAGATGGTTTGCGTCTGGCAGAAGAAGAGCGAAACTCTTGTGGACGAAGCGGGCCGCTTCGACGCGAGAAAGGCCGCGAAGGCTTTTCGCGACCGTAGCGGGCTGGGCCAGGTGGGCCGCCCTTCCGATGCCGGCGGCGGCCTGGGGCCGCGCGAAACGGCGGAGCTCACCAACTCGATCCAGCGCTACTTCCTCGAGAACTCGCGCCTGGGCATTCCCGTGATGTTCCACGAGGAGTGCCTGCACGGCCAGGCTGCGCCGGACGCCACCAGCTTTCCGCAGCCCATCGCGCTCGGGGCAACGTTCGACCCCTCGCTGGTTGAAAATCTGTTCACCATGACTGCGCTCGAAGCCCGGCTGCGCGGCACGCACCAGGCCCTTACTCCCGTGGTGGACGTGGCCCGCGACGCGCGCTGGGGGCGCGTCGAAGAGACCTACGGGGAGGATCCTTACCTGGTGTCGCGAATGGGAATCGCCGCCGTGCGCGGCTTTCAGGGAGACGCCTCCTTTCGCGACAAAACGCGCGTCATCGCCACGCTCAAACATTTCGCCGCGCATGGACAGCCGGAATCGGGAATCAACTGCGCTCCCGCGAATGTCTCGGAGCGGCTGTTGCGCGAAACGTTCCTGTTTCCTTTCCGGGAAGCGATCGACAAGGGCGGCGCCATCAGCGTCATGGCCTCATACAACGAGATTGACGGCGTGCCCTCGCATGCCAGCCGCTGGCTGCTGCGCGACATTCTGCGCAAGGAGTGGGGCTTCCGCGGGTTCGTGGTCTCCGATTATTACGCCATCTGGGAATTGAGCGACCGCCCGGACACGCACGGTCATCACGTCGCCGGCGACAAGAAAGAGGCCTGCGCGCTCGCCGTCCGCGCCGGTGTCAACATCGAACTGCCGGAGCCCGATTGCTACCTGCACCTGGCCGAACTCGTCCGCAAAGGCGTCCTCCGCGAATCCGAGCTCGACGACCTGGTGGCGCCGATGCTCGAATGGAAGTTCCGCATGGGCCTGTTCGACGATCCTTACGTGGATCCGGACGAGGCCGCGCGCGTGGTGGGCTGCGATGCTCATCGCGACCTTGCCCTGCAGGCCGCGCGGGAATCCATCATCCTTCTCAAAAACGAAGGGGGCCTGCTGCCGCTCGCAGCGGAGAAAATCCGTTCCATTGCGGTGATCGGCCCGAATTCTCACCGCAGCCTGCTGGGCGGCTACAGCAGCGTGCCCAGGCAGGAGATCACCGTTCTGGAGGGCATCCGCGCGCGTGCCGGCAGCGCGGTGAAGGTGCTGCACAGCCAAGGATGCGGGATCACGATCGGCGGATCCTGGAGCCAGGACGAGGTGGTCGCGAGCGATCCCGAACAAGACCGCCGTCAGATCAAAGAAGCCGTGAAGGTGGCCCGCAAGGCGGACGTGATCGTACTGGCGATCGGCGGCAACGAACAGACGTCGCGCGAAGGGTGGTCGGTCAAACACCTCGGCGACCGCGCGCGCCTCGAACTTGTCGGCAGGCAGCAGGAACTGGTGGACGCCATGGTGGCGACCGGCAAGCCGGTGATCGCGCTGCTGTTCAACGGTCGGCCCCTCGCCGTGGGTCCGCTGAACGAAACCGTGCCCGCCATCCTCGAGTGCTTCTATCTCGGCCAGGAGACCGGGCGCGCTGTGGCGGATGTGCTCTTCGGCGACTTCAATCCCGGCGGAAAACTGCCCATCACCGTTCCCCGTTCGGCCGGACACCTGCCGGCGTTCTACAATTACAAACCGTCCGCGCGCCGCGGCTACCTGTTCGATGACGTGACGCCGCTCTATCCCTTCGGCTTCGGGCTGAGTTACACCACCTTCGAGATCTCCAACGTGCGCCTGGAAAAGCCGCGTATCCGGCGGGACGGCGCCACGCGTGTGCTGGCCGACGTCTCCAACACGGGTGGGCGCGCCGGCAGTGAAGTGGTGCAGATGTACATCCGCGACATGGTCAGTTCGGTCACGCGGCCCATCCGCGAGCTGAAGGGCTTCGAGCGGGTGCGGCTGGACCCTGGAGAATCGAAAACCGTGGCGTTCACCATCTCCGCGGAACACCTTGCCTTTTGGGACGTGAACATGAAATTCACAGTGGAGCCGGGCGATTTCGAAATCATGGTAGGGAACTCATCCCGAACCGCCGACTTACAGACCGTTGTGCTGCGGGTGACCGCATGAGTTACATCGAGAAGCTCTCCGTCAAGGAAAAAATCGGTTATGGCCTTGGAGACGCAGCGGCTAACTTCGTTTTCCAGACGATGCTGGTGTTCCAGCTCAGCTTCTATACCGACACTTTCGGCATCACGGCCGCCGCTGCCGGCACTCTCCTGCTGGTAGCACGCTTCTGGGACGCCATCTTCGATCCGCTGATGGGGGTCGTCGCGGACCGTACCAATACACGCTGGGGCAAGTTCCGTCCCTGGATCCTGTGGACCGCTGTCCCATTCGGAGTGATGGGCTTCGTCGCCTTCCTCACTCCCGATTTCTCTCCCGGGGGCAAGCTGGCCTATGCCTATGTCACTTACATTCTTCTGATGATGGTGTACTCGGCTAACAACCTGCCTTATTCGGCATTAAGTGGCGTACTTACGGGAGATATCGACGAGCGGACCAGCCTTTCCTCTTACCGTTTTGTCTGCGCCATGACCGCCGCGTTCCTTATCCAGGGGTTGGCTCTTCCCATGGTGAAGTACTTCGGCCAGGGAAACGACGTCAAGGGTTACCAGTGGACGATGGGCATTGTCGGCGCGATCTGCGTGGTGCTGTTCGTCATCACCTTCCTCACCACCAAAGAACGGATCCGTCCCGATCCCGGGCAGCAATCCTCCATCGCGCAGGACTTCGCGGACCTGATCCACAACGGCCCCTGGCTCAACCTCTTCGCGGTCACGATCCTGGTCTTCGTCACGCTCTCCATGCGGGGCGGCGTGATGCTCTATTACTGGCGGTACTACATGGAGCGCGAGGACCTGTTCAGTCTGTTCAACGTTCTCGGGCTCGGCTCGACGATTGTGGGTATCCTGTTTTCCAAGCCGCTCGCCATGCGCTACGGCAAGAGAAACGTGTTCATTGTCGGGCTGGCCTTCACCATCGTGTTCATGGCCGCATTTGTTTTCCTGGGGCGCGGCGCGGTGGTGGCTGCTTTCGCCCTCGACATGCTTCGCCAGTTCGCCTACGGGTTCACGATCCCGCTGCTCTGGGCCATGATGGCCGACGTCGCCGATTACGGCGAGTGGAAGACCGGGCGGCGCGCAACCGCCATCGTGTTTTCCGCCATCGTCTTCGGCCTTAAGGCGGGGCTGGGCTTCGGCGGCGCCATCGGCGGCTGGCTGTTATCGCTCTACGGCTATGTGCCCAACGCGGCGCAGACGGCGGAGTCGCTCAAGGGCATCCGCCTGACGTCCAGCCTGTTTCCGTCCGTGCCCTTCACCTTGGCCGTGATCTGCCTGTTTTTCTATGCAATCGACAAGAAGCTGAATATCCGAATCACTAACGAGCTGGCCGCGCGCCGCGAGAAGTTCGCGCCGCGCTGAAGAAAGGACTCATATGCGAATCTACAGAGTTGTGACGGGCCTGCTGCTGTCCGGAATGGCCGGGCAGGCGTTCGCCCAGACCACCCTCAAAGAAGCCTTCCAGGGGATGTTCCGCATCGGCGCCGCGCTCAACCAGGCGCAGTATTCCGAGCGCGACGCCCGCGGCGCGGCCCTGGTCAAGGCCAACTTCAACTCCACGACGCCGGAAAACGACCTCAAGTGGGAGCGCGTCCACCCGGCGCTCGACACCTATAACTTCGGGCCGGCCGACCAGTATGTCGCCTTCGGCGAAAAGAACGGCATGTTTATCGTGGGCCACTGTCTTGTCTGGCACAGCCAGGTTCCACAGTGGGTTTTCCGCGACGCCCAAGGCGCCTTCGTGGACCGCGAGACCCTGCTCAAGCGCATGCGCGACCATATCATGACGGTCGTCACCCGCTATAAGGGCCGCATCAACGGCTGGGATGTCGTAAACGAGGCCCTCAACGAAGACGGCACGCTGCGCCAGTCTCCCTGGTTCCGCATTATCGGCGAGGATTACATCGCCAAAGCGTTCGAATACGCGCACGAAGCGGATCCTAAAGCCGAGCTGTACTACAACGATTACTCGCTCGAAAATCCAGCCAAGCGCAACGGCGCCGTCGAACTGGTCCGCAAGCTGAAGGCGCAGGGCCTCACCGTTACCGCCATCGGCACGCAGAGCCACGATAAGTTGCGCACGCCCACCGCCGAACAGCACGACGCCACCATCACGGCGTTCGCAGCCCTTGGCGTCAAGGTGGCGGTCACCGAATTCGATGTGGACGTGCTTCCCGCCGTCAACCGGCAGCAGACCGCGGACATATCGCAAACCGCCACCGCCCAGGCGGACGCAAACCCGTACACGCAAGGCCTGCCCGACGCGGTCCAACAGGAGCTCGCCCGCCGCTACGCCGACCTGTTCGCCGTCTTCGTCAAGCACAAGGACGTGATCTCGCGCGTTACGTTCTGGGGCGTTACGGACCGGGACTCGTGGCTCAACAACTTCCCGGTGCGCGGCCGCACGAATTATCCTTTACTGTTCGACCGCGAAGGGAAACCCAAGCCGGCATTCGAGGCCGTGATTCGCACCGCGAAGCGATAAAAAAAACGCTCCCCGCGGCCGCGGCAAGTGCTGCGTCGCGGCCGGGGGAGCAGGCTGCTCGGCTAAATCGGTCTTCAGAATTGCAGGCGTACCCCCAGGTTCACCTGCCGTCCGTAAGAACCGCCGGCCGAGCTCACCACCCGGCCGAAACTGGCGGATGTCAGGTCTGTCACCGGCATCCCCAGCCGCGATGAGTTAGTCACGTTGTAACCTTCCCCGCGCAATTGCAGGTTGAAGCGGTCGTGGACGCGGAAGTTCTTGAACAGGGAGACGTCGTAGTTGCGGAATCCGTCGGCGCGCAACGCCCCGCGGCCGAGATTCCCGAACTGGCCGTTGGCCGGCGATGAAAACGCCGCGGGATCGAGATACGCCAACCCTCCATTATTGAGGTAGGGGTTGCCGTCCACGTTGGCAAGCACGGTGTTGCCCGGGCAGGCGCAGCCCAGCGGGTTGGCGGTAACGGTAAGGGGTGCTCCGCTCGCCCAGTGGAACATGCCGTTGATCTGCCATCCGCCCAGAAGAGTCGCCATGATGCCGCTTCCATTCCGTCCGAACGGCAGTTCCCAAAGGTGCCCGATGCTCAGCACGTGCCGCCGGTCGTAATCGAGCGGCCCGTAATTGGAAGCGAGGTCGAAGGGATTCAGCACCATCCCGTTTCCGGCGGTGTAACCCAGCGCCTTGCTCCACGTATAGGATCCGATGAAGCTCAACCCGCGCGCCATGCGCCGGTTCAGGTTCACCTGCAGCGAGTTGTAATTGTTGTTCAGGCCGTTATCGTAGAGCAGCGTGCTCGACGTCCGGCCCATCGCCGCGAACGGCAGTCCGGCGACGCCCGTGCCCGGCATGGCCGCGTTCTGTTCCCAGACGCCCGGCAGATGCCGCCCCAGCGAGCCCACATATCCGGCCGAGAGCATGGTTCCGTCTCCGAAGCCCTGCTGCACCTGGAAGCTGAAGCTATGCACGGAAGGCGTGATGGCATCGCGCTGCCAGAAGGCCGCCGGCAGGTTGCCCGCGCTCATTCCGTTCGTGAGCGTATCCGCCGCCGTCCCCGGATTCAACGTAGGGCCGAAGATTCCAGGAACCGTGGTGTAACCGCCCTGCACGCCGGTAACGGATCCGTAGCCCGGCGCCATGAACCCGGTGAGCATGTACGGCTGCTGGAAGAAGTTGATGCTGTAGCCGCCGCGCACCACCGTGCGGTCAGTGAGTTGGAGGGCCATGCCGATTCGCGGCGCAATGTTGTTCAGGTCGTAGCGGGTCGAGTGCATTCCCACGTTATCGATGCCCGCATAATTGAACGCATTGGTGTCGGGATCGAAGAATGCCGCTCCACCCGGATTGCGCGGCTCGAGCGGGCTGTATACCTCGTACCGGACGCCAAGGTCCAGCGTCAGGTGGTTCATCGCGCGGATGGTATCCCCAACCCAAGCGGCATACTGGGTCTGCCGGATGGTCGGCGTGGTCGCATAATTGGTGATCCCCACCTGGCTCGGCGCGCCCGCCAGGAATGAGGCGAACGAATTGTAGAACCCACCGTACTGCGACAGCGAGGGGCCGCCGTTAGTCAACGTCCCGCCGGGCCCGAAGTACGCCGTTCCGTTCGGGCCGAAGGAGGAGCCGAAGAGGTAGTCGCGGAAACCGTCGCTGCGGATTCGCCGCACGTCGGCGCCGAACTTCACGTTGTGCATGGAACTGTGCCAGCCCCAATTCCAGTTTCCGTTGAAGGTGTTGTCCACCGGATGCGAAGGAACGTAGGATTGGCTGCCGATCGCCGGCAGTCCGGCAACATTGATCCCGACCAGGTTGTTATTCACGCCGGAGAAGCCCAGATCCGTCTGGTCGCCCCACGGATTCAGCTTCTGGTCCCAACGGTTGTAGCCGAAACGGAAGTCGGTGATCAGGGACGGAGTGAACTCGTGGCTGATTCCCGCAATTGCGTTCTGCGCCACCAGCCTTCCGCGCGTGCCGGCGCCGATCACGTCGCCCAGCGGCGAGCCCTCGTGATTCGAGTAATTGGTGTATCCGTAGCGCAGAAACAGGTCGGTGGTGTCCGAGAAGTGCTGGTCGATGCGGCCATCGAACTTGTTGCCGTTGCTGCGGAAGGGCACGTTGCTGATGTAGTTGTTCGTGAACCCTTCGAGGTTCGGCTCGGGAAGGAAGCTGGCGATCCGGGAGGCCGTCTGGTTCATGGCGATGAACGGAACGCGGTTGCCGGGAAACACCGCCCGCCCGGTGCCGTTGATGCCGCTGCGCGGATCGTAGAGCGTCAGCCCTGGAATGCCGCTGAAATTTCCGGTAAGCGCCGCCGCCGTGGGCACTGTGGAGAAGGTCGTGTTCGACCCGTTCTGGTAAGTTCCTTCGTAAGATCCCGAAAAGAAGGTCTTGTCCGTAATTAGCGGACCGCCGGCCGTGCCGCCGAACTGGTTATATACAAACCGGGGGTCCGGATTATCGCCGGTGTTCAGGAAGTTACGGGTGCGCAGCCAGTTACCGCTGTGAAACTCGAAGAGGCTGCCGTGCCAGCTGTTGGTGCCCGCTTTCGTCAGGTCGGTTACCACACCTGAACCGCTGAATCCCCGCTCCGCCGGCAGGCTCGCCGTCTCGATCGATTTCTGCTGCAGGTTCTCCACCGGTTCCACGCGGATGGCGGTATTGCGGAATGGCTCCTGGTTGGTGACTCCGTCCATGCGGTAGCGGTTCACCATCGGATCCTGCCCGTTCACGCTGTAATACCGGTTCCTTGCCGGATCGCGCACCGGGTCGAGCGCCGTTTCCGGAGGCGTCACGCCGGACTGAAGTCCGACCAGTTCCTGGTGATTCCGGTCGATCACCGGCAGTTCCTTGAGCGTCCGGCTGCTGAGCGCAACCGAAACCTCGCCGTTGTTGGCCTGCACTGCCGGAGAGCGTCCGATGATCTCCACCGTTTCGTTCTGGCTGCCGGCCTCCAGCACAATGTTTATGGGAGCGGCATTATTAGTCGAGATAAGTACGTTCTGTTGCGATGCGCGCTTAAACCCCATCGTGTCCACTTCCACACGATAAGTTCCCGGCGGAAGCCCGGACACGGTGAATGTCCCGTCCTGGCTGGTCAGGACTTTTTGCGATAGGTTGGTGCCTGCGTCGGTAACCGTTACGGCGGCATTAGGTACGGCGTTGCCGTCGGCCGATGTTACTTTGCCCGAAAGTGTGCCGGTTACGCCCTGGGCCCAGAGCGCGCACGAAAATGTGAAGATACACGTCGCTGTCAAAAGAAACTTACGCATGAAAACCTCCTACGCCAACTAACCTCTTTTTTGAGGGTATCAACGTGAAAAAAAAGGCGTCAATGCGTTGTCCGTATGCCTTTGAACAGCCATCTTCCGGGCGTGCGTGTAAGCCCAGAGAGAAGGTAAAAATGGAAACGTCCGCAGGCGTTATTTCCGCAGGTACGCGTCGTCGCCGCGGATCCAGTCCTCGCGCGCCGGTGAGAATACGTCCACCACAACCGTGTCCTCGAGCGCGACTACCCGGTGCGGCACCTCGGAAGGGATCGCCAGCGATTGGCCGGCGCGCAAGTCCACCTCCCGGCCTTCCAGGAAAAAGCGCAGCGAGCCCTTTTCCACGGTAGCGATCTGCTCATGAACGTGGCTGTGCTCCGGCACCTCGGCGCCGGCCTGAATCTCCAGCCGCGCGATGGTCAGTCCTTTCATGTGAATCGCGCGCCGCACGATTCTCGGATTCAGTTGGTCCGCCTGCAAACTCTTCCAGTCGTAAACGGTCATTGGTAGAAGTTTAGCGCGGTGCTGGCTTACGCCAGCCCGTTTCTAATTTCCCCTTTCAAACCGTGCATGCCGTTTTCCGGCACACGGCTTAACGATGATCTTCTAGGTGTGGCTTGCGCCGGGTATTTCACGGTGCCCATCAGTCTGTGCAAACCCATCCCGTGTAGCTGATCGCCGGTGAATGGAGCCCGCTTCGTTGGCCGCTGCCCACCCCGCCGGTACTGCCAGCGGCGCAGACTCTTGACCACGAAGTAGTCCATCTTGTTAAACTCCCGGTCGGCATTCCCCGTCCGGAAATAGTTCCCCCAGCCGCGAAGAACAGGCGTCAGTTTCGCGATGATCTGCTCCACCTTTTGCCCGCTTTGCCGCTTGCTGGTCAACTCTCGTACGCGATCGCGAAGTTTCTTCGTCGCCTTTGGGCTTGGCCACCGCTGCGTGAAATGCTTGCTCGGGGCCCGCTGAATGCTCCGCTTCTTTCGAATGGTGCATCCCAGGAATACGAAGCTCTCTTTCCCACGCCTCAAGTCCACCATCCGCGTCTTCACTGGATGCAGCGTCAGACCCAGCCGGCTCATCACCAGCCCGATCCGCCGAAGCGCTTCCTTCACTGCCGATGCCGAGCGGCACATCGCCACCAGATCATCGGCGTATCGAACCAGTATTCCAAGCTGGCTACATCGTGCCGCCCAGATCCGATCCAACTTGTTCAGGTAGATGTTGGCCAGCAACGGCGAGATGACGGCCTGAACGCAAAAGATAACTTCGAGTTTGAGCGGGTGGCCGCGTATCGAAAACAGCGGGAGGTGCGAGGGGATGATAAAGCCCTTGACTTGTGACACAAAGAGGCGTATTTATATGTCATATGGCTCGCGCCAGCGATCCCCAGAAAGCCGAACGGCTCAACCTGGCTCGCGCCCTGCTGCGCGAACACGAACACCTGCCCGATGCCGCCGAGCGTCTCGCCCGGGACTGTTCCATCTCCAGGCGCCAAGCCTATCGCTACCTCGAACAGGCTCAGCAGCTCAAGCACCCAGTCCCGGTCGGCGATGCCAAAGTGTCCTTCACCGTCAAACTCTCGCGCAGTCTGGTAGACCGACTCCGGGAATACGCCGCTTCCACCGGATTGACCTTGAGCGAAATCGCCAACCGTGCCTTCTCGGCGGTACTGCATCGCGGGGGAGGTCGTGGCTGACCGGCCGCCAGGTCGGCAACGGACGCTACGGCTGGAATATCAATTTGATCGACTGTTGCCAGAGAAGCTGGCGCAGGCGTATGAGCTGCTCGTGCCCGCCAAGGCCCGGCCGACAGCCGGCGCCATTACCGGACAAACCAGCGGTGAGCAGGAGGTTCTGAATGACGCGACCGGCCGCCATCTACGCCCGTGTGTCCTCGGATCGCCAGAAAGAGAACCACACGATCTGCAGCCAATTGGCGGCACTGGAAGAGTATGCAGGCAGCCATGGATACCTGGTTCCACCCGAGTGGCGCTTCCAGGATGAAGGCTACAGCGGCGCCACTCTGCTGCGGCCAGGGCTGGAAGCTTTGCGCGATCTGGCGGCGGCAGGTCACATTGAGGTGGTCCTCGTCCACTCGCCCGACCGACTGAGCCGGAAGTATGGCTACCAGGTGCTGCTGGCCGAAGAGTTGTCGCGTTGCGGCGTGGAATTGGTCTTCTTGAAGGCGCCTTCCGGCGCCACGCCTGAAGATCAATTGCTGGTGCAGTTCCAGGGTATGATCGCCGAATACGAGCGGGCGCAGATTGCCGAGCGGAGTCGCCGCGGCAAGCGCCATCGTGCGCACCAAGGATCGATCAACGTGTTGTCAGGAGCCCCGTACGGTTACCGCTACGTGAAGAAGAGCGACACCGCGGCGGCATTCTACGAAGTCGTCGAATCCGAAGCCTCCGTCGTACGCCAGGTGTATGAGGTGTACACACAGCAAGGTCTTAGCATCAACGCGATTGCCCGCATGCTGAACGAGGGTCAGATTCCCACCAGGACGGAGACCACGCGCTGGGAACGATCTACGGTCTGGGGCCTGTTGCGCAACCCGGCGTACCGAGGCCGGGCATGTTATGGCAAGACCGAGCTTCGTCCACGGCAGCGAATCACGCGACCGCTGCGGCAACGCAACGGACTGGCCAGCCGTGATAGCGCCAATCACGAACGACCGCGCCAGGACTGGATTGAGATTGCCGTTCCCGCCTTGGTCAGCGAAGAGACCTTCGCGCTGGCTCAAGAGCAGTTGGAGAAAAACAAACGGCATTCGCCCCGGCGCACGATTGAGCCGACTTTGTTACAGGGAATGCTGGTTTGTGAGCGCTGTGGCTACGGGCTCTATCGCACCTCCACGCGAACCTCTGCACGCAAGCTCTACTACTACCGCTGCATTGGTTCCGACGCTTATCGTCATCTGAAGGGCGCCGTCTGCGACAATCCACCGGTTCGGCAGGACCAGCTTGACGCCGTGGTCTGGAAGGAAGTCATGCGATTGCTGGAAGATCCCCACATCATTCAGGATGAGTTGAACCGCCGGCTCGTAGCGGCCAAAAATGCCGACCCGTTGAAGCAGCGAGAAGATCAGCTGCGCCGGGATCATGCACGACTGGGGAAAGGCATGGACCGCTTGCTGATTGCCTACCAGGAAGGTCTGGTGAGCCTGGATCAACTTCGTTGCCGCATGCCAGAACTCCGCAAGCAAGATCAGGCGGTTCAGACCGAACTGCAGTCGTTGGAAACGGCCGCCAGTGATCAAACCAAATATCTGCGGCTCATCGAGACGCTCGGCGATTTCCATACACGGCTGCGGGCACGGGCGGAAACGATGGACGTGCCCGAGCGCCAGAAGATTCTACGGCTGCTGGTGAAAGAGATCCTCGTAGGTCGGGAAACGATCACGATTCGGCACTCGATCCGGATGCCGAGCCCCACGCCGGATCCGAGCGGAGCGCCGAGGCCGGCTCACACACCTGAGACGTCACCGACGGCCCAACCCGACCCATGTTATCTTTTGCGTTCAGGCCGTCATCACTCCGCCCTGCGGGGTTCCCGCCAGCGTCTCCCTCACCGTCCCATCCTCCATCACTCCCGCTTCCAACCATTGCCGGATCAACTTCAATACCCTTCGATCCGAGACCCGCTCCTTCACCAACTCCATCAGGGTGTCCCTCTGGATGTTGTCAAAGTAGCCCTGAATGTCCGCATCGACTACGAAGTTGTGCCCCTGGTTGCCAGCTATACGAATCGCTTCCAGGGCCTGTTGCGCGCTCCTCTTCGGTCGGAATCCATAACTGCACGGCTGGAAGTCCGCCTCAAAAATCGGCTCCATTACAAGCTTCGCTGCCATCTGCACCACTCGATCCCGCACCGTCGGTATCCCCAATGGCCGCTGCTTCCCATCTGCTTTCGGTATGTACCGCCGCTTCACCGGGGAAGGACGATATCGGCCTGCCTGTAGCGCTGCCTGGATTTCCGCCAGAAACTCCCCTGGCCCTCGTTCTTCGATGGCCTGGATCGTCTCCGCATCCACCCCCGCCGCGCCCCCGTTGCTGCGCACCCGCCTCCACGCTTCCCACAGAACGTCACTCCTGTAGATCCGGTCGTACAACGCATGGAAGCGCCGCGTCCTACTCTGCTTGGCGCACACATATAGCTTGCGTTGGAGTTGTCGTACTTTATCGATGGGGATTTTGGCCGTTTCCGGCATGCCCTCGCACTTACCTCCTCTCAAGCCTGATCAAAGCAAGGCCCCTTCCCTCCAGCGCGTTGTCTTGCACGCCTTCATCGGTACTACGGACCTCTCGGACTCCCTCCTGACTCCGTGCGACTTCAGCCGTCCGGCCTTATACGCCCGGTCTTTGCCCGACAAGGCTGCCAGGTAGGGTCTCTCCTGTTCCGCATTGCTCTGTCCCGACGTGCCGCCGCCTGAGACCCCGGGGAGGTCCAGCACCCGTTCCGGTCCAGAGTGCTGTCTGTTGCCTTCGCCGTGAAATGAGCGTCTCGGCCCTCCCAAACACCTTTCGGCTGATAATATGACGAGGCTATTGCGTTCACTGATTGTTGCGGCCCGCCGGCTTGCTCCCCTCTCTTTCAAGGGCTCTTGACACTCCGCTCGGCTCGGTTGGATCTCTCCTCCCGGCTGGAGTCTGCTACCGGGCGCTCCGGCGCTTACCCGGACAGGACTTGCACCTGCTAGAACAACGCGTCTTTCAGGACGCACCATCCCCGGTATTGTATAAAAACAGCGGCCCGGGCCAAACGGCAAGCCATGGCTCCCCCGCGCCGCCGGTTCCGCTATGATGAGATTCTATGAAAGGCGTCGTACTGGCGGGCGGGACGGGCAGCAGGCTGTTTCCCCTGACCAAGATCACCAACAAACATCTGCTGCCGATTTTTGACCGTCCGATGATCTACTACCCCATCCAGACCCTGGTGGATGCGGGGATACAAGACATCATGATCGTCACCGGAGGCCGGAATTCGGGAGATTTTCTGCGCCTTCTCGCCAACGGCAAACAGTTCGGCCTTAAGCACATCAACTACACCTACCAGGAGGGCGAGGGCGGCATCGCCGATGCGCTTGCGCTGGCCGAGCACTTTGCCGACGGCCACAAGATCTGCGTCATCCTCGGCGACAACATCATCGAGGGCAGCATCCGCGAGGCGGCAGACCGCTTCCGCCAGCAGCCCGCCGGCGCCCACATCCTCCTCAAGGAAGTGCCGGACGCCGAACGCTTCGGCGTGGCCGAGCTTGCCGGATCCCGCATCGTCGGCATCGAGGAGAAGCCGCGCCAGCCCAAATCGGACCTGGCCGTCACCGGCGTCTACATGTACGATGCGACCGTGTTCGACAAGATCAAGACCCTGGTGCCCTCCAATCGCGGCGAGCTCGAAATCACGGACGTCAACAACGCCTACATCCGCGAAGGCACCTTGACTTTCTCCATCCTCGAAGGCTGGTGGACCGACGCCGGCACGTTCGAGTCGCTGCTCCGCGCCGCCAACCTGGTGGCCCAGTCCGCGGCCAGGAAGCAGCTTCCAAACGGCGGCCCGGCCGAGGACGTCCTCCACGGGACGGTGAGCGCCTGATGGCCGGCAATTCCGCGGCAATGGCCGCACGCCGGCTGGCCTCGGGACCCGGCCTGGAACTCGCCGTTCCCGTCCTCGAAAAGGGTCTTGGCGCGCTCATCGGCTCCCCCCAGTCCGAGCACCTGATAGACGGCGTTCAGGTGCAGCCTTTCCCCGTTCACCCGGACGACCGCGGCTACTTCCTCGAGGTCCAGCGTTTCGGCGTGGGCCTGACTGCCGCTTTTCCGCCAGGCACCACCCAGATCTCCTCCGCACTCAGCTTTCCGGGCACCATCAAGGCTTTCCATTTTCACCTGCACCAGACCGACTGCTGGACGCCGGTGGTCGGCACCTTCCAGGTTGCCCTGGTCGACCTTCGCCTCGGCTCGCCGACGTTTGGCGCACGCAACACCCTGTACGTGGGCCCTCTGCGGCCCTGGCATGTTCTGATTCCGCCGGGCGTCGCGCACGGTTACAAAGTGGTGGGCAAACAGGATGCGCTGCTGGTCTACCTGACGGACCGTTTCTATAATCCCCAGGACGAAGGCCGCATCCCATACGACGACCCGTCCATCAACTACGACTGGGAAACCCAGCACAAATAACCGGCGCGGGCGCGAATCCCATCCCGCGCTATCCTGGAACCGACGCATGCGGGTAGCCATCGAGGCGGCATCCCTGGCGCTGTCAAGCGGAGGGTTGGCCCGCTACACCACCGAACTCAGCCTGGCGCTGGCCCGCACCTTTCCCGAAGACGAGTTCCTGCTGGTTTCAGACCAGCCCTTTCAGATGCCCTCCGGCGCTCCCCCAAATCTCATGCGCGGCGGCGGCCCAAGAAACGCCGCCGAACGCCGCTGGTGGCTCTGGGGACTTCACCAGGAAATGAACCGCCTGGGCGCGGAACTGATCCACGGTCCCGATTTCGCCGTGCCCTATCTCCGCCGCCGCCCCAGCGTCCTCACCCTGCACGACCTTTCGCCGTGGATGAAACCACGCTGGCATCACGCCGCTGCGCGGGTTCGCCGCCGCACTCCGCTTCTGCTCGACTTCGGCCTCGCCACCCTGGTGATCGCTCCGGGAGAAACCGTTCGCAAGCAGGCAATGGCCCGCTTCCGGCTCGGCCCCGACCGCGTCGTCGCCATCCCCGAGGCCGCCGCTCCCTGGTTCCGGCCCACCCCCCAGCCACCGCCCGCCGTCCCTTACTTCCTGTACGTTGGCGTTATCGAACCGCGCAAGAACGTGCCCGCGATGGTGAATGCCTGGCGTGAGGTCCGAAGAAGTAATCCCGTCGAACTCTGGATCGCCGGCCGGCGCCGCGCCGACGCCCCGGAAATTTCACCCGAACCCGGCCTTCGACTCCTCGGCGAGGTCCCCGACCCGTCCCTTCCAGCGCTCTATTCCGGCGCCGTCGCCCTCATTTACCCCTCGGCCTACGAGGGCTTCGGTCTTCCGGTTGTGGAGGCGATGCAGTGCGGCGCGGCCGTGATCGCCTCCCCGGCTGTACGGGAAGTGGCCGGCGACGCCGCCGAAATCGCGGATTCCCCGCAGGCGCTGACCGCAGCCATGCTTCAGGCTGTGGAGAACTCCGAATGGCTGGCCGCCCGGCGGGCCGCCTCCCTGCTGCGGGCTCGCCAGTACTCCTGGGAGCGCACCGCCCGCTTGACCCGCGAAGTCTACCAGGAGGCCCGCCGGCGCTTTGCCCTCTGATCGCCCAGCCGCGCTCCTCCTCTCAGCCGAGCCTCCCTATCCCCTCTCCGGCGGTGGATCCCTGCGTACGGCTTCCCTGCTCCACCACCTGGCCCGCAATTACGCCGTCGATCTGATCGTCTTCAGCCAGCCGGGCGCCCCGGATCCGGCCCAAGCGCTGCCCCCAGGCTTGGTCCGCCGGCTGCATGTACTGCAACTCCCTTCGAATCAACGCCATCTCCCGGCGCGCGCGCTCCGCAATGCCGCCCGGGCAGTGCGCCGCGTCCCTCCCCTGGTGGACCGCTTCTCCGGATTCGGCGGGGAGATCGCATCCATCCTCCAGGGCGGCCGTTACCGCGTCGGGGTCATCGAGCATTCCTGGTGCGCCCCTTACGGCGAATTCCTCGAGCCGGTCTGCGACCGCACTGTTCTCGACCTGCATAACATCGAATCGGTTCTCCACCGCCGCTGCGCGGACACGGAAACAAGGTCCGCCGCATGGCTCCACGCCCGCTTCGCTTTGGCCTCGGAGATGATCGAACGGCAGTGGCTACCCCGCTTTTCCAAGGTCCTTGTACCTTCCCCTCGCGATGCCGGATATGCCCTGGCGATCGCGCCGCAAGCCCGGGTCGCCGTTTATCCCAACGCGCTCCCCCTCGGTCCACGCCCGCCGCATCTCGACGAAGAGGCGATCGTCTTTTCCGGCAACATGGAGTACCACCCCAACCGCACGGCAGTCCGGTTTTTCCGCCGGCTGGTCTGGCCCGAACTCCGCGAGCGCTGGCCGCGGCTGGTCTGGCGCCTGGTGGGCAAGAACCCGCACGCGGTGTGCGCCTGGACCGCCGGCGATCCACGCATCGAAGTCTCGGGACCTGTGGACGATGCCATCGCCGAGATCGCCCGCTCCCGTGTGGCGGTCGTCCCCCTCCTTTCCGGCAGCGGCACCCGGCTCAAAATTCTCGAGGCCTGGGCCGCCGGACTCCCCGTCGTCTCCACCACCATCGGCGCCGAGGGCCTCCCCGCGCGTGATGGAGAGCACATTCTGCTTGCCGACAGCGCTCCCCAACTGGTTATTTCCGTCTCACGGCTGCTCACATCCTCGAGCCTTCGACGAGATCTCGGCGAGGCTGGCAGGTGCTTGGTGGAAAAGGAGTTTACATGGGAAAACGTCTGGAAGAGTTTGGACTTTTAACACGCATCCGTGCCGGAACCGTCCAGTATACTGGTTGGGTGAATGCGTTTCGCCGTTGATGCTCACGCCATCGGCCGCCACCTTACCGGGAACGAGGTTTACGTTCGGAGCCTTCTGAACGCATTTGGCGGCCGGCCACCCGATTGCGAAATCACGGCTTACATCTCCGCGGATGAGGCCGAAGCCGCCCTGCCGTCGTGGGTGCGAACCTGCCGCATCTCCGGCAACCCATTCATTCGCCTGGGTCTCGATCTTTCCCGCCGCCTCCGGTCAGAACGTCCGGACCTGCTGCATGTTCAGTACACGGCCCCGCTTGCCTGCCCCGTGCCGGTGGTAGTCAGCGTCCACGACGTGAGCTTCCTCGAGCATCCCGAATATTTCACGGCTTCCCGGGCCTGGCAATTGCGATACACCGTGCGCCGCACTGTTCACGGCGCGGCCCGCATTCTCACGGGCAGCGAGTTTTCCCGCTGGTCGATTCTCAAGGTCTACGGCGATCTCGAAGAGGACAAGGTGGTCGCGATCCACAACGCCGCCGCTCCTCAGTTCCGGCCCATTTCGCGCGAACTCGCCGCCGCCGCCGTTCGCGAGCAATTCCAGTTCGCCGCACCCTACATCCTTTCCGTTGGCGACTTGCAGCCGCGGAAGAACCACATCGGCCTTATCAAAGCCTTCGCCCGCCTGGTTCGCGCCTATCCCAATATCAGGCATGACCTGGTGCTGGCCGGCAAGGAAACCTGGTTTGCCGGCAAGGTTTACGAAGCCGCCCGCGAATCCGGCGCCGGCGACCGCATCCGCTTTGTCAACTTCGTCACCGACGCCCAGTTGCTCAACCTTTACAACGCCTGCGACGTCTTTATTTTTCCCTCTTTTTACGAAGGTTTCGGGCTCCCCGTACTGGAGGCGATGGCCTGCGGACGCGCCGTCGTTTCTTCGAACACTTCCGCCCTTCCGGAGGTGGTCGACGGAGCCGCCTTGCTGTGCGATCCTTACGTCGTCGACGAGATGGTCCGCGCGCTTGCCGACCTGCTTCTCGATTCCGAACTCCGGGCCCGCATGGAGCGCCTCGGGCTGCAACGCGCCGCGCACTTCAGCTGGCAGAAGACCGCTCAGCGCACTCTCGATGTCTACCAACAGGTCGCGGAAGGGCGGAAGCGGAAAGTCGCAGTACCCTCCCTGGCTAAGTAATGAATATCTCCAGATATCTTCCTATCCTCTTTCTCGCCGCGGCGCCGCTTGTGGCCCATGCGCAAAGCGGTTTTCCGTTCCAGAGCGAAACCCTGAAATACACCCTGAACTGGCCCAGCGGCCTCAGCCTCGGCGATGCCACCATGACCGCCACTAAGTCCGAGTCCGGCTGGACCTTCAACGCCACCGTGGATGCGGCCGTCCCCGGCTTCACCGTCGCCGATAAGTACCACTCCACTACCGGCACGGACCTGTGTTCGAACGAATTGACCCGCGATATCACGCACGGCAAGCTCCACAATCGCGAAGAGACCACCTTCGACCAGAAGAAGGGCACGGCCAAGCGGTCCACGACCCTTCCGGAAGGCGGCGGCATCACCGACTTCGATATCCCCACCTGCGCCCGCGATGCCTTGGCTTTCGTTTATTACGCGCGCTTTGAACTGGGACAGGGCCGGGTGCCGCCGGCGCAGAAAGTATTTCTAGGCTCCGCCTACGATGTTCACATTGAATATACCGGCGCCATGAACATCCGCACCGGCGACAAGCAGGCGGTCACCGACCATACCGTCGTTTCGGTCAAGGGTCCAAAATCGGACTTCCAGTTCGAGATCTTTTTCGGCCGCGATCCAGCGCGCACGCCGCTTGCCGTCAAAATCCCCCTGCCCCTCGGAACTCTTTCACTGGAACTGGTGCGTTGAAATGCGCGTGGCTTTCCTCTCGCCGCTGCCGCCGGCGCGCAGTGGGATCGCCGATTATTCCGAGGCCCTGCTTGCCGCCCTGCGGCCCTTGATCGACGTAGAGGTCTTCCCCTCCGCCGGTCCCGATTTCGACCCCGCTCCGTTCGACCTCGTCCTCTATCACATCGGCAATAACGGCTTCCACGGCTTCGTCTATGAGACCGCACTGCGCCACCCGGGCGTGGTCGTGCTGCACGAGTCGAACCTCCACCACCTCATCGCCGATCTCACCATCCGGCGCGGCGACTGGGACGCCTACGTTCGCGAATGCGAGTACGAGGGCGGCGAACCGGCCCGTCTCTTCGCCGGGAAAGTCCGGCGCCTCGAAGCCGGTCCCGACTACGAAGGCCTCCCCATGACGCGCCGCCTTCTCGAGCGTTCGCGTGCCGTCATCGTTCACAGCCGCTTCATGGCGGACCAGGTCCGCGCCGCCGGATTCAACGGACCCGTCGCCGTCATCCCTCACGGCGCCTGGATCCCCGAACCCTCCCGGGCCGCGTACCGCCACAAACTGGGGCTCGATGAGCTTACTCCCCTGATCGGCATCTTCGGGTTCCTCAAGCCTTACAAGCGCATTCCCGAATCGCTGCGCGCCTTCCGCCGGCTGCTCCGCCTCGTACCCAACGCGCGCCTAATTATGGTGGGCGAGCCCCATGCCGACTTCCCTATCGAGCCCATGCTCCGCTCGATGGGCCTCTCCGCCAACGTGCGCGTATTCGGCTTCGCGCCCATCGAAGACTTCACCGGCTATCTCGGCGCCTGCGATATCGTCCTCAACCTCCGCTACCCCACCGTCGGAGAAAGCTCCGGTACGCTGCTGCGCGCCCTGGGACTCGGCAAGGCGGTGCTCGTCTCCGAAATCGGCTCCTTTGCGGAGTTCCCGGACGACGTCTGCCTCAAGGTGCCGGTGGGCCAGGGCGAAGAGGATCTCATCTTCGAATACCTCAATCTGCTGGTCTCCCGCCCGGAAGTGTCTCAGGCCCTCGGCCGCCGCGCCCGCGACTATGTGGCCCGCGAGTGCAACTGGAATGTGGTGGCGGCCCGTTATGCCGGGTTTCTCGAGGCGGTTGTCAGCGGCGCCGAATGGCAATCCGGTCCCGCCGCCGGGCCGGCTCCAACCGCCGAACCGATCCCCGGCCTGGAGCCTTACCTCGAAAGCTGGGCGCAGGACCGGGAAGGCCGCGGCTATCTCGACACGCACCAGACGCGCCTTGCCAAAACGCTCGAAATCACCCCGCGCGGCGGCCCCTGCGACCGCATCCTCGAAATGGGCGCCTACCTCCAGATCACCCCCGCCCTCCGCTCCCGCCTCGGCTACGGCGAAGTCCGCGGCTGCTATTACGGGAAGGCCGGCGAGATCGACCTGCGCCGCGTCACCTCCGCCGGTGGCGAGACGTTCGAGTGCGCCATTGACCTGTTCGACGCCGAGAAGGACCGCTTTCCTTACCCCGACGACTACTACTCCACCGTGCTCTGCTGCGAGCTGATCGAGCACCTGTTCGAAGATCCCATGCACATGATGGGCGAGATCAACCGCGTCCTCAAGCCGGACGGCCACCTGGTGCTGACCACCCCCAACGTGGCCGCCCTGCGCGGCATCGCCGCCATCCTCCAGGGCTACCACCCGGGGTTCTTCCACGCCTATCTCCGTCCCTCCGCCGGAGGCGAGGTGGACGCGCGGCACAACCGCGAATACACGCCCCGCGAAGTGCACCAGTTGCTCGAGAACGCCGGCTTTGAAGTGGCGCTCCTTGAAACCGGCGAGTTCCGCGACGAACCGCATCCGGAATTCGGCTGGGTGCTCCACCTTCTGGACCGCTACCGGCTGGACAAGGACCTCCGCGGCGACGGCATCTACGCCGTGGGCCGCAAGAAGGGCCCGGTGCGCGACCGGTATCCCGCCTGGCTCTATTCATGAGCGCCGCCTACCTGAAACCGCGCGCTGACTATGACGCCCCTTCCCGTTCCGCCGCGGTGAACGTGGAAATCCGCAATGATTCGGCCGAAACCTGGCTTGCCGCGGGAGGCTTCGCCATCGGCTACCACCTCTTCGACGCTTCGACCGGCATTCTGATCGTGGACGGAGAGCGCACCTGTCTCCCGCGCGACCTCCTTCCCGGCGAGGTTGCGTCTTTGACGCTCCGGATACCCATCCCCGAAGAGGACGGCGATTACCAGGTGCTGATCTCTCCCATGCAGGAGGGCCGCTGCTGGTATTACGAGCAGGGCTGGCCGGCGCTGCTGCTCGAAGCGCGCAGTGCCGCGGGTGCTACCTCGTTGCGTCCCCTCCGCACGGTCACCTTCTCCGAACTGAAGCGGCGCCGCGCGCTGCGCGCGGTGGGACGCGCGTTCGTCTATCCCCCGCTCACCATCTGGCGCAATCGCAGCCTGATCCGGACCATGGTCCGGCGCGATGTCCTGGGCCGCTACCGCGGCTCCTTCGGCGGCGCCTTCTGGACCGTGCTCAACCCGCTGCTCCTCATGCTGACGTACTTCTTCGTGTTCGGCGTGGTGCTCCGCTCCCGCTTCGGCGCCGACACCAGCCGGTCCGGGTTTGCGCTCTACTTTCTGGCCGGCATGCTGCCCTGGCTCGCCTTCAGCGAAGCCACCGGCCGCGCGCCCTCGGTGCTGCTCGAACACCGCAATTTCGTCAAGAAACTGGTCTTCGCCGTCGAAACCCTGCCGGTCAACCTGGTGGTCTCGGGGCTGGTCACCGAGGCGTTCGCCATCGTCCTCTACTGCGCTTTCCTGCTGGTGACCCGGCACTCGCTTCCCGCCACCATTCTCTGGCTACCCGTGCTGCTCGTTCCGCAGATCCTGTTCACCGCCGGCATGAGCTGGTTTCTCGCCGCGCTCGGTGTTTTTGTCCGCGACCTCGGCCAGGCGATCGGCTTCCTCCTGACCCTCTGGTTCTTCGTCACGCCCATCTGCTATCCCGAATCGCAATTACCGCCGTCTGCTATGCTGATCCTGTCCAAAAATCCGATTTTCGTGCTGGTACGGGGATACCGCGCCGTCTTTCTGGAGGGTCAGCCTCCCGCATTCGGATCGCTCTGGAAATTGTGGCTGCTTTCGGCCGTTTTTTTCGTACTCGGGCACGCCTGGTTTTACAAGCTGAGGAAGTCATTCGCCGACATCGTCTGAGCCATGAGGCAGTTCCTGCACAACCTGGCCGTCACCTTGCAAGCTCTCGGTCCGTGGGGCGTGTTTCTGCTGAGCATTGTGGACTCGGTCGGGATTCCTTTGCCGGCGGCCATTGACGGCCTCGTCATCGGAGTCGGTGCGGCCAGTGCCAAGGAGCCTTCGATCGCCTGGTTCACGGCGGCTTTGGCGGTGGCCGGCTCGGTCGGCGGCAACGCCTTCCTCTTTCTCGCGGTGCGCCACGGATCCCGCATCTGGAAGAACGCTGACGCGGATGAGACGCCCGCCAAGCGCGGCAAGTTCCGCGCCTGGTTCCAGCAGTACGGCCTGCTGACCATCTTCATCCCGGCGGTCACCCCGGTGCTGCCGCTTCCACTCAAGGTCTTCGTCATTTCCGCTGCCGTGATGCACAGCCCGTTCTGGAAGTTTCTCGGGGTGATCGTTGTGGCCCGCGTAATCCGCTATTTCGGAGAGGCCTGGCTGGGACTCCAGTTAGGCGAGGATGCCGAGGGCTTTCTTCTGCGCCATGCCTGGTCCCTGGCCGCCGCCGCCGCGGCTCTTGCCGCCCTGCTTTTTCTCCTCGCCCGCCGCCGCCAGGCGTCCGACACTTATATTCGGGAATAATCCAGAGGCGCCGCCGGATATCCGGTCATGCAGACTACCCATCGTTTCGCAATCGCTCTGGCCATGGCCGTCGCCGTATCCGCGGCCGCCGCGCAGGTTGAACCGGTCGAAAAGAACTCCAAAGGTGTCGCGGTCAAAGGCTACGACGTGGTGGCTTACTTCACCGAAAGCAAGCCCGTCATGGGATCGCCCTCCTTCACGCATAACTGGAATGGAGCCACCTGGCAATTCTCGAGCGCCGCCCACCGCGACCAGTTCGCCGCAGCTCCCGAAAAATTCGCACCTCAATACGGCGGCTACTGCGCCTATGGCGTCAGCCAGGGCCACGCCGTCGCTGTCGATCCCGAAGCCTGGAAGATCATCGACGGAAAGCTCTACTTCAACTACAGTAAGTCCGTCCAGAAAAAATGGTTCGAAGATACACCGAAGCACATCCAGGACGCCGATAAGAACTGGCCCGGCCTGCACAAGTAACCGCAGATCCCGCGCACCCTGCGGCCCGCGCTTTCCGGGCCGCTACACTCCCCGGCAACGTTCGACTATTTTTATAGTTGACAGGCGAGCGAAACGCGCGTAGTCTACGTTCAGGATGGCACGTCGCAAAAAACGTTCTGAGTCGCTCACGCCTCTGGAACTGGAAATGATGCAGGTGCTCTGGCGGCAGGGCCCCAGCAGTGTGCAAGCAGTCCACACCGGCCTCCAGTCCGATCTTGCCTTCACCACGGTGCAAACCGTGCTCAACGTCCTTCATCAGAAGGGTCATGTTCGGCGCGCCCTCAAGGGTCGGGCCTATGAGTACCGACCTGTGGCATCGAAAGATTCGGTTGTGGGCCAGGCGGTACGAGACCTGATCCGCCGCATGTGTAGCGGATCGCCGGAAGAACTCGTGATGAGTCTGGTGAAGACCCGGCAGATCGATCGCGAGACACTCGCCCGCTTGAGCCGGCGCATCACAGCCGACGAGGAAGGCGGCCCTCAATGAGTCTCAACCCTTTCCTGCTGTTGACCTCATATGTCGTCAACGCCGTCTGGCAGGTTGCAATCCTCGCCTGCGCCGGATGGGCCCTCTCGCGATTGGTGAAGCCCGCCGGTCCGGAACTGCAGCACAAAGTCTGGGTCGCCACGTTGATGCTGGCCTCCTTGGTGCCGGCGACGCCGGTTATTCGGTACTGGTTCGCGCATCAGGCCTCGACGGGGGTTCAGGTGAGCGCGTCCTCCCCTGCGGTAGTCGCCCGCCTGTCAGCATGGAATATCCCTCTGAGCGGCTCCGATCTTATCGTTCAACCGATCGCTCTCTACCTTGTCTCTGGCCTCTACGTTGGCATAGTGCTGCTCTGTTTCGTGCGTCTGTGCTGGGTGCTCCACCGCACAGCGGCGCTGGTACGCTATGCCGAGCCGGCATCGGCCGAGCCGGATTACGCGGCGCTGTGGCAAACATCGAAAGAAAGGCTATCCGTGCAATCGGCGACCCTGATGCGGTCGCGCGAGGTTCCCGGTCCGGTGACGGCAGGCCTCCGGCGCCCTGTTCTGCTGCTTCCCGCCACGTTCATGGAGGACTGTTCGCGAACCGAGTTCCTGGCCGCCGTTGCGCATGAGTGCGCGCACATCGAGCGGGATGACTTCCTCAAGAACGTGTTCTACGAAATCGTCGGCCTGTTCACCGTATTTCATCCCCTGACGTGGCTCATCAAGGCTCAAGTGGCGCAAACCCGCGAAATGGTCTGCGATCGAATGGCCGCGGAGCAACTTCCGGACCGCCGGGCTTACGCACTCTCGCTGTTACAACTTGCCGGCAAAATGCGGGCCGATACGTCCATCGTCTCCCACGCTGTGGGAATGTTTGACAACAAGATACTCGAAAGGAGAATCATGACCCTAACCACATCGACTCCGAGGCTGAGCAGGATGAAGCGCTCCTTGTGGACCGTGACCGCATTACTCCTCCTTCTATCGAGCGCGGGAGGAATTGGATTGATGACACGGACCGTTGCAGCTCAAACGGCGAGCCCCTCTGCTCAGCGCCAGCCCACCGCGGGCAAAAAGCAGGCCGCTCCGGATTTGGCCTGCACCTATTATGACCGCGGCGTGCCATCTGAACCCGCGACTTGCGGGCGCGACCAGGAAGACAAGACGAAGTACCGTTGCTATCTAAACGCAGATCCGACGCGAAGCAACCTTCAGTCCGCGTGTGAGTGGAAAGTTCTCAGGTTTGAGGAATGGAAGAAGAAGTAGCCTCCCCCCCGACAGCTACACTCCCCAGAGGTAGTCGTCGTCGCGCCGCACCGACTCGCGTCCGCACTCGAGCGCCCGCACGTCCAGGTCGAAAAACTTCGGATTCACCAGCACCCGAAGGGCGCCGAGGACCCGTTCGTTCTCGAGCACTCCCATGGCCTCCAGCAGCGCGCCGAGCATCACCATGTTCCCGACCTTCGCCGAGCCGATCCGGTCCGCCATTTCCGTAAACGGCCGCGCCACCATGCGCACATCCTTCCGCTTGCAGTCTTCCGGAACCGCTGCGCCGTTGTACAGCACGATTCCGCCGGGCTCCACCGACTCGAGGAATTTGCAGAGTGACGGCTCGTTCAAAGCCAGCAGCACGTTCGGCCGCGAGACCAGCGGCGAGTCGATCGGAATATTGGAGAGGCGGACGTGGCAATTCGAGGTGCCCGAGCGCATCTCGGGCCCGTAAGAAGGCAGCCAGGAAACTTCGTACCCGGATTGCAGGCCCGCTTCCGCCAGCACTTCTCCCAGCATCAGCACGCCCTGTCCGCCGAAGCCCGCCACCCGCACCCGCAGATCCATCGGTCGCGTCTCCGCCTGCTGCAGCCCGGCTTCGTGACCGTTTCCGATATCGAGCAGCCCTGCGAGGCTCTCGAGCGGCGGGGGCGGCGCGGCCGCCGGACGCGGCTCGGTTTCCCGCGTGCGGTCGCGATAATTGGCCACCCCGAAAACCTGCGCCATCTCCTCCCGAACGAACGCCTGCGCTTCGATGGGCTGCATCTTCCAGATGGTGGGGCACGGCGAGAGCACTTCCACCAGGGAAAAGCCCAGCCCCTTGACCTGGTTTTCCACCGCCCGCCGCAGCACCTTGGCCGCCTGCATGATCTGCTTGTTATTTCCGAGCGCCACCCGCTCCAGGAACACCGGCGCCTCGAGGGAGTTGAGCAGTTCGCAAACCTTCAGCGGATAGCCTTCGTTGAGCGCGTTGCGCCCCAGTGGCGTCGTGGTGCTCTTCCGGCCCAGCGGCGTAGTCGGCGCCATCTGCCCGCCGGTCATGCCGTAGATTCCGTTGTTCACGAAAATAATCGTGATCGGCTCTCCGCGGTTGGCCGCATGGATGATCTCGGCGGTCCCTATGGCCGCCAGGTCGCCATCTCCCTGGTAACCGATGACGATGCTGTCCGGGCGGCTCCGTTTCACCCCCACAGCCACGGCGGACGCGCGCCCGTGCGCCGCCTGCACGTTTCCCACGTCGAAATAGTAGTAGCCGAACACCGAGCACCCGACAGGACTTACCAGCACCGTGCGATCCCGGATCCCTAAGTCGTCAATCGCCTGCGCCAGCAGCTTGCTCACGATCCCGTGCCCGCAGCCCGGGCAGTAATGGGTCTGGTGCTGTAACTCGCCCTTGCGCTCGAAGCGGTCGTAGAAAGAATCCGGCCGGTCGTGAATCACCGTGTAGCTAGCCATGGATTAACGCCTCCTCGGGGTGCAGGCAGCCGGCAAATGTCCGCTCCACGAAGTGCAGCACCTCTTCGGCCGACGGCACCGAGCCGCCGCAGCGCCCGTAGAACTCGACCGGCGCAAGCCCTTCAAGCGCCAGCCGCACATCGTCGCGCAGTTGGCCGGTGCTCATTTCGACCACCGCAAAGCCCTTGGCGTGGCGCGCCGCTTCGCGGATCTGCGCCGTCGGGAACGGAAACAGCGTGATAGGCCGCAGCAGCCCCGCGCGCATACCTTTGGCGCGCAGTTGTTCCACTACCGCCTTGAGCACGCGCCCTACGATGCCGTATCCCACCAGCACCACATCGGCATCCTCGACCCGCCACAACTCAGCCCGCGTTTCGCGCCGCTCCGCCTCTTTGTATTTCGCGTCCAGCTTCAGGACGTATTGCTCCATCCGCTCGGGCTCCAGGTAAATGGAGGAGATCAGGTTGTGCCGCGTCTCCGCCGTGCCCGTGACCGCCCACTCGGGGGCCGGAGGAACCGGCCGCGGACGCGCGAATTCCACCGGCTCCATCATCTGTCCGATGAAGCCGTCCGCCATCACCACCACCGGGTTGCGATACGCATCCGCCAGATCGAAGGCCAGGGCCGTCAGGTCCGCCATTTCCTGCGCCGAATCCGGCGCCAGCACCAGCGTCTTGTAATTTCCGTGGCCGCCGCCCTTCACCACCTGGTTGTAATCGCCCTGCTCGGGTGCAATATTGCCCAACCCCGGACCGGCACGCGTGATGTCCACAACCACGCACGGCAGTTCCGCTCCTGCCAGGTAGCTCATCCCTTCCTGCATCAGGCTGATGCCCGGCCCGCTCGACGCGGTCATCGCCCGCACGCCGGCCGAGGCGCTGCCATACAGCATGTTGATGGCAGCCACTTCGCTCTCCGCCTGCACGAACACGCCGCCCGCGCGCGGCAGGTACAGCGCCGCGGCTTCCGCGATTTCGCTCGCCGGCGTAATCGGATATCCATAGAAGGCGCGACACCCTGCCAGCACCGCCGCCTTCACAATGGCTTCGTTGCCTTTGGTCAGTTGCTTTTGCATGACGCGCTCCTATGCCGCCACCTGCGGTTTCAGCCGCAACACCGTGATACCCCCAGGCTCCGGACACGCATAGAAGCAGATGCCGCACCCCGTGCAACCCGCTCCCAGGTATTCCGCCGGATGGTATCCGTAATGGCTTAACCGTTCCGAAAGCCGAAGCACTTTAGGCGGACACGCCTCTACGCATAAGCCGCACCCCTTGCACTCCTCCGGATTCAACTCCACCATCCCCCGGTCCGGTTTGCCGTCAGTCGCCATACCCGCCTCCAAACCAGCACCACCCATTAGAGGTGCTATCGTGCTCTCTGCTCCATTATAATTCCGTAATAATCAGATCTTCAATCCTTTTTAACAGTTTTTGCGACACTCGAATAGGCCACCATGCCGGAAAACTCATCGCTCCCGCTCACGCCCGACGCTCTCCGCACGGCGGCCGAAGCCTTTTCCGCCGGCCTGGCCTCCGCCAAGTCCCGCCTGGAGGTCCCCGACTACGGTTGGTACCCATACCCGACGATGACCGCGCTGCCCGCCATCGCCGCTCTGATCGAGCCCGTCTACAGCGAACTCCGCCATGCGCTCGCAATGCACCCGGTGGCCGATATCGGCTGCGGAGACGGCGACCTGGGCCTCTTTTTCGCCAGCCTCGGCGCCGCCGTCGACGCCATCGATCACGCCGAAACCAATTTCAACCAGTTGCGCGGCGTCGAGATCCTGCGCCGCGCCTTCTCCGCCGATCTCTCCGTCCACGATCTGGACCTCGACCGCCCGTTCGCCCTCCCCCGCCGCGACTATTCGTTCGCCCTCTTCCTCGGGACCCTCTATCACCTCAAGAACCCGCTCTACGTCCTCGAAACCATCGCCGCTCACGCCGATTGGTGCGTCCTCAGCACCCGCATCGCCCAGGTGACGCGCGCCGGCTGGCACCCGCATCGAAGAGGAGCCGCTCGCCTACCTGCTGGGCGCGCGCGAGGCCAATAACGATCCCACCAATTTCTGGATTTTCTCGATGACCGGCCTGCTCCGTCTGCTCGAGCGCTCCGGGTGGATGGTCATGGGCCACGCGCGCCTCGGCTGCCGCACCGCTTCGGACCCGGTCAATCCTGAGGCCGACGAGCGCGCGCTGGTGGTGGTGAAAAGCCGTATCCGCCACCCCGGCCTCTACGTCCGCCCGCTCGATGGCTGGCATCCCGCCGAGGACGACTCTTTCCGCTGGACCGCGAAGCGCTTTTCACTCGACGTCAGGCCGCCCGAACGCGCCCACGAGTTCGCGCTCCGCATCTTCGTCCCCGAGGTCGCGCTCGCATCCGGCGCTGTCCGCCTGACCTGCGCCATCGCCGGAGAACCGGCCGGCGCCATCACCTGCGACACGCCCGACCCCATCGAATTCCGCGGCCGCTTTCCCTTCGAGGCCCCCGCCTACCAACTGGACTTCACCGTCGCCAGTAATTTCAATCCGCCCGGAGATGCCCGCGAGCTGGGAGTCTGCGTCCCGCTCCTCGACGCCCGCGAACACCACACCAACCGGATCCCCTTCCGCATCTCGTAGAATTCTTCGAGAACCTGGAGCATCAACGATCCCACTCAGTTCGCAACCATCGTCTGCCGGCTCAGCGCTTGCCGAATCGTCTCGAGATCCTTTCGCGCCTCCTGAACCGGCGCGGCGGACGGCCCGGCGTGTTTCTCCAGAATCTGAATGCCGGCTACCGCCTCCTGCTCGGCTTCGCGATAGCGATGCTCACCGAGCAGCGCACGGCTAAGCCTTACCCTTGCGTATCCGACATTCGGATGATCCGCGGGAAGAACCTCCGCGCACATCCGGATCACCTCACGCGCCAGTTTCTCCGCGCCGGTGTAGTCCTTGCGGGCGAGCGACACGCTCGCACGGTCGGAGATCGCGACTGCCACGAAATCGTGCCGGTCTCCATAGCTGGCGCGGTAAATGGCTTCCATGCGGCGGAAACGCAGTTCGGCCAGATCCAGTTTCCCCTGCCGGAGGGCCAGGTTGCCGAGGTGGGATAGCGTTGACGCGATGAATGGATGGTTAGGACCATAGACGCGCTCGCGGATCGCCAGGGCCTCTTCAAGGACCGTCTCGGCCTCCACGATTTTCCCTTGAGAAGAAAGTGCCCCACCGACACCGAACAGGCAAGCCGCGACTTCAGGGTGATCGCTTCCGTAATACTCCCGGTTGATCGCCAGCGCCTGCCGGTAGTATCCTTCCGCCTCGGCGAAGCGGGCGCGCTGTTGCGCGATCGCACCCAGGTTGATGAGCGGGTCGGCAAGCATGGGATGACCATCGCCGTAGGCGCGCCGGTAGCTTTCCAGCACTTCCCTGTTCAGTGATTCCGCTTCGTCATAACGGCCGAGATAATGGTCGGCGTTGGCCAGCCGGATCAGCACGGTCTCCCGGTCCTGGTCGAAATTGCCGGAGGGCGGCTGGAGATGAAGTACCGTCTGCAGGATGTCCACCGCTTTTTGGTATTGCGCGCGGTCCATATAAATCCGGCCAAGCGCGGACATCGCGGCGGCGATGGCGGGATGCTGTTCAGGAAGGTACTCTCGGGCGCGGTCCAGCCCCTGCTGAACCAGGTGTTCTGCGTCATCGAATTTGCCCTGGTCCAGCCGAAGCATTCCAAGCGCCACGAGACTCTCGCTTACCTGGGCATGGTCGGGTTTGCGAGCGCTGGAGCGAACTGCCAAAGCGCGGCGCAGGAAGTCGTCCGCCCGATCGAATTTGCCGAGATTCTGGTAAATGCTACCCAGGGTTGCGTCGAGATCGGCGCGAACCGAAGGATCGGTGGCGAACGCCTGCGATTGCCGCGCGCTTCGGTCCACGAGGGTGAGCACGCGGAGGTTCTCGGCGGGGCCGGCGTTTTCGTCGCCCCCTTCAAACAGGTTCAGCATGAAACGTTCGATGCGACTCGCCCGGGCCGCTTCGGCGATGGCTCTGTCGCGGGCCGAGGTAAGGCGCACGGCAAACCATACGGCCATCGAGGCGAACAGAACCAGGGACAGCGATGCGGCGATAAGACTGCGCTGGTGGCGGCTGACGAACTTACCGAGTCTGTAGCCCAGGTCATCAGGCCGGGCATCGAGTGGTTCGCTTTGCAGAAGGTGGTCGATATCGCGGATCAGCGCCTCCACGGAAGAGTACCGGCGCTGCGGATCCTCGTGCGCTGCCGTGACACAGAGCAGATCGAGGTCGTTCCACATGGATTTGGACACCGGGAACCTGGCGCGGCCGTATGAGGAGGGCTTTTCCAACTGCGCGACAGCAGACGGGGCCGGCTGCGGCCCAACGGAGGAGACGAACTGCCGTCCGGTAAGCAATTCAAACAGGATCACGCCGAGCGAGTAGACATCGTCCTGAACGGCAGCAGGTTTACCCTGCAACTGCTCGGGTGAAGCATATTCGGGCGTGGCCAGCCGGAGCCCGGTGCGGGTTTGAGCCGCTTGCTCCGCGGTTTCGTCCAGTTGTCTGGCGATGCCGAAATCCAGTAGACGAATTTCGCCGTTCTCCTTTACCAGTATGTTCGAGGGCTTGAGATCCCGATGCAGGACGGCCTGGCTGTGTGCGAACTGAACCGCGGCGCAGATCGAGCGAAACAGGCGTAACTGCCTTTCCAGTGTCAAGTCATGCCGAGCCAGGTAGCCGTTGAGGGGACTTCCCTCCACATACTCCATGGCGAACCACGGCGTACCGTCTGGGAACGCACCGGCATCGTAAAGCCGCGCAATGGAGGGGTGGATGAGGCGAGAGAGAGTGCGCGCTTCGAGGGCGAAACGTTCCCGCCGCGACGGCGACATCCATGCGTCGGGCAGAACCTTGAGCGCCACGCGGTTACCCAAATCCTGCCGTTCCGCCAGGTAGACAACTCCCATGCCGCCTCGACCCAGTTCCTCCAGAATCCGATACGGGCCGGCCGTGCGGCCCGCGAATTCCCCGGCGCCTGCGATAGCCGCCCGGGCCAGCTCCGCTACGCCGTTATCTAACAGGGGTGTGCCGGAGCCGTCTTCCTCAAGGAGGCTGTAAACCTCTGCGATCGCGTCCGCGTCACCCGGACATGCCGCCTCGAGAAAAGCTTCCCTTTGCCCGGGTGGTTTGGCTGAGGCCTCGTGAAAAAGGCCTTGGATCCATTCCCAGCGCTTCGCATCCATTTCGTCCCTCCACCCCCGCCACGCTAGCGGCTGCGGCGCAATTCGCGCCCGAGCCAGGCCCGGGCTGCTCTCCAATCCCGGTGAATCGTGGCTTCCGAGACGCCGAGCAGTTGGGCGACCTCGACGACCTCGAGTCCACCGAAGAAACGCGATTCCACGATGAAGGCCTGGCGCCGGCTCAGGCGCTCCAGTTCCTGAAGCGCCCCGTCCAGAGCGATCAGTTGATCGTCCCTCGCCGCGAAGTCGAGCGATTCGTCGAGTGAGACAAATACCGCCGCTTCCCCGCCCCGCTTCTGCGCATGCCGGCGCCGGGCGGCCTCCACAAGCAACTCACGCATTACGTGCGCGGCAATGCGTTTGAACTCGATCCGGGAAAAGCCGTCGAGGCCTGATCCTTGGGCGAGTTTGAGCCAGGCCTCGTGCACCAGCGCGGTCGGTGTCAGAGTATTGCTCGGATCGTTCTGACGAACGGCCGATGCGAGACGGCGGAGTTCTTCGTAAGTGATGCTGAATAGATAGTCTGTCTGACGCCGGTCCGCGGCTTCTTGTTCACCCAGTCTTTGCGGCTCCATGACAGTTTTGCCTGCCCGTCAACGCATAGCCGAATGTAAGCCGGCCAGAACGGCCGGAAATCAGCCAGCGTCAAGCACGCCTTTGTTGAGGTTCATCATACACCGATGGACCGCGAGGGGCAATGCCGTCATAGGGTGAGGTGTGCGCGGCATGGTAACTCGGTACATTTCGGCCGGTCCGGCCGGCCATAAGGAGGGGTTAACCAATCATGAATCGCGCTAACTCTGCCGGGCTTGGGCTTCTACTGTTGACGGGAGCCGCCCTGTACGGCCAGGGGAACGCTCTGGAGCGCTTGCAACGGCAAATCGACGCGGCACAGAAGAAGGCCCGGCAGAAGGTCGAGCAGGCGCAGAAAAAGGTCGGGGCGGTGCAACAGAAAGTTCAGCAGGTCACACCGGCTCCGCAGCCAAGCCCAAGTCCACCCGCCGCCGTACCAGCTTCGGTCGAGACTTCCATTTCCGGCGTTTACACAGGCTATTACATTTGCGCCCAAGGATACACGCCTCTGAAGTTGATCATCACAGCTCACCCGGATGGAGTGCTGGAAGGTGCGTTTGCATTCGAACCGCCGGGAGGCGTCCCCGGCGGGGGGAAAGGCTCGGCTTACGGCTTGAAAGGCCTATACACGGCGACCACGGGAGAGTTTCAACTCAATCCCGACCGTTGGCTGATGCGTGCGCCAGTCGGCTATCAAATGGCAGGCATTCGCGGCACGTATAACTCGCAAACGGCCGCCCTCCGGGGTTCCGTCGTTGCCCCGGACTGCAAGAGCCTGGAGGTGAAGAAAGATGGCCCGTTATCGGCGCAATTGCAGAGCCAGACGGCCGCTAATCTCGACGACATGCAAAACTTACCCCCCGGAGTGATTGCCACGGGAAGGCCGCCCCAAACCTGCACGGGCTTCATGAGTTGGACCACCCGCACCGCTCAGGAATATCCGGGCGTGGACTTGAGCAGGATGGAAATGTCTGTCTTGATGGGGCGGGCCGCGAATCTCTTCGAGGACCAACACTTCACGCGCTTTTTCGGCAAGCCGTTCGACCAAATCTCACCCGAAGAGCGGTCACGGCTTTGGATGGAGGTGATTCGGCCGTGTCTCGGGAACGCCACCTTCGGCCGCGCCGCGACGTGGCAAACGGGACTCCAGTATGCGTTTCTGCCCGGAGTGAGCCAGGCACAATTGCTCGGAGAGGTCATCGAACGGCGCCGCTTGCGACAGGAGCTGCCACAAGTCCTTCAACAGGCCAAGGCAGTGCCCGAATCGGTGGCAGGTTGGGAGCAGGCCAAACTTCTCCAGAATCAGGCGAAGCAATTCTCAGTCCTCTGGCCCTCGGAATTCAGGCCGCTCGAAGAGGCCATCGCCGCCGCCAGGTCGCGCGCGGCCGTAGCGACGTTCGAAATTCGCCTGCAGACCGCGCTGGATTCGGCGCGGAGCCCCGAAGATATACCTTCTTTGCAGAAATTCCCGGAACAACATGTCGAATTGATCAAGGCCGCCGGCGTGGAGGCCTCGGCGCGATGCAAGCAGCAGATTGCAGCCAAAAGCACGGCCATCATTACCCAGGCCCTGGCAGAAGAACGTTCGCGCATGCAATCGCTGCCGTCCGGACTGGAGGGGCTCGAACGCGGCGCGACCTGGTATAACGAGTTCACGACCCGTTTCAGGGATCCCGCTACGCCCGGCGTCCGGGCCTTGACGGACGAATTCTTTAACAAACGAAAGCGAACCCTGGCCGATGCCGAACCGCAACTGCGCAAGCTGCTTGAGGAGGCAAATGGAAATGATTTGGCGATTCTCAACAGATATCTTCCTTTCTCAACCGATAAAGAATTGGGTTTTATGGTCAAGTTTGAAGCAGGCAAAAGGGCTTCTCATTCCGCCATTGAACCGGCGGAGCCCACACCGGAGCTGAAACTGGAGCCGAAAGAACACCCCGGCCTTACTTCGAACGGACTTACAGCGGACGCCTTGAAGACCGACGCTTCCATGCGCAATCGGGCGCTGTTTCTGGCTCTGTATGAAGGAAACCCGGTAAACGTCGCCTATGACCGTACTGAACGGCCCTTCACCGCGTTGATCGGTCAATACATAATGGCGTTCGCAAAACAATGCGAGCAGTACTTACCTTCCAATAAGGCCGAGCTGGAGCGTCCTGTGTGCAACGCCTGGGAGTATTCGACCAATTTATTCGGCGTCAGGACCGGGCCCGATTTCTGCACGCACTATAGATACGAGCCCACGGGACTGTATGTCGATCCTGCTCTGTTCTCAGCGAACGTGAAACTCGATTTTGCATCCAGACAAATGGGATGGAACGACAATCACGCCTTGATCGACAACACGCCGCAGGCCAAAACTGACGCGGACGCGATGCCGCAGGAGGTGAGGCATTTACTTCAGCTCAATGCCTGTGTCAGTCCGGCGATGAAACGCTTTCAGGAAAACATTGTGCACTACGCACTTGATCAGAGCATGATCCCGCTGAATCCTGATCCATATTTTGGTCACCTGATCAGCGATCCGGAAACGGAACCGGAGCCCATCCAGAAAGAAATAGCAGACTACACCAACTCAGCGGTCGATGCGCATTACCGTCTGCCGAACGATACTTACGAGCTGACGGTTGTTGTAAATGACGTTGGAGTACCCATCCGTGCCGAAAGGTCCACCCTGCTGCCCTATGGCCTCGACTACAAAGCACGCGAGGCCGCGTTACAGTGGCGATTCAAACCAGCGATGAAAGACGGGCGCGCGGTCGCCGCCCGAACTCGAATAAAAGTCATCTTTTACGACCCCCGACGGCCCCTGCCGCGGTCGGCATACGAGGTTCGTCATTAGAGACGGCGCAACGGCCTGAGTGCTGCATCACCTTATGAAACTGGAGGAGAACATATGACGAAAAGATACGCTGCCCGGATTCTCTCTGTGCTGTCGGGAACACTACTGGCGCTGGGGAACGTTCCCGTTGCAAAGGGATCAACGCTATACGCTACGTCCGTCGTTACCAATCAGATCCTGAGGGTGGACACCGTCACCAACTCCGTTGTCCCTCTGCTCGATTCATCTGGAGGCGTTGACAGCCTGGTTTTCGACTCCACCGGGCGGATCATCTACAGTCAGGCATCCTCCGGGGAGGTAAGACGTTTCGATCCCTCGACGGGCATAGACGAATTGCTGGCCGGAGGACTCGTTGTCCCGGCCGATCTCGCGCTCGAACCGGGCGGTAACAGCGTGCTGGTCAGCCAGTTCGGGGGTGGGGTGATCTCACGAATCGACCTTCTCACCAATGCGCTGACAACACTCGGAACCTATGGGGGAAATCCGGAAGGCCTGGCTTACGACGCGTCCGGGCGGCTATTCGCAAATCTCGGGGTGCGGGATATCTTTGCGAACAAATATCTCGCCGAATTGGATCCGGTCACAGGAGCCGTCCTCCAGCAATCGCCGGGCATTACCTCGCTGGATGGACTAACCTATGATTCTTACAGCGACCAACTGTTTGCCAGCCTGCTGTTCGGCAACCTCGTCTGCGGTTACAATCCCGAAAACCTTGCTGCCGGACCGGCGCTCTGCCGGGGCTTCGTCCCCGGTCCGGACGGACTTACCTCGGACGGGCTCGGCAACCTGTTTATCGCCGCGACCGGCCTCGCCAGCATCTATCAGTACAACATCCCAACCGATACGCTCACCCAGCAAACCTTCATCCTCGGCTTGGATGACCTGGCGCCGGCCAGCGGAGCCGGTTCGGCGCCGGCGCCCGTCCCCGAGCCTGGAACTTTCCTGCTGACAACCACGGCCCTGATGATCTGTGGCGCCGCCTTTCGCAAACGGAGCACGGCGCACCGGAGATAGGCCATGAGCAACACCGTTCCCAGGCTCATCTCCCGGATTGCGACCACCTTACTCTTGCTGGCTTCGAGCGGAGCGGCGAATGCACCGTCTTTCTGTGGTTCAAATGAACGGCTGGACCCGCGTCCCTTCGTGAGCGTTGTGGTAGAGCCAGACGTCCGGTGATTTTCCTTCACCCAAGAACGGAGTACGTCAATGGCATATTACCGAGGCAATCGGTGGCTGGACGAGGCCATGCAAGGCAGGGGTCTGCTGGGCCACCTGTGGACAGTGCAACGCCAGCAACGAATGCAGGCCGAAGCTGAAAGGCAAGCGATGGATCTGCGCATGTCTCGGCCTGCGCGACGGCCGCCGGCCGATTCAGGAGCCAACTCCAGCTTTGCAGGACCCCGCGCGAGAACGCCGCAGGCACAGACCGGGCGCTCCGAACGAACATTGTACTGGTTGCTGATGGTGATGGGTGCAGTGTGCGGCTGGCTCTACTCGATCGCTTTGGGAAATTCCGGCGGCATCAAATACATCCTCGGTGGATGCTTCGCCGGGGTTATCTTAATCCCTGTTTGCCGCTTCGCCGCAGCGCTGGCCTGGGCCTCATTGAAAATCGCGCTGAGCCTGGCCGCCTGTTATCTCGCCTTGCGATTAATCGTTAGCCTGTTCTCCTGATGGATCGCCCTCAAAACGTCACTCGCACCTGCAAATCCACTTTGCGGTTGTACGTGCTCGGCGTCCCGTCGTGCGCCAAAACCACAAATCCGCCCAGATTCCGGTACTGCCCGAAATAGGGCGACGACAGGTTGCCCACCGGGTTCGCGTAGTTGGCGTGATTGAGCAGGTTCAGCGTGCTCGCGCTCACGGTCACCGAGTACTTGCCGCCCTCCGCCGCCGGCCCCCCGTGGGGCGGCCCATCCGTCGCCGGCGGCTGCCCCGCCGCGGCGCGCGCCGTCCCGATCGTCCACGTACGCGACAGCCGGAGCGCGATATTCAAAGCCCCCGGACCCCGCCCGAAGTTCCGCCCGATGCGCGGCACGCCCGGTTCCGGCCGCGCGTCGAAACAGATGCCGCCGCCCGCGCACGGCGCAAGTGCCGGCCGCTCGGTGGCGAACCCCGTCTCCCGCGGGTCCCGCCCGGTGGTGATGTTATACGGCTGTCCCGTATTCGCCACCACGAACGGCGCCACGCTGATCCCGCCCGGAGCTTTAACCGTGGCGCCGAAGGCCGCCCGGTGCCGCAGGTCGCCGTACGAGGATGGCCCCCACTCCGCCTTCAGGTCGTACGGATCCGCCGGCATGCCCTCGTTGTCATCCTCGCCGCGCGATAGCGTGTAGAAGCCGAACAGAAACACGCCGCGGCGGTTCGCGCTGAAATTCACGATGAGCTGGTTCTGCCGGCTCCGTCCCGCCGACTCCGTCAACAGCCGGACCGACCCGTCGCCGAACGGGTAGCTTCCGCCCACCGGCGCGTTCACGTTCCGCCGGTTCAGCAAATGCACTCCGCGGCTCCACACCCAGGTGACCGTCACCCGCGAAGCCGCGTCGATCTGCCGCTCCACGCCGAGGCTGGTCTGGTACAACCGGGGCGCCTCCAGGGCTGCATAAACCGGCTGCAGTTGCTGTGTCCCGCCCGCCCGCTCGAGTGCGCCCGCCGCCGGCACGCCAGGGAAAAAGTCCGGATTGAGAATCAGAAACGATCGCTGCGTCGCCCCATCGAAGCGCAGGCTGTTCAGCTTCACCTGCGCCGGCACGCGTTCGAAGAACACGCCCGCGCCCGCACGCAGCAGCGTCTTTGCCGGACGCCTGCCGCCGCCGTCGAGCCCCCAAGCCAGGCCCGCCCGCGGCGCCCAGGCCGTTCGCCTCCCGATGTTGTTCTGCGCTTCCACCCGCACCCCGTAGCTCGCAGTAACATTCGGCCGCACGCGCCAGTCGTCTCCCGCGAAGACTCCCGCATCGGCCTGCGAAACCCGCGTCGTGGGGTTGCCCGCGCTCAGCCTGAATTGCGCCGGTCCGCCCTGGCCTTCGAGCGCGTTCCGGTAGTCGTCCAGCGAGTAGAACGTAAACGACCCGGCAAAATTGAGCCGCGATGTATCGGTCAGGAACACCTGACGCATCCGCCCGCCCCACTTCAGCGTGTGCGCTCCCCGCGTGTGGATGGTGAGGTTCGCGAGTTCCCAGCCGTTGCTCACCGCGCCGGACATCCCTGCCCGGCGCGCCGCCGCCGCTGAACGCCCCCGCCACGTCGATCGCGGGCGCCTCGTTCCGCGCCGCCGTTCGCGTCGCCGACCGCAAAAACTGAAACCGCGTCTCGTTTACTGTCCGCACGCTCGGCGCGGCGGTCTCCGTCACCTGCACGGTCTGCTGCGTCTGCCGCTCGTCATACGCCCGCGACGCCAGATTGAAATCCCCCGCCCCGAGGCCGTCCGAACTCGCCCGCAGTTCCTGATACCGCACCGCCAGCGTGTGCTTCGCGTTCCACGCATAGTCGAGCCGCGGACTCACGCTCAGCCGGGATTGCGGACGCGGCAGCGTGGCGCGAATGTCCGCCGGCGCGAGGCCCGTATCCAATACCGTAGCCAGGATCAGCGAGCTCTCGGCAATCGAGCGGCGCTCGGCCGCCACCGTGAACGCCGCCTTGTTCCTGCGCAGCGGTCCGCTCGCGCTGGCTCCGATGAATCGCGTCCGGTAGGGCGGCCGCGCCGCCTCGCCCAGCAGCGGATTGCGCGCATTCAGAACCGTATCGTTCGCCTGCGCGAACCCCTCCCCGCGCAGCGCCTCGCTTCCCGCTTTCGTAAAAACCTCCACGCGCGCGAATCCCGGGCTGTCGAATTCCGGCGAGAACGGGTTGGCATTGATCCGCACCTCCCGGATGGCCGACTTCGGAGGCAGCCCGCCCCCGCTGAAACCATCGAGGAACATCTGCCCGCCGTTCGGTCCGGGCGCCGGCCCGGCCAGCGCCTGAAGCTGCATCGCCAGTTCGTCGGGATCGTCGGAAAGCGCCTCCAGTTGCCGCCGGCCCAGGATCACCGCACCCCCGTTGGAGCCCGGTTCCGCGCTCAGTGCGCGGCCCTGCCCTTCCACATTCACCACCTGCCGCCGCATTTCGATCTCGAGCCGCGCGTCGAGCGTCGCCCGCCCGGAAACGTCCACTTCCTTCACGCGCGTCTCGCGGAAACCCTTCGCCGCGATCCGGACCTCGTAGCGCCCCGCCGCCAGTTGCCGGAATGCGTAGCGGCCCTCCGCGTCCGTACGCGTGCTCTTTCCGTCCGCGCCGCGAAGCCGGACCGCCGCCTCCGGGATGGGCGCTCCCGAAGGGTCGGTCACCGTGCCGCTCAGGCTGGCCACCTGCCCCACCGCCGCCCGCAGGAATACCAGGAGCGCGATTGCCGCATAGCCTTTCATCGGACTGTCCTCGGTTGCGCGAACCTATTGCAGCATCGCCGGCAGGCTGAGTCCGCCCGGTCCGCCGAACATCCCGCCGTGCAGCCGCCCGATCACGTCCACCGCCGTGGTGCCCTTCTCCCCCGCCGCCGTGGCCTGCGCCATCTCGACCAGCATGTCCGCATTCGCCAGCATCAGGATCGCCGTCACCTCGCCGGGCTTCGCGCCGCGGGTGCTCGTCAGGATCACCGATCCGCCCACTTTGAGGTCGCCCGTCTTCACTGCCGGCAGCCGCTCGAACATCGCCATCAGGTCCGCCGCCGTGGTGATCGGCGTGCCACCTCCGCCGTGGCCCTCGCCCGCTTGCCCCGGTGCCATTCCCGGCAGCAGCCGGATGCGCGAGTCAGCCGTGATCCGCACCGTCACCGGCTGTTTGGTGGCCAGGTCTTCGAGCCGGATCGTGGAGCCGTCGCGGTCGATCCCGCGAATGGTTCCCAGGCTCGTCACGAACGTGCCGTACACGATTTCCTCTGCCGCCACCGTGCTCTCGTCTTTCCGCTCCCCGCGCAGCTTCACCTGGTCCCCAATGCGGATCCCGGCCGCGCTGTCCGGAAGCGCATCGGTAAACTTCACCGAATCGGGAGCATAGCGCCGCACCACCGTCGCGCCGGATAGAAGCACCCGCGTCGTCTTCGCCCCGGACGAGGTGCGCGTTTCAAGCGTGATCGCGTCGCCGTCGTGTGCGGCCACGATGCCCGAAATCCCGCGACGTGCCCAGTCAGCGCGCTCCTGCTCGTTACGCCGCGCGATATCGTCCGCCGCGACCAGCACCAGCCTGCGTGCCTCCCCGGCGCCTTCGCCCGGCGTCGCCAGCAGCCGGTCGCCCTTGAGGATGTCGGTCACTTTCGCCGGCGCCGCTTTCGCGAGGTCCCTTTCGCCGGGCGCCACCCGTACCACCTGCGTCCCGGCGCCCACTTTCAGAAACATCGCCTCACCCTGATCGGGTTGGAAGCCGATCTCCAGCGAATCCGGCTTGAATCCCGTCACCGTGCCGGTCAGCGCGCGGCTCGCCGACCACTTGCCCGCAATCCCCTCGAAGCCGCCGCTCATCCTCCCGGCATCCACTGTGCCCGTAAGCTTCAACATGAACTCGCCGCCATGCATGGCCAGGGTCAAAGAAATCTTCGGCCCCTGCGCCTCCCCGGTTACCGCGACCTTCCCCATCTCCTGCGCATCGAAGGTCCCGGAAAGTTTGGAGCCGTCCTGCTTCAATTCGAGCGGCCCGCTGACGTTGCCGTGATCGGTCTCGAGGGCAAGCTGCCATTTCCCCGCCACCGTCCCCCCGCCCTGCGGCATCGCCGACAGGGCCGTGATCAGAATCCCGAAAATCAGTTTTTTCATGCTACGAGACTACGGCCGCCCGCCGCCCGCTTCAATCAAAACCGCGCGAACGCGAATCCCGGCAGCCGAACGCGGATTTCCGCGAGCCAACCGGAAGCGGCTGTCGAACACCGCGTGGACTTGACGGGGAACTCCATTTTCAATTCGACCGCCAGGTCCAGTGATCAATTCGCAACCGCCGCCTGCCGGCTGAGTGCCTGCCGAATCGCCTCGAAATCCTTACCGGCCGCCTGCACCGGTGGAGAGGATGGCCCACCATGCTTTTCGGTGAAAACTCGTTTATGTGTAGCAGCGGTCGCAGGAACGCTGCCGCTATTTGTGTGCTCTGATCTCAACAGTAGTGCAAACCACCCGACGTGATGCCGGCATGCGAAGGTCGTTACAAATCGCCCGAACGCGACCGCTACTCACATCCTTCGGGGTGCTTCCGCCTCAGTTCGGCCGTATCGACAGTCTCCGCCTGTTTGAACTTCGGCCCACCCTTCGCTATCACCAAGTCATTCACCGGCGCCTCTTTGCTCCCAAAAGTGCACTACCACTTTGCACCGTTCGGCCAACATCGCCTGCAGCATTGCGCGGAGCATTGTCTGCCTCGTCGGCGTCGCCGGTTTCTGCCAGTCGGCAAGATCTGCCTGGTCAACCTTCGCCACTACGTCATAGAGTTCGTCACTCAACCAGCCCGGATCTCCCTCAATCTGATCTCCACGTAGCAGCCCGCGCTGGTTCGGAAGCGCATACGCCAACTGAAATATGGCAAAGATGGGAAGGCCGATCGAACGAAATCCTTCCGATGTCGGCCCAGTTTGTACCGGCCCACTCTCTGCATTGTGCCGCCGAATCGAGACGACCTCGAATTTGGGCGTCGCCGGCGATGACACGGGTTGAGCTTGCAACGAGACACTGGATAGCGCAGCAATCAAAAGAGTAGCTTTCCTGTCAATTTCCGGTACTCACCGCAGACCCGCGCGGACCGCCATTTCAAACGGAACCAACTCGTCGGCGGTCAGGTAACCGTCATGATTTCGATCGGGCTTCTTCAGCGCCGCGGCAGCGTGATCGATCTCCCAAGCCGAGATCTCGCCGTCATGGTCGGCGTCGAGAGCAGCCAGCACCGGATGATAGCTCATGAACTGCCGGCGAAGTTGCACTGGCATCGTCGGGGGCACGGAATTCGGATCGATGTGCAGGCCGCATTCCTCGGCTGTCACCTTGCCGGCGTGGTTGGTGTCCAGATTGCGAAGCGCCGCCGGAGCGTTGTCGATCTCCCGCGACGAGAGCGCAAGATCACCATCGGTGTCGAGCGCACGCAGCACGGGCATCGAACCAAAATAAGGTCGGGCGAGCTTCAGCCACGCATCGAAGGGATCCGGTCCCACCTTGACGGTGGTGTTGAGATCGCTGGCGGCAACCGAATTCCGGTCGATCGGCAAGAGGCCGGGCCTGGAAAAATGCGCGCCGACGAGAAACGGCCTCGCAACTCCGCCGCCCTTGTTGATCGCGACCACCGCGGCAAGAAACAAGAGGATGGTCAGAAGTCCGCCATGAAGTAACGCCGCCGGTCGCGGTTTGTAGGTGTCTAGGGTTTGGAACAGCGGCACCCCCGCTGCCAAGGACGCCGCAGTCGCTGCGGTCGGCTCCGGACGCCGGAATTCCGGGCGCAACAGCCACTGCCGCGCAAGCGAGGCCGCGGCATCGGCGAAATATCGCGGCTTGTCGCGTAACGCAGCACGGTCGAAATCGTCAAGCATGTCGTCGCCAAAACGCCAGCGGAACGGCGCCGGATGGAGCCAGATCAGTTGGATGTACAGCCATCGCAGCATCAGGCCCTCCTGGGTTTGAGCAAGCGGAGGCGCGTTCTGCCCTCATGCACCACGTCTTCCAGCCGCGCGATTTCCTGCGAGAGCACGCCGCGGCCAAGCGAGCTCAGGCGATAATAACGCCGGCGCGAGTTTTCCTCTTCGCGAGGCCCCGCTACTTCTTCCACCATGCGCTGCTTCATTAGCCGTTGGAGGTTGTCGTAGAGCGTGCCGGGCCCAAGGCTATAGCGGCCGCCCGATTGGCGCAACACCTCCTGCTTGATGCCGTAGCCGTGCATCGGTTCTTCGGCCAGCGAGAGCAGAATGTGCAGCGCGGCCGGAGCTAGAGGAAGATACTTATCGGGGTCCGGTTTCATGATCGGATTCCGTTATATCAGATTCCGATAATCATGTCAAGGGTCGCCGGCTCCGATAAGATTGTCAGATTACCCGGAAACGCATGCCCTTTAGGCTCGTAGCGAATTAACTCCCAATGACGGCAGAACTCAGTGCGCCCGGAGTCAGTTTAGCGATTCCGCTGCATCATTTCACGCAAATAGGCGTTGATGCGAGTCTGGTATCCTTCACCCGTCGCCTTCAGCCATGATAGGACATCGGAATCGAGCCGAATAGTTACGGTGGATTTCTTCGGGCGATAAAAGCGACCGATAACCGCATCCGATGGGATCTCACGAATCTCAGGAATATCGGTGAGGTCGATTTCACGATCCGGCTTGGCAGCGAGTCTTTGAAGCTCTTTACGTTTTTCAGCCGATAGCTTCGACATATAGTTTCCTTTCTTGCCGGGTTGCAGGACGGGCTGAGATGATACGGATGACTTCATCGGAACCTTCTATTCGGTAGGTATGCACCACAACAAGAAGGATGACGTTCTCGATGGAGCCAATTGCGTACCACCGTTCCTCGCCGTCCGTAACCCGTTCAACGAACGTGATGCAGAAGGGATCATCGAAAACCAATTGGGCAGTATCGAAGTCAATGCCGTGCTTGGCCTTATTGATTTCGTTCTTTGCCTGATCCCATTCGATCTTCATTTGTATTTACAGTATAGTACATACATTGCCGTAAAGTCAGGAGCGGGAAGTCAGGGCGGCTGAATTCAATCACGCACTTTTAGCGCATTACCGGAATTCGGCGCACTCGAGTACCTCAAAGACGAATGCCGCGCGTCCCGCGGGCTCGACTGGCTGGACCACCTCTTCCAGGACCTTCGCTATGCCCACCGCAATTTTCTGCGCAAGCCGGCCTTCGGTCTGGCGGTGATCGCCCTCACAGCCGTCGGGATCGGCGCCGCTACCGCCGTAACCGCGTGAAGATTGACAGCCTTGTTCGAATTGTGTACTGTGATAGTGGACTAGCACACTGCACATGGCGTTCTTCCGTCTGAATCCCTCGTCTGGCGTTCCGCTCTACGTTCAATTGATGGAGCAGGTCAAACACGCAGTCGAAACAGGCGCCCTGCGCGCCGGGGATCAGCTTCCGACGATCCGGGCCCTTGCCCAGGAATTAGTCATGAACTCCAATACCGTGGTGCGGGCCTACCGCGAACTCGAACACGAGGGCATCGTGGAACTGCGGCATGGTTTGGGCGCTTTTATCAGTTCGTCAGTCTCGGCAAGGGGAAAGGTGATGCGCCAGGCACACAACATCGTGGAATCGGCTATCGAGCGCCTTCGGTCTCTCGGTGTCACGGAGCAGGAGATGAGAAGGCTGTTTGAAAGCGAACTTTCCGCAACACAGTTGAACAATCTGAGCGGGAGGAGGCTATGAGTGATTTCATTATCGAGACGGTAGCTCTGCGCAGAAGCTTCGGCAGCCATGTGGCCGTCGATGGGCTGGATCTCAAGGTCTCCCAAGGGAGTATCTTTGGCTTCCTCGGCCGGAACGGCGCCGGCAAGACGACCACGATCCGGCTGCTGCTTGGTTTTCTGAAATCCGGGGGCGGTGACGTACGAGTTTTCAATGAAGTGGTTACCGGACCCGAAGGGAATGCCGGCCTGCGGCGGCGCATCGGCTATGTCTCCGAAAGCAAGTACTTGTATCCTTACATGACCGTGCAGCAGATCGTCCGCTTCACGCGCCCGTTCTTTCCCACGTGGCGCTGTGATCTGGAACGCCGCTATATGGACATGTTCAGCCTGCCGCCCAACCGGAAAATATCGGCTCTCTCAAAAGGCATGCGGACAGGCCTGATGCTCCTGCTGGCAATGTCGCATGGAGCTGAACTGCTGATTCTGGACGAGCCTATTGAGGGGCTTGACCCAGCGGTGGTCGAGGCGTTGTTGAAGGAACTCGTGGCGCTTCCCGCGACTGAGGGCACCACGATCTTCTTCTCTTCCCATCAACTCGCTGAAGTCGAACAGATTGCCGATCACGTTGCCATCATCGATCGCGGACGCTGTGTAGTGGAGGGCGCCCTCGACGATCTGAAGGTGCGATACCAGCGGCTGCGCGTCGTCTTCGAATGGGAGCCCGCGCCGATCTCGTGGCTGCCTGGGGCGGACCGCGTGCGCCAGGAGGGGAGAACCGTTTCGATTCTGGCGAGCCGCAACGTGGAGGCCATCGTGCAACAGGCGCGCTCGCTTCCAGGCACTTCCGTGGAACGGTTCCCCGTCAGTCTCAAAGAAATCTTCCTCGAACACGTGCGGAGTAATTGAAGTGCTGTTGATGAAGGCGTGGATGGAAACCCGATGGCGGCTGCTGATCCTGGCCGTTTACCTGCTGATCGCCCTCGCGTTGAATTTTCGGAACCCGGCCGGCACGAACGTCCTCACGACAGCGTGGTTGATGCTGACTTTCCTTGCGATCCTGCTCGGCGGCTCGGGGGTGACGTCGCAGGCGCCGCTGGGCTTTTCGGAAGGCCTGGCGGGATCGACCGAGTTCACCATTTCGCTTCCAGTGACCAGGCTTCGGCTGCTCGCGGCCAGGGCCGCAGTCGGACTGGCGGAGACAGCGGCTGCCACGACCCTTGCGGCGTTGCTCATTTGGACCCTGTTTCCGGTGACGCGGGAAACCGCAAGCCCCTCCGATTTCGCGAGGCTTGTCCTGACCACGATCCTATTCTTGATTGCACCTTACTGCGCGCATGTGTTCTTTTCCACCTGGACGGCGGAACCGTTCTCGCTGGGGTACGCGGGCGGCACACTCATCCTGCTGCTTCTGCTCTGTCATCAACTGGCCCCCGGCTTGGATGTGATTCGCGCGTTCGGCGAGGCGTCGCCATTGAAGACTCACCATGTGCCTTGGTCTCAATTGACGCCCTCCGTGATTGCGGGGTCGGTTCTGCTGCTCGCCTCCGGCGTGGTTGTGCGAAGGCGCGAGTATTGATCCTGGGAGATTCGTGATGAATTGGCAAATAGCTGAGGTGCTCGCCATGAAGGGGTGGCTCGAAACCCGCTGGCGCCTGATAGGCCTGATTGGCATGCCGGCAATCCTCATTGCCGCCAAATACGGCGCCAGACACGACCCTCGGACGGCCACTGCCGTGCTCTTCCTGATGTGGCTCAGTCTATCTTGCGCGATGGGCCTGATGGCGGGCTCAGGGGTGAAGTCGCAGGGGCCGACACACATCAGTTTCCCCGAGGGCCTGGCAGGATCCACGCAGTTCACCATCTCCCTGCCGGTGAGCCGAAAGCTGCTCGTTTTCGTGCGAGCAGGCATCGGACTGTTCGAAGCCTTCTTCGCCACCGTCATCATCGCTGTCGCGGTATGGGAGTTGTTTCCCTCAGTCTCGAGCAGCATAGCGCTCTCGGATTTCGTGAGACTCGTTTTGACCACGCTCCTCTGGCTGCCTGTACCTTACTGCGCGGCTCTGCTCTTTCAGGCGTTCCTGGTTGAGCCGTTGAACTTCTTTCCCGCGGGTTACGGCCTGACGCTGCTCCTGTGGCTTCTCCACAGGATCTCTCCCGCCGTTGACGTCGTCCGAGCCTTCGGCGCAGCGTCGCCGCTACTGACCCACCGCCTGCCTGTGTCCCAGTTGCTAACGGCCGACCTTCTGGCTGTCACTCTGTTGCTCGTTACAGTTAGAGCCGTGCAGCGACGCGAGTACTGACCCCAGGCAAATCACGCCGGCATACGGCCCCCCCCTAAATTAGGGTACCCTCTCACCGCAAAGATTCGATTCCAAAGCCTCACGCGATTGGGATAGTCTTGACTCATCAAAAGAAGTTGGAGGGTTAATGAAACTCTACCGCAGCCACAATTACCCCACTCGTTGGTACGCATTCCAGCCTGGTACGGGATTCCTCATGTTTCCAGCCGAAACGAATGGATGGGAGAAACGCCAGCCCGCTCGCGGATTCGATCCAATCGACGTTCGTGAAGTGCCAATCGCGCTCGCCTCCGAGACCGGCATCCTCGCCGCGTCGGACAATGCGATGGATGAATCCGAATTCCTGCTCCCCGAGGTGGCCTGATGTTTCACATCCTTCCATCTCATACCGGCCTCGAGCGGCACCACAAGGGCAGGGTCACCTGCATCACTTGCCAGTTGAAGAAGTGCGTGGGGCGGTGCCGCTGGGAATTCGCGACTTGCCCGCAGCCGCCTAAGGGCAAGGCGGCGTGAAGGCGCCTACGATGCGCACCGGAGATCTCGTATGCCAGTAGAATTGCTGTGGATTGGTGTCGTCATGATCCTCGCCATCATTACCCTCTTCGTCGCCTTGTTTCAAAGTGACGGTCCTGCACAGCGCTCGAATCTCCGATGATGCCGGCGCTGTGCTACCCCATCGCCTCGATCACCGCGTCCGTGAATTCTCCGGTGGAGGCCTTGCCGCCTACGTCGCCGGTTCGATGTTTCGCTTCGGCATACACGCGATAAATGGCGCCCTGGAGGCGCGCGGCGGCCTCGCGCTCCCCGATATGCGACAACATCAGCACCGCCGACTGCATCAAAGCCGTCGGGTTCGCCAGGCCCTTGCCGGCAATGTCCGGCGCCGTGCCGTGTACCGCTTCGAAAATGGCGTGATGATCCCCGATGTTCGCGCCCGGCACGATTCCCAAGCCTCCCACTAATCCCGCCGCCAAATCCGAAATGATGTCGCCGTACAGGTTCGGCAGCACCAGCAGGTCGAACTGTTCCGGCCGCATCACCAGTTGCATGCAGGCGTTGTCCACGATGAGCTCGTTGTACTGAACGGCAGGATAATGCGACGCCACTTCGCGGCAGCACTTTAAGAAAAGCCCGTCGCTCAGCTTCATGATGTTCGCCTTGTGGATCGCCGTCACCTTGGACCGGCTCTCCCGCACTGCGTATTCGAAACAGGCGCGGGCGATCCGCATGGAAGCATTCTCGGTGATGATCTTCAGACTCTCCACCACGCCGGGAATCACCTCGTGCTCCAGGCCTGAATAGAGATCCTCGGTGTTCTCCCGAAAAATCGCCAGGTCCAGCGGAACGTCGTGAAACCGGGTCTTCAGCCCGGGCAGCATGCGCACCGGCCGGAAATTGGTGTACAGTCCCAGCTTCTTGCGGAGTGCCACGTTGATGCTCTGGTGGCCGCCGCCGATGGGCGTGGCCGTGGGCCCCTTGAGTCCGACCCGCGTCACTTCCAGCGATGCGTACACTTCGTCGGGAATCAACTGGCCGTATTCGGCCAGCGCGCGGCTTCCGGCATCGACCCGGTCCCATTCGACGCTCACGCCGGTGGCTTCGATCGCGCATACCGTCGCTTCAGCTACTTCAGGGCCGATTCCGTCGCCGGGAATCAGCGTGATCAGGTGGGGCATCACAGCTATTATAAAGATGGGGGGCAAGTTGATTCCCAATTGGGAAGCGGAACGGCGCTCGATGGTGGAGAAGCAACTTCGCCGCCGCGGCATCCGCGACCCGCGCGTGCTGGCCGCTATGCTCGAAATCCCGCGCGAAGATTTCGTCCCGCTCGAATCGCGCGTGATGGCGTATCAGGACGATCCGATCCCCATCGGCTACGGCCAGACCATTTCGCAGCCTTTCATGACCGCGCTCATGGCCCAGGAGCTGAACCTGCGGGGCGGTGAGTCGGTGCTCGAAGTGGGCACCGGCTGCGGGTACGCGGCCGCGGTAATGGGCGCTCTCGCCGAACGCGTCGTGACCGTGGAGATCGTGCCCGGCCTGGCCGCCATGGCGGAGGAGAATCTGCGCCGCACCGGCCGCGCCGGGAACATCACGGTGATTGCCGGCGACGGATCGCTCGGCTACGCGCCGCACGCTCCCTACGCCGGCGTTTCGGTCGCAGCCGCCGCACCCGCCGTTCCTCCGGCCCTGCTCGAGCAACTGGACGACCCCGGCCGGCTGGTCATTCCGGTCGGCAGCATGGAGGATCAGAAACTGCTCGTCATCAGCCGCAGCGGCGGGCGCGTTGAAAGGCGCGTCTCCACCATGTGCCGCTTCGTACCCCTGCGCGGCGGCGAAGGCTGGGAAGACTGATGCGCCTGCGCACGGCCAAAGACCGGCTCAAAATCGAACACAGCATCATCGACGGCCTGCGTCCGGTTCTGGAGGAACTGCTCGCCCTCAACCCGGAGATCCGCTCCGTCATCCCCGGCGTGATCCGGCCGGTGCGCGACGCGCGCGGCAAGGTGAAGGTGCGCGTAACCGTTCCCACCCAGAACGGCTGGAAAGCGATCGGCCTCAGCGCCGGCGCGCGCCAGGAACTGTTCGTCAGCACGGCCTGGACGCGCGAACAGCTCGAAGCCGCATTCCAGAAAGCCGGCGCGTCCCCCGAGTAGCGCCCCGATTTCAACGGCCCGCGGTGTTTTCGACCACCGTCACCGGCGCGCTCAAGCGGAAGTTGATTCGCGTTTCCGAGGGCAGCGTGACCGCCTTGCCGCGGGTCGCGAGCACGTCACCCGCGCCCGCCGCGCCGCCCACGCCGGCGCCGATCGCTGCGCCCTTCCCGCCGCCGGCAATCGCGCCGATGGCCGCGCCGATGGCCGCACCCGCGCCCACTTTCATCGCATCGTCCTTCTGCGTCTGCTCGGCGTGCCGCTCGAAGCTGTCGGTTTGGATGGCGATCTTCTGACCATCCGCCGTGTGCAGGCGCGTCAGCTCCACTGCCAGCGCAGCCAGGCCCCGCACTCGCCCGCCGCGGTCCGTCGAAACCACGCGGCCCTCAACCCGGGCGCCGCGCTCCGCGATCACGAAGCCATCGATCACCAACGGCTTGTCCAGCGTGGCCGTGAAGGCATCGCCGGGCATGTTCCGCTCCGTCGTCAACCCGTCCACCAGGCGCACCGGAATCAGGGTTCCGGCGTTCAGCGTCACTCTGGCGGGCGGGGGCGGCGGAGGAGGCGGTGCCGGAACAACCGGTTCGGGGTCGCTCTGCACCACCGGCGGCGGTGTGGTTCCGGCGCTCTCGCGCACCGGTTCTGGCGCGGACACCGCCGGAGCAGGCGCCCGATCCGGAACGACTACCGGATCCGGCGTTCGCTGAACCCGCGCCACACGCTTCGGTTTCACGGGCTCGCGCATGGGCGACGGCCGCTTTTCCACGGCCGGCGTTTGAACCGGGGCTGCAACCGGTTCGGCAGCCGGCGCCGCAACCTGCGCGGGCGCCTGCACCGGAGTCTCCGCCTGTGCCACCTGCGGTTGCTGCGGCGGCTTCTGCGTCATCTTCATCCACAGCGCCCCGCCGATTGCGCTGGCGGCCACCAGCAGTCCTATTTGCACCGATTTCATCGTTTCTCCCTCAAGTCCCTGTGACGAATCGCGCCCGTTTTGCGTTTCCAACCGGCCCGGCACACCCGTTAAAATAAAGGAGTCCTTAGGCCATGAACTCCTTCCCCGCACATTTTTCGATCGGCCCGGTCCGCATCTCTCCGGCCACGGTGCTGGCGCCCATGGCGGGCGTCACCGACACCGTCTTCCGGCGTTTCATCCGCGACCTTGGCGGCTGCGGTCTGCTCATGACCGAGTTCACCAGTTCCCACGGCGTGAGCGCCTCGCAGGGCGCGCACAAGCCCACCAAGACCCTGAAATACCTCGCCTTCGCTCCCGAAGAGCGGCCCATCTCCGCCCAGCTTTTCGGAGCCGACCCCCGCGTCATGGCCGACGCCGCCCGCGTTTGCGAAGACCTGGGCTTCGACATTCTGGACATCAATTTCGGCTGCCCCGTCCGCAAAGTGGTGAAGTGCAACGGCGGCTCCGGCCTGCTGCGCGACCTGCCCCTGGTGGAGCGCCTCCTGCGCGAAGTCCGCGCCGCCATCAGCATCCCGTTCACTCTGAAATATCGCGCCGGCTGGAACGACGAAGAACTGGTCACGGTGCGCATGGCCCGTCTCGCCGAAGACTGCGGCCTGCAGGCCATCGCCCTGCATCCGCGCACCCGCGAGCAGGGGTACAGCGGCAAGGCCGACTGGACCCGCATCGCCGAAATCAAAGCGGCCGTGAAGATCCCCGTAATCGGCAACGGCGACGTGATCACCCCCGAGGACGCCGTACGCATGGTGCGCGAAACCGGCTGCGATGCGGTCATGATCGGCCGCGCCGCCAGTTCCAATCCCTGGATCTTCCGCCAGATCGAACAGTACCTCGCTACCGGCGCCTACGACGAACCCGGGCAGCGCGACCGATATGAAATGATGCGCCGCTATTACTCCATGCTGATCGAACGCGGAGAGAAAGACTCCGTCGGCAAGATGAAGCAGTTCGCGACTTACTTCACCCACGGCGTCCGGAACGGGTCCCGCCTGCGCGCCGAAATCTACCGGATGCAGGAGCCGGCGGCCATCGTCGAGCGGGTGGACGAATTCTTCAACGCGCCGGTGCCCGCGCTGTGAAGAAGGTCCAGTTGATCACCGACGGCGCCTGCCTCGGCAACCCCGGACCCGGCGGATGGGCCGCGATTCTGCGTTACAACGAGCACAAGAAGGAGATGTGGGGATCCGAGCCCCACACCACCAATAACCGCATGGAACTGCGTGCCGCCATCGAGGGGCTGCGCACGCTCCGCGAAGACTGCGCCGTGGAGGTGATCACGGATTCCGAGTACCTCAAGAACGGAATCACCACGTGGATTCACGGCTGGAAACGCAAAGGCTGGATGACGGCCGCGAAGAAGCCCGTCGTCAATCAGGACCTGTGGAAGGCGCTGGACGAACAGAACACGCGGCACCAAACCGTCTGGACCTGGACCAAGGGGCACGCCAGCCACGAGGACAACAACCGCTGCGACGAACTCGCCACCCGCGCCGCCCGCGAGCAGTCCCAAAGCGACTGAGGCGAAGCGAATCCGCTTGCGTCTTCCCGAAAACCGTACTATATATTTAGTACGATATGTTTAGCAGAGCTGTCCTGCTATTGTTCCTCGGAGGCCTCGCGGCGGCCCAGTCGCCCGAATTCGTGGTTGCCACCCTGAAGCTCTCTCCACCGCCCGAAGGGGATCTCATCAATATCAATCTCGGCACAACCCTCCACGGCAAAGTAACTCTTTCGAATGCCACTCTGAGCGATTGCATCAAGTTCGCCTACGGCCTCTCCGCCGATGCGCAACTCGCCGGCCCGGACTGGATCCGCACCGGTCCGCGCTTCGATATCGTTGGGCAGGCGCCGCCCGGCACGCCTCGGGAACGCCTGCTGATGATGACTCAAAAACTTCTGGCGGACCGGCTCCGTCTGCGCGTCCGCCGCGAAGACCGGGAACTCAAGTACCTGGCGCTGATTCGGACCGGCGACAGCGCGAAACTGAAGCAGGTCGCGGAAGATACGCCCGTCAGCGGCCCGGTGATTCCCGGCCGCATCGTGAGCGCAAGAATGGACATGGGGGCGCTGGCCAAAGTGATTTCGCGGTTCGAGCGGGAGACCGTCATCAACCAAACCGGGCTCGAAGGTTTCTACGAGGTGCACCTCGAGTACGCGCCCGAACCCCGGCGGTCTCCGCTCCCCGGGGGCGATGCCGCGGGTCGCATCTCCCAGCCGGAGCGTCCGGCGGGTCCGTCCCTGTTTTCGGCCATCGAGGAACAGCTCGGCCTGAAACTGGAACGGCGCAAGGGCCCTGCCCCGGTCCTCGTCGTGGACAGCGCGGACAAGGCCCCAGCCGAAAACTAGACCGTGGGTCTCGGTTCGAACTTCACCTCCACCTCGGTCTTCACTTTCACCGGGTGGCCTGCCTGCACCGGAGGCTGATACCGGAACTTGGCCCAGTCCACCGCCTCGCACAGTTGCGCGCCGGTTTCGAGCTCTGCGATCTTGCCTTCCGGGTCGATGATGACTTTGCAGCGGATGGTTCCCCCGGCGGGCTCGAAAAGCGGCGCAGGTTGAACCTGCGAACCGGAAACCAGAAGAGCGCGCTGCTTGTCCGCCGCCACCGAGACTTCGGGAGTATTCTTCTCTTTCGCCGCGACGTCGCCCTTCGGATTGGCGGCGCTGATCTCCTCGGCTGTGGCGGGGCGAATCCGGGTGACCAGGAATACGGACCGCGCGGGATACCGAAGCACCCTCGCCCTCAGCAGCGATGCCTGTACGTCGACGGCGTCGAAGGCGAGATTACTCCAGGCCATCTTGATTACCTTCGCACAGCTTGATTGCAGCGGATAACCATTCCTGCCCTGATCGGGGTCGCCGATTTCGTCAATCGCTTTCTGCGCGTAAACGCCCTCGGCAACATATTCGTTCCCGTGGACCAGCTCCAGAGCCGTCCTCGTGAACAGGCGATAGCGGCGGGCGCCTTCCCACAGATAGAGAGAAGAGCCCCCTTGGTTCAGGGCCGCATCGCTCGCTCCGCCCATTTCCACCAGAACCTGGGCCTTGCCCTGAATCTTGTCGAGCGGCGTCTCGGCCTTTTTGGCCTCGTTGGCCGACTTGCTACAGCCGGCCAACACAGCCAGCGCAATTGCGATCAAGCAGAAGATGTATCCGTTGCGGTTCATCCGTCGTGTCCTCGCTTTCAGACATGTTCGTCCGATGAAAAGGTATCACGGGGCGCGGTTGGGTACAACGGTAGAACCGCTACTTCGTGGCCGGCCGGACCGTGACAATCACGCGCCGGTACGATGTCAATGCCGGCACCCCTTCGTCTGTCACGGCGAGGATGATGTGCGCAACGCCCGGACCCGCGCACGGCCGGCGGTTCGGCAGCCACGCCGCCCTGCACATCGCGGTTGGTGTCACACGAGCAACCGCGCCGCCGGCGTTCTCGATCCTGATGTCTGCCAGTGTCGTTCCGGCGCCGCCGGCTTCGGGGTAGTGAAACCACGAAAAATGCAGCTTTTGCCCATCGGGATCGCTGGTCTGCGAGGCGTCCAGCGTGATGCTCTGCCCGACTTCCGCATCCATCACGACCGCATCCTGCCCGCTGTCGCCGTTGACCGCAGCTTTTGGATTGTGATTGGCCCCCGCGAAGTCTTTCACGGTCCAATCCATGCGGGCCGCGAAATCGTTCTGGAAAGCGTCGCGCCAGCGCCAGATTGTGGCCTGGTCCGATACGTACTCGCGGCCATCGGCGGCGCGCACGGTGTCCTGGGATGTGACGCGCGAAGAGAGATCGCCGCCCTGAGTCCAGACCGGGTGGGTCTCGCCCCTCGGTGTCCGCCACATATAGCGGCCGCCCCATCCGCCCCAGTCGGGCCGCCGGTATGCGTTCAGCCCGTTGGCGATCAGGCTCAGAAACGACGGCGTGTCCCCCTCCATGATGAACATAAACCGGGGGTATAGCTTGCCCAGCGGGCCTTTGGAGCGGATATGGGAATCCAGCCAGTCATTGGTGACCGTGGATGTGTCCGCTCCGGCGCCGTTCCGATAATAGACGTCGCCGCTGATACCCGTCCAGGTTGCATAGTAGTATTCGCCGCTGTCCTGCGAAGAGGGATGCACAATGTAGCGCAAGGACGGGAACTCGCGGCGGATCCAGGCTCCTGCGTCGTCCTGGTCGGAAATCGAGTAGACACGGAGTTTCGCAATCGCCTCCGCCATCATCCCGGCCGGGAGGGTCGCGCGCGCCTCGATCAGCGCCTGCGCCAGCGTATTCGCGCCGCCCCAGACGCAAATCCACAGTGGACGCGGGTCCGCGCGCGTCGCTGCCCGGACGATCGCCTGGGCGCCCGGCGAGGTGCGGCCCGGACCAGTCGCGGCCATGCCGTATGCGGACTGCCCCGTAAACACGCGGCCGGCAAGTTCCGCTGCCGGCGGCCAGCCTTGGGCATGCAGAAGCAGACTTGCCCTCACCTCGCCGTACGCGTCGATCAGCGTGCGCATGGTCTCGGGATGGACGGCGTTCTTCTGCCACGTCGAGGTGGTTGCAACCAGGGCTTCAATCTCAATCTCGTTGGAATACAGAAGCAGCCGGACGAACGACATCTGGTCGTCGGGTTCGTTGCCGATATCGCTCAGGATGATCGCGCGGGGACGCCCCTTGAAGTCGTCCACAGCCGGTGGGGCGGACGCGGTCTGGGCATATCCCAAGGCTCCGAGCAGGAGCACCAGCGGAAGAAGTCGAATGCTCTCGCGCACGAACACAGAATACCAGCCGGTGCCGCAGTCTCGATACCATCGGGAAATGGCGAAAGCAGCAGGGAAACGCGGATTCTGGTGGAGTCTGCTGGTTGCGATCGTCGTTGCCGGCCTCCTGTCACGGATGGCGCATACCGGGTTCCCCCTCTTCGACAAGTACCTGGGCGATGCCCTTTACGCGGCCATGGTGTACGTCCTCTTGAGGCTCACCGGCCGGATCGAGCGTGTAGCGTTGTGGGCCGCCGTGGCGATGCTCGCGATCGAGCTCTTCCAGTTAACGCAGATCCCGGCCGGAATGCTGCGCAGCGGACACCCGGCCGTGCGGGCCTGCGCCCACCTGCTGGGAACCCGGTTCAGCCTGCTCGACCTCGTCGCCTATGCCGTCGGCATCGCCTGCATCGCCGCCGCCCGTGCGCGGAGCCGGCATTCGCCGCACGGCATCTAACGGCAGCGGCCGTGAAGATTTGAAGGATGATAGTCCGAAACCGGAGGACGGCTTCTCGGTACCGGACGGTGTTGCAGCCAACCGGAAAACTTGTGCCACAAGCGAAGCAGCCGATTCAACATTGCTGACTCCTTTTGCGGGCAAGTTATCACAAACCGCAGACGAAAGTAAGCGTCCCCGCGGACACGGCGGATACCGCAGCTTGCGCTCAGGGCAATACCGGTTTACCGGCAGGCGCGCCGGGCGGACTTGACTTCCACCCGTCGCGCCCGAACAGCGCCGCCGTTCAGCCGACTGCCGCGCCGTTCTCCACCCACGCCGTCGCGTCCGCACGCTTCATCCACTCGCCGGCCACCTGGCGCGTGGCCACATTGAGCCGGTTCCAAACGTTGATGACGGCGATGCCCACAACCAGGGCCGCCAGCCCGCGCTCGTCGTAATGGCGGGCCGCCTCGTTCCAGATACTATCCGGCACCGGGTCTTCACGGTCGCTGAGCCGGGTCACCGCTTCGGTGAGCGCCAGCGCTGCGCGCTCGGCATCCGTGAAATAAGGCGCATCACGCCATGCTGCCACGGCGAACAGCCGTTCGACGGTTTCACCGCCACGCTTCAGCAGGCGGGCGTGCATATCCACACAGACGCTGCAGCCGTTGATCTGGCTCGCGCGCAGGTGTACCAGGCCCAGGGTACGGGAAGGCACACCTCCCTGTTCGGCGGACGCCCCCATCGCCGCCAGCGCCGGCATAAGCCCCGGAAGGTGCGCAACCGGGTTTTCGATTCGTGCTTGCATGAGTATTGGTCTCCTTGTCACACTGAGTGATTTTCGTTCGTCACTCGGATGACGGATTGCAGGACGGAGATGTGACCGATGCAGGAAAGCAACTGGCTGGCCGAGCGATTTGAAGAGAACCGGAGTCACCTGCGCAGGGTCGCCTTTCGCATCCTTGGTTCGGCGAGCGAGGCGGAAGACGCGGTTCAGGAAGCGTGGCTGAAGCTCAGCCGCTCCGATGCCGGTGAAATCGCGAACCTCTCCGGATGGCTGACCACCGTAGTGGCGCGCGTCTGCCTGGATATGCTGCGCTCGCGCAGTTCGCGGCGGGAAGAGTCCCTCGCCGCGGAGGCCTCCGAACCCGTGGCGCCGCGCGGACGCGGGAGCGATCCGGAGTACGAAGCGCTGCTGGCCGACTCGGTCGGCCTGGCCCTGATGGTGGTGCTGGACCGCCTCGCGCCGGCCGAGCGCCTGGCCTTCGTCATGCACGACATGTTTGGCGTCCCGTTCGAGGAGATCGCGCCCGTTGTCGGACGCTCGCCGGAGGCGGCCCGCCAGCTCGCCAGCCGCGCGCGCCGGCGCGTGCAGGGCACCGGCGCCGCCGGCGGCGCAGGCCTCAGCGGCAGGCGCGAAGTAGTCGATGCATTCCTCGCTGCCCTGCGCGGCGGCGACTTTGAAGGTCTCCTCGCCGTGCTCGATCCCGATCTCGTCTTTCGGGCCGACCGTTTTTCCGCGGCTCGCGGCGAGGCCGTGGAAATTCGCGGAGCCGCCACCTGGGCCCGTCAGGCCATCCAGTTCGCCAAAGGTGTCCGCTTTGCGCAGGTCGTCCTCGTCAACGGCGAACCCGGAGCGGTCATCGCTTCCAGGGACCGCTCCTATCGCGTGGTCAGGCTCCGCTTCGCGCAGAGCAGAATTGTCGAGGTGGAGGTGATCGGCGACCCCGCGCGCTTGCGCGAGTTGGAGCTGTCGGTGCCCGGCATCTAAGCCCCGCATGGCTTTGAGACGACAGGCGGAACAGCCGTGTAGTATACTGGCGCCGCTGGCTCATTTCAAATAAAAAGAGGAGTTTGTCCATGTTGCCGGACTACCTGGCGAAAGCCGCACCGAACCCGAAGGGAAACCGCGGACCGTGGTATGCCAATACCGCTCCCAGCTACGCGGGCATATTTTTATGGGTTGCATTCTATAAGGCCATCCCGGCCGACACCCTGGCGCACGGCGGCTTGGGTATCTGTCTGCTGGCGCTGGCCCTGGCCGGCTTTCTCTGTTATGCGCTCTATTACCGTGTCCCGGCGATGCTCGGGATGACAACGGGCTACCCACTCTACGTGGTAGGAAGTTCCACTTTTGGTACGATGGGCGGCTACGTCATGCCGGGCCTGCTGATGGGCCTGCTGCAAATCGGATGGTTCGCAGTGGCCACGTTCGTGGCCAGCGACTTCATCCTGAGGGGCATCGGTATGAACTCGGCGCCCGGTTCTCCCGCTTTTATCATCACCGGACTGCTGTGGGGCCTGACCCTCTCCTTTGTCGGCGCCAAGGGCATCCAGTACGTGGCCAAAATTGCGACCTATTTGAATTTCATCCCCCTGCTGATGCTGATCGTCGTGCTGTTCCAGACGGTGGGCACCGTCGGCAACTACCAGGTGCCGGCCGGTCAGGAGAACTCGTTCCTGGCCTTCACCAGCATGATCGCCATCGTCATCGGCTTCTTCGCTACCGCGGGCGCGGCGGGAGCCGATTTCGGCACCAACTCGCGTGACGAAAAAGATGTGAAGCTCGGCGGTATGGTGGGCGTGATGCTGGCGGCCATCGTGGCAGCCGGCCTTCCCCTGATTTCCGTGGCCGGTGCCCACGGCGCCAACCCCAGTCTTGGCTGGGACTACGCGGACGTGATCCAGGCCATCGGCGGACCCATCGGTTCGGTGATGTTCCTGCTCTTCGCCATCGCCTCGGTGCCTCCCACCTGTTTCTGCGCGTTCATCGCCGGAAACAGCTTCAACACCATGATTCCCAGCGTGCCCCGCGTCGCCTCGACAATGGCCGGCGCCGTGGTCGGCATCATCCTGGCGGTCACCGGCGTAGCCGCCAACCTCATCTCGTTCTTCACTATCGTCGGCGCGTCCTTCGGACCCATCGTCGGCGCCATGGCGGCCGATTGGATTCTGTCCGGCAGACGCTGGTCCGGCCCGCGCGAAGGCATCAACTGGGCCGGCTACGGCGCCTGGGCCGTCGGGTTCCTGGTCGGAATTCTACCCTTCCTGCCGCTTTCGGCCGAGGTCAAAACGTACGTCCAGCCCGCCGTCCTTTACAGCTTCATCACCGGCTTCGTGGTTTACATGGCGTTGGCGAAGGCCGGCCTCGAACCCAAAGTCGTGAACATGCCCGGAACCCCGCAACGCGCGCGGGCCTGACCCTTAGCGCATCACCGGCTGCCCTACCGTTTCCGCCGTCCCCGGCGTATGGCGGGCGGGCAGCCGGATCGAAAATCGCGTCCCCTTTCCCGGGCTGCTCTCCACCTGAATTTTCCCTCCGTGGGCCCGGACAATCCAATGCACGAAGCTCAATCCCAAGCCCAGGCCCTGTTCCGGATTGGGCGCGGTGCCGGAGCCGGGTACGCGATAAAAGCGATCGAAAATGTGGGGCAGAAATTCGGTGGGGATGCCCCTCCCGGTGTCCTCGATCACGATTTCCAGCAATTGCTCCCCAGGCACCAGGGCAACCCGCACCTCGCCTCCGCGCGGCGTAAATTTCAACGCGTTCGAAAGCAGGTTGCTGATCATCCGCTCGATCTGTACCCGGTCGGCATCGGCGAAACACTCGGGGGGAAGTTCCGCCGTCAGGCGAACGCCCGCCTCCTCGGCAAGAATCTGAAACTGGTCCACCAGTTCCCGCAGAACCTCGGCGAAATTCATGCTCGCCTTTTGTAGCACCACCTGTCCCGACTCGGCCTGTGACAGCAGCAGCAGGGCGCGCACAATCTGGCTCAGCCGCTCGATGTCCTGCAGCGCGTTGAAAATCGCTTCCCGGTATTGCTCCGTCGTGGTAGCGGTGAACAGGGCCACTTCGAGTTGCCCGCGGATGCCGGTGATCGGCGTCCGCATCTCGTGCGATACATCCGTCGAGAACTGCTTGATCTGCCGGAAGGACGCCTCCAGCCGCTCGATCATGCGGTTGAAGGTGAGGATCAGGTAATCGAGTTCATCGTCCGCGTTCCGGCTGGGGATTCGCAGGCTCAGGTTCGACCCGCTGATGCGCTGCGCCGTTTGCGCCACGTGGCGCACCGGCTTGAGCGCCCGTCCCGCCATCACCCAGCCCAGGACGGACCCGAGGATCAGCGCGCCGGGTATGATCCCGACATAGATCCAGGTGAATTCGCGCAGAATCTTCCCGTACTGGCCGAGCGGCATCCCGATAGCGACATAGTAGGGTGCGACGTGCCCCTCGCTGTATACCAGGCCGCTGCGGATCTCATAGCGTTCGCCTGCCGAATCCCGCCGCTCCGTCCAGAATGTGACCGGTGACGGCGACCGCAGCGCCTCCCGCATCCGCGCCTGAATCTCGCGCCGCGAGTCTATGCCGATGTCCACATAAGCCGTCGAAACGGCGGGCTGACCCGACTCCGCTTCCGGAATGACCACTCCGTCCTGATCGGTGATCAGATGAACTTTCTTGATGTCCAGAACGATCGTGGTCTCGTCCGGATCGGCCTCGTCGTACGCCCAGTGGGCCTGATATTTGCCCGTGTCGTGGTCGCGCTGAATGCGCAGATAGCCTTTCATGGCGGCCCACTGCGCCTCCAGGATCTCGTGCACTTCGCGGGTCTGCACCGTAGCCAGCCGCTCGCGAAACAGGCGCGGCGACGCCGATCAGGATGATCGCGAAGAAGAGCGCGTAGGCTGCCGTCAGCCGGAAGCGCAAGCCCCGGGAGAGACGGCGCAGGTCGCCGCCGCGCAGCACTTTACACCTGCCGCTCGGCGGTGGATTCGAGCGGACGGTCCGGAGCCCGGTCCGGCGCGTCTATCATGTACCCGATCCCGCGCACGGTTTGAATCAGCTTCTGTGGATAACGGTCGTCGATCTTGCTGCGCAAGTGCCGGATGTAGACGTCCACGATGTTCGTCAGCCCGTCGTAATCCATGTCCCAGACGTGCTCCACGATCATCGTCCGGCTCAAGGGCCGCCCCGGATTGCGCATCATGTATTCGAGGATGCCGAATTCCTTGGGCGCCAGTTCGATGCTGTCGGCGCCGCGCGTGACCTTGCGCCGGATGCAGTCGAGCATCAGGTCGGCCACCTGAAGCCGTTCGGGCGTGGGCTGGCCCCGCCGGAGCAGCGCCCGCACCCGCGCCAGCAGTTCCACGAACGCGAACGGTTTCACCAGGTAATCGTCGGCGCCCTGCTCCAGGCCCCGGACCCGGTCGTCCAGGGCCCCGCGGGCGCTCAGGATAAGTACGGGAGGCCCCACCTTCCGGTTCCGCAACTTGTGGAGCACCTCCAGCCCGTCCATGTCGGGCAGCATCAGGTCCAGAATTACAAGGTCGTAATCGGCGGAGAACAGTCGTTCCAGCGCCGCGCCTCCGGTCTGTGCGGCATCCACCGCGTACCCGCCCCCTTCCAGTCCGCGGCAGAGAAAGTCGGCGATTCGCTTTTCGTCCTCGACGACCAGAATCCTCATATGTCGATCAGCTTAGCAGCAACCGGGCACCCGTTGAAGCCACCGATATAAGCGACTCAACGCCAATAAGACATCGTCTTTCCATCTGCGTTGATCGGCGTTAATCGGCGGCCAACCATTTTCCCCAACTGCCAGCATTCTCTGAACTACCAGGTACGCTCAGATTCTGCCCCTTTTTCAGCGATTCTGACGGATCTCCACTTTCGTGTCGAGCACTCGATGATTATGCCACCGGGGCGGTAGACTGAAAGCTCCGCCCGATGCTCTGGAAACGCCTGTTATTGACGCTCGACATGATCCGCTTCGAGCACTCCATCTTCGCGCTGCCTTTCGCCATGACCGGTGCGCTGCTGGCCTACCGCGAAGGCGGATGGGGGCCGCAGGGGCCCTGGGTGAAGCTCGGGTGGATCGCCGTGGCCATGGTGGGCGCGCGTTCGGCCGCGATGGCGTTCAACCGGCTCGTGGATGCGGCGATCGACGCGCGCAATCCGCGCACCCGCATGAGGCACCTGCCCGCGGGCCTGGTCGGACGCGGGTTCGCGTGGCTCTTCGTGGCCGTCTCGTCGGCGGTGTTTCTGCTGGCGGCGGCGGAATTGAACCGGCTGTGCTTGCGCCTTGCGCCGCTCGCGCTCGCTATCGTTTTCGTCTACTCCTTTACGAAACGGTTTACGTCGTTCTCGCACCTCGTGCTGGGATTCAGCCTCGGGATCGCACCCGCCGCGGCGTGGATCGCGGTGCGGGGGTCGCTCGACCCGCGCATCCTGTGGCTGACCGCCGCGGTCACCTTCTGGACCGCCGGCTTCGACGTCATCTATTCCTGCCAGGACTACGACTTCGACAACGAAGAGGGATTATTCAGCCTGCCGCGGATCCTCGGCATCGCCGGTGCGCTGATGGCAGCCAGGGCCCTGCACGCCGCCATGGTGCTGTGCCTTCTGGCGCTGGTTTCCGCCCTGCACCTGGGCTTTCTGGCGCTCGCCGGCGTAGGGGCGGTGCTGCTCCTGCTCATTTACGAGCACAGCCTGGTGAAAGCGACGGACCTGTCGCGGGTCAATGCGGCGTTCTTCACCATGAACGGCTACGTGAGCGTGCTGTTTTTTATTTTCTGGGCCGCGGATATCTTTTTCCTCAAGCCGCGAGCCTGATTGCTGAACCCGGGCCCGCGCTCAGGACTTGAAGCGAAGAGTGATCCGGTTCTCCTTACCGCCGTAAGTCAGTTCCAGGTCTTTCATCTTCTGTTTTTCCATGGGGAAGTACAGCAGGCCGGTAACCGGCTTGTCCGTGCTCCCTTCCGGGAGCGATTTTTCGTCCAGGGTCTTCTTGAGCGGGTTTTCCTTTTCGTCCTTTTGCGTCTTCACCTGGGGACGCGAAGTGTCTACGTCGCCTCCGCTTCCCACAACTCCGCCGCTCCCCATGCCGCCGCCTCGAATCACCGGTCCGGTGGCTCCGCTCCACCCCGGGGATCCCACGCCGGTGTTGTCGGTGACCTGCGAAACGATCAACGCGCCGCGTCCGGCCACCTGGCTGGCCGCAAACGGTTGCGCCTTCTCCCCGTCTTTATCGGTGCGCAGCAGGAAATCGTCGTGGTCCACGGACACGGTCTTGCCGTATTTCGGCTCCACTTTGACGTCGGCGATGAAATAGTGGCCGCCCAGGTCCGAGCCGGTCAATTCCTTGACGTCGTCCCGTTCGAGGTACATGGTCACGGTGAGCCGCAGGTCCTCGTTTTCGCCAGTAGCGGTAGCGACATTTTTCTTCGATGCCGGTTGCAGGGCCAGCGCCGTCAGGCAAATCGCGAAAATAAGGCGGCCACCCATAAATCCCTCTGTCCCGATTATAGCGTTCGCCGGAAAGACGAGAACAATCCGGGGCCGCTGCTACAATAGACTTTTCACCCAACCAAACCCCGGGGAGTAATTCGCCATGGACGAAAAAGACCGCGCCCGCGCGTTAGATCTCGCGCTTAACCAGATCGAGAAACAGTTCGGCAAGGGATCGATCCTTCGCCTGGGCTCGAAAGACGCCATCGTGCCGGTGGCCGTCATCTCCACCGGGTCGATATCGCTTGACGCCGCACTCGGAGTCGGCGGCTTTCCACGCGGCAGAATCAACGAAATCTTCGGCCCGGAAGCGTCCGGTAAAACGACCATCGCTTTACAGGTGGTGGCGGAGGCCCAGAAAAAGGGCGGAATCGCGGCCTTCATCGACGTGGAACACGCCCTCGACCCGAGCTATGCCCGCAAGCTCGGAGTGGACGTGGACAACCTGCTGGTTTCGCAGCCGGACTTCGGGGAACAGGCGCTCGAGATCACCGCGCACCTCATCGCTTCCGGCCAGATCGACGTGCTGGTGGTCGATTCGGTGGCGGCCCTGGTGCCGAAATCCGAACTCGACGGCGAAATGGGCGATAGCCACATGGGCGTGCAGGCCCGCTTGATGTCGCAGGCGCTTCGCAAGCTCACCGGGTCCGTCAACAAGTCGCGGACTTGCCTGATCTTCATTAACCAGATCCGCGAAAAGATCGGCGTCATGTTCGGAAACCCGGAGACCACCACCGGAGGCCGGGCGCTCAAATTCTACTCGAGCGTGCGCCTGGACATCCGCCGAATCGCCGCCATCAAGGACGGCGACACGGTCGTCGGCAACCGGACCAAGGTGAAAGTGGTGAAGAATAAGGTGGCTTCGCCGTTCCGCGAAGCCGAGTTCGACATCATCTACGGCGAGGGTGTTTCCAAAGAGGGCGACCTGCTCGATCTGGGAGTGGCCCAGAACCTGGTCGAAAAGAGCGGCTCCTGGTTCAGCTACAAGGGCGAGCGAATCGGCCAGGGGCGTGAAAACGCGCGGCAGTTCCTCAAGGACAATCCGGATATCCGGCAGGCCATCGACACGGAATTGCGCAAGACGTTGGGCCTGATTAAGCCGGATGCCGCGCCGTCGCCGGAACCGCCGCCGCCCGCTCCGTCTGCGAGGCCGGTCGCCGCGCGGAAGTAACGCCGGGCCGGAGCGCGCATGCAGGAAGGCGACCGCGGCCGCGACATCCGGCATAAGCTGGCGCGCATGGCCGACGTTCCATCACGCGGTGGCATCCCAACCGGTTTTTCCTGCCTTGATGCGGCCCTGGGAGTCGGCGGCTGGCCGCGCGGCGAGATCGTCGAGCTGTTCGGGCCCTCGTCGGTGGGCAAAACCAGCCTGCTGCTCCAGTCCGTTGCCAGCGTCCAGGCCCGCGGATTCACCGCCGCCTGGATCGATGCCGACCACAGTTTCGACGGCGCTTATGCCGCCGGCCTCGGCGTGATTCTGGAGCGCATGCCGGTGGCCCAGCCGCAGTCCGCCGAAGAGGCGCTCGAGATGACCTCCCGGCTTGCCGGATCCGGCGCCGTGGACCTGATCGCCATCGACTCGGCGGCGGCCCTGGTGCCGGAACTCGAACTGGCCACCGGAATCGGCGAAGCTGGGGTTACCCTCTCCACACGCGTCCTCGGATCCGGCCTGCGCCGCCTTTCGGCGGCGGCGAAGAGGAGCGAGTCGTGCGTGATCTTTCTGAATCAGATCCGCTCCCGCCGCGATGCCGCCGGCCATCAGGTGGAAACCAGCGCCGGCGGTTCTCCCTTGAAGCTCTACTCCGCCGTGCGCATTTCGCTCGCCGCAACCGGACGCAGGGTGCGCCTGCGAGTCCTCAAAAATAGGGTTGCAGGAGCCTTCCGCGAGGGCGAATTGCGGTGGGTTCCGGGCGAGGGATTCACCGAAGCCCCGTAATACGGGCGTTTCACGCCCTTGAACGCAAAAAAACCACGAAAACACTGGGTTTTTGACGGCATTTCTCTTTACATCACCATGGCCTTCCTCTATGATTGATATCGATCGAGGCGGGCGTTTTGGATGCGTTCGTCTCATATGTTCGATGGAGACGCAGTGCCGGCGCGCGGGAAAAGCCGCTTTCGCCGCCACGCATTTGACGGGAGATTAAAGGAGAATCATGGCGAATCAGAGAATGACCCAGACGCAACTGGTAAGGTCGCTGGCGGAATCCTGCGAAGTCAACAACAAAACAGCTCGCGGCTTCCTCGATTGCCTGTCCAGCATGGCAATCACCGAAGTGAAGAAGAACGGTGTTTTCGTCCTGCCTGGCATCGGCAGGCTGGTGCGCGTGGATCGCAAGGCCCGCACGGGCCGCAATCCGGCCACCGGCGAAAGCATCAAGATCCCGGCGAAGAAGGTCGTCAAGTTCCGTGTGGCGAAGGCCGCGAAGGACTCGATCGTTCCGCCGAAAAAGCAGAAGTAAATTCCGGTATCCGTTTCCTGAAATGAAAAACCCCGCCACGGCCGGCTGCGGCATGGCGGGGTTATTCTTTTGTTACCGGATTCCTGAAGCCGAGATGAAACCGGCCCAAATTGCGGGCAATTTCTCGAAGCCTACGCCTGCTTCTTCTCTTCGTCTTCGCTCTTCAAGGCACTCTTGAAGTTGCGGATCCCTTCTCCTAAACCTTTCCCGAGATCTCCTACCTTCTTGCCACCAAACAACAGAACGGCGACCAGGGCGATAATGAGGATCTCAGGCAAGCCCAAACCGGCAAAGCCTGCGGTCTGGACAATCATGGGTTCCATGCGGCCTCCTTACGTGCTTATTGTACCGGATTTAGACGTTCTTCGCTGGAACCGGCCCGCACCGGGCCGATCAGCGGAACATTGAGCCGAGCGACAGAACCTCGCGACGGATCCCGCTCGCGTACGGCGCGAGCAGAACATTCATGGCGAACCACATGGTCGACAACGTGACAAACCAGCGCGTCCACGCCTGCCTTCCGCAGATCACGCGCGCGATAATCGCCATCACAAATGGCGCCAGCGCGAGCACGATCCGCATTTGAGGTGTAAATTCGTCCAACACTGTCCCCGCCTCGCTCAGAGTGTAACTGCCGGAAGAGGGTAATAATCAAGCTATCCTCAGTTAGACGCGCGATACTGGCGGCAGGCAACCGTAAACTCCCTGCGGCATAATGGAACCGGCGATGGATTTCGTTGAACAACTCAAGGGATCGGTGGATATCGTCAGCGTCGTCGGCGAGTACGTGCGCCTCCGTAAGGCGGGCACGCAGCGCTACATGGGCCTGTGCCCGTTCCACAACGAAAAGACCCCCTCGTTCACGGTGCACGTCCTGCGGCAGTTCTATAAATGCTTCTCCTGCGGCGCCGCCGGCGACGTCATCAAGTTCGTCATGGAAAAGGAGGGCATGAGTTTTTACGAAGCCCTCAAATCGCTCGCCGAACGCTACGGCATCCCCATGCCGAAGCGTTCGCAATATGCCGACGAGGAGGCCCGGGTCCGCGGCGCCATCTTTGAAATGCACGAACTGGCGCAGGAAAACTTTCGCTCCAACCTCGCAGGACCGTCCGGCGAAACCGCGCGGGCGTACCTCGAAAAACGCGGCGTCGGCAGCGCCACGGTCGAGCAGTTCGGGTTGGGATATTCGGCGCGCTCCGGAGGGGTGCTGCTGCGGCTGTTCGAACGAAGGAACTTTTCGGCCGCGCAGGTCGAGCAGTCCGGCCTGGCACGTAAGCGTGAAGACGGGAGTTTCTACGATTATTTCCGGAACCGCCTGATGTTTCCCATCCACAACGAATCGGGCAAAATTATCGGATTCGGTGGGCGCGCGCTGGCGCCGGAAGACAAACCCAAGTACTTGAATTCGCCGGAAACGCCGATCTATAAGAAGAGTCACGTGGTCTACAACCTGCACCGGGCCAAAGAGCCGGTCCGGAAACAGGACCGCGTGATCCTGGTGGAAGGGTATATGGACGCGATCGGGGTGACGGCGGCGGGGTTCCCGGCGGTGGTGGCGAGTTGCGGCACCGCTCTGACAGCGCAGCAGGTCCAGGCGCTCAAACGCCATTCCCAGCGCATCGTCGTGAATTTCGATCCCGACGCCCCCGGCGCCAATGCCGCCGAGCGTTCCATCAACCTGCTGCTTGAGGAAAGCATGCACGTGCGGATCATGGAACTGGACGGCGGCCTGGACCCCGACGAGTACTGCAAGCAACGCGGGGCATCGGCGTACGAGGAGCGGCTGGAACAGGCTAAGGGCTATTTCTACTGGCTGGCGGACCGCGCGCGGGCCAGGCACGACAGCCGCACCACCGAGGGCCGCGTGGCCATTCTGAACTCCCTGCTGCCCTCCGTGCAGCGCATTTCCGACCGCATGGAACGGGCCGCCATCGCGGGCGACCTCGCCGGCTATATCGGAGTCGACCGCGGCATGGTTCTGGACAGTTTCAAAAAGGCGGCCTCGGAGCGGAAAGAGAAAACCGTGGCGGCGCCGCGGGTAGCCTTGCGGCACGATGAGCGCATGCTGTTGAACGCGCTGCTCGGAGGAAGCGGTGAGAACGGTGCCATCGTGCGGGAACTCCGGGAAATGGAAACCATCGGCACTTTCCCGTCGCGGCGAATCTTTCAGGCGATCTTCGCGCTCGAGGACGCGGGGGAGCGGCCGCAATTTTCGGAACTGTACGCGCGGCTGAACGAAGCCGACCAGGAGCTGTTGTCCCAGGCTGCCCTGGCCGACGACTTCGAAGCTTCGATGGAAGAAACACAGGCAGCCCTCGAGAGTCTTCGACGCAGCGAAAATCAGCACCGCCGCGGGCTGTTGAAGGCGCAGATCAGGAATTCGGAACGGGAAGGAAAATGGGAGGAGGCGCTCCGGTTAATGGAACAGTTGCAACTTCTCGACGCGCCGGCGCAAGGGCGCGGCTGAGCACACGCCGCGCGGGCATCGCGTTGCGCGCGCTGGTGTACAATGATCTGGATTATCTCCGCCGGGAGTGACGGGGCTTCATTGGCGATCGAAGACAAATACGAAGGGCTGCAGCGCCTCGTACAGATGGGCAAGGACAAGGGCTACGTTCTGTACGACGAGGTGAGCGAGGTTCTGCCCGGCGATGCCCCCGGAGGAAGCGAGCTCGAGGAAGTTCTCGCCGGCCTCGATGTCGCGGGAATCGAAATCCTCGAAGAGCCCAAGGATTTCGAGCGGAAGCTGGACGAAGCCGAAGACCTTCTGGACCTGGAACTGCCCGCCGGCGTCGGCGAAAAGGTCAACGACCCGGTGCGCCTCTACCTGCGCGAAATGGGCACGGTCCCGCTCCTCACCCGCGAAGGCGAAGTGGAGATCGCGCGGCGGATCGAGCGCGGCCAGAACACGGTCTTCAAATCGCTCGCGCGGGCGCCGCTCGTGATCCAGAAGATCCTGGCCATGGGTGAAGCCGTGGCAACCGATTCGGTCTCGGCCCGCGACATCGTTCAAATTTCGGACCCGATTCTCACCGACGAACTTGTCGAGGAGAAGCGCCGGGAGTTCGCTGCCGCCATCGAGGAGATCGCCCGCCACTACCGCAAAATCATGCAGTGCCGGCAGAAAATCCAGGCCATCCCGCGCGGCATGAAGCCCAAGCTGTACCGGCGGCAGGCGTGGGAACTGGGCCGCCTGGTGGTGCGGACCTCGCGACTGGTGCGCAAGGTCCGGTTCCAGACGCCGGTGATCCGCCACCTGATCGACAGCCTGCGCGACGCGGTCGAACACCTGAAGCCGCTCGAAAGGGAGATCGCCCGCGTCCAGAAAAAGCTCGAAACCTGGCCGGGCGCGCGCGCCGACAACGTCCGCGAAGTGCGCCGCGAGCAGCGGGCCCTGGCGCAGCAGTTGCAGGGCCTCGAGGAAGAGTACGGCGCCACCGCGGCCGAATTGCGCCGCACTTTCGAGATCATCACCAAGGCACACGGCGAGGCGGAGTGCGCCAAAAGGGAACTGATCGAAGCCAACCTCCGCCTGGTGGTCAGCATCGCCAAGCGTTATACCAACCGCGGCCTCCAGTTCCTGGACCTGATTCAGGAAGGCAATATCGGGCTGATGAAAGCCGTGGACAAGTTCGAGTATCGCCGCGGCTACAAGTTTTCGACCTACGCCACCTGGTGGGTCCGCCAGGCGATCACTCGCGCCATTGCCGACCAGGCGCGTACCATCCGGATTCCGGTCCACATGATCGAGACCATCAATAAGCTGATCCGGACCTCACGCCAGATGATCCAGGAACTCGGGCGCGAGCCGACCAACGAGGAACTGGCCAAGCGCCTGCAACTGCCCGTATCCAAAGTTCGCAAGGTGCTGCGCGTCGCCCAGGAACCGATTTCGCTCGAAACGCCCATCGGCGAAGAGGAGGAGTCGCACCTGGGGGACTTCATCGTCGATCAGAACGGGATCTCTCCCTCCGACGCGGTCATCAACCTGAACCTGCGGGAGCAGACGGCCCAGGTTCTGAAGACGCTGACGCCGCGCGAGGAGAAGATCATCAAGATGCGGTTCGGTCTGGAGGACGGGAGCGAGCACACCCTTGAAGAGGTCGGGCAGAACTTTGCGGTGACGAGGGAAAGAATCCGTCAGATCGAGGCGAAGGCGCTGCGAAAACTGCGGCATCCGAGCCGGAGCCACCGGCTGCGGGCCTTCCTGGAGAACGGCACCCGCGGAGTTTGAAGCCGCGGGCGCGCTGTCACAAATCTCTTCCTACCAGCGGGGTTCGCGACGGTTGCCGCCGCCTCCACCGCCACCGGGCCGGCGTCCACCGCCACCCGGCCGGCCGCCGCCCCCGCCGCCGCCACCTTCGAAACGTCCGCCGCCTGCCCCGCCCCCGAACGCCCGGTCCGGTTTGGGACGCGCCTCATTGACATTGAGGGAGCGGCCGTCCATTGTATAGCCGTTCAGAGCCGAGATCGCCTGATCCGCTTCCGTTTCGTTTTCCATCTCGACGAATGCGAACCCCCGCGAACGGCCCGTATCGCGGTCGGTCATGATCCTGGCACTGTTAACGACGCCGTACCTTTCAAACAGGCTACGGACAGATTCCTCAGTCGAATTGAAGCTGAGGTTGCCCACGAAAATGTTCTTCACTCAATCCTCCAAACAATTTGAAAGCGGGCTCATCGGGGAGGGAACACAAGCGGAACGATTGTGCGGTCGCTTCGAAACACTCTGCCGGATTCGCGAAAGCTTATCAAACGCGACTCAACTATATCACGCAAGGCGGAGGGCGGGAAACGGGAAGTTTTCGACGAAATGAGAGTGAAAATACAGAAGAAAAGCCCCGTTTTGAGGCGGGGCTTTGGAGGTAAACCGGGCGACTTCCTACTCTCCCACACAGTTGCCCGTGCAGTACCATCGGGGCTGAGGAGCTTAACTGCCGTGTTCGGGATGGGAACGGGTGGGTCCTCCTCGCTAGGGTCACCCAGAAGGGGATGACGAAGCTGAGATGATTGACGGGGAAACGAGGAAAGCAGCGCTCACGGCGGTGTGTGCGCAGTAGAGTTTTATGGTCAAGCCGAACGGGCAATTAGTAACGGTAAGCTCAACGTGTTGCCACGCTTACACATCCGTCCTATCAAACAGGTAGTCTTCCTGTGCCCTTCTTAGCTTACGCTTGGGAGATCTCATCTTAGGGAAGGTTTCACGCTTATATGCATTCAGCGTTTATCCTGACCGAACTTCGCTACCCAGCGGTGCCCCTGGCGGGACAACTGGATCACAAGAGGTTCGTCCACCCCGGTCCTCTCGTACTAAGGGCAGGCCCCTTCAAATCTCCTACGCCCACCACAGATAGGGACCGAACTGTCTCGCGACGTTCTGAACCCAGCTCACGTACCGCTTTAATAGGCGAACAGCCTAACCCTTGGGAGCTTCTACACCCCCAGGATGCGATGAGCCGACATCGAGGTGCCAAACCGGAGCGTCGATGTGAACTCTTGACTCCGATCAGCCTGTTATCCCCGGCGTACCTTTTATCCGTTGAGCGATGGCCCTTCCATACAGAACCACCGGATCACTAAGGCCTGCTTTCGCATCTGCTCGACTTGTTGGTCTCGCAGTTAACCTGGTTTATGCCTTTGCACTCGTCGGCGGATTTCCAAGCCGCCTGAACCAAGCTTCGCGCGCCTCCGTTACCGTTTAGGAGGCGACCGCCCCAGTCAAACTACCCGCCTTCCACTGTCCCTCATCCCGATCAGGGATGGAGGTTAGAACCACAGAACGATCAGGGTGGTATCTCACCGTTGGCTCTGCCGAGTCCGAGAACCCGGCTTCAAAGCCTCCCACCTATCCTGCGCAGATCGCCCCATAGTTCCATGAAAGGGTATAGTAAAGGTGCACGGGGTCTTTCCGTCTAGTGGCGGGCACCCGGCGTCTTCACCGGGACCACAAGTTCGCCGGGCGGCAGGTTAAGACAGTTCTCAGATCGTTACGCCATTCGTGCAGGTCGGAACTTACCCGACAAGGAATTTCGCTACCTTAGGACCGTTATAGTTACGGCCGCCGTTCACCGGGGCTTCAGTTCAAAGCTTCGCTTGCGCTGACCTCTCCCTTTAACCTTCCGGCACCGGGCAGGCGTCAGCCCCTATACGTCGTTTTCGACTTTGCAGAGACCTGTGTTTTTGTTAAACAGTCGCCTGAGACCATTCACTGCGGCCCACGTCTTAGGTGGGCACTCCTTCTCCCGAAGTTACGGAGCTAATGTGCCTAGTTCCTGAACCTACCATCACCCGAGCGCCTTAGAATATTCTTCTCGTCCACCTGTGTCGGTTTGTGGTACGGATACCTCGCTTCTCCTTAGAGGCTTTTCCTGGCGGACGACCCGGCGGATTTACCTCTCCGGATCTCCCTTCACTCTGGATTGTAACCATTGCGCACCAGAGCTTACGGTCCGCGTCCCCCCTTCGGTCTTGATCGAAACAAGGTAGTGCAGGAATATTAACCTGCTGTCCATCCGCTACGCCTTTCGGCCTCGCGTTAGGCTCCGACTAACCCTGAGCGGATTAACCTTTCTCAGGAATCCTTAGACTTACGGCGACCAGGGTTCGCACCTGGTTTCTCGCTACTTATGCTGGCAGAGTCACTTCTCAACGCTCCAGCCCTGCTTTCGCTAGACCTTCACCGCTGTTGAGAACGCTCTCCTACCATTCGTATTACTACGAATCCGTAACTTCGGTACCATGCTTAAGCCCCGTTATATTGTCGGCACCGGGCCGCTCGACCAGTGAGCTGTTACGCTTTCTTTAAAGGATGGCTGCTTCTAAGCCAACCTCCTGGCTGTCTGAGCGTCCCGACTTCCTTTCCCACTGAGCATGGATTTGGGGACCTTAGTTGACGGTCTGGGCTGTTTCCCTTTTGACAATGAAGCTTAGCCCCCACTGTCTGACTCCCTCGCTACACATTCACGGCATTCGCAGTTTGGTTGGATTCGGTAACCTGGGAAGGCCCCTAGTCCAATCAGTTCTCTACCACCGCGACGGACCACGAGAGGCTAGCCCTAAAGCTATTTCGGAGAGAACGAGCTATCACGGAATTTGATTAGCCTTTCACCCCTACCCTCAGCTCATCCAAGCTGTTTTCAACCAACACTGGTTCGGACCTCCAGCCGCTGTTACACGGCCTTCATCCTGGCCAAGGGTAGATCATCCCGCTTCGCGTCTATTCCCAGCGACTCCATCGCCCTGTTCAGACTCGCTTTCGCTTCGGCTCGCTTTCGCTTAACCTTGCCACTGAGAATAACTAGCCAGCTCATTATGCAATAGGCACGAGGTCAGGCATTCGCCTTGCGGCGCATAGCCCTCCCACTGCTTGTAAGCGTGTGGTTTCAGGTACTATTTCACTCCCCTCGCAGGGGTTCTTTTCACCTTTCCCTCACGGTACTGGTTCACTATCGGTCGCAAGTGAGTATTTAGCCTTGCCGGATGGTCCCGGCAGATTCAAGCAGGGTTCCACGTGCCCCGCCCTACTTAGGAACCACTTGAAGGAGAATTGCATTTTCACCTACGCGGCTGTCACGCTCTTTGGCCGGCCTTTCCAGACCGTTCGATTAACACTCTTCTATCCCTCTTTTAACCAACTGACCACTCCCAGACGCTCCCTTCCGGTCGCGCCTCGCCAGAGGCCAGTTGATTATTGTGGCCCTGCAACCCCAGGTTCTCCTTGCGAATTACCTGGTTTAGGCTGTTCCGAGTTCGCTCGCCACTACTTTCGGAATCACGGTTGTTTTCTCTTCCTTCGGGTACTGAGATGGTTCACTTCCCCGAGTTCGCCCGTACACCCTATATATTCAGATGCACGTAACCGGTGTTCGCACCGGTTGGGTTTCCCCATTCGGATATCCACGGATCACAGCCTGTTAGCGGCTCCCCGAGGCTTTTCGCAGCTGACCACGTCCTTCTTCGCCTACTTGCGCCAAGGCATCCACACACACGCCCTTAGTAGCTTGACCATAAAATCTACTTCGCACACAACACCCGGACACCCTCCCTTTCGGAAAGCTGCCCGCGTTCAGGTGGCGCTACTTTCTCGCGCTTACACTTTCATTACTTGTGTTTTGTTTATGCCCGTCAATCATTCAGTTGTCAAAGATCTCGATTGCTCCAGCAATCGGTAGAACCTGCGCTCTACCTACTGCTGAATTCCTGCTGTGCCGTGGTGGGCCTGGGTGGAATTGAACCACCGACCTCACCCTTATCAGGGGTGCGCTCTAGCCATCTGAGCTACAGGCCCTTGGAGGGGAGAAGGCACTTCCGACTCCACCCTTCTTCTTATCAATCGAGGCCAGTTGGATGCAGAAGCCACGGGTCCTGCCCATGGCCTTTCGGAAGCTCTCTCAGAAATTCAAGTGGAGATACGGAGCGGGCTCACCAGATCTCCCGAAGGATACCTGGCGGTTTGGAGTGGAACGGCTGTTTCCTACTATCGGCCCCCGGGTACACCCACAGGGACTTCTCTTTCGGAAACTCCACCCACGTTCTCTCTTAGAAAGGAGGTGATCCAGCCGCAGGTTCTCCTACGGCTACCTTGTTACGACTTCACCCCAATCATGAATCATACCTTGGGCCGCTGCCCCCCTTGCGGGTCAGCCTGCAGACTTCTAGTACAATCCACTTTCGTGATGTGACGGGCGGTGTGTACAAGGCCCGGGAACGTATTCACGGCAGCGTGCTGATCTGCCATTACTAGCGATTCCAGCTTCATGCAGGCGGGTTGCAGCCTGCAATCCGAACTGAGAACGGTTTTTTGCGATTGGCTCCCCCTCGCGGGTTTGCTGCGCTTTGTACCGTCCATTGTAGCACGTGTGTAGCCCTGGACATAAAGGCCATGAGGACTTGACGTCATCCCCACCTTCCTCCAGGTTATCCCTGGCGGTCTCCTGCGAGTTCCCAACTGAATGATGGCAACACAGGACAAGGGTTGCGCTCGTTGCGGGACTTAACCCAACATCTCACGACACGAGCTGACGACAGCCATGCAGCACCTCGACTGGACCCCCTTGCGGGGTAAAAGTGTTTCCACCTCCGTTGACCAGCCGTTCGAGCCCAGGTAAGGTTCTTCGCGTTGCGTCGAATTGAACCACATGCTCCACCGCTTGTGCGGGCCCCCGTCAATTCCTTTGAGTTTCAGCCTTGCGACTGTACTCCCCAGGCGGCATATTTAACGCGTTAGCTCCGGCACGGACAGAATGAACTGCCCACACCAAATATGCATCGTTTAGGGCGTGGACTACCAGGGTATCTAATCCTGTTTGCTACCCACGCTTTCGTGTCTCAGCGTCAGTTACGGTCCAGAAAGCCGTCTACACCACCGGTGTTCCTCCTGATATCTACGCATTTCACCGCTACACCAGGAATTCCACTTTCCTCTCCCGCACTCTAGTCATTCAGTATTCGGCGCACCCTCCCAGTTGAGCCGGGAGATTTCACACCAAACTTAAACAACCGCCTACACACCCTTTACGCCCAGTAACTCCGAACAACGCTTGCTGCCTACGTATTACCGCGGCTGCTGGCACGTAGTTAGCCGCAGCTGCTTCTGCAGGTACCGTCATCATCTTCCCTGCCGAAAGAGCTTTACACCCCGAAGGGCTTCATCGCTCACGCGGCGTCGCTGCATCAGGGTTTCCCCCATTGTGCAAGATTCCCCACTGCTGCCTCCCGTAGGAGTCTGGCCCGTGTTTCAGTGCCAGTGTGGCCGTGTGCCCTCTCAGGCCGGCTACCGATCTCAGCCTTGGTGGGCTTTTACCCCACCAACCAGCTAATCGGCCGCGGACTCCTCTCTCAGCGCATTGCTGCTTTCCCTTCTCAGGCTTATGCGGTATTAGCCCTAGTTTCCCAGGGTTATTCCCCACTAAGAGGTAGATCATCCACGTGTTACTCACCCGTACGCCACTGTACTCATGGATTGCTCCACTTTCTCGTGCGACTTGCATGTGTTAAGCGCGCCGCCAGCGTTGATTCTGAGCCGGGATCAAACTCTCATTTGAAATGTAGAGTTTCAATCGTTCGCTCCGCTTTACTCAAACTTCTGACGAGTTCTTCTTACTGCATCCAACCAGATTGTCAATGATCTGCGCCGCCCGCTCGGGACATCGTAATACCCCGGCCAACGGCAGGCCTCGAAACTTGCTCCGGCATTCGTCCACACAGCTTCGGTAAGCGCAATGGAGCGAGCCGGAAGATTTCGTTGATTGCGACCAGAACTTCGGTCTAGCTATCGGCTGACTTCAATCAGGTTAACAGACGATATCGAAGTTGGCAAGCGCGCCCCATAAAGAACTTCGATGGAACGCTCGCACGCTTGCCCGTAACCCTATGGATGCATGTCCCCGGCCCCCGGTTTCAAAGGGTCTGAAATTTCCTGATTATTCCCGAAAAGCAGCGTCCGCGTCGGATACGGGATCACGATCCCCTCATCCCGGAAGCGCCGGAAGATCCGTTTACGCAGTTCGTGCCGCACCCCATACTGATTGGCAAACTCGGCGATCTGGAAGTTCAATGTGAACCCCAGCGACGAGTCCCCGAACCCCGGATCGAACCGAACCGACGGCGCCGGCTCGGCCAGCAGGCCCATAATCTCGCCCGCTCCGTCCATCGCCACCTCCATCAGGATACGCTCCACCTGGTCCGGGTCGCAGTCGTAACTCACGGAAACCACCAGGTTTGTCCCCATCCGGCGTTCCGGAAGGTAGAAGTTCGTGACGATCGCTTGCGACAGCTTGGCGTTGGGAACGATCACCAGGTTGTTGGCCAGCGCCCGGATGGTGGTGCTGCGCCATCCGATGTCGGTGACATAGCCCTCCTCCCCCGTGTTCAGCCGGATGTAGTCGCCGATCCGGATCTGCCGCGCCACCGCCACATAGAAGCCTCCAAAAAGGTTCGACAACGTGTCCTGAAGGGCCAGCGCGACGGCCAAGCCCCCGACCCCCAAGGCCGTCAGGATGGGGGTGATCTGAAAGCCCATCGCCCCCGTCAGCACGACAATGCCGAGAATGATAACCGCCAACTGCGCCAGGCTTTGCGTGAGCGTCGTGACAGGCAGCGCGCCCGGCACCTGGTCCCCGTACAGGCGCACCAGGTCGCCCGCGATCCGGGTACAGGCGATGGTCAGCGAGATGATCCAGAGGGCCAGCAAAATGCGCGCCGCCAGTGACGTCAACGTCTCCGGCAGCGCGGAACCCTGAAGCGCCAGATGAGCCGCAAGTATGAAAATCCAGATCAGCGTGGGCCCCTTCAGCGCCTCGCTCAAAACCAGCGAGGGCCGCGGCTCGCTGCGCCCCGACCAGGCCGCCAGCGCCCCCAGCCCCAGATGCCGAACCAACCATCCGACCGCCAGGGTGACTCCGAAGATGACCAGCGGCTCCACCATCTCCGTGGGCCTGAGTTCGAGTAATGCCCGCCAAATGTTTTGCATGCGGCTGCTCCTGAAACAGATTCGCACAGCCGCCGCCGCTTGTAACCGTCTGCACGTTCAGCGCTGTGGCTACGTCAATCCATTGTGCGGCTACGTGTGCTCATCCTGGCCCTGACCATTGCCGCCGGCGCCGCCGCCGCCGAATCCGCCTGGGATTTGTACCAGCGCGGGCGCGACGCGGAGAAGGCCGGCCACATGGCCCAGGCCTATCTCTACTATTCCCAGGCCGCCGCGCTCGAACCCAATAATCAGACCTACTGGCTGCGCACGCAGTCGGTCCAGTCGCGCGCAGCCATGGAAGCCCAGCCGGTCCCGCAGTACCAGCTGCTCTCCGCCGAACAGTCCGCCCTCACCTCCCCGCCGGCGCTCGACCCGCCCACACCTCAGGAAAAACTGGATGCCCGCCGCCCCCTGCCACCCACCGCCCTGGACGCGGAACCGCTCCGCAAAGACTTCGACCTTCGCGGCGACAGCCGCAAGCTGTTCGAGGATGTCGCGCATGCCTTCGGCCTCGACTGCGTTTTCGACAGCGACTATCAACCCGTCCCGTCCTTTCACTTCGAGATCCAGGATGCCGACTACCGGCTCGCCCTGCGGTCGCTCGAAGCGGCCACAGCATCGTTCGTGATCCCGGTGACCGACAAGCTGTTTCTGGTGGCTCGCGACAATCCGCAGAAGCGCAACGACTTCGAACCCTACGCCGTGGTTGGCGTGCAGATGGGCGAAGTCACCAATCCGCAGGAGTTCACCGCCCTCGTCACCGCCATCCAGCAGACATTCGGACTCGACCGCGTGGCGTTCGATACCGCCGCCAATACCGTCTTCTTCCGCGGCGCCATTTCCAAGGTCCTCCCGGCCCGCGCCCTGCTCGACGAATTGATGCGGCCGCGCGCCCAGGTCTTCATCGAAATGCGGCTGCTGGAGGTGAGCCGCAACGACCTGCTGACATACGGCGTGGATTTTCCGACCGCCACACCCCTGACCACCTGGTCGTTCAGTCCCACGAAGACCCTGACGCAGGCGCTCGATATTCTGCGCCTGGGGCCGGCGAAGTTTCTCGGCATCGGCGTTTTCACTTCGGCCATTGTGGCGAAGATGTCCCAGTCCAAAGGCGCCATGCTGATGGACACAACGGCGCGGTCCATGGACGGGCAGCCGGCGAACGTCCACGTCGGCGAGCGGTTTCCCATCCTCACCTCGGGTTATTTCGGTCCCGAATCGTCCCAGGGAGCCGACGCGTACACGCCCCCGCCCTCGTTCACCTTCGAAGACCTGGGATTGTCGCTCAAGGCCACTCCCACGGTGCACGGCATGGAAGATGTGACCCTGGATATCGACGCACAGTTCAAAGTGCTGACCGGGACGTCGGTCAACAATATCCCCGTGGTGGCAAACCGGTCAGTCCAATCCAAGACGCGGCTCCGCTTCGGCGAATGGGCCGCCATCACCGGGTTGATGGAAACCGGCGAAGCACACAGCATCTCCGGGCTCGCCGGAGTCTCGCGCATTCCCTATCTAGGCACGCTCACCAGCCTCCGCAACCGGACCAAAACCGATCACGAGGTCCTGCTGCTGATCCGCCCGCAGTTGCTCAGCCTGCCGCCCAGTGAAACACCTTCCCGCACCTTCCTTGTCGGTACCGACACCAAGCCTCTGACCCCGCTTTAAACACAGCCGTCATCGCCCGCCGCCTGATAGTGTGGAATGCATGTCCCGCATGCTCGAGGAGATCCGCCAGCAGCCGGAGGCGCTTGAACGGACGCTCACCGGCGAAGCCCCGAAGGTCGAGCGCTTCCGCCGTATTTTCGAGAAGCGGCGGCCGCGCCTGATCGTCCTGGTGGCGCGCGGAACCTCCGACAACGCCGCGCTGTTCGGCCGCTACCTGTTGGAGGTCACAACCGGAATCCCGGTGTCCCTGGCCGCCCCCTCGATCGCCACGCTGTACCAGGCGCGCGTCGATTACCGCGACAGCCTGGTGGTGGCCATCTCGCAATCCGGCGAATCGACGGACACGAACCTGGTGCTGGAGCGGGCGCGCGCACGCGGTGCCGTCACCCTGGGGATCACGAACGAACGCGCCAGTTCGATGGCGAAACTCGCCGAGCACCTGTTCCTGGTTCGCGCCGGACGGGAACGCAGCGTAGCGGCCACCAAGACCTATACCGGCCAGATGCTAAACCTGTACCTGCTGGCCTGCGCGCTGGGCGCGAAGATCCGGCTGGAGGATCTCGAGCGCCTGCCGGAAGCGGTGGCCGAGACGCTCGAACTGGAGGCCCAGATCGACGCGCTCTCCGAACGCTACCGGTATATGCGGAATGCCGTTGTGGTGGGACGCGGCCTCAACTATGCCAACGCCTTCGAGTTCGCCCTGAAGCTGATGGAGACCTGCTACGTGGTGGCCGAGCGCTTCTCCTCGGCCGACTTCCTGCACGGCCCCATCGCGCTCGTGGAGCCGAGCTTTCCCGTCTTTGCCTTCGCTCCCGCCGGCGTCACCTGGAAGTCCATTCGCGAGACGCTCGACAAACTTCGCGCCATGGACGCTGAAATCGTGACCATCACCGATGGTGGCAATCCCGAAGCCGCCTCCCGGGCAACGCGCGTGATCCGCCTGCCGCGCCGCCTCAAGGAAGTGTTGACGCCCATCCCCTACATCGTTCCCGCGCAGCTCTTCGCGGCCAGCCTCGCCACGCAGAAGGGCCTCGATCCCGATAAGCCCCGTACGCTGTCCAAAGTGACGCCCAATCTCTAAGCGGACGCGCCGGACTGGGTTTATTTGGTTTCGCGCGGCGAATACTTGGAAAGCGCGGACAGCAAGGCGTCGGCCGAAGCCGGCGGCTTGGCGCCGCTGCCCAGAATGTCCTTGCTGCTCCAGGCCTTCCCGTACATGACTTTGTTCTCGTCCAGGTCACTGCGGAGCGTCGCGCCATCCAGCGAAATGCCCGCGAACAGGCCCTTGGAGCGCGACCAGGACAGGATCTCCGCCGTCATCAGCGCGTCGGTCTGCGCCGTCGCATTGCGCCCCACCGGACCGGCCGCGGCAGTGGCATCCCCGCCGATGGTGAACTTGCTCGATGTCAGCTTCTTCATCCCCCGCTGGTTCATCACCAGCAGCACCACGTCGGTCGAGGAAACGCCGATCTGGAAGCCGATGCTGCCGCCCTCGATGCGAATCGCCGCCGGCGGTCCCCAACCCTGCCCGCTCGGATTCCGGCAGACGGCGAAGCCCCGGCCATATTTGGCGCCGATTAGAAACGCGCCCTTCTTCAAGTCGGGTACCAGCACCACGCAGTGCGACTTGTCCAGCAGATTCTGCGGAATGGAGCGGTCCGGTGTAGCCATGACTTCGGAGAACAGCGCGGCCGAATCAGCCAGCCGTTCATCCGTCTTGCTCTTGTCGCCCTGGGCGCTAAGCGGCGCGCAGCCGAGTGCAAGGGCGAGAGCGAAAGTTATCCAGCGCATGATCCATTATCGCCTCTATGGGGCCTTTGCGCCCGCCAGAGTTGCGGCCGCCAGATTTCCCCCGAGCCCCATGGTCTCCACCGCCGAGGAAGGCACGATCACCATCGAGCCCCGCTCTTTGATCGCCTCGTACAGCATGTTCATCGCCCTCAGGTGCAGGGCCACCGGATTGTCGCGGTACGTGGCCGCGGCCAGGGCGAAACTGTCGGCGATCTCGGTTTCCGCCAGACCCAGGATGGTGCGCGCCCGACGCTCCCGTTCCGCCTGCGCTTCCCGCGACATCGCATCCTGCAATTCCGAGGGAATCTGCACGTCGCGGATCTCCACGGACTGCACCGTGATCCCCCAGGAGTTCGTCTTCTCATCCAGAATGCGCTGCAATTCCTGCCCGAGCAGTTCCCGCTCCGCCACCATCTGGTGCAGTTCGTGGCGGCCGATCGATTCGCGCAGCGCCGTCTGCGCGCTGAGCGTGATGGCCTGCGTGTAGTCCTGAACCTCCAGAATCGATTTCTCGGCGTTCCACACCATCCAGAACACGATCGCATCCACGTTTACCGGAACCGTATCGCGCGTCAGCGTAGACTCGGCCGAGACGTTCGAGACGCGCACGCGCTGGTCTACGTAACGGCTTACCGAATCGACTACCGGTATCAGGAGGAACAGCCCCGGACCGCGCAATCCCGTATAGCGGCCGAAGCGAAGCACCGCCACCTTCTCCCACTGGTCGGCAACACGGATGGCGTAAAGCAGGTAGGCGCCGATCAGAAGAAAAACGATCACCGGCACCGGCGACTTGACCAGCGCCGTCACCAGGAATCCCGCGATCGCGCACACGACGAACACCGCTACTCCGACAGTGCTGATCCGAATGGGGATTTGATCGCTTTTCATTTCATCTTCTTTTCTTCTCAGAATCGTTGCGACGCTCATTCAATTGCTCCACAAGTTCAGCTACGGTAAAGCCGCCTGTCCCGGCGCGGGAGACGAACTCGCTCACCAGTTGATCGAGTTGCCGCCGCCGCTCCACTTCGTCGAGCTCCACCTTGCGATGACTCACAAACGTGCCCGTGCCCTGCTGCGTCTCGAGCACGCCCCGGATCTCCAGTTCCCGGTACGCCCGCACTACGGTGTTCGGATTAATCGTCAGATCCACAGCCACCTGGCGCACGGTGGGCAACTGGTCCCCGCCGGCAAGCGCGCCCACCGCAATCCCCCCCATCACCTGGTCGATCAACTGGCGGTATACGGGCACTCCACTATGCAGATCCAGCCGGAACGCGAATTGCCGTTTGCCGTTTTGGATCGTTGTATTCATCTATAGGAATAGTGTACTAGATTTACGATACAGTCAAGAAAATTCTCGCCCATGTCCAGAATCGCGGCTGACAGGCGGCGTGATGATGAAACCGCTGTCATTCCCGAACCGGACCGGCTCATCGATGTCTGGCAAGCACAGTTTGCGGAAATTGGGGGGTCCAGCCGTCGCGGGCAGGCAGCCAATTGTGACGGCGCGGCGAATGGCGCCGGAAGACAGCACGGGGAAGGCGACGCTGCCGGGCGGAGGGCGCAGGGGGAGTCTGCGGCGGGGCAGGAGGAGGGGCGAGGGCAACAGCAGGTGCGGGCGCGGCAGCGGGGACGACGGCGGCTCCGAAAGAGGAGCCGGACGGCAGGCCCGAGGAGGGATCGAAGTGTCCGGAATTGGGATTGGGTTCGTTTGGAACTCTCACTTCGCGGAGTTTGAGAAGAGTGCGGAGGGAGCGCTGATAGATGTTGTGGAGGCGGGTTTCGTAGCGGTGGGCGAGGCGGAGGGTGTCGCCGGAGGCGAGCTGGTTGAAGGCGCCGACGAAGCGGTCGAGCGTATCCGGGATGCCGCTGAGCCCATCGGCCTGATTCTGCAAGAGGCGGGTTTCGATGGCCCAGTTGCGGTGGAGGCGCCAGTAGGCGGCAGCCATTTCTTCGACGAGGGCGTATTCGACGCCATCGGCGGGCTGGAGGCGGTCGAGGTGCTGGTCGAGCACGGCGAGGAAGTTTTCGGGCGATTCGCCCTCGAGGACGAGGCAACCGGCGAGCAGGCCATGGCGGACCGCGTTGCGGGAGGAACGCTCTTTACCCTCAGGAGTGACGGGGCCCCGGGAGCGGGCGCCATTGGCGCGTGACGATGCGATGCGGCGTGAAGAAGACATAAGTTACCGGAGTTGAGGGTAACATACGAGTCAACGGGAGTAAGACGTAAGTAATTGAAGCTACAGGGCAGATAGTGGTGAAACGGTTTCGGCGGGGAAAACGGATTCCGGAACGCGCGACAGGGCGGTCACACGCTTGCGAGAGAAATTTTCGCGACCTGCAAACGTTTGAACAGCGGGGGTTTACAGGGCGGAGGGCAGTTCCGGGTATAGGAGTTTCAGGTCTGTTTTTTTGACGAGTCCGCGGTAGGGTTAATACAGGTATGTGGAATTTTGAGGTGTTCAGTTCGCGGACGCGCAAGTACATGCGCCGCTCGCTGGCGCGGATGTCGCGAATCCGCTCCAGGAGTTCGTCGAAGTAATCGGGAACACCGGAGCCTTCGACCGGCGGGTTCTTGAGTCGCTGGTCGTCCATGGTGAACCCCTTCACCAGGTACTCGCTCAAGCGCTCCGTTGCCCAGCGGCGGAACTGTGTGCCGCGCTCCGACCGCACGCGGTAGCCCACCGCCAGGATGGCGTCAAGGTTGTAATGCTCGATTTCCCGTTCGACGTCGCGCGATCCTTCGCGGCGAACTATCCGGAATTTCCGGATAGTTGCCTGCGCGTCGATCTCCCCTTCCTCGTAGATGTTCTTGAGATGCTCATTAACGGTCCGGACATCCTTCTGGAACAGTTCGGCAATGAGCGCCTGGCTCAGCCAGAGAGTCTCGTCGACAAAGCGGCACTCGACGCGCGTGCGGCCGTCCTCAGTCTGGTAGAGAACGATTTCGCCGGCACGGGAAGCGGGATCATCGGGCGTCGGCGTCGGGCTCTTTGGCATTCGACCGCATTGTACCGTCGTTCAGAGCGATATGCCCCTTCGTGCCCACTTACGCATGATCTCCTCGGCGATACTGCCGCCAATGCTCCGGGTTGCGGGATCGCCATTTCTGCGGGCTGTCGCGGCACACGTGTCGGCACTCCGGGTCCGCTGCGATCTTGTGCCGGTGATATTCAGCGCGGTGACGGCGGTGGCAGCCGGAGTCGCTGCACACCGACTGCACCGGCTGATATTTCGATGGCTGGAAGATCCGCTCACAATACCGGCATCGCCGTTCGACCATACCGGCGGTTTCCGGCGTCACAACCACGGCCCCGCTCACCAATTCCGCTATCGCCACCTGTTAGCGGGTGTCAACGTAGGTTGGTACAACGGATACGAGGGAACCATGGTCAAGAGACTCAGGAAGCACGGCAACAGTCTGGCATTGGTGATCGACCCGCCGATTCTCGACCTCCTGAAGATCGATACCGAAAATTTTGAAGTATTCTTGTTTACGATCTTCGATCTAAGAATCTAAGAATCTAACCTCTGGTCCTGGAGGAAATAGCTAATTCTCCAACCTCCGAATTTTGATGTTGCGGAACCAAACGGCGCTCCGGTGGTGCTGGAAGTCGATCGGACTCTCGTCGGCGTGCAGGCCTAACAGTGCTTCCGCCGTCAGGCGCTCTAAGAGCCCGTCATACTTCTGCTGCTCTTCCTTAGCCGTAGCTGTTTCGAATTTTCTCAGACCGGCCGCCCGGTTCTTTTCCAGAACAGCCCGGAGAGCGTCGGACCTCAAGTCCCCCTCAGCCACCCGCTCACCGTCCAGCCAATGCTCAAAGCGATCGCCGGATACCTTGATGCGAGTTGAGTGAAGCGTGCCGGCAACTACTGGACGCGGTTTTCGCGGGGCCACGATCCTGTACAACGCGGCGCTGGAACGAGAGGGACTGTCAAGCGCGTCCGGGGCATTCTCATCATCCGTCAACTGGTATTCAAAACCCATGGCCGTTCCGGACTCCAATGACTCCAGCGTGGGCGGCAAAAGCAAAGGTTTACCTGTATCCATGTCCTCCGGTCTGAAACGCCACACCCGCTGGATACGGTATTTGACACCTGAGTTTCCCTCCTTCGCGATTTTCCAGTCGAATTGCAGCTCGAAGTTGCGAAATGACTCAAGCGTCGCCAGCCGCCGTAAGTCTCCGGACTTCCCGCGCGGCACGCTTCGTATCCAACCCTTTTCAATCTTCCACCATGAGCTCTTCCGAACCCTGCTTAAGGTCCAGTTAGTCCAGGTTTTGCCATCGAAAAGGAGTATCCACCCGGCAGCTTTCTCGTTTGCCGTGAGCTGGTTCGCCTGCCGGTCCTCCGCAGGCTGCGTGAACGCGGCAGACGCGAAAAGCAAGACCGAAGCCAGCGTGATCAAAATCGACTTTCTACCCATGACGGACCTCGCGAGCACCTGAATGGGCCGGATTCCCTCTGAAGCGCGGCAACCCGGCGTATAACGACAACCATATGTTCGAACTGTCATTCGCAACCTCCCGAATTGGAATGCCCAGAGGGGAAATTCAAGACTTCATCTGAAACCGGCTAAGGTGTCGGACGAGCCTTGGCCCGATAAACGGTCACCTGCCCGGCAGGCAGGGCAGCACCCACGCCTGCTCCCAAAACCGCACCGATTGGGGTCCACAGCAGAAAGATCTCCCCCTCCTCACTGGAGGCCGCGCCTTGGATAGCACCAATTGCCAGACCTCCCGCCGCGCCAATCGCAAGTCCAAGCAGCGTATTTCGCCTGCGATGAGAACTTTCCCGATTCTTCACGCTCAAGACGTTGGCGCGCGGAATCGATATTTGGTCCTTGCCCACCAGCAGGGAAATCGTGCCTTCGGAAAATGCAGTGAACCTGCCCGCAGTCGCCTTCAGCTTCATATCGACTACTTCGACCTTCTGGCCCGCGCGCAATCGGCTGAGATTGCTCCACGAGGCTTCTGTCGACTGTCCAAAAGCACAAGCTGGCACCATCGCAAGCATCATGATACGGATGTGGGACGTCGAATGTTTCCTACTCATCGTGCGCCTCTTAGTTCTGCGGAAGAATCCGGATTGTGGTCACGTGCGGGTCGGCTCGCTTCCCAAGGAAGTAGCCCCCACTCCGCTTCCGATTACCGTGTGCCGAACATTCTCCAGCGAATCCCAAGGAAAGTTACCCAAAAAAGCGTTGCGTATCTTCATGGGTATGCAATCCTCACACGCCAAAAACCGAGGTGACTGCCACTCAATTGAATCGTTACGAGGGATCGCGGCGACATAGAAATCCAATGGGATAGGGAGCGACGCACAACACCATCACGGCGGCTCCCCCGATGAGTGCAGGTATCAGGATGGCTTTTTTCCCGCGTCCCTGCTTCTGAATGCGTGTCACGGCGGCATATTGCACGGTCATATCAGGACCGGCCTTTTGTCGAAGGAGAAATGTCTCATCGCCGACCTGCACGATGTGGCCATTCAGCGTGCCGCCGGTGGCGAGGGTAACGCGCACCTGAGCAGCTTTGGCGTTCAGATCGTGGACCTGTTCTCTGATCCTGGCGGCAGCCGCTGCCGGCGGTTGGGCGAGAGCCGGGTGGGCGGTTGTGAGGACCCACAGCGCTGCAATTAACAGAACCGCGAGGCTCTTTTGTCGAATGTGAAAAGTCATTGCATATCACTCCTGCCAAAACTATGGCGCTTATCTTTCGACCGTCGCGTCCGATGTTTCCGTGACTTTGACTCGTAACTCGTTGTGCGCATCCTCATTGGATTGTCACCCTTGTCTGATTGGTTGACTGTCTGTCCATGACGATTTCAAGGTCGGGTTCGCCGCAGCCCACCAGCACCCGCAGACGCCGGCTTGCGAAGAGCGTCCCCGGACTAGGGCCTGAGCCAAGACCGCGGATTCGTGTTTCGCCGCCGCTGCCACCGAGGTAAGTGGTATAGAGCAACACCGGATCGATCACCAACGGACGAGCGCCCGGCGCTACCAGGAAATCATACTCACCCACATTGAAAACCGCGTCGATTCCACTGTCCATCTCGCGATAGCGGACTCCGCGGAATGTCGGGATGTTCGTGCGCCACGCGCGTGGGTCGTTGCCGATCAGATAATTCACCCTGCCGGGAGCCGCATCGATGCCGGCTGGCTTCACGTCCGCCCGGCTGTTGATGAACCGCAGCGAGCTCGGACCTGCCGCGCAGGCCGAGACCGCTTCCGAGCCGGTGAGGAACACAGTATGATCCGCGGACCTGGATAGGAAGCGCACCGGAGAAGGCGCCGGGCCGGCATTCGCTTCGAAGTAGCGCGGCATATCGACCGCGCAGCGCAGCACCTGCGATAACGAAAATATCAGGTAAAGAAGTTTTTGCATCTCCGCTCCATATCAGAACCTGTATTTGAGGGCAAGCTGTATGATTCGCGCCTCGGTGCTCGTCTGTATGATCTGTCCGAAGCCTCCGCTGCTGATGTTCACGCCCGGCACACCGAAGTTCGCACGATTCAACGCATTGAAGAACTCCGCACGAAACTGAAGCATGTGCTTCTCCGTCAATGCGAAATTCCTGCTCAGATTGAAGTCGATATTGAACAACTCCGGTCCGCGCAGCACTCCCACTCCGGAATTCCCGAACGCCTGGAAGGGAACGAACCCGTCAGCCGCAGGGTTCGTTTGTAGGATCCGGAACGCGTTCGTGTCGAAATAGCGGTCTACCGTGCGCTGCGAACCGGGAAGCGCCCCATTCGCAATCCTGTTCGGGCGGCTTTGCCTCTCGCCTCCCAGGCTGAGGAGGTTCGATTGCACGATTGTTAAGCCCAACCCGCTCTGGACAGTGACGATCGGTGAAAACTCCCAATCGCCGAACAGAATCCCGAGGGGGCGGTTTCTGCGGAAGGGCAACTGCCAGACGGCGGACCCGATCAGACGATGCTGCACGTCGAATTCGGCCAGCCCATACTCAGCCCGGCGCTCGCTGCCGTTTTGGGCCTCCTTAAAAACGCCAACATCCAGGCCATTTCCGCCTCCCGAAGTCGAAAGGTGATCGACGGCATTCGTCAGTGCTTTGCCCCAAGTGTAGGACAACAGACCGGAAATCCCGGAGGAGAAGCGTTTCTCGATCCTCGCTTGCAGCGAGTGATAGTTCGAGACCCCCAAGTTCTCCAGTAGTTGAATATCAGCATTCAGGCCAAGACCAGCCAGGGGACGCGGACCCGCACCGGGCACTCCCGCGCTGTTGAACACGACCGGTAATTGATTCAGGTTTCGAAACGCAGGCAGTTTCACGCCGCGATTGCCTACATAGGCGAGTTCGAACATCATGTTTTTCGCGAGTTCCTGCTGAAGGCCGAAGTTCCATTGCTGAGTGTACGGCGTTCGCTGGTTCATGTCCTGGGCCTTGCGGCTCACGGTGGATGGATCCACTTTCGATGCGTCCACAAATCCGGCAGGGATCCCCTCCTGTAAACGGAGGAATGCGTTCGACGCCTTCAGAATGTTGCTTCCCGAGATCTGCTGCGTTCGCGCCACCACAAACGGGTAATTGAAGCCAAGCAGCCCCTCGCGGCCCATCCGGTTGGTGTGGTTGTAGAAGACTCCGTAAGCTCCGCGCAACACTGTTCCAGTCAGCGCGGTGTACGCGAAACCAAACCGGGGTGCGATATTGTTGTAATCCGCGTGAATCAGGCTGCGCTCGAACAGCCCTCCTTGTTTCGCCGCGACGAATGCCCGCGCCGCAGGATCATAGTTGGCCGACTGATTGTCGCGTTCGACCGGCGGGGTGGCGAACTCATATCGCACACCATAGTTGACCGTGAGTTTACGGCTAATCTTCCAATCATCCTGGGCAAAGAGGAAGTACATGTTCTGCGATTGGTGGAACACGGTGTTCGAGTCCTGCGCGTACTGCGTCGGCAGTCCCATCAGCAGGTCCGCGACTCCTCCCTGATACCCGGCGCTCGCTCCGGTAGTCTGTCCGGAGAACCGGCCGCTGAACGTGAACCGGCCAAGCAAGGCGCTGATGTCGCGAATCCCGGTCGAGACGTGCAATACCTCGGCGCCGAACTTAAGCGCATGATTGGAGCGGATCCACGCCAGCGACTCACGAAAATCATACGAGCGCGGCGTTTGGAACTGCGGTTGGGACGTGGTGCGTCCGATCCTTCTTCCCAGCCCGCCCGGCAAGTCGAAGACGGGAAGCCCTCCGCAGATGGCTTCATCAGTGGGCAAGCCCCGGATGCCGATGAGCTGGTCGGGGCAGCCGGAACCTGCATTCACCGGCGTTTGATAGTAGTTCCCCCTCGCCCAGCCGAATCGCGATTCGGAAGCCGCTTTTGGCGAGAGCGTCCAGGTGGCGCCCGCGGCGACGGCCTGCGACCGCCAAAGAGCCGAGCCGAAGGTGTCGTTCGAGGATCCTTCCGAAAGCCCCGGCCGCGGTCCTGGCCGGAACAGATTGGTGTCGGAAAAGGAATACCGCCCGAACAGATTGAATCCGTCGGCGATATTTTCATCGACTCGTATGTCGAACTGGTCCGTCCGGTTCCTGTCGATGGGTACACTTACGTAGTTGTTATCCACCTGTCCGGGAGTTCCTGTATTTGGAACAGGGTTGACGTTCAGCACCTTCTGCCCTACGGGGTCGATCAGGCTCGATGGAATGATCCAGCAGCTTCCGCGACCGTCATTGCAGTCAGCGGTCGCGGTTCTCTGAAAATCCGCGCCGGTGTCGTTCGGATTGAACGGGTTGTAAATGGGGACGGTAAACATTCCTCTGGCCCAGATCGGCTGCGGCACCGAGGTCGGTCTCACTGTGCCGGTACGGTCACGCAGTCCTTCGTAATCACCAAACAGAAACAGCTTGTTCCTGACGATGGGGCCGCCGAGTGTTCCTCCGAACTGGTTGCGCAGGCGAAACGGGTCGCCGGAGCCCGTCTTATTCGAGAAGAAGTTCGTCGCATCCAGCGAGCGGTTGCGATGGAACTCGTAAGCGGAGCCGTGCAGTGCGTTGGTTCCCGATTTGATCACGGCGTTCACCACGGCGCCCGCGCTGCGTCCGAATTCCGCGCCGTAGGCGTTCGTCTGAATCTTGAACTCCTGGAGAGCGTCGATCGAAGGTTGCACGATTTGCGTGTTGCCGCCGCGGAAAGAGTTGGAGTAGGAGGTGTTGTCCACCCCGTCCAGGAGAAAGGCATTTTGGAACGCGCGGTTGCCGTTCACATTGAAAGCGCCCTTGAAACCGATGGATTGCAGACGGGGCGTGGCGGGCAGGACGCCGGGTGACAACTGCGCGAGCAGATTGTAGTCGCGCCCGTTGAGCGGTAGCTCGACGATCTTGCGGCCGTCGATGACGGCGCCGCGGCCGGACGTCTCGGTCTCCAGGATAGACGCCTCGGCGGACACCGTGATCTGTTCCGCCACGTCGCCAACGGCAAGCGCAATATCCAGGCGCGCCGTCTGGTTCACTTGCAGCGTCAGACCCGCGTTGACGAATTTCTTGAACCCGGTGCGCTCCGCCGTCACGGTGTAGATTGCCGGTCTCAGACCGGGCACGAAGTACCGGCCGGATTCATCCGTGACGGTGCGGACTGCCACACCAGTGCCTTCGTTCCTCACGGAGATGACGACCTGCGGCATGACCGCCCCACCGGCATCGCCAACCGTACCGCCGAGACTGGCCGATTCCGACTGTGCCCAGAGTGAGCCGATGACAAAGATAAATACACCGATCCAGTTACGCATAGGTCCTCCTCATTGACTGCGGGCTTGCGACGCGCATCAGCCACGCTCTTCACTTAGTTCGATAAATCGTGTCGTAACGCGATCCGCCGACAAGTGCTCCGATGCCAGATCTAATTCCAGCGCCAATAACCCGATTGACGTGCCGAACCCGGCGCGCAGGGAGAATTTCGGGCTATTCCGATCCCTCAAATAACCAGCGGAGGCGGCGCCGATCGGAAACCCGACTCCGAATCCTACTGCCGCGCCGATGCCAGCCGCCTTCCATCGCGATGCTTTCCGCCGCACTGAAACTTGCTTGTTCGAAGTAAGGGCTAGCGAACTTGCCTGTTTGCGGTTTTCCAGTGTGAGACTTTCGGGCGACAAGCTCTGGAATTTTTCGTCGACGGTATGCCCATCCTTTTGTAGGACCTGAATTGGATCTGCGGGCGAGAGCTTAACGACACGATTCCAACTCTGGTCCTGTCCCCAGCCGGGAAGGCAAACGAGCGCGGCCAAGACGATGGTCGGGAAGATCACAAGATGCTCCTCTCAAAAGCCATACAGCAGATCCCCAGGGTCTCTATAGTCAACAGCCCGGAAAACGGACAAACTGGCTCAAATAAATTTGGATTGACCCGAAGATTGGAAGGGTGTTCCGCGGCATCTCTCGCGCGGGTCAGCGGCGGGGTGCTTGAAGCGCTTTAGCAGCCTTATCGGCGAAAAGCTTAAACCCCTTGCTGCGGGCGTCAGCCGATAGCGCCGCTAGAATCTTACGCCCCGCAGGTTCGCTCCCGCGTTGCCGCTCGATCGATCCCCAGTGGAACCGCACCTCATAGTGCAACTCCAAGGGACCAGTGGCGGTTCGGGCGGCGGCTGCTTCGAGGAGCTTCAACGCTTCAGCGGTCTGGCCGGTCGCCGCGCGTACCCGCGCGCGCAACAGATCGAGCCGGAGCAATTGCGCATTATCAGCGCGGACCTTCAGCCCTTCTTCTATTCCGGAAAGCATTGCCACGGCCTCGTCAGCCCGTCGCTGTTCGAGCAGGGATTCCGCAACCAGAGCGTCCGCTTCGGCAGCGCTCGTGGTTCGTTTGGTTTTGGCGAAGAGTTCCGACGCGAAACGGGCCTCGGATTCCGCTTCGGCGAACCGCCCTGCATCTATGGCAATCCGGGCGACGGCCACGCGGCTTTGAGCTTGGTGCGCAGGCTGCCTGGTCTCCTGGCGGAGCTTGAGAGCATCCGCATGCAGAAGCCGCGCGCGATTCAGGTCGCCTCTAAGTCGGAACACCTGCGCTTGTCCGAAAAGATATTCGGCAGTCCGGCCCTTTTCACCGACTTCGCGGGCGATGTTGAGTGCCTTAGTATAGTGCTCCAACGCTCGATCGAGATCGCCCTGATAACGGATCACTTCCGCCAACCCACTGTGCGCGGCAGCTATCGCCGGTCTGCGGCCGACCTCCAAGCTAAGTTCGAGGCCCTCCTGGAAGCCACGCTGTGCAGCGTCCAAATTCCAGAGGTCCATCTGGACAGCTGCCAGATTGTTCAACGCGAGGAAAGTGGAGTAGCGGTCTCCGGTCTCGCGGTAGAACGCAAGGGCTTCTTCCCAAAGCTTTGCGGCTCCCGCCAAATCGCGGTCGTCGTAAAGGATGATTGCCAATGGATTCAACGTCTGTGCGGCTCCGTGACGGTCTCCTGCTTCCGCGTAGATCCGGAGTGCCTCCTCGAGCGACTTTCGCGCCTCCGCAGGGCGGCCGAGGTTACGCAATGCCCACGCCTCCGGGATTCGAGCCCTGGCCACAAGCAGCTTGGCATCCACTGCGGCCGCCGCCCGAACTGCATGCATGGAGGCGTTCAGTTCGCGCGGGAAGTCGGATAACGCCATCGCGGCGAAAGCCTCTGTTAACGGGATCTGCGGATCTTGCGACCAAGGCGCCGGCAGTTTATACAGCTCCTCGATCGTGGCCAATGACTCTTTCCCTTTTCCAGCCCGGTACTCCTCTCTCGCCAGAAGCACGCCGTAGTCCACATTGTCGGGAAAGAAACTGAATAGCGCCCTGAAAATGGCGATCGCCTTATCTCTCTCGCGGTTCATCGCGCGGTATCGTCCCTCGATCAACAACTGCTGCTCGCGCGGCAGGCCGGGGGACTGCTCGAAGGCCATTCGCGCCTCGTCGGTCGCCAGTTTGTCCGCTCCGAGCACCGCGAGAACCACAGCGAGCATCGAGCGGGTCACCGCGTTATTCGGATCTTCCTTGATAGCGGCATAGAGAAGATCCCTGGCAGACATCACCTCGAAATGGCGTGCTTTCTGTACAGCTTCCGAATACAACTGAAGCGCCCGCTGGTTGGCTGGGAAGGACGCCTGGAAACTCCTGGTCTCGGATTCCGTCGCAGCCGCTACCCCCAACCGGCGACGCAGGCCGTCGCCACATCGTAGAACGAGGTCGAAGAGGCGAGCTTCATCGCCGTTCTCAACTATCGATGCAACTGTCCGCCCGGAGCGGGCGTCCTGGAGCCTGATATCGACTCGGATCCTGTTGGCCCCCTCCTTACCGAGATGGAGAAAGGAACCGACCACGACTATATCGGCGTTGAGATTCGCCCGAATCCGCGCGAGCGTTGACGGCGCGAAGCTCTCAGCCTCCGTCAAGGCAAGCTCCACCTTCATGCGGTCCACATTCTCGCCGGGCACGATACGGAGTTGCTCGCCCGCTCCCAATTCACTGCTGAACATCTCGGCCAACGCTGTCGACAACCATGCGGAGGCGGAGCCGCCGGACAGGTTCCGAAAATTGAGAACCGCTACCGATCGCCTGGGCTGCAGGACCGATCCGCCATTCCTGACGGCATCTGCGGCGGCGCCCGCCTTCGTTCCCTTTGACGCTGCCATTTCAGAAGGCCCCAGGCGAGAAACGGGCAGGCTTACCAGGGCCGCGGCAATAACGAGCATTCCTGCGGCGGCGGCCATCCCATAACGCCTAGTCTCAGCCCGGCGCGCAACATCGTGCCGGATGCTTTCGAGCTGCGTCTTGACTTCCCCTATGGATTGGAACCGCCGGCTGAGGTCCTTCTGCAAACACCGCGAGACCACTCGTTCCAGCTTGGCTGGAGACTGCGGAGCAAATTGACCGATCGGTTGTGGATCGTGCCTCAGAATCTGCGTCACCGTAGACATGGGTTTTTCGCCCTGGAATGCCCTTCTCCCAGTGACCATCTCATAGACCAAAGCGCCGAACGAGAAGATGTCGGAGCGATGATCGACGCGCCGGCCGGCCGCTTGCTCGGGCGACATGTAGGCCGCGGTCCCAACGATTTCGCCGGCCAGTGTGTGCCTGGTGAGCGCAGTGCCGCGCTCTGGCGTTTCGCCCGGAACGGCCTCCGTAGCCGCGCGTCTGCGGTGAGGCGAACTCTCAGCGAGTTTGGCCAGACCGAAGTCCAGCACCTTAACGCTATTCTCCGCGGTGATGATCACATTCCCAGGTTTCAGATCCCGGTGCACAATTCCTGCCGCGCCTGCGGCAACCAGAGCGTCGGCGATTTCGATGGCATACTTCAGAGCTTGATCGAGAGGCAAGGCGTGCCCTGAAACCATTTGATCCAGCATCTGGCCGCTCACGTATTCCATCGTGATGAATTCCAGGCCATCGGATGTACCGAAATCGTAGATAGTCGCGATGTGGGGATGGTTCAGAGCTGACGCCGCCCGCGCCTCCTCAACCAAGCTACGCCTCCGATTCGCGTCGCCGAGTTGCTCGCCTCGTAGGACCTTAAGGGCAACGGTGCGGTTTAGCGTTCGGTCCTCAGCCCGGTAAACTTCTCCCATCCCGCCGATCCCTTGCAGGTGGAGGATGGTGTACCGCTCGGCGATAATTGCCCCTGGTGCAAATACGTTGGCAGGCGAGCCAGAACCGGGAAGACTGTAAGGCTGGCGCAGAAACGCGGGCTCATCGAGAAAACCATCCAGCTCCGAGCCTGCCGCAAGCATGGAATGGATCTCGTCCCGAAGCTCCGAATCACTTCCGCAGGCGCGGTCAATGAACGCCGAACGGCTACCGGGATCCTGCTCTAACGCATCCTCGTACAGCCTGCGGATCTGATGCAGGCGAACACGTGTCACCGCACGAACCCTCCCCGGGACATGATGGCTATCATACCTTACGCCTGGTCGCGCGAAAGCCCATCAGCCCCGTTCCGGAAAACAGAGGGTTACACTTGATGGGATGTCTTGCGGCCCAGAAGCGCTTACGTCTCTATTGCTTCAATGGCGTGCCGGAGATGAGCAGGCTCGTGATCGGATTATCGAAGCAACATATGACGAACTCCGGCGCATGGCTGGTCGTCACATGCGGCAGGAACGCCGGGATCACACGCTGGAACCGGGAGCGCTCGTGAACGAGCTGTATTTGCGGCTGTGCGCCTCTGATCCCGTGGATTGGCAGAACAGAGCCCACTTCTTCGCGGTGGCGGCTCAGCAACTCAGGCGAATTCTCGTTAACCATGCACGCGACCGACGGGCACAGAAGAGAGGGGGGAGCCACATCAGGCTCTCGTTGGGTCATGCGAACGGCCTTGCCGCGGAACGGCAGGAAGACCTGTTGGAAGTGGACGAAACATTACAGCGTCTGGAAGCGCTGGACCCAAGAGCCGGCCAAGTGGTGGAACTTCGTTTTTTTGGCGGCTTGAGCGAACGGGAAACCGCCGATGTGCTGGGGATCTCGCTCGCCACTCTCAAACGAGATTGGAACTTCGCGCGCGTTTGGATGCTCCGTCAACTACGTTCCGGCCCGCACGGTCCCAGTTGAAGAGCCCCTTCATCGACCGGCGCCGCGACGAAACGAGGCGAACCGCTGCAGGGAGCACTCCAGCCAGCGCTCGCGCCACGGCCGGTCGCCGCGCCGGATTACCTGAACCGCCTGCGGGAAGGCGTGAAATCGCGTCAGTTAATGATTACGGTGCCACTGGAGCTTTGGCGCATCTGCGCAAAAACGGATTGATCGAGCAGAGCGTTAACCCCGCTTTCCACAATCTGTCCGGAAGCGAGTGCCATCCTCGACCGGCCGTGCGACCGGCCATTCACGCGCATGCCGGGCGCGCTCGTGTGAAAATTGCTCGTGCCCTGACTCACCGAATCGGTGGCAGTCCACGTGAGAGAGATGGTGGTGAGGACGCTTTGACCCGACGATTGATCGAAGAGTGCAATGGAGACGCGCAATGACGCTGTGCTGAGATCTTGCGCAAGCTGGAACTCCGCTGAACTGACGGGCGCGGTTCCGAACGCGAACAATACCTGCGTTCCGGTACAAACATTGAATCGGCTGATGGCCAAGCCGGCTGTACTTTGTTGCTGTGCCGGCGCGGACGGGATTCTCAATGTGCCGGCACTGACGTTAACTTGATGCGTCGTAATGATGCAGCCCTCAGTCCTTGAAAAAAACGCATCTGCACCCTCCTCACGCAGGTGTACAACCTCGGCTGCGGGCAGCATGCTCCCGGCCAGGATCGCGATCGCTAATATACGCATGGGTGAAACCTCCTATGTGGGATAGCACGGAATTCGCCGGGAAGGGCTCGTACTTTCGAGCGTGATCCACTACCTGGACGCTCTTGCCGCGCAGAGAGAGACGCTGGTTTCACCCTTTTTTCGATTCAAGCACCCAAGTGAGCCAGTTTGCTGCTCAGTTTCCGTGGCTATAGGCATGCGAGAGCTTGTCTTGATGGCGGAGCGCAAATGCGTTGGTCATTGGCGCGGCATTGCCTCGCCAGTGAGTACAATCGCGTCCCCGGAGGGAAAGCATGGCTCCGATGGACTACGCCCAGGTATGGCGTTTATACGACGCGGCCGTCGAGAAGAGCTCCGAACCAGCGCGCAGCCCTTCTCGAATCGGCCTGCTCCGACCCGGCGATCCGGCGTGAAGTGGAAAGTCTGCTCGCCGGGGCCAGCCGTGCTACCGGCTTTCCGTCGCAGGCGCCGATGCTTCCGGGCATGGAGCCGGCGGCATGTGACGGGCCTCGCGTGATTCCAGCGGGCGAGCTGGCCGGCGGGCGCTTCGAGATCGAAGAGCGCGTCGCCAGTGGCGGGATGGGCGAAGTAGATAGTGGCGATGGCTTGCTCATGTCTACATGCGCAGGGAACGACGGGATCATACGGGTCGCGCCCGCGGCCTCATGTCGCCAAGACTGCGGTTCCCGGCAATGACGGCCGCGGCCGGAACCGTCTTGGAGTTTGTCTTGATTACCAGCGCCAGATCATTACCCACCAGGATAGTGCCGGGCAGGGCCGAGCCGCAGCGACCCCCAAAACGCGAAGCAACCGGCGATCTCGCACACGGCGGCCAAGGACCAGAGCAACTGCCATTTCGGGAACGGCAGGATGTCCGCAAAATCCGTGTCCTTGCGCAGTTCCGCGTCCATCTGGTTCATCTGTGTGCCCGACTGTTGGTCATTGCTTCGAAATTCAACTGCTTGGTTTCGAAATGGATGGAAGGGCAGGCGCATTTCGTCTGCCGGGAAGGCGGGGTACCGGGCCGGCCCTCGCGGCTACTCCACCCGGTAGTTCGGCGCTTCTTTGGTAATGATCACGTCGTGGACGTGGCTTTCACGAAGACCCGCTGGAGAAATCCGCAGGAACCGCGCTTTCTGCTGCAACTCGCGGATGTCGCGGGCGCCGCAGTAGCCCATACCGGAGCGGAGACCTCCCACCAACTGGTACGCCAGATCCGACAGCGGTCCCTTGGCGGCGACGCGGCCCTCGATTCCTTCCGGCACCAGTTTGCCCTGCGACGCATCCTGCGCGTACCGGTCCGAACTGCCCTGGGCCATGGCGCCCATCGATCCCATGCCGCGGTAGGTCTTGAACGTGCGGCCCTGGAAGAGAATAGTTTCGCCGGGGCTCTCATCGGTGCCGGCCAGCAGGCTGCCGATCATCACGCTGTCCGCGCCGGCAGCAATCGCCTTGGTAACGTCTCCCGAGTATTTGATGCCGCCGTCGGCGATCAGCGGAACACCCGCCGGGCGTGTGGCCCGCGCGCATTCGGAAATCGCCGTCATCTGCGGCACACCCGCGCCGGAAACCATGCGCGTGGTACAGATCGAGCCCGGCCCGATACCGACTTTGATGCCATCCACGCCGAGCGAGATCAGCTCCGCCGCTCCTTCATACGTGGCCACGTTGCCGGTGATCAGTTGGACGTCCGGAAGCCTGGATTTGACAGCCTTCACCGCGGCCATCACGCGCTCGCTGTGGCCGTGGGCGGTATCGATGGCCAGCACATCCACTTTTCGCGCCACCAGTTCCTGCGCCCGCTCGAGGAAGTCGCCGGTGGCTCCGATGGCCGCGCCCACTCTCAACCTGCCCTGGCTGTCTTTGGCGGAATTCGGATATTTCAATTTCTTCTGAATATCCTTTACCGTGATGAGCCCCTTGAGGTAGTACTGATCGTCCACGACGAGCAGCTTTTCCACGCGATGGCGATGCAGAATCGCTTCCGCCTGTTCGAGGGTGGTGCCCACGGGAACCGTGACCAGGTTCTCCCTGGTCATGACTTCGGCAATCGGCAGGTCGAAGCGCGTCTCGAAGCGCAGGTCGCGATTCGTCAGAATTCCAACCAGCTTGCCGCCCTTGGTTACCGGAACCCCGGAAATGCGGTAGCGCGTCATCAAAGCCTGCGCCGCGGAAATCGGCTGTTCGGGTCCGATGGTGATCGGATCCACGATCATGCCGCTTTCGCTGCGTTTTACGCGGTCCACTTCCTCGGCCTGACGGTCGATAGACATGTTGCGGTGGATGATGCCGATGCCGCCCTGCTGCGAAAGAGCGATCGCCAGGTGCGATTCCGTCACCGTATCCATGGCGGCGGAGACGATCGGAATGTTCAGACCGATCGATCGCGTGAGGCATGTCCGGGTATCGACTTCGGCGGGCAGTACATCGCTGCGGGCCGGTTCGAGCAATACATCGTCGAAGGTAAGGCCCTCGGTGAGTACGTCTTGAATCATGGTGATTCGTCCCATGATAACGCACGGCAAGCGGCGGCAACGCTTCTTGCGTGCGCAACTCCGTGCGGTTCGGTATAGTAAGCTGCACTGGCGCAAGATTGCCGCGACGCGCTTTCGCCACACTTCAACACAAGAGGTTCCTCGATGCACGATAAGACCCGAATCGGGCCCGCGCCCTGGGCGCGCTACGCCCTGGTTTCAGGCGGCTTGCTGGCAATGCTCGCTGCTTCCATCCCCAGCCGTGGCGCCGACGCGCCCGCCGCCGCCCCGGTGCCCGCCAAAGCCAACTACGAGCTCGCGTCGCGCTGGACGTCCGCCAAAGTGGGGAAGCTGGTGTTCGACACGGCGGTCACGCCGCACTGGCTGGAGAACGGCGACCGGTTCTGGTACACCTTCGAGAACAGTAAAGGACGCCGCTTTTACCTCGTCGATCCGGTGAAGAAAACGAAAACGTTCGTTTTCGATCCCGTGAAACTGGCGGCCAGCCTGACGGCGGCCACCGGCATTCCTTACGATTCCCAGCATCTGCCGGTTACCATCATCCGCTTCGTCAAAAACGAGACTGCGATACAGTTCGAAGTCAACGTGCCGCGCGCGGCGGTGATCCCTGGCGAAAAACCTCCGGCCGCCGCCGAATCGGGCGCGCAAACCAACGCCGGGGGCGGCGCGCAACAGAACGAGCAGCAGCAGGAGGAGGAGGAGGAGTTCGAGGCGCCTCAGCAACAAGGTGGACGCGGTGGCGGTTTGTATGGTCCGCCTCCGGGACGCGACCAGAAACAGCTATCGTTCGAATACACGCTCGCCACCGGCAGCCTGCAACTGCTGGCGGAAAGGCCCACCCGCAAGCCCGCCTGGGCGTCGATCTCACCGGACGGAAAGGCCGTGGTGTTCAGCCGCAATCGCAACCTGTACATGATGGACGCGGAGAACTACGCCAAGGCGCTCAAGAACGCGAACGATCGCACCGTCGTCGAAACGCAGTTGACCACGGACGGCGTGGAGGATTTCTCCTATGGCGGCCGCGGCGGCGGCGGCGGGGACCAGCAGGATCAGCAGCAGGAGAATGTGGAAGGCGAAGGACAGGCAGCCCGGAATACACGGTCGGCGGCCAACATCGCCTGGTCGAAGGATTCGAAGAAGTTCGCGCTCGTCCGGCGGGACAATCGCAAACTCGGCAAGCTGTGGGTCATCAATGCGCTGGCAAATCCGAGGCCGACGCTTGAGACCTACACCTACGCGATGCCTGGCGAGCCCAACTCTCCGCAATCGCAGCTCGAGGTGTTCGACGTAGCCTCACGGCAGCGCCTGATCGTCAAAACCGACGCCTTCAAAGACCAGACCGTACAGATGGAGACCGACCGCCCCTCGGCGCGCGCCCGGGACAGGGAGCGCACCGAATCTGTTTGGGTCGCGCCCGATTCGGGCAAGCTCTATTTCAACCGCCTCAGCCGCGACATGCACCGGCTCGACCTGTGCGTGGCCGATACCGCTACCGGCGAGGTCAAGCCGCTGATTCAGGAGCGCATGAATGTGTACATCGAGTCCAAGCCGCTTAAGCTGATCAACAACGGCGCCGAGATGATCTGGTGGTCGGAACGGGATGGCTGGGGTCACTACTATTTGTACGGCGCGGACGGCACGCTGAAGAACCAGGTGGAGCACGGCGAATATGTCGCCGAAGATATTTCCTACGTGGATGAGAAGACGCGCGCCCTGTTTCTGGCCGCGTCCGGCCACGAGGACGGCGAGGACCCCTACTTCATGCACTTTTATCGCGCCAACCTGGATGGCACCGGCATGAAGCTTCTGGACCCGGGCGACGCCTCCCACGCTGTCAACATGACAGACTCGGGCCGCTTCTTCGTGGATACGTTTTCACGCGTGAACACGGCGCCCGAATCGGTGCTCTACGACGCGCTCGGCACGGCAGTGCTGCCGCTTGAAAAAGTGGATATGGCGCCTTTGACCGCGGCCGGGTACCGCTTCCCCGAGCCCTTCCAGGTGAAGGCAGACGACGGTGTTACGGATATATATGGCGTGATGTACAAGCCCTTCGACTTCGATCCCGCCAAAAAGTACCCCGTCATCGCCTACGTCTATCCGGGGCCGCAGCAGGAGAGCGTTACCAAGACGTTCACGCCGAAGAGCAACCAGGTGATGATGGCCAACCTCGGCTTCATCATGATCGAAGTGGGGAACCGCGGCGGCAATCCGCACCGCTCCAAGTGGTATCACAGCTTCGGCTACGGCAACCTGCGGGACTACGGTTTGGCCGACAAGAAGGCGGCTATCGAGCAACTGGCGCGCCGCTTCCCGTTCATCGACGCCGAGCGGGTGGGAATGTGGGGCCACTCCGGGGGCGGCTTCATGACGGCGGCCGCGCTGCTCATTTATCCCGATTTCTTCAAAGTGGGATGGTCGGAGTCCGGGAACCACGAAAACAATATTTACAACAACACCTGGAGCGAGAAGCACCACGGTGTGAAGGAGATCACCGACAAAGACGGCAAGGTGACCTTCGAGTACTCGATCGAGAAGAACTCCGAGCTCGCCAAAAACCTGAAGGGGCACCTGATGCTGGTGACCGGGGACATCGATAACAACGTGCATCCGAGCAACACCTACCGCCTCGCGGACGCGCTGATCAAGGCCAACAAACGGTTCGATTTCATGGTCCTTCCAGGCATGCGTCACGCGTACACTCCCGTGGCCGACTACGTTGCCTGGAGGCGCGCCGATTACTTCGCCAAACACCTGCTGGGCGAATCCGATGAGAGCATCGACATGTGGGAACTGAACCGCGAGAAGCAGGACAAGCCGCCGGCGCCGGCGCCTCCCGCGGGACGCGGCACCCAGGTCACCCAACAGCGCCAGCAGCAGCAGCAGCAACAACAGGGCGGACGCGGAGGAAACGGCGGGGCGAATCAGCCGCGTTTTTAATAGTTTCTTTATTCGCGGCGCATCGAATTTGATTCGGCCTTTACGGCCACACTCGTAGCCTGGAGATGTGGCCAGCCTTCCTTTAGAATCCGCCTCCGGGCCTGCCGGAGCGGGGGGCAGCGAACGCCGAATCACGCCCGCAAGAGTGGTTGTCGCCACCACCGTGGCGCTCACGTTCATCTCGTTCTGGCGGGCGAGCGCGGTGGTCTTGAACGACCTCGCGTCCACCATGTATTACATCGGCGGGATCACGGAAAAGGCGATCGGGAAGCCGGCGCCCTGGATGGTGCTGGCGGTGATGCTTTTCAGCTTCGCGGTCCGCTCCGTGTATCTGGAAAGCTGCGGGATGTTTGTGCGCGGCGGCGTTTACGTAGTCGTACGCGACAGCATCGGACCCACCGTGGCGAAACTCTCGGTATCGTCGCTGGTGGTCGATTACATCCTCACGGGCCCCATCAGCGCCGTGGCGGCCGGCCAGTACCTCGCGCGTCTGCTCAATGAACTGAGCACCGCACTGCATCAGACGTGGCAAACGGATCCAAACGCATTCTCAGTTTTCTTCAGCATCGCGGTGACGGGCTATTTCTGGTGGAGCAACATCAAGGGCGTGCCCGAATCCAGCAGAAAGGCGCTGCACATCATGCAGGTAACCACCGTCATGGTGGTTATCCTGCTCATCTGGTGCCCGCTGACCCTGCTCCTTCGCGGTGGCGCGCAGTGGCCGCCGCCGCCCACGCCGGCGCATCTGGAACTCACCCGGGAATCGCTCGGCTGGCTCCATGGCACGGTTTTCGCGCAGATCTCGTGGGTGGTATTGCTGGTGGCATTCGGCCATTCGCTGCTTGCCATGAGCGGCTTCGAAACGTTGGCCCAGGTCTATCGCGAAATCGCCTATCCCAAGATGCGTAATCTGAAGATCACGGCGACGATCGTCTGCACGTACGCGGTTTTAAGCACGGGCCTGATTTCGCTGTTTGCCGTGCTCATCATCCCCGATGCGTCCCGACCGGACTATTACGACAACCTGATCGGCGGGCTGGTTATGAACCTGGCAGGCCCTTCGATGGTGCGGCTTTGCTTCCATGTTTTTGTGGTGGTAGTGGGAGTACTCATTCTTGCGGGCGCAGTCAACACTTCACTGATCGGGGTCAACGGCGTGTTGAACAGAGTAGCCGAGGATGGTGTGCTGCTCGATTGGTTCCGGCGGCCGCACCGCCGCTTCGGAACCACCTACCGCATTCTGAACACGATGGCGCTGCTCCAGATCGCTACCATCATCGCCAGCCGCGGCGATGTCTTCCTCCTCGGTGAAGCGTATGCCTTCGGAGTTGTCTGGAGTTTTGCCTTGAAAGCACTGGGCGTTCTGGTGCTTCGCTATCAGCGGCACGACCAGGAGTATAAGGTGCCCTTTAATCTCAAAATCCGAAAGATTGAAATTCCTCTCGGGCTCGGTTTGGCCACGCTGGCGCTGTTCCTGGTGGCGATTGCCAATCTGTTTACCAAGCGCATCGCCACAATCTACGGCATCTCATTCACGATTGTCCTTTATACGCTGTTCCTGATTTCCGAGCGCATCAATTCCAGGCACTCCGCCGCGAACCGCACCGATCTGGAGAAATTCAACCTGGAGCATCAGCCCGAAATCAGCGAAGAGTTGCTGCGCGCCCGCCCCGGATGCGTTCTGGTCGCCGTTCGGGATTACAGCCGCATGTTGCACCTGGACCGGGTGCTCGAGAAGACCAACTTACGGCGGCAGGACATCGTCGTCATGACCGTCCGCCAGCTTTCCTCCGGTAATGCGGAATACGAACTGCGCGACGAACAGATCTTTGCGCAGTACGAACAGGAGTTGTTCTCCCACGTGGTGACGCTCGCCGAAAGACACGGAAAGGCTGTGGAACTGCTGGTCGTGCCGGCGGTGGATCCGTTCGATGCCATGGTGCGTATTGCTACCCGCCTGCGGGCGGCGCGCCTGGTCACCGGCGTATCGGCCCGGATGGATTCCGGCGAACTGGCGCGCAACATCGGCCTGGCCTGGGAACGCCAGGCGTCGCCGCGCCACGCTTTCTCACTCGAAGTAATCGCGCCGGGGCGTCCCTCCGCATTCGTAAACCTCGGCCCGCATCCGCCGCGTCTCTGGCCGGAGGACCTGGACCGCCTGCACGATCTGTGGTTGCAGATCAGTTCTTCGGCCGAGGATGGTTCCAGGCTGCACCACCGCGATGTGGTCGGGCTGGCGCTGCAACGGTTGGAGAGCGACCTGGAGGGCCCGCGCAGGCTCGAGATTCTTGGGGCGGTGAAAGAGATGGCCGCTGGACCGCAGGATGACGGCCAATCCCGAACGCCCGCGGCAAGCCCATAATTGAAGCGTGGGCAAGAGTCCCGGCACTTACACCTCGAGGGTTCCGTCCGCCGTCGAGCCGGTCTTCGCGAGCGCGGTGATCGCGCTCGCCACGCTCGTGGTTTTCGCCCTGCGCCACCACGTGGCGGCGCCGAACCTTGCCATGGTGTACCTTTTTGGCGTGGTGGCCATCGCCACGCAGTGCAGCCGGAGGGTCGCGGTGATCGCCTCCTTCGCCAGCGTCGCCGCCTTCGATTTTTTCTGCATCCCACCCTATCTCACGTTTCGTGTCTCCGATTATCAGTACCTCATCACGTTCGGAGTCATGCTGGCGGTTGCACTCATCATCAGCACGCAGACTGCTCGTATCCGGATGCAGGCCACGGCGGCCGCCGGCAGGGAATCCCGCACTGAAATGCTGTACAGCCTCTCGCGCCGGCTGGCAGGGCAGAGCCGGGTGTTCGACGTGGCACGGATTGCGACCGAGCAGGCCGAGGAGGTGTTTCACGCGCCCGTCGTTCTTTTTCTTCCGGATGAAGGACGGATCGACTTCGCGCGCCGTTCGACAGACCAGCTTCCTCTGCCGCGCACCGAGGAACGCGCCGCCCAGTGGGTTCTCGATCACAAGGAAATGGCCGGCCGCGGCACGCGCCATTTTGGAGACTCGCCGGCGCTCTACCTTCCTCTCAAGGGGGCGGGCGAAACTGTGGGGGTGATGGCAGTGCTGCGGCGCGACGCCGGCCCGCTTTCCGACGACGAAAAGTCGTTGTTGGAGGTGTTTGCCAACCAGGCTGCGCTCTCCATCGAACGCACGCGCAGCCAGACCGCCGCCGAAGCCGCGCGTATCCGGATGCATACCGAGGAGATGCGCAGTTCCCTTTTGAGCGCTGTTTCGCACGACCTGCGGACGCCGCTCGCCTCCATCACCGGCGCCGCTTCGACGCTTCGATCACAGGGCGAAAAGCTGGAACCCGCCACGCGCCGGGAACTTCTCGACAGCATTGCGGAAGAGGCCGACAGGTTGGGGCGCCTGGTGGGAAACCTGCTCGACATGACGCGCCTCGAATCCGGAGTGGAGCTTCGCCGCGAGCTGTGTCCGCTCGAAGAAGTGGTGGGTTCCGCGCTGCAGCGGCTCGATTCGCAACTCCAGAACCGCCCGCTCACTACGCAATTGCCCGAGAGCCTGCCGCCCGTCATGATCGACGACGTGCTGCTCGGCCAGGTGCTGATCAACCTCCTCGAGAACGCCCTCAAATACACACCGAACGGGTCGCCGCTTGAAATCGTCGCGGGGACCGCTTCGAATGAAGTCTGGCTGGAAGTTCGCGACCGGGGACCGGGCCTCGCTCCCGGCGAAGAAATGCGCATTTTCGAGAAGTTCTACCGTGGACCCGCCAAAGCCGCCCGCGGCGCGGGGCTGGGTCTCGCCATCTGCCGGGCGATCGTGGCGGCGCACTGCGGGACGATCCAGGCGCATAACCGTCCCGGCGGCGGAGCGGTATTCCGGATCGGGCTGCCGCTCGGAGGGGCGCCATGAAGCCGCTTGTTCTCATCGTGGAAGACGATCTGCAGATCCGGCGCTTTCTTCGCGCCACTCTCACTGCCGAAGGGTACATCTACCAGGAAGCTCTGACGGCGAACGATGGCATCGCACAGGCCGGCGCGCGCCGCCCGGATTTGATCGTTCTCGACCTCGGCCTCCCGGACCGCGACGGCCTCGACGTGATTCAAAGCGTTCGCAAATGGAGCCAGTTGCCCATCATCGTGCTTTCCGCGCGCGGCCAGGAGAAGGACAAGATCGCCGCGCTCGATTCGGGGGCCGACGACTACATCGCAAAACCATTTGGCGTGGGCGAACTGCTGGCGCGCATCCGAGCCGCGCTGCGCCGGTCCGCGCCCGCCGCCCAGGAAGGCGAAGTGTTTCGCTTCGGCAGCGTGGAGATGGATGTGGGCAAACGAACCGTAAAAGTAGCCGGCGCCGAGGTCCATCTCACGCCGAACGAGTACAAACTGCTCCAGGTGCTGATCCGAAATCCGGGGAAAGTCCTCACGCAGCGGCAACTGCTGAACGAGGTGTGGGGCCCCAACCATCTGGACCAGGCGCAGTATCTTCGCGTCTATATCGCGCAGTTGCGGCGCAAACTGGAGTCAGACCCGGCCCGGCCGAAACACCTGCAAACTGAGCCGGGCGTGGGCTACCGGCTGATCATCGAGTAGTTCCCGCTCAATTGTCGATATTCAGCACTTCGAAATGAAACCGCTCCGGCGGGAACAGCGATGGCGCATGCGGCGTCAGGTGCGACCACGTCTGATACGCCGTATCGGCTACCGTGCCATTCAAATAAAACAGAAATTGTCCCGAGACGCAGTCAATCGGCGGCGGCTGGCGGAACGACAGGCGCAGCCCGACAGCCTTCTCAATCGCCACACCCCTGGTAGGCACGTGCTTCTCCAGCAGCAGCGTGACGAAGCTTGCGCGGCTGGCATGCGGCCACAGGTCCGGGTGAAGCAATTTCCGCAGAGTCTCCTCGCACTCGAAAGTGATCTCGCACTGCCGGACCCATTCGAGCACCGAGTCGCCCCAGTGCCAGTGCGAGAGCAGCCGCTTATATTGTTCCGTGAGCTGTATCGCAAGCTCGAACTTGCGCTGCTCCACCAGGCTCTCGGCGGCATCGCTGACCGGCAGCATCTCCTCGGCTTCGGGCATTACGGATTCGAGGGGCGCCGCACCGCCGGCAGCGGAATGCACGAGCAGAGGGGGAAGCTCGTGAGTTTTATCCCCAGGAATTTCGATGTACCTGCTTTCCAGCATGTCCACTTGACCTCCCCTTCATACTCTTCGACGCAAAAGACCACTACTTTTGTTTCATGTTGTAGCACGACCGGTACCATGAAGGCGCCCAAATAATTTCGATAGGCGCTATGGCACTACTGAATCGCACTTGTTGGCAGCCGTTTCGTGCGGCTGCTAACGCGCCTAACACTATCAGTCTGCGTGCTATTATGCCCGTGCATATGCCTGACTACGCGATCGGCGTCGACATGGGTGGTACCAATTTGCGCGCGGCGGCTATCGACCGCACTGGTACCCTGATTGAGAAAATTTCAGGTTCCACCAAGTTCGAGGAAGGCCGGGAGGCGGTGCTCGAAGACCTGGTATCGGCCATTTCCACGCTGCGCGACCGCAACGGCAGCGCCGGACTGGCGGGCATCGGAGTCGGGCTGCCCGGCTTTATCCGCATGAAGGAAGGGGTCATCAGCAATTCCAACAATCTCCCGTTCCTCGAGAATTTTCCGGTGCGCGATGAGCTCTCCCGCCGGCTGAATACGTTCGTCATTCTCGAAAACGACGCCAACGCTGCCGCCCTGGGGGAGCATTGGATCGGAGCCGGGCGCGGCGTGCAGGACCTGGTGCTGGTGACGCTCGGCACGGGCATCGGCGGCGGCATCATTTCCTGCGGCCGCGTCCTTCGCGGTTTCGTCGGAATGGCCGGAGAGGTGGGGCACACCACGGTGGTTCCGAAGGGTAATCCGTGCGGTTGCGGAAATCAGGGATGCCTCGAAAAACATGCTTCGGCCACCGCCGTTTCCGCCATGGCCCGCCTGATGCAAATTGGCGACGATCTGACCGCGAAACAGCTTTTCGAATACGCGCAGCAGTCCGGACTGGACGGCGACAAAGCCCGCACCATTTGGCGCGTAGTGGGCGAATCGCTGGGCGCCACCATGGCATCGCTTGTCAACATTTTCAATTTCCCGCTCTACCTGTTGAGCGGCGGCATGTTGCCGGCATGGGAACTGTTCGAGCCCCACATGCTGCGCGTTTTGGAGGAACGTTCCTTCACCTACCGCGCCACGCGGAACGAGACCCGGATCGCCAGAGCCACGCTCGGCAACGAGGCCGGCCTCTACGGCGCGGCCTATCTTCCCTGGATCGAAAAGTGACTATCGCAGCCGCCGGCTCACATCGGCGCGGAATTCGTCGATGAAGCGAAGCACGTAGTCGGCCACCGGCAGTTCCGGCTGCTCTACCAGTGGCGTCAGGTCCATGGCGAAGCTCAGGGCCGTTTCCTCATCGGTGCCGTGCGATGCGAAATAGGTCGCGTGCGCCAGGCGGCGGCCGGCGGTCGCCAGGTCGTACCGTTTGCCGCCGGTCACCTGCGAATCGAACACACCCACCAGCGCCGCCGCAATATTCGAACGCGCCGAAACCGGCAGCGCCTGCTTGCGTTCGTCCGGCAGCCAGTCCAGATCGCGCCACACTTCGCAGCCGTAAACCTTGCGAGGCCGCGCTTCCCCGGCAAGGGCGCGCAGGGCGGCAATCGACCGCAGCGTCACCCCGATGTGCGTATCGTGCTTGTCCGCCGGATTGTGCAGGTACACCACCTCCGGACGGGCGGCGCGCAGGATTGTGGACAGGTCCTCGACCACGGCCGTTTCGGCGGCGCTCTTCACCTGCGCACTCGTGAACCCGAGCTGTATCTGGCAGGCATATTCGCCGACGAACGCCGCTTTGCGCTGTTCGGTGAGCCGCACGCGCTGCATCTGCTCGTCCGTGTAGTTCGCGTAGATCCCGGAGCGCGGGCTGCCCGCGCCGTTGGTCACCACCACGCCGGAGAACCACTTGTCCGCAACGCCGAAACATTCGGCGATGCCGTGGTACGCCATGATTTCGATATCGTCCTGATGTGCCGCAATGCACAGGTGAGTCGTGCGCGCGAGCGCCGCTTCGGGCGCGGCTCCGTCCGGGACGTACACGTCCGCGCCGGCATTATGAAACCGCATCGGCATCTTCCTCCATTCGTCGCGCCGGCAGGCTTGCCGCGGCAATCGCCTGTCCGTGCCGTTTTTCTTTTTCATCCGGAATGTGGAACCGGATTCGTTCCGCAACCTCCGGAAACTCCGCCTTCAAGACGTTCGCCGCCGTGCGCAGAATGAGGTCTCCGCCCACGCCCGTCATCACGCGCCCCAGCACCTGGAGATTCCGGAAATCGTAGAAATCGGCGTAGGTGGCGATGTTGTACCCGAAATAGACGCCGATGGTTTCGTAGATCCGCAAGGCGCGCGCATCACCCGCGGCGGCCAGTTTCTGCACGCTTTCGAGCTTCTCCGGCAACGTCATGCCGGCCGGCAGCTCAATTCCCGCGGGCGCCAGCAGCCGTCCCACGGCCTGCTGCGAGAAGTACTGCGCTCCTACTCCCGCATCGCCGGACCATTCGTCGGCCGGCGCGCCTTCGCGGTAGTCCACAGGCACGAATGCCAGTTCGTTCAGCCAGGTCGTGATATTTCCTTCGGGCGTGACGTAACCTGCCGCCAGGCTGCTCCCCATCGCGATCCCGAGCACGGCTTCGTCGTTGAGCGCCATCGATCCGGCAAGCGCCGTCACCTCGCCGTCGTTCACCACATCGAAAGGGATGCCGCCCCACGCCTCCCTGAGTTCGAAGAACAGCCGCACGATGCGCCTGTCGAACCGATCGCGCGGAACGCCGCGATAGAGCGAGCCGACGCGTACCTCGTTGGCCACGTACACGCCCGCCGCGCTGCCGCCGATCGCATCCACGCGCGGAAGATGCTGCGCCGCCCGCCGCAGCGAATCCTGAATGCCGTCGAAATGATACTGTGGATCGGCCTGCACGCTGGGATTCCAGGGAACCTCGTCGCTGAAGACCACCTCGCCGTTTGCCACCGCGGCGCACTTGCGGTCGCTCGCGCCCAGGTCGAAGCCGATGCGATAGCCGTCCAGGTGCCGTCCGAGTGGGGCCGCGGTTTCGCGCTCCGCGGGCGCGCGGCCGTATTCGCAGTGTTCAATCACCATCGGGCGGCCGTAAACGCGCTCGCCCATAAATTCGTAGTCGAACGCGCGGGTTCCGCCGGGCGTATACACGGCGCGCAGATCGTCCGCGATGCGGCGATCGCCGGCCACCGTGATTCGGTACCCACCCTTCTGCCACAGCAGATACTTGAGAAGCCGTTCCACATACCGCCGGTTCCATTCCGCTCCGGCGCCCTCGTGGGGAAACACGTCCGTGCGATGCACCGAAACGGAGCCGTCGCTCCGCTCGAGCGCGATCGCCAGCTTCTCCGCCCCGGCTTCGCGAGCGGCGCGCATGTAGGCGCGGTTCCACAATGCGGCGGGAACGAACTCCGGATCGAGAACGGGACGGAAACGAGGGGAAATCGTGAGACTCGCGGGCATAGGTCGGCGCTTGCGAGTCTAACATCTTGCGCGGCCGTCGGCGCACACTTAGTTGTGCCACCATAGACGTTTATGTGGCTTGGAATCGACATTGGAACCGGCGGCTCGCGCGCCCTGCTGGTAGACGAACGCGGCGGCGTCCGCGCGGGCTACACGTCCGCTCACGAAGACATCATCATGCACAAGCCCATGTGGGCCGAACAGCGTCCCGAGAACTGGTGGGACGCGGCCGTGGATGCCATCCGCGGCGTGCTCGCCCAGGCCGGAATTCCAGGCAGCGCCATCCGCGGCGTTGGGCTTTCCGGCCAGATGCACGGCCTGGTGATGCTCGATGCCCATCACCAGGTGATCCGTCCGTCGCTCATCTGGTGCGATCAGCGCAGCCAGCAACAGGTGGACGACGTGAACGCGCGCGTGGGAAAGCAGAAAATTCTCGACTGCATCGCCAACCCGGTGCTCACCGGCTTCACCCTGCCCAAGCTGCTCTGGGTCCGCGACAACGAGCCCGACAATTTCGACCGGATGCGCAAAATGCTGCTTCCCAAAGATTACGTGCGCTTCCGTCTGACCGGCGAATTCGCCTCCGAAGTTTCCGACGCCTCGGGCACAGCCCTGTTTGACGTGGTGAACCGCGGCTGGTCCTACGACATGATGGATGCGCTCGGGCTCGATCGCTCCATCCTGCCGACATGCTTCGAATCGCCCGACGTTACGGGCCAGATCACCCCTGAAGTGGCGCGCCTCACCGGGCTCGAAGCCGGCACGCCGGTGGTTGGAGGCGGCGGCGACCAGGCAGCCGGAGCGGTCGGCAACGGAATTGTCGAAGAGGGCGTGGTATCGTGCACCCTGGGAACGTCGGGCGTCGTATTCGCGCACATGGAGAAGGTCGCCTACGACCCTGCCGGGCGAGTCCATACCTTCTGTCACGCCGTGCCGGGCAAATGGCACGTCATGGGCGTGACGCAAGGCGCCGGGCTCAGTCTTCAATGGTTCCGCAATCAGCTCGCGCCCGGTGCCGATTACGATTCGCTCGCAGCCGAAGCCGCCGGCTCCCCGCCCGGCGCCCAGGGACTCTTCTGGCTGCCCTACCTGATGGGCGAACGCACGCCCCACCTTGATGCCACCGCGCGCGGCGGCTGGATCGGCCTCACTGCGCGGAACACCCGCGCCGACCTCATCCGCGCCGTCATGGAAGGCGTCTCCTACAGCCAGCGCGATTGCCTCGATATCGTCGAGTCGCTGGGTGTGGCGGTGAATTCCGTGCGCGCCTCCGGCGGCGGCGCGAAGAGTCCGTTCTGGCGCAAGCTCCTGGCGAACATCCTGGACAAGCGCGTGGTCACTCTCGAGACGCAGGAGGGCTCGGCCTACGGCGCGGCGCTGCTCGCCATTGCGGGCAGCGGCGAGCACGGCACCGTGCCGGACGTGTGCCGCACCGCCATCCGCGAGACCGATTCGGTTTCGCCCGACCCCGGCGAGGCGGCGTTCTACAATCGGGCGTGCGGAATCTACCGCGCGCTGTATCCGGCGCTGAAGCCCATCTTCACCCAGATATGCTCCATGTGACCAACGGCAGTTCGGTTTCGCTCGCCGAGACCGGGCTCGGCGGCGAAGTCCTGATCTGGGACGATGTGCTCTACCGGCCGCCCCTGCCCGGCGCGCGCGAATCGCTGCTGGCGCGGTCGCCGGCGCACGAAGAAGTGGCGCTCTGGTTCGAACACGATCTCTACGATCAGGTCCAGCTCATCGATATTCTCGACTGCTTTCACTCGCATCCCGGGGCCGCCGCGCGGCTCACCCTCATCGCCTCGGACCAGTACCTGGGCCCGCTCACCGGCAAACAGCTTGCCGCGCTGTGGCCGCGGCGGCACGACGTGAGCGCCGCCGAACTCGCCCTCGGCGCCGAGGCCTGGCGCGCTTTTCTTGCGCCCGATCCGCGCGCCATCGAGACCCTCCTGGCCGGCGACACGTCGGCGCTTCCCTATCTGCGCGGAGCCCTGGTCCGCCACCTGGAGCAACTGCCGTCCGTGGACAACGGGCTCTCACGCACCGAACGCCAGATCCTCCAGGTGCTTTCCGCCGGACACCGCGACTTTGCCTCCCTGTTCCCGGCCGTCCAGCAATGCGAGGAGCGAATCTTCATGGGCGACACCGCATTCCGCCGCTACCTCGACCGCCTCGCCTCCTGCCCTCACCCGCTGGTCCTCGAGCGCGAAGGCAGGTTTCACATTACCGGCGCCGGCCGCGACGTCCTGGCCGGGCGTGCCGACCACGTCCGTCTCAACTCGATCGACGCGCCCTGGCGCTGGAACCGGGAAACGGGAACCATATGGACTTCGCTACCCGCGTAGACACGATGATCCTGGCGGCATGCAACGGCGACATCGCCACCGCCCGGGCCCTCCTCGACGCCGAACCCGAAATCGCGCGCGCCAATTTTTACGCCGCCTGCGCCACCGGAGAGGCCGAAGCGGTTGCGCGCTATCTATCTCGCGAGCCCGAACTGGCGCGCACTTCCGGCGGTCCGGAGACGCTGAAGCCGCTGCTCTACTTGTGCTACTCCCGTTTCCTCTCTGACCCGCAGCGCGCGCCCGGCATGCTTCGCACCGCGCAACTGCTGCTCGACCACGGCGCCGATCCGAACTCGTTCTTCGTTTCACCCGATGACGGCAAAACCCGCGAAACGGCGCTCTATGGCGCCTCCGGCGTCAACCGCAATCCCGAACTCACCGCCCTGCTGCTCGAGCGCGGCGCCGACCCCGACGATGACGAATCGCTCTACCACGCTTCCGAAGTCCCCGACCACGCCTGCCTCCGCCTGATTCTGGATGCCGGGCCAAAACCGGAATGGAAGGCGTACTGCATGAGCTACAAGCTCTGGTCCGACGATATCGAAGGCGTCCGGCTCTTCCTCTCGCACGCGACCGACCCCAACATCCGCGCAACCATCGGCGTCCTCCAGGGCTGCGCCGCCCTGCACGTCGCGTTGCGCCGCCGCCGCGGCCGTGCCACGGTGGATCTGCTGCTCCAGCATGGCGCCGACGCCCATGCGCCCGACCACCAGGGATTCTCGCCGCTCCAGCTTGCCGTCCGTTTCGGACTCGATGAGACCGCCGCTTTGATTCGCGCGCGTGGAGCAGACCCGGCCGCCGTCACCGCGGCCGACCGCTTCCTCGGTGCGTGCTGGCGCGGCGACCAGGCGGAACCGCCGGACGCGTTCTCGCCCGCGGATCAGTCCATGCTTCCCGAGGCCGCCGACGCCGGTAACGCACCCGCCGTCGACAGGCTGCTCGAGGCCGGCCTGGACCCCGCTGCCGTCTCCTACGACGGCATGTCGGCGCTGGCCTGGGGGGCGTTCCATGGATCGGAAGCGGTCGTGGAGGTTTGCCTGCGGCACCGTTGCCCGCTCGAACAGCGCAACTCCTACGGCGGGACGCCGCTCGGTACGGCGCTCTACTCCGCCGTCGCCCTGGGGCGCGGGGATGCGCAAGCGGGCGTCATCCGGCGCCTGATCGCGGCCGGCGCCGATCCCGCGCCGTTGCGCGAATGCCGCCGGCCGGCGGGGTATCCGGAACTGGATGCGATACTGGAATCATGGCCCTCGGCAGGCTCCTGATTGTCGCCGGACTGGTTCTCGTTGCCGCCGGTGTGCTGGTCACTTTCGCCGGTCGCCTTCCCTTCAAACTCGGCCGCCTGCCCGGCGACATCTACATTCAGGGAAAGAACTCGACATTCTACTTCCCGCTCGCAACCTGCCTTCTGCTGAGCCTGGTCTTCTCCCTGATCCTCTGGCTGGCGCGCCGTTAGCGCCGGTCTCCACATCCTGAAGCGGTTGTCCCACGCAGCACCCCGGCATCTGGGATACCATGTTACGGACCATGCCGAAAATCAAGGGCCTGCGGTGGTGGATGATCGGGCTGATCATGCTGGGCTCGATCATCAATTACCTGACGCGGGCCACACTGGCGGTAGCCGCCCCCACCGTACTCAAAGATCTCTCCATCACCACCCAGCAGTACTCGTGGATTGTAGGCGCGTTTCAGTTCGCGATCATGGCCCAGCCCGTGTGCGGGTACGTGTTGGACGTCATCGGCCTGAAACGCGGCTTCGCCCTGTTTGCGGTGGTGTGGTCGTTTGTGAATATGGCGCACGGCCTGGCCCATTCGTGGCAGGCCCTGGCCGGGTTGAGGGCGCTGCTCGGTTTCAGCGAGGGGTCGGCCAATCCGGCGGGCATGAAGGCCACCGCCGAATGGTTTCCCGCAAAGGAGCGTGGACTTGCCGGCGGCGTGTTCAACATCGGCGCCTCGGTGGGCTCCATGCTGGCGCCGCCCCTGGTGGTGTGGGCGATTCTCCAATACAACTGGCAGGCGGCGTTCGTATTTACCGGCTCGCTGGGTTTAATATGGGTGACGCTCTGGCTGCTGTTCTACAATTCGCCGGAAAAACACAAGGCCCTGTCGGATGCCGAGCGCGAACACATCGTGTCGGGGCAGGAAAAGTTTCTGCGCAGCAGCGGCGGGCGGCCGTCGATTGGCCGGGTGCTCGGGCAGCGCAACTTCTGGGGCATCGCGCTGCCGCGATTCCTGGCCGATCCCACCTGGGGAACGCTCACCTTCTGGCTGCCCCTGTACCTGACCACCGTTCGGCACATGGACCTCAAACAGATCGCGCTGTTTGCCTGGATGCCGTTCCTGGCGGCCGATTTCGGATGCCTGTTCGGAGGCGTGATCAGCATGGCGCTGCAAAAGTACGCGGGCGTCAGCCTCATTAACGCGCGGCGCGGAGCCTTCACGGTGGGCGCCTGCATGATGATGGGCGTGGGGCTGGTCGGATTCGTGCAAAGCCCGTACGTCGCCATCGCGCTGCTCAGCCTCGGCGGCTTCGCTCACCAGACGCTTTCGGTCACTGTGATCACGATGGCGTCGGACCTGTTCAAGAGGAACGAAGTGGCCACCGTCGCAGGCATGGCGGGCACATTCGGCAATGCCGGGGTGCTGCTGTTTTCGCTCGCCATCGGGGCGCTGGTGACCACCATCGGCTACACTCCCTTCTTCATCTGTCTCGGCGTGCTGGACCTGATCGGCGCCGTGGTGCTGTGGACCGTAGTGCGGGATCCGGGCTTCGAAACAGCATGAACATCCGCAATCCTATCCTGCCGGGCTTCAACCCCGATCCTTCCATCCTGCGGGTTGGGGACGACTACTACATCGCCACCTCGACGTTCGAGTGGTACCCGGGCGTGCAGATCCACCACTCGCGAGACCTGGTTCACTGGCGCCTGTTGACGCGGCCGCTGCGCCGCGCCTCACAGTTGAACATGCTCGGCGATCCCGATTCGTGCGGCATCTGGGCGCCGTGCCTGAGCTACGATGGCGGCCTCTTCTACCTGGTCTACACGGATGTGAAACGCTACGGCCGGACTACCCAGGCGGGCAGCACGGGCGCTTCGCTGCGCGACCTGCACAATTACCTGGTGACCAGCCCCCACATCGACGGCGAATGGTCCGATCCGGTCTACCTGAACAGCAGCGGCTTCGATCCTTCCCTGTTTCACGATGACGACGGCCGCAAGTACGTCGTGAACATGTTGTGGGACTACCGGCCGGGGAAGAACCGCTTTGCAGGCATCGTCCTTCAGGAATATTCGGCCGGGGCAGGCCTGGTTGGACCCCTCCACAACATCTTTCAGGGCACCAGCATCGGGTTCACCGAGGGCCCGCATCTCTACAAGCGGAACGGCTACTACTACCTGCTCACCGCCGAGGGCGGCACGGGGTTCGGCCACGCGGTGACGATGGCCAGGTCGCGCGCCCTGACAGGGCCGTACGAACTGCACCCGGAAACGTATGTCCTGACGGCACGGCACCGCCCCGACGCAATCCTGCAACGCGCCGGCCACGCCGACCTGGTGGAGACGCAGAACGGCGAGACCTACATGGTGCATCTCTGCGGGCGCCCGCTGCCGAACCGCGGCCGCTGCACGCTCGGCCGCGAAACCGCCATCCAGCGCATGACATGGGGAGCGGACGGCTGGCTTCGAACGGCCGCGGGCGACGGCGTTCCCCAGGTGGACGTGCCGGCGCCCAACCTGCCGCCGTCTCCATTCGCCGCCGGCCCGGCGCGGGAGGATTTTGACGGGAGCGAACTGCCGCCGTCATTTCAGTGGCTGAGGTCGCCATTCCCGGCGGAACTGTTCAGCCTCACCCCGCGGCCCGGCCACCTGCGCCTGTATGGGCGGGAAACGATCGGCAGCCTCTTCCGCCAGGCGCTGGTGGCCCGCCGGCAGCAGGCGCACTGCTACAGCGCGTCCGCACTGCTCGATTTCGAACCGGAGGACTATCACCAGATGGCCGGCCTGGTGTGCTACTACAACAGCTTCAAGTTCCACTATCTCTTCGTGTCGCGGGACGAGAGCGTGGGCCGGCACCTGCGCGTGATGTCGTGCATCCCGGACCAGGTGCAGACGGACGCGTTCACCGCGCCGGTTCCGATACCCGGCGGCGAGCCCGTCGAACTGCGGGTCGAAGTGGATTTCGAGCGGCTGTATTTTGCCTGGCGGTTGCGCGGGGGCGAGTGGCGGCGGTTGCCGGAACAGTTCGACGCGAGTATCCTCTCCGACGAAGCGGGGCCGCCGGGATACCCGAACTTCACCGGCGCGTTCGTCGGGATGTGCTGCCAGGATGGGTCAGGGAAAGGGCGCGCGGCGGACTTCGACTGGTTCGAGTACCGGGAGAGAGAGTTTCAGGCGGATCCGTTCGGCGTGTGAAAATCGCGGCTCACTTGCCGATGCAGAAGGTGGAGAAGATGCGGTTCAGGATGTCGTCGGCGGTGGTGGCGCCGGTGATGGAGTCGATGGGCCGCAGCGCGGCATAGAGGTCGAGCAGCAGCATCTCGTGCGGGATGGCGGCGTTCACCGCCTCGCCCGCCTTTGGCGAGGTAGCGCGCGGATTCTTCGAGCGCCTGGGCATGCCGCAGGCTGGTAATGAAGCCGCTCTCCTGCTCGAAGGCGCCCGCGGGCGCGACCGCGGCCAGAATGGCGGCGCGCAACGCGTCCAGGCCTTCGCCGGTGAGCGCTGAACAGCGGATCGCGCCTTCGGGCGGCAGACCGGCGCACGCAAGATCGCACTTGTTGGCGGCCGCCAGGTGGCGCCCCAGCGAGCGGGCGCGGTCGAGGAGCGAGCGATCTTCGTCGAGCAGCGGTTGCGAGGCGTCCAGCACCACCAGCGTCAGGTCCGAGTCGGCCATGGCCTGGTAGCTGCGTTCGATGCCCAGCGATTCGATCAGTTCGGAGGCGGTGCGGATGCCGGCGGTATCGTGCAGCTTGACCGGGATGCCGCCGATGGACGCAGTCTCGGAAACCACATCGCGCGTGGTCCCGGGAACGTCGGTGACGATGGCGCGGTCCTGCTCGAGCAGGCGGTTGAAGAGGCTGCTTTTGCCGACATTGGGGCGGCCCACGATGGCCAGCGTGATTCCGGAGCGCACCAGGCCGCCATATTCGAAGCTGGCGGCAAGCGCGCGCACGGCGTCGAGGACAGGGTCGAGGCGGCGGAGAATTTCCACCGGGGGCGCGACGGAGATGTCGTCTTCGGCAAAGTCGATACCGGCTTCGAGCAGCGCGATCAGTTCGAGCAGTTGCTCCTTGATCGGGGCGAGGCGGCGGGAAACCGAGCCGCCGGCCTGCTGCGCGGCCACCCGCGCCTGGTATTGCGTGGTGGAGTCGATCAGGTCGCGAACGGCCTCGGCCTGGGGCAGGTCGAGACGTCCGTTGAGGAAGGCGCGGAGCGTGAATTCGCCGGGCTCGGCGGCGCGGGCGCCGGAATCAAGCGCGCGCTCGACCGCCTGCCGCAACACGATGGGCGAACCGTGGCAGGCAATCTCCACCAGGTCCTCGGCGGTGTAGGAATGGGGGGCCTGAAACCAGGTCGCCACCACCTGGTCGAGCACGCGCCCGCAGGCGTCGATCAGTTCGGCCATGTGGGCGTGGCGCGGCTGCCAGGAGGCCGGGCCGCGAAGCAGTGCGCCGGCGACGGTCAAAGCCCTCGGGCCGGAAATGCGGACGATCCCGATAGCGGAGCGGCCGGGGGGCGTCGAAATCGCGACGATCGTGTCCTGGAGATTCAACGGCGGCGCGAGGGCCGCGATCCGCCGCCGCCGCCACCGCTGCGGCGCTGGGGTGGACCGGCGAAGGTCCGGGGCGGTTCGGGAACGCTGGCCATGCCGGCGGGGTAAACCACCACCTGGCGTCCCGGCCCGGAGCCCGCCGATTCGCTGCGAACGGCGGTTTCCGTGCGGAGCGCGAGATGAATCACGCGGCGCTCCCGGCTGTTCATGGGGTTAAAGCGGAAGGGCTGCCCCGTGCGCTTCACCTTTTCGGCGGCGGTGACCGCGCTCAGCCGCAACTCTTCGATTCGCAGCAGGCGGTAATCATTCGCGTCGAAGGAAATGCGCGAGTGGTCTTCCGAAGGCACGCGCAGCATTTCCATGGTGACGTGCTCGAGCGCAAGGAGCAGTTCGGCGCGGTTCGAGAGAAGCAGATCCACATCGGGACCGGTGAATCGAACCGACACATCGGGCGTCTCGAAATCGCCGTCGCCGACCTCGGCATCCTCGACGGCGAACTGGAGCTGGAAGCCCCCGTTGCGCAGGGTGGCCCGCAGGAAGGAATCGATGCTTGCGCCAATAGAGGCAACCGAATACTTTCGCTCAGTCACGGATTATTTCCTGCCGTTCTTTTTTTTGGGGACCTCCACCGAACGAGCCAATTCCTGGGCTGTTTCGGTGTGATTGAAGAATAACTGCTGGCCCATGCTGACAAGATTGCTGGTCAAGTAGTATAACACCAGGCCGCTGGGGAAATTGTAGAACATGAAGCCGAAGATCAGCGGCATGAACATCATCATGCGCTGCTGGTTGGGATCGGCATTGGGCTGCGGCGTCATTCGCTGCATGTAGAACTGGCTGGCGATCATGACGATCGGCAGAATCTTGATGGGCAGGTGTTCGGGCTGCGATAAATCCGTCACCCAGAGCCAGCTCGCGCCGCGCATTTCCACCGAGACGGTGAACACTTTGTAGAACGCGAAGAAGAACGGAATCTGCAGCGCCATGGGGACACAGCCGCCCATGGGATTGACGCCGTATTGCTTGTAAAGCGCCATCACCTCCTGGTTCTGCTCGGCCTTGCGCGGATCGGTCATCTTCACGCTGCGATACCTTTCGTTGATCGCGTCGATCTGCGGCTTGAGCGCCTGCATTTTGCGCATCGACTTCATGCTCGAGAGTTTCAGCGGGAACAACATGAAGTTGATGGCGACCGTGACGAGCACGATGGACCAGCCGAAATTGTGCACGAAGCTGTCGTTGAACCAGTTCACGATGAGGAACAGCGGCTTGGCAAGCACCGAAAGCCAGCCGAAATCGACCACTTGTGCCAGCTTCGGGTTGATGCGGGAGAGCAGGTCCAGATCCTTGGGACCGGCGAACAGTTCGAAGCGGTTGATGTCGCCGTCGGAAAGCGCGACTCCATTCAGCATCACGGGCTTTTCTTCGAGCGGAGTCCGCACCGTGTCCGTGTAGGTGATCTGTCGGACCGAGTTCGAGCCTTCGGGAAGAAAGACCGCCGCGAAATAGCTGTCGGCGATGCCGGCGAACGAATAGTTGCCGGCTGTTTCGACCGGACCCGATTTGGCGCTGCTGGCATTCTGTTCCACCAGCTTGTTCTGCGCCACGTCGAAGTGCAGGGTCCGCTGTCCGGCGGAGGGGTTGGCTACGGTGAGGTCTCCGAATCCGCCGCGCCACTGGATGAAGTGCTGGACCGGCTTGCCATCCAGCGTGACCTCGGTAGTGATGTGCGAAAGATAGCTGTTCTTTTCGAAGCGGAAGACCTTGCGGACGACGGTGTGGCCGTCGGAATAGCGATAGGTGACGCCGAGCCCGTCGGGGTCGCCGGTCTGCTCGTACCAGGCCCAGTTGACATCCGAGGTGGGTTTTTCGCCACTGAAGTACAGGGAAAACGGATACGTGCCGGCGGCTGTATTCATCAGCTCGAGCGGCTTGTTATCGTTCCCCTTATAGCGCTCGACAACCCAACTGCGGGCGGTGGCGCCCTGGTTGCTGAAGGTGACGCGGAGCAGCCCGGTATCGATGACGAAGGGCGGCTGCGGCTGTTCCGGCGTCGCGGGCACGGTGGGAGCGGCAGCGGCGACGGCCTGTTTTTTGGCCGCGGCCGCCGGGACCGCCGCGGTTTGGGCCGGGGCGGCGGGCGCGGGTTCGCCCTCCTTCTTCTGGGCGGGCGCCGAGGACGTCTGTTCCGCCTTTTTGGGGGCCGGAGCGGGCGCCAGGCCCTTGTAGATGTAGGGGGTGAGGAACATCACCGCACCCATCAGCAGGAAGGCGAGAAGCAGCCGCACTTCCATGGACATTTCTTTTTTCGGCGGATTCGGACCGCTGTTTCCGCCACTTACCGTTTCGGCCATTCAGGTGATTCCGTAAAAGAAAGCTTACCGGACCGGGTCAAACCCGCCGGGGTGAAAGGGATGGCACTTGGCCAGCCGGCCCAGGCCCATCCACACGCCTCTGCCGGCTCCATGCCGTTCAACGGCTTCCCGCATGTAGTCCGAACAGGTCGGATAGAAGCGGCAAGCGGACGGCAGCCAGGGGGAGACACATAACTTGTATACGCGGAGAAGCCTCACTATGATCCATTGCAGCGGAGAAAGAGGCGTTCCACTTCGCGCCGCAGCTCCAGCATGGGCGCATCGAAGGACCGGCGGCGTGGATTGATGACTATGGACCACTGCGGATTCAGCCGGTCGAGGTGATGGCGGACGGCCTCGCGGACGCGCCGCCGGATACGGTTTCGCACCACGGCCTTGCCGAGCGCGCGAGGCACGGTAAAGCCGATGCGCGGTCCGGCTGCCTCCGCTTCGCGAAGACAAAAGGCGGCAAACAGAGGGCTGGTGATACGAATACCCTCGTCATAGACCTTTCGAAATTCGCGGGAGCGCAGCAGACGAACACGTTTCGGAAAACCAGAGATGGATCCTACCTCTCGTCACTGACGGTCAACTTGTGACGGCCACGAGCGCGCCGGCGCGAAAGCACGGCCCTTCCGTTCTTGGTCTCCATGCGGGAACGGAACCCGTGAGTCTTCGCCCGGTGGCGGTTATTCGGCTGGAAAGTACGTTTCGGCATTTTGTTCCAATTACTTATTATAGGACAGCGCCGGGGCGGCGGCAAATGCTATGCCACTGAGTCCGCTGCGTGGTGGGTGTAGTTCTCGATCTGATCCGGCGCCCCCTTGGACCTCCCGGGATCAGGAACTGTCACCCTCATTCTATCGCGGTGCTTCAGCTCCACAAACGGTCGTTGGAGCGTTCGCGGTCCCATTCCGGCGTAGGTTCGAAGTACCCGGGTTCGAGCAGATGCTGCTTGACCACGGCCTCATTCAAAGTCACGCCCAGCCCCGGCTTTTCCGGAACCGTGATGAAGCCCTTGTCCACGATCGGCTTCGAGACACCTTCCACCAAATCGTTCCACCAGGGCACATCCACCGAATGGTTCTCGAGCACCAGGAAATTCTCCGTAGCGGCGGCGCAGTGCACGTTGGCCATGCAGGATACCGGCGTTCCGGCGAAGTGCATCGCCATGGGAACGCCATACTCCTGGGCCGCATCGCCGATCTTCTTGGTTTCGAGAATTCCGCCGGAGGTGGCCAGGTCCGGGTGGATGATGTCCACCGCGTGTGCCTTGCAAAGCTCGATGAAGGGCTCCTTCAGGAAGATGTCTTCGCCGGTCAGGATCGGAATATCCACCGAGTCGGTGATCTGTTTGAGCAGGTCGGTCCGCTGCCACGGCACCATGTCTTCGAGCCAGGCCAGATTGTACCTGGTCAGGGCGCGTCCCAGGCGGATGCAACTGTTCACGCCGATGTGCCCAAAATGATCGGCGGCAAGCGGGACGTCCATGCCCACCTGTTCGCGGACGGCCGCAACATAGTCCGCCATCAGCGCCACTCCCTTCTCCGTCAGTTCCATGCCGGTGAACATGTGTTCGGTGCCCGGATTGGAATTGACACGGTTGCCGAGCGGCATGGTCAGGGCGCCGGGCGTATCCGCTACCAGGTCTACACCCAGATCCATTTTGAGCCACGTGAAACCCTCGTCGCGCCGGCCCTTCAGTCGCTGCCCGTAGACCTTCGGATCGCGGGATTCGGTGGTGTCCGCGTAGCAGCGGATGCGATCGCGAAATTTGCCGCCCAGCATCTGGTACACCGGGCACGTTGTAAGCCTTGCCGGCGAGATCCCAGAGGGCCATCTCCACGCCGCAAACCCCACCCCCCTGCCGTGCGTGTCCGCCAAACTGCTTGATCTTGCGGAAAATCCTGTCCACGTTGCACGGGTTCTCGTTGAGAATCCGGCTCTTCAGGAAAAGGGCATAGGTTTTGCTGGCCCCATCCCGCACCTCGCCAAGACCGTATATGCCCTGGTTGGTGTCGATCCGGATCACCGGACAGGTCATGGGCGCGCCGCGGATGGTGAGCACGCGCATGTCGGTAATCTTCAGGTCTGAAGGTTTCGAATTGGTATTGGTATTCTGGGGCAGCGCTTCCAGCGCTTCGTCCGCCCAAAACCCGAGCCCCAGCGCGCCGGCCGCGACTTTGAGAAAGGACCTGCGGCCGCCTGCATCGAGATTCTTCGGCATCATGATTTCCCCTTTTCGACTGTGACGCTCCGGATCCCCGCCGTTTTGCGTCTTACAGAAGTATAAGTCCACTGCCGCCGAAGTATGTTGCAATTCTGCGGGACCGCTGATAACATTACTCCCCAACAATGTGTAACCGCTTGCGTGTGAGCGCACGCAGCACCGGGGTATTATTTTGAACGCGCCGGATCGGGGCCGGCCGTGCATTTAGGGTGAATTGACTCGCATCGAGTTTCTCGGAGGGGGTGTGTCATGACTACGTTTCAACGGCTGTTTCTGATGTTTGCCGCGACCGCCTTGATGTGTTTCGCGCAACTGAATCGCGGAACCGTGACGGGCCTTATCGCCGACCCGTCGGGCGCCGTCGTGCCCGGCGCGGTGATCACCGCCAAACACGTGGATACGGGTACGTCCGCGGCCACAGTGGCCACCGGCAACGGGAACTACACGCTGCCGGCGCTTCCCATCGGAATCTATCGCATGGAGTACTCGGCTCCGGGTTTCAAGAGGATTGTGCGCGACCAGGTTTCGGTTACCGCCGGCGCGACGCTGCGGCTCGATATCGTGCTCGAAATCGGCTCGCTCGGCGAGACCGTCGAGGTGCAGGCCCAGTCCTCGCCGGTCGAGGCCGAAACGACGCGCGTCGCAACTACCATCAATACCAAGCTTGTAGGCGACCTTCCGCTGTTCGTCAACGGCTCCATCCGCAGCGTTCTGACATTGGCGCTGATTGCGCCGGAAACCAAAACCGCGGGCGGGTTCCGCATCGGCGGCGGGCAGGGAGCAGGCTGGGAGATGATGATGGACGGAATGCCCACCACCAGCGCTTCCACCCAGTATCAGACCGATCGCGCGCCGCTCGGTTCGGTTCCCATCGACGCGATCAACGAGTTCACGGTGGAAAGCAGCGGCATGAAGGCGGAATTCGGACGCGCGTCGGGCGCCGTGACTTTCGAAACCAAGTCGGGAACCAACCAGGTGCATGGCAACCTCTTCGAAGAGCTTCGCAACAATGCACTGGATGCCGCCGGCTTTTTCGCAAAGCAGCCCCCCATCCTCAAGCAACACGATTTCGGCTTCACGGCCGGCGGACCGGTTTACATCCCGAAGATCTACAACGGCCGCAACCGCACGTTCTTTTTCGCAAGCTATCAGGGCTTTCGCAATCGTGCCGGCCGGAATCCGAACTATCAGACCGTGCCGCTGCCGGAGAATTACGAGGGAGACTTCCGCGGCTGGACACGCAGCGGCAAGATGGTCCCCATTTACGACCCCGCCACCACGCAGCCCAACCCGAACGGCGCCGGATACGTGCGGACCGTCTTCCCGGATAACATCATTCCCAAAGCTCAGTTCAGCAAGGTTGCCAGCCGCTATATCGCTTTGCGCCCGAGCGACATGCTCCCGAATGTCACCGGGCGTAACGCCTTCGGCGACCCGGTGCAGAACTTCTTCCGCGATGCCGGTTCCACTGTCAATCCCTGGAACAAAGGCAGCATCAAAGTCGATCACCAACTGACGGCTGAGGACCGGCTGTCGTTCCTGTATCTCAAGGGCCAGTACGAGAACCTGTTCGGCAGTGACGGGCCTCCCGGATTGCCCGTCCCGTTCAACGGCGGCAGCCAGAATCTGTTTCGCAGCACCTCGGCGCGGGTCACCTGGGACCACATGTTCGGCGCCCGCATCATCAACAGCTTCCGCGTGGCCTACCAGAAGGAAAGCCAGTGGCTGGCCACTCTCAACTCCCTGAACCCGGACGACAAGTGGAACGAGAAACTTCAGATCCCGAATACGCCGGGTCCGGACCAGGCCCTGCCGGCCTTGAGTTTCACCGCTTACACCGGCTGGAGCGGCTCTTCCTGGGGCGGCGACGGCGGCGGAAACTTCAACCTCGCCAACGACATCACCTTCGTTCGCAGCACCCACACCATCAAAACCGGATTCTTCTATACGCACGACCGCTGGGATGGCTTCGGCCAGCACCGGCCCAACGGCAGTTACAGCTTCTCCTACCAGGCTACGGGAGTTCCCGGCGACACCTCGCAGAACAGCGGCAACGCTTTCGCCTCCTTCCTGCTCGGATATGTCAGCGGCGGCGGCATCGAGACGCCGCGCCTGGTCCGGCAGATCTGGAATTACATGGGCGGATATGTTCAGGATGACTGGAAAGTCCGTCCCAACCTGACCATCAACCTGGGACTCCGCTACGAATACACCATGCCCATCCACGGCGGAGCCTACACCGGGTTGAGCAGTTGGGAGGACCTCGGATCGGGCACCCTCGACGGCTTCTCCAATTTCGATCCCAGCGCGCCGAATCCCCGCGCCGGCGGTCTGCCGGGAGCCGTGGTGTTCTCCGGCAGCGGTGAGGGCCGGCTGAACCGGTCGGTTTTCGACGGGTATCCCTGGGCCTTCGGTCCGCGCGTCGGAATCGTATACCGCGCTGGAGCCGGCTTCGTCATCCGGGCGTCCGGCGGCCGCACCTTCGCCGCCGTCAAGACCACCGGGGGCAGCACTCACTTCGACGGCTTCATTCTCAACACCAACTACAATTCGGCCGACAACAGCATTAACGATTTCTGGACCATGCTCGACAAGGGCGTTCCGTGGGGCGACAAGGGCCTTCCACCTTCCGCCAAGAGCCTGCCGTTTGTCGATCCGACGCTGGCGAATGATCGCGAGGTTTACTTCTGGCAGCGGAACGACTCCGGGCGGCCCGGCACCTACGATATGTGGACCCTGGATATTCAGAAGCAGCTCAGCGGCTCCACCGCGCTTACCGTCGGATATTCGGGCTCGAAGGGGACCCACCTTTCGTCCGGCCTCGACCGCTTCAACCAGATCACCATGGAGACGCTCCAGAAGTACGGCCGCACGCTTCTGAACAGTTCCATCAACTCCACCGGGGCGCGCAACGCCAAAATTCCGATTCCGTATGCCGGCTTCGGTTCCAGCACGGCCCATACGGTGCAGCGCGCGCTCAGCCCGTTCCCGCAATACACCAACATCATCACCAACGGCGGCCAGCCCGCGTCTATTGGGGAGCGTGCCGGCAACTCCACTTACCACGCGCTGGTGATGAAACTCGACCGCCGCTTCAGCAGCGGCCTCTCGATTCTCGCTTCGTACGTGTTCTCCAAACAGTTTTCGGACGCCGACTCGGCCCTCATCGGAGCCAGCGGCGCACTCGATCACTACAACAAAAAGCTCGAGAAGAGCCTCAGCAGCGTCGATCAGACCCACGTGGCCCGGCTGGCGTTTACCTACGACCTGCCGGTGGGCAAGGGCAAGCGCCTGGGCCTCGGTCCGCTGCTCGAGCCGGTCCTCGGAAACTGGACCCTCTCCTCCTTCCTCAGCTACGAATCGGGAACGCCGGACAGCGTCGCTTCGGGAGCGAACCCCATCGGCACGGGCAGCCGCGTGTTCATCACTTCCTATGAGAACTGGCGCGCGCCCATTGCCGGAGAAAAATTCGACCCGAACGTGGACCTGTGGTACGACAAGACCGCCTTCAACCAGGGGATCAGCACCGAGCGCCTGAACTCCGAGTTCGGCAACGCCACCCGCAACAATCCCAAACTGCGCAATCCCTGGAACCTCAATGAGAACGTGGCGCTGGGCAAGACATTCCGCTTCAAAGAGCGTATCGGCTTCCAGATACGCGGCGAAGCCTTCAACCTGTTCAATCGCGTGCGCTGGGGCGGTGCCACTTCGGGCGTCACGTCCACCAGCTTCGGCCGCGTGACCACGCAGGGCAATACGCCGCGCAGAATGCAGATCGGCCTGCGTTTGAACTTCTAGCCGGAATTGCGTCTCCGGACGCTTTGAATATACACTGGCGGTGCCGGTATCCCTTATGGCAAGCCGCCAAGAACTCGACCAGGCCACCCAGGCTATTCACGCCGACCGCAGCTTTTTCGGTCATCCGCGCGGACTCGCGACCCTCTTCTTCACCGAGATGTGGGAGCGGTTCAGCTACTACGGGATGCGCGCCCTGCTGATTTTGTTTATGACCCACCAGGTCGCCGAAGGGGGCCTGGGCTTTGGAGATTCCACGGCTGGTGCGGTGTACGGGTTGTACACCGCGATGGTGTACCTGCTCTGCCTGGTGGGAGGGTGGATCGCCGACAAAGTGACGGGACAGCGCCGCGCCGTGCTGATCGGCGGCGTGTTCATTGCCGCGGGAGAGTTCTGCCTGGCGGCGCCCACCGTGCTCGCGTTCTATCTCGGACTGGTGCTGCTGATGTTCGGCACGGGCCTGCTGAAGGGCAACGTCAGCACCATCGTGGGTCAGATCTATCCCAAGGGCGATCCGCGGCGCGACTCGGGCTTTTCGATCTTCTATATGGGCATCAATCTCGGCGCCCTGATTTCGCCCCTGATTTGCGGGTACATCGGCGAACGCATCAGTTGGCGGCTGGGATTTGCCGTAGCCGGATTGGGCATGCTGATCGGCGTGATTCAGTACGTGCTCGGCGCTAAGCACCTGGGCGGCGCCGGCCTGCATCCGGCTTCGACCGGCGACCCCGAACGCGACCGGCGTCTCCGTCAGAACACTCTGCGCGGCCTGGGAATCGGACTCGGAATCCTTGCCGTGCTGGCAGTGCTCGGCGCCACCGGCACTGTCACCATGACCGCCACCGGCATCTCCGACGGCATCGGCTGGGCGCTGCTCGCCATCTCCACGGCGGTATTTTCCTGGATGATTTTCGGCAAGGGTTGGTCCACCGAGGAGCGAAAACGCTCGGTGGCGATTATGGTGCTCTTCATCGCATCGGCGCTGTTCTGGGCCTCGTTCGAACAGGCCGGTTCGTCACTGAACCTGTTCGGCGAACGCAGCACCAACCGCAATTTCATGGGCTTTATTTTTCCCGCGAGCTGGTTTCAATTCGTGCAGCCGATCTTCGTCGTAGCCCTGGCTCCCGTCTTCGCGTGGATCTGGATGGCGATGTCGCGCCGCCGGGTGGAGCCGCCGAGCCCGGCCAAGTTTGCCTTCGGCCTCCTGTTCGCGGGGTTGGCCTTCGCCATACTGGTGCCCCCGGCGAGGTCCGCCGAAGCAGGCGCGCAGGTCTCGATGTACTGGCTGATCGGCACCTACTTTCTGCAAACGCTCGGAGAACTCTGCTTGAGTCCGGTCGGCTTGAGCGCCATGACGAAACTGGCGCCGGACCGCCTGGCCGGCTTCGTCATGGGCATCTGGTTCCTCTCCACCAGCATCGGAAACTGGATGGCCGGCAAAGCGGCGTCGCTCTACAGTTCCATGCCGCTGCCAACTCTGTTCGGCAGCGTCGCGGTGCCAAGCATCGCCGCCGCCGTGGTTCTGGCGCTGCTGATCAAGCCGACCGTGAAGCTGATGTCGGGCGTGAAATAGGCCTGGACCGAGCTAAGAAGTAGCCGCCTCGCTCGCGACGAAGCTGATAAAGCGGCGCTCGGCGAGTTTCCGGATCACGGCGCAGCACTGCTGGCGCACCGGGTCGGGCGGAGCCTTCACTTTGGCAGCCAGGTCGCGGACCAGGTCGGCAAGTGTATGAGAGCCGTCGCATCGCGTCAGGAAGTCGGCCACCTGCGGCTCGATCGCCAGCGATGCCGGAAGCCCGTGCACCAGCGCCAGCTTGAAGGACGTCGTCAGCCAGCGCCCCTCCTCGAGGCTCAACTGCTGCTCGATGGCGGCATCGGCGGAAAGCCGCGGGCGAAGCTCCAGCAGGCGGGCATCGTCGGGATTCGAGCGGAGTTCATCCTGGGTCGCGAACAGCTCCCGTACCAGGTGGTCGAAGCGGGTGTTCGGACTGATGCGACCCTCCTCGATGCGCGCCCAGTTTGCGCCGGAGCGCTTTCGCAGCGCCAGCAGCCCGCCATGGATCGCGTTGACCTGTCTCTCCCGGTGGTAATTGACGCAACTGCGGTACCTGGCGCTGGCCGTGTCCGGAAGCTCCGAGTACAGATTGCAGGTCCGCTCGTGCGCATACTCGGCGGGATCGGTGGCATAGGTGCTGAGCACCCACAGGTCGCAGCCGGTCGCATGGGCCCACTCCTCCACGCGCTCCTGCCAGGGCTGTCCGGCAATCTCCACCCATTCGAAGGTCATCTGCAGGAACCCGCCTTCGTTCAGCCGGGCTGCGCCTTCGCGCGCGACGTGCCGGCAAAACCCGTCCAGTTCCAGCGGATTCTCGCAGTACATCACACCTGATGACGGCATGACGAAGAATGGCGGGTTGGCAAGAATCCGGTCGAACGCCATGTCCGTCACCGGCTCGAAGCCGTCGCCCGTTCGCGCCTCGATGTTCTCGAGCCCGTTCAGCCAGGCGTTGAAATTCACGAACTCTTCGCCGCGAGGGTTGAGGTCGGTGGCAATCACCCGATCGCTGAATGGCGAAGCCATTACGGCAACCACGCCGCAGCCCGCCCCGAAATCGAGCAGCGTGCCGCAAGGTTCGCGCAGGGCGAAGTTTTGCAGCACGCGCGTGCTCTGATTGGGCCACAGGATCAGGTCCGGGGCGGCCTCGGGCTGCATGCGATGCACCGGGTCGGCAGCGATCACCCAGCCCTCGGTTGGGGTCAGCATCACTTGCGGCACGATCTGATCTCCGGCCGCCGTCGCCAGGCCGGATTCCAGCAGGAAGTTGGCGGCCGCTGGAGGGATCACGGCCCTCACCGCTGCCGAAGGCTGCGCCAGGCCGAAGACGAAGAGCCGGGCCACCATGTTGAAAACCGTGGGCTCGGCGGTCGATTCGACCAGCCACGGCAGGTTACCGGCATGGCGGGAAGGCAACTGCTGCATGGACACCCGGCGCTGAAAACCGGCCTCGGTGAAGCCGGAATCCGCCAATAGGTCCAGGAAGCGCTCGGCGTCGGGGCGGGACGTAGTGCGAAGCATTGGTAGAATTTTAGCGCGGTATTGGCTTATGCCAACGGGCTTGCGCCGGGTATTTCACGGTGCCCATCAACTTGTGCAGCCCCATCCCGTACAGCTGACTGCCGGAGAATGGCGCCCGCTTCGTCGGCCGCTGCCCACCCCGCCTGTACTGCCAACGGCGCAGGCTTTTGGCCACGAAGTGTCCATCTTGTTGAACTCCCGGTCGGCGTTCCCCGTCCGGAAATAGCTCCCCCAGCCGCGAAGTACGGGTGTCAGTTTCGCGATAATCCGGTCCACCTTCATCCCGCAAAATCTCAGCGAGGGTTTCGCTGGATGCTCCGCTTCTTTCGAAACGTACATCCCAGGTCGGATCTCTCGTTCGCGCGCCTGGAGTCTGCCATCCGGACGCTCCCGGCGCTTACCCGGTCTTTGCCCGCACTCGCTGCCAGGAATCGCGCCTTTCAGGACGCGCCTGCGCCTTCAATAGAGCGCGGGCGGGAGCGGCGCTCTAAATCAGCCCTCCCTCGCGCGCCACCTTGAGTGCTTCGATGGCGGCGCCGCGCGCGCCGGCGGTGTCGCCGTTGGGCATGATGTAGATCGGAATATCCTGCTGCTCTTCGCGCTGGACCGGCATCCCGGCGCGGATCTCGTCCACAAACCATTTCTGGAAAGCGGCGCCGGTTTCAATCGCGCCGCCGCCCACAATGAGCGCATCCGGGTCGAAGGTGTTGACCATTTCATCGAAGAACAGCCCCAGGGCGTGGGCTTGCACCCGGAAGATCTCCTTGCTCATCGGATCGCCCTTTTCCGCCAGTCCGCGGACCAGCTTGGCAGCCCTGGAGATGTCCATGGTCCTCAGGTCGTGCTCCGGGAAACGCGGCAGGAAGTACGGCAGAAAAGTCTTGGCGATGGCGGTCAGGGAGCAGACCGATTCCAGGTCGCCCGTGCGCCCGCAATTACACTCGGGAACCATGCCTTCGATTCCACGGATGCTCTGGTAGGGAAGGAGTACGTGGCCGAGTTCGCCGCCGAAACCCTTGCGCCCCTTGAGCACGTTGTCTTCAATGATGACCCCGCCTCCGAGACCGGTGCCGATGATGGCCGAAATGGTGGTGGCGCGACGGCTGGCTCCGAAGATCGAGAAGTGGCCCCACAGCGCGCCGGCGTTGCCGTCGTTCAGATACGTGACCGGCTTGCCGAGCTTGCGCGCCAGGCCGTCGCGGATGTCGAAGCCCGCCCAGTCGGCGTGCACGAAATTGGTGGAGCCCCTGGCGCTCAACACACCGGCGGCGCTGGCCGGGCCGGGAGTGTCCAGCCCTACAACGACCAACTCGTCCAGCGAAGCCCCGATCTGGTCCACCGCCACGCGCAAACCGTCGGCGATCTGTTGCAGGCACACCTCCGGGCCTTCCTTCGATAAGGCGGGGTGCTCGCACAGTTCCTCGATCAGGAACTGCTCCCGGGCATTCACCAGGGTATAGTTGATGGCGGTTCCGCCAAGGTCCACACCGGCTACCAGTGCCACTCTTCTTACCTCTTTGCAGGGATTTGGGTACGACGTTCAGAATAACATCGTGCCCGGCCGGATCACTGGCGTAACAATGGAATCTGCTGCACCTGCGCCGGGCTGCGCCCACCTCCTTGCTTGGGCGGACCCGCCAGCCGCGAAACATCCAGCAGGTGTTTCGGGCTGGTAGCGGCGGCGGCTCCACCTCGAGTCGCTGTCGAAACGGACACCCACGAAATAGCCGATCTCCCGGTACACGCAGTAACATACCGAGCCGTGAAACTCGCCCGCCTCGCATCGCCAGCGGAGCTCCGATCCGGGAGGCACGGGCGCTTCCAGTTGAAGGCATGCGCCCGAAGCCGAGATGTCTTCGAGCAGCGCCGCCGTGTGGCGCCGCCGCACGCCTTCCTTCCAGAAAACATCCACCATATCGGCGCACAACATCCGTGAATCAACACGCCTTTCCTGCATGAGGACCTTATCGGCGGACCCGGCCGGAAACTTTATACTGCCTGGCCGCGCAAATAATTCCGTGCCGGCCGGCGTCGCCGGGTTAAGGTTTTGCCGGCCGCCTGCCGATCATCCGGGGGAAACGAGGTGGAATGCCGATACTCGAAACGAAACACTTTGGCCCGGTTGCCTATGAGGAGGGAACCGAACTCGAGTTCCCGTGCGGTATGCCGGGGTTTGAGAGCCGCAGGCGCTTCCTGGCGCTGCGCTTCGCCCACAGCGACCCGGTGGTGTATCTCCAAAGCATGGAGGTACCCGAGCTTTGCTTCCTGACGGTTCCGGTGCTGGTGGTGGACCGGGAGTACCGGCTGGATGTCTGCGCCGAGGACCTGGAAGCCATTGGGCTCGATCCCGGGCGGCAGCCGCGCATCGGTGCCGAAGTGCTCTGCCTGGCCGTGCTCTCCGTGCGGGAGGAGGGCGGAACCACCGCCAATCTCCTGGCCCCGCTGGTGGTGAACATCGCCTTGCGACGGGGCGTGCAGGCCCTCATGCCGGACTCCGGCTACTCGCACCAGCATTCGCTGGTCGCTCAGGAGGAAACGGTATGCTCATGATGTCGCGCCGCGAGGGGGAAACCATCCTCATCGGAGACGACATCGAAATCGTGATCGCCCAGATCGGCCGGTCGCGCGTGCGGGTGGGAATCCGGGCGCCGCGCGCAGTGGCGATCGTCGCCAAAGAGGCCCGCCTTGTGCGCGAAGAGAATCTGGCGGCCGCGTCGGTCAATCCCGGCGCGGTTCGCAATTTGTTGTCGCGCTGGCGGCCCGCCTCAAATTTTTCGTCCGGCTGCCGATGAGGGAATTGTCCGGCAAGAAGCCGGCACCCAAAAGCGAAAGGATTTCCAAATGGCATTCTCGATTCAGACCAACGTAACCTCTCTCATTGCGCAGGAGAACCTGCGCGTCAATGGCAATTTCCAGAGCATGACGATCACGCGGTTGACCTCGGGCTTCCGCATCAACGCGTCCGGAGACGACGCGGCAGGCCTGGCCATGGCCAACAAATTCCGCAGCGACACCAGCGAGCTGACCCAGGGCGTGCGCAACGCCAACGACGGCATCAGCACGCTGCAGATCGTCGATGGCGGCATGAACAACGTTTCCAAGATGCTGGACCGCCTTCGCACCCTGGCCACGCAATCGGCCTCGGACACCTTCACGGGCGACCGCAGCGTGCTTAACAGCGAATTCCAGAGCCTGCTGACCGAAATCGACCGCCAGTCGCAGTCTATCGGCCTGAACCAGGGCGGGCAGTTCGCCAAGTCGCTGCAGGTCTTCATCGGCGGCGGCAAGGATGCGGTCACCGGCGGACTCAACACCACCAACGGCACCGTGACCGTGGACCTGCGCACCTCGACGGTGGACACCCAGAGCCTGGGGCTCAAGGGCATGCAGGTTGTGGCCGGCAGCGTGGACATCGGCGGCGGGTCCACCAGCTCGGTAGCCAACATCAAGGCTGACACTGGCAACACCACGGCGAGCTCCGGCTTCACCGACTTCTATTTCGGCGGGCCGGGTTTCTCGGACGGCAGCAAGGTGAAAGTATCGGTCAATCTGCAAAGCGTGACCGACGTGGACACCCTGGCGGCGGCGATCAACAGCGCTATTGCCAATGCCGGCAACAGCGGCACGCAGGCGGCTACCGCGTTCAAGAACGCCGGAGTCCTGGCCTCGGTGCACACCGATAACGCAGGCGGCAAGCAACTGGCGTTCAGTTCCAGCACCACCGCCTTCCAGGTGGAAGCGGGCGACCGCATGGCCAATGCCTTCCTGGGCAATCTGTCGGGCACCACCGGAACGGCGATGTCGTCTTCGGTACAGGGCGGCAGCACGACCGGCGGCGTTTTCACTCCCACCGGCGTTACCGTGCGGATTTCGGGAGCCGGCATGAGCAGCCCGGTGGACCTGACCTTCGATGCGGGTTCCAACACGACTGCCCTGGCCCTCACCGACCTGGCGGCGAAAGTTGCTGCCAGCAGCGCGCTCGCAGGAGCCGGAATCACGGCCTCGGGAGCGGCCGGAGATCCACTGACCTTCACCAGTGCACGGGGCGAGAAGTTCAGCGTCGAGGTGACGGGGGACGCGGACAACATGCTGGGGTTCGGGTCTTACGTGGCCGGCGCGAGCGGAGCGGTGGATTATACTTCGCTTCAAGCCGCAGCTGGCTATGACAACACTACTGCTTTCGGCGCTGCCACGATCGGGTTCAGTCTGAATGGCGGAGGCTCCAGCAGCAACTCGGTTGTCGTAGATCTGGATGCCGGCGATGCGACCGGTGCCACGATTACGGGAAGCGGGGCGCCGGGCGATGCTCACGGCCAAGCCGTGACCTTCACGGTAGATGGGACGCTGGTCGGGACCATCAACATCCAGGCCGGCAGCGCCACGGTTGCACAGGCTGCCGCCGACATCAACACCGCGGCGCTCGGCCTTACGGCAACTGTGAACTCCAGCGGGCGACTGGTGCTCGAGACCACTCAGAAGGGTGCGCATTCCTTCCAACTCGGCGGTGCGGGTGCAACGACCCTGGCCGTGAACGGAACCTTCACTGGTACCAGCCGCACCGCGGCCAGCCTGGTGGAAGGCATCAACAGTGCCATCAGCGCGGACGCCGAACTGGTGAGTGCCGGTTTGAACGCGACTCAATCGGGTGGTACCGTCACTCTGGCTTCCACCAACAACACGTATTTCCGAATGACGCCGAACGCCGGCGATGCCACCGCCGACATCGGCTTTGGCACCGATGGCTGGGTCACCAACGGACCTACTACTTCCGCGGCAACCAACAGCGTCCTGGACGCGAACGGCGCAACCCATACCGGCGCGCTGGCGTTCGGCGCGATGAACTACGGCAGCGATGACCAGGCGATCACCTTCTCGGCCAACGACGCGACGGGCGCACTGCAATCGAAGACCATCACCCTCCGCAACGACAACATGGCGCGGACGGGCCAGTCTATCGACGAGGCCATCGAGTACATCAACTCGCAGTTGCAGGCCACCAATAACACGACCCTGCAGAAGATCGTGGCCGTCAAGGAGAACTCGGGCGGCACCGAGAAGATCAACTTCCTCAGCTCGCTTTCCGGCTTCAGCCTGAGTGTCGGGACCTCGGCCAACGGCGACGGATTCAACGGCGCCGCGGTGGCGGGCAACACGGTCGCTGCCACCACCTTGGGAACGGCGGCCAACGTGGCCATCGACACCAAGAACGGGGCGGTTCAGGCGGTTAGCGCCATCGCTAACGCCATCACCAAGCTGGGCGTCGCTCAGGCCGCGATCGGCAAGGGCCAGAACCAGCTCAACTACGCCATCACCCTGGCGCAGTCGCAGATTTCCAACTTCTCGGCAGCCGAATCGCGCATCCGCGATGCCGATGTGGCTTCCGAAGCGGCCAACCTCACCAAGGCCCAGGTCCTGCAGCAGGCTTCCATCGCCGCAATGGCCCAGGCCAATTCCGCGCCCCAGGCGGTTCTTTCACTCCTCCGGGGCTAGTCGTTAACCTGACCCGGCGCGGCGCCTGAAAGGGCGGCGCGCCGGCTGTACCAGCAAACGTTTCGGGCCGGGCCGGATGCGAATCCGGACCGGCCCGGGAGTATTTATGGCGGACACAAGCGGCATCTTCAAAGGCGCGAGCGCCTATTCGAGCGACTTCAGCCAAGTGGTGGAGCGGGCTGTCAACATCGCCGGATTGCCCATCCGGCAGCTTACCGCCCAGAAGACGGAGCTTACGGACCAGAAGACCCAGATGCAAGCGGTCCAGACCAGCTTCACGGCGCTACAGGATGCGGTGGACGGAATCGCCCAGGCTTTGGACGGCTCCTCGTTCCTGACATCGGTGGACGACGCTTCGGTAGCGGCGGCACATGTTTCGCCGGGCGTTGTGGAAGGCAACTACTCGCTGCGCGTGGAGGATGTCGGCGCCTACGCGAGCAGCCTGACCTCGTCGGCGTGGGTGGCCGCCGGCGGGCAGGCCCACACCTATGAGCTGACCCTGGGCACAAGCAGTTATTTCCTGACACCTGCGGACAACAGTGCCGCCGGCGTGGCCGCTGCCATCAATATGCGGTACGGGGACAAGGTGCGCGCCAGCGTGATGAACGTCGGCTCGTCTTCGGCCCCGGATTACCGCATTTCGTTGCAGAGCGTGAAGCTCGGCAACACCCCGGTAAACCTCAAGGACGGCGGCCAGAGCCTACAAACTGTACAGACCGTCGGCCGGCTCGCCGCTTACGAAGTGAACAGCTCCGGCAAAACGGTAACCAGCGATACGCGTACCGTTTTGATCGCCACCGGCCTTTCGATCACCATGCTGGCGAGCAGCAACACCCCGGCCAACATCACCGTGACCCGTTCCACTTCCGCTCTCAGCGAGGCGCTGACGGCCTTCGCCGACGCCTACAACGCAGCGGCCGCCGAACTGGACGCTCAGCACGGGAAGAGCGGGGGCAAGCTCCAGGGGAACGCCTTGATTCAGGAACTCTCCTCCGCGCTAAGCGAAATGGGTACCTTCACGGCCCCCGGCTCGCCGGTGAGCGGATTGTCGGCGCTGGGACTGGAACTCGGACGCGAGGGACGGATGACCTTCAGCCCGTTTGTGCTGCTCGGCGCGGACATGCTGAATTCGAACGGCGTCACGTCGTTTCTGGGCTCGAAATCGAGCGGCGGCTTCCTCAAGATGGCCAGCGACCGCCTCAATGCGCTGGAGGATTCCAACTCGGGCAGCCTCACCACCGCGCTCACCGGTCTGGACCAGAGAATCGCCGGGACGGACGAAACGATTGCCGCCAAACAGGAAGCCGTGGACCGCCTGCAGGAGCACCTGTTGCAGCAAATGACGGCGGCCGATGCCCTTATTGCGACCATGGAGCAGCAGTATAGCTATCTGTCGAGCATGTTCCAGGCAATGACGGCGGCCAATCAAAGCTATCAGTAAGCAGCCATGGAGCGCACGCTCGTTGAACAGTTTCGGACCGCGGTAGGTTCGGGCGAGTTTCCGAAAGCGCACCGTCTGTGGGAAGAATTCGCCAGGCGCCTGCGCGGAGAGATCGAGCACGGAAAAATCGGCGCCGAGGACATGGCCGCGGCCGCCGAACTGGTTCATTGGGCGACCCAGGTGGCGGCTGCCGCACACGCCCAGGCCGCCGAGCAATTGCGCGCCAGCCGCGGCTCGGCCCGCGTCAGCCAGGCCTACGCCGAGCGGGGAAAGCGCGAAGCCTCAATCCTGCGTAAGAGTCTCTGAAACGCCGGCCTGCCGGAGCCGGCGGCGGGAACTGCCAGCGAAAATAGAGGCGTTCCATCAGGGCCGCTGCCTCTTCCGCGGTGGCCGCGTTCTGCACGGTTTCCGCTTGCGCGCGCTGGACGCGATCGGCGCGTCCTGACCGGTGCATGAGCCCGCTGTAAGCCGCGCTCGATTGCAACCGATGTCTCGCCCCGGCCGCAGCCGGATTGAACACGTACCGTGAGGGACGCGGCGGCAGGGCGGGCACCGAAAATAGAGGCGTTCCATCAGGGCCGCCGCCTCTTCCACGGTGGCCGCTTCTTGCACGGTTTCCGCTTGCGCGCGCTGGACGCGATCGGCGCGTCCTGACGGGGCCTGAGCCCGCTGTAAGCCGCGCTCAATTGCAACCGATGTCTCGCCCCGGCCGCTGCCGGGAACTGCCGTCTGGCACGGCACCGCGTTACCCGGCCAAAGGGTTCTCGAGCAGCGATGGCGTGAACGGCCGCCTGCGCTTGCGCGCGCTGGACGCGACCAGTGAGGGACCCGACGGCAGGGCGGACAGAAGAACAGCGGCGCTCCATCAGGGTCGCCCCGCCTTCCGCGGTGGCCGCTTCTTGCAGGGTTTCCGCTTGCGCGCGCTGGATGCGATCGGCACGTCCTGACGGTGCCTGAGCCCGCTGTAAGCCGCGCTCGATTGCAACCGATGTCGCCCCGGCCGCAGCCGGGAACTGCCGTCTGGCACGGGCACCGCGTTACCCGGCCAAGGCCGCCGCCTCTTCCGCGATGGCCGCTCTTTGCAAGGTTCCCCTGTGAACCGGCAAAGGTTCTTGAGCAGCGGAGTATCACCAATCACGATGGCGTGGACGGCCGCCTGCGCTTGCGCGCGCTGGACGCGATCGGCGCGTCCTGACCGGGGCACGAGCCGCTGTCAGCCGCGGCCGATTGCAACCGATGTCTCGCCCCGGCCGGAGCCGGGAACTGCCGTCTGGCACGGCACCGCGTACCGGGCGGCCAGGGCCGCCGCCTCTTCCGCACCGGCCGCTTTCTGCGCATTTCCCCCGTGAGCCGGCAAAGGTTCTCGAGCAGCGATGGCGTGAACAGCGCCTGCGCTTGCGCGCGCTGGACGCGACCAGTGAGGGACCCGGCGGCGGGGCGGACAGCGAAAATGGGGGCGTTCCATCAGGGCCGCCGCCTCTTCCGCGGTGACCGATTTTGCACAGTTTCGCTTTCGCGCGCTGGACGCGATCGGCGCGTCCTGACGGGGCCTGAGCCCGCTGACAGCCGCGCTCGATTGCAACCGATGTCGCCCGGGCCGGAGCCGGGAACGCCGTCTGGCACGGCACCGCGTTACCGGGCGGCCAGGGCCGCCGCCTCTTCCGCACCGGCCGCTTTCTGCGCATTTCCCCCGTGAGCCGGCAAAGATTCTCGAGCAGCGATGGCGTGAACAGCGCCTGCGCTTGCGCACGCTGGACGCGACCAGTGAGGGACCCGGCGGCGGGGCGGCCAACGAAAAGCAGCGGCGTTCCATCAGGGCCGCCGCCTCTTCCGCGGTGACCGATTTTGCACAGTTTCGCTTTCGCGCGCTGGACGCGATCGGCGCGTCCTGACGGTGCCTGGGCCCGCTGACAGCCGCGCTCGATTGCAACCGATGTCTCGCCCCGGCTGCGGCCGGGGACTGCCGTCTGGCACGGCACCGCGTTACCGGGCGGCCAGGGCCGCCGCCTCTTCCGCACTGGCCGCTTTCTGCGCATTTCGCTCGTGAGCCGGCAAAGGTTCTCGAGCAGCGATGGCGTGAACGGCCGGCTGCGCTTGCGCGCGCTGGACGCGATCAGCGCGTCCTGACGGGCCTGGGCCCGCTGACAGCCGCGCTCGATTGCAACCGATGTCTCGCCCCGGCTGCGGCCGGGGACTGCCGTCTGGCACGGCACCGCGTTACCGGGCGGCCAGGGCCGCCGCCTCTTCCGCACTGGCCGCTTTCTGCGCATTCCCCCGTGAGCCGGCAAAGGTTCTCGAGCAGCGATGGCGTGGACGGCCGGCTGCGCTTGCGCGCGCTGGACGCGATCGGCGCGTCCTGACGGTACATGAGCCCGCTGTAACGCCTTCGTTTCGGAGTCTCGACAGTCGGTGCCAAGATCTAACTAACCGGCATCCAAGCCGCGCTCGATTGCAACCGACGTCTCGCCCCGGCCGGAGCCGGATTGAACACGTATCGTGAGGGACCCGGCGGCGGGAACTGCCGTCTGGTAGCGCACCGCATACCGGGCGGACAGGGATAGATAGAGGCGTTCCATCAGGGCCGCCGCCTCTTCCGCGGTGGCCGCTTTTTGCACGGTTCCCCCCGTGAACCGGCAAAGGTTCTCGAGCAGCGAACTGTCGCCAACCACGACGGCGTGGACGGCCGCCTGCGCCTTGCGCGCGCTGGACGCGATCGGCGCGTAGTCCCGCGGCTGGCTGGTTTCCCCGTGGCTATAGATAAAGATTTGCCTCTGCCCGCGGACCGGGCCGCCCTCGATCTGAACGGCACGCTCGATCGTGCTCCACAGGTTTCCGCACTCCTCGGCCGGCGGTGAATGCACCAGGGCCGTCCGGATAAACTCGAGATCGCTGGAGTAGGCGAGGGGCGCTTCCACCATATCGGGCGGCGCGGCCGCTTCGAAATCGATCGCCTGGCCGGCCAGCCTCGCGTGGATGTCGTGCCGCACCGGGCGGTAGGGGGCCAGCGCCCAGAGAGCCGGCTGACGTTTCCATTCAATCATGTGGAGCAGAACCCGCTGAAAGGCCTCCATCCCGGGTTCGCCGGCGCGCGGAAACAAGAAGGCGACCGACAGCGATTCCGGCGCCGCCCGCTCCTCCACGGCATAGTTCACCGGCGCCTGCCCATCTTCGGTAAGAACGAAATTCGTTGCCAGCAAGCCGGCATGCGCCTTCCCGTCCGGGGAACTGACGTCCACACGAAGGTATCGCCAACCCTTCCTGAGGCTCTTCTCAAAAACGACTCCGACGCGCAACGGTTCCGCCTGGGACGACGACGCCGCCCGGATCCGCCCCAAGGCGGCAAAGGCGCGGCTGCGCACTCCGGCATTTGGCTCGGTAAGCAGCCGGGCCAGAACGCGCGCGAACCTCGGATCCGCGGTTTCTCCCATGGCCCAGGCGGCCGTGGCCCGGAACAGCTTCCCGGGATGCTCGCTCATCTGGAACAGCTTCGCGATCGCGGAGCTGTCACCCAGGCGGTACAGGCCCACCATCGCATTCCCCACCACCCGGTTGTTGCCGTCGAGCGTCGCCTTTTCGAGTAGTTCGCGGGCTTCCGGCGTGTCGATTCCCCAGAGCGCCTCCACCGCATTCGCCCGCACGCGCGGATCGGAATCCGCAAGCCGGGATTGCAGCCACTTGACGCTGCGGTTGAACCGCCCCACCATCAGGACCGCCTTGGACTGGATGTGCGCATTCTGCTGGCGGGCCATTACCTGGAGAGAAGGAAGAATTCGGGAGACATTGGAGATCTGGCACAGGATCTCCATCAGGCGTTGCAATTCCGGCGGCAGCGACTCGCTTCCCGTGGAGACCTGGCCGGCCAGATACCGCGCCAAAGCCACATCCAGCATCTGGCAACAGTTCATGGCCGTTCGCGCCACCTTCAAGGCCTGCTGGTTGCTCAGATCCGCCTCGGCGAGCATCGGGACAAGCAGGTTAGCGTCCGCCAGCGTGCTCAGGAAGAATTGCGCGCCGCGCGAATCGTCAAGCGTGCGCAAAACATGGACGGCGGCGTCATAGAACGCCGGCCCGCTCTCTTCGAGAAGCCGGCGAATGAGCTCCTCCGCGCGAGCGGCGTCCCGCTCAAAATTGCGAATGGCGGACTCCAGGCTGCTGAGGATCTCCCGGTCTCGCGCACTAATCGTAGTTTCCCGCGCTCCCACAATTTGAGGATCGGCCGTGCCGGCGAAAAACCTTAGCCGCCCTATCCCTTGAGATCCGTGAAAGCTTCGTCGATTTCGCGCTTTGCGGCTTCGGTAGGGGGACACAGCGGGAGACGGGGCGGGCCGCCGTAGTAGCCGTTCAAATCCATGGCATATTTGAGTCCGGGGATGCCATACTTCGACGTGACCAGCGCCGCCGCGCGTCCGATTCGGTTCTGCCAGTCGAGACCGGCCGCTTCCTCACGCGTGCGGTAGGCTTCCCAGATGGCAATGGTCGAATACGGCGCGGCGTTGGCGTAAGCGAGGATCGCACCGGCGGCGCCCACCTGAAACGACGGCCAGAGCGTAGGCGCAGAGCCGACCAGCACCTGAAAACCGTGTTTCACTTCACGGATCAACTGCATCACCTTCTCGAGATTGCCCGAGCTTTCCTTGATGGCGATGACGTTGGGATGTTCCGAGATGGCCACCACGGCCTCCACGGAGATATCCACGCCCGTGGTTTGCGGCCAGTTGTAGATGATAAGCGGGATCCTGGCCTGGTCCGCCACCGCGCGGTAATAGAGAACCTGCGCGTCCGCGCGGTTCACCAGGTTCTTATAGTAGTGCGGGGTCCGCACCATCGCCGCTTCGTAGCCGAGCTCGGCCGCGCGGTTGGTGAGCATCACGGTCTCCCGCACGCTCTCGACACCGGTTCCCGCGATCAGCAGTTTCCCGGAAGCCGCGTGCTTCGCCACCATCTCCCACATGGCCACCTTCTCCTCCGTGGTGAGCATGACGCTTTCGCCGGTGGAGCCCATCACGACATATCCCGAGAGCGCGGTGCGGTTCCACTTTTCCACGTTGTGCTGCACTTTGGCGGCGTAGATATCGCCCTTGTGATCGAACGGAGTGGTGACGGGCGGGTAGATGCCCTGTAGTTTCAGACTCATTCCTATCAGTGTAGCGATTACTGGGGGAGCAGCCCTGCCAGCAGAAACACCAGAGGCGCATTCCAGTTGATCGCGACTTCGTTGGCGGCATACGCGCCCTGATCGTCGATCCAGCTCTTCATGGGCGGAAGGTCCGGCGGAAGCGTTCGCATCACCGGATCCTGCCGCGAGCGATTCGGGCCGCCGGAGAGCATGCCGGGCCAGGGTTCCTCGACACCGTCCGCGCCGCTCGGCCGGTGGTGCGGGTGCTTGAACCAGTTGCTGCCCACAGCCGTCACCCAGGAGATCGAAAAGGTGTTGCGGCCGAGCAGGTAATGGAGGTTGTCCTGGGCGGCCTCAATGTAAGCGGGTGTCGGATTGATGGCGTTCGCCACCAGCAGCAGCAGTCCGTAATTGGCGGCCTGGCTGTTGGAGCCCCAGACGTAGTCGTTCGGCCGCATGGCGATGCGGTAGGGATTGGAAGTGGTGCGGTCCACGACTTCCGACGCCACCGAAAAGGTCGCCCTACGGATTGCGTCCGCCACCTCGGGGACGCCGCGATTGGCGACACCGAGAGTGAGCCGCGTATTGGTCGGGGGCGGCATCAACAGGTAAGTCCAGAGTCCCATCGCCCCCACCGAATTCCAGGTAGGCGGCCGGACCGAATTCAGGAACGCCTGGTAGTTGGCCACGAAGAACCGCTCGTACTTGCCGGACCGCGTGGTGCGAAACAGTTCGGCCGCGGCCCAGAAGCGCTCGTCGGCGCAATTGCGGTCGCCGTATTCGCCGGTGGCCACGCCGGGCGGATTGCGGAAAGCGATAGTGGGCGGCAGAGGCGGCGGGTTGCGCGTCCGGTCGACGGGGTTTTTCTCGAGCCACGTAAAGGCGCGTTCGGCGGAGGCGCGGGCGTGCTGCGCGAAAGTCGAGTCGAACGGCTGGTAGACGCGGGCCGCGATGGCCATCACGGCGGCGAAATCCGCGGTGGCGCAAGTTCCCTTGAAAGGCGCAGTCCCGGTGCCGATCACGTAGCTCACCGACTTGTCGGCCTGCGGCATGACGAAGCCGGGAAACTGCTCGCTGGTCTGCTTGTGGAAGACGCCGCCGTCGTCGTCCTGCATACTCAGCATCCAATCCAGGTTCCAGCGAATTTCACTGAGCATGTCCGGCATCCCCTTCCCCGCTTCGGGTATCTGGAGGGAGATGGCTTTCAGGCGGCTGCCGAAAAGCTCCCAGGCCCAGAGGAGCGTGCCGGTGGTGATCCCGGAATTGACCACGTAGCGGCCATAGTCGCCGGCGTCGTGCCATCCCCTGGCGCTGGCGCGGGGACCTTCCTTGCCGGTGGACGGATGCCAGGCGCCCTCGAGATGGCAGGCGTCGTAGTGAAATTGCGGAAACTCGGGGCCCATGTTCACGGCGGTGCCGCAGCGCTGCCCGTAGAAAAAGCGCATGGCGAGCTGATAGGGCCGTTTGTAGATTTGGGGCCCGATCTCGAACGGGTAGCTCTCGCCGACGCCGGACACGGAGAGGACGTAGCGGCCGGCCTGGCGCACGGAGCTGAAATCGGCGGCGCGCACGCGGTCTCCGGAGTTCTCGTCGTACACCGGATCACCGAGTTCTCCCGCAAAGACTACTTGGCCGCCCGGTTCGGCGCGGAGCTCGAATTTGGCGGCAGCCTCGCCGGTTACCACCATGGCAATCTTCGGGCCGCCCGGAAGATAGCCCACCTGGTCGACTCTGATTGCGGTGGACGGCGCCGCCTGAATCGTCGAAGCCAACAATGCCAATGCCGTGACGACGGGGTATACGTTCATTCGGTTTGACAACCAAGATATCAGATCGGCAGGTCTGCTCTGGGACAATAGAGTTGCCATCATGTTCTCTATTGAGCTCGAGACCGATCCCGCGGACCGCGACCTGCTGATTGCCGAACTTTGGGAAGAGGGCTGCGCCGGGATCGCCGAGACCGGCGAAACCCACCTGCGCGCATTCTTCGAAGACGGGCGCCGCGACTGGGCCCGGCAGCGCTTCGGCGGCGCCGAACTGCGCGAAGAAGAGACGCAGCACGACTGGGTGCAGGCGGCTCGCGAGCTACTGCAACCGATGGAGGTGGGGACGCGCTTTTTCCTGGTGCCGGAATGGCGCGACGATCCGGCGCCCGCGGGCCGTTTTCGCATCGTGGTGAATCCCGGGATGGCGTTCGGCACCGGCGTGCACGAAACGACGCGGCTCTGCATGGAGGCGCTCGAGGATTACCTCAGGCCGGGCATGCGGGTGCTCGATGTGGGCACGGGGTCGGGCATTCTGGCGAAGGCGGCCTCGCTGCTGGGAGCGGGCGCGGTGTATGCGTGCGACACCGATCCGGTGGCGGTGGAAATCGCGGGGCAGGGCTTCGTGGGGTCGGTAAATGCAGCGGCCTCCGGATCGGTCGACCTGATTACGGCCAACATCAGCCCGGAGGCCATTATGGAACTCGCGCCGGACCTGCTGCGGGTTCTGCGGCCGGGCGGCGTGCTTCTTGCCAGCGGTTTCGAAGTGCAGGAAACGGAGCTGGTGCGGGCCGCGCTGCCGCCGGCGCGCGAGGTCCGGCAGAAGGGCAATTGGGCGCTGATCGTAAGTCAGAAAAGCTGACTTACTTTGCGCTGTTGAAGCGGCTCTCCACTTCCTTCCAGTTGACTACGTTCCACCAGGCGGCCATATAGTCGGGCCGGCGGTTCTGATACTTGAGATAGTAGGCGTGCTCCCAGACGTCGAGACCCATGACCGGGAACTTACCTTCCATGATGGGGCTGTCCTGGTTGGCGCTGGAACTGATTTCGAGCTTGCCGCCGGACTTGAGCAGCCAGGCCCAGCCGGAGCCGAAGCGGGTGGCGCCGGCCTGCGTGAACTTCTCTTTAAAGTCCTTGAAGCTGCCGAAGGTGGAGTTGATGGCCTGGGCGACGTTGCCGACGGGCTCTCCGCCGGCGTCGGGCGCCATGATCTGCCAGAACATGGAGTGGTTGATGTGGCCGCCGCCATTATTGCGGACGGCAGTGCGGATGTTTTCCGGGACGGCGGCGCAGTTATTGGCCAGCAGTTCCTCGATGGACTTGTCGGCCATGCCCGGCGCGGACTCGAGCGCCTTGTTCAGGTTGGAAACGTAGGCGGCATGGTGTTTGCCGTGATGGATCTCCATCGTCATCCGGTCGATGTGCGGCTCCAGGGCCTCGGGCGGATAGGGCAGCGGCGGAAGTGTGAATGACATTCGATTTCTATCTCCTCTGGGCTGTTTCAAAGGCATCGGCGAGCCGGAACATGGTGGACTCGTCGAAATGCCGGGTCAAGATCTGCATCCCCACCGGCAATCCCCCGGCCGTAGTTCCGCACGGTACGCTCATGCACGGAATGCCGGCCAGGCTGCCGGTGATCGTATAGATGTCGGAAAGGTACATGGCCACGGGGTCGCGAACCTTCTCGCCGATCCGGAATGCGGGAAAGGGCGAGACGGGCGCTACCACCGCGTCCACCTGCTGAAAGGCCTGGGCAAAATCGCGCGCCACCAGCGCACGGACCTTCTGGGCTTTCAGATAGTAAGCGTCGTAGTAACCGTGGCTGAGCACATAGGTGCCCAGCATGATGCGCCGTTTGCATTCGGCGCCGAACCCTTCGCCGCGCGTGTTGCGGTACATGTCCGAGAGCGTTGCGGAACGGGCGGACCGCGTCGTGTAGCGGACGCCGTCGTACCGCGCCAGGTTGGAGCTCGCTTCGGCGGTGGCGATGATGTAGTAGCACGCGATGGCGTAGTCGGTGGCCGGCATGCTGATCTCGCGTACTTCGCAGCCCAGTTGCTGGAACTGGCGCACGCCCTGCTGGATCAGGTCGCCGGTTTCACTCGTCAGTTCTTTTAGATACTCGCGGGGCAGTCCAAGCTTCAAGCCTTTCACGCCGGTGCCGAGTTGTGCGGTGTAATCCGGAACGGGAGCGTCGGCGGAGGTGGCGTCGGCGGGATCGCGTCCGGCGATCACCCGAAGGACGGTGGCGGCGTCACGCACGGAGCGGGCGAAGGGGCCGATGTGATCGAGCGAACTGGCGAAGGCGGTGAGTCCATAGCGGGAGACGCGGCCGTAGGTGGGGGTAACGCCGACGACGCCGCAAAAAGAAGCGGGCTGACGCACCGAGCCGCCGGTATCGGAACCCAGGGACACGACTGCGGTTCCCTGCGCGACGGCGGCCGCGGAACCGCCGCTGGAGCCGCCGGGGACACGGTCGGGCGCGACCGGGTTGCGCACCGGACCGAAGGCGGAGTTCTCGTTGGAGGAGCCCATGGCGAACTCGTCGCAGTTGGTCTTGCCGAGGATGACGGCGCCGGCCTCTTCCATGCGCACGACGGCGGTGGCGTCATAGGGCGGGATGTAGTTCTCGAGCAGCTTCGATCCGCAGGTGGTCTTGAGACCCTTGGTGACGATGACGTCTTTGACGGCGACAGGCACGCCGGCGAGCGGGCCGGGATCTTCGCCGCGGGCGATGCGCTCGTCGATGCGGGCGGCGGCAGACAGAGCGCGCTCGGGAGCAAAGTGGAGGTAGGCGTTGGTGGCGGGGTTCTCCCGTTCGGCGAAGGCGAGCGCCTGGCGCGCCAGTTCGACGGCGGAGAACCGCCGGGCGAGCAGGGATTCCCGCACGCCTTCGATCGTCAAAGTGGGAATTTCCATGGGATCAGCGTTCGATGACTTTGGGCACCTTGAAGTAGCCGGCGCCCGGCTGGGGGGCGTTGGCGAGCGCAGCCTGGTTGCCGAGGGGCGGGGCGGGCACGCCGGGACGGAGGGTGGCGGTCTCTTCGGAATCGAACAGCACCTGGGCCATGGGTTCGACGCCGGTGGTGTCGATCTCGTTGAGCTTATCCATGTGTTCGAGGATGCCGTCGAGATCGGCGCGGAGCTGCGCGGCTTCGGCGTCGGTGAGCCGGAGGTTGGCGAGATCCGCGACGTAGCGCACTTCTTTCTCGGTGATCTTCACGCCTGTGCCTTGTTGCGCGCGGCGCGGTAGATGCTGCGGAGGACCGGATCGGCGATGGCGCTGGCCTCGTCGGAGAGGGTCTGGGGCAGGGCCTCTGCGGCGCGCTGCGGCTCGCGCCTGCGGGGCACGATACGAAATTCCAGGTCGTCCACCAGGCCGCTACCGAAGCGCCGTTCGATGTTTCCGAGAATGTGGCGGGTGAGAGAGAACAACTGGCGCTGCCAGATTTTGTCCTCCACTTCGACGACGAGGGTGGCGCGGACGAGCCGGGCGGCGCGGGTATGCGCGGCGATCTTATTGCCGACGGCGACCGGCCAAGCCGCACAAGCGAGTTCTTCGGCGGACAGGGTGCCGCCGGGCAGACTCAGCCCGCGAATGAGTTTGCTTGCGCGTTCCATGCTGGTTTCGGTTGCCACATTTTATCATGCGAAATTCGGAGTGGGGCTTGCCGGAGTTGGCCGACTACACTGAAAAGGTGGAACTGGTGCTGGCTTCGCGATCGCCGCGCCGCAGCGAGATTTTGCGGCAGGCGGGAATTCCGTTCGTAGTGCGCGCGGCGGAGGTGGACGAGACTCCGCTGGCCGGGGAGAGCCCGGAGGACTACGTCCGGCGGGTGGCGGAACTGAAGGCCCTGGCGGTGGAAGCGGGGGTGGAGGAGCAGGTGCTGGGGGCGGACACGACGGTGGTGATCGACGGCGAGATGCTGGGCAAGCCGGCGGATGCCGGGGATGCGCGGCGGATGCTGGAACTGCTCTCGGGCCGGCGGCACGAGGTGCTGACGGGGATTTGCCTGAAGCGGGGCGGGGAGGTGATCCGGGACTGGGCGGCGACATCGGTGTGGTTCGTCGCGATGAGGGCGGAGGAGATCGAGGAATACGTGGCGAGCGGCGAACCGATGGACAAGGCGGGGGGGTACGCGATTCAGGGGCTGGGGTCGAAGTTCATCGAGAAGATCGACGGGTGTTACTTCAACGTGGTGGGACTACCGGTATCGCTGGTGTACGGGTATTTGCGTTGAAAAGGAAAAAGCCCCGTTTTTGAGGCGGGGCTTTG
>CAWIJJ010000004.1:0-312871 GCA_963836425.1 Bryobacterales bacterium | reverse complement strand
GCCGCCCTCGCCGCTGGTCGCCGATCTCACCCAGGGCGTCACGGCGGGGCGTACGGCTCGAGGAGACGACCCCGGTACCGGCCGCGCGCGCCAGGGCCGTCCCAGGCGCCAAGCGGCCCAAGCAGGAGGCCCTGGCCGTCGAGTCCGTCGTGCCCGACCTCACCAAGTCCGCGCCCGACGCGCCCCGCGACCTGCCCCCGCGCGCGGAGCAGCTCCAGTTGTCCGGCGACATCACCTACTCGCTTGCCCTCGCTCGACCTCCTGGAGCGTGGCGGGCCCGGCAAGACGCGCAGCGCCGCCAACGACGCGGTGGTCGCCTCGCTGACCAGAACGTCTTCATGGAGTTCAAGGTCGACGCCGCCGTCACCGGCTTCACGCGCGGGCCGACGGTCACGCGCTACGAGGTCGAGCTCGGCCCCGCAGTGAAGGTCGAGCGGATCACGGCGCTCACCAAGAACATCGCGTACGCCGTCGCAAGCCCCGATGTGCGGATCATCAGCCCGATCCCCGGCAAGTCGGCGGTCGGCATCGAGATCCCCAACACCGACCGCGAGATGGTCAACCTCGGTGACGTGCTGCGCCTCGCGGACGCCGCCGAGGACGACCACCCGATGCTGGTCGCGCTCGGCAAGGACGTCGAGGGCGGCTATGTGATGGCCAACCTGGCGAAGATGCCGCACGTGCTCGTCGCCGGAGCCACCGGTTCCGGTAAGTCCTCGTGCATTAACTGCCTGATCACGTCCGTCATGGTCCGGGCGACCCCCGAGGACGTCCGGATGGTCCTCGTCGACCCCAAGCGCGTCGAGCTGACCGCGTACGAGGGCATCCCGCACCTGATCACGCCGATCATCACCAACCCGAAGCGGGCCGCCGAGGCGCTGCAGTGGGTCGTACGGGAGATGGATCTGCGCTACGACGACCTCGCGGCGTTCGGCTTCCGGCACATCGACGACTTCAACGAGGCCATCAGGAACGGCAAGGTCAAGCTGCCCGAGGGCAGCGAGCGCGAGCTGACGCCGTACCCGTATCTGCTGGTGATCGTCGACGAGCTCGCCGACCTGATGATGGTCGCCCCGCGCGACGTCGAGGACGCGATCGTGCGCATCACGCAGCTCGCGCGCGCGGCCGGCATCCACCTGGTGCTCGCCACCCAGCGGCCGTCCGTGGACGTCGTCACCGGTCTGATCAAGGCGAACGTGCCGTCCAGGCTCGCCTTCGCCACCTCCTCGCTGGCCGACTCGCGGGTCATCCTCGACCAGCCCGGCGCCGAGAAGCTGATCGGCAAGGGCGACGGGCTCTTCCTGCCGATGGGGGCCAACAAGCCCACCCGTATGCAGGGCGCCTTCGTCACCGAGGACGAGGTCGCGGCGATCGTCCAGCACTGCAAGGACCAGATGGCGCCGGTCTTCCGGGACGACGTCACCGTGGGCACCAAGCAGAAGAAGGAGATCGACGAGGACATCGGCGACGACCTCGACCTGCTGTGCCAGGCCGCCGAGCTGGTCGTCTCCACGCAGTTCGGGTCCACCTCGATGCTCCAGCGCAAGCTGCGGGTCGGCTTCGCCAAGGCGGGGCGGCTGATGGACCTCATGGAGTCCCGCGGCATCGTCGGGCCGAGCGAGGGCTCCAAGGCGCGTGACGTTCTTGTGAAGGCTGACGAGCTGGATGGAGTGCTCGCGGTGATTCGTGGGGAGGCTGACCGAGGGAGTCCACGGAGCGGGTTCGGGCCACCGATGTTCGATCGTGACTCACCCGTAAGGGAAATCGGGCAACCGTTTCCCTTCGGCGTACGTCAAGTTGAGGGAGGGGAAAGGCCGTGCCCCACCATCAGGCGTGCACCGGCCATTCCGATGGCGTACAAAGTCCTCACCGCCCGGTTGCCCCACCCTTTCGACCCCCCCTAGCTGAACCTCCAGCACAGGTGGCTAAACGCTCGAAAGGCGCCCCCGTGTCCATCGGCAACTCCCCGTGAAGACGAGCGTCCGTTCGACGAGCACCGAAGAAGGCCTCTCGGTCGGCCGCGCCCTGAAGCAGGCGCGCATCGAGGCAGGACTGACCGTCGACGACGTCAGCAACGCCACCCGGGTCCGTATCGCCATCGTGCATGCCATCGAGCAGGACGACTTCGCCCCCTGCGGCGGTGACGTGTACGCGCGCGGCCACATCCGGACCCTGGCCCGGGCCGTCACCTCGATCCGGCCCCGCTGCTCGCCCGCTACGACGCCGAACACGGCGGGCGGCCCGCGCCCACCCCCGCCGCCCCGATGTTCGAGGCGGAACGGATCCGGCCCGAGCGCCGCGGGCCGAACTGGACCGCCGCCATGGTCGCGGCGATCGTCGCCGTGATCGGCTTCGTCGGGTTCACCGTGGTCAAGGGCGGCGGTGGGAGCGACGCGAAGTCGTCGGTCGCCGAGGGCACCACACCGACCGCCAGTACGTCCACCACCTCGGCCACCCCCAAGATCAGCAAGCCCGCCGACCCGAAGCCCGAGCCCACCGACAGCGCCATCGCGGCGGCCCCGCAGGACAAGGTGACCGTCCAGGTGAGCGCCCCCGACGGGCGCAGCTGGATCTCCGCCAAGGACCACAACGGCCGGCTCCTCTTCGACGGTCTGCTCAAGCAGGGCGAGTCCAAGACCTTCCAGGACAAGACGAAGATCGACCTGGTCCTCGGCGACGCGGGCGCCATCAAGCTGTACGTGAACGGCAAGAAGATCGACGACCAGTTCCAGCCCGGCCAGGTCGAGCGACTGACGTACACGAAGGGCGACCCCGTCGTCGGATGTTCATGCACGATGTGGCGCGTCAGGTACTCCCGTACGAATTCCGGCGCGAACTCGCGGCGGGCGGATTCGGCGGCAACGATTTCGTCCATGCGCTCGCGCCCGTACTCGTACGAGCCCCGGAAAGCTTCCACCACCGCGGGGCTCACCAGACCCGGCCGCGCCGCCCAGACTGCGAACACCATCGGCATGCCGGTCATCTCGGTCCACTCCGCTCCCAGGTCCAGCGTGTGATACGGCAGGCGGGCTGGTTCCACCCGCAATGCCGGATCGCCGATCACCAGCGCCGCGTCGGCCACCTGAAGCATCTTTTCAACGTCCGGCGCATGCGGGATCAGCAGCGGCCTGATGCCGTAGCGCATCTCCAGAAGAACACGAGCAAGTTGAACCGACGTGCGGGAACTGGTGTCGGCCGCTACGGTCCGGATTTGCCCCGCGGGCCTGGACGACACCAGGAGAATGCTCCGCACCGGACCGTGGCAGGCGATTCCGGTTCCCGGAATGATTTCGAGGCTCTGACGGGTGAGTTCGAAAGCGGGGATGATTCCGATGTCCGCGGTACCCGCTGCCAGCGCGTCGGCGCACGCGGAGGGAACGCGGAACTCCAGGTCGAAAAGGTCCTTCTGAGGACCGCGCAGCATGCCCCAAACCAGCGGGGCCGTGTTCAGGAAACTGACCGCGCACACCCTTAGCCGGCGATCGTTATCTTGGGTCAACCTTCAGTCTATCACCAGCCTTGGCCGCGGCCGCGAACCGTCCGCTATGGTACCCATGGCCCTCCTGCCCCATCCGGGTGTCTGGTATCCTCTTGGGGAGCGCATCCCGCGTCGCGCCCCCCAATAGTCCCATGAGAAAACTCTCCTTTACGGCTGTTACGTTGTTGTTGTCCGGCGCTGCGGCCGTTGCGCAGCAATTGCCCGCATTGAACCCGGTAGCCTCCCGCGTGCTGGGCCGTCCGGCATCCGAAAAGAACGAACTCTTTTCATTCAATCCGAACCTCGCGGATGCAAGAGCGTTGGCGGCGCCTCGCGGCGTGGCCGTTGACACCTCGGCTTCCCCGCCTATCCTCTATGTCAGTGACACCGGAAATAACCGGGTACTCGCGTGGAGAGATGCATCGAGCTTCTCGAACGGCCAGGCTGCCGATCTGGTGATCGGTCAAATAGACTTCTTTCACACCGGAGCCCAGGGGCCGGGAACCGCGTTCTCGACGGGTCTGACGAACCCCACGGGCCTGGCGGTGGATGCAGACGGCAATCTCTACGTTGTCGATACCGGGAACAATCGGGTGCTCCGCTTCAAACGCCCCTTTGATAACCAGGGGAACCCCTTTCCGGACTTGTACCTCGGTCAGCCGAACCTTAGCTCAAAGGCCGCCGGCAGCGGCAAGTCCGGGTTGAATCTTGCCAGCACCTTCAGCGTCAACATCACATTCGACTCCGCAGGAAACCTGTGGGTGGTGGATCCGGCGAACCGGCGAGTGCTCCGCTTTCCGAAGACGGAGCTCGCCAAAGGTGGCGGCTCTCTGGAGGCGGACCTGGTGGTCGGTCAGCCGGATTTCACCAACATGCGCGTGGCCGTGACGAATGCGACACGGACGGCAGCAAATGCTTTCGCCATTCCCATCGCCGTAGCTTTCGACTCAGCCGGCCGGCTCTGGGTTTCCGATAGCGATAGCACTGGAAACGTGAGCCGGGTGTTGATTTTCGAGCCGTTCACGACTAACGATCCGTCGGCGTCCCGGATTCTCGGGGTCATTCCAGGGCAACCCACTTCCCAGGACCAGTTGGACCGTACCGATCTTGCGGGTCCCACCTCCATCTTCTTTGTCGGTTCCCGGCCGGCAGTGGTCGACTCCCTGCACAACCGTATCCTGATCTTCGATCCGATCGCAACCTGGCCCGAGGCCGCTGCGCTGTTCTCTCCCCTGGCCGCCTTCCAGGTGGGACAACCCGACTTTCACAGTGCCGGTGCGAATCAAACCACAACCGGGTCCTTCGTCGGGCAGCCCGGCCCGGGAACTCTGTACCAGCCGCTCGGCGCTGCGTACGCCAACGGTGCACTGTACGTCGCCGACACGTTCAATCACCGGCTCATCGTTCTACCCCCGTCGGGCGAATCCTTCACCGCTGCAACCCGCGTCCTCGGCCAGGACGATTTTCAAAGCAGTTCCATCAACCTGCTCGAAGGGCGGGAGTTCGCGTTCGTGGGCGCCAGGACCAACCGCACGACAGGACTCGATTCCGGTGTCGCTGTCGACAGCACGACCGATGTGCCCCATCTTTACGTGGCGGACACCTACAATCACCGGATCCTGGGATTCCGGGATTTTCGCTCGGTGAAACCCGGAATGACGGCAGACCTGGTGATCGGACAGCCCGACTTCCGGGGCGGGCTCTGCAATCAGACAGGCAATCCGGACAAACCCTCGCAGACGAGCTTGTGCGAACCGATTGGCCTGGCGGTGGACGCTTCCGGCAATCTCTATGTCGCCGACCACGGCAATGCCCGCGTCCTGCGTTTCCCCGCCCCGTTCAACCAGCAGGGTGAACAGCGGGCGGACCTGGTTCTCGGCCAGCCGAATTTCTTGATTAAGGTCACCGACCCGACCGACCGCACAATGGCGGCGCCGTATGGCATCGCCGTCGCGCAATCTAACGGCATCGTGGTCTCCGACGAAGTGCATAACCGGGTGCTTTACTTCGCGTTCCAAAACGGCGGTTTCACTTCGTCCGACAACGGACGGCCCGCCACCAAGGTTTTTGGCCAGCCCAATTTCACCTCAACCGGCAGCGGGTCGGCGCCCAACCGGATGAACGCGCCCAAACACATTGCCGTAGATACCGAGGCGAGATTGTACGTCGCGGATTCCGGCAACAATCGTGTGGCGATTTTCGACCAGATTGCCGGGTCGGGCACGCCGGACCGGGATGCCAACGCTGCACTCAGTCTCGCCGGGGTCACCCAGCCGCGGGCCGTCTACGTAAGCGAAGTCTCCGGAGAGGTCTGGGTGGCGGACAATGCTACCGGCCAGGTCCGTCGCTATCCCCGCTTCGATACTCTGATCAGCAATCAGAATTTTACAGCCAGTGTGCAGGCGGCGGGCAGCCCCACGGCAATCACCCAGGATCGATTCGGCGCGCTCACGGTGGCCGATGTTTCCAGCCGCGTTTCGGTCTTCTATCCAGGACTGCGCGGGATGAATAACGGCAACCGCATACTGAGCCGGCCGTTGGCCCCAAATACTCAGGCGCAGATCTGTGTGGTGGATAGCGCTTGCGATGGCAGCGGCACTCCAACGTTTGGCACCATAACAAGTCCGTTGGTTTACCCCCCGCCGAAGGAGCTTGCGGACATCCAGGTTTTGGTCAACGATACGCCTGCACCCATCTATTTCGTCTCTCCTCACAGAATCAACATTGTGGTGCCTTGGTCCGCGCCGACAAGCGGTAGCGCCGAGGTGTTGGTCGTACAGAAATCGACCGGCAGGATTTACGCCGCTGGTTCCGTTCAGATGAATCCCGTTTCACCGGGAGTCTTTATTTTGGATGACGCGGGTCCCCAGCGCCGCGCTGCCGTCATCAACCAGGACGGCACCGTCAATGGACCATCTAATCCGGCTCCTCGCGGATCGGTTGTGGAGATTTACGCAACCGGCCAAGGTCTTGTCCCCGGAGCGCCTCCGGATGGAGAGCCTCCGACGACTTTGGTCCGAACGCCGTTTACCCCTCGGGTTCTGTTGAATGGAATTGCATTGGACGAATACAATCGCGGAAATCTGGATCCCCCGGCGAACGAGTGGGTTGCGTTCTCTGGACTGTCTCCGCAATTTCCCGGTTTCTGGCAGATCAACATCCACATCCCGACAAACATCGTGCCGAACGCGCCTGCGACACTGCACGTCTTTGCGAACAGCGTACCCAGTAATGACATAACGTCCGGCTACCAGGTCGTCATCTACATCGGCCGGTAGAGGCTACACGACGGGAGGGCGCTCGCGGGCGCCCTCTCCACTGCGCGCCCGCTTCAAGGCATACATGTTCTGGTCCGCCTGGTCCAGGGCCTCCCGCAGCGGACGGTCGAACGCCTCCGCCGTGCCCCAACTGAAACTGATCGGCAACACTCCGAATCCACGCACCTGAAATCCCCGCAGCCGCCCTTCGATCTCCGCCATCCGTTTTTGGGCCACCTCGGAGCGCTGGTTCCGAAAAAGAACAACGAATTCGTCGCCGCCCCAGCGGAATGCTTCGTCCTCGTGACGGATGGAGGATTGCAACAGGTTGCCGATATTACGCAGGATTTCGTCGCCTACCAGGTGGCCGTAGCGGTCGTTCACCTCTTTGAAGTTGTCCATGTCGCAAACCGCCACCACACCTTCGTAAGGCTCGGTCTGTTCGGTCCGCCGGGCCAGGGCGGACTGGTTGTAGAGGCCGGTCAGCCGGTCCAGTTCGAGGCTGTGTTTTGCCTCGCGGCGCAGAAAGTCCAGTTCGGAGCCGAGATCGCGGATCCGGTCGATCTGGCTCTCGCTCCACATAGCCATGGCTGCGAACGCCAGCACGCAGTGGAGGGCGAAATCGTAATAGGACTCATGGTGCAGGTACTTCGCCCAAGCCGGCGCATTGCCGGTGTTGTAGAGATACAGGAACACGATCGCATGCTCCAGAAAAACCACCGCCAGCATCAGCAGCGAGAAGCGGAAGATGCGGCTGCCGAGCCCCTGGTTCTTCCGCAAAGTCGCGAAATTGTAGAAATAGACAAACCCCAGCACCAGCGCGTGCGACGCGTGATACGCGCCCAGCCCGCCGTACAATCCGATGGCCCAAACCAGGGCCACGAAAATGGGAAGGATCGCGATCAGACGCAGCACCGTGCGCCAGTCCTTCACATCGGAAGCGAAGCCGGCCCGGGCCGCCGAAATGAGCACGATCACAAAGCCGAACTCGAACGTGGCGTAGGGAGCGAGCCACCCGGAATGGCCCGTGCGTAGCAGGTTGTAACCGAAAATCGCCGCCAGAAACCGCATCACCCAGGCCACGGCCCACAGGCCGAAATACACCACCCGCGACTGCCTGTACAGGAAGAAGAAGACCATCCCGAACAGGAGCGCTCCGATCTCCTGCACATAAAGGGAGGTGATATCCGCCAGCGGACTGGAGAGATTCATGGCTCAGTCTCCGCCAATCGCGTGGCGCCGCACCGCGCGGGCGCGCCCCGTCTCTTCATCCACATCCACAATCACCGCGTGCAACTCCGGCTTGCCCTTCGCGGCCTCCATGCGCACCGGGAGCCCGGTCAGGAAACGCTGCGTGATGATGCCCGTTTCCACTCCGATCACGGAATCGTACGGGCCGGTCATGCCGCAGTCCGTCTGGTAGGCCGTGCCGTTGGGAAGAACGCGCGTATCGGCGGTAGGCACGTGGGTGTGCGTGCCCACGACGGCCGAAACCCGGCCATCGAGATACCACCCCATCGCGATCTTTTCACTGGTCACCTCGGCGTGAAAATCGACGAACTTCACCCGGATGGACGGGTCGAGATCGTTCAGCAACTGATCCGCCTTCCGGAAAGGGCAATCCGTGGAAGGCATGTAGGTGCGGCCCTGAAGGTTGAGCACGGCACAATCGACGCCGTTGCGCGCGCGCAGCGTGATCAGGCCGCTGCCCGGTCCGGCGGGATAGTTGGCGGGCCGGAGCAGACGCGGCTGCCGTCCCAGATAGTCGTAGACCTCACGCTTGTCCCAGACGTGATTGCCGGATGTGAGCACGTCGAGTCCCATGCCGAACAGCTCCTCCGCAATGCTCGGAGTGATGCCGAAACCGCCCGCGGAATTCTCGGCGTTGGCGATGGCCAGATCGATCCGGTTGGTTTCGATGATGTCCTGCAAGTGGTCTGAAACGATCCGCCGTCCCGGCGCACCGAAAATATCCCCGATGAACAGTAAGTTCATGCCTAGGAATTCACGTTAACACGCTGTAATGTCGGAGTCTCCCATCGCCCTTCTGCTATGGTCAAAAGGATGTCCCACCAAACCCCACACCAGGGCGAGTCCCGCAGCTATGTGCGCGTGCGGCGCGTGGACGAGTGCGACACCCTGGAAGACCTTTTTCTCCATTGCCTCCCGGCGTTCGGAGGCGCGTACCTGCGCCGCATCTACCGCATTCTCGATCGCGCCATCGGCATGGGATGCCCGCTCACCCTCGCTATTTCCGGGCCCGTCACCGTTTCCGGACAGCACCAGACATGGCTGGTTCCTCTCCTCGAGAGCGGCTGGGTCGCATACCTCAGCACGACCGACGCGGTCTGTTATCACGACGGCCACCGCAGCCTGGACGCCTACAAGTCGGGGCCCATCCACGAAGTCTCCATCCATTCCGACGACGCCGCGCTGCGCGAAGAGGGCACCATCCGCGTCACCGACATGGCCTTCGATGAAGGCGTGCTGCTGGACCAGGACCGTTTCGTCAGCGCGGTGCTCGCGCGCCCGGAGTTCCAGCGGCGGATGACCGGAACCGAAATGCGCTACCTGCTCGGCAAATACTACGCGGAGCAGGAACGGCAGAACGGCGTCGATCCAGGCCTGCTCTCCACCTGTTACCGCCGCGCCATTCCGGTCTTCGTAGGCGCGCCCGCCGACGGCAGCGTGTTCCTGAACTCCATGAAGCTGTGGGCGCTGAAGCAGGCCGGCATGATTCCCGAATACGGTTTCGAACTCGATCTCCACGCGGAAGTGTACGAAGCCTGCGCTTATCATCGCTGGGGTCTATTCGACAACCCGGCGCACGCCCTGGGCACGATGATTCTGGGAGGCGGCGTACCCAAAAACTACAACCTCCAGCCCGAGCCCGCGCTCGGACAGGTTTTGGGTCTGCCCGACGTGCGCGGCTACCTGTTCGACGTGCAGATCGTGACCGCGCCGGTCACCGACGGGTCCCTTTCGTCCTGCCCGCCGGCCGAAGCGGTGACGTGGGGCAAGGTCGACAAAGATACGTATCTGCAGACCACCGAAAGCATGCAGTCGGACTATTCCGTGGTGATGCCCTTCCTTGTCAAGGCCCTGCTCGACAAGCGGAGGCGCTTGGAAGCCATGGTGCTGAACGAAGGCCAGGAAGCGGTTTTCGCGCGTGAACCGCACGCCCGCGGCTATCTGCGGGACGCGGGCGGATACCGCTTGTACGACGCTCGCGGCGAACTCGTCGAACGGCTCACGCGCGATGTCCGGGCCAACCGCGACTGGCTGATGCAGAGCCTCCACTACCCGCTCGCACAGGCTGCACAATAACGCGCAGCCCGCTTTTCTTCGCGGGACCGGCCACACCCGTCTGTTATCATGCCGTGTGATGTGGCAACTGATGCAGCGGAAGCCGATAGCCGAACTGGTGTCGGAAACGGAAGGCTCCCAGGGGTTGAAGCGCTCGTTGCGGGCCGGCGACCTGATCATGCTCGCCATCGGGGCCGTGATCGGCGCGGGAATCTTCGGCGCCATCGGCACCGCCGCCGCCGGGCAGATCGGTCCGAACGGCGAATTGATTCGCGCCGGAGCCGGGCCGGCTCTGGTCTTCTCGTTTCTGCTGCTGGGCGGCGCCTGCGCTCTGGCCGGCCTCTGCTACGCCGAGCTCGCCTCCATGATTCCCCAGGCGGGCAGCGCGTACGCGTACACGTACGCAACCCTCGGTGAGTTCGTCGCGTGGATCATCGGGTGGGACCTGATCCTCGAGTACGCCGTGGGCAACGTGGCGGTCGCGATTTCCTGGGGCGACTATTTCACCACGCTCATGCGCGGCATCGGCGTGCATTTCCCCTCGTGGTTGACAACCGGATACCGCACCGCGCTGCTGAGTCCGGACGCGCAGGTGCGCGGCCTTCTCGAATCGGCGCCCCACATCGCGGGAATCCCGATCCTGGTGAACGTGCCCGCCTTCGCCATCGTGGCCTTCATAACCTGGCTGCTGCTGCGCGGCGCGCGCGAGAGCGCCACGGCCAACAACATCATGGTCGCCATCAAGCTGCTGGCCCTGACGCTGTTCGTGGTCGTGGGAATGACGCATCTCAACTCCGCCAATTACCATCCGTTCGCGCCTAACGGCTTCACCGGAATCCACCAGGGCGCGGCTATCGTGTTCTTCGCATACATCGGATTCGACGCCATCTCCACCGCGGCGGAGGAGACGATCAACCCGCAGCGGAACCTGCCCATCGGCATCCTGGGCGGGCTGGCCATCTGCACATTGATTTATATCGTGGTCGGCGTGGTGCTTACCGGAATGGTGCCGTACCAGGATCTGGCCGTGGCGGACCCGCTCGCGCGCGCCCTGGAAATCGCCGGCTTCCGGACAGTGGGCTGGATCGTAGCCTTGGGAGCGGCCGTCTCGCTCTCCGCGGTGCTGCTGGTGTTCCAATACGGGCAGCCGCGCATCTTCTTCGCCATGGCCCGCGACGGCCTTCTTCCGAACTGGGCGGCGCGCATCCATCCGCGCACCCGCATCCCCTATACGACAACGCTGTTGACGGGCCTGTTCGTCGCGTCCTGGTCGCTCGTCGGCGATGCCGCCGAAACCTACGACCTGACCAACATCGGCACTTTGTTCGCCTTCATGCTGGTAAGCATCGGCGTGCTGGTGCTGCGATACACGGATCCCACGCGTCCCCGCCCCTTCCGGGTGCCGGCGGCGTGGCTGGTCTGCGTCCTCTCCGCCGCGGCCTGCCTTTTCATCATGAAAGGCCTGCCGCGAACGGCATGGGAGCGTTTCGGAATCTGGCTGGGGATCGGCCTGGCGCTGTACTTTGCCTACGGGTACGGGCACAGCCGCCTGCACAAGCCCGCCCGGCCCGCCAAATAACCGCTTGCGGACTCGCGAAAGAGAATGACGCAGCAGTCCCCGCGGAAGCGCCGCCTACCGCTTGCGCTGGCCCTGCGCCTGGTGACGGATCTTCTTCTTCATGGATCCGCGCGCGACGCCGGAGGCTCGCTTGGCTTTTGGAGCCGCCTTCTTGCGGGCGGTGCGTTTGAGCTTCTTGCGCTCGGTCTTGTCGGTGACGTTCTTCGTGTTCATCAGTTTCGCTTTAACCCTGCGTACTTTTCTACGAGTTTCTTGAGCCCGAATCGAGGGAAGTTAACTGTGATCTTAGCATCTTCTCCCTCGCCTTCGCGCCGCACCACGGTTCCGGTGCCGTACTTGGGATGCTCCACGGTCATCCCGGCCCGCGCCACACGCCTCCCCGGAGGCGCCGCGGGCGTCAGTGGCTTGGTCAGGGGAGCCCCAGGGCGGACCACCGGCGGCGTCGGCGGTTTTTGCTGCGACGGCAGGCGCGGCCCGTTGAATGGCATGCCGCGCTCGCCAAAGAACTGGGAGATGTTGTCGATCGAGTTGTACGTCTTCCCGGTGAACGTGTTGCGCCTGGCTGACTGCCGCACGTCGTAGCGCTCGGCGTACAGGTTGACCTCCCGCGGATCCTCCTCCGGCCCGAGGTTCACCATCAGACCCGCCGGCACCTCGCCCAGAAACCAGGAGGGTGTGGATCGTTCCGGATCGCCGCCTCCAAACCGCCGGCGGAACTTCGCCCACGTGAGGACGAGCCGTTTCCGGGCGCGGGTCATGCCGACGTAGCACAACCGCCGCTCTTCCTCGAGCGCCTCCTCCGAGTTCATAGACCGGCTGTGCGGGAACAGGCCGAGTTCCATTCCGGAAAGGAACACGAGGGGAAACTCCAGGCCTTTGGCATTGTGCAGCGTCATCAGGGTGACCACCGCGGACTCGTCGTAAGCGTCGGCATCCGCCACCAGTGCGGCATGGTCCAGAAAGTCCGATACCGTCTCGTCCCGTTCCGCGGCCTCCGCCGCCGCATGAATCAACTCCTCCAGGTTCTCGATCCGCGCCTGGGCGTCCGGCGACTTGTCCTGCTCCAGCATTCGGCGATAGCCGGTGCGCTCGAGAATGAAGCGGACCAGGTCCGGCAGGCTCGCGGAACTGGCGACCAGGGAAAGCTCCTGCACCAGGTTGCGGAACAGGACCAGGGACGATTGCGAGCGCGTGGACAGGGCCTTGCCGTCGATAGTGGTGCCGGTGGCTTCCCAGAGGCTGATGCCCTGCTCCCGCGCCAGCCGCTCGATCTGTTCCACGGTGGTGCGGCCGATCCCGCGGGCGGGCGTATTAATCACGCGCAGCAGGCTCACAGAATCGATATTCGATACGGCCAGCTTCAGGTACGCGACGATATCCTTCACTTCCGCGCGCTGGTAGAAGCTGAACCCGCCGACCACATTGTAGTTGCGCCCGTATCTCCGCAAGGCTTCTTCAATCTGCCGCGACTGGGAATTGGTCCGGTAGAGAACGGCAACGTGATCGGAGGGATTCGAGGCCAGGTGCTTCTCGATCGTATCGGCGATGAACAGCGCCTCGTTTTCGGCATCGTATCCGGCGTAAAGACCGAGCGGCAAACCCTCGCCCGCATCCGTCCACAGTTTCTTGCCCTTGCGCGCCTTGTTGTTCTCCACCACGGCGCCGGCGGCGGCGAGGATGTTTTTCGTCGAGCGGTAGTTTTGTTCCAGGCGGATCGTTTTGGCTTTAGGGAAGTCGCGCTCGAAGTCGAGAATGTTGCGAATGTCGGCGCCGCGCCAGCTATAGATCGACTGATCCTCGTCCCCCACCACGCAAACGTTCCCGTGGGACTGCGTCAGCAGCCGCATGAGGTCGTACTGGGTGCGGTTCGTATCCTGGTACTCGTCGATCATTACGTAACTGAGCCGCCGGTTCCAGGACTCCCGCGTAGCCTCGTCGATCCGCAGCAGCCTCACTGCTTCCAGCAGCAGGTCGTCGAAGTCCATGGCGTTAGCCGCCAGTAGCGCTTTTTCGTACTGCTCGAAGACCGCCGCCACCTTCTCGGTCTCGTCGTTGACGGCCTCCTTGTAGATGTCCTGCGGCTTCTGATTCCGATTCTTGGCGTGGCTGATCCTCGACAGCACGGCGCGGTACTGGAGGAATTCCTTCTCGTCCAGGCCAAGGGCGCGGTATGCGGCCTTGATAATCCCTAGCTGGTCCTCGTCGTCGTAGATGGAAAACCGGCGGGTGAATCCGGGACGCAGCGCTGCAAGCGGATCGCCATCCCGCCGCAGAAGGCGGACGCAGAACGAGTGAAAGGTGGAAAGGTTGGGCGAAGAATCCAGTCGCAGGCTGTCCAGCAGCCCGGCCACCCGTTCCCGCATTTCATTGGCGGCTTTGTTGGTGAACGTGACGGCCAGGACGGAGGAGGGCGGCACCCGGCGGCTCGTGATGATGTGGGCAATCCGGTGCGTGATGACGCGGGTTTTCCCGCTGCCGGCGCCCGCCAGGATGAGCAATGGGCCCTCCGTGTGGGCGACCGCCTCCTGCTGTTGCGGGTTCAGGCCTTTCAGAAAATCCATTGAAATCGGAACCCCTTGATTTTAGCGCACTTGGGGCGGAGCACCGGAAGCACGCGGCACGCCACCGATTAACGGCCGGGCACGGGCGCACGCAACGGCGTTCCCGGACCGGGGGGCATGAGGAGAGCGGCGACAACCACCACTAGCAGGATCAGGAGGGCAATCGAATCGGAATCCATCTTGAGCTCTTCTTTCGGCCTACACTTGTTGCCGGTACCCCAAGCGATACGGGACGGAAAGAAAGAGCATGTGAGCGATCCGCCAGAGGGTGCAATGTGTACTGTAGGGTCCTGTTTATTCTAACACTATCGGGCGGTGGCGGGAATTCTAATTGCCTTGCGTAATTCCCAATTCCTTCGTGAGGAAGGCCAACCGGTCGGCGTACTCCTCGATGGTCTTCGTGATCGGTTTTCCTCCCCCATGCCCGGCGCGGGTTTCGATGCGGATGAGAATGGGGCCTGCACCCCCCTGAGCTGCCTGTAAGGTGGCCGCGTACTTGAAGCTGTGGCCGGGAACCACCCGGTCGTCGTGGTCGGCGGTGGTGATGAGGACCGGGGGATAGGCGGCGCCCGCTTTGATATTGTGGAGCGGCGAGTAGGCACGCAGTACTTTGAACTCGTCGGGTTTGTCTGAGGTGCCGTAGTCGGCGGCCCAGGCCGCGCCGATGGTGAACTTGTGATATCGCAGCATGTCCATAACCCCGACCGCCGGCATGGCTGCGCCGAACAGGTCCGGCCGCTGGTTTAGAACCGCACCCACCAGCAGGCCGCCGTTGCTGCCGCCCATAATCGCAAGTTTGGGCGTGGAGGTGTACTTCTTCGCGATCAGCCACTCGGCAGCGGCAATGAAATCGTCGAAAACATTCTGCTTCTTCGCCAGCCGGCCCGCGTCATGCCATTCCTCTCCGTACTCGCCGCCGCCGCGCAGGTTGGCCACCGCGTAGATGCCGCCCATCTCCATCCACGCCACCGTCCAGGAGTTGAATGCAGGAAGCAGGCTGACGTTGAAGCCGCCGTAGCCGTTCAAAATGGTGGGGTTTTGCCCGTCGAGCTTCAACCCGTTCCGGTGCACGATGGACATAGGAATGCGCGTGCCATCCTTGCTCGTGTAGAACACTTTTTCCGTCGTGAACTGCGACGGGTCGAAACTGAGCTTGCTCTCCCGCACCAGGCGCAGCGTGCTCGTCTGCGCCTCCAGGCGGTAGATCTTGCGGGGCGCGGTGAAAGTCGTGAAGGCGAAGAACAGCTCCGGATCGTCCTGGTGGGCCGGGTAAAGGGTGACCGTTCCAACCTCGGGCAACGGCACTTCCCTGCCGGACTTTCCATCGAGCGCAAAAGTCCGGACCTGGCTGGCGGCGTCCTTCATATACGTGACCACCAGGCGGTCTTTAATCATCACCGCCGCTTCCATGGCCTCGGGCTGTTGCGGCACGATCTCCCGCCAGCCGGAAGGCTCGGGATGGGCCAGGTCGATCGCAATGATCCGCCCGCGTGGCGCATGATCGGTAGTCTGCAGATAAAGGACGGTGCCCCGGTTGCCCAGCGGCACATACGACGCCTGGAACTCCTTAATCAGCTCCACGGTCTTCGGCTGAGGCTCCTTCAAATCCTGGTAGAAAAGCAGGTTTTTGATATCGGTGCTGCCGGAAACCAGAATCATCAGGTAGCGGCCGTCGTCGCTCACCTGCGGCACGAACATCCACTGCTTCTGGTCGGGACGCTCGTAGATCAGTTTGTCGGAAGCTTGCGGTTCGCCCACTTTGTGCAGGTAAAGCTTCGACTGCACGTTCTCGGCGGTCAGCGCTTCACCCGGTTTGGGCTCGGGGAAACGGAGATAGTAAAAGCTGCTCCGGTCGGGTGCCCATGCTGCCGGCACGAACTTGTTCCAGCGCACGACGTCCGGCGCATCCTGCCCGGTGGCGATGTCGCGCACGCGCCATTCGGCCCAATCCGAGCCGGCGTCGGCCACCCCGTAGGCAAGCCACTTGCCGTCGGCCGTCGCCACCACTCCAGTCAGTGCGGCGGTGCCGTCGGCGCGGAGCTTGTTGGGGTCGAGGAGCACCCGCTCCTTGCCGGTAAGCGCATCGGTCCAGTAGTAAACATCCTGGTTTTGCAGCCCGTCATTGCGGGCGAAAATGTAACCGTTGCCGGCCTTCTCAAAATGCGAATAGCGCTCGTAATCGTAGAGCGTGGTCAGCCGGTCCTTGATGCGCCCGCGTGATCCGATGGAGGCCAGGTAGCGCTGCGTCAGTTCGTTCTCCGCCTTGACCCACTGCGCGGTTTCCGCCGAATCGGCGTCCTCCAGCCAGCGGTACGGATCGGCAATCTTGATGCCGTGATAGTCGTCCACTGTATCCACTTTTTTCGCCGCCGGATATTTAATGGGTGTCTGCGCCGCCAGAAAGGCGGCGGCCGATAGCAGCACTAGCCCGCGCTTCATCATCGATACTCCTACTTCGGATTGGCGTTCAGCAGACCGCGGACGCGCAGCCAGTTGGCCAGGCGCTCGGGCCAGGAGGACAGGGCCTCATCGGTCTGCGCCAGGCCCACCCCGTGCGGCCCGCGCTCGTAAATGTGGAGTTCCGCCGGCACCCCGGCCTTACGCAGCGCGAGGTAGAAAAGCGCGCTGTTCTCGGGCGGCACACCGGTGTCCGAGTTGGTGTGGAAAAGGAACGTGGGCGGCGTCTGCGCGGTGACCTGAAGTTCGTTCGAAAGCAGTTCAACCAGTTTCGGGTCCGGGTTATCGCCCAGCAGCGCGCGCTTCGACCCCTGGTGCGCGTAGGTGCCAAACGAGATGACCGGATAGCACAGAATCATGAAGTCCGGGCGGCTGCTGACGCGGTCGATGGGGTCGGCGCCCTGCGGGTTTCCAGCATCGAAATGCGTCCCGGTCGTGGAGGCAAGGTGGCCTCCGGCCGAAAAGCCCATAATGCCGACGCGATCTGGCATCACCCGGAATTGCGCCGCTTTGGCGCGGACGGTGCGGATGGCCCGCTGCGCATCTCCGAGTTCCACCGGGTGGTGATACCTGGGGCCGAGCCGGTACTTCAGCACAAACGCGGTAACGCCGATCGAATTCAGCCAGCGCGCGATCTGATCGCCTTCCTTGTCCATGGAGAGATTTACGTAGCCTCCGCCCGGGCAGACGATGACCGCGGTTCCCGTGCCCCTGCCTTCGGGGACCAGGTAAGGCGCCAGGGTGGGCTTGTCGACTTCCTCCGTGCCGAGCGCGCCGGGGGCTCCGTCCGGCCAGAGCAGTTCGGCCCTCGCCTGGTTGGACGCTCCCTGGGCAAACAGCGCTGCCTGGGCAAAGAAGAGCAGGGTCAGAAAGATGCGCTTCATCGGTCCTAACTTATCACTTTCCGGCCCGAACAACGCGGACGTCGCCCTTGCCCCATACCGTCTGCCTGCCTACGCCGGCCCAGCGCGCGGCGTGCAGCCACGGCATGAACCCGCCCAGTTCGCCTTCGTATTCCGCCCGGCCCGTGAATCCTCCGAGCGAATGGGTCTGCCCGGTTCGTCCGGACTTGCGCTCCGCCCGCTCATGCACCAGTTCGCAGCGTGTCAGCCGGATGCCCGCCGCCAGTTCACCGCTGCCGCGAAAGTCGATGTCGAGAGGGCCCTCGCCATAGAGTGCGCGCAAAGTGCTTAACCGGTCGCGCAGGCGGGCATAAAGGAAAGGAAATTCCGGCCGCGCCGCCAGTTCGCCCCCCTGTTTCAGTTCAGTGGGGGTGACGAACCGGAGTGCAACGAAGTCCACCGGCTCGGAGCCGGGTTCCAGGTCAAGAGCGGAAGGCGGACCCGGAGCGGAGGAAACCGGCGTGGGGGAGTCTTCGAGGTCCAGTTGCTCGACCAGGTGGAGTTCGGCCCGTCCGCGTCCCGGCCCCAGACCCTGCACCGCGAACTGCGAAAACGCCTCCCGGAAATGGAGCAGGACCGGCCGGCGCACGTCGAAAACGTGTACATCGATGAAAAACAGGCCCCCCGCCGGGATCCGGCTACCGTCCAGATGGGCGGTGCGGAACAGAAAGGGACGCGGCCAGTCCGCCAGGCCGCTCGGCGTTTTTCCCAGTTCCGCCCCCGGCTCGAATAGCCGCGAGTAGGCGCCGGGAGCGGCCGTCCGCAAAAGGCTGCCGAAAGCCCCGCGTACCACGTTGGCGCTCTTTCCTGCCGGGAAATACAGCGAATCCAGCCCTTGGAAGTGGAAGCGAAAGCGGTAGAAATGGAATGTGTTCACGCCGCGGTTGACGATGGCTCCTGTTGTATAATGGTAGGGCATTTGACTCTTGATTTCCGCTTTTGTCTCCAAGAGGGGGGTTGCGTGAGTCCATCCGCACCTCCCTTTTTTGGTTAGGAGGCGTGAAGTCAGGGGTTTAGGTGCATTCCAAAGAAGTTTAGTGAGAAGGAAATAAGGCAGATGAAAGAAAAAGGTACAGTGAAGTGGTTCAACGCAGCCAAAGGCTACGGCTTTATCCAGCGTGAAAACGGAGAGGACGTCTTCGTTCACTTCTCAGCGATTCAAACGCAGGGATATCGAACCCTGGATGAAGGTGCCAGAGTGGAATTTGAAGTGACGAAAGGCCCCAAAGGGCTGCAGGCGACCAACGTCACGGCGGCCTAGTGTAACAAGTGGGCCGGCTTCTCCCCAGCCGGCCCACAAATGCCACCTGGAGGTATATGAGCAAAGAGGACAGCATCGAAGTAACCGGAACGGTGCTAGAGAAATTTCCCAGCGGCCTGTTCAGTGTTCAACTCGAACACGAGCGCGTCGTGCTGGCCCACTTGGCCGGCCGCCTTCGCCGCAATCGGATTCGCGTGCTGGCGGGCGACAAGGTCACGCTCGAACTCTCCCCCTACGATCTGACCAAAGGCCGGATCACTTTCCGGCACCGGTAGTCTGCCGTTGGCCAGCCCCTCCCTTCTTTTCGTACCGTTCGGTACGGAACTTAACACAAGCAGTGGGTGTTTACATGATACAAGCAAGGTGTACGAGGCGAACCGCCGTACCAGCCTGTACCGTACTTCCTTCTGCCTCATGTCCAGCCGATAGGGGACTATGAAAGAACCAAATCGCCCAGAAGAACGACGGCGCACCAGAGCTAGAGGTGTCTCCGCACTTCCAATGAAAGCGGAGAGCAGCTCGGAAAAGCCCCGGGGCTCCCAAGGCAGGCAAAAGAAACCCGCCACAGACCTGACGGAGGATCTTACCGCCGTTCTGTCCCAAAAGGTGGTGGGACAGCCCGCCGCCACCCGCGTGATCGTTCCCTACGTTCAGATGTTCCAGGCCGGACTTGCGCCTGAAGGGCGGCCCGTCGGCGTGTTTCTCCTCCTGGGCCCCACCGGAACGGGCAAAACCAAGACCGTGGAAGCTCTGGCCGAAGTCCTGCACGGCAGCGAAAAGAACCTGCTCAAAGTGGATTGCGGCGAGTTCCAGATGGAGCACGAGGTCGCCAAACTGATCGGCGCGCCTCCCGGCTACCTGGGGCACCGCGAGACTCAGCCCATGCTCACCCAGCAGAAGCTGAACGCTGTAACCAGCGAAAAGAGCAGCCTGTCGCTGGTGCTGTTCGACGAAATCGAGAAGGCCGCGCCGTCGATGACCCGGTTGTTGCTTGGCGTGCTCGACAAGGGCCTTCTCCGGCTCGGCGATAATTCCACGGTGAACTTCGAAAGAAGCCTGGTATTCCTCACCAGCAATCTGGGCGCGCGCGAGATGATGCGCGAAATCAACCCCGATTTCGGCTTCCAGGCCGTGAAAGGCAGCCACCGCAACGACCTCATCGGGAAACTTCAGAACATCGCCCTGGTGGCCGTGCGGAAGCGGTTCTCTCCGGAGTTCGTGAACCGGATCGACTGCATCATCACCTATCAGCCGCTGACGCCCGAATCGCTCTCGGCGATTCTGGACAGGCAGATCGCGGACCTTCAGAACCACGTCAACACGCGCCTCGGGAACCGGTCGTTCGTCCTGGAGGTGCCGCCGGAAGCCCGCAAGTTCCTGCTCGAACGGGGCACCAGCGCCGAGTACGGAGCCCGCGAACTGAACCGCACCATCCACCGCCATCTCACGCAGCCGCTGGCCACGCTGGTGGCCACCAACCAGGTGAACCCGGGCGCTCACGTGCTGGTGGAGCCCTCGGAAAACGCCGAAAAGCTGACCCTGCGGAGCGTGGACACGGCGGCGCAGCCGGCTACGGCTAATCCCACCGTGCTGCTGGTGGACGACAATCGGGATCTGCTTCATTTTCTCGAGCGCTTAATGGCCAACGACGGCTGGACGCTGCTGACGGCGGAATCGGCCACCGAAGCCAAAAAACTCGTGAAAGAGCACAAGCCGAACGCCGCCCTCCTCGATTACATGCTGCCGGACGGCAATGGAGTCGAACTGGGCGTGGAGTTCCTCCGTGCCGTTCCTGAAATGCTGGTGATCGTGATGACCGGCACCATCCTTCCGGCCGAGGAAGAAGCGCTCTGCGAAGAGCACAACTTCCCGGTTTTGCGCAAACCGTTTCTCGCCTCCGACGTGATGAACCAGATTCGCAGCCGTTTGAATCCGGCGGGCAGCTCCCGCGGCGCATAACTCCTGCGCGTAAGATAGTTCCGTGCGCGTGCTGGTCATCCACTTTGAAACCGCGGAAGCAGCGCGCCTGGCGGAACGGCTGCGGCGCGATGGCATCGATTGCGAACCCTACCCGCACGTGGGATTGTCCCGCATCGGGCGCATTCGTGAGAACCCTCCAGACGCCATCCTGATCGACCTGTCGCGGATGCCGTCCTACGGCCGCATCATGGGCGCCGAGCTTCGCAAGCAGAAAGGCACACGCGCGATTCCGCTGGTTTTCCTCGAAGGCGACCCCGAGAAGACCCAAAGGGTGCGCGACTGGCTACCCGACGCCACCTTCACCACTCTCCCGGAAGCCGGCAAGGCCCTGGCGAAGGCGTTGAAGCAGAGTGCGGAGATGCCCGCGCCTCCGCAGGTGGAGCGAAACGCAGCGGCAATCAAGCTCGGTATTGCAGCGGATTCCGTAGTAGCGCTGCTGCACGCTCCGGACGGATTCGTGCTCGAGGGGCTGCCCTCCGGCGCGCACCTCCAGGCAGCCGCAGCCGGCGCGGACATTCTCCTGCTGTTTGCGAAATCCATCGCAGCCTTGTCCCGGCAACTGCCCGCCGCCAGGCTTCGAGTGGAAGCCGGGTCCCGTTTATGGGTGGTCTGGCCGAAGCGAGCCTCGGGTGCGGGAGGCGACCTGACCGCCCCCGGAATCGTGGAGTGCTGCCGCGCGATCGGACTTTCGGCTTATAAGACGTGCGCCATCGACGAAACCTGGTCGGCCTGTGCGGTGGGACGGAGCGGACGGAAACGGCGGTCAGTTTCCCCGGTCCGGCCCTGAGACCGGACCGGGGACCTTGACGATTACGCGGTGCGCATGGCTTCGGACTTGTCGTTGCCCGAAATCGCCGCCTGCGCCGCCGCCAGCCGGGCGATCGGCACGCGATACGGGGAGCAGGAAACGTAGTCCATTCCCACGCGGTAGCAGAACATGACGGAGCTCGGCTCGCCGCCGTGCTCGCCGCAGATGCCGACTTCGAGGTCCGAACGGCTGCCGCGGCCCTTCTTCACCGCCCACTCGATCAACATGCCGACGCCTTCCTGGTCGAGCACGCCGAACGGATCGGCTTTGAAGATTTTCTTGTCCTCGTAGTCCTTCGAGAACTTGGTATAGTCGTCGCGCGAAAGACCCATCGTGGTCTGGGTCAGGTCGTTGGTCCCGAAGCTGAAGAACTCCGCCTCGGCGGCCACCTGGTCGGCAAGCAGCGCCGCGCGCGGAATCTCGATCATGGTCCCGATAAGGTACTTCTGCTTGGTCAGATTCGCCTTTTGGAGAACTTCGTCGGCGACCCGCTTCACGATATTGCGCTGGTGCTCGAATTCCTGCACCGAGCCGATCAGCGGAATCATCACCTCGGGAATCACCTTCTTGCCCTTCTTGGCCACCTGCACGACGGCTTCGAAGATGGCGCGCGCCTGCATCTCGGTAATCTCGGGATACGTGATGCCGAGACGGCAGCCGCGGTGGCCGAGCATCGGGTTGAATTCGTGAAGAGACTCGACGCGCTTCAACAGGTCCGGAATCACCGTCTTGAGGTTCTTCACTTCCGCGCCGAAGTTCTTGTACCGCGCGACCATCTCCTTCTTGGTCTTGATGTCGGCGTGGGGCAGCTTGGCCAGGTCCACCATGAGCTCTTCGCGCTTGGGCACGAACTCGTGCAGCGGCGGGTCCAGCGTGCGGATGACTACCGGGAAGCCGTCCATGGCTTCAAACAGCCCCGCAAAATCCTTGCGCTGCATGGGCAGGAGCTTGGCAAGCGCTTTGCGGCGGTCCTTCTCGGTCTCGCACAGGATCATGGCCTGCACATGCGGCAGACGGTCCTCGGCGAAGAACATGTGCTCGGTGCGGCAGAGCCCGATGCCCTCGGCGCCGAATGCGCGGGCGGCCTTCGCGTCGCGCGGAATGTCCGCGTTGGCGCGAACGCCGAAGTCGCCGCGGAACTTGTCCGCCATCTTCATGAATTTCGCGAAGGTGGGGGAGTTGGGATCCGGCTCCTTGGTTTCCGCCTGTCCCTGGTAGACGTCGCCGTTAGTGCCGTTGAGCGAAACCCAGTCGCCTTCTTTGACCGTGATCTGCTTCCCGCCGCTCTTCACCACGGCCTGCTTGCCGCGCTCATTGATCGAGATTGCGCCGCAGCCGACAACACAGGGTACGCCCATGCCGCGAGCCACCACGGCCGCGTGCGAGCTCTTGCCGCCCACCGCCGTGAGAATGCCCTTGGAGGCGTCCATCCCGTGGATGTCGTCCGGAGTCGTCTCCTTGCGGATGAGAATGACCGGTCCCTTGGCCGACATCTCCACCGCGTCTTCCGACGTGAACGCGAGCCGGCCCACCGCCGCGCCCGGCGAAGCATCGATACCGGTGGCGAGCTTGGTGAGTTTCTTCAGGCTGGCCGGATCGAAGACGGGGTGCAGCAACTGGTCGAGCTGGCCGGGAGCCACGCGGCCCACCGCGGTCTTCTCGTCGATCAGCTTCTCTTCCACCATCTCCACCGCAACCTTCACCGCCGCCGGCCCCGTGCGCTTGCCGTTGCGGGTCTGGAGCATGTACAGCGTGCCTTCCTGTACCGTGAACTCGAAATCCTGCATGTCCTTGTAGTGCTTTTCGAGATTCGCCGTGATGTCGCGAAGCTGCTTGTAGACATCGGCGTTCCAGTCTTCGAGTTCGCTGATCGGCTGCGGCGTGCGGATACCGGAGACCACGTCCTCGCCCTGCGCGTTCACCAGGAACTCGCCGTAGAACACCTTCTCGCCCGAACCGGGGTCGCGTGTGAAACCAACGCCCGTGCAGCAGGTGTCGCCCATGTTTCCGAACACCATCGTCTGAATATTGCAGGCGGTGCCGAGGCGGTCGGAGATCTTCTCCATCTTGCGATAGTAGGACGCCTTGGGCGCCCACCAGGACATGAAAACGGCATTGCGCGCCAGGATGAGCTGCTCGCGGGTATCCTGCGGGAAGTCGCGCTTGACGGCCTTCTTCACGATCTTCTTGAAATCGACGATGATGGCCTTGAGGTCTTCGGCGGACAGGTCCGTGTCGAGTTTCGCCTTGATCTTGTGCTTGCGCGCATCGAACGCTTCGTCGAACAGCGCCATGTCGATGCTGAGAGCCACTTCGCCGAACATCTGGATGAAGCGCCGGTAACAGTCGTAGGCAAAACGCGGATTCCCGGTCTTGGCCACCAGCCCCTCGACCGTCTCATCGTTCAAGCCGAGGTTGAGGATCGTGTTCATCATGCCCGGCATCGAAAACTTCGCGCCGGAACGTACGCTGAGCAACAGGGGATCGGACGCGTCGCCGAGTTTCTTTCCAGCCAGGCCTTCCAGTTTCTCGAGGCAGACCCAGATCTCATCGTCAACTGCCGTGGGCACCTTCTTGTCGTTATCGAAGAAGATATTGCAGACGTCGGTGATGATCGTGAATCCCGGGGGGACCGGCACGCCCGCGCGGCTCATTTCCGCCAGGCCGGAACCCTTCCCGCCCAGCGTATCTTTCATGGTTCCGTCGCCGTCGGCTGTGCCGCCGCCGAACATATAAACGTACTTACTCATGCGCTTCTCTCCTCTATGAATGGGTAACAATTTCGGAAAAGTCCGCGATCGTCGAAAACTCGGCGAGCAACGTGTTGAGCAGCGTCAACCGGTTCTCCCGGACGCGAGCGTCCGCAGCGTTCACCAATACCTTATCGAAGAACAGATCCACTTTCGGACGCAGCCGGACGATCGAGCGCTCGATCGGCTGACCGGCAATCCGGCGGGTCTCGTCGTAAAGTTCCTGTTCGGGACCGGGCTCGAGCAGGCTTTCGTGAACCGAAGAAAGTCCCGCCGGGCGGTCCCATTTGGCCTGTTCCAGAATGTTGCGAATCCGTTTGAAGCTGGCCGCAAGAGGCTCGAAATCCGGCGTCGGCCGGAGGTTCTGGATGCGCACCAGCCGGGCCTCCAGTTCCACCAGGTTGCTCCAGCCCGCGGCCATGGCCGCATTCAGTTCGTCGTAAGCGAAGCCGCGAATTTCCTTGAAGTAGAACCGGACGCGATCCGCGAAAAACTTCCTCAACTCTTCATCGCCGCCAATCAGCGTGTCGAGCGGAATTTCCAGGCGGCCTTCCACCAGGATCTTGACCACCCCCTGCGCGGCGCGGCGCAGCGCCAGCGGGTCGCGGGAGCCGGAAGGAACCAGTCCGACGCGGAAACAGCCGCGCAGCGTGTCCACCTTATCGGCCAGCGCCACAATCTGCCCGGTGCGGTTGCGCGGAATCGAATCCTCGATGCTGGCGGGCTTGTACTGATCGTAAATGGCCTGCCACACCGGCTCCGCTTCACCCTGGGCACGGGCGTAAAGCCCGCCCACCACGCCCTGCAATTCCGTGAATTCCTTGACCAGTTCGGTGGTGAGATCGCACTTGGCGATACCGGCCGCCCGCACTGCGTGGGCATTGCCGCCCAGTTCCGCGGCCAGCGACTCCATCCGTTCCGCCTTTTCGAGATACGTGCCCAGTTTCGCCTGAAACGTGACGTGCGCCAGGTCCTCCTTGCGCTCCACCAGCTTCTTTTTCTGGTCCGTTTCCCAGAAGAAGCGGGCGTCCGTGAAGCGGGCGCGGAGAACCCGCTCGTTTCCCCGCCGGACAAAGCCCTCCGGGTCCGACGGAATATTCATCACCGCTACGAACTGAGCGGCCAGCCGGCCCGATGCGTCCTCCACCGAAAAGTATTTCTGGTGATGCCGCATCACGGTTACCAGCACCTCTTCCGGCAATTCGAGGAAGCGGGCGTCGAAGCTGCCTACGATCGGGGTCGGGTATTCGGTGAGGTAGACCAGCGTTTCAAGCAGGGCCGGATCGGATTTGACCCGGACGCCGGCAAGCTCGCGCGAGATGCGCTGGCGCCGCTCCTCCGCCGAAAGGATCACGTAGTGGTCGCGCAGACGCTGTTCGTAGTCAGCCGGGGTGACAGCGATTTCCCGCGCCCCCAGGCGGCGGTGACCCGAGGTCAGCGCTCCCGACCGGACCCCGGCCAGTTCGAAGCCGATGATCTCGCCGCCCAGCATGGCCACGATCCATCGGATAGGGCGGATGAACCGTGGGCCGTTCCTGCCCGTCCAGTACATCGTTTTCGGGAAGTTCAGTCCGAGAATGACCCCGGGCAGCGCACCGGCGAGAATATCCCGGACGGCGCGGCCCGCTACCTTCCGGACGAACACGTAATACTCGCCTTTGCCCGTCGATTCGACGGTCAGATCTTCCGGCCGGACGCCCTGCTTCTTCGCAAATCCGGCCACCGCTTGCGGCGGCGCCGACCGGGCAGGGCCCTGGATCCGCTCCTCGCTATCCGCCTGCCGCTCCGCAAGACCTTCGGCGCGCAGCACCAGGCGGCGCGGCGTCGCGTCCAGCGCCACCGATTCGTGCGAAATCTCGAGCTTCTCGAAAAGCAGGCGCAGGTTCTCGAGAGCGTTGGGAATCATCCAATCCGGAATCTCTTCGGTGCCGATCTCGAGCAGGAAAGGCAGGCTCATTGCGCCACCTCCGCCGTCGCCGCATCCTGCTGCTGGTCCGCCCATGCCTGGGCGACGCCCACCGCCAGTTTGCGGACCCGCTGGATGACCCCCGCCCGCTCCGTCACGCTGATGGCGCCCCGCGCATCCAGCGTGTTGAAAATGTTCGAGCACTTCAGGACCTGGTCGTAGGCGGGAAGCAGCGGAAACCGCGCCTTTTCGGGCGACTTCGGATCGTAGGCGCGGATCAGGCGCAGCGCCTCGCCTTCGTGCAGGTCGAACAGCTTCCACAACGTGCCGATCTCGGCCATTTCGAAGTTGTACACCGAATACTGCAATTCGTCTTTGAAGCGGACATCGGCGTACGTGAAGCCCTTCGTCCACTCGATGTCATACACGCTGTCGCGCACCTGGAGAAACGCGGTGAGCCGTTCCAGGCCGTAGGTGATTTCGGCCGGCACCACCTCCAGGTCGATGCCGCCGCACTGCTGGAAGTACGTAAACTGTGTGATCTCCAGGCCGTCCAGCATCACCTGCCAGCCGATGCCCCACGCGCCCAGGGTCGGCGCCTCCCAGTTGTCTTCTTCGAACTTGATATCGTGCTGCCGCAGATCGATGCCGATCGCCTCCAGGCTGCCCAGGTACTGCTCGATGATGTCGTCCGGCGACGGCTTCAGAATTACCTGGAGCTGCGAATGCTTGTAGAGGCGGTTCGGATTATCGCCGTAGCGGCCGTCGGCCGGACGGCGGCTCGGCTGCACGTAAGCCACCCGGTAAGGCTTGGGCCCGAGCACGCGCAGGAAGGTCTCCGGACACATCGTGCCGGCGCCCACTTCCACGTCATACGGCTCCTGGATGATGCAGCCTCGCTCGGCCCAGTAGTGTTTCAGGTTGAAGATGATTTCTTGAAAAGATTGCATCCATCTATCCGGGCGCCCCTTCTTCGAGAAGGTGCGCCGTTACCAGCCGCCGCTCGGCGCTCGATTCCATCTGTTGAACCAGGAAGCGCCGCAAATCCGCCGCCGTCGACTGGCCCCACTCCCGGTCCCCAAAAAAGGCGACCGGCTTGCGCAACATCTCGGCCGCCAGCACCCGAGATTCGACGCTCAACTCCAGGCCGGCGCCCGTTCCCGTTCCGCCCCGGCAGTGGCCACAAATCAGGCCGGCCCGCCCACGACTGAAGTAGGCGCGTTCCGGGTTCTCGGGATCGTCCAGCAGGCTCCCGCAGCCGAGACAAACGTGCAATTCGGGCAGCCACCCCGAGAGCCGGACCGCCCAAAGTGAGAAATACAAAACGGCCCGCCAAACACCCTTCTCGCCGGCCTCCTGAAGATGGTCGAGCATCGCCAGCAGCAGCCGGAAAAACCTTTCGTTCGGCTCGGCGGAAGGCAGCATCTGCTCGCATACTTCCGCGAAGTAATCCAGCGCCACACCGGTCCAGTAATTCGAAACCAGCGCGAATTGAGAACGAATCAACTCGCAGGAATCCAGATTCACCAGTTCCCGGTTTTCCCGCTGGAAATACCCCAGCCGCACGTGCGACAGACGCTCCAGACCCGCGCCAAAACCGCCTTTCGGACGCCGCGCCCGCTTGGCCACTCCGCGGAGTTTTCCCTGATCCCGCGAGAGAAAGCTGACGACGAGGTCGGCCTCCTTCAGCGGATAGGTACGCAAGACGAGGGCTTCGCTGACACGCGACGGCACACGTGGAAATTTCAGAGTATCACAGTTGAAAAACCGGGCGCTGCTGTTCGCGGCGCCCTCGTTATGGCACGGTTGCCGTCATCGGGTTGGACGTGCCGGCCGCGTTCACCAGGGTCACGGAAACCGAAGCCACCTGGCCGGTGCCGCTCAGCGTAAAAGGCTGACTAAACGTAAACTGGCTGCCCAGCGCGGCCCCGGCGGCGCTCTGAAAGAACGGCGCGAAAATGGCGTCCACCGGAACGCTGAGCTGGGTCGTCTGCAACGTGGTGCCCGCGGCTGCCGTGAAAGTGAAGTTGGCCGTAGTCACCGAGCGGGTCACGGCGTACCCGGTGATGTTCACCGTAAACGTCGAACCGCTGCGCGTGGCCGAAACGGCCGTAATCACCGGCGGTCCGGCGTTGATGCGAATCGTGCGGGTCGGCGCCGGCGACGGCGTCAGATCCTGCCCGGCAGCCGAGAATCTCGCCGTGATGGTAGCCGTTCCGGCGACCGTGCCGATCTGTATGCCCAGATCGTTAGGAGCTGTCGTGCTGCCCGCCGGAATCGTCACCCGGGCCGTCCGCCCGCCGCCCGCAAACTGAACTGTGGGATCGTCAGGTCCGGTGTCGGCCGCGAAAGTCAGGGTCAGATCCACAGTCACTGGTACCGGGAACTGGCCGCCGATACCCACCGTAAGGCGCGGCTGGGCGGTCGGTGTGGAGGTGGCCGGCAAACCGGTAAGGTTCAATGTAGGCGCCGCCGGCAGGGCCGCCGTAAAGGAGAACTGCCGGTTGGCCGACCCGCCCGTGCTGTCGGTAACCGCAACCGAAAACGACGTGGTCCCGCTGGTGGTGGGGCTTCCCGACAGCACGCCCGCTGACGAAAGCGCCAGCCCGGGCGGCAGACCGGCCGCGTTCCACGTGTAGGGCGGCGTTCCGCCCGATGCCGCAAACGTCAGGGAGACGGGCGTACCCACCGTGCCCGCGGGTACGGAAGTCGTGGTGACGGTAAGGGCCGGCTGGCCGACCGTTAAGGTAAACGTCCGGGTAGCCGTCGCCCCCCGGGAGTCGGTCACGGTGGCGCTTACGGTGAATGTGCCGGGCGCGCCCGCGGTCCCGCTGATTGCGCCGGCGGAACTGGCGGTCAACGGTGACGGCAAACCGGACACGGCCCAGGTGTAGGGAGGCACCCCGCCGGCCGCCAGCAACGTGAAGCTGTATGCGGCATTGCTGACAGCGGCAGGTAACGAGGCCGTGGTGATCTGCAGTTGGCCGGTCCCGATCACGACCGTGAAGGTCTGGCTCGTGCTGAGCCCCGAACTGTCTGTCACCGCGACCGTGACAGTCGAAGTGCCGGGCGCAGTGGGAGTGCCGCTGATCGACGACCCGTTGGCGCTCAATCCCGCCGGCAACCCTGTGAACGTGAACGTATATGGCGCCGTGCCGCCCGTAACGCTGAACCCGGTTTGGTACGGCGTCCCCACCACTCCGTTGGGGAATGTGCCGGTGAGCGTGAGCACCGGTCCCGTTACGTTGATAGTGAAGCTCCGGCTGGCGGTCGCGCCAGTCGAATCCCTCACTGTCACCGCGAACTGGTATGCGCCCGAAGTCGTCGCAGTCCCCGAAAGCAGTCCGTTGCTGAAAGTCGTGCCTGTGGGAAGTGCTCCCGTTGCCGTGAAGGTGTACGGCGGAACGCCGCCCGTGGCTCCGAACTGCACGCTGACAGGCGAATTGCGGGGAACGTCCTGCACCGTGCCGGTGACCGTCAACTGCGCCGGGTTAATCACCAGGGTGTAGTCCTTGGTGTCCGTGGCGCTGGCCGCATCGGTTGCACGCAGCGTAAACCGGAAGGTCCCGGTGGTGGTCGGAATTCCGCTGATCGCGCCTTCCGGAATGAGGGTTAGCCCGGGCGGCAGGGTGCCGCCGGCAAGCGTGACCACATAACCGGGCGTGCCGCCATTGATCGCAATTGCCGTGGCGTACGGGACGCCGACGGTGCCGGGCAACAGCGTCCCCGAGCCGGTGATCTGGAGCGGCGGAGGACCGGGCGGTCCAATAACAATCGGAATTGTTGCCGATGCGGTCTGCTGGGCGGCGTCCACCACCGTGAATCGCGTGGGGAACGTGCCGCTCGCCGTCGGTGTGCCCGTGATCTGCCCGGTAAGGCTGTTGATCACCAGGCCGGGAGGCAGTTGACTGGCGCTCCACGAGAACGGGGAAACGCCGCCGCTCGCGGTCACCGATCCCTGGTATCCGGTGCCCTGTTGCCCGGCAGGCAGATTGTTCGTAGCGATCGAAAGGGGCCGCGGCGCAATCGTCAGGGTGAACTGGCGGCTTGTGCTTTGATTGGCGCTGTCCGACAGGGTGACGTTGACGTTGAAAGGACCGAAGGGAACCGGCGTGCCCGAAATCACACCCGTGGCGCTGTTAATGGCGAGCCCGCCGGGAAGCCCCTGCGCAGTCCACATAAACGGCGGCACACCGCCCGTGCCCGACAGGGTCGCGGCATAGCCCACACCCTGGGTTCCCGAGGGCAGGGCCGCTGTCGTAATCGTCAGTGCCGGCAGCGCGACCGCCAGCGAGTATTGCCGGCTCACACTCTGCTTGGCCGAGTCCGCAACCGTCACCGTCACGGTGAAGTTGCCGTTGGCGGTAGGGGTGCCCGTGATCGTCCCCGTCGATGAACTGATCGTGAGTCCGCCGGGAAGGCCCGTCGCGCTCCAGACAAACGGAGGAATGCCGCCCGCAGCCGCAACCGTCGTGCTGTACGAGGTGCCCATCGTGGCCGAAGGCAGCGCTGCCGTCGTAATCGTCAGTACCGGCAGGCCGACCGCGACCGAATATTGCCGGCTCACCCTCTGATTACCCGAGTCCGCCACCGTCACCGTCACCAGGAAATTGCCGTTGGCGGTGGGTGTTCCGGCGATCGTGCCGGTCGACGGGTTGATCGTAAGTCCGTCGGGCAAACCCTGGGCGCTCCAGTCGAGCGGCGCCGTTCCCCCGGTCGCCGTCACCGTGACCGAGTAAGGAACCGTGACCGTGCCCTGCGGCAGCACCGCGGTGGTGATCGATAAGGGCGGCGGGCTGATCACCAGGGGAATCGTACGGCTATCTCTCTGTCCGATTCCGTCAACCACTAAGACGGCGACGTCGAAATCGCCCGACTGGGTCGGGGTGCCCCTGATGGTTCCATTGGCCGTGCTGATGGTCAACCCGGCCGGCAGGCCTTGGGCCGACCACGTGAACGGCGAAGAGCCGCCGGTAGCCTCGACCAAGGCGTTGTAAGCGACACCCTGGGTGCCGGACGGGAGCGCGGCCGTTGTGATCGACAACTGGGCGACCACTCTGAATGGCACCGTGTTCGAGCTCGTGCCAGTCGGCTGGACAACATCGATGGATGCGACCAGCGGGGTTGCCAGCAGTGCAGCCGGTACCGTAGCGGTTATCTGGGTCGCGCTCAGGACCTGCGTTTGGAGCAGCACCGGGCCTGTGCCCGCCGTCCACCGGACCGTGGTTCCGGAGAAGACCTGGCTCTGTTGCTGCAAGACCGGCGGTACAAAATTGGTTCCAGTGATGGAAATCTGAACCCCGGCGCTGCCCGCCACCGCAACGGAAGGAGTGATGGACGAGATGGACGGTACGCCTACAACTTCTATCAGGTCGGACGAGACTGCCGACACGCCCCACGTATCCGTAATCCCGGTGACGAAGTTATATAACCCGGCTGTGTTTGGCACCCCGCTGATTGTCCCCGTGGAGGAGAACCCTAAGCCGGGCGGTGACGTTCCGGATGAGAGCGAAGCGGCAAACGGCGCGGTGCCTCCCGAGACGATCGGGGCGCTGAAACTCTGCCCCACAGTGATGCTTTGCGTAACGTTGAGCCCTGCGGGGCGCGGATTGATGAAGAATTGAGCCGCGTTCGACTCGACGCTACTTTCCGAGCTCGGGACGAATTCCTGGACCGTGACATTGACCTGCTGACGCGCGTTCACCGCATTTCCGAAAAACCCTGGAATGTTGCCCGGAATGTTTACCACGATCAGGCTGTTGCTGAAACTGCGGATGTCGCCCTGCGAAAGGAAAGCCTCGAATCCCGTCTGCGTGTTCACCCAGTGCACGTTGTAGAACTGGTTCGCATTGAAATTCCCGGGAATGTACAGAGCGAATCCGGACGGCAACTGGACCCCTGAGGTAATGGCGTTTGGCTTGGTTGGGCTGAACTGATTGATCAGCGACGAGCTTAGCTGGCCCGTAATAACGGGCGTTGGCGTCTGGGCGGAGGCAACTCCGCCGAATGCCATCCCGGCGACGATCAACTGCAGGAAACTGCGCAATCGCGTGTTCATGCCCTCTCCGATGGAAACTGGGATCTCTACCGCCGATCCCACTCATTATTCGGCTTAGTTCATGAAAATGCAATACTTGGCGGTTGTTTTGAGAAAAGAAAGTCAGCGCAGGGTAATCACCGTCGCGCCCCATCCGCCCGCTTCCGGCGGTGCATCGTGGAAATCAACTACAAAGTCGGCCCGGGCGAGCACGGAACGTACGATTTCTCGCTGAACGCCGATACCGCGGCCGTGAATGATGCGCACAGCTTTGAAACCGAGGCGCCGGGCTTCGGAGAGGTATTCTTCCACGACCGGGCGAACATCGCGGGGAGGAACGGAGTGCAGGTCGAAAACGTCGGTGAGCGGAATCCGCAGGGGTTCTTCTTCCATGCCCTCAAAAACAAAAACCCGGCCAGCCTTGGAGGACCGACCGGGTCGAAACCATTAAGCGCACCTGACGTTCAAGCGACCTGCTGAGACCGGAATTGACTCACGATCGCTTCCATCTGATCTTTTAACCGAAGTTTCAGTTTCTTCAACCGCACCTCCTCCAACTGTTCCTGGTCAGTCAGATGGGCGAGCGATTCCAGGTGGTCCAGTTGCTTCGCGTATTCCGAATGCTGGCTGGACAGCCTCTGAAACTCCTCGTTTGTGGCCATCAGATGCGCCTTCAACTCTTCCTGTGCGTTCCGTTCCATATGGGGCAATTCCTCCCAATGAGGTTGCCGCGCCGAGTCGGTTCGGAATCAAGGCTCGGTGGGTAATCTCTTCTCTTATTGTGCTCGACGGATAGCCGTCTAATCGCCACCTTAACATGAATGAAACTTCATGACAATAGCTGCTTCAGGGGGGTCTGCGTAGTACGAATCCCGGCAGCTAAGCTGCTGAAAACCAAGTGCTTTATAAAATGCCAGGGCAGCGAAGTTGGACTCCCGGACCTCCAGGTAAATAGTACCCTTGAAACCGGCCACAAGCGCCCCGATCAGCGCCTTGCCAACACCCTTCCGGCGCGTTCCCGGCGCTACTGCCAGATTGAATATTTCGTACTCGATGCCGCCGGTCTCGCGGCCCGCCAGGAAGCCGGCCACGCGTCCGTCGATTGTGGCGATGCGAAGGTCGCCCGCGAGATAGTCGGCCGGATCCCAGTGTGCGGCCTCGGGACTCGCGGTCTGGATGCCGGCTACCTGCGGCAGATCTTCCGGCAGCCCGCGTCGAATGCTGATCATGCGGTCTACAGGCGCGGCGCGTAATAGCCCTTGCGGGCGTGAACGATCAGGTCCTTGCGGCCCTTCACCCGCAGATCCAGCGGATGGAACAGCCCGTCCGCCACCAGCGGCTGCGGCCGGTACGAAATGTTGTACTGGTTCCGCAGTTCGTCGGCAATATCCACGAACGACCGCTCCAGCTGTTCCACCTTGAACGGGAAGAAAGCGCGGCCGCCGGTCTCCGCGGTCAGATACCGCAGCACCTTGTCGCCGTCCGACTCGATCCGGCTGATGTTGGTGGAAATGGCGTAGATTACCACCTCCGCCCGCTGCGCCATTTCGAGCGCCTGGTCGCGCGTGAAATGGCTCTGGTTGTCATCGCCGTCGCTCACCAGAATGATCGCCCGGCGATACTTGTGTTTCGGAACATCCTGCTGCAGCTTGTCCCGGCACGAAAAATAAATCGCATCGTAGAGCGACGTGCCGCCGCCGGGGCGCAGATCGCGAATGGCCTTGTCGAGAACATCCGGGTTGTCAGTCAGGTCGGCCACCACCGAGTGATCGCTGTCGAAGCTGACCACCATCGCTTTGTCGTGATTGCTCTTGATGATGCTGCGCAGAAATTCGCTGGCCGCCTCCTGCTCGAACCGGAACCGGTCGCGGATGCTGTTGCTGGTGTCCACCAGGACCCCCAGCCGGAGCGGCAGATTGGTCTCCGCTGTGAACTCCAGGATCTCCTGGGGCTTCTTGCCTTCGATAATTTCGAAATCGTTCTTGTTCAGGTCGACGACGAAGTGGCCTTTCTTGTCGGTGACCGTAAACAGCAGGTTCACCCGGGTCACATCGACCTGAATGCGCGTGGTCTCCTCGCCTTCCTGCTCGGCGGGAAGCGGTTTGGGCTGCTGCGCAGGATTCTGCGCGAAGGCCCAGGCTGACACGCCCAGTACCCCCAGGGCCGCAAACACGAGCCGGTGTTTCATATCCCACGATTATAGCGTGCGTGCCGGCCGCGACTGCTGTCCGGAACGCCCCTACGTGTGCGCCACGCGCGATACCGCGTTGACCATACTCCTGCCGCTCGCGCACGGCCAGCTTGCGGGCCGGAACCGCCGCCAACGTCTCGCGCAGCATGTGGTCGAGCGAAACCGGGGCCCCTTCGCGCACCTCGAAGCTGAAGCGGACCGGCCTCTGCCAGTCGCCCTCGCGTCCCAGCCATTCTCCCTCACGCCAGCTCGAGTAATACCAGCGGGCGAGCAGGGCGAGATACTCCTGCCGCTCGCGCACGGCCAGCTTGCGGGCCGGAACCGCCGCGAACGTTTCGCGCAGCATGTGGTCGAGCGAAACCGGGGCCCCTTCGCGCACCTCGAAGCTGAAGCGGACCGGCGTCTGCCAGTCGCCCTCGCGTACGAACCACTACTTCGACGGCGTGCCGGCCGCGTCTGCTGTCCGGAACGCCCCTACGTGTGCGCCACGCGCGATACCGCGTTGACCAGTACTCCTGCCGCTCGCGCACGGCCAGCTTGCGGGCCGGAACCGCCGCGAACGTTTCGCGCAGCATGTGGTCGAGCGAAACCGGGGCCCCTTCGCGCACCTCGAAGCTGAAGCGGACCGGCGTCTGCCAGTCGCCCTCGCGTACGAACCACTACTCGACGGCGTGCCGGCCGGACTGCTGTCCGGAACGCCCCCTACGTGTGCGCCACGCGCGATACCGCGTTGACCATACTCCTGCCGCTCGCGCACGCCCAGCTTGCGGGCCGGAACCGCCGCGAACGTTTCGCGCAGCATGTGGTCGAGCGAAACCGGGGCCCCTTCGCGCACCTCGAAGCTGAAGCGGACCGGCGTCTGCCAGTCGCCCTCGCGTACGAACCACGACTCGACGGTCGTGCCGGCCGCGACTGCTGTCCGGAACGCCAGCTACGTGTGCGCCACGCGCGATACCGCGTTGACCATACTCCTGCCGCTCGCGCACGCCCAGCTTGCGGGCCGGAACCGCCGCCAACGTCTCCGCGCAGCCATGTGGTCGAGCGAATACCGCGGGCCCCTTCGCGCACCTCGAAGCTGAACCGGACCGGCGTCTGCCAGTCGCCCTCGCGTACGAACCACTACTCGACGGCGTGCCGGCCGCGTCTGCTGTCCGGAACGCCCCCTACGTGTGCGCCACGCGCGATACCGCGTTGACCATACTCCTGCCGCTCACGCACGGCCAGCTTGCGGGCCGGAACCGCCGCGAACGTTTCGCGCAGCATGTGGTCGAGCGAAACCGCGGCCCCTTCGCGCACCTCGAAGCTGAAGCGGACCGGCGTCTGCCAGTCGCCCTCGCGTACGAACCGCGACTCGACGGCGTGCCGGCCGCGACTGCTGTCCGGAACGCCCCTACGTGTGCGCCACGCGCGATACCGCGTTGACCAGCTTACGGTACGGAATCTCCTGGTAATTCGGAAATCCCAGCCATTCTCCCTCACGCCAGCTCGAGTAATACCAGCGGGCGAGCAGGGCGAGATACTCCTGCCGCTCGCGCACGGCCAGCTTGCGGGCCGGAACCGCCGCGAACGTTTCGCGCAGCATGTGGTCGAGCGAAACCGGGGCCCCTTCGCGCACCTCGAAGCTGAAGCGGACCGGCGTCTGCCAATCGCCCTCGCGTACGAACCACAACTCGACGGCCTGGGGCGCAAGCGACCGCGTGATCGCGACTCCGTTCAGGCTGTCCACGTCGCAGGCAAGCTCGTCCCGCAGCTTCAGCACATCGTGCACCTTTTCGAGCCGCCGGTGCTGGCGGGCCGCCTCTTCGAACAACATCTCCTCGCTCAAACGGTCGCGCGAATGCGCGATGGCGCGCACCAGCGAATCGCCTCCGCTCCGCAGAAAATCCACCACCCGGTGAATTTCGTTGCCGTATTCGGCTTCTCCTACTACTCCCTGGCACGGTCGCAGGCACATCGCCATCTCGCCGTAAATACAGCCCGGGTGCGCGGGCGAGGGCTCCAGATCCTCCTGGCAGCGGCGCATCTGAAAAAGATCGAGAAACTGCGACTCGAACCGTTCCGCCGACGCGCGCGAACGAAAGGGCCCGAAGTTCAACCCTGCCCCGCGGGTCAGATGCGTCGTGATCCGGCTGCGCGGAAACCGGTTGGCCATCAGGATTCGCACATAGGGCGGCATCCGCAGCTTCAGCAGCTTCAAATATCCGTCCGGGAAGATGCGGCGCGCCTGCTCGTACAGCACGATGGAGGATTCGAAGGACGACCCGGTGAGCCGGTACTCGATGCGCTGCACGGCGCCGCGCAGGTTCAGCAGCCGCGATGGTTTTTCGCGCTCCTTGAGCAGACGCAGCAGGCGGCGCCGGAGAAGGCCCGTTTTGGACAGATACGGATCGCCATCGCGCGGCCACACCAGAAACACCGCGGGACTGTTGGGCAGGGCTTCGATGGCGGCATCGAGCGAATCGAGTCCGCCGAATTCCAGGGCGGTCATCACCGGTACAGACGCTGGTACTGCTCCCAGGGACACGGGCGGACCCGCGCGATCCCGAGGTTCTCTTCGACGTGCTCGCGGCGCCCCATCCCCACCAGCGCCACCGCGATTCCGGGGGTCGAGCGGGTAAACTGAATCGCCCTCTGCGCGTCGCTCCCGAGCTCCGGCATCAGTTCACGAACAGTCTCCGGCACCTGCTCCAGGATACGGGTCTGCAACAGCGTCCCCGAAGCGACTACGGCAATCCCCAGCTTGCCGGCCGTTTCGAGCACGCTTTCCGGCCGGTCCACAAACGCCTCCACCATGCCCAGGTTGAACGGCAGTTGAACGAAGCGGAAGTGGTGCGCCATGCCGCCCTCTTCGGTAGCGATGCGAGCCAGGCGCTCCAGGTTGAGTGCGCCCTTCTGGCGAAAGCCGTCCCAGGTGGCCGCGCCGTACCAGCGGATGATGCGCTGGTCCACCATTACTTCCAGGTGACCGAATGCGCGCCGTATGCGGTCGTAGAAATCGTCATGGGTGCGGAATCCAAGTTGCGTTTCGGGATTGTGAAGGTAGAAGACGTCGATCGTCTCCACCCCCAGATTGTCACGGCTCCGCTGCGCCTGGTCCTCGAGAAAGCGGGGAGCCATACAGTGCATGCCCCCGGCGAGTTCTCCCGGGTCGAAAGAGTCCGGAACCGCGCCCGGCGTGAGAAATCCGGCCTTGGTACAGACCACCATCTCGTCACGCTGCAATTCGCGCAGCGCGGCTCCGACGCACCGCTCGGACCGCTGATGGCGGTAATTGATCGCGGAATCGAAAAAGTTTATCCCCCCTTCGCCCGCGGCGATCAGGGCCTCGACGTATGCCTGGTCGGAAGCGTCGTTCAGCCCGCCCAGGTACGTGCCGATCCCCAGCGTCGAGATCTGGAGTCCCAATATGGTCCGGTAGAAGCCGTTGTCGCGGAAGGCCGGCCGCCTGTCGACATATCGCGAAGTCCCTTCAGAGGTTGCGTACATGGCTTGACGGAAAAACGCCCCGGCCTATTCCGATGCAATCTTCGAATCGATTTCCGACTTCACCTTGGCGATGAAGGCAGCCAGGTCCATCGCTCCCACATCGCCGTGCCTGCGGTTTCGCACGGCCACCTGGCCGTTCTCCTGCTCGCGGTCCCCTACTACCAGCATGTAGGGTATCTTCTGGAGCTGCGCTTCGCGGATTTTGAGATTCACCTTCTCATTGCGTTCGTCCACCGAAGCGCGGATTCCGGCGGCATCCAGGTCGCGCTGAACCGAGCGGGCGAATTCGATCTGCCGGTCCGTGATGGGCAGAACGATCGCCTGCAACGGGGCCAGCCAAACCGGAAACGCACCCGCATAGTGCTCGATCAGAATGCCGAAAAAGCGCTCGATCGAGCCGTACAATGCACGGTGGACCATCACCGGCTGGTGCTTGTGGCCATCCTCGCCGATGTATTCGAGGCCGAACCGGCGGGGCAGGGTGAAATCGAACTGCACCGTCGAAAGCTGCCACCGGCGGCCGATGGCGTCCACCAGTTTCACGTCGATCTTCGGGCCGTAGAACGCCGCCTCGTCCGCGATGAGCGTGGCCTTGATCTGTAGCCGCTCTGTGGCCCGGCGCAGAGCGTTTTCGGCCAGTTCCCACTGCTCGGCGGTGCCGTCGTATTTCCCGCTCGCACCCTTGTCCCAGGTCGACAGTTCCGCATCGTACTTTTCAAAGCCGTACGCGGCCAGGGTGTCCACTGCGAATTGCAGGCAATCGACGATTTCGTTCTCCACCTGGTCGGTCGTGCAAAAAATGTGGGCGTCGTCCTGCGTGAATCCGCGCACCCGGAACAGCCCGTTCAGCACGCCGGAGCGCTCATAGCGATAGACCGTTCCGAGTTCGCCAAGCCGCACCGGCAGGTCGCGATAGCTGCGCTGCCGGTCCGCGTAGATCAGAATGTGGAACGGGCAGTTCATCGGCTTGATCTGGTACTCGGCGTCGTCCAGCTCCATCCGCGAGAACATGTTCGACGAATAGAAGTTGGCGTGCCCCGAAGTCTTCCACAGATCGAAGCGGGCGACATGCGGCGTGTAGACGAGCGAATAGCCGCGCTTCAGATATTGGTCCCGCATCCAGTCTTCGAGCTGCTTGCGGATAATCCCGCCCTTGGGATGAAAAAAAATCAGTCCGGGGCCGGCAAGCTCCTGAATGCTGAACAGGTCGAGCTCCTTGCCGAGCTTGCGGTGGTCGCGCTTTTTGGCCTCCTCCACCTGCTTGAGATAGGCGTCCAGGTCTTTCGAAGAGAAGAAGGCGGTTCCGTAAATGCGCTGGAGCTGCTTGTTGTGCTCATCGCCCTTCCAGTACGCGCCCGCGATCGACAACAGCTTGAATGCCTTGATCTTCGACGTGTTCGGCAGGTGTGGACCGCGGCAGAAGTCGATGAAGTGCGGCCCGAGCGTGTACTCGCTGAACACGTCGCCGGCACGCTCCGTGATCAGTTCGCACTTCATCCACGCATCGCCATACTTCCGGAGCCCCTCCTGCTTGGCGGTGTAGACGCGCTCGTAGGGCAGGTTGCGGGACTGGATCTCCCACATTTTCTTCTCGATCTTTTCGAGGTCGTCCGGGGTAAAGGGGGCGGGCCGGTCGAAATCGTAGTAAAAGCCGTTCTCGATGGGAGGTCCGATACCGAGCTTGGTTTCCGGGTACAGCTCGAGAACCGCGGCCGCAAGCAGATGCGCCGTGGAATGGCGGTACACCTCGAGGGCCTCGGGGTCTTTGGAGGTGAGAATCTGGAGCGTGGCGTCGGAATCGAGGGGGCGCGTGAGGTCGTAAAGTTCTCCGTTCACCCGGGCGACCACGGCCGCGTCGGCGAGGCGGGGACTGATCTTCTTCGCAATGTCAATGGGAGGAGTCCCTGCCGCGACCGACTGGATACTGCCGTCGGGCAGGGTAATATCTATGTTACTCATAGGGAAATTTCAGCGTAACACAGGAAATTGCGGTGTCCGAAAACGCGCAATCCGTGCGGTTCCAGGAATATCGGGTGGCGACATAAAAATGGGAATCGCTGGAATATGACTTCTGCCGCTGGACGTCCCGCGTGCATTCCGCGCACCTTTCGAGCCGCTGGCCGGCATTACGCCCGAAACTCATTGCCTCGAATACAAGCCAATCGGCAGGCCACGACAAACCCGTTGAAGTGCGGCTGATAACCGCGGATCAACGCCGATAAGACATCGTGCTTGGATCTGTGTTGATCTGCGTTAATCGGCGGCCAACCATTTTCCGCAACTGCCAGCATTCTCTGAACTACCAGGTACGCTCAGATTCTGCCGCTTTTTCAGCGATTCTGACGGATCTCCACTTTTGTGTCGCGCTTCCAGGAATATCCGGCCCAGCGTAGGCGTCGTCTTCCCTGCGCTATGATGGTAGGATTCGCATGACAGTTTCCAGCCAACCAGGAGTGGACGAAAGCGTATTGGTTTCCCAAGCCCGCGAGGGAGATACCGCCGCGTTCGCCGAACTGGTCAGGCGCTACGAGGGCAAGATCTTCCGCTTGGCCCAACATGTCACGCAAAATCGGGAAGACGCCGAGGATGTTCTGCAGGAGACCTTTATGAAGGCCTACGAACACCTCGATCAGTTCAAAGGCGATTCCAAATTCTACACGTGGATCGTTCGAATCGCGGTCAACCAGGCGCTCATGAAACTGCGCCGGCGCAAGTCGGACCGGTCAGTTTCTCTCGACGAGCAGATCGATACCGGGGAGGATACGGTGGTCCGGGAAATCGCGGCCTGGGACGAGGATCCGGAACGGCAGTTTTCACGCGAAGAGCTCGGTGGGATTCTGGATTCCGCCATTCAAAGCCTCGATCCGCCCTACCGGTCGGTGTTCATGCTGCGGGATATCGACGAGCTCTCGACCGAGGAGACGGCGGAGGCGCTCGGCCTTTCGATTCCTGCGGTTAAGAGCAGACTGCTGCGGGCGCGGCTGCAATTGCGCGAAAAACTGACACGCTTCTTCAAGCGCAAGGGAGATGACGCCTTTGCTTACCTGTAAAGACTTCCTGAAAGAGCTCAGCGATTATCTCGACGAGTCCTTGGATGCGGAAGTGCGATCGAAGCTCGAGAAGCACATCACCGAATGTCCAAACTGCTGGGTGATCGCGGATACCACCAGGAAGACGATCCAGATCTATAAGGGCATGGAACCATACCCGATTCCGAACGATGTTCAGGACAGGCTCATGCGTGCCCTCGAACGGAAAATGGCGGCGCGCCAGAAGTAGCGCCGCCGGCTATTTCACCGCCACGCTGACACCCGGCTGGCTCCGCCGCGCCGCGGTCGCGCTGCCAATCGATACCGTGATCGGAATCGCCGCGCCGCTCCGCACCGTCGGCGGAATGATCGCATTCACCTGAACCAGGCCGGCGACCGCACCCGGCGACGTGCCCGCGTAACTCACCACCGCCGGCTGTCCGTCGATGTCCACCCGGCAGGTGTTGTCCGCCAGCGTGACCGCCGAACTGGCGACCTCGCCGTTCACCAGCGCCGGAGACGCCGACAGATCCCCCAGCCCGGTAGCGTAGATCGAGATGGTGGACCCCTTCACCGCCGCATTCTTGGACGAATTCAGGGTGTAGGATCCGGTAACGTTGTCGTAGTTGAGGACGGCTGCCTGACCCTGCCCGAGGCCCCCGAAGGTGAACGCGCCTGGATCAGCCGCCACCACGCTTACATCGAACGTGGAGGTGCTGGCCGATCCGTTAAATACCTGGATGGTGGCCGTGTTGGCGGCAGTTCCGATAACGCTGGCAATCTCGACCGGCACGATGCAGTTGATCTGATTGCTGGAGCTCATAATGATGGGCGCCAGCACGGTGGTGGGCGGCAAGCCGTACTGAAACGCCACCTGGATCCCGTCGGCGGTGGTCGGATATGCAGCGGGAGTTCCGGTGGCAACCGTCTGACTGACCACGGCCGGCCCCAGGTTCTGCCCAAAGATAGAGACGATCTCCCGCGGAGACACCGACGTCGCCCCTGTGGGCACCGGATTCGCGCCCGTTCCGCTGTGTACGGCCGCGGAAGCATAACTGGCGGCATTAACCACCGAGGTAATGCCCGGTAGGGCGGGATCGGTCACCAGGAAACTGGTGGTGGCCGGCGACTGCGCCGGATTATTCGGCGGCGCCGGATTGGTCACCGACAACACCCAGACGATCGGATAGGTTGTCGCCCCGGAGGGCGCAGCCAGGTACGCTTTGTTGATCGTCGCCTGCAAGACCTTGCGGCTCAGCAGTTTGGACGGCAAGGTGATCGACGGAGTCGAGCCCAGCTGGAGAGCTACAACGGAAGTGCTGAAGAAGTTGTCGCCATAAACGGTGATGATCGGATCGATGGCCGGACCCGCAATCACGCTCGCCGGAAAAATCGGATTAGCGGGCCTTAGAATCGGCGGCCCCGCCGAAACCACCAGATTCACGGCCACCGTTGCTGTGCTGCTGACACTGGTCGCCGCGATCGTGATCAGCCCGGCGTAGCTGCCCGGGTCGAGCGAGGCAAGCGTCGACAGGTCCAGCGCCACATTGATCGGAACAAACGAACCCGATAGCGCGACCCCGCTGGTGGTCACGTTGGGAAGCTGCCCGGTCTGATTCACCCGCACCCATACGGAACTGCCGCTGCCGCTCGCCTTACCCGTTCCGCTCGTTGCGGTCACGTTGAAAGGTATGATGTCGCCCGTTGAAGCCACGTCGAGTTGCGCCGACGCCGGAATCGTGGCCAGAGCACCGGTCGTATAGCTGAACGTCAGGCTCGGCAGCCCCGCACCGGAAGCCGGTGCATAGTTCGTCGAGGAGGAGGTTACCGTCAGCGTCGCTGGTGGATTCGAAATCATGAGCGTCACCGGGATTACCGCCGGATTGCTGCCCCCGGGTACGGTATTCACTGTGATGGTGCCGCTGTAACTTCCGGGCGAGAGAGTGGTCGGGTTTATCGTTACCGTCAACGCAAGCGGAGATTTGCCCGCATCGGGGGTCACCGTGAGCCAGCCCTGCGGACCCGAAACGACGGTCACCGAGAGCGGCACCAGGGCCGTTGACGCCGGCAGCGTTACCGTAACCTTGGCCGCAGCCGGATACAAGGTGCTGTTCACCTGATAAGTGAACTGTAGCGAAGGTGGGGAGGCCACCGGACCGGTGGATTGTCCGAATGCCGGCCAAACAACCAGGCAGGTCCAGAGTAACGCGTTCGCGGCTCGACGCTTCATGCTCTCTCTATCGGACGGCGCCGGCCAAAACTTGAGGACTCCGCGCCGGGCGGCATGCGACAGACTCGCCAGGCCCCCACATGCTATAGTGAGCTTCGGATGTTCAGCCGCCAGCGTAAAGCTCGTGTTTTGTTCGGGCTATCGGACGTCATCCTGATCACCGCCGGGTTTGAGGCGGCCTATCAAACGCGCGCGTTCCTCCGCCTCGAGCATCTGTTCTTTCTGACCGTTGACAAGAAAGCCCTGGTGCTCGGGATGGCGCTGGTCGCCTGGGTCACAATCGGTTTGTGGCTGGAAGTCTACGAGAAGCTGGATGCCGGCCACCCCCGGGTCATCCTCCGCGATTCGGCGCGGCAGTGTGCGTACGGCGCTTTGTGCGTGGTCGTTTTCGAGTATTCCCTGCGGCTCGAACTGAGCCGCTTCTTCCTGGTGTTGTTCGCCGCCTACACCTGGATGCTCCTGCTGTTTTTCCGTTTGACAGCGGGCCGCCTGGTGGGCATCATCCGGCGCGAATTTGCCGCGCCTCACTACGTCATGGTTGCAGGCACCGGCGAGCGCGCCATTCGCCTCGCGCGGGCCCTCGAACAGTCCGTTGAGTATGGCGTCCGGCTGCTCGGTTTTCTCAGCGAACAGCAGGACGGAACCGAGCAGATCCAGCTCTCCGCCCCCTACCCTGTCCGTCCCATCTCCGATCTTCCCGCCCTGCTCCGCCGGCACGTCGTGGACGAGGTGATTTTTGCGGTCAGGAGCGAGAGCCTGGCCAATCTCGAAGAAATCTTCCTGCTCTGCGATGAACAAGGCGTGCGCACGCGCGTCGCGGTCGACTTTTTCCCCCACGTCAACAGCACCGTTTCGCTCGACCGCTTCGGCCTCACGCCGCTGCTCACCTTTTCCGCCGCGCCGTGCGACGAAGTCCGCCTGCTGCTGAAACGCGCCACCGACGTCCTGATTGCGGCGGCGGGACTGCTCGTTCTTTCGCCGCTGATGGCGATTGTCGCCGTGTTGATCCGCGCCACTTCACCCGGACCCGCCATTTTCCGGCAGGTCCGCTGCGGCCTGAACGGGCGGCGGTTCCTCTTCTACAAGTTCCGTTCCATGTGCCGCAATGCCGAGGACCTGAAACCGGCCCTGGCCCACCTGAATCAACGGGACAGCGTCGTTTTCAAAATCGCCGACGATCCGCGAACCACGCCTCTCGGACGCTACCTGCGCAAGTTTTCCATCGACGAGTGGCCGCAGCTCTGGAATGTTCTCCGCGGGGATATGTCGCTGGTGGGCCCGCGCCCGGCCATCCCGAGCGAGGTGGACCTCTACCAGGGCTGGCAGCGCCGCCGTTTGCGCATGCGCCCCGGACTGACCTGCCTTTGGGCAGTCTCCGGCCGGGACACCGTCGACTTCGAGACCTGGATGAAACTGGACATGCAGTACATTGATAATTGGTCGCTCGCGCTTGACTGGAAAATCCTGCTGCGAACCATACCCCGCGTGTTGACAGGCCGGGGAGCCAATTAGGAGAGCACATACCGCCTATGCACATGATCCCCACGCAAGAGGAAGTCGTCACGTTGATGCGCGAGACCGGCGCCCTTCGCGACGGTCACTTCGAGTATCCTTCCGGATTGCACTCGAACGAGTACTTGCAGGTGCCGCTGGCCCTCCGGCACTACCAGCATCAAAGGCTTCTCGCGGTCGGACTCAGCCGGCTGTTGCGCGCCAATACCGAGATTCGCGCGTCCATTCCCGAGTTGTCTGTCGTAGTGCCCGCCACCGGCGGCCTGCCCGTAGCTTTCGGCGTGTGCGAAGCCTTGCGCGCCAAGCAGGTCTATTGGGCCGAGGTGCTGGGCGAGAACGGCAGTCTCCGTTTCCGGCAGTATGTGGAACCAGCGCCCGGCGAGCAGGTAGTCCTGGTGGACGACATCCTTCGTACCGGCACCAAGCTGAGCCAGATGCGGGCCATGCTGGAAGCCTCGGGCGCCACCGTCGTAGCCCTCGCGGTCGTAATCTATCAGCCTACCCCCGATACCTTCGATTTCGGCTCCCTGCCCCTGTATTACCTGGCCAAACTCGACGCCAGCTATTACACCGATGCCGCCCACTGCGAATTGTGCAGGATGGGCGAACCCTGCGAGAAGGTTTGGATCTAAGTCGTTGGATGCCAACAGTAAGTGATTTGTTGTATAATTTCGTACGAAAGATCCGGCAGTCCCGCCGCTGGTACGATCTGAGTATGGGGCATCTGATACTGGCAAGGTTCGCCGTTCTTCTGGTCGCCGGCGCGGCCCTCAACGCGCAGGATGCGGATAAGCTGGCTCCCTATTACCCTACGCCCGAAACCATTGTCGAAAAAATGCTGCAGCTCGGCGGGCTGCGCGCCGGCGAGAAAGTGTTCGACCTCGGCTCCGGCGACGGGCGCATCGTCATCATGGCGGCCCAGAAATTCCACGCCGAAGCCGTCGGCGTCGAACTCGACAAGGATCTGTTCAAACGCAGCATGGAGAGAATTCAGAAGCTGGGTCTTGAAAAAAGCGCACGCATTATCAATGGGGATCTCCTAAAGCAGAACTACGGTTCCGCCGATCTGGTCACCGTGTACCTGCTGCCCGACTCGATCGATAACAAAGTGCAGCCGCTGCTCGACAAGCAGCTCAAGAAAGGCGCCCGGGTGGTAGCCCACGATTTCGAGTTCAAGAATTGGACTCCCGAAAAGGTCGAGAATATCGCCGATGACGGCGAGGGCCGCAGTCACGCGCTTTACCTGTACCGGAAGTAATCCGTGCCGTTTCTTCCAAACGCTGCTTGGTTTCCCTATCTCGCCTGGGCGCGCGTCTTGCTGGCGGCGTGCGCGCTCCTGCTTAGTTATTTCTACCCGGCCCCCTCGGGACTGCTTTTCCAGACGCTGATTGGCTGCTTCCTGGCCTACGCTCTGGTGGTGGCGCTGCGGATGAAGGGCCCGAGCGGCATGCCCGGCCTGGTGGTGATGCTGGCCGATACGATTTTCTTTCTGGCCATCGCCGCCCTCGCCGCGGACCGGCTGTTATGGGTGATTGCGCTCCTGTTCCTGGGTCTCGTCACCGAAGCGCTCCTGTTTTTCACGTCCGTGGAACTGGTTGTGGTCACGGGTGTGTGCGCGGCGTTTTGCCTGCTGCTTCCCTTCGGGCCCATCCGTCGCCTGCAGCCGACAATTCTGGTGTCCGGCGCGCTGGCGTGCGGCTTCGGACTGAGCCGGCAGCGGCAGAAGCGCCAGATCGAGATTCTCAACGAAAAGCTCATCGAGACCGAAAAAACCGCCGCCAAAGCCGGCGAGTCGGAACGGCAGCGCATCGCCTCCGATTTTCATGACGGGCCGCTACAGAGCTTTATCAGCCTGCAAATGCGGCTGGAAATTCTCCGCAAGCTTTTCGATCGCGATTCGGAGGCTGGGATGGAAGACCTGCGGCAGTTGCAGACGCTGGCGCAGACGCAGGTTCGCGACCTGCGCGCGTTCCTGCACAGCATGCGGCCGGTGGACGTGGATGGCGCCAACCTGGTGGCCACCGTCCGGCGCGCCGTCGAGAGTTTTCAAAAAGAGAGCGGCATTCCGGTGACGTTCCTGGGCACAAACTCGCCCGTCGGCCTCCCCCAGGAGATGTCCCTCGAAGTGCTGCAAATGCTGCGCGAGAGCCTGCACAACGTCCGTAAACACGCCGGCGCAACCCGCGTCGCTGTCGCCATGGAGAGGACCGACCGCGGCCTCGAAATCTCGGTGGACGACAACGGCCACGGCTTCTCCTTCGCGGGCACCTATTCGCTCGAGGAGCTGGAGTTGCTTCGGCTGGGACCGGCGAGCCTCAAGCGCCGGGCCCGTTCCCTCAATGCCGAACTGCAGCTCGAGTCGCGCCCCGGCCGCGGAGCCGGCTTGAAGTTCCGAATTCCGCTGCAATGAACCGCCTGCTGCCTGCCCTGATCGTGTTGCTGTCGGCGGGCTGCGGCCGGTACGGCGATTTCACGCTGCCGCCTCTGCCCGGCGGCGACCCCCTTGCGGCCTATCGCTTTCAGCAGGATCCCCAACCGGTTCTCGTCCCCGGCGACGGCTGGGACTCCCGCGACGTCCTGAACCCCTCGGTCGTGCCCGGCCGCGCCAATCTCTATTCCGGTTTCGATGGCCGGACGTGGCGCACCGGAGTGGCCGTCGCCGCCGGTGGGAACCGCTGGGAAAAACGAGGTATGGTCCTCGAACCAGACAGCACAACCTGGGAGGGCAGCTACATCGCCGCCAACGGGTCGGCACTGCGCGCCGGGGGGCAGATATTCTACTGGTATGTGGCGGGACCGAGAGAGCGGCCGCGCATCGGCCTGGCCCGCTCCGGCGATCTGCGCTCGTGGTCCAAACAACGGCAGCCGGTGCTCGAACCGGGACCCTACGCGAGTTGGGACGAAACGGGAGTCGCCGACCCTTACGTCATGCGCGCCGGAAACACGTTCTTCCTTTTCTATCTCGGGCAGGACCGCGGCATGCGCCAGCGGATCGGAGTGGCCCGCTCGGAAGACGGCCTGCGGTGGGAAAAGCTGCGCGGCAACCCGGTATTGGAGCTGGGTGAGCCCGGCTCCTTCGACGAGAACGGACTCGGCGAACCGGCGGTCTGGAGCGCGCGTGGGTTCTACTGGATGCTCTACACCGGCCGCGACCTGGCGGAATCGAGAAGGCTCGGCCTCGCCCGTTCAACCGACGGCGTGCGCTGGCACAAGCTTCCGGCCGTCTTCAGCGGCGAGCAGCCGTGGAACGCGCGGGTGCTCTGCGACCCTGCCGTCGAACCGCTCCCCGATGGCCGCGTGGCGGTGTGGTTCGGCGGCGGCAGCATCGCTCGACCCGACGAGAACCTCAACGGCCAAATCGGTTACGGTTTGCTTACACCGGTTCAGAATGCCCGGTGATACCTTGGTCAGGTGAACATCGGCATCACCTGTTATCCGACATACGGCGGCAGCGGCATCGTGGCGACGGAACTCGGCCTGGAGCTGGCCACCCGCGGGCACGAGGTCCACTTCATCACTTACGCCAACCCGATCCGCCTGGATCCGGAGACCCCGCGCATCCATTACCACGAAGTCGAGGTCTCCAACTACCCGCTGTTTCAATACCCGCCGTATTGCCTGGCGCTGGCATCGCGAATGGCCGAGGCCGCGGAGGCCTACGATTTGGACCTGCTGCATGTCCATTACGCCATTCCCCATTCCATCTCCGCGCTCCTCGCCAAGCAGATGATGGCGCCGCGCCGGCGCCTGCCTTTCATCACGACGCTGCATGGAACCGACATCACCCTGGTAGGCCAGGACCGCTCTTACTTCCCAATCACCAAATTCAGCATGGAGAAGTCCGACGGAATCACCTGCATCAGCGAGTACCTGCGCAACCGCACCCTCGAGGTGTTCGAGGTGCCCAACCAGATCCGCGTCATTTACAATTTTGTGAACTGCGACCGCTACCATCCCGATAACGAAAAAAAGGACGCCCGGATCTACGCGCCCGCCGGTGAGAAGATCCTGATTCACCTTTCCAACTTCCGCCCGGTGAAGCGTCCGCTCGACTGCATCCGAATTCTGGCGGAGGTGCGGAAAAACGTGGCCGCGCACCTGCTGATGGTCGGGGATGGTCCGGAACGCGGACCGGCCGAGCACCTGGCCCGCGAACTCAAAGTGGACCGCCACGTTTCCTTTCTCGGCAAGCAGAATCACGTGGAGCGCATCATTCCCCTGGCCCACGCGCTGCTCATGCCGAGCGAACTCGAGGGCTTCGGCCTGGTGGCGCTCGAAGCCATGGCCTGCGGCGTGGTTCCGGTGGCCACCAACGCGGGCGGCGTTTCCGAACTGATCACGGACGGGGAAGACGGATTCCTGGAGCCTCCCGGTGATGTGGCCGCGCAGGCGCGGCGCGTCACCGCCCTGCTGACCGACGACACCTTGCAGTACCGCATGGCCAAGACCGGCCGCTGGAACGCCGCGGAGCGGTTTTGCGCGGAGAAAATCATCGCGCTGTATGAGAAGTATTACGAAGAAGTAATCGGGTAAGCGCTCGGCGCCTGAGTCTATCCGACCCTGCTCGACCGGAAATTTGCGGCGTGCTGCACGATACTCCGAAGGTCGGCGTAGCGCGGCTGCCACCCGAGTTTCTCCTTGAGTTTTCCCGATGCGGCCACCAGCGCCGCGGCATCGCCCTCGCGCCGGGGACCCACCACGTAAGGCACCTTCTTGCCCGTCGCTTCCTCCACCGCGCGGATCACTTCCAGCACCGTGTGACCCGTGCCCGTGCCGACGTTGAAACGGTCCGAAGCGCCGCCTTCCAGAAGGTATTCGAGCGCCAGTATGTGCGCCTGCGCCAGGTCGTTGACGTGGACGTAGTCGCGAATGCAGGTGCCGTCCGGCGTGTCGTAGTCGTCGCCGAAAACCGTGATCGGCTGGCCGGTTTCGATGGCGCGCAGGATCAGCGGGATGAGGTGTGTTTCCGGTTCGTGCTCTTCGCCCAGCCGGCCCTCGGGATCGGCGCCCGACGCGTTGAAATAGCGCAGCGTCACGCTGGTCACGCGATGAATTTCGTCGAACCAGCGCAGCAGGGTCTCCACCATGACTTTCGATTCGCCGTACGGATTCACCGGCTGGATCGGAAACGTCTCGAAAATCGGCGACGAAGCCGGATTGCCGTAGACCGCGGCCGTCGAGGAAAACACCAGGTGGCGGACCCCGGTCCGCACCATCGCATTGAGCAGCGACAGCGAACCTCCCACGTTGTTTTCGAAATAGCGCCCGGGCTCCCGCATGGATTCGCCCACCGCGATGAACGCGGCAAAATGGATCACCGCTTCCGACCGCGTCTGTTTCAGAACCTCGGCCAGGGCATTCGTCTCGGTGAGATTGAGCTTATAAAGCCGGTTGCCGGGGACGTTATGCTTGTACCCCTTCGAGAGATCGTCGACGACGGCGACATCATGCCCCTGCTCGAGCAGCAAACGCACGGTGTGGGAGCCGATATATCCGGCCCCTCCGGTGACGAGGATCCTGCGAGGGTTCATACGGTCCGCTCCCCTACCGTATCATTGTCCCGACCGGCTCGCCTTTGGACATGCGCAGGATGTTTCCGGGCACCGTCAGATTGAACACGATTATCGGAAGGTGATTGTCCCGGCACATGGCAATCGACGTGGCATCCATTACTCCCAGGCCTTCCTTGAGCACATCCAGGTAGGTGATCTCGTCGTAACGGACGGCATCGGGAAACTTCAGCGGGTCTTTGTTGTAAACGCCGTCCACGCGCGTCCCCTTGGCAATGATGTCTGCCTTGATTTCAAGCGCCCGCAGGGTGGCGGCCGTGTCGGTCGAAAAATACGGATTCGAGGTGCCGGCCGCGAGGATGACGATGCGGCCCTTCTCCAGGTGCCGGATGGCGCGGCGGCGGATGTAAGGCTCCGCCACCTGGTGCATCTCGATGGCGCTCATCACGCGCGTCGGGATGCCCATCTGCTCGAGCGCGTCGGATACCGCCAGGGAGTTGATCACCGTGGCCAGCATCCCCATGTGGTCGGCCGTGACCCGGTCCATGTTCTGGGCAGCGGCCGCAACCCCGCGGAAAATATTGCCGCCGCCCACCACAACCCCAATCTGGATTCCGGCGGCGGCGACTTCCGCCACCTGCGCCGAAAGACTGCACACCCGCTCGGGGCTGATGCCGAAACTGGCGCCGCCCGCCAGAGCTTCACCGCTCAGCTTGAGCAGGATGCGCCGGTAGGCCATTTACTGCGCGGCGGATTCGGCATCCGCGTCTGCTTCAACCGCGGCCACGTCTCCCACCTTGAAGCGGACGAAACGCGCGATCGAGATGTTCTCCCCCAGCTTCGCAATCCTGGTCTTCACCAGTTGCTCGATGGTCAGCGTGGCTTCCTTCACGAAGGGTTGCTCCAGCAGGCAGACCTCTTCGTAGAACTTCACGATGCGCCCTTCAATGATGCGGTCAAGCACTTTTTCGGGCTTGCCTTCGTGGAGCGCGCGCGCCCGGGCGATTTCCTTTTCCTTCTCCAACACTTCGGCCGGCACGTCTTCCCGCTTCAGATAGCGGGGGTCGGCAGCCGCGATGTGCATCGCCACATCGTGCACCATCTCCTGAAAGTCGGCCGTGCGGGCGACAAAATCGGATTCGCAGTTGACTTCCACCATCACGCCCAACTGTCCGCCGGCGTGTATGTAGCTGCCGATCAACCCCTGCCGGGTTGCGCGCGAAGCTTTCTTGCCCGCGGCCGCAATGCCTCGCTTGCGCAGAACGACCTCGGCGTCGCCGATATCGCCATTGGCCTCCGTCAGGGCCTTCTTGCACTCCATCATGCCTGCGCCGGTGCGTTCGCGCAGGTCTTTTACTAATGCCGCGGTGATCTCCGCCATAGTTCTCTTACTCGTTTCCATGTGGCGGCCGCCAGGGTCGGCGGCCGCCGAAGTTTTAATGTCCGCCTTCGGTGACGGCCGGTTCCGGCGCCGGTTCCGCCGTTTCCGAGGCAGGTCCCTTCCGCTGAGAAGCCGGGGCCGGCTCCCCTTCCATGCTCAGGCTTTCCGCCATGATCTTCTCGGCATACTTGGGATCTACGTATTCGGTGTAGTCCTGCATGCCCTCCTCGGCCGCGCCTTCCTCGGAGATGATCTTATCGGCGGTGAAGTCCTGCTCGGTCGCCAGCGCCCTGCCTTCAACCACCGCATCGGCGATCTTGCTGGCAAAAAGACGGATGGCCCGGAGAGCGTCGTCGTTGCCCGGGATGACCCAGTCCACTTCATCCGGATCGCAGTTCGTATCGACGATGGCGACAACCGGAATGCCCAGTCGCCGCGCCTCTTTGACCGCGATGCCTTCCTTGTTCGAATCGATCACGAACAGCACATCGGGCAATCCCGGCATGTCCTTGATGCCCGCCAGGTTCTGGTCCAGGTGCTTGCGCTCCCGTTCCAGCCGGATGATTTCCTTCTTCGGACGGCCGGCGTATCCAGCTTCCGCCGAAGACATCGCTTCCAGTTCCTTCAGCCGCTTGATCGACTTCTGGACCGTGGCCATGTTGGTCAGCAGGCCGCCCAACCAGCGCTGGTTCACGTAGAACATCTGGCAGCGGTTGGCCTCTTCGGCAATCGCTTCCTGAGCCTGTCGCTTGGTGCCCACGAAGAGCACGTTCTTGCCCTGCGCGGCCATCTCGCCCACGAACCGGGCGGCGTCCTTGAACATCTTGAGGGTTTTCTGTAGATCGATGATGTAAATGCCGTTGCGTTCGCCGAAGATGTATTCTTTCATCTTCGGATTCCAGCGCTTGGTCTGGTGCCCGAAGTGAACGCCGGCTTCGAGCAATTCCTTCATGGATATTGCGGGCAAACTACCTCCTAGTCGGTTTTGAGGGGAAACCCCTCGTTGAAGCCTTCATACAACGTCCGGCCATCACGCGCGCGGCCCAAAGCGAGATTTGCGCCCGTCACCGGATCTGAAGGCTCGTTGGCAAAAAGAACAAAGCGGGGCCGAGCGAGCCTGGCCCCTTCGGGATCCTAACGTTTGGAGAACTGGAACCGCTTGCGGGCGCCCTTCTGCCCATATTTCTTCCGCTCATGGGCGCGGGGATCGCGGGTGAGGAAGCCCAGCTTCTTCAAACGCGACCGCAGTTCGGCATTGAACTCCACTAAAGCCCTGGAAATACCGAGGCGGGCTGCTCCCGCCTGGCCGGCCACTCCGCCGCCATTAGCGAGAATCAGCAGGTCGAACTTCTCCATGGTTTCCGTCGCAGCCAGCGGCTGCCGCACCACGGCGCGCGCACTCTCGGTTGAGAAGTAGTTTTCAAATGCGCGGTTGTTGACCTTGATCTCGCCCTTTCCCGGACGCAAAAAGACGCGAGCCACCGAAGTTTTACGGCGGCCCGTACCCAAATATTGAACCATCGTCGCTGCCACTCGAATCTTACCTTCCCTCGCGTTTACACTGTTAACGCGGACGGCTTCTGCGCCGCGTGCGGATGCCGGTCACCCGCGTAGACTTTTAATTTCCGGTACATCTGCTTGCCGAGCTTGGTCTTTGGAAGCATGCCCTGAATGGCTTCTTCCACGATGCGGTTCGGGCGCGTCTGGCGCACCCGCTTGATGCTCGTTTCTACCAGCCCGCCGGGATACCCGGTGAAATGCCGGTAAACCTTGCTCTCTTCTTTCCGGCCCGTCAGCCGGACTTTCGCGGCGTTGATGACGATCACGTGATCGCCGGTATCCAGGAACGGCGTGTAAGACGGTTTCGTCTTTCCCATCAGCAGCATAGCCGCCTTGCTGGCCAGCTTTCCCAGGACGCAGTCCTGGGCGTCGATAACATGCCACTTCCGTTCAATGCCGTTCTTGGAGGGGAACTCGGTACTCATGACACACGTCTCCAGCTAGTCGTTTCCAAACTATTTAGCCTACCGGGATATGACAACAATGTCAAATCGCGTTGCAGACCGATTTATAGCTTCAGCTCCCATCCTTTCCGGAAAACCGGTTGGATGTACTTGTTGGCCTCGGCGCTGTTGGTGAAGCGCAGATTCTTGCTGTCCCAGTCGAGTTTGCCCGGTACCCGGAAAGCAATCGCCGCCAGGGCCAGCCATTCGGCATACGGAGCCGTCACGCTGAAATCCGAGCAGCCCGCATCCCCGCCCTTGCACGCCCGGATCCAGTCCAGCATGTGGCCCGGTGACCGCGTCAGCATCTGCGGCGGCAAAGTGTAATCCTTCCAGCGCGATTCCGGCAGAAGATGCACACCCTCGCCGCGCTCGCGCGTCGCCATGATCCCCTTGCTGCCCACGAAAACGGCGCCGTTTCCGGAAAGAACGCCCTTGCGCGCCGGACCCCCGCGGTCGCTGATGAAAACCCGCACACCCGGTCCGCCCGCGCCCACCAGGGCCGCCGGCGCGCCGCCGCGGGCCCCCGCGGGCGCAGCCGGACGAGGCGCCTGCGGAGCCCCCTGCCCCGCCATCATCGCCCTCAAAAAACGGCCCGTGGGACGGCCCTTGTCCGCCAGGTTGTCTGCCGGCGGAAGAATGACCTCGTTCTCCATTCCCGGCACGTGGTAGGCGTCCGGATCTTCCGGCCGCGTCGAATCGTGATAGAACACCTTCACCGGAGGCATGCCCCCGCGCGCCGGAAAGTCGAGCCGGATAATGGCGCGCGTCGGATAAGTGATCTTGCTCGGCCCCGTCTGGCTCACGCACTCCACCGAAGTCGGCGCGCCCAACTGCAACGCAAACTGCACCGGTCCAGCCGTGTGGGTCGCCCAATTACCGATCTGTCCAGTTCCGAAGTCATAGAAACCGCGCCAGTTATATGGAATGTAGTAGGGGCTGAACGGACGCATGGCGGCGCCGCCGAGCCACAGGTCCCAATCGAGGCCGGCCGGAACCGACTCCTCCGGCGGCGGTTGCTGAAGCGCCGTCGGGTGCGTCCCCGGACTGGTGGAGAAATGCGCCTCCGTCACGTCGCCGATATCCCCGGACCACAAAATCTCCGCCGCCACCCGCGTGCACTCGTGCGAGAAACCCTGGTTGCCCATCTGCGTCGCGACTTTGTACTTGGCCGCGGCGTTGAGCAGCAGGCGCGCTTCCCATGGCGTCCGCGTCAGCGGTTTTTCGACGTAAACGTGCTTCCCCTGCTGCATGCAGGCCAAAGCCACCGTCGCATGCATGAAATCCGGAATCCCGATGGTGCAGGCATCGATGTCCTTCTGCTTATCCAGCATCACCCGGAAGTCTTTGTACTTGGCCGCCTTGCTGAACTTTTGGAAGTTCACGGCGGCGCGCTTCTCGTCCACATCGCACAGCGCTACGATGTTTTCCGTCCGGGCCGCATCGTTCAGGTCCGCTCCGCCCTGTCCGCCGCAGCCGATCGCCGCGATGTTCAGTTTCTCGTAGAACGGCTTGTAACCCGCCGCGCGCAATGAGGGCACGCTGCCGAACCCCCCGCTCGGAACCGCTCCCGCCAGAAGCGTGCCAAAGAAGAAATGCCGCCTGGATACATTCATAACTGTCATGCTACCGCCATTTGCCACTTGTCATTAGGCGAATAAAAGGCGAAAATAAGCGCATGGCACTCGTCGGCATCGCGCGCCTGGCGTCGCAAAGCGAACTCCTCGAAGCCAAACGCCAGGTGGAATATCTCGAAATCCCCGCACGCTCGATTCTCAACCGCACCAAACCGAACATGCCGTTCCGCTGGACCATCAATCCCTACCGCGGCTGCGAGTTCGGCTGCAAATATTGCTACGCGCGCTATACCCACGAGTTCATGGAGCTGGACGCCCACGAATTCGAAGACCGCATTTACGCCAAAGCCGCCTCCGCCCACCTGCTCCGCCAGGAGTTGCGCCGCATCCCGCGGGAGGACCGGATCGCCCTCGGAACCGCCACCGACCCCTACCAGCCCGCCGAGCGGCGCTATCTGCGCACCCGCGCCATCCTCGAAGTCTTCGCCGGCGAACGCGGCCGCCACCTCGGCATCATCAGTAAGTCCGACCTGATCGTGCGCGACCTCGACCTGCTGCGCGAGATCGCGCGCGGCAACGTGCTCGGTGTCAGCCTCACCATCACCACGCTCGACGAGAAGCTCGCGCGCCTGCTGGAACCGCGCGCCCCGCGCCCGGCGCTGCGCCTGGAGGCGGTGAGCCGGCTCGCCGCCGCCGGCATTCAGGTGGGAGTAATGCCCAACCCGATCATGCCGGGGATTACCGACGGCGAGCGGTCGCTCGACCGCTTGGCCAAGGCCGCCCGCGATGCCGGCGCCGTGTCCTTCGGTGGCGGTCCCCTGTTCCTGATGCCTTCCGCGCAAAAGGTCTTCCTGCCGTTTCTCGCGCGTGAGTTCCCCCACCTGGTGGCACGGTACCGCGACCTGTTCGCCCGCTCCGCCTACCTGGACCGCGACTACAAGGACGCGCTCCGCGCCAAAGTGCAGCGCATTCGCGACCGCTACGGCCTGGTTTCCACCGCCATCGATTACAAGCCCGAACTGTGGCAGGGCGAGGAGCAGGGCGAACTGTTTCCGTTACAGTGAAGGGGTTGGAACTCTCCGAATTCGACTACCACCTCCCCGAAGAGCGAATCGCGCAGCAGCCGCTGGCAGACCGCGCCGGCGCCCGAATGCTGGTGGTCCACCGCGCCGAAGGACGCTGGGAAGACCGCACCTTTCGGGAGTTCCCCTCCTTCCTCGCTCCCGGCGACTGCCTGGCCCTGAACGACTCTCGCGTCTTCCCGGCCCGCCTGCTCGGCCGCCGCGCGGGTGTCCGTTCCCTCCCCATCGGCCGCAACAACCCTAAGCGGCACCAATACCTGAGCGGCGAGGTGGAGGTTTTCCTGCTGCGCCCGGTCTCCGCCGGAGCCCGTGACTGGGAAGCGCTGGTGCGTCCCGGACGCAAGATGCGATTGGGCGAGCGCATCTGCTTCGCCGGCGGCCTCGAAGCCGAGATCGTCGCCCGGGGCGAGTACGGCGAGCGCACCGTGCGCTTCTCCGGCGCCGGCGACCTGTACGAAGCCTTCGAGCAGATCGGCCACGTTCCCCTGCCCCCTTACATCAAGAGAGCGGACGAAGCCGCCGACCGCGACCGTTACCAGACCGTCTTCGCCCGCGAGAAAGGCTCCGTCGCCGCGCCCACCGCCGGGCTCCACTTTACCGGCGAAATTCTCGATGCCTGCCGTGACCGCGGCGCACAGATCGCCTACGTGACGCTGCACGTCGGGCTGGGTACCTTTCAGCCGCTGCACGCCGGCCAGGTCGAGGCCGGCACCCTCCATTCCGAACGCTACCGCATCGCGCCGGAACACATCGCACGCCTTCGCGAGGCCAGCCGTGTCGTAGCCGCGGGCACCACCAGCGTCCGCACCATCGAGACGGCATGGCGAACGGGCGTCCTCGAGGGCGAAACCGACATCTTCATCTATCCGGGGTTCGAGTTCCGCCGCGTCGGGGCCATGCTCACGAATTTCCATCTGCCGCGCACCAGCCTGTTGCTGCTGGTGGCAGCCTTCGCCGGCCGGGAACTCACGCTGGCCGCCTACCGCCACGCCGTCGAGGCCGAATACCGGTTCTACTCCTACGGCGATTGCATGCTGATCGTCTGACTATTTCACGACCACTTTTTCCGTGCCCACGTTGTCGTAGTCGTCGGCGACGCGCACCGCCACGGTGTGCTCGCCGGACCCGGCATCGACGTTCAGCTCGTAGTCGAGTTGCGGAGAATCCGACAGCCGGGTCACCGGCGCCACCCGCAGCCAGTCCCCTCCATCAAGCGAATATTCCGCCCGGTCGATCGCGTTGAGCGCGTCGGCGGCGTGCCAGCGGACCTGCAATTTGCCGCCATTGCGCGTTGCCGACAGGCCGGTAATCTGCGGCGGCGTGTTGTCGATCAGAAAAGGCGTGCTCTCCATGTCCGCCGTCAGGGCCTGCGCGGGCGGATTGCCGGGCGCATCCGACGCGGTGACCCGCACGCGGTATTCGCCATCCGGAAAAGCCGTCGAGTCCCAGGCCAGGTACTTGTCCGCCACTTTGTCCTTGAGCGGCTTCCACTCGGTTTCGTGAACCCCGCGGATCTCCACGTTGTAGGACAGCGCATCGCCGTTCGGGTCGGAAGCCACCCAGCGGGCGCCCAGGTATCCCTTGGCCAGCGTCATCGGCGGCGTGCTGGTGGACGTGCTCTCGAAAGACGTCGATGGCGCCGGAGTGGCGCCGCGCCGTCCGAGCGGCGGCAGGCTGATGGTCTGCGTGGGCGTAAGCAGCGACGACGCGGCGGCCGGGAACCGGTAGTTCGGCGGCGTGATCTCCACCTGGTCCACCCGCGGCTCCACGTTCTTCTCGAGGTACGCCGCATCCACCCACATCAGTTCCGGCGAGTGTCCCGAAGTGTCCGCGTTGAGCGTGGCCTTCCACTGCACGAACCGCGCCGCCGGAGAACTGATGCGGCCGCCCTCCTTCCCGTTGGTGATCGGCGAAGACCAGGGACTCCAGTTCTTCTGCGGCTGGTCGAGATTGCCGCTCCGCGTCTGGACCGCCACCGTGCCTCCGTTCAAATTGGTTTCGAACGTGAGCCGCCCCCATTCCGAGTACATCCCGGCATCGAATACGTCGCTCTCGATCGTGCCCTGCTGCTCCATCCCCGGCCCGATATCGTACACTTTGCCGACGTTGCCGGTGGCGGCGTAGAGCCGGCCCTCATGCCCCATCTGAAATGCCGTGATCTGCGTCGCCGGCATGGTGAGCAGCGACGTGTACAGCGACGGCGATTCGATGCGGTAAATGTTCCCCTTGTTCCCCGCCCCCAGCAGCACGCGTCCGGTCGCGTCGAAGGCGATGGCGTACACCACATCCGTCGTATGGCTCCAGATGCGCCGCGGATCGCCGTTCGGCTCGATGCGATAGACTTCGCTCCCTCCCGCGATCCCGGCAGGGACGCTGACCGACGCGGGCGTGGCCGCCGGCCGTGGCGCGGGCGCAGCCGCCGCGGCGCCTCCGACATTTACCGTCACCGTCGCCGTAGCAGGCGTGGCCGGGCGCGGCGCGGTGGTAGGGGGCGCGGGAGCCGGCGCGGACTTCAGCCCCACCGCCGAGGCGTAGATCGACCCGTCGCGCGCCACCGCCACCGCCGTCACTTCCCGCTTCGGCATCTGGTACAGCACGAAACCTTCGCCCGCCGGCGAGACGCGCAACACCAGGCCCCCCGGCTCCGTGCCCACAATCAGGTTGTTGTTCGCGTCCACCGCGATCGAGCGGACATGCGTCTCATCGGTCTTGAAGAACGAGCCGCCCTTGCCATCCGGCGGAACGCGGAAAATCTCGCCCTGGTCCCCCGTCGCCACAAACAGGTTGCCCTTGCTGTCGAACACCATGCCCCAGATGTACTTCGCTTTCGGGTCGAAGAAGACGTCCGCTTTGCCGTTCGCGGCAACGCGATAAATCTTGCCGTCCGGCGACGTGGCCGCGTAAACGCGATCCTCGGAATCGATCGCGATGGCGTGAATCTCCAGCGCTTCGAATTCGGCCAGCACTTTGCCTTTGCCGTCCGGCGGAATCCGGTAAAGCTTGGCGCCCGTGCCGCCGCCGGCATAAAGGTTGCCCTTCGAATCCTGCGCCAGCGCCCAAAGGTATGCCGACGAGGTATCGAAGAATTCCTGCGAGCGCGGCGCCAGCGTAAGCTGGCCGTCGCTCCGCAAGGAAAGGTTTTTGATGACGCCTTTTTCGAAATCGGCGAATTCGCTCTGCGTCCAGATGTGGGTCTGCGTGGCGAACAGCGCCGCGCAGGCGGCGAGCCCGGGAAGCCACCGGAAAAGTCGGGACATAGTTTACTTTACGTGTATGCGGAGTGCGTAGCTGCCCGTGATGACATAGTCGAACGGCAGCGCCAGTTGCTCGGCAGCCGTTTCCGGCGAGGTCACCAGGGAGCGGTTCGACGCCCGGCCCGCCTGCATCACATTGAGCACCGAAGAGGGCAGGCTGGGCAGCGTCTTGTCTTCGTAATAAGCCGTCGGCGTCGAGTTCACCAGCGAAACGTACAGGCGGTTGTTCGTGCGCTCCTGATTCAGCAGCGAAACCGTTTCCGGAATATCCAGGAAGCGGTTCATCACGCTCGCCATGTTCTGCATGCGGTTCACCGTATCGGCGTCGCTGAGCACGATGCTTATGGTCGCCCTGTGCCAGTCCGGCGGGAATTTTGATCTTGATCTCGCGCTGAATCGGATCGCCGCGATACGGCCGTAGCAGCACCTTCACCGGAACTTCGTCGCCCGGCCGCACTTCGGGATTCGGCACCCAGGCGTTCTCAATGGTGGCCACGCGCCGGTCCGGAAGCAGGTCCACGGTGACGTTCACGGCTCTTCAGATCGGGTATCTTCACGTTGTTCAGGTAGAGGCGGTTGAAGCGTTCGCCCCACCACGCCGCCAGCGCCAGCGGCGCCGGTGTCGGATTTTCACCCGAAGCCTGCATCGTCGAGAGCGCGATCTTCGGCTGGCCGCTGAGTTCCACGTCGCCCTTCAGCCGGTAGGTGGCCTCGTCGGCGAACTCGTTCACCTGCGAAAGCGTGTTGTACAGCGTCAGCATCATCAGGTATGGCGTCCACTTCTGATGCACGAAAACGTTGAAGTGGAAATCCTTTTCCTTCGTCACCGCGTCTTTGTCGTCGAGCGACCGGATCTTCATCGTCACCGGCACCATCTCGGAAGTGGCGCCCAGCACGCCCATGATGCCGCTGTACCGGTCCTGCTCGAGCGCGCCCACGATGTCGGTGGAGTTGCCCATCTTGTTCGGCTGATAGGACGACGCCAGCGTCATCACCACTTCCGCCTTGCTCATCGGCATGTTGATGGGCCCCAGGTTATAAAAGGCGTGACCGAACGCCAGCACGCGCTTGCCGTCGTTGTAAGTCACCGTGCCCATCCCGGAAACGCCCAGATCGCCGTCCACGAGCATCCCCGCCACCATATCGCCGGGATTCAGCGACTTCTCCCACCCCGCCACCGGCTTCGTCGTGCGCCGCTGCGCCCCCGCCGAGCCGCCCTGCACCGGCACGATCCCCATCTGCTGGAACAGCGGTCCAAACTCCCGGATGGTGTTGTCGGAGAAGCCCGAAAAGACCAGCGGCGATTCGATCGGCACCATCGCCGGGGTCTGCGGGAAATTGCCGCCTCCGCCCGCCGAGACTACCTGCGAGAGCATATCGCCCGGAATATTCACTTCGCGGTTGCGCGCGATGGGTTTGTCCGGCGTTCGCGCGTCCTCGGGCCGCGACTTGTCGTCGTCCTTGATTTCCAGCATCAACTCGATCGGCGTGATGCCGCAGATCGCATCCGGAGAGAACACGCTGATGCGCAACGCGATGGCCCCGATCAGTTTCCCGTCGATGTAAACGGGGCTGCCGCTCATCCCTCCGGCAACATTGGTCCGCGCGGCCTTGCCGCCCAGTTTCGCCAGGATCACGTCCTGGTTCGGTCCGCGGATGTTCTTGAGCCGGCCGATGATCTCCACCGGTACCGCCTCGGGTTCCGTCCCTTGAAAAACCGTCCAGGCCGTGCCCTTCATGCCCGGCTTGATTTCGTTCAAGCGCATGATTTCGGTTTTGCCGGATCGGGGTCGAACAGGTGTGGCGTCAGCCGCGCAAAGCGGCAGCGCGACGGCCGCGAAACTCAGAAGAATCGCGGCATTTCGCTTATTCATGGGGTCAACAGCTCCAGTTGCCCTATTGTATCGTGTTTCGAAAACAGCCTCCAAAAACGAACGGAAGCGCGCAAACCTTCAGCGCCTGGAGAGTGCTTGGAGAAGTACCCGCACGGGGCGGAAGGCGGCCAGCGTGACCTCGGCCTGTGGCCGGGCGAGGCGCGTCATTTCCCTGTTTTGCTCCGCCAGCCACTCGGCCGGTGGCGCCTCACCGGACTTGAGATAGTCGAGCGCCTTCAAGCCGGTCGCGCCGAGCGCCGCCAGGTCCTTGGACAGCGGCTTGAGCTCGGTCAGCAGCGAGTTGTCCGCCGCCAATGCCTGGAACGGAGCGTCGTTGGCCGCCCATTGCGCGAAGCGTTCCCGCAGCATGGCCACGTCCGTCTCCGAACGCGCCGCCGCGGCTTTCTGCATCGCGCGGATGCTTTCGCTTTCCGGACGCACCGCGTCGGCGAAGCGGTTCAGCGGCACCAGGCTGGTGTATTTCTGGGCGCGCGCCCGCGGCCCGAGTCCCAGCGCTTCACTCGCGTCGGCGAGCACCCGCAGCGGGCCCACCGCTTTGCCCCCGGCCAGGCGGTCCAGCATCGGCCCGTAATTCGCCCGGTGCCGCACCCCGGTAAATTCCAGCAGCCGGCTCACGGCTTCCATCCGGTCGTACATCGAATTCACGTCCGTCGTGGATTTCGGAGACCAGAAGCGCTCCGCAATCGCTGCCATCCGCGGCCAGATGCGCGAATCCACCGTCTCGGCGTTCACATACTCCGCCCACATGCAGGCTTCGCCTCCCAAAATCATGGAGGCCTGCTCCGGCTTCAACTCGGCGGCCGGCCCGGAGAGCGGATCGTTGGCATAGGGCTGGCTGGCCGGGTTCAGATGGTCCAGGTAGTAGCCCCACGAGAGAATCCCGCGGTGTCCCTGCACCGCCGCCTCCGCCAAAGCCTTCGCCCCGCGCCAGGACTGGATCACCGCCGTCTTCGGCAGGTCCGGATGCAGAATCTCGTCCCACCCCACCATGATCTTGCCGTTCGTTTCGAGGATCTTCTGAACGCGCTGGTTGAAGTACGCCTGCAGCCCGTGCGCCCCGTCCAGCTTGTGCTCGCGCGCGAATGCCTGGATGGAAGCCGACGCGTTCCACTGCTTGGGGTTCACTTCGTCGCCGCCGATATGAAAATAGGGGTCCGGAAAAATCGCCGCCATCTCGGCCAGGAACGCCTCCAGGAACTGGTAGGTGCTCTCCTTGGTCGGATCCATCACGGGATCGTAAACGCCCCAGGTGCGCCCGATGGTGTACGGCCCCGGAACGCTCGCCAGTTCCGGATAGCCCGGAAACCAGCTCTGCGTGTGCGCCGGAATATCGAACTCGGGAATCACGCGAATGCCCCGGTCGCGCGCATATTCGACGATGTGGCGCAGCTCATCCTGCGTGTAGTAGCGGCCATCCGAGCCGAACTCCTGCAGGCGCGGATAGCGTTTGCTCTCCACCCGGAATCCCTGGTCGTCGGCCAGGTGCCAGTGAAACAGGTTCAGCTTCACCGCCGCCATCGCATCCAGGTTTCGTTCGATCAGTTCGAGCGGCATGAAATGCCGGCATGCGTCGATCATCAGCCCGCGCCATTGAAACCGCGGCTTGTCTTCGATGTGCACGGCGGCCACGCTGAACCCGTTCGGCCCGGTGGTCACCAGTTGCGCGAAGGTCTCCAGGCCGCGCAGCGCTCCGGTAACAGTGGGCGCTTTCAGCCGCGCGCCAGAGGACGTCACGTCAAGCGTGTAAGACTCGTCTTCGCCCAGCGTGGGCATCGCCGGACCGGCCGCGGCGCATTCCACCGCCAGCACCGGCTGCGGCGCTTTCGCCGGCAGCATCGGAATCCCGGTCTGGCGCGCCAGGCGCATGCCGAAACGGCTCATCGCCGGCCTCCAGCCGCGCGTCCGTGAACCCGCTCGATCCTACCGTGAAATTCACGTCGATGGGCAGGCTCCCGGCGCGAGACTCCATCTTTTCCGGCAGCGGCATCAGCGCCGGAGCGGCCGCGCTTGCGCACACCGCAAGCGAGGCTGTCAGCAACAAGCGAAACATGCCCACCAGTGTATAGCGGTTGCGCGCCGGAAGGCGAAATCAGGGCCGCAGCTCCGCGAACGGGCGCGGGCTGATGTTGAACGTTCCTTGCAGCGGGTTGTCCGTGTCCATCATGACGAAGTTCGCCAGGAACAAAACAAACGCCACCAGCGCGAACGCGGCCGCCCCCGTCTCCCAATTGACGAACGGGTAAACAAACACCACCAGCAGCAGCGCGCCGGCGATCGTATTCACCAGCCCCGCCAGCGTCGGCGGCATGCGCGTGATGCTGCGCGCCACGCGCTCGTCGCGAATCGACCCCGCCCGCTGCGCAAGATCGAGCAGCCGCGTGTACACCCCTTCCTCCTTCGGAGTCTGCGGCGCCGCCTCCACCACCGCGTCCAGAATCTGCGAGAAGATCTCTTCCGCCCGCCGGTCCTTGCGGCCGTCGGCAAGCGCGTTCCATTCGTACTTGAGCACCTGCTGCACGTATTCGCCGATCGCGCGCCGCAGCCGGTAATGCGGCTCTTCACCCAGGTATTGCCCGAAGCGCAGCAGGTCGTCGAGGGCGCTCGCCTCGCGCATCACGCAGGCCTCCGTCTCCGTAAACTGCCCCCAGATCACGAACACCGCAAACGCCAGCAGCACCGAGTAAATGCCTCCGATCAGCAGGATCAGGACATTGAACCCTTCCACTTCGGTCGCTGCGTAACCATGGAATCCTGCGCCGCGCAAACCTAACTGCGTGCCGATTCCCACCGCCAGGACGGTTAACAGAGCCGCCACCCGTCCGGGCGGCACTTTCCAGGTCATAAATTCCCCCAGAAAGGAAACGACGCGCCCAACCGGAATGTTCGAAATATCGGATCAACCCAGCAGCGACTCATCACTCCCGCCCCACCCGGCGAGATCGCTGAAGCTCCAAAACCCTGGGTTTCCTGATCTCGCAACAGCTACGGGGCTACCCGCCTGGCGGTTCGGGGGATCGCCGCCGCGTCAGGCCAAGCTCACCATAGGGGACGTTACGTCCGGGTGAATTTCCTCCCGGATTGCGTGGACTGACGCTTTCCGGAAAGGCGCGTTAAACTCGTTAAGGAAGCCGCTCGTGACCCCGATCGTCTCGGACAAACTCGATGCTATCGCCGCCCTTGCTCAAAAGCACGGCGTGGTTCGGCTGTTTCTCTTTGGATCAGGGCTCTCGAATGACTTCGATCAGCAGAGAAGCGACCTCGACTTCCTCGTCGAATTTGAGACCAAGTCGCCTTTCGATCACGCCAACAGCTACTTCGGGCTGATGGAGGATCTTGGACAATTGCTCGGCCTGCCCGTCGATTTGATTGAGCCCGGGCCAATTTCCAACCCATACTTTCGCGAGGAAATCGAAAGAACTAGGCATCCGCTCTATGAGGCCGCCTGAGGTCCGCAAGTACCTGTTCGACGTCTGGCAGCCGTGTGAACTGTTGGCGCAATTCACCACCGGCAAGACGCTGAACGACTATCAGGGCGATGCGCTCCTCCGCTCAGCAGTCGAACGCCAGTTCGAAATCGTTGGCGAGGCTCTGAACCAAGCCATCAAACAGGATGCCGAGGTGGCTAAGCAGGTATCGCACTCGGGCCGAATCATTGCTTTCCGCAACCGCCTGATCCACGCATACGCCGCCGTCTCCAACGAAGTAGTCTGGGGTATTATCGAGGCTTATCTGCCGAGGCTGCGCCTCGAGATACGTCTGCTCCTGGAGAGGGCCGGCTGATTCCATCTGCCGGACGGTGCCTTCATGGATCGTTTCCCGGCGCACCCGGAACCGGAAGGTGGGTGACAAGCGCTCAAGTAGATGGCAAACGCCCGACGCATTCCCCTGCCCCCTCGGTTGAGCGCGCCGTCATTCCGCGACACGGCGACAATAGGTCAACATGGATGCCCGGGCGGCGAGTCACCGGACCTCACCGTCCCCTTTCCGTCGTTCCGTCGACGCAAGCGTGCTAGATTCAGCGCAGGTGGACAATTCCCCGCTTTCGCGCGATGACATTGACGTAATCGATTCTTCCGGCCGAGTACTCTACTTCGGCTGTCGAAACTTCGTTGAGAAGATTGCGGCAGGACCGACATGCTTCATCTGCGGCGCCGATCCGAGAACAGCCACCTTCAATGATGAGCACGTAATACCGGACTGGATACTGACGAACTATGCTCTGCATTCCCGGCACATAATCCTTCCAAATGCGGCGCACCTCTTGTACGGCCAATATACGGTCCCCTGCTGTGAGAACTGCAATGGACTGATGTCGAGCGCCTTCGAATCGCCGATCAGCAAGGCAGTGAAACGCGGGTATCCGGAGGTGCAGAAATACGTCGAGAATGGCGGCTTATCGCAAGTCTACCAATGGCTAGCGCTGATTTATTTGAAGACGCACCTCAAAGATCGACATCTCCGTTTTTACCTCGACCACCGCAAACGAGACGCAACTCTCGCCGAGCTATACGACTGGAGAGACCTGCACCATGTTCATTGCGTTGCGCGGGCGTTTTATACGAATGCCGTGCTGGGCTCTGGCGCAATCGGGTCCATACTTGTCTGTCCTGTTCGACAAATTAGAGGCGATGAGCCCTTCGACTACGCAGACTCGTACGATGGCAGCACGATTCTGCTGAGGCTGGGTGAAGTTGCGTTCTTGGCCGTGCTGAACGATGCCTGCGCCGTGTTGAGTGTCCTCAACGTTGACCTCCGCAGAATCACCGGCCCGCTATCGTCCATCCAATTGCGCGAGTTGCTGGCACGGATGGCATTCACGAACCTGCACCTCGTGAAGCGGCCCGAATTGCGTTCAGGCTTCGACGCTTTATACGGCCATCCAGCACTTCCAAACATAGTATTAGCGCCAGGCGAGTACGTAATCTCCGCCGAGTGTCCCGATATGGTCGAGGTTGAGGCCGTTGAGCCGAAGAAGTTGGGAACGCTGCTCTCGTTCTACGTCCGACATCCGGCTAGGGCATTGCTGGGCGCAGAGAATGGCGACTGCCTGATCGCCCAACTTGCAGACGGACTGCACTCCACAATTTTTGGGGAGGAAGGACAGTTCCTTGTGAATCCCGCACCGCACCGCGACGAGGAGCCAAACCCCGCCGAGCGAAGTCGCTTGAAACGGCGCGGTCCGTTACGACCGCAAGATCGGATTGCCCCCTCATTAATTAACTTGGCCGGATAAACGCCCTGGTCGCGGATGTGCCGATCAGGTCCAGGTTTCGGATGTTGTTGCCCGACGCATTTCTGGCGAGAACAGCCCTTCCATCCAGCAATCTGGGCCAGCGCGCTGGGGAAGCACGAGCGTGCCGGCATTGAAACGGCTGGAGTAGCTCCGAGCCGATTGTCCCCAAGTCTGGAACTAGAGCTTCCACGGCAGATCGGGCCAGCCTGCACCGCGTCGCTTGCCACGCCTGGTATGCCCAGATGGGCGCCTTTGCTCCTCACGCAGCAGGCGCGGTAACCCTGCTGTACGCCCTTTCCAGCTCGCGGGCTCGAACACCCCGGGCGACGCGTCGAGCAAGCGCGCGCCTGCTTCAACGCAGCCAATTTGCCTGCAGACTAATTCGTGGATCAAGACGCCTTCGGCGTCACCAGGCCCACCCGCGCGGGTTTCGCCCCTGCCGCCACTTTCATCACCTTGCAAACCAGTTGCAGGGCTTCCATCGCACAAATCACGCGCGTCAGATTCCGCTCGGCATCGTGCCCGCTCAGCACCACCACCTGCCGCGTCGGCACGAACACTTCCATCACCCGCAGCCGCTCGGAGCCGTGCTGAAACCAGATCACCAGCTCCTCGTCCTCTTTGAGCGACTTCTGCATCGCATGAATTTGTCCCAACACCACCGTGCCCGCATTATCGGCTTGCGGCGGAGGAGGCGGCTCCTTGGTGGTGGCGTTGAGTAACGCCTGCTGCGCAATCTGCTTCGTGAATTCGCCGAGTGCCATTCTGCCGTTGATGCTATCACGGCGCGCCCGGTCTCCGCGCCGCTCCTAACTGCGCATTCGCAACAGCAGGTAAAGACCGACCAGCGAGAACACCAGGTCCGGGGACCACGCGGCCATCGCCGGCGGCAGCAGCCCCACATCGCCGATCTTTTCAAATAACGGCTGCACCCCCAGGTACGCAATCGCGATGACGATGCTCGCGCCGATGCCGGTCATCGCGCCCCGGTTCCCCACCATGAATCCGAACGGGACCGCGATCATCGCCATGATCAACGCGAACATCGGATTGGCGAACTTCGAATAAAAGCGCACCTGAAGCTTGCGCGTATCCACCAGCCCGCTCTGCTGCAGGTCGCCGATATACTGCTCCAGCTCCACGAAATTCATCTGCTTTTCCTGCACCGCCTCTTTCAGGAAATAGTCGGGAGCTTCGTTGAGTTCCGGGAAGCTGGTGGCTCGGAAATCGTTGCGCGGCGGCACCCGCTTCAGGCCGGAGAACTCGCTGCTCCAGCCGTTCTCGAATACCCAGGCGTTCAGCGGCGCGCTCCAGTAGGCGCGCTGCGCCAGAATCTGCTTGCGCAGCCGGAACGTCTGCGGCTCCAGTTCGAAGACGTTGACGTCCACCATCACCTTCTCGGCCGGATCGAAGTAGCGATAGTAATAAATTCGCGAATCGTTTCCCATGATCCACTTGCGGTCCGGATTGAGGTACGTCTGCTTGGGCTTCCCCTTGATGACATCGCGAAGTGCGTCCTGCCGCCGGTTGGCGGCGGGCACGTAGTAGTAGTCGAAGCCGAACAGCACGCCGCTGAACAGCGTGCTGCCGATCAGAATCGGAGTCGCAATCCGGTGCAGGCTGACCCCGCAGGCCTTGAACGCCGTCACCTCGTTCTGCTTGCTGAGCAGCCCCAGCGTCACCAGAACCGCCACCAGCACGCTGATCGGAAGGGTCTTGTAAATTAGCTGCGGGGTCAGGAAAAATAGGTACGTGAACATGGTGCTCAGGGTGCTGTTGCGCAGCATGTCGCCCATCAGCTCGAAGAAGTTCCACACCTGCGTCATGGAAACGAAACTCGCCAGGATCAGCACCAGGTAGAAGAGGAAGGTGGAGAGAATGTAAGTGTCCACCAGTTGCGGCAGCAGCCGCAGCCGCCAGATGGCGGGAAGCGTCCCCTGCGGCTCGCGCGATTTCGATTTCACGTGGCCGGCAATGCGGGAAAAGTAGCCCTGGAGCGCGGAGAGTACGTCCCGCTCTCCCGGACGCTCCATGCGGAACAGAAAGATGACTCCGGTTATCGCGAACACCACATTGGGCAGCCAGATAGCCACCGGCACGGGCAGCCTGCCCTGCTTGGCCACCCCCACCAGCGAAACCGAGGCCAGCCAGTATCCGAAAAACGAAAGGAAAATGGCATTCACGTATCCGGCCGACCGTCCGCCCTTGCGCGTGGCAATGCCCAGCGGAATCCCTATCAGCGCCAGCGCCAGGCAGGCCACCGGATACGCAAAACGGCGGTGCAGTTCCACCGACATGTCCAGCCAGTCGGGCCCGTGGTACCGCATCAGTTGCCCGGTATTGGTGGCATTGGAAGCAAGCTGCATCTGCTCCGGCGGTTTGGCATACAGCGCCATGGTCTTGCTGGCCGCCGATTCGTCATGAGCGCTGCCGTCCTTGCCCATCTCGTGCATCGAATAGTCGCGCATCGCCAGTTGAATGCGGTTGTTGCCCGGATCGGACGTGGCGTAGGCGATTCGTGCGGTGGTCACCAAAGGACCTTCCGCTTTCGCGCCGATGCCGCTCGTCCGCTGCTCCGGCGGCGTGACGTCGGCGATGAAAACCGACCCCCACGTCACCGTCTCGCCGGGCCTCACGTCCCCCACGTAAAGAATTGTGTTCGGGAAGCTCTCTTTGAAAATGCGCGGCTGAATCTCGGCGGAAAGTCGCCCTGCCATCAGCCTGTTCAGAATCACGGTGCTTTCGCGGAAAGAATAAGGGGTCAGGCGCAGCGAGGCCAAACCCCCCAGGCACATCCCCAGCGTCGCAAACAGCAGCACGGGCGCGATCACTTTGCGGCTGGAAACACCGGCCGCCCGCATCGCCGTGATCTCGCCGTCGCTCGCCATCCGGCCGAGCCCGATCAGAATCCCCACCAGCACGCCGAAAGGGATCGTCACCGGCAGCACCGGCGGCATGGTCAACGCAAACAGCCAGGCGATCGTTCCCGGGTCCGGGTTGCTGCTCACCAGGATCTCAAACAGCCTGTCCACGCGCTGCAGGAACAGGACGAATGCAGCCAGCAGGGTTCCGAGGATCGAGCTGGTCAGGATCTCCCGGAACACGTAACGGCTGAGCAGGCGGAACACCCTCGGCCTACCGCGTCATCGCCGGTGCCGGCACCAGCGGCAGGTTGGGCAACTCCGCTTCAATCGGGTGGAGTTCCAGGTCGTCGATCAGAATCGACGGCGCGATCACCGAAGCCTCGGTGGTGTAAGGTGCCGCCCCGACCAGCGCGAACACCGCCGGGCTGTCCATCAGGTCGAACACCGCGGCGTCGTCGCCCGCGCCGAGAATGTCCTTGAGCGAGCGGACGTTCAAGCCGCGAAACTGAACGTTGCGGATCAACTCCTCCCGGCCGTCCTGGTAAACGCGATAGGTGAGCAACGGCAGGCTGATCGGCCGCCCGCCCTGCGCCCCCGCCGCGATTCGCCGCGCCTCGTCGAGCGCCGCCGTCGAGGGATAGTCCATGCGCTTCACCAGAATGCCGTATTCCTTCCCGCGCGCCTTGCACAGTTCGATCAGCTTGCGCTTCAACTCGGCCACGGACTCGGTTTCCGAAGCGGTCACAAACAGATTGCTGATCGCCACCGTGGAGGCGCCGTAGTTGCCCGGAAGACGCGCCCGGCCGTTAGAAGCCTCGTAGCCCCGCACCGGCTGGCGCGTTAACAGGTACCCCTTCAACACACCTTTTTCCACCAGGTGCACCGGCTTCGGAATCACGCCCTCGCGGTCCACCTCGTAATAGCCGAAAAGCTTTTTGCCGTGCCACTCCTTTCGGGTCGGATCGTCGGTCACATCGAAGGAATCCGGCAGCACGCGCGCCCCGATGCGGCCTTCCAGTTCGCCTGGCTGGCTGCCGCCGCCGCCGCGCCCCCCATCGCCCACCGGACGCCGCGAAATGCTGAGATTGCGCCCCAGGGTCTCGGCCAGAATCTGCGCGCCCGCGACTCCCTCGAACAGTACCGGGCCGCTGTAATCCTCGCCCTTGCGAGCGTGTGCCAGCGCCACCACGTCCTGCGCCATCGCGCGGATCTGGCGCGCCATCTCCGCCTCGTCGGGCAGGTCCTTGGCCAACAGCGCATGAAAGGTGACCGCGTCTCGCAGGGTGGCTCCGTCCGCCGCCTGCGAAATGGCGCGGACACGCAAATAACTGACGTTCTCCGGCTCGCGGACCACCGTACCTTCCGTGTTGACCACCGCGTACCCGCCCACGCCCGCCGCCAATTCCACGTCCGAGTTCTTGATGTCCGGAAACTCGTTGAAAATCGCCGAGAGCCGCCGCACGCGCGCCACCCACGCCTCCTCGTCAATCGCAAGCTTCTCGTAATCCCGCAGGTGGTGAACCGGTTCGGCCTTGGCGAAATCATTCAGCCGCTCGTTCTGCGAAACGTTGCGCAGCGCAGCCTGCTTCCTTGACAGGGCTTCCACCGCGGCTTTGTATGCCGAATCGGTTCGCAGCCACAGGTTGCGGCGGATTACCGGATAGAGGTCGTCCAGCGGGAACCGCTCGCCGCTTCCCCTCCCGCCGAACCCGCCGGCGAAGTTGGAGTTGTCGAACTCATAGCTACCCACTCGGACATCGACCTCGGGGGACCGGAAACTGGTGCTGCGCCGCGAAAGCACGCCGCCCATGCTGGCGCTGACGCTGAAGCTCTCCAGGTCATCCACCGTGTATTGCACGAAATAGGGCGGCTGGTTGGCCAGGTTCATCTGTCGCGATCGCGCCAGCTCGTCGCGCATGGCACGAATCATCGGGTCTGATTCAGCCGCAGGCTGCTGGCTCCACGCAATCGCGCCCGCCAGCGCGGCGGCAGCAAGCATCAGCGCCTTCACCTCGCACCTCCCACGCCTTCCATCGACGTCGGCTCCGGCAGCAGCGGAGGACGGTCGTTGGATTTCGCCTTCTTCTCCGTTTCGATTTCCGAAACCAGAATGGCCGGGGCCACGGCCGATACCGGGACGCTGCCCGATTCAGCGCCGCAATAGCCGTTGAACACTTCCTTTGTATCGCTGGTGGCCAGAATCTTGGAGAAACTCGAGAGCGGCGTGCCGACAATATCCGTGCCGCGGATCAACTCGTCCGGACGCCCGTCCGGATACACCCGGTACACGATCACCGGGATCACCTTGAACGCCTGTAGCCCGGCGCGCGAAGTCGTCGTGAATCCGCCGGTGATATCGCGGAAGTAGAGGCCGTACGGCTTGTTCTGACGCTTGATCTCGTCGATCAGCATCTGCCTCAGGCGCGCCTCGGGGACCGCGTTGGAGGATTCGACAATCAGGTTGGACTGCCGCGACACCACTTCAAGCCCCGGCTGCCGCCGCCCGTGACCGTTCGAGTGCTCGATGCCTTTGATCGGCGAGCGGGACATCAGAAAAGTCTTGAGTACGCCCTTGTCCACCGCCGTGACGGGGCGTCCCTTCACCCCCTCATCGTCGTAGTCGTACCAGCCGTTGAGGTCGACGCCGTCCACCTTCTTCCGCGTGGGATCGAATACCACCGAAAGGAAGCTCGGCAGCACCGGTGTGTCGATGCTCTTGGTGAACGTCTGGCCCTCGCTGTCGTCCTTCTGCCGGTGCCCTTCCACCCGGTGCCCGAAGATTTCGTGAAAAAACACGCCCGCGGCGCGGCCGGAAAAGATCGCCGGACCGACGAACGGCTCGCCGTCGGGAGCGTGCAACAGGTTGGTCACGTCCGTCGCCACCCGGTCGATCGCGGCCACAAGCGCTTTATCGTCGGGCAGCCCCGAGGGGTCCACCGCCTCGAACGTTTCGAAGGTGCTCAGGTCGGTGCCGTCCGTCGCCTTGGCGGAAGCCGAAATCACAACCCGTGCGTAGCCCCGCCCGTGTTCGATGCGCGAACCTTCTGTGTTCACAAAATACCGCGTGTCCGTCTGCGCGCTGACCGCGACGTGCGAAGTGAGCACGCTCGGGTAATTTCCGAAACGCGCGGAAAGTTTGCGGATCCGTGCGGTCCACTGCGGCTCGCTGAACTTGAGCGGAGGAGGCGCCTGCTGGTAGCGGGCCGGCTCCTCGGTGGAAAAATCGTCCGAATCGTCCTCCGCCGCCACCCTCACCTGCGTATTGGTGCGGATGCGAATCAGGCGTTCCGCCGCCGCCCGGTATGCGCGGTCGGTCTCGAGCCACAGCCGCCGTTTGATCGCCACCGGCGTATCATCGATGCTCAACGCCATCCCCGAAGTGAACTGCCCCCGGTCGTTTCGCACCCGGTGGTAGTTGTCGAGCTTCTGGGACCCGACCCGCACCGAGACGTCCAGGGCCCGGCTCTTGCCGCTCGCCGAGACCTCCACCGCTCCCAGGGTGCCGGAAATCGAGCGGTAGTCGATTTCGCTGACCTCGTAGCTGAGGAAATACGGCTTGGGATCGCCTTTTTCCTTTAAAACGCTGAAGTTACGGTTCAATTCCTGAGACATCGTGTCGAGCAGAACCGGGCTTTGGGCGGATGCGGAACACGCGAGGATGCACAGGAAGGCAAATCTGGGCAATAGAGGGCGAGTCAAGTCTTCAGAATAACATTGGCGGCGGAATCACAAAAAAAGAGGCGCCCTGGCACGAAAACTGCCATCTCACAGGCAGGACGAAGAATAATGCCAGTCTCCCTTTTCGGATCTCTACTCATGGCCGCCGGACTCTCTGGTTCGGCAGGCGAATCGACCCTACAGGTGGTTCCCTCCGTTGACCTGCGCCGGTATGCCGGCCGCTGGTACGAAATTGCCCGGCTTCCAAACCGCTTCCAGCGCGACTGCGCCTCCGATACCACCGCTACCTACACCCTCCGTCCCGATGGGAAAATTACCGTCCTGAACCAGTGCCGGACCGCGGAGGGCAAGATCAAATCGGCCAAAGGCACCGCCCGGCCGGCATCCAAATCCGGCCCGAACACAAAGCTGAAGGTGACCTTCTTCTGGCCCTTCACCGGCGACTACTGGATTATCGATCTCGATCCCGACTACCGGTGGGCCGCAATCGGCGAACCCGGACGAAAATACTTCTGGGTTTTGAGCCGGGAACCGGATTTGGACGAAAAGACATTCCAGGAAATTCTGGAACGCGCCCGCGCCCAGGGCTATTCGCTCGACGGACTGATGCGTACACCGCAAGGACGCTGACCCTCGGGAGACCTCTCCTCTGGTAGGCTGATGGTCGGGTACCCCCCATGCGCTCCAGACTCCGCCCCATTGCCGCCTGGTTCCTGATTATCGTGGGGCTCATCCTCGGCCCTTTTCCGATCATTCCAGGATGGCCGCTGGTAGCCGCGGGTGTGGCCCTGCTCGGCCCGAATCACCGCATGGTCAAGCGGATCCGCGCCTGGCTCGTGAAACGCGGAATCATGAAGCCTCCCAAGGCGGACCAGCAGCCCGCACCTGAGGAAGAGGCGGCTAGGTAAGCGGCGCCGGAATGTGAGGCTCCAAAGCCGCCGTCAACAGCCCCTTCTCCTTCAAACCCGATATGGCAAGCCCGTAGCGACCACGAATTCCCGTCTTTTCAAAAATGTGTTTCAGGTGGATCTTCACCGTCCCGGTGCTGATCCCGAGCGCGAATGCGATCTCGCGGTTCTTCAAGCCCCGCTCCACCAGATCCATGATCTGGCCCTCCCGGGCGGTCAGCGGTGACCTCCCCGGGCGAGCCGCGTTCTCCGTTTCCCGCACCATGCCGTGGTCCATCCAGGTCCGGCCCTCCTTGACACTGTGGATGAAGGCCAGCACGCGGTCGAGCGACGCCGTCTTTCGGATTACCCCGATCGCGCCGGACTGCAGGAGCCGGAGCGCTTCGGCCTCGGTCAGCGACGAACTCCATACCGCGGCCGCTGTTTCCGACGAGGTCTTGCGCAAATTGCGCAGCGCATCCACCACCGACTGCATGCCGAATCCTTTGTCCAGCACCAGAATGTCCGGCTTCAGCTCCCGGGCGGCATCAAGCCCGTCCAGCAGACTGTTCTCGGCGGCGACGACACGCAGTTCGTGGCTCGATTCGAGAAGGCTGCGCAGTCCTTCCATCGCAATCGGCTCGGTATCACAAAGGGCAACCGTATACAAGTATTCACCGTTAGGGCAAGGCCGGCGTGCTCCCCACCACTGAGGCGGGTGGGATTTTATGACGCTTTCCCGTCCGCTATGTCGTCTATCGGTCTTGATGACTGAATACTTTAGTGCGTGGGATCCCGACGGTTCTCAACAATTCCGTCATACGGGCTGATGATGCCCTTCCGCACGGCGTAAAGCACGATCTCGGCCGTGTTGTGCACACCCAGCTTCTGCATCAGGTTGTTGCGATGGGTTTCAATCGTATAGGGGCTCAGGCTGAGCACCGCCGCCGCCTCTTTATTCGACTTCCCCTCCGCCAGCAGTTGCAGCACCTCGCGCTCGCGCTCCGTCAGCAGTTCGTAGGAATCCTGAACGCCGCGCTCGCGCATGAGCCGCACGTAATCTTCGAGCAGCGATTGGGCGACCGAATGTGAAAAAAAGGGACGGCCCGCCGCCACCTGGCGAATCGCCCGCTCCACATCCTCATCGGCATTGTCCTTGAGCAGGTAACCCCGCGCCCCCGCGTCGAGCGCCCGGACAATATAGCTTTCGTCGTTGTACATGCTCAACATGATGATTCCGATGCGTTCGTTTTGCCGCGAGATCTGCGCCGCCGCCTGCAGTCCGTTCAACAGCGGCATGCCGATGTCCATCAGAATCACGTTCGGCTCGAGCTCCGCCGTCAGCCGGACCGCCTCGCGTCCGTCCGCGGCCTCGCCCACAACCTGCACGTCGGGCAGCTTGTCAAGCAGAAGCCTCAATCCGGTCCGCACGATCCCGTGATCGTCCGCTATCAGAACTTTGATCATCAGAAACCTCCGGGCGTTGGTTGTGCGGCAGCCGGAACTCTACCGTTGTACCCGCCCCTGGTGACGATACCAACACCACGTTCCCGTTCAGCGCTTTGACCCGTTCTTCCATGCCGAGCAAACCAATGCCGCTGCGCTTTTGCCGGGTATCGAAACCTCCGCCGTCGTCTGCAATCCGTCCCACCACACATCCTTCGCGGGAAGTGAGCGTCACTGCCGCGTGGCGCGCACCCGAATGGCGGCAGACGTTCGTCAGCGCCTCCTGGATCACCCGGTAGGCACACGTCCGAAGCTCCTCCGGCAGCATGTCGGCCGACGGATCCACTTCCGATTGAATGTCGATGCCGCTCGCCCTGGACATGTCTTTGACCAGCCAGGCCAGGGCGGGGGTGAGCCCCAGATCGTCCAGCATCGATGGCCGCAGCAGCATGGCAATGTTGCGCACGATCCGGAGCGTCTGCTCCACCGTTGTTTTCGCGCGCGCGATACGCAGCGAAAGCTCGCTTTCCGCATCGCCGTGCAGCCGCGCCATCCCGGTCAACTCCATCCGCACCCCGGTGAGCAACTGTCCCACCTGGTCGTGCAATTCGCGCGACAGCGATTTCCGCTCCCGCTCCTGGGCCGTTCGCAGCTGCCCGGAGAGCTGCCGCAGTTGCGACGCCGCAAATTCGCTCTTCCTCTCGAGCGAAAGCATCCTGCCCAGCGCGGCGCCGGCGATTCCCAGCCCGAACATCAGCATGAATGCCGTCGTCCAGGTGATCGAGCTGCGAAATTCCCGGTCCGCGGACGTGATGCGCTGCCGCTCCCGCTGGAAGTTTGCTTCCGCCAGTTGCTCCACCTGCCCGGCCAGCGCGAACACCTCCTCGCGCCTGCGCAGCCGCTGTCGCAGCATGCTGGCGCCGCGCACCCGCTTTTCCTCCGGAGTCCAGTCGAGGGCCAGTTCGGTTGGATCCCAGTAGGCATCGAGTTCCGCTCGCAGATGCTGGACAGCGCGCCTGCGCACCTCATCCGGGGCGGATGTCTCCAGGCCGTGCAGGCTGGTTTGGGTTTTTTCCCGGATCTGCTCGAACTGGCTCACATACTGCTCGATGTGCGCCGGATCGCCGTCGAGCAGGTAATCGCGCGTCAGGATGGCGTTCAGGTAGACGTTGGCACGAATTGCGGAAAGTTCGGCGTTCACCTTCAGGTGCGCGGCGTGCAAGGCCGTGACGTTGTCCTGCGCGTACCGCGCGGTGCGCCAGGAAATCAGTGCCGATGCGCTGAGCAGCAGCAGCAGCGCCGCAAGAGCCGCCGTCAACAGAACGGATTTGGGCAGTTTCATGCCTGTCTCTCCCATAGTCTCTCCCATTTGCGGCGAAAATGCCTCGCCTGGGTGCGGAACCGCACCCGCAAAAACGCCTACGGCGCGATTTTCGGACCGTCTGGTGCCTTTCAGGGATGCCCGCGCCGCCACCACTCGCTAAGCTTGGAGGCGGAAAACCCATGGATTTCTGGAACAGGGAAAAACTACATCGACTGGTAGCGGACCGTATGGGCGGAACCAAGCTGATCGTGGTTTCCAACCGCGAGCCGTACATTCATACAAGGGAAGACGGTAAGATCCGGTGCATCACTCCGGCCAGCGGCGTGACTACCGCCCTGGACCCGATTCTGCGCGCCTCCGGAGGCGTTTGGGTCGCCCACGGCAGCGGGGCCGCGGACCGCGACGTGGTGGACGCGCGCGATTCGGTCGCGGTGCCGCCCGAGGCGCCCCAATATAAACTCCGCCGCGTCTGGCTGCCGCCCCAGATCGAAAACGAGTACTACTACGGGCTCGCCAACGAAGGCCTCTGGCCGCTCTGCCATATCGCTTTTCAACGGCCGCGCTTCACCCTGCGCCACTGGAACAGTTACCAGGCCGCCAACGAGATCTTCGCCAATGCCGTGCTCGAAGAGGCCAACGGCGGCCCCGCCTTCGTGTTCATCCAGGACTACCACCTGGCCCTGCTCCCGCGCATGCTCAAACAACGGAACCCAAACCTCGCCGTCGCCCAGTTCTGGCATATTCCCTGGCCCAACCGCGAAACCTTCCGCACTTTTCCCTGGAAGCAGGAACTGCTTGACGGCCTGCTCGGCAATGACCTGCTGGGGTTCCACTTGCGCTATCACTGCTCCAATTTCCTCGATACGGTGGACCGTAACGTCGAAGCGCTGGTCGCGCCCGAACACGGCCAGGTCACCAAGGGAGGACACTCCACCTTCGTCCGGCCCTTCCCCATCAGCATCGATTATGCGCAACACGTGCGCGCCGCCGCCGCGCCCAAAGTGAGTGCCGCCGTGGCCAAATGGACCGCCGAACTCGGCGGCGCGCCCGACCTGCTCGGCATCGGCATCGACCGCGTCGACTACACCAAAGGCATCCCCGAACGCCTGCAAGCCCTCGACCGCCTCTTCGAAGATCATCCCGAATACATCGGCCGCCTTCGATTCGTTCAGGTGGGTGTCCCCAGCCGCGTCGCCATCGGCGACTATGAAGCCCTCAATCGCGACCTCGAACGGAGGGTGGAACAGATCAATCGGAAGTGGGGACGCCGCTCCTGGCAGCCCGTCGTGCTCGTCCACCGCCATGTCGACACAACCTCGCTGATGGCTCTGCACCTCATGGCCGATTTCTGCCTCGTCAGTTCCCTGCACGACGGCATGAACCTGGTCGCCAAGGAGTTCGTCGCCAGCCGCATGGATGGCGATGGAGTCCTGCTGCTCAGCGCCTTCACCGGAGCCGCTCGCGAACTCGGCGACGCCCTCATCTTCAATCCCTTTTCCGTCGAGGAAATGGCCGGCGCCATCCATCAGGCCCTGAACATGCCCGCCACCGAGCGCCGCAGAAGGATGAACCGCATGCGGTCCGTCGTGGAAATCAATAACGTCTACCGCTGGGCCGCGAAAATCGTCCTGACGCTGTCGGATATCGAAGTGGGCGACGCCGGCGAGCAGGCGGCCACCGGCGACGACGGCTTCCAGATGGCCGAGGCCACCGCATAACTCACGAAACCGCTTTCAGCTCTTCGAAACCGGGGTCTTGCCGATCTCAAAGCCGGCCAGGTCGTCCCAGCATTTGTCACAGGCGTTGTGCACGAAAAAGACGTGCTCCGCCCGAAACGTCCGGTTCCCCGAATAGTCGCGCCACCGCTCTTCCGCCACTTGCCGCAACTCCTCCACCTGCCCCTCCGGAAACTCCTGGGCAAGAGTGATATGCGGATGGTAGATGTGGGGCTCCTCAAAGCCTAGTACCGCGGTGTTCAGGTCATCGTGCATCTTCCGAAGCTCGGCCGCCCCTTTTCCCACCTCGATGTAGATCACCTTCGTCTCCGGAAACACTCCGATGCCGCAAAGCTCCACATCGAAGGCCTGCGAAGTTTCGGCCATCGCCCGGACCTGTTCGCGGGCTGCCTCTTTCGACCCCATCACCAGCCTGCGTGGAGGCAGCACGCTGACGTGGGCGTGCGGATTGTAACCGGGTACCAGTTCGCGGCGCAGTTCGTCCAGGAACTTTCCCAGTGGGTCGGGAATGTAGATTACCAAAGCGAAGAAGCCGGGACACGCACCATCCTGGCGTGGCCCCTCCATTGTTATCCAAATCCATGCTTCCTCTATGGTAACGATTTTGTAGCTTTTTGCACGACCACCCCCGCTTTTGTGGCCGGGGCTCCTGATACCCTCTATTATGATGCCGGGCCAAACTGCGGAGAATCCACTTCTTTCGATAACTTTCAGGATCCCTTTCGATCGGATCCATGCGGAAGACGTGCGGCCCGCGGCGGCCGAACTGCTCCGCCGCGCCGGAGCCGGCATCGAAGCCATCGCCGCTCTTCCCGGCGAGCGTACCTTCGAAAACACGATGCGCGCGCTCGACACGGTCACCGAGCCCCTCGATTACGCCATGGCAGTCGTACGCCACCTCGAAGCCGTGGCCACCTACCCCGAACTGCGCGCCGCCTTCAACGCCGTGCAGCCGGAAGTCAGCGCCTTCTATACCGGCATTCCTTTGAACGCCGCCCTTTGGGGCGCGATTCGCGGATATTCGTCAACCGGGAACGCCGCCGCCCTCACCGGCGAGCGCCAACGCTATCTCCAGAAGACCGTCGATACCTTCCGCCGCCACGGAGCCGACCTCGATCCTTCGGGCAAGAAGCGCCTGGAAGAGATCGACGTCGAACTGACGACCATCACCACGAAGTTCGGCGAGAACGTGCTCGATTCGACCAACGAGTTCGAGTTGATCCTCACCAGCGAAAAGGATCTTGCCGGACTCCCCCCCTCGGCCGTAGCCGCCGCCCGCGAGAGCGCCAAGCGGAAAGACAAGGAAGGCTGGCGCTTCACCCTCCAGGCGCCCGACTACTTCGCCGTGATGACGTACCTCGATAACGCCTCCCTGCGCCGCCACGTCTACGACGCCTTCTCCGTCCGCGCCGCCGAAGGCAAACACGATAACCGCGCGCTCGTCACCCGCATCCTCGAACTCCGCCGCCAGAAAGCCGAACTGCTCGGATTCGCCAATTTCGCCGACCTCGTCCTCGAGGACCGCATGGCCCACACCGGCGCCAAAGCCCTCGATTTTCTCGAAGACCTGAAACTCAAAACCGGCCGCCGCTTCCGCGAAGAAAACCAGGAACTGCTCGAGTTCCGCCGCACCCTCGAAGGCCCCGCCGCGCCCGAGTTGCAGCCCTGGGACGTCGCCTACTACGCCGAAAAGCAGCGCGCCGCCCTCTTCGATTTCGACGAAGAGGCCCTTCGCCCCTACTTCCCGCTGGACCGCGTCGTCGAAGGTCTCTTCGACCTGGTGAAGAAGCTCTACGGCATCCACGTGGCCGAACTCGACGGCGTGCCCGTCTGGGATCCCCAGGTGCGCTACTACGACATGCGCGACGAGGACGGCACCTACCTCGGCGGCTTCTACGCCGACTGGTTTCCCCGCGAAAACAAACGCGGCGGCGCGTGGATGGATGCCTTCATCACCGGCGGCCCCGCGCCCGCCGGCTTCGAGCCCCACCTCGGACTCATCTGCGGGAATCTGACCCCGCCGGTCGGAGGCAAGCCGGCGCTGCTCACCCACCGCGAAGTCGAAACCATCTTCCACGAATTCGGCCACCTCCTGCACCACATGCTCAGCCGCGTGGAGATCCGCTCCCTGGCCGGCACCAGCGTGGCCTGGGACTTCGTCGAACTGCCCTCGCAGATCATGGAAAACTGGTGCTGGGAGCGGCCCGCGCTCGACTTATTCGCGCGCCATTACGAAACCGGCGAGCCGGTTCCCGAAGAGCTCTTCCAGAAGATGAAGCGCGCCCGCACCTTCCGCGCCGCCAACGCGCAGATGCGCCAGCTCGGCTTCGGCTTCATCGACCTGCTCCTGCACGTCCGTTACTCGCCCGAGCGCGATGGCGACCCGGTGGACTACACCCGCAAGGTGCTTCAGGAATTCAGCCCCGCCCCGTTGCCCGAGCGGCACGCCATGATCGCGGCGTTTACCCACCTGTTCGCCAGCCCGGTCGGCTACGGAGCCGGCTACTACTCCTACAAATGGGCCGAGGTGCTGGACGCCGACGCCTTCACCCGTTTCCGCCAGATCGGCATCTTCAGCCGCGACGTCGGCAGCGCCTTCCGCGAAAATATCCTGAGCAAAGGCGACAGCGAAGATCCCGCCGAACTCTACCGCCGCTTCATGGGCCGCGAGCCCGACCCCAACGCCCTGCTGGTCAGGTCGGGCCTCGCGTAGATAGGTGGCCTCCTCGAGTTACCAGGCGCCTACGTGTTTTCGGGCTGCTCGGTAATGTTTTCGGGCTGCTCTGAACAAAAGATACTTGAACTGTACGTTTTACCCCCCGCCCGAAAGCTGCGGGCGCTTGTTCGCTTCGGGAGACTTGCTTGATAATCCCGTTGGATCCAGATTTCTATTACCTGAAGGTCGGAGGGACGGTTGCTGGCAACGACAAGAACAGTCGACTCGGCAACCCGAACCGCTTCAGACTACTGCGAAGCGTCGAGGAACGAATATGCCAAGCCGTAAATTAGGTTTCATCCGGGCGCGCATGCGATGCTGCGGCCGCTGTTCGATTGGCGCCATCCTGCTGCTTGTTCTAAAAGTTCCGCCGGGCTCTTTAGCGCAGGACAAAGGCGTGGCTCAAATCGAATCGAGACCCGAAATCAACGGCATTGTTACCGACCCGGGGGTGAAACAGCCACTTACCGAAGTTACGGTTTTACTCTTCCGGCAGCCCTCCTCCGTAGTCGTCGCCAGTGTCGCCTTCGCCGACCAGGCCGCGATCATGCGGACTACAACCAATGCTGGAGGCCGTTTCAAGCTCAACCCTCCCGGATTTGGTGCATATCGCGTGCGTGTCCAGAAGGAAGGCTATCTCGATGCGGCGCCTTTGAACGCCGGAAGGACCAGCGAGACCACGGTCACGCTCACTTCAGAGAAGTCCAGGGCGGACTCAAAGCTGCTGTTGGCCAGGCCAGGCGAGATCGCCGGTAAGGTGCTGGACGATCAATCGAAAAAGCCGCTGGACGGTCTCGACCTCGCGGCCTACCTGGTGTTCTACTCTCATGGGATGCGCCGGGGCCTGCCTGTTGGATTTGCAGTGACACGAGACGATGGCAGTTTCGTGGTCAAGAACTTAGGGCCGGGTACCTACGTAGTCGTGCCGCGGTTCCGGCCATGGGGTCCTTCGAGAATCGTGAAGGAGTTCAAGGCTGAGGATGCTGGAATAATCGATCCTGGTTACGAAACCCGATTCTGGCCTGGTGGCACTGATCTTGCCTCGGGCCTTCCGGTGACGATCCGATCGGGGGACCGGATCGAACTGGGAGACCTTCGAGCCACGCAGACCAGGTTTTTTAGAGTCCAGGCTCAGGTCAGCCAGGGACTTTGTGGCGAGGAAGAACTCCATGTCGCGGTGGCGCCGGCCGGAACCACGCTGTTTGAAACCACCGGATCGGTGTCATGCGGCAGGCCATTCCTGATTCGCGGCCTCGGACCGGGATCGTACACGATCGAAGTCAATGCCGTAATTGAATCCACTGGCGAGCCGATTTACGGACGCGAGACATTTGACCTGTCAAGGGAGAATGTCCACGTGACAATCCCGGTGTCACCCACCATTGAGCTTTCCGGGAAGATAGTCCCGCCGGAAGGAGCGACCGGCGCTGGGATGAGCGAAATAGGGCTGCGGCTGGAGAACGAGAGCAGCGCGCGATCGTTACAGGAGCTCTCACCTATTCACCCGGATAAAAACGGGAACTTTCACTTCAGCAAAGTACGGATCCAGGAACAGGACGTGGAACTTTTCGGCCTACCGGCGGGCTTATATGTTGCGGCTATTCGATACAACGGAGCCGCGGTTCGAGACGCCGCGATTGCGATCGACCCGTATGCGGCTGCTCACTTCCTGGAAATCGCGCTCGACAACATGCCCGCCGCCGCAACGGGAACCGTACGGGATCGGGATCGGCCAGTTGTGGGAGCTACAGTAATCCTTTCCCGTTGGCCTTCAGACCCGAAACGGATCTGGGCAAACTCCCGAATCGCTACCAATGATTTGGGCCAGTTCCAATTTGCGGGTTTGGCTCCCGGCGAATATCGGTTAATTGCGGTTTTGCCGGAAGATTTGCCGAAACTGGAAGAACCCGGCGTCCTCCTCAGCCTCCTCAGTGCCGGTAAGAAAATAACAATTTCGCGGGGAGGATTCGAAAACCTGACCATTGAGCCCAGCAGCCTGCAGTAAGAGGGGGACCGCCACGCGCCGCTCGCAGCAGACGGGCAATTGAGTACGGTGCATTGCCTTGCTCCATTGGACTGCCGGCAGGGCGAATGATCGCTCAAGATTTTTTGAAGGTGGTACACGACATTGCACTTTGTTCTTATTAGCGTCGGGAGCGAGGGCGATGTCTTTCCGGCAATCAGCCTGGGAGGCGGCCTGCTTCGTCGAGGCCACCAGGTTACTTTACTGGCCCTTCCCACTTATGAGCGGATTGCCGCCCATAATGGCCTTGCTTTCTGTGCGCTCTCGGATCCGGAAACTTCCGCCGAGAGCGTCGGGCAGAAATCACTCCTCGCAACCAGGTACGGGTTATTGTATGTGAAGCGTTATTCGGTTTCGTGGAACATAACCGCATACCGCACAATCTGCCAGATGGCGTCCGCCCAGCTTGCCGTGATCGCGGTGGATCGGTCAAACCTTTGGGCTGACCTTCTCGTTCGAGCCCAGTTTGGAATACCCGTGATTCGGGTTCAGATCGATCTGCCGGTGCAGAGCACAACGGCACCAGCGGCACCACGGTGCAGTGGGCTACCCCGTTTTTTGAAACCAGCGCCAAAATTTGCCAGCGACTCCAATGTCTTGGTCTGGGTCTCGGCGGCGACACTGAACATTGGCCATCTGCCCAGGGATTCATCCGGAGCAGGTTCTTGCCGTTTCGGCAAGTGTTGCCTCAGTGCTTGGCTATCGTTCACCACGGAGGCATTGGCACGGCTGCCGCCGCCATCGAGCACGCAGTCCCTCAGTTGATCATTCCCCGCGTCTTCGGCCAGCGGTGGAACACGGAATGGCTTCGGAAGCTGGAATTGTGTCGTATGCTTGAGCCCAAAAGCTACACTCCTGATGAGGGCAGTCGTGCGTTGCACGAGTTGATCACGAATCCCAAGTACAAGGCCAGCGCGATTGAGTTTGCGCGGCGTTACGATTCCTCTCACGCGCTGAACGGGGTGTGTGACTACCTCGAGAACCCGGCTGTGATGGGTCAAATACGTTTCAATGCCTTGAGGCCGCGCGAGCGCGCCGCGGTACAAGAGGGGCGCCTGCTCGGGAAGGCGTTCTTTTCAGCCGCGACGTCGGCAGCGCCTTCCGCGAAAATATCCTGAGCAAGGGCGACAGCGAGGATCCCGCCGAACTCTACCGCCGCTTCATGGGCCGCGAGCCCGACCCCAACGCCCTGCTGGTGAGATCGGGCCTCGCGTAGACCGCGCGCCGCCTCAGGCCCCCGCGGCCGTTTGCGGCTTATCGGCGCACGACGCCTCGTACAACTGCCGCACTTCGCACTCGCCATCGCCCGCCGCCATCAGGAACTGCCTGACCAGTTCGATCGCTTCGGCCTTGGAATTCGCCTGCAAAATGGCCAGGCCGCCCACCAGTTCCTTCGCTTCGGCAAATGGCCCGTCCGTCACGCTCACCGTGCCCTGAGACTGCCGCACCCGCGCTCCCATCGCGCTCGGCAGGCACCCCTCCACCGCCAGCAGGTAACCGGCCTTCATCCCCTCTTCCACCAGCCTCGTCATGCGGGCCATCTCCTCGGCTGAGGGCGGCACGCCCCTCTCGGCGGTCTTATAGATACTCAGAAATCGCATCGGAACTCTCCTCGTTGATTTTATTGTCGGTCAGGCCGCCCGTTGCCGCGGCGACCCGTTTCTTTCTCTATTCAAACGTCGATTGGCAACCCGCCAAATCGACCGCCGGCGCAAAATATTTCCGCGCCTATTCCGGTTCGGTGGCCTGAAACCCGTACATCACGCTCCACACGTCGTGCAGCGCCTCCACGTAATCCGCACCCGCCGCGCCCTGGAAACTGGCCGCCTGGTTCTTGAAGTTGGACCAGTCCTGCTCGCTTGCCATCTCGGCCACCACCGTCGTCCACGCGGCCTTCGCGACGATCAGGCGGTACCGGTAGTCCGCGTCGGCCGAGGTTACCACCTTGCCGCCGCTGAGCGCCGGAAAACGCTGGATCAGGTTGGCCAGGTGGGCTTTCCGCCGCGCCCGCACCATCAGCAGCCCTGCATCCCGCGAGCCGTCGGGCTTGCGGGCACATGCGATCGAGTAAAATCCGTACCGGGTAAAGAGCCACATGACTTCAACAGCAGCATACGGCCCCCGGGGTTCGCAAGCTCAGCCGCTACCGCTCCAGCCGCCGCCCGTAATACCACAGCGACCCCGCGCACGCCGCCGCGCAAACCGGCAGCACCAGCACGCTCGTGAAGTAAATGCTCGAAGCCGCCATCCCCATCAGCCCGGCCTGAAACAGCCCGAACAGAATCGCGCCCCCGCTCGAAAAGCGCCAGCGTACCTGCTCGCGCTGCCGGTCCACCGAAGGTCCATGCCCCAGCGCCAGCGCCACCAGCGCCGACCCGGCGCCGGCGAAAGGCGCAAGCGGCAGCGTCAGCAGCACAGCCACCAGCAGAAAGGCCACGTCCTTCGCGCCCAGCACCTGCCACCCGCGCAGCGGCAGCAGGCGATAGCGAGCGAGTCCGCCCTCGCCGTCAAGTCCGAACAGGCACTGCGCATAACTCGAAAGCGCCACCGTCACCAGAACCGTCATCGCCAGGAATGCTTCCGGCGGCAGCGTCAGGCCCACCATGCGGTACACTACCGCCGATACCGTCAGCAGCACGGCACACCAGAAGTCCAGCGTGGAATGGATCTCGCGCAGGTTCTTGCGAACCAGTTCGCGCCACGGTCCCGGGAACCCCGGCATATGCCGCCAGACCGCGTTCATCGGCGACCGCGGCAGGTCCGACAGCAGAAACCCGGAAGCGAACAGCCCCGCCGCCAGCAGCCAAACCCCCGACGACACCGCGCCCCGCGCCGCCCACACCGCCAGCCCGGCCACCGCCCAGGACACCGGATTCAGCCACGGGCTCAGCGCCCGCAGCACCCGCATGTCGTGCCGGTCCAGCGGCCACAACGCCAGCCGCGACGCCGGCACCTTCCGCAGCGGATCTGTGCTCAGCGGAAACAGCAGCACAATCCCGATCAGCAGGTAAATGAACCCTCCCGCCCGCTGCAGCAGCAGCGCCGTCACAATCAGAAAATTGTTCCCGGCCACCGACTCGAGCGAACGCTGGTCCCTCCGAAACGCCTTCCAGACCGCCTTCAGGACCGCGGTGGACCGAGCCATTCCAACTCCTCGACCACCGGCGTCTCCACCAGGTCGAAATAGTGATCTTCGAGCGACTGCGGCAGCTCGCTGATGGGCGAATCCCACACGATCCGCCCCTTGCGAATCATCACCAGTTGCGTCGCGATCTGTTCCACCATCGACAGCACGTGCGAGGTCAAAAAGACGGTCACCCCGCGCCGCGAAACCGATAGCAGCATCTCCCGCATGATCTTGGAGGTGACCGGGTCGATGGCTTCGAACGGCTCGTCCAGAAACAGCACCTCCGGCGCCGGCAGCAGCGCCATGGCGAAGGCGGTCTTCTTGCGCATGCCGTGCGAGCAGGCCGCCGCGAAGGTGTCCCGCCCGTGCTCCAGGCTCAGCGCGTGCAGCAGTTGCCCGGTGCGCTCCCGCGTCTGCTTCCGGTCCAGCCCGTACACGTCGCCCGTCAGGCTCAGGTGTTCCTCCACCGTGAGATCGTCGAACAGCCCCAGATCTTCCGGCAGCACCCCGATCCGCCGCTTCACCTCCAGCGCGCGCGCCCGCACGTCGATGCCGCATACGCGAATCTCGCCGGCTGTAGGCGCCAGCAGGCCGGTCATCATCTTCACGGTGGTGGACTTGCCCGCTCCGTTCGGTCCCAGAAACGCGCAGATGGCGCCCGCCGCCACCTCCAGGTTGAGGTTGTCCACCGCCAGGTTCTCTCCAAACCGGCGGGTCAGTTTCCGGCACGAAATCATGCTTCTATTCTTGCCTGCCCGCCGCGCCGTTATGATAGTCGATGTGAAAATTATCCGAGTGCTGCTGGCCCTGCTCCTGGTCGGAGTGGCGGCGTACGCCTTTTATCCCCCTTTCCGGATGCTCACCCTGGTGGCCGTCGGCCGCAGCCCGGTGTGCCCCCTCCCCAATGCCCTGAAGAGCAAGTCCAATGTGACCGACCTCATAAAAGAGAAGGACCGGATCCTCGCCGGCAGCCGCCTGCTCAAAGAGGAAAGCGGCCTGGAATTGTGGTCCACTCCCGAGGGAGAGTTCTGGATTCCCAAAGGCAACCGCTATGTTCTGCCCTTCAACCTGGCGGAGATGGAAAAACGCATCTACTTCCAGGGCGATCACGTCATTCGTCCCGGCGATATCGTGCTCGATTGCGGCGCCAGCGACGGCGACTTCACGCGCGTGGCCCTGGCCGCCGGCGCCGCCAAGGTCATCGCCATTGAAATCTCCCCCTCGAGCGCCGAGTGCATCCGCCGCAATACCGCCGCCGAGATCGCCGCCGGCCGCGTAGTCGTCTACCCCAAGGGCGTCTGGGATAAAGACGATCACCTTACTCTGAACGTGGACGACACCAATTTCGCCGCCAACAGCGTTGTGTTCCGGTCCGACTCTGTCAAGCCATCGATCGAGGTCCCCCTCACCACCATCGACAAAATCGTGGCGGAACTGAACCTTCCCAAGGTCGATTTCATCAAGATGGATATCGAAGGCGCCGAAGTGAAGGCCATCCACGGCGCCCGGGACACGATCGCAAAGTTCAAGCCCCGCATGTCCATCACCGCCGAACACCATCCCGACGACGAGCGCACCATCCCCGAGGCCGTCCGGCAGATCCGGTCCGATTACAACGTCACCTGCGGCCAGTGCCTGGAGCACAACAACCGCATCCAGGCCGATATTCTGTTTTTCCGTTGATTACCCGTCACAAAACCGCAATCTCCGCCGTATTAAAGGGTGTGCAGCCCATGGAGATCGCTCTGACGCAGGCCAACCAGCCGCCCGCGCGCGTAGCGTTCGATGCGCTCTTCCGGGAGCACTATCCGCGCGTCGTGGCGGTCCTGGCCCGTCTGGTCGGTGACCGCGGCCATGCCGAGGAGATCGCGTCGGACGTCTTCTGCAAGCTCTCCCGGCGCGGGCCGCAGGAATCCGAAGGTCTGCTGCCCTGGGTCTATCGCGTTGCCACCAACGCCGGCCTGGACGCGGTGCGGTCCAACAGCCGCCGCCGGCGCCGCGAGGAAATCGCCGGCAGCGAGAACCGCCGCACTTTCGTGGCAGGGGATGCGCTCGATGGCATCCTGCGGCAGGAACAGCGGGCGCGCGTGCGCGCCGTCCTGGGCACGTTGAAGCCCCGCGATGCGGAACTGCTGCTGCTCCGCGCCGAGGGTCTGCCCTACCGCGAGCTGGCCGAAGCGCTCGGCGTCCAGCCCGGATCTGTAGGCACGCTGCTGGCAAGGGCCGAGTCGGAATTCGAGCGCAGGTTCAGGGCGCGTTACGGAGAACAGGTATGAGGGACTGTCAAAACGAAGGGCGGCTGCGGGCATTTCTGGACGGCGAGTTGGCGCCGGAAGAGATGGCCGGATTGACCGCGCATTTGCGGGAGTGTCCGGACTGCGAACGGCAGCGGCGCGAACTGGCCGGGCGGGCAGCCTTCGTATCCGTTCTCATGAACGATCTGAAAGTCGCAGCGCCGCCTGTACTGGAGATGCCCGCGCCCCGCCGTCCCGTTCACTGGCGCCGGTGGGCGGGAATCGCGGCGGTGGTGGCGGCCGGATTCGTCCTGGGAATCCTGAGCCTGCCGCGGAAGCCGGCGCCGGTCGCAGCCCTGCCCGCAAAACTGGTCGCGCCGCCTCCCGTCAAAGAGCCTGTCGCGGAAGAACCCATCCGCGTGGCTTCGACACCCACTCCGGTGCGCGTCACACGATCGGCCGCCAAGCGGGATCCGCGGGCTCCATCCGCGCCGAAATTGAGCCTGGACGGTTTCATCACCCTCGATGACGAGCCCTTTGAGGCCGGAATGCTGGTGCGGGTGACCCTGGGCGCGGAACAGATTCCGGCGGACGTGGTCTTTTCGGCGGACGGGCGGGCGCGCGCTTACCGCCTGGTGAACGATAAATCGAATGAGTGAGGCAAATCGCATGAGACGGTTCTACATAATGGCAGTTCTTTCCGGCCTGACGGCGTTCGGCGCGGCGGCGCAGGACGATCCGGCCATGATCAAAATGAAGATCGAAGCGGATCGCGTGGGTTCCATGGCCGCCCAGGCCCGCATTGTGGGCGTGCGTAGCGCGCTGATCGGCTCCACCGTCAAAAATGCGCCCTACTCGGCCACCGAGCTGACCGAATCCACCCAGATGCTGGCCGACGGCACCCGCATTCACAACGAGACCCGCACCCAGGTGTACCGCGACAGCGAGGGCCGCCTGCGCCGCGAAACTCCCACCGAGGTGACCATCTGGGATCCGGTGGCCAACGCCAGCTACGTGCTGGATCCGCAAAAAATGACCGCCCGCAAAATCAATGTCGGAACATTTGTCTTCAGTTCCGGTGACGGCAACAAGATGGTCCAGTTCCACGGCTCCGTGACCGGCGCCGGTTCCGCCGCGGCCCTCGACCAGATGAAACTCGAGGCGGCTCGCAAAGCCACCGAACTGAACGCCGACCTGATGCGCAGAAAGCTTGAAGTCGAAACGGCGGCGCGCCAGGCCGCGGCCGAGGGCAAGACCGCCGATGTGGCGGTGGCCGCTCCCCAACGCATGGACATCGAGTATCATACGACCACCGACGGCCCGGCGAAGGGCGGGGCCGTGCGCATGGATGATTTCGGCGGCGCCGTCTCGGTCGGTGTATCCACCGGCAACGTAATGATGATTCGGAGGACCGCAACCCCGACCACCACCGAGGCGCTGGGCAAACAGGAAATGGAAGGCGTCAGCGTCGATGGCACGCGCTCAACCTCCACCATCGAGACCGGCGAGATCGGCAATGACCGTCCGCTCAAGATCGTCAGCGAGCGCTGGTTCTCGAGCGAGCTGCAAACCCTGATCTCCAGCCGTCAGACCGACCCGCGCTCGGGCGAGAACTCCTTCAAGCTGATCAACGTCAATCGCGCCGAACCGGCCGCCTACCTGTTCCAGGTTCCGGCCGCCTACCAGATGCTCGATAACAAATAACTGCTGCCCCGGGCGGCGCGCCAGAATCTCCCCGGGTGTAAAATTCGATTGACGACCCAAAAGGAGATTGCTCCCATGATCATCCGCCTGTTGATCCCTCTGGCCGTTCTTACAGCGGCATTTTCACAGGTTCCCGCACGCGCGCCGCAGCCGCCCCAGCCCGCCCGGCCCGCCCAGCCCAACGGACCGCGTCCGATGGATGGCGACTTGAGCGGGCTCCAAACCTATCTCAACCTGACCGATGCGCAGGTGTCGCAGCTCCGCCAGGCCGGCGAACGCGCCCGCCGCGACGCGGAAGAGAAGGCCCGGACCAACGAGCCGCAGATCCGCGAAAAGCGCATGGCGCTCGAAGACCTGTTCGCCAAAGGAACCACCGACGCCGCCGCGGTAGGCCGCCTGATGCTCGACATCCGGTCGCTCGAAAAGCAGGTGCGGGACGCCCACGAAGCGGTACGCACCAGCCAGCTCAACATCCTCACGCCCGACCAGCGAAACCGCTTCCGCGAAATCGAAGAGGAGGCCTCGCGTCCCCAGGCCATCCGCGAAGCGCGCCGCCTCGGAATGGTGAACGGCCCGCCGCAAGCCCAGCCCGCCATGCCGGACCAGCCCGGCCCCAACCGGCCCAATCCGCGGCTCGGCCCACGGCCCGCCATGCAGCCTCAAGGACCGCCCCGCCCCCCGAATGCGCCGATTCCACCCCAGCGCCAGGGAGACGGGCAGCAGCGCTAACTGATTTCGGTCGTGCGCGCCGCGCCCGCCCTCTCACCGCCAAACGTTGAACCCTTGTGCGGGCTAGCGTCCTCGAGGCTGCCTCGCCACACACTCGAAGCTTTCCGCCTGCTTTAACGCACGCCAGGTAACTCACAGCCGCCAGCCCCGTGGACGCCTTCGCCAGGAACATATTCCGATCCTCCCGCGCTCCGGCCACCTGGCTCTCTTCAACGATCTGCTGCAAGCGGGCTATCACTTCCTCGTTCGTAGCCGCCGTCATAGCCTGGATTTCGCTTACCATTTTCGATACCGCAATCTGGCGCGCCGTCAGCGTGTTGAATGTGCCCCACGAGTCGGGACCGGCGAATCTTCCGTTTTCAAATATCACCGAATCCAGCGTCGCGACCACGCGGCCGGAATCGGCCAGCCTTGAGATCCGGCTGAGGTCAGTCGCGGCGCTGGCATCGGAACCTGTGTCCACTCTCCCGCTCGGCGCTACAAGGTCGAAACCGCCCGGAGCGAGCCTCCGATCCGTCCCGATGAAGTTGACGGTGGCCGCCATCCCACCCATCCGGCTGTTTCCTTCCGAGCGGAACAGGACCGTATAATTCACGATCTTGTCCGGCCCGGTATTCTGGACGACGACGGAGTAAGGAAGCGCGGATTGCGCGAAAGGCGTGGATGACTGTGGCAGGTTGGAGAGCAGTTCCGCAGCGGCGGGGTCGGTGGCGCCAATCAACTGGACGCCTTCAATGCCGCTCGGAGTCACTTCAAAAACCGCTTGGGCACGGGCGACCCGCCCAAGCAGCAATAAGCAAATGGCACACGCGAGCAAGACACGCATGCTGTCGCAATATACCTCCTTGGTATGGACAATGAATTCAGATTCTCCCCTCCGCCCCGCTTCTGTCAATAGGATGAACAGAGTTCCGCCAGAACTCGAGTTTGGCGCATCCTGCCAGCGCCCGGCAGGCCGGTTGCCCGCGTCAAACACCGCTCCCGTACTCGATCATTTCTCTTCCTCGCGGTAGAAGCCGGCCTGAGCGTCTTGATCGGCCATCGGCGGTACGTTCACATCACTGGGATTCGTGGCGACAGGCCGCTCGCAAGTCACGCCGCGGCCGGCAGCCGTTGTTGCACAGCCCATAACCTTCAGGGGATTGCTCTCGATTGCTTTCGAGGCAGCGCTGCCTCCCAATTCTGCATCACTATCAACGACGGGCCGTCCTGGGAGGTCACAACAGGAATGAGGAATCGCTGTCCGTCGCGCGATACATCGAAACCCGGAACCGAGTGGATCGCCGCTCTGGCTTCTGTGGAGATGGTGAAAAGCGGAGTCGCCGGACCGAATTCAGGTTTCCCGGAGAGCCTCGCCGGAATGGCGAAAACACGCCCGTCCAACGCGAGATAGAACAGCTCCTTCCCGTCTCGCCGCCACCGCAGCATCTGGGCGCCGGAGCGGGTGACGAGATGCCGCTCTCCGGTGACCCGCGGAACTCCCGTTGACTCAAAAGCCTGAACATAGATTTCGGGCCTCCCGGATTCATCCGAGGTAAACGTGAGCCACTTTCCGTCCGGGGAGAACGCGGCATTGTTCTCTTGAAAGCGTGTGCTCAACACTGGAATCAACTTGCGGTCGTGCGCCAGGTCGAACAGAAACACGTCGCTCTGGACTTCGTTCGAAAGACGGGCAAGTCCAGTGTTCGCGAAAACGATAAAGCGGCCGTCGGGAGACCAGTCGGTCGGCATCTGAAACCCGGATGGGCCCAGCGCTTCCTCAGGTTCGTTTTCCCCCACCCCGCGGATACGAACCTGGGGTGGTCTACCCGCAAAAGCGTGCAGGAACCCGAGCGTCTTCGAATCCGGTGACCAAACCGGAGCGTCCCTGACGCCGGGCTCCAACGTCAATTCGCGCGCCGCGTTGCTCTCGACATCGATAATCCACAGATTCTGAGCGCCTCGCTCCACGTCGTAGATCGCGGTCACGATCTTCCGCCCGTCCGCTGAGAGGCGGCCTGATTTCACACTGATGTTGGCGGGGCCGGCCGGTCCGAGTTGCCGGCCTTTCCGATCCACCCACACCAGCCGGGAGCGGCTGGCGAAGCTCTGATAGGCGATGGCGCCGGTGCTCGAAACCGAAAAATCCGCCGCGCCCGTGGGCCAGAACGAGGAAACCTTGTTGGCGACGGGTATGGCGTCTCCCGTCAGTCGCAGGGAGCCGGGATCGAAAGGCTGCGCCAGCAGATTGCCCGCCCGAACGTACATGAGGTAGCCGGCGCCCGGATTCGTCAGCGAGGGCGCGTATAGGACCCGCGAGTCCGATTCGACCAGCTCCTTAGCCGAGCCCGGATCGCCGAATCGCGCGACACTCCCTCGATGGCGGCTGGTTTGAGAACCCGAGGTCAGGTAAAGGATGTGCTCGCCATCGGGTAACATCTGGGGCCATTGATACAGCTCCTGGAGCGGTTCGAGAGAGCCGCCCGAGGGAGATATCGAGTAGCTCGTCCGGCTGGCGCCGAGTAACAGTCGCTCGGCAGTGAGCCAGGCTCCGGAAAGCACGAATCCGGGCGAGTCGCCCAGAACTACCCGCGCGTCTCCCTCGATCGGCGCCCGCTGGACCTTCCCTTTAATCGTCAAAACGAGCGACCGGCTGTCGGGCGCCCAAAACAGGGTGTGGACTCCAACGCTTGCCGGAAGCAGTCGCGGCTCCAGGGAGTTCAAATCGCGAACGAAAGCGCTGAACGCCCCACTCGCATCCATCGCGGTAAACGCCAGATGCGTGCCATCGGGCGATAGCGCGAACGACTGCCGGCTCGCGGCGGCCTCCAACATGAACCCGGGAGGCGGCACCACCGCAAATCTCGCGGGCTTTGCCATCGCGGCGGGTTCCCGGCCGTTGGCCGCAAGCCAGAATCCGCCCGCCGCCACGATCAACGCCGCGCCACAGGCAAACAGCGCCCACCCCCTTTGCCGGCTTTGCCGATCGACAGGCCTTGGCTCGATCCGCGGTGCGGCCGCGGGTGCCACCTCCAGAACCGCGGCCTTTACCATCATTGGCGAAGCCCGCTGGAGAGGCGCGATGAATCTGTACCCCTTGCCGGGGACGGTCTCAACATACCGCGGCTGGTCGGCCGAGTCTCCCAGCGCCTGCCGTAACTTATTCACGGCCGTGTTCAGCCCTTGCTCAAAATCGACGAAGGTAGTCCCCTGCCACAGATGCCGTTGCAACTCGTCGCGACTGAGGATTTGGCCCGGCTGCTCGAGCAGAACTGAGAGAATCTGAAGTGGCTTGCCCTGGAGCCGGATCCGATTCCCGAATTTGCGCAGATCGCCCGAGAGTTGTTCGAATTCGAAAGGACCGAACAAAACCTTGGGCGATGAGTGCGGCTGGCTTCCCATGGCAGGGCGCGTTCAAGTCTAGCAGAGCTGAGGTTCCAACGTATCCTTTTTTAACTCAACGGCTTCCGGCCTGAGGTAAACTCCAGCCGAACTCCATGGATCAGTACCCGGTTTCCGGGTTAGAGTTCATCGCATGTCGATAAAATCACTGATCGTTTTCGGGCTGTTCGCGTTGCCGGCGTGGTGCCAGCCGCAGACGTTGATTACCGGACTGCAGTCTCCCACCAAGTTGATCCTTACCCCTCGGGGCAATTTTCTGGTCTCGGAGACCAGCAGGGATACGAACTCGGGACGCCTGTCCTTCGTGAGCCGGGCAGGTGTGCGAAGGAGTCTGATCGAAGGACTGCCATCGGGGATAGATGTCACTCTGACCGGAGGAGGCGGTCCCAGCGCAATGGCCCTGCGCGACCGGACGCTGTACCTGAACATCGGTCCGGGCGATTCCGAGCGTACCGGCGCGGTGGCGGGGACATCGGCGCTGAATCCTCAGGGCGCTTCCTCGCCGATCTTCTCTTCCGTGCTTGAGATCCGCTTCAGCGCCGAAGTGGACGCGATCGGCAGCACGTTCCGTTTGACGCCCGAGCATCAGCAGGCGCTGAACGATGGCGCAGAGGTGGAACTCGAGGATGCGGGCGCCACGGCGCGCATCTCTCTTCTCACGCGCTTCCCGATGGCCGAGCCCCATCCGCAGGCCGTTTACAAATTCTCCAATCCCTGGGGTATGAGTCTGTCGGAGGATGGCCTGAATCTCTATCTGGTGGACTCCTCGCAGAATTGCTTGCTGCGGATCGATACAACTACGGGCCGCTGGCGGAGACTGGTACGATTTAGTCCGTTTTCGAATCCGGCGCCGGTTGGGCCGCGGGTGGTCGATGCGGTGCCCACCAATGTCCGCATTTATGGTGATTCGGTGCTCGTCAGCTTTCTGAGCGGGTTTCCGTTCGCCGGCGGAAACGGCCGGGTATTGATCGTGAACCCTGAAACCGGCGCTGTCGAACCGTTCATTTTCGGTCTCACTTCCGCCACGGATATACTCTGGCGGCCCCGGCCCGGAGACCGGCCTCAGTTCTTCGTGCTGGAGTTCAGCGCAAATCAGAGCGCCAACCCGGCTCCTCCCGGACGGCTGTTGCGGTTCGACACCCCGGTGGCCCAGTTTGCCGGCACGTTCATCACTCCGGTGAGCATGGTCTTCGACGAGGCGACCAGCGACCTGTTCATCCTGGAACTGCGAGGGCAGATTCAGCGTTTGAGGATCGACTAGGAACCGGCGTCACGGTTCCCTGGAGAAGGATACTTATGAAATACTGCGGATCGGGCTCAGCCGCCAGTGCGGCGAACCTCCGACGAGCCGCTGTTCAACGGCCTGATGGAAGAACATCATTATCTGGGTTACGCACAGCCGGTCGGCGAACACCTGAAATACCTCGTATGGGCGCAGGGCAGACCGGTTGCCTGCTTGGCGTGGTCTTCGGCGCCGCGCCACATTGGCAGTCGCGATCGCTACATCGGCTGGAGCAGTGAGGCACGCCGGAGGAACATTCGCTTCCTCGCTTACAACAAGCGATTCCTGATCCTGCCGTGGGTGCGGGTAGAACACCTGGCGTCGCATATTCTCAGCCGCATGGCAGCACGGATTTCGGCGGACTGGGAAGCCGTGTACGGACACGCGATCTATTTTCTGGAGACCTTCGTGGATCCGGAGCGATTCCGTGGAACCTGCTGCCGGGCGGCGAACTGGCAACTGCTCGGGCTCACCACCGGCCGCGGCAAGGACGACCAGACCGGCCGGCCGAAAACTACCGGAAGCTGAAGGCGGCGGTGGACACGCTGGAATACTTGACCGAGTTAGTCGCCGACAAAGACACCACAATCCGGCATCTGCGGCAACTGTTGTTGCCAGCCGGCACAGGGAAGACCAAGGAAGTGCTCGCCTAAGCTGGTGTGACAGCTGCGAATCGTACGACGGAGAGCCAGCCGGAAGACGGCCAGGAGCAGCCCGAAGACAAGGCGCAAACCGGGCACGGGCGCAACAGCGCCGATGCCTTCACTGGAGCGGAGTAGGTGAAGGTTCCGCATCAGTCTTTGAAGCACGGTGATCGGTGTCCGGAGTGTGGGAGGGCAATGTCTACAGGCAGAAAGAGCCCAAAGTACTGGTGCGGATCGTGGGCCAGGCGCCTTTGGCCGCCACGGTCTACTCGCTGGAACGATTGCGCTGCGGAGCATGCGGACAGGTCTTCGGCTGAGGAACCGGAAGGCGTCGGCCCGGAGAAGTACGACGAAACGGCGGCGGCGATGATCGCCCAACTCAAGTATGGTAGCGGGACACCGTTCTGTCGCCTGGAACAGTTGGAGCGGCATCTGGGGATTCCGTTGCCGGCGGCGACGCAATGGGAAATCGTTGAGGAGGCTGCGGAAGTCATCAAGCCGGCGCGTGACGAGTTACTCCGGCAGGCGGCACAAGGCGAGGTACTGCACAACGACATACCGGCATGCGGGTGCTGCGCCTGGCGCGCGAAGCGGGCGACCAGCGCACCGGTGTGTTCACGAGCGGAATCGTTGCGACGATGCAAGGTCGGCAGATCGCGCTGTACTTCACCGGGCCGAAGCACGCGGGCGAGAACCTGGCTGATGTTTTAAAGCGGCGGGCCGGGGAGTTACCTCCGCTGATCCAGATGTCTGACGCCCTATCGCGCAATGTGCCGAAACTGCCAACCGGGGTAGAGATGCTGCTGGCTCGATGCCTCGCTCACGGTCGCAGACAGTTTGTAGAAGTAGCGCAGAACTTCCCTGATCCAATGCCGTTACGTGCTGGAGACCTTGGGGGAGGTGTACGGCTACGATGCCGAAGCGCGCGAGCCCGGGCTAAGTCCGGAAGAGCGGCTGCAGTTCCATCAGCAGCACAGCCAGCCGCTGATGGACAAACTATATGACTGGCTGGAGGCGCAGTTCGCGGAGCGGAAGGCTGAGCCCAACTCCGGGTTGGGCAAGGCGATCACCTATCTGCTGCGGCACTGGAAAGGGCTGACGCTATTCTTGCGGGAAACGCGGGCGCCGCTGGACAATAATCTGGTCGAAAGAGCATTGAAATGCGCCGTGCTGCACCGCAAGAACGCCCTATTCTATCGGACCCTGAACGGCGCGCAAGTCGGCGACCTGTTCATGCCGAAATGCCAAACAACGGGCTTTCCAAAAAGCAAAAGTGCATAACGTTTTTGGCCAGTTATGGTAGCGACTTTACTTTTCTGCCTCGTCGGAGGAATCTGTGGGCGAAGGCGAGCGTCAGGGATGGCTGTCGACGAGGAACCTCCGGAGCTTTTTGCAGGTGGAATCAGCAAGGCAGAATGCCACGTTCATCTTTGGCCGTGAGCGCCGCGAGACGGGTGAGAATGTCGGTCATGTGAAATTCTGCTGTAATAGTGCATCGGAGGTCGAAGACATGAAGCACAGCAGACTGGTGGGCCTGTTCGTAACGCTGCTCGGGGTATTAGCGCTGTTTTCCAGCCTGAATAAGCCGGGCGTCGCCGCATTGCGCGGTTCCGAGGTGCTGGGCCTGATTGGTTCCGGCATGTGCTTCGGGACTGGATTCGTGGGGCTCATGGGGAAGCTCCGGGTTCGGGATTAGATGACGCTTCCTCCCTGAACGACCTTTGCTGATCTTCCCCGCCGTGGTATAGGAGGGGTCCGCCGTATTCGATCATCTTGGAAAGGACTAGGTCCACAGGCCGCTTTCTCAGAGGAGGGTCGTTGTGGAGATCGCGGATGAACTCGCCGCCGAGTACCCACAAGTTGTCAACGTGTTTCTGGATCGTCTTTGGTGACAAATTCGATGCTGCCATATGCTCCGTTCAGATCCCGGCAGTAGTGTTCGACTCCATGGACCGGCGCGGTGGCAGTGCGGTTTATTTTAGTGTTCTCGCCGTCACTTGTTTCCACTTCATGCTGCAGCTCATCACAATTTTAAATCGGTGCCATCGCTTTCCGGGATTCGTTTACCAGCAGGCCCGCTTCAGTTCGGATCACCAGAGCATTGAAATCGCCGTGCGTCCGCGCAAGGGCTCCAAGGCCGTCTGTTCGCGCTGCCATAAGCCCGCCCCCGGCTACGATCAACTCACCGAACGGCGTTTCGAGTTTATTCCTTTCTGGGGATTTCTGGTCTTTCTGCTTTACTCCATGCGGCGCGTCGATTGCCGCCGCTGCCAGGCGGTCGTCGTCGAGGAGGTCCCCTGGGGCGATGGCAAACGGACTCTCACCAAAGCCTACATGCTATTCCTGGCTCGCTGGGCCCGCCAGTTGTCCTGGAAGGAAACGGCCGAGTCGTTTCGCACCTCCTGGGACAAGGTCTTCGACGCGGTGGAGCACGTGGTCACCTGGGGCCTGGAGCACCGGGTGCTCGGCCAGATTGACGCCATTGGAGTCGACGAAATCCAATACGCCAGAGGTCACAAATATCTCACCCTCGTCTACCAGATCGATCTGGGCGTGACCCGCCTTCTCTGGATAGGCAAAGAACGAACCATCGAATCCTTCCAGGGATTCTTCACCGCTATTTCCACATCGTCGCCAACATGAACAAGGCTCTGGACAACGTCCGTGCGGAGGAGACCAGCCGCATGAAGCGTGAGGGCCGTGCTCCGGTACTCAGGAAATCCCGCTGGCTGCTGCTCCGACGTAGCGAGAGTCTCGGCACCGACCAGCACTTCCGGCTGCGCGATCTCCTGCGCTACAACCTCAAGACTGTCCGGGCCTACCTTCTCACGGAAGCCTTTCAGCAACTTTGGGAATACAATTCACCCGTCTGGGCCGGCAAGTTCCTCGACGAGTGGTGCCGCCAGACCATGCGATCCCGCATCGAACCAATGAAGAAGATCGCCAGCTCGCTCCGCAATCATCGCGAACTCATCTTGAACTATTTCCGCGCTCAAAAGCTGCTTTCCAGCGGCGTCGTGGAGGGCCTGAACAACAAGGCCAAAGTCACCATGAGAAGATCTTACGGTTTTCGCACCTATCGCGTCCTCGAACTCGCCCTCTACCACTCACTTGGCAAGCTGCCCGAACCCGATTGCACCCACGATTTCTTCTAACGAACCACTTTTCTTTGCCAGGGAAGTTCCCAAGGCTGCACGGCTGAGAGAAACGAGAGGCGCTCGCTCCAGGAAGGTTTACGAAATTACCGGGCAAGTCCCAACCGTAGTCTGTTTGATATCAGTTTACCCTGCCAACACGTGACCGCATTGGGATTCGGATAACCGTACAGTGGGCATGCCAGCGGCGGCATCGCCGTGCTCGCCATGTATTTGCAGTCCAATTCCGCCCAAAGCTCTCCAGGCCGCCGAATGAGCGTCTCCAGCTCCTGCTGATTCCTAAAGCCGCTGCGCCATGCTGATATTGGCAGTTCGAGAATATAGCTCGCATGAGAGATCATTGGGACGACTAGCGGTTCAAATCGACCACGAAGCGGAATCGTGGGGTCATCAAGACTGAAAGCGTGCTCTCCATCTGCCACGGATACAAACAGTCTCAACCTGTGTCTGGAAATGCGCTCGCCGGAAACGAACATGAACGGGAGCAACACCGGTTTTTCCCCAATATAATTCACCGTGACACGAATCTGAACACTCCCACTGCTCGCCAGATCCAGTGCCGTGGACAGTCTCAGCCCATCCACCAGCGGTCCCCACTCGTTGGTTTGGGCGGCTGAAAAGGAGAGTGTGCTTGCGACCAGGGCCACGACGCGCAGAAGTCGCTGCATGTTTGATTTGACACCAGTAGAGACCGGATGTTCCCGCGGGACGGGCTCCGAAGCCACGTTACTTCACATCGAGGATAGAGAACAGCCTCAATCAAGTGGCTCAAGTCTCCTTTACACCATAAGTGAAGTATCATCCTCCAGCATTTCAGCAGGCTTGCCGAAAGGACACGGACAAAAGAGTCTTGAACCCGCCCGGAGTGCGTTTGGGTATGTTCGCTTCCGCCAGTCTTCAGGCTTCCGCTTCCGCCACCGGCGCGCGCAGGTGCAGCGCTTCCAGCACGCCCTTCCACTTGCGCAGGATCAACTCCGCCAGGTTGAGCGCGATCGCCAGTGCCAGCAGCCCCGGCCACAGATCCATGTTGGCGCGGATGCTCCGGTTGCCCGCGTCGAAGACCGCTCGCGGCGCCGGACCGAAGTGGCCGCCCGTTGCCGAAGCGATCTGTCGCAGCACGGGCTCGTTGTTCCCGTATTCCATCATCTCGTCTTCCTGACGGTAGAAGCCGACTTCGGGGAACGCGCGCGAGTCCGCCAGCGGCCGCACCCGGAACAGTCCTTGCGTCTGGCCGATGGCCAGCCTGGCCATGTAATGCCCCGCCGTCACCTTGCTCACCTTGAGCGGCGCCTGAAAACCATTCGGGCCGAACGCGTAGATGTCGGGAATAGCGGCCGGCTCCTCCACATTGCGCGACAACCGGTACTCCACCACCAGCTCGTTGGCGGCACGGTCGAAGTCGGCCGTGGTCTCGCTGTGCTGCGAGTGGGGCAGCAGGTCGCGGAAAATGTTGGCCCACAGGCGGTCGAACCCGGGCCAGGTGACCCAGTTCATCGCCCAGCGGTTCTTCGCATCGGACGCGAACACCGCTGAACGTCCGAGCCCGTATTGCCAGCGCACCAGGAGCGGGTCGGTACGGTCCGCTTCGAGGATCACGTCGGAGGTCGGCCGCGCCTGGAAACGCACATAGCCGCGCAGCGCCGGCGCGTTCTCCATCCCGACGCCGTCCAGAATCTCCGCCGCCTTGGCCACAATCGGCTGAAAATTCTTTTCGACCGCCGTCATCCCGGTGTGCTCCTCGACGTCGCGCAGCAGAATCTGCTCCAGACCCGAGGGGTCGTTCAGGAAGTAGGCCTTGCCCAAAGCTGTGCTCGCGACTTTCTCGAGAAAAGCGCGGTTCACGTCCTGCCCCAGCCCCACGGTGGAAATCGTGACACGGTTCTGCTGCGCCTCCTTCGAGAGCGCCATGCTGTCGCCTTCCTCGGAAATTCCGTCCGTCAACAGCACGATGTGCTTGTAAACGCCCTGCTGCGGAAGGATGCGCTGATAGGCTTCGACCAGCGCCGGCGCGATTTGCGTTCCGCCGTCCGGCGTAATGCCGGAGACCAGCCGTTTGATCCCCGCCCGGTCGTCCGCTCTGCGAAGCGGCACGGCCCATTGAAACGAGTTATCGAAGATCAGCACGCCCACCGTGTCGATCGGCCGCAGGTTCTCGATTACTCCGATCGCCGCCAGGCGGGCCAGTTCGATCTTGCGGCCCTCCATCGAGGAAGACTTGTCGATGATCAGCACCACCACCGTGCCCTCCGGCGAGCGCGGAGGCGCAAGCTTCGCCGGCAGCGTGCGTTCCAGCGGATCTTCCTCCTGTCCTTTCTTGTCCACGTATACGTTGCGCTCGCCGCCGATCCAGATCAGCCCGCCACCCTTCTTCACGAAGTCTTCCAAGTCGGCCTTACGGGCCGCGGGGACCGACTCCATGTCCCAATTGTTGATAATCACCAGTTGGAACGGGTCCAGCTTGTCGGGAATCGACGAGCTTTCGCGTGTCACTTCGAACTGGTTCGCCTGAAGAGCCCGCAACAGGTGCTCCTCGCTCGATGCCGGATCCCGGGAAACCAGCAGCACCCGCGGGCTGCGCAGCGTGACCGCCTCTTCGAAATGCGCCTCCCCCAGTCCCGCCGCCGAGACCTTGCCGGCCAGGGCAATCGCGCCCACCGAGTTGACGCTCGCCTGAAGACGCAGGCGGTTGAAACCGGGCACCAGGTTCACCGTGCTCGACCCGATGGTTTTGCCTTCCGCGGTCAACTCCACGGCGGCGCTGGCGGCCCGCGGCGTTTCCACCGTTACTTCGATGGGAAAACGCTCGCCGCTGAACACCTGGCCGGGTAGCGTCAGGGAGTCGAGCACAAGCCCCGGTTTGGGCCGGCCGGGAGCAATCGCCGTATCGATCGGGATGCCGAGCTGCCGCGCCTGCCAGATGGCGCGCGCAACCGTTCCCAGATTCTCGTTGCCGTCGGAAACCAAAAGCAGGCGCGGCACCATTCCGGCGGGCAACCCGGCCGCGCCGTCTCGAATGGCCGCCTCGAGGTTCGTGCCGTGCCCCGCCGCGCCGGCCGTATGGCGCAGGCTCAAATTTCCCTTCAGCCGCTCGTCCACCGCCAGTGATCGCGTCGTCCTCGCAAACGGAATGACGCGGGTCCAGTGCCGGCCGCGCGCGCGCTCCACCTGGCTGGCGAAGGCCGATTCCGAGGCCAGGCCCTCATTTGAAATGCTGGCCGAGGTGTCGGTCAGGATCGCTACCGCCACCCGGCTCTGGTAAACCGTGAGCTGAGGTTGCGCGAGCGCCAACAGGATCAGGACGAAGCTTCCGGCCTTCAGCCCCAGGGCCAGGCGCCTCGAAGACGTCCGCCATTCCCACGCCGCCCACACCGCGGGCAGTAACACCAGCAGCAGAACCCAGGATCTTTCGAAGCTCATCGCCGCACCCCCGCCCCGGCCGGCGCCCGCCTGCGCAACAGCAGCGGCCGCAGCAGGAACGATCTGCGGAAGCGCCCATAGAGCAGCCATTCGATCGCCAGCAGCAGCCCGCCCGCGATCGCCAGCCACGGCCAGATGTCTCCCGCCCCCGAGGCGACCCGCGTGAACCGCGGAATGCCCTTGGCCGCATCCGCCGGCGGTTCCCAGCGGGTATCCCAAAGCTCGGGCAGGTTTAACGAATACAGATATTCGCGGTCGCCGGCCACCACCCGGACCGAACCGGGATTCCCGGAGAAGAAATTGAGCGCCCGCTCGCGAATCGTAAACGGCAGGCGTTCACCCTCGCCCGTGGTCACCGTGATGTTGTTCTGCGGCGTATCCTGATCCATCAGCAGCTTCACCGCTCCCACGCTGCCGCCGCTGATCTCGGAGCGCCGGAAAATCTCGGGCGACACCCAGCGCAACAGGTTCGCGAAAAGAATCGGCGTGGCCAGTTCGTATCGCATCGCCGAAAGGGCCGGATGAAAGCCGAAGACCACTATTTTCGGGCTGCCGGGGCGGGCCAGGATTACCGGGCCGGCCTCCACTTCACCGATCTTCTCGTCGCCCGCCGCCGGCGCGAACACGTTGGCTTTTTCAAGCTTGAAATCCCGCGTGCGCAGACCGGCGGACGCCGGATGGTCCGGCGACCATCCGTGGAACGCAACCTTCTCGACCGAAGTGCGAATCGGAATCGGCGACCCCTGCACCGGAGGATCGATCCAGATCGAATCCGCCGCCGGTCTCTGCGGCGGCGCGAAACGGTCGAGAACCACCAGGCCTTTGTCGTCGGGCCGGTACTCCTCGGGTTTCCGGTACCTGGCGCGCACGCGAAGCGTGGCTGCGAACTCGGGTTTGAGCAGGTCCGGTTCGTTCGAGTAGAGGGTGACGTCCAGCACCGGCTGGGCGGGCAGTTCCAGTTCGGCGTGATCGTCTCCCGAAAACGCATCCCGCGGTCCCAGGGAAACGCCCAGGATGCCCCCCAAAGCGGTACGGTATTCGAAGCTGGCCTCCTGATCCGAGCCGGGCGCCAGCGTCAGTTGCTGCGAACCCGCCGGAACCCTGCCGGGGCGCGCCGGAGTGCCGTACTCGATCGAGATCGTCACCGTATGGGGCCGCGCTCCGTAATTGCGTGCCAGCACGAAAATCTCCCACAGGTCCGTATCCGTCGCCGACCGGCGCATGCCGATGCGCCTCAACCCGCAGTTCTCAATCGAGTCCGGAATCAGCAGCAGCCGCAGATTGCGCGGCACCGCGGCAGCGGCCGGATCGCGCTCGGCGATGCGCCCCGTGCCCACGAAAGCGATCTCTCCGCTGCGGCCGCCCGCCTGCGTCTGTATGTGGCGCGCGGCGGCCAGCGCCTGGTCGAGATTCAGCGCCGTGGAGCCGGGTGTGGAGGCGTCGATCGCGGCTTCGATCTTGCCGTGGTCGGGCTCAAACGCGGTCGCCGGCGTGGCCAGGCCGTCGGCTCGCACCAGCATCACGCGGTCGCGCGAGGGCAGCGCGCGCACGTACCGCCGGGCGCGGTCCCGCGCCAGGTCCATCAGCGTGCGGTTTCCCGACCGGGCCGCCATCCAGGAAGAGACATCCAGAATCACCACGTGATCGCGGCCCGCCTGTAACCGGGTGCCGAGCCGCAACTGCCCGATGGCCAGCAGCAGCAGGGCCATACCCAACAGTTGCAGCAGGAGCGACCAGGGCTGGTTGATGCGCCGCCGCCGCGCGGCCACCGACGGCTGCTCGGCCGCGGTCCAGAAACGCAGCGTGGAAACCACCTGCTTCCGGCGCGCGCGGTCCAACAGATAGAGCGCCACCGCCACAGCCGAGATGGAGCCGAACACCGCCACGAACTGAAAAAACGTCAGGTTCAGAAGATACATGCGTGGACCCCGTTCAGGCGATACCTCGCACCCGGATCAGCTCGCCGAAAATCACGTTCTCGAGACTTTGGGATACCGGGATGCCGGCGTACCGGCCGCCGCCCCGTAATGCCAGAGTCTGGATCACCGAGCTGTACTCATCGAACGCGCGTGTGTACCGCTCGCGCGCCGATTCGTCGAAATCGAGCTTGAGCGTGGCTCCCGTTTCCGCGTCCCGCAATTCAAGTTCGCCCGTCCACGGTGGAGTTCGGTCTTCGTCGGCCCATAGCTGCAATAGCATCAGCTCATGGCCGAAATCGGAGAGGTACTGCAACGCCCGCTCACAGCCGTTGTCGTCAAGAAAATCGGAAATGATGATCAGCAGCCCGCGCTGCGAATACGAGCCGATAAACTCGCGCACCACCGCGTTGTAGTCGGTGGGGCCGCCCGCTTTCAGGTTTGTAATGCAGTCCATCACCCCGTTGAAACGGTGGCGGCCGCCGCTCGAATAGAAGCGCTGCGTCAGCCGCGAGGCGAACCCGTGCAGTTCAATCGTATCCAGCCGGACCAGGCCGATGTAGCAAAGTGAAGCGGCCAGGCGGCAGGCGTAGTCCAGCTTCTTGCCCCCGTATGCCATCATGGATTCGCTGACGTCGATCAGCATCCGCACGGGCACGCGCGGCTCCACCTGAAACATCTTCAGGAACAACTTCTCCAGCCGCAGGTACGCACGCCAGTTCACCGCGCGCAGGTCGTCGCCGCTGTGGAAGTTCCGGTGGTCCAGAAATTCCTGTCCAGGTCCGGCGAACCGCGAAACATTGTGTCCGCCCACCAGGCCCGGAAAAGACTTCTGCCAGTGGATCGTGAGCCTTTCGAGCTTCTCCAGAAACTCGCGCTCCAAAAGTGGGGCATTGGGCATAGCAGGACCTACACAACGGCCTGTCGGGCGCTCTTCAGAATGGCGGCCAGAATCGTCTCGGGCGTCTGCCCGTCCGCATGCGCGTCGAAATTCAGAATGATGCGGTGGCGCAGCACCGCCGGAGCCACTTTCTGCACGTCTTCGATCGAAAGCTGGAAACGCCCCCGCATCAGCGCCAGCACCCGGCCGCATTCCACCAGCGCCTGCGCGCCGCGCGGAGAGCTTCCGTAGCGGACGTACTTGCGAGCCAGCTCGTGGGCCTCGGTCTGCTCCGGCTGCGTGGCCATCACCAGCTGAATGGCGAATTCCTGCACATGCGGAGCCACCAGAACCTCGCGGCAGACGGAACGCACCTGTAAAATCGCATCCCTGTCCATCACCGGAACCGGCACCTGCTCCTCACGCTGGATGGTGCGCTCCACGATGCGGTTCAGCTCGTCGCGGCTCGGATAAGTCACCAGAATCTTCATCAGGAAGCGGTCGAGCTGGGCTTCCGGCAGCGGATAGGTGCCCTCCATCTCGATCGGATTCTGAGTCGCCATCACCAGGAAAGGACGGTCCAGTTCGTGGGTCGTGGTGCCGCTGGTTACGGTTCGCTCCTGCATCGCTTCGAGCAGGGCGGACTGCGTCTTCGGAGTGGCGCGATTAATCTCGTCGGCCAGCACCAGGTTGGCGAAAATCGGTCCCGGCTGGAAGCGGAAGCCCTTGCCGCCCCGTTCGTCGGTCTCGATGATCATGCTGCCCACAATATCGGCGGGCATCAGGTCCGGGGTGAACTGGATTCGCGAATACTTGAGCTGCAACGCGCGGGCGAGCGTCCGCAGAAGCGTCGTCTTACCGAGTCCGGGAACGCCTTCGAGGAGAACGTGACCCGATGCGAGAAGGCATATGAGAACCCCCTCTACAACATCGTCCTGACCCACGATAATCTTGGCAATCTCCCGGCGAACGCCGTTCAGCCGTTCGACGGCCTGGTCCATTCTGGCTTCCAATCCCACGTTTAACATTGTAGAGCACGCGAAAAGCCGAAATGCTCCACACCCGGCATGCGGATGTGGCAGCTAGCTCTGCGCTACGGTTGAGGCGGGCATTCGGGAGGCGAGAATCCCAACAATCGAACCCATTTCGAGCAGCGCCTGCGTCGCCTGTCGCGGTGCCGAGTTCCGGGTGAGTCGATACCACCAGTTCATGGCGCGATAATCCCACAGCAGCATCCGCAATTCCAGAGACGCGCGGCTGGCGGGGGAATGGTCGAGAATGAAGGCCACCATCTGATAGTCCCGGTCGAGCGATTGCCGTAAACCATCGAGGTGCCCCTCGCTGCGCAACCGCGTTCGAAGCTCCTTCATGGTGAAAGGAACATGCGCTGATCGCTGGCCTCGGAGTACCCGTAAGCAACTGTACCGGAACCAGAACCAAAGCAAACCAACCGAAATAGTGGTAATGAGAATACCAGAAACCATTAGTACTATACCGACAGAAGCGAGTTTACCATCCCAACTACAACATAGCAAGCGTTTTATACAGTATCCGAAGCGAAGGGGTCAATGTTTACCCCTCTGGGGATCTCGACTATGTCGTTAGTGAGGGTCCTACAGATAACCCCTATTGGCGGGTAAGTACTGGAACCAGTGGGGGAAAGCCCGAACACCCAAGAAGCGGACTGCAAAAGTAAGGAGACAAATCCGGGAAATGACCCGGAAATTTCCCTAGGACGAAATTTCCGGGTTCGGGCACTCAGATGTGCGCCAGCGCGTCGGCGATTTCGCGTCCGGGGTAGGCGTAATCCTGCAGTTTCCCGGAGAGGTAGTTCTCGTATGACGACATATCGAAGTGGCCGTGTCCGCTGAGACAGAACAGAATCACCCGCGGGCGGCCCTCTTCCTTCGCGGCCAGCGCCTCATCCACGGCGGCCCGAATGGCGTGCGCGGACTCCGGTGCGGGCAGAATGCCTTCGGTGCGCGCGAACTGCACAGCCGCTTCGAAGACCGGCAATTGAGGATACGAAATCGCGTCGATGTAGCCGTGCTTCACCAGGTGGCTCAGCAGCGGCGAAGCTCCGTGGTAGCGGAGTCCTCCGGCGTGGATACCCGGCGGAACGAAGTCGTGCCCCAACGTGTACATCTTGATCAGCGGCGTAAGCTTGGCCGTGTCGCCGTAGTCGTACGTGAAGGTCCCCTTGGTCAGGCTGGGACAGGCGGCCGGTTCCACAGCGACAAGGCGCGGCCCTTTACCCGAAAACTTGTCGAGCACATACGGGAGGGCCAGCCCGCCGAAATTGCTGCCGCCGCCGAAACAGCCGAGCACCACATCCGGCTCTTCACCGGCCTGCTGCATCTGGAGACGGGCTTCCTGCCCGATCACCGTCTGGTGCAGCATGACGTGGTTCAGCACGCTGCCGAGCGAGTAGTTCGTGTCCGCGTGCGTAGCAGCGTCTTCCACCGCTTCGCTGATGGCGATGCCGAGGCTGCCGGGCGAATCCGGGGATGCCGCCAGCACCGCGCGTCCGGAATTGGTGTGATCGCTGGGGCTCGGATACACTTCGGCGCCCCAGGCGTGCATCATCATGCGGCGGTACGGTTTCTGGTCGTAACTCACCCGCACCATGTAGACGGTGCATTCCATGCCGAAGAGCTGGCACGAAAGAGCCAGGGCGCTGCCCCACTGCCCCGCCCCGGTCTCCGTGGCGAGACGCCGGATCCCTGCCCGCTTGTTGTAATAAGCCTGGGCGACGGCCGTATTCGGCTTGTGGCTGCCCGCCGGGCTGGTCCCCTCATACTTGTAATAAATGTGGGCCGGGGTATCCAGCGCCTTCTCGAGACGCCGCGCCCGATAGAGCGGCGTAGCCCGCCACAGCCGGTAAATATCCATGACTTCGCCCGGGATATCGATTTCCGGCTTCGGCGAGAATTCCTGCTCGATCAATTCCATGGGAAAGATCGGCGTCAAATCCTGCGGCCCGAGCGGCTGTCGGGTGGCGGGATGCAGCGGTGGGTCGAGCGGCTCCTTTAAAGAAGGCAGCACGTTGATCCACACGTTCGGTACCTGGCTGTCGGCAAGCAGGAATTTGGAGTGTTCCGGCATGGGGAACGCTCATTGTAATACCGCTCGCCCGATTATTCGGCAACGATCACGGTAATCTTACCGGGTCCGTGAACTCCCCGCACCAGGATCAGCTCGATATCCGCCGTCCGGCTGGGGCCCGTGATCAACACCATCGAACTGGTGGTGTCCGCGGGTTTGGGCAAAACCGTGAACAACTCGTCCAGGCCCGTGAGGATGCGGTCCGCCGGGACCACGGCCAGGTGAAAGGGCGGCAGCAGCGAGATCAGCCGCGCCTCTTCCGGGCTCGCGAGCATTACCAGGGTGCCGGTGTCCGCGAGGGCGTAATCGGCGCAGGTGATGCCCACGTCCACTACGGCGCACAGGTCCTGCAACTCCTGCCGGTCGGTGATGCCGCTGCGAACTCCGGGCAGGCCCGTGATGCCCCACTCGGGCCAGCAGGGGCGAGTTGGATGCCACCGCCGTTTTGCCGGCAATCTGTTCGGCCACCGCGGAGATCGGATCGCGGGTTCGCGCCGTCCGGCCGGCCAAAGCCTCCACACGGAGGAGCATCTCCCCGATCCGCTGCTCGCGTTCCACCTCGGGGACGCGCAGGCGCACCGGCGGAAGGCCCACCGGGGGATCGCCCGGACTCCGCCCGAGCGCCGTGCGCACGCGATGCAGGATATGCTCGCGTGCCATCAGCGAATCCTCCACAGGTCGCGGAAGGTGCGGGAAGGAGGCGGAGGCAGGTCGCGCTCGTTCAACCACGCGCGTACCGGACCGATATTCATCAGGCCGGGCACGTTGCGGATCCAGCCGCCGTCCTCGGACGGCGCCAGCGAGGCAGCCACACGACCCGCCATCTGGTACATGCGGGGATGCGTCATCAGCCAGGCGAACAGCCGGAAGGCCAGCTTCTCCAGCCGGTTCTGCTTCTCCCGTGTCTCCGCCTTCTTGACGTCCGAGCGGAGCTCCAACAACACCTTGGGGATATCGATCTTGACCGGACAGACCTCGCCGCAGGCGCCGCACAGGCTGGAAGCAAAGGGCAGGCCCGGCTCATGGTTCACCCCCATGAACTGCGGGGTGATGATGGCGCCGATCGGCCCCGAGTACACCCAGGGGAAGCTGTGGCCGCCGATCCGGCGGTACACCGGGCAGGTGTTGAGGCACGCGCCGCAGCGGATGCAGTAGAGCGACTGGCGCTTGCCCCGGTCCGGCAACAGCTTGGTCCGGCCGTTATCGATCAGGATGACGTAGAACTCGTCCGGGCCGTCCGGTTCGCCCGGCCGCCGCGGGCCGCTGAGAAAAGATGTGTAGACCGAAAGCGCCTGGCCGGTGGCACTGCGGGCCAGAAGCTTCAAGAAGACGGCCAGGTCCTGCGCCCTCGGAATCACCTTCTCGAGGCCGGCGATGGCGATGTGAACTTTAGGCGCCGTGGTGGTGAGCCGCGCATTGCCCTCGTTTTCGATAATCACGACCGCGCCCGAATCGGCCACCAGAAAGTTCGCGCCGCTGATCCCGATATCGGCCTGGAGGAACTTCTCGCGCAGGATGGCGCGCGCCACGGCGGTCAGGCGTTCCGGTTCGGTCTCGCGGGGAACATTCAGCTTGGAAGTGAAGATGTCCGCGATATCGTAGCGGGTCTTGTGCAGGGCCGGGGCGACGATGTGGGCCGGCCTCTCGTGCGCAAGCTGAAGGATGTACTCGCCCAGGTCCGTCTCCACCGATTCCAGGCCGTGATGCTCCAACCGTTCGTTGAGATCGATCTCCTCGGTGGTCATCGACTTCGACTTGACCACCAGGTGCGCGTTCCGCTCCTTGGCGAGTTGCAGAATGAAGTCCGAGACCTCGGTGCCGTCGCGGCAATAGACGACCGTGCCGCCGTGCGCCTCGACGTTCCGTTCGAACTCCTCGAGGTAATGATCGAGGTTCTCGATGGCGTGCTTCTTGATGGCGTTGGCCTGCGTGCGGAGCTCCTGGTAATCCGGCAGGATGTTGGCCGCCACGTTTTCGATGCGGCGTTCCTTGAGCCGCCCGGTGGCGCCGTAGATGGCGAGCTGGAGCTTGCCGTCCGCCAGCGTCTTGTGAATCTTCCGATCGAACTCAGCCGACATGGGCGCTCACCTCGAAGCCAGGACTTCCGCCAGGTGCATGGTGCGGATGTCGCATCCGGCGCGCGAAAGCACGCCCTGGATCTGCATCAGGCAACTGGGGTCGAGCGAGACCACGGTGCGCGCGCCGGTCTTCAGGATCGCTTCCATTTTGGTCCGGCCCATCGCTCCGGAAAGCTCGCCGAACTTGACCGAAAAGGTGCCGCCAAAGCCGCAGCACTCCTCGGCGGGTTCCATCTCGCGCAGTTCGAGGCCGCGCACCCTGGCGAGCAGCCGGCGCGGGGCGCTCCTGATCCCGAGTTCGCGAAGGGCGTGGCAGCCGTCGTGAAACGTCACGACCTCTTCCATACGCGCGCCCACGTCTTCCACCCCGGCATTCTCCGTCAGAAAGGTCGCAAACTCCCAAACCCGCTTTTCGAGGGCGTGAACGCGCTCGAGGGTCGCCGGCTCATTGTGAAACAGCTCGGCGAAATGATGCGTGATCATCGAGGTGCAGGAACCGGAAGGCACGACCACGGTTTCCGACGATTCGAACGTATCGAGGAAGTGCCGCGCCACGATGCGCGCCTCCTGGCGGTAACCGCTGTTGAAGGCGGGCTGGCCGCAGCACGTCTGGTTTTCAGGAAAGTCGACCTGGTATCCGAGACGCTCCAGCACGTCGACCATTGCGATACCGACATTCGGAAACAACTGGTCGACCATGCAGGTAACGAACAACGAAATCCGTTTCCCCATGTGCAGAGTCTCGATTGTAGCAGTTCCGACGGTCCGGTCCGGCTTTCAGTCCGCCCGCAGGGCCTCGACAGGATTCACGCGTGTGACGCGGCGCGCGGGCAGGTAGCTGGCCACGGCGGCCGACGCAAGGACGCCGGCGGCGGCGATTGAATATGTCAGGGGATCGAGCGGGCTGATTTCGAATAACAAGGCGGACATGAGGCGGGACACGACGGCCGCGGCGGCGAGTCCGGCCGCCGCACCGGCTCCGCACCAGACAAGACTGCGGCGCACGAACAACCTCTCGAGCCCGGCCTGTTGTGCGCCGAGCGCGATGCGGATGCCGATTTCCCGGGTTCGCTGCGCGACCGTGTACGAGATCACCGCATAGATGCCAACGACCGCAAGCAGCAAGGCCATGCCGCCGCTGATGGCGAGCAGCGTCAGGGTGAATCCCGTTCGCGCCATGGACTTGTCCAAGACCTGCTTCATGGTCTGCATCTCCGTGATGGGCAGGCCGCCGTTCACCGCCCACACGGTGCGGCGGACTTCGGCGAAAAGGCTCTCGGTTCCGGCGCGCGCGGTGCGAACCAGGAAAGCGACGGAATTCGACGACCGCAACGGCCAATACACCGACGTGGGGGCTTTCCTGTCCACGCCGTCGTGGCGCAGGTCGCCGGCCACGCCGACGACTTCGCTCCACGGGTCGGCCGGATTGGAGCGAATCTGCCTGCCGATCGCCGCTTGCGCCGAGCCCCAGTATTCACGAGCGAAGTTCTCCGAGATTACGGCGACGGGCCTGCTTTCGTGAATGTCGGTCCAGGTGAACTCACGGCCCGCGACCATTGGGACGGCAAGCGCGTGGAAGGTGCCCGGCGCGGCGGTAATGAAGCGGCGGAGCGTGGGGATCTGGTTGGCCGCGTAGGTGTGGTCGCTTGCGAAGATGGGATCCTGCGACATGCTCCCGGTCATGGGCAGGCTGCCGATGAGGCTGACCTCCGACACGCCGGGGATGCGCGCGAGGCGATCCACCAGATCGTGCTGGATGCGGACAACATCGGGGTTCTTCGGCGCCGCCGTTCGGGGAATGGAAACGCGCAGGGTCTGAAGGCCTTCCGGGTGGCTGAAGCCCGGATGCACGCGGCGCATCGACTGGAAGGTGCGAATCATCAACCCGGAACCGACGAGCAGCACCAGCGCCATTCCGACCTGTACCGCGGTCAACGTATTGCGCGCGATGTTGCGCTCCCGGCCGACACTCGCGTTGCGCCCTCCGGCGCGCAGAGACTGGCCGAGCTGGGAGCCGGCGAGCTTCAGCACGGGGATAGCGCCGAACGCCAATCCCGCGGCCAGGGAGATGGCGAGCGCAAACAGCAGGGCGGTGGAATCGAGCGAAATCTGCCCGGCTCTGGGCAGGCGGGCGGGACTGAGGGTCAACCCAAACCGCAGGGCCGCGAACGCGAAGACAAGTCCGGCGCATCCACCCATGACCGAGAGGGCGAGACTTTCGGAAAGCATCTCGCGGGCGATGCGGCCGCGGCTGGCTCCGAGAGCGGAGCGCACGGCCAATTCCTGAACCCGACTTTCCGCGCGGACCAACAGGAGATTGGCAACGTTGGCGCACGCGATGAGCAAGACAATGCCGATGGTCGCCATCACCACCCAGAGGCTATTGCCGATATCACCGAGCAGGTCGTCAATGAGCGGCCGGACATTCGGAGCGAGGCGCGCATCCTCCATCATCTGCGTGCTCATTCCATTGGGTGGAGGAAACGTGCGGAGCTCGATCGCGATCATGCGCGCCACATCGGCATCGGCCTGCTGAATGGTGACGCCGGGGCGGAGGCGGGCGACGGCCCGGAAATTGTAACCTGCGAGGTGCACGGAGGCGCGGTTGAACTGGAGCGGCAGCACGAGGTCATGCCCGACATCCATGAACCAGAACTTCTCCGGCAGCACGCCAATGATCTCGCGGGCGGCGCCATCGGCCATGATTCGCCGTCCGATGACCTTCGGATCGCCTCCGAAGCGGCGCTGCCAGTAGCCGTAACCGAGCATCACGACTTCGGGGCTCTTGTCGTCATCGTCTTTCCCGGTAAAAGCGCGTCCGAGAATGGGATGAACGCCGAGCAGGGGAAGCAGTCCAAACGTGGCGCTGAGCCCCTCGACACGCTCGGGCTCAGCGAACCCGGTGACGGTGAGGTTACGTCCGAACCAAATGGCAACCTCCTTCAATGTTTTCGAGTGCTCGCGGTAAGTGACGTAATCGGCAATGCAGGCATTGAGATCTTTGATATTGACGCCGGGCGCGGTTTGCCAGACACCGATGAGCCGGTCCGATTCGGGGAATGGCAAAGGCTTGATCAAGACGCCGTCGATCAGGCTGAAGATTGCCGTGTTCGCACCGATTCCCAGGGCCAGTGTGATTACCGCGGCGAAAGTAAACCCGGGCGTTCGGAAGAGGCGGCGCAGCGCATATTTCAGGTCGCGGATCAGGTCGGACAAACGGTCACCCCCCAAGATAGTAATACGCTCGAAGCTCGCTTCAGTTTGCGTGAATTGGGTCAGCGGACCGCAACCCTCGGCGGCCATTTTTGGAGGCGCGGCCCGGGTTGCGGACGGACTGCCTTTCTTGGCGGCGCGGCATACCGCATGCGGCCGGCATTCCGGCGGCTTGGGGCGGGGCGGCAAACGGCTTGTGCCCGAGGCCGGGCGGAAGGCGCAGGGGGAGTCTGCGGCGGGGCAGGAGGAGGGGCGGGGGCAACAGCGGGGGCGGGCGCGGCAGCGGGGACGGCGGCGCCGAAAGAGGAGCCGGACGGCAGGCCCGAGGAGGGATTGAAGTGTCCGGAATTGGGATTGGGTTCGTTTGGAACTTTCACTTCGCGGAGTTTGAGAAGAGTGCGGAGGGAGCGCTGATAGATGTTGTGGAGGCGGGTTTCATAGCGGTGGGCGAGGCGGAGGGTGTCGCCGGAGGCGAGCTGGTTGAAGGCGCCGACGAAGCGGTCGAGCGTATCCGGGATGCCGCTGAGCCCATCGGCCTGGTTCTGCAAGAGGCGGGTTTCGATGGCCCAGTTGCGGTGGAGGCGCCAGTAGGCGGCAGCCATTTCTTCGACGAGGGCGTATTCGACGCCATCGGCGGGCTGGAGGCGGTCGAGGTGCTGGTCGAGCACGGCGAGGAAGTTTTCGGGCGATTCGCCCTCGAGGACGAGGCAACCGGCGAGCAGGCCATGGCGGACCGCGTTGCGGGAGGAACGCTCTTTACCCTCAGGAGTGACGGGGCCCCGGGAGCGGGCGCCATTGGCGCGTGACGATGCGATGCGGCGTGAAGAAGACATAAGTTACCGGAGTTGAGAGTAACATACGAGTCAACGGGAGTAAGACGTAAGTAATTGAAGATACAGGGCAGATAGTGGTGAAACGGTTGCGGCGGGGAAAACGGATGCGGGAACGCGCGACAGGGCGGTCACACGCTTTCGAGAGAAATTTTCGCGACCTGCAAACGTTTGAACAGCGGGGGTTTACGGGAAGAACTCCACTCGCGGATAACGGAGTTTCAGGTCTGTTTTGCGAGGGGCCGCGGTAGGGTTAATACAGGATGTGGAATTTTGAGCTACTCAGAGGTCCTGCGGGTGAAACGGGGGAACCGGGAGGCCGGATGGGCGATCCGGCGGAGTGGGTAAAAGACAAGCTGGGATTCGAGGCAGACGACTTACAGGCGAGCGTGTTACGGAGCACGAGCCGGCGGGGTCTGCTGAACTGCAGCCGGCAATGGGGCAAGTCGACGGTAACGGCGGCGAAGGCCATTTACGAAGCGGCGCACGCGAAGGAGAGCCTGACGCTGGTGGTGAGTCCGAGCGCGAGGCAGAGCGGGGAGTTTCTGCGCAAGGCAGCGGGGTTTGCGCGGAGGCTGGGGGCGGACGGGCGGGGGGACGGGACGAACCCGATGTCGATCGTGCTGCCGAACGGGTCGCGGATTGTGGGGCTGCCGGGCAAAGAGGCGACGGTCCGGGGATTTTCGGCGGTGCGGCTGCTGCTGATCGACGAAGCGGCGCGGGTGAAGGAAGACATGTACCTGGCGCTGCGGCCGATGCTGGCGGCGAGCGACGGGGCTCTGTGGCTGATGAGCACGCCGTGGGGAAAGCAGGGCTTCTTTTACGAAGCGTGGGAGAACGGCGGGCCGCAGTGGGCGCGATTCCGGGCGCCGGCGACGGAGTGCCCGCGCATCCCGAGCGAGTTTCTGGAGGCAGAACGGGCGGCGATGGGGGAGCGCACGTTTCGACAGGAATACCTGTGCGAGTTTGCCTCGCCGGGGAGCGGGGTATTCGACATGGAACTGGTGGCGCAGGCGTTCACGGACGATTTTGAGCCGTTGGACCTGCGGCGGGAGTGATGGGGCGGTCGTTCGTCGGGGTGGACCTGGGGCAGAGCCAGGATTTCACGGCGGTGGCGGTGGTAGAGCGGGGGGAGTGGCGCGGGGAATGGGATGCGGTGGCGTGGGCGCACCGGAAGGAATCGGGGCTGCGGCTGCGGCACCTGGAGCGGGTGGAACTGGGGACGCCGTATCCGGAGGTGGTGGGCCGGGTGGCGGAAGTGACGCGGGACCTGGCGGCGGCGGCACCGTGCCAACTGGTGGTGGACGGGACGGGGGTGGGGCGTCCGGTAGTGGACATGCTGCGGCGGGCGGAGACGGGATGCCGGATGCTGCCGGTGCTGGTGACTGGAGGCGAGCGGGAGCGCTGGGAGGCGGGCTACTGGCGGGTACCGAAGCGGGACCTGATGGTGGGATTGCAGGTGCTGTTCCAGAAAGGCGAGCTACGGATCGCGCGCGGCCTGCCGATGGGCGGAGCGCTGATGGCGGAGATGACGGCGATGCAGGTGAAGCAGACGCCATACGGGCGGGAGCAGTTCGGCGCGTGGAGGGAAGGGACGCACGACGATTTGGTATTCGCGGTGGCGCTGGCGTGCTGGGGGGCGAAGAAGATGTATCCGGGGGGAGGCGCGGACTGGTGGCGGTGGAACCGGGAGTCGGAGCTGGGCAAGATGCTGCTGGGAATGTGAGGTGGGGGGCGGAGGCGCGATCACCAACAAAGGAGTAACGGCGGTCCCGCGAGTCTTGACTGGGGAAATTCCCCAGTGCAATCCAAGTCCACCAACTATAGATCCGGCTGCGACAGTCCGGTCTTCTTGGCAAGGAGCTTCATTGCCGTGGGGCCGAGGGTGACCCTGTCGTGATAGGCGAACAATACATCCGGCCAGCCGGGCCGCGCCAGAATCCGATGTGATGTCCCGCTTTGGGCTTTATGGTCCAGCCGATGCGCAGCAATGCGGCGAGCACCTGCTTCGCCTTCGTAGACGGCCAATTTTGAGATGGGTTGTCAGGCGGCAATGAAGGAGACGTTCATGGGGCCAGGAACGGCCTCGCCATGCTCCAGCCGATCGGCGATCAACCGCAACGCCAGCGCCTGCACGGCCGCCGTCGCCTGCTTCCGGGTACGCCCGTAAGCCGTCACGCCCGGCAGCGCCGCGATGTCGGCCAGCCAGCGGCCGTCCTCTTCGCGGGAATATTCGATCGCCAGCGAGAAGCCGCGTGGGGACTTCTGCATGAATCCATCATGGCATCAAATTGCTGATTGCGGGAAGGTGCACCAGTGGGGTCGGACCGTGTGCCAGACAAGATGGCGGCGATGACCGCGCGCACGCTGAGATCGACCAAGCACTCGTTGCGGCTTTTGCTTTATTTATTTTGCCGCCGATGGCCGGAAGACGGCGGTTAAGACGAAGACCAGTCACTCACCAAAGGCGAAGGAGATCGGTGACGATTTGCTCAGCATGATGGCGCGGCAGTGGCACCTCACACGCCCAAAATCCCTCGACCTTGTTGATTGCCCACTTACCGCGAGGAATATGAGAAGCTGGATCAGGCAAGCGGGTGTGATCTGATCCGAAAGACTTGAACGACCAACTGAGGCCGGCCGAAGGCTGCAGCAGCGAGTTACGGATCGCGCGCGGCCTGCCGTAGGGCGGAGCGCTGATGGCGGAGATGACGGACCCACGGCACTCTTCAGGGGAGGAGCGATTCGTTCTGCCCGGCTCTTCACGGGAGGAGCACATGCTTGCGGTAATGTTTGTGAACCGCGGCGAGACACTTCGTATCATCAGTGCCCGGCGAGCGACCCGACGTGAGCGGAGAGTTTATGAAGAAGACGCGGAGTAGGGGAGATGCCGAAATGCAGGTCCCTTCGGACGAGATATTGCCGGAGTATGACTTTCGCAAGTCGCAGCGCAACCCTTACGCCTCCCGGTACACCGCGGGAAGTTCGGTGGTCGTTTTGGAGCCAGACGTAGCCGCGGCGTTCCCAACTGCGGAAGAGGCTAATGAGGCCCTGCGAGCTCTGGCCGCGATTATTCAGAAGCATCGCCGGATTCGCGGTTCCCGCCGGAGTAGCTGATCGCACGGCGCAAGGTGACGCCCGCTGCGATTTTTACGGGGGGCGGGATCAGGGGGTGCCCTGCCACAATCGAGCGGAATAGTACGACGAGCCGCCTCTTCTCTACGAAAACAGGAGGAGCGAGATTCAGGTTACGGGGGAAACCATCCTGGGTCCGAGCGGCGAAATTCAACGGATCTTGAATGTGCAGAGCATAACGGACCTTGATATGTCACCTTTTGAAGTAAGACAATTTGAGGCTGCTGATTCCCGTCTCAAATTCCGCGCGCCTCTGATTCTCACGCCCGAATTGGATTCCGACACCCAGCAGTGGCTGACTCTTCGCCGCGACGATCTTGGAATCGATGTCTTCGCGAAGACTCGCGATGGGCTCGAAGAAGAACTCTATTCGCAACTGAAGCTGCTATGGCTCGAGTACGTTCGAGAGGATGAAGCGCAATTGAGTCCCGGCGCCCAAGCACTACGACAGAACCTGCAGGACGCCGTTGAACTCCAGCCCAATGCAGCGGCCTAGAAAAGACGTCGAATCTGCGCTGCTTAACAAGGGTTTCAAGCAGCGCAACTCCGATCACCATTACTTTATTTATTTTGCCGCCGATGGCCGGAAGACGGCGGTTAAGACGAAGACCAGTCACTCACCAAAGGCGAAGGAGATCGGAGACGATTTGCTCAGCATGATGGCGCGGCAGTGCCACCTCACACGCCCAAGATTCCTCGACCTTGTTGATTGCCCACTTAGCCGCGAGGAATACGAGAAGCTGGATCAGGCAAGCGGGTGTGATCTGATCCGAAAGACTTGAACGACCAACTGAGGCCGGCCGAAGGCTGCAGCAGCTCTCTCACCTACTCATGATGCCGGGTGTTGGCGCGCATCTGGAAGTGCGGTTCACCGGCGGTTCACCGGACGCTTACCTTATCCCGCCCTATTATCCCCGGACAACCTCGCTGTGCGGCTCCTGGCCGCGGGTCGCCTCGCCTGACCGCAACAAACGGCCTATGCGGCTCGGGACTCAGGCATAATGGTGGAGGAATCCATGAGCCGGACTCTCTGGCAGATCTCTGCCGGCGATATGGCGTGCGGGAACTCTCGCTTTTTGGATCGGCCGTGCGGAACGAGATGCGACCCGACAGTGACCTCGACCTCCTCGTGGAGTTCCTGCCGGAGGCGCAGGTAGATCTGGTCGACTACGCAGGATTACTGTTGGACTTGTCGCGGCTTTTGGGCCGGAAGGTGGATCTGGTCTCGAAGAACGGGCTGAAACCTTCGATCAGAACCGCCGTGCTTGAAGAAGCCCGGCTCTTGTTTGCGGCATGAGCGTCTCTACCTCAACGACATCGTTGAGGCCGCCGACTACATCGCCGAATTCATCGCCGGCGCCGATTTCCAGGCGTTTCAAGCGTCCGAGCTGTTGCGCAGCGCAGTCATGCAGAAACTGGGCGTCATCGGAGAAGCTGCCGCACGTGTTTCGGCGGACCTGACGAGCCGCCATCCCGAGGTGCCCTGGCCCCGGCTTGTGGCCTTCCGCAACATCCTCATCCATGCGTACTTCGGCATCGACTGGGATGTGGTGTGGCGTGCTGTGGAGTATGTTCGAGAGGAGGAGTCGCAATTGAGTCCCGGCGCCCAAGCACTCCGACAGAACCTGCAGGACGCCGTTGAACTCCAGCCCAATGCAGCGGCCTAGCTGCAGTTTCAGCGAGTTGCGGAAGTTGTGGAGCCGCAGAGCCGCGGGGCTCTTCGGGCTCTTCAATGAAGATTGATATTATTCGGCGTCTGGGCGCACTATACACTTCAGGCCTTAATATCTAAATTCGAGGAAGTCAGGTCGCTTATGGAAATTCTGTCGCTCCAGAAACTGAAGAACGCTGTTGCAGGGGAATACACGGCTATCCGGCGAGTAACGCGCCTGGACGGACTGGGGGGCAAGGTCTTTCCTCCCACTTACGAAGGCGGGGCATACGCCACGGAAGAGCGCCGAGTGCGCGCGGAGGACGGCTCGGTCGAGTCCGTTGCGACGGTTCTGCTGGACTCGGTGCAGTCGCAGGCAAATCGGATGGAGATCGCGTTGCTGCGCGCCTACGATGCGGGCCGACTCAGAATGCCGCTGCTGGCGGTCGATTTCGCGGGTGACGGGGCCGACGCGCTGCTGACGGAGGTCGGGCGGATCACTGCATTGGAAGCACCACACCGGATGTGCGATGCCATCTTTCGGGATGCGCTGTACCAAGGTCAACCGTTCCGGGCGGCGGGTCTGGGAGAGAAACTGAATCTGGCGCGGCCGGCGAACGCCACGGCCGTATTCGAGGTGTGTCCGACGGCGCTGATCTTCGGCTTCTGGGACTCAACCGGGCCGCGAGGCGGACTGGGAGCGAAGGTACAGCGAGCGCTCGTATCCGAGATCGTCGGATATCAAAGCACAACCGACGGCAAGCGAACATCAAGCCGCATCGACCCGCTACAGATCGAGAATAACGTAGATATCTACAAGAAAGCCGGCGGCGGCTGGACGTTTCACGAGGCCGACGCCGAGAAGAACGCAAAAGGAGAGCCGGTCAAGACGAAACCTTCGGAAATCAACCACGGCAACATTACTCCGTCTTTCAAAAACAAGGACGGCGTGCTGAACCACGGGGGCGTAACTCTGGCATACGCAGAGCAGCAAACGGTTCTTTCTCTCGCCGCTTTGAGACGGCTGCGATTCCCCCTGGAGGGAGTCGGCAAGCCAGAAGCGGACCTGGCGGCGCGGACCGTGCTGGCGGCGCTCGGCCTGGCTGCGATTTGCTTCCTGGATGAAGACGGTTTCGATTTGCGGTCCCGTTGCCTTCTGGATGGCAAGCCCGGAGTGATGCAGTTCGTCGGCCGGGGCGAGGCGACGGATTTCGGATTGGATGCAGAGGGCGCTGCGGGGTTAGTAGCACAAGCCGCAGCCGAAGCGACGGCGCTCGGTCTGCCGTGGCCGGAAACTCCGGTAGTGCTTCAGCCGTCGCCGGATCTCAGCAGGCTGGTGGTCGAGAGCCGGAAGCGCTCCATGGCGGCGAGCGCCGGAGAGTAGCCCGGTGCTGGTATTACGCGTGACCTACCTCATGGGGAGGGTTTATTCCGCCGCGTTCGAGGACGGCGACGGAAAAGCGGAACCGGAATGGCCGCCGCACCCTTCGCGTTTGTTCTCGGCCCTGACGGCAGCCTGGGGCGACGGCGGCGCCGAGGAGGAGTTACGGCCTGCACTCGAATGGCTGGAGCAACAGGAGGCTCCGCGAATGGTCTTTGGCGGCCACACCCAGCGCCGCCAGGTGCAGGCGTTCGTTCCGGTGAATGACGCAAATACGACGCCCGACGACCGGCCCCGCAAGGGCCGTACCTTTCCTTCGGCATCCCTGACCGATCCGGATATCTACTTCGTGTGGGAAGCGTCGCCAACTCAAGAGATCCGTTCGAAGCTGGATCAAATACTTCTGCGGACGAGTTCGCTGGGGCATTCTTCAAGCCTGGTATCGGTGGAACTTGCCGATACGGTGGCGGCCGACCGGCTGACGGAGTGGCACCCGGGCACGCCACAAGGCGAACGCATGAGGGTCGCATACCCGGGACGGCTGAACGAGTTGATAGCCAGGCACCAGCGGTTTGAGAAGAGCGGGTTTAAGATCCATCGCCCCACGGCCGGTAAGACAACGCTCTACTCAGCAAGGGAGGAGCGCCCGGCCACGCCCGCACGGGGAGTTTTCGGCGACATGATCATTCTGAAGAGGGTGGCGGGGCAGCGCGCGTCGCTCCGCTCGACGCTCGCGCTGACCGGTGCGTTGCGTAGAGCGATCCTGAAACATGCACCGCAACCGGTGCCGGATTACATCAGCGGGCACAGCGCAGGAAGCACGCCGGAAGCACCGGTGCGGAGCGACTCGCCTCACGTAGCTCTGGTTCCGCTGGGAAACGTTGGGTTCCCGCACGCTAACGGGGACCTGCTCGGAATGGCGGTTGTGCTGCCAAGGGCGTTGACGCGAGAACAGCGGGAGGTCTGCTGGCGCACGGTGGAATGCGTCGAGAAGCTCACGATGGCGTGGGGATGGTGGGACGTTACGATTGCGGATGCGGAAGAACAGCGGCGGACACTCTTGTCAGAGACTTGGACGAAAGCGGGCCGGTCGTGGTCCACGGTAACGCCGTTCGTGTTCGACCGCTACCCGAAGGACCCCTACGGAGCGGAGGCGGAGCAGACGGTACGCGGAGCCTTGGCACGGGCTGGACTTCCGGAACCCTGCGAAATCGAACTGCACTACAATCCTTGGCACCTGGGCGTGCCCAAAGCACCGGCATTTTCGCCGGCGCCCGCGCGCCCGGGGAAGCCGCAGCGGTACCACTGCCACGTGCGGGTGCGATTCGAACGTGCGGTCGGCGGCCCGGTGATTGCCGGCGCCGGGCGTTTTATGGCTACGGCCTGTTCCGGCAACTGGCGGAGAACGGGGAGGGGAGATGAGCTTCGGGCAGTTCTTTGCCGCGCTGTGGAATCACGATCCGTTCCCGTGGCAGGAGACGCTCGCGCAACGGGTGATGCACGGCGATTGGCCGCGGATCGGCCTGCCCACGGCATCGGGTAAGACTGCGCTCATCGATATTGCCGTGTATGCGCTGGCGATGGGAGCACCGGGCGCGGCCCGGCGCATCTTTTTTGTAGTGGACCGGCGCGTGATTGTGGACGAGGCGGCGGAACGGGCGGCGAAGATTGCGAAGAAGCTTTTGGAAGCCGCTCCGGACTCCGTCCTGGGAAAGATCGCGCAGTTGCTGCGGGATCTCGGCGGGCCTGTCCCGCTGGAGACGGCGGTGCTTCGAGGAGGGATCCCCCGCGAAGATGGGTGGGCGGATTCGCCACTTCAGCCGGTGGTGGTTTGTTCCACGGTGGATCAAATCGGTTCGAGCCTGCTGTTTCGCGCTTATGGAGCGAGCGAGTTTGGCCGGTCGATTCGGGCGGGGCTGGCGGCACATGACGCGCTGGTCCTGCTGGACGAAGCACACACCAGCCAGGCGTTTGCCCAGACGCTGGCACTCATCCGGGGATACCGGGAGTGGGCGGATACGCCTATCGAGTTGCCGTTCACGGTTGTGGAAATGTCCGCGACACCGGGGGGCGATGCCCTTCGGGAGAGCACCGCCGACCTGGAGCACGACGTCCTCAAACGTAGATGGCAGGCCAGCAAGCGAACCCGTCTGGTTTCAGTGGAGCCGGGCGAAGGCGAGGAGGCAGCGAAGGGCGGTTTCACGGGGCTGGTGGACGGGTTGGCCCGGGAAGCCCGCGCGCTACGGGACCAGAAGGCGGCGAAGGTGATCGGCGTAATCGCGAACCGGGTGCGGACGGCGCGGCAAGTACATGACGAACTGAAGAAGGACGCCGGCTGCGACGCGATTCTACTGACAGGCCGGTCCCGACCTTACGACCGGGACCGGATCTGGAAAACCTGGAAGGGCACGATCGGACTCGGCAGGAAGAAACCGGACAGACCGGTCTTCGTAGTGGCCACCCAGTGCATTGAAGTAGGCGCCAATCTGGATTTCGACGGGTTGGTAACCGAATTGGCAAGCATCGATGCACTGGAACAGCGGTTCGGCCGACTGGACCGGGACGGGGAGAGCGCCGAAAGTCTGGGGGCAACGCACGCCGCCATCGTGGCGCAAAAAGACGAGACGTCCAGGAAGTACGAAGATGTTCTGTACGGCAGCGCGATGGCGGCCACGTGGGCCTGGTTGACCGGTCATGTCAGACCGGAAACGCGGGTGGAGACACTGCCAGCCGAGGGCAAGAAAAAGCCGAAGACGCGAAAGGTGAAGGAGCAGTTTGTCGAGATGGGGGTGCTGGCGCTCCGGAACGCCTTGGACGGGACTCCCACCAGGGAATCGCTGGCGATGCCGGCGCAAGCCGCGCCGGTCCTGATGCCGGCCCACGTGGACCTGTTGAGCCAGACCTCCCCGGAGCCGGAGATCAGTCCCGAACCGTCGGTTTATCTGCATGGTCCGGAGAGCGGACCGGCGGACGTGCAGGTGGTGTGGCGTGCGGACCTGGAGCGGGATTCGGCAGGCTGGTGCGACGTAGTGGCGGCATGCCCCCCTTTTTCGGCCGAGATGCTGCCGGTTCCGCTGTACGCCTTGAGGCAGTGGTTAACCCAAGCGGCGGCCACCGATATTGCGGACGTGGAAGGCAGCCCCGCGGGGCCCAACCGGGTGAAGGGAGCCATGGCTCCGGTGCTGTGCTGGCGGGGAGTAGACGAGAGCGAGACTCTGGACCGGCCCGAAGCGCTGCGCCCCGGTATGACGATCGTGGTTCGGGCGCAGGCGGGCGGGTGCGACGAGTGGGGCTGGAACCCGGAATCGAAAGACGAGGTGCGGGATGTCGGCGATCCGGTGAAGTTACTGATGGATCGCCCGATGCTTCGGCTGCACCGGAATCTGGCTGCCCAGTGGGGATACGAGAAACTGGCGGCGACACTGCGCGGGCTGGAGAATGGAGAATTCGGACAAGCTGTCAATGAGAACCCTCCCGACCCGGACGCCGATTCGTGGGTGCTGGGTTTCCTGAAAAAAGTGAGGAATTCCAAACTTAAAGGGATCGGCGATGCGACGGGCAGGGATTGCTGGACCGCCGTAGTTGCGAGGACCATGTTCGACCAGAACGATGTGCGTGGATCGTATGGGAACACTGAGGTAGGCCTAGCGGAGCACATGAGCAATTGTGCCGGCATGGCGGCGGAGTTCGCTCGCGGACTGCCTGAGCGTTTGCGCCGCACCGTGAGGTTAGCCGTGGAAATGCACGACATCGGTAAGGCCGACCCCCGTTTTCAGGCGTGGCTGCGCGGCGGGAATCCGGTGAGCGCAAAGAGCCTGATCGCGAAATCGAGCCGGAGCGGGCAAAACCGAGCGGCCATCGAGAGGGCACGGGTGCTGGCCGGCTACCCAAAGGGTGGGCGACACGAATTAATGTCAGCGGCACTGCTGGCGGAGCGCACGGAAGCGGAGGCCGATGTGGATCGGGAACTTCTGCTGCACCTGGTGGCGAGTCATCACGGCCGTTGCAGACCTTTTGCACCGGTGGTGAAGGACGTAGATCCGGTATGGGTGGAGTACGGTGGAGTTTCCGCTTCCAGCGCGCATGGCCTTGAGCGGGTGGGTTCGGGAGTGAGCGAGCGGTTCTGGAGACTAACGAGGAGATACGGCTGGTACGGTCTTGCTTACCTGGAAGCGATGGTGCGTCTGGCCGACCAGCGGCAGAGCGAGTCAGAGCAAACGAAATCCGGGAAGGCGGCGCATGTATAAGACGGAACTGTCGGGCCTGGATGGGAGCAACCTGCTGGCGTATCTAGCCGCGCTGGGGACTCTTCGCGTGCTGGCCCTGGCCGATCCCGGGGCGGATGTGGGCATGGAATGGGTGGACAGGGGCACGTGGATGCCCATACTTCACCACCCGACGGCCGCTTCGAGCGAGGAGGTGTTGAACTTACTGGAGCCTCTTGTGTGCGGCGAAGATAGCATCGATGCGGCGTGGAAGATTGGGAACGATCTCACGTTATCTTGTGTGGAGTTCGGCAACGCGATGCGCGAGGCGCTGAAGAGCGCCGGCCACGGCAGACGGACGAGCGTGGACTTCATGGCGGCATTCGGTTCCGACGTGTACGGTGCGGGCCCGAAGAGAGAGACGATGTCCGATACCGGTTTTCGAACAATGAGCGGCGCTGGCCATCAGCATTTCCTGGGGTTCATGCGTGAACTGGCGGCAAACACAGAACGGGAACACTTGCGGCGGACGTTGTTCGTGGATTGGGACTATGGCGACGGGCGGCCGTCGTTGCGTTGGGATGCGGCCGATTACCGGCCTCACGCGCTGCGCGCGGTTGACCCCTCGGGAGACCCGATCAAGACCATGCGCGGAGCCAATCGCCTGGCGGTGGAAGCGCTGCCTCTATTCCCCACGGCGCCCGCGGGGCGGCGCGTTCGGACTACAGCCTTTCGGGATGTCGAGACAGGGATAGAGGTTGTCTGGCCGATATGGAGCGATCGGCTCGAACTCGCTTCGATAGCGTCGCTGTTAGCGTGTTCCGAAGTTGTCCGACCGGGAGTGGCCCAGGTCTTCCGCGCAGTCCGGTTCACGGAAGGCAAGTACCGCAATTTTAGTCCATCGAAGGCGCTGCTCTAACGATGCGGTTCTCCTACCTGATCTGTTACGACATCTGCGACGAGAAGCGGCTGCGAAAGGTGTTTCAGATCATGCGCGGGTACGGCGATCATTTGCAGTACTCGGTTTTCGAATGCCAATTGACATCGAGCGACCTGGCGCGGTGCCGCGCGGAACTGGCGGCGGTAATCCATCACAAGGAAGACCAGGTGCTGTTCGTCAACCTGGGTCCGGCGGAGAACCGGGGAGAGCGCGTGATTGCGGCGCTCGGAAAACCATACACGGCCATGGACGCGCCGTGCATCATCGTGTGAGGTGAGGCGATGGGGGCACTACCCATACAGATCGAGAGCCAGCGCGAATTGCCGGACTACCTGCCGGCGCGCATGGTGAACGAATTCTGCTACTGCCCGCGGCTGTTCTTCTACGAATGGGTGGACGGGCTGTTTGCGGAGAGCGTGGATACGGTGGAAGGCGCGATCGAGCACCGGCGGGTGGACGCAAAGGCGTCGAAGCTGCCGGGACCCGAGGAGGGATCGGAGATCCATGCGCGGTCGGTGACGCTTTCGAGCGAGCGGCTGCGGGTGATCGCGAAGATGGACCTGGTGGAACTCGAAGGAGCGACGGCGACACCGGTGGACTACAAACACGGGCGCCCGCGGATTGACGCCGACGGCAACCTGGATCTCTGGCCGGCGGACCGTGCGCAACTGGCGGTGCAGGCAATGGTCCTGCGGGAGAACGATTACCGGTGCGACGAGGGCGTGGCCTATTACCGCAAGACGGGCCAGCGAGCGCGGGTGACGTTCGACGACGGGGTGATGGCCGAAACGGAGCGGCTGATTCGCGACGCGTGGGAGACGGCGAAGGCAGGGCTGATTCCGGCGCCGCTCGAGGATTCGCCGAAATGCGGCGGGTGCTCCCTGGCCGGGATTTGCCTGCCAGACGAGACGCGGGTGAGCGGGCTGGAGGAGGCGGTGGAGGATCCGCTACAGCTTCCGCTGTTCGAGCAGGCGCCGCGAAAGCCGCAGAAGCGCGAGGTGCGGGCGCTGGTGACTCCGCGCAGCGAACTGCGTCCGCTGTATGTGAACACGCCGGGTCTGCGGGTGGGAAAGAGCGGAGCGGTGTTGCAGATCAAAGATAAGGACGCGGTGGTGCAGGAGGCGAGGATCGGGGAGATCTGCCAGGTAAACCTGATGGGCAACGTGCAGATATCGACCCAGGCGGTGCAGGAATTGTGCACGCGGGAGGTGCCGGTCTGTTATTTTTCGATGGGCGGCTGGTTTTACGGGATTACGACGGGGTTGAATCAGAAAAATGTATTTCTGCGGCGGAGCCAGTTCCGGCTGTCGGAGGAGGAGAGCTTCACGCGGGCGATTGCGCGGCGACTGGTGGCAGGAAAGATCCGAAACCAGCGGACGCTGCTGCAACGAAATCACATTGAACCGAAGAAGCAGACGCTGGCGGGAATGAAGGAGATGGCGGAGCGGGCGGAGGAGGCGCGGTCGCTCGGCGAGTTGCTGGGGATGGAAGGGAATGCGGCGCGGCTCTACTTCGGCGAGTTTGCGGGGATGATGAAGCCGGACGAGGAGCGGGACACGAAGGGGCTGCGGTTCGATTTGGAGGGGCGGAACCGGCGTCCTCCGCGGGACCCGGTGAACGCGTTACTGTCGCTTGGGTACAGCGTGCTGGCGAAGGATTTGACGGTGGCGTGTTACGCGGTGGGGTTCGATCCATATGTAGGTTTTTATCATCAACCGCGGTTCGGGCGTCCGGCTCTCGCGTTGGATTTGATGGAGCCGTTCCGTCCGTTGATTGTGGACTCGGCGGTGCTGACGGCGATTAACACGGGGATGGTGACGGAGGGAGATTTCGTCAAGGCGGGCGGGGCGGTGGCGCTGACGGCGTCTGGGCGGAAGGGGTTTTTCCGGGCATACGAGGCGCGGATGGACACGCTTGTGACTCACCCGCTGTTCGACTACCGGGTGAGCTACCGGCGTCTGCTGGAGATACAGGCGCGGCTGCTGGCGCGGGTGTTGGAAGGGGAGATTGGGGCCTACCCCGTATTCACGACGCGTTAGCGAGCGGCGGGTCGGTGCGGGAAAGGCGGGAGGCGCTCGCGAGAGGGTAAGTTGCAGATTGGGCGAGAGATGGCGACCATGGAGTTACGGAGTATTTGTGGCTGAGGCGCGGGAATGGAAGGGCTCTCGCGATTGGGCACGCAGGTCATTGAAAACTGAATAGGATAGATGGTAGGCTGATTCCGCGGTCACGTGACCGCGGCCTCATTGAAGCGATTCAGCTGCGTCGACGTCGATCGCCGCGTACGGCGATTCCGCGGTCACGTGACCGCGGCCTCATTGAAGCCGATCATAGCCGTCCGGTCGCAGGCGATTGTCGACGTCGATTCCGCGGTCACGTGACCGCGGCCTCATTGAAGCGAAGTCGGCTGCGATCGCAGGTCACGGCACGTGCTGCGATTCCGCGGTCACGTGACCGCGGCCTCATTGAAGCATCGAGATCGACCGCGCTGGCCAGCTCGAGCGCCGATCGCGATTCCGCGGTCACGTGACCGCGGCCTCATTGAAGCGAATCGCCACTCTGCGCCGAACTGCGGCAGACGGCTGATTCCGCGGTCACGTGACCGCGGCCTCATTGAAGCGCGATCGCCTCGCAGTGCCGATAGCTTGCGCCGACGTCGGATTCCGCGGTCACGTGACCGCGGCCTCATTGAAGCGTCGTGGATCGGCGGTACGTAGATCAGCCGACGCTGACGATTCCGCGGTCACGTGACCGCGGCCTCATTGAAGCCACGTGTCGCAGCGAGTCGCGATCGAGCGCGATCGTCGGATTCCGCGGTCACGTGACCGCGGCCTCATTGAAGCAACTGGCCGCGTCGCTGATCGACGCGCCAGGTCATCGAGATTCCGCGGTCACGTGACCGCGGCCTCATTGAAGCATCAGGCGCCGTTGACAGCACCGTGATGCCAGCCGGAGGATTCCGCGGTCACGTGACCGCGGCCTCATTGAAGCGGACTCAGCAGTGCCGGCGCAGTCGCCCGGTGCACGGCGATTCCGCGGTCACGTGACCGCGGCCTCATTGAAGCACGCGTCGACCTGTTCGGCACGTATCGGCCTACGGCGTCGATTCCGCGGTCACGTGACCGCGGCCTCATTGAAGCGCGTAGCCGCTACCGACCGTGCACGCTGAGGCGCGACGGATTCCGCGGTCACGTGACCGCGGCCTCATTGAAGCGATAGAATGCAATTGGACGAAGCCGCAGCGTATGACGCGATTCCGCGGTCACGTGACCGCGGCCTCATTGAAGCCGATCCGGGGCCGTGCGACTCCAGCGAGCGCGTACGATTCCGCGGTCACGTGACCGCGGCCTCATTGAAGCTAGGCGGCTGTGCGGCGCAGCCGTCGCTCACGCAGGCGATTCCGCGGTCACGTGACCGCGGCCTCATTGAAGCGATTTCCGCCAGACGGTCCGCTTTCGCCGACTGGACTGATTCCGCGGTCACGTGACCGCGGCCTCATTGAAGCATCGGCAAGCTCGTAGCTAGCCGCGAAGTCGATTGACGGGATTCCGCGGTCACGTGACCGCGGCCTCATTGAAGCAAGGCCATGTCCGACAGCGCCTGCCTGCACGGAGGCCGGATTCCGCGGTCACGTGACCGCGGCCTCATTGAAGCCACCAATGCAACGCGGAGCTATCTGCCGGCGTCGCGGAGATTCCGCGGTCACGTGACCGCGGCCTCATTGAAGCGCCGATACTTCGACGCCGCGCCTGACGTGCCGACGCGGATTCCGCGGTCACGTGACCGCGGCCTCATTGAAGCGTTCTAGGGACCTACCGGTACAGTCACCGCTCGGCAGTGATTCCGCGGTCACGTGACCGCGGCCTCATTGAAGCCGCAGAAGCCGCCCGAGTACGTCGAGCGCGATCTCTGATTCCGCGGTCACGTGACCGCGGCCTCATTGAAGCCCGGCAGTGCCCATGCGACGCTTCGTGCGTCCGACGGACGATTCCGCGGTCACGTGACCGCGGCCTCATTGAAGCAACGCCATGTACGACCTGTATGAGTCTGAACGGCGTGGATTCCGCGGTCACGTGACCGCGGCCTCATTGAAGCAGCGTGACAGTCGTAGCGTCGCACACGGGTGACGGTCCGATTCCGCGGTCACGTGACCGCGGCCTCATTGAAGCAGGCTGGTCGCGGGCTTGCGAACGGCGAGTGGAGGCGGATTCCGCGGTCACGTGACCGCGGCCTCATTGAAGCGACCAGCTTGCCAGCGCAACTCCGCGATCGTCTCGGTGGATTCCGCGGTCACGTGACCGCGGCCTCATTGAAGCCGGAAGCGGGACGAGCTCGATCGCGCAGGCGGCGAAGGATTCCGCGGTCACGTGACCGCGGCCTCATTGAAGCCCTGAGACTCATCGGCCTGCCGCCGCTTGGCATTGCCGATTCCGCGGTCACGTGACCGCGGCCTCATTGAAGCCGGATCTGCCGGGGTCATTGATCGCGGCGGCCTGCGTGTGATTCCGCGGTCACGTGACCGCGGCCTCATTGAAGCAATCCATACCCGCAGCCGATTATGGGCGGTGGTCCTCGATTCCGCGGTCACGTGACCGCGGCCTCATTGAAGCTCCACGATTCAACCGCCTCCGGTGAGCCGTGACAGGATTCCGCGGTCACGTGACCGCGGCCTCATTGAAGCGTGAATCGTGCGTTTCCTCCGGTGTGCTGAAGCCTCGATTTCCCATCCGCGGACGCCGGCGTCCCCCAGAAACCCCCATCGTTCGCGATGCTTACGACGCCAGCGGGTGCGGTTCTTCGGCTCGCGCTTCCTGGAGTTTCCGGCGGCGCCCGGCGCGGGCTTCGGCGCGGGAGCCGTGGCGGTTGGCGAAGGTGTGGGTGAATTCCGCGCCCATGAAAAAGATCTGGGCCGAATAGTAAACCCATACCAGGAACACCACCAGCGAACCGGCGGCGCCGTAAGCCGAGCCGACGCTTGCCTTGCCCAGATACAGGCCGATGAGGAACTTACCGATGGAGAACAGTGCCGCCGTGACGGCGGCGCCGATCCAGACGTCGCGCCATTCGATCTGCACATCGGGCACTACCTTGTAGAGCAGCGCGAACAGGAGCGTGATGGCGCCGAACGACAAGCACGATATTGCCCACATACAGCACCGCTTCCGGCGCCGGCAGATATCCGCCCAGAACGGTTCCGGCGGCTCCGATCAAGGCCGAGAAGGCGAGCGAGACGAGCAGCAGGAAACCGATCCCGAGCACCATCGCGAAAGAGACGAAACGATACTTGATGAGGCCCATCAGTCCTTTTCCCGTTGCCGGCTTGACGCCCCACACGAGGTTCATCGAATCGCGCAATTCGCCGAACACGCCGGAGGCCCCGAACAGCAGAAAGAGCATGCCTACCGACGTCGCGATGATTCCCGTGGCCGGCCTGGCGGCGCTTTGCAGCAGCGACTGAATGGCCTGCGCGCCCTGATATCCCACGAGATTCGAGATCTGGACCGCCACCTGGTTGCGCGCCGCATCCTGGCCGAAGAGCAGCCCGGCGATGCCGATCGACACCACCAGCAGCGGCGCGATGGAGAGCATCGTATAGAAGGCGAGCGCAGCGCCCAGGCGCGGCGCATTGATTTCGCTCCAACTGGAGGCAGTCTGTTTCAGCAACTGCCAAACGGATTTCGCCGTCACCTCTTCCACTCCTTCTCGAGTTTGCATAACGTGTTCCGTTGCAGATCCAGCGGCAGGCGAGGAGGGCAACCCGGCGGGGTTCGCCAGGTTGCCATGGTCCGGTGCGCGGACGGGATCAGCGGATCAGAACGCTCCGCCGCCGCCACTCTTCAAGCTGCGGTTGCGGTCGCGGTCAAATACCTCTTCCTCGCGGTCGAGGGTATCGACTCCTGTCGTGGTTTCCGAGGACTCCCAATACGGCTTGTACCCGTAGTGCTTGTAGATCTGCGCGCCGAAATTGGGGTCCGCCATATCCGGCCAGTTGTCTTTGTCGAAACCGGGGGCATTCTCGAGAACGGATTTATCCACGTTCATGATGAATTCGTGGTCCCGCTCGTTGAGGGTCAGGGTCTGCCACGGCACGGCAAACAGCTTGCTTCCCATGCCGAGAAAGCCGCCGAAAGAAAGAACCGCGTAAGCCACGCGACCGGACGGAACGTCGAGCATGATCTCTTCGATCTTGCCCAGGTCCTCTCCGGCCGAGTTGCGCACACGGTCGCCTGCCAGCGTCCCCGCCGACATCACGCGGCGTTGTTCGTGGCGTTCGTCATCGTAGTCCATTCCAGGTTCGCGGTCCACGTCCGGTTGGAGGTGGAAGCCGCCATCGTCATGTCGCTTTTATCGATCCGATTATTGCGTGCCATGTTTGCTCCTGTCTAAGTGGCGAACTTGTTACTGCGCTCTCAAAGTGAGGGGCTGGTCGAGCCGGAAATTCAAGACGGTTTCCGCGGGAACCTTGATGCGGTCACCCTTGGTCAGGACCTGCACTCCGCCGCCGGCAACAGCTCCGGCAATCGCGCCGATGGCCGCGCCTTTGCCGCCGCCCGCGAGCGCGCCCAGCAGCGTGCCCAAAGCCGCTCCGCCGCCTACCATTTCCGCGGTACGGCGATTGGCTCCGATGCCCTGCTGATCTCCGCGTTCAAGGCCCTGGGTGCTGACGGCATAGCGGCGGCCGTCAAGCCGGACCGAATCGAGGTCGAGCACGAATTTGTCGCCGCTGAAGGTGCCGCCCTGCTGCACGTCGCGAATGATGAGATTGGCTTCCGTGCCGCGCGGAAAGATCAGGTTGCCCGAAGAGTCGTACACATCTTCCACGATGCGCGCGGTGTAAAGGGCACCGGGGCGCGCGTTATCCGTGCTGATCTCCTCGTCGGTCCGCACCGAAAGGTTGGTGCCGGCGGGAACGGTCAGGGTAGGACCCAGGCGCCCGTTGACCGCGCGGTCCGCACTGTTATACCGGCTGTCGTTGTTATACCGGCTGTCATTGTTATACCGGCTGCTGTCATTGTCATACCGGTCATTTTGCTGAGCGGGAGTGGAGAAATTATTGAAATCGAGATTTTGAATCCGGTTGATGTCATAGCGGCGTTTCACACCGCTCTCATCCTGAAATACGATCTGCTGAGACGTGCCGCTGATGAAGCTGCCATTCAACACGGTGCCGTCGCGCAACACCAAGCGCGCGGCCGACAAGCCGAGGGGAAGGATGGCGAGCACGGCCAATAGAGCAATTCTCCGCATAGGTACCTCCGGTACTTAAGGGAGCAATCGCGGGGCCAGTCGCTTGTCACCTGTGTTTTGGGTTGAGGAAGCGCGCGGGTGTACGGCGGCTCACGGAGCGGCGGGAAGCAGGAGGGAAAAAAGTTCAGGGTTTCACTGGAGAACGTTCGCTGCCGTTTTCCGCGGCCAACCGGCGCATCTCGATCACGAGCCCCATCACCAGCCGCTCGATCTCATCGCGAATCTCGCAATGGACCTTGTATTTGGTTGAGATGGGGTCGGGCACGCTCCAAGTCCGGATGTCCGGCGCGAGGTCTTCGGGGAGGGGCTCTCCGCTCATGTTGACAACGATATCGAACTGCACGCGTCCGAGGTGACGGAGACTTTTCGGAAAATGATCGCGCAGGCTGAGGTCTTTTTCGTCCATTGCGTGAAGCGTATCGCGCGCCACAGTGGCGGCGGGAGCGATGCCGGCGCTCGCCGGAACGAGCACATCGCTTCCATAGGCGCGGGCGAAGGCTTCGGCCATCTGGCTCCGGCAGGAATTCCCGATGCAAACAAAAAGGACCCGTTTGAGTTGGGGGCTCAAAGTTTCTCCACGAACAGGCGGTGAACCCGCGGGTCGGAGGTGAGCTCGGGATGAAAGGTAGCGACGAGGTGCTTTCCTTCCTCCACCAGCACGGGATCTTCATTATATCGCGCGAGAACGCGCGCGCCGGCGCCCAGGCGGCGGATGATGGGCGCGCGAATGAAGACGGCTTCGAGCCTGCCCGGGCCGGCGCGGCGCTCGAATTCGGGATCGGGGTCGAGCTCGACCACGCGGCTGTCCAGCTGGCGTCCGTAGGCGTTGCGCTCCACGTCCATCTGGAGCAGCGAGAGGCTCTCCTGTTCGGGTCCGGCGACGCGGCCGGCCATCAGGATGGCGCCGGCGCAGGTGCCGAACACGGGCTTGCGGCGGCCAAATTCGGCGAGAGGCTCGAGCAGTCCTTCGTAACGAAGCAGCTTGAGCATGGTGGTGCTTTCGCCGCCCGGAATAATCAGCCCGTCGATGTGGTCGAGCTGCTCGCGGTCGCGGACAAATACGGGCTCGGCGCCGGCGCGACGAAGCGCCGCGCCGTGAGCCGCAAAGTCACCCTGGAGCGCAAGCACTCCCGCCTTTTTCATCACCAGCCCCGCGTTTGCAGGAGCTCGGATTCGGGAAGCTTGGAAATATCCAAACCCGGCATGGCTTCGCCGAGAGCGCGGCTCGCTTCGAGCAGTTTCGCGGGATTATTGAAGTTCTTGGCCGCCTGGACGATGGCCCTGGCGCGCGGGGCCGGATCGGCGGACTTGAAGATACCGGAGCCGACGAACACCGCTTCGGCGCCCAACTGCATGACGAGGGCGGCGTCGGCCGGAGTTGCGATCCCGCCCGCGGAAAAATTGGGCACGGGCAGGGTGCCGTGTTCCGCCACCCATTCCACCAGCTCGAGCGGCGCCTGAAGCTCTTTGGCTTCGCGCACCAGCTCCTCCTTACCGAGGACGGTGAGCTGCCTCATCTGTTTGACGATGGTGCGGATGTGCCGCACGGCTTCGACGATATTGCCGGAGCCGGCCTCGCCCTTGGTGCGGATCATGGCCGCCCCTTCGGCGATGCGGCGCAGCGCCTCGCCCAGATTGCGCGCGCCGCACACGAACGGCACTTTGAAATCGTTTTTGGAGATGTGGTGCTCTTCGTCGGCGGGTGTGAGGACTTCGCTCTCATCGATGTAGTCGACGCCCAGGGCTTCGAGAACGCGCGCCTCCATGAAATGGCCGATGCGCGCCTTGGCCATGACGGGTATGGAGACGGTCTTCATGATCTCCTCGATTTTGGCGATGTTCGCCATGCGCGCCACGCCGCCTTCCTTACGGATATCCGCGGGCACGCGCTCCAGCGCCATGACCGCGGAGGCGCCCGCATCTTCCGCAATTTTGGCCTGCCCGGCATCGGTGACGTCCATGATGACGCCGCCCTTCAGCATTTCGGCCAAGCCGACCTTCAATCGAAACTGCTCACTCGAAAATTGAAACATCGCCTTCTCTCCTTGATTTAAACCATGGCGGGCGCCGGTTCGTGGACGCCCGCGGCCCGTTCCAGCTCGCCCGAAAACAGACGGCCCAACACCTGTATGCCGCTACGGATCGCATCCGGCGGCAGTCCCACGAAACTCAACCGGAAAGCCCCCGGCTCAAAGCGCGAGACCGCGAAGTAGCGGCCCGGCACGTACGCCACACCTTCTTTTTGAGCGCGGGGCAGAAGCTCGCCGGCGTCTAGGGGCTGGGGCAGCCGCACCCACACGTTCATTCCGCCTTGCGGGCGCGTCCAGCGCGTGCCGCGCGGCAGGAATTCGGCGCAGGCGGCGAGCAGTGCCTCGAGCCGCTCGCGGCCGGCCGTCAAGACGCGCTCGCGGTGCGCGTCCAGGCGCCCGGATTCGAGAAATTCGAGCAGCACCGCCTGGGAGAGCTGGTCGGTGTGCAGATCCGTGGCTTCCTTGGCGTGGCGCAAACGATCGATGAGCGGCCTGGGACCGACAACCCATCCGACCCGCAAACCGGGAAAGCTCACCTTGGAGAAGCTCCTCAGCAAGACCGTGCCGGCGCCGGTGTCGAGCTGCTTGATGGCGGGAATCGGGTCGCCCGAATAGCGCAGATCGCCGTAGGCGTCGTTCTCGATGACGGGCACGCCCGCCGAACGCGCCGCGGCCAGGAGCGCACGCCTCTGTTCGAGGGACAGGGTGATGCCGGTGGGATTCTGAAAGTTGGAGGTTGCGACCAGGAACCGCGGGCGTTCGCGTTCGAGCACACGGCCCAGGTAACCCATATCGAGGCCGCCGGTGGAGAGGGGAATGCCGGCGAGCCGCGCGCCCATGCCGGTGAGCAGATTTTTGAGGCCGGTGTAGGCAGGATCCTCCACCGCCACGGTATCGCCGGGCCGAAGCAGCACGCGGCCGATCAGGTCCATGGCCTGCTGGCAGCCGTTAGTGATCAGAACGTCATCGCCGGCGCCGGCCAGGTGGTGGTGGCGCGCCTCATCGAGCAGGCGGCGGCGCAGGGGTTCATAGCCGCTGGGCGCGCCCAATTGCAGAATATCGCGCAGGTCCTTGCGGGCCAGCACAGCGGCGCAACTGGAGCGGAAATCGTCCAGCGGGAAAAGATCCCGCGAGGGCCGGGACATGACGAAACTGGTGGCGGCGCCTCCGAAGGCGGGCGCAGGCGGGTCGCCGCGTTCGAGCAGCGCGCCCCAATCGACGCCCGAGCGCGGGGGTTCCGGCGCCGGTGACAAAACTTCCGCGACCTACCTGTCCGGCGATAAGGCCTTCGGCTTCCAGGATTTCGTAGGCGGCTGAGACGGTGGTCCTGTTCAGGCCAAGCAGGCCAGCCATTTCGCGAGTGGCTGGGAGCCGCTCGCCGCGCGGGATCTCTCCGGAACGGATTCGAACCGCCAACTGCTCGTATAATTGGCGGTATAGCGGGGTTTCCGAGTCGTGAATTAATGCCGGGCGGAAATCCATCATCCATACCATACCACATTGGACTGGCAGGAACTACGGAATGGGGTGCGCGACAAAAATCGTCAGAATCGCTGAAGAAGCGGCAGAAAATGGTTGGCCGCCGATTAACGCCGATCAACGCAGATGGAAACAGGACCTGCCGGTTGGCTTGTAGTCGAGGCACTGAGTTTGGTGTCGCGCACCCTACTGAATGGTGAGGGTAAGTGCGCAACAGAAGAGTGGAGATCCGTCAGAATCGCTGAAAAAGCAGATGAATTCAAAGCATAACTGGTAGTTCAGACAATGCTGGCAGTTGGGGAAAATGGTTGGCCGCCGATTAACGCCGATCAACACAGATGGAAGCACGATGTCTTATCGGCGTTGATCCGCGTTTATCAGGTGCGCCAGGCAAAGCCTGGCTGATCTAGTGAACTGAAAGGAGTTCACCATGTAAATTGCTCGTTCGTACATGTAGCGGAACCGGAGCGGGATCGGAGTAATCGGTCTGGTGGAAACCGGGGATGCAAACCTGCGAGCCGTAATGCAAATAAACCCGATTCGGCCTCGTGATACGTTAGCTGAAGGTGGCCAGTCTTCCGAAGCGGATGAAGCCTGACACCGGTGGGGAAGCAACGAGCGTGCACCCGCCGGGCCTTCCGGGGTGCTTGGGGACAGCGCGCAGGGAAAGATGAGTCGAGGAACCTGGGAGACCCGGCAGGGTGGGGAACGGGGGACCGGAACCCAACGGCCCGAGGGAATCCATAACCGAGGGAACGGCCCTGGCCGGGAGTCGGAGAGGCTCATAGTAGCGAGGAAGCGGGGTAATGCCCGTGGAGCGAAGGGGCCTTACTGGAAATAATGCTGCTGGAAGAGGAACGGAGAGCCGCTTGGAAGAAATTCCCATTACGGAGGAATGGCTGCATATCGAAGCCCTGAAGAAACAGGCGAGCAGAGACGGACGGCCAGATAAACTTTCTGAACTGAGACAGAAGCTGGGCCATAAGGCCAAGCAGGAGCCGAAATTCCGGTTTTATGCGTTATATGACCGGATCTATCGGCGCGATGTGCTGGAGGAAGCATGGCGGCGGGTGCGAGCCAACAAGGGCGCGCCCGGAGTGGACGGCGTGAAGATCGAACAGATTGAAGCGTCGGAAGCGGGGGTGAAGGGATTTCTGGACGAAGTTCAGGAATCGCTGCGCGCCAAGAGCTATGCGCCGAAAGCGGTACGGCGCGTCTACATACCGAAGGCGAATGGGAAAATGCGGCCGTTGGGGATCCCAACGGTGCGCGACCGGGTGGTCCAGATGGCGACCTTGTTGATATTGGAGCCGATTTTCGAAGCAGATTTCGAGGATTGCTCCTATGGGTTTCGTCCGGAGGCCGCCGCAACACCAGGCGCTGGAGGAGATACGCGGGCATATCTTAAAGCCGGGGCTATCAGGCGGTCGTATCGACGCGGACCTGAAAGGGCTACTTTGATTCGATTCCGCACGACAAGCTGTTGGCTTGTGTGCGCATGCGAGTGGTGGACCGGAATGTGCTGAAGCTGATCCGGATGTGGCTGGAAAGCCCGGTAGTAGAACCGTGCAGTGGAGGATGGCGAACCGGCGAGTGGAGACGCTCGAAACAGGGAACGCCGCAAGGCGGGGTGATGACGGCCTGAACGCAAAAGATAACTTCGAGTTTGAGCGGGTGGCCGCGTATCGAAAACAGCGGGAGGTGCGAGGGGATGATAAAGCCCTTGACTTGTGACACAAAGAGGCGTATTTATATGTCATATGGCTCGCGCCAGCGATCCCCAGAAAGCCGAACGGCTCAACCTGGCTCGCGCCCTGCTGCGCGAACACGAACACCTGCCCGATGCCGCCGAGCGTCTCGCCCGGGACTGTTCCATCTCCAGGCGCCAAGCCTATCGCTACCTCGAACAGGCTCAGCAGCTCAAGCACCCAGTCCCGGTCGGCGATGCCAAAGTGTCCTTCACCGTCAAACTCTCGCGCAGTCTGGTAGACCGACTCCGGGAATACGCCGCTTCCACCGGATTGACCTTGAGCGAAATCGCCAACCGTGCCTTCTCGGCGGTACTGCATCGCGGGGGAGGTCGTGGCTGACCGGCCGCCAGGTCGGCAACGGACGCTACGGCTGGAATATCAATTTGATCGACTGTTGCCAGAGAAGCTGGCGCAGGCGTATGAGCTGCTCGTGCCCGCCAAGGCCCGGCCGACAGCCGGCGCCATTACCGGACAAACCAGCGGTGAGCAGGAGGTTCTGAATGACGCGACCGGCCGCCATCTACGCCCGTGTGTCCTCGGATCGCCAGAAAGAGAACCACACGATCTGCAGCCAATTGGCGGCACTGGAAGAGTATGCAGGCAGCCATGGATACCTGGTTCCACCCGAGTGGCGCTTCCAGGATGAAGGCTACAGCGGCGCCACTCTGCTGCGGCCAGGGCTGGAAGCTTTGCGCGATCTGGCGGCGGCAGGTCACATTGAGGTGGTCCTCGTCCACTCGCCCGACCGACTGAGCCGGAAGTATGGCTACCAGGTGCTGCTGGCCGAAGAGTTGTCGCGTTGCGGCGTGGAATTGGTCTTCTTGAAGGCGCCTTCCGGCGCCACGCCTGAAGATCAATTGCTGGTGCAGTTCCAGGGTATGATCGCCGAATACGAGCGGGCGCAGATTGCCGAGCGGAGTCGCCGCGGCAAGCGCCATCGTGCGCACCAAGGATCGATCAACGTGTTGTCAGGAGCCCCGTACGGTTACCGCTACGTGAAGAAGAGCGACACCGCGGCGGCATTCTACGAAGTCGTCGAATCCGAAGCCTCCGTCGTACGCCAGGTGTATGAGGTGTACACACAGCAAGGTCTTAGCATCAACGCGATTGCCCGCATGCTGAACGAGGGTCAGATTCCCACCAGGACGGAGACCACGCGCTGGGAACGATCTACGGTCTGGGGCCTGTTGCGCAACCCGGCGTACCGAGGCCGGGCATGTTATGGCAAGACCGAGCTTCGTCCACGGCAGCGAATCACGCGACCGCTGCGGCAACGCAACGGACTGGCCAGCCGTGATAGCGCCAATCACGAACGACCGCGCCAGGACTGGATTGAGATTGCCGTTCCCGCCTTGGTCAGCGAAGAGACCTTCGCGCTGGCTCAAGAGCAGTTGGAGAAAAACAAACGGCATTCGCCCCGGCGCACGATTGAGCCGACTTTGTTACAGGGAATGCTGGTTTGTGAGCGCTGTGGCTACGGGCTCTATCGCACCTCCACGCGAACCTCTGCACGCAAGCTCTACTACTACCGCTGCATTGGTTCCGACGCTTATCGTCATCTGAAGGGCGCCGTCTGCGACAATCCACCGGTTCGGCAGGACCAGCTTGACGCCGTGGTCTGGAAGGAAGTCATGCGATTGCTGGAAGATCCCCACATCATTCAGGATGAGTTGAACCGCCGGCTCGTAGCGGCCAAAAATGCCGACCCGTTGAAGCAGCGAGAAGATCAGCTGCGCCGGGATCATGCACGACTGGGGAAAGGCATGGACCGCTTGCTGATTGCCTACCAGGAAGGTCTGGTGAGCCTGGATCAACTTCGTTGCCGCATGCCAGAACTCCGCAAGCAAGATCAGGCGGTTCAGACCGAACTGCAGTCGTTGGAAACGGCCGCCAGTGATCAAACCAAATATCTGCGGCTCATCGAGACGCTCGGCGATTTCCATACACGGCTGCGGGCACGGGCGGAAACGATGGACGTGCCCGAGCGCCAGAAGATTCTACGGCTGCTGGTGAAAGAGATCCTCGTAGGTCGGGAAACGATCACGATTCGGCACTCGATCCGGATGCCGAGCCCCACGCCGGATCCGAGCGGAGCGCCGAGGCCGGCTCACACACCTGAGACGTCACCGACGGCCCAACCCGACCCATGTTATCTTTTGCGTTCAGGCCGTCATTTCACCGCTGCTGGCCAACATCTACCTGCATTGGTTCGACAAGCTGTTCCACCGAGCCGATGGACCGGCCCACTGGGCGAACGTCCGACTGGTGCGCTATGCCGACGACTTCGTTGTGCTGGCGCGCTATCAGGCGACCGCGCCTGAGGGGCTGGATCGAAGAGAAGATCGAGAAGTGGCTGAGGCTGGAGATCAACCGGGACAAGACGCGCGTGGTGGATCTGCGGGAAGAGAAGGCGAGTCTGGACTTTCTGGGCTACACGTTTCACTGGGAACGCGATCTGTACGGACGCGGTAACCAATACCTGAACGTGGAGCCGTCGAAGAAGGCGCTGCAGAGGGAGCGGGACCGGATCAGCGAGATGACGGAACGTCGTCAAGGCTGTACGCCGATACCGAGACTGATGCGACAGGCTGAATCGGCAACTGGAAGGCTGGGGGAGCTACTTTTCGATGGGTTACCCGCGCAAGGCGTACCGGAACATCAACTGGCACGTCGGCTACCGGCTGGCGAACCACCTGAAGCACCATCGCAGCCAGCGCCCGTACCAAGTACCGGCGGGGATGACGCTCCTATGAACATCTTCAACGGCTTGGGCTGAAGTTCCTGAAGGTGACTCCCATGCGACAGCCGCTGACGAGGGTTTTCAGGAGAGCCGGATGCGGGAAATCCGCACGTCCGGTTCGACGAGGGGACAGCCAGTCGCGTACGTCACTGGCTGTCCTACTCTACCGGCTTCAACGGGTTTGTCGTAGCCTGCCGGTTGGCTTGTAGTCGAGGCACTGAGTTTGGTGTCGCGCAGCCTACTGAATGGTGAGGGTATAGTTCCCGGCGGTCTCAGCGGCGGCCCAGACCTGAAGGTAATAGGTCTGTCCGGATTGGACGCTGAAGGTATGTTGGAGGCCGGCGCCGGGTTTCTGCACTTCGGGCGCGAAGCCGGTGGTGCGACGCTGCGAGTCGAAGGTGGTCAAGGCGGGAATCAGAGACGTGCCGGAATTTCGCAGGTCGATTGTGACCGGCCCGGTGCGCGGGGCGGCGAACGAATAGAAGTCGGTGTCCGTCGAGTCCATGATGCCGGCGTCGATCACGGTGCCGGGCGCGATGGGGGTGGGCGAGAAGATGGTGTCGTTGGGTTCGTACCGGTCGTAGGAGTGAGTAGAACGGAGCTTCAGGGTGTAGGGTCCGACGGAGCCTCGAAGGCCCCAAACCTGGACATACACCCTGCTGCCGGAGTCCGGGGCGATGGAATGGCGCAGGGGTTCGCCGTTGTTGCCGGCGGCGTTCACGATTTCCGACAGCCGGAAGTCCTGGTCGTAGATGCGGACAGCGGGAGTGAGGGCGCCGGAGGGGAGCAGTTCCAGGGAGAGGATGTCGCGTGGCGCGGGCGGAGTGTTCACTTCGAAGGAATCGACATCTCCCGTTTTGCCGGCGATCTCGCCGTTGACCGGGGTATTCACGGCAATCGGATTCGCCGCGCGCAGGCTATCGTTATCCTCGGACTCCTGCGAGACCAGGTCGGCCCGCGCGGCGAGAAAGGGGTTGAGGCGCGTGAGGTTATCCCGAACGGGGCGGTAGGAGGAGTCGCGCGACAAGGCTTTGCGGAACGAGCGGACGGCACGGGTGCGGTCTTTGATGGCGGCGTACAACACGCCGAGATCGTTGAAGACCACGGGAAGCGGCGTGACGTCGGCTACGCCCTCGAGCAGCGCGATGGCGCTCTGGTAGCGGCGCACCTGGACGAGTTCGGCGGCCTGGGAAAACTGGCGCACGACATCCGGGTCGGACAGGGTCTTCGAGAAGAAGTGCCGATATTCGGCGCGGAGGATTCCGACGTCCGGAAGGTAGCCGGCGAGCGGGGTTCGGGAGGCGGGCCAGAGATACAGAGCAGCGGCGGCCGCGGCTGCGATGAGCAGTGTGATGCCGAGCCAACGCGCCTGCCACCAGGGTTTGTGGCGCCGCCTGCGCCGTTTTCTGACTGATTTGGCGGGTGTCATCGAGCCGCTGGATCCTACTGGAATGATAAGATTCAATTTTAGCCCTGTGCCTGGTTTTTTGGCGTTTAAAGATTTTCGCGGGACGCTGGCCATTGTGATGGCGGCGCTGATTTGCGTCTCCGTGCTGCCGCTTTCCGGACAGCGCAAGAAGAGCAAGGCGAAAGACAAAGAGGAGATCACGCAGACGCTGGAGGTGCCGGCGGAGCTGCCGAACCTGGTGCTGGGGGAGACGGGGAAGCTGACGTTTCACGTTACGCCGCTGTCGGCGCGGGGTCTGCTTTCGCAACAGATCCGCGATTCATTAAAGGTGCTCGACCGGACCACGGGGTCTTCGACCATTCTGAAGATCCGCGCGTTCGTGGCCGGATCCGGCGACATGCGGCGGGTACGCGACCTGGTCAGCGAAATTTTCACGGACCGCAGGCAGCCGCTGCCGGCGCTCAGCCTGATCCGTGCCGGCGGACTTCCACTCGAAGGGGCGCAGGTGGTGCTCGAGGCAATCGCCAGCGGGCGCAAGGTGGCGAACCCCGACGGGCTGGTCTTCATCTCGGCGCAGCCGGCGACTTCCGATCATCCGCTGGACCGGGTGGCGCCGCTTTCGGCGAGGACGCTGGCATCGCTGCGGCAAACGCTGCGCGATGCGGGTTCGGAGGCCGCGGACGTGTTGCGCGTCACCTGTTTCATGAGCTCGCTCGAAAACCTGGCTGCCACGCGCAAGCTGGTGGAGGCGGAATATCCGCGCGCGGCATTGAACTACGTGCAGAGCCAGCGCGCCCCGGGAGAGGCGATGAGCGCGTGCGAAGCGGTGGCGCGGTCGCGGCGCAAGGGGTCCGCGCCGTTCGAGCTGATTGCCGCTCCGGGCCGGCCGGAGGCGGGACAGTCCGCGGCGGCCATTGTTTCCGCGCCGCTGGTGCTGTTTACGGGAACGCAAATCTCGTTCGGGTACCAGGAGGCCGATTCGCGTCTCGCGCTGGAGCGGCTGAGCAAGGAACTCGAACAGGCGGGCAGTTCCACGAAGAATGTGGCCTGCGCGCGCTACTATCCTTTGTCGTCGGGGATTGCCGCACAGGTGAGGAAGGTGCGGACGGAGTTCTTCGAGCCCGCCCGTCCGCCGGCGGGCAGCATGGTGGTATTCGAGGGGCTGCCCTCAATGGATGCCGGGTTTGCGGTGGACGTGGTGGCGGTGAAGCAGCAGTAAGTCACCGGGAGCATAAAGGGCCGCCGGCGTCCTTCCATTATGCCCGCCTGCTTACTTCGCCAGCACTTCCTCGAGCAGCCGCGAATCCCACTCGAGCGGATACGGAATATCGAGCATCCGGGCCAGTGTGGGCGCGATATCTTCCGGTCCGGCGGGAGCGTCGTACCGGCCTTTCAAAATGTTCGGACCCATGAAGATGACGGGGACGTGCCGGTCGTCGTCATAGACGCTGCCGTGTCCGCCCCCGGCCGCGCTGGAGGAAAGATACACGTATTGCTTGAGCAGCACCGTAAGATGCGGCGCGCGCGGGGCGAAGAAGGAATTGCGGAACAGATCGATGTACGGATCGTAGCCGCGCGGCGCCAGCATCAGATCGGCCTGCGTGTAGACGCGGTCCACCAGGCCCGTGGTCATCAGCGCGTCGATGACGGCGCCCTCCACATCGCGCCGGAAGAGCCCGGCTTTGTCGATCGCGTCGAGGTCGAAATAGACGTCCGGCGCCGAAATGTTGGCGATCAGGTTGCCGGCCGTGGGATACCGGTCGGCGACGATGTTCCGGATGGCATCGGTGAGGATGGCCGAGGAGTAACGCTTCGCCGGTTTGTCGTGCGCCTGAAGGTACTCGACGGTGGGTGTGGCTCCGTGGTCGGCGGCAAGCACCACCAGAAGATTGGCCGCGCCCACCCGCTGCTCCGCCGCGTTGAGCAGTTTTCCGAGAGTCTGGTCGAGCCGCAGGTACTCGTCCATCTGCTCCTGGCTGTGCGTTCCGTAATAATGTCCGATCGCGTCGGATGCGGAGAAGCTGACGGCCAGCAGATCCGGGCTGCTGCCCGCGCCCAGCCGGTAGGCGCTCATCGCTTCGGTGGCCAGCGCCAGCACCAGCTCATCCGAGTAGGGCGTTCGGGTCACCGAAGTGTAGTACGCGGGTTCGGGCGGCTTGTTGCGGAACGCGTGTGGAAAAACGATGTCTTTGAGATCGGCTTCCCCGGCCTGATCGTCCTTCCCCGCGAGCTTCTCGTAGAGGGAAGTATCGGGCAGCAGCCGCGTCCAGGGCTTCGCCAGCGGCTGATCGGCAAGCTTCCGCTTATTGAACTGCGCCAGCCACTCCGGAACCTCTTTTGTGTAATAGCTGCTGGTGATGAAGCAGCCGCAGCCGGTCTCGAACCAATAGGCGCCGTCGGCACGCCGGCCGGACATCAGAATGGCAGCGCGGTCTTTCATGGAGACCCCCACCACCTTCGAGTCCGGCCATTTCTGCTTGATCCTGTCGCCCAGCATGTAGCCCACGAAATTCACCGGCGAGGCCGCCCGGCCCGGACCGCCCACCGTGGATTGCGCCGGATCGTCCACGACGTTCACGGTTCGCTTTTGAATCGGGTCCCACCAGTCGTTGGCCACGATTCCCGAACTGCTGGCGTGGCGTCCGGAGAGAATCACCGAGTGGCCGGGTCCGGTTTCCGTGGCCGCATGCCGGTACCTGGCGTTCGTGAATACGGCGCCGCGGTCCAGCAGGGTTTTGAATCCGGCTTTGTACAGCGGCTCGAACCGTGTCAGATAGTCGAAGCGCATCTGGTCCACGGAGACGACAAGAATCAGCTTCGGATCGGCGGCCGAAGCGAGGCTGGCAAACAGGCAGCCGGCAAGGATAAACCCGGGGGCTTTGCGCATCGAGAGCTACTCCGACCCCCGGCTTATCGCCTGGAATCAGTCGTTGAGACCCTCAGATTATCACGCATCGGACCTGCATATCCGAAAGATGTCAGGCGGCGGACATTGACCGGCGGGGTTCGAACGTGTAGCCAAACCCGCGCACCGAATGGATCAGCGTGGGCGCGGTCGGGTCTTTCTCCACCTTCTGGCGCAGGCGCAGAACGTACACGTCCACGGCGCGGTCGGTGATGGCGCGATCTTGTCCCCACACCGCGTTCAATAACTGTTCCCGGCTGAACACCACGCCAGGGCGGCTCATGAGGTATTCGAGAAGCCGGAATTCGGTGGCCGTGAGGGACAGGGGAGCGCCGTCCAGACGCACCTGCCGGCTGCTGGCGTCGAGTTCGACTCCGCCCGCCTGAAAAGTACGCGCTGGAGACGCCTGCTGCCGGAACTGAAGCTTGATGCGCGCGATCAGTTCGCGGACGAAGAAGGGCTTCACGACGTAGTCGTTGGCCCCGAGTTCCAGGCCCACGATGCGATCGGTCTCCGAGGCGCGCGCGGTCAGGAAAATGACGGGTATGTGTCCGAGCTCCGGATCGCGGCGGAGTCCCTTGCAAATATCGAGCCCGTCCGAGTCGGGGAGCATGATATCGAGCAGGATGAGGTCGGGTCGAACCTGCCGGCAAAGCTCTATCGCCCCTTTTCCGGTCTGGAGCCCGCTGAGCGAAAAGCCCTCCTTCTCCAGGTTGTACTTCAGCAACGCGAACAGGTCGGCGTCGTCTTCGATCAGCAGAATCCTTTTCATAGCTCTGAACAGCAACTTAGCAGGGCGCGTGTTAAGGGCGCGTTACGAGGGCGTGAATTCGGAGTTAAGCCGTTCGGCCATTTCCGCCGATCCGCCTTCCGGAACCGTGAACCAGAAGGTGGAGCCCTCGTTCGTGCGGCTGTCCACCCGAATCGTGCCGTGGTGCGCCGCTACCAGGTGTTTCACGATGGAAAGCCCCAGACCGGTGCCGCCCATCTCCCTGGACCGCGCCTTGTCCACACGGTAGAAGCGCTCGAACAGCCGCGGCAGATCTTCCTCCGGAATTCCGATCCCGGTATCCCGCACGAAAATCTCCACCAGCTCGCCGGCGGGCCGGGCGCCCACCGTGACGACTCCGCCCACCGGAGTGTACTTGATGGCATTGTCCAGCAGGTTGGTCAAAATCTGCGAAAGCGCTTCGCTATCGCAGAGCACGATCGGCTGGTCCTGGGCGAGGCCCGCCTCCAGCCGGACCGACCGTTTGTCCGCGATCGGCCGCATGATTTCGATGGCTTCCTCGATCAACTGATTGACGGAATGCAAATCGAACTCGAATTTGCGGCGCTTCTGTTCGATTCGCGAGAGCGTCAGCAGGTCCTCTGTAAGCCGCGCCAGCCTCTCGGCGTTGTGCCGGATGATCCCGAGGAAGCGCATGTTGTGCGCGGGATCGTGGAGGGCGCCGTCGAGCAGAGTTTCCGTGTAGCCCTGGATGGAGGCAAGGGGCGTACGCAATTCATGCGACACGTTGATGACGAAATCTTTTCGAACCCGTTCCACCTTTTCGAGCTCGGCATGCTCGCGCTCGAGTTGCTCCACCGTATGCTGCAGGTTTTCGGCAGTTTCATTCAGCGTGAGCATGAGCTGCCCGAATTCGCCCGACTCGGGACCGGGCAGACGCGCCCGGAAATTGCCCCGCGCCAGTTCCGCGGCATGCGACGTGATCTGGGAAAAGCGCCGCGAGATGAACCTGGCAAGCAACCCCGCCAGCAGAATAGCCGGGAGAAAAGCCATGGCGGTGCTCGCCAGGATCCGGGCCCGGATCCGCCGGACCTGCGAATCGATCTCCGAGATCGGCATGGCCACGCGAATGGCGCCGCCGTCGACCGGCACGGCCACATAAAGAAATCGCACCCCAACCGTGGCGCTCAGCCGGATATTCGAACCGACCTTCCCCGCGAACGCGGTCACGAACTCGGGGCGCGTGCGGTGATTCTCCATGTGCAGCGGATCGGCTTCCGAGTCGGCAACCACCGACCCATCGGAATGGATCACGGTGAGCCGTCCGCCCGCCGCCCGCGCCATCCGGTGGAACTCCGCGATGTCGATCGGCCGGTACGGCGACAGAACCCTCGCCAGCATGCGAGCCTTATCCGCAAGCTGCGCGCGAAGGTTCTCGATGTAACTCTCCTGCGTTACCTCGCTCGCGAAATAGTCTACCGAGATTCCGGCAAGCAACAGTATGCCGACCACGCCCGCGATCAGTTTGAGAAAGATGCGTCCGGTCAAACGTTATCCTCGAATCGATAGCCGAACCCGCGGACCGTCGTGAGATGGCGCGGATTGTCGGGCTGTTCTTCGATCTGTTCGCGCAGCCGCCGCACGTGCACATCCACGGTCCGCGGGGTGACGAAGTTCTGCCGGCCCCACACGGCTTCGAGCAGTTGGTCGCGGCTGTAGGCGTGTCCCGGATGCATCAGGAAAAACTCCAGCAGGTTGAATTCGGTGGACGTCAACTCCAGCTCCGCCCCCCGCAGCAGGACGCGCCTCCCGGTGCGGTCCAGCCGGAATGGCCCGATCTCCTGGCTCGCCGTCCCCGCATCCAACTCCTCGCGCCGCAGGTGGGCCTTCACCCGCGCCACCAGTTCCCGCGGGCTGAATGGCTTCGTCATGTAATCGTCGCCGCCGATCTCCAGGCCCAGAACCCGGTCTACTTCATCGGACCGCGCCGTGAGAAAGACCACCGGCGTCCGCGCCAGCCACGCCGATTTCCGGATGTGCCGGCAGAGCTCGAAACCGTCCAGTTCCGGAAGCATCACGTCCAGCAGAATCAGGTCCGGCCGGAACTGCTCCAGTCCTTTTAGCGTCTCGCGGGCTCCGCTGAGTATCTGGGCCTGGTAGCCGTGTCTCGAAAGGTTGTATTCGATGAGCGCGGCAAGCTCCGCTTCATCCTCCACAATGGCGATACGCTTGGGCATGTGATGGCTTCCCTTCCATTTTAAGTGAACCCGGCTTGATAAGATGGGAGCCTCAGTTTTATCGGCAGCAGGAGGGGAATGTGATGAAGAATGTTTTGATTACAGGGTGCAGTTCGGGCATCGGACTCGCAACGGCACTCGAACTGGGCCGGGCCGGCTACCGCGTATTTGCCACCATGCGAAACCCTGCGCGCGCGCCGCAACTCCTGGAGCAGGCGAGCCGTGAAGGACTGCCGGTTTCGATCCACCCTTTGGACGTCGATTCGGACCAGTCCGTGGCTGGCTGCTTCGCGGCCGTCGCCCGCATGGGCGCCCCCATCGATGTCCTCATCAACAACGCCGGCCGGGAGTGCCGCGGGTCCGTGGAGGAAGTGCCCCTTACCGAGTTCCGCGCCGTCATGGAAACCAACTACTTCGGCGCCTTGCGCTGCATCCAGGAGGTCGCTTCCGCAGATGCGCGCCCGCCGCAGCGGATGCATCGTCAACGTCAGTTCGGTGGCGGGCAAAATCGCCTGCGCTCCCTTTGGCCCGTACACGGCCTCGAAGTTCGCACTCGAAGCGCTGAGTGAAACGCTGGCCCAGGAGATGCGGCCTTTCGGTGTCCGGGTTGCGATCGTGGAGCCCGGGATTATCGACACCCCGATGGCCCAGGCGGTCACCACCCCGCCCCCGTCCGAGTACCCGCAGAGCCGCCAGATCGCCGCCTTGTTCCGGGCCTCGCTCGCCCATCCCACGCCGCCCACCGCCGTTGCCACCGTGATCCGCGAGGCCATCGAAAGCGAAACCTGGAAATTGCGCCATCCCGCCGGACCCAGTGCGGAACCGTTCCTCGGCTGGCGCGCATCCATGACCGACGAACAGTGGACCGAATTCAACTCCCTCGACGACGCCGCCTATCAGGAACGCGTCAAGCGGGATCTCGGCGTGGACGTCGAAGTTGGCCGGGCGGCGGGCGGCGATTAACTTACCTGGGGTTTTCTGTAGAGTCGCCCAGCGCCTTGCACAGCCTGGTCACCGCAGTAGTCAGATGTTTTCGAAGTCGACGCAAACACCGGTTGTGAGTCCGTGTTGACGCATTGCCGCCACCGCGGACTCTCGCCCGGCACGTCCTGGGTTGAGCTCGAGTATTACTCGAGCGCGGTTACGGCGTAACGCTGAACGTCAGCGCCGGCATGGCCGCAATACCGGCCACATACCAGCTCTGGGTGTACGACCCGATGTCCGTGGTGGCCCAAGTTCCGCTGACGATCCAGTCCCCCTGTGCATCTGTGACACCGAGCTGCACGGGTTTGGCGCCATTCTGCGCTACTGACACGGGCTTGTTCGGGTAGCCAGGTGCTTTGATTGTCAGAATAAAACTGTCCCCTGATTTGTACGCTGTACCATTCTGCGGGCCTGTCACGGCCAGCGTTACCGTGGGCTTCGGAACCAGAATCGTACTGGCCTCCGCCTGGGCGATGATGGAATTCGCTTCGTCAGGCAACAGAAACCGCTGGGACACAAGCCTGCCCGCTGCCAGGCGAACGGCTTCGACGTAAGCCGCATGGTCGCGATAGCGCTCCTCGAGCGAAAGCCGCGGGTCTCCCGCCGCGATGCGCTCAGCCTTCGTATTGAAGAACGGGATGTAACTGCCGGTGTTCGAGCAGAGTTCGCCTTCGGCAAAACCCTGGGTCTGCAAATTCCAACCGGTATAGGTTGCGATCGGGACCTGCACGCCTGTGGGGCGTATGCCCGCGATTTCGTTTCCGTCGGCGTCAACTCTCGGAACCAGGACTCTGTAGCTCATTCCGGGGACCACCGCCGCGCTATCGCCCAGAATCCCGCTCGCGTCATTGGCATTGAAACCCGGGCCGAAGTCCACCAGCGGGAGAGCATTGAATCGCCCGGTGTAGTTGACGCCGGGGATGTCCGGCCACCCAATGCTGCGCCCATCCGCATCCACCAGATTCCCGCCGGCAATTGTCGGCATTTCGCTCGGAGGAGGCTGGACGTCTTCGAGCACCCACCGCTCGAGCGCGACCAGAAGGGCCCGCAGATTGGGCGCCCAATCGTTCGGATTCATGAGTTGCTGGCAAATGCCCTTCGCCGGCGGAGAGGCCGCCGGCGTATGCTGAGTGCCGGCTACGTGGTAGATCCGCACGTTCCCTGGTATCCACGCATCGTATTGCCCGTTCATCTCCGTGAGCGCCAGCGATGCCCGTTGATTCCAGTATTCGCTCGAGCTCAGCACGTGCATAATCTTCGGAAACGATCCAGTCTCCATGGAGCGCTCCAGGAGCCAGCCAAACCGTCCGGCTAGGGGGTCATACTCCGGCATCCAGGTGAAAGGCGATTGCATGGAAGGGCGCAGATGCGCGAGGCGGAAAGCCGGTGGAAGGGTCGGCAGGCCGAAACGGACGTTCACATCGACGCGGCTGGCCGAGATCACCGGGTTCAGTCCTTCGAACACGATTCGGCCCGTCTCATCCTGATTGAACCCGAGAGAGAGGAACGTCCGGACCAGATGGCCGCTCTGCGACAGGCCATGCATGATGGAAGCTTTGACCGTCCCATTGACCGGGTTGGGATTGCCTGCGTCATCCGCTGGATCGTGCCTCAGGAACGAAACCAGGTCGCGGACGGAGGCGAGCCCGAGCCCCATGACGAGTGGGTTCTTCGCGCGGTAGCGCAAGGTGTAGGCGTACCGCGGGTCCAGCCCCTCTTTCACGCACAGGTTCTGAGAACTGGCGATTCCGGGGAACGGGTGGGCCGCATCGCAACTGGCGAAAGCCCAGTCCGCCCTCGGAACCACTACCGGCGCATCATCCTGCCCGCGCCGGCGGGTCAGCTCCGAATCCGGCGCGTTCATATCGACGGGTTCGTACATGTTGAATGTGTAGAGCGGCGCCGGAGCGAAATTCGTCGAAGCGCTCGGCTGGCTGACGTCAAAGGAAAACCAGACCCAGCCAGTGATTTCCTTTCCGCCCTGGGTAGCGGTGGGAACTGTAATGGTATGCCTGATGGGATTTACCTTCGGAAGATTTCCCTCCCAGCCACTCCACACAATTGTGTAGCCGCGCTGGCGGGCCAGTCCCTCGATCAGAGGCGGCACCAGGCGGCTCAGGGGGAATCCCCGATTTACCACGTCGTACAACAGCAGCCCATTGCCTTGCTGCGGCGGTTTGAGAATCGTGAAATCCATCGAATACTCCACCATCCCGCGGGAGTTCCTCGGGGCCAGGCTGATGTCCTGAATGATGGTGTTCAGCGGATTTGCGGGATCGACCTCGCCGTAAGCGCGGCCGGCAATAGTCACATATCCATCGGGCGCCGGATCGGATCGGCTTTGTACGTCGATCTTCACGATGCGCGCTTCGGCTGATCCGGCCAACAGCAACACGATGACCGGGACTATCGCGGCGCCACGGAGTTTTTCGAGTTTCATTTGGTTCCTTTCACCAGAGATGGTTTGTCTGCTCTTTTCGGAGGGCGTCACGCATGCAATCGTGGCGCCCGTCAGAAGGATCGCGCCGAATCTATCGTTAGGAGGGTGGCAATCAATGACACGCCACCGGTTGCCACCGGTTGCCCCTTCGAGTAGCATCTAGGAGAAGAAGATCTGTTCATCCACAACGCCCGAGGACGCATGCCTGTTCCTCAGCCCATCTCGCCGAAACCAACGCGCCCCGCCGGGGACAAACTTCTGGAGACCTGGAAAGAGATCGCGGTGTACTTGAATCGCGACTTGCGGACCGTAAAGCGATGGGAGCAGTCTCGCGGCCTTCCGGTTCACCGGCTCCCTGGCGGGCCGCAGGCCGCTGTCTACGCCGTCAAATCGGAGTTGGATGCGTGGCGGCGTGGCGACGGTCTGGCTGTCGAAAAAACTGACGGCATCGAAACGGCCGGGAAACGGACCGTGGTGCGCTGGATTGCGTGCGTCGCCATTGTACTACTTTCGATCTCGGGCATCTGCCTGTGGCTGTTCCGGCCTGCTAAGTCAGAGCCGATTCCCCGCGTGACATCCCTGACCACGTTCCCCGGAGTGGAGTGGTTTCCCGCTTTCTCGCCGGACGGCAAAGCGATCGCCTTCTCCTGGAACGGGGAGCAGGAGAACAATTACGACGTTTACGTAATGCTGCTGAATGGAGGAAAGCCGCTGCGTTTGACCACCGATCCGGCTATGGATCTGGCGCCGGCGTGGTCGCCCGATGGAAGCCGGATCGCTTTTCTTCGGTGGCGTCTCGGGGAATCCAAAACAGAGCGTCTGATCATTCCAGCGCTGGGAGGACCGGAGCGCATCATCGCCGAGGGCTCAATCCGGCCGGCTGCGACCGGGATCTTCTTCCCGCTGATGGCGTGGACGCCGGATGGGAGCCGGCTGATTGGGGGCGACGCCTCATCCACAGGAGGTTACGCGCTCAGGCTGATATCCATCGAAACGGGCGAGACGGCGAGATGGCTCACGGACCCGCCACCCGATTCGCCCGGCGACTGCTGTCCAACGGTTTCACCGGACGGCCATACCCTGGCGTTTCTTCGGGCATCGCCCGCGAGAACCTATAAGCCAGTGCTGCTCAATATCTCCCCGAACGGTGAACCATCGGGTGGGCTGCGGCTACTGGACGTTCCGTCGTGCTGGAATCCGTTGTGGTCCGGCGATAGCAGCGGACTCTTGTGTGTGGTTGCTGACGGCGAAGAGCGGACGCTGTGGCGCATTCCCGTCCGGGGGAATCGAACGGCGTACCCTCTCCCATCAATCGGAGCCTTGGGCCAGCATTTGACCATTTCGCCCCGCGGCGATCAGCTCGTCTACTCGAACTTTTCCTGGGAGGACGACATTTGGCAGGTGGCGCTTTCCGGTGGCACGCTCCCGGGGCGCTTGATTTCATCGACCGCCGACGACATGAGGCCCCAGTATTCTCCCGATGGAAAGAAGATCGCGTTTCTGTCGAACCGATCCGGACATCTGGCAGTGTGGATTTCGGGACCGGATGGTAGTAATGCGTCGTTACTAGCCGCCACCGCTGCGCCCCATCCCCCATCGTGGTCCCCGGACGGCCGGCAGATCGTCTATACCTGCCGGGTTGGCGTACACACCGAGGATATCTGCATCATCGGTTCGGGCGGCGGAACGCCGCGGCAATTGACCAAAGATCCTGCGCGAGACATGCTGCCAAGCTGGTCACGCGATGGAAAATGGATCTATTTCGCTTCCGATCGGAGCGGCGCGTTCCAGACCTGGAAGATAGGGCCGGATGGATCGGCGCCGGCCGTCCAGGTGACCAGAAACGGGGGATTCGGCGGCATCGAGTCGGCGGATGGCCGATTTCTATTCTATGGCAAGGCCATCCTCTCGAGTCCGATCTATCGCATACCGGTCCAAGGCGGAGACGAAGTGCCGGTTCTTGATGGAGTCCGGTCACTGCGTCTGCCGCTAAATTTCGCCGTCAACGACGAGGGAATCATTTTTGCTTCGTCGGATGACATGACCCGTCGATTCGAACTGCGACGATATTCGCTGGCCAACGGAAAAACGAGAGCTGATCGCGCGAATCGAAAGAGGCGTTGGAAACGGCATATCCCTGTCGCCAGACGGTCAGTCGCTTCTTTTTACGACGATGGAGCTTCGTTCCGGCGACCTTCTTACGGTGGAGAATTTCCGATAACAGAGGCCCCCGTGATGTTCAAGCGGACTGGGACGGTGCGGGCGCACAAATGCAAGGATCCGGGCGGCGGGCGGCGCTGATTAACCTCGAAATTTTGCGGATGTTCGTCGTTGCAGATATAGCGTTTATGGCAGATGCCGCATATAATGGTTTGGGGAGGAATGTGCATGCCTCGCAACGAAGAGGTCCAACTGCCGCTGGCGATCTCGGAGTCCGACCAGAAGCAGGTGCTGGAACTCTATCAAAAGATTCAGCGTAGCCGCGCCAAGCTGGTCGGCCCGGACGGCAAAACCCAAAGTCTTCCCGTATCGCTCTACGAGTTTCTCGTGAAACTCATCGCCGGCCTGTGCGAGGGCCAGTCCGTCGCCATTGTCCAGAACGATGCGCAGTTGACCACCGTCGAGGCTGCCAGGATGCTCGGCGTCTCGCGCCAGTTCCTGGTGAACCTGCTCGAACGGGACGAGATCCCATACCACATGGTCGGAACGCACCGGCGGATTTACGTCCGTGACCTGCTGGCGTACAAGGCCAAGCGGGACTCCAAACGGCGTCAGGCTTTGGACGAGTTGACGCGCGCGGAAGCCGAAGACGGTCTCTACGATCTGGAACCGCCTGATGATCGCGCTGAGTAATCAGTACATCGCGGTCCTCGACACGTGCGTGCTGGCGCCGATGCCGCTCTGCGACACGCTACTGCGGCTGGCCGAGGATCCGGCATTCTACATTCCGCGGTGGACCGACGATATCCTCCGGGAGTTGCGCTCGACGCTGTTGCGGATGGGGTATGCCGAGGCGCAGGCGAGCCGCCGGATCACGGCGATGGAGACAGCGTTCGACGAAGCGAAGGTGACCGGATACGAGTGTCTGGTCGCCTCGATGACGAATGACGCAAAGGACCGTCACGTCCTGGCCGCGGCGGTTCGCTGCGGGGCGCACGCCATTATTACGAACAACGTCCGCCACTTCCCGGCGGTGTCGGTGAAGCCGTACGACATTGCCGTTCTGACGCCGGATGATTTTCTCATCCATCAGTTTCACCTGAATGAAGAGCTCCTACTCGAGAAGCTCGTGGCCCAGGCGGCCGCGCGCGGGGTCGGGTTGGATGCGCTCCTGGAACGTCTCCAGCGACATGCGCCAAACTGCGCCAGACTGCTGCGCGGTGCCTCGACCGGCTAAGTTGCTGCGGAAGCGAACAGGCTGCGTTCGAGGGCCAAGCACCACCAGGATCGCCGCCCACCTCTCCTTCACGATGCCGCCTCAATTAACTTGCCTTGGCGCGTGTCGAATCCCAGGCGGCGCAGTTTCGCCCGAAACACCATGTCCGCCAGCTTCGCCTGCGCGTAACTGGTGGGCGGTTGCTGGCCGTCCGGCACGGTCCTCTCGGCGGGCTTGTCCTCCAGCACTGCGTCGGTGGCGGCGACGTCCACCAGGCGCCCGCGCATGACCAGCACTCCCGACTTGTGCAACTTGCCGACGTACTGCGGACTCTTGTTCCGGTGCCGCGCGTACTGCGCCTGGGTCATGAGAATGGGGTTATCGCTCATACGATTAACTCGGTATACTTGTAGTGCAGAGGCCGACGATGGATAAATCTAACGATCCTCGCTACAACTTCTACGCCAGCCCCACGGTGGACGAACTGATCGCTCAACAGGGCAAGGGCCCGATCAGCGATCCCACGACCCTGTTGGGGGATTTCTGGCCAGAGGACGAGCCCGTTGAGGAGTTCCTGGCAGCCCTCCATGAATGGCGTGGGCATAACCGGACCGACCGCGCTGCATGAAGCACGGCCGTCGTCGTTGATACCGACGTAGTTTCTTACCTGTTCAAAAGTCATCCGGTCGCTTTCCAGTATCTTCCCGATCTCAAGGATCGGACACCAACGATCTCCTTCATGACCCTGGCGGAACTGGACCGCTGGGTGCTCGATGCCCAATGGGGTGAAGCTCGCCGGAAACGCCTTCGCGCGTATCTGGAGCGTTTTGTCGTGTTGCCATACAACCGGGATCTGTGCACGAAGTGGGCAGAGGTAACCATCGCCGCCCAGGCGTGCGGCCGACGCATCGATTGCGCGGATGCGTGGATTGCGGCCACGGCGCTGCTGGCCGGCGCGCCCCTGATCACCCACAACCGCGACGATTATCTTGGCGTGCCGGGTCTCACGCTGATCTCCCACGCTCTGTAGCAGCCGCATCAACCCATCAACCCGTTTTTCGGCGCTACGGCCGACGCCGCCGGTCACGGTTGTGAGGGGTTTGGGATGTGACGGCTTGTGAGGGGTTTTTCTCAAAAAGGGTCCTTATACGCGCGGGGTGAAGATTGTTTTGAAAAAAAGCCATCACAAGCCGTCACGCTTTAAACCCGTCACGGGCTTTTGGGCCGAGCCGCTTTCCTCTGCGCGGAGGGCGATTCCGCTGTAAGCCGAGCCGTAGCGCCGATGCTCCTTCGCGAACGCTTTATCTTTCAAGCGCCTGCCGAACAACGTTTCCGTGATGGCGTTCTCGCCCGCGCCCTCGGCCCAATGACGGTAGCACTCGTAGAGCGGCCGGGCTCTCCCGCTGAACGAGTCCGCCACTACGCAACACTCCTCGATCAAACGCCCGAGTTGGTCGTTCTCGGACCTCCAATCGTCGTTGGCCGCGACCACCTCGGGCGGCTTCCCGAGGCCCTGCTGACGCCAGGGCCGCGCGCCCTGGACCGCCCAGGCGAGGATGCCCTCGGCCTCGGCGAGCAGCTTGCGGGGAAGGGCTTTGTCGATCTCACTACCACAAATTGTGATAGTGAACGGGATCGGATGCAGCCTGTTGAACGTGGCCCGATCATCCGCCGCCCGGATCGTCGGCTTCGAGTTGGTGTCCATCCACAACCTGTGCGTTTCGGGGAACTCGATCGGGTTCTCGTATTTGCGGGTGGCCTTGATCTTGCCCATGCCCTGCGTGATGCGCTTCAGCTTGCCCTGCGAGAGGCGCTGGCCCTCCTCCGTTTCCGAAGTCATCACGAACCGCGCGCCCCGCAGGTCTGCCAGATCCGCCAGCGTGTTATTGCTTTCCTGCCGCGCCATCAGCGTGTCCACCTGGAGCAGCACGGAGTCTCCTCCAACAGGTGCAGGAGAGTCGAGAGCAGGGGACGAGCACGGCCTTCTCCTCCGTGGTGCCCGTGAGCGAGTATACGAGGGCCCGCTGGAGATAGCCGACCATCCGCTCGGCGCGGTCCAGTTCCGGCTCAGAGGCGCCGGGGTGGTTGCCCATCAGCCGGGCGATCACGCTCAGGAACAACGGGCACCCGGCGTCCGGGTTGTAGTTGTAGTGCACCAGCTTCGTGATGAACTGGTCTCGCCGTCCGGCGCGCACGTGGTCACGATGCCGAGATCGGCGGCACCCCGGTCAGTCGCTTCTTTTTACGACGATGGAGCTTCGTTCCGGCGACCTTCTTACGGTGGAGAATTTCCGATAACAGAGGCCCCCGTGGTGGTCAAGCGGACTGGGACGGTGCGGGCGCGCTTCGGCAATCTCGAAACGGTGAAGGCGGAACCAGACAATGCAAGGATCCGGGCGGCGGGCGGCGATTAACCTATTGCACGCGCCAGTAACCGGCCCGCGTCCGCACCTGTAACCCGGGCTGCCCGCGTACACCGGCTCTCAAAGCGTGATAACCCTCCGCCGCCTCCTGCTTCGGCTGAAAGGTGACGATGTACTGCCGGTGCACCTCTTGGCCCACGGCCTGAATCGCGTCTTCGAGGCCGCTCCGCTTCAGGAAGTTGAAAGTGCGGCCGCCCGTCGTCCGGGTGAACAGCGCCGCCACATCCACCTGTGCGCGGTTCCTGAGTTCGGTGAAGATACTTAACAGGCTGCCCGGCGCCATCTCCGGCGGTAGCGGCTGCTGCTCCTCCGGCAGCGGATACTTGATGCTTCCCTGCCGCCGGTCCGGGTTGGCCTTCTGCTCATCCGTCATCGTGTCCCACACGGTCCGCGGACGGGCGGTGAAAGACGACAGGAAGGCGGAGTACGTAAGCCAGTAAACGGTTACGTTTTGCCGCTGCGCATCCCGCAGCAGGTCCGCAAGCGGCGCCGAACTCGACCGGTCGCGCCGCTCGGCCGCCACCAGAACCACTTTTCTCCGCGACGATCCGCGCGTTGAAACCAGGTCGAGCGCCACCCGCAGGCCATCCAGCAGCGCCGCGCCGTTGCCCTGCACCCGCAGGTTCCGCAGCCCTTTCGATAAGGCTTTCGAATCCGCGGTGAAGTCCTGCACCAGCTTCGGCCGCTCGCTGAAGGAGACGATCGCCGTCTCGCCGGCATCGCCGGTAACCAGGTCGGTGAACAGCACACCGCTGCCCGCGAATTTCGCAAGGTTGGCCGCCGAGTTGGAACTCGCCTGGATCAGCACGAGCAGCGAGATCGGATTGACCGCCTCATCCACACGTATCGGCTGCGGCACATTGTTGTCGTACAGCACCAGGGTCCGTTCGGTCAGCCCGTCGATGAAACGGCCCTTCGAATCGGTGACCGTTACCGGCGCAACCACCAGCGGGACAGTGCTTCGAAACTGGGCAGTTGCCAGGGAAAGTGCCGGCAGGATCAACAGCAGCAGGCGCACCACACCGCGCCTGCACGTGTTATTCCAGGTTACTGGACGCCGCACCCATATCGCCCTCGGCCTTCAAAACCGACTTCAGGACGGCCACCCAGGCGCTCAGGTCGGACCCCGCCGGAGGCTTGCGCACCGCGATGTTCGCCCCCAGGTATTTGGCCACCTCCAGAAACGTATCGCCGTAAACCCCCGTGGTGGCCATGATGCCGATGAGATTCTTGCGGCGGGTGAGGGCGCCGATCACCTCGAATCCATTCACGCCGGGGAGGTTCAAATCCACAATCACCGCATCGATGGATTCGTGGTCCCGGTCCAGCCGGTGCAGCGCTTCCGTCCCGTCGCCGGCCGCCAGCACGGCGAATCCGCCCCGCTGCAGCGCCCCGGCAAGGTTCGCCACGAATTCGCGATCATCGTCCACGATGAGAACCGTCTTGCCCATTCTCGCTGAGTTTAGCACTCCGGACTCAAAGGAACCACCACCCATCAACCGCCTCCCATTCAGAGCCGTTGCCCAATCACTTCGAATCGACGTTGATGTAGTACAACTCCGTCGCGACTTCAAAACGATCCTTGTCAAGATCGGTCTTCATCGTCTGCCAGGAGGTGGTCGGGCGCACCAACTGCCATCGCCCGCGCGCGCCAACCCGCACCGGCATGGCAAAGGCAGGCTCCTCCGCCTTCCAGCGATAGGCGACCGTGCCGGGCTCCCGGAACTCGAGTTCCAGCGTGGGCAGGTTTGCGTGCCGCAGATACTGATCGAACACCGGGGTCAGATTCATTCCCGTCTCGCGGTTGAAGTAGGCGGCAACGTCTTCCGTCAGAATGTTGCGGTACTTGAAATGGTCGTAGAAGCCGCGCAGCAGCCGCCACCACCGCCGGTCGTCATCCACTACGCTGCGCAAGGTGTTCAGGAACAGCGCGCCTTTGAAATACTGGTCCTGCGGCGGCGTCGCCTGAATCCCGCGCGTCGTCAGAACCGGCTGCTGATTGCGGACCTTCGATTTGTATGCGTTCACGTAGCGAAGCGCGTCCTCGCGGCCCCACCGGTACTCCACGTACAGCGCCTCCAGGTAAGTGGTCCAGCCTTCGTGAATCCACATGTCGGCAACATCCGCCGCCGTGATGCTGTTGCCGAACCACTCGTGCCCGCTTTCATGGATGATGATGAAATCGAAACGCGTGCTGATGCCGACCCCCGTCCAGTCCCGTTCCAGATAGCCGTTCACGAAGTGGTTTCCATAGGTGACCGCGCTCTGGTGCTCCATGCCCGAATACGGCACCTCGATGAGCTTATAGCCATCCTTGATGAACGGGTACTCGCCGAAGTAATGCTGAAACGCCTCGAGCATCCCGCGCGCCTGCGCGAACTGTGTCTTCGCTTTCTCCAGATCTTCCGGCAGGGCGTAGAAATCCATCGTGAGGGCGCCAAGCCGGTCGGAGAAATGTTCGTACCGGCCGATATTGAGCGAGACGCTGTAGTTGTTGATCGGGTAGTGCACCTGCCAGTCCCAGCGCGTGTAGCCGTCGCCGAGACTGGTCTTCCCCAGGAACCTGCCGTTCGAGACGTCCACCAGATCGTCCGGGATGGCGACGCTGATGCGCATGTTCTCGACCTCGTCCCGCCACTGGTCCTTATTCGGCCACCAGACGCTGGCGCCGATGTCCTCGCACGCCGTATTGATCCAGTGCCGTCCGGCGGGATCTTTCCGGAACGCGATGCCCCCGAAACGCGCGGCCTGAACCGGATTGCCGGAATAGTGGAAATCGATGGAGTACACACGCCCGGCGCGGAGCGGCTCGGGAAAGTCGATAAATACCGCCGCGCCCTCCCGCTCGTAGGAAAGCGAGGCCTGCCCGAACAGGATCTTGTCTACGTGCAGGGCAGGGTGGAGGTCGAGCTGAATCCGGCTTCCATCCTGGAGCATTCGAAAGCGGACGCTATTGCTGCCCGAGATAAACTTCCGGTCGGGGTCCACGCGAACGGAGAGATTGTAGGAGAGCAGGTCGTTGTTGGCCCGGTAGGGCCCGTACTGGCCCCGCAAAAGGTCGTCGCGGGACGGCTGGCCGGCGGCCTGTTGGCCCGACGCGAGGACGGCCAGCAGCAAGATGGCGAAGCGGCGCATGAGTGAGGACTCCATTTTCCCATGATGAATGGGAAGTCCCACCCCGGCTATTTCGAATCGAGAATGAAGGTGGGTACGATGCCCGCCGCCGACGAGAATCCCGATTTGCCGGTGGAAAGCCAGGTAGAGCAGCCCTGCACTTTTCCAAGATAGGCATGCGGGTGCAGGTCCACCTGCATTTCGCGGAATTCCAGGTGCCCGAAGGTCATCATCGGAAATACCGAGCGCACCGGCTCCACGCGCTCCTGTACCACGTACGGCGCCCGCATGGCCTGCTTGAGCGCCCGTTCCCATGCGGGCTGTTCCATTTCCCAGCCGAGATAAGTGTGCAGGTCGCTGTAGTCGTCGTTCGGTTTCAGCGCCAGGCGCTCGCGATTCTGCGAGATGAATTCCGGCAGATCGACGTTCTGCTCGCCATACGCCGTCTTTGTGGCCGACACCAGGCGCGTCCACGGCACGTGCTCGCGGATTGCCTTGCGCTCCGCGGCCGGAAATTTCGCCGTGACCGACTCGTCGGTGAGCAGCCCGAACATCGCTTTCTTGTGCGCCAGTTCGGAACGGAAGCTGTTCACGACGCAAACAGAGCGGTCGCGGTACGCCTGTACCAGCGGATGCGCGAGGTCGAACCGGATCAGGAATTCCTGTACGCCAAGCCGCCGGTAGACCAGGTTGATCTCGAAATTTCCCCGGCGCAGTACCCGGTTCCGATACTCGAGCTGCTCCGGGGAAACGATCTCCACCGCGTACCCTTCCTCCCGGAAATATTCGCGGAACAATTCGAACTCGCTCTGGCCGCCCTGATACGGCTGCCGGAATTCGACGATCGCGATGTTCGGTTTTTTGGAGCCGCCGAACTGCTTGTACGATTTCAGCAGCGCCTGGAGCAGATGCTTCCGGCTCCCGATTTTCGACAGCGCATGCTTCTTGCGCAGCTCCTTCATCGGCGGAATGTCGTAGAACAGATCGGCAAGCGCGTCGGCATAACCGCCGCCGGTCGGAGAGTCCGCGTTGTACTGAACGAAATGCAGGCTGCCGTTGCAGACATGCGAATCCAGCCGCGCCGCCACTTCGAGCGCCTGATAGCCGGGATCGATCGACGCCAGCATCTTCTCGGCCGGAAGCAGTTCGAGGCGCGCCAGCAGCGACGGATTCACCAGGACCATCTGCTCCATCCGGTCGATGGCCGAAATGAGCGACTCGCCCGTTTTCACCAGGGAATCGAATTGCCGGCGGGAAATAAAGTTGGGCCGTAAAAACGGACAGATCACTCTGCCCCCAGATGAAAGCTTCGCGGCTTCCATCCGCTCGTGAAGCGCCTCGGCCCAGGCCAAATCACGAAACGGACCACTTTCCAGGGACTTGTTATATCTGGCGACTGCGTCGTCCAACTGCGACATTTGCGAGCTTGTAAACCTGTTCTATAATCGAGTATCCCACAGAAGTGCGCAAAACGATAGGCCGCGCGCCGGAATTTTCCCGATAAAATACTGATAATTAATCGTTTACCTCCACTTTAACAATATTGACACTTGCCTTTCCAGGGCACCGCAACCGGCACCCGTTTCGCGTTTTCCTTCACCGGCGGCCGATCCGCCCCCTCGCTCGTGCGAAAGCTGACGGCACGCGGGAAGTGGCCCGATATTTGCGACAGAAACGGGGAGGGGGAGAAATGTACATCAGCTCGTCATTAAGAAGAGCCCTCGTCGTTCTCGGCGTGGCTTTGCTGGCGGTAGTCGGATTCATCGGATGGGTAAACCGCGATGGGGCATCGCCGGGCAACCAGTCTTATGCGGCTCCGCTTCCCGCTTATTCGAACCCGGTGAACGCGGATGGCGCTTACGCCGCACCACCCGCGGCTGGAGAAACTTCACGAGTAGTCTACGGCGCCTCGCCTTTCGGCAGCGATGCACCGGCGCCGCAGGCCATGCCGTACGAAGAGGAGAGCGCTCCCGCAGCCGCGGCGCCGGTTCCGGTTCCGGCTCCAGGCGCAAGGACCGCCATCCGTCGCCAGACCGCCGGCCGCTCCGTGACGCGATCGCCGCGCTCCCGCGTCGTGGTAAAGAAGCGGCCTCTCAAGGATTCGGCCCTGATCGTGGGCGGAGGCGCGGCGGGCGGAGCGGCAATCGGCGCGATCGCCGGCGGTGGAAAGGGAGCGGGAATCGGGGCGCTCGCGGGCGGAGTCGGCGGACTCGTCTACGACCGCCTCACCAACAAAAAGAAACGCGTGGTCGTCGAACGCTAGGGATGAAGGGGCAGGCTTCCCCGCCCCCCTTCCCTGCCTTACTTCTTCTTGGTTTCCTGTGCCAGCCGCACGCGCGCGTCGTCCAGTTTCTTCGATACCTTTGCGACGTCGTCGGGATCCGTCTGGCTGGCCGGCTGCTTGCGGTATTCGGCAAGCGACGCCTGCCATTGCGTGATCGCGTCTTTGATCTTTCCCTGCTTGGAATAAACGTCCCCGAGATGGTCGTGAACGGCCGGATCCTGCCCCATGCGCTCCAGCGCGCGCAGCAGCAGGGTCTCGGCTTCATCCAACTTCCCCTGCCGGTAGTACACCCAACCCAGGCTGTCCAGGTAGGCGCCGTTATCCGGTTCCAGGTCCACGGCCTTCTTGATCATCCGGTACGCCTCGTCCAACCGTACGTTCCGGTCGGCCAGCATGTAGCCGAGGTAGTTCAGCGCGCCTGCATTGTCGGCGTCGATGTCCAGCACTTTGCGGAATTCCGCTTCCGAGGCGTCGAAATTCTTCATCCGTTCGAACATGGCGCCGCGCATGAAGAACACCGTCGCGCGGTCGTCGTCCGTCTTGGAAAGCTTCTCCGCCTGGTCGAGCGCGTTGCCCATGTCGGGGAACCGCTTGGCCCGCTCGAAAATCTGCGCCAGCGAGATATAAACTTCGCGGTCGTTGTCGCCCTTCAACAAGCCGCGCAGTTCGGCTGCCGCTTCGTCCGCCTTGCCCTGGTCGCCCAGCACCGTGGCCCGTTCCATCTTAAACATGCGCTCGGTAGGATATTTCTTCAGGGCCGCGTCCACTTCCCGCAGGGCGGAGGTGTAGTCTTTCGCCTGGCGGTACGTGTCGATCACCTGCAAGGTGCCGCGCGAGACGGAGTCGCCGCCCACCGCCGCCATCTGCTGAAACGCCTCCACCGCCTGCGGATACTTCTCCGCGTTGCGCAGCAGAATTCCGTACTCCTCGAGCAGCATGGCGCGGACCCGCCCGTCGCGCGTGCCGGTCTCGTCAACCATGGCCTTCAAAGTAGTAATCGCCTGGTCGCTTTTGCCCTCGGCTTCGAGCAGCTTCACTTCCTGGTAGCGGATTTCCAGGTCGCGCGGGCTGAGCGCCTTCGCCTTCTCCAGCGCCTCCCGGGCTTTCGCAAAATCCCGCTTGGCCATGTAGACCTGCACCAGGCTGAGCGCGTATTCCCGGCTGCGCGGCTCCTCGGCGGCAAGTTGCTGGAAGAGCTTGAGCGCTCCGTCCAGGTCGCCCGAGTACATCAGGTCGCGCGCCAGCGCGGCGGCAATGCGGCCGTTATCCGGTGCAATGTCGTACGCCTTCTTCAGCACCTCGGCGGCGTTCTTGTAATCCTTGAGCTGCTCGTACTGCTCGGCCAGGAATGCCAGCAGCCGTTCATTCGGCGACTTATCCGCCACCGACTTGAGCTTTTCGATCGCCTTCTGGTTATCGCCGAGCTGCGCATACATCTGCGCCAGGCCCGTCAGCGCATCCTCATCCTCCGGATCCACTTTCAGGGCCGCCTCATACGCCTTTTCCGCGTCCGCCGAGCGGTTGGAAACGCTGTACAGCCGGCCCAGCATCACCCAGCTTTCCGTGTCCTTGGGGTCCTTGGCCGTGATCTTCTCGTACTCGTCGATCGCCTTCTTCAGGGTCTCTTCCGGAACCCGCCCCGCCTGCGTGTCGCTCAGCATCCGGAAATAAATCCGCCCCAGCATCCGCCGCGCGGCCAGGTTGTCCGGATTCTGTTGCAACATATCCTCGGCCTGCGTCACCGCATCCCGAAGCCGGCCCGTCTGCATGTAAATATCGGTCAGTTCCTCCAGCACGATGCTGGCGGAAGGATCGAGTTTCAGCGCTTCTTTGTAGTGCTGAATCGCCTTGGCGACGTAATCGTTCTGGTTGCCCTCGGACGCTGCCAGCCCCGCGTACAGCCGGCCCATGGCAAAGTTGTAGTAGGCACCGGTCTTGTCGTCCGGTGCGTTGGCTGTCGCTGCCGGGGTTTGCGTCTGCGCGTAAGCGGTGCAACCCAGGGGGACAATAATAAGAAGCGCCTTGGCAAAGCGAATCATGGAATGTGTACTCTCTGTGCGGTGCCGGAAGACCCTGTGCCGGCGCCGGGAACCACCCTTTTATTGTATAACGGGCTCTCCCTGCAAGGACTTAAAACCGTTTGGCCATTGAAAACATAACTGCCGGACAGGGCTCTCCTCCCCTGGATGCGCCGGAATCGCCTTTGGTTGCGGTACTTGGGCCCACCGGCTCGGGAAAAAGCGATCTTGCCATAACCATCGCTGAGAAATTCAACGGAGAGGTGCTAAATTGCGATTCCCTGCAGGTTTACCGGCATTTTGATATCGGAACCGCCAAACTGCCACTCCACCTGCGCAAAGGTATTCCCCATCACCTCATCGACATCGTCAACCCGGACGAACTGTTCACCGCCGGGGAATTCGCGCGCCGCGGCCGCGATGCCATCGCCGAAATCGCCCGCCGCGGCAAACTGCCGGTCATCGCCGGCGGCACCGGATTCTACTTTCGCGCCCTGGTCGATGGCCTGTTCGAGGGCCCGTCCCGCGACCAGTCCCTGCGCGACCGGCTGGCCGCGCGCGAAAACCGGCGCCCCGGTTCCCTGCACCGGCTCCTTACCCGCTTCGACCGCGCCGCCGCCGCCAACATCCACCCCCGCGACGTACCCAAAGTCACGCGCGCCCTGGAAGTCTGCCTGCTCACGCGCGAGCGCGTTTCCGACCTTTTCCGCGGCGGCCGCGACGCTCTCCGCGGCTTCCGAACCCTGAAACTCGGCCTCGGGCCCGATCGGGACGTCCTCTATCCACACCTCGACAGCCGCTGCGCCGCCATGTTCGACGCCGGACTGGTGGACGAGGTGCGGCACATCCTGTCTCTCGGCTACGCGCCCGGCGTGAAGCCGCTCGAATCCCACGGCTACAAACAGGCCCTGCAACTGGTCCGGGGTGAGTTAGGTTGGCGCGACGCTGTCTTTTATGCGCAACGAAACACCCGGAACTACGCCAAGCGCCAGCTCACCTGGTTTCGCAAAGAGCCGGGCCTCGAATGGCTGCGCGGCTTCGGCGCGGATTCCGCGATTGTACAAGCGGCCCTGGCGCGCGTGCGGGATTTCGTGTGATTCAAAAAGTAACGGAACGTTTTTCCGCTTCGTTCGTATCATGCTGTGTACACGGTACTCACCGGTAACAAATAAGTCATGAGAGGGAAGAAAAAGATGAAGAACATACTTGTGCTCGCACTCGCCGTCACGGGGATCGCACTGGCTGCAACCAAGACTTACACGGTCAGCCTGCTTCAACCGGCGAAGATCGGCGGTATCGAATTACAGGCCGGCGAGTATCAGATCAAAGTGGTGGACGAGACGAAGGCCATGATTAAGAACGGCAAGATGCACGGCGAAGCGCCCGTGAAAGTCGAGACCGTGAGCGAAAAGTATCCCACCACCAGCGTCCGCATCGGCGAAGCGCGCACCGTGCAGGAAATCCGCATCGGCGGCACCAAAACCAAGCTCGTCTTCACCGAATAAATCGTCGCTGCTCCTGCAATCGCACCCCCGACGCAAAACCGCAACCCATGCAAAAGCGCGGCCCTGACGCGAAACCCTGATGCAGAGCCGCGCCCGAAGGAAGCGGTCCCGCGCGTAGTCCGCCGTGTCTCACCGAAGGGTTCACCCCATTGGACGAGTACAAGTGAGCATTACTGCGCGCTTTTGTTAAGCCATGCTCGCGCGTCGAGCGGCGGTCAGTTTAATCGCGAGTTGGGCCGCGGTGAATGGCTTCTGAACGAACCCCGCGATCCCGTCTCCGAAGCGCTGCTTGGCTTCGCGCTCGTTATATCCGCTCATGGCGACAACTGGAAGACCAGGCGTAATCTCGTGTAAACGACGGAGCGTTTCCTCGCCTCCCATGACTGGCATCATCATGTCGAGGAGCACGATTTCTATCCGCTCGGGCTCAGAGGAATAAATGTCGACCGCTTCTTTGCCGTTTGTGGCTGTGAAAACCTGATACCCGAGCCGTTCTAAAGCAGTTCTTGCCATCCTTCGGACCACGTCCTCATCATCGACCACCAGAATTGTGCCGCCGCCTTGCCTTGCGACCGCGAAATCGGGTCGCAGCGGCACACTGGCGGTCGAGACCGGGAAGAACACGCGGAACGATGTGCCCGCACCCGGATGAGTATCGATGGTGATCAGACCTTTATGCCCTCGCAAGATGCCGAGCACTGATGCGAGGCCTAAGCCGCGGCCCGTGAACTTAGTAGTGAAGAACGGATCGAAGATGCGGGCGAGGGTCGACTCATCCATGCCAGAGCCAGTGTCTTCCACGCAAATGGCTACGTACACGCCGGCAGCGGGCATGGTCCGAGCCAGGTTCGCGCGCAATTCCGCGTCGCCAACTCGAACGACTTCGGTCCTGAGTTCGACGGTCCCGCTCGTGCCGCCGATTGCTTCCGCGGCATTTATCGCGAGATTCATGATGACCTGCTGCAACTGACTCACATCGACTTCGACCAGTGGCAGGTCGTTGGCTAAAGCCAGCCGGAGTTCCACGTTTTTAGGTATCGACGCCTGAATCAGGCTTGTGATCTGAACGACCTGTTTCGAAAGGTCCACCGACTCGATCACAAAGTGCCCACGGCCGGAGTACGCCAACATTTGCGATGTCAGTCTCGCCATCCGCTCCGCCGCGTCGACGAGATTCTGCACGGTTTCAGCCTGCGGTGAAGTAGAAGGAAACTCCTCGGCAAGCAGACTGGCGTTACCCAGTACGCCTGTCAGCAAATTGTTGAAATCGTGTGCAATTCCGCCTGCAAGCAGTCCCAAGCTCTCCAGCTTCTGTGTTTCTCGAAGCGACTCTTCATTGCGCTTTTGATCGCTGATATCGCGGGCGATCACTGATAGTCCGATCGGTCTTCCGGCGGCATCGCGGACAGGCGATATCGTCAGAAGCGCAGGAAACTCGCCGCCGTCACGCCGCATACGCCTCGATTCGAAATTCCTGAGTATCTTACCTTCGAGAATGGCAGGGTCTATTATTTTTCGGAGTTCCGTCCTGCAGTCCTCGGGTATGATCGTATCGACATTGCGTCCGACAATCTCCCGTTCAGTGTATCCGTAGAGTTCTTCGGCCGCGCGGTTCCAGGTGAGAATCTTGCCTTCGAAGTCGTAGATGTAGATCGCGTCGCCGGACGACTCGACAATAGCGGATAGCTGAGCACGGACCTGCTCGGCGCGTCTCCGCTCGGTGATGTCGCGGGCGATCTTCGACGCGCCGATGATCCGACCCTGCCGGTCACGTACGGGGGATATCGTCAGAGAAATGTCCAAGAGTGTGCCATCTTTCCGACGCCTGATGGTCTCGAAATGATCGACCCGCTCACCCCGCTGAAGACGCGACAAAATGTCGGTCTCCTCCTCCTGCCGATCCTCTGGAATTAGAAGTTCGAGAACCGTTTTGCCAATCGCCTCTTCCGCGGTATAGCTGAACAGTCGCTCCGCGCCCTTGTTCCAACTCATCACCACGCCGTTCAGGTCCTTGCTGATGATTGCGTCGTCTGAAGAATCGACGATTGCACCGAGAAGAACACTGGCCTCCTGCTCTTTCCGAAGCGCCGTTACGTCACGGGTGAAGCAACGGGTGTGAACAAATCTTCCGTCCTCGAAGAGCACACTCGAATTGATGAGCACATGGCGAATCGAACCGTCCCTATGACGCAGCCGGGCCGGGTAGTCGCGGAGCGTGTCACCGCGACTGAGGCACGCGAGAATTTCGTTGATGACGGACTGGTCGGCATGGAATTCCGCGATGTTCCTTCCGACGTACTCCTCTCGCGTGTAGCCGACCAGGTCGAGTTCCGCCTGGTTCGCCCAGAGAATCGTCCCGTCCGCGCCAACCCAATGAAGGCCGATGGTTGCGGTCTCCACTAAGTCTCGCAGAGCCGCCTCGCTTCCTCGCAAGGCGTGTAGCTCACGCGAAAGCGCATGCTCGCCGTCGACTTCTTCGTGCGGCTTCCGCTCGGGTTCACAGCCGAATTCGCTTTCTGGAGTGGCCAACGTATTTCCCCTCGGCCGGTCGGGCGAACGACCGCCATTTTCGATTATCGCTGATCTCTCACCGAGGCAACTCCCATCTCAGGCTCATCTCGTATGAGACAAGACTGTGACGACCGGGCCCGTCCCCACCGTTTACACTGAGAGTACATGCGGTTTTTGGTTTTCTTTGTACTCGTGTGCTCGGCGGTGCGCGCCGAAACCATCCTGGTTCTCCCTTTTGCCAATCATTCCACTTCCGCCAATCTGGACTGGATCGGCGAAAGCATCGCCGAGTCGCTGGGAGACGCACTCACCAGTGAAGGATTGCTCGTGCTCGATCGCGCCGACCGGCTCGAAGCGTACCGCCGCCTCGCCCTCCGTCCCGGCGCCGACTTGACCAAAGCATCCATGATCAAGATCGGCGAAGCGCTGGATGCATCCAGCCTCATCTTCGGTACCTTCGAGGTGCTGCCTCCGGCCGGCGGTAAGGACCAGACGAAGGGCTCTCTCCGCATCACCGCGCGCATCATCAACCTGAAGCACTCGCACCAGTTGCCGGAATTCGGCGAGACAGGCGCTCTCGAAGACCTCGCTTCCCTCGAGGTGCGGCTCGGCTATGAGGCCCTCGCGACGTTCCATCCCAAAACCATGCCGTCGCGGGAGGATTTCGTGCGCGCCCGCCCTTCGGTCCGAATGGACGCGGTCGAAAGCTATATTCGCGGGCTGATGGCCACATCGCCGGAGCAGCGGCATCGTTACTTCACGCAGGCGGCCCGGCTGGATGAGCATTATTCGCAGCCCTGTTACCAGTTAGGCAAAACTTACTGGGAGAAACAAGATTACAAGATCGCGGCCGGCTGGCTGGCGCGTGTAGCCCGCAGCGATCCCCACTTTCTCGAAGCCCAGTTCTTCCTTGGGCTCTCCCGCTTTCAGCTTGGCGATTTTGCGAACGCGGCGGCATCGTTCGAACTGGTCTCCGCCTCGGTGCCGTTGAACGAGGTGTTCAACAACCTCGGCGCCGCTCTCAGCCGCGAAAACAATCCCGCCGCAGCCGTCGCGAATTTCCAGAAAGCGCTCGAGGGCGATAGCGGCGACCCCGATTACCACTTCAACCTCGGCTACGCCTGGTGGCGCTCCGGCCGGTTCGCCGAAGCCGCGGCGAGTTTTCGCGAAGTGCTGGACAGAAATCCGGAGGACCGCGAGGCGGCGGAATTTCTGGATCGCGCGCAGAAGCAGGAAGGCCCCCGCCCGGCCGATCCCAAATCCGAGGCCCGCGAGCGTCTCAAGACCAATTACGATGAGGCCGCCTACCGGCAACTCCAGGCCGAATTAGCCAAAGAGTGACCCGCCGTCCAAAGCATCAGCGTTGCTTCCAGCGCATCCGCGACGAACGGTCGTTTCCCGAAACCATGCGACCTGATTTGGCGATCAGCACGCGTAACCGGCATTGCGCAACGCGTTCAGGGCCGGACGCGGAGCGCGAGGATCTGAGGGTGGCTCCAGCCGGCAGCGAGCAACTCCACCACCACTTCCACAGAAATGCGCGTGCCGCGCACAACCGGCTTCCCGGTCAGGATCTGCGGACCAACGATGATTTGATCTTCAACGCCATGGCCTCTCCCGCAGCTTCTCATGCCCGGCGCCCGCGATGATGGTCCGCCTCCGGCCGAAAGTCGCGCCTGTTCCCCGTGTTGATAACTAATTGCGAGACGGATGGTCTGATTTACGCGCATGAATGGAAAGCCGCGATTCAGGAAGTTGAGGGCCTCGGCATCCACAAGTCCCTGGCTGCCGGGCGCACCATCGAGCAGTTGCTCGCCGACTTCCCCTACCTGGAAGAGTCCGACATTCGCGAGGCGCTGGCTTTTGCCGCACGTTTGGCTCAAGGTCACGAAATCCGCCTCGCAGGTTGATGCGCATCCTGATCGACGTGAACCTGACTCCACGTTGGGTTGAACACCCCAACGCCTCAGGACACGAGGCGCGGCACTAGTCGTCCGCCGGTTCCGCCACCGCAAAAGATCGGGAAATCTGTGAGTATGCCCGCGCGCTTGGATTTGTCCTTCTGACGATGATCTCGATTTTCCACGGATCCTTGCTCACACCGGCGGCTCAGGGCTGTGCTTCTTCGCGGCGCGCCTCTCGCCTGACTGGTCGGGCAAGCCACGCGCTCGCGTCTTGCCGCTCCGTTAAGTTCCCAGAAACGCGCATGCGCTCGGCGACCTTCGAACAGCGGGCATTTCAGGGCCTGCTAAGCTAGGAACATGTCGAGGCTGCTGGAAAAGGCTTCTTGCTTTGCTCGCCGACGAGGAAGCCTGGAAACTGCGTTTCGCCGAGAAGAGGGATGTCATCCGTCGGATGGCTCGTGAGGCCCTTGAGGAAGACGCTAAAGGTGAGACGTTGCCGCTGACCGATCTGCTCTGATGCAGTCCCGAAATACGATCGCCTCGTCTGATTACTCCCGGCAAACGCGGTTCCGGCTTTCAGGACAACTACTCGTCATTCGCGCGCAACGGGTTGATCACCTTCAAGCCTGCGAAGTCTCTTTCGTTTTCTGTGACCACCACGCAATTATTCGCCTCAGCGACCGCGGCAATGATCATGTCGAGGGGGCTCCGGGGCCGTCCCTTCGCCGTGCCTTCGGCCATCAGCCGCGCCCAGGCTAAGCCGGCCTCTTCGTCGAATGGAAGCACTCGGCCGGCGAAAAGTGTTTGCGGACCTTCCGGGCCCGAAAACCAGCGCTCCAACTCCCTGCGCTTCTTTCCGGGGGGCTTCTCCAGTATTCCGCGCCGGATCTCAGCCACTGTCAGGGAAGAGATAAACAGATCCTCGTCGGCCTGCTCCGCCATCCACGCGACCAGGTGCGCCGATGGCACCGGTTTGGTGACATTGCTAATGATATTGGTGTCGAGGAGGCTCCTGCTCACAAATCGACCTTGCGTCCCGGTGTCACTGGGCGTTCGAGATCCAGATCGGCGCCAACCAAAGGCGATCGGCGTAATGCGTCTAGAATGCCACCCTTTTTCGGCGGCCCCGCCGAAATGGTGCGGCGGACCGTGGCTCGAATCCGTGCCGAATCAGGGTCGTCGCCGGCCAGTCGCTTTGCCAGCGCCCGGATCAACTCGCGATCTGCGTCAAGTCCCAGCACCTCGAACCGAGCCATCCCTCGCTGCTTAAGACGTTTCCGGTAGCTGTTCAGCGCTCGTTTCTGCGGCGTGGTGCTCAAGGGGCGAGTTCCTTTCCGTATATCCAGTAATATAACCAGATTGTAGCACTCGAGCACGATACGATCCCCTTGCGTTGCGCGGAGCTAGCCGGCACGCGTTCCGTTGGGCACGGGGCGTTCCGGCACCGCCAGGACAGGGGAAATGCGGTCGGCGTATCCGATGTCAAAAAGCATTCCTTCAGAGGTAACGCCTTTTATCTTTCTTGGCGGCAGATTGACTACGAACAGCGCCTGGCGGCCCTCAATCTCGAACGGGTTCGCGCGCTCCTGCCTGATCCCCGCCACGACGGTCCGGGTGTGGTCTCCGAAGTTGACTTGCAACGCCATCAGCTTGTCCGAGCCCTCAATTTCGCGGACCACTTCGATCGTGCCGACTCGCACGTCGATCTGGTCGATCAGTTTGGGGTCAATCACCTGTTTGGTTGGAGCAGGGCACATGATGCGATTCTGGCACAGGCCGCCGCAGCCGGTTTTCACATGCGACGCCCGCGCTGAACCCCATTGACCCACGCGCACTCCGCCTGAAAGAATGAACGGTAATCCTATGCAAACCGATCGTCGTCACTTCCTCTCCACTGCCGCCGCAGGGGCGCTCGCCACGACTGCGCATGCGGCCGAGACCGTTAACGAACGTTACCGGAAGCTGGATGAGATTCTCGCCAAGCCCGTTCTGAAGAAGGAGCTATTCAAGACGCCAGTGATGATCGATACCGTCGAGCTGCTACGGATGGGCGGCAGCTACCTGTGCCGCGTGCGGTCGAAGGACGGCGCGGAAGGGATCGCAGTGGCGCATACGAGCATGAGCACTTTCTTCCCGATCTTCGTAAAGAACATTCAGCCGTTTCTGGCGGGAAAGGATGCGCGCGAACTCGACCTGATCCTCGAGAGGATCTACACCTACCAGTTCAATTTCAGGCTGAACGGGATGGCGATAGGACTGCCGCTGGCGACGGCGGAGTTTGCGATTCTCGACATGCTGGGGCGGATCGCGGGCAAGCCGGTGGGGCAGATGATCGGGGAGATTCACAATCCCGAAGTCGGGCTGTATATGGCGACGGAGTGGCGCGAGAAGCCGGTGGAGGAGTCGATCGAGCTGATCAAGGGCGCGTTCCACTCGCAGGACCTGAAGGCGCTCAAGATCAAGATCGGCGGGCTGATGTTCATGACCACCGATATGTACGCCAAAGGGCCGGCGGGGCGGACCGAGACGATGATCCCGCTGGTGCGGAAGACGTTCGGCGACGACGTGGCGCTGTACGCGGATTCAAACAGCTTTTACTCCGTGCCGGAAGCGATTCGGGTGGGCCGGCTACTGGAGCAGTACAAGTACCGGTATTTCGAGGAGCCGGTGATGTTCGACCACGTGGAGGAGATCAAGCAGGTTGCCGACGCGTTGACGCTTCCGATCGCCAACGGGGAGCAGGACTACAGCTTTTATGGGTTCCGCTGGCTGATCGCGCACGACGGCCTGGAGATCGTGCAGCCGGACAATTACTATTTCGGCGGGCTGATCCGGTCGATGAAGGTCGCGCGGATGGCGGCGGCGTACGGAAAACAGTGCGTGCCGCACATGTCGGGGGGCGGTCTGGGGAATGTATACAACGTTCAGTTCGTGTCGGCGCTGCCGAACGCGGGGGAGCATCACGAGTTCAAGGAGGTCGGGGCCAACATCCGGTACGAGTGCAAGACCTCGACGTTGAAGATTGCGAAGGGGAAGATCAAGGTTCCGTCGGGCCCGGGGTTCGGGGTGGACTTGGACCCGGATTGGGTGGCGAAGCACCAGCCCGTGAAATTGTAAGAGGAGAAGTCCGTGCAGGCGCAGAATCCAGCGGAGGCTCGAGATGGACGTCTGTTGCCGCTTGCAAATCCTTTCGGGCGCATGTTGTAGTTGAGTAGTCCACTGCCATTGATGCCATCGAGCGCCGACATCCGCTTCGCGGTCGTGATCCCTGCATACAAGCCCTCGGCCGGACTCATCGATCTGGTTCGCACCCTCGCGTCCAAGCAACTGCCCGCGATTGTGATCGTGGACGATGGCGGCGGCCCCGAATTCGCGGATATCTTCGCGAGAGTGGCCGAATTCCCGGGCGTCCACCTGCTGCGTCACGCCGTGAACCTCGGCAAGGGAGCGGCCCTGAAAACGGCGTTCAATTACGTGCTGTGCGCGTTCCCGCACATTACCGGCGTGGTCACGGCGGACGCGGACGGGCAGCACCACCCGGACGACATCGAAGCTGTCGCCGGACGCCTGGTGGCGCAACCGGAAGCCCTGGTGCTGGGCAGCCGCTCCTTCGGCGGCGACGTTCCCCTGCGCAGCCGCTTCGGCAACGTGCTCACCCGGTCGGTGATGCACGCCCTGCTGGGGCGCAGGATCACCGACACGCAGACCGGACTGCGCGGCATCCCCGCCGGTCTGCTGCCGAAGCTGATGCGGCTCGAGGCCACCGGTTACGAGTTCGAGCTCGAGATGCTGCTGGCCGCACACCATCTCGGAATCCCGATCGTCGAACAGCCCATCCGCACAATCTACGAGCAGGGCAACCCGACTTCGCACTTCAATCCCATCGTCGATTCGATGAAGATCTACTTCGTCCTGCTGCGCTTCGGCTCCATCTCGTTTCTGAGCGCGCTGCTCGACAACCTGATCTTCTATATCGTCTGGAAGCGCACCGGCCTCCTGCTGGTCTCGCAGGTGGTCGCGCGCGTGTTCGCGGTCACGTTCAACTACACCATGGTGCGCAGCTCGGTATTCTATTCCCGGCAGCAGCACAAGGCCGTGCTGCCGAAATACCTGGCGCTGGTAATGGTCAGCGGAAGCGCCTCGTACATCGGTATCCGAAACCTGCACGACCAGTTTGGCGTGAATACCATGGCCGCGAAGATCCTGGTGGAGACGTTCCTGTTCTTCGTCAATTTCGCGGTGCAGCGGCTGTTCATCTTTAAGCCCGGGGGCGAGCCCGCGCCCGCGGAATCGGCAAGCCGGCAGCGCCGGTGGACAGGCACGGTGCCGCTGCTGCTGTTGGGAGGGCTGTTTGCAATCCTGCTGGGCACCGAAATTTACGGCTTCGCCACCGCGCACCTGTTCGACCAAAAGATCTGGGAGCCCGTCGGGATTCAACGCTTCACGCGATTCCTCGGCGTCTTCGTCGCGCTGGCCGTGCCGCTGCTGCTGATCTTCCCGTGGATTTTCGCCGCGCTGATGGTGCTGCTGCTGGTGGTGCTCACCGCCGTTTCGGTGGGCCCGCTGCCGCTGCTGGCGGTGGCTTTGTTTCTGCTGTCCGCGTCGTCGCTGGGCAGTCTTCTGCTGGGACGGTCCGCCGAGGATTCGCTCTCGACGCACGTGCTGGCAACGCTGGCGGGAATCGGCGTCTATATCGCGGTGATGACTCCGCTCGCGCGCGTGCCGGTTCACTACGCGGCTGTCTGGGCAGGCGTCCTGGCGCTGCCCATCGTTGTTGACGCGGGAGGCGTGCGGCGCCGGCTGCGATTCTGGGCGCGATCGCTTTCGGGCGCCGAACTGCGTTCCGGCTGGACCCGCGGCGCGCTCGCCGTGCTTCTGTTCCTGGTCATCGCGCAGTGGTTTGTGGCCCTCAAGCCGGAGGTCGGCGCGGACGGGCTGGCGATGCATCTCGCCATCCCCATCGACATCGCGGCGCATCATGCGCTGACCTTCGAGCCCGCGCGCATCCTGTGGGCGGTAATGCCCATGGGCGCCGACTGGTGCTACTCCATCGTGTACCTGCTGGGCGGCGAGTACGCCGCGCGCCTGCTGAACTTCGCGATGCTGCTGGCGGTTCTCGCGTTGATCTATTCCGCCGCGCGCCGCTGGCTGAAGCCCGCGCCCGCGCTGCTGATCGCCGCTTCCTTTGCGGCCACGCCGGTGGTGCAGATGGTGACCGGCTCGCTGTTCGTCGAAAACCTTTTAGCGGCGCTGATTTTGGCCGTGCTCACGGCCACCTGGAAGCTTGGCGAAACGGGCAGCCGCCGCTATCTGTACGCGGCCATGCTGCTGGCCGGCGCCGCCGTCTCCACCAAGCTCGGCAGCATGGCTTTTTTAATCGTCGCGCTGCCGTTCCTGGTCTACGAGGTTTCGCGCCACCGGAAGGCGCTCGGCCGGCGGCCCTGGCTCCATGCCGCCCTCGCGGTGGGGCTGCTGCTGGCCTGTGCGCTGCCTCCTTACGCGATCGCCTGGGTCAAAACCGGCAACCCGATCTTTCCGTTCCAGAACCAGAAATACCGCTCCCCGCTGCTCGACCCCGCCGTGGACCTGAACGACCCGCGCTTCCACATTCCGCTCAACGCGGGCACGTTGTACACCCTGACCTTCCGCACCGGCGACGCGTGGGAAGGACAGCACGGCTCGTTCGGATTCCAATACCTGGTGGTGGCGCCGCTCGCGCTCGCCGGCCTGCTGGTGCTGCGCCGCTCGCGCCGCGTGGCGGTGAGCGCGGTAGCCGTGGCCCTGCTTGCATCCGCGATTGTGATGGCGTCGCAGCCCAACGTCCGTTACCTCTACGCGGCGATGCCCCTGATCCTGGTCGGGTTCGCGGCCCTGCTGGGATGGGCCGCGCAGCGGGCCTGGTTGTATCGCGCGCTCGCCGTGTACCTGGCCGCCGCCACCGCGCTCAACGCCTGGTTCCTGCCTTCCTCCAGCTACTACCACAAAGATTTCTGCCTGCGCCTTCCGTTCTCCCGCGCGGAGCGCGAGCGGTACAAAGGGGAAGCCGCGCCGATCCGTGCAGTGATCGATTACTACAATGGCGCGCACCCGCGGTCCACCGTGCTGCTTACCGCCAGCAACGAGAGCGCGGGCCTCACCGGCAACTTCTATGCCAATCACTGGCACCAGTACGCGGTGCTCGAGCGAATCCAGCAGGCGCCCTCCGCCACCGCCCTGTTCGAGTTGCTGCGCGGCTGGCACATCGACTATCTGATCAGCCCCAAGCCCTCGGCCGGGGAGCCGCTATCGCCCCCCACGCTGAAGAAGCTGATCGATGTCTGCACGGTGCCCGAGTTCGAAGCGGGCGATACGTACCTGGCGCAGCTCGAGCCCGATTGCGAGCAGCGCATCGCCTCCAACCAGCCGCCGCGCGAGCCGGCGATGCTGGTGGCAGCCGGGTACTACGACGATCTCGACCCCGCCATCCTCTTCCGCGGCGACTGGTATCATGACCAGACGTTCGCCGACGCCTTCCGGCACACCATTACCTACACCGATCGCGCGGGCGCGGACGTGTCCATCGCATTCCAGGGCGAGTCGTTGAGTTACATCTACAGCATGGCCCCGAATCGCGGGATTGCCGAAATCGTCATCGACGGGCAGAAGAAGGGCCGCCTCGATCTGTATTCGCCCAGCGTGGGATGGCAGGCCACCGAACGTTACTGCTGCTTCGGTCCGGGCCGGCACAAAGCCGAGTTCCGCGTCACCGGCGACCGCAATCCGCAATCTTCGGGCAGCTATGTAGACGTGGACGCGTTCGTGGTGAAGTAGCGGACGTTCAAAATTGCAGCCGGATCGAGATCTGCACCGACCGCGGTCCGCCCGTTTGCAATCCCGGCGCCAGCCCGCTTCCCGGACTGCCCGTGCCGAGCATCACGTTAAGCATCGAGATGGACTGCCCGAACAGCGGGCTGTTGACGAATTTCACCGGATCGCCGAAGCTGGCATGGTTCAGAACGTTGAATGCGTCGAGCCGGAGTTGCAGCCGCCGCTGCTCGTGAAGCCGGAACTCGCGCGACACGGAAAGGTCCACTTGCGACATGCCGAACCCGGTGAGCGTGTTTCGCCCGAGAGAGCCCTGCACCCCGTCCGGCGTGGACGTGAAGGCCAGGGGGTTCAGGCGCCGTCCGCCTGGAGATACCGGGTCGGACACCCAGACGGGTACGCCCGGCGCAAGGTCCGGCCGGAATGCGTTCGCCAGGCTGATGCCCATGTAGTCCTCGCGTTGCAGCGCCGTGATCGGAAAACCGCTGCGCGCGCGCAGCATGGCGTCCAACTGCACGCCGCGAAGGAAGGGCAGTTCATAACTGGCGGAGGCGATGAAGGAGTGGCGCACGTCGAAGTCGGAGGAGCCGCGGTCGCTCGCGCCCGGTCCGGCCCACATGAGAAAGGCGTCGCTCGAATCGTTGTCTATGGAATGCGACCAGGAGTACGCCGCCAGGGCCTGCAAGCCGCGGGTCACGCTGCGCCGGTATTGGAACTGGAGGGCGTGATAGCTGCTGGTGCCGTTGTTGGTGGTCAGCGCGATCAGCGAAGTAGGGCTCGATCCCGGCCCGCCCAGTTCTCTCCGCACCAGGCGCCATCCGCGCGCGCCGGCGTAGCCCAGCGATGCGGTGCTGCGCGTTCCGAAAGCCTGCTCGAGCGAAATATGCCACTGCCCCACCTGCGGCAGCACCAGCGCCGGCATGAAGCCGAAGCTCAACTGGCTCGAGAAGGGCGCGTGAATCGCGCTGCTGAAGCTGGTGATGTTCAGGGGGCCGCCGTTCAGAACGTCGGTGGCGATGCTCAGGCTGGAATCGTAATAAAGGCCGCCGCCCGCCCGCAGCACGGTAGTGCCGCCCCGGTTGAGCTTCACCGCCGTGCCCAGCCGCGGCGCGAAGTTTCCGTAGGCGGACGGCCATAGCGGCCGGTGGAGCGCGAACACGGTGTTGGTGAAAGGATCGAAAAAATAGCTTTCACCCTGCGGGAACGGGCTGGGGCTATACTCCCAACGGAGGCCGGCGGCGATGGTCACCCGGGCCGACACCTGCCAGGTATCCTGCACCCAGAGCGAGAGCTCATTAAGGCTCACCGATCCGCTCTGCCGGCCGGCGGCCGAAATCCACAGGTTGCGCTTGTCGGAAAGGTCCGACACCGAGCCGGCGATTACCGCCAGCGCTCCCGCCGCATCGCGACGCAGCGCCAGAATGCGCCGGTAATCGATGCCGGCCGTGATTTTGTGTTTCCCCCTCAGCAGGGTCAGCGTATCGACCGTCTGGAACTGCCGCTGCCGCCGTTTCCCTTCCATCCCCGAAACAATCTGTCCAACGCCGCTGATGGAAAAGCGCACCAGCAGGTGGCACGGCGTTTCCGCATTGAGGAAACTGCGGGTCAGGGGCTGAAGCGAGCAGGCGGATTCGCGGTTCCACTCCGAGTCCGCTTCGGCTTGCGATTCGTTCACGCGCACATCCAGAATTGTGCCGGCGCCGAAGCGTGCGTTGATCCCGGCCGTCAGGCTTCGCGACCGCAGCCGCAGGCGGTTCACCACCAGGGTGCCGAACTGGTTACGCGACGGCGAGTCATTGTAGCGGGCAAAGAGGCTGACGCGCGGGGTGAGCGAATGGTCCAGGCGCAGGCCGCCGGTGTCGAGCGCCGCCGGACGGTCGTTGCGCCCCACCCACTCCCCGGTTCCGCCCGCCAGTTCGCCGCGATTCGGCAGCGGAAACAGCTTCAGCACGGGAGCGGCCCAATCCGCGGCCCCGGCGCGGCCCTCCGCCGACGGCACCACCTGCCGCCAGACGATGGGCTGGCGCAGCGTGATGTGCTGGTAGGAAAGGAAGAAGAATGTCCGGTTCTTTTTGAGCGGACCGCCCAGGGTCTGGGTGACGTCGTGCACGCGCATCGGGAGCCGGCCATAGCCGGCCTCGTTGGCGAACCAGTCGTTCGCATTGAACAGGTCGTCACGGAAGCGGTATAGGGTGGAGCCGTGGAGGGCATTGGTGCCGGACCGGCTGTGGATGGCCACCGACGCCCCAGGCATGCGGCCGAATTCGGCCACTCCGGTGGAGGTGGTCACGTGAAACTCCTCTGCCGCTTCGAGCGAGATGACCGAGTCCATGCTGCCGAAGGCGCTCAAAGCCGGCAGCGCGCCGCCCGTCGGTTGTGCGGGCAGGCCGCCGGCCGCGACTCCCGCGTTCGCGCTGGCGCCATCCACGGTGAAGTAGTTGGTATTCGGCCGCTGCCCGCTCGCGCTGAACTGGCCGGCCTCTCCGCGCGTGGCCGGCGTGACGTTGGTGCCCGGCGCGAGTTCGAGAAGCGTCAACAGGCCGCGCCCGTTCAGCGGCAGGCGCTCGATTTCGTCGCGATCGATGCGCCGCCCGGCCGAGCCGTCTTCCTGCTCGAGGGGAGGCGCGGTTCCGTACACGGTGATGCTCTCTTCGATGCTTCCCACCGGCAGGACGAAATCCGCGCGCGTCGCCGAAGCGGCCGCCACCGCCACCCCGAAACGCACCATGCTGCGAAAGCCCTCCTTCCGCACGGTGATTTTGTAAACTCCGGGCAGCAGGGAGCGAATGGCGTAGCCTCCGCCCGGCTCTGACTGGGTAGCGTGGCGAAAGCCCGTCTCTTCGTCCACCACGGTTACCGCCGCCTGCCCGATGCCGCCCTCGAAGGTGTCCAGAATACGCCCGTACAGGCCGGCATAGCGCTGGGCGAACGCGGGCAGCGAGCAGACCACGAGTACCGCCAGCACCCGCCTGGTAATCATTACCTATACCGTACAACGTTTCGAGTGGAAGGTCCCTGTGATCGGCCGGGAGCGTCAGGAAGACGGTTGTCCCAACAGCCAGGAAGCTACCGGGGCTGAAGCCGGCGCTCGCACTCCTGTGTTTCCACGCGCAGGTCGCGAATGGCGTTGAGCAGTTGGGACGGGACCTGGTTTGCGTTGGGCGCGGGCGCCGCGCCCACGAGTGCGGAAAGCAGCACGTCGACACGTCGCGAGGTGCGGAACAGGCTTTCCACGGTGGTCTGCCACGCGCTTCCGGTTACCGGTTGACCCTGGGCGGGTTCGCCGCCCAGGGAAACCAGTACGGGAGCCAGTGCGCGCTCGAGATCGGCAACTGCCTTTCCGAGCGCCGAGGCGTGTGCAAATGCCAAATCCGTCAGCACCTGCCGGCCGGCGGGCGGGAGTTCCTGTTCGGAGGCGGCCGGGAAGCGCTGCGCCAGCGCGCGAAGAGCGTAGACCCGCGCCATGGCCGCATCGTTCCAGTCCAGCATCTGGGAACTGAAGCGCTCGAAGTCCGCCTGGCCTCCGAGGGCCTGCTGAAGCTTGGATTGCAGGCCGGCGGGCCTGGCTCCGGCAGCGGGGCGGGGGGCCGCCGCGGCGGGCTCTTCGGGCATCGGGGCAACGGCCGCGGGATCGGCGAAGCGGACCGCGACATTCGGGATGTCGCCCACGGCACGTTCGATCTGCGTTTGTCTCTGCGGCGCCAGCCCGACACCGCTCACCAGCACGCGGCCGTCCGACCGCGTGACTTCGACGGGATCGCCCAGGTCGGCCCCGATCTCGTGAAGAGCGGCGAGAACCTGCAACTCTTCCGAGATCGAGGCCGAACTACCGGACGAGGGGGCAGCAGGTTGGCTTGGAACAACCCGCCGCGACGGAGCTTCGACATGGTTTAAAGCGGAAATGTGGTCATCGCTGGTCGAAGTCTCCGGTAACTCGGTCAATTCCACCCATTCCTGGTTGCGGAATTCGAAGCGGCCCTGAACCGGGTGGAGGTCTGTATTACGCAACGTGACGCTGGCCGATTCGAGTTCGCCAGAAGGGGTGCTGGTGCGAACCTGGTAGCCCTCCGGCACGTTCGACACCTCATCCTTCCTGTCCACCAGGGTGTCGCGCCAGGCGGCGAAAGCCCTCGCGCTGAGCGGGTCGTTCCAGTCGTACCGGGCCGTGATGAAGAGGCTCGCAACAGCCGGCGCGGCGGCTGCCTGCGCCGGCTGTCCCACCACGCGAGTAAACTGCCGGGTCCGTGTGCGAACCTGCAACACGCGTTTGCGCACGGGCTGAGTTTCCGCAATCGCCGTCGAGCGTTGCAGCAAGGCTGCCGCCTGCACCGCGGGCGTTTCGCGGAAATGTTGGAATAGCAGGCCGGCGCTCAAGACCAGTGCCGCTGCCGCGGCGGCCCATCGCAACGAACCGGGAATGCGCCATGGATTGTTGCGGGAGGCGCGGCCGATTTCAGCGTCGATCCGGGAAAAATCGCGGGAAAGGTCCTTCCAGGGAGCGGGCGGGGGAGGCAGGCTTGCGGCCAGGACGTCCTTGCGGTATCGCATGCACTCGGCCACGGTGCTTTGCAGCGCTTCGAGTTCGGCCCGGCATTCCCAGCATGCTTCCAGGTGGCGGCGCACTTCGGCAGCCTGCCGCGCCGGCAGTTCGCCGTCGAGGTAGGCCAACAGGTTGCCCCGGACCAAATGCTGTGTTTCGAAACTACTCATTCCCGAACCTTCTTCAAACGCGCGACCGCCCGCCGCAGGAACTCGCCCACGGCGGAGGCGCTGATCCCAAGCGTGGAGGCGATCTCCGGATACCTGAGCCCTTCCATGCGCAAAAAAATGCAGCGCTTCTGCTGTTCCGAGAGCGCCTGCACCGCATGATGAAACTGCACCATCCGTTCACGCTCGAGCAACTCCTGCTCCGGGTCCGCGGCCGACGCGGTGAGCTTCGATTCCATTCCCGGATCGAACGGCTCCTCCGAGCTTTGCCGCTCCCGGACTTTGAGCCCGTAATTGTGAGCGACGCGAAAAACCCAGCCGCGGGGGTTTTCGATGACCTCCCCCTTGCAGAGCGACGCATACAGCCGGAGAAAAACCTCCTGCACCGCTTCCTGGGCCCGCGGAGGGTGCAATCCCAGCATCAGAAGGTACCGGTAAACATCATCCCGGGACTCTTCGAAAAGCCGGGCCACCCGATCCTGCAACGTCGTTTCCTGCCGGAGTATTCCCACCAGAAGTTCACCGACACTTGAAACCGGCAGAGTCACAATTCATCCCAAAGACCCCCGAGCCGGGCGATTTCACTACACCCCACTGGAATATTTCTGACAAATTCGTTTTTCCGCCTGTGCCGAGTGTAGTTGAATCGAGGGGCTCGCGGGTCTTTTGGAAGACGGATCCAATTCAATCGTGCCCGACACCAGAGTCTGTGTTGCCATAGTCACCCACGATAGTGAGCGGTACATCCGCCGCTGCCTCCAGGCCGTGTTGATCCAGGAGCGGGTGCAAGTTGAAGTAACCGTGGTAGATAATGCCTCAACCGACGGCACCGCGACGATTCTCCGGGAGTTCGGCCGGCGCATCCGGGTAATCCGTAACCAGGGCAACCGGGGCTTCGCCGAGGGCCAGAATCAGGCCATTCGGGCCAGTACCGCGCCATGGGTGCTGACTCTCAACCCGGACGTTCTCATGCCGCCCGGATTCATCCGCAAGCTGGTGGATGCGGGCGAATCGGACCCCGCCGCGGGCACGGTCTGCGGCAAGCTGTTCTCGATCGGGCCCGGCTTTGAATCGCTGCCCGAACCCAAGATCGATTCCACCGGAATCTTTTTTACTCCCGCAATGCGCCACTTCGACCGCGGCTGGCGGCAGCCCGATACGCGATACTTCGAACGCATGGAGTACGTGTTCGGCGCAACCGCGGCCGCGGCCCTCTTTCGCCGGACCATGATCGAGCACGTCTCCATCGACGGAAATTTCTTCGATCCCGATTTCTTCGTTTATCGCGAAGACGCCGACGTTGCCTGGCGCGCCCAGCTTCTCGGCTGGCGCTGCCTGTATGCGCCCTCGGCCACTGCCCACCATGTGCGCACGGTGACCTCGCGCAACCGCCGGTCCGTTCCCGCCGTGCTGAACATGCATTCGGTGAAGAACCGCTTTCTGATGCGCATCAAGAACGCCACCGCCGGCGTTTGCCTCCGTTGCCTGTTTCCGATGATCGGGCGGGACCTGGTGGTGCTTGCCGGAACGCTGCTATGGGAACCCTCTTCCCTGCCCGCCTTCCGCGAGGTGATCCGGTGCCTGCCGCGGGCCCTGCGGCAGCGGCGCGAGATCATGAGCCGCAGGCGGGCGACGGACGAAGAGATCGCCTTCTGGTTCAGCTTCCAACCGGTCTCCAAGCCCGTGACGGCGGGACCCGCACCCGCACAATCCGAGGAATGGACGGCGGCGGCCCCTCCCGAGACGGTAATTCGATAGGCGGGTGGTCCAGCCGCGGCTTCGCCTGTTACCATAACCCTTCCCATGGCTTTCCAGTGGCTGAAACTGCGGATCGGCGAGGAGCAGGACCGGCGCAGCCGCGAAGCCAGGATCCAGGAGCGCCTGCCCCTCGCGCTCGAGCAGGTTCGGCGCAGCCTGGCGGTTTGCATCGGCGAATACGCGGCTGCTTTCGGTCCGGAAAGCGCGGAAATGCATGGTGACGATGCGGCCATCCGGATCATGGTGCGCGAAAAGCAGGATGAAGGCTGGCAGCCGTCAGGGTCCGTCACGATCCTTATCGATGCCGCTATCCCGGGCCTTCAAGTGGACCGCGGCGGAGATCGCCTCGTCATCGAAATCGGATTGCTTCCCGACGGGACGCTCTTTTTCCGCGATCGGGCCGCCGACCAGTACGTGAGCGAGGAAGAGCTCACCCGCCGCATTCTCGATCGCGCGTTTTTCCCCAGGCTGGCCGAGTAGCCTACTTCGCGGCTGCGAACTGCTTCCAGAGCCCTTCGATATCGGCGCTTTGCGCGTCGCCGGGGTGGATTACCACGCGATAGCGGAAGCGCATGCTCTGCCCCTTATCGAGCGTCACCGCGCCATTCTGCGTCTTGTCGTTGGTAAACACCGCAAGTCCGAAAGGATTGGCGGCGAACAAGCCATAGGCGCGCGCGTGCCAGCGCACCGGGGAATGCAGGTTCGAAGGATGGTCCAGAATCGCCAGCCCCACCTTCTCGCCCTGGATTTCGCCCGAGTAGTCCGCCCACCTGGACGGCTTACCCCACAGGGCCTTCTCACCCACGAGGCCGTCCGCGTTGGTGATCTTGCCCGTGCCTTTGTCCTCTTGCAGAACCGGCCGCATGCGAATGCCGAAGAAGCCGTCCTTGGAATCTCCGAAGGTGACTTTCTCGAGCGCCGTGAAAGTGGCGTCTACGTCGATGACCCGGAGCTGCGGATCGTCATGGAAGGTCATCACGCGCGTCTCGCGCAGGATCGGCGCACCGGCCCGCGCCTCTGACCAGTCGAAGGTCGCCTTGATGGTTCCCACCTTCGCGCCGCTCTTCACTTCCACCGGGCCGTGGAGCGTCATCCTGCCGAGCAGGTCTTTTTCGGCGCCTCTGCGCGGCGTCGTCAGGTAGGAAATGTCGTTGTTCCAGAAATCGATCTTCTGCCCGGTGGAGGCCGGGGTCACCACTTCGTGCGCCAGCCACATACCGCGCTGGTGCAGGTGATCCTTGGGCATTCCCTTCTCGTCTTCGGCTTCCTGCATCGGGAAGGCGCGGGTCACATACGTGCCCGAGGCGGCACGCAGGGGCCACAGGTAAGGCTTGGTAACGTCGTGGCCGGCCACATAAAAATCGCCGAATGGCTTCCCGCCGATCTCCACGGCGATCTTCTCCGGGCCGGGCGTGATTTTGACCTGGGCACCCGCCACCAGGGCGGACGCCATCAAAAGGAGAGCGGTTTTCATTGCATCCGTATTATATCGTGCGCTGTCGCGCGCGCCGCCCGGGAGGGCTAGTAGCGCAGTTCGCGGCGTGCCGGCGTGCTGCCCGCAGCCGGACGCGTCCGCAGTTGCGGCTTGCGGCCCTGCTCGGCGTTGCGCATATCCCGCGCGATCAGCCGCTCCCGCATATCGCGGTATTCCGAAGTGGTGATCACGTATTCGGACCGCGCCGGCAGGATGGTCTGGATCTCCTGCTGGGTGCGGTCGATGCGCTCCGAGTCCATCGGATGAGTGGCGAAGATCCGCGCGATCCGGCCCGGCTCTTTCCGGCGCAGCGATTCCATTTTTTCGAAAATGCTGATGGCGCCGTTCGGGTCGTATCCGGCGGCGTACAGATACTGCACACCGAGATAGTCGGCTTCCGATTCGGCCGCGCGGCTGAAACTCAGGAACATCGCCGGAATGCCCACGCCCAGTCCCTGGCGCGCGGCATATCCGGTCCACCCGCCGAGCACCGCGCCGAGCGGCGCCGTCAACAGGTTGGCAAGCTGCGATTTGGTCGCCTGCCGGGTCATGTGCCGCGCGGCTACATGGGCGATCTCGTGCGCGATGGCTCCCGCCAGTTCGTCCTCCTCATCGGCGATCTTAATCAGCCCGGTGTTGACGAAAACGTATCCGCCGGGGAGCGCGAAGGCATTCAACGATTCGTCCTCGATCACCTGGAAGGTGAAGGGCACGCGCGCGTCGGAGTGGCGCGCCAGGTTTTGGCCCATCCGGTTGACGTATTCGCTGATGATCGGATCGTCGAGGATCTTGGCCTGCCGCTGCACCTCCTGCGCCAACTGCCGCCCGAGGGCGATCTCCTTGTCGATCGAGTAGAGGTTGATGCCCTTGCCGACGTCCCGGCTGCCGATCTGGCCCGGGTCGTCTTCTTTTTTGGTCTGGGCGCAAACAGTCGAGGCGGCAAGAGCCGAGGCCAGCATCGCGGCTAACACAGATCGCATGGCACCTCCGGTCAATTCTACGTCCAATCCCCGCCCGGCGCGATACTGCAAACGGCGCAGTGGCTCCAAGGCCCCCTTTCACGTATTGTAGTGGGAATGGATGCCGAAAAGAGTCAAGAAGTCGTAAAGGATTTGCCCTTATGGCAGCGCTATTGTGAGGAATTCCCGGTTCGGCGCCACCTGACCTACCTGAATCATGCCGCCGTGGCGCCCCTGAGCCGCCGCGCCGCCGCAGCCATGCAGAGTCTCGCCGAAGACTGCCGCGACTACGGCAGCCTGCATTACGACCGGTGGCTTGCCGCTTACGAAGGCGTCCGGGTGGCCGCCGCCACGCTGATCAACGCCCGTAAATCGGAAATTGCGCTGGTAAAGAACACGTCCGAAGGCATCGCGACCATCGCCCTGGGGCTCGATTGGAAGCCCGGGGACCGCATGGTGGCATTCCGCGAAGAATTCCCGGCCAACTTCTATCCCTGGAAGCGGCTGGAAGAAAAGGGCGTGGCGGTCACCTGGCTTTCGGTAGACGATCCCCTGGACCGCATCGACGAAGCGGCCCGCGGCGCCCGCCTGCTGGCCATCAGCTTTGTCCAGTTCCTCAGCGGATATCGCGCTCCCGTTTCAGTAATCGGTGAGATTTGCAGCCGTAACCGATGCATTTTTCTAGTGGATGCGATCCAGGGACTGGGCGCCTTTCCGCTCGATGTGCGCGCTTCCCGGATCGACGCTCTTGCCGCTGACGGTCACAAGTGGTTGATGGGCCCCGAAGGGTGCGGTATCTTGTACATTTCACAAGCACTTCAGGACCGCGTAGAGCCTGTGGAATTCGGCTGGAGCAACGTTGCCGGATATGCCGACTACGGCTCCCGCGATATGACACTGCGCCCGGATGCGGGCCGGTATGAGCCAGGGACATTAAATACTATTGGGTGCTTCGGTTTACGAGCGGCAATCGAACTGATACTTGAAGTGGGGGTGGGAGAAATAGCCCCGGTTGTCCAAAATCTCGGCAACCGGATCGCGGCCGGTGTCGGTGAAAAAGGGTACCAGGTGATGGCCAGGAGAACCCCCGAAACCGGCGCGGGCATCGTCAGTTTCCGCAAGCCCGGCATCACGGACGTGGAGGTAGTGCGCCGCCTTCGGGCCGCTAACATAACCGCCGCACCCCGCGCCGGGTGGGTCCGGACCTCCCCGCACTTCTACATCGCGCCGGAAGATATCGACCGCATGTTGGACGTGCTGCCCTAGTGCGTCATTGAATAGGCGACGTAGTTGACGCCGATGCGCAGGGCCAGGGAAGCGAACTCCTGGGGATACTGCGGCCAGTCGGCGTACTGCCAGGCGTCGCCGAGGTCCATGTTGTGGCAGATCGCGACCACGACCCGGCCGTGGTCGTCGTAAATTCCCGCCCACCGGTCTTTGTAGCCGTCCTGCTCGTAAGTCCGCCCGCTGCGCAGAAACTGGGCACCCGGGACCTGGTATTTGTCATCCAGGTTGCTGATGACGTGGAAAATGGAATCGTCCTTGGGGATGTCCACCACCTGCTTGTCGGGGAACACCTGCCTCAGGCCCTCCATGAAGACCTGCCACTCATAGCTGCCGTGGAAATCGTCAACCATGAGGAAGCCGCCGCGATCGAGGTATTCGCGCAGCCTCTTGCCCTGGGCCGGGGAGAGGCCCCAGTGGCCGACCTCGACTGCGTAGAGCCAGGGGTAGTCGAACAAGGGACCGTCGTCGATATCGATGACTTCTTCGACGGACTGGCTATCGATCCGGGTCAGGCGGTTGACGGCGATCTCGAAAAGCCGGTCGGCGCGGTTGGAGTCCACGCCCCAACTGCTGCCGAAACCGCGGAATCCACGGCCGTAACCGCCGCCCTGCCGGTAGCGCAGGCGGGCAAAGGCGAATTCGCCTTTGCGGTTGGCGTCCGGCGGGTCCTCCACCGGATCCTGCATTTCCCTCTCCCACTTTTGGGAATGCCGCATCTGGTATCCCCACAACACCACCGCGGGGGCCAGGGCGCAGCAAGCCAGGACCAGCAGAACGGCACGCTTCTTCATAACCGGCGCTATCCAGTGTATCCCACCTGGGAAGCCGGCAGTCGGCCGAGGCGCTCTCCCGGTCGTCGATCGACGCGTTTAGCGATTCGGCCGGCTTCTCCGCCGCAGAATCAGAATCGCGGCCGGAATGAAAGTCGCGAAAACCAAGCTCATCGACCCGGGCTCCGGAACCGTTGTGGACGGGGCCGCTGTTCCCAGAATCGAGCCGACGCGCAAACCCGAGATGACGCCGTAATCATTTACCCGGAAATCGAGCGTATTGATTCCGGCGATGAAGCCCGAAGTTACGCTGAAATTGCAGAAGCCGGTAAACCCGCCGCACGTATTGCCTGTCGAACTTCCGTTGAGGAAAATATCCAACCCGGTGTTGTCCGTGGACCAGGTTCCAGAAATCGAGGCGGACGCGGGTATCAAGCCGGTCAGATCGAAGGAAATCCGAAAATCACGTGTCACATCTGTCGGCTGTCCCGTGGCGGTTTGCCAGATCCACCGGGAAGTCGAATCGTTCGGCACCCAAGTTCCCGGAATGTTGGCCGAGTTAATGACAATTCCTGCACCCGCCGGGCTAAGAACAGAATAGTGCGGATCCGCGGCGCCACTGCCCAACGTGATGCCACTATCATTGACGCCGGTGGTGTAAAGCCCTGTGATGGACGTTCCCCACGCGCTCATTCCGCATAAAAGAAGAACGGCTATAACTGCAATGATCCTCATTTGTTGTCTCCTGTCAGGATCCTTCGAACCCAACTAAGCTACGGTACAGAGACGGGGCGGTGCTTGTACAGTACTGATTCCAGTGGTTTCGTACCGCTTTATCTTGAATTAGTTTGGCTTACCGGCTCACGAATTCCCGGGCCGGATCTGGCAATCTTCCCTAAGGCCGCTTGATGCCCGGATAATTCAGCAGGTAAGCGCGGCGCTGCTCGAAAAAGCTCTTGAGGCTGAGCGCGGGCCTGCCGCTCAAGCCGCCGCCGTAATTGACGTCCTTAGTGACGGCGGCCGTGAAGTCCGCGGTCGAGTCGAGCTTGTGGGTGTCCATTTGCACCTCGCCGGCAATCAACGCCTGGAAGCGAGCGACCTTGGGGCCGATGATCTCCCAGTCCATCCACTTCTCAGCGATCTCCCGGACGATAGCCAGGTAGCGCTCGCGCAGCGCGGGGATTTCGAGCAGCCGGTAGAGCATCGCCGACCCGTCGCGCCAGCCAAACGGGTCAAGGGCGATTCCCCCGCCGCCGCCTCCGCGACCCATGGACTCGAGTTCGCGCAGCGATTCGTTGGCGTCCTGGGGAATCAGGTGGAAACGCCCGGCCGGATCTTCATAGAGCGCGTAGTCGCTGCCGCGAACCCAATAGCCATCATTGTTGACCAGCGCGTTGTCGATCGCCAGGAAGTGGAGCGCTTCGTCTACGTCGAGGAAGGGCTTCACCGCCGCTTCAAGCTGGTCCACCGGCGTTTTCGTGAGGATCTTGCTGATGCGGACCAGGTCCGCCCAGGACTTCGGATCGTCTTCGGTCTTGATTTCGAAAACCGACTTGTAATCGGCAGCTTCGTCGGTCCAATAGGCGAGTCCGCCGCCGCCCCGCGGGCTGCCCGGGACTTTCCAGCGGGCGCCCTTGGAAGTGTTGAAGAAATCGCGCGTGAAATCGGAATTGAACTGCTGGGAATTGACGTAGACGCCCCAATCCTCGCCGTTGATCACGACCCGCACCCAGTTGGCTTTCGGCGCCGGGATGTACTGCCGGGCGATCTGGTGGTAAAGCGCGGTCCGCATGAAGGTGGGGTCGGCGTTGGAATTCATCAGGTTCAACGAGCGGTAGCCGAGAAGGCGCTGGTCCTTGTGCAACAGGTTCAGGGAGAGGCTGAGGGAACGCTTCTGCCCCTGACGCGTGACGCGGTATGACGTCAGGCCGCGAAAATGAACGCCGACGTCGCGGTAAACCTGCCCGTCCACCGTCAGGGTGGCGGGCACCTCCACATCGCTGTGGTAAAAGAAGGCGAGCTCCCGTTCCCAATCCAAGTCTTCGAAATCCAGAAACAGCGTGCGCAGGATGTCCTCGCGGTACAGGGGTTCGCCGGGATACTTTGCCACGTCTTGCGGTTCCACTCTCCGTCCGGTGGGAGCCGGCGCGGCCGGTGAAGCCGCCGCGGAGAGGCCGCGTGCTGTCCGGCGCTCGGACGTGTTGAGAAATCCGTCGCCGTCTTTATCGTAGTTCCGGATGATCTGCGACTTCCGGCTGTTGGGCGGCCATTGCGCGCCGGCGGGCACGATGGAGGCGAGGGTCAGCAGGCCGGCCGTCAGCGGCAAAGTCACGCGTTTCATTAGCCGAATAGTAACAACATGGCCCGGCCGGCGCATCGAACAGCCGGATCGGGCCCCGGAATCCGAAGCCTCTGTTAAACTTCATGCTCCACCCAAACAGGCCCTGTTTTCCGCTAACGTAACGCGGTATACTTCTCCGAAGCCGAAATTGCAGTACACAGGGGAATGTCCGAAAAAGAGGAGTCGAGACGAATGCTACGTCGTAGTCTGCTTGTCGTGTGTGCCGGTGTGGCTCTCACCGCCTTCGCCGGGTTCGCCCAGGAATTTCGCGGCAGTTTAAGCGGTCGTGTCATCGACCAGCAGCAGGCCATCATTCCTGGCGTCAAAGTCGCGGTCGTACAGACCGAAAACGGAGCCAAATTCAACACTGTTTCCAACGCCGACGGGACGTACGTCCTGCCCTTCCTTCCGCCCGGCCCTTATTCGGTCACCGCGGAAGCGGCCGGTTTCAAGAAATACGTCAGAGGTAACCTGCGCATCTCAACCAATGAGCGCGAGCAGTTGGACATCCAGTTGGAGGTGGGCGCCATCGATCAATCGGTGACGGTGACAGCCGAGTCGTCCATGCTTGAAACCGCCACCGCCAGCACGGGGCAGTTGATTAATACCCGGCAGATCGAAAACCTGCCGATCAACGGCCGGGCGCCGCTGGCTCTGGCGCAACTCGCGTTCGGCGTCACGCCGAACTCGGACCCGAAATTCTCGCGCCCCTTCGATAACGCCGGACCCTCGGGGTTCTCCATGGGCGGCGCGCCCAACCAGAGCAACGAACTGCTGATCGACGGCTCGCCGGATACGACCCGCAATTCGCGCGTAGCCTACAATCCGCCTCCCGACGCCGTACAGGAGATCAAGGTGGAAGCGTTCCAGACCGATGCGGCCTACGGCCACACCGGCGGCGGCTCGGTGAACGTGGTGATGCGCGGAGGCACCAACCAGCTTCACGGCAGCCTCTACGAATTCAACCAGGTATCGCGGCTGGCGGCCACTCCCTGGTTCACCAACAAGGCCGGCGGAAAGAAGTCGCAGAGCATTTTCAACCAGTGGGGCCTTACCGCGGGCGGTCCCGTGTACCTGCCCAAGATTTTCAACGGCAGAAACAAGCTGTTCTGGTTTTTCGGCTACGAGGGAATTCACGATGCTTTTCCCGAACCGCAGACGCAGACCGTTCCGACCGAGGCCGAGCGCGCCGGCGACTTCTCCCAGCTCTTGACGGTAGGCTCCAACTACACCATCTACGACCCGCTGACAGGCGTAACACAGAGCAACGGGCGAGTGCAGCGTACGCCGTTTCCCGGCAATAAGATCGACCCCACGCGGTTGAGCCCTGTGGCAAAGGCACTGGTTTCGTACATTCCTGTTCCCAGGGGGGCCGGCAAGGCCGACGGGAACCAGAACTACATCGACGATTCGGTGCGGCGCGACGTGTTCGACGGCGAACTCGGCCGCCTGGATTACAACATCAGCGACCGCCACAAGCTGTTCTACAGCTTCCGTCACAATTACCGGGTGGAAGACCGGAACAACCACTACCACAACATCGCCACGGGCAACCTGCTGAATCGCATCAACTGGGGCAGCACGGTGGACGACGTTTACACGTTCTCCCCCACCATGGTCATGAACATCCGCGCCAACTGGACCCGCTTCACCGAAGCCAACGATAAGCCGAGCGCCGGATTGGACATCACGAAGCTGGGCCTGCCCGCCTATACGGCGGCGGCGTCGCAGCGGCTGGTGATGCCGATTGTGGACCTGAATCAGTTCAGCGACTGGGGCGACAACGGCGGCGACCGCACCCCGTACGATACCTTCCAGCTGTTCGGCTCGCTGACAAAGATCGTCGGAAGACATTCCTTGAAGTTCGGCACCGACCTGCGCGAGGCTCGGGAAAGCTCCTCGAGTTATGGCAATTCGTCCGGCCAGTTCGTTTTCCGCGAGGATTACACGCGCGGGCCGCTCGACAACTCCACCACCGCGCCGCTCGGCCAGGACCTGGCGGACTTCATGCTCGGCTACCCGACCAGCGGCAACTTCCAGGTGAACGCGTTCCGCACCGTGCAGGCCAAGTATTACTCCGTGTTCGTTCAGGACGACTTCCGGCCGCGCTCCAACCTCACGCTGAACATCGGGTTGCGTTACGACGGAGACCTGGGCAGCACAGAGCGGTTCAACCGGGCGGTGGCGGGCTTCGACCCGGCTGCGGCGAACCCCGTGGCGGCCTCGGCAGAAGCGGCCTACGCGGCCAAACCGGTGGCGAACGGAGTGCCGGCAAGCCAGTTTTCGGCCAAGGGCGGGTTACTCTTCGCGGGCCAGAACGGCGACGCGATTTACCATCCCGAACACGGCTACTTCAGCCCGCGCCTCGGCTTCGCCTGGTCGCCGGGAGGCGCCGGCAAAGGCACGGTAGTTCGCGGCGGAATCGGCATCTTCGTGGCTTCCATCGGCGTGATCGCGCCGAACCAGGCCGGCTTCAGCCAGCAGACCAACATCCTCGGCGCTTCCACCACCGGCAACCTGCGTCCGGCTGTTACCCTGGATAACCCGTTTCCCACCGGCATCCTTCAGCCCACCGGATCTTCGCTGGGGTTCGGAACCTTCCTCGGCCAGAGCATCACGTTCTACAACCCGCACCCGCTGAACCCTTATTCCATCCGCTGGAATATCGACATTCAGCGGCAGATCGGCACGAGCATGGTCTTCGAAATCGGGTACACCGGCAATCACTACGTGCACCTGGCCATCGACCAGAACCTGAACGGCACACCCGCGCAGTTCCTGAGCTCGTCGCCTTTCCGCGACCAGCCCGTGATCGACCGGAATTCCTCCAACGTGTCGAATCCCTTTGCCGGCCTTCTGCCCGGAACCAACCTGAGCGGTTCCACCGTAAGCTTCAACCAGCTTACGCTGCCATTTCCGGCCTTCACCGGCGTCACGATGTCGGCCGGCAACGCCGGCTCTTCCTATCACAACGCGCTACAGACGCGCTTTGAAAAACGCTTCAGCCATGGTTTCCAGATGCAGGCGAACTACCAGTTCAGCCGCACCATGGCCACGGATAACTACCTGAACTCCTTCGGACCGCTCGAAAAGCGCCCGGCCGATATCGACCGGCCGCACCGCTTCGTCACCAACTTCGGCTACGAACTGCCCTTCGGCAACGGCAAAGCGCTGCTCGGATCTCTTTCCGGGATGGCGGGCGCCGTGGTGGACCGCGTGGTTGGCGGCTGGATCATCAACGGCATCTACTCGTATGAGAGCGGCGGCCCCGCCGGCAGTTGGGGAGACGTTCTTTACTACGGCGCTCCGCTCGAGTGGGACCCCAACAATCCGGACCGCGTGTTCAACACCGCCGCCTTCGACACGGTTTCGAGCCACCAGGTTTCCAATCACATCCGCACGTTCCCGACACGCTTCGGCAACCTGCGGCTTCCGCCCACCAACAACGTGGATGCCTCGATCATCAAGAACACTCACATTAAGGAGCATGTTCTGTTGCAGTATCGCTGCGAGTTCTTCAACGCGTTCAACCACCCCGTATTCAACGGGCCAAACCTGACGGCGACCAGCACCGCGTTCGGAACCGTGGGGAGCGTCTACAACATCGAGCGCCACATCCAGATGGCATTGCGCCTGACTTTCTGACGTTCAGAACGGGGCCGGAGCGGAACTCCGGCCCCGTTTGAGATTACACTTCCAGCTTCCACGGCGCGCGGTATTTCGGCTTCAGGTACTGGCGCGCCTCGCTCTGCTTCACCGTGAACGCTTTGTCGTCCCAATCGAGCGTCATGCCGTGACGCAGCGCGAGGTTGGCCAGAATGCAGGTGGCCGACGTTCGCACGCACGTCTCGATTTCGCTGATCGGCTTCTGCCGCGTCCGCACGCACTCGAGGAAATTGTGCCAGTGCGGCACGTTCATGTCGGCCATGTCCCTGCGCTTCTCTTCCACCGGCTGCTTGCCTTTTTCGTTGGGGAAAATGGTATACCCGCCGCGATTCACCATCAACGTGGCGTTCGTCCCGTGGAAGGCGGTGCCGTAGGTGTCGTTATACATCGGGAACGGATTCACCGTGCGGCTTTCATAGGAGCCCACGAATCCGGGATACCGGTAAGTCACCAGCATCGTGTCCGGCGTCTCCGTGTTGTCCTTCACATAGAACTTGCCGCCCTGCGCGGCGACCGATTCCGGCATGACCTCGTCGAAGGCGAACTGCACGATATCCAGCAGGTGGACGCCCCAGTCGGTCATCGCGCCGCCGGCGTAATCCCAGAAATAGCGGAAGGTGGACCAGCGCTTCTCGTCCACACCCCACCGGTTTTTGTTGAACGCACGCTTGGGCGCCGGTCCCAGCCACAGGTCCCAGTCGAGGCCGGCCGGAGGCTCGGCGTCCGGCGGATTGCCCCAGCCTTCACGCTCCGTGACCGATGACTGGAAGGTGCGGCAGAAGCTGATGTCGCCGAGATCTCCGCTTTTCACAATTTCGCGCGCTTTCTGGAAAAAGGCGCCGGACCGCTGCATGGTGCCCGCCTGCACGATGCGCTTGTACTTGCGCGCGGCTTCCACCATCTTGACGCCCTCTTCGATGTACACGCAGGCGGGCTTCTCCACCCAGACATCCTTGCCCGCCTTGCAGGCCTCCACCGTCATGTAGGCGTGCCAGTGATCGGGGGTGGCGATCGACACCGCGTCGATCGACTTGTCCGCCAGAATTTCACGGAAATCGTGAACGGCCCTCACTCCTTCGAAGCCGAGCTTCTTCGCCTGCGCCTGGGCCTTTTCGAGCGCCGGCTGGTACACGTCGCAGACGGCGACGATCTGAATCCCGGGCACCTTGGCGGAATAATCGATGTTGCCCGAACCCATCCGCCCCGTGCCGATGAAGGCCACATTCAGCCGGTCGTTAGCCCCTCTCAGGTTGCCGGTAAACAAGGAGGCTGTCAGGGCAGCTCCCCCCGCCGATTTGAGAAACTGGCGGCGGTCCGCCATCTTGTGTGTCATGCAGACCTTTTTAGCAGGTTTTTCGGAGTCCTGCGCGGCTGGGTCGCACGCCGTGACAGTGGAAGCGGGTCCAGTCGCCGCTTGCTTGCCCCCGGGGACCGCTCCGGCCCTCCTATAATGGTAGAGGCGGGGAACGTCGCGACGGTAGCGCGCCAAAGCGTCCGGAACTCCCGCGGAAGAGCTGAGGATGTCTACGCACCCTGACCCTCCCAACGCGAACGTTCCGACCATCCTGGCCGTCGATGACGATCAGGCGGTCCTCGGCATGCTCGACCAGTGCCTGCGCCTGGCCGGTTACGAGGTGCTTCTGGCCGATGGAGGGCGCCGCGCGATCGAAACTTTCGAAACCAGCGAGCGGCCCGTGGACCTCCTGCTGACCGATGTCATCATGCCCGATCTCACCGGTCCCGTGGTTGCGGAGCGGCTGCGCAAACACCGTCCAGACCTTCCGGTGCTCTTCATTTCCGGCTTTCACGACGCCGACCTGGTGCAGCGCTTCGTCACCAGCAAGGGCTTCACGCTGCTGCCAAAACCTTTCACCATGGACGCGTTGCTGCGCGTGGTGGAGCAGGCGCTCGGGTACAACACCCGCTAAATTACGCAGCCAGTTTGACCAGCCGCTTCCCCACGTTGTTGCCTTGCAGCATTCCGATGAAGGCGGCGGGCGCGTTCTCGAGACCTTCCACGATGTCCTCGCGGTACTTGATGCGCCGGTCCCGCATCCAATCGCCAAGCTGGCGGTAGGCGTCGTCGAAACGGTCCGCGAACTGGCGCACCAGGAATCCTTCGGCCTTGGCCTGCTTGAGCACCAGTTGCCCCAGCCAGCGGGGGCCCATCTCCGGCGTTTCGGAATTGTATTGTGAAATCTGTCCGCATACCGCGATCCGCGCGCGGGTATTGATCTGCCGGATGACGGCGTCGGTGATCTCTCCGCCCACATTATCGAAATAGATATCGATGCCGTTCGGGCAGAGTTCTTTCAGCCGGACAGCGTAGTCGCCGGCATCTTTGTAATTGAATCCGCCGTCGAATCCGAGTTCCTTGGTGATGTAGCGGATCTTTTCGTTAGAACCCGCAATACCGATCGCCCGGCAGCGCTTGATCCGTGCGATTTGCCCCACCAGCGAGCCCACCGCGCCGGCGGCACCGGAGACCACCACCGTTTCGCCCGGCTGGGGCCGGCAGATGTCCAGCAGTCCGAAATACGCCGTCAGCCCCGGCATGCCGAGTACGTACAGCGCGGTCGAGAGCGGCGCGGTGTTTGGATCGATGCGGCGCAGGGTCTTCACCTGTGCGACCGCGAACTCCTGCCACCCGAGCATGCCTTCCACCGTGTCCCCGCTGGCCAGCCGGGGGTCGTTCGATTCCACCACCCGGCCCACGACTCCACCCACAATTACCTCCCCGGGGTTCACCGGCCGCGCGTAACTGCCTGCGCCGTTGAGCCTTCCGCGCACATACGGATCCACGGAAAGATACAGGCCCTGGATCAACGCCTCTCCGGCGCCGGGTCGGGGAATGGCACGCTCCACCAGGCGGAAGTCGCTTTCTTTCGGCATGCCGCTCGGCGGAGAAACCAAAGTGATCTGGCGGTTCACGGGCGGCATCGATTTCAGACTATCACCGGCACCACCGCGCTCACGTGCGACAGAGCACGGCGGCCCCGGAAGGGCTTTTATGCCCGTTATGATTCGGACCTTCGCCACCGCCGGACAGGCCCGCTCAACGAAAATCCGGCCGGCGTTCAGTTCGGTAAAGCAGAAAGAATCCGCGCGTCGATCTCTTCCCGCGCGTGCCCGGCAGAGCGCCCGATCCACGACTTCTCCGCTTGCGGAATGAATTCCAGCAGATCCTCATACTCCCAATCGCGATCCGGAGAGAAAGCGGCGTACCCGAGCGTATCCGCCAGCCGCCAGCAGACTTTGCTGAAGTTTTCCACACTGGCGATTCCAGGTACCGGGGCTTCATGGTGACTGCCGATCAGCACCGCCAGTTCGTCCGGGAAGTCCCAAAGTCGCGCCAGGTGGGCACCCGCCTGGCAGTGGTCGATTTCGAACAGGTCGCGCTCCGTCTGCAGCAGGTCGAAGCCATAATCGTCCGACACCAACAGCATGCGCGAGTACTCCTCCGGGTAGGCGGACATGAGCCCCAGGCTACCGATGTTATGCAGCAATCCGGCCGTATACGCGCTCTCGCGGCCGACGCGCGCCATCCGCGCCGCTTCTTCGCTGAGAAGAGCCGTCACCAGGCTGTGAATCCAGACTTTGCGCAGCGCCTGAATTTTAACAGCCGGACCGACCATCCGGTTCATCGCCACAAACATCGCGATCGTCTTCACGCGATCCAAGCCGATCATCGCGATGGCATGCGGCAGGCTGCGTATTTCCCGGCGGGCGCCGAACAAAGCGGAATTCCCGAAACGCAGCAGTTCCGCGGAAAAAGAAGGGTCCATTTTAACCAGGTCGCCCACTGCCGAAACCGGGCTGTCCTCGCGGCTCACGACCGCAAGCACACGCTGCGCAACCGTCGGAAAAGGGGGCACCAGTCTTAACGCCCAGGGTGCCTGCGGGCGGGCAAGAAAGTCAGACATTCCACGCTCCACGCCGTCTATCGACGGTTTGGCGAAAAATAAATAGGGATTGCCCCTGTTTCAGCCGCGCGCGTTCCGGCGGTCCTGGGTTCTAACGCCTAGTCCGCCGCCGCCTGACCCGCGGCAGCCCAGGCGTCCCAGCCGCCCGCTACGTTCATCACCTGCCGGAAGCCGGCGGCCTCCAGCAGACTGCACGCGATCATGCTCCGGTAGCCGCCTTTGCAGTGGACCGCGGTGGGGCGCGCGGCGTCGAGCTTTTTGAGCCCATCGCGCAGCGCGTCCAGCGGCACGTTGCGCGCACCCTCGATGTGTCCCTGCTCCCACTCGGCGGGCCGCCGTACGTCCACCACTACCAGTTCCGGGTTTTCGGACATCTCCGCGCGCAGGTCCGGCACCGTAATCTGTCCCGTCTGCGCCAGCGGCATTCCCGCTTCGGCCCAGCCGGCAATCCCGCCCGCGAGCACGCCCGCCACCCTGTCGATGCCCACCCGCGCCAACCTGAGCCGCGCCTCTTCCGCCGCCGCATCTTCGTCGGCAACCAGGACAACCTCGCGCTCCAGGCCGAGCAGGGCTCCCGCCCAGGCGGCGAACTGCCCTCCCAATCCGATTTGCAGAGACCCCGGAACGTGCCCCGAACAATACGGCACGGCCGCGCGCGTATCCAGCACCACCGCTCCCGCAGCCTGCCGCTTCCGTACTTCGCCCGGTGAGAGCGGCTGGAGCGGCGGCAGCTTCGCCAGCGCCGGAGCGCCCTGCCGGTTCACATCCACGTCCTGCCGAAAATACTCGGGCCGCGACGGCAAGTCGCTGGTCATCATCTCGACGAACTGCTCCTTCTCCATCGGCCGGAGCGCGTAATTCGTTTGCCGCTCCCTGCCGATCGTGGAACTGCGGTCCGCGCTGATATTCCGTCCGCACATGGACCCGGCCCCGTGCGCCGGATAGACTTTGACCGGATCCGGCAGCGAAAGCAGTTTGCGGTGCAGGCTGTCGTAAAGTTGCGCGGCCAGCTCTTGAGGAGTGCAGGTATCGGATAGATCGGGCCGGCCAACGTCGCCGATGAACAGGGTGTCGCCCGTCAGCACGGCCGACGGTCCCGGTCCCTCATCCAAATCGGTCACCACCACGCTGACGCTCTCCGGCGTGTGTCCCGGGGTGTGCAGAAATCGCAAGCGGCACCGGCCGAGCTCCAGCACCTCGCCGTCCTTCACGGCATGATGCGGAAACGCCGCGCCCGCCCCCTCGCCCACGCAGATCACGGCGCCCGTCCGCTCCGCCAGTTCGTGGTGTCCCGAAACAAAATCCGCGTGCAGGTGCGTCTCGATCACGTACGCGATTTTCAGCCCCAGCCGCTCCGCCGTTTCCAGGTAGATGCCGACGTCGCGCTGCGGATCCACAACCGCGCCGGCCCCCTCCGAACCGATCAGGTACGACGCGTGCGCGAGGCATCCCAGATAGAACTGTTCGAAGATCACAGTCCCCCCCCAATCCCAGCGTACTCCGGTTTTTCAGTTGCCCGAAAGGATCAATTTCCGGTAGGCGTCTTCGGCCTCCGGATCCGGATAGTGCGGCCGCTCCAGGTAGGTTCCGAGCCATCGCCGCGCGCGCTGCCGCTCTCCGGCGCGCAGCAGCACCTGGCTGACGGCGCGGGCGCACAGCGTGTATTCGGGCTGACGCTCGATGTGGAGACGGCACTCCGCCTCCATGTGGTCCAGAACGCGGGCCGGCGGCAGTACGGGCATGCCCGGCGGCGGATCGCGCAGAAAGACCATCGCCCGCGCGTCGTCGTACACCAGTTTCCAGTCCGTCTGCCGGGCATCGGCGAGCGACGGCGCCAGCAGATACGTCAGGCCTCCGGTGTATTCGAACGTGTTCATCACGATTGCCTGAACTCCGTACCTGCGCAACAATTCCTGCGCGCTGTCGCCGTCCGCATCGTGCGGGCGGTTGTAGAGGATCCGGCCATAATCGTTGAAGACGGATTCGTTCAGCGCGCGCCCGTCGATGAATACCTGTTGCGCGGGCCACAGGCGCCAGATGAGGTAGCCGCCGTACTCGTACGTGTTGAAGATCCGCCCGGTGACGTGGTGATCCAGCAGAAAGGACGCCGCGCCCGAGGGCCAGCGCCACTCCTCCACGCGCAGACGGAAGAACGGTCCGGCCGCCGTGCTCCACACCAGCCAGCCAAACAGCAGCAGCGCGGGAATGACATGTGCCGCGCGCGGAACGGCACGCTTCCACACGGGAACGTAGGAAGCGATCACTACCGGCGCGATGGCGCCCAGCAGGAAAGCGTTGCGTTGCGCATTGAGCGCCGCGGCCGCGAAGGCAACGAACAGCAGCCAGTCGGCAAGCCTTGCCTGGCGCCGCTTCCAGAGCAACACCAGGGCGCCGGCCGCCATCATCAGCACCGGCCAGGTGACCGGCCAGAGGACGGTCGGCTTCCATTCGAGCAGGCGCGAGGTCAGGGCGCTGTTGCGGTAGTATCCGAGAATTTCGAAGATGCGATAGCCGTTCGGGTTCAGGCCGGAGGCCGCGGCTGCCGCGGCGCTCGCCAGCCACAGCGTGCGGTCTCGAGGCTGCGCGCCTTTCTTCCGGCGGACCCAAAACGCTTCGGCCGAATAAGCTCCCATCGCCACCAGGCCCAGGAAATACCCGCCGTGGCAGTTCGCCCAAACTACCATCAGCAGCGGAAGAAGCCACAACCCGCGGCGGGCTTCGAGAATCAGCATCGTGGCCGCCAGGAAGGCGAAGGTGAACATGTACGGCCGGTCGTAGGCGAACGGCGCCACCGAAACGCCTGCCGCCAGCGCCGCGCCCAGGGCCCGGTAGAATCCGCGGCACCTTCGCCACACAATCAATCCAACAATCGCCGGCAGCACAGCCAGCAGCAGCGCCCGGAACAGGACCACGCCGGCGAATCCGGCGCCTGCCCAAACGGCGTAGAGGACCGCCTGCGCCAGCCATTCATGCGTCAGGTTGAAGTAGCGCGTCCGGTCTTCGCCCGCATAGGCGGGCCCACCCGCATACGTCGTATAGGCGAACGGATCGGGCACCGGCAGGCGGTGGTTCCGGACCACGTACTCGCCCGTTTTCAGGTGCCACCAGAAGTCCGGATCGGAGATGCCCCGGGAGAACCAGCCCACCAGCACCAGGCCCGCCAGCAGGAGCAGAACCGGACGGAGCCGGCGCGGATCTACCATGCCAGTTCGTACTCCCCCAGCCGGCGCGTCCCGCTGCCGGGCGGCAGGTCCGTATACCAGACCGTTCCAGCCGCGGAGGGGTTGAACTCACGATGGACCAGCCCGTAGAAATCGGTGTTCGGATTCAGCATCCAGATAATCCGCGCTCCCGGCGGAAGGGGCACGCGGACCGGCACCTCGCCCTCGGTACGCCGGATCAGCCGGGGACCGTTCCACAAGGCCGCAACCGGCGGCGAGCCGGCGCGAATCTGTTTGTGCTCCAGCACCACCACCGGCAGGCGCGGCGCATAGTAAGCTGCCTTGCGCCAGGAGGTCAGGCCATGCTCCCAAACCACCACGGTCGCGCCCGGGCGCTCGCCCGCCAGGCGCAGCATCTCGCGAATGGAAGCATCGTCCACTTTCATGGTGGCGTGAATCTGCGCATAGGATGTAGTGGCGAAGCCGTCGGCGATATCGGCGCCGGTCCGCTCCACCACCGCCCTGAGTCCTTCGGTGGCCGACCCCCTGTAGTACCAGCCCTTGTGCTCGAAAATCGTCGTATTCACCAGCAGCACCGGAGCCACCAGAATCGCCGCCATCTGGAAGCGCGGCACAAATCCGGCATTCTTGATGCGCGCGCGCCGCAGCACGAGACCCGCCGCCAGGCACACCAGCGGCGTGTAAGCCACCACCATTTCGGGAATGCGCCGGAAGGCCAGCCAGCACAGGGCCACCGCGCCCGCGCCCAGCGTCAGCGAATGCCAGCGCGAAACTTCCATCTCGCTGTTTTCGAGCGCGCGGTTCACCAGGTACCCGCAGGCGAGCGAAACGGCCGCCACCACGGCCAGCGTCTGACCCGGATCCTGCACGTGCACGAGCAGGAAGAAAGCGAGTGACGGGGTCAGCCACAGCGCGAAAAAGGCGGCTCGTTCACGGCCGAATTCCCAGCCTGCGCCACGGCGCCATGCGAGAACAGCGGCCAGCACGCAGGCGGGAACTCCGCAGAAACTCCATACCACGGCGCGCCAGAACGTGACCACCCACTCTGACTGGCGTGCGCCGAAGAGCCCGGAATTCACTGACGCCTGGTCCGTGATGTAGCCGAGCGTCGCGTCGATGAACGTGAGCGGTCCGCCCGATGCCGCCATCGCGGGCACCAGCCATACCAGCACCGCTGCCGACATCGCTGCCAGTCCGGCCGCGCGCCGCCGCCAGCTGACTGGAGCGCGCCACGCCGAGGCCGCCCAAAGGGGCAGCAGCAGCGGTCCGGTTTCCGGACGGATGCCCGCGGCCAGCCCCAGCACGATTGCGCCCGGCACCACCCACCGGCCGTCGCCGCGCCACGCGCGCCAGCAGGCCGCCCCCACCGCCACCGAAATCAGCGCCAGTTGCACGCGCAGCGCGGACGTCAATCCCGCGTACCAGAAGGCCGGTTGCAGCGCCATGACGCAGGCGGCATAAAATCCGGAACTGCCGCCGAACATCCGGTTACCCGCGATCGCCATCAAGAACAGCGCCGCGATGCTGCCGGCTAAAGACAGCGCAACCAGGATGCTCTCCGGCCTCCGGAATCGCAGTGCCCACAGCGCGCGCATCTCCATCACGAACAGCGGATAGCCGGGCGGCTGCGGCTGGCTCACACGGATGTCGAAATGGTCGATGGAATAGGCCAGGTTGACATCGTCAAACGAAAAAAGCTGTCCCGGAATGAGCGGGTATCGCGTGGCGATCGCGACGAGGCCGAAAAAGAGGAGCAGGAACCAGGGGCGGCGTGCCAGGCTCACGCTCCTCATCATAAAGCAGGGCCCCCGTTGGTGTGTTTACAAACCGTTGATCGGACTTGCCCGAAAGATACTGGCGCACGCATACGGAGCATCGCATACCATGAGGTCGGTCGTCTAACGCGTAAAGAAGAGACACTCGCAATTGGCCGTTTCCCCGAGGAGGTTTCTCCCGGCGAAACGGCCTTTTTTATCGCCTGGAAAATCGCCTCAATCGCAGGATCTCACCGAAACAGATATACAGGTTCACCAGGCCGACCCCGCTGACCGCGCCGCGCAAATACATGTTGTCCCAAACCTGTTGCGCCACCGGCAGCATTCCCGAAAAATAATTGCTGTCCCAGTATTCGGTCCAGGGAAAAATCAGCAGAAAACATCCGATTTCCATGCAGAAGGTAATGAACAGGATCGCAGCCATCTTGTGATACCAGCGGTATGGAGATTCCGGTTGTGTCTCGACCTCGGCTGCTGCCTCTTCGCTGCCCGCCCGAATTGCATCGCGGGGTTCGAACGGGCTCATGCGGCTCCCGCCGAATCGAAGAGTTCCATTTGGGGGGTGTAGTCGATGGGAAACCGCGAGTGGAGGCGCACCGGTTCGAAGCTGAGCCGGTGAAGGGGCGTCGGGCCGTATTTTTCAATCGCCCGGCAGTGCTCCGGGGTGGAATAGCCTTTGTGCGAGGCGAAGCCGTATTCGGGAAACACTTCGGACCACACCCGCATGCAGGCGTCGCGGTGGACCTTGGCGATGATCGACGCCGCGGCGATAGCGTGGCAGCGGGCGTCGCCCTTGATCAGCGCGCGCTGCGGCAGGGGCAACTCGACAGGCACCGCATCCACCAGCAGGAAATCCGGCGGCGGATTCAGGCGCAACACGGCCATCCGCATGGCTGCCCGCGAGGCCTGGTAGATGTTGATGCAATCGATCGTGGCCGCATCCACGGCCGCGATCGCCCATGCCACGGCCCGTTCGCGAATCCGTCCGGCGAGCACCTCGCGGCGCTCGGGCTCGAGCTGCTTGCTGTCGTTCAGTCCGCGCACCGGCCGGTCCGGAGAGAGAATCACCGCGGCGGCGACGACGGGACCAAACAGGGATCCGCGGCCTACTTCGTCGATCCCCGCAACGCGCACAAATCCGCGCGCGCGCAGTTCACGCTCCAGCGTCGCTTCGCACCGGTAATTGCTACCCGCCAACTCGGGCCGCATCCTGAAGATCCAGGGCTATGTGCGCTCTCTGAGACGGGCGGCCTTGCCCCTCAATCCGCGAAGGTAGTACAGCTTTGCGCGGCGCACACGGCCTGTGCGAACTACATCGATATGATCGATCACCCGGGCATTGACCGGGAAGATGCGTTCCACGCCCTGCCCGAAGCTGACCTTGCGAACCGTGATGCTCTCGCCCATCCCCGTGTTGTTCCGGGCGATCACCGTTCCCTCAAATGCCTGAAGCCGCTCTTTGTCGCCTTCCCTGATCCTGACGTGAACCCGGATGGTGTCTCCCGGCCGGAAGGTGGGTACGTCGGTCCGCTTGTTCTTGTTGATAAACTTCGCCAGCAACGCGTTCTGCATGAAAATTTTCCTGAATCTCTATAGTAACCTACGCGGAGCCGCCGGTGTTCGCCCGGCCTACCGCGGTTTCATCAGGTCCGGACGAAGCCGGGCCGTCTTCTCGAGCGCCGTCTGCTTGCGGAAGCGGCGGATCTCCTCGTGATTCCCGTTCAGTAATACGTCGGGCGCCTTCCAGCCGCGGAACTCGGCCGGCCGCGTCCAGTGCGGGCAGTCGAGCAGCCCCTCGCCGTGGCCCGTGTCCTGAAAAGACTCGAACGCCGCCGAGCTCTCGTTCCCCAACACGCCCGGAAGCAGCCGGGCTACCGTATCGATCACTACAGCCGCCGCCAGTTCGCCGCCGCTCAACACGTAATTCCCGATCGAAACTTCTTCATCCACCAGATGCTCCGCCACCCGCTCGTCCACACCCTCGTACCGTCCGCAGATCAGGAACAGTTCGCCCGACTGCGCGAAGCGGTTGGCCATCGCCTGGTCGAACAGGCTGCCCTGCGCGGAAAGCAGGACCAGCTTGCGGCACGGCTTCCGCTCGGGCCAGATCGATTCCACGGCATCGAATACCGGCTCCGGTTTCAGCACCATCCCTTCGCCGCCGCCGAACGGGCGATCGTCCACGGTCTTATGCCGGTCGTGCGTCCAGTCGCGCAGATTGTGGATGCGGATCTCGAGCCGCCCCGCATCCCTGGCCCGTTTCACCACTCCATGCGCGAAGGGCCCCTCGAAAAACTCGGGGAAGATCGTCAGCAGGTGGAAAATCACGTTCGGTTCAGATCCTTGAGGCCTTGCGGCAATTCAACAGCGATCCGCTTTCCCGCCGGATCGATCTCGACACAAATCGATCGCGCGAAAGGAATCAGCAGGTCCGCCACCACCAGCAGTCCGGCGCCGCCGCCCTCTTCCCAGTCCGAAACCACGCCGAGAGATTCGCCCGTGCGCCGGTCGACCACGTCGCAGCCGATCAGGTCCGAAATGAAGAACTCCCCCGGCTCCAACGCAATGCGCTCGGAGATGGGGATCCGCACCTCGGCGCGCGCCAGCCGTTCGGCGTCCCCGATCGTGTCCACACCACGAAACTTGAAAATCAGGGTGGCGTTGTGAAACCAGGTCTCTTCCACCTCGAATGGCTGCGCTGTCTGGGGTGCGTCGGGGGTGAAGAGGAACACCTGCCGGAGATGCTCGAAGCGCTCCGGCTTGCTGAGGGCCATCGCCGTGACCTCACCGCGATTGCCTCTGGTCTTCCCCAGCAGGGCAACCGTGATCCACTCGGCGGTGGAAGGGTTCACTCGAGAATTTCCAAAGTAAACCGGCGGCTTAGTTTCATGCCCGCCGCACCCAGGATGGTGCGGATAGACCGCGCCGTGCGCCCCTGCTTCCCGATAACTTTGCCCAGGTCGCTGGGCGCGACTTTGAGTTCGAGTACCGTAACCTGTTCGCCCTGTACTTCGCGGACCGAGACCTCTTCCGGGATGTCAACCAGAGCTTTAGCGATATCTTCGATGAGCTGTTTCATTCACCCCGCCTCCATAAAGCTCATGGTACCTGAAGCGGCTCTCTAGAATTCGCAAAATTCCGCACGAACAAGACCGCAACCCGTCCTGTTCGTTACAGTTAGAAAGCCCTGGCACGCCCGGATCAGGCGGCCGGCTGCGGAGCGGCCGCCGGATTCTGCTCGAGCAGCCGCTTCACGGTGTCCGATAGCTGCGCGCCCTGCTTGGTCCAGTGTTCCACGCGGTCGTGCTTCAATAGCACCTGCGCGGGGCTCGTAAGCGGGTTATAGTGTCCGATCACTTCCAGGCTGCGGCCGTTCCGGGCGCGCTCCTTCTCAATTACGACTACGCGATAAAAAGGCTTCTTTTTGGCGCCAAAACGCGCCAGGCGAATCATCAGCATCTATACTCCAAACCTAACCTGTGTCTTAGTTTCCGAAGGGTCCACCGGGTATATCCTTGAAAGGAAAATCCGCGGGTAGCTTCATTTTCGATAACTTCCTGCCCAGCATACCGCCGCCCTTGCCCATCATCCCGCCGGAGAAACTCTTCATCATCTTGCGGGCCTGCGTGTATTGTTTGAGCAGCTGGTTTACTTCCTGCACGGAGGTGCCGCTGCCCTTGGCGATCCGCCGCCTGCGGCTTCCGTTGATAATCATGTGGTTGTCCCGCTCGTGCGGGGTCATCGAGTCGATGATCGCCACCACGCGATTGATCTCGTTTTCATCGACCTTGACGTCCTTCAGGTCTTTCAGAATGCCGACCTTGGGCATCATGCCAAGCAGCGATTGGATCGGCCCCAACTTCCGGATCTGCCTTAACTGGTCGCGGAAATCCTCCAGCGTGAAGTCGTTCTCGATGAGCTTTCGCTGCATCTCGACCGCCTTCTTCTTATCGATCGCCTCCTCGGCCTTCTCGATAAAAGAAAGGATGTCCCCCATCCCGAGGATGCGGTTGGCCGCGCGGTCGGGATGGAACGCTTCGAGCGCATCCAGCCTCTCGCCAATGCCCACGAACTTCAGGGGCTGCCCGGTCACATGGCGGATGGAAAGCGCCGCGCCGCCGCGGGCATCGCCGTCCATCTTGGTCAGAATCACGCCGGTGATGCCCAGGCGCTTGTGAAACTCGTCCGCCGATTTCACCGCGTCCTGCCCGGTCATCGCGTCCGCCACGAACAGGATCTCGACAGGATTGAGCTGCGCCTTCAGTTCCTGTAACTCCACCATCAGTTCGTCGTCGATATGGAGACGCCCGGCCGTATCCACCAGCAGCACGTCGCGCCCGCCGTTGACGCTCTCGCGCCGGGCCGAGCGGGCCAGTTCCAGCGGCTTGGTCTCGCTAGCCGTCCCTTCGTAGATCGCCTGGCCGACTTCCCGGGCCACTACCTTCAACTGCTCGCGGGCGGCCGGACGGTAGACGTCCACTGACACCATCATCGGACGGTGTTCGTTTTTCGCCAGCCAGCGCGCCAGTTTGCCCGTCGAGGTGGTTTTGCCCGAACCCTGGAGTCCCACGATCATGAAAACACTCGGCGGTTCGTTGGCGAACCGCAGCTTCGATTCGTGGCTGCCCAGGATTTTGATCAGCTCTTCATGAACGATCTTGATGACTTGTTGGGATGGGGAAAGGGCTGTGAGAACTTCTTCGCCCTGCGCCTTTTGCTTAATATTTTCAATGAGTTGCTTGACAACTTTGAAGTTGACGTCGGCTTCGAGAAGGGCCACGCGGATTTCCCGCAGGGCGGCCTCCATATTTTCAGCCGAGAGTTTTCCTTCGCCGCGAAGGTTCTTGAAAACCCGCTGCAGCTTGTCTGATAGGTTGTCGAACATGAGAACGCAAACCCCTTCCGTCGGACGGGCGGGGGACGCAAGCGATTATTTATTATACCCGTTTAGGCGGCGGGTGGCGGAGCGATGCGGATGCTGCTGGCCGCCATCTTTCCGGTGCGGTCCATTCCCAGTTCATAAAGAACCCGGGTGCCCGGCCGGAGGTCCGTGGCGAGACCCTCCACCAGGCGCGAGACGTGGAAGAAGATGTCGCGCCCACCATCGTCGGGACGAAGGAATCCAAAGCCCTTGGCTTCGAAATACGTGACTACCGCTCCCCCCTGCTCTCCGGACGGAACCTCCGCACGGGAGTCGCCGCTTTCAGCGCCGGCCTGCGCCGGCCGGCTGGTCTTGTCGCCAACCCCCTGCTTGATCAAGGCGAGGTCAGCTTCCGTCCACTCCGCGGGCGGCTTGGAAGCGGCAGGAATCTTGAGGTCCGGGTTGCGCTTTCGGGCCTCTTCAAACAACCGTTTTTGGCGTGCGTTCAATCGAAAAGTTCCTCAAAAAAGCCGGCGCTAAACCGAAGCCGGCGCGGTCTTCTTGCGGCGAGTGCCCTTTTTTTCCGCGGGCGGCTGCCGGTCACTCTTTTTCAGGCTGCTCATCACCATCGTAGTGACGAATTTCTTCTCGCCGTGATCGTCAAATTTGATCACAATGCGATCATCGCTGCTCGACAGGACCGTCCCCAAGCCGAATTTCATGTGTTCGACTTGCGCGCCCTGCGAAAAAGTATTGGAGGCCATAAGTTGTTACGCTTCACTCCTCGGATGGATTGCTGGGGGTGGGTATGGACGACGGATTGGGAACCGCAGAGAATCGGGCTGAAGTACCACAATGGATCAGATTTATCATAGCAAATCTATTGCCAACTTGTCGAGTGCGGGATGCCTTTGTTTTCAGAGGCGACGGTACAGAGCGGTTATCCTACACAGCCGCGAGAATTGGAAGGGCCCCAAAAAAAGTAATGGCCCCGAGCTGGGTATCTCGGGGCCTGCACTCAGAGAGTAGGCGGTGGGAGGGGACTCACCGCCTGGGATGCTGTCTGTTGAATCAATACTAGCAATTAAAGACCTGCTTGTCCAGTATTATTTTAAGAAAGTTTACTGGAACAATGGGGGGATAGGCTCGCTCATCTGAGGGTATGCGCATCCGTACTCCCGGTACGCTCCTCTAAAAAAATTATGGCCCCGGGCTGGGTACCCGGGGCCTGCACTCAGAGGGGTCGGCGGTGGGAGGGGACTCACCGCCTGGGATGCTGTCTTGATTAATCCGAGAATAACACTTTCAGGTCTTCTTGTCTATAATTTCACAAGATTTTTTTTGCGCCGCGAACGATCACCGCACCACGTACGGGGTCTCCGTTTCCAGGTCCGGATACATGCGTCCGCTCCCGTTCTTCCCCACTACCTCGACAAAATATTGGAGCCGCCACTTCGGATCGAGGAAGGACGGCGGAATCTGCGCCGAATACTCCTTCGCCTTCGGATCGAACGTCATCTCCACACTTTGATAGTCTTCGAGCTGCGTCAGGTGCCGGTATCGCAGCCGCACCGATTTCACAGCCCCGGGCGCCTCAGGGATAACCCTTACCGTCAGGTCCGCTGCCGCCGGCATAAGCCGTACCGCCGGAGCCTCCCCCGCCGCCTGGGGCAGCGCGAAATGTTTGGCTTCCGGCTTCGCCACCGCCGCCACACGCTCCGCCTGGAGCGCTGCCAGCGACTTCTCGAGCAGCTCCAACTCTTCCTTCCAGTGCCTGCTGAATCCGACCGCATGCGCGCCGAACGCCAGGTCCTCCGCGTAAATGTCTCCCGCCGCGGACACGATCTGCCGCCACCATCCGACGGCCGCTTTCTCGTGCCCCACGGCATCGTCGAACGACTCCAGGCTCCCGGTTTCCTTCCACAGGTTGTAGGCTACCGCCGCCAGCAGCCGCTCGGAATGGTACCGCGCCAGGTTCGCCAGGATCCCCAGGTCCGCCACCGTCACGCGGAATTCCTCGGTCCCGTTCCCTCCCGCCTGCGCCACCTCCGCCTGAATCGACCGCGCCAGTTCGGCAAACCAGCGGCTGGTCTCCTCCGGCCGCCGCTTCGCCGTTTCCGTCCCCTGCACGATGCTCCGCGCCTCCTCCCGAGGGCTCAGGAACTGCTGCACGTCGCTGCCCTGCTCGGTAGCGTATTCGGCCAGCGACCCCTGCCGCATCATCTCGGCCCATCCGCGCGTTGTGGGAAAGAGCTGGTACCGGTAACTGGCGGCCACGATGCGGGGCAGCACCCGGCTCGCCAGGTGCAGGGCCTTCATGATGTGGGGTCCGCCCTGCGCGCCGTAGCGCCGGTTGAACTCCCGCTCCCAGGTCTCGCCGGCCATCTCCGGGTTGTACGTGAGCCGCCCCCAAAGCTGGTAGAAATGCCAGTACCGCTCGAATTCGTAATCGTAGTAGCGGTGTGCGGGGTTGAGGATGCCGCGCGGCGGCGCGTCGTGCGGCTCGCCCAGCATCTTGGTCGCGAGCATCTCGTTGATTTCGAAGCTGTCGCCGTCGTAGAGCCGCGCCGTGCGGGCGAAACGCCGGACGTAATCCGGGTCGCCCCACAGCAGCAGGCGCGTGGTCCCGCCGCTCCATAGCTGCCAGTGGACGCGGTAACGCTGCGGATAGCGCAGCAGGTCGGCGAAGCTGTGCCGCCGCTCGCGCTGGTTCTCGGGGTTGATGTGCGTGGGATGGAAGGGCAGCCCCATCTGCTCCATCCAATACTTGGTGCTCACCTTGACGTTGAGTCCCAGCGAAAGCGCGTCGTCGATCACCTCGTCGGGCAGCCCCTTGGCCCGCAGATCCAACCGCAGCGCCGGATGCGTCTCCTTGATGGAAGAGAAGACGTCGTGCCAGAACGGCCGGATCTCCTCCGGCTTCAGCCCCGACTCGTCGTGCATCCGGAACTGAATCGCGTCGATCTCCGGAAACACCTGGAGAAACTGGCGCAGGCCCGCTTTCGTGTACGCGGCCAGGTTTTCCGCCGTGACTCCGGAAACCAGGCCGTTCACCCGCTTGCCCGCGTTCGCCGACGCCCCCGGAATACCGCCGCCCTGTACCCCGCCCCGGTAGATGTGGTCCCAGATGCCCGCCGTCACCGCGATGCCGCGTTCGTGGGCAGTGCGGATCAGCGTCCGGAACGCCTCGGCGTTGCGCTCCTGCTGCGCGCGCGTGAGCCCCACCAGTTCCACTGACGGGAACGAATCGACGTTGAAGAAATAAGGATAGAGCGGAGCCATGAAGCCGCCGTTCTCGTACCCGAAGATCACCACGAAACTGTTGATCCGGCTGGCGGCGAGCAGGTCGAAATACCGTTCCCAGTAGCGCTGGTCGTAAAGCCGCGATTCGAAATAGGCGCGCTGCATGGTGTACATGGAGATGCCGCGCTGCGCCAGGTACGGTTTCTCCGTCGTGTTCGCGAGGTATTCGAGGGGCCGGCCCGCGACGCTCCAACCGATCCGCCCGGCGGCATCGAGCGCCGCATACATCAGGCCCGCCGCATCCGCCCCGGCCACAACGGCCGCTGTCTTGCCCTGATAGCGCCCGCGCCAGATCGTCAACGCCTCGGCGCCCGCCGGCACCGGAGCCTTCCATTCGCGGAGAATGCCCGCCACCTCGCGGTCGGCGGACAGTCCTGCGAACAGGACGAACTCAGCGCCCGCTGCCGAATCCGTGATTTCGCAGCCCTTCGCCCGCAGAGCCTGCTCCAGTCGCTCCACTCCATAACGGCCCGGACCCGCCGCCTGTGCCGGCGCGATCACCGCCACCACCGGTCCCGCCAGCGCCTCTCCAGCCAGCAACAGCAGCCAAACGATTCCCTTCATTTCACCGCTCCAGCATCAGTGTAGTGCCTTTGCAGCTTCCCTGCCCCCTTGGATTCAGAGGGAATTCCAGATATCATACGCCCGGTTAGGAGAATTGCGATGAATTCAGACCGCCGAAAGTTTCTGGGAACCGCAGCCGGCGCCGCTGCCTTCACCATTGTGCCCCGGCACGTGCTGGGCGGGCCCAATGCCGTTCCCCCCAGTGACAAGATTACTCTCGCCTACATCGGGACCGGAACCGAGGGGCTGCGCGAGATGGTCCCGCTGCTGGCGGCCCAGGAGATCCAGATCGTCGCCGTATGCGATCCGAGCAAAGATGCGGTGGAGTACCGCGACTGGTCCAAAAACGGCCTGGTCAACCAGATTCGACAGGCGCTCGGAAAGTCCGACTGGAAAGCGGGCGCGCCCGGCGCCATTCCGGGCGGCCGCGATGCCGCCAAAGACATCGTGGACACCTATTACGGGAACCAGCGCGCTACCGACAAGTTCAACGCCTGCACGGCCTACACCGATTTTCGCGAGCTTTTCGCCAAGGAACGCGACGTGGACTCGGTCAAGATCATGACGCCCGACCACCTGCATGCCCTCATCGCCATGGCGGCCATGAAGCGCGGCAAGCACGTGATCACCCACAAACCCATCGCCAACCGGCTCAAGGAAGCCAAGGCTACTATCGATCTGGCCGCGGCTAAGAAGGTCGCGACCCACTTCATGCCGTGGGATTCCAACGGCTCCATGGAGCAGGTGATGACCTGGATTCGCGACGGCTCCATCGGCACCCTGCGCGAGGTCCACAACTGGACCAACCGCCCCGTCTGGCCGCAATACGCGTCTCTGCCCACCGACACGCCGCCCGTCCCCGCAGGCTTCGATTGGGACCTCTGGCTCGGCCCCGAAGCCGAGCGCCCGTACCACCCGAACTACACCCACATGGTCTTCCGCGGCTGGTACGATTTCGGCGGCGGCTCCATGGCGGACATGGGCCACTACAGCCTCTGGACCGTGTTCAACGCCCTCGAGCTCGAGGGCCCGACCAGCGTCGAGCCCATGCTGAGCCATCAGTGCACCCTGGTGGACGGTGTCTCCACCACGATCAGGAACGACTTCTCCTTCCCCACGGCCAGCGTGGTGCGCTTCAAATATCCGGCACGCGGATCGCGCCCCGCGGTGGACCTCATCTGGTACGAAGGCGGCCTGCGTCCCCCGATGCCCGAGGAACTCGGCGCCGAGGTGAAGGAACTCCCCGCCGAAGCCATGATGTTCGTCGGCGACAAAGGCAAGATCCTGGCCGGCTTCAACGTGCAAAATCCGCGCCTCCTGTCGCAAAAAGAGCCGCCGCAGGCCGCCGCCCCCCAGCGCCAGCCGCGCGACCCCGCCCAACTCTCCGGCGGCATGAAGGCGTGGGTGGAAACCATCAAAGGCGGCCCGCAAAACCCCGGCAGTTTCCTCCGCGCGCGCGCGATTTCCGAGGCCGTGAACCTCTACGCCGTCGCCCTCCGCACCGGGCAGCGCATCGCTTACGACCCCGCAAGCATGCAGATCACCAACAACTCCGCGGCCAACAAATACCTGGCCCGCGAGTACCGCAAGGGCTTCGACCCCGAGAGTATCTGACATGCAACTGACACGACGAAGTTTCCTCGCGGGCAGCGCCGCCGGCACGGCCGCGCTGCTCGCCGGCGCGCCGCTCGGCATGCCCATCGGTTGCCAGGTGTACCCGGTTCGGGAGGCGCTGGCCAAAGATTTTCCCGGCACCTTGCGCCAGCTTGCCGCGATAGGGTACCGGACCATCGAAATGTGTTCTCCGCCCGGCTACCGCAGTTCCGGCTTCGGCCCGCTCGAGAACCTGAGCGCGGCCGAAATGCGCAAAATCATCCGGGACGCCGGCCTCGCCTGCGAAAGCTGCCACTACACGTTCGCGGAGCTGAAGGACAAACTTCCGGAGCGGATTGCGTTCGCGAAGGGGCTCGGCCTCAAGCAGATGATTCTTTCGAGCTTCGGCCTTCCCAACAACGCCGGCCTCGCCGACTGGGCCCGCGCCGCCGAAGAACTGAACGGCATCGCCGCCCAGGTGCAAAAGGCGGGCCTCGCCTGCGGATTCCACAACCACAACTTCGAATTCCGCGAAATCGACGGTGTGCTGATCTATGACCACCTGATGTCCAAATTCGACGCGAAACTCGTCCGCATGCAGTTTCAGGTGGCCGTGATCAACGCCGGCTACGAAGCCGCCACCTACCTGCGGAAATATCCCGGCCGCTTCCTCTCCCTGCACCTGGCGGACTGGTCGGCCACAGAAAAGAAAGCGGTGCCGGTGGGCTCGGGCGTCGTGAAGTGGAACGACCTGTTCGCGGCGGCGAAAACCGGCGGCGTAAAGAACTACTTCGTCGAGATGAACATGGACGCTCTCGAGCCGAGCCTCGCATATTTGAAAGGGCTGACTTAGCGGCATCAAAACCCGCGGTGGCCACGGAATTGCGGTGTAAACCGCGGGTATGGCCGGCCGGACCGCGCACCAACTCGAACTCGACGGGCGGACAGTAACGCTCTCAAATCTCGATAAGCCCATGTTCCCTTCCGGGTTCACCAAGGGTCAGGCCATCGATTTCTACATTCGTGTTTCCGAGTGGCTGCTGCCGCACCTCCGCAAGCGCCCCATCACGCTCAAGCGGTATCCGAACGGCATCGCTGCCAGGCACTTCTACGAAAAGGACGCCCCGAAGTACACCCCGAAGTGGGTCGGCAGGTTTCCGGTGCCCCGCCGCTCCGGCGAGAAGGACATCTGCTACGTGCTGATCGGCGACGTGGCCTCGCTGGTGTGGTCCGTCAATCTGGCCAACCTGGAGATGCACCCGTTCCTGCACCGAGTTCCCGCGCTGCAAACTCCGACGGCGATGGTGTTCGACCTCGATCCCGGCGAAGGGGCCGGAATTCTCGAATGCGCCGAGGTCGCGTTCCTGCTGAAGCGCGATCTCGAATCCGACGGCCTGCAATCGTTTCCCAAAGTCTCGGGATCGAAGGGACTCCAGGTGTACGTCCCGCTCAACACGCGCGTCGAGTACGCGGTGACCAAGCCTTATGCTCGCGCGCTCGCCGAACGGCTCTCCGCCGCGCACCCGGACCGCATCGTCTCCGCCATGTCCAAGGCGCTGCGCCGCGGCAAAGTCTTCATCGACTGGAGCCAGAACTCGGACTTTAAAACCACCGTCGCGCCGTACTCCCTGCGGGCCAGGCAGGCGCAACCCTACGTTTCTCTTCCGGTCCGCTGGGAGGAATTGACCGGCGCCCTCAAAAAAGGCGCCCCGCAGAAGCTCTATTTCGAGCCGGACGGGGCGCTTTCGAGGTTAAGCACTACCGGGGACCTGTTCGCCCCCGTATTGTCGCTGCGACAAAAAATGCCCAGGTCAGGCAGGACGCGGACCAGGGTCTCAACGTCTAGCGCTTGATGATCGGAGCATCCCCGGCGCCCGTGTACTGGCCTTTTCTGCCCTTCCTGTCGCGGCCGAACTGCCCTTCCGTCTGGCCCGTGCTTTTTCGTCCGGCTCCGGGCGCGCTCTGGACTCCGTGATCGCCCGGATCGCCTTTATCGCGCGGTTTGTGGGCTTTCTTGCCTGGCATGAAATACCTCCATTCATAGATGCCGCAAGGGCCGGCCCAAAGCGATTTTCCGAACAGCCGGCCCCGCGGTTTCTCCTTCTACGCTCCCGAACCTGCCTCGCCCGTGCGGACCTTGCGGGCGCCTTTATCCACATTCCGGTTTGCGTCGCCGCTCACCACCTGCTCGTCGGTTTCCTTGCCGAATGCTCCGTCCGTCTTCGCCCTTTTCGAGCGTACGTTTTCGGGCTTTCGCGCCGTGGAGCGCTGTCCGGTTTTTCCGCTCATGAAGTTTCCTTTCGAAGATATATCCGGCAATTCGAATGCCGCGATCGCTTTTGCGCAAAGCCGGACGACGCGTTTTTGACGATAATAGTGTCTGAATGAAAAGACGGTCCTTTATCGCCGCTTCTTCCGCGCTGTTCGCCGCCGAAGCCCAGACAGCCGCACCCCGCCCGGCGCTGATCCACCTGACATGGTATTTCCTGCGCAACGGCACGCAAAGCGAGCGCACCAACCGGTATCTCAGCTCGGTGTTCCTGCCGGCCGCGCAGCGCGCCGGCGCCGGGCCATTCGGCTTCTTCACCGCGGTGATCGCGCCGCGCAGTCCGTTCGTGCTTTCGCTCGTCAGCTACCCATCCTTCGACGCGATGGGCGCCACGCTCGAAAAACTTGCCGGCGACAAGGAATTCCAGAAAGGCGCCGACGAGTACAACAACATCGCCGACCCCGCGTACGTGCGCATGGAAAGCAGCCTCCTCCGCGCCTTCGACTCCGTTCCCGAAGTTCAGGCGGGCCCCGCCGACCCCAAGCGCCCCGCGCGCATTTTTGAGCTTCGGACCTACGAATCGCTCAACGAGAAGGCCGCGCGCCGCAAAGTCAAGATGTTCGACGACGGCGAAGCGGCAATCTTCAAGCGGTTGGGCATGGCTCCGGTCTTCTTCGGCCAGGCCATTGTGGGAACTAACCTGCCCAGTCTGACTTACATGCTCTCTTATGACGACCTCGCCGCCCGCGACAAACTCTGGCGCGCGTTCGGATCGGACCCCGAATGGCAAAAACTCCGCTCGCAGCCGGGCCTGAGCGACGCCGAGATCGTATCGAACATCAGCAACTCCATCCTGCGCCCCGCGAATTACTCGCCCATCCGGTAACTGCGGCCGCGGAGTGTTAAAATTCAAAGAATCGCTTGAGGCTCGAGGGGCCGAATCGTCGTGAATCATCCTAAGTGTCTGTTGCCCGCAATCCTCGTGTTTCTTGCCGCGTTCACACCCGCGTGCCAGAAACAGGAAGCCAAGGGCGTGCCCGCCGGCGCGCCGCCCGCGGCGCCGGTCTCGGCAGTTGCGGCGTCGCGCGAACCGGTGCCCACCGAACTGCGCGTGGTGGGCACAGTGGAAGCTTCGGCGGTGGTGCAGGTGAAATCGCAAATCGCGGGCGCGCTCGAACGCGTGGCGTTCAACGAGGGGCAGAACGTCAACAAGGGCGACCTGCTTGCCGTGATCGATCAGCGGCCCTACCAGGAAGCTGTACGCCAGGCCGACGCGGCTGCCAATCGCGACCGCGCTTTGATCGCGCAGGGAGAGGCCGCGCTCGCGCGCGATTCGGCGCAGGCGAAATTCGCCGAGAGCGAGGCCGCGCGCTACGCGGAGTTACAGAAGGCCGGCGCCGTATCGCGCTCGCAGTCGGACCAGTCTCGCACCAACGCCGAGGCCACCCGGGAATCGGCGCGCGCCACCCAGGCCTCCATTGAAAGCGCGCGGGCCGCTCTCGAGGCCGACATGGCCGTGGCCGCCAACGCGCGCCTCAATCTCAGTTACTGCGAAATCAAGGCGCCGATTTCCGGCCGTACCGGCAACCTTCTGGTGCACGCGGGCAACCTTGTTAAGGTGAACGACGTGCCCTTGGTGGTGATCCACCAGCTCGCGCCCGTTTTTGTGAACTTCGCCGTGCCGGAGCAGCACCTCGCCTCCATCCGCCGGCTGAGCGCTGGCGGAAAACTGGCCGTCCGCGTGTTCGCGCAGGATAACCCGGACCACCCGGCGAACGGAAGCCTGGCCGTCATCGACAACGAGGTGGATACGGCCACCGGCACCATCCGGCTGAAGGGCGCGTTCGCCAACGCGGACGGCGCGTTGTGGCCGGGCCAGTTCGTCACCGTGGTGCTGACCCTCGATACGATTCCGAATGCCGTGCTGGTTCCCACCGAGGCGGTGCAGTCCGGACAGAAGGGACAGTTTGTCTACGTCGTGAAGGCCGATAACACCGTCGAGAGCCGGCCGGTCACTACCGGACGCGCGTACGGGAAGCGGATGATTATCGACCAGGGCATCGCCGCCGGAGAAATGGTCGTAATCGACGGCCAGATGCGGCTGGCCCCCGGCGCCCGCGTGCGCGTGGTTCCGGCGGTCAGGGGCGAGTCATGAACCTGTCCCGCATCTTCATCGAGCGCCCGGTGATGACCGCGCTCATCACGCTGGCCATTCTGCTGTTCGGCGTGCTGGCCTTTACCGAACTTCCGGTGGCCGCCCTGCCGAGCGTCGAATACCCGACCATCAACGTGAACGCCTCTGTGCCGGGCGCGAATCCGGAAACCATGGCGTCTTCGGTAGCCACTCCGCTGGAGCGCGAATTCTCGACCATCGCCGGCGTCTCCTCCATCAGCTCAACCAGTTCGCTCTCGTCCACTTCCATCACCGTGCAGTTCAACCTGGACCGCAAGATCGACGCGGCGGCGCAGGATATTCAGGCAGCCATCGCACGTGCCGGCGGACGGTTGCCCACCAGCATGCCGCGGCCTCCTTCGTTTAATAAGGTCAACCCGTCCGAGCAGCCCGTCTTTTTCCTGGCGCTGCAATCGGACACGCTCCCCATGTACCAGGTGAACGAGTATGCCGATACGGTGCTGGCGCAGCGCATCTCCATGGTGGACGGCGTATCGCGCGTGCAGGTTTTCGGCGCGCAGAAGTACGGCGTGCGCGTGCAGGTGGATCCGGACAAACTGGCCGTCCACCGCATCGGTATCGACGAAGTCCGCGCCGCCATCACTTCGAGCAACACCAACCTGCCCACCGGGCGGCTCGACGGCGATCGCCAGTCGTACACCATCCAGTCCACCGGCGTGCTTTCGAATGCCGCGGCCTACCGCCCCATCATCGTGGCGTGGCGGAACGGCACCCCGGTGCGGCTCGAACAACTGGCCAACGTCATCGACAGCGTCGATAACCCGCGCCTGCGCGGCTGGTTCGACGACAAGCGGGCAGTGATCCTGGCGGTTCAAAAGCAGCCCGGCACCAATACCGTCGAAGTGGTGAACGGAATCAAAGCGCTGCTGCCGGAGTTCATGGCGGCCATCCCGCCCACCGTGCACCTCGAGATCGCCTTCGATGCGTCGCGCTCCATCCGCGCCTCCATTCGAGACGTGGAATTCACTCTCGTGCTGACGATCTGCGTCGTCGTGCTGGTGATCTTCCTGTTCCTGCGCAACTTCCGCGCCACCTTGATTCCCGGCGCCGCCGTGCCGTTCTCCATCATCGGCACGTTCGCCGTGATGTACCTGCTCGGTTACAGTCTCAACAACCTCTCCCTGATGGCCCTGACCCTCTCGGTGGGCTTCGTGGTGGATGACGCCATCGTCATGCTGGAGAATATCGTCCGCCACATGGAGATGGGGGAGACCCGCATGGTTGCCGCCATTCATGCTTCCCGGGAGATCGGATTCACCATCCTGTCGATGACCGTTTCCCTGGTGGCGGTGTTCATCCCGGTGCTGTTCCTGGGCGGCATCGTGGGCCGCCTGCTGCACGAGTTTTCCGTCACCATCGTGGTGGCGATCCTGATCTCCGGTTTCGTCTCGCTGAGCCTGACCCCGATGCTCGGCAGCCGCTTCCTGAAACCGGATCATCACGGCAAACACGGCTTCTTTTACAACTCGCTCGAGGGCGGCTTTAACCTGCTCGCCGGCTGGTACGAACGCACGCTGCGCGTGGCGCTCCGTTTCCACCTGGCCACGCTGGCGGTGGCGCTGCTGATGCTCGCGGGAACGGTGTACCTGTTCCGCACCATGCCCACCGGCTTCATCCCGTCGCAGGACGGCGGCAATCTCATCGCCTCCATGCAGGGACCGCAGGATACGTCGTTCGAATCCATGGCGGCGCACGCCAAGGCCGTGGGCGATGTGATCCGGTCTCACCCCGACATCGCGCACGCCGGCATTTTCGTGCCCGGTGGAGGCGGCGGCGTGAACCAGGGCATCGTCTTCGCCATAGCCAAGCCCCGCGAGGAACGCTCCCTTTCCGTCGATCAGATCATCGACCAGCTTCGCCCCAGGACCGCGGCCATCCCCGGCATCAACACGTTCCTTCAGAATCCGCCGCCCATCACCATCAGCGGCGCCAATTTCGGATCAAGCGCGTATCAGCTCACGCTGCAAAGCGTGAACCTGCAGGAGATCTACACCTGGGCGCCACAGCTCGAAGCGCGCATGCGCCGCCTCCCCGGCGTGGTGGACGTGCAGAGCGATATGCGCATTGCGAGCCCGCAGGTGATGGTGGATATCGACCGCGACCGCGCGCTTTCCATGGGCATCACGCCGCAGCAGGTGCAGGACACCCTATTCAGCGGATTCAGCAACCGCGAGGTGTCGGTCATCTTCGCGCCGGCCAACCAGTATTCCGTCATTCTCGAAATCGCGCCGGAATACCAGCGGTCGCCGGAATCGCTATCCAAGATGTACCTGCGGTCGAACCAGGGCGTGCTGGTGCCGATCGAGTCGCTGGTGCGGACCACGCGCCAGGTGGGGCCGCTCCAGATCAATCACTATGGCCAGTTACCCGCGGTGACCCTCGGCTTCAACCTGCGGCCCGGCTACTCGCTGGGACAGACGGCGGACGCGATGAACGCCACTATCGGTGAATTGCGCATGCCGGCCAGCATCACCGCGAATTTCCAGGGCACCGTGAAGGAGTTTCAGAATTCGTTCCGGAACCTCACACTGCTGCTCGCGGTGGCCATCGTGGTCATCTACATCGTTCTCGGCATCCTGTACGAAAGTTTCATTCATCCCATCACGATTCTTTCCGGGCTGCCTTCGGCCGTTTTCGGAGCGCTGCTGACGCTGGTGATCTTTCACAAGGAGCTTGACCTGTACGCCTTCGTCGGCATCATCATGCTGTTCGGCGTGGTGAAGAAGAACGCCATCATGATGATCGACTTCGCCATCGACGCGCGCCACCAGGGGCGCACCGCGTACGACGCCATCTGGAGCGGCTGCCTGCTGCGTTTCCGCCCGATCATGATGACCACGGTGGCAGCGCTGTTCGGCACGCTCCCCATCGCGCTCGGCTACGGCGAAGGCGCCGACGCCCGCCAGCCGCTGGGACTCGCCGTGGTCGGGGGCCTGCTGGTCAGCCAGTTCCTGACCCTGTACATTACACCCGTGATTTACCTCTACCTCGAGAAGCTTCAGGACGCGATGGGCCGCCAGGATGCCCCAAGCTCGCAGCCCAGGGAAATGGCAGCGCAGGTCTGACGGCGAACTACCGCAGCAGGGCGTTGAAGAGCAGCTTGTAAGTGCCGTGAGTCTGGGCGCGATGCTGCGCCGGAAAGCCGAGCAGCACCACTCTGCCTTCCCCGAGTTTCGCCGAAACCACAGCCGCGCGGCGCGCCAGGTTTTCTTCGCCGATCAGCCAGCCGCTTTCGAGCAGATTGCGCTCGGCGTAGCGCACCGGCACGTCGTAGGTCTCCGCATTCTGCGCGGTGACCTCGAACGCCGGGCTGTTGAGGAATAGCGCCAGTGCGTGCGCCGGCATCCCGTAGGCCAGCGGGTTCGAGTTATCGATCTCCACTCGCAAGGTCGAGCCGGGGCACCAGAATTCCTTGCTGCTCTTTCCGGTGAGCACGTTCCGCACGCCGATCCCAAGGCGATCCACGGGAAAGGCCGTGGAGCCGTTCAACGTTACCAGGATGCCGCCCTTCTGCACAAAGTCGCGGATGGCGTTGACGCCGTCGGCGGCCAGCCCGGTGCGATATTCGGGCGGCGTATTTCCGCCGCGCCCGCCTCCTCCGCCGCCTGCCGCGGGTGCAGCTTGAGCGCCGGCGGGCGGTGTGGCGGCGGCTGTTGCGGCGCCTGCTCCGCGTCCGCCACGGCCGCCGCCCGCGGATCCTCCAGCCCCGGCCGTCTCTCCGGTGATGGTCGCAGTGCTGTCATTCGGAAACAGGATGACGTCGTATTTCTGATTGAGGCCGCCCTTCTTGATTTCGGGATCGAACAGCGACGTGTAGGGGAAACGGAACTGCTCGAGCGCCAGGCGGGTCCACCCTTCATCGATGTTGCCGCCGCCGTAACGCTGGTACACTCCGATGCGCAGCCGTTTGGCCTCATGCACGCCCGCCGAAACCGCGGCCCGCAGCGGCGTGAAATCCACGCCCGTCTGCCGCGCCACATCTTCGAGGGCCGCCTCCTGGCCGGAGGGCACCAGGAAATCTCCGGCCCGCAAACCGGCCGAGGGCTTATCGACGCGGCGCACGGCGACGTTCTTATCGAACAGCAGGTTTACGGCGACGAAGGCATCGTTCAAGCGGCCATCCAGACGGTATCCGTTTGCGCCGCGGCTCAGTTTTCCCGCGGGTTTGATGAGGCCCGGCACCTTCTCGAGCGCCGCATCCGCGATGTCGGCGATTTCGTCGAGCGGATCCACGCGGACTCCCATGAATTCAAACATGGTGTCGGTGGCCATGTCGTAGGGCCGGACCGGCGAGTTATCGCGATCGCGCGTCCATTGATTATCGGGATAGAATGTGCGGCCCAGCAGATACTTGATCAGCCCCATCTTGGGCTGCGCCATCGACACCACGAATGAACCGGCGGGATAACTCAGGCCCGCGGGCGTAGTGAACGCGGCGGTTGCGCGCCGCACTTCGATGCCCTGGCCCAGCAGCTTGTTCACCATCTTGATCGCGGTCAGAGGGTCGTGTTGGAGGGTGGAAACGAGGAAGGCTGCCGGCTTACCCGCCGCGCCGCGCTCGGTCTGCCGCTTCCCTTTGAGGTAAGTGTTCCAGAGCACGGTTTCGCGATTCCGCGCTGCCAGGTCGAGGGTCGCCCACGCGGAGACCTTTTGCCGGTCCATGATGTCGCGCAGGTGCCACCATCCACCCGGCCACGGGTTCGGGAAAATCGTTTCCTCCTCGTACACGGGGAGATTGCGGCTATTGCCGCGCAACTGATCGGGGTGAACGAACTGCGGAGTCGCGAGGCGCGCGCCGGCCGATTCGGTGAGCATGCCCGCAATGTTGTGGAAAGGCGTAATCCAGTGGAAACCGAAGTGGCCCCAGCCGGAATAGATCGCGTTGTTGATGGCGCCGGAGAGGTTGGCTTCTTCCTCCTTATACGCCATGTGCGCGCCGTACCAGCTAAGTTCCCGCCACACGATCGGATCCGCCCCCGGGCGGACCGGCTCGGCGTAGGGCGGAAGGTAGATGCGCGCGCCGTTGCCGCCCATGTGATGGTGATCCACATAGGCCTGCGGCTTCCATTCCGTGAACAGGATCCGGGCCATGTACTGCGAGTCCGGAATATTCGTCATGAAGGCGTCGCGGTTGTTGTCGTGCCCGGCGTACTTCTGGTAGAGCCAGGGCGGATTGCTGCCCTCATACTCAGTGCCGAGATACTTGTTGTACCAGTCCGTAACCATGATCTGGCCGTCGGGATTGAAGCACGGCACTTCGATGAAGATCACGTTGTCCAGGATGCGGCGGGCCTCTTCATCCTTGCGGGCGAGCAGGTCGAAGGCCAGTTCCGGGGCCATCTGGGTGCCGCCGATCTCGGTGGCGTGCATGCTCATCGACTGCACGATGATGGCCTTGCCCTCCCCCGCCAGCGCGCGCGCCTGCGCCTCGGTAAGGCCGCGCGGATCGCTCAACTGCGCGTTTACTTCGCGATACCGGTCGAGCTTCGCCATGTTGGCGGCGGACGTGATGAAGACCTCGAGAAACGGGTTGCCCTCGGAGGTCGGCCCCATGTTCACCACCTTCAACCGGCCGCCGCTCTCCTTTTCGAGGACTCCGAAATACGCGACGATCCTGTCCCATCGCGCGATCTTCTTATCGGCCCCCAGCTCGAAGCCGAAGAACTTCCCGGGGGTTGTGATCTCCTGCGCAGATGCGAGGGTCGAGAGGACCACGCACAGAATGAAAAGCCGGAGGGTACGCATATCGCTCCTTCCTGACCCGCAGCGGACTATTTGAAAAGGCGCGGCGCGAAGTCGTTCAAATACTCGCGCCAGTTGATCCAGGTGTGGCCGCCGCCCGTCTCGTGCAGGGTCAGCTTGATGTTGTATTTGGCAAGCGTGCCTTTCAGTTGCGCCGTGTTGCGGGCCACGAAATCCTCGCGGCCGTAGGCATAGTAGACCAGCTTGTCCGTCTTGGCGGCCTGCTTGAGCGCGGCATCGTGAACCTTTTCATACTGCTCGCCGCCGCCCGTGATGGAGAAGATACCGATGTAGTGGAACAGTTCCGGGTGCGGCAGTCCGTTCTGAATCGTGTGCGCGCCGCCCATGGAGAGTCCCGCCATCGCGCGATTTTCGGCATTGGCGATGGTGCGGTAGTTCCTGTCGATGTAGGGGATCACCACCTTCAGGAAGTCGTCGCTGAAGTCGGTGTTCTGAAGCATGTTGGCAGCGCTGCCGCCGGGGCGCTCCGGAGTATGCCCGTTCGGCATCACGATAATCATCGGCTTCGCCTTGCCGGCCGCAATCAGATTGTCGAGGATGTTATTGGCGCGGCCGACGCTGGACCAGCTTTGATCGCTGTCTCCGGCGCCGTGCACCAGGTAAAGCACGGGGTAGGACTTGTTGCCCTTTTCGTAGCCCGGCGGCGTGTACACGTGCATGCGCCGGATGCCGCCGAGGGGCTCGGACCAGTAGTCGATCTTGGCCACGGCTCCATGCGGGATGTCTTTGTGAAAGGTCTGGAAGTCGCCCGCCGGTCCCATCGTTTCCACCAGCGAATCGACGTTGGAGCGTTCCAGCGAATATTCGCGCGCCGCGGGGTCGGGCACGCGCACACCGTTCACGAAGAAGAAATAGCGCCAGGTATCGGCGGCGAGCGGCTTGGGCGTGGTCACGCTCCAAAGCCCCTTCTCGTCGCGGGTCATCGCCCGCCCCGTTCCGCCCATGAACGAGTTCGGAGAGATGTCCTCGTTATCGCTGCTGCCCAGGCCCACCGCGGTGGCGTCGGGCGCACAGATCCGGAACGTGACGCGGCCGTCCGGCAGTTGCTCGGCCGATTTGTAGTTCGCCGTTCCCATGCCGGTTGGAGCCGCGCAGCGGTTGGGGTCGCCGCCGCGGCCCCGGCCCGCGCCGGGAGCCTGTCCTGGAGGCGGCGCCTGCTGAGCGAAACCGAGGCCGGCGGCAACGAAGATCGTGATCAGGGTCTTACCGAATTCCATACTCAATCCTTTCCGCGCTTATCGAGGCGTTCTGAATCGCAGATGCTAACATACATTGCCGCCGTCCTTTCAGCGCCTCGACGGCGGGCGTGAGGCGATCTGAATCGAGGCGCTCTTGAGACCCGATGCCGCGGCCGTAAGGGTGAGGGCGCCGGCAGTTCGCGAGGAGCGGACTACCACGAGCGCCTTGCCGTGAAACAGCTTTCGCCGGCGTCCCTGGTACGGCTCTTCACTGTTCATGTCGCCGTTTCCCACCCCGGCGATGGATCCCGGACCCTGAAGGCTGAAGTTGACCGGATGTTCCGCGTTGGGGTGCGCGCGGCCGGCCGCATCCACCGCCTCCACGGTGATGAACGAGAGGTCCTGGCCGTTGGCGCGCAGCGACGCGCGGTCGGGCGTGAGGAGAATCCGCGCCGGTTCGCCCACGGTGCGCAGCATCGCTTCCGCCACCGGTTTTCCATCCTGAATGGCGACAGCCTTCAATGTCCCTGGAGCGTAGGGCACGGCGAAGTTCGCAGTGAACCGCTCGGCGCGCGTGGTGGGCTTCTCACCAATCAGCTTGTCGTCGAGGTAGAGGCGCACCGCTTCGCCACGCGAATAGATCTCTGCTTCGAGCGGCTTGCCCTCGTGACCGGGCCACGTCCAACTCTGGTAGACGGGATAGACGCCCCAGCGCGTCACATAGACTTCGCGGCCTTCGGGCGGCGGCTGGCGCACGCCCAGATAGAGCTTCTCGCCGCGATTCCAGAGGATGTTCCGGTAGTGCGCGATCGCCTTGCGCTGCCCGCAGATGTCGATATCCCCGCAGTCCGCGCCGTGACACGGGTACGGAGCGCCGTACGCCTCGCGGGTCGTGTCCTTCGGGTCGCGATAATACCACCGGCCGAGGCCCGATTCGCCCAGGTAATCGATGGCCGTCCAGACGAAATTGCCCACGATGTAAGGGAAGCCCGTGACCATGGCCCAATCGTCGAAGGTCGATTTGGGGAACGATTCCGTGCAGGCCATGACCCTCGGCGGAACGCGCTGGTGGTCCGCCACGTGGCTGCTCAGGTTGTAGTTGTAGCCGGCCAGGTCGAGGGCGGAATAGAATCCGTCGGTGTTGGTCCAGTTGGGAACGGAATTCAGCGCGGACGTGACCGGACGCGTGCGGTCCAGCGAGCGCAGGTAGTCCGCGATCATCTTCGCTTCCTCGCGCCCCGAGCGGCTCGCCGCGTTCGGGAACCTCATTGCCGATGCTCCACGCAATAACGGAGGGGTGGTTCCGGTCGCGAAGGACCATCGCGTCGATATCGCGCTGCCACCAGTCCTTGAAGGCGACGCTGTAATCGTGGGGATTCTTGCCGCGCGACCAGCAGTCGAACGCTTCGTCCATCACGAGCATTCCCAGCCTGTCGCAAGCATCGAGGAACGAGGGAGAAGGAGGATTGTGAGAGGCCCGAACCGCGTTGAACCCCGCTTCCTTCAGAATTTCGACGCGCCTCTCCTCGGCGCGGTCGAAGGCCGACGCGCCCAGCGGACCGTTATCGTGGTGCACGCAGCCGCCCGCCATTTTGATTGAGGCGCCATTCAGCAGGAAGCCTTTCTCCGCGGACCACTCAATCGACCTTATGCCGAATGGAGTGGTCACTTCGTCGGCGACCTTGCCGTCCTGAATGACGCGCGTGACCGCCCGGTAAAGATTCGGAGCATCGGGCGTCCAGAGCGCGGGCTTGTCGATGGCGATTTCCTGGGTTGCGACGATCGAGTCCCCCGGCTCCAGCGTGCTGCCGGCGCCGGACTCCCCGACCGCCGCGCCGGACCCTGAGTAAACCAGGGTGCGCAATAGAAATTTCGAGCTGTTGCGCGAGCCGTTGGTGATGCGGGTTTTGATGGAAACGGCGGCGCGCTCGGGACTCACCTGCGGGGTGGTGACAAAGACGCCCCACGGAGCGACGTGCAACGGGCCGGTGACGTTCAACCAGACGTGGCGGTATATGCCCGACCCCGCGTACCAGCGCGAATTGCGATGTTGGGATTGGTCTACTCGCACCGCCAGCACGTTAGGTGCGCCGGTCTTCAGATGCGGCGTGAGATCGTGAAAGAAAGTCGTGTATCCGTAGGGATGTGTGCCGAGGTCGCGGCCGTTGATATACACGGTCGCGTTCATGTAGACGCCTTCGAACTCGACGCCGACCTGGCGGCCCGTCCAGGCGGCGGGAACGGTGAACGTGCGCCGGTACCAGCCCACGCCGCCGGGAAAGAAGCCGCCGCTTCCGCCCGCGGGGTTCTGCGGATCCATCCTGCCCTCGATGCTCCAATCGTGCGGCACGTCGAGGGTGCGCCAGGAGGCGGCGTCGAAGCCGGGGCTTTCGGCGCCCGCGGGGTCCCCCAGGAAAAATCGCCACTCGTGATCGAAGGACAAACGCTCGCGCGGAGGCGGCTGCTGACCGGCGGCCTCGGAGGGTCGCAAAGCGCCCGCGGCAGGGAGTATTGCGCAAAATGTTCGTCGGTTCATCGTCGACACACTCCGTCAAAGCTCGATTTCTGGTTCAACCGTCATTCTGCTCCGCTTCCCGCCGCGAAGCAATCCACTTACAGGTTCCACCAGTAGGTCCACTTCAGCACGACCGCGCGGTTCCGCGTGGAGAACAGGCCGGCCTGGCCCGGTTGCAGGTACTCGGGAAGATAGTTTTCCGTCCACACCAGAAACACGTCGGAGGCGGGTTTATATCGCCATTGCACGCGGCTGTTCAGGTTGAGGTTTCTCTGCTGCTCGTTGTACTGCACGAAGGTGGTGAAGTAGAGGTTGTTGGTCAGCGTGACGTCGAAGCGCGGCCCGACCAGCCAGAAACTGGTGTGCCCCCAGGGCTGCGGCAGGCGAAGGTCGTTCATGGTCACGGTCCCGGCCAGGCTGACGAACGGCTGAAACCTGTACCCGACAGTTCCGGATACGCTCCGCTGTGTGCCGCCCGCATAGTAGCCTCCGGCCTGCGACGAAAACGCGTACCTGAACACGCTCTGCGGCCGCGAGTCGAACCTGGCGCTCCAGAACTTCCAGCGGTGAATGCTGCCGGGCTGCAGTTTGTCGCGCCCGGAATTGGTCGGGTCGAAGGGCTTCAGCAGCCGGACATAATCCGCGCCTGCCCAGGTGGAGAAGGTATCGCCAGTCCGCAGCGCGACGGCGTAACCGAGCGTGGTTTCGTAGTCGCTCAGCTTCCCCGTCCAATCGAAAAAGTTGCTGCTGGTCAGGGTCGGGCCATGGCTCAGGACGCGGCCGCCCTCCGGCAGAAAGGTGTAGCCGGCCGTCGCCAGGGCGCGATGATAACCGTTGCGCGGCACGTAGCCGGCTTCAGCGATGTAGTTCGGAGCGACGTTCTCGGTCTGCCCGTTGATCAGCCAGCGGCGGCTGTAGTATTGCAGATGGCCCGCGTAGACGTTGCCGCCGCCGCGGCCGCCGGATGTGAACGAACGCAGGTACAGCGCCTTGCCTGTCCACAGGTTGTTCTTCGACGCCAGGTTGTACTCGAACCCCAGGTTGCGGTTGTGCCCGCGCTCGAACGCCGGCGACCCGGCGCGTTCCTGCGAGAAGGACTCCTCGTCGACGAGCAGGACGCCGAAATTCGACCGCGAGAAGACTCGCCGCTGTAGCGCGAGAACGGCGAAATTCTGGGGCGGCAGCGCATCGCTTTCCGGCATGCCGGTCTGCATGTCCATTATTCCGAGGCGCCAGTCCTGGTTCAACTTCCCGCTCAGCCGCGCGCCGAAACGGATCGGCACGCCATTCAGGCCGATGCGCCGGCTGAAGAAAGGACGGATGGTGGCATAGCCGAAATTCGTGAACTGGTCTCCGTTTTCCAGAAAAAACTGGCGCTTCTCCGGGAAGAACAGCTCGTAGCGGCTGAGGTTCGTCACCTGCTGGTCCACATCCACCTGCGAAAAATCGGGGTTCACGGTCAGATCCAGATTCAGTGCCGAACTGATCGCCACCTTCCCGTCCAGTCCGACGTCCTGGCGGGTGTATAGGGGTGTGTGCGCCTCGAAGTCGCGGCTGATGCCGCCGAGCGCATACGGGATCACCGAGACGTTGGGGCCGGGAGATGGAGGCGGCTCGTCCCAGATCAGGATACCGGCGAGGGCCAGCGCCGCGGTTGGAAACTGGCGCGGAATCGGAGTCCACGAGGACTTCTCGGTGGTCTTCAGGTCCAACCTGCTGAAGTTCACACCCCAACGGGTGATGCCGTTTTTGTAACGGATGCTCTTGAACGGAATTGCAATCTCCAACTCGTAGCGATCTTCGTAGGACCTGACCGCGGAGGTCCACCGGTTGTCCCAGCTCAGGTTGGCCTTGCCGCCTTCGTAAAGCAGGCCGTCCCATTGGGCTCCGGCGGCGTTGACGCCGAAAGTGTAACCGTTCGTCTGGTCGTCGAAGGTGTCGAGAAAAAAGATGAAGTTATCGTTCTTGTTGAACGACCAGTCGCGTTTCAGCGACTCCACCATGTAGGGTCCGGGAACCGTACCGTGATAGCAGATCGCGCTCAGATACAGTTGGCGGTCGTCATACGCCATGCGCACGTCCGTGCGTACTTTCGCGCGGCCCGTGTCCATCGGCAGGACCATCCAGAAATCGCTCGCTGCGTCAGCCGACACCCAGGCAGATTCATGCGCGCTGCCGTCGATCACAATCGGCGAGAGCGCGCGGTGAATGTGCAACTGGTAAGGCTCATTTTGTTTTTCCGCCGCGACGGCGAACCAGGGAAACGAGCACGCAAGCAGCACGATCGCGCGGAACACTGTTCCCGCCGAAATTCGCCGGATGACCCGCACCCGCCCCGCGCAACCGACTCGATTTGGCAACATCACTGGAACTCTCGACGCTAACACGACGCGGATCCGCGGAACGGGAGAAAACTTCATTGCGCGTCATGACATTGTTCCCGAACTTTTTCCGCTTATCCGGTTGAGGGCAGAGAACCAGACAAGGGGGGAAACGAGACATGCACATTGATAGGAACGGATTGGCGTACGCGGTCCACGGTAGAGTCTTCGGAACGTTGCTTCTGCTGACCTCGATTACAGCCTTCACCTGGCCGGTTGCGGGACAGCAATCCGGCTCTGCCGCGGGAAATGCCGGCGCACCGAAGCTGCAGACGCACAACGTGATTGTCAACCGCGTCCGCCTCAGTGAGGAGACAGTGGCAGGTCTGATCCAAAAGTACGGCATACCGATTCAGGATGGCGCCTACTGGTATGACAACCGGAGCGGCGCGTGGGGCATGGAGGGAGGGCCGACTGCGGGCATAGGAGTTGCCGGCCTGTATCTCGGCGGTCCCCTCCGCGCCGACGCGTCCGGTGGCCAAACCAGGGTCTTTATCAATGGGCGGGAACTCCACGAGTTGGACGTCATCGGCCTCAGCCGGCTCGGCGCAGTGCTCCCGGGACGATATTGGGTGGATGAGCGGGGTAACTGTGGTCTTGAGGGCGGACCCGCCTTCGTGAACCTCGCCCGGCTTGCCGGCGCCGGCAGCAAGACAAACTGCGGCCCCTCGGTTTATGCCAAAGACCGGACTTGGGCCGGTTGCGACGGGGATGGAGGCATGTTCGTGAGCTTCAAGAACGCCGCCGGCAGAGGCTATGAGTGGAGTAAATAAACGGGCTCGGGTAAGGTCGCCGCAGGCCCCCGCGGGCCGCGCTTCGGGCAACACCAGCACCGGAAGCCACTGTGGGATCACCGCAACGGACCGTTGGCCTGGTACGTGGACCGTGGCCGGAGTTGATGGCGCTGACGCGGGCTGCGAACGCCCGTGCTATGATCTCCGGTGGGATTGGCAAGTGAGTCCTGAGCGCTGGCAGCAGGCAGAGAGGCTGTATCACTCCGCCATGGAGAAAGAGCCGGCGCAGCGCGCCGCCTACCTGGCCCTCGCGTGTCAGAACGATGAAGAGCTGCGGAGTTTTGTCGATTCCCTGCTCGAACCGGGCGAGTCGACGGCCTCTCTCCGTAACCGGCTGGTGCTCGAACCCGCAGCGCAATTGCTGGACGCCCGCCTCGAGCCCGGCGCGCGGCTCGGTCCGTACGAGATTCTCCGTTCGTTGGGAGCCGGCGGCATGGGAGAAGTATATGAGGCCCGTGACACGCGGCTGGGGCGGGTAGTAGCGCTTAAGGTCTTGCCCCCCGGCAGGGTCGCCGACCCGGAGAGGCGGCGGCGCTTTGCGCGAGAAGCGCGCGCCGCATCCATGCTGAATCACCCGAATATCGTCACGATCCATGACATCGCCCAGGCCGAGGGCGTTCACTTCATCGTGATGGAGTATGTCTCCGGCACGACGCTGTCGCAACTCATTCCCATGGATGTGGACTCGGCGCTCCGGTACGCCTCCGGAATTGCCGCTGCTCTCGCCATGGCGCACGCGGCTGGAATCACCCACCGTGACATCAAGCCCGCAAACATCATGGTCACGGGCGACGGTACAGTCAAGGTGCTCGACTTCGGTATCGCGAAACTCGATGAGCCCCCAGCCGGTCCTCTGGAGACTACACAGGACTTAGTCACCTACTCCGGTCAGGTGATCGGCACTCCGGCGTACATGTCGCCGGAACAGGCCGACGGCCGGCCGGTGGACGCACGATCGGATATCTACTCCCTCGGGCTGCTGCTGTTTGAAATGTTGTCGGGGTTCCGCCCGTTTGAGAATGAGCATCCTACGGAAGCAGTACGGCTGAAAGAACCGCGCCCCTTGTGCGACATGGTCCCGCATGTTACACCGGACATCGACCGCATCATCTTGCGCTGTCTGCGCAGAGACCCATCGAGACGATTTCAAACGATGATCGACGTCAGACTCGCGCTCGACGGCGTCCTCGCGAGCCGGCCCTCGATTCCGTCCCGGCCGTCGATCGCGGTGCTGCCGTTCGTAAACATGAGTTCGGAGAAGGACAGCGAGTATTTCAGCGACGGACTTGCCGAGGAGATCATTAACACACTCACGAGAGCCTCCAACCTGAAAGTGACGGCCCGCACTTCCGCCTTTTCCTTTCGAGGCAAAGACGTCCCAATCGAAGAGATTGCCCGGAAGCTCCGGGTGCAGCACGTAATCGAGGGAAGTGTTCGCAGGGCCGGCAATCGCATTCGCGTGACGGCGCAGCTCATCAAGGCGGAGGATGGATTTCCACTCTGGTCCGAACGCTTCGATCGCGATATGACCGATGTGTTTGCGATCCAGGATGAAATCGCCGGGGCCATTGTCAAACAGTTGAAGGGAACGCTGTCAGGAGAGACAGCACGAACAAAGGGTGGACGTCACGTGCCGAACCTGGAAGCTTACAATGCCTACCTCAAGGGACGGTATCACCTCTACAAATACACGCCCGCGGATTTCGCCAGGGCAAAGGAATGCTTCGAATCGTCCATCGCACTGGACCCGGATTTTGCCTTGGGTTACGGAAGCCTGGCGCTGTATCACTTCCTCATGATGGGAACCGGCGCCGCTGCCGTGAAACAATATTTGGCGACCGTGGAACCGTTGCTTCGAAAAACACTGGAACTGGACCCGGCGCTGAGCGAGGCGCACGCTTTGGCCGGGTTAAATCTCGCGCTGTTTCAGTACGACTGGCGGGGAGCCGAGTGGGAGTTTCAACAAGCTTTGGCTTCGGACTCTACGACCGCGGAAGTTTACTACTACTACGCGATCCACTTTCTGGGGCCGCAGCAACGCGTGGAGGAAGCGCGGCGGGCGCTGGAAACGGCAAGGCAGCTCAACCCGCTGGTCCCGGCATTTGCGCTGTCGGTTGGGGGCGCCTACGCCTGCAACGGGGAATTCGATCGGGCCCTGGCCGCGTGCCAGGAGGCGCTTGAATTGGACGGCAACTTCTTTCCCGCGCAGTGGTGCAGGGGAGCCATCTTGCTGGAGATGGGAAACGTCGCGGAGGCGTTGGCGATCTACGACTCGCTGGATAAAACTGTGGCCCGGGAGTACGGCTTCGTCGTCGCCGGCAGAGTCGCCTGTCTCGCCCGGGCGGGAAGAGAGGCCGAAGCGCGTGCGATTCTGATAGACCTGATGGAGGCTCGCCGCTCTCGACCGGTGGCGCCATTTACTCTCGGTGCGATCCACTGGGCTCTTGACGATCGCGACAAAGCATTCGAGTTTCTCGAGGAGGCCGTCGAGGATCGGGATCCCCGTGTACTTTCGTTTGTCAGGGCGCGTGAGTTTTCCTTGGCTTCGAAGCCGGATCCGCGCCACCATGCACTACTCAGGAAGATGAACCTGGAACCGTGAAAATCCATCGCGGGCTTGGCGCGTTACCGGACGATCAAGATGATCTTACGGGAAGCTGGTCACCCTGGGGGTGACGCGCGCGCTGCCGGAGGTGGAGCCGCCCACGCCGTTGATCACGTTTTCGATTTCGCCGTTATTGCCGAGCCGCACGGTGATGATGCTGTGAAATTTCACGTTCGGATTTTCGGGCACCTCGATCGCGCGGGTCAGGACCACACCCTTTTGGCGGAAGACGCTGTAGATGCCGAGTCCCCAGGCTTCATGGCTGGTTACGCTGTCGGCAACCTTATAGGATGCCCAGCCGTTCGTGCCGGGCGCGCTCGTGTAGCCGGCCTGGTCGGGCGGATCGTAGGGGATCTCGGACTGATAGAAGTAGACGCGCCCTCCGTTGCCATTCCAGAGCGTCTGGAACTCCTGATAGTGCTCGACGAACAGGCCGTATGCGGTGACGTTGTCTCCATTCACCACCAGGCCATTCGCGCCGGTGTTGCTCTTCCAGCCGACCCCGGAGCCGTGGTCCGCCCGCCAGATCCAGGTGTGATCCACGATCGTGTCGTTGGCGTTGATGCGCAGGCTGACCGAGGCGCGTCCCACTCCGGCGCCGCCCACGCGGAAGAAAACGTCGTGCAGCACGATTGGATCCCTGGCGTGCCGGATGCTGCTCTTGCCCGGCCCGACCTCGAGCAGCACCGGCGAATTATCGGGACCCGCGTCGAACAGCAGGCCGGCAAGCGAAATGCCGTCCACATCGGCAACCGTCATCGCCGTCACGCCGTTGTCCGGGCGCAATGTGGCGAAGCCGATCCCCATCACCACAGTGCCCGGCCGCGTCACGCGGATGGTTTCCGTCAGCCCGTAAATGCCCGGCGTGAACAGCAGGTTCTTTCCTTTGGCAAGCTGCGCGTTGATGGTGGAAGCGGTGTCGGCATCGGGGCGCGCGATGTAGAAACGGTCGAGCGGAATCGACTTGCCGGCTGCCGTGCCGCCGCGCCAGGTGATACCCGAGCTGTTGGCGCGCAACGGCGGAACCCGCACGACGTAGTGGCCGGCCGCATCCACCTGAAGGTAAGGCTTCTCCCGCACGATGGGGACCTTCGCAATCTTTGTGTACGCCGGCTTCGGCCACTCGCCTTCCGGAGCATTCACCACGCCCACGAAAACCATGTTCCAGTTCGCACCCGTCCACTGGCGCCACTCGGTGTTGCGCGAAATCCACTGCTGCTGCGGCCCCGCGCCCACCGTGCCGTCGATGAGCACGTCCGACATCCAGCCGCCGCTCGCCCAGCCGCCCTTCTGGTGCAGCACGATGTCGCCGCGAACATGCATGCGGCGGAAGGGCACGGCCTGGGACACGGCCCACTGCATCACTCCGTTTGCCGGCGTCACGGAGAAGTTTTCGGCGGCCTTCCAGAAGGTGCAGGTGGAGTTGTTGTTCGGCAGGGTAGCGTCAGAGCGCACGTCGCCGGTGATGTGAACCGCATCGGGCGACGCTCCCAGTCCAAGGACCTGGGTGTAATATCCCACCGGCAGGTTCACCTGGTACTCGCCCGGCATGAACAACAGCGCGTTCCGCGCGGTCCCGAACTGGTTGTTACGCTGGACGGCGTAGACCGCGTCGATCCGTTGCTGGATGGCGGCAGCCGGCATGGAAGCGTCGAAGACGAGCACGTTGGGTCCGAAATCGGCCGCGAACAGGCCGGCGGCGCAAAGGAGCAGGGCCATCGTGCGGCCGAGCCTGGCGCAGATCGTTACGGTTTGCATTGGTGGCTCTCGACTCGTGGTTAATTCGAATCCGCATGGTAGCGAGATGCGCCGCAGGAGACAATCGCCGGGTTATTAAAGGCCGGTGCCACGAAGCCGGCGGCGCACATAGAGAAAACCACACCAGCAAGTCAGCGCTCCCAGGCAGACCAGGGCCGTTGCCGGAAGGGGCATCTCCTGAAGAAAGATCCACCTGATCCGGCCGTCGCCAAACCGAACCGACATCGGAAGCAGCGTCAGGAAAATCGCGAGGCCCATCAGGAGTCCTCGCCACCACAGCAGTTGTTTCGTCATATTTAACGTCTCCTTTTCTCGAGTAGGTTGCAACGCGGCGGGCAGGTCCGGCAGCGGGCCAGCGCGTAACGATTCCACCGTGCGGGCCAGGTCCGGGTCGAGCCGCAGAAACTCCTCCACCAGCGCGGCGGTGTCGGCGCTCGCTTCACCGGCCAGGTAGGCCGGCAGCAGATCATGAATCACATTTTGCGTTACGTTCATCGTGTGGAACCCCCTGGTTGCGAATCCGTGCAAGCTTCAACCGCGCCCGATGTACCTTGACCTTTACCGTCGCCACTGGCAATCCAAGCGCAAACGCAATTTCCTCGTAGGCGAGCCCCTCGTCAGCGCGCATGAGGAGCGCCGACCGGTCCACCTCTGAAAACTCCTGCAAAACGCGCAGGACCCTGGCAAGCTCGTCCTTCACTTCCAGATGACGGACAACGCTCTGGCTGCCGTCGGGAATGGCTTCGTCCAGGTCCTGACGGCGTAAGCCGCGCCGTCGCTCCATCAACCAGATGTTGCGGGCGATGGTCAGCAGGTAGGCTTTCACAGTCGCCATGCGTACCGGCTCGGGCGAAGACCAGCACCGAATGAAGGTCTCTGAGGTGACGTCGTCGGCGAGCGCCGGGTCGCCAGACAGGTACAGGGCAAAACGATAGACGTCCCGTGAATATTTTTCATACAGTTCATGAAAGCCAGTCATGGGAGTCTTCACATCTCACGTACAGGATATGCTCAGACCCGCAAAAAGTTTCCGCCCTATCGAACTTCGAGGTCGGCGCGGTTCGCGGCCCACCACGATTTCCAGAAGCTGACATACTCGGCCTTATTGCGGGACGGATCCGGCCGGCCGCCCATCAGGCAGTACCGTTCGGTTTCGGGCGTCAGGTATGGAGCGGGCTCGCGCGATTGCATCCAGGACATGGAGGGAACCGATTGCGGGGTTACCGGCGGCGCATTGCGGACGAAGAGGCAGAATCCGGAGAGCGCATAAGAAGAAACGCGCTCCGCATCTTCATCGAGCAGCGCGGCCAGCGCGGGCAGCGACTCTTTGGTGTGAATGGCGCGCAGGGCGTATGCCGCGTTTTCGCGAAGCCCCGCGACGGCCTCGGGGCGGAGCGCGAGGGCGCCGAGCGCGCGCACGGCCTGGGGATCGGCTGCGTTCGAATAACTCATCAGCGCCATCACGAGCGGCTGCACGTCCGCTGACGCGGCGAGTTGATCCCAATCCGCGGCGGCCCGCTTCACGCCATCCGGGTCGCCGGCCGCGACCAGACCCTGAATGCCGGCGGCGCGCAAAGCAGGGGATGCGTCTCCGGCGAACTCCCTGTACACGGGCTGGGTGGCCGATGGGCCGAGGCTGGCAAGATCCTCGGTCAGCGAGCGGAACTGTCCGGCGTAGGCCGCGGCAAGGGGCCGGCCCGGGCCGGCGTGCGTCTCTGCCAGCCAGCGCAGCCCGGCGGCAATTTCGTTGGCCACAGATTCGGCCGGGGATGCGCCCGCATTACCGGCAGGCGCATTTTCGGGAAGGATCGACGCGGCGAAGTGCAACTCCCCGAACTGGCCGTCGCGTGAGATCACCTGATTTCGGGCGGGGTCCGCACGCAGGAACCAGATTCCGTAAATACGTTGGTCGATGGCCGCCTGAGCAGGCTTCGGCACCACAAAATAGCTGCGGCCTTCGAGGTGCGCCGCCACCTGGTTTCCAGGGATCAGATTGCCTTTGAGCACGCGGCGCGCCTCAAGCACGATGTCGCTCGAAACCTGCGTTCCCGAAGCGAACGCGGTACCGCCAACCAGGGGGCCGACCAGGATGAGGTCGGCGGCTTCGACTCTTTTGGCGAGATTCGGTCCCGGAATCAAGGGAGCCGGCAGGCGGGAGCACAACAGCAGGCCGATTGCGGCTAGCCATAAGCAGCGCATGCAAGGTTTGACACCGCGGCGGCTCCGGCTGTTCCTGCCGGGGGCGAAAACGAGCCTACACGGTGCGCAGCGGCAGATTGATATTCGCGTTGAGCCAGAATTGCGACGCGAAAAAGATGTCCATCTGGTCGTCGGGCCTCTTCAGGCCGACGAACCAGTGGGCCAGGTCGAGACCTTCCTCCTGAAGCATGCAAATGGCGTTATGCATCTGCGTGCGATTGGGCCGGTAGTGTCCGCTATTGTTGTCGATGCACGGCACGCCGTCGATCAGTTTAATTTCGCCGGCGCAGACCACTTCACGGCCGGCATTGAGGGTGGAGTGATTGAGATAAGTCTCACCGGTAAATCCGGAGGAATCCTGCTGGGGCGTAGCCACATTGCTGCGAACGAGGAAGAGGTTGCCGTAGGCATTCATCGCGTACACGTAGCTCCTGTTGGGCGCGATCACAAAGCGCTCGTTGAACCCCGAGTAGAACTGGCCATCCTGCACGACGAGCATGTAATCCATGCGTTCCCGCTTCGGCATGTACCAGACGTTCATCGCCTGGTAGCTCTGGGCCAGCACGCGGTTCAAGGCGATGACGTCCTGCACGGTCATTGCGGAAAATTCTTTGTTCCAGATGGCCTGTATGGCTGGATCGTCGCTCTGTTCGAGCAGGGCCCCCGCGCGCGGGCTGTGAATCTGGGTCATGGAGATGGCGCTCGGATTCCCCTGGGCCTTGGTATGAGTCCACATCTGCCGCTCCTGTTGGTAGCCCGGCTGAAGCGGAACGGTGCCCCGGTAGTGCGCTGCCCCCGCGTTGCCTATGGCGCCAAGATTGTTCTTGTCGAACTTCTTGGATTCAAACGTCAGGTAGCGGAGCCATTGATACGCGGCAGCGCCGAGCTGTTCCACCTGCGGCTTACGGACGCCGTAAACGCCTTTCAGTTTTTTGTCGCTCCGCTCATTGAGCCAGTAGCGACAAAGGCCCACGAGTTCGGCACAGGCCTTTTTCTTCTGGTGGAGCAGTCCCGCCTTGGGCTCCATGAGCTTCCAGGCAGCCAGGGCACGGTCGATCAGACCGATGTTGTCCCTCCCTTTATTCTTCCTGGTTGCATCCATGAACGCTTCAACGGTGGGCAGCACGGGTGGCGGATTCATCGCTGGAGTATACCAACAGGGTTCGGCGCCGCACAATAAGGCGAACAGTGCGGACGAACACAAAACAAACCAACGGAAAATGAAGACACGTGTGGCGCATGACAGGGGAAGGGAGTTAATTTTCGTTGCGGCGGCCGGGGCTCTAGCGGACTTATCGCCGGGCGTATCCGGCCGCCAGTGAATTGAGCGGCATCTTCATTGCGCATTGGAATCGCTGGATGGCGTTACTTTTACGCTGTCGATTCGATGACTCGCTCTCTGAAACCCAAAGGGACGGCGATGACCGCTATCCGCACTCCAAAGGATGTTATGGATTCGAATCCAAGGTCTTCCCGCCGGCTCCATCTACGGGAGTGGCAGCCGTTCGGCCGTTCACGGGCTTACGGGAAGCTCAGTTCCACCTTACATGCAACGCTTCGTGGCCACGAAGAAGAGCTTTGTTGAGAAGGAGCGCGGTGGGCGGCACCTTCCAAAAAGACTGTAACATGGCGTGTCAAGTGTTTCGGCTGTAAGTTGTTGATTCCCGGCAAAAGAAGGCGTGTGAAGACCTGGAACCGGGCGCTCGCCCTATACTGAGAGCAGATGCACTTCCGTACTGCCCTCTTGCTGCTTCCGATCGCCATGTGTTTTGCGCAGAACCGCGACGCCGATTTCGGCAAACTGGCCGACCGCTACTTCGAGGAAGCGGTTTTCCGCTTCGACCCCGTGCAGGCCACCTACGCGGGCTTCCATCAGTACGACGCGCAGCTTCCTGCCGGCTCACGCGCCGAAATTCAGGCGCAGGTAGCGGCGCTGCGGAAATTCGAAGCCGAGGTGCAGAGCTTCGATGCGCGCGGGCTATCGGCGCCAATCGCGGCCGACCGCGAACTGGTGCTGTCTCAGATCCGCTCGACGCTGCTGGCGCTTGAAACGATCCGGTTCTGGGAAAAGAATCCGGACAACTATTCCTCGGGGATCACCAATGCGATTTTCGTGCTGATGAGCCGCAGCTTCGCGCCGCCGGAGGACCGTCTTCGCGCGGTGATCGCGCGCGAAAAGCTGATCCCGCGGGTATTCGAGTCGGCGCGGCAGAACCTCAAGAACCCGCCGCGGATTTACACGATGGTGGCGCTGGACCAATTGCCCGGCATCGCCGGCTTCTTCAAGGACGATGTGCCGGCAGCGTTCAAGCAGGTGACGGACAAGGCGCTGCTGGCGGAATTCCGCAAGTCGAACGAGGCTGTGATCGAGGCGTTGAGCGGGTATCAGACCTGGCTCAAGAACGACCTGCTGCCGAGGTCCAACGGCGACTTCCGCATTGGCGCGGAGAACTACCGCAAGAAACTGCTGTACGACGAGATGGTGGATACGCCGCTCGACAGGCTGCTCCAGATTGGATATGACGACCTGCACCGCAACCAGGCGGAGTTCAAGCGAGTGGCCGCGCTGGTGGATCCGCAACGGACGGCTGGACAGGTACTGGAGGAGCTCGAAAAAGACCACCCGGCTGGAGACAAGCTGCTGCAATCGTTCCGCGACGTACTGGGCGGGCTGCGGAGCTTCATCGAGAGCCACCATATCATTACGATTCCTTCCCAGGTTCCGCCGATTGTGGAAGAAACGCCGCCGTTCATGCGCGCGCTCACCACGGCGTCCATGGACACGCCGGGTCCTTACGAGAAGGTGGCGAAGGAGGCGTTCTTCAATGTGACCCTGCCGGAGGCCAAGTGGACGCGGCAGCAGACGGAGGAATACCTGGAGGGCTTCAACCGCGGGACGATTCTGAGCACGGCGATTCACGAGGTGTACCCCGGCCACTATACGCAATTCCTGTGGATAGCCAGCGCTCCGACGAAGGTGCGCAAACTGATCGGCGCGGGGACGAATGCGGAAGGATGGGCGCACTACACCGAGCAGATGATGCTGGACGAAGGGTACTCGAACGACCCGAAACTGCGGCTGGGCCAGTTACAGGACGCGCTGCTGCGCGATGCACGCTACATCGCCGGCATAGAGATGCACACCGGCAAGATGACGATGGAACAGGCGCAGGAGTTTTTCGTAAAAGAGGGCTACCAGGTGAAGCCGGTGGCGGAGAAGGAGGCCAAGCGCGGCACCTCCGATCCGACTTACCTGATGTATACGCTGGGTAAGCTCCAGATACTCAAGTTACGCGAGGATTATAAGAAGATGAAGGGCTCTAAGTTCAGCCTTCAGGAGTTTCACGACGCATTTATGAAGCAGGGATACCCGCCGATCAAGATCGTGAGGCGGGCATTGCTGGGCAACGATTCGCCGACGCTGTAGGAGGGACGCCAAACTTCTCCGCGGATTATTTCCGGTATACGACAGGATAACTGGGAAACGCAGCTCCGACCCCGCCGAAAAGGGCGATAGGCAACGCCCAGATGGCGCCTCTCCCGCCCGCCCCCTCGTTTCGCAGGTACTCGCCGAGAGTCTTGTCGGTACAAAGGGCGATCGCGGCGCCGATGCCGGCGCCAATGGCCATGTTGCGGAGCCGGCGCGTTTGCGTGCGGGAAACGATCTTGACGATCTCGGAACGCTGGAACTTCCGCTCGCCGCGACGCGTCGCAACGGTCAAGCTGGCCGTGGTAGTGGAGACCAGATCTCCTTTCGTGCGGCCCTCGGCGGTGACGACCTCGATACCCGCGCCGGGCGCGAGCATTCCGAGGCGCTCCCACGACCTGGCTGGAGTGCGGGACAGCATTCCGGGAGCTGTCGGGGCAGCCTGCCGGTCCGCTTGCGCGAAGGGCCACTGAACGGGGTCCTGAGCGGCGGCGCTGCCTGCGAAGGCCAACACCGCCGGAAGCAGGAATAAAAGAAGACGAAAGATCATTGCAGCACCTCGTTGTGTTTTCGGATTCCGAGGTCCAGGTTATCGTATCGGGTTCCGGCGTGTGCCGCCCGTGCGCAAAAGATTCGTAAGGTATTTGTCACGCGATCCCGTTGACCGATCGACACGGAAATCTTGACCCCTGGTACCGTGACCGCGAGATTAAGTGCGAGTGGAGCACCGCTCGCTGACGTTCACGGCTCTGATCTGAGCTACGAGCGAAGCGAGTGGTTGGCGCTAGCTGGGGGCGCTTCACTTCTCATGTTCTGGCGTTGGTCGGCCAAGTGACCCAATCTGGAGTGGAGGAAAGGTCATAATGCCGGGGAGTCCGGGCCCAAATCCATGAGTTCGTCCCAGCCGAGAGCATATCCCAACGCGCGCTTCACCTCCCTGTGCCGTGACCGCGGAATGGATCCGGCGCGCGAGTCAAACCATTGCCGTGCTGCGGTCCGCAGATTGTCCAGGTTCGCAACACAGGTCAACGACAGACCCTCTCGGCGCCCCAGCCGGACCTCCACGGGAATCGTCCGGATCGTGGTTGTAATCTCTGCGACGATGAACCTGTTGAGATACTGATAGGCATCGTTGCGGCTTAAGAGGAACACCGGTCGCCGCCCTGCCGGAGCGGGTAAATTCACCCACGAAATTTCGAATTGTTTCACGCCTTGAATTCCTCGGGCGTAGACCAATCGTCGACATCCAGTGGCAAGTCCGGTTGCTTACGGTAGGCATCACGCATGGCGCGGAACTCGGCACGGCGGATCGCCTGACGTATTGCCTGTCGAATAAACTCCGACCGTTTTCGTTTATCAGGCGCCGCCACCCGGTTAAGCGCCACCAGGGTTTGTTCGTCAAGCTGGATTAATAGCGGCTTCAGGCCAAGTGGACGATGAGGCGGGCATCTAACAGGGGTCACGCACCTCAGAGCAACTCAGCGATAGATTCGACTGTGATCGATCTCATCGACGCAACTTCGACGAGGATTCCGTGAATCGTGCCGGTCTTCAGGGAATCGTGTAGCGGGACAGTGATTGTATGAGCCGGCGGTCCCACATGGCGCAGCCGGACATGGCTTCCCTTCTGCCGGATTATGGAATACCCGATGTGCTGAAGCGCGCGGATCACACGATCCCCGGAGACGCCACGCGGCAGTTTCATGCGGCTTCCACGGGAATCAGTTCGTCTTTCACATAGTGCATCTGCACCAGCCGCGGCCGTATCGCCGCGTCTTCAAAATGTAGCGAAACCGCCTCGAGCAGGTTATTACGAAGTTCATCCCAGCTTTCAGCTTCGGTGAAAATCCCGTAGCCCAAGGCGCGCGCATAGAAGCCGCCTTCTTCCGCATCGCGAATCTCGAAGATCAACTCCATGAGCCTAGAATACTCGAACAGAGCCGTCGGTGGATTGGAACAGGCCGTAGCGGGCTCGAAAGGATCCCCTTTTCCGGGCCGGAACGGCGAGGCGGCACACTTGGCGGGGCGTGATACGGCCAAGTGAGCGCCGAAGCCAGGTTTTCAACCGTTACAGACGATTCAGGCGCGGTGCGGAATCGCACGCCTATGATGTCAGCGCGCTGCCGCAAGCGCGTGGGCCTGCGGTGTGCCCAGACGGAACAACCGCGCTCCGGCGAGCACGCCCCAGAGCCCGTAGGCGATCATGCAAGGCAGCAGCAGCACGGCGAGTGCCGGATAGATCACGTAAAAGCCGCCTCCGATTCCTTCCACGCAGGCGACGATACCGGCCCACGCAGTCACTTTGCCGAACACCCCCTTCAGCATGACGATCGCCACGATCAAGGTGCCGATCGATGAGACCACGAAACTGAAGAAGGTCGCGATGGGCATAGTCGCAAGAGGGAAATGCGCCGCGGCGACGGACTGCGCGTCCGAATGCCGCGAGAGGATCACCAGGGTGAGGGAGTTGAACTCTGTGACCGCGAGATCGACGATCAGCCAGAAGACGATAAAGCCGGTGCCGATCAGCATGGCGCTACGCGCCAGGTGCCGGAGCGCGAGGTAGAGCGCCAGCGTGGCAGGGACCAGCAGCAAGTCGGCGACGGCGAAGCCGGCATAGTTTACGAAAGCCAGCCCGCGATGGGCGGCGAGGCTGCGCAGGTAGGGTTCGGTATCCGCCGGCGGTGGTCCCAGGAACTGGGCGAGCACCACAGCGGCGAAGTAGAACAACCCGGTGAGGAAAAGACATATCCCGCCGATTCGGTACAGGGGATTCCAACGCGGATCGGGGGTGGTGTTAAGCGTTCCCATATCACAATTGAGAGTGCCGCATCTGAATTTCACAGTCAAGCTTGTCGCGCTCTGCATAACACTGCACCGGCCGTAGGCACAAAACGCTGTTACCCGAAACTGCCATCCAGGTCAGTTGACGTATCGTCGCCATGTGGGTGATTGACGCGGATGTGAGACTCTCGGGCCGCCTGAGGCCATCATTGCCAAGACGATAGTCACTTCCGCCGCAGCGGCGTTCCTTCACGATCGCGGTGCTACCGCTTGGCTGCGTGGCGATGTCACCATGGAACGCGCCGAACGCGAGTGCGTTGCGGATGGCCGTTTCCGGCGGCGGGGGCATGGCCCGGCGCGAGGGAAATGAGGCCAGGACCGTAAGTTGCCTTATACTAAATGGGATCTGGAAATCCAGAATGGAAATTCCGGCTAGCCAGTCCGAGGCGCAGAAATCCGCCGACCGCATCCGGTTGTTGCGCCAGGAACTCGCCGCGCCGGAGTTGCGGCAAGTCCTCGATTTATCGCCCGAACAACAGAGACGTTTTGACGAATGGTCTCGCGCGCAACTCACACAGCTTGCCCAACAGTTCGATGTGGACACCAGCGTTTCTCAAAAGCGCGCTTCCTGGGGTATGCGCATTGCCTCGACGCTGGGCGGCATCGCCATCTGTGCGGCGGTCGTTCTGTTTTTCATGCGTTACTGGGGCAACCTGGGAACGCCGCTGCAGGTCGCGATCGTTGTGCTGGTGCCGCTGGTCGCCCTGGCCGGAGCCGAAATGACTGCGGCACGCGAACGGACGCTTTACTTCACCGGCTTACTGGGACTGGTAGCGTTCGCGTCGTTTGTAATGAATCTGGCAGTGCTCGGCAGCATCTTCAACATGAATTCCACCGAGCGCGCGCTACTGGCATGGAGCGCCTTCGCACTGGCGGTGGCTTATCGATACGGGTTGCGTTTGCACCTGGCGATCGGTTTGCTTTTGTTGATTTCATTCGGCGCAGCGACCGTCACCGCGGAGTTCGGCTATAGCTGGCTCGAGTTCGGCAAACGCCCGGAACTCGTGGCGCTCCTGGCCATCCTGGTTTTCTGGGCACCGGCTGCGGTTCGTCACCGCAGGCACGTGGATTTTCCTCCTGTGTACCGGCTCGTCGGCGTCCTGGTATTCTTTTTTTGCGTGCTTTCGCTTGCCGAGTGGGGCATCCCAAGCTACCTGCCTTTCAGTGCCAAGAATATCGAGCGCCTTTACGAGTTCATTGGCCTGCTGACGTCGGCTGCCACGATCTGGTTAGGTATCACGCGACACTGGAACGCGGTTGTGAACGTCTCGGCCACGGCGTTTGTGATTTTCCTGTTCACACGCCTGTATCACTGGTGGTGGGCCTGGATCCCCGAGTACCTGTTCTTTGCAGCCATCGGCGCGATCGGGATTGTCCTGGTGCTGATCTTCAGACGTTTGCGAACTCAGATGGCGCAGAACGGGGGTTTGGCGTGAAGTACGCCTTGCTGCTGGCGGCAGCCGCTATTGTGCTCGTTGCCAACGCATTTGGGTTAATCCATGCCTGGAGGAACCGGTCCGGCCCGGTGGAGTCGGACATCACGCTCACCGAGCGCGAGTTGCCGTTATCTTACAACCCAAGTGACGATGACAGCGGAGTGTCGCTCTCTTTGCGTTGGACAGACCCCGCCTGGGCATTACTGGCCCGTGAAAGGTCCGCATTGTGGCTGAATCAAGAGGTCCTGCAAGACCTTGGATTCGACACCAGTATGGATCCGTCCGATACCAAGGCTGATGAGTTCTATCGACGACAGCGCTCGCGGCGAGCGTTCATCGCGCTGGAATATGATGGGCCGGCGTGGCGCAAGCACCTCGAGGACGTCGAGCGTGAGGACCGGGATCGCGCCGAGGTGAATAAATCGAACGTGCCGGCGGACGTGCATCAGCCGGATACGCACCTGATTGCCATCGATGCCGACAGTGACGCCGCGCAACTGCGCGCGCGCCACCCGGACAGGAATTCGGTGATCGTCACGCCGGCCGTGGTGCGCATCACTGTGCGACCGCTCGTTTCCGCGAATCAGCGCTCTTCGATACCGACTGTATTGTCCGGCTTGATTCAAGAAGTGCCGGTCTCGATCCACGTCCCGCGCCCTTTTAGCGATGGCTTCCGGCGAATGCAAAAGGATGGCCGTGGGTTGAAGTATCGGGTCCACGTTCGCTATGGCGCATCGTTCGAGCCCTGGATCGTCGGAGTGGAATTCCCGTCGGCGGCCCGATAGCTGTCACGCCAATTCAGCTCAGTTTAGAAGATGCGGCCTACGGTCCACACCGAGCCGAACGCGAGCGCGGTGCCGATGACTGCTCCGGCGACCACGTCGCTCAGGAAGTGCATGCCGAGCACGATGCGGGAAGCGGCCACGCTGAGGGCGCAGAACAGCAGGCCGGCTACCAGGCCCGGGTAGAACAGGCTGAGAGAAACGGTGACGGCGAAGGCGGTAATGGTGTGGCCGGAGGGGAAGGAAAACTGGTCCGGCGGCAGGAGCCTGGCCCAGCAGTGCGGCTCGAGTTCGCAGGGACGGGTGCGTCCGGTGGCCCGCTTGATCTGAAGGAAGAGCACGACGCCGGCGCCGCCCGCCAGGCCCGCGGCCGCTACCGCGCGCAGCCGCCCCTCGCCTCCGAAGAGGGCGATGATGAAGCAGAGGGCGTACCAGAGCCATCCGTCGCCGGCGCGGGTGGCGCTCAGCATCCAGATGCGGATCCAGCGCGGCGCATGCCAGCGATGGAGGCGGCGCATCAGCTTCTCGTCGCGGCGGGCGATGAAACTTAGCATCGTGTTATCCATCATACGCATGGCGAGGCCGGAATGTTCCCTTCCGATTCCTTTGTAACGGGCGGACAGCTACAAAACGATGACGCGCGCGCGAAGCGCTGGTTAACATGACGCGCCAATGGCACAATACAGGTTTGAAGGTTCTTGATTTCATCTTTTTCGACGCCGGCGGGGGGCACCGGGCGGCGGCGACCGCCCTGAAACAGGTGATCGAAGCGCAATCGCTGCCCTTCGAGGTTCGCCTGCTGAACCTGCAGGAGACGCTCGACGAGATCGATGTTTTCCGGAAACTGACGGGGCTGCGGCTGCAGGATTTGTACAACCTGATGCTGAAGAAGGGTTGGACGCTGGGGTCGGCGCAACTGGCGGCGATGATGCACGCGGTGATCCGCGCGTTCCATGGCAGGCAGGTGCGGATGCTCGAGGGGTTGTGGAAGGCGCGGCGTCCGGACATGGTGGTGTCGCTGGTACCGAACTTCAATCGCGCGATTCACCAGAGCCTGCGCAGCACACTGCCGGGGGTTCCGATGGTCACGATCCTGACCGACATCGCCGATTATCCGCCGCACTTCTGGATGGAGCGGCAGGAACAGCACCTGATCTGCGGGTCGGGCAAAGCGGTGGACCAGGCTGTTGGAATGGGGCATCCGGCGGCGCGCGTGCACCGCGTTTCGGGCATGATTCTGAACCCGCGCTTTTATGAAATCGAGCCGATGACGGCGGAGCGGCGGGCGGCAGAGAGGGCGAGGCTGGGCTTCGACGCGCAGGCTCCGGTGGGGCTGGTGCTTTTCGGCGGGCAGGGGGCCGCGGTGATGCTGGAGATCGCGCGGCGGCTGCCGGAGCGGCAACTGATTCTGATTTGCGGGCACAATCAGAAACTGGCGGCGCGGCTGCGCGAACTTTCGCATCCGGCGCCTCTATTCGTGGAGGGTTTCACGAAGGAGATTCCGCACTACATGCAACTGGCCGATTACTTTGTCGGCAAGCCCGGACCCGGCAGCATCAGCGAGGCGGTGGCGATGGGGCTGCCGGTGATTGTGGAGCGCAACGCGTGGACGCTGCCGCAGGAGCGATACAACGCCGAGTGGGTGCTGGAGCAGGGGCTGGGCCTGGTGCTGCCGGATTTCCGGGGCATCGGGCAAGCCGTGGACGAGTTGCTGGCGCCCGCGAATTACGAGCGGTACCGTCAGGCAGCGGCGCGGCAGGCGAACCGGGCCGTGTTCGAAATACCGGCGATTCTCGAGGAGATTCTCGAGAAGGGCTGAAGGACGGGCGGCTATTGGCGTCCGGCCTGCAACACGTGGCGCGCGATCTGTCTGCCGATGGAAATGGTGTCGGCCGGCTCGTGCCTGGAGAGCCGCCGCAGAATCGCCATCTGGGTGCGGAGCATGTCGCCCTCCGCCACTGCCGCGATCACTTTGCGCGCGCGCTGCTCCACGGTTTCGATGGCCCTGGCGGTGTAGTACCGGGCGAGTGCGATGGGGTGCTTCGCAGCCGCCTCGCCGCGCGCGGCGGCAATTTTTTCGGCGCGCAGAATGGCGGATTCGATGGCGTAGACCTCCATGATGCAATCGGCGAGGGCGCCCATCACCTCCTGCTGGTCGGCAAGTCCCATCATGTATTTCTGTGACGCCGAGCCGGCCGCGAACAGCGTGAGCTTGCGCGCGGCCGCGAGCATGTGCCGCTCGGCCGCCAGCGGACCTTCGCGCTCTTCGGCGGGCTGCGGGCCGGCCATCACTTCGTCCATGATCTGCTTGATGGCCGGCAGCAGCGGCAGCTTTCCGGCCATGGCGCGCTTCATCAGGAACCCGGTGATGATCAGGCGGTTGATTTCGTTGGTGCCTTCGAAGATGCGGTTGATGCGCGAATCGCGATATGCCCGCTCGGCGGGGTACTCCTCGACGTAGCCGTATCCGGCGTAGATCTGGAGCACGTGATCGACGACCATATCCAGCATCTCCGAGCCCCAGACCTTCAGAATCGAGCATTCGACGGCGTACTCTTCGATGCGTTTCTGAATTTCGCGCGATGCCTCGGGCGCCGAAGTGTCGATACCGGCGACGGCGGCGTCCACCATGCCGATGGTGCGGTACACCATGGATTCGCCGACGAAGATGCCGGCGGCGCAGTCGGCCAGCTTTTCCTGGATCAGGCCGAACTCGGAAATGGATTTGCCGAATGCCTTGCGGTCTTTGGCATACGCGATGCCCTCGGCCAGGCTGTTGCGCGCGCCACCGACGCAGGCCGCTCCGAGCTTGAAGCGGCCGATATTCAGAATGTTGAACGCGATGTGGTGGCCTTTGCCGGCCTCGCCGAGCAGGTTCTCCACCGGGATGCGGCAATCGGAAAGAATCAGCGGGCAGGTGGACGAGCCGCGGATGCCGAGCTTGTGCTCCTCCGGCCCCACCGAAAGGCCGGGCGTGTTGCGTTCGATCAGGAACGCGGAAAACTTTTCCCCGTCGATCTTGGCGAACACGGTGAACAGGTCCGCAAAGCCGGAGTTGGTGATCCACATCTTCTCGCCGTTCAGGACGTAGTGCCGGCCATCTTCGGAAAGGACGGCGCGGGTGCGGCAGTTCATGGCGTCCGAACCCGACGAAGACTCAGAGAGCGCGTAGGAGGTGAGCCATTCACCGGTGGCGAGCTTGGGCAGATACTTGCGCTTCTGCTCTTCGGTGCCGTACCAGACGATGGGAAGCGTGCCGATGCCGACGTGCGCGGAAAACGCGACCGAGAAGCTGGCCAGTTTGCTGATGGACTCGGCGATGACCGCGGAGGTGACCTTGTCCATGGCGAGCCCGCCGTACTCTTCCGGAATATCGACAGACATCAGCCCGAGCTCGCCGGCTTTGCGGAGCAGGCTGCGGGTGACATCGAAGTTCTTGGCCTCGATTTCGGCCGCGGCCGGCATGACTTCATTGTTGGTGAAGTCGGTTGCGGTGCGGGCGATCTGACGGTGCTCTTCCGTCATGTCTTCGGGGGTGAACACGTCTTGCGGGAGGCGCTCCTCGAGGAGGAAGCTGCCGCCGCGCGCTGCGGCGCCGTGTAATGCGGTTTCGATTGTCGCCATGGTGATCTGCTCGTTTCTCAATTCAAGTTTTCGAAAATGCCGGCGGCGCCCATTCCGCCGCCGACGCACATCGTGACGAGTCCGTAGCGTCCTTTGCGGCGCTCCAGTTCATGCAGCAGGGTGGAGGTCAGCTTGGCGCCGGTGCAGCCCAGCGGATGGCCGAGCGCGATGGCGCCACCGTTCACGTTGACGCGCGACTTGTCGAGCCCGAGTTCTCCGATGACGGCCAGCGCCTGCGCGGCGAAGGCCTCGTTCAGTTCGATCAGGTCGATGCGGTCGAGCGAAAGTCCCGCCATGCGCAGCGCCTTGGGAACCGCGTAGACGGGGCCCATTCCCATTTCTTCGGGTGTGCAGCCGGCATATGCGAACGAAACGAAGCGGGCCATCGGTTTGAGGCCGAGTTCCGCGGCGCGCGCTTCGGACATCACCACCGCCGCCGCCGCGCCGTCCGACATCTGCGAGGAGTTGCCGGCGGTGACCGTACCCCTGGCGTGGAATGCGGGCTTCAAGGAGGACAGCGCTTCGATGGAAGTGTCGGCGCGTGGTCCCTCGTCGGCGGCAAAACGGATTTCGGTTTTGCGGATTTTGGATTTGGCATCGGGGGCGGCGAAGCGACACGTCCACCGGGATAATTTCGGAGTCGAACCTGCCGGCGGACTGCGCGGCGAGGGCTTTTTGATGGCTCGAGAGAGCGAACTCGTCCGCCTGCTGCCGCGAGATGTTGTAGTGCCGCGCTACGCGCTCGGCGGTGAGTCCCATGTTGATGTAGGTCTCGGGGTGGTTCTCTTCGAGCCACGGGTTGATGGAGATGCGGTGGCCGCCCATGGGCACGAAGGACATGGACTCGGTGCCGCCGGCGACGATCACCTCGGCCGATCCCGAGCGAATGCGGTCGGCGGCGAGGGCGATGGCCTGAAGGCCGGAGGCGCAGAAGCGGTTGACGGTCATGGCCGAAGATTCCACGGGAAGTCCGGCGCGCAAGGCGGCGATACGCGCCACGTTCATACCCTGCTCGGCCTCGGGCATGGCGCAGCCCAGAATCACGTCTTCGATGGCGTTGACGTCGAGCGCGGGAACGCGGTCCAGCGCGCCCCGGATGGCCGCCGCGGCAAGGTCGTCCGGACGGGTGGCGCGGAACGTGCCCTTGGGCGCCTTACCCACCGCGGTGCGGACCGCGCTGACAATGACAGCTTCGTTCATACAAAAATTCTCCTTCTTTCAATTGCGCAGCGGCTTGCCGTTTTTGAGGGTGTAGGCGATCCGCTCCTGAGTTTTCTTTTCGCCGCACAGCGACAGGAAGCCTTCGCGCTCCAGGTCGAGCAGGTACTGCTCGGTCACGGGCGTGCCCGGGGTGACGCTGCCGCCGCAGAGAACGTGCGCCACGCGATTCGCCACCTTGACGTCGTGATCGCTGATGTACTCGCCTTCGCGCATCATGCGGACGCCGAGTTTGAGGGTGGCCAGCATGTTCTCGCCGGGAGCTGGAATTTCGGTGCGCGGCGAAGGCGGCGTGTAGCCCGCGCCCGCGAGTTCCAGCGCCAGGCGGCGCGCGTCGCCGAGGAGGCGCTCGCGATTCATGGTGATGCCGTCGCCCGATGAGAGGAATCCGAAGCGGCGCGCTTCCACGGCGGAGGTGGAGACCTTGGCCATGGCGACGGTCTCGAAGTTGCGGCGCAAGGCGTCCTGGAGTTCGACCGATTCGCTGCGGCCGGCATCGCGCAGCGCGGCGGCGGCATCGACGGCGTGCAGCGTCATCTCCTTACAGCCGCCGCCCGCCGGGAGCAGCCCCACGCCGGTTTCCACCAGGCCCATGTACAGCTCGGCGTGCACCTGGCGGCGGATGCCGTGGATCGCGATCTCCGCGCCGCCGCCGAAACAGAATCCGAACGGCGCCACTACGACGGGACGCGGACAGAACTTGATGGACGCCGTCATCCGCTGGAAGGCACGGACGGCGAGGTCGACATCGTCCCACTCCTCCTCCTGGACGCTCAGAAGAAGCTGCATCAGGTTCGCGCCCACCGAGAAATTGGCAGCGTCGCCGCTGATGACGAAGGCGGAGAAGTTGCGCACCGGGTCGCTATCGGGACGCAGGGTTTCGGTAATCATGCGGACGATATCTTCGCCGATCGCATCTTTAGGGGAGTGGAGTTCGATGCAGGCGGCGCCGCCCCCGATATCCACGAGCGAGCAGCCCGCGTTCCGCCGGACCACACCGCCGGAGGCGCGCGCCGACGCGATGCGCGCGACGCCCTCCGGCACCTCGATGGGCCGGTAAGCGCCGCTCTCCGGGTCGAAGCATTCGCGCCCGTTATCGCGATACCAGGTTTCGGCTCCGGCGGCGAGCATGCGCTCCACTACCGGACTCACACGCTCGCCGGCGGCGCGCATCCGCTCCACGGACTGGCGGACGCCGGCGGCATCCCAGAGCTCGAACGGTCCCATTTCCCAGTTGAAACCGGCGCGCATGGCGCGGTCGATATCGGCGGCGCTGCCGGCAATCTCGGGAAGACAATCGGCCGCATAGTTCCAGAGCGCGTGCAGCAGCGCGTGATAGAAGCGGGCGGCTTTGTCTTTGCGGGGATCGCCGGAAAGCAACTGCACCAGGCGTTCGGGCAGCCGCTCCACGTTCTTTGCCATGTCGAGCGAAGGCAGGCGCGGCTTCTGCGCGGGGTGATACTCGAGAGTCTTCCAATCGAGCGCCAGCCGCACTTCTGCGCCTCCGGCGGCCTTCTCCTTCTTGTAGAATCCTTGACGCGTCTTGTCGCCCAGCCAGCGGCGCTCGATCATCACGAGGACAAACGGCGGCAACTCCATCCGCTCGCCGCGCGACTGCGGGAAGTTGCTGGCCACGTGCGCCAGGACGTCGATTCCCACCAGGTCGGCGAGGCGGAACGTGCCGGTCCGCGGCCATCCGAGGGCCGAGCCGGTGAGCGCATCCACCTCTTCGATGGTGAGGTCCTGTTCCTGCATGAGGCGGACCGTTTCCAGCATGATGTGCACGCCGATGCGGTTGCCGATGAAGTTCGGAGTATCCCGCGCGAGAACCACCTCCTTGCCCAGCCGCACGTCACCGAAAGCGGCGATTGCCTCCACCACTTCGCGATCGGTGCCGGGCGTGGCGATGATTTCGAGCAGGCGCATGTAGCGCGGCGGATTGAAGAAGTGCGTGCCGAGGAAGCGCGAGCGCCGCGCTTCGGGCAGGGACGCAGCGATCGAGCCGATGGGAATGCCGCTGGTGTTGGTGCTCAGGATGGCGTCCGGCTTGAGATGCGGCGCCACTTTCTCGAGCAGGGTGCGTTTGATGTCGAGGTTCTCGGTGACCGCCTCCACTACCCAATCGCAGCCGGAGAGGAGGGCGAGGTCGTCCTCGAAATTACCGGTGGCGACGCGCGCGGCGAAGGTGGGGTCGTAGAAGGCGGCGGGCTTGGATTTTTTGAGCGCTTCCAGCGCCTGTTCGGCGACGGCGCTGCGCGCCTTTCCCTGGGACGCGATGTCCAGCAGGACCACGTTGAGGCCGGCGTTGGCAAAATGGGCGGCGATACGCGATCCCATGGTGCCGGCGCCAAGCACTCCGGCTTTGCGGATCACCGGGCGCGCGACGTTCCGGCCGCGTTCCCTGGTCGCTTGCTGCTCAACAAGACTCGCTTGCATGGCTTTCACTCCTGTTTCAAAAGCTTCCTGATGCGGGAATCTCCGTTGCGAAGATCGCGCGCGCTTTGCTTCCTGGCGAGGCCGCGGGTGAGCGTGCGGGAGAACTCGGCGGCGATATCGGGGGCTGCCAGGGGACCGGCGGGTTCGTACCAGGTGCCGATCCAATTGAGCGCGCCGGCGATGGCGAAGGCCGCCAGTTTAGGTTCGCACTGGGCCACGGTGCCGTCGCGCATGCCCTCCTCGATGAACGACCGCAGGCGGCGATCGATTTTTCGTTTGTAAGCCTTCACTTCCAGGCGGGCATCCGGGGTGAGTTCGGCATCGTCGAGGCGGAAGACGCAGCGGCCGAAATTGACCGTCATGATGTTGGCGTAGGCGAAGATGAAGGCTTCCACCTTCTCAATGCCCGAGGTGCAGTTGGCCGCAATGTCGGTGAGGATCTCGTCGATCATGCCGACGCCGAGGCGGTAGCACCCAAGCAGGATCTCCTCTTTATTGCGGAAATAGTGATAGAGCGCCGGCTTGGTGATGTTGAGCCGGTCGGCGACATCGTTGAGCGACGTGCGCCCGTAGGTTTTCTCGATGAAGAGCTGGGCCGCGGTTTGCAGGACGGCTTCGCGCTTGGTGGCGGGGTCGCGGCGCCGGCTTGAAAAAGCCTTCCAGTGCGGCGTCGCAAGTTCGGTCTGTTTCGGCATGGACCCAGTCGTTACCCATATCTTACCGACGGGTAAGAAACGACGCAAGAGGAAAATCGGGGTGCGGAAACTGTGATGGAACGGACAAACCGCTCCATTTGGTCCCGGCTCCGTAAGTGCTTAGGCTTCGCGAATCCAGACGGCGGAGGTGACGGTGCGCTGGCCGCGGGGCAAGGGGCCGCCGGCCGACACCTCGGGCGAAGGCGCGGGATCGCGGTTGGTGCGCGCGTAGTTGGGGATCGCGATCATGGGAGTACCGTCCGCGAACGCGCCTTTGATGACCATCACGCCGCCGAGGAGGTCAGGCTTCCACTCGGTCGTGAGCGGGGCGTCCGGGGCGAGCGTTTTCGCGATGTCCTGGTCCACCTGCTCGATGTTGTAGATCAGCGGACCGTAGCGCAGCGCCACCCTATTCCGGTCCGCCGCGATCTGGTCGCTGGCGCGGACGCGCTGCACTTTCATCGGAAGGACGAACTCGATCCTGTCGCCCTTCTTCCAGGCACGGGTAATTACCGCGTAGCCTTTTTCCATGGCGGGCTTCACGGCGGCGCCGTTCACCTTCACGGATTCGATGCCGCTCACAGCAGGCGTGTTCCGGTAAAGCGCGCTGGTGGCGCGGTTGGGGACGCGGATCCGGACAGTGAAGTTTTTGGGCACCTTCGGATTCACCGTGACGGAGACCTTGCCGTTCCACGGGTACTCCGTCTTCTGCACCATTTCCACATCCGTGCCGGCCACGTTCTCCACGGTGATGGCGCTGCCGGTGAACATGTTCACGTAGATGCCGTCGCGGCTCTTGGCGTAGGTCCAGGTGGGCAGCATCAGCAGGGTGCGCGCGAGGTTGCCCACGCAGCACGGGCAGACGTGCCAGGCGGTGCGCGGCGCAGCGGCGTCGAGCGGGTTGGTGTAGTAGAAATGGCGGCCTTCAAGGTCGGTGCTGCCGAGCAGCGCGTTATACGTTGTTTCTTCGTATAAGTCGGCGTACTTCGCGTCGTGGTAAGCGAGGTTCATCTTCCATTGGAAGAAGATCTCGCCGCAGCTCGAGCACGATTCGCAGTAAGCGTTATTGCGGAGCGAGTAATTAGGGCCGAAGCCTTCGCTGGTTTCGCCGCTGCCGACGCCGCCGGTGAGATAGTATTTCTTATTGACGATGTTGTCCCACAGCGACTTGACGGCGCTCTGGTAATCGACATCGTGGGTTTCCACGGCCACGTCCGCCATGCCGGAGTAGTTATAGACGGCGCGCACGGCGTGTCCGACCGCTTCGTACTGCTGCGTGACCGGCAGGTGGCTCTGATCGTACTCCTGGCGCTCGCGCTCGTTTTTGGCGGCGACGTAGCGGGAGTCCAGCAGGAACTTGGCGAGATCGATGTAGCGCTGTCCTTTTCCTCCGCCCTCCATGTCGTTCACGAAACGGCCGAAGCGAACCAGCGCCTGCTCCATTTCCTGGTGGCCGTCGTACCATGCTTTTTTCGGCGCGGGGCCCAGGTTGTCGCACCAGCAGTCCGCCAGCTTTTTGGCGGCGTTGTACATGCGGGCATCCTTCTTATCGGTCATCAGGTAGTGATTGATGGCCGATTCGAGGAAGTAACCCGCGGTATAGCCCTCATGGTCGCCGCGCCGTTCCCAGCGCAGGAACGGACCATTATTGATATTGCCGCGGCCGTCCACGCGCGGCAGCGTGAACGCGGTCTGGAGATAGCCGTCGGGGTGCTGCGCGGCCAGGATTTTCGGGATCCAGTCGTCGAGGGTGGCGCGCATTTTCTCGTGCGCCTTGACGATGTCGGGGTCGCCCTGCGGGTCGATCATGAGGGCGATGCTCATGGACTCGACGGTCTGGTGCACCCAGGCGTTCGAAAACACGTAGCCCTTGTGCGCGCCGTGCGGCTCGCCGCGAAGGGCTTTTCCGGCTTCGATGAAATTGTCGATGCCGCCGGGGCCGATTTCGAGGTCGGTGCGATTGATCTGATCGATGCAATGCGGGATCCAGTTGACCATCAGGGCCTTGGCGCGGGCGCTCCACAGCGGGCTGTCGATCTTGAAATTCTTTGTGTAGACGGCGTCCAGTTGCTGCGCGGGAGGAGGCTGCTCGGCGCTCACCTTGAGCGTGGTGGAGGAGGTGGCTTCGCCGTTGCTCGCGGTCATCTTCAGCACGTAGGCGCCGGGCGCGGAAAACGTGGCGGTGGTGATGAGCGCCTTGGCGTCGGCGAAGGTGACGGTGCCGGGACCGGACTCCTTGCTCCAGACCACGGTAGCGGCCGGGCCGGTGGGCGGCGGCGGTGCGGGCTCCTCGTTGCGGCGCGGCGCGCGGTTGGACTGGGGCGGATCGCCGTAACCGGCCCAACCCCGCAGGTACGTCTTGCCTCCCAGGATGGTGACGCGGTCGATGCCCGCGAGCGACTTCAGCGGCGGAGTTTCCGCGGCGGCGCACGACAGAATCGCGCTGCCGAGCAGCGGCGTGATCGCGGCATTGCCGAGCAGTTGGCGGCGAGTCAGCTTATTATTCTTCACCGGCATGGACCCTCCCTGTACGAGCTGATTTTCTCTCACGCCGGGGCCGGACCGCAAGCGTTTACAGCTGGGTCCAAAACATAGGCGCGCGCGGTTTCCCGGAAGGCCTGCACCTGGGCGGACGCCCACGCTTCGTTTCGTCCCAATTCGCGCGCGAGCAACTCCGCCGCCCGGGGGGCCATGCGAATCGCCGCCTTTGCATTCAGGAACAGCGCCCGCGTGCGCCGCGCGAGCACGTCTTCGAGCGTCCGCGCCATTTCGTTGCGCGCGGCCCAGACCACTTCGGCTCCGGTGTATGGCAGCGCTTCATCGAGCGGCACCGCGAGCGCGGGATCATCCGCCTCCAATGCCAGGATTCCGGCGGCGTCGGCTCCGTACACCTGCAAACGCGCGGGTTCGGTGCGCTCCGCCAGGTAGCCGTGAATTCTCAGCTCGCGTGTGACGCAGGGCATTTCCGGGAGCCGCGCCAGGGTGGCGGCATGATTCACGCAGTCTTCCGCCATGTGGCGGTAGGTGGTCCACTTGCCTCCGGTGATGGTGAGCATGCCGCAATTCTCGATGCGGATGGTGTGGCTGCGGGAAAGGGCGGCGGTGTTTCCGGCCTCGCCGGATCGCACCAGGGGGCGAATGCCCGCGAAGACACTAAGGACGTCGGCGCGCTCGGGTTTGCGGTCGAGATACAGGGAGGCGGTTTGCAGGATGAAATCGACTTCCTGCTCAAGGGCGACGGGCTCGAGCGAAACCGTGTCGATCGGAGTATCGGTGGTGCCCACCAGGGTGTGGCCGTGCCAGGGAATGGCGAACATCACGCGGCCATCGCTGGTGTGGGGCACCATGATGGCGCTGTCGCCCTGGAGGAAGGAGCGGTCGAAGACGAGATGAATTCCCTGGCTCGCCGCCACCATTGGTTGCGCTTCGGGCTCTGCCATCCGGCGGACAGCATCGGTGAACGGCCCGGTGGCGTTGATCACCACGCGCGCCCCGGCCGACAGTTCCTCGCCGGTTTCGAGATCGCGGAAGCGCACGCCGTCCACCATGCCCTCGGCGTCCTGCGTCAACGCCGTGACCTGCGCGTAGTTGAGCAGCACCGCGCCGTGGGCCGCCGCGGTGGCCGCCAGGTGAATCAAGAGGCGGGTATCGTCGAACTGCCCGTCGAAGTAGATGACGCCGCCGCGCAGGCCTTCGGTGCGGATGGTGGGGAGCAGCTCGAGCGTTTCTTCTTTCGACAGAATGCGCGACGCGCCGAAACCGTACTTGCCGGCCAGGAGGTTGTAGATCTTGAGGCCGACGCCGTAGAACGGCGCCTCCCACCAGGTGTAGTTCGGGACGACGAAGCCGAGATTGCGCACCAGGTGCGGCGCATTTTCAAGCAGCAGACCGCGCTCCTTGAGCGCCTCCATGACGAGCGAGACGTTGCCCTGTTCGAGGTAGCGCACGCCGCCGTGCACGAGCTTGGTGCTGCGGCTGGATGTGCCTTTGCCGAAGTCACTCTGCTCCAGCAGCAGGACAGAGTAGCCGCGAGCCGCGGCGTCTATAGCGACGCCCGCACCCGTGGCGCCGCCGCCGATAATTACCATGTCCCACCGCCCGGCGCGTTCGCGCAGGCGGTGGAACATTTCCGAACGGGTCATCGCTCAGTATGACAGTTTCAACGCAAACTGAATCTGCCGGGGAGCGAAGGTGGAGCGGATGGTGCCGAAGGCGGTGCTGGTGATGTCCGAGTTCGGGCCGCCGTAGTTGGTGTGGTTCAGAATATTGAAGAATTCGGAACGGAACTGGAGGCTCATGTTTTCGCGCAGCGGAATCGGGAAGCGCTTATTCACGCCCAGGTCCCACTGCCAGAAGTTCGGACCCTGAAACGCATTCCGCCCGAGGTTGCCGAAAGGCGCATCCGCCGTGGGCAGCGCGAAGGCGGCTTTGTTCCAGTACTGGTCGATCATATTGACGCCGCTCGGACGCGACGGATCGCCGACGAGGTTCGGGCGCTGGCTGGCGCCGCCGCGGTATTCGGCCAGGCGCCCGGTGGAATCGAGGGCCGAGGAAGGCGTGTAGACGATGTTGACGGGAAGGCCGCTGTTGGCGGTGTTGATGGTGTTGAGCTCCCATCCACCGGCGATGGCGTCGAGCACGCCGTTCCAGCTCGCGCCGAACTTGCGGTTTTTGCCGAAGGGCAGCCGGTACACGACGCTGGTGGTATTCAACAGGGTCACGTCGTAGCTGGTGCGGCCGCGCTCGTTGGCGAGGTCGCGGATATTCTGCACAGTCACGTTGTTCTCGAGCGCCTGCTCGGAATTGCCCAGGGCCTTGGACCACGTGAAGGAGTTGACGAAGAATAGGCCGGAAGCGAAGCGGTGTTCGACGCGCGCGGAGAGCCCGTTGTAGGCCGTCTGCCCGCCCGGATTGACCCACGTGATCGCTCCAAAGGCCTGGTCCGGACGGCGAGCCTGCGTGCCCAGGGTCTGGCCCGGCTGGTTCGGGAGCGCCTGGTTGTAGTCGCTGATGATGGGCAGGCGGAGGCTGTGGCTGCCGGTGTATCCGAGTTCGAGCACCCAGTTCTTCGCCAGTTCCCGCTGCACGGAGGCGAACCACGTCTGCACGTACGGCCACCGCGTGTCAGCCGGAATGTAGGCGACGTTGGCGTTGATCGGATTGAACGTGGCGGGGTTGGTCAGGTTCGAGGGGAATGCGTTCTGCGTCGTCAGGAAAGACGAAGGCACGGCACCGCCGGCGGGAATCGACTGATTGATGGTGGCGATGACCACCTGCGGTCCGTTGATCCCCAGTTCGTCCGCGCTGCCCAGGCGGTTCAGGTGCACATAGCTGATACCGTACCCGCCGCGGAACACCGTTTTGGAATTGATGCTGTAGGCCCAGCCGAGGCGCGGCGCCCAGTCGCGGTAATCGGGATTCACTAAAGCGCGGTCGTAAATGCCGCCGTCCTTCGCCAGGATCATCTTGTTGCTGACGGGGTCGAAATTGGAAAGCACGTTGTCGCGCTCCCAGCGCGGCGTGGCGTACTCCCAGCGCAGCCCCAGGTTGAGCGTCAGTTTGGAGTTTACGCGATAGTCGTCCTGGAAGTAGAGGAAGTAATCGCGCTGGCGGTACTGCCCCACCACCCAGTTAGCAAGCTGGATCTGGCTGGGCAGGCCGAACATGAAGTCGGCCAGGTTGTAAGTGGCGGCATCGGTGGGTACGGTGCAGCCCGCCGCCTGGCCAAGCTGCGCGCAGGTGGGCCGGCTGAACTGTCCGGCGTAACCGAGCAGCCCGTACACCGGGTTGATATCCATCACGGTGGTGTGGATGGTGTGCATCTCGCCGCCCATCTTGAGAGCGTGATGGCCGCGGATCAATGCATAGTTGACCTTCGGGTTCCACGTGGTTGGGTTCTGGAATTGCGGGTTGGTGGCCTGGCGTCCGATCACACCGGTGTTGAAACCGGTGATGTTCTGGGTGTTCAATCCGCCGGTCAGATCGGGAAACGTGGGCAGCCCGGGAATGCCGTAGAGGTCGAGCATGCTCGCGCCGCCGAGCAGCGGCGGCTGTTTCCCGCCCAGCATGTGGGTGAAGCTCATGCGGAAGTCGAACAGCGACGAGGGCGTTACGTTCCACGTGTAGCCGAGCGCCGCCGCCTGGCTGAGCACCCGGACATAGCCGTTACCCGAACCGCCGGACGGCCCGGCCAGGGTGGGCGCGTAATACTGGTTGTCCTTGCGCTGGCTGAAACGCACGAAGCCGCTCATTTTGTTGTTAATCTGGGCGTCGATCTTGGCGTCGTACTTGTCGGCGTTCTGGCGCGGCGTCAGCAGCAGTTGCTGGTAATTGTTGGTCCGGCTGGTTCCACCCGGAACGGCGGGCAGATCGGTGAGCACCTTTTGGGCGAACGGAATCATCTGCACCGGCGTGCCCTTCGGATAGACGGTTCCGGTAAGCGGATTCACGACGGTATTGGGCAGGATTCCGGCGCGGTCGTTCATGTTGGGAATGGAAACGATATTGAGCACCTTCTGAATGTTCCGGTACCCTTCGTAGTCCGCGAAGAAGAAGATTTTGTTCCGCACGATGGGCCCGCCGATGGTGAGGCCGAACTGGTTGCGGTGCAGTTCGGGCTTGACGCCGGTGGCGGGGCGGAAGAAGCCGATCGCGTTGAGTTTGGTGTTGCGCAGAAACTCGTAGACGGTGCCGTGAATCTGGTTGGTGCCGGACTGCATCACGACGTTCACCACCGCACCGCCCACACGGCCGTACTCCGCGCTGAAGTTACTGGTGATGACTTTGAACTCGGCCACCGCGTCGGGTGAAGGCTGCGCCACCTGATTCGAGAATCCCTGGTTGCTGGTGGAGTACGCGTTGTTATCCATGCCGTCCAGCATGAAATTGTTGTAAGTGCTGCGCATGCCGTTGACGTTGAACGAGCCTTCGCGCGGCGTGTTCTCGGACATGGCGATCGGCGATTTCTTTACGTTGGTGGTAAGTAGAGCAAGATCCGAGTAATTGCGCCCGTTGAGCGGCAGTTCCACGATCTGCTGGGTGTGGATTACCTGCCCGTGTTCGCTCGAATCGGTTTGCAGCGCCGCCGCCGCGCCCGTCACCGTGACGGTCTCGGAAACCGCACCCACCTGCATGGTGACGTCCACGCGCTGGCGGGCGTTGACATTCACCGTGATGTCTGCCGCCGTAAATTTCGAAAAGCCGGCATGTTCGACGGTAACTGTATAGCGGCCTACGCGGACGTTGAAGAAATCGAAGAAGCCGTTATCGTCCGTAGTGGCCCTGGCTTGTATGCCGGTATCCTGATTAAGAAGTGTTACGTTGGCCTTGGGAATCGCGGCACCCGACGGGTCGCGTACGGCTCCCAGCACTTCGGCGGTGTCGAACTGGCCGAAGAGGGCGGTAGAGTACAACAGAGTTCCGATTACAAATATGTAGAAGAATTTCCTCATCTCTCTTTTCCTTCCCGATATCCTGGCATCCCCGTGTTTCAACGTAATGACTACGACGTACCGGAAGCCATATCGGCTCGGTCCTTCTCAAACCGAACCGGCTGCCGGCGTCACCGCAGCTTCCGATTTCTTCCGAGACCCGTGTGTCACCTGCGGCCTCAGGCGCAGGGTAAACGAAAGCAGCACGATCCCCGCGAGCGTGCATGCCAGGATCGCATACAACGCCGCATCCCAGCCATAGCGCTCCGCGATGGTGCCCAACCCCTTGCCCTGCGCCGTCCTGCCGATATACCCGAACAGCCCGATAAAGCCCGCCGCCGTGCCCACCGCTTTTTTCGAGCTGAAATCCAGCCCGGTGACTCCCAGCAGCATGACCGGCGGGTACACAAAAAATCCGACCACACCGAACAACGTCAGGTCCAGCCACAACATTCCCGGCGGAGTATAGAGAATTCCGGCAAAGGCGAGGAACACCGGCACCATGCAGGCAAAACTCACCAGGCCGCGCCGGCCGCCCGCCTTGTCGGAAAGCCATCCCATGAGGATCGTGCTGAAGATGCCTGCGAACTCGAAAATGGCGGTGCTGATGCCGCCCTGTTCGAGGCTTGCCCGCTTGACCTCCTTGAGGTAAGTGGGCCCCCAGTCCAGCATGCTGTAGCGGGCGATGTAGACGAAGAAATTCGCCGCCGCGAACAGCCACAGGTACCGGTTCTTCAAGACGTAGTCCACCAGCAGTTCGCGCGTGCCGAGTTCCTTCTCCGATTCGCGGTCACCGCCGCCCGCCGGATAATCGTTGCGGTATTCCTCCACCGGCGGCAGCCCCACCGATTGCGGCGTGTCGCGCAACCGCCAGATGAGATAGGCCGCGCCGATCAGCGCCAGAATTCCCGGCACGTAGAATGCGGAACGCCACCCCATCCATGCCGTGGCGTAGGCCGCGATCAGCCCCGTAAGCCCGCCGCCCACATTATGCGCGATGTTCCAGAATGCGAATACGGTGCCGCGTTCGCGCACGCTGTACCAGTGCCCCAGCGACCGCCCGCAGGGACCCCAGCCCATGCCCTGCACCAGGCCGTTCAGCGTCCACAGCGCCAGATGCACGGCATAGCCGCTGGTGGCGCCGAAGAGAAAATTGCACAGCGCCGTAAGTACCAGCCCGGCCGGCATGAAGTAGCGCGGATTACTGCGGTCCGACCACGCGCCCATCAGAAACTTGCCGATTCCGTAAGCGATGGCGGTAGCGGCCAGCATGTCGCCGATCTGCCCTTTCGAGTAGTCCAGCGCCTGGCCCATCTCCTTCGAGACCACGGGCAGGTTGTTGCGGACAAAGTAAAAGGTGGCGTACCCGATAAAGGTGGATTCGAGAATACGCCAGCGGTACTTGGGGTACAGGCGGCGGACCTGGTCGTCCGGCAGGCGCACAACATGAGGGGCGGGCCGAAATGGCGATGTCATATCCCGGGATTGAACAAAGACCCTTTAGCGGAATTCATTATAGGGGATTAGCGGGTCCAAATCACCCGTCATTTTTGCCACTATACTAAGGGCGATGCTGACCAGGCGCGTTTTTCTCTCCGTACCCGGCTTGATGCCCTTCATCCCCCGCGCTGCCGCCGCGCCGCGCATCCTGGTGCACGGCCATCGCGGGGCGCGGGCGCGCCGGCCGGAAAACACGATTCCCGCTTTCGAATACGCCATCGAGCAGGGCGTGGACGCCCTCGAAATGGACATGGGGGTGACGAAGGACAACGTCATCGTCGTTTCCCACGACCCCATCCTGGAGCCGCCGGTTTGCAGCGGGCCGCAGCCGAAGGCGATCATTCATCAGCTAACGTTGGCGCAAGTGCGGCAGTGGGACTGCGGCGCCAAACAGAATCCCGGGTTCGCGACCCAGCAAACCGTGCCCGGCACGCGCATGCCGACGCTTGACGAAGCGTTCGCCCTCTCGACGCGCGGCAATTTCGACTACAACATCGAAACCAAGAGTTCGGCAGAGCACCCGGAATACACGCCGCCGCCCGACGAGTTCGTGCGCATGGTGCTCGACCGCATCCGGCACTTCAAGCTGGAGAAGCGAATCATTCTGCAATCCTTCGATTTCCGCACGCTGGTGGCGATGCGCAAAATCGCGCCGTCGATTCGCCTCTCCGCCCTCACCCAGACCGACCAGCGCGAGTACGCCGCCATCTGCGCGGAAGCCGCCAAGGCCGAAATCATTTCGCCGCATTACCGCCTGGTGACTCCGGCGAAGGTCGAAGCCGCGCACAAAGCCGGGATCCAGGTGGTGCCCTGGACCGCGAACACCGAGGCGGATTGGGACAAACTGATCGACGCGCAGGTGGACGCGATTATCACGGACGATCCCGCCACCCTGATCGCGTATCTCAAGAAGAAGGGCCTGCGATAGCCTGGCCGCACCGTACCGATACCATGACCGATTTTCGACTCATTACTCTCGACCCGGGCCACTTCCACGCCGCCCTGATCCAGAAGGAGATGTACGCCGGGGTGTCCTCGAAGGCGGCCGTCTACGCCCCGCTCGGACCCGACCTCATCGAACACCTGAACCGCGTTTCCCGGTTCAATCACCGCAAGGACCGCCCGACTGCCTGGGAACTCGATATCCACGCCGCACCCGACTACCTGGAGCGCATGATCGAGGATCGCGAGGGCAACATTGTGGTCCTCTCCGGGCGTAATCGCTCGAAGATCGGGCTGATCCGCGCGTCCCTCGATGCGGGCAAGCATGTCCTCGCCGATAAGCCGTGGATCATCCGGAGCGCCGATATGCCAGAACTCGAAGCCGCGCTTGCCGGCTCCGCCGCGCGGGGGCTGATGGCCTACGACATCATGACCGAGCGGTTCGAGATCACTTCGATCCTGCAACGGGAACTGGTGAACGACCCGGCCGTCTTCGGCGAAATCCTGCCCGGGTCCGTGGAGGAGCCCGCGGTCTACATGGAGAGCGTCCATCACATTCTGAAGCTGGTTGCGGGGGTGGCCAATCCGCGCCCACCCTGGTTCTTCGATGTGCTGGAGCAGGGCGAGGCTCTCGCCGATGTGGGCACGCACCTGGTCGATCTGGCGCAGTGGACGCTCTTCCCGGAGAAGGCGATCGATTACCGCACGGAGATCCAGGTGCTCTCCGGCAGCCGCTGGCCCACGCGCATCACCGCCGCGCAATTCCGGCAGGTAACAGGCACGCCCGGCGACGAGCTGGACTATTTCTGCAACACGCGCGTCTCTTACGCGATCCGGGGGATTCACGTCAAACTCGACGTCCTTTGGAATTGGGAGGCTCCGCCGGGCGGCGGCGACACGCATCTGGCCATCTATCGCGGCTCCAAATCGCGGATCGAAGTGCGGCAGCCCAGGGAGCCGGAGCTATACGTTATTCCGAATGGCCCGGGCGTGAGGCGCGATCTGGAGGCGAGCATGGAACGGCTGGCGGCGCGCTATCCGGGCATCGGCATGGAGGATGGCGGCGGCGAAGTCCACATCACCATCCCGGCGCAGTACCGTGTGGGTCACGAGGCGCATTTTGCGCAGGTGACCAACCAGTTTTTCGGGTACCTGAAGCATCCGGAGAGTTTCCCGGCGTGGGAGAACCCGAACATGCTGGCGAAATATTACGTGAGCACGAAAGGCGTGGCCCTGAGCAACGGATAGGGACAGGGACCGCGCCCCGCCCGTTAAGCCTCGAAGCTGTCCGCTTTCCGGTACGCCTCCACTACCTTGCGGAAGCCCGCTTCGCCGTTTTCCGACATGCCGTGCTCCAGGCCGATCATGCCTTTGTATCCCTTGCGGTACAGGTGGCGGAAGATGTTCTGGTAATTCATCTCGCCGGTGTAGGGTTCGCGCCGCCCGGGCACGTCGCCGGTCTGGTAGTAGCCGATCAGGTCGTAATACATGTCGATGTCGTTGATGATGTTCCCTTCGGAAATCTGCTGGTGGTACATGTCGAAGAGAATCTTCACGTGCGGAGAATTGACGCGGCCGATGATTTCGGCGGCATGATCGGAGTACACGACAAAGTAACCGGCGTGGTCCACCTTGTGGTTGAGCGGCTCCAGCACCATGGTCAACTGCGTGTTCTCGAGCATGTCGGCGGCCCGCTTCAGCGCCTCCACGCAGTTGTCGGTCATCTGCGCGAAGGTGAGGTGCGGGACCTCGATTCCGGACGTCGCGGTCGCCACGTCGTTGCCCATGACGCGGTGAATGTCGATGGCCTTACGCACGTCCTCGAGAAACTGCGCATGCCTCGAACGGTCCGGCAGGGCCGTCGGCCGCCATCCGCCGCGGTTCACGACCATGGTTCCCATCGACATGCCCAGTTCGTCGCGCTTTTTGCGGAACTGCTCGATCTCGCTCATGGTGTGGTTGGGCAGCCCGTTATATTCGAAGGCGCGGAACCCGGCCTTGTGATAAGTCTCCAGTTGCTGCGGGACCGGTCCCTGCAACCAGCCGATTCGCGGAGCGTAGCGCAGCTTGAAGGTGGGAGCGGTCTGCGCCTGTAGAGCGGCGGAAGCGGTGAGCGCGCCGGCCGACGCGGCCAGCCAATCGCGGCGATTGAGGAAGTTCATAAAAAGAGTGTATGCGAGTTGGCAGTACAATCGCACTATGAGACTGCTCGCTTCCCTCCTCCTGTTCACGGGCGCGCTCATCGGCGCGACGACCGAGGAGTTTCCGACCTCCGCAGGCCCGGTCAAGATCACTCCCATCTTTCACGCCAGCCTGATGCTTCAGGCCGGCGGCAAGGTCCTGTACGTGGACCCGGCGCAGGGGGTCTACGACGGGCGGCCGAAAGCCGACTACATTCTGATCACCGACAATCACGGCGACCACTTCGTTTCCGCCATCATCGACAAAGTCAGCAAAGACGACACCGTGCTGCTCGCGCCCAAAGTGGTGGCCGAGAAAATGCCCGGCAGCGTGGTCATCTCGAACGGGGAAAGCAAGACGATCGGCCCGTTCAAGGTGGACGCGATCCCGATGTACAACATGAAGCCCGGCCCGGGCGGCCAGGTGTTCCACGAAAAGGGGCGCGGCAACGGGTACATCCTGACTTACGGGGGGAAGCGTTTCTACTTCGCCGGCGACACCGAAGGCACGCCCGAAATGCGCGCGCTCAAGAATATCGACGTCGCCTTCATCCCCATGAACCTTCCGTACACCATGACGCCGGAGGCGGCGGCCGACGCGGTGCGCGCCTTCCACCCGGCGGTGGTTTTTCCGTATCATTACCGCGGGTCGGACATCCAGGCGTTCGCGAAAGCGCTGGAAGGCACGGGCATCGACGTCCGGCTGCGCGACTGGTACGCGCAGTGAGCTACTGCGAGTAGCGGCGGGTTGCGATCGCGATCGGCAATCCCACCAGCAGAATCAACCGCGAGCACCCCGTTGATGAGGCCGATCGGCGGCGGCGGCGCGAGGGATGCGCGGGAAATTGCCGATAGCGGCAGCACCACGCGATTCATGAACAGGTAGACGGCTCCGCCGAAAAGCAGGCCCGCGATCGCGTAATAGCGCACCAGCAGCGGAATGGCGCGGCTGGCCAGCCAGAACGCGGTGGCCGCGCCGAACGCGATGACGAAGTGCAGGAACAGTCCCAGCGCCGCCGTCGCCGCGCCACCGCGAAAGGCCGCCGCGCCGAGCAGGCCGCTGGCGATCGATTGCAGGACGACGGCGGGGGGCGCGCCGCGCAAGCCGAAAAAGATCAAGGCGTCGGCGATGTCGAGGGTGCCCGCCACCAGGCCGCCCCAGAGGATCGCGCGCCCCGCCCGGCTCACGGCTTGGCCGCCTGGGCCAGCAGCGACCGGACGCCGTCGCGGCAGAGCGCAGCCGCATGCTTCGATTCCGCCGGCAGCCCGCCCACCGCCTCATCCACAATCGCGGCTTGAAAGCGCGCCAGCTCATCGAGCGACTTGCCCGTCATCCATTCGGTGAGCGCCGACCCGGCCGCGATGGACGCGGTACACCCCCGCACTTTGTACCGCACCGCTTCCGCCACGCCGTTCTCGAACCTCGCCGATAGCCGGAGAATGTCCCCGCACGCCGGGTTCGACACCTCCACCACGGTGGCCGGCGGAGCGAGTTCGCCCACGTTCCGCGGATTCTGAAAATGTTCGAGCAGCTTTTCCGGATACACCTTGTGAATATGGTAACTGCTTCCTGGAACTGCGGCATGAATAGGCTGTAGTACACTGCCCTCATGCGACGGCACTCAATCGCTTTTCTCGTCCTCACCGCGTCTTTGCTGCCCCTGTGCGCGCAGAAGGGCGCGAATCCGTTTCTCGGACGATGGGATTTCGACATCAATACTCCGGCCGGCACGCGCGCCGCATGGCTCGGCATCAGCGAGAAGAACGGCGCGGTCGAAGTCTGGTATCAACCGACCAGCGCCAACGTGTATCAGGTGAAGGATTTCAAAATCAACGGCTCGCACCTGACCGCAACGGTCGCGGGCGCATCGGAGAACGGCCCGGCCACGGTGTGGAACCTCGATGCTTCCGGCGGCAAACTCGCCGGCACGCAAAAGCGCGGCGACGTTACCACGCCCCTCACGGGCCAGCGCGCGCCCGATCTGAACCGGCCCGCGCCCAAAGCCTGGACCACACCCGAGCCGATCTTCAACGGAAAGAACCTGGACGGCTGGGAACCGGTGGGCAATGCCGCCAACAGCCACTGGAAGGTCGAAAACGGAATGCTCGTGAACGAGGCCAAAGGCGCGAACCTGAAAACGACGCGCAAGTTCGACGATTTCAAGCTGCACTTCGAGGTGAACTGCCCGGATCACGGCAACAGCGGCTTCTATCTTCGCGGGCGGTATGAAATCCAGCTCGAATACGAACCCCTCTCCTCGAATCCCGTGGAGCGCCGCATCGGTTCCGTTTACGGACGCATCGCTCCCAAGGACATACCGCGACGCCCCGGCACCTGGGAGACGTTCGACATAACCCTGGTGGGACGCACCCTCACCGTGGTGCGCGACGGGGTGACAACCATCGACCACAAGCAGATCGAAGGCATCACCGGCGGCGCGCTCGACGCCGATGAAGGGCAACCCGGCCCCTTCTACATTCAGGGCGACCACACCGGCGGGCTCAAATTCCGCAACATTACGGTGGCGTTGCCGAAGAGCTGATCGCCGCAAACCGGCTCGCGCCGCGCAGCGATGCTACGCTGGCCTTTCATGGCTTCCCGGCCCCAAAAGATGTTAGCGTTCGTCGAGCGGCGGCGGCGTCCGCTGCTGGCGGCTCTCGTGCTGCTCGCTTCGATTCGCATCGCCGCCACTTACACGGTTTTCAATCACACCTTTGACGAACCGGTGCACATCGCCTGCGGGATGGAGTGGCTGGACAAAGGGATCTATCACTGGGAAGCGCAGCATCCGCCCCTTTCGCGCGTGGCCGTGGCGCTGGGGCCCTGGCTCGCGGGCGCGCGCTCGCAGAATACTCCGGACAAGGATGAATTCTCGAAAACCCGCGAGGGGCTGAACATCCTCTACCGCAGCGGCAACTACGACCGCACGCTGGCCCTGGCCCGGCTGGGCACGCTGCCCTTCTTCTGGGCGGCCTGCGCGGTGGTCTATATTTGGGGCCGGCGGTATTTCGGACGTGCGATTGCCGTGATCGCCGTGGCGCTGTTCACGTTTCTGCCGCCGGTGCTGGCGCACGCAGGCATGGCCACCACGGACATGGCGCTGACCGCGTTTTTCTCCGCATCGTTTCTGAGCGGCATCCTGTGGATGGAGCGGCCCTCGCCAAAAACCGCCGCCGTGTTCGGGGCCATGACCGGCCTGGCGATCCTCTCCAAATTCTCGACCTTCGCATTCCTGCCGGTCTGTTTTGCCGTCGCGCTGGCCTGGTTCTGGTACTCGGAACGGCCGTCCGGGGCCGCCGTGGGCAAAGCCATCCGGTCCCGCGCGCCGGGTTTCGCGCTCGCGGCGGGGGTGGCCTGCGCCCTCATCTGGGCCGGTTACCGTTTCAGCTTCGACGGCGTGCCCGCGCCGGAACTGTTCCGCGGCATTCGTGAAGTGGCCCAACACAATGCGCTCGGCCATCCGGAGTATCTGCTGGGCCGCACGAGCATGACGGGCTTCTGGTATTTCTACCCGGTGGTGCTCACGTTCAAAACGCCGATCGGGTTTCTGCTGCTGTTCGGCGCCGGAATTCCCGCCGTGCTGCGGCACCGGCGGGGATGGCTGCTTTTCGCCTTCGCGGCCGGCATCCTGCTGGTGGGCGCGTTCAGCCGCATCAACATCGGTGTGCGGCACGTGCTCCCGGTGTACGTCGCGTTCTCGATCGCAGCGGCCGCGGGGATCGCGCGGCTGCTCGAAACCGCCGGTAACCGCCGCTGGATCCCTGGCGCCGTGGGCGCCGCGTGCCTGTGGTTTGCCGCGTCTTCGGTGCTGAGCCATCCCGACTACCTTCCGTACTTCAACGAACTCGCGGGCAGCACTCCGGAGAGAATCGCCGTCGATTCCGACCTCGACTGGGGCCAGGACGTCAAGCGTCTCGCGGCGCGCCTGAAACAGGCGGGCGCGCACGAAGTGACGTTCGCCAACCAGATGCTCGCCGATTTCCAGACGCAGCACGGGATGCCGCCGATGATCGAGCGGATGGACGTCACGCAGCCAAACCCGGGATGGAATGCCGTCAGCCTGACGTTTCTGAAATCGCGGCGGCTGGGCCTGTTCGGCCGGTATCCGGAGGTGGTCCTGTGGCCCAATCGCATTCCGATCCAGGAGCGCGTCGGCAAGGGAATTCTGCTCTGGTATTTTCCGCCGCGCTAACGCCGCCGCAGCCATGCGCGGGCTGCCGCCACGAATGCCAGCGCCAGCGCATAGCCTGCCACGATATCGCTCGGGTAGTGAACGCCCAGGTACACGCGCGACAGGCCGATCAGCAGCACCAGCAGGGCCGCGGCTATGTATCGCGCCGCGCCGCCGCCGAGCGCCGCCGCCGTCCCGTACAGGCCCAGCGAGAGCGCTGCGTGGCCGCTCGGAAAACTGGACGTGGGCGGCTCGGCGTATCCGTAGAGCGCTTCCGGCCGCTCGCGCCCGAACGCCAGCTTGAGCAGGTTGACCAGCACCTCGAGGCCGATCACCACGGCGGCCAGCACGACGGCTTCACGCCGCCGGCCGAGCGTCTCCAGGCGCCATGCGGCCAGGGCGAGCAGCGGAATCACGAAACGGTCCCACCCGAGCAGCGTCAGGCCGCGCATGGCTTCGGTGAGTGCCGGCACAGACGCGCCGCGCAGGGCTTCCCGCACCGGCGCGTCGAACCAGATGGGCACGCCCCGCACCACGGCCGCCGCCAGCAGCGCGAACACCAGGGCGGAAACCGCGGCGATGATCGAGTCGCGCCGCGGCATCATTGTTGGGGCTGCAAGCGGAAGCGGAGGAATAGGTTGACGCCCCACGGATGCTCGCCGTACCAGGGCCTGATCGCCGGGGGCACCGAGTAGGCGGACGCGTTCGCCCCCAGGGCCGCGCGCACCCAGCCGAGGGTCGCGATCTCGCGCGTGTAGCCGCCGGTGAAGGCGCCGATGCGGAAGGTGCTTCCGGCGCGATGCTCCAGGTCGTGTTCGAGTTCGTGATCGTTGGCGAACAGCTCGTCTTTGGCGACCAGTTCCGCGCGTGCAGTAAGGATGTTGCGCCGCGTCACCGGGTAGAGGGTCTCCGCCAGCCAGGAGTTCAGATTCCGCTGCGTGGACGCGGAATGGTTTCGTCCCCAGATGAGGCTCGTGGACCAGTCCCCCGCAGCCACCGCCCGGGTGTAGTGGGCCGACGCGGTGACCCGCACGACGTCGCCCGGCACGTGCGCCTCCGGATTGTGCAGCCGCCCTGCCGATGCCTGGATCATCCAGTTGCTGGTGGCGAACACGGAGAAGCGCGCCGAGTACGAATCCGGCGCGCCCCAGGCGATGCGCCAACGCTGTTCACCCGGCTCGGCGCCGAGGAAGCCGCTCGCCTCCAGCCGCAGCTTGCGGCGCTTCAGCGCCACCGTAATCACGTTGGTGGCGATGTGGGTGGAATCCTGCCAGTGGTGGCTCAGCGGAGCCTGCGGCAGTTCGAAAGCCGAGGCGCGGTGCGGAAAAGCCACCGGTCCGAGCGCCGGGTCGCCGACCGGGGCGTAGTACACCTGGACAATCGCGGAACCCACCGGACGCGCGTACTGCACTCCCAGCCCCATGACGAAATTGTGGGGGTGCTGCCCGTCCACGATGGGCTCATCGAACGCCGTCTCACCGGTCTGGAACAGGAGGGGATACCGGCGCCCGGCGATGGTGGCGGGTTCCAGGCTGAGCATCGCCTGGAGCATCACGCTGCCGCGCCCCAAACGGTGCTCGGCCGATGCCATCCCCCAATTCACCGAGAAGAACTTGTCTCCGCCGCGCGGGCCTGCCTGCTGCGTCTCGACGACGAACGCATTGCCCATGAACATCAGGTTCCACGCGCCCGAGCGGACCATCGCCATCGGCATGCGCCAGGACTGCGGGTTCATGCTTGTGCCCGATGCCATCGACATCAGGTTCATTCCCGCCATGTTCATGCCGCCCATGTGCATGTTGTGGTCCTGCGGGAATGCGGCGGCGCCGGCGAGGGTGCCGAGGAGTAGCGGAGGAAAGAGAGCACGCATGACTGCCAGACGCCTGCATTGTTGCATGCCGCCGGCACCGCGCCCGTGCGTTACATCACTTCGAGGATCAGGCACTTCAGGTAGAGGGTTTCCGGAACCGTCAGCAGGATCGGATGATCCTGTGCCTGCGTGCGCCGCTCCAACACGCGCAACGTCCGCCCCGCGTCGAGCGCCGCCTCCGCCACCACTTCGAGCAGGGCCGATTCAGCCAGATGGTGCGAACACGAACAGGTCACCAGGATGCCGCCCGGGCCCAGCAGCCGCAGCGCGCGCAGGTTGATTTCCTTGTAGGCGCGCGCCGCCGGTTCAAGCGACTGGCGCGACTTGGCGAAGGCGGGCGGGTCCAGGACCACCATCGCAAATTGCCGGCGCGCCTGGCTCAGCCCGCTCAAGACATCGAAGACGTCGGCCTCGCGGAATTCGATGTTGGCGATGCCGTTCGCCTCCGCATTCGCCCGCGCCGTTTCGAGCGCGTGCGCCGAGCTGTCCACCGCCAGGACGCGGCCGGCGCGCGCGGCGAGATGCAGCGCGAAACCGCCGGTGGAGGCGAAGGTGTCGAGCACGTCCCCGCCTTTCGCCCAGCGAGCCGCCGCCAGATAGTTCTCCCGCTGGTCCAGGAAGATGCCCGTCTTCTGGCCATGCCGCAGGTCGGCACGGAGGCGCAGACCGTTCATCCGCACCCACACCGAATCCGGAATCTCGCCCGCGAGCACGGCGGTTTCGAGGGGCAGTTGCTCCTTGGAGCGGACCGGCGCATCGTTGCGCGCCAGAATTCCCTTGGGCCGGTAGATCTCCTCCAGGCACGAGACCAGGGTCGCCTTGTCCGCGTCCATGCCCTGGTTCAGGGTCTGGATCACCAGGTAGTCGCCGTAGCGGTCCACGATCAGGGCCGGCAGCAGGTCGGCTTCCGCGTGCACGGCGCGGTAGGCATCCGAATCGCGGACGACCGCACGTCGGTGCTCTTCGGCCGCGCGCAGGCGAGCCAAATAGAAATCGCGGCCGGCCTCTTCGTTCTGCCGCGAAAGCAAGCGCAGAGTGATCTGGGAAGCGGAGCTGTAATGGGCGATGCCGAGCGGCCGTCCGCGCGGATCCACGACCTTCACCACCGCACCAGGCTGCGCGCCGTCCCGGTCTTCGATATCGCTCGCAAAGATCCACGGATGGCCGGAGGCGGCCCGCCCGGCCGCTTTCCGGCTCACGCGGACTTCGTTCATCGCATGCCCTGCAGGCGTGCGACGCGGTCTTCCGTCGAGGGGTGCGTCGAAAACAGGCGCATCATGCTCGATCCTGTGAACGGCTTGATGATGAACATGTGGGCCGTCGCCGGGGAGGCGTCCATGGGAATGCGCTTGGAGTAGCCTTCCAGCTTCTGCAAAGCGTTCATGAGCGGATACGGCGAACCGACGTACTTGGCGCTGGCCGCATCGGCGTCATATTCGCGCGAGCGCGAAATCGCGAACTGGATGACCATGGCAGCGATCGGCGCCAGGAAGAGCATGAAGATGCCGCCCATGGCTCCGCCGTTGCCATCGTCGTCGCGCCGCGGTCCTACGAAGAACGCCAGCCGCGCCAGCAGGGTAATGGCGGCGGCCATGGTGGCAGCCACCGACGAGATCAGGATATCGCGGTGCAGCACGTGTCCGAGCTCGTGCGCGATCACGCCCTCGATCTCGTTATCGTTCATTACCTCCATGATCCCGGTGGTCACCGCCACCGAAGCGTGCGCCGGGTTGCGGCCCGTGGCGAAAGCGTTCGGCGAGGCCTCGGGGATCAGGTACAACTTGGGCATGGGCAGGTTCATGCGGCGGCAGAGGTTCGCCACCATGGGACCGATGCGCCGGTAAACCTCCGGGTTTTCCGACTCCGTCAGCGGCTGTGCATGGTACATGGACAGCGCGATCTTATCGGAGAAGAAGTAGCCGGCGAAATTGAACAGCACGGCCAGGCCGAGCCCCATGTAGAGGCCGTTGCGGCCGGCCAGCGCCTCTCCCCCGAACAGGAGGAGGGCGCTGAGGAGCCCCAGCAGAAGAGCTGTTTTGAGCGTATTGGTTGACATCGTCTTTTACCTGGCCGGCAGTTCGGCTGCGTGGCCGGCAGTTGAAAACTCCAGCGTAGCGCCATCGGCGGCCACATCCACTACTATCGTTTCGCCATCCGCGAAATCGCCATTGATCAGCCGGAGGGCGAGCGGGTCCTGGATCATGCGCTGGATGGCGCGCCGCATCGGCCGTGCGCCGTACTGCGGGTCGTACCCCTCGGAAATGATCAGGTCCTTGGCGGCCGGCGTCACTTCCAGGTTCACCTTGCGTTCCCGCAGCAGCCGGCTCACGTTTTCAAGCTGGATTTCCACGATCTGGCCCAGGTTCTCGCGCGTCAGCGTATTAAAGACAATGATATCGTCAACGCGGTTGAGGAACTCCGGCCGGAACTGCGCGCGCAGCGTATCGAGCAGCCGCTTCCGGGTGTCGTCGCCTTTCGTGTCTTTGGCGTGAACCGAAAATCCGATGGAGTTCTTCTCCACCATCCCGGTGCCGACGTTGGAGGTCATGACAATCACGGTGTTCCTGAAACTCACCGTGCGGCCCTGGCCGTCCGTCAGCCGGCCGTCGTCCAGGATCTGGAGCAGCGCATTGAACACATCGGGATGGGCCTTTTCGATTTCGTCGAACAGCACTACCGAATACGGCCGCCGCCGAACGATTTCGGTAAGCTGCCCGCCCTCGTCGTAACCGACGTATCCGGGAGGCGACCCGATCATGCGCGAAACGGCATGTTTCTCCATGTACTCGGACATGTCGATGCGGACCATGGCCTTATCGTCGTCGAACAGGTATTGCGCCAGCGCGCGCACCAGTTCCGTTTTTCCCACGCCCGTCGGGCCCAGGAAGATGAAGCTGCCGATGGGCCGGTTGGGATCGCTCAGGCCGGCCCGGTTGCGGAGGATGGCGTTGGCCACCAGCCGAACGGCCTCGTCCTGGCCCACAACGCGGTCCTTCAACCGCTCGGGCATGTGCACCAGTTTCTGGATCTCGCCCTCCATCATGCGGGTGACGGGAATGCCGGTCCACTTGGCGACAATGCGAGCGATATCGTCCTCGCCGATCTCCTCCTTGAGCAGCGCGTTCTCCTTCACGGATTCGAGTTCCTGCTCGGCGGCGTTGATGTCTTTCTCGATCTGGGAAAGGCGGCCGTACCGCAACTGGGCGGCATTCTCCCAGTCGCCGGCGCGGGTGGCTCTCTCCTCTTCCTGGCGCAGGCGGTCCTGCTCTTCCTTGAGCTCGCGAACCCTGGTGATGGCGGCCTTTTCGCGGTTCCACCGCTCCTTCAGGACGGCCGCTTCGCCGCGCAGGCGTTCCAGGTCGTTCTCCACCTGGCGCAGCCGCTCGTGGGAGGCGTTGTCCGTCTCCTTGCTGAGCGCCTGCCGCTCGATTTCGAGGTGCGAAATGCGCCGGTCCAGGTCGTCGATTTCGATGGGCATGGAGCCGATCTGGAGCCGCAGGGCCGAGCCTGCCTCGTCGATCAGATCGATGGCCTTATCGGGGAGGAAGCGGTCGGCGATGTAGCGATGCGAGAGCACCGCGGCCGCGATGATGGCCGAATCCTTGATGCGGACGGCGTGGTGGATCTCAAACTTCTCTTTGAGCCCGCGCAGGATGGCGATGGTATCGTCCACCGTCGGCTCACCCACCAGGACGGTCTGGAAACGGCGTGCCAGGGCGGCGTCTTTTTCGACATGCTTCTTGTATTCGTTCAGGGTGGTGGCGCCGATGCACCGCAGTTCGCCGCGCGCGAGCGCCGGCTTCAAGAGGTTGGCGGCGTCGATCGCGCCTTCGGCGGAGCCCGCACCGACCAGCGTGTGCAGCTCGTCGATGAAGCAGATGATTTCGCCGTTCGAGTCGATGATCTCCTTCACCACGGCCTTGAGGCGGTCTTCGAATTCGCCGCGGAACTTGGTGCCCGCGATCATGGACCCGAGGTCGATGGCCACCAGCTTTTTGTTTTTGAGCTGGTCGGGCACGTCGCCGCGGACGATGCGCTGCGCCAGTCCTTCGACGATGGCGGTTTTGCCCACGCCCGGCTCGCCGATCAGCACCGGGTTGTTCTTGGTGCGGCGGCTGAGCACCTGCATCACGCGCCGGATCTCTTCGTCGCGGCCGATCACCGGGTCCAGCTTGCCTTTGCGCGCCGAATCCGTCAGGTCGTGCGCGTAGCGTTCCAGGGCCTGGTACTTGGTTTCGGGGTTCTGATCCGTCACCCGCTGGCTGCCGCGCACCGAAACCAGGGCCTTGAGGATGGCATCGTGGGTGGCTCCGGCGCGGTCCAGGAGTTGGCCGGCAGCGTCGTTGCGCTGCTCCGCGATGGCCAGCAGCAGGTGCTCGGTGGATACGAATTCGTCTTTGAACCGGCCGGCCTCGTCGAAGGCCCTTTCGAGAATCTGATTCAACGGCTGGGACAGGTAGACGCCGGGCTGCATGCCGGCGGTTTTGGGTACGTTTTGCAACTGGCGGCGCGCCTCGGCAAGAATCGCGTCCGGATGCGCTCCGCACTTTTCGAGCACCGGCCGGACGATCCCCTCTTTCTCCTCCGCCAGGGCGATGAGGAGGTGCAAAGGAAAGATCACCTGGCTTTCGCCTTTTTCCGCTACACCCTGGGCCTGTTGCACGGCTTCCTGGGCTTTCTGGGTAAGTTTGTCCAACCGAAACATGCTGCTCCTTTGCTAAAGACGAATAGGGCAGGCTGTGACGCCTGCCCTCTTTCCTGCGCGCCCCCGCGGCACGCCCCTATTTGTTTTGATGCGTTACGCCTTCAGTTCGATTTTGATCTGGCGGGGCTTGGCGGCTTCCTTTTTGGGAAGCGTGACGGTGAGAACGCCGTTTTTGTATTCGGCGCGGATATTCTCGGTATCGAACGTGTTCGGGACCGCGAAACTGCGCACGAACTTACCGTAGTTCCGCTCGATCCGGTGGTAGGCCTTGCCGTTTTCCGTCTGTTGGAAGTTGCGTTCACCGGCCAGGGTGAGGGTCTGGTTCTCTACGCGTACGTCGATATCCTTTTGATCCACGTCCGGCAGGTCGGCCTTGAGCACCAACTCCTGTTCGGATTCGTAGATATCCACAGCGGGTGCCCACGGGCGATTGGTTTGGGGTTCACTGAGCATCCGGGTGAAGGCATCTTCAAACGTACGGAGACTGGCAAGCGGGTCGAAATGGCTAAGAGACATGGTTTTTGAGCTCCTCATAGATGGCTTTGTTGATCAGGCGCCCTGTGGGGTTGCCTCATCTATTTGTAAGCATAAAATATGCGCGGCTTCATGTCAAGTATTTATGCGCATAATTTTGTGCGATACGGCTCCTGCTAACAGAGCCCCGCCCGCGCTATAATCCCTTCCGTGATTCTCCTCGTCGACGACGAACCGGCCGTGCGGCAACTCATCCACCGCCTGGTTGAACGCGCCGGCTATTCCGTGACTGAGGCCAGCGGCGCCGAGGAGGCGCTCGCGGTGCTCCATGCAGGCGAACACCCTCTATCCCTGATGTTGACCGACATTGTCATGCCTGGAATGAACGGGTTATTGCTGGCAGCGCGGGCGCACGTGCTGCGACCGTCGCTCCCGGTCATATTTATGACCGGCTTCGCAAACCAGTTTCAGGAAGAGCTGAGCGGAACGGTCTGTCTCCGCAAGCCGTTCAAAACAGCGGAGTTGCTGTCAGCGATCGAAGGCGTGATCGGTCCCCCGGGACGAGTCCCTTAACCCGCGACGATATCCCCGAGAAGCTCGCGGATTTTGCGAGCCAAAGCCTCGCGATTGTAGGGCTTCGGCATGAAATCCAGGCCCGCCTCCAGCACTCCATGGTAGAGGATCGTGTTTTCGGTGTACCCGGAAAGGAACAGAACCTTCATCCCGGGTCGGATTGCGGTGAGTGCTTCCGCCACCTGGGGCCCATTCATACCGGGCATGATTACGTCGGTGAGCATCAACGCGATGTGTCCTTCGAAACTGGAGCTCACCCGCAGCGCTTCCTCCCCGCTTTCGGCTGACAGCACGTGATACCCGAGCCGCTCCAGGATGCGGACGGTCAGTTCCCGCACGGAGCGCTCATCTTCCACCAGCAGAAGCGTTTCCCCGCCGGGCCGATGGGTTTCAGACGGCTTGCCCCGCTCCGAATCGGCGGGCTCCTCCACCATGGGAAAATACAGCTTGAAGGTAGTTCCGGATCCAGGTTCGCTGTAGACCCAGATGTCGCCGCCGTTCTGTTTTACCATTCCGTAGACAGTGGCCAGCCCCAGCCCCGTGCCTTTCCCCTTCTCCTTGGTGGTGAAGAACGGCTCGAAAATATGCTGCCGGGTCTCGGCATCCATGCCTGTACCGGTGTCGCTGACCGCGATCATCACGTACTGCCCCGGGTGGACGCCGAGGTGCGACCGCGCGTAATTTTCGTCCAGGTACTGGTTCGAGCTTTCGATGATGATTCTGCCGCCTTCGGGCATGGCGTCACGGGAATTGACCGCCAGGTTCACGATCGCCTGCTCGACATGTGACGGGTCGCTGCGGATGTTGGCCACTTTCTCGTCGAGTTGCAGGGTGAGCCGGATGTCCTCGCCGATCAACCGCCGCAGCATCTTTTCGAGATTGGTGATGACCGTGTTTACGTTGAAGACGCGCGGCTGGATCACCTGGCGCCGGCTGAAGGTGAGGAGTTGATTGGTCAGTTCCGCCGCCCGCGTAGCCGCGTCCAGCACTTCCTCGGCATACTCGCGCAACGGATCGTCAGGTTTCAGCTCGTCCAGGATCATGCGTTCATAGCCGGCGATGACCGTCAGCATGTTGTTGAAGTCGTGCGCCACCCCGCCCGCCAAACGGCCCACCGCCTCCATCTTCTGCGAGTGCATCAACTGCTGTTCCAGCTTCTTCCGCTCGCTGATGTCGCTCACGAAGGCGATGGCGTAGACTTCCCCGTCGGTTTGGATGTGGCTCAGGCTGACTTCCACTGCGAAGTCCGTCCCGTCCTTGCGCCGTGCCATCAGGTCGAAACCGATACCCATGGGACGCGGATGCGGCGCGCGAAAGTAATTTGCCCGATGCCGCGTATGGCCTTCCCGCTGCGCGTTCGGCAGCAGCGCCTCGACCAGGGATCCGATTAGTTCCTCGCGCGTGAAGCCGAACATCTCTTCCGTGCGCCGGTTCGCCAGTACGATGCGTCCAGTACGATCTACGCTGATAATCGCCTGGGCCGCGGACTCGAGCAGTGCGGCAACCATGTCGCTGCCGCTAAATAGTTTGATTTGTTCTTTGCTGAAATTCCCCACCGAGCCTTGACCGGCAGCATTTTCCATCCCGGCCCCCCCGCCTACATTTTCCTACATTTTGCGAGCGGACGGAAATGCACAAAACCGCCACGGGAATATGCCGGAAATTCCGACAATCATGGCAGCATGCGGCCACCAGTCAGGTCCATCACCGACCCGGTGACATAACTGGAGTCCTGGGCGGCAAGGAAGACATAGGCAGGGGCCAGTTCAGCCGGTTGTGCCGGACGGGTCATGGCGTCGCTCTTGCCGAAGTTTTTGACCTTCTCGCCGGGCATGGTGGAGGGGATGAGGGGCGTCCAGACCGGCCCCGGGGCTACGGCATTTACCCGAACGCCGTGCTCGATGGCAAGTTCCGACAGGGCCTTGGTGAAGGTGACGATGGCGCCCTTGGTGGTGGCATAGGCCAGCAGCTGGCCCGAAGGCTCGTAAGCCTGTACCGAGGCCGTGTTGATGATGCTGCTTCCCGGCCGCATCTTCGGAATCGCGGCCTGAGACAGGTAAAACATGGAGTAGATATTTGTGCGAAAGGTGTGGTCCCACTCCTCTGCTGTAAATTCCTCCAGTTTCGGATGGGTCATCTGGAAGGCCGCATTATTCACCAGCAGGTCGATCCCGCCGAACTCTTTGACCACCCGCTCGACCATACTCCGGCAGTGGCTCTCGTCCCCAATATCTCCGGGAATTGCGAGCGCCTTGCGCCCGGCCGATTCGATCCACCGCACGCTGTCGCGGGCGTCCTCCTCCTCTTCGGGCAGATAGGAAATCGCCACGTCCGCGCCCTCGCGCGCAAAGGCGATGGCCACCGCCTTGCCTATTCCGCTGTCGCCTCCGGTGATCAGCGCCACCTTATCTTTCAGGCGGTCGAAGCCGTGGTAGGATTCCTCGCCGTGGTCCGGCTTCTCCCGCATTTCTCCCTCCCGTCCGGGGACGGAGATGCGGTCTTCGTCAAACGGCGGTTTGGGCCCCTGATGGCGTGGGTCCTGTTCGGTTACGGTTCGATTCGGCATTGGCTCTCCCGGTTTGGTGAGGCGGCGCGTTTTCACGTTACCGCACGCCTTTGCCGCCGCAGTGTTTCGCGGGGCACAACTCCGGGGAGCGCTGGGAGATTCTATACGCCGCCGCGTCCGGCCGTTGCCGGCTTCGAACGGGGCCTGCGGCGCGCCTTCCGCGTCTTCAGCAGTTCATCACCGGACTGCGTCAGGGAACCGTCCGCGTCTTTGAGCACTTGCGGGAAGCGGATGCCGCCCAGTTCCGCTTCAAGGTCGCGGATGGAGACCAGGAACGGCGTCCAGTCTTCGGTCACCTGGAACTCCTCGTTTTCGAGCGGCACGGCGGTCAGGTCCTGTTCCAGCACGAACGCGAAGGCTTGCAGCAGCCCTTCCTTTTCGGCTACTACGATTTTCCAGAAGCGCCGCGGAATCTGGATGCGCACGTTGCCGGTAAAGTCCCGGCCTTCGAAGAACTTGTCGTCGGGGGCCAGCACGGGTCCGGCGAGGAGGCTGAATTTCTGCTCCTTCTCCACCTGGTCGAGCACCACATCTTCGAGCTTGCCCCAAAGTCCTTTTTTGGACGCCTGATTGTAGCCCGCCACCTGGGGCGAACAGTTGGTGACGTGATAACTGTCCGCGTTGGCTTTCACGATCCGGTCGCGTGTCTCGCCCCAGCACAGGTCCTCGCGACGTACGATGTGACCCTTGTCGAACGCGCCCCCGTCGTTGTTGTAGAACACTTCCGGCAACTGATGCTGCCTGGGGATGCGCGGGTCGGTGAGCCAGCTTTCCTTGTCCGAATCCTTTTGCAGGCCGAACAGCGCCTTGCGCGTATAAAGTCCCGGCTCCGGACGCCGCATGGCCGTCCGGCCGTCCACATTGGAGGCCGTGAAGAGCGCCAGGCGCCTGGTCTTGTGGATTGCCAGCGAGAAGTGCTCGTAGGGGATGATGGCGGAGCCGTCGTCCAGCTTCGAGACGTCGCTCAGGTCCACGATCTCGGGCAGCGGAACCGGCGTCGAAAGAAAATCCGGATCGTAGCCGGTGCGGTTTTCGTACTGGTTGTCCACCGGCGGCGGCACCAGTTTTTCGAATTCGCCCGGCGCGGCGGCTGTGGACAACGCGGACGCTGCCGGCGCCGCGGCCAGCGCGGGAGGCGCCGCCTTCACCTCGCCATAGCCGATGGACAATTGCAGTGTGAGCGGCACCGTGACGCCGCCCTGCGCAACGGCTGCCGGCGCGTGCCCGGCCGCGGGCAGCGCTTCATCCGGCGGCGACGCGATCTTCCGCGCCATGACGTGTCCCGTCTCGCTGGCGATGGCCGCCCGCAGCTCCTGAACGTAGGGGTCCGCGGCGTTCAGCCGCTGTTGGATGTCCGCGCACATGACGCTCACCCGCACGCCTTCGTTCTTTTCCCAAATCACGTCGGAATCCTCGATACCGTCCAGCGACTCCACTTTTCGCCCGTCGCGCAGCACGTACAGCCCGCCTTCTTTGCGCGCCTTGCCGGAATGATGCAGCGCCACCACCTGGAACGAATCGTTGAACGCCGGTGCACCGGAGGATCCCGGTGCGGTGTCGCTCATGTACCACAAAAACTGGTCCGTCCGGCCCAATAGCTGGTTCTCACGAATGGCGAACTGCCGCCGCTGTCCGGACGGGTGCTGGATGATCGTGATCCACTCGCCATCCAGAATCTTGCCCGGCGACGGCGCCAGCCGGTGATAGCTGAAGCGGTCCAGCGGCGCGGCGCCGTCCATCGAGGTTTCGCTCAACGCCACCAGCGCGTAATCCAGCTCCTCGCTCGAGAAGAAATACAGGTCGGGCCGGACCAGAAAACGGACCGAAGGCACCGGGATTCCCCCGGATATCCAGCTTGTATTCGAATTCGGCGATGGCATTGCGCGCATGTTCCGGCTCACCGAAGACGTGCCAGTTGGTCATCAGCAGGCGCGGGCTCACCATGAAGCCCGTGGCCCATCCGGTTTCCCGGCCCGAGTCGGCCCGCAGCACCACGCGGCAAACCGGCTTGGCGGCCGCGAGCGCGCGCTCGAGATAAAACTCGTCAACCAGGTCGTTGGTGCCGAGCATCCGTTCGAGCTCGGTGTTGCTGGGGCGCGCTCCGCCGAACGCCAGGTTGCCCGCGCGGGTGCTGATGGCGGGAGCCGTTGCCACCGTCGCAGGCAGCGGCGTTACGGGCGCAACGGGGGCGGCAACTGCGGCCGGAGCTTCCGTTACCGCGCGCGCTTCGGTCTTCTCGATCACTTCGGAACAGACTTTCATGGGCTCCTCCTTCGCAGCGCCAAGTATACGCGGTACTGCGGCTGCCGGGGTAGTGCCGCGGCGCGGCGGTGCGTTTCACGGCGGAGTACGTTCCGGGACTTATTCGCACCGCAAGGCGGTGAGAGGATCCACTCTGGCGGCGCGCCGGGCAGGCAGCAAACCGGCCAGCAGGCCCACGGCGGCAAGCAGCGCCGCCACCAGCAGGAAGGTCGCCGGGTCAGTGGGCTTCACTTCGAACAGGAATTTACCGAGAACCCGGGTCATCGCGAGCGCGCCGGCGACACCCGCGGACAGACCGGCGGCTACGAGCAGCAGAACGCGCTGCAACACCATGCGGCGGATGTCGCTCTTCGCGGCGCCTAACGCGATGCGAATTCCGATTTCCCGCGTCCGCTCCGCCACCGCGCAGGCCAGCACTCCGTAAACGCCGATGGCCGCCAGCAGCAGCGCCAGCATCGAGAAGGTGGAGATCAGGCGCGCCTGAAATCGCGGTTCGGCTGTGTCCGCCGCAACCAGGTCGCTCATGGCGGCCACGGTTTGCGGAGGCTGGTTGCGGTCCACTTGCCGGAGAACGCCGCGCATGGCCGCCGCCACATTCGGCACGCCCGCGGGAGTCCGCACGGCAAACGTCATGTGGCTCAAAAAGAAGCGGTGCGTCACCTGTGTATACGGCCGATAGATGGCGGCATGCTGCTTCCCGGCCAGGCCCTCCTGCCGCACCCCGGCCGCCACCCCGACGATCGTCATCCAATCCCCGGGACCGGCATGGTCTTCGAGGGTAATGCGCTTCCCGGCCGCATCGCCGCCTGGCCACAGCGTTCGCGCCACACTCTCGCTCACAATGGCCACGGCGGGCGCGGTGGAGTTGTCCTGCCCTCCGAATGGTCTTCCGCTCAAGAGCCGGATTCCCATCGTTCGGAAGTAGTCCGGGCTCACCGCCACCTTGTCCACCACGTAGCCTTGGGGCATCGGCGTTGCGCCTTCGGTATGAAAATTCCCCTGAATCAAAGCGCGGCCGAGGGGCAGCCAGTTCACCGCGCCCGCCGACGATACGCCGGGCAGGGCGGCAAGTTTTTCAAGGACGCGGGTGTGAAAACTCCGCAGCGCGGGCGCAGTCTGGAACGTGGCTTCCGGAAGATCCACCGTCATCGTAATCACGTTTTCCGGCCGGAAGCCGGGATCCACGGCGCGCATCCGCAGAAAACTCTTCAGCAGCAGGCCGGCGCCGGTGAGCAGCACCACCGTAAGGGCAATCTCGGAGACAACCAGCGCACCCCTTATTCCTTCGCGCCGGCCCGTGTACGCGCGTCCCGCCTGCCCCAGCGAGGTACGCAGTTCACGGCCGGTCGATTGCAATGCGGGCAGCAGGCCGAACAGAACTCCCGTCAATGCCCCGAGGCCCAGGGCGAACGCCAGCACCGCAGCATCCATGTGGATCTCTTCGATGCGAGGAACTCTTCCGGCGGGGGCGAGGGCCAGCAGGGCCTGCACCCCGAACACTGCCAGCATCATTCCTGTGGCGGCGCCCGCGAAGGAAATCAGGATGCTTTCGGTCAGCAACTGGCGAATCAGGCGTCCGCGGTTTGCTCCCAGCGCTGTGCGCACGGCCATTTCCTGCCGCCGCAGCGATCCTCTCATCAGCAGCAGGTTGGCCACGTTGGCACACGCAATCAAGAGGACGAAGGCTACGGCGCCCAGGAAGACCAGCAGCGATTTCCGGATTTGTCCCACCAGCATCTCTTTGAGCGGCAGCACTTCCGCCGACATCCCGTTTCGATCCGAGCCCGGCTCGACGGGAAAGCGCGTGACCAGCGTCTTCAATTCCGCGAGCGCCTGCCGGGGTGAAACATCCGGACGCAACCGGCCGATGCAGGGCCTGAAGTAGAAGTTCCCCGGGTCCGCCCCCACTTCCAGGGGCAGCCACAATCCGGCGTCTGCCGGAAACGCGAATCCAGCAGGCATGACTCCGATCACCGTCCGCCCGATGCCGTCCACTACGATCTTCTTTCCCACGATGTCCGGGATCCGCTTGAAAACGGCCGCGCCAGAGTCCGTCACTAAGGATCGCGGCCTCTGCGCGTTCCTCGCCCGCCGCGAACGTCCTGCCCATCGCGGGATTCACGCGCAGCACCGCGAAGAAGCCCGGCGTGACGGTCGCCGCCATTACGCGTACCGCGTCTCCGGCTCCGGTCACCGCGACGGATTCCCCGCCGAAGGTAGCGACCCGTTCAAAGGCGCGCGTCCGCTTCTCGAATTCGAGATATTGCCGGTCGTCGATGCCGTACCCGCCGGCGAAAGGGCCGGATTGTTGCGCATAGGAGACGAGAAACACGCGCTCCGCGCGGTCGAAGGAAAGAGGGCGCAGGAGCACTCCGTTGACCACCGTGAAAACCGCCGTATTGGCACCGATGCCGAGGGCCAGGGCGAGAATCGCGAGCGCCGTAAACCCGGGCGACCTGCGCAGGCTGCGAAGCGCGTAGCGGATGTCCTGCCCCGTGGTTTCGATACCCGCCAGGATGTTGGCTTCGTGCATCCTCTCTTTGGCCAGCGTCCGGTTGCCCAGCCGCACTCCGGCATCGTGCCGGGCCGCTTCCGCCGTCATTCCCGCATCCAGGTTGTCGCGGGTGCGCGCATCGACGTGAAACTGCAACTCCTCATCGAGCTCGCGGTTGAGCTCGTTGCGGCGCAACAGGTTTGAAAAGCGTTTGAACCAACTCACGGCACCCTCCCGATCAGGCGAAATGCAGGACTCGCGCCACCGCTTCGGTCAACTGCGCCCAGCTTCGCTCTTCCTCGGCCAACTGCTTGCGTCCCGCGGCGGTGAGAGAGTAGTAGCGCGCGCGGCGGTTGTTTTCCGAAGCGCCCCACTCGGCCCGCAGCCATCCGGACTGCGTCATCCGGTGAAGGGCGGGGTAAAGAGAGCCTTCTTCCAGGCGAAGAACATTTTCGGAAATCTGCTCGATCCGCAGCGTAATTGCGTAGCCGTGCATCCGGCCCTGGGACGCCAGGGTCTTGAGCACGAGCAGGTCGAGCGTGCCTTGCAGCCGGTCGTTGTTGCGCCTGGTCGTCATCCTCTCCCCATAGACAGCTATAGGAAAGCATAGGGCCGTGATCGGCTCCCGTCAAGCGAAAAAACGAGAGCGCCCCTTTACCCCGGTGCTGCCGTGCACGGGGGGTTAGAATGGCAGCGTGGCGAGACAACTGGTCGAGTGTGTTCCGAATTTTTCCGAAGGGCGCGACGCCGCCAAAATCGATGCCATCGTCGAAAGCATCCTCTCGGTCCCCGAAGTGGTGCTGCTCGATCGCGAAGCCGACGCCGACCATAACCGCTCCGTCCTCACTTTCGTCGGTCCCCCGGCGCAGGTGGCCGAAGCGGCCGTCCGCTCCGTGGAAAAGGCCGTCTCTCTCATCGACCTGACCCGCCACCAGGGCGCCCACCCGCGCATCGGCGCGGCCGACGTGGTGCCCTTCATCCCTATCGAAGGGGTGACGATCGAAGAATGCGTACGCCTGGCCGAGCGCGTGGGGCACGAGATCTGGAGCCGCCTGCGCGTGCCCGTCTACTTCTACGAAGCAGCGGCCCGCCGCCCCGAGCGCGTCAACCTTGAAAACATCCGGCGCGGCCAGTTCGAAGCGCTGCGCAACGAAATGGCCACGGTGCCCGAGCGCGCGCCCGATTGCGGCGACCCGTTATGCCACCCAACGGCCGGCGCCACCGTCGTCGGCGCCCGCAAATTCCTGATTGCGTATAACGTCAACCTCGGCACGCCGGACCTCGCCATCGCCCGCAAGATCGCCCGCACCATTCGATTTTCAAACGGCGGCTTCCGGTACGTGAAGTCGATGGGTGTGATGCTGGGTTCCCGCAACCTGGCGCAGGTCTCCATCAATCTCACCGATTTCGAGCAGACCCCGATGCACCTCGTGTTCGAGACGGTGAGGCGCGAAGCGGAGCGCTACGGCGTGCCCGTGGTGGGCAGCGAAATCGTGGGCCTCATCCCCAAGAAGGCGATCGAGCTGTCCGCCGAATATTTTCTCCGGTACGAAAATTTCCGGCCCGAGTTGGTGCTCGAGAATCGTATCGCGGAAGCGCTGGCCGCCCGCTCCGGACTGCCCGAATTTCTGGACGCGCTGGCCGCTCCTACCGCAACGCCAGGGGGAGGCAGCGCGTCGGCCGCGGCTGCCGCCATGGCCGCCGCCCTCGGTGCGATGGTAACCCGTCTTGCGAAACAGGACCCCGGCCCGTTCGAGGACGCGCGCCGGTTCTTCACTGAAGCGGTGGACCGCGACGCCGCCGCCTTCCAGCAGGTCATGCTGGCCTACAAGCGGCCCAAGGACGAGCGCGGTCCCTACGTGGAAGAGGCCCTGCATGGGGCGGCGCTGGTTCCGCTCGAAGTGGTGGAACATGCCTCGGCCCTGCAAACGCGGCTGGCCGCGCTCGAAGTGCCCGCCAAATTCGGCTCGGACGTGGCGGTGGCGAAGGCGCTCGCGGCCGCGGCCAGAAGCGGCGCTCTCGAAAATGTCCGGATCAATCTCGATTCCATCCAGGACGCCGCTTTCAAAGCTTCGGTGGAATCGCGGCTCGGGAGGCTTCCATGAACGCCGGCACGGTAATTCGCGCCCCGCGGGGGAGCGCCATCAGTTGCAAGGGCTGGCAGCAGGAAGCGGCCCTGCGCATGATCCACAACAACCTGGATCCGGAGGTGGCCGAAAAGCCCGAGCAGTTGATTGTTTACGGCGGCACCGGCAAAGCGGCGCGCGACTGGCCGTCGTTCCACGCCATCGTGCGTTCGCTCCAATCGCTCGAAAACGACGAGACGCTGCTGGTGCAGTCCGGGCGGCCGGCCGGCATCTTCCGCACCCATCCCGAATCGCCGCGCGTGCTCATCGCCAACGCCAACCTGGTAGGCCACTGGTCTAACTTCGAGGAATTCACGCGACTCGAACGTCTCGGCCTCACGATGTACGGCCAGATGACGGCGGGTTCCTGGATCTATATCGGCAGCCAGGGCATCGTGCAGGGCACGTTCGAGACCTTCGCCGCCCTGGCGCGCAAGCACTTCGACGGTTCGCTCGAAGGCAAGCTCGTCGTCTCCGGCGGCATGGGCGGGATGGGCGGTGCGCAACCGCTCGCCGCCACCTTGAACGGAGCCTGCTTCCTCGGCATCGACGTAGACCCGGCTCGCATCCGCCGCCGCCTCGAAACCGGTTATTGCGACCGCGCCGCCGCCAGCCTGGACGAAGCGCTGAAGGCGCTTGACGAAGCGCGCGGCCGGGGCATTGCGCTCTCGGTGGCGCTTGAAGGAAATTGCGCGGACGTCATTCCGGAACTCGCGCGCCGCGGCATCGTGCCCGATGTACTTACGGACCAGACCAGCGCCCACGACCCGCTCAACGGCTACGTTCCCCACGGCCTGAGCCTCGACCAGGCGAAAGAGTTGCGCGCGCGCGATCCGGAAGCGTACGTCGCGCGCGCCGTCGCGTCCATGGGCGTCCACGTTCAGGCCATGCTCCGCCTGCAACAGATGGGGGCTGTCACCTTCGACTACGGCAACAACATCCGCACGCAGGCACGCAAAGCCGGCGTCGAGCGCGCCTTCGATATCCCCGGTTTCGTCCCCGAGTACATCCGCCCCCTGTTCTGCGAAGGCCGCGGCCCGTTCCGATGGGTGGCCCTTTCGGGCGACCCCGAGGACATCTACCGGACCGACCGCCTCGCACTCGAACTTTTCCCTCACGATGCGACCCTGGCCCGCTGGATTCCGATGGCGCGCGAGCGCGTCCGCTTCCAGGGCCTGCCGGCGCGCATCTGCTGGCTGGGCTACGGCGACCGCGCCGCGTTCGGGGTCGCCATGAACCGCCTGGTGCGCGCGGGCGAGTTGAAAGCGCCGATCGTGATCGGCCGCGATCATCTCGACACCGGCTCGGTCGCCTCGCCCTTCCGCGAAACCGAGGCGATGCTCGACGGCTCGGACGCGATTGCCGACTGGCCGCTGCTGAACGCGCTGGTCAACACGGCCGCCGGCGCTTCGTGGATCTCCATCCACAACGGCGGAGGCGTGGGCATCGGGTACTCGCAGCATGCGGGCATGGTGGTGGTGGCCGACGGCAGCGAGGAGGCGGAGCGCCGGCTCGAGCGAGTGCTCACCAGCGACCCGGGCATCGGGGTGGTGCGCCACGCCGACGCCGGTTACGAGCAGGCCGTGCGGTTCGCCCGGGAGCACGGCATTCGCCGTCCCATGGAAGAAGCGTGAAGGAACTGGCCGTCTGGAACTGCCGCCAGTTAGTAACGCTGGCCGGTCCCCGCCGCCCGCGCACCGGGACAGAAATGCGCGATCTCGCCATCATCGCGGATGGCGCCATGCTGATCCGCGGCGGCCGCATCGAACGGGTGGGCACGCGCGCCGAAATCGAAGCGCTGGTTGCGCCTGCGACGGAGATCGTCGACGCCGGCGGACGGATCGTGCTCCCGGGTTTCGTGGACGCCCACACGCATCCGGTCTTCGCGGGCAATCGCGCGGACGAGTACGAGCGCCGCTGCGAAGGCGCCACTTACGCCGAAATCGCCGCTGCCGGAGGCGGCATCCGCTCCACTGTGCGGCGCACGCGCGCGGCCTCGGAACAAGAACTGCTGGAAGCCGCGCGCCGCTACCGCGAGTGGTTCAAGCGCGGCGGCACCACCACCATCGAGGCCAAGTCCGGCTACGGGCTCTCGCTCGATGCCGAGCTCAAAATTCTGCGCGTCATCCGCGATCTCAACAGCGATGGGAGCCTGCGCTTCGTGCCCACGTTCCTCGGGGCGCACGAGATCCCGGACGAGTATCGCGGGCGCACGGCTGAATACGCGCGGCTCGTCATCCACGAGATGCTTCCCGCCGTCGCCGCCCAGGGGCTGGCCGAATATTGCGACGTGTTCTGCGAGCCTGCCGTGTTCCCGGTTGCCGAGGCCCGCGACGTGCTCCAGGCCGCGCGCGCGCTCGGCTTCGGCATTCGGGTGCATGCCGACCAATTTACTCCCGATTGCGGCTCCATGCTGGCGGCCGAACTCCACGCCGATACGGCCGACCACCTGGAGGCCGCCAGTCCCGCCGCGCTCACCGCGCTGCGCGATGGCGGCGTGCAGCCCGTGCTGTTGCCCGCGGCAGTGTACAACCTTGGCTCCGCACGTTACCCCGATGCGCGGGCGATGATAGACCTCGGGATGGCTGTGATATTAGCTACAGATTTCAATCCGGGGTCTTCTCCCACTACTTCAATGCCCGCCGTGCTTTCGCTCGCCTGCACCCACATGAAAATGACACCCGCGGAGGCGATTACGGGCGCTACTATCAATGCGGCCTATAGTTTGCGCCGTGGCGATAAGCTTGGTTCGCTCGAACCGGGCAAAGCTGCCGATTTCGCAATTCACGATTGCCGGGACTATCGCGAGCTACCTTATTTCTTCGGCCGCGAAACTGCTTGCGATGTATTTGTAGCAGGGCTCCGCGTGTAGAAACGGGATTTCTGCCGGAAGTTCTTACCAGGCGTTCGGCAGCCTCCGCTGTAACTCGCACGAACTGCAAATTTGGCATTTCGGATGCTCTCCAGGGGGCTTACGCCATTTCAACAACTCTGACTTCTGAAAGGACGTAAGCGATGCGAAAAATCCTCACCGTTTGTGGAGCGATTGCGCTGTTTTCCACGTTGGCTCTGGCCGAAACCTGGACAGGACGTCTGGTGGACCAGACCTGCTGGGCCGCCAGACAGGCACAGACCCCACAGGATCAGCAAGCCCAGAAAACCGAAAAGACCGAGAACGCCTGCGACGTCACCAGCAGCACTTCTTCCTACGCCGTGGATGTGAATGGAAAGATTTACAAACTGGATAATGAAGGCAACAACCGTGTGACCGCCGCCATGAAGGGTCGCGCCGACCGCTCGGCGAATCCGAACAACCCGGCAACCGGACCGGTCACGGCCCGCGTGACGGGCACCCTCAGCGGAGACACGATCACAGTGGAGACCGTAACCGTAATGTAGTCCCGCGGGCCGTGCCGGAAATCCCGGCCGGCCCATTTTTTCGTAAAATCCTCTTAATTTGCTAATCTAACCGCCCGGTTCTTACGTCTAAGCTTATGTAGCAGGTTCACATTCTATGAGACACCGGGCGGAACTCTTGAAACTGGCTGAGCTCCGGTCTAAAACGGACCGGCAAATTCTGGCGTTGGCAGCAAACCGTTTGGATGCGATGATTGCGTCCGTGCAACATACCGGAGATGCTTCGGGTGTCGAACAGGCCTGCGATCAGGTATGCCGTTGGATTGCGCTGGTCCCTTTCGCTCCCATCGCGGACCGTCGCCGCGTAGAGCGTCAACTGGCCCGCCTGCGTTCGCTCACGGGCAGCACCGTCCAAGCTTGCTGCGCATAGAGGTAGGATCCGCCGCCGCTCACCGTCGCAGCCGTAATTTCACAATCGATCCGGTCCGGCAACCGGTGAGTTGTGCGGCCGATTCCTGCTTCGCCGACAGTTCCACGTAGCCGCCGCTGCCGATAATGGCAAACAGGCCGGAGGCCTCCGCGTAGTTCGCGGCCGCTTTGGCGGTGCGGCGCCGACCTGCCGTGAGAGTGAAGGAGCCCGCTTCCACCTCCGGAAACTCGCTCGCGCGGAAGTTCGTCACCAGGTTTCCGAACCGGTCCACGTGCAACACCCGGCCCTCCCACACACCGGCCGCGCCGCGCCGCGGCCCCGGGAAGGCGCCGCGGGAGTAGTCCTCGATCCGGCCGCCCATGCGCGCCGGCGGAACGCCGCCCGCCAGGTGCGCTCCTACGGGGGCGAAGATGTCGCGTCCGTGAAAGGTCCGGCTCACCGGCTGCCGGAAATAGCGCGCGTTCACGATCTCCCGCACCTTGTGTTTTTCGCGCTCGAACACCATTCCCAGCACGCCGTTGTCGGGGGCCACAAAAAGCTGTCCCGCGGCCTCCGCCACGATCGCCCGCCGCGCGGTCCCGACGCCCGGATCCACCACCACGACGTGCACCGTGCCTCGCGGAAAACAGCCGTACGCCTGCGCGATGAGGAAAGCCCCCTCCGCGATCGCGTAGGCGCCCGCTTCGTGGCTGATATCCACGATCCGCGCCTCCGGAACAATCCCCAGGATGACGCCTTTCATGGCGCCGACGTAGTGGTCCGAAAGCCCGAAATCGGTGGTCAGCGTAAGTATGGGTGCGGCCATTGCTAAACTAGGTGTAAGTGCAGCGTTCCTACTTTGACCATAATGCCACCACCCCGCTTGCGCCCGAGGTGCAGGAGACGATGGTGGCGTGTCTCGGTCAAGTGTATGGTAACGCTTCGAGCATCCACCACTTCGGCCAGGCCGCCAAGCAGCGCCTGGAAGCGGCGCGGCGCCAGCTTGCGGCGCTGATTCACGCAAGCCCCGCCGAAATCGTTTTCACCGGCGGCGGCACCGAATCGGACAACCTGGCCATCCTGGGCGCCGTGCGCGCGGCTCCGGCCGCCGGCCGGCACGTGGTCACCAGCGCCATCGAGCACCCGGCGGTCCTGATGGCCTGCAAGCAACTCGAGCGGGAAGGCGCTGCCGTGACGCGCGTGCGAGCCGGCTCCTCCGGGGTGATCGATCCCGACGACGTCCGCCGCGCCGTTCGTCCCGGCACCGTGCTCGTTTCCATCATGCACGCCAATAACGAGCTGGGCACGATTCAGCCGGTCGCCGAAATTGCCCGGGTCGCGCATGAGGCCGGCGCACTGTTTCACTCGGACGGCGTCCAGGCTCTGGGCAAGATTCCGGTGGATGTGGCCGCCCTGGGCGTGGATCTGTACACGGTGAGCGCGCACAAGATTTATGCGCCCAAGGGAGTCGGCGCGCTTTACGTGCGCAAGGGCGCGCGCCTGGAGCCGATCGTCTTTGGCGGCCATCACGAGCGCGACCGGCGGCCCGGCACGGAAAACGTCCCGGGCGCGGCGGCCTTCGGGCGTGCTTCGGAACTCGCCGCCCTCTGTCTCGATACCGACGCCGCGCGCCTCTCCGCCCTTCGCGACCGGCTCGAATCCGCCGTGCTCGCGCGCATTCCCGGCACCGGCATCAACGGCGAGCGCACGCTGCGGACGCCGAATACCAGCAACCTCTACTTCGACGGCGTGGACGGCGAAGCCCTCGTGATCGCGCTCGATCTGCGCGGTTATGCCGTCTCCACCGGGGCCGCCTGTTCTTCCGGCGCCCTCGCGCCTTCCCACGTGCTCCTGGCCGTCGGCCTGAACTCCGACCGCGCGCGCGCCAGCATGCGCTTTTCGCTCGGCCGCGGGAACACCGCCGAACAGGTGGATGGCCTGGTGGACGCAATTTCAGCCTCGGTCGCGCACCTGCGCAGAATTTCCGTGCATGCCTGAGCCCCCCATCGCCGTCGCCATGAGCGGCGGAGTCGACAGCTCCACCGTGGCAGCCATGCTCGTACGGCGCGGCCTTTCGGTGGTCGGGCTCACGATGCAGCTCTGGAACCAGCGCCGCCTTCCCGAACTCGCAGGCGAAGGCGCCACCGGCCGCTGCTGCTCGCTCGACGACGTCTATGACGCCCGCCGCGTCGCCGAACAGATCGGCATTCCCTACTACGTGGTCAATTTCGAGAAGCAATTCGAAGAGCAGGTGATCAAGCCGTTTGTGGACGAGTACCTGGCCGGACGCACGCCCGTCCCGTGCACGCTCTGCAACAACTACATCAAGTTCGACCGGTTCCTCGAAATGGCCGACGCCGTGGGCGCGCGCCACATCGCCACCGGGCACTACGCGCGCATCCGTCACGATGAATCCACGGGCCGCTATCACCTGTTGCGCGCCGTCGATGCGTCCAAGGACCAGACCTATTTTCTTTTCGGACTCACGCAGGCGCAGCTTGCCCGCACCCTGTTCCCCCTGGGGGAGCTCACCAAGCCGGAAGTCCGCGACCTGGCCCGCTCCATGGACCTGGCCGTGGCCGCCAAATCCGACAGCCAGGAGATCTGCTTCGTTCCTAACGGCGACTACGCCGCATTCATGGACGCGTACCTGGCTGACATCGGGGTCGCGCCGGAGCGCACGGGGGGTGAGATTGTCACCGCCGCCGGCCGCAAGCTGGGCCGCCACAGCGGAGTCCATCACTTCACCGTGGGCCAGCGGCGCGGTCTCGGCATTGCCACCGGGGAGCCCCTCTACGTCATTGCGACCGACCCGCTCTCGCAGCGCGTCACGGTGGGGGGCAACGGCGAACTGATGCGCGAAAGTTTCCACGCATCTTCCGTCAACTGGATCTCCGTGGCGGGCATCGACGCTCCACTCCGCGCCGAGGTGCGAATCCGCAATAAGCACGCGGCCGCGCCCGCCACCCTCCATCCCGCCGGCAACGGCAGCGTCCGGATCGTCTTCGACACGCCCCAGCGTGCCGTCACGCCGGGCCAGGCTGCCGTCTTCTACTCCGAAGACCAGGTGCTGGGAGGAGGCTGGATCGACTGAACGCGATTCGTCCAGGCGCCGGCCGCGGGTCCGAGCGGATGATCGTATCGAAGCGTTTGCGGTTCAGCTAGACGCGCTACGATTCGAACATGCGGCGCGTGACTCCTTTCCTCCTCGTCCTGTTCTCTATGCCGGCGACGGTTGCGGGCGCGGACCCGGGACTACCGCGGGTGAACGTCTTCACGTCCGGCCGGGAGGGTTACAACACCTACCGCATCCCCGCCCTGATCCAGACGAAGAAAGGAACCCTGCTCGCGTTCGCCGAAGGCCGCCGGGAGAGCGGGCGGGATTCGGGCGACATCGATGTGCTGGTGAAGCGGAGCCGGGACGGAGGGCGCACGTGGTCGCCGGCAGCCACGGTGGCGGATTTCGGCCCCGACACGGCTGGAAATCCGGCGCCGGTAGTTGACCGGCGGACCGGAACGATATGGCTGCTGCTCACGCGGAACCCGGGAGATGTGCCCGAGAAGCTGATCCGCCCTGGGCTTACCGGCCCGACCCGGACCGTCTGGGTGACACACAGCGCAGACGACGGCCTCAGTTGGGCCACGCCGGCCGATATCACGGCAATGGTGAAGCAGCCGGAGTGGAGCTGGTACGCCACCGGGCCGGTGAACGGCATTCAACTTCGCAGCGGCCGAATGGTGATTCCTTGCGATCACGTGCGCGGCGGGGACTCGGGCCGCTACTCGCACGTGATCTATAGCGATGACGGCGGCCTGACGTGGAAGCCTGGCGGCAGCGCGGGCCCGGACTGCAACGAATCGACGGTGGCCGAGTTATCCGACGGCTCCCTGATGCTGAACATGCGAAGCTACGCCGGCAAGAACCGCCGCGCGGTGTCGATCAGCCGCGATGGCGGCCTCACATGGAGCGTCCCCGCGCTGGACGACGCACTGCTCGAGCCGGTTTGCCAGGCCAGCCTGATCCGGCTGGGGCAAGCGAGGAACACGGTCCTGTTATTTTCGAATCCCGCCGCTACGACGCGCTCCAACATGACGGTGCGGCTCAGCCCGGACGATGGCAAGACCTGGAGCGCCTCAAGGCTCATCCATGCCGGACCCTCGGCATATTCGAATCTGGTGGAACTGGACGCACGGACGGTTGGGCTTCTGTATGAGAGCGGGGAGGCCGGACCGTACGAGCGCATCGAATTTGCGCGCCTGCCGCTCGCATGGCTTGCGGCGGGCAAGTAAGGACCGGCTGATCTCAAAACCGGACATGAGCCCGAGAGTCGGGCACATCCGCGGATCGCGCGTTTATCCGTCAAGTTGAGGCCGACGGAACGATGACCGGAAGCCGCTCGCGCCAGCAAAGGTATGAGCGAGAGGAAGTCTACCCGGGCAGCACAGGTCATCGCCGTCGCGCCCTCACGCTCCTGGCTATGCTAACATCACTGACCATGCGTTGGGTCGTTGTCTCCATTGCGCTACTTGGCCTTTTGGCTGTGCCACGGGTCTTAGCTCAAGCACCACGAGTTCGCCCCAGCTTTGCAGTCGAGATTCCGCAGGGCAACTCGCTCAGGTCGGATGGCATGGGCCCATACCGCGATGGGGAGGAAGGTTTGATCGCGACTGGCCATCTTGCCGTCAGTCTCTGCACCGATCAACGCAGGTGCACGACGTATCCGGAGCAAGAGCCGGCGGATCCGGCTCAGCGCGCGCTTATACTCGATTTGCGGTCTCCGGTCTTAAGCTCGAACGCGAAGGACCGAGGCACGGTTCGTGCCGCGGCCGCGAACTTTGGCGCGTTCTGGGGTCAGGACAAGACCAAACGGGCCGTGATAAACGGACGTGAAGGTTGGATTATTCGAAGTGTCCTGGATATGGAGATCGGGACTCCAAAGCGAGCGTATTGAGATCCGATTCTTCATGAATGGTGCGCAACATGTCTTGCAGTTCGGCCCCTGGACGGCTGGACAATATCAGACCAACCAAGGGGGTCTTACTGGTGATGGCAGCACACCGGGGACGATCACCCGCTTATCCGAGACGAGTTGGAGAGTACAGAGCGGGTCAGATAGTCTTGGGCGGCTTTGGGATAACCGTGACCCCGCACATCCCGTCGATCTTGGGCTCTACCGTTTTTCCTACCGTGCTGAGTTCAAGCGTAAGTGATCACCAGTTTCTGTCCCGCCTCCTGGAGAAGCGCGAACTATTGTGGTCCACCCAGAAACTAAGCTGAAGACTGTTCATGGGCAGAGCCGACCCTACCTTGGATTACCTGCAACCGGCAAAGCGCATTCGAAATTCGCGGCATCGTTCCTGCTGCCGATCCCCTTCCACCGCGCAACCTCCGGATACGGGCAGAGAGGGCGCTCGGTAATTACTCCGGTTCCGGGAAGGCCGACGATTCCCGTGACGCGCTGGGCCGCAATCCGATCCGGCGGGATACCGGCTTCCACCCAGCGCTCCAGCGCCGCCAAGGCGTTGAATTGGTGTGTGCCCCGACCTGCAAAATGGCTCATTCGCGGGACCATGAACAGACGGATAGCATCGCGGGTCTGCTTTCCCAGGGTTGCTGAGACGCTTTCGTAATAATTCACCGTGTTCCGCGGGGCTAAGGCCGAGTCTTCCCAACCGTGAAAAAGGATGAGCTTCCCGCCTCGTTGCACGAAGCGCCGGAGATCGGGATCAACCGCATTCAGCGCATCTTGGCCCTTCTGATCTGCCAGCGCGACATCTCGACTTAAGTCGAACGCGTGCCAGTCCCATTTCGGGTCGGCGTGGACCACGTAGCGGAAGTAGTCGACGTGATTCTGGTTTGGGCTTCGAAGCGGCCATCCGAGCTCACTGCCGCGCTCTAGTCCGGGATAGATTGCCGCCCCTGTGCGCGGGTCAGCCGGTCCCCTATAGATTTTCTTGACCGCCTCGACTTGCGATTGCGTCAGGCATTTTGGCGAGTCCTCCGCGGTCGGGCACTGCAAGGACTCCGGCTGGAACCCGCACTGACGGGGGTTGTCGAGAAGCCCGATGGCGTCTCGGGAATCGCATGCTGCGAGAACCGCCTGATGCAGCAGGCTGAGCTTATCGCGCGTAAGCACACTTGCGATTTGGGCGTTCCAAATGGACGTCGCCATCAGGCGCGTCCAGTTGTTCGTAGGTGCCCCTGCCACCACGCCATCGTAATCCTCGGGATACCGTTGCACTTCCATGAGCGCCTCACCGCCGCCTGACGACCCACCGGTGAAATAGGAGTGCTTTGGAACCATTGCGTAGTAAGCAGCCGTCAGCGCCTTGGCCTTCAGCGTCATCTCGTGCACAGCAAGGTAGCCGAACTCTGCCAATTTGTCCGGACGCGCGGCGAAGGAGCTGTCCGGAGTGCAGCTTTGGTGGCCGCGGTTCGTCCCCGCCGTGGCATAGTGCTCCCTCAGACCGAGCGCCATCTGGAGACGGTTGATGCCCCCTCCGCACCAGTTAACATTTCCTATGCCGAGAAGTTTTTCGTTCCACTCCGCAACCGGCAACCAGACCTCCACCCCGATATCTGAATCCGCCTGTGGTTTGATCGTTACCGTCACTCGGCAATACGCAGGTAGATCTAAAGACGATGCGTCATCATCCACACCTGCTCGAAGTGGAAAAGAGGCTGCCGGAACGATAGCAGCGCCGGTCACCTTGGCATTCGGCAGTTCCAAGGACTCAAGCCCGGTGCAATGGCTTGAATCTTTCGTCTGCGCGATGCTGCTCATTGCGCAAAAGGCAATCAGGCTACTGATTGTCGATATAGCCCTCATGGGGATCAGGTTACTCTGCGGTTGTAGAAAGGTCAATTCACAGCATGTGCGCACACTGGCGACCACACTGCTAAGGGACTTGATCTATGCCATTGCGAAGGAACGATCTGATCGAATTGCAATTGAAGCATCGCACCTCAAAGGCCAGTCGTGATTAGAGGTGGTGATTAGGCTAGAGGATTTTCGGCAAACAAGAAGTGATTCACTTGGCCGTAAAGTCGCCGTTCCGCCCTGTGATAGCCAAGCTGGCGCACGGATCAGATTCAGGCGTTATTCAGCAAGTTGACCTCAGTGGCCCTTCGAAATAGGCCTAAAACACGTGTGAACTGCCGTCTGGTCAAGGGCGCCGGGCGCGTTGAGCCAGATAGTGTTGATCGAGAGCTTGCCGGACCAATGTCTTGATCACCGCCTGGCGGCTCACGTTGAGATCCTGGGCTGCCTTATCCAGTTCTTCCAACATGCTAGCCGTGACGTCCACATTGACCCGTTGAATCGGCTGAACCATACGGCCCTGGCGCTTGAAAAAACGCGAAACATCCTGGCCTTGATCAGCTAACCTGGCAATCGCCTCGGCGGAAACCGGAGCGCTGGATTTACGAGTTCTCTTCATACAACCGGATCTCCTCCTTCGTCGACCTCCATAAGGTTACGAGGTGCAGAATTTCACCGTCTTCGTCTTCCCGGACCTCGAAAATGACGGAATACAAACCGTCGCCCACCCAACCGATGGCCACATACTGCTCTGGAACATCCGAACGTTGATCGAGCCAATACGACCGGGAGAACACCTCCTGCGCCTCTTCGAACCCGATGCCACGCCGCTTATTGGCTCTGAGGCGCTTGCTCTTCCGAGGATCGAAGCTGAACCGCATCTGATATGACTGTTATACCACTAGAATGGGCCGCGTTTGGGCGCCGGGCGCCGCTACGGAGGTCCACCGAGCCTCCAATGCCTAGATGATCGACGCATACCCGAATTCAAGTGCCAGGTGGAGTGAGCGTGCGGTATCCGTCGCCGCCACGCCGACAGGGAAGAATCTTGGGTAGTTGACCGATGCTGTGTGCGAAATCGCCGGGTTCATGTAGCAGCCTCAGACAAACAGAGTCAGGCACCCTGTGAGAATCAGTGCCAGCGCCCAGATCCCATCCAGGTTGATCCAGGCCTTCCGCAAGAGCCCCAACCCGAAACGATCCACGACCACCCACGCGGCGAGCGCTGTCACGGCGAGATATCCAGCGCTATGCACCAGAGTGGCGGTCCCGGCCGCAAGGGCCCGGGTCGACGCTCCCCGTGCGTGGCAGGACGGACCCGCGGCCACGGCGGTCATCGATAGAAACACCGGCAGCACCATCAGGCCCGCGCCGTGTGCCGAGGCCATCAGAAACGACCAGAGAGTCAGGCCGCCCATGCCCACCCGCATGGCGGCCCAACGCGGATGCAGGTGGCGGTACAACTGCCGGATTCCAAGTCCAGTGAGCAGGAGTGCCACCGGCCAGCGCAGCATGGCGGGCGACAGCGCGATGCCCGCAAGCATGGCAACTCCGATGGCCGCTGCAATCGCCAGCACGTGCCCGAGAGTCAGCGGAATCAGTGCCCGCCACACGGCACTCCGTTTGCCTTCCTGCATTCCGAGCGCCACGGCAAAGAGCCAGCCCATCCCGGGATTGAGGCCATGAAAGGCCCCCAATCCCGCCAACATAAGCAGCGAAGCAAATGTAGTTTCCATGGGTTCCGTCTCCTTTATGCGTAGCAGTATGAGTCGGAGGAAGCATCGCCGCCCTCCAGCCGGGTCTGGTGTGGCCGCATGCCGTCAAAGTGCGGAAAGAACCGCGGATCAACGCGCATCTCGCCCGTGCCCGGATCCACGTCCAGCTTCGTCATCCAGCCCTCGATGCCGTCCGGATAGAACTGTTGGTCCACCGCGGCGTACAAGGAATTGGTCACGTATACGCGCTGCCCGTCCCGGCTCAGTTCGACCATCTGCGGACCGCCGTTCAGCGGCACGCCCGGGTTGGAAGGATGGGCCGCGCGCCGCACCATGCCTCCTATCTCGATCTTGCTGTTCAACTTCGGCTGGAAGGGATCGCTCACGTCGTATTGGCGGAATTCGCCCGAGCCCCAGCACGACACGTAGAGATACCTGTCGTCGAGCGAAAGGTTGATATCGGTGATGAACGGCGGCACGGCAGCAAAGCCTTTCAGCATAGGAGGCAGCAACTCCGGATCGGCCGGCTCCGCGGGAATTTCGATGACTTTTCGGACCGTCCACTCCGCACTCTCTCCGCGGCCGTCCTTGTACCACAGCCAGACCGATGACGACAGGTCCTTCAACGAGACCACCACGCCCGCGAACCCGTACGCCTTCGTTGGATTTCTCGCCGGCCGGAGCTCGAACACGAGTTGCTGCTCGGCGCCTAGGTCGAGCACTTGCTTGTGAGCGCGCTTCTGTAGATCCCAGACGTGAATCTGGTGCCCATACTTTCCGCCCAGCAGCAGTTCCGGAACCAGCCCGCCTTCGAACATGTTCGGCGTGCCCCATTCGCTCGTCATCATGGAATCGTGTCCCAGATGCCACGCGAAATCGTACGCCAGGAATTGTGGGCCCCGGTCCATCTCCCAGCGCCCGCGCACGTCGAACGTCTCTCCGTCGAGAAGGAACACACCGCCTGGCCCTTCTCCATTGGGCGAGCCCATGGCGTTCATATATATGCCTTCCGGCCCGCAGTGAACCGTGTGAGGGCGGCTGTACCCGGTCCGGCTCATGACCGTCTCCGGCTCGATCACTTTCACCAGCTTCGGATTTCTCGGATCCGGCTTCGTGTCGAGAATGTGAATACGGGACGACCGGAGACCCGGCACTATCAGGTAGCGGCGCTCCATGTGCGGATGCGGCGAATAGGGGCATAGGCAGGAGCTGCACGCGTTCCAGCCGAAGTGATGCAGTTCGTCGCCGGCGTTGGGCATATCCACGCGGCCGACCATTTTGCCGTACGATTTCGATGCTGAGTCGACGTCGACTACTCCCATCGCATCCGGCCGCCCCTTCCCGCTTGGGTTCAACATTGCTATGTATGCCAGCTTCTCGGCTGGCGCTTCCATCGCCATCTTGGGCGAGGGATAAAACGTCGGGTCAGGTTGCCATCTCATGTAGAAATCTCCTCTTACTTCTTTGAAAACTGTTGTTGATCCGCCACGCGGTTTCGGTCGTCCTCAGACGCAAACAGTCACGCGCAGGAAGGTAGCAGGGATGAAAGTGCCGCCGTTACTGTCCTTGTTCTGTGCTTTCGCGAGTTCCAGGAGCTGGTTGTGGAGCTCCTCCTCTTTTCCGCTCTTCTCCGCCGCTTCGAAAGCGTTCATGGTCGGGCCATAGAATCGCCGGAACGCTCCGATGAACTGCGTCGGGCTCTTGTCGGGCGAAATGAAATGGTAGGTGTCCTTGACCATGGAGATGTTCTCCCTGGGCACTCCGGCCTGGCCAAAACGCTCGGTGATCTGAGTACTCCACTCCCCAGGTCATGGGGCTGACGAAGCCTTCCGGCGGCGGAGGCGTAAACGCCGGAGCTGATCTTCAGCAACTGCGCCACGAAGGTCGGATCGTTCGGAATCCAGTTGCCCATCACGATGCGGCCGCCTGGTTTTGTGACCCGGACCATCTCTTTGGCTACGTCGAAGGGCTTGGGAGCGAACATCGCGCCGAATACCGAGAGCGTGAGATCGAACGAATCGTCGTCCACCCCTTGCAGGTTGCACGCATCTCCCTCCTGGAACTTCAGCCGCGTCGAGACCCGCCTCCGCCGCTCGTTTCTTCCCTGCCTCCACGAGGTTGCTGGCTATGTCGATCCCAACAACTTCGGCCCCCAAATGGGCCAGCGGAACCGCTGTAGTGCCATCTCCGCAGCCCAGGTCCAAAACCCGCAGCGGGGGTGTGACTCTCGAGTGACGTTGACGACTGCTTCTCCGGATTGACGCATGAAGCCGGCAATCTGCGTAAAATCGCCCTTCTCCCACAACGCTTTATTTGCATTCATAACAGCATCCTTTCTGTGATCTGCTCGTCCGCCGGCAAATTGCGGTGAGCCCCCTTCAGGTCTACAATTGTGCAGTGCGCCTGCTCGAACGGCCATGCCCGAGCGTCGCCTTGACTTGCCCAGTCGGCCAATGGGGGCAGATTCCTTGGCGCGGGGGCCAGGAAACTTTGCAGAACGTCCAGAGGAACGAATGGATGCATTCTCCGAGATTCTGAGTGGCGTCAAGCTGAACGGCGCCCTGTTCTTCCACTCTGAATTCTCGGCGCCATGGGGCTTTTCGGTGCCCGCTTCGCAAATGACCGCGGCCACTCTCGGGCTGGGGGTGGCGCACATCGTGCTCTACCATTTCGTTATCGACGGCGTGGCAGTCGTCGAGATGGAAGATGGACAGTCCATCGAGCTGACGCCAGGAGATATCGTCATCCTTCCGCATGGGGATCCGCACCACATGAGCAGCGGCGCAGGGGCGTCACCGCCATTCCGAAACTACGGGATTACCGACAAGATCCAGGCCCGCGACTTGAGCCCTTTGCGGGCTGGCGGGGGCGGTGCAACATCGCGGTTCGTGTGCGGGTATATGACTTGCGACCCCTATCTCAGCCGGCCGATCCTGAATGGGCTGCCGCCTGTATTCAAGGTCAATATCCGAACGGACCGCTCCGGGCACTGGCTGGAAAATTCCATCCTGCACCTGGTGGAGGAGGCAGCGTCGGGACGGTTCGGCAGCGACGCCATGCTCGCCAAACTGTCGGAGGCCCTGTTCGTCGACACTTTGCGGCGCTACGTTGCCGGCTTGCCCGATCGACAAATGGGATGGCTCGCGGGAGCGCGCGACCCCATCGTGGGGAAAAGCCTCGGATTGCTGCATGGCCGCGTTGCCCATCCGTGGACTATCGCGGATCTCGCGGACGAAGTGGGCATTTCACGGTCCGGTCTGGTGGAGCGCTTCACCCGATATCTGTCCGAGCCGCCCATGACGTATCTGACGCGCTGGAGGCTTCAATTGGCCGCGCGATCACTGGAAACGACGTCGCGAGGCGTCGCGGAAATCGCGGCGGACGTCGGATACGAATCGGAGGCTGCCTTCAATCGCGCATTCAAGCGTGAATTCGGGATGCCTCCGGGCCGATACCGCAGCGACCATAGGAGTTCGCCCAACAAGAGGGCAAGCGAACACGTTGAGCCAAGCGTGCACATTTGATTGGTGATCCGGCGGTCTACGTGACGGTTTATTCGCCGATGATGAGATTGGCCGGATACCGCGTTCGAGGCGATGGTCACCCACCACACCGCAGAGAATTTCGATAATTCAGCGCCATGTCGCCCCGACCGGATTTCGGGACAGCCACGACATAAACGTTGGCTTCGATCCGGAGACGTACAGAAATCCTGTACAATAGGGCTGAGGACACCATGCACAGAGAAACGACGTACAGCAGCCTCCGCCAAAACCTGGCCAGTGTGCTCGATCAGGTGATCGAGCAGCAGGAGACTGTCATCGTACGACGAAGAGGGGCACGCGACGTCGCCCTGATTCCGGCGTCCGAGCTCGCCGGTCTCACGGAAACCGCGCACTTGTTGCGTTCCCCTCGGAATGCGCGCCGGCTTATGACGGCACTCCGTCGCGCAAACGCCGGAAAGCTCAAAGCTGGGACCACAACGGCACTCCGAAGAGAGATGCTCGGTGAAGCGACCGTCTAAGCGGGTCGCGATATTTCACCCTGAGTTCCTTCAAGACCTCCGGTTTTGGGTGAAAAACGAGCGTAGCGTCGCAGCCCGAGTGCTTGATCTGGTTGAGTCAGTCATGCGAGACCCATTCGAAGGTCCGGGAAAACCCGAACCGTTGAAATATGTGTTTGCCGGGTGCTGGTCGCGGCGTGTCACGCAGGAACACCGGTTAGTGTATCGCGTCAATGATGAAGCGATCGATTTCCTACAGGCTCGATATCACTACTAAACTGGCCAGAAGCGCGGCAGAATGGCATCCCGCCGCTAAGCATTTCCCCGCTGCGCCTGATTGATGAAGCCGCCGCACGGGCCGGGCGGACTTGCATCAACCTCGCGGGCCGGCTGACCGGCTCGACGGCACCGGCTGCGGCGAGACGGTGGGCCCCTCGATGGTCAGGACACCGTTCTTCGCTACCGTCATGCGATCCATGAGCAGCACGCGGCGATTTCCGGTGGCCGCCGTACGGCCGGCGTAGATGCAGAGCATTTCCGTGCCGTCGGGCGACCAGGTGATGCAGTTGTGGCCGGGACCGCTGACGGTGCCGCCGCGGTCCGTGTTCTTGCGCAGGATCGGATTATTGCTCGCTTTCCGATAAGGTCCGAGCGGATGATCCGCCGTGGCGTAGCCAAGCGCGTAGTTTTCACCCTGAAAATGATTGGCCGAGTACATCAGGTAATACCGACCGCCATTGCGGAATGCGCAGGGTCCTTCGGTCCAGCGGCGGTTCACTTCATGCGTAGTCACCGAAAGGTTTTCCCAGGCGGTGCCCTCGCTCGCGAGGCTGACCGGCGGGCGCAGCATGATGCCAGGTTCGCCGGCGATGCCGCTGAAGTCGGACTTCACCTCGACGCCGTAGATCCAGCTCTCCTCGATTTCGGTGTACAGGTCCTGCCGGCGCGCCCATTCGGCGAGTTCGCTTTCGACCGGGTGCTTGTAACAGCAGCGCGAGTAGAACATGAACATGCGGCCGTCGGCGTCAAAGAGGATATTGGCGTCGATGGCGGGATAGCCGGGATCGAACAACGGGGCGTTGCGGATGTCGCGGAATGGCCCGGCGGGATTATCCGAGACAGCGAGGCCGATGCGAAAGTTCTCCTTCTCGTTATTGGGATTGTCGCGCCACTGCGCGCTGTAGATCATGTAATAGCGGTCTTTGACGTGGTAGACCTCGGGCGCCCAGAAAGAGTCCGTGCACCAGGAGGCGGCGGGGTCGCGCCGGTACGTCTCGCCGATCGGGGTCCAGTGCACGAGATCTTTCGAAGTGAAGCCCGGGAAGGCCGTCGCGCCCCGGCCGCCGGTGCCGTACATGTAATAGGAGCCGCCGGGCTCGCGCATGACGTAGGGGTCGGCGATCGAGATCGCGAGCGGATTGGTGTAAGTCTCCGCGGCCTGCTGCGCGCGAGAAGGAACCGCTATCAGCATCGTACCTGCGGAGGCGAGTCCCAGGCGGCAGAGGAAATCGTGGCGGGAGATGAGCGGGCGGTGAGCAATCACGCCCACATTGTAGTACCCCGCTCGTTTTCCGGCCGCCGCTGCACTCCGGAACGGCTCGCGGTGGTACAACTCTCATATGCCGACTTTTCGCGTCGAAACACCAGGTTGCTGTTATCCCGCCGTGGTGGAGCGCGGTGTGGCCTCTCGCGCCGCCGAATTCGTTCCTCCGCGTTCCGGCAAACTGTTCGTCGTGACCAGCGAAGACGTGTGGCGCCACCAGGGAGCGGCGCTCACCGCGGGCCTGGGCAGCATCGCTTTTGAACTCCTGCACCTGCCCGGCGGCGAGGACCAGAAACGGCTCGCGCCGCTCGAAAAGGCCGCCGAAGAAATGCTGCGCCGCGGCGGCGACCGTTCCAGCACCGTCATCGCTTTCGGCGGCGGCATCGTCAACGACATGGGCGGCTTCCTGGCCGCCATCTTCATGCGCGGCGTCCCCGTCATCCAAATACCCACCACCTTGCTCGCGCAGGTGGACGCGGGGATCGGCGGCAAAACCGGTGTCAACCTGGCGGACGGCAAGAACCTGCTCGGCAGTTTCCACCAGCCCCTGGCCGTGCTGGTGGACCCGTCGCTGCTCGCCACGCTCCCCGAACGCGAATACCGCTCCGGCCTCTACGAGATTCTCAAAGCCGGCATCATTCGCGATCCGGCGCTCTGGCAATTTCTCGCGGAACACGTCCGCGAAGTACTCGCCCGCGACCCGGCCGCCGTGGACCGCATCGTGGCCGACTCGGTGCGCATGAAGTGCGAGGTGGTCTCGGCCGACGAAAAGGAAGGCGACCTCCGCCGCATTCTGAATTTCGGTCACACCTTCGGCCACGCCCTCGAAGCCGAGACCGGCTACACGCGCCTGCTGCACGGCGAGGCGGTTGCGTGGGGCATGCGCGCCGCTGTCTATCTCGGCGAATCAACCGGTCATCTTTCCGCCGAGGACAGCGTGGAGATCCTGGATGTGCTGCAACAATACGGCCCCATTCCCCCGCTCGACGGCATCTCCGCCGAGCGCCTGCTGGCCCGCCTCGTTCACGACAAGAAGACCATCCAGGGCACAGTCAATTTCGTGCTGCCCGTGCGCATCGGCGAGGTGACCGTCGCCTCCGGCTTCTCCGATTCCCAGGTGCTCGATGCCATGCGGGCCGCGCTGCAATGAAGGGCACCACGCCCGAGGGCGCGCGCACCGAGGAGGAGGCCGCGCAATGGGTCCGCGGAATGTTCGGGCGCGTGGCTCCCCGCTACGACCTCGCCAATCATCTGCTCTCGCTCAATATCGACCGCTTCTGGCGCGTCCGTACCGTGCGCCGGGTCCGCTCTATCCTGGACCGCCCGGATGCGCGCGTGCTCGACATCTGTTGCGGCACCGGCGACCTGCTCCTGGCCGAAGCCGAGGCCATGCGTTCCACTCGTCCGGCGCTCGGCTCCGATTTCTGCCACCCCATGCTGGTGGCCGCCCGCGAAAAAGTCGCGCGCCGCCGCGCACGCGCCGCACTGTTTGAATCCGACGCCCTCCGCCTTCCATTACGCGACGCCTCGCTCGACCTGGTCAGCGTGGCCTTCGGCTTCCGCAACCTCGCCAATTACGAAGACGGGCTCCGCGAAATGCGCCGCGTGCTCGCGCCCGGGGGCATGGCCGCCATCCTCGAATTCTCGCAGCCGCCCAACGCCGCCTTTGCGGCGCTCTACAACTTCTATTCGCGAAGAATCCTGCCGTGGATCGGTGGCGCAATTTCGGGATCGCGCGACGCCTACACCTACCTGCCCGAATCGGTGCGCAAATTTCCATCGGCGGACGGTCTCGCCTCGCGGATGCGCGCGGCCGGCTTCAGCGCGGTCCGCTACGAGTACCTGACCGGCGGCATCGTGGCCCTGCACCTCGGCACGGTTTAGCGCGTCGAAAAAGTCGTCCAGCCGCGCGCCGGCATGTCGCGCAGGATCTCGGCCATCCACTCGAACTCGCGGTGTTTCTTGAGGTGCGCCCCGGCGTTGAAGCTGGTACCGCAGGCGTGGCCCAGCGCCGCCGTCAGCGTCATCCTGTCGGCGCCCGCGCCGTCCGCCACCTTTTCTGCACCGCGCCTGCCGGAGCGTACGGCGGCTGCCACGTGCCCACTCCGCGCGGATGCGCGCGGCCGGCTTCAGCGCGGTCCGCTACGAGTACCTGACCGGCGGCATCGTGGCCCTGCACCTCGGCACGGTTTAGCGCGCCGAAAAAGTCGTCCAGCCGCGCGCCGGCATGTCGCGCAGGATCTCGGCCATCCACTCGAACTCGCGGTGTTTCTTGAGGTGCGCCCCGGCGTTGAAGCTGGTACCGCAGGCGTGGCCCAGCGCCGCCGTCAGCGTCATCCTGTCGGCGCCCGCGCCGTCCGCCACCTTGTTCTGCACCGCGCCTGCCGGAGCGTACGGCGGCTGCCACGTGCCCACTCCGCGCGGCGAGGCTTCGATGTGTCCGCACAGCGTGCGCTCGCTCGCCTCCTCTTTGCCCGAAAAGGTGTCGAAATGGTCCGCCAGAAACTGCTGCCCCATGCGCAGGTCGATCTTTCCGCGGTTCTTCTCCATCAGCTCCAGCCAGCGGGCGTGGCGCGCGTTCTCGCTCCGCGCCTTGTCGTCCGGCTTGAAGTCGGTCTCCTCGGCGATCAGCTTCGGGTTCACCGGAAAGTTCGATCCCACAAAGTACCCGTCCTTCGTGCGCTGCAGCGTGACGTTCTTGAGCCCCAGTTCCAGGCTGGCCGCCTCATTGTTCTTGCGGTCCGCCACCAGCCAGTTGTTCGCGTACCCGCCGTTGTTGCCGTCCGACATGATGCGCGCGAAATCGTCGATGCTCTCGGCGTACTGCATCGCCTTGCGCGCGCGCACAAATTCCGGCACACCCGCCGGATCGAACCCGCTGAAACCGCCGATGGTCGTCTCCGTGATGATGATGCCGGCCGCGTTCATGCCGAAATCGTCGCCGCTATGAATCAGCCCCGGCGCGCCGTCCATCAGGATCCGCTGCCCTTTCGCCGGCACGATGTCGAAAATAATGTTCCAGCGCTCGCCGGAAGCGAAGCTGGTCCAGTTGTTGTGGCCGATCACCACCCGCCCGTCGGTGGTATAGCTCCCCGTCGCCACAAACGCGCTGCAATGCTCGCCCGGTCCGGGACCCGGCGTCACACTCGCCTCCGTGCGGCTCGCCCACCGGATGTAGTACGGCATCTCCAGCCATGCGTTCAATGCCACCACGTCCCACAGGTCCAGCACGCCGCCGTGCGCCTTCAGGCCCTCCGCGATGCCCTCCAGCTCGTCGCGATACTCCTTCTCCACGCGCGGCCAGAAGACTTCGCGCGCAGACCTGCGGAAGAACTCCCACGGCTTCCGCTCTTCGTGCATCATCTCCGTCGAAAGGACGCGGAAGTTGTCCTGGATTTCGCGCGCCAGCAGGTAACCGTGCTGGAATCCGATCTGCGAAGGGCTGCCCTCCAGGTGCACCGGGATCCAGCCGCCGCGCTCGGCCGCGCGCGCCGCCTTCTTCAGTCTCGGATCCACGGGTTGCGAGATCAACGCAACCGCGACACCCAGCAGCAACACCACCGGCAGAACGGCCCTACGCACCATGCCCGCTATTATAGTTCTGATGGCCGACGCCGAAGTGCGACCGCGCAAACTGACCGCCCACGTGAAGGCCGCCGGTTGAGCGTCCAAGCTTAGTCCAAAGTTATTGGACCAGGTTTTGTCAACCGTGCCCCGCTGGGCGGACGAGAACGTGCTGATCGGGTTTGATACCGCCGACGATGCCGGCGTGTACAAGCTGACGCCGGAGCTCGCGCTCGTGCAGACGGTCGATTTCTTCACCCCCATCGTGGACGATCCCTATACGTACGGAGCCATCGCGGCGGCCAACTCGCTCAGCGACGTGTATGCGATGGGCGGCCGTCCCATCTCGTCCCTGTCCATCCTCGCCTGGCCTCCCAAAGGGGAACTCGACGACCTCAGGGACATTCTCAAAGGCGGGGCCGAGAAAATGAGGGAGGCCGGTTGCGCCGTGCTCGGCGGCCACAGCGTGGCGGACGACGAGATCAAGTTCGGCTATGCGGTAACCGGAACCGTTCATCCTGACCGCGTCAAAGCCAATGCCGGCGCGCGCCCCGGCGACGCGCTGGTTTTCACCAAGGCGCTTGGCACCGGCGTCATCGCGACCGCCGTCAAGCGCGGCATCGCCGCCCAGGGCCACGTGGATGCCTCCATCGCCTCCATGCTGACACTGAACCGTGCGGCATGCGAAGCCATGCTCGAACACGGCGCCCACGGCTGCACTGACGTGACCGGCTTCGGCCTGATCGGACACGCCCGCGAGATGGCGCTGGCGAGCGGCGTCACGCTCGAAATCGATCCATCGCGAATCCGCTTCCTCGAAGGCGCGCTCGAGTACGCGCGGCTCGGCGCCATCCCGGGCGGCCTCAAGAACAATCGTGAGTTCGCCTCGTCCGCGGTGGAGACCGCGCGGACGCTGCCGCTGGAACTCGAGGACCTGCTCTACGATCCGCAGACCTCCGGCGGGCTGCTGATCGCGATTCCGGAGGCCGGAGCCGCTGCGCTCGAGCGCTCATTCGAAGGCGCCCGCATCATCGGCCGGGTGCTGCCCGCCGGGGAAAAACCTATCCGACTTCTATGAACCGCAACCCACTGATCGTCGCCTTGGACGTCGAGTCCGCCGGGGACGCGCGCGCACTCGTCCGCGCGCTCGGCTCTTCGGTCGAGTTTTACAAGGTCGGGCTGGAACTGTACGCCGCCGCCGGGATGGCGATCGTTCGCGAACTGCTCGATGGCGGCAAGCAGGTCTTTCTCGACCTCAAGTTCTACGACATCCCCGAAACCGTCCGCCGCGCCGTGGCCCAGGTGGCCCGCTCCGGCGCGCGCTTTCTGACCGTGCACGCCGTCGATTCCGTGATGCGGGCGGCCGTCGAAGGCAAGGCCGGATCGCCGCTCCAGATCCTCGCCGTCACCGTGCTCACCAGCTTCGGCAAGGAAGATCTGGCCGGCCTGGGCTACACCTGTCCCGCTTCGGAACTTGTGGCAACCCGCGCGCAGCAGGCCATGGCCGCGGGCGTCGAAGGCCTGGTCTGTTCCCCGCTCGAAGTGGCCGCGGTCCGCGCCATCGCCGGACCCGATGCCGTCCTGGTCACGCCCGGCGTGCGATCGGCGGGCGCCGCCGCCGGAGACCAGAAGCGCGTGGCCACGCCCGCCGAGGCCATTCGCAATGGCGCCGATTACCTGGTCATCGGACGGCAGGTGACACGCGCCGCCGACCCCGCCGCCGAAGCCGCCCGCATCCTCGAAGAGATCGCCGCGCGATGAGCGCGGCGGTGCATATCGGCACCTCCGGCTGGCATTACCAGCACTGGCGCGGCGCGTTCTATCCGGAGAAACTGCCGGCATCGAAGATGCTGGAGCACTACACCCGCTTCTTCGATACGGTGGAGCTGAACAACACCTTCTACCGCCTGCCGCCCGAGACCGGCGTGGCCGTCTGGCGCGATTCCACGCCGAAGGGCTTCTGCTTCGCCGCCAAAGGCAGCCGCTTTCTCACTCACATGAAGAAGCTCAAAGACCCTCAGCCCGGCATTGAGAAGTTCTTCTCGCGAGCGGGCCTGCTGGGGCGCAAACTCGGTCCCATCGTCTTTCAGTTGCCGCCGTGGTGGGAAGCCAATCCGGTTCGGCTCGAGGAGTTCCTTGCAGCCCTGCCCCCGCGCCGCCGATACGCTTTCGAGTTCCGCAACCCCACCTGGCACACTCTGGAAATCCAGCGCATTCTGCGGCGCCGTAACGCTGCTTTCTGCATCTTCGAGATCGCCGGGTTCCGCTCCGCTTTTACCCTCACCGCGAATCACACTTATGTCCGCCTGCACGGACCGGGCGGGGCTTACCAGGGCAGTTATCCGGATGAAACGCTGGAGGAATGGGCCGCGAGAATTCGCGCCTGGTCGCGTGACTTGCGCGCGATTTACGTGTACTTCGATAACGACCAGGGCGCATTCGCGGTGGAAAACGCCCTGGCGTTGAAACGCAAACTGAAGGACCTGGGTGCCTGAAGGCCTACGCCTCGGCTTTGTCCGCGGCGGTAAGGCCCAGCACGCGCCGGTTCCGCGCCGGATCGCTGCCCGCACCCGCGAAATCGTCGAACGCGCGGGTGGGCACGTCGATCAGGTGCTGCGCGACGAACGGAGCGCTCTCCGCCGCGCCCTGCACGCTGTCTTTATAGGTGCACTCCCATTCCACCACCGCCCACGACTTGTACCCGGCGGCGGTCAAGCGCGTGAACACCTGCTTGAAATCCACCTGGCCGTCGCCCAGCGAACGGAAGCGGCCCGGGCGATCCTTCCACGGCATGTAGCCGCCGTAGACGCCGGCCTTCGGCGACGGCCGGAACTCGGCGTCCTTCACGTGAAAGGCCTTGATGTGCGGGCCGTAGATGTCGATGAACCCGACGTAGTCCATGCATTGCAGGACGAAGTGCGACGGGTCGTAATTGATGGCGAGCCGTGCGTGGTTGCCGGTGGCTTCAGCAGCTGCTCGAAGGTGGCGCCGTCGTGCAGATCCTCGCCGGGGTGCAGTTCGAAGGCCATGTCCACGCCGTTCTCGTCGGCGTAGTTGAAGATCGGCACCCAGCGTCTGGCGAGCTCGGCGAACCCGTCCTCGACGATTCCCGCGGGCCGCTGCGGCCACGGGTAGAAGAATGGCCAGAGCAGCGCGCCGGTGAAGGACGGCGAGGCGGTGAGCCCCAGGTTCGCCGAGGCTTTGATCACATAGCGCAGCTGCTGTACGGCCCATTCCGTGCGGGCTTTCGGATTGCCCTGTACCTCGGGCGCGGCGAACGCGTCGAACAGCTCGTCGTAGGCCGGATGGACGGCCACGAGCTGGCCTTGAAGGTGCGAGGCGAGCTCGGTGATCTCCAGACCGTTGGTCTGCCCTTTGAGTTCGTCGCAATACGTCTTCGATTCGGCGGCTTTCTTGATGTCGATCACCCTTCCGTCCCAGGAAGGGATCTGCACACCCTTGTAGCCGAGGCTCTTCGCCCAGGCGGTGATGTTCGGCAGGGTGTTGTAAGGCGGCGTGTCAGCCATGAACTGCGCGAGAAAAAGTGCGGGTCCTTTGATTTGTGCCATAGTGTTGGGCCTTTCGGAAGGTTCTACTGTATCAAACGGTGCATCACGGAAGGGGAGCGCCGCCGGTGAACGGAAATC
>CAWIJJ010000003.1:0-569069 GCA_963836425.1 Bryobacterales bacterium | reverse complement strand
GCTAGTTACTCGTACCGCAGAACCTCCGCGGGGGCGATCCGGGTCGCGTTCCGGGCAGGATAGATAGTGGCCAGGAAACTCACCAGGATCGCCGCCGCGGCAATCCAGATTCCATCCACCCATCTCGGTTCCAGAGGTACGAAGCTGAGCGCATAAACCGTCTCGTCGAGGCGCACCCAGTGATACTTATTGCCGAAGTAACACAACGTGTAACCGAGCGCTAACCCGATCGCGCTGCCCACGATGCCGATGAGCACACCCTGCATCATGAAAATGCGCCGGACCTGCTGCGGGCGCGCGCCCATAGACATCAGGACGGCGATGTCGCGGTACTTCTCCATCACCATCATGACGAGCGTGATCAGGATATTGAGCGCCGCCACGATTTCGATCAGCCCGATGGTGATGATGGTCACCATCCGCTCCAGGTTAAGCGCGCTCATCAGGCGGGCGTTCTGCTCCATCCAGGTGGTGGTCGTGTACTCCTTGCCCGCTATCTTTTCGATCTGTTTGGCGATGACGTCGGCGCGGTCCAGGTTATCCACGTTGATTTCGATGCGGTTCACCGAATCGTCGATGGAGAGCATGCGCTGCTCGGCGGGAATCGAGGTGTAGGCCCAGTTTGCGTCGACCTCATAGAAGCCCGTTTCGAAGATACCCACCACTTTGAAACGGCGGATACCGGGACGCACGCCGAACGGTGTCAGCTCGCCCTGAGGCGTCACCAGGTCCACGTTGGAATTCAGCACCATGCCGGTTCGTTCGACCAGGCGCGAGCCCAGCAGGATTCCCGGAGGATTGGCGTCGGGATCGCGCAGACGGTCCATAGACCCGGCTTTCAGGCGTTTGAGGGACTCGCTGATGCGCATTTCGGCGTCCGGGTCGATACCCTTGAGCAGCGCGCCCGCGGAGCCGAGCGGCGCGGTGATGAACACTTCGCTGTAAAGCGCCGGGGCCACCGCGACCACGTGCGGCACCTTGCCCAATTGGGCGGAGAGTTCCCGCCAGTTTTCGATGCCCGCGCCCGGCTGGCGGGGAGTGACGTCGATATGCGCCATGGCGCCGAGCAGGTTGCGTTGCAGGGTGGAGCGGAAGCCGTTATTCACGCCGAGCGCCACCACCAGCGCCATCACGCCGGCGGCCACGCCGCCAACCGAGATCAGGGTGATCACCGAGATCACCGCTTCCTTGCGGCGAGCGCGCAGGTAGCGGGCGGCGATGAACAGCTCGAAGCGGGAGTTCACTTGTCCTGCCGTTTCGGATCTAGCTCGCGCATGAGGGAGACCATCTCGATCGGCCCTTCGGGACGCAGCAGCGGAAACAGGATGACGTCGCGGATGGAGCCGGAACCCGTCAGGATCATGGTCAAGCGGTCGATGCCGATGCCTTCGCCGCCGGTGGGAGGCATGCCGTAAGCCAGCGCGCGGACATAGTCTTCGTCCATCTGGTGCGCCTCTTCATCGCCGCGCTCGCGCATGGCAAGCTGCATTTCGAAGCGGCGCCGCTGCTCCTGCGGGTCATTGAGCTCGGTATAAGCGTTGCCGATCTCCATGCCGGCGGCGTAAATTTCAAAGCGCTCCACGAACGCCGGGTCATCCGGCTTGTTTTTGGAGAGCGGAGAGGTTTCCACCGGGTAGTCGTAAATCACGGTGGGCTGGATGAGCTGATGTTCCACGCGGCGCTCGAAGATGTCGGTGAGCGCTTCGCCCGCATTGGTTTTCCCCGAATGGGCCAGCAGCCATTGAGGATTCGCTACGTCCTCGAGCGACGGCTTGCCTTCGCCTTCCCAGAAGTGCACCACCGCCTCGCGCATAGTGAAGCGTTCGAGCCGGGAAAAATCGAGCCGCGCTCCCTCGTATTCGATGACGGTGCCGCCGGTGGCGTCCACGGCAACCTGGTTGAGCAGTTCCGCGGAAAAATCGATCAGGCCCTGGTAATCGGTGTAGGCCTGATAAAACTCGAGCATGGTGAACTCGGGATTGTGGCGGGTGGAGAGTCCCTCGTTGCGGAAATTGCGATTGATTTCGTAGACGCGGTCGAGGCCGCCCACCACCAGCCGCTTCAGGTACAGCTCGGGTGCGATCCGCAAATACAGATCCACGTCGAGCGTATTGTGATGCGTGACGAACGGCCGCGCAGTAGCGCCGCCGTAGAGCGGCTGCATCATGGGCGTTTCCACCTCGATGAAACCGTGCGCCTCCAGTTGCCGCCGAAATGACGCGATGATGCGCGCCCGCGTAACGAACACCTTGCGCACCTCGGGATTGGCGATCAGATCCAGGTAGCGCTGCCGGTAGCGGGTCTCCACGTCTTCGAGGCCGTGCCATTTCTCCGGCATGGAGAGCAGGGTCTTGGAAAGAAACTCGATCTTTTCCGCGTGCACGCTCAGTTCGCCGGTGCGGGTGCGGAACATGTAGCCCTCCACGCCCACGATGTCGCCGATATCCAGCAGCTTGAAGAGTTGGAAATCGCGCTCGCCCACCGCGTCCTTCTTGACGTAGATCTGGAGCCTCTCTCCGTTCTGCTGGAGGTGCGCGAACCCGGCCTTGCCCATGTGGCGCAGGGTCATGAGGCGGCCCGCGATGCGCACGCGGGTTTCCGGAGTCAGCTCTTCGGAGGTCTTTCCGCCGTACGCCGCCAAGGCCTCCGGGACGGTGTGACTGTGTTCGAAACGGCGTCCGTACGGGCGGTAGCCCAGCGCTTCGATCTCGCCGGTCCGCGAGAGGCGTTGCTTCAAAAGCTCGTCTTCGAGCGACAAATCGTTCTCCTATCCTGTTTGGTGCCTGGCGGAAAAAAGGGGGAAATCAGTTATTATAAGGCTTCGTTTGCAACGATCCATTTCCATTATCATTCCTGCGTTCAACGAAGAGAAACGTCTTCCTTCCACACTTGACGCGGTTCACGCATACCTGGAGCGTTCCGGCTGGGCGTTTGCAGAGATCGTGGTGGTGGACGACGGCTCGTCCGATGGCACCGCGAAAGTGGCGGCCGCGGCCGGCGCGCGCGTGCTTCAGAACCCCGGCAACCGCGGGAAAGGATACTCGGTGCGCCACGGCATGCTGGAGGTCAGGGGCGAGTGGGCCCTGTTCTCCGATGCCGACCTCTCCACCCCAATCGAGGAGCTCGGAACTCTGTGGACCGCGGCCGGCGCTGCGAACGCGCAGGTCGTCATCGGTTCGCGCGCCATAGACCGGTCCCTGATCGGGGTGCGGCAGCCGGTTTTTCGCGAAACCATGGGCAAGGTCTTCAACGTCGCCATGCGCGCGGTGACCGGCCTCCCGTTCCGCGATACGCAGTGCGGCTTCAAATTATTCGAGTCGGCCGCCGCGCGGGAAATCTTCGGCCGCCAGTTGCTGGACGGCTTCGGATTCGACGTGGAAGTGCTGTTTATCGCGCAGCGGCTGGGCTACCGCGCCCTCGAAATCCCGGTGCGGTGGAACGATATGGCCGGCACGAAGGTGAGCATGTGGCGGGGTTTAAAAGCCTTCGCCGACCCTATCCACGTTCGCTGGAATGCGCTGAGGGGCAGATACTAGACCTTGACGATGACTTCCCGCAGCCTCTCGCGGGTGAGGAAGAACTTCACGGACTCCGAGCGGCCGAACACCTTCTCGATGCCGCGATTATTGAACAATTGCGTGGGGCGGCGGAGCCCCTTCTGTTCCACCTGGAGGGAATTGATTTCCTGGATCCGGAAGGTGTAGAAGGGCACCGAGTCGAGCTTGTCGTCGGAGTGGAAGAAGGCGAGCATGTAGCTCTTCGGCTTCACGATCCGGTGCAAGCCGTTCGACGACGGCGTTCAGCAAGGGAGGCTCCAGGTATTCGAGCACGTCCCACACCAGCACTCCATCAAACTGGCCTTCCGGATAGTCGAGCGCCTGTTTGAGGAAAAATTCGATGCGGCCCGCGTTGGACTGGTCGGTGGTATCTTCGAGCCCGAACGTTTCCGTCAGAATCTGGAGAAAGTCCTCCGAATAGAGCCGGTGGCCAAGGTTAGTGATGAAGGTGATGTTCTGCTGCGTAGCGATGCCGAGATCGAGGAGGGTCAGGCCGGACTGATTACGAATGGAACCGAAGAACTCCTCGAGGCCGCGGCTGTTCCGGGTGCTGACTGTGGTTTCACCGGACGCCATGCGCAGCGGATGCCCGCTGCGCACCGGCTTCGCCGGCGCCGCGGGTGTTTCGGGCGCGGACCCACCGCGCCCGCCTCGCAGGAGATTCCTGAACGGTCCTGGAAACGGCATTGCTTCCTGCTTACCGCTTTCCTTCCGGCGCGCCGCTGGTCACCGGCGTCCCCGCGGCAGCGGGCGCTGCGGCCGGCTGAGCCTTGGGTGCCTGCGACTTGGCCGGGTCCGGCTTTACGATATCGATGCTGCCTTTGAAATAGGCGCCGTCCTCGATGATGATGCGCGCCGTACGGATATCGCCGATCAACTTGGCCTCTTTCCGGATCTCGATCCGTTCCGTGGCCTCAACGTTGCCCTGAATGGTCCCTAACACGACCACTTCACGAGCTTTCACGGTCGCATGAACTGTGCCATGCGGCCCCACCGTCAACTTATGTTCGGGGGCCTCCAACGTGCCCTCAACATGCCCGTCGACGACGAGGTCCTCTCTGCTGTGTATCTGGCCGTTTATTTTGACGGCCTTTCCGATGGTAGCGGCGCTCCCACGCGCCTCGGAATCGAATTTGCCTGCGGGCATGCTGGACACTGGTGGTGGCTCCTTCCGGGGTTCCGCGGGGGTTATCGAGGGGGAGACTGGAGCGGGATTCGGCGGCGAGTATGATTTTGGCGCTTCGTCTTCCCTACGCTTATTCCACATGGGGACGCCCTCCTGCGTGGATGATTAAAACGTTCATGATACTGCCTTTCTAGAATAACGGGGAGTCTTTCGAAAACGCAAACGGCGGGCAAAACCCTACCGCCCTTTCCGGCCGGCCCCCTTGGCCCTTGTTTTCAGAACGATGGGCGTCCCCCGAAACCCGAAACGGCGGCGAATCTGATTAGTCAGGTAACGCTGGTGCGAAAAATGTAAATCGCCGCCCCGATCGGTGAAAACCACGAATTCGGGCGGCCGGATGGAGGCCTGGGTGATATAGAATATGCGCCGCTCCTCGAAGTGAAGCTCCTCCACGAAGCGGTTCATCTCGCCGGTGGGAATGCGCTGGGAAGCGGATTGGAAGACCTCGCGGATCAGGGGGAACAGGCGCTCCACTCCAGCTCCCTCCAAGGCGGAAAGAAAGACGATGGGGGCGTACTCGAGAAACTTGAACTGATCGCGCACCTGCTGTTCGAACTCGTTGCGCTTCTGGCCCTTCTGGCCCTTCACGTCGTCCCATTTGTTGACGCAGATAATCAGCCCGCGTCCGCCTTCGTGGGCGTAGCCGGCGATGGTCGAGTCGAGTCCGACGACACCTTCGGAGGCGTCCAGCACCAGCAGCACCACGTGCGACATGCGGATGTGCCGGCGGGCCATGACGACGCTCAGTTTTTCGGCCATCTCTTTGGTCTTGCCCTTGCGCCGGATGCCCGCGGTGTCGACGAAAACGAACTCCACTCCACCTCTGACGACGGTCTCGTCCACCGCATCGCGGGTGGTCCCGGCGACGGGCGAAACGATGGCCCGCTCTTTGCCGGTGAGGGCATTGAGCAGGGTCGATTTGCCGACATTAGGCCGCCCGATGATAGCCACCTTGATGCTCTCCGCCCGCGGCTCCTCAGCCGCTTCCGCGGAGTCGCGTTCGAAACCGGCGGTAACGCGGTCGAGGAGCGCGTCCACGCCGGTGCCGTGTTCCGAGGAGACAGGAAACACGTCGGCGATCCCCAGGGAGTAGAACTCGCCCGCGAGATCGTGACGCGCCACGGTGTCGGCCTTGTTGACGGCGATCGAAACGGGCTTGCCCAGACGCTTCAGCATCTGGGCGAGGTCGCGATCCGCCCCGGTGATCTCGGCGCGGCCGTCCACCAGGAAAATGATGTGGGCGGCGCCGGCCAGCGCCGTTTCCGCCTGCCGCAGAATCTGGCTCGGAATGTAATCCTGGTCGTAGAAAACAATGCCGCCCGTGTCGATCAGCTCGAAACGCCGGCCGTCATGTTCGGCAAACCCGTGAATGCGGTCGCGCGTGATCCCGGGCTCATCTCCCACGATGGCGCGCCGCTGTCCCGTAATCCGGTTGAAAAGGGTGGACTTTCCTACGTTGGGCCTGCCCACAATGACTACTGTGGGAATGGCTTTTGACATGAAGCCATATGATAGCAAGCCGCGTGCTACAGTCTGAGATTGAAGCACTACCCGATTTTTCTCGATCTCAAGGACCGGCCCGTGCTGGTGGTGGGCGCGGGCAAAGTGGCGTTGCGCAAAGCCCGGGGACTGGCCGAAGCCGGCGCCCGCGTCACCGTGGTGGCTCCCGCCGTGGACCCCGAATTTGAGTCGCTGCCTGTCCGTGTGATCCGCAGGCGTTTCCGGGCCTCCGACCTGAGCGGCGTGATGCTGGTTTTCGCCGCCACCGACGACCGGCTCACGAATCACCGCATCGCCATCGCCGCCAAGGGTCGGGGCCTGTTCGCGAATATCGCGGATTGCCCGGAGGAGTGCGACTTCCTGGTTCCGGCGCGGCTGCAGCGCGGCAGCATCCAGTTTGCGGTCTCGACGGGCGGGGAAAGCCCGCGCCTTGCCGCCGACCTCCGCAAGAAGCTCGAAAGCGTCTTGTAGGCCCGGAGAGTTTCCTACTGCTCGTTCTCGATCAGCCAGCCAATGCGCTCCTGGGCACGTTCCCAAATCGGCCGGTGGCTCCATTCTTCGTAGGAGATCTGCCGGCTCCTGGCGAGGTCGTTCTGGAAGTCCTGCTCGAGGCGGCCGGTCACGGCGCGGTCCGCCATGGCCAGGCTGACTTCGTCGTTGAGGGCGAAGGAGCGCGAATCGAAGTTGGTGGAGCCGGCGAGAGTCCAGAGACCGTCCACCAGCGCGATTTTGGCGTGGATCATGGAGGGCTGGTATTCGAAGATGCGGGCGCCGGCGCGGAGCAGGTCGCCGTAGAGCGCACGGCTGGAGCGCCGGGTGAGCAGGTGGTCGCTCTTCTTGCCGGGCACCAGGATGGTGACCTCCACGCCCCGGCGGACGGCCTTCGCGAGTTCCTGGCGCAGATTCTTGTCGGGCAGGAAGTAGGGGTTGGTGATGTGGATGGTGCGCACGGCCTTGGCAATAACGGTCTGCACCAGTGACCGGGCCTCGGACGAACGGCCGGTCGTCGGGGAGCTGGTGACCACCAGGGCGGTGGTGCGGCCGCGCGGCTCTGGCGGCGGGTAATAGCGCGGAGCAATCAGCATTTCGCCCGAAGCTTCCAGCCAGTTTTCGCAAAACGTGGCTTCGAGGCCGGTGACCGCGCCTCCCTCCAGGCGGAACATCGTGTCCCGCCATTGCGGCTGATCGTCCACAGCGTAAAGCCACTGGTCCGCAAAGCCCGCGCCCCCGGCAAAACCGGTGGTGCCGTCCACCACGGTCAATTCGCGATGCGTGCGGTTGTTGATCCGCGGCCAGGAATGCCATCGCACGGGGTGATACCAGGCGACTTGGCCGCCCGCCCGCCGCAGCGCGTCGAAGCGGCTGTCCGGGTATGCCGTGCTGCCCACCGCGTCGATCACCAGCCGCACTTCCACCCCGGCGCGGGCGCGCTCCTCGAGCGCGCTGACGATCTCTTCGGTAACGCGCCCCTTTTGAAAAATGTAGCACTCGATATGAACGAACCGCCGGGCGGCCCGAATGGCGTCGAGTTCGGCGGCGTAGAAGCGGTCGCCATTGGTCAGAACCTCGACCGAATTGCCTTCGGATTCCCACCCTCCCGTCACCGCCGCCAGGACCCGCACGAACTCGGAGGAATCGAGCGGCTCGTTTCCGTAATCAGTGATCCGGTACGGCAGCGTTGGCCCGAAAAGAGAAATCAACAGGAGGCTGCTCTGAAGCGCGAGCGCAATCAGCGAAATGACCGCCAGAACTTTGTAGGCGGTTGCGTGACGCCGCGCTTCATGATGCTTGTCAAGAGGGCGCTCGAACAGGGCTGCCAAACGGTCGATTACTACCGGCACGCGGTGAGATATGCACGCCACGGGCAAACTGCAACCACGAGGAGCGGTCGAACGTCCAATAAATAACCATCCTCGTGCCTAAACTCACACTGCCGCTGGTCGCGGCGCTCCTGGCAGTTCCGGCCGTAAGCCCATCGACCGTCCCTTCGCGCGGACGTGGAGTAACCATCGTCACACTGAACATGGCGAAAGAGACTTCCGCGGCGCGCGTGCTGCGCGAGTTCGACGCGGCCCCGGGGCTGCGGAACGCCGACATCTTTCTGCTGCAGGAGGTCAAGGAGGAGGCAGGCAGCCCGTGCATCGCACACCGGCTGGGAGAGGCGATGGGGTTGCACGTAGCCTACTCCTCCGAGGGGCCGGGCGTGCCGGACCGCGGCCTGGCGATCCTTTCGCGCTTTCCCCTGCGGGACATCGAGGTGCGCAAGCTGAAGCGCTTCGATCTGCGGTTTCACTCGCGTGCCCGGTTCGCGCTTTCGGCGACGGCGGAGACGCCATGGGGGCCGCTGCGCCTCCACGACGTTCATTTGGATACGCGGCTGAACGCGGCCGACCGGCTGGCGCAACTGGGCCCCGTCATTCATGAAGACGGCAAGTTCGCCGCACGCCGCATTATTGCCGGAGACTTCAACTCGAACCCGTTCTATTGGGTGGAGCATGTGCTGCCGCTGCCCGCTCTGCACTCGCAGGCCGCCGCCGTGGACAGCTTCATGAAAGGGCAGGGCTTCCGCACCGCGATTGCGGAGCGCACCGCGACGTCCGATTTCCTGGGCATACATCTGGACTGGATCTGGATGACCGGACTGCGGGCCGCCGCTTCGCAAGTGCTGCCGCTGCGCTTTTCCGACCATCACGCGGTGTGGACGCGAGTCGAGTTCGAGTAGCGCGGCTCAACGCTGCCGCTCGCCGGTGAGCTTTGCGTTGCGGATCAGCCCCGACGCTTCCGTAGCGGCCATTTCCAGGGTATCGCCCGCAAAGCGAAGTGCGAGCGTGTAGTGGTTGATGTTGGCGATGAAGTTGAGGTCGAGCTGGAACTCGTCTTCCGAAACCCACTTGCCCATGGTCCCGGCCGGTAAGTGAAGGGGACCGTAGTTACCGAGGGCGTAGCGGCCGTCCAGGCCCACGGGAAACGTGAGTTCCTCGCCGAGATAGGTCACGGTAACCGAAGCCTCTTGGCGCCCGAATCGGAGCGACAGGGTATCGAGGCGCGACAGATTGACAGGGAAGCGATAGACGGCTCCGGAGATGGCGTCTGCCGCAGCGGGTAAGGGGGGCACGGGTTCCCGGGCGGGGACACGTAAGGCGGCGGCGGTTTTTTGCCGGAGCTCGCGCAGGGCTTCGGGCGCGGGCGGAAGCGGAGTTTCGCTCTTCACCGCCTGGCGGATCCTGGGGGCTAATCCTCGCTGCTATTCCTCTCAGGGTCGGCCAGTGGTTCGAAGTGAGAATTACAAGAGCAAGCTTACGGCTCGTGAAGTTCTGTTGGTATCGAACATTCTGATCGCAGGTCAGCAAGAGATCGAAACCCGCTTGCTCAGCCGCGTCTAACAAAGCGCCGTTCTCCAGCCCTTGCCAGCCAAGCTGGTCCGCACGTAGCACCTCATGCCCGCGCAGAAACCGCGCCAGAGGGGCAGGCGTGTTGGCGTCGAAGAGGATCTTCACGCGACGGCCGAGGGCTGCTCGAGAGATTCCTTTGCAAAGGCAAGCACCTCATGCACCTGGTCTCTGGTGACAGCCGGAAACCATTCCAAGAACTCGTCGATTGTTGAATCTTTGTCAAGGTGCTCGAACAGCGTGATGACCCGCAGACGGGTACCGCGGAAGCACCATGCCCCACCAAGCTTCTCGGGGTTTCGGTCAACAGCACTACAGCGGCTCCAGTCCATACTGTTAGTTTATCCCTGATTCGACTGCTGTCAGATTCAGTTGACGGTTTATCGCCTCAGTCGAAGCATCGTTCGGCCAGGACGGCCGAACGATGCTTCACCGGTTTGCGGAGCACTTAACGGGGGTTGTTCATCAGGGTTTGAGTTTGGGTTTCGACTCCGATGGGTTCGCCGGAGACTACCAGTTCGACGCGGCGGTTCTGCTGCCGGCCGGCGGCGGTGTCGTTGCTGGCGACGGGCTGCGATTCGCCGTAGCCGACAGACGTGATGTTGGCGCTGGGAACGGACTGGGCCACCAGGTAATCGCGGACCGAATCGGCGCGCTGTCGCGAGAGGTTCATGTTGTACTCGTCGCTGCCGACGCTGTCGGTGTGGCCTTCCACCTGAATCTTGAGGCCCGGATAGGCGAGCAGGATTCCCGCTACCTTGGCCATCTTTTCGCGGGCGCCGGGTTTGAGCGTGTACTTGTTGAAATCGAAGAGGACGTCGGAGATGTTGACGATGAGGCCGCGGGCGGTTTCGCGAGTTTCGAGAACCAGGTTGAGCTGCTGGCGGAGACGTTCGCGAAGCTGGGTCCTTTCGTTCTCGGCCTGCTGGCGCTGCTGGTCGGCCACTTGGCGCTGCCGTTCGGCCTCGTCGGCGGCTTGGCGGGCGCGCTCGGCTTCGGCCTGGGCGCTCTGCTGCTGGGCGAGGGCGGCGGCGCGGGCGCTATCGGCCTCGGCCTTCATGCGGGCGGCTTCGGCTGCTGCCGCTTCGGCTTCGCGCTTGGCGCGTTCGGCGGCCAGCCGCTCGGAATCGGCCTGCTCACGGCGCTGCTGCTCCAGGCGGGCCTGTTCGGCGGAGAGGCGGGCGTGTTCGGCGGCGAGGCGGGCCTGCTCCTGGGCGTCGGCCTCGCGCTGCGCGGCGGCGGCGCGTTCGGCGGCAAGCTTCTCTTCCCGCATTTTGCGGAAGGTGATGATGCGGGCGTCTTCGGCCATCTGCGTGGCTTCGCGGGCATTGGTTTCCGAGCGCTTGCGGTCGTGGGACTTATTGAGGAAGTCCTCGGCGTTTTTGAGGCCGATCAGAGCCTTGTTGAAGGTGTCGGCGGCATAGCGCTCGGCGCCGGCGAGGCGGGCGATCGCGACCGCGTTCTGCGCTTCGGCGAGCTGGAGCGGTCCCTTGCGGTCTACCTGAATGGGCGTGTACTGGGCGCGGTCCATGACGTAAGTCCCGCGCTGGAGCAGTTCGAACTTGGCGTCCACCTGCTCGATGGTGCCGCGGGTGTCGTCGCGAATGAAGTTTTCGGCCACCACGACGTTGCTCGGCTGGGTGACGGCGAAGTAGGGTTCGGCGGTCACGATGAGGCCGAAGGTTTGCAATTCGGTGGTCGAGAGAAGCTTGGAGTGGTCGCCGTCGAGGACGACTTCACCAAGGTTGGCGGCCCGGCCTTCGGGCGTGATGGCCCAGAGAACATAGGTCAGGTATTCGGGCCCGAACTGGCTGGCGGGCGACATATGATCGAGGTCGGTTTCGATCTTGGTGGAACCCATGCGGCTCTCCACCTTGGCATCGCCTTCGGCGGCGGGCATCAGTTCGGTGCCGCGGAAATCGATTTTCGTGGAGCCCGTCCGGTGATGGTAGTTGATGGCTTTGGTAGTTCGGGAAACGACGGTCACCCGGAAGACGGGCATCGGCTGGCCGGTTTCAGCGGGGGTTAGCGGACGAGCCTGTTGAGTCGGGTTGGGAACCTGCGCGGCGAGAGTACCGAGCGCCAGAAATAGGAATGCAGGCACTTTCATTGTTCGCACTTTCTCCTCCAAGCCGTGAAGAGTGCAATCGGCGTACCGAATCTGACGCAAGCTGCGGGCGCGGGCGCCGGGATCCGTACGTTTCGACCCATGCGCGTGGGCTGTTGGTTAACATATCGAGTAAGTATGCGATGGTTCACTCTTCTGCTTTTTTGCGTAATGGCCGTTGAGGCCCAGTCCCCCGGCGAGGTGGAGGCCGTGGTGGCCACCGAGATGGGGACGTTCCGCTTCGAGTTTGCGCCGCAGAAAGCGCCGAAGCACGTGGCGCAGTTCATGAAGCTGGCGAGTGAAGGGTACTACGACGGCAGCGCGTTTTTTCGCGTGGTGGCGAACGGCATGATTCAGGGCGGCGATCCGCTGCTCAAGGATCCGGCCACGCCGCGCAACCTGTGGGGCAGCGGCGGGTTGAATCTGCTTCCGGCCGAATTCAGCGATCTCAAACACGAACGGGGCGTGGTTTCCACGGTGAGCATTCCGGGCAAGCCGGACAGCGATGGCAGCCAGTTTTTTGTCTGCGTTTTTCCGCAGCCGCCGCTGGACGGGAAGTACTCGGCCTTCGGCGTGGTGAACGAAGGAATGGACGTGGTGGAACGGATCTCGCGCGTGGCGGCGGACAAGGACGGCGTCACCGAAAAGCCGGTGCGCATCCTGAAGGTGACGATCGAGAAAAAGAAAGTGGAGCCGTTCCTGAACGCGACAGTGGCGGAGCTGCGCAAGGTGGTGGCGCTCAAGACCACGCTGGGGACGATCAAGATTCAGACCGAGCCCGAGTGGGCGCCGGAACACGTGCGCAGTTTCCTGCGGCTGGTCTCGACGGGCTGGTACAACCACACCGCGTTCCATCGCATCGCGAAGGATTTCGTGGTGCAGGGCGGAATGGGGGACACGCGTCCGGACGGCGCGGGCCATCCGGCGGACCGGTGGGTACGGAATCTCAAGCCGGAGTTCCGCAGCGATGTGAAGCACGTGCGCGGCATCGTCTCCATGGCGCGAGGCGAGGAACCGGACTCGGCCACGACATCGTTCTTCCTGATGCTGGCGGCGGCGCCCCACCTGGACGGGCAATATACGGCGTTCGGGCGGATTGTGGACGGGATGGACGTGCTGGCGGCATTCGAAAAAGAAGAGGTGGACGGGGAGAAGCCGCGGCGGAGGCTGGAGGTGGTGGAAGCCACGATCGAGTGAGGTCGGTTACAATCCGGGGCATGGTCCGCAAATTCGTGGTGGCGGTGCTCTCGCTTGCGCCGCTGTTCGCTCAAAAACCGTTCGAGTTCTGGCCGGGAACCTCGTACGATGCGAAGGTTCCGACGTTTCAGCAGGTGCTCGGGTACGAACCGGGCGATAAAGTCAGCAGCTATGCCGGCGTGGTCCGCTACATGGAAGCGCTGGCGGCGGCGAATCCCACGCGCATGAAGATGTTCGATTACGGGCAGACGTGGGAGGGGCGGAAACTGGTTTTCGCGGCGGTAGGGAGCGAGGCGAATCTGCGGCGCCTGGGGGAGATACGGGCGAGCATGCAGCGCATTGCGGACCCGCGGAAGACGCCCGAGGCGGAAGCGCGGCGGCTGATGACCGGGCTGCCGGCGGTGGTGTGGCTTTCCTACGGCGTGCACGGCAACGAGATCTCCTCGCCCGATGCGGCGCTGCTGACGGCGTATCACCTGCTGGCGGCGCGGGGCAGCAAGACGGTGGACGGGATTCTCGAGAACGTGCTGGTGCTGATCGACCCGGTGCAGAACCCGGACGGGCGCGACCGGTTCGTGAATTACTTCGAGCAGGCGCGCGGCCTGGAGCCGGACGCGAGCCCGGTATCGGCCGAGCACCAGGAGCCGTGGCCGGGAGGCCGGGTCAATCACTATCTTTTCGATTTGAATCGCGATTGGATCGCGCTCACGCAGCCGGAGATTTTGAACCAGGTGAAGGTGCTGCGCGAGTGGCTGCCGCTGGTGTATGTGGACCTGCATGAGATGGGCGGCGACAGCACGTACTTCTTCAGCCCGGAGTCCGATCCCTACAATCCGAACCTGACAAAGGAGCAGCGCGAGGCGCTCAGGATTTTCGGGCAGAACAACGCGAAGTGGTTCGACCAGTACGGCTTCGATTACTTCACGCGCGAGAACTACGACGCTTTTTATCCGGGGTACGGGGCAAGCTGGCCGCTGTATTACGGGGCGATTGCAATGACGTACGAGCAGGCTTCGGTGCGCGGGCTGGTGCTGCGGCGGTCGGACGAAACGCTGCTGACGTTCCGGGATACGGTGCGGCACCATTTCGTCTCGTCGGTATCGACGTTGGAAGCGGCGGCGGCCAACCGGGAGAAACTGCTCACGGGATTCTACCAGTACCGCTCGACGGCGGTGGCGGAGGGCGCATCCGAGCCGGTGAAGGAATACATTCTGCCGCGGGGGCGGGATGCGGCGGCGACCGATAAGCTGGCGGGGATTCTGGTGGATCACGGGATCGAAGTGAAGCGCGCGACGGCGCCGTTTCGCGCGGGCAACCGCGATTACGCGGCGGGCACGTACGTGGTGCCGATGGCGCAGCCTTCCAAGCGGTTGATCCGCACGCTGCTGGATCCGCAGACGCCGATGGACGAGAAATTCGTGGAAGCGGAAGAGGCGCGGCGCAAGCTGCGGCAGCGGAGCGAGATCTACGATGTGACGGCGTGGTCGCTGCCGCTGATGTTCAACGTGGAGGCGGTGGCGAGCGATGCCGCGGCGCAGGGCAGCTTCGAAGCGGCCAAGGCGTTGCGCGTGCAGCCGGGCGAACTGCGGGGCGGCAAGGCGTCGGTGGCGTACCTGGCGCAGTGGGGCTCGGCGGCGGCGGGGCGGTTGCTCGCCGGCGCGCTGCGGGAAAACATTCTGGTGCATTCGACCGACCGGCCCTTCGTGCAGAACGGGGTACGGTATCCGGCCGGCAGTTTGATTTTCAAAGTGACGGGCAATCCGGACGATCTGGGCGACCGGCTGGCGCGGCTGGCGCGGGAAACGGGCGCGGATGTGTACGCCACCAGCAGCGGATGGGTGGACGAAGGCGTCAACTTCGGCAGCCGGTACGTGATGCCGGTGAAACGGCCGGCGATTGCGATGATTTGGGACTCGCCGGCGGGCTCGGGGTCGGCGGGCGCGACGCGCTTCGTACTGGAGCGGCAATACGGGTATCCGGTGACGGCGATTCGCGCCTCGCAGATGGCGTCGGCCGAACTGGCGCGGTTCCAGGTGCTGATTCTGCCGGAGGGCGGCGCGTACGCGACGCAAATGGGCGAAGGCGGGATTGCGCGGCTGAAGGCGTGGGTGCAGGCGGGCGGCACGGTGGTGGCGCTGGGCAGCGCGGTGAATTTCCTGACGGCGACGAACGTGGCGCTGCTCGAGTTGGTGCAGGAGAACGGGCTGCGGGAGACCGAGGAGAAGAAGCCGCCGGAGCGCACGAACGGGCGGGTGCCGGGCACGTCGATTGCGACAGCTACGGATTACGAGAAGCTGATCCGCACCACGACGGAACTGCCGGACAGCGCGCCGGGAGCGCTGGTGCGGGCGCGGCTGCATCCGGAGCACTGGTTGACGGCGGGGATGGGGGACGCGGTGTACGCGATGCTGGAAGGGCGTGCGATCTACTCGCCGGTGAAGGCGGACAAGGGAGTGAACGCGGCCTATTTCGATGCGGCGGACAAGGTGGTGGCGAGCGGCTACCTGTGGAGCGAGAACCGGAAGCAACTGGCGTTCAAGCCGCTGGCGGTAGCGGCGACGTCGGGGCGGGGCGTGGTGGTGGGGTTCACGCAAGACCCGAACTTCCGCGCCATGCTGGACGGAATGAACGTGATGTTTTTGAACGCGGTGTTTCGCGGTCCGGCGCATGCGCGGAGCGGCGGCGCGGAGCAGTGAGGCGGAATCAGTCGTGGCGCAGGGCGCTGATGGGGTCGAGAGCGGCGGCGCGGCGCGCGGGCAGGTAGCAGGCGATCAGGGCCACGACGGCCAGTAGCGTGGAGGTCGCGATGAGGACCGCGGGGTCGCGGGGCTGCACCTCATTGAGCAGGCTGGCCATGACGCGGCCCACCGCGAGGGCGCCGGCGATTCCGATGGCGAAGCCGGGCACGGCCAGGCGCAAACCGTCGCGCAGAACGGCGCCGAGCAACTGCCCGCGGCTCGCGCCCAGGGCCATGCGGATGCCCATTTCGCGCGTGCGCTGGGTGACCGCGTAGGACAGCACGCCGTACATGCCGATGGCCGCCAGCAGCGCCGCCAGCGCGGCGAACGATCCGATCAGCAGACTGAGAAAGCGCTTGCCCTGCGCGTTATCCGACACCACCTGCTGCATGGTGCGCACGGAAAACAGAGGCAGGCCGGCATCTTTCCGTTCGAGCGTCCGGCGCACTCCGGCGGTGAGGCTCTCGGGCGGCAGCGTAGTGCGCAGCACGATGAAAAACCCGGTGGACGGCCCGAGAATATCGTACGCCTCCGGGCGCGCTTTCTCCGTGAGGCCGCGCTGGCGCACGTCACTCACCACTCCGATGATCTGGCGCCAGGGACCGTTGTCGTTGCCGTTCGAAAACATTTTGCCAAGCGGATCCTCGTTGGGCCAGAAGGCGCGCACCATGCTTTCGTTCACCACGGTCGGGAAAACGAGCGCGTTGGTCTGCTCGGGAGTCGGCGGCTTCTTCGGGTCGCCGAAAACAGCCTGAAGACGCGCCAGCCGTTGGGTCATGCCCTGAGTGTCGGCATCGTTGAACAGGCGGCCTTTCACCAGCTTCACGCCGAGGGCGCGGAAGTAATCGGTGGTGACGTTGTGGCGTTCGACGAGCGGGCCGCTCATGGGGGCGGCGTTGACGCGTCCGCGAATCTTGATGAAATAGTTGCTGCCGCCCTCGAGCGGAAGGCGGTCGGTGAGGGCCGCGGACTGGACGCCGGGAAGCGCCGACACATCGGCGAGCAGACCTTGCGCGAAACCGTAGCGCTGTTCAGGCGTGCCGTATTTGGCCTCCGGCAACTGCACCGCGGCCGTCCAAATGCCCTCGGTACGCGTGCCGATTTCGGCGTTGCGCACGCGCACAAAATCCTTGAGCAGCAGGCCGGCCGAAGCCAGCAGCAGCACGGAGAAGGCAAATTCGCAGATCACCAGCAGGTTGCTGGTGAAGCGGCGCTGGCGTCCCTGGCTGACGGAACTGCCGGCTCCGCCCTTCAACTCCTCATGCAAGGTGGGGCGCGAGGTGGCGAGCGCGGGATAGAGTCCGAATACCAGCCCGGTGATGGCGGCCAGAAGACGTTCCGAAGGCGAGCACTGTGCCGTCGAGGCGTGCGACGGCGAAGCGCGGCAGTCCGGCGCCGGTGACGTCCGCAAACAGTTTGAGGATGGCCCACGCGAGGGCCAGGCCCATGGCGCCTCCGCACACGGCCAGCACCATGCTTTCGGTGAGCAGTTGCCGCACGAGGCGCCAGCGTCCGGCACCCACGGCGCTGCGCACCGCCATTTCCTTCTGCCGGGCGACGGCGCGGGAAAGCAGCAGGTTGGCCACGTTGGCGCAGGCGATGAGGAGCACCAGACCGACCGCGGAGAGCATCATCAGGAGCGAATCCCGCGATTTGCCCACAAGGTCCTCATGCAGCGGCACGACGATGGCGCCCACCTTGTGGTTGGAAGCGGGGTAGGTTTTTTCGAGGTTCGCCGCAATCTGCGTGAGGTCGGTCTGCGCGGCGGCAAGGGTGGCGTCCTTCTTCAGCCTGCCGATGGCGCTGGCCCAGTGGTTGCCGCGGGGGTTGAGGCCGTTCGGGCTCATGTCCTGCGGGATCCAGATTTGCGCCTGGGGCGGGAAGCGGAATTCGGGCGGCATGACGCCGACCACGGTGTACTTGCGCGAGTTGAGCTCGATGGTTTTGCCGGCTGCCTGGCGATCGCCGGCGAAGCGGCTGTTCCAGAGAGCGTAGCTGAGCACGGCGACGTCGCCTTTTCCGGGCTGGTCGTCGCCGGCGGCCCAGGTCCTGCCGAGCATGGGCCTGGCGCCGAGGATGGAAAAATAGTTGGCCGACGTGGGGACGGCGAGGATGTGGTCGGGGCGGGAGCCGCCGCTGAGGTTCATGTCATGCGGCCAGCCGAAGAGCGCCATGTCGTCGAAGGTGTGATTTTGCGCCTTCCAATCGACGAAGTCAGGGCCCGCGAAGGGATATTTGCCGGGCGCTGCTTCCGATTCATACAGCCGCACCAGCCGGTCCGGCTGTGCGAAGGGGAGCGGGTTGAGCAGAATGGCGTTCACGACGCTGAAGATGGCCGCGTTCGCGCCGATTCCAACCGCGAGGGTGGCTGCCGCCACGAGCGCGAAACCAGGCGCCCGGCGCAGGTTGCGCAATGCGTATCTCAGGTCCTGCGGAATGAATCCCATCGTAGGGGCGATCCTCCAAATCTTATTCAGGATGCCAAACTCTGTTTAGACGCGCATCCACCCCGCTCGTTAGCCCCTTCGATGCCGGTGCCCCAGTACAAGAGGGGTCCGCCGTATCAGGACTGCCGGACCAGCCGGGTGTAAATCGCACATTTTGTTAGCGCTGAACCGATGTGGGGCGTGCTTCCTGTATTTGTAGGAAACTTTTACAGGCATTGAGGGATGGTCCGCCGTGCTGCTGGCGATCATACTCGTACCCATCGCTGTTGCGTCTCACGTGCTGTTTCCGAGGGGTTCTTGAAACGTTACAAAAGGCCCAAAGGCCCAGAGGATTGCTCTGCCCTGGGACGCGCCAGTCACTTCGAACGTTTTTGGGGAGAACGCTGATGAACAAGAGTTTCATTGCTGCTCTGTTTTCCACCGTGCTGTGGATTGCGCTGCCGGTTGCCCGGGCGCAGAGCGTTACCGGACAAATTTCAGGAACCGTAACGGATGTGTCCGGCTCAATCATCCCAGGCGCGGCCGTTCAGTTGACGCACGACCTTTCCCAACAGACCCGCAGTTTCGTCACCGGGCCCAGAGGATCCTTCATCTTCACCGGCCTGGTGCCCGGCGCGTATAGCCTGCATGTAAGTCAACCCGGGTTCAAGGCCTATGACCAGAAGGCCATCAACGTCAGTTCGCAGGAGAGGGTGGACCTGCACGAGATCAAAATGCAACTCGGCGATGTGACCAGCACGGTGACGGTGGAAGCATCCACGGTGCACGTGGCCACCGACAGTTCGGACCGCTCCGTCGCCATCAACCTGCGGCAGATCGAAGACACGCCGACGCGCGGCCGCAACCCGCTATCGCTGATCATGACGCTGCCCGGCGTGCAAACGACGTCGTCGAGCGACTTTCGCGGCTGGTCGGGCGGCGGCATCCCGGCGATCAACGGCGGCCGGACGGGACAGGTGATCCTGAACCTGGATGGCGCCGCGAGCCAGGATTCCGGCAACCTCAACCCCGGTTACATCGCACCCAGCGTGGACGCGATCGGCGAGGTCAAGCTGCTGGTTTCCAATTACACGGCGGAGTACGGAGGGCGCACCGGCGGACAGTTGACGTTCAGCACGAAGAGCGGCTCGTCGCAGTTTCACGGGTCGGCCTATTACTACCTGCGCCATGAAATGTTCAACGCCAACGAGTGGTTCAACAACAAGCTCGGCGTTGCGAAATCGAAATACCGCTACCAGAATCCGGGCGGCACCATCGGCGGTCCGCTGATTATCCCGGGGACGCGTTTCAACAGCAGCCGCACCAAGCTGTTCTTCTTTTTCTCCTGGGATTACCTTCGCAACAAGAACACGATCAACAACACGTTCACCATGCCCACCGCGCTCGAACGGGCGGGCGACTTCTCGCAGAGCGTCACGACGCAGGGCAAGCTGATTCCGATCTACGATCCGGTGACGCAAGCTCCGTTCCCGGACAACAAGATTCCCGCCGGCCGGATCAATGCGGCCGGGCTGGCGATGCTGAACCTGTTTCCGCTGCCGGATCCGCTGGGCCTGAACCTGGACCCGACGGGACAGCGGCGATACAACTTCCGCGCCATTCTTCCGCAGTCGAGGCCGAACGAGGACAAGATCCTGCGCGTGGACTACAACGTGAGCCCGAAGCTACAGACGTTCGTCCGCCTGTTGCAGGACTACCAGGCGGTGGACGGTTATGCCGGCACGGTGGGACCCGCGGGCGGCCGCTGGGGACAGTTCGAACACAGCTATCACGTGCAGGCGGCGGGCGCCGTGGGCACGGCGGTATATACGTTCTCCCCGAACCTGATCAACGAATTCACTTACGGCGTGACGCGCGGGAAGCAGGGCGTGAACCCGATCGACCAGGTGGATTCGACGGCCACGGGCGGCACCAAGAAGTACGAAGACAACCTGCTGCCGCTCAAGGATTCGAACGGACAACCGATCGCGCTGCCCCGCATTTTCGCGGCCAGCAACGTACTCAACCTGCTGCCGCAGGTCAACTTCGGATTCCCCTCGGGATTCAGCGCGCAATCTTCCGGGCAGGGCATCTCGGGCGCTCCCACCTTCGGTCACGATAGCCGCTGGCCATTCCTTGGAACCGACATGGTGCAGTCGATCACGGATAAGATGACCTGGGTCAAGAACAGTCATACCGTGAAGGCCGGCATCTACATCGAGCGCATGGCGCGCAACGTGAGCGTTTACTCGACGTTCAACACGGCGGGCACTTACTATTTCGGTTCGGACCGCGCCGCCGCGCTGGACTCGGGATACCCTTACTCGAACGCGCTGCTCGGCAGTATCTTCGCCTACGGGGACGATAACAAGAAACAGATCAATCACGCCCGTTACACGCAGATCGAATGGTTCGCGCAGGATACCTGGAAAGTCAACCGCCGCCTGACGCTGGACGGCGGGCTGCGGTTCCACCGCGTGGGCGACCTGTACTCGGCCGGCGCGACGCTCGGCTTCTTCCGCCAGGAGGAGTATGATGCCTCCAAATCGGGACAACTCATCTACCCAGCCAGGGTGAATGGCCAGAAGGCGGCGATCAACCCGGTGACCGGCACGGTATTCCCGTACGTGCGGCAGGGGACGTTCGACACCGCCTCATACCCCGCCGGCGGCATCCCGTGGTCCGGCATCCACCAGTATGACAGCCACTTCTTCAACGTCCCGCCGATTCAACTGGGCCCCCGCATCGGGTTCGCGCTGGACGTTTTCGGCAACGGCACGACGGCCCTGCGCGGCGGATTCGGAATTACCGTGGGCCGCAACTGGACAGTGGACAGCATCGGCGCGACCGGGTCGGGTACCGGACCCATGGCTGCGCCGCCGAACTACCAGGCACCGGTGATTCTGTACACTAACTTCGCCAACCTGGCCAGCGCGCAGACTTACTTCACCCCGCAGAACGTGCTGGGCGGATCGCAGGACCAGAAGACTCAGACCACTTATAACTGGAGCTTCGGCATTCAACACGAAATCACCCGTGGACTGATTGCGGAGGCTTCTTATGTCGGCAACGCCCTGCGTCATGGCTACGGGCAGTCTATCGACTACAACGCCATACCGCCTTACACGACCTGGACGCCGCAGAACGGGGCCAATCCCGCCTTCCGCGATCCGACCAGCAGCAGCGGGTTCTACTCGACTAACCTCATTCGTAACATGGTGGGCTACGCCGGCTACGGCCGCATCCCGCTTTGGACATACCTGAACACCAGCTCCTACAACTCGCTCCAGTTGCAGTTGAACCGCCGCGTGGGGCGGCTCCAGTGGAACCTCAACTACACCTGGTCCAAGACCCTGATCTACGACTTCAACCAGTGGGTAGATACCAGCCTGGGCAAGCGCGAGATCAATCGTCCTCACGCCGTGAACTTCAATTTCGGCTACGAACTGCCGCAGTTGAGCCGCATCTGGAGCAACGGTTTCACCAAGCAGGTGCTGGACGGATGGAAGGTCAACGGCAACGGCGCTATTTATTCCGGCAATCCGTTCTCGGTCGGTTGCTCGGCACAAAGCGCTCCGGCCGGATACTGGACGGGCACGCCGACCGGCGGCATCCCGTTCCGCTGCCAGATGGGCAACGACATCTTCCTGCCCGCCGGGCAGGTCCCGAAGGCCACCGAGGATCCCGAGCTGCAGTGGGCCCTGAATTCCGCGAACTTCTCGCTGCCGGCGATCGACTCGCTCGGCATCGGCAACACGCCGCCGGTGCTCTTCCACGGCCCGGGAATGTTCAACCTGGATCTCTCCGTGGGCAAAGACTTCCAGTTCACGGAGCGCTACCGGCTGGAACTGCGGTACGAGTCGTTCAACACGCTGAACCACTTCAATCCGAACAATCCCAGCTCGTCGCTGACTTACAACTTCAACAGCGGAGCACAAACTAACTCGAGTTTCGGCGTGATCAGCGGGGCGCAGATACAGGCGCGTCACTCGGTCGTGTCGGCCCGATTCCGGTTCTGATCGATCCTGAATCTGTACTCAAATGGCCGTTCGCCCTGCCAGGGGGTGGGCGGCCTTTTTTTTGGGGAAGCCGGGATGTGCCGCTGATCCGCTTCGACGAGCCCGCCAGGGGCGGATTAGGATGAAACCCGAAAAGCCCGCGATATTCGCGCCAGATTGCCAGACCTTGTCTTTTCGAGCCAACGCAACACGCTCTCGATGACAGCCGCAAGAAGATAGCCCGTAGCAAGGAGCGGAATCCACAGGATTGGCGTGCGATACCGCGGGTCGGACTGAACGAAGTAGTAGAGGATGGGATACAACAACAACGCAGTGGCCAGGAATGCGGCAGCCGGATTGCGTCGCCGGAGAAGAAGCAGGACTCCCATGAATCCGGAGATCGACACGAAGGCGACGGAACGCGCGTGCCAGGGTGAGCCGTCCTCGTCAGGGAACCAGAACATGCGCATCCGCGCGGCGGTGAGACTCGCGAACCGCGCCGGGTGGGTGCGTATCCAATCGATCGCCAAAGCGCCGCGCCGGCGGCAGTATTCGACTTCCCCGAGCGCCGCGCATTCGCGGCTTTCGTCGTCGGAGCGGTTAGGATGCAGCCGGCCGATGGCAGCCGTTTTCCTCGTTAGTCGCGAAACTGGCCCCGGCAAGATCGTTATTTGCGATGTAAAGCTCCAGGCCGAGATTGTCGCGGACGAAAAACAGGCTATGAAACTGACGATAGTTGCGAAAAGTCCAGGGCGCCAGAGTGGCTGCCGCTGCCAAGGCGACGCAGAGAACCACACGGCTGGCGCGGGCAGGGCGCCGGCGCCAGAGCAGGTAGGCGAACCATAAGACGGCAACCAACATCGCCGCCGGGTTGAGAAGCGCGAGCAGGCCGATTCCGACGCCGCAACTTAAGGCAGATGGAATCCCATCCCAATCGCGGCGGCCGGTCGCAAGACAGAAGAACATCAATCCGGTCGCCACCAACATGATTTCGTACTGCGGAAAGAGAAAAAACACCGGAAGGACGATCGTGATTATCGCGGCCCAGATTCCGGGGCGGCGGTCCAGAAAAATCAGTTCGGAAACAGACGGCAGAAGTGCGGCGTGCGTTGCATGCACGATCAGCGTAAAGCCGTCGATGGCCAGCGCGAAGGGGATGGAGTTGCCGAAAATCCAGATCAGCAGGCCAAGAAAGGCGGGATAGAGCGGAGCCGTGATGGCCGTAGGGCCGGTTAGGCGCGGGCTGAAGGGATTGCCAAACTGGCCGTGTTCCGCCAGATTGCGGGCGATCGCGAGCGTTTCATAACCGTCTCCCAGGCGAACAGTCGAATACTGAAACGCTGTTGTGATAAATGCAGCGATGAAGAGTAGTGCTGCGATCGGCACGCGCCTGGGCACTTGAAACGCGATGGTACCGCATGCCGGAACTGGAAAGCATTGATAACTTTGGGAAGCACGCGGCCATTTCTACCAACCACTTCAGATCCGGGCGAGCCTCTCAAGCCTCCAGCGCGGAGCGATCCCAATTCGCGAGACGCGCGCCCGCATCGTAGGTGCTCTCCAGAAACTCGTATAAGGCCTGCTCGGGAGAGTCCGCGCGGCGCATGTCATCGTACATCAGGATGAATTCCGAGACTTCGGCGTTCCAACCTGCGGCTGCCGGCCGTATGGACTCCTTTTCGAGACCGTCCGGCTTGGGAACCATGTAGGAGTAGTAGGCCGGGCCGTCGATAGCGCCGCCTCCGGGCCAGAAGCCGGCGCTCGATACTTCGTGCGAGTAAGCCGGACCGCTGATTACGCCCTTGCGCGGCGGAGCGGGCCGCCCGGAAAAACGCGTGCACGCCAGGTCAAAACTGCCCCAGAAGAAATGGACCGGGCTGCATTTGCCGAGGAATTTCGCGCGGAACCGCTCGAGCACCTTACTGCTGGAGACCAGGATGCGCCAGAAACGATTGGCATACTGCGCGTCGTACGAGCGGTGAGCGGTATCGCGGTCAAACGGCACGGGGTCGGCAACCTCCTGGGGATGGAGGTCGATTTCCGCCGTGATGCCCAGCGATGCCAGGCTCTCGAAGACGCCTTTGTAGAAACCGGCTACGGGCTCGGCCTGCAAGGGGCGGGAGGCCCGGGCGCCTTCGCTGGTGGAAATGCCCAGCTCGTGTTCCTGAAAGTCGAACTGGATTTCGAAGATTCCGGAAGGATACGGCACCGGCCCCGTGGTCAGGCCGCGGGAATTGACGTAGAGCGTCACGTTCCACCAGTGATTCAAAGGCGGGGACAGCGCCATGCGGATCTTGCCCACGATCTGTGTCCACATGTGGAGAGTGCGGTAGGTATCCTGCCATTCGTGCAACGGCAGCGGCGGCCAGGACTCGGAGTTACTCATGCCGGTCAGTTTGGCAGAAACACGGCGCGGGCGCTACATGGCCGGCCGGTTCGGTTCCTATTTTCTGGCGTAGCTCTTCTCGTATTTGTTGCGGCTGTTGGAGACCGTATACGAGCCGTCTTCCTTTACGACCATCCGCAGCCATTTGCCCTGGCAAATCTCGTCCACGTTGGCGATGAACGGGTCGGCCGAATTATGGGCTTCGGCGCCCGCCACGGAGAAGTGAAGCTGCCAGAGGTCCTCCAGGCCGGGCGTATCGTGGACCGTCTGCCACGCAGCCGGGCTTCCGCCCTTGCGCGCGCCGTTGTTCATGACGGCCACGCGCGGCGAGATGGATTTCAGCAACTGCGGCGAGTTGGACTGGTCGAGGCCGTGGTGCGAAACGACGAACACGTCCACGCTGCCGAGCTTATTGGCGGGGCACACCAGGTCGTATTCCTTGTTCCAGGTCAGGTCGCCAAGATCCAACATGCGGAAGCCGCCGAACTGAATCATGAGCCCGATGGAGCGCGCGTTTTCGCTGGGGTCGACGGCCTTTTTCTGAAACGCGGCGCAGTCCGCGCCCGGCTGGCCGGCTCCCGGGAGGGCACGGGCGAGAGGCTCTCCGTTGGCTGCGACCACGGTCACCGAGAGGCCCTTCACCGGCAGGGTATCGCCGGGCCTGGCCAGCACGTGCGCGCCTTTGCTCGCGGCGTCTTCGTAGGCTGCGTACAACTGGTCGGCGGCGCCGCCCTTTTCGACGCTCGGACCGTGGTCGACGAAGTTCCGGATGGGCAGCTTGCCGGCGAGTTGCAGCACTCCGCCGGCGTGATCGGTGTGATAGTGCGTCACCACAAGGTAGTCGATGCGCTTCACCCCGGCTTCCTTCGCGGCCAGGGCGATGCGATCGGCATCCCGCTTGTTGAATCCCGGCCAGCCGGTATCGATCAGCAGCGACTCGCCGTCCGGCGAAACCACCAGCGTCGATTGGCCACCCTCCACGTCGATGAAGAACACCTGCATGGTCCTGGCGCCAAACAGGCCGCCGCCCAGAGCCAGCATCATCAGCGCAATCCGTGCCGTCTTCATAGGTAGATTGTGACGCGGCGCCTGCGGGAATGGCCAGTCCTTTTTTGAGGAAAGGCGGCGTGCGCGGCAGGGCGGCCGTTGTGGCAAACTCTAGGTGATGCCATCGCTCGAGTTCATGCGTGGCGTGTTGGGCGTGCTGGCCCTCGGCTGCGTTTATATGGCCGCCCGGTCGCTGGTGGCCTTCCGGAGAGGCGCGGTGAGAATTTCCAGGCTCTACGCCTGGATCCTGCGGGCGACCGTCTGTCTTGCCGCAGTCGCGTTTCGCCACGAGATAGACACGATCGATATTGCCATCTGGATTCTGGCGGCCATTGCGTTCGCGGCCGGTTATTGGGAGGCGTCGCGGCCGCGCAAGCAGGAAGATCTCACCAGCCAGATCTTTCCGGAGTAGCCCTGCCGGAGTTTCACCGTGGCGGAACCGGCCGCGTTGCTACAATCGTCTGTTACATGTCCCTAATCGTAGTTGGATCGGTTGCATACGACGGCGTGGAGACGCCGCACGGAACGGTGGATCGCATGCTGGGCGGCGCCGCCACGTACATCTCTCTCGCCGCGAGCTATTTCGGTCCGGTGAAACTGGTGGGCATCGTCGGCGAAGATTTCGCCCATGAGGATGTCGACCTGCTGGCGTCGCGGAACATCGACCTGGCGGGCCTCGAGCGCGTGGCGGGCAAGACCTTTTTTTGGAAGGGCGTCTACTCGGCCGACATGAACGACCGCACGACGTTGCAGACGGACCTCAACGTGTTTGCGGATTTCAATCCCAAACTGCCGGAATCGTACCGGTCGGAGCCCTATCTGCTGCTCGGCAACATTCAGCCGGCGTTACAGAGAAGCGTGCGCGCGCAGATGCCGGCGGTGAAGCTCACGGGCGGCGACACGATGAATTACTGGATCAACGATTTTCGCGAGGAGTTGCTGGCCACGATCCGGGAGTGGGATTTCCTGCTGATCAACGATTCGGAAGCGCGCCTGCTCTCGGGCGAAGGCAATCTGCGGCGGGCGGCGGCGAAGGTCATGGACATGGGGCCTTCCACGCTGGTGATCAAGCGCGGCGAGTACGGAGCGGTGCTGTTTCACGGGGGCTGCCACTTCATGGCGCCGGGCTACCTGTTGGAAGACGTGTTCGATCCGACCGGTGCGGGCGACTGCTTCGCCGGCGGCTTCATCGGCTACCTGGCGGGACGGGGAGTGGAACCGCGCAACGGAGGCATCGATTTCGCCGAACTGCGCCGCGCGGTGATCTACGGCTCGGTGATGGGCAGCTTCTGTTGCGAAAAGTTCGGCGTGGACCGTTTTCGCACGCTGACTCGCGATGAGATCGAGGCGCGCTATCACGAATTCCAGAACTGCACCGCGTTCTAAGCCGGCGACGGCGCTGGCCGCTCTCGGGGTTGCAGCGGCGAGCGTGCTGGCCGTCTGGTATTTCTTTTCGAACGGCTGGCTGCAATGGTACGGGGACGCGGAAGCGCACCTCAATATCGCGCGCAACCTGATCGACAACCGTACGCCGGGCTACGATCAGGTCGGCACGGTGTGGCTGCCGCTGCCGCACGTGCTGACGATGCCTTTCGCGCAGGTGGACGCGTGGTGGCGGAGCGGCATCGCGGCGTCCTTTGCTCCGGCCGCATTCTTCATCATGGGCGGCGTCTTTCTGTTTGCGGCGGTGCGGAGGATCTTCGACTCCACGGCCGCGGCCTTCGCCGCCGCGGCGCTGGCCACGCTGAATCCGAACCTGCTGTACCTTCAGTCCACGTCGATGACGGAGGGCTATTTCTACGGCGAGCTGATGGCGGCGCTGTACTTCACGGTGCGTTTTCGCGAGACCCAGGGATTCGGCGCCGTGGCGGGTGCGGGCGCGGCGGTCTGCGCGGCCGCGCTGACGCGCTACGAAGGCTGGTTCCTGATTCCGTTCGTGGCCGCCTACATTCTGATTGCCGGCTCGCGACGCCGCTTTCAGGCCGCCGCCCTGTTCTGCGCGATTGCCGGCGCGGGTCCGCTCTACTGGATGGCGAGCAACTGGTACCTGACCGGCGACGCCCTCGATTTCTATCGCGGCCCTTACGCGCCGCGCGCCATTCAGGGCGGGAAACCGTACCCGGGGTATCACGACTGGCGTCTCGCGTGGATGTACTATCGCGCGGCGGTGGAGTGGTGCACGGGCCCGGGGCTGGCCCTGATGGGCGCGGCGGGAGTGGTGGTGGCCCTCGCGCGGCGCGCCTTCTGGCCGCTGCTGCTGCTGGCACTGCCGCCGTTCTTTTACATCCTGAGCAATCACTCGTCGGGCGGCACGCCGATTTACGTTCCGAACCTGTGGCCGCATTCCTGGTACAACACGCGCTACGGCCTGGCCGCGCTGCCGCTGCTGGCCTTCGCCGCGTCGGCTCTGGTGCTGGCGGTGCCCGCGCGTTTCCGCGGCATCGTGGCGGCGCTGGTGGTGGTGGCGGGAACAATCCACTGGGCGGCGCATCCGGGACCGGAGAACTGGATCACGTGGGCGGAGTCGCGCGCGAATTCCGAAGGGAGGCTCGCATGGACTCGCGAAGCCGCCCGTTTCCTCGGGCCGCGGTACGTGCGTGGCTCCGGCATCTTCACTTCGTTCGGAGACGTGGCCGGCATCGTCCGCCAGATGGGCCTGCCGTTGAGCGAAACCTTTACTGTGAACAACGGCATACCGTGGGAAGCCGCGGTGCGCCGGCCGGATCTTTTCCTGCACGAAGAGTGGGCGATCGCCGCGTATCGCCCCAACCAATCCGACCCGGTCCGGGCGGCTATCGAGCTGGCACGAAGATCCGGAATCCGCTATACGCTCGAGAAAACGATCAGTATCAAGAACGAGCCGGTAATCGAAATCTACCGGTACTCTGGAGGCAGAAATGGTCCCTCATGAAAACGTGACGACGGCATTTGATCTTCCCGGCTTCCGCGTGCGGCGGAACCTGGGCGTGGTGCGGGGCATCGTGGTGCGATCCCGATCGCTTTTCGGGACGATCGGCGCCGGGTTGCAAACCATCGTCGGGGGCAACATCACGCTGTTCAGCAGCCTGTGCGAACGCACCCGGCAGGACGCATTCGAAATCATGATCGACCATGCCGGCGCGCTGGGCGCGAACGCGATTATCGGGGCGCGCTACGACGCTACCGAGATCATGCAGGGCGTGACCGAGGTGCTGGCCTACGGGACGGCGGTGGAAGTGGAACCGATTTCGCAATGAGGATTCCCTTCACCAAGGCGCACGGAGCCAAGAACGACTTTCTGCTGACGTGGGCGGCGGACGCTCCGGAAGGCGACCGCGCGGCGATGGCGCGGGCGATTTGCGACCGCCACACGGGGGTGGGCGCGGATGGCTGGATGCTGGTTTCGCCGCCCGCCAGCGCGGAATCGGAGGGCGCGATTCAGCTCTACAATTCCGACGGCAGCACGGCGGAGATCAGCGGGAATGGGACGCGCTGCGCCGCGGCGTTTCTGATCCGCCACCGGTACGCGGCGGGCGTGGTCCGGATCATCACGGGCGCGGGGCTCAAGTCCCTGCGCCTGCTGGAACGGAGCGAACTCTGGTTCGTTTTCGAAATGAACATGGGGCGTGCGGAGGTTCGCGAACTGCGATTCGATCTGCCGCTATCGGGCGGGCCGCGCGACGTGGTGCTGCTGTGGGTGGGGAATCCGCAGTGCGCGGTCCCGGTGGAGAGTTTCGATTTCGACTGGCGCGGGATGGGTGCGGAGATCGAATCGCATGCGCAGTTTCCCAACCGCACCAACGTTTCGTTCATCCGGGCGGTGGACGAACACACGATTGAAGTGCGCTTTTATGAGCGCGGCGCAGGTGAAACGATGAGTTCCGGGACCGGATCCACGGGCGCGGCGGCGGCGGCGGTGGCGCGCGGAATGACGGAGTGGCCGGTGCGGGTGCTCACACCGGCGGGAGAAATCAACGTTCGCTTCGATGGCGAGATCTTTCTGACAGGCCCGGCGCAGATTATCGCGGAAGGCACGTTCCTGGGGTAGAGCGGTGGGGCGCACGCAGCCGGCTAGCGGCCCGCTTGTGCCGACTGCATCGCCGCAATTCGCTCCTGCATATGCCGCGTGAGGTGCGGCGTGATGCCGAGCATCCGTTCAATCACCATCAACTGGGCGCGGTGATGCATCTCGTGTTCCTTGGGGGCGATCAGCATTTCGAAGCGCGATTTCACCGGCGGCTGCATTCCTTCCGGGTATGTGACCTGTTCACCCAAAAAGGCCTCCGAGACGCCCTCCAAAAGGGTGGCGTACTTTTCGCCCTCGATGCGCAACAGTTCCAGTATCTGGGCTTTGGTGCGCGGCGCCTTCACCTCTGCCTGCAATTCGTTCATGAACCCGAAGAAATCGAATCCGACCAGCGTGCTGAGGTGCTCGATCGCGTGGATCCGCTCCGGCACGCGCGTCATCACCGCAATGTGCACCAGCGTCTCCGCAATCGAGCGGCATCCCTCCGCCGGACGAAAGCCGTACTTTTCCTCGGGTATCTCTTCGGCAATTTTGATCGTATTCGCGCGGACCGTGCGGAACGAGCGTGCGAGCTCTTCTGCGCCGTAATAAGTCATGACGTACTCTTCCCTCCCGAATGAACTGGGGACTTATCCCGCCGTCCCAGCATAATTGAGCATAGCGCGAACGGCGGGACTGCCGGGGCCAGACCGCAAATCAGAAGTGAAACCCGGCGCCGATTTGGAACCGGTAGCGCAGGAAGTTCCAACCGGAGCCGGCTGTCGTATCGACTAACAACAATTCCGGACGGATGGAAAGCCGCGGATGAAGTGCGAATTTCACGCCCGCGGCGAACGCGAGCCCCAACTTGTTTGCCTGCGTGCGTCCTTCGATAACGCGGGGCAGCAGGTCTCCCGTAATGGGATCGACGTCGAAGACGCAGAGCTCACAGCGGTTGGAGTAGTCGGCCCGGATGAAGCCGGGGCCGCCGGCGAGGTAAGGCTGCACGAACGGACGGACTCCGATGGAAAAACCATAATCGGCGCCCCGGCCCCAGTTCCGATCACCGTGCAGCAGGCCTCCGGCGCCGGCGTTGGCATTCAGTTCCACCCGGTAGGTCCATGGCGCGACCTGGCCGGCGCCGCCGGCTGCCAGGGCTGTACCGGTGATGAGAAGGAAACAGAGACCCGAATGATGGCTCATGACTCGATCCTTTTCAACAAGGATTCTCCTGCGGCACTTAACCGGAGTTGTCACGAATACGTAATGTGCGAGTAAGTAATTCAGGCGGAGGCGGGCATTGGATATCAGGTCCGGCTATCGATGCCGGGTTATTCAGGCATCCGGGCAGTTAGCGGTAACTACCGGCGCAGGCGGGCTGTGCCGACCACCTGCGGGTCGGTGTGCACGGCCAGCACCAGGTTGCCGGAATCCACCAGGATGCCGCGAAGCTGGACCGGAGCGCCGCCGGGAAGCGCGAACTCGAGGCGGACAAAGCAATCGTCGTCTACCTTGTAAGTTCCGGCAGTCTGGGTGTCCGACCACACCAGCATCAGTTGCCCGGCTCCATCGGCCTGGACCCTGGTGTTGGATGTATCCGCGCTCTGCTGGAGACCGCGGGCGAGCGGCGTCGGAACGCCGGAAAACGTCATCGCGTAAGTACCCGAGAATGCGGCATCGGCGCAGACGGGAGAAAGCTTGACCATGGTGCCGCTCGCTCCGGCGCCCGGGTCGGCCTGGTGGAATTCGATCCTCGCACCCCCGGGGGTCGCTTTGCCCGCGAAGTCCTGCCAGCCGCCGGAATCGTCCTGAAGCTTCCAGGTGATCGTGCAATCCGTCTGCGCCTGGTACGTGCCGGTGACAGGGTTGCCAAGAAAGAGCCCGTTGAAGTTAACCGAGGATGTCCCTTCGATCTTGCCGCCGGCCTGGAATACCAGGCGGCCGACGCTGCCCACCGGCGCGGGCTTGCCGGCAATCGCGCTGATTCCGGAGAGTTGGAATCCGTAGGCGCCCTGTATGTCCGCCGGCGCACAGACGTCGGCTATGGACGGTATCACCCAGACCATTAGCAGAATCGCTGTGCGCATCCTGGCCTTAATAATTGCACGTTGCGGGCCGCGATGGAACAGTTGTGAAAACAGGTGGTGGAAAAGGCGTTCTGCGATGCCGGCCGGATCCCCGGGTGTGGTTTGGGGGACCGTGCCGTGGTGCTGACGGTCGATGGTGTGAAGACTCAGCCCAACGCCTTCTTAGCGGTGGAGTAGGGCGGCGCGGCCCCCTACTGTCCCGCGGCCGGCGCGGCGGTTGCTGCGGCGGCGGGTTTGGACAGCTCCTTCATCCGCTCTTCCAGGTGGTCCTTCATTTTCAGCAGCGGAATCCCTTCCTCCATCCACTTGGGGGCGGGCTTGTCCATCAGGTAGTGGTCGAAGAATTCGCGCATTCGCACGGTGTAGTCCTTCATGTTTTCCGGCTTGCGCAGGCCGTGATTCTCGCCCTTGTATTCGAGCATGATGACCGGTTTGCCCAGGCGGCGGAGGGTGTTGTAGTACTCGATCCCCTGGGTCTGGTCGACGGCTCCGTCCTTGTCGTTATGCAGGATCATCAGCGGCGTCTTCACGTTCTTGGCGAAGAAGATGGGAGAGTTGCGAACGTAGGCCTCCTGGTTTTCGAAGTACCCTCCGGTGAAGCGGCCCTGGCTGCTTTCGAAGATGGCCTGGTTGGTGCCGCCGCTGTTGCGATACAGCAGGCTGTACATACTTACCATGTCGGTAAGGGGCGCGCCGGCGACGGCGGCCTTGAAAACATCGGTCTGGGTGACCAGGAAGGCGGTCTGGTATCCGCCCCAGGAGTGGCCGTGCAGTCCGACGCGCTTCTCGTCGGCGATGCCCGAAGCGATGGCGGCCTTGACCGCCGGCACCACGCAGGCCACAGCGGAGCGGCCGGGATCGTTGATCTTATACACGATATCCGGCTGGAGCACGGCGTACCCGTTACTCGTGTAGAACGAGACACTGACACCGTTGTAACTGGGCTGCGGGTAGTTATTCGCGCCCTGGGATGTCTTCTCGTAGATCTCGACGACCATGGGATACCGTTTGCCCGTCTCGTAGTTGGCGGGAAGGGTTAGCGAAGCCTGCAACTTATCGCCGTTGGCGCTGGTATAGTCGATGAGCTTGACGCCGCTGGTCCAAAGGAAATCTTTCTGCTGCGGATTGGCGTCGGTGATGCGCTGCCCGCCGGCGAGCGCGGCACCGGCAGCGTAGTAATCCGGGTAATCCCGCGGCGTCTCCCGAGTGTAGACGTAAGTGGCGGCGCGTTTGGCCTTAATCAACTGGCTGAAAGCGGCGTCATCCCACTGAAGCACCTTGACGCCGGGCTTGCCGGGCTCGATCAGGCCGATGCCGCCCTTCTTGGTCCATTCGCCGTACATCGATACATACATGGGGGAGGACGTGTCGATCCCGCGGTCTTCCGGGTTAAGGCGGAAGATGCGGCGGTAGCGGATCTTATCCTTCTTACCGTTGACGGTGAGGTTGACGGCCGGGCCGCCGCGGGCGGGGACCATCCAGATGTCCCAGCCGTCGGTCAGCAGCACGCTGGCGCTGTCTTTGGACCAGCCGACGGGCGAGCGCGGCGGCTTTGGGAACGTTATGGTCGTCCTCGTCGTCCCAGAAATTCGTCTGGATCTTGCTGGTCAGGTCGACCGATTTTCCGGCGGCGATATCGAAGGCAGAGAAGATGCCGTCGTTGTAGTGCAGCAGGCGGGTGCCGTCGGGCGAAGCGCCCATCACCCAGCGGGCCTTGCCCAGCGCGAGCTTGCGTTCGCCGGTTTCGGGATCGATGGTGTAGACATCCTGGAACCGGCGGCCGCTCAGGTTGGCTTCGAGTTCGTATTCCCGCACATCGGCGCCGACGGCGAATTTCTGTTCAGCGGCGAGGCTCACCTGGCGGACGCCCTCATCGCCGAGACGGATGAACTTCTTGTCCGCAGGACGGTAGACGGCGGCGTAGCTGAAATTGCGATCGGCGGTTTCCTGCACCTGTTGCATCGATTGCAGGCGCGGGTCTTTGTAATGCCAGAGGACGAGATCGGGTTTGGGATCGTCGGCGGCAGCGGCGGCGGGCCGGGGCGGGCGCGCCTTCCTTCTTTTCGGGGTCGGGCGTCTTTTTCGCTTTCACTTCGCGAATGCCGAACATCAACGACGAGAGGTCTTCGCGCCATGCCGCGGGCCGGGTGGAGGCGACAGTCATGCCGGCGGGGAAGCTCTTGTCGTCTTTGGGGTCGAAGACGAATTTGGCGGGCGGGGCGGAGGAGGCGAAGTCCTTGAACGCGACCACGGCGTAGAGCTTGTCCTCGAATCCCTTGTCGTCCACGCCGCGGAGGGCGGTGAGGCCGTCGCCCTTCTCGGTCCAGGTGAGGCTGCGGTAACTGGCCTTGGCATGATCGAGCGGGAGCACCACGCCGCTGGTCATATTGCGGAGGGAAACACCGTTGCCTGCCTTATCCTGCGCGTCCACCACCCAGGCGAGCCAGTCGCCGGGCTTATTGAAAGAGAATTCGGAAACATTACCGACGTTGAGTTCGTCGCCGGTGGCGAGATCGTAGAGGATGAGGTCGGAGCCGGTGGGCCGGTCGGGCGGGGTGGCGGGACCGCTGCCGGTGGCGGCGGGTGCGGGGGCGGGGGTGGCAGGCGCCGCGGCGCCGTAGCGGTGCAGGGCGAGCACGGTCGATTTCTCGCCGGAGAAGGCAAAGCGGCGGGTGCGCTCGAACTCGGTCTTCTTGCCGGTGGCGAGTTCGACCAGCACTACTTTGGTTTCGAGGGGGCGGCGGTTTTTCTTGAGCTGTTTCGCTTCCTTCTCGGTGGGATAGACGGAGAAGGCTGCCCAGCGCGAGTCATCCGAAATGGCGAGGCTCGCACCCGAAGAGGGCGCGGGCGCCGGGGCTGCGCTGGAGGGCGCGGTGGAGCCTGGATCGCCGATGGGGAAACGCAGATCCTTGCCGGTCTTCAAATTCCGGATCACGACTTCGGCATCGCCCTCGGCGGGCGCGAGGCGGTAGGCAAACCACTCCCCATCGGCCGAGAGCGCGGGAGCGCCGATGCGCTTCCAGGAAACCAGGTCGTTCAATTGCAGCGGGCGCTGGGCCTGGCCGAACGCCAGGAAGGTGATGAAAACGACAAGCAGGTGGCGCAGCTTCATAGCGGACGTATCGTAACATAATGCCCGGAGCCTAACTGTCTGGCCCGGCGGGCGTCTGACAGCACATGCGCACGCTCGCTCACGACCTTCGTTACGCCCTGAGGCTGTTGCGGCGCTCGCCCGGTTTCACGGCCGCGGCGGCGCTCGTGCTGGCGCTTGGAATCGGCGCCAATTCGGCGGTGTTCAGCGTGGTGGACGCGGCCCTGCTGCGGCCGCTGCCCTTCCGCCAGCCGGAGCAATTAACGGCGCTGTGGGAGCATCCGCCGGGCTACGACCGGAATCGCGTCTCGCCGCTGAATTTTCTGGACTGGCACGACCAAAACGACGTTTTCACTTCGCTGGCGGCCTATGCGGGCGGCAATCGCACTCTGAAAACGGGCAGCGGCGTGGAGCAGATTCCCGGGCAGGCGGTGACCAGCGAGTTCTTCGACGTGTTCGGGCTGCAGCCGGTGGCGGGCCGCTTCTTCCGCGCGGACGATCTCAAGGGCAGCGCGCGCATGGTGGTGCTGAGCGAGCGTATCTGGCGCGAAAGGTTCGGCGGGGATCCGAAACTGGTGGGCCGAACGCTGGAACTGGACGGCGACGCGTACACGGTGCTGGGCATCGTGCCGGGCCGCTTCCGAATGTTCTGGGACGCGGACCTGTGGACGCTGTACGTGCTGCGCCGCAGTCCGGAGCAGCGGCGCATGCATTACCTGGGGGTGATCGGGAGGCGGAAGCCGGGCGTTTCGATGGAACGCGCGCAGTCGGCGATGGACGCGATTGCGGCGCACATCGCGGAAATCGCGCCCGATACGAATAAGGGCTGGGGAATCAAGGTAGAGCCGCTGCGCGAGTCGCTGGTGGGGCGGGAGCTGCGGACGACGACGCTGGTGCTGGCGGCGGTGGTGGGATTCGTACTGCTGATGGCCTGCGCCAACGTGGCCAACCTGATGCTGGCGCGGGCGACGCGTCGCGCGCGTGAAATGGCGGTGCGGGTCTCGCTGGGGGCAGGACAGGCGCGGATCGTGCGGCAGTTGCTGACCGAGAGCCTGGTGCTGGCGTGCCTGGGCGGCGCGCTGGCCCTGGTGTTGGCGTGGAGCATGATCCGGGCGGCGCCGGCGCTGCTGCCTCAGGGGACGCTGCCGCTCGGGCTGGAGCTGGAACTCGACTGGCGGGTAGCCGGTTTCGCGGCGGCGGCGACGCTCGGGTCGGGGCTGCTGTTCGGCCTCGTGCCGGCGTGGCGGGTGGCGCGGGCCTCGCTCGCGGAGGCGCTTCGCGGCGGAGGGCGCGGGGCCACGGCGTCCAATTCGAAACTGCTGAGCGGGCTCGCCATGACGGAGATTGCGGTGGCGGTGATGCTGGTGGCGGGGGCGGGCCTGTTCCTGCGGACGCTGGAGCGGTTGAACGCGGTCGATCCCGGTTTTCATGCCGGCCGGGTGCTCACCATGCACGTGATACTTCCGTTCGGCCGCTACGACCAGCAGAAGGCGGGCGTGTTCTACGACCGGGTGCAGCGCGAGGTGGAATCGGCTCCGGGGGTGGTCTCGGCTTCGTTCGGAGGAAGCCTGCCGCTGACGGGGTGGGACATCGGGCAGGGCTTCGAAGTGGTGGGCGATCCGCCGGTGGAGGAGAGCCAGCGTCCGGCCGCACACTACCAGATCGTGGGCGCGCGTTATTTCGAAACGCTGGGCATTCCGCTCGAGGCGGGGCGCACCTTCGATGCGCGGGACACGGCGACGAGCGCGCCGGTGGCGATTGTGAACCACGAGTTCGCCAGGCGGTACCTCAAGAACCGGCAACCGGTGGGAGCGCGGATCCGGGTGCAGGCGATGGACTCGCGCGGGCCGGTTCCGGTGGAGCGCGAGGTGGTGGGGGTGTCGGGGCAGGTGCGGGTGGAGGGACTGGGCGAGACCGAGAACGCGGTAGAAGTCTACGTTCCGATCACGCAGAATCCGTGGTTCGGCGCGTCGCTGGCGGTGCGCACGGCGGGCAGTCCGGGCGCGGCGCTGGCCGCCGCGAAGCAGGCCATCGCACATGCGGACCGGGAGATCGCGGTGACGCAGGTGCGCACCATGGACGAGATCACTTATCGGTCGGCGGCGCGGCCGCGGTTCCGCGCGCGCATGCTGGGCGGATTCGCGTTGGGCGCGCTGTTGCTGGCGGGGGTGGGGGTGTTCGGCGTGCTGGCGTTCTCGGTAACGCAGCGGACTCGCGAATTCGGCATCCGGATGGCGTTGGGCGCGCGCATGGGCAACGTGCTGCGGATGGTGCTGCTGCACGGCATCCGGATTGCGGCGGGCGGGGTGGCGCTGGGGATTGCCGGGGCGATGGCGCTGGCAGGCGCGGCGGGAGCGCTGCTGTTCGGGGTGGAGCCGATCGACCCGGTTTCCTTCGGCTCGGCGGCGGCGGTGCTGGCGCTGGTGGCGGTGGCGGCTGCCGCGTTGCCCGCCTGGCGCGCTTCGCGGGTGGACCCGGCCATCACCTTGCGCGAGGAGTAATACGGGCTTCCCAAGGCCGCATTTCCTTAGTAATCTGATGGCAGCACGGGGGAGCTCAAAAAATGATTCGTGCCAACGAAGCCAAAGTCGAGTGGAACGCCGGTAAGAAACAGTGGCAGGTAGTCATTCAGGTCGGCGCCGAGGTGATCCGCCGGCCTTGTCCCAAGAGCCCGCACGAGGCGCCGGATGCGGACCTGCGCGCGGTGGCGGTGGAGACGGCCAAGGACGAGGGCTACGACGTCACGGCCGAGCAAGTCCACATCGAGCGTTAACAGTTAGAGATCGAAGAAGACGGTTTCGTTTTCGCCTTGCAGGCGAATGACGAAGTGCCAGGCGCCGGGCCGGTCCGGCGCGGGGTTGGCGAGCAGGGTGGCGCGGCGCTCTTCGGGAACGAGGGCCAGGACGGGGTCTTCGCCGTTGGCCGGCTCGCCCGCGAAGTAGACGCGGGTGTAGAGGTGTTTGAGCAGGCCGCGCGCAAAGACCAGGACGTTGATGTGCGGCGCCTGAAGGGTGCCGTCCGGACCCGGGACGCGGCCGGGCTTCACGGTTTCGAACACGCAGCAGCCGGCGGCGCTGGTTTCGAGGCGTCCGAAGCCGCAGAACTCCGGGTCGGCTTCGCCGCAGCGCGGGTCAAGTGAATGGGCGTAGCAGCCGCGAGCGTCGGCCTGCCACAACTCGATCATGGCGTCACCGGGGGCAGGCTCTCCTTCTCCGTCCAGGACTTGAAACTCGAGCCGGATGCGGTCGCCGGCGGCGCTTTCGCGCGCCAGCACGCCGAGCGCGGCATTCGTGGTCAGCCCGAAGTTGAAGAAGGGCCCGACGGTTTGGGACGCGGTGGGAATGCGGCTCATCGGGCGGGCTCCTCGAAGGGTGTGGATTGGCGGCCGCGGAGGACGATATCGAAGCGGTAGCCGAGGGCCCACTCGGGGCTGGTGATGGAGAGGTCGAAGGAAGAGACCAGGCGTTCGCGCGCGCCGGGGTCCGGGATGCTGCCGAGAATGGGGTCGAGGGGGAGCAGCGGGTCGCCGGGAAAATACATCTGGGTGGAGAGGCGGGTGACGAAGGCGGGGCCGAACAGGGAGAAGTGAATGTGGGCGGGGCGCCAGGCGTTTTCGTGGTTGCGCCAGGGGTAGGCGCCCGGCTTGATGGAGGTGAAGCGGTACTCGCCGGCGGGGCCGGTGATGACGCGCCCGGCGCCGAGGAAGTTCGGGTCGAGGGGCGCGGGATGGTTGTCGCGGGAGTGCAGGTAGCGGCCGGCGGCGTTGGCCTGCCAGACCTCCACGAGGGCGCCGGGCACGCCGCGGCCGTCCTCGTCGAGCACGCGGCCGGCGACGATGATGCGCTCGCCCTGGGGCGGATCGGGGAAGTGGCGGGTGAGATCGTCGTCGGTTTCGCCGATGGGGTTGTGGCCGTAGACGGGGCCGGTGAGTTCGCTCAGGGAGTGGGGCAGCGCGATGAGCGGGCGGCGCGGCGACCGGCGGGCGGTCACGCGGTAGGGTTCATGCAGGTATTCCGGCTGGCTGCCGGGCGGAACGCGAGGATACTCGATCATTCGTTTGCTCCCGAGGTGCCGTGGGCCCGCGCGGTGCGCGCGTGCAGGTCGCGCAAGACTTCCAGTTCGGCCGGCGTGGGCGGCGGAGTTTCGTCGATGCGGCCGGCGAAGCGCACTTCCCAGCCCGTGTTATGGCGCACCTGGTCCCGGGTGATGCCGGGGTGCAGGCTGGCGACGGTCATTTCATTCGATTCGGGGTCGGGCCGGAAGGTGCAGAGGTCGGTCACCAGCAGGGTGGGGCCGCGGGTGGCGATGCCGAGGGCGCGGCGTTCGCGTCCGGTGCGGCCGTGGCCGAGGGTGGTGAGGAAGTCGAGCTGCCCGACGAAGCCGCGGATGCCGTGACGCATGACGATGAAGATCTGGCCGCATCCGGTGGCGATTTCGGTGGCGCCGCCGCTGCCGGGCAGGCGGACCTTGGGCCTGGAATAATCGCCGATGACGGTGCTGTTGAGGTTGCCGAAGCGGTCCACCTGCGCGCCGCCGAGGAAGCCGACGGTGATGCGTCCGCCCTGAAGCCAGTAGCGGAAGACCTCGGGTACGGGGACGGTGGTGAGGGCGGTTTCGCAGAGCTCGCCATCGCCGATCGAAAGCGGCAGGACGTCGGGACGCGTGGCCAGGGTGCCGGATTCGTAGATGAGGTTGAGGCGCGGCGCGTGGGTGAGGCGGGCGAGGTTGCAGGCGGCGGAAGGCAGTCCGATGCCGACGAAGCAGACGTCGTCATTGCCGAGCGCGCGGGCCGCGGCGATGGTCATCATCTCGGTGGACGTGAAGTTCATCCGGGCACCCTGGCGGCCAAAACGTTCTCCTCCATCCAGGCGAGAAAGGAGTCGCGGGAACGCGAAATTTCGTCCCACGCGATGTAGAAGGCATTGTCGCGCGGATAGTAGCCGTGGGCGTAGGAAGGCCAGGCGCCGCGGGGCGCGTGAACCACGGCGGCGAGCGTCCAGCCGGGCAGGATGACGGCGTTCGAGGAGCGCGGCCCGAAATCGTCCACGATCTCTTCCACGGTGACGACGGCGCGGCGCGCGGCCAGCACCGCTTCCTTCTGCACGCCGATGATGCCTTCGATCAGGACATTGCCTTCGCGGTCGGCCTTCTGCGCGTGAACGATGGTGACATCGGGGCGGAGCGCGGGGATGCAGGCGAGCTGCTCGCCGGTGAACGGGCAGGCGACGGAGCGGATGGCGTCGTTCACGGAGGGCAGGTCGGAACCGAGGTAGCCGCGGAAGAAGGCGCAGGGCATTCCGGAGGCGCCGGCCTCGTAGGCGTGCGCCATGGCGGAGTGGCTGTGCTCCACGATCTCGAGCGGAGCGGGCCAGCCGTGTTCGACGGCGTCGCGCAGGCGGTGAAGGGAGCCGACGCCGGGGTTGCCGCCCCAGGAGAAGACGAGTTTGCGGGCGGCGCCCATGCCGATCATCTGGTCGTAGATCAGGTCGGGGGTCATGCGGATGAGGGTGAGATCGCGGCGGCCCTGGCGGAGGATTTCGCGGGCGGCGGCGAAGGGGATGAGGTGGGTGAAGCCTTCGAGGGCGACCTGGTCGCCGTCGTGGACGAAGCGGGCGACAGCATCCTGCAAGCTGAGGAATTCCATGCGCGAATATCGCCTTGTAGGGCGATATTCGCATGCGGAGCTGCTTGGGGTCAAGCCGCACATTCGTGCGATAATCGGCGCGTGCGCGACTTCGCGGAGTTTGAAGGGAATCCGGACTTCGTGCTCTCGCTGGCGCGCGGGCTGGCGGTTTTGGAAGCGTTCGAGGAGCGTCGGGACGGGGCGACGGTAGGGGACGTGGCGGCGCGCACGGGCCTTTCGCGCGCGGCGGTGCGGCGGATTCTGATCACGCTGGAACTGCTGGGGTATGCCAGCCACACGGGGCCGGTGTACCGGTTGGGCAGCCGGGTGCTGAGGTTGGGATTTTCGTTTCTCTCGTCGAGTTCGCTGCCGGCGCTGGCGGCGCCGCTGCTCGAGGAGGTGAGCGCGGCGATTCACGAATCGAGCTCGCTGAGTGCGCTCGAAGGGGACGAGATCGTGTACCTGGCGCGGTCGGCGACGAACCGGGTGATGGCGGTGGGGCTGTCGATCGGGAGCCGGTTGCCGGCGTACTGCACGTCGATGGGGAGGGTGTTGCTGGCGGCGCTGCCGGAGAGGGAACTGGCGGCATACCTGGAGCGGGTGACACTGGAGCCGCGCACGCACCGGACGATCACGGCGAAGGCGAAACTCGCGGCCGAACTCGAGCGGGTGAGGTCGCAGGGCTACGCGCTGGTGGACGAGGAACTGGAGGTGGGGCTGCGGTCGCTGGCGGTGCCGGTGCGGGCGCGGGCGGGGCGGGTGGTGGCGGCGATGAACACGGGGGTACACGCCTCGCGGGTTGCGGCGGAGGAGATGATCGGCCGCTTTCTGGCGGTGCTGCGGGACGGGGCCGAACGACTGGGCCAGGCGCTGGGGTAAGGAATGGCGAAGGTGCTGCGCACGCAGGTGGGGATCGTGGGCGCGGGCCCGGCGGGGCTGCTGCTGGCCCATCTGCTGCACCTCGAGGGCGTGGAGTCGGTGGTGATCGAGACGCAGAGCCGGAAGCACGTGGAGGAGCGGATCCGCGCCGGGGTTCTGGAGCAGGGCACGGTGGACCTGCTGAACGACACGGGTGTGGGGGAGCGGCTGCGGCGGGAAGGGCTGGTGCATCGCGGGATCGAACTGCGCTTCCGGGGGCGCGGCCACCGCATCGACCTGCACGGGCTGACGGGCGGCCGGGCGATCACGGTGTACGCGCAGCACGAGGTGGTGAAGGACCTGATCGCGGCACGGCTGGCGTACGGGGGGCCGATTCTGTTCGAGGTGGGGGACGTCAGCCTGGCGGGCATCGAGGGCGACGCGCCGCGGATCCGTTTCGCGCGTGGCGGCGAGCAGTGGGAGATCGCGTGCGACTATGTGGGCGGGTGCGACGGATTCCACGGCATCAGCCGCGAGTCGATTCCGGCGGGAGCGCTGCGGTGCTACGAGCGGGTGTATCCGTTCGGCTGGCTGGGAATTCTGGCGGAGGCGCCGCCGGCGTCGGAAGAGCTGATTTATTCGAACCACGAGCGCGGATTTGCGCTGTTGAGCATGCGTAGCCCGCGGATCAGCCGGGTATATCTGCAATGCCGTCCGGACGAGGATCTGGCGGAGTGGCCGGACGAGCGGGTGTGGGACGAATTGGAACGCCGTTTCGAGACGGAAGACGGATTCCGGCTGAACCGGGGTCCGGTGTTGCAGAAGGGCGTGACGGCGATGCGGAGCTTCGTGGTGGAGCCGATGCAATACGGGCGTCTGTTTCTGGCCGGGGACGCGGCGCACATTGTTCCGCCGACGGGGGCGAAGGGGCTGAACCTGGCTGCGGCGGACGTTAGCGTGCTGGCGCGGGCGCTGGCGGCGCGCTATCGGGGCGGGCCGGCGGAAGGGTTGGAGGGGTATTCGGAGAGGTGCCTGCGGCGGGTGTGGAGGGCGCAACATTTCTCCTGGTGGATGACATCGATGCTGCACCGGCCGGAGGGCGGCGACGGGTTCGATTACCGGCGGCAACTGGCGGAACTGGAGCAGGTGACGACGTCGCGCGCGGCGGCCGCGACGCTGGCGGAGAATTATGTGGGGCTGCCGCTCGATTGGTGAGAAGTGACGAGGTGGCGATGGATCAATCGGTGACGTATTCGGTGCGGGACGGCGTGGCGATCGTGGCGGTGGACAATCCGCCGGTGAACGCGCTGGACGCCGCGGTGGTGGAAGGGCTGAAGGCGGCGATGGAGCGCGCGGCGGGAGACGCGGAGGCGCGCGCGGTGGTGGTGATGGGCGCGGGACGGACCTTCATCGCGGGGGCCGACATCGGGCTGCTCGAGGAGATGGCGTGGGGCCGCGGGGCGGGGGGGCCGGACATGCACGGGCTGCTCGCGAAGATCGAGGACATGCCGAAGGCGGTGGTGATGGCGATTCACGGATCCGCGCTGGGGGGCGGGCTGGAGGTGGCGATGGCGGGCCATTACCGGGTGGCGGCGGAGGGGGCGTCGCTGGGGCAGCCGGAGGTGAACCTGGGGATCATTCCGGGGGCGGAAGGAACGCAGCGGCTGCCGCGGCTGGTGGGTATGGAGCGGGCGGTGGAGATGTGCGTTTCGGGCAAGCCGCTGAAGGCTGGGGAGGCGCTGGCGGCGGGGCTTGTGGACGCGGTGATCGAGGGGGACCTGGCGGAGGGGGCGGCGGCGTTCGCGCGGCAGGCGGCGCCGGGAAGGAAGACGCGGGAACGTGGGGAGCGGCTGGGCACGGCCGAGGAGAACGCGCGGTTTTACGAGGCGGGGCGGCAACTGGCGGCGAAGACGAGGAAGCACCAGCAGGCTCCATTGCGCGCGGTGGAGGCGCTCGAAGGCGCGGCGGCGCTGCCGTTCGACGCGGGCTGCCGGAGAGAGCGCGAGATCTTCAATGAATGCGTGGCGACGGAGCAGGCGCGGGCGATGATGCACGCGTTCTTCGCCGAGCGGGCGGCGGCCAGGGTTCCGGGCGTGGGGAAAGCGTCGCTGCCGGTGGCGCGGGCGGCGATTGTGGGGGCGGGCACGATGGGGGGCGGGATCGCGATGGCGTGCGCCAACGCGGGGCTGCCGGTGCGGCTCAAAGACGCCAGCCGGGAGGCGCTGGACGCGGGACTGGCGACGATCCGGCGAAACTACGAAACCAGCGTGAAGCGGGGCCGTTTCACGCCGCAGCAGGTGGAAGAGCGGATGGGTCTGATCCGCCCGCAGCTCGACTGGGCGGGGTTCGACGAAGTGGACATCGTGATCGAAGCGGTGTTCGAGAACATGGCGCTCAAGAAGGACGTGTTTCGGGAGATCGACCGGGCGGCGCGGCCGGGATGCATCCTGGCCACCAACACGTCGACGCTCAGCGTGGATGAGATCGCTTCGGCGACGGGGCGGCCGGAGTGGGTGGCGGGGCTGCATTTCTTCAGTCCGGCGAACGTCATGCGGCTGCTCGAGATCGTGCGCGGGCGGGCGACATCGGCGGAAGTTCTGGCGACGGCGCTGGCGCTGGCGCGGCGGTTGAAGAAGGTGGGGGTGGTGGCGGCGAATGCGCCGGGGTTCATCGGGAACCGGATGTTTTTCGGGTACATGTACGAGACGCAGTTTCTGGCGGAGGACGGAGCGACGCCGCAGCAGGTGGACCGGGCGCTGACCGGGTTCGGGATGGCGATGGGGATGTTCGCGGTGGACGACCTGGCGGGCATCGACGTGGCCTGGAGGGTGCGGCAGGAACTCGGCCATTTCAGCGAGGCCGGAGTGCGCAGGCCGCTGGTGCAGGACCGGCTGTACGCCATGGGGCGGTACGGGCAGAAGACGGGCAAGGGCTGGTATCTGTACGGCGAAGACCGCAAGCCGGCGCCCGATCCGGAAGTGGAGCAACTGATCGAGAGCGCGGCGCGGGAGGCGGGGATCGCGCGGCGGGAGATCGGCGAACGCGAGATAGTGGAGCGGTCGGTTTATGCGCTGATCAACGAAGGGGCGCGCCTGCTGGAGGAAGGGGTGGCGATGCGGGCCTCGGACATCGATGTGGTTTACATGAACGGCTACGGGTTCCCGGCATGGCGGGGCGGGCCGATGTTCTATGCCGATACGGTGGGGCTGGGAACGGTGCTCGAGAGCGTGCGGCGGTTCGGGCGCGAGTTCGGGGAGCGGTGGACTCCGGCGCCGCTGCTGGAGAGGCTGGCGGCGGAGGGCCGCACGTTCCGCGAATACGACCGCGAACGGAAGGGATGAGAGAATGCGGGCGGTGCGCAAGGTGGATGTGCCGCGGTTGGAGGCGGTATTCGACCGCCGCGCGGACGGCACCGTCTACGTCCGGCATCCTCGGCCGCTCGGACCGTATCCCGGGAAGCTGACTGAACGGCTGGAGCAGTGGGCCTCCGCCGCGCCGGAGCGGATCTTCCTGGCGGAGCGGAACGAAGCGGGAGGGTGGCGCTCGCTCACGTACGCGGAGGCGCTCGGAAGGGTGCGTTCGGTGGCACAGGCACTGCTGGACCGGGGCATGGACGGCACGAAGACGGTGGCGATCCTTTCGGGCAACGGCATCGAGCACGCGCTGCTGGGGCTGGCGTGCCTGTACACGGGGGTGAAGTACGCGCCGGTGGCGCCCGCGTATTCGCTGGCCTCGGCGGACCTGACCACGCTGCGGTATCTGTGGGAGCGGCTGGAGCCGGCGCTGGCATTCGCGGCGGACGGGGCGGCGTTCGCGCGGCCGCTCCGGGCGGTGGCGGACGGGCGGACGGAGATCGTCACGCTGGACGGCGGAGCGGGGATGACGCCATTCCGGGAACTGGCAAAAACGACGGCTTCGGCGGCAGTGGACGAGGCGCATGCGCGGGTCACGCCGGATACGATTGCGAAGATCCTGTTCACGTCGGGCTCGACTGGGCGGCCGAAGGGCGTGATCACGACGGGGCGGATGCTGTGCTCCAACCAGGAGATGCTGCGAAGCCTGCTTCCGTTCGTAGCGGAAGAGCCGCCGGTGCTTTGCGACTGGCTGCCGTGGAATCACACGTTCGGCGGCAGTCACAATTTCGGACTGGCGCTGTATAACGGCGGCAGCCTCTACATCGACGGCGGCAAGCCTACGCCCGCGGGGTTCGGCGCCACGGTGGCGAACCTGCGGGAGGTGGCGACGACCGCCTATTTCAACGTGCCCAAAGGGTACGAGATGCTGGTTCCGGCCCTGCGCGCCGATCGGACGCTGCGGGAATGTTTCTTCCGCCGGGTGAGGATCCTGTTCTATGCCGCGGCGGGGCTGAACCAGCGGGTGTGGGACGAGTTGCAGGAACTGGCGGTGGAGGCTTGCGGGGAGGAGATCCTGATGCTGACCGGCCTGGGCGCGACGGAAAGCGCGCCGCTGGCCTTGGCTACGGGGGTGGAGGGCGCGTCGGCCGGGCGGGTGGGGTTGCCGGTGCCGGGAGTGGAGTTGAAGATCGCGCCGGTGGAGAACAAGATGGAGGCGCGGCTGCGGGGGCCGAACATCACGCCGGGGTTCTGGTGCGACCGGGCGATGACCGAGGCGGCGTTCGACGAGGAAGGATTTTACCGGCTGGGCGACGCGCTGATTCCGGCCAGCGCGGAGGACCCGCTACAGGGCTATCTTTTCGACGGACGAATCGCGGAGGACTTCAAGCTGTCCACGGGAACGTGGGTGAGCGTGGGTCCGCTGCGGGCCGCGTTTCTCACGCACTGCGCGGGCGCGGCGCAGGAAGTGGTGCTGGCGGCGCCGGACCGCGATTATGTGGGCGCGCTGATTTTTGCTGCTTCGGGGCTGACGGCCGAAACGCTGCGCCCGCTGATCGAGAGCTTCGCGCGGCGGGCCACGGGTATTTCGACGAGGGTGCAACGTGCGATTCTGCTGGATGGGCCGCCTTCCATGGATTCCGGCGAGCTGACCGAGAAAGGGACCGTCAACCAGAAGGCGGTGCTGCGAAACCGGGCGTCCGTGGTGGAGGAGTTGTATGCGGGGTCGCCACGGGTGATCGAGATCCGAACATGAACATTGCCGAACTCAAAGCCATCGACGTACACGTGCACATCGAACATACGGGTGAGGACTCGGCGGCGGACGCCGCGGCGCGGCGCTATTTCGGCGAGAGCGGGGCGGCGCGCGACCGCAACGCGCTGGCGGACTACTACCGCTCGCAGCTGTCCACGGGAACGTGGGTGAGCGTGGGCCCGCTGCGGGCGGCGTTTCTCACGTACTGCGCGGGCGCGGCGCAGGAAGTGGTGCTGGCGGCGCCGGACCGCGATTATGTGGGCGCGCTGATTTTTGCGGCTTCGGGGGTGACAGCCGAAACGCTGCGCCCGCTGATCGAGAGCTTCGCGCGGCGGGCGACGGGTATTTCGACGAGGGTGCAACGTGCGATTCTGCTGGATGGGCCGCCTTCCATGGATTCCGGCGAGCTGACCGAGAAAGGGACCGTCAACCAAAAGGCGGTGCTGCGAAACCGGGCGTCCGTGGTGGAGGAGTTGTATGCGGGTTCGCCGCGGGTGATCGAGATCCGAACATGAACATTGCCGAACTCAAAGCCATCGACGTACACGTGCACATCGAACACACGGGTGAGGACTCGGCGGCGGACGCCGCGGCCCGCCGCTATTTCGGCGAGAGCGGGGCGGCGCGCGACCGCAACGCGCTGGCGGAGTATTACCGCTCGCGGAAGATCGGCTGCGTGGTGTTCCCGGTGGACGAACGTTTGACGGGCCGGCCGCAGGTTTCGAACGATTCGGTGGCGGAGTTCGCCGCGGCCAACTCCGATGTGGTGATGGCGTTTGCGAGCATCGACCCGGCGCGCGGGCCGGAGGGGGTGCGGGAGGCGCGGCGGCTTGTGAACGCGGGCGTGATTCGCGGGCTGAAACTGCATCCACCGCTGCAACAGTTTTTTCCGAACGACCCGGTGGCGTATCCGCTGTACGAGGTGTTCGCGGAGGCAAAGCTGCCGGTCCTGTTTCACACCGGGCACAGCGGCATCGGCACGGGCATGCCCGGGGGCGGCGGCATCCGGCTGAAATACGGGAACCCGATGCCCATCGACGATGTGGCGGTGGATTTTCCGGACCTGCCGATCATCCTGGCGCACCCTTCGTTTCCGTGGCAGGACGAAGCGATCTCGATGTGCCTGCACAAGCCGACGGTATATATCGACCTGTCAGGCTGGTCACCCAAATATTTTCCGCCGATTCTGGTGCAATACGCGAATACGCTGCTCAAAGATAAGATGCTGTTCGGGTCGGATTATCCGCTGCTGACGCCGGACCGGTGGATGGCGGATTTCGAGAAGATCGCGATCCGGGACGAGGTCCGGCCGCTGATTCTGAAACAGAATGCGATGCGGCTGTTCGGATTCAAAGAAGGAGGAAAATGATGCGGAGTGTGTGTGCGGTGCTGGCGGCTTGCGGAGCGCTATGGGCGCAGGACGCGTCGAAAGTGCTGGCGGAGGCGGACTGCTCGCCGGCAAAGCTGGGGAGTTCGATTCCGGCTGCTTCGATCGGCGAGCCGGTTGCGGCGGTCACGCTAAACGCTCCGGTGTGGAGGGCGGCGGCGGGTTCGAATCCGGCGTATTGCAGCGTGGACGGGGCGATGGCGCCGGTCGAGAAGAACACCACGGCGCCGCCGATTCTGTTCCGCGTGCTGCTGCCATCGGCGTGGAGCGGGCGCGCGGCGCAACTGGGCGGCGGCGGAATGAACGGCACGATTCCGAATCTGACGGGGAGCGGCGGTGTGACCACGGGGCCGGGCCTGCTGGAGCGCGGTTTTGCGACGTACGGGAGCGATTCCGGGCACGCGATGGGGGGCGCCGAGTGGACGTTGAGCGAGGAGGCGGTGCGCAACCTCGCCTACATGCAGCTCAAGAAGACGCACGATGCGGCGATGGTGGTGATCGGCAGGGCGTATGGCGAGAAGCCGCGGTTCAACTACTTTTTCGGGACGTCGCAGGGCGGGCGCGAAGCGCTGACGGTGGCGCAGCGCTATCCGCAAGACTACGACGGGATCATCGCGAATGTGCCGATCGTCAATTTTTCGTCGCTGATGCTGGCGCCGGAACTGATCCGGATTCAAGAGAAGCCGGCGGCGAACCATGTGACGCCGGCGAAGATCAACGCGATCCGCGGCGAGTTCATGCGGCAGTGCGACGCGCTGGACGGCCTCGCGGACGGCGTCATCAACAACTACATGGCGTGCCGCGCCATTTTCGACGTGAAGCAGGGGCGCCCGGGCCGGCATCCGTGGGCGGCGAAGCGGTGTCCGGAGAATCGCGACCCGGACCCGCAGGACCGAAGCGCGAAGGCATGTCTGACGGACGGGCAGATCTCGACGCTCGAAATGACTTACAGCCGTTACGCGTTTGCGACGCCGCTCGCCAACGGAGTAAAGACGTTCGGCATGTGGCTGCCGAATACGGACCCGGGAGGCAGCGGGCTGATCGTACCGGTACGCTTTCGCGGGCAGGAGGGCGCGGCGGAGGATGCCCCGATGCACAGCCACCTGGGCGTGCTGGGGGTGACCGGTTTCCTGATGCAGGATCCGAAGGCGAATCCGCTGGACTATGTGGAGGGCGGCCGGTGGAATGAGCGGCGGGCGCGGATTTCCGAGTGGCTGGACTCCACCAATCCGGACCTGGGACGCTTTGCGGCGCACGGCGGAAAACTCATTGTCACCATCGGGACGAACGATACGCTGGCGTCGCCGGGCGCGCAACTGGATTACTATCAGTCGCTGATCGACCGCATGGGACGGGCGAAGGTGGATTCTTTCGCGCGGCTGTTCGTCCTGCCGCAGACCGGACACGGACTCTCGGGGACGAGTTACACGGCGGACGGGACGGGGAAGGAGATTGCCGCGTCCCCGGTGCCGAACCGGTGGGACCGGCTGCCGGTATTACTGGACTGGGTGGAAAAAAAGGTTGCGCCTCCGAAGCAGATCACGGTTACTGCCGGGGCGAAGAGCCTGCCTATGTGCAGTTACCCGGAGTTTCCGCGTTACAAGAGCGGTCCTGCTGAGGAAGCGGCGTCTTACACGTGTTCCCGGTAAAGGACGCGATCGAGGATCTGACGATAATTCGGTTTACCGCAGTTCGGCAGGGCGTACCGGCATGGTTCGCCGTCGGCGGCTTCAGCAGATCGCGTATAGCAACCTCGAAACGTTCTCCCGTTTCCCCGGGAAAATGGATGAATCCAATTTCATTTCCACATCGCATACGCCGAGAGGTGGAGATGCCCAATGTGAGTCCAAAGCAGCTTTTTCGTCTTGATCTTTGAACAACTCGCGGGACGCTGGCTTGCTATCGTGCCGGATGTCCGTTCTTCACATTTTGGCTGTCCAGTTCTTCGGCGGCGCGATCTACAGTTTCGCGCGTGATCCGCTCATTCTCGAAATGCGTATTGCCGAATGCGAAGCTTCGTCGCTGCTCTTCCTGCTGGGCTGGCGTGAACGCCCGCTCTCGGGACGCAGCCAAAAGGACCTTCAGCTTTTCCGACATCACTTCTCTCCGCATGATCAGTGTAGCGCTACCTTATCAGCACTTGTTACCGGCTATCCGGCATACTTTGAGTGCGGGCCTCAACACACGCCCATCACGTTCAGACACTGCACTGAAAACTGATGGAAGGAGCCGATGCCGCGCTTCAGGAGGCCCAAAAACCATCAATCCTTCCGGTGAAATCGCCGTTGCGTGCCCAACTTTGGGACCGGCTCCCAGGTAAAGTAATAATCCTTAATCGAACCCGAGTGATATGGACCGCTTCGCACAAGTTCCTGTTAATTTGTGTCTTGACGATCATTCAATCGACGTGCATTCTACAGGCGGAGGGGTGTCGCCGGTCGCGAGCACCGGCGTGTTTCCCGGATATGACGCAGGGCGACCCGGTTCTTCGAGTAATCCGATACCGACACGTGGCGGAGGAGGCGAATCGTCCAGGGCAGGCGATACCCGGGTTCCGGCTGGATGAATTTCGGATCCAACTGGCGGAGCTGTCATCGCGCTATGAGATCGCGAGTATGGAGTGCTCGCTGGACTTTCTTACCGGCGAATACCGGCCGCGGCGCGATCTGTGTCTGCTCACCTTCGAAGGCGGCCTGAAGGCGCATTACACCAGCGTGCTGCCGCTGCTTCGGGAGAAGCGGATGCGGGGCGTCTTCTTTCTCATCACCTCCACGCTTTCCGACAACGTGCCGGCGCCGATCCATCTGAGCGATCAGCTTTCGGTCCGGCTGGGAGTTGCCCCGTATACCGAGGCACTGCTGCGGAAGGTCCGCCGCAACAGGCGGGAACCGGAGCAGGCGGAGGCCGCGAAAACCTATCCGTTCGATCCGCCCGACGTAGCCCGGCTCAAGTACCTGTACCACTACTCGCTCGATGCCGTGGCGCGAGACGCTGCCGTACGCGAACTGTTTGCCGCAAGCATCCCTTCCGCGTCCGAGGCCGCCGCTTCCCTCTACTTCACATGGGAAGAGGCGCGCAACATGCAAAAGGCGGGAATGTGCATGGGCGGAGCCTCGCACCGGAACCGGACGCTGGCAAGCCTGCCGGCGGAGGAACTGAGCGAGGATCTGGAGACCTGCCGCAACATGCTTTCCCGGAATCTTTCTCCGCAGCCGGTGTGGCCGTTTTGTTATCCCATGGGCAAACTCGACTCGTTCCATTTGCGCGCAGTGCGCAAGCTACAGTCTCTGGGTTTTCACTGCGCATTTTCGAGCGAGCCGGGGGGGAACCGGCGCGGTTCGGACCTGTTCACGCTCCGGCGCACGGGCTTCCGGCAGGCGCAGGTGAAGGAGGCCGCGGTTTGACAGCGCCGCGCCGCGCGTTCCTTGCGGGTTTATTGCTGGGCGTCGCCACAGTGGGGCAGGCGCCGCAGCGGCCCTTGCGTTCTTTCGACCGGGTGCAGTTGCTGGAGCCCAAGGGAGAAACATCGGCAGGCGTGAACGTGGGGGACATCGACGGCGACGGATTGCCCGATATCGTGCTTGGCAAGGGCCGCCACTGGCCTCTGTACAACCGGGTGCTGCTGAATCAGGGGAAGGGGAAGTTTTCCGCACAGAACGTGGGAAGGGCGCCGGACCGGACCTATTCCGCGGCCTTAGCGGACCTGGATGGCGATGGCGACCTGGACCTTGTGGTGAGCAATGACGAGCCCGACCGCAAGCTGATTTACAAGAACGACGGGAAAGGGAATTTCAGCGAGGCTGGAACGTTCGGCGAAGCGGCCTGGAGCACCCGCTACGTGACCGTGGCCGATCTCAACGGCGATGGCTTTCCCGACATCGTGGCGGCCAATCGCGGTCCGGGACCTCCGGAGGCGCGGCCGAGTTTTGTCTGTCTCAACAACGGCAAGGGCGCTTTCCCCAACTGCGACCCGCTACCGACCGAATCGGCCACATCGATCGTAGTTGCCGACTTCGACGGCGACGGCGCGCCGGACCTGTTCGTGCCGCATAGGGACGGGGGGCAGAGCGTGGTGCTTTGGAACGACGGCAAGGGCCGGTTTCAGGCGCCGACGAAAGTGGGGCCGTCGCCGACCTGGGTGAGGATCGGCGCGGCGGGCGACTTCGATGGGGACGGGCGCCTGGACCTGGCGATTATCGAGGAGCGCAAGAAAGGCGCGTTCGTAATTTTCAATCGCGGCGGCCGCGAGTTCGGTGAGCCGGTGCAATTGCCCGGTGCGGCGCGGACGCCGTACGCGCTGGCGGTGGCCGACCTCAACCGCGACGGACGGCCGGACATCGTGGTGGGGCATGTGGAATTGCCCGGATCCATTTATTTCAACGACGGCGACGGCCGCTCGTTCCATGAAGTCGCGTGGAACGACGGTAAGGGCGATGTCTATGGAATGGCGTTCGCCGATTTCGACGGGGATGGCTGGCTGGACATTGCCGCGGCGCGCTCGGGTGCGCCGAACGGCATCTGGTTCAGCGGGCCGGCTAAGACACCAGGTCGCGGAGCAGTTTCACCCCTTCGGCCATCTCGCGAAGGCGGGTGGCCTGGTCCTCCACTTCGCGCTCGACGTTGAGCGAACCGCGGAAGCCGATTTCGCGAAGCGTTTTCACGAATTCGGGGATGCCGACGGAGCCCTTGCCGAGCGGCCTCTCGGTGCCGAGCGAACCGGGGCGATCCTGGGGAGGCCAGTCGCCATCCTTGCAGTGCACGGAGGTGACGTGGGGCGCGAGCACCTTCAGCGCCTGAATGGGTTCGCCGGTGCCGTAGAGGATCATGTTGGCCGGGTCGAAATTGATGCGCAGGTTGTGGCGGTCCACTTCGCGAAAGAAATCGAGGAGGACGAGGGCGGGCTCCTGGCCGGTTTCGAGAGCGAAAGTCTGGCCGTAGCCGGCGGCGTGATCGCAGATGCGGCGCACCATGTCGCGAACGGCGATGTAGTCGGGATGGCCGGGATCCTCGGGAACGAAACCGATGTGACAGGCGATGCTGCCGACGCGGAGGACGCCGGCGAAATCGCTCACCTGTAGCGTGCGCTGCTCGCGTTCGGCGCGGGTTTCCCGGGGGATGAAGCCGACGGTGCGCTGAACGGTGGGGATATCGGCGTAGTCTTCGCCGGTGTAGGCGGCGAAGACGGTAACCAGGCGGAAGTCGTTTTGCTCGACTTCGGCGTTCCAGTTGGCGGCCGCGGCGGATGTAATCTCCATCCCGCCGGGGAGGCCGAGTTGCCCGCAACGGACGCCCATGGCGAGCATTTCGGGGAGCGTGTCGCGCTCCGCCCAGAACATGACTCCGGGCTCCAGCGGATCTACTTCGTGCATTCGATCATTTCTCCTTTCAGGCGGCGCGATTCGAGGATGCGTTCGGTGAGGCGGACGGCGGCGGCGGATTCGCGCGGCGGGCACAATTCGGGCGCGGTACCGGAGATACAGCAGCGGGTGAAGTATTGGAGTTCCTCGCGGTAGGCGTCCGCGGAGGGGAGGGCGGGCGTTCGCGCGGGTTCGGCGCGCGGGTAGACGGTGAGGGGACGGGAAGCGGAACTGTAGTCGAGGGTGGCGCTTTCAAAGGTGGCGGTAAATTCCATGGTGAAGGGGAACTCGCCGGGATGCTGCCATCCGCCGGAGATGATGGCCCGCTCGCCGCCGCTCCACTCGAGGGTCGCGTCGATCCAGTCCAGGCCGTTCGCCCCGGTGAATCCCGTGGCGCTTACGGTTTGGGGCATTCCGAGCAGGTGCAGGCACATGTCGACGTCGTGAATGAGGAGGTCGAGAATGGCTCCGCCGCTGCGCTTGGGGTCCTGAAGCCAGCCGCCCCAGGCGGGCGCGGCACAGCGCCGGCGGAATTCGGCGGAAAGGAGCGGACCGTGCGGGCGGGTTTGGACGGCGTCGCGGAGGGCGAGGTATTCCGGCCAGAAGCGGAGTACGTGGGCGGCCATCAGAACGCGGCCGTGGTGTTCCGCGGTACCGGCCATTTCGGCGGCGTCGCGGCTGGACAGGGCGATGGGTTTTTCGACGAGCACGTGCTTGCCGGCGCGGAGGGCCTGGAGCGCGACGGGTGCGTGGAGGTCCGTGGGAAGGCAGAGGTCCACGGCATCGATGGAGGGATCGGCAAGCAGGGCTTCGATGTCGCGGTATTTGGCGGCGCTGCTGAGGTCGAGGGTGCCCCCGGGGCCGCCGGTGTTTCCGCGGACGTGGGTCAGGTCGCCTTCGAGCTTACGGGGGTCGCCACTACAGACGGCGGCGATGCGGGCGCCGGCCACACCGGCGAGCGCCTTGAGATGCGTGCTGCCCATGAAGCCGAGGCCCAAGACTGCAACGCGCAGCGAGGGTGGGGGAGCTGTCACGCATTCCAGTATAGTCGTGTGACGCGGTTTACCGGCCGCCGGGAAGCTTGAAGACGGCGGGCGCGTCGGCGGCAGCGGGGGCGCCCACGGGCGCCGAGATGACCAAAGGCAGAGCGGCGGGGCGCGCGGTGGGCCTGAGGGTGGGCTGCGGACCGGCCTGGGCGGCGGGTGCGGGCGCCAAGGTGCGGGCGACGAGCGCTTTCTTCAACTCCTCTTCGGGAACGAACATGGCGAAGTGCAGGGTTTCTTCCTCCATCTTCGCCTCCATGCGGACATTGGATGACGAGGACTGGCTGGCGACGATTTGCTGCAACTGGCCGAAGCCGAGGGACAACTCGGCGGCAGCTTTGAGATCGGAAAAATGGAGATCGGCGGTGAGTTCGAGGCCGCGGCTCCAGGTCAATCCGAACTCGAAGCGGTCGACGCCGTCGAGGCCCCCGGGCGCCGATTTGGACGGCACGAAGCCGGAAGGTTTGCGGCCGAAGCCCCAGAGGTCGTAGCGGGCGTGCAGGCCGGCGATGCGTTCCGCCGCGGGCGAGGGCGGACGCGCGGAATCCCGGCGGTCGATGGCGGCGCGCACTTCGGCACCATCGCCGACGAGGGCGGTTTCGGTGTCGAGAATTGCGATGACGGTTCCGGAACCGGCGGTTCCCAGGGCCACGCCTTTATAGGACGCTCGACCGGCGGCGATTTGGGGCGCCGGGAAGCGGCCCCGGACGGCCACCACAAACGGGGGATTCTCTCCCGCGGTCCGGGCGGCGGCGATGAATTCATCCACATCCCGCAGAGGATCGAAGAGGAGGCCACCGGAGAGTTGGCGCCAGTTCGCGACGAGGCCCAGCGTCTGCGAGCCCTGGGTGCGCATCAGGTCCGAATCGAGCAGGGCGCGGACGCGCGCGCCGATGACCAGGGCAGGATCTCGGGGGAGGAGTGCAGCGAGGTCCTGTGCGGCTCTGCCGGGGGTGGCGGCGAGCAGAAGGAGCAGGGGGGCGGCAAGTAATTTCATCGAGCTTACCTTTTCGTCTATTCGATCAGAGCGATATTAACCGGGCTTAATCTCTGATGCCAGATTGCGTCAGGTTACTGCTCCATGCCTGCCGGGAGTTAACGAAGCCGTACTAACCCGAGGGGATTTCTACAAAACCGGCAAGGAAGTGTCAGAATATGGCGTATGTACAACCGGGTCATCGCATTAACGAGTGTCGCGGCGTTTCTATGGTTTGCTCCGCACGCGGGAGCGCAAGGGTGGCAGAGCCTTTTCGACGGGAAGACGTTTCACGGCTGGGAAGACCCGTTGAAGAAGAGCCCGGCGGGCGATTCGTTCACGATCGAGGACGGCTGCCTGAAACCGGTGCCGCATCCGAAGATCGAAGAAGACCTGTTCACCGAAGCCACGTACGGAGATTTCGAACTGGAGTTCGACTGGAAGATTTCGCCGGCGGGGAACAGCGGGGTCAAGTACCGGATTCAGGACCGGGTGTTTCTGCTGGACCAGCGTCCGCCGAAGTTTGAAGACCAGGTGAACGAGGCGATGAAGGACCGGCGCAAAGACCGGCCCGCGAAGGGGCAGGAATACGTGATCGGGTTTGAATACCAGTTGACGGACAATGCGCGGAATCCCGATGCGAAATCCAACGGGCCGATGCACCAGGCCGGGGCTTTGTACGATATCTTCGCGCCATTGCGCGATGCCACTCGTCCGGTGGGGGAATTCAATCACTCGCGCATTGTGGTGAAAGGCGACCACACGGAACACTGGGTGAACGGGGTGAAGGTGGTGGATGGCAGTTTGAAGGGAGTGGAAGTGGCGCGGTCGGCGGCAAAGCGGTGGGGCGAGGGCACGCCGGTTTACAACCTGCTGGTGAACCAGCCGCGGAAGAGCTGCCAGATTTCGCTGCAAAACCACGGGGACGCGGCGTGGTTCAAGAATCTTGCGCATCCGGCGGCTAGACTGAGCGGGGCGCGGAGGGGCGGTGCATCCGGGGGAGCAGGATGAGGGCCGCGCCGTAAACTGCGAGCGAAAGGAAGAGGGCGGGAGTGCGGTCCTGCTGGAGGTCCTGCGCCAGCAGACGGTAGGCGCCGAGGATCATGGTGGGGTACACGAGGTAAGCGCACTCGGCGATTCGTCCGGTTTTGGCAAGGCGGGCCAGCAGAAGCGCTCCGCAGGCCAGGATTCCGGTGCGCAGGGTGGCGCAATAGGCGTGGCTGGCGGCGGCGCCGAAGATCTGGTGATAGGCGCCGGTGACGATTCCGGCGAAGGTGCCGGCGGCGAGCCAGGCGACGGCGGCGGCGATGCCGCAGCGCAACATGCGGGTGTTCCAACTGCCGGGCTCGGCGGCGGGGCGGCGCAGGGCTACCGAGTAAGCCAGCAGGGCGACGGCCAGGCCGGCAATCATGGCGGTGCCGCTTTCGTGCGGCCAGGTGGCGGAGCCGAGCAGAAAGTCCATGGCCTGTCGAAAGGTCCCGGAGCCGGAGAGCGCGATGAGCAGGAAGGCGCCTCCGTGCACCTGCAGGGTCAGGCTGCGGACCTTGCCGCCCGCCCACAGGCAGAGCAGGGCGAGCGCGGCCCATGCGCCCGACGCGGCCATTCCGGTAAGCAGAATGCGACTGCCGGCGAGTACCAGGAGGATGCCGAAGGTCGAGTAGGTGTAAAAGTTGCGGTTGCGCCCCTGCCGTTCGAGGAGGGCGAAGGAGACGACGTAGCAGGCGGCGCCGCAGAGTACGGCCGGGATGGCCATCCACGGGGTGAGGCGCAGTCCGCCCCCGACGGCGATTAAGAAAACAATCGCGCATTGGGCCGTTTCAAACGTGCTGAAGGTGAAATGACGGAGCAAGGTGCGAACGATGATGCTGGCCAGATAAATGGCCAGCAGCGCGGTCTGGGCGGCGAGCAGCCAGCCGTGGGGGATGGGGGAGTATCCCTGCGGCAGGCCGCGCTCGTTGGTAACCAGCCAGGTGGCCAGCAGCACGGAGAGGTTGGCGGCGGACGCGGCGAGCCAGCGCTCGCTGAGCCAGTGGTCGAGGCAGGCGGACACTTCCACCGCCGCGGCAATGGCCAGGAAGACGTAAGTGAAAGGCAGCACGTCGCGGCTGGCCATGAGGAGAGCGCCCGCGGTGCCGACGCCGGCCAGCATGGCGATGGTGGCGACGATGAGCAGGTTCTTTTTCCAGGAGACGGCGAGTCCGAAGACGGTGAAGAAGAGCAGGACGGCGCCCGAAGTCCAGGTGGAGACGGCATGGAAGCGCAGGGTGGCTTCCCACAGCAACGGCGCCAGCACCAGGGCGGCGGTGAGGCTGTGGAGGGCCGCCTCGATGCGGCGTTCGGCGGGGGTACGGGCCGCCCAGACGAGCCACGCGACGGCGTAGAGGATGCCCGCGATGACGCCGAAATGGCCGGGCAGGGTGCCTGCCTCGGTGAGCGCCCGCAGCAGGTAGGCTCCCGCCAGGCCCAGCAGCGCCCGTCCCAGGACGGGCACCATCTCGGTGGGATCCGCGTCGAGGCGGGGTGTGCCGATCCCCGCCTCGACGGCGGCGGGCCGCTTAAAAGTCTGCCCCTCCAGACCCAGCCGTTCTTCCAGAACGGCTACCCGGCGCGCCAGTTCGAAAACCTCGCGCTCCAGCTCCGGCTGCTCCATGGCAACCTCCTCAGGCTTTGGTCGCTTTTGCCTCCTGCTCCGTCCACGGCGGGAGCAGTTTTACCAGCACCAGGAACAACACGAAGGGGAGTATCATCAGCAGGACCGCCGGCAATAATCCCTCCCGCGTGACAAAGTCCATTTTGTAAGTCGTATATCCCAGGAAACTCTTGGAGAACAGCTGACCGCCGATGACTACATTCCAGCGCATGGCGAAGATACCGATGAGTGCGAGTCCGGAGGCGGTGAGATACATCGTGCGGCGGACTTCGGCGCGGAACCTCCATAACTGCGTCAGCGCCAGGAGTCCCAGCGGGACCACGGTTCCAGCCACGATCTGCAACAGCACGTGGGAGCCCCACAGCCTGGTGTGTACCATGAAATCCAGGCTCTGGAAGGATTCGTCCGCCTCATAAGTGCGGTGGATCAGGTCCAGCATTTCGAGCGTGAAATCGATGACGAAGGTATAGAACAGGTACTTGGCGATGGTGTCGAGACAGCGCATGTCCACTGCTTTGCGGCGGAGGGTGCAGGAGAGGGAATATAACATGAGCACGGCGGCGATTCCGGAAACCATGGCGGAGAACAGGAATACGATGGGCATGAGGGGCGTGGACCACCAGGGGTTGGCTTTGATGGAGCCGAAAATGAAACCCACATACCCGTGCAGCATAAATGCCGAAGGGATACCTATGACTGTGACGATGTAACCTACTTTGTCGTCGATGCGGCGGGCTTCGGGACTTACATTTTTGGAGCCGAGGGTCAGCGCCTGGTAGATGAGCCGGCGCCATCCGGTAGTGGTTTGCGCCATGTGCACGATATCGATGCGGTACTCGAGCCAGACCTCGAGGAGCAGGACTACGGTGAGATACCAGAGGTAGACAAATCCGAACATGGCCATCGCCGAGGAGGTATGCGGCGTAAGGTACATTTCGAAGGACCGTTCGGGATGGCCGAGGTGCAATTGCAGGGGAAGCGGCGCCACCAGCAGAAAGGCCAGCGCCGTCAGCAGGGCCAGGCGGTAAGTGGGCTTTACCGCCTCCACCTTGAAGACGCGCTCCAGGGAGGCGAGGATGAATGCGCCCGCTACGAGGCCGGTGATGTAGGGGTACAGCACGATGAGCAGGCTCCACTGCAACTCCACCTCGTTCGGGTACATGAAGCCGTCAACGCCGGGTATCATCATTCGCTCCTTCCGTTACCGCACCGACCCATCGAGGTCCTTGTAATAGACCTTCGACTCGGTAGCCATGCCGGGCTTCAGTACCTGCACTTTGTTGTTGCGCAGAAACTCGTGGACGGGGTCCTTGGGATTCTTGAAATCGACGAGCTGCCTGGCGCCGGTCGGGCAGTTCTCGCAGCAGGCCGTGGTCAGCCCCTGGGTGATGCGGTGGTAGCACAGCGTGCACTTGTCCACCGTCTCCTTCTCGGGATGGAGGTAGCGGCAGCCGTACGGGCAGGCCTGGACGCAGTAGCGGCAGCCCAGGCAATAAGTCTCGTCCACCAGCACAACGCCGTCCGGGCTCACGAAGGTGGCGCCCACCGGGCATACCTGGACGCAGGGCGAATCGGCGCAGTGGTTGCAGAGCTTGGGGACGAAGAAACTCTTGAGGTCAGCGTGCTGGGAGGGCGGAAAGCCTTCCATGGCGCCGTTGGGTGAATCGACGATGGGCAGCCCGTTCTCGGGCACCTGGTAACGCTCGACCCAGGTGCGGAAGTAGCCCTTGGGAACGCCGTTTTCATTCGAACAGGCGCGCACGCAGTTGCCGCAGCCGATGCACTCGGAAACATCGATGATCATGCCCCACCAGTGGTCGGCGCGGACGTAGGCATCGCTGGGGGCGGCGGCGCCGGTGATTTGTTCGAGGGTAGCGCCGACGGAGGCGAGCACCAGGAGTTTGCCGCCGATTTCGAAGAGGTCCCGCCTGCTGATATCCATCGCGTCTCCTTAGAGCTTGGGGCTATGCGGCTTGTGGCAGTCGTTGCAGGCCATTCCGCCGGAGTGTTCGGCGGTCACCACCTGCGGGAAATCCCTGGGTTTAGCGGAGTCCTTTTCGTGGCAGCGGGCGCAGAGGGAGGCCACCTGGGGGAGTTTGGGCACCACGGAGACCGGATCCCCGGCGTGTTTGGCGAGGGGTCCGTGACAGGCTTCGCAGGCCACGTGGGCGTGCTTGCCGGAGGCGCGGACTTTGGCTTCGTCCTCATGGCAAAGGACGCAGGCGTTCTGGCCGGCGTAAGCGATGGGGCGGGCGGCTACCATGTCGAGCGCGCCGGGGCGGTAGTGGCCGTACTGGCCGAAGGCTTTGGGGATGATGGCGCTTCTGACGATCAGGAACACGACCAACGCGGCGATCAGCACGACTGCCGGCCGGATCAAGTGCCCCGAGTCCCGAAAAATGCGGTTCATCGCACCACCTTCCTGGAAATTCGGGTGGAGGGGTGCAATTGGAGAACCAAAAGGCCTTTTTATCGAATTTATGGGTTTTTGCGAGCGCCTGGGAATTTTCAACCAAGCGGATGGGGCAAATTGCTCCTCAATCGCGGGGTTTGCCCCAACTTGTTGGGTCTATTTGCAGTGAGAGCGCCGCGAAAATCAACAGGGTACTAGACTGCATCCGCACAGATAGGGCGAAGGTAGTATTTCAATTTGATTAAGAGGATGTTACAGTTTTGTTGCAATGCGGGCCCACGGTTTGCTGATTCTCGCGATCGCGGCTGCCAACCAATTGATGGCAGGAGGCTTACCGCTCTGCCTGAAAAACGCGGCACAACTCGATGGAGACACGGTTCAGGCGTTTCAGACGGAGCTTTCGCGCATTCTGACTTCGTCGGGCTGGTCCGGCGTCTGGTCCCCGTGCAGTTCCGGGGTGCTGGCGATCACCCTGCGACGGGATCCGCCGGAGAGCGAGCCTTCGGCTCTCGGCGGAATCCGGACAAATGACGGCCGTCTGCTTCCGGAGATCGAGCTGTTCGTATCGCCGACCGCCCAAATCGTCGGTACCCGTCTGCCGGCAGTGCTGGGGCGGGCCCTGGCCCGCGTGGCGACCCACGAACTCGGACACTGGCTGAATCAGGGCCCGGCCCATACCTCCCGCGGATACATGATGGAGCGATTGAGCGCCGCGCACCTGATGGCTCCGGACCACGGCTTCTTTCGCTTGCCGCCTTCGGAGTGAAACCCGTGGTGCGCGCCGCTCCCCCCGTCCTAATGAACCCCTAGAGTGATGCTCCTCGCCGGCTCCGGATTGCTGTAGCCCGAGCCGGACCAGACCCGGTAGGTGAGTGCCGATGGAATCTCCCGTTCCCTGGATGGATATTCGACAAACACTTGTACAAACAGGTCCTCGCCATTACGAAGCCTGTTCAGGAGTCCCTCCTCAAAGTCCCAGAATCGGTCCGATGTTGAACCGTTGCTGCGTGAGTGTCAGGTTGTACGTTTCGTCCGCTCCGCCCAGCCGGCGGCTCAGGAGGTGCGTTGCGTCCAACGGACCGCGTCTCTCCCCGGGCTGTCTCAGCACGGCGTTGAAGGCGCCCGAACGGGCGCGCTGCGCCTCCCGGGGTCTGCCAGCGCGGGTCGGATCGATCTCCGCGGTTGCATCACGGATTATCGACTCCACCAGCAACGGCCGGTCCGCACTGTCCACCATGTACACCGGCCGGCCCATCCGGACGGCCTCCGAATCCGGCGGCGGCAATGATTCGGGGAGTACATTTCCCGATTCCGTGTCACTCGAACCGCGCCGCACGATGGGAGGGCCAGAGGGACGCTGTCGAGGCCTGCCACCTCCTGCTGGAGGCGCAGCCGCGATCCCTCGATTGCGCCAGATGGCCACACCCGCAGCCACAAGCGGAGCCAGATCCCCAATCGCGGACCCCAATCTGGCAGCGGCCAATGCCTGTTCCTGGGTGCCGTCCAGCGAAAGAACCAGCGCATATCCTACCGAACCCAGAACCGAGCTCTCGAGAACGTCCAGGCCTTCCAGAGGGTTGGGCGGCGTGAGGTGCAACCCCAGGGGATCTGAGGTTTCCGTTCGGGGATTCAGATCGGTTCCAATCTCGCTCTGGCCGCGCTCTCTGAACCTCATGTCCAGCCACAGGCCGTCCACGCGCCTTCGAATGGCGTCCATGCGCCGGGGATCGTCTCGTGCCAATAGGTTCCACTCCCACACGTAGGTGGTCCAGGCATAAGTGTTCGCATCGGGCGGCAACATGGAGATGGCGGCTTCCAGTGCGAAGAACGTCTTGGCGTCCCAGCCGGCCATCTCGGTCCGAACCCACTCCTGATGACGGCGCAACTCCCCCGGCGAAATGGCAGCCGGGTCGAAAATGTTCCCTATTTCTCTGCGTACAACGCGGCGCCGCCAATCCGCATCACGGGTCGAAGTGGAGGTACGAACCTCGCCCCGACGCGGCCGCCCGCCGAACCGGTCGCCGGTCTGACGCCCTTCTGTCGCTCGCTGGTCCGGTATGTCCGGAGAAGCCGGCTGGAGTCTTTCGGGCTGGGGGGCAGGCGCCGGGGCTGGTACGGCCGCGACCGGCGGCGCAACCAGAAGTCTGGCGGGTGGTGGCCTATTCGGAACGATGGGCGGTCGGGACCGCGGCGGCCTCACCTCGCCTGCGGGTGCCTGGCGCGGTGCGGGCCCGGCCTCACGCGGCGCCGGACCTGGCGCGCGCGGCGCCGGACCTGGCGCGCGATACTGTTGCCCTGGCGACAGCCGCCGGCGGCCCGCCGTTGGCGAGGGGAGAGGCGCCCGCTCACACTCTGTCGTCTCCTCCCATCCTGTCTCGCTGCCGTCCATTGGCCGGAGAACCTGCCGGCACCGCGGCAACTCCGTCCCCCTGTCCACGGTTCCGCGATCGACCGGGGTTGCGGACGGCGAAGGTTGCGGCTGAACCACCTTCTTTTCGTTGGCCATGCAGAACTCGCAAATGCCGCGCCTATGCGGGGCCGACTACCACGTCCGTATTGCCCTGGACGAGGACTCGCTTGTCGATTTCCGGATCTTCGCGTTCGCCGGCAATCAGCCGCGCGGCCCGGCGCAGATTTTCCAGCTCGGCTTCGCGCACCTCGGCACGGACCTTCTTCACGTCCATGGCGCGATGCTGGAGCTTGAAATCCTCGAGCAGCGGATGTTTGCCCGGAAGCGCCTCGATGAACAGCTTTCCGGTTGGTACGACGACCTCCTCGGCGTCACGCCGCGGCGAGCTGAGACGTTCGATCAACAGATCGCGCATGGCGGTGCGGTCCGCCTCGGTGGCATCATCCCGGTGGTAGGCGCATTCGATATACTGCAGCAGCTCTTCCGTCGTGTAAGTGCCGAACGCGTCCGGGTCTCTTACACCAAGGTAGTCGTCAACAAACTCCTGCATCATATAGGTTGTGAGGTAACAAGACTCCTTCAGGGGGAACATCATATAGTTACCCTTGAAGCCCAACAGGTTATCGAGGTCGGCCACCTCCACAAGTTTGCGCTGCGTGGAGGGAATTTCCGGCGCGGGCAGCCAGACGCCGGCTCCGTCGATCATGACGAGGAAAACCGGGTGTCCATTCTGTACCGCCACACCCGCGACGCGGGCATGCCCGGCAGGAGGCGGTACCCACCGCACGTCCAGATCGTACAGCCGGAAGAAGCGTTGGTCCGGCGGTTCGTATGTCCAGATGCCTTGCATGTAGTACAGGATGTACTCTTTGACATGCACGCGCAGTTGATCGATTGCGGTCTTATGGTTAGCTTGATCCCGCAGCGCCTGGCAGTAGTCGTCCACGGCCTTCTGCAAGGTCTGGACCGCGCCTTTCAGCTTCTCTTGAGCCTCCTTCACGGTTTCTTCGACATAACCCAGAGTCATTTCAATTGCTTTTCGCTGCGCCTCCAGCAGGTCGGCCTTCTTGTCCTCGCGCGACCGGCCGAACAGCAGGCTCAGCCCGCCGGTCAATACGGCCTCGGCTACGTCTTTTGAAGCCGGGTCTTGCTCCGCTTGCACGTTCTTCCTGTCTTCGATGGTGTTGACCAGAGACTCGCGCAGTTTGTCGCGCGCGCTGAGGTGCAGATTGAGAGAGGATTCCAGCTTCTCGACCAACTCCTTCTGCGCCTCCCAGTTGGCTTTCTTTACATCGATGGCAATTTCGTCGCCCGTGAAGCCCTGCTTCAGATACGCCAGTGCCGGTTTGAGCCCATCATCGAGCAGAATGCGGTGCAGAATCCACTCGTTGGCCAGCAGCCAGGCTTCATCGATCTCGTGCGGCGCCGGCACATCCTGCGCTACCAGGATCACCGGTGTAAGCCGATGCAGATGTTCACTAATCGAGTACCGGCGCTGGAGCTCATAGAGCAGATACGTTACGGTGATCTCGTTGTTGGTGTTGCTGAGTTCCCCCGAAGTGCTGGTCTCCCAGTCCTCGGCGGCCGAAGTCGTAACTTCCATCGTCCTTTCGTGCGAGTATTCCTGTGCCGCCCGGACAACCGCTTCGTGGAAGTCCGTCTTCGACTGCTCCGAGGACCGCTCCTGGTCGAGCGCGAAGTCCGTGGAAGCCGAAAGGCCCACCACGCCGATATTGAAAGAACCGGCGGCCGCGGCTTTGAAGTTCGTCGCCGTAGTGGCCTTGTGGACGATTTCGTAATCCGCGCGCGCCGTCTGTGTGGCCTCCTCCCGGCGGGTGGAGATCGCTTTGTCGAGTTCCCGCTCGGACCGGCTCTTGCGGACGGCCACGCGTTGCATGAATTTGCGCGTCTCGCCGGGCGCAAGCGGTATTGTTGCCATCAATTCGCCAACCTGGTAAGCCAACGGCTCCCAACGCTGCCGGTACGTGGTCAGAATGCCGAAGTTGTATGAGTTTGGGCAGAAGACGTGGAAGGCGTAAGGTTCCGAGACGCTGCCCGATTTCGAGCATCATACGCTCCAGCCGGCTGAGCTGGCCCGCCGGATGCGCCAGGATGTAGTCCGCCTCCGCGCGATATTTGGCGACGGCGGCCGTGTCATCCGAACGCTGCTCGATTAAATAGGCAAGCCAGTACAGAGTCTCTCTCTGGGCGTGATCGAGGGCGTTCCAGATGGTTGGCGTCAGGTGCGGTAACCAGGCACGAGGACCGGGGGCACCGGGTTCTGAAGCGAGAGGTTCTGATGGTCGCCACGCAGATCCGCCACGAATTCCCGCAACTGGTCGACATCGTTTATGGCATCGGCCATCGGCGTGTCGACCCCGTAATCGTCGGCGAGCCGCACCGCCTCGGCGTACAGTCCCTCCGCCATGGCTCGCATGGTTTCGTCGAAGGCCTCCGTCCACACATGTTTAAAAGCGATTTGTAGAACCGTGAAGTCATGGAACGCGGGGACGTCCGCGGGCCCTCCTTTCAGTTCCAGCGATTGAACGTCGCCCTGAACCGCCTGCACGTCGGGACGCCTTGGGAGCGCATCCGGGTCCGCTTTCTCCAGATCGCGTAGTTGGCCCAGGATGCGCGAAAGCACCTCCGCCTCCGGCGTTGCCTCCACGGAGCCCGGGGGCGGAGGCGGCGGTGGTGGGGCGCCGTTTGCCGGCGGCCGGAACGCGTCGGCCAAAAGGCGCTGGTCGCGGCACGCATCGACGAGGGACCGGACACGTTCCAGGCTTTGCCCGGTCCGCCCGGCAAAGAGCGAGAGCAGCGTGCCGATGTCCACATTTCCGTCCACGCGACCCGCGCTTACCTCGAGTCCCAACCTTCCGAGTTCCTCTTCGGTGAGCCGCAGGTTCATGACGGTACTGTAGTGCCGGACATTGCGCATGCCTTGATCGATCGCTTCCGCCTGCGCCGGATCGAGACTGGCGCCCCTGGGCACGAACAACCGGTTCTGCTTCATCGATGCGGGGACCGATGAGAGAGACCGGAAAACGGCCTTGGCCTGCTTCATTACGGCGCGATTCCTGGCGAGGTCCTGCGCAATCCGCGGAGCGACCTGCCGCTTGGCCGCGTCGCGGCTCGCCCACGCCTGGATGACGGAATCGGTAAGCTTTTCCGAACGCGATGGGCTGCTGCCATAAGGAATCCCCAGGCGATCCAACTGTGCTCGCGCAATACGCAGCACATAGGCCTCGATGTCTCCCGCGTTCCGGCGCGGGACGTTGGAGTACAGCAACAGCCGCTGCAGCGGCGGCAACGGTGTCACCTGGGTCGGTCCCTGGCTGTCTTCCGGAGCGAAAACGGCCAGGACGAGGTCCGCCCGCTTCTCGCTGGACAGCGGGCGGCCCGCTGTCGAATTCCAGTTCAAAATCTCCGCTTTCGCCGGTCAACACCGATCCGAGCCGTGCTCCGAAACCCGCATCGCTGCTGTCAGGCGAAGTGGACGGAGGTGTGCTCGATGGCGGCGACGCAAGGGAATCGCGGTTGAACAGCCCGACCACGGTATTCGGAACTCCCTGCCCGGTCTCTCTCACCAGGACCTTGCCAACGACTTTGCTCATAACATGCTCCCCAAGCGATATTCATCGTCGGAAGAGATTTCTCTCGACAGAGAAAAGGAAGGAAGGAGCGACCCTCGAGCGCGATGTCCCGAACCGCGCGTCCCACCCCATCGTTTTCCCTGAAGAGGCATTGCCGCCCTCCGGACATCCGCGTCCTCTTTGTCCCGGCGGCTGAAGTCGTTTTTGTGACGCGAATGTTGTGGATGACATCTTGGCGAGCGATTATATGTGGCTGACTTACCAAAAACAAGGGTTCGGAATGGGCTCCAATGGGCTCCATTGGAGCCCCACAGGATTGCCGGATGCGGCCGACGGGGAAGTCCGAAGTGCCGAACATGTCCCGGGGCTGCGCCGACGCCGCTCTCATGAGTGCCCGTGGTCCCGGAAAGAACGGTGGAGGTCTGAGACTATTTCGGTCCGGCCGGGATCTCGCCGCCGGCTGGGGGTTGCGCGCACAAATCCGTTCCGGTGACCCAGATGCTCATGACCGAATCGGGTTTGGCGGGGTGGTCCGCCGAGGTGACGGTTCCGTCCAGGTTGATGGCGGCGGAATAGGCTTCCGGGGTCACATCACCGGGAGCGATGCGCGCGCCCCGGCGTGCCGTGAGCGCCGCTGGCAAATCCGAATGGCCGCATGATGGGTGGGGGAACGGCGGGGGACTCCTATGACGATGCCGCCCATGGCAGGAGGCTTACCGCTCTGCCTGAAAAACGCGGCACAACTCGATGGAGACACGGTTCAGGCGTTTCAGACGGAGCTTTCGCGCATTCTGACTTCGTCGGGCTGGTCCGGCGTCTGGTCCCCGTGCAGTTCCGGGGTGCTGGCGATCACCCTGCGACGGGATCCGCCGGAGAGCGAGCCTTCGGCTCTCGGCGGAATCCGGACAAGTGACGGCCGTCTGCTTCCGGAGATCGAGCTGTTCGTATCGCCGACCGCCCAAATCGTCGGTACCCGTCTGCCGGCAGTGCTGGGGCGGGCCTTGGCCCGCGTGGCGACCCACGAACTCGGACACTGGCTGAATCAGGGCCCGGCCCATACCTCCCGCGGATACATGATGGAGCGCTTGAGCGCCGCGCACCTGATGGCTCCGGACCACGGCTTCTTTCGCCTGCCGCCTTTGGAGTGAACGTTTCCCGCTCCCGGCCGTCAGTCCAGTCGGATGGAAAAACCTCTGCTTGCGGGTTTGGCGGGGCTGCTCTTTCTGAACGCGCCAGCTCTTACAGCGCAAACCGTCACTCCGGCGTTTGAGGTGGCGACCATCAAGCCGGTTTCGGTGCAGGCTGGAGGCGGCGGTACGGGCCGGGGCGCGGGGACCGGGTGCCCGCTGGTGTTCCGGATCGGGCGGGCGCGCGTCGATATCGAATGCGCTACCCTGCCGGTGCTGGTCGGGTACGCGTTCGGGCTGTCGCCGGACCGGATTGCGGGCCCGGGTTGGATGAAAGGTCCGGGAACCGACCGCTTCCAGATTACCGCGACGCTGCCGCGGGGCGCTTCAGAGAGCCAGGTGCCGGAAATGGTGCAGGCGTTGCTCAAGGAACGCTTTGGGCTTGCCGCACATCGCGGGACTTCGGCACGCGAGGTGTACGCGCTGGTGGTCACGAAGGGCGGGTTGAAGGCCGTGCGGGCTGCCGGCGCGGCAGGGGTCGCGGAAGAGGCGCAAGACGCGATCGTGCCGTACGGCGACGTGCAGACGCGCCAGGCTGCGAGTGCAAACGGCGGCGCCACGACGCTCATCAGCAACCCGCGCATGGGGACGGTGCGCGAGATCGGGGGCCTCGACCGGCCCACGCGCTGGGAGGCGCCAGGAACGACGCTGGCGGGGTTGGCCGACCTGCTCGACAAGGTGATGCCCGTTTCGACCCCGGTGGTGGACGCGACGAGTGTTCGGGGCCGGTACAGCCTGGTCCTGGAGGTTGCGATGAATGACTTGCGCGCCGGCGAGGTTCCGAACCCGGCGACGGACCTGGAGCCGGCCGTGCTGCGGGTATTCAACGACGGTCTGCGCAAGCTCGGACTCAGGCTGGAGCGTGGCAAGGGCCAGGTGCCGAGCCTGATTGTGGACCGGATCGAACGGATGCCGTCGCCGAACTAATCCGGAGGGCTGCCGAAGATGAATACCGGGTTGGACAGGATCCCGTCGGACATGACGGAGATGTATCCGCCCTGGAAATCCGCGGGAAGGTGAAAGTTGATCTGGGTGACGCCGGAGACCAGTCCCGGGGCCGCGCCGACGTAATCCGCATATAATCCGGTGGTCCCGGAAAGCACGGTGGAGTGCTGATACTCTTTCGCTGCGGCCGGGATCTCGCCGTCGGCCGGGGGTTCGGCGCCCAAATCTGTTCCGGTGACCCAGATGCTCACGGCCGATCCGGGTTTGGCGGGGTGGTCCGCCGAGTTGACGGTGCCGTCCTGGTTGATGGCGGCGGCATTGCCTTCCGGGGTCTGGAAGATCCCGGGGCTTACGGGGACCACGAAGACGCTCAGGTCCGGGCTGGTGGCGCCGTTGAAGGCAATGCGCACGGGTACGGTGGTTTTGCCCGCAATGCCGAACGGCACGACGGCGTTGATCTGCGAATCCGAGACATACAGCAGGGGGGCAGGCACGTTGTCGATCAGCACCTGGACGCCGCCGAGGGAGGTGGGCACGCGTCCGGAGGTGTTGGGCTGCGCCACTGGCGGGACGGGTCCGATGTGCGGGCCGTAGATGGAGATTACCTCGCCGGGTGCGATGCGCGCTTCCAGCGTACCGTAAGCGGCATTGGCGATGCCGAATGGGCGCATGGCGGGCCGGGGAACGGTGGGGACGGAATGGACGATGCCGCTCGAACCGGCGAGCCGGAGCAGTCCGGCGCTGTCGAGGGCTATCGCTTCGCCCGCGGACCCATCGGGATACCGGGCGGAGTAGGGCAGCGCGGAGCCGTCGGGGCTGAACCGCACCAGGAATTCGCCGCCGGTGGACCAGCCCTGCGCATTCGGGAATTCGGGGGATTTCGTCGTGCCCATCACCCACAGGCCGCCGGACGAATCGAGTGCAATTTTCTTAGCTGCGTCGGCCGCGTCGCCGCCCAGGTACGACGCCCAGACGACGCCGGTGCCGCCGGGATTCAGTTTCAGGGCGAAGGCGTCGTTGACCGGAAGCGCCAGAGGCTGGTCCAGGTAGTCGGGGCCATGAAAACCGGTTTGGAACGCGCCGGCAGTAGCGGGGAAACGGGGGTCGAAGGTGGAGCCCGCAACGAAAGCGTTGCCGGCGGAGTCCACGGCGATGGCGGCAGCCGAATTGGCGGGGTGTGAATTGGGTGAGATGACCTGATTGCCGGACGCGAGATAGGTCAGATAGTCCGAGCGCCGCCCCGGCGGAATTGACCTTGGCGACAAAAGCGCCCGGGCCGCGCGGCACCATGGCTCCCGGCGTAGTGGGGAGGTCCAGGGTGTTGGTATTCCCGGCCATGTAGGCGTTGCCCGCGGCGTCCACCGCGACGGCTACGCCACCGGTATCCCGGCTGCTGGTGAAGCAACTGCTGCAACAGCCGCAGTTCTTTTCGTATGCGGACAGAACCGTCGAATAAGCGATGCGGTCACCCGCCGCCGCGATCTTGGTGAGGAACGCGCCCGAGACCCAGGGAACCCCGCCGCCGACGCCTCCAGCCGGAAGACCGGGAGTGACCGGGAAAGTGGACAGCCTGGTGGAGCCCGTGACGTACATGTTACCGGACGCATCCACGGCCATGGCGTCGATGGCGCCGGGGAAGTAGGTGGCGTAGAGCAACTGCGTCAGATCGGGGCTGAATTTGGCGATGAACCCGGGGCCGGCGCTGGTTTGCAGGGGGTTGCGCAAGGTGAGGTCGGGGGAGGATGTTTTGCCTGCGACGTAGACGTTGCCGGCGGCGTCGAGGGCGACCGCGGTAACGCCGTCGTTGCCTTTTCCGCTCACGCTGGCGAAGGCGGTGACTCGGCCGGACGGGTCGAGGCGCGTGATGAAGCCGCCGTTGGCGTAGTCGGGCCGGAAAGGATCGAGACTGAGATTAAAGGTGCGGGTGCCGGCGGCGTAGGTATTGCCGGCCGGGTCCACTACCAGACTGGCGATGTGGTAGGGGTTGGTGTCGCCGATATAGGTGGAGAATTCCGCCGCGGTAGCAGCCGGAAGCGAGAGCGCCGCTACCAGGAGCAGCGGAGCATAGGGGCCCATACTCCGAGATTAGCTTACCGGGCTCTGCGCCGCATCTCCGGTGAGGCGCGCCACTTCCTGGTAGAGGCGCTCGTTGAGGGCGGCGCGGTCGGCCAGTTTCATGCCGGCGGTGGGGATGGGGTCGCCGATGCGGAGCACGCTGCGGCCGGCGCGGATGTGGCCGGAGCCCATGGGCAGCAGCTCGCGCAATCCCAAGAGGCCCATGGGAACCGCGGGAACGCCGGCTTTGATGGCGATGTACGCCGCACCTTCCTTGAATTCGCCCAAGCGATGCTGCGAACGGCCGCCCTCGGGGAAAAGCAGCACGGAGATGCGGTGCTGCATGATGCACCGTGCCCCTTCGGTCATGCTGCGGAGGGAGGCGCGCACGTTGGAGCGATCGACGGGGAGGTGGCCGGCGCGTTTCAGGTGCGTGCCCAGGAAAGGAATGCGGTACAGCCCCTGCTTGGCGAAGAAGCGGAACTGAAACGGCAGCCGGGCCAGGATGGCGGGAATGTCCATGAAGCTGGCGTGGTTGGCAACGAACACGTAGCTGCCTGCCGGATCGAGCTTCTCGAGGCCTTCCACGCGCACGCGGATGAAACAGACGGCCAGCACCATCCTGGCCCAGACGCGCGCGATGGCGTGCTGCGTGCGGCCCGAGCCATCCACCAGCGAGGCCAGGATGGAGAGGGTCCCCATGAAGATGGTGGCGAGGGCGAGCAGGGGTGTGGAGAACAGGACCGAGCGAAGAAAGCTCATGAGCCGGAACTCCATCGTAAACAGACGGCGCGGGCCTCCGCCACCAGGAACAGGGAGCCGGTGACGAAGACGGCGTCCTCGGGCGGCGCGTGGCGGACCAGGGCCAGCGCCTCTTCGATACGCGGGGCCACGCGGAGGTTGGAGTCTTCGGCGAAAGCTTCGAGGGCGGAGATGGAAAGGGCTCGAGACTGCCGGGGCGCGGTGAGGATGACCTCGGCGGCCAGGGGAAACAGAATGCCGCCGATCTCGGCCACGGCCTTGTCGCGCATGGCGCCATAGATCAGCGTGATGCGGCGGCCGGCGTAGAAGCGGCGGATGTAGGCGGCCAGGGCGCGCGCTCCATCCGGGTTGTGGGCTCCATCGAGGATCACCTCCGGGCGCTCGGAGACCCGCTCCAGGCGGCCGGGCCAGCGGGTGCGGGCGATTCCTTCCGCGATGGCTTCGTTCCGCACATCCAGGCGGGTGAGGGCGAGCGCCGCGGTGAGCGCGTTTTCCACCTGGTGCTCGCCGGCGAGCGGGCAGTGGATGCGAAAGGGCTGGTCGCCGAGGATGTCGAAGCGGCTGCCGCGTGCGTCCAGTTCCAGGTTGTGGACTTCGAGCTGCGAGGTGCGGAAAACGGCGGCTCCCATTTCCGCGGCCTTCTGTTCCAGGACCGCCGCCGCTTCGGGCCGCTGCCGGGAGAAAACCGCGGGGACGCCGGGCTTGAGGATGCCCGCCTTTTCCGCCGCGATGGATTCGAGGCTTTTGCCGAGGAAGGCTTCGTGATCGAAATCGATTCGGGTGATGGCGCAGAGTTCGGGATTGACGACGTTGGTGGCGTCGAGGCGCCCTCCGAGTCCCACCTCGAGGACGACACGGTCCACGGCCTCTTCGGCGAACACCAGCAGGGCCATGGCGGTGACGGTCTCGAAGTAGGTAGTGTGCAGGTCAATGCGGCCCGCGTCGATCAGTTCCTCGACCACGCGGTGGACGCGGTCGAAAGCGGCGGCGAAGCGTTCGGCGGTGACCGGAGTGCCGCTGATCTGAATCCGCTCGGTGGGTTCGGCGAGGTGCGGGGAAATGAAAAGACCGGTTCGCAGGCCCGCGGCGCGCAGGCCGGACTCGATCATGGCGCAGGTGGAGCCTTTACCGTTGGTTCCCGCCACATGCACGATGTTGCAGCGGTCCTGCGGATTGCCGAGGGCGGCGAGCACGATGCGGATGCGGTCGAGTCCAAGCTTGGCGGTTTTGACTTCGTTGCCGAGGGCGTAGAGGAAGTGGACCGAATCCGGGTAGTTCACTGTTGGCTCATGGCACAGGCCGCGGGGCGGTCTAGGAACGGACGAAGAACTTCAACGCCTTGGAAATATACGGCTTGAGCTCCAGGCGCGGCACGACGGCGTCCAGCATACCGTGTTTCAGCAGAAACTCGCTCCTCTGGAAGCCTTCGGGCAGTTTCTGGCGGATGGTCTGCTCGATGACGCGCGGTCCGGCAAAGCCGATCAGGGCGCCGGGCTCGGCGAGGTTCAGGTCGCCCAGCATGGCGTAGCTGGCGGTGACGCCGCCGGTTGTGGGGTCGGTGAGGATGCTGATGTAGGGCAGGCGCGCTTCGTCCAGGCGCATCAGGGCGGCCGAGATCTTGGCCATCTGCATGAGGCTGATGGCGCCCTCCTGCATACGCGCGCCGCCGGAGGCGGACACGATCACCAGGGGCGTCGATTCGTGAATGGCGCGTTCGATGGAGCGGGCGATCTTTTCGCCCACTACGCATCCCATGCTGCCGCCGATGAAGCGCGGTTCCATGGCGCACATCTGGACGCGGCGCCCATCGAGCAGGCCCGCGGCGGAGATCAGCGCGTCGGAGAGCTGGGTAGCCTCCTGCATGGCGCGGAGCCGTGAATGATAGGGCTTGCTGTCGACGAAGGCAAGCGGGTCAGAGGAGGTGAGGCTGTCGTCGAAGGTCTCATATTCGCCGCCATCGAGCAGCAGCCTGAGGCGGGCGGCGGCATCCATCCGAAAATGGTGCGAGCACTTGGGGCAGATGCTGAAGTTATTTTCGAGATCCTTCTTCCAGATGATCTGGCGGCAGCCGTCGCACTTCTGCCACAAACCTTCGGTCCGGACACGGCGCTCGCCGTTTTCGACTTTGGGCAGTTTTTCGCCCTCCGGCCTATCGCGCTTAAACCAGGACATGAAGAACCAAGTTAACGCGGGTAAGGATGCCCCCGCAAGGTCGCGAACGCGCGGTAGATCTGCTCGGCGAGCATGGCGCGGGCAAGTTCGTGGGGGAAAGTCATGGGGGAAAGGGAGAGCAGGAGGTCGGCGCGGGGACCGAAGCCGGCGGGGAGACCGTCGTGGCCGCCCACCAGGAAGACCAGGTCGCGGGCCTCCAGTTCGGCCTTGCCGATGAGGGCGGCGAACCGGGAGGAATCGAGGAGTTTGCCCGCGGGGTCGAGGAAAACCTTGCGAGCGGAGGGGTGTTTGGCCCAGAGGTCGGTCCGTTCCGGCTTGATCTCGCGCATTTCGAGGGGCGAGTAACGGCCGGCGCGGGCGGCGAAGTCCGCGGCGACGGCGTTGGTGTGGGCGTCCTTGGCGCGACCGATGTAGTAGAGGAAGATCTTCACTCGGGGGGAATTTCGACCGGCCGGGCGCTGCGCCAGAGCCGCTCGAGGCCGTAATATTCGCGCGATTTGGGGGAGAAGATGTGCACCAGCAGGTCCCCGTAATCGGCCAGAACCCACTCGGCCTGAGTGTATCCTTCCACACTGATCGGCAGCTCGCCGGCCTGGTGTTTCAACTGGAGGCCGACCTCCTCGCTGATGGCCTGCACCTGGCGCTGATTGCTGCCCGTGCAGATGACGAAGTAATCGGCGAAGGAGGTGATTCCGGTGAGGTTCAAAACCTTGATATCGGTTGCCTTCTTGGATTCGGCGGCCCGCACGGCGATGAGCCAGGGCGGCGTGACGGCTTGCGATTCGGCGGGTTCGGTCAGGTCTACCTTGTTCAGAAGCTGCTCCTGTCCGTATCGTACTACAGGGCTCCCCGGAGCGGATTGACGGGGCAAAAACTTGAGCGGGCGGTGTGACCTTTTGGGCGCGGGAGTCGTCTTTTCAGGTGAACTCATTCCATGCAATTACGGCAATCATACCTGGGTATTGTTCTGCTTTCGGCCGGTGTTGTTTTTGCGCAAACTCCTGATAATCCGGAGGTTACGCAGGCCCGAGCGACTATCGAGAAGCTTCGGACGCTAGTGGCGGCGGGGGCTGCCCCGCGGGTGCAACTGGAGCGCGCCGAGGACCAGCTGGCGGATGCCGAAGATGCGGCGCTGCTGCGGAAAACCCTTTACGGACAGGAACTTACCGACGAGCAGTGCGACGAGATGATCGCCGCGGCCAACCGGCGGCTGGAGCGACGTAAAAAGGCTCTGGACGAGGGCCAAAAGCTGGTGGCCGCCAAGGTGGCATCGGAGCTTTCACTCGGCACTTTCGAAGAGGAACTCGACGGCGCCGAGAAGGAGGTGGCGCTGGCGGAATCGCGGGCCAAGCTGACGCACGCCTTGGCCGAGATGGCGCGCGCCGAGGAGGTTCTGCAAACCAAGCTCGCCGAGCAGCCTTCGGAAGCGCCGGGCATCGCGGAACGGTTCGACGGCGACGGCATTTTCAACATGGCGAAGTTCGCCAAGGTGGATGCCGAATTCGAGCACGAGTTCGGCAAAGCGCTGCCCGTAAGTGCGATGGGTGAGACGGCCGTACACCGCTCGCTGGGGTTCGACCACCGCGGCCGGGTGGACGTGGCCATTTTTCCGGACGCGCCGGAAGGCATCTGGCTGAGGGAATACCTGACCAAGAACCGGATTCCGTACTTTGCCTTCCGTCAAGCCGTTCCGGGGAAAGCCACCGGGGCCCATATTCATATCGGTCCGATGAGCACCCGCCTCAAACTCGGCGGATAATGTTCGGTACATGACCGATCCGAAGCTGCGGGTACTGATCCCGTCCGCACAGGTGCAGGCACGGGTGCGGGAAATGGGGGAGCAGATTTCGCGCGACTACCCCTCCGGCAATCTGCACATGATCTGCATATTGAAAGGCGCCTGTTTCTTCCTGACCGACCTGGCACGGGCGATGACGCGCGACGTGTTCGTGGATTTCATGGGCATCTCCACTTACGGCAAAGGCAAGAGCACCTCCGGTGAAGTGAAGGTGACCAAGGATCTGGACATATCGCTCGAAGGGGCGGATGTGCTGATTGTCGAGGACATTGTAGACAGCGGCGTCACGCTGAACTACCTGATGCACGTGCTGGCGCAGCGCAAGCCGCGGTCGATCCGGATTGCGGCGCTGCTGGACAAGCCGGAGCGGCGGCTGCGCCCGGTGGAAGTCAGCTACGTCGGCTTCAAGATTCCCGATGAGTTCGTGGTGGGGTACGGCCTCGACTACGCGGAACGATACCGCAACCTGGATTCGATCTGCGTGCTGGAAGACAGCGCAACGGCGCGGTCCTGAGCGGGGATTGACGGGCCGTTAATTCTCGAGCGGGGTTTTCTCCGCACTATCGACGATGAGAATTTCAACGCGGCCTTTGCCCCGTCGGAGCTCGAGACCGAGCTGATTTTTCACGGCCATTATCGTTGCAGACGGAAGGGCTCGCTCAGCAGGTTGGCGATGTCGGCCATCGAGGTATTGGTGTTGACCGCGCTTAATGGGTGACGACCGGGTGTGCGGAAACGTTCAGGCAGGCCCACGCGCGGGATCCAATTATTCTGGAAGACAGCGCACTCCAAAGCTGAGCGGGAAGAATCGGACCAGCGAGTCCAAAATGAGAAGGAACTCGCCGGCCGCATCCCTGCGTATTCCCACTAGAGAATCCCCATGAACTTCGCCTCCGACGTTCGTTTCGCAGGCCGCAGCCTTTCGAAGGCCCCTTTATTCAGCGCTGTGGCCATACTCTCCCTGGCGCTCGGCATCGGCGCCAACACCGCCATCTTTTCGCTTATCGACCAGCTCATCCTGCGGCTCCTCCCGGTCAACAAGCCTGCCGAGCTCGTCCTGCTCGACAGCCGCGGCAATCGCATGGGCAACAACCGCGGAGCGAACAGCTTCTCTTACCCCATGTACCGCGACCTGGCGGCGCGGAACCAGGTGTTCAGCGGCGTCACGGGCCGTGCTGCCACGCCGGTCAGCATGAGCTTCAACGGCCGCACGGAGCGCGTTTCAGGCGAGATGGTGTCGGGGACGTATTTCCAGGTTCTGGGCGTGGGCGCGGCCATAGGGCGGACCATCACGCCCGAAGACGACGATGTTCCCCTTGCCCACCCGATCGTCATGCTGAGTTACCGCTACTGGCAAACGCGTTTTTCCGGCGATCCATCGGTGCTCAACGGAGTCATGGTAGTGAACGGGCACAACTTCACCGTCGCCGGCGTGGCGGCGCGGGGGTTCGACGGCATCGAGCCCGGCTCCGTGACCGAACTGTTCGTGCCGGTCACGATGAAGGCCTGGATGACGCCCAATGGCTCCGGCCTGGAGGAACTGAACGACCGCCGCAGTTCCTGGCTCCAGGTGGTGGCGCGATTGAAGCCCGGCATCACGCGCACACAGGCCAAAGCGTCCTTACAGGTGCTGTTCCACCAGATCATCGAACAGGAGGCGAAAGATCCGCAGATCGCCCGCGCCTCGGAGTTCGACCGGCAGGGGTTCCTCCGGTCCACCATCGACCTGCTGCCCGCAGCCACCGGCCGCTCCTTCCTGCGCAACCGCATGACCCGCCCGCTACAGGTGCTGATGGCCATCGTCGCGCTGGTGCTGTTGATTGCCTGCGGCAACGTGGCCAACCTGATGCTGGTACGCGCAGCCGGACGGCAGAAAGAGATCGCCGTGCGCCTGGCCCTCGGCGCCTCCCGCTGGCAGATCATGCGCCAGTTGCTGGTGGAGAGCGTTCTGCTCTCGCTGGCCGGGGGCGCCGTCGGGGTGGCCGTGGCCTGGGCCGGCGCGCGCACCCTGCTCGGCTTTCTGCCGCAGGCCGGCGGTCAATTGGGTCTCGCGGCCACGCCGGACATGCGCATTCTGCTTTTCAACTTCGCCCTGGCGATGGCAACCGGACTGGTGTTCGGCCTGGTGCCCGCACTGCAAGCGACCAATCCTAACGTCGCGCCTACGCTCAAGGACCACGGCCGCTCGCTATCCGGCAAGGGGCACGCGCGCCTGCGAAAGAGCCTGGTGGTCGCCCAGGTGTCGATCTCGCTCCTGCTGCTGATCGGCGCGGGCCTCTTCGTTCGCAGCCTCCAGAACCTTCGCGATGCCGGGCCCGGCTTCGAGGCAGCCAACCTGATCGCCTTCACTGTCGATCCGACCCTGAACGGCTACGACACAACGCGTTGCCTCGCATTCTTCCGCGAACTCGACCGCAGGCTGGCGGGGACGCCAGGTATGCAGTCTGCCTCGCTCGCCATGCAGCCGATTCTCGAGAACGAGCAGTGGGACAGCACCATCAACGTGGAAGGCTACACGTCCAAGCCGGGTGAGGACATGAACCCGCAGTTCAACGCCGTCAGTCCGGGGTACTTCGCTACGCTGGGCGTGCCGCTCGTCGCGGGCCGCGATTTCGACGAACGCGACACCGGCACCATCCGCCATTCCGGGATCCCCTTCCCGATTCCAAACGTGGCCATCGTGAACGAGACACTTGCCAGGCGCTACTTCGGCAACCGCAGCCCACTCGGAAGGCATATCGGCTTCGGCAATCAGCCGGGCGCCGTCGCGGATATGGAGATCGTCGGGGTGGTGAAGGATTTCAAGTACCGGGCCGTCCGCAGCGAAATGACGCGCCAGGCTTTCATCCCGTACCTGTCGATGCCTTTCGGCAGTGCGATGACCTCTTACGTCCGCAGCCCGCTGCCCGTCAAGGAAGCGTTCAACACCATTCGCCGCACGGTGGCCGGTCTCGACCGCAACCTGCCGGTCTACAACCTGCGCACCATCGAGAGCGCCATCGACGCGTCGCTGGTGAACGAGCGCCTGGTCGCTACCCTTTCGGCTCTCTTCGGCGGGCTGGCCACGCTGCTGGCGGTGATCGGTCTTTATGGAGTGATGGCCTACACGGTGGAGCAGCGGACGCGCGAGATCGGCATTCGCGTGGCCCTCGGCGCGGGACGGCGGAACGTGGTCTGGCTGGTAATGAAGGAGGTTCTGGCCATGGTCGGTGTCGGCTTCGGCTGCGGTCTGCCCGCGGCGTGGCTGTCGTCGAAACTGATTGGCAGCCTGCTGTACGGCATCCGGCCCCACGATGGCGCCAGCATGGCTGCCGCGATGGCAGTGCTGGGCGGCGTCGCCCTGCTTGCCGGCTATATACCGGCGGCGCGCGCGTCACGGGTGGATCCGCTATACGCCCTGCATTACGAATGATCCGCAAGCGATCACGGGGCTGGTTGTCGGGTTACGTGCTGCGTGCTACCTTGCGCTTCTCGACACCGATGCCGGACGCACCCGAGCCCGATCGACGCGAACTTTCCTCCTGGAAGGAGATTGCGGCCTTCCTCGCTGTGTCCGTGCGCACCGCCCAGAGCTGGGAGCGGGAGCGTGGATTGCCGGTACGCCGCCTGCCTGGCGGCCGCAGTCTTGTGCTGGCAAGCACGGCGGAGTTGCGCCTGTGGCGGGCGGGTTCGCGGTTGCAGCCGCCGCAGCAGTCGCGGGAGCCGCGGCGCCGAGGCGTGGTGCCGCTTGTTGTCGGATGCGTGGTAACGGTTGTAGCCGCCTTGGGCGTGCTTCTTACGTTCGGTTGGGGCGGAACGCCCAGCCGGTGGCGCGTGGATCAGGACACGTTGATTGTGAGCGACGACCGGGGCCGTGAACTTTGGCGTAAGCACTTCGCGTTTCCCCTAACCAATTACGCCGACTTTGCGGCGAAGCACCGGACGGTCTGCTGGATCGGTGACGCCGACGGCGATCGCAGTGTGGACGTTATCTTCGCAATTGCAGCCAAGCGTCCGATCACGTCTTCGACCGATGCGGTTGTGTCGTACTCGCGTACCGGCAAGGAGCAGTGGCGTTTTGCGCCGGCCGCGTCAGCCGCATCGTTTCCTGAGGGCTCTCGCCCGCCTTACATGGTAGAGAACCTCGCCATCATCCCGGGAAACGGACAGGTGCGCATCGCCGTGGCGAGCATGCACCATACCTATTGGGCGGCACAGATCGCGCTGCTGTCCGGTCGCGGCGAACTACTGCGCGAGTACTGGCATGGCGGTCACATCCCTCAACTCGCAGTGGCCGACCCCGGTGTAGGGCGGCCGCTGCTGTTCGCCGGCGGTATTGACAATGGGTACGCTCGCGCCGACCTGGTGGTTCTTGATCCGGAGAACTTCGGAGGAGTATCGCATGAGGACCCTGCACACCAGTTGCCGGGCGGACCGCCGCGGGAGTGGGCGCGCATCCTCTTTCCACAATCGTGCATCAGCCAGGCACGGGCGGCGCACAATGGGGTCATGTCGGTGCACCCGGTGGGAGCCACACTCGAGGTTTCAGTGATCGAGGAGCCGGGAACGTTGCTTTCCGTGGTGGTGCACAACTTTGGCCGTCTCTTCGCGTATCGAGGGGCAAGCCTTAGTTCGAATTATGTCGGACGGCACCACGAACTGGAAACCACCGGTATCCTTCACCACCAGCTCAACGCCGCCAAAGAGGAGGCCGAGTTGTCCAAGCTTCAATGGCTCACCCGCCCGCCGGTCTCAGATGATCGCTGAGCGGCCCATGCGGCTACAATGTGCCTGATGCTGCCGCTTGCCCTGCTCTTCATGGCCGGTGCGGTTTCAACCCCAGGCGTGGTGATCGATCATCAGCCTGCCGCCACCCGCCAGTACATCGGATCGCCTTCCCTCGCGATTCTTCCGGACGGCGCGTATGCCGCCTCGCACGATTTCTTCGGCCCCGGATCCACGCAGTCCACCTCGGCGGTCACCCGGACTTTCCGTTCCACCGACAAGGGGCGCACCTGGAATCAGACGGCGGAGATGCGCGACCAGTTTTGGTCCAACCTGTTCGTGCATCGCGGCCGGCTGTACCTGATGGGCACGACGTATGAATACGGCCGAATCGTGATCCGCGCCTCGCGCGATGGCGGCAAGACGTGGAGCGCGCCATCTTACCTGACCGACGAAGCGAACTACCACACAGCGCCCGTGCCCATCGCAATTCACGGCGGCCGCATCTGGCGCGCCATGGAGTACCATCCGCCGGGACCGTGGGGATTCTTCGAGGCGCTGGCGCTGTCTGCGCCGCAGAAGGCCGACCTGCTCGATCCGAAGAGTTGGACCATGACAGCGCGCCTGCCGTATCCCGCCGACGCCGCCGACGGCAAGCACTGGCTGGAGGGCAACGCTGTCGTGGCCCCGGACGGCTCGCTGCTCGACATCCTTCGCGTGGACAATGTCGAAAAGGCCGCCATCGTCCGCATTGGCCGTGACCGGCTGGAGTTCGACCGCCTGATCCCCTTCCCCGGCGGAGCCAAGAAATTCACCATCCGCTACGACCGCAAATCCCGCCGCTACTGGACTCTCTCGAACCCCGCGCCCGATGCGCCCGCGCCCGCATCCGTGCGGAACACGCTCGCGCTCCTGTCGTCGCCGGACCTGCTCGAGTGGCGCATGGAACGCGTCGTCCTCACCCATCCCGACGTCCTGAAACACGGATTTCAATACGTGGACTGGCAGTTCGACGGCAACGACCTGGCCGCCGTCGTGCGAACCGCTTTCGACGATGACGAGGGCGGCGCGAACAACTACCACAATTCGAATTTCATGATCTTTCTGCGGGTGGAGAACTTTCGCAAGCCGCTCGCCGGCGCCGGAAAGTAGTCAGCCCAAGTGATGCGCGAATTCCGCGAGCAACTGCTCGCAGGACTTGATCTCCCAATGCCGCACTTCGGACTCCAGCACCTTGCTCCATTCTTCGCGGCGACTCATTGGCGTTAGCGTAGCACCCGGTACCGAAGGCTAATTCAGTTTCCGGATGCGCAGGTTCCGGAACCACACCGCGCCATCGTGGAACTGAAGGGCAACCGGCGAGTCGCGCCGCGCGTGCCTGGCGAGCAGCGGAGACGAGCCGCGTCGCTGGCTTTTCGCGAAGGACTCCTGCACTTGGGGTGAGTCCAGCCGGACATCCACCACTTTGCGGCCGTCGAGCCAGTGCTCGATGTGGAGCCCGTCCGCTACGATGCGGCCCGTGTGCCAGACGTCCGCCTTGGCCGGAGCCTGGGTCTCGGCGGGCCAGTACTCGTAGATCGCGGCGGTGGTGTGCTTGCGGTCGCTGAGCGCGTCCGGATGCCGCTCGTCGTCTATGATCTGGTATTCGAGCGCTACCGGCTCGATGCGTCCGGGCCCCTCCGGCTTGTCGCGGTTCTGCCCGTTCACCCAGTAGCCCTGAAACCGGTATTTCACGCCCGAGTTCGCGCCGGCCTCCGCCTTCCACTCGAATTCCATCTCGAAGTCGGAAAACGAGTCGCGCGTGAGCAGGTACACTTCGGCGCCTTTGCCCGGCGTGGTGCGCAGCAATCCGTTTTCCGCCGCCCACCCCGGCGCGGGCGGATTCGCCTCTGTGCTCCACATCCAACCGGCCAGCGACCGCCCGTCGAAGAGCGGCCTCCACTGGCCCTGCTGGGCGGCCGCGGCCAGCACCAGGCCGCCGAGAAGAACGATTTTGCGGAGAGGCATCGATCCACGATACCTCAGCCGCCCACCTTCCGATCCGGCCAAACTACCAGGTCATGCGCAGGCCCATCTGGATGTGCCGCTCCAGGTTGCTGACGCCGGTGATCGTACCGAAATTCGACGACGTCGGGCTGAGCTGAGGGCCGTTGAAGACGGCGTGATTGAACGCATTGAAGGCTTCCACGCGAAACTGGAGTTTCACCCGCTCGGTGATGTCCGTGTTCTTCAGAACGGAAAGGTCCATGTTGTTGGTCGCGTCATTGCGCAGGTTGCCGAAGTAGGTCGGGAACACGCGCACGTGATTCGAGAGCTGCTGCCGCGAGTCGCGGTTGAACTGCGTTGTGTCGAAGGCGCCGTCCACGCCGCGCGCGTCCCAGTTCAACGGTCCGCCGCTGTATAGCACGTCGCCCCACGAGCCCGCGGGCCTGCCGCTCTCGTACGAGTAGATGCCGTTGACCACCCAGCCGCCGATCACGCGCGTGATCACGGGGCCTGTATTCGCGCCGAACGGTTTCCCCAACCCGAACGGGAGTTCGTAGGAGGCGCTGGTGACGAAACGGTGCGGACGGTCGATGCTTGCCGGGCGTTTCTCGATCGGCCCGAAATCATTCAGCCGGCTCAGACTCTCCATGGTGCGTGCGAACTGGTAATTCATCAGGAACTGCAGCCCGTGTGCGTAGCGCTTCTCGAACCGGGCCTGCAGGCCGTGGAAGTAGGAGCTGCCGTCGTTGAGCCGCTGCGAGTTGATGCCGGTGAACTGCGGATAAGCCCGCACCAACTGGCTGAACGAAATGGTGGAGCCGTTCATATTGGTGCCGGGCAGCAGTCCCGCGAACGGATTCGCGACGTTGGCGCTGTTGCGATCGATCACCGCCTGGTCGCGGAACGGAGACGTGCTCAGGTATTGCTCGGGCAGGTAATCCAATTGCTGGTCGATGGGCAGATGCACCGAGTGGTTTCCGGTGTAGCCCAACTCCACCACCATGCCGCTGCCGAGTTGGCGCTGCACATCGAAGGTCCAGCGGAGGGAATAGGGATTCTTCGGGTTCGGATTGTAGAATGAAACGCTGCGGCCGAGATAGGTCGCCAAACCGAGCGAGGATCCGGTGGGCTGCACGATTCCGGTCGGGAACGGATCGGCGAGCGTGGATGTGGGCCTCAGGCCGCCGGTCGCGGACGCGCCCAGAATCGGCGTCGACTGGCTGAAGCCGGTTTGGTTGAGGCCGGTGGTGCCGATGGGGAACACAAACATGCCGCCGCCGCCGCGAATCACGGTTTTGCCGCCCGCGCCCGCCGGCGTCCAGGCAAATCCGAATCGCGGGCTGAAGTAGCCCCAGTTGGTGTGATACAGCTCTCTGTTGCCCGGTCCCGCAAAAAGCAAGCCGCCGTTCACGTTGAAGTCCGATACCGGCAACCCGGCTACCGGCTTGGCCGCATACGCGGCTTCGGCCTGCTGGGCGATTGGACTCGGCGTGGAGAAGTCGAAACCGTTCACGGACCGGTTGAACCTCTCGGTGGTCGCGAACTCGTGCTCGAACCGGAGCCCGAGGTTCAGAACCAGGTTGGAGAGGGCGCGGAAATCGTCTTGCACGAACAGCGCCATGTATTTCGCCTGGTTGGTGCGCGTGGTGTTGACGTCGAAGCTGCCGCCGGTCGGATAGCCCAGCAGGAAGGAAGCGAAATCCTGGCCCAGCGGCGAGCCCGGGGAATTGTCCAGAGGCCCGCGCACGAGGTCCGACCGGAATTGGTAGCTGCCGCTCGAATTGCCGTAGCTGGCCGAGCTCTCGCGCGACTCACGCAGGTCGAGGCCGAATTTGAACGAGTGCGACCCGCTGATCTTCGTCGCGGTGGCGAAGATCTGGAAGATGTCGAAGGGCGTGCGGTCGCCCCCGCTGGCGCCGATGTCGGTGAATTTGTCGAAATCGAGGGTCGGCAGGACGTTTTTGGCCGAAGCGGCAGCCACATACTGCGGGAAGCCGAGGGACGTGAAGTCGAAGCCGTCGCTCGGGCGGGTGTTACCCTCGACGAACCGGGTCCAGTTCAGGCGCGTGTTCAGCAGCCAGGTGGGCGAAAACGTGTACACGTCGTCCAGCATGGTGCCCCAGTTGATGCGGCTCAGAAAATTGCCGGTGGCGATATTCGCGAACCTGTTGCCGCGATCCTCCAGGCGGTCGTTGTGGCGGAAATTCCAGAAGAACTTGTGGCGGTCGCTCAGGTTGAAATCGAGGCGGCCGATCTCACTGTTGTAGTTATCGCGCCGGACCGAGTTGGCCAGGTAGTTATCCTGCCCGTCGGCCCTGCCGGGCTGGTTGGGCTGGGGGTAAAACTGGAGGTACGCTTTGGCGATGGGACTGAGGCGGTCCTGGGGAATGATGTTGCCGGCGAACGGAAGGCGAGTCACGCGCGAACCCTGCTTCACGCCCGTGGTGGGATCGTAAATCTGGTAATTGGCGCCGACGTCCAGAAGTGCGGAGAAATCGCCGTTGCGTTCGGCCTGGGTCGGAACCGTGGATGTCAGGGGCTCGGGAAAAGAGTCCCGGATCCCCTCATACGCGAAGTACCAGAAAACCCGGTCGCGGCCGTTGAAGATCTTCGGTATCCAGATGGGTCCGCCGCTGTTGATACCCCATTGATTGAAATTGCCGGCGGGCTTCTTTTGCCCGGAGCGGTTGGTGAAGAACGGGGTGGCCGCCAGCGCGGAGACCTGGTTGAATTCGTAGGCGGCGCCGTGCACCGTGTTGGTGCCGCCCTTCAGCACCACGTTGACCGTGCCCCCGCCTGTGTGTCCGTAAGCCGCGTCGGATTGGAAGGTCTCGACCTTCACCTCCTGCACCGCGTCCACCGGCGGGTTGTAAGCCACGCGGCTGTTTCCCGTCGTATCCGGCGAGCCGTCGAGCAGCAGTTCATTGCTGCGGCTGGGTGCGCCTCCCATCGAAAAGTCCGACGGCCCCGAGTTGTCGAAGGGCCGGGCGAACTTGGGGTCGCTGTTCGGCGTCACGCCGAAAGCGAGTTGCGCCAGCACCAGCGGAGTCCGGCCGTTCATCGGCATGTTGTCGATCTGGTGCTGATTGATCACCTGGCCGGTGGAGGCCGTGCTGGTTTCGAGCATGGCGGCTTCGGCGCTGACGGTCACGGATTGGTCGACCCGGCCGATTTCAAGCTGGATGTCGAGCCGCTGGCGTTCGTTTGTGGTGACCGATACCTCGGTGTTCAGGTAGCTTTTGAAGGAGGGAGCTTCGGCGGAAACGGTGTACTTCCCCGGCGGAAGAAACGGAAGCGTGTAGCTGCCGTCGGCGGCGGTAACAGTTTGAAACCTGGCACCGGTATCCTTGGAGTTCGCCGCCACCCTCGCTGCGGGTATGCCGGCGTTTTGCTGATCCGTCACGCGGCCGCTCAGCGTGCCCCGGAATTCCTGGGCCGGTGCAACGGCCAAACACACAAAGGCTAATGACAGGACAATGCGAATCCCCATTAAAATCGACTCCTGAACGGAAGATGGTCGCTCACCCGGAGCGACGGTGTGAGTCGATTATGCCCTTTCCCGCAACCCCACCCGATACCCTGAACGACTGACATTGAACCTGAAATGGCAGTAGCGGATTCCCCTGCATTTATCGTTAACGTGAGGGGTAGCACGATCGTTATTGTCAGGTCCTGCCGGAGTAGGGGAATTCCCCCGGATTCGCGAGCGGTCCGGGGCGCTTATACTCAATCGAGCGAGGTCGGTTTGATGTCACACATTTGCGGCGCCCTTCTGCTGTTCGTTCTGCCAACGGGACTGTTTGCTCAGGCGGCGGTGGAGGCCGCCATGGGAGCAAGCCGGGCGGCCGCCGCCGCCGCACCCGCGGCCAAGGCCGGAAAAGCCGCCGGCGGAGTGTTCGACAAACTGAATAAGTCCCTGGAGCGCACCACGGGTTCCACGTCCGCGAAACCGGCCGCAAGTTCCACCTCTGCCTCGCCCCGCCGCGCTAAGGCAAGCGTCACCGAAATCAAAACGCCAACCGCCGCTCCGACTCCGAAACCCGCGGTCGTGTACGAAGATCCCTCGGGCATTCGGGAAGGCATGGACTCGGCCGAAGTTGCGCGCCGCTTCGGACCGCCTGCCTTGCAGTTAACCGCGGGTCCGGACCAGGAAACGCTCTGTTACACGCAGGGCGGTACCACTTTCGACGTCACCATGCGCGCGGGAAAGGTTACGGCCATCCGGCGAAACGGCGACGCAAATCCGGCCGCGGTCACCATCAGGTAGGCCGCTTTTCGGACGCGATCTGAAACCCGGTGTTGGCCGCCGGCACTCCCGCGTAGATGGCCACCTGAAGCAGCACCTCCTCGAGATCCTCCATTTCCAATTCCGCTGCGAGCCCGGTAGTCACATGCAAGCGGAATTCCTCCCAACGGCCCAGCGAAGCGGTGATCGCGAGAACCAGGAGGCGGCGCGTGCGCGCGTCCAGGCCTGGCCGCGTCCACACCGAACCCCACGCGTACCGTGTGATCAACTCCTGAAAGTCGCGCGTGAAGCCGGTGGTGTTGGCGATGGCGCGGTCCACATGCGCGTTCCCCAAAACCGAGCGGCGCACGGCAAAGCCGGCAGCCAGCGTGTCCGGCGGCGCGGCCGGAAGCAGGAAGTCGAGGAGGGCGGCGGTGAAGCCCGAAGGCCGCTCCAGGTTCGAGAGGTGTCCGGCGGCAAGCATGCACGAACGCGCGCCCGGAATGCCGGCGGCGAGCACGGAGCCGTGACCCTCCCAGGGCGTCGAGATGTCGCGGTCGCCGCCGATCACCAGCGTGGGAACCGCGATGCCGGCGAGCAGCGGACCATGGTCCAGGTCGCGAATGGCCGCGCAGCACCCGGCGTATCCAACCGGATCGGTGGCCATCAGGACGGTGCGAATCGAGTCCGCGGCAGGATGCGCGGGAGACGAGAAGAAGCGCTCCATGACCAGCGATTCCACAACTCCCAAGCCATCCTGAAGCACGGCCGCGCGCACCGCCTCGAAGATCGCGGGCTCGGCCACTCGTGGCGAGGTGTTGGCCAGAACCAGCGCTTCCAGCCGCGCGCCGGCGTGCGTCCCCAGCCACTGGCCCACCATCCCGCCCAGCGAGAGGCCGCAGTAGACGAACCGGTCGCGGCCCGCGGCGTCCACCGCGGCCAGCACGGCGGCGGCCAGTAGCGCCATCGAGTAATCGCCCGGTGGCGACGCCGACGCGCCGTGGCCGGGCAGATCCAGCCTCAGCACCTGAAAGTGGCGCAGCAGGGCCGGCATTTGGGGATCCCACATGCCGTGATCGGTGCCCAGCGCGTGCACGAGTACCAGCAGCGGGCGCGCCCGCGACCCTTCCAGGCGGTAATAGATGCGGGAGTCATCCGGCCCGGCGAAAGGCATGTTAGTCGCCTCCTTCGAGGAGCCGCAAGCGGAACGCGTCCGCGCTCCCCAGGTACCCGGCTGGATCGTCCGCACCGGCAGCGTGGGCGGGCGGAGATCCGGTACGGCGCAGCGATTCTTCCACCTGGCGCTGCGCCGCGCCGCGTCCCATGGCGGGCGCGAGCGCCATCACCGCCCGTTCCGCGAAGACGGAGCCGCCGGTCGAGTCGATGTTGCGCCGCATTCGGTCCGGGTCCACCGTCAACCCCTCCGCCACTCCCGCCATGGATTCCACGGCAACTCCTGCCGCTTGCAGAATACCTTCCACCGCCGTCCATTCGGACTGCCAGCCGCCCAGCCCGCGCTCGTGCTCCTGCACCATGCCGCCGAGGAAATTGCCGAGCAGTCCGGGGGTCCGCCGCGCGGCAGCAATGGCCAGCATGCACGCGGTCGGATTTCGCTTGTGCGGCATGGAGGAGGAGCCGCCGCGGCCTTCCACCACCGGTTCGGCCGCCTCGCCCACTTCAAACTGCATCAGCAGCGCGATGTCCAGCGCCATCTTGCCCAGGCTGCCCGTGTAAATGGCCAGCGCGGCCAGGAGGGCCGCCAATCGGTCGCGGTGGCCGTGCCAGGGGGCATCCGGATTGGCGATTTCCAGCCCGGCGGCCAGCGCTTCGCTGACAGCCAGGCCGCGGTCGCCCAAGGCGGCCAGCGTTCCGCTCGCGCCGCCGAACTGGAGGCAGAGCGCCTCTTCAAAACGGCTCGAAACACGCGCCCAACCCCGCCTTGCCGCCCCCATCCACCCCGCCGCCTTCAATCCGAAAGTCACCGGAGGCGCGGGCTGAAGGAGCGTTCGGCCCAGCATCACGGTTCCGGCGTGATCTTCGGCCATACGCCGCAGGCCGCGCATGAGGCGGTGGTGATCGGCGGCCAGAATCGGACGGCACCGCTTCAGCAGCAGCACCAGCGCGGTATCCGATACGTCCTGGCTGGTAGCTCCCCAGTGGACGAAGTCGGCTGCCCTCGGATCGCGCGCGCGAACCCGTTCTGTCAGCATCCGGACCAGCGGGATGGAGGGCGTGCCCGCGAGCAGCGCCTTTGCCGCCAGGTCCTCCGCTTCGATGCCGCCGGCCCGCACGGTTTCCGAAATGGCGGTGGCCGCCGCTTCCGGAATCACTCCGGCAGCCGCTTCGGCCCGTGCCAGAGCGGCCTCGAAATCGAGCATCGCCTGAAGCACCGAGGCGTCGGAAAAAACCTGCGACAGCCGTTCGGTCGCCGCCAGGCTTTCCATCAATCGCGTGAACATGAACCGATCTTACACGCACCGCGGATCGCGCCGCCCGCGTGCCGGCCCGCTTACTGGATCGTCACCGTGAGAACCGGTGACGTGCTGCTGGCGAACTGGCTGTTGCCGGTGTAGACGGCCCGGAACGACCGCGCGCCCACCGGCCGGGAGATCTTGCCCAGCGTGGCGCTGGCCGTGCCGTCCGCGTTGGCCGTGGCTTGCACCTGGCCCAGGATCACGCCGCCATCGAAGAATTGAACCGTGCCCGTAGGTACCGGGTGCGTTCCGGTCGGCGTGGTTCCCACCGGCAGCACGCTCCGGATGACGGCGCGCAACGTGACCGGATTCACACTGGTCGCCGGAAGCGGATCGAGCGTGGTCGTGGTGGCGGCCGGCCGCATCCTCACGCTGAACAGGGCGCGCGCCGGACCCACGTCGCCCCCTCCCGCGTAGGTGGCCTCGATCGCCCGTTCCCCAAATGCCAGGTTCAGGTTCGCCGAAAGGGCCGCCGAGCCCACCGCGACCGCGAGCTTGAAATCGGAATTCGGCGGAACCAGCCGGACAGTCCGCGCCACCAGGCCGAGCTCCGGCGGAAAGGAGAGCTTGATATCCACGGGGAACGGCGTCCCGAAAGTGTACAGATCCGAGGGCGCACTGATTTCCAGCCTGGGCTCGGCCGGCGTGGTCGGAATGCAGAGGCTTGCCGTCGCCCCCGGATAATTGGCATCGCCCGTGTAGACGAGCGTGAAGCAGCTTACCGGCTTATCGAGGAACGTGGCTTTGAACGGAAACCGCGCCACCGCTCCCGGCATGGGCGAACGCAGGTCGCGGGCAAGATCGAGCGTGAAGACCTCAGGCTTGAGCGAGGTGGTGTGCGTCACTTTGACCTGGCCGGTGGGCGCGGGGACACCGCTCGAAGCGGCGCGAACCTGCACTGCCGGTTCTGTGTCCGTAAACAGCGGGAAGGAGAGCGCCGAGAGACTGAGAGTCACCTGGTTCGAGACCACCGTGAAAGACGGCGAAAAGCCCCTTGCCGCGGAATAGCGCGGATCTCCGGGATAGGACACACTCGCCGAATACGTCCCCGGCGTATCGATACAGCAGAGCGAAACCTCGTACTTCGATCCGGGCGGGAGCGTATTCATCGGCACCGTGACCTGCGCTGCCTGGAGAGAGACGGAAGCGTTTCCGGTCACGCCGCCGGCATTCGTCGCCGCGGACGTGGCGAGGGTAATGGGAAGCGGCCGTCCCACGAGCACCCTCGAGACCTGCGGCGAGAGTGTCATCGAGAGCCGCACCTTTACGTCGAAACCTGCTTCCGGCCCGGGCGCGCTCTCCCCCACGATGATGGTATTGGACGTGCCGTCCGGAATTCCGGAAGCCGCGGGGCTGACGCGCAGAATGAAACTGCTGCCGACATCGCCGGAAGTGGCTTTGAAGAAGTCCGCCTGGAACAGCCCGGTGGCGCTGCTCCGCGCCGAGAGAACCAGAAGACGGTCGTTAGCGGTGGTCCCGTCCGCGCGCCGCAGTGCGAAGGTCACGTTGACATCCGGCGCGAAGCCGCGGCCGGAGACGCGGATGAGTTGGTCCGGCTGGAAGTCCGGCGCTCCCAACGAGAGCTGGACCAGCTCGCCGCCGGTTGCCGGGCCGAGCGTGATGGTGGGGCCAAGGGTGAAGATGCCGCAAGCCGCGCTCGGACCCGCCGCGTTGCGGCCGCCCGTGGCCAGGATCAGCCCGTCGTCCAGCGCCGCGCCAGTGATCCGGGTCCGCGCAGCAGTCAGCGACCCCGCCTGGAAGAAGCGATTGGTTGCCGGTTCGAATACCTGCGTGATCGCCACCGCGGAGCCTGCTGTTTCGCCGCCCGCGATTAACACCTGCCCGGTACCCGGAATAACGGTCAAGAAAGGATCGCGGACCCGCACCCACATGCCCGAAACCAGCATCTCCATGCGGTTCGAATCCGGGTGATAAACCTCGGCGCTGTCCAGATCCGCGGAGCCGTCATTGCCGCCCGCGATCAGAACGCGGCCGTCCTCGAGTACGGCCACTCCGTGCCCGGCGCGCGCCACCCCAAGCGGCGCCGCCGCGGCCACCGTCTCCGTGGCCGGGTCGAAAATCTCGGCCGATTGAAGCGACTGCCGCCCGTCGGTACCGCCTGTGACTAACACCCGGCCGTCACCGAGAAGCGCGGCGGCATGTTGCGCGCGCCGTTCCGTCAGTCTCGCGGCCGAAGGGGTGACCGTGCCGGTGTCGGGGTGAAAAATCTCGATCAGATCCGTGGGCTCGCCGCCCAGCGTACCGCCCGCAATCACTACCGAACCCTCCGGCAGCAGCGTCGCCGTGGCCCCCCGGCGCGGCTGGGCGTCGCCGCGCGCGGGTATCCACTCGTTGGTCAGAACGCTGAAGATTTCCGCCTCGGCGCCATTCGCGTCTGTCGCCGCCGCCCCGCCCGCCACCAGGATCCTGCCGTCGGCAAGCAGAGTGCAAGTGTGGCCGGAACGCGCCATGCTCATCGGCGGCGCCGCCGTGAATTCGTCTTCCGGACCGTAGATTTCCGCGCTGTTCAAAGCGCCGTTCGGTCCCGTCCCGCCGGCAACGAAAACCCGTCCGCCATCCAGCGCCACGGCGCAATGATCCACCCGGCCCGTCTCCATGCGGGCAGCCGGACTCCAGGTTAGCGGAGCGCCCCGCTGCTGGGCGAGGGCGCAATTCGCGGCCCCTCCCAAAATCAGGGTGATTGCGAGAGCAGTGTGGTGGGATAGGGACAATACCGGCAGGTTCATGACGGCGCCTCGTGTGCGGTTGAATCAGAGTCCATGAATTCGGGCCCGCTGCGGGTCCGAGTATAGCCGAGTGCGCCCGTACGTTCAAGACGGAAACCCCCGCCGGCCGCGGGCGGCGTAGGACTATTTTTTACGTTCCATCCGGCGCCACTCCTGGGTGGAACCGTGATTAGGATTCGCGCCCGGATCGTCGGTGCCCTGGATTCGGCCCTGGCGGTCCATCCAATAGTATTTAAAGGTCAGCGGCAATTCCACGGGCTCAGAACCGTAGGGACTGGCGTATGTCTGGACGCCGCCCAGCACCTCACGCACCCCGGCGTTACGCTTGTCCACCGATGCGTTGCGCTGGTCGGTGACCTGCTGCCAATTTTTCTGCGACCATTCCCTGTAGTTGCGAGCGGCTTCGGCGTAGGCGGTGGAGTTTTGCAGGTTCTGTGCCATGATCCCCCGCACGCCGAAGGCGGCACCGTTCGTGGCTGAAATCTGGTCCGCCACCTGCGGCAGCCACGGGGAATAGGAGGGCCACTGCCTGGTTTCGGATAACGCGGCGGTCACGGCCATCACGGCCGAATCGTAGGCCTTATTGACGCTGCACTTGGCCACTCCGCGGCTCGGAATTCCTCGCACGACGTAGGAAACATCGAATTCCACGGCTTGCGCGAAGCCGGCCACGGGCCTGGCTGGCCGCTGCTGCCCGATCTGCAGGTTTTGGGGCTGAAGAGCCGATAACTTCTCATAGACAAAGCGGCCGGGCGGATAATTCACGGCGACGCCCGCGTTGCCCACCATCACGGTGATGGCTTTGTCGTCCGGGGCAATTAAAGTGAGCGCGAACTGTCCGTCTTCGCCGACGCGCCAGCCCGCGGGAAGGGCATAGGAAAAAAACCGGCCTTTCCCGATTCGCAGCGAAGCCGCAGGTGCGGGCGCGGCAGTCCGTACAGGCTCCACCCGCGTGAACGTGGCCCGCGGCGCGGACGATTGCGCAAACGCCAGGTGGGCGGCTGCCCACCCAATGATGATTGGAGACACACCCAGCCGCATCAGATCATTCCTCTCCTCAACATTGAAGCTTACTCAATCCTGGAGGCAAGGTCGAGAAAAAATGACGGCAGCGGGGAAGCCAGCAGTTGCTCATTCATAGCGCAGGGCGCGTACCGGATCGACTGCGGCGGCGCGGCGGGCCGGAAGCCAGGCGGCGAGTAGCGCTACCGCGCCCAGCAGGGCGGCGGAGAGGGCCAGCATGGCGGGATCCGCGGGCTTGACGCCGAACAGGAGCGACTCGACAAGGCCGCTGAGCGATACGGCGGCGGCGGTTCCGGCGGCAAGGCCGGCGGCGACGAGCGCCAGGCTCTGCCGGAGGACGAGCCAAAGGACGCTTGCGCGGGTGGCTCCCAATGCGACGCGCACGCCGAGTTCGGCGGTGCGGCGGGCAACGGCGTAGGAGAGCACTCCGTAGAGGCCGATGGCGGCGAGCGCCAGCGCCACCAGGCCGAGAAAGCTGCTGAGGACGGCGAGGAGCCGTTCATAGACGATGACGCCCGCCACTTCCTGCTCGAGCGAACGAAACTTCACCGGGATGGCGGCGTGGAAAGAGTGGATGGTTCGTTGGACCGCGGATGCCAGTTGCATGGGGCGGCCGGCGGTGCGCACCACTAACTCGAGGCTGGCCGGCTCATCCTTACTCTGCGGGATGGGAAAGTAGGCGGCCATGCGGGCGGGTCCGCGTAGATCGACGAAACGCGAGTCCTCGACGACGCCGACGATCTGCATGGGGCTGCTCGAACGGTAGCCGGAGGGGAGGGCGATGACCCGGCCGAGGGGATTGTCGCGGCCGAAGTATTTCCGCGCGAAGGATTCGCTGACGATGGCGACGGGCGGCGCGCCGGACGTGTCGCGGATATCGAAATCGCGGCCGCTCAACAGGCGGGTCCCCATTGTGCGGAAGAAACCCGGGGTGACCAGGTTGAGGTAGGTGCTGACGCGTTCGCCGGGCGGCGCGGTATAGCCCTGGACCGTCATGTTCTCGCCCCAGCAGCAGTTCTGAATGGGGGACATCATCGCAAGGCTGGTGGACTGGACGCCGGGGAGCGACTGCAGGCGGGTCTGAAGGTCGCGATAGAAGGCGGGGAGCGCGGAATCGGGGATGCCGGCGCGCGACGGGTCGAGGCTGGCGATGAGGACACGGCCGGGTTCGAAGCCGAGATGGACTGCGTTCAGGTTTTGAAAGGTGCGCAGGAAGAGGACGGAGGCGGAGACAAGCATCAGGGATAGAGCCACCTGGACGACCAGGAGAGAGCGGCTGGAGACGCCGGGGCCGGCGAACTGATGGGCCGTCGCTTTGAGCATCGGATTCAGGCTGGAGCGCAGAGCGCGCAAGGCGGGGAAAAGGGCGAACAACAGGGTGGCGGCGAGTGTGAGCGCGGCCGTGAACAGAGCCAGGGGGAGGCCCGCGTGGAGGTCGAGCGCGATGGCATCGCGGCTGGTAGTAAGCATGGCGGCGAGCAGGCTACTGCTCCAACGCGCGAAGAACAGGCCCAGGATGCCGCCGCTGGCCGCGAGCACCAGGCCCTCGGTGAGCAACTGGCGGAAGAGGCGGCCCCGTCCGGCACCGACGGCGGAACGGAGGGCGAGCTCGCGGCGGCGCGAGAGGCCGCGGGCGAGCAGGAGATTGGCGAGATTGACGCAGGCGATCAGGAGGACGATGGCGACCGCCACGGCGAGGACTGCGAGGGGCCTTTCGAAGCGGCGGCGGAGCGCCGAGATTCCGGTGGAGGCGGGCAGGAGTTGGGCGCGGAGGACCTGGAAGTTTTCAATGATACTGCCTGCGCGATTGGTGGGGCCCGTCTGGGCGATCATGGCGGGCCAGAGCGATTGGAGGCCTGCGGAAGCGCGCGGCAGCGGGACGCCGGGGGCGAGGCGGGCCATCAGGGGTAACCAGACGGCCGTGCGGAGAGTGAACATGCGGGTCTCGGAGGCGAAGGGTCCGGCGGCGGCCAGGGGGACGTAGACATCCGGCGCGGCGCCCACGACGGCGCCGAAGAACTCTTCCGGCGCCACCCCGACGATGGTAAAGGGAACCCCGCCGAGCCGCATGGTGCGGCCGAGGACGGCGGGGTCGGACTGGTACCGTTTGCGCCACCAGTCGTAACTGAGCACCGCGACGGTGGGTTCGCCGCTCTCATTGGCGAGGAGCCGGCCGATTCGGGGGGACACGCCGAGTCCGGCGAAGTAGTCCGCAGACACGCGCTCGAGCGCGACCCATTGCATGGCGTCTCCCTGCCCGGCCTCGATCTGGCGCGAACTCCAGGTGAAGACGTGGGAGAACATGCGGCCGCTCGAGCGAAGCCATTCGTAGGTGGGATAGGAAAAGGATCCCTGACGGGCGGCGCTGGCCGGGACGGCGCCGGCAATTTGGACGAGGGCGGCGGGGTCGCGCACCGGGAGCGGGCGGAACATGATGGCTTGGGCGAGCGAAAAGATAGCGGAGTTGGCGCCGATCCCGAGGGCGAGCGAAACCAGGGCGACGGCGGTGAATCCGGGGCTCTTGCGGAAGAGGCGGAGGGCGTAGCGAAGGTCGGAAACGAAATCGTGGAGCCACCGGACCGGACGCTTGTCGCGGCATTCTTCCTGGAACTGCGCCACGCCGCCGAAATCGCGGAGGGCGGCGGCCCGGGCGGCAGCAGGCGAAAGACCGGCTGCGACCTTCTGCCGGGTAAGCGCTTCGAGGTGGAAATGCATCTCCTCGTCGAGCCCCTGGTCGAGCGAGGCACGGCGGAAGAGGGCGCGGACCAGATACATGAGGCGATTGATGGAGCGCATCAGACCATCTCCACGATGAGGCCGACGGCACCGGCAAGACGCTTCCAGTTGGCGAGCTCCTTTTCGAGCTGGCGGCGGCCGGCGGCGGTGAGGGAATAAAATTTGGCGCGACGGTTGTTGTCGGTCTCGCGCCAGTCGGACTTGATCCAGGCCTGGGATTCGAGGCGCTGCAAGGCCGGATAAAGCGAGCCCTGCTGGATTTGCAGGATCTCGCCGCTGACCTGCTGGATGCGTTGGGCGATGCCCCATCCGTGCATCGGTTCAAGCGAGATGGTTTTAAGGATCAACAGGTCCAGCGTGCCCTGAATGAGATCGGAAGGTTTGCCCACAGGCTTCTCTCGACTATCTACAATACGGCTGGGAATTGTAGATAGTCAACAGGAGAGCGGGGCGCGATTCAACCGTTTGTACTGCGGGATACCTTACCGCCCGGACGAAGCTTTCGGCGTCACATGAATCAGGGCACCGGGATTGGCGTCTTCGAGCATCCACAGTGAGCCATCGGGACCTTCTTCCACGTCGCGAATGCGGCGGCCCACATCCCAGCGCTCGGCGGATTTGGCGCCGCCATGGCCGTCGAAGACGATGCGGTTGAGCGTCCGGGTTGCCAGGCCGCTTACGAAGCCGCTGCCATTCCACTGCGGAAAGGTCTGCGTACCGTGATAGAACATGAGGTTGCCGGGCGCGATCACCGGCGCCCAATAGAGCACCGGTTGGGCGAGATCGGGGCGCGTGTCGGGCCTGGGAATGGGCACGCCGTTGTAGTTATTGCCATAGGAGACGAGCGGCCATCCGTAGTTCTTTCCCTTTTCGATCAGGTTCAGTTCGTCGCCGCCGCGTGGGCCGTGCTCCACCTCCCACAATTCGCCGCTGGGCGAGAAGGCCATGCCGTAAGGTGTGCGGACGCCCATGGCCCAGGTTTCAGCGGGCGTGAGGTTGGGACCGGGAAACGTGTAGGTGCTGACTACCGGCGCGGTCTTGGCGGCTTCGGTGTCGTGCGGGGGATCGATCAGCGGAATCTTACTCGCGCCGGTCTTACCGGCATTGGGATTGCCGGGGGCGGGTTTGCCGTCGAGCGTCAGGCGGAGGATTTTGCCGACTGGCTGGTCGGGGTCCTGGGCGGGGGTCATTCGCTGGCGGTCCCCGACCGCGAGGAACAGATACCGGCCGTCGGAGGAGAAAGCGATCGGCCCGCCTGCCTGTCCGCCTTTGCCGGGGGGCACCTGACGCCACAGCACCTCGAATTTCTCTAGTTTCGCTGAGGTGGCAGTGGCGTTCAGTCTGGCGCGGGCGAGCACGTAGGCTCCACCGTAGTCACCCGGTTCGACGTAAGTGAGGTAGATGGTCTTGTCGGTGGCGTAATGTGGCGAGAGGAAGACGCCGAGCATGCCGTTCTGGCCCTGCCAATACACCGGGGGCGTATTCTCAACCTGGACCTTTTCTCCCCGCTGGGATACCAACCAGACGGGCCCGGGCTTTTCGGTGATCAGCATGCGGCCGTCGGGCAGGAAGGCGAGGCGCCACGGCAGATTGAAGGTGGCTACTGTGGTCATCGTAAAGGGAAGGCTGGGTTCGGGCGCTTGTGTACCCACATTAACCTGGGGCCATGCGGCCACCGTCGCCAGCGTGCCAAGCAACGCCACTTTCGCGAGATTCATCTTCATCTCTCCTTGCCCGTGCTCCCAATCGTACACCACCGTGCCAGTCTCCTTGCGCCGGCCGAACCAGTGTCCGCTACGCCGCGGCCGCGGCTTTCATCTCTTCGCGGGCTTTCGAAATGGCGGCCAGGTACTGCCGGGCGCGGTCGGCAATCAGGTCGAAGCGGCCTTCATTCACCAGTTTCACGTCCACCAGTTCGCCGCCCACACCGGCGGCGCAGGCGCCGGCCTTGAGAAAGTCGCCAATGGTCTCGAGGTTTACGCCGCCGGTGGGAATCATTTCGATATGGGGAAAGGGGCCGCGCAAAGCCTTGATGTACTTCGCTCCGCCCACGTTGCCGCAGGGGAAGATCTTCACCGCGTCCGCCCCGGCCTCCCACGCGGCCAGGACCTCGGTGGGTGTCAACGCGCCCGGGCAAATCACCTTGGAATATCGCTTGGCCATTTCGATGGTGCTGGGGCGCAGGCTGGGTGTGACGAAGAACTCGGCGCCCGACAGCATGCAGATGCGGGCGGTCTCCGGGTCGAGAACGGTACCGGCGCCGAGCACCAGGCGGGAGCCGAACTGTTGCGCGCAACGTTCCAGCGCGCCCACCGCGCCGGGAACCGTCATGGTGATTTCGGCGGCCCGGATTCCGCCTTCGTAGAGGGCCTCGACCACGCGCACCGCCGACTCGGCGCTCGAGGTCCGCACGATCGGCACCAGCCCGACGCCGGAGATGAACGCAAGAATCTCTTTGGAGGTCATGATCCTTAACCTAGCACCGCGTCCCGCTAACCCGGAATCCGGCCCTTCGAAGACAGCCTGATCTGCCTCAACATCATCGTAAGGTAGGTTTGTGTGCGCGCGATCAGGCGGTCCATCCGGGCGTTCGAATCCTCGGACCCGCGGTCCGCGAGCTCTTTCCGGAGCCACGGGTGCAGCGGGTCGGCGCAGACGCGGTGGCCGAAGGCGAACATCAGCAGGAACAGGAAGACCGCTCCCTCGGGCGCGGGCAATCCGGCCTCGCCGGCTTGCTGGCGGGCGTTTGCCGTGAGGCCGGCGACGGCCTCCGAGTCCAGGTACTCCAGACGCTGGGGGTGCAGCCATTCGATGAGCTTGGGACCGCTGGTATCGAAATCGGCGCCCGCTCTTTGCAGCCGGTCGCGCGTGAGTTGCATGGTCCGTTCCAGGGCCGTTTCGCCATGCTCCCCTTTTTCGCCGTAGGCACGCTCGAGGTAAGCGCGGGCATGAAAGTGCAGCAGGCGAGCCCGCTCCACCGTGCTTACGCCTTCCATTTCCCGAAGAAAAGGTTGGAGCCAGGCGAACTGCGGGTCGGTATCGAAGGCGCTGCCGAGCGACATCATCAGTTGCAGGTAAAGCTGCAACTCCCGGCCGCTGCCCAGGTTGTATTTGCGCGCCTTCTCGAGTCCCTCGGCGGCCACCTGTTCGAGGCCCGCCTGTCCGGCGGCCGCGGCCAGGAGGGGGTCGTACCGGCGCAGGTGCCGCACGGCGCCCTCGGTATATCCCGACTCCGCCGTGCCTGTCAGAGTGTCGAACTGCTGCTTGCGAATGATCATGAGTTACACCCGGAATGCGGCTCCCTGCCCAGACTAACTCTCGCAGCCCGCCGAAGCCAAGGCCGGGATGGATAATCCGCACCCCTGTTATCGTGTAGTGGTACTGCCATGAGAATGTCCGGAAACTGGAAATGGCTGGCGCTGGCGGCCGCGCTGATCGCGCCGCTCCATGCGGAAGAGGGAAAGTGGACCCCACAGCAGGTGTTGGAACTCGGAGCCGCCCGGTTGCGTTCGGCCGGGCTGGAGTTGCCGGTTTCCCGCCTCTGGGATCCGCGCGACGGAACCGGCCTGCTGGCGGCCACCGTGAGCACGGGCGGGTGCTCGGCGGCATTCGTCTCGCCTGACGGGTTGATTCTATCGAACCATCACTGCTTCTTCGGCATCGTGCAGGAGCACAGCCGGCCCGACCGCGACCTGATCACAAACGGTTTTCTTGCCCGAACGCAGGCCGAAGAACTGCGCGGCCGGACGGCGCGCATCACGGTTCCCCACAAGTTCACCGACGTCACGAAGCAGATCGAAGCGGCGATCCCCGCCGGCGCGGATGACCTCGCGCGTGGCAAGGCGATCGAGGCTGAAGAGAAGAAACTGGTGGCGGCCTGTGAGAAGACGCCGGGAATGCGGTGCAGCGTGGCAGCCTTCGATGGCGGGCTGTGGTACATGCTCATCGAAAATATCGACCTCACCGATATCCGGCTGGTGTACGCGCCGCCGCGGGCGGTGGGGGAGTTTGGCGGTGAAGACGACAACTTCCGGTGGCCGCGCCACACGGGCGATTTCTCCATCGCCCGGGCGTACAAAGACGGCAAGCCCTACCGCCCGCAATTCTATTTCCCGATCGCGCGCAGCGGGGTGAATCCCGGCGACTTCGTCATGGTGCTGGGCTATCCCGGGCGAACCATTCGGGCGCTGACGGCGGGCGAGATGGCCAACGAGCGCGACTTCCGGTTCGGGCTGCGACAGCGCATTTACGGCGAGTGGATCCGGCTGCTCGAAGAGAAAACGCGCGGCAGCGCGGCGGGCTCGATGGCGGTCGCGGCCACTTTGAAGAGCCTTAATAATTCGCACACGAACGCGGAAGGGCAGCTTGCGGGATTACAGCGCGGCGGCATCATCGCCAGGCAGCAGGCGCAGGACGATGCGGTGATGGGCTGGGCCGCGGCGCGGCCCGAATTTGCGGCGTCCTTGGCGGCCAAACGGGAGCTCGACCGGCTGGCAGCCGGCCAGCGGCGGACCGCTACCCGCGATTTCCTGTTCACTATCGTGCAAAACGGCGCGCTCGCGTTGAAGCAGGCGACGACGCTGGTGCGGCTGGCCTCGGAACGGGCCAAACCGGATGCGGAGCGCGACCCCGATTTCATGAGCCGTGAACTGCCTGCCCTGCAAGCCAGACTGGAGCGCGAGCAGAAGAGCTTCTTCCAGCCCGCCGACCAGGCGCTGTTCGAATCCTGGGTGGCGCAGGCCGGCAGGCTCGGACCCGCCGAGCGGATCGCCGCGCTGGAGAACGGGGTGGACGTTGCGGCGCTGTATCGCGCCACCAAGGTGACGGACGCGGCCGAGCGGCTAAAGATGTTCGAAGAGACCACCGCGCAACTGCGCGCACGGCGCGACCCGCTGCTCGAACTCGCATTCGCACTCGAGCCGGAACTGCGGGCGTGGCAGACCGCGAGCCAGACCCGCGACGGCGCCGTGGCGCGCCTGCGGCCGCAGTGGCGGAAGGCGGTCATCGCTCACGCGGGCAAGCCGGTGGCCCCGGACGCGAACGGCACGCTGCGCGTCAGCTTCGCCCACGTCAAGGGTTTCACGCCGCGCGACGGCATTTTCTATACGCCGCAGACCACGCTGGCAGGCATGCTCGAAAAGCACACGGGCCAGGAACCGTTCGCCGTCCCGGAGCGGGTGATGGAGGCCGCGCGGCGAACCGATGCCGCGAAGATTCCACTGAATTTCCTCTCGGACGCCGACACAACAGGCGGCAATTCCGGCAGCCCCGTAGTGAACGGGCGCGGCGAGCTGGTGGGGTTGAATTTCGACCGGCCCTGGGAAAATGTAGCCAACGATTTCGGCTACAACCCCGAAGTGGCGAGAAACATCAGCGTGGACGTGCGCTTCGTCATCTGGATGCTGAAGGACGTGGAGAAAGCCTCCGCATTAGTGGCGGAGCTGGGGCTTTGAAGCGAACCGACTCGCCCCGGCAGCTCACGATTTCGCGTCACGGGCTGGATCTGGCCGTCTGGGAGTGGGACGGCGCGGGACCGCCCATCGTCTTTTTTCACGCCACCGGTTTCCACGGCCGCTGCTGGGACCAGAGCATACGCCGGCTTCCGGGCCGCCATTGTTTCGGCCTGGACCTGCGCGGGCACGGGCACAGCAGCAAGCCCGAGCCGCCCTGCCCCTGGCAGCCGTTCGCCGAGGATTCCGCCTTCCTGATGCAGCACCTCGGAATCCGCGGCGGGCTCGCAGTGGGCCACTCGATGGGCGGGCACACCGCCGTGGCTACCGCCATCGCGCGGCCCGAGACTTTCGCCGCGATTCTGCTGCTCGATGCCACGATCTTTCCGCGGGAGTGGTACGGCCGGCCCGCGCTCGATGCCGGTTTCATTCGCAAGCGCCGCGCGGTCTGGAACTCGGCGGATGAAATGTTCGAGCGTTTCCGCCCGCGGCCTCCGTTCGCGACATGGGATCCGGGCGTGTTGCGCGACTACTGCGAGTGGGGTCTGCTGCCGGCCGCCTCGGGCGATGGCTTTGTGATTGCCTGCCCGCCGCAGGTGGAGGCATCGATCTACGAAAATTCGATCGCGGCCGAATCGAATCTGCACCCGCAACTTGGCAGCGTGGACGCGCCGGTGGTAGTGGTGCGAGCCGGCAGGTTCTGGACGCCGGGCGAATTCGATCTCAGCACTTCGCCCACTGACCCGGGACTCGCGTCGCATCTTCCGCGCGCCAGAGACGTCCTGCTGGAAGGACGGAACCATTATTTCCCGCTCGAATCGCCGGAACTGGTGAGCGCCGAAATCGAGGCCGCCCTGGCTGCTCACTTTTGATCGAACAGAGACGATCGCTTTAGCCGTTCGCCTTTGAACACCACCAGGGAGATGCGTTCGGTGGCATTGATCTCTTCAAGCGGATTGCCGTCCACCAGAAGCAGGTCCGCCTCCAGTCCTTTGCGGATCGTGCCGAAGCGGTCCGCGGCGCCGAGCAGTTTCGCGCCGCCGGACGTGGCAGCCTGAAGCGCCACCGCGGCGGGGATTCCCGCGTTCACCCAGAGCCTCAACTCCTCGTGCATGGAGGGACCATGGAACACCAGCGGATTGCCCGAATCGGTACCCATGGCGAGCGGGACGCCGGCCTTCCAGGCCCGCACCAGGTTCTCGGCGGCCTGTTTCAGTGCGCCTGCGAACAGGCTCTGCCGCGCCGCGTTCACGGACTTGCCGGAGGCGATGAAGTCGCGCGTTCCTTTGAGGACGGGCGCCGTCACCACCTGCTGCACCAGGGAGTTGTTCAGCACGTCGGCTTTGCCCGCGTAGAATTGCGTGTAGGCCGCCGCCACCACCAGGGTCGGATTGAGAAAAACACCCTGCCGCGCCATTCGCCGGAGCAGCGGATCGGGCAGTTCGTCGCGCCAGGAGCCGTGTTCGATGGACGCGGATCCCACCTCCACGGCATCGGTCACATCGCGCGCATCGCCGGTGTGCGTGGCGAGCGGCAGTTTCTGCGCATGCGCCTCTTCGGCGACGGCCCGGATGAGGAGCAGGTCCAGGCGATCGTAGATCATTCCGTCGCCCCAGCCGGCCTCGAGGATCGCCTTGATGCCGTCCACGCCGGCCTTTTTGAGCTCGCGCACCTGCTCCCGTGCCTGCTCCGGGGTCTTGGGAGTGCGGATCAACTGCCGGCTTACGTTATCCCGCACGGCGGCGGGAACGTTGCGCAGGAACTCGGTGCCGTGGCCGCCTTCCGCCGTAAACATCGGGCCGCAGATGAAAAGAGTTGCGCCCAACTTGCTGCCGTTGGCGATTTCGGCGCGCAGTTGGCGGGAGGCGTCCAGGCCATCGCCCACACTGCGCGCGGCCACGATGCCGCTGTAGAGCAGGCCGGCCGCGGCGTGCGGCATTGTGGTGAGCGCGTCGTAATCGCTGTCCGAACCCGAGATGCCGGCGGCCCCGGCCAGGTGGACGTGGACATCGACAAGGCCGGGGAGCAGCGTCTTGCCGGCGCCTTCCACGATCTCCGCCTTCATAGAGTCGGGATCGGGGCCGGAACCTTCGACTACGTCCGCGATCTTGCCGTCCCGCACGATGACGGAGCCGTTCTCGATCACCTTGCCGTCACCCACGAAGACCCGCGTGTTGCGAATGATGAAGGTGCCGGAACGTTGCAGGTCGCGGTAGAAGGCCTGGTTTTGTCCGAGGTGCTCCCGGCTGTAGGCGCGGTAGCAGCCCATCACCAGGAACGGGCCCATCACCGCCAGCACCCACAGGCGGTTGCGCGGCGCGATCTTGTCCTCCTTTTCCCAGCGGAATAACTGCACTGCCAGAAACGTGCCAACCACCATCGTCAGCGCGAGGGCGCCGGCGGAGATGGCGTTGTCGAACAGACTCTGATTCCGGAAGAAGATGCCTTGAAAACCGGATACCAGGTACGAGGCCGGCATGAATTCAGCCAGGGTCTGCGCCCATTTGGGCAGCATCGCCGCCGGGATGGTAGCGCCGCTGAGGAACAGCATGGGCATGTACAGGAGTTGGATGGCGACCATCGCCTCCTGCATGGTGTTGGTCACCGCCGCCAGAATCAGGCCGATCGCGCGAAAGGCGCACACACCGAGCGACACCATGGCGAACAGAGAGATCCAGTTCTGCGGCATCGGCATCTGGTACTGAAAGTGGGCCACCGCCAGAATGATGATCACCACGGGGAGGTACAGCAGCCAGCCGCTCACCATGGCGGCCATCAGAATCGGCAGCGGACCCACCGGGGTCACTTTGTAGCGCCTCAGGATGTTGGCCTCGCGGTCCTGCACCGAACGCATGCCCGCGCCCCACAGGCCGTTACCGAGAATGCCCATGGTTAGCACGGTGCCCACGAAGTAAGCGATTCCGGAGCCCGTGCCCGCTTTGAACAGCTCGGTGAACGCAAAGAAGAAGATGAACGGGAACAGGTAGTTGAAAAACAGGACGGTCCGGTCCCGGAGGGTCAACTGCATGTTGCTCTTAAACAGCGCGAAGTAGGCTCTCATTCGCGCAGGCTCTTTCCGGTCAGCTGGATGAATGCCTCTTCGAGAGTAGGCCGTTTGATGCGGATGTCCGCCAACTCGAGGCGCTGTTCGTCGAGCCACTTCACCATTTGAACCACGGTGCGGGCGGGCCGTGGGGAAACCACCGCGATACGCGTGCGAGTGTCATCCAGCGTCGCTTTCCCGGCGTCCTGCCAGGACGGAAGCGCGCCATTCGTGAACGGCGCGGCCAGTTCGAGTTCGATTACCGAGTTGGAAATGGTGCTCTCCTGGATCTCGCGCGGGGTGCCGCTGGCGATGATGCGTCCCTCGTCCACGATGGCGACCCGGTCGCACAGTCTTTCGGCTTCCTCGATATAGTGCGTGGTCAGGAGGATGGTGCGCTGTTCGCGCCGCAGTTCCAACACGAGTTCGTGGATCTCGAAGCGCGCCTGCGGGTCGAGCCCCGCCGAAGGCTCATCGAGGAACAGCACCTGCGGGTCGTTGAGCAGGGCCAGGGCCAGCGCGAGGCGCTGCTTCTGCCCGCCGGAGAGATTCGCATAGAGCGTTTCGCGCTTCTCCCAAAGTTGCAGGCGTTTGAGCAGAGCCGTGCTCTCCACCGTGCGCGTATAGAAGGCGGCGAACATCTCCATGGCCTCGCGGACCTTCATTTTTTCCTGAAGCCGCGTGGATTGCAGGCAGACGCCGATACGGTCCTTCACCAGCCTGGTCTGCACTTCGGGATCGTAGCCGAGCACCGAAACGCGCCCGCTCGACCGCGATCGCAATCCTTCCAGAATCTCGACGGTGGTGGTCTTTCCCGCGCCGTTTGGGCCAAGCAGCCCGAATACCTCGGCGGGATGAACTTCGAAATCGATCCCCTTCACGGCCTGAAGCGAACCGTAACTTTTTTTGAGCGCCTCAACCTGGATCGGGCAGTCCACGAGACAACAGTGTCTCACAGTGTGGGCGAAGCCAGACTAGTTGGCGGCCACGCCCAGCTTGTTGTTGAGCTTGGCCAGTTCCTTGCGGAAGAGCGGATTTCCAGGGTACTCCTCCGACAATTCGAAAAGCAGCTTCTGGGCTTCGGCCGGTTTCTTCTCGCGCAGCCTCGCAATGCCAATCAGGATTTTTGCGAAGGCTTTGAAGTAGCGCCCCTCGCGGGCCGTCAGCAGCAAATTCTGAATACCCTTTTCCTTGCTGCCGCTGACGTTATCGAATTTGACGAACCAGCGGACAAAGAAGGGCAGGCTGGCTACCATGTATTCGGAAAAGCCGGCCGTCAGGTAGGCATCGTAGAATTTCGGGTCGAGTTTCAGCAGCCGCTGCGCGTAGGTATTGGACCGCTTGGCGGGGGAAAGGCTCGAGAGCTGCTTCTTCTCGACCAGGGCGGTGTAATCGGTGACCACGCCTTGCGCGATGCACATCGCAAACAGAGCGTTCTTGTCGTTCGGATCCACCTTCAGGTCCGCATCGGCGCGAGCTTCGGCGTCCTGAACCGCCTTCGTGAAGCCTGCCCGGATTTTAGGATCCGGATCCAGTTTCTTTTTCTTTTCGGTTATCTGGTCGTCGTCGGTGAGGAACTCGCTTTCGAGGATGCCCAGCCGGTCCAGTTCCTGAAAAAGGTAAGCGGAGGCCCGAAACGCGTACGGCAGGGGATCGGAAGGGTGTTCAGCGATCAAACGGGTCAGAACCTGGTGGCTCGCCGGGAAGTCGAAGCTGTACATGTGGTGAAGCGCGTTATCTATCGTCGCGTCTTCGCTCCCCGCAAAAGCGGGGAGACAGAGCAACGTGGCTGCCAGACAGATTCGGAACATGTACGTTTTATCCTAATCGTTGGCAGCATTTCGCGCCACCATCATTTTCGGCCGAACAAACGGTCGAAGAACTCTCTGGTTCCTTGACGGATGCGGTGCAAGGCTCGTTCCAGTGTTTCCCCGTGCAGGTGCTCGGGCGTCCATCGCCGCACAAGACTGGTCAGTATTTCAATCTGCGTATACGAACTGGGCAGGGTGCCTTCGGCGTGCCCGGTCGAAATGCGGGAAGCGTGATCCACGGCGCGGAAGAAGGTGGCGGCATCGCGCAGAAAAGCTGCTTCCTGCGGCTCCAGATGTCCCGTTTGTTCAATCACGTCGATACGTTCGGGTGTATTGAGCACCTTGTAGAAAATGCCCGCGGCGCGGAGCCGCAGGTACATCAGGGCAAAGTCGATGTCGTAGTAGCCTCCGGGTCCCGCCTTCAAAGGGTTGCGCGGCCCCTGCTCGCGTTCGAGGCGCGCCCGCATCGCAGACAGTTCCTCGCGGGATCTCATGCTCTGTCCGTAGCGGCGCCAGTCCACGGCTTGCAGTTCGCTCAGAAAGCGGGTGGCGCGGGAGGGATTACCCGCCACCGCCCTCGCCTTCATGAACGCGATGCCTTCCCAGGCTTCGGCCGCCGTTGCAAAGTAATTCTTGCACGCGCTCTCGGTGATCACCAGGTTGCCTTCGCGGCCGTTGGGCCGCAGCCGCGTGTCGATGGAGAACAGCACGCCTTCGCCGGTATAGGAACTGATGGTCTGGATCATGCGCTCGGCCACGCGCGTCCACAAGCCCTGTTCGGCCGCGCTCTCGTCGGGAATTACGAAAATCAAGTCGGCGTCGGAGCCCAGATCGAATTCGCGCATGCCCAGGCGGCCGAGCGCGATGACCATCATCTCTTCCGCGGAGGCCGCTTCGGCTCCCAGCGCAATCCGGTACGCCGACGTGATCACCTTGTCGGCCAGCTCGGAGGTTTCGGCGAGCGTGTCGAAAATGGGGGCGGCCTCCAGCACGCTGCGGCTCTGGATGCGGAGCATCTGGCGCCGGTAGAAGCGTCGCAGGGCCGCGCCGGTTTCAAGCGCCGGCCCATCCAATTCCGGTCTGCGGCCGATCTCGTCGAGCAGTTCGGGATACCGCAACAGCTCATTGGCAAGATACCGGCTGTGCTCGAACAGGTCCAGCACGGCGGCGGCGAGCTTCGGGTCCGACTCGAGGCGGGCCAGAACCTCGGGCGCGGCGAAGGCCTTTTCGAGAAAATGCTCGAAGCGCTGGCGGCCGTGTTGCAGGCCCGCGCTGGCCACGGCCCCGGCGAATTGAGGGGCCTGCTGATCGAGGGCGTGGGTCAGGGTGTGAGGCAGGCCGCCCGGCCGGTCCGGTGCGGCTTCCGGCTCGGCCGGTTCGAGGGTTGCCGGCAGGTCGTAGAACGGCCGCTGCGCATAGATCACGCGAGCGTAGAGCTGGCGCACCTGGTGCAGGTGCGCATCCAGCCGCTCTTTGAGCGCGGCGGCATCGAGGGTGCGCCCGGTGCCCTCGGGCGGCATCTTGCGCGCCAGCAGTTGCATCCTTTCCGGATCCCGGGGAAGCGTATGGGTCTGCCGGTCGTCTTCCAGCTGCAACCGGTGCTCGATGTTTCGAAGAAACTGATAGGCCGTGGCGAGGCGCGCGTACTCCACGTCCGAGAGCAGTCCCTTGTCCCGCAAGCGGAACAGCGCCAGCAGGGTTCCGCCGTGACGCACCCAGCGCTCGCGGCCGCCATGCAGCCGCTGCAGGCACTGCACCAGAAATTCGATATCGCGGATTCCGCCCGGGACCAGCTTCACGTCGAGCCCCTGGGCGGCGCCGCGCCGGGCCGCCATCTTCTCGCCGATGCGGGCGCGCGTCTCGGAGACGGCCTCCACGGCGCGAAAATCGAGCGAGGTTTCGTAGATCAGCGGCTCCACAAATTCGAGCAGCTCCGCGCCCGGCAGGGGTTCTCCGGCAGCCACGCGCGCCTTGATCAGCATCTGCTTCTCCCAGTCGCGCGCCCGCCGCGAGTAATAATTGCGCGCGCCTTCGGCGGAAATGCACACCTCGCCCAATGTTCCATCGGGCCTGAGCCGGAGGTCCACCCGGTAACATTGCCCTTCGGGAGTGTAGGAGGAGAGCAGGGCGATGTACTCGTTGGCAACCCGTTTGTAGAACTCGCCGTTGCTGAGCGGGGAGGAACCTTGGGTCTCGCCTTTGCCTTCGTACACAAACATCAGGTCGATATCGGAGCTGTAGTTCAGCTCGGCGCCGCCCAGCTTGCCGAGCGCGATCACGGAGAACCCGCAGGGCCTTCCATCCTCGGTCCGCGGTTCGCCATATCGCTCCACCAGGCGGGCCCGGATCCGGCGGTACGCGGCGTCGAGAATCGCGTCGGCGAGGAAAGAGAGCTCTTGCGTAGTTTCGGAAAGGGCAGCCAGGCCGAGCACGTCGCGGAGTGCGATGCGGGCGAGTTGGCGCCGCCGGTAGCGGGCCAGTTCCACGCGCCTCCGGAACCCGGCTCCCGGGGCCCAGTTCGGCCTCGAGACCGGCGGCGTACTCCTCCCGGCTCAGGACGCGATAGAGGGTGCCGGACTCAACCAGCTCCAGGACGCCGGTTCGGATGGCGGACGGCCGCTTCGCCGAGGAAGTTGCTGTAGGAAAACAGCGTGATGGTGGCGCGCAGGGCGGCGGCGGAATTGGCGATCCGCTCGAAACCGCCGGGCGATTCCTGGCGCAAGCGTGAGAGGCAGCGTGCCGCCCGGGCCGGATCGGGCGATGCATCCACCAGCAACTCGGCGCGCCGCACCACGCCTTCCGGCAGTCCCGCTTCCATCCGGAATCCGTCGAGCGAACGGGGCATTGTCAGGCCAACGTGGCAACCACTGCAATCATATCTCCCGGGCCGACCGGCCCCGGATTCAGCACGCTCGCGTAGAGTCCGCTCATGCCCCAGCGCGGCGAAGAGGGGTCGCGGGCTTTTACGCGTTCATCGTAGATTTCCTGCCTGATCTCAGGCCCGTAAATATCGAGCGCCGAACAGGGGCCGCGCGGTTGGGTAATCTCGAGGGTGGCGCCGCCGGCGCGGAGCCGGTCGCCGAGGCGCAGATCGCGGACGGAAATTCCGCGCGTGGTCAGGTTCTCCCCCATGGCGCCGTAAAAAACAGGGTATCCGCGCGCAGCGAGATCGTCCACCACCTCCGCGGAAATCAGCAGGATCGCCTTCAGCGGGCCGCCGTGAATCTGCGGGTGCGCGTGCAGGTCGCCCTCAATACCGAGCGGCGTAATCAAGCCCTGCGGAATGGACCGCTTGGGGAGTCCGCCCGGCGAAATGCTGACCTGCACGATGGAACCTGTCATGGGAGGCGACCAGACTTCAGGATACAACCTGGAAGCGGCCTTTCCCCGGCATGCTCCTACACGTCGTAGTACAGCGCGAACTCGTAAGGATGCGGGCGAAGCCGCACGGCTTCGGCTTCGTTCTTGCGTTTGTAATCGATGAACGTATCGATCAGCTCCTCGGTGAACACGTCGCCCTGCATGAGGAACTCGTGATCGTCCTCGAGGCAGGTCAAGGCTTCGTCGAGCGAACCGGGCATGGACGGCACGCTCTTCATCTCCTCGGGCGAAAGATCGTAGATGTCCTTATCGAGCGGCTCGCCCGGATTGAGTCTTGTTCATCACGCCGTCGAGGCCGGCCATCATCATGGCCGCGAAGGCGAGATACGGATTGGCCGCGGGATCGGGCGGCCGGAACTCGACGCGCTTGGCCTTGGGGCTGGCCGAGTACATCGGGATGCGGCAGGCGGCGGACCGGTTGCGGCGCGAGTAGGCCAGATTCACCGGCGCCTCATATCCCGGCACCAGGCGCTTGTAGCTGTTGGTGGTGGGCGCAATGATCGCGGAAAGCGCGCGGGCGTGCTTAAGCAGGCCGCCGATGTAGTGCAGCGCCATCTGGCTGAGGCCGGCGTAGCAGTCGCCGGCGAACAGAGGCTTGCCGTCCTTCCAGATGCTCTGGTGGGTGTGCATGCCGCTGCCGTTGTCGGCGAAGAGCGGCTTCGGCATGAAGGTCACGGTCTTGCCGTACTGGTAGGCCACGTTGCGGATGATGTACTTGTACATCATCATGTTGTCGGCCGATTTCACCAGCGTGTCGAAGCGCTGATCGATTTCGCACTGCCCGCCGGTCGCCACCTCGTGGTGATGGCACTCGATGTTGAGGCCGCACTGGATCATGGTCTGCACCATCTCGCTGCGCAGGTCCTGGTAATGATCGGTGGGCGGCACCGGAAAATAGCCTTCTTTGTAGCGCGGCCGGTAGCCGAGGTTGTTCTCCCGGCGGCCCGAATTCCAGCGCCCTTCTTCGGCGTCGATGAAGTAGTAACCGGAGTGCTGGTTCTGGTCGAAGCGGATGTTGTCGAAGATGAAGAATTCCGCTTCGGCGCCGAAATACGCCGTGTCGCCGACGCCGGTGTTTTTCAGGTGCAGCTCGGCTTTTTTGGCGATCCAGCGCGGGTCCCGTTCGTACTGCTGTTTGGTGATCGGATCCATGACGTCGCCGTACATTACCAGAGTGGGAATCTCGGCGAACGGATCCATGATCGCGGTATTGGGGTCGGGTATGAGCAGCATGTCGCTCTCATTGATCGCCGCCCAGCCGCGGATGCTCGATCCGTCCATGCCGAACCCTTCTTCGAAGCTGCTCAGCTCCAGCTCGTTGATCGGGTAGGAAACGTGATGCTGCAAGCTCGGAATGTCGGTGAATCGCAGGTCGAGCTGCCGCGCGTCGTGTTCCTTACAAAACTCGAGAACTTCTTGTGGGCTCATTGATTCTCCTCGTAGGCCACCCGCAGCCAACGTTTCACTTCGTCGTCGATCTCCGCGGGTGTGGAGATCGGAATCCGATGCGTAATGCGATCTTTTTTGGCGTATCCGCCGGTATCGATGAGGCGGCCTTCGGCCGGGCGCGCTCCAAGCGCGAATCCCAGGTCGATGCGAGTCACCGTTGACGGTTTGATCTGAGCGAAAACGTGCTTGCGATACAGGGGGACCATCGTCCGGCAAGGACAGGCCTTGACGTCGCGGCCCAGCGAAAGCCCGAGACGGAGCAATTTCTCATACATGGGGCGCAGCGCGGCCTTGTTGCCGGAGAACATATTCTCGACGTACTGTTCGGCAGCCACCAGATAGGCCTCGGGATCGGACATTTCGGCTCCCTTTCCGTCGGCGCGACCGGCAATCCACCAGGCGGAGTTGGTGCCGAGTCCGTGCTCCTTCCGCAGCCAGGTGCGCCGGTCGGTCTCCGATTTGGGGCCTTTTGTCCGCACCAGCGCGAGCCACTCTTCGAGGGTGCGGCCAGTGTTTCCCTTCAGCGTGGCTACCCACTTCCGGGTCAGCAACACCCCGGGATGCACCCCGTACGGCGACTTGGTTTTGGGCATGGGTATTCCCCAGAATATACCGCGCGCGCGATGCCTGGGAAAGGCGGTCAAGCGGCACGGCGCCCGCCGCACGAGTACAATTGGAACAGTCAGGTCAATGTTTCATCTTCAGGTTTCCCGGGTCTCCATCGCGCTGTTGCTTTCGGCATTTCCCCTGCTCTGCGCCGAATCCGACGCCTTGGACATCGATGCCGTCATCGGCCAGCGGCACATGCCGTTCGGCACTATTTTGAACCCGATCTTCGCGAGCGATCGCGTAAGCATCGCGGCCTATACGCGCGGCGGCGATTCCGCGCTGTGGACCGGCCACTACCTGGCCGCCGAAGCGTATCGCTATCGGGTTACGCGCTCGCCGGAGGCGCTGGCGAACGTGCGCGCCGCTCTCGCCGGGCTGACCCTCCTGGTGGATGTGACGGGGCGCGATTTGCTCGCACGCTGCGCGGTGCCGGCCGACTCGCCCTATGCCGCCGGCATACGCAACGAAGAATCGGTCCATGGTTCTTATCCGGCGACGCTGAACGGGCGGAGCTGGATCTGGATCGGCCACACGTCCCGCGACCAGTATTCCGGAGTGTTCTTCGGTCTGGGCACGGCCTTCGATCTTGTGTCCGATCCCGCGATCCGCGCTTCAATCGCCGCTCTCGCCACGCGCCTGCTGAAGAAACTGATGGACTGGGACTGGAATATCGTCATGCCGGACGGCTCGGCGAGCACGACGTTCATCATCCGTCCCGATCAGCAGCTTGCGCTGCTCCAGGTGGGCCGGCACGTCAACCCGCAGCGTTTCGAGTCCGAATATTCCAGCTTCGCTTCCACCCACGCTTTTCTGGTTTCGCTGCCGCTCGCGATCGATTCGGCCGACGTGCACAGCTCTTATTTCAAGTTCAACCTGGCCTACATCAATCTGTTCAGCCTTCTGCGCCTCGAAAAAGACGGCAGCACGCGCCGGCTTTACGAGAACGCGTATTCGGTGGTTCGCGGCACAACGCGCACACACAAGAATGCGCATTTCAACATGATCGATCGCGCCCTGCATGGACCGGACGAGGCTCGCGACAACGAAACGCGGCAACTGCTCGATGCCTGGCTGGAGCGCCCCCGGGGCGACTTCTTCGTAGACTGGCGCGGCCGCATTCCGACTTGTGGCGACCCCGAGAACGCCTGCTCGCCGATTCCGGTGGCGCAACGGCCGCCGTCGGATTTCGTATGGCAGACCAATCCTTTCCAGATGTTGGGAGGGGGAGCGGGCTTGATCGAAACGGCGGGAATCGACTACATTCTGCCTTACTGGATGGCGCGCTATTATCGCGTGCTCGCGGGCGGCCGTCCAATCAGGCGGTAGGCAAGAAAAACTCCCAGGCGGACGCCCTTCAGAAGGAAGCGGCTGCCTGGGAGCGCAATCTTCGTTTCCGAAAAACGGGACTAGGTGGTCGCCTTCTTCGCGGTCACTTCGTTCGTCATCGGGTTGCCATCGCGGCCCTGACTGGTGACCTTCAGCTTGATTTCGTTCCCGGAGACGGTTCCCGAATACTGCGTCTTGATCGTCATGTCGCCCATCGTGCGGGAGGTCGTGAAAGTGATGTTGTCGCCATCCACCTTGCCGTCGCTGATGGGAGTTTCCATGGCGTTTCCATCGCGGCCGGGGCGGCTGATATTCCCGGTGAGCGCGCCGCCGGAAGCCTTCAGGTTGAGGGTCACCGTGACGGGATTTCCGCCCTGGCGCCCAGCTTGTTCATAGGTCCACTTGCCAGTCGGATCGGCCGCCATCGCGGCAAAAGCAACCACAAGCAGAAGCGTCGTTACAAAAAGCAGCTTTTTGGTCATAGTGAATGCAGAGGCGTCGCCTTTTTTGGGGCGGTTACGGTTTTGCTCATTAAGATTTATTCTTTCGCCGGGCACGAAGGTACTGCATAAGCCCTGCCTTTTCTGTATCTTTCGGACACTCCCTTTTCGAAGTTACAACTGCGAACGAGCTGTTTAGCGACCGTACCCTTGTCCCCTGCATCTGTTCACCATGACAGAAAAAAAGACGATCGCCGTGCTGGGCGCAACCGGAGCACAGGGCGGGGGACTGGTACGCGCGATCCAGGCGGATGCAGGCGGAGGATTCCGGGCTCGAGCGATTACGCGAAATGTGAACTCGGATAAAGCGAAGGCGCTGGCGGCCTCCGGCGCGGAACTGGTCGCGGCGGACATCAGCGATGAATCCAGCGTGCGCCGCGCTTTCGATGGCGCGGATGCGGCGTACTGCGTGACTTTCTTCTGGGACCATTTCTCGCCGGAGCGGGAGTACGCGGAAGCCGAAGCAATGGCCCGTGCGGCGAAGTACGCAAAGCTGAAACATGTGATCTGGTCCACGCTTGAAGACACGCGGCGCTGGGTCCCGCTCGATGACGACCGCATGCCGACGCTGATGGGCAAATACAAGGTGCCGCACTTCGATTCGAAAGGCGCCGCCAATCATCTCTTCACCGAGTCCGGGGTACCCACTACTTTGCTGCTCACTTCGTTTTACTGGGACAACTTCATCTACTTCGGGATGGGGCCGAAGCGCGGACCGGACGGCAAACTGGCAATCACGCTGCCGATGGGAGACAAGAAGCTTCCGGGAATCGCGGCGGAGGACATCGGACGCTGCGCCTACGGCATATTCAAGCGTGGCGGCGAATATCAGAATCGCACGGTGGGGATTGCCGGAGAACACTTGACGGGTGCGCAGATGGCGGCTTCGTTTTCCAAAGCATTCGGGCAGGAAGTGGTTTACAACGCCGTTTCGCCGGAGACCTTTCGCAGCTTCGGCTTCCCGGGAGCTGAAGATCTGGGAAACATGTTTCAGTTCAAGCGCGACTTCGAAGAGGTCTTCTGCGGCGCGCGGAGCCTGGAAGAATCGCGAAAGCTGAACCCGGCGCTACAGACGTTCGATGAATGGCTGGCAGCCAACAAAGACAAGATCGCGATCGAATAGGGCGCGGCTTACAGCATCACCAGGCCCTTGCGGATGCCGGTGGCAACCGCCTCGGTGCGGGTGTTTGCGTTGAGCTTGGAGAGGATGGAGGCAACGTGGAACTTTGCCGTATGGTCGGAGATCTGAAGTTTCCAGGCGATGGTTTTGTTGGCATCGCCCTCGGCCATCATTCGCAACACCTCGAGTTCGCGCGGCGTCAGCACGGGCGAAGCGGCTGAGGGGCGGGAGGGTGACACTGCCGCAACCAGCTGTTCGAGTTCCCGCGGATCGATGAGCGCCATGCCCGCGCCGGCGGCTTCGACGGCCGCCAGTACCTCGCCCGGCGAGGCGTCGCGCGGAAGCAGGGCACGCACGCCGAGGCGCAACGCCTCCTGGGTCCAGACAGGCTGGGGCTCGGCGGTCAGCAGAACCACCGCGGGCATGTGTCCCTCGTCGGGCGGAGCGAGCTCGGAGAGGGCCAGCGCGGCCAGCACCACATCCGGGCGCAGCGCCTCCGCCGCCGCCAGATCCGCGACGGAGCCGGTCACTTCGATGTTCGGGCTGGAGGCGGCGAGCGTCTCCAGCCCGGAACGAAGCAGCGCGGAGGGCGCTGCGATCAGCAGGCGAATCACGCGGCCGCCTCGCGCCGGCCGGCGATGCGCACGAACGCCTCGCGCACCCGGGCCCGGTCGCCGCGGAAGAAGGGAAGGCGCAGCACCTCGCGACCGGAATCGAGTGCGTCGTTCAGGCCTTCGAAGGTGCCGGCCAGAACGTCTCCGGGACGCAGGGAGGCGGCAGCGGCGGCGCCGTTCGGGTCCACTTCCAGGATTTCGAGCCCCGGTCCCGAAGGGCGCAGCACAACCCCGAGCGCGGGACGGGGTCCATCACGCACGAAGTTCAGCGCGGCTTGGGAAGGTACGGCAACCCCGAGCCCATGTACGATGGCGGTGTTGATGCCGATCACCTCGCCGCGCGCATTGGCGAGGGGCCCGCCGGAGTTGCCGGGCGCAAGGTGGACGCCGGCCCGAATCCAGTGGTTGCGGCCGAGGCCGGGCAGTGCGCCCACGGAGTGGATGACTCCGGTGGAAAGCGCGCCTGCAAATCCTAAAGGGCTGCCGATTGCGATGACCAGTTCGCCCGGCCGCACAGCGCTGGAATCGCCGATAGAGGCCGCTTCGAGATCGGGCGCGGAGACATGCAGGGAAGCGAGGTCGCGGCGGCCGTCACGAACCTCGACGCGAGCCGGCAGACGGCGCCCGTCCCACAGTTCAACCTCCGCTTCGGCCGTGCGGGCCACGTGGGCGTTGGTGAGGATCAGGCCGTCGCGGTTCCAAATCACACCCGAACCGGCGCCATGCCCGGGTTTGGGAAATACCTGCACGGTGGAGCGCCGCAAACGCTCCGAGATTTCGCCGAATCCGCGCATGGTCAGCTCCTGCGGGGCCGCTCCCCGACTGTAATCGAAAGCAGTTTGAGAAACTCCGCCCCGCAGCACTTCGGCTGGAACCGCGGTGCCCACGGGATGGCGCTCCAGGACGCCCTGGATATCGTCGGTATCGGCAATCTTGTCGCCGGCGAGCGACAGCAGAATGTCGCCGATCAAAATACCCGCTTTGGCGGCAGGTCCGTCCGGTTCAAGGGAGAGCACGATCAGGCCTTTGTGATGATCCGGCAGCATCACCGGTTGCAGGCCCACGCCAAGGTAACCGCGGCTGACGCGGCCGCGCGTAAGGATCTCGTCCACTACGCGATCGATGGTGACCGCCGGGAGGGCGAGGCCGGCGATGCGGGAGAGCGCCGAGGTGGCAATGCCGATTGCCGCGCCTGAGGAATCGACCACCAGTCCGCCCGACGAGCCGGGATAGAGGGTGAGGTCGAGCCGTATGTAATGATCAAGCCGGCCGCCGCGCCAGGTACGCCAGGAGCCGCTGACGGCGCTGATGATTCCCATGGTTGCGTTCACCCCCGAGTCCTCGGAGCGACCGATGGTGAGCGCGAGATTGCCGGGCGCCGGATCGGCGGCGTCCCGGCGGACAAGCTGGACGCCGGGCCATTCACCCTTGAGGACGGCGATGTCCGTGCCTGGGTCGCTGCCCGCAACGGTCGCAGGCACCTTTTTGCCGTCCGGCAGCGAGACGGTGATCTCTTCTTCCCGGCGGATGGTGTGTTCGGCGGTGACGATGATTCCGGGAAGCCAGTGCACGCCGCTCGACGAGAATCGCGGGCGGGCGTGCACCGCCACCACGGAGCCGGCCGTCTGGTTGACGATGCCGGCGAGTTGATTGGAAAGTGCGGTTAGTTCGTTTGCCACGCTTCCAGCATGGCGCGGCCCCCGGGGAGGGCACACCGGAAGATCGGCCAGTCAAAAGCCTCCCAATTCGGGCAGGCCGGTTCAGATGCCGCGGCGGTTGCCCCAGATGTCCACGTGCAGGCGCGGGCTGAAACGGAAGCCCTCCTGTTTGCAGATTTCGGCGAGCCAGAGGGAGCGCTCGCGCAGCACCTCGGGCGCGGTCCCTTCGGGCATGAGGATGACTTTGGAATGGTCGGCGCCGAGCCTTTCAATCAGGTCGCGCACTTCGGGCAGGTCTTCCGGTTTCTCCATCACAAACTTGAGTTGATGCTCGTAACGCGCCATCAGTTCCAGCAGGACATCGGGCTGAATACGAAGCCGTTCATGGCGCGCGGATTCCTCACCCGGCGGCGTGGAATTGGAAAGCTTGGGGCTGATGCTCATGAGATCGCAGGCGACCGGGCGGAAAACGGTGCCCGCGGTTTCAATAGTGATGTGGAGGCCGAGTGCGCGCAGCCGTTCGGTGAGGGGCTGGGTCTCGGGCAGAATCATGGGCTCGCCGCCGGTGACGACAACGTGGCGCGCGGGATGGGATTTCACTTCGTCCAGGATCTCGGTGATCGAGAATTCGACGCCCTCGGGCTGCCAGGAAGTGTAGGGCGTATCGCACCAGGCACAGCGCAGGTTGCAGCCGGTGGTGCGGATGAAAACGGAAGGCACGCCCACCAGCGACCCTTCTCCCTGAAGCGAATAAAACAGCTCAGCGATCTTCAATTCCGGCCTCTTCAAAACCTTTCCGGCGGAGCAGGCAGGCGTCGCATTGGCCGCAGGGAGCGCCGCCGGGGCGCGGGTCGTAGCAACTGAAAGTCAGGGAGAAATCGACGTTCAGCTCGCGCGCGAGGCGGACGATGGCGGCCTTGCCGAGATGCAGCAGAGGAGTATGAATCTCCACCTGGATACGCCCTTCCACCGCCGCTTTGGTGGCCAGGTTGGCCATGCGGGTGAAGGCCTCGATGTATTCGGGACGGCAATCCGGGTAACCCGAATAATCGAGTGCGTTCACACCGATGAAGATGTGGGAAGTTTCGAGCACCTCCGCCCAGGCCAGCGCGAAAGAAAGAAAAATGGTGTTGCGAGCCGGGACATAGGTGACCGGGATGCCGGCGCCCATTTCACCGGCCGTGCGGCCCTTGGGAACTTCGAAGCCGCCGGTGAGCGCGGACCCGCCGAATGCGTCCAGTCCGATTTCGGCGACGATGTGGCGCTCGGCGCCCAGCCGTTCGGCGATGCGCCGGGCTGCGTCGAGTTCGATTCGGTGGCGCTGGCCGTAATCGAACGAAAGGGCATAGCAGGCATACCCCTCGCGCCGGGCGAGCGCCAGGCAGGTGGAGGAATCGAGGCCCCCGCTCAACAGACAGACGGCTTTGGTCATTCCCTTTTCAGCATAGCGTGGGGCGGTAAAATGGATCTTCTACCCAAAGTGCGCATCCGCTTCCTCACCTCCACCCCGCTCGACGTTCGCCGCGGCAGCGGCACGTTTGTCGGGATTCGTGTGCTGGCGCGGGCTCTCGAGGGATTGGGCCACCAGGTGCTCGTCGAAACGCCGCGCATGACGCTGCCGGTGTTTACGGCGCAGCGGCTGCTATTCAACCGCGGGTTGAGGCGGGCGGCGGAGTTCGATTTGACCGTCGGCTTCGACCTGGACGGCTACCGCATCGCGGCGGGAGAGCCGTCGCACGTGGCCTCGCTGAAGGGAGTGATCGCCGACGAGGTCCGGTTTGAACGAGGCGTGACGCGCGCCACCATGGGGATGCAGGCGCGGTGGGAACGGCTGCACGTGCAGCGCGCGTCCCGGGTGCTGGCGACCAGCCTGTACTCGGCCGAACGCGCGCGCGAATTCTACGGGCTGCGCGAGCTGCCCGCGGTGGTTCCGGAGCCGATCGACCTGGCGGAGTGGCGAACGATGCTGGCCGGGAACGCGGCCGAGGGGGAGCGCTTCTCCGTGTTGTTCGTAGGCCGGCATTACCGGCGCAAGCGCGTGGACGTGCTGCTGCGCGCGGCGGCCCTGCTCCGCGGGCGAATTCCCGGGCTGGAGGTTCGCATCGTGGGCAACGGGCCGTGCACTCCGGCTTGGCGCCGGCTGGCGGCGGAACTGCGGCTGGAAGGGACGGTCACGTGGCTCGGCGACGTGAGCCGCGCGGAACTGGCGGCCGAGTACAATCGCGCATCGCTATTTTGCCTGCCGAGCGTGCAGGAGGGCTTCGGCATCGTGCTGCTGGAGGCGATGGCGGCGAACAGGGCCATTGTGGCGGCCCGCGCCGCGGCCATTCCCGAAGTGGCGCCGCATGCAGCGCTGGTGGAACCGGACAGCGCGGAGGCGCTGGCCGCCGCCATCGAACAGATGCACGCTTCACCGGGCCGCCGCGCGGAATCGGGCGCCGCGGGCGGACAACACGTGGAGCGGTACGGTGCTGCCCTGGTGGCGCGATCGTTTCTGGAAGTGGCGCTCGGCCTGCGTTCTACTTGTACTTCAGTGTGATGGTGAACGCCACCTCGCCCGGCGGCGGATTCGATTGAACATTGACGACGTACGTGGTCTGGTTGGGCGCGGTCTCGACCAGGTTCTGCGTGCTGACGCGGTCCAGCACTGCTTGCGGCTGCCGCGCGAACACCACTGAAACCTGCGATTCGCCGGGCCGCAGAGGGGCCGTCGTGTAGCTGGCCATGGGCGCCGTATCCACGGACAGCACTTCGCGCTGTGTGCCGGATCCCGAGGCGGTTACCGTGAGATGCCCGCGGGCATTCGGCACCAGCCGGATGGCTGCCGTGTCGCCCGGCTCCAACTCGGAAACCGGCACGAACTCTCCTCCGGTATCGCGCCGCATCACGGTATAGCCGACTCCCAGATTGACGGGAACAAAAGCCTGGACCGCGCCCGAAGTGGTCGCCATCCGGAGTTGCTGCTGTACCGGGGCCGCTTGCGACGGCTCGGCCTGCTTGGATTGATCCTGCGCACTTTGGACGTCCTGGCGGAAGCTGTTGAAGAACAGCGCCTGAGCGCTCGGCGCGGCGGCCGGCGCCGAGGAAACCATCTGGCTACCGATTCTTGTCCGTGGCGCCGGTAAAGCTCCTCCGACGGCGCCACGTTCCGGCGCCGCCAAGGGTGCGACATTCGGGCGTTCCTCGGCGGCGGCCTCTGCCTTATTCAGCCGGATCCCGGCGTCCGCTTTGTCCGCAAGGGTCTCCCGCACGGAAGGCGTGGGCGTTGGGGGCGCGATTCGCTTCGATTCCCGTGGAACGGGCGGCGGCGCGGCGGGGGGTGCCTGCTGGCCGGCCGGGGAAGGCAGAGAGGGGCCGGGCGGGGCGGATTCGAGCTTGGCCACCGTGGTCACGGGCGGCGCGGGACGAGTTGCCAGGACAAACAGCAGGGCCAGCGCCGGCACGGCGGCCGCCAGCGAAGCCACCACCCAGCCGCGTGCATACCAGGGCTTGGGCCGCGGCTCATCGAGCACGGCCACCAGGGAACTCCGCACTACCGGATCGGCCAGCAAGTCGCGCAACGATTGCTCGCGCGCCAGTTCGTCGAACAGTTCCTGATCGTCAAGGGCGGCTTCGAACAACGCCTGCTGCTCCTCCGCGCTGAGCGTTCCGGTTGCGTATCCGCCAAGCAGCTTGCGGGCTTCTTCGCGGGTCATGGCTTGCGCGCCTCCCAGGTCCCGCCCATGAGCTCGAGCAGGTTCTTGCGGCAGCGATGGTCCCACGTGTAGACGGTATTGATAGTGCTCGCACCGAGGATTTTCTGGATCTCCGGGAAGGTCCTGTCCTGCAATTTGAGGCGCATCAATTCCCGGCAGCGCCCGGTGAGGCGGCCGAGCGCGGCGCGCAGCCGGTCAAGCATCTCCTGGCGCTCCAGCCGGTCGGCGGGATTGGACGAGAGATCGGGTAGCGGCAGGTCCGTAATCGACACTTGCGTGTACTCGCCATGGCGCACGTTCTTGCGCCGCAGGCTCAGGGCCTTGTAGCGCAGAATCTGAAGGGACAGCGGCACCAGGTCTTCCAGGCGGTGGAGGTGGGCGTATTTTTCATGCAGCAAAATGAGCACCTCCTGCGCCAGGTCTTCGGCGACATCCCTCGATACTAAGGATGCCGCGGAATGGACAATCCTTTCACGAAGCCGGGCGAGGATCTCGTCGCGCTCCATCCACTCGAATCATAACATTGGGCTTCCGCCGGCCTCCCGGTACAATTTAGGGTTATGAAGCGGTGGCTGCGGCTTTGGACAGCGGTTGTGTTCGTGCCCGCGGCGATTTGCCAGCCCGCGCATCCCCGGGTGGAAGCAGGGGTGCAGATGGGCGCGATCGACATGCGGGCGGGTCTGGGCGAGAAGCCGCTCACGGGGGGCGGGAGGGTTACGGTGCACGCCTCTCGTTTCCTGGACGCGGAAGCGGAAGTTAACCGCTTCCCGATCGGCGGGGCCGCTTCCAACTACCCCGCCACGCAGGCGCTGTTCGGCGCCAGGGCCGGCGTGCGGAGATGGCCGTTCGGCATATTCGCCAAGGCGCGGCCCGGCTTCCTGCGATTCGACGATGTGCTGAACCATCCCAACCTGGGAACGCGTGCGGCTCTGGACCTCGGCGTGATTCTCGAAGGATATTCGCGGCACCATGTGGCGGTCCGGGCGGATTTCGGCGACACGGTAGTGTTCTATGGACGGGAGACCGGGACGCGGCACCAGTTCCAGGGTTCGTTCGGCATTTCGCTGTGGTTCTGACGGGCAGCGCATCCGGCGACCTTCCGGGCGCATCCCAATGGCATGGCACGCGCACCCGCGGTTTTCCTGGCGCACGGGTCGCCCATGTCCGCACTTGGCGGGGACGAGCACGCCGCGGCACTGAGGAGGTTCGGCGCGGAGTGGCCGCAACTGAGGGCCATCGTGATCGTTTCGGCGCACTGGCAGCGGCCGGAGCCGGTGCGGGTGACCAGTTGGTCCCACATGCCGCTGATTTACGACTTCGGCGGATTTGCGGAGGAACTGTACCGCATCACGTATCCGGCTCCGGGACAGCCCGCGGTGGCTGCCCGCGCGCTGGAGCTGCTGGGCGCTTCGGGGCTGCGCGCGGAAGCGGAGAGTACTCGCGGTTTGGATCACGGGGCGTGGGTTCCGCTGCTGCTTGCCTGGCCCGAAGCGGACATCCCGGTTGTGCAGGTGTCGCTGCCGGCGCTCGACCCCGCCGGGATCTTTCGTCTTGGCGAGGCGCTGCGGCCCTTGCGGGAAGAGGGCGTGATGGTGGTGGGGAGCGGAGGCATCGTGCACAACCTGCGGCGGATTCACCTCCACGATAAGAATGCCGCCGTGGACGGCTGGGCGGCGGACTTCGACCGCTGGGTGGCCGGGCGCGTTGCAGAGCGTGATTTCGGGCGCCTGTTCGGATACCGGCAGGAAGCGCCGCACGCCGCGCTCGCCGTGCCTACGCCTGAACATTTCGACCCCCTGTTTGTCACTCTCGGCGCGAGCTTCGAGGAAGACGACCTGGTTTCCATTTATGAAGGCTTCCATTACGGCAACCTCTCCCTGCGCAGCTTTGCCTGCGTGCTTCCGGAAGTGTGAAACGGCGCGCGTCACGGCCGGCGGATTCGGTGTAGGCTGTTTTTGGTGAAGAACGACGACGCCGAAATACTGACCGTTGCGGGGCGTGAGGTCCGCGTAACGCACCCGGAGAAGCCGTACTTCTCGCGACAGACAAAGCTCTCGAAGCTGGACGTGGTGCGTTATTACCTGAAGGTCGCCCCGGGAGCTGTGCGGGGGATCGAGAACCGTCCGATTGTGTTGAAGCGTTTCGTGGATGGCGCGGAAGGCCAGGCGTTTTACCAGAAGCGCGCGCCGGCGGAACGGCCTTCCTGGCTGCGGACTGTGACCCTCTCCTTTCCTTCCGGACGGACCGCCGAGGAGGTGGTGGTGGACGAAGAAGCCGGCCTCGCGTGGATTGTGAATCTGGGCTGCATCGAACTGCATCCGCATCCTGTGCGCGCGAACGATCTGGAGCATCCGGACGAGCTGCGGGTGGATCTCGACCCGGGTCCCGGCGTCGGGTGGGCGGACGTTCGGAGCGTAGCTCTCGAGGTGAAGCAACTGCTCCACGACGTGGGGCTGCGGGGCTGGCCGAAGACCAGCGGTTCGCGGGGCATGCACGTGAACGTGAGAATCGAGCCGCGCTGGAGTTTCCAGGAGGTGCGGCGGGCGGCGCTGGCGCTCTCGCGCGCGGTGGAGAGGCGCGCCCCGGCCATCGCCAGCTCGAAATGGTGGAAGGAAGAGCGCCACGGCGTGTTTCTGGATTACAACCAGAACGCTAAGGACCGGACAACCTGCTCCGCCTACTCGGTGCGCCCGCTTCCGGACGCGCGGGTTTCGGCGCCGCTCCGCTGGGAAGAGGTGGCGGACTGCGATCCGGCCGATTTCACCGTGCTCACCATGCCGGAACGGTTTTCGCGGGTTGGCGATCCCCACGAGGAGATGAACGAAGCCGCGGGTTCGCTCGACGGATTGCTCGATCTGGCGGCCAGGGACGAGGAGGCCGGGCTGGGGGATGCGCCGTGGCCGCCGCACTTCCGCAAGATGGAAGGAGAGGCGCCGCGGGTAGCTCCCTCGCGTGCAAAGTCCGCGGCCAAGTCCGTCGCGAAGGCTCCGCGGGCGAGGGCCCCGCGAACAAAGATGCCGCTCGTGACAGTGGCCAATTCGCCGGACAAAGAGGCCGCGCTGGCGGGACTGGAGCGATGGAAGATCCGGCATGCCGAAGCCGCCGCAAAGCTTGCCGTGGACGACGTGCTGGTGGATTCGATGCGCGGCCGGTCATCCACCTGGACCCGCATCCGGGTGAACCTGCGGCATGTGCCCGAAGCGCTGCGGCCGGCCGGGGAGGCGCCGGATCCGGACGACGATCCGACGCGCGAATGGCGAGTCCACCGGGCCGCTTCAAAGAAGAAGGTGTGAGCGGTCAGCGCCCCGCGGAGAAGATCGACTGCAGCTCGTGAGGCGCAACCACTTCAAGCTGCGCGTACGTGCAGTCGGCCGGTTTCTTGTCCGTGCGCCAGCGGCGAAAATGCGCCATGTGGCGGAAGCGGCTGCCCTGCATGTGCTCGTATGCCACTTCCACTACGAGTTCCGGCCGGAGCGGCTCCCAGGAAAGGTCCTTGCCCTGGCTCCAGCGGCTCTGGCCTCCCGGCATGCGGTGCTCGCCTTCGCCGGCGCCGCCGGGATCGGCCCATTGCTTCCAGGGGTGGTGGGCGATCGCGTCTTTGCGGTAGGGCGCGAGAAATTCCACCAGCTCGCGGCGCTTCCCGGCCGTGAAACTCGCGCAGACGCCGACGTGCTGGAGCACCCCGGCATCGTCGAAGAGGCCCAGCAGCAGCGAGCCCACGTCGGTGCCCGGACCCTGCTTGTGCCAGCGGAAACCCGCAACCACGCAATCGCAGTCGCGCTCGTGCTTGACCTTGAACATGACGCGCTTGTCGGATTCGTAGGGGCCCGACAGGGGCTTGGCCATAACGCCGTCGAGGCCCGCGCCTTCGAAGCGGCGGAACCAGTCGGACGCGACGGCGCGATCGCGGGTCGCGGGGGTCAGGTGAACGGGCGGGTCGGCGGAGGCGAGCAGAGATTCGAGTTCGCCGCGCCGGTTTCAAAGGGGTCATCGCGCAGGTCCCGTTCGCCCAGGCAAAGCAGGTCGAAGAAGACGACGGACGCGGGAATCTGGCGCGACAGAAGTTTCACGCGGGAGGCGGCGGGATGGATGCGGAGTTGCAGCGCGTCGAAATCCAGCCCTTTGTCGCCCGCGATGACGACTTCTCCGTCCAGCACGCACCGCTCGGGCAGCGCGGCGCGGAGCGGATCGATCAGTTCCGGAAAGTAGCGGTTGAGCGACTTTTCGTCGCGGCTCTGGATCAGAACTTCATCGCCATCGCGGAAGATCAGTGCGCGAAATCCGTCCCATTTCGGCTCGTAAATCCAGGTGTCGCCGGCAGGCAAATCGTCCACTCGCTTGGCGAGCATGGGCAGGACGGGCGGGTTGACGGGAAGCTGCACGCCCTCATGTTACACCGAGCGCTGGAAGGCCGAATCGAACTTCGCCAGGGCGCGATCGTGGAGGCGGGACAGCAGCAACAGGGCGGAGACGGCGCCGATCAGGCAGAAGGTCATGTCCCACTGGGTGTCCCACGGGTCGCCCTGGGTGCCCAGAAACGCATCCGCGGCCGAGCCCGAGGCTTTGGCGGCTGCGAACTCCACCAGTTCGTAGGTCGCGCTGATGGCCATGCAGACGCTGATCACCAGGACGGTGAGCAGTTTGCCGCGGCGCAGCGGAGTGGAGCGCAGGAGCACTTCGCGGGTGACCATGGCGGGAACGAAGCCTTGCGCGAAGTGGCCGAGACGGTCGTAATAGTTTCGGTCCAGGTGAAAGGCGTCTTTGATCCAGTTGAAAACGGGCATTTCGGCGTACGTGTAATGGCCGCCGATCATGAGGATGGCAGCGTGCACGGCGATGAGTGTGTAGACCAGGTTGGTGAAGCGGAAGCGGGGATAGAGCCGGATCAGAATCGGGATTGCGATCAGCGCCGGCGCAACTTCCAGAAACCAGGTGAACAGGTCATGACAGTTCACCACGGACCAGACGAGCACAACGGCAAGGCCGGCGAGCAGGAGGACAGGAGTGCGGTTTTCGGGTTTCATGCGCTTCAACGGGTGGCTGCCACTTCGATCACGGTGTTCCAGAGAAATCGAACCAGCCCCATCAGGGACCGGGTAGAGATGGTCTCGTCGTCGGAATGGGCGGAGCCCACGGGCCCCTCGGATGTGGAGATGATCTGCCCGATGCCGTAGGCTTGCACACCCCTGGCGCGCAACTGCGCGTTGTCGGTGGCGCCGGTCATCATGCTGGGAATGGTGGGAGCGTTGTACAGGCGGCGTCCGACGGCCTCGATGGCGCGGAACATTTCCGAATCGAGGCGCGAGGGAGGTGCGGCCGGACGCGAATCCTGGGCTGGGATGCTGACCTCGACCGCGCGGTCGTTGATGACGCGGCGCATCTCGGCCAGAAACTTCTCGAGGTCCTCATCCGGCAGCAGGCGCACATCAATAGTGGCATCGGCCTCCGAGGGGATGACGTTGGCGCGGAAGCCGCCGCCGATCACCGTGGGCGCCAGCGTGGTGCGCAGCGTGGCATAGTGCGCCGGATCGTTGGCGCGGAAGTAGCGGTCGGCCTCGGCGACGCGCGCGGAATTGAGAACCGCCCGGTAGCGCGCGGCTTCGGCGGGGCCGGCCACGGAGGCCATGCGTTCGAAGTACGCCCGGGTAGTTTCGTTCAGGCGCACCGGGGGCTCCCAGGCGCCAAGACGGGCCACCGCCTGGGCCAGGTGAACCACGGCATTCTGCTGCAAGGGCCGGGAGCCGTGACCAGCGGGGCCGCGTGCCATCAGGCGTACCCGGCGCGGCACTTTCTCGGTGGTGGCTACCAGCACGTAATTGACCTTGGAACTGCCTTCGACGATGCCTCCGCCTTCAGCCAGCGCGAACTCGGCCTCGATTTCCGGCCAGTGCTGCCGGACCATGAAATCGATGCCGAAGGAAGGCGTGCCCTCCTCGCCCGCTTCGGCCAGGAAGATGACGTCGCGGTCGAGTTTGACCTTCATCCTTTGCAGCAGCGAGAGCACGGTGATGCCGGCCACTACGCTGTCCTTGTCGTCATTGGCGCCGCGGGCGTGGAAGATGCCGTCCTTCTGAAACGCGGAGAACGGATCCACGGTCCACTTTTCGCGCTGCACTCCGACGACGTCGGTATGGCCCAGGAGCAGCAGGGGCTTCTTCGAGCCGTTGCCCTTGACGCGGGCCACCAGGTTGGCGCGCGCCGGGTCGACGGCGAATTGTTTGGAGGCGATGCCGTCGTGTTCCAGCATGGCCTTGATCGCGTTCGCGGCGCGCGTTTCGTTTCCGGGAGGATTGCTGGTATCGAGGCGCAGCAGGGCCGAGAAGCGCTCCAGCACTTCGGGCTCGAGTTTGCGCCAGTCCACCGGGTACCGCTCCTGGGCCGCGGCCGCGGAGATCAGGAGCAGTCCGGCGAGGATCTTCATAGCGGGATGTTCCCGTGTTTCTTGCGAGGCATGCTATCGACTTTGTTTTCGAGCATGCGCAGGGCGCGGATCAGGCGCGGGCGGGTTTCGCGCGGTTCGATCACGTCGTCCACGTAGCCGCGCTCGGCGGCGACAAACGGGTTGGCGAAGCGATCCCGGAATTCCTCCACTTTCTGGCTGCGCGCCGCGTCCTGGTCGGGCGCCGCTGCAAGCTCCCGGCGGTAAACGATGTTGACCGCGCCCTCCGGGCCCATGACGGCGATCTCCGCGCTCGGCCAAGCCAGGTTGATGTCCGTGCGGATATGTTTCGACCCCATGACGCAATACGCTCCGCCATAGGCCTTGCGCGTAATCACCGTGATCTTGGGAACAGTGGCCTCGGCGAAAGCGAAAAGCAGCTTGGCGCCATGCCGGATGATGCCGCCGAATTCCTGGTCGGTGCCGGGCAGGAAGCCCGGAACGTCTTCGAAGGTGATGATGGGGATGTTGAAGGCATCGCAGAAGCGGACGAAGCGCGCGCCCTTTACCGATGAGTTGATGTCGAGTACGCCGGCAAGGAATGCGGGCTGGTTGGCGACGATGCCGACGGACCGGCCGTCCAGCCGCGCGAAGCCGACCACCAGGTTACGGGCGAAGTGCTCGTGCACCTCGAAGAACTCTCCGTCGTCCACCACGCGATGAATCACATCCTTGATGTCGTAGGGCAGATTGGATTCGGCCGGCACGATGGAATCGAGGGCGGCGTCCATCCGGTCGGCCGGGTCTGTTGTGGCCCGGCGCGGCGGATCTTCGCGATTGTTCTGCGGCAGGTAGCTCATCAGCTCGCGAATCATGCGCAGGCACTCGCCGTCGTCGGGCGCGACGAAGTGGCCCACGCCGCTCACCGAGTTGTGCGTCATCGAGCCGCCCAGCTTTTCCTTGGTCACGTCTTCGTGGGTGACCGTGCGGATCACGTCCGGGCCGGTGACGAACATGTAGCTGGTCTGTTCCACCATAAAGACGAAGTCCGTGATGGCGGGGGAATATACGGCGCCGCCCGCGCAGGGGCCCATGATGGCGGAGATCTGGGGCACCACGCCGCTCGCCAGAGTATTGCGCAGGAAGATGTCGGCGTAGCCGGCGAGCGAGACGACGCCCTCCTGGATGCGCGCCCCGCCGGAATCGTTGAGGCCGATTACCGGGGCCCCGGTCTTCAGGGCAAGGTCCATGATCTTGCAGATCTTGAGCGCGTTGGTTTCGGAGAGCGAGCCGCCGAAGACGGTGAAATCCTGGGCGAAGACATAGACCAGGCGGCCGTCGATGCGGCCGTAGCCGGTGATGAATCCGTCGCCGGGAATGACCTGGTCGTCCATGCCGAAGTCGCGGCAGCGGTGCTGCACAAGTTTGTCTAGCTCTTCGAAGGTGCCCTCGTCGAGCAGCAGTTCGACCCGCTCGCGCGCGCTGAGCTTGCCTTCCTTATGCTGGCGCGCGCGGCGCTCCGGCCCGCCGCCCTGTTCCGCGGCAGCATGCCGGCGTCGCAGTTCTTCCACTCGATTCATCGGGACTATTGTAAGGGGAACGGAAACTTCACCGCACCGGCTCGATGCGGCCATCGGGCCGGATGTAGTACCGTCGCCCGCGCCAGAGGATCGTATTCCCGAAGAAACCGGTGAACCACACGATGAAATTGGCGATGTCGTTAAGGGGCACGAGGTACCACAGGCGCCCGGCCAGTGCGTCGCGGAGCGCGTGGCGCGAAGTGGCCCAACCTGCCGCGGCGCGGAAGAGCGCGGTCAGCGGCACTACCGGCCACCATTCCGGCGCGCCTGCCCACAGCAACAGAGCCAGCGGCAGAGGGTTGGTGAAGACCTGCCCGATGTAGCCCCATGGCCTGGACCGTCGCGTGCTTCGATTCCATCGCAGGCGGTGGGCCATGTTGGCGCGAAAGGACTCGGCTCCGATGCGGTGCTCGATCACGTACGAGGACAGGATCACGCCGTACCCGCGCGCGACGGCGAGGTTGCCGATCACGAAGTCCTCGGCGTGGTAGTCCTTGATGGCCTCGAAACCGCCGATGGCGGTGAGAGTCTCACGCCGCACCACCACGGTGGGGCCCAGCGCGAACTTCATCCCTTCCAGCATGCGCGCCACCAGCACGCCGCCGATAAATTCGGTATTCAGGCCGACCGCCTCCAGGGTAGACCAGAAGCTGGCGCCCGGCACGGCGCGGTAGGGGCAGGTGGAAAGTCCGAGACGCGGGTCCTGAAACTCCGCCGCAATGGTGGAGAGCATTTCCGGTGTGACGCGGACGTCGCTGTCGGCCGTAACGAGGAGGTCGTAGCGGGCGGCGGCGAGCATACACTGGAGGCTGAAAACTTTGGCGCTGGGGTAGGGGGGCTCGCCGGAAACGATCAGCCGCGACGGCACCCGCGGATATTCTTTCTGGAGCGCTTCGACCACCGGCACGGCAGGGTCGTCCGGATGGCGAACGGCGAAGAGCAGTTCGAATGCGGGATAATCCTGTTCGAAGTAGGTGCGCAGGTTCTGATCGAGGCCGTCGTCCACGCCGGCGAGCGGCTTCAGAACACTAATCGGAATTGCTGTTTTAAGCGGAGGCGGCTGCACGGCCCGGTATCGGAAAGCGGCGACGATCGTGAGCACGCAATAGACGAGCGATCCGGCCACCAGGAGCACCAGGGGGAGCGCGAGCACCCCTACACTGTAACAAGCGGCATGAAGCACATCATCGTTGGAACAGCGGGGCACATCGATCACGGCAAAACGGCCCTGGTGAAGGCGCTGACCGGTATCGACGCCGACCGGCTGGAAGAAGAGAAGCGGCGGGGTATCACCATCGATCTCGGCTTCGCGCACCTCGCCCTTACCCCCTCGCTGCGTCTGGGCTTTGTGGATGTTCCGGGTCACGAACGATTCGTGAAAAACATGCTGGCCGGAGTGGGCGGCATCGACCTGCTACTTTTTGTGGTGGCGGCGGACGAATCCATCAAGCCGCAGACGCGGGAACACTTCGACATCTGCCGCCTGCTCGGGATCCCGCGCGGCATCGTGGTGCTGACCAAGTCGGACCTCGTCGATACGGATATTCTGGGCCTGGTGCGGCTGGAAGTGGAGGAGATGACGGCGGGTTCGTTTCTGGAAGGCGCACCGGTAGTGCCCGTCAGTTCCGTTACCGGCGCGGGCCTGGAGCAGCTTCGATCGGAGATGGCGAGGCTGGCGGAAGAGGTGCCCGAGAAGGACGCGCGCGGCCATTTCCGGCTGCCCATCGACCGCGTCTTCTCGGTGAAGGGCTTCGGAACCGTGGTCACCGGAACCCTGATTTCAGGGGCGGTGGAAAAGGAAGACGAGGTGGAGGTTTACCCTTCCGGCCGCCGGCTGCGGGTGCGCGGCGTGGAGGTCCACGGTTCTAAGTCCGAGCGCGGAGTGGCGGGGCAGCGCACCGCTCTCAACCTGGCCGACATCGAACCCGCGGAGCTGCGGCGCGGTGACGTGCTGAGCGTGCCGGGCCGCTTCCGCGCCGTGGATCAGGTGGATTGCCGGCTGCACCTGCTCGCTTCCGCCAAGCCGCTCAAGCATCGCGCGCCGGTGCACTTTCATTGCGGCACGGCGGAGATCGAAGTCGAGGTAAGGCTGCTCGGCGGCAAGGCGGTGTTGAAGCCCGGGGAATCCGGCGTGGGTGCGGATGGTGCTGCGGGAAGCGGCCCTGCTTCTTCCCGGCGACCGGTTCATTATCCGCAAGTTCTCGCCGGTGATCACGATTGGAGGCGGAGTGGTGGCTGATCGCGGAGATCGGCGCTACCGGAAGGGTGACGATATCGGAGCGCGGCTGGAGATCCTCTCGTCAAACGATACGGCGGCGCGAGTGGCGCTGCTGGTACGGGAGTCGTCCTTCGGAATCAGCGCAGCGGATCTGGTAGCTCGCACGGGATTGAGGGAGGTTGAACTCGGGCCGGCGCCGATGCCCGGCTGGTATGTGGATCCATCCTGGTTCAAGAACACCTCCGAGCGGCTGGTGAAAGCGGTCCGCGAGTTTCATCGCGCGCAGCCGCTGCTGCCCGGCATCGCCCGTCAGGATTTGCGCAGCCGTGAAGTTCCTGCCTGTCCGCCGGCCGTCTTCGATGCGCTGGTGGGCGCGGCCAAGGAACTGGCGGCCGAAGGCGAGACGGTACGCCTGCGCACTCACGAGGTTGTGCTCAAAGCGGACGAGGAGCAGGCCCGCGCGGCCATTGAGACAGCATTCGAAAAGGCGGGCCTGGCCGTGCCGCCGCTTACCGAGGTGCTGGCCAGGTCCGGCGTGGAAGCGGCGCGGGCGCGCAGGCTGCTCCAAATCCTGCTCCGTGAAAAACGCCTGCTTCGTGTCAGCGACGAGCTGATCTTTCACCGTTCGGCGGTGGAGGGGCTGAAAGCGCTGCTCACGTCCCATCGCTCCGCGCGCTTCAACGTGGGCACGTTCAAAGAGTGGACCGGCATCTCGCGCAAGTACGCCATCCCGCTGCTCGAGTTTCTCGACCGCGAACATGTGACGCGCAGGGAAGGCGATGAGCGCGTAGTGCTCTAACCAATCGAGGATTTCAACCGAGAGGAATCGCGGGCACCAGTGGCAAGTCGTGGCTGGCGTCAAGAATCGCTCCTTGGCTCGATCTGCCAGTGATCGACAAAGACGAAATTCTGGAGCACCTGTTCGATTCGAAAGGGATAGGAGATTGGATCTGGCGTCAGACTCTCAGCCGCGAAAGTGATCTGATTTTCCGCAGGCAAGTCGGAGAATTCGAAGGGCGCGCTGCTTGTCTCGTTTTGGCACTTGGCGGGGATGCCTCCCGATTCGGGAACCTCTACAGATTGGCTGACGGGGCTCTCGAACCGGGTCGTCAATCTGCATTGCGAGTGCCCTCCCGAAGTAGCCGCAGCGCGATTCAGCCAACGAAAACGGCACCTTGGGCACTTGGACAATGCGAGATCCTGCGAGCAGATCCTGACGAGCATTCAAGATCTGGCAGGGCTCAAGCCTCTGGAAATCGGGGAGCGAGTTTCAATCGATACATCGGCAGAAATCGAACTCGCAGTTCTGGCCGCGCGGATTTCCGGAGCGTTCGAGCGCGCACATGAGTTCAGCGACTTTCGCGCCCTGCCTTGAGTCCTGCCTATTCACTGGCCCACAGATTCCTCTGACGAGGCAAATCTAAAAGGCCGCCCGGACAGAAAACTGTAGCGACCGCGCCGGCAACTGGTTGGTAATTCCCGTGAGCGGCGCTCCGAAACCCGCGCCGGGCGACGCGCCGTTGCCGTAGGTGCCGCTGTAGCCCACGAAGTTCGGGTGGTTGAACACGTTGAACGCCTCCACCCTGGGCGCGATGCGCAGGCGCTCGCCGAAAAACGTAAACGGACGCTCGAGGAACGGAGAGAGCTCGTAAATGGGGCGACCCCGGCCGGCGTTGCGGGCTACCACCGCGGCGTCGATCACCGGACGGTCGGTGGTGCCGCCGGTATCGCCGCTGTTGTTCACGCCGGTCACATAGTTATAGGGCAGTCCGGTAGCGAGCGTCACGACCCAGCCGAAGTCGATCGCCCCGGGAGCCACCCACACGCCGCTGAACACAAAGCGGTGGCGCTGGTCGAAGATCGCGTTGCCGTATTCGACCTGTCCGGTGAAGTTCGGATCGTTGGGACTCTGGCCGGGCACGTCCGGATCCACATTCGCAAGCGCGTGCGACCACGTGTAACTGGCCAGCATGGAGAGCCGGCGGGTGAAGCGATGACGCAGGTTTACGTCGAGGGCGTTGTAGTTGGCGTAACCATCGTTGACGTCGCTTTGGACGAGCGCGTAGGGCGGCTGCGGATTTGAAGCCGCGGCCGGATTGCACGTGCCGCCCTTCTGCGCGTACCACCAGATCCAGAACGGCCGGGTGCAGTTCGCCGCCTGCGCGCTGCGCACCTGGCCGGGCGCGGTGCGGATAAACGGCGCGGGCGGATCGACGTCGCGCGGCCGGTTGATGCGCGACGTATGGGAGCCGACATAATCGACGCTCAGGACCCATTCCGCCGCCAGCCGGCGTTCGACGCCGAACGTCCACTGTTCCGAGTAAGGGTTGAGCAGCTTGTCCTGATATCCGATGAGGGTAGAGGTGGGAAGAAAGGCATCGATGGCCGCGCTGTCCCCCGGACGGATGTAAAGACTGCGCAAGGGCACGGCGGCGCCCGACGGGAAGGCCGGCAGCGGCGCCGCGGAGATCGAGGTAGGGAAGCCGATCTGCCCGGGCGTGGCAGTGTAGTTGAAGACTCCGGTGGGCCCGGTCAGCGCCCAGTTGGCGGCGAGGTTGTTGATGATCTGCGAATAATATATTCCCGCGCCGCCGCGGATCACAGTCCTGCCGTCGCCGTGCAGGTTGTAGGAAAAGCCCAGGCGCGGCGCGAAACCGTGGGTGGAATCAGTGAACGTCTGGCGCTCGTAGCGGAGCCCGAGGTTAACCGTGAGATCGCGGCGGACGCGGTAGTCGTCCTGGGCGAACAGCGACCAGAGCGCATCGGTGACGCGGTAATCGGCGTTGCCGTAGCTCTGTGTGTAGCTGCGAACGTTAGCGAGGTTGTTCAGGTAGGCCGGGCTCTCGCACACGCTCAGCGGCTGGGTGCAGGCGTTGTAAACGAACTGGCCGAGAAAAATCGGGCCGCCAAATTCCTTGCTGTTGCCGCCGTTGCGCGCGATCAGCACGTCCGCGCCGAATTTCAACTGGTGGCGTCCGGCGACGGCTGAAATCGTATCCGCGAACTGGTATTGCCGGGTGGCGAGGAGCGCGGATTGGGACGTGCCGCTGGTGAACGTGCCCCCGGTCGAGATCGGCACTTGAAATTGAGTGCCGTACACGACCGGGTCGAATTCGGTAATCGGGGATCCGAGTTGAAACTGGAGACGCAGGTTATTCACCAGGTTCGGCCGCAGGACGGCGGTCTCGCCCCCCTCGACCGAATAAGTGCGGCGGCGGAAAACACGCGCCACCGAAGGCAGGCTGTTGCCTCCCACGGTTCCGTTGGGGTTGGTATCGTGATAGCCGTCCACCTGGGCGCGCAGAAACACGTTGTTGTTCGCGTTGATCTCGCGATCGAGCCGCACCAGGCCGAGCCAGCCGCGGTAGTACCCGACGTAGATGCCAGGCGCGAGTGGAGAGGTAACGGGCGATCCGCGTTCCTGCCGGCTCCATTCGCCGGATACGGCGAAATGCGTGCGGCCGCCGGATCCGAATGGTCCCGAGAGCGCCGCGGCGGTCTGGTCAAGCTTGTCGCTGGTGATGGCATTGCCGTTCGAAGCCGATGTGGCCGTATAGCCGGAAAGGGCGGCGGCAGTACCGGCGGGCCTCCAGAGTTCCAACAACTCTCCGTGCAGCTCGCTGCCGCCACTGCGTGTGACCACGTTGACGACGCTGCCGGTGCTGCCCCCGTATTCGGCCGAGAACGCGTTGGCGAGCACCGTCATTTCCTGCACGGAAGTCAGCGGCAGGTTACTGAACATGGTCTGCCGGCCCCAACTGTCGTTGCCCGTCCCTCCGTCCACCACGAACGTCGTCTGCCGGCGCCCGGCGCCGTTCGTCGTGAACAGGTTCTGGTTCATGAACACGTCGCCCTGGTTCAGGGCGGGCCGGTTGGCGGCGCTGAGCAGCGGCAGGTAGCTGACGCGCCGGCCGAGCAGGGGCGTGTGGGTGACCGTTTCAGCATCGAGGTAAACGCCCACCTGCGGCGCGTCGGCGCGCACTTCTCCCGCCACACCCGTTACCACGATTTCGGTACGCGCGCCGGAAACGCTCATCTCGAGCGACAGTTCGGCCGTGGCGCCGCCCACCAGCGTCAGATCGGCGGCGCGGGCATCCGTGAATCCGCTCTTGGCAGCGGTGATTTCGTACTTGCCGTTGATCGGGAGTCCGGCGAAGGTAAAGCGGCCCGAGTCGTCGGTAGTCGTGCTGCGCTCGAGCCCCACCCAGGCATTCTTCACTATCACCGCAGCGCCCGCGACCGCTGCGTGACTGGCGTCGTTCACCCGGCCTTTAATGGTCGCCGTATCGGGTGTTTGAGCGGACACCGGCAGGACGGCAGCAAGCGCGACATAAAGAAGCAATCGGCAGCGCATAGGGAAGGATTCAGGTTACCTGACCCTTCGGGTTACTACCACTGCTCGTAATTGCCCGGTCAGCGCATCAGCTGTTCGAGGGCGGCGTGTACGATGATGGACATCCGCGCAGGGACCGCGACGATAGCGCCGGCCATCAGCACGGCGGCGAGAGTCAGGCCCTTGACGGAAATGATCGGGGAACAGGGAGGATCGGGAGGCGCCAGCAATCGGTCGATGCGGCCCGGCAAGTCGTCGGATGCGGCCATCGGGCAGCTTACAAGCCAGGCAGGATGCGGCTGACCCCCGAGCCGCGCCACACACAGCAGGGCGGATGCCAGCGAGACAGAAACCCGGGCATCGCCGGCGACGGCGTCGTCGTCCGCCGCCCATTCCGTGAGTCTGGCCCAGGCGAGTTCCAGGCGACGCAGTCCGCTCCAGCCGGGCAGCAATCCGGGCACCGCGAGAATCACGAGGCGCTTCAGATTGTCGCGGGAGGCGCGGTGGGCGCGCTCATGACGGAGCGCCACGGCCAACTGATCGGCGGTCAGCGCCTGCAGGGTGTCGCTCGAGAGAATGAGCAGGGGCCGGGCTACGCCGGCAAGCATCATGGAAGGGGCGGCGCCATCGAGCATGCAGGCCGGCTGATCCTCGCCAGGCAGCGTCACGCTCGTGCCGGTTTTGAGGCACACCTTGAGATACCGGGCGGACTTGCCGGCCGCCCGGGCGGCGCGCGCCAGAGAGGCAGCCCACAGGAGCAGCCCGCCGGCGGCGGCGATCATGCAGAGGGTGCCGGCCCGCTCGGCGGTCTTCAGCGGCTCATGCAGAAGGTACGAGGGAACGCAGATCAGGATTACCGCCGCCAGCGAAAGGACCGCCGGGGCCAGCCGGAAAGCGAAGGCCAGGCCGGCTCCCGACCGTGGCCGCATCCTGCCGGCGAGGTGTATGGCGAGCGGCGATACCGCGGCGACCACGGCTGCAATCGTCACGTGGATCAACGCGAAGCAGGCCAGCGACAGCCAGGCGAGCCGGAGCAGGTAGTCCAGTGTCACGTCCGCCTCCGCTCGTCCAATTGTTTGCGGCGCGCCTGAATCCGGCGCTCGAGCTCGTCCAGCAGCCTCTCATCCTGCTGTCCCACGGCATCGACCAGGCACGAGACCAGCAGTTCGCTCGACGGCGCCGGACCGGACAGAAACGCCGCCAGCACCTGCCCGGCGCGTTTCTGTTCCCATTCCTGCCTGGACAGGCGCGGCAGATAGAGAAAGGCGCGCTCCGCCTTGCGCCGCTCCAGTACCTCTTTCTTGAAGAGGCGGTCCAGCGTGGTCATCACGGTAGTGTAGGCCAGCGGACGCGCAAGGTGTTCCAGCACATCGTGCACGTTCGATTCCCCGCGGTCCCACAAAATTTCCATGACCGCAACCTCGAGCGGCCCCAGCAACACGGGTTTGGAAAGCGGCCGGCCTTTGAAACGTCGCAGCACGGGAATACTGAATTCTAACGCATTCACTTCTTGCGAGGAGCGGCCGGCTGCTTGGGTGCGGCGCCGCCGGAAGCCGCGAGGAGCCGGTCCAGTTCGGCCATCAACCCGTCCCCTTCGAAGATCGACCGCGTGGTCGGGCCGTATGCGAAGTGGCGGTAAATCATGCCCTGCGCGTCGATCAGAAACACCTGCGGCAGGTCGAACGTGGTGGTCAGCAGGTACGAGTACGCCGCCTGCCCCATGTCGAACAGGATCGGGTAAGTGACCTTCTGCTTTGCCATGTACTGCGCCACGGTGTTCATATTGTCCGGCGGGTTGGCGACGGCCAAAATATTCAGGCGTTCGCCATACCTCTGCCTTACCTTTTGCAGAACGGCGGCGAAGGCGCCGCAGTGCGGGCAACCCGTATTCATGAATTCCAGCAACAGCGGTTTGCCGCGGAAGTCGTACAGGTCGTGAACCTGCATTTTGCTGTCGGGCAGGGCAAAGCCAGGCGCGCGGCGCGGAGAGTCGGCGGCATAAAGCGCGCCGGCCGCCGCCAGCGCGAGAATCAATCGGAACATCGTCTTCACGGTATCACGGCCGCCGCCGAGGCCAGTTTCCGCAGAGATTCTTCATAAGGCGCGGTAGCCACGCCCCGCTCGGTGATGATCGCGGTGACGTACCGCGACGGGGTGACGTCGAACGCGGGATTCTGGACGGTGGTTCCCTCCGGCGCGACAGCGTGCCCGAAGACGTGGGTGACTTCCGCCGCCGGCCGCTGCTCGATGGGAATCGAATCGCCCGAAGCCAGCGTGAGGTCGAGCGTGGAGATAGGGGCGGCCACGTAGAACGGCACGCCGTTTTCTTTGGCCAGAACCGCCGCCATATAGGTCCCGACTTTGTTGGCGACGTCCCCGTTGGCGGCGATCCGGTCCGCGCCGACCACCACGCATCCGATGCGTCCGGATTTCATGAAGTGACCGGCCATATTGTCGGTGATCAACGTGGTAGGGATGTGATCCTGCTGCAACTCCCAGACCGTCAACCGCGCGCCCTGAAGGAAGGGCCGGGTCTCATCGGCGAACACGTCGATCTGCTTGCCCGCTTCCACGGCGGCACGAATCACCCCGAGCGCCGTGCCGTAGCCGGCCGTCGCGAGGGCGCCCGCATTGCAGTGCGTGAGCACCGTCTTCCGCGCCGGCACCAGCGGCGCGCCGTTGCGGCCGATGGCGCGGTTGATCTCGATATCCTCCTCGCGGATCGCCTGGGCCTCTTCCACCAGGCGCTGCCGCAGTTCGGCCAGCGGAAGCCCGCGCAGCGACAGGTACAGGCGCTTCATGCGGTCGATGGCCCAGAACAGGTTGACGGCCGTAGGTCTGGTCTTCGCCAGCGTGTCGCAGATGGTGTCCACCTGCGCGTCCAGGTCCTGTTCGGAGGCGTGCAACACCCCGATTGCCACGCCCATGGCGGCCGCCACGCCGATGGCCGGGGCGCCGCGGATGATCATGTCGCGAATCGCAGCCGCCACATCCTGGTACGTCCGGCAGGTGACGAACTTTTCTTCTATGGGCAGGCGCGTCTGGTCGATCATGACCACGCCCTCGCTGGTCCACTGAATGGTCTCGATCATGTCTGAGCAAACTTTCCGAAGCTAACAAAAAAAAACAGAGCGTTATATGAAGCGTGCATCAGGGTGGCAGCTTTGGTGGAGCCGCTGGCGTGGCGCATCCAGCCAAAGGCCGATCCGGCTAACGAGATCAGCACCACATGCCGCCACGAGTAGCCGTATTCCTGAAAGTGCAGCAGTCCGAACGGAAGCGCCGCCAGGAGAATTCCCGCAACTGCCCCGAACGTGCGCACCAGCAACGGTTGCAGAAAACCGCGAAAAGCGAGCTCTTCGCACAGCGGGCCCACCGTTGTGCCGAATATCGCCAGCAAAATCACGGCGGAGCGCTCACGCATTAATTCCGTCATGGCATTGGGCGTATTCGGAGTTCGCAGCAGCGTGCTCACGTAGGCAACCGCAAAAGCCGTAACCACTCCGGCGGCGATCACAAGGGTAAACGGCATCCGAATCGGAACCCAGCCGAGCGAGTGCCAGAACGGCTTCCCGTACTGCACGCGAAAGATTACCGCCAGCGCTCCGAACAGGAGGAGATAACCCAGAAACTGCTCGGGAATCAACTCCGCCGCCTGCACGGTGGTCCGGATGCGCAGCAGTCGCAGAATCGTCCGTACCGTGATCAGCCCCACCAGAAGCGACGGAATCGCCAGTCCGGCAAACAGCAGAAAATCCGAATACCCCCAAAACGGGTAGCGTTCCGGAGCGGGTTCTGGCGGGGGCGGCGTCGCAGGCGGTCCGCTATCCTCCGTTGCGTCCGGAGGGACGAATGCCGGCACAAGGGTTTCCTCGCGGCGATCTTCCGGCTGATCCATCAAACGTCCCTCTCGATCAGGGCCGCCGCCAGCAGCGGGATCATGATCTCATGGTGCCCGGTGATCGAGTAACCGGCGCCGCCCGCATGCGCGTGCGGACGTTCCACAACGTTCACGCGCGGCCGGTAATGCTGAAGGAAGTCGAAATTGGCGGTGGTGAACCCGGCCAGCGGGTGGCCGAGGTTTCGCACGGCGGATACGGCTTTCAAAAAAACCTCCGGCAGCACCACGGCCGACCCGAGGTTCAGATATACTCCGCCGCCATCGAGGCCGGTCAGGCACGCGCAGAACAGCCGGAAATCGCGGTGTGACGCGCTGCCGATGGCCGCCGCGTCCGCCGCCGGGTGGGTGTGCGGCGTATCTGTCCCAATCGCCACGTGGACGGTGACAGGCGTGTGTGCCCGGTAGGCCTCGAGCAGCAGGCTGCGACCGGCGAAGCGCGCATCGGCGATCAACTCCAGGCGTGCGCCCAACGCTTCTCCCATGCCGAGTTCCTCGCGGTCGCCGCCCGAAATCGCCCGGTTCATTTCGCGGCCGGTCTCTTCGGCGGAACCGAAGCGCCCGTCGGGCAGCACGGCTTCCACGTCCTCGCTGGTGTGGCCCGCAAGAGCGATTTCGAAATCGTGAATGGCCGCCGCGCCGTTCATGGCGAACGCCGTCACATAACCGCGGCGCATCAGGTCCGCCAGCACGGGTGCAAGGCCGCACTTGATCACATGGCCGCCCAGCCCCGCGATCACTGCCCGGCGCCGCTCGCGGGCGGTTACGATGGCATCCACAACTTTGCGGAAAGCGTCTCCGGCGAGGAGGTGCGGAAAACTGTCGAGCAGGCCGGCCACGCCCGCCCCGGCGCGAAACGGCTCGGCGAACTGGGCCGTGGTCACTTTTCCACCGCGCTCGGCAAGACTGACTGTCCGCAGCCCTGAAAACTCGAGCGGCCGTATATCGTAGCTGCTCATGCCACCTTCCAGTTCCCAAGCACCTTGCGCAGCGCGTCCGCGGTGTAGCTCTTCTTCGAACGGCTCACCTGTTCGGGCGTTCCCGCGGCCACTACCCGGCCGCCGTATTCGCCGCCATCCGGACCCATGTCGATCATCCAGTCGGCAGTCTTCATCACATCCACATTATGCTCAATCACGACCACGGTGTTGCCCAAGCCAACCAGTCTTTGCAGCACATCCAGCAGCTTGCGCACGTCGTCGAAATGCAGGCCGGTGGTCGGCTCGTCGAGCAGGTAGAAGGTCCGGCCGGTCTGCCGCTTGCTCAGTTCCCTGGCCAGCTTGATGCGCTGCGCCTCGCCGCCGGAGAGCGTGGTGGCCGGCTGCCCCAGGTGCACGTAGCCGAGTCCCACGTCCGCCAGCGTCTGCAGCTTGGCGCGAATCTGCGGCAGGTTCTCCATCAGGGGCAGGGCCTCCTCCACGGTGGCATCCAGCATGTCGGCGATGGAGTGGCCCTTGAACTTCACTTCCAGCGTCTCGCGGTTGTAGCGCCGGCCGCGGCACACGTCGCAGGTAACGTAGACGTCGGGAAGGAAGTTCATCTCGATGCGCTTCATGCCGTCGCCTTGACACGCTTCGCAACGTCCGCCCTTCACGTTGAAACTGAACCGTCCGGGTTTATAACCGCGCTCGCGCGATTCCGGAAGCATGGCATAGAGGTCGCGAATGGGAGTGAACAGCCCGGTGTACGTGGCCGGGTTGGAGCGGGGCGTGCGCCCGATCGGCGCCTGGTCGATGCGGATTACCTTATCGATCTGGTCGATTCCCTCAATCGACGCGTGCCGCCCGGGCGCTTCGTGCGACCCGTAAATTTCGCGCGCCAGCGAGCGATAGAGAATCTCGTTCACCAGAGTCGATTTGCCGCTGCCGGAGACGCCGGTCACCACGGTGAGCACGCCGAGCGGAATCTCGACGTCGATGTCTTTCAGGTTGTGTTCGATGGCGCCGCGGATAACCAGCTTGCGATCGCCGGGCTTGCGCCGTTCGCCTGGAACGGGAATCTCGAGCGCGCCCGAAAGGTAGCGTCCCGTGAGCGATTCCGCATTCCTGGCAATCGCCTCGGGCACGCCCGCCGCCACCAGGCTGCCCCCCAGGCGCCCGGCTCCGGGACCAAGATCGATCACGTAGTCGGCACGCTCGATGGTTTCGGCGTCGTGTTCAACCACCAGCACGGTGTTGCCCAGGTCGCGCAGTTGTGCCAGCGTTTCGAGCAAACGGCCGTTGTCCCGCGGGTGCAGTCCGATGGAGGGTTCGTCCAACACGTAAAGCACACCCCTCAGCTTCGATCCGATTTGTGTAGCCAGCCGGATGCGCTGCGCTTCGCCGCCCGAGAGTGTAGCCGAGGAGCGCTCCAGGCTCAGGTAGTCCAAACCCACCGCCGAGAGGAACTCGAGTCTCCTGCGGATCTCCTCCACCACGCGTCCCGCGATCTGCGCCTCCCTCTCTCCAAGTTCCCAGTTCCGCACCGACATCAACGCCCGGGCGATGGAAAGCGCGGTGAACTCCGCAATGGAAAAATTTTTCACCCGAACGGCCAGGCTCGCCGGCCGCAAGCGTTTCCCCTGACACGCCGGGCACTCGGAAGGCGACATGTACTCGGTCAGCCAGTCCCGGTATGCTTCCGTCGAAGAGTCGTAGCTGTCGTTCAGGATTCGCAGGATTCCGGGAGAATCGCCGGAGCCATTGAACAAAACTTCGCGGGCTTTCTTCGACAGGTCTTCAAAAGGTTTGCGGAGATCGATCCGGGATTTCTTCGCAAGGTCCTGCAAGCTCTGCTGCATGAACCACGATCCCGCGCCGGGGCCCAGGCCGCCATCGAGCAGTGGCTTGGACGGGTCCGCAATCACCTTTGCGGGATCGAAGCTCCATTTGCTGCCGAGTCCGTGACACTCTTCGCACGCACCGTACGGACTGTTAAACGAAAACGAGCGCGGTTCGAGCTGAGGCACGCTGGTGCCGCATTCCATGCACGCCAGTTTCTGCGAATAAAGCCGCTCCTCGCCGTTGACCACGACGATCAGCACCAGCCCGTTGGCCAGCTTTGTGGCGATTTCGATAGCGGCTTCGAGCCGCTTTTCGATCCCGGACTTCACCAGCAGCCGGTCCACGACGATCTCGATGGTGTGGTTCTTGCGCCTGTCCATCGTGATCGTGTCGTCAAGCGAACGCAGGATGCCGTCGATCCGCGCCCGCACGAAACCCTGGCGCGCAAGCTTTTCGAGATCCTTTTTGTACTCCCCTTTTCGTCCCCGAACGATCGGCGCCATCACCATGATGCGGTCATCCGGTTTCAAAGCCAAAACGTGCTGGAGGATCTGCTCGGTGGTCTGGCGCGAAATCTCGTTCCCGCAAACGGGACAGTGCGGCGTGCCGATCGAGGAGTACAGGACACGCAGGAAATCATAAATTTCCGTGATGGTGCCGACGGTCGAGCGTGGACTGCGGCTGGTAGTTTTCTGCTCGATCGAAATGGCGGGACTCAGGCCATCGATGGAATCGACGTCCGGCCGCTCCATCTGGTCCAGAAACTGCCGCGCATAGGTGGACAGAGTTTCCACATAGCGCCGCTGTCCTTCCGCATAGATGGTGTCGAAAGCGAGGGACGACTTCCCGGAACCGCTCAACCCCGTGATCACGGTAAGCGAATTTCGCGGTATTTCGATGTCGATGTTCTTGAGATTGTGCTGGCGCGCGCCATGCACGGTGATCCGGTCCAGCATTGTTTTTGCGAGGAAGAAAGTAGACCTCCTATTGTCTCCCGTCTTGTATCGATCTGTCCAACTGCGTTATAAAAGTACTAGTGCGAAGATGTCCACAGTGCGGGAGTGCGCGAATGAGACGCCTGCATCGCACAACGTGGGAACACTTTCTGTATCTTGCGATTTATGAATGCCCGGAATGCCACTCCGAAGAAGTTGTGCCGCGGCAGTATCGGTACCATATGGGGCCAGAAATCCGGTGCCCGAGGTGTGGTACCTACCGGCTCTCGAAGCTGAAGGAACGCGACAAAATCGACAAAATGGCTGGCGGGATCGTTAATCTCATCGAACGTTTGTTCGGTGGGAAGCTATATCATTGCTGCTTCTGCCGTCTCCAGTTTTACGACCGCCGGCAGCTCGCCCAGCGACCCCGGGATCCGGTAGCCAATACGGCTACGAACCAACAGGATACGGCCATATCGGGTGCGTGAAGAGCCCGCCGTCCACCCAGATCGTCTGCCCGGAAACGAATGATCCGCCTTCGCCCGCGAGGAACGCAACTGCGCGCGCCACGTCGATCGGCTGTCCCACCCTGCCGAGCGGCGTGAATTTCGCCCAGGTGCCCGCGTAATCTTCCGATTCCAGCTTCGTGCGCTCGATTTCGATCGCCCCGGGGGCCACGCAATTGACTGCAATGCCGTATTTTCCCAGTTCCACCGCCGCGAGCTTGGTCAACATTTCGATTCCGCCCTTGCTTGCCGTATAACTCACCAGGTTTGGGAACGGAATCTTGTTGCAGCCCGAGCCGATATTAACGATCCGTCCGCCGCCGTTATCGCGCATGTGGCGGGCGGCGGCCTGTGTGCAAAGGAAAGTGCCCTTGAGATTGGTATCGATGACCCGGTCCCATTCGGATTCCTCGAGCTCCAGCAGTGGCTTCCAGACCTGTGTCCCCGCATTGTTCACCAGGATGTCCAGGCGCGGGAACCGCTTGAGCACTTCCTCGAACATACGCTGCACCTGGCCTGCGTTTCCCACGTCGCCCTGCACTATGCAGGCGTCCCGGCCCATGGCGGCGATTTCGCCCGCGGTGGCCTCCGCGCCCGCGCGGTCGGAATGGTAGTTCACCGCGACGCGGCATCCGCATCGCGCCAATTCGAGCGCGATGCCTTTGCCGACTCCCTTGCTTGCGCCGGTCACCAGTACGGTCTTGAATTCAAGGGGCAGAGCCATTTTCGTAGAATACAATTTCGTGCGCCTCTCCGCCGAACTCAGCGACGCCGGAAAGCGTCTCGACCACCTTCTCCACGAACGCCTGCCGGAGTTCAGCCGCTCGCGCATTCAGGAATGGATCAGGCAGGGGCTGGTACGCGTCAACGCCGCGGAGCAAAAAGCCTCCTACGCGGTCCGCGCCGGCGACGCCATCGAGCTGGAGCCTGCCGCTCCACCCCCGCTGCGAGCCACCGCCGAGGAGATCCCGCTGCGTATTCTGTACGAGGACGCCGACGTGGTTGCCGTGGACAAACCCGCGGGAATGGTCGTGCATTCTGGCGCCGGCATCCATTCGGGCACGCTGGTGAACGCCCTGCTTCACCACTTTCAATCGCTCTCTGCGGTAGGCGGCGATCTGCGTCCCGGCATCGTGCACCGCCTCGACCGGTACACCAGCGGCGTACTCCTGGTAGCCAAGAACGATGCCGCGCATCATCACCTGGCCGCGCAGTTCGCCGGACGGCAAATCGAGAAGGTCTATCTCACGCTGGTGCACGGCAACGTGACGCAGCAATCGGGGCGCGTGGAGCGGCCGATTGCGCGCGATCCGGTCCGGCGCGTCCGCATGACCGCGAAACTGAGCAAGGGACGCGCGGCATGGTCCGAATACCGGGTGCTGCGCCGGTTCGCGGGCTATACGTTCCTGGAGGTGAAGATCGGCACCGGCCGAACGCACCAGATCCGCGTTCACCTGTCGAGCATCGGCCATCCGGTGGCGGGAGACCGTCTTTACGGCGCACCGGCCGGCGACCACGGACGGTATTTCCTGCACGCGCACCGGATCTGTTTTCAAAGTCCGGCCGGCGGTGAACCGGTGGTGGTAGTTTCTCCCCTGCCGGCGGACCTGGAGGCGTGGCTCGCAACGCTCCCGGACGATTAAGTGAAAACTTCCCGGACCAGCCCGAAGTGCTTTTGCAGCACCAGCGCGATGGTTCCGCGAAGGCGCGCCATGCCGTCTTCGTAGGCCGGAACCAGCCGGGGCGGGCACCCGCCGGGCAGTACCTGCTCCAGGACTTCAGCCTCGATCACCGGACCGAAGCGGTGCCAGGAGCGGGTCAGGTCGCCGACCACCACGATGCGCTCCGGCGCGAGGCCCGCCACAATCATCCGCATGCCGCGGCCCAAATAGTGGGCCATGGTTTCGATGGCCTGAGCGGCGCGGGTGTCGCCCTGGTCGGCGCGGCTGAGCAGGTCCGGAAAGGTGAGCCCCCCGGGCTGCGGACCGGATTCGAAATAGTAGCGCAGGGCGGCGCGGTTGGACGCAAAAACTTCCCAGCAGCCGCGGCTGCCGCAGCCGCAGACCGGCCCTTTGAGGTCGAGCGGCACATGTCCGAATTCGCCCGCCATGCCGTGAAGCCCGCGCACCAGCTCCCCGTTGGCCAGAATGCCGGTGCCCAGGCCTTCGGAAACCGTCACCACCACCAGATTCCGGCATTCCTCCATATGGTCGAACCACACTGCCGCCAGGACGCACGCATTGGCCGCGTTTTCCATCTCCACCTCGAGGCCCGTGGCCGCGGCGATGGGGCTGCGAAGATCGACGTCGCTCCATTGCAAATTCGGCGCGAACACCAGCCGGTCCGTATGCGGATCGAAGCGGCCCGGCAGGCTGATGCCGATTCCTTCCACTTTCTTGCCGCGGCAGCCGGCGATGATCCGTTGAATGGCGTCGATCAGCCAGGCCAGCATCTGCGCCGGATCGGGCGTCGTCTCCATGACTTCCTTGGAGCTGAACTTCCCGTTCGCGTCGGCCAGCGCCACCGTCGTCTGTGTGGGACGGATATCCACGCCGACAATCACGCGCTCGTCGTTCAGCCGCAGAAAGGTGGGCCGGCGGCCCCGGGGCAGGCGGCCGGTCGGACCCTCGATCACCCAGTTCTCGGCAATCAACTGTTCCACGATGAGCGAAATGGTGCTGCGCTGAAGGCCGGAAACGCGCGCCAGGTCGGCGCGGGAAATGGGCTGGCGCGTACGGATCAGATTCAGAACCAGCTTCCGGTTGATGTCCCGAACTACTTCGCTCGATGCACCCTGGCTCTTTTTCCCTTCGAGCGATTGCGGGCTGTGACTGTCCGTCCTGGCACCCTCCTTTACCGGCAAAGCCAGTGTAACTCAGTGGGTGAACGGAGGGAACGGGTTATAAGTCCAGAAAAATGGCGCCAGCCTCGACGGTCAGCGCAACGCCCGCGGCCGCGGCGGCCTCCTGCAAGGCGGCATCCAGCATCACCGCCGGGTCCGGGCTCACATCGCGGCGGCGCATGAGCCCTTCGCCCTTCTTTGCGCCCACCGTGAGAAGGATTTTGAGACCGCGCCGCTTGCAGCGCACGGGAGTGCCGTCCTCCAGCTTGGTGTTCATCGGCTTCAGGTAAGCGTCCACGTAATGCACGCCGATGCCCGACTTGTCGCCGGTGAGTTCCGGCAGCTTCTCTTTCGAGGCGCTATTCAGATCGCACAGCCTGGCCTTCATGCCGTTCCGCTCCTTCCCTGCCCGTCAGAAACTCGTCCATCGCGCGCCGGAAAGCGCGGATGTGGTCCGGTGTGCTGCCGCAGCAGCCTCCCACCAGGTTGGCGCCCGCTTCGAGCAACGGAACCAGACCGCGCACCATCTGCTCGGGAGTTTCGTCGTAGATCACTTTGAGATTCACGAGTTTCGGCTGGCCGGCGTTCGGTTGGACCATCACCGGCAGGCTGGTAACCTTCCGGTACCGTTCCACTGCCTGGCGGGCACGGTCCATGTCCATCCCGGTGCCGCAGTTCAAGGCTACGATATCCGCGCCGTTGTCCTGCATGAACCGGGCGGCGCGTTCCGGATCGACACCCATCATCGTGCGAAAAGTGGATCCATCGAGCGTCACGTCGTACGCCATGGAGCCGATCACGCAAAGCGCGCCCGCATCCCTTGCCGCTTCCAGCCCGATTAGCAATTCTTCGAGCGAGGTCTGGGTTTCGATGATGATGGCGTCCGCCCCGGCGTCTACCAGCGCTGTTGCCTGCTCCTCGAATGCCTCGCGGACCTGGGCCTCCGTGAAGTCGCCGTAGGGTTCCATTAGCCCGCCGAACGGGCCGATGTCGCCGATTACATACCCGTCGCGTTCGCCGAAAGCCCGGCGCGCGATCTGCACTCCGGCGCCATTGATCTCCGCCGCCCGCGCGGCGTTGCCGTGCCGGGTCAGCATGATGCGCGATCCACCAAAGGTGTTGGTGAGGATGCAGTCGGAACCCGCCTCGGCATAGCGCTCCTGGATGGCCAGCACGCGTTCCGGTTGGGTCACGTTCCACTCCTCTCCGCAATTGCCCTGCGCGAGACCCGCCAGCATCAACTGCGTTCCCATCGCGCCGTCGCCCAGCAGCGGCCGCTCCCGGATCGCGTCCTGTAGAAGTTTCTTCATTGGTTTTGGCTTCGTTTCTCCATTTGTACCAGCGCGTAGTGGATCGTTTCCAGCACCAGCCCCCATTTGTGTTGTCGCGCCTCGGGGTCGCAATAGCATCCCGCGGGATTCGATTGCCGGCGCCAGGAGAGCACATCATTGAGCGGCTCTCCCAGGAGCGGCTTGTCTCCCGCCACGTCCGCGATCAGCGCGTCGCCCCGGCGTAGATACTCGCACATGAAACGATGGCCGGTGTCCCTTTCGGCCGGAGCGCAACTCTGGTCCACGATCCGGTACCCTTCGGCACGCGGGCCCAGAATCACGCGGTAGTTAAACTCGAGCGGCCGTCCCAGGTTGCTGCACGTCGTGCCTTCATACTGGAATGTCGCGAGCCACGCGCCGCCCGGCAGAGCTTCCAGCCGCAGCCTCTCCTGCGACCACCGCCTCAACGCTTTCGGATTGACGAGGTATTGCGCTTCCGGGTCCGGCAGCGCATACCGGCGGTAGGGCGCGCGCCGAAACCCGCAACCCGGCAGGCTACAGCCGGCGCATGCCTGAAGCAGGTTCCCCGGCCTGTCCGCGTTGAGCTTTCGCGTGATGCCGAACGCTGCCAGCAGCGACTTTTTCGGCCGCAACATGCCGGAGTCGAGCGCCTCGATGGCGCCCGGCGGCCTCAGCAGGGACAGCAGAACCGGCTGCTCCGCCACATCCCAGTCCGCGTATCCGGGGCTCTGGTGCGGCAGCACGGCCATCTTCAGGGACTCCGCCCATGCGCACAGGCGCGCACCGGCCAGGGTCACCAGGTGCTCGGCCACAGCCGACCCCAGCGCTTCGAGAAAGAAATACTCGTCGGGCCGGTCTTCCCGCCAGTGCCGCTGCGCCTCGTATTCGAGTTCCGGTCCGGCGCTGACGCACGCCAGCGCGGCTCCGTGAGCCTCGCCCCGCCGCCATACGTCGCGGAGCCGGCCGCCGCTAAAGGCCGCGCCTTCGATCCGCACCGCATCGTCCGTGAGCTCTAGGCAGTCGGCCTGCCGCGCATAGATCCAGGGGCGGCCATTCGTGCGGTACCAGGCCCGCGATTGCTCCGCCAGTTCGGCGGCACGGCCTTCCAATTGCCGTCCCGCGCGGATATCCCAGAAGCCGCAGGTATTCGGCTTTCAGCGACCTCCACTTCCGGCGATGTATCCAGAAATTCCATCATCCGGCCAACCCGTGCATCGATTCGATGGGCTTGAACTGGCAGCCCTCCACAAAGAAGTCGAAGAAATGCGGATGCGTTTCCAGGCGGCAATGTTCCACGCGCCGCACCAGGTCTTCCATCTCCCGGCGTTTCCGGCGCGAAAGCAGCGCCAGTGTGGCGCCCTCGATCGCGGCATTGCCCACCTGTATGACGCGCGATGCGGGCAGGTTCGGGATCAGGCCGATGCGGCGCGACGCATCCACTTTAAGATGGCGGCCGAACCCGCCCGCCAGGTAAAACAGTTCCACATCGTCGAAGTCGATGCCGAAACGACTGAACACCACCTGTAGCCCCGCGGCGTTCGCGCCCTTGGCCTGCGCGAGTTCATTGATGTCGCTTTCGAAGAAAGCGATGCCGCGCCCGGCGTCGAGGATCACCGAATGCTCGTCGTCCTCGAAGCGGCCCATCGGGTTCATGCGGCCGGTTCTCAGCAATTCGCTTAGTAAATCCACCAGGCCGGAACCGCAGATGCCTTGCGCGGGAACTCCGCCAATCACACCTACACAAACCCGGCCGTCCGCGCCGATCTCGACGTCCTCGATCGCGCCGTCGAGCGCCGGCATTCCCCATGCGATCGCGCCGCCTTCGAAAGCCGGCCCGGCGGGGCAGGAGGCGGCCAGGATCCGGTGCCGGTTGCCCACAATCAGCTCGGTGTTCGTTCCGATATCCATGATGGCCACCACGCGCTCTTCGTGGGCGAGGTCCACCGCCAGCATGCAGGCCGCGGCGTCCGCGCCCACGTGCCCGCTGACGATCGGCGCGCCCCACACCCGCGCCCGCGGGTGAACCGGCAGCAGCGAGCGCAATCCCGTCGTCACCAGGCTGGTGCTCGACCGGCGGCCCTCCGCCATCTCGATCTCCGTGACGGAGCGGTAAGGCGTCTGTCCGATGGAATAGACGCTCTGGCGGAAGAACAGGTCGCGCATGGTCGAGTTCCCTACCACCACCACTTCGTAGATGGAGCGCGGGTCCACGGGAAAATCCTCGATCGCGTGGCTCAGGTATCCGGCGAGCGTACGCATCAGAAGCCGCCCGCTGTGCTCGGTATCGTACTGAATGCGCGCCATGATGTCCGAGCCGCCGAATCGCTGCGGGTTTTCAAGCGACGTATCGGCCACCCGCTCGCCGGTCTCCAGATCGATGAGACGCAGCACCACGGTGGTCGTACCCAGGTCCGCCGCGATCCCATAAATCGGCCCGTCCGACCGTTCCACCTCTTCGCCGTCGATCAGGATGCGTCCGCCTTCGCGCGTCACGGCAGGATCATGATCCCAACCCGCCGCCTCCAGATTCTCCGCGCTCCGTTCGATGCGCATCCGGCCGCGGCGCATCGTATGGCAGCGCACGGCACCGTCGCCCGCTGCGACGAGCGTCCGGCAGGAGAGGCGAAACCGGCCGCCAAGATGCCGCTCCTCCACCGTCCGCGAGGAGAGTTGCTCCATCCCCTCGGTGACCTCCACCATACACTCCCGGCACTTGCCCTGTTTGCGGCAGGACGTCGGCACATTCACGCCCGCCGCTTCCGCATGGTCGAAGAGCGAGGCTCCGCTGACCGCCTTCACTTCACGTTCGTTGATGGCAACCATGACGGCCATGGAATCGGCGGGGCAGGTCCGGTGGGCTACCAGTCGGCGCCGGCCTCGAGTTCGGATTGGACGGCCCGCGCCACCTCGCTCGCCGAACCCTCCCGCTCCTCCTCCTCGCTCCATTTCCACTGCGCGAGATAATCGTCCGACTTCTGCAAACCGCGGCGCGCGGCCAGAATGTCGATGCGCTCCATGAAGGCCGGAGGCATCTCGAGCGTGACCTCGTCCAGGCCGTCGTCAGCCCTGATCTGTGACGGCACTTCCTGCCAGTAAAGAATCTTGTACGTCGCCATATTCGCTACCCGGGGCCGAGAGCCGCAGGAAAAGGTCCACCGCCGCCGAAGCGTTGGCGCCATACCCGTCGGCTCCGATTTCGTCGGCGTACATCTGGCTGATAGGCGCTCCCCCCACCGCCATGCGGATGTGGCTTAGACCCGCCGCCTGAAAGCCGTCGATCACGGTCTTCATGTAAGTCATGGTGGTGGTAAGCAGCGCGCTCATCCCGATAATCGTGGGCTTGCACTTCTCCGCCGCCGCCATAAACTTCTCGACGCTTTGGTCCACCCCGATGTCATGAACTTCGAAACCCGCGCCCTCCGCCATCATGCAGACCAGGTTCTTGCCGATATCGTGCAGGTCGCCGCGCACCGTGCCCATCAGCAGGACGCCCTTGGGCCTGGTTCCGGAATCCTTCGCCGTCAGCAGCGGTTTCAGTACCGCCATTCCCGCCTTCATCGCGCGCGCCGCGATCAGGACTTCGGGCACATACAGCACGTTGTGCTTGAAATCCTCCCCCACCACGCTCATTCCCGCGATCAATCCTTCCGTGAGCACCTCCTGCGCGGAACGGCCTTCCGCCAGAGCCTCTTTCGTCATCCGCTCGACTTCCGGCGCCTTGCCCTCGTAGAGGTGCTGGTTCATCAGCGCGTAATCAACCATTGACCGGCTCCGATGCCTTCGCCAGGCGGTTCGTGTTGAACTCTTCCAGCGCCTCGAGCATGGCCACGATATTCTCCCTCGGCATGCCCGGGCTGACACCGCCGCCGACCGAGAGAATGACGCCTTCCCCGCCCGAGCCCTCCAGCACTTCCAGCGTTTCGTCCCTGACCTCCTCGGGCGTGCCGCGGACGGCCACTTCAAGGGGATTCACATTGCCCATCAGGCACATGCGGTCGCCGACGCGCCGCTTCACTTCGGTGATGTGCTTCTGCTTGCCCCAGTTCAGGACGTGGAAACCGGCGTCGGGCAGATGGTCCAGGCAGGCGTCCACTTCCGCATCGTTGTGGTAAAGCTTGACCCAGTCATCGGGGAAGGCGTCGCAAATGCGTTTGAGATACGGGTGAGCGAATTCGAGATAATGCTCCTCGTTGATGAAGCCCACGATATCGTCCAGGATGAAGATGCTCTCCACCGTGTCGCCCATCACCTTCTGCTGGGCCTTCAGCCAGTCGATCACCACGCGCGTACACAGGTCGATGAGGCGGTGCGCTCCCTTGGGATCCTCCACCAGGTCGATCATGAAATGCGTAGTGCCGCGGACGAACCCGGCCGTGCACAGCGGACCACGCGCCGTCACCATCGGCAGGATGTAGCCTGCGTCCATAATCCGCTGACGGTGCATGCCGATGCGGTGCAGCGTCAACGCCGCAAACGCGTCCGCCTCCACTTCGTATTCCGGAAAGGCGTCAATGTCCTCCAGCCGTTGAAGGGTGTGATATTCGCTTGGCGTGTTGTCCTGCCAGAACTTGATTTTCGACCCCAGTACCGAGGGCTCCGCCGCCATCCCGTATTCCATCCACCAGGAGGGCACGAAGATGATGTCCGGAAATTCACGCATGATTTTCAGGTTGGACTCAAACCACAACTCGGGATCGAGGTAATAGTCCAGGTGCTTGATGCCGAGGTATCCGGGAATCCAGGGGCTATCCACGATCAACGCCATCGGGATCTTGTCCATCTTCTCCCTGCGGGCGGCTCGCTTGAAAATCTCCCACTGTTCTGGCAGCATATCGGTCCCTTTTTCCTAATTCACGCCGGCCCGGATTTCGACATAGTCGATTCCGGCAGCCTCGCGGCCGTCCGGCGTTCCTTCAATGCGAATCTCGTCTCCGGGACGCAGGGCGATCCCCGGAATCAGGCGGCGCGTCGACGCGGACGCATCCATTCTCCGCGCCGGCACTCTCGTCTCCGACGCCGCCCAGTCGTCCACTAGCTGGCTCCCCACGTAGACGCGATATCTCGAGATGCCCGCGGGCTCGTCGAAATACTGCACGCGGAGCGTGTACCACCCGGCCCCGCCATCGTACCGCATGGTCGCCGTACACGCGGTCCCGGCAGCGCAACCTACAGCCTTGCCGCCCGAAGCGCCCTCCCACGGCGTGATATCCCGCACCGTGTAGCCTTCGAGCTTCATGGCCTCCGCCTCCGTCCGTCCCGGATAATTCCCCACGCGGTTCCTCGCGTCCGGCACGTTCGAAGCTTTCAGGAACCAGGAATTCACCGCGTCGCGCCACACCTGGGCCTGGCCGGCCTGGTATTCGAGCTGGGCCAGAACTTCGTCGTACCGCCGCTCGTCCACAAGCCCCTTCAGACCCTTCCATTCGCGCACGTAAGCCTCCACCGCCGCCGCGCCCTCGTAGTGCGAATCGTAGATGTACTGGATCACCGTCTTGCCGGAATCGAGCTTGTGTGTGTACGGCACGTGGTGCAGGAACAGCAGCAGATCGTCCGGGCAGCTCTCCACCGATTCGTAAATCTTGGCGATGGCGGGCTTGTACTGCCCGGTGTAACCCGTTCCCGTAGCCATGGTGCGGTCCATGCCGATACCGGTTTCATCGGCCTTGTGCCACTGCCCCCAGCCGTTGCGCTCGGAGGCTTCCACCGCCACCCCGAAATGATTGCCCACGATGTCGGTGAGAGTCTGCAGGCCAAGCGGGCCGGTGTAATTCTCGTAGGTGCGCCACGAACTGAGCTGAATCCCGTTCACCGTCTGCACTACTTTCGGGTCCGGGCCGAAGGTCTGACGGCTCCACTCGTCCGTGATCCGCTGCGCGCTCAGGTCCGGATTCCATGCCAGCCGCCCGTAGCCGTAGAGGTTGGCCTGGGACATGTGATTGCCGAACCAGTTTTCGTCCATTCCCAGATTGACGACTCCCACAAACCCGCCTGTCGGCCGGTGGAAGGCCCTGCCCGCCACCAGAGCTTTCACGGGCGAGCCGGGCTTGGGCGACTGCATGTCGAAATCGAGCACCTCTTTCCACATCGGCACCAGGTAGACCAGATGCTTCGCCTGCCCCATGTACTCCTGGGTCACTTGCAGTTCGATCGCCTGGTTGGTGTTCTCGAGCGCGCCGAAAAGCGGCGACGCCGGTTCGCGAACCTGAAAATCGATTGGCCCGTTCTTGATTTGGATGATTACGTTGTCGTCGAATTTCCCGTCGAGAGGCTGGAAATTGTCATAGGCCGCGCGTCCCCGGTCGTTCTTCGGATTGCGCCAGTCCATGCGGTGGTCGTAGACGAACCCGCGATAGAAGAGCACGCCTCCGTGCGGTTTCAGCGCGCGCGCCACCACGTTGGCGGCGTCGGCGTGCGTCCGGCCGTACGCGGAAGGGCCCACGCGGCCCTCCGAATCGGCCTTCAAAACGAAGCCTCCCATATCGGGAATCGCTTTGTAGAGCTCGTCCACGCGCGTCTTCCAGAATTCCGCCACTTTGGCGTCCAGTGGGTCGTAGGTGTCGAGTCCGCCCATGCTGCGGGGGCTGCCGAAATCCACGGAGATCGCGACCCGCACACCCCAGCGCCGGAAGACGTCGGCAACGCGCGCTATCTGGGCAACGAAGTCCGGTCCGAGCAGCTTCGGATTTGCGTTCACGTTGCTGATGTCGCAGCCGTTGATGCCGAGCGAGGCAAGCAGCCGCCCGTAGTCGTTCACCCGGCTCAGATCCTCCCGCACCTTGCCGCCGTCCCAGAAAACCGAGCGCCCGCCGTAGCCGCGTTCAATGGAGCCATCCAGGTTGTCCCACTGGTTTACCCAGCGGAGGGGAGCGTATGGCGCCTGCCGCTCGTTCAATTCCGCCAGCGGCTCGCCGAGGCTCATTTTGCGCAGATAGGCGAACACCCCGTAGAGCACGCCGCGATCGCTGCCGCCGGCAATCACGGTATAGGCAGCGCCGTTGGCCCTTGCGGTGGTCAGGGAAAACGCATCCGGGTCGAGCGCTGCGCCCAGGTTCAAGCCCGCGACGCCGCTGCCCAGGTCCGCCGCGGTTCCGAGCAGAACAGCGTTCTCCCGCCCGGCCCGGGCTTCGATCCGCAGGGTTCGGCCGAGCAGCCCGCGCACGCCGCGAATCAGTTCCTGTTGCGCGCTCCCGAGCACCGGCGAATTTCCATACAGCACCACTACCGGCGGCACGACGGCATGGTATTGCCGGACCGCCGCATCGCTTAATCCTGTATAACGAAGCCACGCATCCGCCCCCGACTCGGCGTACAGACCGGCTGCGGCAATGGCAACGATCGGGCAAAGCTTGAGCAGCATCTTCATCACCTCAATCGGGAATTTCCACCGGGCGATCGTCTCCGGGATCGGCCCAGCGGTCGTTGGGAACTATCGGCGTCCAGCGGGGGCGCGCCGGATCCCGGTCATAAGGATACCCGCCCAGCCGCTGATACAGTTCGCTGTACTCGCGCAGCTTTTCACGGTCCAGTTTCACGCCCAGTCCCGGGCCGCCGGGAACGCGGATAGCGCCGCCTTCATACTTCATCAGGCCGCCCTCAATCACGTCGTCGGTCAGGTGGTGGTAGTGCGCGTCCGCCGCAAATGAAAGATTAGGAATCACCGCGCCCAGGTGCAGCATGGTGGCAAGTTGGATGCCCAGCTCCCCGGACGAGTGCACCGCCACTCCGAGCTGAAACGTTTCGCAAACCGCCGCCGCCTTCACGCAGGCGCGGATCCCGCCCCAGAACGTCGTGTCCAGCAGGATCACATCCACCGCCGTATCGAGCGCGTTGGCCGCAAGCTGCTCGAAGTTCACCACGACCGTATTGGTGGCGAGCGGCACGCGCACCTTCTCGCGCGTCCGGCGCATCCCGTTCAATCCGTAAACCGGGTCCTCCAGATAATCGTTGCGGATGCCCTCGATCGCCTGCCCGAAGCGGATCGCCTGTTCGGTGGACCAGACGGCATTGGGATCGAAGCGGAAGGAATCGCCGGGAAAGGCCGCGGCCAGGGCGCGGTACACCTCGAGTTCGTAATCCTGCGGGAAGACGCCGGCCTTCAGCTTGTGGGTGGTGAAGCCGCAGCGCTGCTTGAGACTGCGCACGAATTCGACCACCTGCTCGATCGTCCGCGCCTCTCCTTCGCCCGTACGCGGATTGGCGTAGCGGAAGAAGCAGTAGGTCGCGAAAGGGACGCGGTCGCGCAAACGTCCGCCCAGGATATCGCAAACAGGGACGCCCCATGCCTGGCCCAGAATGTCCAGACAGGCGAACTCGAGCGCCGCCAGCATCTGCGTGCGATTGTTGTACAGGGACGCCGTCGGGTTGGCGATCAGAAAGCGCATCTCCTCGAGACGCGCGGGATCGTGCCCCAGCAGATAAGACCTCAGGCCGCGGATGGCCGCTTCGGCCGATTCGCCTCCGCCGCCCATCTCCCCAAGCCCGATCAGGCCGTTATCCGTCTCCACTTCCACGATCGTCCGGACAAACCTCCCCCAGTGGCATCCATTCGCGTGGCGCAACGGCGCCTCCAGCGGAACCGTCACCGTGGTGGCACGGATATCCCGGATGGTCATTCTTTTGTTTCATGGTACAACAATACTCACCCGGCTCACGTTGAAACGTATCGACGCGCCGCCCGGAAAGTGATAGAACGGTATCGATCATGAATCCGATTCCTGTTAACCAGCAGCAAGCTCTCATCAGCCGGCTCACCCAGGCGTGCGGCGGCGCATATTCACCGGAAACGCGACGGAAATTCTTCATTTCCGGACCGCAATGGGCCGCGGCGTACGAAGGCCACGCGCTGTTTCACGCGCCTACCCGGCCGCCGATCGGTTTCGAGGACGTGATCCGGCACTACGGCGAGATCGGGATCGGCCACTGGTCCACCCACGACACGGATGTCATTCCAACCCGGGCGCTGGGCAAAGAGGAGCAGTGCGAAATCGTCGGCAGAATTCAGAAATCGCTGTCCGAGGCCGGCGTCAAGTGCTCCATGGTCACCACGGAGACCTTCCACCACGCCGTGTGGGCCGGCGGACCGGCAGCCGAGTCGCGCGACGTGCGAGAGTACGCCAACTTCCGCGTGTGCAACACGGTGGATATCGGGCACGACCTGGAAGCGTCCTTTGCCGTTTACTGGCCCGGATCGCTCGGGTACATGATGCAGGGCGCGGTGGACGAAGTCGAGATGCTGCGCGGGTACGCCTCCACCCTCAATGCGGCGTGCGACCATGACATCGCCAAGGCAAAGGAGAAAGGCCGCCCGACGCTGAAACATTGCCTCGAAGCCAAGCCCTTTGAACCCCAGGCCGAAATTCTGCTCCCCACCAGCGACGCCATGCTCGCATTCATTAGCTCCGGCGTGCTCACGCATGCCGAAATGGTAGGGCTCAACCCCGAGTATCTGCACGAGTTGATGTGGGGCGCCGCGCCGCGTGCCGCTCTTGCCCGTGCCTTGCTGGCGGGCAAACTGTTCCATTTCGACATCAACGACGGCTACCGCCTGAAGCACGACGTCGATATCGCGGTCGGGCTGGTAAACCCGCTCGACTGGCTCAACGTCCTGGTGTTGCTGCGCACCTACGGCTACAACGGCCCGTTCAACCTGGACTACAAACCGCCGCGCACCACCAGCCAGTTCGGCGTTTTCGCCATGAGCTTCCCCACTGCCGTGGACCGCTTCATCACCCTCTGGGAAATGGCCGGCGAGGTGATGACCGATCCCATTCTCAAGGAAGCGACCGGCGCACTCAGGGCCGGTGGCCCACTCCCGGCCGGGGCCGCCCATGACGCCGAAGCGATTACCGCCGCCAACCGCGAACTGCTGACTCTCCACGAGTTGATCGCACACCGGCTGTTCCAGTTACTCGTGGGCCAGCACAAAGGACGAACATTTTCGATCGCTTGAGCGTCGAACCGCGATGCCCGCGGGCCCTCAAAACGTGATATAGTTCGACGCCAGAACGAAGTCTTCTATGAATTCGACACGCCGAACTTTCATCGCCGGCGCCACGGCGCTCGCGCCCGCCCTTCAGGGGTGGCAGCAATCTCCGAATGACCGGATCCGCCTCGGCCAGATCGGCTGCGGCGGCCGTTCGCTCGACCACTTCAACGAACTCCGCCGCTCCGGCGAAAATGCCGCCATCACGGCCGTCTGCGACGTGTGGAAAGTCAACCGCGAGGCTCGGGCCGCGATGGTGGAGAAGGCGTTCGGCGCAGCGCCGAAGCAATACACGCGTTACCAGGAACTGTTGGCCAGCAAGGACATCGACGCGGTCATGATCGCCACTCCCGATATGACCCACCCGCACATTCTGGCCGATGCGGTCGCTGCCGGCAAGGACGTCTATTGCGAGAAGCCTTTCGCGGTCAACTTCGACGACGGCAAGATGGCGTGGCAGGCCGTCAAGCGCACCAAACAGGTGGTGCAGGTGGGAACGCAGCGGCGCAGCGACCCGCAGTTCATCGCCGCCGCCAAGGCCATTCACAGCGGCATCATCGGCAAGGTGACCCGCGTCGAGATGGCGGTCAATTTCCAGGAGCAGCGCTGGAAACGCGACCTCACCAACGTCAGGCAGGACGAGGTGGATTGGGAGGCCTTCCAGTTCGGCGGCCGAATCACCGGCCCGTTCAATCCGCGCAAACTCCGCGAGTGGCAGCTTTTCCGTGAAACCACCAACGGCATCGCCGGACTCTGGATGTGCCACCTGATCGACCTCGCGCCCTGGTATTTGCAGGATCCCTACCCGAAGAGCGCGATGGCCATGGGCGGCGTTTACTTGTGGAAAGACGGCCGCGAAACCTCCGATGTTTTCCAGGCCACCGTCGAATACAACGAGTGCCTGGTGACGTTCTCGATGAGCCTGACCAACGGCGCGGGCAACCGCAACCTGTGGTACGGCAGCAAGGGCGTGCTCGACCTGGATAACCAGAAGATCACCGGTGAAGGCAGCCGCGATCCAAATCGTGTGAAGGAAACGCTGGCCTTCGAGAAACTTCCGGTCGAGTCCCACATGGCGAACTTCCTGCGTTGCGTTCGTTCCCGCGAAACGCCTCGCGCCAGCGTGGACAACGGATTCCAGCACGCCGTAGCGGGCTGCATGGCCGCCGTCGCCCTCGACACTGGAAGGCGGGTAAAATTCGACGCGGCCAGAATGGCGTTGGCATGAGGCGACGTGATTTCCTCGGCGTGATGGCTGCCGGTCCGTTGCTCGCGAAAGACGCGCCCGCGATCCGCTCGGTGGAAGCGTTTCCGCTCCGCTATCCGGTGACGGGCTATTTCCGATTCTTTACCAAACCGGAGCGGCAGGCGGTGTTCGTCAAGGTGGTGTGCGAAGACGGCACCACCGGCTGGGGGCAGAGCGTCCCGCTTCCCACCTGGAGCTACGAAACGCTCGAGTCGGCAACCAGCGCGATCCGTTCGTATCTTGCGCCGGTGCTGATGGGCCGCAACCCGACCGATATCGCGGGCGCCCACGCCGCCATGAACAAGGCGATCGCCGCCTCCTTTTCCACCGGCATGCCCATCGCCAAGGCCGGCGTCGACCTGGCCCTTCACGACATCGCGGGCAAACTCGCGGGTAAGAGCCTTCCCGAACTGTGGGGACGCAAACCGCTCGAGCGCATCACCCTCAGTTGGACGGTCAATGTTAAGACGCTGGCGGAGATCGAACCCTTGATGGCCGAGGGGCGGAAACTGGGCTACCGGCATTTCAATATCAAAGTCGCGCCCGATCCGGCTTTCGACATCGCACTGGCGAAGGAAGTGCGCCGCCTGGCTCCCGAATGCTTCCTGTGGGCGGACGCCAACGGTGGCTACGACGAGGCGACTGCGCTCGCCACCGTTCCCAAACTGCGCGACGCGGGGGTAAATGTACTCGAGCAGCCCGTTCCGCCGAACCGCCTCACGGCGCTGGCGGCCTTGAAGAAACAAGGGGCGCTGCCTATTCTGCTGGACGAAGGGGTTGTTTCCGTCGCCGATCTCGAGGAGTTCCACAAACTCGGCGCGCTGGACGGTGTGGCGATGAAGCCCGCCCGCACCGCCGGTCTCTGGGACGCGCGCCGGCAGGTCGAATACCTCGATGCCAACAAGTTGATGTTTCTCGGCAGCGGGTTGACCGACCCGGACGTCTCGCTTGCCGCCTCGCTAATGCTGTTCGGAGCCTACGGCCTCAAATATCCGGCGGCCCTCAACGGGCTGCAATTTCTGGCCGGGTCGTTTTTGAAGCAGCCCTTTCGGCTCGAAGACGGAGCGCTGCGCGTGCCCGCCGGGCCCGGGCTGGGCGTGGAAGTGGAGGAGGCGAAGATCCGCAATGCATCTCGCGAATAAGACGTGCTGGCTGGCCGTGCTGCTGGCGCTTCCCGCGTTCGGCCAGTTTGCCTGGAAGGACACGGGCTCCGGCCGCCTGGAGCTGACCGAGGCCGGCAAGCCGGTCCTTGTCTACAACTACGGCCCGCAACTCAAGCCGGGCGCGCCCGAAAACAAGCGCCGCTGCTGCTACATCTTCCCGGTCTACACGCCCGGCGGCGTCTCCATGTTGGACGACTTCCCCGCCGACCACTGGCACCACCGCGGATTGTTCTGGTCGTGGCCGGTGGTCGAAACCGGCGGCAACACGTACGACATCTGGATGAACTTCACGGCGAAGCACGCCGGCGTGAAACCGCCGCGGACGTCCGCCGGAACCAGCGATGCCCGCCTCACGGTAGACAACCTCTGGCAGGCGGACGGTCGCGATATCGTACGCGAAAACCTCCGCATCACGGTGCTTCCGGCCCGGGGTTCCACGCGCGACATTGACCTGGAACTGACGCTCGAAGCCACCACCGCGCCCGTCACCCTGAAAGGATCGCGCGAAACCGGCAAGAGCTACGGCGGTGTCAGCGCCCGCTTCGCCGCACGGGAGAACACCATCGTTGCGCGCGGACGGTCAGACCCTTTCGAAAGACGAGGACCTGAACCCGCACCAGTGGGCCGAACTCGAAGGCGTCTACGGCGGCAAGCGCGCCATCCTGCGCATCACCTCCGACCCGAAGAACCTGAACGCGCCCTACCAGTGGTGCCTGCGCAACTACGGCTTTGTCGGTGCGTCTTTCCCGGGACGCACCCCGTCATCCGACGGCTACACGCTCGAACCGGGCAAGCCCGTTACCCTGAAGTTTCGCGTCCGCGTGAGCGACGCGCCGTAGCGTTCACAGAACGCCTTCGACGCGGGCCACATCTCCGGCCGGCTGACCGCCGCCGGCGCTGACCTTCACCTTCTCCGCGGGAACATCCGCGGGCGCGATCGTGAATTCCACCGTGCGCGTTTCCCCGCCCTTGAGGTGAACGCGGCGGAATCCGCGCAGGTCGCGGATGGAATCTGCCGGCGCCGCTCAGGTAAAGCTGCACCACTTCATCGCCTTCGCGCGGCGAATCGTTCTTCACCCGCACGCTCACGCGCGCGCCCTTCGCCGTGCGCTCCGTGCGCAGGCCGGAGTAAGCGAATTTCGCGTAGCTCAAGCCGTAGCCGAACCCCCACAACGGATCGCCTTTGAAGTAGCGGTAAGTTCGGCCGTCCATCGAGTAATCGTCGAAAGGCGGGAGCTGTTCCACGCCTTTGTAGAACGTGACCGGCAGGCGTCCGGCCGGGTTGTTGACGCCGGCCAGCGTTTCCGCGATGGCCGTGCCGGCCTCTTCGCCGCCGTACCAGAGTGCCAGCACCGCCGCCGCCTTTTCCGCCGCGAAGTTCGCCGCCAGCGCGCTGCCGCTGGTCAGCACCACGATCACCGGCTTGCCCGTGCCGATGGCCTTCTCGAGCAATTGCTCCTGCGCTTCCGGCAGGTTCAGATCGGTGCGGTCGCCGCCCTGGAAGCCGGGAATGGTCACGCGCATCTCTTCGCCCTCGAGACTCGGATTCAGTCCGACAAAAGCGATCGCCACGTCCGCGTCTTTCACCGCCGCTTCGGCCTCCGCCAGCAAGCCCGCGGCCGGGGGAGCCCATGCTACCGCCGCCGATGCCGGAGCATTACCCTGGGCGCGATACTCCACGCGAAACGGGTAATCGTGGTTGGCTTCGAGCGTCGCCTTCAACAGCACCGGTTGCCCGCGCCCTCCTCCCGGGACGCCGCGGAATCGGCGACCAGTTCCTTATCGTCGAGAAACAGGCGAATCGCCGGCCGCCCAAAGCCGCCGCCGCGCGGCGCGAACACGTATTCGCCCCCGACCGGCGCGCGCAGCGTGCCGCTCCACCGCACCGAGTAGCCGTGCTGCGGGAATGCCGCCGCGACCTCCGGATCCACCATTCCCGCCTGCAGGTACGGACGGGCTTCCACCCTCCGCACCTTGGGCTGGCCCTCAAATTCGGGATTATCGAAATACTCGGCCAGCATGCCGTGTCCCGACCCGCCCGGCGGCGTCAGCGCCTCCGCCGGCAGCAGCGCCTGCGACTGGCTGGTATAAGTCGCACCCATCGCGAATCGCACGTCCGCCTTGCCCGCGAACTGCTTCTCTATGCCTTCGAGCGGCGTCACGTGCTTCCGCGAAAACCCGTTGTAGTTGCCGAGCAGCGCCTCCGGATCGTCCGCCGAAGGGCCGATCACCGCAATCCGCTTCACCCCCGCTTTGAGCGGCAGCACGCCCCCTGCGTTCTTCAGCAGTACGATCGATTCCCGCGCCGCCTCCAGCGCCAGTTTCCGGTGCTCGGCCGAATCGTTCACCGAGTAAGGGATCTTCGAGAACGGCACGCGTTCCGGCGGGTCGAACATTCCCAGTTTGAAACGGGCCACAAACAGACGCTCGAGCGCGCGATTGATCTCCGCCTCCTCGATGGCGCCGGACTTCACCGCCTCGGTCAGCGCGCGATACTCGTTGCCGCACGTCAGGTCCGTGCCCGCCTTCACCGCCACCGCCGAGGCTTCCGCCGCGTTGGGCTTGTACTTGTGGAAGCGGTAGATGTCCGCGATGGCGCCGCAGTCGCTGACGATATAGCCCTTGAAGCCCCAATCGCCCCGCAACGTTTTCTCGAGCAGGTCCGTGTTCGCGCACGCCGGCACGCCGTCCACGGCGTTGTATGCGCACATCACCGAATCGGCCTTGCCCTCCACGATGGCCGCGCGGAATGCCGGCAGGTAAGTTTGCTCCAGGTCGCGCGTGCTGGGGTGCACGTCGAAGACATGCCGCGAAGGCTCCGGCCCGCTGTGCACCGCATAGTGCTTGGCCGTCGCGATCACCTTGAAATAATGCTGGTCGGTGCCCTGCATGCCCTGGATGAACGCCACCGCCATGCGCCCCGTCAGGTACGGGTCTTCGCCGTAAGTCTCCTGCCCGCGGCCCCAGCGCGGGTCGCGAAAAATGTTGATGTTCGGCGACCAGAAGGTGAGCCCGTGGTAGCGGCTGTGATCGCCGGTCCGGATCGCTTCGTTGTACTTGGCGCGCGCCTCGGTGGAGATCACGTCGGCGATCCGGTGCATCAGGTCCGTATCCCAGGTGGCCGCCAGGCCGATTGCCTGTGGAAACACGGTCGCCTCCCCGGCGCGCGCCACCCCGTGCAGCGCCTCGTTCCACCAGTCATAGGCCGGGATATTCAGACGCGGAATGGCCGGGGCCGAGTTCTGCATCTGGAGCACCTTCTCTTCGAGAGTCATGCGCGAAACGATGTCCCTGGCGCGCTGCTCCGCCGGCAGGTCGGGATTGAGGTAGGCCGCGGTCTGCGCGAACAGGCCCGCCGCGAGGCTCAGGCAGAATCCGAAACGCACTGTGGTCACGTTATAAGTTTGCTCCGGCAACAAACTGCGCGCAAGCGGCGGCTGCCCTACAATAAGGTGTAAGAAATCAAACTATGGCTTTCCGTGGCGTGGACTACTTCTGCGTCGACTCCCTGTTCAATGAAGAGGAGTTGATGGTCCGGCAGACTGCCCGGCGCTTCGCCGAAGAGCGCATTCTCCCCCTGATCCGCGACTGCTACCGCGACGCGCGCTTTCCCTCCGAAATCATCCCCGAGATGGCCGAGCTGGGCTTCCTCGGCGCGAACCTCGAAGGGTATGGCTGCGCCGGAATGAGCAACGTGGAATACGGGCTGATCATGCAGGAACTGGAGCGCGTCGATTCCGGCGTGCGCAGTTTCGTTTCCGTGCAGGGCGCCCTGGTGATGTATCCCATCCACGCCTTCGGTTCCGAAGAGCAGAAAGAGAAGTGGCTGCCCGCCCTGCAAAACGGCAAGGCCATAGGCTGCTTCGGGCTCACCGAGCCCGACTTCGGTTCGAATCCCGCCGGCATGCGCACCCGGGCGCGCCGCGATGGCGACGGCTGGGTGCTCAACGGCGAAAAGACCTGGATCACCAACGGCACGATGGCGGACGTGGCGGTGGTCTGGGCCCGAACAGAAGAAGGCATCGCCGGATTTCTGGTGGAACGCGGCACACCCGGCTTCACCAGTTCGGATATTCACGGCAAGTGGTCCATGCGCGCTTCCGTCACCTCCAGCCTGGCGCTCGCGGACTGCCGTGTGCACGAGCGCGACCGGCTGCCCGGCGCCAGGGGCCTGAAGTCGGCGCTCGCCTGTCTTTCACAGGCACGCTACGGCATCGGCTGCGGAGTTGTGGGCGCCGCCATGGACTGCTACGAAACGGCGCGCCAATATTCCATCGTGCGCAAGCAGTTCGACGACCGGCCCATCGCCTCCCATCAACTGGTACAGGAAAAACTGGCCTGGATGATCACCGAAATCACCAAGGCTCAGCTTCTGGCCGTGCAGGCAGGCCGCCTCAAGGACGGCGGCAAGCTCGAGCCGGCGCACATTTCGATGCTCAAGCGGAACAACGTGGCCATGGCGCTCGAGTGCGCCCGTCTCAGCCGCGACCTGTTGGGCGCTAACGGCATCACGGACGAGTACCCGATCATGCGCCACCTCTGCAATCTCGAAACCGTGAAGACCTATGAGGGCACGGACCACATCCACGCCCTGGTTATCGGAGAACGAGTCACGGGGGTTGCGGCTTACCGCTGAACATGCTTTTGTACGCTTTTACGATTCTGGTCAGCGCTTTTCTGTTGTTCCAGGTCCAGCCGGTCATCGCCAAGATCATTCTGCCCTGGTTCGGCGGATCGGCGGCGGTGTGGACCACCTGCCTGCTTTTCTTCCAGTTGATGCTGCTAATGGGCTATCTCTACGCCCACGCGGTGGTCCGTTACCTGCGGCCGCGCGCGCAAATGTTGCTTCATGCCGGGCTGCTCCTGGTAAGCGCGGCGGCGCTGCCCATCTATCCTTCCGTTGCGCGCAAGCCCATCGGAATGGAGCAGCCCACGCTGGCCATCCTGGGACTCCTCGCGATAACCGTAGGGCTGCCTTATTTCATGCTGGCCACCACCGGGCCGCTGATTCAGGCCTGGTATGCGCGCCGCTTCAAGACTTCGATGCCGTACCGGTTGTACGCTCTGTCGAATGCCGGCTCCATGTTCGCCCTCATCAGCTACCCGGTCTTATTCGAACCCACGCTGACCACCCGCCAGCAGTCGTCCATGTGGTCGATCGCGTACGGCGTTTTCATCCTGCTTTGCGGCTTCACCGCGTTTCGGGCCGGCAATGCGCCGGAGTTCGCCCTGGGCGCCGAGGGGGAAGCGGCGCATAAGCCGGGCGCGCGCCAATATGCGCTCTGGCTCGCGCTGCCGGCGTGCGCGTCCGCGCTGCTGCTGGCCATCACCAATCACCTCTCCCAGAATGTGGCGGCCATCCCGTTCTTGTGGGTCCTGCCGCTCAGCATCTACCTGCTCACGTTTATTCTTTGTTTCGAGAGCAGCGGCTGGTACCGCCGGTATCCCTACCTGCCGCTGCTGGCGGTGGCGCTGGGCAGCATGACCTTCACCAGTTCGGTCGATACCCTGGGCAACGTGCCCCTCAAAGTGATGGTGCCGCTGTTTTCGATGGCGCTGTTCACCTGCTGCATGGTGTGCCACGGCGAACTGGTCCGGCTGAAGCCGCATCCGCGCTATCTTACCCATTTCTACCTGATGATCGCCGCCGGCGGCGCGTTGGGCGGCCTCTTCGTCGGGTTGGTGGCTCCCTACCTGTTCAACGCACTCTACGATTTGCACCTGGCGATGATCGCCTGCGCGGTCGTGGTGCTGATCGCGGTGAGCGGCGACAGCGAGACGGAATGGATGCGCAACCTGCTCCCGCCGTCGCTGATCGGACTCGCCGCGGTATCCCTGACGGTGATCGGAATCTTCGCCTATGATTACCGCGGCGGACTGCTCTCGCTCGGCCAGCGCGTCGTGGCCCTCTTCGTCAAGGATTTCAGCGAGCCCGACGATTTCCTGAAGCGCGTGCTCCTGGTATTCCTGTTTCTGATCGCGGTGCCCGGGCTGCTGCTGCTGCGCGGCCTGATCGAATGGCGGCGGCAGTACGAAGTCGCTCCGGCCGAAGATCAGGCGCCGCCGGCCTCCACGGGCGTGATGCGCAAGTGGCCGTCCATCGCGGCGGAGTGCCTGGTCCTGGTGCTGGCCGGATATCTGGGCTACGAGATGCGCGAACTCACCAGGGAGTACCGGTTGAGCGTGCGCAACTTCTATGGCGCCCTGCGCGTGCGCGACAGCGGGCCGGCCTCCGATTTCACCGCTACCCGCACCCTCACCCACGGCACCATCAACCACGGCGAGGAGTTCCTGAATCCCGCGCGCCTCTACCTGCCGACCACCTATTACGGACCTGACACCGGCGTGGGCGTCGCCATACGGGAACAGGGAAAGAACCGCGCCGTGCGCGTCGGCGTGATCGGCCTGGGCACCGGGACCCTGGCCGCCTACGCGCGCCTCGGCGACTATTTCCGGTTCTACGAAATCAATCCGCTGGTCCCGGGGATCGCGAAATCGCAGTTTCACTTCGTGCCCGATGCCAAGGGCAAGGTGGAAATCGCCATGGGGGATGCGCGCCTCTCGCTCGAGCGGGAAGCGGACGAACATTTCGACGTGCTCGCGGTGGATGCCTTCTCGAGCGATTCCATTCCCGTCCACCTTTTGACCCGCGAGGCCATGGCACTCTACTTCCGCCACCTTTCTCCCAACGGGATTCTCGCCGTGCACATATCGAATCGGTACCTAAACTTACAGCCGGTGCTCGCGGGCGAGATGCGTGCGCTGGGCAAGACCGCGCGCCTGTTCGATACCGACGACGACGAATCCACCGGTGTTTTCGGCGCCACCTGGGTCCTGCTTGCTTCCTCGGAAAATGTATTCGATGGAGAGGGTTACATGACGGGCAAACATCTGGCGACAGACGGCAGCGGCGTGCGCCTGTGGACCGACGATTACAGCAACCTTTTCCAGATCCTGAAATAGCGTTATTATGGGGGTCCGCGTCTCATCCTCAGAACCAGAGATCGAAGTCTGTTAATCCAGTATTCGATGTTATGATCTATTTGCCGAGGACAACCATGGACGCCGCGCGCACTTTAATTAAACAGATCGCATTCCTTTCCGCCGTCGTATTGCTGGTCGTAGCACCGGCCGCGGCGCAGACACTCCAACTTAGCTCCAACGACGTTACTCTCGTCACCACCGAAGCGGTAACCGTTACAGTAACCAGCAGCGGCCCGGCGGTGCCTTTCCTCGTTGCGAAGGCAGCCGGCGACAACTGGTACAAGGTCAATCCACTCCAGGGCACTGCCAGCGCCAGCAGCGGAGTGACGCTCGCAATCCAGCTTCAGAATGCGAGCTGCGCCCTTGGGGGCGCCACTTGTAACGGCACCATAACGATCACCGGCGGCACGGACACCAAGACCATTGCCGTCCATTTCGGAAACGCCAACCCCGGCACGGGAACCGTCTCCGCAAACCCGACCAGCGTCTCGCTGGTGACGAGCGGAACCTCTGTGGTTCAGCAGGATGTCACGCTTTCGTCCACCAGCGCGGTTCCGATCACTTTTGGGCCACCTGAAGTGAACTATCAGTCAGTTGGGGTGGCATGGCTGGGGGCGGCCCTGACCAGTTCGAGCGTGAGCGCATCTTTGCCCACTACGCTGCGAATCACCGCGAGCCCGACGGGGCTACCCAACGGCGTCTATACCGCCACCATTACGCTGAGGCCCTCGACGGGCAGTGCGATCCCGATTAACGTGACGTTTACGGTTGGAGCCTCGGGCAATACCGGAACCATCCGGCCCTCCACCGGCACCCTGAACCTTGCGTGGACCACGACCACCGGCTCAATTGCGCAGAATGTGGGGATCACCAGCACCAACAGCAACATCACCAGCTTCAACGCCACCGCCAGCAGCTCGGGCAGCTGGCTCACGCTGAACGGCTTCACCAGCTACTCCGGGAATGTCAGCGCCGGTCTGCCGATCACGGTCAACAACACCGCTGCTTCGCAGCTTGCCACCGGGGATTACGTCGGCTATGTCACGCTGACCAATCCCACGAATCTGAACGACACCAGCATCCTGACGGTCAACCTCTCCGTGAACGGCGGTACGGGCAGCGGCCTCTTCTCCCCCTCTTCGGTTGTCTTCAACGCCAATCTGAACGACGCCGTGATGCAGCAGACGGTGACGCCGACCGGCAGCGGCTCGTTCTCGTGGACGGTGCCGGCCACCTGCAACCAATGGCTGGGCGTCACCCAGAATGGAACCGGCGGTTTCATCCTGACCGCGTATCCGAACACGTTTGCCTCGAACGGAACGCATAGCTGTAACGTCGCCTTCACCAAGGATGGCGCTGCCTACGGCGATCTGCCTGTCACTCTCAATATCGGCACCGGCGGCGGCACGACCACGGGCAACCCGGTCGGCCCCACCACGTTGAACTTCGCCTATCAGGCCGGCAGCGGCATCAGCCCGCCCCAGCAGCAGATCACGGTCGGCGGCACGGGCGCTATTTCCATCAGCGTGAACCAGGGCTCCGGCAGCGCATTTATCAGCGCATCGGCGGGAGGCACCACCGCTCCCGGCTACGTGTATGTGAATGTCGTCGGCGGATTGGCGGCGGGCACCTACTCCGGCACCATCACGGTGACGACTCCTTCGGGCACAACGCCTGTCGCCGTCAATCTCACGGTGTCGGCTAATCCGGTCCTGATCGTCAACCCGTCCACGATCAATTTCTCCTATAACACCGGCGACACCAGCTACAATACGAACCTCTCCGTCTCCATGAGCGATGGTTCCAGCCGTGCGGTAACCGTGAGCACGCCGGATAACTGGATTCTGGTGAGCGGCGGCACCTCCGCCAATACGCCGTCTTCCTATCAGGTGACGGTGAACCCGGCCAGCCTCGCCAGCGGATTGCGGACCGGCAGCATCGTTGTCAGTTCGCCGGGCGCCCCCAATTCGCCGTTTACCATTCCGGTGTTGGTCCTGGTTAACAACTCTTCTTCGGGCGGCGTTCTCACGCTGGGAGCGAACGCCTTGACCTTCACCGCCATTGCAGGCGGCGGGGCGCCGGCGTCGCAAACCCTTGGCGTTACCGCAGCCAGCGCGACTACCTTCACGGCTTCGGTGAGCACCAGTCCCTGCTCGTGGCTGAGTATCTCGCCCAGCGGCACCCTGACCACGCCGCAGAACCTGACGGTCACGGTGAATCAGACCGGCCTCGCCGCTTCCACCACGGCCTACACCTGCAACATCGCCTTGACGGCGGGCGGCGTCACCCAGACAGTCCCGGTGAGCCTCACGGTCAACGCTCCCACGGGCGGGTCCGGAAACATCACCGCCAGTGCCACCTCCCTGACGTTCTCGGCACAAACCGGTAACGCTCCACCGTCCCAGGTGCTACGGGTGACCAACAGCACTTCGGGAACGGCTGGTGTTGCTTTCACGGTAAATGCATCCACCACCAGCGGCGGAAACTGGCTGAATGCCGGCGTCACCAATGGCACCTCTCTCATCGCTCCGGTCGATCTCATGGTCAGCGCAAGTACCAGCGGCCTCTCCGAGGGTACGTATCAGGGCACCATCACCTTGACTCCGAATGGCGGCAACGTGGTGCGGGTGAACGTCACCTTGAATGTCCAGGGCACCTCCGTCTCGGTCAGCACCACGCCCCTGACATTCGCCTACAAGACCGGCGATCAGAATCCTGCCGGCCAGACTTTACAGGTAACCGGCGCTTCGGGGCTTCAGTTCACCGCTTCGGCGGCAAGCACCGGCAACTGGCTTTCCGTCAGCCCCACCAGCGGCAACACCGGAACCACCCTCACCATTTCGGCCAACCCGGCCAGCCTGTCGCCCGGCACCTATAATGGGACGGTGACGGTGGCCGGCGCCAACGGCGCGACGGGCAGCAGCACCGTCAACGTGACCCTGACCGTCACGGCTCCCGCGCCTGCCATCGACCGCGTGACCAATGCCGCCAGCAATCTTGCCACCGGAGCGATAGCGCCGGGCGAAATCATCACCATCGTCGGCACCAATCTCGGGCCTGCAACGCTGGCCACCTATCAGATCGATTCCACCGGCAAGTTCGCCACCACCCTGGCCAATACCCAGGTGTTCGTGAACGGCATCGCGGCCCCGCTGGTCTACACGAGCGCGACCCAGGTGGCGGCGATCGTGCCGTACGACATCGCCTCCCCATTCATCTCCAACGTACCGGTCAAGGTCGTGTACCTGACCCAAAGCTCCAACACTGTCACCGTCGCTCAGTCCGGCTCGGTACCGGCCCTCTTTACGGCCAACTCCACCGGAGCGGGCCCCGCCGCATTGCTCAACGCCAACAACTCCTATAACCTGCCCGGAAGCCCCGCCGCCCGCGGCGAGATCATCCAGATCTTCCTCACCGGCGAAGGCCAGACTTCCCCGGCGGGTGTGACAGGCAAGATCACGACCGTTACCTTCCTGCCGAACGGGTTCCCCTTCACGCCGCAGCCGCTCTTTCCGGTTTCGGTGCTGATCGACGGCCAGCCCTCGCAGGTCGTATTCTTCGGTGAGGCGCCGGGCCTGGTTTCCGGCGTCATGCAAATCAACGCTGTAGTGCCTATGTCCGCACGTGCCGGCAATGTGCCCATCCAGGTGCTCATCGGCGGCGGCGTGACCCAGACGGGCGTCACGGTTTCGCTCAAATAGGCTGCTTCTTCTGGTGCGCTCCCTCGGGCCGGGCGGGGACTTCGATTTCCCTTCCCGGCCCGAACTTTTTCCGCGGGACTGTTTCGGTACAGTAAAGGAATGATTCGCCTGCTGGCGTTGTTGCTGGCCCTGCCCGCTCTTGCCTCCGCCGCCGCCCCGGTCGCTGTCGCACCCGCGTCTTTATCCTTTATCTACCAGACCGGTAGCGACGTTTTGCCCCAGCAGGCCCTGTTCATCTCCAGCGCGGAAGCGGGCAACTTCAGCGCATCGCGCCCAATAGGCACTCCCTGGCTTCTGATCTCCACCAGCGCTCCCAACATTTTGGGCGCTTACCCCGTGCTGATCCCGGTCGCCGTGGACCCGCGCGGGCTCGGACCCGGAACCTACACGTCCTCCATCACGATTCGCACAACAACGAGCGGTACGGTGAGTGTCCCTGTGACTTTGCAGGTGACTCCCGCTACCGTTTTGCAGGCGGCCGGGACGGGCAGCCTCGGGATCGCGATCTTCGATGCGCTCACGTATCCGAACGGCACCATACCCTTGCAGAGCGTAGCGATCTTTTCCAGCAATCCTTTTATTCCAGTGCTCTTATCCTCTTCCACCAGCACTCCCTGGCTGTCCGTCCGGACTACCGGGAGCACGGTACAGGTATCGGTGGACCGGTCCAAGACACCCGCCGGCGTTGCCACCGGGTCTTTCTCCGTCGCAGCCAACGGGTTCGCCCCCAGAAGCATCCCTGTCCTGTTCCTCAGCCAGGGGCAATTCAGTGCTCCGCCGCTCACCGTGACCCCCAACTCCCTTAGTTTCAATGGATCGGGCTCCCAGGGGCTGCTCCTGAACGCTCCCGCGCCTACCGCCTTCACCGCTGCCGCCACGGTTCAGAACGGCCCGGGCAACTGGCTCAGCGTGAATCCCGCAGCCGGCACTACCCGCGCCGGCGTAACGGTCTGCGCGAACGCCGAAGGCCTCGACCCCGGGGATTACCAGGGCACAGTGGTTCTTAACGCCAACGGCGCGGTGCAGTCGGTTCCCGTCACCCTTACCGCCACTGCGCCTTCCGCGCCCGCCATCACTCGCCTGGTCAACGCGGCCACTTTCCAGGAAGGCGCCGTCGCCCCCGGCGAGATCGTGACCCTGGGTGGCACGGGCCTCGGCCCCGCCTGCCTTGCCGGTCTGGCACTCCAGGCGAACGGGCGGGTGGCCACCAGCCTGGGCGGAACCCAGGTTCTTTTCAATGGGATAGCGGCCCCCTTGGTGTACGCCGCCGCCAACCAGGTCTCCGCCGTCGTGCCTTACGAGATCGCCGGCCGGTCTTCCACGGATATCCAGGTGGTCATGGCCGGACGTTCCTCGAACACGGTCAACGCACCCGTAGTGGCCGCGGCGCCCGGCGTCTTCACCGCCGACTCCTCGGGGAGCGGTCCCGCCGCAGCCCTCAATCAGGATAATTCCGTCAATTCGCCGTCGAACCCCGCAGCCAAAGGCTCGGCTATCGTTGTTTATGTGACCGGCGAGGGGCAAACCGACCCGGACGGCGTGACGGGAAAGGTGACCGAAGTGTCTCCCACACCTCCAATTACCCCGGAACCCCGCCTGACGGTCACTGCAACGCTCGCCGGCCAGCCAATTAAAGTCGAATTTGCCGGACAGGCGCCGTTTTTTGTCTCCGGCGTGCTCCAGGTGAACCTGCGCATCCCCGGCGATGCCCCTTCCGGGGATCTCCCCCTGGTGGTCCGGGTGGGTACTGCGGGGAGCCAATCGAACGTGACAGTCTCGGTCCGATAGGCCGCATTACACGTTTCGCCCCTGGCGTGCGTCAAACCCTATGTGAGCTACCGTTATCTCTGCGTTGGATTGCTGGCGGTGTCTGCCTGGGCTGGCGATGCCAATCTGGAAACCCTGCTCAAGAAAGTGGAAACGCGTTACAACCACGCGAAAACCCTGCAAGTCACTTTTAAAGAAGACTATACGCCTCCCGGCAAGCCGCGGCGGACGGAGTCCGGCATCCTAATGCTGCGCAAACCGGGCAAGATGCGGTGGGATTATTCGCAGCCCAGGGGCAAGCAATTCATTTCCGACGGCAAATACCTCTGGCTCTACACGCCGGACCAGAACCGGGCCGAAAAAACCAAGCTCAAGGAAACCGAGGACATGCGCGCCCCGCTCGCCTTCCTGCTGGGTAAACTGGACTTCGATAAGGAGTTCCGCAACATCGAGGCGAAACCCGAAGGGGCCGACACCCGCATTACCGCCGAACCCAAAGGCGACAACCTGCCATATTCTGCCGTGGAGTTCGTGGTCGCTCCGGACGCCCGGATCCGGGAGGTCAAGGTCACCGGGTTCGACCATTCCATCCTGAATTTTGCGTTCGACCAGGAGAGAGTGGATCCCAAGCTCGACGGCAAGCTGTTCCAGTTTCAACCGCCCCCCGGAGTGGAACTGGTGGAGTCCGGACAATAAGATGGCCGAGTTTGTGCTGAAATACGCGGACGGACGCGGCCAGATCCACCAGCACGTGGCTTCCGCCGGGTCGGAAAAGGAACTCCGCGACCGCTACTCGCAGCAGGGCTTCCTGATCTACTCCATCCGGCCGCGAACCAGCGGCGCCAGCGTTGTATCGGGCGGATTGTTCGGCGCCAAGAAGCTGAACATCGAGAAGTTTCTGATTTTCAACCAGCAGTTCGTCACCCTGGTGCGCGCCGGGCTGCCGATTCTGAAGGGCCTGGACCTGCTTGCCGACCGTCTCACCGACCCGAAACTCGGCCCGTACATCCGCAACGTCCGCGACGAGGTCCGCAACGGCACGCTGCTTTCGGAAGCCTTCCGCCAGCAGGGCATCTTCCCAAAAATGTACGTCACCTCGGTGATGGCCGGGGAGAAAAGCGGCAGCCTCACCGAGGTTCTGGACCGCTACATCAGCTACCAGCGCGTGGCCCTCTCGGTGCGCAAGAAGGTGATGGTCTCGCTGATGTATCCGAGCGTTCTCATGGTCCTGGTGGCTCTGCTCATGGTGTTCCTGGTGACTTATGTGGTGCCCACCTTCGCCTCCCTGTACGGCACCATGCAGACCAAGCTGCCCACCATGACGGTGTACCTGATCGCCGTGGGCACCACCGCGCGCAGCTACATCGTTTTCTTTACCGGGGGACTGGTAGGCGGGATATTTCTGTTTCGCTGGTGGTCGCGGCGGGATTCGGCGCGCGAACGAATCGACAAAGTGAAGATGCGGCTTCCCATCGCGGGCGAGATCTGGCTCAAGTACCAGGTAGCGCAGCTTTGCCGCATTCTGGGTACTCTGCTCACGGGCGGCATTCCGCTGGTGCAGGCGATGGAGACGGCGGCCGAATCCCTGAACACGCCGCTGCTGCGGCGCGCGGTGGAAACCGCGGGCAAAAGGGTGCGGGAAGGCCAACCGCTTTCCGGGTCGCTGCGTGCCTCGAAAATGTTCCCCGGCCTGGCCGTGGACATGATCGAGGTCGGAGAATCCACCGGCGCCTTGCCTGCCATGCTCAACAGCGTGGCCGAATTTTTCGAAGACGATGTCAACACCCGTATGACGGCAACGCTGTCCCTGGTCGAGCCCGCCATCATGATCGTGATGGGCTCGCTGGTCGCCTTCGTTCTGATTTCCCTTTACCTGCCCATCTTTTCCCTGGCCGATACGATTCAGCGGTGATTCATGGCAACTATCGATAAACCCCGACCCTCCGATCCAGCGGCTGAAGCCGAACAGGCGCGCGCCGTCGCCGCGCGCTACCGCTGCGAGTACGTGGACCTGCGTGAAGCGGCCATCGATCACGACCTGTTCCGGTCCATCCCGGTGGACCTGATGTTCCGCTACAACTTCGTCCCCATGAAGGCGCAGAACGGAACCCTGGAGATCGCGCTTTCCGATCCGCGCAACCTGAACCTGATCGACGAGCTGACGCTGCTGCTCAATCGCAAGCTGCGCGTGCGAGTGGCCACGCTCTCGCAGATCGCCGAGCTGCTCAAGAAGACGGAGCAGTCCCAGCGCGTGCTCGAGGAGGTGACCGAGGGCTTCACGCTGGACGTGGTGGCCGAAGAGGGCGACCAGGACGAAACGCTCTCCATCGACAAGCTCACCGCCACCGACACCGACATCGCGCCGGTGATCAAGCTGGTGGACACCACCATCTTCAACGCGCTCGAACGGCGCGCGAGCGACATTCACATCGAATCGCGCGACCAGGAAGTGGCCATCAAATACCGCATTGACGGCGTGCTCCACTACGCCATGCCGCCGATTGCCAAGGACTGGCAGTCCACCATCATTTCGCGTATCAAGGTCATGAGCGAGCTGGACATCGCCGAAAAGCGCGTCCCGCAGGACGGCCGTTTCCGCGTCCGCTACAAGAACCGGCTGATCGACTTCCGCGTTTCGATCATGCCCACGATTCACGGCGAAGACGCCGTGCTTCGCGTGCTCGACAAAGAGTCGATGAGCGAGAAGTTCGCCAAGCTTTCGCTCGATGTGGTCGGTTTTTCCGATGCCGACCTGGTGAAGTTCCGGCGCTACATCCTGGAGCCTTACGGCATGGTGCTTGTGACCGGGCCCACCGGTTCGGGAAAAACCACCACCCTCTATGCCGCCCTCAGCGAGATCAAAAACGACGAGGATAAGATCATCACCATCGAAGACCCCGTCGAATACCAGATTAAGGGCATCACGCAGATCCCGGTGAACGAAAAAAAGGGGCTCACCTTTGCGCGCGGGCTGCGCTCCATCCTACGCCACGACCCCGACAAGATCATGGTGGGCGAAATCCGCGACCAGGAAACGGCGCAGATCGCGATCAACTCGGCGCTCACCGGACACCTGGTCTTCACCACCGTTCACGCCAACAACGTGCTGGACGTGCTGGGACGCTTCCTCAACATGGGCGTCGAGGCCTACAATTTCGTCTCCGCCCTGAACTGCATCCTCGCCCAGCGCCTGGTGCGCGTCATCTGCGAGCATTGCAAGCGCCCGGTGAAATATCCGGATTCCATGCTGGTTGAAAGCGGGCTCAATCCCGACGAGTGGCGAGATGTGGAACTGGTGGAGGGCGCGGGCTGTTTTGAATGCGGCGGCACGGGATTCCGCGGCCGGTCCGCCATCCACGAACTGCTGGACCTGACCGACCAGATCCGCGAAATGATTTTGAATAAGCGGCCGACTTCGGAAATCAAGCGCGCCGCGCGCGAGGACGGCATGACGTTCCTGCGCGAATCGGCCGTGCTGAAAATGCGCGCCGGGATCACCACCCTGCGGGAGATCAACAAGGTGACGTTCATCGAGGCTTAAGGGTTCGAACGCAACATGCTCGACAAGCTCAAATCCATTCTTCAGGACCCGCCGCCGGCGATGGCCTTCGAGATTTCCGAAGCCGGAATCGCCGCCGCGCGCATCGGTTCGAAAGCGGAGCTGGACTTCCGCCCGCTCAAGGAGGGAACGATCTCGATTTCCCCGATCAGGGAAAACGTCAATGACCCGGACGATTTTTCCGCCGCCGTGCGCGCCCTCGCCGGCGCCGTGGCCGGGCGGAAGCAGAAGGACGCGGCCCTGATCCTGCCGGACTTCTGCGCCCGGATTTCGGTGCTCGACTTCGACAACTTCCCCTCCGACCCCAAAGAGCAGCTCGCGCTGGTCCGTTTCCGCATGAAGCGCAGCGTCCCATTCGACGTGGAATCGGCGGCGGTCAGCTTTGTGGCGCAGCCCGCCGCGGCCAAAAAGATGGACGTGGTGGCGGTGCTGGCGCCCCTCGAAATCGTGGCGCGGTATGAGGCCCCCTTCCGTATGGCGGGCCTGAATCCGGGGCTGATCACCACCTCCTCGATTGCCGCCCTGGAACTGGTGCCCGAGACCGGGCTGAACGTGGTGGCGAAACTCAGCGGGCGCGTGCTCACCGTGCTCGTGCGCAACAAAGCGGCTCTCAAGCTGGTGCGCTGCCTGGAGATACCCACCTCGGAACTCGAGGATATCGCTTCCGTGCTGGTGCCCACTTTCGTGTACATTGAGGACAATCTGGGCGGGCGCGCCGAGCGCCTCCACCTGTGCGGCTTCGGCGGCCAGGCCGCGGAGGCGCAGCGCCGCTTCGGCGAGGAACTGGGGGTCGAAGTGGAGCCGCTGCGTTCGGCCCTGGGCGCGCCCGGCGAAAGCAACGCGGGGCTTCTCGGGTATCTGCGTTCCATCGCCAGGAATAATTGAAATGAAGCTTCCAATCAATCTCGCCAGCCAGCCTTTCCGGCGCGACCGCGCCATGCTGGCCGCCTCCATCGCCGTTTCCCTGCTCCTGGTTGGGACTCTCGGGGCGCTCATCTCCCTCGACCTGATGGATCGCGCGCAGTTTGCCGACGTGCGCGGCGACGTCAGCCGCCTCAATGCCGAGATCCGCCAGGTTCAGGCCGAGCAGGCGAAGTTCGATACCATCCTGCGCCGCCCGGAGAACGCCGAGGTGCTGGAGCAGAGCGTGTTCATCAACGCCCTGCTGCGGCGCAAAGGCATCAGTTGGACCCAGATCTTCGTGGACCTCGAGAAGGTGCTGCCCTACAACGTGCGCATTATCCAGATCCGTCCGGTGATCGATGCGCAAAACCATGTGACCCTCGACATGCAGCTCGGCTCGGATTCGCCCGCGCCGGTGATCGAAACTTTGAAAGTGCTGGCGGCGGGGCCGTTCGGCAGCCCGGAAATGCTGTCGCAACAGCCGCCCACCCAGGCCGAACCGCTGTGGCGCTACCGATTGAGCGTGAACTATGACCAGAAACTTTAGCCTCAAGGGTGTGCGCATCAACGACCCGCGCGTGGCCATGCGCGTCATCATCGGGGTCCTGCTGGTGGCGAATCTTGCGGCGGCGATCGCCGCGTTCAAACCGTTCGGCGGGTCGGCGGAAGACCTCCGCCGCGAGCAGCAATCCCTGGGCACGCAGCTCACCACGGCGCGCGCGCGCCTGGCGGCCAGCCGTCAACTGGTCCAACGCGTGGAGACGGCGCGCACGCAGGGCGACGAGTTCCTGGGCAAGTACTTCATGCCGGCCAGTCCCGCCTCCGCCATGGTGCTCACCGAACTCACCGATCTCGCGAACGCATCGGGAATCAAAATGGGCCAGGCGCAGTTCAGCCGGGAAGAGATCGAGGGCAGCGATTCGCTGATGATGCTGAGCTGGCAGATCGGCTTCGAAGGAACGTACACGAACCTCGCGAAGTTCGTCAATATGGTGGATAAGTCGCCGCGGTTCTTCATCATCGAGAACCTTTCGGCGGCGGCTCCCCAGCAGCAGGGCGGACAGGCGCTCAATGTGACCCTGAAGATCGACAGTTTCATTCGCAATGCCGAGGGGGTGCCGGTCATATGACGCTGGGAACCGGCGACAAGAAGAAGGTCGGCATGTTGGCCGGGCTGGGCCTGTTCGCGGCCTACATGGTTTATTCGAACCTGCTTTCCGGGCCGTCCGCCTCTCCGTCCAGTTCGCCTGTCCGCACTGCCGCGCCCGCCGTCGCGCCGCCGGCCATAGGCGCGCCGGATTCGGCTCCGCCGGCGAGATCGGGCGCGCCCGTCCGGGCCGGTTCGCGGCGCACCGAAGAGTTTCATCCGGTGGTGAGGTCCAAGCGGCCGGAAGAGCGGGTCGATCCGGCCAAGGTGAATCCCACGCTGCGGCTGGACCTGTTCGCGCGCGTGCAGTCGGTCGGCATGGCCGGAGGCAGCCGCAATCTCTTCCAGTTCTCCACTCCTCCCGTGAAGGAGGTTGCCAAGCTGCAAGGGCCGGAACCGTTCGTGAAGGTTGGGCCGGTTAAGCCGCCCCCGCCTGCGGCCCCGCCGCCACCGCCTCCCCCGCCGCCGATTTCACTCAAGTTCTACGGCTATTCGGCTTCGGGCAGCACCGGAAAGAAGACTGCCTACTTCCTGGACGGCGAGGATATCCTGCTGGGTAAGGAAGGCGATACCCTGAAGAAAAGGTACCGGATCGTGCGGATTGCTCCAGGAGCGGCTGTGCTCGAGGATATCGACGCCAAACGCCAGCAGGCTGTGCCGCTGGCCGACGAGGCCCAAAGCTGATGCGCAGCCGTCGCCGTAAAGAGTCGGGGTTCGCGTTGCTGCTGGTTTTCCTGATGGCGGCGGTCATCGCCATCACGCTGTTCCTGGAAATTCCGCGCGTGGCGTTCGAAGCGCAGCGGCAGAAGGAGCAGCTTCTCATCGACCGCGGCGAGCAGTACAAGCGCGCCATCAAAGTTTTCTTCACCACGAACAAGCGCTATCCGGCCAGCATCGAGGAGCTTGAAAGCTTCAACAACCGGCGTTTCCTGCGCAAGCGCTACATCGACCCGATGACCGGCAAGGACGAATGGCGTCCCATCCACATTCAGAATGGGATGCTGACGGATTCGAAAGTCGTTCAACCGCAGGCGTCCGGACAGCAGCAATCGGCTTCTACCGCCGGACAGTACGTCGGCGAGAAGACCTATATCGGCGTGCCCATAACGGGAACCGCCACCCCGGGCGTCAACGTGGCACAGCGGCGCCGGGCGAGCGATGACCGTCCGGCCGGGCTGGTCGATGCCGGATACGGTAATCAGCCCGTCGTATTGGACCCTAACGGCAATCCCACTCCGACGCCGAACCCGGGCCAGACACCGAATCCCGGACAGACTCCCGGTCCGGTTCAGGTCGGCCAGCTTCCGCCCGGCGTGCCGGTGCCGGGCGCGATTCCGGGTATGCCGGGTCAGGTCCCCGGAACTCCGCTCGGCGGGGGCCGCTTTCCTGGCCAGGTCACCTTGCCCAATCAGAACCAAGTCCCGGGAATGCAGAATCCAGGAATGCAGAACGCTCCGACACAGAACACCGGCGGCGGCTATGTCAGTGCCGGCGGGTCGTACGTCGGAGGCAGCGGGTCCTACGTAGGGGGCGGCAACACCTACGTGGGTGGCACCCCGGTAACCGGGTCGCAACCGAACGCCCCGGCGGTTCCCGGTCAATTCCCTGGCGCGGCAGTGAACCAGCCGGGTTTCGGGCAGCCCGGCTTCAATCCGGCCGCCGCAGCGAACGGGGTTCCACCCGCATACGGCCAGCCGCAGCCGGGTCTGAGCCCGCAGGGTCAGAACGCGGCAGTCGGAATGATCCAGAACATCCTCACCAGCCCGCGCGCTGCGCCGGCGGGGGGATCGGGCCCCCAGGGCACCGTTATCGGCGGCGGAATTGCGGGCTTCGCCAGCCTTGCCGACCAGGAAGGCATCAAGATATACGGCGACCGGACCAACTATAGCGAGTGGGAATTCATCTACGACCCGAACAAGGACGTGCTGCCCAGGAATCCTGCCAATGACGGTGCCGGTACCCCCGCCAGCCAGCTCGGCAACACGCAGGGAATGGGCAACCAGGGCATGAATCCGGTGGGAGGCCCGCAGCAGCCCGGCATGAATCCCGGCATGAACCCGGGCATGAATCCCGGCATGAACCCGGGGATGAATCCCGGCATGGGCGGACGCCGGCAGTAACTTCGGTCTTACCGGCGGCGCTTTCTTTCCGCCGCCCGCACCTGTGTTTCGTTCATGCCGAAGTAGTGCGCCACCTCGTGCCATACGGTCTCTTCCACCATCCGGGCCAGTTGCGCGGGGTTCAGCGCGATACGCTCGTGCGGCCCCTGGAAGATGATGATGCGGTCGGGCATGGCGAACGGCTCGAAGACGCTGCGTGTGGGTAGCGGGCGGCCTTCGTACAGGCCCAGCAGCGTCCCGCCGGCCCGGACCCCCGCGCGCTGCAATTGAGCCCGGCTCGGCTCGGCCTCCACGATCAGTGCCACATTCTTGAGCCGGCGCCGGAAACGAGGGGCGATTTTCGCGTACGCCTGCTCCACCAGCCGGTCGAATTCGTTCGGACCCATCCGATTGCTATTCTATTTCTTGGCAGATCTCAATCAAAAGCGGATTGTCGTCGCGATCGACGGTCCGGCCGGCGCGGGCAAGAGCACCATCGCCAAACGGCTGGCCTCGCGCCTGGGCTTCACCTACATCGATACCGGCGCCATGTACCGGGCGGTCGCGCTCTGGGCGCTGCGCCAGAACGTGGCCTTCGATGACATGCACCGCACCGAGCAGCTTGCCGCCGCCGCCGAGATCGAACTCGCACCCGGCCGGATCGCGTTGAACGGCGAAGATGTGACCGACGCCATCCGCACGGCCGAAGTCTCGAGCGGCGCCTCCCAGATCGCCGTCATTCCGGGCGTACGCCGCGCCATGGTAGCCAAACAGCGGGCCATGGGCGAACGCGCGAGCGTGGTGATGGAGGGCCGGGATATCGGCACGGTGGTCTTCCCGGCGGCCCACGTCAAGATCTATCTGGACGCGAATCCACCCGAACGGGTGCGCCGGCGCTTCGAAGAATTGCGGGCCAAAGGCGACACGGTCCCGGTGTCCGCTCTGGCCGAGCAGATGAAGGAACGGGACCGGCGCGACAGCACGCGCGCCGATGCGCCGCTGGCGCAGGCGCCCGACGCCGTTTACCTCGATTCCACCGGGCTCACCATCGACGAGGTGGAGGACGCCATTCTCAAAATCGTTCGCTCCCGCGTCAGCAACGGAAAGGACTATAGTTGAACGACCTGTTGGTAATGAAATTCGGCGGCACGAGCATGGGGTCCGCCGAACGGATCCGCGTGGCAGCCGCGCTGGCCTCGGCGGAACTGGCCCGGCGGCCGGTCGCGGTCGTTGTCTCGGCCATGTCGAAAGTCACGGACCTGCTTCTCGACACGATGCGCCATGCCGAAGCAGGCGACCGGGCCGGCATCGAGAGGAACCTGGCCTCTCTCCGCACCCGGCACGAAGAGGCCTGCCGCGAACTGCTGCCGCCCGAAGCCCAGTCCGGCGTGCTCGCGCGCATCGGCGAGCTGACCGCCGAATTCGAGCGTATCGTGGGCGGAATGGCCATGCTGAACGAACGTCCGCCGCGTTCGGTGGATGAGGCCGTAGCCATCGGCGAGCGGCTCTCCGCGCTTCTCATGTCCGAATACCTGCGTTCCCAGGGAATCCCGGCAACCGCCGTGAATGCCTGGGACGTAGTGGTCACCGACGCGGTTTTCGGCAACGCCTCGCCGCTGATGGAGCCCACCCGGGTCAAGGCCCGGCAATTGCTGCTGCCGCTGCTCATGGGCCGCGGCATGCCCATCATTACCGGGTTCAACGGCGCCACCGCCGATGGCCGTCCAACCACCCTGGGGCGTGGCGGGTCGGATTTTTCGGCTTCCATCCTGGCCGCCGCCCTGGACGCCGCGGAGCTGTGGATCTGGACCGATGTGGACGGCATCATGAGCGCCGACCCGCGCCTTGTGCCGGATGCCCAGGTGCTCGCCGAAATCACCTACGCGGAAGCGGCCGAACTCGCCTACAACGGCGCCAAAGTGCTGCATCCCCGCACCCTGGCGCCCCTGGTACAGAAAAAAATTCCGGTCTGGAGCAAGAACAGCTTCGCCCCGGAAAAGCCCGGCACCAAAATCGTGCCTTCGGTGGATATTGGACGGGGCGCCCGCGCGGTTGCCTCGATGACGCGGGTGGCCCTGGTCTCGCTGGAACCGGCCAGCCCCGAACTGAACGGCGTGGCGGTGATGGCGAGGTCGCTTGACGCGATTTCCCGCTCGAATGTCGAGGTGCTGGTGGTTTCGAGTTCCAGCTACCGGCAGAGCTTCTGTTTCCTGGTCCGGGAAGAAGAGCTGGAGCGCGCCGTGCAGGCCATCGAAGCCGCGCTGGCACTGGAACTGGCGCACGGCTACGTGAACCCGATCGAAGTGGACCGGGGCGTCAGCCTGCTGGCCGCCGTGGGGGAAGGAATGCAAGGCCAGGCCGGATTGGCCGGGCGGATTTTCACCGCGATCTCCCGCGTCCAGGTGAATGTGATTGCTATCGCCCAGGGGTCGAGCGAGTTGACCATCGCGGTGGTAGTCCGGCGCGATGGCCTCGAGCAGGCGGTCAAGGCGGTACACGCCGAATGCGGGCTGGGGCAGCGGCCTCCGGTGCCGGTTTTCAATTACCCGCTACGGCCGCGCAAGAACCTTTAAGCGCAACCAGGACTCCGCCCTTGAAAATTCCAGGGAGAGGGCTCCGAGGTACCTTACGCAAACAACACAAGGGCCGGCCGATGTTAAGGTTAGTTTCGTGATGAACTATCGCGAATTTGGACGGACCGGGTGGAAGGTCTCGGAGATCAGCTTCGGCGCGTGGGCGATCGGCGGGTCCTGGGGGCAGGTGGAGGACTCGGAGTCGATGGCGGCGCTCGAGAAGGCCATCGACTGCGGGGTGAACTTCATCGATACCGCAGACGTGTACGGCATGGGGCGGAGCGAGCGGCTGATCGCGGATTTGAAGCGGCGGCGCAAGGACGAGATCATCGTCGCGACCAAGGCGGGGCGGCGGCTCTCGCCCCACACCGCGGAAGGGTACAACCGGGCGAACCTGACGGCGTTCGTCGAAGACAGCCTGCGCAACCTCTCCTGCGCCAGCCTTGACCTGGTGCAGCTTCACTGCCCGCCCACCGATGCGTATTACCGGCCGGAGGTGTTCGACGCGCTCGACGGGCTGGTGCGAGCGGGCAAGATCCGCCACTACGGCGTGAGCGTGGAGCGCGTGGAGGAGGCGCTCAAGGCGATCGAGTACCCTAATGTCGAATCGGTGCAGATCATCTTCAACTGTTTCCGGCTGCGTCCGGCGGAGCTGTTTCTGGAGCGGGCGCGGGAGAGGCGGGTCGCGGTGCTGGCGCGGGTGCCGCTCGGGAGCGGGCTGCTGAGCGGCAAGCTGACGCGCGATTCCTCATTCGCACCTGACGATCACCGCAATTTCAATCGCCACGGCGAAGCCTTCGACGTGGGGGAGACCTTTTCGGGCGTGGATTACGAAACCGCGCTCGACGCGGTGGAAGAGATCCGGGCGCTGGTTCCGGCGGGCATGACCATGGCGCAGTTCGCGCTGCGCTGGATCCTCATGTTCCCGCAGGTGAGCTGCGCGATTCCGGGCGGGAAGCGGCCGTCACAGGTGGAGGAGAACTGCCGTGCCTCGGAACTGCCGCCGCTTTCGAACGATGCGATGGATGGCGTGCGGCGCATTTACGGGGCGCGCATCCGGCCGCTGGTTCACCAGCGCTGGTAAGGCTGGATAGAATAGGGCGATCATGAAGCCATCAGCACGCATGAGCCGGCGCGGCTTTCTGGCCGCGGTTCCGGCCGCCGCCGCGTTTGCGCAGATCAAGCCCGCCCGGATCACGGCGGTGGAACTGCACCAACTGCAAGGCCACTACGATACCGTGCGCGGCGTCAACAACCAGTTCCAGGCGAACCCGCTGCACATCTACGACGAACTGCGGCCGAAGCCATACGCCGACGGGACACCCACGCCGCAGCGCGCCGCCATGAACGCCATCTACCTGCGCATCGGCACCGACACCGCCGGCGAGGGCCTGTACGGACCCATCGACAAAGAGGCCGCGATCGTGGTGGATCAGCAACTGCGTTCGTTCCTGATGGGGAAGGACGCGCTGGCGCAGGAGAAGCTCTGGGACCAGCTATACCGCTCCAACCGGCACGCGCGCCGCGGCGCCTACCTGATGGCGATCAGCGCGGTAGACAACACGCTGTGGGACCTCCGGGGCCGCTATTACAAAGTTCCCGTCTACCGCCTGCTAGGCGGGCCGACACGCGCGACGGTGGAGGCCTACGGAAGCTGCCTCGGGTACTCGCTCGAACCGGAGAAGGCGAGCGCAAGGGCGGCGGCGTTGAAGGCCGAGGGGTTCCGCAACCAGAAGTGGTTCCTCGCTTACGGCCCGGGCGACGGCGCGGCGGGGTTGAAGAAGAACGTGGAGATCGTGCGCGTGCTGCGCGAAGCGGTGGGCGACGAAGTGGAACTGATGTTCGACGTCTACAGCGGATGGGATCTCACCTACACGCTCGCGTGGGCGAGGCAGGTGGAGCGCTACCGGCCGCGATGGATCGAAGAGGCGACGCAGGCCGAGAAGATCGACAGCTTCGCCCAGTTGCACCGGGGCACGTCGATTCCGATCGCTTCGGGGGAGCACATCCAGGGGCGGTGGGAGGTCTACGACTACATGAAAGAAGGCGCCATCCAGGTGATCCAGTGCGACCCGGAGTGGTGCGGCGGGCTGAGCGAATTGCAGAAGATCTGCACGCTGGCGTCGGTGTACGACGTGCCGGTGATACCGCACGGGCACAGCATTCACGCGGCGCTGCACCTGATTGCGAGCCAGTCGCCGGCGGTGTGCCCGTTGGCCGAGTACCTGATTCTGAAAATGCAGTCGTACTACAGCTTCGAGAAGAATCCTCCGGCGCCGAAGAATGCGCGTTTCGCCCTGCCGGAGACGCCGGGGTTCGGGATCGAGTTCGACGAAGCGAAGGTGGAAAAGCGCGAGATGGTGCGCTGGTAGGTTTCCGCCAATGCCGCCGATCAGTCGTAGGGCGCGGGGCGGGCTTCGAACTGCATCGGGGTGAAATCGAAGAGAGCCTGCTCGCGCGCCGGACCGGTTTCCTTCATGCGCGCGCGGTAGAGGATGCCGCGTTCGGCCCACACCAGGTCGTCGCGATCGCGGTCGGCCCACTCCCAGGAGGGCAGGGCGAGCAAAGCTTTGCGCTCGGGCTGTTCCAGTTCGTGCTCGTCCCAATAGCACCCGCTGCCCGGCGGATGGCGCGCATCGGCAAAGGCGAACTTCCGCAGGATCCAGCCGTGCGGCAGCGGCTTTTCAAAAACCGTGCATGGCGAAACTCCACCGGTGCCGACATTCATCGCCAGCGTCCACCCGTCGCGGAGAAGGCGCGGGTAGTACACGCCCGGGCACTCCGCTCCGAAGCCTCCCTGCGGCCTGTACTTTGTGTCCTCCTCGAGTTTGGCGTCCTCGCGCACCAGGAAGTGGCAGCCGTTCAGCCAGAAGGTACGGTTGGCGGTGAACAGTCCGCCGCCCTGCCAGCAGTCGCCCTTGCCGAATAACGTGACGGCGTGCAGCCATGGCGCGCGGGAGATGGCGGTCCAGGAGCCGTGCGTCTCGGCGTGACGCCGGCCGCCGCGTGCGAAATAGATGAGGTGCTTGCCGTCGGGCGAAAGGTCGGCGCGCCGTTCGTAGATGCGTCCGCGCAGCCACTGGCCCGGTTGGAACTCGTCCGTGTCGCGGTTCCAGCCGACGGTGCAGACGGCGCCGGCGGGACCGCGGCGGAAGACGACCGCGGTGCGGGCGCGGGCGGCCAGCAGAACGTGCAGCCGGGCTGGAAACGGGCGGCTCACTTTGCCCGGCGCGGCAGCGCAAAGGCGAGATAGGAGCCTCCGGTGGGATCGCCCGATTTTCCCTTGCCGCCGGTGGCGTAGATGACGACGAACTGCCGGCCCCCAACCTCATAGGTAATGGGCGTGGCGTTGCCCGCGAACGGCAGCGTGGTTTCCCAGAGCAGTTCGCCGGAGGCTTTGTCGAAGGCCCGAAACTTGCGATCGTAGTTAGTGGCGGCGATGAAGACGAGTCCGCCGGCGGTGACTATCGGTCCGCCGTAGTTCTCGGTCCCCGTTGCCTTGATCCCCTGCGCGGCCAGCTCGGGATATTCGCCGAGCGGAATCTTCCAGGCGTACTCGCCCGTGTTCAGGTTGATCGCGTTCAACGTGCCCCAGGGCGGGGCGACCGCGGGGTAGCCCTCCGGGTCCAGAAACTTGCGATATCCGGTGAAGCGGTAGCGGGGCACGGATTGCCCGGGCTGTGCCGCCCCGAGTTCGCGGCTTTCGCCGGTGAACAGGTACGTCACCAGCGCGTTCACATCCTGGGCGCGGAGACTGCGAAACGACGGCATCCTCCCGGCGCCGTCGCGAATGATGGTTGCCACCTGCTGCTCGGTGCGCTTGCCCGCCAGATTCTGCAGCGAGGGGATTTGCGGCGGGGCGCCGTAGAGGTTGTCGCCGTGGCAGCCGGCGCAGCGTGAAAGGTAAAGCTCCCGCGGAGACACGGGCACCTCGTTTTCGGCGAGCGAGGCCATCCACGCGATGTCGTTGGCGTTCACATAAAGCATGCCCGTATCCGGGTCGAAGGCCGATCCGCCCCATTCGGCGCCGCCGTCGAAACCCGGAAAGATGATGGTGTCCTGGCCGACGCCGAAAGGCACGAACTGCCCCTCGCTGCGCATTTTTTCAAACTGCTCGAGGGCCCACTGGTGCGCCTCCGGGGTGCGCGTGGTGAGCATGGCGCCGGTGAGGATCTGGCGGGCGAACGGCGCCGGCCTGACCGGCAGGGGCTGCGTTTCGGCGGGCGACTCACCCAGAATGCGGCTGCGCGGATAGCTCTTGGATTCGATGGGAAACAGCGGCGTGCCGTTGGTCCGGTCGAAGACGTAGACCCAGCCTTGCTTGGTGGTCTGCGCCACGGCGGGAACGGTCTTGCCCTCCCGCTTGATCGTGATGAGCGTGGGAGGCGAGGGAAAGTCCCGGTCCCAGATATCGTGTTTAACCGCCTGAAAATGCCAGATGCGTTTGCCGGTGGCGGCATCGAGAGCGAGCAGGGTATTGGCGAAGAGGTTGTCGCCGAGCCGGTCCGCGCCGTAGAAGTCACTGGCGGCCGAGCCGGTGGGGACGTACACGATGCCGCGCGACGGATCGACCGCCATGCCCGCCCAGTTGTTGGCCGAGCCGGTGTACGTCCATGCGTCCTTGGGCCAGGTGTCGTAACCGAATTCGCCGGGACGCGGGATGGTATGGAAGGTCCAGCGCACTTTGCCGGTCCTCACGTCGAAGGCGCGGATGTCTCCGGGGGCGGCGGGCAACTGCTCCGGCGTGCGTCCGCCGACGATCAGCAGGTCTTTGTAGATGATGCCGGGACTGGTGAGAACGATGGAGACGCGGCGGGAATCGCGTCCGAGCCCTTCGCGCAGATCGATGCGCCCGTCGATGCCGAACGAGGGGATGGGCTTCCCGGTGCGCGCGTCGAGGGCGTAGAGATAACTCAGGACGGCGGCGAAAATGCGCCGGTCGCTGCCGCTTGCCCAATACACGACGGAGCGGTTGGCGCCGCGCGCCGGGACTCCGGAATCGAAGGTCCAAAGCAGTTTGCCGGTGCCGGCATCGAGAGCTACGACCTTGTGTTTCGGCGTGACCCCGTAGAGCACGCCATCGACGACGATGGGTTGAGTTTGCGTAGCGCCCGCGCCGTCGCCGGTATCGAAGGTCCAGGCCGCTTCGAGTTGCTTGACGTTGGAGCGGTTGATCTCGGTGAGGGGCGAATAGCGCGTGCCTTCGGGACCGCCGCCGTAAGCGGGCCAGTCCGCGGCGGAGGCAGACGCGGCGAGGGCGGCAAGGATGAGCGGGATGCAATGTTTCATGGGGCGGCGATTCGGAGTGACGATATCATTCCGGAAGAGCACTCCGCAAGCGGGCGCAGGCACGTGGGGTACACTCGAAGAACGGGGGCCCTTAGCTCAGCGGTTAGAGCAGCGGACTCATAATCCGTCGGTCGTAGGTTCAAATCCTACAGGGCCCACCAAAATACTCAAAAGATTTACGGCACTGCCTCCGGATGCTTAGCGATTGCCGCCAGCAGCACCCGCGTGGGAGCGTCCGGGCGGGACCGGCCCTTTCCCAGTTGCGAAGAGTGGCCGGCGGGAACCCGAACCTGGTGGCGAACTGCGCCTGGCTCAAGCTGTGGGCTGCCACTTTCGCCTTTAGCGGGAGCCTTTTAGCATGCACCCAAATATCATTGCGCAATTTGCGTACAGCAGGAACACTGTCGACTGCACGTTTCTTCACGAATCCCAAGCGGTTCCTGCCGTTTCCGGCGTGGGCATCCACTGATTGCTGTATTGCGATCCTTTTGGCCTAAATCTATACTCGACCACGCTTCATGATCGCGTTGCCGTGACCCACCCGGTCAACGGGGTCAGGACGGGGAGGGGTTATGACTGCTCGACGAACGGGAATCCGTTCTGCAATTTACCTGGCAGCTTTTCTGCTCTTCAACGCCGCTCTCCTGCCGGCTCAGATCGGCGGCAGCGGCACGATCACTGGAACCATTACCGATCCGTCCGGCGCGGTGGTCCCGACCGCGGTGGTCGTGGCCAGGAAGGTGGGAAGCGGGGTGGATACGGCCCGGCAGGTGACCACCTCGGGCCTGTATGTCATTGCCCCGCTGCCCGCGGGGACTTATCGAGTCACCGCATCCGCGCCCGGGTTCCGGACCAAGGTCCAGGAGAACGTCGTGGTGGATGCGCTCAGTACCGTCAGCGTCGACCTCAGTCTGGAGGTCGGAGCGACAACGGACAGCGTCACCGTCACGGCGGCGCCGCCCGAACTGAACACCACCGATCCCCGGCTGGGCCAGACCATGCGCAATGAGATGTATACGGCCCTGCCTCTGGCGATGAGCGGCGCGCCGCGCAATCCGCAGGCGTTTGCCTTCCTGCTCCCGGGCGTGCAGGAGGGCGGGCGCTGGGGTTTTATCAACGGCGGCCAGAGCTTTTCCAAAGACGTCTACCTCGAAGGCATGCCCATCACCGACGCGGTGCAGGAAGGCGAGGGGCGGGCCTTGACGCTTGGGGTTTCCGTGGAAGCGGTGGAACAGTTTCAGGTGGAAACCAGCGGCCAGTCGGTTGAATTCAACGGACAAGGATCTGAGAACTATACGATTAAATCGGGCACGAACCAGTTTCACGGGTCGATGTACGACTACTTCCGCAACACGCATCTGGATGCCCGGGGATTTTTTGCACCCCAGCGGTCGGCCCAGCACCAGAACCAGTTCGGCTTCACGTTCGGCGGGCCCATCATACGCAACCGCGTCTTCTTCTTCGGATCGTATGACGGGTACCGCTACCGGGTCGAGACCGATTATCGTTTTGCCTCGATCCCTTCGCTCAATATGCGGGCGGGCGATTTCAGCGAACTTCCCGTGGGGATTTACGATCCGTTGACTACCACTTGTGTAAGTGGAAATTGCACGCGGCAGCCGTTTCCCGGCAACGTCATCGATGCCGCCCGTATCTCGAGTGCATCGAAGTTTTTCCAGGCACCGCTGCCGAATCCCACGCATCCGGGCGTGGTGAGCAATTACCTGGCGAATCTTCCCATCGGCTTCAACAACGACAACGTGAACGTCAAGACGGATATCAACCTCACGGACGCACACCGGTTTTCGGTTCTCTTCACGCGCGGACGGCGCAAGCAGAGCAACGACTTTCGAGGGAATCCGCTCCCGCTTCCGCTTCCTTACACGGTCACGCGCGTGGTGGACGAGGTCCCTACCGTCGGACAAGTCAAGTACACGTGGGTCATCAGCCCTTCTCTGCTCAACCAGGCAAGCTTCAATGCCTCGCGCCTTTGGGTGCCGATCACGAATCCCACGATTGACGGAAAATGGGTGGAGCAGGCGGGGATCACCGGCCTTCCCCCGGGAGACGCCACCTTGTCCTTCCCGGAGGTTTCCTTCTCGGGCCCCAATGCCCCCACGGGGTGGCGAGGAACCGATGCCCGTCCGTTTCTCGATGCTTTGAATAACTTCACATTGCAGGACAGCCTGCAATGGGTGCGGGCGAAACACTCATTCAAATTCGGATTTCAGGCGCAGCGCTTGCAGGATAACTTCCGGGCGCGCTGGGACGGCACGCTGTTCAACGCGAACTTCAGCAACACGCAGACGGCGGGGTTCAACGCCAATGGGACGCGGAACAACGCTACCGGAAACGCCTACGCCAGCTATCTGCTGGGCGCGGTGAACTCCTCGAATGTCATCGAGGACTACGTCGTCACCTCCGGTGCGCGGTTCCGCAGTTATGCGTTCTGGGCGGGAGACGATTGGAAACTTACTTCGCGCCTGACGGTTAACCTCGGGTTGCGATGGGACCTGATGTTTCCCTACACAGAAGCGGTGGACCGCATGTCGTGGTTTAATCCGGACATCGCGAATCCCGCCGCTGACGGCTACCCGGGCGCGCTGCAATTCGCCGGCGACGGTCCTTCTCCGCTGTACTGTAATTGCAGCACGAATATCGAGACGCAGTACCACAACTGGGGACCGCGGCTGGGCTTCGCGTACCGGCTCGGAAGCCTGACCGTGATCCGCGCGGGCTACGGCATCATGTACTCGCGCCACGGCGCGGTCGGCGGCCGCAATGGCGCACGGGACGGCACCGGAAAGCTGGGCTTCACCGCCGCCCCCGGATTCAGTTCCCTCGATGGCGGCAACAGCCCCGCGTTCTATTGGGATGAGGGAGTGCCGGCCTACGAGAAGCCCCCCTTTATCGACGCCACGCTCAATACGGGTTTCACGAACGACAAGCCCTCCGGAGGCGGCGTCACCTTCGGCAATCCCGAGGAAGGTGGCCGCCCGCCTCGATATCAGAACTGGAACTTTTCGATTCAGCGATCCATCGGAGCGATGACGCTGACGGTCGGGTATTCCGGCAGCAATGGCAAACTGCTGCGCGGAGGGGGACTCGGCATCTGGTCGGGCCAGATCCTGCCGCGCTACCTGGCCCTCGGAAACCTGTTGACCGCGCAAGCTACTCCCGCGAACCTGGCGAAGGCGCAGGCGATCCTTCCCGACGTGCATCTCCCGTTCCCGAGTTTTCGCGGCACGATCGCGCAGATGCTGCGGCCGTTTCCCCAATATTCCGGAGTCGGGGCGCCCTTCAACAATCTGGGCAATTCCAATTACAACTCGCTGCAAGTGACGTTGAACCGGCGTATGTCAGCCGGGCTCACGTTCAATCTCAACTACACGTGGAGCAAGACGCTTGCCGATACCGGCGCGGGACGCAGCGGCTACTTCTGGCAGGATGAGAAGACCTACGGCGAAGGCGATGTCCCTCACGTTCTGAATGCCACCTTTGTTTACGAGCTGCCCTTCGGCCGCGGCCGTTCCATGAACCCCGGCAATGCCGTGGCTCGAGCGCTGGTGAGCGGATGGAGGCTTTCGGGGATCACGAGGTTTCGATCGGGCAGCGCGTACGGGCTGATCGGCGCATCGTGCAACCTGCCGAGCGCGGGCGGCTGCCGGGCGTCCTACAATCCGAACTTCAGCGGCGCTGTGCGAATCAACGGCGACTGGGGCAGCGGCGATCTGCTGGGGCCAACGCCACCCGTCTTTCTCGACAAGAGCGCATTCGTCAGTCCGGCTCCCTACACCTACGGCGACACTCCCGGACGCGCCGCCGCCGGACTTTTCGGCCCGGCCTTCTGGAACCAGGATCTGAGCGTGATGCGCCGCTTCTTCATTACAGAGCGTGTGAAGCTGGATTTCCAGGTTGACTCGTTCAACACCTTCAACACGGTGATCTTCAACGGGCCGGCCTCGCTCAGTATCACCAGCGGTAATTTCGGGCGGGTCACCGGACAGGCTAATTCGCCGCGCAGTCTTCAACTCTCCATGAAGCTGAACTTCTGAAGCCACGTCTTCGCGCGGCGGGCGACAAGGCATTTGACCGCGCGGAGCGGATGGAGGTGTAATGCGTAGCATGATGACGGAGAGGCATGGCATGTCGACGGTCATGAGGTGCTGTTTGATTTCGCTCCTCGCCCTTACGGCGAGACTGCTTCCGGCGCAGGAGCCGCCCACGGAATGGATCGACTCCGATACCGGGCATCGTGTGATCCGGCTGTCCCGCGAACCGGGCACGGCCTCTCTTTACTTCCACCAGAACGCCTATTCGGCGGACGGCAAGAAACTGGTGGTCACCAATCCGCACGGAATTGCAACCATCAACCTGGAAACGCGGGCGATCGATCAGGTGGTGGAGGGTCGCGTCAATATTCTGGTGACGGGCCACAAGACCGGTCAGATCTACTACACGCGCGACGGTGCCATTTTCGCAACAGATCTGGACTCGCACGCGACGCGCGAGGTTGCGAAGATCCCGCCGCAGGCCGGGCGCGGCGGCGCCATTGCGGTGAATGCGGACGAGACGGTGCTGGTGGGAATCGCCGCCGATCCGGATGGCAAGACGGTGCCGCGCACTCCGCCACCGGGCGGAATGGGAGGCAGCCTCGAAGAGAATTGGGCCAGGGGCACGCCCAAGATGCTCTACACCATCGATATCAAGAGCGGCAAGTTCCGGAAGATCTACACCGAGAACGACTGGACCAACCACTTACAGATGTCGCCCACCGATCCCGGCCTGATCATGTTCTGCCACGAAGGTCCCTGGCATTACAACGACCGGATCTGGACGATTCGGACCGACGGCACCGGCCTGAAACTGATGCACGAGCGGACCATGAACATGGAGATCGCGGGGCACGAGTTCTTCAGCGGGGACGGCAAAACGGTCTGGTACGATTTGCAGACGCCGAAGAGCGGGGTCTTCTGGGTGGCGGGCGTGGACCTGGCCACCGGACACCGCACCTGGTATAACCTGCAACGCAACGAGTGGTCGGTGCACTTCAACGTTTCCGCGGACGGCACGATGTTCGCGGGCGATGGCGGTGGGCCCAACAGCGTGGCGGCGCGATCTCCCGACGGCGAGGTATTGAACCCGCCGGGGAACGGACAATGGATCTACCTGTTCACCCCGGTGATGGTCAAAGGCAGTTCCTTCCGCGACAAGAAGGAGTTGATCGACGCCGGGTACTTCAAGTCCGAGCGGCTGGTGAATCTGGCCAGGCACGATTACCGGCTGGAACCGAATGTCACTTTCTCGCCGGATATGAAGTGGGTGGTGTTCCGGTCCAACATGTTCGGACCCACGCACGTGTTTGCCGTCGAGGTAGCCAAATCGGAAGCGAGGAAGCAACATGAGTAGACTCGCGGCGGGCGCAAACGGCATTGGTGGCTGCGATCGCGCTTCAGACACTCGCCGCTGCCGATTTGCCGACCGAATGGGTCGATCCGGATACCGGCCATCGCGTGATTCGCCTCTCGCGCGAAGACGGCACGCAGAGCCTCTACTTCCACCAGAACGCTTATTCCGCGGACGGCCGGAAGCTGATTGTAACCACCGCCGGCGGTGGGATTGCGGCGATCGATCTCAAAACGCGCGAGGTCAAGCCGCTGGTGCCGGGTCCTGTGTCCGTGCTGGTTACCGGCCACAAGACGGGCGACGTGTATTACACGAAGCGGGGAGCGGGTGCGGGCCGCGGTGCGGTTGCGGCCATCGTATTCGCAACAAATGTGGACACGGGGACCACCAGGCAGGTGGTTGAACTGCCGCCAGGGAGATCGGTGGCGTCGCTCAATGCGGATGAAACGCTGCTGCTCGGCACGTATGTGGACGGCCCTCCGGCAAGCGGCCGGGGAGGCGGAGGCCGGGGGCAGGGAACGGACGCGCGCTTCGGGCAGCCGGACTACCAGGCGGCGGGACCGGACGGCAAGCCGATGACGTACGCCGACGCCAAGGATCTGCGGCTGCACAATCAACTGATGGCGACGCGCGCCGGAGCGCCGCGCGTGCTGTTTACGGTGAACACGAAGACAGGCGAGGCGAAGGACATTTTCCGCGAGCACGAGTGGCTGGGGCATCTTCAGTTTTCGCCGGCGGATCCAGGCCTGATCATGTTCTGCCACGAAGGCACATGGCACGAGGTGGACCGCATCTGGACGATCCGTGCGAACGGATCCGGCCTGAAAAAGATACACACGCGGACCATGAACATGGAGATCGCCGGACATGAATTCTTTTCGGCGGACGGCAAGACCATCTGGTACGACTTGCAAACGCCGCGCGGCCAGGACTTCTGGCTGGCGGGATACAACATTGCCAGCGGCAAGCGAACGTGGTATCACCTGCAACGCGACGAGTGGTCGGTCCACTTCAACGTTTCGCCCGACGGCAGCCTGTTCGCGGGCGACGGAGGGGACAGCGAGATGGTTGCGCGGGCGCCGGATGGAAAGTGGATCTACCTGTTCCGGCCGGAGCGGGTGCCGGACGTGGCCGGGATCAAAACGGCCGATGCCGGGAACCTGATCGACGCGGGCTTCTTCAAGGCGGAGCGGCTGGTGAATATGTCGAAACACGATTACCGGCTGGAGCCGAACGTCACGTTCTCGCCGGACATGAAGTGGGTGATCTTCCGCTCCAACATGCTTGGGCCGGTGCACGTGTTTGCGGTCGAAATCGCCAGGGCGTCGCGCTGAGCGCATGGTCGTTGCAGCGGTTGGGCACGAAGCTTCTGCTTGCAACGGACAATCGGAACTAGTACGCTCATCCATGATCCAGCGAAACCTGTATCCGCCTTATCGGAAGCCGGATTCACAAGGCCAATAGGACAAAAATGAAAACCAGAATTAAGGTTGTGCTAACGCTCGCAGTGGCGCTCACGCTGATTGGCGCCGCGTTGACGATGGCCGAACAGGCCGCGCCGGGAAATACTCCTCAGCGGCCGCAAGGCCCGTGCGACATCTACGCCGCCGCGAACGCCCCCTGCGTGGCCGCCCACAGCACTACGCGCGCGCTGTACGCCTCATACAACGGGCCGCTCTATCAGGTGCTGCGCCAGTCGGACGGCAAGACCCTGGATATCGGCGTTGTCCGGCCGGCCGCTTCGCCGGTGCCGGATGCGGGCGGCTACGCCAACGCGGCGGCGCAGGATGCGTTTTGCGCCAATACGTATTGCTGGATCACTACGATTTACGACCAATCGCCGAAGCACAACAACCTCGTCCAGGCGCCCCGCGGCGGATTCAGCGGGCCGGCGATGGGCGGATTCAACAATCTTCCGATCGCCGATATGGCGCCGGTTACTGTCATGGGCCACAAGGCTTACGGCGTCTTCATCGAGCCGGGCATGGGGCTGCGGCAGAACGACACGAAGGGCACCGCGGTGGACGACCTGGCCGAGGGGCAGTACTGGGTTATTGACGGCCATCACTACAACTCCGGCTGCTGCTTCGACTACGGCAACGCAGAAACCGACAGCCGCGACGACGGCAACGGCACCATGGAGACCACTTACTACGGCAACGCCACGGCCTGGTATCGCGGGACGCCCCCTGGCCCCTGGATCATGACGGACCAGGAGAACAACCTGGTAGGTTGCGTCAACGCGGATGGATCCAAAGCCTGCCCCACCCTGCCGAGCATCAACTGGCGCTTCGTGACCGCCACCGCAGACGGCGAACCGCACCATTGGAGATCCATGGGCGGCGACGCGCAGAAGGGTGACCTGAAGGTGATGTTCGACGGACCGCGCGTCAACCCTACTTATGATCCGATGCGCAAGCAGGGAGCCATTCTCCTCGGCAACGGCGGCGACAACAGCGTGGGCTCGCAAGGCACCTTCTATGAAGGCGCGATGACGGCTGCCGGCACCTTCCCGTCGCAGGAGACCAATCACAAGGTGCAGGCCAACGTGGTGGCTGCCCGGTACGATGTTCCGCGGCTGAGGATCGCGCCGGCATCGGCGGTAGCCACGCCGCCGGGCCTCCAGACAGTATCGCCGCGGTCTTCCGCCGATACTACCATGACGTTCACCAATACCACCGGCGCGCCGGTATCGGGGCTTCAGTTAAGCCTTTCCGTGCCCGCGGGCTGGACCTCCGTGGTCTCGGATTCCTCCGGCGCATCCAAGTCGTTCGCCGACCCGGTGGCGCCGGGCGGCAGTGTGAGTGCGACCTTCAAGGTCACTTCGGGACCGAGGGCTTTCAACGGCGACCTGACCGGCAAAGCTACCTGGACGGCGAACGGCAGGACAGTAACCGAAACGGCCGTCGAAAAGGTGCGGAACGTCAGTCCGATCAAGATCAACGAATTCCGCGCCAGCGCCGGTTCTCCCGCCAATACGACGGACTCGTTCATCGAACTCTACAATGCGGGCTCGGGCGCCGTGGATATCTCCAACTGGACGCTGACCCATCACGCGGCCCAACTGCCCATCTTCTCGGCGGTGAAGATCCCGGCCGGGACGACCCTGGCGGCACGCGGCTTCTACCTGTTGGGCCTTTCCACCTCCGGGCTGTCGGTGCCCGCGAGCGCGGGCGACAAAACCATCCACGTGAGGAGCACGACCGGCATGAATGCCGGCGATACAATCACGATCGACTCCGGCGCTAACGTAGAGACTCTCAAGATTGCAAGCGTAGGCACAGCGGCCGGCAACCCCACGACGCTGTGGCAGCCCCTCCCGGACGGTCCGGTGATCACGATCCCCGCGGGCTCGACCAACGTGCCCGTCACGAGCGTTGCCGGATTCGAGGTCGGGCAGAAGATCGGGATCGGCTATGGCGCCACTTACCCCGCCGTCGCGAAGGCGGTGGAGAAGTACGAAGTGGTCACGGTCACCGCCGTCGGCAAGCAGGGCACGCAGGCGTGGCTGACAGCTCCCTCGAAAGCCGGCGACACCAACATCAAGGTTTCGTCCCTCGCCAACATTTCCGCCGGTGACAAGATCCGGCTGGACATCGACAGCGTGGGACATGGGATCGAAACGGTCACGGTGGCGCGCGTCGGCACGCAGTCGACCCGGAATGCTTTCAGAGGTCCGCTGACTGATGAAGAACTGGGGACGGGTCTCGAACTGACCGCTCCGCTGAAGTTCAATCATTCCTCGAACATCCCCTTCAGCGCGCGGGGAACGGGGATTACGTTCAAGCCGGCGACGGCTTTTGCCCACTCGAGCAACGAGCCAGTCCTGCCGCTCGGCACCGGGATCACGCTCGACAAACCGCTGGCGAAGGCGCACGCGATCGACGCGGTTGTGCGTGACGCGGCGGTCACGAGCGCGGGGTACCAGGGGACTCCGGCGCCCAACCAGTGGTTCGGCGGCCCGGCCCTCTCGCCGAACTCCGGCACCATGGTGCTGCGTGACGCTGCCGGCCTGGTTGTCGACAGCCTCAATTACGGCCTGATGGTTGACCCATGGGCGGCCGAGGGCTACCAGGCCGCCTCCGGAGCAGGGGAGAGTGGCTGCCGTGTACCCGCGTTGAGCGCGGGCCGCGGCGGCTTCGGCGGGCGCGGCGCTCCGGCGGGCATGACGCCCCACAGGAGCGCGGGCCGCTTCCCGGACGGCGTTGACACCGACAGCAACTGCAACGATTTCCTGTTGCAGCCCGCGACCACCATGGCCGCCCCTTCGGCCGCCGGCGCCAACAATATCAAGGTTGCCGGCGTGGCGGATTTTGGCGCCGGCCAGACGATCATGATCGATAGCGGCGCGAACCAGGAGACTGGCGTGATCGCGACGGTGGGCACGCAAGGCGCCACTACGGTGGAAACCGCCACCGCCGCGGGCGCGACGGTTGTCCCGGTGGCCGGCGGGGCAGGCTTCACGGCCGGGCAGACCATCATTATTGACAGTGGCGCGAATCGGGAGACGGCGGTCGTCGCGTCGACTGCCGGCGGCAGAGGCGGCAGAGGTCCCGGGGGCGCCACAATCACGGTGTCCGCTCCGCTCAAGCTGGCGCACGCGGCTGGTGCGCAGCTCTCCGGCTCCGGCATCACCCTCACTTCCGCGTTGACCAAGGCGCATGATACCGGGGCGCAGATCGCCAGCAGTCTTCCCACGCCGGGTGCGCCCAATCAGTATCACAAGAGAGGGAACTGAGTCCGGCTGCGTGGGCCGGTTACTCTACTGCTCAAGACAGGTTGGATTTCACCGGGTCGAAGCATTCAGCGGACCCAGAGTTGTGGTGTCTCCGGAGAAAGGGGCGCTCAGTTTTCCGTGGGTCTCTCCAGACGACCGATCACCAAAAATTCGCGAGGGCCCTTGCCTGGACTCAACTGAAGTCCCAGTTGCTTGCGGATGCTCGAAATAATTGACGTATCGGGCGGCTCACCGGCTGCATCGCCACCAGGTGAAACCGGCTCGGGAGGGCTGGACTCCCATTCCAAATGGATGTCGAAAGTGCCGGCTATCCCGGTTCGGTCGATCACAGGGAGGCCACCGATCTGAAAGAGTTTGGCAAACGATTCCACGGTAACGCCATGCTCATCCAGGACAAAGTGCGTTCCGCTCTTGGTGAACGGCGTCAAAACGCCACACCGAGGCTTGCCGCCAGGAGGGAGCGCGAGAGTTGGGATGAAGTCTCTCGCAGGAGCGTGATCGCAACTGTCCTCTGTGGAGGCTTGTAGCCTGGAGCCGTCCTTGGTCACGGACATTATGTAAGCTGGCCCCTCTCTGGTTTCCCGATGCACCCGCATTCGGAACCGCTCTTCGAGGAGCCTTTGCATCATCGGACCCCTCATCATCGCCATGCTCAGCGGAGATTCCGCCTTCGCGTTAATCGAATACCTATCCGAAGACATCTGGCTGGGAAAACCCTCGATCGAAATTGGCACGGCGGGCTGGTACATGAAGTTGGCCGAACCGTCTGCAAATGTTTGATACGCCTCCTGGATGAGGCGGAAAAGCCCCCAACAGGGCAAACTCAATCTGCCAGGCGAACCAGTCAGAATGGCCCGCGGTTCGGTACCGTTGCACAGTTTAATGGCAGCTACTTCAAACTTCGGCCTCGTATCAACGCTCTGGGACAACAGGGGCATGCCGGCGAACAGAGCCAGAACAAAGGTCAACGGGCATCGCATTGATCGCAGACCTCCCTGCCGTTTTGACGCGGTCATGGGGAAACGCGTGCAAGGAACCTTCCGGCGTTGGCCAATGGACCGTAAAGCATATCGTGCCATAACTCAAATCGAGGAGGATCATGATGCGTGGATATGGCAGTTAGTCCGTTATGTAGGCCGGGACGAAAACACGGGTCGGGTAAAAGCGCGCTGACCGTGCCAGGACCGCAGCGGGAGAGGATTCTGATCGGCAGCGCGGAACGATTTCAGCGCGCACAGTTTCAGTTCGGCTTCCGGCGACGCATTCGCGAAAGCAATTTAGCCTACGTTGGCCGCGCCCCAGTCAACCCCCTGATACGATGCTTCCCCAGGATTTCCCGATACCGGAATCCGGCCAAGCGGCCGACCACAATCGTGTAGTCCCGTCGACTTGTAATCCGCGAGACCGCTCGCCGGCCCGCCCGACCCGACAGAGTTCTCTTGGACAGATGCGATCAGGCAACTTGGGCTTAGGCTAGGCTTAGGCTGGAGCCAGCTCGCATGGAAATTCCACGTGCCTTCGATCTTCATAATCGCCTTGCCGAGTTCGGACTGGCACGGGGTTGCTGGAGTGGTCGCATTTGCCGCCGGTGTAGACTGCAATCGACCAGCGCGGTCAAGCCCCTGATTCGGTCACCGCCGAAACGTGCGGCTGGGCGGTTGCCCGTTGCACGCGCGTTAAGCCGAATGACGCCCTCTGATACGAGCGGGGACATAACAACTGCAAGCACGCCTGCCAGGGTCCACAAAACCCTGCGCTTTCATCGCGAGGCGTTCATGATGTGGATCATAGACCTCGTCAATCCTCCGGTCAAGCATTGCCGGCAGCATTGCCGGACGGATGACGTTGCGAGTTGGGAGCGCTATACGGGGTTACCGGACAGAACCGATCCGCAATGCAGTCCGGCGCAGACCTCTTTTGTAATGAAGTCTAGGAACCGACCTTTCGCCCATAAGAAATTACGCCGCGATCCAGCGGTTACTCGGATTTCACCGCTTTAACCAATCCCGAATATCGGAAGCCACTTTGCGACCGATATCATGATATGCATGGTCGGAGTGGTACACGAGAAGTGTCACATCTTGTGCGCCAGCATTCTTCAATGCGCGATAGTACGGCAGCACTGTTTTCTCTATCGTAACGTTGCGGTCCTCCCATCCGCCAAGCAGCAGAATCGAACGGTCTGCAACTTTGGGAGCAGTCTCGCGGAGCGCATACCCTGTCCCGGCGGCCCTTAGATCCTCTATCACCGCGTCGAAGTCGGCCACACGGATTGGAGACGCCCCTGGCACAGACAGCAACGTCCGATAGGACGCCGCAACTGCTGGGTTGTTCAACATCGTGTCAGCAACTTCTCCCAGATCTGCGCCGGAGATCGAAATGATCCGGCGTAGGCGACCATCCTTTGCGGCATAAACCAAGGCCATGCCCCCGCCGAAACTATGTCCACCAAGCGTGATCTTAGCTGGATCGATTCCAAAACCTTGCCGAACCTCATCGCGCGCGAGCCAGTCAAGCGCCGCGCCGATATCGGCGAGGGTGTTCCCGAAACCAAAACTTCCTTCGCTGGCATGCATGCCCCGCGGGTTGAACATCACCATGTTTATGCCGAATGCCGGAAGGTAGTCGCCCAGCCCGGCAACGTCTAACGGATTCCCAGGCCATCCGGGAACGATCAGTAGCGTGGGCTTGAGGCCAGCACCGATAGCTGGAAAGACCCTACCATGAACGTGGGAACCTTGACTCAGGAATTCGATCTCGACTGGGCGGGTCTGCTGGCCTCCTGCATAGAAAGGGAAAGGGCCGGCTATGAACACGAGGAGCAGCGACATTCGCACGAAATCACCTCCGCTTCAACCGTCTCAGGCACATTGAAGCACGAAGCAGACGGGAAAGGCATTGAACGGCGTTGTCGGAAATAGGACCGCTTCGTCCGGCAGAGAACTGGATCACGCGGTGAAAGGTCATGCGCGGCGGCGGGCATCTTACGGCAGCCCACAGGTCCTCCCGCTGCCGGAGGGCCTTTCGGTTTGCCGGGCAAGTCTCCGAGAATCCCACCTTTCGGCCGCAATGCGCCAGAGGGCGCGCCGAACTATCTTATTGCTGTGCCACGACGCTCCCCCAGTTCCTCCTATACGCGTTCGGGTGTGGCGCGGTCCTGTTGCTAGCGCTAGCGTTCACATAAGGGCGTCGCGTTCAAGTTGCGATTACCCTGAAATCCACCGACGCGATCACCCCGTCGCGCCTGATAGGAACTGTGAATAGTCCGCAGGGCCCTTCGCTACACTCTTTCGTGGCGTGTATTATGCGGGAAGCGACGACAGGTTCGATTACGTCGCAATACCGCCCGGAACGGTCTCGGCACAAACGTTCAAAACGCAGGGTGGCGATCTTGTCATCCAACATCGAATGCCGCTCACCGCAGACGAACGCAAATGGGTAGATCTCACGGCAACAGTTCCTGCGCCTCTGTAGTTCGCTCAGCTCACGCCCTGGCTGTTTGGTTCCCGATAACTGCGTAAGAACGGAGTTCTCTGAAAGCGGCACGCGATCGGAAGTGAGCGTGCTACGAAGCTCGTGGGTAGCGCTTCACGCTGATTTGGTCGAGCCGCACTTGGGCGAGATCATAGTTGGCTTGCAGTCGGACCCACATCTCCGCGGTTCCACCAAAAGCCTTGCTGATGCGCACGGCCATCTCCGGGGAGATGCCGGATTTTCCGTTCACGAGATTGTTCAGCGCCTGACGAGTTACGCCAAGAACCTTGGCTGCTTCCGTAATCGTTAGTCGAAGCGGTTCGATACAGTCCTGGCGCACGATCCGTCCGGGGTGTGGCGGGTTCTTCATCGGCACAATTGATTCCTCCTAGTGGTAGTCCGTCAAGTCGAGATCCAAAGCGTTCCCGTCTTCCATTCGAAACGTCACTCGCCAGTTGCCGCTGATCGTCACGGACCAGTGACTCCGCAGAGCCCCTTTGAGAGCATGCAGCCGGTAGCCGGGAAGATCCACGTCCGTTGGAGAACTGGCGGCATCCAAGACCGACAAGACGTTCTCCAATCGGTCTCGTAAAGCAGCGCTGATACGGCCCCGATCGCCTTCCCATAGCCGCTTCAGTCCTTTGTGACGGAAGCTCCGAATCACTTCCAGAGCATACCGTGACAAGCTATAGTTGTCAATCGCGCGTTCTGACTGTCGCAAGGCTCTCACTCTAGTTCCCAACCAACGGCTGGTAAACGCTGCTACTCGAAACTGGCGCAGGCAGTTGGACGTGTAGTCATTTCTGCCGAACTTGTTTGCCGGCCCAGATCGCCAGCAACATTCCCACCTCGGGTGCGCCCAAGCAGTATCACAAGACAGGCAGCGAGGCCGGCTGCGCGCCTTCCAACAACCGGGGAGCCGGCTACATGGCCAGCGGAATCAGCAGGGCCCGCGCGATTGCCGACTTCGAACAGGCCCTCAAGCTCCCGATTTCCGAAATGCCTACGTGAATCGAGCGAATGCTCTGGGGCTCCGCCACTTGCGCCGCGCATTGGAGGATTTTCACAAAAGCCGGCATGCATCCGGCTGGCTGGCAGTCCGTGCCACGCGGCGCCGGCTTGCCAGGAACCGGTGAAGGCCCATGGTCTCTTGCTGATTCTTGCTGCGGGCGGAGCCGCGCTACTGGCACACTATTCATAGCGGCTGGCCGTCTCCCCCGACGCCGGGCTGGGCGGCGCGCCCCATGCGAGGTGCTTATGAAGATCGCGTCTTTGCGGGCCCACCTTCTCTCCTATCCGTTTCCCGAGCCGGTGCGGCTGCCGTTTCATGGCGGCGAACGGACCATTCTGAAGCGCGACGCCATGCTGGTGCGCGTGGAAAGCGACAACGGGCTCATCGGGTACGGACCTGGTCCGGGCGACGAGAAGACCCGTCGCGTGATAGAAACCGCGGTTGCCCCTTTCCTGCGCAACCGGTTTCTGGCGGATCCGGACGCTCTGCGCATAAAATTCCTGAGGGAATTCGGCGACAACCCCGCCATTGTCAACGCCTGGGGCGCCGTCGAAATCGCGCTCTGGGACCTCACCGGCAAGCACCGTGAAACTCCCGTCTCGGAACTGATCGGCGGACGGGTCCGCGACCGTATCCGGCTATACGGCAGCGCCGGCCTCTACATGACTGCCGACGGCTTTGCGGCGGAGGCCAAAGCGGTAGCGGCGCAGGGATTCAAAGCCTATAAGATGCGCCCCGCCCTGGGACCGGAGGAGGACCTCGAGGCGGTCCGGCGCGTGCGCGAGGCGGTGGGGCCGGATTTCGACCTGATGGTGGACGCCCATGCATGGCGGCGAATGGGCGACCGGAATTACAGCCTGGAAGCCATCGAGGAACTCGCCGGCGCCATGGCGGAGCACGATATCGCGTGGCTGGAAGAGCCGCTGCCCCCCGAAGATCACGCCGGCTATCTCAGGCTGAAGGAGATGGATCTGGTGCCTCTGGCCGCCGGCTACTTCGAACCGAACGAGGAGCGCTACCTGGACCTGATCCTGACCCAGGCCGTCGATTACGTGCAGATGGACGTTTGCTGCCGCGGCGGATACGCCATGGGCCGGCGGCTGTTCGGCGAAATCGCCCGGCAGGGGCTGCGTTTTGCGTTCCATTCTTCCGGGACGGCGCTCGAAGTGATTGCGGCGGCGCACCTGGGAGTCTGCTGGCCGGAGCAGGTGGTGGAGTGGCTGGAGTATCCCTGCTATTCAACCCCCAGGCAGGCGGGCATGTACCCCTTTCCGCTGGCGGCGGAAATCCTCAAGGAACCGCTCAATCTCGACCAGGAAGACCTGATTGTGCCGCGCGGCCCGGGACTGGGCGTGACCATCGATGAATCGGTCCTCGACCGGTATCCGTGGATTCCGGGCGAGTGGTCTTACTTCGAAGACTCACGGGAGACGGGAACTGAGGCGGCAGGCTGAGCCGCTACAATGAGGAAATGCCGGAGACATTCAGTATTGCAGGCCGGGAATTCCGTTCCCGGCTGATCGTCGGAACAGGTAAGTACAGAAGTTTCCAGGAGATGCAGCGCTGCCACGAAGCCACGGGGGCGGACATGGTGACGGTGGCGGTGCGGCGCGTCAACCTCACCGACCGCTCCAAGGAATCGCTGATCGATTTCATCGACCGCACCAAGATTTTCATCCTGCCGAACACGGCGGCCTGCTACACCGCCGACGACGCCATCCGCACTGCCATGCTGGCGCGCGAAGTCGGACTCTCCAACTGGGTCAAGCTCGAAGTGATCGGCGACGAGAAGACGCTGTTCCCTGACAACCAGGGGCTGCTCGAAGCCACGCGTGTGCTGGTGAAAGAGGGCTTTGTGGTCCTGCCTTACACCAATGACGATGTGGTGAATGCGCGCAAGCTGATCGATGCCGGCGCGGCGGCGGTGATGCCGCTGGCGGCGCCGATCGGTTCCGGGATGGGGGTGCAGAATCCGGCCAACCTTCGGATCATGCGGGAAATGATCACCGATGTGCCGATGATTGTGGACGCCGGCGTGGGCACGGCTTCCGATGCCGCCATCGCGATGGAACTGGGTGCGGACGGGGTGCTGATGAACACGGCCATCGCCGCCGCCGATGACGCCGTCAAAATGGCAACGGCCATGAAGCTTGCCGTGGAAGCCGGACGGATGGCGTGGGAAGCCGGACGCATGCCGCGCAAACTGTACGCCTCCGCCAGCAGTCCGCTCTCCGGCGTCGTGGGAAGATAACCGCGGCGCGCCCGGATCCGGCGCGGCAAAATGGCGCAGTCGTCATCAGGCTGTCATCGACGCCACCCACCTCCCCGACGTGTTACTATGCCGTTTTAAAAGGGAGCACCTCCGTGAAAGTCTACGAAAGCAAGGACATTCGGAACGTCGGTGTGGTGGGCCACGGCGATTCCGGCAAGACAACGCTCACCGCCGGCCTGCTGTTCTCCAGTGGAGCGACGAACCGCCTGCTTCGGGTGGACGAAGGCAACACGGTCACCGATTTTGACGAGGAAGAAGTCTCGCGCAAGATCACGATCTCCACTGCCATCGCCGTGGCCGAATGGAAGAAGACCAAGATCAATATTCTGGACACCCCGGGCTACAACATCTTTATCAATGATGCACATGCGGCTCTGGCCGCTGCCGACGCCGCCATTGTCGTGGTGGACGGTGTAGCCGGTGTGGAGGTACAAACCGAGAAGGTCTGGCATTTCGCCAGCGAGCTCAAGTTGCCTCGGGCGGTCATCATCAATAAGCTGGACCGCGAACGGGCCGACTTCAATCGCTCCCTCGGAAGCGTGCAGGAGGCCTTCGGCCGCAGCGCGGTGCCCATTCAAATCCCGATTGGGGCGGAGCGGGATTTCTCCGGCGTCGTCGATCTGATTCGCATGAAGGCCTACACGTACGCGGCGGAGGGGGACGGAAAGGGCAGCGAAGGGGAAATACCCGGCAATCTGGCGGATGCCGCCCAGAAGGCGCACGAAGCGTTGGTGGAAATGGTGGCCGAGGGCAACGATGCCCTCATGGAGGAGTTTTTCGATAAGGGGACGCTGGCCCCGGAGCAGATCCTCGAAGGGCTGCGGCAGGGCGTCCGGGAAATGCGGATCTGCCCGGTTCTATGCACGTCCGGACTGCACAACGCCGGCGCCGACCAGGTGCTGAATTTCATTGTGGAAAACCTGCCCTCGCCTCTCGAGCACGAACCGGTAGCGGCCAACGTAAACGGCAGCGAAGGCACGCAGGAGATCACCGGGCGCGGCCCCTGCTCGCTGCACGTTTTCAAGACGACGGCCGACCCGTTCGCCGGCCGGATCAGCTTCTTCAAAGTGATTACCGGGGTGGTGAAGAACGACGCCAACCTGGTGAACGCCACGCACGGCACCACCGAACGCCTGGCGCACCTCAGCAGCCCGTTCGGCAAGACCCTCCAGCCGGTTACCGAACTGCAGGCGGGGGATATCGGCGCGGTAGCCAAACTCAAGGACACTCTTACCGGCGACACGCTGGCGGAAAAGGGTTTCAACGTGGTTTATCCGCCGGTGAAGTTGCCTGAACCGTCCATCGCCTTCGCCATCGAGGCCAAATCGAGGAATGACGAGGACCGGATGGGCAACGCCGTACACCGGATTCTCGAGGAAGACCAGTCGCTGCGGTTTTACCGCGATCCGCAAACGCGCGAGTTTCTGCTGGCCGGCGCCGGACAGCAGCACGTGGAGATCGTGGTCAGCCGTCTGAAGAAACGGTATGGCGTCGATGTTACGCTGAAGGCCCCCAAAATCCCCTACCGGGAGACCATCCGGGGATTTGCCGACGTACAGGGCCGGCACAAAAAGCAGACCGGCGGTCACGGACAGTTCGGCGACTGCTGGATCAAGATGGAGCCCCTCCCCCGCGGCGCCAAATTCGAATTCGCCAACGAAATCTTCGGCGGCGCGATCCCCAAGAACTACATCCCGGCAGTGGAAAAAGGCATTGTGGAAGCCGCCGAGAACGGGTTCCTGGCCGGCTATCCGATGGTGGATTTCAAGGTCACCGTGTACGACGGCTCCTATCATGACGTGGACTCGTCGGAACTGGCCTTCAAACTGGCGGCGCGCAAAGCATTCAAAGCCGCCATGCAGCAAGCTAAACCGGCGCTGCTGGAACCTGTAATGAACGTCGAGATCCAGGCTCCGGTGGAGTACGCGGGCGACCTGATGGGCGACCTCAACAGCCGCCGCGGCCGCATTGCCGGCATGGAGACCAAGGGCAGCACCCAGTTTCTACGCGCCCAGGTGCCGATGGCCGAGATGTTAAACTATCAGAGTGACTTAACCGCCATGACACAGGGCCGGGCTTCATTCACCATGGAGTTCGACCACTACGATTTCGTGCCGCAGTTGCAGGCGGATAAGATCATCGCCGCGGCCAAAGCAGCCAAAGCGGGCGAGGAAGAAGAAGAGGAGTAGCCGGTTGCCCGGGGCGGATCCGATGGGTTCAGCGGATCCGCCACAAGAGTCGTTCCGTGTGCTTTCGGAGGCGGGTGAGGAAAACGGGACACACCCTTGGGGCGGTTAGACACACTTTAGCTATTGCGTGCTGGATCGCAGTTGTAGTACCCTTTCATAAGTTCGTAGCGGGCGTAGACCCGATTAAGCTCTTTATTTTCTTAAGTCGAGGCTGTTTGATGACGAATCAAACCAACATACGGCTATCTTTTTTCCTCCTGGCCGCAGCCCTCACGACCGCTACCGGATGCGGCTACAGTCAGCATTCGAAATTCCAAATGTCGTTTCTCCCTCCGGCGCCCAAGCCGGCTCCCGGAGCAACGGCCGAGATGGCTCCTCCCCCTTCCCTCGAAACCAATATCTTCCTCAGGAGCGAAATGCCGGCGGTGCTGCGGGGTAATCCTGAATCCATCAAAACTCCGAGCAAAAGCTTCGCCGCCGTGAATCAGGCCGACGCGCACTTCCTGCGCGGCAAAGCAGCTTATCAGCGAAGCGATATCGCGACAGCCCGCCGCGAATTCGATGCCGCGGTCGATTTGATGCTGCAGGCAGCCGACGAGAATCCGACAGACTGGATGGAATTGGACACCAGGCTGGACAGGATGATCGACCAGATCCACCACATGGACTTGGCCGGCATGGGAGCCTCGGCGCAGGTGGAAGAGGGCAAGTTCGAGAAAGCGCCCCTCGAGGATCTGCTACAGATGACATTCCCGGTGGATCCCAGGTTAAAAGACCGGGTGCGCGAGCAGGTCGCCTCGACTGTTTCCCAGCTTCCCCTATCGGTGAACGATACCGTCCTCGGGTATATCAATTACTTCTCGACTCGCGGCCATAAGACGGTGGTTGCCGGGACCCAGCGCTCCGGCCGGTACCGGCCGATGATTCAGCGCATTCTCGACGAGGAAGGCGTGCCGCAGGAATTGATTCACCTGGCCCAGGCGGAATCCGGTTTCATCCCCCGGGCGATGTCGCGGAAGGCCGCCGGCGGGATGTGGCAGTTCCTGAAATGGCGCGGCAACGAGTACGGGCTGAAGCAAACCTCCTACTCGGACGACCGCATGGATCCGGAGAAGGCCACGCGTGCCGCCGCACGGCATCTGCGCGATCTGTACACCCAGTTCGGCGACTGGTATCTGGCGATTGCAGCGTACAATTGCGGACCGGGCACGGTAGAGAAAGCGGTGGAGCGGACCGGATACGCCGATTTTTGGGAACTGCGGCGCCGCGGGGTGCTTCCGGCGGAAACCACCAACTATGTCCCGATTATCCTGGCGATGACCATCATGGAGAAATACCCGGCCGAGTACGGCATTGACGGGTTGACCATGGACCCGCCCATCGAGTACGACACCATCGAGATCGCCGCGCCCACCAGCATGGCGCTGTTGTCGGATATCGCCGAGGTATCGCCCGCGGAGTTGGCGGCGATGAATCCCGCGGTCCTGGGTGGCATGATTCCCGGCGATTTCCAGGCGCACGTTCCCAAGGGTCTTGGAAATCAAGTGGTCACCGCGTTGCGAAACGTGCCCGAAGCCAGCCGGAAATCGTGGCGTCTGCACCGGGTGGGACCGGGCGAAACGCTGGCGGAGATCGGCAAGCGGTACAACGCCACACCCGGCAGTATCGTATCGGCTAACCAGCTCGCGGCCGCGGAAGCATCCGAAGGTGACGCGCTTCTGATTCCCGCCACCTACCAGGCCCCTTCTACCAGGAAACCGGCGGCGAAAGCAAAATCGACGTCGCGCCACACGACAGCCGCGAAGCAGACGCGGACCAAGAAGCCCGCCGCCAAACCTGCGCTGCGGGCCGCCACTCCTTCCAGCCCGCGCTCCGCCGCCGTTCTGACTGCGCGCAGCCGGTAACCTCCCACGCACCTGGCGGACACCGGCCCACCACGCGGGCCGGCTCGCGACCGCCGCGCGGGCGATAGTGCCCTCGCAATCATACCCCGCGCGCCGCCAACTGTCCCGTGGAGCGCATTTTCCATATTGCGGCAGCGGGAAAAAGGGGTATGCTATGGGTGATTGTGACTGAGTACAGGAGGCTTGCTTGATATTCGACAGGCTCAGCTTGGCTCTCAAAGACGAAGAAGACCTGGAAGACTTCCACGACTACGAGGACGAAGAAACCTCGGAAGGTTCCAAGCTCGATGAGTATGATTCGGACGAAGATGACGACGAGGAAGACGAGGAGGACGACGAAGAGCAGGAAGCAGAAGCAACCCTGCCCGCATCGGTAGTCGAGCCGCCGCCCGATTCCGGCGTCATGGCCCCGGCGAGTGAAGCCGGGCAGGAACCGCCGCCGAAGAAACCGGTAAAGAAGGCCTCCACCGCGAAAAAGGCGCCGGTCAAGAAGGCAGCGGCCAAAAAGGCGCCGCCAGTGAAGGCGCCGGCCAAGAAGACCGCCGCGAAGTCGGCAGCAAAGAAGGCCCCCGCCAAAAAAGCCGCTAAAAAGGCGCCTGCTAAAAAGGCAGCGTCCAAGAGCGTGAAGAAGTCCGCCGCCAAAAAGGCACCGGCTAAAAAGGCACCGGCCAAAAAGGCACCGGCCAAAAAGGCTCCCGCGAAAAAGAAGCCTCCGATGAAGAGCGCAGCCAAAAAGGCGCCGGGCAAGAAGCGATAGATCACCCTGCCTGACACGAGCGGCCCGGTGGTTCGTCCACTACCGGGCCGCGTCTGCCTTCCGGCTACTTGTTGACTGCGGTCCGGCAGCGCTCGAAGAGCTCCAGCAGGGCATCCGCCTGCTCCTCCATCGTGCGGCCGGAGGGTTTGGCCGAGAAGCCCGCGGTGGACTGCGAGGTCTTGCCGTACCCGGTTGCGACGGCGATGAACTTCATCAGTTCGAGCGCGATTTCATCCTTGCTGCGGGCCGGGCCCGAAGGTGCAGGTGTTTCGGGAGCGTTAGTGAGTGGTGCTGGTTCCGCCATCGTTGTTCCAATCCTCCGTGTGTTACAACTCTAGTTTACCGTCGCCGGCGCACCGGCTCCGTGGTTTTCTTATCGATGCCGCTCACGGCCGTCCGTCACATCCGAAGAATGAGAGGTGGCGCCCAGGCCCACCTGCTGGAGGCGGACGACGGCCATTGTTACGTCGTCAAATTCCGCAATAACCCGCAGCACCGCCGCGTCCTGATTAACGAGTCCGTCTGCTCGGTGCTCCTCGATTATCTCCAGATATCCGCTCCGCCCACCGCCCTCATCCACGTGACCAGCGGGTTCCTCCGCGACAATCCCGATGTCCATCTGACGCTGGGCACGCGCCGCATTGAAGTGCCTGCGGGCTGGCATTTCGGCTCTCGCTACCCGGGCGATCCGGACCGGGTGGCGGTGTACGATTTCCTGCCCGATGCGCTGCTCGCGAAAGTGGTCAATCTCGATGACTTTCGCGCCATCCTGGTGTTTGACAAGTGGACCTCGAACGCCGACGGGAGGCAGTGCGTCTTCTTCCGCGCAACCCTTCAGCGGGATGGCGGAGCGCAAGGGAAAGGGTTCGTGGCGCGCATGATCGATCACGGCTTCGCTTTCAACGGTCCCAACTGGGACTTCCCGGAATCGGCCGTGCAAGGACTTTACGCGCGCCGGGCCGTGTACGACTGCGTGCGCTCCCTCAATGATTTTCAGCCCTGGCTGGACCAGGTGCGCAATTTTCCCGAGGAAGTGATCGACCGCGCCTGGAAGGGCGTTCCCCTGGAATGGCTGGAAGGCGACGAGGACGAACTGGAACGGCTGTTGGAACGGCTGCTGGAGCGGCGGAAGCGGATGGCGGAAACGCTGGAGGCGTGCCGCGAGGCCCGCGTGAATCCGTTCCCCAACTGGCGATGAAGCAGCGCCACGCTACAATGGCGGGGTGCTGCACAGTTTTATCCTCCACAATGAGACGCTGCGCCGCTATGAGGATGCGGCGCTGTCCGCAGGCCAGGTAGGGCTGCTTTCCGGTTGGGGCGTGTTCAGCACCCTGCGCGTCTCCGAGGGAGTGCTGTTCGCCTGGGAACGGCATTGGGCCCGCCTCCAGCGCGATGCGGCGTTGTTCCACGTGACGCTTCCGGACGACCCCGAACGGCTGCGCCTCAAGCTGCTGGAACTGGTGGAGGCCAACCAGGCCTGGCGCTCGACGCTGCGCCTGGCGATTGTCCGCAACGGCGGGGGGATGTGGGGCAACCCGGCGCCGGCTCGCTCGAGCGATGTGATCGCGCTCACTGCGGATTCGAAGGACTGGGGCCGGGGCGTCAAACTGGCGGTGCAGGCCAACGCGCGCCATGCCGCCAACCCGTTTGCCGGTACCAAGATCCTGTCCTGGTCGATGAATCTGGCCTGGCTCGAAAGCGCCCAGCGCCGCGGCTTCGACGAAGTGATCCTCCTCAACGAGCACGCCGAGGTGGCCGAATGCACGTCCGCCAACATCTTCGCGGCCAGCGGGAGCCAGGTGTGGACGCCGCCGCTCAGTGCGGGCTGCCTGCCGGGGATCACACGGGAGGTGCTGCTCGGTGAGTGCAAAACGCCGGGTATCGATGTCTCGGAGAAAGTTCTGACCCTGGAGGAACTCGAAGCCGCCGACGAGGTCTTCATCACTTCGACCACCCGGGACCTGCTGCCGGTGGTGGAGATCGAAGGGCGTCCGGTGGGTCGCGCCGACCACTGCCGGCCAGCCATGCAAGAGGTATTTGCCGGCTTCGTGCGGCGCTATATCGCTGAGCATGCCGGAATCAAACCGGCGGCGAAGTAGGCGCCAAAAAAAAAGGTTCCAAGTGACCTGATTCACAGCACTGTCCACCGCCGACATGCCCGGCACTGAACATTGCAAGTTGAAAGCGCCGGACGTTTCGCCGTTCCGCTCCCCGGTGCCTGGTTTCTAAAGCACCGGCTCAACGCCTCCCGGCTCGCCGCGACTGCCTTTCAACTCGGGATCGAGAGCCCGCACCGGCCTTTCGCTCGCCTGCAACAGCGGCGCTATTTCTGCGCCTCCATGACAGGGTCAACGCTCCCGGCCTGCTGCTTCGCTCTCCGCCCGTCCGATTCGCCTGCCCGGTGTGCCCTTCGCTCCGCCACCGGTCCCGGTTTGCACCCGGGTCCGGCCGCTTCCTCGCTAAGGCCCGTAACAGGTTCCACAGCCGGGCTGACTTACCGCTGCCCCGGTCTCCGCTCCCCTTCGGGATTTTTGAGTCCCTCAGGTTCAAAGCGTTCAACCGGCTTCGCTGTAAGTGCAATCCGCCTTCCGACTCCGCCCGATTTCCTCTCGCTCCCCGCCGCCGATGTCTATCGCTAGTGTCTCGGCTGCGGATCATCGTTCCAGGTCCGCTACGTTTTCGGAGGCTTGCTGTTCCTCAAACCTCTTGGAACCTTCTTCACTATGCTCTCGTGTCACCAAATCGTCAACAGATTTGTGGGCTTCGAAACGCATATTTCCTCAACAATTTTCTCCTTTCTATTCAATGGGATGCAGGCATTCATGACTGCAAAAACTGTGCATAAAACAAAGGCCCGATGGCATGATTCCGCCATCGACGGCGTCTCCGGCAGTTGCCAGAATGGAACCATGGATTTCGAGCAGGCGGGCCGGTGTTGGGAAGAAAATGCCGAGGTCTGGACCCTGCTGTCGCGGGGCGGATGGGACCTCTACCGCGACCAGGTCAATACGCCCGCATTTTATGATCTGCTACCCGACGTGCGCGGACTCGCCGGCGTGGACCTCGGGTGCGGCGAAGGGCACAACACGCGTTTGCTCGCCGAACGCGGCGCGTCGATGTGGGGAATCGACATCGCTCCCAGCTTTATTCGGGCCGCGGCACAGTGGCCGGTACCCGGTGTCCGCTATGCGCTGGCCAGCATGCACCAACTGCCGTTCGCCGCCGGCCGTTTCGACTTCGTCACCGCCTGCATGAGCCTGATGGACGTGCCGCGGCCGCTCGACGCCGTGCGGGAGGCCGCTCGCGTGCTGATTCCGGGAGGCTTCCTCCAGTTCTCGATCACTCACCCTTGTTCCAACACGCCGCACCGTCGCCAGGTGAAAGATGCCGGCGGCCGCCCATACGCATTAGAGACCGGCGGCTATTTCGAGCAAACCGAGGGCGCCATGGATGAGTGGATCTTCAGCTCGGCGCCGGCCGAAGTTCGCGCGGGGTTGCGCAAGTTCCAGGTCCCGCGGTTTCACCGGCCGTTGTCGGAGTGGCTGAATCTGGTCGTGGATTGCGGCTTCAGGATTGAACGGTGCGTCGAACCGGCGGCAACCGACGCCGTTGTGGAGCGGTTTCCGAAGCTGGCGGACACCCGCATCGCGCCCTATTTCTTCCACCTCCGCTGCAGAAAGCCCAACAACGGCTAATCGCGGGCGAGTTTGAGGATCATGCCCGTGTCCGTGGCCAGCCACAGCTCATCGCCGGCGCCGGCCAGGATGGTGCGGGTGGCGTTGGCGCGGTAATCGACCGGCATTTCGGACCAGACCGTCAGGTTCGTGCTGTGCAGGACCTTCACCTTCCCGGGGATCACATTATGCACCTGGCCCGAAACCGTGTCGCCGGCGAGGAAGGATTCTCCCCCTTTCCCGATCCAGATATCGCTCACGCTGAAACCGCGATCCCTGTATATCGTGCTGCTCTTGCCTGTGGTCCAGTCGAGTTTGTAGACCTCGCTCGGGTAGCGGAAACCGTTGGCATACTGAATCAGTCCCAGCCCGTAGCCATTGGCGCCCAGGCGAACGCGCGTAACCTGGCCGAAGAGGGAGGCGGAGGATGCTTTCCAGGACTTGCCGCCGTCATTGGTCACCAGGGCGTAGGTGAGGTGCGGAGTTTCCGCGCGATTCATCGCCTCTTCAGGATCCACCCAATCGGGCCGGCGCTGCGCGATGCGGCGCGGCGGCAAATTGAACCCGGTGATCATCCCGATCTCGGGGGTAGCGAAAACGATCCAATTGTAGAAGCTCTGGTCGTCATCCCCGGGCGGTTCCGCTGCCGCCGGCACGGCGGTCCAGTGGCGGCCGCCGTCGGTGGTTTCAACAACACGCTTCTTGTCGCCCACGGCCCATCCGTGGGTCTCACTGGTGAAATAGACCCGCAGGGCGTTGCCGGGGATCCTGGACAGCTTCTTCCAGTTCTTGCCGGCTTCGGTAGTTTGCCACAAAGCACCCTTGTCCGCTACCATCCAGCCCAGGCTCTCGTCCAGGAAAAACAACGAAACCGGGTCGTCCGGCAGCGGCGCGGTTTCCCAGTGTTCGCCTCCATCGGCAGTGAGGACGGAGACCGGTTTTTCACGCCGGCCATCCCGGATGAAGCCGACGGCTATGCCGCGGCGAGGGGTGGGGAACTGGAGGTCGATGATGGCGAGTGAACTCTTGGCCTCGTCATACAGGTACTGCATACGCCAGCCCGGCGCGGCAGATAGCGTGCCGGCCGCGGCGGCGAGGAGCACCGCCGTAAAGACCGGCGAGCGCGTAGATACGGTCACGACCCTATTGTTTCATTGGAACCGGGCCCGAGGAAAGGACCAGTTCCACGTGATTGGCCGATTCGATCGCGGTAGGCGCCATTCGCGCCAGCACCAGCACGCAGCCCACCTGTTCGCCCACCGTGGTGAGCACCTCCATTTCGCTTCCGGTATGTTGATGCGGCATTTTGTGCTGAACGTTGATCACGCCCACCACACGGTTGCGGGCAATCAGCGGGGCCGAGAGAAAAGCTTCGTACGTATCCTCTTCGAGCTCGCCGAACTTCTTGAACCGGATGTCTTTATAGGCCTCTCGCGGAATCGCCAGGAGCCGCCGCTCGCGCGCCACCCAACCGGTCAAACCCTCGTTCCAGCGCAGCCGCAGCTTGCCGATGGTGGAGGGGTGCGGAGTGTTCGACGCGCAGAGCACCAGATCTTCCCCGTCGAGGAGATACACAAGGCAGGCGTCGCACTCGGTGAATTCGACTACCAGGGAGACGATGCCCTGGAGGACGTCCTGAAGGCTCATGTCACGGACCATGAAGCGGCTGACCTTCTGAAAAAGGCGCAACTGCTGCTCAGTCCTCTGCAAGCGCATTTCGAGCTCTTTGGACTTTGGCACGACTTCATTATAATCGCGAGTCGGGCCGGGACCATCTCGTGATTTCATGCACGGGCGTACAATAGCCATTTAGAAATGGAGACGCGCACCTGGACCACGCCGGAATGCCCGTTCACCATCGAATACACGGCTCGGGTGCTGGACGATATCCGTTTGGCCGTGGTCGATGCGTTCTTTTCCCTGCCCCGTGGGGGCGCGGAAATCGGCGGCATCCTGTTGGGACGCCGGAATGCCGGGCGCCTGTTGATTACCGGTTCGTCGGCTCTCGATTGCGAGCACGCCTACGGCCCGTCCTTTACACTCTCGCCTAAAGATCAGGCCAGGTTGGGCGAGTTGCTGTCCTCGGCCCGCACCCCCGGATCGCAGCCGGTGGGCTGGTACCACTCGCATACACGCAGCGAAATCTTCCTCTCCGAGGCGGATCTGGACATCCATAAGCGCTTCTTCCCCGAACCCTGGCAAGTGGCGCTGGTGTTGAAGCCTCACACCTTTCAACCGACGCGCGCCGGATTTTTCTTCAGCGACTCGGCAGGCGTGATCCAGGCGGCCGCCCCATATCAGGAGTTCGTGCTGGATCCGCTTCCGGCGCAGCCCGTGCCGCAAGGACCGGTGGCCGGCGAGAGTTCGGCTGGTGAACTCGACCGGATGGGCGATTCGGAATCCTTCGCGGCCGGGGGGCCGGTGATCACGCTCGATGCCATTGCCGAACCCGAGCCGGTGCAGCCGCGGGATTCGATAGCAGCTCCTGTGCGCCCGGAAGCTCCCTTGGGAGAATTGGCGGCCGTGGAAGACCAGCCGGTGCGCCATGTGCCGCCCCCGAAGCTCTTATCCGGCGAGAACCAGCCGCGCGGGCGATGGCGGATCGGCGTGGCAGCGGTGGTGATCGGGGCCGGGCTGGGCGCGGTGAGCTATAAGACCGCCGACCTTTGGATGCCCCTGGTGAAGCAGGCTGGAGCGGCGGCATGGCGCCAACCCGAGGCGGCGCCTAAATCCGAAGCTCCACCCCCTCGCATTGTGCTGCCTCCCGTTTCCCTGGCAGTTTCCGAACAGGCCGGGCAGATGCAGATCCGGTGGAATCCGGACAGCGAGGCTATCAGCGGGGCGGAACGCGGCGTGGTCACCATCGTGGACGGCTCGTCGACGTGGAATATCGACCTGGACCGCCCACGCCTGCGCAGCGGCGCGGTGAGTTATTCCCGGCAGTCTGAGCGTGTGGATGTGGCGCTGCGGCTGTTCCGGCGCGACGCTCCGGAATCCCGCGAGTTCAGCACGTTCGTAGGCAAGCTGCCGCCAGACACGCGCCGGCAGCAGGACGAAGAAACGACCCGCCTGAAGACGCAGTTGAGCGACCAGGAAGCCAGGACGCAGAAGCTGGAGCGGAGTCTCGAAGACATGAAGAAACAGCTCAAGCTGCGCACCCGGATGGGCAACCAGTTACCGGAGCGGGTCAAGAAGTAGACGTCTTCACGACAACGCCTTCGTTTTCAGCAGCGACGCCACGGTTATCCCACACATTTCGCGCGGTAACAAGCAGATTGAGAGCCTGATGACCGCTGGATCTGCCCGTAACAGCTGACTCCTTCCGGGCGCGCGAGAATGGGAGCAGTCGCCGATCTGGCAGGGAGGGGAATGCCGGCATGACAACAGAAGAGCAGAGGCTCGAGGATGCACGGGAAAGGCGCGCCCACTGGCAGCGCTGGGGCCCGTACCTGAGCGAGCGGGCCTGGGGCACGGTGCGTGAAGACTACAGCCCCTTAGGCACGGCCTGGGAGTATCTCCCGCACGACGACGCGCGGTCCCGAGCCTATCGCTGGAACGAGGACGGCATCGCCGGCATCTGCGACCGCCACCAGTTCATCTGCTTCGCCATCGCCCTGTGGAACGGCCGCGACTCCATCCTCAAGGAGCGGCTCTTCGGTCTCACCGGCAACGAAGGCAATCACGGCGAGGACGTGAAGGAGTGCTACTACTACCTCGACAGCACCCCCACGCACTCTTACATGAAGTACCTCTATAAATACCCGCAGGCGGCGTATCCCTATGGCGATCTGGCAGTGGAGAACCGCCGTCGCGGCCGCCGCAGTCCGGAGTACGAACTGATGGACACCGGCGTATTTGCCGGAGCCCGCTACTTCGACGTGCAGGTCGAATACGCCAAAAACAGCCCCGAGGATATCCTCATCAAAATCAGCGTGACCAATCACGGCCCCGATCGCGCCGCCCTGCACCTGCTTCCCACCATCTGGTTCCGCAACACCTGGTCCTGGGGCGACGACCTCAGCCCCAAGCCCGTGCTGCGCGCTTCCGGCAGCGGCATCGAACTCGAGCAGCCCGACCTCGGCAGCCGCCGGCTCGAATGCGAAGGCGCGCCGGAACTTCTCTTCACCGAAAACGAAACCAACATCCACCGCCTGTACGGCTTGCCCAACCCTTCTGCCCACGTGAAGGACGGCATCAACGATTACGTGGTGTCTGGCGCCGCCGGCTCCGTGAATCCGCAGCGGACCGGCACCAAGGCATCGGCCCGGTACATCCTTTCGCTCGAACCCGGAGAGACGCGGACCGTCCGCCTGCGGTTCATGCCCGCCGCCTCCGCCGCGCCGCCCTTCGATGCGGCCTTCGAAGCCGTTTTCGCCGACCGCATCCGTGAAGCGGACGACTTCTATGCCACAGTGATTCCCGCCGCCCTTTCCGCCGACGGCAGGAACGTGATGCGCCAGGCCTTCGCCGGAATGCTCTGGTCGAAGCAGTTCTATCACTACGTGGTGCGCGACTGGTTGAACGGGGATCCCTCCCAGCCCAAGCCGCCCGTCGAGCGCTCGAGCGGCCGCAATCACGAATGGTCCCACCTCTACAACGCCGACGTGATCTCCATGCCGGATAAGTGGGAATACCCGTGGTATGCCGCCTGGGACCTCGCTTTCCACTGTGTGCCGCTGGCGCTGGTCGATTCCGAGTTCGCCAAGCAGCAGCTCATCCTGATGACGCGCGAATGGTACATGCATCCCAACGGACAGCTTCCCGCCTACGAGTGGGCTTTCGGCGACGTGAACCCGCCGGTACACGCCTGGGCGGCGTGGCGCGTGTACAAGATCGACAAGAAACGCCGCGGCCAGGGGGACCGCGCGTTCCTCGCCCGCATCTTTCAAAAGCTGCTGCTCAACTTCACCTGGTGGGTGAACCGCAAGGACAGCGAAGGCCGCAACGTGTTCCAGGGCGGCTTCCTCGGCCTCGATAACATCGGCGTCTTCGACCGGTCCGCGCCCCTGCCCACCGGCGGCTTCATCGAGCAGGCGGATGGTACAGGCTGGATGGCCATGTATTGCCTGAACTTACTGGCTATCGCCATGGAGCTTGCCGGCGAAGACCCTGCATACGAAGACGTGGCCAGCAAGTTCTGGGAACATTTCCTCTACATTGCCAACGCCATCAACCACCTCGGCAGCGACGGCGAAGGCATGTGGAACGAAGAGGACGGGTTCTATTACGATGTGCTCCACATGCCGGACTCGAGCCACGTGCCCATGAAGGTCCGCTCCATGGTGGGGCTGATCCCGCTGTTCGCCGTGGAAACCCTGGAGCCGGACCTGTGCCTCAAGCTCGACGGATTCCGCCGGCGCATGGAATGGTTCATCGAGCACCGCCAGGACCTCACCCGCAATGTGGCCGCCATGCACGTGCCGGGCCAAGGCGAACGCCGCCTGCTCTCCATCGTGGATCAGGAGCAGTTGCGCCGCGTACTCAAGGTAATGCTGGACGAGAACGAATTCCTCTCGCCCTTCGGCATCCGTGGGGTCTCGCGCGTGCACCGCGAGCATCCTTATGTGTTTCGCGTCAACGGCAGCGAATACCGCGTGGATTACGAGCCGGGCGAATCCTCTACCGGCCTGTTCGGCGGCAACTCCAACTGGCGCGGCCCGATCTGGTTCCCGGTCAATTTTCTGCTCATCGAATCGCTGCAGAAGTTCCACCACTACCTCGGCGACGATTTCAAAGTGGAATGCCCCACCGGGTCGGGACGCCTGCTGAGCCTGTGGGAAGTCTCGGCCGAGCTTTCCCGCCGCATGACCCGCATCTTCCTCAAAAACGGCGACGGCGCGCGCCCGGTGCACGGCCGGAATCCGCTCTACCGCGACGACCCGGCGTGGCAGGAACTGGTGCTGTTCTACGAGTACTTTCACGGCGACAACGGCTCCGGCCTCGGCGCCAGCCATCAGACTGGCTGGACCGGACTGGTGGCCAAACTCCTCCAGCAGAGCGGCGAATGGGAGCACGAAGATGCGCCGCAGCAGCCTCGCGTCCGCATCCGCCTGGACGCGCCCGAATTCGATCGCGTACCTTCGGGAGATTGAATATGCAGCACCTCGACGCGCGCGAGACCCACGGGCGGGGACTGTGCGGCGCTACCACCGCCCGAGCCGCACACCTTCGCGGTAACGCCGGGCCGCAACCTGTCGCCACACCAGTATGCCGCTTCGTTCGCGCCTGCTTGCCTGCTGTGTCCTGCTGCCCGCCCTGGCCACCGGCCAGCCCGCTTCCAACCCATACCAGAGGGCGCAGGGGATGCTCAATTCCCATCGCTGGCAGGACGCGCTCGATGTCTTCAACGAACCAGCCAGGCGGGGCGCCGATCCCGCGGGCACGCTCTATTGGAAGGCCTTCGCCCAAGCCCAGCTCGGGCGCAAGACTGATGCCCTCGCCGCCGTCGCGCAGCTCCGGGCAATTCCGGAGAACGGATGGATGGGGGAGGCTGCCGCGCTCGAATCGGCATTGCGCGGCGACTTCAAACCCGAGCCGGAACAGGCGGAGTTGTACAAGGCACTCGACGCTGCCCGCCGCGATTCCGATCGCCTTCTCGATATCGCCCGCAAAATGCTGTCCGAACCCCACGTCCCCGAAGTGAAGAGCCGTCTGATGTTTGAGGTTCAGCGCGTGGGCGGCGCGGGCGCGCGCGCTCTTCTGGAAGAACTGGTTTTCGGCGGCGCCAACCCGGACGTCCAGCGGAATGCCCTCAGCTGCCTTCGAACCGTGGACCCGCAGGCCCTTCTCGAGGTCTACTGGAAGGTCCCTTCCGTGGATCTCAAGAGCTTTGCCGTCACGATTCTCGGTACGTCACGGGATAAGAAACGGGTACTGGAGATCGCGCGCGCGGAGAAAGCCGAAAACCTGCGTTCGGCCGCTTACATGATGCTGCTCGAAGCCGGCGGCGAGGCCGAATTGAAGGGCTTGCTCGATGCGGAGCCGTCGGCAAGGTTGAAACAGTCCGCCGGCATGATGATAGAAGTGCGGCGTAAGAACCGGGAAAAGGCCCTGGCGGAACTCGAGTCGGCGGAACCGGGCACGCGCCGCATGGCGGCAATCGCACTTTCCCGCGCTCCCGATCCGGCCGTAACTCGCGCGCTCCAGATGGCGTACGGGCGCGAGAAGGAGTCGGCGGTCAAGAGCGCCATCGTCTTCGGCCTTATCCAGAATCGCGAGTTCGAGCTTCTGCACACCCTTGCGGGCGCCGAGGAGGATCTGCAATCGAAACGCATGATCCTTCAGCAGTTGATCCAGGACGACGAAGGCATCAAGACGATTCGTTAGTCTGCTGAGTCTCCGGCGCCGGCTCGACGGGCTGCCCGGGGGACTGTGGCGTTGGGGACTCCGGGGTGTCTTCCTCAGGAGGGGCTTCCAACCGGTTCAGGTAGACCGGAAACCGGCCCATGATCGCGCCGAAGAGCAGGTGGCCGATCACCGTGGGACGTTCGGTGTGGAGGAGGGCCACCAGCGGCATCACGGATTTCCAAAGCAGGCGGAAGGAGACGAAATACCACGCCACGGCGAACAGCATGCCGCCCAGCACCGCCTGGCGGCGCGTCACGCGTCTGTTCAGGGCGAGCGCGAACAGCGCTCCGACAAGGCTGTAGATCAACAGGTACAGGGCCAGTCCCACGACCGTGCTCCAGGCAAAGCCGCTGCGGATCGAACCTCCCCCGTAAAATACGCTGGCGATCAGGTTTTCCGGCGTCCAGAAACTCCGCTGCTGCCATTTGGCGGTGATTCCGAGCCAAAGCAGCATCCAGCACGTACCTATTATTCCCGCCTGAACACCGGCCAGGCAGGCGGAGAGCGCCCTCGCCTGGCGCACCTCCGTAGCAGCTTCCATAAATTCAGCCTATACTGACCTTTGGAGCCAAAGCAAAGTAAATTGATCCGGCGCGTTGTGATAACAGGCATCGGCGCCGTCAGTCCTAACGGGATCGGTCGCGAAGCTTTCTGGGACGCAACCCGTAACGGCGTGAGCGGCGTCAGGCGCATCACGCGGTTCGATCCTTCCGGTTACCAGGTGCAGGTGGCCGGGCAGATACCCGACGATTTCGACGAAAAGAAGTACGTCGAGATCAAAGACAGGCCGCACGTGTCTCGTGCCGTGCCCCTGGCGGCGGCCAGCGTCGCGGAAGCCTTCGAAGACGCCGGCCTCGACCCCGGCGCCATGACCCGTGACGAATTGCGCGAAATCGGCGTCATCGTGGGTTCGGGCGGGGGCAGCCAGGATTTCACCGAAGAACAGTACCGCCTCTATTACAGCGGCCAACTGAAGCAGTGCAGCGTGTACACGATCCCCACCAGCACCATCGGCACGCTGGCGAGCGAAGTGTCCATGCGCTTCGGCTTAAGGGGGCTAAGCCACATTATTTCGACCGGGTGCACGTCCTCCACCGATGCGCTCGGCTATGCCTTCCGCACCATCCGGTACGGAACCTTGCGTACCATGGTGGCGGGCGGCGTGGACGCTCCCATCGCCCCGCTGATCGTACGCGGCTTCCAGCTCATGCGCATCATGAGCACGCGTTGGAACCACGCTCCGGAGCGGGCCTCACGTCCGTTTTCGCGCGACCGCGACGGTTTTGTCATCGCGGAAGGCGCCTGGTTTTTCGTGCTCGAGGACATGGAGCAGGCACGGGAGCGGGGCGCCCACATTTATGGCGAGATTCTCGGCTACGGCTCCACCTGCGAGGCGTATCACCGCGTCCGCCTGGAGGAGTGCGGGGAAGAACCCGCGCGGGCCATGCTGACGGCCCTGGACGAGGCCGGCCTTCCCTGTGAGGCAGTGCAGTACATCAACTATCACGGCACTTCCACCGAGCTGAACGACCGGATCGAAACTCGCGCCGTCAAACTGGCGTTCAATGGTCATGCTTATAAACTGGCGGGGTCCTCGGTGAAAAGCATCATCGGCCATCCGCAGGGTGCCTGTGGCGCGGCAGGCGTCGCCGCAACCCTGCTGGCCATGCGGGATGGCGTCGTGCCCCCCACCATCAACGTGGAAGAAGCGGACCCGGAATGCGACCTGGACTACGTCCCTTGTCCTGGACGCCGTCTCGAAATCGAGCACGCGGTCGCCAACTGTATCGCTTTCGGGAGTAAGAATTCAGCCCTGGTATTGGGCCGCGGGGATCAATAAAAAAGCCGACGGGCGCTCGGAGGAAAACACCCGCCGGCCGGTCCGCCCATGAACCCCGAAGGGTCCAGCGGGACCACTCGCACAATCTCTACACCGTTATTGACGCTTTCAGGAAACGATCGGTTGCAATACCGTGAATACGGGAGCGGCACGGTGCAATGAAAGGCAGATCACAATTCCCGTATTTTCTGTGGGTTCTGGGTAGCCTGGAACTGAAGTCACCTCCATCTGGTGGGTCGTCGGGTTGGTGAACGCGAAGACGGTTCGCTGTTTTTCGGCAATATCCGGCCTGCGCCTGATACTTTCGTTTCTATGCTGTCGCGCGTCCTCTTTCTCGTTTTTGCGGTGTCTCTTGTGGCCGGCCCCGCCCACGCCCAGCGAACACACTGGGTTACCGTGTGGACGGGTTCCGCCCAGGGTCCATACCCTTCCGGCAACGCTTCGGCGCAACCCAACCTGCGCTTTGCCTTTCCTGATTCGCACGCCGGCGCGCGCGACCAGACCTTCCGGCTCATCGTGCAGCCGGACCTGTGGAGCCGGCAGGTGCGGCTGCGTTTCTCGAATGCATTCGGCACCGGTCCGGTGACGCTCGACGGCGCTTTCGCCGGCCTGCACCAGGGTGCCGGTGCCATCGTCGCGGGAACCAACCGGCCGGTGCGGTTCGCAGGCAAACCGGGCGTGACCATCCCGGCGGGCGAATCGGCGTGGAGCGATCCGGTGACTCTTCCGTTCGTCCGCAACCCGGCTCAGGCCGAACTTGCGGGGCGCAAACTGGCGGTCAGCTTCCACGTTGCCGGAGAGACCGGTCCCATGACCTGGCATGCCAAGGCGCTCACAACCTCGTACCTGAGTGCCCCGGGCGCCGGCCCAAAGGGAGATGCCGGGGACGAAAGCGCGTTTCCGTTCACCACTACCTCCTGGTACTTTCTGGATGCGGTGGACGCGATGTGCCCTGCCGCCACCGGCGTGATCGTGGCCCTGGGGGATTCGATCACCGATGGCACCGCCTCCACGCTCAATGGTGACGACCGGTGGCCCAACGTGCTCTCCCGGCGTCTTCACCGCGCGTACGGGAACCGCTTCGCGGTAGTGAACGCCGGAATCGGCGGGAACCGTGTGACGGGCCCGGCTTCCTACACGCCCCAACAGCCCTTTTCAGGCGGACCCGCCGCCGGGCAGCGGCTCGAACGGGATGTGCTCAGCCTGTCCGGGGTCTCGGCCGTGATTTGGCTGGAAGGGATCAATGACTTCGCGGCCGCCGTCGATGCCGGCACAGAAGCCGTGGAGGAGGCCATGCGACAGGGGGTTGCGCGTATCCGAAAAGGTCTGCCGGGCGTTCGCGTCATCGGCGGCACGTTGGTATCGGCGCTGGGCGCGGCAGGCGGCCATGGATCTCCCGCGGAGGACGCCAGGCGGAAGGCGCTGAATGAATTCATTCTGAACTCCGGCCTGTTCGACGGCGTGGCGGACTTCGATGCAGCCACTCGCGATCCGGCCACGGGCAGCCTCCGCGCCGAGTTCGTTCCGGACAGCACCACCGGCGGCGCCGGGGACCATCTGCACCCTAACCGCGCGGGGTACATGGCCATGGGTATGTGCATAGACATCACCCTGTTCAGGTAGCGGACGAAATACGCCAAAGCAACGTGGCAGGCCGTCCGTTCACGCACAGAAATCCCTCAGAATCTGTTCATCGGCCTTTTATAATAGCCACGCGGTCTACAACTCCCGGTCCGCAGACAAATCGTATCTCGCTTGTTCCGCTGATGACAGGGGCGCCTCACATGCCGGCCGGAAGGGTCGCTACGCAAACCAGGATTCTGGTCATTGACGACAATCCCATTGACCGCGATTTATTTCGGCGGTTACTTCGTCAAAGCGGCGGCACAACCTCCTTCGAAAGCGTAGAGGGCGAGAATGGCCGGGCCGGCCTGGAGCAGTTTCGCCGCTCGCAACCCCAGGTGGTTCTCCTCGATCTGAACCTTCCGGACCTCGACGGCATGGACTTGTTACGGTCCATTCTCGCCGAAGACGGGGCGTGTCCGGTGATCGTGACCACGGCCTACGGCAGCGAGCAGGTGGCCGTGCAGGCAATGAAGGCGGGAGCCGCGGACTACGTGGTGAAGGGCTCGATTACAGCCGAGGGCTTGGCTCATGTCATCGGCAACGCGCTCGAGAAGCGGGCTCTCCAGGGCAAAATCGAACAACAGCGTCTTGCGCTTGAAGACCGCAACCGGCAGCTTGAATCTGCCCTGGAACGGGAAACCGCGGTGCGAAAGGCGGCTGAGCGCAGTGAATCCCGCTACCGGACGTTGTCGGAAGCCATGCCGCAGATCGTCTGGACCGCGGACCATCCGGGCGGAGACTGGGATTACGTCAACCAGCGCTGGTCGCGCCTGACCGGCGCCAATTCAGCGCGGGCGTTCGGCCGGGGGTGGCTCGACTTCGTGGATCCGGATGACCGGACCCGGGTAGCTGCCGCCTGGAACGATGCCGTGACATCGGCTGCGCCACTTGAGCTGGAGTGCCGCATGCGCCCGGAAAGCGGGTCTCCCCGCCTTCACCTGGTCCGCGCGCTACCCCTGTTCCAGGATGAGGTGCCCGTGAAGTGGCTTGGCACCTGCACCGACATCGAAGAGCAGCGCCGCGCCGAGAGGCTGCTGCATCAGAGGCAGAAGCTCGAAAGCATCGGCATCCTCGCCGGGGGCGTGGCGCACGATTTCAACAACCTGCTGGTCGGCATCATCGGCGGCGTGAGCTACGCCCTCGAGGTGCTTCCGCGCGATCATGAACTGCGCGGCATTCTGGAAAACGCATTGAAGTCCGGCGACCGGGCGGCACACCTCGTCCGCCAGATGCTCGCTTACGCCGGGAAGGGCTCGTTCCAGGTGGAGGACGTGGACCTCGGCCAAGTCCTGCGAGGGACGGCCGACCTGCTCGGCGCCACCATGCCCCGATCCATCAACATGAAGATTCTGATCCCCCCGGATCTGCCGCCCATCCGGACCGATGCCACCCAGTTGCAGCAGATCATCATGAACCTGATCATCAACGCCAGCGAAGCCATGCCATCGGATCGCGACGGGCTGATCACGTTGCGCGCGGAGGTTGCCAATTTGGAGACGCCTCGCTCCACCGACAGCGGAGAACTCGCGCCAGGGGATTACGTGTCCATCGAAGTGAGGGACAACGGCTCAGGCATCGATCCCGGCGTGCTGCACCGCATTTTCGACCCGTTCTTCACCACCAAGTTTACCGGCCGCGGCCTGGGGCTGGCAGCGGTGCAGGGCATTGTCCGCAGCAACCGCGGGTCGATCGACGTCGAAAGCACGCCGGGCAAGGGAACTGCCTTCCACGTCCTGCTGCCTGCCGCGGAACGGGCGTCCGGCATTGCGCAACCGGCGCCTAAGCCCGAGGAAGCGAGCGCCAGGGGCCGGATCCTGGTGGTGGACGATGAGCCCGTTGTTTCGAATACCGCCAGGCTTCTGCTCGAAAGGGCCGGCCATTTGGTCAGCGTGGCGTTTGGCGGCGAAGAGGCACTCGGCATCCTCTCGGCCGGCCCGCGAGACTTCTCGCTGGTGCTGCTCGATCTGAACATGCCGGGCATGAACGGCGAGCAGACTCTGGCCCGCATACGCGACATCGACCCTGACCTGCCCGTCATCATATGCAGCGGATACAGCGAGCGCGAGCTTCGCCAACGGTTTGAAGGCCGTCCGGTAAGCGGTTACCTGCAAAAGCCGTTTCACCCTGGGGCCATCCGGGAGAAGGTGGCCGCATTATTGAGGCCGGCCTGATGCAGGTGGACCCAACGACGGCCGCTTTGATCCAATCGACAGTGCACGAGCTGAAGGGCCCGGCCTCGCGCGTCAAACTGCTGGTGCAGCTTCTGGCCCGCAATTCGAGCGGATGGGACGAGGACTCCAAGGCGATTCTGAAGCACCTGGAGAACTCCGCCGCGGCCGTCGGCGCTGTCGCCGAAGCGCTCAGGCACTTTTCGGAAACCTGCATGCGCCCGCCGCGGTTTGAGACCGTGGATCTCGAAGAGGCGCTGCTTGAAGCACGGTCCGGTATCGAAGCCGAGGCGGCGAGCGCAGGCGCGCAGATCGAAGTGTCGGCGCTGCCCTCGATGGAAGGTGATCGCACCATGATCGTCTGGCTTTTACGGGAACTGCTGACCAACGCCATCCGTTTTCGAGGCGAGGCCGCGCCGAAGATTTGGGTCAGCGCCGGTCCTGGATACATCTGTATCAGCGATAACGGCCCGGGCATCCATTCCGATTTCGCGGAACGGGTCTTTCGGCCGTTCAAGAAACTCTCCGGCGATGGTGCGGGTCTCGGGCTGACGATTTGCCGCAGAATCGCCGAGCTCCATGGCGAGCGGCTTTGGGTGGAGCCCTGCACGGGTGGGGCGGACATCCGTCTCTCGGTGCCGGCTGGAGTCGCGGGCAACGGAGACCGCGTATGATTGCTCCCCGCGCGGTCCGGTTGGCGGGCTTCCTGAGCCTGGCCGTCGCTTTGCGGATGAGCGGCCAGGGGCCGGTGGCCAAGAACGGAGAGCCTGACCCGATCGCCCTCAAATCGATGAGCCTCGAAGACCTCTCCCGCATCGAAGTGACCACCGCTTCCAAGGAACCGAGCCCGGCGTTCCGGCTGCCGGCGGCGGTGACCGTGGTCACCGCGGACGACATCCGCCGCTCCGGGGCCACCAACATTCCCGACGTGCTGCGCCTGGTCCCCGGCGTCGAAGTAGCGCAGATCGATTCCGCGAAGTGGGCCATCGGAATCCGCGGCTTTCAGGGCCGCCTCTCCAAGTCCGTGCTGGTGCTGATCGACGGCCGGTCGGTCTACACCCCGCTGTTTGCGGGCGTCTACTGGGAGATGCAGGACATGATGCTTGAAGACATCGACCGCATCGAAGTCATCCGGGGTCCTGGGGCAACCGTGTGGGGATCGAACGCCATAAACGGCGTGATCAACATCATCACCAGGGATGCCCGGGAGACGCGCGGAACACTGGTTTCGGCGGGGGGCGGAAACGTCGAGCAGGGGTTCGTCAACGCGCGATACGGAGACGGCACCGACAAGTTCAGCTATCGCGTCTACGGCCGGGCGTTCACGCGGGGTCCGCAGTTCCACCCGGACGGCCGGAATTTCGACGACTGGCGCAGGATTCAAGGCGGCTTCCGGATGGACGGCAGCCTGAACGCCCGCGATTCATTGAGCCTTATCGGTAACGCCTACCGCACCGTGGCCGGAACGGCCTTGGGGATCACCAGCTATTCTCCTCCCGCGCTGGTAACCGCGTACGGGAACGGCACCTTCTCCGGCCAGAATCTGGTGGCTGCATGGCGCCGCACCCTGCGTTCGCGCTCGGACATTCAGGTGCGCGCCTACTATGACCGGACGGATCGCAACGACCTCAACTATCACGAGGTCCGCCACACCTTCGATGTCGATTTCATTCATCACGTGCCCCTTCCCGGACACGACCTGATCTGGGGCGGCGGGATTCGCATCAGTCCCAGCCGCTTTACCCAGACAGTTCCTGCTGTGGACTTCCTGCCGCATGACCAGACCTATGCCGTCTACAGCGGATTTGTCCAGGACACAATCGCCTTTGTGCCCAACCGCCTGAACTTCACCGTGGGCACCAAGCTCGAACACAACAGCTTCAGCGGTTTTGAAATCCAGCCGAGCGGGCGCGTGGCCTGGACACCGGGCGAGCATCACACGTTCTGGCTGGCGGCGACGCGCGCCGTGCGGACCCCATCCCGGGTGGAGCAGGGATTCCGTTTCACCGCGCTGCTCAACCCGGCCACGCCGCTGTTCCTCCGGCTGATCGGAGACAACGGTTTCAAACCCGAGCAAATGGTCGGTTACGAGGCCGGATACCGGATCTTCAGTCCTAAGGCCGGTGGATTCATCGCCGTGAACGCCTTCTACAACCGCTACAACAATCTGCTCAGCATTGAGCCCGAGGCAGCCTTTGTGGAGTCCACGCCCGAGCCCGCCCACCTGTTGCTGCCGGTTCCGCTGCGCAACGGCATCGACGCGGAGAGCAGCGGAGGGGAGGTAGGCGGCCTCTTCGATCTTCGAAGCTGGTGGCGCGTCAACGGCACCTACTCCCTGATGCGATTGAACGCCCGCAAGGCTCCGGGCAGCGTCGATCCGGCCACCGTGCCGCAACTCGAGGGTGACAGCCCGCGGCACAAAGTGGTGGTGCAATCGTCCTTCGTTCTGCCTCAGCGTATCGAGTTCACGCTGACCTACCGGTATGTGAGCGCTCTGCCGGGACCGGATACGAGCGTGCCCGCCTATTCCACCGGCGACATCCGTCTGGCGAAGCGGCTCAGCCGCGAGTTCGAGCTTTCGCTGGCGGCGCGTAACCTGATGCAGCCCTCGCATTTCGAGTATTCCGGCGATCCGGGCGGCCTGGTGGGGATTCGCCGTTCCGCCTACCTGCAGTTGACATGGAATCATTCCGGACAATAGCAGATGAAACGCCGGGGGCCCAGATCGGCCGTGCGGTTCACGAGCGGCCTGGGGTGCGTGCTTTTATTCGCAACAACGTGGTGCGCGATCAGCGCGGTAGAAGCGGCCAACGACGATACGACGCTCGAATACGGCGTAAAGGCCGCATTCCTGCTCAATTTCACGAAGTTCGTGGAGTGGCCGCCCAATCCGGCGTCCGCCGACCCCTCATTCAATATCTGCATTCTTGGCGAGGATCCCTTTCATGGCGTGCTGGATCGCATTGCCGAAGGCGAGGCCGTAAACGGCCGCCGGCTGGTTGTGCAGAAAATCCGGCGAGTTGAGCCTCGATTGTGCCGCATGATCTTCATCGGCCGAGGCGAGCCGGAAGTCCCGCGCCTGCTGGAGAGCGTGGGGCCGGGCGTGCTTACGGTCGGAGAAGGCGAGCGGTTCCTGCATGAAGGCGGCATGATCGCATTCGTAATCGAAGGCAGGCGCGTGCGGTTCGATGTCAACCAGAGGGCGGCGTCCCGCGCCGGCCTTCAGATCAGCTCACGGCTGCTGAGCGTGGCGAGGTCCGTTGAAAGGTAAAACCTACGAGCCGCTGGCCCTGCGCGCGCTGATCGATATGCCGATCAGGCGTAAGCTTCTGGTTATCCTCATGACGGTCACTGCCGCGGCACTGACGGTCTCCGGCCTGGGGATTCTGGTGGCCGACGCGTACCTGTACCGCGCCAGCCTGGAGCGCGATCTTTCCACTCTCGCGCGCATTACCGCGGATAACAGCACGGCGGCACTCATGTTCAACGTTCCTTCCGAAGCCGTGGAGACGCTGAATACGCTGCGCGCCAAGTCGCACCTGGTGGCGGCCTGCCTCTATCGAAAAAACGGCGAGGAGTTCGCTCGCTACGTCCGGCGGGGAAGCAGCGCTCCCTGTCCGGGTCCTTCGGCGGGAGACCAGATTCAGTTCACCAATCTCGAAATGGTCGTCTCCCAGCCGGTGATACAGAAAGGTGAGCGGGTCGGCACGCTGGTGATGTTGTACGACCTGGACGAACTGGTGGATCGCACTCGCCTGTATGGCCTTTACGTGCTGGTGGTGCTGCTGGTTTCGGGGCTGATCGCATTCTTCCTGGCATCCCGGTTGCGGGGGGTGATCGCCACGCCGATTTCGCAGCTCGCCGTGATCGCCGCGGCTGTCTCGAAAACCAAGGACTATGGCATACGGGCGCAAGGCGAGTCGCGCGATGAACTGGGCGCGCTGGTTGTGACCTTCAACGAGATGCTGGCCGGAATTCAGTCGCGCGACCGGGAATTGCGAGAGGCCCTGGTGGCCCGTGAAGAGGCCCTGTCGGAGGCAAGGAAGGCGCACGATTTCCTGCGTACGACACTCGCGAGCATCGGGGACGCGGTGATCTCCACCGATGCCGTCGGATGCATCGTCTTCGCCAACCAGGTGGCGTGCTCGGTGCTGCGGCGGACCGAGCAGGAGATTGCCGGCCACCTCACGTCGGACGTGCTCCACTTTGTGGACGAGCGAACAGGCGGCGCTCTCGAAAGCCCGGTTCAGCGCGTGCTTCGCGGCGGCGGCGCGCAGGGCTTCGCGAGCACCATTCTGCTTTCCGGAGACGGTACCGGAATTCCGATCGACTATAGCGCCGCGCCGATCCGGGGTCAGAACGGAGACGCCGGCGTGGTGCTGATTTTCCGCGATATGACGGAGCGGCGGCGCGCCGAGCGCGACTTGCGCTCCGCGCGCGAGCAGCTTCAGTTGATCACCGATACCATGGCCGCCGCCGTAGCCCGCTGCGACCGCGACATGCGGTTTCTCTGGGTTAGCCGGCGGTACGCCGAGCGGTTGGGCCTGACGACCGCGGATTTCCCGGGACGGACGATCGGCGAGATGCTCGGTGCGGAGGTCCTCGAGTCGATCCGGCCTCAGGTCGAAAGCGTTCTTGCGGGGCAGCGAGTGGAGTACGAAACACGCATCCACTATCGAACCATCGGCTGGCGCTGGGTCCGCGCCGGGTACGTGCCCACTCTCGCCCCGGACGGAACTGTCGACGGATGGGTGGCTGACATAACCGATATCACCGAGATCAAGGAAGCGCAGGCCGAAGTCCTGCGGATGAACGTGGATCTGAAGCAGTCCAACCAGAGCCTGGCGCGCTCCAACGAGGACCTGGAACGGTTCGCCTTCGCCGCCAGCCACGATCTGCAGGAGCCGCTGCGAATGATGACGACGTATACGCAACTGCTCGCTCGCTCCCAGGAGGGACACCTCGAAGGCGAGGCGAAGCATTTCATGCAGAACATCGTGGATGGCGCGCTCCGGATGCGCGAGCTGCTCACGGACCTGCTGGCCTACAGCGAGTTAGGCGCCGAACCGGAGGGTCCGGAGCGGAGTGTGGATCTGAACCGCGTGGTGGAGATCGTCCGCCGGAACCTCGAGGCCGCGGTGGCCGAGTCGGGAGCGGAGATCGAGTCGCTTCCGCTGCCTTCCGCTGACCGGGCACCCCGGCCATTTCGTGCAGCTGTTTCAGAACCTGGTGTCGAACGCAATCAAATACCGCGGCGACCAGCGCCTGCGCGTGCGGATTTCGTGCGAATGCGCGGACGGGCAGTTGCATTGCCAGGTGGCCGACAACGGCATGGGCATCGACCCCGCGTATCACGACCGGATTTTCGGCGTGTTCAAGCGCCTGCACGGCCGCAAAATTCCCGGCACGGGAATTGGCCTGGCGATCTGCCAGCGCGTGGTTACCCGCTATGGCGGACGAATTTGGGTCGAGTCCGAACTCGGCCGGGGCGCAACGTTTCACTTCACCATCCCTCTGAGGAACCTATGACGGAGAATACCGGCGTGCACAAAGTGCGCATCCTGCTGATCGAAGACAATCCGGCCGATGTGGATCTGTTGCAGCGCGCTTTTGCCGCGGCTCACCTCGACTGCGAACTGATGCGTCTCGAAGACGGCGCCGAAGCACTCGCCTTTGTGCGGCGCGTCGAATCGGGATCGGGCGAAACGGCGCCGGATCTGGCGGTGCTGGATCTGAATCTGCCCAAAAACGACGGACTGGAAGTGCTTCAGGCCATGCGCGGCAGTCCCGCGTTTGCGTCGGTGCCGGTGGCGGTGCTGAGTTCTTCGGCCTCCGGGCGCGAACGCAGCCGGATAGAGCAACTGGGCATCGGGCGGTACATCACCAAGCCGCCGGACCTGGACCAGTTTCTCGAGATCGGCAATACCCTGAAATCGCTGCTGCCGAAGCCGCCCGAAGAAGCCAGTTAAGGGCCCGGTACGCGGTGGATTCGCGGGCACGCGATGCGTTCGCTTCCGCCTTCGATCTGCTGGAGCGCGGCCCTCGCCTCCTGCTCGAGACGCGCGGTATCGATGCCTTCAAAGACAGGCAGGTAACCCACGAGTTTGCGGATGGCCTTTCGAAGTTGCCGGCTCGCACCCACCGGGTTTCCCCGGCCGTGATGGTAGCAGCCGACAGCCACGTGGATCAGCGCTTGCAGGAAGAGGCGGCGCGGCCCGCGCTCGGTCGTCCATTCCTCCTCCCATACTTCGTGGCATTCGAAGAACCGGCCGGCGTTGAACAGGCGGATCCCGTGCTCGAGTAATTCGCTCAGGCTTCCGATTTTCGCATTTCGGGCGGCGTCAGATGCCCATCAGCTTGCTCAATTCCGCCGTGGCCGGCAAGTGGTCGAGAAAATCGAAACGGCCCGTGTCTTTCACCTCCCGCGCGGCGTCGAGAAATCCCGTCATGGCCGCACGGTACAGCGACGTCGCCAGGCTGATGCGCCTGACTCCGGCCGCGGCGAGTTCCTCGGCCGGGAACGATTTTCCTTTGATTCCCACCATGAAATTGACAGGCCTCGAAACGGCGGCGCAGACCGCGCGCACCGAAGCGAGATCGGGCAGGCCGGGAGCGAAGAGCACATCGGCGCCGGCCTTTTCGAAAGCCTGCAGGCGGCGAATGGTCTCGTCCAGGCTGGGATTGGGATAAAGGAGATTGTGGGCTCGCGCCGTCAGGAGAAATGGGAACGCGAGTGCGTGGGCCGCTTCGGCGGCGGCGGCGATCCTTTCGACGGCCGGCTGGAAATCGTACAGCGGGCGGTCGCGGTTGCCCGTTGCATCCTCGATCGTGCATCCAACCAGCCCCACTCCGGAGGCCAGGCGGATCGTCTCTGCGACTGCCGCCGGTGCGTCGCCGAATCCTTTCTCGAGATCCGCCGAAACCGGCAAATCCGTGGCCTCGACAATCTGGCGCGCGTGGGCCAGCGCCTCGTCTCGCGTCAGTTCGCCGTCCCTCCGGCCCAGGGCACAGGCGGAGGCGGCGCTCGAGGTGGCCAGCGCCTCGAAACCGAGCCCGGCGAGAATGCGGGCGGAGCCGGCATCCCACGGGTTGGGAATGATGAAGGCGCCGGGGGCATCGTGCAGGGCGCGGAAACGGGCCGCTTTTTCGCTCTGGGTGAAGCTCATGGGGGGTTTGATTCGCTGCCCGTTCCCCGCGATGCAGCTAGCCTTGCCGCAATGCCGCTACCGGCTCGACCCGCATGGCGCGTCGCGCCGGAAAATAGCAGGCGGCGACGGCGACCCCCACCAGAAGGAGCGAGACCGAGGCGTAGGTGGCTGGATCGGTGGCGGTAACGCCGAACAGCAGACTGGAAACCGCCCAACCGGATCCCATGGCTCCGGCGAGCCCAAGGGCCAGACCGGACACTGGCGGGGCCATTTTGCGGCGGCCGGCAGCTAACCGCCGTTTCCGAGCCTGGCGATGGCGGCCAGGTTCCAGGCCACGCAGACCAGAAAAAACAGGTTCAGCCGGCGCAGCAGACCGGTGCTGCCTCGCTTCCACGCAAAAAAAGCGAGGCCCGCCGCGGCGGCTTTGAGCAACGCCAGCGAAAATGCGGGCGACCCTGTCACGGCCAGAATTCCGGCCACCAGCGGGTTGCCTTCGTGAATTCCAAGGTGAAGAAACCAAAGGGTGGTGGCCAGGTCGCAGCCCTGCAGGAAAAGAAACAGGAGAAGTTGGAACACTCCCTAAACTTGAGGCGGCGGAGCCCCTGCCGCAAGTGTGAGAGTCCTGGTACCAACCTGCCTTTCCCGCTGCCGCTCCCTCAAGAATCCGGCGGGATCGGCCGATCTGTGTTGTGGAAGCGTGATGCCCTCTGCCAAAGCCGTCCGGCGCCTGCCCCTGTGGCTGCACAGGCTTTTGGTGCCTTCTTTTGTCGACCTGTTTTTCGTGATGCTGCTGCTGGCCGCCTTCGCCCGGCCGGGCGGCATCGAGGCCCTCCTTGCCGACGGCGATACCGGCTGGCACATCCGCACCGGCGAACTGGTGCTCGCAACCGGGTCTGTGCCGGTGGCCGATCCGTTTTCTTTCTCCCGTGCCGGCGACGCGTGGTATGCCTGGGAATGGCTCTCCGATACGCTTTTCGCTCTGGTGTTTGGCCGTCTCGGCCTCGCCGGCGTGGCCGCTTTATCGGCCGTCGTGCTCGCCCTCGCCGCCGCCGCCCTGTTCGCCTGGCTGTTGCGCCGGGAATGCGGCCTGTGGATCGCCCTGGCGTTGACCCTGACCGCCGTCAGCGCTTCGAGCATCCACTACCTGGCCCGCCCGCACGTGTTTTCCATCCTGTTCTATACTCTGACCCTCTGGCTGCTCGATGAGGACGCGGGCCGCGCCGGTGGGCGCCTGTGGCTGCTCCCGCCTTTGTGCGCGCTGTGGGCCAACCTGCACGCGGGGTTCGTCGTCCTGCCCGCCACCCTGCTGGTGGCAGCCGCCGTGTCGCTGGCGCGGAGGAGTGCGGGTGCGGCGCTGCGTTACGGATGGGTTCTGCTCGCGTGCGCCGCGGCCAGCCTGTTGAATCCCTACGGATGGCGTCTGCACGCGCACGTCATCGCCTACCTGAATTCGTCCTGGATCCTCGACCACGTGCAGGAGTTTCAGTCTCCCAACATCCGCAGCGAAGGCATGCTGCTGTTTGCCGTCCTGCTGCTGGCGGCCGCGGCGCTCGCCTCCCGCGCAATGGCGCGGGGGCGCTGGCTCGAAGGGTTGCTGGTCCTGGTCTGGAGTTTCGCCGCGCTCCGTTCGGCGCGCCACATCCCGCTGTTCGCGGTGGCGGCCGCCCCCGTCGTCGCGGGCGAATGCGCTCTCTGGTACGTCCGGCGCGCGTCCCTGGCGGCGCCGCGCTCCTTGTGGCGCGCCGCCGGCGACCTCGGCAGGGAACTGGGCTCGCGCCGCCATGCCAGCGTCTGGATGGCGGTGGCGGCGGTGGCGATGATTGCGGGCAGGGGCCTCGCCCCGGCAGCCGGTTTTTCCGGCAGCCGCTTCCCGGTAGCCGCTGTCGATAACAACCGCGAGCGGCTCCTCGCCGCCACGCCCCGCATTCTCAGTTCCGACCAGTGGGCCGACTATCTGATCTTCCGCCTGTTTCCACGCCAGCGGGTCTTCTTCGACGGGCGCAGTGATTTCTACGGCCCGCGCCTCGGCGCCGAGTATCGGGTTTTGCAGTCCGGCACCGGCAACTGGCGCGAATTGCTGGACAAATATCGTTTCGACCTGGCACTTCTGCCACGCTCCTGGCCGCTCAGCACGGTGCTGGCCCGTGACGCGGACTGGCGGCTCTTGTACCAGGATCCGGAGGCGGTTCTGGTGGAGCGGGTACCGGGCTGGAATCAAGCCGCGCGCGCCGGTGCGCCGGGAGGCCGGCCGTGAGCGGTGTTGAGATTACCGCCTTGGCCCTGGGGTGCTGCGCCGTCATTGACGACCTGCGCCGGCGCACCATTGCCAACTGGCTCACCGGCTCGGGCTTGCTGGCCGGACTCGTACTGGCTACGCTTGCCGGCGGCGTCCGCGGCTTCCTGCTTGCTTTGGGCGGTGCGGCAGCGGGGTTCTCGCTGTTCTGGATCTGCTACCGGCTGGGCGGACTCGGCGGCGGCGATCTCAAACTGATGGCCGCCTTCGGCGCCCTGCTGGGCCCGGCGGCGATCCTCACGGCGGCTGTTCTGGCGGCCATAGCGGGCGCCCTGCTGGCGGGACTGGTCCTGCTGGTGCGGCCCCGCGCCGTCGCCATTCCGTACGCTCCGGCCATTGTGGCAGGAGCCTGGCTGGCCCTGATGGGGGGGAGATAACGTATGCGCGTCGACCGCCGCTTTGTGATCGTGATGGGCACGAGTCTGCTTTGGGGATTGCTGGTCGCCACCGTTTTCTACCGCGTGGCGGGCGGGGGCGCCGGGAGGATCCGGCGGGCGGAAAAGGAAAAGCCGATGGTGGTGGCCGGCCGGTTGTTGTCGGTGGGCGCCATGATTTCCCCCGAAGCCGTCAAAATCCGCCAGGTTCCGGAGAGCTTTTTCCCCTCGGGAGCGTTCTCGACGATTGAAGATGTCGTCGATCGTCCCGTGATCAGCCCCATGCAGCCGGACGAGCCCGTGCTCGACTCGCGCATCGCGGCGCGCGGCGCCGGTCTCGGCCTGGCGCCGATGATCCCCGCCGGTATGCGGGCCATTTCGGTACGCGTGAACGACGTGGTCGGCGTAGCCGGTTTCCTGTTGCCCGGCATGCGTGTGGATGTGCTCGTCACCGGACGCCCACCGGGGCGGGCCGACACCTACACCCGCACCGTCCTGCAGAACATCACTGTGCTTTCCGCCGGACAGACGATTCAAACCGACGGCAAGAGCCAATCCATCGTCGCTCCCGTGGTTACCCTGCTGGTGAATCCCTCGGAAGCCGAGTTCCTCACCCTGGCCAACAACGAAGGCCACATTCAACTGGTGTTGCGCAATTCCACCGACAACCAGATCGCGGCGGCCCACGGCCGCCAGACCCTGGAACTGTTCGGCGCGCCCGGCGAACCCGCGTCTCCGCCTGCGGTCTCGAAGCCGGTCCCGGCGCCCGTGGCGGCGAAGCCGCGTCCCGCCCGGCAGCCCGAGCCGGCACCGCCGCCGGTCCAACCGGCGGCGGCTCCCCTGCCCGAGCCGGCGCAGGTGGTCATGATCCGGGGCAGCGCCAAGACCGTGGAACCCGCCGCTCCCCGGCCCGGAGGATCCAAATGAAATCCGTTCTGTTGCTCTGTCTCTGCCTCGTTTCGCTTCCTGCCGCTTCCGATTCGCGTGCGGCGCTGTCGCTGGCGGTAGGCCGGGGCGACCTGATCGACTGCCCCGGGGGCGTTGCGCGCGTCGCGACCAGCAATCCGGAGGTGGTGGATGCGGTCGTGGCCAGCGACACCGAGGTGCTGTTCCACAGTAAGGCAGTCGGTCAGGCCACCCTCGTGGTCTGGTCGAAGGACGGGCAGCGGCGGACCTACGATGTGACGGTAGAGCCTAACCTCGAGCCTTTCCGCACCATGCTCCGCCAGACCTTTCCCGACGAGGACATCGACCTGCGCGCCAGCCGGGACTCGATGGCCCTGGTGGGCAGGGCCAGTTCCCAGGCCGTGGCCGACCGCGCTTTGGCGCTGGTTGCGGCCACCGTAAAGGGAGCCGTCAGCAATTTGCAGGTCGCCGCGCCCCGTTCCGAGCGGCAGATCCTGCTGCGCGTCCGCTTCGCGGAGCTCAACCGGAATGCGGCTTCCGAGTTCGGCATCAGCCTGCTCTCCACCGGAGCGCTGCGCACACCCGGAGCGGTCTCCACCGGCCAGTTCCCGGGCCCCACCGTGGGCGACGTGACCGGGACTGTTCCGGCATCCTCGACCGGCTCCACCACCTTCGGTCTCTCCGACATCCTCAACGTGTTCGCATTCCGTCCGGACCTCAACCTCGGCCTGCTCCTGCGCGACCTGGAATCCCGAGGCCTGCTGCAAATCCTGGCCGAACCCAACCTGGTGGCGACCAACGGCAAGGAGGCAACTTTCCTGGCCGGAGGCGAGTTTCCGGTTCCCGTCGTGCAGTCGGGCGCCAGTTCCGGTTCGGTGACGGTGCAGTTTCGCGAGTTCGGCATCCGGCTCTCCTTTGTTCCTACGATTACCCCCCATGGCACAGTGCGGATGCACGTGCGGCCGGAAGTCTCCACCGTGGACCCGGCCAACGGTGTAACCGTTTCCGGGTTCCGCATTCCCGCGCTGTCGACGCGCCGGGTGGAAACCGATGTGGAGCTCGCCGAAGGACAGAGCTTCGTCATCGCCGGGATGCTGGATGAGCGTGTCATCCAGGGTTTTTCGCGGCTGCCCGGGTTTGCCAGCGTGCCGATCCTGGGCGCCCTGTTCCGCAGCCGGTCGCAATCCAAGACCAAAACCGAACTGGTGGTGGTGGTCACACCCGAAGCGGGGGTTCCCATGGACAACCCGCCGCCCCCGCTCGAAATGCCGGTTCCCTTTCTCGATTCATCCCCGGAGCGCAAATCCAAGTGACGGCCCCGCCTCTTCCCCCATCGCCCGACTGGCAACAGCGTATCCTGCGCCAGGCGCGCGCTACGCAGCTCAATCCGGAGTACCAGGAGCTGAAGTTTACTCTCCACCGCAAGCTGCTCGAGCGCATGAATCTCGACGCGCTTTCCCAGATCGACGACGATCAGATCCGGGGGGAAGTGCGGCGCGCCGTGCTGGCCATGGTGGCCGAAGAGCCCAACCTGCTCACGGCCGTCGAGAAACAGCAGATCAGCGAAGAGGTGCTGCACGAGGTGTTTGGGCTCGGCCCCCTCGAGCCGCTGCTCGCCGATGGCTCCATCTCCGACATCCTGGTGAACGGCAGCCGCCAGGTCTACGTCGAACGGAAGGGCCTGCTCGAGCTCACCAGCGTGCGCTTCCACGACAATGCGCACCTGCTGCGCATCATCGACAGGATCGTGTCGCAGGTGGGCCGGCGCGTGGATGAATCGAATCCCATGGTGGACGCGCGCCTCACCGACGGCTCCCGCGTCAATGCCATCATTCCGCCGCTCGCCGTGGACGGGCCGCTGCTTTCCATCCGCCGCTTCGGCACCGACAAGCTGATGCCGGAAGACCTGGTGGCGCGCAACTCTCTCACCGCGGGCATGCTGCGGCTGCTCGAGGCCGCTGTGCGCGCGCGCCTGAACATTGTCGTCTCGGGCGGCACCGGGGCGGGGAAGACCACGCTGCTCAACGCCCTCTCCGCCTTCATTGCACCCAAAGAACGGATCGTGACCATTGAGGACGCAGCCGAACTACAGCTCAAGCAGCCGCATTTGGCGCGGCTCGAGACGCGTCCGGCCAACCTCGAAGGGCACGGTATGGTGCGGCAGCGGCAGTTGCTGGTCAACAGCCTGCGTATGCGCCCGGACCGGATCATCGTGGGGGAGGTGCGCGGCGAGGAGGCGCTCGATATGCTGCAGGCGATGAACACGGGCCACGACGGCTCCCTCACCACGGTGCACGCCAATAGCGCCCGCGATGCGATTTCGCGTCTCGAGGTGATGGTGACGCTGGCCAACGCGAACATGCACCTGGCCGCCATCCGGCAGCAGATCGCCTCGGCGGTGCACCTGTTGGTGCAATGCTCGCGCATGAGCGACGGCACACGCCGGGTCACCAGCGTCACCGAGGTTACCGGAATCGAGACCGACGTGGTCACCCTCCAGGACCTGTTTGTCTTTGAGAAGCGCGGCATATCCCCGCAGGGCCAGGTGCTGGGACGTTTCGTCGCCACCGGGATCATGCCCAAATGCAACGAGAAGCTGCTGGCGGCCGGTATCCGCCTGCCGCACGAGATGTATGACGAAGTGGTCGAAGTCGGCGGCGATCCCGAGACGGAGGCGCCAGGGAACCCGGCATGATCGTTTTTTTGATGGCGGCGGCGAGCACCGGACTGTGTTTCTGGCTGGTCAACCTGTTGATCGACCACCGCTCCGCCCGCCAGGCCGTCCGCCGTGTGGGGGTCAAGCGGGTGGTCGAGAAGCGGGCGGCGCGGCCCGTGCTGATTCAGGCCGTGGACGAGATGCGGGGCAGGCTGGCCCGCGGCCTGCTCGAAAAACTCAAGCTCAAGCAATCCACCGAGCGGCTGCTCGAGCGCGCCGGTCTCAAGTGGAGCGCGGCCGGACTGCTGCACCGTTCGATCGGGGCCTTCCTGGCGGCATTTGCGGGGGTCACGCTGTTTACCGGGAACACCGCCCCCGGCCTTGCCTTGGCGGCCGGCATTCCGCCCGCCTACGTGCCGCTCTGGTACGTGCGGCGGCGGGCAACCCGCCGGCTGCACGCCTTCGAAGAGCAGTTTCCCGACGCGCTCGAATTCATTTCCCGCTCGATGCGCGCCGGGCACGCCTTTTCGGTGGCGCTCGAGATGGTACAGAAGGAGTTCAGCGAGCCCCTGGCGGCCGAGTTCCGCCGCGCTTTCGAGGAGCAGAACCTGGGACAGGCGCTCGAGGTGGTCCTGCACAAGCTGTGCCAGAGAGTGCCTTCGATGGACGTACAGTTCTTCGTTTCGGCAGTGCTGCTGCAGAAGCGCACCGGCGGCAACCTGGCCGAACTGCTGGACAAGCTTGCACAGATCATCCGCGAGCGTTTCAAGCTGCGCGGACGCATCCGGGCCGTCAGCGCCCAGGGCTTGATGTCCGGCCGCATCCTGGCCTCTATCCCGGCGGCCGTGGGCGCCATGATGTTTCTGGTCAATCCGCAGTACGCGCGGTTTTTTGTGGACGACCCGATGGGCCACCTGCTGCTGGCCGGCGGCCTCGGCCTGCAGCTGGTCGGCTACCTGATCATCCGCAAACTGGTTAGTTTCGAGGTGTGAGTCAAGATGCTCGAACTGCTTTCGGTGCTGGTGTTTCTCCTGGTCTCCACGGCCACGGCGGTGATCGCCTGGCGATTGTGGGCGTGGCGGGTGCGCGCCCTCGAACGGTTGTCGGGCAAGGTGCCGGCCGTCCCGGTTCTGCCTTCTCCCGCCTTGTTCTGGCGGGAACTGGTGAGCCGGATCGGCGCACGAGTCCCGGCCTCGCCGAAGGATTTGCCCGCGCTCAAGCGGCGGCTGATGACGGCCGGCCTCAGGCAGCCGTCGGCCCCGGGAATTTTCCAGGGACTGCGGTGGATGAGCACGGCCACCCTGGGCGGCATCATGCTGGCCGTTTCCCTGCGCAATGCGCAGCCCTTTGACAAGGTGATCCTCGCAGTCGGCGCCGCCATCATGTTCGGCTACATGCTGCCGGGCCAGCTCCTGTCGATGCGGATTTCGCGCCGGCAGCGCGCCATTCAGCGCGGGCTGCCGAATGCGCTGGACCTGATGGTCGTCTGCGTCGAATCCGGCCTCGGCATCGACCAGACCGTTATCCAGGTCGCCAAGGAACTGCAGGTCGCGCACCCGGAGATTTGCGAGGAGTTCACCCTCATGAACCTGGAACTGCGCGCCGGCAAGCGGCGTGCCGAGGCGCTGCACAACCTGGCGGCGCGGACGGGCGTCGAGGACGTCAAAAAGCTGGTGGCGGTGCTGGTGCAGACCGACCGCTTCGGCACCAGCGTTGCGCAGAGCCTGCGCGGCCATGCGGACTACCTGCGCACGCTGGCGCGGCAGCGGGCCGAAGAGAAGGCCGCCAAACTGGCGGTCAAGCTGGTCTTCCCGATCTTTTTCTGCGTGCTGCCGGCCCTCTTCGTGGTTACGATTGGGCCGGTGATGACCCGCCTGATCCGCGACCTGGTACCGATGATCGAAAACATGTGACCGCTGCCGGCTAATTGAAAATGCCGGAACGTCCGATAAGAGGTTGAAGGAAGGAAGCACTATGGATCAATCGACAATTCGAATCGTGAGCGCCTTGATGGCGGTGCTGCTGGCCGCAGTGTTGTTTCTGAGGCGGCGAGGCCATAAAAGCGAATAAGCGGCGCGGTGTTCGGCCGCCGGCCGGACCGACGCCGGAGCGGCCACTGGAGCGCGCCGGGCTGGATCGGATCCGGTGGAGGACGCCGCAGTCGCGCCTCCGCCTCCTCGGCGCGCGGTCCCGCGCGGTCCGCGCCGGATTAACGCAGTTCTTCAAATGGCGTGTTTTCAATCCCGTACCGCTTCCAGTCGCGGTAATCGAAGTGCCACCATTCGGAAACAAATACCCGGAACCCCTGCTTCTCCATGGTGCGCCGGAGCAGGTCGCGGCGCGCCCGCTGCTCCGCCGTGCCTCCTTTGTAACCCGGATACGACCGCTTCGACATCTCGTCGTAGACCCCCGGCATCTCCACCTCGCGTCCCGTCGCCAAGTCATACAGGCTCAGATCTACCGCGCATCCCCGGTTGTGACGCGACCCAACAGCCGGGTCGGCCACAAACTCGTGCTTGTCCGCCGGCGTCGCGTCCCAAAATATCTTCGTCACGTACCAGGGCCGGTACGCATCGAAAATCAGCAGCCCGAACCCCTTTCCCAGCAACTCCTTGTGCGCCCGCAGCAGCGCTTCCGCCGCCGGCCTCTGCAAAAAGGCACGGGCCGTGGCATATACCGGCGTGCTCAGGAAATTGTCCGCCGTGGCGTACCGGATCTCGAGCTTGATGCGCGGGTCCAGCGTCCCCACGTCCACCAGGTCCGCCGGCCGGAACTTCCCGCTTTCCCGCGGCGGAACCGCGCGTAACGCCTCGGCACGCAGTTCCTCCACCGGCCGGACCGGCGCAATCCGGAAGACCGCCGGCCGCTCCTGACCTGCCAGCGCGACGGCCGCGAGGCATATTGCCGCCCATCTCCCCATTCCGGCATTGTACGCCGCCCCCCGATTCGGGAATCGAAGATCTGTTGGTGTGAATGCCGCCCCGCCGATATAGACTATGGGTTGATGATCCCGAACGTCGCCGCCTGGAAATCGAAGCCGGGTTTCGCCAGCCTGCTCCTGCTCGGATTGCTGCTCCCGCCTGCCCTCCTGACGGCTCAGGCGCCCGGCCCCGCGGCCGGCTGGCGGCCCCTGTTTGACGGCAAGTCGCTGGCCGGCTGGACGGAATCGGACTTCCTCGGCGCCGGCAAAGTCACCGTTTCGGGCGGCGTGGTCACCCTCGGCAAAGGTGCCCTGACCGGCATTCGCTGGGCAGGTCCCTCCCTGCCGTTCCCGAAATCCGGCTACGAAATCCAGGTGGAGGCCGCGCGCCTCGCCGGAGGTGATTTTTTCGCCGGCATCACCTTCCCGGTTGGCGACTCCTACTGCACCTGGATCAACGGTGGATGGGGCGGCGAGGTCGTGGGCCTGTCCAGTATCGACGGCGCCGATGCTTCCATGAACGACACCACCTTGAACTGGAAATTCGAAACCGGCCGCTGGTATACCTTCCGCCTCCGCGTGACCCCTACCGCCATCGCGGCCTGGATCGACGGGGAATCTGTCATCGAAACATCCACCACCGGTAAGTGGATCTCTCTACGCGAGGGGGAGATCGAACACTCGATTCCGTTCGGTGTCGCTGCCTATTCCACCACGGCGGGTATACGAAAGATCGAGTGGCGGCCCCTGTCGCCCGGCGAATCCGGCCGCTAGCCCCCCAACTTTTCCTTGTGACCGGGTCGCTCTGGTGATAAAGTCGACACAAGAGTCAAAGAGCCTCATATCTGTTATCCGAGGAGACCATGGCGAAACAAGAAGATGGCGTGACTAGACGAAAATTTGGAAAGGCCCTGACCACGGCGGGCGCCGCCGTAGCGGCTGCCACACCGGTTTTGGCCCAGGCCCAGGCCCCGGCCGGCCAGGCTCCGGCTGGCCAGGCTCCGGCCGGCGGCCGGGGGGCACCCGCAATCGGACCCGTGGTCGTCGGGAACTACGCCCTGAACGACCAGTTGGTTTTCGGCGGAATCGGGATCCGCAACCGCGGCATGAGCGACCTCCGGCAATTGCTGGGCGATCAGCGCGTGCGGTTCGTGGCAATCGCGGACATTCGCGAGAGCGCCCGGGAAACCGTCAAGAGCACGGTGGACAATTATTACAAGAACAACGATTGCGTCATGTATCGCGATCCGTCGGAAATCCTGGCGCGGACCGATATCGACGCTCTCCTGATTGCCACCAGCGACCGGTGGCACGGCCCCATGGCCATGTGGGCCGCCCAGTCCGGCAAGGACATGTACATCGAGAAGCCCGGCGCTATGTCCATCAATGAGAGCTACGCCGTGGCCGACAACGTTCGCCGCTACGGCGTGGTGTACCAGTCCGGCTGCCAGCGCAAGAACCAGTTCGCTTTCGAGTTTGCCGTCGGACTGGCGCGAAGCGGCAAACTGGGCCGGCTGACTTCTGTGCACGCCGATACGGCTATCGGCTTGGGCACTGTGGATGCCGGCGGTCACGGCTGGTGGCCGGCCGAGAGTCCCGAACCCGATCCGCTGGTCTTCAATTGGGACAAGTGGCTCGGCCCCTGCCTCTGGCGGCCCTACAATTCCAACTACGCGGATCGCGGACGCGGCGAATTCTGGGATTTTCACGCCGGATTGCTCGAATGGGCGTCCCACACCGTTGCCATGGCTCAATGGGCGGCGGATATGGAGCACACCGAACCCATCGAGTACGTGCCGGAAGGCGCCAGTTTCCGCGGCGATGGCCTGATCGACCGGTATACCATCTACTGCCGCTATGCCAATGGCATTCAACTCGTCCTGCGCAATCACAGTTGGAACCTGCTCGGTTCGTGCAGCAACCGGTTCGAAGGCACCGAAGGCTGGGTCGAGACCGGCGACAGCGGACGCATTGAAGTATCGCCCAACCTTAAATCGCTGCTGCCCACCCGCCAGGGAACCCGGTACGACCCCACCGCCGAACACATTCGCGAGTTCATTCAAAGCATCCGCTCGCGAACTCCACCCCGCGCCAATGCCGACGTTACCGCTCACACCCACGTTGCCTCCCATGCCGCCTGGATCGCCGCCCAGTTGAATCGAAAAGTGACCTGGGATCCGGCCAAACGGATGTTCATCAACGACGAGGAAGCGAACCGCATGCGCAGCAGGGCGTATCGCGAGCCCTGGCGGATGGACGCGCTGGCCACCAACATGTAAGGAACCGGAGAAAAAAGGAGATCACTGCACATGCCACAGGCACCTGGACAAACACAACCACCGCAAGGAACTCAGGGAGCACCCGGACGCGGAGGCGCTCCGGGTCAAGCGGCGGGCGGCAGGGGAGGAGCGCGCACACCGCCTCCTACCGTCCCTCCCGAATTCGACGGCCTGGCGATCTGGAAGCTGGATCCGGCCAAACTCCTCGCCATGGTCAAAGACCCCAACTCGACCGTCTTTCAGAAGGCCATCGCCTGCAAGAAACTGGCGTTTGTGGGAGGCAAGGAAGCGGTGCAGCCGATGGCCGCGCTCTTGAGCCACCCCCAGCTTTCCTGCTACGCGCGCTTCGGCCTCGAACCCAACCCCGACCCCTCGGTGGACGACGCGTTGCGCGCCGCCCTGCCCAATCTGAAGGGCCGGTTGCAGGTTGGCGTCATCACTACCATCGGCGTACGCAAGGACGCGAGAGCGCTCGATGCCCTCACCAGACTCATCGATAACACCGATCCTGAAGTGGCCGGAGCGGCAGCCGCGTCGGTTGGAATGATCGGCGGAATGCAGGCTTCGCGGGTCCTGCAGGCGGCGCTTGGACGCACCAAACCCCCGGTGTTCCCGGTGGTGGCGCGGGCTACGCTGTTGTGCGCCGAAAGCCTGACGGGCGCCAACCGCCCGCGCGCGCTCGAACTGTACACCCAATTGAGCGCCGAAAACATGCCCGGGCCGGTGCGCCGGTCGGCGCTTCGCGTACTCAATGCAGCCGGCCCCGCGCCGCCGCCATCGAAGTTGTGGCCTGCGCCCACCGGCGAGGCTGCCGCCGCGGATAAAAGCGGCTTCCTCGGCCGGGACCGCAATTAACCATGTTCCACGCCGGGGCGTTCGACGCCCCGGCGCGCCCACTCTTTGCCGTTTCCAGACTCTCCCCGAAAAGATTCGATATAATAGTGTGTTCCCCGTCTTTTAACAGGAGTTTCTCTCAGCATGTTTGATCTGTTTCGCAGCCGTGATAAAGCCGTGCGCATCCTCCTCGGTGCGCTCCTGGTAGTCGTTGGGCTTTCTATGCTCACCTACCTCATCCCCAGCTACGGCGGTGGCGGGGCCGACGCCGGTTCTCAGATCGTCGCTACCGTGGGCGACCAGACGGTCACCCAGACTGATGTCCAGCGGCTGATTCAGAATGTGATGCGCGGTCGCCAGTTGCCTCCCGAGATTCTGCCCAATTACGTTCCGCAGCTCATCGATAACATGGTTACCGACCGCGCCTTGGCCTATGAAGCGCAGCGGCTTGGCTTCCAGGTGACCGATACCCAGCTCAGTGCCGCCATCCAGCAACTGGTTCCCAACCTGTTCCCTGACGGCAAGTTCGTGGGCAAGGAAGCTTACGCTTCGCTGCTCGCCCAGCAGAACCTCACCATCCCCGAATTCGAAGCGGACATGAAGCGGCAGTTGCTGATCACGCGCTTGCGCAATGTGGCCGTGGAGGGCTCGGTGGTGACGCCTGCCGAAATCGAGAACGAGTTCAGGAAGAAGAACGAGAAAATCAAAATCGAATACGTCAAGATGAACGGCGACAAATATAAGGCCGAAGTCCAGCCGGCCCCCTCCGACATGCAGGCGTACTTCCAGGCCAACACCGCCCGCTTCATGGTGCCGGAGCAGCGCAACCTCGTGATTCTCGTCGCCGACCAGTCCAAGATTGAAAACAGTATCAAGCCCACCGATGCCGAACTGCAACAGGTCTACAACCAGGAGCAGGGTTCGTTCCGAATTCCGGAGACCGTGAAGGTCCGCCACATCCTCCTCAAGACCCAGGGCAAGCCGGAATCGGAAGAGCCCAAAATCAAGGCCCAGGCCGAAGACATTCTGAAGCAGGTAAAGGGCGGCGCCAAGTTCACCGACCTCGTGAAGAAGTATTCCGAGGACACCGCTTCAGTCCCCAACGGCGGCGAATATTCGATTCACCGCGACGGCCAGATGGTGAAGGAGTTCGAGGATGCTGCCTTCACGCTGAAGCCGGGCGAGAGCCAGATTGTGAAGACCTCTTACGGCTATCACATCATGCAGGTGGTTTCGCACGATCCGGCCCGGGTCAAGCCCTTTGAAGAGGCCAAAGCCGATATCGCCGCCGCCCTCAAGAAGCAGCGCGCCGCGCAGATGATGGAGCAGATTTCCGACCGCGCCCAGACGGCCCTGCAAAAGGACCCGCAAAATCCCGAAAAAGTCGCCGCCGAATTCGACATGCAGGTTGTGAAGGCGGACGGCACCGAGCCCGGCAAACCCTATCCGGAAATCGGCGCCAGCCCGGACCTGGACCAGGCGGTCAGCACCCTGCCCAAGGGAGGCGTGACCCCGGCCATCGCGGTGACCGGCAACAAGATCGCCCTGGCCGTGGTAACAGACGTGACCCCCTCCCACCCCTCCAAATTCGAGGACGTCCAGAGCCAGATCAAGGAGGCGATGGTCGCCTCCCGCCTCAATCTCGCTATCCGCGCGCATGCCAACGAACTGCTGGCGAAAGCCCAGGAAGCGGGCGGCGATCTTGCCAAGGCTGCCAAGGCGGCCGGACTTGAAGTGAAGACCTCCGACGAGTTCACCCGGGACGGCTCGGTGGAAGGCGCCGGCCAGGCCAGCTACTTTCTCGAAGGCTTCACCAAGCCCGACGGTACCGTTTTCGGACCCGTCGCCACCGGCGATGCCACCATCGTTGCCAAGGTAATCAAGCATATCCCGGCCGACATGTCCAAGCTGCCCGAACAGCGCGCCGCGATCCGCGACGACCTTAAGGCTCAGAAGGCCCGCGACCGCGCCTCGTTGTTTGAAAACGGGTTGAAGGAAGACCTGATGAAGCGCGGCAAACTCAAGATCCGGCAGGACGTCGTTATGCGGATCATCAACAACTACCGGGCATCCTGACGGATGCTGCAGACGCTACTGGAGTTTCTCCGGACCTTGACCGATCCGGAGAAACTGATCCAACTGCTGAGCACGTTGCTGTCCGGTTGGCTTGGATACGCAACCCTGTTCGCGATCGTCTTTTCCGAGACCGGTCTGCTGATCGGCTTCTTCCTGCCCGGAGACTCTCTCCTCTTCACGGTTGGCGTGGTCACCGGCGCCGGCCAGCTCGATTTCGTCTGGGTGAACGTCGTACTGTCGTTGGCGGCGATTCTGGGAGATTCCACCGGATACCTGCTGGGCCGCTCTACCGGCCCGCGCATCTTTAGCCGCAAGGATTCCCGCTTCTTCAAACAGGAGTACGTGACCCGCACCCACGCGTTTTACGAGAGGTACGGCGGCAAGACGATTCTCATGGCGCGCTTCGTGCCCATCGTCCGCACCTTCGCGGCCTTCGTGGCCGGCGTCGGCAAGATGCCTTACCTCAAATTCCTGCCCTACAGCGTGGGCGGTGGCATCGGCTGGGTCCTGCTGATGACGACCCTCGGCAACCAGCTCGGCAGTATCCCGTTCGTCCGCCGCAATTTCGATAAGGCGATCCTGGTGATTATCGTCGTTTCCCTCATCCCCACCTTTATCGAGGTGTGGAAAGCGCGCCGCCACTCATCCGGCGCGGCCCACTAATCCCGCAGCAAAAAGCCGCGCGTCCACCCGCCCGAGCCCGCTATCGAGCCCCTTCGGCAGAATCGGCGTGTGCGCGATGGTGCAAAGATACTCCGGAATCTCCCACGGATCCTCTTCCGCCGTCATCCAGTTCCGCGCATCGAAACGCGCCAGGTTCACCGGACGCGAGTAAGTGCGTAGCGTCTTCTCCTTGCGAAGATTGTAATAGTGCTCGAAGTAGGACATCACCAGCTCGCGCAGGGTGCGGTAGACGGGCTCGCGGTAGCGCAGTCCCGAGTAGTTCGATTTCGCCAGCGCGCCCCAGTGGCCCCGCACGCGGAAAATAGCGAGCACATGATCGTCGTCGCGTATCGCTTCGAGGTCCAGCAGCAGCGGAGGATGCCCCATCATGCGCAGCGCCGCCGCGGCGAATAGCGCGCCCTCCATGCAGTGGGCGGTACGGTCGCGCAGAACGCGGCGCGGCGAACGGCAGGTTGGACCGTCCGGCTCCTTGTTGTAGGCAAGATCGAAATCGACAAACCGCTGGATCTTCGCGGGCGTATTCAGCCGCCGGAATACCGCGCGCTCGCCCGGGGTGAAGGGATCGGGGACCATTCCGCTCAGGGTAGCGTAAAACGCCCGAATCAACGTTGCGGCGGCAGCGGGCGCGCCGCGTGGCCCTCGTCCACGAACACAATGCCGTCATACGCCTTCGCGAGCGACTCCGGCGTCAGGTTGGCGGCGGCATCGCTGGTCTGCCAGATCGCGCCCACATCGTAGAACAGGTGGCTCTGCTGCATCCACCCCGCCAGCGCGCCATCCGCCGGCAATCCCGCCAGGTCCAGGAAGAACAGCGGCAACCCCGCCGAACCGAGCACCGCGCCTCCCGACCCTTCGGGCGCCGGCGGCACCGTGTGTTCCGCCAGCCCCGAGCGCGTTGCGCCGCCCTGCCCGACCGCCCGCAGCGAGCCCTGCCGGAAGGCGAAGCCGAGGACGTACATGTCCTTCCCGTGGCGCTCGCGCAGCCACGCGCCCATCGGCTTGTAACCGGCAGCCTGCTCGAACCGCACGTGGCCGTTATGTGCCCACAGCACGATCTTCTCCTTCGGATATGCCTCGTTGAGCAGCCAGTCCACGTTCGCCGCCATCATCTCGTCCCGATACCCTCCGGACCTGCCGGGAATGCGCATCGTGCACGCCTGAAACGCCACATTGGCCGCCTGCCGCGCATCGCGCCACGCCGCCGCCGAGGACGCCTTCTCGAGTTCCGCGCGCCCCGCGTCGAACGCCTTCAGGACCGCCGCGGCCCGCTCGGCGAACTGCGCCGCGCGATTGTCGTTGGGGGTGAGGCCCGCGATATCCTGGTACGCCGCTTCCGCTTTCGCCGCCTCCGCCGGCGCGTACTTTTTCAGATACGCGAGAGCCTCGGCCGCCGCCACCGTCGCCGTCTGCATGTCGAACGCCGTGAACGTCAGGATCGGAGGCTTGCCGGTCGCACTGTACATAGCCTTGATTGAACCCCCGCATCCACTCGATCATGTCCCGCACTTCTTCCGTGTACCAGGTCCAGAAGTACATCTTCGACATCGCCTCCGCCACATCGCCTTCGTTCGACTTGATGTAGCGGTCCACCGCCAGCGTTTCCGGCCAGTTGGCTTCGATCGCGAAAACCGTGAAGCCCTTCTCCACAACCAGGTAATTCAGCAGCCTGGATTTCATCTGGAAGAACTCGCGCGTGCCGTGCGACGCCTCCCCCAGCGCCACGATGCGCGCGTTCCCCACCGCGCGCCCGAACGCCGCCAGGTCCTCCGTCGGCCCACGCGCCTCCACCGTGCGCAGCGGCACCGCGCGTTGCTTCAATTCCGCGATCACCGGCTTCACCGCTTCCGGATCGAACTTGGGAGCCACCGCGTGGGACGACAGCGCGACGGATTGCTTGAGCTTCCACCCGCCACCGGCCCTGGTCCAGGTATCCCGCGACGTCGAAACATACTCCTGCCGTCCGCCCGCCGTAATCAGGCCTCCCGTCTCTTCGATGTTGACCACGGCGTCGTTGCCGAGCAGGCTCACACCCTTGATCTCGATCCGGCTCGTAAATCGCGCGCCCGCGGCCAACTGCGCCTTCACCGCCGCGAGCATGGCTGAAATCGGCTGCCGCGATGGCCCTTGCACCACCTCCGCGTCCGCGACATAGAACGACGCCACATCGTCGACCCGTCCGCTTTCGACTGCTGCGCAAATCCGCGTGTACACCGCCTGAATTTCCCTGCGCGCCTGCGCGTCCGCGGCCGTCGGTGTGGCCACGTCGAAGGTCACGCCATCGACCCAGACCTTCGCCTTGCCCATCAACATGAAGCCGATGTTGATAGATTGCGCGTCCGCCTCCACCTCGCCCGAGATTTCGTAAGCGCGCCACTCCGCGGCCGTGATCGGACGGTCGTCCATGTTGTCGAACAGCCCCATCTGCCGGCCTGTACGGTCTACCCGCAGCCACATCTGGGCGCGGTCGCCGGGATTCGTCGTCTCCACCCGCACCATCGCGCGCAGCCGGATCGACTTGCCGCGATACGCCTCGGCGGCAAACGCCTGCATCAGATTGCCGAACGGCTGCGTAGGCGCCGCCACCCGTGCCTGGATCACCACGCATCCGGACCCGTCCGCGCAGCCCTGCCCGCGCACTTCGGCTGAATAATCGGCGGTGGGCACAAACCATCCCGCCGGAACCTGGCCCGGAGTTCCTTGTTCGAAACCGAGGTTCACCGGCCCGGTCTGGGCCAGCGCAATAATCGGTAGCAGGAATAGAGCGAATCGCCGCATGGCCACACAGTAGGCCGTTTCGCCGCCGCGCGCAATGGGCTCAGGCGACCCGTTGGCAGGTGTGGTGCATGGCCCGCTCGAAGCCGGCGAAGGAGCGCTCCATGTCGGCCAGCGGGATGGTCAGCGAGAGCCGCATGTACCCCGCGCGCCCGAACCCGATTCCCGGAACCGCGAGAATACCCTCGGCTTGCAGCAGGCGGATGAACGCCACGTCGTCCGCGATCGGCGTCTTCACAAAAACGTAGTAAGAGCCCTGCGGAGGCGTCAGTTCGTACCCCATCGCCTTGAGCTTCCGGCAGAGGATGTCGCGCCGCTGCTGATAGCTCGATATGTCCACCGTGGCATCCGGCACCTCCGCGACGACGTGCTGCCAGATCGCAGGCGCATTGATGTAGCCCAGAATCCGGTTCGCGAACGTGCAGGCGTTGCGCAGCGCCGCGGCTTCGGCAAGGTGCGGCGGAATGGCCAGGTAGCCGATACGCTCACCGGCAATCGCCATCGCCTTCGACCACGACCAGGTGACCACCACGCGCTCCAGAATCGAAGCGATCTCCGGCGGCTTGAGCCCGTCGAACACGATCGGCCGGTAAGGCTCGTCGCTGATCACCAGCACCGGGTCGCGGATGATGCCGTTGAGTTCCCGCAGCACCCGCTCGCCATAGACGGCGCCCGTCGGGTTGTTGGGCGAATTCAGCAGCAGCGCCTTCGTCCGCGGCGTAATGGCCGCCGCGATGCGCCGGATGTCGGGCTGGAACCACGCGTCCGTGTCCACTTCCACCATCCGCCCGCCATGATTCTCGATGTAGAAGCGGTACTCGGGGAAGTACGGACTCAGCACGATGACCTCGTCGCCGGGGTCGAGTACGGCTTTCAGAACCGTGTTGATCGCACCCGCCGCGCCCGTGGTCATGATCACGTCCTGCGCCGTGAACGGGACCGCGGTCCGCTCCGCCAGCCGTTTCGCGATCCGCTCCCGCACCTCCGGGTACCCGGCATTGGGCATGTATCCGTGGCTGTGCGGCCGGTTCTCCGCCACCACGCGCCGCAGCGCCTCCATCACCACCGCCGGCGGCTCCACATCCGGATTGCCGATGGTGTAGTCGAAGACGTTCTCCGCCCCCCGCTCCCGCCGCAACTCGATTCCGATCTCGAACATACGGCGGATCCACGAAGACCGCTCCATCTGTTCGCCGATGCGCCGCGAAATTCCCATTCCAATTTGATTGTAGTCCCGGCAAAGCACAACTTCAAGGTGGTGTTTATCTGAAATGGAGCGACCGAATGCTACAATCCTCGCATCATGCGTCAGGTTTCCTTACTGGTTTTGCTGGGGACAATCCCCGCGATGGCTCAGGTAGACCAGCAGCGTGCAACGGTCTATTTCAAGGAAGTCGCCGCCCTTTGCGAGCGTGAAGGCGGCCGGATGTGGGGTGTTTCGCTCTGCGGGCCCATCGCCATTCGCGACGCCGCCACCAAAACCATCGCCACCAACCAGCCCGCTCCGGACGCCGAACCGCCCGCCGCCATGGGCTACGCCAATACCGCCCTCGAATGGGGCGGCGCCCGCTGGACCACCGTCGCCTGGCCCATGATCCCCTCCGATCCGCACCTGCGCGGCGCACTTTTCCTGCATGAGCTGTTTCACCGCATCCAGCCGCAGATCGGCTTCGTCATTCGCGACGGCCCCAACGACCACCTCGACACCCTCGAAGGCCGCTACTGGCTGCAACTCGAATGGCGGGCCCTGGCCAAAGCGCTCGGGTCCTCCGGCGAGGAGCGGAAAGCAGCCGCGAACGATGCGTTAGGCTTCCGGCAGCAGCGCCACAAGCTGTTTCCGGGCGCCGCCGAAAACGAACGGCTCCTCGAGATCAACGAAGGGTTGGCGCAGTACACCGGCACCGTGGCGTCCGCCGAAAGCCCGGAAGCGGCCGTGAAGTCCGCTATCCAGCAACTCGGTGACGCCACAAAGAGCGCCAGCTTTGTCCGCTCGTTCCCTTATTCTCTGGGTGCCGCACACGGTCTCCTCCTCGATGCCTCGTCGCCCGGCTGGACGCATCGCGTCAAGCAGAGCGACGACCTGTCCGCCCTGCTGGCGGCCGCCGCGCATCTCGAACCCGTCGCCGATCCCGCCGCCGCCGCGGCGCGCTACGGCGGAGCCGAACTGCGCGCCGCCGAAACCAGGCGCGACATCGAGCAGCAGGCACGCATCGCCGACTTGCGACGCCGTTTCGTGGAGGGTCCGGTGCTGGTCCTGCCGCGAGCGGGCTCGTACAGCTTCGGAACCGCCAGCATCACCCCCGTTCCCGGCGCCGGCACCGTTTACCCCAGCTTCGGGACATCCACCGACTGGGGCAAGCTGCAAGCCGAAAACGCCCTCGTGGCCGCCGACCGTTCCAAGGTCACGGTGCCCGGACCCGTGAAGGTCGATGGCGCCAGCCTCAGCGGCCCCGGCTGGACCGTGGAGCTTGCCCCAGGATGGTCCGCGCGTCCCGGCCCGCGCCCCGGCGATTTCGAAGTCGCCAGGCAGTAGCCGCGCGTGTGCTAGGATTTACACTCCGTGCAGATCCTCGATGCTGCCCGAATCCGCGCCGCCCTTTCCTACCCCGATATCATCGGCCGCATGCGCGACGCGCTCATGGCCCAGTGGCGCGGCGAGTGCGAAACTCCCATGCCCATGCACCTCGATATCGCCCCGGAGTCCGCCGAGGTGCACGTGAAATCCAGCTACCGCCGCGGCGGCCCGCACTTCGCCCTCAAGATCGCCGGCAGCTTTCCGCGTCAGTCCGCCCGCGGCCTCCCCGCGGGTTCCGGCATGATGCTGCTCTGCTCGGCCGAAACCGGCGCGCCCGTCGCATTCCTCGCCGATGACGGCCACCTCACCGACGTACGCACCGCTGCCGTTGCCGCCATGGTCGCGCGCGAACTCGGCCGCCGCGATGCCGTCATCGGAATCCTCGGCTCCGGCATCCAGGCCCGCTTGCAGGCGAAACTCCATGCCGAAGTCCTCCCGCTCCAGCGCATCGTGCTGTGGGGCCGCACGCCCGACCGCGCCGAGGCCGCGCGCCGCGAATTGAGCGACTTCGCGGAGGTGACCCTCGCCCCTTCGCCTGCCGCCGTTGCCGCCGAAGCCCTGCTCATCGTCACTTGCACAGCCGCCCGCCAGCCCCTGCTCCGCGCCGCCGATATCCGCCCGGGCACCCACATCTCCGCCGTCGGCTCGGACACGCCCGGCAAACAGGAGCTCGATCCGGCCATCCTCGAGCGCGCCGCTCTTGTCCTGGTCGATTCCCTCCGCCAGTGCGAAACCCTGGGCGAGTTGCAGCACGCCCCCGCCGTTCGTCCGCGCGCAGTCGAAATCGGCGCATTCTGCACGTCCCCCGTGCCCGTTCCCTCCGGCGCCGTCACCGTAGCCGACTTCACCGGCCTCGGCGTCGAAGACCTGTACATCGCCGAGTATTGCTATCAGAGGTGCCAGTCATGAAAATTCCTCCTTTCGAAATGGAGCGCATGCAGTCCACGTGGGAAAACGTGGTGGAGATGGATATGAGCGAAAGCGGCGTGCGCCCGGTGACGCTCCGCGAACTCATGGCCATGGGCCTCGACCTCGACGCGCTGCTCGACACTCCGCTTGGCTACAGCCAGTCCAACGGCACCATCCCGCTGCGCGAGAGCCTCGCCGCTCTCTATCCCGGCGCCACCCCCGCCCAAATCGAAGTCACCAACGGCACCTCCGAGGCTAACTATCTCCTCGCCCTCGCGCTTCTCCGGCCAGGCGATGAAGTGGCCTTCGAGGTCCCCAATTACATGCAGTACCGCGGCCTTCCCGAAAGCCTCGGCGCCAGGCTCAACTGTTTCCGCCTCCGCATCGACCGCGATTGGGAGCCGGACTGGGACGAGTTCGAACAGGCCATGACCCCGCGAACCCGCCTGCTCTACCTCTCGAACCCCAACAATCCCACCGGCTCCGTGCTGACCCGCGATGCCATGCGCCGCATCGTGCACAAGTGCGAGGAGGTGGGCGCCTTCCTCATCGCCGACGAGGTGTACCAGGGCGCCGAAATCAACTGCAACCGGACCCCCGGCTTCTGGGGCATGAGCGACCGCGTCATCATCACCAGCGGGCTCTCCAAAGCCTTCGGCATTCCCGGCGTCCGCATCGGATGGATCGTCGGACCCCAGGGCGTCATCGCCGACTGCTGGAGCCAGCACGACTACCTCACCATCGGTCCCAATAAAATCTCCGATGCCGTGGCGCTGGTCGCCGTCCAGCAGGACAACCGCGAGAAGCTGTACGCGCGCGCCCGCTCCATCCTTCAGCAGAACCTGCCCGTCATGTCTCAATGGGTGCGGAGCTTCGACGGATTTCTCGAGTTCCGCCCGCCCCAGGCAGGCGCGCTGTGCCTGGTCCGCTACGGCTCGAAAACCCCGAGCCTGGATCTGGCCGAGCGGATCCGCGTCAACCAGAGCGTTCTGATCGTCCCCGGCGCGCACCTCGGCGTCGAAGGCTTCCTGCGCATCTGGCTGGGAGGCAAGCCGGAGTTCCTCTGCGAAGGCCTCCGCCGCATCGGCATCGAAGTGCAGGCGGAGATAGCGCGTGGCTGAGCCCGCCGCCGGGCTGCGCCGGGAACTGGGAGTCCGCGACCTCACACTGTTCGCCATCAGTTGCATCGTGGCCACGCGCTGGATCGCGGCGGCGGCGCATGCCGGCCCCGGTTCGGTCACACTGTGGCTGCTCGCCGCCGTATTCTTCGTCGTTCCGCTCGCCATCGCCGTGGCTGCGCTCACCGCGAAGCATCCAGGCACGGGAGGACTCTACCTCTGGGCGCGGAAAGACTTCGGCCCGTGGCACGGCTTCCTTTGCTTCTGGGTGTACTGGATGGGAATGGCGATCTGGTTTCCGAGCGCCGCCATCTTCTATATGTCGGCGGCGCTGCACGCCCTGGGATTGCCGGACGCGCGTACGTGGCTGATCCCGGTGGCGCTCGCCGCCATCTGGATTGCGCTCGGCACAAACCTCGTCGGTTTGAAGATCGGCAAGTGGACGGAGAACCTGGGCGCGGCATCCTCCTGGGTGCTGGGCGTCCTGCTGGTGATCGTCGCTTCCCTCGTGTTCGCGCGCCGCGGCACTGCCACCCACCTCGACTTCACGCCGCACTGGAACTGGCAGACAGTGAGCTTCTGGGCCACCATCGCCTACGCCCTCTCGGGACTCGAAATGGCCGGCCTCATGGGCGCGGAAGTGCGCGACCCACGGCGCAGTTTTCCGCGCGCGGCCTGGATCGCATCCGGCTTCGCCACTATCTTCTATGCGGCCTCCACCATTGCCGTCCTCGTGTTGCTTTCGCCGCAGGGCATCTCGGAGTTGAACGGCCTTGCCGACAGCGGCGCCGAAGCCGGCCGCATCCTCGGCGCGGGCTGGCTCGGACCCATCGTCGCGCTGCTGGTGGTTACGAGCGGCATGGGACAGCTTGGAGGCGTCGGCACTTCCATTTCCCGCCTGCCTTTCGCCGCGGGTACCGACAAGCTTCTCCCCGAAGCCTTCTCCCGCGTTCATCCGCGCTGGGGCACGCCGCACATTTCAATCCTCGCCCTCGGCCTGGTGGCTTCGTTCCTGCTGATTGCCATCCAGGCCGGCGACACGCTGCGCGCCGCCTACCAGGCCCTCGTTTCCCTCATGGTGATCGCCGGCTTTCTGCCGTACCTGTACGTTTTCGGAAGCGCCTGGAAGGCCGGCCACCGGCTCAGCGCCGTTTCCGGAATCGCCGTGACTGTGCTCGCCATTCTCTGTTCCGTGATCCCCACCGCGGAAATCTCGAACGTCTGGCTCTTCGAAGGAAAGCTGGCCGCGGGCACCATCGCCGTCATTGCGCCCGCCTGGCTCGTCTATCGCCGCCGGAGCGTCTCTGTCGCCGCGGGCTTATAATCAGTGGTTCATGACATCCACCGCTGCGGCGAGGCCTGAGACGTCCCACATTCGTTGGACCATCTGCGCCCTGATCTTCTTCGCGACCACGATCAATTACGTGGACCGCCAGGTGCTCAGCCTTCTCGCCAAGACCCTCGAAACCAGCATTGGCTGGGACGCCAACCAGTACGCCGACATCAATAGCGCCTTTACCGCGGCCTATGCGGTGGGAATGTTGCTTGCCGGACGCCTGCTCGATCGCTACGGCACGAAAATCGGCTACGCCTTTGCGATCACCCTCTGGAGCGTGGCGGCCATGGCCCACGCCGCCGCCAATTCCGCGCTGACTTTCGGGATTGCGCGCGCCTTCCTCGGACTCGGCGAAGCCGCCAACTTCCCCGCCTGCATCAAAGTGGTCGCCGAATGGTTTCCCAAGAAGGAGCGCGCGCAGGCCACCGGCATCTTCAACTCCGGCACCAATGTGGGCGTCCTGGTGGCCACCGTTTCGGTCCCGTTCCTGACGCTGCGCTGGGGATGGCAGGCAGCGTTCTATCAGCACCGGCGCAATCGGCTTCATCTGTCTCCTGTTCTGGATTTTCATGTACTCCCGGCCGCAACAGCATTCGCGGGTGTCGGCGCAGGAACTGGCCTACATTCAGACGACCCGCCCGACAAAGCGCTTTCCTACCCTTGGCTCCGTCTGTTCCCCCACCGCGAAACGTGGGCGTTCGGCATGGGCAAGTTTCTAACCGATGGCGTCTGGTGGTTCTATCTGTTCTGGTTTCCGAAGTATCTCCAGGACACGTTCAAACTCTCGCTGGAAGAGATCGCCCTGCCCACCATGCTGGTCTACATCGGGTCGAGCGTCGGCAGTATTTTCGGCGGCTGGCTCTCCTCCACTCTGATCAAGAGCGGCTGGGCGGTCAACCGCGCCCGCAAAACGGCGATGCTCGTTTCCGGCGTGGCCGTCCTGCCGGTGCTCTACGCTCCCTATTCGACCAGCCTCTGGCTGACTGTGGGCCTGGTGGGTCTCGCCACGGCGGCGCACCAGGCATGGTCGGCGAACCTGTTCACCACCGTTTCCGACATGTTCCCGCGTCTCGCCGTCGGGAGCGTTGTCGGCATCGGCGGCACGCTGCGGCGCGATCGGCGGCGTCCTGGTCCAGAAGGCCACCGGGTACGTGGTCACCTGGACCGGCAGTTACTTCCGGCATGTTCATGTCTCTGTGGCACTGCCTACCTGATCGCCCTCGCCGTTTTTCAGGCCTTTACTCCCAGGCTCGAACCCGCCCGCCTGGATTAGCGCGGTGACCGCGCCGGTTTGGACTGATCACCGATCCGTGCGAACCGCCGCCGCACTCGCGTTGCTCCTCGCCATCGCCGCCGGCCTCTACTGGAAGCTGACTCTTTCGGATCGTTACACCTGGCTCGAAAACCCCGACCAGGGCCTTCAGGTCCGCCCCTGGCTCGATTTCGAAGCCCGCGAGTTGCACGCCGGACGCCTTCCGCTGTGGGATCCCTACCAGGTCGGCGGCCAGTCTCTCATCGGTCAGGTTCAGCCCGGCCTCGCCAATCCGCTGAACTGGCTTCTCTTCGCCATGCCCCTCCGCGACGGCCACATTCCCGTTTCCACGCTGCACTGGTATTGGGTGCTGATCCGCTGGGCCGCGGCGGTGTTCGCCTTCCTTCTCTGTCGCGACCTCGGAGCCTCGTGGTGGGCCTCCGTTCTCGGCGGCTGCATCTTCGGCTACACCGGCTTCCTCGGCCATGCCGGCACGCCGCAGTTCGCCATGAGCGCCATCTGGATTCCGCTGGTGCTGCTGTTCTTCGCGCGCGTGTGGCGCGGCGAACGCCCGGTTCCCAACGCAGCATTGTGCGGCGCCGCTCTCGGCCTCCAGTTTCTCTCCGGACATCACAACGTGCCCATCTACACGGCCGTCGTCCTCGGCGCGCTCTGGTTGTGGCGGATCCGCAGCCGCAGGCTTGTGCTGGCGGCCATCGTCTTCGGCTCCATGTGCGCCGCCGTCTCCGCGCTCCAGGTGCTGCCCGCCGTCGAATACGGGCGCCAGGCGCTGCGCTGGTCCGGCGCGCCCCAACCCCAACACTGGCACGACCGCATTCCCTACAGCGTGCATGCCGAGTACTCGCTGGGCGCGCGCTCCATTCCCGGAATGATCGTGCCCGGGCTCGCCATTCACGCCAATCCCTTTCTCGGAATCGTGGCCCTGACCCTCGCGCTCACCGCCGCTGTCGTCCGCCGCCGCACGCCGGACGCGCGCCTGCTACTGTGCTTCGCCCTCGGCGGCCTGGTGCTGGCCCTCGGCCGCGACACCCCAATTCACTACCTCGCCTGGCGCTTCGTTCCCCTGGTGGACAAAGCCCGTTACCCAGCCATGTGCATCGTCATTTTTCAGGCCGGGATCGCGGCGCTTGCCGCGCTGGGTCTCGACGATCTGCGGCGCCGCGGAGCGCATCCGGTTCATCTGGCCGCGCTGGCGCTCACCGCCGCCGTCCTGCTCGCACAGACGAAATTCCCCGCCTATCCCGCCTGGGTCATCGCCGCCGTGGCCCTGATGCTCGCCGTCGTCCTGCGCTGGCTGCGCGCCGCTCCCGTGCTGGCGCTCGCGCTCTTTCTCGTCGAAACCGCGGTGAATCCGCCCACCGTGCTGCTACCTCGCAACCGTCCCGATTCCTACGAAGCCATGATGGAGCGCCAGGCCGACATCGCCGCGTTCCTCAAACAGCAGCCAGGCTGGTTCCGCGTCGATATCGACGACGCTGCCGTGCCATACAATTTCGGCGACTGGCACGGCATCGAACAGTTCGGCGGCTATCTCGCTTCCATGCCGGTGAAGACTCACGAAGTGCTCGGCCACGCCGAAACCACGCGCTGGTTCGGAATTCGCTACCGCATCGCCGCCAAACCCGCAAACCCAACCCAGGTGGAAGTGTTTCAATCGCGAAGCGGCCTGAAGGTTTGGGCCGATCCCGCCGTCGCCGAGCCGCTCTGGACTGTTCGCGATAGTCCATGCGCGGCGCCCGATCGTCTGCGCGTTCTCAGCCGCACCTCGCAGTCCGCGCTCTTCGAAGCGGACCTCCAGTGTCCGGCCCTGCTCGCCGAAGGCGACCCCTGGTTCACTGGCTGGCGCGCGTGGGTGGACGGCCGCCGCATGCCCGTCGAACAGGTGGATGGCATCGTTCGCGGCGTTCGCCTTCCCGCCGGCAGCCATCGCGTGGAGTTTCGCTATCGCCCCGGTTCTGTTTACTGGGGAGCGGCGCTGACCGCGCTGGGGCTTGCCGCCGCAATCCTCGCTTACCGGTATGCGTCAACACAGTTGCACAATGCCTAGGGTTGCTCCTACCCCCACCCGCCGTTAGAATCAGGGTGCGATGTCCGCTGATCAAAAGAAAACAATCCTTGTCGTCGACGATGAGCCTGAGATCCGCAAACTCGTAGGCGCCATGGTCGGACAGTTCGGCTATCAGGTTCTGACGGCCGATAGCGGTGAGCACGCCCTCACCCTCTACAAAAACCATAAAGCGCCTATCGAACTGCTGATCACCGACGTCGTTGCTCCCGGAATGAGCGGCCCCATGCTTGCCGACAAGCTGACGGCGATACAGCCCGGGCTGAAGGTGCTTTATATCTCCGGCTACGATAATACCCACGTCGTTCAGGCCTACGTGGTGGAGAAAGGCCACGCCTTGCTGGCGAAGCCCTTCAGCGTAGCCGAACTCGAGCAGAAGGTCCGCGGCATGCTCGACGTGGCCAAGTCCAACGCCACACGGTAGCGCCGTCCGGGTGATGGTAACATCGCCATCGTGACCATCCGGCCGGCCAGCGACCGCTCCCTGCTCATTTCGTTCGACAATCGCATCACCCTCGAAACGCACCGCGCCGTCCGCACACTCACCGCCGTTCTCTGCGGCGTGCGCGGAATTCTCAACCTTCATCCCGCCTTCGCTTCCGTACTGGTGGATTTCGACCCGCGCCTGCTGACGCACGCCGAAGCCGAAGCAGTGGTTCGCCGCCGCGCGGCATCCGCGGACTCGACCGCCGTCGCGCCGTCGCGGCTGATCGAAATTCCCGTGACCTTCGGCGGAGACGCCGGGCCGGACCTCGCCGATGTCGCGCGTCATGCCGGTCTCGAACCGGAACGCGCCGTCTCCCTCTTCACCGCGGCCGAATACCTGGTCTACTTCGTCGGCTTCGCCACCTGCTTCCCGTATCTGGGTGGCCTGCCCGCTGAACTGGAGACGCCGCGCCTCGCCGCCCCTCGCCGCCTGGTGCCCGCCGGCAGCGTCGCAATTGGCGGCCCGCAAGCCGGTATTTATCCGCTGCCTTCACCCGGAGGATGGCGGCTGATCGGCCGCACAGCCCTTCGCCTCTTCGATCCCGAGGCCGCACCGCCGCCGCTGCTCCACATGGGCGACCGCGTGCGCTTCCTTCCCCTATGAATCGCATTCGCGTCCTGTCCCCCGGAATGCTGACCACCGTGCAGGACCTGGGCCGCTTCGGCTGGGCGCACTTCGGCATCTCGGCCTCCGGTGCCGCCGACCCCGTCGCGCTCCGCGCCGGCAATCTGCTGGTGGGCAATGGCGAAAACGAACCCGCGCTCGAGATGACCCTCACCGGCGGCGCGTTCGAGTTCGAAGCCGCCGCCACCGTGGCGCTCACCGGCTCCGATTTCGGCGCGGACCTGCCCCTGTGGGAGCCTGTCGAAATCCCCGCCGGCACAGTGCTGCGCTGCGGCGCGACCCGCTCGGGCGCCCGCTGCTACCTCGCCGTGCGCGGAGGCTTCGCCGTCCCCAGGGTGATGGGCAGCGCTTCGGTGCACGTGATGACCGGCGTCGGCGGCAGGCCGCTGCGCGCCGGCGATACGCTCGAAGTTGGAAACGCCGCCATCCGCCGCCCGCGCCGTCCGGGACGCATTCGCCCGCTCGCCGCAATTGGACCGGTACGCGTCACACCCGGCCCTCAGGCGGAGCAGTTCGGCGGCGAACTGTATCTCTCGCCTTACGCCGTCTCGGAGGAATCGGACCGCATGGGACTCCGGCTGCGCGGTCCCGCCATCGCCGGCCCGCCCGGCGCCATGCTCACCGAAGGCGTCGCGCTCGGCGCCATCCAGGTCCCACCCGGCGGCCAGCCCATCGTCCTCTTCGTCGAGCACCAGACCACCGGCGGATATCCCAAGCCCGCCAACGTCGTCTCCGCCGATTTCTGGCGCCTCGGCCAGTTGCGCCCTCGCGATTCGGTGGCGTTCGAACCGGTTTCCTTCGAGCAGGCGTCCACCCTCATGCGCGAGCAGGAACGCTGGCTGTATGCTCTCCTGAAGTCATGATCGACCTCAATTGCGACATGGGGGAACTCGAAGACGCCGCTCTCGAAGCGGCCCTGATGGAGCACGTCACTTCCGCCAACATCGCCTGCGGAGGCCACGCCGGCGATGACGCCACCATGGAGCGTACCGCCCGTCTCGCCATCGCGCGCAACGTCGCCATCGGCGCCCACCCCGGCTACCCCGATCCCGCCAATTTCGGCCGCCTCGAAATGCCCCTGCCTCCCGCCGACATCGAGGCGGAGGTGTTGACCCAGATCCTACGCCTCGAAGCCGTCGTGACGCGCCTCGGCGGATCGATCGTGCACGTCAAGCCGCACGGAGCCCTGTACAACGTCGCCGTTCACAATCACGATGTCGCGTACGCCATCGGCAGGGCGGTAGCGCAATGGCGGCGCGATGCCCCCCTCTTCGGACTCGCCGGCTCGCCCATGCTCGACATCTGGCGCGATATGGGTCTCACCGTCCGCGGCGAGGGTTTCGCCGACCGCCGTTACGAATCCGACGGTACCCTCCGCTCGCGCAAGCTTCCCGGAGCGCTGATCACCGATCCAAAAGAAGCCGCGGAGCAGGCCCTCACTCTCGCGCGCGGCGGCGCCGTCCAGACCATCTGCGTCCACGGCGATACTCCCGGCGCCGTATCCATCCTGAAGGCGTGCCGCGACGCGCTCGCCGGCTGTCACTCGTAGCGCAATGCGTCGATCGGATTGATGCGCGATGCCTTGACCGCCGGATAGATTCCGAAAATCACCCCGACCGCCATCGAGACGCCGAACGCGATCGCGACCGACGGCGTGGTGACAATCGTCTTCCATTCCGCCGTCCGCGCAATCAGCCACGCCAGAAAGTAGCCGAACCCGATGCCGAGCAGCCCGCCCCCCACCGAGATGAGCACCGACTCGGTCAGAAACTGCCGCACGATGTGAATCCGCCGCGCGCCGATCGACCGCCGTACCCCGATCTCCTTGGTCCGCTCCAATACCGTCGCCAGCACGATGTTCATGATCCCGATGCCGCCCACCAGCAGCGAGATCGCCGCGATCGCCACCATCACGTACGTGAAAATTGTCTGCGTGCGCTTCTGTTGCGCCAGCAGCGCCGCCGGAATCGTCACCGTGAAATCCTGCACGCCGTGGTGCGTCGAATTCAGTACCGAGGTCACGATCTTCGCCACCTCGATGCTGTCCGCTTTCTCCTTGAGCCGCACCTCCACTCCGTCCAGTTCGTCCCGCATGTAACTCATGGGATCCCAGAAGCGATATTCGAACGTGCTGCGCGGAATGAACACGATATTGTTCAGGTCCTGCATCGCGCCGCCGGAGTTCTGCGCGCCCGCCATCAACTGCTCCCTCAGAACCCCCACCACCTCCAGCCAGTTCTGGTTCACCTTGACGAACTTGCCGACCGCGGGGCCATACCCGAGAATATTCACCTTGGCCGTGTCCCCCAGCACGCACACCGCGGCGCTCGACGCATCGTCGGATTCATCGAAGAAGTGTCCTTCGGCCAGGCGCAGGCTGTGGATCGTGCTGTAGGCCGGCGTCACACCGAACAGTTCGGGCAGATCTCCCGACGGCTTCGGCAGCACCGTCGCCGGGTGAATCGCCTTGCGCGGCGACACCATCTCGATGTCTTCGATGTTCGCCATCAGGATGCGCACGTCGCGGTCGCTCAGTCCCTGCGATGACTTGCGCCGCTGCTGGAACTCCTCCCGGCTCATGGTGGGCCGCGAATCCACCAGCACGTTGCGCACCCCGAGCAGCTCGATGAACCGCAGCGACTCTTCCCGCGCACCCGCGCCGATCGCCAGCATCCCGATCACCGACCCCACGCCGAACACGATGCCCAGCGCCGTCAGCAGCGTCCTGGTCTTCTGCGCGCGGAGATTCGCCGCCGCCTGCCCGACATCGGAAAAAAAGATCATTTGCTTATCGCCTTCATCGCGCTCTGTTTTTCGGCCGCCGGTTTGCTCTGCTCGCTCGGATTCGACAGGGCCACCACATCCCCTTCCCGCAGCCCCTCCAGCACTACCTGGCTCTCGCTGCGTTTCACCAGCGTCACGTCCTGCGGTGTGAATCCCTGCGGTGTGCTCAGGTAAACGTAGGAACGCCCGTCGCGCTCGAACAGGGCCTGCGAGGGCACCCACAGCACGTTGTCCAGCCTCTCCGCCGTAATCACCAGCTTGGAGCTCATGCCCGGCCGCAGTTCCGGCCCGGCCTTGTCCAGTTTCATGCGGCAGTCGAAACGGCGGTCCCACGGCTGCCCCACGGTGTTCCCCAGGTTCGTCACGTGCGCCGGAAACGACTTCCCAGCCAGCGCTACCACCGCCACCGTCACCGGCAGCCCCGGAGCCAGGTGGCCGCGGTCCACCTCCGCGATCTTCGCGCTCACTTCCCACTGATCCATGTCCGGAATCTGCGCCAGGTTCATGCCGGGCCGGACCGTATCCCCGAGCTGCACCGGCGGCAATGTCATCCCCGATGTCAAAAAGAACAGGTTCGACATGTTCGGCAGCAGGCTCACGTAGCCGCCGGTCTTGGCCTTGAGCGTCATGTTCTCGATGTTCTTCTGCGCCATCGTGGACATCATGCGGGCGCGGCTCTCGGCGGCCTTCTGAATCGCCAGCGCCGCCGCGCCGCTGGTTTTGCGATGCGCCAGGTCCTGCTCGGCCTGCCTGAGACGGTTCTGCGCCGCCTCGAGCGCGATCTCGTTGTCCCGCGCCTTCATCGCCGCGATGAAGGGATTGCGGCGGGTCTCGATCTGCGCCACCTTCACCTGCGTCTTGGCCGCCTCCACCGCGTTGCGCGTCTCTTCGTCGGTGGCCAGGTTGTCCGCCTCCGCCTGGATCACGCGCTGCTGCGCTTCTGCCAGGTCCGCTTCGGCCTCCTTCAGGTTGTACTCCTGTTGCGTAGTGTCGAACTGGACCACCACGTCGCCCGGCTGAACCACGTCGCCGGTCGAGCGCAGGTCGGTCACCGTCAGGCTGTCGCTGCCCACCATCGGCGCCGTAAGCATCTCCGGATTTCCACCCTGCAACTCGCCGCGCGCCGTCACCGTGATGGCCACCGGACCGCGTTTCACTTTCGTCGTCGGCACGTCGTTTTCCGGCGAGGCCGCGGCTGTCCGGATTACCCGGAACGCGCCCCAGCCCAGCCCGCCGAGCACCGCCAGAACCAGAATGGGAAGAATCAATACCCGCGCCTTCATTTCTTCTGGCCCTCCTTGTCCACGTCCACCAGCGCCACCGTGGATCCGGCCGCGATGCCCTTAACCGCAACCTCGTCCGGATTGCGTGCCAGCACTTCCACCTCCGCCGCCCGGTACCCGCCGTTTTCCGCCACGTAGACGATAGGTTTACCCGCTCTTTTGAACAGCGCCTTCGAGGGAATGCTCAGCGCATCCGGAATGCGGTTCACGATGATGTCCATTCCGCCGATCATATCCGGGCGCAGCCGGCTGTCCTTTTTCATGATCCTGGCAGCGGCGCGGAAACTCCGGTTGTACGGGTACTCCAGGCTCAACTCCGCCAGAGCCGAAACGTGGCTGATGCGCGCTGCAATGCTCAGCTCCGGCAGTGCGTCCAGCCGCACGATCACGTCCTGGTCCAGCGCGATGTGCCCGCGGTCGGCCTCCTCCAGCTTGGCGTCCAATTCCAGCGTATCCAGGTTCGGAATCTGGCCCAGGACCATGCCGGAACCCACGTTGTCCCCCACTTTGAACGGCCGTGCCTCGGCCGTCGTCAGCACACCCGAATAATTGAGGTTGAACATCAGCAGCCCGCTCGACGGCGCTTTCAACTCCATCTGCGCGATGCGCGCCTGCGTGATCTCCACGTCCGCCTTCACCTGGTCGCGCTGCCGCGTGAGCGAGGCCATGCGCGACTTGCTGGAGGCTTCGTGCAGCGCTACCGTGGCCTCCTGTACCTTCAGCCGCTGCTCGGCGATGCCCAGGTCCACCTTGCTCTGCTCGCCTTCAATCCGGCTTTTGATGGCCGCGAGGCCCGCCTGCACCCGCGCCCGCTCCACCGAGAATTTCGCGTCCGCCAGTTCCGTCTGGTCCTGCTCCGCCGTAATGCTCGCTTGCGCCACCGCCTGGTCCAGCGTGGCCTCCGACTGCCGTAACTGGGCCTGCTTTTGCATCAATTGCTGCTGCGCCGTGCTCGAATCGAATTTCACGATCACGTCGCCGGCTTTGACGAATTCGCCCGCCTGCGCCAGCCAGCCGATCCTCAGGTTCGGAACCACCGGCGTGTAAATGCCCGAAGACAGATCCGCTACCAGCGATCCGCGGCACCGGATGAGCACCTGGAATTCGCCCTTGCGTACCGGCGCGTTCGGGAAGACCGTGCGCGCCTGTACTTTGCGATAGCGGTAGAACCCCATGCCCCCCGCCGCCAGGACTGCCAGCAGCAGCACGCGAAACAACCACCGGCGGACGCTCCGCATCCGGCCGCTCATTTCGTGCCTCCCGCCGCTGCGCCCGCTTCCTCGTGCAGCACGATCACCACCGCCGCCGAAAGATCCGGCAGCAGGTGCGGGTCCGATTTCCCGATCCGGAACGTCGCCACGAACGTCTTGATCGGCGTGTCCAGGGGAGAGGATGCCACCGGGCTGGCGCTTACGAATTGCGCCGGTAGTTCCAGTTCCGGATACGCATCCAGGTAGACCGCCGCCGTCCGTCCCTTCAGCATAGACAGAATGTCCGGTTCATTAATCGCGCAGGAGACCTCCATCTCGGAGGGGTCGAAAATGCTTACCAGCGGGTACCCGCGGTACATCTGGTCGCCTTCCTGCGCGTGCCCCATCGTATTTGCCCGGCGCGTCAGTTCGTGCACCACCATCCCTGCCAGCGGCGTCTTGAGTTCGAGCCTCTGCAGGTTGTCCCGCGCCCTGTCCATGGCGATCTTTTGCCGGTCGCGCTGCAACTCCAGAATTCGCAGCGCTGCCGCCTCCCCCCGCTCGCGGGCGCCCATCGACTTCTTGAGGCTGGCCACGCGCAACCGCGCCCCTTCCGCCTTCGCCTCCGCCTGCTGTTTGTCGATATCGCTGAGTACCTCGCGCTTCTGCAACTCCAGCTCCGCTTTCGCCAGGTCGCCCTCGGCCTGCTTCATGTCCACCAGCCGTTTTTCGGTGTTGGCCCGGTTCTCGGCCGCTTTCTGTTCCGCCTGGTGCCCCAGGTCTTCATACTTCGCCTGAGCCTCCCGGGCGGCGTCCATTTGCTGGGTCGGATCGAAAGTGGCGATCACGTCCCCTTCCTTGACCTTCGACCCGTTGGGGATCAAGCGGGTCAAAGTCATCATGGAAAACTGGCCCTGGATCTGCGGCACCACAAGTTTCACGGAATGCACGGCCCGAATCAGACCCGTTATCCGAATTTCCTTCCGGGTGGCGGGCCCGCCGGCCTTCTCCGGCGGTGCGGCGGCCTCGGTGGTCGTGGGGAGTGGCCGGCTACATGCTCCAGCCAGGCACAGAAGTGACGCAACAAGGAGCCCGAGCGCGGTGCGGCCCATTAAGTTTTTGCCTCGATGTTATGACGTCGAAAACCGGCCAGGTGTTTGCACGTTTAGGGGCTTTTTGTAAAAAATGTCAAGTCCAGAGAAAGTAAGCCATTTACGCGGCCTATCTTGTTGCCTTGGCCGTGTCCGGCCCGCCGCGCCTGTGCCGGATTCGCACACTCCAGGCACTTACTGTCCACTTACTCGACACACGGTTAACTTTCCTATCGCCCCGCCTGAACCACCGGCCGCAGGTCCAGGTCCTGAAAGTCGAAGCTGAAGTCGGTCAGCGGCGAAACCGGCTTCATCCCGACCCTTTCGATCTTCCCGTCGGCGCCGAGCGAAAACGTGACGAACGCGTCCGCCTGGAGCGTCCGGTCCCGCCACCGCGCTACAAAAGTGTCATACTGCCAGTGTTCCAGCTCGCCGGCGAGCTGTTTCGAATGGGTGAACGAGATAGTCAGCTTGCCGGCACGCTCAGCTACAGCCACGTCCCCGTACCAGGCATCGCGGTACGTCCCGGCGTACTTCGCAATCGGCAGCGAGGGTCGCGTGTCCGGCACACGGGCCGAGGCCGCCGCCTTCACCTCCGCCTCGCCTTTCTCCGTTTCGATTCGCCGCATCTCCCGGAACGCGCCCACCCAATCCACCGCCGCAGCGCCCATGTAATGGTCCAGCACCGTGTAAGCCACCGCATTGTGCGCGCCCGGTTCCTCCTGGTTGGTCAGCACCACCACGCCCAGATTCAGGTCTGGAATCAGCGTGGTACGCGAAACGTACCCGGCCAGGACGCCGGTGTGGTAGACCATCTTGTGCCCGCGATAATCGCGCAGCGCCCACCCCAGGCCATATTGCGCAAATTGAGGCTGCACCGCCGCCATCGCCGCCGGAGCGCCCGCCGGCAGTGCGCCGATCGGCAGAATTGTCTGCCCCGACCACATCTCTCTCGCCTGCTTTGAACTGAACAGCTTGCCGCCGCCCTGGAGTTGGAGGTTCATCCATTTCGCCAGGTCTTCCACGCACGAGTTGATGGAGCCCGCCGGCGCATTGTTGTCGTGGTCCGTCTGCTCGATGGCCACCAGTTTGCCGTCCGCCCGGGAGTGCGGCGCGGCCACGTCGGCGCCCCTTACCAGCGCGGCCGTGTTCGTGTAACTGTGCGTCATTCCCAGCGGCTCGAAGATCCGCTCCCGCACGAAATCCTCCCAGCTCTTGCCGCTCTCGAGCGCCACGATCTGTCCGGCCACCAGGTAAAGAAGGTTGTCGTACGCATACCGGCTGCGGAAGCTGCTCGCCGGACGCAGGTAGCGGATGCGCCGGATGATCTCGTCGCGCGTGAAGTCGGTGGACGGCCAGAACATCAGATCGCCTGCTCCCAGGCCCAGGCCGCTGCGGTGTACCAGCAGGTCGCGGATCGTCATCTCCCGCGTCACATAGGGGTCGTACATCTGGAACCCGGGCAGCCGGTCGACCACCCGGTCGTCCCAGGCGATTTTTCCCTCGTCCACCAGCATCGCCAGCGCGGCCGTCGTAAACGCCTTGGTATTGGATGCAATGCGGAATAGCGATTGCGCCGTGACCGGAGCCGCCTCGCCCAGTTTGCGCACTCCGTAACCCTTGGACACAACCACCTTGCCGTCCTTCACGATGGCAACCGCCATCCCCGGCACTTCGAACGCCTGGCGGGCCCGCTCCACGGCGGCGTCCACGTAATCCTGTGCTGCCGCCGACGCCGCCGCGAGCAGCAACACGCCCAACAAACGTCCGCTACTTGTCGCGCAATAACTGGTCATAGACTTCCCGTTTCGATAACCCGCGCTGCCGCGCCACCTGCTTGATGGCATCCATCCGCGGAGTGCCGTTGTGCATCAGCGCTTCCACCGCGTCCTCTACCGGCGTGCCGTCGTTCACCGGCGACGTCGCTCTCCCGATCAGCAGCGTGATCTCGCCCTTCACTGTCTCGCGGGCCGCCAGAATGGCGCGTACCTCCGCCGCCTCGCCGCGCAGGAACTCTTCGTGGATCTTGGTAAGCTCGCGCGCCACCACCACCGGCCGCGGCCCGAGCGCCTGCTCCACCGCCTCCAGCGCCTCTACAATCCGGTGCGGCGCTTCATAAAAAACCAGCGTGGCGCGCTCCCCCGCCAGCGCTTCCAGCGCCTTCAGCCTTTGCCCGGGTTTCGACGGCAGGAAGCCGCCGAAATGAAACGAGTCGTTCGGCAGCCCGGATCCCGCTATCGCCGCCAGCACGGCCGAGGGTCCCGGCACCGGTTCCACCGGAATGCCGCGCTCGATGGCCGCCCGCACCAGCCGGTAGCCCGGGTCCGAAACCAGGGGCATGCCCGCATCCGAAACCAGCGCGATCCGCTCCCCCGCTTCCATCAGCACCGCCAGTTCCCCGCTGCGTTCCACCTCGTTGTGTTCGTGGTAGCTCACGGTCGGACGTTCGATGCCGTAGTGCTCCAGCAGCTTGCGCGTCTGCCGCGTGTCTTCGCACGCAATCCGGTCCGCCTCCCGCAGCACGCGCACCGCGCGATAGGTGATGTCTTCGAGATTCCCGATCGGTGTCGCCACCAGAAAGAGCCGGCCGGACATGCCAAAGATTGTAACGAGGATTCGCCTCGACGTGACAACGCGTGCCGGCCGTTTGGGAGTTGCCCTTCGTGAGGGCCGGCCCGGTCACCGTCCCTGCTGCCATTCGAAACGACCGGATCTTTCGACCTGAAGCCTTGAAATCGATTGCATTTTAGAAAAATCTCACTTATGCTCCTTCTAGCAATGGTGGGTCAGCCGGTCAAGTCAGGGGTGTCTTGAGCCGGAGGCATTTGGCGTTCGTCCAAAAGCTATCTGATCGCCTGCGCGGCAAACTTGCAGAGGTTCTGGAGGACGAAAGCCGTTGATTGGCGGTGGATGAAGGTGTCTTGTGCCTCACCGCAAGTTTCTTCTACTGATCCATTCCAATCAGCGACCGCCGGTTCCATGGACCCCAGGTTTGTTAAACGGAGCAGATGTCCGTAACTCAAGGTTCTTCAATAACCAGCAACTCACGGCATCAGACTTAAGCAGAGAAGGACAGGTGGGAAATGGGTGATTCTTCGCTTAGATCGTCGGCAACTCATTGGCAGCATACCGGCTTGACAGTGATTGCCATTTCGCTCGCGTTCGGGATGTTGATCCCAAACGCTGCGGCGCAGCTTACCACGGGCACGCTCTTCGGGACTGTTCAGGACTCGCAGGCAGCCGCAGTACCAGGTGTGATCATTAGTTTGATCAGTGAAAATCGCGGCACGCGGCTTCCGGCTGCCGTCTCCTCAGCCGGCGGGGATTTCGTGTTTCCCAACGTGCCGCCGGATACCTACACTCTGGAGATTGCTCACAAGGGCTTCAAGACACTCCGGCGTACCGGCATTGCCGTCAGCCCGGGTGACCGCACCGGTCTGGGTGCGCTTACAATCGAAGTCGGAGCGGTCACCGAGTCCGTCACGGTCACTGCCGAAACTGCGCTCCTGCAAACGCAAAGCGCGGAACGGTCGTTTACCATCACCACGACCGAAGTGAAAAACCTGCCGATCTCAAATCGAAGTTTCACCTCGTTGGCTTCGCTGACGCCGGGCGTTGACGGCACCAGCCGTATCGGCGACCGCGCCAACTCGGGCGGTAGCGATACCAACGTCATGATGGATGGCGTATCCACTATGGATACCGGCAACAATGGCACCATCGTTTCGGTGAACACGGAGTCGGTTGAAGAGGTAAAGATCCTGGTCTCCAATTACCAGGCCGAGTATGGCCGCTCCAGCGGGTTGCAAATCAGCTCCGTCACGAAGAGCGGCACGAACACTTTCCACGGCTCGGCGTTTCTGATCATGCGCAGGTCGAACTGGAATGCCTGGAACAAGAGCGCCAAACTGAATGGCGACAGTCGTACCTCGTTTAAAGAGAGAGACTTGGGATACTCCGATCGGCGGGCCGATCGGAAAGCCGGGCGGCAACAACAAGCTGTTCTTCTTCTACAGCCAGGAGTTCGACCCGCGCACAACGGGCGGCAACACTGTACGGTACCGCTTGCCGACGGCGCTCGAGCGCGCAGGGCGACTTCTCGAAGACAACCGACAACAACGGCAATCCGTTTCCGTACATCAAGGATCCGCTGATTACGCGGAACCTGCTCGGCTTCCAACCAGACAGCGCTGCTTCAAGGACGGCGGCGTGCTCGGAAGGATCCCGGCTGGCCGGCTGTACGACAACGGGTCTGAACGATCCTGAGCTTGTACCCGATGCCGAACTATCGACATGTCCCGGCGCCGTCCTACAATTATCAGAGGACTCGCCAACCGAACAAGCGATGATGTCGCAGCAGCCGGCCGTTCAGCGTCGACTATCAGCCCTGGACCAGACGCTGCGGGCTACCTTCAAATTGGGTCCGTGGGGCCAGCGCAGCCAAAAGCGTTCAACGGCAGCCATTCCAGGCTTCAACGATTCCCAGCGATGTAGAAGCCCCTGGTTCAGCACTGACGGCGTACCACGTAAACTACACGCATCAGTCCGACGACGTTTCTCGAGGCGACCTTCGGCCACAGCCAGAACGAACTGGCCGGGTGCGCGCATGGCCCAGGCGGCCACCGGTCGCCGACTTTCTGCGACAAGCGGCACTGCCGATGAACGCCGTCGTCGAACCTGTTCGACCGCGGGTCTCGGCGACCTGCCGTTCGTCTGTTCCCGAACGCGAAGGTGATCGATCCGGAGCTACTACGCCTACCGCGTGCTGAACGAAGCTGGCAGCCGCCCATTCTGGGACGGTACGCGCCAGATTCTGCGTGACGCCGAACTTCTCCTGGGGCAGCCGCGTCGCCAACGCGCCGCCGAACATTCCGTTCCCGGGGTGGCTCAACATCAACTCGACCACACGACATCTCGATCAGCCTCACGAAGGTCGCGGGCCGCCACACGATCAAGGCCGGGTTCTACAACACGCACAGCTACAAGGCCCAGCAGCAGCAACAGCGCGTTCGGCGTGTAGCATCAACTTCTGCAGAACGACACCAGACAACCCGCTGGACGCGCAGCTTCGGCTTCGCGAACGCGGCCCTCGGCATCTTCGAGTCCGTACAACGCAGTACTCGCAGTACGTCGAAGGCAACTTCGTCTACAACAACACGGAATGGTTACGTTCAGGACAACTGGAAGCTCAATCGCCAGGCTCACGCTCGACTACGGCGTCCGCTTCGTCCATCAGCAGCCGCAGTACGACAAGCTGGGCCAGGGCGTCAACTTCCTGCCCGAGAAATGGGCACTCTCCAACGCGCCGGTGCTATACAGGGCAGGTTGTGCCGCTCCAGCCATGTACTCGGCACGAATCGCCAGGCCATGGATCCGCGGACGGGCGCGTTGCTTGGGCCTAACACTACGGTCGCGATCGGAACGCTTGTGCCGGGTTCGGGGAGCACCCTCAACGGCCTGTTTGTCTCAGGCGATGGCGTACCGACGACAACCTATAACTGGCCGACGCTGGCCGCGGCGCCGCGTTTCGGACTTGCTTACGACCTCACCGGCCAGCAGAGAATCGTCCTTCGCGGCGGAGGCGGACTCTTCTTCGATCGTCCCACCGGCAATTCCGTCTTCTCGCAAGTCCCGAACCCGCCCACGTTCAGCAATGTGACCCTGCGTTACTCTCAACTCCAATCGCTTGGAAGCGGTCTCACCACGGTAGCCGCTCCCACGCTCAATGTTTTTACCCTCGACAGCGGCCTTCCCAGCACCTGGACCTGGAACGGCGGCGTCCAGGTGATGCTGCCCCAGAACCTATTCCTGGATGCGGCCTACACCGGCCAACACTCCTATAATCTGGTCGAAGACGTCAACATCAACGCCATCGATTACGGCTCCGCTTTCCTGCCCGCCAACCAGGACTCGACGATCACCAGTTCGGTTCCTGGCGGTGCGGCGGTACCGGCGGACAGCATGCGCGCCTTCCGCGGTTTCGGCAGCATCACCCAGGAGCAGCCTCGCGGTTGGTACACCTCCCACACCATGCAAATTGCGCTCAATCGCCGTTTTGCCAAAGGCCTTGCTTTCGGATTCTACGACACCATCCTGCTTCAGACGAAAGGTAGCACTGGAGCCCGGTTGCAGCACAATCCGGACGGCAGCTTTTCCGAACGTCCAGATCAGGCTCAGGCGGACGCACTGCTCGGCAATTACGTCGGCACGCGGCACCGCCTCAAGGGCAACTTCGTGTGGGACATCCCGGGCATCAACAATTCCGCCAAGCTGGTCAAGTGGGTGACCAATGACTGGAGGCTTTCCGGCATCTGGACCGCAAGCAGTCCCAGCACCTACACGATCGGTACGTCCTTCCAGAGCGGAGCCGGTAATCAGAACATCACCGGGTCAGCGAACTATGGTTACCGCACTCGTGTCATTGGCGACCCCGGTTCGGGCTGCGGCAGCGACATCTACCGGCAGTTCAATACCGGCGCCTTTGCACCGCCCCTGGTTGGCAGCGTCGGACTCGAGTCCGGCGCCGACTATTTGCGCGGCTGCTTCACTCAGAGCCTCGATCTCGCTGTGCAGCGCACGATCCGGATTGGCGAGACCCGGCGGCTCGAGTTCCGGCTCGACGCCTTCAACGCACCGAACAGTTCGTACATCACGGGCCGAAACACCACCATGACGGTGGCGAGCCCGACCGACGCGACCATCTCCAATCTCCCGTTCGATACGAACGGCAACCTGATTGCAACCCGTTCGCAGCCCAAGAATGCGGGGTTCGGCGTAGCCAGCGGCTATCAATCCGCGCGCACCCTGCAAGCGTGGCTTCGCTTCTCATTCTGACCAAAGCCTTCCGTTGTGGAGACTGGGGTGGGCCGGCTGGCCCGCCCCAGCGTACTTCGAAAGGCCACTGGAAAACCGATGGCCAATCGCGGATTTAGCTGAGTACATCGTTTCGCAATTACGGTTTCGCTGGAGGCTTTTAGCCATTAGCGATCAGCCAATCCGGTTTAGCCTGATAGCTGATAGCTGATAGCTTGGCTTAAGTTGAGGAGGAGTTTCATGAGTGACACCCGAGTGTCCAGACGGCATTTCTTTTTTGGCAGCTTATTAGCCGGCGCTGTCCCTTTGGGAGGCTTCGGCTCAGCCCAGTCGCTGAAGGCGGCTGGATTTAAGTCCGTGCTGGACAAGTTGAATGTGGCCGGCATCGGCATCGGCGGGCGCGGCGGCGAGGACATCAATACGGTCGCCACCAGCGAAAACATCGTGGCTCTCTGCGACGTGCACGATGGGTACGCGGCGAGGACGTTCCAGCGATATGAGAAGGCCAAGCGTTACAAGGACTTTCGCAAGATGCTCGAGACGGAAGGCTCGAACATCGACGCCGTAGTGATCGGAACCCCCGACCACAGCCATGCCGCTATCGCGCTGGCAGCAATGCAGCACGGCAAGCATGTTTACTGCGAGAAGCCGCTTACCCGCACCGTCTGGGAAGCCCGCCTCCTCCGCGACGCGGCCAGAAAATACAAGGTCGCCACCCAGATGGGTAACCAGGGATACTCGCACGAAGGCACGAGAACCGCGGCCGAGATCTTGTGGTCGGGCGATATCGGAACCGTGAAAGAGCTCCACGCGTGGACGGGCGGCATCTACATCGGCGGGGACAATGTCCAGAGCGAGCCGCCCGAGCAGCCGATACCCGAGGGTCTCGATTGGGATCTCTGGCTGGCAACCGCCGCCTTACGCCCTTATAACCAAAATGAGTTTCGACTCTGGCGGGCTTATCTGGATTTCGGCACCGGCGGGTCTTTGGGAGACTGGCTGGTCCACTGCCTGGGTCCGGCTAATCTGGCGCTGCGCTTGAGCGAAGCTTCTCCCACCAGCGTCGAGTGCGTCGAGATTCGAGGAGTCAGTAAATGGACCTGGCCCACCAACTCGCATCTCCGGTATGAGTTTCCCGAACGCGCGGGCATGCCGGCGGTAACCGTGAACGTGTACCAGAATCTGAGAGGCGACATATCATATCCAGACGGCATGGCCGAGGACGAGCGACTGCTGCCCCGAGGCAATAACCTTGTCGAACGGGGCCGCTACGCGCCGCCCGAACCGGCGCGGGAACGTGGCATGATGCCGGGCGGCGGACGCGCGGGAATGCCGGCAGCAACTCCAGGGGCGGCGCAAGGAACTCGGGCGGGCGCACCGGCCGGGATCGCCGGTCGCGGATTCGGAGGTCCTTCCGGACCCGTGGACCGCACGAGAGTCCCGGGTAACGGCGCGCTCTTCGTCGGCGACAAGGGCTACATGGCAACCTGCGATCGCGGAGAGGGTGTCTGGCTCTTGCCTGCGTCCCGCTGGGCGGAATACAAACTGCCGCCGCAGATCCTGCCGCGTTCCGTCAGCCACCAGCAGGACTGGGTGCGCGCCTGCAAGGGCGGCCAGGCGGGCTGCTCCAATTTCGATATCGCTGTGCCGTACATTGAATGGCTGATCCTCGGAGCCGTTGCGCTGCATGTTCCGAACACCAAGCTGATGTGGGACGCCAAGAACATGCGTTTCGATAACGCGGAGGCGAACAAATACTTGCGCCCGTCCATTCGCAAAGGTTGGGAGATGAAGTTCTGACGGCCTTTCACCGGACGCCAAAGCTGCATCTGCACGTCCGGAAGGCAAAGGTTCAGCGCGACGCCGCGAGCGCGCCGAAATTCACCAGTTCGATGCGGTTGCGCCGGAGCGCCTCCCGCGCCTCGTTCGACATCAGCGCCCGGAGTTCCGCCTCGCGGCTTTCCTTGAGCCGCGTAGCGGCGGCGAGCAGCGCTTCCCCGCAGCGCCCGGGATGGCACATCAGCTCGGTCGTGCCCTCCGGCACCAGGTCCAGCAGCGCCGAGAGTTGCTCGGTCTGGAAGCGGCCTGTGATCTGAAATCCCGCGAAATGATCCGTGGTGCGGCAGCCGTGGCGTTCCAGAACCCGGTGGAAGCGCCGCCGCATTAACCCCATCGCCTGGCTGGTCAGCCGCTTCATTCGCGGCACCACGCCGGTCAATGAGTACAGCGGAAAATCGAACGGACGCCGCACCCACGAAATTCCGAACTCTTCGGAAACCCGCGCCACCGCTTCCAACACTGGAGGGGCCAGGTGCGTATGCTTGTGCGAATCGATGTGGCTCGGCCGGATGCCCGCATCCATGATTCGACGCACCTGCGCCGCCGCCTCCTCGTAAGGCCGGATCTCGCGGCGGGCCAGCGCCATCACCAGTTTGGACACGGTCTTCGGAAACGGCCGGCCGCTCACCAGCGACTTCCCGCCCACCAGCACCAGGTGACATCCCACGTCCAGCGATGGCGTCTGCCGCGCCAGCCGCACTGCGTCGTCGAAAGCGCCGCCGTTCGCCATCAGCGTGGTCGAGGTCAGAATGCCTCCCAGGTGCGCCTCGACGATTCCCTGGTTGACGTCCGGCGTGAACCCGAAATCGTCGGCGTTCACCGCCAGCAGTTTCCGCCCCGTCAAAACAGTGTCAGCCTGATGCTGAGGAATTTCTTTGGATTCGCCCGCATGTCCCTGGCGAGCGACTGGAATTCCCGCGTGGCCCCGGTCATGGCTTCGTAGAGCTGTGGATTCGTCATCAGTTGCCCCAGCGTCCCCTGGCCCGAGTTGATGCGATCCACCGTCGTGTTGAACCGCACGATCAACTGGTCCAGCCTCTGGTGCAACTGGTCGTCCTTGAGCAGTTTGCCCGCCGTGCCTTTGCCCGCGTTCAGGTCCGCGATCAGGCTGCGAATCTCCGTGATGGTGCCGCGCGCATCGTCGTAAAGGGCCGGATCCTTCATCAGCTTGCCCGCCGTCCCCTGTCCGTTTTGCAGGTCCGCCAGAATCGCGTCGATCCGTTTGATCGGCGCGCGGATCTCGTTGTACAGCGAGTCGTCGTTGAGCAGTTTGCTGACAGTGCCGTTTCCGGTCCGCACTTCGGCCAGCAGTTTCTGGCCCTCCGAGGCGATGCCGTTCAGCCTGTCGTAAAGTTCGCGATCTTTCAGGAACAGCCCGATGTTGCCCTTACCCGCTTCCACGCTCGCCAGCAGGTTGTCCACCCGGTTCACGATCGTCTGAAACGATTCCAGCAGGTTGGCGCTCGCCGCCATCAGCTCCGGAATATCCTGCCCCTGCAAACTCTTCAGTTCCGCCCCCGGCTGCACCGTGCGCTTCTCCTGCCCCCGCGTGATGTTGATGAACTTGTCGCCCAGCAGGTTGGCCGCGCTGATCGCCGCCACCGAATCCACCGGGATACTGGACAGGTAATTCTCCTGCACTTTCATGTTGAATTCGACATTGCGGCGAGGGTCCGTCGTCGGTACCAGCCGCAGGTTGTCCAGGTATCCGATGGTGATTCCGTTCAGCCGCACCGGCGTGCCGTCCTGCATCCCGGAAGCGTCGTCCATATAAGTGCGTAGCGACACATTCCTCTGGAAAATGCCTTTTGAGCTGGTGAGCAGAAAGATCAAGACGAAAAGAATAATGAACGCGGTAAGCCCAATCAGTCCGACTTTTAACTGCGACCACCGTACTTTCCCGCGCTCCGGCATTGTCTTATTCCCGTTGCTTCACGAACTTCTTTACGTATGAATCGTCAGAGGATTCCAGCCGGTCCTGATCGCCTTCGAAGATCAGCCGGCCTTCTCGCAGAACCATGAATGTCGTGCGTGCCCGTTGGCCTGTTCCGTTTTGGGCCGGCTCCAGCCGCCCTTGTTCCGAATTGTAGCGGAAATTCGCCACCAGGTTTCCGTCCTGGTATCGATGCGTCACCATCAGCGTCGTCGTATGGCTGATATCGCGCTCTTTGATGAGCAGCAGCATGATGGTGTGCGCCGTGATCGGGTCCAGGCCCGCGGTGGGCGAATCGTAAAGGATCAGCGGCGGTCCCGTCACCACGGCACGCGCGATGGCGGCGCGCCGCCGCATGCCGCCCGACAGTTCACTCGGAAATTTTTCGAGCGTTCCCCCCAGTTCCACGAACTCGAGCGCCTGCACCACCCGCGGATGCACCTCTTCCTGCGGACACCGTATCGAGCGCTGGTTGAGCAATGGATAGGCCACGTTCTCCTCGATATTCAGCGAGTCGAACAGCGCGCTCTCCTGAAACAGCATGCCGATCTTGCTGCGGATGTCGAACAACTCGCGCTCGCTCATCGCGGTGAGATCGCGTCCGAAAGCGAACACTTTGCCTTCGTCCGGCTTGATCAGGCCGAGCGCCGTCTTCAGCAGCACCGTCTTGCCGCTTCCCGCAGCGCCCAGAATTACCCGCGATTCGCTCTCCACCGCTTCGAAGGAAACATCCGCGAGCACGTCCTGCCCGTCGAACGTCACGGTAACGTGATCGAAGCGCAGGACCGGCGGTTTGGTTTCCTCTGGCATCACGAAGCCTGGCTGACGAAAATCTTGGTGATCAACAGATCCAGAATGAAGATAAGCACCGTGGCGGCCACCACCGCCTGCGTCGTCGACCGGCCCACACCCTGCGTGCCGCCCGTCGTGCGCAGTCCGTAATAGCACCCGATCATCGAAATCACCAGCGCGAAGATCAGCGGCTTCAACAGCCCCTGCGCCACGTCGTTCCACACCAGCGCCTGCCACACCGTCGTCCAGTACTGCTTCGGCGTCAGCGCCAGGAAGAAGTACGCGATGATGAAGCCGCCGAACATCCCCACGAAATTGGAAATGATGGTCAGCAGCGGCAGCATCACCGACGTCGCAATCAGCCGCGGCGTCACCAGCTTTTGAACCGGATCGGTGCCGAGCGCGCGCATCGCGTCGATCTGCTCGGTCACCTTCATGGACCCGAGTTCGCTGGCGATGCCGGACGCGTTGCGCCCCGCAACCATCAGCGCCGTCAGCACCGGCCCCAGTTCGCGCACCAGCGTCAGCGAAACCAGCGTTCCCGTACGCCCGACCTGCCCGTATGTAGCCAGCGCCCGCGACATTTGCAGCGCCATCACCGCGCCGCTGAAGAATCCGGTGATCGCCACAATCGCCAGGCTGCCCACCCCGATCGTGTCCATCTGAAGCGCGATGTCGTCGGTGTAGTGCGGACTGCGGAAGATATTCCGAAGCGCTCTGCCCGTGAGTAAGAAGAACTCCTGTACCGCGAGAACAGGTTCTTTCAGCAGATCGAGCAAGTAGGACGATTCCCCGAACCTCGATGCTACCATACTAAGGTAAACGCCGACGTGAAAGGACTTACCGACATCCCCGGTATCAAGGTCGGACACATCTCCGACTATGAGGCGATCACCGGATGCACGGCGATCCTGTGCGAGGCCGGCGCCGTCGGCGGCTTCGATATTCGCGGATCGGCCACCGGCACCGAAGAAACGCCCGTTCTCGACCCGGGCCACATCACCCCGCACGCGCACGGCATCCTGCTCGCCGGCGGCAGCGCCTTCGGCCTCGAGGCCGCATCCGGAGTGCGCCGCTACCTGGAGAGTCGCGGCGCAGGCTATGCCACCGGCGCCGCCAAAGTCCCCATCGTGCCCGCCGCCATCCTCTACGATCTCGGCATCGGCAAAGCGAACGTGCGTCCCACTCTCGCGATGGGCGAAGCCGCCGCTGCCGCAGCCACTGACGCCGCCGTCGTCGAAGGCTGCGTCGGCGCGGGCACCGGAGCTACGGTCGGCAAGCTCAACGGCATCCGCCAGGCCATGAAATCCGGCATCGGCTCCTTCACGGTCGCCCTCCCCGGCGGGCTCATCGTTTCGAGTCTCGTCGCGGTGAACGCGTTCGGCGACGTTCGCGATCCCGCCACCGGCAAGATCCTCGCCGGCGCCCGCACATCGCCCGATAGCCGCGAGTTCGTCAATACCGAAGAGCAGATGAAGCGCGGCCCCTCCGCCCCCGCCGGCCGCTTCAATACGACCCTGGCCGTCGTCGCCACCAACGCCCGTCTTACCAAAGTGCAGGCGCAGAAACTCGCACAGCAGGCCTCACTCGGCATCGCCCGCACCATCTATCCGGTCAATACCATGTTCGATGGCGACATCACCTTCGCTCTCTCGCTGGGCACGCTCGACGGCGACCTCAATGTGCTCGGCGCCGCCGCCGCCGAAGCCGTCGCAGAAGCTATCCTCCGCGCCGTCCGCCTCGCCCGCACCCTCGGTGGAGTTCCCGGCCTCGCGACGTAGCCCACCGCCCTTCATCGCGCCCTGCACACCGCCGTTGCCGCCTGTGCCGGGTCGCTCTCCGATACCGCCTTCAGCCGCACCTCGCCCGCGCGCCGCACCCGCACCGCTACCGCCCGCGACTCTCCGCCCTTCACCGCCGCCAGCGCGTTGCCGATCTGTGCCGCGCCCGGTTCCTCCGTTTCTACCGACAGCCGGAAAATATCCACCGCCCCGGCCTCTCCCGTGTTCGTGAGCGTGAAGTCGCAGTTCGCGCCGGCCCTCAGCATCACTCCCCGCCGCTGCGGACCCGCGCCGTCCAGCGACTTCACCCCTACCGTGTAAGAGAGAATCCCGCGCTCGTCTTTCTCCACATCGATCACGTAAAAGTGCAGCCTGTTGGGCGTGTCCTCCCACTCGTACGCGCTTCCCGAATTCAACCCCGCGTGAAACAGCGCGTCGTTCAACTGCCGGTAGTCGGCAATCGTGCGCATCACCGTCTCTCCGCTCGGCCGCTTGAAATCCACCTGCCCGATATCCTCCGGATGCGCGTCGATCACCCACGTGAACAGGTTGTAGCCCGCGCTGTTGCCTTCCGCATTCTTGTTCTTCGCCAGCAGCACGCCGTTATCCGGCGTGAACGAATCGTAACCGGTCCGCTGCACCACCTCCATCGAATAGAAGTTGAACACCGGGCGCCCCGCCGAGAGCGGGTTCTGATTCATATCGTCCGCCGGCGTCCGGTCCTGCGGCGCGGCGCCGTCCAGGTTCACCACGATGCCCGCCAGCTTGCCTGCCGCCGGTTCCGCCGACCGCGCGCTCACCGTCCCCACCGCCAGGCCGCTCTTGGCCAGTCCCTCGCGGCTCAGCGTCAACACCGTTCCTTCTTTCAGAAATCCGAACTTCAGCCGGCTGCGCAGCATCAGTCCCGCCGGCATCGCCGCGCCTTCCGCCGGCGGCACCACCCACCTGCGATGCGGCCCGCCCGGTCCGTTGAACGAACCCCGGTCCATGATGTCCCACGGACCCGACCCCGCGCGCCGGTACGGCTGCACGTAAGGATTGTTGTTGTTGTCCCCCACGCGAAACGCAAAGTGTACGATCTCGTGCGTGATCGTCCCCGAACTCTCACCCTGCCGCACCGACGAGAGACCCCACTGCATCTGTCCCGCCTTCCAACTGGTCCACGGTACGTAGCGCGTCGGCACCCAGCGCGGCATGGAAGGATCGGGATTGCCCCACGCCGCCGGAATCGAGTCCCGGTCCTGAAACTTCATCTCGCCAAACTCCTGCCACACGCTGGTTTCGTCATACCCGGCATAGATCCGCAGAATGATGTCGTACTTCGACCGCAGGTCGCCCGCCGCCGCCCGCCACAACGCGTCCGCGTCCGGCTCCAGCCGCCCGTCCGCTTTGAATCCCGGCGGAACTCCCACCGCCTGCCCGTATTCGTTCAGCCCGTACTGAAACAGGTTCTTCGGCATGCGATACGGCCCGTATGCGTCGATCTTTCCGATCCCCACCTGTCCCCGCGACTGCTCCATCCAATACCCGTTGATCGTCTGCCCGTGGTTGAGCGCCGACGGCGTATTGAAAAAATCCGCGTAGAACTGCGGCACGCCGTCCCTCGACACCGGCTCGATCTGCGGATTGCCGAAAAGATCCGAGTGTCTGGGCAACGTCACGACGAACGGCTGGTCCGCGAAATCCACCGCCACCAGCGCCACGCGGAACTGTTTCTTCGCCGGTGTCAATGTAGGATCCGCCCAGTTCGTCCCCGGAATCGGACGGTAGTCCGCCCATGTCATATCCTGCTGGTCTTGCACTCTTTGCGGATCGATCGGTGGGAGCGGCGCGGCGGCGGTCGTCAGCGGGGCCGCCGCCTTCGCATCGTGCGCCGCGCGGTTGGCGCAGCCGCATAGCGCCACCACCATCAACAGGAACAGGAGACGGGTTCGCATGATTCTGATACGTTAACCCACGTCCATCCTTGCGCGCGCCGCGCCTCGCCTTGTGAGTTTTCGCCCCGCCGGTTCATTGACTCTCCCGCCGCCCCGCAATAGACTTCGCTCGAGGTACCGATGAACTACCCGAAATACACCACTACCGTGGTCGGTTCTTATAGCGTGCCCCGCTGGTACGAAGCCCTCGAAAAACAGGTCGAAGCGGGCACTCTGACCCAGGCCGACATGGCCGACGCGCAGTATCGCGCTTCGCAGGCCGCCATCCTCGACCAGGAAACCGCCGGCATCGACATCATCACCGGCGGCGAAATGCACCGCCGCACCAACAACCGCCACGCCCCGCCCAACGCCATGCTGAATTTCTTCTGGGAGAAGATCCCCGGCTTCTCCAAAGACACGCGCCCCAAGCAGATCACCGGCAAAGACGCCAACGTCTTTCACCCCGCCGCCGTCTGCACCGGTCCCATCCGCGACGCCGACCTCGGCCTCCTCGCCGAGTTCCGCATGGTCTCGCTGTTCGCGCGCAAGCCCGTGAAGATCACCATGACCGGACCTCACATGCTCGCCAAAGTGGCGCACGACGAGTACTACCACGACATCGGCCGCATGATGCAGGACCTCGCCCGCGTGATGAACGTCAATTTCAGGAAGCTCGAAGCCGCCGGCTGCCGCTACGTGCAGATCGACGAACCCCTGTTCGCCATTTCCAGCGACGCCGAGGTCCGGGCCGCCGTCGACGCCATCAACCTGGCCACCGAAGGCTTAAGCAAAATGTCGGTTCAGGTCCACATCTGCCAGGGCAACTACGCCGTCGGCGAGCATTACGACGGCCAGATCGGCCACCGCTATTTCGACACCGGCCGCTACCCCGCCGCCCTGATCTGCAAGATCCGCTGCGACGTCCTCTTGGTGGAACACGATTTCGCCCACACCTATGAAGGACTGCTCGGCAACATCCGCCTCGCTGTCGGAGCCGTGGACGTGCAGGACCTCAACGTGGAACCCGCCCAGGTCGTGGTCGATCGCATCCGCAGCCTCCGCTGGCTCCCCCCGGAGCAGACCCTCATCACCAGCACTTGCGGGATGAATCACTTGCCGCGCCCGCTCGCGGTCGCCAAGCTCAAAGCCATGACCGCCGCGAAAGAAATGCTGACCCTGCAACAGGAGAAGACCCGGGCCGCCGGCTAGCGAACTTGGCGGAGCGGCCACCACACTGCTGAACCATCGACCGCGGCCAATTGTCACTTCGACGAGACGACTTGCCCTTCGCCGGCAGCCGATCGCCGTCCGGCCCAGATATTGCCCGTTGTTTCGTGCAGGCTGACGAACAGCCGGTGTGACGAAACGGCGTATGATCCGAGCAGCGGATATCGCCGCTGATGGAAGTGCATCACAGGAGCTGCCGGCCTGAGCGGCTGTCCCGTTTTGTCGTCGATCTGCACCGCCCAGATGCACGCCCAGCCATCCGCACGAGAAATGAAATACAGCGTTCGACCATCCGGCGACCATCTTGGCATGTCAGCGTGATCCGCGACTTTGATCCATTCGGCTCCCGGCGATGGGAGTCGAAGCATACTCGCGATCATCAGGTTACCCTCGCCCGGCGCGCTGATCCCATCGGACTTGGACAGGAACGCAATCCATCGATCGTCAGGAGAAACGGCGGCGCCCGCCAGTTCCGTCGCAACGGGCCGAATGATCTCGCGAATGCTGCCGTCCCGGGGGTTCAAAATCCCAATGGCAGACCGGCCTGGAAGGCCGGCGACAATGTTCCCATCCTTTGTCCAGTCGGCCGGTTCAGGTTCGCATTTCGAACAAAGGCGGCGCGTCGCTCCGGTGCGCACGTCAGCAACGTATACACCGGACTCGCTGTTCCAAGCAACAGTGTTGCCATCCCGACTCAACGCTGGGAATACCTTCGTTTCTCGCGAGATGGTAATTGGGCGCGCGTGGCTCGTTTTCAAATCCAGCGTCCAGAAGTCCCAACCGCCGCCATGATCGGTCCGAAACACGAACGTTGATTCATCGGCTGACACACTGGGACGACTCTCCCAATATTGCTCGCGTGTGATACGTTCCAGCTTACCTGTGACCAACGCGTGTGCGTGATCGATCGGCGCAGCCCAAATGTTGGGATTGAGTTCCAGGTTAGAGAAGACGATGACTCCGTTGTCCGCTACCGAAGGAAACGTTTGCAGTCCGGCACCGGCGCTCAATTGCCGGACGCCTCCCGTAATCCGCTCGGTATTGGAGTCGAGAGAGACCGACCACAAGTTCGCGTACGTCGTAGGATAGTCACGCTGACCCTGAGATGTCGAAAACAGAACTTCACCTGTACCCGCGATCCAGGCCGCTGGAACCGGCGCGCCTGGACCGAAACTCAGCCCTGTCAAGGAAGCACGCACATCCACCCTCTCGGGAGCCTGTCCGGTCTTCGGTGCCAGATACCATTCATATTGGTACGACGGTGTTGCGTCAGTCGGGCGACTCAAAACAAGGAGTTTGGTGCTGTCGGGCGACCACTGCGGGAAGCCGGACGTCGCCAGTTGGGGAGCAATGCGAACGGGTTCTCCTCCTGCGGTAGGCGCAACGTAGACCGCGCGCTGACTTATGTCGTCACCGATGGCGAAGGCCACCCATCTCCCATCGGGAGAGCACCGCGGCGAGCGTCCGCTCCGCGCCAGCAGAACTGGGGTTCCGCCGAGAGCGGGGACGATAAACACGCCGCCGCCCTGCCGGTCCGAGCGATAGACGACTCGGCCGTCTGGACAGAAATCAGGGTCCCGGTCGTCAGCAGGGTCATTCGTCAGCCTGACAGGATCGCTCCCATCCGCCTGCATGACCCAGAGATCCAGATTACCGTCGTCGGCACGATCGCTTGAGAAAGCGACCAGATGGCCGTCGCGCGAGATTGCAGGCTGCCAGGTCAGCCCTGAATCGGCCGTGAGCCGCTTGAGGTTGAGGAGCATGCCGGGTGCGGCGGCGCTGTTCCCCCCGGCCTGTCGCAAAACTACGACCGCCCCCAGCAGGACCGAAACCAATCCAGCCGTGATCGCCAATGTGCGCTGGCGCGTTCGCGCCGGGGAAGCGGAAGGGGTTGTGATTTGGACCGGTTCGATGCCGCCGATGAACCGGTAGCCGTGCCGCGGCACCGTTTCAATGAACTGGGGTTGATCTGGTCGGTCGCCGAGGGCCTGGCGCAATTTCTTCACGGCGGTGTTCAGGCTGTGATCGAACTCGACGAATGTTCCGTTCGGCCAGAGCTCTTCTCGTAGTTGGGCGCGTGACACAAGTTCGCCCGCGTGGTCGAGCAGGATCCCAAGCATCCGCAGCGGTTGATCCTGCAGAGCAACAACCTGTTCGTCGCGGCGGAGTTCACGATTGGCCGAGTCGTATTCGAACGGTCCGAATCGAATGCGTCGATGTTCTGGTGCTGAACTGCCCATCTGCGGCCGCCCCTTCGAGGAATTATACGCCGGTTTTCGCATTTCGACTTCTGAACAGATCAGTTCAGACGCCTGCAACCCACTGACCACAGAAGAGTTACCGTCGCATCGAAGTTCATAAGCAGATCAGACGCGGTCGATTGAGTCAGCCGGCGATCACGGTCAGTTTGGATATCGATGGCTACAATGATCGCCGCCTCTCTCTGTTTCGTACTCGCCGCGCTGCCGTTGCCAGGTGCAGACGTCAATGTCACGGTCTACAACGACGCGGGTGTTCCACAACGTACGATTAACGGTGCGAAGACTCACCTTGGAGATATCCTTGGAGCGGCAGGTCTCCGGCTACGTTGGTCTGAAACGTCATCCTCCCAGGCGAGCCTCGTCATGGACGTCGTCCCGCTTTCCCTCGCCTCAAATACGGCCGAAAGATGCGGGGCGTCGCGAAGCATCGAGGCGTGGATTGTAGCGGGGCCAACCGTCGGCCCAGGCAAACCCAGCCTCGGCTACGCTCTTCCCCTCGCCAAGAGAGGACGGAATGTCGTAATATTCAGTCGCATGGTGAACGCCGCGTCAGCCGAGCGCGGTGTGGATCCGGGCATCATCCTTGCACACGCGCTCGCACATGAGATCGGCCACGTCCTGCTCCGCTCGGGCAAGCATTCTCCGCACGGATTGATGTCAGCAGCCTGGAGCGATAGAGAGTTCGAATTCATGTCGCGAATCCCGCTTCAGTTGACCGGCCGGGAGGTCGATCGGATCAAGAAAACGCTGGCAGGCGAAGGTTGCACCGGCCAAGCGGCGGATGATCCGAAGAGAATGCAGATCTCACCGACATCGCAATAGGCCAAAGGTTTTGGCTAGAGAAAAGAAGGGCTACGATTCACGCAAAGCCGCCGCAAAGGCGTAGTAATTCTTAGACGAAGCTAACCCGCCATCAACTCCGCGGCTTGTAAGCCACCGCGTCGATCTCCACCTTCGCGTCTTTCAGCGGCAGCGCCGCCACGATGATCGTCGTCCGCGCCGGCTTGGCTTCCCCGAAAAACTCCGCGTAGACTTCGTTCATCGCCTTGAAATCGTCGCCGTCGGTCAGATACACTCCGCAGCGGATCACGTCCGCCAGCGTCGCGTCGCAGCCCTTCAGGATGTTCTGTATGTTGGTGAGCACCTGCCGCGTTTCCGCCTGCACGTCACCGCTGATCACCTTCCCGCTCACCGGGTCGATCGGAATCTGCCCGGCCACGTGGATGTAATCGCCCGCGCGCACGGCGGGGGAGTAAGGGCCGCGTGGGGCCGGCGCCCCGGGCGGATTGATGCGCTCGATCATTTCGCTTAGTGTCCTTCCGCTTCCAGATACCGCTCGGCTTCAATCGCCGCCATGCATCCGGCGCCCGACGCCGTGATCGCCTGGCGGTACACGCGGTCCTGCACGTCCCCGGCATGGAACACGCCCGGAATATTGGTGCGCGCCCCGCCTTTCGTGAGGATGTATCCGTCCGGGTCGGTCTCGATCTGTCCCTTGAAGACTTTCGTGTTCGGAATGTGCCCGATGGCCACGAAGAAGCCGTCCACGTCCTGCTCCCACTGTTCGCCCGTCAGCAGGTTGCGCAGTTTCACGCCCGTCACTGTGTGTTTGGAAACGTCGTAGATCTCGTCCACCACCGTGTTGAGCAGGAACCGGATCTTCGGATTATGTCGCGCCCGGTCCAGCATGATCTTCGACGCGCGAAACTCGTCCCGCCGGTGCACCAGCGTGACCTCCCGGCCGAAGCGCGTCAGGAAGTTCGCCTCCTCCATCGCCGAATCGCCGCCCCCGATCACCATGATGTTTTTCTCGCGATAGAAAAACCCGTCGCACGTCGCGCACGAGCTCACCCCGTGCCCGATCAGCTTCTGCTCGCTCTCGAGGCCCAGCCACCGCGCCGACGCCCCCGAAGCGATAATCACCGTGCGCGTTTCGATCCAGTCGCCCTCGATGTTGATGCGGAACGGTCGCACCGAAAAGTCGGTGTCGATCACCGCCCCGTGCAGGTATTCGGCGCCGAAATTCTGCGCCTGCTGCTTCATGTTCTCCACCAGGTCCGGACCGTTGATGCCTTCCGGAAAGCCGGGGAAATTTTCGACCAGCGTCGTCATCGAAAGCTGCCCGCCCGCTTCATGGCCGCTCACCACCAGCGGCTTCAGATTGGCACGCGCCGTGTAAATGGCCGCCGTATTTCCGGCGCAGCCGGACCCGATAATGACCACATTTCGCATGGTTGGATAGAAGATCAGATTAGCACGCGTCCCCGCCAACCCGTGCTATAGTGCGCGCCATGAGAATGCTCTTTTTCGCGCTTCTGGCGGTGCAGGCCGCCGCCGCGCGCGAGCCTCTGGCCCAGCGCATCGCCCACACGGACCCGTCCAAATACCAGACCGTCAAAGCCGTGCATCAGGGCGCCGGACAGATCGAATACATGGTCCTGCTCGACGCCCACAGCCTCGACACCAACCTCTATTTCGTGCACCGTGGCGTGCTTCCTCCTAAAAGTTCCATGGGCCACCACTACCACAACAACTGCGAGGAGATGCTCGTCATCCTCGAAGGCGAGGCCCAGGTCACCGTGGACGGCCGCACCGCCGCGCTCCGCGGACCCGTCGGCATTCCCCTCAAGCTCGGCCACTCCCATGCCATCTACAACCCCGGCGACCGCCCCGTCCAGTTCATGAACATCAACGTCGGCCTCCTCAAAGGCGAGAACGACGCCTTCAATCTCGACGACCCGCGCGTCGGCGTTCCCCTCGATCCCATTCCCACCTTCATGACCCTGCCCTTCGACCGCAGCCTGCTGCGTCCCGTGAACAACATGAACGGCGGCAAAGGAACCGTCCAGTACCGCCGCGGTATCGGCCCCACCGTCTTTAGCGGTCCCTGGGCCTACGTTGACCATCTCGTTCTGCCGCCCGGCGCCGTCGTGGGGCAGGCCATTCACCGCGGCGTCGCTGAGGTCTACTACGTCATGAAGGGCTCCGGCACCGCCACCGCCTTCACCCCCGGCTCTCCCGCCGAAACCGCCGCCATCCGCGAGGGCGACGCGCTCCCCGTCCAACTCAATGAGATCCACGCCTTCGAGAACACCGGCTCGGAACCGCTTGAAATGATGATCATCGGCGTTTCCCGTGAGCGCAATAAAGAGGTGGCTCGCCTCATCTTGCCGCGCTGAAAGGCACCCCGCATGCACGATACCGAAATCACGGTTCGCATCCTGATCCTGCTGCTGCTGGTCGCCTCCGCCGTGGCCATGGCGACCAAGTGGGTGCGCGTCCCCTACACCCTCGCCCTGGTAATCGTCGGCCTTGTCGTCAGCCCGATGCACTTCCTCCCCGCCGTGCACATTTCGCCCGACCTGATCCTCCTCATCTTCCTCCCTGCCCTGCTGTTCGAAGCCGCCTGGAATCTCAAGCTCGATCAATTGCGCCGTAACCTGCTCCCCATCCTCGTAATGGCCGTGGCCGGAGTCGTCCTCTCCACCGGTGTCATCGGCCTGGTCCTGCACCACGGCCTGGGACTCGCCTGGCGCCCCGCCCTGCTCTTCGGCTCCATGATTTCCGCCACAGACCCGGTCTCCGTGCTGGCCCTCTTCAGGACTCTCGGATTGCCGGCCCGCCTCGCCACCATCGTCGAGGGAGAAAGCCTGCTCAACGACGGCACCGCCGTGGTCGTGTTCCGCATCATCCTGATCGGCGCCGCCGGTAGTTCGGTCGGCGGTGTTGCGGTCTCCTCGGTTCAGGAATTCACCGTCGTAGTGGCCGGCGGTCTTCTCGCCGGAGTCGCCTTGGGTGTCCTTGCATCCACCCTCACGTCCTATTTCGACGACCATCTGCTCGAAATCACCCTCACCACCATCGCCGCCTACGGCTCCTTCCTGTTGGGAGAGAGTCTCCATGTCTCGCCGGTGATCGCCGTGCTCGCAACCGGCCTGGTGATCGGCAATTACGGCCGCCACAAGGGCATGAGTCCCGCCACGCAGTTGGCGGTCAACTCGTTTTGGGAGTACGCCGCCTTCGTCGTCAATTCCCTCGTCTTCCTGCTCATCGGACTCGAAATCCAGCTCGCCACCCTAGCTCAAAACGCCGGTCCCCTGTGTTGGGCCATTGCCGCCACGCTCGTGGCGCGATTCGCCGCCGTCTTTTTGCTCATCCCCATCACCAACCTGTTTGGGGAGCGGATCTCGCTTCGCTGGCAGTCCGTGCTGTTCTGGGGCGGGCTGCGCGGATCTCTCTCCATCGCGCTCGTGCTCAGTCTCCCGACGAACATCCCGGAACGCGGCCAGCTCGTCACCATGATCTTTGGCTCCGTCATCTTCAGCCTGCTGGTTCAGGGATTGACGATCAGCCCCATGCTCCGCTGGCTCGGTTTCACGCGGCCGGAGCCTCGCTGGCACGAACTGGAGTTGATGGAGGGCCGGGTCCTGGCCAACGCCGGCGCTCTGGCCGAACTGAACCGCATGCGGCAGCGCGGCGAAGTCACCGAGCACGTTTACGAAACCACCCGCGAACACCTCGCACGGGAACGGGAACTCCTCAAGGAGCGAACCCCCGTGGAAGGAGAGTTCGAGCAGCGGCAGCTCGACCGCGTCCAGCGGCACCTCTTCGCCGTAAAGAAAACCCGCCTCGCCCACCTCTCCCGCCAGGGCTTGCTGTCCGAGCATGTTCACCAGGAGCTGCGCCGGGAACTCGATGGCGATCAACTGAAGCCCGGCGCCGGCGGCCATTGATCGCGTACTCCCCTGCCACCGCGCCGCGCCTGCCCCCGTCTAATGCGCAGGCGGCCATCGAAAAGGAACGCGCTGCCCGACTCCTCGAATAAGCGGCTCATACGCTGGCGCTGCCCGAACTGACCCGCAGTACGCTCCGTGGGCGCCATCTTCATCACCGTCGGCCTCGGCGGGTTCCTCGCCATACTATTTCCTCTCCCGCCAGGGCTTGCTGTCCGAGCATGTTCACCAGGAGCTGCGCCGGGAACTCGATGGCGATCAACTGAAGCCCGGCGCCGGCGGCCATTGATCGCGTACTCCCCTGCCACCGCGCCGCGCCTGCCCCCATCCACAAGGAACGCCTGGCGGCCATCGAAAAGGGCGTGGCGCTTCCCGAACTGCCCGAGTACGACCGCGGCTCCTTCCATACTGCCTGGAGCGGCACTAAACTGAACCCCCGCTGGCCCCTCGGCGTGGGCGCCATCTTCATCACCGTCGGCCTCGGCGGGTTCCTCGCCATACTATTTCCTCTCCCGCCAGGGCTTGCTGTCCGAGCATGTTCACCAGGAGCTGCGCCGGGAACTCGATGGCGATCAACTGAAGCCCGGCGCCGGCGGCCATTGATCGCGTACTCCCCTGCCACCGCGCCGCGCCTGCCCCCGTCTTATGCGCAGGAGGCAATCGCGTGAATATCGATTACGGTAGCGCCGGCTTCACCATCGTCTGGGTCTTCGGCTGGGCAATCTTCGTCTTGATCGTCTGGTTCATCCGCGGCCAACGGCGGGAGCGTATGATCGACCGCATCCACAAGGAACGCCTGTTGGCCATCGAAAAGGGCGTGGCGCTGCCCGAACTGCCCGAGTACGACCGCGGCTCCTTCCATACCGCCTGGAGCGGCGCTAAACTGAACCCCCGCTGGCCGCTCGGCGTGGGCGCCATCTTCATCACCGTCGGCCTGGGCGGGTTCCTCGCCATGATGCTCACCACCAAGAGACTGCTTCCCGGGGATCAGTATGATGAACCGTGGGGCTGGCTCGTTGCCGTCGCCTTTGGAATCGGCCTGTGGCTGCACTATTTCCTCACCCGCCGCTAATGGAAGACGCGCAGATCCTCCGCGCGTTCCGTACTGCCGGCGATCCCGACCTGTTCCGGCTCCTGGTGGAACGCCACCAGGCCCGCGTTCTCCGCGTCGTCGCCGCCGTCCTCGGACCGGGCTATTCCTCCGAAGCGGAAGAGGTGACCCAGGACGTCTTCCTGCAGGTCTACCGCAAGCTCTCGGGCTTCCGCGAGGAGGCCCGCTTCTCCACCTGGCTCTACCGCATCGCCTGGAACCGCGCCGCCGACCACCGCCGCCGCGCCCGCTTCCGCCGCCCCGCCCTGCCTGAATCCGCCCTTGAAAAACTCGCCGGGCCGTCCAACCCCCACCGCGATCTCGAAGACGCCGCCCGCCGTCGCGAACTCCTCGCCGCCCTGGAAACCCTGCCCGAGCTATACCGCACGCTCCTGCACCTGCACTATTGGCTCGACTGTTCCCTCGCCGAAATCGAAGAGCTTACCGGCGTGGCCCCCGGAACGTCCAAATCCTACCTCGCTCGCGCCCGTAAAATGATGGAAAAGGAGTTGACCCATGGATGACCTCCGGCGCCTGTTCCCTCCACCCGAACTGTCGCCCTACTTCGCCGCCCGCGTCGCGGCGAACCTCCCCCGCGAAACCGCGCGCCCCGCGCCCCGCTGGATGCGCCTCTACTGGGCCGCCCTCGCCGTCGCGACTCTCGCCGCCGTCGCCGCGCTCGACCCGCCTCAGTGGGTGTTCTACCCCGCCGTCCCGCTCTCGTTCGTTGTGGTGTGCGTTCCCCGCCGTTCACTCCTCCGCTGTGTGGCGCCTTTCTTGCGCTGAACCCGCGCGCGGGTGTACCGTGTCGGAATGATCCGCTGGTGCGCATTCATTCTATTGATCGCTTCCGCCGCGCTCTCCGCTCAGACTAAACAACTGTTCAACGGCAAGGACCTCTCCGGCTGGGCCCGCATCCCCCGCCACGAAGGTGCCCCCGCCGGCCAGGAGCCCGGATTTAAGATCGAGAACGGCCTGCTGGTGTCCAAGCCCGACGCCCCGGAAGACGACCTCTGGTATACGCGCCAGAAAATCGGCAACGCCACCCTGCGCGTGGTCTACAAAGTCTCCGCGCCCAACGCCAACTCCGGTATCTTCATCCGCATCCCCATTGAGCCCAAATCCGAAGACGACGCCATCAACAAAGGCATCGAAGTGCAGATCGACGACTCCGGAGACGACTACCACCGCACCGGCGTCCTCTACTCCATGACGCAGGCCAAGGCGAAGCCCTCGAAACCGGTAGGTGAATGGAACACCCTGGAAATCACCATGAAAGGCCCGCGCACCATCGTCAAGCTCAACGGCGTGTTCGTCACCGATTACGATGGCGTGTCCCCCGTGCCTCCCAAAAAGGGCCAGTATGAACCCGAACGCGGCCCCCGTCCCGACAGCGGCTACATCGCCGTCCAGCACCACGGAGGCGCCGCCACCGTGTGGTTCAAAGAAATCAGCCTGACGCCGGAGAAATAGGTCCGTCCCCGTCAGTTCTCCAGCCGCCGCGCCGCCTCTTCGTGACCGTTCTGCCGCGCCAGTTCGGCGGCCGTCTTTCCGTCTTTCGTTCTTCGCCCCCGGTCGGCTCCGGCTTTCAGCAGGCTCTCCACCATCTCTACATTCCCGCTCGCTGCCGCCGAATGCAGCGGCGTCGCTTCCAGAAACTCCACCGGATCGGGCGCTGCGCCGCGGCTGAGCAGCAGGTCCACCAGTTCCGGCTTGCCGCCCGCCACCGCCGAATGCAGCGGGGAGACCCGGATCGCATTGGTGGATGGCGCGTTCACGTCCGCGCCGCCGTCCAGCAGCAGCCGGGCGATCTCGACGTGGCCGAAAAACAACGCCAGCGCCAGCGCGCTGAAACCGTCCGGCGAAAAGCCGCGTGCCAGCGCCGGGTTCCCCCGCAGCAGTGTCTCCACGCGCTCCTTTCCGCCCAGCGCGCAGGCTTCGTAGAAATCCGGCTCGCGCCCGCCGAGCAGCAAGCCGGCCAGGTCGGCGTGCCGCGTGTAGACAGACCACAGGACCGCGGAAGCGCCGTCCGCGTTTCGGGCCTCCGCGAGTTGCGGATCCGCCGCCAGCAGGCGCCGCACCTCGCCGGCGTCTCCCTGCCGGATGGCATCGAAGAGCGTGTCGTTCATCCCCGCATTATCGCCCCCGGGCCCGCGGCCGGCTTATCGGATCTTGCTTATTTGCGAAAGGACGACGGCGGCGTCCCGAACGTGCGGCGGAACAGCAGGCTGAACGAAGCCGTGCTCTGAAAGCCTACCGCGCTGCAAACCCCGGCAATGCTCGACTCGGGATCCCCGAGCAGCGCGCGCGCCCGCTCCAGCCGCAAAGCCGTAAGGTACCTGTGCGGCGTGACCCCGAAAAGCCGCTTGAACGTGCGGTGAAAATGGTACACGGAAAGCGCCGCCTCCCGCGCCAGTGAGGCCAGGTCCAGCTCTCCCGCGGCATTCGCGTGCAGGTATTCCTGTCCCCGCCGCACCCGTCGGAAGAGCTCCTCCCGGGTTGCCGCTTTACGTTCCGGCAGCAGCCGCAATCGCCGCGCGAAATCCCGGTCGAGGCGCAGCAGGTCGCCTGCCAGCGCCAGGTATTGCTCGTCCAACCGGAGCTTGGAACACCCCGCGGCCATCGCGTGCATCCGCGGCACGATGCGCTCGTCAGCCCGGTGCAGCCGCTCCGGAAACTCCGCCGGCGCCCGCCCGCCGTCGATTTCGCCTCCTTCAATCGCGCCGCGCACCGACTCGACGAACCCGCTTGCGAAAAACACGCACAGGGTGGACACCGGCGCACGAGAATCGATATCCATGCTGTACGGTTCGCCCGCGTTGAGCACGAGAAAAGAGCTTCGATCCACCGGCAGTTCTCGCCCACCCGTCTTCCAGGCCACCGTCCCCTCCGTCACGCACTTGATGGACAACGGGCCGGCGAAGTCTTTCACCACGTGATGCCGCGCGCGCGCTCGCAGCACGGCATTGTGCACCCCGAGCGCAGCTGTCGGCCGGTTGAGCGGAAGCGGGTCGCTGCCCATTCTCCGTAGTCTATCCGACCAGCCTTGCTATGATCGCAATAAGAAGATGAGCCCCGATTTTCTGGTCATCGGCGCCGGCGTGGCGGGACTTCGCGCTGCCATTGAGCTTGCCGAAGCGGGCAGCGTCCTGGTTGTTGCCAAGGAAAGCCTGCGCGAATCCTCGTCCGAATATGCGCAGGGCGGAATCGCCGTAGCCCTCAGCGACGACGACGAGGTGCGCCTGCACGAGCAGGACACTCTGTACGCGGGCGACGGCCTGTGCGACGGCGCCGCCGTCCACACCCTGGTTGAAGAAGGTCCGGCCGCTATCCAGCAACTGATCGACTGGGGCGCGGAATTCGACCGCCAGGGCTCCAGCCTCGCCTTCACGCGCGAGGCCGCCCACAGCCGCAACCGTGTGCTGCACGCGCACGGCGATTCCACCGGCCGCGAAATCGCGCGCGCGCTTTACTTCAAAGCCGCCTCCCTCGGCAATATCGAGTTCCGCACCTACGCCGCTACCACCGGCCTGCTCGGAGGCGACCGCATCTCCGGCGCCCTCCTGTTCGACGCCGCGCAGCAGGCCGAAACCCGCGTCCATGCCCGCGCCGTCCTCCTCGCAACCGGAGGCCTGGGCAACGTATTCCGCAACACCACCAATCCCGACGTGGCTACCGGGGACGGTGTTGCCATGGCCTACCGCGCCGGGGCCGAAATCAGCGACATCGAGTTCGTCCAGTTCCATCCCACCGCGCTGCACCTGGACGGCGCGCCGCGGTTCCTCCTCTCCGAAGCGCTGCGCGGCGAAGGCGCGCGGCTGCGCAACATCCGCGGCGAAACGTTCATGGAGCGCTACCACGAGATGAAGGACCTGGCGCCGCGCGACGTCGTGGCCCGCGCCATCGTTGTCGAAATGCGGCGCACCGGCGCGCCCCACGTCCTGCTCGACCTCACCCACCGCGAATCCGGCTTCGTCTCCCGCCGCTTCCCGCGCATTTACGAAACCTGCTTGCGCTACGGCATCAATCTTGAAACCGAGGCCGCGCCGGTGGCCCCTGCCGCACACTACGCCATGGGCGGCGTGTGGACGGACCTCGACGGACGCACCAGCCTGCCCGGCCTGTTCGCCGCCGGCGAAGTGGCCTGCACCGGCGTGCACGGCGCCAACCGCCTGGCCAGCAATTCGCTGCTCGAAGGAGTCGTCTTCGGCGCGCGCGCGGGCCGCGTCATGCGGGAAGCGCCCGCCGCCCCGAAGCCGGACTGGCAGTCGCCGCTTACGCCTGGTCCCCCCTCGGTTTCGGCCGAAGTGCAGCGCATCGCCTGGGAATGCTGCGGCATTGTTCGGGACGCCGCCGGCCTCGAGCAGGCATGCCGGGAACTGGAGCCGTACCTCGATGAGAACGTCGGCCTCGCCGCGTGGCTCATCGCCCGCTGCGCCCTCGCCCGCCGCGAGAGCCGCGGCGCCCATTTTCGCCAGGACTTTCCCGACAAACTGCCCGGCTACGCGCGCCATTCCGTGGTGCGCGGCGACTGTGCCGTGGCTTTTCGCTAGAAGACCGCATAACACCGTGCGTTAGAATGGTCCTACACGGACAAGATGCAAACGAAAATACGGTCGACGACGGTCCTGTGCGTCCGCCGCGATAATAAAGTCGTGATGGCGGGAGATGGACAGGTCACGCTCGGGCACGAAGTGATCAAAGCGTCAGCCAAGAAACTGCGCCGCCTCTACAACGACAAGATCGTCGCCGGGTTCGCCGGCTCCACAGCCGACGCCTTCGCGCTGTTCTCGCGATTTGAGTCGAAACTGGAACAGTTCAACGGCAATCTTTCCCGCTCGGTCGTGGAACTCGCCAAGGAGTGGCGAACCGACCGCGTGCTCCGTCACCTCGAAGCCCTGCTGCTGGTGGCCGACCTCAAGAGTACGTACCTGGTGAGCGGCAACGGAGACGTCATCGAACCCGACGACGGTGTTGCCGCTATCGGCTCCGGCGGACCCTTCGCCATGGCAGCCGCCACCGCTCTGCTCCGCAATACCAGGCTCTCGTCCCGGCGCATCGCCGAAGAGGCGATGTCGATCGCCGGCAAGATCTGCATCTATACGAACGACAAAGTGAGCTTTGAGGAACTGGAGTAACCATGGTCATTTACCTTCCCGGACAGTCGGTGGACGAAGAGCCGTTGCTCGATGAACTGACTCCCCGGGAAATCGTTCGTGAACTCGACAAGCACGTCGTCGGGCAGGCCGAAGCCAAGCGCGCCGTGGCCATCGCCCTGCGCAACCGCATTCGCCGCCAGAAACTCGCGCCGGAAATGGCCGAGGAGGTGATGCCCAAGAACATCCTCATGATCGGCCCCACGGGCGTCGGCAAGACCGAACTCGCCCGTCGCCTGGCGCGCCTCGCCAATTCCCCTTTCCTCAAAGTGGAAGCCAGCAAGTTCACCGAAGTCGGCTACGTGGGCCGCGACGTCGAGTCGATGATCCGCGATCTCGTCGATATCTCGATCGACATGGTCCGCGAGGAGCGCCTGGACGAAGTCGCCGACCGCGCCGAACTCAACGCCGAGGACCGCCTGCTCGACCTGCTCATGCCGCCGCAGGCCGAACCGAGCGAGAGCGCCGAGCGCACGCGCGAAAAACTCCGCGAACGCCTCCGCGAAGGCAAGCTCGACGAGCGCCTCGTCGAACTCGACGTCAAAGACCGCAATCCCACCTTCGAGATCACCACCAATGCCGGCATCGAAGAAATGGGCATCAATCTCAAAGACATGCTGCCCAACCTGTTTGGGCAGAAGACCCGCCGGCGTCGTATGCGCGTGGCCGAGGCCCTCGATTACCTGGTGCAGGAAGAGGAGCAGAAACTCATCGATATGGACCAGGTGACCCGTGTGGCCCTGGAGCGCGTGGAATCGAGCGGCATCATCTTCCTTGACGAGATCGACAAGATCGCCGGCCGCGAATCCGGTCATGGCCCCGATGTGAGCCGCGAAGGCGTGCAGCGGGACATCCTCCCCATCGTCGAAGGCACCACCGTCAACACCCGCTTCGGTTTTGTCCGGACGGATCACATCCTGTTCATCGCCGCGGGCGCCTTTCACGTCTCCAAACCGAGCGACCTCATCCCCGAGTTGCAGGGCCGGTTCCCCATTCGCGTCGAGCTCAAGTCCCTCACCATCGAGGACTTCATCCGCATTCTGAAAGAGCCGAAGAACGCGCTTGCCAAGCAGTACACCGCCTTGCTCGAAACCGAAGGCATCAAGCTGGTGCTCACCGACGATGCGCTCGAAGAGGTGGCCGGCTTTGCCGCTTCCGTCAACGAGCGGTCGGAAAACATCGGCGCGCGCCGTCTCCACACCATCATGGAGAAGCTTCTCGAAGAGGTCTCCTTCGAAGGGCCCGACCTCAAGAAGAAGACCGTGAAGGTGGACGCCAACTACGTCCGCAAGCAACTCGCCGATATCGTCAAGGATCAGGACCTGAGCCGGTACATCCTCTGACAGTGAGAGTACTACAACCAAAGAAAGTGAGTTAACGTTTACCAGAGCCACCTTGTGCGGGCGCGCCTTCGGGTCTATGCTTCAGACTCAGAGGTCGATCATGCCTGAGAACGACGTTCTTTCCGAGGAATTTACGGGATGCGAAGTCTGCCTTTGCGGGCACGACGACGAAATTCACGCCGCCACGCTTGCCGTGCATTCCTGGTGGCGCCAGGAAGTCACCAAATGGTTCGTGGATGACGACGACATCCCGCTTGACGACGATCCTACTCCTTTCATCCTGATCGAATCGTCCGCGGCCTGATCATCGGCCATGCGCGCTGATTTGTAACAACCCCGTCACCCATCCGCGTCGCGAATGCGGCATTCTGGATGGTGATGATCCGAACAATCCGAGTTCGCGTGTGCTGCCTCTTTGCCTTTGCCGCGTTCGCGGCTTCCGCGGGTGCGCAAGACAAATTGGCCGGCGGCCCCTACGTGGTGAACGCCGGCCCCAGAAGCGCCACCGTGATGTGGCTGATGGAAACGGCGCAGCCGACCCTTGGGACCGAACCGGGCAAGGTGGAGAAGACGGCCCCCGTGCTGCGCGCCGAGAAAGCGACCTTCACCGGCCTCGAACCCGGCAAGACGTACTACTATGACGCCGGACCCGCCGGCCGCGGCTCCTTTCGCACCGCTCCTTCGCTCGGCCCCTACCAGTTCGTTGTTTACGGCGACACGCGCACCCGCCACGATGTGCACCGCAGCGTCATCGCGGGCATCCTCAAGCAAGCCTCGCCCGATTTCATCCTGCACACGGGCGACCAGGTGGCCGACGGCACCGACGACGCGCTCTGGCCCGTCTTCTTCGACATCGAGCGGGACCTGCTGCGCAAAGCCGCCATCTTCCCGTCGCTCGGAAACCACGAGCGCCACGCGTCGCAGTGGAACACCTTTTTCAACACGCGCACCAACTACTACTCGTTCAACTGGGGCAACAGCCACTTTTCGGTGCTGGACACAGACCTTGGCAGCAGCGCGCTGGGCACAGACATGAAACAGCGGCTCTGGGACGAGCAGGTGCAGTGGCTTCGCGAAGACCTGGAGGCCAGCCAAAAGGCCGATTTCCGCTTTATTGTGGGCCATCACCCTCCCATGACGTCGGTTTCGAGCCGCCAGGGCGATAACCTCTACATGGCCGCGTTGATGCCCATGCTGGTGAAGTACCGAGTGACCGCTGGCCTATTCGGTCACGACCACAACTACCAGCATTACCTGAAGAACGGCATCCACTATTTCGTTACAGGCGGCGGCGGAGCGCCCCTGTACGACGTGGACAAACCGCCAGAGGGCATCACTCAAAAAGTAGTGCGCACGGAAAACTTCATCATGGTCACCATCGACGGGAAGAAAGCCCGATTCGAAGCCCGAAAGCCCGACGGCGAAGTGCTGGATCAAGTGGAGGTCGAAGCGAAATAGGTTTTCGCCGGACCTAACTACGGGCGAAGGCCACCGCGGCGCCCACCAGCGTTCCGATTCCGATGCCGATCAGGGCCACGCGGCCGCGATGCGTATCGGCCCAAAGCTGGCGGCTGCCGGCGCTCGCCCGGGCGTCGAATATGCCGTGGGCCCCGTGATCGCCGGGCACGGGTTCGAACAGGTTGCTGGGACGATCCGGCGACACCGGTTGGTCCATCTGCTGCGATTCATAACCGGTCTCGCCCAGGTACCGGTCGCCCAGGCCCGGCACAAGCTTGTTGCCCACAATCGCCATCACGGTCGAACGTCCAACGTACAGCTCCCGCCGGCGGTTGTGGGCGGCGTAGTAGATGGCGTCGGCGGCCACCTCGGGCTGGAAGATGGGCGGCACAGGCTGCGGATGCTTGGGCAATTTGGTGGCGCACCAGCCGAACTGCGGCGTGTTGACCGCCGGTAACTGCACCATGGTCAGGTGCACCCTGCTCTTGCGGTGCAGCAACTCGGTGCGCACCGAATCGGTGAAGCCGCGGATGGCCGCTTTGGCGCCGCAGTACGGGGCCTGCAACGGAATGGAGCGATAGGCCAGCGCGGAGCCCACCTGCACGATGGTTCCGCGATCGCGCGACACCATTCGCTTGAGCGCCGCCATGGTGCCGTAGACCGCCCCGAGGTACGTGACCTCGGTGGCACGCCGGTATTCCTCCGGCGTGATCTCGAGGAAGGGCGCGAAGATCGTCGTCATCGCGTCGTTGACCCAGATGTCGATGGGCCCGAATTCCGCCTCAACGGTTCCCGCTGCGGCCTCCACCTGCGCCGGGTCCGCCACGTCGCACGGCAGCACCAGGGCCTTGCCGCCGCGCGCTTCCACTTCCGCGCGGGCGGCGTCGAGACCGTCGGTGCCCCTCGCCACCAGTCCGATCCGCGCGCCATCCCGCGCGAACCGCCGTACCGCGGCGCGTCCGACTCCCGCGGACGCGCCGGTGATCACTACAACTTCGGGCTTTTCTGCCATGGACTCCCCTTCAGATCACTTCCCGCACTTTGTTCTCGATGACCGTCTTGATGATCTCGCCCCGCTTCTTGTCTCCCTTCAGCATTGCTTCGGCGAAGTGCAGGCTCTGTTCCATGCTGATGTTTCCGGGCAGGGGCGGTTCGTTGGGATCCACCACGGCCTGGATGACCGCCGGCCCATCGTGCGCCAGCGCTTCCCGCAGCACGCCGGATGCGTCCTTGGGATCCTCGATGGTAAATCCGGTGGCGCCGCATGCCTCGGCGTGCATCGCGAAGTCGATGGGCTGAAGGTCGATGCCGAACTCGGGATTCGCATCGAGAACCATCTGCTCCCACTTGATCTGCCCCAGTTCGTTGTTCTTGATCACGATCACCTTCACCGGGAGCTTGTACTTCACCAGCGTGGCGATCTCGCCCATCAGCATGGTGAGGCCGCCGTCGCCCACTACGCACACGACCTGCCTGCCCGGGTACGCTACCGACGCTCCGATGCCGTACGGCAGGCCGTTGGCCATGGTCGCCAGCATGCCGGAAAGGGAGAACTGCATGTCGCCGCGAATGTCGATGTAGCGTGCCGCCCACGTCGCGATCGTGCCGCTGTCGGAGATCACAATGGCGTCGTCTTTCAAGAGCTTGTTCAACTCGTGCGTGACCACCTGCGGCTTCATCGGCTTGTCCGGCCGCGTCCCGCGCTCCTTCATCAGCTCGTTCCACGACCGCATGCGGCGCTGCGATTTCTCGAGAAAACCGGTGTCCTTCTTTTCGGGCGCGAACTTCACCAGCAGATCGAGCACCTGGGCGCAGTCGCCGACCAAGCCGACATCCGCGTTTGCGCGCAGGCCGATGCGGGTGGGATCGATGTCCACCTGAATCACCTTTGCCTGGCCCGGCTTGGGCAGGAATTCTATATAAGGAAAGCTGGTGCCGGCCATGATCAGCGTGTCGCACTCCTGCATGGCATCCTGCGAAGGCGCGGTCCCCAGCAGGCCGATGCCGCCCAGGCTGTAGGGGCTGTCGTCGGGAATCACGGCCTTGCCCAGCAGCGCCTTGCTCACCGGCGCCTTGAGCTTTGCCGCCAGTTCCAGCACCTGCCGGCGCGCACCCAGCGCTCCGCGTCCGGCGAGGATCGCAATTTTGGAACCCTCGGAAATGATCCGCGCCGCGGCCTCGAAGTCGCGTTCGGGCGGAATCGGATAGCGCGCCGCCGCCAGGTCCGCGCTGTGATTCTTGATGTTCTTGTTAGATCGCTGTCCGTCCGAAGTCTTCCACTCCTGCACGTCCTTGGGAATGGTGATGTGCGCCACTCCGCGGCCGGCCATGGCGGTCTTGATCGCCTCGTCCAGCACGTTCTCCACATGGGTCGGTCCCATGACGCGCTGGTTGTAGAGGGCAACATCCATGTACAGCTTGTCGAGATCGAGATCCTGCTGATAATGGGTGCCGATCAGGTCGTGAAAGGTGTGGCCGGTGATGGCGAGCACCGGCTGGCCATCGAACTTCGCGTCGTACAGGCCATTCAGCAGGTGAACCCCACCGGGGCCGGAGGTGGCGATGCAGACGCCGAGCCTGCCCGTGAACTTGGCGTAGCCGCACGCGGCGAAGGCCGCCGCCTCCTCGTGCCGCACCTGGATGAATTTCAGCTTGTCCTGGTTCTCTCTGAGAGCCTCGAACACGCCGTTGATGCCGTCGCCGGGGAGCCCGAAAATCGTATCGACCCCCCAGTCAATCAATCGCCTGACCAATATTTCGGATACTGTTTTCGCCATGGTTCCTCTCTTATTCGTGAGTTATCGTTGCAAGAGCCGGCCGAAGAGCATTCCCGCCGCCACGCCGGCCAGCGCACCGATCGAGGCAGTCGCCCAGGCTGCCCGTGCCGGACGCCCGGCGTCGAGCGGAGGCTCTGTTCCGCCATGAATCGCCATTCGCAGCACCTCCGCCGTATGGCGGGACTTCCTGCGCGTCATTTGGGATATCTGTTCGCGGCAACTGAACCCATCGGCGACGACGATTGTGTCGCGGTCCGCGTTGCGCACCTCGGGAAGGAGCACGCGCTCGCCGCAGGCAGCCGAAACCTGGTAGTGGCCCTCTTCGAAGCCGAAACTGCCCGCCATGCCGCAGCAGCCCGACTCGAGCACGCGATAATCGCTGCCGAGTTGCTTGTACATCTGCTCTTCGGCCTGCATCGTCATCACCGCCTTATGGTGGCAGTGGCCGTGCACAAGAAGCTTGCGGGAGAACTTCGGAATCGAATTGGCAACACCGTCCTTCTGAAGAAATTCCGAGATCGTGAACGTTTGCCGGTGAAGACGTTTGGCGTTCCAGTCGTTGGGGAACAGGCCCATCATCTCGTCGCGAAACACGGCCAGGCAACTGGGTTCGAGGCCGACCAGTGGCACGCCCGCCTGGATTTGCGGCGATAGGTCGCTGAGTATCTGGCGCAGCAGCCGTTTGGCGGTGGTCAGCATTCCGAAATCGTAGAGCGGGCGGCCGCAGCAGAGGCTCCGCTCCGGTATGGTCACCTCGAAGCCTGCATTCTCCAGCACGTCCACGGCGGCCTTTGCAACCTGCGGGTGGAAGTAGTTGTTGAACGTGTCGGGCCACAGCAGCACGGGCGGAGCGCCCTGGTTGACACGCGGCCGGCGGCGGAACCACGCCGTGAAGGTTTCGTCCGCAAAACGCGGGATTGTTCGCTCCGGGGCGATGCCGCCGACGAACTTGGCCACTCTGCCCAGCACCGGTGCATGGGCGGCGAAGTTGGCCGCACGCGGCGCCAGAGAGGCGAGCCTGGCCCACCAGTAGATCAGCCCCATTGAATAGGCGTGCCGGGGACGCAGCCGGCCCTCGTAATAGTGGGAGTAGAACTCGGCTTTGTAGGTGGCCATGTCCACGTTGACGGGACAGTCCGACTTGCATCCTTTACACGCCAGGCACAGGTCCAGGGCTTCGCGGACGGCATCTTCGCGCCAGCCGTGCTCGAGCGGATCGCCTTCGAGCATTTCGAAGAGCAGCCGCGCCCGTCCGCGGGTGGAGTGCTCCTCCTCGTGCGTCACCATGTAGCTCGGGCACATGGTTCCGCCGCCCTCCCGCCGGCATTTGCCGACTCCGACGCAGCGCAGCGCAGCGTGGGCGAAGGATCCCTTGTCTTCGGGAAACTGGAAGTGCGTCTTCAACTGGGGCGGATTGTAGCTGGTGCCGAGCCGCAGATTCTCCGTGATCCGGTAAGGATCCACCACCTTCCCCGGATTCATCTTCCAATCGGGATCCCAGATGGCTTTGAACTCGCGGAAGGCCTGGACGATCTCCTCGCCGAACATTTTCGGCAGGAACTCCGCCCTGGACTGCCCGTCGCCGTGCTCGCCGGAGAGCGAGCCACCGTAGCGGACCACCAGCGACGACGCTTCGTCCATGAACGAGCGGTAGTTATCGAGGCCGGCCGCGGTGCGAAGGTCGAATTCGACGCGGCAGTGGATGCAGCCCTGGCCGAAGTGGCCGTAAACGGAAGGATGATAGCCGTGCTTATCGAACAGCTTGCGCAGATCGCGCAGGTAGTCGCCCAAGCGGTCCGGCGGCACCGCCGAATCTTCCCAGCCCGGCCATGTGGCAGGCTCGCCGGGCACCCAGGCGGTGGCGCCGAGGCTGGACTCGCGGACTTCCCAGAGGCTCGCTTCCTCCTTGGGGTCGTCGTAGAGCTTCATCGATGGCGCATCCGGCCGGTTCTTCAGCCGGTCCATGAGGGACCGGGCCTGATCGGTCGCCTGATCCATGGTGTCCCCGCCGAACTGGACCAGCAGCCACCCGCCGCCCGGCGGCAATTTCGCCGTGTCGTCAACGTGCTCGCCCTTCTTCTTGTAATAGTGGATGAGGCGATCGTCGAGACCTTCGCAGCCGATCGGCCCGGCGGCGACAACCTCGGGAACGTGGTCGCCCGCGGAGTAGACGTCCGGATAGCCGAGCACCAGCAGCACGCGCTTGGGCGGACTGTAGACCAGGTTTGCGACAACCTCCAGCACGGTGACGCATGTGCCCTCGGTTCCGACCAGGGCGCGGGCGACATGAAAGCCGTTTTCGGGCAGCAACTCGTCCAGGTTGTATCCGGAAACGCGACGCGGAATGCGCGGGAAGCGCTCGCGGATTTTGTCTGCGTACCGGTCGCGCAGCGCTTTCAGCGCGGCGTAAATCGACCCGCGGCGCCCGCCCTGCCGGATGATGGACGCGAGTTCGTCGTTGCTGGTCTTGCCAACGCGCATCCGAAACCCGTCGTACGTCAGGATCTCGAGCTCGTGGATGTTATCGGCGGTGCGTCCGGCCATCTGCGCGTGGATGCCGCACGAGTTATTGCCAACCATTCCGCCGAGGGTGCAGTGATTGTGGGTTGCCGGATCCGGGCCGAAGGTGAGGCGATACTTCTCCGCGGCATCGCGAAGGGTGTCCAGCACGGTACCCGGCTGGACCCGTCCTAACTTCCGCTCAGGATCGATTTCAAGCACCGCATTCATGTACTTGGAAAAGTCCATGATGACGGCGACGTTGCAGCACTGACCGGCGAGACTGGTGCCTCCGCCGCGCGAGAGCACCGGAGCGCCGTGACGGCGGCAGGCGGCGACGATCGCCTCGACATCGGCGGCCCCTTTCGGACACGTTACCCCTATGGGAACCTGCCGGTAATTGGAACCGTCGGTCGCGTACAGCGCGCGCGACCCGGGATCGAAGCGCACCTCACCTTTGATTTCCGCGCGCAGTTCCGCCTCGAGCGCTTCCACGGTGCCGGCCGCGAGTCCAACGGGTCCGGGCGCGTGCGGTGTTACAGCTATTTGGCCGATATCTTTGACTACCAATCTTTGACCACCTGATTCGATTTCAACAGGGCCGGGCAATCGACCGTTAGGAGTTTCTGCACACCGGGCTTACCCGCAGTGATGAGCGTCACCTTGGCGTAAGTGGGCACTCGATCACGAGTACGCAGCGACACTGCGACGCGGATTCTATGTTGGCGGCGTAACCGACAGGCCGCGCTCGCGCATGCCATACTGATGCTCGAATTGGCAGCCGACAAGCAGCGGCGGGAGTGGCTACGGGACGGGATCCGGGAGCAAGGGCTGGATGCGATCGCCGCCTCGCTGCCGGAAAACGTACTTCTTGTCACCGGCTACTTTCCTGTTATCGGCACCTCGCTCGCGCTGATGAGCCGCGAAGGCGAAATCGTTCTCGTAGTGCCGGAGGACGAGCGCGATCTTGCCGGACAGGGCGCCGCCGACCAGGTGATTACGTATCATCCGGCGAGCCTCGAGAAGATCACTACCGCGGGCGAAGCCATTCGCGGGCCGTTAGGCGGGGCGCTGCGCGAACGGCGCCTGGCCAGGGCACGAATCGGGCTCGAAGCCGGCGGAACCTTCGAGCCGGCATCGTATCCCTCGATGCACCTGTTCGGCGACTCGCTCCAGGACCTCTTCGAGAGCGCCAGGCTGCGCCCGACCGGCGACTTTTTCGGCCGGATGAAAGCCACCCTGACTCCGGGGGAGATCGAGCGAGTGGGGCGGTCGTGCCGGATCGCCGCGATCGCTTTCGAGCGGGGCCGGGAGGCGTTGCAGCCGGGCGTCAAGGAAACAGAGGCCGCGTCGGCTTTCCGTGAACCGCTTTTTACCGGCGGCGTGGGTTTCGAGGGCGCCTGCCGTGCCGATGGAGCCGTCTTCTGCATGGCCGGCGCGCATTCGAGCGAGGCCTCTCGCGCCTATGCGCGCTCCCGCCCGGCGAAGCTTCAGCCGTCCGACCTGGTCCTGACTCATTGCAACTCGCACGCCGACGGCTATTGGACGGACATTACCCGCACGTACTGCCTGGGTGCTCCGAACGAACGCCAGGGACGCATCTACGAAGCTGTCTTCGAGGCCAGGCGCGCCGCGATGGATGCGGTGCGGCCCGGGGCGAACGCGCGCGATGTGGACCGCGCGGCACGGGACGTTTTGCGCGCACGCGGTTTCGGCGAACAGTTCAAGCACGCGACCGGGCACGGTGTGGGCTTTTCGGCGGTGAATCACGGAGCGATGCCGCGCATTCATCCGGAGTCGCCGGATGTGCTGGCCACCGGCATGGTCTTCAATATCGAACCGGCGGTGTACTTCGAAGGCGCCGCGGGAATCCGCCATTGCGACATGGTGGCGGTGGGGGCGGACGGCGCGGAAATTCTCACGCCGTTTCACGCCCGCCTGGAGGATCTGATCCGATGAATCCGCATGCTCCTTTTCCCGCCATGCCTCTACCGCGCATGGCGCTGATCCGGCGCGCCCTGCCGTCCGAACATATAGCCGAACCGCGGCGCGACGTCCGCGAGAAACTGCTTCAGGCGGGCCTCGGCTCGAAGGTATCCCACGGCGCCCGTATTGCGATCACCGCCGGCAGTCGCGGCATGGGAGGCCTGACAGAACTGCTGGCAGGCATCGCGGACGCGGTGAAGGCGTGCGGCGGATCGCCGTTCATCATCCCGGCCATGGGGAGCCACGGAGGAGCGACGCCGGAGGGCCAGGCGGAAGTTCTGCGGCTGCTGGGCGTGGACGAAGACGCGGCCGGCGCGCCGGTGCGCGCGACGATGGAGACGGTGGCGCTGGGCGCGGCGAGAAACGGCGCGGTGGCGCACCTGGATTCGATGGCAGCCGCGGCCGATGGAATCATCGTGCTCGGCAGAACCAAGACGCACCCGGAATCGGATCGCGGCCTGGCCTCGGGCCTGCTCAAGATGGTGGTGGTCGGGCTGGGCAAGCAGGCGGGCGCGCAACAGGCGCACAGCCACGGATTGTGGGACTCGGTGCGGCAGGTTCCGGAAATCACGATGGCGAAAGCTCCCGTTCTGTTCGGCGTGGCGGTGGTGGAAAACGGCTATCGCCGGCCGGTAGTGGTGGACGTGGTGCCGGCGCGCTACGAGGCGTTCCTCCGCTCCGACGAGCGGCTACTGGAAATCGCGAAGCCGCATGTTGCCAAGCTGCCGTTCGACCAACTGGACCTGCTCGTCATGGACGAAATCGGCAAGACGGTTTCGGGCAGCGGAATGGACCTGAACGTGATCGGCAGATATCGCGCGACCGGGCAGGGGCCGCGAACGCCCGACTTCAAAAGGATCGTCGCGCTGTCTTTGACCAAGCCCTCCCTCGGGAACGGACTGGGAATAGGACTGGCCGATTTCACCACGCGCCGTTTGCTGGACGAATACGACCCGGGCGTCACCTACATCAACCTGCTCACTGCGACCGAGCCCGGCAGTACGACGCGGGAAGGGCCGGTGCCGCTGGCACTCGAGACGGACCGTGAAGCCATCGAGGTGGGGATGTACTCCGCCCTGCCAGATGGGGCGCCGCGCGTGTGCCGCATCAGGAACACGGCGGAACTTGACCGGATGTGGATCTCGGAAGCGCTGCTTGAAGAGGCGAAGCAGGACCCGGCGATCACGGTCGAAGTGCCGGCGAGGGACTGGGAGTTCAACGCGTCGGGCAATCTCTGGTAGAGGATGTTAGTAAGATACCCGCCGGTCAGCTCCGCTGCTGCGAGTTTTGCTGCGCGTTGTCCCGGGACTGGCGGAATTTGAGGAGACCGACGCCGGTTTCGTACTCAACCATCTTTATTGCGAGTTCGACGGCTTCGGCGGTGACCTCGGAATGGGTTTGTTTTGTCAAATTGTTGATGTCGGCGATGACGGGAACTTCGGCCTCCTCTTCTTCGGTCAGTTTGAAGGACCGGAGGGCGCGATTGGTCTGGAGGACGCGGAGCTCGGCCTGAGCTTTATAGAAGGCGCGCTGGGCACGGGCCTGATAGCGCGCGAGGCGATCGAGGACAGGGGTGATTTTGGGATCGCTGAAGTCCTCGGCGGCGCCGGTGGAGACTTCGGCCTCGATACGGCTGAAGCGCTGGAGGTTCCAGGCGGCGTGCAGGATTTCCTGGAAGACGAGGGTTTCGAGGACCCCCTGTGGATCGAGCTCCTGGGAGAGCGAGCGGTGAAGAGCGGCGAATTCCTTGTGCTCGTCGTCACGGATAACGGGATGGCGCGCGGTGAGGCCGTGGCGGACGGCGTTTTGGGCGACGCGCGCTTTGCCGTCGGCGGTACGGGGTCCGGTGGAGAAATGGGCGTTAGCCTGGTTGGCGGTGATCTGTGCAGGGGAAGCCATAATGTCCTTTCGCGGAGAGGCTAACACTGCGACACAGGGGAAAAGAGGCAGAGGTCTGGAAGCGGCTGAATAACAAGGCCAAATATTTCTGATTTTGTGTGAATGGCAAATTGCAATAGGGGATGAAGGGCTGCGCCGCCTGATGCTGTCCTGTGCGGGTTGCCCGCGTGATTGAAGCCACGCGGGCAACCCGTTACCTGATCGTTAGCGGCGGCCGCGTTGTCCGCGGTTGTTGGAGCGGTTCTCACGATGGTCGCCGCCGCGGTTACTTTGTGCCGGAGCCCTGTAGGTCTGGCGGAAGGCCTGGCCACGCCCTTGATAGCGGTTGTCGTTGCGGACAAATCCACGGTTGAAATCCCGACGGCCGCCATTCCAGAATCCCCGGAAGTAACGCCCGCCGGAGTACCGCGGAGCTACCCAATACCCGCCCGTGTACGGTGGAAGCATCCAATAGCCCGCGATCCAGGAATACCGTCCGCCAAAGAAATTCCAATAACCGTCCACCCAGTAATAGCCGGGTCCGGGCATCGGTGGACGTTGGTAGGCGTAGCGCGGCAGCGGCGGGGGCGCCGGCGCGTAGACGCCGTCGTAATTGCCGTCGTAGGCGTATCCGGGGTCACCGGCGTATTGGCCGCTGTCATATTGACCGTTATAGTTCGGGTCGCCTTGATAGGGCGGGTACTGCTGGGGGTACTGCTGCGCGAACACGGCCGGCCCTCCGGCAATCAGCAGCATCGCCATCCAATTGAGTCTCATCGTCTGTTTCTCCTCTCCCGCAGGTCCTTCCCAATGCGGCTCGTACGCATTGGATAATGCACTTGGCAGGCCAAAGGTAACCTATTGAAAACAGTGGGTGTTTGATGAGGCGGAGGTGGCCCGGATCCACCGTGCGGTGGTTTAGGGCCAATTGCGGATTTAGTTTCTGACCAACCTGAAATCGAGCCGCGCCTCGGTCAGCAGGCGGCGGAGGCGCTCGTACGTGGACCAGTCGAGGAGTTGGTCTACGCGTGTGGTGAGAGTGGATTCGAGGATGGGCGGACAATCGAGGAATACGCTTTGGGTGAGCGGCCGGTATCCCGGTGCGGTCACGCGGACCCGGGCGGTGGGCGGGGTTTCGAGTTCGATCTGTCCATCCGGCGCCTCACGCCGGAAGAGGATGCGGGAACGCCGGCCGATCATTTCCAGGACCTCGCAAGCGGCACCGACCGGCTGTCCGGAGGTTCGATCCGTGATCCGGATGCGCACGACGGCTTTCGCCGGGGGCCGGCGCCGTCCAGCCCGGGTGGTCCAGAAAGATGGGGTTGCTTATGGCAACCTGGTTGTCCCGGTCGCGTCCGAAACAGCGGGCGATCACCCAGGCGCCGCCCTCTTCGACCCAGGCGTGCTCGGCGGCGAACTCGCCGGCCTGATCAGATACCGGAAAAGTTTTGAACACCTCGCCATTGCGGATGAGTTCGACCGACGTGAGGCGTTCGCCCGGAATGCCGGAGGGCCATGCCCGAACGCGGGCAACGCGGCGCTGCGGTCCTGCAACCGCGATGGTATCGCCGGGTTCGTGGCCGTCGATGTCGAGAAGCAGCAACGGCCCGCTGGTGACGAAGCTCCGACCGCGCCGGATGGCTGCGGCTGCATCCGCGATGGAGGATGCGCCGCCGAGGTGCGTGTACACGCGCACCTTGCCCGGCGTGCCGCGGCCCTCGTTGTCGAAGGTGGCGTCCGAGGAGGCAGTGGCGCGCACGCGGTAGCCATGATTGAGCAAGAGGAACCACAGCTTCAGCCCATTTGCGTTCACTTCCTTTTCGTGCGTTTGCATCAGGATATCGAGCGCATCATAAGTAGGGCCGGCCACAGTGTCGAAAGGCAGCTCCGCCGCCAGGTTGGAGACGAATTTGTGCTCCTCCACGGGAAAGATTCCACGGCCGCCCCATTGGCCCCACCACCAGCGGCACGGATGGGTGTAGGCGATCACGCCACCGCGGTCGTGGATCAGGGCATGGCTTTCGAAGTTTGGAGTTGGTTCCTTTTCGCTTTCGTAATCCTGAGCGCTCAGCGAAAGCAGCTCTTCGGCGATCGCGCCGCCGGCGCGCGCGCCGATGAACCAGCAGTGGCCGAGTGTATGGGACGCATCGCCGCGGTAGTAGTTCTTCGGGGCTTCCAGGTTCCACGCCAGGGTGCAACCGGGTGTTGAAACACGGCGGCACTCGGCCTCGGCAGCGGTTGCGGTGGGATGTGGAATATTCCAGAACTGAGCGACCGATAGCTGGTCCAAGCCCTCGGCGCGCGCCGCCAGCGCGATGTAATCGAAATCGACGCGAATGCGGCTCTCACCGTGCGTCATGTGCACGTGATGATCGCCGCATCGCCATCCGAGGCGAGCCAAGGGACTGCGGCGGCGCAGGCGGATCTCGAGGTCGATCGTGGCGCCGGCGCGGATCGTCAGGTCGCGCTTTTCGGCAATGAAATCGAAACCGCGGGTCACGATCAGGGTTGCGGGGCCGGCGGGCAACACTTTTCGGAACTCGCCGTCTGAACGGAAGCCCGCGGTGTAGCTTCGATTCTCAACTTGAATTTCACCAGTGGAATCGAGGAGCGCCACCGAGCACGGCATTGGGCTTCCCGTCTCGCCGGAGATCACATTGACGTGGAGCATGCCGGTCTCCGCTGCAAATGCCCGGGCCGGCAGCAGGGAAGCGATCAGCCCGAGAATACGGCGGCGATCCGGCAGCATATACCCTTTATACTCCGGGGCCGGAGTTCGGGCCGGATTGGAGGCACGGCCGGCGAATCATCATCGTTCTACCGGAGCACGTTGCCGGCTTCGGCTTCCCGGATCAGGCGTTCGGCATCTTCCTGGAGCAGGAAACGCTGTTCCACCAGCCGCCGTGCGGCCTCGCGCACTTTGGAGACATAGGCCTCGTGCGATCCGTAGCGTTCCTGCAGCGACAATCTCGGGTCGCCCGCGGCCAGCCTCTCCTCTTTGGTTCGCGCAAATGGGATAAACCCGCCTTGAAAGCCGCATCCGCGGCCTTGCAGGTAACCCGATCTGGTCACATTCCATCCCAGATAAGTTCCGAGCGGCGCCTGGTGCAGGACAGATGGGATGCCGCCCACTTCGTTGCCGTCAGGGTCGGTTCGTGGAACCAGCAGCGGGATCATTCCGCGGATCACCGGAGGCTGGATGCTAATGGAGCCGGAAAGATCCGTGTAGCGGAAATCCGAACCGAAGTCGTAGTCGGGTAGCGCATTGATGAGATTGTCAGGCAGCGGTACGCCGGGGATGACGGGGAATCCCATCGTGTTGTGAACGGGACGCACCAGGTCGCCGGCGGCGAGCCTGGGGTACTTACTTTCGGGCGGCGGAGTGTTCTTCACCACCCAGGCGGTGAGCGCGAGCCGCAGGGCGCGCAGGCTTTCCGCCATCGGGTTCGGGTTGGCGGGCAGTGCGCATGCGCTCCCCTGCGCCCCCGGAGTCATTTGCTGGAAGCCTCCCCGCCCTCCGCCATGCGTGACGCCGGGGAAGTAGTAGCGGCGCACTTCGCGAGGCAGTGGAATATCGGTATCGGCGTTCGTGCCTACCAGGCCGGGGGACATACGGAGTCCCCAGAACTCGGTGGATCCGAATGTCTCCATAATTTTCGGACACGTGTTCGTCCGCCGGCATCGATCCAGCAAACCTGCGGCTGGGCGTCCACGCGCTTCGTCGCGATAAGGACTCCACCAAAGCACTCCCTCACTGCCGGGCTCGTACAATCCGGCAGCGCCGCCCGGAATGGCAAACCGGAAATTCAAAGGCGTCTGACGCGCCGCGATGTTCGGATTTGCGCCGTCCCAGACTCTGCGTTTCGCTTCGTCCTGGTTGAAGCCGAGGTTGAGGAAGGTCTTGATGAAATTGCCGGACTGCGAGTTGCCGAATGCGATTGCAAACTTTACGGCGCCCGCTACGGGGTTTGGCGTGCCATCATCGTCCTTGCCGGCGTACCGCAGGAACGACACGAGATCGCGAGTGGCGGCAAGCCCGAGGCCGAGGACCAGAGGATCTTTGGCGGTGTAGGTCAACTGGTACGCCTTGCCTTGCTCGAACCCGTCTTTCAAACAGATCCTGGCCGGATCCGGCTCACCCGGGAAGGGTGTCTTCTCGCAAGTGGCAAACGCCCAGTCCTGCGAACGAACAGGAATTATCTGTCCGTCGTCGGAGTCCTGTTTGGTGAGCAGCGCCTTTGCCGTATCCAGACTGGCCGGCAGTTGATATCGCAAACCGCTGTAACCGGCGGCCAGTGATGCTGTGGTGGCGCCCGCCGGCAGATTCATCAGCCGCGCGATGACAGGACCGGTGATGGCTGATCCATCGTGATGGCGCGCTACTGGAACGGCGATTGTTTCGAGCCCGGAACGCGGGGTGAGGTCGCCCTGCCAGCCGCTGCTGAGCAGAATGTGGCCCGCTGCCAGACCATCGGCCGAGGGGCGCGGATTCAACGGGGAGTTGCCTCGGTTGGGAACCTCGTACCAAAGAACACCGCTCGCCCTGGACAGGTCCGCCGGCCGGAAGAGCGTGAAAGTGGCAGAGTATTCGACCATTCCGCGCGCGTTCCGCGGCGCCAGTTCAATATCGTTAATGATCGCGTTGAGCGGGTCCGCGGGGTCGAGTTCACCGAAGAAATGGCCGGCTATCCGTTGGTATTGCCCGGCAGAAAGCGCTTGTCCGGCGAGCGCCGGCGTCTCGCGGCTTTCTACCTTAATGCGAACGACACGGGCATCAGCAGTGGCTGCAACGAGCAGTAGTCCTATGCAAAAGGCCTTCACGTTCTAACTTTAGCGCTGCGGGGAACGGGCTGGTTTCGATAGTTTTGACGATTTCGCCATGAAGTTACCGAGGGTGCGTCACAGAATAGCTGACCGCTTCCTCGGCCGCGGCTCGGAAAATCGGTGCGTAAGCATCAACGCGGTTGTGTCAGACGGCGGCGGCCAGCTTTTCGAGCTCGCCGTCTTCGTCGATGCCGAACTTTGCCATCTTGCGGTAGAGGGTCATGCGCGACCACTTGAGACGTTCGGCGGCTTTGCTCTTGTTCCAGCGTTCGCTGCGCAGGACCTCGATCAGCAGCTCGCGGTCGCCGCGTGGCGCGCTGGAGGGCATCTCCACGGGGTCGAACCAGGCGGGCAGATCGCGGAGGTCAATGCGGGATGCGGGCGGCGCTATGAAGATCGCCTCCACGAGATTCTTCAGCTCCCTCACGTTTCCCGGCCAATCGTGCCGCATGAGTTTCTGGAGGGCCGCTTCGGTGGGGCCGTCTACGGACTTTCCCGAACGGCGGTTCAGCTCCCGCACGCACCAGGAGATCAGCAGCGGGATGTCCTCTTTGCGTTCGCGCAGGGGCGGCAGATCCACGCGCGCCACGTTCAGGCGGAAGAAGAGGTCGTTGCGAAAGGTCCGGTCCGCCACCATTCGCGAAAGGTTCTGGTTGGTCGCAGCGACGATGCGCACGTCCAGCGGAATGTTGCCGTTGCTCCCCAGCCGCTGAACTTCGCGAGCTTCGATGGCGCGAAGAATTTTAGCCTGAGCGCAGGCGCTCATCTCACCGATCTCGTCCAGGAAGATGGTTCCGCGATTGGCCGCCTCGAGCCTTCCCTGGCGGGCCGCGGAGGCTCCGGTGAACGCTCCGCGATCATGGCCGAACAGCTCGCTTTCGAGCAGCGAATCCGGAAAGGCCGCGCAGTTGATGCACACGAACGGGCCGCGGGCGCGCCGGCTGTTGCGGTGAATCAGCTCGGCCACCAGGTCTTTGCCGGTCCCGGTTTCGCCTGTAATCAGGACGTTGCATTCGGAAGCCGCGAAGCGCGGCAAGTGGGAGCGAAGGCGGCGGATCCCGGGGCTGTGCCCGACGATCCGCTCGAGGCTGTCCGGCAGCAGCGAGTCCGGCGTATTGGGGGACTGCGCCGCCGGCATCAGGGTGCGAAGTGCCGCGATGAGGTTCGCCAGGGGCTCGTCGATGCGGAAGAAATCCGCGGCGCCGGCCCGCAGCGCAGCCAGCACCAGTTCCTCGGAACGTTCGGACAGCCAGAGCACGATGGGGATTCCGCACGCCCAACGCCGGATATCGGGAAGTGCTTCGATAGCCTCGCGTGCGCCCGCGCCCGAATCGCCCAGGCAGATTACCCCGGCAGATACCGGCGCGCTCCCCGCTTTACCGTCCGCGCCGCAAGGCAGCACGTGGTACCCGGCGCTCTGCAATGCCGCGACCAGTGATGCGCGCAGTCCCGCCCGCCCCTCCAGCAACACGACATCAGGCGCCATGCGATTGCCCTCCCAGGCCTTGCTTGTAATATTAGTGACGGCAAACCTGGCAACATTTCGGACTATACGACAGGAAAGTTTCGCCGGTCAATCTAAAAGATTTCGACTTTGAATCTAAAGAGCGAAAAGCGCAGCGGAAATTGGCCCATCTCTTGCACGCAATATGACAGAAAGGACAATTGCCCCAATTGAAGGAACCTCCGAAGGGGTCATTCTCCCGGCGCCAGGCGATTGAGGCGCGCTACACGAACTATCTACAGGTAGGCAGCAGCCGCCGCGAAATTATCCTCGAGTTCGGCCAATACAATGAAGGCGATACGGAGCCCCATATTCATACACGCCTGGTCATTCATCCCGCCTATTTCCACGAGTTCCTCAAGACTCTTCAGCAGTCCGCCGATTCCGATTCGGAGTAGTCGCGAGATGCGACAACCTGCGCGGGCTCGTTCATCCCGGCGAGATGTCACATTGTGTAAACATCGCGGGACACTGTATGTGACGGTTAGCGGCACAGGGCCGCAAACTTACAGGCTGAATACGTTAGCGGCGCAGATCCGGGGGTTACCGTGTATCGCACGATGTTACAGCGGCTTCCGTCTTCGCGCCGCGCCGGCCCTGGTACCGGCAGCGATTCAGTAACTTACGTCGTCTTTGCGGATGGCCAAGAGCGTGCGATAGCACTGCGGCGGAAGCCTCATGGCTGACTACACGGTTCTGGCCGATGCGGGCCAATCCATCATCAACGTGCTCTGGGAAGAAATCCAGCTCGATGCGCAGGTCAACGCATTGATTACAGCGGAAAGCGCGATCTCGCTCGAATCGCCCGCCGACCTCGAGGGCAATAACTCGGTCCGCGTGTCCATTTATCTGTACCGGATCGTCGAAGACCCGCATATGAAGAACCGGTATAACTCCGTGCCGGGCTTCGGGGGCTCGGATCGCAAGCCGCCGCTCACCCTGGATCTCTATTACCTGATTACCCCCATGGTGGGCGCGCCGCGGGAGCAGCAGATCGTGCTCGGCAAAATCATGCAGGTGCTCTATGACCGCGCGATTCTCGAAGGCCCGGACCTGGCCGGCGCGCTGGCGGCGCCCGGGGAGCAGCTTCGGGTCATGCTCAATCCGGTTTCGCTCGAGGAGACGACCCGTGTGTGGCAGGCGCTCGAAACGCCGTACCGCCTGTCCCTGTGTTATCTCGCGCGGGTGGCCATGATCGATTCGCGGCAAGAGGAAGCGGGGCAGCCGGTGCTGGCCAAAACCAGCCAGTTCCAGGAGAATTAACATGGCCACGGCGGCACACAATCTGGAATCGCAGATCCTGGCGGTCACGTTTGTGCTCCAGCTCTACGATGGGTTTACGGGCGAGCCCGAACTGGCGGGCAACGTCACGGCGGAGGTATCCGGCCGCGAGCGCGGTTGGCGGAAACCGGATCGCGGCCAGTTCGCCTTTTTCCGCCTGCCGGCGGGGAACCACGTGGTGCAGGTGCGCGATACGGCCGATCCGCCGCGTTATTTTGGGGTGGACATTGCGGTGACGCTGCCGCTTTCGACGCCGCTGTGGCCGGCGTTTCCGGATCGGGCGCTCGCCGACCCGACGCTGCCCCTGAACGACCCGGGGCAGCCGGCGGCCTACCGCGCGCAACTGGCGCCGGCCACCCTGGCGCCCACGGCGCAGTACGCGTTTCCCGCGGGAGCGACGCTGGCGCGCGGCACCATCCGGTCCGGCGCTGTGCCGCTGGCGGGCGCCCACGTTTCGCGCCAGGGCGAAGCGCGCGAATACGTCACCGGCGACGACGGTCAGTACGTGCTCTGGTTTTCTTCCGTGGCGGGCACGGGCGAAGCGGCCGTAATCGAGGCCACCCACCCGGCGCACGCTCCGGCGTCCGCGCCTGTAACCCTAAGGCGCGGCTCGACAACGATTCAGGACATATCCATGGTCTAGCAAAACGGCAAGAAGGAGATAGAATGCCCGACTATTTATACCCAGGCGTTTACGTTGAAGAAATCGATACCGGCAATAAGCCGATCGAAGGAGTATCCACCAGCATGGCGGGCTTTCTCGGCGTCGCCGAGCGGGGGCCGCTGGAGCCCACGCTGGTAACGAGCTATACCGAGTACGTCCGCAATTTCGGAAGCTACGTCCAAGAGGGCGGGGTGGATCGCTACCTTGCCTATGCGGTGGAGGGCTTCTTCCTCAACGGAGGCAAGCAGGTCTACATTGCGCGGGCCGCGAGCGCAACCGCGGTCGCCTCCAATGGCGCGGCCGACGGTATGAGCATCACCGCGGTGGGCCCGGGCACCTGGGGCGACCGGGTGTACTTCAAGATCATGGATTCGGGTGTGAACGACCCGAACCTGTTCAAGCTGTTTATCTTCTACTACGCGGTTGCGCCGCCGCTTCCGCTGGTCGATCCGACGCTGCGCGACCCTGTATCCCTGCGCGACCCGAATCGACGCGAGCCCACTCTCATCGAGGTGTACGACAATCTCTCGGATAACCCGCTGGCCACGAATTTCTACGGCAGCGTGGTGAGCAACTCGAGCACTCTGGTGGAACTGGATCGCACGGCGGCGGGGCGGCCGGGCAATACCGGGCCGACGCCGCTGGCGGGCGGCAGCCAAGGCGCGGCGCTCACCGAAGCCGACTTTCAGGGCGATCCGGCGGCGCTCCCCGGCGAACGCACCGGCCTCGCCGGCCTGAATGACGTGGAAGAAATCTCGCTGCTCTGCTGTCCCGACGAAAGCATGTTTCCGGCGATCTCCGATGACATCGTCGCGCAGTGCGAACTGCGGATGGACCGGTTCGCGATCCTTCAGGCGCCCTTCGCCGCGGGCAATCCAACCAACCTGTTCCCCAGCATCAACTCGCGGTACGCGGCGTTCTATTACCCGTGGCTCAACGTGATCAATCCCGTCTCGGGCATCGAAACGCCGATCCCGCCGGGCGGCCACGTCACCGGGATCTACGCCCGCTCCGACAGCCAGGTGGGCGTGCACAAGGATCCCGCCAACGAAGTGATCGTCGGAGTGAGCAGCCTGCAGTTCCAGGTCAATAACGAGCATCAGGCGATTCTCAATCCGCGGGGTGTGAACGTGCTGCGCTACTTCCGGGGAGCCGGCAACCTGGTTTGGGGCGGGCGCACTACAACGCGCGATCCAGACTGGAAGTACATCAACGTTCGGCGCCTGTTCATCTTCGTGGAGAAGTCCATCCAACTCGGCACGCAGTGGGTGGTCTTCGAGAATAACGACCCGACGCTGTGGGCGCGTGTACGGCGCAGCATCAGCGACTTTCTCACGCGGCTCTGGATGGACGGCATGCTGATTGGGGACACCAAGGAGCAGGCCTATTTCGTGCGCTGCGACCGCACGACGATGACGCAGGCCGATTTGGACAATGGCCGCCTCATCGTGGTGATCGGCATCGCGCCGGTGAAGCCGGCTGAGTTCGTCATCTTCCGGATCGGACAGTGGGATGGCGGATCCAGTGTCAGCGAAGGGTAATACAACAAAAGGAGATTGAGCCATGGCAGACGGCACCCGCAAGGATCCTTATTCGCAATTCAACTTTCTGGTGGAGATCGACGGCGTTACGAAGGCCGGCTTCAGCGAAGTGAGCGGCCTGACCACCGATAGCAACGTCATGGAATACCGCGAGGGCAACGAGATCACCACAGTGCGCAAGTTGCCCGGACTGATGAAGTATACGCCGGTGGTGTGCAAACGCGGCTGGACCTCGGATCAGTCGTTGTGGACCTGGCGTAAACAGGTCATCGACGGCTCGACCAAACGCGCCTCGGGCTCGATTGTGCTACTGGACGAAGCCCGCAAGCCGGCCCTGCGCTGGAACTTCCGCGAAGGCTGGCCCTCGAAATGGGAAGGCCCGACGCTCAACGCGAAAACCAGCGAAGTGGCAATAGAGACGCTGGAGATCGCGCACGAAGGCCTGGAGCTCGAAAGCGCGTAACACGGCGGCGCATCGCCAGCCAGTCTTCGGAGGACGACCATTCCGGCATATCTCACTCCCGGCATTTATCAGCGGCCTGTCGCGCCGGCCCCTACACCCCTGGTGCTGGCGCGCATGGACATCGCCGGTTTTGCCGGTTTCGCTGAGCGCGGCCCGCTGCCCGGCCCCGTGGCGGACGAGTTTTTCGATCCGCTGACGGTGGCCGTGCGCCTGACCGGCTGGGACGATTACCGGGCGCAATTCGGAGGCTTCTCCGCTTACGGCTATCTGCCTTACGCGGTGCGCGCGTTTTTCGAAAACGGCGGCAGCGAATGCTACGTGGTCCGGGTGGCCGCCACCACAGCCGAGGATTTGGACGAGCAGCCGCGCGCCGCTATTTTTCCCGCTCCGGGCGAGATCGCAGGTTCCCCTGTCGCCCTGACTGCCGCGGCGGCGAAGGGGGACCTGATCGTGAAGGCCGCACCGGGCGCGGTGGAGGCGACCGAGCTGCTCGCCTTCACCGGCCAGGGGCTGACGGAGTACATTCCAGCCGCGCGGACAGCGGCTGACGGCAGCATCTACCTGGCGCGCCCGCTCGAGACGGCTTATCCCGCGGGAAGCAGCTTTGAGCGCTATCGCCGCGCCTTTCTGGTCTCCGCGGCCAGCGCCGGCGATTGGGGCAATCGCGTCGCGCTGGTGTTTACGCCACTCGAATTCACCACCAACGTGAATGCATTTGCGTTGCGCGTGAGGGTGGCGCCCGGCCCCGACCTGACGGCTCCGGACGAGGAAGAGTTCTATCCGCGGCTCTCGCTGGACCCGGCGGCCGCGGACTTCGCGCCGGACACCATCAACCGCGAGTCGCGGCTCATCCGCATCGATATTGCGGGGAATATATCGCCGGCGGGGCTGCTGGCCGGATCGGGTCCACTGACGGCCGGACGCATCTGGCTGAGCGGCGGGCGCGACGGCCTGAAGAAGGTGACAAGCCGCGACTTCACGGGCGGCCCCGGCGATTTCCGCGGGCTCACGGTTCTCGAGAAGGTGGACGAGGTCGGCATTCTGTGCGCGCCCGATGCGGTGTGGGCCGGAATTCCGGACCTGCCGCCGCCGCCTCCGCCTCCCGCGCCCGATCCGTGCGCGGCGCCGCCCCCCGGCAGCACTCCAGCGCCCGCACCGGATTCGACCGCCATTCCGCCGGCGATGGATACCGCCTCGATCTACCAGACGATGATCGGGCAATGCTATCTGAAGCGTTATCGGACGTGCATTCTCGACCTGCCCGAGCGCACGCCGGTTCCGCAGGCCGGCCGCTGGGCCGGCGATCAGCAGCTTCTAAGCGAAGCCGCCCGTTTCGCGGCCATTTACTTCCCCTGGATCAAGGCGCCGGATCCGCTTTCGCCTTACGAGACTACGCGCAGCGTTCCCTGCGGCGGGCACGTCGCGGGCGCCTATGCTTCCACCGACCACTCCGCCGGCGTCCAGAAGCCGCCCGCCAATGTGCGGCTCCATTTTGCGGTGGATACCGTCCAGGACGTCACGGATCTACAGCAGGGGCCGCTCAACGAAGCCGGCGTCAACGTGCTGCGCGAGATTCCCGGGCGGGGCATCCGGGTCTGGGGCGCGCGCTCGCTGGCGGCCGCGATTCCCTTTGAAGCCGACTGGAAGTTCATCCACGTGCGCCGGCTGCTGTCGGCGATCGAGGCATCCGTGGAGCGCTCCACGCAGTGGGCCGTGTTTCAGCCAAACAATTTCAGCCTGCGCAACACACTGGCCCATTCCATCAGCGTGCTGCTCGAAAGCATCTGGGAGCGCGGAGGATTGAAAGGCGCTACCGCCGGGCAGAGTTTCTTTGTGCGGTGCGATGAAACCAACAATCCGCCAGCGGTGGTGGATGCCGGGCAGTTGATCTGCCGCGTGGGAGTGGCGGTGGCCGCGCCGATGGAGTTCCTGGTGTTCGAATTGCGCCAGGACGTGGAAGGGTCGGACCTGGTGGAGGTATGAAGCGTGCCGCTGCTTAGAACCGATCCGCTATCCGTTTTCAATTTCTACCTGACGCTGCTGGACTCCTCGAGCGTGGGCGGGAGCATCATCAGCGCGGTGCTGAACTACGCCGTGGCGGGATTCTCGGAATGCTCCGGCCTGGAGGCCACGGTGGAAGTGATGGAGTACAAGGAGGGCGGCGAAAACCGCTTCGTCCACAAATTCGCCACACGCGCCAGCTTCGCCAACGTGGTGCTCAAGCACGGCGTGATCTTCCTCTATGACGACCTGTGGACGTGGCACAACGCCTGGGTAAATGGCAGCGGCAAGCGGAAGGATGGCCTGATCGTGCTCGAAGACGAGAGCGGCAAGCCCGCCAAAATCTGGAAATTCAAGCGAGGGATTCCGATGAAGTGGACCGGTCCGGCTCTCAATGCGACGCAAAACGCCGTCGCCATCGAATCGCTCGAAATTTCCCACGAAGGTCTGGAACTGACACTGGGGGCCTGAAGATCATGGACGTGCAGATCGACGAATTCGTGACCGAGCTGATCATCGCCGATAATCCGGCGGCGAGCCTCAGCCGCGACGAAATGAAGCGCATTGTGGAGGCGGTCACGCAGCACCTGGAAGCGCGAATGGAACGCGACCGCCAGCGCCAGGAAGATACGGACGTGCGCGACCGCGCATATCGCGAGGAGGCCCGGTAGCCATGCAGCCCGAAAAGATCACGATCACTCCGGAAGGCGGCGAGGACATTCCGGCGCTGTTCAACCCGGAGCGCTACACCGTAACGAAGGGCGTGCAGTTTGCCGAAATCGGCATTCCGGGGCTGGATTCGCCGATTCTTCAGTTCGTCCGCGGCCAAAACGAAAAAATCACGATGGAGCTTTTCTTCGACACCACGGACCTGGGTATGACCACGGATGTCACGGATGTCCGGACGCGCACGGGCAAGGTCTACAACCTTCTGAAGGTGAAGGCCGAAACGCACGCCCCACCGCGCGTAAAAATCAAGTGGGGCAGCGATAACGCGCTGTTCTCCTACGGTTCGACGGTCACGCCGTGGTGTGTTGTGGAGAGCGTGAACCAGGAGTTCACGCTGTTCGCTCCCAACGGCATTCCGCTGCGCGCGAAGCTCACGGTGACGCTGCGCGAGGCCTGGACTGTCGAACAGCAACTGCAGGCGACAGGCCGCCAGTCGCCCGACCGCACCAAGTTGCTGCGCGTGGAACGAGGCGAAACCCTGGCGCTGATCGCGCACCGCGAATACAACAATCCTGGCGAGTGGCGGCCCATCGCGGACGCGAACAAGCTGGACAATCCGCGGCTGCTGAAGCCCGGCACCATGCTCACGATCCCGCGCAACACGGCGGAGGACCGCGAATGAGCGACGCCACCCTGCTTCCGGTGAATATCTATGAGAAGCAGGACTTCTATGTTCCGGCGTACCGCGTTCTGATCAACGCGAAGAACCCGAATATCGAGACCGATGTTTTGAGCGTGAGCTACACGGACAGCCTCACCAACGTGGATTCCTGCGAGATCGTGGTGAACAACTGGGATCCCGAAGGGGAATCCAAGGGATCCACGATGGCGGGGGCGTTCAAATACAGCGACAGCACGGTGTTCAACCCCTGGCAGCAGGTGGAACTGTGGATGGGCTACTACCACGAAGGCGCCGATGAGTTGAAACGGATGCTGACCGGCGAGATCTCGACGCTTTCGCCCAACTTTCCCGCGGGCAGCGGTTCGACCATGACCGTGCGCGCTCTCAACCTGCTGCACCGGTTTCGCACAAAGCAACTGACCAAGGCCTTCTTCAAGCGCAAGGATACGGACATTGCGCAGGAACTGGTGAAGGACATCGACTCCGAATTAAAACAGAAGACCACGCAGCTCACGCTCAAGATGGAGCCCGACGAAGTGGCCGAGAACCTCAAAGACGAAAAGGAAGTCCCGTACCTGGAGATGCACAATCAGTACCCCATCGTGTTCCTGATACAGCGTGCGCGCGACATCGGCTACGAGCTGTTCCTCGAGGAAAAGGGCGATAACAAGAACCGCACCGTGATCGTGCATTTCCGGCCCACGAACGACGTTCTGCGAACCACCTACGCGCTCGAATGGGGCAAGTCGCTCATCAGCTTCCAGCCGACGCTCAAGACCGCCAACCAGGTGAGCGAGCTCACCGTCATCGGGTGGAATCCGCAGACCAAGGCGAAGATCGAAGTGAAGGTCACGCGCAAGGACCTGGCCGGTGAAGGCCTCATCGACCCCACGGCCCTGAACATTACCGAAAGCGAGCTGTCGCAGAAATCGGAGTTCGTAGTGGACCATCCCGTGCAGAGTCCGGATGAGGCTCGGGTCATCGCGCGCAAGCGGCTGCGCCAGATTGCCGAGGGACTGGTGGAGGCGCGCGGGAAAACCATCGGGGTTCCCGATCTTCGGGCGGGCTGCAAGGTGACCGTGGCCGGGCTGGGCACCCGCTTCACGGGCACGTACCTGGTTACGTCCACGACGCACACGATCGGCGACGGCGGGTACACCACGGACTTCACCGCGCGCATGGAGGCAGGAAGCTAATGGCCATCATTCAGGGCGTCGCAATCGGGATCGTGACCAACGTGGACGACCCTTCCCAGCAGGGCCGGATCAAGGTCAACATGCCCTGGCTTTCGGGCGAAAACGAAACCGACTGGATTCGCATCGCGGCGCCGATGGCGGGTGACGAACGCGGCTGCCTGCTGATGCCCCTGGTGGGCGATGAAGCGCTGCTGGCCTTCGATCATGGCGATACGCGCTTTCCTTACGTAGTGGGATTCCTGTGGAACGGCAAGGACCGCCTGCCCTCGGAGCACGTGCGCGACCGGCGGATCAAAACCAAGAACGGCCACCAGATCCGCTTCCTGGACTCGACGCCCGAAAGCGGCGACATGGGCGCGCTGGTGATTCAGGACGGCAACGGAAACACGATCACCATGTCGAACGGAAAGATCACGATTGCAAGCGTTTCGGTGCTGGAACTGCGCGGCAACGTCATCGTGCTGACGGGACCGGGCTATAGCCGGACCATCGCCCCCAACAGCAACCCGATTTAATTTTATGGATATCCCAGTTGAAGCCAATCTGAGCGAATTGTTCAAGCTGCCCGAATGCAACGACATTCGCATCCCGTTCCCCAAGCCGCTCAAGGTTCGACTGCCGACGGGCGGGACGATTTCGGCCTTCTCCGATATCTCCAAAGGGATCCCCACCGATTGCGCGCTGACGTTCAGCCTGATGCTTCAGATTGCGCCCATGCTGGCGGCCACCGAGTGCCTGCTCAAAGTCCTCAAGCTGCTCAAGCCGCTCATCGACGTGGTGAACGGCCTTCCCGTGCCCTCGCCCAAGGTGATCGCGGATTTCGCCAAGGCGGCGGCCGACATCGTGCCTTGCCTGCTGGTTCCCACCCCCGCGAGCATACTTCCCTTCATCAAGGACCTTCTCTGCCTCATCATCCGGGCGCTCAACTGTTTTTTGGGCGGCATGAAGACGGTGCTCGGGCTGCTGAGCGGCATTTCGCTGCAACTGGCTTCCGCGGAGGCGCTGGGAAACACGGCGCTGGTGGATTCGCTGAAATGCGCCGAGCAGAACGCCAAGGCGCAGGCGGCGCACCTGACGGCTTCGATCGAGCCCATCGGCGTCCTGCTCGAGCTGGCCGGAACGTTCTTCGGGATCGCCGGCATCGAGCCGATCAAAATTCCGTCGCTGGCGAGCGATGCCGATTTACAGGCGCTGCAGGATTTCGTCGCAACGATTCAAGGCGTTGTCGGCACGATGCAAATCGCGGCCGATGCGTTGGGAGGCTGCTCCTGATGGCCGACATCATCGGTAAGGGCTGGAAATTTCCGATTCGCGTCAACGCCAAGGGCGGGCTCCAGTGGTCGGAGGGCGTGGACCGCATCCGGCAGTCGATCTGGATCATCATCTCCACCTCGTTCGGCGAGCGCGTGATGCGCCCCAAGTTCGGAGCCGGCGCGGCCGATTACGTTTTCGAATCCAACAGCCCGGCCAAGCGCGCGGAACTCGCCAACGCGATTCGCAACGCGCTTGCCACCTGGGAGCCGCGCATCGAAGTGGGCGAAGTGTCGGTGGAGGATTCGCCCGGCCAGCCGAGCCTGGTGCTGGCGCGGGTGAACTACCGGGTGCTTACCACCAACGATCTGTTCAATCTGGTCTACCCGCTTTACCTGGAGGAGGGCCTCGGCTGATGCCACTTCCCGATATCCAACTCGACGACCGGCGTTTCGAAGATCTGGTAGCGGAAGCGCGCCGCCGCATTCCCAGCTACACGCCGGAATGGACCGACTTCAACGAAAGCGATCCCGGCATCGCCCTGGTCCAGCTCTTTGCGTGGCTGCAGGAAATGATCGTTTACCGGCTCAACAAGGTTCCGGAAAAGAACTACCTGAAGTTCCTGGAGATGGTCGGGGTGAGCCTGAATCTGCCGGTACCTGCCAGCGCCGCGCTTACGTTTACGCTCACTTCGAAGGACCTGCCCAATGCGGTGCTGGTTCCGCAGGGCGCCCGCGTGGCCCTGGCGGATGCCGTGGACGGCCGCCCGGTGATTTTCGAAACCAACGAGAATCTCTACGCGGTGGGCGCTTCAATTGCCGCGGTGCAGAGCTTCGATGGCGCGCAGTATCAGCTTCTGACGGAATCGAACGGCCTGCAGGGGAAGACGTTCTACCCGTTGAGCCGCTCGCCCCAGGCGGGTGCAGCGCTGTACGTGGGTTTCGACCGCGCGTTTCCGGCGGGCACCTTTCACCTGACGGTGTACTCCACGGCCGAGCCCGATTTCCCGATCGCGAGGGGCAGCACGGGCGCGCCCACCACGTTTGCGCCGCCGGTGATCGCCTATTGGGAATACTGGAACGGCGCGCGCTGGGCCCCTTTGACGGTTACCGAGGACACGACCGCGAGCCTCACGCGCAACGGCAAAGTGGCGTTCACCGCGCCCGCCGATATGGCCGCCGTGCGCTACGGGTTGCTGCAGAAACCGAGCGATCCGGCGCTGTTCTGGATGCGCTACCGCATCGACCAGGTGCTGGGCCCCGGTTACGAAGCCCCGCCCGTGCTCCAGCAGGTGCTGCTCAACACTGTGACGGCGACCAACGCGGTTACCGAGCAGTTGGAGCTGGTTGGCGCGAGCAGCGGGCTGCCGAACCAGGTCTTCCGCCTCGCGAACAGCCCCGTGCTGCCGAAGCCGGCAGACGTTCCCGGCATCGTGGAAGTGAACGAGGGCGAAGGCTACCAGCTTTGGACAGAGGTCACCGACTTCGCCGGCTCAACGCGCGAGGATACCCACTACACGATCAACCTCAGCACCGGCGAGATCGCGTTCGGCGACGGAACCCACGGCAAGATTCCGCGCTGGCTGTCGGGCGACGCGTCCAACAGCCAGGCGGCCGATATTCCCAATATCCGCGTGACGCGCTACCAATGGGGCGGCGGCGCGGCAGGGAATGCGGGCTCCGGCAAGATCACCTCGCTCCAGACCGCGGTGCCGTTCGTCGCCAGCGTGACCAATCTACGTCCGGCGGTGGGCGGGGCCGACGAGGAGACGGTGGAGCAGGCTACGCGCCGCGCTCCCATGGCCATCCGCACGCTTTCCCGCGCGGTGACCTCGGACGATTACGCATATCTCGCCACCACTACTCCCGGGGCCCGCATCGCGCGCGCCAAAGCGCTGCCGCTCTACAATCCCGACATCGATATCTCGGTAGGCACTCCGGGCCTGGTCACGACTACCGCGCCGGCGCCCGGCATCGTCACGGTGATCGTGGTGCCCGACAGCCCCGTGCCGCAGCCCACGCCCTCGACCGATACGCTGCAACTGGTGGCCAACTGGCTCGACCAGCATCGCCTCATCACGACCGAGCTGTACGTCATCGGGCCAACTTATCGCAAGATCGAGGTACGCGGCACGGTAATCGCGAAAACCTCCGCCAGCGCCGGAGAGGTGGCCCTGGCGTTACAGCAGCGCCTGCTCGACTATTTCAATCCGCTCACCGGCGGCGAAAGCGGCAAGGGCTGGGACTTCGGCAACACCATCTACTTCTCGGAAGTTTACCGCCAGATCCTGACCACCCCTGGAGTGCTGCGCATCGCGGCCAATGCCATTATCATTCTGCTCGACGACAAACTTCAGGACTCCGGCCAGGACATTTCACTCAACGCCAACGAGCTGGTCTACTCGACCAATCACAGCATCACCGTGAGCTACTCATGAGCGCGCCCGCCACAGATCGGACAACGTACGAGCTGCTGGATAAGGCGGCCGGCTGGCGCGAGGCGCACCGCGAGGAGATCGTGGAGTTCGGCCGCGAGGGCGAGCTGCGGCTGGAGGCTCTGCCCGGAACCGCGAAGCTCTTCTTCAACGGCGGAGCCTCCGATTTCGAATGCCCGGCGGCCGCGGCAAAAGACGAGTGCGGAGTGATGTATGTGCTGGATGCTGCGCAGAATCGCGTTGCGCGCGTGAATCTCGCGACCGGCGAAGCTAAACCCATCCGCGAGTTCGGCGGCCAGGGAAGCGACGCGCGTCAATTCGACGGGCCCCGCGGACTCGCGGTGTTGCCGGGCGGCGGCATGGCGATTTGCGACAGCGGCAACCATCGCGTGCAGGTCTTCTCGGCCGCGCCTCACGCTCTGCTCCACCTGTGGGAGAAGGCGCCCGGGGAGCCGGGCGATGGCCCGCTCGAGTTTCGATGGCCGTGGGGCGCGGCGTGGGCCGCGGGCTGGCTCTACATTGCCGATCGCGGCAACGGCCGCGTGCAGCGCGTCAGAGCGGACGGCTCAGGCTGGTCGGAAATCGGCCGCGGACAGATCGCCGCGCCCACACAGGTCGCCGTTTCTTCGCAAGGCGCGGCAGCGGTGGTGGACGCCCCCACGGCCTCGCCGGCGCGCGTGGTGCTGTTCTCCGCGCCCGAATGGAGCGCGCGGCCGCTCGAAGGAATGGAGGATCCGCGCAGTGTAGCCTTCGATTCGGCGGGCAACCTGTATGTGGGTACGGCGCGCGGCCTGGTACACAAATGGATCCCGGATGTTGCGCAGTCCGCCGGCTACAAGCTCGCGGGCACCGGCGTTTCCGGACTGGACGATGCCATCGCTGTACTGGCCCCGATCGCGGACGAAACCCTGCTGGCGGTGGTGGACGAAAACGACGTGGTGCCGCGCCGCCGTCTCTGGACCGTTGCCACCGCCGGCGCGTTCGTCATGCAGGGCACCTGGACGAGCAAGGCGCTGGACAGCCGCATCGAAGAGTGTGTGTGGCACCGCATCGCCATCGAAGGCACAGTGCCCGATGGCACCAGCCTGCAAGTGGACACGCTCACCGGCGCCGAGCCCGGGGAAGACGCCGAAATCGCGTCAGCGGGGTTCGCCGGCGCCCGGACGGCCGTACGCGCCGGTTTCGATAACCCCGACGGCCTGGTGCAGGGGTCGCCTGGACGCTATCTGCGGCTGCGCCTCACCATGCGCTCCGATGGCCGCTCCTCGCCTTCCGTGCGCAACATCAAGGCATACTTCCCGCGCCAGAGCTACCTGCAATACCTGCCCGCGAATTTTCACGAGGACGCGGAAAGCCGCCTTTTCCTCGATCGCTTCCTGTCGATCTTTCAGACTTCCTTCGACGGCTTCGACCGCACTATCGACAACCTGTGGCAGCTTTTCGACCCGCTTTCCATTCCCGCGCGCCACTACAACTGGCTCGCCGCGTGGATGGCGCTGCCCGTCGATCCCACCTGGGACCTCGCCAAAAAGCGCGCCATGCTCAAGAAGGCGGCCGCATCCAACCTGCTTCGGGGGACCGTTCCCGGGCTGGAGGAGGCGATTCGCGACTACGCCGGCGTCACCGGCAAGATCAAGGAGCATTTCCGGTTTCGCCGGTGGCCCATGCTCCCCTGCGGGACCTCCGGCGCGGCCATGAGCCAGTACGACGCGCGCCTGTGCGCCGCCACGCCGCTGTGGAGCCGCGCATATAACGCGCGCCTGCAAGCGGGCAGCTACTCCCAGGTGGGTTCCTTCCGGCTGATCGATTCCTCGCAGCCGCCGGTGGATCCATTTGCCTGGGGCGCCTCGCAGTTCAGCGTATTTTTCGCCGCCGACCCGTACCATCCGGACGACTCCGCAAACAAGGTCCGGCAGATCGTGGAACAGGAAAAACCGGCCCACGCCCAGGCCTTTTATGTTCCCGTGTATCCGCGCATGCGAGTGGGAGTGCAATCCTCGCTGGGCGTCGATACCTATGTTGCGCGGGTGACCTACACGGTGCTGAACCGCAATGCATCGCTGGGATACGATTCGATCCTCGGCGCCACGAAACTCCGCAAGAGCATCGCCGCGCTCGGCGCGTCGGTTGCGCCGCGTGCCGGGCTGGACACGAGATTGTTGTGAAGGAGCAAGCATGAAGAAGCACAGGAACGGGAACGGCACCACCACCGGCGTGGAACCGGACTGCCGCCCTTGCGCCGTACCGGCGTTCTGCCGCAGTAATTATTACACCGGCAAGCTGCTTACCGAGCGCGACTTCAGCGGTGAGCAGCAGTATCACACCGACAAGCTCCGCCTGCACCAGATGGCGCTGCATGGATGGGGCCTGGTGTGCGGCCTGACGGTTCACCCGCATCCGTATTGTCCGCACTTGCGCATCGTTGTCGAGGCGGGCATGGGGATCGACGATTGCGGGCGAGAGGTGCGGGTGCTGCGCGATGTGGAACTGCCCCTGCCGCAGCCCGATCAGAAGGCCAAGCCCAAACAGCCGTGCCCTCCCGAGCCGGACGAAACGGACAAGGAGCAGGGCAGCGAAGGCTATGAACAGGGCGATGAGAGGCAGGGGTACGAGCAGCGCCCGCCGTACGGCGAGGACGATCACGAAGACGGTGACGATCACGATCACGAACACGATCACGGCCACCATCACGATCACGACCACGAACACGGGCACGGCCACGACCATGATCACGGGCACCGGGGCCGCGACCTTTACGTCTGCGTCCGCTACTGCGAAACGCCGGTGGAGTACACCCCGGCGCCGTTTGACGATTGCGGCTGCAACTCAGAGGGCCAGCACCCGAATCGTATTTGCGAATCCTACGAGTTCAAGATCTTCGAAGGCGAGCCGGATTTCCTCGAAGACGTACGCCACGGGTGCCGGTGCGGCGATGAGAATTGCCGGGACATCTATCAGCGCGTTTTGAAGAAATGCGCCAAGCCCGGATGCCTTCACTGGCTGCCGCTGGCTGTGATCCACTGCCCGAAACCGGGCGAGCCGGTGACCGAAGAGATGATCGACAACTGGTCCGAGCGTCCGCTGCTGCCGAGCACGCGCATGCTCGATCACCTGATCCAGTGCATTCTCAAGCGGCTGCCCCCGGCGCCGCTCACCAACATTGCGGAAGTCAACTGGCGCCACGCCGATTCGCTGAGCTGCCGCGAGTTTCTTCACGACTACGTGGGCCGAGGAGACAAAAAGGGCAGCGGTTTCATGATTACGTTTTCCGACACCGTCCGCCCCGAGGGCATCGATAACGACAGCTTCCAGGCACTGGTCGTGCACACGCCATCGAACCCCGCGGAGCCGCGCCGGAGCGAGATCGCACCCGCGAGCATCACGGTGGCTCCCGACAACCGAAGCTGCCGGCTGCATCTCGAGCCGGCTTACGCGCACCAGCACCTGGACGGGCGCAACTTCGACGTCTTCATCCGGCTCCGCTGCGATTTCGTAGTGGACGAGCGGGGCCACGCCGTGGACGGCAATCTGCTCGCCCGCTATCACGACGGCCACTATATCGTCGACACGCCTACGGGAAACGGAATTCCGGGGGGCCTGTTCGAAAGCTGGTTTCAAGTGCAATCCGGCGCATCCAAGCGCCAGTAACGGCCCCGAGGAGATGGCATGACTGGAACATATTCCGCGAACACGAAGAAGTCCGGGAAATCCAAAGGCAAAGACTCGCCCTGCGGCTGCGGCGGCGGCTCGCCATGCGGCTGCAACGGCGGCTCCGATCAGGGAGGCCAGGCCTGCTGCACGACCGTCTGCTTCGAGCGGCCCAACTACTTTTGCGGACACCTGCTGACCGACGACGACCTGATGGCGGGCCAGCGCTACTTCCGGGAAAAGAACCGGCTCTACCACCGCACGCTTCACGGCACCGGCATCGTCTGCGGCCTCCGCGTGCAGCGCGATCCCGAGTGCGCCGGCTATGTCATCGTGGGCGAGGGCTTCGGCATCGACCGGTGCGGCAACGACCTGGTGGTCTGCGCGCCGCAAAAATTCAACGTCCTACGGGCACTCAAGAACAAGGGCTACATCGTCGACGAAAGCGAGCCCGATCCCTGCGCCGGCTACCACGGTGACACGGAGGAGTGCAGCACGACCCAATGCTTCTACCTGGCGGCGTACTATGACGAGAAGCAGTCCGATTTCGAATCGCCGCTCCAGAACTCGTGCGGTCCCGGCCCGGCCTCCTGCGAACCCACGCGCATTCAGGAAATCGTCACCTTCGATGTCCTGGACTGCCTGCCCGAGAGCACCTCCGTGCTGGATCGCATCGAGGAGCAGTTCGCCTGCTGTTTCCGCATCCTCAACGAAGGCACCTTCGGCTCCACCATGAAGGCCAACGCGGCCAACATCGCCAACCTCTTCGACGGCAGCCCCGATCGGAGCGTGGACTACTTCAGCATCTGCTGCCAGCTCAAGGCTTACTTCCTCCAGCACCTGCGCAAGTGCCCGGATCCCTACGACGCGACGCTAGAACCCGCGGTACAGGCGCTGACCTGTCCGCCCAATCCCACGGGCGACCAGCCCAACTTCGAGCCCACCACGACGGCGTTCTGCGAGCTCTTCTCACTGGTGCTGCGCTACGTCTACGACTGCATCCTGGGACAGCTCGTCTACTCGTGTCCGCGGCCCTCCACCAGCGGCGCGGTGGTCCTCGCCACTCTCGAAATCAAAGATGGAAAACTGGCGCGCATCTGCCACTGCGGCCGCAGCTATGTCTGGTCCGCGGCGAATTTCTGGCAAGTGCTTCTGGCAACGCTCGTCGAGCGCGCGGCCTGCCATCCTGCCGAAACCAGGCTGTCGTCCACGGCAGGCAATGCTTTCACGCCCGGCGCGAGCATCCCGAGCACTCCCAGGCCGGAGCCGGAGACGCAGGGTCGCACTTCCTGCTGCCCGACCATCGATATCAACTGCCGCAACTTCGTGCTGCTTTACCGCCAGGACCAGCAGTTCGCGCGCACGGCCGCGCTGGCGCCGGTTTCCTTCGCCCGCTCGCTGCTGTCGGGCGCGGGCGCCGCCGTCAATTTCCTGGATCCGAACGCTATTCCCTCGCACGTCTTCGCCGGCATGGAGGCGCAGCAGGCCCAGGAGTTCGCCAAGAAGCTGGGCATCAATCTCCAGATCAGCGAAGGGCCGCTCGTCAGCACGCCCGTTTCGCATTTCCAGGACGCCCTGCTGAGCGTCCTCGGCCGCCCGGGCGACACGCTGCTGGCATCGGTGGTGGAAGGCAAGGTCGTGCCCAGGGCAGTCACCATACCGAGCGCCGCTCCCATCGCCGAAGATCCTTCCGTGGTCGAGGCCCACAACAGGATCACCGAACTGAACTCATCGCTATCGGCGCGCGACAACACCATCCGGGAGTTGACCGACCGCGTCAACCAGCTCACCAGCCGCCTGGATTCCATGTCGCCGAATCCCGGAGGAGGACAGTAAGATGGCGGAAACCATCGAGCGGTTGCGCTACTTCGACGGCGAGTACCTGCGCAGCTTCGATTTCGCGGCGGAGCAGAACTACCACCTGGAGATGCGCCGCCGGCTGCACCTGGCCCTGCGGCTCTGGGGCATTGCGGACGGCCTGGAGATTGTCGAGAACCAGGAGGGTACGGCGAAGACGTTTGCGGTGGGCCCGGGCGTCGCCATCGACGCTTTCGGCCGCGAGATCTTCGTCTTCAACCCGTATCAACTGGACGATACTGTGCTCGCATCCAACCTGATCACGAATCCCGGCACGTACCAGTTGGTGATCCGCTACAAGCTCGATCCGATTACGCCGCCTTCCGCGGGGTACGGGCAGTGCAACGGCGGCAACCAGTTCACCCGCTGGCAGGAGCACTACGAGGTGCTGCTGCTGCCACAGTCCTGGAGCCTTCCGACCGTCGAGCCCGAGCCGACCGAGCCGCTTTCCGAGAAACCCAAGCAAGACGGCTGGGCGGTTCCGCTCGGCACCATTACGCTGGCGCTTGCCGCGGACGGCAAAACGCTGCTGTTCACGGGCAGCTCCGAGAATGGCCGCCGCTACATCGGCGTGCGCGCACAGCGCATTCAGCCGCCGGTCGATGGCGGCGCCGCGTTCGACATCACGAAGGCGCAGACGGCGACGAGCCCGCCTACGTCGGTCGAAGTGGTCTCCAACCTCTACGTGGACCGCAACCTGATCGTCGGGCCGAACTTCGACGTCACGCTGGGCAGTTCGGCGCCGCCCGCCAAGGGAAACCTCAAGCTGGCAGGAGACCTCATACTTCAGGGCCGCGTCTTCGTAAACGATAACGGCACCTTCACCGCGCTCCAGGATTTCGTCGCTTCCTTGCAGGAGGGACTCCGCGATCTGATCCCGGAAATCCGCTCCGGCACTTTCGACGTGGTGATTCCGCTCAACAGCGCGGTGGACGTGAAGACGGGGACCACCACCGCCGTGGCGGTGCCCACTACGTTTCAGCCGGGCACCTATAACATCATCGTGAGCGCCGCCGTCACGGGAGTGGTTTCACGCGACAAAACCACGGTGGACGCCGTGCGAGCGCTGGTCGGCGGCGGCGAAAAGGACTTCGAATACCAGATCACCGTGAATCCATCCATCACCGCCACCGGCTGCGACCTCACCTTCACCTGGACCATCGCGCCCGTCAAGCAGATGGTGGTGAGTGGAAACAACGTGTTTGTCTCGACGATTGACAAGCTGATTGTCAGCTACGTCGTGACTTTCACGCCTAACCCGTAGCCGGAATTCCGCCATGCTCCGCATCGCCAGGTTCGAGATGAAGTGCAGGGCTCCGGCGGGGCGCGAGGACGTTTACGCGCTCGCCTCTTCGGTTGCGCGCGAGCAGCTTGCCACGGAGCTCTCGGCGTTCCTCGGCCCGAGTCTCTCGCGCCAGCCCGGCTTCGTGCGAATCCGACTCTTACGGGTGCGGCTGGTGGTGCGGTCGAGCGCAGTGGATCGCGGTCAACTGCTCGATGGCTGGGTTCGCGCCATCACGCGGCAGCTCTTTACCGCGCTGGCTTACCCCGCCGGCGGCGGCCAATTCGAAATCCAGCGCTCGCCCTCGGGAGCGCACTTTCGCGCCGAATTCATCGCGGCGCTGCTCGCCGGCACCGCACCGGGCAACTGGGCGTACCGGCAGTACGCACGCATTCTCGCGCTGCCGCGCGCGGAAGCCGTCATGGCCGTGCTGCGCGAGGATCCCGCGGAGCTCCTCGACCTGCTCGATGCGCTGGAAGCCGTGGGCTCGTTCGAAGCCGCGCTGGCGCTCCCCGGCGAAGCGGAGCTGGAGGAGTTGTTCCGCGCCATCGCCACGCAGCCGGGCATTCCCGGGGGCTTCGCGCCGGCGGATTTCGCCGACATCGCCCGCATCCTCGAACGGCACCCGCCCATTCGCGGCCTGAGCCTGGAGGGCCGCGCACAGGCGCTGCGTCTCTTCGTGCTTGCCCGCCGCGAAGGTGTACTGCCCGGCCCGCGCGCCTGGCACGCGGCGCTTGCCGCGCTGCGAATGCTTTCGGAAAACGCGGCCCTGTGGTGGGCTTCGCCCCTCACCGTCGAACAGATCTGCGGGCGGCCTCTTCCCGCCGCCGTGGCCGAGTTGCTCGAGCTGCTCCGCGCCGCCCCTTCCGCGCGTCCGCACGTGCTTGCTGCCCTGGCCGCCGCCGGCCTGCCGCGCCCCGCCTCCGCCGCCTCCGCCGCGTCCGAACCCTGGCGCGAGCTCGACCGGGCGTCGCTGCTGTTGCTGGCGGGCGCCGTGCTGCGCCTCGACTGGCACCGGGAATGGCAGTCCGACCCGCGCGGTTTTCAGTGCTTCCTCTATGGCGTGGCCGCGGCCGTACGCGGCAGCTTCAACGCCGCCGTCCCCTTTGCGGACCCCGACGCCGCGCTGTTCGCCGGGATCTTCGGCGAACCCTCATTGGAAGCTCTGCGCCGCTTCTTCGCTGCGGACTCGCGAGCGGCGCGAATTCCCGAATCCGCCGACGCGCTGCTCGCCTGGTTCACCGCCCGCGTTCCCGGCTTCCGCAGGGCTGCTCCCGAGGCGATCGTCCGCCAGTTCCTCTCCTCTCCCGGCCGCGTCCGCGTGGAAGAACAACGCGTGCTGGTTCATCTGGCGGCCAATCCCGTGTTCCTGGCCGTACACATCGCATCGCTTGACGAGCCGCTCGAACGAGTGCCCTGGTTCGACAACCGCAAGCTCGAGTTTCGCATCGAGGGTCTCTAAATGAATCCTTACCGCGACAGTTTCGAACATATCCGGGACGAGATGTTGCGGCTCGATCTGCTCCTGCGGCGTGCGTTGATTGTGGCCCGCGCCACCGCCGAGCAGCCGCAAACGCCCGAGTACCGCGGAATCGTCATCTCGGAGCCCGACATCGACGAAATGCTCCGCGGCAGCGATTTCTTCGGCGAACACTGGCGCCGGGAATCCGCCGAATCGGAAAACGTCAAGCCCATCGACCAGCAGCTCGCCACCCTGCGGTCCGCCATCGACGCACGCCGCACCGCATCGCAGCAGGAAGGGACCCGCCTTGCGCTGGCGCACCTTGCCCAGCAGTTCGCGCTCTCGGAAGCCGAGGTGGACCTGGTGCTGATCGCGCTTGCCCCGGAACTCGAGCCGCGCTACGAAACCCTCTACGCCTACCTTCAGGACGACGTCACGCGCAAGCGTCCCAGCGTGAACCTTGCGCTGAACCTCATCTGCCGCAGCGAGCGGGAGAAGCTGTTCGCCCGGCGCCTGCTTTCGCCCGGCGCCCCGCTGCTGCATTTCCAGCTTCTGCAGCTCGAGGACGAGTTGCAGGACCGCAGCCCGCTGTTCGCCCGCCGGTTCCTGAAGCTGGCCGATCCGGTGGTGCGTTTCCTGTTCGACGAGCCGCCCTCGGCGCTCGAATCCGGCGTGGTCGCGATGCCGGAGCCCGCGGCCGCAGCCGAGCTCTCCGAGGAATCGCGCGCCGCCCTCGACGGGGCTATCGAGTCCATCCTGCGCAGCGGCCTGGGCCAGTCGGTAGTGCGCCTGCGGGGCGACGATCCGCCGGCCCTCGATGCCGCCGCCCAGCTTCTGGCCGCCGCCCTCGACCGCGGGATTCTGCGCTTCGACCTGGCGCAACTGGAAGCCGAGCCCGCCCGGCTGGTGACCGCCATTCGCGATGCCGCCCTGTACGACGCGCTGCTGGCCGTCTCCGCGGCCGCCCCCGTTTCCGCAGAGCCCGGGACGCGCATTTCCCGCGCGGAGGCTCGCCTGTGGAGCGAGCTCCAGCGGGTCCAGGACCCGGTAGCGCTGCTCGGCCCCGAAACCGCCGTGGGAAACGCGCCCGCCGGTTCCGATTTGCGCGTCTGGCCGATCGACATCGCGCCGCCCGGCTTCGAGAGCCGCGTCGAGTCCTGGTCCGACGCGCTTTCCGCCGCGGGCGCTTCCGCCGATGCCGAGAGCCTCGCCGACACTTTCCGCTTCGGCCGCTCGCGCATCCGCCAGTCCGTCAATCTGGCCTTCTCGCGCGCCGCGCTGCGGGACGCTTCCGATCCGCGCCCCAACCAGGAGGATTTCGTCGCCGCCGCGCGCTCCCTCTCGACGCCCAACCTCGGCCGTTTCGCGGTCCAGGTTACGCCGCGCTCCACCTTCGCCGATATCGTTCTGCCCGCCGAGAAAATGGCGCAGCTTCACTCGATTGTTACGCGTGTGCGCTACCGGCGGCGGGTCTACGACGTGTGGGGTTTCGGCGCCAAACTGTCGCGCGGCAAGGGCAACATTGCGCTGTTCACCGGCCCTCCCGGCACGGGCAAAACCATGGCCGCCGAAGCCATTGCCAACCAGCTCGGCCTCAACCTCCTCCAGATCGATCTGTCCAGCGTGGTGAGCAAGTATATCGGCGAGACCGAAAGCAACCTCAACGTCATCTTCCGCGAAGCCGAGAATACCCAGACGCTGCTCTTCTTCGACGAAGCCGACGCCCTGTTCGGCAAGCGCACCGAGGTCAAGGACGCTCATGACCGCTACGCCAACCTCGAAACCAACTACCTGTTACAGCGGGTTGAGCAGTACGAAGGCCTTGTCATTCTCGCCAGCAACATGCAGAGCAACATGGATGAGGCCTTTCTGCGCCGCACGCAGGAGGTGGTCGAGTTCCCTCTCCCCGACGATGCTTCCCGCGAGCAGATCTGGCGACGCCACTTCCCGCCCGGCGCCCCGGTCGAGCCCGACATCGACTTCCCGTTCCTGGCGCGCCAGTTCAAGCTCGCGGGCGGGGAGATCAAGAACGTCGTGATGGCGGCCGCCTTCGCCGCCGCGGAGGAGAACGCGGCCATCGGGATGCCGCACCTGGTTACGGCACTGCGCGGCGAAGTCCTGAAAAAGGGCCGGCTGGTGATGAAGAACGAACTCGGCAAGTACTTCGAGCTGGCTGTGAGCCGTTCCGCGCGCCCGCCTTTCGAGGAGGTGGAGCGTTGATGTGGCGCTTCTACGCTCCCCACAAAGTGCCCGAGATGGACGAGCTGTGCGCTCCGCGTTTCGATCCGCTTGCCAAGCCCCGCAACGCGATGCCCGAGCCCGAAGAGCTGGACCTGGAGCCGCTGGCGCGCCGCGATTACTTCACCAGCGGCGGCTACGCGACCGGCCCGGGACGCCTGCGGCCCGTGCTGCCCGGGGATATTCGGGCTCCCGATTCCAACATGCCGCTGCGGCGCTGGGTGGACGGCGAAATGTCGCGCACGGGTCTGCCCGCGTGGCTGGCCGCACGCGTTCTGCTCCTGGCTGCCATCGCCATCCGCAACGGCCTGGACGAGGCGCAAAGCGTGCTCGCCGAGGATCCAGGCGTCCCGGCGGAACTGCATCCTGCGATCAACGGCATCCTGATGTCGATTCCGCCGATGGTGTGACGGCGGCCCTATGCGTTTCTTCTTCTGGTTAATCCGCCGGCGCCCGAGACCGATTCCGCCGCCTGAGGAGCCGGAGGTCCGAATGCCGGAGGCGCCTCCCCAGGCCGAAGCGCCTGTGCTGCCGCCGCCCACCGAGGTCGCGTGCGCGAGTGTTGAAGCGGAAATTGTCGAGGGCCGGCCGGTCGAAGCAGTCGAGGCTGCGGCAGTCGAGGCTGCGGCAGTCGAAGCGGAAGCCTCACCACCCGCGGCAGTCGAAGCCGCGCCAGAGCGCCGTACTCCAACTCCCACAGGCGAGGCGCAACCGTCCTCGCCGGCGGAAGGCGTCCCGCCGCAGGACGCCGAGCAGATGAAGGCGTGGGCGCTGGCGCGGATCGGGTATTTCTCGCCTGCCGGCTATACTCCATACCAATCGCGCCCGCCGCGGCTGCTCGCGCCCGACCGTTCCTCCGCCATCGCCGCATCCTCCGCGGCGGCGGCCCGCCCCGGCGGCGAAGGCGTGCGCGATTACTTCGCGCGCCCCGGCGCCGCGCCGGCGGCGGGCCCTGTGCCGGCCACTCCCGGCGTGATCGCCGCCGTCAATCCCGCGCGGCTCACGGCGTTCTTCCTGTGCCGCGAAAACGACCCCCGATCCGGTAACGAGCAGCCCTTCGCGGTCTTTCTCAGCGAGCCCGAGCTGCTGGCACGCGCGATTCGCCTGCGCGACCAGGCGCTCGATAACTGGCTTGAGGGCAACGCTCCCTGGAACCTCGCCGACTTCTTCGCCCGATCGCAGGCGCTGGCCGGCGACAAGGGCACCGCCCTGCTGCTGTGCCACAACGCAGCCAAAGCGTTCGCACGCGGCGGCGCCGCCATCCGCTGGATCAAGACGGGCCGCGCCCGCGGAGAATACTTCGATGGCGCCCGCTCCTTCACCGCGCGCGTGCTGCATCCGCGGGGGGTCCTCACCGCCGGCCCTTTCGCTCCGCCGTCTATCTTCTATCTGCTCTTCTCGGCATCGGTCTTCGGCACGACCGACCCTGGCGATTGGGTCCGCTATTTCGGTTCTGCCGCGCTCGCGTGGTACGTCGCCAGCGGGCGCACGACGGTCGAGCCGCCGCCCGCCGCGCCATTCCTGCAACAATGGGCCGCCGGGTTCGATGCCGCCGCGCGCCAGTTGCTCCCCGAGGGATCCGCGCCGCCCGCATCGCGCGCGCTGGCGCTGGCCAACGCCGCGGCTTTCGTCGAGCTCACCGCATTCGGCCGTTCGCCCGATTCCAATACCGCCGCCGCGCGCGTGCAGCTTTCGGGAGCGCGCTTCGGGCTGGCCGAATCGGGACAGCCCGAGCCCGCCGGGGTTGCCTGGCGCGTACCGGCTGTTTCGAGCACGCTCGACTGCGACGTGCCTGCGCTCACCGCCGCGATTCTCGATTCGTCCGGGCAGCCCGTTCCGTTCGGCGCCGGCCCCTCTCCGCCCCGCGCCCAGCGCGCCTTCTCACCGGCGCTGGTTGAAGCCGTGCGCGCGGCGGCCCATCCACTTCCACTCCAGGGCGGCCCGGTGCAACTGCTCGCCACTATCGAAGAGGGCACGGCCTGCCGCTTCGCGACCGCCTCCTGGGATGAAACACTGCCGCCATCGCTGGCAGCCCTGGTAGCCGATGAGATCGGCTGGAACGTTTTGGAACACGCCTCGCGCCGGCAGGTCAGCCTGCGATGCGGCGGGCAAACCTGCGAGATGGACCGGGGCGGCGGTTACGAAAAAATCGTCGTAAGGGTGGCTTGAGGGGGTGATGGCTCCGGGCAAGGTGCAAAATACGACCGAGCGCGACGACGACCGAAAGGCCAAGGCGCCCGCTCCGTCTCCCGGGCCGAAGCCCAAGGGCATCCCCGGGCAGGGCGCCGCTCCACGGTCCGGCCCTGTTCCACCGTTGGCGCATCCGGCCCTGAAGCACCCCGCCAACGCGCCCCTCCGTGCCGAAGCCGCCCGCCGGATGCAGCAGCAGGACGGGAACAAAGCCACGCAACGGGCTGTGGCGCGCGAAGCCGGCCAGCGGCATCCCAAGGTGAAAGGGGAAACGGAAGAGGCTCCGGCCAAGCGCTCGCCGCGGCAGATGCCGCCGCAGGGCGCCGTCCGCTCGGAGACCGATGGCGCGCCCGAGCCCGAAACCGGCCCACCGCCCGATGCCGCCACGCTGATGACCGACGACCAGGCCATGTCGAACCTGATGGCCGAATGGCGCGCCTCCGGCGACTCCTTCTTCACCGCGCCCGACGTGCAGGCGCTCTTCACCGCGCCGGACGTCCTCGACCTTCGCCTGCCGCCACCCAATCCGAAAGCGCCGGCCGGCCTCGATCCGGAAACCGCTGCCAGGGAGGCGCAGGCCGGCTACCGGCGGTTCGTTGCGGACGCCCGCCGTTACCACCAGGACACGCTCGATGAAACCGCACAAGCGATCCGCAGTCTCGAGCAGGCTGCCGCCACCGCGCTCGTCCGCATCGACGATGCTCTCATGGCGCCCCTCCAATCCGAAATGGCGGTCCTCGCCGCCAACCGTGCGCGACTCGAGGATGCCACTCGCGATGCTCTCAAGGCCATCGATGTCAGCGCCCTCGCCACGCGCCGGCAGATTTACGGGTCCGGGCTGCTCGCGCGCCGGCAGGTGGATGCAGCAGCAGCAGCCGCGGCCGGCCAGTTGCCGGCCATCCGCACCGAGTTGATCGGCCGCTTTGACAAGCTCTACACCGATGGCGCCTCCGAAATCAGCAAGTCCGCCGATTGGGCCCGGGACGAGCTGAAAAGCAAGAAGAAGCAGGACGCCGTTGTCAACTCGATCGCCTGGGACGACGATCCCGAGGTCAACGCCAAAATCGAAGCCAAGCGCAACGCCGTTCCGCACCTCCTTGACCAGATGGGCGACTCGCGCGAGCTCCAGGGCAAAAGCTGGAGCGCCAACGTGAAGGCCCGCATCGACCATTTCCCGGTTATCGAAAAGCACACCGTCACGCAGGAAATCGACGGCTTCATCGCCTCCCTCCGGCTTGCGATCGACGGTGGAACGGTGGGCGAGACGACCGTCGAATCGCTCAAAACGCGCGGCTACAAAACCATCAAAGATGCCGAATCCAAGGCCTATGCGGCCATGCACGAGCAGGTCAAAACCGCCCGCGAAGCCGCGCGCCACGCGGAAACCGCCGGCAATCAGATCCTCTCGGTGCAGCGATCCGCGGCCTTTTCGCGCCTTACCGTCATGCGCCGCACGGCGGTCGATACGGTGCGCGACGTGCGCTCCCGCGGGGCCGAAAATCTCGCCGGCGCCGCGCGCGCGTCGGTGCCGGTCTTCGGCGATTCCGCCGCACGCACGGCCAAGACCGTGGAAGAATCCGCGGCCCGCGGCCCTGTAGCGCTCGGCGAAACAGCTCGCCGCGCGTTCGCGCAGGTCTCGCCGGTGCTCGCGCAAGGGCGCGCCCAGCAAAGCGAGAAATTGCGTAAAGGGGAAGAAGGCGCCCGCGGCACCATCGACCAGACCGTTACCCGCTTCCCTCTGGAGGTCTCCGCTGCCGCGGCCGAATTCGAGCGCACCGCCCGCGAATCCACGGAAGGACTGCTCCGCGATGTCAACGGACTGATCGAAAGCCAGACCAAAGGCCTCAGCGGCCTCGCTTCCGCCGTTGCCGCCGCCGCCCGTCACTATACCCAGCCTCTCGCCAAGATGTTCGAGAAGGCCATTCTGGAGGAAAAAACCAAGCTCAACCCCACCGTCACTTCCGAGGAGGGACACGTCAGCAAGACGGTCGCCGATCGCACGGGAGAGGACAAGAAGAAGGTGGAGGATCCCCTCCCCGATATCGCCGACACGCTCTACCAGATCGCGGACGATCAACTCGACAAGCGCCTGAACACCGTGGCATTGACCTGCAGGAATATACTCGAGAGCGTTTTCCTGGATGAAGACGGCCTCATGGCCACGCTGCGCGGCCTTACCAGAATCCAGGGCACCGCCGTTGAAGCCAAGTTCTACAAACTCGACCGGTCTCCGCTGCGCTTCCGTCTCCAATACGAATACGACCGCACCCTTGGCGGTTTGAACTACGACGAATACCACGCCTGCATCGACTACCTGAACGGCGATACCAAGGGGGGCGCTAAGCACGAGCTCGAAACCACGATCCACTGGTATGGGACCGAAGGCGGGCGCGCCGAAGATGTGATGCGTGAGCTGACCACAGAGCAGCAGAAGGAGGTGGGCGCCTCGGAGGTGGGCCGCCGCGTCGCAGGCAGGCTCAAGGGTGTGGACTTCAACGTTTTCGAAGCCCTCTCGGCTGGACGCAACTCCCGGGCGGACGCCTACCGCACCATCCAGAAGGTTGATGAGAAGCGCGAAGCGGGCGACACCGAAGGAGCCGTGAAGGTACTCGCCCAATACACGGGCGCCGTGGACAAGGCCGGCCGCCGCATGACCGCCGAAGAGCACCTCGCCGAAGTCCAGCGCGAGTTCGCCGACATCCGCGGCATCATCGATCTCAATGCCATCGGTCCCGTGGACCAGAACCGGGCCGCCAGGGAGTTCGCCGAATTCGCGACACGCCCGGTGGAGGTGTGGGTTGCCGGCGATCCGGATGCGCACGAACCCGGCCACTATGAAACGAGGACGCTCGACAAGCCCGATGCGGTGATGGTGAAAACCATGGCCCAGTACGGCGTGGATAGCAACGAGGGCAAAGCCGCGCGTGCGCTGCGCGAGGGCGAGACCACCGGGAAGCCCAACCTCGAGGCCCTCGAGAACGCCATCGTCGATCCACGCCTCAATCCCGCCCTCACCCCCAAGCTGACGAAGGAACAACGCGATCAGGCCCGCCTGCAGCAAAACGAGATCTTCGAAATCTACGCCAAAATGGCGCAGCAGTACGGCCTGCGCGAGGTGAAGACCGCGGAAGACGCGCGTAGACTGGCTGCCGAGCGTCTCTCCCGCAAGTACGACCCACGCACACGACACCGAAAAGGGCCGCGTCGGAGCCGACTACGTCGAATCCATCGTCACCAAAGACGTTCCCGACGCCGCCGCGGGCTATCGCTACGCGATGCTCGGCAAGGGCACCGACGAAGAACTGATCAAGCGCAATTCCAAGCGGCTGTCGCGCGAGGGAGTCAACGAGGCGCGCAAAACCTACAAAGACCGCTACAAGAGCGATCTGTTCGCCGACGCGGGCGTCTACGGCCAGGGCAGCTATGGCGAGCTCTCCGGCGACGAGCGCGTGGACGCCCAGGTCGACTTCTTTGGCGTGCCTCAAAACGACAAGGAACGCGCCGAGGTCGCGCGCTACCGCCAGATGCTTCAGCGCAGCGAGACCGGCGCCGGCGGCAAGTACATGATGGAGAACTCGGTGGAGGAGTGGGCCCTCTCCTCCTCCGAAGCCCGGCTCAACCGCGCCATTGGCGGCAAAATCGAACTCGACGAATTCGGCCGCCCCATCATTCAAAGCGACAACTTCGACGCCTCCGGGAAGTACATCGGCCGGGACCGCGAGGCCTTCGATCTCGAGGTGAACTTCGCGCAGACAGCCGCGGAGAGCTATCAGGCCAGCCTCGATCGCATGACCAACTTCATCACCACGGCAATCGCGATCATCGGCGCGGTGATTGCCACGGTGGTGACCGGTGGAGCGGGCGCTCCGCTGCTGGCCATGGCCATCGCGGGAGCGGCCGGCCTCACCGCGATGGGCGTCAATTACGCCATGAAGGGGGGACGCTACGGATGGGAGCAGGCACTCACCGACCTCGGCATGGTGGGGGTGCAGGTGATCACCGCGGGCGTGGGACAGAAGCTCGGCGCGGTGGCAAAAGCGGGCACCGCCGCCGCCGAAGCGGCCGAGACCGGCGGCGTGGTCGCGCTGCAAACCGCAGGCCGTGCCGCCGCTGCCAACGTGCCCAAGTTCACCCAGATCCTCAAAGTGGGAGCCGCCACCGGTTTTATCGGAACCGCCGGCTCCACCGCTCTTAACGAGAAGACCTGGGAAAACGGTTTCGCCTCAGGCATGGGCAAGGTCTTCATGGGCGGGGCTAAGGGCGCATTCACCGGTACCCTCACTGCGGCCATCAGCGGCGGCTTGGAACGAATCCCGTTTGGCGGCTCCACCGTCGGCAATTACCTTCAAAACCTGACCGTGAAGGACAAGGGCATCATTCGCGGCGGCCTCACCATGTTGGGCGCCGGAACCACGCGTGCCGTGCTTTCCACCACCGCGGGCGTGGCCGGCAGGGCCGGCGAACTGGGCTTCGAAGCTGCGACCGGCACCTACCACGGCAGCTTCCAGGACGCTTTGAACTCCATCCAGGAATCCGGTGCGCAGACGGCCCTCCAAAGCTTCTTTGAGGGCGCGGGACAGACAGCCTACAAACCCCCGCATCCCATACCAGAGCCCTCCCTGAGGCGCGAGCAGCACGCCCGCGCAGCCGGCACGGAGCCGGACGCCCTGCCGCCGCCGCATCTTCCGGCCGACGACCCGCAGCGCCTCTTGCTGCCGCCGGCGCCCGAACCGCAACTGCCGCCCGCCGCCGCGGGCCTCCCCACAGAGGGCGCTCCTGGAGCGCCACGTCCTACCGAAGAGGGCTTGCTTCCGCGCGCTCCCGGCGGCCCTGTCGAGCCTCCTGCCGGCGGCGGTGGTGGAGGTGGCGGACGCAGACCTGGAGGAGGGCCGCCTCCCGAAGGTCCGGAGCCGCTGTTACCCGGCGTCACCGATCCCGAAATGGACGCCCTTTTCACGGCACCAAGGGCCGGCCCCAGGATTCAGGCCGCCCGCTGAAGCCCTGGCCCTGCGCACCCCCGCCGCCCAGGGCGGCTATTGGGGCGTCGATCCCGCCACTGGTATGACCGTGCAGGAATATCGGTTCATGGCCTCGCGGGGCATGCCCGTGCTCGATGCCGCCGGCAACCCGGTCGCCGGGCCGCGCGCCAATGTCATGACGCGGATGCGGGTACACTCGCCCGATCCCACGGCGCCGGTGGGCTCCGCTTCGCGCGAGGGCTGGACGGTCAACATCGAGCAGGGCAACGCGCGCATGACCGCCGACGGCCAGTGGTTCGATACGCGCTACGGTACGCTGCCGAACGGCGCTCGCTTCGACGTGCGTCCCTACCGTCGCGGTCCCGCCGGTGAGTGGATTGAAGCCGGCAGCGGCCTGCCCGTGGGCAACCCCGCCCACATTGCGGCGCTCGAGGGCTGGGACCGCAATATGGCCGCCAGCCACATTCCGCTGTTCCCGGGAGGAGGTGCAGGCGCTCCGCCCGCTCCGCCGCGCATCCCGCCTCCCGAGCCGCCGCCCATGCCGCCCGCTCCCGGACGTCCCGGCGAAAGGGCTGCCTTTGGAATTCCGAACACGAGCTTCACCGGCGATGCCGCCGCGCGCTTCGGCCTGATGCCCGCCACCGCCATGGATGCCGCCGCGGCCATCGGCCGGCTCACCGTTCCCGAAACCACCACCGGCAAGTTCGCGGGCCGCGACCCCGCCGAGCCCGGCCTCCTGCGCCTGCGGGCAGCTAACGATGACCAGTTGCAGGTGCGGGTTGAAATGGTGGACCGCCTGCCGCGCGCCGCCGATGGCGAAATGCCCGTGGCCACCTACGACCCGGATGGCGACGGCCGCTATGTCATACGCGTCTCCCGCGGCGCGCCCGCCGAGGCCGTGGAGCGCGCGCTCGCGCACGAACTTACCGAGCTGCACCACGACCACGGTATGACGAAGGCTCGGCCCGAGAATCAGCTTGTGCCCGGCCGCCCCGCCGGCGATCTCACGCCGAAGATGCTCTCGCCGCACGACCGCGGCCGGCTCGCCGAATTCGAAGTGCTCGCCCGCCAGCTGGCCGAGCCCGGCCTGCCGGATGCAAAGCGCAACGCGCTGCTCGACGAAGCGCAAAAACTGGCCGCCCATCTGGGTCTCGCGGGCGATGGCCCCGACGTCGCCGCCCGGCGCGCGCTTGCCGACTCGCTTCTTCCCGACGAGCCCACCCGCCAGCTAGCCGCGAAGGCCGTCACGCAGCCGCCTGCACCGGAGGTATTGGGCCGGCTCCGCATCGACGACATACTCGATGAGCTTGCCACTGCGGTGACCGACGACCCGCACGATCCCCATCGCAAGCAGGTCGCGCGCGCGAAAATGCGCCGCCAGCCGGAAGAAGAACGGCTGCGCCGGGTCGCCGAAATTCTCGAGCTTTCCAGCGATGACCTGGTCCGCGCCATCCAGCGCAAGATGGAGGCCGGCGAACACGGACGCATGCTGGATGCGCTGAACGCCATTTACAGCCTGCGCGATGAAGTCAAGGGGAGCCACCTCAAACCTCTCTACGGCGATCTCGAGGGCTACGTGCTTCAGGGCGTGCTCGAAGAAAACGTGGCCGCCATCGGCAAAATGCGCGAATTCTTCCTCGACGATGTGGGCTTGCGCAACAGCCCCACCGCGCGCGAGCAGACCGCGATCCTCACCGTGATGAAGGGCGGGGTCTTTCTGGGCGAAGTCCTGGCACATAACGACCCCATACTCGATGCCGCCATCCACCCCATCGGAAAAGGGGAAAAGGGCGAGCGGACAACTTACCTGGAGCCCATGATCCACGAGATGATCAAGCAGGGCAAGACCAAGTTCTTCGTGGCTGATTTCTACATGGGCGGTTCGGCCGCGAATGAGTTCAACAATATGTACCAGCGGATTCTGGAAAGATATCCCATCACGGACTATCCGGACCTTCAGTTCCAGTCTGTCTGGATGCGCGAAAAACGAGGTTTCGAGCGCCTCTCGCCCGAAGGCTCTCTCGTCATCAGGGCGTTGACCGGCCTTCCGCCCGATGCCGAGACACGCATTCTTTCCCCGTTCGTCACCCATGCCACCGTCGTGCTGGGCGACGATATGCGGGCGGTCACCCTGTTGGAGCGCCCCGACCTGCCGATCAGGATCTTCGATCGCACCGGCAAAGTAGTGGCGGTGGTCAGGCCGCCGATGCCTGACCCCGAGAATCCCGGGCAGATGCTGAACAACACGCGCCAAATCCTCATCAGCCTGATGCGCGGCGCCAACCCGAACGCGCTTCCTGAAGCGCGCTCGCTGTTCCTGGGCTTGCTCCAGGCGCTCGCCACGCGCGAGAAGGAATAAGTGGGGGTTCGCCAAGCCCGCGTCGGACGTTGCACCATGGGAGGGAACATGCTCAGCATCTTCGGGAGGATCCATGCAGCCTGACCCCGTACGAGAGCTCAGCGCGCTCGACCGGCGGCGGTCCGATCTGCTTGCGCGTGCGCCCGCGGCCGATGACGCGCGGGAGCTGGCGCTCCTCGATTTCGACCGCGTCCGGTGGGCGTCGCAGATTCCAGGGCAGCCCGAGCTTCAGGCCGGCATTGTCTGCGAAGCCGCTGCCGCTGCCGCCGCAGCCAGTGTGTGCCGCACTATGGCAGGCGGCGAAACGGTCCTCGGGCTGCCGGATGGCGATATACGCCGCCTCCCTTCCGGGGCCGCGCCCCTGGGACCCGAAGGCTGGCTGCGCGGCCACGCCTGCGCCCTCATCGCGCGTGACGCCGATTCCGGCGAGATTCTCTGCGACGTGCGGGCGGTGCGCGCCGCGCAACTGGCCGATGAAGCCGCGCCGTTCTGGATGTGCCTGTGCGCGGCCTTCAGCCTGCTGACCGGCGAGACTCCCGAGGCCTCCCTCAAATGGCTGGAGCAAACGGAAGCGCGCCTCCCTGAAGCCGCCAAAACGTTTTCTGACGAATTTGTTTCGCTCTCAATCCATCCCATGATCCGGCTGATGCGCCTGCTGGCCATCGGGAGCGCCGATGCGCAGGCCGCGCTCATCGCGGCTCTCGAACAGCACCGCCAGTACGCCGCCCGGGCGAACGACTTGCGCCTGGCCTTTCCGTTCGAGCTCGCCGGCCTCGCCGCTTTCGGTCACGATCTCGAGCTCATCGACGACGCGCCGGGCCTGCACCTCGACCTGGTGCGCAAGGAAGTACTATTCCGCCGCGGCTCGGTGAAGTACGAATATGCGCCGCGTTTTGCCGAGCTCCCCGGCGATGCCGATGGCTTTCTGGATCTCGAGGGGTTTCCGCGCGAGGGAAGAAAGCACACCGTCGTTGATCGCGCGGGTGTACTGTTGGCGCGCTATGAACTCGTCGACCGCCCTGGCCTGCCGCACGCCGGCGCTGAGTTCGTGCTGCCCGGGGGCTCTGGCGCCACCGCGCCTCCCGCGCTCGATGCCGGCGAGCGCGTGCTGCTGGCCGACCTTTCGGCGCGCACCGCCGGAGAACACATCGAGGCCGGGGACACTTCCGCGGCGCGCGCCTGGCTGGCGCAAGCGGTGCGGCAGCTCGATGCCGTGCTCAACCGGATTCCACCGGGCGCGGCCGAGGTTCCGGAAGAAGCTTTCACCACACCCCGCGGAAGCGCCGCGAGAGCGTCGGAGCCCGGGCGCTTCCGTGTCCCCCGGCTCACGGCGTACCGCGATTCGCTTGCGAAGCAAATGGGCGAGCTGCCCGCGGCGGCAGCAGCCGAGCGGCCGGAGACCGCCGGGGCGGCTATGGAGCCCCGCGATGCCGCCATGCTGGAAGCCGATCGCATCGCGGCGCTCGCCCGCCGCCTGCTCGAGGAGTTGCCCAAGGACCGGTCGGGCCGCGTAATCGCCGAACTGCGCCCGCAGCCGGGCGACTACGCCAAAGTCTTTCAGCCCGCGGCGGTCGCAACGGCGCGCCGCGTCTACGAAAAAATGTGGAGTCCATTCGAACTCGATGACCGGCCGTCGAACGAGCAATCCGAACTGCGCATCGCCGTGGCGCCCGCCGGCATGCTGGCCGAGCCCAACGAGCTTTCGCGCAAGTTTCCCGCGGGCTACGCGGGCGTGGCCCACCTGCTGGTTCCGGAGCGCATCTGGGTCGCCTGGAAATACGTGAAGCCCGGCCAGTCGAGCGGCCTCGCCTTCGACGGCATGGTGTGGTGCGACGATCATTGGGCCTGGTTCCCCAAGCCCTATCGCTACCTCGCCGGCGCGGATTGAGCGGCCATTTCCGGACGGCAGCACCCGCAGCACGCGGCCGCAGCGCGATGGTTCAGCCGCATCGACACTGCGGCGTTGCTCTTCTGCCGATTGACGATGCTCGGCTTCTTGCGGTTGCTAACGAATGCGCAGGTGATGGGGGACAGCACGGTGACCGTTTCCGCCGCACTCGAACTATATCACCGCTGGCGGTCGGACCCGCGAGTTGAACTCGCTCCAGAGCCGCGCGGTACCGAGGAACGGTTCCGGAAAGCGCTGAAGGCGCACGCTAACAAGCCGGCAACACAGGCGATTACCGATTGCTACCCGGTGGGTTTTGCGGACGCGGCGTGAGCGGTTAGTCACCTTCGATCGGGGCTTGGCGGCGGCGGCGCGCTCATTGAAGGTACATGTGGCCCTGCTCAAGCCAACTCGCGCGTCGGTCACAAGACTTAGCTGGAGGATGTTCCGTTGCCGGCCGGATAAACCGGATTGTGGGCGTTGGCCTGTCCAAAGGCAAACGTCCGGCGTGTGGACGAGGGCCGCGCAGCATGCAACGAGTGCCTCGCAATAATTTGCCTGCGCGAAACGGCCACAGGAGCATCGTCAGCACGAAGGGGAGAAAAGGCGGCCGGGAAGAAGCGCACTAAGAATCGCCGGGGCTCGATCATGCCGGCTGTTCTCCCCCCATCCCGCCCCAAAACTCCCAAAGCTCCTCCTGGCACCGGCATTCCGAGCAAGTCCGAAGATGTTCGGCAATGGCAGCTACTTCCGATTGCGGCAGCCCGGCCCACAGCAATTGTTCTCTAAGTTCCGGGCTGATGTGCTGCGACGCCTCGTTGACGGCAATTCCCTTGTGAGAGGTTTCCCTCCACGCCCGTACAACTGCCATGTATTCCCGGGCGCGGTTTTCCACGAGGTGCCTGGCGCGCCTCCATTCTTCGCTACCCTCTTCCGTTGGGTGTGCCTCAAAGCGCGCCAGGGCCTTCGCTTCACGTCGCTGGGCCTCCAGCAGGCTGTCTCCGCACGCCGTCATTTTCAAGAACAGCTTCCCGTGGGTCGCCATCTAATCGCACCCCTAATCCTAATGGACCGGTTAGGCACTGATTTGAGGAATGTCTGTGATTTTGTCACGTAAGTTTTTGCCCTTTCCAGGGAAGGACACGCCGGACCACGTCCAGCAGAACATCGGGCCGAATCGGCTTCGGCAAGGTTGCGTTGGCGCCCAGAAGTTCGGCCACGGGCAAAAACTGGCCCGCGAATTCGCCTGACATGGCGATGATTTTCAGTTCGGGCCATTGCATGTGAATGGTCTGGATCGTCTCGATCCCCTCCATCTCGGGCATTACGAGGTCGGTGAGGACCAGGTCCACCTGCGAGGTCCTCATCTGTTGCAGCGCCTGTTTTCCGTCCGCCGCTTCGATGACCTTGTACCCCGCCCCCGTCAGTACTTTTCGCAGAAGTCCGCGTATGCCCGCCATATCATCGACTACCAGGATGGTCGCCGCCCTTCGCGTGCCGAGTACTTCTCTCACCTTGGTAGCCAGGGCCTTTGAAGAAAACGGTTTGGACAGGAAACTGGCGCCCAATTCCAAGATCCCGCGCTCCACAATCATCGGCTCGCTGTACCCGGACGTGAAGATGAACTCCAACGTCGGCCGCATTGCCTTTAGCCTGTCCGCCAGTTCGCGTGCCGGCATTCCGGGTGTGATCACGTCTGTAAGCGCCAGGTGAATGTGGCCCGGATACCGCTCCGCGACAAGCAAAGCCTCGCCGGGAGTTCCCGCATCGAGCACATGATAGCCAAATCCCGACAGGACCACCCTGGCCATCTTTCGCAGTTCTTCGTGGTCCTCTACGACCAGAATCGTCTCAGTGCCTGTCAGGTCGCCTGGCGCCAGTTCCGGTTCGCGTTCGCGGGTTACTTCTTCCTCACTTTCCGGCAGATAGATTTTGAAGGTTGTACCTTCACCAGGCTCGCTGTAGACCCAGATGGATCCGCCGCTTTGTTTCACGATGCTGTACACGGTTGCGAGTCCCAGACCGGTGCCCTCGCCGGCCTTTTTGGTGGTGAAAAACGGTTCGAAGAGGTGCGCTTTCACATCATTGTCCATTCCGATGCCGGAATCGCTGACCTCCAGGAGCACATACGCTCCTTGCTTCACATCAGGGTGCTGCTGCACAAACGCGTCTCCAGACTGCACGCTTTCCGTCCGGATCAGCAGAGTGCCCCCGCTCGGCATAGCGTCCCGGGCATTCACCGCCAGGTTAATGAGCACCTGCTGCAATTGACCGGCATCGGCGCGCACGCGGCCCGGCTGCGCGTTCAGATCGGTTGTCAGCCGAATGTCTTCTCCGATGACGCGCTTCAGCATGCTGGCTACCTCGTTGACGACGTCATTGATTTCGAGGACCTTCGATGGAACGAACTGTCTGCGGCTAAGAACGAGCAACTGCCTGGTGAGAGCCGCCGCACGCTCGCCCGCCTTCCGGATTTCGGATAAGCTGTCAAACATCGGGTCGCCCGCCGTGAGCTCCGACAGGAGTAATTCGCTATATCCATTGATTACTGTGAGCAGATTGTTGAAGTCGTGCGACACGCCCCCCGCCAGGCGGCCGATGGTCTCCAGTTTTTGTGAGTGGAGCAGTTGCTCCCGCAGCTTGGCCCTTTCCTCTTCGGCGCGTTTACGGTCGGTGATGTCGCGCGCGATGCCGAACAGCCCGATCACTTCGCCCTGATCGTCCAGTACCGGGCCTTCGGTGGTGATCACGCTGCGCCGCTCTCCAGTGGCCAGCGTCAGCTCGTCTTCGCGCGTCTCCGTGGTCCGGGTGGCCATCAAGGCGCGATCGTGCTGCATGCCGGCTTCCGCGGCTTCAGGCGCAAATATCGCCGTGTCATTGTGCCCGAGCAACTCCTCCGGGCTCTTGTTGGCCATCCGGCATGTTGCCCGGTTCACCAGAAGGAAGCGGGACTCCCGATCCTTTACGTAGATTGCGTCCGTAGTCCCCTCGACGACGGCATTCAGTAATGCGCGGGTGCATCGATTCGCCTCGCCAGTCTCCAAACGGTCAGCAGGGTGATGAAAAAGGACGATTGTGCCGGCCAATTCCTTATGGCGAATGGGGGCTGCCGAGCCTTCCACCTCGAACTCCGAGCCGTCCATGCGCAGCCAGGATTCGTTCACGAGGGGCATCGGTTCCGATCGTTCGTGCATCTGCCGCATTCGTTCCGCAATCTGAGGGCGGTAGGACGGGGGCACACGATCCAGAACGGGCCGATTAATAAGTTGGCCGGCCGATGCGGCCCCAAACAGGCGGACCGCAGAGGTATTCAGATAGGCGAAGTGCCCGTCAACTTCGATGAAGATCCCTTCGGCGGCCCGATCTACCACCGCCTGCGATATACCGGCTGCGGGCGAGCCTGCGTCCGCCAGCTCGCTCATGTCCCTCGCCGGGTGTTACGAACCCGGCGCAAATGTGCGCGCGCAATCTCCCCGGGGCGTGGACCTTCCCCGCCTTGCAGAACGGCAACCAGCCGCACTAAGAGTTCGGTCCGCAGTTTCCGATCATCGATTTCGCAGCGCAGTAGTGTTTCGAGCTTTCGACGAATCGGCGCTGCGGGAAAACCGTTGACATGCAAAATCTGGACAGCGTCCACCTGGGCGCGGAACAGCTCCGTGGTGTGCTTCATGGCCTCCCGCAAATTCGACATCCTGCTTTCAGGATGTGCCGCAATGCCGGGGTTGACAATACACACCATCCCGCACCCGGCGCCGTGCGACTATGTAGCGACGGTCCGCGCCGGTGTGAGCCTTGCGAAGGGCCTCAGAAGCCGCCGAGCGCCGCGATCAGATTTTCGGACTCCGTTTGAATGGTTTGATAGCAGGAACAGGCCTGCCGTTCCAGCTGCTGCCTGTCGATAATGGTGAGGCGCCCCCGCCCGTCATAACGGATCGTTCCCTGCGCCTGGAGGCGGCCCGCTACCCTGCTGATGGTCGCCTTGCGCACTCCCAGGATGTTCGCTAAGAATTCCTGGGTGAGTTGGAACGAGTTCGTTTGGGTCCGATCCTGGATCATCAGAAGCCGCCCGATGATCGTCTTCTCAATCACGTGGACTCGATTGCAGAAGGAGACCTGGTGAAGCATGACCAGGAACAGCCGCATGTAGCGGTTCACCGCGTCCCGAAAACGTGGGTGACGCAGGAACGTGGCGAACAGTTCCGAGGGCATCAATAATGCCTCACCCGCCGTGAAGCCGGTCGCCATCATGCGGCTATGCTCCGCCCCGAGCAGCAGGGCGATTTCCGCGCAGCCTTCCCGGCCCAGCAGTGCGATGTCCGCCCGTTTTCCACGATCTCCGGAGACCTGAAGTGAGACCACACCACGCAGCGGAAACAGCGCGTAGCTAACGGGCGCGTCTGCCGTCCACAACTGCTCGCCGACGTCAAACACGACATGCTTAAGCTGCCATGCCGATCGTTTGGCCTGGGGCGCCGCTCGCAATAGCAGATTCTCCGGACTGGGGCTTAGCCGCATTTAAGACCTGTTTATATTCTTATAGGTCGGAATCAGAATTTAAAGATAGACCCACGTCTTTGAGGTGCGATAACGTTACTCTGCGATGCGCTAGCGTATCGACACCTGCTAAAATAGGGATTCTAAAATGTGAAAATTCGCGGCTGCTCCAGAACAGAGGCGGAGGGGCGGCGGTGGATTCGATCTGGATTTCTTAACGAAGGGTGGTCGAATACCAGTGGCCGATACGAAGGCGCAGACTCGGCGCTGCCAAAGCGATTCCAAACGCGCGGAAATCGGGGTTTCCGTCAACGACCTGAGTGGCCGGTTTCTGCTTGTCAATCGCGCCTATTGCCGGATGACCGGGTACTCCGAGCGGGAGTTGGAGTCGCGGACGTTTCAGTCCATCACTCACCCGGACGATCTGGACGGCAATTGGCGGCTGGCCCGCCGAATGCTCGCTGGCGAGATCAGTAGCATCGTCTATGAGAAGCGGTACATTCGCAAGGAGTCGGGCATTATCTGGGTGCGGAACACCGTTTCCCTGATGCTTGACGCACACGGCAATCCCGTTCGCTCTGTGGCCATAGCGGAGCCAATTACCGCCCCCGAAGAGCTGGTCGGGTCCCGCGGCTGCAAGACGAGGGGTTTTCGGCTGATATCGAAGACCCTTCTTCGGCCGGAAGAAGAGGAGAGGCGCCGGATCGGTCGCGAACTGCACGACAGCACGGGCCAACTGCTTGCCGGCCTCGTCATGATGCTGACACACCTGCAGAGGCCGAGGTTCCGACCGCCGGATAGGGACCGCCTGCTGGCGCAGGCCCTGGAACTGGCGCGCCAGTGTTCTCGCGAAGTACGCACGCTGTCCTACTTGCTCCATCCACCTTCGGTCGAGGAGTGCGGTTTGGCCGGTGCCCTGCACTCCTACGCGGAGGGTTTCCGCCAGCGTACCGGGATTGAGCTGAAATTGTCCGTTTCTCGCGATTTTGGCCGCTTGAATTACGACTTGGAAATCGCCATTTTTCGGATCGTCCAAGAGGCGCTGGCTAACATACACCGGCACTCGGGAAGCCCGGCGGCGGTCATCGATCTGGAGCGAATGCAAAGCCAGGTGGTCCTGATGGTGCAGGATTGGGGCTGCGGGCTTCGGACGCGTTCGGTCGGAGTTGGCCTGGCGGGGATGCGCGAACGAGCGAAATTGCTGGGCGGCCGTTTCAAGATCCGCTCCACTCGCGAAGGAACGAGAATCACAGTGATCCTGCCCTGTGCCGCAACCCATGAAAAAGACACGCATCCTCATCGCAGATGACCACCAAGTTGTCAGAAAGGGAGTCGCTGCCATTCTTAGCGAGCGCCGGGAGTGGGAGATCTGCGGCGAAGCTTCCACCGGCCGGCAAGCCATCGCACTCGCGGCCCGTGTCAAGCCGGACCTCGTGGTAATGGACATCTGCATGCCCGATATGAACGGCCTGGAGGCAACACGGCGGATTCTAAAACAGAATCCTCAGATGCAAGTCCTGATCCTGACGATGCATGAATCCGAGCAACTCGTTCGCGATCTACTTTCTGCAGGCGCACGCGGTTATCTAATCAAGGGCGATGACGCTCATGAGTTGGTCACAGCAGTTGATGCGCTCTGCCGGCGAAAACCGTTCTTCGCCTCCAGCGTCGCCGAAAGGATTGTTCGGGGCTATCGCTCCGCCGGATCGTCCGGCCCAATCAGTCCTCGCGAACGCGAAATCGTGCAACTCGTCGCGGAAGGCAAATTTAACAAAGAAATTGCCGCTGCATTGGAGATCTCCGTCAAGACGGTGGAAACCCATCGCGCGCACATCATGGCCAAGCTGGATCTGCACTCTCTTCCCGAATTGGTCCGCTACGCCATCCGGAATCACATCATCGAGTCCTGAGCCGACTAATCTCTATATACGACGAGGTCGCATTTGCATACTGACACTCCAGATCCCGGCGTTCTCGATCTTCATTGACTCGGGTTTTCCGCACGGGGCCGACCAGTTCATCTCTGCCGCAGCCACGTCCTGGGCCGTGATCGCCCTCGCCTACACGCTATGATCGAACCTCACCACCCTTAACCCCGTACCTTCACGGCGAACAGGGCGTGGTGGGTCAGGATAAACAGGGTCCGCCTGTCCGCGCCGCCGAAGAGGATATCGATCGGACGCTCCGGCACGTCGATCTGCGCGACCGGCTTTCCCGTCCGGTCGTAGACGAAGACCTGCCCGTTCGCCACATAGACATTGCCCTTCGCGTCAACCGTGACGCATTCGCCGCCGCGGTCCGCGAAGGGTTGTAGCTCGCCGAGGGTGCCGTCCGATTTGACCAGCACTTTGTAAGTCACGTCCTCGGCCGAGTTACTGACATAGATATGCTCGCCAGGGGCGGCGGTTACGAAGCCGTAGGTGTCGAGAGTGTCTGAGAAGCGCCATCCTGCAATGGAGTCGGCCGGGCCCTGCTCGAAGACTCGAAAGGCCGGGAGAATTGTGCTGCCGTCAGGCGAAACGTACTCCCGCGCCTTGGGGGTGGAGACGTCTGCCTCGAACATCTGGGCCAGGGTCTTGTAGACCAGCGTGTCAGAGTCGAGGTGTGTCCGGAACTGGCCGTCGTTCCAGTAGTTGACCGGCAGGACCACGCGCGCCGACGGACGGGGCTGCGCCGGTTGCGGAGACAACACCGTGATCTGGCCGTGGGGCGAACCCGGGTGGAAACTGTACACAGTGCCTTCCGGGCCGAACGAAGAGAACACCAGCAGGTTTCCAGACTTGTCGAACGCCAGATTGACGGGATCGAGCGGACTGTCGCGCTCGACCGTCAGTCCTTCGGCCTCCGACCAGCCGTAGATGCGCTGCTGATGGTGATCCACAAAATAGAGCTTGCCGGCCGGATCCACGGCGGCGCCGGAAACGGAGAAGAAACCGTCCTCCAACTTCTGGACCTTTGCAGCCGGCGCCAGCACCGCGGAGGCATCGGGCGCGGGGGGCGCAACCGGCGCGGCGGGAATATCGAGAACGGCGAACTCCCGCTCTCGCGTGGTCAGGTGATGGGTCACGTCCTCGATCGAATTCTCGTAGGCGAATTTGCCAACGCGCAGGAAGGTGGCGCAGCCGTTGCGGTCGCAGACCGGATAGCCGTGCTCGGCATTCACATGCACATTGCGGAAACGGATGTCCGACGATTGGTAGATGCGCACCGCGGTGCGGAACGGCGCGCGCGAACGGGTGACCCGGTAGGCTTGATAGTTGGCAATGGTGATGTTCTTCGACCACGCGATTTCCAGTGACAGGGCCTCCGCGCTCTCGCCCGCCTCCTCTTCCGTCTGGGCCGCGTGCAGGTCCCAGTTCTCGACGTGATCGAGCTTGATCTCGACGCGCACGTGATGCTCGGCCGAGAGCCCGTAAACGTGGCCGGGCGTTTTGGTGTGGGAGACGTACAATCCAGCCTGCGTGTACGTATCGGGGGTCCAGATGTTGGCGAAGGTCCCGCCGCCGTCGTCCGTCACCCAGAGGCTCGGATACTGCCCGTCCCAGCGTTTGCGCAAGTCCGCGTCGGCAGTGCGGTGATTATTGCCGGGCCCGGGGCCCATCAGACGCACATCGTTGATCAGCGATGCCTCGCCCGAACGCCACAGGATCCCGACGGCGCGTGGATTGATGCCGTTGGTCGCGATGCCGATGCCGCTCAGAATGTTGGCCCCGCCGGGCGGCGCTTCGATGACCGCGCGCGGCGCCCCCACGCCTTGAAAGGCGGGCGTGCTGTCGGGCAGAACGAATTGAGTCGCCGCGGGATGCAGTCCGACGATCACAGTGTCCGGCTTCAGTTCGAGCGTGTCGCTCACGACGTATTGGCCGGCCGGAAAATAGAGCACCCGGTGCTGGCCGATCGCCTTGCGGATGGCGGCGGTGTCGTCGGTCTTGCCGTCGCCGGCAACGCCGAGCGTGCGTACATTCACCCAGTCGGGCGTGGCGGGCAGCCCGGGGAGGGCGGGTCCCAGCGGTGCGGGCATGGTGGCGAGCGCCGCGGCATTGTATTGTGTGCCGATCGAGCCGGTCCGTCCTTCTCCCGGCAGGATGAGGCCGTGATTGAAATTCGCCACCCGGTAGACCGGCCCCTTGCCCGCGACCTTCCTGCCGGTCTCGCGGAACAGCGCAAGAACCGGAACGTTCTGCATGACGGCGTTCTCGAAGCCGATCTGGTTCAGCGGGCTCTTCTCCCGGCTGACGATCACCGCCTGGCCGCTGATGTTTTCAAAGCGGCAGTCCTTGACCCACAAGCGATCGTGATAGTGAGCGTCGATTTCGATAGCTGTGGGAGCGTCACGGAAGGTATTGCGGATCAGCGTGAGACCGAGGCCGTGCTCGCGGATGGCCGCATCGCGTTGTCCCTGGAACTCCGAATCGATCAGGGTGAACGGCCAACTGGGCGAGGTCATGTCGGAGAGGATGCCGTAGCGTCCTCCGTAAATGTGCAAGTCTTCCGCCTCATTTCCAACCTCGGTGAGCGCGGCCAGTCCGGAACCGACGTGGAAATTCATGTGGCTGAGGAAGCAGTGCTGCGCCACGTGGAAACGGATCGCCACAGCGGCCGGGTTGCCGTCGCCGATTTCGAAGTCGATGTTGCTCATCGCCGAATAGAAAGTGTTCTGATTGGCGTCCTGGATCGCGGCATTGGGCGGCACGCTATCGAGCGGCGGGAACGGAATGCGGAACGCTCCGCCTCCGCGGCCGCCGGCTCCGGTGCGCGCTCCGGCAAAAGTCACCATCACGGCAACGCCGCGCTGAAACCCCGGCGTATTGGCAGCCAGCACGAACACGGGGCGTGTTGCGCCGTAACCGATGAGCCGGACCCCCGGCCAGATGTAGATTGTTCGGGTGAGCCGGTAGCGGCCCGGAGCCACGAAAACAACTCCCTGACGCGTGGCGTCAATCGCAGCCTGGATCGCGGCGCTGTCGTCGCCGGCGCCATCGGCATGCGCGCCGAACTCGGGGGCGATGAGGTGAACGGCTTTCGGGTCGTCGGGCCGTGTGAGCATCGACGATGCCGCAAGAGCACTGCCGGAGAGACCCAGTAGCAGCATGGTGGCGGGCACGATGCCGTGGAAGCGGTACGCTCCTTGCATTCGATTCAGTCCTCCTATCGCCGGGGCAACGAGATATTATTTCACGGCACGTCGTAGACGATGCGGGGAGGGTAGACGGTGAGGAGGCCGCTCGCGGCGGCGGCAAATTCGATCGGAATCTTCGTGGAGGCCGCCGGAGGGCCGGTGCGGGCGGCGTTGAGAAAGGCGTTGAGGGGCGCGGTGACGTCGAAACTGCCGTTCCCCAGGGCTGCGGCGACGCTGCCGATCAATATGCGGGCATGGCCGGCCGGCGGAATTCCATTCTCCGGCGGTGGACTTTCGGCGGATTGCGGAACCAGGCGGTGAAGTGCTTCGAGCCCGTCGAATCCGGCACTCGGAGCCGTCCCTCCATCCGCCGAGTCGACCGTTTCGACGGCGTGGGCGCCGGGCGCGGCGAGCCACACGGCATCGCCGCGAAGGGCACGCATCAGGATCCAGCAAGGTCCGCCGGCAAGCGCGACAGGGGCGGCAAAGGAGCCGATCACCCAGCCGGAAACGCCCGCCCGCGCAATCGCCACGCTCGCCTCCGCGATCTTCTTTCCGGATGGCGCATTTTGATAATCGGACTGGACCTCGACGGCCAGCGAAACATCGGGCGAAAGCGCGAGGACGGCGACCGAGAGCCCGGCGAACGTGTTTGCTTGCTGGACATCCACGCGCTGTGCCGCCCGGATCGCGCGCTCCGCGCTCAGCCGGATGCCGCGATCCGGCAAAGCGGCCGAGGAGGCGGTCTCGACAATTTCGGACAAGGCTGCCGCGGCCGCGCCTCCACGAAAGCTCTCGTCGATCTTGAGCAAGCCCGAGACGACATTGGCCGAGAAGGGCAGCGTGACCGAGAGCGACTGGCGTTCCACACGCTTGCCCGAATACCGGAGCACTTCCCTGGCGCCGCTCGAAGGTGTGAAAACGGTCAGGACGCGATGGTACGGAACTTTGAAGTTGGAGATCGCGATGCGGCAGGGGGCGTCGCTCTGGATGACCATCGCAATCTCGGTGTGCTGCGCGGAAAGCAGGCTTTGGAGAGCCTTGCCCAAGGCTGGGCCGGCGCTGACGTTCAAGCTCCCGGCGGCGTCCGGCGTGGGCCAGAACAACGCCGGTGACGCAAGATCCGTTCCGGCGGCGGCGATTCGCGGATTGGCCGGAACGCCGCGGACGTTCACGGCGGTGACCTGATTCGGCGCCACGGGGGAGGCGAACTGGACCGCAAAGTTGACGTCGGTGAAGCTGGCCGCGTCAGCCGCCTTGTCGGCCTGCACGGGGCCGTCCGCGCGATGCAGTTCGACACTCCGCAGCGGGGCGGCCAGCGACACGCTCAGCACGCGCCGCGGGCCGTCGAGCTTGACGATGACGGCCTTGCTGTCCTTGGACAGGCTCGAGGGCGGCCGGAGGCGTGCTGTGGAGTGCGTCGTAGTCGAGGGACTCGAAGACGCGCGTCGAATTCGCACGCGGACTCGTCGATCTCAACCGGATCGGTGGCGCCGCTCGTATCGAAGCGGAGATAGAGGACGGCCTGAAATCCCCGCGCTACGGGCGTGGTGACCGGCCACGCGGCGAGGGGCGACACGGCCGCGCCGCCCGGGGTTGCGGCCACAGTCGCAAACTTCATGGAAAACGCGTCTCGATGGTGCGCATCCGGTTCTGCACCGAACTCAGCGCCGTTGTGTCCGCTTTGGCAGCGAGCGCGGTGTTGGTGCGGGTTTCGAACGCGTCCAGGTCGGCCCGCGTCACGGTGAGCGGAAGCCGGTCGTTCACCTGGCGCCGGAGGGTTTCAAAGGCGACGCTGTCCACCTTGCTCGCGAGGGCGGTGTTGGTCGCGGTCTGGAATGCCTGGAACACGGTGAGGTCGGCCTTCCGGACGAGCGCCGTGTTGACCTGGGTTTGGAAAGTCTCGAAGGCGGCCTTGTCGGTTTTGCCTGCGAGGCCGGTCTGTACCGCCTGCAAGTCCGCAACATTCGCTTTGGATGCGATGGCCGTGTTGACCTGGGTTTGGAAAGTCTCGAAGGCGGCTTTGTCGGTTTTGCCTGCGAGGCCGGTCTGTACCGCCTGCAAGTCCGCAACATTCGCTTTCGATCCCAGTGCCGCTCCAATCTGCGTTTGAAACCCTTCGAACGCGGACCTGTCTGCCTTGGTAGCGACCGCCGTCTGCACCAGGGCGAGATCCGCCGCGTTGGCCTTGCCTGCCAGGCCCGCGTTGAAGTCCGCGCGGTCCACCTTGGACCCGGTCGCCACCTGCGTTTCCCCTACTACAGCCAGCACACTCGAGAGCTGCTTCGACCCGGTTGCCAGCACCGGACCGATCGCGCCACGAGTATCGCCCGGCAGGTCCGCGATGGCGGTATCCAGGAACTTGCCGATGGCATTCTGCGCCGCGTCGCGCGCCACCTGCTTTCCGATCACACCGAATGAATTGTCCACGTAAATCCCGCTGCGGTCGAGCACGCCCGATAAGATGCCGGCCGGTCCGAGCGCATTCTTCTTGACGTTCTCGAATTCCGGCGCGAGCGGGTTCTGCGCGCTGGTTTGCCGGCTGTAGACCTGGAGCCACGCTCCCAGCCAGTCGCGAAAGCGCAGAGTAACCGTGGCCGCTACCGCCTGGCCGGGCCCTTCCACGAAAGCGATGACGGTGGCGGGAATGCGCGGCCACGAAACCATCTGGTCGCGCGCGATGGGGTTGTGCAGCAGCTTACTCCCGAAATCGCGAAAGTAGGCGTCCACTGCGTTGCGGAAGGGCCGGTTGGCCTCCCATCGATACTGAGCGGCCATGGACTCGAGCGCCGCGCCCGCACTTGCGGGACTCGCGGCACTGGGGTCGAGCTGCGTAAGCGCACCTTCGAGCGCGTCCTGCTCCTCCGGGTCGTCGAGCGAAACGTGCGGCCGCAGTGTCGCGCGCACGGAGCCGTCCGGACCGGTGACTGCGGCGATGCTGCTGCCTTCGAGCCTGTCGTCCTCGCCGTACAACTCTCCCCAGGAAGTGACCAGCGTGACCGTCACTCCAACCAGGGGCGTGCCGTCGCCCCGTGAGACAGTGGCGGTGAGCGCGACCGATTGGCCCAGGTACGGCGACGCTTCGAGCGCGATCAGGCGAAGGCGCGGACGGGAGGCGGCCTCCTCCTGCATCGCGGCGAGCGCGCTGCGCAACTCCTCCACCTGCGCTTCAAGGCCGGTGGCGGTCATCGCCGGGTCTCCAGCTGGAATACGCGATTGCTCAGATCTGTAACGGCGCCGAGCTTGGAACTGATGTCCGACGGATTGAGCGCCGAAAAGGCGGTGACCTGGTTCTTGAGCGTGTTGAGTTGCAGCCGGAGCGAGCCGACCGCGCCGCTGTCGGCCAGCGCCGTATCGAGGCGCGTGCCTACCGCGGTCAGATTGTTGGTGAGGGATGCCATTTTGTTCTGGGCGTCCGAGAGGCTTGCCTGCACGGTGCCGAGCTGCTTCTGCACCTCCGAGACGGCGCGGTTGGCGGACGCGACCGATGCGTCCGAGCGTGTCGCGGCGGTGGTGAACACTTCGAACGCCACGTCCTGGTCAGGGAGCTCGGCGGTCCGGTCCTGCGCCGTTTGCAGCGTCTGCTGGATGGAGATCGCGTTCTGCACCGACTGCGTCACCGCGTTCAGGAAGCTGGGTGGCTGCGCGATGTTGACCTGGTCCAGGGCCTCGCGCACCACGCGATAGTCGCGCTGTTTTCGCACCAGGCCCTGATTCCGGACGATACTGTTGACTTCGGCCTTCACGTTATCGACGGACTCCTTGAGGTCGGCCGTGAACTTCGGAGTCAGCCGGTCGCGATAGGTCAGCACGAGCGGGCCTGTGTTGACCGCGTAATCGAGGTTGTACCAGGGGCCGATCCAATCGCGGTAGACGATCTGCACCGCGGCGGAGGCGCGTCCGAAATCGGGCGCGCTCACGTCCGCGGAATTCTGCACGAAGCAGAAGACAGTGGCCCGATAGTCCTGCCAGCGCTGCCGGACATTGATTACGCCTTTGCCGGAAACGCGCGCCGGGTACTTCTGGTAGTAAGTGTCGACGTAGTCGCGCAGGTGCGTCGAATCGGTGCGGTCATACTCTTTGGTGAGGAACTGAAAGGCTCCCGCATCGCGCGCGGTGCCCGGCGTTTCCGCCGTGCGGATGATCTCGGCGGCGCTGCGATTGTTGGCTGCTACTTTGCCGCCCAGCGTAGCGGACACATCGTCCTCGAAATCGAGGTCGAAGAACTCGGCATGGTCGGGTTGCAGGCGGACTTGCGCCACGCCCTGCTGGTTCACCCGAACCGTGACGGTGCGGTCGCCCAGGCCGGCGTCGCTTTCAAAGCCAGGCACCGCGCGCAGGCGGCCCCAGGTGGCGACAAAGGTGACGAACGGGCGGTTTTGCGGCGTGAAATTGATGGCCTGGCCGGCGACGTCGGCCACCGTGGCCGTGATCACCGCGGTTTCGCCGATGGCGTACACGGCCTGCGTGGGCTTCAAGGTGACACGGTTGTACTGGCGCAGCGTGTTCTCGAGGGCGGTGACGCGGGCGGTGGTGTCCTGAAGGCCGGCCTGGGTCTGCTGCACGCCCGTTTCGACCGCGGACAGACGTGTGTCCACGGCCTGCGACAACGCGTTGAGCGTATCCTGTACGGTCTTGGTGGCAGCGACGAGCGCGTTCCAGTCCGCCGAGGTGATCAGTTGTCCCGCGGTGCGGGGGGCCAGTGTTCCGAAATTGGCATTGCTGGTGGGGAGGGCCATGATTGCTTACCTCAACTCTTCACGATGTTCTCTTCAAGTGCCAGCCGTACGCGCACGCCGGCCGGCCGGACCTGCTGGATGCCCTGCCAGACGCGATCGATTATGGCGGGGTCTACCGTTTCGTCCGGTGCGATCTTTTTGAGCCGCACCAGCACGGACAGCGCCGTGCGTGGCTCCCAGACGAACCAGACGCGCGCCGCCGGATTGTAGGCGAAAACGGCGCGGTCGAAGTCGCTCTCGGGCGGCGGCTCGGTGATGTCGTACCGGCCTTCCCCGGGTGCGTCCAGATCGGGCGGCGGCGGGAACAGCCGGCCTTCGGTGGACCACCACGGATGCGGCCCCGGCGATACCGTGTCAGCGGCCTCCATCGACAGATAGCGCCACGTCGAGATGCCCTGGGGGACGCGCGGCAGTGCCGGGATCCCGCCGTTCACGATGGTCTGCTCATCCGGTTTGACCCGCACCACAAGTTTGCCTTCGGGCGCCGGCGAGGCGTTCGAGAAAGTGGAGCCGTCCCACTCACCGAGGTCGGCGGCGACGCCATCGGTCCACGCAATCGCCTGCACGGCGGGCTCGGCAGTGGAGTGGGGTTCGTCATTGAAGGCGATCCACGAACCATCCAGGCGCTGCCACTTCGAAGAAGCGCGGTCAAAGCGCCACTGCCCTCGCGCGATCCCCGCAGGATAAATCGTATCGGCGCGGCCGAGTTGCACCCAATCGACGCCCTGAAATTGCCACCAGTCGCGGCCGTCGTGACGGAACAGACCGCGATCCGTGCCGAACCACAGCAGGCCGCGCGGATCCTCGCGGATGGTGAAGACGGCGCCGGCGGCGATATCCGGGAATGCCTCGAGCACCGTCTCCATGCCGAGATTCTCGCCCGCGAGCGCCGTGTAGCGCGCAATTCCGTTCGCCGTTCCGACCCAGACCGAGCCGTCGCGCGCGCAGAGAATGCAGTTCACCGGCGGCAGGAACGGCGCCTCCGCACCGGGGAAATTGCGCTCGGCGTCCTGCTTTTCCGGGAAGAACGGCTGCCAGTCCGGATTCTGCTCGCCGGCGCCTTTCCCTTCATACCAGTTCCACGTATCCGACCCCGGCTGCCATTGGAAGAGTCCGAGTGCGGTGCCGAAATAGAAGACGCCGTTCGCATCCTGCGCGAGGGCGTTGACGGCCGTGTCTTGCAGCGCGCCTCCGTTGACGCCCGTGCCGGTGCCGAACCACAGAGTGCCGTCGGTGGCGCGGAGAATGGCGAGCACGTCGCTCCCCTGGAAGGCCGGGTCGGCGGTGGCGGTGGGGTTCCCGCCCGCGAACAGAGGCAGGCGCAACAGGCCGGCGGCGGTAGCGATCAACAGATCCTGCCCGTCTCCGGCGAGCGCGTGAACCGGCGCGAGTCCGTCGAGTACAGGCGTAAAAGCACTCCCGTCAAAGCGCAGCAGGCTGCTTCCGGCGGCCACCCACAATGCCAGATCCAGCGTCTGGTAAATCGCCGTGACGGCCGCCGCGGGGCCGCCCGCCACTGGCTGCCACGGACCAGGCGCGGAAGGATCGTCCGCATGACTGGCGCTCACCAGGCCGCCGGCCATTCCGAGCCAACTGCGTCCCAATGGGCGGAGGCGCAGCGTCTGGCCGGGCGCTACCGTGTCCGCGTACGCAAGCCCGACGCGCGGCTTTGCGGCGCCCGCCTGATATAGCTCAATCATCGGGTTCACCGTCGCGTCGATGCCGGGGCCGGCGGCGAGTCCCTGGACAAAAACAGAGGGCGCTGCGGGCGCGAGCGCGTCGTTGTCGATCGTCCAGCGCATCAGCGGCCCCACCAGTTGCAGCGGCTCGCCGCGCGCCGGTGCGGGATATACCACCTGTTGAGATGGCGCGAACTCTTCGATCCAGAACGGCCGGTCGCGCCGTTCCGGCGGCGCACTCGTGTTGGCTGGCAATTGCGCCTCCACCATGCTGCGCAGCGCGCCGATGGTGCCGATGCCGTTGCGAAAGACATCCACCAGGCGGCCGATGCGCGCGCGGTAGTCTTCCACCAGGTCGCGCAGTTGCGGCGGCTGCTCCCAGGGCGCGACCGGAATCAGCGCTCCGAGCCGCGCCAGGTCGTCTACATACGGAAAGGCGCGCAGATCCGGATCGTCGGGGCGGGGAAATGGTTTGGGCGGCCGGCTCAGCGCGCGCGAGCGCAGAAACCATGGATCGTATGTCGCCAGGTCGGCGTAACGAAGCCAGTGCGCCTGCATGACCTGGGTGGACTCGAGCTGCATCCGGTCCAGCACCGCAGCTACGCTGCGCAGCCAGCCGGAGAGCAGGCTTCGGTCGTTATCCTCCGGCTGGTACAGCGAAGGCAGGCGGTCGCGAATGCGCTCGAAACTAGGCACCGTCGGCCTCCACCTGGATTTGGACGCTGCTCAGGCTGAGGCGTTCGAGCGGCGCGAGCGCGTAATCGGGGTCGGCACTCTTCGCCAGGATGCGGCTGAAGCCGGACTCGGTGGTAAAGACGAACTGTGCCTGGTACGGCGCGACCGAGCCTTCGGCCGGCAGCGCCGGCGGCTGGCCTTGTGGATTGTCGAATGCCGCCAGCGTGATTCCTGGTTTGTTTGGCAGCGGGGTAGCCAGCAGCAGCTTGCCGAACGAGAGTTTTCGCTTGTTCTGTTCCGCGGCGGGCGCTCCGGCGGCGAGTTCGGTCGAGTTCAGATCGTTGAGATAGGCCACCGCGCCGCTGAGAGCCTGTTGAATGGCGGCCTGGTCGGGCGGCGTCGCATTCTTCGGATAGGTGATGATGGCGTTCAGGAGAGTGGCGAGGTTCGGATCGGTGATTTGCAGGTTGCCCAGCGTGCTGGTAAGGCCGCTCAACCCGAGCGTCCCGCTGCTGGTATCGAGCGGAGTTTCGCCCCCGCCGTCCGGCCGCGCCACCTTGAGCACCTTGATGTCCTCCACGCCCTTTACGCTCTGGACCACTCCAATCAGCCGGTTGAGACTGCCCGCATCCTTCGCCGGGAGCGATGCAAAGTAGTCCGCTACCTTCTCGCGGACGGCGCGCTGCACGGCCCTGAGGTCTTTCTCGATCAACCCAGCCGACGTTGTGAGGCGCAGGGAGAGATTGACGCGCACCGGCGGCACCGCATCTTTGAGCCGAACAACCACGCCTGCCGGCCGTACCGCATCGATGGCGGAGACGAGCCGTTGCCGTGCTTCGGGCGTCAGCACATCCACGTGCGGGGTGACGTCCACGTATCCCGGCGAGCTCGATTCATCCACATCCGCGGCGATTCCCTGCGCGGCCAGCGAGCCCTTGATCGCCCCCAGCGTTGCGCGCTCGCTACCGTGAAGAAAATTCTTGGCGCGAGTGCGCAGCTCGTCGTCGGTCTCATCGCGCGTCAGCCGCGCTGTTGGCGATGGGTTCGATACGCTGCCAATGCCGGCGATCGGCACAGGGAGGAGCGTGAGCGCGCCCGCCGGCTGCGGGTCGTTCTTGGCGTCGAGATCGCGCACCGGAATGCGCGCCACCGGCTGCGCCACCGCAAGCGATCCGGACTCGGTGGTCTCGTAGCCGACCTTGCCGTCCGCCGTCGCCACGCGCGTGCCCGCCGGAATGTTGATTGTGCCTGCACTGCCGGGGGAGCGCGCGAACTCCACCTCGCCCGCCGCGCGGCCCCCAGTCACGCGCTCGACGCCCAGTAGCGCCACCACGTTGTCGAGCGCGGTGCCCGACGCGGTGTCGATGAAGCCGGACTGGTACACGAAATCGAGTTGCGCAGAGAGCGACGCTAGTTCGAGTGCGACCGCCTCCGAGAGCGTCCGCACAACACTGCCGGTCTGGATGTCGGTGAGTACCGGCACGCCCGACTGCGGGTAGTAATTGACGCAGACCAGGGTCCCCGGGTCCGGCAGTTCCGCGCCCTTCTGCCACTCCAGCACGCGGCCGTTGACCAGCTTATAGTCCCTGTCCTTCGCGAACAGGTGCGGCTGGCCGTCACGGCCGCCGAAGACGGAGATGATGCTCGCCACTGGTCCCTTGAGCAGCGTGTGCTGGAAAGGCGGCGTACCGGCGCCCGGGGGAGGAAAGGGGTGTTGCTCGGCGGCAGCCCCGCCCGTAACCGCGGTGAGAATGCTGTCCAGCACTTCGGGATAGGTGTGGCGTCGAAAGCTCACGAGGCAAGCTCCAGGGTGAATGGCCCGATGCGAACAGTCTCGGCCTCTCCCACCGGAAGGACGGCCAGTTGAATGCGGATGCGGTCGCGCGCACCCGGCGCCGGCTCCACCAGCACCTGCGTCACCTTTTCGATGCGCGGTTCGAGTTTCAGGCTCTCGAGGATGTACAGCTTCGCCAGGTTTCGGGTGGTGTTGGTGTTCTGGCTGCCCACCAGTTCGTGCAGACGCGAGCCGTATTCGGGATGCGCGAGCGCGGCGAGCTCTCCCTTGGGAGTGAGCAGCCGCAAGACAACGGCTTGGCCCAGGTTGTCGAGGCCCGATACTACTCCCAGATCGGCCAGCGGCTCGGCGCGGTTCGGCACACGACGCTGATCGGTATCGACGGCGTAGACCGGGCGCAGTTCCCGGTGAATCAGCTTAAGGCGGATATCGGTGAGGAGTTGTCGGTTGGCGGCCATCTTCAACCTCCGATCATCACCGTCCCGGCGGCGAGGACCGTGCCGCCCGGCGTATCGGCCGGATCGTTGCACGTCAGGCACGCATCGCCGTTGCGGGCGGCCGGTTTGCCGTTGATATTCACGGTTCCGCTGCCCACCTGTACGGTGGCCTGGTTCGACGGCGGCTTCTGAAAGGGTCCGCCCTGGGGAATGTGCGAAGGGGTATTGGTGGCGGTGCTTCCCTGCGTCGCCGCCGGCTTGCCCTGAATGTTGACGTTCGAGCTCAGACTGTTGTCCAGCAGTCCCGTGAACGGGTGCGGCAGCGGCGTGGGCACCGGTCCGCCCGGAGACGGAATCATGACGATGTGAATGTCGGTAGCGATCACCTGGTCTCCCTGTTTGGCTCCCGGCTGTCCCATGCGTTCCTCCTCAATTGAGATTGATGACTGCGCCCTTCATGTTGAGTTCGCCCTGCGCCTCGATCGCGATCTGGTTGCCCTTCACGCTGATGTCCCCCTGGCTCTCCACGGTGATGGCGCCGTCCTTCGCTATCGTCAGCCTGGCCTTGCCGCCGTCAACTTCTATGGCGATGGCGGGATCGTCGTCCTGCACCTGCACCGAAACGCCGCTGCCGAGCTTCACCTGCACCGCCCGCACATCGCCGCTGTCCAACTGCACGTGCACGGCATCGCTGTCGCCCGCGCCCAGCGGCAAGTGCATCACGAATTGGCCGTCCGCGTTGACCGGCGGCCGGTCCTGATCGTTGTAGAGCCGGCCCGTGATCACCGGCGCATTGAGATTGCCGCCGATGAACTGCACCATTACCAGGTCCCCGACCGACGGAATGGTGGCCGCTCCGATCTGCGAGGTCGCCACCGGCACCTGCTTCAAGGCCAGCCCGGAATTCCGCAGCTCCACGGTGCAGGCGTAGTTGTCGTTGTCCGAATCGCTTTCGTGCGCGTGCTGCTCCTTGACTACGGCCAGCTCCGCGGTGCGGATCTGCGCCAGTTCGTCCTGCACGATACGGCGGATCGTCTCGTATAGCGAAAGCGTCATAGCAGTCCTTTTGCGGCTTCGATCAGCCCGCCTCCGCCGCCGCCCGCTGCGCCCGATTGGGTGAAGTGGATGAGCGACGTGAAGCCCTCGCGCTTGCTGAAACCGTACCGCACGCGCTCCACCAGGCAGGTGCCGTTGAGCGCAGCTTGCGGGGCGCCGGTGATCTCGATGGTGCTGCCGGGCGTCACCACGGCCGCGCCCGGCGTCCGCACCCAACCGCTCAGGGTCGCCGCTGTGATGGCGGCGGCGATGCTGCCGGCTGCCGTTTGCGCCGCGTCCGCGCTGCGCAGCGCGGGGTCGGAGATCAGCTTCTCCGGGTCGCCTGTGCCCGATTCCGCGCGCACGCCCGCGGGGTCTTTCAGCAACCAGCTCCACGCGTCCGCACCGTTCGACCCCGCGGCGCCCTCTCCCGTCACCGTCACCTTCCCCGCCGCCGGCTGCGCGCTCCACAGCTCCATTCCGAGGACATCGCTGCCGTACGCGAGTGACACCACCGGCTGACCCGCCTCGACCGGCTGGAAGTTGAGTTTGCCTTCCGTGGAGAAGAACGCGCGAAATCCGTTCTGCCGGGCGAGCGCCGCCATATGTTGCCAGGCGTTCTGCCGCGCGTCGACGGCATAGAAAGGGTAGGTGGCGCCGTCCTCCACCGAACCTGCATCTACTCCCGCGCGCTGCGCCAGATCCTTGACGATATCGCCGGCCGTGCTCTGCTCGTAGCTCTGATCGACGCGCAGCCGCGCCAGCACCGCCGCGCCGGTCACGGCCGACAGGCGGAGCACGCCGTCGAGCCGGGTGCGCACGGCGTCCACCGCGCCCGTGAAGATGAGGTCGTTCGAGGAATCCTGGTAGCCGGCTTTGACCGTGCCCGCATCGCCGGGCGCCGCCGAGGGCCCCTGCGCCGCCGAGTCGATGACGGCACGATCCACAAACGGGGCCGCTCCCAGCTCCACCAGCAAGCCGATCAGCGCCTGTGCCCACTCCGCCGCGCCAGATTGGCCGAACTGGACCTCGAAGACGGGCCGCCGGACAGAGGGCGATGCCGCACTCGAAGAGAACAACGCGTCCGCGATGGAGCTGAGTCCCATAGTTTAAGGCTTCTTCACGTTTTTCGAATCGTAGAATTTTGCCGACTTCGCCACGCCGCCGTCGATATCCTTGAATACCCACGGCACCGTATAGTTATTGGGCGCGCCGCTGCCGTTATCCGGGTTCACCTGCACGTGAATATGGTTGCAGCGGCTCATGCCCGTGGAATTGCACTTGAAAAGCAGTTGCCCCTGTGAAACTGCGGTGCCCGGCGGCTGGAACCGACCCGCCGAAAGCCGCCGCGATGGTGCCCTTCTGCCCGTGGTAATACTTCGCGTAGGTTGTGGTGGACGCGCCGTTGACGTCCAGGTCATGGGCCGTGTTCGCCGTCGTGTGCTTGATAACGATGTGATTGCCGTCGCCGGGGTGCTCGCCGTCGTCCACCGAATCGAGCGGCGTGCCGAAGACTTCGCCATCGCGCATGCAGAGGACGTCCTGCGCGAGGTTCAGCGAAAAGTCGTATGAGAACACCTGGCCGATGACCGAATTGTGGCTCCAGAATCCGTGATTGCCCTGAATGCATTCGCCGGCTCCTGCGAACGGCATCAGGTAGGGCGACGTGGCGGCGTCCGGATAGCCGTCGAATTCAACCTCCTTGCCGCGTCCGCTGTCGGTCGTGTAGCCGCGCTTGCCGTCTTTCGTCTTACCGTCGTTGAACAGGAACCAGAAGCCGATGAACGTCAGGTGCGAGAGTCCCCAGCCCTTGGCCCAGCTTCCGGCGGCGTTATCGCCATCCGGCAGGTCTCCAGCGAAACCGATGGACAACAGGAAGCCGAAGAAGAAGCTCACCACGCTGATGCCGAGCGCGCCCAGAAGAACGGCCGCGATCAGCGAGCCGTATTCGCCGTTGATGCTGAAGAAATTGTCGGGCATGACGCCGGCGTGTAGCAGCGGCCCCAGAATTTGCATGACGAATTGGATCAGCCCGTCGTTATTGCGATTCTCCGGCTTCGGCGTGGCCAGCGGGTCATGATTGTAGAGCGTCATGATCGAGAGGATCGCATCGCGCAGCAACGGCAGCGGGAGCGACGATCCGCCGAACCGGAAGATGAGCCGCAGCAGATACAGGAAGCCGTCGTACTTGTCGAGGCTGCGTCCTTCGAGGCTGCACAATGCCGCGGCGACGAGGTTGAACAGCTTGTCGAACGATCCCGGCACTTTCAGCCACGGGTCGAGCACCGTCGGCAGGTTGATGTCGCCCAGCGGCCCGACCACCGTGTACACCAGGTCCCGCATCATCGCGGTCGTCGTGATCGAATAGACGCCGCGCCCCTGCAGGTACCCGATCAATGCCACGAGGAATCCGTCCAGCAGGGTGGTTACCCAGGTGGAATGGATCGTGGCCTTCTCCATCTGCTCGCGCGAGAGGTGCAGGAAGGAGAACGGCTGAAGGGCGGGGCAGTTCAGCGGATCCGTGTCGTTCACCTCCTCGGCGGTCACCCAGCTTGCGTACCAGCATCGTTTGGTGGCGCCCGCGGGAGCGGCGGCTGCGCCCGGTCCGCCGCTGAAGCCGGCGCTGAAGGTCACTTCCTCGGAAATCACGCCGAGCACGTCAAGCCCGCTCTTGAGCGCCTTGCCCGTCACCGCGGCGCGTCCCACTGCGGCATCGTATTGGAGTTCCCGGAGCTTGTCGAGCAGCAGCGCTGCAAAGCGGTCCACGTTGAGCGGCGGCAGTTCGAAGAGACCGTCGATGTCGCGCCGGATGCGCCGCACCAGCGCGATGATTTCGAAACGGTTCTCCCGCACCCGCAGGTCGGCTTCGAGCGGCGCGCTCCGCAGTTGCGTCACGATCTCGTCGATGATCAGGCCCACCTGCCGGTCAACGAAGCTGTTCGTCAGCCCGAGGTCGTTTTGCAGCACGCCGAGCGCGAAGTTGGCGTGCTGTGCCAGGGCATCGGTGGTGATCCCGTCGAGCAGTTCCACCAGCAGAGTGACCAGTTTGTCGCCGCTCTCAATGGTCTCGTGAACCACCGAATCGCCGGGCAGGGACTGGCCCATGGCGCCGATCTTATCCACCAGCGGCTGCGCCCACGCTTTCAGTTTCGCGGCCGCCGCGGCCTGCCTGGACCTGGTGGCATCCAGCAGGCGATCCAGCGAGTTGCCGAACGCCTTTTCGATCAGCGCCAGGCAGGTACCGCCGTGCGCGCGGTCCCAGAGCACTCGAGTGGTGAGTGCCAGCAGGTCTTCGAGCAGGGCGGCCGGCGCCGGCGCGAGCGGCGCCGCCACCTTGTGTGGTTGCAGCAGAACCGACCCGATCGTCATATCCCCACTCCCGCCGCCGCGCTCGCCCCGCCGCCGGATGGAACCGCGTTTCGCATGTCGCTGAATGCGACCTGCACCTTGTCGAGTTCCGCCTTGAGTTCGTCCGCGAGGTTCCCGAGCCGTTCCGCGATGCGCTTCAGGGGACCGCTCATGTCGATCGCATCGAGCAGCGGCAGAACGTCTTTTTCGAACTCATCCTGGACCAGCGTCACCAGCACGTTCGATGGGTCGAGCGATTTCAGAGTGTCTACCAGCTTTGCGTAATCGTCGTCGATCTTCTTGACGCCGGCCGGCGGCAGGAAGAGGTCCACGCTCAATGAATCCAGCACCCCGGCAAAGACGGCATCCAGCGCCTTGGCGAGATTCGCCGGATTCACGGCATCGAGTTTTGCCCGCAGCGTGGCGAACAGTGTCTTCAGGCTGTCCCGCAGAAAATCGAGATTGAAATTCCGGACGCGATCGAGCAGCGCCTGAAGGGATTCCCGTATGCTCTGGAGCGCGGCCACTCCGGCGAGCAGGTCCGCCACCTTCGACTCCACTTCGGTCATCAGCTTCTCGAGTTCTCCGGCCAGCGCATCCAAAATGCCGAATGCCGGCGCGGTCAACGAGAAGACCGCCGACAGCGGGTCAAGAAACTCCTCCGTCACTGCGTCGTGCACCCACTGCTTGAGCTTTCCCGAATCGAGCTGCAGTCCGCGCAATCCGCCGAGTACGGTGCCGCCCGAGGTGTAGCGGACGTCCCAATCGCCGAGTGCGGACGCCAGCCCGGCATTCGCCGCCGTCACTTTCTGCTGCAAGCCTGCCAGCGCCTGGAACGGCGCGCCGGTAGCGGGCTGGGCAGGATCGAGCCGCGCCAGAGCCGCTTTGAGCGCGTTCTTCTGGGCCGAGGCGGGCAGAGCGTCCACCTGCGCAGCGGGCAGCGCCCGAACCGCCTGTACCACGGCCGTCCAGCGCCCCTGCGGATTGAGCCCGGCCAGCGCGGAATCGAGCGCGCCGAGCGCCGCGCCCGTCCGGGTGGCCACTGCCGCGGCCGTTGTGCCATCCACTGAAGCGGAGATCGAAACGAGCGATGCGGCGAGAGCGCTCGTGTCTCCCAGTTGATCGAGCTTCGCGAGAATCGGCGCCAGCCACGCCTCCAGCTTCGGTCGCGGGTCGGCAAAGGCCCCCAGGATCTCCCGCGCCTTGCCGAGCATCGCCGTGGTGCTCACCGCGGTATCGATGCCGTTCTTCACTCGCTCGATGGCGGCCGCCACTTCGCTCAGAACATCGTCGAGCGGAATCGTCACCGACAGGCCGCTCAGTACTTCTTTGAGTTGAGCGTTGAGCGGCTCGATGATCTCATCGGGATGAAACTGGTCGAGCGCCTTGGACAACTCCTCAAAGGGCGCCGTCAGCCCTGCGAGCGCCTTGGCCGGATTCAGGTTCTGCTTGAGCCGCTCCTTGAGGCTGTCCAGTTCCTTCTTCACCGGCTCGAGCAGGCTGCTCGGCGTGAAGCCCTGTAAATCGGAGAGGAGCTGATTGTACGGTCCGGAGAGCCCGTCCCCGACCAGCGTCGCCGGGTCGAAGGAGCGCACGCGATCTGCGAGCTGTTTGGGCAGTTCCGCCACCGCGTCCAGCGCCTTCACCGGTCCCGCATTCACGATCTTGCCGAACTCGTCGAGCACCGGATCGGTGATGGGCCTGATGTCGGAGGGCAGCACGGAGAGCGCCGACTGGAGCGCCCCTTCGAGCGGTCCCGGAATTTCACCGAGCGACTTGAGCGTGTCCGCAATCGCCTCCAGTCCCTTGACGACCTCGCCGGTGAAAGGCGCGAACGAGACGGCCTCGAGCTGCGCGGCGATGTTGTCGAGATCCTTTCGCACAGCCGCCACCCGCGGGTCGGCGAGCACACCCGCGATCTTTTGGATCGCATCGTGCAGCACCGCCTCGAGCTGCTTCGGGTCGAATGCGGCCACCGCGCCCGCGATAGTGTTCACAATGGCGGTGACTTCGGTGAGCGCGGGCGCCAGCAGGCCCGTCACCTTCTGGACGATCTGCGCCTTGAACGCATCCACCGCGGTCTTGGCCTGCGCCGCCGCCGTGGCGGGGTCGAACAGGTTCAGGACCGATTCCACCTGACCGAAGACCTGCTGGATTTGGCCGGTCACCGCCACCATGGTGTTGTCCAGGTCATCGACCGCACTCTGCATCGCGTTGGCCGCGGCCACGATGGGATCGGTGACAGCCTTGAAGTCAATCTTGTCGAGCAGATCCTGGAGCCATGCGGCGATGCGCCCCAGGAAATGGCGCAGATCGTCGATGGGTTTCTGTATCGCCGCCGCGCCCGCCTGTGCCGCGGCGCCGATGTCGTCCACCAGGCCCAGCGCGTTTGACGGCCGCAGCGCGGAGACCACGCTGCCGAGTTGATCGTCGAGTTCGTCCGGCAGTCGCGCCAGCCTGGTTTCAAATGCGGGCAGCCCGGCGAGGTCCGCCAGGAACGTGGGCTTGAGCGAGTCGTACTGGTCGAGGAGCGCGGTGAGTGCGGTGATGGTGGAGCCCGCGCCGCTCAGACTGCCGCTTTGCACCGGAGTCTTCAAATCGCCCAGCCGTGCTGCCAGGCCGTCGGCGATGGCCGCGAGCTCGGCCGTGTGCAGCTTCGCCGCCAGGTCGCCGGCGGCCGTGGAGAGCGTGTTTAATACCGGATCGAGCGGCCCCTTCAGGTAGTCGTCCAGGCGTGCCAGAGTGGTTGCGAGCTGCGCCTTAACGCCCGCGGCATCGGCCGCCTTCCAGCCGAGCAGCGTGCCGAGCATCTCGCGCAGGTCGGTGAGGATCGGGATGTGGTGGATGCCGAAATCGTCGAGCGTGATGCTGTCGAGCGCGTCGTGCAGCCAGGGAAGGAACGAATCGACGGTAAGCGGCGAGGGCAGCCCGTCCAACTGGTTCTTCACCTGGTCCATGCCCTTGGCGGCCGCGGGCGCTTCCGCCGGGGTGGCCGCGCCGCCACCGCCGCCGGCGGGAGGAAGGGCCGGCGGCGGCGCGGGTGGGTTGCCCGTGCCCTGGAAATCGAGCTGGGTCAGGTCATAGATTGCCCGCACCACCTGGAGCGATTCCCCGAGTTTTCCCGTGAGGTCAGTGCCCGAACTCTTCAGTTGACCTATCCCCGCGGTCAGGCCGCCGGTGACCGACGCGAGATTTGCGGGCAGCGCCGCTTTCAGCGAATCGAAGGTTGCGCCGAACGCGGCCGATGCGTCGAGGTCCGGCAGCGACAGCCCGCGCAGCGCCGCGCCGAAGCCCGAGATACTCTGCGGCGGCTTCGATTTCGATCCGGCCAGCAGCGAGCTCGCGCCCGTGAGCGAACCCGTCACCGCGCTCAGCGCGCCGTCCAGGCCGTTGCCCTGAAGTGCCGATTCGAGCGTTTCGAAAATGGTCGCCATGGCTTGCGGCTATCCGCCAAACAGGTCCTGCAACTTGCTGCCGATGTCCCCCAGGCTGCTCGTCGCCGACTTCACCGCATCCACCGCCCCTTTGAGCGGCGGGGTAGGATCTTTGAACGAAGGGATGTTGGCCAGCTTGCTGACGGCATCCAGCGCGCCCGTTACCTGATCCACCAATCCGCTGGCTGCGTCGAGCAGCCCGCCATCGAGGCCGCCGAGCGGATCGGGCGGCGGTGGTGGTGGCGGACTTTCCTGGAGCACGATCGTGTATTCCGTCTGGTCCGGGCTGGTGCCGCTCTCCTCCATCCTTAGCGTCTGCACCACCACATACTGCACGTCAGTGGCGGTGATGATATCGGCGACGAACGTCACCGGCTCGCCCGCCTTGTATTTCTCACGCAGTTTTTGCAGAAACTCGTCCCGCGCTTCATCGCCGTAGAGGCTGCCGTTGATCGCGATGCGCGTGGGCGCGGCGTTCAAATCCTGAAACAGGCTGCCGGCTCGCCCGGGCACCGGCAGTTCCACCATGCGGCGCCCCTCCAGCGTGCCAATGGAGGCGATGCGCGGAATCTCCCAATCGCCCAACACCGGCTGTTGTTTCATGAGAGATCGACTCCATGCCGCCGCGCCTGTTCGGCCAGCACTTCATTGACGAGGTCTGCGATCTGTTCGGCGTCGAGCGGAAGCGCAACGGCGTGTGTCTGCTGCCCGGCAGCGCGCGGCGGTTCGGTTGCGTCCGGCACCTCCAACTCGGGCACCACGATCCGAGCCACCGGCACCGCGCCGGCGGTTACGGCCTGGGATGGAACCCGGCGCTGCGCCGCGAGAACCTCGTTAGCCATCTCATCCACCAGCGCCATCGCCGGCACGCTCGCAACCGTTGCGGTTCGGCGCGTCACCGTTGCCTGCGCGGCTGTTCCGGGCGTCACGCGTGACCGCTCCACCCGTTCGCCCGCCGGCGCCTCGCGCTGCCGCGATGACAGCGTCCCGGCGCGCTCGCCCTCCGGCTGCCTGTCCCGTTGCTGATCCGGCCCCGGCCGGCCGGGTCGCGGCCGCTCAAGCCAAGGCGCGCCCGCGGCAGCGGCGCTGAGCCGGGCTTCCGCTGAAACACTCGCCGGCTCTACCGCGCCCCGCGCAATATCGGGCGAGCCCGCGGCGTCGCGTTCCACCCGCCCCATTCCTGGGGCGCTAGTGGCGGATACCGCCTGTCCGCGCGCAAACTCCCGATCCGCCGTGCTGCGCCTTCGAAAAGAGAAAGCCGGCAGCCCGGAATCGCCGGATTCGGTCCTCGGACCCACCGGGCTCGCGCCACCTCGCGATGCGTTCGACGCTGGTACAATCTCACGCGCTCTTGCCGTCGCGGTAACTGTCCCGGTCCGGTCCGTCCCGTCCGCGGGCAGAACGTCGAATGGTGACACGTCCTCGAGCGGCAGGCGGCCGGTAAGCAGCCGCTCGCAAGGAACGGCGAACTCCGGCAGCGGCCGGGCGAGGATCGCGAGCACTCGTCGAACGTCGGCGATGGCTTGCCGGCTCACGCGTTCTTTTTCTCCCGCAGCATCTGGAGGTGGAGCAGAACCTGCCCCAGCGTCAGCTCGGAGACCTGCTGCGGCGTCCAGCCGAACTCGCTCGCCAGCACGAAAGCGGCCTTGGCGAGCGGAGCTTCGCGGGCCGACAGAATCTGTTCCTGGCTGGCCGTGATCCCGCTGATCCGGTTCACGTGATCGAGCAGGTACTCAACCAGTCCCGCATGTGCCGACGCCACCTGGGCCACAGTCATTTTTGGCTCGACGAGCGCTGCTTGCACCATCAACGTTGCAAGCAGCGTGTCGCTTTCCTTGGCGGCGCGCGAGATCACTTGCAGGTCCGCTACGGTCAGCGGCCGCAACCGCACCGGCCCGTGGCCGTTTCCGTTTGTCCCCGGACCACCTGGCTTCAAGATTTCAGCCGGTATTTCGATCTCGTAAGTCAGCGCGCTCCCGGCCAGCAACTCTTCCGGGGAGAGCATCACGCCGCCTTATCCTGTACGGTCAGGTAGAGAGCCTGGAATCCGACCGACTCCATGACGAAATCGCTCTCCGGCATCTCGTACACCCACTGGTCGATCTTGACGTCGTGCAACGTGATGTTGCTCGTGACGCCCGGCGCGGCGGGACTCTCCACCAGCAGCGTGATGTTGAACGCCGGCTGCGCCCAACTGCGCGCCGGCCGCTGGTCGGCCGCTTCGCCGAGCAGCAGCTTGAGCATTGCGCCGTTGATGTACGCCCGCCCGATCGTCCCCTGAATGGTCACGTTGCCGGACCGCAGTTCGGTGGCGTACCGCTGTCCGATTTCGTGAAACGGGCGGATCTCCGAGGTCACTTCGACGCGCACTTTTTGGACCCGTCCCACGGTCAGCATCTCGTACGCGGAGATGACGTCCTTTGCCTTGTCCCCCTCCGGACCTTGCGAGGGAGAAAGCGTGATCGAGCCATCGGCTCCGGTAAATACTCTCGAGTTAGCCATATCTCCTCTTATTCGTTATTGCAGGACCAGAGTAACTGCGATGAAATCGATGCTGAACGTAGGCGCCAGGATGGCGTTGACGATCGCACGCCCGTTGATTTCATCCTGGCGCGACGCCGACACATCGAGCGAATAGCTGATCAGCGCCTCGTCCTGGACCATAGTGGTGAGAAAGCCGTTGATCGCGCCCGCCAGCGCCGCGCGCACGCGTTGATTGTTCAAACGGCCGATGAACGGATCGCTCGCCTGCCGGATCCCCGCCTTGGCGAAGTCTACGATGCGCCGCGTCGTCACCTGCTTGAACGGCCCGTCGTCAGTGGTCAGTCCGCGCACTACCCGCACCCCCTGCCTCTCCTCGAGCACCATCACCCGGCCGGTCAGGAGACTCTTCTCTTCCCCGTAGGAGAACTTCTTCGCAAGGTGCACCACCCCTGCCAGCGTCTTGTTGGTGGGACTCGCCTGCGGCACCAGCGTGCTCAGCAGTCCCGCCACCGCCGCCGCCGTGTAGCCGCCCGGCAAGGTGACACTCTGTTTGGCCGCCGCATCGAAGGCCTGAATGGCGGGCGCGGTCAGGACGATCCGGTCATTAGTTGGCGCCTGCGCTGTGATGTCGGCCGGCTTGTCCTTGTCTGACCCGATGACCGCGATCACGTCGCGGCCGGCATTCTCCGCCGTCTCCAGCACGGGTCCTAATACGGCCTTCGCGTCGTCGGTGGAGAGTTGCGGCGCTACCAGGATGTTGACATCTTCCTTGATCAACTCTCCGAAAGCTGCCGTGAAGTCGTTTTGGGCGGGCTGCGCATCGTTCGCGCCCAACGGTAGCGCCCGCGCGTACACCGTGCTGGCGCCGTTCAGGTAAAGCTGTTCGATGGCGCGCGTCAGGTTCAGTTTGCCCGCGCTCAATGCATCGTAAGCCCCTAGCTGATCCTGCGCGCTCGCGTAATCCGAGAGGATCAGAGTCTGTCCGGCGAGCGGGTGGTTGGCTGCGACGGAACCGACCACTCCGATGTTGCCCGTCGGAATGCCGCCCACGCCGATCAGTCCCTCCGCGTTCACACGGATATAGGTGCCGGGAACAATTAGCTCGCTAATTGAGAATGTTTCCGCCATTTCTTCTCCTGATTCACTGCTGTAACTGGATGTTTAGGGGAATTTCCCGGATGATGTCTTCCGGGTCCGCGGGCTTCTTCAAGAACTCGTAGAGCACCCGAAACCCAACCACCTGCTCGACGATGTTGCCTTGGAATTGGGTCCGGTCGCCGATGTTGTCTACCGCGGCACGGAGCAGACCCTGATTGAGCAAAGCGGCGCGATCCGCCGCCAAAATGGCGTTAATCGCGTCGCTGACGGCCGCGCCAATCCCGTTCGACGGCGCCCGAACGCCAATGCCGACGACGGCATCGACGCGCCGGCCAACAATCTCGCCGTCGGGCTCATGGCTAGGTCCGATCACCCCGCCGATCCCGGTCAGGCTGATGGAAGTGGCTTGCACCACCACGGAGGGCTTCAGGTTGGGATCCGCCGGCACAGGCAGCAGCGTTTGAAACGCCGCCGCAAGTCCGCTGAGTGCTTCAGCGCTGATGGCATCCATGCTTGCCGCCCCTCCCGCGGCAATGTCCCAAACAGCATAGCCGTACCGGAGCGGGCCGTCAAGAAAGATCCGCGAAAGAGGCGAAAGACGCGAAAGACGCGAAAGACCGGTTGCGAGGTTCCAGCCGCCCCGGCCCGGACGGCACTACACCGATGCGATCAGTTCGATGCCGCGATTCAGGCCGAGATTGCGCGAGTACTTCCGGTCCTTGACGTTGTTCCAGTGCTCGTGAACTCCGAGGCTTTCGGCCGGACTGCCGCTGGCATCGGGATCGTACACGGTGCCGGACGGCGGTTTCCCCGCGAGTGCCGCTTCGTGCAAATAGTTTTCGGCATTGCCGCGGACCTGCGTGGCGCGAGGTTCGCTCCTCAGGATATCCAGTGCGACCGAGTCGATCGCCACGGGATCCTGGGACATCAGCAGGCTGGACGCCCATTGGTTTCCGAATGAAGCCCAGCGGAACACATTGCCTTCGTTGTGCTCGGCCGTGTACAGGCCGTCCAGCATGTACAGCATGGTTTTGCCGCCCAGGTGCCGGTGGGCGATCAGGTCCACCAGCGCGTTGTACGACCCCATCGGTTGAGTTCGCATGACGCTGCCGTGCAGGACCCTGGGAGACCAGCCGCCGTCGTTCGGAAAATGAACGGAGCCGAAATGGTTCTTGCCAATCAGGGTGACGCCGGCCATTCCGTGCGGACGCAGCAGCGCCATGTTGATCATGTATTTCGCCTCCGTCACCTGCTGCGGAAGATAGCCCACGGGCAGGCTCCGGTTCGCGAACCGGATGGGGTTATTGGTGTCCGGAGTGGGGGCAAGCCGGCCGCTCATGCTGTAGTCGGTGCCCACCAGAAACTTCACGGCCTGGAATTGAGGGTTGGAATTGGACTGGATCCTGGTATAGATCGGCTGCCCGACATTGCGCATTCCGGTGGCGTCGTAGAGCAGGATGTCTTCGCCCCGCACTCCGGCCATCTCGATCAGTTCCGTCACCAGGGCGACCACCGCGTGAGGGCTGGGAAGTCCGTTGAGCGCCGCCCTGCCGCCCGCCACGCCCCACTCCGGGGAGCGGTCCTGGTTGCAGTTGATCTTGATCGCGATCCGCTCCCCGGGGCGATATCCTGAGCCCCCCTGTTTGCGCGTTTCGTTGAAGTTTCGGAACAGCGCGTCCCACGCCTGCCTTTCGTCCTTTCTTCCGGTCAGGCTCCGCACCAGGTTGGACATCATCCCGTGGACAATCCGGTTGTCGGTGTTTGCGTCGTCCCACCAATGCCCCGTGACTCCATCCCACGTGGCTGCTTTGGCATCCCGCACCCATGACACACGGCCGGGATAGATGCCCTTTCCGGCACCGATCGGACTGTTGGCCTCCTCGCTGGGCTTGAAGAGTTCAACCGCCGCTGCGCCCCGTTGTTGGGCGATCGCGTGCGGCGTCCATGCGGCGGGAACCGGAGCAGCGGCCAGCGAGCGCAAAAAACAGCGTCGATACATCGGAGCGGTCCTCCTGCGGTTGAAGATCGGTCCGGCGGAACGCTACAGACGTGCGCGCGCCGGAACCGTTTGGCATGCCGGCGGCTGGCTGTTCGTATTCTATCCCCGGGCAACGCTCGTGCGCAGTCTGCGCCCAAAGGCAGCGGACAGCTAGAATATCACCATGAATCAGCGCAACTTCTCCGCGCGTTTATCGGGTAGAGTGCCCGCAGCCCAGCCTCACCTGGAGGCGCGAACGGTGGGGAACATCGAATCATGAATCGCCCACTGGACATTGGAATCGTCGGGATTGGCCGCATGGGGTGGGTGCATGCCAGCCACCTGCTTGAACTGGAGCGCCATGAAGGCTCGTGCCGCCTGGGCGCGGTAGTGGACCGCGATTCTGCCAGACTCAAGCGGTTTGTGGATGACTTCGGTTTCGCGGGCGCGACTTTCGATTCCCTGGAGCGGTATGTCGCGGCGGATCTCTGTCGGGCGACGGTCGTTGTAACTCCCACCGAGCATCACCGGACGCACGCCATGACACTGGCGGGCGCGGGACACCGGGTGCTGCTCGAAAAGCCGCTGACAGGCACGCTGGAGGGCGACCTGGCGTGTAGCGCGGAGTTGGATCGCCACTACCCGCATGCACTGATGCTAGCGTTCCAACGCAGGTTTGACGCCGCCCTGGGTTACGGACGCGACCTGATGCAGCAGGGTGCGATTGGGCGTGTGTTCAAGGTGTATTCGGCGCTGGAGGACTCGGGGCCTCCCCCGGATGGGTATCAGAGCGACGGCATTTTGCCGGACATGTCGGTTCACAACGTGGATGAGATCCTGTGGCTGGTTGGGCGAATGCCGGACCGTGCGCTGGCAGTGGCGTCCGTGCTGCACAACAAACACGTAGCGCAGTGCCAGGAAGACTTTGATGACGCCATGCTGTACCTGTGGTTTGGCGAAGAGATACTCGGGCAGGTGCAGGTGAGCCGGAACCACGTGTCGGGTTATCGCGTGGAGACGGCCATTTACGGCGACCATGGGCAAATTCAGATCGGTCGTTTCTTTCAGAGACCTCGGGAGGTCATGGTCGAGGTGTTCGGGTGTCGAGGCCGAAGCGAGCCTATCGCACAGAAGGTGTTCTCCGGGGGGGCCGGAGGGGATAGAGCGCCCGAGTTCGTCGACCGGTTCGGAGCGGCTTATCGGGCAGAGGTAGCGGCATTCGTGGATTGTTGCACGACGAACCGAGATTTTCCGACGAACCACCGCGACGGGTTGCGGGCGCAGCAGATAATCGCGGCCGGGATGCGGGCCGTGAAGACGCGCGACGAAGCGGCGGACGTAGGGTGATACGAGGTCGCCTCTCTAACGGAGATGCGACCCGACCGCCGACTCAAGTCCGGAATGGATGGCGGCCTTCGGGCCGCCTCCTGGTCACGCCGTTGCACCATCTAAGAAACGCCCAAATTTTGTCCAACCTTTGGGGTCCACCTCACGGAACAGTGAGGAAACGGCGGGTCCTGCGGCGCGTGTACCGATTGCGGCTGGTCTAATCGCGTAGTGCCACCAGTCATGCACCGCCAGAAAGTGGTTTCCGGTTTCCGGTTGACACATCCTCAACACGTCAGTTTCGGAGTGCGCCTGCCCCCTGAGCAAACAGCTAAGACACTGCCGCGCACTCCAACACGCTGTTCCGGCAAAGTGATAATGTCGCCTTTGGGCAAAGTAGAAATGTCGTCTTGACACCTCCACGCTGTGGGGATGCAGGAAGGACAGCTACTGATGACGCAAACCGAACGCGACCGGTTGGTGGCGTTGAAAAAGGTCAAGAAGAAGATCATTACGCAACGTACCGCGGCCGAGGAACTGGGATTGAGTGTGCGGCAGGTGCAGCGGTTGCTGAAGGGGGTGAAAGAACTCGGCGACCGGGCGGTGGTTCATGGATCGCGCGGGAAGCCCTCGAATCGGCGGCTCGCCGACAGAGTCGAGAAAGAGGCGGTGAAGATCCTGTCGGGGCCGGTGTACGAAGGGTTTGGCCCGACCTTGGCGTCGGAGTACCTGCGCGACAAACACGGCATCGAGGTCAGCAAGGAGACGGCGCGGCAGTGGATGATGCGATCCAAGCTGTGGCGAGGGAAGAAAGCGAAGGTCCAGGAGATCCACGGTTGGCGGCCGCGGCGGAGCCGTTTCGGCGAGTTGGTGCAATGGGACACCAGCAAGCACGACTGGCTGGAGGGGCGCGGCGAGAAGCTCTACCTGATAGCCATGATCGACGACGCGACCAGCCAGCTATTTGCGCGCTTTGTACGGCATGATTCGACTGAGGAAAACATGAAGCTGCTGTGGAGTTACCTGGAGAAGAACGGCCGGCCGGTGTCATTCTACACCGACAAAGCGAGTCTGTTTCAAACGGCGGAGAAGCGCAAACGAGATGAACCGGGGGTGGATAAAGATCCAGTGGAAATGCCGCCGACGCAGATCGGCCGGGCCTTAAGGGAGCTGGGGGTCAGCTGGATAGCGGCGCACTCTGCGCAGGCGAAGGGAAGAGTGGAGAGAAATTTCGGGACGGCTCAAGATCGGCTGGTGAAGGGGATGCGGGTAGCGGGTGTGACGACGATCGAGGAAGCCAACGAATATCTGACGAACGATTACCTGGTGTGGTGGGAGCGGGAGTTGACAGTGGAAGCGGCCAACCCGGATGATGCGCACCGCAGGCTGGAAAAGGGCCACCATCTGGCGGGTTCGCTGAGTTATGTGGAGACGCGGAAAGTGCGGCCGAACTACACCTTTCCTTGGTTTGGGCAGTCTTATGAAATTGAGCGGCAGGCCATCGTCACCGGGTTGCGAGGGGCGAAACTGCGCGTCGAACAGCGGCTGGACGGATCCTTGGCTGCCCGCTATGGCGACCGCTATCTACCGATTCGAGAGTGTGACGCAGACAGGCCGAAAGCCACCACTGCAAACAAGAAACCACCGGCTAACCCGCGTGCCAGGCGCCCCAGCAATTGGAACGAAGGTTTCGATCTGAAAAAGGCGCCGAAACTCTGGCAGGCCATCGCGGCATCCGGTAACCGACGGGGGTAGATGCTGGAATGAGTTCCTTGATCCTCACAGCAGACCGAAAGGCGGGAAAGGCAAAGTTCGCCCTACCGGGAAACTCTCCGCACGACCGGCCGGTAAGCCGGGGGATTTCTTCACGTTCTGGAGAATTTGCGACGATCCCTTCCCCGCCATTCCTCCTGCCCAGGGCCACCGTAGCGAGCGCGCAGGATGCGTTTTTCAAGGCATGGCGGAATCTATCTGGTCCGATATGGTCGGAACACCAAAACCAAACCCCGGGGCGGAGCCGTGCCGCCTCCCGCTGGTCGGCCCCGAGCCCGGGTAGCAGAACGTGTCGGGAGGACCACGCTCCCTCTCATCGTCCGCAGATGAGTTCCGGCCGGCTATTCCTCGATCGGGTTGGTCGCCACCAGAGCCCGTCTCCGCTTCACCGGCACGAGCAGATTAACATGCACTCCCTGGGCGCCCAGACGAAACACGACATTTCTACTTTGCCAGGGAGGGCGACATTTCTACTTTGCCTTGACGCGCACTCCAACACGCTTGACCCTGAGTATCGCGCGCGCTAGACTTTGCGTGCTGACTCTATCCGTCCAGCGAGCCGAGTCGCCTTGTGGCGCAGCCCAAGGAAAACCTCCCGGCCCGGAGCCGGCCAGATCCTTTCACGGGAGGTTCACAAAGATGAAAGGCCTCTTGCCGAAGCACGCAGGTTTGCTAGCGTTTTTCGTCTGCGGCGCATCCCTGCTACCGAGGGCCGACTCGGCGACGTTGTCCATCTCGGTGTCATCGTCGGTACAGACAATCGGCGAATATGGTCCATATGAGGGCGAGATCGATCAATGCAGCATCAGCCGCTGGTTTGACGGGCCATCGCTGTCGCCCTCGGTGGCGTGCTACAGCATGCTGGGCCATTCGAGCAGCGCGGCGGAGTTCGTCGGAGAGCTTACGGATGTGTACGGTCAAGCTGAGTACTGGGTCGGAGCGTACGGCAGTGACCCGGGTTGCTGCGGACATCCATATCCTTACGAGGACCCGCTCGCCGAATTAGCGTTTGACTTTATAGCCGGGGGTTCCTTGTATATTACCGCCCCTTCTCCGGCGGTAGACATCACATTCGCGGCGCTTAACGGTTCCTTGCTTCCGGGGTACTGGCTGAGCGTCAACGGCATTTGGTCAGACTCCAATACGTTCCAAGGCATTCCGACCCATACGCCGATTCCCTACTTTCTGGAAGTGTTCGATTTCATGTGGAATGTACGCGCACCCGACAGTTTTTGGTGGGACCCACAATTCTCCTACGACTTGCGGAGCGTAAGCATCCGGGATCATGCATCCGGCGAGATTCTTGCCGGCGCGGAAATCACGTTTGGCGCCGCCCCGGTTCCGGAGCCCGGTGCCGCTGTGCTGTGCGCGATGGGGATCACCTTGATTGCGGCTTCGAAGTGCGTCGGGAATAAGCGCACGAGACGCAGGTTGCGGTAATCAGGCGCCACATTAGCCGCCGGCGAAACGGCCTTCGTGGCGACACACTTCGGCCGGAACGGGAAGCCCTCGCGGGACACCCAAAACCGGCCAATGAGGGACAGCTGAAGACCGGCCAATAAGACCATAACGTGAACTCGGCTGCCTTGCTGTCCTGGTTCACTATGGTGGTTGTGGTCTGCCAACCGTCACCGGTCGCAACTTGCGGAATTACTTCGTCCACTAATCCCGTGTAGATGTTTGGCCGCACGTCTGCCGCAAACGCGGCGAGGCCAAAGTGCGAAATTCCTTTCCTTCGAGGGCAAAGACCGGATTGCCTCCATCTGCTGCGTATTCCGAGCGATGCCGATCAGCGTTCCGAGCTGGTGGCGATCGCGATTCCGAGATGATGGCGATCACGATTCCGAGATGATGGCGATCACGATTCCGACGGGATGCCGATCACTTTTCGGCGGTCCCCGGAATGGTGATCGGCATCGTCGGAATCGTTTTCTTAAGCCGTCTTAATCAAAAGCGAGCTGGGTAAACCAGCGGCAAGCTGGCTCCACGGAAAGGTGGAGGAGCCAAGTTGCCGCAAGAAAGGTTGCCAGTGCGCAAGATCAAAGAGGTTCTCAGACTTCATTCCCTGGGGCTGTCCCAACGCCAGATCGCCGCCAGTTGCGCCACCGGTCAGGCGACAGCTTCCGATTACCTGAAGGCGGCCATTGCGGCCGGGCTGAAGTGGCGCGATCTCGCCGAGTGGAGCGACGACCAAGTGATGCAGGCCGTCACCCCGCCGCGAGACACTCCAGACGCTCGCCCCCAGGCGCCCGAGCCGGATTACGGCGGGATCCGCCACGAGTTGCAAACCAACAAACACGTCACCTTGCAGCTTCTGTGGGAGGAGTACCGGGAGACGCATCCGGACGGCTACCGCTACAGCCGCTTCTGCGATCTGTACAGGAAATGGCTGGGCCGGCAGGAAGTCGTTCTGCGGCAGGAGCATCGCGCGGGCGAGAAGCTGTTTGTCGATTACGCCGGCGACACCATACCCATCCACTCCGCCGGCGGGGGGGTGCGGCGGACAGAACGCGCCGAGTCAGTAATATAGCCCTCGTGTGTCCGCCCCGGCGGCGACGATCCTCATCAACAGGTTGTCAGGGAGCAGACCCGATGAAGGCCGGAGCGCCGTTTAACCCCCACAAGGTTTCCAAGGAGCGTTCGCTCCGTACTGGATCCTGGAGCATCGCGGGATCAGCGCGGGCGCCAAGCTCTGCTACATCCGATTGCTCGGCTTCGCCGGCAAGGACGCCCGTTGCTACCCGTCACTCGACACCCTCGGCACCGGTCTCGGCGTCTCGGACCGCCAGGCGCGCGTTACGTCAAGGAACTCGAGCGGGCGGGCCTAATCACCATCGACCAGCGGGGACTCCGCAAGACGAACGTCTACTTGTTTGTTTGGACGGCAGAATTGGCGCAGCTGCTCGGGGCGGTTCCGGAACGTTCAACTGATCCCGGCGATCTCGAGCCAGGGACCAAGGCAGAGGCGGACTCTGACCGGAGCACTGCTTCCAGTCCTGAGCGGAACACTGCTTCCGCTCCCATAGGAATAAATTCAGAAGGAATAAATTCATTGGAATCATCTTCATCTTCGAAAGCGTCCGACGCGTCAGCGGCCGTTGACGAACTTCTGGAAACCGAACGGCGGAACCGCACGGCCCATAGGATTCGGAAGTGGATTGCTGCGAGCGCGTACGGCCGATCTGCCGCCCCTGGAGGCGGCGAGTGGAGGCCCCGTCGGAATGGAAGTCGATCAAAGAGCGGATCCGCGAACAGATTCCGGGAATCGCTTTTCTGAACTGGTTCGAAGCAACCCGACAGGTTGAACGCCGTGGAGATGCGCTCGCCGTCGTTGTTCCCGACGAACCGACGGCGGCGTACATCGCGGCTGAGTACGGCTCCATGGTTCACACCGCGGCCGCCGCAGCAGGCATCACGGAGGTTCGCTTCGTCCTGGACAAACGGCGGGAAGGATTCGACCTATCCACACGCCGGTATCGCAGGCTCGAGCGGGGCGGCTTTGAGCGCGACGGGCGAGGGTTCCGTGGACCAGCAGGAACTGTCCGGATTCCTGCGATCCGCCGTTTGACTGAGCGACACAGAACAGCGGCGATCTTTCTCACAATGATCGCCGACTAAAGGGAGAGAGCATGTCCACTGCGGGCAGCAGACCTCAACAGCAGACCCTGTCGATCCGGATTTCCGAATCGTTACGAGAATTCCTCCACCTGTCCAGGCAGATTCTCACCGCGGGGCCCACACTCTTGTACGCATCGTGTCGGGGCGGCTGGCACCGAAAGATAATGCGTCTCGAATTTTGGACTGTCTTGGCCGATAAGGACACGGTGGAGAATCGCGCTATTTCCGGTGGCACATTTGTCCCCGTTTGGCACATCGTTGGCGCGAAAAGCATATTCGGTTGGCAGACATGACTATGAAACCGGGAACATTTCCTCTCATTCTTTTTGCAGCCTGCGCTTCGCAGGCGATCGTGCGCGCGGCGGATCCGCTGACCGTGACTCTTACGACTCCTCAGGGCACGATCGGCATCCAGTTGTACGGAGGGCCGGATAGTGTCGCCGGCCAGGCGATGGCGCGGGCGAACTCCGGTTTTCGAGCCTTCTACCGCGTTGTTCCCGGCATGGCGGTGCAAGGCCGGATTGCAAACGTTCGCCCACAAGATGTCAATGCCATCATGCAAGGGCCGGGTCGCAACCTTCCGTTCGATCGGGCTGGATTGGTGGCGGTTTCGGAAGGAGCCTTCGGGAACCTGGAGTTCTCCATCATGCTCTCGGCGGCGCCACATCTGAACGGAAAGCACGCCGTGATCGGAGAAGTGATTACGGGAATGCCGGTAGTCCGGCAGATCGCCGAGGGACACGCGGCCCTGCGGACCGGCCTGCTGGTCCGTCGGGTAGGTATTCAGGAGATCGAGGTGAAGGGACTTCCGCAACCGCCGGAGTTGGCGAAAGCGCCGCCTCCGCCGCCCGCCGCCCCCATCGTCCCGGCGCCTCCACCTCCACCGCAGGTGTTCCCTTCCGATTGGTTTCCCGCCGTGGCGAAAGGCGACGTGGCGGCGGTTACTCGCATGCTCGGCCTGGGCGCGGACGTGAACATGCGGGCCGAAGGCAGTTGGGGCAATCAGGACATTCGCGGCGATGAGTGCGCCCTCGACCTGGCGGCGAGAAAAGGGAATGTCGATATGGCCAGGCTACTGGTGGAGCACGGCGCGCGGGTGAATGGAGACGAGCAGGGGTCGTACGCGATCTACCGGCCGCTGCAGACTGCCGCGGAGTACGGCAACCGGGAGGTAGCCGAGTTCCTGGTCGCGCGCGGGGCGAAGAAGAACGTCTCCACCATGATGGGCGTCAGTTACCGGGAGTACGAGATCGCCTGGGCCAACGGCCTCATGCCGCAGCTTGCGCAAGTGACCGCGGAAGTGAAGAAGTACATGGACGATTGTTCGCGCGCCCAGAAAGTGTTGTCCCGAATGGACGAGGGAATGCAGGAAATGGCCGTAAGCGTCGCGTGGACGCCGCTGTTGCAAGGGCCCGAATCCACTTACGCGTCGCAGCTCACGGCGCACACGCAAGGGGTGGCGCGGCAATTCGCGCGTATGGGAGGAGAGGCCCAGAGTCTGATCGCGCCGCTGGTGGCGGATGCGAACCGGCGCCTGCTCCGAGCGATCGAACTCGCCGTCGGGTTCACGAATGCGAGGCAGGGGCAGGCGCGGCTGGTGATGGAACATATGGCGGAAGCCGAAATCGTATCGGGGATTCTCAGCGCGCACGTGTTCGGACCGGGGGCGCGCGGATTCATGGCGCGCCTCAACGGAAACGCGGCGGCGCGGGAAGCCTTTTGCGACTCCTGGGCATCGAGGGCGGTCCGATGAAGCGAGTCTGTTTGTTTGCGGCGGCCGGGTGCCTGGCCCTGAGAGCGTTCGCCTCCGATCCCCTGCCGCCCGAAGCGGAGGCCGCGGCCCGGCGCGGGATTGAGCTGACGGACGAGCGCAAATGGCAGGAAGCGGAGGTCTACTGGGCGAAGGCCGCGCAGTTGGCTCCGCGCTCGCCTCGCGCTCTGGCCGGCCACTGCGGAGCGTTGCTGGATCTCAAGCGCGGACCGGAAGCGTTTGGCTTGTGCAATCGGAGTCTCCAACTCGATCCTCGTGAGGCGGTCGCGCTCTACAACCGCGCCTGGCTGTATTTCGAGACGGGCCAGTACGACCGGGCCCTGTCCGATGTGGATCGCATTCCCGAATCCAAGCGCTGGCCGCGATCCTGGGAGACTCGCGCGCTCATCAACGTCAAACTCGACCGTTGCGGAGAAGCCCTCCAGGACTACCAGCACGCGGCCGACGCGGATGTGACCTACGCCCAGGCGTACGTGAGCCGGGCGATGCTCTACTCCCAGATCGGCGACCAGCCGCAGGCAATCCGGGACTTCTCGAACGCCATCGCGGTCGAGCCCGAAAACATGGAGTACTACCGGACGCGCGCCCTTGCGCAGAAGCTGAACGGCGATTTGCCGCGGGAGGCGAGGGATAAGCGCATGGCGGCCAACCCGCGCCAGGTCTCCGCAGCCCGGCAGCGAGAGACCGCGCTGCTGCTGATGCAACTTCACACCTCTCACGATTTGGTCACGCACACAAATACCGGGGCCCAATTGAAGGCGATCGGGCGGGACGCGGCCCTGGCTGCGGCCATGTCGCTGGTGACCGCCAGCGAATCGAACCGGGAGGCGCAGAACTCGATTCCGCCCGCACACCAGCCGGGCAATCGGATCGCCGAGGAGGAGTATCTACAGATGCTCGCGACCCGCCGTCGCGTCGTGGTCACGCTGGCGGACGTACTCGCCGCCATCGGCGACCCGTGGTGCGTCGAATCGATTCGCTTTGCGGCGGCGAGGTCCCGGAATGTTGCCGACGAGCTCAATCGTGCGCTCCAGGCGATCCTCAGCCGCTATCCGGAGGCGCAGTGATGAAGATAGTGTTGCTTGCTCTGTTCGGCGTGCTGGCGGCCGCGGCGGCGTCGAAGCCGTCAGGCCCCGGCTGGGATCAATATGAACGCCGGGACTATGCGGCGGCCATGGCCATCTGGGAGCCGCTGGCGAAATCGGGCCAGCCGGCGGCCGAATACGGGATGGGCCTGCTCTACTATGAGGGCAAGTCGGTTCCGGTCGATTTCGTCAAGGCCCTGGAGTACTTCAATTCGGCGGCGCGGAAGGGCGATTTCAGGGCGATGCACCGCCTGGGTCTTATCTATGAGATCGGCGATGCCGTCGCCAAAGACGAGAACAAGGCTTTGGCATGGTTCGAGCGTGCCGCCGCGAACGGGTCGGCTGCCGCCGAATACCGTTTGGGAATACGCTACGAATCCGGACGCGGAGTGGCGGCGGATCCGGCGCGGGCCGCCCAATACTACTACTCCGCGGCCAAGGCAGGGATCTCGTTGGCGTGCGGACAGCTCGGGCTGCTGTTGGAGCAGAAGAAGGACCTGGCGCGAGCGGTCGAGTGGTATACCGAGGGCGCCCGGCTCGGCGATGCCACGTCGCGAACGAATCTGGGCCTCCTCCTCCTTGTATGGCGAAGGCGCGCCGAAGAACGTCGCGGAAGCGGCGCGGTTGTTGAGGCTGGCCGCCGAACAGGGCGACGTGGCGGCGCGGTTCAACCTCGGGCTCATGCTCTTCCGCGGGGAGAACGCGCCCAAAGACCCCGCGGAGGGATACAAGTGGATGACCTTGGCTGCTCTGCAAGGCGACGAGCAGGCGAGACGAGAGCAGATGGCGTTCCGCCAGCAACTGACCCCGGAGCAGTTAGCCTGACTTTCGCACTTCGCGGAGTTTTTCCGACTCAGCCGAACTATATTTGCTTTGCCTGCAACAACCACCATGCTAAAAAGGCCCGAAATGGCCTGAGTGAAGACCTACCCTCTTTTCTTTCGACTGGACTTCTGGCATTCTGCTGCTTCTCATGTTTCTGCGAAGCACTCCGCGAAAGAAGGACGGCAAGATTCACCGCTACTTCAGCATCGTGGAGAATCGGCGGGTAGCGGGCTCGCGGATCGTGCAGCGGACCGTATTGTATTTGGGAGAGATCAACGACCAGCAGCAAGCCGCCTGGCGGCACACGTTGCAGGTGTTCGACGAAGACGAGCAAGACTACCGAACCATGAGCTTGTTCCCGGAGGACCGGGAAGTGCCAGCCGACGCGTTGGACAGCATCCAGGTGAAGTTGAGCGGCCTGGAATTGCGGAGACCGCGCAGCTACGGCGCTTGCTGGCTGGGGTGCGAGTTATGGCAACAACTCGGGCTGGATGAGTTTTGGCGGGAGCGCTTGCCGGAAGCGCGCGAGGCGGTGAGTTGGGAGAAGGTGTTGCAGTTACAGGTAGTGAATTGCCTGCTCGACCCGGGCAGTGATTACCGCCTGCACCGGCAGTGGTACGTCGATACGGCGATGGACGAGCTATTGGAAACGGACTTCGCCGTGGCCGCCAAGGATCGGCTGTATCGCTGTCTGGATCGGGTACTGCCACACAAACAGGAGTTATTTGTCTGGCTGAAGCAGAAGTGGGCTGATTTGTTCCAGTCGGATTTCGAGGTGCTGCTCTACGATTTGACCAGTACGTACTTCGAAGGCGAGATGGAACAGAACCCAAAAGCCAAGCGCGGGTACAGCCGGGACAAGAGACCGGATTGTCTGCAATTAGTGATCGCCTTGGTGGTGACGACCGATGGGCTTCCCCTGGCCTATGAAGTGATGAAGGGCAACACATCGGATCGCACCACACTGCCAGGTTTTCTGAAGAAGATCGAGGAGACTTACGGCAAAGCGCGGCGGGTGTGGGTGATGGATCGTGGCGTTCCTACCGAAGCCATTCTGAAAGACATGCGTGATCCCCAACGGCAGACGTTCTATCTGGTGGGCACACCCAAGAGCAAGATTAACCAGCATGAAAAGAAATGGCTGGATCTGCCGTGGCAAAAGGTCCGCGACTCGGTGGAAGTGAAGCTGTATGAGCACGAGGGCGAACTCTACGTGCTGGCCAAAAGCGGTGGGCGGCAGGCCAAGGAGAACGCTATGCGGCGCAAGCGACTGGTCCGCTTGGTGCGCAAGTTGCGGGCGATGCGCAAGAGTCTGCCGAAGCGCGATCAACTGCTGTTGCGCGTCGGGGCCGCCAAGAAAGAAGCCGGCCGGGCCTTCGGGTTCGTGAAGATTCAGATGCCGTCAGCGGACCAAGCGGTTACTCGCGAGACTTTCTCCTTTGAGGTGGACAAGGTCAAGTTGAAGGCTGCGGAACAACGCGACGGCCACTATCTGTTGCGCAGCAACCTCACCGGCGAAGATCCAGCGGTGTTGTGGACGCGCTACGTACAACTGACGCAAATCGAGAGCGTGTTCCGCTCGGTAAAAAGCGAACTGAGCATCCGGCCCATCGGTCATCAACTGGAACGTCGGGCCGACGCGCACATTCTGATTGCGTTTCTGGCGTACAGTCTGCAGGTCACTCTGAAGCAACGGCTGATGATGCACGCGCCGGGACTGACACCGGCGGCCGTGTTCGAAAAGCTGGCGACCATTCAGATGGTGGAGGTCTGGATTCCACTGGTGGACGGTCGTCAGCTGGTGATGCCGCGTCATACCCAGCCGGAGCCGGACGTGCAAGCCTTACTGAACCAAATTCGGATCACGCTTCCGCCTCAGCCACCGCCGCGGATCAAGGCATCCCAAATCCCGCCAAAAAACACGCCGGCCCCACCCCTCTTTGTAGTGAAGACCTAGCCAAACGCTTTGCTGATTCTGAACAACTTAGCTCTGCCAAAACCCTCGAAGTGCGAAAGTTAGGTTAGCCGAGGGGGTGCGCCGCGCCATCGCGTGGCGCCCTGCGACCAATCCCGACTAACATCCACGCGAGCAGACCGCACGCCGTGCCTCCCGCGAGAACGCCCAGCCGGCGGATGGCCGGCTCCGGCGAAGCCGACGCGCGTTCCAGAATCTGCGGTCCGGGCTCTAGCGGGCGCTCGAGGCGTTCGCCGCGCAGGAGCAACTCGATGCGCCGCCGGCGGGCGGGTTCGCGATCGGGCGGGGACGTCGCCGTGCGAAGATCGCGCGCAACCGCATCGAGCGCTTCGTCGAGTTCCGGCGCGCGGCACTGGCAGAGGCTGAGGCGGCGTTCGCGGTCGGCGGAGAGGGCTTCCCCGAGAAGCACGTCGAGAGTCGCGACGCCCGCCGCGGGGTCGCGGGTCAGGAGTTTGACGCGCGCCACATCCGGCCCCTCCGGAACCGCTGTCCAGTTTTCATCCCAGCCAGCCGGGAGGCTCCTGGCCAGGAATTCGATCGCGCCCCCGGGCCGGGCCAGGCGCAAGACGGGTTCCACACGGTACAGAGGCCAGAGCGCGGCGCCCAGGCTGGTTGCCGCCAGCCCCGTGGCGGCGGCGATCAGGGCGCGGATTCGGTCAGACATGGCTAGTGGATATGACGCGCGAACGCGAATGTGACGGTTCGGGATTGCGCCGGCGTCACGTTCCCGCGCGAGCTCTCATTCCATGGGGAATGACTTGCAAAACTCCAGTGCGGGCGCTCCTGCTGATCGGATGCCTGCGCCTGCTGCCGCTGGCTGCCATGCCCGCCGAATCCGATATGGCGGCGCCAACTCCCGCCGTTGTCCTCCCCCTGCTGGATGCAATTTGCGATAACAAAGTCCACAGCCATGCGGGGATCGGCTGCGGCGGCGCTCCGGGCGAAGGCCGGCATTGGGTAACCCGCGCGCAGACCGTGGTCTTCGGCCATTTCGCGAGCCCGGACAGCGACGACGCAATCCTGGCCGGCTACGACGCCTTCTCCGCTCCGGGGCAGCCGAACGGCAAATTGATGGGCGAGATCGTGCCCGATCGTTCGGTAACGATCCTCCTCACCCGGCGCGAAGGCGCATGACGTGTCGCCGCCTTCGCGCGCCATGTGAACAGCCGGCAGTGCGGAAAAGCCAAGGTGGTGTCCGGGGTGGAGATCCTCGTGTGCCGGGAGCTCCTCCAGGCGGCTCCCGGTATCCTGATCGAGCAGCTCTATTCGGTGTCGTTTCGCGGGGCATCGCCGTCCCGGCGCATTCTGCTCACGGCGCGCTCCGATATGCGACCAGGCTGAGTGCGGTTGGAGTCGCGGACGAATGGGTGACGCAGATGCTTCGTCAAACTGACGCCAAGGTTTTCAAGAAATACTCGCAGATGAAGCTGCAAATGAAACGGGAGGCTCTGACGCGCATCAACCGCAAGGCCGGCGACGCCGGCTCATCGAAGCATTTTGATACGGTGGACGACGAGTAGTCTGGTTTTGATACGGTTCTGATACGTTTTTGATGTTTTTGGCAGGAGCAGTGAATGATGGACGGAGTCAAGTTCTTGAATTGCAACAGCTTGAATGGTGGGCGCGACAGGACTCGAACCTGTGACCTCCTGCGTGTGAAGCAGGCGCTCTAACCAACTGAGCTACGCGCCCGGCGGGCGGAACTGCGCTAAACCCTCAGTCTACCCGAATTTCTTGAGAGGCGCTACCTGGCTGCGGCCGCGTTCGGTTTCCCGAACCACGCCTTGATTCGGCGTGTCAAACGCTCGGTCAGCCCTGGTTTTTGCTGCTCGCCGGCAGGCGTTGCCACAATCTGGGAGTCGGAACTCGGCGCCACTGGAATCTGCGGCGGCGGCTCGCAGGCGCGCTCTCCGGCGAAGCGCACCACGTTGCCCAGAAACGCGTACTCACGCCTGCGCCGCACGTCTTCCTTCTCCAGGCACACCGAGAACCCGGGATATTTGGCCGGCGACGCACCCGCTTTCGCGCCGCCGCCGTACTCCACATCGCCCAGCAGGATGGGCAGGTATCCCTGCACGTTTCGTTCGATGTAGGCCGTCTCGTAGCGGTGCCTCCGCAGGTTCCAGACGAATACGCGGAAGCTGTCGAAATCGTAAGGCTGGCGTGCGCTCGGGATGGTGGCCCACAGCCAGTTTTTCTTTTTCTGGTCGCCGTCGATCACTTCACCGAGCGGGAAGTACGCCACGATCCGGTGACCCTCGGCGTATTGCGCCACTTCGTCGGGAATCGCCATGAAGAGGCGGCGGGTCAGGGCCCATCCCGATTGTCCGGTCCTGGTGCGCACCAGTGTCCAGTCATCGGTGGGGACCGGCTTGGGCGGCTCTTCTTCTTCCCCCGGTTCCTCGAGCGTGCTGTCGAGGTCGGTTTTCGAAAGTTCCAGCCAGTTATCAGGCGGCGGCGGTGCGGGAGGCATCGGCGGAGGTGGATACTTGGGCGGCTTCTTCGGTTTCGCCGGAACACTCGCCTTTTTGGGCGGCGGAGGAATCAACGGCCGCGACGGCAGGTCCTCGCGGGGCGCGGCCAGGTGGAAGAGCACCTCCACCTTTTCGTTTTCCTTGATCTGCGAAAAACTGGGCGCCTGACGCGCCGGCAGCGTGTGGATGTTCAGGTCGGCGAACGTCGTGGCGGTACCCTGAGAAGGCAGCTTCGCGGCCTTTTTTGAGAGTTCCCGCAGGTCGTCCATATCCTGCGAAGCGAGCAACTGCCGTTCGTGCGTCCACCCGATGGCTCCGGAAGGGGCCCGGACGCGGTAAAAGCGCCGTCTTCTCCCGACGATCTCGAGGCGGTCGCCGTGTTTCACGGTGGCCACGACCGGAGAGTCCAGTGGAATCTCGCGGCGGAGCTTCAGCACGACGGGCCCGGCATAGGCTTCGCCGATGGCGCGGGGCGCTTCCGGCCCACTGCTGCAACCGGCAAACAGCAGCAGCCCGGAGACCGCGATCACCTTGGTTATGGAACCGAAATACACGCCTGCTTTCAGTCTAGCAGCGGCGCCAAATCGCGAGCAGTTACAATCGGCTCATGCGGTGGATGGTGCGCAGACCCGGCTTTGTTTACGGCGGGCTTGCATGCGTATCCGCCCTGGCAGCCATTCTGGTTCTCGCCGCTTTTTCGCGGTCGCACAGCCCGCTCGAATACATGGTGGCCGGAACGCTGGCCACGACGGTCGCGCTCGCCGCCTTTTTCGCCGCGCTGGTGCGGCGGAAAAGGCTCTGATTACTTTCCGTATTGTTCCAGGAAGTGCGCAACCGTCATGATGCCCAGGTAAAAGTTCTCGATTTTGAACTTCTCGTTGGGCGAGTGAAGCCCGTCGTCCGGCAGCCCGAAACCCATCAGGATGGTTGGAATTCCGAGGTGGCCGGCAAAATCTCCGACGATCGGAATGGAGCCGCCGCTACGCGTAAAGACGGTTTCTCGCCTGAACACCTCGCCGAAAGCGCGCGCGGCCACGCGAATGGCGGGATGGTCGGGATCGACCACCAGCCCGGGCGAGGCGCTCAGAACCCGCACTTCCGTTCTGATTCCGGCGGGCGTGTTCTCCGCCACCCACTTGCGGAAAGCGGCAACCACCCGGTCGGGATCCTGTTTCGGCACGAGGCGGAAACTCACCTTGGCGGTGGCGGTGGCGGGGATGACGGTTTTCGCTCCGGCGCCCGTGAAGCCTCCGCCGATGCCATGCACTTCGAACGTCGGTCGCGACCAGACCCGTTCCAGCACGGTCCTGTCGCGCTCGCCGGTCAATCGCGAGGAACCCACTTCATCGGCAAGAAACCTCTCCTCGGAGAAAGGCAGATTCGCCCAGCTCTCGAGTTCGGAGGCGGCCGGCTCCTCGACGTCGTCGTAGATTCCGGGAATTTGAATCACGCCGCCCGCGTCTTTGGCCTTCGCCAGCAACTCGACGAGGCCGTAAACCGCATTGGGCGCGGCGCCGCCGTAGAGACCGGAGTGCAGGTCGCGCGCGGGCCCGGTCGCTTCCACCTCCATATAGATCAGCCCGCGCAGTCCGATGCAAAGGGTCGGCACGCCTTCGGCGTACATTGCGGTGTCGGAAACCAGGGCCACGTCCGCCTGCAGCCTGCCCGGGTTCTCCGCCACGAACTTAGCGATCGATGCTCCGCCGACTTCCTCCTCGCCCTCCACCAGGAATTTCACGTTGACGGGCAGCGTGCCGTTCACGGCGCGCAAGGCTTCGATGGCCTTAATGTGGATGTACATCTGGCCCTTGTCGTCGCAGGACCCGCGGGCAAAGAGGTTGCCGTTGCGTTCGGTGGGTTCGAACGGAGGAGTGGTCCACAACTCCAGCGGGTCAGCGGGCTGCACGTCGTAGTGGCCGTAGCAGAGGACGGTGGGTTTTCCGGGCGCGTGCAGCCAGTCGCCATAAACCAGCGGGTGTTTGGCGGTGGGGATGATCTCGACGTTTTCGATTCCGGCGCCGCGCAGGCTGGACGCCACGAACTCCGCGGCGGCGGCGATGTCGCCGGCATGCTCCGGCAGCGTGCTGACGCTCGGAATCCGCACCAGTTCCTTCAACTCGCCAAGGAGCCGGGCGCGATTTTCATTTACGTATTTGTCAATAGCAGTGGGCATGTTGGCGTGGACTCCATTATACGGCCCGCGACGCGGTGCGCCGGCTGGAATCCACGCTCAGCACGATCTACATGGCTGCCGACTGGTAGTGGTGGGTGCGGCCGCAGGCGTTGGCCAGAATGCGCTGCACCTCCGGTTCGTAGAAAGGCTGGGCCAGCAGATCGTAAGCCCCCATGTTGAGAGCCTCCGACCAGAACCTGGCATCCGCCTGTGGGTCGGTCACGATAACCTGCGCGACGCCCGGCATCCTGCGAAGGATGTGCAGCACGTCGAGCCAGTTGCCATCGGGGAGGGCGGCTTCGGTGAGGATCACTTCGTAATCCTGCGCGCGAAGCTTGGTGCGCGCCTGCTCCAGAGTTCCAACATGGTCCATGGCAAGGGGGAGGGTCCGAAGCATTTGCGTTAACTCGCGGGCATCGTCGCGACGTCCGGAAATAAACAGAATCCGCGATCTCATTTTCCTGCTCGCTTCTGAAACTACTTTAATCTTACTCCCGCCGCGCGCTTCGAATAATGACACCACCGTCAAAAGCTGGTTAATTCAAGCACCCTTGTCAGGCTTCATCACCGCGACGTAACCCAGGTTCCGGTAGAGCTGGTTGTAATCAAGCCCGAAACCGACCACAAACCTGTCGGGGATTTCAAAACAGCGGTAGTCCACCGGCACCTGCACGATACGGCGGGAGTTACGGTCCAGAAACGTGCACACCGAGAGGGAATTGGGAGCGCGTCCAGAAAGCGTTTGCAGAAGATATCTGAGAGTGAATCCCGTATCGACAATGTCTTCCACCAGAAGCACATCGTCGCCCTCTATGCTGTCGTCCAGGTCCTTCGCGATTCGCACCACGCCCGGCGCCCCGCTTTTGTTTGAAAAGCTGGAAATGGCGAGGAAATCGATCTTCAGCGGCACGTCGATGTGGCGCGCCAGAGTTGTGAGAAAAAATACAGATCCTTTGAGCACGCCGATGAGCTTGAGCTGCCTGCCCTGGTAGTCCCGGGAAATCCGCGCGCCGATTTCGCGGATGCGCTCTTCGATCTGCTCTTCGGTGAACAGCACCCGCTCCATTCCGGGCAGCATGGTGCTCATACGTTGACCGGACGGTCCGCAAGCCCGTACTTGAAGATCAGGTTCTCGAAATCTTTTTGATAAAACACCTGGATATTGATCTGGGGATACAACTCACGCAGAAGCCGCACTTTGCGATTCTTGCGTGTAACTAGGGACTGTTTCATCGTAGTCAACTCGAGATACAGGTCGAACTCGGCAAGATAGAAATCCGGTGTAAAAAACTCGGTGGCGTTGCCGTCGCGGTCGTATTGGATGGGGAAACTGCGCGGTTCGTACTCCCAGGCGATGCGGTAGAAGTCGAGCAGGTTGGCGAACATTTCTTCGCTGGGGTTGGCGAAGATCTTGCGGCGGAGGCTCACCTGGCTGGGCGGCGCTATGCCGAAGCGGGCGAGACGCAGGCGCATCTGAAACTGAAGCTGCGCCTCGGCGGCGCCGGAAAGCAGGCCACGCTCCACGAGACCGGCGGCGTTCACGGCGGTGGCGACCAGTTCGGCCATCTGTTCGCTGGTCAGGGATTCGGCATTGAACACCAGGTCGAACAGGTCGGCGGTGGCCTTGGTCTTGCCGAATTTCGCTTTGCGGTCCATGCGGTCGGCGGCCTCGAGGTCCAGCAGCAGCTTGCGCGCCGCCGCCCGGTCCACGCGGCGATCGAGCATAAGGTTGCCGATGCGCATGTTTTCGGGAGCCACCACGTGTACGCGCAGCATGCCTGGGAAATGCCGGGCCTGCAGTTCGCCGCCCATCGCGCAATACACCAGATGATGCTCGGTGGCCAGGCGGGCCAGGACGGCCGTCACCAGGCTCGGGTAGGCTTTGGCCGGCGCGGTGGGGCCTGCGCCGAACTCCTGGCCGATCAGGCTCTGAATGCGCGACTGCGTCAGCAGTTCGAAGCCGAGGCGTTGGGCGACGAGGCGCGCCACCTCCTCATAACGACACCCTGGATGTCCCGATATGGCGATCAGCGCCATGCAACTAGCTCATGATAACCCGCAGGTCTGCAAAGACGAACCCTTCGCTCTCCCGAATCTCTCCAGTCTCGATGGGAATTGAATGCTCGAACATGGGGCCGGCGTAGGCGAAGGTGTGGAATTCACCGTTCTCTCCGCAGGGATCGACTGACTGGGGCAACTCGTCGAGCAGCGCCTGGTCGAACTCGCGGCCGGCGAATTCCCGGCTCAGCGCCTTGGGATCGACGCACGTGAGCCGGGCGCGCACACCGGCCTCCATCATGTCCCGCGCCAGTTGCGCAGTTGGCAGTTCCCACAAAGGAAACAGCGGCGTCAGGCCTGTTCCTGCGAGTTGCCGCTCGCGATAGCTGCGAACGTCGCGCAGGTGCAGGTCGCCGAAGGCGATCGCCTCGAAGCCCTCGCTCACGGCGCGCCGGCAGGCCTCGCCCATGCGAGCTTCGTAGATCTCATTGGAGCAGGGCCACGGCAGATCGACCGTCCAGAGCGGAAGCCCGGCGGCGGCCGCCTGCACTTCGAGCAAGCCGCGGCGCACGGCGTGCATCGCCACCCGATCCGCAGCCTGGTTTACGGTGGTGAGGAGCGCGGCCGGTTCCATTCCGCGGCGCCGCAGCACGTGCAAGGCCCAGGCGCTATCCTTGCCGCTGCTCCATGCCAGCAGAACTCCGGGCAACGTCAGGCCGCCTGCGCGGCGACCCGCTCGGCGGGAACCACCTTGCGGCTCAACCAGGCGTGCAGGCCGAACAGCAGCCCCGAGTAAAGCAGGTCGGAGGCCAGCGTGCGGCCGAAGAACGGGATTCCCGCCGCATAGCACTGGAGCACGCCGGACAAATTGTGCGGATACATGTTGCTGCCGCTGAGCCAGGCGAAATTCGTAATCAAAAAGAATTGGACGCTGCCGGCCAGTGCCGCGCCGCCGATCTGCAGGGGGTTCTCCGAGTTGCGCAGGTGAGTCCCGATCCAGACGGTGACCAGGAAACTCGCGTACACCAGGGGCGTAGCCGCGCTGTATCCGCCCAGGAACGGATCGGTGACCGCCATCAGGGCGATGGGCAGCAGGTAGGCCCGCCATCCCCGGAGGCGCGCGCCGGCAAACAGGCTAATGGCGCCCACGGGCGCGAAATTCACATATTGCGTTACCCGGATCAGGGCTCCGAGCACCATCAAGCCGGCCGCCAGCGGCCTCGCTGTGTTCTTTTCCATCGATTCGCTCCTCAATCAATTATGTCTCAGCGCGCCTTGTGCGCGCGCCCGATTCTTACACTTTCCACTTGCCCGAAGCCGACCGGTTCGGCTCCCACAAACTCTCTTCGCCCGCGGTGACATGGACTGCCCAGCGGCTCCAGACAAACAGCGCATCGCTCAGCCGGTTCAGATACTGTACCGCTTCGGCGGGCACGTCTTCCTCCCGGGCCAGCCGCACGCATTCGCGCTCGGCGCGGCGGCACACGGTGCGGCAGACGTGCAATTCGGCATTCAGCCGGCTTCCTCCCGGCAGCACAAACGACCGCAGCGGGGGAAGCGCGGCATTAGCCTGGTCCATTTCCGCCTCGAGTTGTGCCACCTCCGCGGAGGTCACGCGGGCCTGTTTGGGATGGACGTCCGCGGGCAACGTGGCCAGAATCGACCCGAGGTTGAACAGCTCGTGCTGCACGCGCAGCAGGCTCTCCGCGAGCGGCGCCAGTTCGCGGGCGCCGGCTTCGACCGTGCAGCGCGCAACGCCGATGAAGGCGTTCAACTCGTCCACCGTCCCGTAGGCTTCGATGCGAAGGTTGTCCTTGCCCACGCGCTGTCCGCCGGCGAGTGCCGTCTGGCCCTGGTCGCCGGTGCGGGTATAAACGCGGTTGATCGCCAGCCTGGGTTCGTCGAACTTGCCTTCGCTCATCTTTCTATCGTCCTCCCGGCAGCGTCCACTTGACGCCGGCCACGAAATTCAGCGGCAGGGAGGGAAAGCCGAACACTTCCTCATAGTGCCGGTTCAGGGCATTGCGCAGATTTCCGTACGCCGTCATGCCGGGACGCACTTCGAGATTGAGATTCACCCCCACATCCGTGTAGCCGGGATTCCAGAATAACCCGCTCGACGCGCCGAAAGAGGGCTCTTCGTAGAGCGTTCGCCCGCGGACGGCGCCGGTCACTGCGGCCGTCACCCGGCCCCGGGTGAAGGTGGCGACAGCGCTGCCCGAATTGCGCGGCCGGCGCGTCAGTGGCTGTCCCACGGTGAAGGGAAGCGGCGCCTTCCCGCCCGATCCATCGAGCGACAGGATTTCGGTCTGGAGCAGCGTGTAAGAGCCGGTCACAAACAGCCATCGCGCCGGGCGCAGGCTGGCGCTGAATTCCGCGCCCCGGGCCCGCGAATTAGCCAGGTTGTCGGAGTGGTAGTGGCTGAGCGTGGAGAGCGAGCCGCCCAGGGTGACGATCAGGTCGTAGTAGCGGTTGTAGAAACCCGTGGCATCGAGCAGCAGCAGGTTGCCGAAGAGCCGCTGCTCCACGCCCGCCTCGAAGCTGCGCGTGCGCTCCGGCGCGAGACTGGGATTGTCGGTGAACGCCAGTTCGAAGCCCGATGGCGGCCGGATTCCCATGGCGAACGACGCATGCAGGCGCGTGCCGGCCGCAGCCGCGTAGGCCGCCGAAAGCTTGGGGTTGACCTTGCCGGTGGTGCTCCGCGGAAAATCGGGGCGGGAGAAGCCGTCGCCCGGGATCGACGCGGTGCGGATCCACTCGGCGCGCAGCCCGGCATTGAGGAACAGGCGTCCGGCGAACTCGAACCGGTTCTCGGCGTAGAAGGCGAAGTCGTTGCGCCGGATGGGAAAGGTCGAAAAATCGGCATCGGTGATGAAGACGTTCTCCACCTGCTCCCGCTCGGCCACGGCGCCGAAAGCAGCCGTGTAGAAGCGGTTCACCGAAACGATGGTGCGCGTTTCTCCCCGCCCGCGCTGGTCCTTGTTAAAACTGAAACCGTAGGGGCTGCGGTAACCGTTGTTGTTGATGAAGAAACTGCCGAACAGCTCTTCCCGCACGGCGGGCGTGAGATCCGCGTCGTAGTGGCCGGAGTAATTGGAAAAGTTATTCTTGCCCCGGCTGATGAGGTCGAGTCCCGAATACGTGCCTCGCGGATCCGAGCCCCACGGGCCGGGCTCGCCGACCTCGTTCGAGTTGAAGCCGGCGTGCAGTGAGAAACCCTGCCGCTCGAAACCGGCGGGTTACATTCAGCAGGAGGTTGGAATTCCTATAGTCGCTGTTTTCCACCGGACCGTCGGTATCGATTTCCGATGCCGAGGCGAGCAGTCCGAAGCCTGCAATCGTACCCGTGGCGGTGATTCCGAAGCGCCGTTCGCGGTATGTGCCTCCTTCGGCCAGCAGGTCGAGCCGCGGCGCCGAGCCCGGTTTGCGGGTCACGAAATCCACCACGCCGCTGTTGGCGTAGGGTCCATAGACCGCCGATTGCGGTCCGCGGATCACCTCGATACGGTCCAGCGCCTCCGAGGGAATGTGCGCGAAATCGAATGCCCCGCCGAATCCGTTCACCGGCGCGCCATCGATCAGCACGAGCGCGCCATCGGAGCTGCCGCCGCGCACGAACAGGCTGGTCACGCCCCCGGCCGAGCCGCCCTGATTGACGGCTAGCCCCGGGACATAGCGAAGGAGGTCCACGCCATAAGGCTCATTGCGCCGCCGGATCTCTTCGTTCGGGATCAGGCTGACGCTGCCGCCCTGTTCGGTCGCCAGTCCACCGATAACGGACCCGATCACTTCGACCGAGTCCACGCGCGGAGCCAGCTCGAGCCGCACGGAGGCGGCGCCGGAGGGTGTCACCGTTTTCGTGCTGAAGCCGGGCGCGGCAATCACTACCTTCGTATCCGGCCGGCCTGCGGAGTTCAGCTCGAAGGCGCCATCGGGTCCGGAAACGGTCTGGGCCTCGACTCCCACCCGGCCCACCAGAGACACTTGCGCGCCGGGGATGGCCGCCCCATCGGGGTCCACGATTCTTCCACGGATCTCCGCCGCACTGCCGCGAGCGGAAAGAAGAAGCAAAAGGCCCAAGAGGCCCAAAACGTATTTGCGCATCAACGGGCTCCTCCCACGAGAGCCGGGCAAAGCTGCATTTCGCCGGCCGGTCTCCTGACTTGCGCCTCGTCAAACCGGCCGGCCTTCCCATCCCCCGGGGGGAACAGTGGCGTCTTCGATCGGCTCTCCGCGCTTACAGTAGCGGGGCTGTGCTGGAGTTACACCAGCTTCCCGAACACCAGCGAAATTTACTTCAGCTTCGAGTGTACACTAGTGCTGAGCGCAATGCTTAGCCGAACCTACCGGCCGGCTTGGGTTGTACTAACTTTGGTTATCTCCGGACTGTTACTTCCGGCGAACGGCTCAGATACCAAACCGGACAGGAAAAAATCGAACGCGGCTTATGAGCGGGGCACCCGTGCGGACCAGGGCGGCCAGCGCGCCGAGGCCATCGCCGCTTACACCGAGGCCATCGAGGCAGATCCCGGGAACGCCGCCGCCTTTCGCGCCAGGGGCCGCGACTACCTGCTGGATGGCGATGCCGTCAAAGCCGAAGCCGACCTCGAACAAGCGGTCAAAGTACAGCCGGGGGACCCGTTAAGCTATGCCGCGCGTGGGGACTTTTTCTATTCCACCGGCCAGTGGGTCCGCGCCGTCCAGGATTACGACACCGCCATCGGACTGAAGCTGGAACGGACCGAGATCTACAACGGGCGCGGCAACGCCCGTCTCAAGAACCGGGAGTACGCCAAAGCCATCGAAGATTTTGACCAGGCCATCAAGCTCCGGCTGGACAATTTCGAGCCTTACAAAGGGCGGGGAATGGCGAAGGCGGCGCTCGGGAACTATCGCGATGCGATCGACGACTTCAACCTGGCGGTCGATCGGAAACCGGGCGACGCCGATACCACCCTGCAGCGCGGAATCGCCTATGCCGCGCTGGGTGATAATGCCCGCGCGCTGGCCGATTTGAACCTGGCGGCACAGGCAAATCCCCGGGATCCGCAAGTGCTGAGCGTCCGTGGCGCAGTGCTGGAGAGGGATGGCAACGATCCCGGCGCGCTGGCCGATTACACCGCGGCGCTCCGTTACGATGGCGCCAATCCGCGGTTGTACCTGGCGCGTGCCGCCATCTACTCGCGGCTGCGCAAGCTCAAGGAGGCGTTCGACGACCGCAACAAAGCCGTAGAACTCGATCCGCAAAACGTGGAAGCGCTGATCGCCCGCGGCGGCTCGTACCACATGCTCGGGATGCACGAAAGAGGGTTGGAAGACCGGACCCGGGCGCTGGCTCTCGACCCGGGTTCCGCCATTGCGTGGTTCGCCCGGGGCAACGCGTATTTCCTGATGGGCCGGTACGATGAAGCGCTCGCAGACTTGAAGAAGGCGGCGGACCTGGACCCGGCCAGCACCGAGGCTCAGCGGCTGGTTGTGGCGTCGCAGGAAAAGGTGGACGAAATCGTCCGCGCGGCCATGGCGAAAGAGAAACTTGCCGAGACCCGAAGCGTGCTTCTTCCAAAAGCCCAGGAGACGGTTGCCGCCGAGCCACCGCCGGTGATCCCGCAAGCGCCCGTGCAGGAGATCCGGACAGCGGCTGCGGAAGAGCCATCGGCACAAACGCCGGCAACCGCACCGCCGAAACCGGTGGCCGCGGCGCCTGTTGCGCCGCCGCCCGCAGCCAGTGCGTCCGCTCTGCATACACGGGGCCGGCAGCTTCTCGAAGCCGGAGAGTTCGCGGAGGCGGTGATAGTGCTGGGCCAGGCGCTCGCCCTCAATCCCTCCATGACGCTCGCCTACAATGCGCGCGGTTACGCGCATCTAAGGCTGAAACAGTTTGCCGAGGCGAGTTCGGATTTCGATCGCGCCATCGCCCTGAATCCCGCGTATGCCAACGCTTATGTCAACCGCTCCGCCGCCCGCCGGGCGTTGGGCGACGCGGCCGGCGCGGAGGCCGACCAGGCGAAAGCGCGCGAGCTCGCTTCCCGCTGAGTACTCCGCGCGGAGTAATGGCATAATGGCCGTGACTCGCGATGTTATTTCGATTGATCATCGCCGCCCTGCTGCTGGTCCCGGCGCTTTCCGGCGCCCGGCTTTCGAGCGGCCGGCTCACCGCCGAGTTCAACGACCGCGGCCTGGTTTCGCTGCGCGATAACGCCACCCGCTTCACGTACCGGCTTACCCGCGACGATTTCGCCGTCCGCATCGGCGGCCGCACCTATGAACCGTCCTCGCTGGGAACGCCGGTTCAGACGCCGCTTGAATCGACCCTCGTTTTTTCCTACGAAGCCGGCCCGTTCACCATCGACGTGGTTTACGAGCTGCGCCCGGAGTGGCGCTTTCTAAGCAAGCAGATCGTGGTCCGCGCCGGCAGCACCGGACCCCGATTCCGGGTGGACGAGATCGCCGTTTTCGAGAACCGCCTGGCCGACACGCCGGACGATGTGTACGTGATCCGTCACGGGCGGGAGAATCTGGGGACGCGCGACTACGGCGCCGCGCTTCGTTTTGAAAAATCGCGCGGCCTGCTGGTGACCGCCCAGAATCCCTTCCTCGCCTTTGAGCAGGAGGGCGACGCTTTCACCCTGTCGTACAAGCCCGACATGGAGTGGAACCCGGAATGGGGCGCCTTCGAGGCCGATCGCGGTCTGCTCGCCCCTTACGAACTGACCGGCCGCACGCAACCCGAACAGATGCTGGCTGAATGGCGCATGGGCCCTTTCGAAAACAAGCCCGGCCTGGACGTGGCCGAGGTGGAGACCTTCACCGGGCTGGTGCGCTCGTTTCTGCTGTACCGGCCGGCCCACCCGCTGAACATCATGGTGGGCTGGTGCGTCAACGATTACCAGATCGACATCGGCACGCCCGAAGGCCGCACCGAGTACAAGCGCATCTTCGACATGGCGGCGCAGCTCGGCGCCGACAACGTGCTCTTCGCCCCGGCCGACTCGCAGGTTTCCAACCGCAGCGAGAGCCGTGACGATTGGGGATGGGAATACCTGCTGTGGCTCGGCCTCGGGCCGAAGATCCGGCGCGGCGAATTCGACCCGGCCGCCGGCTCGCTGCCCGCGCCGGTGCAGGAGATGCTCGATTACGCGGCGTCGCGAAGGCTCAAGCTGGTTGCCTACGTCTACCCGGTGATGGGGTTCACACAGAATAAGGAATGGCTGACAGGCGCCCGCGGCAATCGCGCCAACCTGGGGGTCCATAGCTTCCAGGACTGGCTGATCCAGGCGCTCGAGGATTTCCACCGGCGCACCGGAATCAGTGGCTACTCCTTCGACCACACCTTCCTCAATCTCGAAGGGGCCAGCCGCTACGCGCAGTGGTGGGGATGGCGCCGCGTAATGGAGAAACTCCGCGCAGACATTCCGGACCTGGTAGTGGACGGCCGGCAGGCCTATCAGCTCTACGGACCCTGGAGCTGGCTTGCCGGAAGTTATCCACACCCGACCATGAACGACGAGCAGCCGGAGAGTTTCGTCTCCTTCCCCGACCTGAAGTTCGACCGCGTCTCCGCCGATCGCGAACGCTTTACTGCGTACCGGTATCGCAATTACGAATTTGCGCCGAGCGAGATCATCCCGGGTTTCATCACTCACCAGACCGGGCGCAACAACGATTCGGGCCGAATGCCGGAGACGTCGTCGCCGGCCGGGCCCGTGTTGACTCCCTTCCGTCAGCGCGACTGGGACTACCTGGGCTGGCGCTATTCGCTGCTCTCTTCGGTGGCCGTGGCCGGATGGAACAACGTCCTGAACATGATTCCGGCACGGGATCCCGACGAATTCCGCCTGTTCCCCGAGGCCGACCGCGCCTGGTTCCGGCACTGGATCGACTGGACCGACGCGCAGAAAGATTACCTGCGCCACACACGCACCATCCTGGGCCAGCCCGCATTGGGCAAAGCCGACGGGACGGCGGCGATCGCCGGTAACAGCGGATTCGTGTTCCTCTTCAACCCCAACGGCAGGCGCGTACCGGCCGAATTCACGCTCGACGAGACAATCGGCCTCGAGGGCAAAGGAAAGTACCTGGTGCGCGAGCTATACCCGCTGGAGCAGCGGCTTCTGGCCAAGCCGGGCATTGGTCCGTGGAGCTACGGGGACACGATTTCCCTTGAGCTCGACGGCGGATCGGCGACAGTTCTGGAAATCGCGCCTTACCAGCGGTCGCGCCAGCCCGAGTTGTACAATTCGCCCGGTGAAGCACGGCTGGAGGGCAAGACGCTTCGGATTACCGGGATCAAAGGCGAAGCCGGCACCACCGAAACGCTGCTCATCAGCGCTCCCTCAGGCGATATCTCGGAAATCGAACTGGGCGGGCGGACGCTTCCGGCCGCGCGCGGCAGGGACGGAATCATCGAACTCCCGGTGCGATTCGCGGGCGCTCCCTTCCGCCATTACCAGCAGGTGGGCGAGTACGATCCATCTTTCACCGGCGGGCGTTGGACCGGTTCGTTGATCATTCCGCAACGCGTCTTCGATCAGCTCGAGGCGCGCCGCAAGACATGGCCCATCGCCTGGACTGCGGAGGATCTTCGCAGCACGTGGCTCGCGCCGCACCGCCTGCTGCTCTACGTGCAGTTGGCCGAACCGGACGACCAATGGAATGCCGCGCTTACGATCGACGGCCAGCCGGTCCCGCTCGAGAAAGCGTATGCCTCGGTGCGCGTGAATAAGCGGAACTTCACCGGGTTCTACGCCGATGTTTCGTCGCTTGCGCCGGACCGGGAACACAAAATCGAGCTGCAACTCCCGGCGGGGTTGAAACCAGGACAGTTTCAGGGCGTGTTCTTCGAAAATGTGGAGACCGCGTACACCGGCGAAATCCTGCCGTAATCAAAGATCGCGCAGCCTTTGCGCCGCGGCTTCCGGCGTGATGTCGCGCTGCGGTGTTGCCAGAAGTTCATAGCCGACCAGAAATTTGCGCACGGTTGCCGACCGCAGCAGTGGAGGGTGAAAGTGCAGGTGCAGATGCCACTCTTCGTGCGGCTCGCCGTCGGTCGGCCTCTGGTGAAACCCCATCGAGTAGGGGAAGGATACGTGAAACAGCCGGTCGTATCGCGACGTGGTGCGTTTCAGAATATCCGCCAGGGCGTCCCGCTCAGCGCCGGTCAGCCCGTCGATGCCGGTCATGTGGCGCTTCGCGACGATCATCGTCTCGAAGGGCCAGATCGCCCAGAACGGAACCAGCGTCAGGAAATGCTCGTTCTCCTCCACCATGCGGGAGCGGTCGTTCTGTTCGAGTCGGCTGTAATCGCAGATCAGGCAGCTTCCTTTCTCATTCCGCCACTCGAGTTGGGAACGCTGTTCCTTTGCCGGCTCGTTGGGAATGGCGTGGTTCGACCAGATCTGGCAGTGCGGGTGCGGATTGCTGGCGCCCATCATCGGGCCGCGGTTTTCGAAAATCTCGACGTAATTGATGAACGGCAGCGAGCCCAACTCGCGGAACTGCTCCACCCAGGCATCCACTACCTTGCGGAGGTCCGCGGGCTTCATGTTCGCGATGGTCAGGTTATGTTTGGGGGAGAAGCAGACCACGCGGCAGACACCCGGTTCGGTCTCGGCGATGAGCAGGTCCTCCTTTTCGAAGCGGTCGACAGGCGTTTGCGGTTTGAGCGCCGCGAAATCATTGTCGAAGACGAAGGTGGAGGTGTACTCGGGGTTGCGGACCCCTCCGGCCCGCGAGTTGCCGGGGCAGAGATAGCATTCCGGGTCGTACTCGGGCTGCCCGGCGGTGCTGGTCTCTTCCACCTGCCCCTGCCATGGCCGCTGAGTGCGGTGCGGCGACACGAGCACCCACTCGCGCGTCAGGGGGTTGTAGCGCCGGTGCGGGTCCTGGTTCCAGTCGAACATCAACTCTATCCTAACCAACGCCCGGCGGCCGGCGCGCTACAATCAAAACGGTCCGTGCCCCGCCTCTGGCATCAGTTCCGAAGCGCCATCGCGCGCCGCATCCGTTACAAGATCACACGCGGCGGTCTTCTGTTCACGCTGGCCATTCTGGTGGTCGGGTTCGGCGCCGTCATCTCAGCCAACAATCTCCTGTTTCTCATCGTGGCCACCATGTTGGCCACGCTGCTGGTTTCCGGCTTCGTCAGCCGGCTGTGCCTGGCCGCTCTGGAACTCGATTTCCTGGTGCCGGAACACGTTTCCGCCGGCCGAAACGTGCCCGGAAAGCTCTTCGTCCGCAATCAGAAGTGGTTCATGCCGTCGTTTTCAATCCGCGTGGAAGGGGTCGGCGGCCCGGGGAGTCCCACGCTGAGTTCGGGCGTCTATTTTCCGCTGGTGGCGGGCGGCGCGACCCTGGAGGAGACGGTGGACGTGCTTTTTCCCCAGCGCGGCACGTACCGGCAGAACAGCTTCGTATTCTCCACTTCGTTTCCGTTCGGGTTTCTCGAGAAGACGGCCCAGGTGACGCTGCGGCGCGAAATGATCGTCTACCCTTCCGTCGAGCCGCAGCCAGGATTTGACGATCTGCTGGCCGGCATCGCCGGAGAAATCGAGACGCACTACCGCGGCATCGGCAAGGATTTCTACCGCATCCGGCCCTACGAAGCCTTCGAAAGCGCCCGTCACGTGGACTGGAAGGCTTCCGCCCACACGGCCAGCCTGCAAGTGCGGGAATTCGCCCGCGAGCAGGAGCAGACGGTAGAAGTGTTCCTCGACCGCGATGTCCATTCCGAGCTCGATCCGTGGTTCGAGCACGTGCTGAACTGTTGCGCCTTCCTTGCCTGGAATCTCTCGAGCCGCGGCGTATCCATCCACTTTCGCTCCCAGGGTTACGAGTTCCGGCAGCCCGAAGACGGCGATATCTATACCATCCTCAAATACCTGGCGCTGGTATACCCGCAGGCATCGCTGGCGGTGGAACCGCCGCTTGAAGAGAACAGCTACAAGATCGTGTTTACCGCCAATCCCCAGCGTTTTCTCGATGCGGGCTGGATGGGGTCGCGGCTGTTTACTCCCGAGGTGCTGGTGCCTTCGCCCTCCTGACGTCAGGCGAAGAAGAGCCGCGTGGTCGCAACCAGGGCGTGGGTGACCATTCCGGCTTTGATGCTGCCCGCGTGGTTCCGCGCCATCCCGCACATAAGCCCGAGCACGGTGGCGATGGCGACCCACTTCCAGTTGGGAAAACCTCCAAACCAGAGGTGCACCAGTCCGAACCCCAGCGAACTCAGAAGGAGCGCCGCCAACGGGCTCCAGGTCCATTCTTCAATCCACTGCATCAGCACGCCGCGGACGAAGAACTCCTCGGAAAGCGACACCACCCACAGGAAGCCGAGAAACTGGGCCGCAAGTTTCCAGATCGCCACCGTGTGCGGCGGCTTGGCGGCGTCGAGAAGAAGGGCCAGCGGCAGCCCTACCGCCAGGAAGCCGAGATAATACAAACCTCCGATTTTCCATTCCCGCACGGATGGTATGAATCCGTAGCCGAAATCCGGAACGCGCCGCTCGAGAAGAAGCGCCATCACGATCATGTGGATCAGGGCCAGGTGCCCGAGCACTACCAGGTCCTTGAACGCGGCAAACACCGGTGCATACACGGGATTGAAATATTTCCCCAACAGGACCGCGGGAATCAGGGCGAGGAACGCGACATCGACAGCGACGTTTACCGGAAGCACGACGTACCAGAGGCCGATGGCCAGCGCGAGCGCAATCAGCCGGACCAGGGAACCCCAGTCGAAGGCGATGGCGCCCAGACAGCAGACCAGGTAGGGCAGCACCGCCGAAACGGTCAAATAAACGGTCAGCCGCCTGCCGGCCAGTTGGTTTCTCAAGACAGGAAAAGCGGGAACCAGATAAAATGGGTACTCCAGGAGAAAGGCGGCGAGCACAGGCAGCGCCGTCCAGGTGGGGATGCCTTTCGCTCTCGCGTACAAAACGCCTGCCGCACCCAGGACGACCCAGCCGGTCAGCAAAGCCGCCCGGAAGCCGCCGGGCATTTTGACCATCGGCCTCATTCTAGCATCCGGATTCTGCCTCGCCCCCTCGCCGGGACAGGATGCGCCGCCGAACCTGGCCCGCCTGGTGGCACAGCGGGAAACAGCGACGGAAAAAGAGCGCAACGAGTACATGTTCCGCCAGTCCGTCACCATCGAAGAGCTGGACTCTTCGGGCGCCATGCGGGGGCAGTACCGCGAGGTGCGCGACGTGATCTTCTCCCCGGCGCACGAGCGCACCGAGGAGTTCGTGGGCAAGCCGGAGAACATGCTGAAGTCGCTGGTCCTCACCCCCGAGGACTTCCGGGACATCCGCGAAATCCAGCCTCTGGTGCTGACCGAAGACCGGCTTTGGAACTACGAAACGCGGTTCCGGGGCGAAGAGACCATGGACGACGTGGATTGCTGGGTGCTGCAGGTCCGGCCGCGCCAAATCCTCGGAGACCAGCGCTTCTTTGACGGAATGTTGTGGGTCGACAAGAAGGAATACAACATCGTGCGCATGGAAGGGCAGGCCGTGCCGCAGATCCGCACCACCAAGAGCGAGAACCTGTTCCCCCGCTTCACCACCATCCGCAAGCCTGTGGACGGCAAGCACTGGTTCCCCATCTATACCTATGCCGACGACACGCTGTATTTCCGCGGCGGCCCGCTGCGGGAACGGCTGAAGATCGCCTACTCCAATTACCGCCGCTTCGGCGCCGAATCCACCTTCATTCCCAAGTAGATTCCCCCCGGCGTGGCTCCGCGCTAGCATGAGGAGGATGCCATGAGGCGAATTGCGGTCGAAATGCGTCCCGACTGGGAGCGCAAAGTGCGGGTCTGCGGCCTTGCCTGGCGCGCCGGCCAGCCACCGGACTGGGCAGAGTGCGCGTGCTACGAGTTCGACGCGCGCGAAATCGACATACTGGAGAGCGCCACCGTCGAGATCGCGAGGATGGCCTTGGCCGCGGTCCGGCACATTATCGAAAACCGGCTGTACGCGCAGCTCGCGATTCCGGAAATCGCGATTCCGCTGGTCGAGAGTTCCTGGGAGGCCGGGGCGACGGCCCTTTGCACTCGTTTCGACCTGGCCTGGGACAGCGTGCATCCGCCTAAGCTCCTCGAGTGCGGCGCCGAATTTCCGGCCTCTCTGGTGGAGGCTGCGGTGGTGCAGCGCGAGTGGCTCAACGAGGTGCATGCGGGAGCCGGGCAGTTCAACTCGCTGCATCCCAAGCTGGTGGCCGCCTGGAGGGCCTTCGCCTCGCGCCTGCCGCGCGGCCGTGTCGATTTCTGCCTGGTGGACGAACCCGAAAGCCGCACCATCGGCAGTTTTCTGGCGGAGACGGCGAGGCAGGCCGGATTGACGGCCTCGATCTTCCCGATTCAGGAGATCGGCTGGAACGGGCTGAATTTCGTGGCGCCGGACGGGCGGCCGCTGGACTCCGTTTACAAACTGTATCCGTGGGATGCCATGGCGCGCGAGGAGTTCGGGCGGCACATCCGCGGCACCGAGACCCAGTGGACTGAGCCGCCCTGGAAAATGCTGCTGGCCAACCGGGGGATTCTTCCGGTGCTCTGGAAGCTGTTTCCCCGCCATCCGAACCTGCTCGAATCGAGTTTCGAAACACCGGGCCTGCTGATGTCCTGGGTGAAGAAGCCGCTGGTGGGACGGGAGGGAGACGGGATCACACTGCACCAGCCCGGCAAGGAAATAGAGACGTCCGGGGCCGGGAGCCAGGCCTTCATATACCAGGATCTTGCGCCCGTGCGGGCGTTCGACGGCGCCTACCCGGTGATTGGAAGCTGGATTGTGGGCGGCGCGGAAGGCGAGGCGCCGGCAGGCGTGGGCGTGCGGGAATCGGACCTGCCCGTTGCCACGCGCGCGAGCCGTTTTGTGCCCCACGTTCTGGCCTGATCAGCCGAGGTAATCGAAGAGGCTGGTGCGCGGCAGCTTGGCGCGCATTTGAAACGCGGCCTGCATCTGGATGGACGTCTGGCTCAAGTCCAGGGCCGCAGCAGCCACGTCGGCATCCTCTTTTTGGGCGATCTCGGCGCGGATCTCGTTCTCGTACTTGTCCGCGAAATTCGTCCCGTCCTCGACGCGCCTCTGCACGGTTCCATAAAAGGAATCCATCGAGTTCAGGTGGTAGGATGCCTGTTTGATGGATCCGATTGAGGCGGCGATGGCCGCCTCGTCGTTGGCTTCGAGGGCCGTGCGCAAGCCGTTGAGCGCGGCGAACACGTTGCTCGCGGTGACGTTGCCGTCCTGGTCGCGCTGGTCGAAGATCTCCTGCGCCGTTTTGGAAGCGACAAACGATCCGCCCGCGGGATCCTCCACCCGCGTCGTAGCCGTCGATACTGCCACTTGCGTCACTCCGGTGGGCGCGGTGAGGTCCAGAGCGTAGGCCGGAGTCGTATCCTGATCGCCGCTGAAGATGTAGCGCCCCTGCACCGTGGTGCGGCTGTAGTCCACTGCCTGCTCGAGTAGCGACTGCACATCGAGAGCGATGCTCTTTCTGCCCGAAGCGTCCATCGTGCCGTTCGCACCCTGGTTGGCCAGCACCAGCGCGCGATCCATGAGGCGAATGGCCGCGGCAAGGGCATTGTCGGCGCTGTCGGCCGCGGTCCGGGCAAGCGTCAGGTTGGAACGGATCTGCTGGTTTCGCGCCTGGCCGGCACGCAGTTGAAGCAGGGACTCGATTTCATCGGGGGCATCGGAAGCCGATGCGATCCTCTTACCCGAGGACACCTGGCGGTTAGCCTCGGCGAGACGCCGCTGCATGCGGTTGACCTGCGAAAGAAAAAGTTCGGAAGCGGCGTCGAGGTTAGTGATCATAATGCTCCTTTACGGGTGCAGGATGTTGATGATGTCCCCGGTGAGCTGGTCGAGAACGCTCAGGAAACGGGAATTGGCTTCGTATGCCCGCTGGAACTGGATGAGGATAATGGCTTCTTCGTCAAGCGAGACGCCGCTCATCTGGTCGCGCAGGTCCTTGGCCTGCGCCACGGCAGACATCTGGATCTGCTGCTCGTCCCTGGCCCGGTTCAGCTCGTTGCCCGTGCGCGAGGCCATCCTTCCGAAAAACTCGATGTAGCTGGCGCCGCCCACGGTATCGGCATCCTGCTGCGCATCGGCCAGCGCCGAGAGGGCCAGCGGCACGCCGTTGGCTACTTTCGGCGGTCCGGCCGAAATGGCCGCGAGCTGATCCGCCGTCATCGCGGGGTTCACTTCGAGGGTGCGCGCCACATTCGTCGCGTTCGCCGCATCGTAGACAAAGAGCGGGATTCCAGCGACGGGGGGATCTCCTTCCGCCACAATCCCACCGGTCAGCAGCTGGTTGACCCGGTCCGCAAATTGCGCCGCCAGTCGATTCAGGTCCCCTGGCTGGTTGGCATCCCCAAGGTATGAAGTCAAGAGCCGGTTGCGCAGGTCCAGCAGGGCTCCCAGCTTTCCACCCGTTGTCGCCATCGTGATGTCGGCCCCGTCCGAACCGAGAATCCGCATTTCGGGCCGCGCATCGGGGTAGAGCGGGGCCGGTTCCTCCTGCATCACGGGTTTGGCCGAGATCCTATACTGCCTGTCGCCGACCAGAAGCGGAGTCTGCCCGTTCAAGAGCACCGAAACCGAGCCGTCCGGCTGCATGAGCGCCGTGATGTCCACCAGCGACGATAACTCCTCGAGCGTGCTGTGGATCTGCGCGTCCAGCCCCGGGTCGTTGCGTGCGCCGGTCAGGATCCGGGAATTGAACACCTGCAACCGCTGCGCGAGTTCGTTGACCTGGTCCACAGTTCCCTGCAACTGCTTTTCCGTGTCGACAGCGACGTTGGTGAGGTTCGCGGCGGCCTGCTGGAAAGCGCCGGCCAGGTCGGTGGCGCGCTCGATGACGGATTGCCGGGATATCGTGTCGGTGGGAGACTGACCCCAGGCCGAAAAGCTCTCGAAGAGGCCGTTCAGCGCCTTGGGAATGCCGGAGTTCCCGGAAATATCGAACCGGTTCTCGATGGCCGTCAGCGTGCTGACCCTCTGCTGCGCCGCACCCAGCAGCACGTTTTGCCGGCGCACCGCCTGCTCCGCGTAGCGGTCGCGGCTGCTCACCAGTTCCCCCGCTTTCACCCCGCCGCCTAGCCCCAGGGCAGGTTCGAACGACAGGGCCAGCAGCGACTGGCGCTGCCGCGCGAAGCCCGGCGTGGAGGCATTCGCCACGTTGTTCTGCGCCACCTCGAGCACGCGGTCGTAAGCGTTGAGCGCTCCGGCCGAAGAAACCATCGTCGCCAGTAGATTGGCCATCGGTTCACCTTACGCTTGCACAAACGTCCTCGCCGGTGCCACGAAATCGGCCGCCCGGCCGGTGCGGTCATACCCACCCGCGATGGTTCCCTTCAGCAACACCCAATGCGAGTGGTATTCCATGGCCCCCTCGAGCAGTCTTGCGGCCTGCGCGACCGCCCGCCGCAGGTTCCCCGCCGTCGCCAGTGCCGGGGCGCCAGCTGGATGGTCCGCCAGCCGCTCCCGGATTCCCGCCAGTTCCCGGCAGGCCGCCTCGAGCCGCAGCGCCGACGCGTCCAGCTTTTCCGGACGCGGGGTCGTCATCAACTCTCCGGCCTCCCGTACCGCCGAAAGTGCCGCTTCGAGCGTCGCCGCCCATTCGTACTCCATCTGACCTCCCGGCATCCGCCCGCGCATCTCCACCGTCCGGCCGCGTGGAAGCCGCTGTGCGGACCGGCATCCGCTCCCGGATAGCCATCCGCTAATGCTGCCGGCGCGAACTCCTTATTATTCGCCCGAAACCAGCGCCTCGGAAACCATGGCCTTGCTGACCGCGTTTGGATCCGCCCGGTATTGCCCGGCCGCATACACGGCCGCCAGCGACTCCACCCGTTGCGCGCGTTGATTCCCCGACTCGCCGAGCGCCCGCGACAGCCGCTCCAGTGTGCCGGAGAGTTCGACCCGGTCTCCTCCGCCCGCGCCCGACCGGCTCGAGCTTCTGCTCCCGGCGGCATCGGCTTTGCCGCTCTCCTGGGTTTTCCCCGTTTCGGCCGCCGCTGCTCCGGCCGGATTGCGATCGTAAACTCTCATGGTTGACTCAAAGTTTCGCTGTTGATCCTATCGGCCGCATATCCCTTTTCCTTTAGCTGCCCGCCAGCGAAGTTTTGCAGAATCACTCTAAACTCGCCGCACACGCCGGCCGATCCTATTAATGAGCCCGTTATGGACGCGCAATCAGAGCAGATCGACATCGCCGCCATTTTCGACCCGGCTGCGGCGGCATACGGGCTGCTGGTCGGCAGCAGCCAGCAAATGCTCCGCATCGCACAGATTCTCCGGCTGGTCGGGCCGCGCCGCGCCACCGTCCTGATTACCGGTGAAACCGGCACGGGTAAAGAAGTCGCGGCCCGCGCCCTGCACCTTGCCGGACCCCGTCAAACGGCTCCGTTCGTCGCTGTGAACTGCACCGCCCTGCCGGAAAACCTGCTGGAGGCGGAACTGTTCGGACACGTCCGCGGCGCCTTCACCGGGGCGGTTCAGAGCCGGATCGGGCGCATTGAACAGGCCCAGGGCGGAACCCTGTTTCTCGACGAGATCGGCGATCTGCCCCTGGATCTCCAGGCCAAGCTCCTGCGCGTGCTCCAGGAACGCGAGTTCCAGCGGCTCGGCAGTTCGGAATCGGTGAGAATGGAAGCGCGCGTCGTGGCCGCCACAAATTGCGACCTCGAACGGAGAATCGCCGAGCAGCGCTTTCGCGAAGACTTGTTTTACCGGCTCAACGTCGTGCCCCTCAAAATGCCCCCCCTGCGCGAGCGCCGCGAGGACATTCCGGCGCTGGCAGCGCATTTCGTCGAGAAGGTTTGCCGCCTGGAGCGCCTTCCGCTGCGGCGCATTGCGCCCGAAGGCATGGAACGGCTCGCGCAGCGCAACTGGCCGGGCAATGTCCGGCAGCTCGAAAACGCCGTCGAAATGGCGGTGGCGCTGAGCGGCGACCGGATTTTATTGACTTCCATCGATTTTCCGGCACCGGGCCCCCTTGCCGGCCTGGGCGGCGCGCACGATATGCCGGCCATCGACGTGCCCGATGCCGGTCTCGATTACGAACAGACCGTAGCCGCGATCGAGAAGAGCATTCTCGAGCAGGCCCTGCGGAAAACCGGCGGCAACAAAAAAGCGGCGGCGGAAATGCTGCGGCTCAAACGGACCACGCTGTCGGCCAAAATGCGAAGCCTCGAGTCGGCGGCCGCCTGCAATTGACCTTTACCATAGATAATCTTTGGCGATATCGCGCTTTTCGTAGCCGTCCAGCACGTGCACCACGCGGATCTTCTTCAGGGAAACCGGAGAGAGCTGTCCGATGGGAATGTAGATGATCGTCCGGCCCACGCGGGAGGCGATGGTGCGGAAGATGCTGCGGGGCGGTTTGGCCGCCACATAGACCACGTAGCGATGGATGGAGTAGTCGATTCCGGCCAGCAAAAGGCGCTCGGACTTTGATTCGGCATACTCGTAGTCGGCATCCTGCCAGACGTCGTACATGCGCCGCGGCGGCAGGCTCATCAGGAAGCCGCCGTACTCGGCCCGCCCAATTCCCGGGCCGGCCAGGTTGTCGAACGGAAACGTCGAGTAGAACGCCATGTCCGACTCGTTCTGGTTCTCGCCGAGCCAGGTAGTGGTGTACGGGTACCGGTTGTCGCGGTCCTCGTCGAAAATGATGATCACCGAGCCGACTTCACCGTGGATCTTTTGAAACTGGCGCACGTAGATCCGTTTCTCGTACCATTTCCGGATGGTTTCGCGAAGGTCGATGCCGTCCAGAATGGAAGTCGTGAAGGGCTCCACCCGGACGCGCTCCTCCGATAGTATGCTCTTTCCTTTTGCCTTCAAGAATCGCCCGTAGTCCTCGATCACCAGATCTTCCGGCGGGTAGGAACAAATGCTGGTGCCGTTGAGCTGGCTGGCCCACTCGCCCGGGGTCTTCTCCTTCTTCCGGGGCTTGAGGCCGTAGGGGCGCATCCGGCGCTTGGTGCTCGGAATGCGCCGGCGCAGGCGGATTCGCCGCGTGTCCATCCAGATTTCGTCACCGGAGATTCTCACCGTGAGCAGGTCGGAATCGGTCTTCTGCGGCGGATACAGGCCGGCGGCTTCCCAGACTTCCCAGGCGAAGTTGTCGTCCGCCACGCCGCGGGCGGCTACCGTCATGTCGAAGATGCCGGCCGAGAGTTCCCTCGCCGATAAGGCCAGGTTGCGTGTGTAACGGGCCAGCAGGCGGCGCTGCCAGCGCGTGATCTGCTCCCCCGTACTGGCCTCGTACTCCCGCGCCGCCTCGCGAAACACCGCCAGTTGGGCGTGGCGCCGGTCGACCATCGACGTGTCCGCCGGCGCCGCGCGCGACTGTTCGTACCGCCATTGCAAAGCCGGGTATTCGGCGGCAATTTCGGCCAGGGATTCCGGATGCGGATTGAAAAGCTCGATTCCTTCGCGGAAGGTGCGCGCCTCGGGCTGGGGCTGCGGCTCCTGCATCGCGTCCAGTACCGGGTCGAGGAGGTTCAGCGAGACTACCACGAACACCGCCGCCAGCGGATCGGCCCCCTGCAGTTTCCAGGCGATGCCGGCCGCGTGGCGCGAGATTTCGTCGTTGCGCTGCTGCGGGTAGACGCGGTACGCCTCCACGTAGCGGTCGACGCCGATGTAGCGGATTGAATAGGTGTCCGGGTAATTGTCCTTGAGGTGCGGCCGCTGGCCGGCGTCCGGATCGACAAACAGCACTTCGGCGCCGATCTCCAATGCGCTGCGGACCGCTTCGGTGAACGGGTCCGCCGGCTCCACCGGGACGTACACCGCCTGGTCCTCCCCGCCGTTGTCCTCCGGGTAGAAGATCAGCGACATCTCCGGCAGCCGCCCCATCGCCCGGATCCAGACGCTCTGCAGGGTTGAGGGAAGCTCCAGCGCGACCACCTGGGGCCGTTCCCGCACGATGGCGCGCCGCACCTCCACGGCGAACTCCACCCGCCCGGGCACGACCGGAAAGTAGGTGAAACGGCCGCGCCTCAGGCTGGCAAGGTCAGGAAGCCGAAGGTCGGTTTCTTCGGACATATCGCAACGCTTCCTCGCCGAGCACCTGCACCACCGCGATTTCGAGGGCTTCGGTTTCGTGGGTGCGCTGCGTGGCCAGGCTCTTGAGCTTGATGGCGAAGCGCGCCACGTTGATGCCGTCCCTCACCGTGTAGCGTTCATCGGCGGCGTGCGCCATCTGCAGGAAATCGGTGACGTAGTTCAAAATCCGCTCTTCGGCGAACGGCAGATTCTCCCGCAGGATGTGCAGCTCTTCGTCGCGCTCCGGGAAATCGATGAAAATCTGCGGTTGAAGCCGGGAATGGATGTACTCGGGCAGTTCGAAGGTGGAGGCGTCGTCATTCATGGTCGCAACCAGCCGGAACTGCGGGTGCGCCTTGATCTTGATGCCGGCTACGATCGATTCCACATAGCGGCGATTGTCGAGCAGCGGGGCCAGGCTGGCCCAGCTCTTCTCACTCATCCGGTTGCCCTCGTCCACGATGGCAATGCCGCCGCGCAGCATGGCTGTCACCACGGGCGATGCGACGTACCGCAAACTGCCCGCGCCTTCGATGACCGGCGTGACCAGCAGGTCTTCCGGCCGGGTGTCCATCGTCGCCTGCAAAATGTAGACCTCGCGCCCCATACGCTTTCCGGCGGCGTAAGCGAGCGTGGTCTTGCCCACCCCGGGCTTACCGAGAAGCCGGGGGTTCATCGGAAGGTCCTGCTCGTTGACAACCATCCAGGCGGCGAGCAACTGGCGCATCAACTCGTCCTGCCCCACCCACTGCACCACCAGTTCGTCGGGGTGAGCCAGGTGCAGTGTGACACCCTCTATCTCGACCGTCATAGGCTATCCCCATTATGCGGCACCGCGAAGCCGGGGATTGCAGCGAAATCGGACGTCAGAGGTTGCTGAGCACGATCCGGTGTACCTTCACAAGCAGTTCCACCTCCTGCCGGGGAATCTGGAGCGCGGTGGCGATCTGGTCCGGGGAGTCGCCTTTTCGGTGCATGCGCAGCGCCTGCGAGCGGCGGCTGAGATTGATTCCGGGGCGAGGCGACGTCTGGAGCGCGCACTCCGCCGCCTGGCGGTCCAGCGCCTCCTGCTGCAAAGTAAGCTCCCTGCGGCAGCCATCAAAGAGGGCTTGCCACTTCTTCTCCGCCTCTTCCACCCGGAGTTCGGCGCGCCGCACCATCGACCGTGCCCGCAACACGACGGCGAAGCTGAGGGCTAACAGCGCCATCGCCACGCCCGCTATCGAAGCCAGCGGGAGGAGCATTTGCGCCTCCGGCATCCGGCCGGCGATCCAGTTCCAGATCATTCGAAGCTCCGCAGTCTCTCTTGCCGGTGCACGATTTCCTGAATTCGGACTCCGTAGTTGCCTTCCACCACTACGACTTCGCCGCGTGCTATCAGGCAGTGGTTCACCAGCACCTCTACGTGGTCGTTCACGCCGCGGTTCAGCTCCACGATCGATCCGGTGGTCAGCTTGAGAACATCTTTGAGCGGCAGGCTGGTCTTACCAAACGAAATGCTGACCGGCAGGTCGACGTCCAGCAGCAAGTCGAGCGTCCGCGAGGACGGCGCAGGGTGAACGGCCGGTTCTGCCTCCCGTTGCGGCTCCAGACGCTCGTTTTCCTGGACCGGCGCGGGGTGGGCGATGGCTTGCGACAGTTGCGGGCTCATGGCGACCAATACCGGCGCCAGCGCCGCCTCGGGAAAGTTCAGGGAAATCGAAGCCCATTCCCTCATCTCCGGATCCGGAGCGCGCTCGACTCCCGGCGCCAGGGTCACCTCGCGGCCCGCCAGAGCGCCGATGTTGCGGGCCATGATGCCGAGGGATTGACCCAGCAGTTCGAACCAGGTGCTCTGGATTTCGGCGGGCTCCATCGCTTCGAGCCCGGCGGCCCGGAGCGTCAGACGTCCGGCGTAGTCCCAGGTGGCGCCCGGCGCAGCAACCCACAAGACCGTGTCGGGCGCGAACTGGAAAGGCTGCTCCCACCACAGGATCTCCTGTTCGGCACCCGGTCCGGTGGGGACTCCCACTTCGCCAAGGTTGCCGGTTGCCGCCCGCCAGTTGATCTCCGGCCGCTGGCCTGCCATCGATTCGAATACCTCGGCCAGCGCTTCGGTCCAGCGGTCTAGAACCGATTTGAGATTCGGGTTGGTATCGAGCCGCATACCCTTGCTCGCCTCGTCGTTCATGCCGTCGAACCGCCTCGCGAAGCCGGCCAGCACCCGGTGACATAGCTGCGGAGCCGGAGGATGGCCTGCGATTTGAGTTGCGAGATGCGCGATTCGTGCAGCTTCACCACGCGGGCGATTTCACGCAGCGTCAACTCTTCCCGATAGTACAGGCTCAATACCGTGCGCTCGATTTCGGGAATTCGCCGGAAGCCTTCCGCGATGACGCGCTCCAGCTCGGAGCGCTCGAGGATCGAGGACGGAAGCTGGTCGCTCGTGTCCGCGACATAGTGCAACAGGTCTTTGCCATCTTCCGACCCTGCGTAATCCAGGCTGGCGATGTTCAGGCCGCGAATCTCCACCAGCCATTCGTGATACTCCTCGAGCGAAATCTCGAGCTGGTGGGCGATCTCTTCCTCGGTGGGAGACCTTTGCAGGATCTGTTCCGCCACCGCAATGGCGGCCTCGATCTGCTTAGCCTGCCGCCGTTTCTGCCGCGGGGCCCAGTCGAGCCCCCGGAGGCTGTCGAGGATCGCGCCACGAATCTTGTATTCCGCGTATGTCTTCAGCTTGACGTTGTGGCTGGGATCGAAATTGTCGATGGCTGAAATCAGGCCGATGACCCCGGTGGAAATGAGGTCTTCCAGGCTGACGTTCTCCGGCAGCCTCTCCTGGATGCGGCGGGCGATCAGCCGGACCTGCGGCAGATGCTCCAGAATCAGTGTTTCCCGCTCCTGGTCCCTGCCGGTGCCGGGTAGCGCGTAGGCGTACATGCTCATCCCCCTATGCCGCCGTGCGGCCCCGCACGCGCGCTCCGGGCAGCACCAGTTCCACCAGGCGCGCCTGGCTTGCCGTTTCGAGATCTTCCGGAATGCGCTGCCCGGTGGCGAAGAACGAGATCGGCTTCCCGCTGCGGACTGCCTCTCCCAGAACCGGCCCGAACGTGGCGGTCTCATCCATCCTGGTAAACAGCAGGCGCTGCGGCCGGAACGGATCGAAGGCCGTCGAAATCCGCGCCATGTCCGTGCTCTTCATCGAGCACGGCAGGACCAGATGCGTGTCGATATCGCTGCGCGTCGTGAGAAAGCGGGCCAGGGGAATGACCCCTTCCATGTCGCCGCTACTCAGGCCCGGAGTGTCGATCAGCACCAGTTCCTTGCCGCGGCTCTCTTCGATCGCCTGCGCCAGCGCGGCCACGGTTTCGAGCACCTGGAAGCCGACGCCGAGGATCATGGCGTAAGAACGGAGCTGCTCGGCGGCGGCGACCCGGTACGTATCCATCGAAAGGAGCATCACCGGACGCCGGCTGGCCAGACCGAAGTTCACCGCCAGCTTGACCAGGGTCGTGGTCTTGCCCGAACCCGGCGGTCCCACCAGGGCCGCAATCCGGGGACGGGCATCGCCCCGGCCGAGCGCCGGTTCCACCGTGAACCGCGATTCCAGTTCTTCGGCCAGCGCCTGCCGGAAGCGGGTGCCCTTTTCCCTGCGCAGTCCCGACGGGGCCTCGGCCTCCAAGGTGCGGGCTCCGGCGCTTTGCACCACGTCCCGCGCCAGTTCCGGCTGCATTTCCCCCGCCGTCAGCGCCGCGTAGGCATCGCACACATCCACCGAGGCGCCCTGCCATTGCGCGGGAGAAAAAGCGGTGCGGGTGAGGGCGCGGCGCATCCCCTCGAGTTCCCTCTTGAGTTCGCCGACCTCGATCGAAAGCCGGTCCTGGGGCGGAATGAACGCGGGGCCCGGCGGCCCTTCCGCGGGATGTGCTGCGGCCGGCGCCGGACCGGCCTCCGCCTCCATCCCGAAAACCACTTCGTATTCGCCCAGGTGCCGCAGTTCGGCGCCGGCCTTGTGGCTGTTCAGCAACATGGCTTCGGGCCCCATCTCTTGCGCCGCCTGCGCCATGGCCTTGTTTACCGAGTCTGAAAAATAGGACTTGATCTTCATCGCCCGAGCTTTCCGGTTTTGCTGCCCCGCACGTTCCGCACTGCCGTCCGGCGGCGCTTCACCTGTGAACTGCGCACACGAGGGATCTATCGTCGGTAAGCCGGGATTTCTGTAGCTTCGAAACTACTGAATCGTTCCGAGCGGCTGCACTCTCAATCCGGCCGGAATCTCGCTGTGCGCGAGGAACACCAGGTTGGGCAGCGAAGACTCGGCCAGCTGTCTCAGAAAATAACGGGCGCCGGAAGAAGTGATGGCGACGGCCGGGCTTTCGGGAGACACCACGCGCGCCGAAATCCGGTTAAGGAGCTCGCGCAGCGCCTGCGGCGCCAGGCCCATGCTGCTGTTCTGCTCTCCATGCTGAATGGAAGACTCGATGGCCTGTTCGATCGAAGGATCGAGAAACCACGCCGCCAGGTCGCCGGCCCGGTTCAGGTACGGCTTGACCACCGACCGGCGGATGGTCTGACGCACGTACTCGGTCAGCAGCACCGGGTTTCGCGAGGACGGAGCGGCCTCTCCCAGGGCCTCCAGGATGGAGACCGCATCGCGGATCGAAACCCGTTCCCGCAGCAGGTTCTGGAAAATCTTCTGCACGGTGGCGAGCGGCAGCAGTTTGGGCACCAGGTCCTCCACCACTTTGGGGTGTTCCACCGCCACCCGGTCCAGCAGCCGCTTGGCGTCCTGCCGGCCGAACAGCTCGTGGGCATGCCGCCGGATCATCTCGGACAGGTGCGTGCCGAGCACGCTGACCGGATCGACTACCGTGTAGCCGGCGTTGCGCGCCTTCTCCGCGCGTTCGGACGGTACCCAGACCGCCTGCAGTCCGAAGGCCGGTTCGCGCGTGGGCTGCCCTTCGACAGGAGCCATCCCTCCGGCAGGCGGAATCGCCAGCTCGCAGCCCGGGACCAGTTCGAACCGCGAGATCTCCACGCCCTTCAGCAGAATCACGTATTCGCGGCTGCGCAACGACAGGTTGTCGGTCACGCGCACGGGCGGGAGCAGGTAACCGAGATCGGTTGCCAGCTGGCGCCGGATGGAAGCAATGCGCCGCAGCAGCGGCGACTCCTGCGCCCCCTCCACCAGCGAGACCAGCCCCAGGCCGACCTCGATGGCGAGCGGCTCCACCCGCATCAGGTTCTCCAGGTTTTCCTTTGCCGCCGCCGGCTTGGACTCTTCCACCGTCGCTGTGGACGCCTTCAGTTCCCGCCGTCGTATCTGATACCCGGCGAACCCGGCGCCACCGCCCAGCAGCAGAAACGGGAGCTTCGGCATGGACGGTAGCAGTGCCAGCGCACAGAGCACCGCCGATCCCAGCAGCAGCGGCTGCGAACTGCCGAACACCTGGCGCTGGAACTCCGCCCCAAGGCGGGCGTCCGCGCTCGCCCGGGTGACGATCAGGCCCCCGGAAACCGAGATCATCAACGCCGGGATCACCGTCACCAGGCCGTCGCCGATCGTCAGCACAGTATAGGTCTCGAGAGCTTTGCGGAAATCCATGCCATGTTGCAGCACGCCGATCAGAAACCCGGCGATGATGTTGATCGCGGTAATCAGGATGCTGGCTACCGCGTCCCGCTGGGTGAAGCGACTGGCTCCGTCCATGGCTCCGTAAAACTCGGCCTCCGCTGCCAGTTGCTTGCGTCGGCGCTTGGCCTCGGCCTCGTCGATCAGACCCCCGTTCAGGTCCGAGTCGATCGACATCTGCTTGCCCGGCAGGGCGTCCAGCGTGAAGCGCGCCGTGACCTCCGATATGCGCACCGCTCCGTGATTGATCACGACGTACTGAATCGCGATCAGCACCAGAAAGATGACTGCGCCGATGACGTAGTTGCCGCCCACCACGAAGCTGCCGAAGGCCCCGATGACGTCGCCTGCCGCCGATGTTCCCGTGTTGCCCTCGAGCAGGATCAGCCGGGACGAGGAGACGTTGAGCGCCAGTCGGAACAGGGTCAGGAGCAGCAGCGTGGTCGGAAAGGAGGAGAACTCCACCGGCCGCACCAGGTACATGGCCACCATCAGCACGGTCACCGATACCAGAATGTCGGCCGCAATCAGGAGGTCCAGCAGAAACGCGGGCAACGGCGCGATCAGGGCGATCACGATGGCCAGCACGGCCGCCGGCACGGCCATCTCTCCCAGCATCTCGAGGGGCAGCATCTGCAGCCACCTGGAAGCGCCGGGCGGCAGCGTCTTGGTGGGGGTCATGGTCTTACGGCAGCCTCCCGTTCATGAGTTTGAAGATGTAGGCGAGAATTTCGGCCACAGCACGATAGAGATGCGGCGGAATCTCCTGGCCGACGTCCACGCTTTTGTAGAGCGCCTGCGCCAGCGGCGGGTTTTCGACAATGGGCACGCCGTGCTCCACCGCCTTCTGTCGGATCCGGGCCGCCAGGTAGTTCTTGCCCTTCGCCACCACCAGCGGAGCCGCCATTCCGTCCATCTGGTAGCGGATCGCGACCGCGAAATGGGTCGGATTCACGACCACCGCGGTGGCGGTCGGGACTTCCTTCATCATCTGGCGGCGCGCCCGGTCGCGCTGCAGCCGGCGGATCCGCGCCTTCATCTGCGGATTGCCTTCCATTTCCTTCATCTCGTCGCGGATTTCCTGTTTGCTCATCCGCAGTTCCTTTTTGTGCCGCCGCAACTGACGGAACAGGTCGATCGCGCCGAAAATCAGAAAGACGGCCGACGCTTTCCAGAACAGCTCCATCAGCGAACCGCCCAGGAAATTCACTCCGTTTTCGACGCTGGCCATCGGCAGAGCCAAAACCAGGTCCAGCTTCTCGCGGGCGACGGCGTACACGGCCCATAGGAACAGCGGCAGCAACACCATCGCCTGCAAAACCGATGGCATCGTCTGCTTGGGCAGGTCGCGGAGCTTCCTGATCGGATCGAACCGCTGTGCATCCGGAGCCAGCTTCTTCAAACTGATGCCGAACTGCGTGGTCGCCAGCCGGAAGCCGAGGGTGGCCGCGGTGACCGCCATTCCGGCGGCAACGAGCGGCAGCATGTGCGCCCAGAAGAGTTGCCATCCGAGGTGCGTCAGGCCCGTCACCGTCAGTTCCCCGTTGAAGCTCGAGGCCAGAATAGAGCGCGTGGTCCGGCGGAATCCGGCCAGCCAGTGCGCCCCGCCGGCGCTCAACAGGCCCAGGAAGACCAGGAACTGCAGCGCCGAAACAAATTCCTTGGCCTGCGGAAACTGGCCTTCGCGGCGCGCTTTTTCGAGGCGCCGCTGGGTTGGTTCTTCGGTCTTTCCGGAATGGTCCGACATGGCGTTTCACAGGCCCAGGGCCCGCCGCATGGTCCCCAGCGTCTGGACACCGGAATGCATCAGGACACGGGGAAACAGAACCGCGATCCAGGCGAGCACCAGCAGCGCGACCAGCATCTTGGCGGGAAAGGCGAGCGACAGCAGCTGGAGCTGCGCATTGATCCGGCCGAGCAGGGCCAGGGCTACATCCACCATCACCAGCAGGGCGACCACCGGGAGCGCCAACCGGACGCCGGTAGCGAACAACAGCCCGGCCAGCCGGATGACGATATCACCCACTGCCGCGCCCGGAACCCATGCGCCGGGCGGGATCTTCTGAAGACTGGCCGCAAACAGGCGCAGAACCTCACGGTCGAGTCCCAGCGCGAAAAAGAGCATGCCCGCCACCAGTTGCGCGAAGACCAGCAGGATGCCGGAATCCGCATCGCTGTTGGGATCGATGGTGGAAGCATACGCGTAGCCGGCCTGCAGCCCGAGTACCTGCGCCGCCAGCGTGAATGCCTCCACCGCCACCGATACCGCGAGGCCGATGGCGATGCCGAGCGACGCCTCGGCGGCGGCCCACCCCAGCAGTCGCCCCCCGGCAAGGTCTCCGGAGGCAAGCGCCGGCCAACCCGGAAACAGCGCGAGCGTCATCCCGAACGCCAGCGCCGCGCGGGCCGGCTCGGGTGCGCTCTTCATTCCCGGCAGGGGCACAAAAACCACCGCGCCGGAAACTCGTGCCAGCACCAGCAGGAACGAAAACAGCGTTTCAACCGGCGGCAGCGCGAGACTAACGGGCATACCGGTTCAGGTCGCCCAGCAGGGCACTGGTGTAAGCCATTGTCTTCTGCAGCATCCAGGGGAGCGCCAGCAGCATCGCCACCAGGAACGCGGCCAGGCGGGGAATGGAACTTACCGCGTTGTCTTGAATCGAGGTGGCGATCTGCACCAGGCTGATGATGATGCCGGCCACAAAACCTACCGCCAGCAGAGGCGCCGCCAGCCAGAAGGCCAGCATCAGGGCCTGGCGGATAATCTGTACTACTCCATCGGGCGTCATACGTAGAAGCCTTTCATCAGAGAGCCGACCACCAGGTTCCATCCGTCCACCAGCACGAACAGCAGGATTTTGAAGGGTGCCGAGATCATCACCGGCGGCAATTGCACCATTCCCACCGACAGGGTCACGGAGGCGACCACCAGATCGATCACAAGGAACGGCAGAAACAGTACTGCGCCGATCTGAAACCCGGTCTTGAGCTCGGAGAGGATGTAGGCGGGAATCAGGACCCGCAGTTCCAGCTCCTCCGGTTTACGCGGCGCCGGCGCGCGGCTCAGTTCCACAAAGAGCCGGATGTCCTTTTCCCGCGCAAACCGCACCATAAAGGCCCGCAGGGGTTTGGACCCCTCCTCGAATGCCTTCTCCGCGGAAAGCTGCCCGGTCTCCATGGGCTGCCATCCCAGCCGGTATACGTCGGCAGCCACCGGCTGCATCACGACGATCGTCAGGAACAGGGACAGCCCAACCAGCACCTGGTTGGACGGGCTCGACTGCGTGCCCAGAGCCTGGCGCAGGAAGTGCAGCACCACGGTGATGCGCAGAAAGGGCGTGATGCACATGACCGCCGCCGGAAGCAGGGTCATGAGCGTCAGCAGGATCACGATCTGCATGGGCGCGCTCAGGCCGCCGGCGCCCTTTCCGGCCGATATGCCGAAAAGGGAGAGCGGTTCGGCCGCCAGGGCGGGGAAGGGAAGGATCAGCAGGCACGCCACAGGCCAGATCCTCATAAAGGAGTCCCCTTCTCGAGGGCCCCTGCCGCCACCGTTTGCAGCAGCGAACATCCCCCGGGCGAAGCGGCCACCAGCAGCGCCGTGTCACCCAGGCGGACCAGGTGGAGCGTGTGCTGCGGGCCCAGAGGGAGACGCTCCAGGCACTCCATCCGCCGCGTTCCCCGGCGTGCTGCCAGCGGCACGGAAACTCCCCGCCGGCGCAGACACCAGAGGGCTGCGCCCAGCAGCGCCAGGACCAGCGCGACCGCTCCCATTTGCGAGATCACATCCATCCATGACGGCTCCTTCAACCGTCCTCGCGGAAGTCGGTGATCCGTACCCCCAGGGTGTTCTCGATCACCACAATCTCACCGGAGCCGCACAACACGCCGCCGATGTAGATGTCGATGTTCTCGCCCGCCGAACGTCCCGTGCTGATCACGCTGCCCGCGGCCAGCTCCAGAACTTCGCGCGTCCGCATCACGCGCCGGTCCAGTTCCACTTCGATCTCGACCGGGACTTCGCCGAACGATGCAATCTCTTCCTGAGGAGTCATCGGCTGATTACCGGATAAGGTTGATAGTTTCCTGGCTGATTTGATCCGCCGCGTTCACAACCCGTGAGTTTGCCTGGAAACCACGCTGGTAAACGATCAGGTTGGTGAACTCTTTAGCGATATCCACCGTGGATGCCTCTACCGCGCCTCCGACGATCTTTCCCCGCCCGCCGGTGGCCGGCAGTCCGACCGACGGTGTGGCCGTGCGCGCGCTCAACTGGAAGCAGTTGTTGCCTGAGGCGATGAGCGTGTCGGGATTGCGAATCGCCGCCATCGCCAGTTGCGCCACCACGATCTGGTCGCCATTGGAATACTGCGCCAGGATCTGGCCGCCGTCGGCCAGGCCCACGCGCACCAGTTGCGCCGCCGGAGAGCCGTTTTGCGAGTTCGCGGAAGGCGCCGACGGCTGGCCAAACTGCGTCAGGCGGCCGGCACCGGCGCTGGTATAGGGATCCCAGGTCAGGTGCATGTCCGCCGCGCCGTCGGTCAGTCCGGCCAGGTCGAACTCGATGGGCGTTCCGAACGGCGGATCCGTCAGCTGCCCGTTGCTGTCGAAGGCCAGCGCGCCGCTGGCGCCGGAAATGTCGAAAGGTGTTCCTGCCGTGCCGCCGCCCACTTCTTCCCCTGGCATGGTCACCGCGTAGTTCCAGCTGTTGGGCCCGGTCTTTTCAAAGTTCAGAGTCAGCACGTGAGAACTTCCGAGGCTGTCGTATACCGTGATCGGCGTCGAAAAGCCGGAAGTCGAGTCCGCCGCCGCGGTCGAGTTCAGGTTCGCATCCACCGTGAATGTAGTGGTGGTTCTCGGCGGCTTCAACGAGCCCACCGGGACGATGATGTTGCCGATGGGACCGTTGGTATTCACCTGGCCGGTAAGCGGATCGAGCGTTGTCCACCCTTGCACACGGCTGCCCGTGTCCGTCAGCAGGTTGCCGGCCTTATCGGCCTGGAAATTGCCGGCGCGGGTATACAGTGTGTTGCCGTTGGAATCGCTGGTGACGAAGAACCCGTCGCCCTGCACGGCGGCGTCGAGCATTCCGGAACTGGTCTGGATGGCGCCCTGGCTGAAATGCCGTACCGTCAGCGGCTGGCCCGTGCCGAATCCCACCTGGGTTTCTCCCAGTCCCGCGCCCAGCGACTGCGTCACCAGGTCGCGGAAACAGACCACGCTCGTCTTGAACCCCGGCGTGTTCAGGTTCGCCAGATTGTTCCCCACCACGTCGATCGCGGTGGTGGTCGCGCTCAGCGCCGAAAGCGCCGTCGAAAACGATGTAAACATGCAAATCTCCTTTTAAGCTGTCCCGATCGACCCGCCGGCCAGCAGCAGGTCCAGGCTGGTGCGAATCGCCGTCAGATCCTGGCCCATGTTGAGTGAAGTCTCCAGTTGCTGAAACTGCGCCAGTTGCCCCACGAACTCGGTTCCGTCAGCGGGATTCAGCGGATCCTGGTTGCGCAACTGCGCCACCAGAAGTTCGAGAAACATGTTCTTATCGACTGACTTGCTGGCACTGGTGATCGCCGCCTGCGGATCGGCGCCGCTCGATGAGCTGGTACCGGAAACCGGCGCGCTCATACGTTGACTCCCGGCGTGTTCCTGATTTCGGCGGTAATCATGCTGTCCACGTAAGACTGCGGATAGCCGTGCGTGTAGAACGACGCGACCAGCCCCGGATTGATCATGCGCCCGTCGTCGAGCCGCACCATGTAATTGGGTTGGGACTGGTTGAAGGGACCGCCGTTCGGCGTGAACTGATTGCTCTCGACCACCGTCCCGCCTATCATCTCCGCCACCTTCGCGGCCGTCTGCTGGGTGGCGAAGTAGAAGGGATTGTACCCGTAGACGATGCCTCCGGGTCCGGTGCCCACCGGCTGGCTGATCCAGGGGTTGTCGCCGAACACCGACTGCGCCGTGGGAGCCGCGGGCTGGGAAACCGGCACTGCCGGCGTCGGCGCGGGCTGTGACGAGAACAGGGCGCGCCAGTCGGCGCCCACCGCGGGCGGGTTCGTGTTGTCCGCGACATCGGCCGCGGGCGCTGTGCCGCCGGCAGTCGCAGCGGACTTCAGCCCCGCATCACCGGTCAGCCGCGTGATTTGCGAGCGCCAGGCGCCGCGGGCGTCCGTGCGCCCCGTTGCCGCCGACCGCCCGGCCGCGCCCGGTACGACGCCGGCGCGCCCCGCCGCGGTGGCGGAGATCTGATCTGTTCTTACAGAGGATTGAATGCGAACCATGTGGACTCCTTTTTCTTCGTTTTTGTCCGGTCTTCTTCCGTCTGCGGCCGTGGCCGCCGCTGCTCCTGGTGGCCGCCCCTTTGGCCGGTTTCGTTCTGTCCGCCCGAATGATCCGGCCTGCCGCCGGATGAAGCCTCGGGTTCCGGCAGCCGTCCGGCCGCTGCCGGCCGCGGACTCCAGTTCTCCGCCCGGTATCCACTGACCTGCTCGAGGCGAGCGGAAAGCGCCGGCAGATTATCCCGCAGGTCGCCCTCGAGCCGCGCATCCGGGGTGCGCACCGCGACGTGGACTTCGCCGGCCCGTTCCGTGAGCCGGACGGCAATGCGCTGTTCTCCGCCGGAGAGTTCGAGACGGATGTCTCTCACTGCCGCAGGCGGCCGCGGCGCGTCCTCCGGCCCGGGCTCCGGACCCGGCGACGGGACGGCCTCGCGCGGCGACTCGGAAACGCGGGCAGCCGGCCGCGCCTGGCGAGTCTCGGCCGCTGCCGGCGCTTCCTGATGACTGCTCGCCGATCGCGTTTCCGCAGGGGGCGTGCGCGGGATCTCGGGGTCAGCCTGTTCTCGCCAGGCCTTGCGCGGGACGGCCCGGTCCGACGGCTCCACTTCGTCCTTCCTGACGCCGTTCGGCGCTGCCGCTTGCCGCGGCGCAAATGGCTCGTCCGGCTTCCCGGTAGCCCGCGATGGCGACTGCCCGCCGCCTTCGTCGCTCGCCGGTTGAGCGAGTGGAATCAGGCGGACATGAAACATTCCTGCCGGGGCATGAGGTGGGGAACTTCGCATTCCACTGGACACCGCAACCCGCGGATCCTCCACGCCAGGTTCAATCGGCGCGGCAGCCGCACTGTCCGTATCGGCGGCGGGCGGTTCCCAGGTCCCGGCCGGGGGCTGGCCGGAAGGCACCGATGCGGCGTGTAGCCGAGTCTCGCCGGCGGATCGCGAAGACCGCTCCGGTGCCGCCGGTTCAGTGCGGGGCGAGGCTTCCCGTTGTGCCGGCATTGGGGTAGGCACTGGCGCTGGTTGCGCAAGAGGTGGAGTAGCGGCCGGCACCAAGCCCGGCAGCATGGCAGCGTCAGCGGGAGGTGCCGCGTGCGTCGCCGCATTCCTGCGAGGGCGATCCGGCCCTTCCGGAGAACTCTGGGTGCGAAGCGGCTTCCGCGCAATGTCTTCGGCAGGCCAGGCCGGCGGTTCAAAAGAGGGTACGGATCCTTCTTCGTCGCGCCCAAACGGCTGAGCGGGACGTTCTTCGATCTCTGCCCGGCGCAAACCATCGACAGGTGCCGCAATCACCGGTTTGAGGCGGGTTGTATGCACCGGCGGCGCTTCGCGCTGGCCCTCGGCGAGGGAGGCACCGCCACGGTCCTTCGGCTGAGGCGAGTCCGCCGGCATCTTCGGCGGTTCCGGCGAAGTCTCGGTTTCAACCATTCGTCCGGGGACCTGCTTGCCGGTCGGGCGCGGAGACACAGCCAGGGCGATCCCGAGGGAGCGTGGCGTTTCCGCCGTATCCGGCCGGACAGGTATGGTTTCCACTGCCTGGGCATCCGGCCAAAGGAGTGGCGGGGTGCGGTCGGCTTTCGGCTCATCCGGCCGGAGAGGTGCTGTTTCCGCTGCCGGGGCGTCCGGCTGAGGACGCCGCGGGGTGCCGTCAACACTCACCGCCGGTGATCGGCCGGCTGCCGCTTCCGGGGCCGGCGCATCCTGCCGCCGTGCTGGTGCGGCTGACTTGATTGCAGCGACGCGCACCGACGGCAGGTGCCGGCTGCTCTCGCCCGCCGGAACATCCTCGGGCGCTACCGCTCTGTACGGGGTGCCAGGTCCGGTTCCGTTGTCCGTGGGAGGATGTTGGCCACCGGCCTCGGGCAAGCGAACCGGCGTCCAGTCGGGCGGGAGGGCTCGGGCAGGCCCGGCAGCCGTTGTTTCGGGAGGAGGGGTAACCGGGGCGAATGGCTCCGGCTCCTCGCCGGCCTGCTCCGTGTAGCCGGAGGCAGGGAGCGGGTCCCACGTCCAATCGAGCCTGGACTCTTGAGATTCGGCCACGTCGCTCCAGGCTGTCTGCGGAAAGGCCGGGAGAGCCTGCATCTCCGTCCCGCGCCGCTCCGCCCAGGGAGCATCTGCCGAACCTTCGCCGATCTCGCTTTCGGTGGCCCCATCCCCGGAATCCTGCGACAGTTCGGACAGAAGGGTGCCGAAATCCGGCAGGTCAGGATCCGGAACATCGGGCAAAGGCGTGGTATCTTCTGCGCCGCGCGCGATTGCGGTTTCAAACAGTGCGAGCAGGCTTTCGACGGGCGGGAAGGCGGTCACGCGTTCAACTTATGCAGATCGCGGACCAAACCGCTTTCGGCGGAAATTGAACGGCTTAAGCCGCACCGGCGCGCCACGAAGTTGCCGTTTGAAGGTGGCCAGCGGCAACATTCTGGCGCGGCACCGCCTGTTCCACAACCCTTATCGGCCAAACCCCGCCGGTTTTAAGAGATTTAACTCCCTTTCGCGATTTTGGCCTGTCGCTTGCTTCTTCTCGAGGTGCCATGGATCCTCTCACCGCCATCGCCGCCAGCGGCCTCCGCGCCCGGATGGAGTCGCTCGACCTGTTGGCAAATAACGTCGCCAACGCATCGACGGGCGGCTACAAAGCCGACCGCGAATTCTACAGCCTCTATGTCGCGGCCGAAGCGGGTGAGGACAATTCCGGCACCATGCCCCTGATTGAAAAGCCTTGGATCGACCTCAGTCAAGGTCTGCTTCATTCTACCGGCAATCCGCTCGACGTCGCGCTGGCAGGCAACGGATTCTTCGCGGTGAACGGCCCCACCGGTCCTCTCTATACGCGAAACGGCAACTTTCACCTTTCGGCCGACGGGCGCCTCATGACCGCCGAAGGCCATCCGCTGCGCAGCACCCAGGGCGCGGATCTCGCCATTCAGGCTTCGCTGCCCATCGAAATCTCGCGCGACGGCACGATCCGGCAGAACGGTCAGGTCGTCGGCCAGCTCGAGATCGCCGATTTCACCAGCAGCGCGGGGCTGTCCAAGCAGGGAGCCAACTATTTCCGGGTCGCCGACCCGGCGCTTCGAACTCCGATCCCCGCCACCTCTGTGGAACAGGGAAGGCTCGAGGCGGCGAACACCGGGAGCGCCGAATCCGCCGTCCGCCTGGTGAGTGTCATGCGGCAGTTCGAGATGTTGCAGAAAGCGGTCACGCTGGGAGCGGAAATGAACCGGCAGGCGATCGAACAGGTGGCCCGCGTAGGGTCCTGACAGGAAGGAGACTCATGATTCGCGCACTATACAGCGCCGCCAGCGGAATGGCGGCCCAGCAAATGAACGTGGACAACATCGCCCACAACCTCGCCAACGCCAACACCATCGGTTTCAAGTCCCGGCGCGCGCAGTTTCAGGATCTGCTCTACCAGACCGTGATCCAGCCCGGCGCGGCGGCCGGCCAGCAGACCGTGGTGCCCACCGGGTTGCAACTCGGTCTCGGCACTCGCCCGGCGTCCAACGAGATCATCTTCAGCCAGGGCAATTTCTCGCAAACCAATAATCCGCTCGACCTGGTGATCCAGGGCCGCGGCTTTTTCCAGGTTCGCCGCCCGTCTGGCGAGTTGGCCTATACGCGGGCCGGCTCCTTCCACCTCGACCGGGACGGCAACATGGTCACCTCGGAAGGCAACCCGCTGGAGCCTCAGATCACGCTTCCTCCCGATGCCCAGCAGATCAGCATCGCGCAGGACGGCACGGTCAGCTACACGCAACCGAACCAGACTGCCGCCCAACAGGCGGGGCAGATTCAGCTCGCGAATTTCCAGAACCCGGCGGGCCTGAACTCGCTCGGCGGGAATCTTTACGCCCCCACCGATGCCTCCGGAGATCCCACCGTCGGCGTTCCCGGCGGGCAGGAGGGCATCGGGACCGTGATGCAGGGTTATGTCGAGCAGTCCAACGTTTCGGTGGTGGAAGAATTTATTAACCTGATCGTCGCGCAACGGGGCTACGAAGCGAACTCCAAGGTAGTCCAGGCCGCCGATCAAATGTACCAGCAGACCAACAACATCACACGATGATCCTGCTTGCCGCCCTCGCTCTGGCCGGCTGCGCCGCCGTTCCGGCCGGTTCGGACCAGATCCTGGCGCGCGACCTGGCGCCTGCCTTTCCTGCCGTGGAGCAGTGGCCGGAGGCGGTCGTTTCGCTGGCGCCCGCGCCCGGCGTACGGCGCAACTTCGGCCTTGCCGAACTCGCACGGCTGGCGGCCCGGCTCGGGCTCGATGCCGCGCCTGCCAGGGAACTCTGCTTTGAGCGCGCAGTCCGGCCGCTCGAACCGGAGCGGATTCTCGAGGCCATGCGCCGGACGCTGCCCGGTGCCGCCATCGAGATCCTCGATTACTGCCGCTGGAGCGCGCCGGAGGGCGATCTCGAATTTCCCCGCGCCGGCCTGCACCGCTCCGGATCCGCGGCTATGTGGTACGGCGAGGTGCGGTATGCCGGCACCCGGCGTTTCCGGATCTGGGCCAAGGTGAAGTTGACCCTCTCGACGCCCGCCGTGGTGGCCGCCGCGGACCTGGCCGCCGGAACAACGTTGGATGCGGCTTCGCTTCGTCTCGAGGTCAGGGACGGCACCTTCTCCACGGCTCCTTTCTCCGGGCCGGTGGAGCAACTGTACGGGCGCGTGCTCCGGCGCGCCGTCCGCACGGGTACTCCGATCCGGCCGGAGTGGCTGGTGTCGGAGTTCGACGTACGCCGCGGAGACAGCGTGCGGGTGGAGGTCCGGCGGGGCGGGGCGCGCCTCGAACTCGACGGCGTGGCTGCCGCATCCGGCAACGCGGGAGAAGCTGTGATGGTGGTTAATCCCGAATCACACAAACGCTTTTCGGCGCGTGTCGAGGGCAAAGGCAAAGTGAGTGTCGGAGAGGAAAACCAATGAAGCTGTCCGTTCTGCTGTTGCTGCTTGTGAACCTGGCCTGGCCGGGGGAAAAGAAAAAGGAAGCGCCGCCGGCATCTCCGCTCGACCGCTATGTGGAGGAAGCCGAGGCCCGGTCGGCGGAAGCTTCCGCCGCGTCCGCCGGATCCATCTGGGTTCCCGGCTCACGACTCGCCGATGCCGCCCGCGACGTGCGTGCCAGCCAGGTGGACGACCTGCTCACCATCGTGGTGGCGGAACAGGCATCCGCCGTGACCACCGGAACCACCAAGACACAGCGCAGTTCGAGCGCCAAGACCAGCGTGGCGGCCATCGCCGGCCTGACCAAAGCCGCCGGCCCGCTGGCCAATCTCGCCGGGCTCTCCGGGGATACGCAACTCGCGGGACAGGGCACCACCAGCCGCGCCACCACTCTGAGCACTACCCTGACCGCCCGCGTGACCCACGTTCTGCCCAACGGAGCCCTGGTAGTCGAGGCGTCGAAAGACACGCAGATCAACTCCGAGCGCCAGACCATCACCGTGCGGGGTGTGGTTCGGCCCGCCGATATCGACGCCACCAACAGTGTGATCTCCGACCGCCTGGGCCAGTTGGAAGTCCGGGTGAACGGCAAGGGTGTGGTGGGGGATGCGATCAAGCGGCCGTTTTTTCTTTACCGGCTGCTGCTCGGGCTGTTGCCTTTTTAGAAACGGGAGACTCGGAATGATACTGCCTGTCCTGCTTGCATTCCTGTTGCTGGCCGCACCGGTTTCGGCGGCCCGCCTCAAAGAACTGGCCGCTATCGAAGGAGTCCGTGACAACCAGTTGATCGGCTACGGCCTCATCGTGGGACTCGCCGGAACCGGCGACCGGCGGCAGACCATGTTCTCCGCGCAGAGCCTGACCAATATGTTGGAGCGGATGGGAATTTCGGTTCCGGCCACCGCCATCCGGGTGAACAACACGGCCGCGGTGATGGTGACAGCCACATTGCCGCCGTTTGCGCAGCCCGGCGCCCGCCTGGATAGCACCGTGGCGGCCATTGGCGATTGCAGCAATCTGCAGGGGGGAATCTTGATCCTGACATCGCTGCGCGGTGCCGATGGTCAGGTCTACGCGGTCGCCCAGGGCCCGGTGGTGACGGGCGGATTTTCGGCGGGCAAGTCGGGCAGCAGCCAGACCGTGAACCACCCGACGGTAGGCCGCGCACCGAACGGCGCCATCGTCGAGCGCGCTTCCCCTACGGTGACGCCGCGCGGCGTAGTGAAATTGCAGCTTCGCAACTCGGACTTCACCACCTCCACCCGGATCGCGGAAGCGGTGAATCGCAAGTTCTCGGCGCCGTCCCCGGCGGCCCACGCCGACAGCGCCGGAGTGGTCAGCGTGAACATCCCTCCGGATTTTGCCGCGAACGCCACCGCGTTCATTTCCGAACTCGAAAATCTGACTGTGGATGCGGACCGCCCGGCGCGGGTCGTGGTGAACGAGCGCACCGGCACCATCGTGCTCGGCAAGGACGTCCGCATCGCGCCTGTGGCGATCCTGCACGGCAATCTCAGCGTGGAAGTGGAGACCACTTTTGCGGTTTCCCAGCCCCCGCCGCTCGCACCCGATGCCGCGGCCACGGTGGTGGTCCCCAAAACCACGGTCACCACCAAAGAAGAGAAAGCGCGCAACGTCATTCTCAAGCAGGGTGCCACGGTGGAGGACCTCGTCCGCGCACTGGCGGCGATCGGATCCACGCCGCGCGACGTCATCGCGATCCTGCAGAACCTGCGATCGGCAGGCGCCCTCGAAGCCGAACTGGAGGTGATCTGATGTCTCCCGCCGCTCTCCTTCCCTTGCTTCCCGGCGCCGCCTCCGCGCCCGCCACGCCCGATTCGCCCGAGAAAGTGCACGATGCGGCCAGCCAGTTCGAATCGCTGTTAATCGCGCAGATCCTTCGTTCGGTTCGCGAAAGTGGTGGCTGGCTTGGCTCAAACGACCCCACCGCCTCCTGCGCCATGGAGTTCGCCGAACAGCAGTTTGCGTCCCTCCTGGCTCAACAGGGCGGTCTGGGCCTTGCCACGCTCATTTCGGACGGGCTCGTCCGCGCCGCAGAATCGGCCGATCCCAACCCCAACCCGGTCCCATCGTCACAGGGCCGTCTATAAACTCCAGCCCTGCGAGGTGCATGCCGCCTGGTCCTGCGGCACCGCCTGGCTCCGGCCAGTCGCCGAATGCGGCTCAGGCCGCGCCTCGCTTTGAGCGCCGTCCCACGCCTCGGAAAGCGTGCAGCAGCCCCAGCACCTCCACCAGCGGTCCATCTGCTCCCATCCTCGCAGCCGCGGCTATAAAGTCCAGCCCTGGGAGGTATATGCCGCCTGCTCCTGCGGCACCGCCCGACTCCAGGCACTCGTCGAAGGCGGCTCAGGCCGCGCCTCGCTTTGGGCCGCCGTCCCACGCCTCGGAAAGTGTGCAGCAGCCCCAGCACTCCGTCAAGCTGCGCCAGTCGACGGCCGATGTCGCCTTGCCGCCCGCCTCGCTCCCTTCGACGGCTCGTCCGCGCCGCAGAACCGGCCAACCGCAACCCGGTCCCATCGTCCCAGCCCCGGCTATAAAGTCCAGCCGTGCGAGGTATATGCCGCCTGCTCCTGCGGCACCGCCTGGCTCCGGGTACTCGCCGAAAGCGGCTCAAGCGCGCCTCGCTTTGGGTCAAGCTGCCGCCAGCCGACGGCCGATGTCGCCTCGCCGCCCGCCTCGCTCACTTCGACGGGCTCGTCCGCGCCGCAGAACCGGCCAAGCGCAACCCGGTCCCATCGTCCCAGCCCCGGCTATAAAGTCCAGCCGTGCGAGGTATATGCCGCCTGCTCCTGCGGCACCGCCTGGCTCCAGGCACTCGCCGCCGGCGGCTCAAGCGCGCCTCGCTTTGGGTCAAGCTGCCGCCAACCGGCGGCCGATGTCGCCTCGCCGCCCGCCTCGCTCACTTCGACGGCTCGTCCGCGCCGCAGAACCGGCCAAGCGCAACCCGGTCCCATCCTCCCAGCCCGGCCTACAAAGTCCAGCCCTGCGAAGTGTATGCCGCCTGCTCCTGCGGTACCGCCTGGCTCGCTCCGACGGCCGATGTCGCCTCGCCGCCCGCCTCGCTCACTTCGACGGGCTCGTCCGCGCCGCAGAACCGGCCAAGCGCAACCCGGTCCCATCCTCCCAGCCCCGGCTATAAAGTCCAGCCTGCGAGGTATATGCCGCCTGCTCCTGCGGCACCGCCTGGCTCCAGGCACTCGCCGCAAGCGGCTCAAGCGCGCCTCGCTTTGGGTCAAGCTGCGCCAACCGACGGCCGATGTCGCCTCGCCGCCCGCCTCGCTCACTTCGACGGGCTCGTCCGCGCCGCAGAACCGGCCAATCGCAACCCGGTCCCATCCTCCCAGCCCCGGCTATAAAGTCCAGCCTGCGAAGTGCATGCCGCCTGCTCCTGCGGTACCGCCTGGCTCCGGCGGCCGATGTCGCCTCGCCGCCCGCCCTCGCTCCCTTCGACGGGCTCGTCCGCCGCAGAACCGGCGAACCCAGCCCGGTCCCATCCTCCCAGTCCGGCCTACAAAGTCCAGCCCTGCGAGGTGTATGCCGCCTGCTCCTGCGGCACCGGCTGGCTCCAGGCACTCGCCGCCGGCGGCTCAGGCCGCGACTCGCTTTGGACGCCGTCCCAGGCCTCGGAAAGCGTGGACAGCAGCCCCAGTACCTCCGCCAGCGGTCCGTCCGACTGCTTCATGTTGGCCTCGAGCAGCCGCCCCCGCATGTAGTCGTAAAGCTGCGCCAGCCGACGGCTGATGTCGCCGCCGCGCCCGTGGTCGAGCGATGTTTCCAGTTCGATCAGGATTTCACAAGCCTTGGAGATGGAACGCGAACGGGCCGCGATCTCCCCTTCCGCGAGGTGCTGCCGTGCCTGCCGCACCGCGGCGGTCGTGGCCTGGTACATCAGCCGGACCAGTTCGATCGGGTCGGCTGAAAGGACCCGGCTTTCCAGGTATGCGTTCTGAGCGTCTTGCCACATTCTCGTTCTCTCCAATGCACTTATCGGAAAAAGGGGCCTATTTTTAACCTTTATCGCGCGCTTTCTTTTCGCGGCTTCAGATCCTCTGCCAGCCGCAGCACATATTCCGCTGGAATCTGCGAGACGACTTCCTTGGTCTCCTTGTTCACCACCCTGATCACCATGCGCTGCGACTGAGCGTCCCGCTGGAACAGCAGTTGATTATCCTGCCCGAACATCTCCGTGCCGTTGAGCGCCTTCACCGCCTGGACCACTTCCCGGTTTTCCGCCGCCCGTTCGTCCTTTGCCTCTACGGGTATGGCTGGCAGCGCGTGCGCGGTTCGATTGACTCCGTTGATTTCCACAATGACCTCCTCGCCGGGACCTCGCCGCCAAATGCGTAAGACCTGCGGCACATACGGTCCCGCACCCCACTTATCGGACGGCGGCTTCCAGTTTTCAGTCGCTTTCGGAAATCAGTTGGTATTGAGGCAGTGCCGGGCAGGACGTGAACGCCACAAGGCCGGGGTCGCTCCGCAGTTCACAGCGCTGTCCGGCGGCCTGCGCTTCCACCCGGACGCACGGCCCGTTCCGGCTCACCCGGTACACCGCGCCTGCACCATGATGAAGCCGGAGCGCTTCGGGCGACCAGCCTGCCGCCGGTATCATCCGGATGGCACCGCCCGCCTGGACCAGGATGGCTACTTCGCAGTCTTCGGTCCCCTCGCGAGCCGTGTCGAAAATCTGATCCGCATAATGCAGCAGGCTGTTCACAACTTCTCTCATCGAGTCCATGCGGCAAAACATGAACCGGAACCGTCGCCGCCCCGCCAGTTGCAGAAACCGCTCTTTCGGCCGAAAAGCCCAAGCAGAGGTTGAATCTGTGGCCAAAACCGTTTCTCTCATCGGCATCGACGGTTCCGAACTGGGCTGGGTGCGCATGCTGGTCGGCCTGCTCCGCCATCCCGACCCCACCGTTCCCGAACTTGCCCGGCATGCCCTGCTGTACCTGGCCGACGCCGCGGCTAAACCCGTTCCTTCCGGCCGAACGCAACCCTTAAATCATGCCGGGTAAATACCTGTGGTGATAGATGACACTGTTCAGGAAAAGTTCTGGTACCATATAGCACATGTTGTGCAGGTTTTTTCCTGGGCCTTCAGGTTCCCTTTTCACTGCGGTATTGGTTCTCGGTCTCACCTGTCTTGCTCCCGCTCAAACCTCCAGCGCAGTGATTCCTCCTAACGAGCGTTCGCTCGCCGCCGCCAGTTTTGCCGCCGAAAGGCTTTCGGTCTGGCAAAAGCGGTTGAACCTGGTTGACTGGAATATTACTGTGGAAATGTCCCGGACCTCGGATTTGAAGCCGAAGACTCTCGGCAACATTCACTGGGACGCCGACAAGAGGACGGCGGTCATCCGCGTTCTCGATCCTTGCGAATACCACCTTCCGGTGCCGGATATGTTGCAGGATATCGAATTCACGGTGGTTCACGAACTGATTCACCTGGAACTTTCGTCGCTTCCGCGCAGCGATGCCAGCCGCCGCGATGAAGAGTATGCCGTCAATCGCATCGCCGACGCCCTGCTAAAGCTCGACCGCGCCGCTTCCCGCTGAAACCGTACGCTCCCGGTTTTCGAATCGGTTTATCCTGAATAGAGGGTGAGCCGGCGCGGCGCGCCCGGAGAGGCGCCATGCAGTCTTTGTCCAAAATCCTGTTGCCGGTCGATTTCTCCGACCGCTCGGCGGGAGCAGCCCGTTGCGCTCGCTTCCTCGGCCGGCACTTCCGGGCCGAACTGATCCTCCTGCACGTAGTCACACCCCCCCAGTTTGAGGTGGGCGCGTTGGACATCGGCGGGTCCATGATCGCCGAACTGTACCGCAATCAGTCCGCGCATGCCGCGAGCGAACTCGAAAAGTTCGCCGCCGCGCATCTTTCCGGCGCAACGGTCCGGCAGATGGTCGCCGAAGGCGACCCCGCTCGCCAGGTAGTGGACATCGCCCACCAGGAATCCGCCGGCCTGGTGGTGATGCCGACGCACGGCTATGGACCGTTCCGCCGCTTCATCCTCGGCTCCAACACCGCCAAGGTCCTGCACGACTGTGATGCCCCCATCTGGACCGGCATCCATCTGGAAGATGCGCCTCTTGACCGGTCCATGGAGCTTTCGAGCGTACTCTGCGCGGTGGACCTGGGCCCGCAGAGCGGCCGGACACTGGCCTGGGCCACCTGGCTCGCGGCGGCATTCGGCGCCCGGCTCACGCTGCTCCACGTCGCGTCCTGCCCGCCCGCGGGCGCGCCCTCCGGAGCCGCCGGCTTCGATCCTGCCGAGGCCGCCCACGCCGAGCTCCGCCGCCTTCAGGGCGACGGCGAATTTGCCGAATCCCTGGTGGAATCAGGGGAACCAGCCCCCACCATTTGTGCGGCGGCCGCACGCCTGGGGGCGGACGTCCTGGTGGTCGGCCGCGGTTCGGCGGCCGGCGTCTTCGGACGCCTCCGAACCAACGCGTATGCCATCATCCGGCAGTCGCCATGCCCGGTTGTGAGTGTCTGAGGCGTCTACCGTGATAAATTGCATGGAAGTGACGCCACGCACTCTTTTTCAGGTACTTGAAGAAACGGCCGGGACTTACCGGGACCTCCCTGCCCTGCGACAACCCACGGGTGAAGGCTATCTCACCTACTCCTGGAACCAGTACCTGACCGCCGTTTGGGAGATCGCCGCCGGACTTCGTTCGCTCGGGCTGGGCAAGGGCGACGTCGTGGCGCTCGATTCCGAAACCAGGCTCGAGTTCTACCTGGCCGATCTCGGCATCATGGCCAACGGCTCCATCGCCGCCGCCCTGTATCCCAGCTATCCTCCCCGGGACCTGGTCCGGACCATCGCCGCCGCCGGCGCCCGTGCGATCTTCGTCGAAGACGTCAAGACTCTCGAGGCCGTCCAGGACGCGCCACCCGCGCACCGCATCCTCTTGACCGGCGAGGCCCCCGGAGCCATCCCCCTGGCCGCGCTTCGCGAAAGGGGCCGCGAGGCCCTGGCACGAGACCCTGGCCTGCCCGCCCGATTCAAGCAGGAAACGGGCCCGCAGGACCGCGCGATTCTCTATTTGACCTCGGGCGCTACCGGCGAGCCGAAAATGGCCTTCGTCACGCACGGGTCGGTGGTCGCGAATATCGATATGGGTCCGGCCGTGCTCCCGCTCGGTCCGGCAGACCGCACGGTCGCGTTCCTGCCGTCGGCGCACATCGCGCAACGCGTGGTGATGGAATTCCTTCCCATGCGGTGCGGCATGCCGGTGACTTTTTCCGAGAGCCTGCTGAAATTGCCGGGCGAAATCCGGAGCGTGCAGCCCACTATTCTGCTGGCTCCGCCGCGCATGTGGGAGCGCATCTATTCCACCATCTGCACCGAACTGCGCAAACGTCCGGCCGCCGCGCAAAAGGCATTTCACGGCGCGCTCGGCCTCGCCCTGTCCGCCGCGCGATACCGCCGCGAGGGCAAGCCGGTTCCGCTGCGCATCCGCATTCCCTTGAAACTGGCGGACCGGCTCATGTTCCGCAAGGTGCGGGAGAGATTCGGCGGCCGCCTGCGGGTACCGGCCTCCGGGGCCGCGCCGCTCAGCAAGGACCTGGCCGAGTTTTACGAGGCGGTCGGCATGCCGCTGATCGAAGGTTACGGGCTCACCGAAGGTGGTGTGGTCTCCTTGAACCCGCTCGACCGTCCCAAACCCGGCAGCATCGGCAAGCCGCTCCCGGGTATCGAGCTGCGCCTCGCTTCCGACGGTGAACTGCTGGTCAAGAGCCCCACCCTTTTTTCCGGATATCTGAACGACCCCGAAACCACCGCGGAAGTTCTCCGCGACGGCTGGCTGCACACCGGCGACATCGCCCACCGCGACGGCGACGGTTACATCTTCATTACCGGCCGCAAGAAAGAGCTGATCGTCTCCTCCACCGGCAAAAAAATCTACCCGTCGCGCGTCGAAAGCCTGTTCAAAATGGAGCCGCTCATCAGCCAGGTTCTGCTCGTCGGCGACCGCCTGCCATACCTGACCGCGCTGTTCACCGTCAACAGCAACGCGGCCGAATCACTTAAGGGAATGGAGAACTGGAAGGGCCGAATTTCCTCGGAGGTGGTGCAGGCGCCTCCGGTGCTGGCCGAGATCCAGAAGACCGTGGCACGCGTCAACAAACTGCTGGCGCCTTTCGAGCAGGTCCGCAAGTACCGCGTGCTCGCTCGCGATTTCTCCATCGAACACGGAGAGCTCACCGCTACCATGAAGGTCCGGCGCACGCGCGCCATCGAGAATTTCAAGGAGCATATCGACGAGCTGTACCGCGGCCGCGAGTAATCGCCGCCCCTAGCGCGCCGCCGAACCGACGTACACCTGAAACGGCCCCCAGAAAAACGGCTTGCGGAAGCGCGGCTCGCGGGCTAGCGCCAGCTTGGCTTCCCGCAGCGCGTGCGCCGGGCTCTCCCCGGCCCCCACTCCCGCGTAGAAACGGTCCATGAGCGGAGCGCTGGAGCTGTCGCTCACTTCCCACAGCCCGGCCACTACCGAGCGCGCGCCCGCCTGCAAAAAAGCCCAAACAAAGCCGATCAGCCCCTCGCCCGCATAGGCGCGGGTGCCCGCGCTCCGGCAGGCCGACAGCGTTACCAGGTCGGCGTGGATGGGCAAATCGATCACTTCGCGCGCGTACAGCTTCTGGCCGCCGCCGCCCCGTGAAAGCACCACCGCCGATTCCAGCGGCTTCATATCATTGGCCTCGGCGTGCGCCGCGAAGTGAATCAACGAATAGCGTTCCGGCCGCGACTGACTGTAAGCAGCCGGGGATGCCGCCCGGCCTGTGCGGAATGTCGCTTCGGCTCCCGCGAAATGGCGCGGAATCTCGCGCAGTTCGCCTTCGGCGCCCGCGAGCGGCTCATAGCGCGTTCCGGAGTAGTCCGGCGCGCCGATCAGCAGCAGCGCGGGTTCCTGCTTCCCGCGCGGCTGCGGCCGGGAAACAGCCAGCGCCACCGACGGCGCCACGGCGATCTCCACATCCCCGATCCAGTAGTGCGGCTTCGGCTTCGGCGCCACCAGGGTCTCCAGGTTCATCCGGTGCAGCGGGCCGTCGGGAATCACGATCACCCGCGCTCCGGCCGGAATCGCAGCCGCGATCCGCTCCATCAGGGTCCGCCAGAGCGCCGCCGCCGACGCATCCCCGGAAGCCAGCGGATCCACCAGCGAATGCTCCACGATTTCGCGATACGCGGTTACCTGCCTTTCCACCTCCGCCGCGCCCGGAAGATCGAACCGGCGCACGCCCTCCCCATCGATCAGCCACGCAAACGACCGGTCTGGCGCGAACCAGAACGAAAGCAGCACCGTCCGGTTCTCGCGTGCAAACTGTTTCAGGCCCGCCGTGGACCGCAGCGGTTCGGCGGCCACGCTCCGTCCCAGCCGTTCGGCCAGCACTCGCGCCCGGCTAGCTTCCACAATGCGCAGCGCGCCCGTATCGTCGCCCTGCCGCACCATCAGGTCCACGTAGGCGCGGTAAAACACGATCAGCCGCGAAAGTAGCGTGATCCTGTATTGCGGGCTCACCAGGTCCGAGCGCAGCCCCTCGATGATCTTGAGTCCCCGGTCGAATTCCCGGTTGGCCCGGGCGTATTGCTTGCGCTGCGCCGCTATTTCGCCCAGCAGCGAATGCACCGCCCACGCGATGTCCGGGGGAACGTCTTTCGACCGCAGCAGGGATTCCGCCGTTTGTACCGCCTCGTCCAGCCGGCCGTGACCGAATTGGATCCGCGCCTGGTTGCGAATCAGGTAGGGCATTGACTCGGTCCGCTTCAGCCGGGTGATGGACTCCTCCGCCACCTGGTTCCAACGTTCCGCCTCGTCCCAGCGTTGCAGGCGGATGAGGGCCGTGGCCAGGTTCTCGGCATGGCGTCCGCTTTCCTCCTCGCGCCCGAGTTCGCGCGTGAGCGTGTAGGCGCGCTCGAGGTACGGGATGCCTTTCTCCGGTTCCCCGGCCCGGTCGTGCAGCAGGCCCAGTTCGCCCAGCCCAACCGCGAGGTTAACCCGGTCGCCGATCACCTCGTTGGCTTTCACCGACCCCTGCTCGTGCTCCAGCGCCTGTGCGGTCTCCCCGAGATAGGAGTAGGTGGCGCCGAGGTTGCCGTGGGCCTGCGCCAGGATGCGCCGCGCGCCCGCCTTTTCGGCGATCGCCAGGGCTTCGGAAACCACGTCCACCGCATCCTCATAACGGCTGAGCCGCCTTAGCGGCACCGAGGAATTGTTCAGCGCCTGCGCCTGCCAGTACGGGAATCCGGTGTTGGCAGCCTCGCTCGCGGCCTGCTGGAAGGCGCTCAGCGCGGCTTCGTTCTCCCGGTTCGCCAGCGCGATCAGCCCGCTTGTATTCAGGATCCGCACCTTCATTTCGGGATCCTGCGCCTTTTCGCGGGCACGCCGGAGCCACTCGGTCGCTTCCGCCTTCTGCCGCGCCGAGATTGTTGCGAGGTCGATCAGCCGCCGCACTTCCAGCTGTTCGAGTTCGCCCTTGCCGGCGATCGGCGCATGCAGCAGTTCCAGCGCAGCCTTGGAATTCCCCTGGGCCTGCAAGGCCTCCGCCCGCAGCAGCCGGAAGCGGTGATACCAGGGCGAATCCGGTTGCGACGCCCATTGCGCGGCGCCGCGCGAAGCTTCTTCCGCGGACTGCGCCAGCTTCCCCGCAACGTATGACCCCCAAGCCTGCTGGTAATCTTCTCGCGCGCGGTTGCGCGAGCAGGCGGATGTGGTGAGAAGGATGAGAAAAAGAACGACCGTTGTGCGTCTAGCCGCCGACCTGCCCGTTGGATTGACCATCGCCGACCGTTCCGTCTCCTCCGGCGTCGGACCCCATGGCCAGTCGAACCAGGGTTACCCGCCGTTTTTGGTCGTTGACATGGACCTCTCCCAGGATAATCCTGCCAAAGCCTTCCCAAACGATGGTGTAACCGTCGACGTGAATATACTTGAGCTCTTCCGGCGGCCCGGATAGCTCGATCTGCTGCACCAGCGAGTAGACGTAACTGCCGGCAACCATGGCCGGTTCGGCCGCGGTGGCGGAGCATCCGAAGCGCCAGGAAAAACGCTCCCGGTACGCCTGCGTCTGCTTTTGAAAGAAGCCCAAAAGCTGGGAAGCGCTGCCCGAGTAGCCGATCGGCTCCTGATCGAGCACGATCTTCGCATCCACGTTCCCCAGCCGCATGCCTTCGATCTGATTGCCTTTGGTGCTTACCTCGGCGTGCGGGTCGCTCAGACTACGGGTGGAGAGGATGTGTAGCTTGACCAGTGCGATCCTCAGTTTTTCCACCACCTCGATCGAACCCACTTGGACATCCAGTTCCGTTTCGTACCGCCCGTCCGCCTCCCGGCCTTCCAGACTCGTATCGATGCGATCCACCGAAAGCAGAGTCCTCGGACGGGGCTTCTCCACATCGAACCGGTACGCCGGCTGATGCGCCACGCAGTGTCCCCCCGTTATCGGCAGCGCGCACGCGCCCAGGGCGGGAACTTCGTAGTTCAGGTCTCGAACTTCGTCGAGTCTCGTAAAGCGTGCGGCTGCTCCCACCGCACTGCCGTTGTACAGGTACTTGAGCGAGCTCATTCTGCGCCATTCTCCTTGACGATCCGGAACAGGTTCCGCACCAGCTCTGTGCGGGGCTCGCCCGCGCGGATCACCAGCGCGTAGCGGCCGGGGTTCAGTTTACCAGGAAAAAAGACGTCCAGAGGATGATTTGCAGGCGGAACCGGGATCTCCCCCGATCTCAAAACAGCTCCCGATTCGTTCGCCAGTTCCACCAGCAGGTGGCCAGCCGCCGGGGCGCCGTCTACCGCCATTTGAAAGCGGAGCGGCTCTCCCTCCCTGAGTCGCGGCAGGGAATCGCGTGTGGCACCGTCCAGGATGACGGCTGTAGCCAGCGACTGCGGCGCCCTCAGTGCGGGCAGGGTAACGGCATTCTGAAAAAGCACCACCACGGCCAGGGCGGCGGTTGTGAAGGCGGGCACGAGAAATGGCAGCCTCCACCAATCCCGGCGCTCCGCGGCCGGCTCGCGCAGAACGACCTTCGCGTTTTCTTTGAAGAGAAACCCCGCCCGGACCTCGTCCGCGCAGAGGACGCAGGTGAAGTAATGATCTTCAAATTCATCCCGTTCGGCTTCCGTCATCTCGGCCTGGAGATAGCGGTCTACTGCGTGCGTGTGCTGTGCGGCTTCGTGATCCATGCGCCTTCCCTGACCATATAGTGCGGTGGGGAATCGAATTCGTTACATCCGGTTTACATCCTAGCATCCTGCCGCCTGAGCCCGCGTCAAACGGTGATGACAACCGCTCGCTCACGCGGGCTCGGTAACCCGCTTATTTTCAGAGCCGCGACCGGAAGCGGTTGTCCCATAAAGCCGCTTCCGGTTCGCACAAAGAAGGCGACCCATGATGAGCCGCCTGTCCTCCTGGACCCTGCCTGGGTGTGTCCTTTCACCGCGCCGGCGTTGATTCTCAATAGCCGCGGGCCGCACGCCAGAATTGGTGACAATCCAAGTCCCGCGCCGATTGAGGCCGGGCATCGTGGTTCCTGCGATCGAGCCGGACCGTCAAACTTGCATGAACGCTCATCTACGGGCACAGCCAGAAGGATCAGCGATGACCATTACTTAACCGCTATGCTGACCTCGGAACCGGGAATCCATGCAGATGTTAGCTGCAAGGCGGCGGTCCGCAACGCGGGAGTTGCAGGATTGACGTCATTTGGCAGCCGGAAGTTCACCTGATATGCATCAACGGCGTCAGAATAGCCGCCCGCGAAGAGAACCTCGGCCTGCTTCCCCTCAACCATGACGTCTACGGGAGCGTTCACGGCGTGGAGTTTGTCTTTCGTGAAGGGTTGACCGAAATCCACAGCCGGTGTGGTCGGGCCTAGACCGGTGGCGTAGAGAGTCAAAACCTCGCCGGCTTGCGCCGGGTTGGAGTTTGAAACCAACTTCCCATCCGAGTGAGTTACGGCCGGTCCGTTCGAAGTTAGGATGATCTCCGGACGCACGGTGGGGATCAGCCGCATGATGATTCGGACGTTGCCTCCGCCATTCGCGCGCCGATTGGCTGGATCTTCCGCCATTGATGCCGTCCGGACAGCCTTTGCGACGCGCGCGGCTGCCGTAGCCTGTTCGCCTCGCGCTCCGATGAATGCTCCCGTTCCGCCAGTCACAGCGTGCGGAAATAACCCGCCATCTACCAGCCGCCCTATGAATGCCCCGCTGGCGCTTTGGATCTCGTACTTGCATTCTGCAATCGCGCCCTGGGTCACGTCGGCTATCGCGGCACCAGGAGCGGGGTTGGGTCCGAAGTTCATCGTGTACTGCCGTGAGGTCCACAGACCTTTGGCAGGACGGCCGTTAACGGCCACAATGTCGCCAATCAGAATCGTATCGGTGAATGCGCGCGTGGTTGCCGCCGGCGTTGCCGCGGTGTTCAGCGCGAGTTTAGAGTTATCCGCCACATCGGCGATATAGCGGACAGCGTTTTCTACCTCAATGTCCAATACAACAGGCGTAGTCTGTGCGAACGCGACAGCCCCGAAGAGTAACGCGAATATTCTCATACGACCTCCTTTCGGGCGCGCCAAACGACCTAAGTCGGCCCCTAGTTGGCACGCGTGTCTCACTCGTGCGGCGTCGAGCGGTGCGAGATGTCGGTGCGGCCCTCACATGTTCAAGCGTCGATCGGACAGGAAAAGTGCAATACTGAGCGACCACGGGGAGCGGTAATCCAGAATTGTCACGCTTATTTTCCTGACGAGCCCCAAGCCGCTGATCCGGCGTCAGAAGGGTATTCCTGCATTAAGTCGTTTAGTCCGGCCGTGCTAGAATCAGGCCGGGGCAATCGGATGATTAGATCCGATACTCATCTATACATCACTGAACTGCTTGCGGCTTGGAGCGACGGGGACGCGCGCGCGCTGGCTGAGCTCACGCCCCTCGTTTATCAGGAATTGCGCGCTTTGGCCCGGCACCATCTGGCCGCAGAGCGGTCCGGAAATAGCTTGAACTCGACCGCTCTGGTCCATGAAGCGTGGTTACGGCTAGCCACCATTAAGGACCTCCACCTGCGATACCGGGCGCAGTTTTTTGCCTTGTGCGCGCAATTGATTCGCCGAATCCTCATCGACCATGCCCGGGCGCGACTGCGAGCGCGGCGAGGCGGAGGCGCACCGCAGCTTCCGCTCGAGGAGGCCCTTCTGGTTCCCGAAGAGCGGATTGCCGACATGGTAGCGCTCGACGATGCACTGGAAGCGCTGTCGGTCTTCGATCGCCGTAAAGGCCGCGTCGTGGAACTCCGGTTCTTTGGCGGGTTGAGCGTCGAAGAAATGGCGGAGGTTCTGAAGATCTCGCCTGAGAGCGTCAAACGGGATTGGAGGATCGCCAGACTCTGGTTGATCAGAGAACTGAAGCGAGGGCCGGGCAGTGAATGCTGAACCGGGCCGATCCGTAGCGCCGTCCGTCACTTCAGAGCGCTGGCTCCAGATCGAGGGGATTGTAGATACCGCCCTCCAACAAGCGCCAGACGAACGGTCGGAGTTTCTGGCCCAGGCTTGCGGTTCCGACGTGGAATTGCGTCGGGAAGTGGACTCGTTGCTGGCTGGCGAGCACGACGGACCGGAGTGGTTGAATCAGCCGCTTGGCGAGGCCATTGCGCCCCCGATCGAACTCGGAACGCAAGTTGGGCACTATCAGGTGATGGAGGTGATCGGCCGCGGTGGGATGGGTGAAGTCTACCGGGCCGTCGACACCCGGCTTCAGCGCGACGTCGCACTGAAATTCCTGCCTGCCGGTTCGGCAATGGACCCGGAGGCGCTCAGACGATTTCAGCGCGAGGCCCGGGCCGCGTCGGCGCTGAACCATCCGAACATCTGTACCATTTATGATGTCGGGGAGTATGAAGGGAAGCCTTTCCTGGTCATGGAACTGCTCGAAGGCCAATCCCTGAAGGAGCGGCTTGCCGGTGGTCCTCTCCCGCCTGATCAGGTGCTCGCGGTGGCCCTTCAACTAACCGACGCCTTACGGGCCGCCCACGCGAAAGGCATCGTGCATCGGGACATCAAGCCGGGCAACGTTTTCCTGTCCGTCCGCGGGCAAGCGAAAATCCTCGACTTCGGACTGGCCAAGTTGTTACGCGAGCCGGAGGAAGCGCCCGGCGGCCACTCGTCAACCGGCGACCCGGCGGCGGGCGATGAAACGATTACCAGACCGGGGACAGCGCTGGGCACGGTGGCCTATATGTCCCCGGAACAGGCGCGGGAAGAGCAAGTGGATGTGCGGACCGATCTCTTCTCGTTAGGCGTGGTGCTCTATCAGATGGCCACGGGCCGCCTGCCCTTTCAGGCAGCCTCGCCCGCCTCCGCCCTGAGTGCCGTTCTCGAGAACGAACCGATCCCGCCCCGGCGGCTGAATCCGCGGATTCAACTCCGCTTGGAGCGGATTATCCTAAAGGCCCTGCAAAAAGAGCGAGCCGCGCTGTACCAGAACGCTACTGAATTAGGGGCGAGCCTGGAGCGTCTGGCCCCAGCATTCAAACGTCCGTCATGGACGCGGGTGGCGCTCACGGTCCTGGCCGCCCTGGTGCTGGCCGTTGCGTGGAACGTACGCTGGACCCCTCGGGCCGTCCCGGCGCTGCGCCCGCGCCCGCTCACCACCTTTCCCGGCGTCGAGCAGTTTCCTATTTTCTCACCGGACGACCGGTATGCGTGGCGTTTTCGTGGAATGGCGAAAAGGGTGGCCAATTTGACCTCTACCGCATGCCCGTAACCGGCGGGACGCCGGAGCGGCTAACGGACGATGATGATAACGAGTGCCATCCGGCCTTGGCGCCTGACGGCGGCTCGATTGCTTTTTTTCAGTGCTCGCCGGGAACTACGGGCAGCGGCATCAGAGAAACGAGGTCCGCGTGTGGGTCCTGGACCTTGCGACCGGCAGGAAGCGAACTGTCGCGGAAGTCGCCTCCCCCAGGAATCCCGGCACCGCCGTTCTCGCCTGGACCGGCGACAGCCGGCAACTCATTGTCGAGGACAGGACATCGAATGCCGAGCCATCCGGCCTCTTCCTACTGGGTGTAGATGACGGTGAGAAAGAACGTCTGACCCTTCCGCCAGCAGGATCGGAGGGGGATCGCTTGCCGGCGCTGTCTCAGGATGGGAGGAAGCTGGCCTTCGTGCGTGTTCTCCAGTATGGCGTGGACTACATCTATCTCATGGATATCGGGCCGGACGGCCTTCCCCGCTCTGAACCGCTCCGTTTGACACGGAGACCCGCCGAGATAACAGATATTCTGTGGGCCGGCGGCCGCAAGGAGATCCTATTTGCCACCGATGGCGGAAGCATGCGGCAGTTGTGGCGCACCTCAATTTCAACCCCGGCGCCGCGTGAAATCGCGTCCTCCGCGCCACCTGGTTTTTACCTGGCACTTTCGCATCGAGGCGACCGGCTGAGCTATACCAACGCCAAGGTTGATGACGACATCTGGCGGCTGGACCTCAACGACAAGGACGACCACACCGGCCACCCCTTCCTCTGGTCCACGCTCCCGGATCAAAATCCACATATCTCAATGGATGGCCGAAAAATAGCCTTCGACTCCCTACGTTCGGGCGAAGCACAAATCTGGGTGTCCGATAGCGACGGATCGCATGTGCGCCAGTTGACGTCTTCAGGCTGCTCGGCTGGGACGCCGCGCTGGTCGCCGGAGGGCAGGGAGATCGCTTTCGACTGTAACTTGGACGGCAATTACGAGATTCATGCCATCGACGCAAGCGGAGGCGATCTCCGCCGGTTGACGGCGAATCCAGCCATCGACGTGTTGCCCAGGTGGTCGCGTGACGGCCGTTCGGTCTACTTCAGTTCGAACCGGAGCGGGAAATATCAGATCTGGAAAATGTCCTCAGCCGGCGGGCAGCCGGCCCAAATCACCAAAGAGGGCGGCTTCGGAGGAGTTCAGTCAACCGACGGCACCCTGTTCTACTACGCGAAAAGTCCGAACAAGTCCATCGGTATATGGAGTGTGCCCGCCTGGGGCGGTGAGGAAATTGAGATCGACGGGCGATTGAGGTCCTGGCCGGATTTCACCGTGTCCGAGAAGGGGATCTACTTCTCCTCAACCGAGCCGGCGCCTTTCGCGGTGCAGTTTTACCACTTCCGCACGCGCCAGATAAGCACGGTCCGGACAGTAACCACACGGATCGGAACCGGCTTCGCGGTGGCCCCGGGGGCGCAGTGGATGCTCTTTGCGGCGAGACAGTTTACGGGAGGCGACCTGGTTATGGTCGAGAACCTCCCGTAACAATCCCGTTCATCAATCTTGAAAACTTACGCTAGCTTGAACTCCGCCCGCACCACTTCGTCGTCCAGCGAGTGTTTCAGAGTGAAGCCCAGTTTCTCGCAGATGCGCATCACGTCGCGGTTGTCGGGCAGGATGTCCGCCGTCAGCTTCTTCAGCTTCTCGTCGGCGCCCACAATCAGCAGACGCGAGAGCAGTTCTTTGCCGAGGCCCTTGCCGTGGCACCGGTCGCTGACCAGCACCGCAACCTCTGCCTCTTCCGAGCCGTGGATCTTGGTCATGCGGCCGACCCCCAGAATGCGGGACTCGCCCGTTTCCGGATCGCGGACAACCGCCACCAGCGCCATTTCACGGTCGTAATCGATGAAGCAGATGCGCGTCAGCCGTTCGTGGGTGGTGCGCTGCTCCAGGTTCATCAGGTGGAAGTAGCGCAGGTAAACGCTGCGTTCGGAGATGGTCTCGTGGAACTGCACCATCAGCGGCTCGTCTTCCGGCCGGATGGGCCGGATGGTGACGGTCGTGCCGTCCTTCATGGTCCACGGGGATACGTACCGGCTGGGATAAGCCCGGATCGCCATCGGCGGAATCTGCTCGCGTGTCATTCCGGGGTCGTGTACAACCACCCGGGCATCGAGCGCGATCAGCCCGTCCGGCGACGCCAGCAGCGGGTTGATGTCGATCTCCTTGATCCACCGCTGCTCGGCCACCAACGCGCTGAACCGGACCAGCAGCATTTCCAGGGCCGCCAGGTCTACCGGCCGGCGTCCGCGGACGCCCTTCAAAGCCTTGTAGATCTTGGTCTGCTCCATCATGCGGCGCGCCAGCGTGGTATTGAGCGGGGGCAGGGCCAGGGCACGGTCTTTGAACACCTCCACCAGTTGCCCGCCGGTTCCGAACAGCAGCACCGGCCCGAACTGCGGGTCCTGGCTCGATCCGATGATCAGCTCGTAACCGTCCTTCAGGTTGATCATCGGCTGCACGGTCACGCCCTGGAAGTGCTCCGCCCCGGCCTTGGCGGCCACCGAGTCGCGGATGTCGTTGAAGGCGATTTCCACCGCTACCGCGCTCGTCAGGTTCAGCTTCACGCCGCCCACATCGGTCTTGTGGGTAATGGTTTCCGAGAACAGCTTCAGCACCACCGGGTAGCCGATTTCGGCCGCCGCGGCCACCGCCTGCGCGGCATCCGTGGCGATGATCGTTTTCGCCACCGGGATCCCGTAGGCCGCCAGCACCTGCTTGGATTCGAACTCGGTCAGGATGGTGCGCCCTTCGCCGCGCACCCGCTCCACCAGATCGGAAACCTGCTTCCGGTCCGGCGTCCACTCGGCGGAATCCTCCTCGACGGACGGCGTTTCATACAGCCCGCGCAGGTTGTAGCTGTACTGCCACATGTAATTGAAAGCGCGCGCCGCGGTATCCGGGTAGGGGAAGGTGGGGATGTTGGCACGGTTGAGGATCTCCTCGCCCGCCGCCACGTCCACGCCGCCCATCCAGCTTGCGATTACCGGCTTGCCCTCCTGCTTCGCCAGAGGCTTCAACTGCTCCGCGATGCGCGTCGGGTCGGTCATCGCCTGCGGCGTGAGGATCACCAGCATGCCGTCGCTGTTCGGGTCCTTGGCCGCAATTTCGAGCGCCTTGGCATACCGCTCCGGCGAAGCGTCTCCGATGATGTCCACCGGGTTGTTGTGGCTCCAGGTCGCAGGCAGGACAGCGTTGTAAGCTTCCATGGCTTCCGGGCTCAATTCGGCCAGTTCGCCGCCGCCCGTGATCAGCGCATCGCACGCCAGCACACCCGGACCGCCGGCGTTGGTCACGATCGTCAGCCGCGGTCCCTTCGGACTCGGCTGTTTCGAAAGGACTTCCGCCATGTAGAACAGATCCGCGATGTTATTGACGCGCAGCACGCCGCTGCGCCGGAACGCTGCTTCCAGTACCTCGTCGCTGCCCGTCAGCGAGCCCGTGTGCGAAGCCGCCGCCTTGGCGGCAGCCGCCGTCCGGCCCGGCTTGATGACGATAATCGGCTTGTTCAGCGCCACTTCGCGAGCGGCCGAGAGGAACGCCCGGGCGTTCCCGATAGTCTCCATGTAGATGACGATCGACCGCGTTTTGGGGTCGTTCCCCAGGTGGTAGATGAGATCTCCCCAACCCACATCCACCATCGAGCCGACCGAAATGAAGGAGCTGAAGCCCACCATCTCCTTCAAGCTCCAGTCCAGCACGGCCGTGCACAGTGCGCCGCTCTGGCTGATGAAGCCGACCGACCCGGGACGCGCCACCGTGGTCGCGAACGTCGCGTTCATGCCCGAAAGCGGGCTCATCACACCCAGGCAGTTCGGTCCGATCACGCGGATGTTGGCCGCCCGCGCCTCCTCCAGGAGTTTCCGCTCCAAGGCCGCGCCCTCCGGCCCGATCTCTTTGAACCCGGCCGAAATGACGATCGCGCCGCGCACTCCGTTCTCACCGCATTCCTTGATAATTCCCGGAATCGACGGCGGCGGCGTCACGATCACCGCCAAATCCACTTCTTCCGGTATGTCCGAAACGCTGGGGTACGCCTTCACGCCCAAAACACTGGGCCGCTTGGGGTTCACCGGGTAAACCGTGCCGCCGAACGGGCTGGTTACCAGGTTCCACAGCAACGTGCGCCCGACGCTGCCCACATTCTCCGTCGCGCCGATGACCGCCACGGTCTTCGGCGAAAAAAATACGTCAAGAGGCTGATTCCGCTGCTGGTGAATTCTCTTCTTGGAAGGTTTAGTTACTTGCATGATTTTCGGTGTCCGCCTTCGGCCCAAACGCGGCATCGTTCAACGCATCCACCACGTCCTGGACTCTTAGTCCGTTTTTGCGAGCCACCGTTTCGATATCGCAGTCGTCGCACGCGTGCCGGTAGTGCAACTGCTCAAAAATGGGAATAGTTTCAGGATGACTTTGCTTGACATCACGGATGATCATGTCGCGGCGGATCAATTGATCGAATCGAAACATAGGCAGGCCTCGGAGCCGTTTCTGTGTGCACCCCGGTAACCAAAGATCGACATCGCAGAATCAGTGACTTGCATGGCAGATGGCCGGCCAGAATGGGTGAAATGCCCCAACCTGTTCGCCTTGACGACAGATGGGGCAGAATACCCCGTGAACTGTCCGCGCGCCGGCCATGAGATCATGTTCCCGAGATGCCAAGCACTCCCCACCTGGAACGGCACTTCCAGGCCTCCGAGACCGTTCGCGACATCGTCATCGGAATGTCCGACGGGCTCACCGTGCCGTTTGCCCTCGCCGCCGGGCTTACCGGAACTTCCGTCGCTACCACCAGCATCGTGGTGATCGCCGGGCTGGCGGAGATTGCCGCCGGATCCATCGCCATGGGACTCGGCGGGTACCTCGCCGCCCGCACGGACCGCGAACACTACCGCTCCGAACTCGACCGCGAGTACCGCGAAACGGTCGAACTGCCCGATGAGGAGCGCGAGGAGGTGGCCAAGGTCTTTCGCGGTTACGGCATGTCGGAACAACAACTTGAACCGGTAGTTGCCGTCATCGCCTCGGACCGGAAACAGTGGGTCGATTTCATGATGCGTTTCGAACTCGGCCTGGAAGAACCGGATCCCAAACGCGCCCGTAACAGCGCCGCCACGATCGCCGTTTCTTATATCGTGGGCGGACTGGTTCCCCTGGCCCCCTACATGATCGTGGGCAGCCTCACTTCGGCGCTCGCCCTCTCCGTGGGCCTGACTCTGTGCGCGCTGTTCGTTTTCGGCTACGTCAAGGGCCGCCTCACCGGCATCTCTCCGTGGCGTGGCGGCCTGCAAACGATAACGATCGGCGGCCTCGCCTCAGCCGCCGCCTTCGGCATCGCCCGCTGGATCTCCGGCGCCTAAACCGTCTGTTTTCAACCGGCATCCATCGGCAGCCGTTTCAGCAACTTCGCGAGCGTGATCCAGCGTACTACGCCGCCAGCCGCCTCCCGCTACGGTAGAAAGATGGATCTGAGCGGCAAAAACGCCCTGGTCACCGGCAGCGACCAGGGGATCGGACAGGCCATCGCGCTACGCCTCGCCGAGGCCGGCGCCGACGTCATCATCAACTACCGGTCGAATCGCGAGGGCGGGGAAAAGACCCGCGACACCCTCCGCGCTTCCGGACGGCGGAGCGAGGCGATCCAGGCCGACGTTTCCAAACCCGAGGATCGTGCCCGCCTGGTGCAGGGCTCCATCGAGGCCCTCGGCTCCCTGGAGATTCTGGTCAACAACGCCGGAATCGAGAGGCGCGCCCCCTTCCTGGAGGTCAAGGAGGCAGACTATCTTGCGGTCATGCGAGGTGAACCTCAATGCGCCCTTCTTCCTGACCCAGGCCTTCGCCCGCCACCTCGCCTCCCGTAAAGCTTCCGGCAAGGTCATCAACATCAGCTCCGTTCACGAGGATCTCCCGTTTCCCAACTTCGCGCCCTACTGCATGTCCAAAGGCGGGCTGCGCATGATGACCCGCGACCTCGCCATCGAACTCGCTCCGCTCGGCATCACCGTGAACAACATCGCGCCCGGCGCCATCGAAACCCCCATCAATAAGAAACTCCTCGCCGACCCCAAACTCCTCGATCCGCTCCTCGCCAATATTCCGCTTCGGCGCCTCGGCCAGCCCGAAGACGTGGCCAACCTGGCCGTCTTTCTCGCCTCCCCGCAATCCGACTACATCACCGGCACCACCCTGTTCGTGGACGGCGGCCTGCTCTGGAACTACACCGAACAATGAGCTATCTTCCCATCGCGGACTACGGCGTAATCGGCGACCTGCGCAGTGTCGCCCTGGTCGGACGCAACGGCTCCATCGACTGGCTCTGCCTGCCCCACTTCGATTCCCCGAGCGTGTTCGCGGCGCTGCTCGACGAGCACATCGGCGGCTACTTCCGCCTCGCGCCCGCGGCCGAGGCGCAGGTCAAGCAGATGTATCTGCCCGATACCAACGTCCTGGTCACGCGCTTCTTTTCCGACGAGGGCATGGCGGAGGTTACCGATTTCATGCCCATCGGGCGCGAGGCGGGCGGCCAGACCGAGCAGGCATACCGCCAGGTGATCCGGCTCGCCAAGGTCATTCGCGGACCCATTCATTTCCGGCTCGAGTGCTTTCCCGCATTCGATTACGCCCGCCGGAAGCACCACGTGGAGCTGTGCTGCGAAAACCGGGGCGCCCTCTTTTCGTCCGATGTCGCGCACTTCGCGCTCACCGGGACACAGCCCATGCGGATCGCCGACGGCGGCGCCTTCGCCGAATTCACCCTTGAGAGCGGCGAAGAAGCCGTTTTCGCACTGCGCTTCGCCGGCGGGCCGTCCGGCCCCGGGCTCGTAGACGAACCGGTGGACGGCGCCGGCCTGCTTACCGAGACGGTCCGATTCTGGCGTGGGTGGGTCGCCGCCGGCCGCTATCGCGGGCGCTGGCGGGAAACCGTGACCCGCTCCGCCCTCATCCTCAAACTGCTCACCTTTCTGCCCACCGGTGCCATCGTCGCCGCTCCCACCACCAGCCTGCCCGAGGAGATCGGCGGCGTGCGCAACTGGGACTACCGCTTCACCTGGGTGCGTGACGCCGCCTTCACCGTCTACTCCCTCATGCGCCTCGGCTACACCACAGAAGCCGGCGCCTTCGCCAACTTCATGCAGGCCCGCGCCCGCGAGGAGGAGCCCAACGAAGGTCCGCTCAACGTCATGTACGGCATCGACGGGCGGCATAACCTTGACGAGGAGATCCTCACGCATCTGGACGGCTACCGCGGCTCCCGCCCCGTCCGCATCGGCAACGCCGCTGCCGGCCACCTCCAGCTCGACATCTACGGCGAGCTGATGGATGCGATGTACCTCTACGACAAGTACGGCATGCCCCTCTCTTACGACCTTTGGGTGGAGATCGGCCGCATGCTCGACTGGGTTTCCGATCACTGGCAGGAGCCCGACCAGAGCATCTGGGAAGTGCGCGGAGGCCGCCGCAACTTCACCTATTCCAAGCTTCAGTGCTGGGTGGCGCTCGACCGCGGCATCCGCCTCGCCCGCAAACGCTCCCTGCCCGGACCCGTCGGCGAATGGCGCGACCAGCGCGACCGGATCTACCACGCCATCATGACCGAAGGCTGGAGTGACCAGATCAATTCCTTTGTGCAGTACTTTGGCGCGAACGTAGTCGATGCCGCCATGCTCATGGCGCCCCTCATGCTCTTCGTCTCACCGCGCGACCCGCGCATGATCAGCACCATCTCCCGCATCCGCGAGCACCTCGCCGCCGACAGCCTGGTGCGCCGCTACGAGATCGGCCGGGCCGCCGACGACGGTCTGCCCGGCAACGAAGGCTTCTTTACCGTGTGCGGCTTCTGGCTTGTCGAGGCCATGGCGCGCTCCGGCCAGGCCGAGGATGCGCAGCTACTCTTTGAAAAGCTGCTTTCCTACGCCAATCACCTTGGCCTGTTTTCCGAAGAGGTCAGTTCCAAGGGCGAACTGCTGGGCAATTTCCCGCAGGCGCTCACGCACCTGGGGCTTATCAGCGCCGCGTTCAATCTGGATCGCATTCTGGGCAGCCGCGACTGAATCTTCCGCGAAAAGTGCCTTGTTAACCTTCGACAACTTTCGCTGCTCAAGCGGATTCTGTACCCTGTCGGAACAACTGAGGCGGTCACATGGTTTCAAACGATTCGGAGAGCGTTCGTGCTTCTTCGCATGGCTTCCATCGGGAGGCGGTACACCAAGGCGTAATGTGTGTCGAGTGCAGGGCGTTGCTGGAGGAATTCAGCGCCAGAATGGTCCTCCTGGCCACGGCAACGAACGAATACGCCCAGGGGGTACGGTTTGGTGCCGCTAATCTTTTAGAGATGAAAACGAATCTCGAGGATGCGCGGGCACTCGTTCGCGGTGCAATCAATATGTACTGCGGCCACGCCGGCTCGTGCGTGCCCTGCCACGCGGTTGCCTTTTCCTGATTCCAAACGGCCGGTTTACACCGACGCCTTCACTTCGTCAGAATCGTCGCGTCCACGTTCATGCCCGGCCGCAGCACCACGCCCGGCGGCAGTTTGTCGAAGACGATCTTCACCGGAATGCGCTGCACCACCTTGACGAAATTGCCGGTGGCATTCTCTGGCGGCAGCACGCTCAGGCGCGCCCCGGTCACGCTCGCGATGGAGTCCACGCGGCCCGTGATCGTCGTGCCGTACATGTCCACCTTGATCTCCGCCTGCTGCCCCGGACGGACGTCGGAAAGCTGCGTCTCTTTGAAATTCGCCGTCACCCAGACGTCGTGCAGCGGGACGATCGTCATCAGCGGCTGTCCCGGCTGCACGATCTGCCCCACCTCTACGTTTTTCTGCGTCACCCGGCCGTCGATCGGCGCAACGATCGTCGTGTAGCTGAGGTTGAGCCTGGCCGCTTCCAGGTTGGCCCGCGCCTGCACCACAGCCGCGTCCGCCGAACGTGCCTGCGCCTGGGTTACGTTCACCTGCTGCTCGCCGGCACGCGATTCCTGCAATCCCGCGCGCGCCTGTTCCACCCGCGCCTGCGCCGCGTCCACCGCCGCTTTGGCGTTGGCGGCGGTCTGCCGCGCGGCATTCAGTTTTTCCTGCTCGGCCCGCAGTTGCGAAGCCGCTACCTCCGCCGCGGCCACGTAGGCGTCGAACTGCTGCTGCGATATCTCCTGCTTCTGCGCCAGTTGGCGCATCCGCTCCACGTCAGCCTGTGCGCGACGGTTTGTGGCTTGCGCCTGCGCCACGTTCGCCTCGGCCGTGGCGATGCCCGAAGTAGCCGCCTGCTGGGCCGCCACGCCCGCCTGTACCGCCTGCGCTTCGGCCGCCGCTACCTGCGCCGCCGCCCCGGACGTTCCGCTCTGGGTGGTGGATTGCGCCAGCGGCACTCCCGCCCGTGCCGCGCCTGCCTGCGCCTGGGCCACCGAAAGGGCGGCCTCCGCCTGGTCCACCCGGGCCTGGTAATCGCGCGGATCCAACCGCACCAGCACCTGCCCCGCTTTTACCTCCACGTTGTTGTCCACCAGCACTTCGGTCACGCTGCCCGACACCCTGGCGGAAATCGGCGCGATGTGCCCGTCCACCTGGGCGTCGTCGGTCGATTCCCGGTTCCGCCCGTGCCACCAGAAGTAAAAACCTATCCCCGCCAGCAGCAGCACGATGGGTATTGCCCACCGCAAAATTCTGCCCTTCGGAGCCGGCTGGGGCGCTTCTTCCCGCGGTTCGGGCTTCTCCGGTCCGGATTTCTCGTCCATTTTTTCTTCCAATTCGCTCGTCCGCGCCATGTTGACTTAGATGGCAACCGTTGTGCCAAAGGTGCACTGGTCGTCGTAGAGTGAAAGCGTGTTCCGTGTTTCACCCTCCAGCGTTCCCCGCCGTGCCTTTCTTTTCATGCCTTTTGCATTTGCCGGCCTGGTGGCGGTATCGAACCGCCGGCAACGGCCGCTGCCCGATCCGCGGCGCGGGGGAGCTGGTGCACGCGTACGTATTGTACTGTTTTCCTCATCCGGAACACGCCAGGAGACTCTCGACGTGAATAAGATTAGCAAACCCGAATCGGAATGGAAGAACGAGCTCTCTCCCGAAGAGTTCGCAGTAACCCGCAAAAAGGGCACGGAGCGCGCCTTCACCGGCCGCTACTGGAACAACCACGAACCCGGTATGTACCGGTGCGTGTGCTGCGGCACCGCCCTGTTCCGCTCCGACGAAAAGTTCGATTCCGGAACCGGATGGCCCAGCTTCTCGGCCCCCGCCGCCGAAGAGAACGTGCACACCGAAACCGATACCAGCCTGTTCATGGAACGGACCGAAGTGATGTGCAGCAAGTGCGACGCCCACCTCGGCCACGTCTTCCCCGATGGCCCGGAACCCACCGGGCAGCGTTACTGCATCAACTCGGCCGCGCTGCGTTTTCAGCCGAAAGAATGAAGAACGCACCCGCCCCCAAGCGGACCCGCCGCTCGTACCGGGTCGTCCGCCTCGATTCGTGGGAAGCCTTTCTCGAACTGGTCACCCAGCCGCCGTATTCCCATTGGGCCTTCCGCGGCGAACGCGACGAGCGCTGGCCCCTGTTCAGTTCCCTCTCCCGCTACCTCATGAACTTCCACCTCCAGCCCGAATCCTGGCCGGCTCAGGAAGAGCGCATCATCCGTATTTTCAAACGCAAGGCTCACCAGTTCCTGGACAAACCACCCGACCTCGACGACGATTTCCAGTGGCTTGCCCTGATGCAGCACCACGGCGCCCCCACCCGCCTCATCGACTTCACCTGGTCCCCGTACGTCGCCGCCTTCTTCGCCCTGGAACGGACCCTTGCCGACGGCGTCGTCTGGGCCATGAATCCCGCCCGCATCGACAGCACCCGCGCCCCCCATCCCGGCCGCATGGACCCCCGCGAGCGCGGCAATTTCCGCCGCTACTTCCTCAAAGGCAAGCGGCGCTTCCTCTGGCTCGGCGAGCCCCAGACCATGAACCGCCGCCTCATCGCTCAATCCGGCACCTTCGTCGTTCCCGGCGTCCTCGACATCCCTGTCGAGGAGATGCTGAGCAACGAGGACCAAGCCAACATCCTGGCCAAGCTCGTCTTGAAAAATCAGGTCCGCGAGGTGGGAATGCGCGAACTCTACCGCATGAACATCACCTACGCCACCCTGTTCCCGGATCTTGAAGGGCTGGCGCGCTCCATGGGCTACGAACTCGAATTCCACTGGGGCTACAATCCCCGCACCATGGAACGCTACCGGACCTGAAGTTGGGCGAGTCCTGCCGGCCCGGGGAATCCCTCTCAAACTGCCCCGAACGCTGTGAACGCGAACCCAGCATGATCGAATTGGTACTATTACTCCAGATTGTCCCGCGTAGAACTTCAGGGTGACTGAGGCGAGCAAATTGCCCACGGATCCGTTGCGAAATCTGACAGCTTCTGGCAAAACGCAGCAGAATTCCACAACCTCGATGTGGCAAGATTCGACATTACTCGTTGGAGACTAACAAGTAATGGAAACCCTGTTCCTTTTGCGCCATTGCGCATTGCAGGACGCCAACCTACGATAGCAGCAGGGGTGTTCACCCTATTCCAGGCCGCCCAACCGGGCACCAGGCCGGCTTAGCCTTAGTCGGTCAACTCCAGATTCTGAAAGAGGCGTTAACGATGAAAGTGCTGGTCTATACGACAATCGGGCTTATATTTCTGATTTCCGGGTCCGCAAAGGCTAATAGCTTTACGTCAATACCGATGATCCATGACTATAGCGGGACCTACTGTTCCAGTACCGCTTGTGTCCTGCCTTCCGAAGGAAGCACGCCCGACAGATACTACCAGGTGATCACGATCGGCAGCGGCGGAATGGGAACTCAGACCTTCGGCACCGGCATCTACGGCAACACCAATCCCCTACCGCTATTTCTCAATAACATCGATTCGGATTTTGACAACAAGTACATGGTGGACAGTCTGACCATCAAAGTCAAAGCTGGTTTCTTTTCGAATCACCCCTTTCAGGTTGGCAATGGTAAGACTGGCGTTTACCAGACACTGACGCCAACCTCGGTTGAATCCGGAACGGGCAACGTCAAAATCGGGACTTTTACCCTGACCCCCGCTGACGCCGCTTTTCAATCCGCACTGGCGGGCACCAGTGGTTCGCTCGTGTTCAAGTTCCTGTTAACACCCAGCATCTATCTCTACAGAACACAGCTCTACGTCAACTACTCTGACAGGCCGGTGACGGCCGCCGCAGTCCCCGAGCCATCCACGTTCGTCCTCCTCGGCTTCAGTCTTCTTGGCTTGGGATGTCTTCCCCGGTTGCGGCGCAAGTCGAGTCTGTGACCCACCGTTTCGCGCGGCGCTCCCCTTCCTGCCCCCGTTTAAGGAGCGCCGCCCGCCCTCCGCAATTCTTTGAGAATTCCCCCCGCCCCGATTAACCAAAGACAATGTAGACCGTAACGCTATCTAAGTCGAGAATTTAGGTTCCGCAAAGACTCCTGAATCCGGCTGCCCTGAGCTCGATCCCGCTATGCGGGTATCCGGCTATCTCCCCTGCTATGTAGGAGATCCGAACCATGCCGGGAGCCGGGACGAAGACTGAATGTTCCAGAACGTGGCTGGCTTCCGAGGTATGGCTCAAATCGAGCGGCGCGCCGGGGGGATCGTTGACCCCGTCGAGCGGCTGCGCTATCTCCGCGTCGCCACCATCCCGGCCATCCGGGCCAGGAAGCGTCGCTGGCCGCGCCGTCTTGCCTCCGCCCTCCTCGCCTTCCTGTTGATCCCGCTCGCTTCCGATGCCGTCGGCAGCCTGCGGACCCCCGCCGCCGCCGGTCGCCGCGCCCCCCGGCAGGCGATCCTCCCCGCGTCCGAAGTACCCGAGGTCTGGCAGGTGGAACAGACCAGGGACTTCGAACTCTACAGCAACGGGCTGCGCCTCGAAAAGCATTTCGAGGTGGCCAACGAGCCCCGCTCGTATCCCCTCCTCCCCAGGGAAGGCGCCGGCAAAACGGCCGCCCTGCGCAGGTCCCAGCCCGCCGGCATCGTCTTTCACACCACCGAGAGCGACCAGGCGCCCTTCGAGGCCGGGCAGAATCACAACCTCAACCGCATCGGCCAGGAACTGCTGCGCTACGTCCGCAACAAGCGCGCCTACCACTTCGTCATCGACCGCTTCGGCCGCATTTTCCGCATCGTGGTGGAATCCGATACCGCCTTCCACGCCGGACACTCCATCTGGGCCGATGACCGCTGGATCTACCTGGACCTGAATGCGAGTTTCCTGGGCGTGGCATTCGAAGCCCGCACCCAAACCAACGACACCCCGGTGATCAACCAGGCGCAGTTACATTCGGCCCGCCTGCTGGTGGACATGCTCCGCCACAAGTACCGCCTGTCTCCCGTCGATTGCGTCACCCACGCCCAGGTGTCGGTCAATCCGGACAACATGCGCATCGGCTGGCATACCGATTGGGGCGCCGGCTTTCCCTTCCGGCAACTGGGCCTGCCGGAGAACTACGAATACCCGAATCCCGGCATGGCCCTGTTCGGGTTCGAGTACGACGACAACTATCGCAATTCGACCAGTCCGCAGCTCTGGCGCGGGCTTGCCTTCGCCGAAGAGCAGATGCGCCACGCCGCCGTCGGCCGCAGCCAGACGCTCTCCCAGTACAGACGGCTTTTGCAGAAGAGATACCGCGAAATGAGACCCGCGCTCCGCGATCCGAGCGCACCCGAGGTGAATTGAACATGAAGAGCAACGAAACCGCCAACACTTCCGCCATCGGTTTGGACGTCGGCACCAGCCGCATCGTCGCCGCCCGGCAATCCGACCAGCAGATCCGCTACGAAACCCAACTCAATGCGTTCGTCGCCATCCCTTACTCGAAGATGACGCAAAACGTCCTCGCCAAGGAAGGCGTTCCGCATTGCGTCGAGGGCGACCAGATCATCGTCCACGGCAACGAGTCGGAGAAATTTGCGGACCTGCTCAACCGGGACATCCGCAGAACCATGGCGCGCGGCGTCATCAATCCCACCGAACCGGAAAGCGCCAGGTTCATCCGCGAGATCGCCCGCGCGGTTGCCGGCAAAGCCGAGAAGAACCAGAAGCTATGCTTCACGGTTCCTGCTCCGCCCGCCGGCGCGGAAGACAATGTTACTTACCACGAGGCCACCGTCCGGCAGATTCTCGCCGAGCTTGGCTACGAAGCTTCCAGCATCAACGAGGGTCTGGCCGTCGTGTTCGCCGAACTGGAGAGCACCAATTATACGGGCATCGGCATCAGTTGCGGGGGCGGCCTCTGCAACGTCTGCTTCTCCTATCTATCCGTGCCCATCATCAGCTACAGCCTGCCCAAGGCGGGCGATTTCATCGATCACAGCGCCGCCTCGGTCACAGGCGAGCTCGCCAACCGCGTGCGCATCCTGAAGGAGCAGTCGTTCTTCCTCAACGGCCACTTTGAAAACAAGCTCCAACAGGTGCTCAACGTCTACTATGAGGATATGATCCAGGCGCTCGTCAACAGCCTGAAGCACGCATTCCAGGGCACGCGCAATCTGCCTAAGCTTTCCAAGCCCCTCCCGCTCGTGCTCAGCGGCGGCACCGCCGCGCCTGCCGGTTTCCGCGACCGTTTCGAAGCTGTTCTGCGGGCTTCCGATTTCCCGGTCGAGCTGTCGGAAATCCGCATGGCCGCCGAGCCCTTGAACACCACCGCCAAAGGTGCGTTGATCGCCGCCCTCAGCGGCATGTGATTCGCGTTTTGCCGGCCGCCGCGTTCCAGGGCGGCCGGGCAGTCTCACTCGCTCCTGAGCGCCGAGCCCGGATCGACGCGCGCGGCCCTGCGCGCCGGTACGTAGCTCGCCGCCGCCGCCACGCCGGCCAGGAACAGCACCGAGCCGCCGAACACCAGCGGGTCGGTGGCGCCGATTCCCACCAGCAGGCTGGAGGCGAACCGCGTCAGCGCCAGCGCCGCCACAAGGCCCCCGACAAGTCCCGCCGCCGCCAGGATCACCCCCTGCCCCACCACCATTCCCACCACCTGTCCCGGACGCGCGCCCAAGGCCATCCGGATGCCGATTTCCTGCCGCCGCTGCGTGATCGAGTAGGCCATCACGCTGTACAGTCCTGCCGCCGCCAGCAGCAGCGCCACCGCCCCCAGCACCGACATCAGAAACGCCGCCGTCTTCTGCGGAAAAAGCGCGGCCCCGATTTCGTCTTCGAGCGCCCCGGAATGGAACGCTCCCGCATTGGGTGCCGCCGCGGCGATCTCCCGCCGCATGGCCGCCAGAGCCATCTTCGCGTCTCCCGACGTTCGGACGTACAGCGCGATATCCAGGTCGGCCCGGTACACCTGCTCGAACGGCACATAGAAGTAGGGTTGCGGAGCCTCATTCATGGTCCGGTAACGCGTGTCCTTCACCATCCCCACCACCGAGAACCATTGTCCCCAGCCGCGGACCCGCACCCCGATCGGGTTCCTCCCCCGCAGAAATCGCTCCGCGAACGCCTGCGTCACCACCATCACGGGCCGCGATTTCCGGTCGTCGAGTTCGGTGAAATCCCGGCCCTCCAGCAGCTTGATCCCCATCAGGTTGAAGAACCCCGGGGCCACCACGTTGCGCATGATCTTCAAGTTCTCGCCCGGCCGCGGCACATAGCCCTCGATCTCCAGGTCCTCCCACGGGCTGCCCTCGAAGGTCAGTGGTACTACGTCCGCATAGCTTGCCGCCACCACTCCCGGCTGCCCCGCCAGCCGTTCCCGAATGCGCCGGCAGAGCATCTTGCGCTCCTCTTCCGTATAGCCGCCCGCGGCCAGAAAGAGGTGCGAAACCAACACGTTGCGCGCCTCGAATCCGGGGTCCATCCGCCGGGCCAGTTGGAAGCTGCGGCCGAAGAGCCCCGCCCCGATCAGCGCCACCAGCGCCAGCGCCACCTCCCCGGCCACCAACATCCGGCGCAGCCCGTGTGAGCGTCCAGTGCCGGTCGATCCGCGCCCCCCGTCCCGCAGGCTCTCGCTCAAATCCGTCCGGCTCGAGTACACCGCCGGCGCCAGGCCCGCCAGCACGCAGGCGAGCAGCGTGATCGCCACCGTGAAGAACAGCGTGTTGGTGCTGATATCGGCGTCGAAGGCCACCGGCAGCGCGCCCGCCGGCGCCAGGTATGCGAGTCCCCCGGCGCTCCATCGCGCCAACCAGATGCCCGCCCAGGCGCCCAGCACCCCCGGCACCAGGCTTTCCACCAACAGCAGCCTCGCCAGGCGCAGCCGGCCGGCCCCCAGCGCCAGCCGCAGGGCGAATTCCCGCCGCCGCGCAACCGCCCGCGCCAACAGCAGGTTGGCGACATTTGCGCAGGCGATGAGCAGCACCAGTCCGGCCGCCGCCATCAGGATCCGCAGTGGACCGAGCAGCAGGTTTTGTGCGCCGTAGTGTCCCCGCCATAACGGCAGCAGGGTGGCCGTGATGCCCTGGTTGGTCCGTACGTTAGCCTGCGCGATACGCCGCGCCAGCGCCTCCACCTCGCCGCGCGCGCTGTCGATCCCCACGCCCGGCTTCAGCCTCGCCAGCCCCAGGAAACTGCGCGTCTTGCGGTCCGCCAGCATCCAGTCCGGCATCAGGTTCAGTTCCGTCGCCATCATCGCCGGAACCCAGAGTTGCAGGTCCAGCCCGGTGATCGAGCCCCGGAAGCCCCGCGGCGCCACTCCCACGATGGTCAGCAGCCGGCGGTTGATCCGGATCGTCCTGCCTACCGCCCTCGGATCTCCGCCGAACCGGCGCTGCCATAATTGATGACTGATTACCGCTACCGGATAGCCGCCCTGCCGGTCGCCATATTCGTCGGGCGCAAAAACGCGGCCGGCCTGCGGGCTCACGCCCAGCACGGCGAAGAAGTTTCCGGAAACCAGCTCGCCCCACACCCGCTCGCCGCTGTCCGCATCCCCAAGGCTGAACGCCCGCGGCTGCGAAATCGCCAGGCTCTCCACCTGCCGCAGGTTGTCGCGATAATCGCGGTAGTCTGCGTACGACGTGGTCAGGTATTCTCCGCTCGCAGTCACGGTCTCGAACACCGCCAGGCGCTCCGCCTCCGCCGCGCCCGGCAGCGGATTGACCAGCACACCGTCGATCCAGCCGAACACCACCGCATTGGCGGCAATCGCGATTCCCAGCGTTCCGGCGGCCAGAAGCGTCAGGCCCGGAGTCTTCAGCGCGACGCGAAAGGCGTCCCGCAGGTCCCGAAAGAAACTTCCCATGGTCGCCGGAAGCGCAATCCTGTTGCCAGCCCCTGACGCTATCGCTGCCGTTTCTTGCGGGCGCACGCACCCCAACCGCCTGTTCGCATTTGGGACTTGCCACTCTGAATTCGGACAACCCACCGCCGCTCTCCGTAAACCGCACCGGATTGTCTCTTTCGGCCATGCTACAATTCGAAGGAAAACTCTCAGCCGAGGTTGGCCATTATGGCAAAGGATAAACGTGTTTCCCGCCGTGACGTATTGAAAGTCGCCGGCACCGTGACCGCGGCCGCTGCCGCGCTTCCGAAGGTGGAGGGCTTCCCCGCCATCCGAACAGTAAAGGCCGCCGGCGAGCAGGTTCAGTTCGGCATGATCGGGACCGGCAGCCGCGGTCAGTACCTGCTCAAGCATCTGCGCGGTATCGACAACGGCCGTTGCGTCGGTTTGTGCGATATCCAACAGCCAAACCTCGACAAAGCCGTCAAGTTCATCGGGAACAACCCGAAAACCTACAAGGACTATCGCGAACTGCTGGCCCAGAAGGACGTGGAGGCGGTCTTCGTCACCACTCCCCTGTTCGAGCACTATCGCATCACCCGCGACGCGCTCATGGCAGGCAAGCACGTGTTTTGCGAAAAGTGCCTGGTCTTCAAGCCCGAAGAAGTGCACGGCCTGCGTGCGCTTGCCGGGCAGTATCCCAAGCAGACCCTTCAGACCGGGCTCCAGCGGCGCTACAGCTATTTCTACCAGACCGTCAAACGCATGGTGGACAACGGCATTCTTGGGAACGTGCATCACGTCCACGCCCAGTGGCACCGCAACATGATCAACAAGCCCAGTTCGTTGTGGACCATGAAGCCGGGTGGCGAAGACAACATCAACAACTGGCGCCTCTACCGCTCCATGTCCGGCGGACTTCCCGCCGAATTGACTTCCCACCAGGTGGACGTGGCCGACTGGATGTTCGGCTCCGTGCCCGATTTCGTCATGGGCCTCGGCAGTCTCGATACGCTCAAGGACGGCCGCAACGTGTACGACAACGTGCAGTTGATCTACCGCTATCCCAAGGGTCAGAAGATGACCTATTCCTCCATCAGCACCAATTCGTTCCTGCCCTATTTCAACGGTCAGCGCACCGAAATGGGCGAGTGCATCATGGGCAGCGACGGAACCATCGAGATCACCGTCGGCGGCGACACCCCCGCCGTCAACATTCCCGGCATGGACAAGGTCGAGGGCGCCTTCCAGCCGCCTATCGCCTGGTGGTACCGCGAGCCTCCCAAGGCTGTGGAACTTAGCAAAGCGGATGCCAAGAAGAAAGAGGCCACGCCCGCCGGCGCCAGCATGATCGCGGCCAGCGGCGCCAACGGCCCCATCCCGCTGCTTACGGCGGACCTCGAGCTGAACAAGGACGAGAGCTTCTGGGGCCGCGAAGTGAAATTCGCGCGCCGCTGGCTCACCGCCAAGGGCATCATGGCGCAGGAAGAGGAGCGCAATCCGGTCGATGTGGAGCTCGAGAGCTTCTTCAACTCCTGTAAGACCGGCAAGCAGCCCCTGGCCCACCTCGAAGTCGGCATGAACGACGCCATCGCCGTCATTCTCTCGAACATGGCCATGGACGAAGAGCGCAAAGTCTACTTCAACGAGATCGAAAAGATGGGCAAGGAGCCCGCCAAAAAAGCGTAGCGTGGGATTCTGAAGCGGCAAGGCTTGCCTCATCCCGCGTTTTCGAAGCAAACTGAAGTCTAGGAGTGGGGCACTTGGAAAGAAACGGCCGCAAGGGATCCCTCGTCATTGAACCGACCGAGCGCTGGACGCCGCAGCTTGCCAGCGATTTTTACGATGTCCCCAGTTGGGGCAAGGGTTATTTTTCCGTCGGCGACAACGGACATGTCCGGGTTCACCCCGAAAAAGATCCCGCCCGATCCATCGATCTCAAGGAACTGATCGACACGCTGGTGCTGCGCGGCATCAGCCTTCCCATCCTGATCCGTTTCGCGGACATTCTGAAGCACCGTTTGGGCGAGCTCCACACCGCTTTTGAAACCGCCATCACCGAGCACAAATACCAGGGCCGCTATTGCTGCGTTTACCCCATCAAGGTCAACCAGCAGCGCCAGGTGGTCGAAGAGGTGCTCGAATTCGGCAAGCCCTACCGTTTCGGCCTCGAGGCCGGTTCCAAGCCGGAACTGATGGCCGTCATGGCCATGGCCGATAACGAGACGCCGATCATCTGCAACGGCTTCAAGGATGACGAGTACATCGAGATGGCCATGCTCGCCCAGAAAATCGGGCGGAACATCATCCCGGTGGTCGAAAAGTACACCGAGCTCGGCTTGATCCTGAAGTACAGCCAGCGCGCCGGCGTCCGCCCCATGATCGGACTTCGGGTCAAGCTGGCCAGCCGCGGCTCGGGCCGCTGGAAGTCCTCCGGCGGCTATCGCTCCAAGTTCGGCCTCTCCGCCACCGAAGCCATGCGCGCCCTTCAGGAGCTCAAGGATCTGGGCCTCGCCGATTGCATTAACCTGCTTCACTTCCACCTGGGCAGCCAGATCACCAATATCCGCCAGATCAAGGGCGCGGTGAACGAAGCCGTGCGCGTTTATGTGGACCTGGCGCGCGCCGGAGCCGGGCTCAAATACCTCGATGTCGGCGGCGGCCTCGGCATCGATTACGACGGCTCCCAGACCGATTTCGAATCGAGCGTCAACTACACCCTCCAGGAATACGCCAACGACGTCATCTATCACGTGCAGAACGTCTGCGATGAGGTGGGCGTGCCGCATCCGACCATCGTCACCGAAAGCGGCCGCGCCATCGCGGCGTATCACAGCGTGCTCGTCTTCAACGTGCTGGGCGTCTCCGGCATGGGCGAGGACGACGTGCCGCCCGAACCGCCCGCCGACGCCGAGCAGCCGCTGGTGGACCTCCAGGAGACTTACCGCGGGCTCACGGCCAAAAACCTGCTCGAAAGCTATCACGACGCGCAGCAGGCGCTCGACCAGGCCCTCAACCTGTTCAGCCTCGGCTACCTCTCGCTCGAACAACGCTGCGTAGCCGAGAATCTCTACTGGGCCATCTCCCGCCGCATTCAACGCCTCGCGCGCGAGCTCGACTTTTTCCCCGAAGAGCTGGAAGGCATCGACGCCATGCTCTCGGACACGTACTTCTGCAATTTCTCGCTCTTCCAGAGCATGCCGGATAGCTGGGCCATCAAGCAGCTTTTCCCCATCATGCCCATCCACCGCCTGGAAGAGGAGCCCTCCAGGCCCGCCGTCCTCGGCGACATCACCTGCGATTCGGACGGCAAGGTGGACGCCTTCATCGACCGCCGCGACGTCAAGCGCACCCTCGCCCTGCACCCGTTCGACGGTAAGGATTATTTCCTCGGCGCATTCCTGCTTGGCGCCTACCAGGAGATCCTCGGCGACCTGCACAACCTGTTCGGCGACACCAACGCCGTGCACGTCCGCCTCAGCCCCACCGGCGAAGTGATTCTCGATTCCGTCATCAAAGGCGACACCGTTCGCGAAGTTCTCAACTACGTCCAGTTCTCCTCCGATTCGCTGGTCAGCAGGCTGCGCCGCGATGTCGAGCACGCCCTCCGCGAGGGGCGCATGACCTACGAGGAAAGCGGTTCCCTGCTGCGCTTCTACGAAGAAGGGCTGCACGGATATACGTACCTCGAAGACGTCCACGAGCAGTAGCCGCAAAGAGAAGGAACTTCTGCCGCCGGCCGGCGTTTGAACCTGTTATGAACATCCGACGCGTATTTCTGGCTATTTCCCTCGTGCCCGCGGCTCTCCTCGCCCAGGCTTCTGCTCCCAGGCTCGAATTCGAGGTGGCCTCCGTCAAACCCTCCGCGCCAACCGCGCAGGGGCAGGCGAACCTGGGGATGCGGATCGACGGCGCGCAGGTGCACGTGGCCGCGCTGCCGATGTCCGAATACATCCGCATCGCTTATGAGGTGCGGAGCCACCAGGTGGCGGGCCCGGAATGGATCTCCAGCGACCGTTTCGATGTCGATGCCAAATTGCCCGCCGGCGCCACCAGCACCCAGGTCCCGGCAATGCTGCGCGCGCTGCTCGAAGACCGCTTTCGCCTGAAGACGCACCGCGAAGAGCGCAGCTATCAGGTCTACTCGCTCGCTACCACGGGCGCCGGCGCGAAGTTGAAGGAAGATCCGCTTGGCCCGGAGATCGCCCCCGGTCCGGGCGGCCCCGCCCTCAATGTGGCGGCGCAGGGAAGCGCGGCGGGCGTCAACATCGACCTCGGCCACGGCGCGTATTTCTCGCTGCTGCCGGAGCACATGGAGGCGCGCAGGATTTCGATGCACCAGCTTGCCGTCGCGCTCGAACGGTTCCTGGACCGCCCGGTAATCGAAGCCACCGGCCTCACCAGCACCTACGACTTCGACGTGCCGCTCACTCCGGAAGAGTATCGCGCCCTGCTGATTCAGTCCGCCGTGAATCATGGCGTAACCCTGCCCCCCGCAGCCCTCCGCGCGCTGCAAGCCGGAGGCAGCGAATCGCTCTCCGGCGCCATGCGCCCAGCGGGTTTGAAACTCGAATCCAGCAAAGCCCCGCTCGATACCGTGGTCGTGGATAGCATCTTGAAAACGCCGTCGGATAACTAGGTTCGAGCGGGGCAGCCGTACAGTCGCGTCCGATACAAAGGGTTGCAGAGCCGCGCGGGTGAAATGAGGATGGAATTGCTGCGATTCAATGGCGCTGTCGAGCGGGACCCCGCCATCGAGCTTTGGATGAAAGAACACACGGGTGAATTGGGAGCGATCGCGCATCAGTGGTTCGAGGCGATGCGAAAGTGCGGGGACGAAGTGCGGGAAGTTTTGCATGACGGCTGTCCCGTTGCATGTTTGGGAGATGCGGCCTTCGGCTACGTGAATGTATTCACCTCGCACGTAAACGTGGGGTTCTTTCGAGGAGCGGCGCTTCCTGATCCAGCCCGCCTGTTGCAAGGCTCCGGCAAATTCATGCGCCATGTGAAGCTGAGACCGGGAACGGCGACAGACGCCGCGGCGCTACACAAGCTCGTCGAGATGGCGTACGCGGACATAAAAGCGTGCGTCGAAAACGGCCCAAACGCGCGGCGGCGCGGGTGAATGCGGCGTCCGTCACCATGAACGGCGAAGAGGGCGTGGTATTCTTTGGTTTCCGGGCTGCTGATAACTTCTCCTCACGCCGCGAGCCTGATTGTTTTGTTATGCCGGTGAATTTCGACGACGCGCGACTTGTTCCCATTGCCCGAAAGGTAGAAGCGGGCGAGCGGCTGGCTTTTGAGGACGGTGTGACGCTGTATCGATCCGCCGATCTTTTGGGCGTGGGGTACCTGGCGAACCTGGTGCGCGAGCGACTCCACGGCAACACCACCTATTTCAACGTCAACCGCCACATCAACCCCACCGACGTGTGCGTGGCCAGTTGCCGGTTGTGTGCATTCGGCAAGCGCGTGCGCGACCCGAAGGCATACACGATGTCGCTCGAAGAGGTCTGGCACCGAGCCGGCGAGGGCTGGAGCGAAGCCGTAACCGAGTTCCATATCGTGGGCGGGCTGCACCCGGAACTGACGCTGGAATGGTATTGCGAGATGCTGCGCGGGTTGAAGCAGCGCTTCCCGCAGGTGCACCTGAAGGCGTTCACGATGGTGGAGATCGCCTACCTTTCGAGGCGGACGAAGATTTCAATCCGGGAGACGCTGGAGCGGCTCCGCGACGCGGGCATGGACTCGCTGCCGGGCGGCGGAGCGGAGATCTTCAACGAGCCGGTGCGGCGGATCATCTGCGACCACAAAATCGACGGCAGGGAATGGCTGGAGACGGCGCGGGAAGCGCACCGGCTGGGACTGCGGTCGAACTGCACGATGCTGTACGGGCACATCGAGAACGAAGCGGACCGGGCAGACCACCTGGTGAAGCTGCGGGAGTTGCAGGACGAGACGGGCGGGCTGGTCACGTTTATTCCGCTGGCGTTTCACCCGGACAACACGCCGCTGCAACACATCGGGAAAACGACCGGGTTCGCGGACATCAAGAACATTGCGGTGGCGCGGCTGATGCTGGACAACATCCCGCACATCAAAGCGTACTGGGTGATGATGACGCCGCGGATCGCGCAGATCGCGCTGCGGTTCGGCGCCGACGACCTGGACGGAACGATCGTCGAAGAGCGCATTTACCACGACGCCGGGGCGACCACGAGCCAGGGCCTGCGCCGCAGCGAACTGCTGCAACTGATCCGGAAAGCCGGCCGCGTGCCGGTGGAACGGGACACGCTGTACCGCCCCGTGCAGCGCGCCGATTCGACCTTCACCGTTCTGGTGTAGGGCAACCAAGAGCAGCAATATCGGACGCACAGGCGTAGAATAGTGGCTGGGACAATTATGGATAACAAGATCCTGCTAGCTGCAACTGTGGTTGCCGCCGCTCTCGTCTTCCCGGCTTGCTCCAAAGCCCCGGAGACGACGGCCAAGGTCGAGACCGAAGCGAAGAAGGAGCCGGAAGGGCCTCCGGAAGCGGTGACGGCGCAGCGCGCGTTCTACGAAATGTACAAGCCGGCAAGGACGTGGGCCACGGACCTGCTGGCGTTGAGCGTGGTGGGCGGAGAGGTGCCCGGGGTCAAGAACGAGGACGGAAAAGCGGGCCAGTGGACGGCCGTGTTCGTCTCGCCGAGCCGGAAGGAAGCGAGGAGTTTCACGTACGCAGTGGCCGACAGCGGATCCGAGATTCGAAAGGGAGTCAACATCAGCGGAGCGCTGCCCTGGGGAGGAGCGACGGCGGCGAGCAAGCCGTTCTCGAACAGCGAATTCGCGGTGGATTCCGACGCTGCCTACAAGGTGGCGGCGGAAAAGGCGGCGGGCTGGCTGAAGGCGCATCCCGACATATATCCGACTTTCCGGCTGGGCAACGCCTCGCGGTTTGCGGCGCCCGTGTGGTACATCATGTGGGGCACCAACAAGAACGGATACGCGTCGCTGGTGAACGCGACGACGGGCGCGATCGTGAAGTAGGGAAGCCGGGGCGTCCCGTCATTCCCAGCGCAGCGCCACCAGCGGGTCTACCCTACTGGCCCGGCGCGCCGGCACATAGCAGGCCAGCAACGCGGCGAGAACCATCAGCAGGGCCGCCCCGCTGTAAATCACCGGGTCGGACGTACTGACGTCAAAGGTCAGTCCGGAAAGAAAACGCCTCAGCGCGAGCGCTCCGACGAATCCGATTCCGAGTCCGGTTGCGCAGAGTTTCACGCCGTAGCCGATCACCATCGCGAGAACCTGGTTCCTGCCTGCACCGAGAGCCATACGAATGCCGATCTCGCGCGTCCGTTGCGAGACGGCCCGGGACATCACGCCGTACGTTCCGACCAGGGCGAGAGCGAGGGCCATCGCGGCGAATGCGTTCAGGAGCCCCATGGTCCACCGGCGGGAACCGGCCGACTGGTCGAGAATCTGACCCATGGAGCGAACATCCGAGACGGCCACGGCAGGATTGATGGCCTGTATTTCGCGCTGAACGGCGGTCGAGAGAGACAACGGGTCGGCCGAGGTTCTCAGGATCACATAGGTTGGCGCGAGACTCGGGAAGTAGATGTCCATCGTCGGCTCGGAGTCCAGGCCGAACTGCTTGACGTCGCCGGCCACGCCCACAATCGTGGACCAGTTCGGGTTTGGCCCCCACGGACCGGTAACGAACCTGCTGCCGACCGGGTCCCTGCCGGGCCAGAAGCGCCGGGCCATGCTGCGGCTGATGATTACGACGGGCTGTTTCAAATCCTCATTGGCAAAGGGCCGGCCGGATTCGAGAGGAATCCGCATGGCGCGGAAATACTCCGGACTGACCGCCCTGAACTGCCCGACGGGCAGAGCATCCGGATTGATGAGCGGGCTTCCGGGGAGGTGGAAGCGGAGTGCGGTGGCGCGATTCGCCACCAGCGGCAGCGTGTTCGCGGCAGCAACGGTCTGGACGCCCGGAAGCGGCTTGAGTCGTTCCTCTATCCGCTGGAAGAGGGCGTTCGGGTTCTGCGAAGCCGGCACCGAAACCCGCAGGGTCAGCACTCCATTCGGGCTGAATCCAGGATCCACGTTCATCAGCCGCAAGAAGCTTTTGGCGAGGATGCCCGCGCCCACGACGATGACCAGCGAAAACGCAAATTCAAAGATCACAACCGTGCTCCGGGCCGCTGACGACCAGCCCTGCCCGCCAGGGCCCGACCTGATCGCCGCGATCGGATCGACTTTCCGGGCCTGGAGCGCCGGTGCGAGCCCGAAGGCGATGCCGGCCGCGGTTGTGACCACCAGCAGAAACAGGAGGACGGCGGAATCGATGGGAGCCTTGATGGGCGAAAGAGCCGCCAGACTCCACGCACCGAGAGCCAGGCCGAGCGCACCTCCAATGGCGGCCAGCACGATGCTCTCGGTGAGCAACTGGCGGATCAGGCGGCCCATGCCCGCGCCCACCGCGGTTCGTATGGCGATTTCCCTGGTGCGGCCCGCGGCCCGGGACAACAGCAGGTTGGCGACATTCCCGCAAGCGATCAACAAAACCAGCAGGACCGCACCCGATAACATCAGCAAGGCAGGCCGCACGGAAGCGGTGAGGTCGTCCTGCAGTCCGGACATTTGGACACCGAAAGCCTGACTGGTCTTCGAATGTTCGGCGGCGAGGCGGCGGAAGACGCTGTTCACGCGTGCGCTTGCCTGTGACCGGGCCACGCCGGGGCGCAGGCGCGCAATGAAGCCGAGGGAATGCCGCACCGGGTTCGTCAGTTCGTCGTTCATCAAGGGTCCCTGGGGCAGCCAGACGCCGGTCGATTCCGGGAATTGGAACTCGGGCGGCATGACGCCAACCACGGTGAACTGTAGGTCGCCCAGGTGGACCGCCCGGCCGACGATGGCCGGATCGCCTCCGAAGCGGCGCTTCCACACCTCGTGACTGAGCAGCACCGACTGCGATGACTCCGTCCCGGAGAAGGCCCGGCCGAGAGCGGGAGCAACGCCAAGGGTCGGGAGCAGTTCTGCGGAGATGAAGGTCGCATGGACCTGTTCGGCCGGCGATCCCGGCACAATCAGGTTGAAGTCCTGGGGAACATAGCGATACCACGCGGTCTGTTCGAAGAGATCGGACTGCTGCGACAGCGCTTCCCGTTCGACCGGCGAGACGCCCAGCTTGGGAAAAAGCGGCAGGTAGGTGTCCCAGACAGCCATCAGGCGCGACGGGTCGCGAAATGGAAGGGGCTTGATGATTACGGTACGGACGAGGCTGAAGATTGCCGTGTTGGCTCCGATGCCGAGCGCAAGCGTCAGCACGGCGGCGATGGTGAAGCCCGGAGTCCGGATCAGCGTCCGGATTGCGTAACGAAGATCCTGTAACAGGTCTCGCATCCAATGTCTCCTGAGCCTTAGACGCAAAGACGGTGCCACGGTGAGGCAGGCCGGAAACCGTTTGTGTCCGGCGCGCTTACGGCAGCGGGGTTTCGCGCTGGAGCAGGTGGAGGATGTTGCCGTCGGGGTCGGTGAAGAAGACGACGTGGTTGCCGCCCTTGTGCTCGGGTTCGGAGAGGAAGCGGACGCCGCGGCGCTGCAGGGCCTGGTACGCCTCGGTCAGGTCGGTGACGGTGAGCGCGAGGTGGCGGATGCCGGCGTCGCGCATTCCGGGCTGAGCGGCGGGACCGGAGGATTCGATAATTTCGATCATGGCGCCGTTGGGGGCCTTGACGAAAGTGGTGGGGCTGTTCCTGGACTGGTAGTTGATCACGAAGCCGAGATTTTCGACGTACCAGGCGGCGAGGCGGCGCGGATCGGGCGAAGCGATGGCCGTGTGTTCGATGCCGGAGATCATGGGCGAATTGTAGCAGCCTGCCGGGCGCTAATCGAGCCAGCGCTCGCGGAGCGCGGGACTGGCGAGGGCCTGCTGCAGACTGAAGCCGGCGGCGCCGAAGCGGCGGTTGCGGGCGCGGAACTCCCGGACGGCCGCTTCGAGGTCGGTTGCATCGAAGTCCGGCCACATAGTGCGGGTGAAGACGAGTTCGGCGTAGGCCGATTCCCAGAGCAGGAAGTCGCTGAGGCGGCGCTCGCCTCCGGTGCGGATGAGCAGGTCAACGGGAGGGCCGAGGAACTGAGTGAGGGAGTCGCGGGAGAGGTCCTTGACCATGCGGGCGGCGGCCAGGATGGCGTCGCGGGCGGAATAATCGACGGCCATGCGGAGCCAGAGGCGGGTTCCCGAGGCGGTGGCGGCTTCGGCGGCGGCAATGGCGCGGCACAACTCGGGGCCGAGGCGGTCGCGGCGTCCGATGACTTCGACGCGGATGCCGTTGGCGATGCAGCGGGCCTGCTCCTTCTCGAGATAGATGGCGAGCAGGCGCATGAGCGAATCAACCTCTTCGGCGGGGCGGCGCCAGTTGTCGGATGAGAAGGCGAACAGGGTCAGCACGCCAATGCCAAGCGGAGGCGCGGCTTCGACGACGCGGCTGACAGTGGACACGCCGACCTTGTGGCCGGCGATGCGGGGCAGGCCGCGGGAAACGGCCCACCGGCCGTTGCCGTCCATGATGATTCCGGCGTGCAGAGTACTTTGAAATCTAAAGTTAGAAGGCATAAAAAAATCACCTTTCACGCATGGCCTGGATTAGGGCTTCCATGTGGTCGAGATAACGCTCGAGTGCGCGCTTGCCGTTCGCGGTGAGGCGATATTCGGTGCGGGGCATCCGGCCTTCGAAGGACTTGGCGCAGGCCACGTATCCCGCTTCTTCGAGTTTGCGCGCGTGCACGCTGAGATTGCCGTCCGTGGTATCGAGCAGTTTCTTGAGCTCGTTAAAGGAGAGCGATTCGTTGACGGAAAGCGCGCTGAGGATGCCGAGGCGAAGGCGCTCATGGATGAGGCGGTCGAGTTTGGGCGCGCCACCGGCGGCGGCCAGGGCGCTCTCGGGCGCTACCGCAGCTTTTCGTTTAGCCGCCATACTTCACCGCGATGATGGTGCCGAAGATCACGTGGACACCGCCGAAGCCGGCGGCCAGGGCCACGTCGGAAGGCAGGCCGGGAAGGAGCAGGTCGGCAGCGCCGACGGCCATGAAACAGGCGCCCATCAAGGGAACCACGCGAACCGAGTTGCCGCCCCCGGCCACAATCCCGGCGCCGTACAGCAGCATCCAGAGTCCGGGGAGGAAACCGATTCCGCCCGCCGGGAAAAGGACGGCCGTGAGCACGCCTCCGGCGAGGACGGAGGGAGCAAAGCCGGCGATGAATTTTCTGCCGGGCCCCGAGAGCAGCGGCAGTTTAGCGCGGCGGGACTTTACGGCGGCCCCGGCAATACCGAAGGCAAAAGCCACCAGCGCTTCCGCGAGCCAAACCGCCAGCCATCTTTCGATGGTCGGCTGGTGGGAGGCGATCCAGGCGGCGGCGAGCGCGGTGGACCCCATCAGCATGCCGCCGATTCCGGGAACGGCCGTAAATGAACCCGCCCGCTCGATGGTTTGCCGGATATACCGGAGGTTGTCCATCGCGTGGTCGTGCAGGCCAACCGGATTGGGGCGGGTGCTCGCCATAACTGGAGAATACCGTCCGGCGTGTGATTCGTCAAGTACTTTTTGCAATAAAGCGAGAGGGTGACTCCGGCTCAGGGCGGAGTTGAGCGAAGTGCCGGGCTCGGCCATGCCAGCGGCAGTGAAAGGTCGTGACGGCTCCGTTACGAGCGGGTTAGGGAGTTGGCGTGGAGTTGCCAGCAGTGCGGGGGGGAAGAATCAGAGCTTCTTGAACAGCTTGTCGAAGGCGTTGCGCGCGTCTTCGGGGTTGCGCGGCGCGGGCGGGCCCTGGTTGGCGGGAGCGGACGCGGCGGATGACGGACCGTTGGCCGTGCCTTCGCGCGCCACCGTGACGCGCGGCGAAAACAGGTTGCAGGTGTTCGCCTTATCCTTGATGGCGATGCGCAGCGGAATCGGTTTCAGGCACTGAAAACGGGTGGAGGGCTCGAAGTGCGTGCACTGCTTGCAGGTGTGCAATTCCGCATTGCACTTCGGGCAGTTGCTGGTGAAATCGATATCGGCGGGAAGCGCGGTGGCGCAGTTGAAGCAACGTGAAGCGGCGACGTGCTGCACCAGTCGGGGCAGGCGCGGTCCCGTAACATCGATGGGGGGGCGTGGACCCTGGGGCTTAGGGCGGTCCTCGCGGAAGGGTCTAGAGTCGCGGTCCGAGTCCATGTACCCGTGTTGTCTGTACTTGCGGTCGCTATCCATGGGGAACTCCGAATTGAGGGAGAAACAAGATCTACCAGCGATAAGCTAAATTACCCGGACGTTCACATGCCGTCCCGGTTTCCAGGCCCTCAGCGCAAACGCGGATTTGGCAACTGGGGGCATTTGGATTACCGGAGGAGTCAGGCGGGTTCGCCGGGGGGCCGGCGCCTATGGGTCTTATCCCGCCACCACAAATTTATATGTACCACGGAATTCGCCCGAGTGCATCCCCCCCTCCTTGGGAATGGGAGTACTATCCGGCCGAACTCCACTTCAAAAGACTGGTGCACGGCCGGGTCAGCGGATCGTCGAAGTGGTTGGGGCTGACGCGCAGCGCATAGCCGACGCGGCCGGTACGTTCCGGAACGATTTCCCTGCCGAAGACGGCGACCGACCCCTGGCGCTCCACGGCGGGCAGGACCATCACTTCGGTATTTTCGAGGTGTCCGTTGTTGTCGACCTGGCCCAACACGAGTTCGACGCGCACATCTTCGGGTGAGAGGCCGGCCAAATCGATCGACGTTTGAACGTGTACGGGGCGGCCGCTGATCAGGGAGCCGCTGGGTCCGTTTCCGGAATCGACGAAGCGGATGCGGTCCCAGACCTCGCGGATGCGGGAGTTCCAGCGCACCTTTTCCCTTACCTCGGCGTAGCCGTCAATCATCACGCGCACATGCTGCCGGTGGGCCGGTTCGTAGAGCTCCGACATGTACTCGCGCACCATGCGGCGGCAATCGAAATTCGGGCTGATGTACATGAGGGACTGCTTGACGCGCCGCATCCACTCGCGCGGCGTCTGCTCCCGCCGCTCGTAGAACATGGGCACGATTTCATTTTCAAGCAGGTAATAGATGGCGCTCGCGTGCAGCGCGTCCTGGTCTTCCGAGTAGGGTTCGCGCTCGCCGATGGCCCAGCCGCCGAGATCTTCGTAGGCTTCGTCGAACCAGCCGTCGAGAATGCTGAGGTTGAGCACGCCGTTCATGGCCGCCTTCATGCCGCTGGTGCCGCAGGCCTCTTCGCCGCGCCGCGGATTGTTCAGCCACAAATCGACGCCCTGAATCATTTCGCGCCCCACCTTCATGTCGTAATCTTCGACGAAGACGACGTGCTTCCAGATATCCGGGTCGCGGGAAAACTGCACCACGTCGCGAATGAAAGTCTTGCCCGGCTGATCCTTGGGATGGGCTTTGCCGGCAATGACGAGCTGCACCGGCATCTCCTTGTTCAGGAGAATGCGTTTGAGCCGCTCGACGTCCCGGAACAGGAGCGTGGCGCGCTTGTAAGTGGCGAAGCGGCGGGCGAAACCGATGGTGAACGCATTCGGATCGAGCACCTCGCCGGAGCGGCGCACCTCGCCGGCGGAGGCCTGGCGCCGTACGGCGGAGGCATGATGGCGTTCGCGCACGAAGGCCACCAGGCGGCGCTTGCGGCGGCGATGCACGTCCAGCAGCTCTTCGTCCGGGATGTCCTTCACCTGCTCCCAGATTCCGGGGTCGTTGAAGCGGTCGCGCCAGTCCGGCTGAAGATACTGATCGTATAGATTGGAAAGATCGCCGTTGATCCAGGTGGGCAGGTGGACGCCGTTGGTGATGGAGGTGATGGGCACTTCCCAGACCGGCAATTGAGGCCAGAGATCGTGGAACATTTCCTGCGAAACCTGCCGGTGCAGGCGGCTGACGGCGTTGCGGTAGGAGGAAATGTTCAGGGCCAGCACGGCCATGGAGAAGCGCTCTTCGCGATCGTAGGGATTGCGGCGGCCGAGGGCCATGAGTTGCTGGAAATCGATGCCGATTTCCGAACAGTACCCGGAAAAATAGTGGTACATCAGGCCGGGGTCGAACAGATCGATACCGGCGGGAACCGGCGTGTGGGTAGTGAAGACATTGCTGGTCCGCGCCGCTTCCAGGGCCTCCTCGAAGCTCAGCCCGTTTTCCCGCATGAGGACTCGCACCTGCTCGAGGGCAAGGAAGGCCGAGTGGCCTTCATTCATATGGAAGACGGTGGGGCGAAGGCCCAGGGCCTTCAGGACGCGCATGCCGCCGATACCGAGGACGATCTCCTGCCGGACGCGGGTATCGTTGTCGCCGCCGTAGAGTGAATCGGTGATGTCGCGATCCTGGGGCAGCACGTTTTCCGCAATGTTCGTGTCGAGCAGGTAGAGGGTGATGCGCCCGACCTCGATTTTCCAGACCTGGATGAACACGTTTCCAGTGGGAAGTTTGACGCTGACTCGCAGGTCCTTGCCTTCCGCGTCCTTCGCCGAAGCGATGGGAAGGGTGTAGAAATCGTTCATCGGGTAGCGTTCCTGCTGCCACCCGTCGGGATTCAGCACCTGCCGGAAGTAACCCTGCTGATAGAGCAGACCCAGGCCGACCATGGGGAAGTCCTGATTGCTCGAGGATTTCAGGTGGTCGCCGGAAAGAATCCCGAGACCGCCCGAGTAGATGGGCAGGCACTCGGTAAGACCATACTCGGCGGAGAAGTAGGCGATCAGTTTGCCGTCCGTGGGCGGGTTCAATTTCCGGGTGCGATTATCGAAACGGTCGCAGGAGGCGCGATAGAGGGCCAGATAGCGCTGGTCCCTGGATGCCTTCTCGAGGGCTGCCTGGGAAACCCTGCCAAGCATCAGGACGGGGTTGTAACCGCATTCGCGCCACAGTCCCGGGTCCAGCCTGCGGAACAACGCCCTGACGATGGGTTCCCAACTCCAGACCAGGTTATAGGCCAGTTCGGCCATTCGCGACAGGGACTCGGGCAATGCGGGACGGACCAAAAACTCACGAAGGGGCTGAATATGAAATGGCATACGGAACAACTTCCTTCAAGATATCAAATCGTCACATCCAGGCCAGTACTACACGTTCCAGGCCCCGAATGCGTCACAATAGATGAGTACCAATGCGATTTTTGTGTCTGTTCCTTCTGCTGGCCGCCGGCTGCGCGACCGCCGGCGAATTCGCTGTTCTGAACCACGGATCGAGGCTCCGCGTGGAGCGGCACGAGACCGAGGGCGGCAAAGTCCGCCTCTACCTGGAAAGCGGCTACATCGAGATGCAAGCGTCTCAAATTCAAGCGTTTGAGCCGGAGGCAGAAACCGCGGCGGCGACCGTTCCGGCCGACGCCGTACCCGATCCACCGGCGGCACCGGCGGCGCGGGCGGCGCTGACTCCCATGGACCTGGCCGATGCCGCCGCGGACAAATACGGGCTGCCCCGAAAACTGGTGCGCAGCGTGATGGCGGCGGAGTCGGCATTCCAGACTACCGCAGTTTCGCCGAAAGGGGCAATCGGCCTGATGCAGTTGATGCCCGGCACCGCCAAAATGCTGGGCGCGGATCCAACCGATCCGGCACAGAATGTGGACGCCGGAACGCGATACCTGCGCGACCTGCTGGAGAAGTACAACGGCGGGTTGTGGCGGGCCCTGGCCGCGTACAACGCGGGGCCGGGGGCGGTGGACAGATATCATTGGGTGCCCCCGTACCGGGAAACGATTAATTACGTGAAGCGGATCGACAAGAGCTACCGGCAGTAGGCCGGGAAAATACTTCCGGCAAGGCCCGGCGCCGGGCGGTTACAATCGAGCCAGTGAGCATCGCCGCTTCCAACCCCGGAGTGCGGGGTAACGCGCTATCCGGGTTCCTGCTGTCGGGATTTCTGCTGGCGCTGCTGGGCGCCATCCTGCCGGCCTGGAACTACCACCGCGATCCGGCGGACTTTCTGGCGGTGGGGAATTACTTTTTAAGCCTGGCGGTGGGGATTCTGGCGTCCACCGCGGTGGCGCGGCCGGTGATGGCCCGGCAGGGCCTGACTTTCCTGCTGGTTTTTGCGGCCGTGCTATCCTGCGCCGCGCTGGCGTTCCTGGCCATGGTTTCGCCGCCCCGGCCGGACTGGCTGCGGGCGGCCGGACTGTTTGGCCTCGGCAGCGGCGCCGGGCTGCTCAACCTGGGCCTGTTCTACGCCATCAGCCAGCAGTATACGCGGGGCGCGGCGGCCACCATCAACCGGGGGGGAATCTGGTACGGGCTGGGCTGCCTCACGGCCACGCTGCTGGTGGCGGGCACCTTTTATGTGTATACGGTTCCCACCATCCTGCTGGTGATGGCGATTGTGCCGGCCATCTTTGCGGTGCTGTTCGCGCGCGCTTCGTTCCGCACCCCGGCCCTGGGAATGCACCCCGACTTGCGCCAGGCGTTCAAGGATTTTCGCAGTCCGGGGGCGGTGCTGTTCGCGCTGCTGCTGTTTTTCCAGTTCGGGAACGAATGGTCGCTGGCCGGATGGCTGCCGCTGCTGCTGATTCGGAGGGTGGGGCTGAGCCCGACGGGGGCGCTGCTCACGCTGGCCTTCTACTGGATCTGCCTGATGCTGGGCCGCCTGGGCGCGGTGGCCATTCTGCCGCGCGTCCGCCACGGACGCCTGCTGATGGGCAGCGTGCTCTCGGCCCTGTTCGGCTGCCTGCTGCTGTTCCTGACGAACAACGGCTTCGGCGCGGCCACAGGCGTCTTTTTTCTGGGCGCGGGTTATGCCAGCATCTACCCGCTGGTGGCGGAGGCCATCGGGCGGCGCTTTCCCTACTACCATCCGGGCTTCTTCAACGGCATCTTCTCGATGGCGCTGCTCGGCGGATTGCTCGCTCCGGCCACTTTGGGATATGCTGCCGCCGCATGGGGCGTCGGGGTGGTCATCGGTGTCCCACTGCTTGGGACGTTCATGGTGATGATGATGCTGCTGTTGATCTGGCTGGAATCGAAGGTGACGGGAAGATGAGAGCGGCACCCGTGGCGGCGATGGTATTGCTGGCGTGTGAACTGGGCGCGGCCACGTTGCAGGACCGGATCGAAAAGCTGATCGGGTCATCGCCTGGGGCGCGCACGGCTTTTTGGGGAATCCAGGTGGTGGACCTCAAATCGGGCCGGACTCTGTGCGAACTGAACCCGGGGCACTTCTTCATCCCGGCCTCCAATGTGAAGCTGTTCAGCACCGCACTCGCGCTGGAGCGGCTCGGTCCGGACTTCCGTTTCGAGACGCGGGTGGTGGCGGACGCTCCGCCGGACCGGCTGGGCCGCATTGCCGGCGCGCTCCGCCTGCTGGGCGGCGGCGATCCGAATCTGTCCGGCCGCGCCATTCCCTACCGCATGGGGGCGGGGCCGGGCAATTCGCTGGCGGCCATAGAGGACCTCGCGGAGCAGGTTGTGGCGGCGGGCGTACGGCGGGTAGACGGCGGCATTATCGGGGACGACACCTGGTATGTCTGGCAGCCCTATGCGGCGGGCTGGGGGATCGAAGATCCGGAGTCGGACGACGGGCCGCCGATTTCAGCGCTGACGGTGAACGACAACACTGTCACGCTGACGGTGCGGCCAGGGCCGCGGGCAGGCGAGCCGGCGGCTCTGTATTTCGATCCCGCAATGGAGATTTTCCGGGTGGACAATCGCCTGCTGACCGCGCCCGCCGGCACCGAACGCCGGATCCGGTACGACCGCGTGCCGGGCAGTTCCGATCTGCGGATTTGGGGAACGATTCCGCTGCGCGATCGTGGAGAGCGGCTGCTGCTCGGAGTCGATGACCCGGCGCTGTTCGCCGCGCGCGCGCTGCGCCTTGCGCTGGAGGTTCGTGGCGTGTCGGTGGAGGGTCCGCTCGCGGCCGAGCACCTTTACCCGCACGAAGTGGCGGATCTCGAACAGGGCACGCCGGCGGCTTTGCCGGGAGGCGCGGTGCTGGCCCGGCGCGTATCCGCCCCGCTCATCGAAGATCTTCGCATCACCGATAAAGTCAGTCAGAACCTGCACGCCGAACTGGCGTTGCGGGCGGTGGGGCGGGCGCGGCGCAACGCCGGCAGTTTCGAAGCGGGTCTTGCGGAGATGAAGGCCTTTCTGTCGGAGATCGGGGTGGAGCCGGATGGCTACAGCCTGCGCGACGGTTCGGGGCTGGCGAGGCTCGACCTGCTGACGCCGGCGACGGTGGTGAAACTGCTGCGGTGGATGTTCCGCGGGCGATACCGGGAGCAGTGGCTGAGCCTGCTTCCGGTGGGCGGCAGGGACGGAACGCTGAGCTCGCGATTCGGCGAAAGCCCGGCGGCCGGGAGGGTGCTGGCCAAGACGGGATCGCTCTCGCATGTGAGCGCGCTTTCCGGATATCTGCGCCGCGGAGAAAGCGAATGGCTGGCCTTTTCCATTCTGGTGAACAACTACAATAATCGAGCCGCCGAGGTGCGGGGCGTCATGGACCGGATTTGTAATCTAATATTGGAATAGAAGCTTATGCCGATTTACGAATATCGCTGTGAAGACTGCGGGACGAAGTTCGAGAAGCTGGTGCGGCGGAGCGCCGATGCCGACGCGCTGGAGTGCCCTTCCTGCGGCAAGAATCATCTGCAACAGGAACTATCGACATTCGCTGCCCACGCCAACGGCAGCGCGAAACCGGCGGAGATGCCTTCCTGCCCGAGCGGGCGGTGCAGCAACCCGGGTATGTGCGGAATGAATTTCAACTAGCCTCGGGACGGCGGCTCAACTGACGCCGCCTGTGAGGATATTCCGGAGAAACGAGCGGTCGATCGGCCAGATGCCGGTGACGTGGGTTCCTTCCGCGCGAAAAGTACCGGATGTGAGCACGCCGCTCAAGTCCGCCGGATTGGCTTTCTGAGCTTCGCGTTCGATCATTTCCCTCAGCATGGCGGTGATGCGCGTAAGTTCGGCGGCGATTTGAGAGGCGGCGGCCGCGTCGCGGCAGGTGACGTCCAGTTTGGCGGCGGCACCCGGTTCACCCTGTGCCAGGCTGATGGAAACGTAATCCGCCTGATCCATGGCGCGAGCGAACATGCGGGTTCCGGAGGGCAACTCCTGATCGGAGCGGAGGACCGAGCCGGACATGCCGAGCCACAGCGGCACCGGAGGGATTTCAGGCAGACTACCCTCGTTCTTTTCGAGCAACGCGTACACCGCCTTTGGATCGGTACTGACCGCGAGGGCCATCAGCCCCGACTGAAGCGGCAAAAACGAGATGCGGCGCTCCGGGGTGCTGCCGGGCACCTGGCAGATTGCATTTTGGCACTGCCCGCCATGCCCGGTGGCATAGTCATGGATCTTCTTCCAATCGAAGCGGCCGCTGACCAGCATGTAATTGCCGCTGGGGGCAAAGGCGATCAGGGCTTTATCGAGGTCGCGCTGGTAATCGAATCCCGTGTCGACAACAAATCTCTGGTAGTCGATGTCCTGCTCGGCCTTCGATCCGGCCAGCAGTTCGAGAATCCCGGTTCGGCGCAGGGCGTCGAAATCGACATGCAGCATGACGGCATTCTGTTTCGGCAGCCGAGTTAGCTGTGCGGCCATGCCGATGGGGCGGGCCCGAAACCAGATCGCGCCGGCTACCGCTCCGGCGCACACAATGGCCATTCCCAGGAGGAGAAGCCGCGCGCGTCCCTGTGGTGTCACGCTTGCAGTATCACACGACCGGAGGGGGCTAGGCGACCGGCATGGGTTCGACCATGCGCGATTCCTTCCACAGCGCAAGGTAGGGAGCAAGGTCGCTCATCATCCGGCGGAAACCGTCCAGGGTGAGCGATTGAGCGCCATCGCTGACCGCCTTTTCGGGGCAGGGATGGACTTCGAGGATCAGGCCGTCGGCACCGATGGCGACGCCTGCGCGGGCCAGGGCGGGAACCAGGCTGCGCTTGCCCGTAGCGTGGCTGGGGTCGAGCAGGACCGGCAGGTGTGTGAGTTCGTTGAGCACCGGAATGGCGGAGATGTCGCAGGTGTTGCGGGTGGCCGTTTCGAAGGTGCGGATGCCGCGCTCGCAGAGGATGACGTTGGGGTTGCCGTGGGCCACGATGTACTCGGCGGACATGAGGAGTTCCCTGATGGTCGAACTCATTCCGCGTTTGAGCAGTACGGGGCGTCCGCACTGGCCGAGACTTTTGAGGAGCGCGAAATTCTGCATGTTGCGGGCGCCCACCTGCATTAAGTCGGCATACTCGGCGATCAGATCGACGTCGCGGTCGCTCATGACTTCGGTGACGATGGCGAGGCCGGTAGCCTGTTTGGCCTTGCGCAGGAGTTTGAGGCCCTCGAGCTCCATGCCCTGAAAATCATAGGGCGAGGTGCGGGGTTTGAAGGCTCCGCCGCGCAGGGCGGTGGCCCCGGCAGCGGCAACGGCTTCGGCCGTTTCCATGATCTGCTTTTCGCCCTCCACCGAGCAGGGCCCGGCCATCACCACGAACTCTTCCCCGCCGACGGTGAGGCCGTTCAGCCGGATGGCAGAGCGCTCCTTCTTGAATTCGCGGCTGACGAACTTGTAGGGCGCGGAAATGCGCACGGCCTTTTCGACGCCGGGTGTGGCTTCAAGCGACTCGAGACAGGCGGTGACGTCGCCCACGCCGACCACTCCGATGACCACCCGCTCCTCGCCTTCGATGGAGTGGACTTTGTAGCCGAAATCCCGGATGCGCTCGCAGACGTGGTCGATTTCGGCGCGCGTTGCATGCGGCCGCATGGAAATAATCATGATCCCTCCAAAACAGAACGGCCCACCCTCGTCGGAGTGGGCCGGTAAAAACTGGAAACCGAGGATGCCGTTTTCCCGAGCGCCACTCTACCGGGTCCGGCGGCTAAACCGGAACCGGCGGTAAAACGAGCTGGAGAAATAGAACGACATCGAAGGGACTATGCTACACCACGCGGGAGGGAAAAAGCAAGCTAAACCCATTCACTGTATCATCGTGAGCACCACCTGGATGGAGGGGGATGTGGCCGCGGGACCCGCTCCTACGGGCGCAGCGCTTCGACGGCGGCGGAGCGGGCGCTTTCGTTGCCGGACTGGTCGAAGGCGGTGACGGCGTAACGGTAGGTTTGGGACGATTCGGCGGTGCGGTCGGAATACGCGGGGGCATCGCGGATCTCGGCGACGCGCTCGAAACCGGCGCCCGGGGCGGCGCGGTACACGCGATAGCCGGCGAGGTCGGTTTCCGGGTTGCGGTCCCAGGAAAGCTCGATGGAACTGGGCGCGCCGGCGGCGCGCAGACCGGTGGGCGGGGCCGGGGGAAAGGTGTCGCGCGGGGTGATGGAAACTTCGTCCGGGAGTTCGCTTTCGGCTTCGCGGCCGCCGCCGAGTTCGACCACGCGCTGCACCAGGTACGCATAGGACTTGCCGGTTTCGGCGCGGGTGTCGATCCATTCGGTGGCGTCCACGCGGGCGGCGAGCGTGAAGGCCGTTTCCCCGGGAGCGCGGCGCAGGACGCGATAAGTGCCGGAGGGTCCCTGCCACAAGACGCGCACTCCGCCGGAAACGGCTTGGACGCTCAGTGAGGCGGGCACCGGCGGCGGCGCCACAACCGGGAAACTGATGGGCGTGGACCAATCCGACGATTTGCCCCAGGCGCCGGTGACGCGGGCGGCCAGGGTGACGGTGCGGCCTGCAAACGGGGCGACGGGAATTTCGTAGCGGGCATTGTGATCGGTGACGGTGCCGGTGGTGAACGGGCGGGCGATTGCGGCCCAGCGGTCGATGTCGAAGGGCACGATGGGTTCGGCGGAGGCCCGCAACTCGACCTGGAGGGGCGCCCGGATTTCCACGTTTTCCGTGGTCTTGTCCGGCAGTTGAAACTGGACGATCAGGCGGCTGCCGCGCTCGACGGCGGCGAGGTTGGTGACCGGGCCGGGGATATTGGCGAGCGGCGGGAGCGGGTCGCCCACATATCCGCATCCGGCCAGCAGCAGGGACACCACGAGCGGAAGAGCGGAGCGGGGTCGCGGGAGCATGAAGGAATAGGGTAACAGGGCGGGTTAAGGGTGGTATCCTTTGCAGATCCGGAAGGTGCCGGCATGGACGTGAGCGATTCCCGACTTCTCGAGTTTTACAGGAATTGGGGGGCCGAGCGCGGGCGCCTTGTTCGCACGAAGGAGTTGCTGGACCGGTTTCTTCCGGCGCCGCGAGCCCGAATCATCGATGTCGGAGGCGGAACCGGAATGTATTCGTCCTGGCTCGCTTCTCTGGGTCACGACGTTCACCTTGTGGACATCGTGCCCGGTCATGTTCCGGCCTCGTCGCCGGCCTGAATGCCACCATCCCTGAGCTCAGTAATTCCGCACTCAAGACCGAAACCGGTGAAGGGCCTGTTGGCGAAGGCGCAGGGGAATGGGAGGAGCCATCGGATTGTCTGCCGACATGTGAGCTTCCTTTCGCATGTGCCAGCCTGGCGCTTTTCGATTGGTGAGCCGCTCACCTAAGTATTCTCGCATAAGAGAATAATAAGCGCAATAGAAAAATTATGCTATCATGCGAGCGAAATGGCAATTCCTGCGAGTATGGTGTGTCGGTGCCTTCGCTGTGCGCATGAATGGGTTAGGCGGACTCCCGGAACGCCCGTGCGCTGCTCGAAGTGTAAGACGCCCTATTGGAATGTGAAGCCGGGCAGCAATCCCCGCGGCAGGCCGGCGGCTGAGGCGCGGCGGGGAAGATCGAAAACCAAGGGCCCCAAAAAATGAGCGGATTCATGAGTGTTTGGAAAATCGTGGATCGCCTTCCGCCCCCCATTGAGGAACTGAAGATCCTCTCCCGGCGCTTGCAAAATATCCAGAAGGTGCACAATGACTGACGAAGAGCTAAAGCAGGAATTCCAAACGCTGAAGACTTACATTTTGGACTTTCGAACGGAAGTGTTGCGGGAGTTCAACATCGTCCACGGCCGCCTGGAGACCATCTCCGGCCTCGTCGCCGGCCTGAATGCCACCATCCCTGCGCTCAGTAACTCCGCACTCAAGACCGAAACCGAGATTCACCGCGTTCAACGCGAGCTCGTCGATATCCAGGCCCGACTCCGCAAACTCGAAGGCGCGGCGTAGAAACAGTTAGCTCCGTTCTCGCAGACTCCGGGTTTGCCGTTTCACTGAGGCGATGACTGGAGCTGCACGTCTGGGAAGGGGGTTCGCAATGAGGGTCGGGCGCGAGCTTGAGCAACTCGCCATAGGGAACAGCCTCCCAGCGCACCGTTGCCAGTAGAGCCACGCCCGCGCCTCCGCCGGCAATCGTGCCTATGATGTTGGCGTTCTTCAACTGAGTACCTTTCGAATGTCCAGTTCTATTGACTTCCGCTCGTTTGCCGCCCAATATTGGAGTGGACCGCCGGTTGCCGGGGAATAGCGCGATCCGGCACGCTAAGTTCCAGGGGCGCCGAAGAATGCTCTGGAAGCCGGTGGTCAGGGCCGCTCCGGCTGATACGCGGTGACTATCCACTGCGGGCTTGACGCTCCTTCAAAGTTCCGTACCGGAATCAGAGGACCGGCTTCAGGCGCTTCGCGAAGCCCGCCGGGTGGTTCGACCCGGTGGCCTGGTCGCAGCGGCTACATTTGCCGTGCCGGGGCGGCGCGCATTCGAACAGGTCCGGGAGCAGCTTGAAGATGGCGTGGCCAGCAGCAGCCAGCGAGGCTTCAGCGCGGTGTCCTACTTTCACTGGCCTTCCGCAGTTAGGGCCGAACTCGCCGCGTGCGGCATGGAGAAGGCCAGAATATTTGGTGTGGAGGGGCCTGGCTGGGTTGCGCCGGACTTCGACGGCCGGTGGAGTACACCGGACGGCCGGCGAATTGTTCTTGAAAGCGCCAGGACCTCGAACTCCACTCCGTTCAGCGTCAGCTTCCGGATGTGGTCAAACGTCTCGTAGACACCTTCCCGCGTGAACCGGTCGAGCGCCCAGACCAGCACGACGTCGCACTTGCGGCGCGAGGCGTCCGTGAAGAGTCGCTTTAACGATTCCCGGTCTGCCGTCTTGCCGCTGACGTGGTCGATGTACTCCGCGGCGATTTCCCAGTTCAGGCGCGCGCAGTACTCGCGCAACGGGTGGAGATGGTTCTCGGTATCCCCTTTGTCCTGGGTGGACACCTGGGCGTTGATTGCTGCTCGCATGTGCTCTTTCTCGCTTCCTCTGTAGCGATTCCATGATCTGGAAATTTGAGCGGAGTACCAGAGCCGGATGGTACTGAATGCCTTTCCTTATTTCGGATGCGCCGGTATGATTGGGAGTGGAAAATGCGGCCGTCCGCGCATTTGTCTCACGGCAGCGGGCCGAGACGGTGTTGCGAGCACCGTCCCGAGCCCTCGCCAACTGGAGTCTTAGGAGGGCTCCAATCTTGGCTCCCCAAATCGTAGCACCAGCGTCCACCAAGCCGGTCCCGCTCCTTTGCCGCTTCCGAATTCACCGCTGGGTCGAGATCCAGGCCGAAGAAATCCGTGCCCAAGAGTGGCGCGTTACGAAGCGGTGTATGCGCTGCTTGGTTATGCGTTCGGAGAACGTCTCGGAGTGGGACCAGATGAGCGGCTTGTAAAACGTCCTATTTCTTCTTGACACCCTTCATCTTCGTGCCCGCCGGTTTGCCTGATCGACCAGCATCCCCAAATGCGATGCTCAGCGCCTTGGTTTCGGCAACAGGTTGGCTGTCGTCACTCGTACCGTGAACGAGCAGGAGGTGGCGCTCGTTTACCCACCGGATATAAACTCTCCGGCGTCAAGGTCAACCCGGAGCAGAGAGCCCCGGAGGCCAGGTCCCAGGTGTATGGAGTGACGCCGCCCCTTGCCGCCAGAGTTTGCGAGTACGGCTGGCTCATCTGCTGGTGTTCTCCGCCGTGTAACCTCGACCCTGGCGAAGCTACTTTAAGAGGTACACGACCGTCGTTTCAGTGCCGGCCGGATCCGGCGCCGGGTCTCCGTAGATTTCCCACGACTGCCCGGCGGACTCCCTCCGGTTCGCCGCCATCCATTTTCCGATCGCGTCATGCGCTTCGTTCATGCGATTGTACGGGCCGCGGTGAATGGCGACGGCAGCCTCGCCCGCCGGCGTTTCGGCCGCGTACACCTCGCCCACGGTTTCAAATGTGCGCGTGACCTCAACACCGAAGTCGCACAGGATCGGCGCGCCCGCCTGTGCCGGGTGGTGGTAGAGAAAGATGTTGTGGCCATCGGTCCGCAGGCCTGGCTGGCCGCGAATGAACTCCCAGACCTTGTCCAGGGCCGGTTTCCACGCCGAGCCGGCCGCGCCCGGCGCAACCTCGCGCCGTACGGCAGCCAACTTGCGGGGGCGAACAGTCTGTAAGTTGACGGAGACGGGCATTCCTGGATGATATACGAAGATTGTGATCGCATTCCGGTTACTTGCGGCAACTATGTTCTCGTTCCGCAAGCGAATTGTAACCAGTTCTGCTGCAACTCTGGGCGCCGCGTTAACGTAGGTAACTGACAGTGCGCTACAGACCTCCTTTTGCTGTGTATCTGCCCGCGCTCAGTGTCGCGCTGTTCGCACAGGCGCCGGCGACTGTTCAGATCAAAGACATACAGATTGCGAAGGTGACATCGCGCCCGCAATTGGAGGAGTTCCTGGGCGGGCAGAGCCGCTCCGATATGAAGCGTGTCGACGACTTCCGCCAGCGGCAGCCAGGGGATGGCGTTCCGGCGAGCCGGAAGACGGCGGCGTGGATCGGCTACGACGACACGAACCTCTACACCGTGTTCGTATGCGAATCCCCGGCGGGCCAGACGCGCGCGCGAATCTCCAAGCGCGAGGACGTTTTCAGCGATGACGTGGTGGGCGTCATTCTGGACACGTATCACGACCATCAGCGGGGCTATGAGTTTTTCGTGAACGCGTACGGGGTGCAGGCGGATGCCACGGAAAGCGAAAGCACGAACGACGATTTCAGCTTCGACACGCTGTGGTACTCGGATGCCCGGCTGACGCCGGAGGGCTTCGTGGCCATGATGACGATCCCGTTTAAGAGCTTGCGGTTCGCGCGCGCACCGGCGCAGACGTGGGGCATCGCGCTCTTCCGTTCCATCCCGACCAATAATGAATCGTCGTTTTGGCCCTACATCACGCAGAAGATTTCGGGGTTCAACCAGCAGCTCGGAAACATGACCGGGTTGGAAGGCATATCGCCCGGACGCAACCTGCAGTTCATCCCGTACGCCGCGTTCGCCAGTTCGCATTATCTGGATGATCCGCCGTCCGGAGTGCCGTCGTTTCGAGGGCACAAAGATTTTCGGGCCGGCCTGGATGCGAAGGCCGTGCTGCACGATTCCCTGACCCTCGATATGGCGCTCAATCCCGATTTCAGCCAGGTGGAGTCCGACGATCCGCAGGTGACGGTGAATCAGCGGTTCGAGGTGCAGTTTCCGGAAAAGCGCCCGTTTTTCCTCGAAAACACAGGGTATTTCGCAACGCCGGAAAATCTTTTTTTCTCGCGGCGCATCGTGGACCCGGAATTTGGAACGCGGCTCACGGGCAAGCTGGGGCGGTGGAACCTGGGACTGCTTGGGATCGACGACCGGGCGGCGGGGAAAGTGCTCGCTCCGGACGATCCGCATTTTGGAGAGCGGGCCGCTATCGGGGTGGTGCGGGTGCAGCGTGAATTCGCGAGGCAATCGAACCTGGGGATGATGTTCACGGATCGCGAATTTGCCGGCGGCCACAATCGCGTGGAAGCGGTGGATGCGCGGGTGAAACTGAACGACCACTGGACCGCTATGGGCCAGGCGATGGCCAGCCAGACGACGTTCGAAGACGGTACACACACCGGCGGCGACGCATTTATTCTGGGACTGAACCGCTGGAGCCGAACCTGGGGGTATGATCTCAACTACATCGACCGCGGGGAAGGGTTCCATACCGATCTCGGCTTTGTGAACCGCGTCAACATGCGGCAGGTTCAGCAGTTCGTGCGGCGGCAGTATCATCCCAAAAGCAGGAAGATTCTCTCCTTCGGCCCGCAGTTGTTTGCGATGGTCCTGTTTGATCGCCAGGGCGTGCAGCAGGAGTGGCGCATCAGCCCCGGCTTCCAGTTGGAGATGACGAGGAGCACTTTCTTATTCTTCAACCACGCCGAGGCTTTCGAGCGCTTTCAGAACATCAATTTCCGCCATGGGGGTACGGGCTTTGGATTCCACAGCGAATTTTTCAAGCGCGCGACAGTGGATGTCAGCCACAGCACCAGCCGCTCGGTCAACTACAATCCGGCGAACGGACGGCCGCCGTTTTTGGGGGATGAACGGGATTGGCAGGTAAGCCTGACGTTCCGGCCGGCGGCGCGGCTGAAACTGGATGAGGTCTACTTTTACACCGTGATGCGGGTGCCGGGCGCAACCGTCTTCGTGAACCACCTGGCGCGCTCGCGCCTGAACTATCAGTTCACGCGCGCGCTTTCGCTTCGCGCAATCGTGGACTTTAATGGAGTGCTCCAGAATCCGGCGCTGGTCGATCTGGCGCGGCAGAAACGAGTGACGGGCGACGTGCTGTTGACCTACCTGATCCATCCGGGCACGGCGTTTTACGTCGGATATACGGACCGGTTGGAGAACCTCCGGCTGAATCCGGGAATGCCGCCGACGGTAGCGGCCATCGGGTTTCCGTCAACCACGACGGCGCGGCAGTTCTTCGCAAAAGTGAGCTATCTGTTTCGCTTCTGAGGCTGACGACATTTTGGGATTCCCGATCAGGCGGACCGCGCATTGAAAGTGGTATTTTCCTCGTGTGGACGATGCACAGCGGCTGAGCGAAATCGTTCTTGACTCGCTCGATCAACAGCAGGATGCCGGCGGCCTCGCTCGCCGCGCGTATCGAAGCCGGACACAGTTTTACCGGGTGTTCCGGGCGATGGTCGAGGAGACGCCGGTTGCCATGCGCCGCCGGTTGCTGCTGGAACGGGCGGCATGGCAGTTGTCCCGCACGCAACTCCCGGTGACGGACATCGGTCTCGACGCAAATTACGGATCGCTCGAAGCGTTCACCAGGGCGTTCCGCAAAGCCTTCGGGGTTTCACCGAGCCTCTATCGCCGCATGGGGGCGACGTACACCCGCCTCCACACAGCCAACGGAATTCACCACCAGTCGGGTAAGGATGACACGAAAGGAGCGGGTCGATTTATGGATCTCTTCGATATTTTCTCCGGCCAGGAGTCCTGGCATATGCGACGTCTTCTCGAGCTTGCGCAGACGCTGAACGACGAACAGTTGGACCGCCCTCTGAAGAACCAGATACACGTGTTTCCATGGGACGGCCCGGATCAGACCCTGCGCCAGCTTCTGGATCGGATGGTGCAGACCAAGGAAGCCTGGTCCGCGGCAATAACGGGCGGCAGTACGCCCGCGTACGACCATGCGCCGCCGGAGGACCGGACTCCTTCGGCCATGCTGGCGCGCCTGGAGAAAGCGGATCTCGGGTTCCACAGCGTACTCACCGATGTCCGCAACCGGAGCGCCTGGGAGGACACGTTTGTCGATGCCCTCTGCGAGCCGCCGGAAACCTTCACCTTTGGCGGCATGTTCGCGCACGTGATTACCTTCAATGCCTACCGGCGGATGGTTGCCATCGATGTGCTGCGGAGCCTTGGGGTGAAAGTTGAGGGTGTTGGCTGTCCCATGGAGTACCTGGAGAGTGTGGCGAAGGCGTAAGGCACCTGTAAGATAAGCCGCGCCGTGACGACTACCTCAGATGTGAGTGGCCAGGACGACCTTTACGAGCGGGCCGTTTCCGGGTACGGCCCGGCGCTGGTGCGTCTGGCACGCGGCTATGAGGCCGATCCGGATAAGCGGCGCGACCTGCTGCAGGAAGTCCATCTCGCACTGTGGCGCAGTTTTGAGGGCTTCGATGCGTTGTGTTCCCTGCGCACATGGGTCTACCGGGTGGCGCACAATGCGGCGACGTCGTACGTGATCCGGCAGCGGCGCGCGCGCCCTCAAATGTTAGTGAGCCTGGAGGAAGCTCAGGCGTTGACGATCCAGCCGGACGCCGGCCGGAAGGTCGCGCTGGATCAATTGATGGATCTGATCCAGCGCCTGAAGCAGCTCGACCGTCAGGTCATGCTGGCATGGCTCGATGGCATGGAGGCGGGTGAGATCGCTGAACTCACAGGCCTTTCACCCGGCAACGTGGCGACAAAAGTCCATCGTATTAAAAACATTCTGATCCGCGATTTCCAAGGAGGCAGCGATGGACGACCCTAGAAATCTGTGGCAGAAGCAGGAGGTAGAAGAAGTGAAGATTTCAGTGGACGAACTACGCGCAAAGGCGGCGAAGTTTCAGAGCCGCATCCATTGGCGGAATTTACGGGAACAGGCGGCATGCCTCCTGGCGATTGTGTGGTTTGGCGCGATGAGCGTGAAGACTTCGCAAATCGTCCCGCGCATCGCGTTCGCGTTGATTGTCGCGGGAGCCATCTACGTTGCCTGGCACATCCAGAAATGGGGCGCGCCGGGGGTTCTGCCGGCGGACCTGGGACGCGCGAATTGCGCCGGATTTTATCGCGACGAACTTGAACGGCAGCGCAGCCTGCTGCGCAGCATCTGGAAGTGGTATCTGGGGCCGCTGATCCCCGGGATGGGTCTCCTGGTGATCTATGGGATCTGGGTCGCGCCCTCCAGCAAGCGGTGGTTTCCCATTGTCTATGCGGTGGCGGCCGCCGTGGCCTTCTGGCTGATCGGCCGGCTGAATCAACGTGCCGCGCGACGGCTGGAGGGGCAGATCGCGGAACTTGATCGCGAACTGCCCGGCACGTAAAGCGGCGTCAGGAATACGGCTCGGAAACGCTTTCCGAGCCGTGACCGTGAGTGCGGCGGAAGCTTACTGCACGACGAGCGGGAACGAGGTGGAGCAGTACTGTTGAGCGGCCGTCTGGACGCAGAGGGCCAGCGGCGTGGGTGCGTCGGGCAAGTCCTCGGGAATGGCGAGGTTGACCTGCTGGACGCCGGGCACGGTAGGCGCTTCGCCGGCATAAAGGGGCACCAGGTCGTGCCGGTTGCCGATTTGCGCGGAAACCGTGGCTCCTTCGGGAATGCCGGTGGCGAAGATTTGCAACACCTGGCCGCGGCGCGCCGGAATCCCGGGGGCGTTTACGGAGTTGTCCTGGTTCAGGACTCCGTTCGCGAACACGGAAGGCCAGGCCGGGGCCACGGGAACGAGCTGCGGCACGCTGACGGCGCCATCCACCGTTACGACCATGGTAGTGGAAGTCCTGCCCGCGACCCCGGTCGGGACGCGAAGGTTGATCTGCTCGTCGCCGACGTAGAGGAGCGAAGCGGGAAGGCCATCGAACGAGACGGAAACGGAACTGCCGTTGAGCTTCTGTCCCTTGACGGTGGCGAGCGACCCGGCTACTACGGGAGTCGCTTCAAAGCTGGCGGCGTTGACCACTCCGGAGATGGAAACGGATGGCGCGGCCGGCGGCTGGGTGGCGGTGCCGCCTGGAGCGGGTGCGGGAGCGGCGGGTGCGGGCTGGACGGTAAGGGTGAGGGGAACGTCCACGGACCCGGCGGCTCCCGCATTGATGGTAACGGTGGCCTGGTAGGTTCCCGCGGCGAGCGTCTGGGGTTTGGCCCAGATGCGGATGCTGGCGTCGTTCTGGCCGGCCTGCGGATCGATGGTGAGCCAGCCGGTGCCGCTGGCGTAGCTGACCGAGGCGGTCCACTTCATGATCCCGCCGCCCGCATTGTTCAGCGGAATGTAGCCGGGCGCGCTGGTCATGGCGCCGCCGGCGATGCCGGTAAGCTGCACGGGGTTGGGAATCACGGACAGGCGCGGGAAATACGATGCGCCGCAATCGCCCACGATGCTGCAATCGGAAGCGGGCGGGAGGGCGGCGAAGCGCGGCACCGGCTCGGTGATGCTGGCGGTGAGGCCGGCGCCAACCGGGGCAAAGGTGACGGATTCCTGGGCCACCGCGGGTGCGGTCACGTCAGATAATCCGACAAAGGTCGGAATTTGGGCGCTCTCGACGGCCGTCTTATCGGCTGCTGCCACTTCGTACACGGCATAGCCTGCGCCCGCGGTGAGGGCGACTTCGCCGGCGGAGTTCAGAGACACCGGTCCGGGACCGGCGGGAAGCGAAACCGGCATTCCACCGGCGCCGTTCGCGTCGGCGAAGGGTACACGGACGAGCAGGAGGCCGCCGCTAGAAGCATCGTACCGGCCGACCTGCTGCGGCGTGCCCAGATCTCCGGCAGATGTAGGAGAAGCGGCATCAGACCCGGCAATCACGTCGGGCAGGAACAGGCGAGCGCCGTCGGGGAAGCCGGAATACTTGATCAGAAAGCGGGTGCCGTTGGTTTCACCGGGACCGCGGGGCTGGAAAGCCGCCGCAAACCCTTCTGTGACGCGCGCCGAAGAAAACGCCGTGCCTGTGGAAAAGAGGTTTGAGAGCGTGGCGGAGGCAGGCAGCGGAGATCCGGCGCAGCGGATATTACCCCTGTCGTAAAGGGTAGTGAACAGGCCGCGCTGGGAAAAAGCGACGGTCAGTTGCGACTGGTTGACCAGAATCGATACCGGGGTCCCGAAAATCAGTTGGGCCTGGATGGGCTGCACGGGGGCGCTGCCGAGCTGGTAGACGTTGCCGCGCAGATTGGAGATTTTGATGTTGAGACTGCCCGAAGGGGGCACGGTGAAACTGATGCCGTTGAAGGCGATGATCTGGCCCGAGACCGTGCCGGCGATGCCGGTCGGAACGAACCCATTGCCATAATCGACGGAGAGTACAGCATCCTGGGTCTGGTTATTGGCGTCGATCCGGTTGGTGATGCTGACCGGAAGGAAAACCGAAAGATTGCCCGCGAGCACCGAACCTGGGTTCGAGCCGGAACAGGAGAGGAGGATATCCCCCATCTGTTCGGTGAGGCCTTCGACCCGCACCTGGTTGGGCACGGCGGTGGCGGCGCAGCGGCCGGAAACTGCCGGCGTCTGCGCGTAAGTGGCACAAGCGCTAAGGATTATGAGCGTGAGTAGGCGTCGGAGCCGCTCACCACTCGGAATAAGGGGTCCCATCTTTCCCTATCTTATCCGATCCGCTACGTACGTCGAATATCCCGGGCTCGGACTGGTTGACGCTTTGCGTAGCGTCCTCCATGATGATGCGCCAGGTATCGTTGGAACCGGTGATGGGATCGACGGGGACATCGCGCAGATAACCGTCGGAGACAAGGTCCTGAAGGGTTTGGGGCGCCTTCTGCTTGTCCATGGTGTAGTTGTCGATGACGGTGCGCAGGGTAAACAGGTTGTTTTTGAGGACGCTCTCCCTGGAACGGATGATGGTGTTGTTGTAGATGGGGATCGCCATCGTGATGAGGATGACGATGATGGTGATGACCACCATCAATTCGACGAAAGTAAAACCGAGGCGGCGGTGAGTTTTACCAGTCGGCATAGGGTGTGCCATCGGGCGCCTTCTCATAGGTTTTGGAATAGACGGCAAAGACGTTCTGCCCGCCCCAGCTCTGGCTCTTGGGGTCGTCCTGGTCGCTGCGCATGCCCCATTCGGCTTTACGGGTGAAGGGGTCGATGGGGATCTTGCGCAGGAATCGGACCTTCTTCCCGTCGGCGCTATTGGCCAGTTTGACGCCTTCGACCAGCATATCCAGGGTTTCCGGGTAGCAGTTGGTGCCGGCCTTGACGGGTCCGAACCAGCCCTGGTCGCAGCCATCCTTGTACTTGTCGATGGCGCTGTGGACCTCCCGCAGGGCGTTGCGCAGGTCGCGTTCGCGTTCGGTGCGGACGCGGGAGCGGGCGAGCGGGACGGCCATGGTGCTGAGAATCAGCATGATCGTGAAGGCCACGATCAATTCGACCAGGGTCAGTCCCTGCTGTTGCTGGCGGCGATTCATCTCTATTTCGTAATGACGGAAATCTGCGGGGTTGCGGTTGCAATCACCTGGCCCTGCGAATTGCGGACCGAGAGATTGGGAAGCGTGATGGTGCTGTTGCCCCGGCCAAGAGCCTGGAACTGAAGGGTAACGACGGCCCCGGACCCGGAAACGCCGGTGGCGCGCGGCAGGCGGTTGATATCGAGCGTGGCGGTACCGGCGTCGTTGAGGATGTTCTTGGTGAAGAGGGCGGGCTGGCCGTCGCTCGACAGGAAATCGCCGCGAACGGCATCGTTCAGCTTCACCATTTTGGGATCGAATTGGACGCGGATGGGCACGGAGGCGACATCGGTAGCGCCTTCGAGGCCGATGGTGACGGTGAAGACGTTGGATGTGGAGGTACTGATCTGCGTCGGGTTCACCCGGAGGATGTCGGCGCCGGTCGGTGCGGGCGCGGCCTGACGCGGAGTGGTGGCAGGGGGAGCGGCAGCGGGGGGCGCGGTGGCCGGAGGCGCGAGCTCCGGGCCTTCGGGCGCCGGCACGGGCGTGGTGACGGGCGCGGTTGCAGGCGGCTGCTGCGCGGGTACGGTTTCGACCGGCGCGGCGGGAACCGGCGGATTTGCCGCCGCGGCGGGCGGCGGATTTCCGGGAGCCGGCGTCTCGCGGGGAGCGTAGTTCAGTTTGACGGCGGTGGTGGTGCCGGCGGCGATGGTGCGCAGGTTGCTGGCCGTGAACTCGGGCCGCCGCACGATGTGGGGGATGAGCACGATCATCAGCTCCTTGCGCTGATTGCCGGTGCTCTCGCCGCTGAAGAGGCGGCGCAGGACGGGGATGCTGGAGAGCCCGGGAATGCCGGTCACCTGCTTGTCCTCCTGCTGGCTGATCAATCCGCCGAGAAGGTTCACTTCGCCCTCATGCATGCGGATATCGTGCGTCACTTTGCGCTGTCCGATGATGGGCTGGTCGATACCGCCCAGGTTGACGTGCCCGGCGACGGTGGAGATATCGAGGTCCACGTGCATGGAAACGTCGCCGTTTTCGTGGACGCGGGGAGTGAGTTCCACGTTGACGCCGACGTCGATGTAGGTGAACTGGGTATTGACCAGTGGGTTGATGCCGACGCCGCCGATGCCGGGCTGGAAGCTGCCGGTGGCAGTGGGCTCGCGCTCACCGATCTTGAGGATGGCTTTGGCGCCGTCCACCGAGCGGAGTTGCGGGGCCTGGAGCACCTTCGTCTTGGTGTCCGACATGGCCGCCTGAAGCAGCGCACCGGGCAGGGTAAGGGAGAAGTCCGAACCGTTCACCAGGTGGAGTTTATTGAGCGGCACCAACGTGGTGGTGCCGGCATCTTCGCTGGTAGCTTTCGGGTCCGGAGTAGTGAGGCCGCTGCGGGGCGTAAAGCTGACGGGCACGTTGAGGCCTGTTGACGCGATCGCGGCTGTCAACTGGCGGCTGAAAACGCTGCTGGCTTCCATCACCAGGATGTCCACAACCACTTCCGCTTTCGGCTTATCCATGTCCTCGATCATCTTTTCGGCAAGCGCGACCTTGTCGGCCTCGCCGCGGACGATGATGGCGTTCTGCGAGTTGTAGGGCACGACGCGCTGCAACTCCGACACGGCGCGGATGGCGTTGACGACCTCCTGGATCTCCTGGGGCGTCTGGATGTTGGATAGGTAGAAAGTCTTGACCACCATCTCCTCGTAGTCGCGGCGCTTGTTCGGGTTGTCGTTGGTGATGAAGATGGTGTTGGGGGAAAGCGGTTTCCAGTAGCTCTTGGTGATGGTGGCGACGTAGTCGAGGGCCTGTTCGAGAGTGGAGTCGGTGAAGTCCACGTTGATGGGGCGGGGCGGGGCGTTGAACTCGGGATCCCAGAGGACGTTGATTCCGGCAACCTTGCCGATGGTGTCGAAGACCGTCTTCACGGGCTGGCCGTTAATTTTGAGGCCATTGCGGATCGCGTCCGGGTTGAGCGGCCTGAGTTCGGGCACGGGCAGGATGCGGTCGATCTTCTCCTGGGTTAGCCGGCGCTGCACCTCGGCGGGAGTCAGGCTGCGTTCGGCGGGGTCGGATGGCTTCCCGGTCTCTTCGACCAGGCGGCGCTCGCGGAGGATCATATCTTGCGTGCGGACGATTTCCTGCTGCGCGACGGCCGACCCGGGATTGATGGCCCAAGCCTTCTGGAATTCGAGCATGGCCTCGCCGAGCTGACCCTGGTCGCGTAATTTCATGCCGGCGTCCACGTGGGCTTGGGCGGCCTGGAAGCGGGCCTTATCGGCGGCCATGCGGTAGACGATGTCGGCGGGATCTTCCGAGAGCGCCTTCTCATACGACTCGAGGGCGGCATCCCATTGCTTTTTGGTTTCCGCCATGCGGCCCTCGGCAAGGTATTTGTCGCCCTTGCGGGTCCGGGCCTCCAGGGGCAGTGCCGCCCCAAGCAGCGAGACGGCCATGACGACCGCAGTTAATCTGTTGAAAATACGCATGTTTCTGTACTTTTGGCCCGTTCCAAAACGCGTATGTTACGATGAAGTCCGACCGCACGGTCCCAGCGCATCTAAACAGATTGACGGCGCCCGGGTTCGCTGCGTGGAGAGGATTTCGCGGGGGCTCCTTGGCCGAGAAGAACACGCCGATCAAGATTTTGAGCGACAACCGGCAGGCGGGCCACAACTTTTTCCTGATGGACCGCTACGAGGCGGGGATCGTGCTGACGGGAACGGAAGTGAAGGCCGCCAAGGACGGTAAGGTGCAGCTCAAGGAGGCGTACGCGGCGGTTCTGGGCGGGGAGGCCTGGCTGGTGAACGCTCACATCAGCGAATATTCGCACGGCAATCGGGAGAACCATCCGCCGGTCCGGAACCGCAAGCTGCTGCTGCACCGGCGGGAAATCGACAAACTGCTGGTGGAGACGCGGGACAAGGGCCTGTCGCTGGTGGCGACGCGGCTGTATCTGAAGAACGGCCGGATCAAGTGCGAGGTGGCGGTGGCCCGAGGCAAGAAACTGCACGACAAGCGGGAGTCCGAACGGGCGCGGACGGCGGAAGCGGAGGCGCGGGCGGAGATGCGCCGGCGCGCGTAGGCCTCTTCTACTACGTAGCTGTGGAAAACCATAGGGCAGACTACCGAATTCTGGAATAAAAAACCGGGAGTTCGTTTATTTTCAGACAATTAGCGTTGGCAGGCGGCGTGCTTCTGAAAGCTTGGGTTCTTTTAGAGGCTTTCAAGCTTTGGTGCGTTGCCTCCACGGGCTTTTTCCGCAGCCCCGATCCGGTCCATCTGCCGGTTCGGGGCCTTTTTTTTGCGCTACACTGAATTCTCTTCAACGATGACGGGACTTTACGGGCGCTGGATCGACCGCTGGGAACGGAAGCTCGCGACGCGCGACAACAACCGTGTGATTCGCAAGTTCGAATGGGGGATGGACTGGCTGTCCGGCATCGACCAGCCGGGATATTCCGGCGGCGAGAGCGAGGCGGGGCTGATGTCCTTCGCCGAGCGGGCCGTGGCGGAGTCGGACCGCTTCTACTCGTATCGGGTTCCTGACGACTACCGGCTGGAGGGTCAGAAGCTGACCTTCACGAGCCCGGTGGAGAGCCCCTATCCGGTCAACAACACGGTTCATGGGAAATGGTTTCGGGCGCCGGTGGATCACGGGCGGGCGCTGGTGGTGCTCCCGCAGTGGAACTCGGATGCGGACGGTCACGTGGGCCTGGCGCAATTGCTGAACCGTTTCGGCATCAGCGCGCTGAGGATGACGATGGCGTACCACGCCGAGCGCATGCCGGGGGAACTGGAGCGGGCCGATTACCATGTTTCGAGCAATATCGGGCGGACGATCCATGCTTCCCGCCAGTCGGTTATCGACAGCCGGGCGTGCGTGGACTGGCTGGTGGCGCAGGGGTATCGCCGGGTGGGGATTCTCGGCACGAGCCTGGGGTCGTGCATTGCCTTCATTGCGGCCGCCCATGAGGCGCGGCTGCGGGTCGGAATTTTCAATCACGTCTCGATGTACTTCTCCGACGTGGTGTGGACGGGGCTTTCCACCCAGCACGTGCGGAAGGGGTTTGGGGACCGCGTCACGCAGGAGGAACTGCGCCGGTACTGGGCGATGATCAGCCCGGCCAGCTATCTGCACCGGATGCGGGAGCGTGAGATGCGGAGCCTGCTGATCTGGGCGCGCCACGATTCGAGTTTTCTTCCGGTTTATTCCAAACAGGTGCTCGAAAGCTTCCGCCAACTGGAACTGCCGCACGAGGTATACACGCTGCCGTGCGGCCACTACACGACGGGGCAGTTTCCGTTCAAGATCATGGACGGGCTGGCGATGTGCCGGTTCGCCGCGCGCAGCCTGTAACGTTATCTTTGCATTACGCTTAGTACGGTTGACTGCAACCGGATCGTTGACAAATCCAGCATTGCATGGCAGGATAATTTCATCACTGAAAAAGGAGGTGGTCCAGAAAAATGGAAAGTCATAAACGACCGCGAGAGGTGGCCGACTGCTGAAGTCGCGCCTCTAACGTAGCCGATCCGGTCTCAGTGTCCGGGTCACGTTCCTGTGGACCGGCTGCCTCTCGATGTCAGCTAAGCCTCAGGCTTTATTCCAAGGCTACCTGCCCCCGTGGCCCTCGGGTCACGGGGGTTTGTATTTTTGCTATACTCAGATTCTCGAAAGGATCTCCAAGTAACAAAATGAAGGCTGGTATTCACCCCGCTTACAACGAAATCAACGTCACCTGCGCTTGCGGCCACACCTTCAAGACCCGCTCCACGCATAAGGGCGACATCCGTGTGGAAATCTGTTCTTCCTGCCACCCGTTCTTCACCGGGCGCCAGAAGCTGATCGACACCGCCGGCCGGGTGGATCGCTTCGAAAGGAAGTACAAGGCGACGCGCGGCGCAAAGAAGACCGCATAAGCGCGCGACGTCCGCGGCAGGCCGCGAATTTTCAAACGAAAAGGCCGGGCACCTTTCCAGGTTCCCGGCCTTTTTGCTGTGCAAATTGTGAGGAAGGGCGATGTTTATTGCGGCGGCGGCATCCGCGGCGGACCCTTCTGATCGAAGCCGCCCTTCTGGTCCATGCGGCGGCGCTTCTTCCGTTCTTCGTCGCGCTGCCGGCGCAATTCCTCATACTTGGGAAGCTGGTCGGGCCGGAGAATGGCCTTGATGCTGGCGGTCTGTTCGTCCCACAACTGCCGGGTCTCGGAGTTTGCCTTCCGGTGCAGTTCGTCGAACTGGGCGCGGGTCTGGTCGTAGATCTTGTTCAGCTTGTGGACCTGGTCGGCGTCGAGGCCCAGGCGATCGCGCATATCGTTTACGATGCGTGTGCGCACGACCTCGGGATCCTCGCGCGGCGGAGGCGAGCCCGAAGGCCGGGTTTCAGTGCTGACCGTGCTGACGGTGTAGAGGCGGTAGCTCACCCCGCCGACGAGCACGCCGCTCAGGAACACCAATAGCAATGAGATGATTGCGGACAGCTTCGACTTGGGCATTGTTCAGCTCACCGGACGGGTTCGCCGATGTCGAGAGTTGCCGGGCCGACAATTTCGGGCGTGTCAAGCGTGTTGGCCTGTGCGAGCGCCTCGATGTAGCTCTCGGAAGAGGAACTCGCAACCGAGCTATGCATCGACATGTACACGCCTAGGGCGATCGACAGCGCTACAGCTGTCGTTACCATTGCGTTCGCCATCCTACGGAAAGAGAACGTGAATCTCTGGCGCGATTCAATCCGCTTCCAGAGTTCCGGCATGAAATTGACGCTCGCCTCCGGATCCGGGCATGCATCCCTGTATGCCTGGAACAGAGCATCGAGCTGTTGTTCGCCGCTGCCGCGCATTGGAACCATAGTACCTCTACCAACTCCCGGTCGACTACCCGGATCCGTCTTTCTTTTCCGATGCTCCAAACGCCTTGAGAACCCGCTGGCGGGCCCGGAATAGCCGGACCTTAAGAGCATTTTCGTTGACTTTGTAAACCTTTTCAAGCTCTTTCAGGGAGAGCCCCTCAACTTCTTTCATTATGAGAAGCACCCGGTCGGCTTCGGACACCGCTCCGAGAAGAGAATCGACGGCTTCCCGGACTTTCTTTTGGTGCTGCTCATCCTGATCGGCCTTTCCGCCTGCCAGGGCATCGGCCAACATCACCTGCTGCTCCGACAGATCCGACATCCGGTATTCCTGCCGCCGCATCTGCTTGCGCAGGTAATCGTAAGCGGCGTTGACCGTGAGCCGGTATAACCAGGGTTCAAAAACCTCCGCCGTCCTGAGCTGATCGAGCGAAAAATAAAGCCGCAGGAAAACTTCCTGTCCGACATCCTCGACATCCTCCGGACGGGCGATCAACCGGGTGATCGTCCCCAAAATCCGCTTCCGGTACGCAAGCACGATCTCGTTGAATGCGGCGCCGTCGCCCTTTTGCGCCCGGCGGATCAACTCGAAATCTACCAGCATTGACCACCAGTGCCGGCGCCGGAAATCATTTCTATTGCTGTCTCGAAAGGCGTCACGATACCCGAACAGGTTACAAATCCGGCGGCAGAAACGAAAAAGGGCAGCCCTGACCGGGTTTCCGCCGACCAAAGACTTCCTCTATCGTAGTTTTGCGACCGCATTGCCAGCATTGACCAACTGTCCTCATTATTGCAAATACCGGATCTAAATGGCTCTCATTACAGGAATTAAGCCGGGAGGAAGGGCTGGCCCGGGCAATTCCGGACCGGCGGGCGGGGTGCGATGGTAGCCTGAAGCTATATGTTGTTCTCCGAATCGATATTCGCCTCGCGTTTTAACATCTCGCGGGTGGATCTGGAGGGGTACCTCGCTGAAGCGCTGTCGCAAGGCGGGGATTACGCGGATTTGTATTTTGAATACCTCCTCACCAGTTCCATCAGCATAGACGAATCCATGGTCAAAAGCGCAGCCCAAGGGGTATCAATGGGCGTCGGTATCCGGGTGATTTCCGGAGAGCGGACCGGATACGCCTACAGCGATGACTTGTCACCGGAAAAAATCAGGAAAGCGGCGCGGGTGGCGGCACACATCGCCGCCGGGCCGGCCAAAGTGGACCAAATCGATCTTCGCGAGGGCCGGGGACACAATCTGTACCCCGTCCTGGTTTCGCCCACCGAGACGGCGTTCAGCGAACGGGTGGAACTCGTGAAGCGGGCCGACCGCGCGGCGCGGGCTTACGACCCCCGTATTTTCCAGGTGCAGGCGGCCTATGCCGACAATCTGCGGCACGTGATGGTGGCCACCAGCGAGGGCGCGCTCACGCTGGACCGGCAGCCGCTGGCGCGCCTCGCCGTTTCGGCCCTGGCCCGGCTGAACGGCGGGCCGCCGCAGCGAGGCCATTCCGGCGGCGGCGGCCGGGTGGAACTGGACTTCTTTCTCACCGGCCACACCCCCGAGCACTTCGCCACCGAAGCGGCGCGCGAAGCGGTGACCATGCTGGACGCAGTGGAAGCGCCGGCGGGCGAAATGACGGTAGTGCTGGGCCCGGGCTGGCCGGGAATCCTGCTGCACGAAGCGGTGGGCCACGGCCTGGAGGCCGATTTCAACCGCAAGGGCGTCTCGGCCTTCAGCGGCCGGGTGGGGCAGAAGGTGGCGAGCGAGCTCTGCACGGTGGTGGACGACGGCACGATCGGGAACCGCAGGGGTTCGCTGAACGTGGACGACGAAGGCCATCCCACGCGGCGCAACGTGTTGATCGAGAACGGAATTCTACGCGGCTACCTGCAGGACAAGCTCTCCAGCACGCTGCTGAAGGAGCAGCCGACGGGCAGCGGCCGGCGCGAAAGTTACGCGCACATTCCCATGCCGCGCATGACCAACACCTTCATGCTGGCGGGCGAGAGCGATCCCGAAGATATCATCCGGTCGGTGCCGCGTGGGCTGTACTGCAAGAATTTCGGCGGAGGGCAGGTGGATATCACCAGCGGGAACTTCGTCTTTTCGGCGTCGGAGAGTTACCTGATCGAGGACGGAAAACTGTCGCGGCCGGTGCGCAACGCCACCCTGATCGGCAACGGTCCGGAGGCCCTCAAATACGTGAGTATGGTGGGCAGCGACCTGCGCCTCGACGAGGGGATCGGCACCTGCGGCAAGGAAGGGCAAAGCGTGCCGGTCGGTGTGGGGATTCCCACCATCAAGATCGACCGGATGACGGTGGGAGGCACGGCATGAGCCTGGCGGAACTGGCGCAGGACGTGGTGCGGCGCGCCCTCGCGGCCGGCGCCACGGACGCCGAATGCACGATGAGCGAGGGCGAGGAATTCTCGGCGAACGTGCGGGTGCGGGAGCTCGAGAACCTGAAAGAGGCCGGTTCAAGGGGTGCGGGCCTGCGCATCCTGCGGGGGCGGCACACGGGCTCCTCGTACACTTCGGACCTTTCCACGGCGGGGATCGAGCACATGGTGCGGTCGGCCATCGAACTTGCCGATATCACCACGGAAGACCCGCACGCGGGACTTCCCGAGGCCGGGGAACTGGGGGCGATCGAAGGCGACCTGGGGCTGTATTGCGCGGACCTGGAAACGGTGGACACGGAATCGAAGATCGAACTGGCGAAGCGGGCCGAGGCGGCGGCGCTCGGAGCCGACCCGCGCATCGTCAACTCCGAGGGGGCCTCGTTCGACAACCACCGGGGGCGCCACGTTTTCGCGAACTCGAGGGGGTTTGCCGGGGAATACCGGACCAGTTATTGCTCGCTAAGCACGGTCCCGGTGGCGCGCGACGGCGAATCGATGGAACGCGATTACTGGTTCACGATGGCGCGCGGTTTTGCGGGGCTGGAGGCGCCGGAAGAGGTGGGCCGCATCGCCGCCTCGCGTGCGCTGCGGCGCCTGAACCCGGTGAAGATGGAAACTCAGCGGGTGCCGGTGATCTTCGACCAGCACACGGCGCGTTCGCTGCTGGACAGCATTTTCGAAGCGGTGCACGGGATGTCGGTGTACCGGCACGAGTCGTTTCTGGCCGGGAAACTCGGGGAACAGGTGGCCAGCGAGAACCTGACGGTGATCGACGATGCCACGATTCCGGGCCTGTTCGGCACCTCGCCGTTCGACGACGAAGGCGTGCCGTCGCGGCGGACGGTGGTGATCGACCGCGGGGTCCTGAAGAACTACCTGCTCAACACGTATGCCGGCCGCAAACTGGGGATGAAGACGACGGGCAACGCTTCGCGAGGCCTGACGGGCAACGCGGGAATCGGGCACGGGAACTTTTACGTGGAGCCGGGTGTCCAATCCGCGGAGCAGCTTGTCGCCGGGGTGGCCAATGGTTTTTACGTTACCGAACTGATGGGCTTTGGAGTGAACGTGGTCACAGGCGACTATTCCCGCGGGGCGGCGGGCCTGTGGATTCGCAACGGGGAACTGGCGTTTGCGGTTTCCGAGGTAACGGTGGCCGGGAACCTGAAGGAGATGCTCCGGAACATCGAAGCCATCGGCTCGGACCTGGTTTTCCGCGGCTCGGTGGCCGCGCCTACACTGAAGATAGGAGAAATGACCGTTGGCGGCAAATAAGACCGCAGCGCGCATCGAGAAGCAGCCGGCGGTACCGCCGATCGCGATCGTGATCGGGGTGGTGCTTGTGGCCGGGCTGGCGGGGTTCCTCTATCTGAATCACAAGGCGAAGCAGCCGGCCCCCGCTCCGCCTCCATTGACCGGCGACGCCAAAGCCTACCTGAAGAACCTGGCCTTCGTGGCCGACGACGGGCAGACCCCGGAATCGCCGAAGATGGAGGCGCACGAGAGCTACCTGAAACAGTCCGTGGTGGAAATCACGGGCAAGCTCCGGAACAACGGAGACCGGATTCTGGGTCTGGTGGAGATCCATTGCATCTTCTCGGACCCGTATGGTCAGGTAGTGCTGCGGGAGCGGGTGCCGATCGTGAGCCGCAAGATGGGCAAACTGGCGCCGGGTGATGCCAAGGCTTTCCGGCTGGCCTTCGACAACGTGCCGGAGAGCTGGAACCAGGCGATGCCGCAGATGGTGATCGCGCGGATCGACTTCGACTGACTCTTTCCGTCCGAGCAGGCGCGGCATGCCGGGACCGCGCGTTACTTCCTCCGTCTTTTCCACGCCTTTTCGGGATAAGCTAGTCTGGATCTATACATGGAAAGAGGCTATCAAGTGTACTGGCGCTGGCTGGGGCGCACCGAAAAAGCCTTTCTCCTGCTGATTGCGGTCACCATTGCGCTGCACCTGTTCGGAGTGGGACTGAACACAACCCTGTTCTTCGACGTGGCCGCCTTTTTCCTGGGCATCGTGACGCTTGTCCGGCTGCTGCGGCGATTCATGAAAGGAGCCATCTGGCGGCTTCGCAACCGGCTGATTGCGGCCTATCTGCTGATTGCGGTAGTGCCGATCGTGCTGATCCTGGCGCTGGCCGCGTCGTCGGGCTACTGGGTGATCGGGCAGGTGGCGGTGTATCTGGTCAGCACCGAGTTAACAAGCCGCGAAATGAGACTGCGGGGACCGGTGGAGGCGCTGGCGCGCGTGCCCGCCGGACAGTCCGAGCGGGCCATCGACCGGCTGGTAATGATGACGCGCAATTCGTTTCCCGAATTCGAACTGGCGGTGCACGGCCCCAATGAACTGCACTACCCGGTGGATTCGGACCTCGGTCCGCCGCCGCCGGTCTGGCAGCGCGCGCACGGCCTGATTGTCAAAAAGGACGGGACGGCGAACCGGCTGTACGCGTGGGCGCACGCCATCAACGCCGATCAGAATGTGACGGTGCTGGCGCCGATCACGCAGAAAGTCCTGGCCAGTCTTGCCCCGGAGATCGGCGCGATCGAAATTGTGAGCCCGAACATCGCGCCGCTTCCGGGCGATGCGGATACGCAGAAGGTGCCCGGTGCCCAGAATTCGTTCGACTTCCCGGTCACCGGCATCTATCTGATGTCGGTGCCCACCTGGGAAGATCCGAATGTTCAGAAAGACATCGGGTTCATCGTGCGAACCCGGCTGTCGGCGGTGCTGGCGGCGATTTTCCAAAAGCCGGACTACGCGGCGAAGATTTTCGACGGCTTCACGGCGGTGGCGGCGTTCTTTCTGATTCTGGAACTGGTGTCGCTGTACGCGGGCGTAAAGCTGAGCCGCACCATCACGGGCGCGGTACACGAGTTGTACGAGGGCACGCAGCGCGTGAAGGAAGGGGACTTTTCGTATCGCATCCCGGTGAAAGGCAAGGACCAACTGGCGGAGCTGAGCTCGTCGTTCAACACGATGACGGAGAACCTGGGCCGGCTGATCGTGGTTTCGAAGGAGAAGGAGCGGCTCGAATCGGAACTGGCGATTGCGCGCGAGGTGCAGGACCAGCTCTTCCCCAAGGACGCGCCGTTCAGTAAGAGCCTGGAACTCAAAGGCGTGTGCAACGCGGCGCGCATGGTGTCGGGCGACTATTACGATTTCATGCCGCTGTCCGATCACGCGCTGGCGTTCGCGATCGGGGATGTGGCGGGCAAGGGCATATCGGCGGCGCTGCTGATGGCGACCATTCAATCCACCATGCGCACGCAGTTAAGCGCCATGACCAACGGCAACGCCGCCCATTTATCGACGGCGCTGATGGTATCCAACCTGAACCGGCAACTGTACGCCACGACGGCGCCGGAAAAGTACGCCACCTTCTATTTTGCCGTGCACGAGGAATCGACCGGGATCCTGACGTATACCAATGCCGGGCACCTGGCGCCCATGCTGCTGCGCCATGGCACGGTGCAGACGCTGGATTCGACCGGGACGGTGGTGGGCGCGTTTCCGATTGCGCGGTACCAGGAAAAGAAGATCCAGATGCAGCCCGGCGACCTGCTGGTTGCCTACACCGACGGCATCGTCGAACCGGAGAATGCGTACGGCGAAATGTTCGGCGAAGAACGGTTGACGGACCTGCTTCTTAAATACTCGTTCACCGATTCGAGCGAAATCATCGCGCGCACGATGGAGGCGGTGAACCAGTGGACCGGATCGTCCGAGCTTCAGGACGACATGACCATGCTGGTTGCGCGCCGCTTATGAAGGTCCTTACCGCGGCCGAGATGCGCGAGGTGGACCGGCGCACGATCGAAGCCGGCATTCCCGGCATCGTGCTGATGGAGAATGCCGGGCATCGCGTGGTGGAACTGCTCGAGGAACGGTACGCGCCGCTGGCCGCGCAACGGATCGTGGTCATGTGCGGCAAGGGCAACAACGGGGGCGACGGGCTGGTGATCGCGCGGCAGCTTTTCACGCGCGTGCGGCCGGCGGCCCTGCACGTGGTGCTGCTGGCGCGGCCCGAGGATCTGAAGGGCGATGCGGCCGCGAATTACAAAATGCTGGAGGCGTGCGGCTGCCCCGTATCGCGGCAACTGCCGGCAGGGGCGCGCGAAGCGTCGCTGGTGATCGACGCGGTATTGGGCACGGGGCTGACGGGACCGGCCACGGGCGCGATGCTCGACGGCATCACGGAGATCAACGGCGGATTTCCGCTGGCGGATGTGGTGGCGGTGGACATCCCTTCGGGGCTGTCGAGCGACTCGCCGGAGCCGGTGGGGCCGTTTGCGCGGGCGCGCTACACGGTGACGTTCACAGCGCTTAAAATCGCGCACGCGATGCCGCCGGCGTGCGACCGCATGGGGGAGATCGTGGTGGCGCCGATCGGGAGCCCGGCGGCGCTGTACGAGGATGTCCGGCTGGCGCTGGTCGAGCCCGCCATGTTCGCGCCGCTGCTGGAGCCGCGGCCGCGATGGGGGCACAAGGGCACCTTCGGTCACGTGCTGGTGGTAGGAGGATCGCGCGGCAAGACCGGGGCGCCGGCCATGACCGGAATGGCGGCGCTGCGCGCGGGCGCGGGGCTGGTGACCGTGGCGTCGGCGGAGGGCGCGATTGCGCAGATTGCGGGACACGCGCCGGAACTGATGACCGACCCGCTGCCTGAGTCGCCGCATGGGACGATCGGGCTGACGGCGGACCTGGATCGCGCGGCCGAAGGCAAGACGGTGATCGCCATGGGCCCGGGGCTCGGCCGTGATCCCGGGATGGCGCAACTGGTGGCGGCGGCGGTGGAGAATTTCACGCAGCCGGTGGTGCTGGACGCCGATGCCCTGGTGGCGGCGTTTCAAGGCGCGCCGGATCGCGTACGGGTACTGACGCCGCATCCGGGCGAAATGTCGCGGCTCACCGGCCGTCCCACGGCGGAGATCCAACGGGACCGCGTGGCGACGGCACGGGACTTCGCGACCACCCACACGGTGACGCTGGTGCTGAAGGGACAGCGCACCCTCATTGCATTTCCCGACGGGCGCGTCTGGATCAACCCCACGGGCACTCCGGCGCTGGGCACGGGCGGCACGGGCGACATTCTGACGGGCCTGATTGCGGGACTGTTGGCGCAGTTTCCGGATCGCGCCGACCAGGCGGTAGCGGCCGCGGTTTACCTGCACGGGCTCGCCGGGGAACTGGGAGCGCGGGCGCTCGGCGAAAAGAGCCTGGTGGCCACCGACATTCTGACGTACCTGCCGCGGGCGATGGAGGTCTGTGCCGCTGCACCGCACCGCCTCTGAAGAGGAGACCGTGGCGCTGGGAAGGCGGCTGGCGGAGGAACTGCCGCGCCGCGCGGTGGTGCTGCTGACCGGCAACCTGGGGGCGGGGAAGACGACGCTGGCGAAAGGCATTGTAGCGGGGCTGGGGGCGGCGGCGCCGGAAGAGGTGGCGAGTCCCACCTTCACGCTGATCCACGAGTACGGCGCGGGGCGGGTCTACCATATCGACTTGTACCGGCTGGAAGAGCTGCGCGAGGTGGCGACGCTGGGGCTCGAGGAGATTTTCGAAAAAGAGGCGGTGGTGCTGATCGAGTGGGGCGAACGCTTCCCGCAGATTCTGCCGCGCGAGCGCATCGAGATCCGGCTGTCGGCCGGCGATAACGACGAAAGGGAAATCGAAGTACTGCACCTGACATGAGCAAGCAACCCTGGGCCCTGGTTTTGGGAGCGAGCAGCGGTTTCGGCGAAGCCACGGCGCTCGAACTGGCGCGAGCCGGTATGAATATTTTCGGAGTCCACCTGGACCGCCGCGACAAGCTGCCGCGCGTGCAGGAATTGCAGGCGAAGATCCGCGAAATGGGGCGCGAGTGCGAATACTTCAACCGCAACGCGTCGGACGACGAGATGCGGCAGGAGATCGTGCAGCAGATGCGCGAGCGCATCCAGGCCGAGCCGGCGGGCACGCTGCGCGTGCTGGTGCACTCGATCGCGTGGGGGACGCTGAAGCCGCTGGCGGGGGCCGAGCAGGTGGTGTCGCGCAAGCAGCTCGAGATTACGGTGGACACGATGGGGCACTCGCTGGTGTATTGGGTGCAGGACTGCCTCCGCGCGGGGCTGTTCGACTGGGGTGGACGGATCTTCGCGATGACCTCGAGCGGCAGCACGCGCACGATCCCCAGTTACGGCCCGGTGAGCGCGGCGAAGGCGGCGCTCGAAGCGCACATCCGGCAACTGGCGGCGGAACTGGCGCCGGCCGGGATCACGGCCAACGCGATTCTGGCGGGGGTGACGGACACGCCCGCGCTCCGGCTGATTCCCGGGCACGAGAAGCTGATCGAATTCGCGCGGCAGCGCAATCCGCACCGGCGCCTGACGACGCCGGAAGACGTGGCGCGCTGCATCGTGGCGCTGTGCCATCCGGCAACGTACTGGATGACGGGCAATACGATTCAGGTGGACGGCGGCGAATCTATCGTGGGGTGAGCGGGAGGGGGCGGGGGCAACAGATGTATGGCAAGGCGACATCCGCACTGGCGGAGCGATTAGCGGAACTCGCGCCGAATCATAGGATCGACTGGTCCGATTCCTGGTCCGATGAAGACCTGAACGATTTCAGGGCCGCATCCATGCGCCGCTTCGATGCTGAGGAATCCGAGGATCGGTGAGGCTTGGCGATGCGGCGCTTCGCCGGCAGCACGCGGCGCCTTGTAACCTTTTCTGACTCCTCCAGTATCCATACCTGAACAGCAATTGCCCTTCGGCAACCTTGAGGAGGATTCCATGAGATTGGCAGTTTCGGGGACTATCTGGATCGCTCTGGCGGTATCCACCGCGAGCCTTCCCTTACCGGCACAGTTGCAGGACAACACGGAAAAGCAGATGAGCTGCCAGAACGGCGGCGATAACGGGGACGGTGCCCGCCACTGCGAGATGCGCGAGCAGACCGTAGCGGCTGTGGGGCGGCTCAGCGTCGATGCGGGGCGGAATGGCGGGATGACCGTGAAGGGCTGGCTGCGCAGCGATGTACTGGTGCGCACACGCGTCGAAGCTCGCGCGGACACGGAAGGCGCGGCGGCAGTCATGGTGAGCCAGGTTTTTATCGACGCTTCGGGCGGGCAGGTGCACGCCACCGGGCCGCAATCCGCCAACAACACGTGGTGGAGCGTCTCTTATGAGATCTTCGTGCCGCAGAACAGCGATCTGGATCTCAAGGCATACAACGGCGGACTGAGCATCTCCGACGTGCGCGGCCAAATCCGTTTCGCTGGACATAACGGCGGGATCCGCCTGACGCGGGTTGCGGGCGACGTGGCGGGAGCGACAGTGAACGGCGGAGTCAACGTGGAGCTGGCGGGCGCGCTGTGGGACGGCCGGCAACTGGACGTCAGCACCCTCAACGGCGGGGTCAGTCTTGCCGTGCCCTCCACTTACTCGGCGCATATCCAGGCGGAATCGGAACGCGGCGGCTTTCATTCCGATTTTCCGATGGTCGCGCAGGCCAACGGGCGGCCGCGACGGATGGACGTGAATCTGGGGGCCGGCGGACCGCTCATTCACGTGGCCACCACAAACGGACAGGTGAGCCTGCGGCGCGCGGAATCGAAATAGAAACGCGCCCGGCGGTTTACTGCTTCACGAGTTCCACGCGGCGATTCTGTGAGCGGCCGAGCGGCGTGTCGTTCGAATCGACCGGTTTGGTCGCGCCCAGGCCGGCGGCCGTGAGTCTGGTGTCATCGACCTTGAATTGAGACACCAGCACCGCCTTCACGGCCTCGGCGCGCCGCTTGGAAAGCTCCAGGTTGTGCGTGGCGTTGCCCACCGAGTCGGTGTGGCCTTCGATCAGCAGGCGAAGGTTCGGGTTCTTTTCAAGGCCGCGCGCGATCGCCTGGATCACCGGCGCCGATTCCGGCTTCAGGCGGTCGCTGTCGGTGTCGAACAGAATCCCGTGCGTGACGAACCGCCCGGCAGAGCTGATGACCTGGCTGAAATCGGGCGTCGATTCGGCGAACCGGACCGTCCGATATCCGATGGACTGGTTGGCGCCGTAGAAATCATGCGTGATCTCGACGGCATCGATGAGCGGCATCTCCACCTGGTTAAAATCGAGCTGCTTTTCGCCGTTCGTGAACACGCGAACGCGTCCGTCCTGTACCCACAAGGCAAGCTTCACCGGCTGGGTCCAATCAAGGGGCGCTCGCTTGCGGCCCAGTTCTGAGTACGGCGTCCGCAGGGAGACGACCAGATCCACGAGTTTCGGCGAAGCCGTGGTGCTCACGTGCAGAATCTGCTTGCCCTTGGAGCTGAACATCAGGGTGGTGATGGCGCGGTTTTTGGCCTCCGCCACGATCTCGGTTTCGACCGTGAAGTTCTTAGGCAGCGCGGTGATATTCGGGAAAAGCGAGCCGCGCTGTGTCATGGTGAGCTGACGGAGGTTCGACGCGGCGCGCAGTTCGGGCGCGGCACCCCGGACTTTAAAGTGGGGCGGCGCGTCGTCCGCCGTCATATCCGTGAAGTCGTCGAAGAACAGCGTCTTGTCGCCCGGGATGAATGTCGATTTCAACGTGGTCATCTCGGGCTGGACGCCCGCGCTGCTTTCCTGCGGCGATGGCGCGCCAGCGGCCCCAAACTGCAGGCACGCCGCGAGGATCACAGCGAACGGACACGCCAAACGTCGTAATGGTGACATTCTTGCCTCCTCCGGGCCCCTTGATTGCGGACCGGGAAGTCCAGGACTACCATCTTTCGCGATTCAAGACAACTACGTCCGATATACTGCTCAAACGGTGGGTTTCGGGCCTCGGGATGGTCGCTCGCGGTTTGCGATGTAGACTTTAGAGTGCTGCACCTGGCGTCGAAGGCGGATCCGGCGAAACTCGATTACCGGCCGTCGCCTGAGCAGAGGAGCACGCTGGAACTGCTGCAATACCTGACAATCATGGGCCCCATCCATTTGCGCGCGGTGCTGGCGGGCGGGTTCGATATTGGGCCGGGCGCGACGCGATGTAGTAGGATTGCTTCATGAAAAACGAGACGGCGGGAGCGGCCGGCGTGGACGCTTACCTCGCAGCCGTTCCCGAGCCGGCGCGGAGCACGCTCCTGAAGATCCGCGCCATGATCCGGTCCGCCGCGCCCAAAGAAGCCACCGAGGGCATATCGTACGGCATGCCGTCGTTCCGCTACAAGCGGCCGCTGATGGGCTACGCCGCATTTCCGAATCACTGCGGTTTATATCCGATGAGCGCGGGGGTGATCGAGTTGTTGCGGGACGAACTTGCTAAAATACGAGACATCGAAGGGATCGATCCGTTTCGCCGTGGACCGCCCGCTGCCGGCGACGCTGGTGAAAAAGCTGGTGAAGGCAAGGCTGGCGGAGATCGAAGGAGGAAAGGCGCGATGACCGAAAACGCGCTTCCCTGCCTGGACCTGCTGGAATCGACGCCGGACATTCTGCGCGCGCTGATGTGCGAGGTGACCGAGGAGGACGTGCGCTGGAAGCCGGCGGACGACCGCTTTTCGATTGCCGAGGTGCTGGCGCACCTTTCGCACTCCGAGGGACACTGCTACCGCATGCGGGTGGACAAATTCCTGGCCGAAGAGCGGCCCGAGTTCGAACCCGACGATGCGCAGATGTACCTGGATCTCTACCGCGACGCCGACCCGGAGGACTCCTTCGATCATTTCGAAGAGCAGCGGGAGACGAACATCGAATTTCTGCGCGAACTCACCGAAGCCGACGGGGCGCGCGTCGCGCTGCACAAGAAGGCCGGTGAAATCACGCTGGCCGAGATGCTGCACGAATGGGCCATGCACGACCTGGGGCACATCCGGCAGATTGCCGAACTGGTGCGGGCGCGCTGCTATCTTCCGGGCGCGGGCGCCTTGGGCGAATCCTACAACCTGAAGCCATGATTTCCCGTATTTTCCTCTTTACGTTTGCGCTGGCTGCCGGCCTGCAAGCCCAGACCTTCACGTTCATGCAGATGTCCGACCCGCAGTTCGGGATGTATACCGCGGACAAGAGTTTCGAACAGGAGACCGCCAATTTCGAGTTCGCGGTGGCCACGGCGAACCGGCTCAAACCGGCCTTCGTGGTGATCACGGGCGACCTGATCAACAAGCCCGGCGATGCGGCGCAGATTGCCGAGTTCCACCGCATCGCGGGCAAGTTCGACAAGCAAATCCGCGTTTTCAATGTGGCCGGAAACCACGATCTGGAGAACGATCCGACGCCGGAATCCCTGGCCGCGTATCGCAAGAACTTCGGGGCGGACTACTATTCCTTCCGCGCCGGTCCGGTGGCCGGGATCGTGCTCGACTCCAGCCTGCTGAAGAGTCCGGCGAAGGTGCAGGACGAGGCCGCCAAAATGGAAACGTGGCTGAAGGCGGAACTCGAGAAAGCCAAAGCCGAGGGGGTGCGGCACATCCTCGTGTTCCAGCACATCTCCATGTTCCTCAAAACTCCCGACGAGCCCGATCAATACTTCAATATCCCGAAGGAGACGCGCCTGCGGTACTTGAAGCTGTTGCACGATTACGGCGTGCGCTACATCTTCGCGGGCCATTACCACCGCAACGAAGAAGGCAGGGACGGAGAGTTGGAGATGGTCACCACCGGTCCGGTGGGCAAGCCGCTGGGGGGCGCCAAATCGGGAATCCGGATGGTGACGATCGAAGGCGCGTCGCTGACCCACAAGTACTTCGATTTCGGCGACCTGCCGGAGAAGGCCGACCTGGCGAAGGAAGACGGGAAGAAGTAAGCGGTTATCCTATCCGGCGCCGAAGACCTTGAGCGCGGGCGGCGGGCGGGGCCTCCCAGCCGTCGGGCAGATCTCCGTTGTCGGGGCGCAGATGCTTCCAGTGGGGCTGCTTGATGGTAGCCAGCAGTTCCTTGCGGCTCTTGACCTGCATGGGGCGGCCGCGGTGGATCTTGCCCATTTTCGCCATGAGCCACTCGGGAAGGGCGCTCGCGAACAGCAGCAGCGGCCATGTGAAATTGGGCCCGTTCATCTTCCGCAGCTTCCACGCCCAGACGCCCAGCGCGCCCAGCCGCCAGGCCATGGGCCCCCACCAACTGTGCAGGGCGGGGCGAAGGCTGAGCTTCCAGCACTTCATCATGATCTGCCATTGCAGCGGCGTCATCTCGCGGCTTTCCTGGACGCCCTGCTTTCCGGCGAGGCGCGTATCGTGGAGCGGGGTGAAGATGGAGGGCACGAAGAACGCGAACAGGCCGCGGCGCTCCACTTCGTACAGCAGGTCAAGCGTGGCGCGGCAATCCTCGTCGGTCTCGCCGGGATTGCCCACCATCAGGGTCATGACGGGGAACCAGTTGTTGCGGTTGAGAATGGTGAGTCCCTGAATGAGTACGCTGGGCCATTCGTCGATGGGGAACGGCACGGCCTTGCCTGGCATGATCTGTTTCGCCATGCGGACGGAAGCGGTTTCCATGCCGATCAGCGGCGACAGGATGCGGCCTTCCGGGTGGGAACTGACCGAGGGCAGCTTGACGGGACTCTTGTCGAGCAAGACGGCGGAGAGTTGCTCGATGAGTCCGGGATCGACCACGGCGGGGGCCATCGTGGAGTGGCTGAGCAGGTGGTGGGTGACGCCGGGGGTGCCGACGACGGAGCTGTACAGGTCGAGCAAGGCCTCGCGATTGGGGAAATAGAAGGGCACGGAGGTGTGCACCTGGCCCCAGATGAACATGTCCTCGGTGGCGAGCGAGATCTGGTTGTTGCCGTCGCGCACGTTCGCGCGGACGGAGTCCATGATCTTTTCCTTGGGGAAATCGATTTGAGGATTAAGGTCGGGGAGGCAGAAGTTGCAGCGGCGGCCGCAGCCGGTGGTCATCTCGACCACGCCGAAGGTGGTGCGTTTGAGCGGCGTGAGCAGGTCGCGGCGTTCAGTGGGGTGGCTCACCTGCACGAAGCGGGGCAGATCCTCGCCGCGGATAGCCTTGCGGAACAGTTCGATCGTTTCGGCCGATTCGCTGCGCCCGTCCACGACGCAATCGACGCCCAGTTCTTCAAAGCTGCCGGTCTCGGAGACCTGCCATCCGCCGGAGCCCCCGACGATGACTTTGAAGGCGCCGCGGTGCGGGCTCGCCTTGAGGGTCCGGAACAGTTCCTTGGCGTAGTGGGAATTGATGGGTTCGCGGGAGGAGCCGAAGATAGAGGCGTAGACTCCGGCAGCGAAGGTGACGCCGAGCGGGTTGTGGGTGGAAACGCCGATGACGCGCGTCTCCGGTCCGATGAATTTGGGCAGATCATCGGGATAGCAGCAAACCACGTCTTCGGGCGCATAGAAACGCAGTAGCGAGGCCTCCACCAGGCGGACCCCTGCGGGCATGTAGCGCGCGGAGCCATCGCTGTTCCGCTCGAGTTCGCGCCACTTGGGGTACTTCTGGTTGATGACGCGCTCCATCTGCATGGGCATGGAGGCGAGCGCCATTTGAATGAAGTAGCCGGCGTGGTCGATGGTTTCGGTAAGCGGTGCGGTCAGCACGATCAGTCTGCCGCGCGGGTGGGGAGCAATCTCATTCATGATGAGCCCTCTTCAGCTTGCTGCCTGCCGTACAGTCTATGATAACGAACGGCCTACGCGGAGCCGTTCTTCATCTTGCGTGCGATAAGGAACGCGAGCTCGAGCGCCTGCTCGTAATTGAGGCGCGGATCGACTTCAGACTCGTAAGCGCGGGAGAGCTCCTGTTCGCTCGGGCCGCGCGCGCCGCCGGTGCATTCGGTGACGTTTTCGCCGGTGAGTTCCACGTGGACCCCGTTGAGTTTCTGGCCGAGTTCGCGGTGGATGTCGAAAGCCTGTTCCACCTCCGAGCGGATGTCTTCGAACCGGCGCGTCTTGACGCCCGACGCCGTGGTCAGGGTGTTGCCGTGCATGGGGTCGCAGATCCAGACCACGCGGCCGCCCGCCCGGCGGACCGCTTCCACCAGGGGCGGCAGGTCCGCGGCAATGTGTTTGGCGCCGAAACGGTGGATGAACGTCAGGCGCCCGGGCGTGCGCTCGGGGTCGAGCTGGTCGAGCCAGCGGGAGACGTGTTCGCGCGAGGCGCCGTTGACCTTGATTCCGATAGGGTTCGCGATCCCGCTCAGGTATTCGATGTGGGCGCCATCAGGATCGTTGGTGCGGAGGCCGGCCCAGGGGAAATGTGTCGAAAGATTGAAGAAGCCGGGACGGCGTGGAACCTGGCGGGTTTGGGCCTCCTCGTAGCCGAGGTGCAGGGCTTCGTGGGCGGTGAAGAAGTCGATGCGGTCGCTTTCTCCGGCGCGGATGCCGAGCACGTTTTCCATGAAGCGGAGCGCGTCGGTGATGGTTTCCGCCATGCGGTGGTATTCGGCGGCGAGAACGGAGTGCTGGACCCAGTCCAGATCGAAGTATTCGGGGTGATGCAGGTCGGCGAACCCGCCCTTGATGAGCGCGCGGATGAAGTTCAGGGTGAGGGCGGCGCGCTCGTAGCCGCGCAGCAGCAGTTCGGGGTCGGGAGTGCGAGCTTCCGCGCTGAATTCGGGCCGGTTGATGATATCGCCGCGGAAGCTGGGCAGGGTGACGCCGCCGCGGGTTTCGGTGCCGGCCGACCGGGGTTTGGCATACTGGCCGGCGAAGCGGCCGATGCGCGTGACCGGCTGCTTGGCGCCCACCACCAGCACCAGGCTCATCTGGAGCAGTACCTTGAGCGCATTTGCGACGCGCGTGGAGCGGCAGTCGACGAAGCGCTCGGCGCAGTCGCCTCCCTGCAGCACGAAGCGCTTGCCTTCAGCGGCTTCGGCGAGCTGTTCGCTCAGGCCGACGATCTCCCAACTGGTGACCAGGGGCGGAAGCTGGCGCAGTTCGCCGAGCACGCGTTCGAGTTTGGCGCAGTCCGGATATTCGGGCTGCTGGAGAGCGGGCTTGCCCCGCCAGGAATCCGGGGACCACTTGTTCATTGGATCTGTACGAGACCCTGGGGCTGGTCTTCGCCCACCGGCGCCGGGGTCAGGTCCTGCGGACCGCGCCAGAAATCGAAATAGGAGACCTGGTGAACGCACGCCACGGTGCAGCGCGGAGCGCACCCCTTGACGGTCCGGTACTCGCGCCGGATATCTTCCACCGTGTATTCGGCGAGCGGCTTTGCCGGATAGCCGCGCTGCTGCGAGCAGTAGTGAACCAGGCCGTCTTCGCAGACGTAGAGGTAGCGGGCGCCGGAGCGGCAGCGCCAGCGGTTCTCGCGCCCGGCGGCAATGTTGTCCTGGAAGTAGTTGATCTGCGCGTAACTGCTTTTTTGCATGGCGCGCATGGCCATGTAGACCTCGCGCTCTTCCTCGCGCAGAGGCTGCAACTGGCCCTCGCCGTCGTGGATGATGCCGACCGTGGAGGTGAAACCGAATTCGATTGCGCGGCGGCCGATCACCAGGGCGTCCTGGGGGGTGCGGATTCCTCCGCCCACCACGGAGTTGATGTTGACGTGAAACTCGGCGTGCTCGGCGAGGATTTGCAGCTTCTTGTCGAGCACCTTCAGGCTTTTCTTCGAGACCTCGTCGGGCATGACGTTGTCGATCGAGATCTGCATATGGTCGAGCCCGGCGCGGTTCAGGCGCTTCACGCGGTCGGCAGTGAGCAGGTAGCCGTTGGTGATCATGCCGGCGAGCATGCCGTTTTTGCGGATGCGCGCAACCACCAGGTCCAGGTCGGGGTGAAGCAGCGGCTCGCCGCCGGAAATGGTGATGATGGTGGTGCCGAGCGCGGCGAGCTTGTCCAGCCGCTCGTACATGGTCCCGATGGGAACCGGCTTGGAAGAGTCGTCGTACTCGTTGCAGTAGGTGCAGGAGAGATTGCACCGGCGCATGGGAATGACGTGCGCCAGGACGGGGTGATCGGTAGAGACCAGCCCGGCGAAAATCATGCGCCATTCGCGGGCGCGCCGGTGCGCCCTTTTCCACGTTCTCCTGATACCTTTTGCGAATCCCGACATAGACCGGAAGTGCTTTATTAAAACACATTTCCGGCTTTTGGGAGAGTGCCGGAAATCGAGGTGCGGCTATCGCGGGTTAAACGGTCGGGAAGGCGAATCCAGCGCTTCCCGTACCTTGGCGGCGAGCACGTCCGGGCGCAGCGGTTTTTGCAGGAAAGACATGCCCGGGCCGAGCGCGCCGGTGCGTACCAGCACATCGTCGGTATAGCCCGACATATAGACCACCTTCAATTCGGGGCGGATCTCGCGGAGGCGGTCGGCCAGTTCCCGGCCGTTCATCTTCGGCATGACGATATCGGTCAGGACCAGGTCGATTTCGGCGCTGTGCTTTTCGAAGACCTCGAGCGCGTCCTCGCCGCTGGCGGCCTCGAGAACCTTGTAGCCGCGCTTGTTGAGCACGTATTGGAGCAGTCTGCGGACGCCGTCTTCGTCCTCCACCAGGAGCACGGTTTCCGTGCCCGAGCCCGTGGTGCGAGGGGCGGGCGCGGTGTCCGTCGGTTCGTGGGTCTGTGTGCGGCGGGGAAGGCACAGGGTAAAGGTTGCGCCTTCTCCGGGCGCGCTCTGCACCCAGATGTCGCCGCCCGCCTCCCTGACAATGCCGAGGACCGTGCTCAGGCCCAGGCCCGTTCCCTTGCCCTTCTGCTTGGTGGTGAAGAACGGCTCGAAAATGTGGTTGATGGCGGCGGAATCGATGCCGTGGCCGGTATCGGTGATGGAGAGCAGAACGCACGGGCCGGGCTCCATGCTGTGCTCCCGCGCCGATGTGGGATCGAGCCGGCTGTTGATTGTCTCGATGGAGATGCGCCCGCCGGCCGGCATGGCGTCGCGCGCGTTGAGGATCAGGTTCATGATGACCTGCTCCATCTGGCCGGGGTCGGCCAGGACGCGCCCGAGGGACTGGGTCAGTTCGGTTTGCCACTCCACGTTTTCCCCGATTATCGGCCGCAGCATACGCTGGATGTCGAGGACCAGCGCGTTCAGGTCCAGCAATCGGGGCTGGGCGGTCTGCCCGCGGGTGTAGCCCAGCAGTTGCGCGGTGAGGCGGGAGCCCCGAATGGCGGCCTTGCGAATTTCGTCGAGTTCCGGACGCGAGGGGTCCGCCGGGCCGATCCGGTTCAACAGAATGTCGGAATAGCCGGCGATCAGGGTCAGGATGTTGGCGAAATCGTGAGCGACGCCGCTGGCCAGGCGGCCCACCGTCTCCATTTTTTGAGACTGGGCGGCGCGGTCGGGATCTTCGGCGGAGCCGGAGGTTGCCTGAACGATCAGAAGAATCCCGCCGGGGACGCAGGTGGCGGTGAGGCGGAGGGGGGCGAAGTCGAGCGAAAAGGACGGCTCGTTGGCGCCCAGCGCACGCAGCGCAGCGCCGAAAGCGGCGCGTTGGTCGTGCCCGGCGTGGATTCCGGCGAACCAATCCAGCACGGAAATCCCCACGGTAGCGCCGAAGGCTCGCTTCCACTCGGGATTGATGCGGGCGAACTTGCCGCTCCCGTCCACGATAGCGGCGGCGAACGGCAGGGCCTCGAGCGGGATGGGGGACAGATCGGGCGGGTCTTGCGGAGTCAGGCGAAAGTTCGAGGTGGCAGCCACTTGCCGGACGTCTCCCAGCCCCGGTAGCAGCAATCCCCGTGCCATGTTGGGGTCATTTTGTTTCGCGGCCGCCAATTGTACGCGTAAATCCTTTTGATCCAGTCATGTGGAATAGGTACCAAAGGGCAGTCCGAAACGCCGCCGAAGCCACTTGCGGCCGTGTCAGGTGTACACGACCTTGCGGTGAGAACGCACTACTTACTCGCTACCTCCAGCGACCGGTTGATGGCCAGCGCGGCCTTGGCGCCTTCCGCGGCGGCTACGATGGCCAATTGCACGTCCTTGGAGGCGTCGCCCGCCACGAACAGACCCGGAACGTTGGTGCCCTCCATCTTTCCGGTCTGGACCGCACCTTTGCCGGTGAACCGGCAGCCCAGGCGCGAGGCCAGATCGCAGCGCTGCGACTGTCCGGCGCTCAGGAAGAGCGCCCGCCGCGGCAGTTCTTCGCCACCGCGAAACACGATGCGTTCGAGGCCGGATTCGGAGCCGTCCACGCGGACGATTCGTTCGGTGCGCAGTGCGACGCCATGCGATTTCAACGCGGCGGCTTCGGCGGCCGGTATCCTTGGCGCGCCCCCGGTACATACCACCAGGTCGGCGCTCCAGGTAAGCAGGGACAGGGCGAGTCCGGCCACGCCTTTACCGTTGCCATAGACTGCCAGGGGCTGGTCGCGAACCTCCCAGCCGTCGCAGTACTGGCAGTGGTAGACGCCGCAGCCGAAGAACTCGCGCATTCCGGGGACGTCCGGAACGGTATCGATGACGCCGGTGGCGAGAAGGAGCCGGCGGCAGGCCATGCGCTCGCCGGTTTCGAGGACCACTTCGAATCCTTCGCCGCGGCGCCGGGCGTCGGTGACCCGCGCCTGGCGGTAATCTATGCCGTAGCGCTCGGACTGCTCACGGCCGATGCGGCGCAGTTCGGCGGGGTGAATGCCGTCGCGCGTGAGGAAGCCGTGGACGCCGCGCGAGGAGTCGTTGCGGTAATGCCCGTCATCGCACACCAGCACGGTCCGGCGGCAGCGGCCGAGGATAGTGGCGGCGCTGAGGCCGGCCGGGCCTCCTCCCACGATGATGACGTCGTACATGAGGCAAGTCTAACAGCGGCTAAACCCGCCGGGCAGTGTGGTAGCGCACGGGCACGGCGGAACCCCGGAAACCGGTATTTCCAGGGTTTTGTACCCGTTGCGCTGATTTGACACTCCTCCCGAGCAGGTGATAAATGTAAGGTTCTTCTACAGGAGATGGAATGGCTGACGAGCAGAAGCCCGGCGGCTCAGAAGCCCCCCAGCCTGCGGGCAAGGGGGCGTCTGAACAACCGGCAAAACCAGCCGCTGAAGCCGCGAAAGCGGCTCCTCCCAAACCGGCTGCTCCCCCGAAGCCTCCCGCCGTCATGGCGGCAACGCCTTGGGAAAGTGACCTCGCTCGCGAACTCAAAGAGCGGTTTGGCCACCAGGTAACCGAAACCTCGAGTTACCTCGGGCAGAACTTCGTCGTGGCCAAACCGGAAGCCGCCATTCCCGTGATCGAGTTTCTGAAGCTCGAAGCCGATTTCGACTACCTGGTGGATGTGACCGCGGTGGACTGGCCCAAGCGCGCCGAGCGGTTCGAACTGGTTTACATCCTCTACAGCTTTTCGCGCAATGAGCGCGTGCGCGTCAAAACGCAAATTAACGAAGGGTACAAGCCGGAAACCGCGGTGGGTGTGCACCTGACGGCGAACTGGCTGGAGCGCGAAGTTTTCGATATGTTCGGCATCGAGTTCACCGGCCACCCCGATCTGCGCCGGATCCTGATGCCGGACGAATGGTCCGGACACCCGCTGCGCAAGGATTACTCCATCCTTCAGCAGGATCAGCGGTGGGTGCAGGAGAACCTGAATATCGAAAGCGGGCAGTGATCGTCCATGCCGGAAGCCACATTTCTAGATTCCACCGAACTGGTCCTGAACATGGGGCCGCAGCATCCATCGACGCACGGGGTGCTGCGCGTGATCCTGCGTCTTGATGGCGAACGGATTCTGGGCACCGATTGCGTGCTCGGCTATCTGCACCGGGGCGTTGAGAAGATCGCGGAAAACCGCACGTACGCGCAGTTCAACCCCTATGTGGACCGCATGGATTATGTGGCGGCGGTTTCGAACGGGCTCGGCTACTGCCTGGCGGTGGAGAAACTGCTGAACGTGGAGGCGCCGCCGCGGGCCCAGGTGGTGCGGGTCATCCTCACCGAACTGAACCGCATCGCCAGCCACCTGCTCTGGCTGGGGACGCACGCCCTCGATATCGGCGCCATCACGCCGGTTTTCTACTGCCTGCGCGAGCGCGAAGAAGCGCTCAAGATTTTCGAAAAGTACTGCGGCGCGCGGCTGACCACGCACGCCTTCCGCATCGGCGGCCTGCTCTACGAAACCTACGACGGGTTCGAACAGGAGATCCGCGATTTCTGCGACATGTTCCTGCCCAAGGTGGACGAGTACGAGGAACTGCTGACCAATAACCGGATCTGGGTGGGCCGGCTGAAGGACGTGGGCGTGCTTTCGGCGGACGAGTGCAAGGAATACGGTGTCACCGGTCCGGTGCTGCGAGCCGCCGGCGTCAAGTGGGATTTGCGGCGGGCGCAGCCCTATTCGGGCTACGAGAAATACGATTTCGAGATCCCGACGCGGCAGAACGGCGACACCTACGACCGGTACGTGGTGCGCATGGAAGAGATGCGGCAGTCGGTGCGGATCATGCGGCAGGCGGTGGAAGACATCCCGTCCGGGCCGGTCATGGGCAAAGTGAGCAAGGTGATCAAGCCGCCGGTGGGCGAGGCGTATGTTTCGATCGAGGCGCCCAAAGGCGAACTGGGTTATTACGTGGTGAGCGACGGTTCCACGCAGCCGTATCGCTGCCGGGTGCGGCCGCCGTCCTTCGTCAACCTGCAGGCGCTGGACCGGATGGTGCGGGGCGGGCTGGTGGCCGACATCGTGGCCATCATCGGGACGCTCGATATCGTGCTCGGCGAGGTGGACCGCTAGGGAAGGCGGGTTATTTATGGCCGGACTCTTAAAAAAGATTTTCCTGGTGGATCTGTTCCAGGGGCTCTGGGTGACTTTCCGCAACCAGCATCCCAAGTACATTTACACCGAACAGTACCCGGCCGAGCGGCCGAAGGTGGCCGAGCGTTACCGCGGCGCGCCGCGGCTCAACATCAATCCGGAAAACGGCGAGACGCTGTGCATTTCCTGCAACCTGTGCGCGCTGGCCTGTCCGGAGGCGTTGATCGTAGTTACCAGCGAGCGCAACGAAGTCACCAAGCGGAAAGACCTGACCACGTTCACCTACGATACCTCGCGCTGCATGTTTTGCGGCCTCTGTGAAGACGCGTGCCCGGTGGACGCGTTGGAACTGACGCAGGATTTCGAGCTTGCCAGCTACACGCGGGAAGGGCAGATCTGGGACCGGCAGATGCTCGAAGAGGGGCCGAAGCCCACTCCATACAAATGTTGATCGACACCGTTCTGTTTTATGTGTTCGCGCTGCTGGTGCTGGGCGGCGGAGTCCTGACCATCACGCGCCGGAATGCCATCCACAGCGCCATCAGCCTGATCGTGAGCCTGCTCGGAGTGGCGGGGCTGTACCTGCTCCAGCAGGCGGAATTTCTCTTCGCCGTGCAGATCGTGCTGTACATCGGCGGCATCATGGTGCTGTTCCTCTTCGTGATCATGCTGGTGAACCTGGACCAGGCGGCCAAAGAGCGGCAGTTCAACCGGCAATGGGCCATCGCCATGGCGGCGGTTCTGGCCGTGGGATTCGAGATCGGCTATTTCCTGTACCACGGGGGTGGCGCGTTCCGCATCGCCGGCGTGGAGGCGGCGGCGCTGCCGCCGGGCGTGGGCAATACCGAGATGGTGGCGGACGCGCTGTTTTCCGAATACCTCCTGCCGTTCGAAATCGCCTCCATTCTGCTGCTGGTGGCGGTGGTTGGTTCGGTGGTAATGGCGAAGAAAAGGATCTGACGCATGTACCCGGTGACCACAGTTCATTACCTGGTGTTGAGCGCGGCCCTGCTGCTGATCGGCACGGTGGGCGTGCTGACCAGACGCAATATCGTGATTATCCTGATGTCGATCGAGCTGATCCTGAACGCGGTCAACATCAACCTGATTGCCTTTTCTCACGCGCTGCGCAACGTCAACGGGCAGATCTTCGCCATTTTCGTGATTACCGATGCGGTGGCGGAAGCGGCGGTGGGGCTGGGCATTCTGATCGCGCTGTTCCGCAACAAAGAAACGGTGCAGGCGGACGAGATCGACCTGTTGAAGTGGTAGCGGCGCGCGGCGCCCCGGTGACCCGCATATATGGTGCATAAGTGAACTTCCTTGATCTAATCTGGCTGATCCCGCTGCTCCCCCTGGGCGGGGCGGCGCTGATGTTGCTCGTCGGCAGGAAACTCGATCCGCAGCCCGCCTCCGCGGTGGCGGTGGCGCCCGGCGTGGAGCCCATCTTCGAGCACGGCCACGGCCACGATCACGCACACGATCACGGCCATTCGCACGATCACGGGCACGATCATTCCCATGGACACGACCATGGCCACGATCACGGTCACGACCATCATCACCATTCGCCGTTGAAGTTCCTGATCAAGCTGATCTCGCCGGGCATGATCCTGCTGGCCTTTCTGCTTTCCGCCGGCGCGGTGATGCAGCTTTCGCGGCAGGCCGAGCGGATTCACCAGGTGGTGCAGTTCACCTGGATCGCCGGACTGCCGTTTCATACGGCATCGGGCCAGCTCGCCACCTTTACCCTGGACTGGGGATTCCTGCTCGACCCGCTCAGTTCGGTGATGATCCTGGTGGTTACCGGAGTCGGCTTCCTGATCCATGTGTATGCCACTGGCTACATGGACCACGACCAGGGTTTTTACCGCTTTTTCGGGTATCTGAATCTGTTCGTCTTCTTCATGCTCATGCTGGTGCTGGCGAACAACTACGTGCTGCTGTTCGTGGGCTGGGAAGGCGTGGGCCTGTGCAGCTACCTGCTGATCGGGTTTTACTTCCACAAAAAGTCGGCCGGGGACGCGGGCAAGAAGGCGTTTATCGTCAATCGCGTGGGCGACGCCGGGTTCATCCTGGGCATGCTGCTCATGATGTCGGTGCTGGGCACGCTGCGGTTCACTGACGTCAACGCCGTGCTGCGCAGCGGCCAGTTTCATGCCGAGACCGCGGGCTTCGGGGTGCTCAGCGCCATCTCGCTGCTGATGTTTTTCGGGGCCACCGGCAAGTCGGCGCAGTTCCCCTTGTACGTGTGGCTGCCGGACGCGATGGAAGGGCCGACCCCGGTTTCCGCGCTGATTCACGCCGCCACCATGGTGACGGCGGGTGTCTACATGGTGGCGCGCTCTTCGGCGCTGTTTCAGTTGACGCCGCACACCTTGACGATTGTGGCGGTGGTCGGCGCGTTTACCGCCATCCTGGCGGCCAGCATCGCGATGGTGCAGAACGATATCAAGCGCGTGCTCGCCTATTCCACGGTGAGCCAGCTCGGTTACATGTTCCTCGCCTGCGGGGTGGGCGCGTACTGGGTGGCGGTGTTCCACCTGTTCACCCACGCCTTCTTCAAAGCCCTGCTCTTCCTTTGCTCGGGCTCGGTGATTCACGCCCTGGGCGGCGAGCAGGACATGCGGCACATGGGCGGGCTCAAGAACAAGATACCCATCACGCACTGGACCATGTGGGTGGGTTCGGTGGCGATCGCGGGCATTCCGGGCCTGGCAGGCTTCTTCTCCAAGGACGAGATCCTGTGGCAGGCCTACAGTTCGCCGCAAGGTTCGAAGATGCTGTACGCCGTCGGTCTGGCCACCGCGGCCATGACCGCGTTCTATATGTGGCGGCTGATGAACCTGACGTTTTACGGGAAGTCGAGGGTGCGGCCGGAAGTGGCGAGCCACATTCACGAGTCGCCTGCGTCGATGACCGTGCCGCTGACGCTGCTCGCCATCGGTGCGGCATTTTCGGGCTGGCTGGGGACGCCCAAGCTGTGGAACCTGGGCGAGAACTTCCGGGCATTCGAGGTATGGCTGGAGCCGGCGTTCGCTTCGGCGGCGGTGGAGGCCGCGCACGAGGGTGCCCATTCGGCGTCCATCGAGTGGATCCTGATGGGGCTCTCGGTGGCGATCGCGATCATCGCCATCGTGGCGGCGCGCTACTTCTACCACCACAAGCCGGAGATCCCCGACACCATCGAAAAGTCGCTCAAGCCGCTCCACGGCCTGCTGTACAACAAGTGGTACGTGGACGAGATTTACGATTTTCTGTTCGTGAACGGGCTGAGCAAGGGCGGCGGCCGGCTGCTCGGCGCCTTCGACCGGAACGTGGTGGATGGCGGGGTGAACGGCGCCGGATGGCTGACACGATTCAGCTCGAGAGTCTCCATCTGGTGGGACACCTGGATCGTGGACGGAGCGGTCCGCCTCAGTTCCTTCCTGGTGAAGATGCTCTCTTACCCGGTTTGCATCTTACAGACCGGACGCGTGCAGGGTTACGCCTTCTTTGTGCTGATCGGCGCGCTGGCGTTCCTGGGGTATTACATCGCGAGGTAATATGGACCAGCACTTACTCAGTATCGTCCTCTTCACACCGCTGGCCGGACTCGTGGTGCTCCTGCTGCTCCCCTCGCGGAGCAAGGACCTCATCCGCATCTGGGCCAACCTGGTCGGCTTCGCCGGATTCCTGATTTCACTGCCGCTGGTCTCGCGTTTTCAGCGGGACGCGTCCGGCTTCCAGTTCGAAGAACGCTTCGACTGGATCCCCGCTTTGGGCGTTCACTACCACATCGGCATAGACGGCATCAGCCTGCTGCTGGTGATGCTGACCACGGTGATGGGCTTCATCGCCATCCTGTGCTCGTGGTCGGCGATTCAGGAGCGGGTCAAGGAATACTACGCCATGTTCCTGCTGCTTCAGGTGGGAATGCTGGGCGTTTTCGTTTCGCTCGACTTCTTCCTGTTCTACATCTTCTGGGAAGTCGTGCTGGTCCCGATGTACTTCATCATCGGGGTGTGGGGCGGCCCGCGCAAACTGTACGCGGCCATCAAGTTCTTCCTCTACACTTTGGCCGGCTCGGTGCTGATGCTGCTCGGCATCCTTACGCTGTACTTCCAGCACTACAGCCAATTCCACTTCTACAGCTTCGAAATCGCGGACCTGATGCGGGTGGATCTGCCCCTGGCCACACAGCAGATTGTGTTCTGGGCATTCTTCGTCGGCTTCGCCATCAAGGTGCCGATGTTCCCGTTCCATACCTGGCTGCCTGACGCGCACGTGGAGGCGCCCACCGCCGGGTCGGTGATCCTGGCCGCCGTGCTCCTCAAAATGGGCACGTACGGGTTCCTGCGCTTCTCCCTGCCGCTGCTTCCCAAGGCGTCCGTGGACCAGACCATCGTGCAGGTGCTGGCGGTGCTCTCGATTATCGGCATCATTTACGGCGCGCTGGTCAGCCTGATGCAGCAGGACTGGAAGAAGCTGGTGGCGTACTCCTCGGTGAGCCACCTGGGCTTCTGCACGCTCGGCATCTTTTCGCTGAATCCCAACGGCATCGCGGGCAGCGTGCTGCAACAGGTGAACCATGGCATCTCCACCGGCATGCTCTTCATGGTGATCGGCGTGATTTACGAGCGCCGCCACACCCGCGAGATTTCCGAGTACGGGGGCCTCGCGCACGTGATGCCGAAGTTCGCCACCATCTTCGCCATCGCCATGCTCAGCTCGGCAGGCCTGCCGCTGCTCAACGGCTTCGTCGGCGAGTTCACGATCCTGCAAGGGGCGTTCGAAGCCAACCGGCTGTGGGCGGCTTTCGCGGTGACGGGCGTGATCTTCGGCGCGGCCTACCTGCTGTGGCTCTACCAGCGCACCATGCTGGGACAGGTGACCAACGGCAAGAACCTGACCATCCCGGACATGAATTTCCGTGAGGTGGCCCTCTTTGTTCCGCTGATCGCGTGGGCTGTGTGGATCGGCGTGTATCCCAAGCCGTACTTCGACATTTTGCAGAAACCGGTGACGCAGATCGTGGAGCGCGTCCGGCCGGGCTACTTCGGGGTGCAGAACGCCGCCTTGCCCCACGCGGTAACCACTACGGGAGGCGGCCAATGAACTCGATGGGCCAGTTCTACACCAGCATCGACCACTATGCCATCCTGCCGGCCATCATGCTGGCGCTGTTCGGCTGCGCCATCCTGCTGTTCGACTTTCTGATTTTCCCCGAGCCCCGCCAGCGCAAAATGCTCGCCGGGCTGCTGGTGATCGGCGAGATTCTCACGGGCAGCGCGCTCTACCGGCAGCAGTCGATCCTCACGGGCAACGGCCTGGCCGAGTATATCGGCTTCTCGGGTTCGGTGACGGTGGACGGCTTCAGCATTTTCTTCAACTGGATTTTCCTGATCGCCGCCGTGATCGTGGCGCTGGTTTCGTATAAGTACCTGGAGATTGCCGGCGAGCATCACGGCGAATACTACAGCCTGATCCTGTTCGCGCAATGCGGCATGTATTTTCTGGCCACCGGCACCGACCTGGTGACGCTGTTTATCGGCCTGGAACTGATGGCGCTCTGCTTCTACGTGATGGTGGGCTTCCTGCGCGGCGACAGGCGGTCGAACGAAGCCGCGCTTAAATACCTGCTGCTGGGGGCGTTTTCGAGCGGCTTCCTGGCCTACGGCTTTTCCATTTTGTACGGCATTTCCGGGTCCACCAAGCTGTCGGTGGTCGCTGCCGCCGTCGCGCAGCGGCAGCCGTGGGATCCGATGGTGTTCCTGGCTCTCGCAACCACCGCCGTGGGCCTGCTGTTCAAGATTTCGGCCGCGCCTTTCCATATGTGGGCGCCGGATGCTTACGAAGGGGCGCCCACCACGGTGACCGCGTACCTGGCGGTGGCCTCCAAGGCCGCCTCCATCGCGTTTCTGCTGCGGCTGTTCCACGGCCCGGTGGCGCCCTTCGCCTTTGCCCGCGAAGAATGGGAGCCGGTCCTCTCGGTGGTGGCGGTGCTGACCCTGACGATTGGCAACCTGGCCGCCATCAATCAGACAAATATCAAGCGGCTGCTGGCCTACAGCTCCATTTCGCATGCGGGCTACATGCTTCTCGGCCTGATCGCCGGAAATGAGCACGGCATCAACGGCATCGCGGTATACGTGATGGTCTACACCTTCATGACGCTGGGCGCCTTCCTCGTAGTGGTGGCGCTGCGGCGCGCGAACATCATCGGCGAGGACCTGGATGACATCGCGGGCCTGGTGCACAAGAGTCCGGGTTACGCCATCCTGATGCTGATCTTTCTGCTGTCGCTGGCCGGCATTCCGCCCACCGCCGGCTTCCTCGGCAAGTACTACATTTTCCTGTCGCTGATTGAGACCGGGCATTACACGCTGGCGGTGATCGCTACGCTCTACGTGGCGGTCGCAATTTACTACTACTTCAAGATCGTGCGCAGCATGTTCATCCGGGAAGCGACGGAGAAGGCGCCGCTGGCGACGAGCTTCGGGCTGCGCCTGGCCCTGGTGTTATCGGGCGCGCTGACCCTGGTGATCGGCATCTATCCGGAGCCGTTCCTGAGAATGGCGCAGACATCGTTGTTGCGGTAACGGGACATGGAGAAGGGCTCTTCGCGGTTTTAAGGACGATATGGAGACGGTTTTTTCGCATCCGCTGTTCGCGCCGGTTCTGACCACCCTGGTCATCATCGGCGTCTTTCCCCTGCTCGCGGGTTATATCGTGCTGGTGGAGCGCAAGGTGCTGGCCGATTTCCAGGTCCGCCTCGGCCCCATGCGGGTCGGCCCCCACGGCCTGTTTCAGCCACTTGCCGACGCCCTCAAGCTGATGTTGAAGGAAGACATCATCCCGACCGATTCCGACCGTGCCATCTTCTGGATGGCTCCGGTCATCTCCACTTTCACCGGGCTCACGGCGTTCTCGGTCCTGCCGCTCGCCAACAACATCTACGTCGCCGATGTGAACGTGGGGCTGCTGGTGATCTCCGCCATGTCGGCGGTGGGAATCCTCGGTATCATCCTGGGCGGCTGGTCTTCCAACAGCCACTATCCGCTGCTGGGCGCTCTGCGTTCGGCGGCGCAACTGGTCAGCTACGAAGTGGCGCTGGCCTTCGCGCTGTTGAGCGGCGTGATGGCGGCGGGAACCCTCAGCATGCAGGGCATCGTCAAGGCGCAGCTCGAGCGGGGCGTCTGGTTCGTCTTCGACAACTACTTCTTCATGATTGTGCCCTTCGCGGTGTATGTGATCGCCGCCACGGCCGAGACCAACCGCGCGCCTTTCGACCTTCCCGAGGCCGAATCGGAACTGGTGGCCGGCTTCATGACCGAGTACAGCGGCTTCCGCTGGGCGCTCTACTTTCTGGCCGAGTACGCCAACATCTTCGTGGTCGCCTCGGTGGCGGTCACCCTCTTCTGGGGCGGCTGGCTGCGTCCCTTCCCGAGTGTTGCCTGGCTGGATATTCCGCTCAACATGGTATTTCCGGTGGTGCTGTTCGTGGGCTCCGGCGTGGCCTGTTTTCCGCTGGTGAAGCGGCTGGTCTATCCGATGCATCGCATCGTGCTAACGGCCTGCGCGCTGCTGCTCATTCTGATGGGCCTGGCGTTTCTGATTCCGGTCGTGAACCACGCCGTGATGGGTCTTTTCTGGTTCCTCCTGAAAGTGTTCTTCTTCATCTACCTGATGATCTGGTTCCGCGGCACCTTCCCGCGTTTCCGGTATGATCAGTTGATGAACATTGGCTGGAAGATCGCGATTCCGGTGGGGATGGCCGCCGTGATAGTCAACGCGGTTATCGGCATGTTGCGCCACGCCTGAGCCATGATCCGGATTCGCGCCGACCTGACACCGGCCGCGCTGGCCGCTAAAGTTGTGCGGATGTTCGAGCTGTCCGCCGTCAAGATCCGCTCTATCGAACGAACGTGGGCGCCGGAAAACGGGTCGCCCGTGTGCACGGTGGACGGCCGCTATGCGAGCCGCGGGTGGACCGAATGGACGCAGGGCTTTCAGTTCGGCTCCGCCATCCTTCAATTCGACGCTACCGGCGAGCGCGAGTTCCTGGATTCCGGCCGCGAGCGGACGGTTGCGGTGATGGCCCCGCACCTGAGCCACACCGGCGTGCACGATCACGGTTTCAACAACGTCAGCACGTATGGCAACCTGCTGCGCCTGATGAACGAAGCGCGCATCTCCGAAAATGAGTGGGAGCGCAATTTCTACGAAGTCGCGCTCAAGTGCTCGGGCGCCGTGCAGGCCGCGCGCTGGTCCCGCACAGCCGATGGCGGCGGGTTCATCTACTCGTTCAACGGACCGCACTCCCTGTTCGTGGACACCATCCGGTCGGCGCGCGCGCTGGTCGTCGCGCACCTTCTCGGGCACGTGCTGATGGGCGAGAACGACCGGCGCTTTTCCCTGCTCGACCGCGCCATCCAGCACGCCGTCTCGACGGCCCGGTTCTCCGTCTACTACGGCGCCGGGCGCGACGCGTATGACGTTCGCGGGCGTACCGCGCACGAGAGCATCTTCAATACCAACGACGGCCATTACCGCTGTCCCAACTCGCAGCAGGGCTACTCCCCTTTCAGCACCTGGACGCGCGGCCTCGCCTGGGCGATGTGCGGTTTCGCCGAGGAACTCGAACTCCTGGACACGCTGCCGGACCAGCAGGCCAACATCGCCATCTTCGAAGAGGCCGCCCGCGCTACCTGCGACTTCTTCATCGAGAACACGCCGCCCGACGGCATCCCCTACTGGGACACCGGGGCGCCCGGCCTCGCGCAACTCGGCGATTGGCGCGACCGCCCGGCCGATCCCTACAACGCGCATGAGCCCGTGGACAGTTCGGCCGCGGCCATCGGCGCCCAAGGGCTGCTGCGCCTGGGCCGCCGGCTCGGCGACGAACGTTACTGGCGTGCCGGACTAACCGTCTGCGGCACCCTTTTCGACGAGCCCTACCTGAGCACCGATCCCGAGCACCAGGGTCTGATCCTGCACTCCGTCTACCACCGTCCCAACGGCTGGAACTGGAAACCCGGCGAGTCGTCTATGTGGGGCGATTATCACGCCCGCGAGGTCGGCCTCTACCTGCTGCGCCTTGCGCACGAAGGGCCCTACCTGACGTTCTTCGGCGCCGCGCGGCGATAAGCACACCCGGCGGGTTTCGACAAAAGGGCAAGCTTACGGAATCGGTTCGTACACCACGTAGGCGAACTGTTTGGAATCCGGCGACCAGGAATTCACGTTGATCGTTCCCTGTCCGCCGAAAATCTTCGCTACGGTTTCGATCGGCGCCGCCTTCAGCGTGTTCCCGGGCATCGGCATCATGCGCAGTTGAATCTCCATGCGGCCGTTGTGATTGGTCGTCCCGGCGGGAAATGAGAGGAACACCAGTAGCTTGCTGTTGGGCGAGGGATGCGGAAACCAGTCCTCCCATTCGTCGTTGGTTACGCGCTCGGCCTTGGCGTCGTCCGCGCCCGCGCCATCGGCCGGAATCCGCCAGATGTTCCACCCGCCCCCGCGGTCGGAGTTGAAATAGATCCACTTTCCGTCCGGCGAATAATCCGGGCCGTCATCGTAGCCCGGACTCATCGTCAGCCGCTCCTCGGGACCGCCGGCAAACGGAATGCGATACACGTCATAGCTGCTGCCGTTGCGCTGTGCCACGTACGACAGGTACTTGCCGTCCGGCGACCAGCCGTGAAAGTAGCTCGGAGAAACGGTTGTCACCTGCCGCACGTTCGTTCCGTCGGCCGCCGCCACGTACACGTTGGACCCGCGCGAGGTCGGAGAGGAAGCCGAAATCGCCAGCCATTTGCCGTCGCGCGAGAAATCGTGGTCGTTGTTCGCCCGCAGTTCCGGATTGATCGCCAGCTTCTCGGGCGCGCCCTTGCCGTCCACCGCGATGCGGTACAGTGCGCCGCCCGAATTCGCCACCAGGAATTTGCCGTCCCGCGTCCAGTTCGGAGCCTCCCACACTTCATCGGCCGTGTGCAGCACGCGCGTCTGTTTGGTGGAGAGATTGTAGATGGTGATCTTGCTCCGGTATCGCTGCTGTGGCGCCTTACCCGCCGCCTTCTGAGGGGCGGGGGCCGGCGCCTGCGCGAGCGCCGCAGTGAGGGCGGCGGCCGCCAGGGCCAGAAATCGCAGGTTCATGAATGCTCCTTTCCGAGCAAGAACGGCTTTAGTACGGACGTCGCCCTATTATATTGCCCGGCGGGTCGTAATTGCAGACCCAAACCTCCCGGAATGAGCTGCGCGCCACCGCACATCCCACCTCCCGGGTGTCGCGCCACACGATCTGCGTGTAGTGCCCGCACTTCCCCTGGCACGTATTCAACCGCCGGTTGTAGTCGCTCGCTTCCGCCGCCCAGTTCGCCACCACTTCGCGCGCGCTCATCTTGCCTCCGCGGATGTCGAACATGTTCTCGCCGTAGAAATTCCTCGGCCGGTGCAGAAACGCGCCGTTGAGCAGCAGCGTCATCGCCCAGTTGTAGGCGACATCCGCCAGCTTGGCCGACCATTCGAGCGGCGGCAGCCCGAGTTTCTCCCGCACCTGGTTGTGCGCCGCCAGCATTTCGCGCTTGACGGAGTTGTCCGCGGCCGGCCCGGGCGCCGCACAGAGCGCCGCCACCGCCAGCACTGCAATCCGCCAACGAACCCCCCGCCCCATGCTACGGCCAATGTAGCATGGGCGGTCCGCTCAGAGCTTGAGTTCCCAGCCCTTGCGGAACACCGGCTTCACCCAGCGATTGGCGTCGCGAACGTTGGTGACTTCGCCCTTGTCGTTGTCCCACAGCAGCTTGCCTTCGTAATGCGTGGCCACCGCGCCCATCACCAGCCACTCCGTGTAAGGTCCCCCGATGCTGAAGTTCGAGCAGGCCGGAGCGCCTCCTTTGCAGGCGCGCACCCAGTCCCGTGCGTGCGCCGAGCCGTTGTCCCCGGTGCTGGCTCCCGGCGACCGTTGCAGGTACGCAGGCGGAAGCTTGTATTCGGCCCACCGCGACCCCGGCAGCAGGCCCACGCCTTCGCCTCGCCCGCTCGTTCCCAGGTAGCCCTTCGAGCCGACGAAGATCAGGTTGTAGCCTGACGAAACCGGTCCGCCGCCGCGTCCGCCCTGCGGTGCTGCCGCCGCCGCACCCGCCGCACCCGCCGCCGGTGTGGGCGCCCCGGCCCGGCCGCCTCGCCCGCCTTGCGGCCCTACCTGCGGCCCCGCGCCCGCAATCTTGCGCGCCTGCTCGGCCGTCATTCCCGGCGGCAGGTAGGCGTCGCCCTGCACGTTGTCGTTCCAGTAGACCGTCACCGGCGGCATGTTCCCGCGCGCCGCGAACTCGTACTTCACCGCGTTCCTCACCGGATACGTGAACGGGCTGATGCCTTCCCGTTTGATCGCCTCCACGCTGACCAGGCTCGCCGGGCTCAACCGCAGGCCCCAGTTGGCCGGACCCAGAATGTGCACGCCCCAGTCGCCGAACAGTCCGCTGCCGAAATCGAAGAAGCCCCGCCAGTTGAACGGAAGATAGAACCCGTACGGGGACTGCCCGCCCCCGCCGCGTCCTCCGCGCCCGCCCGTCGCGCCCCGCGCCGCCGCAGCCGTGGCCGCCGCGGGCGCCGGGTTCCGGCCCGCGTTCATGAACTCCGCGGCAAAAGCCCGGTACTCGTCGTCCCCCGCCGTGTACGGCCGCGCCGCCGCGCCTCCCAGCCACAGGTCCCAATCCAGGCTCTCCGGCACCGGCGTGGGCGGCGGGATCTTCTGCATCCCCTGCGGCCAGCCCGGACGTCCGTGCCATGCGTGTACTTCCCGCACTTCTCCGATCTCGCCCGACCACAGAATCTCGCAGCCACCCGCGTGGCATCGTGCGAGTATCCCTGGTTGCCCATTTGCGTCGCGACTTTGTATTTCTCCGCCGCCTGCGCCAGCAGCCGCGCCTCCCACGGCGTGCGCGTCAGCGGCTTCTCCACGTACACGTGCTTGCCGCTCTCCATGCACGCCAGGGCGCAGGTGGCATGCATGTGATCCGCCGTGCCGATCACCACCGCGTCGATGTCCTTGCCCGACTTGTCCAGCATCTGCCGGAAGTCTCTGTACTTGACGGCATTCGGCCAGCGCGTGAACCCCTGCGCGCCTCGCGTCCAGTCCACGTCGCACAACGCCACGATGTTCTCCTGGCCCGCCTGCGCCGCATTCAAATCGGAATACGGACGCCCGCCCGCTCCGATTCCAGCGATGTTCAGTTTCTCGTTGGGACTCTTGTAGCCCGCCGCCTTCAGCGATTGGGCGCTGCCGAAACCGCCGCTCGGGATCGCGCCCGCCAGCAGCGTGCCGAAAAAGAAATGCCTTCGCGAAATTGCCATATTCGGAACCTCCATTCCGCTGCCCGCCGTCCGGAACCGGCGATGCGTACCCGGTCTGAAATTATAGGCCCACGGGATTTCAAGTGGTATACCGTAAGGACAGGACATTCTCCACTCTCGTGAAAACAGCCCTTCTCACGGTGCTCGCGGCCGCTGCCTGCTTCGCCCAGTCCTTCTCCCAGCGCGGGTTCTTCGAAACCCGCTTCACGCTGTACCCGCAGACCACCGCCCTCGACAGCGGCAGGGCGATCGGAGAAGCCGCCTTCCATTACGAACTAACCTGGCGCCCCTCTCCCCACCTGCGATTCTCCGGCGCTCTCGACGCGCAGGCCGACACGCACCACCAGGTGGAGCGCCGCCTCCATCTCTCCTGGGCCGACCGCGAGCTGCTTCGTCCCGCCTTCGCCGTGCGCCGCCTCAGCGCCGCCTATACCCGCGGCATCGTCTCGCTCGAACTCGGCCGCCAGTACGTCCGCTGGGGAAAGGCCGACGTCCTCAACCCCACCGACCGCTTCGCTCCCCGCGACTTCCTCAACGTGGTACATAACGAGTTCCTGCCCGTAAACGCCGCGCGCCTCACCCTCGGCGGACAGTCCGACTCCTTCGACCTGGTGGCCGTCCCCTACTTCACTCCCAGCCGCACCCCGCTGCTCGACCAGCGCTGGAGCGCGCTTCCCGCCGGCCTCCCGTTCCGCAATCTCGAATCTGCTTTCCCCGGACGTACCCAGGTGGGCGCCCGCTGGAACCACATCGGCGCAAGCGCGGAATACTCCCTGTCCTTCTTCGACGGTTTCAATCACCAGCCGCTGTTCGATGTCGATCTCGTGTTGAACCCCTCGCCTCTCGTCCTTCTGCGCCGGCGCTACCCGCAACTGCGCACCTTCGGCGCCGATATCGCCGTCCCCGTCGGCCCCGTCACGCTCAAAAGCGAGGCCGCCTACTTCCATTCGCAGGATCCCTCCGCCGACCGCTACGCCATCTACGTGCTCCAGCTCGAACGCCAGTCCGGCGAATGGTCCTTCGTGGGCGGATACTCCGGCCTCGTGGTCACGCGCGCAACCCCCACGCCTTCCTTCGACGCGGAACGGGGGCTCACCCGCGCCTTCGTCGGCCGCGCCTCCTATACCATCGATACCAATCGCAGCGTGGCCTTCGAAGGTGCCGTGCGGCAGAACGGCAAGGGTGTCTGGCTGCGCTTCGAGTACTCGCAGGCGCTCGGGCAGCACTGGCGCCTCACCGGCGGCGCCGCCCTCCTCCGCGGTTCGGAATCCGACTTCCTCGGCCAGTTCCGCCGCAATTCCTACGGCAGCCTGACCCTCCGCTACAGCTTCTGATAGCGGATCCGCGCAGGACCCCGCTCCATCGCAACCGCCGCCACCAGGCCCTCCGGCGCCTCCAGGTTCTCCGCCCAGCAGGAGATGTCAGGCTCGCTGCCCAAGCCGCGCCCCGACGCCTTCGCCCGCGCCTCCATCCGCGTCCAGTTCCGCAGAAAATCTCCGTCCCGCTCTCCGGCCGGAAAATAACATGCCGCGATCGCCTCCCAATCCGGGACCTCGCGAACCTGCTCCACGTCGACCCCCACCGCCCCGTCCGCCGTCACCGCCACCGCCACCGCGGCTCCGGAATGCGACAGGCTGAAACATAGCCGCCGGCCGGCCACTTCCGGCTTGCCTCGTGCATCCACGACGATCTCGACCGCTGCCGGCTCGCACCCCAGATAGCGCGCCAATACCCGCCGCAGGAAATCGTGCGCGAATGCGTAGTCCGCCCGCAGCGTCGCCGTCGCGAATCGCGCCGCCCGCGCCCGTTCCTCCGGGCTCAGGTGCCGCTCCATCTCCTCCCCGGCTGCACCCGCGTTCCGCCGCGCGAACCAGATGTCCACGTTCCTGCCGCCGCTCACCACACCATCCTCTCGCGAAACGCACCAGCTCGCGGAATCCCTTGACAACCACACCGCTCAGGATGCACGCTGGCTCAACGGAGAAAACTATCGTCAATGACTCCAGAAAACGTTAAGGCTTCCGAACCGGCCCCTGCCGGAATGGGTGAATTCGCGCGGATCACCGGTGTCCTCTTCGAGCCGGGCAAGACCTTTGCGGACATCGGCAACCGGCCGCGATGGCTGGTTCCCCTCCTGCTCGTCATCGTCTCGAGCATTGCGTTCTACTGGGCCTTCAGCCAGCGAGTCGGGTGGGACCGTTTCCTGCACCAGCAACTGGAAACCAACAAGACCATGCAGCAGCGGATGGAGAGCGTGCCCGCAGAGCAGCGGGAACAGTCCATCGCCACTCAGGCCAGGATCACCGGCATCAGCTATTACATCGGCACGGCTGTTTTCGTCCCCGTTATGTTTGCCATCACCGCCGGCGTCCTGCTGGGCATCACCAGCATGATGTCGGCCGGGCTCAGGTTCAAACAGGTGTTCGCCATCTGTTGTTACGCGGCCATTCCCTCGGTGATCAAACAGATACTGGCGATCGTGGTGCTCTTCCTCAAGAGTCCCGATCAGTTCAATCTGACCAACCCCCTCGCGTTCAACCCGGGCGCGTTCATGGACCCCGCCACCACGTCCAAGTTCGTCTACACCATCGCCACCGCCCTCGATGTCTTCGCCATCTGGGGACTGATCCTGACGGCCATCGGACTTTCCGTCGCCTCCAAGCGGCTTTCGTTCGGCGCCGCGTTGACCGCGGTCGTCATTCCCTTCGCCGTCCTCGTGCTGTTCGGCGCCACCATGGCGAACATGTTCGGCTAACTGCTGCTCAGGCCCGCCGCGCCACAATCCGCGCCGCGCGACGGGCCTGTCCCTTCTCCTTCGCTTCCGAGTAGTACAGGATCTTCCAGCCCGCGAATTTCGCCCGCAGTTCGCCCGGATCGAGCATGAACGCGGGATTGTGCCCGCCGTCCCCTTCGTCCCCCCGCACCAGGATCGCGCCAAGAAACGTTCCGCCCGGCCGGACCGATTCCTTGAGTTTCCCGAACAAATCCCGCTGGAGATAGTAGAAGTCGCACACCAGGTCGTACTCTTCCCGCCCCGGCGTGAATTCGCCGCGCTCCAGGTCCGCCACCCGCGCATCCACCGCCAGCCCCGCCGCGCGCTTCCGCAGCAGCGTGATGGCCGCCGCCGATCCGTCCACCGCCGTCACTTCCCATCCGAGTGCCGCCAGGTGCAGCGTGTTCCGGCCCGCGCCGCAAGCCACGTCGAGCGCCCGCCCCGGTTCCAGCCGGCCCGCAATCTCCACCAGTAGCGGAGCGGGCGTCCAGTTCACCCGCGCCGGGTCCGAATACTCGGCGTCCCAATCTCGGTGCATGTCCCCCATTATCGTGGCCTCCCGAATACGCTACAATCGGCAAAACCCGATGAGCAGCGGTTCGCAATCACAGGGCGACTCGAGCTCGGATCCGTCGCACCGCCTGGTTCCGGGGACCCGCCTCGGCCATTACCAGATCCGTTCGCAACTGGGATCGGGCGGCATGGGCGCCGTTTTCGAGGCGCTCGATCTTCGACTCGAACGTCCCGTCGCGCTGAAAGTCCTGACCTCCAGTCCCGTCGCCGACCTCCACGGCGACCTTGCCCGCGAGGCGCAGGCGGCCTCCGCCCTCAATCACCCCAACATCGTCGTCGTCTACGAAATCGGCCTCGAAGACAGCGTTGAATTCATCGCCATGGAACGGGTGGAGGGCGTCAGTCTTTTGCAGGCCATCGGCGGCCGTCCCATGCCCCTCCGCGATGCCCTCAACATCGCAATCCAGATCGCCGCCGCCCTCTCCGCCGCCCACGAATCCGGCATCGTGCACCGCGACCTCAAGCCCGCCAACGTCATGATCACGCCCCGCGGCCTCGTTAAAGTGCTCGACTTCGGACTCGCCCAGCGCCGCGCCCCCGACAGCGATTCCCGCGCGCACGATCCCACCGTCACCATCGGGGAGCCCGGCCGCGCCTTCGGCACCATCGCCTACATGTCCCCCGAGCAGGCCCGCGGCCAGTCCGTCGATGCCCGCTCCGATATCTTCGCCTTCGGTTCCGTCTTCTATGAAATGCTGACCGGGCGCCGCGCCTTCCATGGCGAAGACAGCCTGCTCACGCTCGCCGCCGTGGTGGAGAAGGACCCCCGTCCGGCGCGCGAAATCGTCCCCACGCTGCCCGCCTCTCTCGAGCGCATTCTCGCCCACTGCTTTCACAAGAACCGCCTGGACCGCTGGCAAAGCATGGCCGATATCAAACTGCTCCTCGAAGCCGCCGCGCAGGACCTGGCAGCTCCCGCCGCCACCCCCGCCGGTCCCCGCCGGACGCGCCGCTGGTGGCCCCTTCCGCTGGCCCTCGCGGCCGGCGTCCTCGCCGGAGTCCTGCTGTATCGCAACTGGCCCCGCGCCGTTGTCGCCTCGCCGCCCGCCGTCGTCCGCCGCGTCACCGACGATCCGGGCCTTACCGCCTTCCCCGCGCTTTCCCGCGACGGCAACATGCTCGCTTTCGCCTCCGACCGCGGCGGCGCCGAACACCTCGATATCTGGGTCCAGCAGATCGGCGGCCGCGACCCCATTCGCGTCACCAGCAACGGCGCCGACGATTCGGATCCCGACTTTTCTCCCGACTCCACCCGCATCGCCTTCCGCTCCGAACGCGCCGGCGGCGGCATTTACACCGCGCCCGCTCTCGGCGGCGAAGAGCTCCTGCTCGCTCCCGGCGGCCACGACCCCCACTTCTCCCCCGACGGCCGCTGGATCGCTTACTGGGAAGGCCGCGAACTTGGCGGCTACCTTCCCGGCTCGGCCCGCGTATTCGTCATCGAACCCGGCGGCGGCCAGTCCCGCCAGGTGGCCACCGATCTTTCCGCCGCCCTCCATCCCATCTGGTCTCCCCACTCCGATTCCCTGCTCGTGCTCGGCCGCCGCGGCGGCGAAGCGTCGCTCTCCAGTTCCCTCGACTGGTGGATCGTCCCCCTCGCCGGCGGCCCCTCCGTTCCCACCGGCGCGCTCGCCCGCTTCCGCGCCGAATCGCTCATCAATCCCGCCTGGCAGTTTCGCATCCTCCCCTTGGAATGGTTCGGCGAAAAACCCGGTCACATCCTCTTCGCCGCCGGCGCCGACGACCATGGCAATCGCGGCGACACCGCCGACCTCTGGGAACTGTCCCTTTCCTCCGCCGCACAAGTCCAGGCCCTCACCAAGCTCATCTCCGGCTCCGGCTATCACCTCCAGGCTTCCCGCGCCGACAACGATCCCCGCGGACGTCTCGCCTTTTCGAGCGTCGAGTGGCAGTTGGGCGTCTGGGCGGCCGATGTCGACAACCCCGGCCGGCCCATCCGCAACCTCACCGAAGCCGAGTGGTATGCCGGATCCCCTTCGCTCTCCCAGGACGGTAGCGTCCTCTGTTTCCTCGACCAGCGCCTCGGCCGCTGGTCCGTGCGCACACGCGACCTCAATTCAGGCCGTGAAACCTCCCTCATCGCCGGCAGCCCCGACCTCGCCCGTGCCAAAATTTCCGGCGACGGAAAACTCGTGGTGTACGCCACCCTGGATGGCACGCTCTACACCGTTCCCGCGGCCGGCGGCAAAGTGGATAAGATCTGCGACGGCTGCGGCGGCGTCATGGGCGTGTCGTATGACGGCAGCCTGGTATCGTATGAGGCCGCGCACAGCAACGACCTCATGCTGCTCGACGTCGAGCGCCGCACCTCCTCCACCCTCGCCCCGCCTCCGGACCAGAGTTCCGTCGTCAGCGGCGGCCAGTTTTCGCCCGATGGCAAATGGATGACCTTCCACACCGTAGCTACCCGCAAAAGCACCGCCGCCATCTGGATTGTCCCCGTCCAGCCAGGACGAATTGTGCCGCCCTCCGCCTGGATCGCCGTCAGCGAGGGCCCCACCGTGGACCGCGACCCCACCTGGTCCCAGCGCGGCGATCGCATCTTCTTCACCTCCGAACGCGACGGCTTCCGCTGCATCTGGTCGCGCCCGCTCGACCCGGCTACCAAACGGCCCTCGGGCCCCGCCGTTGACGTGCTTCACTTCCATTCCGCCCGCCGCTCCCTGCGCCGTATCTCGGCGCGCCTCGAGAACAACTCCCTCTCCATCGGAGGCAACCGCCTGGTGTTTGCCTTCGGCGAACTCAAAGGCAACATCTGGCTGGAGGAACGCCCGCGATGACCCGCCCCCCCATCGGCGTTGTTGTCGTTTCGCGCAACGAGGGCCCCGAACTGCGCCTCACCGTCGAGAACCTCGCCGACACCCTGCCCGCGGGCTCGGAAATCGTGGTCGTCGACGACGGCTCCACCGACGGTTCCGCCCGCTTTCTCGCCCGCCGCTCCGGCAAGGTCCGGCTGCTGCGGGAAAACAACCTCGGCGTGGCCCGCGCGCGCAACCTCGGCGCACGCTCCACCCGCGCCCGCATCATCGTTTTCGCCGACGCTCATATCCGCCTCGAATCCGGCTGGTGGGCTCCGCTGGTCGATCTCGTCCAGGACCCCGCCGTGGGCGGCGCCGCGCCCGCCGTCAATCACTTCCACCCCGGCCGCGCCAACGGCTACGGCCTGCGCTGGAAAGATCCCTCGCTCGAGGTCGCCTGGCTCACCCAACGCCCGCGGAGCCCGCGCCCCGCCGCCATACTGCCCGGCTGCTGCTTCGCCATGCGCCGCGACGTCTTCGAGGCCACCGGCGGGTGGGACGAAGGCATGCTACAGCGCGGCGGCGTGGACAACGAAGGGTGCGTCCGCCTCTGGCTGCTCGGCTACACCTTGATGATTTCGGGCGAAGTGGTGGTCCGCCACCTCTTCCGCGCGCGCTCGCCCTATCCCGTCGGCTGGCCCCAGTTCGTTCACAACCGCCTGCGCCTCGCCCTCCTGCACTTCGCACCCGCCCGCATGACCAGGGTCATGAGCGCGCTCCGCGACCAGCCCGGCTTCGCCGAGGGCCTGGAACTGGCGCTCCAGGGCGATGCGCCGCAACGCCGCCAGGGCATGCTCGCCCGGCGCATCCGCTCCGACGACTGGTACTTCGACAGGTTTGGAGTGAAATGGTGAACTATGGAAGCCCCCGGTAAACCCGGCGCCCCGTTCTCCACCCACAAGGACCGCACCGAATGGTTCGGCCAGCGGGCTGCCTACCCCTTCCGCGACGTCCGGCCCGTAGCCCTCGAACAGTACTGGCTCCGCAGCCTCGCGGAACTGACCGAACTCGTGTTCGAATGGAAATCCGCCGGTCCGCGCAATATCGCCGGCCGCGTGACTTCGCTCGCACTGCACCCGGACCATCCCGAAATCGTCTACGCCGGCGCCGCCGCCGGCGGCGTCTGGAAAACCGTTAACGCCGGACTCAACTGGACCACCACCTGGCCGCGCTTCATCAGTCCCAACGTCGGCGCGCTCGCCATCGATCCCCACGACCCTCAAAAAATCTACTGCGCCACCGGCGAAGCCAACCTCTCCGGCGACAGTTATCCCGGCAGCGGCATCTACATCTCCAGGGATGCCGGCGAACACTGGGAAACCCTCGCCGACGCCGAAAACGCCAACATCCCCCGCCGCATCGGCGTCATCGCGGTCTGCCCCTTCGATCCGTCCGGCAATGTCCTCTACCTCGGCGGCGTCACCCACGACGACAGCATGCCCGCCGGACTCTACCGCTCCGACGATGCCGGAAAAACCTGGCAGCGCGAACTCCAGTTGTGCGGCGGCGATTACCGCTGCCACTCCATCGTCTTCCACCCGGATGGACTGGTCTTTGCCGCGGTTCACATCCGCGGCTGCGAAAGCGGAATCTGGCGCCTGTCCGACGGCAAATGGCAGCACCTTCATCGCGGCCTTCCCTCCGCCGACCGCTTCGGCCGCACTTCCCTCGCCGTGTCCCGCTCCAACCCCAACGTGATCTACGCCCTCGCCGCCGACTACATGAACAAAAAGGTGATGGGCGTCTACCGCAGCCGCGATAAAGGCGAGAACTGGCGCGAAATTGCGAATGGCGCCCTCGAGACCCAGGACCAGATGAGCTATAACAACGCCATCGCCGTCCACCCCGACGACCCCAACTACATCGTCTGCGCCGCCAACGATCTGTTCATCACTCCCAACGGCGGACGCAACTGGCATCGCGCCTCGAAATGGGACCGGGAACCCGGCGACCCCACGTACGTGCACGGCGATCACCACGCCGTCGTCATCCCCGGCGGCCATGTCATCTACTCCGGCAACGACGGAGGCTTCTTCTTTACCAAAGACGGCGGCGACACCTGGCAGCCGCGGGTGCAGGACATGGTCAGCACCATGTTCTACGACATCGAGGTCTCGCGCAGCCATCCCGACCGCTTCGGCGGCGGCACCCAGGACAATGGCACTGTGCTCACCGGCATCGGCAATAAGCCCGGCGAGTTTACCCGCGTCCTGGCCGGAGACGGCGCCTGGACCGTCATCGATCCGCACGACTGCGATCACGTCTTCGGCTCTTCACAAAACATCAACCTTTCCCGCCATCGCGGCCCGGGGCGATGGGAACGGCCCTTCTGGAAATCGATATCGCCCAAACGCATGCCGCCCGGCGAAAGCCGCCAGGCTTCCATCGCGGTCATGGTGCTTCATCCCTCCCGCAAACCTGGTCGCAAAACCCTGTGGGTCGGCTCGCGCCGCCTCTGGCGGTCTTTGAACAACGGAGCTTCGTGGCGGGCCCATTCGCCCGAATTCGATGGATCTCCGATCACCGCGATCGAAATCGCCGCCGCCGACCCCCGCCGTATTTACGTCGGCACCAATCGCGGCGGCATCTTCCGCTCCACCGACGGCGGCAACAACTGGTCGGGCAATATCGCCGGATCCGAGATACCGCCCCGCCTCATCGCCGAAATCGAAACCCATCCCGCCTCGGCCAAAACAGTAGTTGCGGTCACCTCCGGCAGCAGCATCGCCACCCGTGCCGGCGCCCGTATGCACCACATTTTCCTGTCCCGCGACGGCGGAACTACCTGGTCCGCGATCGATGGATCTCACGTTCCCGACGTGCCCCATCAGACGGTCGTGTTCGAAACCAGCCCTCCGTACCGTCTGTTCGTCGGCAACGATTGCGGAGTGTGGATGAGCGCGGATCTTCAGAACTGGCTGGACATTACCTCGAACCTTCCCACCGTCGGCGTCAACCGGCTCGATTATCATCCTTCCGGCGTGCTCACGGCCGGCACCTACGGGCGAGGCATCTGGCGCGTGCAGATTCCCGATCCATCCCACGCAGAGTCCCTGTACCGCGTCGCGCAGAAACTGGCCAGTGTTTGATGTAGCTAAAAGTCTTGCAGAGCCGCGCCCGTGCTCCCGCCCCACCTCCATACTCGCGCGCGATGCGTTGCAGCGCCGCGCCCCACCTCCATACTCGCGCGCGATGCGTTGCAGAGCCGCGCCCGTGCTCCCGCCCACCTCCATACTCGCGCGCGATGTGTTGCAGAGCCGCGCCCGTGCTCCCGCCCCACCTCCATACTCGCGCGCGATGCGTTGCAGCGCCGCGCCCGTGCTCCCGCCCCACCTCCTTACCCGCGCGCGATGCGTTGCAGACTCGCGCCCGTGCTCCCGCCCCACCTCCATACCCGCGCGCGATGCGTTGCAGAGCTCGCGCCCGTGCTGCCGCCCCACCTCCATACTCGCGCGCCACGCGTTGCAGACTCGCGCCCGTGCTCCCGCCCCACCTCCATACTCGCGCGCGATGCGTTGCAGAGCCGCGCCCGTACTCCCGCCCCACATCCTTACCGCGCGCGATGCGTTGCAGACTCGCGCCCGTGCTCCCGCCCCACCTCCATACCTCGCGTGCATACTCGCGTGATAGCGTGATGCGTTGCAGAGCCGCGCCCGTGCTCCCGCCCCACATCCTTACCCGCGCGCGTGTCAGCGCCGGTGCTCCCGCCCCACCCTCCATACTCGCGCACGATGCGTTGCAGAGCCGCGCCGTGCTCCCGCCCCACCGCGCGCCATGCGTTGCAGAGCCGCGCCCATACTCCCGCCCCACCTCCATACTCGACGCCCGCCCCACATCCTTACCCGCGCGCGATGCGTTGCAGCGCCGCTCCCGTGCTCCCGCCCCACCTCCATACTCGCGCGCGATGCGTTGCAGAGCCGCGCCCGTGCTCCCGCCCCACCTCCATACCCGCGCGCGATGCGTTGCAGAGCCGCGCCCGTGCTCCCGCCCCACCTCCATACTCGCGCGCGATGCGTTGCAGAGCTCGCGCCCGTGCTGCCGCCCCACCTCCATACTCGCGCGCGATGCGTTGCAGACTCGCGCCCGTGCTCCCGCCCCACCTCCTTACCCGCGCGCGTGTCACCGCCGGTGCTCCCGCCCCGCCCCCATGCTCGCGCGATGGGTTGCAGAGCCGCGCCCGTGCTCCCGCCCCACCTCCATACTCGCGCGCGATGCGTTGCAGAGCCGCGCCGGTGCTCCCGCCCACCTCCATACTCGCGCGCGATCCGTTGCAGACTCGCGCCCGTGCTCCCGCCCCACCTCCATACTCGCGCGCGATGCGTTGCAGACTCGCGCCCGTGCTCCCGCCCCGCCTCTCATACTCGCGCGCGATGCGTTGCTTAGCCGCGCCCGTGCTCCCGCCCACCTCCATACTCGCGCGCGATGCGTTGCAGAGCCGCGCCCGTGCTCCCGCCCCACATCCTTACCCGCGCGCGATGCGTTGCAGACTCGCGCCCGTACTCCCGCCCCACCTCCATACTCGCGCGCGATGCGTTGCGAGCCGCGCCCGTGCTCCCGCCCCACGTCCTCACTCGCGCACGATGCGTTGCAGAGCCGCGCCCGTGCTCCCCCCCACCCTCCATACTCGCGCGCCATGCGTTGCAGAGCCGCGCGCGCGTAAGGAAACGGTCCTGCGGATGCCGCGAAGACAGCCATCATTCTGAACATTTGACCGGTGCTTCAAACCATCTGTCGCTCTCACCTCGCGCAGCCGTCGACCAAATTTGTGATTCCCTCCAAGACAAATTCGGTGTAATATGATTTGACTCGTTTTTGCATTTCAAGTTCGAGGAGAATCAAACTATGGCCAAAAAGGCCGCAAAAAAAGCAGTGAAGAAGGCCGCGAAGAAAGCTCCGGCTAAGAAGGCAGCAAAGAAAGCTCCAGCCAAAAAGGCCGCAAAAAAAGCGCCCGCTAAAAAGGCCGCAAAAAAAGCGCCCGCTAAGAAGGCCCCAGCCAAGAAGGCTTCCAAGAAGCCGGCCAAACGCGCGGGCACCAAGAGCACCGTCAGACCGCCGCGCGGAACCGTGATCACACCCGAAGAGCCGACCGGCAGCTAAACTGCATCGGTGCGTAGCCGCCGTCCTCAGGCGCGGCTTGCGCCATAAGAAGCGAAGGGCCGGCTGTCCCTGCCATTTCTCGTCATGGCGCCAATGCGCATCGTAGTGCTGGTGGGGCTGCCGGGGTCCGGCAAGTCCACATGGCTTGTGGGACGTGAATGTGTGGGTCTGTCTTCCGACCGTCTTCGGGCTTTGCTCGCCGACGACGAAACCGACCAGACCATTCACGTCCGCGTTTTTCAATCGCTGCGGTATTTGTTGCGGCAGCGGCTCGCCATCGGCCGGCCCGTCACTTGTATCGACGCCACCAACCTGAGTCGTCAGGAACGGGCCCCGTACATCGGCATCGGAAAATCCTACGGCTGTTTTCTCGAAGCCGTTTTTTTCGATGTGCCGCTTGACGTGTGCCGTCAGCGCAATGCGGCCCGCGCCCGTGTCGTGCCCGAAGACGTCCTCGCGCGCATGGCTTCGAAGCTTGAACCGCCCTCTCTCGACGAAGGCTTCGACCTCGTTACGACGGTGGCGGTTTAGCGCTAAACATGCCCCTGGACGGTCCCGGCGCCGCGTGCCACAATGTGCTCATGCCCCCGATCGTCCTGATTGCCAGCGGTGACCTTCGCCTGTCCGCTAATCGCCGTTGCTGGCCGGCCCAGGTCAAAGCCGAAGAGGCCGTCATCAACGCCATCCGTCGCGAAGGGCGTGAGGTGCGCCGCGCCAATGCGTGCGATCCCGAAAAGGGACACGGCTTCATCGACAGCCAGCGCCGCGGCATGGAAGTCTTCCGCGATATTCCGCCGGACGCCCCGCTGCTGGTGGTCGAAGCCGTGTGGCAGTACAGCCATCACGTGCTTGCCGGTCTCCTCACCCATCGCGGGCCGATCCTCACCGTCGCCAACTGGAGCGGCGAGTGGCCCGGCCTCGTCGGCATGCTCAACCTGAACGCCTCCATGAGCAAGGCCGGAATTCCTTACAGCACGCTGTGGAGCGAAGATTTCACCGACCCGTTCTTCCTCGCCGGTCTCCGCGAATGGCTCGCCGGCCGCCCCGTGCGCCACGACACCAGCCACGTCCGCCCGCTTTCCGATTTCAATCTGCCCGCCCAGGCTGCCGAACTCGGCGCCGGCCTCGCCTCCGAACTTCGCCGCGACAAGGCCATCCTCGGCGTCTTCGACGAAGGCTGCATGGGCATGTACAACGCCATCATCCCCGACGAGCTCCTGCATCCCACCGGCGTCTTCAAGGAACGGCTCAGCCAGTCCGCCCTCTACGCCGAAATGCGGCAGGTGCCCGATTCCGAGGCCCAGGCCGTCCGCGAATGGCTCGAACAGCGCGGCATGCGCTTCCTAACCGGGCCGGATCCGGAAACCGACCTCACCGGCGGCCAAATTCTCGACCAGTGCCGGATGTACGTCGCCGGTCTCCGCATCGCCGACGATTTTGGCTGCGATGCCATCGGCATTCAATACCAGCAGGGCCTCAAAGACCTCGCCCCCGCCTCCGATCTTGCCGAGGGCCTGTTTAATAACGTGGAGCGTCCCCCCGTCTGCGCCCGGGGCAACGGCCGCGTTCTCTTCGAAGGCCGCGCGCTGCCCCATTTCAACGAGGTGGACGAATGCGCCGGGCTCGACGCCCTTATCACCAATCGCGTCTGGACCTCCCTCGGCTATCCTCCCGAAACCACCCTGCACGACGTTCGCTTCGGCGAGAACTACGCGGTGAACGGTCGCGAAGAATTTGTCTGGGTCTTCGAAATCTCCGGCGCCGCGCCGCCCGCCCATTTCATCGGCGGCTACTCGGGTGCCGTCAGCGAACGGCAGCCGCCCATGTATTTCCGCCTCGGCGGCGGCAGCCTCAAAGGCATCAGCAAGCCCGGCGAAATCGTGTGGAGCCGCATCTTTGTCGAAGAAGGCAGGCTCCGCGCCGATCTCGGCCGCGCCCGCGTGGTCGAACTGCCACTCGAAGAAACCGAGCGGCGCTGGCGCATCACCACCCCGCAATGGCCCATCATGCACGCAGTGCTCTACGGCGTCACGCGGGACCAGCTCATGGCACGCCACAAGTCCAATCACGTGCAGGTGGCCTACGCCCCGGACGCCTCCGCCGCCAATCTGGCCCTTGCCGCCAAAGCCGCCGCGTTCCGCGAACTGGGCATGGAAGTCTCCGTCTGCGGCACCGAACACGGCCTCGCCTGACCGCGACTGCTTCACTGACGGCCAACCCGCGACCGCGAAGACTCACCGGCCGAGTCGCGGCCGGGTCGGCCAACCCCAGGAAACACGCTGCTTCCGCGGCCATGTGTTCGCTCTCAGTCTGGGGCGCGACAGGTTCAGTAACAAATACAGAGCCGCGGCTGTTTCACTGACGGCCAACCCGCGACCGCGAAGCCTCACCGGCCGCGCGCGGCCGGGTCGGTCAACCCCAGGAAACACGCTGCTTCCGCGGCCATGTGTGTTCGCTCTCAGTCTGCGGCGCGACAGGTTCGCTAAAAATACACAGCCGCGACTGTCAGGGAGCGGTCGTCACGCGCCGCGAAGCCTCACCGTCACGCGCCGCGAAGCCTCACCGGGCGCGCGCGGCCGGGTGTGAGTTTTCGGCAATGATGCGTGACGCCCGGTCTACGCAGCTAGAGAGCCAGCGGTCGTGGGGCGGCAGGCTCAGAATCGATCTCTTTTCAATGCTAAAGCGGGCCAGGGTACGTTGAGGTTGGAAGAGGTTGCCGCCTTGAAATCAGTGTGGAAGAATGTACACAACGGAGGGCGGAAACATGAATTATCCATTTCCACCGGTGGTTTTCGCGATTCTGACGACACTTGTTCCCGTGTGTGCCGGCCAAGTGAGCGAATCTGAGACTCGGCTGGCGGCAGGAAGATCCGTTGCGCTACTCCAAAAAGCCTCTGCTGCGTGGTTTGAGAAGCGCTCCTGCACCTCATGTCACCATCAGAATCTTCCGCTGATGGTCTTTGACATAGCGCGCCGTCGTGGTGTTGAAGTGGATCAACACGGACTAGAGTTGGTAATGACCAGGAGCTTCGGCCACCTGACGGATCTCGACCGAGCCGTACAAGGATCGAATTTGGTAGACCCGGTACTAACCATGGCATATGCTCTGGCGGCCGCTGCTCCGCTTGGACTGCCGCATAGCGCATCAACGGGCGCATACGCGCGCCTCATTGCGCGGCGTCAACTGGAGGATGGGCACTGGTTGACAGCTGAGCAGCGGCCGCCAGCCGGCAGCCCTTTCACGGCCACAGCATACGCCGTGCGCACACTGCAAGTATTTTTGCCTGAGGCGATGAATCAGGAGCGTCGAATGCGCGTCGATCGCGCGAAGGCCTGGTTAGAAAGGAGCCCGCCGGCCAATACCGAGGAATGTGCATACCAGTTGTTCGGACTGAGCTGGGCCAGAGGCTCGTTTGTCTCAATTGCAAAGGCCCGGGAAGCATTGCTAGCACAGCAGCGGCCCGACGGCGGTTGGGGCCAAACGGACGGTCGCCCGAGCGACGCCTACGCGACGGGCGAGTCGCTTGTTGCGCTCAGTGAAGCCGCAGGTGTCCCGGCGTCGCATCCGGCATACCAGAGAGGCTTGAGATATCTTCTTGCCACACAAAAACCCGATGGAACGTGGCTGGTCGGTAGCCGTATCCCTTCTGAGGCGCCAGTAAGTCCACCGTATTTCGAGTCAGGCTTGCCGTACGGTCATCATCAGTTCATATCTGCAATGGCGACATGCTGGGCAGCTTCGGCGTTGCTTCTGGCAATGCCAGAATCTGGGAGCCCGCCGACCCCGCTGGAGCTTCCTTCGCTCCGGCCCGGGGACGTTCCGCGGTGGGCGGAAACAGTTCTGTTTGGAGGGGAGAAAGACGTCCAGAATTTGCTCGACTCGGGGTGGAACGCGAACAGCGCCACCAGCCGCGGAACCACAGCGTTGATGATGGCTGCGCCCGACATCAACAAGACGGCCCTACTCATCGCACGCGGAGCGAGCGTAAATGCCAAATCCAACACACGTTACACCGCACTTATGATCGCTGCCAGCCACCACGCGACAAAGGCGGTAAGCCTGCTCCTGGAACACGGTGCAGAGGTGCAGGCCCCGAAGGGCGAACCGGCATTATTTGGCGCAAACCCGGTCTTTTTTGCCGCGTGGAGCGGAGACGTTGAGTCGCTGAAAGTACTGCGCAAGCGAGGTTCAGAGGTGAATCCGAAAATGTTGGTTGGGGGATTGGGAGCCATGACAGCTCTCGAGATGGCAGCTCAGCAGGGCGATTCCGAAACCGCGGCTGCGTTGATTCGTAGCGGGGCACCTATCGAAGAAGAAGACCCGGACAACGGCTTTACAGCCCTCGACTGGGCCGTGTTCAAAAATGACATCAAGCTAGCCACTGTCCTCATTACGGGCAAGGCAAACGTGAATCATGCCGATAAGCTTGGTAACACTCCCCTTCACTGGGCTGCGAGCATGGACTTTGGCGACATAGCAATGTTGGAATTATTACTCCGGTCGGGCGGGGCTCCCCGAACTCAAAACAAAGCTGGTGTGACACCACTAGATCTTGCCGTCGAATACGAGCACTTGGGTAATCGCAGGGCGCTTGAAACCGCTCTGGCACGCCGGCAGTGAGCGCCTGAGGGCGATTGGTCAGAACACTCACGACGTCGACAACTGGTAGTGATAAACTCGGCGGGCGTTCCCCTCCAATGCGGTCCCGCCGTCGTCCAGCCCTCACATCGTGCGAATCTGGCAGGGGATTGTCTGCGGGTCCCGTGTCAAAATGCGGGCATACTGCCGGGCCCGAATATTTTGGCTTCTTACGTCGATGGCCAAAAACGTTACCGGATTTGGCCTTTTGGGAAGCCTGTTTTCTGGGGCATTTCAGAGCGTCACCTAACCATGGCTGGAGTCGATCCTTTTCGGCCAGGCAGAACTTATCATGTATATACTACGCAGCGGCGGAGGTCGCCAGCCGCGCCAGCGTCTCGCGGTAGTTCCAGGGCATCCACTCCGATGGACGTCGCTTCAACTCCTCGGCATGCCTCAGTAACCCGTTGAGGTAATCGAACGGATTGGCTCCTTTCAGTTCGCACTCTCGAAAGCCCTTACGCCGTGGCCTCCGCTGCTTTTATTGTGACCTTGAAGCCGAGAGACTCCAATCCCTTCACACACTTCAACATACGGCGACGGATGGTCTCTGGAGATAGCTGGCAACCGCAGTCGGAATAGGTTTCGCCCTCGTGCAGCAACTTCCAGATTACGAGAAGCATGCGATGGGCAACCGCAGTAATCGCCTTTCGCGCGCCTATCTGCGCTCGCCACCGCTGAAATAGCCGAAAGAACTGGCTCTTCTTGTTTCGCACCGCTGCCCATGCGCACTGGGTCAAGACGCGCTTCAGCATTCGATTTCCCCTGGCGCATCGATTGCTGACCGAGACCCCCGCGCTTTCTTCGCGCCCAGGACACAGGCCCGCCCAGGAAGACAGTTTGCCCGGAGTGGCGAACGTTTTGGCCTGGGGGCACAGGTTCAGTAAAAAATACAGAGCCGCGGCTGTTTCACTAACGCCAGCCCGCGACCGCGAAGCCCCACCGGGCGCGCGCAGCCGGGTCGGTCAACCCCAGGAAACACGCTGCTTCCGCGGCCATGTGTTCGCTCTCAGTCTGGGGCGCGACAGGTTCAGTAAAAAATACAGAGCCGCGGCTGTTTCACTGACGGCCAACCCGCGACCGCGAAGCCTCACCGGGCGCGCGCGGCCGTTCGGCCAACCCCAGGAAACGCGCTGCTTCTGCGGCCATGTGTGTTCGCTCTCAGTCTGCGGCGCGACAGGTTCAGTAAAAAATACGAGCCGCGGCTGTTTCACTAACGGCCGGCCGCGGCCGCGAAGACTCACCGGCCGCGCGCCGCCGGTTCGGCCAACCCCAGGAAACGCGCTGCTTCCGCGGCCATGTGTGTTCGCTCTCAGTCTGCGGCGCGACAGGTTCAGTAAGAATACAGAGCCGCGGCTGTTTCACTAACGGCCAGCCCGCGACCGCGAAGCCTCACCGGGCCCGCGCAGCCGGGTCGGCCAACCCCAGGAAACACGCTGCTTCCGCGGCCATATATTCAAGTACGTTGTGCAGGTCATGGCCCGAATCGAGGATTTCGAGCCGCACGTTCGCGTGAGTCGAAGCGAAATGCTCCGAGCAGCGCGCCGGCACGACATCGTCGTGTGCGCCGTGGAAGATCAGCGCCGGCTGATGGAATTCCGGGTAGTCCTCATAACCGGCGGCATCCTCGAGCAGCCGGTAATCGAGTTTTCGGAGCCGGTTCTCCCCATAATGGAACACCTCGGTGTGCCCGGCCCGACGCCAGCGCTCCACCGCCTCCCGACCCTCCCGCTCCGCCCACCGGGCAGCGAAGCCGAAAGCCGGCGCCAGCAACACCAGCTTCGATGCTTCAGCGTGGCGGGCCGCATACAGCGCCGCCAGGTAGCCGCCCATGCTGGAGCCGATCAGTGCCACCGGCCGCCCGGCGGCAGCTCGCTCTATCACCGCCAGTTGCGCCGTCAGGGTGAGATGCTCGAAATCCCCTCCGTCGAGTTCGGGCGCCTCCACCTCCGCCCCCAGCCGGGAGAGCCATTCCCGGAAGTAAAGGGCCTTGCCCGATGCCGGCGAGGAGGCAAACCCGTGCAGATAGAGAATTCGCTCCATTCCGCCCATCATCGCAAAAACCGTTGACGCCGCCGCTGCATTTATATTTGATGTCCTGGCAAAGACTTAGCGGAAACACGGGGCCGGTAGGCCGCCGTCGCCGTGGTAAGCCTGTAAGCGAAAAGAGTTGCTCGCTCGCCGAGCCGCAACCCGTTCGGTACTCCACGCGGGAGCCCACATACCTCGAGGGGGCTACGATAATCCCGGGCAACATGGAGTCAACGTCGCCAGGCGGCCACAGCGGCACGCTGCTCCTCCTTTGAGAGGAAAAGGAATCGATTCCTTGCTGTCCCGGCCCTGTTCCGGACGAAATCATACAAATCAGGCGGCCAAAACGCCTTCGAACGAACGAAAAGCTAATAAAACGTACAAATCACGCCGCGAAGAACACCCGCAAAAAGCACCTGGTTTCGCCCGCTCCTACGCGCCAGCCCCCTCTCCAACCATTTTTCATGCACCCTAAGTCACTCATTTCAAGCCATTTCACTGGTTATCAAGATTTTCCCTCACAAAGCCCTTGCCAATCCGTGACGCCAATGTTATTCTGAACGAGTCGCTGAATTGAGGATCGCTGGCGTAGCTTGCCCTGAAGGGCTGGCCGCAAGCAGGCGATGATCCCCAAAAAGGGTCGGTCCTCTGCAAGGAATGGTAACAAAACTTTGTCCGGGCCACCGGGCGAAGCGGAATACGGCCTTCCTGTTTGGTTCTTTATAAATCTCTAAAGTTTATCCGGTCGTATCTGCCTTGCGGGCAGGTCCGTGCCGGAGCAAGTTTCGAGGCCTGCCGTTGGCCGGGGTATTACGATGTCCCGAGCGGGCGGCGCAGATCATTGACAATCTGGTTGGATGCAGTAAGAAGAACTCGTCAGAAGTTTGAGTAAAGCGGAGCGAACGATTGAAACTCTACATTTTCAAATGAGAGTTTGATCCCGGCTCAGAATCAACGCTGGCGGCGCGCTTAACACATGCAAGTCGCACGAGAAAGTGGAGCAATCCATGAGTACAGTGGCGTACGGGTGAGTAACACGTGGATGATCTACCTCTTAGTGGGGAATAACCCTGGGAAACTAGGGCTAATACCGCATAAGCCTGAGAAGGGAAAGCAGCAATGCGCTGAGAGAGGAGTCCGCGGCCGATTAGCTGGTTGGTGGGGTAAAAGCCCACCAAGGCTGAGATCGGTAGCCGGCCTGAGAGGGCACACGGCCACACTGGCACTGAAACACGGGCCAGACTCCTACGGGAGGCAGCAGTGGGGAATCTTGCACAATGGGGGAAACCCTGATGCAGCGACGCCGCGTGAGCGATGAAGCCCTTCGGGGTGTAAAGCTCTTTCGGCAGGGAAGATGATGACGGTACCTGCAGAAGCAGCTGCGGCTAACTACGTGCCAGCAGCCGCGGTAATACGTAGGCAGCAAGCGTTGTTCGGAGTTACTGGGCGTAAAGGGTGTGTAGGCGGTTGTTTAAGTTTGGTGTGAAATCTCCCGGCTCAACTGGGAGGGTGCGCCGAATACTGAATGACTAGAGTGCGGGAGAGGAAAGTGGAATTCCTGGTGTAGCGGTGAAATGCGTAGATATCAGGAGGAACACCGGTGGTGTAGACGGCTTTCTGGACCGTAACTGACGCTGAGACACGAAAGCGTGGGTAGCAAACAGGATTAGATACCCTGGTAGTCCACGCCCTAAACGATGCATATTTGGTGTGGGCAGTTCATTCTGTCCGTGCCGGAGCTAACGCGTTAAATATGCCGCCTGGGGAGTACAGTCGCAAGGCTGAAACTCAAAGGAATTGACGGGGGCCCGCACAAGCGGTGGAGCATGTGGTTCAATTCGACGCAACGCGAAGAACCTTACCTGGGCTCGAACGGCTGGTCAACGGAGGTGGAAACACTTTTACCCCGCAAGGGGGTCCAGTCGAGGTGCTGCATGGCTGTCGTCAGCTCGTGTCGTGAGATGTTGGGTTAAGTCCCGCAACGAGCGCAACCCTTGTCCTGTGTTGCCATCATTCAGTTGGGAACTCGCAGGAGACCGCCAGGGATAACCTGGAGGAAGGTGGGGATGACGTCAAGTCCTCATGGCCTTTATGTCCAGGGCTACACACGTGCTACAATGGACGGTACAAAGCGCAGCAAACCCGCGAGGGGGAGCCAATCGCAAAAAACCGTTCTCAGTTCGGATTGCAGGCTGCAACCCGCCTGCATGAAGCTGGAATCGCTAGTAATGGCAGATCAGCACGCTGCCGTGAATACGTTCCCGGGCCTTGTACACACCGCCCGTCACATCACGAAAGTGGATTGTACTAGAAGTCTGCAGGCTGACCCGCAAGGGGGGCAGCGGCCCAAGGTATGATTCATGATTGGGGTGAAGTCGTAACAAGGTAGCCGTAGGAGAACCTGCGGCTGGATCACCTCCTTTCTAAGAGAGAACGTGGGTGGAGTTTCCGAAAGAGAAGTCCCTGTGGGTGTACCCGGGGGCCGATAGTAGGAAACAGCCGTTCCACTCCAAACCGCCAGGTATCCTTCGGGAGATCTGGTGAGCCCGCTCCGTATCTCCACTTGAATTTCTGAGAGAGCTTCCGAAAGGCCATGGGCAGGACCCGTGGCTTCTGCATCCAACTGGCCTCGATTGATATTTCCGGACTACGCAAACGGTCCGGCAAGGGGCTGTAGCTCAGCTGGGAGAGCGCCTGATTTGCACTCAGGAGGTCGCCGGTTCGATCCCGACCAGCTCCACCAGTGTTTGGGCCTTGGGCCTGTAGCTCAGATGGCTAGAGCGCACCCCTGATAAGGGTGAGGTCGGTGGTTCAATTCCACCCAGGCCCACCACGGCACAGCAGGAATTCAGCAGTAGGTAGAGCGCAGGTTCTACCGATTGCTGGAGCAATCGAGATCTTTGACAACTGAATGATTGACGGGCATAAACAAAACACAAGTAATAAAAGTGTAAGCGCGAGAAAGTAGCGCCACCTGAACGCGGGCAGCTTTCCGAAAGGGAGGGTGTCCGGGTGTTGTGTGCGAAGTAGATTTTATGGTCAAGCTACTAAGGGCGTGTGTGTGGATGCCTTGGCGCAAGTAGGCGAAGAAGGACGTGGTCAGCTGCGAAAAGCCTCGGGGAGCCGCTAACAGGCTGTGATCCGTGGATATCCGAATGGGGAAACCCAACCGGTGCGAACACCGGTTACGTGCATCTGAATATATAGGGTGTACGGGCGAACTCGGGGAAGTGAACCATCTCAGTACCCGAAGGAAGAGAAAACAACCGTGATTCCGAAAGTAGTGGCGAGCGAACTCGGAACAGCCTAAACCAGGTAATTCGCAAGGAGAACCTGGGGTTGCAGGGCCACAATAATCAACTGGCCTCTGGCGAGGCGCGACCGGAAGGGAGCGTCTGGGAGTGGTCAGTTGGTTAAAAGAGGGATAGAAGAGTGTTAATCGAACGGTCTGGAAAGGCCGGCCAAAGAGCGTGACAGCCGCGTAGGTGAAAATGCAATTCTCCTTCAAGTGGTTCCTAAGTAGGGCGGGGCACGTGGAACCCTGCTTGAATCTGCCGGGACCATCCGGCAAGGCTAAATACTCACTTGCGACCGATAGTGAACCAGTACCGTGAGGGAAAGGTGAAAAGAACCCCTGCGAGGGGAGTGAAATAGTACCTGAAACCACACGCTTACAAGCAGTGGGAGGGCTATGCGCCGCAAGGCGAATGCCTGACCTCGTGCCTATTGCATAATGAGCTGGCTAGTTATTCTCAGTGGCAAGGTTAAGCGAAAGCGAGCCGAAGCGAAAGCGAGTCTGAACAGGGCGATGGAGTCGCTGGGAATAGACGCGAAGCGGGATGATCTACCCTTGGCCAGGATGAAGGCCGTGTAACAGCGGCTGGAGGTCCGAACCAGTGTTGGTTGAAAACAGCTTGGATGAGCTGAGGGTAGGGGTGAAAGGCTAATCAAATTCCGTGATAGCTCGTTCTCTCCGAAATAGCTTTAGGGCTAGCCTCTCGTGGTCCGTCGCGGTGGTAGAGAACTGATTGGACTAGGGGCCTTCCCAGGTTACCGAATCCAACCAAACTGCGAATGCCGTGAATGTGTAGCGAGGGAGTCAGACAGTGGGGGCTAAGCTTCATTGTCAAAAGGGAAACAGCCCAGACCGTCAACTAAGGTCCCCAAATCCATGCTCAGTGGGAAAGGAAGTCGGGACGCTCAGACAGCCAGGAGGTTGGCTTAGAAGCAGCCATCCTTTAAAGAAAGCGTAACAGCTCACTGGTCGAGCGGCCCGGTGCCGACAATATAACGGGGCTTAAGCATGGTACCGAAGTTACGGATTCGTAGTAATACGAATGGTAGGAGAGCGTTCTCAACAGCGGTGAAGGTCTAGCGAAAGCAGGGCTGGAGCGTTGAGAAGTGACTCTGCCAGCATAAGTAGCGAGAAACCAGGTGCGAACCCTGGTCGCCGTAAGTCTAAGGATTCCTGAGAAAGGTTAATCCGCTCAGGGTTAGTCGGAGCCTAACGCGAGGCCGAAAGGCGTAGCGGATGGACAGCAGGTTAATATTCCTGCACTACCTTGTTTCGATCAAGACCGAAGGGGGGACGCGGACCGTAAGCTCTGGTGCGCAATGGTTACAATCCAGAGTGAAGGGAGATCCGGAGAGGTAAATCCGCCGGGTCGTCCGCCAGGAAAAGCCTCTAAGGAGAAGCGAGGTATCCGTACCACAAACCGACACAGGTGGACGAGAAGAATATTCTAAGGCGCTCGGGTGATGGTAGGTTCAGGAACTAGGCACATTAGCTCCGTAACTTCGGGAGAAGGAGTGCCCACCTAAGACGTGGGCCGCAGTGAATGGTCTCAGGCGACTGTTTAACAAAAACACAGGTCTCTGCAAAGTCGAAAACGACGTATAGGGGCTGACGCCTGCCCGGTGCCGGAAGGTTAAAGGGAGAGGTCAGCGCAAGCGAAGCTTTGAACTGAAGCCCCGGTGAACGGCGGCCGTAACTATAACGGTCCTAAGGTAGCGAAATTCCTTGTCGGGTAAGTTCCGACCTGCACGAATGGCGTAACGATCTGAGAACTGTCTTAACCTGCCGCCCGGCGAACTTGTGGTCCCGGTGAAGACGCCGGGTGCCCGCCACTAGACGGAAAGACCCCGTGCACCTTTACTATACCCTTTCATGGAACTATGGGGCGATCTGCGCAGGATAGGTGGGAGGCTTTGAAGCCGGGTTCTCGGACTCGGCAGAGCCAACGGTGAGATACCACCCTGATCGTTCTGTGGTTCTAACCTCCATCCCTGATCGGGATGAGGGACAGTGGAAGGCGGGTAGTTTGACTGGGGCGGTCGCCTCCTAAACGGTAACGGAGGCGCGCGAAGCTTGGTTCAGGCGGCTTGGAAATCCGCCGACGAGTGCAAAGGCATAAACCAGGTTAACTGCGAGACCAACAAGTCGAGCAGATGCGAAAGCAGGCCTTAGTGATCCGGTGGTTCTGTATGGAAGGGCCATCGCTCAACGGATAAAAGGTACGCCGGGGATAACAGGCTGATCGGAGTCAAGAGTTCACATCGACGCTCCGGTTTGGCACCTCGATGTCGGCTCATCGCATCCTGGGGGTGTAGAAGCTCCCAAGGGTTAGGCTGTTCGCCTATTAAAGCGGTACGTGAGCTGGGTTCAGAACGTCGCGAGACAGTTCGGTCCCTATCTGTGGTGGGCGTAGGAGATTTGAAGGGGCCTGCCCTTAGTACGAGAGGACCGGGGTGGACGAACCTCTTGTGATCCAGTTGTCCCGCCAGGGGCACCGCTGGGTAGCGAAGTTCGGTCAGGATAAACGCTGAATGCATATAAGCGTGAAACCTTCCCTAAGATGAGATCTCCCAAGCGTAAGCTAAGAAGGGCACAGGAAGACTACCTGTTTGATAGGACGGATGTGTAAGCGTGGCAACACGTTGAGCTTACCGTTACTAATTGCCCGTTCGGCTTGACCATAAAACTCTACTGCGCACACACCGCCGTGAGCGCTGCTTTCCTCGTTTCCCCCGTCAATCATCTCAGCTTCGTCATCCCCTTCTGGGTGACCCTAGCGAGGAGGACCCACCCGTTCCCATCCCGAACACGGCAGTTAAGCTCCTCAGCCCCGATGGTACTGCACGGGCAACTGTGTGGGAGAGTAGGAAGTCGCCCGGTTTACCTCCAAAGCCCCGCCTCAAAAACGGGGCTTTTTCCTTTTCAACGCAAATACCCGTACACCAGCGATACCGGTAGCCCCACCACGTTGAAGTAACACCCGTCGATCTTCTCGATGAACTTCGACCCCAGCCCCTGTATCGCGTACCCCCCCGCCTTGTCCATCGGTTCGCCGCTCGCCACGTATTCCTCGATCTCCTCGCGCCCTCATCGCGACGAACCACACCGATGTCGCCGCCCAGTCCCGGATCACCTCCCCGCCCCGCTTCAGGCAAATCCCCGTCAGCACCTCGTGCCGCCGGCCCGAGAGCAGTTCCAGCATCCGCCGCGCATCCCCGGCATCCGCCGGCTTGCCCAGCATCTCGCCGTCGATCACCACCGTCGTGTCCGCCCCCAGCACCTGCTCCTCCACCCCCGCTTCCACCGCCAGGGCCTTCAGTTCCGCCACCCGCCGGACGTAGTCCTCCGGGCTCTCCCCGGCCAGCGGAGTCTCGTCCACCTCCGCCGCGCGCACTACGAACGGAATTCCCGCCTGCCGCAAAATCTCGCTGCGGCGCGGCGATCGCGAAGCCAGCACCAGTTGCACCTTTTCAGTGTAGTCGGCCAACTCCGGCAAGCCCCACTCCGAATTTCGCATGATAAAATGTGGCAACCGAAACCAGCATGGAACGCGCAAGCAAACTCATTCGCGGGCTGAGTCTGCCCGGCGGCACCCTGTCCGCCGAAGAACTCGCTTGTGCGGCTTGGCCGGTCGCCGTCGGCAATAAGATCGCCGCGCATACCCGCGCCGCCCGGCTCGTCCGCGCCACCCTCGTCGTCGAAGTGGAGGACAAAATCTGGCAGCGCCAGTTGTTCTCTCTCACCCGCCACATTCTCGGAAACATCGAACGGCGCGTCGGTAGCGGCCTGGTGGACGACCTGGAATTTCGTATCGTGCCCCGCAGGCGCGAGCCGCAGCGCGCCGCAGAGGCCCTGCCCCAGGCCCTCTCCGACGAGGCCAGCGCCATCGCCGATCCGGTCCTCCGCAGCATCTACCGCGCCGCGCGCAACAAGGCACAGGCGTGAAGATCACCGAGAAAGAAGTGCGCTACGTCGCGGATCTCGCCAACCTCCGGCTCACCGACGCCGAAGCCGCGCAGCTCCGCGCCGATCTCGACGGCATCCTCGAACACATGGATAAGCTCAACGAGATCGACACCACCGGCGTCGAACCCATGGCCCAGGTGCTGTTCGATTCCGAAGAGACCGCCACCCTCCGTCCCGGCGTGCCCGCCCCGCCCCTCGGCAACCAGGCCGCGCTCGCCAACGCCCCCCAGCCGGGCGCCGGCTACTTCAAGGTGCCCAAAGTCATCGAACGCTGATCCCATGGAAATTCCCACTTTGACGATCGAAGGCGTGCGGGAATCCCTGCTCGCCCGGCGGTTCTCCGCCGTCGAACTGGCGCGCCAGGCGCTCGCCTTCGCCGAACGGGAGAACCCCGCCACCAACGCCTACCTCCACTTTGCTCCCGAGCGCGCTCTGTCTGCCGCCGCCCGCATCGACGAGCGCATCGCCCGCGGCGAAGATCCCGGCCCGCTCGCCGGCGTGCCCGTCGCCGTCAAAGACGTCATCGTCACCAAGGGTCTCAAGACCACCTGCGGATCGAAGCTGCTCGAGAACTACATCCCGCCCTATGACGCCACCGCCGTCGTGCGCATGGAAGAGGCCGGCGCCGTCATCCTCGGCAAGACCAACTGCGACGAGTTCGCCATGGGCTCCTCCAACGAGAACTCCGCCTTCGGTCCGGTGCGCAACCCGGTCGCGCCCGACCGTGTTCCCGGCGGCTCCAGCGGCGGTTCCGCGGCCGCCGTCGCGCAGGGAACCGCAGTCGTGTCCCTGGGTTCCGATACCGGCGGCTCGGTGCGTCAGCCCGCTTCTTTTTGCGGCGTCGTCGGCGTTACCCCCACCTACGGCCGCGTCTCCCGCTATGGACTCACCGCCTTCGCCAG
>CAWIJJ010000002.1:0-143352 GCA_963836425.1 Bryobacterales bacterium | reverse complement strand
CAAAGTGATAATGTCGCCTTTGGGCAAAGTAGAAATGTCGTCTTGACACCTCCACGCTGTGGGGATGCAGGAAGGACAGCTACTGATGACGCAAACCGAACGCGACCGGTTGGTGGCGTTGAAAAAGGTCAAGAAGAAGATCATTACGCAACGTACCGCGGCCGAGGAACTGGGATTGAGTGTGCGGCAGGTGCAGCGGTTGCTGAAGGGGGTGAAAGAACTCGGCGACCGGGCGGTGGTTCATGGATCGCGCGGGAAGCCCTCGAATCGGCGGCTCGCCGACAGAGTCGAGAAAGAGGCGGTGAAGATCCTGTCGGGGCCGGTGTACGAAGGGTTTGGCCCGACCTTGGCGTCGGAGTACCTGCGCGACAGACACGGCATCGACGTCAGCAAGGAGACGGCGCGGCAGTGGATGATGCGATCCAAGCTGTGGCGAGGGAAGAAAGCGAAGGTCCAGGAGATCCACGGTTGGCGGCCGCGGCGGAGCCGTTTCGGCGAGTTGGTGCAATGGGACACCAGCAAGCACGACTGGCTGGAGGGGCGCGGCGAGAAGCTCTACCTGATAGCCATGATCGACGACGCGACCAGCCGGCTATTTGCGCGCTTTGTACGGCATGATTCGACCGAGGAAAACATGAAACTGCTGTGGAGTTACCTGGAGAACAACGGCCGGCCGGTGTCATTCTACACCGACAAAGCGAGTCTGTTTCAAACGGCGGAGAAGCGCAAACGAGATGAACCGGGGGTGGATAAAGATCCAGTGGAAATGCCGCCGACACAGATCGGCCGGGCCTTAAGGGAGCTGGGGGTCAGCTGGATAGCGGCGCACTCTGCGCAGGCGAAGGGAAGAGTGGAGAGAAATTTCGGGACGGCTCAAGATCGGCTGGTGAAGGGGATGCGGGTAGCGGGTGTGACGACGATCGAGGAAGCCAACGAATATCTGACGAACGATTACCTGGTGTGGTGGGAGCGGGAGTTGACAGTGGAAGCGGCCAACCCGGATGATGCGCACCGCAGGCTGGAAAAGGGCCACCATCTGGCGGGTTCGCTGAGTTATGTGGAGACGCGGAAAGTGCGGCCGAACTACACCTTTCCTTGGTTTGGGCAGTCTTATGAAATTGAGCGGAAGGCCATCGTCGCCGGGTTGCGAGGGGCGAAACTGCGTGTCGAACAGCGGCTGGACGGATCCTTGGCTGCCCGCTATGGCGACCGCTATCTACCGATTCGAGAGTGTGACGCAGACAGGCCGAAAGCCACCACTGCAAACAAGAAACCACCGGCTAAGCCGCGCGCCAGGCGCCCCAGCACTTGGAACGAAGGTTTCGATTTGAAAAAAGCGCCGAAACTCTGGCAGGCCATCGCGGCATCCGGTAACCGACGGGGGTAGATGCTGGAATGAGTTCCTTGATCCTCACAGCAGACCGAAAGGCGGGAAAGGCAAAGTTCGCCCTACCGGGAAACTCTCCGCACGACCGGCCGGTAAGCCGGGGGATTTCTTCACGTTCTGGAGAATTTGCGACGATCCCTTCCCCGCCATTCCTCCTGCCCAGGGCCACCGTAGCGAGCGCGCAGGATGCGTTTTTCAAGGCATGGCGGAATCTATCTGGTCCGATATGGTCGGAACACCAAAACCAAACCCCGGGGCGGAGCCGTGCCGCCTCCCGCTGGTCGGCCCCGAGCCCGGGTAGCAGAACGTGTCGGGAGGACCACGCTCCCTCTCATCGTCCGCAGATGAGTTCCGGCCGGCTATTCCTCGATCGGGTTGGTCGCCACCAGAGCCCGTCTCCGCTTCACCGGCACGAGCAGATTAACATGCACTCCCTGGGCGTCCAGGCAAAAGGCGACATTTCTACTTTGCCAGGGAGGGCGACATTTCTACTTTGCCTTGACATTCGCTTCCACCGCATTGACACCGCCATCCCGATATCCGATATTTGTCTTGCTTCGATGTTCAGGAGAAATCTATGAAACAGGTGCGTTTGTCCGGCTGGCTCGTCGCACTGCTCGCGTGGTCCGCCGGGCCGGCCTTCGCCGCGGTGCATGTCTGGGAAAAACAGGAACTCACCCTCACCTCCACCCGCTCCTTCTCGAACCCCTACACGGAGGTCACCGTCTGGGTGGACCTCGCCGGCCCCGGTTTCAAGAAACGCGTGTACGGCTTCTGGGATGGCGGCCGCACCTTTCACGTCCGCGTACTGGCCACAGCCCCCGGAACCTGGACCTGGCGCAGCGGTTCCACCCCGCAAGACGCGGGACTCGCCGGCAAATCGGGATCCTTCACGGCCGCCCCGTGGACCGATGAGGAGAAGCAGCAGAACACCCTGCGGCGCGGCTTCCTCCGTCCCACCGCCAACCGCCACGCCCTCGAGCAGGCCGACGGCACTCCCTTCTTCGTCATCGGCGATACCTGGTACGCCACCGGCACTAATCGCTTCAAGTGGTATGACGATGACCGCGAGCGTCCCATCGGCCCCACCGCCGGATTCAAAGACTACGTGCGCTACCGCCAGGCGCAGGGCTTCAACTGGGTCAACATCATCGCCGCCTTCCCCAACTGGATGACCGACGGCGCGCCCTGGAACGTGGTCATGAACGACCCCGAGCGCACCACCGTCCGCTCCGCCTGGCTCGAGTTCGGCACCGGCAGCGCCAAGAACATGGACAACGAAGGCGGCCGCCCCTTCCAGTTTCCCGGCAAAGTCCCCGGCTACGAAAACATGTTCCCCGACGTGGACCGCATCAACCCCGCCTACTTCCAGTACATCGACCGCAAGATCGATTACCTCAACGATCACGGCTTCGTCCCGTTCATCGAGGTCTCCCGCCGCGACGCCAGCATGCTCTGGAAGAAATACTACGCGTGGCCCGAATCCTACGCGCGCTTCATCGAGTACGTCTGGTCCCGCTACCAGGCCAATAACACCGTGCTCAGCCCCATTCACCTCGACATCATCAGCCAGTCCGTTTCCCCGGACGATTTCACCGCCGCCATCCGCGTGGTGATGGATAAGTACGGCCCGCCGCCGTTCGGCACTCTGCTCTCCTCCAATGCCAATCCTTCCACGCTCGAAAACTGGGGCGACGATTCCTGGGTCACACTGCACCAGACCGGCAACATGCGCGAGCACAACAACTATTGGTACCTGACCGAAATCTACAACGCCGTCAAACCCAAGCCCGCGCTCAACGGCGAACCTTATTACTCCGGCTATGTCGACGCGCGCTCGCAGGGCGGCGGGCGCGGCTATCAGTTCGGCGCACCCGGCGGCACCGAAAAGGACGACCAGTTCGTGCGCTCCTCCATGTACGGCAACTTCCTTTCGGGCGGGCTCGGCGGCCACGTCTACGGTGCCGAGGGCATCTGGGGCGCGGATATCGAAGAGGTGGCGCCCATCAAAATGTGGGATGCTTTCCAGTGGAATTCCTCCGCGCAGATGCGCCACCTCCGCACCTTCGCCATGTCCATCGGGAAGCGCTACCAGGAACTGGTTCCGATCGCAGACCTGGTATCGCCCAACAAGACCGCGGACATTCGCTCGTATGAAGGCTGGGCCTACTGCGCGCGCACGCCGGACCGCGACATCTTCCTCGCATATTTCGAAAAGGGATGCCCGCGCAGCCAGGTCCGGGGCGCGAAATTGAACAGCCTGTACCGCGCCGAGTGGTTTGACCCGCGCAACGGCACCTGGCAGGATGCAGGCTCGGGCTCTCTCCGTTCGAGCGTGATCGGGATCATCATGCTGCCCGATTTTCCATCCGCCATCGACTGGGGCCTGCGCCTCACCTATACTGGTCCCGCGCCCCCGCAGCAGGGGCGCGGCGGACGTGGGGAGTAAGCCGGTGTTTCGAGTTCTGACCCTGGCTCGCGAGTTCGGCAGCGGCGGCGCTGCCATTGCCCGAATCGTCGCTGAGCGCCTTTCCTGGCGCCTCCTGGACAGGAGCCTCATCACCGAAATCGGCAAGAAGGCCGAAATCGCGCCGGAAGTTCTCCAGCAGTTCGACGAGTGCGTGGATCCGTGGCTGCATCGCCTGGTCCGCAGTTCGCTGATGCACGGCGGCTTTGAAGGCGCGTCGTTCGTGCGTCCCACCGAGCTTCTGAACGCGGAAACCATGGCGCGGCTGACCCACGCCCTCATCCGCGAGGCGCACGAAATCGGCAACTGCGTGATCGTGGGCCGCGGCGGACAGTGCGTGCTTCAGCAGCAGCCCGACGTATTTCACGCCTTCGTGTACGCGCCCTGGAGCCAGAAGGTGTCAAGAATCCGCAGTCGCGCACCTGATATCGCCGACCCGGAGGAACTCATCCGGGCTACCGACGCGCGCCGCTCCGAATACGTGCGTGTCAACTTCCAGTGCCGCTGGCAGGATCCGCACCTCTATCATCTGCTGGTCAGTTCCAGCCTGGGCGAACAGGCGGCCGCATCGCTGATCGTTTCCGCCCTCTCATGAAATGCGCCTTGCTGTTTAATCGCAAACCCGAAAATCCCCCTCCGAACCACCTGCCGGAGGACGAGTATGAAGAATACGACTCGCCGCAAACGATCGATTCGATTGCTCGGGCCCTGTCGGGTATGGGTGTTGAAGTGGATCCGGTGCGGGCCGGACGGGACCTCGCGACGCGCCTCGATCGCGGCTATGACTTCGTCTTTAACATCGCGGAAGGTACGGGCCGGCGATCGCGGGAAGCCGTGCCGGCCGCGGTCTGCGAACTGCTCGAACTACCTTATACCGGTTCAGATCCACTTACGCTGGCCGCCACTCTGGACAAAAACATCGCGCGAAGGATCGTCTCGCCCGAGGTTCCCGTAGCTAGGGCAGTTACAAGTGTCGAAGAACTCGTTTCGCTCGATTACCCGGTCATAGTGAAACCCAACGACGAGGGGTCAAGTAAGGGTATACGGTCGAACTCCTACTGCGCGGATGTTACTTCTGCCAAACGGCAATGGCACTGGCTCGAGGTTACGTACGGTTGTCCGGTACTGGTGGAAGAATGGCTTCCCGGTCGGGAGGTGACCGTCGCGCTAGCCGGAAACGGAACATGTGCGCGGGTGCTCGCGATGATGGAGATCGGCTTCGCGAAGCCCTCGACATCACCTTTCCTGTACTCGTTGGAAGTGAAACGGAGCTACCGTGAGGCAGTTCGCTATTGCGTCCCGCCGTGCTTGCCCGAGACGAACTTATCGCTCCTTGAAACCTATGCCCTTCAGGCGTACCGTCTCCTCGGTTGCCGTGATATCGCGCGCATGGACTTCCGCCTGGACGCGGAGGGGCGACCCCGGTTCATCGAATGCAATCCGCTGCCCGGGCTCAATCCGGAATCGAGCGATTTCGTGATTGCCACACGCGGTCTGATTCCTTATGACCAACTGGTCGGTAATATTCTTCGGGACGCCGCCGCACGGCATGGGATTTCGATATGAGAACGCTGGTTCTGTATACTCTCCCGCCTGACCTGCTGAACTCAGATCGAACTCTCCGCGAGTTTGACTTATCAGGCCCGGCCACATTTGTGGGCACGGCGCTCGGTTCTGCCACCGTACGGGCCGTATACGGCAGGCCGGCAGAAATCCTGGAGATCCTGAAGCAGGTCAATCCGGATGTCGTCTTCAACATGTGCGAAGCCCCGTTGGGGCGCCCGGACCTGGAAGCGCATATGGCATCGCTTTTGGAATGGGCCGGCGTGCGATTCACCGGATGCGGCAGCGAGACTCTGGCACTCTGCCGGCGCAAGGATCTAACCAGTGCCGTACTGGAAATGGTGGGTCTCCATGTGCCGGAGGATATCGATCCTTCGAACCCTCGATTTCCGTGCGTCGTAAAACCGGCGGCCGAGGACGGCTCCGTCGGAATCCATGACTACTCGCTGTGCCATGACGCCGGGCAACTCGAGTATTCCCTGGCAACTGTGCCGCGACCCGCCATCGTGCAGGAGTTCATCCCTGGCCGCGAGTTCTCCGTGAGCCTGTGGGGGCGCCACGATCCTGATTTCTTTTCGATTGGAGAAAGCACACGCGAGCGCGGATCGACGCTTATTACTTATGACGCGAAATGGGAAGGGGAGGGCGACGCAAGCGGCAATTCGCCTGTAGACCAACCCGGCGTTTTGAGTCCTGATGTGGAGCAGGCGATCCTGGGTGCGGCTCGGGGAGCATGGAGAGCCGTGGGAGCGCGGCATATTCTGCGCATCGATATCCGGCTGGATAGCCGGGAAAACCCCCGCATCCTGGACGTGAACCCGAATCCGGCAATCTCGCCTGCCACCGGTATTTTCCGGGCCGTTCGGGAGGCCGGTTGGCGGTGGGAAGATTTCGTGAACCAGCTCGTGGAGTGGGCGTGATCGTAGAGCGAATGCATCCGCGGCAGCGGCAATCGGTCGAACCCATGCTGCGTGACTGCCGCGGAGTATTTTCGGAGGACGAAATCCAGACGGCCCTGGGAATGGTGGACGCGGCACTTTGCGGCGCATACTGCATTCTGGCGGCGGCCGAAGGCGGGCGTTTGGCCGGCTATTGCCTCGCCGGCCCCACGCCTCTCACCGAATCCACATGGGATTTGTACTGGCTGTGTGTTCATCCGGACTTCCAGCGTCGCGGAGTCGCCACCGCTCTCCAGTCGGTGTTGGAGGATGAGATTCGTGCTTCAGGCGGCAGGCGAATCGTGGTGGAAACGGCGGCCCGCGCGGACTACGTTCCTGCTCGCGCGTTCTACTTTTCTGCCGGGTATCACGAGTGCGGCCGCATACCCGACTATTACCGGCCCGGCGATGCTTGTGTTTTCTTTTGCAAAGTGGTGGAATAGACTGACCACTGGGGGACTGTATGTTCCGGGAATCTTTCCGTAAGACGAAATTCTGGGCCCCTTCCGTTTCGTTCACAAGCGTCGCTGCTGTTTCGGCAGCAATGGGTCCCCTCGCCCCGGCCGCTACGGATCTCTTATCGGCGATCATCCGCCACACTCCGGTGGAAATTCCGGAGACTCATCGCGACGCGAACGGCGATTGGTTTCGCCTGGCCTCTCAGGACCTGCAGGATCCCGATGTCTTTCGCCGGTTGAGTAACAACTGGCAGGCAATCAGCGGACCCAACCGGCAGCAGTTTTCGTTGGTTCATTGTCTGTCGGGCACTGGATGTGGAGTGTGGCTGCTCCACAGGAAAGCCGGTGCAGGCACTCGATTTTCTCCTGGATGCCAACAAATCCCTTCGTGGTCCTGAACGAGGACTCGGCGAAATTCGAGTGCACTTTCGGCAGGGGCTGTGAAGGTGTGTGCTGTAGGGAGGGTCGTCCTCCTATTTCCCTCCACGACGCCCGGCAAATAGAGTCCACCTTTCCCGAGGTTCTGTCGCTGTTGCGGAAAGAAGCCCGCACAGTGCTGCAACACCGGGGTTACCTCGACCGTCGCGGTACCGGCCGGCTACGAGTGGTCCGTGGGTGGTGCATTTTTTTCAATGGCGGCTGCGCCCTCCAAAAGATCGGCGAAGCGCGTGGGAGCAGATTCGCATATAAGCCCCTTGCATGCGCGCTGTTCCCACTGGCGCGCGGCATGGATGGGAACTGGTATATCCGGCAAAGGGGCACAATGGGAGAGATTTGGGACTTGAGCTGTCTTGCCCCTGGCCCGGAAACCCCGTTGGCATCGGAGACCCTGCGAGAAGAATTTGCATTGGCTGCACGCATTCGCTAGACCGGTACCGGCCAGCTTTAGTTTCCTGGCGCCTCCTAAGTTCTCCGCCAGTTCGACGGGTGCGTGGACCCGTGGCTGCATCGCCTGGTCCGCAGTTCGCTGATGCACGGCGGCTTTGAAGGCGCATCCGCGCCACCGACGCGCGGCGCTGCGAAATACGTTCGCGTAAACGGCTGCGTCGCTGATTCGTTTCCGCCCTCTCGATCGATCCCGGCCAAGGAGCGTAAGTTGAGACGAAGGCTCCTGATGCTCGCGACTGCGCCGGATCGCGCCGCCAAACGGCCCGAATTCGATGTCGTTTCCATCAAGCCTACCAAGCTCACTGGAGGAGGAGCGATCTCGATCGGCAGAAGCGGCAATCCTGGTTCGGTCCCACTCCAGGGTGTGACGGCCAGGGAATGACGTCCTCGCCAGAGTGGGCCGTCCCGCTTCGGATGCGGAGCAACGGTTGATGCTCCAGTCGATGCTGGCTGATCGATTTCAACTGACCGCGCACAACGACACCCGAGTTCTTTCTGGCTACGAGTTGGTGCTGGGCAAAAATGGGCCGAAGCTCCACGTAGCGACGCCGGATCAAATCGGCAGCCGAATCTTTCCCAACGCACCTGGCCCCCGACCGTAACATCGCCCTGGTGATGGTTGACTGGTCGTGGCAGTCGGTGGCCGTCTGTACTGCCGAGATTCCTCTCTACGACGGACGGCGCCTTCGCTGCTGCGGACGCTATGCCGTGAGTGAAGTCGGCGGCTCCCGCCTGACCCAGTCCGTGTGGGCCCGCAGCCGCCGTGGTCTGCCGGGCCCGCACGCCTCGGATGCCGCGGCTTGACGCGGCCGGCGCCTTCAGGCGTCGCGCAGGACGGTCATCGGATTGATGCGCGATGCCCTTCGCGCGGGCAGGTGTCCTGCCACCAGCGCCACAACGGTCAATAGCGCGATCATGGCCGCGAATACCGCCGGATCGCGCGGCTCGGTTCCAAACAATAGCGACGCGATCGCCCGCGCCACGACGGCGGATGCCACGGTTCCGATGGCCAGACCGGCCAGCGATAGCCGCAGCGTTTGCAGGAACACCGAGAGCTGCACCTGTCCCGCGGTGGCGCCCAGGGCCATGCGAATCCCGATCTCCTGCGATTGCCGGGTGACCGAATACGAAATCACGCCATAGATGCCGAGCGAGGCCAGTAGCAGCCCGAACGCCGCGAACGTTGAGACCAGCACCACCAGGAAGCGGCGCGGCGAAACCGCGTGGTCCACAATCTGCCGGATTGCGCGGAACTCGGTGTGCGGCTGCCCGGAATTCAGACTGCGCAGCGTGGACATCACCGCGGGCTCCACCGTCGAAAGCGGCAGCCGCGTGCGCACCACCAGTTCCGTGCCTTCGGGCTGAAACTGTGTGATCGGGATGTAAACCTGCGCGCCGGCCTCTTCTTCCAGGCTGCTCTCCCGCACATCGGAGACCACGCCTACCACCCGCGCCTCGCCGCGCCCAACCCCAAATACCGTCCTGCCCACCGGGTCCTTTCCGGGCCATTCGCGCCGCGCGGCCGCCTCATTGATCAGGATTGCGTGCTCGGCGGTGGCGCCGTCGTGCCAGGAAAGATCGCGCCCGCTGCGCAGCCGCATGCCCATCGTTTCCAGATACCCGGGCGAAACTACGTAGACGAAAGCGCCGTGCTGCTTGCGGTCGTTCACATTCTCTTTAGCCACGAATCCCCAGCTCCGGTTGCGGTCGAGCGGCAGCATGTCCGTCATCCCGGCGGCTTCGACGCCGGGCAGGGCGCGCACGCGCTCGAGGATCTGCTGGAGCACCGGCCCGCGCTTCTCCAGCTTTCCACCGTCGTCGAATTCGATCTTGATGGCCGCTGTGTGTGCCGGTTCGAAGCCCAAATCCACGTCCAACAGCCGCACGAAGCTGCGCAACAGCAGTCCCGCGCCGATCAGCAGCACGCACGCGAGCGCCACCTCCGAGACCACCAGCGTCGATCGCAGCCTTTCGTGCCCGCGCCCCTGGCTCATGCCCTGGCCGCCGTCTTTGAGCGTGTCCTGCAAGTTGCCGCTCGATATCCGGAATGCCGGCGCAAGCCCGAAGATGACTCCGGCGGAAATCGCGATCAGGACCGTCCAGCCGAGCGCGGCGCCGTCCACCCGCACGGTGGAGAGCAGCGGCAGCGCCATCTGGCTCTGGCGCGCCAGGTACGTCGTGATCCCCCAGGCGAAGATCAAGCCGAGAATCGCGCCTGCGCCCGATAGCGCCAGGCTCTCGGTCAGCATCTGCCGCGCCAGGCGAACGCGCCCCGCCCCCAGCGCGGTGCGCAGGGCGAACTCCCTGGAGCGGGACATGGTTCGCGCCAGCATCAGGTTCGACACGTTGATGCAGACGATCAGCAGGATCATCCCCACCGCGCACCAGAGCACGAACAGCGTGCGCCGCAGCTTGCCGCTCACGCGATCCTGCAAGCTTGAAAGCGAGGACTTGTAGTCGGAAAACCAGTCGCTGTGCGCCGCCCTGAGCTGCGGAAACAGAACGTCGGCCTCCGCCTGCGCCTGCCCTAGCGATACCCCCGGCTTCAGGCGTCCCACGACCGCTACCGTGTTGCCCCAGGTGCGCCAGAAATCAGGGAACGCCGGCACATAGATATCCACCTGCATCCCCGGCGAGAAGACTGTGCCGAAATCGAAGGACGCGGGCAGCACTCCGATCACGGTGATCGGTCCTGCGATGTCGGCGGGGGCTGCGCTGATCTCGAGCGTGCGCCCCACAATTGCAGGGTCGCCGCCGAGCTGCCGTTCCCAGAAGCGGTGGCTCAACAGCGCCGCGGCGCGCCCGCCCTTGCGGCATTCCTCCGGTATGAACAGCCGCCCCAATTCCGGCTCGACCCCCAGCATCGGAAAGAAGTTCTCCGCCACCTCCACGCCTGCGATGGGGAGTGGTTCGCCGCGTCCGGTGAGTTTGTACTGGATGGAATTGAAGAAGGTCTGGTAATTGGTCACGTCCGCGAAGGAACGGTTGTGATTGCGGAACTCTTCGTACGCCGCAATCGTGTAGGTCTGGTCGGAAAGGCCGCCCTTGCCGCCGTTGCCCGCGAACCAGACCAGGCGATCAGGCTGGCGGAAGGGAAGCGGGCGGAGCAGAATCGTGTTCACCACGCTGAACACCGCCACGTTCGCGCCCACGCCGAGCGCCAGCACCAGGATGACGACGCCGGCAAACGCGCGGTCGCGCCGCAGCGTGCGCAGCGTAAAGCGCAGGTCCTGGCGCAGCACTTCGAACGCCGGCAGGCCGCGCGCGTCGCGCTGCTGTTCGGCCGCCTGCGCGACGCCGCCGAAACGCAGCAGTGCCGCGCGGCGCGCCTCGGCGGGCGTCATGCCGCGCCGCAGATTCTCTTCGGTCGCGGCCTCCAGGTGCGCGGCGATCTCGGCGTCGAGATCGCGATCGAGCGGCTCGCGCCGGAACACGGCGAGCACGCGATTCAGAAACTGCCGAAGCCCGTCGATCATGATTCGCCGCCTTCCGAGGGTAGCGCGAGCACGCGCCCCATCAGGCCGGAGAGCCGCTGCCAGTAGGCGGTGTCCCGCGCCAGTTGTTTGCGGCCGCGCGCGGTGATGGCGTAGAACTTGGCCTTGCGGTTGTTATCGGAAATGCCCCACGCGGCGGAAATCCAGCCGCGCTGCTGGAGCCGGATCAGGGAGGCGTAAATGGTGCCCTGGTTGAGCAGCACCTCGTCGCCGCTCACCTGCTCAATCCGCCTCGCGATACCGTACCCGTGCAGCGGACCCATGCCCGCCAGCGTTTGCAACACCATCACGTCCAGGGTTCCCTGGAGAAGCTCGAGCCTGTCTTTGCCCATTCGTCACCGTCCGTGTGGCATCGCCACACGAGAGCTTGGACGAACGGACAAGTAAAAGGTTAGCCGCGGCTCAGGCGCGGGTGTCCACGGATCCCACGCGTTGCGCCTCGTAGGCGGCGATGGCGTTCTCCTGCTGGAGAATGTAGCCGAGCTCGTCCACGCCCTCCACCAGGCAGTGCTTGGAAAAAGCGTCCACGGGGAAAGTGACGTTGACGCCGTCCGGGGTGGTCAGCGTCTGGTTGGCGAGATCGATCTTCACGGTTGCCCGCGGGTCCTTTTCCACGGATGCAAAGAGCGAGGCGTGGACTTCCGGCGGCACCACGATGGGGAGCAGGGAGTTCTTGAGCGAGTTCTGCTTGAAGATGTCCGCAAAAGACGTGCTGATGACGGCGCGGAAGCCGAACTGCGTCAGCGCCCACGGCGCATGCTCGCGGGAACTGCCGCAGCCGAAGTTATCGCCGGCGAGCAGCACCTGCGCGCCCTGGACGCGCGGCTGATTCAGGATGAAGCCGGGGTTCGGATTTCCCTGCGCGTCGTAGCGCCAGTCGTTGAAGAGCTGCTTGTCGAGGCCCAGCTTGGAGGTGGTCTTCAGAAAGCGCGCCGGAATGATCTGGTCGGTATCGACGTTATTCGCCGGCAGAGGCACCATGCGGCTTTCGAAGTTGGTGAACGGTTTCATAGCAGTGTCCTCACGTCGGTGACCACTCCGGTTACGGCGCTGGCGGCGGCGGTCAGCGGGCTTGCCAGGAAGGTGCGGCCGCCCTTGCCCTGCCGGCCTTCGAAGTTGCGGTTGCTGGTGGAAACGCTGTACTGTCCGGGTGACAACTGATCGCCGTTCATCGCGATGCACATGGAGCAGCCCGGCTCGCGCCATTCGCATCCGGCCTGGCGAAAGACCTCCGGCAGGCCTTCGGCGATGGCTTGCCGTTTCACTTCCTGGGATCCCGGCACGACCATTACGCGCACCTTCGGATTCACCTTGCGGCCCTTGAGCAGCGCCGCTGCCGTGCGCAGGTCGGAGATACGGGAGTTGGTGCAGCTTCCGATAAACACGACGTCGATGGGATGGCCGAGCAGCGGCTTGCCGCCTTCGAGGCCCATGTATTTGAGCGCCTTGGCGATGCCGTCGCGCTCCATGGGGTCGCTGAAGGCCGCCGGGTCGGGCAATGCCGCGGTGATGGGGAGCCCCATGCCCGGATTGGTGCCGTAGGTGATCATCGGTTCGAGCGCGTCCGCGTCGATGGTGAGGGCGCGGTCATAGGCCGCTCCTTCATCGGTGGGCAGCGCGCGCCAGCGTTTCAGAGCCGCTTCCCATTCCGCGCCTTTGGGCGCATGCGGCCTGCCGGCGAGGTACTCGAAAGTGGTGTCGTCCGGCGCGATCAGGCCGGCGCGCGCGCCGCCTTCGATCGACATGTTGCATACCGTCATCCGCTCTTCCATGGAGAGCGCGCGAATGGCCTCGCCCGTGTACTCGAACACGCTCCCGGTGCCGCCGCCCACGCCGATTTCGGCGATCAGCGCGAGAATGATGTCCTTGGCGGAAACGCCCGGCCGCAGCCGTCCGTTGACCCGCACCTCAAACGTTTTCGACTTGCGCTGCAGCAGGCACTGCGACGCGAGCACGTGCTCCACCTCGCTGGTGCCGATGCCGAAGGCGAGCGCGCCGAAAGCTCCGTGCGTAGCCGTGTGGCTGTCCCCGCACACCACCGTCATGCCCGGCTGCGTGAGGCCGAGTTCGGGCCCGATCACGTGCACGATGCCCTGCCGGTCGCTATGAATGCCGAGGCAGCGGATGCCGAACTCGGCGCAATTGGTTTCGAGCTGGGCGAGCTGCTTGGCCGCGATCTCGTCCACGATGGGGAGCGAGCGGTCGGTGGTGGGGATGCTGTGGTCCGCGGTAGCGATGGTCAGGTCCGGCCGGCGCACCTTGAGGCCGCGTTCCCGCAGCCCGTCGAACGCCTGTGGCGAGGTGACTTCATGCACCAGGTGGAGGTCGATGAACAACAGCGTCGGCGCACCCGGATTTTCGTGTACGACGTGCGAATCCCAGAGTTTTTCAATGATGGTTCGAGCCATAAGATCTCTTTGATGAAGCCGGGCGCGCGGCCGGTAAGCCGCGCGCTCAGCCGATCGCGGCGCACACAGCCTGGCCCACCTGTACGGTGGTTGCCGGCGCGCCCGAAGGTCGTAAATCCGCGGTCACTTTCCCGCTTTCGAGGACGGCCTCGATGGCCTTGTCCACTGCCGCGGCTTCCTGCTTCAATCCGAAACTGTATTCGAGCATGGCGCCCACCGAGCCGATGGCGCCCAGCGGATTGGCCTTGTTCTGTCCGGCGATGTCGGGCGCCGAGCCGTGCACCGGCTCGTACAATCCCACCCACGCGCCGGAAGGGCGGCGGTCCCCGATGGAGGCCGAGGGCAGCATTCCGATCGACCCGGCCAGCACCGCCCCCTCGTCGCTGAGGATGTCGCCGAACATGTTTTCGGTCAGCACCACGTCGAAGCGCCGCGGGTTGAGCACCAGTTGCATCGCGCAATTGTCCACCAGCAGGTGGTCCAGTTCCACGTTGGGAAACTCGCGCGCTATCTCAGTTACCACGCGCCGCCAGAGCTGCGAGTTTTCAAGCACGTTGGATTTATCCACCGACGTGACTTTGCGGCGACGCGATACCGCCAGGTGGAAGGCCATACGCGAGACGCGCTCGATTTCCGCGCGCGTGTAGGTCATGGTATTGACCGCCCGCGTCTCCGCGCCGTTTTCGGTAATGCCGCGCGGTGTCCCGTAGTAAATACCGCCCGTCAGTTCGCGGACGATAATCATGTCGGTGCCTTCCACCAGGTGGTTCTTGAGCGGGGACGAATCGAGTTGCGAAGCGTAGGCCCGCACCGGCCGCAGGTTGGCATAAACTCCCAACGCTTTGCGGATCCCCAACAAACCTTTTTCGGGCCGCTTTTCGGGCGGCGCGTTGTCGAACTCGGGAAGCCCGACCGCGCCCATCAGGGTCGCGTCGGCTTCGCTCGCGAGGCGCGCGGTCTCGGCAGGCAGCGGCTCTCCGGTCTTATGGATCGCCACTCCGCCGAGAAGCCCCTCGGTAAGTTCCAGTTCGTGATTCCATTTTGCGGCCACGTGCCGCAGCACGCGGACCGCTTCGCCGGTTACTTCCGTGCCGATCCCGTCGCCCGGGAGGACGAGAATTTTCAGCTTCATGCGTCAGTCCGCCGCCACGCCGAGAGCGCCGTGGCCCTCGTGGATGAGGGCCGCGATCTCGCGATCCATCAATCCCTTCTTGCGGTGATCGGCCACCGCCGTGAAGCGCTGATACAGGTCGTCCAGTTCCGCCCGGGTCAGGTTGAAACCGAGTTCCTTGGCGCGCTGGTTCAAAGCGTGCCGGCCGCTGTGCTTGCCGAGCACCAGTTTGCCTTCGGGCACGCCGACGGAACGGGGATCGATAATCTCGTAAGTCGATTTCTCTTTGAGGTAGCCGTCCTGGTGGATGCCGGCCTCGTGCGCGAAGGCGTTGGCCCCCACGATGGCCTTATTCGGCTGCGGCCCGAAGGTGATGATGGAACTGAGCAGTTCGCTTGCCGAATACAGGTGCTCGGTGTGGACGCCGGTGTGATACGGGAAGACATCGGCACGCGTCTTCAGGATCATCACGACTTCCTCGAGCGAGCAGTTCCCCGCGCGCTCGCCGATGCCGTTGATGGTGCACTCGATCTGCCGCGCCCCGGCTTCCACCGCCGCCAGGGAATTGGCCACGGCCAAACCGAGGTCGTCATGGCAGTGCACGCTCACAATGGCGCAATCGCCGAGAGCCCGCGCAATCCGGCCGATCAGGAGACCGTACTCCTTGGGTGTCGAATAGCCGACGGTGTCGGGAATGTTCACCGTGCGCGCGCCCGCCGCTACCACCGCCTGCGAAATCCTTTCAAGAAACTCGGGCTCGGTGCGGGCCCCGTCTTCGGCCGAAAACTCGACGTCGTCCACGTGGCGCCGCGCCAGTTCCACCGCGGCCACGGCTTCTTCGAGCACCTGCTCCTGGGACTTCTTGAGCTTGAACTTGAGGTGAATCGGACTGGTGGCGATGAAGGTGTGGATGCGCGGGCGGCGGGCGTGCGTGAGCGCCTTAGCCGCGCGTTCCACATCGAGCGTGCAGCAGCGCGCCAGCGCCGCGACGTTGGCCCACGGGAACTCACGGCTGACCGCGTCCACCGCTTCGAAATCCCCTTCCGAGGCGATCGGGAACCCGGCTTCCAGTATGTCTACGCCGACATCCACGAGCTTGCGGGCCATCCGCAACTTCTCGGGAACGGTCATGCTGCAACCCGGCGACTGCTCGCCGTCCCGCAGCGTCGTATCAAAGATGTATACGCGATCGCTCATATAGACTCGATACGTCATTATGCGGCGTCCCTGTTAGATTTGGCAAATTTATAATTTTCGAGGCTGCTATAATATTCTGTAATGGAGTTCTACTCCCTGCACGTGTTCCAGACGGTGGCCAACGAAAAGAGCTTCTCGCGCGCCGCCGAAAAGCTGCGCCGCACGCAGCCCGCGATTTCACTGTCGCTACAGCGGCTCGAACAGGAGATCGGGGAGCGGCTGATCGACCGGTCCGGCAAGGAACTGATGCTCACCGACGCGGGACGCACGGTGCTCGATTACGCGCGCCGTTTCGAGAGCCTGCAATCCGAGCTCGACAATTCGCTGGCCGAACTGCGCGATAACTCGGCGGGGCGGCTCACCATAGGGGCCAACGAATCGACTACGCTTTACCTGCTCCGGCACATCGAGCAGTATCGCGAGCTGTATCCGAAGATCAAAGTGCAGGTGAGGCGCAGTCTTTCAAGCAAGCTGCCGAACGAACTTATCGACGGGAACCTCGAGTTAGGCGTAGTCAGCTACGACCCGGCCGACGAGCGGCTCAAATCGAAGATCATTTATAACGACGCGCTGGCCTTTGTGGTTTCGCCCAAGCACCGCCTGGCGCACCGGCGCACGGTGTCGATTATGGACCTGGGTTCGGAGAATTTCATCGCGCACAACGTGATTTCACCGTACCGCGAGGTGGTGCTGCGGGAGTTCCATACGCACAAAGTGCCGCTCCGCATGGACGTGGAGATGCCGACGATCGAGACCATCCGCAAGCTGGTGCAGAAGAACATGGGGGTGGCTTTTCTGCCGCGCATGTGCGTGGAGCAGGAGATCGAGCAGAAGACGCTGTGCGAAGTGCGGGTGAAGGAATTACACGTAGAGCGCAAGATCCGGCTGCTTTACCCAACCCGGCGCGCGCTCAGCCATGCGGCTCGGGCGTTTCTCGAGGTGGTGGGCTAACAAGTTCATTAACAGTTGGCGTTGCGGCGGCCGGGGCTTTCGGACTTATCGCCGTGCGTATCCGGCCGCCAGTGAATTGAGCGGCATCTTCGTTGCGCATTGGAATCGCTGAATAGCGTTACTTTTACGCTGTCGATTCGATGACTCGCTCTCTGAAACCCCGAGGGGCGGCAATCACCGCTATCCGCACTCCAAGGGATGTTGTGGATTCGAATCCAAGGTCTTCCCGCCGGCTCCATCTACGGGAGTGGCAGCCGTTCAGCCGTTCACGGGCTTACAGGAAGCTCAGTTCCACCTAAGTTGCAACGCTTGCTGGCCAGCAAGAAAACTTTGTGTTGCGGCCGGCGTGGGGTGGAGCGCGCGGCCTCGAAATACGACTTTAAATTAGCAGGCGAAGCAAGCGCTGCGGTCGGCCGGCGGGCGCAAGCTGTTGAGAGGCAAGCGCAAATATTTCTGTAAGTGGTGAACTGACCGCTCCATTTAGTCGCGGCTCAGATCCGAGCCGCGACCGGACTTTCGAAACGATGTACTTAGCGTGCGCGGGTTCGGGTGCGGCCGTTGTGCGCGGCGGTTCCGCCCCACATGTACCAGCCGTCGTCCGCGGCGTCTCCGGTGGCAAGGCAGTAGAGATTTCCCTGGTTGGTGCCGATGTACAGGCGGCCCCTGGCGACGGCCGGCTGGAAGGCCACGGCTTCACCGAGCGAGGCGCTCCAAAGCAAGTCGCCGCTGTCGGCGGAGAGGGCGAAGACTTCACCGGCGGAATTGGCTACGAAGATCTTGCCGTTGGCGATGGATGGCGGCGTCAGGACACCGTCTTCGAAACCGCGGCGGCCGTGCTGGTGCAGTTGGCGGGACCAGAGCACGCGCCCGCTGGCCGGGTCCACGCTGCGCACGGTGTCGCCCATCGAACTGTAGAGCCGTCCGCGGTCGAGAAACGGCTTGGAACCCTGATAGGCCCAGATGCCGTGGACGCTCGCCTGACCCAGGTTGGTGCGGGCCAATGCGATGGGCGCCGAGCCCTTATTGGATCCGCCGAACCCCACGGCGGCGTCGAGCGACTGGCTCTTCTGCTCGGCTCCGGTGCTCACGCGTTTCGAATAATCGAGGTAATCGGCATCCTGGCGGGTGGCGCCATACTCGCGCACGGGAGCCGCGGGGGCCAGCGCGCGCGTGGCCAGCACTTCGGTTTGCTGCACCACGTCGCGGCCTTCGCGGCGCGTCCGCATCTCGTCGCGGCGGCTGAAGAAACATTGGTCGTTCCATACAGCCGGCGCGGAGGTCGCGTTCTTCTGCTCGCTCCAGATCACGCTTCCCGTTTCACGATCGAGCGAGGCCACGGTACCATCGACGGTGGCGAAATAGACGCGATCGCGCTCGATCACGGGCGCTGTGATCAGTTCGGCGCGCAGAGGGTAGGTCCACAATTCGGCGCCGGTTCTCAACTCGAAGGCGGCCAGCCGGTAGCGGCGGTCGCGGCGCGAGTCCGGATACGCCATGTAGATGCGGCCGGCGGAGATGGCGGGCATGCTCATGAGCGGGTCGCCGAGCCACTTCTTCCAGACCGGCCTGCCGTCGGTGGTCAACACCTCCAGTTCACAGCTTTCGGTGTTGAAGGCCACCATTCCGTCTTCTACGGCGGCGGCGGTAGGCCCGTCGTCGGACGTGCGGTAGGTCCACACGCGGCGGCCGGTCTGGGCATCCACGGCATAGAATTCGTGGCTGCCGAAACCGCCGCCGACGAAGATCCTGCCGTCCGCGTAGGCCGGCGTGGCCAGCGGGCGGCCTCCCGGAATCCTCAATTTCCAGCCGGTGATCTGGCCGGAGCGGTACGGCTCGGCGTTCCAGCGCGGGGCCGGAGCATCCTGGGACGGGGCAATGTTCACGAACCACACCAGCGCGCCCGCGGCGCCAAGGAGCATCATGGATTGCGATCGGCGTGTCATCAAATCCTCCCGACCCGCGCCGGGTTGGCCGCAGCGCGTGTCGATTGGGGATGCCGCGAGCGGGAGCATCCTTTCACGGTTTCAGCAGAGCCGCTTGAAATCGCGCTACCATAACGCGTTCCCCGGTCCGAGGTCCTAATGCGTCAGACGATTACCAGCTTTGCAGTGGCCGCCGCGCTTGCGCTCGCCGTGTTCTCGGCCGTCCGCGCCGATCAGTCTCCTTCCAGAGCCCGAGGCAAGACCGCCTCCAAGGCCGCGCCGGCTCCCGTCTATGGGAACTCGGATGCCATCACGGAAGACGAATTGAAAATTCATCTTTACTTTTTGGCCGCTGACCAGCTCGAGGGGCGCAATCTTCCGTCCCGCGGGTATGACATTGCGTCGTTGTACGTGGCCACCCAGGTTGCCGCATGGGGACTTACTCCCTTGGGCAGCAAGACGGGCACAGTCGGCCCGCTTCAGCCGTACTTCCAGCCCATGGAAATGGTGGCGCGGCAGATTGTTCCCGAAGAAACCAGGCTGACTCTGACAGCGCCGGCGGTGGGCGGGGGCGGCCGCGGCTTCGGCGGCGGAGGGGGCGGACAGGGCGGAGGGGCGCGCGGCGGCAACGCGAATGCGGAACCCAGGACGACCACCTACGAGTACACAAAAGACTGGACGGTGGTTGCCGGCGGACGCGGCGGGAGCAGCCTCACGCAGACCCTGGATGTCTCCGGGAACGTAGTTTTCGCGGGCAACGGGTACGTGTTGAACAAGACCAAGGTCAATCCGTACGAAGGCCTGGATGTCAAAGGCAAGATCATCGTGGTGGCGGGAGTTCCCGCGGAGGTGGCGGCGCTTCAGAACGCCGGAGGGCGGGGCGGACGCGGCGGACGCGGGGGCGCGGCGGCGACACCGGCAGCCCCGGCCGCGGGCGGGGCAACGCCAACTCCAGCCCCGGCCGCACCGGCGGCGCAGACCAACCCGCTCGGTGAAGCCTGCACCGATTACTTCACACCGGAGCAGTATGCCGCGAAGAATGGCGCCCTGGCCGTGGTCAACGTGGCCACTTTCCAGCAGGTAAGCACGATGGGGAATCCGGCTGCGGCGGGCGGGCGGGGCCCCTCTCCCAATGGACCGGCGTTCTCGCCGCTCAAGTTCCAGCAGACGCCGGCGTGCCCCTCGGCCCCGGCCATTACGGCTGGAATCGAAGTGGTGAACGCGCTGTTCCAGGGCGAAAAGCTCTCCGGCGCGCAGGTCTTCTACGGAGCGGGCAACAACAGCAAGCTCGATTCGTTCGAGCTGAACTCGCGCAAAAAGCTGGCCGTCCGTGTTGGCATCAAATCCGAGCCGGGACACGCGCAGAACATCATCGCCATGGTGGAGGGCAGCGACCCCGTTCTCAAAAACGAGTACGTGGTGGTGACTGCGCACCTGGACCACATCGGACTGAGCGCTGCCACCGGTTCGGACACCGATACGATCAATAACGGCGCGGACGACGATGGCTCCGGGTCGACCGGGCTGCTCGGCATCGCGCACGCTTACGCGGAGGGCGCCGCCAAGGGCATGCGGCCGAAGCGGTCAATCATTTTTCTCTGGCTGGGCGGCGAGGAAAAGGGCCTGTGGGGTTCGCAATATTTCACCGAGTTTCCGCCGGTGGACCTAGGCAAGGTGGTGGCCAATTTGAATATGGACATGATTGGCCGCAGCAAGACACCGACGTCGGTGGACTCGAACTCGCAACACGTGCTGGTGAACCCCGGGGAACTGCTGCTGATCGGGCCGCAGATCAGCAGCGACGATCTGGAAAAGGTGATCGATACGGTGAACGGCGGGTACCAGAAGCTCTCGATGAATCACTTCTACGACGTGACCGCACCCGACGCCACGCACGACAACCTGGGGCCGCAACCAAACGGGCAGCGCATCTTCTACCGCAGCGACCACTACAACTTCGCCAAGATGGGCATTCCGATCGCGTTCTTTACGACCGGGCTGCACGTCGATTATCACCGGCCGTCGGACACGCCCGACAAGATCGACTACAGGGAAATGCAGATTGTTTCCAAGACCGTGTCCGCGATTGCGTGGGAACTGGCGACGCAGCCGGACCGCCCGAAGCTGAACGAGAAGCTGCCGGACCAGTTGGTGAAGGACATGAAGACGGCGCAGGACCAGGGCTGGGGTAAGCTGACTCCGGTGTTGGCGCCGCTGCCCGGCATGCCCTACTAACCGGGCGCTACCAGAGGCCCTTCCAGGCGAGCTGGCCGCCGATAAAGCACAGCCACATCGAAAGACCGACCCGCAGCGGGCGTGCCGGCAAGACTGCCGAAAGGCGGGCGCCGATCAGCACGCCGGGGAGTCCGCCGGCGATCAGCTTCCACAACAGGTGCGCGTCGAAGTGTCCGGCGCCGAGGTTGAGGCCGCCGCCCACGAGTGAAAGAACCAGGCCGAACAGCATGTCTGTGCCCACGACCTGAGCCGGCGAAAGGGACGTCAGGTTCATGAGCGCCAGGGAGCCGAGCGCGCCGGCGCCCGCCGACGAAAATCCGACTTCCGTCCCGATGCCGAGTCCGATCAGGGCGAGCCAGCGGTGACGGTCGGTGCGCGGCGTCGCGGAGGACTTGTGGAAGGTCCGGTAGAGGCTGTAGAGCGCCATCACGGCGATGGTTGCGCCGAGCACTACGAAGAGGGTTTTTTCGTAGTGGCGCACGTTCATGGCGCGGATCAGCCACACTCCTGCCAGCACTCCGGGCAGCCCGCCGGCGCAGAGTTTCACCAGCACACGCCGGCTGACCTGGCGGTTCATCAGGTACATGGGCGCGACGGCGAGTTTGATGACTGCGGCGAAAATGAGGGCGGTACCGACGCTGTCCGAGGGCGAAACGGCGAAGGCCAGGATCAGCACGGGGGCGGTGATCGATCCGGCGCCGACACCGGTGAGGCCCACGGCCAGCGCGATCAGGAAACCCAGCAGCAGCGGCATCACCCGATAGTCTATCAAATTTGTAGAGATCAAGGCGGGTTTAGAATGCGTGTATGACGGTTCCGCTATCCCGCATTGCCCACACGCGCTCAGGCGACAAGGGCGATACCTGCAATATCGGTGTGATTGCTTTAGATCAGCGACACTATCCGATACTTGTGGAACAAGTTACGGCTGAGCGGGTGCGCCTGCATTTCGGCTCGCTGGTGCGCGGGAAGGTGGAGCGGTTCGAGCTGCCGAACCTGGGCGCGCTGAATTTCCTGCTGCACGAGGCTTTGGGTGGGGGCGGGACGGTGTCGCTGCGGACGGACGCACAGGGGAAGACATTTGCGGCGTCTTTGCTGGGGCTTGAAATCGTGCTTCCGGAGTAGGGCGGAAAGAGGATTGGCCGCCGATGAACACAGATGAACACAGATGAAAACAAGGGGGTTATCGGCGTTTATCGACCGTTCTCTGCGGCTACCGACGGGATTAGGGTACGACCAGAGGAGGGACGGTGTCGCTGCGGACGGACGCACAGGGGAAGACATTTGCGGCGTCTTTGCTGGGGCTTGAAATCGTGCTTCCGGAGTAGGGCGGAAAGAGGATTGGCCGCCGATGAACACAGATGAACACAGATGAAAACAAGGGGGTTATCGGCGTTTATCGGCCGTTTTCTGCGGCTACCGACGGGATTAGGGTACGACCAGAGGTGGCACGGTTTCGCTGCGGACGGACGCACAGGGGAAGACATTTGCGGCGTCTTTGCTGGGGCTTGAAATCGTGCTTCCGGAGTAGGGCGGAAAGAGGATTGGCCGCGGATGAACACGGATGAACACAGATAGCGAACTTCTGAAACGGCGGATTAGGGTACGACCAGCAGCGCGACGGCGGGGGTGACTCCCATGGGGACGCGCTGGCGGTTGGCCGCGCGTTCGCCGGAAACGGTGAGGACGAGGTTTCCGCTCGCGCCCGGTTTGGCTTTGGCGGCGTCGCATTCGAGCAGGATGTCGGTCATGTTTCCCACGCGGGTGGTTTCGCGGATGGCGACGCCCTCGGGCGCGTCGCTCAATTCGAATTTGAGGCCGGCGATCTGGCCGTTAGGCGGGAGCGGGATTTGCACGCGCACGGCGGCTGTCCCGCCCATGGGGATCCGCACGGAATTGCCGGAAGTGATACGGATGGGGATGCGCAGCGCCGGCGCCCTTCGCACCGCGACCTTGAGATCCTGTGCCGGAACCATGTGCAGGTAAGCAAATGCCTGCATCATCTCGTCGGCGGGAACGGCGGGGTGCCGGACTTCGCGCCCGTCCACCAAGGCTCGTGCTTCGAGCTTGAGGCTCAACGGCTGAGGGGGCGCCTGGACCGGCACGGTCAAGGTCACCTGCGCGCGGTCTTTTCCGGCCGGGATCACGCCGCCTGAAAGAACGAAGCCGGGAGGCGCATCTTTCAGCGCGACGGTAATCTCCCCGGCGAAGCCATCCTTTCGGACCGCCTGTACCGTCAGGGGAGCGGTCATACCCGCGCCGGCATTGATCGCGGAGGGGGCGGCGAGCAGTTCGAAATCGGGGAGCGGAGGGCCGATGCGCAAGCGGTAGGCGTATTCGCCGCCGCTCTTTTGCTGCGCATCCCGCACCGATAGAAAATATGTCCCCTTTGCGGGCAGCCTGACCAGGATGCGGGAATCGGCGTGGTGGGTTTCAAGTCCCGCGCCGGCATCGTCGGAGTCGTCGTTGAGGGCCAATTGCCTGCCTGCCGCATCGGTCAGAGTCAGGACCGAATCGAGCGGGGACCCGAGGCGGCGGGCGGTCACTTCGGCCACGACTTCCTGTCCGGCGCGCCCTTCGAAGGCGAACGTGTCGATGTCCCCGGGGGCGGCGATGCGACCGTTCAGGATCACCGGCAGCCTGATCCGGGCCGCACGGGCACGGGAATCGTTCGGCTCCTTCTCGGTCGTTTCCGGCAGGGTTCCCGCTGCAAACGGCAGTCCGGCCACGCGGCTCTCTTTGGCGGCGTCCACCACCAGCTTTGTGGAACGGAGATTCCAGCCGGAAATCGTCACCGGGGTACGGACTCCGGCCCGTCCGCCGAGAGGGAAGACGCTGGTGGCCAGGGGCAACTCTCCGAGGCGGATGCGGTAGACGAAATCCTCGCGCCCGCGGTAGATCGCATCCCGGATCTCCAGCGCATACTCGCCCTCCTGCGGCGCTTTGTAGTGCAGCAACGGGTCCGGGTTGAAGCGGAAATCGTCATTGAAGGCCACTTCTTTCCCGTCCGGATCGAAGAGCGTGAGCACCGCCTGAAACCAGCCGGGCACGGCGTCGGCGAGGTAGGGCATCAACTCGCGCGCGCTGACCTGTGCCACCAGTTCTTCGCCCTGGCGCAGGCGGAAACGGTAGCGGTCCGCTTCGCCCGGCGTGAATGGAGCCTGCCGCGACTGCTGCTGGGGGCTTCCGGCGCGCGGCTTGATGCGCCCGTTCACCACCACCGGCAGGGCAATCTCCATGTCGGTGGGCGGTTCGAGGATGCGGACCTGGTTGGGCAGGCTGCCTCCGCCGACCTCCACCTTTTCGGTTTCGGCGACTTCCGGCAGATCGCCAACCGTGAAGAGCAGGGGATTGGAAAGGCCCTGGGGCGTGAGCACGCGCACTTCGTACGGCCCGGGTTCCGCGTCCGGCGCGATCGAGATCCTGGCGGCGAGGGTTTCAGAGAGGACAGGGCTGGTCTGGCGGGCGCGGCTGAACAGCAGCAGCTTGCCGCGGATCTCCACCATCTCCTGGCGCACGGCGTCGTTCGCGGGCAGCTTTTGCAGCTCCTGCATGCGCTCGCGCAATTGCGTCGCCTGCATGGGGTTCATCGGCCGCGCGTGTTCACCGGCGGTTGCGTCCACTCCGCGCCCGCTGACCAGAATCCGCGCGGTATTGACCAGGAACTGGCCTCCGAGCTTCACTTCCACGGCGGCGCCCCGCTGCCCGCCCGCGGGAAGCACGTACCCGAGGTGCGGGACGTTCTGGGCCAGCGCCGCGCCCGCCGCAAGCACCCAAACGATCGCCGTCTTCACGCCAACTCCTTGATCGGCATTCCGGCCGCAACCTTTACATCGAGGCCCATCGGATTGGGGATTTTGGCCTGGGGATCGATGCCCAGTTGCGCGTAAATGCCGGCCAGCAGGTCCGCGGGCGCTACCGGTCGTTCCTTTACCTGCTCGCCGCGCGCGTCCGATTCGCCCACCACGCAGCCGCCGCGGAAGCCGCCGCCCGCGACCACGGCGCAGAAGCAATCGCCCCAGTGGTTCCGGCCGCCGTTCCAGGGCGCCTCCCAGAGCACTTTCGGGGTGCGGCCGAACTCGCCGCTCCACCACACCACGGTGCTATCGAACAGCCCGCGCTCTTCCAGGTCCTTGAACAGCGTGGCCATGCCGCGGTCCATCTGGGGCAGTTTCTGGCGCATGGTCTGGAAGTTCTGGCGGTGGGTGTCCCAGCCCTGGTAGTTGATGGTCACGTAGGGGACGCCGCGTTCCACCAGGCGCCGGGCCGCCAGGCAGGATTGCCCGAACGTGTTCCGGCCGTAGGCGTCGCGCACCGCGTCCTTCTCTTCGGCCAGGTCGAAAACCTTGCCGGCGCTGCCGAGGATCAGCTCGTAGGCCTGCTCCTCGGCTTCGGCCAGCGATTGCAGCTCGGTGTTTTGAGGCATGGCCTGCGCGAGGGTGTTCAGGCGGTGCAGCAGTTCCCGCCGCTGCCTCTGCCGCTGCTCGGTCACGCCCTGCGCCACGATCCCCTCCACCGCGAAGCGCGCCTGCGCCGGATCTCCGCCGGTAGCGAACGGGCGGTATTTTTCCCCGAGGAAGCCGTTCTCCGAGAAACGGCCCTGGGGCTGCGTCAGGACGATGTAAGGGGGGATGAGCCCGCGCGCCGCATCGCCGCCGCGAAAGACGGAGACCACCGCCCCGGCGCACGGGTAGTTCAGCCGGTCTCCAGGCTTATGCCCGGTCTGCACGGCGTAGGATGCCGTTTCGTGGGCGTTGATGCCATGGGTCATGCCGCGGATGATGGAGAACTTGTCGCCCTGTTCGGCAAGCAGCGGCAGGAGCTCGTTAATGCGCGCGCCGCCTTTGGTGGCAATCGGTTTGGCGAAGGCGCCGTAATAGTCGTAGCCCGCGTCCGGTTTCGGATCGAAAGTGTCCAGGTGCGACGGCCCGCCCCACATCCAGATCTGGATCACGGCTTTGGCCCTGGCGCCCGCCGCCCGCGCCGGCAGCGCGGAGGCCGCCAGAGTTCCCGCGCCCAGCAACCGCAGCGCCTCCCGCCTTGAAAAGTTCAGTTCGCCCATGATTTCGTCCTTAATGCCGGTACAGGAACTCCGCGCTGTTGATGAGCGCCCAGACCAGGTCCACTACCGCCGGCCACTTGTTGCCGGTTACGCCCTGGAAATACGCCGACGCCGTTTGCAACTCCTGGTCGGTCGGGTAGCGCGACAGGGTCATCAAATACAGGCGGTCCACCGGCGCGCGGCCGCGGCCGGTCTGGACCACGTCGCGCAATGCCGTGCTTTGCTGGATTTTCAACTGAATATGGCTGGAATTGAGCAGGTGCAGGCGCTGTTCCGCGGTGATGGTGTTGTTCCGCTCCGATTCGAGGCCGGTATCGCGCGGCGGCCGGCCGAACATTTCGAGGAAGGCGCTGGTGATGCTGCCGTCGGCCACTTCGATGGAGCGCTGATTTTCGGGGAGATAGGTGAACGGCTCGGGGATCGGGCTCCAATACTCCTCGCTGGTGCCCGTTACCCGGCAGACCGCGTCGATCAGTACCTCGGCATCGAGGCGCCGCACCGGATAGCCGGCGAACTGCGCGGGCGCGCCGCCCTTCGAAACGGGCGAAAGCTGGTAGACCTGCGAGTTCAGGATCAGGCGGTAGATGTGCCTGAGGTCATAGCGGACCTTCACCAGTTCGGCGGCGAGATAATCCAGCAGCTCGGGATGGGACGGCGGGTTGTCGGGCCGGAAATCGTCGGGTTCGTGAACGATCCCGCGTCCCAGCAGGCGGCTCCACACGCGGTTGACGGCGTTACGCGCAAACCACGGGTTAGAGGGCGCCAGCAGCCAGCGGACGAACGCCTCGCGGGGGTCGGGACCGTCGCCGGAGTGGTAGACGATCTCTTCCTTCCACTCCGCGGTCTTCTTGTAGCCGAGTTTGGCGAAGAATGCCGCCATTCCCGCGGGCGGTTTGCGGGTACCGAGGAACGTCAGGCCGACCGCCTGCGCGATCCCTTCCGGTTCCCGGTTCTGCACCGCGCGGTAGAAATTTGCTTCGGGAACGCGGAAACAGCTTCCGCTCGCGGTCAGCAGCCTGCGGGCGAACTGATCGTACGGCATGTTTTCGGCGATCGCCGTACGGATCCAGCGGGCATAGGCCTGGACGGCGTTGGGCCACAGGTTGATGGGGAATTCCGACTTTACGCGAAGCAGGTCGCACCACCGCATGGCCTGGCAGGCGGCGAATTCGTCGCGGGCGAGGAGCTTCTCGACCAGGGCCGGGCGCTTGTCCGGGTCCTTGTCCTGAAGGAATTCGGCGGCCTCGTCGGGGTCCGGGAGAGTTCCCGTGGCATCGAGGAAAGCGCGCCGGAGAAAGACCGGGTCCGAGCACGGGTTGGCAGGCTCGGTCCTGGTGCGGCGCCAGCCCTCGAACACCAGTTCGTCCAGCCGCCCCCGCGGCGAGGGCGGGCCGGCGAGCTCAAAAGGGTTCACGATAATCAAACCCGATTTTCTCAAAAAGGTTGCTGCCGGTCCCCGGCTGTGGCGCTTCCGGTCTATAATCGACCATCCCGCCATGCCATTTGTCGAAATTACGCAATCCGGACGGCTGCTCACCCTGACCCTGAACCGGCCCGAGAAACGGAACGCCCTGAACGCGGGGTTCTGCCGCGAGATCGTCAAAGCTGTGGAGGAGGCTGACGGCGATCCCGGCATAGGAGCGATCCTGTTCCTGGCCGCCGGCAAAGCGTTCTGCGCCGGTATGGACCTGGACGAGGTCTCCGTGGCGGCAACGCCGGAGATCGACGATGCCCACGAGCGCCTGTTTACGCTCGGCGCCCGGGTCTGCACACCGCTGATCGGCGCGGTGGAACGGCCCGCGCTTGGGGGAGGGGCCGGGCTGGTGGCCAATTTCCACATCGTGATCGCGTCGCCCGAAGCTGTGTTTGGGTTGACCGAGATCCGGCTGGGACTCTGGCCGTTCCTGATTTTCCGGGCCGTTTCGGCGGCGTTCGGCGAACGGCGCGCCATCGAGCTGGCGCTCACGGGCCGCATCATCCCGGCCGACGAAGCGCGCGAGTACGGGCTGGTCCACGAGGTTTCGACGTCGTGCCGCGAGCGCGCGCGGGAGATCGCCGAGGCGGTGGCCGCCGCGAGTCCCACGGCCGTGCGCAAGGGGATGGCCTTCGTTCAGGACGGCCGTGGACGCTCGGGCAGGGAAGCCGGGGAGCTCGCCCGGCAGATGCGAAGCCAGGTCTTCGACTCCGACGATTTCCGGGAAGCGTTGAGCCGGTACCGCGAGAAGCTGGGCCAGAAATAATGTGAAAGGATCGCACGGTTAGAGGCATACTGGCTGCATGAAGGGCATTGTCGCCGGTTTTCTCGTCTTCACGGCTGTGGTGTGTGCGGCGGACGAGGCGCAGGACCGGGCCTCGATCGAGCGGATCGTCGAAACTCTGAACGGCGCGCGGTCTCCCGAGAATCTGAAAGCAATTGCGGCTCTGTTCACGGCGGATGCGCAAGACGAGGTCAACCTGCTTCAGCGCATGGTGCAGTCGGACGACCCAATGTGGTCCGAGGTCACAGCGCCGCGCATCACGGTCCGATCGATACGCTTCATCACGGCCGACGTGGCGCTGGTGGATGCTGTCAACTCGCAGTTCGGCTCCTTGATCCTGGTGCGCCGCGTGCCGCTGCTCCTGACGATGAAGCGCGAATCCGGCGGGTGGCGGATCACCTCGTTTCGAGTGGTGGTCGAACTTGAACGGATCCCCCCACCTCCTGCCCGTTTTCTAGTTCTGGAGCCGCCAGAGAGAAAGATTTGACCAGCTCCGGAGCGTCTTGTCGATGAAGCCGGCGGATTCGCCGTGCCCTCATGCGTGTATACGCGGGCCGGCGGCAGGTTGCCCTGTGCCTTCGGTCGGGAGAGCCATCGCCTCGGCCGGACATCGATCCGTACGCAAGGGCATGAAACAGCTCTTCGCCACGGACGCCGCTTTTCCGTCGGTGCCGCCGCTCTTCATCTCCTCGCTGAGTTCCAGCGGGCGGTTGGCTTGCGCGGCTATCGGGAGCCGGTTACGTAGTCGCGCCAAATCTCCGCCGGCTCGTCGGCACAACCGGTAACGAGGATGCGGAGGTATAACCGGGGACGTCGATCAGTTTGCGTCCCAAGCTGGCCCGAGCTTCGCGGATTGCTTCGTGAATAATCACGAAGCGTTGTTCCACGGTTCCAACCGAACAGCTTGAGACGGAACTCGACGGCGCAATAGTGCTCGTCCAATACAGCCCACGTTTCGACTCGTTGCGCAGCACGCTTCACCCAGTTGGTCAGCTTGGGGACTACACGACCGGGTGGATCACTTTCGTCTAGCCGAAGATTCACCCAGGTTTCTGCCCATCACGGATCCTGCTGTTTCCATCCCGTTCTGACTACCCGGTCGGCTCTACAGCGTTTTGAGAAAACTGATCAGCGCCGCCTTGTCTTCACTGGAGAGCTTTAATCCAAACTCATGACCCCGTACGGGACGCGTCTTCACGCCATAGCCGACGAATCCGGTGGGCACGTAATCGTCGCGCAGACGCTGTGGGTCGAACCAGTCTTCCAGGGTAGCGACGCTGCCGTTGTGTTCAAATGGTCCCCGATACCAGACACCCCGAAGAGACGGCACTTTGTAATAACCGGTGCCGCGACGCGATCCCAGAGCCAGGCGGCTATCCGTGCCAACGCTTGGGAGAGTGTCGGCCCGCAGTTCACTGTTCAGATTGAGTTTGAAGTCGCCGGCTGGTGTAAGTTTGTTGTTCGTGTACAACGGCGGAGTATGGCATCCCGTGCAGCCTTCACGGCGGAAGACGGTCTCTCCTCTCGCCGCTAACGCGTCGCGGCGATTCGGGTCCTCAGGAGGAACCAACGAATAGACGAACAGTGCGAGCGCGTAAAGCTGCTCATCGCTATACCGCTCGCTGAAGAATCCTTCCGGAAGATGAGCGGGATCGGAAAGAGCTTTGGCGTCGTGATCGGCGGACGCGGGCTGAAACGTGCCAAAGAACGAGAGTCGGTCCATTCCCTGATTCAAAGCCGCGTAGCGCATCAGGTCGCCGATGCTTCGGTGACGGACCAGTCCAGTGTGATCGAGAAAGCGGCGTTGTTCCACCCCAATCAGATCTGGAATTTGCACCGGATACAGATTGCTCGTCCCGGTCCGCGCCTGCACTCCCGGTGGAATCGCTTTCAAAACGCTGAGAAGGTCAGCAAGCGGCCGCGTAAACAAATGTTCATGTGGATCGGGTAAGAGCCACGGAACACTCCAGTTGCGCCGAACCTGGCGCCGACGATCCTGCTCCGCAGCCGCGGCTGTGGTCAGTTTTCGGGCGATCGATAGTTCCTCCTCAAGCGCCTCGAACCGATCGAAAGGATTGTTCCCCTGAGCGCCCTTCAGAACCGTTCCGTCGGGCATCAGCCGGGTATGGCAACCCGCGCAAGACGAGTCTCCCACCTCAACCACGCCCTTCCTGCGTATGACATAGCGCTGAAACGGCATGGTCCCGTCTTTCGCAACAGGCATTCCCGCTGCACGATAGGTTTGCGGGTTCCTGAGCGCCTCGACTTCGAACTCGTCCGCTGATATAGCGGCATCGAACACCATCTCCCCGGCCCGAATCCAATCCTCTTTGGTCCGAAGCGGTGGCGCGTGCAGCCGTTTGCCTGCGGCATCGTAAGCCCACAAGACCTCCGGCTCGCGCTGCTTCAGCCATTCCATGTAGGTGGGCGGTTCGCGACCGGGAGCATAGATCGTATAGGTCCGATAAATCCGGCGGATCGGGATGCTGTAATAGAAGTCGCTGTTAATATGCCGGGCCGACGCTTCCGGATGCGCAAGAGGCAACTCAATTTCATGGAGTGCCGCTTCGTCCCAAGTCCGCGGGAGAGAAGGTCGGAACTCTGCCTGGGCGAACAGCAGGCCGCTCGGAAGGAGCGCGAGAATCGGGAATGGGAGGAGACGCAAAAATAACCTCCTTAAGGATTCACACGAATATCCAGTGATTGTATTACGAACCTGTCACTGGAATCGTTGCGCGTCGTCGCCGGGGATCAGTATAGTCCGCATTCGCAAGCCCTTCGTTGACGCATGACGCTGCGTCAAGCATCGCGGACAGGTGGGCGCAAACAAGAAGGAATTCAGGCGGACGCGTAACGCCCATACCGCTGATTCGAAGAGAACCGCCGCTCTTTTTCACGCGGGATGCGGAGAACGAGGTCAACCGGCTCACCGTACTGGAGCAGCGAGTGATTTCGTCAGGAACGGATTCCCCCGCCTCCTGCCCGGTTTCTAGTTCTGGAGCCGCCAGAGAGAAAGATTTGACCAGCTCCGGAGCGCCTTGTCGATGAAGCCGGCGGGTTCGCTGCTGTGGCAGCCGGCGCATGCGTTCGGGACTTTCAGCGCGGCGGTGGTGGCCGGCGTAATGAACTTGAAAGTGTGGGCGCGGACATTCACGTCGGCGATGGTCTGCTCGATCTTCGGCATGTGGCAGTTCACGCACTCGTCGCCGGGGCTGCCGGGTTTGTGGTGCGTGTGCGCCTCGATGGTGGGGGCGCGCGGGCCGTTCGGCGAATTGGGGCCGTGGCATTCCAGGCAGAGGACGGTGGCGGGCTTCACCAGGTCGGCATTGTTTTCCGTGCCGTGGACGTCGTGGCAACTGAAGCAGGTCACGCCGTGGGTGTACATCAGGCTGGTGACGAAATCGTTGCCCTGCATGCGGTTCTTGTGGGCCGTGCCGTCGGCGAAATGGGTGAAGGACTGCTCGCCGAGTTTGTGCTCCTCGAGTTTCCAGTAATCCTGGAGGTTCTTGCCCACTTCAAAGCCGACGGGCCAGTCGTAGTACTTGCCTTCGATCGGATTGGTGAGCGGCTGTCCCTGCGAATGGCACTGGATGCAGACGTTGTTGGCCTGTACGTAGTCGAGACGGGCGGGGTTCACGATGTTGGCGCGGGAAGGCTGGCGGACGTGCGCGGCTCCCGGGCCGTGACACTTTTCGCAGCCCACGTTCCATTCCGTGACGGCCTTGGTCTCAATGTTGTAGTTCACGGAATGGCAGCCGTCGCAAAGGGGGCCGGTCGGGCGCTGCATATTGTCGGCCGGATAGAATTTCGTCCACCAGTCGGCGCCGGCCGCTGCCTGGTAAGGACGCCAGACCTGGTGGGTGATGTCCCACTGGGCGCCTAGCGGAAAGTAGTCGTCGCCCTTTTTCGTGAAGTAGCGCTGCTTCCACTTGCTGCCGTAGACAAATGCGATGTCGTCGCGGGTGAAATTCACCAGCGGATTGGGCTTCGACAGGTCGGGAAGAATCGCGTCGGGATGGGTTTTGGGATCGCGCACGACGTTGGCCATCAGTGTTTTGCTCCAGCGGTTGTAGACCGATGGATGGCACGTCTGGCACGCCGCCGAACCGGCATAATTCGAATTCTGGGCGGATAGAGCGCTGGCGCTCAGGATCAGAAGCAGTGTGGCCCTCATGCGTATTCCAGGATACGCCTTCGGCCGCCGGGTGCGGGTTGGGGTGCTGCCGGGCAGAAACCATCCTGCCGGCCCGGCATCGAAAAAGAGAGATTTCTATGAAGGTTCTGATATCCGGAGCGGGAATCGCGGGCCCGGCGCTCGCATACTGGCTGGCGCGCTACGGCGATGAGGTCACGATTGTGGAAGAGGCGCCGCGGCTGCGCACCGGCGGGTACATTATCGATTTCTGGGGGGCGGGTTTCGAAATCGCCGACCGGATGGGGCTCGTGCCGGAGCTGAAGGCAGCGGGCTACAAGGTGCGGGAAGTGCGGGTTGTGAACGATCGCGGAGAGCGAGTGGCCGGCTTCTCCGCCGACTCTCTCACCCGGGCCACGAATGGCCGGTTCGTCAGCATTCCCCGCGGCGATTTGGCGTCACTGATCTTTTCGAAGATCCGGGGTGGGGTGGAAACGATTTTCGGCGACAGCATCTCACGGATCGTTCAAACCACGACGTGCGCGCGCGTGACGTTCGAAAGCGGCGTTCAGCGCGAATTCGACATCGTGGTGGGCGCCGACGGATTACATTCGCGGGTGCGCTCGCTCGTGTTTGGCGGGGAACGGCAGTTCGAGAAGTACCTCGGCTACCGGGTGGCGGCGTTTGAAACCGAGGGATACCGGCCGCGCGACGAACTTGCCTATCTTATGTATACGCAGGTGCACCAGCAGGTGTCCCGGTTTGCGATGCGGGGCGACCGGACGATGTTCCTGTTCACGTTTGCGGCGCCCGATACCGTGGTGGAAGACGTCGCCGCTCAGAAGGCGCTGCTGAGGAGGCGGTTTGGGTCGAGCGGATGGGAATGCCCGCGGATCCTGCGTGCGCTGGATGAAACCGGCGACCTCTATTTCGACCGGGTCAGCCAGATCCGCATGGACAGGTGGGACCACGGCCGGGTGGTGCTGCTCGGCGATGCCGCGTTTTGCGTATCCCTGCTGGCGGGCCAGGGTTCGGCGCTGGCGATGACGGCAGCCTATATCCTTGCCGGTGAACTGCACCGGGCAGCGGGCGACCACTCCCGGGCCTTTGCGCGGTATCAGGAAATCTTCGGGCCATTCGTTGGGGGAAAGCAAAAGGCGGCGCTGCGGCTTGCCGGGTTCTTTGCACCGAAATCGCGGGCCTCGCTGTTTCTGCGCAACCAGGTGATGAACCTGATGTCGATTTCCTGGGTTTCCGATTACGTTTTTGCGCGCGATCTCAAAGACAGCATCGCTCTGCCTGCATATGAGGCGGGCACGCCGGTCGAATTTCACGTATAATCGCCTTACGCCCGAGCTCCGCGGGCGCCGAACGGTTTTGCCCTGCCTGCGCGAGCGCTGCCATGCCATCCACAGAGCGATCAATTGTTGAGGGACGGAACATTGTCCATACAGCCATCAACATCTTGTGCCCGGAAACCCTACACCACAACATCTCGTATCCAACATCCTTTACATTTGCCGGGCGCGCGTTTAGTATAGTTACAACTCCCCCGAAGCTGAGGTGTAGGCTTTGCTAAAACTCAAACGAGTCGAACTGCAAGGATTCAAGTCGTTCTGCGAGCGCTCCGAACTCCGCTTCACCGGGGAGGGCATCGCCGCCATTGTAGGCCCGAACGGCTGCGGAAAATCGAATATCAGCGACGCCATCAGCTGGGTCCTCGGCGAACAATCCGCCAAGAGCCTCCGCGGCACGCGGATGGAGGACGTGATTTTCGCGGGCACACGGGACCGGAAGCCGCTGGGAATGGCGTACGTGACGATGACGCTGGTGGACCCGGAAGTGGGGGAATCGCCGCACAAGCTGCACCCGGTGGAAGACGCGCCGGCGCGCAAGCACGGGGAGATCACGATCACGCGGCGGCTGTTCCGGTCGGGCGAAAGCGAGTACCTCATCGACGGGCGTCCGGCGCGGCTGCGCGACATCCAGGACCTCTTTATGGGGACGGGCCTGGGACCGGAAAGTTACGCCATCATCGAGCAGGGCCGCATCGGCCAGATCCTCAGCTCCAAGCCACAGGACCGCCGCAACGTGATTGAAGAAGCCGCGGGCGTGACGCGGTTCAAGACGCGCAAACGGCTGGCGGAAGCCAAGCTGGAAGGCGCGAAGCAGAACCTCGCCCGGGTGTACGACATTCTGGAAGAGGTCACCCGGCAGGTGAATTCGCTCAAGCGGCAGGCGGCCAAGGCCAAGCGCTACAACGAGCTCAAGACCGACCTCGAGAGCCGGTTGCGGGTGGTGCTTTCGGGCAAATTCCGGCTGCTGGAGCGGGATGCCGCCAAGACTGCTATCGATTTAAACCTGGCTGCCGGCGAAGCGCGGACGCTGGGCGGAGAGGTGTCGGAAAAAGAGACCGCGCACGAGCGGCGGCAGCAGGCCTGCTACGAAATCGAGCGGCTGCTGACGGAGAGCCGGCAGCAGCTCTCGGACGCGAACATCGAGGCGGAGCGAACGCGCGGACAGTTGCAGTCCCAGGTGAAAGAAAGCGGAGCGATCGAGCAGCGGATCGCGCTGGCGGAGAAGGAATCCGAAGAGCTCGGCGGCCGGCTGGAACGGCTGGACGGCGAAATCGCAGGGCACCGGAGCAACCTTGACGCCCTGGAGGCGCAGACCTCGCAGACGCGTACCCGGATGCTCGAGATCAACCAGCAGCGGGAGGGGCTTCAGGCCCGGATGCGGGAGCGGGAGCGGGCTATCGAGTCGGGGCGGCAGTTGATCCTGCGGCTGCTCGGGGAAGCTTCGACGCTGAAGAACCAGCTCGCCCAGATCGATGAATACCTGGCGGGAATCGAGCGGGAAACGGCCCGGTCGATGAGGGAAGAGCAGGTGGCCGCGGCCGAGATCGAACGCATCGAAGCGGCGAAGAAGCAGCTGGGCGAAACGATGGCGCAGCGGCAACTGGAACTCGAATCGGTGACGGGCGAGCGGAGGCGCACGGAGGCGGAGCTTGCCGACCGGCGCCGGACGGCGGCCGAGTTGCGGCACGAGATCGACACGGTGAAGACGGACGTCTCGCAGATCCGCGCGCGCAAGGAATCGCTCGAACAGGTGCTGGCGCATCGCACGTACACCACCGAATCGGTGAAGCGCCTGTTCGCCGCGTTCGAAAACGGCAAGGCCCCGGGGGTGAAGCCGCTGGGGGTTCTTGCGGATTACGTGGAAGTGGACCGGCAGTTCGAAAAACCGGCGGAGGAGTTCCTGCACGAGGAGCTCGAGTACGTGGTGGTGGAAAGCTGGCAGCAGGCGGACCAGGGGCTGGACTTCATTCGCGCCGGGCTGGACGGCCGGGCCACGTTCCTGGTGCATCCGGAACCGAACGGAAACGGCCACAGCCACCTGCCGGAACCGGCGATCGGGCCGGAGACGGGAATCGCCGCGCGGCTGAGCGATTCGCTGCGTCTGACCAACGGTTTCCGCGACCGGGCGGTGGATCTGCTGCCGCGCGTTTCCTTGTGCTTCCTGGCGGAGGATCGCGCTTCGGCGCAGCGCCTCTCGGTGGCCTATCCGCATCTGTATTTCCTGCTGCCGGACGGCGTCTGCTATCACGGGCACACGGTGACGGGGGGTAAGAAATCGGGCGCCGGACCGCTCGCGATGAAGCGTGAAGCCCGCGAGCTTACGGCCAGATTGAAGTCGGGGCAGAGCCGGCTGGACGAAATGATTGCCCGGCTGGACGGGCTGTCGCAGGAGATCATCGGCCTGGAGGCCGAACTGGAGCGGTTGCGATCTCTCCAGCAGGCGCGCGAGAAGGACCGGCTGGCGCTCGACCACGACATGCGCAAGCTGGGCGAAGATCTTTCGCGGAGCAATTCGCGGCTGTCGGTAGCGCGCCTGGAACTGGAAAGGCTCCGTCGCGATGCGGACAAATCGGCGGACCAGCGCGAGCGCAACCGTGCGGCAGTGGAAGAGAAAGAAACGCTGCGCGCGGCGCGGGAACAGGAGCTCGAAGGGGAGCGGCAGGAGCTTGAAAAGCTGGAAGGGCAGGGAGCCACCATCGGCGAAGAGCACGCCGCCACGCGCGCCGCTTTGGCCGGACTCGAAGAGCGTCACCGTGGGGAAGGGACCGCGATGGCGCGGCTCGAACAGCAGTTCCGCGAGACGTCGACGCGCCGCAATGCCATCGCGCCCGAAATCGGGCGGCTGGGCGAACTCCGGGCGCGCCTGCTCGCCAGCAACATCGAACTGGACCGGAAGGGTACGCTGCTGGCCGGGCAGATCAACGAGCTGGAGGGCCGGGTCAACGAAATGGCGGCCCAGGACGCCGGAATGCGGGAAGCGCTCCGTGCCGGCGAAGAGGAGCTGAAGGCCTTGCGCGTGGCCGTGCAGGAGGCGCTTGAAAAACGCTCCGCGATCGAAGTGGACCTGGTGCGCAAACAGGCGGAACTGAAGTTCCTGGACGAGACCAGCCGCAAGGAACTGAACTGCCCGGTGGAGGAACTGGCCGGCGGGGACGAACTGGTGCCCGACGCCGACGCGATCGCCGAAGCCGAGCAGAGCTGCAACGAAGTCCGCAACCGCATCGAGTCGCTGGGGCCGGTGAATGCCGCCGCCATGGAGGAATACGTGGAGGCGCAGCAGCGGCAGGAGTTCCTGAGCGTGCAGCGGCAGGACCTGATCGATTCGATTCGGGATACGGAGAAGGCGATCCAGGAGATCGACCAGGTTTCGCGGCAGAAATTCGCCGAGGCGTTCGAGGCTATCAACGCCAATTTCCGCACCATCTTCCAAAACCTGTTCGGAGGCGGAACGGGGGAGATGCGGTTGACGGACCAGGAGAACCTGGCCGAATCGGGGATCGACATCGTCTGCTCGCCTCCGGGCAAGCGGCTGCAAAACGTGCTGCTGCTTTCGGGCGGCGAAAAAGCGCTGGCGGCGGTGGCGCTGCTGATGGCGATTTTCAAGTATCAGCCGAGCCCGTTCTGCATTATGGACGAAGTGGACGCGCCGCTCGACGAGGCGAATATCGGCCGCCTGACGCGCCTGCTGAAGGAGATGTCGGAGCAGACCCAGTTCGTGGTGATCACGCACTCGAAGCGGACGATGGAGGCGGCACAGGCGCTGTACGGGGTCACGATGCAGGAGCCGGGCGTGTCGCGCCTGGTTTCGGTCCGGTTCGGCGCGGCAGAGGCTGCGGCTTAGGGGCCGCTAGGGCGATTCCTCTTCGACCAGCCGTTGCAGGCGATCGAGCGCGGAATCCCACTGGCGGCCGATGATTTCCAGGCAGCGGCGAGCTTCGGCAAGCCGCTGCGGCTCGAGTTCCCAGAGCTGCTCACGACCTTTCCGGAAGGCGCGGACCACGCCGGCCTGGCGAAGCACGTGAAGGTGCTTGGTAATGGCCTGGCGGCTGACCTCAGTGCCGGTGGCCAGGCGCGTGATCGACAGGGGCTGCCTTCCGGCGAGACGGGATACCAGCGTCAAACGAGTCGGGTCGCCGAGGGCGGCGAAGACAGGCGCCGGGCTCTCCAGGCTAGGCGGAGGGCTCGACATGTGTCTGGAGGTTTTGCATCTGCACCTCCCAGCCTCGCGTGTTTTCTCCGAAGACGGCGGCGCGGCGGCTGAGGGGAATGTTGTCGAACCCGGTTTCACGGACCGTGACCAGGGTTCCTCCCTCAGCGTCGGCGAGGGTGAACTGCACGCGGGTCATGGGCTCCTTGGAATAATCGACGTCCGGCCTTGGCATTCCCGGATGCCAGCTCCAGGCGAACGTAGTCTCCGGGGTAACCTCTTCGATGAACATGGAATAGCGGTTACCGGCGAGACCGGGCAAGTCGAAGGTCATCTCGACGGGGTGGCCAGGACGGAAAGTGCCTTCGATGCGGACACCGAACCACTTTCCAAACTCCACGGGATCGGTGAGAGCGTGCCAGACACGCGAGCGCGGCGCGAGCATCAGCCGCTGACGTTCGATATGATCGGTGGGCGACGATTGTGCAACCATATAGTTGCATGATAAGGGAAGCTGGAGCGAAATGCAACCAAATAGTTGCAGATTGAAGAGCTACTTCTTCTTGCCCTTATCTTCCCGTTTGGCTTCCGTCCAGCCTTCGCGGATTTCCTTGCCGGTTTTCTTGATTTCCTGGGCGGCTTTCTTCGCGCCGCGCTTGATTTCCTGGCTGGCGTGGTAGGCCTCACGTCCCACCTGATGAGCGCCGGTATCGTCCCGCTGGTCCCGCCGGTTGCATGCTCCGAGAAGCCCGACAGCCGCGATCAATATTAATACTCTGAGTCGCATCACCGTGTAGGTGTGCAAATAAATGGCCAGGCGCGTGTTTTCAACGCTTTCGCGAAAAGGTCAGATTTACGGTTGTGGGATTGTCGGCGACCACCACGGCGGTCAGGGTCCGCTCCCCTTCTTTGTCCACGCCTATGATGGTTCCTCCCCCGGAAGAGGAAGTCGCCTTCAACTCCACCTTCATGCCGAGTCCTTCTGCCCTTTCCTGGTAGAAAGAAAGGACTTTCTCCGCCGAATCGGAGGTGGTGAAGGTGAAAGTGCCGCCTTCGCCGCTGCCGTCCGAGGACTCTCCCCGTACGATCACGCCGGGCTTGCCGCCCTCGGCGTTCGGGTATTCGGGGATCCATGCCGGCAGCTTGCCGCCTTCGCCGATTTCTACTGTGGCAGTTTTGCCATTGTCGTCCTCGGCGGTGAAGCGGAAGCGTCCGTGGCGGGCGTCGTCAAAGCTGACGGTCATCTCTTTGCCGGTATTTCGGTTGCGGATGGTGATGGTTCCGTTGGCCGAATTGGTCCGAACCACTTCCATTTCCGGGTTGGTGGCGGCGATCACTTTGGCGACGGCGAGGCCGGGATTGGTCTGGAAGAGGTTCATATCGACGCCCGCCTGACGGGCTTTGTGCATGACGAACATTCCGGTTCCGACCACGCCGATGATGCCGAGTCCGATGACGCATCCGAGCACGATCAGGATCCATCCCACCGGGCCGAGGCCGCGCTTCACCGGAGCAGCGCCGGGAACGGGTTGAGCGATTGGGGGCGGCGGGGGTGCTGCCGCGCCGCGCGCCGGGGTGCCGCACTGGTTGCAGAAGGCGCCGGTCACCGAAGCGCCACAGGTTGTGCAGAAAGCCATAAATTCGTCCGCACCCAGAGTACGCCACGCGGCGGTGCGGTGCAATCCGCGTTTTCAGGTGAGGAAGTCGAGCAGCGCCGAGGTGAAACGCTGCGGCTCCTCGAGGTTGGAAAGGTGAGCGGTGGGCAGGCGGACCTGGGAAGCGCCGGGAATCGACGCCGCCAGGACGGCGCCGTGGCCTTCCCACGGGGTTGACTGGTCGTAATCACCGCCGATTACGAGGGTGGGAACGGCGATCCTGGGGAGCAGGGCGACCTGGTCGAGATCGCGGACGGCGGCGCAGCACCCGGCGTATCCTACCGGGTCGGTAGCGAGAAGCGTGGCGCGGGTGGTGCCGACGTGCGGCCAGCCTGCCGCGCGTGTGCTTTCGGTAAAGAAGCGGCCCAGCACCGCTTCGCTCACCGCGCTCATGCCGTGGGCGAGCACGGTTCGGCGGCGCTCCTCCATGGCGGCGGGATTCTGCATTTTAGGCGAGGTATTGGCCAGCACCAGCCTGGTCAGGCTTTCCGGCGCGTTGGCTCCCAGCCACTGCCCCAGCATGCCTCCAAGGGAGAGGCCGCAGAAGGCAAAACGGGGAATCTCGAGGGCCGCCGCCAGGTCCATTACATCCCGGGCCAGCCGCTCGATCGAGTATTCTCCCGGCGGCACGCTGGAAGCGCCGTGCCCGCGCAGGTCATAGCGGAGGACGCGAAAGCGGGTCAGCAGGAACGGGACCTGGGGATCCCACTGGCCGTGATCGCAGCCGAGAGAGTGCGAAAGGACCAGGACCGGCCTGTCTTCCACGCCTTCCAGCCGGTAGTATAAGCGGATGCCGTCGATGGATACGAAAGCCATGCTCTGAAGATAACCCGCGCCACGCAGTGCGCGGTCGGCTAAAATAATCGGCAGTCCAGGAGCTTGTTCTCTTGTTGCTTCAGGTGGATTAACGCGATGAACATTACCGAGATTTTCATTCGCCGCCCGGTGATGACAACCCTGTTGATGATGGCGATCATCATCTTCGGGGCTGCCGGCTACCGGGCGTTGCCGGTCAGCGACCTTCCGAACGTGGACTTCCCGACCTTGCAGGTGAACGCCAACCTGCCTGGAGCGGGTCCCGACACCATGGCGGCTTCGGTGGCCACGCCACTCGAGCGGCAGTTTTCCACCATCCCCGGCCTGGAGTCGATGACGTCCAACAGCTCCCGCGGGTCCACGAGTATCACGCTGCAGTTCTCGCTCGACCGCAACCTGGACGGCGCGGCGCAGGACGTGCAGTCGGCGATTGCGACGGCCAGCCGGCGTCTGCCTTCGGGCATGCCTAATCCGCCCACGTTCCGCAAGGTGAACCCCGCCGATTCGCCGGTACTCCAGATGGTGCTGTACTCGTCCACGCTGCCGCTTTCGGTGGTGGACGATTATGCGGAAACGATGATGGCGCAGCGCATCTCGATGATTCAGGGCGTGGCGCAGGTGACGGTGATGGGCGCGCAGAAGTACGCCGTACGGGTGCAACTCGACCCGTGGCTGCTGGCGGCCCGGGGCATCGGGATCAACGAAGTGGAAACGGCGGTGTCGCGGCAGAACGTGAACCGCCCGACGGGCACGCTGTGGGGACCGAGGCAGGCGTTCACGGTGCAGGCTACGGGTCAACTCGGATCCGCCGAAGAATTCCGGCCGGTAATCGTCGCCTACCGCAACGGGTCGCCGGTGCGGCTTTCCGAACTGGGGCAAGTCACAGACAGCGTGGAAAACCTGCGTTCCTCGAGCTGGTACAACAATGTCCGTTCCATCAGCTTGCAGGTGCAGCGGCAGCCGGGCACCAACACGGTGGAAGTGGTGGACCGGGTGAAGGCCCTGCTGCCGGATTTCCGGGCGCAGATGCCGCCCTCGGTGGAACTGGGGCTGGTGTATGACCGGTCCGAATCGATCCGCGAGTCGGTCAACGATGTGAAGCTGACGCTGATGCTCACGGTGGGGCTGGTGGTGCTGGTCATTTTCCTGTTCCTGCGCAACGTCTCGGCCACGCTGATTCCCAGCCTGGCGCTGCCGCTTTCCATCATCGGCACGTTCGCCGTGATGTACTTCATGGGGTACACGCTGGACAACATCTCGCTGATGGCGTTGACGCTGGCGGTGGGGTTCGTGGTGGACGATGCGATCGTGATTCTCGAGAACATCGTGCGTCATATGGAGATGGGCGAGGACAAGCTGACGGCGGCGCTCGAGGGAGGCAGGGAGATCGGCTTCACCATCCTTTCCATGACGATGTCGCTCACGGCGGTGTTCATCCCGGTGTTGTTCATGGGCGGGATCATGGGCAAACTGTTCCACGAATTCGCCATTACGATCAGCGCCGCGATCCTGATTTCGGGGCTGGTCTCGTTGAGCCTGACTCCGATGCTGTGCAGCCGGTTTTTGAAGCCGCCGGGAGAGCAGAACCGTTTCCAGCGCTCCACCGAGAAGATTTTCGACGGCATGGTGAAGGGATACTCGTGGACGCTGCGGGGGGTGCTCCGCGCCCGCGTGGTGACGGTGCTGTTCGCGTTCGGCACCGTGGCCGCCACGGCGTATATGTACGGACTGGTGCCAAAGGGCTTCATTCCCAACCAGGACACCGGGCAGCTCAGCGGCAGCGTGGAAGGGCCGCAGGACGTGTCGTTCGACGGCATGGTGGAGCGCCAGCAGAAGGTCGCGGACGATCATTGCCGCGGATCCGGACGTGGAAGCGTACACGTCGAACGTCGGCTACGGCGGAACCAACAACGGCCGCTTCTTCCTTCGCCTGCGTTCCCGGGAAGAGCGCACATCCACGCCGGAAGAGGTCATCAACCGCCTGCGGCCGAAGGTGAACGCGATACCGGGCGTGCGCGCGTTCCTGACCAATCCTCCGCTGATCCGCATCGGCGGCATGATGTCGCGCAGCAACTACCAGTTCACCTTGCAGGCGCCGGAGACGGAGACTCTTTACAGGGCGGCCGCCGACTTTGAAAAGTTGATGCATGAGGTCCCGGGCGTCACCGACATCAGCAGCGATCTGCAACTGGCCAGCCCGCAGGTGGTGGTGGACATCGACCGCGACCGCGCCTCGTCGCTCGGCATCACTTCGGACGATATCGAGAACGCGTTGTACAGCTCCTACGGGTCGCGGCAGATTTCGAGCATTTACACGCCGACCGACGACTTTGCCGTGGTGATGGAACTGCTGCCGAAATACCAGCTCGATCCGAATGCGCTGGGGATGCTGTATATCGGCTCCTCCCGCGGCAAGCTGGTATCGCTGAGTTCGCTGGCGAAACTGCACAGCACGGTGGGTCCGCTGAGCATTGCGCATCTCGGCCAGTTGCCGGCGGTGACGGTGTCCTTCAACCTGCTGCCCGGCGTCTCGCTGGGAGAAGCGGTGGACAACGTGCAGCGGGTGGCGCGGGACGCGCTGCCGGACACGGTGCGCACCCGTTTTCAGGGCATGGCGGCCGAGTACCAGTCGTCGCTGCAAGGGATGGGAACGCTGCTCATCATGGCGATCCTGGTGATCTACATGGTGCTGGGAATCCTGTACGAGAGCTTCATCCACCCGATCACGATCTTCACCGGACTGCCTTCGGCCGGTTTGGGCGCGCTGCTCACGCTATACCTTTTCGGCAGCGAGCTGAACCTGTATTCGTTTGTCGGAATCATCATGCTGATCGGCATCGTGAAGAAGAACGCGATCATGATGATCGACTTCGCCATTGAAGCGCAGAAGCGCGGGAGCCATCCGGGAGACGCCATCTATGAAGCGTGCCTGGTCCGGTTCCGGCCGATCATGATGACCAGCATGGCGGCGATTATGGGGACACTGCCGATCGCTCTCGGTATCGGGGCGGGCTCGGAAGCGCGGCGGCCGCTGGGTCTGGCGGTGGTGGGCGGGCTGGTGGTGTCGCAACTGCTCACGCTGTATATCACGCCGGTGTTCTACATCTACTTCGAAAAGCTGCGGACGCTTCTCAGCCGGAAGAAGAAGGTCGCCCGGCCGGCGTATGCCGGAGCGCACGCGGATTAACCGGTCTCAGGCGGGTTTTTCGAACAGCTCGGCGCGGATGCGGGTTCGCTCCTCGTCCAGTTGGGCGGGCGTGGCGCCGAGACGGCGGAGAATCGCGCCAGTGATCGCCATCGCCACCTCGCCTTCGCCCGAGAAAACTTCGTCGGCGCCGGCGCTGCGGAGGGACTCGGTCTGGCCCAGGTAGTCGGCGCGGGAGACGACCAGGAGGCGGGGATTCATTTCGCGGGCCGCGCGGATGGCCTCGAGGGTTCCGGACGCGCCGGAAGTGCTGAGGATGAAGCTGCCGGCGGTGGCGATGCCCGCCTGTTCGAGGACCTCGCGCTGATTGGAATCGCCATAAACGGCGCGCTGGCCCGCGTTTCGCAGGGCGCGGTACGTATCGATATTCATCTCGATGACGGTGGGTTCGATTCCGCGTTCGCGCAGCAGACGTGCCACGGTACGGCCGATCGGGCCGTGGCCGACGACCACCGAGCGATGCGCGGGGGAACGATTGCCGCCCTCCTCTCCGAGCGGCGCGGCGGTGGTCCGGTTCAGAAATCGCCAGACCGCGGGCATGGCTTGAATTGCGTTCTCGAGCGAGCCGACCTGGCGGTAGATCAGTGGGTTGAGCATGATGGAGGCGATGGCGGCGGCTACCAGGACGTTCATCGCCGCTTCGGGCAATACCCCGGTTTCACGGGCCAATCCGGCCACCAGAAACGAGAACTCGCCGATCTGGGCCAGGGCGACGGCCACGCCCAAGGCAATTCGCGAACCGTAGCCGAGCAGGGTCATGATGGCGAACGCGACCAGCGGCTTGCCCACCATTACGATGACGAGCGTGCCGAGCAGCAGCGGAATCGAATCGAGGGTGCGGCGCGGATCGAACAGCATGCCGACGGAAAGGAAAAACATGACGGCGAAGGCGTCGCGCATCGGCAGGGCGTCGGCGGCGGCCCGAGCGCTGAAATCGGACCGGCCTACAACCATCCCTGCCATGAAGGCGCCCAGGGCCACGGAGATTCCGAAGAACTCCGCGGCCGCCACGGCGATTCCTAGCGCCACGGCCAGCACGCTGAGCGTGAAAAGCTCGCGGGATCCGGTAGCGGCGGCGGCATTGAGGAGCCGCGGAATGATCCGCCCGCCGGCAAAGTACATGAAGGCCACGAACGCCGCCAGTTTCACGACGGCGAGAGCGATGGTCGCGCCCAGCCCGTAGGCCGGAGGTGCTCCCAGCACGGCAGGTAGCAGGACGAGGGCGAGGACCGTGATGAGATCCTCCACGATGAGCCAGCCGACTGCCACCCTTCCGGCCGAACTACGAAGCTGATTGTTGTCCGCCAGCACGCGGGTGAGCACCACAGTGCTGGCCACCGAAAGCGCCAGGCCGAACACCAGGCATGCGGCCCAACTCCAGCCGAAAAAATGTGCCAGCGCCGCGCCCAGGAGTGTGGCCAGCAGGCTCTGGCCGATGGCGCCGGTGATGGCTGCGCGCCGCACCGCGATCAGGTCTTCGATGTGGAAGTGAAGTCCGACGCCGAACATCAGCAGGATCACCCCGACCTCCGCCAGTTGTCCGGCCAGCTCGGGGTTGGCGATGAAGCCGGGGGTGTGCGGCCCAACCAGGATTCCGGCAAGCAGGTAGCCCACGATGGGTGACCAGCCCAGGCGGTGCGTCCCGTAGCCAAGGGCCAGGGCCGCAATCAGCCCCGCGGACAGGGTGAGGAGGAGATCGAGATTGTGTATCATGCGGCTGACGCCATCTTATCCCGGCGGCCGCAATTCCGGCCGCCATTTTCAGTTCCGCCCTGGTTTCGCCCGGGCGCCTGTCTGCATGCTCAACTGGCGAAATATTGTTTGCCGCAAGGAACCTCTTCAGCGGCCATGTGTGGGCTTAGCTCAGCGTGCGGCCGTGCCGCGCTACCGCATCCCGAGCATCACCCTATCTGAAGCGGGGCGCGATTGCCGGGGTAGCTCCGTCTCGATCCATCACCTTAGCCGGCGCTGCAACCGCGCCCGAGCCGGCAGGTACCGCAAGCAGACGCCGGGTACAGTACGGCATCGGTTGGCCGGTTGAGTAGAAGCCCATACCACAGGGCGATCCGGCTGAGCGGCATCCAACAACGAGCCGGTTGCCACTGGGCGACCACGATGGATGCCCGCAGGACCACGCGCTGTCTGTCGTGACTTGCCGGACGCTCGAGCCGTCAGCATTCATGATGAAAACCTGCTGACGTCCGCTTCCATCAACAACCCGATCGAAGGCGATGAAGTTGCCATCGGGTGACCACGCGGGTGAGCCGCTGGTCGTATTCCTGTCAGTCAGGCGGATACGCTGTGTTCCATCCCTGTCGGCCGTGTGTACCGTCCAGTGGCCACGCGGTTGCTCGACTGCGAAGGCGATCTTCGCACCGTCGGGTGACCAGGAAGGGGTCCACCCATTCTCGATCAGCAGTCGAGGCTCGCCTCTTCCATTCGCCGGCAGTAGAAATATGCCCATCTCCGGCGGCTGACCCGGCGCTGCGGACATGGAGGCGCTGACAGCAAGCAGGTCTCCGTCGGGAGACCAGGCGGCGCTGTAGATGACCGGCTCGATGATGCGAAGCACGCGGCGGTTGCGGCCATCCGCGTCCATGACTGACAGTTCGATCGGGTGGTACGACTTACGGTTTTCGGTTTCCTGGTAGGCCGGCCTGGTGCTGAGTGGTGCATCGTGAACGAACAGGATGCGCCTGCCGTCCGGTGACCATGACGGGTTGTGGCTGTGACCGTCGCGCGTCAGCAACCGTGGCGCTGAACCACTGGTTCGAACGGCGCAGATATCCTGCACGGGCCAGGGAGGCCCTCCTTCCGGAGCACAGGTATAAGCCATCATGCCGGGAGTCTGCGCGTTCGCGCAAAACACCGCGGCCGCCAGCCAGAGCGATCGACAGTTCACCGTCTATCTGACGCTGCGGATGAACGGATTGTTCGAGAGTGATCGAGATTTTGTATCATGCGGCTGACGCCATCTTATCCCGGCGGGCGTCAGCGGCCCCGCCCGGGAGTGGAAAAGCGCACTGCCGCACCGACGCCCCAGAACCAGTTCGGTCCCGCCGCGGTGAGGCGCTTGCCGATGCGGGCATCCACCTGGGCATTCCCGCCGAGGGAGCGCGTGGCTCCGGTTTGGGCGATCCAGGCGGCCGGGTCGCCCTTGTCCCAGGGGGTAAATCCGTAGATCTCCCAAAAACCGCCGAAACCACGCCCGAGAGTGTGGCCGAGGCTGGCGCTCCATGCCGATTGAGTGAAGCGGCCGTTGGGAGTGGTCAGGGAGCCGAAGTTCAGATTTCCGCCGAGTCCGAAACCGGCGGGCAAATCGCGGCTCAAGGCGATCTTGAGGGTCGGATCAAAACCGCCGCTCGAAAACGGCGGGGAACCGAGCGGCATCGAGAGGATGGGGAGCAGCGATACGGCAGGGAGGCGGCGCCCCTGCTCCAGCAGCACAATTTTCGCTGCTACTTCCACATCGGAATGGCCGCGGACGGTGCCGGCTCCGGGCATGCGCTGCCACAGGAACCCTTCGCCGCCGGTGCGGAATTCGAGCCGTTTGCCTAGTCCGATGCGCAGCAGCAGTTCGGGACCGTCCAGCGCGCTTCCACCCTGGTTGCGCTCGCGGGTGAAGCCGGTCTCGAGCTGTATCAGTCGTTTGGCCACGACACCGGTGGATTCGGTGAAGTCCGGGCGGTCGGTAACCATCTCCGTTTGCGCGAGCGAGGATCCCGCGGCCATCGCCACAGCGAACATCGTTCGTACCGGGTTCACTGGCTGGCCGCCGGAACGAGAATTTCCAGCGCATTGTCCTCGATACCTTGCGCTACACCCTCCAGCGAATCGGCCGAAAACGCGCTCATGAGCTGCCTGGTTCTCTCTCCCACGTAGCGGCCCAGATTCATGCGACGCGGAAGAAGCGTAAACACATAATCGTCCCAGGCTGGATCCATGGGTGGCTGTACCTCCTCGATTCTGGCAGGCGCCGATCCGGCCTCCGGCGTGGATTTAACCAGCGCGTAGTCATAGGCCAGCGCGACAGAATATGCGGATGCGCGCGCCACGTTGCGATGTTCCGCCCACTCGAAGATGTTGGTCTGCTGCCAGTCCCGGCGTTGCAGCAGCCAGTTTTTCAGCCGGGAGGTATTACCGTAATCGCGAGGATCGGACGCAGCGTCGATGGGCATTCCGCAGAGTTCGTAATCCGAGGCGAGAAGGAGCCACCACACGCCGAGAATCGGGCACTCTTCAAAAATCCGTTCATCGGGAATCTGCTCCGGGTGGGCGAGGTAGCGGTTTGCCGCCGCGATCTCGTTGAAATCGCGGATCAGCACGCAAAGCTTCTGGACAAGTCCCGCCACTGCCACCGCAAACGACCCGGTATAGCCCAGCAGTGCTTCGCTTAACGGAACGATGATTGCGCTTCCGCCAAACGTCAGGGGAATGCCCGCGAGTCCGAGAAGGGTGAGAACATCCGCGGGAATGGAGATGGCGACGGCAGTGCCGTGCCGGGAGGCTTCGATCGCCTGCTGGGTGATGGCGCGCCCGATGAATCTTGGGACGCAGCGAAGAGCGGCTTGGGACGGACCCTCTGCCATCCGCGATTCCTGGCTCGCTACGCTGACCTTCTTATACTTCTTCCAGGCGGCGAGACCGACCGACTTGGTCACCATCCCGGTCTCCTTGGCAGTGCGGACCACGGGCACCACTGCGGAGGCGGCATTCGCGACCTGGCCGATCAACATGTCCAGAACCTGGTTGCCCATCATTTCGCCAAGGGCGGCCAGCACCTGGTCGTGCGGCAGCTTCAGAATCGCGGACACGGCGGTGATGACCCTCTCCTTCAGCTCCGAAGTTGCCTTCGCAACGGCGCTCAGTGCGGCGCTTTTCGCCTCGTCCTCAGCGGCTGAAACCGCGGAATCGCCTGCGCCGGAGGCGGCTGCGGAAGCCGCGGCTGCATCTTTTTTTGCGGCCAGATATCCCGACATCACGTCGCTGCGCGGAAGGAGCTGCATACCGGCGAACAGCTGGCTGAATCGCTCCCGAAACTCGCGGCCCCTATCCGGATTGGCGATACCGCAACCAGCGATCCCGGTGGATTGTGCAGAGGAAAACGTAGCCATTGCCAGGTCCGACAATTCCCGGATGGAGCAATCGTCGCAGCCGGAACAGTTCTTGCAGAGCGGTTTGCCGCATCTGCAGAAGGTCCCCGGGGCGGGCAGGTTCTCCGCAGTCGCAGTTTGGGGCGGGAGGCCTGGCTGCCCGCCAGACGGAACTCGTTCCGGCGGAGGGAGGGTGATGGGTTCCGGGCATCCGCGGTACGGCGTAGGGCGATCTACCCACCGTGCGAACGCAGTTCCTGCACCGGCAGACCTGACAGCCGGCAGTGCCGCACTCGGGAACAAATGGTGCGTGGCAAATCAAGCACGTTCTTCTCGTTTTCGGCATGTTTCCACCTGATTCACGCGACGAGGCGGTGGATAGTTATTGTTCCTTGATCCGGGCCCACTCCGAGTGCGGGATTTCTCGAGTAAGGCGGGCCATACGCTCGTCGCGGGGGAGCAGCGGATCTTCGAGGTACCGGCGAACTGCCGGGTCATCATAGAACCTTGAACCGATACGCACGAAGAGAGCAGTGAAGACGAGAAGGTCGTTGTCCCGCTGGAGGCCGAAGCGGGATCCCGCCTCGATTGCCTCATGAGTGCGCTGTTGCAGGTCTGAATCCGGCATGTCTCGCGTGTGTCCGGGACATAGCGCGCGAATCAAGGGCAGGATCGCGGCGGCGAAGCGCCGTGCGCGATCCTCCTCCAGGCGCTCGAGCTGTTGGCGGCGAATCAGCATTGGTACCTCCGGTGCGTGGCCTGGCGGCCACTGTTCAGTAACCCTGAGCGATTGGCAACAAAATAATATCACGCAGGAAGCGGAACGGAATCGGTTAGTCCGGCTGGAGCGGTTGTATCATGCTCAATATCAGGGAGGGTTCCGGCGTTGTCCGTTTTCCTGAGTTATCGCCGCGAGGATTCGGCCGGGTATGCCGGCCGTTTGTGCGACCATCTGGGCGCCGCCTTCGGCGAGGACCAGGTTTTTATGGACGTTCAGGACATCGCGCCGGGACAAGATTTCCCCCAGGCTATCGAGCATTCGATCGAGGGCTGCCAGGCGGTGGTGGTGGTGATCGGCCCGCGGTGGGTGGAGGAGCTGAAGAAACGGGCCGGCGGGGAGGATTTCGTTCGACGCGAGGTCTCCGCCGCGCTGAGCCGGGACATCACGGTGATACCGGTGCTGGTGGGCGGCGCGCGCATGCCGGTTGCCGCGGATTTGCCGGAGGACCTTGCGCGGCTGTGCTCGCGGGAGGCGCTGGTGGTGAGCGATGACCGCTTCAACGAGGACGCCCGGCTGCTTGCCCAGGCGCTTGTGCGCACGCGCGGGTTCTCTTCCGGCCACCGGTTCCGCCGCCCGTGGGTGTGGGTGCTGGTGGCCGCGCTGCTTGCCGCCACGGGGGGAGCCGTGATCTGGAAGGAGCGGCGCGCTCCGGAAGTCGCGGGCGTATGGGTGGCCGAAATGCAGAGCAGGAATCAACGGCCGTACAGGGTGCGGCTGCGGCTGGTGGTTTCGAGGGGAGCGGTGACGGGCAGCGTGGCGTATCCGAGCGGGGAAGCCACAATCGAGGAGGGGACGCTCCGGAACGGGCGCCTGGCATTCGTGACCGTGCACACGCCGCAGTTCGAGCTCGCGGCAGGCCACGATTCGCTGGACGGGGGTTGTGGAGCGCGATCGGATCCGGCTCAGGGCCACCAGCGAAAGCGGCGTAGCGACGGGCGTGGCCCGCCGCCGGCCGTGACGGCTGGCATAGAATAAACGCACCCTATGCCTCAGACCGTAGCCATCCTGGGAGGCGGCGTGGCCGGCCTCAGCGCCGCCCACGAACTCGCCGAGCGCGGCTTTGCCGTGCACGTGTACGAACGCAAGGCCGCACTGGGAGGGAAGGCCCGCAGCATCCCGGTTCCGGATTCGGCGCAGGGTACGCGCGCGCCGCTGCCGGGCGAACACGGCTTCCGCTTCTTCCCAGGCTTCTACAAGCACGTTACCGACACTATGCGGCGCACCCCGTTCGGCGCGCACGGCAGCACGTACGACAATCTCACCATCGCCACGCGCATGCTGCTGGCGCGCGCGGGGCAAACGGAAATCACGTGGCTGGCGCGGTGTCCGGCCACGCTCGAGGAGTTCCGGTTGTTTCTACTCGAGCTGCTGACACCGTTCGGCGTGCCCTTCGACGAGGTGAGTTATTTCGTCAGCCGCATTCTGGTGATTGCCACGAGCTGCCCGGAGCGGCGGCTCAAGGAATACGAGCACATCGCGTGGTGGGACTTCATCGGCGCGCCGTCGCGGTCCCACGCCTATCAAGCCTACCTGGGGCAGGGAGTCACGCGATCGATGGTGGCCATGCGGGCCGAGGAGAGCAGCACGCGGACGGTGGGGACCACGCAGTTACAGTTGCTGACCGGCCTCGTTTCAGAGGACCGCGTGTTCGACCGGCTGCTGGCCGGACCGACGAACGACGTCTGGATCGATCCGTGGGTCGCGTATCTCGAAAAGCTCGGGGTCGTATTCCACCGGGGATGCCGGGTCACGGGCATCGAGTACCGGCGGCGGACGCATCACTTCGGCGGCGATCGAAAGCGAGGCGGGTGCGCTTCAGGCGACGGCCGATTTCTACATTGCGGCCATGCCGGTGGAGGTGATGGCCGCGCTGCTGACTCCGGACCTCAAAAGCGCCGCGCCCTCGATGGCGCATCTGGACAAGCTGAAGACGCGATGGATGAACGGCATTCAGTTTTACCTGTCGAAAGATGTGCCGCTGGTGCACGGGCATGCGATCTATCTCGATTCGCCGTGGGCGCTGACCTCCATCTCGCAGCGCCAGTTCTGGACGAAGGTGGACTTCTCCCGGTTTGGCGACGGGAGCGTGCGCGGAATTCTCTCGGTGGATATTTCGGACTGGGAGGCGCCGGGAGTGCTGTACGGGAAGCCGGCGAGCGCATGCAGCGCGGAGGAGATCAAGGAGGAGGTCTGGGCGCAGCTCAAGCAGCATTTGAACGACAGCGGCGCGGCGCCGATTGACGATTCCTCGCTGGTGTCCTGGTTTCTCGACCCGGATATCGAGTTTCCCAATCCGGGGAGCGCCACCAATGCCGAACCGCTGCTGATCAATACGGCCGGGTCGCTCGAGTACCGGCCCGATGCGCAGGTGGAGATTCCGAACCTGTTTCTGGCATCCGACTACGTGCGCACGTACACGGACATCGCCTGCATGGAAGCGGCCAACGAAGCGGCGCGGCGGGCGGTGAATTGTCTGCTGGCGGCGGCCGGTTCGGATGCGGCTCCCGCGCGGCTGTGGCCGCTGGAGGAGCCGGACTTTCTTAAGCCGCTCCAGGAAATCGACCGCATCCGTCTGCGGTTGGGGCTGCCCCATCACCTGGCGTTCATTCGCTAGGAAGAGGCCCTGTCGGATATCCTGAAGGTATGGCACAACGGGCGCAAGCCCTGGCCGAAAACGTACCGGGGGCCTTCTTCGTAGACAACACCTGCATCGACTGCGACACATGCCGGCAGATTGCGCCGGCGACGTTCGGGGATGCGGGAGACAACTCCTTCGTGCAGTTACAGCCTCGCGGGGGGGAGGAGAAGCAGGCGGCACTGAGGGCGCTGGTCGCGTGTCCCACCGGGTCGATAGGGTCCGAGGACAGGGAGGGCATCCGGTCGGCGCTGGATGCGTTTCCGCAGCCGCTCGCCGGGGGCGTTTTCGTATTGCGGCTTTCATTCACCGAAATCTTTTGGCGGCAGCAGCTACTTTGTGGAACATCCGGACGGAAACTGGCTGATCGACTCGCCCCGTTATGTGGAGCACCTGGCGCGGCGGTTCGAGGAGCGCGGCGGACTGCGGCACATCTTTCTCACGCATCGCGATGACGTGGCCGATGCAGAGAAATACGCGCGGCGGTTCCATGCCGAGCGCATCATCCACCGCCTGGAACTTTCCGCGCAGCCGGACGCCGAGAGGGTGATCGATTCGCTCGAGCCGGTGGAACTGGAGCCGGGCTTCCTGGTGATTCCGACCCCGGGGCACACGCGCGGCCATTGCTGCCTGCTCTACGGCGAGCAGTTCCTGTTCGCGGGCGATCACATCTGGTGGAGCCGGGAGCGCGGGCGTTTGTCGGCTTCCGAAAAGGTGTGCTGGTATTCGTGGCCGCAACAGGTGGAGTCCGTGAGAACGCTGGCGCAATACGGCTTCGAGTGGGTGCTGCCGGGGCACGGCGAGCGGGCGCATTTTCCGTTGGCGGAGATGCGCGCGCAGATGTCGCGGCTGCTAACGGCTCTAAATAGCTACCGGATTTCATAAATTTAATGAAACTGGTCCGAAATTGTTAAGCCGGATTGCGCGTAAATAAGAGTGAAGGGAAGGCGGTTATGATGCGCAAGATTGGACTTCTCGCAGTTCTGACGGCGCTGGCCGCGTTGACGGCAACGGCGGAAGAGGATCCACCCTCCCGGGTAGCCCGGTTGAGCTATCTGCAGGGGCCGGTTTCATTCCGGCCGGGGAGCGTGGAGGAGTGGGGTTTGGCCACGCTGAATTATCCCCTGACCACGGGTGACCACTTGTGGACCGACGCGGGGGCCCGGGTGGAAATGGAGATCGGATCCACGGCAATCCGGATGGATTCGGAGACCGCGCTGTCGTATCTCACCCTGGACGACCGGCTGGTGCAACTCAGCGTGACACAGGGAACGGTCCAGATCCGGTTGCGTGAATTGCTGGAAAACGAGAGTTTCGAACTGGCGACGCCGAACGTAGCCATCACCCTGCTGCGGCCTGGCGAGTATGTTATTACGGCTGATGGCGAAAGCAATACGACCACGGTGACGGTGCGGTCGGGAGATGCCAGTGTTACTGGCGGGGGGCTCGCGTTCCCGGTCCATTCCGGGCAGTCGGCGCGGATTGCGGGGCTGGACGAGTTGACGCAAGAGGTGTTCGCCGCCGGTCCGCGTACGGAGTTCGAGGATTGGTGTTTGGCGCGGGACATCCGGGACGAGGAATCCGAATCCGCCCGCTACGTGCCGCGCGAGATGACCGGCTATGAGGACCTGGACGACAACGGAGTGTGGCGGCAGGAATCCGATTACGGGTGGATCTGGGCGCCGCGAACGGTGCCGATCGGGTGGGCTCCTTACCGTTTCGGGCATTGGGTATGGGTGCATCCGTGGGGCTGGACTTGGGTGGACGACCAGCCGTGGGGCTTCGCGCCGTTCCATTACGGCCGCTGGGTGATTGTGGGCGGTCAATGGGTCTGGGTGCCGGGTTCGATTCGGGGTGTGCGGCCGGTTTACGCGCCTGCGCTGGTAGTGTTTCTCGGTGGTCCGCGTTTCGGCCAGACCAGGGCCAGTTTCGCGGCCTGGTTCCCGCTGGGGCCGCGTGAGCCGTACCGGCCCATCTACCGCACCAGTCAAACGTACCTGGCGCGGCTGAACCGCGGACATGCCGGCGAATTGCGCGGGGGCCGTTACCGCAACCAGACGGCGCCGAACGCGGTGACGGCGGTTTCTCACGGCGACTTCATCGCCGGCCGTTCGGTGCACCGGATGGCGATCAGTGTGAACCCGCGGGAGATCGAGCGCGCTCCGGTGCAGGGCGGCGGTCCGGCGCTGGTTCCCGGCCGCGACAGCGTATTTGGAGAGGGCAGCCGGCGGAACGCGCCGCCTTCGCGGGCGGTGCAGCGCGCGGTGGTGGTGAAGCATGCTCCGGCCGCAGCGCCGGTTTTGATGCGGAACCAGCAGGCTGCTATTGAGGCGAACCAGGGCCGGCCGCTCGATGCCTCGCAGGAAGAGGCGCTTCGCCGCAGCGCGCCGGTGCGTGGTCCGGTGGTGCGGGTTGCGCCGCCGCCGCGCCCGGTAGCGCCCCCGGCCAGCCGGCGGGCGGTTCCGGTGGAGGAATTGCGCCCGAACGTCGAAACGCGCGAGGCGTCTCCGCGAATCGACCGCCCGAGGGTGACGCCGTCGAATCCGGCGCCCGTCTTCGTGCCGCCGGTGACGCAAACGGAAAGGCCACGGGCGGAACGGCCGCAGTCGCGGCAGGTGGAGCAACCGCGGCAGATCGAGCAGCCGCGGCAGATCGAGCAACCGCGGGTGCAGGCGCCGCGGCAGGTGGAGCAACCGCGCGTGGAGCGGTCGAGGCCGGTGGAACAGCCGCGGCAGGCGGAGCCGCCGAGGCAGGTGGAGCAGAGAAGCGAGCCACGGTCTGTCGCACGGCCCAGCAATGAAGAGCGGCGCGCGGAGCGGGCCCCCGCACAGCAGGAATCGAAACCCGCCGAAAAACCGGCCGAAACGCCGAAGAGCGAGAACGCACCGGCCCGCGGTACGCGCAAGCAGTAGAGGAGGGCGGGGCTTCGCGCCCCGCCTTTACTTCAGCCCGCCGATGATGTTGCGGTACTCGGTTTCGGTATAGGCGCGGATGGTTTCCGAGGTGATGCTGCCTCTCGAACTGACCGACAGGATCGCCTTTGCCAGCGCCACGTCGTCCGGCGCTTCCATCACCGCGACCATGTCGTACGGGCCTGTCACCATGAAAAACTCTTTCATCGTGACGCCGTCAGCCTCGAACGCCGAGCGTGCCTTGTCCAGCCGGGCCGGACTTTGCTTGAGGTCCTGGAGCCCTTGCGGGGTCCATTTCAAGAGGGCGATGTAGGTGGGCATTTTTGTGAACCTCCGATGGTCCTGTTAATTGTAATCCTTAACGGGGTTCGCTCAGTTCGATCTTCAGGCTTACCGTTCCCATCGGCCCCAGGTCCGCTTTGGCGCCCGCGGCGAGCGCACGTTCGAACGCCGGGCTGGTTCCGCTCATATCCGGAGTCAGAGCACGCAGCGCGATGACGCGGTACTCTCCCGGAGCGAGGCCCGCGATCTGGAACCGGCCATCGGCATCTGTCCGCCCACCGGCCCATCCGGTAGTGAGCCCGTTCGGGGGCCAGCGGCGCGCGACGACATACGCATTTGCGACGGGGCGGTCGCCGCTTACCGCCGTCCCGGTGATGGTCGCGGGCTTGTCATCGATGCACGATGCGGAGGACGTGAGCGGGCGCGCCATCGCCGAGGGGCACGGTATCGCTCATCAAAGCTGTGTCGTTGTGGTGAATTTCCTTGACGTAATTTCCGCTGCTCACCCCGGAGACGAGCACCGTGTGATCGAGCGGGCGCAGGTTTTCAAAATGGAACCTGCCATCCGCATCGGGCGGCGCGGGAAGTCCCTGCATGGATCCCTGGCCGTCCACCGGTCGAAAACCGATGCGGACCTTACTGAGGTCCGGCGGCCGGGCGCCTTCGGCAGCCACGATGGAGCCGCTCACAGCGACTCCGGGCTTCAGGTCGGCCGTGATTTCGAGATTCCGGTCGGCAATCAGAAAAGGCACCGATGCCGTGATTTCATTTCCGAGCGTCTCTTCGGCGGCGGTGAGGATCAGCCGGTAGCTTCCGGCGGGAAAGCCCGTCACCAGAAGGTCTCCGCAAGGCGCCTGGGCGAGGCGATGCGTGAGAATGCTGGAGTCGGCGCCCGAGATGGACTCAACGATAGACAGGGTCGCGCCGGGGTTGCAAGCGGAGGGCGGAATCCGCACGTGGACGCGGTAGTACGGCACTTTTCGCACCGCAAGTCGGCCCACGTTCACCGATCCACCCGAGGGCACTATCAGCGGCAGCACGGTCTCGGGCCCGTGGCCGCCCGGCCAGTAAGTGCGCTCGTAATCGCGGTCCACGGCTTCGGCATCGCGGCCGGTGAATTTTGAGCGGACGCGGGCCTGATCGTTCGCCTGCGGCCCGATGGTGACGGCGTACTCGCCCGGCTGAAGGCCGGAGATGACGAATTCGCCTTTGGCATCGGTGGTTCCCTCGACGCCGCCGAACGACATGAAGCGGCCGACAGCCATGCGGCGGACCGCACTCAATCGAAAGCGCGGGAGCGGCTCGCCGGTATCTTCGTCGATGACGCTGCCGGTCAGCCGGCCGTGGCGCGCGAGCGAGAGCTTCACGTCAACGGCGGGCTTCTCTTCGGTCAGTTTGACTTCGGCGAATTCAGAAGCTCCGGCCACGCCCGGCGCCTGATAGCCGTCCTTGCCGGCGGTTACCCGGTACTCACCCGCCTTGTCCACGGTCAGTACGAAGGCGCCGCGATAGTCGGTCCGCGTCTTGTTCGTATCGTCATCCTTCCAGCCGCCGTTGAGACGCACGGGGCCGCCCTGCTGCACGGCGAGTGAAATCCCGGCGTCCGCCACCGCCACGCCTGTTCCAGGCTCTGTCACCACGCCGCGGATCTCGAACCGGACGTTCGACTGAGGGGCGGCGGCGAAGCAGGCGGCGGTGCAGAGAAGCAGGATGGTCGGGAGTTTGAACATGTGGCTATCAGGTCGACTGTAGCGCTGCGCGGCAATAGAGACAAGGCGGGTGTGGCTTTCAGGCCGACTTGATTTCGGTCCAGAGCCGGTCGCGCAGGCGCTGGGTGGCGGGCGGGAGCGTTTTCGGCCATTCCGCGCGGGCCACCACATCGGGCGGCGGGTACAGCACGGGGCTCTCCTGAACGGCCTGCGGCAACAGCGCGCGAGCGGCGCCGTTGGCCGTGGCTGTCTTGGTGGCTTCCACGATCCGGGCCGAGACCTTGGGCCGCAGCAGGTAATCGAGAAACTGATGGGCGAGGCGGCTCCTGCGGCTCTCGCGCAGCACGACGGCGCAGTCGCAGTAGAGCGGGAATCCCTCGTCGGGATACGCGAAGGCGAGGGGCGCGCCGGCGTCGATGGCCTGCTGCGCGGTGGTGGACCAGAGTTGCGCGGCGAGGACGTCGCCGGAAACAAGCTGGTCGCGCACTTCGGCGTTCAGATAGGCGCGCAACAGAGGTTTCTGGGCTACGGCCTCATCGCGCGCGCGACGGAGTTCCAGGGGGTCGGTGGAACTGAAGGGGTAATGCAGCTTCTTGAGGCAGGCGCCGAGCAGGTCCTCGGGATCGTCGAGCATGGTGAGCCGGCCTTTCAACTTCGGGTTCCACAGGTCCGCCCATCGCGTCAGGGGCGGCTGTGAGGCTGCGGTTGTACACGATGCCGGTGCCGTTCACCATGTAGGGCACGCCCCATTCGAGTCCGGGATCCCAGGCGGGCGCGCGGAATCCCGCTTCCAGGTTGTCGAGGCCGGGCAGCCAGTCATGGCGCAGCGGCTGGAGGAGGCCGTATTCGCGCATGGGCGCAAGACGGTTATGCGTGGGGAACACGATGTCCCAGCCGGAGTTGCCGGTGAGCACTTTGGCCAGCATCTCCTCGTTGCTTTCGTAGGTGGAGTAACGCACGCGCGCTCCGAACTCCGCCTCGAAGCCGGGGACGGTCTCGGGCGCCACGTAGGCAGACCAGTTATAGACGTTCAGCCGCGGGCGGGTATCGCTCGCGCATCCGGCGAGCCCGGGGACGGCCAGCAGAAACGTGCGGCGGTTCATGTTTCCCGCACCCGTTCGGAGATGAGGATCAGAATGCCGAACAGCACGGTCACCATGGAGGAAATGGCGTTGATGACGGGGCTGGCGCCGCGACGCGCCATGGCGTAGATCACCATGGGAAGGGTTTCGGAGTCGACGCCCGCCACCATGCTGGTGATGACGTAGTCGTCGAAGGATATGGTGAGCGCGAGCAGCGCGGCGGCAACGATGCCGGGGACAAGAGCGGGCAGCGTGACGTAGAAGAATGCCTGCCATTCGTTGGCGCCGAGGTCCATGGCTGCCTCTTCGAGCGCGGGGCTAACGGTACGGAGGCGCGCCGAGACCACGATCACGACGTAGGCCAGGCAGAACGCGATGTGCGCCAGGATCACGGTATGGAGGCCAAGCTGCCAGTGAAAGAAGCGAAAGGCCCACTGAAACAGCGCCAGCAGCGAGATGCCGGTGACGATTTCCGGGGTGACCAGGGAAAGGTAGAGCCCGCCGGTGAGCAGGCGCGAGCCGCGCTTCCAGAGGCCGTAAGCGCAGAGGGCGCCGAGCACGGTGGAGATCGCGGTGGCCGTGAGCGCGATGATCACGCTGTTCCAGGTGCCCTCGACGATCTGCGGATCGCGGAAGACGGCGCGGTACCAGTCGAGGGAGAAGCCTTCCCACACGGTGAAGCGGGAGCGGTTGAAGCTGAAGACGCCGAGGGTCAGGAGCGGCGCGTGCAGGAAGGCGAAGAAGGCTACCGCGTAGACCGAGAGCCAGCGCTTCATACCAGGTCCTCGGTACCGCGGCGCAGGAAAGCGGCCACCAGCAGGGTCACCAGCAGCATCAGGGCCATGGAGACGGCGGAGCCGAAGGGCCAGTCGCGGGCGGTGGTGAACTGGTTTTGCACCAGGTTGCCTACCAGCACGGTGCGGCCGCCGCCGAGGACTGTCGAGATCGCGGTGGCGGTGAGAGCAATGATCACGCTGTTCCAGGTGCCCTCGACGATCTGCGGATCGCGGAAGACGGCGCGGTACCAGTCGAGGGAGAAGCCTTCCCACACGGTGAAGCGGGAGCGGTTGAAGCTGAAGACGCCGAGGGTCAGGAGCGGCGCGTGCAGGAAGGCGAAGAAAGCTACCGCGTAGACCGAGAGCCAGCGCTTCATACCAGGTCCTCGGTACCGCGGCGCAGGAAAGCGGCCACCAGCAGGGTCACCAGCAGCATCAGGGCCATGGAGACGGCGGAGCCGAAGGGCCAGTCGCGGGCGGTGGTGAACTGGTTTTGGACCAGGTTGCCTACCAGCACCGTGCGTCCGCCGCCGAGCAGGTCGGGCGTGAGGTAAGCGCCGAGGCAGGGAATGAAGACGAGGATCGAACCGGCCACGATTCCGGGCTTCGAAAGCGGCACCACGATGTGGAAGAGGGCGGTGAGCGGGCGGGCGCCCAGGTCGGCCGCGGCCTCGGTGAGGGCCGGGTCGAGGCGTTCGAGAGTGGCGTAGATGGGCAGCACCATGAACGGCAGGTAGCCGTAGACCAGGCCCAGAAGCACGGCGCCGTCGTTGTAGAGAAGCGGGAGCGGGGAAGAGATCAGGCCGAGCTTCGCGAGCGCGGTGTTGATCAGGCCGGTGTCGCGCAGCAGGAAGATCCAGGCGTAGGTGCGGACCAGGAAGCTGGTCCAGAAGGGCAGCATGACCAGTTGCAGGTAGAGGTTCTTGCGGCGTCCGGAGGCGGAGATGAACAGGGCGGCGGGGAAAGCGAAGAGCAGGCACAGGAGCGTAGCAGCTACCGCCATGGCGAAGGAGCGGGCGACGATGGTCAGGTAGAGCGGATCCCAGAGGCGCTGCCAGCTTTCGAGCGTCCACGGGCCGCCCACGCCGCCGTACACGCCGCGGGTCAGGAAGCTGTAGGCGAGGACGATGGCCAGCGGGCCCACGAACAGGAGCGCCATCCACAGCCACGCGGGCAGCAGGAACCAGGAGCGCAGCTTCACTCCGGAAACCTCATCTCGCCGAGTGGTTCCCAGCACAGGTGGACGGTTTCCCCAGCCTGGTACGCGCCATCCTGAAGCGGCACCTGCGCGATGGCGCGCTCGCCGTTCTGGCGCAGGCGGACCAGGACCTGCACGCAGTCGCCCAGAAAGACCGTGCCTTCCACTGTGCCCTCGGCGGAGCATGCCGCGCCGTTCGGGGCGCGATGGATGCGCATAGCCTCGGGGCGAATGCCCGCGCCGCCGATCCAGTTGACCGCGCCCAGAAAACCGGCAACGAAGCGGGTGGCGGGACGGAGGTAGATATCCTCAGGCGATCCCAATTGTTCGACGCGCCCGGCGTTCATGACGGCGATGCGGTCGGACATGGAGAGCGCCTCTTCCTGGTCATGGGTGACCAGCAGGAAGGTGATGCCGGCGCGGCGCTGCAAGGCTTTCAGCTCGATGCGCATCTGCTTGCGCAGTTTCGGGTCGAGAGCCGCGAGCGGTTCGTCGAGCAGGAGCACGTCCGGTTCGAGCACCAGCGAGCGCGCGAGCGCCACGCGCTGCCGCTCGCCGCCCGAAAGCTGGGTGGGCCGGCGCTGCTCCTTGCCGGTGAGGTTGACCAGCTCCAGCACCTCGCGCACGCGCTTGTCGATTTCCTTGATGCGGTGGCGGCGCAGGCCGAACTCGATGTTGCCGCGCGCGGTGAGGTGGGGGAACAGCGCGTAGTTCTGGAAGACCGTGCTCACGTTGCGCTGGTACGGCTTGTCGCGGTTGACTACGCGTCCATTCAGCAGCACATCGCCGGAAGTGGGCTCTTCGAAGCCGGCGATCAGCCGCAGCGTAGTGGTCTTGCCGCAGCCCGATGGTCCGAGGAGCGAGAAAAAAGCGCCGGCCTCGATGGCCAGCGAAACGCCGTCCACCGCGCGCTGGCCGGGGTAGTGCTTCACCAGGTTACGGAGTTCGAGGATCGGAGCCATCGGTAATTAGAGATAGTAACGCACGCCGCCCTTGCGCCGGATCACGGTTTTGGATAGGCTTCCCTGCGGTCCCTGGAAGAGAAAGGAAGACCGAATGCCTGAAACCGTCGTGTTCCTCGGAGCGGGCGCCTCGAAACCCCTCGGGCTGCCCATGACCGCGGAGATATTCCCCAAGATGTTGCAGCGGCTGCTGGGCAAGGACCCGGAAGGCAAGCGCCTGTTCAACGGCGATACCGAAGATTCGGGTCGCCTGCTTGCCTGCCTGCACGCACTTCTTCCCGGGCTCGCCGGGTTCACGGCGCGCAGCCGCGATGTAGCCACGTGGAAGGACGATCTGCTTCCCATTACCGATGTGCTGTCCACGATCGATTACCTTCTGCTCACATCGAATTCACCGGCTCCAGGCTTGAGTTTGAGCGAACTCGAGCGAGCCCGGAAGCTCATCGAGCGGGCGATTTTCGAGTTACTGGTGCGGAACGAGAGTCCCGACAGCCTGGGAATGGCGGACATTCCGGACGTGGTGCGCAAAGAATGGGATCAAACGAGCGAGCTGAAGCCGTTCGAAGAGCGGCCGCGGGATCAGAAGGACGAACGCAAGCGCGTTGTGGACTGGCTGATGCAGCTTACGGCAGAGCCAAATCATCGTGTGACCATTATTTCGACCAACTACGACATCGAGCTGGAGCAGGCGTTGTACGCCCGTCTCACCTACAATGTGTTCGACCAGGTGGATTTCGGGTTGAGCGTGCGTGAAATAGCCAGCGGCACGGTCTATCCGCGGCCGCCCGGTGCGAAATTCGCCCTGTTCAAGCTCCACGGCTCCCTCAACTGGTTGCGATGCAGCGTCTGCGACAACGTTTACGTCAATCCCGCCGGAGCCATCGCGTACCTTTCTTTCCTGCTCGGCGACGGCGCGGAAAGACGGACAGCGCAGCTTCCCTGGCTTGCGGAACGGGAGCGCGACGGGGCCAATGAATGTCATTGCGGCGCCAGGCCACTGAGACACGTGATTGTGGCGCCCTCGCTGGTTCGCGACATCCGTGACCCCGTGCTTCAGGGCATCTGGCGCAATGCGCTCGAATCCTTGCGGCGGGCGGAGAAATGGATTATCGCGGGGTATTCGCTTCCGCCGGAGGACGTTTCAATACGGTCTATGTTGTTGCGGGCATATCAGGCGCGCGACACCGGGGGGCCGGAGGTGATCGTAGTGCAGCAGGAAGAGAAAGAACCGGAATTGACGCGGTACCAGCTCCTGTTCAAGCAGTTCAGGTATGTGTGCGGTGGCCTCAAAGGTTACCTGGCCGGCGGAACGGGCAGGTTGTTTCCGCCACCGCTCGCCGCATTGACAGACCGGTAGGCCGCCAGGAAGCGGTCCGCCAGTTCATCCACCGAATCCATGCAGGCGCGATACACCTGTTTGGAATCCGCCAGCGCCACAGTGTCCACTTCCCAGGTTTGGGTAGCGGTCTTTACGTTGCGGTCGCGCACCAGAATGACCGGCTGGTAAAGGCCGAGCGTCGCCGAGATGGCGAAAGGCCCGCGTCCGGCGCGCACGGAGGTCAGGCGAAAGCCGGCAAACTCGGAGGCGGCCGGGTCGATTTTGAGGCCGCCGTTGCGCAGTTTTTCCTCGAGCCGCGCTTGAAGCGTGGCGGGTGTTGCGCCCTCTTTCTGAAGTTCGGCAGGTATCGCATCGATCACCACGTTGACGGCCGTTACGCCGCGCAGCGTGGCGCGGTCGAGGGCCGCATCGCCCGCGCCGGCAAGCGGCATTGCGAGTGCGGCAAGCAGTATGAACAGTCTCCCGTGCATACTTCCATTATGATGTCGGGGCCTGCGCCGGAACAGGACGTGTGCCCCGGCGGCGGCTCAGCCACAACCCGGCGACACTGAACAGAACGAAGAACAGCGCGACGATCAGGTTCGGCGTCACCAGGCTGCCGCTCAGGCGCGGATCGGCCTCAGGCCGGCCTGCCCACGATGTCGAACCCGGCAGAAGGCTCGTGATGTAGAACAGCGGCGTCCAGAACGAGAGGGAGAGCAGGGCCGCGGCGCGAAGCGCCACCTCGGGCTCGCTCGACTTTCGCCAGAGCAGCCAGATTCCCGTTCCCGCAACCCCGGCCAGCATAAACAGGAGGAGCGCGCCGTGGAAGCGGGCATGTGGGTGCCACAGCGGATTCAAGAGGTGGTTCGGACTCCAGTCCAAAACGAACGATGCGATGGCCGTCGCCGCCAGCACCAGCGTCAACAGGGTTCTCCCCGCCTGAATTCGATCCATAGCAACGGAGACGCTGGAACTGTAATCCGATTAGCAGCGAGCGGCAGTTCGCCTGGCGGCGGACCAGTTCCTGCGTCCGAGGATCATGCCGGGATTCAACAGACGTCCCTGCGGAGCGCGCTGCTCGTCCCTCCAACTCGTCCACCAGAGCACGGGTCCCAGGGCCTTTGCCGCCACGCGGGCGAGCACGCCGAACTCCCGTTCGAGTTCCTTGCGAAGGGCCCGCACGCGCGCGGCAACCTCGTGATTGGTGCTGCGAAGGTGGCGTTCCATGGCCCAGAGAGCGGCGGGATAGGCGTGTTTCAGCATGCGCGCTTCGCGGTGAATCCGCTCCCTCACGCGCGCGTCCGGATGGTCCTTGTGCCGTTTCCAGCCAGCGAAAGTCGTCCGGCAGATGCGAAAGAGGCTGGGGCCGTTGCGTTCGAAATCGCGCTGGAACGCGCTGGCCAAAAAGCCCCGCGACTGCTCGCGCGAAATGGCCGGATGATGGAAGTTGAAGGCGTCCTGACCGTGGATGTCGGCCAGGTCCACGTCGAGCAGCCGGCCCTGTTTCGCCAATTCACGGTAGAGCGGCGTCCCGGGCACGGGTGTGTAGAGCATGAACTGGTGCAGGTCCGTCTCGTGCGCCACCGCGTGTTCGATCTCGGCCGGAAGATTCTCGGGGGTGTGGTGCTCGAGCCCCAGGATCGTGGACCCGAGAAGGACGATGCCGTGCTCCCTCAGTTCCGCCGCCAGACGCATGGTGTCGGCGCCCGCCAGCTTGGCGTACGCCGAGTTCGGCGATTCCAGGCCGATCCAGATCGACGAAATTCCCAACTCCACCAGTTGTTCGTGCCGGTACATCGCGATGGCGTTGGCGGAGGAGAAGATGTGCAGGGTCCAGCTCTTCCCGCCGGCCTTCATGAGCCCCAGCAATTCCAGCGCGCGGCGCTTTTGCAGCAGGAAATTCTCGTCCATGATGAAGAACGATTTTGTGCCGCGCGAACTTTCCGCCTCTTCCATCACGCGGAACAGTTCGGCGCCGGTGGAATACAGGTTCAACATTTTGCCTTTGCCGCCGAAGAAGGCCGAGGTGGTGCAGAAGTTGCAGCCGAGGGGGCACCCCATCGAAGCGATGATGGTGGCCGAGGAGTCCATATTATCCGGGACCCGGACGCCCATGATGCGCAGGTCGAAGCCGGAATCGAGCGGCGGATGGCGGACCGGGGCGGTCGGGTCGTCGCCCAGAAATTCGCGCATCCAGGCGATGCCGTCACCGCGGACGATGTGATCGGCATCCACCATTTCCGCGATTTGCGGTATGGCGGATACGTGACCGCCGACTACGATTGTGGAAGAGGGCGAGATCTCCCGCACCATGCGGCACATCTCCCGCACCTTTCCGACGTTCACGACGATCCCGGAAATGCCGACGATGTCGTAGCTGTGCCTTCGCAGCTCGCGCGCGAAATCTTCGCGGGTGGGGAAATCCAGGACCGCGCAGGGCGCCGAGATGTTCTCCTGGATCATCAGGATCCCCCAGGAGCGGTGGAACCGGCGAATCGAAAACGCGCCCTGCGCCTTCGTCACCTGGTTGTGATAAAGCTCCATGGGATTGATGGTCCGGCTGCCGAACTCGTCGTCCTGCGCGTACGGGCCGAAGACCGACGAGAGCAGGACTCGCGCGCCACCGCCTTTCGGATGCGGCTGCGTCTGATGAGGGTATACGGAAGGGGCTGTCAAGCCTCAGCGTAACAGCATAATTCAAGATAAACGGGCCTGGAAATGTCAGAGTTTTGTAATACCGTACTCCTGACCGCGTTTCCCCCCAAGAAATCCCCTCATTTGTGGTCAGACGAAGGGTAGCCCCGGCTCGAGGCACGGGCGCCACAGGAAATACGTGTGACAGTTTCGGAAGACCGCTTCCCGCGGGCGCGGCCCGGAACGGAAGTTACACTCGAAAACGGTTCCATAGTGTTTAATGACAGTAGGGATCGCCAATGGACTTACTGGGTAAGACCTGTTGCGTCTAAGTCGCCAAACATCAACACTGCACGAGTGAGAGGACAACAATGAACACGTTTTTTCGGCCCCTGGCGCTAACCGCGCTTATCGCCAACTGCTTCGTCGTAGCTGCGAATGCACAACCCGCGGGCTATCTGGTAACCGACCTCGTGGTCAACCGGCAGGTCGGCGCCGTGCCGACGCTGGTGGACAGCAACGGGATCACACATATCGCGAAGTTCGTGGACCACAACCTGGTGAACCCGTGGGGGATCTCCGAGTCGGGCACCTCGCCCTTCTGGATCGCCAACGCGGGACTCTCGACTCTGTACAACACGGCGGGGACGCCGCAACCGCTGGTGGTTTCCATTCCGAGTCCCGCGAACCCGTTGGGAACCGGGGGAGCAACGACGGGCACTGTGTTCAATAACGTGCCGGCTGCTCAGAAAGCATTCCAGATTTCCGGCGTGAACAGCAGCGGAGCCCCGGTGACAGTCCCGGCCACCTTCCTGTTCGCCACCGAAAACGGGACGATTCTCGGTTGGAATCCGGGCGTTAACCCGTTGGGTTTCGATCCGGCGAAAGCCGGGAGGTACGCCATCACCGCAGTGAATCACTCGCCCGGCGCGTCCTATACCGGGTTGGCCCTGGCCACCGACGCCGGCGGCACGACGCGTCTTTACGCCGCCAATTTAACCGCGGGCACGGTGGACGTGTTCGACACCGGCTTTCAACAGGTCACGGCGAATGCCGATGCGTTTCGCGACCCGCGCGTGCCGAGCGGCTACGGCCCCTTCAACGTGGTGCCTATCACCGTGCGGGGAACTAAGAGGATGTTCGTGATGTATGCGCCGCAGGACGATGCCGACATTGCGGGCGAGGGCCGCGGGTTTGTAACGAGTTTCGCACTGGACGGCACCGACCCGCAGTTGTTCGCGCAGCACGGGCAGCTCAACGCGCCCTGGGGCGCGGTGCTGGCGCCGGAGAGTTTCGGCGACCTGGGAGGCGCGATCTGGATCGGCAATTTCGGCGATGGCCGAATCAACGCTTACGACGCGGAGACCGGGCGTTTCATTTCGAAAGTACGGACGCCGGATGGGTTGTCGGTCATCATCGACGGACTCTGGACCCTCACGTTCGGCAACGGCGGAAACGGCGGTTCGCTCAACACCCTGTATTTCACGGCCGGCCCGAACCGCGAACACGACGGCCTCTTCGGCGCCATCAATCCGCGATAACGGTCCTCCGGGCACGCTCTCCGCCGGGGTTCACGCCCCGGTGGTTTGCGGCGGGAGTTTGGTCCGACGGTTCAGAAGCTGGTGCATGGCGAAGGGAACCTCATCGGGATGCGTGGAGCACCAGGCGATGATGCGTTCCAGTTTCACCATGTCGTCGGCGATGGCGCTGATTTCCATCAGCTCGGTTTCGATGGTCTCCGGGTCTCGCATACTGATTCAGCATGGCACATCGACCGTTGCAACTTGACAGCCCCGGCGAAGTCTACGACGCTGGACGGTAATGTCCATTGCGCACGTTATTGTGCTGGCGGTAATCCAGGGCCTCACCGAATTCCTGCCCGTCAGCAGCACGGCCCATCTTTACCTCACCTCCTGGCTTCTCGGTTGGGAATCGCAATCGCTCGATTTCGATATCATGCTTCACCTGGGGACGCTGGTCGCCGTCCTCCTGTACTTCGCCCGGGACTGGATTCAGATCACCGCGCAGGCGTTCGGATATCGCGCCGGCAATGACCCGGAACTGCGGCAGAACCGCGGACTTTTGTGGCTGCTCGCCGCCGGATCGCTGCCCATCGGCATCGCCGGCCTTGTGTTCAATGAGCAGGCGGAGACCACCTGGCGAACCCCGGTCGTAATGGGAGTCATGCTGATCGCGGTGGGCGCGATTATGTGGCTGGCGGAAAGCGGCGCCAAGCGCGCCCGCGATCTGGGTTCGGTGGGGTTTGCCGATTCGCTCGCGATCGGCGCCGCGCAGGCGCTGGCCATCGTGCCCGGCTGTTCGCGCAGCGGCATCACCATTTCCGCCGGGCTGTTTCGCAAGATGAACAATGCCGCGGCGGCCCGTTTCTCGTTTCTACTCTCAACACCGGCCATTGCCGCCGCCGCCGCCAAGGCGTTGTACGACCTGCACAAGCACGGCGGTCTGGGGCAGTTGCTCACCACGCAATTCGTGGTGGGGGTCACGGTAAGCGCACTCACCGGATGCCTGGTGATCGCGTGGTTCCTGCATTATTTGCGGCGCAGTAGTTTGAGACCGTTCGTATACTACCGGATAGTTTTTGGCATAATAGTTCTTGCTCTGGCTTTCATCCGCGGCCAGGCGTGATGAAGCTGCTGTCCCCGACACCTTATCGCCGGCTCAATGAAGTCATCGGTGTGCTGCTGCTGGCAGCAGGCCTGGTGTTACTTCTGAGCCTGGTGTCGTACCACGTCCAGGATCCATCCTGGGATACGGCCACCGAGGAACACCCGCTGAACCTGGTGGGCTATCCGGGCGCGTATCTCTCCGATCTCGGTTACCAGTTGCTCGGCGCGGGGGCGTTTGTCCTGCCGTTTCTGATTCTCCTGCTGGCCTGGCGTTGGGTCCGTTCGGAAGTCCTGGACTCGGAAGGCATCATCAAGATCGCTGGAGCCGGGCTGCTCACGCTGAGCCTTTGTACCGCGCTCTCCTTCTTCCGCTTTACCCTTTTCGGCACGGTGTCGCCCGGCGGCGTTGTGGGCCAGGTGATTGCGCGATATTTGTTGGACACCGTCAATCTGGCCGGCGCCCTGTTGGTGACCGCCACCGCCACTTTGATTTCGGTTTACCTGATTTCGGCGTTTACCCTCTCGATTCTGGGCATATGGTTCGCCGGGCCGATCGGCTGGATGCAAAGGCACAGCGGGTGGTGGTACGGCTGGAAGGACAAACGGCGCCGGCGCGCGCTCGAGAAGGAGCGGGTGCGACAGGCGAAGCATGTGGAGCGGCTTCAGGAAAGAGCCCGCCAGGAAGCCGCAAGGGCAGCAGCGAAGGAAGCCGCAAGGGCAGCGGCGATGGGTTCGCGCGTGCCGCCGCCGCCTCCGGAACCGCCGCCGGCGCCGTTCGACGACTCGCCGCCGTGGAGCCCTTCCCGCACCGCCGCGGTCAGGGAAGAGCCGGAACCGGAAGAGGCCTACGAAGCGGCCCAGTCCATTCCTATCTGCCCGCCCGAGGATCTGGACCCGCTGCCGGCGCCGCAGCTTGTGCCCGTCCGCCAGTCCGATCCGGATCCCGAACCGGCGTTTCATCCCGTTTTTGAATTGCCGCCCACGGCGCTTCTCAACGAAATCCCGGGCCGCAATGCCTACGACGAAGCGGAACTCAAGGAAACCGCCGGCCGCATCAAAGCCAAATTCGAAGAGTTCAACGTCCTCGGCAACGTGGTGCAGATCAATCCCGGACCGGTGGTGACCACTTTCGAATTCAAGCCGGAAGCCGGCATCAAATACAGCCGGATCACGAATCTCACCGAGGATCTCTGTCTCGGACTTCAGGCCGAGAGCATCCTCATCGAGCGCATCCCGGGGAAACCTACCGTGGGCATCGAGGTGCCGAACACGCGGCGGGAACTGATCGCACTGCGCCAGATGCTGGAGTCCGACGAGTTTCAGCAATCGCATTCCCACCTCACGATTCCGCTCGGGAAGGACATCAACGGCCGCATCCGCGTGGCCGCGTTGGATGCCATGCCGCACCTGCTGATCGCCGGCTCCACCGGATCGGGCAAGAGCGTCATGATCAACTCGATGATCATGTCCATCCTGTATAAGGCGACGCCGGACGACGTGCGCCTGATCATGGTGGATCCCAAGCGCGTGGAACTCGGGATGTACGAGGGAGTTCCGCACCTGCTTACGCCCGTTATCATCGACCCCAAAAAAGCCACCAACGCGCTGCGCAACGCGGTGCTCGAGATGGAACGGCGGCTGCGGCTGCTGGCCGAGTACGGCGTGCGCAATATCGACCAGTTCAACAAGAAGATCCGCAAGCTCCAGGAACAGCCGCGCAGCCTTTTTGCCGAGGGCGAAGGGACAGTGGAGGAGTTGCGCCCGCTGCCCTACATTCTGATTCTTATCGACGAACTGGCCGACCTCATGATGCTGGAAGGCCGCAACGTGGAAGAGAGCGTTACGCGGCTGGCGCAGATGGCCCGCGCCGTCGGCATGCACCTGGTGCTGGCCACGCAGCGGCCGAGTGTGGACGTCATTACCGGGCTGATCAAGGCGAACTTCCCGGCGCGCATCAGTTTCCGTGTAGCCACACGTGTGGATTCCCGGACCATTCTGGACGTGATGGGGGCCGAGCACCTGCTGGGCAAAGGCGACATGCTTTTCCTGCCGCCAGGCTCGTCGCGGCTTACGCGCGTCCACGGCGCGTTTGTCACGGAAACGGAAATCAACCGCGTGGTCGATTTCTGGAAGGACCAGGCGAAACCGGAATACGACCAGTCCTTCCTCATCGCGCCGCCAACCGAAGAGGAAGCGGCGTCCGAAGGAGAGGCAGGCGGCGGAGAACAGGATCCACAGTACGAGGAAGCCGTGCGCCTGGTGCTGCAAATGGGCAAGGCGTCCACATCCACGCTCCAGCGGCATCTCCGGCTGGGATACGGGCGCGCCGCTCGCATTCTGGACATGATGCAACGCGACGGAATCATCGGTCCGCCGGACGGCAGCAAACCGCGCGAAGTGCTCAAGCGGCCGGACTGGCTTAGTGAAGTGGAGAACCAGCTCAAGTAGGGCGTGTTACAAAACGGAAACATAAGTGCTGCTCCGGACGGCAGGATGTCTGGAATCAAGTACTTCTTACTGCCGGTTCTTCTGGTTCCACTCTTCGGACAGGAGCCTGCGGCCACGCCCGCCACACCGCCGCCGGCCGGGCAGCAGCGCACGGCGGAAGAGTCCGCTACGGCGCCGAAGGCGAGTGGAGCCGCGCGCACGGCAATCGATGTAAACCCTGGCGGCAAGGTTCTGAAGAACAAGGATTTCTGGGAAGGAACCGGCTATTTCCATCCCTTTGGACGTATGCCCAAATACGTTCTCGGCGACATGGCCAAGATCTGGACCAGCCCTTTTCATACGACCAAGTCGGACGCGAAGTGGTGGGCGATTCTTGGAGGCGCCACCACTCTGCTGATCGCCACCGACCAGTGGACGGTGAAGCAACTCCCGAATACCGCCGACCAGGTCACCGCGGGCACGAACCTTTCGCGCATCGGCGCCGCTTACAGTTTGATCCCGCTCAGCGCCGGCTTTTATTTCCTCGGCACCGCGGCCAAGAACGACACGTTTCGGGAAACGGGCCTGCTGGCATTCGAGACGCTGATCGACACGACCATCGTCGAAACCGTCCTGAAGGCGGCCACCGACCGGGCCCGGCCGCTCGAAAGCAATGGCGAGGGGCACTTCTGGGATAGCACCGGACGAGTCTGGAACGCCAGCTTTCCTTCCGGGCACGCCATCAACACATGGGCGCTCGCGTCGGTATTCGCGCATCAGTACCGGCATCACATCATCGTGCCGATCATCGCTTACACGGCAGCAACCGCGGTGGTGGGGGCAAGAGTCACCGCCCGCCGGCATTTTCCCGGGGACGTTGTGGCCGGCGCCGCGATGGGCTGGTTCATCGGCGATTACGTGTACGGCCGGAGGCACAACCCGGACCTCGCGGAGAATCAGACGCTGGGCCGCAAGATCCTGTCGCATGTGCGTTTTAACTTCCAATTGCAGTGAGCGGGGGCGTGCTACTGTGGTGCAGGAGGTGGCTGATGCGCTCCCTCGGGGCCATACTGCTGTTCGCGCTCATAGCGGCTTCTCAGACTCCCGCACCGCCTTTGGTGCGCGGTGTCCTGCTCGAGCGTGACGCGCAGGTGAGCACCGGAGAGTTCAGCGTCCGCGCCGCCGACAATCACGTGTTCCGATACAAGTTCGACAGCAAGACCTACGTGGAACGCGAAAAACGGCTGAGCGATATTTCCCGCCTGGCGCCGGGAGACAAGGTGGAAGTGGTCTCCGATCTCGCCCCGGGTTCTCCGCTGCGCTACGCGCGCACGGTCCACGTCATCGATGAGCCGGCGGCGCCCCCGCAGAGCCAGGGACGTTACCGGCTGCCGCGTCCGCCATCTACCCCTTCCACGAGCCTGGGATTGGCCGACCGGCTTTCGCCGCTCAGCACGCTGACTTTTTCCGGCGTCATTTACCGTGTCAGCCCCGAGCGCCTCGTGCTCCACCTGCGCACGGGAGCGGACCAGACCATACTGCTGCGCAAGGACACCCGATATCTTCACAATGGAGAACTTGCGGAGCACGCGGATCTGCGGCCCAACCAGCGCGTTTTCGTGCGCGCGGGCAAGGACATTTACCAGCAGACCGAAGCCTACCAGGTGATCTGGGGAACCATTCTGGACCCCAGGTAGTTCGATCCCTCTCTGGTAAACTCAAAGAAAATGGCGAAAGAAAAAGAAAAGAAGCCGCCTATGCCACCGCTCGGTGTGTGGGTGCCGGCCGTGGCGCTGGGCTGGCTTGTGCCGGGTGGAGGCCACTTTCTGTTGAAGCGGCCGGGCCGCGGCGTGCTGCTGCTGCTGTCGGTGGCCAGCATGTTCATTTGCGGCCTGATGATGCGCGGCGCGATGTTCCAGCCGCAGTCGGGCGATCTGCTGACCCTGCTTATCAATACCGGCGGCTTCATCGGAGACGTTTGCGCCGGCATCTTCTACCTGTTGAGCGTATGGCTCGGCTACAACCAGCCGGACACCGCCGGCCATGTTCATGATTACGGCACCAAGTTTCTGGTCACTGCCGGATTGCTGAACATTCTGGCCATGGTGGACGCGTTCGAAATAGCGGCAGGGAGGAAAGAATAATGCCGAAGATGGCCCTCACGCATTTCGAAGCGGCCTTTTTGTTTTCCCTGTTTACGTCCGTGGTGCTGGGCGTGGTGACCAAGCGCACGGACCGCGAGCGGCTGGAGTACGGCGCCTACACCTTCGCCTGTTTCATGCTGGCGCTGTTCGGCATCGGCTGGCTGATGTACTTCGGGCACGGCTGAGATTCAAGTAATCGAAGCGGGATTCAGCCCAAAGCGGCTTCGATCTTCTGCATGAGTGCCGCCGGCGTATACGGTTTGCGCACAAAACCTGCCACGCGACTGCCGGCAAAGCGGCGCTCCACTTCGCTCTCGTTATAACCGCTCGAAACCAGGATCGGCACGTCGTGACGGATGGTGTGCAGGTACCGGGCCGCCTCATCCCCGCCCATGACGGGCATGGTCAGGTCCAGCAGGACCAGGGCGATTTCGTCCGAGCGTTCCTTGAACAGCTCCACGGCTTCGCGGCCGTCGCTGGCCACCAGGACGTCGAAGCCGCGCCGCTCCAGCACGGTGCGGGTTGTGCGCCGGATGATATCTTCATCGTCCACCACCAGCACGGTGCGGCGCTTCTGCCCGGATGGCTCGTTTGAAGGCAGCAGCAGTTCGAAGCGGCTGCCGCGACCCGGCTCGCTGCTGACGCGGATGACGCCGTGATGGCTGCGGGCGATGCCCAGTGCGGCGGGAAGGCCCAGGCCTCGCCCGGTGAACTTGGTCGAGAAGAAGGGATCGAAGATACGGGCTCGCGTGGCCGCGTCGATGCCGGCGCCGGTATCCTGCACGGCGGCGAAAACGTACTGCCCGGGATCGAGGGCGCCGAAGGGCGGATGCGCCGCTTCGCCCTGCGGCAGCCAGTGCACGCCGGTTTCCACCAGCACCAGGCCCGCGCGCTCGCCGATCGCCTCACCCGCATTGATCACCAGGTTGATGATCGCCTGCTGAATCTGGCGCAGGTCGGCCATCACGGGGGGCAAGCCGCGCGCCAGTTGCAGTCCCAGGCGGGCCGGCTTGGGGACGGACGATTCCAGCAGTTCCCGCATCTCTTCGACGGCGCTGCTCAGGTTCACCGGCTCGACGATGAAAGTGCCTTTGCCCGCGAAGGCCAGCATCTGGCGCGTCAGGTCGGCGGCGCGCTCGCTGGCGTTGACCACTTCCCGCAGCAGATCGCGGTTCGGATCATTTTCCGGCAGGCCCTCCAGCACCAGGCTGGAATTGCCGAGGATGCCCGTCAGGATATTGTTGAAGTCGTGCGCCACTCCTCCCGCCAGCACGCCCAGGCTTTCCAGCTTGGCCGATTGCAGCAGGTGCTCCTCGGTGCGCTTTCTTTCGCTGATATCTTCAAACGTTACGACGACGCCTTCCACGGTGTCCGCCCTGCGAATCGGATGCGCCGAGTACTCGACCGGAAACGAGCTGCCGTCGGCGCGAAACAACGCCTCGCTCGATTCGCGCTGCGGTTCTCCGGTCTCGAGCACGCGCGTCACCGGGCAATCTTCAATCGGGTAGGGCGTGCCGTCCAGCCGCGTGTGGTGAATGATGCGGTGGAGTTCCCGGCCCAGAAGCTGCTCGCGCTCGTAGCCGAGCATCCCGAGGGCGGCGCGATTGATGAACGTGCAATGGCCGCTGCGATCCGTCCCGTACACGCCCTCTCCCGCCGATTCAAGCAGCAGCTCCAGGCTTCCCGCCAGCTTGGCCCACTCTTCCTCGGCATCCCGGCGGCGGGCAATGGCCCCGATGCGTGCTCGCAGGAGGACCGGGTCGAAGGGCTTGCCCAGAAAGTCTTCCGCCCCCATCTCGATGGAGCGGACCGCGTTCTCCACGTCGTTCAACGCCGAAAGGACGATGACGGGAAGCTCGCTCAGGGCCGGGTCGGACTTGAGGCGGGCCAGCACTTCGAAGCCGTCCATCGCGGGCATATAAAGGTCCAGCAGGACCAGGTCGAACCGCTCCGCGTGGAGCCGGGCCAGCGCGGCCGGGCCGTCGCACTCCGTCTCGGCCTGGAAGCCCTCGCGCTGTAGTTGCCGCACCAGGATTTCGCGGTTCGCCTCGTCATCGTCCACTACCAGGATGCGCGCCGACGCTCGCCCGCGCGGCGCCTGCGCGGAGGCGGCGGCGTTGTGTTGCAGCACGGGCAGTTCGGAGCGCTCGGAAAATTCGCGCAACTCGCCCGCGGCGGCGCGGATTCTGGCCAGATCGGGCGCGTATGCCTCCCCTGTCTCGGCTTTGAAAGCGTCTACCTGCCGGACGATTTCCCTGGCGATGCCCAGGATCCGCGTGCGCAATCCGGCCACGGCCGCTTCGGAAACGGGCTCCTCGCCGGGAAGATCGCGTTCGACGCCTTCGAGAATGCGATGCGCCGCGGCGCGAACTGTTTCGAGCAGATGCAGGGGAGCGCCGTCCGCGCGTTCCGCCGCTTCTTCCTTCACCATCTCGGCGTAGCCGATGATGTGATGGAGCGGAGTGCGGAGGGCGTGCCGCAGGCGGGCAGCGGTTTCCGGATCCACGGGCAACGGCTCACCGGTCATCCGGCGCTCCGGGCGGCCGGCAGCACCGAAGCTGCGCGCCGCAAATCGTCCACCAGGCGCTCGGTTTCGATTTCACGCTGCCCTGCATCGCGCGCGCGCAGGATGGCGGACGGATGCAGGGTGGCCATCACATGCGGCGCCAGCGGCGAAGGGACCCACTGGCCACGCTGGCGGGTCACTCGAAAGGCCCGGCCGAGCAGGGCCTGCGCGGCGCTTGCACCTAAAAGCACCAGGGCCCGCGGCTGTACCAGTTCGAGTTCGGCCTCCAGCCACGGCACGCAGGCGGCAATTTCCACGGCGCCCGGTTTGACATGAATCCGCCGCTTGCCCCTCGGCTCCCATTTGAAATGCTTCACTACGTTTGTGACGTATGTCTGCCGGCGATCGATACCGGCTTGTTCGAGCGCGCGGTCGAGCAGCCTGCCGGCCGGCCCTACGAAAGGACGTCCGGTTAAATCTTCTTCATTTCCCGGCTGCTCGCCCACAAGCATCAACTGGCCGCGCGCCGCTCCTTCGCCGAATACGGTTTGGGTACCCTTCCTCCAGAGATCGCAGGCGCGGCAGCAGGCAGCGGCCTCGCGCAGAATCGCTCAGGTTGGCGGTGGATGGTATGGGCTCCCCAGGCCCACGGGCTCGCATATACCCATTGATTCTCTATCGAAGCCGGATTCTCGCGCTATCCGGCAGGTACGGGAGGACACGGTCCGCCGGTCCGACCGGTGCGATGCTCGCCCATCGCGGTCAAACCCGTTCCACGGGGATGCCGGCCGAGGCCAGCGCGGATTCCACTTCCGCGGGACGCAGGCGGGTGGCGTCGTACTCGATGGTCAGCGCGTCCAGCGACGGGGCCACCTGGACGCGATGGAAGCCGTACAGGGCGTGGGCCTCCGAAATCCGGGCGGCCATAAACTCATCGAGCGGCTTCTGCAGGCGAAAGCGAACCTGGACCTTGGTCATTCAGGATCAGCATAGCAGCGCTCTTCGAGAAGGGCATGATGGTTCACCGGCCCGCAGCCCGACCCGAAGCCCGGATTGGTGCGGATAGCCTCCGTAATGAAATGCTTTGCGCGCCGTACGGCTTCGGAGAGCGGCATGCGGGCGGCCAGGCCGGCGGTGATGGCGGCCGAATAGGTGCAGCCGGTTCCGTGGGTATGGGGCGTGTCGATGCGGGGGGCGGGGAACTCGTGAAACTTCGAGCCATCGTACAGCAGATCGGCGGCATCTCCGGCCATGTGCCCGCCCTTGATCAGCACCGCGCGCGCTCCCATTCCATATATGCGGCTGGCCGCATGCCGCATCTCCTCGGGTCCCGGAATGGCCATTTCGGCGATGGCTTCGGCTTCGGGAATGTTTGGAGTGACCAGCGCCGCACGGGGCAGCAAGCGCTCCCGGACGGCGCGCACGGCCGTTTCCGGCAACAGCGGCAGGCCGTGTTTGCTGATCATCACCGGATCCACCACCAGCGGGAAAGCGAAGTCCCGGGCGCGATCCGCCACCGCCTCGACCATGGCGTCCGAGCCGAGGGCGCCGGTCTTGGCCGCGAGCGGCGGAATATCCTCGAGCACCGCCGCGATCTGGTCGAGCACCATTTCCGGCGGGATCACCATAACCCGCGAAACGCGAACCGTGTTTTGAACGGTGAGCAGCGTGATGACCGCTTCGCCGTACACGCCGAAGCGATGGAAGGTCTTGAGGTCGGCCTGAATGCCGGCGCCTCCGCTCGGGTCGGATCCGGCAATCGTGAGGGCAACAGGCACCATGCTCTTACTGTAGCCAGATCGGCGGTGGATCGATTTGCAGAACGGCCGCTCGAACCTCTGGTACAATTCCGGAGAGGATCTCGACCGTGATCAAGTCACTCGCATTATCCCTGCTCTTTTGCTGTTTCGCGCTGTTTGCCGCCGACGTAAACGGCAAATACAAAGCTTCCATCGAAGCGCCCGATGGCACTCACGTACTCATCTTCAACCTGAAGACGGATGGCGGCAACCTGACGGGAACCGTATCGAACGAGTCCGGGAGTGCGGATGCCGGGGGCAGCAAGATCGACGAAGGCAAAGTGCAGGGCGACACCATCACGTTCAGTTGGGTCACCATGTACCAGGGCGGCCCCATTAAACTCGTCTGCAAGGGACAGGTGGCGGGCTCCGAAATCAAGATGAGCATGGGCACCGAGGACGGCAGTTGGTCGACGGAACTGACCGCCAAAAAAGCGGATTAGTCCGAATTCGCTCTAAAGCATTCCGTTTCATGAGGCTACGAGAACTGTGCCACTCGAGCGGCGCAGTATTCCGTTCAACCCCGTCCGGTGCCGTACAACCAACAATTTCAACGTTTTGATGTGGATTGGTAGGCCGTTTTCAGGGGCGTGCGTATACTTGCCTCAAGTGCACCATTCCGTCACTGGGTAAGCGCCGTGTGCACCATTTAACTTACGGGTACGGATGTCCGCAGAGGGAGCCATCACACAGATGCACAAGCCAGTCAAGTACGTAGAGAAAGCGTTTTCGTACGCCGCCAACGCGGCTTGGATTGCTTTCGACAAAATCAATCAGGTCAACCGGAATCCTGGATTCAGCCCGGCGTGGTCGGATAAACCGCTGCTCAAATCCTGGGAAAAGACGAAGCCTCCGCTCGGTTGGCCGCGTGAAACGGATTCTCTGTGTCCCCGCTGTGTGCCGGAGATCCGTCAACAGATTCTCGACGGCAAGGCGTCCGTCGACATCCTTTACAACGAGAAGCCAGGCGAAATCAAAGCCAGCATCATCGAACGCGACGGCAGGATCCTGATGGTGAAGGACTGCCCGGTGCACGGCCATTTCGAGGACGTGATGGCCATCGACACCGCTTTCTTCAAGCACCTGGAGGACGTGTTCCCGGGCCGCGACATCCGCGCCCACAACGACTCTACGCTGCACAAGCACGGTTCCAGCACCATCACCCACGGCCGCGGTTCGGTCCTCACCATCGACCTGACCAACCGCTGCAACATGATGTGCGACCCGTGCTTCATGGATGCCAACCAGGTAGGTTTTGTGCACGAACTGAGCTGGGACGACATCCGCACGATGCTCGACAACGCCATCACTATCAAACCGAAGAGGCAGATGTCCGTGCAGTTCTCGGGCGGTGAGCCGACGCTGTCGCCGTTCTTTCTGCAAGCGGTGAGTTACGCGCGCGAAGTGGGCTATACCTCTGTGCAGGCGGCCACCAACGGAATCGAGTTCGCCAAGAGCGCGGAGTTCGCGCGCAAGGCTGCCGAAGCGGGCCTGCGCTACGCTTACCTCCAGTTCGACGGCATCGGCAACGCCGCCAATTCGCACCGTAAGGTGGGCAATCTTTTCGACGTCAAGCTCAAAGCCATCGAGAATCTGTACGCCAACGGCGTGGACATCATCCCGGTGATCACGATCGTCAACGGCATCAACAACGAGCAGGTCGGACGCATCGTGCAGTTCGCGCTCGATAACCCGAAGAAGATCCCGTTCCTCTCTTTCCAACCCGTTTCCTTTACCGGCCGCGACGAGGCTGTCACCGACGACCGCCGCGCCGCCCAGCGCTACACGCTGTCCCACCTGGCCCACGACGTCAAGAACCAGACCGGCCTCGGCGAACCTGCCCGGGACTGGTTCCCGATCTCCTTCATGTCCACCTTCTCCGATTGGAGCGACCTGGTTCACGGGCCGCAGGCCGATTGGGGACAATTGAGCTGCGGCTGCCACCCGAACTGCGGCGTCGGCATGGCGGTGATGGTGGATAAGGAAACCAAAGAATCCGTCCCCGTGACCGCGTTCCTCAATGCCGACCGGCTGGCCAGGGACGTGGCGCGCGTCAACGACGCGGCCCGCGGCAAGTGGCTCTCGATCGTAGGCATGGCCCTCGCCGCATCGCGCAACTACGATCCGTTCAAGGCGCCTACCCACTTCCGCATGAAGGACCTGTTGCAGAAGTTCGACAAGACCTTCGGCGCCACCGGCAAGAGTTACGGCAAGGTGGGTAAGGACCGCACCATGAGCGATATCGAGAAGCGCCGGCGCGACCGCTGGAACTTCCTCTTCATCGCCGGCATGTGGTTCCAGGACCTGTTCAATTACGATTTCCGCCGCACCGAACAGTGCATCATCCCGTACGCGACGCAGGAGGGCGAAATCTCCTTCTGCGCCTACAACACCGGCGTCGGCTGGCGAAACATCATCGAGAAGATGCACATGACCGCCACCCTCACGAAGTGGTACGAAGAGCACGGCAAACACGAGATCTTTGCCGGCGGCAAGCACGTGCCGCTCAAGAACCTCGATCACTCCCTGGTGCTTCGCGAAGAGATCGTGACGAACGAAGAGCAGCACGACCTGGACCGCCTCGGGATCGCCAAGAACGCCCGCGAGGAGAAGATTCGCGCGCGCGACGCCAAGCTCAAGGAGCAGCAGGAAAATGAGCGCATGATGAAGCTCTACCGCCAGCACGTGCTCAAGGAACAGGCCGGCCCGGACCTGGTCAAGATCGCCCCGCTCGCCCCGGCGCCCGCAGCCAAACCGGCGCCCGAGGAGCGCGAAGAAGTGGGCAGTTTCGGCGACTAACTCCGGCGACACCCCTTTGCCGGCGGGTTCCACTCATGGCGCGGCCATGCCTGTGAACCGCCGGCATTTTTATTTTGTGGATGGAAAAATGCGCGGCGCTCTGGCACGATAGGAGCGCCGCGGGAAGGAGAACCCGCGGCGATCCTCCTCGTCCGCGAGCCCTGCAAAATTGTTAACACGGGGCGCCGGACGGGCAAAGCGCAAAGAAGCGAAATCAAGCGAAATACGAGGTAAATTCCGAAAAGGCGGGGTCAGTTCGCCGGCGTCACGGTGTAGCCGTCGTACAGGCTCACGCTGTCGGTCTTCGACCAGACGCCGACCTTTCCGCTTACCGGCTCGGGCAGCGTGTAGTCAAGCAGCAATTTCCCGTTCAGCGACCCCTCGAGTTTCGTCCCGTGCACGCCGATCTTCATCGTGTGCCACTCCTTCATCGTGAGCGGCATCTCCTCGCTGCCTCGCTTGACGAACTTGCGCACGCCCTTGTTGAAAGTCCAGAGCACGAGGTTATCCTCCTTGCCGTTGAAGCGCACCGCGAGGTAATCGCCATTCGGCTTGAGGTTGAAAAGGATGCCGGCGCAACTATCGAGATTCCCGTCCACGATCTGGAACCGCATGGCGATCTCCCCGTTGCGAAAATCGTCTACGGGCTGCGCGACCGCATACGGGAAATAGGCGAACGCCTTCACATTGTCGATGAACTCTTCGTGCCGGGCGCCGTAGATCGCGCGCGCCTTGTCCGCGAAACCGGCAGCGGGCTCGTTCTTCTTCCACTGGCGGCCGTCCACCATCAGAACATTCCTGCCGCCCACGCTGGTCACCGTCCAGTATCCGACGACCGGGATGAACTGCGCCGGGTCGTCCACGCGAATACTCTTCGACTGCGCGAAAGCGAGGATCCCCGCAGCCAGCGTGCAGGCGGTGGCCAAGCCTATAGACTGCCTTCTCATTTGCGGAAGTATAGCCAAGCTGCGGCAACTACTACCACTGGCCAGAAGAAGTAGTAGAGGATTGCGGCGCCCCGCGGCTGCGCCCGCAAGGGATGGCCGGAGTAAGACGCTTCGCCGTCCGCAACCGGCGGCGCCACGTTCGCCAGGCTGAAAAGGAGGTCGAGGACGATTGGCTCGGTAGTGGAGCGGCTCATGACTCGCTTTTCGCCCATCCGGTACCAGATCTCGCCGTAGTGCTCGTCCGCGCCCTCGAACAGCCCGGTGCGGCTGCCGGCTGCGTAATCCACATCCACCCGCGGGAGTATGCGGCGCAGCTTGTCAAGGATGTTGCGGTCGAGGTCCGTGAGCCGTGGATCCTCCGCCGCCAGCATCACCGTGATGTGCAGCGGCTGCCGGATGCGGCGTAAGGCCGCTTCCTCGGCGCGGGAGAACGAATTGCGGCGGTTCTCGCTGACGTCGCGGGCGGCGCGCGGCAGGGACGCCGCCCAGAGGGCCGCGGCCGTGGCCGGCAGCAGCAGCACCGATGCGAGTAACCGGCGGCGGAAGGTCCGCCCCCCTGCCAGCCACACGGCGGCGAAGACAAAACTGGCCATGGTGAACGCCGCCGCAACCAGCACCGTCCGCAGGCGGAACTCGCCGTGTTCGAAAACGCGCAGTGCCGCGGCCGGCGTATACGCCGCCAGTTGCTGCAACAAGCCGCCGCGTCCGGCCGCCACGAAGTCCAGAGCCCAGGTGCCGACGGTGAAGCCGAGGGTGGCGATCGCCGCCCCGGCCGCCGAATTCGCCGCCGCCGCAGCCGCCACGGCCACACCGGCGCTCAGCAGCAGCCGCACCATGTGACCGGCCAGCAGATTGGCGAGCTCTGGCGCCCACAACGCGCCGCCATATGCCTTCCACAGCGCCACACAGAGCAGACCGGGAATCCAGGCGATTGTCCAGCCCGCCAGCAGCACCATGGCTTTGGCGCCCAGCATCGATCCCATGCCGGGCGGCGATTGCAGCATCAGCTTCCATGCGCCCGTGCTCCGGTCCGCCGAAACCAGCCGGATGGCCACGAATGGAAACAACAGGGTGACGGCCAGGTCATAGGCCCCGAAGGCGGGTACAAAGATACCGTCGAGCGGGGAGAGCCCCTGCGCCAGCGCGCCGGGCGCGCTCATTTCGGCGTAGGTTTCGACCGCGGTGATGAACTGATGCCCCACCAGCGGACCCATGAAGAGCAGCAGCAGCCAGTAAGCGCGCGAATCGAGCAGGTCACGGAATTCCTTGCGGGTCAGGCTAGGTAAGCGCAAGGAACACCTCCTCGATTCCGCCCTCGCCCACACCGGCCCGCTCCCGCAATTCCATCAGTGTTCCTTCGCCCACCACCCGCCCGCCACTGAGCAGCACCAGCCGGTCACAGAGGCGCGCCGCTTCATGAAGCTGGTGGATGGACAGGAACAAGGTGCGCCCGCTGTCGGGCACATTGCGCAACAACGCTGTCAGGTCCCGCACCTGCCGCAGGTCGAGCCCGTTGAACGGCTCATCCAGCAGCAGCAGCGGTTGGGGCGTCAACAGTCCCAGGGCCAGCAGGAGGCGTTTGCGCTCTCCGGCGGAAAGCGTTCCGGCGCGCGCCCGCAGCAGCGGTTGCAGCCCGAGCATGGCGGCGAGTTCATCCGCCGTGCCTTTCTTCCGGCCGTGCAGTTCTTCGAAAAACGAGAGCACGCGCCGGACCGGCTGGCCGGGCCAGGGGCGAATCGAATCCGGCATATAGAACAGGGCCTGTTTGCGCCGGCCGGGCGCGAGGGGTTCGCCCCGCCACCGGACTTCGCCGGCGTCGGCGGGTTCGAGTCCTGCCAGGCATTCGAACAGGGTGGTCTTGCCGGCGCCGTTCGGGCCGATCAGTCCCAGCACCTCGCCTTCGTGGACTTCGAAGCCGGCGCCGTCGAGCACCGTGTTCCGGCCGTATCGTTTGCTGATTCCCCGCGCCTGGAGCAGCGTCATCGCCATTCGAAGCGGGCCAGACGCCCTTTCGGCCCCACGGCCCAGCCGGCGCCCGTGGAATCGAACGCCGCGGCATTGTAGTTGCCGGAGTCGAAACGCCGCCAGGTGATGCCGTTATCGGTGGACACATCCGAGCCCGAGGTTCCGGCCGCAATCCACGCCTTGCGGCCGGCCAGCCACACGACTACGGAGCGGAATCCCGCAGGCGGAGCGCCGGAGGGAACGTTCCAGGTGCGGCCGCCATCGCTCGAAACGGCCACATTGCGTTCGGCGCTGTCGGGTTTGGAATAGTCGCCGCCTACGGCCACGCCGTTGCGTCCGGAAAAGGCGAGTGAAAAGATGCCGGCGGCCGGCCCGTCGTTACGGATGGGAGTGGCAACGACGGTCCAGCTACGCCCGCGGTCGGGCGAGTGGAAAACGCGCGCCGCTCCGGTGCCACCCGTTGCAAACCAGGCCTCGCGTCCGCCCCGCACCACGAGGCAGGTTCCGCTGGCCGCGAAGGCGCCTTCGTTTGCGAGGGCCGCGGGTGTGGACTGCCGCACCCAGGATGCGCCGCCGTCCGCGGTTGTCAGCACCACCGGATGATCATCGACGGGGTCGCCCATAACCATGCCGTTGCGCGGGTCCCAAAACGCGATCGCATCGAAGAAGCCCTTGGCGTCGGGATTGGTGAACAGGAGGCTCCAGGTTGCCCCGCCGTCGGCGGTCTTATAGATGCGGGATTTGTCGCCCGGTCCGCTGCTCAGCAGGTAGGCGGCGCGGCCGTCGATTGCATGAACGTCGCGGAAATCGAGAGCCTCGGCGCCGGGGACGACAGCGGCTTTCCAGTTCTTCCCGCCGTCGAGCGTCACGAGGAACGTCCCGCCGGTGCCGCTTGCCCAGACCACGCCCGAGCCGGCGGCGCTCAATCCGCGGAGGGACGCGGTGGTGCCGGAGGGCTGCTCGATCCATTGCTGCGCCGCGGCCGGAGCAATCAGCAACAGGAGCGCGAGAGTCTTATTCATGAAGGAAATCGACCACACTCAGCTCCGTGCCCCCGGCCTTCGCCGGCCGTGCCCAGATTTTTTCATCCCGCAGTTCCACCAGGACGCCTTTGGCTTTGGCGGGATCGAGGGTGACGGTGATCGCATCCCGGGTAGGGATTCCCGCCGGAATTTCCGGGGCTTCCACGCCGTCGATGCGCACCGGGTCGCGGCCTTTCGAGAAGTAGCCTTGCGGGCGCGAAAGCAGCAGTTGCAGGCCGTCGTCGCCCGAGGGGCGCAGGGGCGGAAAGCGCAGATTCAGAAGCGCGGTCGAGCGAGGCAGCGGCGCCTTGAAATAGGACACGGCGTGGCCATCGCGTTCGAGCAGAAATTCGTATTCGACGCCGGGTAGAGCGCGCAAAGGTCCCCAGCTACCGGTGTCGTCAGTAACGGCCTCCAGCGCCGGCTGCGCTTCGCGCTCCGCCGAACCGGGCCGCAAGGCGAAGACTCTCAGCCGCACTCCGCTCAAAGGACGGTTCGTAGCCGCGCCCCCGCCGTATCCGGTCACCAGCCCGGAAATGACGGGAGCGGCCTCGGGCGCAGGCGTTAGCCGTTCCGGAGCATGTCCCGTGACGAAGCGGTACATCTCTGCGAAAGCGCGCGCATCGAAAGCGAGTTCGCGATGGTCGAGGCCGGGCAGCACCACGTTCTCAGCGCCGGCCAGTTCCGGACCCTCGTATCCGATGCCGCCCGCCGGCTGAGCGTATTTGTCCTGCTTGTCGCTGCGCAGGGTCAGGAAGCGCACCCCCGGCACCACTTCCGTTCCGGCGTTGAGCCGGGTGAGGAACGGTCCGTGGGCGCTGAATTCGCTGCCGGTGGCCGGCCCCACCGCTGCCACGCCGTGATTGGGCGTGCCCGCCAGGATTGCCTGCGAAACCACAGCCGCGCCGCCGCCGAACCTCAGGTAATTGCGAATCGTCAGCCCGCCGCGGCTGGAGCCGATTAACACAACTTTCGGAGCGCGGGTTTCGAGCAGGGCCCGGGTTACCGCGGCGCTCAACTCCGCCGCCTGATCCACCGTGGAAGAGCGGAACGGTTCCGGGCGGGAGTCGTCGTTGCGGGCGTTGGGATTGGTGAAGCGGACGGCGAAGAGGCGGTCAGCCGGATAGCCGTTCGATTCGAACAGCCAGATAATCGGGATCCATTTGGCGGCATCGTCTCCGTTGCCGTGAACGAAAACGATGGGAGGCGATTGGGCCGAAGCGAGGCGCGCCACGCCCGTCAGGAGAAGGAGAAGTAGCGGCATCCGCATGAAAACAATCCTAGCGGAAAGCGGAGGCCGATTGGACTTGCGACGTTCTGCGGTGTCTATGCGCTGACCCGGTACGGCTCTGCGGCTGCCGGTAGAATGCGGAACCGGCGTGAGGTAATGCGGACGGCGGCCCTGGTCGTATCGGCGCGGACGACGAAACCGGTGAGCACCAGGTCAATTTGATTCATGTCGCCGTAACGCGCCGGCCAATCGATCACCAGTTCGACATGGGCGCCAACCGGTAACGCACGCCGGCATCGGAAACTCAGACCGTTAGTACTCATTTCTTTGGTAGTACCGGTGCCAATTGCGGGAGATCCGCCCTTTTGCGAAACCTTATAATGTACGGGAAGATGCAGATCGTATCGCCGGTTTAACCGGCGCTCGATGCTATTCTTTTGCACTTCCACCTCCTGTTGCACTCTTCCAACGTAGGACTATGAACGGAGTTTCAAGAGAATGCATTCACACAAATGCAATCGGTTTTCCACATCGAAATCTCCCCTAGATGCATGAAAAAGCCGCTTGTGGAGAGCGGATGACCGGGGTACTTTTTACGTACGGGGAAGAAAATACGTACTCTGCAACACCCGCTCCGTTGCTTAGATACATCGAGGTGCGATATAGTTGATCCCGACGTAAGGAGGGGAATGATGAAGAGTGCATTCCGGATAGGTTTTGTCCTTTTTGCGCTGCAAGGCCTCTTGCCCGCGGCCCAGGACTGCGGCGGCCACGGCAACCGCCAAAGCATGGCGGTGACTGGCGATTGGCTGGCCGGCCATCTCGAAGATGCCAAAGTGATTGCCGTTGCGATCGGGGACCGTGCCGATTACGAGAAAAACCATATTCCCGGGTCGGTCTACCTGGATTATGGAGACGTCAGGACGAACGGCACCCTCCAGACCCAATTGCGGCCGGCGGCGGAACTGGCAGCCGCCTTTCAGAAGCTGGGGATCAACAACGATTCCCGGGTCGTGCTGTACATGTTGAAAGACTGGCTGTCACCCACGGCGAGGGTTTACCTCACGCTGGATACCATTGGAATGGGCGCCCGAACGTCGATTCTGGATGGAGGACTGCCTGTCTGGGTCGCGGAGAAGCGGGCGGTGACGACGGCGATCCCCTCCGTGCGTCCCGGGAAATTCGAACCCTGCGCGCAGAACGACGTGGTGGCGGACCTGGACTCGGTGAAGTCGAATCTGCGCAAACCGGGCGTCGCGATCGTGGATTCGCGCCTTCCGGAGTTCTACTCGGGGGCCTCGCCGTCGATGGGGAAATCCGGGCACATCCCGGGGGCAGTCAATGTGCCGTTCAGCAGCCTGGCGGACGAAAGCGGAAAGCTCAAGAGCGTTGCGCAGTTGCAGGAGCAGTTCAGGTCTGCCGGGGTCAAGCCCGGCGACCGGGTGATTTCGTATTGCCACGTGGGGCAGCAGGCGAGCTTCGTGTACTTCGTTGCGCGCTACCTGGGCTATGACGCGCGCATGTACGACGGGTCGTGGGACGAGTGGAGCAAGCACCCGGAACTTCCGGTGGAAGGCGCGGCGAAATAGGTCAGCGGCTCTTGAGAGCTTCCATTTCATCGAGCGAACGCGGCCAGTCCTCCCGCAGCAGCCGGGACAGGCCGCGGTCGGCAAGAAGCCTGCCGCCGGTCTGGCAGGAGGGGCAGTAGTTCGTTTCATTGGCGGCGTAGCGGATTCGCTGCACCCTGGTGCCGCAACGGGGACAAGGCTCGCCGAAGCGGCCGTGCACGGCCATGCCTTCGCGGAACGCGGTGACTTTTTCCGGAAAACGGCCGCGGGTTTCGGCGCGCAGGCGGTCTGTCCATTCCAGAAGCGTCTCCCGGGTGGCGGCAAACAGCCGGTCCACCTCTTCATCGGAAAGCTTCTGACTGAGGGCGACGGGAGAAAGCCGGGCGCGGTGGAGGATTTCGTCCGAGTAGGCGTTGCCGATGCCGCTGAACAGGCGCGGGTCGGTGAGGCTGCGTTTGAGGGTGTGATTTTCGGACCGGAGGCGTTCAGCGAACTCCGCCGCGCCGGCGTCGAGCACCTCGAGTCCGGGCGCGGCAAGCGAACGCAGTCCGTCATCGCCTTGCACCACATGAAGTGACGCGCGATGCTGCGAACCGGCCTCGGTCAACACGAGCGATCCGGAATCGAACTCGAAAACTGCCAGGATGTTCCTGGAGGACGCTTTCGCCCCGGCGGGTCGCCAGTGCAGGCGCCCGGCGATCATCAGATGAATCACGAGGGCGAAGCCGCCCTCGAAGACGAAAGCGATGCGCTTGCCGATGCGGCGTACGTCCGCGATGCTCCGGCCATGCAGGGAATCGGGGGGAGGCGCCACCGAGCGCAGGAGAAACGGTCCACGAATGAGGACGCGCCGGAGCGGAAGGCCCACGATTCGTTCGCGCAGGGCCTCCACGTAAACCACGACATCGGGCAGTTCGGGCAACGTACTTTCCTGGACTAATATACCCGGTCGCCGCTCACGGGAGGGGAGGGAACTGCAAGCCCGCCTACAAAAACAAACCGCCTTTGTTGTGTTCTCAACCAGAGGCAACTCCGGTTTGGATCGAAAGGAACCTTCTGCAGGTAAGTTGATCTTGCCTACTCGGATCGCCCCACGTAAGGTGAAATTAAGGTGTGCAGCCGCCACTTCCACCCGTTGTAGTCGAACGTACGGGGCGAAAATCATGTCAAAACTGATTCTGATTACTGGTGGTGCGGGCTTCATCGGCGCTCACGTTGCGAACGAGTTACTGAGGGGAGGTTACCGGGTGAGAGCGCTCGATAATCTGTCTCCGCAGGTCCACGGCAGCGAGAGGCAGAGGCCCGCATATTTGAACGAGGAAGTCGATCTACGGGTTGGGGACATCCGCGACCCGCGCGCGGTTTCCGAGGCTCTCGAAAAGGTGGACGCGGTGGTGCACCTCGTAGCTTTGGTCGGCGTCGGCCAGAGCATGTACGAAATCGCTGAGTACACGTCCGTCAACAACCTGGGGACGGCGGTGCTGTGGCAGGCACTGAGCACGCATCCGGTGGAATGCGTCCTGGTGGCGTCCAGCATGAGCATCTACGGCGAGGGCTTGTACCGCGATGCACAGGGCAACATACAGACCGCGAAGGATCGCACGCTGGAGCAGTTACGGTTGGGCGACTGGGAGATTCGCGACGCACGCGGCGACGCGCTGATCCCGGTGCCGACGCCCGAAGACAAAGCGCCGGCGCTCGCCTCTGTGTATGCGCTCAGCAAGTACGATCAGGAGCGCCTTTGCCTGATTCTGGGCCGCGCGTACGGCATCCGGTCGGTGGCGCTGCGTTTCTTCAACACCTACGGACCTTACCAGGCGCTGTCCAACCCTTACACGGGCGTCCTTAGCAATTTTGCGTCGCGCGTACTCAATGGCAATCCTCCGCTGATCTACGAGGACGGAGAGCAGAAGCGGGACTTCGTCAGCGTATACGATGTGGCGCGCGCCTGCCGCATGGCGCTGGAAAAACCGGAGGCCGACGGCTGCTCGATCAACATTTCGAGCGGCATTCCCCTGAGCGTGAGAGCAGTTGCGCAACGCACTGTACGGGCGATCGGGCGGGCCGACCTGGAACCGCAAATCACGGGCAAATACCGTGCGGGCGACATCAGAAACTGCTTCGCCGATATCACGCTGGCGAAGCAGGTGCTCGGGTGGGAGCCCAAAGTGACGCTGGAGAAGGGGATCGAAGACCTGGCTGTCTGGCTGACCGGGCAGACGGCCGTGGATCGCGGAATCGAGGCGCGGGCCGAACTGGCGGCGCGAGGGCTCATGATATGAAAAAGGCGAAGACCGCACGGGCGCGCGTTCCACGGGTGGGATTCGTGGAATGGTTTCGTCCAGGCGAGTACGAGCGCGTTGAAAGCGTGCTCGCCGACGTGCGTGCATTGGGAGTGGCGGACTTGCGGACCCGCATCTGTTGGGCCGACTGGTACACTTCCGAAGGCGACGGCTGGTATGCCTGGCTGCTGCCGCGACTGGCACGCGACGTCCGCATTCTGCCCTGCTTTCTGTACACACCGCCTTCGCTCGGCATCGTCCCGAAATTCTCATCGCCGCCGCAGACACCCAAGGCCTACGCCGATTTCATCGACGTGATGATCACACGTTTCGGCGAGCACTTCGAGTGGGTCGAGTTGTGGAACGAGCCCAACAACCAGACGGAGTGGGACTCCCGCATGGACCCGGACTTGAAAATTTTCACCGAGATGATCGGCGGCGCGGCGTATTGGGCTCGCAAACGCGGCAAGAAGACGGTTCTGCCGGGTTTGTGGCCGGCGGATCCGGACTGGCTGAATGTGATGCACGAGCGCGGCGTGCTGAAGTACATCGACGCGGTCGGGATCCACGGCTTTCCGGGCGCGCCCGAATACCCGTGGTCGGGGTGGGACCGGGAAGTGGGTGCGGTTCACGAGCGTCTGGAGAGGCTGGGCGTGACCGCGCAGTGCTGGATCACGCAGGCGGGATTTTCCACGTGGCGGGGAGAGGAAAGCGCGCAGGTTAAGGCATTCCTGGAAGCGCTGGACGCCCCGGTTGAACGGGTCTACTGGCAGGCGGCGTGGGACCGCTGCCACGAACCGGCGGCGGTCGACTCGTGGCATTCCGACGAACGCGAATACCACTACGGTTTGAAGCGCGCCGACGGCAGCCCGAAGCTGCTCTACGGATTGTGGTCGGAGGGCGGCATCGAAGCCGTGCGCGAATCGGCCCGGGCCGGCGCGCATCCCTGCGTGCGCGGCGGCAAACGGCAGCACGTCCTGATCACGGGCGGGGCCGGCTTCATCGGCACGAACCTGGCGGACCGGCTGCTGTCGGCAGGCAAGCCGGTGCTGCTCTACGACGACCTCTCAAGGCCCGGCGTCGAGATGAACTTAGCCTGGCTCCGGGAGCGGCACGGCGAAATGGTGCACGTGGAGATTGCCGACGTGCGCAACCGCGAAACGCTCAGAACGGCGGTCCGTTCGGCCGAACAGGTATTCCATTTTGCCGCGCAGGTGGCGGTGACCACCAGCCTGACCGAACCGGTCCACGATTTCGAAGTCAACGTGGGCGGAACGCTCAACCTGCTGGAGGCGATTCGCGCCCGGGAGAATCCGCCGCCCCTGCTGTTCACTTCCACCAACAAGGTATACGGGGGGCTTGGCGATCTGAAGCTCGAAAAGAGCGGCTCGCGCTACCAGCCTCTGGACGCGGCCCTCCGTACGGGAATAGGGGAAGGGCACCCGCTCGATTTTCACAGCCCGTACGGCTGCTCCAAAGGAGCGGCGGACCAGTATGTCCTGGACTATGCGCGGACCTACGGGCTGCCCGCGGTGGTGTTCCGGATGAGCTGCATCTATGGGCCGCACCAGATGGGCACGGAAGACCAGGGCTGGGTTGCTCACTTCCTCATCCGGGCAATCGAAGGCAAGCCGATTGTGCTTTACGGCGACGGCTTGCAGGTCCGGGACATTCTGTTCGCCGAGGACCTGGTGGATGCGTTTTTGCTGGCGCAGGCGAACATACACACGCTGTCCGGTCATGCCTTCAACATCGGGGGCGGACTGGGAAACACGATCAGCCTGGTGGAACTGATGGACCTGATCGGAACGATGCACGGCGACAGGCCGAATTTGACGATGAGCGACTGGCGGCCGGGCGACCAGCGTTATTACGTGTCCGATACGCGCCGCTTCAAAGGCGCGACGGGCTGGGCGCCAAAAGTAAACGTGCGGACCGGGGTGGGGCGGCTATACGAATGGCTGCTGGAAACCCGGGGCGTGGCGCGTCCGCCGGAGATCGCCAGGGCGGGAGGGAGCCTTGCGCTATTCACTCATTAATCCGCCGTGGAGCTTCGACGGCAGCATTTATTTTGGATGCCGCGAGCCCCACCTTCCGCTGGAATTCGGCTATTCCAAAGCGCTGCTCGAAAAAGCCGGGCACGAAGCGGAGATCGTGGACGCGCAACTGGACGGGCTGAACCTCGAGGAGGTGCGGCGCCGCGTGGCTGCGTTCCGTCCGGATTTCACGGTGGTGACCAGCGCCCCGAGTTACCTGTTCTGGCGTTGCGCGCCGCCCGAACTTCGTGTGCCGCAGCAGGCGGCCGCGGCGTTGCGCGATGTGGGCGGCACGATGGTGGCGGTAGGTCCACACGCCTCCACCACTCCGCGCGCGACACTCGAAAAACTGGCAGCGGACGTGGTGGTGATGGGCGAATGCGAGGAAGTGCTGCCGGAACTCGCGGGTGACTGGGCAGAGGTGCAATCGATCGCTTACCGGCTGGACGGCGCTGTGCGGGTGCAGGGCGGGACGCACACGGCCGACATGCAGGCGCTGCCGGCGCTTCGGTGGGAGCGCTCCACTCTTGCGCGGCACCGGCACCATCATCACCGCTTCGATTCGCCACCGCGGGGTGCAGGCGCGGAGATGGAGACTTCGCGCGGATGCCCCTACCACTGCACGTTCTGCGCCAAGGAGAATTTTCGGAACGGCTTCCGCCGCAGGCCGCTGGAGACGATTGCGGAGGAGTTGGACGGCCTCGTGGCGGCGGGCGCCGAATACATCTATTTCATCGACGAAATCTTCCTGCCTTACCGGGACGTGCTGGAGCTGATCGCGGAACGGCGGATCCGGTTCGGGGTCCAGACCCGCATCGATCTGTGGAGCGAAGCGATGCTGGACCTGCTGGGAGAAGCAGGCTGCGTTTCCGTGGAAGCAGGAGTCGAGAGCATCACCGAGGAGGGACGGCGGGTGCTCGACAAGAAGTGCAGGATATCGACCGCGGAGATCGGCAGCCGGCTGATCTACGCCAAGCAGCGCATTGCGTTCGTGCAGGCGAACCTGCTGGATTCGCGCGATGACGATCCGGCGGACGTGGAGGCCTGGCGCGAGCGGTTGCAGGCGAACGGCGTGTGGGCCAACAAGCCCGTGCCGCTATTTCCGTACCCCGGCTCGCCCGACTACACGCGCCGTTTCGGAGCGCCCGACGACCGGGCCTGGGAGCGGGCCCACGAGCATTATCTGGCGAGTTTCGACGAGTTCAGCGATATTCAGGAGCAACGTCCGGCATCGCTTGTACAACTGGAGCTTAAATGACGCATGCGTGAAGTCAGCCGCGTTTTGATGACGGGCGATACGGTAGGGGGCGTGTGGACCTATTGCCTGGAGCTTGCGCGCGGCCTGCGGTCCTATGGGGTAGAGGTGTTCCTGGCGGCGCTGGGCGGACCGGCGAGTCCGGCTCAACGCGCGGAGGCAGCGAGTTCGGATAACCTGCACGTGATCGAGAGCGACTTTAAGCTCGAATGGATGGAGGAGCCGTGGACGGACGTGGAGGCCTCCGGGCGATGGCTGCTGCACCTCGAACAGGAGTACGCTCCAGACGTAGTGCATCTCAATTCGTACGGGCATGGCGCTTTGCGCTGGGGCGCTCCGGTGCTGCTCACCGCTCATTCGTGCGTCCTGTCGTGGTGGGGCTCGGTGAAGGGCGAACCTGCGCCCAGCGAATGGGAACGGTACCGGGCGGAGGTGACGAAATCGGTGCGGCAGGCGGACCGGGTGACGGCTCCGTCACAAGCCATGGCGCGGGCAGTCGCGGCGCTATACGGCCGTTCGTGCGACGTGGTGCCGAACGGACGGAGCGCGGAACGGTTCCGGAGGGGGCAGAAGGAACCGTTCATCTTCACGGCAGGCAGATTATGGGACGAGGCGAAGAACGTGGCGGCCGTGGTGCAGGCGGCGCCCGGACTGGAATGGCCTGTCTACCTGGCGGGCGATCTGCGCCGTCCCGACGGTCGCGTGCTGCGGGCTCCGGGATGCCGGGTGCTGGGACATCTGGGGGCGGACGAGATGGCGGACTGGTACGCGCGCGCTTCCATCTACGTGCTTCCGGCGCGCTATGAGCCGTTTGGACTTTCCGTGCTGGAAGCGGCGCTTTCGGGCTGCGCGCTGGTGTTGGGGGACATCGGGAGCCTTCGAGAGATCTGGGAGGGAGCGGCGGTGTTCGTGCCGCCGGAGGAGACCGAGGCCGTCCGGGACGCGCTGGTGGAGCTGATTCGCGATTGTTCGCGGCGGGATGAACTGGCAGCGCGGGCAGCGGCGCGGGCCCGGGAATTCACTCCGGAACGGATGGCCCTGGGGTATCTCGATATCTACCGGGCACTGGTGTCGCGGGGACGCCAGGTATGCGCGTGAGCCTGAGGCGCGGAGCCTCGCCATTGACCAATGAACGCAGCCTGGCTTGAGCGGCCGGGACTCTTTTTCGGGGGCTTAGGTGCGAATCGTTCTGTTCACGCATTCGCTGGTATCGGACTGGAATCACGGGAACGCACACTTCTTGCGGGGCACGGCGTGGGAATTAATGACGCGCGGACACAACGTCCGGATATTCGAGCCCTCGGATGGGTGGAGCCTCGAGAATCTCGTGCGGGACCACGGGCGTCGTCCCGTGGCCGACTTCCAACGGCAATATCCGGGGCTGCGCAGCACGGCCTATGATCTAAAAACGCTCGACTTGCAGGGGGCGCTCGAGGGGGCGGACGTCGTTGTGGTGCACGAGTGGAATCCGCATGAACTGGTGCGGCGCATTGGCGAACACCACGCTTCGCACCCTGGCTACCGGCTGTTCTTTCACGATACCCACCATCGCAGCGTTACCGATCCGTCCTCGATGGAGCGGTACGAATTGAAAGATTACGACGGAGTGCTGGCGTACGGCAGCGTGATCCGCAATCTGTATCGCGAGAAGGGCTGGGCGAGGCGGGCGTGGACCTGGCACGAAGCCGCCGATACGAGGAGATTCCGGCCCTCGGGCATCAAGGAAAAGGAAGGCGACCTGGTCTGGATCGGGAACTGGGGCGATGGCGAACGCACGGCGGAACTGCGCGAATTCCTCATCCGTCCGGTGAAGGACCTGGGATTGAAAGCCAGGGTATACGGAGTGCGCTATCCGGAGGAAGCCGTGGCGGAACTGCGGGACGCGGGCATCGAATATGGCGGCTGGCTGCCCAATTACCGCGTACCGGAGGTGTTTGCGCGATTCCGTGCGACCGTGCACGTGCCGCGCCGGCCCTACGTCAACGCGCTGCCGGGGATCCCGACGATTCGCCCGTTCGAGGCGCTGGCGTGCGGAATTCCGCTGGTTTCGGCCCCGTGGGACGACTGTGAGGGGCTGTTCCGCGCCGGCAAGGACCTGTTGTTTGCGCGCGATGGCGAGGAGATGAAGGCGCAGCTCAGGCGGGTTCTCGACGATGACCTGCTGGCGGCGCGGATGGCGGCGAGCGGTCTTGAAACCATCCGGGCCCGGCACACGTGCGCGCACCGGGTGGATGAATTGATGATGGTGGTCGGAGAAGCCGGTGATAACGAACTCGGAAGGAGTGCGAATTAGAGAATGCGGATCTCGTTTTACGCATCGAGCCTGGTTTCGGCTTACTGGAACGGCGCGGCAACTTACTACCGCGGGATCGTAAGGGCGCTGGCGGGGCTGGGGCACGAGGTGACCTTCTTCGAGCCGGACGCCTACGAACGGCAGCAGCATCGCGATATGGACGATCCGCCCTGGGCCCGGGTGGTGGTGTTTCCGGCGAGCGAGGCTGGATGCCGGCGCGCGCTCGAGCAGGGCGCGGGTGCGGACCTGGTGGTGAAGGCGAGCGGCGTCGGGGTGTTCGACGAACTGCTGGAAGCGGAGGTTCTGAAGCTGCGGCGGAACGGAAACCTGGTTGCGTTCTGGGATGTGGATGCTCCGGCGACGCTCGATCGCGTGCAGGCGGGCGGCGACGCATTCGAGGCGCTGATTCCGCAATACGATGCGATCTTCACCTATGGCGGCGGCCTTCCGGTTGTCGAGGCCTATCGCGAGCTGGGGGCGAAGGAATGCGTACCGGTGTACAACGCGCTCGACCCGGAGACGCATTTTCCGGTTTCGCCGGACCCGCGGTTTGCGGGCGACCTTGCGTTCCTGGGCAACCGTCTTCCGGACCGCGAGCGGCGGGTGGAGGAGTTCTTTCTGAAAGCGGCGGCGCTCGCGCCGGAACTGCGGTTTCTGCTCGGCGGCGCGGGGTGGGGCGACAAAGCGCGAACCCCCAACGTGGCCTATTTCGATCACGTCTATACGCGCGATCACAACGCGTTCAATTCGACGCCGCGGGCGGTGCTGAACATTTCGCGCGAGAGCATGGCCCGTTACGGCTTTTCTCCAGCCACCCGGATATTCGAAGCGGCGGGCGCGGCGGCGTGCCTGATTACGGATGAGTGGAAAGGCATCGAGCAGTTTCTGGAGCCTGGCCGGGAGGTGCTGGTGGCCCGCAGCGGCGAGGAGGTGGCGGAACACGTTCGCGCACTCGATACCGGGCGGGCGCGGGAGATCGGGCGCGCGGCGCGGCGGCGCGTCCTGGCCGGGCATACGTATGCGCACCGGGCCAGACAGGTGGAAGCCTTATTGGAAGGACGGCTGGCGGGGGCGTCGCGATGAACCCTGATTACGACATCGTAATTCTTGGACTGGCGGTGACCTCCTCCTGGGGGAATGGTCACGCCACCACTTATCGCGGGCTGATTCGCGGGCTGGCGGCGCGGGGCCACCGCGTGCTGTTTCTCGAGCGCGACCAGGAGTGGTATCGCAGCAACCGGGATGAGCCGCATCCGGCCGGAGCCACCACGGAAATCTACGACAGCGTGGAGGAGCTGTTCGCGAAATTCGAGGGGCCGGTGCGGCGCGCACGGGTGGCGATGTTGGGTTCGTTTGTGCCGGACGGTGCGCGGGTTGGCGAGTGGGTGACGTCGGTGGCGGGCGGCGTGACCGCCTTCTACGATATCGACACGCCGGTGACGCTAGCGAGGCTGGCGGCACACGACTACGGCTACATCAGCCCGGCGCTGATCCGGCAAATATCGACATGTATCTTTCTTTCACGGGCGGACCGGCGCTGCGCACGCTCGAGCGGGAGTACGGCTCGCCGATGGCGCGGGCGCTCTACTGCTCGGTGGACCCGGAGCGCTACCGGCCGTCCCACGGCGAGGTGCGCTGGGACCTGGGTTACCTGGGCACGTACAGCGACGACCGTCAGCCGGCACTGGAGAACTGATGCTGGATCCGGCGCGGCGGTGGCGCGACGGGCGCTTCGCGGTAGTGGGTCCGATGTACCCGAGAAGCTGCGGTGGCCCCGGAACGTGGATCGAGAGATCCATCTTTCGCCGCGGGAGCATCCGGCGTTCTACGGCGCGCAGAGGTTCACGTTGAACGTTACCCGCGAGGCCATGCGACGGGCGGGCCATTCACCGAGCGTGCGGCTGTTCGAAGCGGGCGCCTGCGGGGTGCCGGTGATCAGCGACTGGTGGGAAGGACTGGACGGGCTGTTCGTGCCGCACAAGGAAGTGCTGGTGGCGGAAAACGGCGACGACGTCCTGCGCTACCTGCGCGAAATCCCGGAGGAGCGGCGGCGGCCATCGGCGAAGCGGCCCGGCGCCGCGTGTTGGCGGAGCACACGCCGGCGCAGCGGGCGATGCAGTTCGAATCGTACCTGAAAGAGGCGCATGACCAATTTCTGCTCGTTCGGCACGGCGAGACGGACGCCGTCGGAAAGACGACTCATGGGCTGGGACGCCGGGTGTGCCACCTGAACGAGACGGGCAAACGGCAGGTGCGGCGCTGGGGGAGCGGTTGAGGGCACGCGATGGCGGCGATCTACAGCAGCCCGCTGGAGCGCGCGGTTGAGACGGCGCGAGGCGCTCGCGGCACCGCACGGGCTGGAACTCGCGGCCCGAGATGATCTTTGGCGAAGTACGGCTGGGCGAATGGGAGGGCCATGGAGATCGCGACCTTGAAGGCATCGAAGACTGGCGGCGCTTCAACGATTTCCGCAGCGGCATGCGCGTGCCGGGAGGTGAGAGCATGATCGAGATTCAGGCGCGGATGGTTCGGCAGCTCGATACGCTTTGCGGCGAGCATCCGGAATAGGCCATGGCGGTGGTGAGCCACGGCGACCCGCTGCGAACGGCGATTGCATACTACCTTGGGATGCCGCTCGATCTGCTGCAGCGTTTCGAGATCGCACCCGCTTCGGTGAGCGTGGTCCGGCACGGCCGAGTTGGGGGCGCGGGTCATGGTGCGTCAACCACACGGTCGAGGTTCCTATGAATATGTGGGGCGTTATTCCAGCGGCGGGACAGGGAGCCGGATCCAGCCGCTGGCGTTTTCCAAGGAACTCCTGCCGATCGGACTTCGGCGAGCGGATGACGGTTCGATGCGGCGCCCGCGAGCGGTGAGCGATTATCTCGTGGAGCGGATGGTGATCGGCGGCGCGTCGCGCATCTGCTTCGTGATCGCGCCGGGCAAATCGGACATTCTCGAATATTACGGCGGCAACGCCTACTCTGCCACGCGTGTGCTACTGCGTGCAGCCGAAACCGACGGGGCTTGTGCGACGCCATCTTCCGCGCGCTTCCCCTGATCGACCGCCCGAGATCAGGTGCTGGTCGGCCTGCCGGACACCATCTGGTTCCCGGAGGACGGACTGCGGCACTGTCCGACGGGCGGCTCTCGTTCCTGCTGTTTCCGGTGGAGCGGCCGGAGTTGTTCGACGCGGTGATTGCCGACGAGCGCGGCCGCGTCAGCGAAATGCGGGTGAAACAGCCCGAGCAGCCGGGGTCCAACTGGGTATGGGGCGCATTCAAGATGCCGGGCGACATCCTGGCGGAGCTGCATGATCTGTGGCGGCAGCGCGGCGAGCGGGACGAATACATCGGAACGCTGGTGAACGCCTGGATTGCGCGGGGCGGGAAAGCGGGGGCGTGCGCGCGGGCAGCGCATATTTTGACGTGGGCACGATGGACGGATACCTGGAAGCGACGCGGGTGCTGAGCGCCTCAGGATCCGACCGGCGGTTGGGGAGGCCGTGTATGACCGGAACGATGACGACCGGGTTTCAGCGCGAAGAGATCCAGAGGCGGATCGCGGAGCTGGGCGACTGGTTCCAGAACATCGAGCTCAACGGCGTACAGACCGCGCCGCATCACTTCCTGGGCGACTATCCCACTTGCAAGTGGCGAGCCTTCGCGCATGCCATTCCGGCGGATCTGACGCGGCAAAGACGGTGCTCGACATCGGCTGCAATGCGGGATTTTATTCGCTCGAAATGAAGCGGCGCGGCGCGGCGCGTGTGGTGGGCATCGACTCCGATCCAGCATACCTGGCGCAGGCGCGCTTCGCGGCGGAAGTGCGGCACGCCGAAATCGAGTTCCGGCAGATGGATGTGTACGACGTGGCGCAACTCGGGGAGAAATTCGACATAGTGCTGTTTATGGGCGTGCTGTATCACCTGCGGCATCCTCTGCTGGCGCTGGACCTGTTGTGGGAGCACGTCGTGCGGGACACGCTGGTATTCCAGTCGCTGATGCGCGGCAGCAAAGAGGTGGCGGCACTCGATGCGGACTACCCGTTTTCCGAGCGCGGGATTTTCGAGCAGCCGGGATATCCGCTGATGTACTTCGTCGAGAAGCGCTACTCGCACGATCCGACGAACTGGTGGATTCCGAACCGGGCGTGCGCCGAGGCGATGCTGCGGAGCGCGGGCTTCGAGATCGAGCAGCACCCGGAGGAAGAAGTCTACATCTGCCGGCGGAGGGTCCCACGATGATTGAAGCGGCCATGCTGTGGAACGAGCCGAACAATCTCTCCCACTGGAATTTCGAATTCGACCCGGACTGGAGCCGGTACGCGGAGATGGTGAAACTGGCGGCGAACGCGGTTCGCGCGGAGAGTCCGCGGCTGCGGAAGGTGCTGGGCGGAATTTCTCCGATCGACGCCGGATTTCTGCGAAACATGCAGCGGCTTTGCGTGCTGGGGCATGTGGACGTGGTGGCGGTGCACGGGTTTCCGCTCGACTGGAACCACTGGACGATCCACGAGTGGCCGGACAAGCTGGAGGAAGTGCGGGAAGTGACCGAGCTGCCGGTGTGGGTGTCGGAAGTGGGGGTCTCGACGTTCGGCGCGGAGGAGGTTCAGGAATTCGGACTTCGCCGCACGGCCGAACTGCTGATCGGACGTGCCGAACGGATTCACTGGTACAGCCTCTACGACCTGCCGCGCGCCTGGCCGGCCACCACGCGGCATCGGGAGGCGGAGGGATCCTCCTACTACCGGCACTTTTACATGGGACTGCTGCGCGAGGACGGCAGCCCGAAAGCGGCGCTCCGGCTGTTCGCGGATTACACGCCGGAGTTCGGCATCTGCCAGTGGTTTCATTTCGAAGATCCGCGACTGGACGATGCGGTGCGGATTCTGAAGGACCTGGGCGTGCGTTATCTGCGTACGGGGCTGAGCTGGGCGGACAGCTTCCGGCCTAACGCCGAGGCGTGGTTCGACCGCCAGATGGCGGCGCTCGATGGATTCGAGACCACGGTGACATTCTGTTTCACGCCCGAGCACCGGGGTATCTTTCCGAATCACACCAGCCCGCCCCAGGAGCCGCTCGAGTTTGCGGATTTCTGCGCGAGGATGGTGCGCCGGTACGCGTAGGGCAAACTGTTGCTATCGTGCTCTGGTTTCGCGGAATCTTATTCACGGTTTTGATCCCGGGGTTTGTGGCGTTTTATTTGCCGCACGCCGTGGATCCGGGTGCGCACCGGCGGGGAGGCGCGTGGGAGCTGGGCTGGATCCTGGTGGCGGCGGGAACCGCGACGTACTTCGCCTGCCTGCTGCGATTTCTCGCCGCGGGGGGAACGCCCGCGATCTTCTTCACCCGGCCTCTGCGCTTCCTGATCGGCGAAGAGCCGGGGTCAATGATCTCGAGCGGGCTGTACCGGTATTCGCGTAACCCGATGTACCTGGGCGTGCTGATGGTGGTGTTCGGGCAGTCGCTTCTGTTCGGCTCGCCGTGGCTGGCCCTGTACGGGTGCGCCGTGTTCTTCTGCTTTCACCTGGTGGTGGTTTTTCTGGAGGAGCCGCACCTGCGAACAATCCTCGGGGCGCCATACGAGGAATACTGCCGCCGCGTGCCGCGCTGGCTCGGGCCGCCTAAATCCTGATCAGGTCCCAGGGCTTGCGGAGCGTGCGGGTGAGAAGGGCCGATGCCTCGGGGGCGCCGGTGAAGTCCTCTTTTTGCGCGTCCCAGTGCAGCTTTCTCCCGGTCTTGTAAGCAATGTTGCCGAGAAGGGCCACGCTGGTAGACCGGTGGCCGATTTCGATGTCGGCATTGGGCGTGCGGCGGGTGCGGACGGCGTCCACGAAATCGGCGGTGTGCGCCTTCGTCGGCTCTTCCACGTTCTCCCAGAAGCGTTTCACGGGCGATCCCGGTTCCGGATAGACTTCCCAGCCGATGCGTTCGGCGAACAGAGTGGCCCTGGTGCCGTAAAAGGCGATGCCATTCGGCTGATCCCACTCGCCGCGGGCATTGTAATAGCGATGGTTGGGCGTGCGGCCGCCCATGCCGTACCCGTTCAGGTTCGAGCCTTCGTAGGCGGCGACAAAATTATCGTACTCGTAGGTGACGGTGAGCAGGTCGGGCGTTTCGCGTCCGTCCTTCATCACGTAGAGGCCGCCCGATGCGGAGATGGTCTTGGGAGCGGTCACGCCCATGATCTGCTGCATCGTATCCAGGCGGTGGTTGCCGAAATCGGTGATGTAGCCGCCGGAGTAGTCCCAATAATAGCGGAAGTTGGAGAGGAAACGATTGGGGTTGAAGGGGACTTTCGGGGACGGTCCGAGATACATGTCCCAGTCGAGACCGGCGGGCGGCGTGGAGTCGGGCTTGCGGCCGATGCCGTTGGGCGTCTGGTTGGCGAAGTTCCAGACGCGGACGAATTTCACATCGCCGATTTCGCCGCTTTGGACCATGCCGGCGATCCTGCGGAAATGGGGAGCCGACCGGTGCTGCGTGCCCACTTGCACGATGCGGTTGTACCGGCGGGCGGCCTGCACCATGGCGCGCCCCTCGCGCACGGTGAGCGAGGTTGGCTTTTCGACGTAGACGTCCTTTCCGGCCTGGCACGCGAGCACCGCGATGGAAGCGTGCCAGTGGTCGGGCGTGGCTATGTGGACGGCATCGACATCTTTGAGGTCGAGCAGGCGGCGGAAGTCGGAAAAGATGCGGGCATCGGGTCCGGCCCACTGGGCGGCGATGCGGGCATTGGTTTCGTAGACGTCGGCCACCGCGGTGTAGGCCACGCCAGGCGTTTCGCGCATGAGCCGGGCCACGGCGCGGCCCCGCCCGCCGCAGCCGATGAGACCGATGCGAAGCTGGTCGCCCGCGCCGGGCACGCGCGAGGCGGATAGAACGGTGGCGACGAATGCGCGCCGCCCGAGGTGGCCGTGGTGGTGAGACATACAAGTTACTCGAAGTGAATCTGGCTGAGGTCGGCGGTGGGCTTCGGGTATTTGAGATTCATGCTCTCGAGCGTATCCACCAGCACCTGGGAAACGGCCAGGTTGCGAAACCACTTGCGGTTGGAGGGAACGACATACCAGGGCGCATCGGCGGTGCTGCACTTGCGGAGCACCGCCTGGTAGGCGTCGATGTACTGATCCCAGTATTCCCGCTCTTTCACGTCGCCCATATTGAATTTCCAATTCTTCGTCTTGTCTTCGAGCCGCTCGCGGAAACGTTCGGCCTGTTCCTCCTTGCTGATGTAAAGCAGGAACTTGACGATGGTGACGCCGTTATCGGCGAGCATGTGCTCGAAATCGTTGATATGGCGGTACCGTTTCTGCCAGACGGACTTGGGGACGAGATCGTGGACGCGCACCACGAGGACGTCTTCGTAATGCGAGCGGTTGAAGATACCGATTTTGCCGCGTTCCGGGATTGCCTTATGGATGCGCCACAGATAGTCGTGGCGGGTCTCTTCGCCTTCCGGGACTTTGAAGGCGGTGACCTCGACACCCTGGGGATTGAGTCCCGTCATGACATGGCGGATGGTGCCATCCTTGCCGCCGGCATCGATGCCTTGCAGGACCACGAGGAAAGCGCGCTGCGATTCGGCATACAGCAGGTACTGGAGAACGGAGAGCCGCTCCAGGTTTTTGGCGAGCTGCTTTTCGGCCTCCTGCTTCTTCACGCCGAAGGTGGCTTCCGGATCGGCGTCCCGAAGCTTGTAGTTGGAATCGGGGGGAATGAGCAGCTTATCGACAATGGATTTCATTGGGGACTATTCTGACACGCCCGGGCGTGCAGCAGTAGTGGGCTTGTGCGCGGCTCCTCAGTTTTCCGTGACCACCGCTCGAATGGTGACCTTCTTGGGCTGGAGCCTGAGGCCCAACTTCCTCGGTGGCGACGCTCCGCGGAGAAGGCAGGCGCGAAGTCGCTGGGGAGATTCTGCTGCATCTGGCGGACCTGCTCGCGGTGGTTCCTTCTGTGGCATTGACCACAATTCGAACCGGCCAGGATCCCTGCCGCCCGCACCTCCGCCGCAACCGCCGCGGAAACGCTGGCGGGATTTTCTGCAAGCCGCGGGGTTCCGGTTTGCACGGTTGCAGTTTCGCCGGCGCTCACTATTGATGCGACGATTTAAGAAGATGCCCGCCGTCCCGGAACCGCCTGCCACGCTTCGCGTTCGAACCGAAACCGGTCCGGCGGACCAGGTGTTTGCGTCTGAGTTCTATATCGGCCGCGGAGACGATTGCCAGGTCCGCATCCAACACGATTACGTCAGCCGCCGTCATACCGTCGTTGCCCTCCGGGACGGGCAGTGGTTTGTGCGCGACCTGGGCAGCAGCAACGGACTCTTCGTCGACGGCGTGCGCGTTCCCGAAGCACCAATCGGAGATTCTCTCACCATTCGCCTGGGAATTGCGGGACCGTTCGTCCACTTCGAAGTGGAACGGCCCGCATTGCAAACCGCACCCGCCCTGACCATAGGTGCTCCCCTCGCCTCTACGGCGGCGTACGTCGCGCGCTACTTCGATAAGCCGGGCGGGACGGAAGTGGTTGGCGAGCACACCCAGATGGTGCGTCGAGCCTTCCAGCAGGTACAGAAGAAGCAGACACGAAAGTACCGGAACGCGCTCGCAGCGCTGCTCGTGCTGGTTGTGGCCACGGCCGCTTTCGCCTGGTATCAGCACCGGCGGGTCGCCCAACAGACCGAAGTGGCCAAGGAGATCTTCTACTCCATGAAGACCCTGCAGGTGGATCTTGCCAACCTCGAAAACCTGGTGCAGGACAGCCGCAACCCCCAGGCGCTGCAGGAGGTGCAGAAATATCAGAGCCGCCGCCGCGAAATGGAGAAGAACTACGACCGCTTTCTCTCCGCCCTCCACGTCTACGATTCCAGGATGACGGCCCAGCAGCGGCTCATTCTGCGTGTGGCGCGGATCTTCGGCGAGTGCGAACTCGACGTCCCTCCCGGATTCCTTACGGAGGTGGAAAGCTATATCAGGAAATGGCAGTCATCTTCCAGGCTCAAGAACGCCATCGCCCTTGCGAACGAAAAGGGCTACACGGCCCGGATCGCCCGCGAACTGCTGCTTCAGAACCTGCCCCCGCAGTTCTTCTACCTTGCGCTTCAGGAAAGCAACTTCGACGCATACGTCAGCGGACCGCCCACCTATAAAGGGATCGCCAAGGGAATGTGGCAGTTTATCCCGGAGACCGCGGTCAAGTACGGGCTGCATATCGGGCCGCTCGCCGAGTTTCGCCGTCCCGACCCGGCCGACGACCGCCACAACTGGGAAAAGGAAACCGTGGCCGCGGCCCAATACCTGAAGGACATCTACAGCACCGACGCGCAAGCCTCGGGCCTGCTTGTGATTGCGTCGTATAACTGGGGCGAGCAGAAAGTGCTGCCCATCATTCGCAGCATGCCCGCCAACCCGCGCGAACGGAATTTCTGGCGCCTCATCACCCTGTACCGGAACAAGCTGCCGCAGGAAACTTACGATTACGTGTATTACATCGTCTCCGCCGCGGTGATCGGTGAGAACCCGCGGCTCTTCGGCTTCGATTTCGATAACCCGCTGGGCGCGCTCGAAACCCGCTAAGATCCCAATTCAGTGCACGGTGTAGCGGGCGCGCAAACCGAACGGTGCGACCTCGACGTCGAACTCGCCCCGCTCCTCCCCGGCCATCTGGTAGCTTCCATGCATGGCTCCGGTGGCCGTGCGCAGCCGGCACCACGAGGAATACTGGAAGGACTTGCCCGGCTGCAGCAACGGTTGTTCGCCAACCACGCCCATGCCCCGCACCTCTTCCACATGGTCCAGCGCGTCGGTGATGACCCAGTGCCGGCTGACGAGTTGTACGGTGTCAGTGCCGAGATTCGTGATCCGCACGGTGTAACGAAAGACCCACTCGTTCTGCGAAGGCTGGGAGTGGTCCGGCGAAAACTGCGAGAGAACCTCCACCCGGACTTCGCGGGTCACCGCGTCGGACATAGGTGCGAGTTCGGGCTGCAACATGCGACATGATACCAGCCGCGCGATGCCCGCGGCATTCGTACTAGAAGTACTATATCCTATGATCGTGCGACACGCGCTGACGCTTATTCTTCTGCCTGCCTTGCTCTGCGGCCAGAATCCGGCTGTTACCGTTGCGGTGGACGCCAATACCAATCGCCGCGCCATCAATCCGAACATCTACGGCGTCGCACACGCCTCCACGGCGGTCTTGAACGATCTGAACGCGCCCTTGAACCGCAACGGCGGCAACAACACCAGCCGCTACAACTGGCAGGCCAACGCCGACAATCGCGGCAACGACTGGTATTTCGAAAGCATCGGGGACGCAAGTTCCACTCCCGGCGAGCGCGGCGACACGTTCTTCTCCGCATCTCGCGCCGCCGGCGCCCAACCAATGCTTACCATCCCGATGGTGGGATGGGTCGCCCGGCTCGGCTCAAACCGGGCGAAGCTTGCGGGATTCTCCATCGCCCGCTATGGCGCGCAAACGGGCAATGACTGGCAGTGGTTTCCCGATGCGGGCAATGGAATTTCGCAATCCACCGGCGCCTACATCACCGGCAACGATCCCAACGACGCCAACGTGCCCGCGACATCCAGCTTCCAGGGCGCCTGGGTGCAGCACCTCACCTCACGCTGGGGAACCGCCGTCAATAACGGGTTGCTCTATTACATCCTCGACAACGAGCCCAGCATCTGGCACTCTACGCACCGCGACGTTCATCCCGCCGGCGCCACCATGGACGAGATCAAGACCAAGATCGCCGGCTACGCCGACCAGATCAAGTCCATCGATCCGGGCGCGCTGGTGGTGGGGCCCGAGGAGTGGGGCTGGAGCGGCTACTTTTTCAGCGGTTACGACCAGCAATACGGCAGCCGGCACGGCTGGAGCTACCTGCCGGACCGGGCGGCCCACGGCGGCGCCGATTACCTGCCGTGGCTTCTCGGCCAGCTCAAGCTGACACAAGTGGCCGGAAATCTCCGCCCGCTCGATATCTTCAGCGTCCACTATTACCCGCAGGGAGGCGAATTCGGTAACGACACCTCCACAAACATGCAGTTACTCCGCAACCGCTCGACCCGCTCCCTTTGGGATCCGAATTATACGGACGCCACCTGGATTAGCGACAAGGTGCAGTTGATTCCGCGGCTCCGCAATTGGGTGGACACTTACTACTTCCCGGGTACGCCGATAGCCATCACCGAGTACAACTGGGGCGCGGAAGGCCACATCAACGGAGCCACCGCGCAGGCGGATATCTATGGGATCTTCGGCCGCGAAGGACTGGACATGGCCGCGCGCTGGACTACTCCCGTTGGCGCGACCCCCACCTATAAGGCCATGAAAATGTACCGTAACTACGACGGCAACCGCTCCACCTTCGGGGATACCAGCGTGCAAGCTGCCGTCCCCAATCCCGACAATCTCTCCGCCTTCGCCGCCCTCCGCTCCTCCGACGGTGCGCTCACCATCATGGTCATCAGCAAAGTCCTGAGCGGCGCCACGCCGGTCAATGTTTCGCTGGCGAACTTCTCCGGAGCCGGTGCCGCACAGGCGTGGCAGCTCACCTCGGCCAACGCCATCTCCCGCCTTTCCGACATCGCCTGCTCCGGCGGCACGCTCTCAACCACCGTGCCGCCGCAAAGCATTACGCTGTTCGTCCTGCCCGCCGGCACCGCTAATCTGCCGCCCAGCGCCTCCCTGAGCGCCACCCCGGCGTCCGGCGCGGCGCCCCTGGCGGTGCTTTTCGACGCCTCCGCTTCACGCGATCCCGATGGCAGCATCGCCGGCTATGCGTTTCTATTCGGCGATGGCGCCGGCACCTCGAGTGCGAGTCCCACGGCCGGCCACACTTACACCGCCGCAGGTAGCTACACTGCCCGCGTCACCGTCACCGACACTCGCGGCGGCACCGCCTCCGCGAATGTCGTGGTCACCGTCACCGCCGGTTCCACGTTCATCGCCGCGCCTTCGAGCCTGGCGGGCAGCGGCAGCAAAGGCAAGGCCAGCCTCGCCTGGAAGGATAATTCGTCAAACGAAGAGGGCTTCCGCATCGAACGCGCACCCAGCGGGTCGACGGCGTTTGTCGTCGCGGGCACACGTCCAGCCAATGCCACGTCGTATTCCGAGTCCGTTTCACGCGGCAACTACTCGTATCGCGTGCAGGCCTTCAACTCGTCTACCGGCGCGGTTTCGGCCTATTCAAACGTGGTTACGGTTCGTGTGAAGTGATGCTACCGTATTGTCGATGAATCAGATCGATTTGCAGGGCCGGCGCGCTGTGATCACGGGCGGCGCGCAAGGCATCGGCCGCGCCATTGCCGGGCGATTCCTGGCTTCCGGGGCCACGGTTTCCCTGTGGGATTGCGACGGCACGCTGCTCGAAAGCGTCTCGCGTGAACTCGGCGCCGGTGTGCACACGGCGGCCGTGGACGTCACCGACGCTCAAAGGGTCGAATTGGCCGCGTCGCAAACCGCGCAAGCGCTCGGCGGCATCGACATTCTGGTGGCCAACGCCGGCATCACCGGCCCCAACGCCAGACTCTGGGAGTACCCGGTCGAGGCGTGGCGCAAAGTGATCGACGTGGATCTCACCGGCGTGTTCCTCTGCTGCCGCGCCGTCGTCCCATTAATGATCGGGCAGAATTATGGCCGCATCGTCAATACCGCGTCGATAGCAGGCAAGGAAGGCAACCCGAACGCGTCGGCTTATTCCGCTGCCAAAGCCGCGGTGATCGCTCTCACCAAGTCGCTCGGCAAAGAACTCGCGGGCTACGATATCGCCGTCAACTGCGTCACCCCCGCCGCCGCCCGTACCCGCATCTTCGAGCAGATGACCGAGGAGCACATTGCCTACATGCTTTCCCGAATCCCCCGCGGCCGCTTCCTCGAATTGAACGAAGTCGCTTCCCTGGTAGCCTGGCTCGCGTCTGCCGAGAATTCCTTCACTACCGGAGCCGTTTTCGACTTGAGCGGCGGCCGGGCGACTTACTAAGTTCCGATTGCCCGGCCTATCGTGTCTCCGTTATTGTGCCGCTGCCTTTTGCCCGGTGCCGTAACTCAGCAGGTAAGCTCTTCTCTGCTGCACAAAGCTCTTGAGGCTCATCGCCGGCGGAGCGATGAATCCAAGACCGGGCAAGCTGTCCTCCGTCATTCCCCGGCGGAACGCTTCGGCGGAGTAGAGCTTCTTCGTATCCGCCGCCACGTCTGCCGCGATAAGGGACTGCCAGGCGGCCAGCATCGGACCGAGCTTGTTCCAGTCCAGCCAGTTAGTGGCAATGTCCCGAAGATAGCCGAGATACCTCTGGCGCAGCGCGGGCACAGCCAACAACCTGTAAAGCAGCGCCTTTTGCGGGTCGGTGGACCCGGCAAACGGGTCCAGGTCCGCTCCCTCCGCATCGCCGATCGAAGCGCCGAACCGGCCCATGCGCTCGGGCTCGCGCAGCGTTTCATTGGCGTCCCACGGGATCAGGTGGAAACGCCCGTCAGGCTCCTCGTAAATGCCGTAATCGCTCGCCCGGGTCCAATAGCCATCGTTGTTGATGAGCGCCTTGTCCACGGCAAGAAACTTCAGCGCCTCGTTCACATCCAGCAGAGGGGCAAGGGCCTTCTCGAGCCCTTCCGGCGGTGTCTGGTTCAGCACCTTGCAGAGGTGAATCAGGTCCGCCCACGATCGCGGGTCGTCCTTGCTCTTGATTTCGTAGTTGCCTTTGTAATACGCCGGATCGTCGCCGGCATAAGCGAGGCCCCCACGCGCGTTCGGACTGCCCGGTACCTTCCAGCGCGCTCCCTTCGACGTATTGAACCATTCCTTCGTCAGCTCGCCGTTGATCTGCTGCGTGTTGACATAAATCCCCCAGCATTCGCTGTTGATCACCACACGCACAAAATTTGCCTTGGGCGCGGCGATGTACTGGCGCGCGATGTATTGATACAGCGCGGTCCGCAGAAACGTGGGGTCGCTGGTGGCGTTCAGCAGGTTGAGGGAATGGTAGCCATACAGCGACAATCCCGGCTGTGTGAAATCGATGGAAACGGCCAGCGACCGCTTTTTGCCTGCCGGCACCGAACGAAACGAGGTCTGTCCGCGGAAGTGAACTCCCACCCCTGGATAGACCTTTCCATCGATGGTCAGCCTGGCTGGAACGTCCACATCCGTGTGCCAGAAGTCGGCCAGTTCCCGCTCCCAGTCCGAGCTTTCGAAATCGAGAAACAGGGTGCGCAGCACGGGCATGTCGTAGAAGGGTTCATTTCCGTAGGTGCGTACTTCGTTGGGAGACACCCTCCGTCCGAAACCGCCCGGGCCAGACGCAACGCCTAAGCCGCGAGAGCCGCTGTTGCGACGCTGCAAGCCGTCCAGGTACTGCCGCGCGATCGCTCTTTCGGCGCCGTTCAGGCGTCCATCGCCGTCTTTGTCGAACTGCGGAATCAGTTCCAGCCGCGGTCCCATCCCGCCGCCGAAACCGCGCTGCGCCGCCGCCGGGTCGCTGAACAACAAAACCAGCAGAGCCAGCCCGCCGGCCCGAAGAGTCTTCATCCGCCCCTCCTTGCTCCACTCTACGCCGGATCGAAACCCCGGCGCGCCAGCCGTACATCCTGTACGCCGTCGATTGCGTTCAAGCCTTTCACCACTTCTTCAGTGGTTATCTCCGGCTTGAGCCGGACCTCGTAAGCTACTTCGAGCGAGGTCTTCTGCTTGGCCGTCTCCACGCCCATCACTTTTTGCGTGACGCACCACGTGTGCAGTTGTTCGGCTACCATGCGGTCCAGGTCGCCCCCCATTGCCACCCGCACCGTCAGCAGACAAATCGGAGGGGCTGCCGCGGATTCGTGTGTACGCGTTGTGGCCAGCAGCGCGGCAGCGCCCACTACCGTGAAGCCGATCACCGCCACCCACAGGTTCCGCGAGCCCACCGCCATCCCCACCGCGACGGAAAAAATGACGAAGGCCGTATCGCGCGTGTCCCGCACCACCGTCCGGAAGCGGACGATGGACAGCGTCCCCACCAGGCTGAACGCCCGCGCCACGTTGTCCCCCACCACTTGCGTCACCATCGCAATCAACACCGAGAGCAGCACCAGGGTCAGGGGAAATGAACTGCCCATCTCCGTGGACCTGGTGGAGCGGCGGTAAACCAATGCCACCGCCGCCCCCAATAGCGCCGCGCAGAGCAGGCGCACCAGTACCTGCCACGGGTCCACGACCGGACCGTTCGCAAACGGGGAGGTGAAGATCTCCGGCATTCCAGGAAACTGTTAAGAGACTGTAAAGTGAGGCGTTTGCCCGCCATGCTTATGTTACAACGCATCGGCCGTCCTGTAACATGAAAGGGAACCCCGGCGTCCCTTTCTTTGAACGCAATCGCTAATGACTACGCGCGCAGCAGTCTGGCCGGCGCTTGCCGCCTTCCTGGTGGCCGGCGGCCTGTTCGCCTTCCAAAAGCCATTCCGCGTGTACCGCGCCGCTGAGGGCTACGACACTCTCGCCCTTCCACCCGACTACAATCTCCCCGGCGAGTTGATCCTCGGCCGCCTCATGTTTCCGTCTAGCGGGCGCGGCGGCATCGGCGGCGGAAACTGGACCCAGGGCGGCACCAACTGGACCATCGACTACCCCAAAGGCGACCGGACTTTCGCCGTCGCTATTCGCCGGCTCACCCGCATCCAGGTGCGCTCCGTCGAGCAGCCAGTCAACCCCGATGACGCCGACGATGTCTACAACTGGCCCTACCTGCACGTCGCCATGCCTACCACCTGGTATTTCTCCGAATCGCAGGCCGCGCGAATCCGGGAGCACCTGCTGCGCGGCGCCGTCATGCTGTGCGACAGCTTTTTCGGCACCCAGGAATGGGCGGGGTTCGAGCGTGGCATGAGGATGATCTTCCCGGATCGCGAAATCGAAGATATCCCCGAGACCGACCCGATCTTCCACACAGTCTATAACCTCAATGAGAAGATCCAGGTGGGGAATTTCCGCTCCATGGACCGCGACGCCAACCATCCCTACCGCGCTGACGGCAGCGTCCCCCACTGGCGCGGCATCCGCGACGACAAGGGCCGCATCATAGTCTTCATTACTTTTAACAACGACCTCGGCGACTCCTGGCAGCTCGCCGACGACCCTCGCTACCCGGTCAAGTTCTCCGATATGGGAATCCGCCTCGGCGTCAACTGGGTCGCCTACGCGATGACCCATTGAATCGGAGGGTCACTACGTCCGGTCGGGAGTCACGACCGCTTGCTCCCGCGCGCGGCTCTGTTTTCTGAGTCAGCATTGTCCCACACAGCCGCCACTTGTTGATGCCCCCTGGCCGCCCGGCCCGCACGGCGTTACCATCAGCGGTGTCATGAAGCGCCGCGGCTTTCTCTCCCTGGGCGTGTCCACGCCGATCCTGCTCTCCGGCCAGCAAACTCCCGCGCGGCCCGAGGCCATCGAGATGATGCGGCCGGGCGAGTTGCCTGCCATCGCGCTCAATCACCTCGGCTTTACCCCCAAGGCGCGCAAGCAGGTGATCGTCCGGTATTCCGGAGATTTTCCGCCGGAAGAATTCACGCTGCGCGAAATAGGCGGCGGTTCCTCTCTGCTCCGCCAGACGCGCCCGCTCAAGCGGCACGCTTCCGGCGTCATCACCTGCTATACCGGCGATTTCAGCGATATCGAGCGCGAGGGAATGTACCAGGTCATCGTCGATGACGAACGTTCGGTGCCGTTCTTCGTCCGGCCTGACGTCTGGCGTCGCACGCTGCCCAAGGCTGTCGGCTACTATCGCTACCAGCGCTGCGGCGTCGCCGTTCCCAATGTTCACCCGGCCTGCCACCTGGACGACGCCCGCCGCCGCGACAACGGCCAGCGGCAGGACGTTACCGGCGGATGGCACGATGCCGGCGACCTGCGCAAATGGATGGACGTTACCATGCTCAACGGCATTGCCCTTCTGCGCCTTGCCCGCAACCTGGGCGAACGATGGGATGCCGCCGGTCAGGGACTCGCTCCCATTTACGAAGAGGTCCGCTGGGGCAACCGCTACTTTCTCAAAATGCAGGACACCGACGGCCTCGTCTTCGCCGACACCGCCGGAGGAGTCAACGGCGACAACAGCGATAACCACTGGACCGACAACAGGCCCGGCACTCCGGATGACCGCTACATCAATACAGCCAAGCGCGGGATGAACCAAGCCATCTTCATCACCCTCCAGGCCATGCTCTACCAAGCCCTCCGCGAAACCGACGCACCGTACGCGAAGACCTGCCTCGACGCCGCCAATCGCTGCTGGCATGCCGCCGACCACAACTCCGGCTCGGCGCGCGATCTTTCCTGGTGGACTCTCGCCGCCCTGGAACTTGCCCGAGCCGCGCGCAGCGGCGACATTCAGTCAACGGCAGCCCAAACCGCCAACCGCCTGCTGGCCCTGCAAAACACCACCTTCGTTGGTTCGCAGCAGGAGATCCGCGGCTTCTGGCGCGCCGGCGAGGACGGCACCGCGCCCTACACCGACGCCGTCCATTCCGCGCTTCCCGGAATCGCCCTCCTCGAGGCGGCGTCAGACCTTTCCGAACACACCGACGCCGGCCGCTGGCGCGATGCCGTCCGCCTTCACCTGGAAAGCTACGCGCTTCCCATGGCCGCCCGCACCGCATACGACATCATGCCCTTCGGCGTCTTTCTCGGCTCCCCCACACAGGAACTCTACCGCCCTCTCGCCGGGGACCTCACTTACCGCTATTTCATGCCCGTCCGCAAACAGTCCTGGTGGCTCGGCATGACTTCGCACCTCGAGTGTTACGCCCTCCTGTTCGCCATGGCCGCGGCCGCTTTTAAACAGAACCGCTATCGCGATCTTGCCTACAGCCAGCTCGAATGGGTCATGGGCGCCAACCCCTTCGGAGCCTGCCTGATGAGTGGCGAGGGCATGCGGAACCCTTATCCCCACTCCCGTTTCGTCGGCCTCATTCCCGGCGGCATCATGAACGGAATTGCCGGTAATGCCAAAGACGAACCCGTGCTCGACACCGAGTACGGCTTGGACTGGCGTACCGCGGAATACTGGAGTCCCCATAACGCATGGTACATCTGGACTAACTCCGTGCTCGAGCGTTGAGTAACTGGCGAGCCATTCCGGCACGCGGCTCGCAAGAAACCAGAAGACTGAAGTTTTTCGCACAGACTTACTGTCCCCTCCCACTTCCGCCCTCCGCTATAGCTGGTGTACGCTTTTTGCACAGAAACTTCGGAGGGATTATGAAACTTAGTTCACGCTTACTCTTAGTGCTGTCCGCGGCTCCGTTCCTGGCTGCGCAAACCCAGTTCAGCACCGACCTGCTGGCTCTAAACCCCGTTGGATACTGGCCCTTGCACGGGAACGCCAACGACGCCTCAAACCGGGGCAGCAACGGAACCATAGTAAACGGCCTCACCTTCACCGGCATCGTGAATCCGCTCGGCGTTGCCGCAAACCCTGCCGCCGTCTTCGCGAGCGCGTACCGCCAGTTCGTCTCCGTTCCGGCCAACGGGTCGTTTGACTTCGACGCTCACCAACCGGGCTCGGTCCTGGCCTGGATCCGAACGTCGAACCAGGGAGTCGAAGCGATGGTGATCGCAGGCAAGTTCAATCCGGTCAACAATACCGGCTGGGTCTTTGCCGTGGATAATGGCGATGTCGCCGCGCCGCGAGGCAGCGGCCGCCTGCTGCTCTTTTGCGCCGCCGCCGGAAAGGAGGTTCTCGTCGTCGAGAGCACCAGTTCGGTAAACGACGGCGGCTGGCATTTCGTTGTCGCCACCTACGATGGCAGCGGGACCGCTTCCGGGGTTCATCTCTACATCGACGGAGTCGCCGCCGCCACCACAACCGGCGTCGATGCCCTCGGCAGCAATTCACTCGTCAACACCTCGCCCTTTACCATCGGCGGCCTCACCGATCCGTCCGCGCCCTTTGAAGGAAACATAAACGAAGTGGCGATCCTGCCCATCGCCTTGACCCCGGCGCAGGTCCTGCAACTCGCCGAGGATGCCGAGAGTTTCAAACGCATTCTCGGACAATTTGCGTTCGGCGGAGGCTGGTACTCCGCGATCTATTTCACCAATGCCGGCACAACTCCGGTTTCCTTTCCGGTGAGTTTCATCGCCGATAACGGGACTCCCCTGATTGTCCCGTCCATTGGCGCCGCCTCGAGGACGATTACCCTTGCGGCCGGAGCCTCCACCGTCATCGAAGCACCCGACACGGGCTCGCTGACACAGGGCTATGTCTCGCTCTCACAGCCTCCTGGAGTGAACGCCTACGGAGTCTTCCGACAGTCCGTGGCGGGCGCTCCGGATCAGGAGGCCGTCGTGCAGCTCACTGGCGCGGGCGCCAAAGGCGCGGAGTTCGTTTACGACGACTCGAAATTCGTCACCGGCGTCGCCATTGTGAATCCCAGCTCCGTCGCCACCACCGTCACCATAACGGTCACCGACCTGGACGGCAACGTGATCGGGACGTCTTCGCTGCCTCTCGATGCGAAAAGCAAAACCGCCGTGGCCTTACGCTCTCTTCCCGGGTTGAACGGGATGGCCGGCAAGCAGGGCACCGCCCGGTTTACGGTGCCGGTGCAGACCACCGCCACGCCCACAGGAAACATATCGGTGCTGGGCCTCCGGTTCAACGGTACGGCCTTCACCTCCATTCCCGCTTTCGGCCGGCCAGGTAACTGATTGCTTCCCGCGGGCGGTGGCGCCGCCACTGCCCGCCACCAGGGAGCTTTTCCGTACCCCGGATGGTAAGATGGCCGGTGTCAAAGGGGTGCCGGGGGCTGATGATGATCCAGGGCGGAGGGCAGCCACGAGGAGCAACGCCAGCCGGGCGGTGGCTCGACTACGTCGAGGCGATTCGCGACCGCCGCGCCGAGGCGCTGGCGCGGCTGTATGACGAGAGTTCGCGGCTGCTTTACGGGTTGGCTTCGCGGATCCTGGACGATCCGGCCGATGCCGAGGAGGTCCTACTGGATATTTACCAGCAGGTTTGGAACACGGCATCCAGCTTCGATTCGAACCGCGGCAGCGTACTGGCCTGGCTGGCGTCCATGACGCGGAGCCGGGCGATTGACCGCCTGCGTCAGGCGTCGAGCCGGCGTTCGCGGGAAGTCTCGTGGGAACAGGAGCACGATGCGGTCGGCCACACTCCCGCGCCCGATAGCGAAATCTGGTATGTGCAGGAGAAGCAACTGATCCGGGCAGCCCTGGCGACGCTTGCACCCGAACAGAAGCAGGCTATCGAACTGGCATTTTTCCGGGGCATGACGCACGTGGAGGTGGCGGAAACACTCAACGCACCCTTAGGTACAATCAAAAGCAGAATCCGGGCAGGAATTCAGAAGTTGCGGGAAGTGCTCCCGGCCGGGATGTTTTAAAAGATGACAGACCACCCGCATATTGACGAAGTGCAGGAACAGGCCGCGTTGTACGCATTGGGCGCGCTCGGCGGAGACGAGGGCCGGCGTTTCCGGATGCGTTACGATGCCGGCTGTCCGCTCTGCCGCGCGCTGGTTTCGAGTTATGAAAGCGTGCCGGTGGCGCTTGCTCTTTCGGTGCCGGAGGCGGCGCCGCCGGATGATCTTCGCGAGCGGCTGTTGGAGCGAATCGGTGGGGACCTCCCCTCCCGGCGGAAGCAGCGGGGAGCAGTGCTCCTGCGGGCAAGCCAGACGCCGTGGGTGGACGCCGGTTCGCCGGGAATCGAAAAGCGGGAATTGCGCGGCGGGAACACGATCCTCCTGCGCATGGCGCCAGGCACCCGGTTTCCCGCGCACGAACATACCGAAGCTGAGGAGTGCCTGATCCTGGAGGGCAGTGTGGAATCGGAAGGCGTCACCGCATACGCCGGCGATTACATTTACATGCCGAAGGGCTCCCGGCACGCCGCCCTTTACAGCGAGGCGGGCTGCACCATGCTGCTCGCGTATACGGCATAGCGCGCTCGGAGTCCATCATGCCGGGATGTTCTCAGGGTTCCAGTATGGTTCCGGAGCGGCGACAAAATCGACCGGCACCTCCTTCACCAGAGTCTTCAACCATTCGGCACAGAGTTTCATTCCTGCCTGCTCGGAAACTACGTGCCCGACGATGACGAGCGCTTTCTGCTGGCCCGCGGTGATACAGTCCTGGATAAATTCGACGACCTCCCACTCGCGTGTCTCTCCAACCACGAAGACTTCGATTTCCGGCCGCGCGGCCAGCGGCACTGACGAGGAATAGCCCCACGATGCGGTGACGCGGTTCACGGGCATCCTGGGATCTCCAACAACGCGCATCGTGCGGGCATTCAGCTTTCTTTGCATGTCCCGGGCGAACTGCGCGAGGGGCGTGCCGGGAAAAAGAAAACGGCGCGGGTTTTCGGGATCGGTATGCTTCTCCCATCCGAGTTCGCGAATCATCCCGGTGGCGATCCCGTCGGGACGGCGCGCATGCCAGTGATCGTGAAAATGGAAGACAGCCACCTGGTTCTTCTCGCAGTACTCTTTCTTGGCCAGGTAGGTGGGACTGTTCTCGACCGGTTTCACATCGTCCTGATGCATGTAGACGGGTGTCTCGTGAGAGACGATGAGGTTCAACCCGGCGGCGACGGAGCGCTTCACGACGTCGAAGGTGGCCATCATTGTGGTGGCGATTCCCTTAACCGGCATCGAGCCGCTGCCGAGCACGATGCGGTCCACGGTCTGTTCCCGCCAGGGCACACCGATGTTCTGCCTGATCCTGTCGATCACGTGGTCCGCTGTCAGCGTGGTGGAATCCTGAGCCGCCCGGGTTTGAGCGGCGGAAAGCGCCAGGCTGCCGCCGAGAAGCGCGCGCCGCGAAACGTCTTCAGAAGCCATTTGCGATCCTTTCTTTCTTCCGTCGATCCGATACTCTATCGCACAATTTGCAAGTGTGGTCCGCTCAGGCAGATAATCGTGGCATACCTGGATGCCGTTGCACAAGCGAGGGGATAAATGAGCAAATTTACACTGAACGTAAACGGCCGTTCCCACACGGTGGATGTCGAACCGGCCACACCGCTGCTGTACGTCCTCCGCAACGACCTCGGGCTGCAGGGCCCCAAGTTTGGTTGCGGTCTCGGCCAGTGCGGCGCCTGTACGGTAATCATCAACGGAGCCGCGGTTCGGTCCTGCGTCATGCCCACCTCTTCGGTCCACAGTGAGGTCATCACGCTCGAAGGGCTCGCGTCGAACGGCAAGTTGCACCCGCTGCAACAGGCCTGGATCGACGAGCAGGTCCCGCAGTGTGGATTCTGCCAGAACGGACAGATCCTGACGGCCAAGGTCATGCTGGACAGGAATCCGCACCCCACCGACGCGCAGATCCGCGAAACCATGAACGGAACGCTGTGCCGCTGCATGAGTTATTACCGGGTGCAGATGGCCGTTAAACGAGCCGCCAGGTCGCTGGCCGGTGCTCCGTCCGCTTCCGAAAAGGAGGTGGTGGCATGAGCATCTCCGGCGGAATACCCGCCCGCATTGAAGAGCTCCTGGTGACCAATCGCCGCGGCTTCCTCAGAAGCGCGGGACTGCTCGCCGTCAGCTTCGGCGGCTTCGCCGGCGCCGGTCTCACCGAAGCAGATGCGCAGACTACCGCCGCGCCGCAAGGTCCCGGCCCTTATCCCACTCCCGATTTCCACCAGGTCGACTCGTGGATCGTGATTCATCCGGACAGCACCGCCACCTTCTACGTCGGCAAAACCGATCCCGGCCAAGGCACCGGCACCGGCTTCCGCCAGTTAATGTCCGACGAACTCGACATCGCCTTCGATAAGACCACGTGCATAATGGGCAGTACGGATATCACGGTCGACCAGGTTGGCTCCGGCGGATCCACCGCCATGGAGAGGGATTCCTGGCCGATGCGGCGCGTCGCCGCGGAAGCGCGCCGTGTGCTGCTCGAGATGGGATCGGACCGCCTGGGAGTGCCCGTCGATCGACTCGCCGTGAGCGACGCCGTGATTACGGTCAAAGCCGATCCTTCGAAGCGCGTCACGTATGGCGAGCTGATCGGGGGCAGGAAGTTCAATATCACCTTGAGCGGCAACAACGTCAACTCCGTCACCGGTCAGGCCAAAACGAAACTGGTGCCCGAGCTTAAGTACACGGGCCAGTCGCTGCAGCGGGACGACATTCCCGCCAAAGTGGACGGCTCCATGAATTGGGCGGTCGACGTAAAGCTGCCGGGCATGGTTCACGCCCGCAACGTCAAACCTCCTTTCGCCTGCGCGAAGCTCACCGGCATCGATGAATCCTCGGTGAAGGGCCTGCCGGGTCTCATTCGGGTGATGAGCAAAGGCAACTACGTCGCCGTTGTCTGCGAGCGCGAAGAGCAGGCCATCCGCGCTGCCCGTCAGCTTAAGACGACGTGGGAGAAGCCGGCAACAGCGCCCTTCCCTTCATCCGAAGATCTCTTTGACTACATGCGCACGGCAATTCCCGCTTCGCCCGGCAGGGCCAATGTGACCGGAGATCCCGACGGCGCATTCGCGGGACCGGTGAAGATAATCGAGGCAGAGTACGAAGTGCCCTTTCAGGGCCACACCGCGTTCGCCGGCGCTCACGCTACGGCGGATCCGTCGAACGGTCAAATGACCATCTATTCGAACGACATGAAGTCGTATGGGATGCGCAGAGGTATTGCCGCTTTCCTGGGCATGCCGCAGGACCGCGTGCGGGTGCGATGGATGCAGGGTCCGCAGGGCTTCGGGCGCACGGCAGCCGAGGACGCAGCCTGCGAAGCCGCATGGATCGCGAAGGAGATTGGCCGGCCCGTCCGCATGCAGTGGATGAGGGACGAAGAGACGGCGTGGGACACCAAGAGTCCCGCATTTCTGGTGAAGGTGCGCGGCGCCTTGGATGCACAGGGGCGTTTGATCGCCTATGACTATCATGCCCGCTCCTGCGACCAGAACCATCTGGGATACAACGATCCGAACACCGTTCTTATCGCGCAATTGATGGGAGGGAAGCGGCCAGCGCCCGCCGGCGGCAGTACCGGTTCGCCTTCCGACACGTACGCAATTCCGAATCGCAAAACGGCCGGCGACGTCGTGGCCCTGCCCAACGTCTGGGAGACCCCGCTTCGCACCGGCAATCTGCGCGATCCCAACGGGCCGCAAGCGACCTTCGCAGCCGAGTCGTTTATCGACGAGGCCGCCGCGGCCGCGAAAACCGATCCTCTGCAATTCCGCGTGAACATGATCCAGGCAGGTACGGCCGATGACAGCGGGTTCCGGCGCGCGCGATCGCTTGCCGTGCTCAAGGCCGCCGCGGAAAAGTACGGCTGGGATGCGCGCCCCTCGCCGAAAACGCCCGGCAAGGAAGACATCCTCACTGGACGAGGTATCGCGTACTCGTTCCGCGGGCAGACGATCGTCGCGCAGATCGCCGAGGTCGAAGTGAACCGCAAGACCGGTCATGTATGGGCGAAGCGGATCGTGTGCGCGCATGACTGCGGCCTCGTCGTCAATCCTGAAACCCTGCGTAACACGGTTGAGTGCGGCACCCTTCACGGCCTCAGCCGCGCCATTCACGAGGAGGTCCGGTTCGACACCGAAAAAGTGACCAGCCGGGATTGGTCCTCGCACCCCACCCTCCGCCATGCCGACGTTCCGGAACGCATCGATATCGTGCTCGTGAACGGCGACCCCAAGCCGGACCGCCCCGACCTGCCGCCCTACGGAGCCGGTGAGGCTTCGCTCAAACCCATGCTGGCGGCAATCGCCAACGCCATCTACGATGCCACCGGCGTTCGCATCCGAAGAGTTCCCTTCCGCGATGACCGCGTGCTTGCCGCTCTCAAAGCCGCGGGCGTTTAGGCCCCACCCGCCGGGTGCGCGACAAAAAATGGGAATCGCTGGAATATGACTTCTGCCGCTGGATATCCCGCGTGCATTCCGCGCGCTTTTCGAGCCGCTGGCCGGCATTACGCCGAAACTCAGTGCCTCGAATACAAGCCAATCGGCAGGCCACGACAAAGCCGTTGAAGTGCTGACAAACGCGGATCAACGCCGATAAGACATCGTGCTTGGATCTGTGTTGATCGGCGTTGATCGGCGGCCAACCATTTTCCGCAACTGCCAGCACTGTCTGAAGTACCAGGTACGCTCAGATTCTGCCGCTTTTTCAGCGATTCTGACGGATCTCCACTTTTGTGCCGCACCCGCACCCGCCGCCGGCCCCGCGCTCCGTTCGAAGGAGTTATAGAATGAGAGCACCATGGAATTCACCCGAAGAGCATTAGGTAAGTTCGCGCTGGCCGCTCTCCCCGCATCTCTGCTCGCCAAACCCAATTCCCGATTTGGCGGCGTCCAGGTCGGCATCAACGCCCCCTACAGCTTCCACGGCCTCCCCGCCGGCGCGGACGATGTCCAGAAATACCTCGTCGACCTCGGCCTTAGCGCCGTCGAACTCCGCTCCCAACCCGTCGAAGAGTTCTTCGGCTGCCCCATCCACTACGGCACGAGCCCCGCGCCCCGGCCGGCCACTCCTCCCGACCCCGCCGCCCAGCGCGCCGACGCCGAGGCCAAGGCCCTGGCCGTCGAAAAGTGGCGCCTCTCGGCCCCCATGGACCGCTTCAAAACCTTCCGTAAGAAATACGAGGATGCCGGCATCGCCATCGAGATCGTGAAGTTCGACGGCATTGACAAGATGAAGGATGAAGTCGTCGATTACGCCTTCAACCTCGCCAAAACCCTCGGCGCCCGCGCCATCTCCTGCGAGATCCCGCTCAGCAAGACCTCCTGGCTCGGCCAGTTCGCGGCAAAGCACAAGATGATGGTCGGCTATCACGGCCACACGAACATCCACAGCCCCGAGGCCTTCGGCGCGCCCGAAAGTTGGGAAAAGGCGATCACCTACTCCCCCTACAACGGCATCAACCTCGACATCGGCCACTTCGTTGCCGGCAACAGCACCTCGCCCATTCCGTTCATCAAAAAACACGCCGACCGCATCACCCACATCCACGTCAAGGATCGCAAGACCAACAACGGTCCGAACACACCCTTCGGCGAAGGCGACACGCCCATCAAAGAAGTGCTTCAACTGATGAAACGCGAGAAGTATCCCTTCCAGGCCACCATCGAGTACGAATACAAGACGCCCGAAGGCTCCGGCGTACTCCGCGAGATCGCTAAGTGCGTCGATTACTGCCGCAAGTGTCTGGTATAGGTCGCTTCAAACGAAAGGCCGGCAGCAATCAGCCGCCGGCCTTGTCAATCGCCCGAACTTCCACTCTTACTTCGCGCTCGGACTGTCGTTCGCTTTCAGGTCCCCCAGCGCATACTGCACGCCTGCCAGCACGTGCTCCAGCATCGGCGTGATCGCGTACACCCGCTCGCTGTGGCCGTGCGCTTCGTAAAACACGCGGCCTTTGCCCTCGCGCCGGATCCAGCTCAAGCCGTAGTCGTGGTCCGCGCGCGGAAAGTCTTCCTTCGCCTTGTCCGCGTCGCTCATCTTGTCGTAGTCGATGCTCGTCAGGATGTGCAGGTTCCGCCGCGACCACACCTCCATGCCGAACGTGTACGTCTCGTCGTGAATATCGAATTCCTTCCCGTTGAACATCGCCGTCACCGGGCTCTTCGGATCGTCGATCTTGACCGTGATCAGTTGCGGATCCACCCAGTGGAATTTGAAGAAGCCCCCGATCGCCGTGTTGAAGTCGGGCCATGTCCCCACCTGCGGGTCACGCCCCGGACGCCCCGTCTGCGGAGCGCCGGGCGCTCGCCTGCCCCCCGCCGCCGCCGGATTCGCCGGCAGTACCGAATTGAACCGCGCCGTGAAGTCCGCCTGGCTGATCTTTCCGGCCGCCGGCGTGTCCAGCTTCCCAAACCACGAATCGGCCAGCGAAACCGCCTCTTCGCGGCTCAGCTTCTGATCCTGGTTGGCATCGCCCGCCCGCATCATCTGCGTCGCGAATTGCGTTCCCGGACCCCGGCCCCCGGCGGCCGGCCCGGGCGTCGCCGGCGTCGCCGCGCGCGCCTCGTGATACGAATCGGCCGCCGCATGAATTCCCGCCAGCCCCTTGCCCGACCGCACGAACTCCAGCAGCGCCTTCTTCCTCGCCGCCGTCGCCGCGGCGTCGTTCGGATCGTCCAGAAACTCGCCCGTCGTGTTGTTCAGGAACACCAGGTCGTATTGCTTCAAATTCTCGGCCGTGATCGCCGCCGGATCGTACGTCACCGTGGCCGTCCACGCCCCCGTCTTCTTCCCCATGTCCTCCATCGTCGTCGCCACCAGCGGAATGCAGGAATGCACGAATCCCGCGGCGCGGCTCAGCACCAGGATCTTGCGCGGACGCGCCGGTTTGGCCGGCGCCCGCTCCGGCAATGCCGCCCTCATCTTCTCCACATCCGCCGGATTCGGCGTCTGGTTCTGCGGACCGCGCGGCTGGGCTACCGGCTGCGGAAACGCCGCATTAATCGCCGACGCCACCTGCTCCTGCGTCCCCTCCCCGCCCGCCCATTTGGCGAACGCCGCGCGCAACTCGTCGCGCGTCACAAACCCGTCCTTGTCCGCATCCGCCGCCGTGAACACGTTCAGACCGGCTCCGCCCCTTCCGCCGCCGCGTCCTCCCGGTCCCGCCTGCTGCGCGCTCATCGTCATGAAGACGCCCGCGCTCAGAGCAAGCGCGCATGCGCCCGTCACTACTAAAGTCCATCGTTGGAATTGCATCTGACTTCTCCTGCCTGGCAGCCCTGCTCCCCGGCTTCGATGCCGCGGAGCCCGCAAAGCGGAATGCCCGTCCTTGAGACTATATCAGACGGCACCCCCGCACTCGGCGGCGCCTCCCGGCCCGTTCGCTCACAACCCGGAACAGATCGATCGAAAAGCAGCTCAGCGGCTACTGCGGCAACTCACCAGTCCAGCGGGCCGTAGAACGCTATCGTTGCGACTGGATCGCCGCGAAAGTTGCACCGGCCGCAACCGGAGTGTCTGCAATCTATTCCAATCGCGGCAGGTGCTTCGGTTCGACAAGCAGGCGAATGGATCGGGCCTTCCCGGGAATCCGTTCGATCAGCCCGTTGCGCTGCAAGGTTTTGATCATCTCGTGAATCGAGGGCGGCGAGACCCTGAAGTAGCGCTCCAGGTCCAACTCCCCGGGAGCCTGCCCATGAATCTTCGTGTAGTTGTAGATGAACGCCAGATACTGACCCTGTTTCGCCGTGAATGACGGCGCAATCGATGGATCGAGCTTCGGTGCCAGGTCGATACTCACCGCGAACGCATCCTCGCCAAAACTCTCGAACACCGCGACTCTGAGAATGTATACCTGTCCGCCGATCACGCACCGGCGGGCCGTCTTGGCAAAGGCGTAGAGATTCCCGCGCAGCTCTTTTCCATCGGAGCTGGAGCTTTTGTACTTCGCAATCCCTGTGCCCACGCCCCCGCTGTTGGCGAATACCCACTCCCAACCATCTTTGTAGCTCACCTCAATCGACTGAGCGCCGAGCGAGAGTGCGTGCCCGCATAACCCTTCGAGCAATGTTGTCGGTCTACCCATGCCGAAGCTTTCTGGCAACTTATTTTACGGGATCTCGAGCCCGGCGACACCTCCGGCCCGCTCGGTCACAACCAGGATCAACCTTCAGGAAACGGGGCAGGGAAGAGCTACATCCCGCCGCCGTCCATCTCACACTCGAGGATCACCGCCCGCATCAGGTCCACGTGATCCTCCGCCGCCTTCGCCCGGTTCACCCCCCCACCCAGCAGGTGCTTCTCGAGCGGAGCCAGCTCCGCCTCGTCCCTGATCACCCCAGGTTCCTCCGCCTGTGCTTCACCGGATCCGTCCGCCTTTGATACCGTCGTGCCCTGCTCCCGCCCATATGGTGTCGTCAGTCTGTTAGCGCCGTTTTAGTCAGAACAGCGGCAATTCCGCCGGTTTTGACGCTGGCAGGGGCTCCGGAATGCTCCGGAATTGGCCGCCGGGACACACCAATACGGCACCCGCGGCCGTTGCGCAGTTTGCCCACCCAGTGTTCAGCGAAGCGTCCCGTCGAAAAAATTGACCGGCGTCCGAGCGGTCACCTCAGCGCGAACTCAAAAAGTGTATTTCCAGCGGCGACGGCAATGAACTGCCTGCCGCGGACAGAATAGGTCATCGCCCCGCTCTCCATGTTCCCGGGCAGCACCTCTCCCACAGGACTTGGCCGATGCGGGCGTCGAGGGCGTAAAAGCACCCAGTTGCTTGCCGCTCCGCCGCCTCACCGGAATAGTAATCGCCGGAAGTGCCTGTGTAGATCAGGTCGGATGCCGTGGACAGGACTCCCGATCGGAGTAACGCGCCCTTCCGGATAAACTCCCATTTCTGGCTGCCGGTCCGGGGATCGAACGCTCGTACAGCGGCGTACGCCGGGCTGGGACGCTCCAGCGGCAGAGGCCGCTCCCAGGCCGCAATGTAGAACAAACCTGTACTTGGACTGTAGGAAGCCGGATACTAGTTCGTGGCCGAGAGGCCCGGCTTGATGATCCCACCTTTACCCGCGATCGGCGCCGCTACGGGACGTGAGTAGGCAGCCGGCCTCCGATTACCCGCGATCAACGGCGGAGTGCGGACACCACGCCGGATCGCCGCAACCCAGGATCACTCGCCTTTTTGCGACCCAGACAGGATCTATTTCCCCCCGCCCCGAACGCTGAGTACGGAACCGCGGGCCGGCCAAGGTCCGACATGGCGACGCTACAGCCAAGTGGATCGCCTGATGCTGGCGAGCCCCCAATATCCAATCGTTCTTACAGTAGCTTGCCGAGCTGGTCGGCGGTCAGTTGGCAGTCTCGGAGAATTCTGTGGAGCAGACCGGGGCCGATCGTCTCGCCAGAGTGAACAGGCACAACGGTGCTTCTGCCATCCTCGTGACGCAGGAAGTGATGGCTGCCTTTAATGCGAAGAACGCGAAAACCGACTCTTTCGAGGGCGGCAATGAGGGCGGCACCGGTGACGCGGGGATTCCGGCTCATGCCGCGATGGTCACGCGCTGGATGCCAACGAACTCCAACTCCTCCCCCGGCACGCCCTCGACTTCAAGACATAGCTCTATGGCTTCGCGAACCCGCAGCATGACCTCGTCAAGAGACTGCGCCTGCGTATGGCACGCCGGAATTTGAGGAACTGAGGCTACGTAGTAGCCTTCTGAATCGCGCTCAATAACGACGTCGAACTGGCGTGCCATCGGATATGTCCTCGACTCCTATTCTAGACCGCTCTTGGAGCCATTTGAGGCCGCCACGCGTTAGGGGAACTGCCACGTCCTCATTGCGGGGCCAAGGAGGCCTCAAATCGATGAAACGTGGCAAGCACGGTCAAGCCAAGAAGTCTCCCCCGAAGCGCAGCTTGAACCTGCCGGACCTCGATCAGGCGAGATCAGCCGTCCTCAACAGCCTGCCCTCCCAGGAATCCCAGAGAGGGTACCGGCACGCCATCGACGAGTTCATCACCTGGTATTGCTCCGAACCCGGGCTGTCATTCAACAAGGCCGTTGTCACGCGCTACCGAATCCATTTGGAATCGCGCCAACTTGCGCCGGGTACGATCAATGGCAGGCTCGCGGCAGTCAGGCGCCTCGCATACGAAGCCGCCGATTCCGGACTGCTCACCCTGGACCTCGCCGCTGGCATCCAGCGGGTCAAAGGACCGAAGAACCTCGGCGTTCGCCTAGGTAACTGGCTTACCGCCGACACGGTCAAAGGAAAACGAGACCGGGCGCTACTCGGCGTGCTTTTGGGTTGCGGGCTGCGCCGGAAAGAGGCGGCTGAACTGGACGTTGCTCACCTGCAACAGCGGGATGGCCAGTGGGCCATCGTCGATTTGGTCGGCAAGGGTCGCCATATCCGGACGGTGCCAGTACCGGACTGGGTCAAGAGCGCCATCGATTCCTGGCTCCTGTCCGGCGGGGTGAGCGAAGGTCGCGTGTTTCGGTGCGTTTGCCGCGCAGGCAAGACTTGGGAACGGGCGTAACGGAACGGGTCGTGTGGCACGTCGTGAAGGACTGCGCCAAAAAAGCGGCCATTGACCGTCTAGCCCCGCATGATCTACGGACCTGCGCCCGCCTATGCCGCGATGCCGGAGGGGAGCTGGACCAGATCCAATTCCTGCTGGGCCACGTCTCCGTCCAGACGACGGAGCGTTATCTCGGTTGCAAGCAGCGAATTCGGGGAGCCGTGAACGACCGCATTGGCATCGAACCGTAGCACTTGGGCGGGCAACGGCGCGGTTCGGCGACTACACGACCGGGTGGATCGGTTCCGGATTTCATCGAACCGCGCCTGCCCCGCCTTCCGTCTCAGAAGTCGGCTCGCTTCCCCGAATCCGTGGCCAACTGCATTACGTCAAGCCGCGCTTTCCGGGAATCCGGGATCGCGCCGGCCGTGCCATCGGGATGGAAATCGAAAATCAAATCCTTGCCGGGATCGTGACGCGGCCAGGCCGGCAGGCCCTTACCGTTCGGATCGCCGGTTTTGGCGAAGTTCACCCAATAGCTTTGCGCCATCCGGGAGACGGCCTGATCCTCAGCCGATACCGGCGCGCCCGGGCGGTCGGTCAGTGTGCCGAAAACGAAGCCGATTTCACCGCCGTGCGGAGTCCCCGTCCGCATTCGTTCCCGCATCGCAGTTTGAACGTAGGAGAACCGATAGCGATAGGCTGGCGATCCGTTGGCCGCGAACGCACTTGCAGCGAAGCGGGCAGGCTCGGCCTGGCCGAAGTCATCGTTTGCCCTCGTTACCATCGTCGCCAATTCTGTCGTTCCATCGGGATCGTAGGCGGCCTTGGCCTGGGCGCTCCACTGCCCGAACCTGGCGAAAAACTGCTCCTTGGTGGTAGCCCTGATCCGATTGCCCGCGGTATCGGCGCTGTTGCTTCCGGCCATGAGCGGAATACGCGGCTGGTGCTTGGACTTGTAGGCGGTCTCGGCCGTCTCCGTGATCAGCTTGCCGTCAAGAATCGGGGTCGTCTCATAGGACGGAGGCCGTTGGCCCGCAGCCCCCGCGTGGGCCGGCGCGCCACGAAGGACCTCTTCAGCGCTGAGGTCGCGCAGTTTCGCGAGCGCGGCCTGGTCCGTGCCCTCGACCCCCATCGAGCGCGCGAATTCCATTCCGATCGTCTCCGCCGAGACCGGATAGTTCGGATCGATGCCATCGGCGCGCATCGGCCTCGCCGTGAGTACGCTGTCGCGCGAGCCGCCAGACTCGGCGATGGCTTTGTGAAACAGGCCCCGCGCCATCGGCGAAGCGATGAGGCTGTGCACCGAGACACCACCGGCGGAGAACCCGAAGATCGTGACGTTGTTCGGATCGCCTCCGAACGCGGCGATATTCCGCTTCACCCACTGGAGGGCTGCGATCTGGTCCATGTAGGCGTAGTTGCCCTTGGTCTCGTCAGGCCGCTCGCGGCTCAATGCTGGGAAGGCGAAGAACCCGAACCGCCCAACGCGGTAATTGGCAGCGACGAGGATGACGCCGTGCTTGGCGAACTGGCTTCCCGAGGTGTTGGGCGAGGAACTCGACCCGCCCGTGAAGCCGCCCCCGTAAATCCAGACCATCACGGGCAGCTTCGCCCCGGGCGCGGCGCTTGCCGGCCGCCAGACGTTCAGATACAGACAGTCTTCCGACGGCATCCGCACGGCAGTCGGACCAGGTGCCGGGGGCGGGCCGAACCTGCCCTGCATGCAGTCAGCCCCGAATTCCGCGGCTTGGCGCACGTCTTTCCACAACGCTACCGGCTGGGGCGGCCGCCACCGCAAATCGCCCACTGGGGGCGCCGCGAAGGGAACGCCTTTATAGGACACGACGCCGTCTTCGACAGCGCCTTGCAGTTGGCCGCTGTCTACTCGCACCACAGTGGTCGTTTGCTGCGCGGTGGCGATACCTGCCGCCGCCAGCCCCGCCAGCGAACACACCAGCAAACGAGTCACCCTGGAAATCATCATCTCGTTACTCCTATCTCTCAAACTGTTTCTCATTTGGATCCTGCGCCCGGGCCGAGATGGCTGTCGAAAAAGGCTGACAGTCGCGTAACTGCGGGCGTGACGAATTGCGGGCGGTCGTACATGTCCATGTGGCTCGCGCCTTCGATCAGGTGGAGTTCCTTCGGCTCCTTCGACTTCTTCATCACGTCCTGGCTCCAGAAGAGCGTGTCTGCCTTGGACCCGGCGATGAGAAGCAGCGGCCGGGGCGAGATGGTATCGAGCTGGTCGAACGGGAAGAACGCCATCTGCAGCGGGAGACTGGACAGCATGTAACGATTGGGCGAGTTCGGGTGCTGAGCCCGCGACGTGCGGTAATAGTCGTATCCTTCCCGGTACAACTGCGGCGTCTTCTCCGTGAAACCGGCGGGGCTGTCGGGCACTACCGGCACGAGTCGCACAGTTCCCCCGCGGGCTTCACTCGAACGAGCCTCGGCGGCGTCCTTCAGCCGCTTCATTCGCTCCTCGTAGGAAATTGTCGCCCATGCCCTCGCGGCGTGCTTCGCCGAGATTAAAAAGGCTGACGGCAGCGACAGCTTTGACGCGCATCTCGGTCGTGGCATTGCATACGGCATAGCCACCACCGGCGCAGATGCCGAGTGAGCCGATTCGCGTGGCATCAACCTGAGCGTGACCGACGAGAAAGTCGATGGCGCAACTGATGTCGTCCAGCCGCTGTGCCGGCACCTCCATCAGCCGCGGCTGGCCGCCGCTTTCGCCCTGGTAGGAGGCGTCATATGCCAGCGTGATGAAGCCCTGCTCGGCCAGATGCTGAGCGTAAAGACCGGAAGTCTGCTCCTTGACGCCGCCGAAGGGGTGAGTCACAACAATTGCCGCGTACTTTCGGTTGGCGTCGAAACCGACTGGCTTAAACAGATTCGCGACGATGGTCGTGCCCATGTTCCTGGCCGGATAGGTGACCCGTTCGATCGTCAGGCCTTTCTTGTTGGGGTATCCGATCACGGCCGGCTCTTTGACGGCTGTCGATGCTGCTGATGCTGTGGTCGCGCCCGCGATTACACCCGCAACAATCTGCCCGGACGCCCTGAGAAAGTCGCGCCGTTTTCTGTTCGTCAGTTCATCAACCATTTCAGACTCCCTCTGCTCGTTTCAGTCCAGCTTCTTCTCTGACAGAAACTTCGACATCAGGTCGGCCACCTCTTTGTTATTCAAGTCGGAGAACGGAAAATGGGTGTTTCCTCGGACGCCAACTTCCGGTAGGTGCACCACAGTCACATCGCCACCGTGCCGATTGACTGTGTCCCTCCACTTTCTCGCCATCTCCAGTCGAACCCGCCAACCATCCTGGCCCGGATTATCGCTGGGCTTCTCAGGGATGAAGTCGCCGTAGAAGATGATGATAGGTATCTTCGTGAGCTTCGTGAACTCGGCAATCGGTACGCCGATGGCAGCAAGCGCCCCACCGGAACTTGGCAGCGGCTCTGGGACTTCGCCCTCCGGAAACAGGAAGCCACTCCCCGGCTCATACGACACGATTGCTCGCACATTGCCCGTCTTAAGAACGGTCAGCCATCCCAGTCCGCCACCCTGCGAGTGAGTCACGAAGACAGCCGGGCCGATCTTGTTGAACATCGCCGCAAATGCGTCGGAGTTCACCTCGGGATCGTACGGCCCCACATTCGGTGTCATCTGGCGGAAATACTGATTGAGGGCTTCGGGATCTTTCGAGAACTGGACACCCGGAAAATACTCCGGCCAGATCCCAACCCGAAACGTATCGAACCACATCTGCTCATCGGGCGTTGCGTTGATCGTCGCCGAGACCGTACTGCGGCCAGCATTGCCGCGGCGTGGCTGATCGATTAGATAGACGGGAAAGCGACGACGGAGAAAGATGGTCTGGAACCCCTCCCGGCCATCGGGAGTGGTTTCCCAGGTTTTCGAGAACTGCCCGGTGCCATGGAGAAACACGAGCGGAAGCTTCCGCCCGTTCGCGGGAACCTGATAAAAGACGTAGGCGTGATCTCCGTGCAGGGTCTGGCCCGCAGGCATTGGCTGCTTGGGGTTGAACGTTCCAGGATTCGCGATGACCTTGCCACCGACAGCGAAGCTGCCTTGCTCCTGGATCGTCAGCGGAGCCTGCGCATTTGCTGAAGTGAGCAATGCCGTTGCGAACATCCAGAACGCGATGAATTGACTCTTCATGATGTCTCCCGCAATTCGCTTCATTTCTGCCCAAACACTTCCTTGGCGACCCCAATGGCGCTCACGGCGTTTGGCCAGCCGGCGTAGAAGGCCAGGTGCGTTATCGTCTCGATCAGTTGCTCCTGCGTCAGGCCGTTTTCGCGTGCGATGCGGAGGTGCGACCGGAGTTGATCCGGGCGGTTCATCGCAATCAGCGCTGCCACGGTTGCCAGGCTGCGGTCACGCTTAGACAACTCCGGACGTTCCCAGATGTCGCCATACAGCACGTCGTCTGTGATCTGGGCCAGCTTGGGTGCGAAGTCGCCGATTGCACCTTGAGACGGCCGGGGCCGTGGGCCGGCCTCCGCAGCCTGACCCCTCGGTGGCGCACTGTATTGGGCATCGCTGACCTTTTCCATCCACTGGACTGTCTTGCCGTCCAGTTGCTCGGAGATCGCGATATGCGTCATCGAACTGTTCGGACCGGCGCCGTGCCAGTGCTTCTGACCTGGTGGAATCCAGACCACGTCCCCCTGCCGCATTTCGTCCACAGGATCGCCCCAACGCTGCACCCGGCCCGTGCCCGTCGTAACGATCAGGGTCTGTCCCAGAGGATGTACGTGCCACACGGTTCTGGCGCCGGGTTCAAATGTGACAGTGGCACCGGAGACCCGCGCGGGCGCGGTCCGCTGGAAGAAGCCTGAGACCCGTACGGTGCCAGTGAAGTTGTCGGCCGATCCTGTGCTGGGAGATTGCGAGTTGTTATGCGTGATGATCACTTGGCTTCGCGCGCCGGAGGCAAGCGCACAACACGCAATCGCGATGGCTACGAAGGTGCTCATGTGGGTTCCTTTCCACGCAACTATTGCTTTGGGGGCGCTTCCACGCCGGAGAGCGACAAAATGCCTCTCCCCATCCGCGCGCCCTGAACCGGAGTGCGCGTCAGAGCGGCATTGAAATCCCGAAGTTCCTCAGGCGTGAAACGAACGGCGTCGGCGCCCAGATCCTCGATCAGATGCGGCAGCCTGTTCGTGCCGGGAATCGGAACCACCGAGGGGCCCTGCGTTAACAGCCAGGCGAGTGAGATCTGAGCGGGTGTCGCCTTCTTTCGCAGCGCCCAGTCCTTCACGAATTCGACGATCGCGAGATTGCCGGGGCGGTTTTCAGGCGAAAACCAGGGCACAGAGCCGCGAAAATCGCCGCGCTGAAACTGTGTGTCCCGGTTGAAGGCACCAGTCAGGAATCCCTGAGCGAGCGGGCCCCAGCATACCAGTCCGATTCCCAGTTCCTTGCAAATGGGCAGGATTTGGGCTTCCGGGTCGCGCGCCATTATGGAATATTCGTTCTGAATCGCCGCAAGGGGTTGCACCGCATGAGCGCGGCGGACTGTCTGCGGACCCGGTTCGGAAAGCCCGAAATGCAACACCTTGCCTTGGCCTATCAGATCCTTGACCGTGCCGGCCACGTCTTCAATGGGGACCGCGGGATCGACGCGGTGCTGGTACAGCAGATCGATGCGGTCGGTCCGCAGGCGCTTCAGCATGCCGTCGACGGCTGTGCGTATGTGATCGGGCCGGCTGTTGAGGCCGCCTGCCATCCGCCCCGTTTCCGGGTCAATATTCCAGCCGAACTTCGTGGCAATCACCACCTGATTGCGGAAAGGCGCCAGCGCTTCGCCCAGAATTCGTTCCACTTCGAGCGGGCCATAGGCTTCTGCGGCATCGAAGAAGGTCACGCCACGGTCATAAGCGGCGCGAGCGATGGCAATCATGTCGGCCCGGTTCGGGGCCGATGCATAAACGGCGCCCGTCATGTCTTGGCAGCCGAGTCCGATACTCGAAACCTCGAGCTTGCCGAGTTTGCGCCGCCCCTTGACGAGCTTGGCGGTGGCACTACCGCGCTCTTGCGCAGTGGCCGGTCCGGCGATTGTCGCGGCCGCGATCGTTCCGGCTGCGCACAAAAATGAGCGGCGATTCAGATGTTGGATGTTGTGCATGTCGTCCCTTCCGTGACTCCTCAGCCGTTCGAGTACCGCAAAACCTGCTCCGGCAGGCGCGCGCCTTCCACGGGAATCTTCGCGAACGATGTCTCTATGTCGAGCAGATCGTCGGGCGCAAGTTCGAGTTCAACGGAGCCCAGGTTCTCTTCCAGGCGGTGTAATTTGGTGGTGCCGGGAATGGGCACGATCCAAGGCTTCTGCGCGAGCAGCCATGCGAGCGCCACTTGGGCAGGTGTCGCCTTCTTTCGCTCCGCAATCTGCTTTAAGAGATCGACGAGAGCCAGGTTGGCTTCCCGCGCCTCAGTTGTGAAGCGAGGAAACACGGCGCGGAAATCGGCTTTGTCGAATGTCGTGGCGGCATCGATTTTGCCTGTCAGAAACCCCTGGCCCAGCGGGCTCCACGGTACAAAGCCGATCCCGAGTTCCTGACACACCGGCAGAACTTCTGCCTCGGGGTCCCGCGTCCAGATCGAATACTCGCTCTGAATCGCGGTGACGGGCTGGACTGCGTGCGCGCGGCGGATCGTCTGAGCGCCAGCCTCGGAAAGACCATAATGGTTGACCTTGCCTTCCGCGATCAGGTCTTTCATGGTGCCGGCGACTTCCTCGATCGGCACCTCGGGGTCGACCCGGTGCTGATAGAGCAGGTCGATGTGATCGGTCTTGAGCCGCTTGAGCATACCTTCCGTTGCGATTCTGATGTGCGCAGGCCGGCTGTTCAGACCCTCGCGCCGCTCTCCGGTCTCCGGGTCGATGTTCCAGCCGAACTTCGTGGCGATGACCACTTGGTTGCGGATGGGAGCCAAAGCTTCGCCCACGAGTTCCTCATTCGTGAAGGGCCCGTACGCTTCCGCCGTGTCGAATACCGTGACGCCGCGCTCGGCTGCGGCGCGAATGATCCTGATGCCTTCCTGCCGGTCTGTTGCCGGACCGTAGCCGTAGCTCAGACCCATGCAACCATAGCCGACAGCGGATACTTCCAGCGTTCCCAATTTGCGCTTCTGCATACTGATCTCCTTTGAGGCCTCCCTCTCTGCTTCAAGATTAGGTCCGTGAGGCCTCTGGCCGTTAGCCTGAAACTGCCGACTTTTAGCCTATTCCTGTCGTCCGCTAGCGGAAATGTTCGCTGGGGATGTACTCTGGGTCAGGAGCCTCCCGTGCCTATTCACAGTCCCGCCCGAAACTTCGATCCGGTGCCAGACCGTTTGCTGGAGCTAAGAGTCGAACTGGTTCGGAGGATTGCGGCATACGTTGGCACGGAGCAGAAGCGGATTACCGAGGTGCCGGGGCTCTCGGTTCACCGGCGAACGGCTCCGACTCCGCCCTGTTCCATGACCTACGAGCCGAGCTTGATCGTGACAGCGCAGGGGAGCAAGCGGGTAGAACTCGGCGGCAAAACATTTACTTACGGTTCGTCCCACTACCTGCTGGCGTCGGTCGCCCTGCCGGTCGTAGCGAGGGTCGTAGACGCGAGTGAGCAGGCGCCTTGTCTCGCCCTTTCGGTGAAGTTACAAATGACCGTCGTCAGGGAACTCCTCAGCCGGGAGGAGATTGCAATTGCTCCCGATGCGGGCAAGGGCCCGGCGATGGCAATCGGCGAACTCACCGTGGAATTACTGGACTCCTTCTGCCGGCTCATGCGGCTTCTGGACCAACCTCGAGAGATTGCCTTCCTCCACGGATTGATCGAACGCGAAATTATCTTTCGGGTCCTGCAAGGGCCAGAGGGTGCTCGTCTTCGCGCCATTGCAACGTTGGGTGATCAGAGCCACCGGACGGCGAAAGCAATCGCCTGGATCAAAGACAACTATGCAAAGCCTCTCCGTGTTGAGGAACTCGCGGAGATCGCCGGTATGGGTGTCTCGACGCTTCACCACCACTTCCGGGCGCTAACGGCGATGAGCCCCCTTCAATATCAAAAGCAAATCCGGCTCCAGGAAGCGCGGGCACGTATGTCGATCCAGGGACTGGATGCCGGGAGCGCTGCCCTTGAAGTCGGCTACGAAAGCGCCAGCCAGTTCACCCGCGAGTACAAGCGCTATTTTGGCCAAACACCGATGCGGGATACGCGCACTAACCGTTTGACTGATGGCGCGCAATTCGAGCCGCTTGGGGTTCGTTAACGCGGCAGCCTCACGGACCGGAACTTAGGCCGCCAGACCGGCACATGTTCGTTTCATATCGAATCGAAATAGTCAACTTGACGGGAAACGCCAGTTCCGCTGAAGCGGCTACGTCTTGGCTGCGGATTCCTTCTGGAAAACGCTATGACTCAATCGGAAGTGCCCCGGCGCGTGAAGCCGGGCGAGGGCGAGAGAGTTGGGCCGGGGCACTTTCGATTGGGGCGTTTGAAGAAAGCCGCTGACGTTTGCGGCGGACGCGGGGCAACTATGGGTATTCAATCGGTTCGGAGACGCCTGGAACTGGCAGTTTGCGGCCGGGGCGGGTAGAAGGGGCATCGCCCTGCATCGAGAACGGTGGCATCGACGGGCGTGGAAGGTTCGATGGGAGGTGTTTTGCCGCGAGTGGGGCACGTTGATGCTGGCATGGACACACATAGAACTCGCGTGCCGGAGCACGCTGTAAGTCCGAGACTGAAAGCGCACTACGTGCGGAGTGTCAACGAGAAATTTCCGGTCAACAGATCTTGATCGGATCTGTTGAGCGTTGAGTTTTTCGATGACTACCATGGCCCCGCCGCAGCAAGGACAAAGCCAAGTTGGGGTGGGCTTTGTCTCGCCGCTTCCAGGCTTCTCTGAGGGTTGCTATGGCGTGGCATCCAGCAACTGCTGACAGAGCGGCAGAAGTTGTCTCCGGCGTCGGTTAGCCAGAAAGCCGGAAAACCGGATCCGGACGAACCGGCGCGGTAAATCTGGCGCGGACAAAGCGCCGTGGGCAAGCGGTTCCGACATGACTCGGAACTACGCTGGACCAGGGTGATCGGGATCGTGGCCGATGCCAGCGCAGAAACACTGGGGCGCACCAGTGTCAACTGCAGTCCGCAAAGTGGATGGCGCGTTGGTCGTTTCCTTTCGGCAGGGGTGCGTAGGCCACTCTCACCAGACCATATTGACGATTTCCTATACGATAAGGAGATTACGTTTCTTGAGGTGCCAAATGAACCAGAACCGCCGCGAATTTGTTGGAGCCGGCCTCGCCCTCTCCACTCAACTGGCAGTCAGCGCGCAGCCGGGGTCTGACTTGACCAGGTTCAGTCTTTGGGAAGCCTCCGAAAACGTGCGGAAAAAGGTTGTATCACCGATCGAGTTGACACAGGCCTGCCTGCGCAGGATTGAACAACTCAATCCAAAGCTCAACGCGTATATCACGGTCGCTGCCGAGAAAGCATTGGCGCGGGCGCGCCAGGCCGAGGCCGAACCACGCAGGAGTCCGCTGCATGGAATCCCAATCGGGATTAAAGACATTTTCGATAGCGCGGATATGCGAACTACCGCTGCCAGCAAGCTATTCGAAAACCGTGTACCGACCACGGATGCCGAGGTTGTACGCAAGCTCAGGGCAGCCGGCGCCATAATCATTGGGAAGCAAAACCTGACGGAATTTGCGTGTACCGGCTCTGGTTTGACCAGCTACTTTGGGCCCGTGCACAACCCATGGAATCTTGAGTATCAGACCGGCGGTTCATCGAGCGGATCGGCTGCAGCCACGTCTGCCGGACTGGATTTCGGGTCGGTGGGAAACGACTCCGGCGGCTCAATCCGGATTCCAGCATCGTGGTGTGGTGTCGTTGGCCTAAAGCCGACGCATGGCCGGGTTAGTTTAAGGGGAGGCTTGTCCTCTGAATGGTCCACGGCTTGCGTCGGGCCGATTTGCCGCACCGTGGCAGACGCGGCACTCGTTCTGCAGGCCATTGCCGGCTACGACCCCGCAGACCCAATCAGCTGCGACCAACCGGTCCCCGATTACCTGCAATCTCTCAAGGCGAACACGAAACGGTTTCGCATCGGTGTCCCGCGTGCACTCTTCGCCGAAATACTCGACCAGGAACATGCTGCCGCCTTCAGCGAAAGCCTGCGCGTGTTGGCCCAGCACGCCGCGGACGTGCAGGATATCGAACTGCCACCGGTCCGCCGTTCTATAGGCTTTGACACGATGGCTGAGTTTTACCTCGAGCACGAGCCGCATATCACCAAGACTCCTGAAATTTATCAGCCGCAGACGCGACAGCAGCTCGAAACCGCGGGCAAGGTGACGGCTGCAGCGTATTCACGTAGTCAATACGAGATGGCAAGCGCGCGCCGAGTGATTATGAGTGTCTTCTCCCGGATCGATCTGTTGGTCCTTCCGACATTGCTCCAGCCGCCCCTAAGCATCCCGGAAGTGGGGAAGACGAAGCGACAATCCCACTTGGCTTTGGTGCTGCCGTTCAATCTCTACAATCTCCCGGCGCTCACGTTGCCATGTGGTTTTACCCGTTCCGGCTTGCCAATTGGGCTTCAGATCGTTGGGCCGCGGTTCGGCGAGTCGAAAGTGCTGGCGCTGGCGCACGCCTACGAGCAGTCGACCGCGTGGCATAAGCGACGGCCAGCTCTATGAGGGCGTTGGACGCCCGGCCGAATCGGGCCGAAAAATCGCGGAGGTACGCCTGAGGCGCCTAACTGGCCAATCATCATGCCCGCGCGGTACCTAACTCCAGCGTTAGGTGAAGCTTTGAGGACGCGTGCACAGATTGGAACAGTTAAGCGCCGTCAAGTTGACGGGTAACGCCAGACTCTGATCCTGACTGCCGGGAACCGCCACCGCAAGGCAGTGTCTTTGGGGTGTTGGGGCTGCCGCGCGGTGATACTCTCTGGAGCATCCATCCTGCTGCGCCGCCTTCCACGCAGTCCGGCCGCCTCTTTTTCAGTTTCGGAGGGGCTTTTGGACAGAAATAGCGGGGTAGTCCCAGGCTCCCGTCGTGGCGTTTCATCTCTCGCACGCTGGTAGGAGTCCATCCTTGTCGGTCAGGTCGCTTCAAACAATCCGTGAAACGAGTTCGCATTTCGCTCGCCGAGACCCGCAGCCCCAGCCGCATGGCATGCGATGGCCGACCGGACCGCCCCGCCGGCTTCGTCGCTCTGCATCGGACGAGACGCCGGCACATTTCGGGCACCGGGAGAAATGAGCACGCATCTCGTGCCCGGTAAAAGAGGCGCCACATTTCCAACCGCACGGCATCCTCGGGCCCCGCGGGCGGCCGATCAAATCCGTCGCGTCATCGACACCACGTGCAGAGTCGTCAATCAGTGGCGCACCGTGGCCTCTATCGATGGTCAGGTAAGGCAGGCAGTCAACTGAGGCGCGTCGACCGGAGTATCCCGCCGCGTGATATAAATCGCCTGTAAGCGATTTCGCGCGACAGGCAGCGCACGCCCTGGACCGCCGCGAGCCGGATCGCATTCCGCAGCCCGCACGCATTTGCTGGAGTTGCCCATGCCCGATCTGGACCAATTGCTCCTCGCCGTGATCGACGGAAACTGGAAGACCGCCGCCGCCGTAACCCAGGAGGCGGTCGACGCCGGCGTCCCGCCCCTCACCATCGTCACCGACTACCTGGTCCGCGCGATGGACGAGGTCGGCCGCCGCTTCGAGTGCGAGGACTACTTCGTGCCCGAGATGCTTCTCTCCGCGCGTGCCATGAAGGCCTCGATGGAAATCGTCCGTCCGCTTCTGGTAGCTGCCGGAACCGAACCCATCGGGCGCGTCGTGATCGGCACCGTGAAAGGCGATCTCCACGACATCGGCAAGAATCTGGTCGCTTCCATGCTCGAGGGCGGCGGCTTCGAGGTCATCGATCTCGGTGCCGACGTCTCGCCGCAGCGCTTCATTGACGCCGCTACCGAACGCCACGCCCACCTGGTGGCCTTGTCCGCTCTGCTCACCGTCACCATGCCTTCCATGAAAACCACCATCGAGGCCTTCCGCGCGGCCGGCGTCCGTGATTCGGTGAAAATTATGGTCGGCGGCGCGCCCGTCACCCAACAGTACGCCGATGCCATCGGCGCCGATGGCTTCAGCGACAGCGCCGGCGGGGCTGTTGCCCTCGCCCGCAAACTAGTGGGCGCGTGAAACCGCAAAGCCGTGGTTACTCTTACCGCATCGCGTCTGTCACCTCGCTGAGCGGTTTTCTTTTCGGCTTCGATATCGCCATCATTAACGGCGCGATTGTCTTCCTGCGCCGCCAGTTTCATTGGTCGGAACTTGAGACTGAAGTTGCCGCCGGCAGCCTGCTCGCCGGCTGCGCGGCCGGCGCGTCGATTGCCGGCGCACTCAGCGACCGCTTCGGCAGAAAGATCATTCTGCTGCTCTCGGCGATCATCTTCGCGCTGTCTTCCGTTGCGACATCGCTGCCCAACAGTCTCGGCCAGTTCATCGCGGCGCGCCTTGTCGCCGGTGTCGCCATCGGAATCGCCTCGATGCTCGCCCCCCTCTACATCGCGGAAGTCTCTCCCGCCGCGATTCGCGGCCGTCTCGTCAGCTTGAATCAACTCGCCATCGTCATCGGTATCCTGGTCTCGTATCTGGTCGGCTGGCAACTCGCCTCGCTCGGCGACGAAAGCTGGCGCTGGATGTTCGCCGTCGCGGCGATTCCGTCGCTGCTCTTCTTCGGCGCGCTTTTCTCCGTGCCGGAAAGTCCACGCTGGCTCGTCAAAGAACGCCGCCGCGCGGAGGCCGAAAAGATCCTTGCGCGCCTCGGCGAGCCCCCATCGCAGATCATCGAGATTGAACGCACCATCGCTGAAGAAAGTGGATCCTTTCGCCAGTTGTTCGAGAAAGGGCTCCGCCGCCCGCTCGTTATCGGCATCGTGCTCGCCATCCTCCAACAGGTCACCGGCATTAACACCGTCCTCTTTTACGGCTCGATCATTTTCACCGAACATGCCGGCCCGTCCAGCACCTCCGCCGCCCTATGGGCCAACGTGTTGGTGGGCGCGATCAATCTGGTCTTCACTGTCGTCGCGCTCTTCACGATCGACCGGCTCGGACGCAAGGTGCTGCTCATCTCGGCCGCCGGCGGCATGTGCCTCTCACTCACCGTGCTCGGCCTCGTCTTCAACGCCGGCGCCCTCACCCCCGCGCGTCTGCTGCCGTGGATCCTCTGCTACGTAGCGTGTTTTGCCTTCGGCATGGGTCCCGGCGTGTGGGTCGTGATGTCGGAACTCTTCCCGACACGCATTCGCGGGCGCGCCATGTCGCTGGCGACCATTGCGCTCTGGCTCGCCTGCCTGTTGCTCACCGTCACGTTCCTCTCGCTGGTGAAGGCATTCACCGCCGCCGGCGCGTTTCGCATCTACGCTGTGCTGTGCGCCGTCACGGTCCTCTTCGTCTGGAAATTCACGCCCGAAACCAAGGGTAAGAGCCTTGAGGAGATCGAAAAGCAGTGGAAAAAATAGCCATCACTTCCGCCTCCCGCGTCGCTGCCGCTCTCCGGCACGAGCGCCCCGACCGCATCCCGATCGATCTCGGCAGCACCGCCGTCACTGGTATCCATGTGAGTTGCGTCGCCGCCTTGCGTAAGCACTTCGGCCTGCCGAAAATCCCTGTGAAGGTGCACGAGCCCTACCAGATGTTGGGCCTCGTCGATGACGACCTCGCTGCCGCGCTCGCCATCGATACGGTTGGCGTCTTCCCGCGAAACAACATGTTCGGCTTTCCCAACGAAAATTGGAAACCGTGGAACTTCCGCGGCCTTGACGTAATGGTCGGCGAGAACTTCCGGATCCTGGAGGAGCCTTCGGGCGATATCGTGGTCTATCCTAAGGGCGACATGACCGCCGCGCCGAGCGGACGTATGCCTGTGGGCAGCGCCTTCTTCGATACCATCGTGCGCCAACCGCCGATCGACGAGGCCCGCCTCGATCCCGCCGACAACCTCGAGGAGTTCGGCCCCATCACCGGCGCCGACCTCGATCATCTGGCGCGCGGCGTCGAGCGTGCAGCCTCCACCGGACGCGCGGTCATCGCCACGTTTGGCGGTACGGCCTTCGGCGACATCGCGCTCGTTCCCGGCCCTTTCATGACGGCCCCGAAAGGCATTCGCGACATCACCGAGTGGTACATGGCGACGAAGTCGCGGCGCCCGTACGTCCACAGCATCTTCGAGCGCCAGTGCGAAATCGGCATCGCCAACCTCGCGCGGATTCACCAGCGCGTCGGTAACAACGTGCAGGCGGTCTTCGTCTGCGGCACGGATTTCGGCACGCAAACGTCGTCGTTCTGCTCTAACGGGACCTTCCGCGAACTCTGGCTCCCGTACTACCAGCGCGTCAATGGCTGGATTCACGCCAACACCACGTGGAAGTCGTTTAAGCACTCCTGTGGCAGCGTCGTACGCTTCCTCGATAGCTTCATCGACGCCGGCTTCGACATCCTGAATCCGGTGCAATGCTCCGCAACCGGAATGGACCCTCGTGCGCTGAAAGCGAAATATGGCGACCGCCTCACCTTCTGGGGCGGCGGAGTCGATACGCAAAAGACGCTCCCCTTCGGGACACCCGGGGAGGTCCGTGCCGAAGTCCTCGAGCGCTGCGAAATCTTCTCGGTGAACGGTGGCTTCGTCTTCAACACCGTTCACAACATCCAATCCGGCACGCCCGTGGAGAATATAGTGGCGATGTGGAACGCCGTCCACGAATTCAACGGAAGGCCTCGGCTTCTATGAATTCGATCTGCGTTCTTGTCGCTCTGCTCGCCGCGGCCGCCCTCCCCGCCGCACAGCGCAACACGATCCCCCTCGACGGCCAGTGGGAGATCGCGGACTCCGTCGATCTCGCGCAGCCCACCGCCTGGTCCCACCACGCCCCCGTCCCCGGCCTTGCTCACTCGGCAATCCCCGCCTTCCCGGATGTCGATCAATTCGAGAGCCGCCAACTCATCCAGAATCGCGTCCAGCGTGGTCTCTCCCCCGCCTCCGCACTCGTGACGACCGCCGGTGTATCCCGTCAGCAGCGAAACTATTTCTGGTACCGGCGCTCCTTCAACGTGTCCGCAGTCCGCGCCGTCGCCACCCTGCGCATCAACAAAGCCCAGTTCGGAGCGTCCGTCTGGGTCAACGGCCGGCTGATCGGAGAGCACCTCCCTTGCTTCTCCGCTGCGATCTTCAATGTCTCGCGCGACCTGCGCCGGGGCGTCAACGAAATTGTGATCCGCGTCGGAGCGCATCCCGGCGTCCTTCCGCCAACTGTTTCTGCCGGTACCGATTTCGAGAAGAACCGCTGGACGCCAGGCATCTACGACAGCGTCACCCTCACCCTCAGCGACAATCCCGCGATCGAGACCATTCAGGTCGCCCCCGCGCGGGACCTCAAGTCGATCACCGTCCAGACCACTCTGCGCAATCACGGCTCGCAGCCCGCCGCTTTTGCCCTCACGCAGTCGGTTCATCTCTGGAAATCTACCGCCGCCGTCGCCTCCGTTCCCGCTCTGCGATTGCGCCTCGGCCCCGGCGAACAGCGCGTCGTGACGCAGTCCATCGCGATGCCGAACGCGAAGCTCTGGACGCCCGAAGACCCCAACCTTCACATGCTCGAAACCGCCACCGGCGGTGACTCCACCTCCACCCGCTTCGGCCTGCGCGAGTTCCACTTCGAGACCGCCACCCGGCGCGCCTACCTCAATGGCCGTCCCTATTTCCTGCGCGGATCCAACATCACCCTCCACCGTTTCTTCGAAGATCCGAAAAGCGGAGTCCTGCCATGGGATGAAAAATGGGTGCGCAAACTCCTCGTCGAAATTCCCAAGGAGATGCACTGGAATGCCTTCCGCTTCTGCATCGGTCCCGCGCCCGATCGCTGGTTTGAAATCGCCGACGAGGCCGGCCTCCTGATCCAGAACGAATATTTCGTGTGGACCGGTCGCGGTTGGCACGGCGCGGACAATCAGGTGCGCTTCGATGCCGCGGAGATGATCCGCGAATACGGCGAGTGGATGCGCGACCACTGGAATCACCCGAGCGTCGCCATCTGGGACGCCAACAACGAGACGTTCGACCCCATCTTCGGCGAAACGATCATCCCTGCCGTGCGCGCTCTCGACCTCTCCAATCGCCCCTGGGAGAACAGCTACAACCCGCCCGTAGGTCCCGACGATCCGGTCGAAGATCACCCCTACGAGTTCTCCGGCATGGCCGCGAAGAATGGTCCGGCCTTCAGCATGACCACCTTCGAACGCCCCAATGGCAAAGCCCCGGCAGCGCCTACCGCGCACGCGCTCATCCTCAATGAGTACGGCTGGACATGGCTCAATCGCGACGGATCTCCCACCGAACTTACCAAGGATCTGTATCCGCGCCTGCTCCCACCGGACGCCACCGCGCAGGATCGCCTCGCGCTCAACGCGTATCTGCTCGCCGGAATCACCGAGTTCTGGCGTGCCTACCGCCAGTACGCCGCGGTGCTCCACTTCGTCTATCTGATGAGCAGTGATCCGATGGGCTACACCGCCGACCATTTCAGCGACGTGGAAAAGTTGGAACTCGAGCCGAACTTCCGCGATTACATGTCGCACGCGTTCGCGCCCCTCGGCGTATACCTCAGTTTCTGGCAGCCGAAACTTGCGCCCGGCAGGCGGACGTTTCAGGTGATGCTGGTCAACGACGAGTACACGGCAGCGTCCGGCACCCTGACGCTCTCGCTCGGAAACGCTCGCGCCGAAGCGCCCTTCCAGGTCGCCGCGCTCGGGCAGACCACAATGTACATCGATCTCGACGTGCCCAATACCCCGGGCGACTATCTGTTACAGGCGAAAGCCGGCGCCACGTTGAGCCGCCGTAAAGTCGCCATCACCCCAAAACCATGACCTCTACTCAATCCAAACTTCGCGAATGGCTCGCCGGCGGGCTCCTGATCTCCGACGGCGCGTGGGGCACGGAGTTGCAAGCGCGCGGATTGCCGCCCGGCGCAGCTCCCGATGCCTGGAACCTGTCCAACCCCGCCGCCGTGGAGTCGGTGGCGCGTGCCTACGCAGATGCGGGCAGCCAGGTCATCCTCACGAATACGTTCCGCGCGAACGCGATCGCCATGCAGGGCGACCTCGACGCGATCAATCGCGCCGGCGTAGAGATCTCGAAACGCGCCGCCGCCGGACGCGCGCTCGTTTTCGCCTCGATCGGCCCCACCGGTCAAATGATGTTATACGGACAGCAGGTCACCGACGCCTTTGCCGCGCAGGCCGCATCGCTTGCCGCTGCCGGCGCCGACGCGCTCCTGATCGAAACCATGAGCGACCTCGCTGAAGCCCGCCTCGCCGTTGCCGCCGCCAAACCCGCGGGCCTGCCCGTGATTGTCTCCTTTGCGTTCGACTCCGGGAAGGACAAGGACCGCACCATGATGGGCGCGACTCCCGAGGATGTCGCCGCCGCAATGGCCGAAGCCGGAGCCGGCGCCGTCGGCGCCAACTGTGGTGTCGGCATCGAATTCGCCGCCGCCGTCTGCGCGCGCTTTCGCGAGGCTTGCGATCTCCCGCTCTGGATCAAGCCAAACGCCGGCCTCCCCACAATGCAGGGCGATTCGATCCACTACGATGTCACCCCCGAGTTTTTTGCCGGCCATTACGCCGCTCTCCGCGACGCCGGCGCCGGTTTCCTCGGCGGCTGCTGCGGCTCCAATCCGGATTTCATCCGCGCCCTGGTGGCTGCACGATGCGCCTGAAACTGATCAGCTCGAAGTCCTCTTCCGCGAAATGTGCGCCGCGTGCGCGCATTCCCCGCACCAGGTAGACGTCGAGTTCCTGCCCAAGGGCCTCCACGATCTCGGCGGAAAACCGATGGCCGCCAGGATCCAGGAGATTGTCGATCGCACGCCCGAAGGCGTCTACGACGCGATCCTTCTGGCTACGGACTCTGCGGCAACGGCCTCAATCGCTTGACCACCCGTCATTCCCGGCTGATCCTGCCGCGCGCGCACGACTGCATCGCCATTCTGATCGGCGGCCGCGATCGCTATGAGGCTTACTTCGCCGGCAATCCCGGAACCTTCTACCGCTCCACCGGCTGGCTCGAGCGCGGCAAGGGCCTCCAGCGACTAACCCGTCAAACCGCCGGCCTCGAAGATTGCCTCGATACCCTGATCACGGAATACAGGAGGATGGCCGGTCTCTACCAGGAAATGACCCGCTGCCGCGCCCAATATCGCAAGCTCACGTTTATCGAAACGGGCCTTGAGCCTGACGGCAAATTCGTCGACGAGGCAGCCGCGGAAGCCGCCGGAAAGGGCTGGAGTTTGAACGCTATACCGGTGATCTGGGATGGCTGCAGCGCCTGGTCGAAGGCCAATGGTCCGCCTCCGAATTCGTCATTGC
>CAWIJJ010000001.1:0-771299 GCA_963836425.1 Bryobacterales bacterium | reverse complement strand
TATCCTAACTTTCGCACTTCGAGGGTATTGGCAGAGCTAAGTTGTTCAGGATCAGCAAAGCGTTTGGCTAGGTCTTCACTACAAAGAAGGGTGGGGCCGGCGCGTTTTTTGGCGGGATTTGGGATGCCTTGATCCGCGGCGGTGGCTGAGGCGGAAGCGTGATCCGAATTTGGTTCAGTAAGGCTTGCACGTCCGGCTCCGGCTGGGTATGACGCGGCATCACCAGCTGACGACCGTCCACCAGTGGAATCCAGACCTCCACCATCTGAATGGTCGCCAGCTGACCGATGGGCCGGATGCTCAGTTCGCTTTTTACCGAGCGGAACACGCTCTCGATTTGCGTCAGTTGTACGTAGCGCGTCCACAACACCGCTGGATCTTCGCCGGTGAGGTTGCTGCGCAACAGATAGTGGCCGTCGCGTTGTTCCGCAGCGTTCAACTTGACCTTGTCCACCTCAAAGGAGAAAGTCTCGCGAGTAACCGCTTGGTCCGCTGACGGCATCTGAATCTTCACGAACCCGAAGGCCCGGCCGGCTTCTTTCTTGGCGGCCCCGACGCGCAACACCAGCCACGTTAGATCCAGCCATTTCTTTTCATGCTGGTTAATCTTGCTCTTGGGTGTGCCCACCAGATAGAACGGCTGCCGTTGGGGATCACGCATGTCTTTCAGAATGGCTTCGGTAGGAACGCCACGATCCATCACCCACACCCGCCGCGCTTGCGGTGCCCCTTGCCCTGCTGGATACGCAACAGCATGCGTTTGCTGTCGACGTCACGGATGTGCAAGCTGACCGCTTCGCTGACGCGCAATCCTGCTCCATAGCAGGTCATCAGGGCGGCGCGGAATTTTAAACCCGGAACGTGGTCGAAGAAGGCCAGCACTTCTTCGCAGCTGAGCACGACGGGCAACTTGTGGGGGCGTCGCACCCGCGGAAAATACGCGTCCGTCCAGGGCATTTCCAGGGTGGTGAGATCGAGAAACTTCAGCGCGGAAACAGACCCATTGATAGTTTCCGGCGATAGCTTACGCTCGCTGAGCAAGTAAAGTTGATATTGACGGATTGCTTCCAAGTCCAGTTCCTCGGGACTCTTGCCAAAGTATTGGGCGAAGCTGGCCACATGGTGGAGGTAATTCCTTTGCGTTCCGGGATCGAGGTTGCGCAATTGCATCTCCTCGATCATTCGTCGACGTAGCGGTGTCATGCGAAGGCTCCTTTGGGCACGGAATCAGTCGTTTGGGAGACAACCGAATTCAGTGTTTCAAGGAGCCTCGCGCCACGCCACCGGGTCTACGGGCAAAGACGATCTACCGCAAAGCGGTTTGGTTCACCGACGGATCAGGTGTAGCAGCGGATTTCAAAGATGCGGGCGTGGGGGGCTCCGTTGGTGGCGGTTATCTCTACCCGCAGGGCATCGGTTTCGAGTGCCGGGACGCGGTGGCGGTTGAGGCGCTGGTAGTTGCCGGCGACGCTCGCGATTTCTTTCCAGCCCTCTTCGTGGCGGCACAGGAGACGGTAGTCGCGGACAGTTTCCGGTTGGGCGGCGCGGAGGACCGTGCTATTGGTGCTGTCGCTGCCGGTGAGGGTCAACTGGCGCTCGAAGCCGGAATCGAAAGTGAGCTGGATTTCGGAGATGCGGCGGGGGCGGTCCCATCGCAACTCCACCCAGGCGCCGCCGGGTCCGAGGGGGGCGTTCCACTGGTGGACCTCGCCGGTTTCGGGAATGTCGCGGACGTGGCCGTCGAGGAGTATGCGCGCGTCGCCTGCGGAGGCGGCGGGTGTTGCGTGGCGGGCGAGGTCGGCGGGGTCGGAGTTGGGCAGGTCGCGAATGGCCTGGTCGTCGCGGAGGAGCGCCTGCTGCAATTCGGCGATCTTCTCCTGGCCAAGGCGGCGCGGAGCGATTCCGGCGGCGCTGCACATGGCGGCGGCGGTGCCCACCGCCTGGCCGATTACCGAGCAGGTGGCCATGACGCGGGTGGAGGTGAAGGCGGCGTGAGTGGCGCTGATGTTGCGGCCGGCCATCATCAGGTTGCCGATATTCCGGCTGTAGAGGGCGCGGAAAGGTATGTGATAGACGCGGTCGCTGCGCAGGACGCGATTGGGCGGCAGGTCGGGGCGGTCGAAACCTCCGGGCGGGTGATCGTCCATGGGCCAGCCGCCGATGGCGACGGCGTCGGGGAAAGTGCCGCGCAACAGGTCGTGTTCGGTGAGGATGTGGTCTCCCATGAGGCGGCGGCTGCCGCGTTTTCCCGGCATGGCGCCGATCCAGTCGAGGGCCCAGCGCTCGCTGGAGGGATGGTTGCCGGAATTCTTGATGTAGTCCCAGACGCCCAGCAGGATGGAGAGCAGTTCGAAGCGAATGCGTTCGTTGTCCCGGATGGTGCTGAGGTGTCCGCCCCATTCGACCCACCAGTAGCCGTACTCCCAACTGGAGATCTGGCGGAAGCGGAGCGCCTCTTTGGTGACCTTGCGCGCCCACTTGGGAGGGCGGAAAGGCATGGGACGGTCGTGCAGGCGGGCGGTGAAGAGGATGCTGCTGCCGAGGGTCTCGAGATCGGCCTTTTCGGGGGCGAGGGATTCGTTGAATTCGGCGCGCGCTTCCCTGCCCTCGCGCATATCGGCGCCGGCCTCGAGACCGAGGCGCGAATCGCCGGTGGCATCGATGAAGATGCGGGCGCGTACGCGGTAAAGGTACTCGCTTTTATCGCAGCGCACCATGACCTCGCGGATGGCGCCGTGTTCGACCTTGGCGGAATAGAGAACGCTTTCGAGGAGGAGGGTGATATTGGGCTCGGAGACGACCTTGTCGTAGAGGCCGAGGTCCCACATTTCAAAACAACGCTGCGGGTTGCGGACGGCGTCCTCGAGGCGGATTTCCTCGATGAGGCCGCTTTCGCGCCAGCCTTTGCGGCCGGTGTGGCAATCGGCGCCGACGACGTGCATTTTGACTTCGCTGGAGGAGTTGCCGCCGAGCCGGGAGCGGTCCTGGACGAGCACGACTTTGGCGCCGTGGCGGGCGGCGGCGAGGGCCGCGCAGACGCCGGCGAGGCCGCCGCCGGCGACGAGGACGTCGGTTTCAAGGTCGACCAGCGGCATGTGCGGTTCGGCGCCCGGAACGCCGAGCGGCGCGTTCGGCGGCGCCACGCGTTCGAAGGTCCTGGGTGCGGGCGGAAGTTGGTCGGCGAGCACGACCAGCGAGTAGCCGCCAACGCCGAGGCTGGTCAGGAATTCGCGCCGGTGCATGGGCCACACTTAGCACGGGGGCGGGCGGATTTCCACGGGGGTGGTTTGCGGGCGTGGGTTGTGATTGGGTAGGCCGGCCGGGCGCAGCGCTCCGGGGTGGCGGCGGCTGTATGAGCGGTGGCGGCGGCGTGTGGGGTGGCGCGGTGTAGTGCGGGGTTGCGGCGTAGTGCGGGGTTGCGCGGCGTAGTGCGGTGTGGCGGCGGCGTGCGGTGCGGCGTCGTGCTGAGGGTCGCGGCGTCTTTTGGGGTTGCAGCGGCGGCGTAGAGCGGTGCGGCGGCGGCGGGAGGGAAGGCGGCGTGTGGGTTGCGGAGTAGTGCGGGGTTGCGTGTTACAAGCAGAATCGAAAGTAATAGCTTAAGCGCCGTCGGCGGCGTCGTTGTGCGGGTCGGGGTCGTGGTGCGGGGCGGAGTGGTGCGGGGCGGCGTGGTGCGGGGCGGCATGGTGCGGGGCGGCAAGGTGCGGGGTTGCGGCGTAGTGCGGTGCGGCGGCGTGCGGGGTGGCGGTGTCGTGTGGTGTTGCGGCGTGGTGCGGGTGGCGGCGTGGTGCGGGGTTGCGGCGTAGTGCGTGTCGCGGCGTGGTGCGGGGTTGCCGGCGTGGTGTGGGTCGGCGGCGGCGGGGTTGCGGCGTAGTGCCGTGCGGCGTGGTGCGGGGCAGCGTGTAGTTTACAGGCCCGACTTTTGCCAGAGGTCGTCTACGCGGCGCTTCACTTCGGCGGACATTTCGATGACGGTGGGCCAGGGCCTGGAGAAGCCTTCTTCGGGCCATTTCCGGGTGGCGTCGATCCCCATTTTGGAGCCGTAGTTTTCCAGGCGGCTCGAGTGATCGAGCGAATCGACGGGGCCCAGGACGAATTCGATGTCGCGCTGCGGGTCGATGTTGTTGAGGGCTTTCCAGGCGACTTCGCTGTAGTTCTGCACGTCCACGTCTTCGTCCACGACGACGATCACTTTGGAGAACATGGCCTGGCCGGTTCCCCAGATGGCGTGCATGACTTTGCGGGCGTGGCCGGGATACGACTTGCGGATTTTGACCAGGATGAGGTTATGGAAGACGCCTTCGGGGGGCATGGCGATATCGCGGACCTCGGGCAACTGGAGGCGCATCAAAGGGAGGAAAATGCGCTCGATGGCCTTGCCCATGAAGTAGTCCTCCATGGGGGGAGGTCCGACGATGGTGGTGGCGTAGATGGGGTCGCGGCGCTGGGTGATGCAGGTGACGTGGAAGACCGGGTACTCGCCGGCGAGGGAGTAGAAGCCGGTGTGGTCGCCGAAGGGTCCTTCGGTGCGGAGTTCTCCCAGTTCGACATAGCCTTCGAGGACGATTTCGGCATTGGCCGGGACCTCGAGGTCGCAGGTGCGGCACTTCACCATTTCGACGGGGCTCTGGCGGAGGAAGCCGGCGATCATCATTTCATCGAGGTCGGGCGGCAGGGGGAGGATGGCGGAGTACATGGTGGCGGGGTCGGCGCCGATGGCGACGGCGACGTCCATGCGGGTGCGGCCGTGCTGACGCATGCGGCGGTAGTGCTCGGCGCCCTGCTTGTGGGTCTGCCAGTGCATGCCGGCGGTACGCTCATCGAAGACCTGCATGCGGTACATGCCGCAGTTGCGCTTGCCGGTATCGGGATTGCGGGAAAAGACGAGGGGCAGGGTGATGAAGCGGCCGGCGTCTTCGGGCCAGCACTGGAGGACGGGATAATCGAGGAGCGAGAAGCCCTCGGTCTTGACCACCTCCTGGCAATCGCCCTTCGAAACGACTTTGGGGAAAAAGGCGCCCATTTCGGCGAGTTTCGGCAGCATTTTCAGCTTGCCCATGAGGCCTTCGGGCATGCGCATTTCGAGGAACTCGACGATCCGGTCGGCCACCTCCTGGACGGATTGCACCTCGAGCGCGAGTTCCATACGGCGCATGGAAGCGAAGGAGTTGATGAGCAGCGGCACGGCGTAGCCTTTCGGCTTTTCGAAGAGCAGGGCGGGACCGCCGCGCTTCACGGCGCGATCGGCGAACCCGGTGATTTCGAGGACCGGGTCCACTTCGAAAGGGATGCGCTTGAGCTCGTTGTTCTTTTCGAGGACGCGAATGAAGTCACGCAGATCGCGATGTGCCATAGATGAGGTCTGACTACCAGTATCAACCACTGGTGAAGCTCGGCTATCATTGAATTTAATACCAGTACATCTCAAGGAGATTGAATGTTTAACCGAGTTGCCTTCGTCACGGGTGCGAGCCGCGGGATTGGACGGGCGATATCGCTGACGCTCTGCCGCGCGGGGTTCGACATCGTGGTGGCCTCGCCGGAAATCGAAAAGAACGAAGAGGTGGCGGAGGAGATTCGCGCCTGCAGCGGGGAGGCGGTCACGATGAACCTGGATGTCACATCCCAGGAATCGATCAAAGAGGCGTTCAGCAAGACGCTGGCGGAGAAGAGCCGGATCGATGTGCTGGTGAACAATGCCGGGATCGCGCGGGACGGGCTGGCGGTGCGGATGAAGCAGGCGGACTGGGACCTGGTGCTGAAGATCAACCTGGCAGGCGCGTTCCATTGCACGCAGCAGGTGCTGCCGACGATGATGCGGAACCGCTGGGGGCGGATCATCAACATCGCGTCGGTGGTGGGGCAGGCGGGGAGCGCGGGGCAGGCGAACTACGCCGCGTCGAAGGCGGGACTTATCGGGTTGACGAAGGCGCTGGCGCAGGAAATGGCGAGCCGGTCGATTACGGTGAATGCGATTGCGCCGGGGTACATTCAGACGGACATGACGGACGCGCTGCCCGAAGAGGTCCGGCAGAAGATTCTGGCGACGGTGCCGCTGGGACGGATGGGGAAGCCGGAGGACGTGGCGGCGGCGGTGAAATTTCTGGCGAGCGAGGACGCTTCTTATATCACGGGCCATGTGCTTTCGGTAAACGGCGGGATGTACATGTAAGGCGGGACGCGTGGGGGACGAACCGGACACGGGAATCGGGGGAGGGGCGCACGGCTTCCCCACGACCAGGCAGACCCTGATCGACGCGGCGGCGAAGGGAGGTCCCGCGGGCCGCGAGGCGTTTTCCGCGATAGCGGCGGTCTATTGGAAACCCGCATACAAGCACGTGCGGATCCGGTGGCGGCGCTCGAATGAGGAGGCGAAGGACGTGGTGCAGGGCTTCTTCGTCGCGCTGCTGGAGGACGATATTCTGGCGCGGTTCGACCCGGAGAAGGCACGCCTTCGCACCTATCTGCGAAGCTGCCTGGACCATTTCGTGCTGAAGCAGGACGAAGCGGCGGCGCGTCTGAAGCGAGGCGGAGGCGTGGCGTTCACGTCGTTCGATTTCGAAGCGGCGGACCGGGAGCTGGCGGCGGCCACGCCTTCGCCCGAGGACGTATTTTTCCGGGAATGGCAGCGGGAGATATTCGCGCTGGCCCTGGAGGACCTGCGCGCGTTTTGCGAAGCGAAGGGGAAGCAGGTGCAACACGCGATTTTCACGCGCTACGACCTGGCCGAGGGCGCGCGTCCGGGTTATGCGGAACTGGCGGCGGAATTCGGGATTGCCGCGACGTCGGTGACGAACTACCTGGCATGGACGCGGCGCGAACTGCGGCGGCTGGCACTGGAGCGGCTGAACGGCATCACCAGCGGAGACCGTGAGAGCCGGGCGGAACTGCGGTTTCTTTTCGGCACGCCATGAGCTTCGTTCCCGACGGCACGCTCGATCATCTACGCAACCTGGGCGGAGGAGATGCTCCAGAGGCGCGGTATGAACTGGGGCCGGAGATCGGGCGCGGCGGCATGGGGGTGGTGTACGAGGCGCGGGACAGGTGGCTGGACCGCGCGGTGGCATTGAAGGTGGTGGACGCGCAGGAAGCGGCCGGGGAAGCGAAGACGCTGGCGCAACTCGAGCATCCCGGGCTGGTGCCGGTGTACGATGCGGGAACGCTGCCGGACGGGCGGCCGTTCTACGCGATGCGGCTGGTGAGGGGCCGGCGGCTGGACGAGTATCTGCGGGACGAGGCGGCAGTTCCGGCGCGGCTGCGGATTTTCGAAAAGGTCTGCGAGGCGGTGGCCTTTGCTCACGATCGCGGAATTATTCATTGCGACCTGAAGCCGCAGAACATCATGGTGGGCGGTTACGGCGAGGTGTTCGTCCTGGACTGGGGGGTAGCGCGGCGGACGGGAGTGGACGGCGCGGCGTTCGGGACCCCGCGCTACATGGCCCCGGAGCGGGAAGGGCTGGACGGGCGCGCCGATGTGTTCGGGCTGGGCAGGATCCTGGAGGACATGGCGGGCGCGGGCGCGCAACCGCCGCTTGCTTCGATCATCCGCAAATGCGTGGCGGAGCGGCGCGAGGACCGCTATGCCGGCGTGCAGGCGCTCGAGCGGGACGTGAACCGCTATCTGGACGGATTTCCGGTGAGCGCGCACCGCGACACGGCTTGGGAGCGCACGGCGCGTTTTGTGCGGCGGAACCAGATTTTACTGCTGCTGGTGGGATCGTATCTCGTGGTAAAGTTGGCGATGCTTTTCCTGGGGCGCCGGTGAAGGCGAGAATAATTCCGGCGGCGCCGTAAAGGAAACGGCTGCGGCGCGGAATAGAAGAGTGGAGGCTGGCAGAGATGAACAAACCGGTAGTAGGCATCATCGCGGGGGCAATTCTGGGGGCGGTAGACGGGGCAACCGCCTGGTTTACGCCGGCGGTCCGGGACCAGGTCACGATGATTATGGCGGCGTCGTCGGTAAAAGGGATGATTGTCGGGGTGCTGAGCGGGCTGATTGCGCGGAAGGTGAACTCGAACCCGATCGGCATCGCATCGGGCGCGGCTCTCGGACTGCTTTTTGCTTACATTGTGGCCGCGATGCCGTCTGAAACGGGAGAACACTACTACCTGGAGATCATGCTGCCGGGATTCGTGGTGGGGGCCATCACGGGATTCCTGACGCAACGCCTGGGCACACAGCCACAATTACAAGGAGCGAGACATGCCAAGACCAACGCACTTTGAGATACCCGCCGAAAACGTCGAGCGGGCGATCGATTTCTATTCCACCGTTTTCGGCTGGAAGTTCCAGAAATGGGACGGGCCGATGCCGTACTGGATGATCACGACGGGACCCGACAGCGAGCCCGGAATCAACGGGGGCCTGATGCAGCGGCGGGATCCTTCGCAACCGCCGGTCAACACGATTGTGGTGGAGAACGTGGATAAAACGCTGGAGGCGGCGACGGCGAAGGGAGCGAAGCTGGCGGTACCGAAGATGGCGGTGCCGGGCGTGGGGTGGCTGGCGTATTGCCTGGATACGGAGGGAATCATGTTCGGGGTGATGCAGCCCGACATGAACGCCAAATGATTCGATAGAGTAGGGGTGTGACCCGCCGCACCGCTCTTCTTCTGGCCTGCGCTCCGATACTCCGGTCGGCGCAGGCCTTCGAGTTGTGGTCCGCTCCTTCCGACGTCCGGACTGTGGAGTCCGGGCACAATCTCAAGCTGACGGGAACCAATGATGGTGAGTTTTACCGGGCCAAGCTGACGAATCCCGGTCCGGCAACCGTCCACGTCAAAGAAATATCGCTATTCCGCATTACCCACGATCTGCCCGACGAAACGGCCATTTATGGCGAGAGCTTTCAAATGCTTTCGCAGACGGCCGGCACGCTCGGCACGCCGGTGGATCTCGGGTACAACGAGCTGACGCACTACCGGATTCCGCAGCCGGCGGACGCGAAGGTGGTGACCGGACTGCTGACTCTCACGCCTCCGGGCGAGTCTCCGCTGCTCCTCGGATTCACTTCCTGCCGGCGCTTCAACGGGCGCTTCTACCTGCGGCCAAAATCGATCGAGGTGGTGCTGGACGCGGAAGGCCTGGCACTGGCGCCGGGTGAGACGTGGGACCTGGAAGAATTCCTTTTCACGCGCGGCGAGGAACGGCCGGTGCTGCTGGCGCGGCTGGCGGAACGGATCGCCGTGAACCATCCGCCGCTGCGATGGCCGAGCCCGCCGGCGGGCTGGTGTTCCTGGTATTGTTTCGGCGCGCGGGTGACGGCGAAGAACGTGATGGACAACCTGGCCGCGATCGCGCGCGACGTGCCGCAGCTCAAATACGTGCAGATCGACGATGGGTACCAGCGGGCGATGGGCGACTGGCTGGAAACGGGAGCGGCGTTCGGCGGGGACATTCGCGGCGTTCTCCAGGCGATCCGGAAGCAGGGCTTCGAGCCGGCGCTGTGGGTGGCGCCGTTCATCGCGGAAAAGGGGTCGCACCTGTTCGAGCAGCATCCCGACTGGTTCATGAAAGGGAGCGACGGGCAGCCGCTGCCGGCGGACCGGGTCACCTTTCAGGGCTGGCGGCGCGGCCCCTGGTACGCGCTGGACGGAACGCACCCGGAGGCGCAGCGGCACCTCGAATCGGTTTTCCGCACGATGCGGCAGGACTGGGGGGTGACGTATTTCAAGATGGACGCGAATTTCTGGGGGGCCATGCACGGCGGGCGGTTGTTCGACCCGAAGGCGACCCGGATCGAAGCGTACCGCCGCGGGATGCAGGCGCTGCGGCGGGGCGCCGGCGACGCGTTTCTGCTGGGCTGCAATCATCCGTTGTGGGCGTCGTTCGGACTGATTCACGGGTCGCGCAGTTCCGCCGATATCAGGCGCGACTGGACCACGTTCCGGAAGGTGGCCTTGCAGAACCTGAACCGCAACTGGCAGAACGGGCGGCTGTGGTGGAACGACCCTGACGCGGTGACGGTAAGCGGCGCGCTGCCGGAAACCGAGTACAGGTTTCACGTCACGATGGCGCTGGCGTCGGGAGGCATGATTCTTTCCGGCGACGATTTGTCGACACTGGCGCCGGCTCGCGAGGAGTTGCTGAAGAAGCTGCTGCCCCCGACGGGGATGGCGGCGGAATTCGAAGACGGGTCGCTGCGGATGGGCGTTGTGCATCTGAAAGACCAGGACCTGGTGTGCGTGCTGAACTGGGAATCGAAGCCGGTTTCGATTCCGGTGAAGGTAGCGCGGCCTTCGAGGGTGAGGGACCTGTGGTCGGGGCGCGATTTCGGGCGGCGCGAGAAGTCGGTGGATTTGGAACTGGCGCCGCACGAGGGCACGGTGCTGGTGGTGGCGCCGGTCTAGAGGGGCTTGCCGATTTCCCAGTGGTGGCCGAAGGGATCGACGACGCGGCCGAGGCGCCAGCCGTACTGGTTGGTGACGGGCCACACGACGGCGGCGCCGGCTTTGACGGCGCGGTCGAAGACGGAATCCGGGTCTTCCACCGTCAACACCATGCGGACGGTGCCTCCTCCGAGCGACTCGGGGCTGAAATTCTGGTGCTCGGGGGACTCATCGGCCACCCAGAAGGCGGCTTCGCCGACGGACAATTGCGCGACGACGGATCCGCCGTCACCATCGATGCGGAACAGTTCGCCGGCTCCGAATGCGGCTTTGTAGAATTCGACGGCTTGGGCTCCCCGGCGCACAGAGAGCATGGGCGAGATCGAAGTTTTGGGTAGCATTGGAACCTCAGTATAGTCCTGGCTGGCAGGTTGCAGTGTGGAGGTTGGTGTGTGGAAAGTTTTGCGTTCCTTAGTTGGGTCTTCCGATCGTGACCGGTCCGCCATCCAGCGGATCAATACTGCGCGCCTGGAACTCGCCCGTTTGAGCGACGATCAACTGCGCGACGCCGCCGCGCGGGCCAACGGGTTACTCGAGTTCGTGGCGACTGCGGCAGTAGCGGCGTCGCGCGTCCTGGGGCAGGAGATGTTCGACGTGCAGCTTCGCGGCTCCCTGGCCCTGGTTCGCGGCAGCATCGCGGAGATGCAGACGGGCGAGGGTAAAACGCTGGCCGCGGTGCCGGCAGCAGCGTGGCTGGGGAGAGAACGAAAAGGCGTCCACGTCATGACGGTCAACGACTATCTGGCAAGCCGCGACGCCCGCTGGATGGGGGACATCTACCGCCTGCTCGGTCTCTCGGTTGGCTACGTGCAACAGGGCATGACGCCCGCCGAACGGCGCGGCGCCTATGGCTGTGACATCACCTACGCGACTGCCAACGAAATCGGCTTCGACGTTTTGCGTGACCGGCTGGCGCTGCGTCCCGACGAGCAGGTGCACCGCCCTTTCTTCGCGGCTGTAGTGGACGAAGTGGACTCCATCCTGATCGATGAGGCGCGTATCCCGCTGGTCATTGCCGGCGGGGATACGGACGGCGCTGCGCTGGCATACGTGGCTGACAAGGTCGTGCGGCGCTTCCTCCCGGGCGTGCATTTCACGGTTGACCCGGGCGCCCACAACGCGGCGCTTACGGACGCCGGCATCCGCGACGTCGAAAACGCGTTTGGCAGCGGCAATCTTTTCGACGAACAGAATCTCCGGCTTCACACCGCGGTGCAGGACGCCCTCGAAGCCCATGCGCTACTCCGGCGCGACGTGGAGTACCTGGTCAAGGGCGGCGCCATCGAGATGGTGGATGAATTCAAGGGGCGTGTCGCTCTGAACCGCCGCTGGCCGGCGGGGCTGCAGACGGCGGTAGAAGCGAAGGAAGGTGTGGCTCCGAAACCGCAGGGAATGGTGCTGGGATCCACGACGATCCAAAACCTCATCGCGCTTTATCCGCGGGTTTGCGGCATGACCGGAACCGCAGCCACGCAGGCGATCGAATTCCAGAGGGTGTATGGCCTTTGCGTTGAGGTGATACCGACCAACCGGCCGGTGATCCGCGAAGACCGGCCGGACCTCCTGTTCGAGACGAAAGCCGAAAAGGAACAGGCCGTGATCGAAGAGATACGGCGTATACACGCCACCCGGCAGCCCGTGCTGGTAGGAACGGCCAGCGTGGAGGAGTCGGAACGGCTCAGCCGGATGTTATCGGACGTGCCCCACAATGTGTTGAACGCGCGCAATGACGAAGTGGAAGCGGCGATTGTTGCGCAGGCCGGCCAGAGTGATGCTGTAACCATCTCGACGAACATGGCGGGGCGCGGGACCGATATCCACCTTGGCGAGGGAGTAAGTTCACTCGGCGGGCTGTACGTAATCGGCACCAACCGGCACGAGAGCCGGCGCATCGATAACCAACTGCGGGGCCGCGCGGGCCGCCAGGGCGATCCGGGGTGTTCGCGGTTCTTCGTGTCTCTCGAGGACCCATTAATGGTGAAGTACGGCGACCTGGACCCGCGGTACCGCAAGGATCCGGAATCGATACAGCGGCTGGTAGAAGGCCAGCATCTGGACCAGCGCGAATTCCTGCACCGGTATGACCTGCCGGTCGAGGGCCAGCGGAACAAGATCCACACCTATCGCCAGGCAGTACTCGAGGGCACGGCGCCGTGCCAGTCCGAGTTGGAGCGGCAAATCACGCTGCGGGTCATCGACGATCTATGGGCCGACTACCTTGCCCGGCTGGAGGATTTCCGGGCCGGTATTCCCTGGCAATCCTACGCCGCGGTTCCGGGTTTTTTCGTCGGGACCGACTACCGTGACCCGAATTTCACGTTTCTGCGGCAAATCCATGAATGGTTTCCCGAGCTGGAGGCTGCGATACCCGAAGAGATTGCACGCCGGCTCGCGAAAGCCGAGGCGGACGGCGGGATCAGTTTCGCCGACCGCGGGGCCGTCTGGACCTACCTCACCACGGACCAGCCATTTGGTGTGTGGACCGAGCGGGTTCTGAAGGGCATTTTGAAGAAGCTGCGGGGTGGTGGCACGTAAGGGCTGAACGACTGTACGGAAAGATACGGAGCTGCGTACAGACGCGAGGCCTGTGGCATATGCTCGGAACAATGCGGATCCGCAACGAGCAGATGAGAACCTTCGAAGGTGACGCGGCGCGCCGTTTCGAAGACGAGATGGTGGCTCACAGCAGGGCCTTTACTCCGAGGCTCTGCGAGGTGCTCGGGGAAGAGCAACTGCGGGTGGCGCTTCGCGCCGCGATCGAAAAAGCCGGCACGTACGGGTTCACGAACCGCGGTCCGATTCGGCTCTATATCGAGCTGATGTTTCTGTGCGGCAGCGCATTCGACACCGATCCGCAGTACCCGGGGCTGGGGAAGGTGCTGCGGGCGACGGGCGACCAGATGGAAAGGGCGGAGGAGATACACCAGGGATCGCTCGACTACCTGGACAAAGTATCGGGACCGCGCGCGGTGAATCTGCACAAGGCGCTCAAAGACGTGCTTGGGTTCGTGCGGGTGCCACTCGAATTTCCGGACGGATTCGTGGCGGGGATGCTGCGGGAGATGGAACGGATCTATCCGCAGAAAGCCGCCTACATCGGAGAGCCGGCCATGAGTGCCATTGTCGAGGAGGGGCTGGCGGCGGCGCGAAAGCACGGCTTCGACCAAGAGCGGCAGCAGACGCTGCTGGTGGTGTTGATGTATTCGTTCGGGCATGGCTGCACGAACGATCCGCTGTATCCGTGGATTGCGCGCACGCTCAACGATGAGAAGATTGTGGACCCGGCGGCGCGGGCGGCGCGGCTCGAGAAGAAAGCGGTGACGTGGCTGGAGCACGTTGTCGCAAGGAACGAGGAGCTGGCGCGAACGTGAGCGACGGCAACAAGACCACACCCCCGGCGCAGGGCGGCGGCGGGGCACCGGCGAACGGGCCCACGCAGCCGTGCGTGTCCTGCTCGGTGACGGTCACGCCGAAGCCGCTGAAGATCTGCGGCGCCGCGCCATCGGGGACGCTCACGGCGACGGGAACGCCGGGCGGCGGCGGGTTTGCGTGGAGCAGCGACAACACGGCGGTGGCGACGGTCTCCGGAAGCGGGGCGACGGCAACGGTGACGGGAGTCGCAACGGGAAACGCGAACATCACGGTGACGTACAGCCCGTCGGGGTGCGGACCGTGCACGGACACGGTTCCGGTGAAAGTCTGCATCTGCACTCCGGTTGCGGGTGGAGGCCGGCTATACGCCTACGCTCACAAATCGGTAGCCAATCTGACCGGCGCAAAGGCCAAGATCAAGACGCGGTGGGGGAAGGTCTGCTGCGAGGACCTGCCGTGCACCGAGGTGGGAAAGAAGAACGCGTACGTCAACATTTCGCGCGCGGGGAGTTGGGCACAGACCGGCTACCGGCGGTTGCGTAACGCCGGGTCGAGCACGCCCAGCAACATGCGGTACACGGAAATGAACGGGTCCGTGTACAAGCGCAAGGACGAGACGGCGACGGCGCCGGCCGAGGGGTCGGTGCACGAATACCGGATCGAACTCGATGCCGGCACGGGCACCTGGGATTTCTTGTACGACGGGACTTCGTGGAGCACGTTTCAGGATAACGGGTGGAAGAACAGCAGCGGTTCGGTGGTGAACTGGCCGGGGGAGATCCTGAACAAGGAAGACGACATGCCGGGCAGCGCCGGCGATAAGTGCAATTACACCGAGTGCCAGTACCGGGTCAGCGGGGGAAGCTTCGTGGACGCCGGGCTGACGGCGAGCAACCTGACGAACGACGACGCTTCCGAATTCGGAATCGAACTGGTGAGCGGAACGGCGTTTAACATGTGGGACAAGATACCGAATCCGTAGCCGGGCGACGTCAGATGGCTTCCATGCGGGCAGGAGCGATGTTGTGGCGGGCGGCGGCGGTGGTTGTGCTGGCGCAGAGCGCGGGCGGATGGCAAAGGAGGGTTGTGGAGGACCGGAAGATCGAAAACGAGATGGAGGCGGTGGCGGTGGCAAGGGAGGTGACCGGTTTCGCGGCGGTGCCAGGCATGCTGCCATTGGCGCGGCGCTTCACGGTGGAACGCGACGACACTCCGTTTGTGTGGCGGGAACTGATTGGGGCGGCGGCGTGGCGGGTAGAGTTCGCGGATGTCCGGCTGGACATCAAAGCGGCGGCGGAGGGCGTAAAGGACAAGTTTCGGCGCACGTTTGTGGTGCTCCTGCTGGAAGAAACGGGCCGCGTGTGGAGCGTGCGGTCGATCTGGCCGGAGCCGGTTCCGGAGCTGAAGCCGGAGCCTCCGCCGGATGTGGCCGAGGCGCAGATGCGTCCCGAGAAGGATCTCTATGTGGGGCTGCCGGATGCCAATCCGCGGATCAATTTTCTGGACGCGCTGGGGATCGTGTTGAACAACGGCGTGGGGAGCCCTTTTCAAGCGAAGGAAATCGACGCGGTGTACGTGATGGAGTCGGAACGCAGTTCGGTTCCGCGGCCGGTGTGGGCGATCACGCTGCGAGGCATACCGCCCTTGCCGGTGAGCGATCCTTCGATTCCCGTCTGGCAGCGAAACCGGATGCGCAACGTAGTCAATGTGACCACGGGCAAGCTGCTGTTTGCGACCAACAGCCCGCAGCCGAATTAAGGCTTCAGGAAGCCGCGGCCGTCCATCCACTCGTAGAAGCGGGTGATCCATCCGGCCAGCGCTCCTTTGGTGCGGTCGCGGAGGCCGAAGCCGTGGCCGACGCCGGCATAGACGTGCAGTTCCGCGCTGGCGCCCGCTTTTTTCATGGCGAGGTAGAGTTCGGGGAGCCCTTGCGAGATGTTCTGACGGTCGTTCTCGCCGCATGCGAGGAAGGCCGGGGGTGTTTCCTTCGAAAGATTCATGTTGGCCGGGATGGCCGGATAGATCAGCGCCTGGAAGGAGGGCTTGTCGCTTTGGCGGTCGGTTGCATCGCCCGCCGCTGCGGGCTCGGCGTGGTAACGCGAAGCGGCCAGCGCGGCCACTTCGCCGCCGGCGGAAAAGCCCATGACACCGATGCGGTCGGGCTTCACGCCCCATTCGGCGGCGTGCTGCCTGACGGTGCGGATGGCACGCTGGATATCGGCCAGGGCGTTGCCTTCGACGGTGTAGGTGGAGCCTTTCTCGCGGGCCAGCCGGTACTTGAGGACGAAGCCGGCCACGCCGTGCGCGCTCAGCCATTTGGCTTCGTTGTAGCCCTCGTGATCCATCCACAATTCGCTGTGGCCGCCGCCGGGGGCGATGATGACGGCGGCGCCGGTGGCCTGGCCCTGAGGCGGAAGATACAGGGTGAGCGAGGGCTGGTGAATGCCTGCCACGACGTGCTCGCCGTCGGCCGTGAGGCGCGTGGTCTCGGGTGCGGACTTGCCTTCCGAACCGGGCGCTCCGCCGGGCCAGAGCAGGATGGTTTTGGGCGTGGCGTCGGCGGCGGGAAGGCGCGCGCCGCCCAGTAATAGAAGACCGGCAGTCAGGCAGACCGGTGTGCTTGCTCTCATGTGGTACACCCCTCCTCGGATCTTGACCACAATCAGCATACATCGGCGGGGCGCGGGGCGGCTATTTGCCGCGGAGGGTGCGGATCAGGCCGAGGGTGTCGCGGACTTTGGCGGAGATTCCGGCGTAGTCGGCGGCTTTCACCAGGTCTTTGGTGATGAGGTTGGAGCCCATGCCGACACAGGCGACGCCGGCGTCGAACCAGGCTTTGAGGGATGCTTCGGTGGCTTCGACGCCGCCGGTGGGCATGATGGAAACCCACGGGCACGGGCCTTTGACGGACTTGACGAAGCCGGGGCCGCCGACCTCTTTACCCGGGAAGACTTTGACGATCTCGCAGCCCAGCTCTTCGGCCTGCGAGATTTCCGAGGCGCTGCCGCAGCCGGGCGAGTAGGGGATCTTGCGCCGGTTGCAGGCGCGCGCGACGTCGGGATTCAGAACGGGACCGACCACGAAACTGGCGCCGCAATTGATGTAAAGGGAGGCGGTTCCGGGGTCGACGACGGAGCCGACGCCGAGGATCAGTTGCGGCAGTTCGCGAGCGCAGTAGCGCTCGAGTTCGCTGAAGACTTCCCAGGCGTGATCGCCGCGGTTGGTGAACTCGAGCAGGCATCCGCCGCCCGCCACGCAGGCCGCCGCCACCTGGCGCGCGACTTCAATATCCGGGTGGTAGAAGACAGGTACCATGCCGGAGCCGATCATCGTGTTGAGAACGTGCAGTCTTGAAAATCGTGCCATGATTATTCCTCAGGATTTCGTTGCGATCTTTGGCGTCGCAACCGGATTGGCGAGCACCCGTTCGGGATCGACGAACAGCCAGGCGATCGCGCCCACGACGCACATCGCGGCGGCCACCAGGAAGGGTGCGGTCCAGCCGAGGCGCGAGGCGATGAACGGGGTCAGCGAAGCAGTGGTGGCGCCGGCAATCTGGTTGCCCATGTTCATGACGCCGGAGACGGAGCCGGCCGAGGTACCGCCCAGGTCGGCGGTGACGGCCCAGAAAGAACTGGCGGAAAGATACAGAGCTCCCGCGCCGCCGGCCAGCACGACGGTGGCCAGGCGCGCATCGGTGGCGAGCGGTCCCAACGCCAGGAAGAACGCCGCCAGACCGATGCCGGCTCCCGCGATTCCGCAGCGGCCGATGCGCTTGCCGTAGCGTTTGGTCATCACATCGCCGATGATGCCGCCGAGGGGGGAACAGGTGGCCATGGCGATGAAGGGCAGCATGCCGTAGAGAGCGCTCGATTTCAGGTCCAGGTTACGCACAGTATTCAAGTAAATGAAAAACCAGGTGAAGAAGATATAGGCCACATACCCATAAGTGAAGTAACTGATAGTAATTGCCAGCACGTCGCGGCTGCCCAGAATGGTCAGCCACGGAAGCGCCTGGGGCGCCGGGCCGGCGGGGGCGGATTTGGGCAAGCCCGCCTGGATATGTTTTAGTTCGGTGTCACCCACCCAGGGGTGGTCGGCGGGGCGGTCGCGCGCGAGTAAGTACCACACGGCGCCGGCGGCAAGTCCGATGATGGCGCTGATCCAGAACGACCACTGCCAGCCGTAATTGACCAGGATGTAAGTGATGAGAGGCGGTGTAACTCCGGCGCCCGCACCTACTCCGGCGAAGATAATTCCGTTAGCGATGCCGCGTTCCTGGGTGGGGATCCAGGCGGACACGAGGCGGTTCGAGGACGGGTAGACCACGGCCTCACCGAGGCCGAGGAAGAAGCGAACGCCGAGGAGCATCCAAAGGGCACCGGCGGCGCTCGAAGGCACGAGGGCGGTCAACGCCGTGAATACGGCCCACCAGATGGTACCGAGCATCAACACGCGGCGCGGGCCGAAACGGTCGGCGAGACGGCCTCCGGGCGCTTGAAAGAGGGCGTAGCCGGCAACGAAAGCGCTGAACACCCAGCCGAGCTGAATATTGTCGAGATGGTATTCCTGCTGGATGGAGTGGCCGGCGATCGAAATATTGACCCGGTCCAGGTAAGCGATGGCGCTGATGGCGAACATCCAGCCGATCAGTACCCAGCGCATTCGATTGGGAAAAAGGTTCCGCATAGTTATAATCCCGAGGGCCTGCCAAGGTAAAAGACTAGCATGTCTCCAATGACGGCGGTCCTGGCGCGAGCCTTTTACAGTTCGACCATTTCGGTTTTGAGGGTGCGGGGGCGGGCTTCGCCGCTACGGATGATGGCGAGGCGGGCCGAGAGAGGCCCGATCATTTCATTCACGGCGACGGCCGCCAGCACGACGGTGACGACCGAGGGCGCGAGTTCGGGAAAGCGGCGCGTGATGGTGAGCGCCAGGCCCACGGCGAGGCCCGCCTGAGACATGAGTCCGAATCCGAGGAGCTGGCGCACCTGCTGCGGCAGGTTGGTGCGCCGCGCGCCCAGGCGGGACCCGATGAACTTGCCGGCGGCACGCCCAACGACGTAAACGACGCCCAACATTCCCATGGTGCCGAGCAGCGATAAGTTGAGGTCGGCGCCGGCGATCACGAAAAAGATGGCGTAGAAGGGCGGGTCGCTATGGGAGAGGGCCTGAAAGAGGCGGCGGCTGTTTTGGGAGAGGTTGACCATGGTGGCGCCGACGGCGAGGCTGGCCACCAGGGAGGACAGTTCGAGCAGCAGGGCGACGCCTACGCAGAGCAGCACGCAGCCGGTAAGGAGGATCAGCATCTCGCCGTGCTCCTGCACCTTGGTGGCCCACGAAGCGATGAGGACGCCGATGAGATAACCGAGGGCGACCGATCCGACCAGTTGCCAGACCAGCGGAAAGGCGGATTCGTAGAGCACGCGCAGGATGGAGCCGTGGTTCAAGTTGGCTCCGAAATCGACGGCAGCGGCGACCACGTAAAATCCGGTGAGGCAGAGAACGTTATTGATGCCGATGGTGCCGATCAGGCTTTCGCTGAGCGGGCCCTGGGCGTTGCACTCGCGGATGACCATCAGGGTGGAGGCGGCGGCGGTTTCGACGGCGATCGCGCCGAGGAGCAGCGCCACCTGCCAGGGTTGGCCCAGCAGCAGCGATCCGAGGGTGACGATGGCCGCGGCCATGGCGGATTCAGTGACGGTGATACGGAGGACGGCGGGTCCGACGGCGCGAACGCGTTCGAATTCGAAGACTGAGCCGATGGAAAACAGGATGAGTCCGAGGGCCACTTCGCTGAAGATGTTGAGGGCGGCCAGGTTCTCGTGACTGACCCAGCCCAGCACCGACGGCCCGACGGCGACTCCGGCGAGGATGTAGCCGGTGACCTCGGGAATGCGCGCGAATTTCACCAGGTGGCCGGCCAACAATGCGAACAGCAGAATCAGGCCCAGCGAGGCCAGTTCATTCATGGAAGGAGAATTCCGATCCGCCTCTCGCCACGGCTCACCAGCAGGTATCTGGGCTCATCCGGACTCTTGTTGAGGAGATTACCAACATCGTCGAAGCGCACCACCCTGGAGCCGTTGACCTCCAGAAGGCGGTCGCCCGGCATGACACCGGCCTTGTGGGCGGCGCTGTCCCCGGCCACATTTTCGACCAGGTAGCCGGCGGGCGGCGGAGCGATCACGATGCCGATATCGTCGGGCTTGCCCGCAGGCGAATCGGAAGGCGGCCGGGCACCCGACAGCGTGAGAGTTCGTTTGCGGCCGCCGCGCAGGACGGTTGCTTTGGCGCCGCTCTCGGGAATCGCGGCGGCCAATTTGACGAAGTCCTCCACGGCGGGGACGGCTTCGCCATCGAGCGAGAGCAGGACGTCTCCAGGCTGAAGGCCGCTCCTCGAGGCTGGGGTCTCATCGCGAACCTCGCGAACCAGGAGGCCTTCGGTGGTTCGGAAGTATTGCTGTGCCGCTTCGTCGAGGGGCACCAGCTTCAGTCCCCATTGTTTCTCGAAGGCCGCGGTGGAGCTGGGGGGGCGGCTGATCAGTTCATCGATATCGCCGGCCGGAAGCACGAACATATGGCCGTCGCAGGGGAGGATGATGCCGAGCAGGTATCCGTCCAGGTTAAAGAGGCCTCCGCCGGTCATGGCCGGGGTCAATTCGATGCTGGTATCGATCTCGCGGTAGCTGGATTCGCCGCAGGTGACCTGGCGGACGCCGCGCTGCAATCCGGGAGTGAAAAAAAGGGCTCCGTTGTTCCGGCGGGCCATCAGAAGCACCCAGGAGGAGAGCGAAGTTATGGACGCAGGGATCGCCGCAGCCAGCCGGGTTTCGGGCGGCTGGACCAGTTGCAGGGTCCCGACGGGGCCATCGGCGGGCCCCCAGCGGGCGGTGCCCTCGCCTTCCGCGGGGAGGATGACCTTCACCGAATCGCCGGGCGATTGAGGTTTTGGGGCGGTAACTATGGCGCCGTTATTGTTCCACACCAGTCCGGTAGCTTCCGCCCGCGGAACGAAAACGAGTTGCCGGGCCGTTTCGCCGGCAACGCGGGAAAAATACGCGGTCATGTCCTCCAGACTTTTCTTCTGCGACATCTGCTGGAGGCGGATGGTCTCGGTTTCTGACACGAGTGTTTCGGTACTGGCCTTTTTCGGTTTGGCCAGGACGCCGACGACCAGGATCGCGATCGACACAAAGGTCAGCAGGGCCGGATACCGCCGGGTTGCAAGGAGCGCCTTCATTGCTTCTTCCAGCTTACGGCAAATCGGACGAGAGCCCGCGGGAGTAGAGTGGTCGGAGAGGCACAAAAATGAAGATTCTGCTGGCGGTAGACGGCTCCCAGAGTTCCGATGAAGCGATCCACTCGGTGGCCGGGCGTCCGTGGCCCGAGAACAGCAGTGTGCGCGTGCTGCATGCCATTCCGCTTTATCCGGTATTCCCGCCGCTGGCTGAACCACTGGCAGTGGAAATGGGAACGGTGACGGACCTGTCGCCGCTACGGGAGGAGGCCCAGAAGCTGCTGGCGGCGGCGGCCAAACAACTGCGGGAGGCCGGACTGACGGTGGAGACCGTGGTGGTGGAAGGCGACGCGCGGGCCGCAATCCTGGACAATGCCGAGTCATGGGGCGCGGATTTGATTGTGGTGGGGTCGCATGGCTACACGGGTTTCACGCGCTGGCTGCTGGGCAGCGTGGCGCAATCGGTGGTGGCGCACGCGCCGTGTTCGGTGGAGGTGGTGCGGCAGAAGCGGGCGGGCAAGGCTGCCGAAAAAGGGGCTTGACAGCGGTTCCAGACAGTGCTAGTTTTCTAGCATGATGCTAAAAAACCAGCATGAGGCGGCGGGATGAGCGCGCTTTCCGGATTGAGCCGGCGCGAACGGCAGATCATGGACATCCTGTACCGGAAGGGCAAGGCTGCGGCATCCGAGGTGCGGGAGGCGATGACCGATGCTCCCGAGCTATTCCGCGGTGCGGGCGATGCTGCGGATTCTCGAAGAAAAGGGACATATCCGGCACGAGGCCGAGGGTCTCAAATACGTTTACGTCCCGACGGTGACGCGGGACAAGGCGAAGCGGTCGGCGGTGAAGCACGTACTCGACACGTTTTTCGGCGGCTCGCCGGAACAGATCGTGGCGGCGTTGCTGGATGTTTCGGCGGCCCGGCTGACGAGGGAAGAGCTGGACCGCATGTCGGCACTGATCGAAGAAGCAAAGCAGGAGGGCAGATAAGATGCAGGCGTTCCCGATTCTTTGGGCGATGGCCGTGAAGGGCACCGCCATTTTGTGCGCGGCGTGGTTGGCGGCGCGGCTTATGCGCGGGCGGTCGGCTGCGGCACGGCACATGGTGTGGACGGCGGCGATGGCCGCGCTGCTGGCGTTGCCGGCGTTGAACCTGGTGCTGCCGTCGCTGGACCTGCCGGTGGCATCGCTGCCGGGGAGTTCGGTGTTGTTCGAGGTCACCGCGACGGCGCGGGGCGGCGGGGATGCGGGCACGGCCAAGGGCGCGGGCGCGGGGCCTGTGCAGGCAACATCCGCGAAGCCTGCCTCTGCTCCGTTTGACTGGCGATGGTGGGCGGTGACGATGGCCGCGGCGGGATCGCTCCTGCTGGTGATTCAGATGCTGGCAGCTCATGCCGCGCTGCGGCGTTTGCGGCGGCGGGCCAGGCCGTTCGCGGGCGAGACGGTAACGGACGCGGAGGTTTTCGAATCGGCCGCGGTGGGCGTGCCGATGACGGCGGGGCTGGTGCGCCCGGCGATTCTGATGCCGGCGGAAGCGGCGTCATGGACCGAGGACCGGCGACGCATGGTGCTGCTGCACGAACAGGCCCACATCCAGCGCGGCGACCTGGCGACGCAACTGCTGGCGCGGCTCGCGGCGGCGCTGCACTGGTGGAATCCGCTGGTTTGGGTGGCATTCCGGGAGTTCGTCAAAGAACGCGAACGGGCGGCTGACGACCTGGTGCTGATGTCGGGCGCGCGCGCCTCGGATTATGCCGGACACCTGCTGGAAGTGGCGCGCGGCATGCGGTCCACGACTCCGCTGGCGTGGGCGGCGGTTGCCATGGCGCGGCCATCGCAACTGGAGGGCAGGCTGCTGGCGATTCTGGACGCGGGGCGCAGCAGGCGGGCCGCGAGTCCGAAAGCGGCGCTTGCCGCGGCACTGGCAGCGGTGGTATTGGTTTCGCCGTTTGCGGCGGTGCGTGCGCAGAGTCCAGTCGAGACAGCGAACCAGGCGGAGATCGACGCCACGATTCGCGCGGCTGCCGCTCAAAAGAACCATGAAATGCTGGAGCAGGCCGCGGCCGCTTACGAGAAACTCCGTAAGTACGATGCAGCGCAACGCCTGCTCGAATCGGCGCTGGCGATTCGAGGCGATGTTTCCGGGCAGCAGAGCCGCGCTTATGCGATCGGCCTGATGAAACTCGGGGACCTGGAAATCAAGCGCGGGAAATACGCCGAGGGTGAGAGATTCTATAGCCAGGCAATCGCGCTGGGCGACATCCCCGAGGTTGTGCCGGCCCTGATTGAGCTTGGGATGCGGGCTTACGCACAGATTGACGACCCGCGTGCGGCGGACCTGTTCCAGCGCGCGCTGACTGCCGATCCCGGAGGCCCGAAAGCGGGCGCGGCCGCGACCTGGCTGGCAAATGTCCGCGGGCGGCATCCGGAGACCGCGGCGGAGGCCGAGTCGCTGTATTTGCAGGCCATGACGCTCGAAGATCCGGCGTCGTTCGACACCGCGATGACGCTCGACTTCTACTCCTTCTTTCTGAAGGCACAGGGGCGGGATGTGGAAGCGACAGCAGCCCAGACGCGCGCCCGTGACATACGCCGCGCCGCCATTTTGACGTTAAACCAGAGCCCGTCCAGCAGGCCCTCGTTCCGGGTGGGAGGCGGCATCAGTGCGCCTCATCTGGTCTCCAAGATGGAACCGGAGTACACGCAGGAGGCCCGGGCGGCGAGATACCAGGGAACGGTGCTGTTATCGGTAGTGGTCGATACGGACGGGATCGCGCGGGACATCACGATCACGCGGGGGTTAGGGCTTGGGCTGGACGAGAAGGCAGCGGAAGCGGTGTCCAACTGGCGCTTCGAGCCGGGCCGCGATGCCGATGGGAATCCGACGCGGGTGAAGGCGACGATCGAGGTGAATTTCCGGTTGATGTAAGCGGGGCCGGACGAAAAAAACCCGGCGGAACTCATAAGAGCCCGCCGGGCCGCGTCGTTCGAATTTGACCCTGTATTGGTAACTTCCTGGTCCCCTTCGCATCGGGGAGGGTCATCCATAATATATCACTGAATCGTAGCTTTTTTGATGAAATCGAGACGGGGAAATTTGCTGAGCAAATAATCGTTTCCCTGCGCCTCAATCTGATTCGGATCGGGTCCATTTCCCATCGGCGCCATTTCTCCGTAGCTGTCGTAGAAGAACTCCACCGCGGTCATTCCCGAAATCACTTTACCGAATGGGGCGAAGCCTTCGCCGTCGAGGGCCTGGCTGTTGTCCTTCGTGTTGATGAACAACTGGGTGGTGCGGGAGTGCGGTCCGGCTTTAGCGTAGGTCACCATGCCGGCGGTGTTGTGCTGCTTCACGGGGTCGTCGGGGAGGTTGGCGTTGGACCAGAGGCGGTTCACCTGGGGATCGCCGTTGATTCCGAACTGCACGACGAAACCGCGGAGGACGCGAAAGAAGCGCGCGCCATCGTAGAACCCGGTTTTGACGAGGGTGTAGAAATGGTCGGCGCCGACGGGCGCCCAATCGCGATGCACCTCGATGACGACGTCGCCCTTGGAGGTGTCGAGCTTGACTTGAAAGACGTCGGGAGCGGGCTCGTTTTTGGCGATTTTCTTCTCTTCGACCCGGGCGGGTTGGTTCGAGGAGGAGCAGCCGGCGAGCGCGAACGACGCTGCCGTCAACAGAACTGCTGCTGAGCTTCTACGCATCGCCCTTCAGTATGCCATGCTGGGTAAATTCAATCGATGACCGCCTACGATCCTTTCGCATGGTTCTACAACCGGTATTGGAACGAAGAATTTCACGGCCTGGCGTTTCCGATCCTGGAGCGAATCTGGCTGCGGCGGGTGCGTGAGGGCGGTGCGATTCTGGATCTCTGTTGCGGGACCGGCCACCTGGCGGGGCTGCTGGTTGCGCGCGGGTACGGCGTGAGCGGCATCGACCTTTCCGCGGAAATGATCGCGTATGCGCGCGAGAATGTGCCGGCAGCCGATTTCGAGGTTTGCGATGCGGCGTGTTTGCGGGCGAGCCGGCTCTTCGACGGCGCGGTTTCCACGTTCGACAGCCTCAATCACATTGTGGAGTTGCCGCGGCTCGAGGCGGCCTTTCGAAACGCGGCGGCGGCGCTGAAGCCGGGCGCGCCGCTGGCGTTCGACGTCCTGCTCGAGGACGCCTACCAAACGCACTGGGGCGAATCTTACGCGCTGGTGCGGGACGACCACGTGCTCACGATCACCGGAGCCGGCTACGATTTCCGCAGCCGCATGGCGAGTTGCACGATCACGATGTTCCGCCGGGTGGATGGCGTGTGGCAGCGTTCGGATGCGGAAATCCGGGAGCGCTCCCATACACCGGCGGAGATCGACCGGGCGCTGGCGGCGGCGGGGTTCGGAGAAATTCTTTGCTATGCCGCCGAGGATCTGGGTATGGCCGGCCAGTTGGGGGAAGGGCGCACGTTCTACGTGACTACGCGGCTTGGGTAGGAGGTGGAATTTGGGTGGCCGTTCCCTGTGCTCGCGGCTGTGAAACGTGCGCGGCAATCACGTGGGTGGGCGTTTCGTGAGGCGTGGTGATATCGCGCGCGGGCGTTTCGTGAGGCGTGGTGATATCGCACGTGGGCGTTTCGCAGTGCGCGGGTGATGACGCGGGCTTCGCATGCGTGGTGTTAACGCCTGGGCGCTTCGCAGTGCGTGGTCTCAACGCGCGGGAGTTTCGCAGTGCGTGGCGATGACGCGCGGGCGCCTCGCATGCGTGGTTTAACGCGTGGCGTTTCGCAATGGGTGGGTGATAACGCGGTGAGCGTTTCGCACGCGTGGTGATAACGCGCGGGCGGGCGTTTCGTGAGGCGTGGTGATAACGCGCGTCGACGTTTCGCAGTTCGTGGCGATGACGCGCGGGCGTTTCGCATGCGTGGTGTCAACGCGTGGGCGTTTCGCAGTGGGCGCTGATAACGCGGTGAGCGTTTCATAGTGCGTGGCGATGACGCGCGGGCGGGCGTTCGTGAGGCGTGGTGATAACGCGCGTGGGCGTTTCATAGTGCGTGGCGATGACGCGTGGGCGTTTCGCAGTGCGTGGCGATGACGCGCGGGCGTTTCGCATGCGTGGTGATAACGCGGCGCGGGCGTTCGTGAGGCGTGATGATAACGCGCGTGGGCGTTTCGCAGTGCGTGGCGATGACGCGTGGGCGTTTCGCAGTGCGTGGCGATGACGCGCGGGCGTCTCGCATGCGTGTTGTCAACGCGTCGGCGTTTCGCAGTGCGTGGTGATGACGCGCGGGCGTTTCGGATGCGTCGTGTCAACGCGTGGGCGTTTCGCAGTGGGTGGTGATAGCGCGGTGAGCGTTTCGCACGCGTAGTGACAACGTGCGGCGCGGCGTTCGTGAGGCGAGGCGTGGCGATAACGCGCGTCGGCGTTTCGCAGTGCGTGGCGATGACGCGCGGGCGTTCGCATGCGTGGTGTCAACGCGTGGCCTTTCGCATGGGTGGCGAAAACACGGGCGAGCGTTTCGCGTGGTGTCAACGCGCGTGAGCGTTTCGCGATAACGCGGGGTGCGGCAAGCGGGGCTGTTCGCATCGCGCGGCGATAACGCGCGTCAGCGGGCTTTCAGGACGCGACGGCCTGCCGGCGGCGCTGCCAGTTTCTGATGTAGGCACCCATCATGCGATCGGCGACGCTGGTGTGGTCGCGCAGCCAGCCTGAAAGGAAGGTCAGCAATTCGGTTCTGGCGTCACTGTCGCCGGCCTCTATGCGCTTCACAAACTCCTGTGCGCGGTGGCGGACGGCATCGTGCTGCTGTTTGTGCCAGGCAAGCGACGGGAACTCCGCTTCCCGCATCATGCGCTCTTCGTGCTGAAAGTGAGATTCAGCGGATTCGAGCAGGGATTGCAGCAGCGTGCACAACCGCTCCGGCGGCGCTCCGGCGAGCACGGCACTGTAGAGCTCCTTGCCGCCGCGGACGATATTGCGGTGTTCGGCATCGATCTCGGGCAGGAAGATGTCGTGGGTCTTGGTCCACTTGAAAAGCTGCATGCGTCTATCTTAGAGGATTTCAGAGTATAAAACCTTAAGATCCTCTGGTTAATCAAAAGGCGAGGGCGTACCGGAGGTAGATGCCGCGTCCCGGCGCATCGATGCCCCAACTCATTCCGCGATAGTTGCGGTCGCCGAGATTCTCGAGTTCGAGCATGAGGTTCTGGCGCTCGCCGATGCGCCATCCGGCGCGGAGGTTCAGGGTGACATAACCGGGGAGGCGGGTGAACATGGGCGCGGAGTTGACGCCCGGGCCGAGCACGCGGTTCTGCACCTGGGCCAGGGTTTCGCCGGTGGCGAGCAGGAGGCCGCCGCGGACGAGGCCGCGCACGGTGGCGCCGTTCTGGAAGAAGTTGGCGATGTTGCTGCGTGAGCGCGTGGCGCCGCCGCGGCGGTCGGACAGGTCAAGGCTGGAGAGCCGCTCCTGGTCGTTAGCGGCGGTGAAGAAGGGCTCGATCCAGAAGCGGGCACCGGGGGCGGAGTATCGAACGCGGAGGTAGCCGTTGGGCGCGGGGGTACCGCCTTCGATATTCGGGGGCAGGCCGCTGGCCTTGTCGCGCGCGTGCAGGTAAGTGAAATTCGCTCCCACGAGCCAGGCGCGGGCGGGCCGCACCTCGAATTTGGATTCGAGGCCGGCGATGCGCACATCGTCAAAGTTGGCGCGAACCAGAACCGGACTGCTGGAGGCCGCTACGAAGACCACACCATTCGAGTTCTGCGAGGTGATGGGATCGCTGCCCAGCAACTTGCCTACGGAGCCCGCGGGGAGGATGAGGGACTGCTTCTGGATATTGCCGGCGATGTCGTTGCCGAAGACGGTGACTTCGGCGGTGACGCGGTTGTTGCGGTAACGCGCGCTGCCTTCGTAGCTCAGGCTGGTTTCGGCCTTGACCTGCTCGACGGGGCTGCCGGTGGAAACGGCGTCGGCGCCGGCGGTGGTGCCGACGAATCCGCCCAGTCCGGCCACGTCGGGCGCGGCCACCTCAAAACCCGAGCCGGTGAGGCCGAGCGTGCCGAGGTCTGTGATGTGGGGCGCGCGGAAACCGCGGCTCAGGTTGGCGGCAAACTGCCAGCCCTGAACGGGGGTAGCCACGGCGCCCAAACGGAAAGTGACGTCGCCGGTGGTGAGCGAATCATTAGGCCAAAGGGGGCGGTTGTTGACCAGCGGGCTGTCGGCAGAGAGAGATTCGTAGCTGACGCCCGAGTAGCGCAGGTTGCCGACCAGCCGGAACTTGTCGGGAACCACTTCCCAGGAATTCTGAATCCAGGCGCCTCCGCTTGCAAACCTGGAGTTGTCGGGCACGCGGCCGCGACGGACGGTGAACGCTCCGCTGGAGGGGCTGTAGCCATAGGAGGGCGCGGCGATCCGCTCGTGGTAGTATTCGCCGCCGAAAAACAGGCTCCACCGCGGCGTGAAGCGCTTCCCTGCCGAGACCTGCATGCCGTTGACGCGCATCCGCTCCGGTTCGTGATTGATGGAGGAGAGCGGATTGCCGTTGCCGCCCTGATTGACGCGCTCCTCGCGCTGGACGTTGTAGGAGTACGAGGCGGTGATGTCTTCGACGGGCCCGAGCCGGGCTTTGTTGTAGCGGAGGTAGAACAGGTCGAACATGAGGTTGCGCAGGTCGGCCACCAGGTTGCCGTCGCCGCCGAGCAACTGGTCGAAGCGTTTGCCGCCGTCCTGCTGGCTGCGCTGATAGTGGGCCACCCACTGCGAATCTGGGCCCATGGTCCAGAACAGCCGCGCCTGGCCTCCGTACTGGGTGAAAGCGGTATCCGGCATGCGGCCGTCGTAAAGGATGGTGGACGGCAGACCGAGGAAGCGGGTCACCGAGGAGTGGGAGTCGATGCCCTGCCCGGTGCGCAGAGTGTTGGCGCGATGTCCGATGAGGTTCACCAGGAAACCGATGCGGCTGCGCGAATAGGAGGCGGAGGCGTTGGAGCCATAGCCGGCGTCGGCGCTGTTGAAGAACGTGCTCCACTGGCCGTGCCAGGCTCGGTCCTGCGAGAAGACGGGCATGGGGGAGTGGAACTGAATGCTGCCGCCGAGGGCGTCGCTGCCGTACTGGGCGCTGCCGGGTCCGCGCAGAATCTCGATGCTTTCGACGGCGGCGGGGTCCACCAGGTTCAGGAAGGTATTGATGCCGCCGCGCATGGCGCCGGTGGAATAGCGGACGCCGTCCACGAACACATTGACCTTGTTGCCGGTGAGGCCGCGCACGAAGATGCCGGAAATGGTGGGGCTGGTGCGCTGCCAGGCCAGGCCCGTCTCCTCATTGGCCACCTGCGCGATGACGGATTTGGCGCGGGCGGCGATCTCGTCGCGGTCGATGACGGTGACGGGCTGCGGGCTGCGGCCGGCGGTTTCCACCATACCGGGCGAGGCGGTGACGGTAATCTCCTCTTTGAGAAGCTGCGGATCGAGAACGACTTCGAGGGAAGCGCCCTGCTCCGCGATGTGCACGGGAAGTCGCCGCTCCACCTGCCCGGCGCGGACCACGACCAGGACGTAGTCGCCTGCCGGCACGTCGCCGAACTCGAATTTGCCCTGCGCGTCCGACCGGGCGGTGGCGACAGCAACGAGCCGGGCCGTCAGCAACTGAACCGTTGCCTCTCGAAGCGGCACACCGGCCGCGTCCTTTACGACGCCGGTGACCGCTTCGGCTGCGAACGCAGCCAGCAGGAGTGAATAAGCGAGGAACATATCTCTTTCTATGAAACAACCAGCGTAGATGCGCTCCCCGCTTACTACCACCGATAGTTTTTCGCGCGCTACTTCACCTTGTGCAGGGGCGCTTCCGAGACGATGGTGGCGTGCATTGCCGCAAGGCGGACCACCTTCGGCACTTCCGGCCGGGTGAGGAAGTCGTACATGGCGAAGGCGCCTTTGCGGTCGCCCTGCTGAAGCAGGCCTTCGGCACAGACGAGGCAGGCATCGGCCACTGCGCGGCGCACGGGATCTTTGGTTTTGCCGAGTGCGTCCTGAAGGATCCTGGCGGACACCGGACCGCTGATGCTGCCAACGGAGGCGACGGCGGCGAGGGCGACCTGCGGATCGGGATCGGCGAACATTTTCGAAAGCGGATCGATGGCTTTGGCGTCCGCGCGGTTGCCGATGGTGTTGATGACGCCGACCAGCAACTTGCCTTTGAGCCTGGGCAGGGCGGCGCGCAGACCGTCGTCCACAGAGGGGTCGGGAATGGGCTTGAGCGCGTAGCGGGCGTAGTGGGCCAACTGCTCATTGGCGAGAAGCGGCAGCAGCGCGGGCACGGCGGCTTTGGTCCCGATGAGGGCGAGGCGCCGGCAGGCGATGTTCTTCTGGAATACGGTGGAGTTCGCGTCCTTGACGATGGCGATGAGTTCGGGTTCGCTCATCTTCAGGTACTTCTCCGACTGGTATTCCGGCGGGACGGGCGGGATGACGAGTTGCGGCCGGGCCGGGGCTGCGGTGCGCGGTGTGGCGGGATTGTTTTGTCCAGTAGTCTGCATCTTCGTTCTCCTTTGCTATACAATCCGCCACGGCTCGCGCATTTCGCGGGTCCGCATGCGATTGGCTTCGTCGTCGTTCTTGAATTCACCTTTGACCGGATCCCACGTGACTTTTCGGCCGAGCTGCCAGGCGATGTACGCGGCGTGGCAGGTGATGTGGGTATTGGCCGCGTGGTCGGCGTTGGATTTCGGCTGGGAGCGGGACTTGATGCACTCCATGAAATCGCGCCAGTGGTAGTGCAGGGTGAGGTTGAAGGCGTTGCCTTCTTCCGCGGGCGGAAGCTGGGAGCGCAGGTTTTCGGAAACTTCGATTTTGCCGCTGTCGGCGGTCTCCACCCATCCGGTCTCGCCTTCGAAACGGACGTGGCAGGTGCCGAGCCCGAGGAAGCCGTAGTCGCGCATGACGAGCTTGACTCCGTTCGGGTACACGCAGTTCAGGCGGTAGCCTTCGGCGGTCTGCGGCAGCGGTTCGTATTCGACGGCGTGGGTGTGGTCCATGTCGGTGGCCCACTGGCAGAGGTCCACGGTGTGGGAGCCCCACTCGAGGATGCCGCCGCCGTGAAAATCGAAGTAGCCGCGCCAGCGTCCGGCGGCGTATGCGGGATGATACGGGCGCCAGGGGCAGGGGCCCAGCCAGCGATCCCAATCGATCACCTGTTTGGCAGGCTCGGGCTCGCCCGGCAGCCAGTCGTGGGTGGTGGTGGGAGGCCAACTGCGCGCCGTTCCAGCGTTGGCATGAACGGCGGTGAGTTTGCCCAGCTTGCCTTCGCGCGCCATGTTGACGGCCCAGACGAAATTCTTTCCGTTGCGCCGCTGGCAGCCTGCCTGGTAGATCACGCCGTAGCGGCGCACGGCTTCCGCCAGAGCGTAGCTCTCCTGGATGGTCATGGAGCAGGGCTTTTCGCAGTAGATATCCTTGCCGGCTTTGGCGGCGAGGACGGACATGGGCGTGTGCCAGCGGTCGCCGGTGGCGATCAGGACTCCGTCGATATCGTCGCGCGCCAGCAGTTCCTCATGGGTAGCGTACATGGCGCAATCGTTGTTCTGATAGCGCTGGTCTACCGTGGCCTTGATGGTTTCGCGGCGCTCGTTGCGAATGTCGGCGACGGCAACGAAGCGGGCGTCCTTATAGCTGAGGATGCAGGCGAGCGAGGCGGGTCCGCGGCTGCCGATGCCGATGCCGCCGAAAACTACGCGGTCGCTGGGCGCCACCTGGCCGGACCGCTGTCCCAGTACGGAACTCGGGACGATCATCGGCGCCGCAACCGCGGCACTCCCGGCCAGAAAATTTCGCCGGGATACCGAACCTTTTTGACTCATCGTATTCCCCCTTTTTCGAGCGGGCGCAGCCCGGGGTATACGGGCAGGGCCGCTTTCACTTCGATTATCGGTATTCGCCGATGATAATATCCGATGTGCGGCAGCGGAGCAACGGGGGAGGCCGTAAGATAAGGGCTACTCGATGGCGATCTGGACGGCGTTGCTGACGAAATCGGGGAATGCGACGGTGAGGTCGATGATCCCCCGGGGCGCGTTGTCCGGGATCCGGACGTTGAGCTGATAGAGGCCGGCGTAGGTGGGGGTGAGGGCGGCGAAGTCGGGTGTGGCGATGGCGCCGAGCAGTCCTCCTCCGAAATTCACCTGAGGTGTAACGACCATGCGGGCGAACGGCTCGGAAGAGGGCGCGGGCTGACCGGAGGCCGGCCACGGATCGGTCAAACCCAGGCCGATGGCGTAAATCGTGAGCACGTCGCCAGGTTTTGCCGGGTGCGTGTTGAGGCCGGGGATGGCCCCGGCGGGCAAGGGATAGCTGCCGTCCGTGGCGTTGTAGATGGCGCCGAAATCCTTCACGCCCATGCGGAGCACCTTGGGGGCGCGCGCCTTCACTTCCGCGCTCACCTTGTTGCTCATGTTGCCGTCGCGCTCCACCTGGATGATGGCCTGGCCGAGCGGCACGTCGGCGGGCAATTGGAACGCGATCTGCCCGTAGGAGGAATAGAAGAGGGGCGCGGCGACACCGTTGACGAGCACACGCGCGCCGCCGAGAGTAGTGGCCAGCGGGGGCGCGGGTCCGGAGGCGTACGGCTCGAAGGAAAGCTGGTCGCCCTTGACCACCATGACGTCGCCGGGGCTCACGGTATCGAAGGGCTCGAAGGTGGCGTTATCGAGCGCGGCGGCGATGACCGGATTGCCTTTGGGAACGATGCGGAGCGTGAGGGGCACTTTGAGGGCGGAATCGGCGCCATTCGAAGTGACGGTCAGGGTCGCAGATTGAGTTCCGGGGGCCAAGCCCTTGGGATCGATGGAAAGGATCACCCAGGCTTTGGTGTAGCCGTTGGGATTCGGAACCAGGTCGGCCTTGAGCCACGATTCTCCACCCGTGCTCACGCCGCTGACGCTGAGCCCGCCGGCGCTCGACACATCGTCGATCGCCAGAATCGGGGAGAACGGGTAAAGGAGCGGGGGCGCACCTTCGGCCAGGGTGACGGTCACCTGTTCCGGGGCAGCGTGCGCAATGGGCTGCTGGGTGACCCGCATGGTGACGGGGATACTCTGGTTGTCGGCTTCAGTGGCGGCACCGCTGGAAATGACAGAACCCGAGTAGGCGCCGGCGGCCATTCCGGCGGCGGGCGACATGCGCACCATGTACGGGTAAGAGAAACGAAAGCTGCCGGTGCCGTCGAGCGATACGGCCAGCCAGGCGCTTCCGTCGCCGGTGTTGGCGCGGACGTTGGCCAGGCTATTCATGTAGAAGCCGGTTTCGCGCGTGGAGCCGGGGTTGACATACAGGTCGATGGCGCCGATGCGGACGGTGACGGTGATGGTCTGGGGCGCGTCAACGGCGTTGGGATCGCTGACGGTGACGATGCCGGTGTAGGTTCCCGCCGAGAGGGATTTGGTATCGAGGGTCAACTGGAGCGGCAGGCAGTTGCGCGCAATGGTGGTATGCAGGCAGGTGCGGGAGGCGCCGACGGCGGGCGAGATCCAGGGCACCGAGGAAGCGAGGCCGAGCGACAGTGCGCCGTCGCCGGTGTTGTACGCCTCCACGGTCTGCATGGCGGGCGAGGCTCCGGCAGCCGCCGGCAGGGGCCCAACCGTAGTCGCTACCAGCCGTAGCGTCGGAGCAGCCTGTGAAATGGATCCAAAAAGAAAAAAGACGGAGGCAAAATAGCAGCGTTTCAAACCCACTCGAGAGCACCCTTTTTATAGGCCCAGATGTAGCCGACCACCAGAATGGCGAGGAATACCGCTACTTCGGCGACGCCGAACCAGCCCAGGGAGTGGTAACGAACCGCCCACGGGAACAGGAAGATGGTTTCCACATCGAAGATGACGAACAGGATGGCGATGATATAGAAGCGGACTGTGTAACGGCCGCGCGAGTCGGAAGCCGCCTTGATTCCGCACTCGTAGGCTTCCAGCTTTTCAAGGAACGGAGCCGACGGCCGGATCAGCTTGGCGAGCAGAATAGTGGCCACCGGAAACAGGATGGCAATGACCAAAAAGATAAGAATCGGGATATACCCGCTCGGCATGGCCTCACTATAACTCACGGTGCGATTTGCCACAACTTACGCGAAATCGGGTGATATCCGCGCGAGAATGGGGGTGGCGCGATGACCGAACCACGGACGATCTACAAGGACCTTCTGGCGCAGCGGCGAGCCGATATCAGCGCGCGCGAGGAACGCCACAAGACTCTCGGCTACGGCCGGCTGGCGGCGGTAGCGGCAGCGGCGGCGATTGTCTGGCAGGCGCTGGGCGGGGAACGGCGAGGCCGGCGAGCGCTACATTGACCCATCGCACTTGTACGGGAAGGGCCTGGACATTTTCGGCAAGGCGTCGCTGTTCGAACTGCTGTGCACGGCGCGCACGCATATCGGGGAGGACACGCTGGCGCGCTGTCTGCTCGTGGCGAAGCAGGCGCGCACGGGAGTGGACCCGGTGTCGCTGGCGGCCTGGGGCGAGGCGCCCGCCGAGCTGCAATCGGCAGGGTACCGGAGGCGCGCCCCCTACGAGGGTGACGGACGCCTGCCCGGGGGGTGACCTGTGCGATAGGTTGCGGGGTGACCCTGGTGAGGGGATGGTCTGATTGGCGGGCTCGATGGCAGCACCGCTGGCGATGACGGAGCCCGAGTAGGTTCGGGGGGCCATGGCGGCGGTGGGCGAGAGGCGCACCATGTACGGGTAAGAGAAACGAAAGCTGCCGGTGCCGTCGAGCGATACGGTGAGCCAGGCGTTTCGATCCTGGGTAGTGGCGCGGACGTTGGCCAGGCTGTTCATGTAGAAGCCGGTTTCGCGCGTGGGCCGGGGTTGACATATTCCCTTTCTCTGCGGCTTTTTCCCGCGATAAACAGGGTGCGCGACGGATCGGGAGAGCGGCGTCAAGCCGCCGCGCGGTAGTCAGTTAATCAGAGCGCAACACCGGCATCAGGCTCTCACGAAACACTTTTCGGGTCGGAACGTAAATCGCCAAAATGCTCACCGCGGCAAGGAGAGCCGCTGCCACGAGTAAGAGAGCCGGGTCTGCCACACGCAACTGCGGCACCAGCGCCTTGGCGAGCACCGCGCATAGGATCAATCCGATGCCCAAGCCCGCAACCATCCCGGCGCATAGTAAGGTTGCGCCTTCTCGAGCAAGAATCCAGCGCAGTCTGCCGACCTGCCCGCCCAGCGCCAGGCGCACTGCTATTTCAACCCTGCGCTGGGCGGCGGAATACGCCACAATTCCATACACGCCCACGGCCGCTAGCGCGAATGAGATCATGGTCAGGATACAGAGAATCCCGATCGGCGCCCGGTGCCATTCAAAAAGATGGCTCCGGGTCTGATTCAGACTCTCAAGATCATAGACGAGAATGTCGCGGTCAAATCGCGCAAACTCCCGGGGAATCTGCTCCAGAACCGCCTGATTTGCGCCGCGGCCTTCGAAAAAGAGGGAGACTGTCTTGAGCGGGTGTACGGCATATGGCACATAGATTTGCGCCACTGGGTCGAATGCCGGGTGCACGCTCCGGGTATCACCCACCACGCCGGTGACTTGGAGCGCGGCTGAAGCCCCGTCTTTCTCGATCCGGAGCACCCGCCCAACTGCTGGAGCCGCTCCGAAACAGTGGCGGGCGAATGCTCTGTTCACAACGACAACATCTTTCCGCCCCATCTCGTTCTGCACGGGTGACGCTGTTCCTTCCAATAGCGGGATGGCAAGAGTCTCAAAATAGCTGCCAGCCACTCCTGAGATGGACGCAGAGCATCCGGCTCGGCTCTCGAGGTCGGTAACAAACGCTACCTGGCCGCGCGCTCCCGTAAGCAACGGATCGGTGGAGATCGCCGGGCGCGCCACATATCGGCCTCCGCTTAGCGAGCTAATCGCGCTGGCCAAGGCAATCCGCCTCTCTGGATCGCCAGGCAGCTCGGCCTTTCCCGTGATCGTTCCATCGACCTTGAACCCCGTGTTGAGGCGGTAGAACCCGTCCACCGTCCGCCATAACGCCACCGAGGGCATCAGCAAGGCTACGGCTGCCGTCAACTGGGCTACGACAAGCACCTGATGCAGCCGGCGCCTGGGGCGGGCGAGCCCGACCGCGGGACCACCTTGCTGCAAGGTCATGGCTAACCCGACTCGAGAGATGTTGGCGGCCGGAGCGGCGGAAGCAATAAGCACAGCGACGAGCGCCAAAGCCAGGGCGCATCCTATGGTCGCCAAGAAGTGTTCGGGCGCCTGCCGGGGGCCTGCGATCGGCAGCGATCCGAACACGATGCGTCCGGCCCAATACGAGCCAAGCCAAGAAAACGCCGCGCTGAGAAGGCCCAGCGGAACAGATTCTGAAACCAGCTGCCTTACAATGCGCCAGGGAGAAGCGCCGAATGCCTGCCTGATGGCAAGTTCCCTGCTTCTGCCAAGGGCTGCGGTCAAGAGAAGTCCCGAGATATTGAGACTCGCAACCACCAGCACCGCCCCTGCAGCGCAGGCGACCGCTATGATGATGAATCGGAAGTCCTCGTCAAACACTCCCATCGACGCCGGAGAGAGAATCGCTCCCCTTGGCGTCGCATCATCCGAAGCACCTTCAGCATAGCCGCTCGCCACGGACTCCATCTCCTGACGAGCCTGCTCGATGCTGACTCCGGGCCTCAGCTTTCCCAATACCCAGAGCGATCCTTTTTGGCCCGCTTTCGGTTCCGCCTGAATCCAGAAGTCAACCTCGGGCAGGACCTCATAGTCCGGGGACAAAACGCCGACCACCGTGAAGGGAGTTCCATCAAGGATCAAAGCGGTCCCAAGCACGCCCTTATCGCCTCCCCACTGGCGCTGCCACAGGCGATAGCTGATCACGGCGGTCCCGAACATGGGCCGTGCGGAAGGGTCGACCGCCGATCCGAGCGCAGCCTGGGCGCCTGTCAAGGTGAAGTACTCTCCTTCCACGACGGCTCCGTTAGCGCGTCGGCGTGGTTGCACTCCCAAGGTAAAAGTGCGCGCTTCGTATGCCGCAAGCTTCTCGAACGAGCGGCTTTCGCGTTTCCAGTACCTGAATTCCCGCCACGACGCAGGAACCCGATTCGCTCCCGAACGCTGGTTTCTCGACCAGGCCAACACGACTCGGTCTCTTTCGGGAATGGGCACATAAAACAGGTTCTCGGCTACCCTCAGGATGGTAAGGTTGACACCGATACCCAGAACAAAACTGAGAAGCGCGGGCCAAGTGATTGGGTTCGCTCGCCACAGAAGCCGCCAGCCAACCCGCAGATCCAGGAAGAAACTATGCATCGCGACCCCTACGACTGCGAGTTCCGAATCCCGTAGCCCTGGCCGTTGGGACTGCGGAAAGACAACCACTACAGGTGATCCTTAAGCTAGGGCCCGCATTATTATACCTCTGGACCCTGTTGTCCCCAATCCTGCAACGATGACTTGCTCCACCAGGCGGATGGCGCCGATGCGGACGGTGACGGTGAGGGTCTGGGGCGCGTCAACGGCAGTGGGATCGCTGACGGTGACGATGCCGGTGTAGGTTCCCGCCGAGAGGGATCTGGTGTCGAGGGTCAACTGGAGCGGCAGGCAACTGCGCGCGATGGTGGTATGCAGGCAGGTGCGGGAGGCGCCGAAGGCGGGTAAGAATCGGGATATACCCGCTCGGCATGGCCTCACTATAACTCACGGTGCGATTTGCCACAACTTACGCGAAATCGGGTGATATCCGCGCGAGAATGGGGGGTGTCGCGATGACCGAACCACGGACGATCTACAAGGACCTTCTGGCGCAGCGGCGAGCCGATATCAGCGCGCGCGAGGAACGCCACAAGACTCTCGGCTACGGCCGGCTGGCGGCGGTAGCGGCAGCGGCGGCGATTGTCTGGCAGGCGCTGGGCGGACGGATTTCGATCGCCTGGGCGTTGATTCCGGTGGCGGTGTTCGTGGTGCTGATGGTGATCCACGACCGGCTGCTCGCGGCGCTCGAGCGGCGGCGGCGGGCGGAGCGCTTTTTCGAGCGCGCGCTGGCGAGGCTGGACGGGCGGTGGGCGGGGAACGGCGAGGCCGGCGAGCGCTATATCGATCCATCGCACCTGTACGGGCAGGACCTGGACATTTTCGGCAAGGCGTCGCTGTTCGAACTGCTGTGCACGGCGCGCACGCATATCGGAGAGGACACGCTGGCGCGCTGGCTGCTCCAGGCGGCGCCGGCGGCGGTGGTGCGCGCGCGGCAGCAGGCGGTGGAGGAGCTGCGCGGGCGCGTGGACCTGCGGGAGGACCTGGCGGTGGTGGCGGAACAGGCGCGCACGGGGGTGGACCCGGTGTCGCTGGCGGCGTGGGGGGAGGCGCCCGCCGAGCTGCAATCGGCCGGCTACCGCGCTCTGCTATGGCTGCTCACGGCGCTGGGGGCGCTGGCCTTCATGGCGATGTGGGCCTGGAGCTTCGCGGCAGCCGGTCTGCTGGATGTGACCGAGGGGCAGGCGCTCGCCCTGCGCGACGGATTTCTGCTGGTGCTGGTGGGGAACGTGCTGTTCCTTTATCTGCGCCGGCAGCCGGTGAACCGGGTGGTGGGCGTGGTGGAAGAGGCCGCGCACGAACTGGCACTGCTCACGGAAATACTGGTGCGCCTGGAACAGGAGCGCTTCACATCACCCTTGCTGGCCGAACTGCGCGCGGGCCTCGATGCCGAGGGCGATCCGCCGTCGCGCCGGCTGAACCGGCTGAAACGGCTGATGGAACACCTGGATTCGCGCGATAACGTGTTCGTCCGCATCCTGGAGCCGTTTATTCTGTGGACTCCCCACCTGGCCGTGCGGGTGGAAGAATGGCGGCGGCACTCCGGGCCGGCGGTGCGGCGCTGGCTGAACGCAACCGGGGAAATGGAAGCGCTGTGCTCGCTGTCTTCGCACGCCTTCGAGCATCCCGCCGACCCGTTCCCGGAGTTGATCGAAGGCGGGCCCTGTTTGCAGGCCGAAGCGATCGGCCATCCGCTGCTGCCCGAGGACGCGCGTGGTGCGCAACGACGTCGCGATCGGGCAGGGGCTGAACGTGATGGTGGTCAGCGGGTCCAACATGTCGGGCAAGAGCACGCTGCTGCGCACGCTGGGGATTAATGCGGTGCTGGCGCAGGCAGGGGCGACGGTGCGGGCGCGGTCGCTGCGGCTTTCCCCGCTGGCCATCGGCGCTTCGATCCGGGTGACGGACTCGCTACAGGGCGGCGTTTCACGGTTCTACGCCGAAATCCTTCGTCTGCGGCAGATTCTGGATGCCGCCAAGGGACCGACCCCGGTGTTCTTCCTGATCGACGAGTTTCTTCACGGCACCAATTCCCATGACCGGCGGATCGGCGCGGAAGCCCTGGTGCGCGGCCTGGTGGAACGGGGCGCCATGGGGCTGATCACGACGCATGACCTGGCGCTGGCCGATATCGTGGATTCGCTCGCCGGGCGCGCGGCCAACGTGCACTTCGAAGACCGCATCGAGGACGGGCAGATCCTGTTCGACTATGTGATGCGGCCGGGCGTGGTGCGGAGGAGCAATGCGATCGAGCTGATGCGTTCGGTAGGGCTGGAGATTTGACGGCTGGGGACATCCGCGTCCTGGCTCGCGAGTGCGGGTTCGAACTCGCCGGGGTGGCGCGGGCGGCGCCGGTTCCGGAAGCGGAGTGGTACCGGGAATGGGTGTCGGCGGGGTATGCGGGGGAGATGCGCTATCTCACCGATCACCGAGCGGCGATGCGGGAGGATCCGCGGAGGCTGCTGGCTTCGGCGCGGTCGGTGGTGTGCGTGGGCCGGCTGTACCAGACGCCGTGGCCGTGGTCCACGCGCTTCAGCGATGCGGAGCGCGGCTGGATTTCGCGGTACGCGTGGGGAGGCGACTACCACGAGGAGATGCGGAGCGGCCTCGAGCGGCTGGAGGCACGGATACGGGAACGGGCCGGGACGGAACTGGAGGCGAAGATCTGCGTGGATACGGCGCCGCTGCTGGAGCGCAGTTACGCGCGGATGGCGGGGCTGGGATGGATCGGTAAGAACACTTGCCTGATCCACGAGGGGATGGGCTCGTGGTTCTTTCTGGGTGAGATTTTGATCTCGCTCGAAATCGCGCCCGATTCCCCGCCCCCGGACCGCTGCGGCACCTGCACGCGCTGCATCGACGCCTGCCCGACCGCGGCCATCGTGCCCGCGCCGTCCGGCTACACGGTGGACTCGCGGCGCTGCATCTCCTACTTCACCATCGAACTGCGCGGGTCGATTCCGGAGGAGCACCGGGCGGCCATGGGGGCGCACATTTTCGGCTGCGACATCTGCCAGGATGTGTGCCCGTGGAACCGGCGCGCACCGTCCACGGAGAACCCGGCGTACCAGCCGCGGGCGTTCGCGCCACCGCTCGGAAAGCTGGCGGAGATCGGGCCGGAGGAGTTCCGCCGGATGTTCCGCGAGACTCCGGTTTCGCGCGCGCGCTACTCGGGGTTTTTGCGCAACGTGGCGGTGGCGATGGGGAACAGCGGGCTGCCGCAGTTTCGTGAGCCGCTGGAACGGCTGGCCGCTTCGGGTGACGAAACCGTGGCCGCGCATGCCCGCTGGGCGCTCGCAGCCGTTACGATGAAAGTGTGAGGGCTTTCCTGCCGCTGGCCCTGCTGGCCGCGCTTTCCCCGTTGTCCGGCGCCGACACGCTGGTGAACCGCGCGTTCGACCATTTCTACAACCTCGAGTACCCGGAAGCCATCCGGCTCTTCGAGGAAGCCATCGCGCACAGTCCCGAGGACCCGGCGCTGCACAACCACCTGGCGCAGACGCTGGTGTTTCAGGAGATGTTCCGGAACGGGGCGCTCGAAAGCGAACTGATCAACGGCAACAACTCCTTTCTGCGGAGGCCCAAGCTGAATCCGTCGCCGGAGACCGAGCAGCGATTCCTGGGCGAAGTGGACAAGGCGCTGGCGCTGGCCGGCGAGCGGCTGAAAGAGAATCCCAACGACACGGCGGCGCTTTACGCGGAGGGAATTTCGTACGGGCTGCGGTCCAACTATTTCTGGGTGGTGAAGAAATCCTGGCGGGATTCGCTGCGCGACGCCACCGAAGCGCGCAAGGCGCACAACCGGGTGGCCGAACTCGAACCGGACAACGTGGATGCAAGGCTGGTGCAGGGGCTGCACGATTACGTGGTGGGGAGCCTGCCGTGGCATTACCGGCTACTCGGGTTTCTGATCGGCTTTCGCGGCGACAAGGAGCGCGGGATCCGCACGGTGCAGGAGGTAGCGGCGAAGGGCAACGTCAACAAAGTGGACGCCCAGATTCTGCTGTGCGCGTTGTACCGCCGGGAGAACCGCCCGCTCGAAGCCGTGCCCCTGGTGCAGCAGCTGATCCGGCGATTCCCGCGTAACTACCTGCTGTACCTGGAGCTTGCGCAAATGTACAGCATGGGTGGAGACGGCGAGCACGGGCTGGAATCGCTGGCCGAACTGGAGCGGCTGAAGAAACGTCACGCGGCGGGGCTGGACCGTGTGCCGTGGGAGAAGATCTACTACCAGCGGGGCAGCATTCAGTTCTGGTACAACGATCTGCCCTCGGCGCTCGAGAACATGAAGCGGGTGACGGCGATGGCCGAGGATATCGACCTCAACACAGGGGTAAACGGATTCCTGCGACTGGGCCAGATCTACGATCTGACCCATCGCCGGGAGCTGGCGGTAGAGGCTTACCGGAAAGCCCTCGCGTATGCGCCCCAGGCGGAAGCCGCCCAGGAATGCCGCAAGTACCTTTCGACCCCGTACCGCAGGAAGTGATCCGGGAGCGGGTTATTCGATCAATACTTTAACGGGCTGCTCGATGTACTTGGCATCCTTGCCGGACGTGAGCACCATGAGGGCGAGCCTTCCGGTGGCCTTCTCGGGGATTTTAAATTTAATCGTGGTGGCCGTCTGTTCGGTTACCACGCAGAGGATATCGTTCTTGCCGTCGGTCAGAAACACCTTTTCCACGAGGTCCTTCTGGAGGTTCTCTCCGGTTACGGCGATGACGTCCCCGATTTTGCCGTTGGCCGGTTCCGCCGTGGTCATGCGTGGCATCGCCTGCTGGCCGAGAGCCCCGAAACTGACCGTCAGGAGAAGCGCGATCACAAAAGACAGTTTCATCTGAATTTTCAACCTTCGACTCAATGCTATGTCCATTACGTTGAAAATTCAAGGGCAGTGTCGAAAATACCTCCAGTCAATTTCGCCATTGAAAGGCCCAAATGCGGTGGCGTATGATCGACCCTATGGCTTCGACCGTTGAGGCTGCGGTTCGGCTCATGCCGCGAGAGTCCGGGTGGATCTACAAACGCTCCTGGGACCTGACCCTGATCATCGGCAGCGCCATCCTGGTGCCAATGCCGTTTCTGGTGGCGGCCGGCGCGCAGGCTACCGGTTGGTTAAGCCAGTCGCAGGCAATCGACCTGGTGAACATTATGGTGGCGGCGCTGATCGGCGGGCCGCACCTGTTCTCCACGGTGACGTACACGTTTCTGGACGGGAAATTCCGGGCGCGGCACCCCTGGTACTCGTCGCTGGCCCTGTTGCTGCCGGTGGGGGTCGTGTTGCTGGGCGTGTACCAGTACCGGCTGCTGGTGACGCTGTTTTTCACCTGGGCATCCCTGCACGTGCTGCATCAGATCATTTACCTGTCTGATTGCTACCGGCGGCGGGCGCCCGGGGGCGAAGCGGTGTGGTCGCGGGTGGTGGATTACGGAGTGATCCTGACCGGGCTGTACCCGGTGGGCATTTACAAGATTTCGCGGGGAGCGTTCCACGTTGGCGGGGTGCTGCTTCCCTTCCCCGACTTCCTGCGGCCGCTGCGCCTGGACCTGGCGGCGGGGGCGGTGTTCGCGGCATTTCTGGCGGTCTGGATCTGGAAGACGCTGGCCGAGTTGCGCGAGCGGCGCGGGAGCCTGCCGAAGACGCTCCTGATCGGTGTGACCACGGTGGTGTCGTTCTGCCTGCCGTTCGGGTCCAACATGGATGTGCTGTTTCAGGGTTACAACACCTGGCACTCGTTCCAATATCTTTTCCTGCTGTGGATGATCAACCGGCTGCGCGACGAGCGGGGCGAGGTGCAGAACGGGTTTGTGCAGGGACTGGTGCGCCGGGGCAGCATGCTGGCCTACTATTCGGTGTTCGCCGCGGCGACCGGCCTGATGGTATTGGTGACGGTGGCGGTGCGGCGGTGGACGACGCTTTCACCCGATCAGAGCTATTTCATGGTGGTATTGAGCGTGCTGCTGATGCACTACTACTTCGACCACTTCCTGTTCTCGCAGCCGGAACTGCTGGAGTAGGCGAGCCTACTTCACGATTTCCCTGATGATCTCGCCGCGAACTTCCGTGAGGCGCTCTTTGCGGCCGAGGTACATGTAGCTGAGGGCGTCCTGGTCGAGACCCATCTGGTAGAGCAGGGTGGCGTGAAGGTCGCGGAAGTGGACCGGCTTCTCCACGGCTTTGAGACCGATGGCGTCAGTGGCTCCGTAGACCGTGCCGCCCTTGAAGCCGCCGCCCGCCACCCACATGCTGAAGCCGGTGTTGTGGTGGTCGCGGCCGTTTCCCTTTTCCGATTCGGGAGAGCGGCCGAACTCGCCGCCCCACAGCACGATGGTGGAATCGAGCAGGCCGCGCCGCTTGAGATCTTTGATGAGCGCGGCCACCGGCTTGTCGGTATAGGAGGCCATCTTGATGTGGTTGGATTCGATGTTGGAGTGGGCGTCCCACTCGGTATCCGCCGCGCCTCCGCCGGAAACTACGCAGACAAAGCGCACGCCCTTCTCGACCATGCGGCGGGCCAGCAGACAGCGGCGGCCGTAGTCGTCGGTGGCCGGGTCGCCCACGCCGTAGAGGTCGAGCGTCTCCTTCGATTCCTTGCTCAGGTCGAACACCTCGGGCGCTTCGGTCTGCATCTTGAACGCGGTATCGTACGCGGAGATCCGGGCGGCGAATTCGGGGTCCTCGCCGGGCAGGTTGGCTTCGTTCAGCGCGCGGATGAGGTTCGATGGTCTGCCGGCGTTCGTCGAGGGACACGCCCTTGGGCAGGTCCAGGTTGAGCACCGGCTTGCTGCCCGGCCGCAGCAGAGTGGGCTGGTACACGGAAGGCAGGAAGCCGCGGTTGTACATGGGCAGCCCGGCCTCCTGGGCGCCGTGCGGATCCGGCATCACCACGTAAGCCGGGAGCGACTCGGATTCCGAGCCGAGCCCGTAGACCACCCAACTGCCCATGGCCGGAAAGCCCGGAATGACGCGGCCGCTCATCATCTGGTATTGCGCGGCGGAGTGCACCACCATGTCGCCGTGCATGGAACGGATGACGCACAGGTCGTCCACGACTTCGGCCTGGTGCGGGAACAGGTCCGAGACTTCGATGCCCGAGCTGCCGTACTTCTTGAACGTGCGCTTGCTGCCGAGCAGGCGGGAGGACGAATTGACGTTCTGATACTTGACGTCGCCGAATTCGGCGGGGCGCGTCTGTCCGTCGAGGCGATTGAGGAGCGGCTTGGGGTCGAAGGTTTCCAGGTGCGACGGGCCGCCGGCCATGTAGACGAAAATGAAGGCCTTTGCCGGGGCGTGATCCGGGATGTGGGGCGGCTTGGGCGCGAGCGGATTGTAGCGCGCGGCGGCGGCCTGCTGACCGGCCATCATGGAGGCGAAGGCCAGCGATCCGGCTCCACAAAAACACTGGCCGAGAAACTCGCGGCGGTTGCGAACGTAGCGGATGTGTTCGGGCATGGCTAATTCACGTAGAGAAAAGCATTCAGGTTGAAGACGGCCAGGGCAAACTCTTTGACCCGGGCGGGATCGTCGGGGGCGGCGGCCAGGAACTCCCCGGCCAGCCGTCTTTCCGAGGCCGTGGGCAGGCGCCCGGCGGCCAGGCGCCAGGCGTAGTCGATACGTTCGGCGGTGGTGCGCGCGCTCTTTGAGCAGGCGCTGCGGCGAAAGCGGCGGCAAGTTCGTTGGAGGTCTGGCCGTTCAGCAGTTCGAGCGCCTGCGGGGCGTGCGTGGATTGCTCGCGGCGGGCGCAGGAGAGCAGCGTGTCGGGCGCGTCGAACACTTCCATCGAACGGAAGCCGGAGATTGCGCTTGTAGATCATGTAGAGCGTGCGGCGGTCGTACTCGGCGGGGTCGCGCGTGGGAACCCAGTACTGCGGGCGCTTGAGCATGAGCACCATATCCGCGTCGATGGGCACCATCACGCTGGGACCGCCCAGCTTCAGATTCAGCTTTCCGGCCACGGCCAGCATGGAATCGCGAAGCTCCTCGGCTTCGAGTCGGCGGTGGCGTGAACTTCCACAGCAGCGCGTTATCGGCATCCTTTTCCATGGCGACCTTCTCAATGGGCGAGAGGCTCGACTGGCGGTAGGCGCTCGAAAGCAGAATCAGGCGGTGGATCGGCTTCATTTTCCAGCCGCCGGCGATGAAGCGGTTGGCCAGCCAGTCCAGCAGTTCGGGGTGGGAGGGGCGCACGCCCATGCGGCCGAAGTCGTTGGCGGTGGCCACCAGGCCTCGTCCGAAGTGGTATTGCCAGATGCGGTTCACCATGACGCGCGCGGTGAGAGGGTTGGCCGGATCGACGATGGATTCGGCCAGCTTGCGCCGCGGCTGCGCTGGTATCGAGCGGCTCTTCGGGAGTGCCATCCGGGAGCAGGATGCCGAGGGGTCGCACACCGACGCTGTCGCCCTTGGCGAGGTAATCGCCGCGCGTACAGCAGGTGAATCGGCGTGGGCTGTCTCGGATCGTCCTGCACGGTGTAGATGGAGGAGAGCGGCTCGGGCATGGACTCGTCCAGCTTTTCGATTTCCGCTTCGAGCTGGGCTTTTTGACCGTCGGGGGCGCGGCGGAGCTGTGCCTGCATCTGGCGGATCTTCTGCTGGATGGGATCGGCCTTGGCCTTCCATGCGGCCTGCTCCTCCGCGCTGGCCATGACGAGGTCGCTCGCGCCGGTCTGGGCGAAGTGGGCCTGGAGGCGGTAGTAATCGGACTGCCGGATGGGATCGAACTTGTGATCGTGACAGCGAGCGCATCCCACGGTGATGCCCAACAGCGCGGCCCCGACGATGTTGGTCATTTCGGTGAGGACTTCGTTGCGTGAACTGGCCACGTCCTGGTTGCCCGCGTTCTTGCGCAGCGGGCCGAGGCGGTTGAAGCCGCTGGCGATGAGGAGCGTCTCGTTTTTGGCATCGATCTCATCGCCGGCAAGCTGTTCCAGGACGAACCGGTCATAGGGCTTGTCGTCGTTGAAGCTCCGCACGACGTAGTCGCGGTAGCGATAGGCGTCGGGGCGGTGCGTGTCGTACTCGTAGCCGTCGGATTCGGCGAAGCGGACGACGTCCAGCCAGTGCCGGCCCCACTGTTCGCCGTAATGCGGCGATTCGAGCAGGCGATCCACCACCTTCTCCCAGGCATTGGGGGAGCGGTCCCGGAGGAAGGCGTCGATTTCTTCGGGGGTGGGCGGGAGGCCGGTCAGGTCGTAGGTGACGCGGCGGATCAGGGTGGCACGATCGGCGGCCGGCGCGGGCTTGAGGCCGGCTTTCTTGAGCTGCTGCCAGAACGAAAGCGTCCACCGGCGACTGCACCCACGCCTTGTCGGCGGCGAGGGTGAATTTCGGAGGCGGCGCGTCCCGGCGGGGCTGGAAGGCCCAGTGGCGCCGTTCCGCCGCCGTATAGACGCCCAGCGGCGCGACCGCCGGTCCGGCGGCAAATAGCGTCGCGGCCGCAATCAGAGACGCAACGATTCGTTTCATTCCCCTCCCCCTCGAGAGTATGAATGCCTCTGATTCTATATCGGATGGGACGGTTCCGGGGGGCTTTACTCGTTGAAAGAGTTGGCCCGGCTTCAACGGGAACCGGCTGCCAGTCGCTACACCGATCCTTCCCGGACTTGCCGGAATTTGTGCCGCAGCTCAGTTGCACCCACAGCCAGCACGGCGGCCAGCGCCAGCCAACTAATCCATCTGGTGAAGCGCAACTCCCACCCGCCGTCGTAGTCCATCCGGATCTCGCAGTCACCCGCGCAGTCCGTGCGGAACCACATCAAGCCCAGCCCGTCTTTCTCCACCCCAACTCTCCGTGTTCCGGCAATGGCGTGCCAGCCGGGATGGTACGACACCTGGACGGACAGCGCCTGACCGGCCATGATCCTGGTGTGGATGCGAATCCGGTTGGGCCCGTCCCACGCGAACTGCGTCCGCGGCAGCGATTCGTCATCTAATGCCGATACGTACCTGCGCACTTGCGGCAGGTCTTCCTCGTACTTTGGCGTGCGCCGGACGAGTGCGCCTTCCGGGACTACATGAGCCAAACCGTTCTCCCGGAGCGGCACCCGGCAGATCACCACGCCGTCCTCCTTCCACAGTGCCGGGAGAATCGCCTCGAGCTTCTCGGGAGTAGAGTAGGGATGCCAATACTCCTTGCTCTGTTTTTCACTGATCGCGACCGCCCCGGTTCCGTACGCCTTCAACCACATCAGCGCCACCTGTGGATCGTCGTTCCAGTAAATCGACTCCTTGGCCACGCGCTGCACCGGGTTGACGGACATCGTGTACGACCCGCCGGCAAACTGCGGGACTCTGGTGAACGCATTCGCCCATTGCCCAATCGAGCCGGGCAGGAACACGCGGATTCCGGGCAGATTTCGCTCGCTCCAGACCGACGCCTTGTATTCCACGGTCCGGGTGAGTTCCTGAGTCGCCAGGAACCGTTTGGCGTCTTTGCGATAGTGTACGGTCTGTTCCACGGCGAGCGTGAGAAGCAGAAAGATAGCCGCTCGCTGTACCCGCCGCGGACTCCTATCGAACCAGTGGCGCAACGAGAAAACCACGGCGACCGACATCGCGAGTTCCATTTCCATCCAATAACGCCCCGGCTGCGGGAGAAGATGGCGATGGAGCACGACGTCCATCATCGGCATCATGGTCGTCACATATCCGAACTGCACGAAAAATTGAAGTACCGGATCGGGCTTCCATCTCCTCAGGAGTCCCCATAGGATCGTCCATCCCAACACCAATACCGCGAGGGCTGTCCACGACTGCAGGGTCCAGCGCTCCGCCTCGGTGGCCGTGGCGCTGGCTTTTCGGATAGCGTTTATCAGCGAGGGAGACAGATAAGGACCAGCGACGGCCCATCCCCACACGCCCAGGGCGGCAATCAGAACGGCGTTCCCCGCCCACTGTTGGCGCCGGAATGAGAGCAGCAGGCAAACGGCAGCCATCACGATCATCACGGGGCCAAACGCGCTGGCAAGCGCCTGGGCGCCAATCGACAATGCCGCGGCAGCGTAATAGATCCTGCGCCGCGTCTGGATCGAGCGCGCCAAAAACAGAATCGTCAACGGCAGTAGCGTTACGGCGGCGAAGTGGGGCGTCTCATCCCAGGCGCTCACAAGGAACAACCGCCGCGCGTCCCAGATCTTCGTCAGCCCGAACTCGCTATCGGGCACGATGATCTGTGTGATGGCCACCAGCGAGTACACCAGCGCGGCGATGAAGCTGGTCCACACCGCCCTCGTCAGCCGCCATGCCATCACAAACAGAGTAAGCGGCGCTACACAGTAGAGCAGCCCCATGACACCGTGGAACGCAATGTTATGCGAGACCCGTCCGACGGCGCTCCATGCCGCTGCCAACGCCGGGACTAGCGGCGCATACGTATATTCGAAAGGACCTCCCAAGTCCCAAAAAGGCCACCACGTGGCATGAAACCAACTGCTCGATGCCCCTTTCGCCAGCCCGATCCACGACCCCTGCATCGAGTTCATCTGCGTCGTAGGCGTGAAGAACATCTCACGGCAGATATAGAAGTTAATCCAAAGCAGAACCAATGCGCAGGCGCAGGCGCTCAGGTTGTCACGAACGCGAGGTCCGCGAGCGTTCGCCTGTACGGTGTTCTCCGTTATTCCCGTTGCGGTGTACTCCATTTGGGCGATTGTTCCGATAAATTATGGCGAGCTGTAGTGGCGCGTTTTATGGCAGAGGTCCCTTGCGGCCCCTTGCTTCCTCGCCACGGCACTGATCAGATTGTAAATCACTGAAAATCACTAGCACCACCGTTTCCAATGATCACCACGTTGACGCAGGGTACGCGGGCGATGTCGTAAGCGTTGGCGACGCTGGTCGTCCGGATATGCTTCAACGATCTCCAAGCGACGACATGCTGGTGGTGATCATGATCGAATCGGGTTGTTACAATGTACACCGCCGACGCGGGCGACTGGGACGAGGGGTTCCGAAAGAGGAGGACGAAATGAGGTGCCGAGTTTGCGGCGGGCGACTGGAATCGCGAATCACTGATCTACCTTTTAAGATTGGCGATTCCTCCATCGTGATCTTCAGATCGCTTCCGGTGCTCCAGTGCCGCCAATGCGGTGAAACTGAATTGGAGGAGGCGACGATGTCGCGGGTTGATCAACTCCTGGCTGCCGTGGACGTCTCTGCCGAATTGGAAGTAATCCGGTACGCCGCCTGACTCGAATCCGGGTCATTTTCCGCCGCTCGTCGGTCTGCGCGAAACCTATGAAACTCCGAGTAACGAATCGCGCAGAGGCTGGCGGAGCGCACGCAACTCAGCGCAAGCCCGCCTAGAATGAAAGCATGATGACGCGGCATGCGTTCACATCCCGCCGGGTCGTCCTGTTCGCCGGTTTTGGCGGGCTGCTCGCGATTGTCTCGCTGATGGCTTGGAAGAGCGCGCGGGTGATCTCCATCATCGAGCCCGAGACGATTCGACTGCATACCGCGACGCGGGAACAAACCCGCTTTCTCGACACGATCCGATTCGGTCTTTCCGAATCGGCGACCGAAATCAGGGACTACCTGCTGGACCGCGACCCTGCCGGAGCGGCGCGGCGGCGCTCCGAATTTCTGCACCTGCAGCGGCAGGTGAACGACGCAGTGGCGAGATACGGCAGCACGCTTCCCCCTGCGGAAGAGCCGCTGTGGAAGGAACTGCGGGAAGGGATTGCGGGTTACTGGAGCGCGCTCGAACCGGCCCTCGGATGGGATCCGGAAATGCGCCGGAAGCGAGGTGAAGCCTTCTTGCAGACAGAGGTTTTTCCGCGCCGCCGGCAGCTTGTAGCCCTGGCGGCGACGGTAGTGCAGGTGGACGAGAACAATTTCCGGCGGCACGAGCAGGATATCTCCAGCCTGTTTGCGCAGTTTCGCAGGGAGATGGCGGCATCGGCAATACTGTCGGTGGTCCTCAGCGTTGTCCTGGCGGTAGCCACGGTGCGGCGGATTCTGGACCTGGGGCGCGCCGCCGAACGTCATTTAGCCGAGGTGGCGCAGGCCCGCGGCGAGTTGCAGCGGCTCTCGCAGCGGCTGGTGGGAGCTCAGGAAGAAGAGCGCCGGCGGGTAGCCCGCGAACTCCACGACGAGGTCGGGCAGGCCATCTCGGCAGTGCTTGTCGAGATCGGGCGGCTGGAGAGCCGGCTATCGGATGGACGGCCGGAAAGCCGGGCGGCGCTGGCGAGCGCGCACCAACTGGCGGATCGGGCGGTGGCGCAGGTTCGCGACATGGCGCTTCTGTTGCGCCCGTCGATGCTGGATGACCTGGGTCTGGGACCGGCGCTGAAGTGGCAGGCGCGGGAGATTGCGCGGCGCTCGGGTATTCAGGTGAAGGTTGCCGCCGAGGAGGCCGCGGACGAAATTCCCGACGAGCACCGCACGTGCATCTTCCGGGTGGTGCAGGAGGCGTTGAATAATGCCGCCCGACACGCGCGGGCGTCATCGGTGCGGGTGGATGTGCAGCGCGAGGAGGCGCAGGTCCGCGTTTCGATCCAGGACGACGGAGCGGGGTTCGATCCGGCGGGAGAACGGGGGATGGGCATTCTGGGAATGGAGGAACGGGTGAAGAACCTGGGCGGCGTCTTTCGAATCGATTCGAGTAAGGGCGGCGGCACAATCATATCGTTGCTGCTGCCGCTGGAGCCGCGGGCGGCGGGGAGTGCGCGCGTATGAGCCTGGTCCGCATCCTGGTGGCCGACGACCACCCGTTCCTTCGTACCGGGCTGAGGCGGGTGCTCGAGGAACATGCCGAATTCCGGGTTATCGGCGAAGCGGCGGACGGCCGCGAGGCGGTCCGCATGGCGCAACAGGAGAAGCCGGACGTGGCCATCCTGGATATCGGGATGCCCAATTTGAACGGCATCGAGGCGGCGCGGCAGATCTCGGACAGCGTTCCCGGCGCTTCCATCGTCGTGCTGAGCATGCACTCGGATGAAGCTTACGTGCTGCGCGCGCTCAAAGCGGGAGCGCGCGCCTACATTCTCAAGGAATCGGCCGAAGCCGACCTGGTGGCGGCGGTGAAGGCGGTCAGCCAGGGCAAGGCCTTCTTCAGCCCCGCGGTCAGCCAGATGCTGCTGAACGATTACATGCGGCAGTTGCGCGAGCGCGACATCGAGGATACCTACGACCTGTTGACTCCGCGGGAGCGGGAGGTGCTACAACTGATCGCGGAGGGAAAGAGCAACAAGGAGATCGCCAACGCTCTCAACCTGAGCGTCTACACGGTGGAAACGCACCGCGGCAACATGATGGAGAAGCTGAACCTGCATTCGGTTCCGGAACTGATCATCTACGCGGTTCGGAAAGGCGTCATTTCCTGATCGGAACAACGCGCCCGGCAACGAGGGCCTGCCGGCTGCGCCAGTGCGAGATGGCGGCCGCGATCACACGCGACAAGAGCTCGGCGCCGGCGGGCTTCCGCACCACGTCATATCCGCCGGCGCCGGTCACCTGCTCCCAGAGCTGGCAGTCCTCGGTGCGGGTGAGAAGGACCACGCACGGGCGCGACTGCATGTGCGCCAATTCACGGACGGTGCGCCGCCAGTCGATGCCGGCGGCTTCCCGGTCGCAGAGGGCGACTGCGATTTCGTAGTCGGCGGAGAGTTTGCGCGCTTCCGGCAGGGTAGCGGCAGTGCACAGAGACCATTCCGCGGATTCGGCGGGCGCCGCGGCGCTTTTGCCGAATACCAGCACCCTGGGAGATTCGACGTTCGCCGCCGAGGCGCGTGCTTTGCTGCGCGCGGCAGCCACGATTTTGTTGAGAAGCCCGAATCCTGTCATTGCTGAACCTCCGTATTCCGCGGTTCCGACTTCAAAATAGCCGTTCCGGGATGACCGGGCCATCCCTCCGCGGGGGTAATCCTCCGCTCCGGCGGCGGGTAGGCGGGCGCGGCGGCGATGCCTGCCGCATACCATTTCGACCGGGCGCAGATTCGGCGCGCGGGGTGATGGGATGACGAGGCCGGGAGCCGTAGTCTGAAATTGCAAGGCAGGCAGAAAGACCTGCAAAGTTCGATAAGGAGATGTCGCGATGAGAATCACAACCACTGTTTTGATGGCGGGCCTCGCGCTGGGAATTGCCGGGCTGGCCGCCATCCCCGCCCGCGCCGACGAATGGAACAAGGAGATCATTTTCAGCTTCAACCAGCCGGTGGAGATACCCGGCCATGTGCTGGTTCCTGGATCGTATGCATTCAAGGTGGCGGACTTGACGGACCGCAACCTGGTTCAGGTGTTTCGCGAAGGCAAAAACGGCCGCGAACACATCGTGGCCACGCTGTTTACCACGCCGGACTACCGCCTGGAGGCGACCGGCAAGCCGGTGATCGAGTTTGAAGAGCGGAAGAGCAATTCGCCCGAAGCCGTCCACGAATGGTTCTACCCGGGGGACGTGATGGGCATGCAGTTTGTTTATCCCGCCTCGCAGCGGCTGCACCCGGCCACGAACGAGTAAGCGGCGGCGCAAGTCTCTGCTGTGGGATGCGGGGCGGCCAACCCTCTCGGCCGCCCCGTTCTTCATTAACGCTGCCCGCGTCCCTCACGACCAGCGGGCGGGACGGCGCCGCCGGCTTCTTCCTCGCCGGGAGGGGGCGCGCCGCTCGCGGGGCCGTTCTGGAAGACCCTGGCATCGCCGCTGAGCGGGTGGCCTATGACGTTGACGGCTGCACCCGGCCACGAACGAGTAAGTGAGCCGGGCAAGTCCGCGCGACGGCGCGCCGCTCGAGGGGCCGTTCTGGAAGACCCTGGCATCGCCGCTGAGCGGGTGGCCTTATGGCGTTGACGGCTGCACCCGGCCACGAACGAGTAAGCGGCGAGGCAAGTCCCCGCGGCGGCGCGTCGCTCGCGGGGCCGTTCTGGAAGACCCTGGCATCGCCGCTGAGCGGGTGGCCTTATGACGTTGACGGCTGCACCCGGCCACGAACGAGTAAGTGAGCCGGGCAAGTCCCTGCTGTGGGATGCGGGGCGGCCAACCCGCTCGGGCCGCCCCGTTTTATTGCTGCTGGCCTCGGCCTCGCCCACCGCGTCCGCCGCGGCCCGCCGGCGGGACAGCGCCGCCTCCTTCTTCCTCACCGGGAGGGGGCGCGCTGGTATTGACGCCTCTTCCGGCGGGCGCGGGCGGCTGCCAGCCGTCGTTCGAGGGGCCGTTCTGGAAGAATCTGGCGTCCCCGCTGAGCGGGTGGCCCTTGGCGTAGACGGCTGCCGCCTGCCCGAAGAATTTGCCGGCGCGGAGAGTATCGTCATGGACCTTGGTGACCATGGCCTGGTAGCGGTCGTCGGTCTGCGCGAAACCGGAAAAGGAACTGAGGTCGTTGTTGCCGATGATCACCACGTCCACGCCAGGCACGCGGGCGATGTCGTAGGCGTTGGCGACGCCGGTGGGCGATTCGATCATGACCACCACCAGCATGTTGTCGTTGAAGGTCTGGCGGTAATTGATGCCGTTGACGCCCCAGATACTCGCCGCCTGGCCGCTGCCGGCGCTGCGGCGGGCGACGGGAGGAAAGCGCGACCATTTCACCGCCTCGAGCGCGCGCTCCACGTCGTCCACGGTGGGAACGATGACCCCCAGGGCGCCGAGGTCGGTGGCGTGTTGAATATGAAATTCCTGGGCATCCGGCAGGCGGATCATGGGAGTCGCGCCGGCGTGCGGGCAGGCTGCGATCATGGCTTCCACATCCTTGAACTCGAGGGTGCTGTGCTGCATCTCGAACCAGGTGTAGTCGTAATGTTTGGCTTTCTCGCAGTATCCCGGAATATCGAATTTCGATTGCGTGAAGCTGAAGACCTGCTTGCCATCGAGCAGTTTCTGCTTGGCCGTGTTGTAGAGCGGCGCCCGGGCGGGCGCGGCCGGTTGCTGGGCGGAGAGGGAAACGGCGAGGAGGGCCGCCGCGAAGAAGTAACGCATTCTTGACCTTCCTTTCAGAGAGGCGCGGTGGAGAGTATATCTCAGTCGCCGGCCTTCACCCAGTCCTCGTTGAAGCGGGCGTGTTTGATGGACTTGCCTTCGGGCGTGAAGTAGCTGTAGGAAACGTGGATCGCGCCGTCCCTGGCCTGTATCACGGACGGGTAGTGAAACTGGCTGTTGATCTGGCGCGCGGGATTGCCGTCCAGGTGGCGCTTCCATTTCCAAGTGGCGCCCTCGTCGTCGGAAAGGGCGGCGACCAGGGAGTAGCGGCCGCTCTCCAGGTCGTTGTAGACGGCGATCCAGTTACCGCTGGCCAGGCGGACCACCTCGATGCTGGTGCCGGGATTCGGCAGTTCGGAATCCTCCGCCACGGTCCAGGAGACACCGTCGTCGCGGGAACGGCTGATCATGGCGCGCTTGGGGGCGGGCCCGTTGTCCCGGAGGTAAGCCACCAGCGAGCCGTCTTTCTTGAGCACGACCGAGGGCTGGATGCCGCCGGCGCCGACAATCGGCTCACTGCCGTACCAGGTGTAGCCGTGGTCGTCGCTGATGGCCATGATGCCGAAGGAAAAGCCGTCGGAATACATGGGCACCAGGATCCTGCCGGAGGGCAACTCCAGGGGATGCGTGCGGGTGAACCAGCCCATGCGGGAGAAATACTCGTCCTGCGCGTGCTCGATGAGGCGGCCGGCGGCCGCGGCGAGGGGCCCGCCTCCGGCAGCAACGGGTCCGGCAAAGGCCTTGGTCTTTTCCGCGATGTTCTTCGGAATGAGAACGATGTTGTCTTGAAATTCCCAGCGCGGCGGGCCGGAAGCCTGCTGGTAGTCGGTGGAGATGCGGTACTTCATGAGGGCGGTTTCCCAGCGATGCGCCACGATCAGGGGCCAGAAGAAGAACAGCCGGCGGCGAGAATCGAGAAACAAAACCGGGTTGGTCTCAGGGAAGCCGGGGGTGTCCGCCATGAGAAAGGGCTCGCTCCACTTGCCTGTGGACCGGTTCCAGCGCGCGCCGCGGATCAGGACATCGTCGGCGGTACGCTCGCCCGAGCCGTGAAACCAGCAGACCAGCAGGTCGCCATTCGGCAGTTCCACCAGCGAAGAGGAGTGGTTGTGCCAGCTCTCCGGCGGAAAAATCAGTTCCGCGCGGTGCTCGGGGGCGGCCGCCGGACAGACGGTGGCAAGCAGGAGGAAGGCCAGGATGCGCATAAGCTAGATTTTGACGCGCCGGCACGATTCCCGCCACAGTTTTTAACGGACATCTTCAGCACTTGAGGGTTTCCGCCATTCCGCGCCAGGACTCCTCGTCGCGTCCGAGGCTGAGTTGCGCGCCGGCGCGAACCAGGGGCAGGCGCAGCAGGCCGGGCTCCTTTTCGATCCGCGCGAGCCACTCGGAATCGGTCATTTTGAGATATTGGAGGCCGCCGTCCACGTAGGGTTTACTTTCCGGATCGAGGAGCCCGGAGAGGCCAAAGCGGCTCACGAAGCGGCCGATCTCGGCCGGCGCCATAGGCTTCGATTTCAGGTCCACCAGTTGAATAGGAATCCGGCGCTCCTTGAAGAAGCGCTCGGCGGCGCGCGTTGACGGTGAGCTTTTCAGGCCGAAAATCTGAACGTTGGTCATGGTCCGGCTGGCGGGTGGACTCGTCCCGAAGGGGTCCCTTCCTCGCGGAACATGCGGTCACACGTGGGTTGGGTCAGGTCCGCGGCAGGATGGCCCAGAACGAGCGCGGCGCGGGGGTTGCTCGTGCGCTGTTTCAGGGCGGCGACGACCGCGGCCACACCGGGACTGGCGGCGGTAAAGACGACAACGGCGCTGGTGATGAGGACGGTGGTAACGGCCGGCAGGAGGTCGATGGCACCCGAGTTTGCGTTCGAATTTCCTGATACCGGCACGGCTGCGTCTCCCTGCGGGGGATTGTAGCGCAGTGGGCCCGCTGGGACGCTGTGAGGGTTGGCAAGCATTCCATCCGGGTGTTTCCCCTGGTGTCAGGTGTGGAGGTTTTCAACAATTTCGCTAATCTTAAGATCTCTTCACCTTTTGGGCTTGAATTTGGGTGAGAAGTGATACACCATCTCATAAACGGACAGGGCTGAGGAGAAAGCCTCTGTCGAGTCGTACAGGGATAGTTTTGCCGTTAAGCGAGAGAAGGGGTTGACGCGCCCGGGCGTTGGGAGTCCCGGTGTGCGAAGCAGCTCTTTGCTAAGGGGTGAAAATGAGGTTCTTTCGCTTACTCACCGGTTGTCTCTTTCTGCTGTTGGCTTTGACGCCAGCAGCCAAATCTCAGAGCGTCACTGGACAGATCTCCGGCACCGTTGTCGATCCGGCCGGCTCCGTCGTCGTCGGAGCCGCAGTTCAGCTGACCAATGACATTTCCCAACAGGCGCGTGCATACAAAACCGAGGCCAATGGTTCGTTCTTCTTCACGGGCCTGGTTCCCGGAAAGTACAGCATTCGCGTTTCGTCGCCCGGCTTCAAGGGCTATGACCAGAAGGCGATCGTGGTGTCCGCTCAGGAACGAGTGGACTTGCACGAGGTCAAGCTGGAGGTTGGCGACGTCAGCACGTCGATTAGCGTCGAAGCCAACACGGTACACGTGGCAACTGACAGCTCGGACCGATCCGTCGCCATCAACCTGGCGCAGATCGAAGATACGCCGACGCGCGGCCGCAATCCGCTGAACCTGGTGATCACGCTGCCAGGTGTGCAGACGCTCGCGTCGAACGATGGCCGCGGATGGTCCGGGGGCGGTATCCCGGCAGTGAACGGCGGGCAGACGGGACAGGTGATTCTGAACCTGGACGGCGCAGCCAGCCAGGACTCGGGAAACCTGAACCCCGGCTACCTTTCGCCCAGCATGGATTCGGTGGGCGAGGTCAAACTGCTGGTGGCCAACTACACCGCCGAATACGGCGGCCGGACGGGCGGGCAGTTGACCCTTTCCACCAAGGCGGGCACGCCGTCATTCCATGGCAGCGTGTACTACTATCACCGCCATGAAATGTTCAACGCGCAGGAATGGTTCAACAACCGCAACAGCACGCTGACGAACCCGGTGGCGAAGCCGAAGTACCGCTACCAGAATCCCGGCGGCACCATCGGCGGTCCGCTGATCATTCCGGGCACCAACTTCAACAGTAGCCGGACCAAGCTGTTCTTCTTCTTCTCGTACGACCGGGTCCGGAACAAGGGCACCATCAACAACACGTTCACGATGCCCTCGGCGCTCGAACGTGCGGGCGACTTCTCGCAGACCGTGCTCACCACCGGCGCGCAGATCCCGATCTACGACCCCACCAACAACCAGCAGCCGTTCCCGGGCAACAAGATCCCCGCCAGCATGATCAACAAGGCGGGCCTGGCGATGCTGAACCTGTTCCCGCTGCCCGCGCCGGAAGGACTGGGCCTCGATCCCACGGGAGGCCGGCGGTACAACTTCCGCAACATCCTGCCGCAGTCCCGTCCCAACGAGGACAAAATTCTGCGCCTGGACTACAACCTGAGCAACAAGGTGGTGTTGTACGGCCGCCTGATCCAGGACTACCAGGCCGTGGACGGCTACTCTGTGACGGTCGGACCTCCGGGCGGCAACTGGGGCCAGTTTCCGGCCAGCTACCACGTGCAGGCCGCGGGCGCCGTCGGCACCCTGGTCTACACCTTTTCCCCGACTCTCATCAACGAGTTTTCCTGGGGCGTCAACCGCGGGAAACAGGGCGTGAACCCGCTGGACGAAGTAGGCTCGAACGCCCAAGGCGGCACCAAGACGTATGAGGACGCGCTGCTGCCGCTGAAGGACTCGAGCGGCAATGCGATCACCCTGCCCCGCATCAACCAGGGCAGCAATATTCTGAATCTGCTGCCGCAGGTCAACTTCGGCTTTCCCTCCGGCTTCAGCGCCCAGTCTTCGGGCCGCGGAGTGAACGGCGCGCCCGGCTTCTCGCACGACAGCCGGTGGCCGTTCGTCGGCACCGACACGGTCCAGACCGTGCAGGACAAGGCGACCTGGGTGAAGGCCGACCACACCCTTAAGGTAGGCATCTACGTCGAGTTGATGTCCCGCAACGTGAGCGTCTACTCGGTGTATAACGCCGCCGGTTCCTACTATTTCGGTTCGGACCGTGCGTCAGCCTTCGATACCGGGTATCCCTATTCCAACGCCCTGGTCGGCAGCATTTTCGCCTACGGGGACGACAACAAGAAACAGGTCAACCATGCGCACTACCAGCAGGTGGAGTGGTTCGCTCAGGACACCTGGAAGGTCACCCGCCGGTTCACCCTGGATTACGGTGTCCGCTTCCACCGCGTCGGCGATCTCTATTCGCAGGGCGCCACGCTGGGATTCTTTGCGAAGGAAGACTACAACGCCAGCAAGGTGGGGCAACTTCTCTTCCCGGCGTGCTCGATCCAGACCAGCGGCTCCTGCCCCACGGCGAACCGGATCGCGATCAATCCGGTGACCAAGGCGACGTTCCCCTACGTGCGCCAGGGGACGTTTGACAACTCGTCCTACTCGGATTCGCCCTACTCGGGCATCCGGCAGTATCAGAGCCACTTCTGGAAAGTGCCGCCGATCCAGGTGGGACCGCGTGCAGGCTTCGCCCTGGACGTCTTCGGGAACGGCAAGACTGCCCTGCGCGGCGGCGCGGCGATTACTGTTGGCCGCAACTGGACAGTGGACGACATCGGCGCTTCCGGCGCCGGTCAGGGACCGATGGCAGCGCCTCCGAATTTCCAGGCGCCGGTCATTCTCTACACCAACTTTGCCAGTTTGGCCGGATCCCAGACCTACTTCACGCCGCAGACGGTGCTGGGTGGATCGCAGGACCAGAAGACCAACACCACGTACAACTGGAGCATCGGCGTGCAGCAGGACCTGGGCCGCGGCCTGATCGCCGACGTCTCCTATGTCGGCAACGCCCGCCGGCACGGTTATGGACGCCGGTACGATTTCAATGCCGTGCCGCCATTGACCGTCTGGAACCCGAAAGACGGCCTGGTAGCCAAGTACAAGGACCCGACGAGTTCGGGATTCTACTCGACCAACCTGATCCGTGCGATGACTGGATACGCGGGATACGGGGCGATCAACCTCTGGACCTACGTAGACACCAGTTCCTACAACTCGCTCCAGATGCAGTTAAACCGGCGCGCGGGCGCCCTGCAGTGGAACCTGAACTACACCTGGTCGAAGACGCTGGTATACGACTACAACCAATGGGTGGACAACTCTCTGGAGCACCGCGAAACCAACCGCGCGCACGCGGTTAATTTCAACTTCGGCTACAGCCTTCCGAAGCCGAGCCAGTGGATCCGCAATGTGCTGGTGAAACATGCGCTCGACGATTGGAAGATCAACGGTAACGGCGCCATTTTCAGCGGCACCCCGTTCACCATCGGCTGCGGCGCCAGCGGCGCGCCGGCAGGCTTCTGGACCGGCACGCCAACCGGCGGGGTTCCGTTCCGCTGCCAGATGGGCAGCAACCCGCTCCTGCCCGCCGGACAGGTTCCCAAACCGACCGACGATCCGCGCCTTCAGCCCTTTGCCTTTAACGCGGCCAACTTCACGCTTCCGGCCATCGATTCACTGGGCATCGGCAACACGCCGCCGGTGCTGTTCCACGGCCCGGGCGCGATCAACCTGGACCTCTCCCTTGCCAAGTTCTTCCAGATTGCGGAAGGCAAGAGCCTGGAAATCCGCGCGGAGTCGTTCAACACGCTCAACCACATGAATCCGAACAATCCGAATTCGAGCCTTACCTACACGTATTCGGCGTCCGCTCCGAACTTCAGCGGGGCACAAACGAACGCAAACTTCGGCGTTGTGAGCGGCACGCAGGTGCAGGCGCGGCGCATGATCCTTTCGGCGCGCATCCGGTTCTAGGAAGCGCGTTAGGTTTTCTCTCCCGTCGCCTGGCGGAGTCTTTTACGACTCCCCAGGCGATTTTTGCGTCTTACGGTCCATCGACCCCCTCAAAATGTAGGGCTTTTCGACGATTTTCCAATGTTAAGATCCGTTAACCTCGTTTATGCTTGAATGTAGACTCGAACTGGCTCAGAATGCCAAGGAGGCGAAGGAGGCGAAGGCTGAACAGGAAGCCTTCGTTTAAAGAGGTTAGTCAGGCGGTCAGATCAGAGAAGGATTCGGCGCGCCCGTGTACGAGAAGGGAAGAGTTGTGTGTCTCAAGAGACTGCAATTGCGGGCCGCGCACGATTGTTCGATACAGGGGTGAACAATGAAGGTTTTTCGCTTACTCGTCGGTAGTCTACTTTTGCTGCTGGCTTTGACGCCAGCGGCCTACTCACAAGGCGTTACTGGACAGATATCCGGCACGGTTGTCGATCCGGCCGGCTCCGTCGTCGTCGGGGCCAAAGTCCAACTGACCAACGACATTTCCAAACAAGTCCGGGAGTACACCACCGAGGCCAATGGAAGCTTTTTCTACACCGGCATCGTGCCGGGCAGCTATAGCATTCGCGTCTCGTCGCCCGGCTTCAAAGGCTATGACCAGAAGGCGATCGTGGTGTCCGCACAGGAAAGGGTGGACTTGCACGAAGTCAAGCTCGAGGTGGGCGATGTCAGCACCTCGATCAGCGTCGAGGCCAACACGGTACACGTGGCCACGGACAGTTCAGACCGGTCCGTCGCCATCAACCTGGCCCAGATTGAGGACACGCCGACTCGCGGCCGCAATCCTCTGAACGTGGTCATCACACTGCCGGGCGTGCAGACGCTCGCTTCGAGCGACACACGCGGCTGGTCGGGCGGCGGCATTCCGGCAGTCAACGGCGGCCAGACCGGACAGGTGATTCTGAACCTCGATGGCGCGGCCAGCCAGGATTCCGGAAACCTGAATCCCGGCTATCTTTCGCCCAGCATGGATTCGGTGGGCGAGGTGAAACTGCTGGTTTCCAACTACACCGCCGAATACGGCGGCCGTACCGGCGGCCAGTTGACGCTCACCACCAAGGCTGGAACACCTTCCTTCCATGGCAGCGCGTACTACTACCACCGCCATGAAATGTTCAACGCCCAGGAGTGGTTCAACAACCGCAACAGCACGCCGACGAACCCGGTGCAGAAGCCGAAATACCGCTTCCAGAACCCCGGCGGCACCATCGGCGGCCCACTGATCATTCCGGGCACCAATTTCAACAGGAGCCGCACCAAGCTGTTCTTCTTCTTCTCGGCCGACTTCGTGCGCAACAAGGCCACCATCAACAACACGTTCACCATGCCTTCGGCCCTGGAACGGACGGGTGATTTTTCGCAGACCGTCCTGGCTAACGCCAACAACACGCAAATTCCGATCTACGATCCCACGAACAACCAGCAGCCCTTTCCGGGCAACAAGATCCCTGCCAGCCAGATCAGCAAGGCGGGGCTGGCCATGCTGAATCTGTTCCCGCTCCCGGCTCCGGAAGGCCTCGGCCTCGACCCCACCGGGCGTAGAGGCTACAATTACCGGATCGTCCTGCCGCAGTCCCGTCCCAATGAGGACAAGATTCTGCGCCTGGACTATAATCTGAGCAACAAAACGGTTTTGTACGGACGGCTGATTCAGGACTACCAGGCCGTGGATGGCTACTCGGTGACCGTAGGGCCTCCGGGCGGAAACTGGGGACAGTTCCCGGCCAGCTATCACGTGCAGGCCGCGGGCGCGATCGGCACGCTGGTTTACACGTTCTCGCCCACGCTCATCAACGAGTTCTCCTGGGGCGTCAACCGCGGCAAGCAGGGCGTTAACGCGCTGGATCAAGTCGGCTCAAACGCGGTGGGCGGCGCTAAGACTTACGAGGACGCCTTGCTCCCTCTCAAGGATTCGAGCGGCTCCGCGATTACGCTTCCCCGCATCAACCAGGGGAGCAACATTCTCGGCCTGCTGCCCCAGGTCAACTTCGGCTTCCCGTCTGGTTTTAGCGCGCAATCCTCCGGCCAGGGAGTGAATGGAGCCCCGGGCTTCTCGCATGACCCCCGTTGGCCGTTCGTCGGCACCGACACGGTGCAGACCATCCAGGACAAGGTGACCTGGGTCAAGGGCAACCACACGTTGAAAGGCGGCCTTTATGTCGAGTTGATGTCCCGCAATGTGAGCGTCTACTCGGTGTACAACACTGCCGGTTCCTATTACTTCGGCTCGGACCGTTCAAACGCGTTCGACACCGGGTACCCGTATGCCAACGCTCTTGCCGGCAGCATTTTCGCTTATGGCGACGACAATAAGAAGCAGGTGAACCATGCCCATTACCAGCAGGTGGAGTGGTTCCTTCAGGACACCTGGAAGGTCAACCGCCGCTTCACTCTCGATCTCGGGTCGCGCTTCCACCACGTCGGCGACCTGTACTCGCAGGGCGCAACGCTGGGTCTCTTCGCCGCGGAAGACTACAACGCCAGCAAGGTGGGGCAACTTCTCTTCCCGGGGTGTTCCATTCAAACCTCCGGCACGTGCCCGACGGCGAACCGCATCGCCATCAACCCTGTGACGAAGGCGAAATTCCCCTACGTCCGCCAGGGCACGTTCGACAACTCCTCCTATTCGGGCTCTCCTTTCTCGGGCATCCGGGAATATCAGAGTCACTTCTGGAAGACCCCGCCCATCCAGATTGGACCGCGCGCCGGCTTCGCGCTGGACGTCTTCGGAAACGGCAAAACCGCCATTCGCGGCGGCGCAGCCATCACCGTGGGCCGTAACTGGACCGTGGACGATATCGGAGCCGCCGGTGCAGGCCAGGGTCCGATGGCGGCGCCTATGAATTTCCAGGCGCCCGTCATTCTGTACACCAACTTCAACAGCCTGGCTGGATCCGAGACTTATTTCACGCCGCAGACTGTAGTTGGAGGTTCGCAAGACCAAAAGACGAACACCACGTACAACTGGAGCCTCGGCGTGCAGCATGATTTGGGCCACGGCCTGATCGCCGATGTGTCCTATGTCGGCAACGCCCGCCGCCACGGCTACGGACGCCGCAATGACGTCAATGCCGTGCCGCCGTTCACCGTCTGGAATCCGAAGGACGGTTTGGTGGCCGCATACAAAGATCCCACCGGCAGCGGTTTCTACTCCACCAACCTGGTGCGCGCGTTGACGGGATACGCCGGCTACGGAGCGATCAACATCTGGACCTACGTGGACGTCAGTTCCTACAACTCGCTCCAGATGCAGTTGAACCGGCGCACCGGCGCTTTGCAGTGGAACGTGAACTACACCTGGTCGAAGACGCTGATTTACGACTACGACCAGTGGGTGGAGCGAAGCCTGCTAAGACGTGAAACGAACCGCCGGCACGCGGTCAACTTCAACTTCGGCTACAGCCTTCCCAAGCCGAGCCAGTGGGTCAACAACATTGTTGTTAAGCAAGCGCTCGACGGCTGGAAACTCAACGGCAACGGCGCCATTTACTCCGGCAACCCCTTCACGGTAACGTGCGGACAAACCGGCGCGCCTGCCGGCTACTGGACCGGCACACCCACGGGCGGGATCCCGTTCCGCTGCCAGATGGGCGACAACCCGTTCCTGCCCGCCGGCCAACTTCCCACGCCGACGGACGATCCGCGCTTGCAGCCCTTCGCCCTCAACGCGGCCAACTTCACGCTGCCCGGGATCGATTCGTGGGGCATCGGGAACACGCCGCCGGTCATGTTCTTCGGACCCGGCGCCATCAACCTGGACCTCTCGCTCGCCAAGTTCTTCAAGATCACGGAGAGCAAGAACCTGGAGATCCGCGCCGAGACGTTCAACACGCTCAATCACATGAATCCCAACAACCCGAGCAGCGGCATCACCCGCAACTTCAATACCGGGGCGATCACCAGCGCGAACTTCGGTCTCGTGACTGGAGCGCAGGTCGGTTCCCGCCGTATGATTCTGTCCGCGCGCTTCCGCTTCTAGGAATCGCCGATTTACGTTGTATTTGCCTGGCGGAGTTTCCAAGACTCCGCCAGGTTTTTTTTTGCTCAGCGCAAGGCGGGGATGCGGGTCATGCGCCACGCGACGGCTGCGAGGCCCACGAGCACGAGCTCCGGGAGAATCGATATCGAGAAGTGCCAACTGGTCATGTCGGCAGTGAGGGGGAAGAAGTGCAGCAGCAGGACCGTGAAAGCACACGCGAGCGCCGCCAGCAGGCCGAAGCGCAGGAGTCCGAAGAGAAAAATGAGTATGCCGGCCGCCGTAATCAGTGCGCTCATCAGCGGGGACCTGCTGGTGACCGCAATCAACGGCGCGGTGACGAGCACAAACAGCCCGGCGGCGGCGTACTGATTCTTCACGAGCAGCTTCAACAGGAATACAGCCAGGAAGACGATGAAGGTCATCATCACGGCGCCGGAGAGCGCGGACATCAGCACGGCGGCTATGTACGGTCCGCCCAACAGGGACTCGAGCAGCACATTGTTACCGGCCGCCGAGCCGTTGCGGATGTCCCAGAGCACGCCGGCCTGGCGGATCAGGAACGCCACCGACCCCAGACACAGCCCGATGAGAACGTCGCGGCCGACGCGCGCGTCGCGGAACCGTCCGCCCAGCACGCGGCTCCAGGAGATCAGGATTTCGGGCCAGAAGCGGCGGACGAAAGGTTCGAGGGCGAGGTACACGATCCAGATCGCCCCGGCCTTCAGCAGGCCCCAGGCGACTGCCATGGTGATGAGCCGCAGTTCGTGCTCGGCCGGAACGTGGTGCGCGGCCAGCAGGAACATGAGTAATTCCAGGGAGAAAATCAGGCCGGCGATGCGGGTGGCGCCCCGCACGTCGCCCCGGCCGGCGCTCAAGTGCCGTCGCGCCAGCAGCACTCCGGCCAGGACCACAGCGACCGAAAGCAGCCATCCGAATATGGACTGAATCTGCTGCGCGCCGGTGGAGGTGACGGGCGTGGTGCGCGCCGGAGCGCTCCAGGGCGGGATGATATTGAAGTAGACGATCCTGCCGCGCCAGGCGGCGGCGTCCACGCGGAGCAGGGCCGCGGACCGGGCAGGATCCGTACCCACCCAGGACATGCGCTGATCGAATGCTACGGGCGGATTGCGGACCGGCTCGGTGGGCCTGAAACGCGCCGGGTCCAGGCCGGCACGGTGCAAGAGGACGTTCCAATCGACGGGCTTCGGAGTGCCGGCGGCGGATGACTCTTCCAAAGGGATGGCGTCGAATGCCAGCAGGCGGCCCTGCGGATCGAGGTTCAGATCCAGCGAGGCCGCTCCGTACCGCTGCGGGTCGTAGCCGGCGGCCCAACCCACCACCATGCCGTCGGAAAAGAAGCGCGTGGCGCTGAGGTAGGCGGGCGCTTCCCGGTAGCGCAGATACATGGCGGTCCATGTGGCTGCGTCCCGCCCGGCGATTTCGCGCGCGCGCAGATAGTTGCGCGAGTAACAGAAGCCGAACGTGCGGTCAAAGGGCCGGTTGGGATAGCCGAACTCGGCGGCGATTTCGCGGCCCTTGTTGGCCAGCACTTCGGGAGGCAGTTCGAGCGATGAGGTTCCGGCGATGGTGGCGCGAGGGCTGATGATCGCCGCCAGGACGAGGAGCACGACAATGGCGGAGACCAGTGCAGCGGCCAATCCCGGACTGACACGGACGGCGCCACCCGATCCGGCCACCAGTTCCGGGGACGGGGTCTCGCCGGCAGCCAGCGCGGCAGCGAGCGCATCGCCTCCGGGCAGCGCCGCCACCACGGCCATGGCAGTGGGAGGGCGGTGCCGCGGGTCGGGTTCGAGACACCAGAGGATCGCGCGTTCCGTGGCGGCGTCAATTTCCGGGACGATGCTGGACGGGGTGGGAGGCAGGGACTCGTGCAATTTCCGCAGTTCCGGGATGGTGCCGGCCTCGTACAGGCGTTTGCCGGTGAACATTTCATACAGCAGCACGCCGAGCGAATACAGGTCGGTCTGTACGGTCGGCTCCTGCCCGGAAAACTGCTCCGGGGCCATGTAGGCGGGGGTGCCCGCGAAACGTCCGGATTCGCGCTCGTGGATGAGCGACGCCAGACCGAAGTCGGAGATCTGAACCTGGCCGTCGGTATCGATCAGGATGTTATTGGGTTTGAGGTCGCGGTGAAGCACGCCGCGATTGTGAGCGGCGGCCAGTCCGGCGCAGAGTTTGCGGGCGATTTCGATACCCTTGTCCACGGGCATCCGGCCGATGCGCCGGAGGAGCGAAGAGAGGTCCTCGCCATCCACGTATTCCATGGAGAGGAACGTGTTGTGTTCCCACTCGCCGGCGTCGTACACGCGGCAAACGTTGGGGTGCGAAACCTGGCGGGAAAGGCGGACCTCGTTGTGCAGCCGCTCCAGGGCCTCGGGGTCGTCCGCGGTGCCTTCGGGCAGGACTTTGAGAGCGACGACCTGCGTCAGCTTCATGTCGAAGGCGCAGTACACTTCGCCCATGCCGCCGCGCCCGGCCAGGCGGACGATGCGGTAGCGGCCGGCGAGCACGGCGCCCGCTTCGAGGCGTGCGGCCTCGAGGCTGCCGCCGGCGCGGGAACGCAAAGGACTGGTGGGCGTTGGACCGGCCAGGATGGTCTGTGTCGCGAGCGGATCGGAAATCTCCCGTCCGCAGAAGCGGCAGAACCGGCCGTCGGACGCGGCGGGTTCTCCGCATGCGGCGCAATGGAACATCGACCATAGGGTAGCGCGCTGCCGCGCGCACGGCATCCCAATCGCGTGCTCCGCAATCTTTCGGCCAGGACACGCACTATCCCCCTTGACAGCGACTACGCCTTCAAATACAGTCGACTCGATTGGGAGTTTCGGGTACCAAAAGTTTTTTCTCTGCAATAGTCACGGGCCAGGTAACGAGAGAGAGAAGGGGGTTTTAATGCGTTTACCGAGTCTACGTGCGCTAACCGGCATGCTGTTCCTGGTGCTGCCCCTGTGCGCTCAAATCGACAACGGCAACATCACCGGACGTGTAACCGATCCCAGCGGCGCGGTCATTGCGGGTGCGCAGGTTACTGTCACCCAGACCGCGATGAATTTCGAAACCCTAACTCAGACCAACGAGGAGGGCATTTACCGGGCGCAGTCACTTCGCCCTGGACCATATCGCGTGGTGGTTGTTGCCTCCGGATTCAAAAAGCATATCCGGGAAGGCATCGACCTGCGGGTGGGCGATACCCTGGCAGTGAACGCGGCGCTGGATGTCGGATCGGTTTCCGACTCTATTCAGGTCACGGCAGCCGCAGCGCTGCTGGAAACCGAGACCTCCTCCAGCGGCACGGCGCTGGCGGGAGACTTCTTCTACAGCCTTCCGATCTATCAGCGCAACATCAAGAACATTCTCTATTACACTCCCGGCCTGACCTACAGCGGGTTGAACTGGGCGGGCAGCATGGGCAGTATGCACATCAACGGGCTGCGCAGCGGATACATCGGCTTCTTTGAAGATGGCGCGCTGGGCACGACCGGCGATGGAATGACGACGGACACGATACTCAACACGATCGAAGACGTAAAAGTATTGACCACAACTCTGCCGGCGGAATATGGCCACTCAGCCGGAGGGGTGATATCGGTAGTGAAGAAAAGCGGTACCAACGATCTGCATGGCATCGCCTCGATGTACGGTCGCACGCGACGCATGCAACACCGGAAATACTTCGATATGTACAGGAACTCCCAGGTGACTCCGCCATATGACAAGGCGCCGGGGCTGCTCTTCTACCAGCCGGACGCTAACCTGAGCGGCCCGGTGTACATCCCGAAAGTATACGACGGCCGGAACAAGACGTTCTTCATGATCGCCTACCAGTGGATGATCGAGAAGCAGAGCAAACAGCAGGTGAGCACGGTCCCAACGCCCGAGATGTTGAACGGAGATTTCACGTTTGGAGGCATTGGGCAAGGCATTTACGACCCGCGCTCGACGCGGTCGGACGCGCAAGGCAACTGGTATCGCGATCCGTTCCCGGGCAACACGATTCCCCGGACGCAGTGGAGCAAGGTGGCCCAAACGGTGTTGGGGATGAACCCCTATCTTCCGCCGAACCGGACCGGGTCGGTAACGACGACCGGCGTCAGCAACAACATCATGACGGGCCCGATCAAGATCGTGCGCTGGGATAGCATGTCCGGACGGCTCGATCAGCAGTTCAGTTCAAACCTGAAAGCCTATTTCACCTGGACCGGCAACAGCAGGTGGGAGCGGCAGCCGCCCTGGACGATCGCCAATTCGTTTTTCGACAGCAGCCGCAACATCTCGCATACCTGGATCAACACATGGGGCAGCGGCGCAACCTGGATCGCCACACCGACGGTGTTCAGCGATTTCCGCGTTACCTACTACCGCTATAACGTGAAGCGGGAGTCGATCTCCTACATGCAGGATTATGCTTCGCAACTGGGGATCAGCGGATTGCCCAAGGACGCCATGCCGGGCATCTGGCCAGGCGGATTTACCGAGAGCCTGTCGGTAACCAACCCCACCACCAACATCCAGGAGATCATCACTATCAAGGACGACGTGACCAAAATGCGGGGCGTGCACTCGTTCAAGATGGGATATGAGCTGGTCCGCTACCGGCAGAACAGCTATGATATCGGCAACCCGGACGGCAGTTTCACTTACACCGGAACCACGGGGCTTCGCACCAACGGCACGAATCTGCCGAATAGCGGTAATACCTTTGCCGGGTTCCTCACCGGCGCCATCAATTCGGTGAGCTTCAGCCGCGTGCTGAACAGCAGCCTGCCGCGCGTTTGGCAGCACAGCGCTTATTTCCAGGATGACTGGAAGGTCACCCCGGAGCTTACCCTTAACCTCGGCGTTCGTTACTCTCTGGAGACGCCGCCCACCCAAAAGTATGGGCTGATCAGCATCTTCGATCCGGAAGCGGTAGACGATTCGCAGTACACCAACTATACCTGTCCGGCGGGCGGCTGCAAGGGAGCCTGGACGCATCCCAAGGGCGCCAAGCCGTACAACTTTGACACCAACCGCCTCGATCCACGCATCGGCCTCGCCTGGCATCCGCTGCCCAGGTTCGTGATCCGCTCGGGATTCGCCCTGACGCATATCGATATGCGGGCGGGCTTCCTCTACACCGATGAGATGATGAACGATTCCACCAGCATCGCGCAGGCGACCGGCAACCCCACTCCCTTGTTCTACCTGGATCAGGGAGTGCCGGCCTACACATACCCGACTCACCGGCCGGATGGCTCCGTGCCTTACCGGGGCAACCCGAACAGCCACTCCGCCAACGTCGTGGACAGGAACATGCAAGCCGCCTACACGATGAGCTGGAACTTCGGCATCCAGACCGAACTCAGCAAGAACTACATGCTGGAAACGCAGTACAAGGGAAGCGCGCAGGTGCGCAACAGCGGATCCTACGATCTGAACTCGCGGCCCTGGGGTTTGATTCCCAACCCGAACGGCAGCGGCATGATGGATTTGAACGACCCGGCCAATGCCACGTACCGGAACACCTGGCTCAGCAACACACAGGTTTCCCGTCCGTGGAACAACTGGGGCAACATCAACATGCAGGGCAACAACGGCCACCTGACGCACCACGAAGGCACGGTCAAGATCGAGAAGCGGTATTCGAGGGGGCTCAATTTCCTCGCGTTCTACACCTTCTCGAAGACTCTGGACGGCAATTCATTGAGCAATCCCTACTTGCCGTGGCGCCTGAACAAAGGCCGGGCGGACTGGGACCAGACGCACGTCTTCACCGGCACCATGAACTACGAGATCCCGCTGGGCCAGGGCCGGCGTTTCCTGAACAGGGGAGGATGGATGAACGTCCTGTTCGGCGACTTCGACCTGGTCTGGACGTACAACATCGCGAGCGGCAGTCCCATCGGCATGAGCATCACCGGACAGAGCACGCAGAACTATCCGGGTTACATGGGAACTTACGGAAATGTCATGCTGTTCCAGGTTCCGCAGTTGAGAGACAACTGGCAGGATCTGGGCAACGACCGCTTCACGCAGAACAACCAGAACTCCATGATCGCCTGCGGCACCGCGGTAGTCGGCTGGGGCAACGACTGTTTCACTTATATTCCATCCTTCTCGCGCGGCACTGATGGCAGGAATCTCTGGAACCGGCAGCGGATTATTGCAGCGAACATGTCGGCTTCCAAGGAGGTACCGATCAAGGAGCGGCTGCGGTTCCAATTCCGCTTCGACTTCCAGAATCCGTTCAAGTGGTACAACTGGGGTCCGCCCGCCACCCAACTGAGCATGGCGAACATTAACAACACAAAGAGCTTCGGCACCACGGCTGTTGGTAGCGAAGCCACCGCGTCTGCAACGGGCGGGCTGCCGCTGATGAACATTACGCTGGCACTCAAATGGTAGCCGGGTATCTTCGCGAATAGGACGATCAGGCGGCGGCTCCTTCGCGGGACCGCCGCCTTCCTCGCGCTGAATGGCAAAGCCCACTTACCGTCGTCTGGCGACCGGAGTCTTATTCGGGCTGGCACTTTTGCTGTCCGGGGCCTCGAGCGGGCAGGAGGACGCAGGCCTCGCGATCGAATACCCCTTGGACGGATCCATCTTTCCGCCCGAGATTACCGCACCGGTTTTCCTGTGGCGCGACGCATCGCTCACTGTCCGCGCGTGGAAAATTGACATCGAGTTTGCCGGTGATCATGCGCTGAGGTCCATAACATCAGCAGGCGAGCCGCCGAAATTGGGCGACCTCGATCCGAGGGCCGTATCTGAAACCAATCGCCCCCCCTCGCTACAGGCGGGCACTCACAGCTGGACCCCGGACGAAGCCACCTGGTCGGAAATCAAGCGGAGGTCGGTGGACGGGTCCGCGAAGGTGACCATTCGGCGCGAGGGCGTGCACACGGTGGCGGGCAGTGCGGCAGTCACGCTTCGCACGTCGCGCGATCCGGCAGGGGCTCCGATCTTCTATCGGGACGTGCCGTTGATGCCGTCGGAAGCTCAGAAGGGGGTGATCAAACCTCTCGACTCCGCGGCCATCCCGCTGATTGCCTGGCGCCTTCGAAACCTGAGCGAGCCTCGCAGCCGGCTCCTGCTGGAGGGAGTGCACAGTTGCGCCAACTGTCACTCCTTCTCGCGCGATGGCAAGACACTGGGGATGGATGTAGACGGCCCGGAAAACGACAAGGGCACCTACGCGATGGTCACACTCGCGCCGCAAACCACCATCCGGACATCCGACGTAATGACCTGGAATTCGTTCGGGGGAACCACGGGCGGGGTGCGCACGATCGGATTTCTGAGTCAGGTATCGCCGGACGGCCGTCACGCGGTGAGCACGGTCAACGAAGAAGTGTACGTCGCTAACTTCAGGGACTATCGCTTTCTCCAGGTGTTCTATCCGACCCGCGGAATTCTGGCCTGGTATAGCAGGGCGGACGGGAAGATCAGGGCGCTGCCGGGCGCCGACGATCCGCGGTTCGTGCACACTGATGCGGTGTGGAGTCCGGACGGAAGCTACCTGATTTTCGCACGCGCTGCGGCGCGGGCTGCCTATCCCGGCGGATCCAGGCCCGCGGCGTTTGTGAACGACCCAGGCGAGCTTCAGATCCAGTACGACCTTTACCGCATTCCCTTCAACGGCGGACGGGGCGGAAAGGCGGAACCGGTTGCGGGCGCATCGCAAAACGGGATGAGCAACACTTTTCCCAAGATTTCGCCGGACGGGAGGTGGATCGTCTTCGTCAAGTGCCGCAACGGACAGTTGATGCGGCCCGACAGCGAGTTGTACATCGTGCCGTCCGCGGGCGGCACGGCGCGGCGCATGCGGTGCAACACGCGGCTGATGAATTCCTGGCACAGCTTCTCGCCGAACGGACGGTGGATGGTCTTCTCGTCCAAGAGCCGGTCGCCGTACACGCAGATGTTTTTGACCCACATCGACGAGAACGGTCAGGACAGCCCGCCGGTGCTGGTCGAGAACGCGACGGCGGCGAACCGCGCCGTAAACCTGCCGGAGTTCGTCAACATCCGGCCCGATGGCCTGCTCCGGATGGAGATGCCGGCGTCGGAGTTCTACAGCCTGTTCGACACGGCCATGGATTTGCAGAGGCAAGGCAAAAGTCAGGCGGCAGTTTCCGCGTGGAAACAGGCGCTGGCCATGGATCCGGCGAACGCCAAGGCGCGCACTAATTACGGAATCGCGCTGTGGAGCCTGGGGGCGCGCGCGGATGCGCTGGCGGAACTGCGCAGGGCCGTCGAAGTGAACCCGCGATTCATGCAGGCGCGAAACAACCTGGCGGTGGCGCTGGTGCAGACAGGCGCGTTCGAAGAAGCCATCGCTCAGTTGCGCGCCGTTCTGGCCGCGAACCCGGAATCTGCGGAAGCGAACCAGAACCTGGGAGTGGCCTTGATGGAATCGGGAAGGGTGGAAGAAGCCACCGCCCATTACGAGAAGCTGCTAGCAATCCACCCTGAAGATCCCGCGTTGCACTACGCTTTGGGCAACGCCCTGCACTTCGGCGGAAACGACGCAGGGGCGCTGCGGCACTGGCTGAGAGCTGTCGAACTGCAGCCTGGAAACGTCTCCGCGCTGAACCAGGCGGCGTGGCTGATGGCCACCAGCGAGGACGCGGCGCTACGGAACGGGCAGGAATCGGTGCGGCTGGCCCGGCGAGTGCTCCAATTAACCGGAGAACGCGAACCGGGGGTGTTCGACACCCTGGCGGCTGCGTACGCCGAATCGGGGAGGTTTGCCGAAGCGCTGGATGCGGCGCGAAGGGGTGTGGCTGCTGCCGGTGATAAAGACGGGCAGTTGCTCAAGGACATGCGCGCCCGCGCCGCCGGGTACGAGAAGCATCAACCCTTCCGGCAAGGGCGGCAGCCGCCGGTTTCGAAGCCTGGCGAGGGGCGGTAATTTCAGACTTAAGCTGTTTGTCACCTGAAAACCTGATACGCTGTCGTTCAACGCCGGCTGCACGCGGGCGATCTTAGCAGGCCGCTTTGACGGCGAAGAAGGAGAACATTCCATGAAGAATTCTGCCAAAAACGGACGGCGTTCTTTTTTGAAAGGCGCAGCCGCCGCGCTCGGCGCCGGCTTTTGGGCGGAGGAGACACTGGAGGCGCTTCCGCAAAACGTCAACACCAACTCCAAGCCGTCCGACCTTCGGATTACGGACATGCGCATCACGACCATCCGGGGGCCGATGGTCAGCCCCCTGATCCGCATCGATACCAACCAGGGCATTTACGGGCTGGGGGAGGTGCGCGACGGCGCCAGCAAGAATTACGCGTTGATGCTGAAGAGCCGCCTGCTGCGCGAGAATCCCTGCAACGTGGACCGCCTGTTCCGCAAGATCAAGCAGTTCGGCGGACATGCCCGGCAGGCCGGCGGGGTGTGCGGCGTGGAGATGGCGCTGTGGGACCTGGCCGGCAAGGCCTATAACGTCCCCGTGTACCAGATGCTGGGCGGCAAGTTCCGGGAGAGGATCCGGATTTACTGCGACACGACGCAGTCGCCGGACCCGAAGGAATTCGCCAGGCGGCTAAAGGAGCGGCGCGACCAGGGCTTCACGTGGCTCAAGATGGACCTTGGGATAGGCCTGGTGTCGCGAACGCCGAATACGGTGACGCAACCGACAGGAACCAGCATGACGTACGGCGACCCGGTACCCCACATGTTCACAGGCACCGAGATCACCGACAAAGGCATTGCCATGATGGCGGACTACGTTGCGGCCATCCGGGAGGACGTGGGTTATGACATCCCGCTTTCGGCAGACCATTTCGGCCATGTGGGCGTGAACAGTTGCATCCGCCTCGGCAAGGCGCTTCAGAAGTATAATCTGTCCTGGCTCGAAGATATGATCCCGTGGCAATATCCGGACCTGCTCAAGAAGATCACCGACTCGGTGGATATACCGATTCTGACCGGGGAGGACATCTACCTTAAGGAGCCTTTTATCGATTTGGCCCGCAATCACGTGGTGGATATCGTTCAACCGGACCTGGCCAGTTCCGGGGGCATCCTCGAAACCAAGAAGATCGGCGACGCGTGCCAGGAATACGGCGTGCCGATGGCGATGCACATGGCCGGGTCGCCCATCTGCTGCATGGCGAACGTGCACTGCGCGGCTGCCACGGAGAATTTCCTGGTGATGGAAAACCATTCGGTGGACGTGCCGTTTTGGGGCGACCTGGTGGATGGAATCGAGAAGCCGATCGTCAACAAGGGATTCATCACCGTGCCCGACAAGCCGGGACTTGGCATTACCCTGAACGAAGAAGTGGTGAAGCAGCACCTGGCCGAGCCGGGATACTTCGAACCGACGCCGCAGTGGAACGTTGATCGAACCAACGACCGCCTGTGGAGCTAACCGAAAGAGAGGAGCGCACGAAATGATTCGCAAGTACGGAATGTTTGCGGCGGCCGCCTTTTTTGCGTCCGTGATGGCCCCTGTTCCTGCCAAAGCGCAGTTGTGGACATGGACCAAAGATCAGATTGCCGAATACACCAAGGCCTGGACCGGCGAGCGCCTGGCGGACGGGCGGCCCAAAGTGTCCGACAACCTGATCGAGCGGGCCAAAGGCCTCTCGATGGAGGAGATCAACATCAACTGGAGCGCTCCGGGATCGACGGCCGCGCCGGCGGGGGCGGCGGGCGGCGGCCGGGGAGGCGGAGGCGGCGGAGCGTACAGCCAGTTCGTCGGCGACTTACAGCCTCTCCACCCGGGCAAGAAAATGGCCGGCCGCGCCTTCACGGTGCTGTTCATGCCTTCGCGGCCGGACCTGGACTTCGTGGTCAATTCCAAGGCGCGGGAGGCCGGCATCAACACGCTGAATAACCAGTACGCGCTTGACATGCTGCAACCCGGGGATGTGCTGGTGGTGGACCTGTTCGGGAAGAAGGAAGGCGGCACGCTGGTAGGCGACAATCTCTTCTATTACGTGATGAAGGCGACCAAGGGCGGCGGCATCGTCATCGACGGCTCTTTCCGCGACCTGGAAGGAATTTCGGACATGGACATGCCCGCTTATTACAAGTCGGTTCACCCGAGCGCGATTGCGGGTGCGTCGCTTGCCGGAATCAACATTCCCGTGCGCATCGGCAACGTGACGGTGATGCCGGGCGACCTGGTGCTGGGGGACCGCGAAGGCGTGGCATTCATCCCGCCGCAGATGGCGGAGCGGATTATCGACGCCGCCGATACGACGCACATCCACGATGAGTGGACGCGCAAGAAGTTCGACGAAAACAAGTACAAGTCGAGCGAGATCTACGGCAGCCCGCGGGATCCCGCCCTGCGGAACGAGTATCAGGAGTATCTGAAGAAGCGGCTCGAAGAGATCCGCAAGAAGTAGATTCCGGTTCTGGGGCGGGTTCCCGCCCGCCCCTGTTTTCTCCCGCCACAGTTTCGCCCGGTCGCGCGGCCCCGCGCCCGCTGCTATTCTCAATGCATCATGGAACCCTTCCGGTACCACGTCTTCGTGTGCACACAGGAGAAGCCCGAAGGCGCCCCAAGTTGCTGCGCGCGCGGTTCAGTTGAAACCCTGGCCGCACTGCGCCGTGAAATTTCCGCGCGTGGCCTGGAAGACGAGGTCCAGGTCACTACCTGCGGCTCGCTCGGGCTATGCGAAGCGGGTCCGAACATAGTCGTTTATCCGGAGGGCATCTGGTATTCCGGCGTGCTGCCGTCGGATGTACCGGCCCTGGTGGAGCAGCATTTTCAGCATGGCAAGCCACTCGAGGGGCTGGCCCGCATGGACCCGGCGCAGTTGCGCGCGGAAATGCTGGCCAACCGGGAAAAGCGTCTGGCCGCCATGCGCGCCCGGGATGCGGCAGGCGTGATTCCCGACGAACTGAACGCACAGATTCGAGGCTTTCAGGAAAGCCGGGTGATCCTGACCGCGATCGAACTCGATCTCTTTTCCGCGGTCGGCCGGGGCGCAACCGCGGCAACGGCGGCGAACGCGGCGGGCACGGACGTTCGAGCAACCGAAACGCTGCTCAACGCCCTGACCGCCATGGGCTTGCTCACCAAGGAGGGAGACCTCTTCCACAACACGCCGCCGGCTGCCCGTTATTTCGCGGAAGTGTCGCCGGACAACTCGAGGGCGGCCCTGCTGCACATTGCCAGCCTCTGGAAGACCTGGTCCGGACTGACGGAATCGGTTCGCGCGGGCACGGCGCACGGCTACCGCGACATGGGCGAGCAGGCGCCGGAATGGACGCACGCGTTCATCGCCGCCATGCACCGCAATGCGACGGGGCGCGCTCCGGCGCTGGTCCGCGCGCTGGACGCCGGCAAGGTGCGGCGGATGCTCGATGTCGGAGGCGGATCGGGGGCGTATTCGATCGCGTTCGCCAAAGCGAATCCCGCGCTCGAGGCGGACATCCTGGACCTGCCCGCCGTGACGGAGATCGCGGCGGGTCACATTCGAAACGCAGGAGTGGAGGCGAGGGTCCGTGTTCGAACGGGCGACCTGCGGTCGGATGAATTGCCGCAGGGGTACGATCTTGTGCTGGTTGCGGCGATCTGCCACATGCTCTCCCCGGAAGAGAACCAGGACCTGCTGCGCCGCTGCCGGCGCGCGCTGCATCCGGGCGGGCGGGTCGCAATTTTGGATTTCATCCTGGAGCCGGACAAGACCGCGCCGAAATGGGCGGCCCTGTTTTCGCTCAATATGCTGGTGGGCACGCGCGCGGGGGCAAGCTACAGCGAACCCGAGTACGAGCAGTGGCTGCGGGACGCGGAGTTCGACGAAGTGTACCGGCCGCACCTGCCTGGTCCGGCGGGGCTGATCGTGGGCGTGCGCGCCTGAGCGGCGCGGACGATGGCTGTAAGCGCTGGCAGGCAGCTACAATGAAGTAAGCGACATGAACCTCGAACAAGTAGCCCGCAGAGCCAAGGTGTCAACCGCAACAGTCTCGCGGGTGCTGAATAACGCAAGCGTCGTCAAGACCTCGACCCGGGCGCGCGTCATGCGGGCCATTGAGGAGTTGAAGTACTATCCGAATCTACACGCGCGCAACCTGGCGGGCGGTAAGAGCAACACCATCGGGGTGATCGTCTCCAATATGGAGAACCCGTTCTTCTTCGATATTTACAAGACGGTCGAGTCGGATGCGCATGCGAGCGGATACGAGGTGGTGGTCGCCAACACCGATTACAGCCCGAGCCAGCTTGTGAACAGCGTGCGGTTGATGATCGGGCGGCGGGTTGCCGGCCTGGCGGCGATCGTTTCGGAGATGGACCCCGCATTGATCGAGGAGCTGACGGGCAGCGAAATTCCCGTGGTCTTCTACGATGTCGGCAGCCCGCGCACCAACATCACCAACATACGGGTGGATTACAGGCGCGGAGTGGAAAAGGTGATCGACTATCTGCACAGCCTGGGACACCGGCGGCTGGGTTTCGTGGGGCATCACGCGGTGCTGGGACCGATCAACGAACGGATGAAGACGCTGATGGACGCGGTGGCGCGCATCCCTGCACTCGAGGTGCGGACAGCAGCCGATACGGACACGCTGGAGGGGGGCCGGTTCGCCACGCGCGCGCTGTTAAGTTCGGGCTACGACCCGACGGCGATCATTTGCGTGAACGACATTATGGCGGTGGGAGCGCTGCGCGAGCTGCGGGAACGCGGGCTGCGCGTGCCGCAAGACGTATCCGTCACCGGCTTCGATAACGTGAAGCTGTCCGAGTTCTGCTACCCTGCCTTGACCACGGTACACATTCCGCGGGATCGCATCGGACACATCATCTGCGAACGGCTCGCGCCCAACCCGAACCGTCCGGAGTCTCCGGATCAGGAGATTGTCATCGACCCGGAATTTGTGGTGCGCGAATCCACGGGGCCGGCGCGATAGATCAGACGCCGTGCCGGCGGCGCTTCCACTCTGTCACGCCGAGAGCGGCAAGCCCCAGCCCGATCATCACTACGGTGCCTGGTTCGGGAACGGGGGTGTCGGGTATTACCATTCTCGCGATGAACGGTGCCGCCTGAGGATTGCCGGACTCGGTCTGGCCTCCGGCTGCCGCCGATCCATTCGCGTCGGACCTGGTGCCCCGTGCAATTCCGCCGGAACCGCCGGAAAGCGGGTAGTAACGCGTGAAGCCCGTGCCGGAACGGATAGCCGTGAAACCGGGTGATGCGCGCCTGGTGGAACGCTCCGGCATGGCTGCGGCGGCAGCCCTGGCTATGTTCACGGCGGCCACGTCCGGCGCAGGTGGCTCGGCCTGCTGTTCCGCCTCGGAATCCGTTTCGTTCAGTTCGACCTCCGCCGGTTCCACTTCTGCCACCGGCTCCTGGGGATACTCCGACACCTGGTTTCCGCAGCGGGCCCTTGCGTAGAGCACGCCATCGGTAAGCAGCGTTTCGCCGGGCGGAAGATCGACCGGTTTTCGCGTCCAGAAAACCGATCCTCCCTTGCGATAGGAGAGATACACGGGCTTCACAAACGGCGACGGGACAGAGCGCAGCATTCCAGTCCGCAGGCCGGCGTAATGGGCGGCGACTACAGCGTCGGCTTGCCGCGCGCGATTGAACTCGGCTGGGCTGTAGGCGCCTCCCGGTATGACGGAAAACCGGTAAACGGGCCTGACCCCCGGCCGCCCCCGAGGTGTTGTGCGAGCTGCCTGGTATCCAGCCTTCGAACGCGGCAGCCTGGCAGCCTGCCGGTGCGCAATGGCTTCCAGTGCGAAGCCTGCCGTCAAAGCTATCGCGACGATTGCGGCACCCCAGACCATTCGGTTGCGGCTCGAACGCCTCCTTCTTCGGTGCATGCCGTCTCTCATCTCCTCTATAGTGCGATTTCGGACGAATGAAGGAAAGGTCCAGTCGTACCTACGGCTGTACCGGTACTTTTATAGTGGTTAAATTACACAAGAATAAGCAGTTATATGAGATTTGACTAAGCGAAAGCCCTAAGGGGCCAGGTGGTATTTCCGGCGTTTTCCAGCAAAGTTGACCTTGCCGACACCGGATCATACAATACCAAAGATGCAAGCGATTTCAGACCGTCTTGCCCCGAATGGGAAGGTCCGCGCCTGATGCTACCCTCACTTCTGTTGTTCTTCCAGACCACGCCCAGCCGCCTGGTCGCACTCAATGGCGTCGATATCGCCATCATCGTGATCTACTTCGTGGCCGTGCTGGGTATCGGCTTCTATCTCAAGGGGCAATCGGAAACCGGCGAGGATTTCTTCCTCGCGGGCCGCGAAATGACGGCCTGGATTGCCGGACTGAGCTTCCTTTCGGCCAACCTCGGCTCGCTCGAACTAATGGGCTGGGCGGCGGCGGCCTATCAATACGGAATTCTGGCGACGCATTGGTATTGGGTAGGCGCGATTCCCGCCATGCTGTTTCTCGGCATCGTGATGATGCCGTTTTACTACATCTCGCAAGACGCATTCGGTGCCCGGATACCTGCAACTGCGATTCGGAGAGCCGAGCCGGGCGCTTTCCGCCGTTTCGTTCGCGTTCATGACCGTGCTGATGAGCGGCATCAACATGTACTCGATGGCGCTGGTAATGAAGGTGGTGCTGGGGTGGGATATCAACTTCAGCATTTGGGTTTCGTCGGTCACGGTGGCGATTTACGTGGCGCTCGGCGGGTTGCGATCGGCGATATTCAACGAGGTGCTTCAGTTCGCGCTGATCTGGCTGGGCGCGCTGCTGATTCCGATTCTCGGCCTGATCGAGGCCGGCGGCTGGACGCAACTGACGCAGCAGATCGCCCGGAATCTGGGCGACACGGCGCACACGCACCTGTGGGGCACACTCGGTTCGTTCACCGACAACCCGATGGGCATACATTGGACCGGAATCGTACTCGGACTGGGCTGGGTTATCTCGTTCGGCTACTGGACCACGGACTTTCTGGTGGTGCAGCGCGTTTTGGCCGCCAAAGATCTGCGTTCCGCCAAAATGGCCCCGATCATCGGCGCGGCATTCAAGATGATGGTACCGTTCATCGTGATTCTTCCCGGCCTGCTGGCGCTTTCGGTGCTGCCGGTGAAACTGGTTGGCGAAGGCCAGGCGCTCGCCACCGGGGGTCACAGTTACAACGAAGTGCTGCCGCTGATGCTGGCCCGGTATTTCGGCCCGGGACTGCTGGGGCTCGGCATCACGGCGTTGATTGCCGGCTTCATGTCGGGGATGGCGGGCAACGTCAGCGCGTTCGCCACGGTATGGACCTACGATATTTACCGCGCCTTCATGCGCAAGACCGCGGACGATTCGCACTACGTCAGCATGGGCCGCTGGTGCACGATTGTCGGCGTGCTGGTGAGCATCGGCACGGCCTACCTGGTGATGGAATTCAAGAGCATTATGGATTACGTGCAGGCCCTGTTCAGCTTCTTTATCGCGCCGCTGTTCGGCACGGTGCTGCTGGGCATGTTATGGAAGCGCGCCACGCCGGCGGGCGGCTTCTGGGGGCTGCTCGCGGGAACCGTTTCGTCCATCGCGATGTGGGCGTGGGTGAAGCTGAACCCGGCGGCGCTGGCGATTGTGGCGCTTTCGCCCAACGCCAAGGACATGGCGGAGAACATGTACCGCGGGCTCTGGAGCTGGGTGGTTTGCGTGCTGGTGACGGTGGTGGTGAGCCTGGTGACCCGTCCGCTGCCGGAAGCGCGACTGGTGGGGCTGGTCTACGGGTGCACGGAGGTGCCGTCGGAAGGCGACCTCGCGCTCTATCAGCGGCCGGCGTTCTGGGCCGCAATTGTAGCGGTGGTGTTCGTGGTGCTCAATATCATCTTCTGGTAGACGAAAATGTCGCACAAACCACAGCAGATTTCAATCTGGTTTTTTATCGGGGTATTGCTGGCCATTTATGGCGTGATCATCCTCGGAGCCGGGATCGACCAGTGGATGTCGCCGGGTGAACACGAAGTGGTCCTCTCGAACCTTCATGTGGGAGTGTGGTGGGGAGCGTTGCTGATCGTGATCGGCGGCATCTACTCCTTCGCATTCGCCCCCAACAGAACTCGAAGATAGGTTGAAAGAAGAAAAATGGAAAACGGAATGACGTTCGGAGTGATCGTGGGCAACCGGGGGTTCTTCCCGGACCATCTGGCGAAGAGCGGCCGCGAGCAAATGATCGGGACGCTGGAGAAGGCGGGGCATACGGGAATCTGCCTCACGCCGGAACAAAGCAAGCACGGCGCCGTGGAGACACGGGCGGAAGCAGCGGCATGCGCCGCGCTTTTCAAAGCCAACCGCGACCGGATTGACGGCATCATCGTCACGCTTCCGAATTTCGGGGAGGAGCGCGGCATCGCGGAGGCGCTGCGCATGGCGGACCTGCGGGTGCCGGTTCTGATTCAGGCCACGCCGGACAGCGCCGGCCGCATGACCATTGCCGACCGGCGGGACAGCTTTTGCGGAAAGATGAGCGTCTGCAACAACCTTCAGCAGTACCGGATTCCGTACTCGCTGACGGCCCTGCACACGGTGGCGCCCGATTCGCCCGAGTTTGCGCAGGACCTGGGCCGATTTGCCGCCGTTTGCCGCGTCACCAACGGCCTACGCAAACTGCGGATCGGCGCCATCGGCGCGCGGCCCGCGGCCTTCAACACGGTCCGCTACAGCGAGAAACTGCTGGAATCGAACGGCATCTCGGTGGAGCCGATCGACCTTTCGGAGATTTTCGGCCGCATCAACCGGCTGACCTGCGACGATGCCGATGTACAGGCCAAGGCCCGCGCAATCCGTCAATATGTTTCGACGGAGGGCATCCCGGACGACGCGATCATGAAGATGTCGATGCTCGGCGTGGTGATCGACCGGTGGATGAAGGACAACGCCCTGGATATCACGGCGATCCAGTGCTGGACGTCGATGGAAGAGTTTTTCGGCGTGGTGCCGTGCACTGTGATGAGCATGATGTCCAACAGCAATCAGTCGAGCGCGTGCGAGGTGGACGTGCCTGGCGTGGTGGGGATGCATGCTTTGCGGCTGGCCTCGGAAACGCCCAGCGCCCTGCTCGACTGGAACAATAATTACGGCGACAACCCGGATAAAGCCGTCTGCTTCCACTGCTCGAATCTCCCCAAGCACTTCTTCGCGGAGGTCCGTATGGATTACCAGGAGATCATCGCCGGAACGGTGGGCAAGCTGAACACCTTCGGCACGTGCGTGGGCCGGGTGAGGCCGTCGGTGATGAGCTTTGCGCGGTTTTCGACCAGCGACCAGACCGGCAAGATTCGCGGGTACGTGGGACAGGGCCGGTTCACAGACGATCCATTGCAAACGTTCGGGGGCGCCGGGGTGGTGGAGATTGCGCGGCTTCAGGAACTGCTGCAATACATCTGCGAGAACGGATTCGAACACCACGTGGCGGCAAACCTGAGCGAGACCGCGCCGGCCGTGTACGAGGCCGCCACCAAGTATCTGGGCTGGGAGATGCACTACCACAAGTAGGGCTCCGGGCCCGCGAACAGGGTAAACACATGTCCATCGTCGCAGGCGTAGATTTTGGCACACTCAGCGTGCGCGTATCCATCGTGGACAGCGCACGCGGGCGGCTCGGCTCGGGCACGGCCGAGTATCCGCTGCATCGTAAAGCGGAAGATCCCGATTATGCCACCCAGAGCCACGCGGACCACATGCGGGCGCTGGTGGAGGCCACATCGAAGGCGCTGGCGGCGGCTGGGGTGAGCGGCGACGCGGTGGAGGCGATCGCCGTCGACACCACCGGTTCGAGCGTGATTCCGGTGGACGCGCGAATGGAGCCGCTCGACGATTATTACCTGTGGTGCGACCACCGCGCGTGGGAGGAGGCAGCGCAGATTACCGGGGCGGCGAAGAAATCGGACCTCGAAGCCATCGACTGGTGCGGCGGCACTTACTCCTCCGAATGGGGTTGGGCGAAACTGCTGCACTGGCTGCGCCACAATCCGGACAAGCGCGATCGCATGGCCACGGCGCTCGAACACTGCGATATGACGGCAGCGGTGCTGTGCGGGGTGACCGATCCGGCTCAGGCGCCGCGCAGCGTGTGCGCCATGGGCCACAAGTGGATGTGGAACGCCTCGCTCGGCGGGCTGCCGCCGGAGCACTTCCTGGTTTCGGTGGACCCGCTGCTGGCCGGGGTTCGCGAGAAGCTCGGGGGCATGTACGCTACCAGCGATTGCGTAGCCGGAAGGCTTTCGCCGGAGTGGGCCGAAAAGCTCGGGCTGCGCGCCGGCATTCCGGTGCCGACGGGAGCGTTTGACGCGCATTGGGACGCCATCGGCGCCGGGTGCCGCATCGGAGACGTGGTCAACGTGGTGGGAACCTCCACCTGCATCATGGCGATTGCGGACCAGGCGGCACTGGTGCCCGGAGTATGCGGCGTGGTACCGGGCTCCATCGACCCGGCGCGCACCGGAGTGGAAGCGGGTTTGTCCGCTACCGGCGATATTTTCGATGCCATTGCGCGGCGCGCGGGCACCACGGTGGCTGAACTGGCGGGCTCGCTTGGCGGATTCGCCGCGGGCCAGACCGGGCTTCTGCGCATGACCTGGGACAACGGCGACCGTACCGTGCTGGTGAACCCGGAGTTGAGCGGCATCACGCTGGGATGGCGGCTCACCCACACGGCGCAGGACGAGCTGTTTGCGGCGATTGAAGGCACGGCGTTCCACACGCGCGTGATTCTGGAGCGGATGGAGGAGCACGGCGTGCCGGTGCGCCGGATCATCAACGGCGGCGGGATTCCGCAGCGCAACCGCGTGCTCAACCAGGTTTATGCCAACGTGATGGGCAAACCGATCCTGGTGCCCAAGGGGGATGTGACCAGTCTCGGGTCGGCTATCTTCGCATTCCTGGCGGCGGGCACATTCCGCAGTGCCGGGGAGGCGCAGGACGCGCTCTGTCCGGACTACGTCACCGTGGCGCCGGAACCCGCCGCCGCTGCAACTTACGAGGAGCTCTATCCGCTGTTCCGGAAGCTGTATTTCGGTTTTGGACAGCGCCGCTCGACCGCGCTCGAAATCGGAGACGTACTGCCCGAACTGCGCCGCATCGCGGCCCGGGCGCGAGGAGGCCAGAGTGCTGGAAGCGCTGCGAGCTGAGGTTCTCGAAGCCAACCTGGAGCTGGTCCGGCGCGGGCTGGTGGTGTACACGTTCGGCAACGCAAGCGGCATTTCCCGCGCGGACGGGCTGGTAGTAATCAAGCCGAGCGGCGTGCCCTACGAAGGCATGACGGCGGACCAGATGGTGGTTGTGGACATGAAGTGCCGCGTGGTGGAGGGAACGCTGCGCCCCTCCTCCGACGTGGAAACGCACGTGCTGTTGTACCAGTCTTTTCCGCAGATCGGGGGCGTGGTCCACACGCACTCGCGGCACGCCACCGCGTGGGCGCAAGCGGGGCGCGAGATTCCCTGTTTCGGCACGACTCACGCGGATTATTTTCACGGACCGATTCCGGCCACCGAGCCCCTGATGCCGGCGGAGATCGAAGGCGACTACGAACTGAACACGGGCCGCGCCATCGTGCGCCGGATGGAGGGTCTCGATCCGCTGGCCTGCCCCGCGATTCTGGTGGCCGGACACGCTCCGTTCTTTTGGGGGAAATCGCCCGGCGAGGCGGCTTACCATGCGGTGGTGGTCGAAGAAATCGCGGCGATGGCAACGGAAACGCTCATTGTCAACGCATCCGCCATCCCGATCTGCCAGGCTCTGCGCGACCGGCATCATTTCCGGAAACACGGGCCCAACGCAACTTACGGCCAAAAAGGATAGGGCGCGCGAGGGCTGCGATTCGCCGGCGGCCTACGGTGAGTACCGCCTTTTCCCGATACGATTCATGGCTCCTCTGGATGGCCCCGCGCACCAGCCGGGACGTAGCGTAAAAGTTGAGGGACGTGCCCTGTTCGCCCCGCCTCAGTTGACACATGAAAACAATCGACCAGGCCGGCACTTGCGAGCGAGTCGCTTCAGAGCGCGGTCCGCGGGTGTCGATTTACATGCCTGGCGGGTCGCCGTCCCGCATTCATACACTTCTACCGGAGGCCGAGCGGCAGCTCAGGCTTCAGAACTGCCATCCGGACACGATCCGCGACCTTCTTGCGCCGCTCCGGCGGGGCGCTGTCAAGCCCGAGTCGCGGCCACACCGTACACAGGGGTTCGCAGTTTTCCTGGCGCATGGTTTCTATCGTTTTTATGCGGTGGCGTTCCCGGTTCCGCCGTTAGTCGAAGTAGCCGAGCATTTCTTCCTGGCGCCGCTGTTCCGCGTATCGCAGGCGGACCAGCCGTTCTTTCTGCTCGCTCTGGCGCCTGATGGCGCCCGCCTGTTCGAAGCGGGCTCCGGCACGGCGGAAGAACTGCGCGACGTTGCGTTCCCGGCCCCGCCGCATGCCTTTTCCGCCGCCGCTGAGGAAAGGGGCATATCATTCAGGGAACGGGTTGCACGCTGGTTTGGGTACGGCGGGGGAAACCGGGACCACCTGGCCATGACAGCGTGGTTTCAAAGGATTGACGACGTTCTCCGGACACGATTCGCCACCGGCAGCGATCCGGTTGTGCTGGTAGCTTCCAGGGATCTGTGCAGGCGGTTCCGCCGCGTCAGCCGGTACCCGCATCTGCTCGAGGGAGAGATTCACGACAGCCCGGACGAACATGGCCGCGGAAGATCTATGGCTTTGCGGCTGGAAAATCGCGTCTTCCTATAATCAGGTCACGCGGCAGCGGATCGCCGATGAATACCTGCGGCTGTGGCATACACAGCGCGCTTCCAACGATCTCCGCGATATCGAGGCTGCCGCCCGCCAGGGCCGGATCCACACGCTGTTTCTCGGCGTTCGTCCGCTCGATGAAGTTCCTCCCTCGTTCCGCCGGAGGCAGTGCCGGCCGGAGTTTTTCCTGGAAGCGCGCGATGCGCTGGAACTGGCCGCTCTGGACACATTCATGACAGGCGGAACCGTTTACGCCGTGCCTCCGGAGCAGGTTCCGGGCCGCTCCTCGGCGGCAGCGGTCTTCCGCTACTAACGCTCAAGGTCCAAAATTTCACGATGGAATCGATCAGACAGTACATTGCTCAGAACTGGCACACACTCCTGACGCCGCTGTTGATTTTCGCGGTAGTGGTGAGCGCGGGATGGTTCATTCGCCGCCTCGTGTTTCGGATGCTCTCGAAATGGTCGGACCGAAGCAAGACGAATTTCGACGATCTGTTAATCAAGGCCCTGCACGGCCCCTTCATGGTCTGGATGTTAATTCTGGGCCTGCACCTGGCCACACAGGCTTCGAGGTTGCCGCCGCGTCCGGTGGCGGTAATCGCCAAGCTGCTTCTCGTGCTCTGGATCATCTCGGCCACGGCCGTGGCTGCCAAGCTGGCGGCCCTGATTGTGCGGCAGTACGGACAGGGTGTCTCGACCGCCCTTCCGGTGACCACGCTCACGCAGAATCTGGCGAGCCTGGCGGTTGCCGCTATCGGCATTCTGATTCTCCTGAATTCCCTGGGCGTGTCTATCACTCCGATCCTGACGGCATTGGGCGTGGGCGGCCTGGCGGTAGCGCTGGCTTTGCAGGACACGCTGGCGAATCTTTTCGCGGGCTTCTACATCAGCCTTGCCGGGCAGGTCAGGCCGGGCGATTACATCAAGCTCGACGGCGGCGTGGAGGGATACGTCACCGACATCAGTTGGCGGAGCACGGCAGTGCGCGCGCTGGCGAACAACCTGATCCTCGTGCCCAACGCCAAACTGGGCCAGGCGATCGTCACCAACTATCACCTGCCCGAAAAACGGATGTCCCTGCTGGTGCCCATCAGCGTGAGTTACGCCTGCGATCCGGATCACGTGGAGCGGGTTCTGGTTGAGGAAGCCGTTCTGGGGGCCCGGAGCATCCCGGGGCTGCTCGGCGAGCCTGCCCCGTTCGTCCGTTTCATTCCCGGGTTCGGCAACTCCTCGCTGGACTTCACCTTGATCTGCCAGGTGGCTGAATTCGTGGATCAGTACCTCGCCCAGCACGAACTGCGCAAGCGTATTTTCAAAAGGTTTCGCCTGGAAGGCATCGAGATCCCCTTCCCGATCCGCACGCTATACATCCGGCGCGAGGACGGCGAAGCGTCCGACCCTGAACCGCCATTGCGCCGGGGCGCCGTCCAATAACTGCCGTCAGTCGGAAGCGGCGGCGAAATCCGTGGATATGGTTTCGCCCTGGAATCCCAGGCTGATCCCCAGAGTGTCCACCTCGCGGCGCCAGCTTGCGAATTCGTCGAGCTCGCCGTTCGCCGCAAGCTCCCTCAGGCAGGATTGGAGCGCCCGGTGGTACACATTCTGTGCCGCCCAGAGGTTAGTGGTGAACGGAAGCGCCGGGCACAGGTTGACCACTTCCTGAAACTGCCGGACGGTTTCCGGATCGAGCGGAGCGGACCGGAACTGCTCGGCGGCCCGCTGCACCACTTTGCGGAACGCGAACTCGAGCGTCACTTTGTCGAGCGGAATTCCCGTGCGCCGGATCTGCTCGAGCAGCGCCTGGATTCTGGCGGGATCGGGCGTATCGGTGGAGAGCGCCGCCAGCAGGTCTTCGTGCAACGTGAAATCCACGGCCATCTGGAAGCGCGCCGGCAGCGGAATTTCCAGCTCACTGATGAAGCGGGCCATGGTTGAATATTGTGTATAAAAATTGCGGTAGAGTGCCGCCGCTTCCGCCAGCGCCCTCTCCATGATCTGTCCGACGATTTTGCGCTGCTGGTCCCGGAACAGCAGCCGGAGGGAGTAGGTGCCGGCGCCGAAATTGCGGTCCACCGAACGGACCAGGTTCGGCACGTCGCCGCGATCGAGGTGGCCTTGAACTTCTGAAACGAGTTTCCGGTAGGCCTCCTCTCCGCGATACTCGCGCACTCCTCCGCTGACATTCTGGTCGCCCAGGTGCAAAACGCCGAAACTGAGGCTGGCGGATTCCCGGGTCACACGCGACGTAATGGTGGCCCGGCCGAGCGCCACGCGGGCCTTGCCTTCTTCACAGGTATGGAATTCCTCGCGTTCCACTTCGAAGGCGAAGATCCGGCTGGCCGCCGGAAAATCCTCGAACAGGGTGCTGACGGCGTAGTGGACTCCCACCTTCTCCAGGTCCACAACGGCGGGACGCACGAATTTCTCGTAGATGGCCTTGCCGTCCTGGTGTTCCGGCAGATTGCTCTTGGCGAGCGCCAGCCGCACGGTGAACCGGTCCTCCAGCTCGGCTCCAAACAGTTCCTGGCCGAGCTGCAGCGCGCGGGCGGCATACTGCAGGATCTGGACAGTTTCAATGCCCGAGATCTCGTCGAAGAACCAGCCGCAACTGGTGAACATCAGCATGGCGTGGCGCTGAAGCTCCATCATCTTCAAGCCGCGGATCTGCTCTTCGGGTGTGAGGCGGTGCGTCGCATGGCTCTCGAAGTAACGGTCCACGTTCTCCGGAGACCGGTCGAGCACCACGGAGATATAGGCATCGCGCGCCGCCCAGGGATCCTTGAAAATCTCCTGGCCGTGCTCCACGAAGTTCTGGGCAAGCTCATCGCGCAGCCAGTTCAGCGCCTCGCGCAGCGGCGCGCGCCAGCGCTGATGCCAGCCGTGGTGCATGCCGGAACTACAGCCGCAGTCGGACTTCCAGCGATCCACACCGTGCGCACAGCTCCACGAGGTCCTCTCGAAGATCCTGGCTTCGTGGGTGGGCGGGCACTTCTCGAGAAACTCGCCGTAATTGGTCAGCTTCACGGCCGGGCTGCTCTCCAGGCAGGAGAGCGCGTAGGCGAGGGCCATGTCACCGTGGCCGCGATGATGCCCGTACGTCTCGCCGTCGGTGGCGATGTGGACGAGCTGGGTTCTCTGACGCGATTCGGAAAAGGCGGCCTTCAGCCGGTTCGCCAGGTTCTCCCCCCGCTCGAGCAGGTCTTCGAAAGCGATGGCGCGGGAGATCGGGCCATCGTAAAAGAACACTGCAATCGACCGCCGCGACGGCAATTGCACCCGGTAGGCCATGGAAGGGTCGATCCTGCCGCCGTTGACATCCCGCCAGGCGCGCCCGTGCAGGGGCCGCACGTGGCTCGCCTGGTAGGGAGAAAGCACGGTGAACTTGATTCCTGAACGTGCCAGAAGGTCGAGCGTGTCCAGATCTACGGCGGTTTCGGGCAGCCAGAGGCCCTCGGGTTTCCTGCCGAACCGGTGCTCGAAATCCGCCACACCCCACAACACCTGCGTCCTCTTGTCCTGAAAGGAGGCGAGGGGCATGATCATGTGGTTGTATGCCTGCGCCATCGCCGATCCGTGACCGGAGAAGCGCAACTGGCTTTCGCGGTCCGCGGAGAGCACCGATTCGTACACGCCCCGGCTGAAGTCCTGCATCCACGCGAGCAGGGTCGGGCCGAAATTGAAACTGATCCGCGCGTAGTTGTTTACGATCGCCTTGATCTGGTTGGCGGGGTTCAGGATACGCGCGGCGCTGTTGGGAGCGTAGCACTCCGCCGCGATTCTCTCGTTCCAGTCGTGATACGGATAGGCCGAGTCCTGAAGTTCAATGGCTTCGAGCCAGGGATTCTCCCGCGGTGGCTGATAGAAGTGGCCGTGGATGCAAACGTATCGTTCCAAAGTAGCTCTCCCTGGAGCATGGGCCGCTTACCGGCCGCCTTCGTCAATTCTAGTTCGATCGGCGGCCGGACTGTAACAGTCGCATTCCGCGTTCCACAACGTTTGGAACGAAGCCCGGCCGGTGCTGGTGATGCTTGCCTTCATGTGATGGTTTGAGTTTATGCTGCCAACTTACTGAAGATGAGGTATTAACGCGTTATTGGGGTGGGCGGAGGGATTCGAACCCTCGGCCACCGGAACCACAATCCGGCGCTCTACCAAGCTGAGCTACGCCCACCGCAAACCGTAACAATACCGCTGACCAGAGAAGGCCGCAAAATCCGCGGCCCTGCGACCGCGGCCGATGCAGCCGTACTTTTCCAGCATACCCTAATGTGCGCACAGAATCTTTCCGCCTGCTATCTTCAAACCTGAGCATGGAACCCGACGTACGCGCAGGCATCGTTTATATCGCCGCCCGGCTGATCCTGGAGCGGGAGGCCAAAATCGTGTACGACGTCTTCAAGGGCAAGCGCTACTACTTCACGGGTCAGGTGTGCCCGAACCGCGTCCACATCTGGGATTACGACGAGCATTGTTTTTTGAGCGGGGAACTGAGCAACGGACAATTTGCGGTGTGGCATCATCGCAACCGGCAATTCATCGACTTGAAGATCGAGGCGGAGCGCTTCAAGGGCTACGATCACGCCGGCCACCGCCACTTTCACGGAACAGTAGCGGGAAATGAGATCCAGTTCTGCGATTACGGGACGAATTCGTATTTCCGGTATTCCCTCGTCTGACTACGGCTTGCCTTTCGGACCTGCCAGGGTAAGCTGGCGGGTGGCTTTATGGCCGCGCGGCCCGATTACTGTGAGCGTGTAGGTGGTGGTGGCCTTGGGCGCGACGTAGAAGCGGCTGTAGGGAGAGCGATGCAGTTTCGGCAGTACGGGTGGGTCGATGGTGACCTCTTCCGGATTCTCCGCGGTGAAGCCAACCAGGTAAACGGGATTCCCCAGGTAGTCGAGGGTCTGATTGAGCGCGCCGAAGGAGGTTATCCTGGGCAGTTTGTCCGGGTCCGGGTGAATGCCGAGAGGAAAGGATTCCGACACGACGGTTCCGTCTTTACCCTGGGCAATCAGGGTGTACCGGGTGGCGCGCTCTCCGGGCGCCTCGAGGCAACGGTTGATCGAGGGGCCCACGCCTTCGAGCGGCGGCTCCACGCGGACGGAGACGGCATTTACCACTCCATAGCAGATCACGGTAGAGCCGCCTTCTACCACGCTCGCTTCGCGCGCATAGAAATGGATGATCCTGACGTCGCTGCCCAGGTAGGTGCGGGCGAACGCGGCGGCTGCCGCCTGCTGTTGGGGGTCGGGTGGAACCTGACGGTTTTGTTGTGACAAACGGCTGACGAATGTCCAGCCGAGGTACAGCGCCGCGGCAACCACCGCGAACCGGAGCGAGATGAGGAAGCTGCGCAGCATGCAAAGCCTTCGAAGGGAGTAGACCCCGGTTACAGGCGGTTTGTTCCCCCGCCCCTGCACGACAGTTGAGGTACGCTCGTAGAATGTCTACGACCGTCAGCGCACTCCGCGAACGTTTTCGGAGCCGGCGTATTTCTCGTTTCACCGAATCCGTGATCCGCGAAATGACGCGGCTGGCGGTGCGTTACGGGGCCATCAATCTGGCACAGGGGTTCCCCGATTTTCCGGCGCCGGAGGAGCTGAAGCGGGCGGCGGCCGAGGCCATAGCGGCAGATGTGAATCAATACGCCATCACCTGGGGAGCGAAGCCGTTCCGCGACGCGATCGCTGGGAAATATCGCCGGACGTATGGGCTGGAATTCGATCCGGAGCGGGAGATCACGGTCTGCTGCGGCGCGACCGAGGGAATGATCGCGTCACTGCTGGCCGTCCTGGATCCAGGCGACGAGGTGGTGATGTTCGAACCCTTCTACGAAAACTACGGCCCCGACACGCAGCTCTGCGGCGCCGAGACCCGCTATGTCACCCTGCATTCGCCGGACTGGAGTTTCGACCCGGATGAGTTGAGGCGCGCGTTTACTGCCCGGACCAAGGCGATCATCCTGAACAGCCCCAACAATCCTACGGGAAAGGTTTTCACGCGAGCGGAACTGGAAACGATCGCGAGCCTCTGCCAGGAGTTCGACGCGCTGGCGATTACCGACGAGATTTACGAACACATCGTCTACGACGGCGCGGCGCACGTGCCGATCCTGTCGCTTCCCGGGATGCGGGAGCGCACGATCCTCGTAAATAGCATGAGTAAGACTTACTCGGTGACGGGTTGGCGCGTCGGTTGGGTTCTGGCCGCCCCGGATCTAACCGACTCGATTCGCAAAGTCCACGATTTCCTGACTGTGGGCGCGGCGGCTCCCTTACAGCAGGCGGGTGTCACCGCTCTCAATTTCGGGGACGCTTATTATCAATCTTTAGCGCGGGAATATGCGGGGAAACGAGAGCACATTATTCAAACGCTTACTGCGGCGGGACTTAAACCTATCACCCCCCAAGGGGCCTATTACGTCATGGCCGAGATCCCTGGGAAAGGGTTCGATACAGATCTTCAATTTGTTCGATATCTGATTGAAACACTGGGTGTTGCGGCGGTGCCAGGTTCGTCTTTTTATGCACGCAGCGGGGGTGGGCGGCAACAGATACGCTTTTGTTTTTGCAAGAAGTATGAGACGCTAGAAAGAGCCAGACAACAATTTGCCGGTCTGCATTAGTAAACGGGCGGGGAGCCCGAAGCGAGGAAGATTATGCTTCCGTTTTTTCTGGTGCCCGAAGTCACCGTCCGCGCTGCCGGTACGGGAGAGATCATCGACCTTGGCGAACAGCAAGGCGGAACACTCATCTTAACCCTCGGCATTACGCGCATCATCGAGCAGGAGAGCCTCGATCTGTCGATTTGGGGTTCTGCCGATAACGTCGATTGGGGCGCGAAACCTCTCCTCGCATTTCCCCAGAAATTCTATTGCGGAACTTATCAAATTGTTCTGGATTTATCGGACCAGCCCGATGTGCGCTATTTGCGTGCGAAGTGGCAGGTCAACCGCTGGGGTAAGGGCGATCCGAAACCGCTATTCACCCTTTACCTGTTTCTCCAGCCTGCCCGCCAACTGGCCGCCGTCGGCGCTTAAGCTATTACTTTCGATTCTGCTTGTACATTGATAAAAGCATGACTACGGGGGTACGCGCCAAAATGCCGTGCTGCAGTTCGGGCGGCATGTGCACGAATGCTCCCGCGCGAACGCCGCTGACATCCTCTCCCAACGTCAACTCCGCCTCGCCGCTTACGAAATAGAGGGACGCCGCCATGGGTGCGGTGTGAGCGGAGAGCTCCTGGCCGGCCGCGAATCCGAACAGTACCACCTTCACATGGTCGTCGTTGTAGAGGGTCCGGCTGAGGATACCGTTCTCCGGCACTTTGGCCTCGGCAAGGAGGTCGGGAAAGAGGGTGTACGTTGTGCTCATAAAGGCAGTATGACCCGGAACAGCGCGTGGCGAAGTGACGGCGGTCACCGGAGTGCTACGCTATGAGTATTCCTGGGTTTTTATGATGACGCGCGAACAAGCCCTAGACCTGTTTCGTTCCGACGACCTGATCGGCATCGGCATGGAGGCGGACGCAATCCGCAGGAAGTGGCATCCGGAAGGCATCGTCTCCTACATTATCGACCGCAATATCAACTACACGAATTTCTGCACGGAATATTGCAGTTTCTGCGCGTTCTACCGACCTCCGGGCCACAGTGAGGGCTACGTGCTGCCGAAGGAGACCATCTACCAGAAGATCCAGGAGACGCTCGACCTCGGCGGCACCGGCGTGCTGATGCAGGGCGGACTCCATCCGGACCTGAAGATCGAATGGTATGAAGACCTGTTCCGTTCGATCAAGCAGCGATTTCCGATTCACCTGCATTGCCTGTCGGCGCCGGAAGTGACGAACATCGCAGAGGTGAGCGGGCTCAGTTTGCGGGAAACGATACGGCGCATGATGGACGCGGGGCTCGACTCTATCCCTGGGGGCGGCGCCGAGATCCTGGATGACGCGGTGCGTCACCGGATCAGCCGCCTGAAATGCTCGGTGAACGAGTGGATCGATGTGCACCGCACCGCGCACCAGTTGGGGATGCGCACCACCGCGACCATGATGTTCGGCTGCGGCGAAACGCTGGAGCAGCGCATGAATCACCTGGAACTCGTGCGGAACCTCCAGGAGGAGACGGGCGGCTTCACCGCCTTCATTCCCTGGACGTTTCAGCGTGAGAACACTTCCCTGGGGCGGTTCGTCAAGGAGGAAGCGACGGCCGTCGAATATCTTCAGACCCTGGCAATCTCGCGCATCTACCTCGACAATTTCGAAAACGTGCAAAGCTCCTGGGTCACGCAGGGCTTGAAGACCTGCCAGATCGGCCTGCGTTTCGGCGGTAACGACGTGGGCAGTATCATGATCGAAGAGAACGTCGTATCCGCGGCGGGAGCGCATCACCGGGCCAGCGAGGAAGAACTTCGCCGCATTATCCGTGACGCGGGCTTTGTTCCCAGGCAGCGGGACACGCTGTACCGTACATATTTTCTCAACTGATGCCAGGCTTTCGGCGCGGAGCCGAAACAGATCGCCGCGCAAATGCACAATTCCGATAGCTACCGGCCTCGAGCCGGTGGAAGGGGACTATGTGCATACCGGCCGCCGCGGCTTCACTTTCATCGAGTTGCTGGTGATGATCGCGATCGTCGCCTTTCTGAGCGGCCTTCTGCTGCCTGCGGTGCAGAAGACTCGGGAGGCTGCCAACCGCGCGCAGTGCAAAACCACCCTGGAAGCGATTGCCGCCGCCGAACGCGACTATCAAACCCGCAACGCGGCGTTTGCGGGCGCCGAACAGTTGAAGATGTCGAATCCCAGGTGGGCAGCGGTCCTCGGTGCTCAAGGAAGCGGCGGATTTGTCTTTCACGTGCTTGGTGCGACGGCCGACTCATTCCACCTGGATGGCGTCCCGGTGGACGGCCGGATCTCCGGCGGGTACGGATGCGACTATTCCTATCTGAACGGGGCGGTTCAGCAAACGAGCCCCTCCTTTTCGAATCTCAAGCAGGACCTTCCGCGGATGTGGCAGGCGCTGGCATTCACCGCCGGACGGCAGGCAGCCGAACTCCTTTGCCTCATACCGAAGAAGACCACCGACGGCGAAATCATTACGTTTGTGTCCGACAGGTCGCTTCTGCCCAATGTGTTCGGGTCAATCAGCCAGAACGGCGGCGACCGGATTTCGCCCGCCGATCTGATTGCCGCCGCCAAAGCGGGCGGTCCGCTAAGCGGGTTTCTGTTCGACGTGAAGGAGATCATGGGCCTGGGCCTGGGGAACGAAGAGGTGAACCGCCTGCCCGCAGTGACGCTCGCTAACATGGCGGCCGCGGCTGTATGCGACCTGGACCGCTCCGGCACGGTGGATTCGACCGACATCAGCCTGCTGGCCCACTCGTTGACGCTGTTTGCGGTGGCGGGCGATCCGCGCGATCCGAACCACGATTTCAGGATCGACTCGGCGGACATCCGCATATGCATGGAGAAATGCACCAGGCCGGGCTGCGGCGCTGGAAGGTGAGGGCGGGTGGCCGCCCTCAGATTCGGACCGTCTTCCACCTGCCGCGGCGGAACAGGACGATGGACACGAGCGCCAGCATTGATTCGGCCACGCAAATGGCGAGGTACACCCCGCGCGGGCCCATTCCCGCCCGCGTCGCCAGGTACCAGGCAAGCGGGATCTGGAACATCCAGTAACAGAACAGGTTGATCCAGGTTGGCGTGTCTGAATCGCCCGCTCCGTTGAACGCCTGCTCCATCACCATGCCCCAGGCGTAAAACGGATAGCCGAGACTCACGTAAAAAAGGCAGGCGGCGGCGGTCGAGGCCACCTCGGCTTCCGGCGTGAACCGGCTGACGATCCAGGGCGCGAACATTACGAAGACGATGCCCACCACCGTCAGGAACGCCATATTGTACATGCCCGCCAGCCAGACGGCGCGCTCGGAGCGTTCCGGTTTTTTGGCGCCGAGGTTCTGCCCCACCAGCGTTGCGGCGGCACTACAGATGCCCCAGGAGGGCATCAACGCGAACAGGATGATACGAATGCCGATGGTGTAGCCGGCCACGGCCGTGCTGCCGAACCCGGCGTTGATCCGCGCCAGGCTCATCCAACTTGCGGTGGCGACCAGGTATTGCATAATCACGCTGGCGCTCTGGCGCATCAGTTTGCGCATTACGGGCCAATCGATACGGAGATGCCGCCCCGCCACCGTCACCCGCGCTTTGACCCCGAACAGGATGCTGAGCTGATAGATCACCCCGATGCTGCGCCCGATAGTAGTGGCCACGGCGGCGCCGGTGACGCCGAGCGCCGGGAATCCGAACCAGCCGTAGATGAAGCACGGATCGAGCGCCATGTTGATCAGGTTTGCCAGCCAGAGCGTGCGCATGGCGATGGCAGCATCGCCCGAACCGCGGAAGATGCCGTTGATCAGAAAGAGCAGAATGATGCTGATGTTGCCCCCCATCAGCACACGCGTGTAACCTGTCCCGATCGCGATCACTTGCGGGCCGGCGTTCATGAGACTGAGAATATGGGGCGCGAAGACGGCGCCCCCGACTCCGGTGACGAGGGCGAGCAGAATCCCGCAGATCAGTGCCTGGACGGCGGCGACCGACGCTCCTTCCGGATCCTTTTCACCGGTACGGCGCGCAATGGTGGCGGTAGCCGCGATGCTCAGGCCGAACGAGATGGCGAACACCAACACGATGGCGGCTTCGGTAAGTCCGACGGCCGCGATGGAATTGGCGCCAAGGCGCGCCACCCAGAATGCGTCGACCAGGCCGAAAGCGGATTCCATGCCCATTTCGAGGATGGTGGGGATGGCCAGCAGGGCTATGCCGCGGGTCAGCCCGCCTTCGGTGAAATCCTGCTGTGTACCGGCAAGCGCCTCCTTGAGGAAGTTCCACTTGCCGGGGCGAGATACTTTGGTCTCGGCCGTGAGCTGCATAAGTGCCTTTCCGGAGCATAGCTCCGAAACATTTGCCATGGATGGGTAGGTTACGTTCCAGGGAACCTGGACGTGTTTCCGCTGAGAAGGTCAGCCGGAAGGCCAATGAGCGTCGCGATTGAAACTTAGACGATGCTCAGCGACCTACCGGTCGCGAAAACGTACGATGACAATGGTAAACATCGAAAGCACCTGCCGATTGGGTTATCCTACCACGGAATTCGCGCCGGACGGATCGAAGAACTGGTGGAATTCACACGTCTCACTTAACGCGGCCAATCGCCAGCAGGACCAGCGCGAGAAACGAACCCAAGTCCAGCACCGCACCCGCGGCGTGGGAATATTCCCAGCGGAGCCGCAGCTCCTCCCAGTCGGGGGGAGAAAGGCCAGCAGGGCCAGGCGAAACGCCATCCCCTGCCCTCGCGTGAGGATCGTCAACACGAGATTGGAAATGAGCGCGCCGAAGACCTCGATTCCCAATAGCGCCCAGCCGCTGTAGATCTTCTGAACCGTGAGGGATTCCTGCGCAGACATCACGATCTTGTGCGGTAACTCCAAAGCGTGAGCCGCGGCGGGTCCCAACATCAGTCCGGTAAACAGAAAGCTGAGGAAGAGGACTGGTTTCATCGTGCATGCGCCTCTTACCCGATGTTAGCCATGCCGGGGCAGGCGGGGATGTATGGTCGAGGACGCCGCCGGCAGATTCGGTTAAGATCGTTGCGTGCGCTATCGAAGACTCGGCAGTACAGGCGTTTCGGTATCGGTAATCGGAGTAGGGACGTGGCAACTCGGTGGCGAGTGGGGTCACGACTACACGCAAGCGGAAGCCGATGCCATCCTGGACCAGGCTGCTGCCGACGCCATCAACCTGATCGATACGGCCGAATGCTATGGCGATCACGTGTCGGAGAAACTGATCGGCGACTATCTGTCCCGGCGCAACCGGGATCGTTGGATCTTGGCCACGAAGTTCGGCCACCACTTCACGGGATTCCTCAGCCGTACAGCCGATTTCACCGCGGCCGGCGCGGTTGCGCAAATGGAAGCATCGCTGCGCGCGTTGCGGGTGGATGCCATCGACCTCTACCAGTTCCATTCGGGTTCCGATGAGGACTTCCTCAACGAAGACCTGTGGGAGGCGCTTGCCCGCGAACAGCGAGCGGGGAAGATCCGGCACCTCGGCGTCTCGATTCCGAGCAAAGGCAGCGAGGTTCAAGCGACCGAGGCGCGGCGGCTGGGAGCGGAGGTTCTCCAGGTGGTTTACAATCGCCTGGACCGGCGCCCGGAGCACGACTATTTCCCGCATGCGCAGAGGGGAGATCTCGGCATTCTGGCTCGCGTGCCGCTGGCGAGCGGGCTGCTCAGCGGCAGGTACGACACCGGCGCGCTCTTTCCCGAAAATGACTTCCGCTCCAGCCTGGGGGCGAAACGGTTGCAGCGGGATTTGGAGACGGTGGCGCGACTCCGTGAGACGGAGGTTCCGGAGGGTGTACCAATGGCGGCGTGGGCGCTCGCATGGTGTTTGTCGAATCCCGCGGTTTCGTGTGTAATTCCCGGCTGCAAGAGCCCGGAGCAGGTCCATGCCAACGCTGTGGCGGCGGACTTACGTTAGCGGGCCATCGTGGTCAAGGTCAGCAATGAACGCGCCGGAATCTGAATCCGCAGCACGCCTCCCTCGGGACGCACCGCCGGCAATTCCTGAAAGTCTTCGGACTCGGTGGTGCGGACGGCGCGAAACTCCACGTTGGGCACGCCTTCGATCGTGACCTCCCGTGCCGCCGCCATGTTTGCCACGTGCAGGGTATGGACGCGTGCCGTTCCCTGCCCTTGCGCGAAGGCCGTGAAGAGTACTTTGTCGTTGTCGGACGACACCGCCAGCGCATCGGAGTTGTGCGGCGTCAGATCGGTGAAGTGCTTGACCAGCCAGAACCGGGATGTCGGGACCAATTCGACGGTGCCGTTTTCCAGACGCCGCGTGCGGACCGTGCCGTAGTCGGCAGTGAACTCCCATTGCTGGGTACCTTGCGGGCGGGCGTAGAGCAGCAGTTCCTGGTACATCCGCACTTCGCTCATCCCGTACGTGAAGGAGTCGTATGCCCCGCCCTGGTACGCCTGCGCGTCCACGCCCAACTCGGTCACCAGCAGTGGCAGTTGCAGCCACTCTGCCAGGTCGCCCCAACTCTTGTACTGCTCGGGCGTGCCGCCGCCCCAGGAGTGGAACCCGATAGCCTTGACGTACTTCATGGCCTCTGGATCCTGCGCCGCGGCCAGGGCGAATTCGTGGGTATTGCGAGGGCCGGTGGCATCGCCAAGCAGCAGGCGGGTTTTGAGGCCGGCCTTTTCAAACGCAGCCCCGAGCAGCTTAATCATGTCGCGGTGCTCCTCCGGAGTGAGGAGGACATCGACCCCGATATTGGCTTCGTTGAAGGAAAACATGTCGGGCTCGGCGCCGTATTGCTCGCGGGCGTACCGCAGGTAGGACACGATGGAGCTTACCAGCGCGCCGGTTTTGGCGGGCGCGATGCGGCGGCGGTTGCGGCGTTGCGGCTTCGCGCCGGGATCGGTGTATGCCCACTCAGGGATGGCCCAGATGCTGGCGATGTAAGGAATCCCGCGGTCCTGGAGTTGGCGGCCCATCTGCATTTCGAGTTTCAGCCGCGGGTAGGCCTGCTCGCGCAGCGTGAAGTAGTCCGGCGGTGCGGGCACTTCGCTGTGGTCGTCCGGCTCCCAATAGCTGAGACTCATTTCGGTACGCCCCCAGGCTACTTTCAGATTGTTCAGGGTGTACTGGGCCACGGGCGATTCGATATTGAAGCAGTAGTTCCCACCCACGCCCTGAAACTGATAGCGTTTGGAAGCCGTGTCCACCGTCAGGCGGGCGGGGGTGCGGTCGGGATCGCCGGACAGCGTCAGGTCGAGTTTCATGGACGCGGTCTGGCCGGCGGAGAGCGATCCCGGGCGGACCTGAATAATGGCGCCGTAAGTTCGTCCCGACCGGTCCCAGCGGTCCGCTAGCGCGATGCCGTGCGGGCCGTCGAGAGCGGCGGACAGGAGGAGATTGTGAGCGATGCCCGCCAGTTGCAGGGCGTTGCCGCCGGCGTGGAAGAACTCCCGCTCTCCGGTTTTGACCGCGGGCAACGGGACAGTGACGGGGCCGGCCGCGGTCCGGACAGTGGCGCGTCCGCCTACAAAGCCGGCCCGGGGCACGTCGATGGCGTAGTACACGCCGGCCACGTCGAGATCCTCTACGGCAGTCACTTCCAAGGTAATGGAGACGCGGCCGTCCGCAGTGGCCACGGTCTCGCGGAAGCGCGCGGTCTTGCTGGAATCCACCGCGATGGATCCCTGGTAAGACTGGCGGTCGGCGCTCCGCGCGGCCTGCGCGGGTTCGGCGATTCTGCTTCCATCCGCCGACAGGATCTGGATGCGGCCGCGTACCGGCAACTCGTCGCCGCCGTAGAACATAGACGTCAACCGGCCGGTGCGATCGAAATTCGCAATCTCAGCGCGGGCACCTGCGGCGGACGCGAGCACCGCGCCGGCCGCCAAAATCCAAGTTGCTCGCATAAGGGAATAACCGCGTTTCGGGTGCGATTATAGCTCGCTTGCAGGCAATGAGTCCCGCACCTTCCGAGTTACCGTAGCCCCTCAGAACTGTAGCCGCAAGACGAAAGCGATGATCCTTGGCGTTCGCGTCGAATTGAAGGCGCCGAAATTGGCGTTCACCTGGTTACCGGTCGCGTCGAACCGGGCACCAGTGTCATATCCCGAAAACTCGGTGTGGTTCAACGCGTTGTAGCCTTCCGCACGGAAATCCAGCATGCGCTTTTCGCCCAAACCTATCGGTATCTTCTTTCCGATCGTGATATCCCAGTTACTGAAGCCCGGACCGTACATGATATTGACGCCTGCATTGCCGAAGCACGCCATATCCCGGTTGGCCCAGGTGCACGGAGTGGGAGCTGCGAATGCCGCCGGGTTGATATTCCGGTAGAACGTCCGTTGATCGGACGGAACGTCGGGACTGCCCACCACATTGATCCGCGCGCCCTCGCTCGACCCGGTCGTTTCGACGGAGTACGTAGTGCTATAGCCCGGCGTGAATGGCGCTCCGGTCGAGAAGCTGGTGATTCCAGAGATACTCCAGTGGTCCACCAGAGGGGCAAGCCACTTGCCGCCAAAGTGCCGGCTCAGACTCGGCAGGTCATAAAGGTAATTCACCGTGAGAGTCTGTCTCCGGTCCATGCCGGCCGGTCCGTATGTCCTCGCGCGGCCCGTGAAATAGGAACTTGGAGTGCCGTAAGCCATATTTCTAGACCACGTATAAGCCCCGCCGAACATCATGCTCTTCGTGAATTGGCGGCGTAACGAGACCTGCAGAGAGTTGTAATTGGAGCTATTCGCATATTCGAAGCTGGTCAAACTGCCCCAGCCCGGATACGGCCGCATGAAATTATCAGGCAGCGACTGCTTGGGGTTTGTCGGGTCCGCGTGCGGAGGGAAGCGGGGAAGACCGGGATGTTGTTCACCGGCCGTGTGTTCTCCAGGTGCCGGCCCACGTTGCCGACATAGGAAACGTCGATCATCGCGTCGAACCCCAGGCTTCGCTGAACGCCCACGCTGTAATTCATCGAGGATGGCGGCGTCATATCGCCCCAGGCATATGTAAGGTTCGTGGGTCCGAGTGCGCCGCCCGCCGAAGCGAACGTGCTGAGGTTGCCGTAGTACAGGGTAGGCACGTAGATGATGGGCGGACCGGCGATGTTCTCCCAGAGATTCGCCGTACCCGGCCGGTCGTAGGAGATCCCGAAGCCGCCGCGGACGGCCATCTTCCCGTTTCCGAACACATCGTAAGCGAAACCAAAGCGCGGCCCGACGAGCGGGCTCACGTAATTGGCCTGGCCGGACGGATACCCGTTCTCCCCGCCGATTCGCATGCCGTTGGCCGAGTCGCCGGTACCGGGAATGTAGAAGCCGATGAGCGTCGCGAATACCGTGTTGCCGGTCAAGGGATCGACTCCGACCCGTTTCCCTTTGGAGTCGAAACCGGGCATGTATAGCCGCGGCGCCTTGGCTTGGGAATAGGCGCTCGGGTCGAAGCCGGAGATGGTCTTCGCGTGGTCCGAGACGCCGGTGAGCCAGTAAAACCTGACTCCGATATCGAGCGTCAGGCGGCGGTTCACGCGCCAGTTGTCCTGGACGAACCACTCGAAACTCGAAAACCAGAGATCGTGCGTGATTTTCTTGTTCGACTCCGTGTAACTCGCAAAATTGCCCAGCAGCGCGTTGCTGAATCCGTGTCCCGACTCATAGGGGTTATTCGCGTCGCGCCCAAAGTTGAACGATCCACGATACACATCGTTCCCGCCCTGCAGCGTGGCGAACTTTCCGGTGTGCTCCACGTATACGCCGGCCTTCAGGTTGTGGCTGCCATGGATCTTCGTCACGTTATCCGTGAAGCTGTAAATATCGTTCCAGTTCTCGTAAGGAGGGTTCGCCAGATTGAGGTTTGGGGCGTTGACCGGAATGCTGCCGAACGAAATGTTCGGGACGAGATCCTCGTTAATCCACCCTGGCCCGAACCCTTGCCGGCTGGTGCCCGGCGCCATGGAAGTGTCGCCCTTGAACCACTGCGGAATGTTGTTCATCAGCGAGCGGCTGAGCTTGGTGTCGTCTTGCAGGCTGTAATAAATGTGGCTGTAGCTTTTGCCGAACGTAAATTCGTTGACCAGTGTCGAACTGAAGCTGTAAGTAGCATTGACCGCCTGCCCCCTGCCGGGCCTGCCCCGCCGGTACCAGGTCGGCGGCATGAAGTTGTTGCTTCCGCTGCCCCATCCACCCCAAGGCGCTTCCATTGTCTCGGGCTCATTGATCAGGCGCCAGTAGACGCGCAGCCTGGGGGAGGGATTGGCGTCGATGCGAAGCGTATCATTCCGGCGCGGATAGATGCCACTCGCGGCGGCGACATAGTTTCGCTGGTAGACCAAACTCGGGTCGGCCTCGACATAGTTGGGCGCCGGAAGGAAGTTCACGATTGCCTGCCCGGTCGGGTCGATCATCGAAGCCGGGATCTTGTTGTTGGGGAACTGGCCCCCCGTGGTCCAGTCCGTAATCTTGATCTGCTTGCCGCTGGTGTCAACGCTTTGCGAAAAGTCGCCTGCGCGCTCGACGGCCGTGGGCATGATTCGATATTGAGTGGTGAGGTTGATACGCTGGCGCGTGTACTCCTGCGCGAAGAAGAAGAAGAGCTTGTCCTTCGTCCGGTTGAATCCGCCCAGAGAGATCGGGCCGCCGACGCTGTAACCCGGCACATTGAAGCGGTACGGCGACTTCAAAAGCGAACTTCGGTTATTGAAAAAGCTGTTGGCGTTGAACTCCTCATGCCGGTGTGACCAGTACGCTGAACCGTGAAGGTCGCGGTCGCCGCCTTTGGTGATGACGCTGATGGTAGCGCCGGACTTGCGGCCGTACTCCGCCTGATAATTCGAGGTCAGAACGCGAATCTCCGCGATCGCATCGACGTTGCCGTTGAAGTGGATATCGTTGTTGGACCCGGTGTCATTGGCCGTGATGCCGTCCACCTGGTAATTGGACATCAGGTAACTCGAGCCGCTATAGGAGAGGCCGCCCATGCCGCCAGAGGCGCTGGTGGCCTCACGGGTTCTGGTATCGACCACTCCGGGCAGCAACGACATCATTCCGAAGAAGTCGCGCGCCCTGAGGGCAATGCTACTGAGTTGTGTGCCGCTAACCAGCGAAGATTGCTCGCTACTCGCCGTTTGGAGCGCCGCGGCTTCCGCGGTTACGGTCACCTGTTCGGCGAGGCTGCCCAATTGCAGAGTGATGGTGCCCAAGTCGCGCGTTTCGCTGGCCGATATGACGATCTCCGTTTGGGAGTAGCCCTTGAATCCGGTGGCGTGGACGGTGATCGAGTAACGCCCTGTGAGAACGGTCGGGAAACGAAAGAGACCCACTGAATTAGAGTTGGTCTTGTTGACCACTCCGGTTCCCAGATTTGTCAGGACTACTTCGACACCCGGGACAACGGCGTTTCCCGGGTCGGTAAGTGTTCCCACGATGGAACTGGAGACGATCTGGGCAGACAGAACCGCACATATCACCAAGAAACCTGAGGCAACCTTCCATCCTTTTCCCGACGACATTGAAGTGCACTCCTTTTCCAATGCGTTAGCCGCGATTTCTGCATCCCGTTTCAAGGGATGTCTACACCAATCGCGAATGCCGGGCCTCAGCAGGCCGGAGAACCACAGCAGATAAAGCGACGCGGTGAGAGACGCGTCGACGAGTTTGCGTCTCTTCGCTTTGTTCCGTACTTCAGGCGGCTGAAATTGTACCAACAACGGATTTCGGAGTAAAGGCTTCGCCGGTTCCGCTACAATCACTGCGGTACGCTGGAGGTTCACGGTATGAAACTCCAGCAGATCGCAGAACGGTTGGGCTGTGGCGTCGCAGGCGACGGCGAAATCGAAATCACCGGCGTGGCCGGGATGGAGCATGCCGGACCGGGACAACTCACTTTCCTGGCCAACCCGAAATATGCTCCCAAAGTGAAGAACACGAAGGCGGGAGCGATTCTGGTGGCCGAGAAACTTCCGGGTATGGACATCGCCTGCCTCATCTCGGCGAACCCTTATCTCGATTTCGCGCGGGCGCTGGCGCTGTTCTACCAGCCTCCGGTGCCATCCGCGGGCGTTCACCCGCTGGCCTGCGTCGCGCCCACTGCCGAGCTGGGCGAGAACTGCTCCATCGGACCCTTCGCCGCGGTGGGGGAACACGTGCGGATCGGCCGCAATTGCGTTCTGCATCCGCATGTCGTCATCTATGAGGGCGCCCGCATCGGTGACGACTTTCTGGCCCACTCCCACGCGGCCGTCCGGGAATACTGCCACATCGGCCACCGCGTCGTGCTGCAAAACGGCGTAGTAGTGGGCGGCGACGGATTTGGATTCGCGAAGCGCGCCGACGGCAGCCATTTCAAGATCGTTCAGTCCGGCATCACCGTTATCGAGGACGATGTGGAAATCCAGAGCCTCACCTCGGTGGACCGCGCCACGGTAGGGGAAACGCGCGTGCGGCGAGGCGCCAAGATCGACAGCCTGGTTCAGGTGGGACATGCCTGTACCGTGGGCGAAGATAACATCATCTGCGCGCAGACCGGGCTCGCCGGAAGCACGGTGCTGGAACGGAATGTGCTGCTGGCCGGACAGGTGGGCTCGTCGGGCCACCTGACTGTGCACGAAGGCGCTATCGTTTATGCCCAAAGCGGCATCGGCGGCGACGTGGAGGCCGGCGCGCGCATCTCCGGATCTCCCGCCTTTTCGGCCGCGGAATGGCTGAGGGCGATTACGGCATTTCCCAAGCTGCCGAGCCTGATGAAGACGTTGAGAGACCTGACCAAGAGAGTGGAAAAACTGGAAAACGATGCCGGAAACCAAACCGCCGAATAGCGTCCGCCGCCCGGTCGCTTACCTGAACGAACAATTTCTGAATGGCCCGGATGCGCGCGCCTTGCGAATCCTGGCCGAGTTTTTAGAGCCGCTCGCGCATTTCCGCCGCGAAAAAGTGCGCGACACGGTCGTTTTTTTCGGCTCCGCCCGTTTGAAGGAAGACGGCCCGCTGGGACACTATTATTCCGAGGCGCAGACGCTTGCCCGGATGCTCACCGAGTGGTCGGACCAGTTCACCAACAGCACCTATCGATTCGTAATCTGTTCGGGGGGCGGACCAGGCATTATGGAAGCGGCGAACCGCGGCGCGTTCGACGCCAGCGGCAAGAGCGTGGGGCTGAACATCGGGCTGCCGTTCGAACAGTTTCCCAATCCCTACATCACCCCGGAGCTGAGCTTCGAGTTCCACTACTTCTTCATGCGGAAGTTCTGGTTCGCTTACCTGGCAAAGGCGCTGGTGGTGTTTCCGGGCGGGTTCGGGACCATGGATGAACTCATGGAACTGCTCACACTTTCGCAGACGCAAAAACTCGCCAAGAAGCTGACGATCCTGCTTTATGGTTCCTCCTATTGGAAAGAAATCATCAATTTCGAGGCCCTGTTGAAGTACGACATGATTTCTCCCGAGGATATGGATCTGTTCCAGTATGCGGACGACCCGCAGACTGCATTCGACCTGCTGAAGACGGGCTTGACGGCGTATGCTTTGCAGCACGATGGTCCGGAAACGCCGTCCATTTCCAAGTCGCGGACACCGCAGAATCCGACCGGGAAATCGTGACGGCTCCATTCCAGCAAAGCATCGCTCCAGGCGTGGAAATCCGGCTGTTGCAGATGGCCGATTCGGGCGAGGCGTTCGCCTGCGTGGAACGGAACCGCCGTTATCTTCGCGATTGGCTGCCCTGGGTGGACGCCACCCGCAGCGAAGCGGACGTCCAGGAATTCTTCCGGCGGGTACTGAACCAGTGGTATGCCGGGAAGGGTCCGCAATGCTCGATACGAGTGGAAGGCCTGTTCGCCGGCTGTGTCGGCGTGCACCCAATCGACTGGAACAATCGCAATTGCAGCATCGGGTACTGGCTGGACGAACGGCGGCAGGGCGGAGGGCTCATGAGCCGGTGTTGCGCCGCTCTTCTCGACTACCTGATGTTCGACCAGGACCTGCATCGTGTCGAGATCCGGTGCGGAACCGGGAACCGCAAAAGCTGCGCGATTCCGGAGCGCCTGGGGTTCCAGCGCGAGGGCGTGCTGCGCGAGGCGGAATGGGTGAACGACCGCTGGGTGGACCTGATTGTCTGGAGCATGCTGCGCGCCGACTGGGAGGCGCGTGCGCGCCGTTGACGAACGGCCGCCGGATTGCAACCGATGTCTTTCATGCTCAAAATTTCGCTCGCACGGACTTTCCTGGCGACGGTGTGCCTGGCAGGGGTTTTCCCCGGGTTTCTCACCGCCGCCGGAGACCGTTCTCCGGAGCAGCGCATCACCGCGCTCGAAAACAAGCTACTGGCCCCGTGCTGCTACAGCGAGCCGGTGAGCCGGCACCAGAGTGAGGTCGCACTTCGAATGCGGCTCGAAATCGCGCGCCTGGTACAGGAGGGCAAGTCCGATAACGAAATTATCGACGGCTACGTGAACCAATACGGACAGAAGGTTATTGCGGACTTCGCGCCCACACCATCCTGGGCGCACCTGGTTCCCTGGCTGCTGGTCCCGTTGGGTTCGATTGGGCTGGCTGTTTGGATTCGCCGGATGGTGCGCGATTACAAGCTGTCGCAGAACGTGCAGGGCGCATGACCGAAGGGGCTAGCGGCCTCGCCCGGCGCCCCGTCCCCAACCTCCCCCGCCCGCGCCGCGGCCAAAGCGCCCGCGCCACAGCGGCCAGCCCTGATCGTCGCGGAACTGAACGGTCCTCTTCTCGGCCACCAGAGTGACACGCGCTGCGACAATCCAGTTTTCGACCGGATATCCCTTGACTACGACATCCTGCCCGCTCTTCGGATTGAAATTTTCGGCGATCAGAAAGGGCATCGGTCCCAGATAGACGCGGGTGGTTTCGGCGCCGTGCTTCAGTTCGAAGTACGGCATGCCTTGTCCGGGAACGATCTGAATCTGCCCTACCACGCCGGAAAGCTCCAGGATTTTTCCGGCTTGGGCCACGATACAGCAGTTCTCGCCCTGCGCGTGGAGCACCCAGCATGCCGGCGTCAACAGGAGAATGGCGGTAAGACGGATCATAGACGCTCCCGCCCAGAAATGTGGCAAACGAAGTGCCAGACCCGATCTTCACGAATTCAACACCGCAACGGCCGACCCCGTGCAGGATTTGCGCGGAACGGGGTTTCCCTGCGCAAGGAGTGCGCGGCTGCCGATTCAGCGGCAAAAGGCCTTTAACTCCGCAACGTTTGCGCGCCGGCTTTCTCCTCTGTGCCAACTGTGCGCGGCGCCGGCTCTATCGGACCTGTAACTCCTGTACTTGCAACATCTGATTTTGGGCGACCGCGTGCACCTCCAGGAGGCGGAGGTTGTATCCGATGCTTCAACGACGATCGCTCCTTGCTGCACTGCTGCTGTTTGCTTCCGCCGGTTTTGCCGTAGCGCAAAATCCCACATGCCCCCGTCCCGATTGCCCGAACCAGGGGCAGTGCGATGGCACGCGCAGGGGCCCGAACGCTTCCGGGCAGTGCGACGGCACCGGCCCGCATGGCAACGGCACATGCCCGCGCGGCCGTCAGAACGGACAACCGCCGGCCGACGGCAGCAACCGGCAGGGTCCTTATCGCGGCGGCATGCGCAACGGCCAGGGACCGGGGCGCAGCTAAAATCCTTGCGTGCCGGCGGGCGCGGCCGCCGGCACGTCACCAAAGCCCGCGAAACTGCATCTATCTTTGTTGGATCCTCTGCGAAAAATCGTCCTGCACCGCGCCCTGCTCCCGCTGGCGGTGGCGATTCTGCCCGCGGTGCTGCTGTTCAGTGCTGTGCGCACCCTTCATGAACTGGATGAGCAGCGGGCCGTGTACCTCCGTCACCGCGTCTCGGTGCTGGTTTCACGGCTGGAGCGGACCACCGACCCCGAGATTCTGGCCAACGACGAACCCTACCTGGTTGCCGTGCAACTCATCGCACGCGGGGGCGCCGGAGATTCTCTGGAGCTGGCGCCGCTGTGGGACGGACGCGAATTCTTCCGCACTGCATTTGTGACCGGCCAGGGAGGCGCGGACCGGGTCTTTCGCGCCCATGTGCCGTTTCATTCCAACGGCGTCCTGCACATTGCACGAATCGACCTGAATGTTGCCGCGGCCGATTTCCTGGTGGTGCATGGCCGGCATAACGTCATCGTGGCGTCCATCGGCGGCACGGTCCTGGTGCTGCTCTCCATCTACACGCTGTGGGCAATGCGGCGGACTGCCCGCTATCAGGTACGGCAGCTCGAACTCGAGCACATGGCCCACATCGGCAAGATGTCGGCGGTGCTGGCGCACGAGATCCGGAATCCGCTTGGGACCATCAAAGGCTTCGTGCAGCTTGCCGGAGAACGCTCGGACGAGGCCACACGCAATCTGCTTGCCCCGGCGGTCACCGAGGTGCAGCGCCTGGAGGAGCTGGTGAAGGACCTGCTGGCGTACGGCCGCCCCGCCGCTCCGCAATGGAAGGAAGTGGACTGGCGGGATGTGGCGGCCACGGCGGAGCAGCACGCGCGCCACCTGATCGGCAGCCGGCCCATCCGCCTGTCGATCTCCGATACCGACCTGGCCTGGCGCAGCGACCCCGACCTGTTGGAGCAGGCGCTGCTGAACCTGTTGCGGAACGCGGTTGAGGCTATCCCTCCGGGCGACGGCGGAGAAATTCGCGTGGAGGCCGAACGCAAGACGGATGGCGCCCTGCTCATCCGCGTGGCCGACTCCGGCACGGGACTCGACAGCAGCGTTCGTGGCCGGCTTTTCGAGCCCTTTCTCACGACCAAGGCATCCGGCACCGGTTTGGGACTGGCCATCACCCGGCGCATCGCGGCCTCCCTCGGAGGCGAGTTGCAACTGAGGCCGGGCGCGGAAACTGGAGCGGAAGCGGCGCTTCGGTTTCCCGCAGGAGCTGCGAAAGGAGCATGATGGAATCGATCCTGGTAGTGGATGACGACGCCGGCTTTCGCAGCTTGATGGAGGCGATCCTGCGCGGCGAGGGTTATGCCGTGGAAAGCGCGGCATCGGCGGCTGACGCACTGGCCGCGGGCGCCCGCCGCAGCTTTCACCTGGTGGTTACGGACCTGAAACTGTCGGATGGCAGCGGCATGGACGTGCTCCGCTACTGGAAACAGGAGATGCCCGAGATCCCGGTCATCGTGATCACCGGATTCGGGACCGTCTCCTCCGCGGTGGAAGCAATGAAACTCGGCGCTGCCGACTATTTGGGCAAGCCACTGAGCAGCCCCGACGAGTTGCGCATCGTGGTGCGCAAAGCCCTCGAGGACAACCAGGCGGCGCGCGACCGCGAGGTGCTTCAGGAGCAGGAAAACGCCCGCTTCTCGTGCGCGGACCTTATCGCCGGCGATCCCGAGATGGCCCGCGTGGTGGAACTCGCGCGAAAAGTGGCGCCCACCCAGGCCACCGTACTCATCACCGGAGAGAGCGGCACAGGCAAAGAGGTGATCGCGCGCTGCATTCACCGCAATAGCCCGCGCGCGCAGCGAGTGTTCGTGCCGGTGAATTGCGCCGCACTCTCTCCCACCCTGATTGAAAGCGAGCTATTCGGGCACGAGCGGGGCGCCTTCACCGGCGCCGTGGGACAGCATGCGGGCCGCTTCGAGCGAGCCGGAGGGGGAACGCTGTTCCTGGACGAGATCGGCGAACTCGATGGCGGCTTACAGGCGAAGCTGTTGCGCGTCCTTCAGGAAAGGACTTTCGAGCGCGTGGGCGGAACACGCCAGATCACCGCCGACGTGCGCATTATCGCCGCCAGCAACCGCGACTTGAAACAAAGCGTGGCGGAGGGAAAATTTCGCGAGGATCTGTTCTACCGGCTGCACACATTTCCCATCGAAATCCCTCCCCTGCGCGAGCGGCCGTCGGACATCCGCCGCCTGGCTCGATTTTTTCTGGAGCGGGCAGCGAAGGAACTCAACAAGCCGGGCCTCGCCATCTCTCCCGAAGCGGAATGCGTGCTGATGGCATACAACTGGCCCGGCAATGTGCGGGAACTGCAGAACACCATGGAGCGCGTGGCCATTCTGTCGGATGGCGTGGTGGAGTCCGACGATCTCCCCATTACCGCCAGCGGTCCGGCGCGCCCGGTTCTGTTCAAGGACATCGAACGCCAGGCAATCGAGAAGGCCTTAGCTGAAAACGGCGGCAATCGGACCCGAACCGCGCGCCAACTCGGCATCAGCCTGCGCACTCTGCAATACCGGCTGAAGGAATACAATCTCGGCGGCGATATCGCCTGAGCCGTAGCCGTTGCCTAACCCTTTCCGGTATCATCCGTAGATCCTTGAGAGGGGCTCGATGATACAGGACATCCTCTACGCGCTTCGCCAGTTTCGCCGTAACCCAGGGTTCGCGGCAGTCGGCATCGTCGTGATCGCGCTCGGCATCGGTGCGAACACGGCCATCTTCAGCCTGATCCAGGCCGTGATTCTGAAACCGCTTCCGTATCCCGATTCCAGCCGGCTGGTGTCGCTCTGGGAGACGCGCCCGGACCGTGGCTTCAAAAACAACGTGGTGTCGGCGGCGAACTATCTGGAGTGGCGCGCGCGCAGTTCGAGTTTCAGCGCGATGAGCGCATACGTTTCGCAGAATAAGACCGTCACCGGTGCCGGCGAGCCGGAAGAAGTCGAGTCGCAGTGGGTGGAGGAAGCGTTCTTTCCGATGCTCGGCATTCCGATGGCGATGGGCCGCGGCTTCACGGCCGCGGAGTGCAAGCCCGGTGCGGCGTCGGTCGCGGTCCTGAGCGATACCCTGTGGCGGCGCAAGTTCTCCGCTGACCCATCCATTATTGGCAAGACGATCCGGCTGAATTCGGAAGCGGTGACGGTAGTGGGAGTGGCGCCGCCGGGCATCCTCACGCCCGCCGACAGCAAGCCTGAAATGTGGCAGGCGCTGCGGCTCCAGGGCATCAATTCCAATGGCACGCGCGCGGGCGGCCGGAATTACGCCGTGCTGGCGAAACTGAAGCCCGGAGTGACGGTGGAGCGGGCCGATCTCGAAATGCGAACGATGGCGAAGCAACTCGAAGGGGCGTACCCGCTGAACAATGCCAACTGGAGCGCCAAGGCCATCCCGCTTTCCACTCAGATGTTCGGAAGGGTGCGGACACCGTTGCTGGTGCTGCTGGGGGCGGTGGGGCTGATCCTGGTGATCGCCTGCGCGAATGTGGCTAACCTGATGCTGAGCCGCGCGGCCGGGCGGCAGCGCGAGCTTGCGATCCGCGCATCGCTGGGCGCCGGCCGTTCGAGGCTGGCGAGGCAGACTCTGGTCGAAAGCCTGACGCTGGCGGTCTGCGGCGGTGCGCTCGGTATTGCGCTGGCGTACGCTCTGGTGAAAGCGTTCAAGCTGTTCGGCCCGGCGGACGTGCCACGCCTCGAACGGGCCACCCTGGACGGGGCGGTACTGCTGTTCACCGCGGCCGCGACTTTGCTGACCGGCCTTGCCATGGGACTGGCGCCGGCGCTGCTCTCCGCGCGGCACGCGCTCGGCACCGCGCTTCAAGAAGGCGGCCGCGGATCCACGCCGGGCCGGACCTCAAACCGGTTGCGCGACGCCTTTACCGTAGCCCAGGTCGCCTTCGCCCTGATGCTGCTGGTGGGAGCGGGCCTGCTGCTGCGCAGCTTCGGGCGTCTCACGTCGGTGGACCCGGGCTTCCGCACGGACCACGTGCTCACGTTTAACCTGAGCCTGCCCGGCACACGATATCAGAACGGCAAGGACGTCCGCTTCTTCAACGAACTGGACCGGCGGCTGCGCGCCCTGCCCGGCGTGGTGAATGCCAGCCTGGTCACCTTTCTGCCGTTCAAGGGAATGGGCTCGGCGACCTATTTCTGGAGGGCCGATCAGCCCAAGCCCGAACCCGGTCACGAGCCGGTTGCGGATGTCCGCCTGGCGCAGCCCGGCTACTTCGAAACCCTGGGCATCCCGCTCCGCCGCGGGCGCACGTTCAACGATGCGGACAACGACGAAAAGGCGCCCCTGCGTTTCGTGATCAACGAGGAGATGGCCCGTGAGTCCTTCCCGGGCGAGGATCCGGTCGGCAAGAGGCTGATCGTGCAGATGCAGTCGAACAATCCTCCCGGTGAGATCATCGGCATCACCGGCGACGTCAAGCACGGCAGCCTGGCGGACAAAGTCCGCCCGATGGTGTATTACCCGCAGGCGCATCTGTCGTTCGCTTTCGGTACGGTTGTGGTGGAGACGCGCGGTGAGCCGATGTCGCTCGCCAGAGCCGTAACGGGTGTCGTTCGCGAACTGGACCCGGAGCTTCCGGTGTCGGAGATGGGCACCATGCGGCAGTGGGTAGACGAGTCGCTTTCGCGGACGAAGTTCCAGACCGGACTGATCGCGGCCTTCGCCGGTCTCGCTCTGCTGCTGGCCGTGCTCGGCGTCTATGGCGTGATTTCGTACGGGGTCCGGCAGCGCGTGCACGAGATCGGTGTCCGCGTGGCGCTGGGTGCGCAGCGCGGGCAGGTGCTGCGCATGGTGCTGGGGCGGGCGTTGGTGCTGACGTTGTGCGGTCTCGCGCTGGGCCTCGCGGGGGCGCTGGCGCTGGGCAGGTACCTCGAAACGCTGCTGTTCGAGATCAAGCCTTCGGACCCCGCCACGCTCGCGTTCCTCAGTGTGATGCTGCTGGCGATGGCTCTGCTGGCTGCTTTGGTGCCGGCCGTCCGCGCCACTCGGGTGCATCCTATGGAAGTGCTGCGATACGTGGGGTAGCGCCCTACTGGAACGTCGCCAGGAGGCAGGTGTTCGGGTCGAACGTAACGGACGTGGGAGCGCGGTCTGACGGGATCTCGAGGCGCTGCTGCCTGGCCGTCATCTCGAACTTCTCAATGCGGCCATCGAGAGCCACTTCGATAGGCAGGCGGTAAGCTTCGCCTGGCTGCTGCTGACTCAACTCCAGTGCTACCTTCTTCGATGCGGCATCGTATTTCCAGCGCGATTGCACAACCGGCGATCCTGCGCGAGTGAGCCATTGCGTGAAGAACCACCGAAGGTCCATCCCGGACTGCTCCTCCATCACCTTGCGAAAGTCCTCGGTCGAAGCGTTGCCGTCCCGGTAGACGCGGTAGTATTCGCGAACTCCCGCCCAGAACCTGTCGGTTCCCACCAGGCAGCGCAGCATGTGGAGCACCCAGGCGCCCTTCTGGTAAACCAAAGCGTTCAACACCGCGCTCATGTCGGAGAGGTTGCGGTGCACCACCGCCGTTCCGGGCAGGCTGCGCCCGGTCTTCCACACCGTCTCGCGGCTGCTTTTGAGACCGGCCACGAATGCGTCCCGCCCCGAGTAGTGCTCGGTGGCGAGCAGGGCCAGGTAGGTGGCGAAGCCCTCGCTGAGCCAGACATCGTCCCAATCCTTTTCCGTCACCGAATCGCCGAACCACTGGTGCGCGACCTCATGCGCCACCAGCGAAGTGGCGGGGCGAGTGGTAACGGAAGCCTCCCCGTAGAACACGGCGCTTGCGTGTTCCATGCCGCCGCTCACACCCGCGGCTTCCACGCTGGCCAGTTTGCCATAGGGGAACGGACCAATGTGCGAAACATAGAACTCGATCGCCCTCCGCGCGGGCTCATCAAAGGTCACCATGCCGTTGTCCCGGTCCTGCCGGTACACCCAGGTTTGAAGCGGAACACGGTCCACAGCGCCGAGATCGCGGCGCGAAAATTGCGCCGCGCCGATGGCGTTCAGCCAGGAAGCGATGGGCGCCGCCTCGCTCCAGTGCGTGAGTCGCGTCCCGTCGCCCAAATCGGTTTCTTCCACCAGCACTCCGTTGGCCACCACCTGGTACCGCGCCGGCGCGGTGACCAGGAATTCGCTGGACGCTTTGTCGGAGGGATGGTCGATGACCGGAAGCCACTGGCGCGCGCGGTCGGGCCAGTTGGAACTGAAGAACGTCCGCTCTCCGTATTTGTTCGGACCGATGCGCAGTCCTCCGGCAGGCACGCCGTGATAACGGATAGTGAACGCCTGCCGCGACCCCCCTGGCGGATTGCGTAAGCGGATACTAACGCGGTTGGCGGCGTGAGTGAACGCAAGCGGCGCGCCGGCGCTCAGCACCGCGGTGACCGTCATGCCCTTTCCGCCGGCGGGCGAAGCCAGGTCGAGCCAGAATTCTCCGATTCCCTCGCGAAGAAAACGGACCAGCACGGTGGTTTCGCACGAAATCTCGTCAGTGTCGTCGCGCAGCGTGATTCGGAAACTGTAGTGGAGCACGTCCACGCCCGCCTGGCGCGGGTAGGTGTCGGCGATGGCCGCGGTGGAGAAAAGCAGGATGACCAGCGCGCGAAGGAGCATTTGGTGGCGATTGTAAGGGAGCGTCCGGAGGCGCGTCAACACGCCGATGATCAGGTTCCGTCCGGCGGCGCCGCCGGCCGGTTCACGAGGAGGGGCAAAGGATCAATCGCGCCTCCACGGGCGTAGACTCCGAAATGCAGGTGCGGCGGCGTGGTCCGCGCATTCCCGGTGTTGCCGACATAACCGAGAATCGTGGAGATTGTTACCTGTTCGCCTGTATGCACGGCCTCGTCAAAGCACGCCAGGTGCGCGTAGTAGTAGACCCTGCCTCCGGCGCCCAACACCGAGACCGAGTTGCCGCCCAATCCTCCGCGGCCAAGCCGCACCACGATTCCGTCTGTCGCGGAACGCACCGCTGTGCCGCGTTTCGCGAAAATATCCTGGCCCTCGTGTTTGCGGGCTCCGGAACGCGGCGCAGCCCACGCATCGGCAACTCTCCCGACTGGTACGTTTTCTACCGGCATGGCCAACGTCTTGTCCGGCGCAGCCGCCATCAGCCTCGCCACACGAAACGGCAGGAAGGCTCCGCTCCGTTCGAGTGCATCCCGGAACAATCCGGCGGCGAGCGCGAACAGAAATAGAGCAAGCGCGGCTTTACGAGCGGTTGGGATACTTATTGGATGCGCCCCGGAAGGTAGCGGTTGCGCGGCAGGCCGCGTTAGACCTCGAGCACAATTCCGTTTGCGGGCAGGCCGGTGGCCCGTTCAAGCGCGAGTGCGTAAAGGCGCAGTTGGGCGGCGCTCCGCTTCTGGCGCCGGTCGGTCTTGTACTCGACCACTGTCCACACGTTGGCCTGACGCCACGCGAGATCGATGCGGCCGTCCACCAGAGTGCCGTCCGCCAGGCGCACGATAACCGGCAATTCGCGATGCCGTTCGGCGCCGGCCGGCATGATCCCCGTGAGGTACTCAAGGGCCTGCCGAGCCGCCTCCGCCGCGGCCGTACACTCCTCGACGCTTGCTCCGTGACTGCGGCCCCATACCTCGGCGAGCGCCCCGGCCTCTGCGGGAGAAGCGGCGCGCTGCAGAATGTCGTGGACGAGGCGGCCAAACTTCCGGCCACCCGGACGCCCCTGCGCCAGGGGCATCGTGACAATCTCCACGCGGACATGTCCGGCTTCGTCGCAGGCGCCGAAATTCTCCGCGGGCACGACTCGATAGCCGGCTACCGCGCCTGCCTCGATCCGCCGCGCGCGCCGCTCCTTCCATTCCTCGTAACGCCGCAGGCCATCCACGGCCTGCTCCGTGGAGCCGCTCAGCACATGCTGGTTTTCGATGCCCTCGGCTTTCGACACGCGCAGGGGCAGAATGGCGGGGTCGAACCAGACCACCGTGTGGCTGCCGGATACGGGGCGGTGCAGGCCGGGCTTGACCGACACCTCTTCGGGCTGATCGGGCGGCCGGTTGAGGACGGTGGCGTTGCCGAATGGCGGGCAACCGGGCGCGGGTTCGGAGATGCGCCAGCGCTCCCTGGGCGGGTAGAGCGCATCGTGCAGCGGGCTCAGCCAGCCACCTTTCCGATCCTCCTCGCCGATGGCCGTGACCACGAGCAGGTCGCGGGCGCGAGTGGCGGCCACGTAGGCGACGCGCACTGCCTCTTCTTCATCGGCGCGGGCCTCCTCCGCCGCTGCATCCACAAGCTCCCATGGCGCGCAGCGCACCAGGCGCTGGGCGCAAAGCCTGCGGCCTGAATCGCTGTAGCGGTCCGCGCCTTGCGGCGAGGTGAGCCTGGCGGTCAGGTCGGCCAGGACGACCACCGGAAATTCCAGGCCCTTCGCCTTGTGGACGGTCATCAACTGGACGCCGCCGCCCTCCTGCTCGAGCACCGGGGCTTCACCGGTTTCGCCGGCGTCGTACTCGGCTTCCAGGTACTCGACAAACGAGCGAAAAGATGTACCCGCACCGAGGGCATCGAATCCGCGTGCCAGGTCGGCCAGGCGGAAGACGTTGGCCAGCACGCGCTCGCCGCCCTTTCGAAAAGCGAACCCGGCGTGCGCGCGCGTGGCCTCCAGCAATTCGTGAATCGTATCCGCGACAGGGCGGTAGTTGCGGCGGCGGTGGAGCCCGGTGAGCATCAGGAACGCATCGCGGATGGGGTGGAATTCGGGATCGAGATCTTCCGGCAGTTCGCGGGCCGGCTGGAACCGCCCGTAGAGATTGCGGAAGCGGAGCAGCGTATCGTCAGGCACCGCGCACAGGCTGCCGCGCAGCACGGCGTAGACGCTCAACTCGTCATCGAGCCACTCAACCGCGCGCAACGCGGTGCGCAGCGTGCCCACCTCCTCGCGCCGGTGAAACGATTTGGAGCCGACCAGCAGGTGCGCGATGCCGCGCGCCTCGAGCGCCCGCACGTATTCCTGCGTCAGGTCTGTGCCGTAGTTGGTAAAGCGGCGGAACAGGATGCACACGTGCTCGGGCCGCACGGGCACGCGCGTGCCCGACTCCCTTTCCCGCACCGTCCATCCGCTCTCCCCGCACAGCCACTCGATAAACGCCGCCACTGTTCCGGGCGAAGATTTTTCAATTCTGGGGTTCGAAAGGTTGCGACTGCCGTAGGGTTCGGGGATGGGCAGCACGACCACGCCGGGCTGCGCCGGATCGTCTTCGACGCCGCCGGTAAGCGGAAGGTACTCCGGAATCTGCGGGGCGAAGGCAGCATTGACGAACTCCTGAATGGTACGCGTGCTGCGCGTGCTGCGGGTGAGCGAGCCCTCGGCAACGCCGGCTTCAGCGAGGTCGCGGCACACGCGGCGAAAGAGGTTGGCATCGGCGCGCCGGAACCGGTAGATGGACTGTTTGGGATCGCCCACCAGGTAGAGTTTGCCCGGGGCGGGCGCCGCCTTGCGCCAGTCGCGCTGGTTGGGGTCCGAGGCCGCCAGAAGGAGCAGGATCTCGGCCTGAAGGGGGTCGGTATCCTGAAATTCGTCCACGAAGATCCGGCGGTAATCCTGTTGCAGTTGGGCGCGCGCGGCATCGTTACGCACCAGTTCGCGCGCGTACAGCAGCAGGTCCATGAAATCGAGCTGCCCTGCCATCCGCTTTTGTTCCTGATAGAGGCCCACTACCTCCCATAACTCGTCGCGCAACTGCGCAGCAAGATCGGCATCGGCGCCGCGTCCAAACTCCTCGATCTCCTGCTTCAGGTTCTCCCAGGATGCCAGGAGCGCCTCGCGGGATACGCCCTCGGCATATTTGCCCGCGCCCGCCTTGAGCCAGCGCATTTCGCGCGGGCAGCCGCAGAATCTCGTTCTCGGCCAGGTCGGCGTCGAAGCGCCCGGCATCGCGGGCCCGCCGTGCCCGTTCCATGAATTCGGCCAGAGGGCGCATGCCGTCGTAGAGAAGATCGCGCGTACGCGAGCAGCGGTCGCGCAGTCTCAGCGTTCCCCCGGCCTTGCCGAGCAGCACCCGCAGGCGCGCATCCCGATCGAAGCCGCGCTTGTCCCATGGCGAGTCGAAATCGCGCCATTCCGCCAGCGACCAGGCCGCCAGCCGCATCGCATCGAGCGGCTCGTCCCCATCCCGCTCTTCCCGCCACGACAGTCGCGCGAAGGCCCGCATCAGCGCGGGGGACGGCGAATTGAGACGCCGCTCGATCCAGCTGCGGAACACGCGGCCGAACACACGCAAGGCTTCCGGCTGCGACAACTCGCGGAAGACCGGATCCACCCCGGCCTCCACCGGACGGCGCCGCAACAGTTGCGCGCAGAAGCCGTGAATCGTGCCGATGAAAGCGCGGTCGAGCGATCTCGCGGCCCGGGCCAGAAGCGCCTGTACAGCAAGGTCCGGCTCGGCAGTGCGGCGCAGTTCGAGTTCGTGACGCACGCGCAGCTTCATGTTGCCCGCCGCGGCGTGGGTGAAGGTAACGGCGACGATCGATTCCACCGGCGTCCCGGCCGCGATCGTATCCACGATGCGGTTCACGAGCGCCGTGGTCTTGCCCGTGCCGGCCGAGGCTTCCACGACACAGCTTCGCGACAGGTCGGACCCGGATGCGGCAACGGTCATCGCCACGTGCGCAGCTCCTTCAATTTCCCGAGCTCCGGCTGGGACTTCTCCTCCACGCGCTCCTCCTCGTAGGGGCCGCAGACCGGCAGGAACTCGCAGCGCTTACAGCCGTCTTTGCGCGGCGCCGCGGGCAGGAATCCGTCGCGCATGGCATCGTCGATGATCTGGAGCACGTGCGCCGCGCGCCGCCGCAACCACTCGTTGAGCGGCACGTCCACCGCCGTGAAGTTCTGCCGGATGGTCGCGTAGTAGAGCCGCCCGAGGTTCACCGGTTCGCCGAGCATCTGCTCGGCTGCCAGCGCGTAAAGCGAGGGCTGCAGCGCCTCGCCGCCGCCCATCATTTCGGGCCTGGGATCGGGGACGCGCCCGGTCTTGTGATCCACTACGCGCAACATACCGCCCGTGTGCCGCTCCACCAGGTCGATCGATCCCCGCAACAGCCACCCGCCTTCCAGTTGCACCGGTTCCTTACGGCTGCGCGGATCGCGGCCCGCGGGGTCGTTCAGCCCGAAGCTGAGTTCATAAAACAGCGGACGCCACTCGGGCTCGTGCGCCGCCTTTTGCTGAAGCCAGCCGCGCAGATCGGCCCGGATGGACGCAATTTCGGTCCGCCAGATTTGCGGGATAGCGGGCGCCAGGCCGGCCTCGAAACGCTGCGCCACGTCTTGCAGCACGGCGTCCAGGCGGTCCAGCACCTCCGGCGAGTCGAACACGGTGCCGGCGGCGAATCCGCTCAGCAGTTCGAATTGCACGGCGTGATAGATGTCTCCACGGGTGGCCGGATCCATGCGCTGAATGCCGGCGGGCCGCTCCGCGGGACGCAGGCCAAGGATCCCGCGCAGCGCAAAACGATACGGGCAGCGCGCGTATTGTTGCAGCGCCGAGGGCGACCAGGCACGCTGCGCCAGCCGGTAGGGCGTGAGCGCGTCGCTGCCGACCTCTTCCACCACCAGACCGTCGGCGGATTTCCACGGCTTGTGCCAGCGGGTCCATCGCGCGCGCAGCGATTGCACTGCGCGGCCAGGCAGCCGCTTCAGGTACTGGCCGGAGCCGGGCGAAAGCGGCGCCAGGGTGGCGAGATCGAACTCGGCGTCGTCAATGGCATCGGCCGGGTCCGACGGTGCGGGCCAGCCGATTCGCGATTGGGTGGCCGATCGCGCCCGCGATTCGAATTCGCGCACGCTCAACTCGCGGCCGCCGGCAGCGCGATGCGCCTCAAAGGCGTAGAAGCTGGGAACGCGCTCGCGACCGGTGAGAAGATCCAGCCGCGAAAAGGACAGCGTGAGCCGCTCGGAGGCGCAGGCGGCGGTGATACGCAGCAATTCGGTGTCTTCGGCGCGTAGTTCGATGCCGAGGCTCGGGCGCTGCGCGTGCAGCAGCAGCGGATCCTCGGCGGGCGGGCGCGGAAACAGGCTCTCGTTCACGCCGGGCACGAAGACGCGGCGGAACGCGAGTCCGCGCGCCTCCTCGATGCTCCCTACCCACACCTTTCCGAACCTCGACTCGGTGGGCGGCGAAGCAAACGAACTCAGCCGCGGACCGAGCACCTGAAGCACCTCGCCCAAAGCGACGGGACCGATATCCGACATCGGCTCCAACTCTTCCAGCAGTTCGACGACACGCCCTGCGTCCCGAATCGCGAACTCCGCGAGCGCGCTGAGAGCGGCGATCCACTCACCCCAGGTGGCGCGCTCCGGCAGATCCGCCAGCCGCCCGATAACCGGCAGGGCAACGCGCGTCAGATTTTCGAGCGACTCGATGCGCCGCGCCGCCGCGTCGCGCTCCAGTTCGTCCTCCACGGTCGCGTAGCGGCGATGCAACTGTTCGCGCAAACCGGCCAGGCGCGTCTCCCAGCGCGAAGCACCGCCGATCACCGCGGAATCTACCAGGAGCCGCTCCCACTGCGCCGGGGTTGCCGGCTCTTCCTCTTCGGGCACCTGGCCAAGCGAAAGGTACTCGGCGAATCGCGAGGCCGAAAGACCCTCCGCGGCGCAGTGCAGAAGCGCGAGCAGGCTTCGCCCGGTCACGTCCGGCCGGCGGGCCGCAAGAGCGCTAAACGCCGGAACGCCGGCGCGTCGCAGGGCTTCGACGACCAGCGGTTGGTGACGCTCGGGAGAGCGCAATAGGATGGCCGTCTGATCGAACGGAACGCCCTCGTCCGCGGCGCCATGAATCGCGCGCGCAATTTCGACGCACTCCAGCGCCTCGCCGGAGGTGGAAAAGACGCGGAAGCTGCCGTCCTCTTCGCGCACGGGAACCGCTTCGGTCGAGAAGAGATAAGTCTGGATCGACTCGAGAGACGATGCGGGGCGGGTGCCGTCCGCATCGAGGCGCAGGTCGAGAGCGGGATGTGCCGCACTCATTACCGCGCCGAGAATCTCCCGCTCGAGCAGCGTCCGCGGGGCAACGTCGATTGCCACCACCGCCGTCCGCGCGAGTTCGGAACGCCCGCCACGGAACGCTTGCAGCGCCAGGCCGGCACGCTCGGCATGGTCAGCGAGGCGGCGCCCGGCAAGCTCCCGCGTGTAGGCGTCGAGCAGCAGCGCCAGATCGGGACCCGATTCGCCGCACCGCCGCAGATCTTCGAGTGCTACGGCATTGAGGCGCAACTCCTCGAAGGTCGCAGTCAGGGCGCGGGCAAAACCGGGGAACCGCGCCACGGGGCGGAGGTAATCGAGTTCGCCGCGCTCGAGAGATTGGGCGGTAACGCGCGCAGCCAGCGCCTCACGCACGAAGCGGCCAACGGGGACGAGGCCGCGGCGGCGCAGTTCGCCCTCTGCCAGCACCTGCACCAGGTCTCGGAAGGCAAGCCGGCGAACTCCGATCAAAGCTTCGCCACAGGCCTCCAGCGCCACCTCGTCGGCGGCCGGGCGTACCGGCGCCAGCACGAGAACCGGTCCGGTTCCGGCGTGTTCTCTGACGAAATCGACCGCGCGTGCGCGCAGACCCTTAAAAGAGATCAAGCAGCTTCAGCCTACCAGGATCAACGGGAGGCGTTGGATCCTGTGAGCAGTATTTCCTGAGCTGGATGAACGGCAACGGGCCTGTGACGACCGGCCGCAGCTGTGACTTGAATCATGAAATGGCCGTTTTGAACCATAATGTGGCCGACAATTCTGAAATCCCAGCGCCAAGGGTAGACCACTCAGAGCTGGATCGGTAAACGATGGGCGACCACGCGAGGATCTATATCGGCAAATTCGCGCAGTGGCGGGGTTCCGGTAATGGGACATCACTTGCACGTCCAGAACATATGGGTTTTTAGCCAGTCCTGCGCAACTCTAGACTCGTTCTGCGTAGGCGAGACTTGTCCGCTGTGGCAGCCGACGGCATACAATCGACCACATGAGAAGCGCGCTCCTCTGCCTCGGCTTCCTGACAGTAAACCTGCCATTCAGCGGCATCTGCGCCCAAGGCGCGCACCAGCGGAGTGGCTCCGCGACCGAAGAACGGATGCTGGTAACGTCGAAAGACGGAACGCGCATCGCGGTCCGAAAGAGCGGCTCTGGGCCGGCCGTCCTGCTCATCCACGGCCTGGGGAGTCGAAGCTGGAAGTGCATGGGGGCGGGTGGCGCCGCTCCTCAATGGTGATCATACGGTTTACGCGATGGATCTGCGGGCGCATGGCCAAAGCGGCGAGGGGCAAGATTATTCCATAACCAAGGATGGAGACGATATCGCGGCGGTACTGAAGATGATCGGGAATTCTGCGACTGTCGTGGCGCACTCCTACGGCGGGCTGGCAGTCATTGCCTCGCTGGATCGCCTCGAGGGAATTGAACGCTTGATTCTTTATGAGCCGGCCGTTCTCACGGAGCCGATGTCGCCGGAAAGGATGAAACTTCTCGACGAGCTAGAGAGCGCGATGGCGGGCAACGACCTCGACCGCGCGAAGGTCGCAGGCATGCGTGTCGTAGGCGTCCCGGAGAGACTCATCGAGCAGCTCCGCGCAGCGCCCGGATGGACAGCGGAGCTCAGTATGCGGGAAGCAGAGCGTTCGAGATCCCGGCTGAGGGAGCACGAGAAATTCCGGCCCGGCGGCGACAAACTCGCGGCGTACAAGAAGCCAACGATCATGCTCCTCGGCAGCCTGACTACCGGATGGATGCAGCAGAGCGTGAAGTCGATTTGCGAAAGAATGCCGCGCTGCGAACTCGTCCTACTGGAAGGGCAGAGCCATATTGCGCATGAGCGTGCGCCGGAGCTTTTCGTTTCCAAAATCCCCGGACTCAGTAAGAGCCGAACAGGTGCGGCCGGAACGGCCCAACGTCGTATTCGGTGGCCGGAACGAAAAAGGCGCTACCGGAAGGTGGAGCGAGACCGATGCTGCCGATTATCCCGCGATCAACGGCGAAGTGTCGGGTCGTGATCAGAGGTCGTCTGGACGCAAACCGGTATCTTTTTCAATCTTGGCCAGTGCGGCCGGGCCAACCTCTTCTTTATCGTGGAAGCAGAAGGTAAAGTTCGACCAGCCGGGACGCTGCAGCTTTCGATGAGATCCAACCTGTTTTTTGAGCGTCCATCCGAGACGCAACAACGCGGCGTAGACCCTCTTGGCCTTCGTTGCGCGCCAAACGCTCACGCGGCGAACAGCACGTTGAGCGGTTCGGGGACATCCTCGCCACTCTCGATCATGTCAGCCAATACCTGAAGGGCTATCGACTTAACCCGTCGCACAGCCTCGTCTTCGGTGCTGCCGTAGGCCATAACGCCCGGAAGGTCCGGCACCGAGGCGAGGAGCCGACCGTCTTCCTCACGTTGAATTTCGACGTGGATCGGCTGGATCTGCACCATGGCTACCCTCATTCTACTGGAATTGGAAGGAGATTGGGTGCCTGGTCTCGGATTACCCGCGAGTAACGGCGTAGGATTCATCAATCGCGTCATCTGGAATCTAGCTCAGGAGCGTTGTTGAAACTTCGCGCCGAACGGCACGATGCAGGCGACTCGCGGCCATCCAATGCTTCCAACCAATACTCGCGGCCACGATATGGGTACATGGCACCAGAACTGTGCAGACCTCCCATCGCAAACAAGGCGTTGGGAGCTGGTTCTGGTCACCTTATGGTTCAAACTCCGGCCACTTTATGCTTCAAGTGACCGTACCCGAAACCTTCAGCCCTCCGGTAGCGCGAATTTGTCTCCAGTCCCGCCGATCCACTCGCGCAGCCGGCCGAGCAGCTTTTTGCGCTGCGCCCGGTACGCGGAATTGTGAGCCAGGTTCACCTGTTCATACGGATCTTCATTGAGGTTGAACATCAGCCACGAAATATTCTCGAAGCAGACATACTTCCAGCCGTCACGCGTCACCAGGCCGCGCCACGGCTTATCTACACTGTCGCCATGGCCGGTGGGCACCACGCTTTGCAGGAAGGCCGAGTCCGGCTCGGAAGGCACGGCGGGCCGGCGCAACCGGTAGTGGGAGTAATCGGTGCCCTCCATCCACGAAGGCTTGGCAATTCCGCACAGGCCCAGCGTGGTGGGCGCGATATCGACATGATTGAGCGGCACGGAGAAGTTGCCGGTGCGGCGCCCTTCGTACCCCTGCGGCTGCTCTCCCGCAAGGATCATGGGAATGCGGATGGCCTCTTCGTAGGCGGTCATCTTCAGAAACTGGCCGTGGGAACCGTGCATGTCGCCGTGGTCGGCGAAAAACAGGATGTGCGTGTTGAATGCGGCTCCGGTCTGCGTGAGAGATTCCCGAATCCGGCCCACGTTCCAATCCAGATTCTCGATCATCGCGTAGTACCCGGCCAGTTCCCTGCGCGCGCGCGTAGTCACGGAATCGACGCCGGGCACGTTGGGACGCAGCTCGAGACGCGCCGGATTGTACCGGCGCATCCAGTCGGCGGGCGCGACATAGGGGTTGTGCGGGGGCTGAACGGAGAGGATCGCGAAGAACGGCTTGGCGTCGCCGCGTGTGCGCGCCTCGGCGCGATCGCGAATGTATTTGATGAACAGGTTGGAGAGTTCGTCAGTCTCGTAGCCGGGCAGGCGGTAGTGAAAGGCATCCTGGCCCGAGCCGCCATGCACCCACGTGTCCCACTGGCTATTGTTGTTCTCGTAGCCGGTCCAGCTCTCGAACGCTCCCCTCCGGCCGGGCGGAACGATGAAGTGCGCCGCGCGCCCGTTGCTCTCGTGAAACCCTCCCAGGTGCCACTTCCCGAAATATGCGGTGTGATAGCCCGCTGCATTGAACACGCTGGCGATGGTCGGCTGGCCTTCGGGCAGCGGATACTCGTGCCCGGGCACGCAATGGTGCGGGTAGCGTCCCGTCAGCATGGAGCCGCGGAAAGGGCAGCACAGCGGCATGCCCGACACCGCCGAGGTGAAGCGTACACCCTGCGCCGCCATCGTGTCCAGATTCGGAGTCGAGGCATTGGGATCGCCCGCGCAGCCCAACGCCTGCGACCGGAACTGATCGCCGAGAATCCAGATCACGTTCGGGGAGGCCGATCCGGGGGGCTGCTGTGCGGATCCCTGCGAAGCGGCCATTCCCAATCCGGCGGCCGCCAGAAAGCTTCTGCGGTTCACCTTCCAATACTGATTCCGACAGGCACCGGCTGTCAAACGTCAGCAGCCTTTCGCGCAACGAAGATCAGTTCGCCGGGATAAGCGGACCCGTACGGACTCTTGTCGAAGCCACCGTAAATCCGTTCGACCGCAAACCCGGCGCGCGCCAGCAGATGCTCGGCTTCGAAGCGAAACAAATATCGCATTGCGAAGGACTGCACCAACCGCTCCTCCCTGCCATCGGGGTGGCGGACGTAGTAGATGAGTTCAAGCTGATTCAACTGGTTGAAGCGATCGTGATCGACCATTTTGAAGCGCCGCAACAGGCGCCTGCCGCCGGGAATGACGAATTCGGGCTCCATTTCAAGTTCCTGCCCGCACGGCCGGTTAACCAGGGCATCGAGAGAGGGATTGAACAGGTCGAAAATCAGCAGGCCGCCGGCAGTCAGGTGGCGGCGAATGCTCGCGAGACACGAAAGCTGGTCCTCCACGGTGGTCAGGTGTTGGAAGGGCCGGAATGGAATTGTGACCAGTCCGAAGGTTTGTGACAGGTTGAAGTCGCGCATGTCGCCCGCCACCAGGGTTACCCTGGACCGCACCCCGTCAGACTCTCTGGCCAGATGCTGCCGGCAGACGGCCAGCATCCGCGCCGATCGATCAAGGCCCGTGATCACACACCCGGCGCGAGCGGCGGGTATCAGAACCCGGCCGGTTCCGCATCCGACCTCGAGCACCGGTCCTGGCGATTGCCTGCCTGCCTCAACGTAGAAATCGATATCGGAACGAGTGCGATACGGTTCGACATAATCGTAGAGTTCGGCGCCGACCTCATATCCGTCATACTCCTCGCCGCCGCTCATCCGTTCTCCATCAGCCGCGCGCACTCGTGCGCCAGGGCCATGATCGTCCACTGCGGGTTGACTCCGGCGGTCTCCGGAAAAACGCTGCCATCGCACACGCGCAGGTTGCGGAAGCCGCGCAACCGGAAACGCTCGTCGACAACGCCGATCTGCGGGTCGCTGCTCATGGCGTTGCCGCCCTGCGGGTGGCCGGTCCCCATGCGCAACAGGTAGGCCTTGCCGGGGTTGGATTCGATGTCCTGCAGGTCGCGGTCGAACTGGGCAAGGTCCGCGGCGGTCTGCAGCCTGCGGCCGCCTCCCAGTCCCACGACCGCGTATTCGACACCGCCTGCCAGAAAGGCCTCAGCCACCAACAGCAAGCCGCGACGCAGCCGCCCGATCTCCAGGCCGGAAACCGGAAGCTCGATGCTGCGTCTCCCCTGCCAGTCCAGGGAGATCGTACCGGACGCTTCCGAACCCACCAGCGGGGCCGCTGAAACCGATTTCGAATAGGCCAGCATACGGTCGAAATGCACCTGCTGAAAGCCGGGCATGGCCATCGCGTTCGCGCCCGGAGGATTGAACCAGGTCTCGATAACGAACCCGTCGTCCGGCGCGGCAGAGTAGTAATGCGCGATCTGGAGTCCGGGCCGCTCATTCACGCGCTCGCGGCAGAACGCAAAGACAGGCGACCCAAGGTTGGCGGAAAAGCGCCGGCCCACCGGAATGCGATTCGCCTCCATGTAGGGCGCAAGGTCCGGCGACCGCAGAAGCGCGATCGAACTGCCCACCGGCCCGCACGATACGATAAATTCTCGCGCCCTGACCGTGACCTGCCGGCCGCCCCGCAGGCGCACCTCGAAGTTTTCGACAGCCCGTTCCCCCGCGGCCGCGCTGCCGGCGGTGCGGATCGAGACCAGTTCGGCATGGTCCACGATCACGCAGCCTGCCGCCGCTGCCTGGCGCAGATATACCTGCACGCCATTGCGCTTTCGTTCCGAACCGCAGCCGACGTTGCACAGCCCCGTCGCGCGGCAATCCTCCAGATTCACCAGGCATTCGTAGAGGCCCGGCGCGGGCGGAGCTCCGAGATCGGGCTTCCCGGGAGCGCCCAGCCTGGTCGCCAGGAACTTCCACGTCGGGTTCAATCCGTTGGCGCCGGTCACTGCCTCCGACGCCGGCTTGATCCCGATCTCCGCGGCCACGCGCGTATAGGCTGCATCCAGATCCGCGGCGGTCACCGGAAAACCGGCGGCATGCCAACGCCGCAGGCGCCAGTCCGGCAGTCGAAAGCAAACCGCGTTATTGATGATTCCTCCACCGCCCAGGCACGCGCCTTGCAGCACCATGAAGCTTGGCCCTTGCGCGCCGAACAGCGGCGTGGCCGAATTCGCCTGCTGAAGCGCGGAATCCATGTAGAGCCGCGCCGTCCAGAGCACCTCGTCGGCATCGATGGTACGTTCCGGAACGTACGGCCCCGCCTCCAGCAGGACCACGGATTTGCCCTGCGCCGTCAACCGCTGTGCAAGCAGTGTGCCGGCTGGTCCAGACCCCGCGATCGCCACATCGAAAACTCTGTCTGGCGGCTCGGACAATACCGGCAGGTCCGGCATGTTCCGGCTCTCATGCGAAGGCCGCTGATAGCCGGCAAGGGCGTCGGCTTTGGGGTGCGCCCAATAAGGAAAGACCACCAGCGTGTGAATCAGTTGGAGCACATCGCGAATGGGCGAGCGCTCCGTTTTGTTCAACTCGGCGGCGATCAGCATTCGGAGCAGGCCCACACCGGCGGCCTGAGGCGGCAGGAACGTGCCGATTGCCTGGAGCCAGCCGGTGATGGTGGCGAGTTGCGTCGCCGAGGCATTGGCAAGATAGCGGTCGAGCCCCTCCATAATGTCGTCCAGCGACGGGCCTTCCGGGGGCAGGTGTGCCGGAAGCAGAACTCGCGCGCACAGCATCAGCGTCTTCCGCTGCTCCGGCGTGAATTGCGTCGAGTCTTTGAAAAGCAGCGGCAGGTGCTCGTAGACTTCCCGCAACTGCCCGTTGAGGAACCCGAGAAACGCCTGCCGCGCGGCGCGTTCCTCACCTGTCGACCGGGCGCCGGTCACGGCGCAGGACTGCGTCTGTCGCAGCAGTTCCAAAATGTCGGCGCGAACGATTCCGGTGCCCACGAGACTTCCGGCGCTTTCGAGCGTCAGCCGTAGGGTAGTCAGGTCGGTGCCGGCGTCAAAGCCGCTGTCGTCGCGGAGATCCTTCACCGCCGTGCAGTCGATCACACCTCCTTGCGGCGCGGAAAAGGAGAAGCGGAACTCGACGAGCTTGTGTTTGCGCGACGAATCCACGTTGCGGAACATCGCCACTCTGCCGCCGGGCAGCACGGTAGCGTCGATCACGCCGGGCTTCCAGGTCACCTGTCCCCCGGCGATTTCAGCATCGTGCGACGGCGCGGCGAGGAACTCGGCCAGTTTCGGAATGGCAACCCGCAGTTCGAGCTGAAACGCTCCACCGCCCGCCGACGCCAGCCGTTCGGCCACATGCGGATCGGAGATGCCGCCGGCGGCGTGGCCGGACGCCCGCTCGGAGAACTGAATTCCAACCCCAGGTTCGAAATCTGCCATTGACCCTCCGTCCCGGCTAGTTCGCCTTCGCCTTCGATGTGGTCAGGCTGGCGGCCAGAACCTGCTCGATTTTTCCGGCAGCCAGCGAGACGTCAAGCGCGTGATCGAGACCGTTCACGACTCGTCTCGCATTGACGTAGTCGGCCGCGTCACCCGAAATGAAATCGGACAGCTTCCGGCCCGAGAACCAGCCTTTCACCATTCCCTCCGACGTCAGGCGGTATGCCACTGCCGGTTCCAGTAACAGGTCGGGATCCTTGACCAGGCGGTCGCCCATGCCCATCAGCGCACCGTACCGCGCGTAATTCGCTTTGCCGGTGAGAAACACGAATCCGCGCCCGCGATACCGGAACGCGTCATCCGGTGCGGTATTGCCGAGCCTGGCTCCGAGGCGCGTGCCGGGACCATACCTCGACTGGAAAGCTTCCGGTGTGCCCTTCTCCGAGTCTGTGCGCCAGGAGAGGCCGCTTTCGTAGCGGATCGTCGCCAGGATGTAGGCGGCCCACCGCAGGTCCGAGACGGTTCTATCTTGGTTGAGCAGGCCGATCAATTGCTTGATTGCCGCCGACTCCGCTGCCGAGGGCGGCTTGAACGCCCGGCCGTAATTGGCGACAAACTGCGCCGGATCGACGTCCGAGTTTGCCAGAACCGTGTCGGGACGAACGCGCGCCTCTACAGCGGGGCGCTGCGGAGCGGGCGTGGATTTCAGGATCGCCGCCGGGCTTGGGGCCGGGCTCGTCTGCGCCGCCGTGGGACGGCTCCAGGTGCCGGCGCGGAAGTCGTAGAGGCGCTTTTTCAGCACGGTCAACTGTCCCTCGTAGGCGGTGGCGGCGTTAACGTCGCCGGTCTCGCGGGCCGTTTTCACAAGGTTCTCGAGGGTCTCGATGGCCAGATTGCACTGCGCGATATACTCGGCATCCTTGGCCCGCCGCTCCGCGTCCGCGGCCACATCTCTCAAGCGGTTCGCCTCGGCGGCGCTCCGGCTTGCCGACCAGGCCTCGTACACAGCCACGCCGGCGAAGGCAAGGCTCAGCAGCACGGCAAACCCGAGAACCAGTTGCATCCGGCGCGCCCGCCCCAGGGATCGGGCCTGTTCGGCCTGCTCCTGTTCCGCCGCAATCCGCCGCTCGCGCTCCTGTCGCGCCTTGCGGTTGGTCTGCACTACCTTGGCCAGCAGGTCGTGAGTCAGTTCCAGGTGCGGGATTCCGAGCCGCTGTTCTACCCGGATCAGACGGCGTTCCACCAGAGCGGAAATGGTAGCCTGATCCACCCCGGCCGACACGGCATCTTCGAGCGGAGCGGTATTGCGGAAGCCCGACGCCGTCAGGAGGCGGTCCTCTACAAAGACGCGCGCCCGAGGCGGCAGGCCCTTGAAGCTGCGCTCGTAGAAATCGTCCAGAATATCCGCTCCGGCTGTATCCACGGCCACAGCGGTAATCTCACTCTTGCCCTCCCACACGGCGCGGCTGTACAACTCCTGGCAAACGACGCTCAGAAGCGCAGGCTCAACCCGCAACTCCTCGAGATCCGCCGGCTCCGCACCCGCGCCGTCAGTTTTCGATCCCGATGCGGCAAACCGCACGATCCGCTCGGCCACCTCGGGTGTCACGATCTCCTTCCCGGGTTTCGCCACCGCTTCGAGCGCCTGGCGACCGTTCAACTGACCCAGCGGGTACCGATTCTGCATGACGGCGGGCATCGACTTGCGAAGCGCGTCCAGGCGGTGCACAAAATCCTCGCGCAGCGTAATGACGATCTTGTAGGGTTGCCGCCGGTAGCCGGGCGGAATCTTCGCCTCGTTCGATTCGAACCGCTTCTCCACGCTCGCGGGCAAATAGTTTTCGACGATTTCCGCCAGCTCCTTCAGAAACGTCTCGCTGCCCGAAAGTCCGGCGCCCAGCGTGAACACCTCTTCGAACTGGTCCAGAAACAGGACCGGCGTGAGCAGGCGGTTGTTCGCGCTCCAGAATTCGGCGGTGTGCAGGTACTCCCACAGGGAATCCGCCTCCGCGCCCGCGTCTTCATCGATGTTCCGCTCCGCCGCGGCCTGCCGGATGCAATCCCTCACCTGAACCGCGATGGGCGTCGCCTCCTCGTGGTAGGTAGGGCGAATGTAGACAGGGAAGTGATCTTCCTCGATGAGGCGATGGAACAGGCCGGCCCGCAGCAGCGAGGTCTTGCCGATTCCCGACGGCCCGAAAACGATGGTCAACACCTCCCTGCGGACCATCCGCAACAGCTCGCCGGTCTCCTTCTCCCGTCCGAAAAAGCGGCCGGCGTCCTGTTCGCGGTAGGACTCGAGGCCCAGCCAGGGCCCGGAAACAACGGGCGGTTGCGGCGTGCTCCCGATTTCCGCGGACTTCATCTTCAGCGCCTCGCCCTGCGCAAATCGCGGACGCGCGATCGCAGCAAAGAAACGAAGTCATCCGGGAGCGCACCGTTCTGAAGCCGCTGCCAGTGGCGCTCGCGAAACGCCGCGGGCAGGTGCGGTGCGTCCGGAGGCGTATCGTCGATCACCACCGGTACGATGAACGGCACGTCGCGGCTTCGGAACTGAACCTCGTCGGAAGCCTTGTTCCACTCGAGAAAGAAGAACCGCCGGCGGGCAGTGGCAGTGTTCCGGGAAACCACCGGCAGAAAGAACGAGCACTGCTCGATGTTGGAAAGTATCTTGTCGCGGAACGCGTCGCCCGGATCCAGGCTGCGCTGATCGAACCAGACATCGAGTCCTCCTTTCTGCAACACGTCGCGAATTGCGGTAGCCGCGTCGCGGTCTTCCGAGGCGTAGCTGATGAAGACCGCATCCGGTGCGAGCGCAGCCGGAGGTTCGGCCTCTGTGTCCGTTTGGGGCGCGGCATCGGACGGCGCCGCGGGAGGGTGTGACTCCATCCACCGGCGGTGTAATTCCTCGATGAAGGACGTGGCGCCGCCTTCGGTGAAGACGCCGGTTCGCCGCCGCTCCAGGAAAAGCACCAGACTCGGATCGTTCTCGCAACTGCTGTCCGCCACCAGGCCGCGGGCTCCTTCCGAGAACAGAGCCTCCCCCTTTGCCGCCGCCAGAAAGAACCGCGTCAACCAGCCCGGAAATCCGCATCCGAGAAGCAGCAGGCTGCGTGTCCGCAGCACATCGAAGAGATTCGGCGGACGAAAATCACGCGATTGCAGCCGGTGCGCAAAGCGAAGAAAGTCTTCCTCCCAGATGGCGTAATCGCGCGCCGGGTTGAGTTTGCCGAGGATGTGGTAAACGGCCGGCTCGGGCGGCGAAGCCTCGTTTGACGCGTACGCCGGTTTGTACTCGCCGGGCAGATCGGCGGGTTCGGAGAGCAGCGTGTAGGCGAACGAGCGTGTTCGCGGCGCCCCCTGAAAGCGAACTTCGTTGAGGGCCTTTTCAAGAAGCCCGTCGTAACTGATGGAAACGAACACGTCGAAATTGCGGATGGCAGCCAGTTGCCGCAACGGCTCCGGCGCGGGCCACTGCTGCGCGCCCAGAATCTGCCGGACGGCGAAGAATACCTCGTCCCGGTCCGCATCCGGCTGTTCCAGGTAGTGCGCGATCACATCGTCCAGACTGCTTCCATTGGCGAACGGCACATCGAGGCGCCGCGCCAGTTCCGCGGCCATGTACCGGTGCAACGGGACAGTCTGGCCTTCCACGGGGACGGGAATCGCCTCCGGGCCAATGACCGGCAATACCTGACGGTCCTCGATCTCCGTCAGCAGACGCCGCCATTGCCTGTCGCTTAGCGCTATCAACCGACCCGATGCTATCACAATCCGGGAGCCACCGATTCGCTCAAAAAAAACTCCGCGGCACGTCCCGGAAAATGGATAGACTCTCTCTGTTATGCCGAACGCAGACGATATTCGCTGGTTTAAGGAGACGTTTCGGGACAAGGCCGAAGCGGCCCTGCAGGGCAGCCCCTTTACTCTGGACATGATCGCCGCGATCGCGTGCCAGGAAACCGGGGAGATCTGGCCGCACCTCAGAACGACCGGACTTCCGCTGGAGCGCGTGCTTGAACTATGCGTGGGCGATACTCTCGACCAGGACAAGGGGCGCCGGGCATTCCCTCGAAACAAGGCCGACCTGCTTTCGAAGCCAAATGGACAAGCCGTGTTCGACGTGGCGCGCCAGGCGTTGACGGATATGGCGCAGTTCATCTCCCCTTACCGGGGGGCCGCCACCAACCCGAATAAGTTCTGCCACGGCTTTGGTATTTTTCAATACGACCTTCAGTTTGTCGTGAAAGAGCCCGGGTACTTCCTCGAAAAGCGATATGCGACTTTCGAGGAATCGCTCGGTAAATGCCTGACCGAACTCCGCAACGCGGCGAAACGGATCGGCCTGGACAGCGGGTCGGCCCTTTCGGACCTGGAGATGGCAGCCGTCGCCATCGCCTACAACACCGGCGGCTTCGTGCCATCCAAGGGTCTCAAACAGGGACATTTTGACGGGACCAAATTCTATGGCGAGCAGTTTTTCGATTTTCTCCGGCTGTCGAAGACCGTCGCCCTGCCGGATGCGGAACCGCCGCTGCCGCCCCCCGAACCGGGCAACTCCGCAATGGCCCTTCCCACGCCCGTTTCGGCAACCGGGGAATTCTTCCTGGTGGACGTGAAGGAAACCTCGCTGCGGCTCCGCTCGACGCCGGAAATCGATGAAGAGAACCCCAATGCCAACGTCCTCACGTCTTTGCCCGCCGGGCACCCGGTCCGCGCCGTCAACGACAAAAAGGTCAACGGGTTCCGTGAAGTCGAAACCAACCTGCTCGGAGCACACTTCCACGGATTTGCATCGGCAAAGTTTCTCAAGCCGGCGCCCGATGCGGCCGAGGTCCCGGTTCCCACTCCGGCGCCCGCGCCTCCGGCGGATGGGATCGTCGCCGTGTTCATGCCGCGCAAATCCGGTTCCGTGACGAGGAGGGCGGATCAGGCCGGTCCCCACTCGCTAAATGAACCCCGGCAACCCGGACGCGCCGCCGCGGACCCGGACGGCTTGCGCGACGAACTGGCCGCAATCATCGAGTGGCTCGCCGTGGACGAGCCGTCCCATCTCCGTTACCAGCCCCGCTCGAAGACCACCTTCTGCAACATCTACGCCCACGACTACTGCTTCCTGGCCGGCGTCTACCTGCCGCGCGTGTGGTGGACCCAGGGCGCGATCGAAGCGCTGGCGCGGAACCGGGCGGTGGAACCGCTACACGGAGACACCATCGAAGAACAACGCGCCAACGACCTGTTCCGCTGGCTTCGTGATTTTGGACTCCGCTTCGGCTGGCGGCGAACCGGCACGCTCACCAAATTGCAGACAGAGGTGAATCAGGGCGCGGTCGGGCTGATCGTGGCCCGGCGCAAGGAAGACGGACTTTCCGGGCACATCGTGGCCGTGGTTCCGGAAACCGGCGACAACAGGGCGCGGCGTAACAGCGCTGGCGAGGTGATCGCCCCCCTGCAAAGCCAGGCCGGCTCGACGAACTTCCAGTACGGCACCGGCAAGACGGACTGGTGGAGGGGCGACCAGTTCGCCGACAGCGCCTTCTGGCTGCATGCCTGAGCGGCTGCTCAATCGTACGCGACGCTGAGCTCCGGACCGTTGCGCAACGTCTGATAGACAACGCAGTACCGCTCCGTCAGTTCCAGCAATTTGCGGCGTTGATCGTCGGAAGCGTCCGTGTCCAGGGCGATGCGCAGGCGGATCGCGCGGAATCCGGCCGGCACCTCTTTGGCGACACCCAGCGTCCCGCGAAAGTCGAGATCTCCCTCAGCCCTCAAATGTCCGCCGCGCAGATCGATTCCGAGCGCCGTCGCCACGGCCGACAAAGTGACGCCCGCGCACGCAACCAAAGCCTGGAGCAGCATGTCACCGGAACATGCCTGCAACCCGGTTCCGCCCGCTGCCGGATGAAGCCCGGCCTCAACCAGCTTGCGGCCGGTCTCGACCTTGCATACCACCCCCTCGCCGAGCCGTCCCTCCGCAGATAACGTGATCAGCGCGGCGCCGGCGGCTTCGCGATAGAGCTGTTTCAGGGGCGCTTGGAGCGCGCGCAATTCGTCGCTGTTCATCAGCCCTATTCTCGCGCGAACGCCGAAATGTTATTGGTAAAAACTCCGGTCCCAGGCGTGGCGGCGCAGCATCGCGAGGGTCGCGTCCGGCAGACCGCCGGCGTCCGACAACGCCGCGTTCGACTCGGCATGGCGAATCGTTCGCATGCCGGGAATCACCGAAGACACGGCCGGGTGCGACAGGCAGAAACGCAGCGCCGTTTCGGCCAGGTTCACGCCATCGCCCAGCTCGTGCTGGAGCGGCCTGACGCGTTCGACTACCTGCTTCTTCCGGTCCCCGCGGAAATACCAGGCGCGGAAGTCGCCCTCCGGGAACTCGGTCTCCTCGCTGAGGTGACCCGATAGCCCGCCTTCATCGAGAGGCACGCGCGCCAGCACACCCACGTTCCGCTCCAGGCACGCCGGGAACAGGTTCTTCTCCGGTGACTGGTCGAAAATGTTGTAGATCACCTGCACCGCGTCCACCAGCCCGGTCTCGATCGCAGCTGATTCCGGAATCGGGATCGTGCTCGGTAAGCGAGATGCCCACCGCCCGGACTTTGCCGCTCTGTTTCAACTCGTCGAAGGCCCTCCGCCACGATTCGGCCTTCGTGAACTCGGGCTTCCACACGTGCAACTGCAGCAGGTCGATCCGCTCGAGTCCCAGGTTGCCCAGGCTTTCCTCCGCACAACTCATGATGTAGTCGTACGGGAAAACATCGTCGATACTTCCGGACGCCGGCCAGATGCGGTTCTTGGGCGGCACCTTGGTGGCCACGTAAACCTCACGGCCGCATTCGCGCACAACCTGCCCCACCAGTTTCTCGCTGTGGCCGTCGCCATAGGCCAGTGCCGAATCGATCAGGTTGACCCCCAGATCGATAGCTCTTCGCAGCGCGGCCACCGATTCGTCGTCGGTGCCGCCAAGCCACTGCTTGCCACCGATTCCCCAAGCGCCGAAACCGATGGTGCTGACTTCAAGATTGGTCCTGCCGAGTTTGCGAAATTGCATTTACTTCACCGCGATCGTCACGCCTGCCTGGCTTGTGCTCCCGCCCATCTGAATGACTACGGGAACATCCCCGGCGGGCAGTCCCGTTGGAATCTGGATATTAATCTGAGAGACGCCCGCCAGTTGTTGGGGCGCGGCTCCCGCGTACTGCACTGTGGCCGGAAGGCCCCCCACGCTCGCCGTGACCGGCACCACCGTCGGCGCCAGGTCCGTTCCGCTCACTGTGCCCGTTACTCCGGCGGGATTTGTTGCACCCGTGCCCGTGGCGTAGAAGGACACGTAGCTGCCTGCCGCCGCCGGATGCGCCGCATCGGCCAGCGTGCCATCCTGATTGAACGCCACCGCCTGGCCGGTTCCGCCGCCTACCGTAAACAGAGCCGGCGCCACCGCCGTCACCGGCACCTGCGACGCGCTCACCTGCCCCTGATACGAAACGGCGATCCGCACCGTGGACCCGGTGAGGCCGAAGGGAACGAACGCAGCCACTTGTCCAGCCGACGTATAGAGAAGTGGCACGGGCGTGTTATTGAAGTACACCGTTGTTCCCGCAAGCGTAAGAGGCAGGGTTCCGCCCGAAGTCAGCCCGGCCTGCACCAGGTTCGCCGGTCCCAGGTTCGCGCCATAGATCACCACTACCTCGCCTGGCGCGACTGCCGTGCCGCTGTTGCTCGCAGCATTGGCCACTGTACGTATCTGTAGACCGTTGCCCTGGGACTCGAGTGCGCGTACCGCGTTATTGCCGGTATCCGCCACGTACACGGTACCGGCCGTGTCAAGCGCCAGCGCCGTCGGGACGTTGAGCTGGGCGAAGGCGCCCACGCTGCCGTCACCGGAATAACCCGCGACGCCGTTGCCTGCAATCGTGACAATGAATCCGTTCGAGATCTTCCGTACCCGCGCTCCTCCGTCGCTGATATAGACGTTCCCGGCCCCGTCCACGGCGATCCCGCTCGGCGTTCCCAACTGTGCGTTGAGTGCCGGCCCGCCGTCGCCCTGCGCACCGTTGAAGGGGTTGCCCGCTATGGTGGAGATCTGTCCGGCGGCGTTCACCTGGCGCACGACCCGGTTGCCGCTGTCGGCGATGTAGAGATTGCCGGCCGCATCCACCGCCACCGCCCGCGGCAGCCTCAGCCGGGCATTCACGGCGGGTCCGCCATCGCCGTCGTATCCGCCGTTCCCGTTACCGGCCACCGTGCTGATCGTTCCGGCAGGCGTGACCTTCCGAACGCGATTATTGCTGAGGTCCGCAATGTACAGGTTGCCCGTCGCGTCCACCGCGACGTCCGAGGGGGTATTCAGATTTGCCGCGCTTGCGGCTCCCCCATCGCCGCCGAAACCCGCCGTTCCGTTCCCGGCCACTGTGCTGATGCTGCCGGCGGCCGTGACCCGCCGCACCCGCGCATTACCGCTGTCCGCAATGTAAAGGTTGCCGGCAGTATCCACCGCCAGTCCAAGAGGCGCATTCAACTGCGCGCTCGTGGCCGCGCCGCCGTCGCCTCCGAAGCCTGCGCTGCGGTTGCCCGCCCAGGTTGTGATGGTCCCATTGGAGCCGACGCGCCGGACCACATTGTTGCCCGTATCCGACACGTACAGGTTGCCCGACGCATCTACCGCAACACCCTCGGGCGCCAGCAACTGCGCCGCCGTGGCCGCGCCGCCGTCGCCGGAGTAGCTGAGCACGCCGTTGCCTGCTACCGTGCTCATGTTCCCGGATGAAATCTTGCGGATGCGCAGGTTCAGCGAATCCGCAACGTAGATGTTCCCCGACGAATCCACCGCCACTCCGGTGGGCGAGTTCAACTGCGCCTTATCCGCCGTGCTGCCGTCACCGGCGAATCCCGCCACACCCGTCCCCGCTACAGTGGAGATCACGTTTTTGGTGTCCACCTTGCGAATCCGGCTGTCGCCGTTCTCCACAATGAACAGGTTGCCCGACGAATCCACAGCCACCGCCACGGGCGCGATCAGGCCCGCCTTGGTGGCGTCGCCTCCATCGCCCGAAAAGCCGATACTCAGGTTGCCCGCAAACAGGTTGATGATTCCGTCTTTGGTCACTTTGCGGATGGCCGCGTTGTTCGTGTCCGCGATATACAGGTTGCCGGAGGAATCGACCGCCACATCTGCAGGTTTGTTTAGTTCCGCATCCACGGCATTGCCGCCGTCGCCCGCGTAGCTGGCATAACTATCGCCCGCTACCGTCGTGATGATCCCGTCGGCATCCACTTTGCGGATGATGTTATCGGCAGTATCCGCAATGTAGACGTTGCCCGCGTTGTCCACGGCCACGCCCAGAGGCAAATGCAGCAGTCCATCCGTGGCGGGTCCGCCATCGTTATAAGTCCGCGGACCGCCCGGGCTGATCAGGCCGTTTCCCGCAAAAGTGCGGATCACGCCCGCGGAGGTAACGACGCGCACGCGGTTATTCTGCGAATCTGCGATGTAGATGTTTCCAGAGCCGTCCACAGCGACACCGTAGGGCGCGTTCAGTTGCGCGTTTACCGCCGGACCGCCGTCGCCCGAAAAGCCGGCGCGCCCGTTGCCCGCCACCAGCGTGAGCGTACCCGCCGCACTCAGGCGAAACACGGAATTGCCCGCGCTGAAATAGATGTTGCCCGCGCCATCGGTGGCAACACCCGCCGTCTTTCCGATGGAAGCGCTTCCCCCGGGCGCCGGGGTCGAGGGTGGCGCACCGCCTGCCACGGTGCTTACCAGGTATTGCTGACCAAAGGCAAGCGTAGCTCCAGCAAGCAACAGAACGAATCTCAACATGTACCTTTCAAATCCTTTCCGATCCTCATGAAACCACGGCGTTTCGTAGCGCTTCGAGCGCCCGCGCGCAGGCCTCGCGGTCAACGTCGTAATGCGTCACCGCGCGCATCTGGCGGTCATTGATGGCATTCATCAGAACGCCGCGCTCCTTCAACCGTGCGCTGATTTCCGCGGGAGGGATACCCGTCCCGCCGGCATCGAAAATCACGATGTTCGTCACCACTTTGCCGGGATCGATGGCGATCCCGGGAATGCTGCTCAATCCTTCCGCCAGGCAACGCGCATTCGCATGGTCCACGGCGAGGCACCTGGGGCTTTCTTCGAGCGCCACCAGCCCCGCAGCCGCCAGTACGCCCGCCTGCCGCATGCCCCCGCCCAGCCGTTTGCGCAGCAGCCGGCCGCGCGCAATCAGGTCCGCCGGACCCGCCAGCATAGACCCCGCCGGCGCCCCCAGTCCCTTCGAAAGACAAAACATCACCGTGTCAACCGGCGCGGCGATGTCGCTTACCGAAACGCCAGTCGCCGCCGAAGCGTTGAAAATCCGCGCCCCGTCCATGTGAACCCGCAGACCCCGCTCGTGCGCTCCGTCGCAGATTTCGCGCAGCGTAGACGCCGGGTAGATCGTGCCGCCGTGCATGTTGTGCGTGTTTTCCACCGCGATCAGTCCCGTGGGCGCGGAATACGGATTCACCGGTTTCACCCACGGCCGTATGGCGCTCCACTCGAGAACGCCGTCCGCGGTCGGAATGGCGCGCACCACACAACCGGAAAACCAGGCCACCATCGACAGTTCATAGTCGAGGATGTGAGCGCGGGATTCGGCAATCACCTCCTGCCCGTGCTCGGTGTGCAGCTTTACCGCGATGGTGTTCCCCATCGTGCCGGTCGGCACGAACAGGGATGCCTCTTTTCCGGCGATCTCCGCGGCCCGCGCCTCCAGCCGGTTCACCGTCGGATCTTCACCGTAAACGTCGTCGCCGACTTCCGCTTCCATCATGGCGCGCCGCATGGCAGCCGTCGGCCTGGTTACGGTGTCGCTGCGAAGGTCAATCATGCCGTAAGAAACTCCTGGAATACTTCGTTGGAAAGCAGGACGCCGCGGCTGGTCAGGCGCAAAGCGCCACCGCCGGTCTCGAGCAGTCCAGCATCCACAAACCGGTCGATGCGCGCGCCGTATCGTTCCCACTCTTCGCGCGTCGGCCGGATGCCGGGCATCAGCCGCAGCCCCACGTAGAAGCGCTCGGCCGGGTCGGCAGCCGTGGACACAGCTTCATCCTGCGCCAGGTAGTCCTGCACCGACTCGGGATTGGCGCGCCGGACCGTCCCGTCGAACGAATGGGCATCGGCGCCGAACCCCGCGTAGGGTTCAAGCTTCCAATATTTCAGATTGTGCAGCGATTCCGCGCCCGGACGCGCGAAGTTCGAAATCTCGTAACGAGCAATTCCCATGCCCGCAAGCCGCTTCACCGCCGTCTGGTACAATTCCGCCACGACGTCTTCCGAAGGCGTTTCGCCGGCGCCGTATCGCACTCCGCCCAGCAGCATCTCTTTGCCCAGGCGGCTGTCCTCGTCCACCTCCAGCATGTACACGGAAACATGCGCCGGAGCCAGCCTTTCAATCCAGTCGAGCGATTCGCCCCAGCTCCGTTCGGTCTGCGCCGCAAGCCCCGCGATCAGGTCGATATTCACATTGCGAATCCCGGCCCCCGCAAGAATGGCGAGTTCGTTCGCGACCACCGTGGCCGTGTGTTTGCGGCCCGTCAGCCGGATCTCCCGGTCGACGAACGACTGCACGCCCAGGCTCACGCGTGTAATTCCCAGCGCGGCCCACGCGCTCGCCTTCTCCGCGTCGATTGTGCCCGGCGCGGCTTCGATCGTCGCCTCGCGCCAGGGCCTCCCGGGAATTTCCGCAAGCAGAGACTCGAGCGCGCCGGAATCGAGCGACCCGGGCGTGCCGCCCCCCAGGTACACGGTTTCCGGAGTCCATGCCCATTCGTGCGATCGAAGTTCGGCCCGTAGCGCTGCCAGGTACTGCGGCTCCAGCACCTTCGGCAACACGCCCGAGGCGAAGTTGCAATAGGTGCACTTCTGCGCGCAGAACGGATATGAAAGATAGACTCCTGGCACTCTCTCGATTGTAACGGGCTTGGCCATGGGCGTGCGCGGCAACTCTGTGAATCCGAATCACATCCGCGGCGCCGTGACTCGGGCTTTTCCGGATGCCACAATAATCGCCATGTGGATCCGCCGCCTCGTCCTCCTCCTCGTCCTGTTCTCCTCCGCCGCAGCCGCGCAGACCGCGCCTCCGCCCCCACCCCAGGAATCCAGGCAGGAAGTCAAAAGCTATTCCCTGCCCCCCGACAAGCTCGCCAAGGCTATCGCTTACGCCGATGCACGCAACCGGCTGCACTTCGTTTCCGTCGCGTGGACCCTGCTGGTGCTGGGCGCAATTCTGGCATGGCGCGTCGCCCCCCGCTTCCGCGACTGGGCCGAACGCGTTTCCCGCCGCCGCATCGCCCAGGCGTTCGTCTTCGGCACCCTGCTCACCCTCACCGTCGATGTCCTCACTCTGCCCGTGTCCCTCTACAGCCAGCACCTCTCCCTGAAGTACGCGCAGTCTATCCAGGGTTGGGGCTCCTGGTTTTGGGACTGGACGAAAGGCGAGCTGATCGGCTTCGTCCTGCTCGGAGTGGTGTTATGGATCCTCTACGGTTCCATCCGCCGCAGCCCGCGCCGGTGGTGGTTTTACTTCTGGCTGGCTTCCATCCCGCTTTTCCTGTTCCTGATGTTCATCACTCCGGTGATGATCGAGCCGCTGTTCTATCGCTTTGAACCCCTCGCGCAAAAACAGCCGTACCTGGTGGCTGAGATTCAAAAGGTGGTGGCGCGGGGCGGCCTGGACATTCCTCGCGATCGCATGTTCGAGATGAACGCGAGCGAGAAGATGAACGCCTTGAATGCTTATGTCACAGGCATCGGTGCCTCCAAGCGCGTGGTCGTCTGGGACACCACCATTCGCCGCATGACCACGCCGGAAACGCTGTTCGTTTTCGGTCACGAGATGGGCCATTATGTTTTGGGGCACGTCTGGGCCGGTATCGGCATGGCGTGTCTCGGAAGCCTTGTATTCCTGTTCCTGTGCTATCACTTCATGCACTGGGCAGTGCACCGCTGGGGCGGGCGCTGGGCGATTCGCGGCGTGGACGATTGGGCTTCCCTGCCGGTGATTGCGCTGGCGCTCACCGTTTTCAGCTTCGCCTCCGAGCCCCCGGGCAGCGCCTTCAGCCGGTGGATGGAACATAATGCCGACATCTACGGCCTGGAAGTAATCCACGGCATCGTGCCGGACGCGCCGCAGGCCGCCGCTTCCGCCTTTCAGATCCTCGGCGAGGTCTCACTGTCCGATCCGAACCCGAGCCCGTTCATCGAATTCTGGCTTTACGATCACCCTTCCGTATCCGACCGCGTGCGCTTTGCCGCCGGCTACGACCCCTGGTCCCGCGGGCAGCCTCGGAAATACGTGCAGTAGCCGGTTCGATCACCGGATCGTATCGAGGTCGTTGCCGTAGATGATCTCTCCACTGAAATGCCTGCGGATTTCGCCGATCACCTCCTCGGCCGCTTCGCCCATCGGCAATTGATGGTACAGAACAAGTTTCTTCGGCTTCACCTCCGCCGCCAGCCGTCCCAAATCCACCCCGGAGGTGTGGAACGCCGCATGATACCGCTGCCACTCCGGTGTTCGCTTCGCGAGCCCCGCCGCGGAATACACCTCGTGCACCAGGATGTCGCACCCGGCCGCGGCGCGCGCGACATCGGCGCTGTAAGTGGTATCGCCCGAAAACACGATGGTTTTGTCTTTGGCTTCGAATCGATATCCGAACGCGTAACTCCAGGACCCGTGCTTCACCGGGAACGCCACCACCCGCACGGCCTCGTCGCGATAAATCTCGCCCGGTTTCGCCTCGTGGGTGTGAACCACATATGCAGCCGGCACCGCCGGTTCGAGACCGTGCAGCCGGATCTCCATATCCTCGCTCCACGCCGCCATCAGGTGCGAGACCATTCCGCGCAAGCCGGGCGGCCCGTAGAGTTCGAGCGCTGAGGTGCGCCCTGTCACGGCCGGTGTGAAGATCAAATCGGGCAGGCCCAGCGTATGGTCGGAGTGCAGATGCGTGACGAATACGCGCGTCAGTTGCGCCATTCCGATGCCTGCCTGGGTGGCGCGCCGCACCACGCCGGCCCCGGCGTCCACGATGTAAGCTTGTCCATCGGAGATCACTGCCGCAGCCGGTCCCATGCGATCCGGCGTGGGATTCGGAGTTCCCGTTCCCAGCAGGATCACCCGCGTATCCTGCGCGAAGCAGCATGCGCAAGCTGCTAACAAGAGGGCGGCCGATCTCATTTCACGCGCAAGCATAGCATGCCTGCGTGCAGGCTATCCCTTTTTAGCAGCGACCTTCACATGGCACCGGGTGGTGCAGTTCCCCTTGGCCGCAAAGGCCGTGCCTTCCGGCCGGTGGCAGAAGCCGCAGGACGTCTTCTTGTCCTCGGCCGCTTTGTGCATCGCAGATTTGAAGTTCAGCGGCGCCTTCGCGCTCTGCGGCCACAACGCGTCATGGCATACTTTGCAGTCGTTCTTTTCGCGCTTGGCATGGGCGGCATGGTCGTAGGTGACGTTGCCGGTCTTGGCCTTAAACACCAGCTTCGAAGGGATCACCAGTTCGGCAACCTGCGGGGGCCGCGCGGCCAGTTTCTTCTCCTGGGCAGGCAGGGTCAGGATTGCGATGAAGGCAGGCACCAGTAACAGCGGAATCATCCTGTACATACCAGGATTATAGAGGGGTTTCAGGCTCGAAACACCCCTTTTCCGTGCACACATGCGGCGTCAGTCTAAAAGTGCGGCGTTGAACCCCGGGCCAAACACTCGGAAGCGTACAGGTACATGCCGGCCGACCAGGCCTGTTTGCGCACGCCTGAAGGTTCCAGGGTCCGGCCGTCGAGCCACTCGCAAAAATCGCTTTCGCGGTTCAGTTGCGCCAACCTCGAATAAGCGGCTTCGGCCTCACGGTAACGCCTTGCCTTGACCAGGGCGGCCACATAAAAACCGCCGATGAACGGCCAGATTCCGCCGTTGTGGTAGCGGTTCGGTAGATTCAACGTCCCGTAATAATCGCGCCATTCCGGCGTTCCCGGCAGGACTGCTGGGTAGATGGACTGGCAGGGGTGCGCGCCGATCCCGTTGGCCTCGATGAAATCCAGAATTCGGCCGCTTTGAAATTCATCGGCCACACCGCAGAGAATCGCGAGCAGATTGCCCAAAGTATCGAACCATTCTCCGGGCTCGCGAAAACTGACGTACGGCAAGTAGTATTGGGCTTCGCGGAGAATGCGTTTCTCCGGAATCCAGCGCGGCCGCCCGAGCGAATCGCAGTTTGCATTCTCGGTACTGAACGAATCCCCGATGTGCCGGAACAGATCGCCATCGCCCGCGTACCACAAGCGGAGGTTAATGGCGTCCCGCGCTGCCTGAGCGCGATTCCGGTACCGCGCCGCCTGGCGCCTCTGTCCCCGGCTCTCGGCCATCTCCGACGCGCGGCGGAGTGCGGCCACGTGCAGGCAATTGACATACAGCGCCTTGCCGCGTACGCAGAAGAGATCCTGCCAGTCGGAAGCTTCCTGAATGCTGAGGAGCCCGCTCCCATCCACATCCTGGCACTCGTACCACCGCAGGACGCGCTGCACCGCCCGGAAATCGGGCTGCAAGATGCTGCTCCCAATGACGAACCAAAGCCCGCCATCGGCGTAGGCACGAAAATTGGCTTTGTTCGAGGCGAGGTCGACGTTGTTGGGGATACTCCCCGCGACCGACTGGTGCCGCGCCAGCGTTTGCAACGTCGCGCGAAGAGAGGCCAGGACGACGGGATCGTCCACCAGGGATGCGCCAAGCAGCGCGATCATGCTGTCGCGAGTCCACACCTGGTGGTGGCCGTAGGCCATCCCGGAAGCTTTCAAACCGCCGGGGCAACTGCAATTTCGCAGAACCTCGATTCCCCTCCGCCGCTGTGATTCCTCGAGTCCCTCCTCGACATCGCAGGAGGGGAGCATCGCAGTAAGATGGCTGAGGGGCCGGCTAAACGCTTCGCTATCGCCCAAGCCGGGCCCGCCGTGTTCCCATTTCCCCTCTATAGTAACTCAATGGGCGCCCGCTCCCTTATTCCGGGTATATTAGCCGGGTATGGCCCGTGAGATGATGGAGGAAGGTTTGCCACCGGGCGTTGCATGGCCATGCAAAATGTCGGCGAGAGGGACGCAGTTGCAGAAGATACGCGGCAGGATGTAAGCCGTATCGGAACTGCCGATGTGGTTGTCGGCATCCCGACATACAACAATCGCGACACCATCGAACGCACGGCCGAAGCCGCTTTGGCGGCGCTCGCCAATGGCTTTTCAGGCCAGAAGGTTGCCCTGATCAACGCCGACGGAAGTTCGCGCGATGGCACCACCGAGCACCTTCGGGAAGTCGTCGGTGAGCGTGTTGCGCTGCTCCAGGTCCGCTATCCCGTCTATCCCGTGGACAAGCTCTCCGCGCCGCTCGCGGGTGTGCCGGGGAGAAAAGAAGCGGCGGTCACTGTGTTCCGCCTGGCGCGGCAACTGGGCGCCAGGGTTTGCGCGCTGCTCGACGCGGAGGTGGAGAGCATCACCGGAGACTGGATCGACCGTCTGACCCGGCCCGTGTTGAGCGGTGAGGCGGACCTGGTCGTGCCCGTCTATTTGCGCCGTAAATTCGACGGTCTGATCAACAGCGGCATACTCTCCCCTTTCGCGCGCGCGCTTTCGGGCAAGCGCTTCCGCCAGCCCTCCGGCGCCGACCTCGGATTCTCAGCCGCCTTGATGGACTTCTTCGTCGAACGGGCAGGTTCCACAGCACAGACGCCGTCGGTGGTTGATCCCTGGAGCACTATGCCCCCGATCACGCATGACTTCGGGGTCGGACAGGCTTTCCTCGGACCCCGTGTGGTCCGCGCGCACGAAGTCCCCCCCGACCTGAGCAGGACGCTTTTGCTGGTGCTGACGAACCTGTTTGAGCAGATGGAGCACACGGCATCCTATTGGCAAAAGATCCGCGGCTCGGAAGCGGTACCGTGGTTCGGGACACCGCATGCCGTTGACGCGGAACCGGTCGAGATCAACCGGAAGCCCATGATCGACTCCTTTCGCCATGGTTGTCATGATCTGCTCGAGATCTGGCGCTTAATTATGAGCCCGGCGACTTTGCTCGAATTGCGACGAATCGAGCGGCTGCCGGAATCCGAATTCCGCCTCAAGGATGAGACCTGGGCTCGCGTTGTTTACGATTTTGCACTCGGTTACCACCTGCGGGTGATCGGGCGCGATCACCTGCTGCAAGCCATTACCCCCCTTTATCTGGGATGGGCGGCTTCTTTCACCAAAGAGGCGGAGAGCGCCTCGGCAGCGGAGGTGGAAGAACGCCTGGAGCGCCTCGCGATGCAGTTCGAGACGCAGAAGAGATATTTGATTTCACGATGGAGATGGCCGGACAAGTTCAATCCGTGATCGTCATTCCGGCCGGCTCCCAGGAGAAACTCTCATGCTGGATCGGGTAAATGCAATCCTCAACCAGGCGACCGAACGCGTCACCGGAAGCATCGCCGCGTTTCTGCCGGGTCTGCTGGCGCTCGCGGTGGTCCTCATCCTGACCGTGGCCATCGCGTGGATCGGGCGCCTGATGATCCGGCGATCGTTGCAGCGCATCGATTTCGACAAGCGGGTGGACCGTTGGGGATTATCGGGCGTCGCGGAGTGGTCGCCGAGCCGGAGCCCCTCAATCCTCATCGCATCCATTGCATACTGGTGCATTGTCCTGATTGGACTGCTCATCGGATTGAGCGCGCTCGATGCCACCCTGACTTCGACCTTCGTGATCCGCCTGCTGAACTACCTGCCGAACGTCTTTGCGGCCGTGGTGATCTTCACCGTGGGTGTGGTGTTTGCGCGGTTTGCCGGACGCGGCGTGCTGATTAGCGCGGTCAACCTTCACATCCAGTGGGCCCGCCTGCTCAGCCTGGGAGTGAAATGGCTGGTTGTGGTGCTGGCCGGAGCCATGGCGCTCGAACACCTGGGCATCGGCGGGCAAATCGTTCGACTCGCGTTCGGCATTCTCTTCGGCGGCATCGTCCTGGCGCTGGCGCTCGCCGTAGGACTCGGTTCCAAGGAAATGGTGAGCCGCTCGCTCGAGAAACAGGCGGACAGGAGCCTCGAAGAGGAAGAGGCTTCCACCCGCTTTCATCACTTGTAGCCCGGTTCACCTCGTCAACGCCAGAATGCCGTGCAGCGGAATCCGCACCCATGACGGGCGGTTGTTGAGTTCGTAATTCAGTTCGTACAGCGCCTTATCGAGCAGAAACGCCTCCAGCAGGGTTTCCAGTTGTTCCTGCCGCGAGGGCAGCAGCGGAGTCTGTCCGGCCGTCTGCCGGTATGAGTGCAGGAATGCGGCCGAGATCCACTTGTCCCAGAATCCGGCCCAGGGCTCGAGGCGGCTGTAGTCCTCCGGCCTCCTGGCGCTGAAAGTGAGCAGGCCGGCATAGGCCGCATAACTGAAGGAGCGGAGCATGCCGGCAACGTCTTTGAGCGCGGACTGTTTCTTCCGGCGCTCCGCCAGCGGCCGGGCCGGTTCGCCTTCAAAATCCAGAATCACGAAGTCGTTCTTGACAAAAAGCACCTGGCCGAGATGGTAATCGCCGTGGATGCGGATACGGACCGCGGAGGGCTCGATCAGCTCCAGGCCACGAAACTTTTCGAGGATGCGGCTGCGCTGGACCAGAGCGAGAGCGGCCTTGTCCACAGCTTCGTCGGGCAACGTGGGAAGACTCGCTTTCAGTGCGTTGAACGCTGCCGCCGCATGCTCCGTCAGGTTTGAAGCGAGCGCGCGGTAGTCTTCCGCGGTCAGCGGTTCAGGCGCGAAATCCGGATCGTCGGACGGCACCCCGAGAGCCATGTGCAATTGCGCGGTGCGGCGCCCCAGGGCGGCGGCCGAATCGAGATACAGCCCCACCATCTCGCGGACCGGAGCGGGAATCTCCTCGTTCGAAAGCTCCACCAGGGTGCTGTCGTCCGCGGTGTGCGCCAGCGGTTCCTGCGGCCGGATGGTGGCGCACTGCTCATAATACCGGCCGAGTTCATCGAGCGTGATCTTCCAGCCGTCCCCCTGGTTGGATACCAGTTCCTGCATCATGGCCAGTGTGGACCGCTGCCCCGCCTGCGTCGTGTATTCGATACCGCCGGCCAGGGCGGGAATGCCTTCGAACCGGCTCTGCCCGGTCAGGTACCGGCCGATTTCAAAATCGGGGTTCGGACCGGACTCGATGCGGCGGAACAGTTTCAGAATCAGCTTGCCCCCGAACAGAATCGACGTATTGCTCTGTTCGGCCGACCCGCGGGTCACCTTCATCGGCACCGAATCCGCGCTGGATTCTGCAGCCGGCGCAGCGGGAAATGCTTCCGCCCACCCGTTTTGCCCGTCCATGCGGCGGCCCGCCTGAACCGCTTCCAGCAGGGAGAGGCAGGCTGCATCGTCCGCCAGTCCATCGTGCAGCACACCTCGGGCATCTCCCATCCGCAGATCGCAAAGCACGCCTTCGGGCCGGAATTGCTGGATATCTGCCGCCTGCTGGCCGGTGGCGATACCTAGCGGCACGTTGTAGACCTCGTCGGCAGCGTCCGCGTAGTTGACCTGCACCATCACGAATGCCACGCGGAGGTCACGTTGAATCCACAACCAATCGACGATGCGGGTGGTCTGGATCTTGCGGGCTTTTCCGCCGAACCAGCGCTGTTTGGGCAAAAACTCGGGAAGAATCGCAGTCTCGAGGGCCTTTCGCGCGCGTCCCGCAAAGAGTTCCTCGGGGTCATGCCGGAAAACCAGCGGGCATGTGTCCGCGCCTTCGCCGGTGGTCCGCACTTCGACGGGTTCCGGCGTACCCTGCAGTTCGAACCAGAAGAACGCGTAGGGGCCAAGAGTCAGCCGGTAAGGCGCCCTTCCGATGGTTGGAAACTCGGTGAATCCCAGCATCTCCACGGGGACCATGCCCGCCATGGCGGACAGGTCAAGTTCTACCGGCTGGCCGAAGCGCGAAAGGTTGGCCACGCAAAGCACCATTTCCTCGCGATATTTCCGGACGTACGCCAGCACCTTGCGGTTGTCGGGCTGCAGGAACTCCAGGCTCCCGCGGCCGAATACGGCAAACAGCTTGCGCAGCGCGATCATGTTGCGCATCCAGTGAAGCAGCGAGGAAGAATCGCTCTGCTGCGCTTCCACATTGATCGCTTCGTAGCCGTACACCGGATCCATGATGATGGGGCTGTACAGCTTCGCGGGGTTGGCGCGCGAAAAACCGGCGTTGCGGTCCGCCGTCCACTGCATCGGTGTGCGTACGCCGTTGCGGTCGCCGAGATAAATGTTGTCCCCCATGCCGATCTCGTCGCCGTAATAGATGATGGGCGTACCTGGAAACGAAAACAGCAGGCTGTTCAATAATTCGATGCGCCGCCGGTTGTTGTCCATCAGCGGCGCCAGCCGGCGGCGGATGCCCACGTTGATTCGCATCCGCGGATCCGCGCTGTAGGCCAGGTACATGTAGTCGCGCTCTTCGTCAGTAACCATTTCGAGCGTCAGCTCGTCGTGGTTTCGCAGAAACAGCCCCCACTGGCAACTGGGCGGAATCGCAGGCGTCTGCGCCATGATTTCAGTGATCGGATGGCGGTCTTCGAGACGCAGCGCCATGAAGATTCGAGGCATAAGCGGAAAGTGAAACGCCATGTGGCACTCATCCTCCTGCCCGAAATACGCGATCACGTCCGAAGGCCACTGATTGGCCTCGGCCAGAAACATCCGGTTAGTGTATTTTTCGTCCAGCGCGTGCCGGATCTTCCGCACGACGTCGTGGGTTTCGGCGAGGTTCTCGCAGCTCGTGTTCTCCCGCTCCACCAGGTACGGAATCGCGTCCAGGCGCAACCCGTCCACGCCCATGTCCAGCCAGAACTGCATGGCGCGGATCACCTCGCGCGTAACCGAAGGATTGTCGAAATTAAGGTCCGGCTGGTGCGAAAAAAACCTGTGCCAGTAATACGCTTTCGCCTCCGGATCCCAGGCCCAGTTGGATTTCTCGGTATCGGTGAAGATGATGCGTGCCTCGTTGTATCTCTGGTCCGAGTCGCTCCACACGTAAAAGTCGCGCTCCTCGGATCCGGCCGGGGCATGGCGCGCCGCTTGAAACCAGGGATGCTGGTCCGAGGTATGATTCACCACCAGTTCCATCAGGACCTGCAGGTTGCGTTCGTGGGCCGCGTTCAGGAAGGCTTTGAAATCTTCGAGGTTCCCATAACTCGGATGGACGTTGCGGTAATCGGCGATATCGTAGCCATCGTCCTTCAGCGGAGAAGGAAAGTAAGGCAGCAGCCACAGGCAGGTGACGCCGAGATCCTGCAGGTAGTCGAGCTTCTGCATCAACCCGGGGAAGTCGCCCACCCCGTCGTCGTTGCTGTCGAAGAACGCCTTGACGTGTGTCTCGTAAATGATGGCATCTTTGTACCAGTGCGGGTCTGGAGCGCTTCCCTTCAGCTTCATCCGTTGTCCTCTTGTTAACCGGTTACGCCCGCTGAAAAGCGATCATTGCCAGCGGAGGCAGGATCAGATTCAATGACCACGGCTGTCCGTGCATGGGAATGGGAGCGGTGCCGACCTCGCCCAGGTTGCCCTGGCCGCTTCCGCCGTAAAGCGTCGCATCGCCGTTGAGAACCTCTCTCCATTGACCCCGCGTCGGAACGCCGATGCGGTAATTCTGACGCGGTTCCGGCGTGAAGTTACAAACAAAAATCAGCTCCCGCTCCGGATCGCGCCCCCTGCGGCGGAAACTGACGATGCTTCGCTGGCTGTCGTTGCAGTCGATCCACTCGAAGCCGGCCGCCTCCGTCTCGCGCTCGTACAGCGCCGGCTGCCCGCGATAGAACGTGTTGAGGTCGCGAACCCACCGCTGCAAGCCCTGGTGCGCGGGATACTCGAGCAGCGACCAGTCCAGGCTCTCGTCGTGATTCCACTCTTTCCACTGTCCGAACTCGTCCCCCATGAACAGAAGTTTCTTCCCGGGATGGCCGGTCATGTAGCCATAGAGCAGCCGGAGGTTTGCAAATTTCCGCCAATCGTCTCCCGGCATCTTTCGAATCATCGAACCCTTGCCATAGACGACTTCGTCGTGCGAGAAGGGCAGCACGAAATTTTCCGAAAAAGCATACATCATGCTGAACGTTAGCCGGTTGTGCTCGTAGGATCGGTAAATCGGATCTTTCGACATGTATTCGAGCATGTCGTGCATCCATCCCATATTCCACTTGTATCCGAAGCCCAGCCCGCCCAGGTAGACCGGGCGCGACACCATCGGCCACGCCGTCGACTCCTCCGCCACCATCAGGGTTCCCGGAAACTCGCCGTAGACCGTCTCATTGAGTCTGCGAAGAAAGTCGATCGCTTCCAGATTCTCGCGGCCGCCGAAACGGTTGGGGATCCACTCGCCTTCCCGCCTGGCGTAGTCCAGGTAGAGAATCGAGGCGACCGCGTCCACCCGCAGCCCGTCCACGTGGTAGCGGTCCAGCCAGAACAAGGCATTGCTGATGAGGAAACTGCGCACCTCGTTCCGGCTGAAATTGAAAATGAACGTGCCCCAATCGGGATGCTGACCCTGGCGCGGATCGGCGTGCTCGTAGAGGTGCGTCCCATCGAAATATCCCAACCCGTGCTCGTCGGTCGGAAAATGAGCGGGCACCCAATCGAGGATCACGCCGATCCCGCGCTGGTGCAGCGTGTCCACCAGGTACATGAAGTCCTGCGGAGTCCCAAACCGGCTGGTCGGCGCGAAGTAGCCAACCGTCTGATATCCCCAGGAGCCGTCGAAGGGATGCTCCGTGATAGGCATGAACTCCACGTGCGTGAAACCCATGTGGTGCACGTAATCGGCAAGTCTGTGGGCCATTTCGCGGTAAGTGAGCCAGCGGTTCCCTTCCTCCGGCACTCGCGCCCACGAGCCGGGGTGCACCTCGTAGATCGAAACCGGGGCATCCAACGCCTGCGCACTTTCGCGGCCTTTGAGCCACGCCGCGTCACCCCATTCGTAACCGGCAAGGTCCCAGACTTTGGAAGCCGTATTGGGACGGATCTCAGCCGCAAACCCGTACGGATCGGCTTTATCCGCGGCATATCCGTTGAACTGTGAAGCTACGTGATACTTATACAGAGCGCCAGGGTAAATCCCGCCGATAAACCCTTCCCAGATACCAGAGCCTGAATGTGTGGCGAGTGGGTTCACCCCGGGCCGCCACCCGTTGAAATCTCCCACTACCGAGACTTCCCTGGCATTCGGCGCCCACACGGCGAACTGAACGCCGCGCGCGCCGTCCACCTCGCGTATATGCGCCCCCATTTTTTCGTAGCTCCGGTAGTGTCTACCCTCGCCAAGTAAGTGAAAATCGAAGTCGCTGAGTGTCGAGCTTTGCATTTATTGTCCTAATATCTACAGGAAGTAATCGAAATCCCGTTCTGTTCTTACTTTCCTCCGTATTCGAAATAAGTGGGCTGGAGCCGACTGAGGATTGAGCTCCACGTAGTTGCGCGGGCCCGTCCACAGATAGCGGCTGTCGCCGAGCAATTCATGCACCTGGTAAGGATGATCTTCGTCGAGTCCCAGCGCCGCCAGGTCAAGCGTCACCCAGCCGGCGTGCGTGTGATTGGGGTCGAGGTTCACCACAACCAGCATGACGCTCGATCCGTCCGCCGTCGCCTTGCTGTAGCAGACCATCATCTCGTTATCGATCTCGTGGAACTTGAGACTCCAGTCGCTCTGCAATGCCGCGTTTTCACGCCTGGCTTTATTTACGCTCGCAATCAGGTCACGCAGGCTCCAGGGATCCTCCAGATTCCAGTGCCGCAGCTCGTATTTCTCCGAGTCGAGGTACTCTTCGCCGCCCGGCTGCCGGGGCCGGTTTTCAGCCAGTTCGAAAGCAGGGCCGTAAATGCCATAGCTGGCGCCCAGGGTCGCCGCCAGCACCAGCCTGGCGACAAATGCCGGCCGCCCGCCAAACTGGAGATACTCGGGCAGAATGTCGGGGGTGTTGGGCCAGAGGTTCGGCCGGAAATACTCGCGGACTCCGGATTTAGTAAGTTCGGTGAAATACTCCGTCAGTTCCTGCTTGGTATTGCGCCAGGTGAAATAGGTATAGGATTGCGTGAAGCCCAGCTTAGCCAGCCTGTACATGATTTTGGGCCGGGTGAACGCCTCCGCCAGAAATACCGTCTCCGGGTAATCCGCCTTCACGTCCGTAATCAGCCGCTCCCAAAACGGGAACGCCTTGGTGTGCGGATTGTCCACGCGGAAAACGCGAATGCCTTTTCCGATCCAGAACCGCACGACATCGGTCAGTTCGTCCCACAAAGCGCGCCAATCTTCCGTTTCGAACTCGATCGGATAAATGTCCTGGTACTTCTTGGGAGGATTCTCCGCGTACTGAATAGTGCCGTCCGGACGCCGGCGAAACCATTCCGGGTGTTCGTGCACGTAGGGATGATCCGGCGAACACTGGTATGCGATGTCCATCGCAACCCGCAACCCGAGAGCCGTTGCTTTCGCCACGAACCGCTCGAAATCGTCGAACGTGCCCAGGTCGGGGTGGATCGCTTTATGCCCGCCCTGCTGCGATCCGATGGCCCACGGGCTGCCGACATCGTCCGGTCCGGCTGCCGTGACGTTGTTGCGTCCTTTCCGAAAACCGGATCCGATGGGATGAATCGGCGGCAGGTACACCGTATCGAAGCCCATGGACGCCGCGTATTCCAGGCGGGATTCGGCATCCGCCAGAGTGCCGTGCCGGCCTGCCTCACTCGAACACGAGCGGGGAAAGAACTCATACCAGGAGCTGAATCGCGCATTCGGCGGGTCGGCAATGACGGGCAGTTCTTTCTCGTACCGCGTTGCCAGCCGCCGGTCCGGATAGCGCTCGGCTATGGCGGCCACACCGTCGTCCAATGCCAGCGCCTGTCTCGCTGCCGGATCGGATTCCGCACCGAGTTCGCGCGCCCATGCCTGAAGCTGCTCCCGATCCGTCCCCGACGCGCGACCGGCGGCATCTTCGAGCAGGCGCGCGCCGATAAGAAGGTCCACTCGAACGTCCTGGGCGGCTCGCACTCGCTTCACCAGGTCTCGACGCCATGTCTGAAACTGATCGACCCAGCCCTCCACCGTATATACGTAGCGGCCCAGTTCTTCCACGGCAAACGACGCCCGCCAGCGGTCGTTGGGCAGGGCGCTCATGGGAGTTTCATTCCAGTGAGCGGTTCCCTCTTTTTTGAAGAGCAAAAGGCAGGCCACCGCATCGTGACCATCGGCGAATACGTCCGCCTCCACCACAACCGATTCGCCTGTCGTTCGCTTAATCGCAAAGCGGCCGCAGTCGACTTCCGGCTGCACTCCGGAGATGATGGCCCTGCGCCTCAGTTCGAACATGCCAGCGTTACGTTCTGGATCCAGAATCGCACCTCCGCTTCCGTTTTTTGCTGCTTCGTTCGTCGGGCTGAGTGCAAACGCACCCAATTACAAGCATTGCGCATTGGGCGTACGCGGGCCAATCGGCTTGAACCACGAACAGCACGGCGAAATGACAGTACCATCCCCGATCAAAATCGCCGCTGACAGGCGAGACCGCCAACATTGGCGGTCTGGCACCATCTCGTTGTTGAAAATAAAGCACTTACGGCACGTGCGCCGCCAATGTGTGGCGGCCTGTGCCCTTTTTGGCGGAAACGCTCGCGCGCCTGTCGCAAACGAGTTACCAGCAGTTCATCGCCGCGCCTCCCGCATACCCGCGGCCAGGCGCTCGAGAAAGACCCGCGTTTCGCCGGTGTTCCGGAGCGCATATTGGGCCGCCGTGCGTCTCGGTTCTTCCTGGACCACGATGCCAACCCCGCGGCTATAAATAGCTCGAAACGCGTCTTCATCGGTGGTGTCGTCGCCGATGTACAGCGGCAGTGTGGCGCATGAATCGAAGCCGAGCGCTCCCAACAGCCACACCAGGGCCTTGCCCTTATTCCAATCGATGTCCGGTTGCACGTCCCAGACCTTCTTTCCGGCCGAAACGCGCAGCGTCCGGTGGCGTGCAAGCGCGCCATCTACCACGTCCTTCACCCGCGCCTGCAAATCCGGCCGGACATTCCGGTAATGCACTGCGACCGAAAATTTCTTCCGTTCTACCTGCGAACCTTCGATCGCGGCCAGCGCGAGCTCGAGTTCGCCCTGCACCTGGTCGAGCAGGGGCAGGAATGCGGCGCCCTCTTCGTTATCAACGCGCAGGCCGCGGGGGCCTGCGATTTCGAAGCCATGACTGCCGGCGTAGAAGAGACCGTCTATTCCCACCAGTTCCCGCACGCCGGCAAGTCCTCGTCCGCTGATCACCGCGACCGTGCAACGGGCCGCCAGGTTTTCGACCGCCGCGCGGGCTGTCGGCGTCAGCACAGCGTCCTCCGGTCGAGCGACGATCGGCGTCAGAGTCCCGTCGTAATCGAGGAACACCACCAGGCGCTTATTGACGGCAAGGGCGAGAATCTCGTCGAGCCGATCCAGCGCGGAGGGCAAGTCTGCGGCATCGCTTTCAACCGGCGGTTCATGCCGGATGCCGGCCTGCGCCAGGTCCTGAACCACAAAATGCGCACCGGCTTCGCGCAGCGCCTCGGGGCGTCCCGTGCGATCCACACCGATCACCATTCCGAAGCCGCCCGCACATCCGGCCTCGACTCCCGCAACGGCATCATCCGCAACAATCGCGCACGCAGGTTCTACGTGGAGTTCGCGCGCCGCCTCCAGAAGGATGTCCGGCGCGGGCTTCTCGCGGAGGCCCGCACGCGCCGCGTCGTTGCCGTCCACCCGGGCATCGAACAGTTGTGTGAGACCGGCCTGTTCGAGGACCGCAACACAGTTCCCGCTCGATGTGACGATGGCCGTCTTCAGGCCCTGCTGCCGCAGTTCGACGATCAGATTCACGGTCGATTCGTACCGCTCGACGCCGCCCGCGGCAAGTTCCTCCTGGAAGATGCTGCTTTTGCGGTTGCCAAGGCCGCAGACGGTTTCTGCTTCGGGCCCGTCTCCCGGCGAGCCGAACTGAAGCCGGATTCCCCGCGATTCGAGGAAGCTCCGGATTCCGTCGTAGCGCGGCTTGCCATCCACATACCGGCGGTAGTCGAGGTCGATGTCGAACGGCTGAAAGTCTTCGCCGCGCCGGGTGGAAGTTTCGCGCAGAAAATCGTCGAAGAGCCGTTTCCATGCGGCCGCGTGCACTCTCGCGGTTTTCGCCACTACGCCGTCCAAATCGAAGATCGCGGCGCGGTAGGCCTGGAGGGGGATCGTGAACAGAGCCGGTGTTGATTTCATCTTCCACACCCATGATTCCACAGCCATAATGGGGAGGATCGTCCTATGGCAAATCTGGCAGCCTCGTGGGCCACGCTTCGCGAAGAGATCGAGCTGCGGAGCGGGAACCTCGCGTCGGAAATGGCGGATGCCTGGACCCAGGTACAGACGCTCGCCGCCATGCTGCGCGAGCGCCTGGAAAGCCTGGAAGCCTGGAGCCCAAAGGCTCCCTCGCTCGATTCTCTGGAGGCCCTGTTCGGTCCGCTCGCGGGTCAGTTGCTCTTTGAACCGGTTGCGATGTTCAAGAAGAAACGACCGCTGCTGTCGGTCGTCACTGCGATTCGCGAATACGAAGCCGGTCTCGATGGACTCGTGCAGCGGCTTCCGCTTTCCTGCGAGTATTCGCCGCGCGACCTTCCCGACCTTGCCGGCGCGCACGGCTCCACCTTCGACCGCTGGCGCTCGATGGCAACGCGCAACGTTCCTAAAGTGATGCCCCTCCGCGCGGCCGTGTCCGGTCACCTGCAGAAGCACCTGCTTCAGCGGGGCAACCTCGATGGCGCTTTCCAGCTCGAAATGGCGAAGTCCTGCCTGCACCTGCTCGGTCCGTGGCAGATACACCGCGAGCATGGGCTGGCGACGCTCTCGGGAGCACGGGTTCCGGCCGTCGAAACGGAACGCCTGCGATGGGTTGCGCGGGCGGAACAGCAGCAGCAGACCATGCGGCGAATCCTCGAAAGTTACGCCGCCTGGGCCGCGTCGGCTGCCGCCCGGGTCACCGCCGCTCTCATTCGCAGCCCGTCTGAGCCGTCCCGGCAGTCTCGCGAACGGCGTTCGGAAATCGCACGCCGCCGGATGGGCCACTGGGCCCGGCAACAGCGCGCCGTTCAGGCCGTGCTCGATCTTGAAGTCGCTCTGGCCGAACTGGGCATGGAAACCACAGGAGACTGCCGCGGCTCGCTGGACTCCATTCATTTCGAGCACCAGCAACTCCTCTCCGAGTTGGACCTTGCCGTCGAATGGCTGGAGAGCTGGTCGTTGGGAAGGACCGATTTTCCGCCGCCGCAGGTACGGCTCATGTCCGTCGAGGAACGGGCCCGGGAGTGGGCGCGGCGCGTGCTGCATAGTGCCCGTTCGCGGCTGCCCGCCACGGTTGAAGTGGCCGATCCTCACCACGGACTTCCCGGACGAGGGGGTTCGTCGCGCGAAGTGCAGCCTGAAAACGCCTTTCGGAGCGCGCTGAGGCGGCTGGGAATGCCGGCCCTCATCGAAAGCCTCGGGACCGCACTTCCTCCGCACCAGCTGGTGGTGCGGGAGATCGAGCGCGTCCGTGAAGTGGTCTCCTATGGCGACGAAGCCGCCAGGACGGAGGGAGAAAGCGGCCGGGAGGTGGCTTTCCAGGCCGTTCAAAACGGCCTCTCGCTGCTGCGGTACCAGCGCGAAACGACGCCCGAAGTGGCCGCTGCCGCGGAGGCCGGCATGGTCCGCGCCGAAGCCGCGATGCTCCTCGACTGCCATGTCGCCCTGGAAAAGGGGCGAGTGGGCCTGCTCGCCCATCTCACTCGCCAGCGCGGTCTTGCGGCACTCGACCATTCGCAGGACATGTTCCTTTCCGGGCTGCGTGCCGGTTCGCGAAGAGGCTGGATGCTGGCCCGCAGCGCCTCCGAGCATGCGCTGGTCCGCCTCGGGTGGATGACGCCGCCGCGCCCGCACCTCGAACCAGTCAGCCGCCGTGCCCAGCTCAGGCAACTTCTCGACCTGCAGGAGAATGCTTGCGATCTTCCTGCCATCTACCGGCGGCTGTTCCGTCTCACTCCCATTGAAGATCCCCGTTTCCTGGTTGGGCGGGAGGCGGAGATGGCCGGCCTCGCCGAAGCCCTGGCGCAGTGGAAGGCCGGCATGCGCGCCTCGGTAATCCTGGTTGGCGCGCGCGGAAGCGGCAAAACCAGCCTGTTGAACTGCGCTGCATCGCAGCTCTTTGCGGAGATGGCCGTTGTCCGCGGCCAGCTCTCGGCCCGCACCACCACCCGCGATCAGATGCGCGCCGTCCTCCGCAATATCCTCGGCCTTCCGTCCGGCGCCGACCTGTCCCAAGCACTATGCGACGAGCGGCGGATCGTCATCATCGAAGAACTCGAGCGTTCCTTCCTCCGCACCGTCAATGGATTCGAGGCGCTGCGCGAACTGCTCGGCTTCATTTACGAAACCTCCGACAGCACCCTCTGGATTTTCAGCATCAACGAAACCGCTTTCCGTTATCTCTCCGCGGTCGCCGGGTTGGGCAATCACTTTTCGCACCGCATCAACGCCATGTCGGTGAGGAGCGAAGACCTGACCGGCGCGATCCTCCAGCGCCACGATCTTTCCGGGTTGCGCCTGGAATTCGCGCCGCTCGCCGGAGAGGACCGGAGGATCGACCGGGCGCGCCGGCTGGTCGGTCTGGAACGGGATCCGGAACAGCTCTTCTTCGAGTCCCTTTACCGGCAATCCGAGGGCATTTTCCGTGCGGCGTTTGAGCTCTGGCAGAGTTCCATCGCCCGCGTGGATGGCGGGGTGGTGTATATGCGGCAGCCGCTCGTTCCGCAGTACGCCCCGCTGCTGGCGGAGCTCGATCTGCGCGATCACCAGATCCTCCAGGCCATCCTCCAGCATGGCGGAATGACGGTGGAAGAAGTAGCCGAATCGCTCCGTCTCGGCTTGGAAGAAACGGGACGGCACGTGAAGCGGTTGCGGTTTCTCGACATCCTGCAGCCCGAGCCGGAGTGCGACGGATTCCGCGTGCGCCCCGAAGCCGGCCTCCTGGTACGCGAAGCGCTGCACAGGCAGAACCTTTGGTGAGAGGTAATCCATGTACCAGACCGCAGTGAACGGCAGCAATCCGAAGCTGGATGTGCTCCAGTTCTTTACCCCGGTGAGAATCGCCTCGGTAACGCTGGTGTTGATCAGCGCCTGGGTGCTGATCCGGTATTCCTCCAGGCTGCTGGAGGTGATTGGCACCCGCGGCCCGCGCGCCCGGTTCGCCGTGAAATGGATCGAACCGATTCTGCGAATCACCGTCTGGTTCGCAGCCCTGTTTATCTCGTTCGAACTGCTGGCCCCGTCGCGGGAGACCTTCTTCGCCACCATCGGCTCGGTCGCAATCGCGGTTGGGTTGGGCGCGCAGGACCTGGTGAAGAACGTCGTCGGCGGGCTGGTGATCCTCGTGGACCGGCCCTATCAACTCGGCGACCGCGTCCGCATCGGCGATGCCTACGGCGAGATCGACTACATCGGGCTGCGCAGCACCAAGCTGACCACCCCCGACGACACCCGCATCACCATCCCCAATGCCAACCTGCTGACCGGCATGGCCTATAACGCCAACTCCGGCGTCCCGGACTGCCAGGTGGTCACCGATCTTTACCTGCCGGCCGACACGGATCCCGACGAGGCTCTCCGCATCGGCTACGAAGCCGCCAATACCTCACCCTATACGTATCTGGCCAAACCAGTAGTGGTGCTGGTGACCGACGGGTTCGAGCAGCAGCCGTATCTCCGGCTACGCGTCAAGGCCTACGTCTACGACCACCGGCTCGAGCCGCGCATGCAGAGCGACATCACCGCCCGCGCCAAGGCCGAATTCCTGCGGCGCGGCATGCTGGCCGCCTGGTCGACCGGCGCCCAGTCCTAACGGACGGTCGAAACCGTCGGGGCCGTCCCGTACCATATAGGACCGGCGGGGTATCAGGCCGCCGTGCAACACCTCGTCGAGTCCGGATATACCGATGGAGACGCGGGCAAGGTCGAGCTGTCAGGAGCACTCACTCTTTTAACCTAGCGATAGCGGCAGGACGACGGTTTGTCCGAAAACTCACGGACTGGTACGGCCAGCCGGTCTTGGGGGGCTCTACGGTTGGTGAATGGGTGGGGAGGCGGAAAATAAAGGCTGAAAAGTGCCCGTTTTCGGGTAAAGTTGATTTGTCCGAATGAGTGTAAGCACCAATTCGATTTCGGGAGTCCGTCAGCCTGACCGGCTGGGGCTCGCGCGCGTGCTGCTGGTGCACGGCGATCTGGCATCCCGGCTTTCGCTGAAAACGATCCTCGAAGCCGGCGGGTACTTCGTGGATGTGGCCGGTACTCCGGAGGAGGCGCGCTCGAAGCTGGATGAGAATCAGTACGAGCTGGTATTGAGCCATGCCAAGTTCGGTTCGCAGCCGGTGGGAAGAAACCTGCTCGCCTACGCCCGCGTTAAGGCAAACCGTCCCGCGACCGCCGTGATCACGGATCGCCGTGCTACCGGCTCGCGGCAGAAGGCACACAGCCGCCAGCGAATGTCCATTCATATGGAGGACGTTCCGGATCTGCTGGAGTGCGTGGCGGAACTGATTGGATTACGGGCCAGCCGTAGATACCGGCCGGCCCGCATGCTCGTCTAAGCCCTACGAACCCGGGACCGGGCCTAGTGGCCCCGTCCTCCGCCCCCGGAGGAACCAGAACCCACAGAAGATGTGGCACCGGCGGAAGCCGCGCTGGAACTGGAACTGGCGGCTGCCGGCGCGCTCGATGAAACACTCGGCGCCGAGGCGATCGTCCCGGAGTACCCGCTCGACGTTGAGCCCATGGTGGAGTAAGACGGCGGGCCGCCAAATCCACCGTAATTCGGCGTGTAAACGGGTCGCGGAGCATAGAAGGTCTGGTACACGGCACCGGGACTGTAGTAGCGGTAACCGTACGGGCTGACGAGCGTTCCGTTGCAGGGAATATAGGTGATCAATCCGTAGTAGGGGTTGTAGCCCCAACTGCCGTAGTTCGTGATCATGCCTCGATTGCCGGCATATCCGCATGGATTGAGCGAACCGTACGTCCGGCGCGCGCGATTGGCGGCGGAAACGTTTGCCATCGCCACGATGTCTGCCCTGCGGCGGCTCCACCGGTCGAGGCTGTCCGTCTCGTCGGTATCGAATTTTTCAGCAATCGCGACGGTTCCAGCCAGCGAAACCATCCTGCCGCTCTTCACAGTCAGAGACTCGCCTGCGGCCTGCACGTCGGCGGAGCCTTCGAACACCTTTAAGCGCCCGGGTTCCGCATCCAGACGATAGAGCCCGCCTTTGGCCAGCTCCACCGTGGAACCCTTCACCACGATGGTGAGATGCGTATCCTTGACGATTTCCGTGGCTTCGATGACAGCCGAGCCGGTCAACAGCTCCAGCCGCGTATCGACGAGGCGGTTGGTGACCATGCGGAACGAGCTGTTTTCACCGAGCCGCAGCATCACACCGGGAGTAAGGGCCACTTCGGCGCGTCCTTCTGCCGTGCGAAGGATCGTATTTTCCTTGACTTCCGGGAATTGGGCGGTCTGCATTTCGAGCGGATGGTCACCGAGGTAGACGGCGCCTTCCACATAGTTTACGAGGCCCGATTTTGCGCCGAGCACCACCTGTGCCTGTGACGGGACGCATGCCAGGGCGAGACCGGCAGCGAGCAGTGAAAGCCGAATCGACATCATCGGGAAACCTCCCTGAGTACAGCTTGATCGTACCTAAGTACAATGTCAACTGAGTCTTTGGAGCTAGTTGGACGGACCGATCCGCACATCGGACGTTTGTCATCCGCGGCGCGTCCCCGATACGATGGGGCCAGGAGGGTGTTTTTATGGCGGAATCTGATCCCCCGCGGCCTCCGCGGGGAGAACGATGGGACCGCGAGCGGGCGGCCGGAGCGGGAGACTGGGGTCCGCAAGCCGATTGGGGAACGTTCGGAAACCGCCCTCCCCAAAATGCGCCGTGGCGTTGGGACCAGGTCGAGGGCTGGCCATCCGCCGGGGCTCCCGGCCGCCGCGGACCGCACCGGGGCAAAGGACCCAAGGGGTGGCAGCGCTCCGACGAGCGGATTCGCGAAGATGTGAACGACCGCCTCACGGCCAGTCCGGAGGTGGATGCGACGGAGATCGAAGTATCGGTATCGAACGGCGAAGTTACCCTGAATGGCACGGTGACCGGCCGGCTGGCGAAGAGACTAGCCGAGGACCTTGCGGAGACCGCGCCGGGAGTGAGTGACGTCCACAACCGGCTGCACCTGAGCGCTTCCGAAAGGCGCGCCGGCTGACGCAACTGCGGATCCTTCCGTGATCAGTGCCAGATAGCTGCGATAGGCATCCTCGGCAATCGCCTTCCAACTGAAGCGGGTCTCGGCGGTTGCGCGGGCTGTGGCCGCCATAGATGTGCGCAGGCCGGGGCTGCCGAGCAGGTCGCAGACGGCGCGGGCGAAGCCCGGCCAGTCCTGCCGGATCATGGCATCGACGCCGTCGCGAAGGCCGAGGCCGGCGCAACCGATCGGAGTGGTGACCACGGGACGCCCGCAGGCCATCGCCTCCAGCACTTTGATGTTGGTGCCGGCCGAGACCTCGAGCGGCACAGCTACTACGGCCGCCCGGTCGTAAAGAGGACGCATCTCATCCACAAACCCGTGGATTTCCACGCGCGAATCGAGGCTGGGCGGGGGTTGCCAGTATGCCTCATGTCGCGGCCCTCCCACGACGCGAAGGCGGACGTCGGGCAGACGGCTCCAGATGTGCGGCATGACCTCGGTCAGCAGCCTTTCGAGGCCGATGACGTTGGGCAAATGGCGAAACGAACCCACGTACAGAATTTCGGGCATCCCCGGCGGTTCAGGGGCCGGATAGAAGCGGTTGATGTCCACGCCGTTGGGGATGTTGAAAGTGAATTCCTCCGAGCGCCCGCTCTCGGCGATGGCCTGAGAGCGGTCTTCTTCCGAAACGGTCCAGACGCCTTCGTAAGCGCTCAGCCAGCGGCGCTCGAATTCAAGCCAGCGCCGGTATTCAGCGGATGTCTCTGCGCCGGGCGTGCTCTGGGCCAGTTGACGGTAAAGGCTGAACGTCAGGTCGTGTTCCACGAGGATGGCCGGAACGCCGGGGACGGCCTCCCGAAAGGCGGCCATGTGGGTGTATTCGAATTGAACGATGTCCGGACTGCGGCGCGCGGCGAGTTCGGCCAGCAGCGCACGGAGGGCACGCGATTGGTATTGGCGGACCTGGTGCGGCAGGGCGGCGTCCCGCGAAGCCGGTTCGTCGATATCCACCACGTGGATGTCTGCAAATACGTCGCGCAGACGGTCGTAGTCTACGTGCTCGTCCTTCTCGCGAACCGCAACCAGGGTGAACTCGACGCGATCGCAAAGTTGCCGGCAGAGGTTCCAGATGCGAACGGCCCCGCCATGCGAGAGCGGGAAGGGGAGGTACGGCGAAACCAGCAACACCCGCAGCCGGCCGGGCGGGTGCGCCGGAGTGAGCGACAGAGTGGAAAAAGACCACGCGCCGCGCGACAGGTCCGGTTCGCGGGGGCCGAGGCGCCGCAGATTGGGATTGCGCAACAGGCGGAGCAGGAACCCGGTCTCCTCGATGGGGGCATCGGGCTGTTCGGCCCGGGCGCCGCCAGCGCCGACGCTGTAGGAACGCCAGCCGGCGGCCGCCGCCTTCCAGAAGAGAATCCGCCAGGCGATGCCCGGCAGGTTGGTTCGCGGAATGCCCAGCGCGAGCAGTTTGTGCCGGTCCACCAGGATCGCGGTTGAAAGCGGGGCCAGTACCTGCGACGCCTCACGCGGCTGAAGCGTACGGAACGGCGCAACAGGAATCAGCATCGGGCTCCAGGCGCGGAAATGCCGCTGCACGGAAAGGGCGAACGTGTTCCCGCGGCCGTACAGCGGGAGCACGTCCCGGAATGCCTCGGCCGCAACCGATTCCTGGCGCCAGAGGATCCAGCGGGCGGACGAAGTCCGCGCGAACCGCTCGAATTCGCGGCCGTCCCAGTTCGAGCCGGTCTGCTCGAATACCGCTACTCCGATACCGCCGGAGCCGGTGAGGGGCAATTCCAGATGCTCGTCTCCGTGGAACAGTGGAAACAGGCTGTATGGAGGATGGCCCAGCAGTTTCAGAATCTTCCCGGCGGCCAACAGGAAGATGATGCCGGCCGATTGCCCCAGGCTGAAAAGCCGATGTCCAAGGTCGGCGAACCGGTCGCGGAGGTAGCGTACCGCCGCCCGAATCCCGGCCCACCCGGCCAGGGCGGCATCGTGCAGGATACGGGCGTTGTGGGCAGCCACGGCGCTGCGGAGTGCCGCCGAAGAAGTCCCCTTGGGCATTGAGGAGGAGGGCCTTGCCAGGGGGAATGCAGAAGGGAGCGAGCTTGAGGGGCCACCGGCCGCGGGTGCCGGTCCATGGACCCACGCAGATGGCGACCCACCTGGGCCAAAGCAGTCGCCAGCCCCGCAGAAACAACACCAGGGAGTTGCGGTGGATCACCACGCGCTCGCACAGCGCCGCCACGTCCGGAGCGGGCGCCGTGACCGCAAAAAGCCACACCGGCACATCCGGCGCACCGCGCCGAAGATGGCGGACAGCCGCGCGGGACGCTTCCGCCGAATCCGCAAAAACGGCTGCTACCTTGGCATCACCCTTGCCAATGGATCTCAGTACCGCCCGGGCCAGTCCCCGCATTCCTCACGTACGCACAAGCAAGTATTCGATTAAGGTAACAGCTTCGGAACGCAAATCCCGGTTAAATCGTGAGCCGATCGAAAGATAAGCACCTTATCCGCGGCTTATGAGTCCCAGTCGTTTTCCCACTTTCTGGAAAGCGTCGAGTGCCCGGTCGAGCTCGGCTTGGGTATGGGTGGAGGCGACGATGGTCCGGACGCGCGCCTTTCCCTTGGCGACGGTGGGAAAGCCGATTCCGGTAGCCAGCACGCCTTCGTCGAAAAGCTCGCGCGAGAGACGGTGCGCCAGGGCGGCATCGCCGACAATGACCGGGGTGATCGGTGTTTCGCTGATTCCCGTGTTAAATCCGGCGGAGGCCAAGCCCTGCTTGAAGTAGCGTGTGTTTTCCCAAAGGCGGTCAATCCGTTCGGGTTCCTGCTCGAGGACGTCAAAGGCCGCCAGGCAGGCGGCGGCCACGGCGGGAGGGTGGGACGTCGAGAACAGAAAGGGGCGGGCGCGGTGGTAGAGAAACTCGATCAGGTCGCGGCTGCCGCAGACGTACCCGCCGAGGACGCCGATCGCCTTGGAGAGCGTACCCACCTGCACGTGCACGCGGCCGTGCAGGCCGAAGTGATCGATGGTCCCGCGGCCATTCCGTCCGAGCACGCCCGAGGCGTGGGCGTCGTCCACCATCATGATGGCGCCGTGGGCTTCGGCTGCCTCCACCAGGCCGGGTAGCGGGCCGATATCGCCATCCATGGAAAAAACGCCGTCGGAAATCAGCAGCTTGCGGCCCGGTGTGCCGTCGAGACCGGCCAGGATGTCGCGGGCAGCGGCGGTGTCCTTATGGGGGAACACGTGGATTTTGGCCTTGGACAAGCGGCAGCCGTCGATGATGCTGGCATGGTTCAACTCGTCGGAAACGATGTGATCGTCCGGACCCAGGATCGCCGACACGGTTCCCGCGTTGGCGGCAAAACCCGACTGGAACACGACGCACGCCTCGACATTCTTGAATGCCGCGATCCGCTCCTCGAGTTCCATGTGCAGGGACATGGTGCCGGAAATAGTGCGGACGGCGCCGGAACCGACACCGAAGCGGCGGATGGCGTCCAAAGCCGCTTCGCGGAGCTTGGGGTGCGTGGTAAGGCCCAGGTAATTATTCGAGGCCAGGTTGATGACTTGCCTGCCGTCGAAACGGGCCTCGGCGGCGGACTCCGATTCGAGGATGCGCAGGCGCTGGAAAGTGCCCGCCGAACGCCACTCTTCGAGCTGGTCGTGGAGGTAGGAAAGCGGGTTGGGCATCAAAGCCCAGTCTAACGCTTCAACTTGCGGTACTGGCCGCCGAAGTAGATCAGAGGTTCTCCGTCCGCGACCCGGGAGTGGAGCATTTCACCGATGAGGATGTCATGGTCGCCCGCCGAATACCGGGTCCGCACCTCGCATTCGATGCCGGCCAGGGCACCCGGAATGAGGGGAACTCCGGTCTGGCCCGGCTCCCAGGGGAGGCCGTTGAACCGGTCTTCTCCTTTGCGCGCGAAACGCTCCGACAGTTCCTCCTGGTCTTCCGACAAAACATTGATTCCGAAATACTTGCATTGGCGAAAGCTGTTGATCGCGGTAACCAGGTGGCCCAGGCAGATGAGAATCAGCGGGGGCTCGAGCGAAACCGAGGTAAAAGAACTGACGGTGAGGCCGTGGGGCGCGCCTTCCGAGTCAAGAACGCTGGCGATGGTGACGCCGGTCGCAAAGCGGCCGCACGCGCGCCGGAACTCGCCCGACGTCACGCTCTCTCCAGGGCTTGCAAACCTGCGCTTGACATGAGAATAAATTCAATCCTATCATATGGTTGACTTGATGCGGGTAGCCTGAGTCGAATCGATGCGCGGATTAAGGAGGCGGGTTTGATCAAGCTGGATATCATCAATGAAGTGGTGAACCGGACCGGCATTACCAAAACGAAGGCCGAGATGGCTGTGGAGACCGTCTTCGAATCCATGAAGAAGGCACTCGAGCAAGGAGACCGCATCGAACTGCGCGGATTCGGGGTATTCAACGTGAAGCCGCGCAAGACGGGAATTGGGCGGAATCCACGGACCGGGGCGGAAGTTTCGATTCCTCCCGGAAAAGCCGTGCGGTTCAAGCCCGGTAAGGAGTTACAGACGCTCCAGTAACCAGCGGCGGGGCGTCGAGGCACTCGTGTCTTCTCAGGATTTCTCTCCGGCGCCGTTCCCTGTCTACGCGAATGGTAGGGCGGCAGAGTCTTTTGCCATTCCGCAGGTACGCCGGAACGAGCGCTACTGGCTGCATTTTCTGCTGTTCGGGCTGACGTTCCTCACGGCGACGGTGGTGGGCGCGGCGATGCAGACCGATTTCGAGCGGAACATCCCTTTCGACATCGACGCCAGTTTTCCCCTTTACCTTGCACTGTGGAGGAATCCGGCGTACCTGCTGAAGGGCTGCCCGTTTTCGCTCACCCTGTTGACAATCCTGCTGGCCCACGAACTGGGGCACTACCTGGCGGCGCTGTATCACCGCGTGGACGCCAGTCCGCCCTACTTCATGCCTTCTCCGTTCATGGGCACGTTCGGCGCATTTATCCGGGTACGCTCTCCGATTTATTCCAAACGGGTCCTTTTCGATATCGGCATTTCGGGTCCGCTGGCAGGGTTTGTGTTCCTGCTGCCGGCATTGGCCATAGGGCTGGCGTTTTCAAAGGTGATCCCCGGCATCGGGGCACAAGGAAGCCTGCAGTTCGGCGTACCCGCGCTCGAGTGGCTGCTGACGCACGCGATCTTTCCCGGCGTGCAGGCCGGCGACCTGTATCTGCATCCGGTGGCGCGGGCGGCATGGATCGGCATGTTCGCCACCGCGCTCAACCTGCTGCCGATCGGCCAGTTGGACGGCGGGCACATCCTGTATTCCTTTTTTCCGCGGCGCCACCGCCTGGTTTCCAAGATCTTCTGCGTCATCCTGATCGCAATGTGGAAATTGTGGCTGGGGTGGGCCCTTTGGGGCCTCGTGCTGCTGTGGCTGGGGAGAAATCATCCGACAATTCACGACCCATCCGAACTCACCCCGGGGCGCCGGCGGCTGGGGCTGCTCGCCCTTGTGATTTTCCTGCTCTGCATCACCCTCGATCCGATCCGCGCGGGCGGACTTTGACCGGCAATGAAGATCACCGCGACGATCATCACGCTCAACGAGGAGCGGAACGTCGCGCGGGCGATCGAGAGCCTGCGCTGCGCCGATGAAATCCTGATTGTGGACAGCGGTTCGGTGGACCGCACCGTGGAACTTGCACAAAACCTGGGCGTACGCGTGCTGGAAGCCGGCTGGCGCGGCTTTGCCGCGCAAAAGAACTGGGCCGCCGAACAGGCGCAGCACGACTGGATCCTTTCCCTCGACGCCGACGAAGCGTTGAGCGAAGCGCTCGAAGCGGAGATCTGGAGCCTGAAGAAGACCGGTCCGCGGTTCGACGCGTATACCATGCCGCGCCTGGCGCGCTACCTGGGACGGTGGATTCTGCATTCCGGCTGGTATCCGGACCGCAAGGTGCGGCTGTACGACCGGCGCAAGGCCAAATGGGTGGGCGATTTCGTTCACGAAAGCGTGCGGCCGGACGGCCGCGTGGGACACCTCGAGAGCAACATCCTGCACTTCACCTGCGATTCACTTTCCGAGCATTTGCGGACGCTCGACCGGTATACGACGCTGGCCGCGCAGGAACTGGTGGCGCGCAAGATTCCCGTCCCATTGTGGCGGCTGATTCTGGATCCGGCCTGGACTTTCGTGAAAACATACGTGGTCAAACGCGGGTTTCAGGATGGACTGGAAGGCCTGATCATCGCGTACATGGCGGCATTCTATGTGTTTCTGAAGTACTCCAAGGCGCGGATCATGGCCGGGTGGCAGGCTTGAACGGCGAGGCTTGAGTTGCGGATACTGCACCTCGATGCCGGGCGGGAAATGCGGGGCGGCCAGTGGCAGGTTTGCCGCCTGATCGAGGGCCTGGCTGCGCGCGGAGTGGAGTCGACACTGCTGGCCCGGGCGGAAAGCCCGCTGTTCCACCTGGCGCGGGAGCGCGGATGGCGCGTGGAACCGCTGAGTTTACGGCGTGCCGTGCTGGCGCTCGGTTCACACGATCTATTGCATGCTCACGATGCCCGGTCGCACACGCTGGCTTCGCTGGTCCGCCGCAGACCGGTGGTGGTGTCGCGCCGCGTCGCGTTTCCCGTCAACTCACGCTGGAAATACAGCCGGGCGGGGCGGTACATCGCCGTTTCGCACTACGTGAAATCGGTGTTGATGGAGGGCGGCGTGCCGGAAGAGAAGATCAGCGTGGTTCACGACGGTGTGCCGGTGCTCGAAATTGCGCGGCCGGCCATCATAGTGGCTCCGGCGAACGCGCACGATCCGATGAAGGGGGCGCCGCTGGTGGTGGAAGCGGCGCGCGCGGGCAACATTCCGGTGCACTACTCCTCGGACCTGGAGCGCGACATAACGCGCGCTTCGATGTTCGTGTACATCACCCACAGCGAAGGGCTGGGCTCGGGCGTGCTGCTGGCCATGTCGGCGGGGGTGCCGGTGGTGGCGAGCAAGGTGGGCGGGCTGCCGGAAGCCGTCAAGCATGGAGAGACCGGCTTGCTGGTGGAGAACTCTCCGGAAGCGATTCTGGAGGCGTTGCGCTGGATTCGCGAAAACGCCGAAGAGGCGCGGCGGATGGGCCGGGCGGCGCGGCAGGCCGTGATCGAGAATTTCACCGTGGACCGGATGGTAGAGCGTACGATGGAGGTTTACCGCAAGGTGCTGTGTGATTGAAGCCTTTATCGCTATGATTTTCGGGCTGCTGATCGGCAGCTTTCTGAATGTCTGCATTCATCGCTGGCCGCGAGGACGTTCGGTAGTGAAACCCCGTTCGCACTGCGTGCGCTGCCGTAAGATCATCGCGTGGTACGACAATATCCCGGTGTTTAGCTGGGTGCTGCTGGGCGGCAGGTGCCGGCATTGCGGACGGGCGATCTCGGTGCGCTACCCGCTGGTGGAACTCATCACCGGAGCGCTGTTCTTCTTCTTCGTCTGGAGCCTGGGTCCGGGGGTTTACGCGCTCAAGATGTGCGTCTTCACGGCGATGCTGCTGGCGCTGATCTTCTCGGATTTCGAGAAGCGGATTCTGCCGGACGAGTTCACGCTGGGCGGCATGCTGGTGGGGTTTGCCTTCGCCCTGTTCGTGCCGCCGCCCGACAATACGGGCCAGGCGCTGCTGTGGATGTTCGGCCTGGATCTTGAAGAAGGGCGCGTGCGCTGGCTGGCCGAAGCGGCGATGGGCGGATTGCTGCCCGCGTTTTTCCTGTGGGGCGGCGGCTGGCTCTATGAGAAGTTCCGGCACCGCGAGGGGCTCGGACTCGGCGACGTCAAACTCATCGCCATGGTGGGGAGCTTTCTGGGCCTGCGCGGGGCGCTGATGACGCTGGTGATCGGGTCGCTGGCCGGGTCGATCCTGGGATACGGATACATCCGCATCACAGGACGGGATCCGGCCACCTACCCGCTGCCCTTCGGCACGTTTCTGGGAGCAGCGGCACTGGCCGCGGCGCTGGCAGGCCAACGGGTCCTCGGCTGGTACGCCGGAATATAATGGTTCGAACCATCACGGAGGATCCCGGAAAATGCCGCGCGAGTTACTCGTTCAATGTCCCGATGGACAGATGAGAACGGTCCCGCTCAACGGTGATCGGCTATCGGTAGGCCGCTCCAGTGCCGCCGAATTATGCTTCCCCGAGGATGCCGGGCTTTCACGCCAGCACTTTGTGTTCGAGTCGGAGGGCGACGGCTGGACGGTGCAGGATCTGGGAAGCAAGAACGGCACCTTCGTCAACAGCATTCCATTAAAGGCGAGGCTGACGCTGAAACCGGGCGACCGGATCACGGCGGGGCACCTGGTGGTGGTTTACTCCCCCTCGGGCCAGAAGGTCGAAGACGGCGTGGTGGTATTCGAGGGAGGCCCGTCCTCGCCTTCCACGTCCACCGTGGTGACGAGTCTCGAGGGTGCCCTATCCAACCAGACGATGGCCTTCGAGCGGGCCGGCGCGAAAACCAGCGCCCCGATGCAGGCCCTGATACGTGCCGGGCAGGAACTTTCCGAGAACCGGCCGCTCGACGAACTGTTCTCAACCATTCTGGGCCTGGCCATCGAAGCGGTCACCGCGCAGCGGGCCGTGCTGATGCTTCAGGAAGGCGACGCGCTTGTAGCCAAGGCGCATAAGGGCGAGGGGTTCCGGATCAGCACGGCGGTGCGCGACAAGGTGATGAAGGAGCGCTGCTCGGTGCTGGTTCGTGACGCGCAGGTGGATAACGAGTTCAAGGGCAGCAAAACGATTGTGGAGCAGCGGGTGCACAGCATGATGGCCGCGCCTCTGCAAACCAAGGACCGCATCATCGGGCTGATCTACGTGGATTCGCCGTTCGTGCTGCGCGAATTCCGGAAGGACGACCTGGACCTGCTCACGGTGATGGCGAACGTGGCGGCCATCCGGATCGAGAACGCGCGCCTGGCCGAGGTGGAAGCGGCCGAGCGAATCATGAAGCGCGATCTCTCGCAGGCAGCGGAAATTCAGCAAGGGATGCTGCCGGTGCGCGCTCCGCAGGTGCGCGGCGCCGACCTGGCGGGATACAACGCGGCCTGCCGCACCGTAGGCGGCGATTATTACGGCTTCTTCCAGTACAGCGACGAGCGGGTGGCGCTGGCGCTGGGCGATGTTTCCGGAAAGGGCATGCCCGCCTCGCTGCTGATGATGGCGCTGCACGCGCGCGTGCAGGTGCTGGCCGAAGACCCGGGGGACCTGGGCGGGTTCATGATGCGGCTGAACAAAGCCACCTGCGCCAACTGCCCGAGCAACCGGTTCATCACATTTTTCTTCTGTGTGCTGGATGCGGGGTCGGGCGGTTTCCAGTTCGCCAACGCGGGACACAATCCGCCGATCGTGCTTCGGGCTTCCGGACAGGCGGAGATGCTGGAGGGCGGCGGTCCTCCTCTTGGCATTCTGGCGGTCGCGCCGTTCAGCCAGGCGGAAGCCCGGCTGGAACCGGGCGATATGCTGGTGCTGTACAGCGACGGTGTAACCGAGGCGACGAATTCCGAGTACGAAGAGTACGGCGAGGAGCGGTTCATCGAAGTGCTGCGAGAGAACCGCGAACAGGCCGCCGAGGGGATCGTGGCGGCAGTGACGCGGTCGCTCGCGGAGTTTACGGGGAGCGCACCGCAGGCGGACGATATCACACTGGTGGTAGCCAGGCGGCTGGCGCACGGCGTCCAGTTGCAGTAACTTGCAATCAGAAGGAGAACCGGTATGGGGAGCCGTTGGGCTTTGGGGGCATTGCTCCTGATGGGTGCGCCGGGCTTCGCCTGGCAATTTCCGGGTCAGTATCCAGGGCAATATCCGCCAGGTGGCCAGTATCCCCCCGGCGGCCAGTATCCACCGGGACAGTATCCGCCCGGGCAGTATCCGCCGGGACAGTATCCGCCGGGACAGTATCCGCCGAACACGTACCCGACGCGACTGCCGGGCGGCGTGCCGGTCAACCTGCCGGTGCCGGACCTCAAGCTTCCGAAGAAGAATCCGAAGGAAAAAGCGGAAGACGCGAAAATCACGGTAGCGGCTGTGGACGGGACACTGCGCCGCCTGCGGGAAAAGGACCTGGTGCTGCAAGTGGGCGGCAAAACGCTGCTGCGCTTCCGCCTGCTCGCGAAAACGCAGTTCCGCGACAAGGAGGGCGAGCCGGTGCGCGATTCGCTGCTGCATCCCGGCGACCAGCTTTCGGTGCAGGTGAGCCCGGACGATGAAGAGACGGCGTTGCGCGTCATCCTGACGCGAACGGGAAGCGAGAGCGACCGGGCCTCGGCTGAATTGCCTTTCGACGATGACACCGTGCGGGCGCCGCGGGCCGGCGACCTGGGAAAGCCCAAGACCATTGCGAAGGAAGGCTCGAGCGCGCCGGTGGAATTCGAACCGGACAACGGCTCCAGGCCGGCGGATAAGGTGGAGGATCCGGCGGTAGAGAGGCTGCCCTCGGAGGCGGAACGCAAGCCGCTGCCGCCGGTGAGCGACGAACAGATGATTCGCGACGCCCGGGACGCGGCGGAGAACTTCACTTCCACCTTGCCCAGCTACATTGTGGAACAGGTGACGAACCGCTATTTCAGCACGACGATTCCGGCCCGTTGGGACCCGATCGACGTAGTGACAGCGGACCTGGCGTACGTGGACGGCAAGGAAGACTACCGCAACCTGAAGATCAACGGCAGCCCGTCCAGCCAGCCGCCGGAGCGTAGCGGGACGTGGTCCACCGGAGAATTCTCGACCACGCTGGAGGATCTGTTGTCGCTCGCCACAAATGCATCCTTCAGACGCCGCGGAGAGGACCGCGTGCTGGGGCGGCAGGCGGTGGTGTTCGACTACAAGGTGGACCAGCCGCACTCGCACTGGACGATGGTTTCGCCCGACGAGCGCCGCATCCGCCCGGCCTATGAGGGCGCGATCTGGGTGGACCGCGAGACGAGGCGGGTGCTTCGGATCGAGCAGCGGACGGACGCGCTGCCGCAGGATTTTCCGTTCCGGAGCATGGAGTCGCTGCTCGAATACGGGTTCGTGACCATCGAAGGCAAGACGTACCTGCTGCCGGCCCGGGGGGAAAACTCGAGTTGCATGCGTGGCAGCGGAACTTGCACGCGGAACACCATCGAGTTCAGGAACTACCGTAAGTTCACGGCGAACTCGTCGGTAACTTTTGATAAGTAGGCCGGGGAAGGCACGCGCTAAGCTGAAAGCGGGATGCTTACCGACCTGGTGCAGATCCGGATTGCGGGCGAAAAGAAGCGGGACGAGAACCTGCGCTTCCGGCGATGGATGAAGTCTCACGACCATTCGGACCGCATCTTGCGGCGCATGGCGGAGGAGATTGAAGGGCAGATCGACTGCACGGAGTGCGCCAACTGCTGCAAGGTAGCGACGGTGAAGCTCTCCGGCCGCGACGTGGAGCGACTGGCGAAGCACCTGCGCATTTCGCGCGAGCGATTCCTTGCGGGCTACTGCGCCGAGAGCGAGGAGGAAGGCCTCATTCTCAAGCACAGCCCGGAAAGCGGATGCATTTTTCTGGACGGGAAAGAGTGCACCATCTACGAAGCACGGCCGGACATCTGCCAGCGTTTCCCGCACCTGGTGCGAGGCGAGGGTTCGATTGCCAGCCGGATGTGGCAGTTCGTGGATCGGGCGTGTTATTGCCCGATCGTCTACAACTCACTCGAAGCGTTTAAAACGCACATGCGCTTTCGGAAGTAGCGCAAGTTTGACGGGCCCGCCCGCTATGATGGCATCATGGCGGAAAAGGCGCGCACAGGCGCAGCAGGGGCGGACGCCGGCGAAGGACGGCTTCTGGTGGTGTCCAATCGCCTCCCGATGAAAATTCAGAATACGGCATCGGGCTGGCGGGCAGAACACAGTTCCGGCGGCCTGGCCACCGCGATGAACCCGATCCTGCAGCGCAGCCGGGGCCTGTGGATCGGATGGCCCGGCAGTTCGGAAGACATCGACAATCCCAAACGGCAGCAGATCATCGAGACCTGGGCCGCAAGGCAGAGATTGATCGCGGTGGACCTGCCGCCGGAGATGGCGCACGATTTCTACGAGGGCTACGCCAATCAGACTCTCTGGCCGTTGTTTCATTACTTCCCCTCGCGGCTGGTTTTCGATCCCAAAGGCTGGGCTGCGTATGCGGCGGCCAATGAACGCTTCCGCGATGTCACGATCCGCAACTACCGGGAAGGCGACGTTATCTGGATTCACGATTACCAGCTGATGTTGTTGCCGAAGCTGTTGCGCGAGGCTTTGCCCAATGCGCGGATCGGATTTTTCCTGCATATTCCCTTCCCCTCATCCGAAGTGTTCCGTATCGTTCCCGAGCGCGAACAACTGCTCGATGGCCTGATGGGGGCGGACCTGTTGGGGTTCCAGACCTATTCGCACCTTCAGCACTTTCGCACTACGCTGCTGCGTGTCAGCGGCCGCGAAAGCACTATCGACCAGGTGGACGTTGGGGGCCGCGCGGTGCGGGTTGCCGCGCTCCCCATCGCAATCGCTCCGGAAGAGTTCACCGGGTTGCTGCGCAAGCCGGAAACGGTCAAACACATCGCCGATTTGGAGCGGCGATACAGCGGAAGGCGGGTTCTGCTGGGGGTAGACCGGCTGGATTACTCGAAGGGCATTCCCAACCGGCTGCGCGCCTATCGCCGGCTGCTTGAGAGAGCACCCCATCTGCACGAAAAAGTGGTCCTCATCCAGGTGGCGGTCCCGTCGCGCGAACATGTCTTCACCTACGAAGCCCTGCGCCGCGAGGTGAACGAACTGGTGGGGGAGATCAACGGCCAGTTCGCAACTCCGGACTGGACGCCGGTGGTCTACATCCGGCGAGGCATTCCGCGTTCCCAACTGGTGGCCCTGTACAACCGGGCCGATGTCGGCTGGGTTACTCCGTTGCGCGACGGCATGAACCTGGTTTCCAAAGAGTACGTGGCGTGCCAGCGGGATAAGGAGGGCATCCTCCTGCTGAGCGAATTTGCCGGTGCTGCCGAGGAGATGGGCGAGGCTTTCCTGGTGAACCCCCATGACGAGGAGCGGACCGCACAGGTTTTGCAGAAGGCCCTGGAAACCACGAGCGAAGACCGCCGTGCGCGCATCAGTGCCCTTCGCGAGCGGGTAGAGCGGAACAACGTCTTCGTCTGGAGCGAACGTTTTCTTTCGCTGCTTCGACACACCGGCGACACCGGAGGCCCTTTTTCCGTCGAACAGCCTCCGGCCCTCGACTCACCGGCGATCATCGAAAGCTATCGCCGGGCAGAGCGCCGGCTGCTTCTTCTCGACTACGACGGCACGCTGGTTCCCTATTCCAGGCGGCCGCAGGACGCAGTGCCTCCTCCGGAGCTGGCAGTGCTACTGGGCGAGCTGAGCGCGAACTCGCGAAATCGCGTGGTGGTCATTTCCGGCCGCCCCCGTTCGGACCTGAGCCGCTGGTTCAGCCATGTGCCGGACCTGGTGCTGGTGGCGGAAAACGGCGCCACGATGCGTCCCGCAGGTTCAGCCGACTGGCGTCCGATGCGGACGATTTCGTCGCGCGACTGGATGGACCGGGTGCGTCCCGTGCTGGAACACTTCGTACTCCGGACCCCGGGCAGTTTTATCGAGGAGAAGGAATACTCTCTGGTGTGGCATTACCGGCAGTCGCCCCCGGAATTTGGGGAATGGCTGGCGCACGAGCTGGTGGCACTACTCGAGGGTATGCTGGCGGAAACGGAACTGCGCGCGATCCGGGGACGCAAGATCGTCGAAGTCAAGCCACTGTGGATTCACCGGGGCACCGCGGCGGAGCGGTTTGCCAGTCCCGAGGGCCCCGGTGCATTTCTATTCGCCGTGGGTGACGACCGCACCGACGAAGATACGTTCGAAGCACTGCCCGAAACGGCCTGGACGGTCCGGGTGGGCACGGAGCGCTCTCGCGCGCGCTTCTTTGTGCCCGACAGCAGCCATGTGGTGGATCTGTTGAGCCGTTTCGCCGCAGCCGGCTGACCGGCCACGCTCAAGGTTGGGGGTCACCGCCGGCGGACGGGCCTTGCGGCCGCTTCAGTACAGCGAGTTTATCCCGAAATCCCGTGCGGATGCGAATGAAATCCTCATGTTCCAGTTGAAGTTCTCTGGAGATCTGCCGGATGGTGTGATTTTCCGTTTCCTCGATGTTGTCGTCAGCCGCCGCCACCGCAAAAAGGCAGGCCAGGAGGTCGAGTTTCTGATCGCGGCTCGCCATCCGGTTGAACTCCCGGGTTACCAGGAAATTCTCGGTGGCTCCGAACAGCAGGTTCTGTGTTTTGGCCATCTGCACGACCAGGATCGCCTGCTCTTCCGGCAGTCCGGCTGTTTGGGCCACGATACGCTCCATGGCGGTGGTTTCCACCTCGGTGATGGAGAGATCGGCCTTGGCCACGCGGCTCAGAATGAAGGCGAACGCGGCGATGTAGCGCGCCCGTTCGGGGGCCAGGCCATCGAGCGCCGCCACAATTTTCCGCACTGTGGCCGTTTCCGCCCGAGGCGGCGACTGCTCCTCGGGGATTCCAAGGAAGTGGCGAATGGACATATTTCCAGTGTATCCCCCGCGTCCCGCGCCTCCCGGTATCGGCTCCACGTCGTTGGCGACACCCGCCGTTGAGGGATCACCTTCTGTGCGACTTGTTCTTGCCGAGGCGATGCATTCCGATTATTTTTCGCCTGGCGTCGTCGCCAGCGTCGTAGGGTCCCAGGACGGCTGGCGCGGGCCCAGAGTCCGGCATGGCGACGATACCATCGCGTGACTTCCGGTGCTTTCGGATGACGCAGGTCACGCTTGCCGAAGCCGCGCTAACACCCGCTGAGACGCGGTCCTGAGCGGGCCCAAGTCGTCTTCGATGGTCAACCAGACGCGAGCGGGATCGACTCGGTCGTACTCGTGTCGCAAGAAGTTGCCCAGCGCCCGCACATCAGACCAGGGAACATCCGGACAACATGCCCTTCGTAAATTCCTCGATGAGGAGTGCGTTTTCAAGGATGTCTTCGAAGCGCTGGATCGGATCTTTAGAAGGCACGGACGGCCTCGGCAGTAACACTCCGCTGCACGCGGGGTTTCAGCGTCCCTTCTTCGATCAGTTCGACTGGCCGCCCAAGCACCTCGGAGATCTGCCGCTCGATGCCGACCACGTCCAGAAGGGATAGACGACGGGAACTGTCGAAAGCCGCCAGCAAATCAACGTCGGAATCAGGACGCTGCTCGCCACGCACCGTCGAGCCGAACAACGAGATGCGAGTGACCCCGGCAGCGCGCAATTCCTTCTCATGTCCACGGAGCGCGGCGATCACCTGCTCGCGATTCATAGGCCTATTGTCGCATTGCTGCCGCCGCACCGCCCGAACGACTTGGACAACAACGCCATTGTCCAATGATTATCGGAAAGAGCGTGGCTTTCGGCCTAATTTCAGGCGAGATGTTTTCGGTCACAGTTCGCGATTAGGATCGCTGCCGCGGCAACCTCTGCTCTACGGACAGCGAGAAGCCTCCGACTGATTGCCGAGAACGAAAGCGGGTGAAATCCAGCCGTTACTTCCACGCGACCAGCTACTGGCAAACCGAAAACGTAGACAGACACCGCGTGCCCCGTAAGCCGCCCTCGGAGGCGGCAGTAATTCCCTGCAGACCTCGCGCACTTCCCCTACTTGCACTCGGACACTCGCGTTCGGCGGCGGTATGGGGTCGGTGTTCCTGACGGCAATCCACTTCTGCTGCTTGCGATTCCACTGCTCGACCGTGCAGTTGAAGAACGTTCCTGATCCAACGTACCCGCCCGGCATCTGCCGAGATGGCGATTTCGATCTCGCCGAATAACTCCCCGACACGCGTCAGCAGATCTTCGACCGTTTGGCGCCTTCGTTCCGCTGCGATGATTACGCTGGAATCGAGGATCAGTCCCAGGAGGGGGGAGTCCATGGCTGGCTGCGCTCTCTAATTCCGTCCTCGACATCCTTGCCGAAGCCGCCGTCCAAGATTGACTTTGAGCCGCGTGCCTTGGCGGAGGCAATGCATTCGGAGATCAGGCGTCCGGAACGCTTCGGCATTCTGATCGTTGCCACCGGGCGGTGGTCCCGTTCCACGATCACCTCAACGCCCTCTCGACCTTCGCAAGGACGGCGTACGGATCACGGGCGAGATCGGCGTCACTGATGTGAAGCGTTCCCATAACCACGATCGATACTTCTTTGAAGGGATGGTGGGCTTGACAGAACTCGAATCTGTGACCTCCTGCGTGTCAAGGAAATATTCCAGATGTGACATCCCTATGTATTTCTATGACTTACGTGCGGTCGCCAACGCCCGTGGAGTCCATTTGGAGTCCAAACTCCCCTCCGCCGTTAAAACCCAGGATGCGTACGTGGACTCCACACGCCGCCAATGTAAGTCGCGCTCGTTGATGCACATGGGAGGATGGTTGGCATTGGAGGCATGTCGTCTCTCTGTCCTCGCCGTTATCAAAGGACAAGTTCTCCTATATAGAGGGAGTACCGATGCGCCGCCTTCGCGCAGGGGCGCGCACGTGGCCGTGCGCGACGGGCCAGCCGCCGCGCGGCCGGAAGAGGCTGGCTGTCCGCAATCGACGATGCCATGAGATAAACTGCGAACGTGACTTTTGAGTGGGACCCGCGCAAGGCGGCGGCCAACTTCACCAAGCACACCATAGCCTTTGAAGACGCAGCCACGGTGTTCCTCGATCCGCTCGCGACTACCTTTCCGGACCCCGATCATTCGAAGAAGGAACGCCGGGAAATTACTATCGGCTATACAATGAAAGGGCATTTGGTGTTCGTATCTCATTGCGAGCGCCGAAGGCGGATTCGGATTGTTAGCGCGCGCCGAGCTACACGAACAGAACGCGAACAGTATGAAGAAGGAATCGACGGCTGACGTAAACGACTTGCGGCCCGAATACGACCTCTCGCAACTGAAGGGTGGCGTGCGCGGAAAATACTACCGCCGCGCCGCCGCAGGAACCAATCTGGTGCTGATTGAACCCGATCTCGCGAACCTGTTCCCCGATGCCGAGGCTGTGAACCGGGCGCTCAGGGTCCTGGCCGAGGCCGCCAAATCCACAACCGCTCCCAAGCGCAGAAAAGCGCGGTAGATTCACAATGGGCTCAAAGGCGGGAACCTCCCGTCAGTCCCCGTAGCGCCCACGTCCCCTTAGCGCACACGAGTACGCCGCCGAACGCGGATCGAGGTGTCGAAGTCTACATCTACAAGCGTGCGGCTGTAGAAGCAGGTGCGCGGTCAGCTTGCCAGCTTCCAAGGCCGGTCCGGCCCCCTAAATAGGTTGAGGATAGGTGTGTAAGAGGCAAGCCCGATCCGGAGACTGTTCCCAATCGAAGGCCAGATTGAACGAGAATGGACCGCCGCGAGCAAGATGCGCTTTATGAACAGGCCATTACAGATCACGGGTCCATGATTCGGCGGCTCGGCCGTGGCTACGAGGCCGACCTGAACTGCGGCGCGATCTGTTGCAGGACATTCATCTTGAGTTTTGGCGCAGCCTGGAGTTGTTCGATGGCCGCGGCGCACTCCGGACCTGGATCTGCCGCATCGCGCACAATGTCGCCGCATCGCATATCGTGCGCCAGCGGCGGATCGCCGCCCGGCTGGTGGATTTGGAAGCACTGGACACAAAACCCACCCCTGTCGATGGGGAGGCGCAGGCGGACCACCGGCACGCCGCGCAGAAACTGCTCCGTCTCATTCATCAGCTACGGCTGGCTGATCGCCAGATCATCCTGCTGTATCTGGAAGGTGAGACCGCAACGGAGATTGCGGAAGTGACGGGGCTTTCGCCGTCGAACATCGCCACGAAGATCCACCGAATTAAGAACCTGCTCCACCAGCAGTACATCGTAGGTAATCGCCATGAACGAGAGTGATCGGCCGTCCACACCGGCCACGCCCGAAAGCGTGTGGAAATCGATTATTGGAAAGGAAGAAGGCGATATGGACGTCACATTTACGCCAGATCAGTTATGCGCGATGGCCCGCTCGCGCGAGCGTGAGAGCATCCGGTCCCGTGGGGTTCTGTTAACCCTAATGATCGGTCTTGCCGTAGTGTTCGCTTACAACGTCGTCTCTGCCCGCGAACTTTGGGTGAGGCTGTCACAAGGCTGGATGCTCGCGTGGACCTGCTTGCTCGTTTGGCGGTTCCGCGGAGGGCCACACCGATTGAGTGCAACGGAGAGCTGCGCGAGCTTCCTCCAACGCGAATTCGAGGGCAAGCGAAGTGGACTCCGAGAAATCAGGCGGTACATGTTCTTGCTGATTCCCCCGATTCTTGTCTTCTGGTGGGCCGGTGGGCCCGCGATCCGGTTGAAGGCTCTGGGCGTCGATCCATCCTCCCGGATGTACGGGTTCGCGAGCGGACCGTGGCCATTCATCATCGTCGGATTGTTGTTAGTGCTCGTCTGGCTCGCCTTCGGGCTTGCGGCCAAGAAAGCCAAACGTGAGTTCGATGAGTTACGCCGACGCACTCACGAATGAATGCTCGCGCATAATGGCACGAGTCAGCCGCGACAGAGAGCCGCCGTGAATCTGGAGTCCATTTGGAGCCCAACCTCGCGACGGTAGAGCTCTTACGCCCATCGGGACGCCAAATCGGACGCGCGTAAGGCCTTGTGTTTCAGTGTCGATCACTGCAAACGATTGTGTGGATGGTGGGCCCGTGCAGATTCGAACTGCAGACCTCTACCGTGTCAAGGAGGGCACCACGAGACGTTTCTCTACTATTTTCTACGACTTACGTCTGCGGGACGTCTCCGTGGAGTCCAAATGGAGTCCAAACTCGGCACGGTGCCCAGATGCTCTTGGCTCCGTGGACTCCACGATCAACCAGTGCAAGGCATACACACTCATCGGGTCGGGAGAATGGGAGGATTGGGAGCATATCCATGCGCTATTCAGTCCTATGCTCACGGTGTTGTGACAGGACAAGTTTTTCCGGACGCCCTTATAGGACGAGGACGCGCCGACGTTCGCGCACGCACGGCGCGCACGTGCACTGGCACTCGGCGACCTTCTCGGATGGAGTCCAGATGGAATCGGGCCCGCACGGTTGCGGTCTGAATCGGTCAGAATTAAAGGCAGCATGGACGAAATGCAATTAGGCGACCAGATTATCCGATTCGATAAGGCCCGTACGAGAACTGCTTACGAGGCTATACACCACGGCGACGCGGATCGATGCGGATGTCTGTACTGCTTGAACTTCGCAGCACAGCGTTTATCTGTTTTCCCCGACGAGTTCGTTTCAATGTTGGAGAAAATCGGAATCGATCCTCGCAAAGAGGGCGAGGTCTACGAGGTGGCACCGGAGGGCGACAGACGAATCTACGGCGGTTGGTTCTATTTCGCCGGCGAGATCGCCAAGGGTGGCGAGCGGAACTCGACGCTTGCGAACTTCGAATATTGGTTTGCTGACGCTAAGGGCCTTCCACAGCCGGCTGGGGACTTCGGGGAGAGCGTCGCCGCCGTCGAGTTCGTAACGAAGTTGCCGTGGGTACTCGCAGATTCGCAACCGCCGACCTAAAGTGAGAGCACTTTCAACCCGGGAATCATTTGGAAGTGACGGGCGTTCAACGTTGCCACCGCGTAGCCTTGCTCAAGCGCCGAGGCACCGATCAGCAGATCATCGGCTGGCAGCGTGATGCCCGTCGCTGCCTGCTCGCCGCTGATTTGACCGGCGATTTCCGCTGTGCTGTCCGTGACTGGATGCACCGGTACGTGCTTCTTCAGTTCATCGATGAACGCGCGGCGTGCGATTCGGACCTCGGGTGTGTTGGCGCGGGCCACTCCGTGGACCAGTTCAGCAAGCGTGACCGCAGAGATCGCAATCTCGACTTCTCCGAAGGCCTACCCCACGGACGTGAGCAACTGCTCGACCGTCTGCCGCTTTCGTTCTGCTGCGATGATTACGCTGGAATCGAGAATCAATCCCAAGAGGGAGGATTCCATGGCTGGCTTCGCTCTCTGATGCCTTCCTCGACGTCCTTGCCGAAGTCGCCGTCCAAGATCGTCTTCGAGCCGCTAGCCCTCGCTGATGCGATGCACTCAGAGATCGGGCGTCCAGAACGCTTCGGTGATTTGATCGACGCCACAGGGCGATGGTCCCGCTCCACGATCACTTCAACGCCTTCCTCGACCTTCGCAAGGACGGCATACGGATCGCGGGCGAGATCGGCGTCACTGATGTGAAGCGTTCCCATATCAATGATGATACTTCTTTGGAGGGATGGTGGGCTTGACAGAACTCGAATCTGTGACCTCCTGCGTGTCAAGCAGGCGCTCTAACCAACTGAGCTACAAGCCCTTAGCTGAAAAAATTGAACCAGACCCGGAGTCCAACTGCTCCAAAACCGGAGTCCAACTGGAGTCCAAACTCGCCATTTTGGAGTCCAGATTCGCCACGGTAGCACTCTTAAATCCACCGTAAGTCTATGATACCACTAGACCACCGCCCGCAGCCCTTTTACCGCAATACCGTGTCAAGCAGGCGCTCTAACCAACTGAGCTACAAGCCCTCTGGAGTGGACATTCAAACCGCCTTCCCGCAGCACAGCCGCCGGAGAGGAAGACACTTGAAACCAAAGTATACCATGCAGGTTTGAGCGCTATCCTGGTGTTTCCGCACTGCCATGGCCCGAAAGGAATCTGCTGCCAAGACCAACGCCGCCCGCATCCTGGAAGCAGCCGGAATCCCTTTCGAGATTCGTGAGTATGAGGTGGACGAGGACGACTTGAGCGCGCCGCGGGTGGCCGGAAAGATCGGCATGCCTCCCGAGCAGGTGTTCAAGACGCTGGTGGCGCGCGGCGACCGGACCGGGGTCCTGATCGCGTGCATTCCCGCCATCGCCGAGCTCGATCTCAAAGCCCTCGCGGGCGCGAGCGGGAATAAGAAGATCGAGCTGGTAGCGGTCAAGGAAGTGCTCGGGCTCACCGGGTACATCCGCGGGGGAGTTTCGCCCATCGGCCTCAAGAAGCCGTATCCTCTGTTTCTCGACGAAACCGCCGCGCTCTGGGACGTAATCTCTGTCAGCGCCGGTGTCCGCGGCGCACAGCTTCTGGTCTCCCCAACCGAGCTCGCGGGGCTCGTCAACGCCACTTCTGCCGATATCGCACGGTTCGACTGACGGCGTCAGTACGCTTTGGCGATCACCGCGCGGCGGTCGACTGTTTCGCCCGTCACCACACACTTGCCCGCGCCGTCGAACTCGTCCACGAGCGGAATACAGCGGACGGTAGCCTTGAATTCCTTCAGGCGCGCGTCGCAGGCGGGGTCGTCCTTGATGTGCGCCATCACGAATTTGCCGCCCCCGCGTTCGGCGCTGGCGTCGCGCAGAATCTCCTCCACCTCGCCCAGCGAGTTCGCCTGCACGGTATTGGCCTTGAGCCGCTCCTTGGCCGAGTTATAGAGTTCCGTCTGCATCGCCGCGAGGGTGGCGGCAAGCCGGGCGCCGGCCTCCTGCTGGGAGACGACCTCCTTAGCCCCGGTGTCGCGCCGCTTGATGACGATCTTGCCCGCGGCCACGTCGCGCGGTCCCAATTCCAGGACCACGGGGACGCCCCGCCGCTCCCAGTGGAAGAACTTGGCTCCGGGCGACTGGCCCTCGCGCTCATCCACCTTTGCGCCGAGTTCCTTCGCCAGTTTCTGCGCCGCCGCCAGCACCTCGGCGCGCTCCTGGTCTTTGCGGTAGATGGGCACCAGGACCGCCGGCACGGGCGCCAGCCTGGGCGGCAGCACCAATCCCTTATCGTCGGAATGCGTCATGATGAGGCCGCCGATGAGCCTGGTGCTGACGCCCCAGCTCGTCTGCCACACGTAATCGAGCTGTCCTTCCCGATTCTGAAACCGGACGTCGAAAGCCTTGCCGAAATTCTGCCCCAGGTCATGGCTGGTGCCGGCCTGGAGGGCGAGGCCGTTCTGCATCATGGCTTCGATCGAATAGCTGCGCAATGCGCCCGCGAACTTCTCCGCGCGGGACTTCACTCCCTTGACCACCGGCATGGCCATGATGTCCTCGGCCACCTCGGCGTAAATGTCCAGAATCCGCAGCACCTCTTCGAGCGCCTCTTCGTGGGTTGCGTGCGCGGTGTGGCCCTCCTGCCAGAGGAACTCGGTGGTGCGGAGGAACATGCGCGTGCGCAGTTCCCAGCGCACCACGTTGGCCCACTGGTTCATCAGCACGGGCAGATCGCGCCAGCTCTGGATCCACTTGGAAAAGAAATGGCCGATGATCGTTTCGGAAGTGGGCCGGATGACGTACGGCTCCTCCAGTTCCTTACCGCCCGCGATGGTCACCACCGCCAACTCCGGGGAAAAACCTTCCACGTGTTCCGCTTCTTTGCGCAGGAAACTCTGCGGAATCAGCAGCGGAAAATAGGCGTTCTGGTGGTTGGTGGCTTTGAAGCGCGTGTCAAATTCGCGCTGCATCATCTCCCAAACGGCGTAGCCGTTGGGCTTGATGACCATGCAGCCTTTGACGATTTCGGCCGGTTCGGCCATATCGCCTTGCAGCACTACGTCCTGGTACCAGGTGGCGAAGTCCTGGCTTCGCGGTGTGATTGGGGATTCGGGCATGTGAGTTGTAACTATTCAGGTTACAGCATGCCCGCCGGTTTTATGCGTTCACATGCGTAATCCCGGCTTCACGATATCGACGCTGCCGTTCTGGCCGGTAATCCTGAGGTCGCAGCCTCCGCCGGCAATCTTTCCCGTCAGCGCCTCGCGCGAATTCTCGCCGCTGACCGTCAGCTCGTGGTCGGAATGGACCCGGCCGAAGGTTGTGCGCGCAGAGAGATTGTAACCAACGCCGTCGGGCAGAGCCACGCGCACGGGTCCGAAAGTCGTGCTCACCACGATCGGGTGACACGGCCCCCGCCGCGGCTCCACGGTTACCGATCCGTTCTGCGAGTCCACGGTGACCGGACCCGCCGCGTTCGTGATGGTGACGCCGTTGAAGGTCGCCCTGGCGTAAGCTTCGCCATCGACTCCGTTCAGGCGGATTTCGCCGTTGGTGGCCGTCGCGCGCGCCGCGCCCTTCACGTCTCGCAGATCCACACCGCCGAACGACGTCTCGACCGTGGCCGGACCGCCTACCGTGTCGCCGGTCACCTGGGCATTCTCGGCGCGAATCGTCACCCCTTTGCCAATGCGGGAAAACCGGATCCGGTTGAACGTGGTGTTCAGGCTGGCGGCTCCGGTGACGCTGGTGGCGTTGACTTCGCCGTTCTGATTCTGGACGGTGACGTCGCCCCGCACATCCGCCAGGATCACGTGGCCGAAAGTATTGGTGACGTTGGCCAGCCCGCCGACCCCGGTGATGTCGATGTCGGCGTTGTTGCTCCGAATGATCACCGCCTTGCCCGTATTGGTGGCCTGAATGCGTCCGAACCGGTTGCTGATGGTCAGAATGCCGGCGACGTCCACGGCTGTGACCGCGCCGTTGCCGTTCACGATGGTGACGTTGCCCTCGTTGCCCCGTACCTCCACATCGCCGAAGGCGTTGGTGATCCTCTGCTCGCCGCGGCCCGCGAGCAACGTCACTCTGCCGTTCGCGTTGTTGATCTCGGCGGGCGCTTTCAAGCTCGTTACGGTCACCGCGCCGAAGCGGTTGCGAATGTCCAACGGGGCGGTTTCCGGAACCGTCACATCGTAGTCGACGCCGTAGGAGAGATTCGTGCGCCCCTCATTGCGCGGATAGGTGGTCCGAACCGACACGCCTGAGGCGCTTTCGTCCACGGAAATCTGGATGCGGTCGGCGCAGGCACGCGCCTGCTCGGCGGTGGGAGCGGAGCAGCGAACGGTGGCGCGCACTCCGGCTTCCGGTTTCGAGTGGGTGTGGATTGCCAGGCTGCCCAGCGACGTGTCAAGGCGGAAGCTGCGGCCGGAAGGGAGCGCAGCGGTTTTCACAAAGTCCTTCTTGTATTCCTCGCGCGCGTGAGCCAGCGCCGCGAAACAGAAAAGCACGATTCCCAGTTCAATTGACTTTCGCATGGTCTGTCCATTCCTCGAGCGTCCTCTGCTTCTCCCGATACAGTGTGGCCAGCTGATTCCGGAGGTAGAGGTTGTAACGATTCTCGTCTACGTTGGTCTTGAGTTCGGCGATGGCCGAATTGAGCAGCCGCAGCTTTTCGCGATAGGCGGATGCGAGCGGAGAGGGGGATGTTTGGAGCGTCTGGCCGGCCACTCCGGAGAGCTTTTCGATGGACCGCGCGTACGCCGTTTCGGCCGCCTGCACCTCTTCGAGCGCCTGGTCGGTAAGAAACCGGCGGTCGGGAGGCCGCGCCGTTCGCCAGGGCTGGAGAAGCGCCAGGGCCAGAAGACCCGCCGCGGCCGCCGCCAGGCTCCACCTCCACACTGGAACGCGCTTAGGCGTCTCCAGCACCGTGAGGCTCGATTCGATCCGGCCCCACAATGCAGGGCTCTCCCAATCACGGTGAAGCTGCGGCGCCACGCGCGAAATCTCCGCCCACAGGAACAGTTCCTCGCGGCAGCGCGCGCAGGTTTCGGCGTGCGCGCGCGCGTCCGGCATCAACTCGGGCGAGCGAAGCGCGCGTTCCAGGTCGTTACATTGGAAAATCATCGGCGCGTCTCCGTCAGTATCCGCTTCAATTCCTTTTTGGCTTCGAACAGCCAGGCCTTCGAGGTACCTTCCGGTATTTCAAGGACAGATGCGATTTCCGAATGCCGCATGCCTTCCACCTCGAAGAGCAGGAAGACCATCCTGTGCCGCGGGTTGATCTCCGCGAGCGCCTGTTCCAGGGCCATCTTCAACCCCACCTGTTCGCCGGGCGCGGCATGCCGCTCATCCGGCGGAGGCGCTTCCCGCTGCCGCTTCCGGGCCTGGTCGTAGCAAACATTGATCACGATGCGGCAGAGCCATGTCCCGATGCTGGACTGCCCGTGAAAACTGCCGATCGCCCGGTAAACCTTGACGAACGTTTCGTGCACGGCATCCTCGGCGTCCTGCCGGTTGCCGGCAATGTGCAGCGCGATGCTCTTGAGCCGCGGCACGTGCTGCTCGTAGAGCTGCTCGAACGCACGGATATCGCGCTGCCGGCAGGCTGCCAGCAACTCACCGTCCGAGGCGTAGGTTCCGGACTGCATTCGCCCTAGCGTCGCCTGGCCCGCTGCCATTTCGTCACTTGGACGCCGGCAGGCGCCTGATGGTTGGAAAGATTTTCCGCGGCCCTACTTTTGCAAAAAGAAGTTTCCCACGAACATGGCGTCTATGCCGGAGGAAAAGAAGCTCCGCACGGCATCCCTGGGCGCACACACCAGCGGCTCGCCGAAGAGGTTGAAGGACGTATTGTAGAGGACGGGCAGTCCCGTGGCTTTTCCGGCGGCGTGCAGGAGGCGCCAGTAAAGCGGATTGTCCTGTTCCTCCACGGCGTGAACGCGAACCAGGTCGCCGGCCAGCACGGCGGCGGCAAACTGCTCCCGGTGCTCGGGCCGGACCCGGCCCACGGTCGAGAGGTAACGGGCGTTGCCGCCGACTTCGAAATAGCGGCTGCACAGCTCCGCCGGCACCGATGCGGCAAACTTGCGGAACGGCTCGCGGTGCTTGATGAAGATGTTCAGGTTTTCGGTGGAGTAGGGATCGAGCGGCGAAGCCAGAATGCTGCGGTTTCCCAGCGCGCGGGAGCCGAATTCCATGCGGCCGTGCATCCATGCGACGATCCGGTTTTCGCTCAACTGCGCCACCGCCGTTTCGATGGCCTCCTCCGAGGTCACCAGGTACCGGAAGCGCAGCTTGCAGTTCTCGATCACCTGCTTGATTTCGGCGGCCGAGTAGGCCGGCCCCAGGCTCAGCGAGCCCAGCCGCACCCGCTCTTTGCGGCCGTACGGCCCGTGCCAGGTTTCGAGCGCCGCGCCGATGGCCGTGCCCGCATTGCCGGCCGCGGGCTGCACGAAGACGTTCTCATATCCCGATCGTGTTTCGAGTGCCGAGACCAGCATCGCGTTGAGTCCGAGGCCGCCCGCCAGGCAGAGGTTGCGGCCCTCGCCCGCCAGACGAATGGCGGCATCCTCGGTTGCTTTCTGGATTCCCGCCGCGACATCCGCGCGCAGCCCATCGGGCACCGGTTCCCCATCCCGGAGTCCCAGCCGCTCATACAGCTTGGCGCTGAAACCGCCATGCCGGAGGCGCTCGGTGCTGAAGTAGGAGCGGTCCAGGCGCGGTCCGGTGGGCCCAGGCCGCAGGATTTCCAGGAAAAGGCCGGCAAAGCGGTCGCCTCCGCAGGCTGACAGCCATTGCACCTTGTGCTCGTCCAGGTTTTCCCGCATACCCAGCAGTTCGGTAACGCGGCCGTAAAGCTCACCCAGCGAGTCCGGGGTGTACTGTTCCTGCTCGATGACGAGCTGCGTTTCCCGCGCCTGCCATTTGGAACCGCAGACGTACTCACTGCCGCGGTCGAGCGACAGCACCGTGGCCTCATCGAAAGGAGACGGGAAGTACGCGGACGCGGCGTGCGCCAGGTGGTGATCCAGCACCCGGATGCGGCTGTTCGGGAACATGGCGCGCATCTGCGGGTGGAGCCTGTGGTCGGGCAGCGGGCGGACCACCGCCACCGCGTCCACGTCCGCGGGCTTGGCGCCCGCGAGTTCCAGGCATGCTGCAATCGAGCGCTCGGGCACGCCATCCACGCCGTCCGCGTGAGAATGCCGCGCCAGTTTCGCTTCCTCGACGGCAGCCACCAGTTCGCCGTCATTCAGCACGGCGCTGGCGGCGTCTCCTCCGATCCCCCCGATCCCAAGAACGATCATTGCGCCTGCCGGCCGCCTTGTTGCCGTTTTTCGATCTTGGCCCAGGCGTCCCGCAGCGCTACCGTGCGATTGAAAACCGGCTTGCCGGGCGCCGAATCCGGATCCGCGCAGAAGTACCCAAGCCGCTCGAATTGATAGCGGCTACCCACCTCCGCGGCGGCCATCGACGGCTCCAGCATGCAGTCTGTCAGCACTTCCAGCGAATGCGGGTTCAGGTTCGCGGTGAACTCCTGCCCTGGTTCGGTGTCGCCCGGATTCTCCTTCATAAACAGGTTCTCGTACAATCTCACCTCGGCCTTCACGGCGTGCGCCGCCGACACCCAGTGGATCGTGGATTTCACCTTTCTTCCGTCGGGCGCGTTGCCGCCGCGCGTTTCGGGGTCATAGGTGCAGTGGATCTCCATTACTTCGCCGGCTTCGTTCTTCACCACGCCCGTGCAGGTGATGAAGTAGCCGTAGCGGAGCCGCACCTCCTTGCCCGGCGAGAGCCGGTAGTACTGTTTGGGCGGCACTTCGCGGAAGTCGTCCTGCTCGATATAGAGCACCCGGGAAAATGGCACCTTTCGGGTTCCGGCGGAAGCGTCTTCCGGGTTGTTGACGGCTTCCATCTCTTCCACCTGCCCGTCGGGGTAGTTGTCGATCACGACGCGCAAAGGACGGAGCACGGCCATCACGCGAAGAGCGTGCCGGTTCAGGTCCTCGCGGACGTGGTGTTCCAGAAGGCCCAGTTCGATGGTGCCGGCGGTCTTCGAGACCCCGATGGCGCCGCAGAAATTGCGGATCGCCTCCGGCGTATATCCACGGCGCCGGATCCCTGCAAGGGTCGGCATACGCGGATCGTCCCATCCGCGCACGTAGCCGTCGTTCACCAGGGTCAGCAGCTTGCGCTTGCTAAGCAGGGTGTAAGTCAGGTTCAGGCGGTCAAACTCGATCTGTTGGGGATGGTAAATTCCGAGTTGCTCGACGTACCAGTTGTAGAGCGGCCGGTGATCCTCGAACTCGAGAGTACAGATCGAATGCGTGATCCGCTCAATCGAATCCGACTGCCCGTGCGCAAAGTCGTACATCGGATAAATGCACCACTCGTTGCCCGTACGGTGATGTTCGGCGTGCAGGATCCGGTACATCACCGGATCGCGCATGTTCAGGTTCGGCGAGGCCATGTCGATCTTGGCGCGGAGCGTACGCGAACCGTCCGGAAACTCGCCGGCCTTCATTCTCTGGAAGAGATCCAGGTTCTCCTCCACGGACCGGTTCCGATAAGGGCTCTGCTTGCCGGGTTCGGTGAGGGTGCCGCGATACTGCCGGACCTGGTCCGCATTGAGGTCACAGACATACGCGTTCCCGTCGCGGATCAGTTGCAGCGCCCATTCGTACAACTGGCCGAAGTAATCGGAGGCGTAGAACAGCCGGTTTTCCCAATCGAAGCCCAGCCATTTCACGTTATCCATGATGGAATCGACATACTCCGTCTCTTCTTTTTCCGGATTCGTATCGTCGAAACGCAGGTTGGTCTTGCCCCCGAATTCCTGAGCGAGTCCGAAATTCAGGCAGATGGATTTGGCGTGCCCGATGTGAAGATACCCGTTTGGCTCGGGCGGGAAGCGGGTGTGCACGCGGCCCTGGTACTTGTTGGTCTTCAAATCCTCGATGATGATGTCGCGGATGAAATTGGATGGCCCGGTCGGCGTCTCGGCCGACGGCGTCGAATTCGCAGGGTTCATATCTGTTTCAACTTTTCTATCGCGGCGGCAATTCGCTCCAGGCACCGCTCCCGGCCCAGCACTTCCAGAGTGCCGAACAGCGGGGGGGCCGTTTTCCGCCCGCAGACCGCCACGCGGACCGGCTCGAACATCTGGCCGGCTTTGATCTCCAGTTCACCGGCGGCGGCCCGCAATGCCGCTTCGAGCCCGTCGTGCGAGAAGACGGCGCCCGCCAGTACTTCCCCGGCCTTCTCGAGCACACGACGGGCAAGCGCCGCATCGCCTTTCTTCGGGATCAGTTCCGCGGTGTCGTAGGGAGGCAGGTGGCGCACCAAAAAGAAATCCGCCACAGTGAGGACGTCGTTCAACAGGCGGATGCGCTCCCGGATCAGGGGCGTGATCTTGTCCATGCAGGCCGGGGCGATATCGAATCCGGCCGCCCGCACGACGGGAAGCAGGCTGGCGGAAAGCTCTTCCACCGGCAGATTGCGGATGGTCTCGGCATTGAGCCACGTGGCCTTGGGGTCGAACGGATCTTCTTCCTTAAAATTCACCACCGCATTGCTGCGGTTGATGCCTTCGAGCGTAAACAGTTCCACCAGTTCCTCGCGGTTCATCAGCTCCCGGTCGTTCTTCGGCGACCAGCCGAGCAGGCACAGGAAATTGATGAACGCGTGGGGCAGAAAGCCGGCATCGCGGTAAGTCGTGACGCTAACCACGGGTCCGTGTTTGCGTTTGGACAGCTTGGCCCCGTCCGGCGCTACCAGCAGCGGCAGGTGCGCGAATTTGGGCAACGGCGCATCCATCGCCTCAAAGATCAGAACGTGCTTGAAGGTGTTGGTCAGATGGTCCTGGCCGCGGATGATGTGACTGATGCTGAGGCCGGCATCGTCGGCGCAGGAAGAAAGGTGGTAAGTGGGCATGCCGTCGCTGCGCAGGAGAGCGAAATCCTCGATATCCGCGGTGGATTTCGCCTGCGGCCCATAGACGGCATCGGCGAACTCGATCACACGCCCGTCGCGGGGAACGCGGAAGCGCAGGGCAAAGCGCTCTCCAGCCGCGGCGCGGCGGTCGCTTTCCTCGCGGGTGAGTTCGCGCATCCCGGCGTTAAACAGCCAGGTTCCCTGTGCGCCCGACTTCTCGGTTTCGGCGGCTTGCGGGGGTGTGAAGTCGCGATACGCCAGGCCGCTTTCGAGGATCCGTTCGGCGGCGGCGCGATGGAGTGCCAGCCGGTCCGACTGTTTGTACTGTTCATCCCACCCGAGATCCAGCCAGCGCAGTCCCTCGAAGATTGAGTTTAGCGAGGCTTCGGTGTTCCTCTCGACGTCGGTGTCGTCAATACGAAGGATCATGGTGCCGCCGTTGTGGCGAGCGTAGAGCCAGTTGAAGATGTAGGTCCTCGCACTCCCTATGTGCAGAAACCCTGTGGGAGAGGGGGCAAACCGAACTCGAAGCATGGAAAACCCAGTATACCAGCCGCTTGGCCGTTTCCGTTCGGAGCCGTACCCAAATCCAAGTAGCTCTTAAACTTACAGTCCTGGCGAGAAGTTAGGGCAGGAATCACATGGCACGTGTAAAAGCTGCCCTGCGGAGGCGTGTAACACATGCCCGCGAACGGACGCGAGCCGTTGATTTCTACGCTGATTCTTTCGGAGGACGGATGGCATGAGGCGTGCAACTCGGGAGGGCAGTTGAAGTGGCGCGAACCGGCGGGCCGGGGCCGAATCGAAAGATCGACCTCGGTACCGCCGGTTTTTGATTTACGCGTGGATTGGTCAGTTCACCGTCTTCACGGCAAGCTGGAGCGCCACGGACGGCGCCGACTTGCCGGTCAGAAGGTTGTGCTGGTATTTCGTGGTAATCCCCAGCGTGAAGTTGCTCGACAGGCGTGCGGACAGGTCAAAACGCGGCGCCCACAATCGTTCCGCATACGGTTTCGCCACCGTCAGCCGCTCGAAGCCGACTGCCGGTACGAGCCATTCTTTGACTGCGAAGAAGGCCTGGCCGAACGTGGCCTGCTGGCGGAAGCCGACCGGCGCCGCACCGGTTTTGAGCGTGCGGTCAGTGATATCGTGCTCGGCGAAGATTCCCCAACGCCCGAAACCCAGCCGCGCATAGGGCCCCACCATGTTGCGGTCGACATTGCGGGACGTGCCGTGCAGCGCATTGATGCCGAGGACGGTACGATGGTTACCCGCCACATCCACCTCTGCCATTGCGCCTCCTCCCTTCTCGTGGAAGCCCGAGCGCTCAAATCCGCCCGGCGCAAAAACGTAAGGGCTGATGGTATAGCGGTCGCCCCACCAGAAGGCTTTGGCCTGGGTAGGCGTATCGTAGAAACCGTACGTGTCGCGCGCACGGATGTACATGCCGAGGTCCGGAAGATTCAGCCCGTTCGGAAGCGTATCGCGCCCAACGGAGAACTCCAGCCTTTTGGTGGCACGGTAAGAGAGAAGTGCCTGGGTCACGTAGACCTGAGTCGGACGGACCGGCGGAGCGTAGGCCAGGTTGGGCCTGGGCGCCGCGCGGGTTTCGCCCACCACCACACCCGACACGCGGAAGCCGCGGCCGAGCTCGGTGCTGTTCCGGTACATGAACCGGCTGCGCATCGCACCCAGCCATGGTCCACCGGTGGAACTGCTCAGCGTCTCCTGGCCCGCGAAGCGGAGGTCCTGGCTGATTCGCCCGCCCCAACTCAATGCCAGGGCCAGCCGGTTGGTGGAAGGCACATACTCGCCAGCGCGCAGGCTCTGGGCCTCGTCAATGCCCTTGCCGTAGGAGTTCAGCAGGCCTCCGCCCTGCGGCGAGATGTGGCAGGCGGCGCAGTTCACGTACCCCAGACGGATCATCGTGGGGAGTGCCATAGCATTCTGTCCCAGGAGGGCCGCCCCGAGCAGGACGAGGACCAGCTTCAGAAGAAAGGCGGCTCTCATCGCCGCACCCCCGCGGCGCTGCTCAGGTCGCCGCCCGGCCGGCTGGTGAATTCGAAGTGCAGATGGACTTCGTCCTCGGTCTTCACTCCGAATTGCGACGGCTGCTCGATTCCATAGGCGCTCAGCTTGATCGCGGTATCGCCGGAGGCTTTGAACGCCGCCCCGTCCTGGTGCACCTTGAGGGGCAGCGTGAATGGACGCGCAACGCCGCGGATGGAGAGGTTGCCGGAAACCGGGCAGGAGATGTCGGCGCCGCTGCCCGGGCAACTGACGCTTTCGGCGGTGAACTGAAGGTCCGGCGTTTCGCCGCTGCTGGTGGTGAAAATGTACTTGCGCATGTGCTCGTCCCGCAAAGCCATGCCGGTGGCCAGCGTTTTGACAGGAACGTGCGCGTCGATCTTCTCGAGTTGCAAGCCATCGGCGGATCGCCGGATCTGCACTTGCGCCTGAAGGGAGGTCGTCTTCCCTTTGACGCTGAGCGCTGGAATATTGGTATTGACGGCGAACGTCACGCTGCCCCCCTGGACCGCGACGGCCGTAGTCTCCGTGTAGTTCTCCGCTGCTACAGCGGCTGCCGCAAGGGCGCCCGCCAGCAGAAATCGTTTGGTGGTTTCGTATGTCAGCATCGTTTTCGCCTTTGAGTGGATTGGGTTTCTGCCTTCACGTTTCGCGAGCGCAGAACGCGCGTTTGCGCGTGCGTCCCTGCAAAACGCTTGGGTTGGGATACGCTCCGGCCGGCTGCAATTAGACAGGGAACGAGCCGGCGTGGAGATTGCGGGAAAGCAGAAAGGCTTCAGCGAGCGGGAAAACGGGACTTGCGGAAAAACTGGATGGCGTCAGGTATTACAAGCTTTGCAGAACTTAGTCGAGAACAGAATAAGTGCCACCTTTGGCGAGGCCGATCCGGTCCGCCATGCCGGCGAGCAGGGTAACAACTCGATCTTCGAGAGCCTCCATGCAGACGTTCCTGTCGAATTGGCGGAAGAGTGCGTGGGCGAGGGCGGTGTGATCCCGGGCGGTCACGTCACCAAGTTTCCGGATCAGGGTTTTCAGGAGAAACGCCTCCGTCCGGTCCGCATAGTCCGGAACAAGGTGCGCTACTTTTGTCGCCTGCGCGGCGATGGTGAACCCGATGGATCGCCCTTCTTCATCGAGAAGCACGCCCGCGCCCAGCATCGCATTGAGGATCGCTTTGGAGACTACGTCCCAGTTAGTTGGCTCGATGCCGCTGTCTTGCGCGTGTTCCCGCCCGGCCGATGCCAATTCGCGAGCGAGGCGGGAAACGGTTAGATTCGTTCCGCGGCCGATCTTTTCCTCCAGGATTCGGAAGATCATGTCGCGGACCCGCTTTTCCGAGTAGAGGAACTCCTCCCGAAGGGCGTTCACCATTTGCCGTGACCGGGTGTACCGGCTTGAACCCGCAGCCGTTTGAGCCGCAACTTGAGTCCGGTCCATATTCCCCGACACGGCGACCACGTCAAGTAGCTGCCGTTCTGAATGCATGGCAGCTACTCAGCACAAAGGGTTCCATTCGTTGTGAGGAAAGGAACGGTATTTAGCGTCAATTATCTAGAGGTTAATGCCGGAATTTCCGACAGGAAAAACCGCGCAAAATATCCCTATTGTTGCGAAACTACACAGTCTTAAGGAAAAAATGACGTTCTGCGTACAGCTCAGTTCGTTGCCGCTGCCGGAAGGACTACTATCGGAGCGCGCCAGAAGTTAAACTTGCCCGCCGTCGGGTCGAGCACGCTTACCTGGCATTCGTAGCGCCCGGGCTCGAGCTTTTCCATGGGAAAGCTGAACCGAAGGGGCACGGCCTTGCCTTCGTTCAGGCCATCGGTCACCTCGAGCGGAGCCGTTTCGAAGGCCTTTACTTTTCCGCGGAAGAAGCTGACGCGGGCAATCAGCGGCTGCGTGGTTTCCGCCGCCGGCTCGTAGGCTTCCAGGTAAACGAACATCTCCTGGTCCTTGCGGAACACCCTGGTGACGCTCGGAATCAGGCGCTTGTTGTCCTGCACCAGCGGGTCGCGCTGGAATATGCGCCGGTTTCGCTCCGCGTTGAAGACCGCTGCCTTCAGATCCTCGCGCTGATTGCTGAGCACGACCGCACTAATGGGCAGGCGCTTCGGATCGGCATTGAGGTCCGGCACCACGAATTTGTGTTCGAAGGTTCCCATCTTGCCGCTGAGGTTTTCGCGCGCCAACACTTTGAGGACGTAGGTCCCGGGCGAGAGCGTGAAACCGGTGTTGTACGCGATGCTCTTCTTCGCGAGCTGGCCCACGGTTTCGCCCTTCAGCTTGATATCGCTAATGTCGCGCACATTGCCCTGCACCTGGCCTTTCAGGTCTTTGACTTCGCCGATCCAGTCGATCTTGGTCGATTCGGCTCCGCCGTGCTTGGCGAGTTCGAACTCGCTGCCCGGCACCTTGATCGTGACCGGCACGAAATAGCGGTCGCGCGCCATGCGGAACCAGTTCACTTCCATGGCGACGAACGGCTCGATGCCGCACCGCTTGCAGGAAACAATGAAGCTGCGCAGCACGGCCGCCGTCTGTAAGCGTCTCGTCGAACCCCCTGTGCGGCGGCGCTCGATCAAGTATGGGGCGCTTGCACGTGGAGGAACAGGGCGCTTGCCATTCTCAGCGGAATGAACCTGCACGATCTCGGCATTCAAGGCGTCAAGCCGGCAGGAGAATCTTCTTGACCGCCCTCAAGTACGCCATCGTCGTTGTGGCTGCGTTAGCGCATGCCCAGACCGCAACTCGTCCAGCGTTCGAGGTGGCGTCAGTCAAGCTGACACAGTCTGCGGAAGCGGCACGACTGACTTCGACTCCTGGAACTTGGTCTTGTACAAATTGCCGTCTCTTCGATCTATTCGGCCATGCGTACAAGGTCTTTGAGTATCAGATCGTCGCGCCGGACTGGACCAAAGCTGTGATCGTCGACGTTATCGCCAAGCTGCCGCCGGGAGTTTCCCCTGGGCCGTGGGACTTAAAAGTAAGTGAAGATCCGTTCGCGCTCATGATGCAGAACCTCCTTGAGGAACGCTTCAGAATAGCGGTGCACCGGGAAAGGAGAGAGCTGGCTGTTTACGAACTGATCGTCGCGAAAGGCGGTCACAAGTTGCAAGAAGTTCCGGAGCCCGTACCGGCTCTGTCCCCGGGGCCACCACTCGATAGAGACGGTTTCCCGAACATTCCGGGTGGTAATGGGATGAGGCTGCTTAGAGACCGGGGACGGATCCAATTCCAACGGCAATCAATGGTCCACGTGGCGCACTTTATTTCTACTCAGGTGGATCGACCCGTACTCGATGCGACTGGCCTGAGTGGAAGATATGCTTTGACATTGTCGTGGTTCAGAGCACAACCTGCAACCGCGGCAGTTGGCGCCGGGAGCGGTCCCGATCCGACCGAGCCGCCCCTTGGACCGACAATCTTCGAGGCGATTCAGGATCAACTTGGTCTGAAGCTGCAACCGACGAAGGCACCGGTTGAAGTGGTCGTGATTGATCGCATCGAGAAGAAGCCGATTGAGAATTGAGCGAGAATCGTAAACCGCGGCCCCTGGTGGTCCTGAATGTGCCGTATCGACGGCTGGTTTAGCATCGGGCCGGAGTAGTCGCCGGCAGCCATCTGTGGGGGAGCAATTCACTGAGTCGTGTTATCGAGTGCGCGGGAATGCGCGAGAGCACATCATGGAACCACGCGAACGGTTCGACGCCGCACCGCCTGCAGGAAGCGACGAAGCTTCGCAGCACGGCTGCAGTCTTGGCGCCGGTGTCGCTGCCGAAAAAGGTCCAGTAGCCGCGGCCGATTTCGGTGTTATTGCGGTACATGAACCGGCTGCGCATGGCGCCCAGCCACGGTCCGCCGGTGGAGCCGCTCAAGGTCTCCTGTCCGGCGAAGCGGAGGTCCTGACTGATTCGCCCGCCCCAACTCAAAGCGAGGACCAGCCGGTTGGTGGAAGGCACATACTCGCCGGCGCGCAGGCTCTGCGCCTCGTCGATGCCCTTGCTGTAGGAGTTCAACAGCCTCCTCCCTGCGGCGAGATGTGGCAGGCGGCGCAGGCGTTAGGGAAAAAATGATCGCTGGCGTACAGCTCAGTTCGTTGCCGCTGCCGGAAGGACTACTATCGGAGCGCGCCAGAAATTGAACTTGCCCGCCGTCGGGTCGAGCACGCTTACCTGGCATTCGTAGCGCCCGGGCTCGAGCTTTTCCATGGGAAAGCTGAACCGAAGGGGCACGGCCTTGCCTTCGTTCAGGCCATCGGTCACCTCGAGCGGAGCCGTTTCGAAGGCCTTTACTTTTCCGCGGAAGAAGCTGACGCGGGCAATCAGCGGCTGCGTGGTTTCCGCCGCCGGCTCGTAGGCTTCCAGGTAAACGAACATCTCCTGGTCCTTGCGGAAGACCCTGGTGACGCTCGGAATCAGGCGCTTGTTGTCCTGCACCAGCGGGTCGCGCTGGAATATGCGCCGGTTTCGCTCCGCATTGAAGACCGCTGCCTTCAGATCTTCGCGCTGATTGCTGAGCACGACCGCGCTGATGGGCAGGCGCTTCGGATCGGCATTGAGGTCCGGCACCACGAATTTGTGTTCGAAGGTTCCCATCTTGCCGCTGAGGTTTTCGCGCGCCAACACTTTGAGGACGTAGGTTCCGGGCGAGAGCGTGAAGCCGGTGTTGTACGCGATGCTCTTCTTCGCGAGCTGGCCCACGGTTTCGCCCTTCAGCTTGATATCGCTAATGTCGCGCACATTGCCCTGCACCTGGCCTTTCAGGTCTTTGACTTCGCCGATCCAGTCGATCTTGGTCGATTCGGCTCCGCCGTGCTTGGCGAGTTCGAACTCGCTGCCCGGCACCTTGATCGTGACCGGCACGAAATAGCGGTCGCGCGCCATGCGGAACCAGTTCACTTCCATGGCGATGGTGAGGTCGGTGACGGGATCGCCCAGCATCAGCGCCTCCTGCAACTGGCGCTCCTTGTCGCTCGATGTGAACTGCTTGAACTCCTTACCGGCGAAATAGCCGGACCGGTAATCGAGCTTGCCCAGTTTCGCGGAAAGCGTCGGGGCGGCCGCCAGCTTGATGCGCCGGTATTTACCGTCCAGCTTGGGGTTGGTGCTGTAGTAGCCGATGATGTAGTAGCTGGAGATGTCCTGCTGCGCCTGCTGGATCCCCATGGCCAGGTCGTTGTTATCGAGCAGGGCCTTGCCGCCCGTGTCTTCGGCGAGCGCATAGAGCGTGTCCTGCTGGTTCTGGAATCGTCCCTGGCGTGACCGGGCAGTGCCGCCGGACAACATCGACTGGTTGCTCGAACCGCGCGTGCCGGCGTCGCCCATGGGCGCCGATGCGACCAGCCCGCGGGCATCGACGGGGTAGAACGAGACATTGTTCCGGATGGCAGCGTTGATAGTGGAGCGCAGTTGCGCGTCGTTATCGGATCCGGTCCGCTGCACGCCGCTGGCGAAGTAGATCAGCGCCTTCTTCTCGGAGAGCGAACCCAGCATCTTGGTTGCGGATTCGAGCGCGACCATTTTGCGGTCGGTGTTGAAGATGGTGAACTCGGTGTCGTCCGCCGTGTAGGCGTCGCCGGTATCTTCGTCGGCTTCCGATCCGGTGGCCACGTCACCGGCCAGGTCGCTGGCCTCGCCCGCGGTGAGGTTCTGGATGAGTTTGACCAGAACGTCGCGATCGGCGGTGAAATCCTGGACCACTTTCAGGTCATTCTTGAACGTCATAATGGCCGTCAGATCGGACGGCGTCATCTGGGTACGGATGAATTTGAGCGCCGCGGTTTGGGCGCGGATCTGGTCTGCGACCGGCATGGAACTCATGTCGAAGAACAGAACCAGGAGGCGGCGATCCTGGTATTTCACCTCACCCGGACTTGCCGGTGCGATCTGATTGGCGGTCAGCGATTTCACCGCAGGCGCGGGGGGAGGCGCCTGCGCATCCGGCGGCTGGGTGGTGGGGGTGACACGCGGCTTTAACGCCGGTTCCGGGAGCGCCTCTTCTTCCAGGCGCTGAAATTTGAAGACCTTGATTTCCTGCGGCTTGCCGTCTTCGGTGACGGTGAAGTCCTTCTCCGTCAGCCCCTCGATCGGCTTGCCGCTCTTATCTTTGGCGGTCACGTCCATGACCACCAGTTGGACGTTGCTCTCGAACTTGACCGTCCCACCGGCGGCGGGCGGAGTATTCTGGGCCGGCTGCGGCGCCGTCTGCTGCGCGGATACCGCCATGAGTCCGGCCAGGAAGGTGGCAATCAGTGGTCGCATAGGCTTAGAACCTGAACCTCAGTACGGCGGTCACACGCCGCATTCCCGCCGCGCTCGTCGGTAGCCCGAACGTGCTCGACCCGATGGTTGTTCCCCAATTGGTGATGGTCACATGGTTGAGGATGTTGCTTGCCTGGAGTTGCAAGTCCAGGTTCTTACGTTCCGCCAGTTGAAAGCCGCGGCTCATGGAGCCATTCATCGAGAAGTTCATCGGCCCGGGGATGGTGTTGCGGCCGGCGGTGCCCCATTCGCCCGCGGCCGGCGCGGAAAACGCGAGGATGTTGAACCCGTAACCCGGCGTCGGAGGATCGAGGGAAGCGCCCGTGGCACTTGCCCGGACCGGTCCGCTGACACCCGTGCCCCCTACCACCGAGCGGTTGCCTCCAGCGGTGGCGGTCAGGGGCGTTCCGCTGCGCAGCGAGATGCTGCCGTTGATGTTCCAGCCCTTGAGCAGGACCGCCTTCCAACCGGTGAGCAGGCCGCCGCCCCGCCGGCCGAAGCCCGAGCTATAACCGTAGTTGATATTGAGCGTATGGCGCGCATCGAAGTTAGAGAGGGCCCGCTCGGCGCGAAGGTCCAGCCAGTTCTGGGCGATCAGCGTGCCCACCCCGCCGCTGTCGATGGCTTTCGAGAGCATGTAAGCGAATCCGCTGGAGAAACCGCTGCGGAAGCGCCGGTTGAGGTTCACGGTGGCCGAGTTGAAAGTCGAGTTTCCGTGCGCCTGCTGGTAGATGTACCCGGAGGGCAGCAGGCTGACTTGCGTGCTGCCCGGCGCAACCGATCCGGGCAGGAATTGCTGGTCGAGACCTGTGCCTTTGGTGTGATTCAGCGTCAGGTTCAAGGTCAGCGCGCGGACCAGGTCCTGCTGCACGGAAAGCTGCCAGGACTGCACATAGCCCAGGTTGTAGTTCGGGTCGATGGCGCGTGTGTTGGTAATCGTGTTCGGGCCCGCGGTGAAGGCAGCGATGGTGAGCGGGTTATCGATCGCGGTGGAGACGTTGAAGCTGCGCGCAAACGGCGGCTGCGCGGCCATGTTGCCGGCGAACGCGCTATAGACGGAGGTCAGGTAATAGAGGCCGTACCCGCCGTTGATTCTCAGCGAGTGTTTGGAGGACGGCCGCCAGGCAAAGCCGAAACGCGGCGAGATGTTGTGCGGATCTCCGCGCAACAGCGTGTCGTTGTAGTGGATCCCGCTGAGGCTTCCCGTCTGGCCGGGCAGCACCGGCGCGATGGCGGTGAAGCCAGGCGCAATGTCCAGATTTACAAGCCTGCCGTACAGTTCCTTCACGGGCGTCTGGTAATCCCAGCGGAGGCCGATGTTGACGGTGAACCGGGTGCTGATGCGCCAGTCGTCCTGCGCGAAGAGGTCAAAGACCGAGCCGCGGAAGTACTTATCCGCGTTGCCATAGCTGAGCGAGTTGGCGGTGGGCAGGCCCAGCATGAAATCCGCAAAGTCGAAGCCCGTTCCGGCCACCGCCACGCCGTTCACGATCTGGCTGGTCTGGTTGCCGGTGAAGGTGAAGGCACCGCGAGGATTTGAATCGGAGAGAATGTTGTTCTGCGCGCGCTGAATGCCGGCCCCAAACGAGAGGTTGTGCAGGCCGTGCACCATGGTGAGCCCCATCGTGAGGGCGCTGGTCTGGTTTCGGGAAAGCGACGGCACGCCGTCGGACAGGCGCGTGAAGTTGGTGAAGCTGAGGCTGGGAGGACCCCAGTTGATCGGGTCGCTCGAAGCGCCGGTGATGCCGAGCTGCCCCTCGATGTCTTGCAGGAAGGCGAAGTACGGCACGGCGTTGTTCCGGTTCCGGCTGAAACGGTAGCTGATGTTTCCGATGATCCGGGTGGTGAAGTTATGGGAGAAGGCCACGTTGACGTTGAGGCCGCGGCCCGACCGGTTGTCGTTGAATCCGAAAACGTCGGGGTTACGGCCGTCGCTGCTCTGAAATCCAATGCCGCCATTAAGGCGGTTCTTCTGGTTGATGGTTTGGTTCAGACGGACGTTCAGGTTCTGGGTATTGTTGACGCTGGTTATAGGCACCGCATAGTTGCGGCTGTAGCCCAAGAGGTTGGGAGACGGATAGAACTTCGCCAGCGCCGTCGCGATCGGGCTGATGCGGTCTTGCGGAATGATATTGCCGGGGAAGGGATTGCCGGTTAGCGGGTCGAAGATGCTGACCGCCTTCTGAGCATAGGACTGCGAAAAGTCGCCGGCACGTTCGAGCGCCGAGGGCATCGTATACACATTGTTGGCGCCGTTCCGGCTGCGGTTCACCTGGTAGTTGAACGTAAACATGCTGCGGGTGCCGGTGATCAGGTGCGGGATCTTCAAGGGTCCGCCGAACATCACCGAGGTATTGGCGCGGGCGTAGGCGGCCTTATCCACCTTGGCTCCGGTCACCGAGTAGGTCTGTGCGTCCAAGGCCGAGTTCGAAAGGTTGAAGGAGAGGTTTCCGTTGTAGAGCATGCGCGGGTTACGCCGCGCATTGCCGAATGCGGCCACACCCGCCCGTCCGCCGAATGCGCCGCCGCGTCCGCCGGGCCCACCGCGACCGCCTCCGGCTCCGCGTCCACCACCGCCGCCGCCTGGACCGCCGCCGCCTGGACCGCCACGTCCCGGACCGCCTCCACGACCGGCAAATCCCCCGGGACCGCCGGCCATTGCGCCCGGACCGCCGGGGCCACCGCGTCCGCCGCGTCCGCCTGCTCCACCCGTGAGCTGCTGCTGATTGGTGTTGATGCCGCCGGGGTTGTCGCCGTTATTGGGATCGGCATTCAAGCCACCCATCCCCATCCCCTCAATACCGCCGCGGCCGCCAGGTCCCATGCCCATCATTTCCATACCGCCACGGCCACCGAACCAATCCGGCATCATGCCCATTTCGAGGCCACGACTGACGCTGCCGTTCACCAGCAGGGACTCGGCGGCGTTTTGGCTCAGATCGGCCATCGCTTCGTTGGTCAAGGCGCCGGCCTGTCCCGCCTGGCTGAGGTCGCCCGACTGGTTCACGTCGAGCCGCTGGAATCCGGCATCCGCAGCCTGCCCGTTTTGCTGCCCGGACCGGTTCAGAACCGGACGACCGTTGTTGTTGGCCTGGGTTCCAGACATACCGGCTGTTCCCCGCCCACCCTGACCGCCGGCAGTTCGCTGCGGCTGTTCGCGGCCGCCGCCGGCGACCGGCGCAGGCCTTACGGCAGCCGGCCCGAGCGTGGCCCGAAGTTCAGCCAAACCCAACAGTTTCAGGTCCCATTCCGGGCTGGGTGCGTCGGCCACAACCCCTATCTCCTTACTTTGCTTGGAGAAGCCGAGCATCTCCACCTCGATCGTCCAGATACCCTCGGCCAGGTTGGAAAAGCTGTACCGGCCCTGATCGTCGGTGGTGGTGATGAGTTTCTTGTCGCCCTGGACGGCCGTGATGGTTGCGCCGGGCACGGGGATGCCCCCGGACCGGACCACGCCGGAGTGAGGTAGGGCCGCCAGTTCCGAAAGAGCGAACAGAAGGGCCACAATCAATCTCAAAGTGCGGATTCGAGGCATCGGAGTACCTGAAGTGGCGGAACACGGCCCTGGAACGTTACGAATCCACTGTTAAAAAGAATTGATGAAGAAATTGGAACTTGCTCAAAACACTGAGCGAATCTCTAGAATTGAGGGACTACTACAGGAGGAATGACGGCGCGGGGCCGGGCATCCAGTTCCGCAAATCCGGCTGACGACCTGGACCGCACATAGGCATCGACCTTGGCGAATCGTTCTTTGCCGATCAGTTCCTGGAATTGCCTGACAGAATCAAGGACCACCAGCTTTTGAATCCGTTCCATTTCGAGCAGTTGTCCGGCCAGATCCGGCGGCTCTCTGCCGGTGGCCAGATGTTCCAGCCGGACTTCGAGTGTTAGCGATCGCCGCAACTCGAAGATCGCGGCCTGTTTTTCCTGGCAATCGGCGGCCACTTTCCGTAGCGATTCGACTTCCTGCGCGGTGAAACCCAGAACCGTGCCAATCAGAGGCGCGGGTGCCGAAACAACCCTGGCCAGAAAGGACCGATAGAGTTCGTGGTCAGGCGGGGGTGAAACGGGGGCTTCGGTTTGACCAAACGAAGCCAAACCGCACATACACAGAGCCGGCAGAATCCGCAGACAGCCCACGCACCCCTCCGGCTTTGAGTATGGAATGCGGAACCAGCGGGGTCAAGCGTTTCTGCCGCCCGGCCGTAGAGAATATCTACTGCTTGTGGAAATGTAAATCATTGAAATAAATGGGGCTTTTGCCCCTTTTGAGTGATTCCCCGCTGCTTTGCCGGGGGGCGCCTGACGCAACCCGTTGACAATTCGGATAAGACTGTCTGGAATGGCGCGTGCATGGGCTCATACTCTATGCAGACGTACCTGGGTCCGCCGCAGCCGCCCTCGGACGACAAGCGGTGGAAAATCGTGGAAGCCACAGCGCGCCGCCACGGGCGCGAGCCGCATGCGCTGATCGAAACCCTGCACACGGTACAGGAGTGTTTCGGATACCTGGACGAATCGGCGTTGCGTTTTGTCGCCGCCATGTTGCGCGTGCCGCTAAGCCGCGTATACGGGGCGGCCACGTTCTACCACTTCTTCACTCTGAAACCCAAAGGCCGGCACACGTGCGTGGTGTGCACGGGAACGGCGTGCTACATCAAAGGCGCGCCGGCGCTGCTCGAGGCGATCGAAAAGACGCACGGCATCAAGCCGGGAGAAACGACCGCCGATGGCGAACTCTCGGTGTTGACGGCGCGCTGTGTCGGTTCCTGCGGACTCGCGCCGGCGGTAGTGATGGATAACGCCGTGATGGGGAAAATCAGTCCCGGCGACATGCTGGCGCGGATCGCGAAAGGAATCCACCATGACCATTGAGGAACTCCGCGGCATCGCCGAAACGGAACGCGCCGCCCAAAAGAAATTCGAGCATCACGTCTGCGTCTGCATCGCAGCCGGGTGCCTCTCGTCGGGCGGCGGCGAGGTGAGGGAAGCGGTCCGCAAGGAAGTGGCGGAGTCCGGCATGAAGAACGAGGTGCTGGTCAAAGGAGTGGGCTGCATGGGCTTGTGCAGCGCGGGCCCACTGGTGGAAGCGGGCGGCAAGATGTACGCGAATGTCAGCCCGGAAGAGGCGCCGGAAATCGTGCGCAGCCTGGATACGGGCGCGGGCGGCCCGGTGGAATGCCCCACCGACGTACCCTTTTTCGAGCGGCAGAAGAAGATCGTGCTGGAGAACTCGGGCAAGATCGATCCGGAGCGGATCGAGGACTACATTGCGGCGGACGGGTACGTTGCGCTTGTCACCGCGATCACGGAAATGAGCCCGCACGAAGTAATCGAACAGGTGGTGCACAGCGGGCTGCGGGGCCGTGGAGGCGCCGGCTACCCGACCGGGCTCAAGTGGAGCACGGTGGCCAAAACGGGCGAACAGGAGAAGTACGTCATCTGCAACGCGGACGAGGGCGACCCCGGTGCTTTCATGGATCGCGCCGTGCTCGAGAGCGATCCGCACCGGGTGCTCGAAGGCATGGCCATCGCCGCCTACGCGGTGGGAGCGCAACGCGGTTTCATTTACGTCCGCGCCGAGTATCCCCTGGCCGTAAAGCATCTCAAGACTGCGATCAAGCAGGCGGAACGGCTGGGTTTGCTCGGTAATACCATCTGCGGCTCGCGTTTCAGCTTCCACGTGGATATCCGGCTGGGCGCGGGAGCGTTTGTGTGCGGTGAGGAAACCGCCCTGATCGCGTCTATCGAGGGCAAACGCGGAACGCCCCGGCCCCGTCCGCCGTATCCCGCGGAATCGGGCCTTTGGGGCTGCCCAACGCTGATCAACAACGTGGAAACATTCGCCAACATCGCCCCGATCATCCGCAACGGAGCGGACTGGTTCGCGTCCATCGGGACCGAGAAAAGCAAAGGCACGAAGGTGTTCGCGCTGGCCGGGCGGGTCAACAATACGGGGCTGATCGAAGTGCCGATGGGGATCAGCCTGCGCGAAATAATCGAGGAGATCGGCGGCGGGATTCCGGACGGCAAGCGATATAAAGCGGTGCAGACCGGCGGACCGTCCGGCGGATGCATTCCGCTCGAGCACCTCGACTCGCCGGTCGATTACGAGTCGCTGAAAAGTATCGGGTCGATTATGGGCTCGGGCGGCATGATCGTGATGGACGAAACTTCGTGCATGGTGGACGTGGCGAAGTATTTCATGGAGTTCTGCAAGAGCGAATCCTGCGGCAAGTGCATTCCGTGCCGGGCGGGGACGCAACAGATGCACGGCATTCTCGAGAAGATCACCGCCGGCGAAGCCACGGATGCGGATCTCGAGATGCTCGAAGAACTGTGCGACCTGGTGCTCAACACCAGCCTGTGCGGGCTCGGCCAAAGCGCTCCCAACCCGGTCCTCACGACGCTCAAGTACTTCCGCCACGAGTATCGGGAGCACATTCACGGCCCCGGATGTTCCGCGGGTGTTTGCCGGCATGCCGCCAAGGAGGTGACCGCATGACCCGATCTCCAGTCCGGATCAAAACTCTGTCGATCGATGGCCGCGCAGTCGGTGCACGCGAAGATCAGACCATCCTCGAGGTAGCGCGCGAAAACAACATCTTCATTCCCACGCTGTGCGCCCTGGACGGCCTGAGCACGCCCGGCGCGTGCCGGCTGTGCCTGGTGGAGGTCAAGGGAGTCGCGCGCCTGCTTCCGGCCTGCGTAACGCTGGTGGCGGAAGGCATGGAAGTTGCGGTCAACTCGGAGCGGCTCGCCCGCTACCGGCGCGGCATTCTGGAACTTCTGTTTGCCGAGCGCAATCACGTCTGCTCGGTGTGCGTCACCAACGGCCATTGCGACCTGCAGATCGCTGGCGCTTCAACTAGGCATGTCGCACGTGCACTTCCCGTACCAGTATCCGCGGCTGCCGGTAGATGCGTCGCACGAGCGATTCGTGGTCGATCACAATCGCTGTGTTCTGTGCTCGCGGTGCGTGCGGGTGTGCGACGAAATCGAGGGTGCGCACACCTGGGACATGATGGCGCGCGGCGCGGAATGCCGGGTGATCACGGACCTGTCGCAGCCCTGGGGCGCATCGGAAAGCTGCACGGGGTGCGGCAAGTGCGTACAGGTGTGCCCGACCGGCGCGCTGTCGGAGAAAGGAAGATCGGTGGCCGAGATGTCCAAGCGAAGGCAATTTCTGCCTTACCTGACTTTGATGCGGGAGGGCCGGAGATGAGCCGCATTCGTCTGGCAACCTGCTGGCTGGACGGCTGCTCGGGCTGCCACATGTCGCTGCTCGACACCGACGAGCGACTGCTCGCGCTCGCTCCCCGGATCGACCTGGTCTGGGGCCCGCTGGTGGATCCCAAGGAGTTTCCCGAGAATGTGGACGTCACCCTGGTGGAAGGCGCGATCTCGAGCGAGGAGGATATTCACCGGATTCTGGAGATCCGCTCCCGCACGCGGGTGCTGGTTTCGATGGGAGACTGCGCGGTGACCGGCAACGTCTCCGCCATGCGCAACAAATTCGGTCCGGACGCGGTGCTGCGTCGCGCGTATCTCGAAAATGTGGCGTCGGACCCGCAGATTCCGAGGGAGATCATCCCGAAGCTGCTGCCCACCACACGGCCGGTGCATGAAATTGCGCCGGTGGACGTTTTTGTTCCAGGCTGCCCGCCGCCCGCGGATCTCCTGTACTCGGTTTTGAGCGATCTGCTCGAAGGAAGACAACCGAACCCGTCGGCGAAATTTGGATAGGACCATGCCAAGGCAAAAAATCATCATTGACCCGGTTACGCGTATCGAGGGCCATTCCAAAATCTCGATCCACCTGGACGATCAGGGGCGCGTGGAGGAAGCGTACTTCCATGTCACGCAATTCCGCGGTTTCGAGAAATTCTGCGAAGGCCGCCCCTATTATGAAATGCCGTCCCTGATGGCTCGCATCTGCGGCATCTGCCCGGTGAGCCACCTGATTGCTTCAGCGAAGGCCTGCGACCAGATCCTGGCGGTGCGGATTCCGCCGAACGCAATACGCCTGCGCAAGATCATGAACCTGGCGCAGATCGTGCAATCGCACGCGCTGGCATTCTTCTATCTCTCGGCGCCCGATTTTTTGCTGGGCCTCGATTCGGACCCGGCGAAGCGGAACATTTTCGGCCTTGCCGAAGCCAACCCCGCGATGGCGCGCGACGGCGTCGAACTGCGGCAGTTCGGACAAAAGGTGATCGAATCACTGGGCGGAAGGCGCATCCACCCGGCGTGGGTTGTGCCAGGGGGCGTCAGCGAACCGCTCACCGAGGAGCGGCGCGACTGGATTCTGGCCGGAATCCCGGCCGCCCGCGCCATCGGAGAACGCACACTCGAATGGTTCAAGGGCTCGATGGAGCAGTTCAGGGAGGAGATCCGGACATTTGCCAACCTGCCGACGTTATTTCTGGCGCTGGTGGGGGAGACGGGCAAGCTGGAGCATTACGACGGCAAGCTCCGCGTAGTAGACGCGGCCGGGAAACTGGTGGCGGACCGCATCGAGCCGGAGGAATACGCCAGTCATATCTCCGAACTGTCCCACCCGTGGACTTACCTCAAGACCAGCTACTACAAGCCACTCGGCTATCCGGACGGGGTCTACCGGGTCGGCCCGCTGGCCCGGCTGAACGTGATTGACGGCTGCGGAACGCCGCGGGCCAACCAGGAGTGGGCAGAGTTCCGGGAACTCGATCGGGGCGCGGTGCTTAGCTCGTTTTACTACCACTACGCGCGGCTGATCGAAATTCTGTATGCTCTCGAGAGCATGGAGCAACTGCTGAACAGGCCGGATATCCTGGAGCCGAACGTGCGGGCTCATGCGAGCGTAAATGCCCATGAAGGCGTCGGCGTCACCGAGGCTCCCCGAGGTACGCTGATTCACCACTACAAGGTGGACGGGAACGGGCTGATCACCTGGGCCAACATGATTATCGCCACCGGCCACAATAATGCCGCGATGAACCGCGGCGTTCTTCAGGTGGCCCGCCATTTTGTGCGCGGCAACCGTCTGACCGAGGGGATGCTCAACCGCGTGGAAGCGGTGATCCGGGCGTTCGATCCATGCCTGAGCTGCTCCACGCACGCCGACGGCCGCATGGCTCTCGAAATCGAGCTTCGCGGCCACTCGGGCCAGCTGCTGGATGCCATCCGGAACGGCTGATGGCGCCGCTGCTCATCATCGGTTACGGGAATCCGCTGCGCCGTGACGACGGCTTTGGCTGGCACGCAGCGCGGCGGATTCGGGAATCGATGGCGGAGCGTGATGTGGAGGTCCTCACGGTACAACAGCTCACGCCGGAGCTGATGGAACCGATTTCCCGGGCGGCGCGCGTCGTCTTCATCGATGCGGGGGCCCAGGGCGAGCCCGGAACCCTGCTCACCCGGCCTGTCGAACCGGACAAATTTTCAGGCACGGCTTTCACGCATTTCGCCACACCGGCCGCATTGTTGGGCGGAGCCGCAGCACTATACGGGGCGCATCCCGAAGCGGTACTGATCACGTGCGCCGGAGGCGATTTCGGATTTGGTGAAGAGCTCTCGGCCCCCGTTCGGGCAGCGCTGGATCGAGTGACGATTTAGGCGGATGGGCAGGCGCAGAGTTTTGCCCTACCGGAACTGGCCGAAGAAGGGATGGTAGACGTAGACGGTCGAGAAGGAATCGGGCAGCTTCCAATGCCGCCGGATGGTCTCAGCGGGCTGCAGAAACCACTCGCCGAGCGGCCGGCCCTGATCCTGACCGTCAAACCAGCCCCAGGGCGGGCGCGACATGTTGGCCGCGCCAACTTTCCCGTTTAGAGCGGAGCCCATCTTACCCAGTTTGACCGGAGTTTCTGTATCCGACCCGAGACGCACCAGCACGAAGCCGTAGTCGTGCTCCTCCCCGTAGGTTTCATTGGCGCCCTTGGCCGCGTGGGGCCAGAACGTCTCGTAGGTGCTGAGCAGGTCATACCCGATGGACTTGCCGTCGCTCTCGTCCGGATCGCCCGCGACGCCGGTGAAGGTGTAGACCAGGATGCCTTTTTCCGATTGCTTCGCCTGATACTCGTCATCGCGCCAGGCTTCGATGCCATGACCCTTCGGCTCCACATAGAGGTGCGGGTGAGTGCCATCCATTCGGAGCGGATCCGCGGACAGCTCGCTTCCAGGCGGCGTAAATTTCAGGTAGGCGTTGTGCGCCAGCGTTTCCACCAGGGCGAGCTTCGCCGATGCCGGATCGTCTCCGTGCTTCTCGGCTACGACCAGTGCACCTTCGAGATCGTTCTCATGCGCCAAGACCAGTTCGTTCGACCGGCCTGTGGGATCGTATTGCCCTCCAACGCCGGCGCCGAGCCGCAGAGCCTGGCTCAACAGGGCTCCGCGCTCTTCCCCGCCCTTGTAGTCGTGCGGATGGTAGCAAGCGTAGTGAATCAGAAAGTGCGTTCGGGTCTCGAACACCGAGTAGTACACGTACGCCTTGAGGGGAAACTGGGGGTTTTCCGCGTTGTTCCAGTTATTGTCACCGACCCAATCGCCGTCGAAATCGAAGTTCGTGATGAGGTCGAAAGGCGGCGCGGGTCCGAGTCCCTGGTGGAAGATGGGGGCGAAGCGGGAGGCGATTTCGCGGTCGCGGGCCCGGTTGCGCTCGAGGACGTCAGGGGCGGGTGTAGCCGGCGGTTTGGCCGCCGCAGCCAGTTCGGCCGTTTTCCTGGCGGCTTCGACTTCCGGCCTGGGGAGTGTCTTCAGTCGCTCTCTGGCGGCGTGAAATTCCGGCTCGTCGGCGACGCAGTTTAGTGCTGGGTGGAAATCCAGCAATAACCGCAGAAACGTTTTCGGCCCTTTCGGTGGGACTCGGATGCGAGGAGAAAAATTTCTGCACGGCGTTCGGCTGCGATTTTTGCAACGCAGCCAGCTTCTCAAAGAAGCTGACCATGCCTTGCGGCTGAACATTGGCGTCGTAAAGCATGCGGACGCCCAGCAGGTCGGCTTCCCGTTCCGCCTCGCGGCTGAACTTCATGAAGACGCCGGTGCTGACCATCTGGGCGGCGGTCTGGCTGATGGACGCGCTGGGTCCGCGTCCCAGCAGGCTGCCCAAAATGCCGAGACCGGATTGGAGGAGACCCGACCGCGCCGCCTGGTCGGCACCGTGCCGTCCCACAACGTGCCCGATCTCGTGGGCCATGACGCCGGCGAGCTCGTCCTCGGTCGCTGCCGCTTCAATCAAGCCGCGATTGACATAGATGAACCCGCCGGGCAGGGCGAAGGCGTTAACCTCGGGTGTATCGACCACTTTAAAGGTATAGGCGATGTCTTTGCGGCCGCACTTCTGTACGAGCGCCTGGCCCAGAGTATCGATGTATTTGACGATCGCGGGGTCTTCGACGAGGCGGATGTCCTTTTCAATTGCCCCGGCGGCACTACGCCCGAGCTCGATCTCGTCTTTCTCCGACAGAGTGAACGGGTTCTGCGCCAGGGCCGGAACGGAAATCGAGAGGAGAGCCAAACCGAACGTTCGCAGCATGTAGTTGCCCTTTGGAGACAGCTTAGCAAGCTCTGACCGCGCGGATGCTCCGGCGGAGGGCACCCTCACCGGGCTGGCCTGATTTGCGCTCTCGCAGTTTCTGCCCCCTGGCGTTAGGCCGAGGCTTCCATTCGGTCACGCCCGGCTCGAGCGCGCGGGCACGGCGGGACACAAGGGTTCTCGGTGTGCTGGTCGGGGTGTATTCTTGCCACCGTAATGGCGTCATTCAGTTGGAAACGCGTCAGCACGCCGCGAAACGTCAGTGCGAACGCCGATTGCGGTGGAAGTGCGAGGCCCAGGATTCCGAAGGCCTTGCTCTTTTGAAATGTGATCTGGCAGGCGTGCTCCGGATCGTCGTTTCGGAAGAGCACGATCTGGTCCGACAAGTCGACTGCCGGTTCGGCATTTGCGACCCACTTGCCGTCAACGTAAGTAATCCGTACCTCTTTCATCTCCGTTCTCTCTTTCTCACCGGGTCGGTGGCTTAAAATCGGGGTGTACCCGGAACCGCCGGGCTGCGGGATCTATCTCGAAGGCGGCGAGACGAAGGCCATTAGCCACGGCCTGGTTCGCCATTTCCACTGCTGTCCTGCGTTCACCTAAGTCCTCGTACGCATCCGCGCAATTCAACAGCACGTAAGGGTTTTTCGAATCGAGCGTCAGCGCTTTGCGCATCCAGGTGACGGCGCTCAAGCGGTCGCCGGTGTAGGCGTACATCGCGGCCAGTTTCGCCCACAACACGGCATTCTGCGCTTCTACTTTCAACACGTCGTGAAGCAGCGGGATCGCACGCCGGCACGCACGAATCGCATCGGCATTGCGGTCCCACCAGCGGTAGAGAACAACCAGGTTCGCCCATCCCTCCCAGGTTTGGTTAAGCCGGATTCCGAGAAGGGTTTCCTTTTCGGCCTCGGGAAAGCGCTTTCGCCTGAAATAGAGGTCGCCCAGGTTGATGTGTACGGTCCAGAGGTTTGGTGCGAGGTCCGCGGCACGAAGGAGGGGTGCTTCCGCTTCCTCGACCTTGCCCGTACTGAGGAGCGCAGCGGCGAGATTCTGATATCCGGCGACGCTGTTCGGAGCGCGTGCAATGACGATCCGGAACTGACCGGCAGCATCTTCGAACCGTTTTTGTCCCATCAGGAATCTGCCGAAATTGTTGTACACATCCCACGATTCCGGCCGCAGAGCGACCGCCCTGCTGTAATAGTCTTCGGCCTCGGGAATCCGTTTCAAGGACGCGAATTCGCCGGCCAGGCCGGAGAGGGCGTCGACGCTCCTCGGGTCCAGCTTGAGTGCGGCGTTGTACTGCTGCTGCGCCAAGTCTGCTTCCCCACGGGCCTGGTGCACGCCGCCCATGACGATATGCACCCGGGCGAGGTTGGGATCGAGTTCGAGGGCGCGCATCGCATTGAGTTCGGCATCCTTCAACAATGCCGGGTCGCCGGCCTTGAGATCGGACTTCTTGCGGTATGCATCGGCTAGCGAAGCGAAATAGAGGGCCGACTTCGAATCGGCCTTGACCGCCTGCTTGAGCAGGCTGATGGCCTGATCCAGGCTCTCGCTACTTTCGTACCGTTCAAGATATGGAACCGCAGTGCGGTAGATTTCGGTTGCGGCCGGTGTGGGAGTCCTGCTCGCCGCGATAACCGCCGCGATGAGGGCGATTCCCAGAACGGCCGCCCACCACCAGCGCAGGAACAGGCGGGCGATCCGCCCGGGCGTGCGGCCAGCCCACTTCTGGTAGAAGCGGATTTCGCGAGTATCCGCGGTGGGATCATATGGCTGAACGGGGATATTCGTGACGACGCGCAGGTCCTGCGCCATCTCTCCGGCGCTGGCGTAGCGATGCTCCGGCTCTTTGGCCAGTGCGTGATACACGACTTTCCGAATAGTGGGTGGCACATCTTCGCCGAGCGGGATGGGCGGTTCGTGCACAATCGCGAAAACAGTGGCTGGGAGATCGCCGCAGAAAGGCCGGTGGCCGGCGACCATCTGGTAGAGCACCGTGCCCAGCGACCACAGGTCTGTCCGCGCATCGAGGAATCCTCCGGTTACCTGCTCCGGGGACATATAGGCGGCCGTTCCGAGGGCGTTAGCGCTTCGGGTGGACGTGGCTGACCGTATCGCGCGGGCGATGCCGAAATCCAGGATCTTCACCAGCCCTTGCCCGGTAAGGAAGATGTTGGACGGTTTGATGTCCCGGTGGATGATCTGGTGAGCATGGGCTTCGGCAAGACCCGCAGCGACCTGGATAGAGATCGATGCCGCCTCCGCCGGAGGGATGGGCCCGCTGCGCAATTTCTGAGCAAGCGTCTGTCCGGCGTAGCAGGCCATGACGATGAATGGATGCCCGTCGCCGGTTTCCTCGATCCCGTAGATGGTTCCAATATTGGGGTGATCCAGTGCGGATGCCGAGCGGGCCTCGTTGATGAGGGCCCCGCGCGCGTCTTCGCCGAACTCCAGTTCCGAGTGCAGGAATTTAAGGGCGACAGGGCGGCTCAGCTTGGTGTCGAGGGCTTTGTATACGGCGCCCATGCCGCCTTCTCCCAGCTTTTCCTGGATCTGATAGTGGAGGACGCGCTGGCCAGTCAGCGCTTGTCCTGCCGGCGGCACTTCGAGAAAACCGGCTGGGCTTTCGCCGTGCAGCACCAGGGACTCGACGAGTTGGCGCAACTCGTCATCATCGCGGCAGTTCTCTTCGAGGTAGGCGGAGCGACGGCCAGGGTCCGCCGCGAGAGCGGCTTCAAAAAGCGACTCGACCTTTCGCCACCGAGCTGGGTCCATGAGCGTCCTCCTGCTCAGTTCCCGAGAGAAGCCAGGCCTTCAAGAGATCAATTGTGGACTGGCTGGTTCGCCAATCCGATGGCCAGTATGCGGTATCGCCATTCCCTTCGAGGATTCTACACCAGCCTACAAGATAAAGATACCCATAAGTCGTGTTATACGTTCCGCGCATCTTCTTCCGGCAGGAGGCCGGCCGGAGCAGCCTCGTTGCCTGCCTTGTGCCACGTTGTATCGTATATGGAAACACCATGCGAACTTTGCGCTTCGCCACCCTCGCTCTCTTCGTTCTTGCCGCCACCGCCGCCGGGCAGCAGCCGCAGGATGAAGATTTTGCCAAATCGATCAAAGAATGGACTACGCGTCCGGACTTTCTCAGCCCGCTGGTCGATCACCTTCCGAAAGTGGCCGGCGTGCCCAGCCCGAAGGACGTTCTCGGGCATCATGTGGGAGCGCCCAAGAAACTGAGCCGCGTAGCGGATATAGACAAGTACTACCGCGCATTGGCCGCCGCGTCACCCAGGGTGAAGATTCTCCCGGCCGGCACAACCGACGAAGGCCGCGAATGCCTGGTGGTTGCGGTGGCGGACGAGGCGACGATCCGTAATCTGGATACCTACAAGGGTTACCTGGCGCGACTTGCCGACCCGCGCGGCCTGAGCGCGGAAGAGGCGCAGCGGATCATCGGACTGGCGAAACCCGTTTACATGTTCATGGGAGGACTGCACAGCGGAGAAACCGGTCCGCCCGAAATGCTGATGGAACTGGCTTACCGGTTGGCGGCAGAGGAATCGCCCCTCTACGATTCCATCCGCAAGAACGTGATTGTGATGCTGACCGCAGTGGTGGAGCCGGACGGACGCGACCGATTTGTTGACTGGTACTACCGCTACAACGTGAATGTCGAGAGCGATCAGGACCGCGTTCCGGGCCCTCCCTACTGGGGCAAGTACACGTATCACGATAACAACCGCGATATCAATTACTCACAGGTCACGATGCGGAACTGGCTTAAGTTCTACCTTGAGTGGCACCCGCCAATTATGCACGACCTGCATGAATCGCAGCCGCTGATGTACACGTTTAGCGGGCAGTCCCCCCAGAACCCCACCCTGGATCCGATCCTGTATGCCGAAATGCCGTTGTTCGCCAACTATGAACTGGCCAAGATGACCAGCTACGGGATGCCCGGCGTGTGGACCCATGCATTTGTCGATATGTGGTCGCCCGGCTACCTGGGATTTATGGCGTCAAACCACAATGGCATGCTGCGGATGTACGAAACATACGGCAACGGCGGGGCGACTACCATGCGGCGCAACCTGGCCGGCGGCGGGCGCGGCGGCGCGGATTCCCCCGCAGCACCCGCGGCACCTGCGGCCGCTGAGAACAGTGCGGCAGGCGGAACTGGAGGCCGGGGAGCCGGGCAGGCCGGCGCCGGAAGGGGTGCGGCAGCAACGGCGGCGCCGTCGACAGGCGGGCGAGGAGCCACCGCAAGAGAGTGGTACCGGCCGCTGCCGCCACCCGCCACAGTGATGTGGTCCATGCGGAACAACACCAACTACATGGAGACCGGGGTTCTTTCGGCGCTCGAGTTCACGGCGAGCTTTTCGAAAACGGTTCTCGAGAACTTCTACAAGAAGAGCGCGAATTCGGTGAAATCCGGAGAAACGGAAGCGCCGTTCGGATATGTGCTCCCGGTTCAACCAGACATGACCCGGGTGGCGTTCATTGTGAACATCCTGCGATTGCAGGGAATCGAGGTTGGACGGGCGACGGGCGAGTTCAAGATTGGCCAGACCAGCTATCCGGCGGGCTCCATCGTGATCAAGCGCAATCAGCCCTATGGCCGCCTGGCCAAGATTCTGCTGGAGAAACAGGACTTCCCGGCGGGAAATCTGACCACTTACGACGACACGGGCTGGACCATGGGACTGATGTCGCAAGCCAAGGTGGACGAGATTGCGGACAAAGCCGTGCTGGATGTGAAAGTGGAGCCAGTCACGACCATGACCGTTCCGGGCGCAGTGAAAGGCTCGGCGGCGATCATGGCGGTGATCGAAAACGGGGCCAACTCGCTGATCACGCTGCGATACAGGCTGAAGGACCTGAAGTTCGAGGCCATCGAGCGACCATCCAAGGCGGGTGACGTAGAGTTGCCGGCCGGTACGCTGCTGGTTCCATCCAGTCCGAGGGTCAAGGCGGAAGTCGAAAGGCTAGGATTGCAGGCGGTCACGCTGGCAGAGGCGCCGGCGGTTTCGAAGCATACGGTCGAAGCGCCGCGGGTGGCGATGTTCAGCAACTGGAGCGGGACACAGGACATCGGCTGGGTTCGTTACGCTTTCGATCAGTTCGAGATCCCTTACGATCTCGTCTATAAGGAGCGGATCAACAAGGGGAACTTACGAAACGATTACGACGTTATTGTGATTCCGAGCCAGGGGCGAGGCGGAAAAGCGCTGCTCTTTGACATTGAGCCGCGCGCAGGCCGTAAGGTGGCTTATGACAAGACACCTGAGTATCCCAGTCTCGGCATGTACGGCGAATCAGACGACATCACCGGCGGCATGGGCCTGGCGGGGCTCGCGGAACTGGACAAATTCGTGAACGGCGGCGGAACGCTGATCACGCTGGGGGCGGCGAGTTTCCTGCCGGCCGACCTGGGAATCGTGCGCACGGTGGAAGCGACACGGACTTCCTCGCAATTCTACGCACCGGGTCCGATCGTGGAAGCGGAAATCCTCAACCAGAACCATCCGATTTTCTACGGATACACGCAACGAGTGGTACCGGTTCGCTGGGCCAGCGGGCCGCTTCTGCGCGTGACAAACACGGAGGACCGCGGAACAGTCCTTATGCAGTTCTCCGGAACCGACCATTCCGTGCTGAGCGGGCTGATGCGAGGTGTGGCCGAAACACGCGCACGCCCGGCCGTGATTCAGCAGGCCGTGGGACAGGGAAACGTGGTCATGTTCGCCACCAATCCGGCTTACCGCTGGCAGAACCTGGGCGAGTTCGGAATGCTGGCGAACGCAATCCTGAATTTCAACGACTATCCGAAGCCGGAGCGGCGCGCCCCGGCTTCGGAGCGGTGAGGCGATTTTTCTAGAACTTCTCTAAAGCCCGCTTGTCGCCTGATGCCGAATCTACCGGCGTCAGGCGATAGCGGTACGTGTGCTCCTCGGTGGAGGGTATGCGGTATGCCGCCATCGGATACGCGTTCGCGCTCCAGCTATCGATGCCTCCGGCGCCCATCATTTTCCAGTCCAGGTTGAGGTAAGTCTCCGGATGCCGCTTCATCTGAAACGTATAGCCCGCAGTTTCCATGTCCGACTTTGTGAAATGGCGGGCGCTCACGCTCAGAGTGGGACTCCCCACGGCCATCAGGCCCACTCCCTGCGCGTTTGTCAAGGTGACCCAGCGGACGTCCGTCTTGCTGCCGTTTTCCTGAGGCCGCATGTAGTCCACCCATTGCTGGTCTACGGTTCCGCTGTAAACGCCGATGCGTTCGAACTCGCGATCCACCAGCGTTTCCTTGGGACCCCGGCCATACCAGGTGATTGTTTCGAGGCCCGGCGCCACCACTAATTCGGTGCCAAACCGCGGCATCATCGCGGCACTTTCCGCACCGGGTTTATAGGCGCACTCGACCAGTACATCACCGGTGCCGTAGACGGTGTAGGTTGTTATGTAATCCGCGGTCACGGCCGGCAGGAGGGCGCGGACTGTGATGCGCGCCGAATTCTCATCAATGCGCTGCGCGTCCACGCTCTGGAGCTGGCGGAGTGGGCCGGCATCGCGCCACACCTCAATGTTCAGAGCGCGATTCTGTGCGGTGCGGTTGCGCATGCTCTTGAACGCTCCGCGGTCATTGTTGGTCGGAGCGCGCCAAAAATCGGGTACCGGGCCGCGCTGAAGGAGCGTGATCCCTTTGTACTTGTAGCCTTCGATTGTGCCCCGCTGCTTATCAAAGCGGAATGAGAAGTTCGGGCCGGTGAATGTGATCTGCCCGTCCGATTCCTGCATGTCGAGTTTTGCCGTTGGTGGCGCGAACGCCGGGGCGGGGGCGCTGACCGGCATCGCAAACTGATCCCACGCTATCTCGTGGCCAAGTGGCGCCCACGAGGCCGGCTGCTTCAACCGGAAGCTCACATTGAACCAGTATTCGGTGCCTGGCTGAGGAGCGATCTTGGGCAAAGCCACCGTGAAGTCCTTGCTTTCACGGGGTTCGATATCGAGCGACGGCAGTTTTCCGCTAGCGACCAGACGACCTCCGGCACGTACCTCCCAGGTGCCTTCGACGGTGTCCTTAGGGTTGGTGAAGTCGAACCAGTTCTTCACGCGAATGCGGCCGTCGGTCAGGTCCAGAGCTTCAGTGTGCAGGTTCCGGTACACGTATTTGATGGCGTACAGGCCGGGATGCGGCACGCGGTCGGCAGATACCAAGCCGTTGTTGTTGAAGTCGTTGTCGTTACGGACACCGGTTTTGTCTTCCCACCATCCGCCGTAGGCAAGAAAAGTGGATTTGGAAGTGTTGGCGCGGTATTCGGCCGGAACCGGCAGTCGAATGCCCTGGTCTACCCAGTCCCACACGAATCCGCCCTGGGCGTTGGTGCCGGAATAGAAAACATCCCAGTATTCTTTGAGGCCGCCATTGGAGTTCCCCATAGCGTGGGTGTACTCGCACAGGATGAGAGGCATCTGCGGACGCGCCGCGGCTGCCTGCTTCACACGTTCCGGCGTCGGATACATAAATGAATTGATGTCGGAATTGGGGCCGCCGCGCGCGGAAGAGCCCTCGTAATGGAAGGGGCGGGACGGGTCGCGCTGCTTGGCGTACTTGTACACCGCGGCAGCGTTCGGTCCATCGCCCGATTCGTTACCAAGCGACCAGATCACCACGGAAGGGTGGTTCTTGTCGCGCTCGATCATGCTTCCGACGCGATCCAGGTACGCGCCTTGCCAGGCCGGGTCGTTTGTAAGCCGGTTGCGGGGATCGTTGCCGTAGTGGTGAACCTCGATGTTTCCTTCGTCCAGCACGTAAATGCCGTATCGATCGCAGAGGTCGTACCAGACGGGGGAGTTTGGATAGTGCGAGGTGCGAACGGCGTTCACATTGAACTGTTTCATGAGCCGGATGTCCTGGAGCATGCTCTCCACGGGGACATACTTGGCGGTTATTTCGCTGTGTTCGTGCCGGTTGACACCCTTCACCAGGATGGCTCTTCCGTTGACCAGGAAGCGGCCGTTTTTGATCTCTACACGGCGGAAGCCGACGTTCTGAGGGATTACTTCGAGGACGGCACCTTTCTCGTCCTTGAGCATGAGAAGCAGCTTGTACAAGTATGGGTTTTCGGCGGACCACTTTCGCGGATTGGTCACGGGGATCGATAGTTCGGCCGGCGTTTCACCGTCCGCGGCAGCCTCGACGTTCACGGTAGCGGGCTTGCCCACAGGCGCGCCCGCCGCATCAAAGAGGGAGGCGGAGACGCTCAGCCTGCCGTTCTTCAGCGCGGCATTTGTGATTCCGGCCTTGACGGTGAGGTTTGCATCAGTGTATTGGTCGTCGAGACCCGGCTGCACTTCAAAATCGCGGATGTGCTGTGGCGGGGTGCTCCACAAGAATACATCTCGAAAAATCCCGCTCATGCGCCACATGTCCTGGTCTTCGAGGAAAGCGCCGTCGCCATAGCGGTAGACTTCGACCGCCAGGAGATTTGGCCCCGTCTTCAGGTGCGGGGTGAGGTTAAACTCCGCTGGTGTGCGGCTATCCTCGTGATACCCGAGTTTTTGTCCATTGAGCCAAACGTAGAAGGCGGAATCGACGCCATCGAAGTGCAGGTACACCTGCCTCCCGGCCCAGCCCGGAGGTACGTTGAACCGCATCCGATAGCTGCCCACGGGATTGTTATCGTAGGGCACCTCCGGGGGCTTGGAAGCGTCTTGCGGCCACGGATAGATGATATTCGTGTAGATGGGAATGTCGAAGCCGTGCATTTGCCAGGATGATGGAACCGGGATGGTGCCCCACGCCGAATCGTCAAAGTCGGCCCGAAAAAAGTCTACCGGGCGCTCAGAGGGCCGCATAGCGTGATGAAACTTCCAGGTCCCGTTTAGCAGGTGGAACCACGGCGATTTGGCGCGATCTCCGGTTTGGGCCAGTTCGGCGGAAGGAAACACCATCATCGTGGCATGCGCCTTCTCGGTTCCCACCTGAAAAACGGCGGGATTATCCCATTCCGGTTTTTGCGCAGCCGCGGGCAAAACGGAGGCCAAGGCCAGCAGAAAAAAAGGTCGCATAATCAGACTAGATCACGCCGCGCACGCCGGATCAAGTGCTTTGGCTGAAGCCCGCGTGGTAGAATTTCACACAATCCACCTGCAAGAGTGGAGCAGACGCTGCCCCCTTCTTGGGGATGGGATCATCTTCATGTGCGGGATTGCGGGTTTTACCAGGCTTGGGGACATGTGTCCGGATGTGGCGCCTCGCATCATCCGAGGACTTCGTCATCGCGGGCCCGATCAAAACGGGATTTACGAGGGCGCTACCGCTACGCTTTGCGCCGTTCGCCTGAAGATCATCGATCTCAAGGGCGGCGATCAGCCGTTTGTGCACGAAGACGGGAAGACGGTCATCGTTTTCAACGGCGAGGTCTACAACCACCGGGAAATCAGGAGAGAACTGGAAGGGCGGGGACATCGCTTCCGGTCGCACTGCGACACGGAAACAGTGCTCCGGGCATTCCAGGAATGGGATGTGGAATGTTTCCGCCGAATGCGCGGAATGTTCGGGGTCGCGTTGTGGAACGAGCGGGAGCGGCGCCTGGTGCTGGCGCGCGACCGCATGGGAATCAAGCCGCTCTATTACTATTGCGCGGGGGCTGACATTTACTTCGGTTCGGAACTGAAGGCGATTCTGGAACACCCAGGAATTCCACGGAAGCTTGATCTTCAGGCACTGGATGCATACCTCTCAGTGAACTATGTGCCCGGCACACGGACATTGATCGAAGGCATTCGAAAGGTCCCGCCAGGTCACTGGCTCGAGTGGCGCGAGGGGCGCTTACGAATCGAGCGATGGGTGAATGTTGCGCCACCGCAGCGGGCCCGCACGCTTGGCTCGGCAAAGGAAGAACTGGACGAGTTACTGCGGAAATCTGTGCGCGAGCACCTGATTTCCGATGTGCCGCTCGGAGTTTGGGCGTCCGGTGGGCTGGATTCGTCGACGATTCTCCACTACGCGGCGGAATCAGGGAAACAATTGAAGACGTTTTCGGTTTCGTTCACGGGACGAACCTTCGACGAGAGCGCGTATTTCCGGAAGGTGGCCCAGCGATACGGGACGGATCACTATGAGTTCGACTTAAATCCAGACGTGGAACTGCGGGATACGATCGAGGAGTTTGCCTTTTATTCCGATGAACCGAGCGCCGATGCGGGAGCCGTTCCGGTGTGGTTTCTGTCCCGGATGAGCCGGAAACAGGTGACGGTCGCGCTGTCGGGCGAGGGTGCCGATGAACTCTTCGGCGGGTACTTGACGTACGTGGCAGACAGGCTGGTGAGAACGCTCCGACTGGTTCCCGCAGCATTGCGGCGCACGATGCATCATTTCCTGGAACGGCACATGCCGGTGTCCGACGACAAGATCAGCCTCGAATACAAGCTGAAACGGATTCTCGAGGGGAGTCTTCTGCATCCCGACGAGGCGCATTTCTTTTGGAACGGAACGTTCAGCCCGGACCAGCGGAGCAGGATCCGGCCGGGGTCCAACGGCAGCGGTTTGCGAGAACTGGTGGGTGGGATCGAAGGGATTTCCAACGAAGTGGTGAGGCGTTATCTCACTGTGGATCAGCACTTCTATCTCCCGGACGATATTCTCAATAAGACAGACCGGATGAGCATGGCGCATTCGCTAGAGGTGCGGCCGCCATTTCTGGATACGAGAATCGTCGATTTTGCCGCTTCCCTTCCCCCACATCTGAAAATTCGCGGCTTTCAGCAGAAGTATGTTCTCCGTGAACTGATGCGAAACAAGCTGCCCGACGTTGTGCTGGATCGAAAGAAGACGGGATTCGATATTCCCGCTCACGATTGGTTTCGGGGTATTCTGCGCCCTATACTGATGGACACCCTCACGACGGAAAGAATCGATGCTACAGGCATCTTTGATTCGCAGGCAATCCACTGCCTGATAAGCGATCATATGGAGAGGCGAATCAATGTCGGATATCATCTATGGGGCCTGCTGACGCTCTTCATCTGGATGGGACGGTGGAAGGTAGTGGCGGCTCACGGGAATCAGGGAGCGGTGTTGGCTGGAGCAAACGCTACGCACTGATCACGGCACTGGTGGCGGCTGCGGTGTTTGTGGGCTGCATGATCTCGCCACCCTCGCTAATGGACGATGTTGATGCGGTACAGGCCCAAATCGCGCGCAACATGCTGCAGTCGGGCGATTGGGTCACCGCGAGACTCGATGGCGTCGCGTACCTGGAGAAATCGCCGCTCAAGTATTGGTTGATTGCGGCGTCCTTCTCGATCTTGGGGCCAAAGGACTGGGTGGCGCGAATTCCCATCGCTTTATCCACGGTGTTGCTCTGCTGGGTGGTGGCACGCTTCGGGTACTGGGCTTTTGGGTTTCGGACCGGGCTCTACGCAGGCCTGGTCATGGCAACCAGCATCGGCCTGTTCCTGTTTACCCGGATTCTGATTCCGGACGTGATTCTCACGCTTTGCATCACGGTGGCGTTGTGGGGGCTGGTGCGCGCAACTGACCCCGACGAGAAGCATGATGGACTCTGGGCACTGGCGATGTGGGCCTGCATGGGTACGGGCATGCTGCTAAAGGGATTAATCGCGGCCGCGTTTCCGGTTGCCGTCAGTTTGCTGTATCTCGGGTTATCCGGACAACTACTCGCCCGGACTACCTGGAAACGGCTCAGGCCTTTCGCCGGCGTGGCAATCTTCCTTGGAATCGCCGCTCCGTGGCACATTCTCGCAACAATCAGAAACCCACCGTATTTCAACTTCACAATGCACAGTGAAAGCGGATCCTACCACGGGTTCTTCTGGTTCTATTTCATCAATGAGCACGTGCTGCGGTTTCTCAACCTGAGATATCCGCGAGATTATAACACCGTCCCACGTCTCTATTTCTGGCTGTTTCACCTCCTCTGGTTCTTTCCGTGGAGCGTCTATTTTCCGGCCGTCGCCGGCCTGCGTTTCCGCGGAACGGACAGGGCCGCCAGAACGAGGCGGCTGGCGCTTTGCTGGTGCGGGTTCATCCTCGTATTTTTCACTTTTTCGACTACTCAGGAATATTACTCGATGCCCTGCTATCCTGCCATGGCACTCTTGCTTGGCTCGGCGATGAGCAGCGGGCACCCATGGCTGCGGCACGGAACACGTGCGATTGCGGTAGTCACAGCGGCCGCGGCGGCTTTGATTGCGGTGATTCTTTGGGAAGTGAGGGGCGCAGCCACACCGGGCGATATTTCCGCGGCGCTCAGCCAGAACCCGGAGTTGTACACGCTGTCGCTGGGCCACATGACGGATTTGACTTTGAAGGCGTTCGCCTACCTGCGCCTGCCGCTCGCGATAGCCGGAGCGGCCTTGATCATTGGCAGCGTGGGAGCGTGGCGCTCCAAGGCGGTCCCCGCGTTTACCCTGATGATGGTGCTCTTCTTTCATGCCGCGCGACTAGCGATGGTGGCGTTCGATCCGTATCTCTCATCGCGGCCGCTTGCCGAAGCGCTGTTGCAGGCGCCGGCGGGGAAGTTGGTCGTAGACGACCAGTACTACACCTTTTCCTCGATTTTCTTTTACACAAACCGCCGCGCGCTGCTGCTGAATGGCCGCGTAAACAACCTGGAGTACGGTTCGTACGCGCCCGACGCTCCCGGAGACGTTTTCATCGATGATCGGGAACTTGCCAGGCTCTGGCACAGCCGGGATCGATACTATCTGGCTATCGAGGAACGGAAGCTGCCAAGAGTCGCGGCGATAGTCGGAAAAACGCCCATTATCGTAAAAGCGTCCGGCGGCAAAATACTCTTCACCAATCAATAAAAAAAATATTTGCTTCGTTTTCAGGAGCTTACACTCACGACCCTTCGATTTCCGTGGGGACCCGGTGTTAGTCTCGATTTCGAGAAGGGTTGCACGCGGCCTCGCTTAATCGCGAGGCCGTTCTTTTTGAGGAGCACGGATGCCGCGCAAGACAAAAGAGAAGGCTCCCGATTCGTGCGAACACTGCACTCATTGGGAAGAGGTTAAGGACAGGGTTCGGGTGAAGAAACTGCTTGAAAGCGCACTTTCGAAACTAGAGAAGAAACTGGCGGCCGAGACCTTTCAACCAAGCTTGGCTGATTATCTCAAGCTGATGCAATTGGAGAAGGAATTTGCTGACGAAGAGACCAAGGAGGTCAGGGTCACATGGGTCGAGCGGGAACGCGAATCTGTTCCAGGGAGATAGTCTACGATCCGCTCCCATCCCAGAAGCGTTTCCATGCCTCGGCGGCGCCTTTTAAGGGTTTCTCGGGACCGATCGGAAGCGGCAAAAGCCAGGCCCTTTGTCATGAGGCGATCCGCCTCAGTTACTTGAACCCGGGCCGGCTTGGTCTGATCGGCGCGCCTACATATCCAATGCTAAGGGACGCCACTCAGGCAACCCTTCTGGAGATCCTGGCCGGCAATTCGATTCCGTTTGACCACAACAAAGCAGAGAACACGCTGGTTTTCAAAGACACACGTTCGAAGATCCTGTTAAGACCGGTGGATGAATTTGAGCGGCTGCGGGGCACAAACCTGGCATGGTTTGGACTGGATGAACTGACTTACACGCAGGAAGAGTCGTGGCTTCGCCTGCAGGGACGATTGCGTGATCCAAAGGCAAAACGCTTGTGTGGTTTTGCCGTGTGGACGCCGAAGGGGCACGACTGGGTCTACCAGAAGTTCCTGTCGGAGGCAACACCGAGCTATGAAGCTGTGATTGCCCAACCGTTTGAGAATCACCACCTGCTCGACAAGGTACCCGATTTCTACAGCAGGTTGCGTGAGAGCTATGATCCGGGCTTCTATGAACAGGAAGTGCTCGGTACGTACCTCAATCTCGATGGCGCACGGGTCTATTCGTGCTTCAACCGGGGAGAGCATGTAACCGAGCTCGACATCGCGGCACATTTGCCTCTTCTCTGGGCACTCGACTTCAATGTGGATCCGATGAGCTCGATAGTGGCACAAATCAGCAATGGGGTCGTTCGCATCCTGGATGAAATCGTTATCCGGCACGGCACGACAATCGAGGCTTGCGACCAGTTCGTTCAGCGCTATCCGTACCACGGGCCGGGCATTGTGATCTTCGGAGACGCCTCGGGCTATAAGGCACAGACAACCGGATCGTCGGACTACTCGATAATCAAGGATTTCTTCCGGATACACGGAGCGACTACGGTAGCGTATAACGTCCCTCGTTCCAACCCGAGTGTACGAGAACGAGTAAACCTCATGAACAGCAAACTACGCTCGGCAAGCGAAACGATCGCCATGCTCGTGGACCCCAAGTGCAAGGAACTGATTCGTGATTTTGAACAGGTTTGTTACAAGGCCGACAGTAACCAGATTGACAAAGACCGCGATCGCCTGAGAACGCATATGTCCGATGCGCTGGGATACCTGGTTTGGCAGGAATGCCGGCCAACGCCGCGGATCGGAGAGAAGCGGGAGCGACTGTTATAGCCATGCAGAACATCAATCGAGAACATCCTGAATACGTCGCGCGCAAGGCGATGTGGAAACGGTACCAAGATCTGTATTCCGGCGGCGAGCGGCTACGTGCGAATGCCTCCGAGTACCTCGTGCGCCGGCACAAAGAACCCGCCGAGGTGTACCAGGAACGATTGAGCCGTGTGTTCTACGAGAATTACATCGGCTCGATCGTTGACTGGTACGCTGCCACCCTGATGCGACGCGAACCAATGCTGCTGTTCGAAGGAAAGGACCCGGCAGCAAAGAACTTCTATAACGAACTCGCGGAAGACTGCGACTTCAAGGGCACCAATCTCAGCGAGTTCTTCCGGCAGCGTTTTATAGATGCGATGGTGTGCGGCAGCAGTTACATCGTAGTGGACTTCCCGCGCGGCAACGAACTGATGATGACGAGGGCCCAGGAAGATGCTGCCGGAAGGTCACGAGCCTACCTGGTCGACTACGGGGCTGATGAAGTAATCAACTGGAGCTTCGACCCGAATGGCGGCATGGAGTGGGCTGTCGTCAGAACCTCATGCCTACAGCAATCGCGAGTGACTGACGCTAAATGGGAACGCGAGACGCGCTGGGTCTACTATGATCGCGAACAGTTCCGTATGTTCCGATCGGGAACAGAAGGGCGGGCGCCGGAACTGGTAGATGAAGGCAGGCATGGGCTGGCAGCCCTAGGACGTGTCCCTGTCTTCCAGCTTAAGGTCATGGATGGCTTGTGGTTGACCAACAAGGCGGCGCTCCTGCAATTGGAACACTTCAACAAGTCCAACGCTCTTTCCTGGGCGTTGACAATGGGCCTGTTCGCCACACCGGTCGTCTATTCCGAGCGTGAATGGAACCAGATTGTCGGTGAGTCCTACTACATCCAGCTTGGTCCAGAAGACCGGTTTGGCTGGACCGAGCCCGAAGGCAAGGTCTACCAGATTGCCGCAGACAATTTAGTCCGCCTGAAGGATGAGATATATCGTGTGTGTTACCTGATGGGGCAGGCCGGTACATCGTCAGGGGACATACGACAGTCCGGACTGAGCAAGCAACGGGATTTTGCAATCACCCAAGAGGTTCTGCGCGCCTGCGGCGACGCCGTGAAGGAAACGATGAAGCAAGTCCTGCGGGCGATCGCCGAGGCGAGACAAGACGGCGTCGTGATCGACGTTTCGGGTTTGGATGAGTTTGATATTGAGGACTTCAGTAATGAGCTAGACGATGCTAAAAAGCTACTTGAGCTTGGCATTGGTTCGGAAACTTTGAAAAAACAGGTTTTCAAGAAGCTTGCCTTTAAGTATCTGTGCGACGCACGCCAGGAGATCAAAAACCGGGTAGCGGATGAAATCGACCGGGCGTAGACAGTCGGGACGCGGCGGAAATGCAAGCAGCAGGAGAACGACTTTAAGGGGAGGTGTATGGAAGGTATTGATATTCAGTCGATTGTGCGGCAGGCGATTCAGGAGTATTCAAGTAATGAGCAGGCCAAGAGCGAGCCCGCCTACAAGGCGGAATTGCAAGAGGAACGCAAACGCCGCGAGCAACTCGAACGCCGTTTAAACGAACTGGTTGAAGAGAACAAGAAGAGTAAGCGGATCGCCGAGGAAGCGGAACGCTCTTCCGCAGTGCGGACGGAGCTGCAAAGGCTAGGCGTCGCAAAGATCGACCTCGCCTTCAAAGCGGTCCAGGACGAGGTAATCCGGGCGGAGGACGGCCGGCTGATTGCTCGCGCGGACAGCGGCGATATGGCGCTTAAGGACTACCTGGCCGCGTTCGTGAATGAGAACCCCGAGTTCCTGCCGGCAAGAATCGCCGGGGGCACGGGGATGACCGCAACCCAAAAAGCTCCCTCAGCCGGCCGAGAGGCGGTTGACCTGGAGAAGATCCGCCCAGGCATGAGCGCGGAAGAGATGCAGCGGGTACGAGAGGAAATCGTGCGCGTGGCGTCACAGACCCTGCGGGGACTGTAGGCTGAGACCGCGGCCTCTAGAAACAGGCGCGCGGCGACAGCATGATCATCGGAACAGGACTCAGCTTCCCCGGCAGTCGGATAAGAGAGGCTAAGTACGCCTGTACGAAAGGAATTAAGGAGAATCAATGGCAGCTATTACGTCAACGAACGTCGCGAATGCGATTGTGAAGCTGGTGGCGGCGGATGCTTTGCCGGTGCTAGTGGGGAACCTCGTGATGGGTAACCTGGTCAACCGCGATTACGAGCCGGTGTTGGCCCAGGCGGGCGACACCATCAACATCCCGATCCCCCCCACGATGGTGGCGAACAACATCGTCGAAGGTGGGACGGTTCAGACCCAGAATCCGACTCTCGGAAATGCCCAAATCGTGCTGGACACGCACGCCGAAGCGACTTTCCAGATTCCGGACGTGACCAAGGTGCTGGCAGTACCGGATCTGCTGAAGATCTACATGGAGCCGGCGGTGGCGGCGATTGCGCAGAAGATCGAGGCAGACCTGTTGGGGCTGTACGCGGGATTCACGGCGAACACACCGGTGGGTACGGCGGGAGTAGCCATCACGGAACCTACGATCGATGCGGCAGAAACGGCCCTGTTTCTGGCAAAGGTGCCGCCAAGCGAACAGAAGTTTATGGTGGTGGATGCCAATACCTACTCGGCATGGCGGCAGATCCCGCGTTTCAGCGAGTTCCAAACGGCGGGCGACGCCGGTTTGCGAACCCTGGTCGACGGCACCGTGGGTAAAGTGAAGGACTTCTTCGTTTTCCGCTCGCAGTTTGTCCCTAAAACCGGGTCCAGCCCGGTCAACACTCACAACCTGGCCTTCACCAAGAACGCGATCGGCCTGGTGGTTCGACGCCTGCCGCAACCGTTGCCGGGCACGGGCGCTGTAGCGGAGTATGCCGAGCTGGGCAATTTCGGCATGCGTGTCGTGATGAGCTACGAGCCCAACACCCTCGCCCAGCAATTCACTGTAGACGTCCTGTATGGCTGCGGAATTCTGCGGAACTCCGCTGGCGTGCAGGTCAACACCTAGTCCCCGGGCGCCTTCCGGCTTCGGCAGATGTGACACTCGGCCGCAGCCGGAGGGCGGCCGGACGGTAAACGTCATTAAGGGAGATTGAAATGGATTTGAGAATCTACTATCAGAAATTACGCGAGCTGGAGTCCAAACTCGGAGAGGAATTCCCGATCGTAGTAAGTTTGGAAACGGGCAATGGCGGCAAGGAGGGCATCTGTTCGGAAGTCCCGCGCCGGCTGGCTGCGAAGATGATGATCGAAGGCGCCGCGAGGCTGGCGACCGCCGAAGAAACGAAGAAACATCGGGACGATGCGGACGAAGCGCGAAAAGCCGCCGAGCAGGCGGCGGCGGCGGCACGCGTGCAACTGACCGTCCTATCTGCGAGCGACCTCGACCGGCTCAAGGGAAGATCTCAGCCGTCGAAGGGATAGGCGGATCACAATGGCACTCTTCCTGGACGGACCCCCATCGAGTATCGACGACCTGAGCGGCTTCGACTCCCAACTTCTCGACGTGGCGAGCACGGAACGAATCGACGTTACGCGCAAACTGGCGATTGCTCAGGACGAATTGACCGTCGACCTCCAGGCATGGCTGGCGAGGTCCGCCGGCCGCCCAGCCGCTGCTGCGCTGGAAACCGTCGTCGTTACTCCGGCTCTCAAGCTCTGGCATGCCTATCGCTCCCTGGAAATGGTCTACGGCGATGCTTACAACAGCCAACTTAACGACCGATATGCGGGACGTCGCGACCAATTCAAGGGCATGGCCAAGTGGGCCCGCGAAAAGCTGATCGAGACGGGCATCGGCATGGCGAATTCGCCCGTGCCGCAAGCGTCTATGGCGGAGATCACTCCCATCATCGGGACACTCCCCGACAGCACCTACTATCTGACCGTGACATACCTAAATAGCGGCGGCGATGAAGGCCGCTGCGCGCCGCCCTCGGCTGTTGCAAGCACATCCGGAGGCATCGCTCTGCGCATCACGAATCCGCCCGCAGGTGTGAGCGGGTGGAATGTGTTCGCGGGCTCCGGGCCTAACGACATGACGCTGCAAAACCCCCAGGTTCTCGGTCCCGAACAACAATGGCTGATTACACATCCCCTCGACACCGGCGGAAGGAGGCCGGCCGACGGCCAGCCTGCGAACACCGTGCAGGTAGTCGCGCGGGTCTTGCTGAGAGGCTAGATGATAAGCAGAATCAGCACGGCGGCAAAAGCGAAACTAATCGATCACATCACAGGAGCGAGAGGCCTGAGCGACCAACTGGCCGCCCTCTCGGACGGCGGCGCTCTCGCAGCGCCGGAACACATCCGCACTCAAAACGTCGCACAAGACCTGATCGAGCGGAGCGAGGCGATGCGCTACCCGGAGATGCAGGTTTACTGCGAAAAAGTCGTGAACCGCTTGACAGAGAAGTTCCGCAGTTTCTCCGGCACCGCACACATGGCAATTGAGCTTCGTCATTCTCAAGACAGGATCGAAGGCATCGAACAGGTTGTCGAGACCTATGTGGAGGCGGCAACAGGCGTTCTGCAGTCCAGTCGTGGGGACTGGGGTGATGGCATGTTCTATGGCGGCGAGTACGAGGTGTCCTTCGGGCCGGTCAAACGCGGCGGACGACATTTCATCCAGGCGGCCAAAATTACATTCGAGATTGGAGTAAGCAAGAGCTAACATGGCTGGTTACATCTCTTCTAATGCAAACCGATTCTATGCGGTGCGCGAGACCGCCTACGGTGAACTGCAGCAGGTGCAGGCGGAGAATCGGATTCCTGCCGTCAAGTTGCTCATCGAGCAGCGACTCGAGACGGCGAAGCGCAAGGACAAGACTGGCAGTCGAACCTTCGGGGGAACGCCTCCGGGCGGATGGCGCCGAACGAACTTCGAACTCCGCACGTATCTGACGAGTTGGGCTAAGTCGGGTGAGCCCGGTTACGGTCCAATGTTCGAAGCGGCGCTGGGCGCGCCGCCGCTACTGTTCACTGGTGGGACCGCAGCTTCAGCGACCGCATCGGGCCAGCTTCAGTTCGCCGAACCCCACGTGATAACGATTGGACAGGCCTTGACCAATGGAACCGAAATCCGTTTCGTCGCGGCCCATGTGGATGCGAATACGGTCCAACTGAACGCACCATTCACGGAACTGCCAGCCGCTGGGGCGCCAATTGGGTCCGCAATCACGTACATGCCTGCCACAGAATTGCCGAGCGTCAGCATCTTCGACTATTGGAGTCCCGAGACAGCGGTACAAAGGGCGCTGTGCGGCGCTGCCGTGGACGAAATGGAGATCCTCGTAAACAGCGACTTCCACGAAGTCCACTTCAGCGGCCTGGCGCAGGATGTGCTGGATAGTGCGAGCATGGCGGGAGGGCTTGGCCAGTTACAGGGTTTTCCGCCCGAACCAGCATCTTCTGCATTCGACTATTCGATCGTTCCAGGCAACCTGGGACAGGCGTGGCTCGGGGCGACGCCAACGCAGTTCCTTACGATCACAAACGCGTCGGTGGTCGTGAAAAACGACCTGGAAGCGCGCCGGCGAGAGTTTGGAACGACCGGACCGCGTGCGATCGCGCCGGGTCAACGAAACGTATCGGCCAAGTTCGAGCTGTTCAGCAAGGACGACGTCGATACGGCGTCTCTCTATCAAGCCGCACGCCAGCAGTCGCCCGTCAGCATAATGTTTCAACTGGGCAATGTGGAGGGACAGTTGATGGGCGTTTACATGAAGAGCGTCGTACCTGAAGTGCCGGAGTTCGACGACACAGAGAATCGTCTTCAATGGCGATTCCGGGCATCAAGGGCGCAGGGCACCGTCGACGACGAAATCATAGTGGCTTTCGCCTGACGTCAAGCTGCACCTGCAACAGACAGTTTTCAACCTCGACAAAAGGAAAGGATACAAACGATGGCATTAGTACCCGATTGGCTCAAAGGCGTGATCAACACGATGCAGGAAAGATCCGACGCCAAATACGCAGACGAGTTGAAGGTGTGGAAGCAGGCGGCCGCCGACTGGACGGCAGCTGCGATAATCACACGGGATAACGGCAACATGGTGACGGCGTTCACGAAGCCGATTCCGGTTCGCGTTGTTTTCGGCGTCGATGACGCCGGCAATCTCACTCAGACCACTGTAACGGATGAATCCATCCAGTTGCCGGAACTTCCCCCGGCCCAGCCCAAACTGCAGGCAAGCGCCTTCACAACGGGAGCGCCCGCGCAGAGCGACGCCATTTTCGAAACGCTTCAGCTGGTCCGGCAGATCGCGGCCTACTTTCCGGCACCCGGCGTCCAGTGAGCCGCCGCCGTCAATGCGCTCGCTGGCCTGACTAAGGTTCGGCCGCAACCGGCAGAACGCGAATCACATCCAAGGGCCGATGTACCAGGACGTTCACGGGGCGGGTCACGACGTCGTTTCTAACCCGCTCCCGTGATCGGATCTGCGAATTACGTTGCGATGGCCTTCGCACCGGGCCGGAGAGGTCCTCGCACGTTGAGAGGGGTGGTATCACGATTGTGAATGTTCACGCCACCGCCACCCGGCTGCAGGCCCAAGATCTCGGAGGTATCGTGGTTTACGAAAGTGTGAAGGTTGTCGAGTCTCGAATCGCGCCAGGCGTGAGGTTTTCGATCAATCGGATGTCGTTTGGCCGTCGACTCGCGTTAATGCGTGCGATCAGGGATCTAACGCGCAAGATAGAATTTCTAACTGCAGGCGATAAAGCCGAAGAAGCAATGGACGCGGCACTGTTGCGTGCGGAAATTGAGCGCACGTATCTCGACTGGGGTCTTCTCGCAGTGGAGGGCCTCAAGGTGGACGGCGTGGACGCCACACTCGAGACTTTCGTGGCGAAAGGTCCCGAAGACGTTGTGCGGGAGGCGCTGACAGCCGTGCGAATGGAGACGGGCCTCACCGAGGAAGCACGAAAAAACTGATTGTCGCCTTTCACTTTCAACTGTCGAACCAGGCCGGTTGGAAGTGCGACACATGCAGAAAAGCCGGCCTGGAACAGCGGCGACGCTGCGGTTGGGTCCGAAATCTGCAGCAACCTTCAAAGGCCCCTATCTGGGCTCGCAAAGCAGTCGCAGTTACAGAGTGCCCGAGGTCATATATCACGGCGGAAAGCGAAACGCTGCTGGAAGAGTATTTGATCCGGCGACGGCTCGGAAACCTTTCACTCGAGGAATTGGGTGCATGCGAGGCCGAGGCATTTCTGATTTTGGAGAAGGAACTGGAAGCGGAGCTGAACGATGAACGACTACGCAGAGCACGTGCTCTATAGAGATTTCGCTGTTCTCACTGAGAGCAACCCGGGTGGCCAATACGCCGCTCCCACTCTGGAGACGCTTGGCGATGCGATCAAGGAGCTATCTCGCAATATCCAGGACACTGCAGTTCCCTCGCGGGTGGTTACCCTCAGCCCAAACGGTGTGGATAACAAGTCTGCCGACACTGACCATCCCGTTGTACAGCCATCACCCGTGTCACACGAAGTTCGTCTCCAAGAGTCGACTTCGGAGTCAGGAGTACGCAGCGTTTTGACGGAAGCAGTGAACAGCATCCGGCTGTCCGCATCACCAGAGCAACCAATCGCGAATAACGATGCGCTTGATGAGCGCAGTGGCATCGTGGGCACAGCGCTCAGCGTGGCGACAACGGTCCTGAAGAGCGGACTCGGGCTGACACCGGTCCTCCAAACGCTCTTCGGGCTGTTCGGCGGAGATGACAAACCCGAAGCAACACCTCTTGTAAAGTACGCGCTTCCGGCCAAGCTTCATTTCAATGCGGCAACCGATTCGAATGGGATGGCCAATATCGACTACGACCAGGCAGGAATGCCCCGCGCGTATCGCGAAGATTCGTCATCAGCGGCACCCGGCCTCGGTTCGTCGGTCACAGTTAATATCCAGGCTTTGGACGCGAGATCTTTCCTCGACCGGAGCACAGAAATTGCGGCCGCAGTAAAAGAAGCGATGCTGAACATGAACTCTATCAACGACGTCATTACGGACCTCTGATATGTTCTCTTTTCCAACCTTAAGAACGGGCGCCGTCGCGCAATATCCAGCCAGCCGGCTGATCCATTTCAGCAATCAAACCGTGCGGTTCATTGACGGCAGTGAACAGCGATACAGGGATTGCGCTCGCGCGTTACGTCGCTGGGAAATTGCGCTGGAGCAACTCGACGATGGTGAACGGACGACACTGGAAACATTCTTCCGAGCAATTCAAGGACGCGCCGGATCCTTCACTTTCATTGATCCCTGGGATGGTACGACGTACACCAACTGCAGTTTGGCTGACGACGAGTTGACCCTGACCGCAACTGACGAGGGCCAAGCCCGCGGCCGGTTGACCGTGGTGGAGAATCCGGATTAACTCATGCTCGTGTATCCACAACTCATGAGCGGCGCCCTGACGCAATTCCCGACGCAGAAGCGCATCACTGCCCGCACGGTAATTGTGACTTCTGGCGACGGCCGTAGCTGGAAGCTCGCCGATGCTGCCGGTGGGACAACAGAGTGGCGACTTGCTTACTCAGACCTCAGTGATATTGAGGCCACAACACTGCAGGATTTCTTCGAAGCCGCAGAGGGAACGCTCCAGAGCTTCACCTTAGTGGACCCATTGGGTAACCTGCTCGCATGGAGCGACGACCTGCGGCACGACGAATGGAGCAAGTCCCCCCTGCTTTTGCTGAACTCGGAAGTACCGGACCCCGAGGGCGGCACAGAAGCGTGGCAGGTTAACAACCCCGGTGCTGCACCTCAAAGTCTTTCTCAACCATTATCCGTGCCGCCGGATTATCTATACTGCTTCAGCGCGTACATACGTTCTGAGGTATTCGCCGAGGTCTCGATGATTCTCGGATCCCAGAAGCAGGTCCGAGAGAGCGGGCCGGCTTGGCGACGGATCTGGTTCAGCAGCAACCCTAATACTGGTGAACTGCCCGTTACAATCGGCCTTGAGATACCGGCCGCAACCCAGGTTGATCTCTTTGGACTCCAGGTAGAACCGCAGTTGTCGCCGTCAGCCTATAAGGCCGCGACCGCGGGCGGAGTTTATGAGGGAGCAAGACTTGGTTCGGACTCTCTGGAGTTGACTGCAACCGGATTTAACCGGAATTCCGCAACGGTGACGATCATTCATGTCAAGCATCTTTGAATTGAAAGAGAAGGCAGTAACCGAAACTCCTTTACTCGTTTTCGATTGCGCCTTTCCTGATGGCCGCCTGGAGCGATGGAGTACGCACTGCATCACAGTGGACGAAGACTCTTACGATGCACGCGTGCTCCAACATAACCTCTTTGAGATTCAGACAGCATCTGACCAGGGTGTGGACGGCATCCCGCGCATTTCCTTGCTGTTGGCAAATACGGATTCCCGCTTCTCCGAGATTGAACGGACCTGCGGTTGGAAAGGCGCTCAGCTCACCGCGGCCTTTCTGTTCCAGGACTTGAGGAACAAGCAGCCCGCCTCTGACCGGATGGTTGTATTCCGAGGTCTCTGCAATCCGCCGGAGGAGATACGCGAAGCCACTTTCCGAATCAGTGCTACAAACAAAATGAACCTTCAGAGGGTCCTTCTACCCCAGCTGAGAATACAGCGAAGGTGCCCATGGACCTTTCCCTCGACCCAAGAACAGCGAACTGAGGCCCTCAGCGGCGGAGTTGCCGGCAAATACTCCCGCTTTTATCGCTGCGGATACTCAGCGGACCTGCCCGGTGGAACGGGATCACTCAACGGAGCTGTGCCGTTCACGACGTGCGGCTACACTCGCTCGGACTGCGAAACGCGCACGATGTTCCGACGATTCGGCGGCATCGAATTCGTGCCGCCCGCCATAGCTGTGCGGAGTTTCGGCGAGAAGAACTGGCATCAGTCTGCCCTGGTTGTGAATCAGACCCGCTACAACGACTTCGCGCCGTTGGTCTACGGAACGGCCTGGTACGCACCCCCGGTTGTTTTTGCCAGGAATGATGGGAATCTCACTCGCATGGAAGTGCTCCTGGGAATGGGTGAGGTGCAGGGTGTGCTGAAGGTTCTCGTGAATGACGTTGAACTTCCGCTAGGCGTCAGTGGCGCGAACATGACGGGCACCGGATGGTACAACCTTCTCACAACAGGTACGCGCGACGGAGTCAGGAACGCAGACTTCACAAATTCGTCTGGAGAGCTCGCCGGTGACCCTTACGGCAGCATGGCGTATCTGTCGATTGCAGTCCCCAATGGCTTGGCTGACGGAACCAGCCTGCCGCACGTCAAGGTTCTAGCACAAGGACTCAAGCTGCCAGGTTTCGAGGTGGACGGTACCCCCACGGGAGAGACGTTTTCAGCCAACCCGGCTTGGATACTCCTCGACATCCTACGCAGGTCGGGGTGGAATGAAGACGAACTTGAACTAAGCAGTTTCGCACGGGGTGCTGCCTATTGCGACGAGCCACTTCCAGCACTGGACATCTACGGCACGCCAATCTCCCTGCCACGCTTCAGCTGCAATCTGGTACTACAAAGCCGTCGTAGTGCGGCCGACGTCGTACGAGGAGTGCGTAACTGTGCTCGTTTGTTGCTAACGTATGGAGACTCCGGCAAGCTTTCCCTACGGCTAGAAGGAGCCATGGCACTCGAACAAGCCAGCAAACCCGAGGGGAGTAATAGCCGGGAAGCCCTGAACGGTGGCTGGCCCAGTTATGAATTTGGGGATGGAAGTAACGGCTACACGGGCATCCTGCGACGCAGTGATGGGGAACCGCACTTCCGGCTGTTCTCGCGAAGTATGGCGGATGCGCCTAATCGCTACACGGTCGAATTCCAGGACGCGCTCAACGAATACCAGCAGGACAGTTTTTCTCTTATGGACGTTGACGACGTGGGCCGCAGCGGGCAAGAGATCGCCGCGCCGTTAATGGCGTTAGGCATTCCCAACTTCAATCAGGCAGCCAGACTCCTAAAACTCGCCCTCGACAAATCCGTTCGCGGCAACACCTATGCGGAATTTGCGACGAGCGTCAAGTGCCTCAACATAATGCCCGGGGACCTCATCACGATCACGTACCTTAAGGAAGGCTTCGACCGGCAGCCATTCCGAGTGCTAAAGCTCGCACCTGGCGCTAACTATCGTACGACCGTTATCACTGCGCAAATCCACGATGATGAGTGGTATGAAGACAGCAATGGTCAAGCTGAATCTGCTACTGGTTCCCGCCGGCAACAAGGAGCCGGTATTGGGGTGCCCAAGCCGCTGGTGGGCAGCGTCATCGATGAGGGCGGCGCGAACCAACTGGGCGTAGAGGAAATACTCGAACCTAATTCAGACGGGAGCATTGGAGTGAGCGTTTCAGCCAGCTTCGTCCCTCCTAGAACACCGGGCACCGCGGCTCCGCCCATTCCCTTAGTTAGTCTGGCCGCTGAGCTGGCAGCAGATGGCAGTTTGGCGGGAAACCAATGCCTGTACTATGCCATTTCGGCGTGCGACGATCTCGGATCTGAGAGCGCGCTTTCCTTTATTGTCCGAGCGTGGATCCCGGTTGACGGAGGTTCAGTCACTATAAGGGGCCTAAGCTTCGGGCCCCGGACAGCCACCTTTTCAGTCTATCGTGGTGATACTCCAGCTCAAATGTTCCGGATTGCAACTGGGTTGCCGCCGGCGTGTGAGTTCACTGATCCTGGACTGCCAAAGGAATTGATATCCCCGCCGGACGCCAACTTCGACCACGGGAACTTCTATTGGCGCCTGGAGTTGGTGCCCGAAAGCCAAGCGACGATTCACACGTCGACTGCCATAGGAAACACCGACTTACAAATGCCCGCTAATCGTTTCCGTGGCATGATCGCCCGCATCATGAGAGGACGCGGCCACGGGCAGGAGCGGCTGATTACGTCCAACACCGCGAGCCTTCTTACTGTGGCACCTGCCTTTGACACCATTCCGGATGGCAGCAGCAGCTTCGCGGTGGCGGAGAATACCTGGAGGTTCGCGTCCCTCGCGAAATCCAGCCCCGCTCTTCTTACGATACCCAATCGGGCGGGCGAAACGGTCCAACTCACCGGCCGTGCTGCCAATGTGAACGACGTCGAATGTTCGGACTCCCTGTCAATCGTGACCCGGTGGCAGATCGGCGGCGCTGTAGAAGACGACACCACTGTTCCTACACCGCCATTCTTCGGCTTGCAACCGCTGCCGCGGGGCGGGGGCGTGGAGTTGAGCGGCGTGTCTTTCGGAGATCTTCACAATACACATTCGATCATCGCTGCAACGCTGCTTTTGTTCTATTGGGATGAACTGGCAGGGCAGCCGAACCATATTTTGTCGGCCGCGGTAGATGATTCTGAAACGACGATTACGCCCGCCCCGCCTTGGAGTGCTTCACCTGGCGACTATATTCAAGTGGAACGAGAGGTGCTGCAAATCGAGGGGATCGAAAACAATGGCGCGACATATCATGTCATCCGGGGCAAGCATTCAAGTTTGGCAACATCTCATCCCGCCGGCAGCAAGATCTACTGTCTCCAACAATTAAGTGCGATTGCGCCTTTTCCACCGGGCTTCTTCGGCAGCCCCTACGGAGGAAGCTGGAGTTTTCCTGTTGTCCTGCCGAACGCGCGGGTCGCATCCGCCGCTCTATACGTCACCAACGGCAAGGGAGATAGCCCTAGTGCTTTCATCAACTTGACTGACAACGACGATATGGGCATGCGGACGCTGTCGGGAGGCCAGTACTCCATCCAAGTCTCCGGCTATCTGTCGGTGGACCAGTCGGCGGCTCCAGCACTACTCATTGAATCCCCGCACGCGGTTCGGGAGGTCTATGCTGTACTGGGAACACCGGCGGATCGCGATGTCCGCCTAATGCTCAATTTGAACGGAATCCCTTACTGTGAGATAGTTGTTCCGTCGGGACTGACACGCTCCTATGGGGTCGATGGGAACACATTGGCACCGCTCCTTAGCGGGTCTGAGTTATCATTATCCATTCTTCAGGTGGGTTTAACTACTCCAGGCGCCGACCTCACGGTGTTGATCAGACTCTGATGTCCTCCCTCTCAAAACTTCGGCCAGACCGCGACTTGCAATGCTATTTCCACCAACCTTCGGCGATTGCTGCGATGAGCGATGCCAGCGAGTGCGGCTTTAAGGTTACTGGTACCTGGCGGCAGCAGTTCGACTGGGCAGTTGTCGAGTGGAACCGCGACAATGTGTTCGAGCATCCAATATTGCGGAGCCTTCCGGATGGCGACCTCAGCGGATGTATTCTGACATATGAGGAGCAGCGCACTAACTGCATCGGTATTGACTCATCGACCTATGACGCATTGGGCTGGTCCTACTTGCGTATTTGGGAGCAGTCCGGAGCGACAGAGCAACTCCATTGGGTTCCGATGCGTGATCATGCGCAACCCCTGGAGGGATCCTACACACAGCCAACCGTGACTTTTGAACTCCGCGGGACGCTTACGGCGGGAGATTATGTGGAACTCTCCTGGCTCGATCAGCACTTCAATTATCTGATTGGCCTAGAGGACACGCTTGTAAGCGCCCTTGCGGGGCTTGTCGTCTCTATCAACGCTGCTGAACAAACCGCGGCCGTTCACGCAGTACAGGAAGGCGCGACAGTGACGTTAACCTATCACGGGGCACCAGGAGCTAACGGTAACCGAGTTGGCGTGTACGGCGGCACGCAGGGGTCAGGGACGGCCTGGTGGCAGCCCACCTGGGGAATGTTTTCGGGCGGCATGTCTCCCACGCGCTGGTTGATCACGCTGGATTTCGGTAATCTTCTAAATTCCAACGATCAGCTTGTACCAACGACCAACGTTCGGAAACTCCGGTGGACTTGGGCTGCCGATCTGCAATATGGCAATTTCTCGAGGACGGAGTTTGCGGTTGAACTCGACAACTGGTGTCTCACGGGAGGTAATCTCGCATACTCGGTGGCCGGACCGGGAAGCCGTCGTATCGAGGATCAGGCTACGGAGATCTCCTACGATGGAGACTGGCTCGAGCAAAGAGGGAACTATTCGGGAGGGTCCATCCGCTACACCTCCCGGACTGGAAGCTCGCTCGAGTGCGGATATGCCGAACCGTCTCGTCACAAGTTGTACGTGGGCACGCGCTATGTGGAGAATGGGGGGACACTGTCCGTCGCTGTTGATGGAGTTGTTACTAAGGCAGTGGACCTCGCGCGTGCCTTCGAAGATGTTCTGATTCGTGTTTTGATCGGTGAGTTCGTCGGAGAACACGTCGTTACTGTGAGCCACGATGGACCAGAAGGGACTCTGGTCTATTTCGACTTTCTGGAGATTGCGTTTCCGACAGAGCTTTTGCCCGTCCTCCCTAACGATGACCTCAGCACACTTGCCACAGACTGGGATACTGACCACTCTCTCGCAGTCGCGCCGGAAAGAACGGCCTGGCTCGTAGAGAAACTGGGCTTCCGAGGCAGAGCCAATCACTACGCGGGAGCCATGTGGTTCTACGAACTGCGATCCCGCGGGAACCATTACGCCTCGGCAACGATCGAAATTGGCGGAAGTCCCCGGTTTGGCGACTCGGTCTATCTCATGATCTCGGGCGTGACGATTCAGCACCCCATCCTGATCGGGGACACACCGGAGCGTATCGCGAAATGTTTCGAGTTGCTAATAACAGCCGGCTCCTCCGCCGTATGGGCGGCAAGCGACGGTCCGACGTTGACGATTACGGCGCGTGCCATGGGAGCCGAGGGCAACACCATAACAATTTCCACCGGGACCGACTGCGACACACTCTCCGTAACGGCGAGTTCGACGAGGCTTCAAGGTGGTCAGGATGGCGACTGGGTAACCGATTTGGATGCGGTTCCCCGCCTGAACAGGGCGGTTCGCGACTGGAGCCGCAGCTACTTTCGAGCCCTTTGCGCTGCGGGGATCTCGTCATCGGCAGCCTTCAGCATGGAGTTACGCCATGGCGATGATACTTTAGACGCAGGCATTGCGCAGCGCTATCCATCCGGGCCGGTTTGGCTGAATACGCCGGCCCTCCAGACAAACTTCGGACCGCAGAGTACGGCTTATTGGCGCGACGTCTACCGCGAGATGGCTGACATTATGGTCGATGCGGGAACGACGCCTTACCTCCAGTTCGGCGAAGTGCAGTGGTGGTACTTTGCGGATGAATCCGGGATGCCCTTTTACGACGAATATACATCTGAAAGGTTCCTGGCCGCCTATGGAAGGCCGATCAGCCTCGTGCCCAGCCAACACGCGGATCCATCCCTGTTCCCAGAGGAGTGTGAGCTTCTCCCGGTCTTGATCGGGGAATTTACTGCGTCAGTAATGGGTTGGGTCCGGCAATACCACCCGAGCGCTCAGTTCGAGGTCCTTTACCCACCAGACACAAATAATACGCCTCTCAATCAGGCGATTAACTTTCCCCATTCGTTCTGGACGCCTTCCACAGTGGCATGCCTGAAAACAGAAAACTTCACATACACCGGCGATAGAAGTCTTGATAAGGCTCGCCTCTCAATTCAACTCCCGGCGATGTTGGGATTTCCGGCTTGTCAGCGCAGCCATTTAGTTGGTATCGGGGATCCGACCACGCCTTGGGCCAAAGAGCATAATATTACGATAGCCCACGGCGTTGAATCGGCTGTATTATTTGCTCTGGACCAATTCTGCTTGATTGGCTACCAATTACCGTTTGATCGTGAGGATCGATGGTCGAAGTATTCAGGCGCCTAACTCTTCCACAGTTTGAAATTGTTGTGCAGGAAGGCATTGCTCCACGCTGAAGGCGAACTGACTCTACGCTTCATGAAGAGCGGCGTCGCCGGCGTCACAGCCGGATGCCACAATTTCAGGCACGGGCGAGTTCACTCTCCAAGGCCAGATAACCGCACGCGCCAACCACCAGGAACATGGTCAGCACTTCACTGTCGCCGAGGTTATATTCGAAAAATCCCTCGGCCATCGTCGCCAACACAACGGCAACCGCGCCGTGAAGCAGAAATTTCCGATTACTGCGCTCGGGGCCCAAAGATTGAATGCCCCGGCTGAAGTCGTAGAGCATTTGACCCAAAAGCCAGAGCAAAATCAGCAGAGTCGGAATTCCACGCTCGGCCGCATACTCCAGGTAAATATTGTGCAAATGAATGTAAGATCCGATCGGCAGCGGCCTCGCCACGTCAGCGGGGACCCAGTTGTCAAAATGTATGCGCGGACCTTCGGGACCGAGGCCGAATAGCGGGTGTGCCTCGATCATTCTCAGCCCCGTCCGCCAGGTCACAATTCGAAACTCGTTTGAGTCAACTTCCTTGGGACGTATCATCGATGTCACGCGGTCGCGGATGACACCTGGAGATACGACAAAAATCAGCGCCGCCGCAACCGGCAGCAATGCGACGGTCCATCTCCTCCAATTCCACAGCAGGTAAATTCCCCCCACCGCCGTCCCGATCCACACCGCCCGAGTTTCCCCAAGCACCACCGCCAAAACCATCAAGCCAGCGCAGGTCATCCAGAGCCAGATGCGCTTCGAAACCGCAGGGGCGAAAGCCAGGTACGCGCAGATCATGAGCAGAGCGAACATCTGCTGCGCGGAAAAGGTGTTCCAGTGGCTCATGAAGCCAGTGATCCGCTCACCAACATAAAAATCATAGGAGTTGCTTCCGGCCTGGTGTGCCTCCTGCAGCTTTTGAGCGAATTGCACCAGGCCGCGGATGCTCGTGATGCTCGCGAAGCCGGCCCACGTCAGAAAAAGCCAGCGCACCAGCACGAGATCGCGGAGCAGGGAGAACACGACCAGGAGTTCGCCGAAGACGAAGAACTTGCGCACCTGGACCAGACCCGCCGCACGATCCGGTGAAACCATCACCGAAACAATTGTGCCCAGAAGAAAAAGGGCAAGCGGCACTCGAATGCGGGGCAGCCGCACTTTCTCGCCGGACAGCATCAGCGCAACCAGTGCAAGCCCCAGCAGAATCTGAGAGGCAGCGATCGAAAACAGGATGGAAACAGCCGAGCCGAACGTAAGCCAGCGCGCAGCCCGCGACATTGTTGTACCGGCCGGAATCATTGGATTGAACTAACAGTATGGCAGAGCCAACTGGTGGTTGCTGCTATTTCACATCCTCAAAGGAAACACTCGATTCGGCCCCATACTTGCGGTAATCTCGAAATTCAACTTCATTCCTGGTCGAGAGATCCGACGTCGAGATCAGAATCTCGGCGTAAAGCGGGAGCAGAAACAAACGGCTTCCCACTTTGGCGTAAGCGTAATCCAGCCTCGTAATCGCCGAACGGATTGGAAATCGCGGCGGCAACGAGTCAGACTCCGCCACGATGCGTAGAACGGCGTGCGTTTCGCGATCGACGTATACAAGCCCGTGCTGTCCGACGCTTGCGTTATAGCTTCCACCCGCCGGTCTGTAAGCCTCCAGCCGCGCATCCGAGTGTTCCACTGCCAGCCGGAAACGCAGGACGTGCGCCGGTCGCTTTCGAAGCGTTGTCCAATGGTCCCATTCAATCACGGCCAGATGCTCCGGCGAGAAGATGTGGGCCAGCAGGGTTCCAAATTCGCCCTCCGTGATAGCGCCGCCGACATCGCGGTAGCGCCTCATGGATGAGCGCCCGTTCACAGTTCGAAGCTGATAGTTCTCCTTCCGTTCGAAGTAGGTCAGCTTGATTTCCAGTGTGTCTTTTGGCGCCCAGTAGCCGCGCAGGTTTTCAAAACGCCGAACCACCTGGTTGCAAACGAAATCGGGTAGCGATCGCACGTAAGTGAGCGCCTGTTCGCGAGCGTCGCGAATTAAGAGGCGCCGATCCTCGTCCGAGGGAGCCGCCTCGTGCGCAAACTCAGGCGGTTCAAACGGGAGCGGCAGTTCCGCCGATTCATCGCGCAGTCGCCGCAGTGCGCTTGCAGTCTTCGGACCGGCGCCGAGGCTTTCCAGTTCTTCCACCACCCGGTCATCCAGGCGTTCCGCCAATTTCAACCGGGAAATCGCCTTCGCCGTCTGCCCGTCCTTTTCCGCGTGAGCAAGCGCCGACTGCACGCGCTCCACAAGTGCCAAAACCCGAACAGGCGGTTCGCCAGCCAGGCCGACAGCCAGCGCAAGCAACACTCCTGCGGTCCTGCCAGTCATCGCTCCACTATACTCCGCCGCCGCTATTCTGGCGCCTTCTCCCCGCAGTACCGGACCACCCGCGCCCGCATCTGCCCGAAGTCCGTTGTCGCCATCGGCTCTTCATAGCGCACCACTCTCAGCTCGCGAAACAGCCCCGGAACCTCCGCCGAGTCGAACACCACGGCGTTGCCGATGGACGCCGACTTCGTCGCATCGCGGTGAAAGCCCTCCAGGATCACGATGCCCCCGGGCCGCAATGACCGCCCCACCTGCGCCACCAGCTCGCGACCGCCCACATACGACAGCACAATCAGGTCCCACCGATCACTGCCAAAATCGAATTCCTCGTAGCCCTTGACCTCCGTCGTCAGCTTCACGCCGGCCTTCACGGCGTTCGCCCGGGCCAGCGCTACGGCGCGGTCCGCCGGATCGAATCCCGTCACGTCCCAACCTTGCTGCGCCAGCCAGATCGCGTTCCGTCCTTGCCCCATTCCCACATCCAGGGCCCTGCCTGGCTTTCTCCCCTTGGACATCTCCACCAAAAACGCGTTCGGATTCGTATTGAACCGCGGCTGTTCAGCCGTCAGGATCCGGTTCCATCGCTCCACCTCGAGTTGCTTGGCCTGCTGATCCTGCAGGTTCTGGCCGGACAGACTCAACACCGCCGCGGTGAGGACCAAGACGGCGCGTACGAATCGAGTAAGCATCCGCAACCTCCTTCGGACCCGAATTATACCTGACCCGCGGCAAAATGGCGGCGAGGTTGAGAGTATCGTAGATATGAGCAAGTGGCAGGAGGCGACTAATGATGACACGACGATCCTTAATGCGGCGACTGGCGGGCGTCGCGCCCGCGGCGTGGACAGCCCGCGCGCTTCGCGCTCAACCGGCTGGTTCGCGCAAGATCGCATCCGGCGACTTTCAGCCCGCCTGGGAGTCGCTCCGGCAATACAAAGCGCCGGATTGGTTTCGCGATGCCAAATTCGGCATCTGGGCCCACTGGACCGCTCAATGCGTTCCCGAGCAGGGCGATTGGTACGCCCGCCAGATGTATATCCAGGGCCATCCGCAATATCAATTCCACGTAGCTCAGTACGGCCACCCCTCCAAATTCGGCTTCATGGAGATCGACAATCTCTGGAAGGCGGAAAGCTGGGAACCCGAAGCTCTGATGCAGCTATACGTCAAAGCCGGAGCCCGTTACTTCGTCGCGCTCGCCAATCACCATGACAATTTCGATTGCTACAATTCCTCGCACCACGCCTGGAATTCCGTGCGCATCGGACCGAAGAAAGACATCGTCGGAACCTGGGCCAGAATCGCGCGCGGCCACGGTCTGCGCTTCGGCGTCACCAATCACTCCGCCCACTCCTGGCACTGGTTCCAGACTGCCTACGCCTACGATCCCGAAGGGCCCATGGCCGGCGTTCCTTATGACGGCTTTCTGACCAAAGCCCAGGGCAAGGGCAAGTGGTGGGACGGCCTCGACCCGCAGGAACTCTACACCGGCCCGAACATGCCCATGCCCAAAGGCCTGACCACAATCAAAGAGGCCAATGACTGGCACCAGCAGCACGACCGCCGCTGGACCGAGACCCCGCCGCCCAACAATCCCGAGTTCGTCAATCGCTGGTTTCTCCGCTGTCAGGACCTGCTCGACAAGTACCGCCCCGACCTGCTCTATTTCGATAACACCGAACTGCCGCTGGGGCAGGCCGGCCTCGACATCGCAGCCCACTTTTACAACGCCAACATGAAGAACAACGGCGGCCGTCTCGAAGCCGTGCTCAACTCGAAAGGCCTCTCGCCGGACCACACCGGCGCCATGGTCCTCGATATCGAACGCGGACGCGCCGACAAAATCCTCCCCGCCGCCTGGCAAACCGACACCTGCATCGGCGACTGGCACTACCGCCGCGCCACGTTCGAAAACCACACCTATAAAACGGCGGACACCGTCATCAAAATGCTGGTCGATATCGTCAGCAAGAACGGGAATCTTCTGCTCAACATTCCGTTGCGCGGCTCCGGCGCCATCGACGAGGACGAACGCAAAGTGCTGGACGGGCTTGCCACATGGATGCCGGCCAACGGAGAAGCGATTTTCGGCACGCGGCCGTTTTCCGTTTACGGCGAGGGGCCGCCCGACGTCCGCAGCACCGGCAATTTTAACGAGCGCAACACGCGGCCTTACACCGCCGAGGATATCCGCTTCACCACCAAAGGCAACGTGCTCTATGCCATCGCGCTCGCCTGGCCCGCCGATGGGAAGCTCACCATCAAGAGTCTCGCCGCCGGCAGCGCGCACTACCGCGGTGAGCCCGCGCGCGTGGAACTGTTGGGCAATCCCGGCTCACTCCAGTTTTCGCGCAGCAACCAGGGCCTCGTCGTCGCTATGCCTGAGCGGAAGCCCAACGAGTACGCCTTCTGCCTCAAAATCGAGCCGCGGCGATAGCCGGATTCACGGCTCCACCGCGAAGGACGCGGGCGCCTCCCCCGCTTCGTAACGCCGCCACATCGTCTCGTACGCCGCCTCCAGGTGGCGTGTAAATCTCCGGCAATCGAAGAGGGCCGCGGATTCGCGCTTCGCTCGCAGCGTTCTGCGAATCTCCGTGAGCCCCGCAGGATCCCGTGCGAGCCGCACCGCCAGAGCCTCGTAATCCTCGAGACTGCTTGTAACCAGTTCCGGAATTCCCACCGCTCGCAGGAGGCTGCCCGCAACCCGCGACGCAAACGTCTCTCCCGCGCACGTGATCACCGGGCACCCGGCCCACAGCGCATCGCTCGCCAGCGTGTGCGCATTGTACGGCAGCGTATCCAGAAAAACGTCCGCCAATTGCAGCCGGGCCAGATGTTCCGGATTGGGCAGCGCCGGCGCGAACACCAGCCGCTCCGCGCCTCCCGCCAGCCTCGCCTCTGCTTCACGACGCAGATTCGTCACCATCTCCGGATTGGACGCGAGCAGCCATAACACGCTGCCCGGCGCCGCGTCGAGCAGACGCATCCATATGGGAAACAGCCCCGGCATCAACTTGTATGACGCGTTGAAGCAGCAATACACGAATGCCGTCTCGGGCAGTCCGCACTCTCCGCGGCCCGGAATGCGGGAAGCGATCTTCCGCCTGGAGTCGTTCACCTGGTAGCAGTCCGGCAGATACACCACCTTCTCGGAATAAAAGGGCTGCGTGTCTTCCGGTATCACGAAACGGTCCGCGATCATGTAATCCACCGCGTCCGTCCCCATCGTCCCCGGATACCCGAGATAGTTCACCTGGACGGGCGCCGGACGCATCGCAACGATCGCCGGCCGCGCAGCGCGCGTGTATCCCTTGAGATCCACCAGAATATCGACGCTGTCAGCGTGAATCCGCGCCGCCGCCTCCGCGTGCGACGCCTTTTCAAGGTCCACGAAGTCGTCGAACTGCGCCATCAGGCGCCGGCGCATCGCGCTTCCGTCATCCGCGCCGTACGAATACCCGATCACGCGGAACCGGTCCCGGTCGTGCCGCTCGAAAAGCTCCGCCGTCAGGTGCGCCGTAGCGTGCTCCTGGAAGTCCGCCGACAGATAGCCGACCGTGATTCTGCCCGCCGCAGTCGCTCCCGCCCTTCTCGCCATAACGTTCGCGCCGGCATCCACATGCTCCGCGGCCCACCGCCGCGCGCACAGCAATTGCTGCCTCGCCGTAGTCTCGAGCGACAGGAACACAAACGGATTCACCGCCGCCCTTTGCGACTCCACCACCTCCACCAGTTGCCTCGTGATCTCCGCTATCCCGGACCAATCGCACACCGACTGCATCCCCTGCACCAGTTCCGTCAGTGCCTCGGCGTACGCCGGATTCAGCGCGACGGCGGTTTGAAAACTGGCCACCGATTCCGTCAGCCTGCCCAGTTGCCGCAGCGCGCTACCCAGGTTCCGGTGCGCCTCGGCATACTGCGGCGAGAGGCCGATCGCTCTCCGGTAGCTATTCACGCTCTCCTCCAGGTCCCCGGCCATCTGGTGCGCATTACCCAGGTTGTTGTGTGCCGCCGCGAATTCCGGCGCAATCTCCACCGCGCGACGGTACTGCTCGATGGCTTCCTCCGTCCGCCCCTCCTGCATCAGGACGTTACCGAGATCGTTGCGTGCCGCCGCCCGGCCCGGCTGCACGCGCGCCGCTCGCCTCAGCCACCGGATGGCCGCTTCCCGCTTCCCTTCCCGGTATGCCACGATGCCGAGCAGATGCAGGGTGTCGGCGTGCTCCGCGTCGGCCAGGAGAATCTTCGAACAGACTTCGGATGCTTCCGCCAGCCGGCCGCTGTCGAACAGCGCGCGCGCCATTTCCAGCGCTTCGTCTACCGTAAGGGCGCGTGACACAATCTCACATCTCGCGAAGTTCGACGCTCGTCACGCGCGCGTCCGGCACCGGTGTGCAATCGCGGACCGAAAAGTTCTGCACGTTCTTCAACACGATTGTCGGTACGCCCGATGCCTTCTGCGCCTTCACGCCGCTGAAATCCGCGCCGCTCACCTGATCCAGCACGAACGCCGGGCGCCGGTCCTCCTGCAAAAACGCAACGTCCACGTTATCGAGTTCCACGCGCTGCGCATGACGAATGAAAAAGCCGTAAGCCGGAATCAGGCCGAACATGGACGGTTCCGGGTATTCCTTCTCCCGCTCCGGCGTATCGTACGGCTGCCGCGGCGGCACGCCGCCGGAGGCACGGAAGAAAAACGAATTCACCAGGTCCGCCGGCTGTTTCGCCACCTGGTCCAGCGTCAGCCCGCCCCGGTACCAGATGCGGATGTCGCTCAGCTTCACGTCTTCTACATCATGTCCCGGAATGCCGCTGATGATCGATCCGTAACGCGGGTCCGCGTCATACGCGGTCACATGGCTGATGCTGATGCGCCGCACCGAGCCTACCGCGGTCCCCTCCGGCGCCCGCATCCGGCTGCCGAGCCGGATGAAGATGGGCGCGTTCGAAACCTCCCGCATCGTAATGTTCGATATGGAGACGTCTTCGATGTGTGATCCGTCCACGCTCTCGAGCGCCAGCCCGCGCGACCGGTCGAACACCACGTTGGAGATCGTGATATTTCGGAAATCGCCCTCGCTCTCCGTGCCGATCTTGATGCGCCCCGTTGGCCCGTCGCGGTCCGGCGCCGCTTTCACCGTCCGCTTGTACGTGCCGTCCAGCAGTGACCCGATGTCGTAACCGCTCACCAGGCTGTTCGTGATGGTCACGCTCTCGGTGGCCCGCGCGAATCCCAGGGCGTGGCTTCCCTTCAACACGATCGCATCGTCGTTCGGCGCATTCACGCTGCTGTTCGAGATCCGCACATTCCGGCACGAGTCGATATCGATCCCGTCCCGGTTGGTGTCGATTCTGAGATTGTCGATCGTCAGATTGTCGACACCCGTTGCCAAAATTCCGAAATGTCCGCCGTTGAGAATGGCAAAATCCCGCAGCGTCACGTTTCGGCACAACTTGAGCGCGATGGCTTTGTCGCCGCCGCCCCGCTGTTCGCGGCTCAAGGCCGAGCCCCGGATCAGCCCAGTTCCCACAATCGCGACGTTCTCGAGCGATTCGCCCCAGATCAGGCTATTGTGGAAATGGCTGTGGCCGAAGTCCTGAAATTTGTCCCACTCGTTAGGTTCCGGCGCATCGTAGGCGGCCGAGTCGCGCGATGCCTCCAGCACCGATCCGGGCTCCAGTTGCAGCGTAATATTGCTTCGCAGCCGGATCGAACCCGTTACATAAATGCCGGCAGGGAACACTACCGTTCCGCCGCCCGCCGCGGCCGCGGCATCGATCGCCTTGTTGATTGACTCGCGGTCCGCCGTCTTGCCGTCGCCCTTGGCGCCGTAGGCCTTCACGTCAACCGTCGCGCTGATCGCGGGCCACACCCCGAACACCGACAGAACAACCGCTGCCGCCACGTTTCTTGAAAGCAAGCCGGTACCTTCCTTCGAGTACAATCTTACTCTCCGCCACCGGCTTTGCTCACGCTCGGGAAACCTTCGCGGCCTCCCGTCGAAGGATCGCCTGCTTCCTCTCGAGGCCCCACCGGTACCCGCCCGCGTCTCCGTCACCGCGGATCACGCGATGGCACGGAATGGCGAGCGCCACCCGATTGGCCGAGCACGCACGCGCCACCGCGCGCACTGCGTTCGGCGATCCGATGCCCTCCGCCACCGCGGAGTACGATCTCACCTCACCGTACGGAATGGATTGCAGGTATTTCCAGACCCGCGCCTGAAAGGCCGTCGCGCGGATGTCGAGCGGCAGGTCGAGCCGCGGCTGTCCGCCCGCCAGGTGGCTCTCGAGCGCCTCCATCCATCCTCGAAAGGCGGGCGACGGTGCGTCCGTCATGGCCGCCAGGCGTGCGCCCGGATACTCCGCCCGCAGCGCTTCGACGAGTTCGGCTTCCGTCTCGCCGAATTGCACGAAGCACAGCCCGCGGTCCGTCGCGGCCATCATCAGCAGCCCGACCGGCGTCCTGGCGGCGGTGTAGGTGATCTCCGCGCTGCCGCCCCGCCGGTACTCTCCAGGCGTCATCCCCAGTTCCGCGCCCGCGCGTTCGTACACCCGGCTGGCAGACCCGTAACCGGCTTCGTAGACCGCCGCCGTCACGTCCGGCGCGGTCCGCAATTCGCTTCTCAGCCGGCGCATGCGGCAGGCATCCGCGTACTGTCTCGGCGTGAGCCCTGTGGCTGCCTTGAATGTCCGTTGCAGGTGGAAGCGGCTCAGGCCCGCCACCTTTGCCAGCGTGGCCAGGTCGCTTGGAGCATCAAGGTGCGCTTCGATGTACCGGCACACGCTCTGCACTTTGCCGGCAGCCGGCGCGAGGGCGTCCAGCGGCCGGCAGCGAAGGCACTGCCGCATCCCATCGCGCTCGGCCTCCGCCGCATTTTCGTAAAACCGTACGTTCTTTCGCAGCGGATGCCGCGCCGGACACCCCGGCCGGCAATACACGCCGGTGGTGACCACTCCGAAATAAAACTCGCCGTCGCGCGAAGCATCACGGCTCTGCACCGCTTTCCAGCAGGATTCCTGATTCAACATATTTCCATCGTGCCCCTCGCGGCTGCGGCCCGCCATCCGCCGCTTGCGGTCAAATTCTGGCGAAGCAGCGCCGGAACTGCTCCTTCGCGAGCGACCCTGCCTCCTCCACCGCCGCTTCCACCCGTCGCCGCAGTTCCTCGGAATCCTGGTGCAGCGAGAGCGCCTCCATCGCATCCCGAACATCGGGCGCCCGCCCGTTGCACGCAATCTCGATCAGAAATTCGAGGGCCTCCTCCTGCCGGGACGCGCTGATCGAGCGCAGCAGCAGATAGCGCAGATCGGGATCGCGCGCCGCCCTTCCACGCTTCCTGAAGGAGGGACAACGCGGCGGGATGGCGGCTCGCTCCCAGCGCCAGTGCGGCCTCTTCGCACACCGGCCCCGCGCCCGGTTCCAGAAACCCGGCCAAAAACCGGAAGGCAACCTGCCCTTCCAGCCCCACCAGGCAGTCGAACACCTGCCCGATGACACGCGGCTCTCGATCCCCTGCGCGCGCCTTGAGCCGCAGCAGCAGGGCCGCTTCCTCGCCTTCCATTTGCGTTACCGCGCGCACCGCCTCCAGCCGCACCGTGTGAGCGGAGTCTCCGAGCCCGTCCACCAGCGCGCGAAAGGTCTCCGCCCGCGAGAGGTCCGTCGCCGCGGCCAGCCCCAGAAGACAAATCCCGCGCAGCGGACCGGCCGTATCTTCCCTTCCTCCCCACACGGCCTCCAACTGCACATGACGCGCGCCCCGCAGGTACACCGCCGACTCCCGGTGTTCCAGCTCCGTCAAAGCGCGCGCGATCGCGTTCTTCCCCCAGCACTGCGGGTCGCGCGCAGCGCCGTCTTCGAGCAGCCGGTCAAACGCGCGGATCAGGTCCGGTATCAGTTCCCGCAGTTGCAGCGATGCGGTGAGCTTCGCCGCCTTGGCGGCCACCAGGCTCACCTTATCGGCCAGCCCCTTCTTCAAAGCCGCTGCCGCCTCGGCCCCCGCCGACGCGCAGAGTTGTTCCAGCGCTTCCACCTCCGCTTCCACCCTGCGATGAGCCATACCAATTCAGCATAACGGTCCGGCAACCTTTTCTGCCGTCCCGCATCCAAGGGTCATGAAACGAACCGGAAGCGCGGAATGGCGCGGTGATCTGAAGTCGGGCAAAGGCTCTGTCTCCACCGCCAGCGGTGTACTGTCCCACACGCAATACTCGTTTGCCACACGATTCGAAGACGGCAAGGGGACCAACCCCGAGGAGTTGCTGGCCGCGGCCCACGCCGGATGCTTCTCGATGGCGCTCTCCGCCCAACTCGGGCAGGCCAACCTCACCGCCGAGTCCATCGAAACCACCTGTTCCATCTCCCTCGAGAAGCAGCCCGACGGATTCACCATCACCGAGAGTCACCTGGAAGTAAACGCGAAGGTGCCCGGCGCCACTCAGGAGCAGTTCGACAATGCCGTGCAGGCCGCCAAGGTCGGATGCCCCGTGTCCAAGCTGTACAAGGCGAACATCACGCTGAACGCGACCCTCGCGTCGAGTTAAGGACGCGGTCCCCGCTACCTCGGCGTCAGGTACGCTTCGAAGAAATCCAGCTTGGCCTGGCTGCCGGCGGCCGGTATCGGGCCGGTCTTGTCGCCCAGTTCCATAATCACGGCTTTGTCTCCGTACGCCGGCCACACAGGAAGGCCTTTCCCGTTGGGATCGCCGTTAGCGGCAAAATTCGCCCAGTACGAAGACATCAGATCGGCAATCCTGCGATCCGCATCGGTGAACGGGCGCGGCGCCGCGTACAGCGTGTTCAGGACGTAGGGCACTTCGCCGCTGTGAAAAGCGCCCAGGCGGGCGGCTTCGGGCCCCGGCAGGGCGTGATCGAAAAGGTACTCGAACGCTTTCGTTTTGGACGTCTTGGAGCGCATCCTGGCCCACAGGTACATCGACACGAGCGTCTGATCGCGGTTCGCCAGCGCCTGGGCAGCCGCGGCCTCCTGGTCGTTGGACGCGGGATATAGAGCCAGAAACTTGTCCGTCTCTTCGCCGTAGCGCTGCCGGGCCTGGTTGCGGAAGCTCTCGAGCGTCACCGGCCCTCGCCCCGCAACAAGACCGCCGAGTTCGCCGGTGTTCATGCCGGTCAGAATCGGGACGTCGTTCTGTTTTCCCTGCGCGACGGCATCGTTGGCCGAAGAGGGCAGGACGTATCCATCCACAATCGGCGCGCTGGTCGCCGACGGCCCCCTGCCGCCCCCCGGCGCCGCTGCCGCGCGCTCGGTCAGCTTCTGCCAGCTCATCCCGCGCAGTTCCGCAATCGACTTCGCTCCCTTGGCTTCGGCGAAGCGCTGTCCCGCCGCTGCGGCGTTCGCCAGCGTCGCCGCGTTCATCGTAATCCCCGCCCGTCCCAATGTGGACCCGCCGCTCTCGACGATGGCGCGCTGGAACAGCCCTCGCGCCAGCGGCGATGCGATCAGGTCGTGCACCGACATTCCGCCGGCGGACTGCCCGGCGATGGTCACGCGATTCGGATCGCCGCCGAAGCGCCCGATATTCTCCCGCACCCATTTCAGCGCGGCAATCTGATCCAGCAGCCCGTAATTTCCCGAAACGTGGTCGCCGGATTCACTGCTCAGCTCCGGATGCGCAAAGAACCCGATGATGTTCAACCGGTAGTTGAAGGTCACCACCACCAGGCCCTTCTTCGCCAGCCCCTCACCGTCATAGAGCGGCACCGCCGCCGATCCTTCGTTGAAGGCGCCGCCGTAAATGTATACGAACACCGGCCGCTTCTCCGAGGCTGACTTCGCGCCCGTCCACACATTCAGATAGAGGCAGTCCTCGCTGATTTCGTTGTGCGTCATGAACTCGTAAGTCCAGGGCTGGCGCTCCTCGGTCGAGATCGTCTGCATGCAGCTCGCCGAGAATCTATCGCCGCTCCGCACGCCCTTCCAGGCGGCCACGGGACCCGGAGCGCGCCAGCGCAAATCGCCCACGGGCGGCGCCGCGAACGGGACCGCCTTGAACGCGAGGATGGCCGGATCCTTGCCCGGAACGCCGGAAACAAGGCCGCCGGTGACTTGCACGGGTTGCTTGATCGCCGCCGTCAGCGGGCCCGCCAAAGCCATCGCCAGAATCGCCGTAACTGCCTTTTCGATGCGCTTCATAAATCTCCTTGACTACCGCTTTGCCCGCCGCAGCACGATGGGCGCGGGGGCCTGACCGCCGCGTCCTCCCCGTCCCCCGCCGCCAAACGAGGGGTCGGAGCCCCGCGGGGCTGGACCGATCGCCGGGCGCGGACCCGTCTCCGCCGCCGGAACCTGCCCTCCCCCGCGCCCGCCGCGCCCGCCGGCGCCGCCCGTCCGCCGCAATTCGATCCGGTCACCGTCGATGGTGCCCGTATACGTCGTGCTCCCGGTCCGGAACGAGAAATTCGAACCCTCCACCTTGCCCTCCTCGATCGTTCCGCCCGCGTTGCCGCCTCCGCCGAAACCGCCGCCTCCCGAAGCCTCCACCTTCCCCGTCAGGCTGCTCCCGTCCTGCTTGAATGTGTAAACCGAGTCCGCCTGGGCCCCCGCCAGCGCCATCGGGTTCCCGCCCGTCGCGTCCGCCGCCGCCGCCGCCGGCCTCCACAACCCCGTAATCCCGGTGCCTTGCGGAACCTCGCGCTCCCACACCGCCACCTGCGGGCGCAGCCTTACCGCCCTGCTCGTCAGAGTGGCGGCCGCCGCCGTCAATCCCGGCGATGTGGCTTCCACCCTCACCGTGCCCGCCGTCTTCGAAGACTGCACGATTCCCATGCACAGCCCGGCGAACGCCTTCCGATTCGCACCGGGGTCGGGCTGATGATTCGTGGGGTCGCCGTTGCCCGTCCCGATCACCGCACCCGGCCCGGTCACCTTGAAGCTGACATCGTGGTCCGTGATCGGCACCATCCGTCCCTGCGCGTCCTGGACTTCCACCGTGCAGACGGCCACGTCCTCGCCATCCGCCTTGAGTTCGGTGCGGTCCGGCCGCAGCACCAGTTTGGCCGCCGGTCCCGTGGTCTCGCGCTTCGCCGTCAGCACCTGCTTGCCGTCTTTGAAACCGCGCGCCTCGATCGTGCCCGGCGCGTACTTCACGATCCAGGAAAGGTGCTGGTCCTTTTCCATGTCCTTCGCGCCCAGGCTTTGCCCGTTGTGAAACAGCTCCACCCGTTCCAGGTTCGAGTGCACCCACACCGCGATATCCTGCCCTTCGAGGCCGGGCCAGTTCCAGTGCGGGAACACATGCAGCACCGGCTTATCCGTCCACCAGGACTGGTAGTAGTAGAAAGTGTCCTTGGGAAACCCGCACGTGTCGATCACTCCGTACTGCGAGCTGATATTGGGCCACTGGTACGGCGAGGGCTCGCCCCTGTAGTCGAAGCCGGTCCACACGAAGCCTCCCGAAATATACGGCCGCGCGCTCACAAAGCGCCACCAGCCTTCCGCCGACGCGCGCCCCGTCGTCGTATACGGATCGTATGAGCTGACCGTCCCCTTCTCGCGGTCCGTCACATACTGCCCGCGCGTGCCCACCGCGCTCACGTTCTCCGTCCCGATAATCCCCATCTTGGGATTGTTCTTGTGCCACGCTTCGGCCTGCGGGTCGGCGTAGTTGTAACCCATGACGTCGCACACCGCCAGTCCGCCTCTGCCCATGTAATCGCCGGCCGGAGGCGGAGCGATCGAAATCGGCCGCGAGCTGTCGTGCTTGAGCGCCGTCGCCTTCATCGTGGTCAGGATCTTGAGCCCCGTCTCGCTGACCGAAACGCTCTCCTCGTTTCCCATCGACCAGATGAAAACGCTCGGATGATTGCGGTCGCGCCGGACCACGTTCTCGAACTGCGCCAGACCTTCTGGATTCGACGACAGCATTCGCGTCTCGTCCAGCACCAGCATTCCCAGTTCGTCGCACGCGTCGAGCAGCTCCGGCGTCGGCGGATTGTGCGAGGTCCGTATGCCGTTGCAGCCCATCTCCTGTAGCTTCCGCACCCGGAAATACTGCACCGCGTCCGGCAGTGCGACGCCCACGCCCGCATGGTCCTGGTGATTGCACGTGCCCTTGACCTTGACCGCCTTGCCGTTGAGCAGAAATCCCTGGTCTGGGTCGAACTTCAGATCGCGGATGCCGAACCGCGTCTCGTAGCGGTCCGTCACCGTCCCGCCGGACTCCACCTCGGTCAGCAGCCTGTAAAGATTCCGCTGCTCCAGGGACCAGAGCGCCGGCTGCCGCACCACCACCTGCTGATCGAACGCGCGCTCGCCCAGAACCGGAACCGGCGCCGGTGTGCTCGCCGTCTTCCCGACCTCCCTGCCGGAGGGGTCGAGCACCGTCGAGATGACCCGGACGTTGGCCGCCCCCTTGCCGTGATTCTCCACCTCCGTCTTGATCGACACCGTGGCCTGTCCGGGCTGAATCTTCGCCGCCGCCAGCGTGCCCCATTTCTTCACGTGCACCGGCGCCGTCTTCACCAGCCACACGTGCCGGTAGATCCCCGCGCCCTCGTAGAACCAGCCGTCGCTCAACGTCGCATCCACCCGGATCAGCAGCACGTTCGCGCTGCCCGGCAGAGCGAAATCCGTTACGTCGAAGCTGAACGGATCGTATCCGCCGCTGTGCCGCCCGATGTAGTAGCCGTTGAAGACCACCATGGTTTCGCGGTATGCGCCGTCGAATTCGATGGAGATCCGCCGCCCGGTATCGGAGGACGGCAGTTCGAAAACGCGCCGGTACCAGCCCACGCTGGTCTCCGGATAGTCGCGGCCCAGCGGGTACGAACCCTTACTGGCCAGCGCCGGGTCGTTCTTGAACGGCAGCTCGATCGCCCAGTCGTGGGGAAGATCCACCGGCTTCCAATCGTTATCGTCGTAAACCAGGTTGCTCGGAGACAGAAAGCCCCCGGTCTTCTGAAAACCGCCCGACCGGCCGGAGCCAAAACCGAAGTCCTTCGTCGCATCGTCGGCATGTCCGAAATGAAAGCGCCAGCCGAAATCGAGGAGCATCCGCTCCCGCAGGGCAGCCTGCCCCGGACTGCTCTGCACCTGCCCCGATTGCGACGCCGGCGCCATCCCGGGAATAGCGGCCGACACCGCCGGGAGCGATAGACCGCTCTTCAGTACATCGCGACGCGTGACTCTCATTTCGATCTCCTTGAGAACCGGTCCGCGAATCACCGGGCCCGGTGCAACGAATGTAATCCCTCTCACCTGTTGGTTCAAGGCCGCACTACGGCAAGCCCAACTGGCTGATGAGCTGATCGAATCGCGGAGTGCGGCGCAGCGCGTGCCATCTCGGATCCACCCGCAGGGAGATAAGCTCGAAGCAGCGGTCCTGAAATGCCTTCGCCAGCCAGGTGAAGCCGTCTTCGGTCTGGTCCAGGGCGAAATGGCAGAGTGCCAGGTCGAACGGCGACACATATCGGCGCTCCGCGAGCCCATGCAGCTCGCGCAGTATGCGGACCGACTCCTCGCGCTTTCCCGACAGCGCCAGCATCCGCCCCAGCGCCGCCTGCATCATCGGGCTGTGCGGCGAAAGCTGGAGTCCGCGCTGGAATGCCGCCCCCGCTTCGTCGAATTCACCCCGCTGCTCCTGCACCAGCCCGAGCGTCAGGTAGGCGGGAGAAAAATGCGGGTTCAGTTCGATCGCGTGATCGCACTGTTCGAGCGCGTCCTCGTAATTCTGCTGGTAATACTGCACGCGCGCCACGTCCCGCGAAATGACCGACGAGATCGGATCCAGCGCCTCCGCCAAACGCATCTCTGCAAGCGCGGCGTCCAGCCGCCCGATCGGCGCCAGGCACGAGACGGCGTACCAGTGATGCGCCGTCGGATACCTCGTATCCAGCGCGATGGCCCGCTGGAACTCCGCCTCCGCGCCCAGCCAGTCCCAATCCTGGGTCGCCTTCACGTGCGCCAGCGACGTGTGCGCCTCCACCGAGTATTCGTCCTGCAACACCGCCCACGCGGCGTTCGAAGCCGTCTTCGTCCAAACCTCGGCCGGCGCGAGCACCCCGTAGTGCCCGAGCAGCCCGTACGCATCCGACAGCCCCGAGTACGCCTGTGCGTATTGAGCGTCTTCGGCGATGGCGCGGTCGAACAGCTCCACCGCCCGTCGCAGCCCCTCCTCCGTCCGCTTGTTTACGTGATACCGCCCCTGAACGTACAGGTTGTACGCCGCCAGGTTTTCGGTCGGGCGCGCCGGCCTCGCCAATCCGCGGCCCGGCGCCGGCGCCGTCAACTGCTCCGCAATCAGCCGCGCTACGTCCTCCTGAACGGCGAAGATATTCTCCAGCTTTCGGTCGATCGAGCCGGACCACAGGAACGACCCCGTCGCCGTATCGATCACGTTGGCCGTAATTCTCGCCTGTATGCCATCCGTGCGCAGGCCGCCGGTAATGATCATCGCCGCGTTCAGCCGGATCGCCGCATCCCGCAAATCGTTTTCCGCCCGCGCGTCCGCCGCCGGGTCCCATGCGATCAGCCGGACTCCGTGATGTCCGCGCCAGGGTGTGGATCAGTTCCTCGCGCAGTCCTCCGCAGAAGTGCTTCTGGTCTCCCGCCGGGCTGTGGTCCGCAAACGTCGACACCAGTACCGTATCGCGGCTGACCAGCGTGGGCTTGGCCGTGCTCTTGGGCGAAGCGCCGCGAACCGGCCGGAAAATGGGCGCATAGCCGCCCTTCGGCAACTCGATCGACAGCGGATCGTCCCGCCCCTCCTCCTGGTAGTAGCGCGCCAGTTGCGTCCGCAATCGCCGCGCCTGAACCCGCACGATCGGGTCGGTCCGGGGATCGAAAGATTCGGGCTTGCCGAACACTTCCACCCCCACCACGAACTCCTTCAGCCGCTCTCCCCGCCCGGCCAGGGTCTCGTTCACGATCACCGACAGGAAATGTTTCAGCCGGTCCGACTGCCGGAAAACCCGGCTCGCGAGAATCCGCTTCAGTTGCTCTTCCGCCCTCGCCTGCGACTCGGCGCTGACGAGCTCGGTCGTGGAGCCCTCCGGCATAGACTCATGGTATTCCATGCGGCCTGGCGCCGCGGCAGCAGAGTGATCTAGCGCACCTTGGGCGCGACGTAGCCCAGACGCGCCTCGACGTTAGCGCCACCGTGACCCCTGACGCTGACTTTGAGTTTGTGGAGGCTGCCATCGCGTTTCAGATCTTGTGGCGAGAACGCCAGCAGGTATGAGTGTTCCGGTGCGGATGCCTGGCGCAGTCCCTTCACAAGGTCGTTGTGGCCGATGAAGGTTCCACCTGTCCCTCGGGCCAGTTCGACCAGCACATCCTTCCCGGATTCAGCCGCGCCAACAGGTAGTCCGGGACGCACGCCGAGCAAATCTACGCAACTCACGGTCACACGCAGCCTGATGGCTTGCCGGATGATCTCGTCTTCGTAATCCGCAAGGCCGATGTTTACCCTACCGCCGCCCATGTAGCCGACCGGAAACCCGGAGGAAAGAACTATGACCTGGCGTTCGCCCGGCATCAGCGATGCCTCGTAAATGGCTCGGCGCAGGCCGTCCAGAGACTGCCGTGCCAAGGCGCGGAGCGCTTCAGCGGCAGCGTCCAGGGCTTGCTGAATCTCCCGTCTGTAGGACCGCGCATCCTCAGGCGACGCGTATGGTGAGAGCCGGGGCCGGGGGGGCGGGGCGAAGGGAAGTTCGGCAGGTACCTTCAGGGCCGCCAGCGCTTCCCGCAATTTCGCTGCATCATCCGTAAAATCCACCGCTCTCCGGCCCGAGACGCAGAACAGTGCGGCTCGGTCCTCGGGGCGGGCCAACGCTTCCATGTGACCCATCACCGCGTCGCGGGCGCGCGCCAGCTCATTCGGGTGAATCCAAACATCGCCCAGGAGATATGCCGAAAACCGCGGTGCCCCGGCGCCGCGACTGGCCGCGTCCACCGCCGAAAACCGGGAGATTACTTGAAGCTTCCCATTATCGTAAACGCGGAAATCGCTGCGGCTCAGGCCCGCCACGGTGCCTCCGCGCCCGTCGCGAACCACCACAGGAACCTCCACTTCGTTGATCCCTGCGTGGAATACCGCCTCCGGCCCGCCGTCCTGCGCGGCGGCGAGAGGCATCAGAGCAAGCACCAGAACTGACTTGCCATACATTGGGCGTCCTTCGATTCAGCATACCCGTTTCAACCGTTCGAACAGCGGTCCCACGATGCGCCCGCTCTCCCGCTCCTGCTCTACTTCGCTCCGCCCGCCGCGCCCGGGTAGGGCCGCGGAGTGACGTCGGCATCCGTCAGTTTCAAGGCCCACCTCAGCGCCTCGAAGTACATGTGGTACACGTCCGGGTTGTCCCACGTCTTGGCATCGTGCGCGAACGATCCGAAGAATACCCGGCCCTTGCCGTACGTCCGCGCCCATGCCAGCGGAAAATCGCCGTCCTTGTTAATGAGGTTCTGGTTCGGCGGCAGCTTGGAAGTGTCCAGCCGCAGCAGTACCCGGCTTTTCTCCCGCGAGAAATTCTTGGCCTGGTAGAACTCGTCGGTGAGGCTGAACGTCGCCGGCAGATGACGCGTCGCCGGAAACTCCGGGTCTTCGTTGATCACCGTTCCGGCCACCGTGCCATAGGGGTGGTCCTGAAACTGGCCGCCCAGCATTTCGCCGAACTCCGGCCACGACATCAGCGCCGTCAGGCCAACGTGCGCCGCCACGAAGCCCTTGCCGTCGTCGTGGACGAATTTCAACAGGTCCGCCTTCTGCTGATCGTCGATCGGCACCTCGCGATGTCCCATAAAGAAGATCGCGTCCACGTTGCCGAAACTCGGGCCTCCGCTCGCCGGCTGCCCCGTGGTCATCTGCGGCTTGTAAGACGCGATGTTCGAATCGGTGCGGATGTACGTGTCCCATAGCCCGGATTCGTAGCCCAGCCGCTCGATCACCGCCAGCGCGTGCGATACCGAATCGTGTTGCGCGATGCCGTTACGCGTGTCCGCCCAGGCCAGCACCACCTTTCGCCCCGGAGGACGTCCCCGGCCCCCGCGTCCGCCGCCCCGCCCGCCCTGCGGCGCATTCTGCTGACCGGAAAGCAGCAGGCACCCGCCCAAAAGCGCCGCCAGCGCCACACCGCATCGAATCTTTCGCATCGCACCTCCGCGCGATCCAGCCTATCATTACGACCCTCGCCGCACTCGCGCGGTAACCGTAGCTGCACCGTTACGCTCCCCTTCCGGCAAGGCACCAGGGTTACCGTGCAGTTACCGTTACTCCCTTGGTCCCGCCCCACCGCGATGACAGAATGAACCGACACACTTAGAGGACCTTCGCTTGGGGCGCGACTGGCGCTGACAACGTTTGTTGAAAGGGGCGCGATCACCGTGAGATCGATTCGACTGTTTCTCTGCATCTTCGGGACGGTGCTGGCCGTGTCGGCCCAGGCCGTTTCCACTTCCCAGGTATCCGGAACCGTCCAGGACGCCAGCGGCGCCGTCATCGCAGGCGCGGCCCTGCGCATTATCCAGACCGATACCGGCCAGCTTCGCGCCGTCACTTCCGGCGGCGACGGTTCGTATCTGTTTCCCTCCCTCGCCATCGGACCCTACCGGCTCGAAGTCTCCAAGCCCGGATTCGCCACCTACGTGCACAGCGGCATCGTGCTCAACGTGAACACCAACCCCACCATCAACCCGGTCCTCAAGCCGGGTACCGTCAACGAGGCCGTGACCGTCCAATCCGAAGCGCTCTCCGTCGAGACGCACAGCAGCGGCGTGGGCCAGGTGATCACGCACGAAGAGGTGGTCGAACTGCCGCTTAATGCGCGCGAGCCTACCCAGCTCATCCTGCTCGCCGGCAACGCCACCGTCCAGGGCACCGTCGCCAATGACCTGAACTCCAACAAAAACTTCCCCACCATCACGCTCTCCGTGGCCGGCGGCAACGGCAACCAGATCTCGTTTTCACTCGACGGCGGCACCGCCAACAATCCCTTCAACGGCCTCAACCAGCCCCTCCCCTTCCCCGACGCCCTCCAGGAATTCAAAGTGGAGACCAGTTCCGTAGGCGCGCAAAGCGGCCAGCACTCCTCCGCCTCCGTCACCGTGGCCACGCGTTCCGGCACCAACTCCGTGCATGGCAACCTGTTCGAGTACACCCGCAATTACCTCTTCAACGGCCGCAGCGCCACCGCCCTGGTGCGCGACAGCCTCAAGCAAAATCAGTTCGGCGGCACCGTCGGCGGCCCCATCGTTCGCAACCGCTTGTTCTACTTCGCCGGCTTCCAGGCGACCATCAGGCGCTCCAACCCGGCCAACGCCCAGGGCTTCACCATGACGCCCGAAATGCTCGCCGGCGATTTCCGCACCATCGCCTCCACCACCTGCCAGACCCGCCAGATCACCCTCGCCGCGCCCTTCGTCAACAATATGATCCCGGTGAGCCAGATGGACCCGATCGCGCAGAAGATTGCCAAACTGCTCCCGCAGAATGCATTGAACGATTGCGGCCTGGTCAATTACGCCACCGGCGGCAATCAGCGGCAGTACCAGATCCCGGTGAAGGTGGACTATAACCTCAGCGCGAAGCACAGCCTGTTCGCACGCTACATGCTGTCCAACAACTACACCCCGCTGTTCTACGATCCCGCCAACCCGCTGTTCACCGGCAGCACCACGGGGCAGAAGAACAACATCCACTCGGTCGTGCTCGGCGAGACGTGGGTGGCCAGCAGCCGCGTCGTCAGCAGCACACACCTGGCCGTCAATCGCGGCGCCAATCCCCGCTTCATCCCCGCCTTCAAGACGCCCGCCGAATTCGGCATCCCCATCACCTCTTTCATCCCCGCGCAGATGAACCTGAGCGTCACCAACGGCTTCAACCTCGCCGGCGGCGCCAGCAATCCCGGCTACTTCAACACGCTCGATTACTCCGCCTCGGAAGATCTCACCCTCATCTTCGGCAAGCACCAGACCGCCGTCGGCGGCCAGTATATCCGCGCCGTCATGCACGCGCAGAACACCCGCGGCGTGAACGGGAACCTGAATTTCACCGGACAGTACTCCACCGTCGGGGGCACCTCCGGCCTCGGCTACGCCGATTTCGTGACTGGACGCCTCAACGCCTTCGGACAGGGCCGCCCCTTCTACGACAACGACGTCTCCGATTACTACGGCCTCTACGTGCAGGATGCCTGGCGCGTGGCGCCCCGCCTCACCGTCAACCTCGGCCTGCGCTTCGAACCGTACCTGCCCCAGCGCAACACCGACGCCTACGTCGAAACGTTCAGTATGGATAACTTCATGGCCGGGACCATCGGCACGCCTCCCCAATCCGATCCTCCCCTCACCCCGCCCGCCGGTCTGATCTTTCCGGGCGACGCCGGCTATCCGCCCAACAACCAGTACAACCAGCGCGCCAATCACTGGCTGCCCCGCGCCGGCATCGTGTGGGATCCGATCGGCGACGGAAAGACCAGCATCCGCGCATCCTGGGGCCTGTTGTACGACACCCCCCACCTGTTCTTCTACACGCGCGTCTCCAACAATCCGCCGTGGGGCGCGACCCTCACCCGCGCCGGCGGCCCCTTCCCCCTCTCCAATCCCTGGGCCAACTACCCCGGCGGCGATCCCTACATCGCCAACAGCACCACCGCGAAATCCTACGGCTTCTTCCCGCAGAACGGAGTCTACGCGGTCTCCGATCCCAATCTCGGATCGCCCCAGACCAATACCTGGAACCTCTCCGTCCAACGCCAGGTGGGCGCGTGGCTCATCTCCGGATCGTATCTCGGCAACCACACCGCGCACCTCTGGTCCGGCCGCGAGCTCAACCCGCAGGTCTACATCCCCGGCAACTGCACCGCCGGGCAATACGGACTCTCCGTCGGCGGGACCGTGCTCCAACACAAGCTCCGGCAACACCGCCGCGCGCCGCAAGCTGACCCTCCTCAACCCCACCTGGGGTCCCTGGTACAGCACCATCGCGTACCTCGACGCCGGCGGAACTTCCAGCTACAACGGCATGGTGCTTTCCGCCCAGCACCGCCTCGCCGACCACTTCAGCATGCTCGCGAACTGGACTTACTCTCACTGCCTCGCCGATCCCTCCACTACCGAGCTGACCGGTCCCTCCTACCCTGACCCGGATAACCGCAGCGCCAGCCGCTCCAATTGCAGTTCCGATCACCGCCAGCAGATCAACATCTCGGGCGTGCTGACCACCCCCACCGTCCATAACCGCTGGCTCGGCATCCTGGCCAACGGCTGGCAGGCCGCGCCCATCTTCCACTGGAGCACCGGCAATCTCACCACCGTCACCTACGGCACGGACGTGGCCCTCACCGGCGCCGGCAACCAGCGCGCCCAACAGATCCTGGCCGACGTCTACTCCGCCGAGCGCAGCGCCACCAATTACCTGAACATCAATGCGTTCCTCGCGCCGGCCTCCGCCCCCAAAGGCGTCTACGCCAGCACCCGGCCGTTCACAGTCTCCGGTCCGAACGTCATGAACATCGACCTCGCCCTCTCCCGCAACTTCCGCGTGCGCGAGGGCCAGGTGGCGCAGTTCCGCGCCGAAGCGTTCAACCTGCCCAACAGCGTGATGTTCGGCCCGCCCACCGGCGGCCTGAACAGCAACAACTTCGGACGCCTGAATCCGCAGATCCAAAGCAGCGCGCCCGGCACCACCACCACCGCGCGCATCATGCAGTTCGCCATTCGATACAACTTCTGAAGTCTATGAAGACCCTCCGTATCCTCGCAGCCGCCGCGGCCCTTGCGGCATCTGCCGCCGGTCAGAATGACTGGCCGACCTATGGTCACGATCTGGCGGGCACCCGCTACTCGCCGCTCAAACAGATCGACGCCACCAACGTCGCGAAGCTGGTCCGCGCCTGGACGTACCACATGAATCCCGGCACCGCGCCACCGGCGGCGGCCCCCTCCGGACGCGGAGGACGCGGCGGTCCCGGCGGCGGCCGCAACTGGTCCGCTACGCCCCTCGTGATCGGCGGCGTCATGTACCTGACCACCGCCTACAACCGCGTGGTGGCGCTCGAACCCGAGACCGCCAAAGAGATCTGGGCCTACGATGTGAAGGACGGATCGCCCGCCGTTCGCGGCCTCGAATACTGGGCCGGCGACCGCCAATCGCCACCCACCGTCTTCTTCGGCACCTCCAGCGGCAAATTGATCGCCCTGAATGCCAAAACCGGCAAGCCGGTGCCGAACTTCGGCGACGAAGGCGTCATCGACATGAAACCGGGCGCGCTCAACGGACTCGAGAATGCCAGCTTCGGACTCTCCTCGCCGCCCATCGTTTATAAGAACGTCGTCATCACCGGCGCCCACGTGCAGGAGGGCCCGAGCATCGGCGCCGCCGGCGATACGCGCGCCTGGGACGTGCACACCGGCAAGCTCGTCTGGCAGTTCCATTCCATCCCGCGGCCCGGCGAACCCGGTGCCGACACCTGGGAAAAAGACGACTGGAAGAACCGCTCCGGCAGCAACGTCTGGGGCCTGTTTACCCTCGATGCCGAACGCGGCATCCTCTATCAACCCTTCGGCGAGCCCACCACCGACTACTGGGGCGGCGACCGCAAAGGCGCCAACCTCTTCGGCACCACTCTCGTCGCCGTCGATGCCCTCACCGGCAAGCTCAAGTGGCACTATCAAATCGTCCATCACGACACCTGGGACTACGATCTCGCCGCGCCCCCCGTCCTGTTCGATGTCACCCGCAACGGCCGAAAAATTCCCGCCGTCGCGGAGCTGACCAAAACCGGCGCCGTCTTCATCCTGAATCGCGTCACCGGCGAGCCAATCTATGGCGTCGAGGAAAGAAAAGTTCCCGTGGACGACGCTCTCCCGGGCGATACTCCCTGGCCCACCCAGCCGTTTCCGCTGAAGCCGCCCATCCTGGCGCGCAACAGCTTCAAGCGCGAAGAACTGGCCACCGTCAGCGAAGATCACGCGAAATTCTGCCAGGAGTTGTTCGACAGCATCCCCGGCGGCCTCCACGCGGGCGGCCCTTTCACCCACTACTCGACCACCCCGAGCGTCATCTTCCCGAGTTCCATCGGCGGCGGCAATTACAATCCGCCGTCCTTCGATCCCAGGCTCGGCTACCTGTTCGTCAACACCATGGATTTCGGCAGCCTCAACCAGATGAGAAAGAACCCCAACGGCACCTATAGCCGGCAGGGCTACAACGGCAACAATCGCTTCTGGGATCCGGAAACCAACATGCCCTGCAACCAGCCGCCGTGGGGCCGCCTCTTCGCCATCAACGTCAACACGGGCGACATCGCCTGGCAGAGCATTCTCGGCGTCACCGACAGCCTCCCCGAAGGAAAGCAGAATACCGGCCGTCCCAACATTGGCGGTTCCGTTGCCACCGCCGGCGGGCTGGTCTTCATCGGCGCCACCGACGACAGCCGCTTCCGCGCCTTCGATTCCAAAACCGGCAAGGAAATCTGGACCGTTAAGATGGACGCCGGCGCTCACTCCGCGCCGATTACTTATCAGGGCAAGGACGGGAAACAGTACGTGGTCATCGTCGCCACCGGCGGCGGCTTCCTGGGTGATAAGAGCCGCTCCGATACCGTGATCGCGTACGCGCTGCCGTAGCGGGGAACTATGGTGCGCACCCTGATGCTCGCGCTGTGGATTGGGCTTTTTGCATCCGCAACTCTGCCGGCCCAATCGAATGAGGAAATGCTGCCAGCCGGGCCGGCCAAAGAGAAGCTCGCGAAACTCTGCGTCGGCTGCCACGAGATGGACCTGGTGGTGGCCCGCCGCCACACCCGCCCGGAGTGGGAAGGCGTCATGGAAGACATGGTCGCCCGCGGCAGCCAGGGCACTCCCGCCGAGCTCGCCGGGCTCGTCGATTACTTAAACCAATACTTGGGAAAAGTGAACGTAAATGCTGCCAGTGCCAAGGAATTGGAACAGGCGCTGAAGATTCCCGAGCCGGCGGCGCGGGCGATCGTCGCCTGGCGCGAACAGAACGGAAAGTTCAAAAGTTTCGAAGAGGTCCGAAAAACCCCGGGGCTGGATGAGGCGGCCATCCGGGACAAGCGCGGCTGGATGTCGTTCGAGTAGTCCGGAGGGGCACATGAAGAACAGAACCGTGAAGATCGCGGATGTGACCGGCGGCGCGCCAGTGGCCGCAAAGGAAACCAGAATCGCGGCCTACCAGCTTGTCGAATACCTGGAGCGAGTGGGCGTGGAGGTCATCTTCGGCCTGTGCGGCCACACCATCATCGCCCTGCTCGACGCTCTCGAGGACAGCCGCATCCGCTTCATCTCCACCCGCCACGAGCAGGTGGCCGCGCATGCCGCTGACGGCTACGCGCGCGCCTCCGGAAAGCCCGGCATCCTGCTCACCCACCTCGGACCCGGTCTCACCAATGCCGCCACCGGCGTGGCCAATGCGGCCCTCGATTCCATTCCCCTGGTCGTCATCGCCGGCGATATCCCGTCCCACTACTACGGCCGCCATCCCCACCAGGAGGTCAACCTCCATGCCGATGCCGACCAGTTCGAGATCTACCGTCCCTTCTGCAAGCGCGTCTACCGCGTGGACCGCCCCGCCGACCTGCCCCGCATCGTCGAGCGTGCCTTCCATCTGTGCCAGTCCGGCCGGCCCGGCCCCGTCCTGGTAGATGTCCCCATGGACATCCTTTCCGCCGATCTCCCGCTCGGCGCATTCGCCCAACTGCCCGCGCCGATGGTCCGCCCTACCATCGACAGCCACACCGCCGACCGCATCGCCCAGGCCCTCGCCGAAGCCGAACGCCCGGTGCTCTACGTGGGCGGAGGCGTTCTCAGCGGCAATGCCACCACCGAACTCGCCGCCCTCGCCGAAACCCTCGAACTGCCCGTCGCCCACACCCTCATGGGCAAGGGCTGCATGCGCGAAGACCATCCGCTGCTGCTCGGCATGACCGGATTCTGGGGCACCCCCGTCGCCAACGAAACCTGCCGCACGGCCGACCTGATCGTGGCCGTGGGAACCCGCCTCGCCGAAGCCAATTCCAGTTCCTGGGACTCCCGCTTCACCTTCCACATCCCGCCCACCCGCCTCATCCACATCGACATCGACCCCTCCGAAATCGGCCGCAACTACCCCACCGAACTCGGCGTCGTCTCGGATTCCCGCATGGCCCTCAACGCCATCGCCTCCGCCGCGCGCGGCAAACGTCATCGCCACCGCGGCGACCTGCGCCAGCGCATCGCCGCCGGCCGCCGCGCCTTCGCCTCCAACTGGGCGGACCAGTGGAGCTCCGACCAGTTCCCCATGCGCCCTGAGCGCATTCTCAGCGAGCTCAAAAACTCCATTCCGGAAGACGGCTTCATCGTCACCGACGTCGGCTGGAACAAGAACGGCGTCGGCCAGCAGTATCCCATCACCGTGCCCGGAACTTTTGTCACGCCCAGCGGCCTTGCCACCATGGGATTCGGCCCCTCGGCCGTGCTCGGCGTCAAGATGGCGCAACCGCAGCGCGCCGCCCTGGCCCTGATCGGCGACGGCGGCTTCGGCAGCAACCCTTCCGTCATCGCCACCGCCATGGAAGCCGACCTCGCCGTGGTCTGGCTGGTGATGGACAACTCGGCCTACGGCACCATCGCCGGCCTCGAGAACATGCACTACGGCACCAGCTTCGGCTGCCTGTTCGAACGCAAAGGCAAGCCGTATCACGTGGACTACGCCGCCCTCGCCCGCTCCTACGGCGCGCGCGGCACCCTCATCCAATCGGCCGGTGAATTGGGCCCGGCTCTCCGCGAAGCCTTCGCCTCCGACCTCCCCACCCTCATCCAGGCGCCCATGGAGAACGCCCCCACCCCCACTCCAGGCCACTGGAATATCAACGACATCTACCGCAAAGGCGAGTAATCGCCGCCCGAAAAAAATGCTTCGCGAACTTGAACGAGCCGCCGCGGCCCGCTGAACCCCGCCCTCAGAACGCCGCGCTCTGGTAGAACTCTCCGAACAACTCCGCTTCCGATGGCCGGTCCTCCGCAATAGGCCGGCTTACCCACGTCACCTGCATGTAGTGCTTTAGCGAGATGTTCTCGTTGGTGATGTTGCCGCCCCAGATGCCGCACCCCATGCTTGACGTCATCGGCATTCCGTTATTGAACGCCCCCGCATTCGCCTTCGATTGCGGCTGCCGCACCATGATCCGGCTCACCGGCGCCGTCCGTGCCAGCCGGTCGATGTGCCCATCGTCGAACGAGTAGATGCCGCATGAGTGGCCCTTGCCCCCCACCTCGTAAATCTGCTTCACCATCTCCATCGCCTGGTCGAACCCCGCATACCGGAATATCGCCAGCACCGGCGAAAGCTTCTCGCTCGAAAACAGATACTCCTTCCCGATCCGCGATTCCTCCACGATCAGAAAGCTCTTCCCCTCCGCGATGCCGAACCCGGCCGTCTCCGCGATCTTCGCCGCCGGACGCGCGATCGTGTTCGACGTCCGGTGACCTTCGCCGTCCCACATCACGCGCTCCAGCATCGCCTTCTCCGCGTCCGAACACAGATGCCCGCCTTCGCCCTGCAACCGCGCCAGGAATTCGTCGTAGATCGACGCCTCCACCAGCAGATTGCCGTCCGCCGAGCAGCCCGACCCGTTGTCCGACGTCTTGCTCAGCCGCGTATTGCGCGCCGCTTCCCCGATGTCCGCCGTCTCGTCGATCACCATCGTGGCGTTGCCCGCGCCCACCCCGTACGCCGGCTTGCCCGAACTGTACGCCGCTTTCACCATCGCCGGACCGCCCGTCGCGATCGTCAGGTCGCAGATCGACATCAGGTACTCGGCCAGCGGAATGCTCGGCTTCTCGATCGACTGGAAAAGATCTTCCGGCGCACCCTGCGCGCGCAGCGCGGCACGCATGATCCGCACCGTTTCATTGGTCGTCTTCTTCGCAGCCGGATGCGGCGAAAAGATGATCGCGTCCTTGCACTTCAACGCGTAAATTCCGTTTCCCGCTTCCGTTAGCGCGGCATTCGTCACCGGCACCAGCGACGCGATCACGCCCGCCGGCTTGGCATACTTCACGATCCCCAGTTCGGGAATCTCTTCGATCACCCCCATGCTTTTCTGCCGCAGGGCGTCGCGCAGAATCCCCATGATCTTGAACCGCTTGTTCGGCCTGCCGGCGCGATCGCCGAGCCCGCTTTCGTCCACGCTCATCTCGGCCAGCCGCCTGAACGTGGCCTCGTTAGCGGTCGCCCAGCCTACCGCCTGGCACAGCCGGTCGATCTGCGCCTGGTCGTAGTCCTCCACGCACTGCATCGCCGCGCGCGCGCGCTCCAGCAGAGTGCGGGCGTGCTGCTTCTCTTCGTCGGTAATCGCTCGGGCCATTGACTCGATTATCGACCGGCAAGCGCGCGCCGCCGGGCATCTTAACCGTAGCTGCACGGTTACCGTCCGCCAAAACGGCTACGGAAGTGTGTACGCCACCACCAGCACTTTGCCGCCGCCGTCCGGCGCGGGCTTCACGAAGTTGTCCAGCCCCCCGCCCGCAACCGTGGCCACGTACTGCTTACCGTTCTTGCCCTGGTACGTCATCGGCGTCGCCACCGCGTTATTCTCGAGCTTCGTAGACCACAGTTCCTTGCCCGTCTTCGGATCGAACGCCCGGAACTTGTAATCCACCGTGGACCCGATGAACAACAGCCCGCCGGCGGTCACAATAGGCCCTCCCGCGTTCGGCGTCCCCGTCTTCGGAACTCCGCGTTTGGTCAGCTCATCGTATTCGCCGAGCGGCACGCGCCATGCGAACTCACCCGTGTTGGCATTGATCGCCATCAGCTCGCCCCACGGCGGAGCGCTGCACGGATACCCCTCCGGATCGTCGAAAGGGATCTTCCGCTTGGCGTACGAAGGCAGCAGCCCGGAGGAGACCGACGGCTGCAACTGCGCCATCGTGCCCAGGCTCCGCGTGTTCACGAAGATCAGCCCCAAATTCGGATCGAATGAAGCCCCCGACCAGCTTCCCCCGCCCTCCGAGCTGGGAAAAACCAGCGCCGGCACCATCATGTAGGGAGTGTTCGGGCCCATGTTCACGCCCTTATCGTACTGCTCCTGGCAGCTCTTCTCCGTCGCCGGCGAAATCCTGCTGACCTCCTCCCGCGTCATCGAAATCCGCGAGATGGGCGGCGGCTTCAACGGAAACGGCTGCGTCGGCGACGCCTTGTCGCCCGGCGCATCCGTCGGAGGAGCCGGTCTTTCTTCGGCCCCGAAAACCGGTTCGCCCGTCACCCGGTTGAACATGAACATCAGCCCCTGCTTGGTGCTGAGCGCCAGCGCCGGAATCTTGTTCCCGTCTTTATTCACCTCCACCAACGTCGGCGGCGCATTGGCGTCCCAGTCGAAGATGTCGTGGTGCGTCATCTGGAAATACCACTTCAGCTTTCCCGTCGCCGCCTCCAGCGCGATGATGCTTCCCGCATAGAGATCCTCGCCGGGCCTGCTGCCGCCGTAGTTCTGGTCGGTCGCGTTCCCCAGCGGGATGAACACCAGCCCGCGCGCCTCGTCCACCGTCATCGGCACCCAGCCGCCCGGACCGCGCCGGTCCTGCCATCCCTCGGCCCCCCACGTGTTGAAGCCCGGCTCACCGGGTTGCGGCACGGTGTGGAACCGCCAGATCTCCTCGCCGGTCTTCAGGTCGAAGGCGCGCGGGTCGCCCGGAATCCCATACCGCCCCTGCTCTCCCGTCATCGGAATCACGATCGCCAGGTTCTTGTAAATCGCCGGCATGGCCGCGATGGGATAGCTGTTCCCGTACTTCTCCGCCACGCCCTTGCGCAGATCCACCACCCAGTCGCGATTCATGCGATGCGCCAGTTTCCCGGTCTTCAGATCCACCTGAATCAGGAACCCGTCCTGCGTCGCCGCCACAATCGCCGCGAGGCGTCTCCCGGTCGCCCGGCCAGTATGAAATCCCCCTCGCCGCAAATCGTCCCGACGGCGACACCGTCTTGCCGTCGAATTTCCAGATCTCGGCCCCGGTTTCGGCATTGAGCGCCACCAGCTTGCCGCCCATCGTCGAAAAGTACATGACGCCGTCGATCACCAGCGGCGTCACCTGCCAGCCGCGGAATCCTCCGCCCGTATCGCCGGTGTCGTACGTCCACGCGCGCACCAGTTTGTTCACGTTGGCGGGAGTGATCTGCTTCAACGTCGAGTACTTCATCCCGCCGGGATCGTTGCCGGGATTCGGCCAGTCCGCCTGCCCATACAAAAATGTCAACGCGGCCGCCGCGACGCACACACAGCGCAAATTCATTCGTCGTTCTCCTCGTCCCTCAAAGCAGTCCCGAAGGACCCCACGCCATTTTCAGCGCCAGCAGGTCGCGCTTCATTGCCCCCAGCACGATGGCTCTCGGAAGCGTAATCTTGTCCTGCGCGCTTTCCGCGCCCCCATTCGGATACTCGGCCTGAATCTCCACCGGCCCCGAAAAATTGATTTCCTTGAGGATCGTCGCCACCTGCGCCAGATCGTCCATGCCCGTGCCCAGCGGCACCTGCCGCACCCGCCACCCCGGCGATCCGCCGCCCCGGCCGCCACGGCCCGATCCCCCCGCGCCGCCGCGCCCGCCCGGCGGTGTGCCTCTACCCGCTCCCGGAGGCCCGCCCCCTCCGCGCCTTCCTCCCGACGACGCCACCACCGCCGCCATCTCCTCCGTCATCGGACCGCCGCCGCTCACCGCCAGCGTCGGCTCGTACACCGAATCCTTCGCCGAAATGCCCGCGATGTACGGCCCCGCGGCGCGCATATTCAGCGCCCACGTGCCGTTCCCGCCGGCATTGGTCATGTGTCCGATGTCGTAATGAAAACCCACCTGCTTCGGGTCGAACTCTTTCAACACATACAGCAGGTCCCAGATCGCCGCCCCCACCGTCCCGCTGCCCGAATAGGTGTGGTACATCGCCGTCATCTTGTACTTCGCGTTCAGCGCCGCAAGTTTCGCCACCCGCGGCTTCAGCGCCTCCAGTTGCGGCATGACTGGCTTGCCCTGCTCATAGCGGAACGTGCCCCACCAGTAATGCGTAATCCCCAGCGACGATGCCGTCGCCAATATCGCCTCCGCGTTCGGCGAATCCGCATCCGTGATCGGGCAGGTGATCGTCCGCACCTGTAACCCGTGTTTGCGAATCGTGTTGACGAACGGCGGCAGTTCCTCGGCCACCTTCTCCGGATTGACGTGCCCTGGGTAAGGCCGAACCGTGATGTCCAGGCCGTCGAAGGCCATCTCCACCACCGCCGCCGCTACCTCATCGGCCGTCCGCAGCCATTGCAGATGCCGCGAGTAGGCGTCCACCGTGAGCTTCTTCGCCGGTGCGGCCGTCGTTGTCTGTGCCCGCAGCGCCCGGGCCGCGGCCATCCCCAGCATCCCCTCCACGCCGCTCCGGAGGAACACACGCCTTTGCATGGGGAGGATTCTATCCCAACTTCCCGCCCCGCAAACCTCCCCGGGTCGCCTGTTACCGTTTCCTTCAGGTAAAACGCCCGCGTTACTTCACAATCGAAATCGCCAGCCCGTCGATCCGGTTCCGTACCACCGGCAGAATCAGCGATTCCAGCCGCGGATGCCCGGCAATCGCCTCGTTGTAAGCCCTGGCGCCGCGGTCCGACCCGTCCGGCGGATCCGGCTGCATCACGTTGCCGTGGCGAATCACGTTGTCCGCCAGGATCACCGTTCCGCTTCGCGACAGCGCCATCACCTGTTCGAGATAACCCGTATATCCTTGCTTGTCCGCGTCGATGAAAACCAGGTCGAACGGCGCCGCGCCCTCCTGAATCAATTGCCGCAGCGATTCGCTCGCCTCCCCCACGCGAATCTCCACCCGCGCCCCCACCCCGGCGCGCTCCAGATTTCGCCGCGCCACCTCCGCGTGCGCCGCCTCCCTCTCCAGCGTCACCAGCCGCCCGCTTTCCGGCAAAGCCCGCGCCAGCCAGGTGGTGCTGTAGCCCGCCAGCGTTCCGATCTCCAGCATTCGCTTCGCCCCCGCCATTCGTGCGATCAGGTACAGCAGCTTGCCCTGATTGGGCGAGACCTGGATGGCAGGCATCCCCGCAGCCTTCGCCGCCGCCACGTTCTCCTCGAGCGCCGCGTCTTCCTTCGCAAACAGCCCTTCGATGTAGCGGTCGATCTCTACCAGCAGCCGTTCATCAATCGGTTCCATCAGTCTGGGATCACCTTCCGCTTTCGCAGTTCCATCAAATCCTCCTCCGAGTACCCGCACCCCTTCAGCACCTCCGCCGTATGCTGCCCCAGCGCCGGCGCGGCAAAAGGCTCCGGTCCCGGGGACTCACTCAAATGCACGGGCCGCGCCATGCCCCGGTACGTCCCCACCGTCGCGTGATGCACGGTTGCCACCGCGCCCTCGGCCAGCACCTGCGGATGATCGAACATATCCTCGATCGGCCGCACCGCCCCGCATGGCACACGGTCGCCAAACCGTTCCTCCCACTCGAGCGCCGTCCGCGCCTGCAACGCCGCGCGCAGCCTGGGCACGATTTCGCCCGCCTGCTCCGCCCGCTTCCTCACCGTGTCGAAGCGCGCATCCGCAGCCAGTTCCGCGAGCCCGGTCAGCTCGCACAGCGCCTGCCAGAAGTGCGGCGTGTTCGCCGAAAGGTAGAGGCTGCCTTCCTTCGTCGGATGAATCCCGGTCACGCCACCAGACCGCATATCGCGGCCCACCTCGCGCCCCTCACTTTCCGCCCACACGAACCGCCCCGATTGCATCGCCAGCGCCGAACCGAGCAGCGACACTCCCACGCGCTGTCCCTTCCCGCTCCGTTCGCGGTCGAGCAGCGCCGCCGCCACCCCGTAAGCCAGCAGCGATGCCGCGTAATAATCCACCACAGACCCGTAGACTACCTGCGGATTCCCCTCCGTCCCCTGGAACGTGCAGATCCCGGTCATGCTTTGCAGCACCTGGTCGTACCCGGCCTTGTCCTTGAGCGGACCCGATTCGCCGTACCCCGTCAGCGCGCAATAGATCAGCCGCGGATTGATCTTCCGCAGCCGCTCGTATTCCATGCCCAGGCGGGCCGGAACCGTGGGCCGGAAATTGTGCACCAGCACGTCCGCCGTCTCCACCAGCCGCCGCAGCACCTCCTGTCCCGCCTGCTGTTTCAAATCGAGCACGATGCCCAGCTTGCTCCGGTTGTTGCCGAGAAATGCCCGCGCTTCCACCTCCAGCGTGGATGGGTACTGCCGCAGCGTATCCCCGGCAGGCGGTTCGATTTTGATCACCTCGGCCCCCAGGTCCGCCAGCAGCGAGCAGCCGTACGGACCCGCGATGTAAGCGCTCAGGTCCAGCACCCGGATGCCGCTGAATGGCCCGGAAGTCATGAGGTTCCAGGAAGAGTCTGCATCGTAGCACGCGCCTCCGCTCGCTCACAACCGCGTTACCGGAGCATTACCGTTACTTCATTGACCGCCCACCGCGCCGATGCTAGCATTGCTCCGCAGATCATCGGAGGGGGAAAACCAGGGCTATGACCGGCGCGATGTTCATGGCGGAATGTTTCAAACAGGAGGGCGTAGCCAAAGTCTTCGGCCAGTGCGGCCACACCAATTATGCGTTGATCGACGCCTGCCATCGCCACGGCATCGAGTACATTTCCTTCCGCCATGAGCAGATGGCCGCCCACGCCGCCGACGCCTACTTCCGCACCTCCCACAAGCTCGCCGTCCTCAACGTCCACCTCTCGCCGGGCCTGACCAATGCGCTCACCGGCGTCGCCTCCGCCGCCGCCGATTGCACCCCGATGGTCGTTGTCGCCGGCAACACCCCCTCCTATCACCACGCGCGCGAGCCGCACCAGGGCATCCGCTTCCACGCCGACGCCTCCCAGGGCGACATCTTCCGCCCCATCTGCAAGCGCGTCTGGCGCATCGACCATCCCAAGTACCTGCCCGATGTGATGCCCCGCGCGCTGAATCTCGCCCAGACCGGACGTCCCGGACCCGTACTCCTCGACGTGCCCATGGATGTTTTCTCCGGCAAGTTGGACGCGCTGCCGGTAACCCTCGCCCGCCGCCCCACGCACGGCCGCCCGCAAGGCTCGCCCGCCGGTGTGGCCGAAGCCGCGCGCCTCCTCGCCGCCGCCGAACGGCCCGTCATTTTCGCCGGCAACGGCGTGCTCCTCTCCGAAGCCGCGCCCGAACTGCGCGAGCTCGCCGAGCTGCTGAACATTCCCGTCGCCACCACCCTGATGGGCAAAGGCGCCTTCCCGGAATTTCACGCGCTCTCCGTCGGACAGACCGGCATCTGGGGAACCCGCCCCGCCAACGAAACCACCTGCGAAGCCGACGTGATCCTGGCCATCGGCACCGGCTTCGGCGAGGCCGATTGCAGTTCCTGGAAGCCCGAGCATACCTTCGCCATCCCACCCTCCCGCCTGATTCAGATCGATACCGACCCGCAGGAGATCGGCAAAATCTATCCCGTCGAAATCGGCATCGTGGGCGACGCCCGCGAGACCCTCCGCGATCTGATCCGCCACGCCGGCTCGCAATCTCAAATAGACCGGACCGCGCGCATCGCCGGGTTGCAGCAGCGCAAACAGCGCTGGGCCGCCGAGCTCGCGCCCTCGCAATCCGACACCGGCCGCCCGGTTCACCCCGCCCGCCTTCTCGCCGAACTCGCCAACGCCGCCCCGCAGGACGCCATCTTCGTCACCGACGTCGGCTGGAACAAGAACGGCGCCGGCCAGCAACTGCGCGTCTGCGCCCCGGGCTCCTTCCTCACTTCCGGCGGCCTCGCCACCATGGGCTTCTCCCCGGCCGCGGCCATCGGCGCGAAACTCGGAGCGCCCGGCCGCACCGTCATCTGCCTGGTCGGCGATGGCGGCCTGCTCTCCGTGGTCGGCGCCCTCACCACCGCCGTCGAATTGAACGTGCCCGTCCTCTGGGTTCTGTTTAACAATTTCTGTTTCTCCACCATCCGTACCGTCGGCACCACCTATTTCAAGAACTCCTACGGAACCGAGTTCACCCGTCCCGACGGCACGCCTTACAATCCCGACTTCCCCATGCTGGCGAAGTCCTTCGGCATTGAAAGCGCACTCGTGGAGGATCCCGCGGATCTCGCGCCGGCGCTGCGCGCCGCCATCGCCGCCAACGTGCCCTACCTGCTCGAGGTTCGCACGCGCGGAGACGTGCCCATGCCGCGCACCGGATATTGGGATATTGCTGATTTTCTCAACGGAGGTAACGACTGATGTATCCGTGTCAATACCGTTACCTTATTGATCGCACCGGGTAGCCCGCCTTAGAATCTGGCAAAGTCCTGCAAGTTGGGGGGAATATGCGATTACTCGCTTCCACGTTGATGCTCCTCGGACTGTGTTTGAATTTGGGTGCGCAGTCCACAGCGGTTTCACAGGTGTCCGGCGTCATTCAGGACGCCACCGGCGCCGCCATTCCCGGAGCCGTCGTCACCATCACGAACGTCGATACCGCCGCCGACCGTTCCCTGGTCACGGCCGAAGACGGTTCCTACACGTTTGCCAATCTTCCCGTCGGCCCGTACCGCCTCAACGTCTCGAAAGACGGCTTTACCACGTACGTGCGGTCCGGCATCGTGCTCCAGGTCAACTCGAACCCGCAGATCAACGTCAGCATGAAGCTCGGCAGCGTCAGCGAACAGGTCGAGGTGAAAGCGGATGCGGCCATGGTCGAAACCACCAGTAACGGCATCGGCCAGGTGATCGACCAGCAGCGCGTCGTCGATCTCCCCTTGAACGGCCGAAACCTCGCCCAGCTAATCCAGCTTTCCGGCGCGGCCGTGCCCAGTACCGGCGGCGGCCTCGTGAACAATCTCGGGTATCCCACCGTGACCGCCGTCTCCATCGCCGGAGGCCAGGCCAACGCCACCAACTTCTTCCTCGATGGCGGCACGCACCTGGATTCCCGCACGAATGTCGGCCTTCCCCTGCCCTTCCCCGACGCCGTGCAGGAGTTCAAGGTCGAGACCAGCACCCTGCCCGCCAACTACGGCAGCCACGCCGGCGGCGCGGTCAACGCCGTCACTAAGTCGGGCACTAACAGCTATCACGGCGACGCCTTCTGGTTCCTCCGCAACTACGCCTTCAACGCGCGCAACTACTTCGCGCCCGTACGCGATTCGCTCAAGCGCAATCAGGCCGGCGGCACCTTCGGCGGTCCCATCCGCCGCGACAGCCTGTTCTTCTTCATGGGCTATCAGGGCACCGTGGAACGCACCGCGCCCTCCACCAACCAGGCGTTCGTGCCCACTGAAGCCGTGCTTCAGGGCGACCTGCGCACCATCCTTTCTCCTCCCTGCCAGAACCGGCAGGTAAACCTGCTGCCTGCATCCGGCGCGGTGAATAACGTGATTCCAGCCAGCCGGCTCAACCCCGTCGCCCTCAAGTATCTTGCCCTTTTCCCCGTCTCGAGCGATCCCTGCGGCAAGATCCTCTACGGCGTCCCCTCCAACAACAGCGAGAACCAGGGCGTCGTCAAGGTGGACTGGCGCCGCACCGACAAAGACTCCCTGTTCGTTCGCTACTTCATCACCGACTATGTGCTCCAGGCCTACTATGACAAGAGCAACCTGCTGACTGCCGGTACCGCCGGCCTGCTCGACCGCGTCCAATCCGCCATCGTGGGCGACACGTACCTCATCAATTCCCACACCATCAGTTCCTTCCGCGCCAGCTTCGCCCGGTCGGCCGTGCAGCGCATCGGCGCCGACGGCGTTCCCAACATGGCGCAGTTAGGCTCCAACGTCTATTCGCCAATTCAGAACTACACCGGACAGGTAAGCGTGAGTGGTTACTTCAGCACCGGCGCCATTCCGGGCTGGGTCTACTCGAATGTCACTTCACTTACCGAAGACATCGGGATGACCCTCGGCGCGCACCAGATCAACCTCGGCTTCACCTGGGTGCATAACCAGATGAACGCCAACGGTCCCTTCCAGCAAAACCCCCGCATGACCTTCAACGGCCAACTTACCGGCAACGCCATGGCCGACCTTCTCACCGGGAACCTCGACACCATCCTGCAAGGCAACGGGCAGATCGGCCGCGACGGCCAGAACCAGCCCTCGGCCTATTTCCAGGATCAGTGGAAACTCAGCCGCCGCTTTCAGCTCAACCTCGGCGTGCGCTGGGATCCCTTCATCCCGCAGCACACCAAGTACGGTTACGCCTCGCAGTTCGACCCCGGGCGCTTCTACGCAGGCGAGGTCAGCAAAGTCTTCGTCAACGCGCCCCCGGGACTCACCTTCCCCGGCGATCCCGGCTTCCCGGGCATGTCCGATACCTTCCCCCGTTACCTCGATTTCGCGCCCCGCGTCGGCCTCGTTTGGGATCCGCGCGGCACTGGCACCGAAACCGTCCGCGCGGGATATGGAGTCTTCTTCGATTCCACCTATCTCTGGAATACCCTGCACATTCCGCTGAATCCGCCATGGGGCAGCACCATCACCCTCTCCGCCCCCGCGGGGGGACTCTCCAATCCCTGGGCGAGTTACCCCGGCGGAAACCCGTTCCCCACACCCACCGTGTTTCCGGCCGATGCCGCCTTCCCCACCAGCGGAGTCTACGTGTTCGAACCGCTCCACGCTCACGCCACCAACATCCAGCAGTGGAACGTCGCTTTTCAGAAACAGATCACGGCTAACTGGCTCGCCTCCGCCACTTACTTAGGCAACAAGACCAGCCACCAGTGGCTGGGTTACCAGGTGAACCCGGCGGTCTACATTCCGGGCGGCCCCTGCACCCTCCGCGGAGTCACTTACAATCCCTGCTCCTCCACCGCCTCCACCGAGGCGCGCCGCACCTTCGGGCTGTTCAATCAGGACACCGGCAAGTACTTCGGTAACATGGCCATCGTCGATGACGGCGGCAACGCCAGTTACAACGGCCTGCTCCTCGTGTTACAGCACCGCTTCAGCAGTAACTTCTCCGCCCTCTCCAACTTCACCTGGTCGCACTGCCTGAACCAGGGCGAGAACGGTCAGGATATCGGCAACGCCTACCAGGATCCCCGCAACCGGCGCGCCGAATGGGGCCCCTGCGCGTCGGATCGCCGCAAAGTGTTCAACACCTCGCTGGTGGCCCGCATGCCCACATTTTCTTCACCCTGGCTCCAGCGCTTCGCCGGCAACTGGCAGAGCTCCACGATCTTCACTTACTCGAGCGGTTCCTTCATGACCGTCACCACGGGCGTCGACGCCTCCCTCACCGGCGTCGGATCGGACCGGCCGAATGTCGTCGGAGACTGGCATGTGTCGCAACAAACCCTCAGTCAATGGTTCAATCAGGCCGCCTTCTCGAAGAACCTCCCCGGCCAGTACGGTAGCGCCGGCGTCGGCATCATCCCCGGGCGCGCCAACTGGAACCTGGACGCCACCGTATCGCGCAGCTTCCCAATCACAGAGGCCGCCAAAGTGGATCTGCGCTGGGAAGCCTTCAATGTCCTGAACCATACCCGCTTCAACAATCCCGGCACCAATCTGAACAGCGGGACCACGTTCGGCATCACCAGTTCCGCGCAGGCGCCGCGCATCATGCAAGTAGCGCTGAAAGTGACGTTCTGATATGATCGCCGCCTGTTTTCGCTCTTCCGGCCCTTGACAGATGAAACCGTCCAACGCGCGGCATAAAGTCGTCCTCTTCGGGATGACGCTGGCCATTCTGGCCTACATCGACCGGGTCTGCATCGCCCAGGCAGCCCCGCTCATCTCTCGCGACCTCGGCCTCAACAAGGTCCAGATGGGGAGCATCCTCAGTGTGTTCCTGCTCTCCTACGGCCTCTTCGAGATCCCCGGCGGCTGGTACGGCGACTGGGTCGGCGCCCGCAAGGGCCTGCTGCGCATCGTCCTCGGCTGGTCCACCTTTACCGCGCTCACCGGTTGGGCGTGGAACTTCGGCTCCATGCTGGTGATTCGCTTCCTGTTCGGAATCGGCGAGGCCGGCTGCTTCCCGATCATCGCCAAATCGTTCACCACCTGGCTGCCGAAGTCCGAACGCACGCGCGCCCAGGGCTTTCTCTGGACGGCGGCGCGATGGGGCGGCGCATTTACGCCGCTCCTGGTCGTCTGGGTCCTCAAGTATGTCAACTGGCGGCTCTCGTTCCTGATCTTCGGTTCCCTCGGCATACTCTGGGCCTCCGTCTTCTCCCGCTGGTATCGGGACGATCCGCGCGAACACAAAGGCGTCAACGCCGCCGAACTCGAACTCCTCAAAGATGTGCAGCCGCACTCGTCTGCGCACGGCAGCGTCCCCTGGGGCCGGCTGCTCGCCTCCCGCTCGGTGCAGTTACTGGCCGCTCAGTATTACTTCCTCTCCTTCGGCTGGTATTTCTCCCTCACCTGGCTCCCCACTTACTTGCAGGAATATCATCACCTCTCGAGCGCCGAGAGCGCGAGATACGCGGTCTTCCCCCTCCTGTTCAACGGCATCGGGTCGCTGTTTTGCGGCATGATATCGGCTCGCGTCACCGGCTTCACCGGCAGTATCGCGCGCACCCGCAAACTCATGGCCTGTACCGGCCTGTTCGGCGCCGGCGTCTTCCTCTCGCTCGCCGCCCGCATGCCCGATGTCAACTCCACCATGGCCTGCATGGCCGCCGCGTCCTTCTTCAATGACCTGGTCATGCCCCACGCCTGGGCCTCCTGCATGGATGTGGGCGGCAAGTACGCCGCCTCCGTATCCGGCACCATGAACCTGATGGGCAACCTCGCCGGAGCCACCTCCACCATGATCGGCGGCTACCTGCTCTCCCAGACCGGCAACAACTGGCCCTTCTTCATTACCATCCTCGGCGGCGTCTACTTCCTGGGCCTGCTGTGCTGGCCCTTCATCCGCCCCGACCGCCCCTTCGACGAAGTGGAAGACGGCCTTCCCTTGAACCTCTCGCACGTGAAGGCCGGATAGCTATGCTCGACCCGGACATTCATTCATACTGGCAATCTATGGAACCCTGGCGTACCGCGATCGCAACACACGACGACAAGCACATCTGGATTCGAGGCTATGATGTCACCGCGCTCATGGCGCGGAAAACATTCGCGGATACGATCTTCCTGCTCCACCAGGGCCGCCTCCCCAATCGCGGGCGAGCGCCGCCTGCTCGATGCCATCCTGGTCGCCGTCGCGGACCACGGCGCCGGCGCTCCCTCGTGCGCCACCGCGCGCCTCGCCGCTTCCGGGAACCGCCAGTCCCCTTCCGCCGCCATCGCCGCCGGCATCCTGGCCATCGGCGACGAGCACGGCGGCGCCGGATGCGCCTGCATGGAGATCATTGCCTCCGCCCTCGATATGGCTGCCAGGGAGTCGCTGTCCATTTCCGAAGCGGCGCGCAAAACCGTGCAGGAATCGATCGCGCGCAAAAAACGCCTGCCCGGATTGGGCCATCGCACCCACTCGACCGATCCCCGCACCGCGGTCCTGTTCGCCATGGCCCGCGAAGCCGGCGTGGCCGGCGACGGCGTCGCGCTGATCGAAGCCCTCGGACAGGCAGCCTCCGAGCTGATCCGTCCGCTCCCCGTGAACGTCGATGGCGCGCTCGCCGCGGTCCTTCACGATCTGGGCTTTCCACCCGTCTTCGGCAAGCTCGTGTTCATCATCGGCCGGGTGGCCGGAATCACCGCGGAGGTCGCCGAAGAATACACGCGTGAAAAAGCGATGCGCATCCGCATCCCCGTCAACTACGACGGTGTCCCGCCCCGCGACATCGAGTAGCCCCGCGGCTCCGCGTCAAAAGTCACCCCCCTCGAAAATACCCGCAAGCCATTTGCTTCCCCCTTTCAGCCGCGACCGTCAGGGAGCGGTTTGTCGCGAGTTATGCTGCGTCCCGCCCCGCGACATCGAGTAGCCCCGCGGCTCCGCGTCAAAAGTCACCACCCTCGAAAATACCCGCAAGCCATTTGCTTCCGGGCGTGGCCCTTTCAGCCGCGACCGTCAGGGAGCGGTCTGTCACGGCGAGTTATGCTGCGTCCCGCCCCGCGCATCGAGTAGCCCCGCGGCTTCGCGTCAAAAGTCACTACGCTCGAAAATGCCCGCAAGCCATTTGCTTCCGGGCGTGGCCCTTTCAGCCGCCACCGTCAGGGAGCGGTCGTCACGGCGAATTATTCTGCATCCCGCCCCGCGACATCGAGTAGCCCCGCGGCCTACGGCGCAAACGCGATCCACGAACGCTTCGCCCGGATCTTTTCCGCGTCGATTCCCGGCACTTTGAGCAACTGCTCGAAGTCTTGAATCTTCCCGCTCTTTTCGCGGTAGGCAACAATCGCCTCGGCCTCTTTCGTGGAGATCGCGAGCGCCTTACTCATCTCCTCCGCCGTGGCGGCATTCACGTTGATGCGGCCGAAGTGGGCGGACAGGTAGCCCGCGATGGCGGCCATCTCCTCCGCCGAGCCCTGCGCCCCGCGCGCCGCCATTTCCTCGATCACCTGCTCCCACTGGCTCCGCGTCCGCCGCCGCGCAACCACCTCTTCGGGGGCGTGGCAACTGCCGCAGACCTTTTCGAGTGTGTGCCTTACCCGGTGCATCGGGTATTTGCTCCTGGTATTCCGACGCCGCAAGCGGCAGAAGAGCGACCAGGAACAACATCAGGCGGTGCAACCGCATATCCCCACTCTCGCAGATAATTCCACTGGGCGGCATGGGTTTAACGGTGTCGGCACGGTTAATCCGGCGGCGGTGTCATAATGGGCACCATGTCATCCCGGAGTTCTCCGTTCGAGCCGGGTGAGGAGATCGAGTCCAAAGCCGCCCTTCAACTGGAACGGATTCTCTCGAGCAAAGCCTTCCGCCAGGCCGACCGCCTGAAGCGCTTCCTGACCTTCGTCGTCGGAGAGACCGTGGCCGGACGGGGCGAACGCCTGAAGGAGTTCGTGGTCGGCATGGAGGTCTTCGGCCGCGACAATACTTTCGACCCGCGCAATGACCCCATCGTCCGCGTCCAGGCGCGCCGCCTGCGCGCCCAGCTCGCCCGCTACTACCGCGAAGAGGGACTCGAAGACGACCTGCTGATCGACCTTCCCAAAGGCGGCTACGCCCCCACCTTCCGCCCGGTCAAGAGTCCCGCCCCGAAACGTGCGCCCGCGCCGCTCCTGGTCAGCCGCAACACCCTGCTGGCCCTCCCCTTCGCCGACAACAGCCCGGGCGGGGACCAGAAGTATTTCTGCAGCGGTGTCAATCAGGAGATCGTCCAGGCCCTCACCGGTATGGAATCCGTGCGCCTGGTGGCCTGGAATCCGCAGGGTTCGGGCGAAGGCGAATTGAATTTTCGCGAGGCTGCCGACCGGCACAACGCCGCCATGATCGTCGCGGGAAGCGTGCGCGTGGTCGGCAAGCAGGCCCGCATCACCTCCAACCTCATCGATACCGCCACCGGCTGCTACCTGTGGTCCGGCTCCCTCGACCGCCGCCTGGACGACATCTTCGCCGTTCAGGAAGAGGTCGCCGCGCTGGTCGCCGAACAGGTCCGCAGCCACATGGCGCAGGGGACCGGCAGCGCCCGCGCCGGACGCCCCACCGAAAACCTGGCCGCCTACAATCTCTACGTTCAGGGCCGCTACCACCTCAACCAGCGTACCGAGGAGGGACTGCGCAAAGCCCTCGAATTCTTCGAACGCGCCATGGTCGAAGACGCCGAATACGCGCAGTCCTATTCCGGCCTCGCGGACGCTTACAGCCTGCTCGGCCATTACGGCGTTCTGCCGCCCGCCGAAGTCTGGACCAAGGCCGCGGCCAACGCGGCCTGGGCCGTGCTTGAAGGACGAGTATTCCGCCGAAGCGCACACCTCCCTCGCCCACGTGAAAGGCACGCAGGACTGGGACTGGATCGGCGCCGAGCGCGAGTTTCAGCGCGCCATCGGGCTCGACCCGCGCTACCCGACCGCCCACCACTGGTACGCCGTCGCCTGCCTGGCCCCCCAGGCCCGCCTCGATGAAGCCCGCGACGAGATGCTGCGCGCGCAGGCCCTCGACCCGATTTCTTCCATCATCGCGCGCGACCTCGCCCGCATCCATTACTACGGCCAGGACTACGATGCCGCGCTCGAACAGTGCGACCACACCATCGAGCTCAATCCCCACTTCCCGCCCGCCTACTGGATGCTCGGCCGCATTCAGGAGCAGCGCGGCGATCTCGACGAGTCCGCCGCCGCGTTCCAGCGGGCTCTGCAACTTTCGCCGCAGAGTCCCCTGGTGCAGGCCGCGCTCGGCCGCACCCTGGCTCTCTCCGGAAAGCGCGCCGAGGCCGCCGCCATTCTGCGCGACCTCCTCGATCTGCGCGGCCGCCGCTACGTTTCGCCGCTCGAAATCGGACTCCTCCACTTCGCCCTCGATGACGTGGAACAGGGCTTCGGCTGGGTGGAAAAGGCCTTCGAGGACCGTTCCTACGAGCTGATCTCCATCAACGTCGATCCCCGCCTCGAACCCTTCAAAGGCGACCCCCGCCTCCAGCGCCTCGTGAGCCAACTCGGATTGCCGTGATCCGGTTGCCGCAAAGAATTGTCATTCGATTTCGTGGATGCCGGGAGCCACCTGCAGATCCAGCCCCTCGATGACCGGACGCGAGGAGTCTTGCGAAGAAGCCCTGCGTGAGGTCTTCCGCCTCTTCGCGTGAATTGCCCTGCCGGCGCAAATAGGCGTATAGCGGAAGCCAATATGTTTGACAAGTGTCGCGAGAGCAGAATGCGCTTGCGGGTCTCGAGTTTGGGCGGCCCTCATTATTAGCGACCAGGACGTCGTCGGGATGGCGGCGAAATGACTATCGCGGCTGTTCCTCATTACTCAACTGACTCAACAGGCCTGCGTCAACACCAACTGGAAGAACTTCTCCACCCAACAGAATTCGATGTTCAGCTACCTGTCGCCGGAGGAACGCGTCCGGCGAAGCATCCGCTGCTGCCGATCCGGTTGATGGTTGACGAAGCGCTGAAGGCGCTGTCGCCGGCTTTCAGGTGGTTTGTTGGCTTGGACATGGATGAAGCCGTCTGCGTGCCGACAGTGTTCACCAAGAATCGGGACCGACTGTTGGAGGGCGACCGTTTTGGGACTGTTTCGGAACCCTGCTAAGGAAGTCAGCCGTGATTCGCATGTAACTCATCCCTGAAACGGAGCCTGTGACCTGATCAGGCTGAAGCGCTATGGCGAGGGAGTAGCGCCCTAACCATTCTCTTACCCTGCGATGCCACTACCAGCGTTTGCGCCCAAAGCTGTTGCCACCACCGCCGCTCGAACGGTCCGCCTTGGGGCGTGCCTCGCTAACATTCAGGCTGCGACCATCAAGGTCGGAACCGTTTACAGCAGCAATAGCCTTCTCACCCTCTCCATCGTTAGCCATCTCCACGAAGCCAAAACCTCTGGGCTGACCGGTATCACGATCCGTACAGATATTGACACGACCGACGGTGCCGTGGGTTTCAAACAACGCACGAACGGATTCTTCAGAAGCTCCGAAGCTCAGATTTCCAACGTAGATGTTTTTCAAGTTACCTTTCCTTTTCTGATTTGAAGACGGGCACATTTGGAAGGTGGGACAAAAGTAGCAGGAGACGCTAAGGAAGTAAGCCTCGAATTGGCAGGAACATCAAACCGCACCTATCATACCACAACTCAGGCCCGTGTTATACTCAATTAGAAGTATCTCGGCAGTTCTTCCAGCCTTTAGAGTTGAGCGCCTTCGATGGCGACCAGGGCTGAGGCCCCAAACCAGGTTATAGCTCAAAAGGAGCGGCATCCCGATGTTGTACGAAAGCACTAAGGGTCTATTACAGAGTATTCTCCGTTCACTCGAAAAAGGGGATGGGAACCGATGGGACGATCAGACCGAATCTGGGAATGCGTGTCTTTACGAGATGCATCAGATGTCCAAGCCGCTCTACAAGGCATATAGATCTGACAGCCTAAATCGCAGTTTACCGGGCCAAAGTAGTCTTCCCGAGAAGTTGAACCGGGCTATGCCTCACGTAAGGACGATGGTGATTGCGATTCGGCATAAGGACCAGACGGCGGCCCTTGAAAGCGGCAAGGCGGCGCTCGCTGAGATGAACCGGAGCAGCAACTCGCTTCCTGCGGCCTGCGGAATTGCACCAGGGACGGACAGAAGCGAACCCGGAATCATGATGGCGCGGCAACCAAGCTCCGCTGGAACGCATGGCCGGGTACAAGAGGAAATATCCTCAAGAACTGGAAAGCGAGTTTCGCAATGAGCCAGTCCTTCACATTCATCGACGTTGGTGGGAATCAAGCACAGTACAATATCTCAGAGAAGGATTTGCATAATGAGTTCCGCTGGTCCACCGATCACGGCGACCACGGCGTTGCTGCATCTTTTGAGGAAGCTCAGTTCCGCGCAAGAACACTGTTGAAGGACAGCATGGCAGCGAACCGACGATCTGACGAGGCCACGAGAATTAATCAGTATTCCTTGCACTGCCGTAGCCGGTAGCTCAGCGATGACCGGTCCTACGATACGCCGATTCGGCCCTCCAAGCCGAAACCATTCAGGCCGTTGATCGATTTCACCCCTTCCGCATCATCAGGCATTTTTATGGCGATGATCGTCGCAGAACCCGGAATCCCGCTGCCTCTTACCTGAAGTGCGGTGGCTCGGCTGCTTTCTGTCGGCGAAAGAGAAGAAAGAACAGACCACCCGCGGCAACCACCAAAACCCCACCGATCAACACCAATTCAGTAGGCATAAAGAGTTCCTTTCAGGGTTGATCTCACCGGCTGTGTTGCCTTGCAGGTGCTCCGAACCAACTAAAATGTTAGCCGGGTAGAGAACAATCACCTAACTATGAAGGCGTGGAGCGTTTCTCAAGGGTTACATCAGGCAGATCGGGACCATGAAATGAAGGATGTTCTACTCTGCTTCTCCCTGACGGGTGGCATTTCCGCAGTCCGTGGCCCCAAGCTCAGAATGGCGGTTGATGCTCCAAGGTCGCCTACTTGCGCGGTGTCGCGGATCAATACGACATCCTCGTTCCACTGCCCCCTCGCGACTACGAGTTCCGTACCGTCCGGCGACCAGTCGAATCCGAAGATCTGGTCGGGCGAGAAATCCATGAGCAGGCTCGCCAAGGCTGCCGTCCACAGGCAACCGCCAAAGTCTGGACTGTTGGTCGACATAGCTCGCCGCTCTACCATCCCTCGTCCAGCGGATGGGGACTCGGAGGACTCGCTGCAACCGGCCGATGCTCCAGGTGCCGGCCTAGATCGGCGGCCAGTTCCGCGGCGGATTGATACCGGCGCCGCCGGCCTTTTTCGAGAACCTTTAGTGAGATCCAGTCCAGGTCCCCGCGCAGCAGGCGGATGAGCCCGGCCGGATCCGTCTGGCGCAGCCGCGCTAATTCCGCCGCGGTTGCTCCGACGCCGCTCACTCGCCGGGCTGGTGTGGGGGGCTCCTGTTCGCGAATGATTCGACGCATCTCCTCGTAGCCTGCCTTCCGCAGTTCTTTCGGGTCGAAAGGCAGCATCCCGGCCAGCAGTTCGTACAACTTTCTACGTCCAGCCCATCGCTCTCCGCCTGCTCGGGGCTCATATATTCCGGCGTGCCGTTCAAGGCGCCGAATTGCGTGAACAACGTTCGCTCCGTCAGCCGCTGATGTGTAGCCTTGGCGATTCCGAAATCGATTACTTTGGGGATTGGCTTCCCGTCCTGCTCGGCTACCAGCACATTCGAAGGCTTGATATCGCGGTGGATCACGCCCTTCTGATGTGCATGCTGTACCGCCTGGCACACGGTGATAAAGAGTGCCATCCGGTCGCGGCTGGAAAGGCGGCGCTCATCGCAGTATTGCGTAATCGAAACGCCGCGCACGTACTCCATGACGAAATACGGCCGGCCATCGGCGCTCGCTCCGGCATCAAGCACCTTCGCGATGTTGGGGTGGTCCATCAACGCCAGCGCCTGACGCTCCGACTCGAAGCGCGCGATCACGTCCTTGGTGTCCATCCCAAGTTTGACCACCTTTAATGCAACTGTGCGGCGGATGGGGGTTTCCTGCGAGGCCAGCCAGACGGTTCCCATACCGCCTTCGCCTATGGTCCGGTCGAGCCGGTACGGTCCAATACGTTGGCCAGTTTGACCACCGGGTTCGAGCGCCCAAGTGTCGGATTCCATGGCCTGACCCAGACAGCGCGGGCACATTCCGCTGGCCGGCGCACCCGGGGGGAATACGGCGCCGCACTGTGGGCATTTTTCGTTGAGATCGGAACTCATTGTGGTCCACCGGATCTCAGACATCATGTCTCATGTGGCGAGACGTTTACGACGGATCACGATGGCATAGAAATCCGACCGGATATGGCGCCGCACACAAAACCAGAAAAGCTGCTCCGCCCACCACCGCGGGAACCAGGACCCATTTGCTGATGCCTTTCTTGCGGATTTCTATCACGCGCGCATATTCCAGGGTCTGCTCCTGCGCCGAGTCCAGGCGTAGGACAAAGGTTTCATCTGCAACCTGAACAATCTTCCCGCGCAGCCTCGTGCCCGGCTGGACTGTGATCTGCACGCGAGCGGACTTGGCGTGCAGCAAACGGACCTGTTCCTTCGTGGATGCAATCGCCGAAGGTGTTTGAGCGTGAACGAAAGGTGCGGCGGCGAGCCACACCCACAGCAGCGCCAGCATTAGACTGATGGACTGAGTTCGACTTACTAAAAGCATGGGTTCTCCTCTCCTGTTGTTCCCTCTGCCGCCGGCTCCGACTCTGCCGCCGGCTTCCGCACGGACTTCGAAACTCGGGCTATTCATGTGCCGCTTCGCTAAACTTCGTCAGGTCGACTGGGGTCGGCGAGAGAGTCCCTCTCCCGAAGCTTCGGCTCCCGGTGGTTCACGGAACGGTTCAACAGAAATGCGCTCGTAAGACACTTCCAGAACGGTCAGGTGTTCTGTACCGCCCGGCGCTTGGAGAGCTACGCGGTCGCCCGCTGCCGACTTCATCAACGCGCGCCCAAGAGGCGACACCCAACTGATGTGGTTGCGGTTGAGATCGACCTCGTCGGTGCCCACGATGCTCACCACTCGCTCCGTTCCTGCGGCATTGGCATAGCGCACGGTTGCTCCGAAGAATGCCCGCGTTGCCGCCTGCCCCGCTCTCGGACGTTCCGGGTCCACCACTTCCGCGGCATCGATTCGCTTCGTGAGAAAGAGAAGCCGCCCATCGATCTGGCGCAGCCGCCGCTTGCCGTACTGATAATCGGCGTTTTCACTGCGATCGCCGTTGCTCGCAGCCCAGGCCACCACTTTCGTCACGGCCGGGCGTTCCCTGGTGAGCAGAAACCGGTGCTCCTCTTTGAGGCGCTGCAGCCCACCCGGCGTTATGTAGTTCTTGCCTTGCATCGTCTTCATATTCGCACGCAGTCTGTCGCCCGGCGTTTAGTCCCTTCGCCGTAACCGTGTCAGCACCGTAGCGTTCTTGCGTCCCGCCTGAAAGCGGTGCAGAATAACTGCGGAAAGGTGTATCCCCACATCGTGAAACGAATCGTCCTGATCGGCGTGGCGCTCCTGTCGGCGCACGGACAAATTGTCGAAACCCCGGTGCCCGGGGATCCCGTTCGCATCGACACGGGCCGCGTTGCCGGCAAGGTCCTGGCTTCGGGCGTCAAAGCCTATCTCGGCATTCCCTTCGCCGCGCCGCCGGTGGGCGATTTCCGCTGGCGCGAGCCGCAGCCGGTCAAGCCCTGGAAGGGCGTCTACAATGCCGACCGCAAGATGCCCGAATGCATTCAGGTGCTCCGGCCTCACGACATCAATCACTATTTCGGCGAAGAGGCGTCGAGCGAGGACTGCCTCTACCTGAACCTCTGGGCGCCCGCCAGCGCCCGCGCGGGCTCCGGCCTGCCCGTGATCGTGTTTATCTACGGCGGCGGATCCACCATCGGTTCCAGCGGCATGGCCATTTACGGCGGCGAAACCGTGGCCCGGCGCGGCGCCATCTTCGTCAATTTCAACTACCGCCTGGGCGCGCTCGGCTTCATGGCCCACCCGCAGCTCACCGCCGAATCGCCCCATCGCCAGTCCGGCAACTACGCGCATCTCGACGAGGTCGCGGCGCTTCAGTGGATCCATCGCAACATCGCGGCCTTCGGCGGCGACCCCTCCAAAGTCATCATCTCCGGCCAGTCCGCCGGCGCGGGCGCGGTGTCGCTCCTCCAGGCCAGCCCGCTCGCTAAAGGCCTCTTCCGCGGCGTGGTGGCGATGAGCGGCGGCGCGTGGGGATCGGGCGGCGAAATGCCGGCCCTGTCTGACGCCGAGAAGACCGGGCTTCAGGTCCAGGAGGCGCTCGGTAAGAAGTCGATTGCCGAACTTCGCAACGTGCCCGCCGATCGCATCCTGGCGCTCCAGCAGGAATTCCAGGTGGGCGCGCGTGGCGGCTCCATTCGCGTCGGCGGCGCCAACGCCGATGGCTATTTCCTGCCCGCCACGCCGTCCGCGATCTTCGCCGCCCACCAGCAGAACGATGTGCCCGTGATCCTCGGCTTCACTCACGATGAAAGCTCCAATGACCTGAGCCGGGCCAAGACCGTGGCCGAATACAAAGCCGCGGCGGAGAAACTCTACGGCAAGGACGCCGAGGCCTTCCTCAAACTCTACCCCGCGAGCACCGATGCCGAAGCCGTTGCGGCGGGCCATGATGCCGCGCGCGATGGCGGCGTCGGACGCGGTATGCGCAACTGGGCCGTCGTCCAGTCGAAATCCGGCTCCGCCCCCGTCCGCATGTTCCTGTTCTCCCGCGCGCACCCGTACATTCCCGGCGTCGTCATCGCCGACCAGGATCCTGCCACCATCGGCGCCTACCACACCAGCGACGTGCCTTACTGGTTCGGCACGCAGGACGCGCTCAACCTGATCCACCCCACGCGCAATTGGACCGAATACGACCGCGGCCTCTCCGCCAAAATGACGGCCGCCCTCATCGCCTTCGCAAACACCGGATCGCCGTCCACCGCCGCCGTCTCCTGGCCCGAATGGAAGCCGCAGCATGAGGCGCTCCTCGAATTCGGAGACTCGGTCCGCACCTTGCCGGTGCAGACGCCGCGCCTCGAGTTCATGGCCGCGCATCCCGCCCGCGGTGGTCCCGGGCGCGGCGCCCGCGACTGACGCTTAATCGAGGACGATGCGCTCCACGTCGCCCAGCAGAAAGATGTAAGATGCGGCGCCCGCCAGCGCCGCCATCCCGACATACGCCAGCGCCAGCGTGAACGATCCCGTTGCGCCGATGATCTCGCCGATCACGATCGGCGTGATCACTCCTGCCAGGTTCGCGGCGAAGTTGAAAATGCCACCGGTAATGCCCATCAGCTCATGCGGGGCGATGTCCGAGATCACGGTCCACCCCAACCCCGTCATCCCCTGGCAGAAGAACGCAAACGAAAAGATCCCGATCACCACCGCGTCGCTATGGGCGTAGCTCGCCAGCATGATGGTGGATGCGCCGAACAGCCCTCCCACGATCGGAAGTTTGCGCGCCAGATTGCGCGAACCTCCCGATCGCAGGATCCGGTCCGACACCCATCCGCCCAGCAGGACGCCGGCAGCCGCCGCCACAAACGGCAGAATCGCGAAGAACCCGGCTCGGATCCAGTTCAGGTGGCGTTCATTGGCGAGGTACGTCGGGAACCATGTCAGGAAGAAAACCAGTGTCGAGTTCCCGCCGAACTGCCCGATGCTTGCGCCCCACACCTTTCGCGACCGCAGCAGTTGCCGTACCTGCGGCCACTCGACCCCGCGCCGGTCCCGCGCTCCGCGCGCCGACCCCTCCGGATCCCGATAGAACAGCCACCACACGCCTCCGTACGCAATCCCCACCGCGCCCACCACGAAGAACAGCATGCGCCAGCCGAACCGGCCCGCAATCCAGAAGAGCAGCGGCCCGAAGCACGCGAGGCCCAGGTATTCGCCCACGGTGTAGACCGCGGTAGCCTGCGCCCGTTCCTCCTCGGGGAACCACGCCGCCACCACGCGGCTGTTGGCAGGGAAGCACGGCGCTTCGCTCACCCCCAATCCCAACCGGAAGGTGAGCAGGGAGGATATTCCGTTCGCAAAGCCCTGTAGCAGCGTGAACCCCGACCAGAGCGTGACGGCCAGCCAGTACGTCAGCCGCGTTCCCACGCGGTCCAGCAGCCATCCGCCCGGTATCTGCGCCGCCGCATAACTCCAGGAGAATGCCGAAAAGATGATGCCCATCACGGCCGGCGAAAACTGAAGTTCCGCCGACATTCGCGGCGCCGCGATGCCGAGTACCGTGCGGTCCAGGTAATTGATCAGCGTGCCCGCCGAAATGAGCGCCAGCATTCCGAATCGCGCGCGCGGCCGCGCTGTGCCGCTCATCCGCCTGCCACCATGGAAACGAAGTGGCGATGCATTCGCGCAGCGTCGGCTTCCCTGCCGGTGAACAGCCGGAAAGCCTCCGCCGCCTGCGCCACCGCCATGCGGCTGCCGTCCAGCGTCCGGCATCCCTTGCTCCGGGCCAGGCGAAGCAGTTCGGTCTCGAGCGGAAAATATACGATCTCGGCCACCCACAAATCGGGCCGCAGCAGATCGCCCGGAAGCGGCAGGCCCTCGTGTCCGTACATGCCCACGGGTGTGGCGTGAATCAGGCCGTCCGCCCCGTTGCGAAATGCCTCCGCGGCGGTGCGGCATGCCGATGCAACGCCGTCCCTAAACAGCCGGTTAAGCCGCGCGGCGAGCGCCTCCGCCCGCTCCGCTTCCACGTCCACAATCTGGATATGTCCCGCGCCCGATTTGACCGCGGCGTAGGCCGTGGCCGACCCGCCGCCGCCCGCGCCCAATTGCACGATCCGGTCCATCCTCACATCCGGAAATCCGGCGCGCATCGCCTCCCGGAAGGCCAGCCAGTCCGTGTTGTAACCCATCCGGCGACCATCGCGGAACACCACCGTGTTGACCGCTCCCAGCGCCTGTGCGTCCTCCGATATTTCGTTGAGGTGGGCCAGGACGGCCTGCTTGCACGGATGCGTGATGTTCAGTCCGGCAAATCCCAGGCGCTCGGCGGCCAGCAGCAGGTCCGGCAGCGCATCAGCGGTCAGGCGCAGCAACTCCAGGTCGATGAGCTGGTAGATGCACTTCAGCCCTTGTTCGGCGGCCTCGCGCTCCTGGAGCGCCGGAGTGCGGGAACGTTGAATTCCCGCGCCGATCAGGCCCAGCAACACATTCTGTTGTCTGTTCTCGATTCCATCCACGGCGACCTGTAACCGTAACACGCTTTTGCGCTCCCGGACTGCGCAACCGTTAAATCCTTGCCGCTCCCCCGGGCCCATGCTACGATCCAGCACGGCATGGCAAGAACCATTACGGTAGAAGAGAAATCGGCGGCCCTGGAGCTGGTGGAAAAGGCTCGGGTGGCGATGTCCGAGGCCTACGACTATGACCAGGAAAAGGTGGACGACCTGTGCCGGGCCGCCGGTTGGGCCACCGCCAACGAACACACTTTCGTGGCGCTGACCGAAATGGCCGTCGCCGAAAGCGGCATGGGCAACACCGACGGCGGCAAGACGCGCCGCTTCAAGATCGCCGGCATCCTCCGCGACGCGCTGCGGCAGAAGAGTGTCGGCGTCATCGAGGAACTGCCCGAGAAGGGCATCGTCAAATACGCCAAGCCCGCCGGCGTCATCGCCGGACTCCTGCCCGTGACCAATCCCGTGGTCACCATGGTGGCCATGACCATCAACGCCCTGAAATGCCGTGACGCCGTCATCTTCTCGCCCCATCCCACCAGCCGCCGCACCGCGCTCGAAACCGCCCGCATCCTGCGCGCCGCCCTCAAGCGCCAGAACGTGCCCGAAGATCTTGTACAGTGCCTCGACAGGCCCAGCATTCCGCTGGCCCAGGAACTGATGTCGCTGTGCGACCTGACGGTTGCAACCGGCGGCGCGGCCATGGTGAAGGCCGCGTACAGTTCCGGCAAACCGGCCTACGGGGTGGGGGCCGGCAATGCCACCATGATCATCGACGAAACCGCGAATATCGAGGAGGCGGCGGCGAATACGCGCATCAGCAAGACGCACAACAACGGCTCCGGCTGCTCCTGCGACGGCAACCTGATTGTGGAGGATTCGATTTACGACGCCCTGCTCGCGCAACTCCAAAAGGAAGGCGGCTACCTGGCGAACGAGGCGGAAAAACAGAAGCTGCGCTCGGTGATGTGGGATGCGGAAGGGCACCGCACGCTGGAGACGGTGGCGCGTTCGGCGGCGGCGATTGCGGAGAAAGCCGGCTTCACGCTGCCCGAAGGCAGCCGGTTCATTATCGTCAAGGAAGACCGGATCGGCAGGCAGCACCCGTTTTCCGGCGAGAAGCTGTCACCCGTTCTGGCCATCTTCCGCTACCGCGGCTTCGACACCGCTCTGAGCATGATGCAGCAGATCTTCGAGGTGGGTGGCAAGGGCCACTCCTGCGGAATCTACTCCTTCGACGAGGAGCACATTCACCGGCTGGCTCTGGCGGCTCCGGTCAGCCGGATCATGATCCGCCAGCCGCAGGTCAGCGCCAACGCCGGATCCTTCAAAAACGGGATGCCGATGACGGCGAGCCTCGGCTGCGGAACCTGGGGCGGCAACATCACCAGCGAAAACATCGGCGTCAAGCACTTCATGAACGTGACTTGGGTGAGCCGTCCGATTCCCGAAGACAGGCCCACGGAACAGGAAGTCTTCGGCCGCTTTCTCAACAGCGAAATCTTCTGAGTCCCGCTACTTGCCAACCGGCTGATCGTCGCCATCGAGCGGACGCGAAGCGGCCACCGGGTTGATCTCGTGCTTGATCGGCGTCAGGAATTTGAGGGTCACGAAATTGATTAAGGCCAGGATCACCGCGACAACGTACTGGTCGAGCCCCACTGCGGCTCCCACGATGCCGATATTCCAGATGCTGGCGGCCGTCGCCGTGCCGGTCACGCCGCCCTTGTCCCGCAGGATCGCTCCGCCGCCGATGAAGCCGATACCCACAATCAAACCTTGCAGGATTCTCGAATAGCTTTCGGCCGAGGAGCCCGGTATCGCCGTTCCAATCATCACGAAACCGCAGGCCGCAAGGGCAACGATGGGGAAAGTGCGCACGCCGGCCGTCCGTTCCGCTCGCTCCCGATTCCATCCGATCGGCAACGCGAGCGCATACGCCACTCCCAGGTGCAGAATATCGGAGGCAAAAGTCTGCCAGGTAGTCGCGAGCATCGGGAAAGCGTTCATTCAGATTCACAATAACCGTTTCTTTCCTGGCGGGGAAGGCACCGCGTTCAAGGCATCAACCCGCCAACATTGGCGGTTTGGGTTTTGGATGTTGTACTAAATGAAGGACTTGATAAATGCAAACCGCCAATGTTGGCGGTCGCGAGGGTTTTTGGCCGCTCGCGGCCGCCACGAAACAGGCGGTCCCGGGATCATCTTCCCGTTTGGCACGCCTGCGGCCGCAGGATCACGGTGGTGGTCGCATGTGTGCGCGCGATCATGCGGATGTGCCGTGGAGCGCGTTCCGGATCGGAGCCGTATTCGCGGAACAGCAGGGCTACGACGCCGAGCCACACTACGGTCAACGCCATGGTTGCGGCGGCATAATCGGCGGTGGTGAAACCGAGCCTCGCACCCAGCAGCACGATTCCGGCCTGCACCATGTCCCCGGCGCGCCAGAAGAAGGTGTCGATGGCGGCCTTGGCCTTGTACCGCGCGGCGCGCGACGTGCGCAGGAAGAGCGCGTGGCGCGCGCTGTTCTGGAGCGAGTAATCGCCCGAGTTCTCCAGGATCTTGGCGAAACGAACCACCGCCAGCGCCGGGGCCAGCGCCAGCAGCGTGTATCCTCCCAGCGCGATGCACGGCACGATGAACAGCGCCGCGCGCACGCCGATGTGCTTGAACACGCGCGATACCAGGAAGAACTGGATCATCAGCCCGCTGATTCCCACCCAACCGTAGAAGTTGGAATAGAACTGTCCGATGAAGGCGCGACGCAATTCGGCCGAGCCGCCCGCGATCTTCTCGGCTTCGCCCACCACCAGCCGGCCGAGCAGGAACTCGCCGGAAGTGTTGACCACGTTGAGCAGCAGCACGAAGGCCGCGATCAGCAGCAGGTATTTGTTGGCGAAGACCATTTTGAAGCCGTCGCCGGCGGCCAGTTTCTCTTTGGCTTTGGCAGCGCCCTGCGGGGAGGCCTGCGCGAAACGGCGGTCGATCAGCAGCGTGGCCAGCACGCAGACCAGAAGCAGTCCCGCGGCCACCATCATGATCTGATACGGCCCGGTCATCTTGAACAGCGGCCCGGCCAGTTTGGCGCCCGCAAAAGCACCCAGCGAACTGCCCATGCCGACGACCGGCAGCAGGCGCTTGCCCTGTTCTTCGGTCCAGACGTCGCTTGCGAAGGCCCAGAACTGCGCGATGACGGTCACGTTGAACACGCCTACCCAGACGAAGAACGGAACGCCGACGCGCAGGCCCGAAACCCCGGCCAGCGCAAACAGCACCAGGTTCATGATGAAGAACAGGGTTACGCCCATGACGGCGCGGTCGCGGCTGAGCCGGGAAGTGATCCGGCTGTAGAGCGGCACCAGGAGCAGCAGAATGGCGGCCTGCGCCGCGGCCGAATACGATTTCACTTCCGCGCCGCCCTGCGTCAGGATGAGCGCCTCCCGCACGGTCTTCAGCAGATAGTACGCGGTCAGCACCAGGAACGCATTCATTCCCATCAGCGTGGCCGCGCCGTACTCTCCGCTCTTGACGCTGGTGAACAGGGAGAACAGGCGCGCCGCGGGTCCGGCAGGCCGCGGGACTTCGATGTCCCGCGGCATGTCATTCGGCGGGTTGTTCTCGAGTTCGATCGTGCTCCTGAATCGCATAATCAGTTCCCTTTTGAAGCGATGAATTCTCTCTCTACTCCCACAACGCGCGGCTGGCTCCCGCGAAGGCTCACGTAGACGAGAACTTTCGGGCCCGAGGCCGCTTCGATCTGTGCGCAAAGGTACTCGGCGCCGGAAGCTGCCGGGACGTTCCATCCCTCGACGGCCATGGTGCGGTGCTCGCCGCTGCGGTTATCGAAGACCGCCCACTCGATGTTCAGGTCCGGAAGCACGACGGAGGCGAGGCGCCGGTATTCGAGCCTTCCGTCCCGCACCTCGAAGCCGTCCAGGGCAGCCGTGCCGGTCAGGAACGCGCGCACGATCTTGTTGCGCCGTTCGATCAGGCAGCGGGAAACCCAGTCCTCGGCGGCCTGGTCGGTGTATTCGCCGGTGGAGACGATGGCGTGAATCTCGTCGTCGGTAAACCCGGCGATCTTGCGCGCCGCCCACAGGCGGTCGGACGGATTCTCGTTGGCGAAAGCGGCGTTGGGATAGTCGGGAACCCATTTCTGCGGATCGAAGACAGTGTATTCGAAGCGGCCGGCGGCGGGAATGTCCGCATATCTGGCGTGCTGCCAGCGCGGGGCGTAGAGGCCGAGGGAGAAGAACTGCGCGGCCGAATCGCGCCACGAGAACAGGTAGGTGTTGCCGTCGCGCGGACTGTTGGGGGCAAAGCTGGCGCTGCCGAGCGATGCGCCGAAATCGATCAGGTTATGTTTCACGACGGGGACGCCGTCTTCCTGGAGGAGCACGTCCAGGGTGTTGAGCGACTTGGAATCGTCGTGGCCGAGCCAGGCGCAGAGGGTGCGCAGGCCGCGAAGGTCGCGGCGATGCTCGTGGGGAATGAGGTCGTTGGGATCGTCGGGGCGGGTGCCGTGATAGAGGAACGGCCCGACGGGCTGGCCCTCGATGAGGCGGCTGGCGAGCGCGCGGTAACGGCCGTCGCCAGTGCGCGGCGTGCGCGCCAGCATGGCGGCCACGTCCTGACGGGTGAGGATGCGCTTGTGGCCGGCGGTGTCGCGGAGTGTCGCTTCGGTTCCGACGGCGAGCCGGGAGGCCTCGAAATACACGATGTAGTTTTCGGGAACGTTGTAGCCCAGCGCGTACAGGAACTTGGACGTGATGACGTCGGCGGCGCTGGCCATTTCAGGATTCGAGAGCGGATCGAACTTGAGAAGGTACTGCCGCCCCTCCGCGTCGCGGATGCGGAAGCCCGGTGTGATCCCCTCGTTCTTAGCCGCGACCACGGTCCACTCGCCCGCCGCCGGCGGCTGCTCGTTGCCCGGACCGCGCTTGAGTTCGTCGATGCTCATGCGCCGGGTGGCGTGGCGGTTGGTGTACCAGGCGCTGTCCGGCACTTCATCGACCGTGTTGATCGCCTGGGACGGCAGATACTCTCCGCGAGTCTTCGACCTCTCGCCGGGCGCGAACAGCGTGTTCTCGAAGAAATCGTAATACTCGCTCAGTTTGCGCGGAGTTACGCTGCGGGCCGCCGCCGGACGGGGCATGCTCCAGAGCGGATCATCGTTATAAAACTTCTTGTGCGGCTCGATATTGGCCGCGCGCAGGTTAAAAGACGCAAGCGACGCAGCCGCTGCCAGGATGGCGAATGATTTCGTTGTCATCTTAGAAATCCCCCATGCTGCTGGAGGTGTGAACCGGTCCCCGCTTGAAAAGATTGCCGAACTTTACCCAAACTTGATATCCCTCATGACTAAACGCGACATCGAGGCGCAGAAAGGTCCGGTTCCGCGCATTAAAACGGAAGCCGAAGCCGGCGTCGCTCTCGAGGCGGCTCAGGTCGAATTCGGACTTGTGGGTGAAGACCTTGCCGGCATCGGCGAACAAGGCCATGTCCAGGCCGCTGAACACTTCCCAGCGGTATTCGCCGTTGAACACCACCAGGTTGTTGTCGCGGAAACGGAACGGGCGGTAGCCGCGCAGATCTTCCGACCCGCCGAGCGACGGCTGCATGTAGAACGGCAGCGGCACGCCGGCATCGCGGAAGGTGAGCGTAGAGTGGGCGCGCAGGGCGAAGACGCGGCGCTGGTTCAGCACGGAAAGGTACTGCTGGGCTTCGATATCCAGGCGGCGGAAGCTGGCGGCGCCGAAGGTGCGGTCGCGATAGTCGCCGAACTGGGCGAAATAGTTGCCGCCGCGGCGGGGGCCGTCGGGATTGTCGCGCCAGTCGTATTGCGTGAAGGCGCTGGTGCGGAGGAAGTTGGATTGAAAGTCGATGCCGGGCGCCTGGAGCGGACTATAGATCCGCTCGGCGGAGACGTAGCGGGAGTCGGTTCCAGGTCCGATGTTATTGAACAGGTAACCGGCGGAGACACCGGCGGTCAGGCGCGGCGTAAGATACAGGCCGGCGGTGGCGTCAATGGCGGTATCTTCGAGGCGGAAATCGCTGCGGCCGTTTTTCTGCGAGCGAGGTCCGCTGCCGTAGTAACTCAGGGTCGGGTAGTTGTGACGCACGGCGTAGATGCCGGCGAAGGCGCGGCCATTCGCAAGTTTTGGGAGCCAGGCGCGGGCCTCCGCCTTGTGGGCGCCGCGGAAGGAGGCCTGGTAGCCCACGTCCACGGTAAGCTGTCCGTCGAGCAGGTCCGTACGCTGGAAGGCTGGTCCCAGAGCGAAGCCACTGCCCGGGGCGAGACCTCCGAGTTTCAGGCGGAAGCCCGCGGCCCCTTCCCGGAAGCGGTCCAGGGCGTTGCTTTCACGGAAATAAATCAGGGCGCGTTCGATGCGGTTGCGCTCGCCGGGCCTTGCCTCCGCGGCCTTGCGTTCCTGTTCTGCCGCGATTTCGGCAGCACGCGATTCCTGCTCCTGCGCGCCGGCGCGGGCGGCGCAAAGGAGCGCTATTAGAAGTGCCGGTTTCAGTTTTGACATTTACCCTCTCGAAGTAAGTGCTACTGACCAAAACGCGCAGGCTGTCTGAAAATCGGCGCAGGGCTGTGAAACATTGTTGAAATTTTCCATATTGACGCCTACTGGTTGGTGATGCAAACTGGTAGGTGTACTGGAGGAATGAACGATGGATCCGGTCGAAGATCTGCTGGAGCGGCCGCGGCTTTATTACAACGTCGATGGACTGGGCGAACTGGGCGGCAGCGTGATGTGTTTGGGATACGCACTCCTGCTGTGGCTGGTGATCCACGCGCCCGCGGACTCCGTCTGGCACCGGATTCTCGATTTTCGCTTTCGCCGTTCTGATGTTGCTGATTCACTACGGGACGAAACTTATCAAGACGCACATCACTTACCCGCGCACCGGATTTGTCGAATACCGGAAACGATGGAGCACCACGGTCATCGCAGGAGGATTCGGCGCACTGATACCGGTCGTCCTGGTGATGGCGCTTCTGGAGGCACTGGGACATGGCGACGCTCGCCTCACTGACCGGGCTTGCATTTGCGCCCGCGTATGCTTACCACTTTGCCCGTGCAGTCCGGTGGAAGTGGATCGTCGCCGGGGCGATAGCCGCCGGCTCGGTGGTGATCGCTTTACTTCCGGTGGACCTCCTCACGGCCCTGGCGGATCTCCAACCGGGCGACAGGCCGGATCTCGCGCACCTGGCAGGGACTGTGCTTGTTTCCCTGATGGTTTACGGCACGGTGCTGTTGATTTCCGGCAGCCTCAGTTTCTGGCTTTACCTGCGACATACGCAGGCTCCGGTGCAGGAAGGGCAATGAACCAGCACATCCGCACGATCGCAGAGCTTGACCGGGTAATTCACGAACCGGGACGGCTGATGATTGTCGCCCTATTGTTCGCGGTCGACCGGAGTGACTTTCTTTACCTGCAACACGAAACCGGAATGAATAAAGGAACACTTTCGAGCCATTTCGCTCGGCTGGAGGAGGCTGGTTACGTGAGCGTAACCAAAACTTATCGCGGCAAGGTGCCGCAGACCTTATTGTGCCTCACCAGTGCGGGCCGCAAGGCCTTCGAACAGTACCGGCGAAAGCTCAAAGAAGCGTTGTAGGAGGAACTGGAATGTGGAAAGTCTTTCGGCGGTTCGCCGCTCTTTCATGTGTGGCGTTGGCGCCTGAATTGGCGGCTGCCCAGACCAGGCCAACCTTTGAAGTGGCGTCCGTGAAACTATCGCCGCTCGACAGGGCCAAGGTGCTGGCGGAGATCGTGGCGAAATCGCCCGCGGGAGTGGGTGGGTCGAGGAGCATCGAAAGGCGATGTTCCCCGGATGCTACAGGCGCTGCTGGAAGATCGCTTTAACTTGACGCTCCACCGCGCGAGGAGGGAACACGCGGCGCTCGCGCTGGTGGTTGGGCCAGGCGGGCCGAAGATGCTGGAATCTCGCGACACGAATCCGATCGACGAGAGTGCGCCACTCGCGCCCGGCGAGAGGCAGATCGACGGCCCAGATGGACCGATTCGTATGCACGACCGACAACAGTGGCGGCGCCATCATGAACATGGGGGCCAAGGGCACGATCAGCTACACCGTCGATCCGGCGAGCCGGTCGATGAAGATCGCAGCGACGCGGGTGACCATGAGCGGGTTCGCCGATATGCTAACCACGCTTTTGCGGGCAACCGGCGGCGGCCTTCCAGTGAAGGATATGACCGGCCTCACAGGAACCTATGCAGTGTCGATTGATTTCTCACTGGAGGACCTGAGAGGCGAGGCGCGCGCGAAGTGGATCTCCGAACTCGAGCCTGTGGGCGGCGCACCCGGCGGACCGATGCCGGCCGATGCGGCATCCGTGCCTGGGGGCTCCTCCTCCGTTCTGAAAGCGGTGCAATCTCTGGGACTAAAGCTGGAGTCGCGCAAGATCACCGTCGAACAACTGGTTATCGATCACGCAGAAAAGACGCCGACTGAAAACTGAACGGCAGATAAATGAGCCGTTCCGCGAACCGGCTGCGCGTTTCGAGGGTGGAGGGGAAAGTTAATGAAGTTCTGGAGCAAAACGGCCGTCTGCGCGGCGATCGTCTCCGCGGCATCTTTATTGCACGCCGAAGGGGACGCCGGGGACAAGTTTTATAACGCCATCCGCAACGACGACCGCAAGGCAGTGGCGAAGATGATCCTGGGCGGCGCCAGCGTCAATAACAAGGACGGCCGCGGAGCCACGCCGCTGATGTACGCGGCGGCTTCGGGCAGCGTGGAAACGATGCGGCAGCTTATCGCTTCCGGCGCCGATGTAAACGCGAAAGACGAGTTCGGAGCGACCGCGCTGATGTGGTGCAGCAACCAGCCGGAGAAGGTGAAACTGCTGGTGGCGAAGGGCGCGGACGTCAATGCCGTGAACAAGCAGGGACGCACGCCGCTGATCATCGCGGCGGCCCACCAGGGCAACCTCGAAGTGATTCAACTGCTGCTGGCCAAGGGCGCCGACGCGAAAGCGAAGGATGCGATGGGGACGACGCCGGTGATCGCCGCGGCCGATGCCAACGATGAGGCTGCCGTACGGCTGCTGCTCGAGAAGGGCGCGGACGTGAATGGCGCGAACGTGGGCGGCTTCACCCCGCTGATTTCGGCGGCCAGCCGCGGCAACGCCGTCATGGTGAAAATGCTGCTCGACCGGCACGCCAATGTGAACGCGGCGACCGGGCCCAGCTTCGACCGGCCGGTGAAGAACGGCCCGATCGCGCTCGGCTACCTGACGCCGCTGCTCGTATCGGTGACGGCGACGAACAGCGACGTGGTGAAGATGCTGCTCGATGCCGGCGCGGAGGTGAACGCGCAGGACGTGCGCGGGATGACGCCGATCATGCTGGCGGTGGCCACCGACCACCCGAACGAGACCACGGTGCGAATGCTGCTCGAGCGGAAGCCCGATATGAGTATCAAGTCGAAGGCGGGGGAGACGGCGATGGACTGGGCGGCGAAGTACCGGCAGCCCACGATCATGGCCGCCATCGCCGAAGCTTCGAAGGGGATTCAGGCGAAGAAGGCGGCGGAGATGCCGTTTGAGCGGGCACACGCCAAAACGCCGCAGGAGGCAGTTGCGCGCAGCCTGGCGGTGATGCAGAAAACGAACGTCAGCTTCTTCAAGGAAGGCGGCTGCATCAGTTGCCATGCGCAGAACGTGACCAGCGTGGCGGTGGCCGCTGCGCGCGCCAAGGGTGTGGCATACGACCAGCCGGCCGAGGAAGAGGTGGCCAAGGGCACGCGCCTGCAATTCGCGGCGGCGGCCGATTTCCTGTTGCAGCGCATGGACCCGCCGGTGCCCGACATCCTGACCTTCGCGTTGCAGGCGATGAATGCCGAGGGCACGCCCGCGGACCGCGTGACGGACTCGATGGTGCACAACCTGGCGGCGCAGCAGCACAGCGACGGGGCGTGGGGCAATTTCGGAATCACCCGCCCGCCGACGTCGGACGGCAACTTCACCCTGACCGCGATGGCGATTCGCGGCCTGCGCGATTACATGCCACCGGCGCGGCGCCCCGAGTTCGAAGCCCGCATTGCCAGGGCAGCGAAATGGCTGGTGGAGAAAGAACCGCAGACCACGGAAGACGCCGTGATGCAGATGCTGGGCGCCAAGTGGGCCGGCCTGGACAAGGCGACGGTGGAGCGGTTTTCGAAACGCGTGCTGGCTTTGCAGCGCGCCGACGGCGGCTGGGGCCAGACTCGATATCTGGATACGGACGCCTACGCCACCGGCCGCGCCCTGCAGGCCTTGCAGGAATGCGGCACGATCAGCGCGGCGGACCCGGCGTATCGCAAAGGCGTGCGGTTCCTGATGGACACGCAGGCCGCCGACGGGACCTGGCACGTGCGCAGCCGCGCGCCGAAAATCCAGCCCTACTTCGAGAGCGGTTTCCCGTACGGGCACGACCAGTGGCTGTCGCAGATGGGAACGGCCTTCGCGAGCGCGGCGATCATTCAGTCATTGCCGGAAGTACGCGCCGCGGCGAAGTGACCGCGGCTGCGGCCGGCAGCCCAGGCGATGCATCCGGCTCCGAGCATCGCCAATCCAAAGCCGATGTAGAGCCAGCCGGAGGTCAGAAAGATGTACGACCATCCGGCCAGGGCGACGGCGCTTGGAATCGGGTACAGCCACATGCGGAAGGGCCGGGCGATTTCGCTCCGGTGCTTCCGCAGGTGGTGGAGCGCGAAGATCTGCCCGATGAATTGAATGAGAATGCGGCAGGTCAGCAGGGCCGAAATCACCACGTCCAGATTCCACAGGCAGGCCGCCATGGCAAGAGCCCCCAACACCAGCAGCGAGACGTGAGGAAACTGTCCGGAAGGATGCAGCTTTCCAAAGCCGGAGAAGAAGTGGCCGTTGAGGGCGGCGGCGTACGGGATGCGGCTGTAGCCGAACAGCAGGGCGAAGACCGACGCCACCGCGGTCCACAGCACCAGGACGGTGACGACGGAGGCCGCGCGCGGGCCGTAGAGCCGCTCGATAAATTCCGAGGCGATGAAGCGGGACTGCATGGCTTCGCGCCAGGGCACCACGGCGATGATGCTCAGGTTCATGAGCGCGTAGATGGCCGCCACCAGCAGCACCGAAATCAGGATGGCGCGCGGAATGGTGCGGGCCGGATTGCGCACTTCGCCGCCGACGTAGCAGATATCGTAATAGCCCATGAAATCGTACATGGCGATGAGCATGGCGGAGCCGAGGCCGGAGGCGAAACCGAGCGAGAAGCGGAAAGCGCCGGATGGAAAGTCGAAAACGACCGATGGTTTGAAATGGGCGAGGCCGCTGAGGATGATCCAGAGCACGGTGATGAGCATGCCGATCCAGAGCACCACGGTGAGGCGGCCGACGGCGGTGACCTTGCGGTATAGCAGGGCGACGACGATGGCCCCGACGCCCATGGCGACCATTTTGGCCGCGACCGGAGTCATGCCGCGCCAGAAGTAGCCGAGGTATTGGGCGAAGCCGATGTAGCCGGAGGCGATTTCGAGCGGGCCGCTGAAGATGAACTGCCAGATAAAGAGGAAGGGCAGGATCTGGCCGAGGCGGGTCTTGCGAAAGACTTCCTGGAAGTAATGGTAGGTGCCGCCGGTGCCGGGCATGGCGGCGGCGAGCTCGCTCCACACCAAACCGTCGCAGGCCGCGATGACGGCGCCGATCAGCCACCCCAGCATGCATTGAGGGCCGCCCATGGCGGAGATGATCAGCGGGATGGTGATGAACGGACCCACGCCGACCATGTTCGACATGTTCAGCGCGGTACTCTGGAGCAGGCCGAAGCCCCGGACCAGGCCGTAGGATTGTTCGGTTTCAGAGGGCACGAGAGGACAGGCTCGAGCGTGCAACGGCCTTGCGGCCGCAAATATCCACCTTACAGCGAACGCAGGCGGAAATGCACGGGGTCGCGCCGGACGGCGGGGCGGCTTACTCCGGAGAGGCGGGCGAGACGGTCCAGGGAAACGCGGCGGCGGTTGAGGCGCGCAGAGCGCGGCAGGGTCACGTCGGCGTCGAAGCCGATGCCCCTGGTGTGATCCGAATAGGGCACGGGGCGCTGCGTTTCGAGCAACTGATGTTTCGCGAACTCATCCTGCACTTCGGCTTTCAGTTGCGCGCAGTTCGGGTCCTGGTTATTTCTGAGTTCCACCATCCACTTGTCCCACACATTCTGGAGGTGCTCCTGATAAGGTGCCGGACGATAGGCGGAGGTCACAACGATGCGGCCTCCCACGCGGACCACCACGCTTTCGAAGTGCTCGAGAGCGCGGGAGGTGGGCGGAGTGAGCCCGGCGCGGTCCACGACGCCTTCGTCGGAGCCAACACGATCCTCAAATGTCTGCGCCTCCACATCCGCGATTTCCGTGAGAGGAGATACAGAACACGGGGGCGGTTGGGGAACAGGCAGCGAAACCCACTCGGGCTGCGGCACGGGGAGCGGAATCAGGTAGCGGATGACCGGCAGATTCCAAAGCAGATCCATCCAACTGGCTGGATCGATGGCGGTTGGGGTGGTGGTTTGCGCGCCGGCTATGGACACGAAAGCAAACACAAGGGAGAGGCGTGGAAACAATAAGAGCTCCTGGGGTGTTTTGGCGGTCTAGGTAAACGACGCAGCGGGAAAGCTGCTGGTTACGCGGGAAAAGACGCGTGCTACTATCTGGAGTCCAATGACCGAGTCGCGGTGGACGGCCCCTCTTTTTCTGGCGTCGGCGGTGCTTGCGTTTTACGCCATACCGCTGTTTTCGCCGAACACGAGCATCCAGGGCGATGCGGCGGACGTTCACTATCCCCTGCAAAGATATGTGGCCGAGCGGTGGCGGGCGGGAGAGGTGCAATGGACGCCTTATCTGTACGGCGGCTACCCGATTCTTTCAAACCCGAAGACAGCCGCGTGGTATCCGCTCAACTGGCCGTTTTTTGTGTTGGGTGTTTCGCCGCGGGCGATCGAGGTGGAGATTGCGGCGCATGCGCTGATCGCGTGCCTGGGAGTTTTTCTGCTGCTGCGCAAGCTTCTGGCGCACGAAATTTCAGCGTTCCTGGGCGCGCTCGCATACGGACTCTCGGGCTTCTTCACGGCGCACGCGAGCCACGTGGGATTGCAAGGCGCGGCGGCATGGTTTCCATGGCTGCTGCTCGGGTACCTGCGCGCGTCGCGGCGGGCGTCGCTGTGGAACATGGCAGCCGGTGCAGCGGCGGGCGCGATGATGATCCTGGCGGGATCGGTTCAGGGCGCAATGTACGGGATGATCGGCCTGGCGTTGTTTGCCGCGGCGGATCCGCTGGAACCGGTTGCGGCGGGACGCCGGCGCGCCGGAGCTGCGGCGGGAATTGCGCTGGGCGCGCTGCTGGCGGCGGCGATTCAAATTGTTCCGGGGTTGGAACTGATGCGCATGTCGCTACCGGACGCGATGGGGGCGGCGAGGGGAGGCGGCATTCTCGAACCGGGCGCGCTGCTCACGCTTTTTTTCCCGCGTCCGCCGGGTGCGACCGCGGCGCGCGATCTGTGGCTGTACGGGGGCCTGCCGGCGCTGCCCCTGGCAGTGTTGGGGGCGGCGAGGGGACGGCTGAAATGGATGGCGCTGGCGCTGGCGGGTCCGGCGCTGTGGTATATGGCGGGTCCGGCGCTGGGATTGTACAGCGTGACGGCGCGGCTGCCGCTGATGGGCGAATTTCAATACCCGGTGCGCTCGTGGTTTCTGGTGGCCCTCGCGATGGCGGCGCTGGCGGCAGCGGGGCTGGACCGGCTGATCGATTCGGGCCGGGCGCGGTTCGTGCCGGTGCTGCTGTGCGCGGCCGTGTTCGCGGACTTGTGGCTGGTGAACTCGTATCTGAACCCGCTCGCCTATGCCCGGCAGGGGTTTCACGAATTGTACGAACGGCAGGAGCAGCTTGGCAGAGAGATGGTGGCAGCGCCGCAGTTGCCCGAATCGCGCTTCGAAGTAAGGCGCTACGTGCAGGGCATGGGTCCGATGCTCCATCCGCTGGACTTGAAGTTCGAGACGACGTACGGCTACCTGCGTTTGCAGCCGAGGCCGATGCGGGAGTATCTGGAAGCGATAGCGGGCAACCCGCGGCTCCGCGACGGGCTGAACGTCTCGCGCTACGTGGACATGGCGCGAGGGCGGGTGGAGGCGAACGGCTCGGTGCTTCCGCGCGCCTATTTTCCGCGCGCGGTGGAGGTGGTGCGGGACGAAAGGGAATCGCTGGCAGCGCTAGCCGGGCTGCGTCCGGCGGAACGGTCGGTAGCGCAGGGGGCGGTGCCGGAGATCGGGCAGGATGCGAAGGCCGAGGCGATTCTGGTGCAAGTGGGGGAGCAGTCTTACACCGCCGGATACACGGCGGCGGCGCCGAGCCTGCTGAAGCTGGCGGTGGCGTGGTACCCGGGTTGGCGGGCGGAGTCGGATGGGCGGCAAATGGAAGTGATCCGGGTGGATCATGCCATGATGGGCGTGGTGGTGCCGCCGGGGTCGGGCCGGGTGCATTTCTACTTCGCGCCGGGATGGTTTACGGCGGGGGCGTGGATTACATGTTTGACGATCGGAGCCGTGCTGGCGGCAGGGGTGTGGGGGCGGATCCGGAAGCAGTTCGACCGGCCGGCGGGATTGAAGCGGCGATCGCGGGCGGTTGGACGCGGGTAGGCGCGGCTGAGTGAACCGTGATTACCGCCCAAGCCATCCACGATTGCGCCTTGTACCTGGTTTTCGGCCGCACTCGGATTGATGATCCGGCTGCCGATATCGCCGGCGACCCAGACCTTGTTGACCTTGATCTTCCTGTCCGCGCTGACAACGACTTCGGCAACCTCGGCGAAGGCCCACGATGGCTGAAGTGGAACGCGACGCCCAGCGCCGTGCCCTTGGGCAGTTGCCGCTTGCCCCAGCCCGCCTTTTTCCGCCGCGAGTGAATCACGTTGCTCATTCGAGTTGGATTCAAGCCCATCGCCCTTGGATTACCGCGTCCGCCTGCCGCGGCAGCGGGAGCGGGATTACTGCTCTTGAGCAGGTCCAGGCGAAACTGGACGGGATGAGCGCGCCGGTTGCGGCCCGGCCAGCGCCCTACTGGATCGCTTTCTCGCTGTAATTAATGCGAACGCCGTAAGCTGTGACGATCAGGTTCAGGCCCATCATGCCTCGCGGGTTCGCTTCTCCTTTCACCTTGCCGGACAGAATGTCTTTGCTGAGAGTCGCCTCGTCTTCGACCCTCTGCCTGGTTTCCGGATTCTTGCCCATGTAGTGTCCCGGGTAGAGAAGCTTGATCCCGAGTTTCTCCATAAGCGCGCTCGTCTTTTCACAGGTCGCAATCAGTGTGGAGAAACTACCGGATAGAAGCAGATTGCCGGAACCGAAGGAATCGCCGCTGAAGCCGTAGCCGGCATCGCGATCGAGGAAAGTGGTCGAACCTGGTGTGTGCCCGGGTGTGAAAAGCACCTGCAGGGTCCTTCCGCCGAGATCGATCCGTTCTCCGTCCTTCAACTGCTTCAGATTGCCGGTATAGTGCGCCACGAATTGCGATCCCGCGTCGCCTGGATTGAGATACAACTCGGGGAAATAGTTGATCGCGGAGCCGGTGTGATCCGGATGGGCATGCGTCGCCACCAGCATCACCGGTTTTTTCGTGATCGACGCCACGATCTTGTCGAGATCCGCGATCCTGGTGCCGGCATCGATCAGAACGGACCGGCTCGCACCTTCCACCAGGTACAGGCTCTCATTCGCCATCAGGTGGCCCGAGCCTACCCAGGTATGTTCATCGATCTGCCGGAAGACGACATCATCATTCCGGGCGACCTCCTTTCCTTCGATCTGTACGCCCCGCCCTTGCGCGAGCAGGGCAGCCGGGCACAGGGCAAGAACCAATCGACGTGTCGGCAATTCTTTCATGAATAAATCCTCACAAGAAATTAGATTCGCTCTTTAGCAGATAACGGGCCTCGTTATCTTATATTAGATGGTGGCTGTTTTCCGTGGGGCGCGAGTATACGCATGGAGGTATTTGACGAAGCCCCGCTCGCCTCATGGTCGCGGTGGTTCACCACTTGCCGGCTACTGTTCGCCAGGAACGAGATGTGCACGGGCGAAGCAGCCCGCATGATGAGGGATGCGCTACGAGTCGTCCCGATGATGGTGCCGCTCGACCGGATTTGATAACAAAGCGAACGTGCGGCATTTCGCATGAATTCGTTCGCGACTTTCGGTTCCGGCGGGGCACGGAGGGCATCACGATCCCGCCCGACAGATTTGACACGGTGAACCTGACGCTCTCCGGCATTGCAGGGCAGCACCAGAGCATCGTCATCACCGGCAAGACCGTGGAAGCATCGGTGGAACGATGCGGGTCAACATGAGGGCGGCGGAAAGTCCCTGGAGATTGGCCGCTTCGGTTTCAATCTGGACCACGGGGGCGTGAATGGCGGACTGAAGGTGATGGTGGATGACGTACAACAAAACCAGGGCACGCAGGGCCACGGCCAAGGTTATCTTGGCTCATTGAAGGCTCTCAGCTCCGAACTGATTCAGGACGTGACGATCATCCACGCAACGCCTGGATACCCGCTGACGGCAGTTGTGGGGCTGACGTTCCGGCTGCGGGGAAAATGACGTATCTGGTGAGCCGGGCGGGGCTCGAACCCGCGATCCTCATTGCCGCAACGTAAGATGTTGATTCCAATCGCAGCGCAAGAGTTACTTTCCCGCCGAACAAACACACGGCACGCGCCTACTCGCCTGGCTTCAACTGCCGACAGATCCGCGGTAGCGAATAGTGAGGTGAAACGACGCTTGGTAAACGAAAAAAGGCTCTTGCTGGATCAGAATATTTGTCGCATGGCAGTCTTCACGAAGGATTGAACCGTTGCCATCGAGATGCAGGGCAACGTTGTCGCCCTGGACTTCGAGCTTGCCGTTCCGTTTCCACGTCAACGTGATATCTGGCAGATCGGACTGAACGACTATTTCCAGATCGTTTCCCGCCGACCACGAATTCGGGGTAGTTGTGCCATTGATCAACAGCGTGACCGCACTTACCTTTCGGCCCATTGTAGTCGGGTGACCCGCCGGGTTTAGGTGATGCACATGGTGATCGTCCTGCGCCCTTCCAAACCTGCGGTTCACAGGACGGATACGCAGGGAATTGCCATTGAGAATAATCGGCTGGTCGTCACCACTGTCGAGGTGCTTCAACAAGAGGGCAGCGGCGGCACCGGTAGCCACGCCACAAGCGAAGACGCCCGCGTCTCGAGAGCTCATTGGAATTCTCCTCGGCCTATCTCACGATAAGGCACAACTTGAAACAAGTAAACAGGTTTTGAGTTCAGCTAATTGAAACGGTTATAGGCCTACAGGTACGTTGGGTCCATGAGCCTTGTTCCGTGGAAGCCTCTCACGTGAGTAAGCGCTCCTTTTGCTATGCCCGGCCACGCTGCTTATTTCAGATCTGCCAGTGAGCGTGCAAGATCCAATCTTGCGGAGTAGCTGTTGAAATAGTCGGCGGTCCAGTTAGCCCGCAGGGCTGCCAGCCGAGACTTAGCAGCCACCAGTGCTTCGCCCGCGTGTACCCGGTCCCCAATTCGCCGATACGCCCTTGCAGCGATCACCCAAGCGCGCCAGGAAGATTCTAAGCGATGCGGCGGGTCGATTACGTCCAGTGCCTGACGCACCTCATTAGCAACTGCTGCTGCCTCCCCATTGGCCAGCAGAACCTCCGCCAGGTCAATACGCGCCTCCGACAGTAGAAACCGATCCTGCTGTTTCATCAGTTCGGCAACACATTTTTCGCAAAACTCCTTGCCAGCCTTTGCCGACCCGGAACGTGCGAGCGCAACGCCCGCCAAACACATGGCGAGCGCAGGCATTGGTGGCACTGCCGCCGGCATCTCGGATACGCGCCGGGCCAGTGCCGCCGCTTCCGCGTTTCTCCCGCGGCTGAATGCAATGCCGGCGCGCCGGTCTGCCACGTTGGCGGCAAGTGCGGCACGGATCGAGACAGGCAGAGAAAGCCGTTCCACTTCCGGCAAGAGCCGCTCTGCTTCGTCCGGACGGCCCAAGCGCCAAAGTACGTCGGCCTCGCCGACGAGAGAGCGTCCAATCGTCTCTGCATCCGGTATGGAACGGCCGATAGCATTGTACTTTTGGAAGTGCTCCAGCGATCCCGGCCAATCCTCATTGCGGAATAGAGCCCGCGCTATTCCCTGTTCGGCAATCGCCATATGGTTGCGATCCTGCGAGGCGCTGGCCAAGGCGAGCAGTTGACGAAAGAGGTCCACCGCTTCCGGAAACCGGCCGAGGTTTCGGTAGATCCGGCCCTTGATCGCAAGCAACAGGCGCGTTTCCACCCGGAAGCCGGCCTTCTCGTAATAGGCCAGTGCGAGGTCGATCTCTTTGAGCGCGGCGTCGGCGGCGCCGGTGGTCTCGTGAAGGTTGGCCAGCCAGAACAGCGCCCGGGCTTCGGTTCGACCCATTTTCGAATTGCGCGAAATCTCCAGCGCTTCCTGGAAGTTCGCTTCCGCACGGGCATACGCCTGTTTTCCAAACTGCGCGCCGCCGAGGGCAAGGAGCCCGCGGCCCGCAAGGAAAGTCATGCCGCCGCGGCGGGCTCTCTGCACGGCAGAAGCGGCGATCTTTTCGGCACTGGCCGGATCGCCCTCGCGGTAGGTAACGATGCTCAACTGAAGGAGCGCCGCAATTTCCTGTTGGACGGATGAGATCGTGCGCGCCATCTGTGCGGCCCTTTCGAGATCCGCCCGGGCCTCGGTCAACCTCAACCCGCGGCTCGCGTCATATCCCCGCTGGTATAAGACCTCGATCTCCCCCTCCGTATTACTCGACGCACGGTACAGCGCCTCCGCCGTCGTGAATTCGGCGGCGGCCTGAGGCCCAAGCTGCGCTGCGAGGAGAATACCTGCGCGCAGGTGTGCCGCCGCGTTTTGGGAATCGCGTTTAATGGCCTCGCGGTACGCCGCCAGAGCCTTGGCGTTCTCCTGGTTCATTTCTCTAACCCGGCCGACGTCCACGAATAAGGCAGCTTTTGACGCGGCGTCGGGAACATTACCAATCAGTTCCGTGTAGGTGCGGATGGCGCCTGAGAAATCATCGACCAGTGTGCGACGAATTGCGTCAATGTGAAGGTCTTCGATTCCGCCCCGCCGAGGACTCCCGCCATCCGGTAGAGCGAGAACCAGTTCGCGGTTGGCGCCGGCCTCATCATCCATCTCGTTGAGCGCCTCGGCCAAACGGGCGTGGGCGAGCGCAAAGCCAGAGTCCAGTTGGATGGCTTGTTCGAGAGCACGCGCTGCCCGGTAGTATGTTCCGTCGCGCAGCGCCGCCACCCCGGTTTCGTACCAGCGCATGGCGCCGGGCGGCGGGATGTGAGGGCGATTCTGCCACAGCAGCGAACCCGCGATCAAAACTACGGCCAGAACCGCCCCCGCGGCCCACTTCCAATACGAACCGATAATGGCGGTAATCCCGGTTTGCGTGGCGGGCAGGCTGAGAGCGGTGCCGGCCGACTCGAGTTCCGCAAGCATCGCTTCGGCCGTTTGATAACGCCCGGCGGGTTCCTTCGCGATTGCCCGGACGGTGATGCGGTCAAGGGCCGAGGGCACAGCCGGCACGTGGAAGGAAGGTGAGGGCGGATTGGTGTACAAAACCTTTTCGAGCACATCGTGAGTGCTGCCGCCGGAGAACGGCGGCCTGCCGGTGAGACATTCATAAAGCAGCACTCCGGCGGAGAACAGATCGCTGCGCCCATCGAGCAACTGGCCACGCACCTGTTCCGGCGACATATATGCAGGCGTCCCGCGCACAACTCCTGGAAGGGTAAGACTCGCGGAAGCGGTAACCGCCTGCGAAAGACGTCCGGTCAGCTCGGCAGTCATCTCCTTGGCCAAACCGAAATCCAAGACCTTCACTTCACCGGATTCGGTTAGCATCACGTTGCTGGGCTTGATGTCCCGGTGGACGAGTCCGGCACGATGCGCTTCGCGAAGGGCACGGACAACGTTCACCGCCACCGCCACACTCCTCTCTGGGGACAGGGGGCCGTCTCGCAGCGCTTGATGTAGGGTGACGCCGTGGACCAACTCCATTACCAGGAAGGGTCGCCCGTCATTCGCCTCGCCGTAATCATAGATGCGCGCTATGTTGGCGTGGTCGAGCCGCGAAGCGGCCCGCGCTTCCTTCAGAAATCGGGCGGGAGCATCGGAGCCCTCCTGAAGGAGCGCAGGAAATTTGATGGCCACGCGTCGCGCCAGGTGCAGGTCCTCGGCGACGAAGACTTCTCCCATCCCACCCGCACCCAGTTCTTCGACGATTCGATAGTGGGATATATACGCACCGATCAGGGCTGGACCTCTGACGAAATCGGGCGTCCCTTTGGGCTGATCCCAAGCGCGCCGGTCCAGCACTCCCCCGCTGGAGGGCTGTTCCAGCAGGGACTCGACTTCCTGGCGCAGGGAATCGTCGTGGCCGCAGGCGCGCAGGAGGAAGTCGCTTCGGTCGGCCGGGGGCAGGTCCAGTGCGGACTGGTACAACTGTTCGATCCGTCGCCAGCGGGCTGGGTCCATTTTGGGCTGAATTATAGCACTCTGGAGTCCGACCTACTCCGCGGAACCCACCCGTCATGCGATCATGCCTGCGACGCGAAGCGGACTCTCGAACGTCGCCAAAACAAGCCTGGTACGCGGTCCGTTGCCGTGCCTCCGCGGCGCGGCGCGGCGTGCTCCAATTCCATCGAAGTGAGTTGAACCGCGTTGACCCGTCCACGGACCGGCAAGCCAGATTTCATACGCTCCCGAACGTGGCGAGGTGACGCGACGCGCCATCGGAGGAAAACTGAGGGTTGAGATCTTCGCGGTTGATGCATCACCGGAAGGCGAACGGGAGCAGGCATCGGAGTACCTTCAACCGAGATGGGGTGGGAACACCGCCGCCAACCGCGGCCTTATATTGGTGAGCCGGGCGGGGCTCGAACCCGCGACCCTGTGCTTAAAAGGCACATGCTCTACCTACTGAGCTACCGGCCCAACTTTGATTGCTCGAAAAACGGCTCTCCCGGCACAGCAGAATGCCTGTGCGGCATCACCGGATTCATGCCCCATAATAACAGGCATCGTGCCCTCGGGTAGTCGAACAGAGGCGCCAGCGAAGCCTAGACTTCGACCGCGAGGTGAACGGCCTCTTTGAGCGACAGAGCGACGGTGGCGCGGAGCGGCTTGCCGTCCTGGTCGATCATCGTGTAGGTGACGCGGAGCTTGTCGATTACGCCGTCGAATTTCGGCAGGTAGCTGCGCAGGGTGTCCGCACTCCAGACCACGCGCAACTTGGGTGGCCGGCCTATTAGCGTGGCGTCGGGCTCGGTGAGCGCCTCCAGGCTTTGGATCGCGCCCTGGATAGACGTCCCGGTCGAGAAGCCGTCCAATAGCAGTTCGAAGGATAGTACCCGAGCTTCTCCCGCCGTGTACTTAAGGTCGCTGGGGGATCCGGAAGCCTGCTGGAGCCAGCTGATCGACTTATCGATCTGGATCTCTTTGGGATTGAACTGCGCTTCGATCACATTACCGTTGCCGGTGCCTTCGAGAACGATGAGCTTGAGTTTTGCCACGGTCGAAATCCTCCCTGCCGGCCAAGGCTCCGCCCCTTCCGGCAGGGCTATTTTACCCCGCAGGGGGATGGCGGACAGGATCATAGTGGCGGGCTCGGCGTCATGCCTTCCTGAGTTCTTTGTCTGCTGCGATTGCTGAGATTTGAGCATAAAGGACTAATTGGGTCCGGCAGTTTTGAACCAGAGACGCGGGACCGGCGCGGCATCCGACGCTATACTGAGGCTGAACCACAATGAACCGGCTGGCGCGGCGTACCCTTTACATCCTGACGGCAATCGCGACCACGCTGGCAATCGGAACGGTGGGCTTCACGGTAGTAGAGCACTACCCCGTATTCGACGCGTTTTACATGACGCTCACCACCATGACCACGGTGGGATATACCGAGATTCACCCGCTTTCACGCGCCGGGCGAATTTTCAACTCGTTTCTTATTTTCTTCGGAGTGAGCACGATCCTGATCGCGGTCGGCGCGATGACCCAAAGCATTATCGAGCTGGAATTCGGGGACGTAATCGGGAAACGGCGGAACAAACGCATGATCGAAAAGCTGAAGGATCACTTCATCATCTGCGGGTTCGGACGGGTGGGGCGCGGCGCCGCGGCCGAGCTCCAACACGCCGGAGCGTCCTTCGTGGTGGTGGACATCAACCCGGAACGGGTGGAGCGGGCGATCCGGGCGGGAATGCTGGCGGTGGCTGCCGATTCGACGCACGACGATACGCTGCGGCAACTCGGGATAGACCGGGCGAGGGGCCTGGTGGCGGCGCTTTCCACCGACGCCGACAATCTCTTCGTGCTGCTCTCGGCCAAAGGGCTGAATCCGAAGATCTTCGTTGCCGCGCGCGCGGCCGAAGAAGGCGCCGAGGAAAAGATGCGGCGGGCGGGGGCGGATTCGGTCTTCGCGCCGTATGCGATCACCGGCCACAGGCTGGCGCAGTCAATGCTGCGGCCGCACGTCGTGCAGTTTCTGGACTTCACGACCAAGGACATCGCTATGGACATTTCCATCGAGCAGGTGCGGGTGGCGGAGACCAGCGAAATGGTGTCGAAGACCATCCGGCAGATGGAATTGGGGCGAACGCTCGGAGTGATTGTGCTGGCAATCCGGAAGCACAGCGGTGAAATGATATTCAATCCAGCGGCAGATACCGCGATTCACGGGAAGGACTTTTTGATCGTGATGGGGCGGCAGGAGAGCCTGCGGTCACTCGAAGTCCTGCTGGCCGGAGCGCGAGGCCCGGCGGCGGAAAAAAAGGGGACCCGGCTGGTCCCCTGACGCCGGCGAATTCAGATCAGCTACTTCTTTACCTTTTCCATATCGGCCGGTTTTTCCTTTTCCATTTTTGCCGGTCCCTTGCGGACGGAGGCCTCGGTAGTCTGCGCTAACTCGAGGTGATGTTCGAGGGTGGGCAGCGTTTTGGCGGCGAACGCCTTCACTTCGGGATCAGTGGCTTTGGTGGATTCCTTGCGAAACTCCGCCACGTCCGCTTTGTGGTCGGCCACCATGTCCTTCATGTAGGCCTGATCGAAGGCGGCGCCACTCAATTTGGAAAGCCTGTCGTAGGTTGCCTGGTGCTTGCTGTCGAGCGAGTCCGGTAAGTTGATTCCCTTGGCGGCCGCGATCTGCTTCAACTCGTCGTTGGCTTTGCTGTGATCGTCAATCATTGTCTGGCCGAACTTCTTGACATCCTCGCTGGAGGCCTTGTCCACGGCAAGCTTGCCCAACTGCACTTCGGCCATTCCGCCCTGCGCGGCTTTGATGACAAAGGTGCTGTCGGCGCCCATAAGCCGGTTGGCGGCGCCGGTTTTGGAAGGTTGCTGTGCCGCACCGATGGACGGGCATAGTGCGATTAAGCTCAAACCGAGAAAAGAGGTGAGGATTGGTTTCATGTCCAGTGGTGTTGCATTCCCGGTTCCGATGTTCAGAAACCCTCGCGCCGGAAAGACGTTCGTGACGCACGATATAATGACCTGAGCGAAAATGATCTCTCCTGAAAACGAACCGCCGTCTGGAATGAGTCGGTTGCGGGCCGTGTTCAGCCGGGTCGTGGCGGGTAGGCCGCACTCCGATCCTCTTTATCTCAGCAACCGGCCATGGTGGAAAAAAAGTCTGGTGTGGACGCTCATCGGGATTCCCTGCCTGGCCGTTGCGGGCACGCTGGTTTACCTGACCAAGCGGGACATGATGGATGCGCCGCCGCCGCAACCCACGGCGGCTGAGATCGCGGCCAAGCTGCTACCGGACCTCAATACCGCCTCATTACCGACAAACCACGAAGTCGAATTGCTCGATGCCCACGTGGACCGGGCTACCGGGGCGGTGGTTGGCCGGGTTCGTAACCGGACGGCGAACAGAATCCAGGAAGTCGAGATCATTTTCAACCTGACGGACGGTTCCGGCGGCCAACTCGGCGCCGTTTCCGTCAAGATCAAAAACCTCGCGGGTAAGGGCGCCGCGGACTTCAGGCAGCCGGTGCGCCAGCGGGGGGCGGTGGTCGCGCTGGTGCGGGAGATCCGGCTGCGATAGGGCGGGACCGCTTTACGGTCGCGGCGCTGCGGGCGGTTGAAGAAAGCCGGCGGGATCCATGCGGGTCAGGAGCCACTTGCGTCCGCGCTTTTCGAAGCGGCAGCGGACGTTCTCTCTGCGGCGCACGATGCGAGCGCTTTCGCTGCGGGCGGTCAGGGTCAGCAGCCAGTCCACGACGAGGGTGCGGGCGCGCGAGTCGCCTTCGTTCTCGATGGGGTCGAGGGAGCATTGCACTTCGACTTCCCGCAGGAGGGCCGTAACGTCCGCAATGAGAGCGGTGTTTTCCGGGGAGCCGGGAGCGAGTTGGGCGGCGAAAGCGGCGGCATTACCGCGGCCGAGGGCGGAAGCGATTTCCGTGAGCGCATCCCACACCTCCGAGGCGGGATCGGCCCGCAGGGGTACGGCGAGGAGTGCGCCGAGAAACAGGCGGCGGCGCATGTTCACGTCCGGTAGCTGGCGTTGATGCGGATGTAGCCTTCGGTCAGGTCGCAGGTCCAGAAGCGCGCGGACGCCTTGCCGCCGCGAAGGGCGAAACGGATCTCGCATTCCGGCGCGTCCAGTTTCGCCTTCAGCTCGTCTTCGGAAAACGGCGCGGCGAGACCGGCGCGGCACACGGCCACGCCCTGCATATGAATATCGACTTTGACCGGATCGAAGGGAACTCCGGCATTGCCGGCGGCCGAGAGAATGCGGCCCCAATTGGGGTCGGAGCCCGCGATCGCGGTTTTCACGAGCGGCGAATTGGCGATGGCGCGGGCGATCTTTGCCGCCGCGGCCGGGCTGGGCGCGCCGGAAACCAGGATGGTGATGAGTTTCGTCGCACCCTCGCCATCGCGGGCGATGGCCTGCGCGAGGGACTCCATGACGCCGGCGATCGCTTCCTCGAGCTTGGCGAACTCCTTCGGGTCGGGACGTACGCCGCTGCCGCCGTTGGCCATGAGGAGCAAGGTATCGTTGGTGGAGGTATCGCCATCCACGCTGAGGCGGTTGTAGCTGCGCTCGGCGGAGCGTTTGAGGATGGCGCGGAGCGGAGCGCCGGGAACGACGGCGTCGGTGAGGACGAAGCCGAGGGTGGTGGCCATCAGCGGCTGAATCATGCCGGAGCCCTTGGTCATGCCTGCAATGCGGACCACACCGCGCCGCAATTTCACCTCGGCGAAGGCGGTTTTGCGGACCAGGTCGGTGGTCATGATGGCGTCGGCCGCATCGTCGAAGCGGTCGGGCGAGAGGCCGGAAACCAACGCGGGCATCGCATCCGCAATTTTGCGCGGATCGAGTTCCACGCCGATGACGCCGGTGGAGGCGGGCAGCACCTGCGCGACGGGCAGCCGAAGCACTTTCGCCGCCGCTTTGCAGGAGGCCAGGGCCGCGGCGGCGCCGGTACGGGTGGCGCAATTCGCGTTACCCGCGTTCACGAGCACTGCGCCTACCAGCCCCTTGGAAAGCTTGAGGTGGCGCCGTCCGAGCACGACGGGCGCGGCCTGCACTCGATTCTGCGTGAACACGGCGGCGGCGTTGGCGGGCAGCCCGCTGACAATCAGGGCGAGGTCGTTCTTCTGCGCCTGCCGGATGCCGGCGTAGGTGGCCGAGTAGGCGTATCCAAGGGGAAGGTTCACAGCGTTGGTCCTCCTAGAGACTCGCCGGGCAGGATGCGCTGCCCGTTAATGAAATCGGACGCCGGAATCCGCTTCCGGCCTTCGAGCTGCACTTCGATCAATTCAACCGTTCCGGCGCCGCAAGCCACGGCCGGCGGCTTCACGGAAATAAAAGTGCCCGGAGCCGCGGTGACTGCCTGTGCAGCGCCGGCGCGCGACTTCCACACGTGCAGGGACTGCCCGCGGAAGGTGGTGTACGCACCCGGCCAGGGCTGAAGGCCGCGAACGCGGTTGTGAATCGCGGCGGCGGGCAGGGACCAGTCGATGCGGCCGTCTTCCTTTTTGAGCATGGGGGCGTAGGTGGCTCGCGCGCCGTCCTGCGGCTGGGGCACGATTTCGCCGGCGGCCAGTTTTTGCAAAGTTTCGACTAGCAGGGCGGCGCCCATGGAGGCCAGGCGCGCGCCCAGCTCGGGGGCCGTCTCGTCGGGGCCGATGGGGGTCTCCGCTTTGAGCAGCATGTCGCCGGTGTCCAGCCCCGCGTCGATGCGCATGGTGGTGACGCCGGTAACGGTTTCGCCGTTGACGATAGCCCACTGAATGGGCCCGGCGCCGCGGTATTCGGGCAGCAGGGAGGCGTGCACGTTGATGATGCCGAGAGGGGCGAGATCGATGATTGCCTGCGGGATGATCTGGCCGTAGCCCACCACTACCATGGCATCGGTCCGCAGGGCGCGCAGGTATTCGACGGCTTCCGGGCGGCGCACGCGTTCGGGCTGGTAGACGGGGAGCCCGTGGCGCAGGGCCGCCTCTTTGACGGGAGAGGACGCGGATTCGCCGCCGCGGCCGCGCGGCCGGTCGGGCTGCGTGACGACGGCCGCCACGTCGTAGCCGGCTAGGACAATCGCTTCCAGTGTGGGAACGGCAAACGCGGGGGTACCGAGAAAGGCGAGGCGCATGGGCGCGCCCTAGCCCCAATCCCCGGTGCGCTGCATCTTCTTGATCCTGCGCTTCATCAGGTCGCGTTTCAAAGCGCTGATGTGGGTGATGTAGAGTCTGCCGTGCAGGTGGTCGGTTTCGTGCAGGAATGCGCGGGCAAGCAGGTCTTCGCCGGTCATCTCGAATTCCTCGCCTTTGGCATTCTGGGCGCGCACGGTGACGCGCTTGCCGCGCCGCACCTGTTCGCGGAAGCCGGGAATGCTGAGGCAGCCCTCCTCGCCTTCCTGCCTGCCTTCCACCTTCAGGATGGAGGGGTTGATGAGCACGAGCTTGTCGGCGGGATTTTCGCCGTTGGAAATATCGATGACCGCAATCTTCCGCGAGAAGCCGATCTGCGGCGCCGCCAGGCCAACGCCCTTGGCGGCGTACATGGATTCGAACATGTCCGCCAGGAACTGGTGCAGTTCCGGTGTGTCGAATTCGGTTATTGTTTCCGCCTCGCGCTCGAGCACGGGGTCGCCGAACTTCACTATGGGATAAACCATATCGTCAGAAACTCTTCACCTGTTGAAGGTAGCCATCGAAATTGCGCCGCGTTTCATCGAGCGAATCGCCGCCGAACTTATCGAGGAAAGCCTGGGTGAGCACGATCGCCACCATCGCCTCGCCGATGACACCGGCGGCGGGCACAACGGCCACGTCGGAACGCTCGTAGGCGGCGGGAGCAGGCTTGCGTGTTTCGAAATCGACGGATTCGAGGGGCCGGCGCAGCGTGGAGATCGGCTTCAACATGCCGCGGACCAGAATATCCTGCCCGTTGCTGATGCCGCCCTCGAGACCGCCGGCGCGATTGGCGCCGCGGGTGAAGCGCCGCTCCCCGCGGTCGTAACCGATCGTATCCTGCACTTTGGAGCCGAAGCTGGCCGCGCCTTCGGCAGCGAACCCGACTTCCACTCCCTTGACCGCCTGCATGGAAACGATGGCCTGCGCCAGGCGCCCGTCGAGGCGGGTGTCCCACGCGATGTGCGACCCGAGGCCGGGCGGCACGCCGCGCGCCACCACCTCGAAAACTCCGCCCACCGTGTCTCCGGTTTTGTAAGCCTGGTCGACGACTTCCTTCATCCGCGCTTCGGTTTCGGCGTCCACGCAGCCGAGCAGCACCTCGTCCCTGCGGCTGAGGGCGGACAGTTCCGCCCATTGCACCTGCCGTTCCAGCCGTACTGGACCGACCGCGATGACGTGACTGAGCACCTCGATCCCGAATTCGCCGAGCAGCGCTTTGGCAATCGCGCCGACGGCGACCCGCATGGTGGTTTCGCGGGCGCTGGCGCGTTCGAGGATGTAGCGGGCGTCGTGAAAATTGTACTTGATTGCGCCGGCAAGGTCGGCATGTCCGGGGCGCGGCCGGGTCACCGGGCGGCGCTGGTCCTCCCCGCCGTCCACGTCCTCCACGTCCTCCACCGGCAGCGCCGCGGTCCAGTTCTGCCAGTCGCGATTGCGGACGATCACGGCGATGGGGGAGCCGATGGTGCGGGAGTGACGCACTCCGGCAACGATCTCGGCGCGGTCGGTTTCGATTTTCATGCGGCCGCCGCGCCCGTAGCCCTGCTGCCGGCGCCAAAGCTCGCGATTGATGGCTGCCAGGGAAATCGGGACACCGGCGGGAAGCCCGGTCAGCGTGGCGACGAGGCACTCCCCGTGCGACTCTCCCGCGGTCTCAAATCGTAACATTGTGCAAGATTTTTTATCGTAGCAGACTGCGCCAGGGGCGGCTGTTGCGGTTGCGATGAACAATCAGGCAGGCGGGTGCGTAGTATAGAAGGTGAGATTAACGGAGGCCGTTCGTGGTTAAGTTTCTCTTGTTCTGCATTCTCTTTGTGCTGTGCTGGCCGCTAGCCCTGTTGGCCCTGGTTCTCTACCCCCTGGTTTGGCTGTTGCTGCTGCCGTTCCGGATAGTGGGGATTGCAGTGGGCGGGGTTTTGGAGCTCGTCTGGGCCTTAATCACACTCCCCGCCCGCCTGCTGCGGGGTTTGGCCTGAAGGGCCGCCCCCGCCGAAATGTGTCTGTCTAGACCGCGCGGCGGCCGGAAATCAAGTTGATCAACAGGATGGCGATGGCTACCACCAGCAGAATGTGAATGAACCCGCCCATCGTATAAGAAGTCACGAGCCCGAGCAGCCACAACACGAGCAGAATCACGAAAATGGTCCAAAGCATATTTTTCTCCCTGAATCGAATTCGTATCGCGATCGCTGCCGGCGTTTCCGGTTACGAGCGCTCGCGGATATATGAGCAGGCCTCGTGCCACGGCTGGCGGACGATGTGCAGTTTCCGACGAATCGGGCCGCGATAGAATAGAAAGCGTAAGAGCTTTCCAAACCGGTTCGTCCCACTTACCATCCGATGTTCCGCCTCGCTATCGCGCTGTTGTGCTCGGTAACGGCCCTTTCCGGCGCCGACGAACTCGATTCCCAGATCCACAACCTGATGCAGGCGTTCTCGATTGTCGAACGCAACGCGGCCGACCCGGTTTCGACTGACCAGGCGTTCTACCAGGGCGCGATTCCAGGGCTGCTGCGGAGGCTCGATCCCCACTCGGTCTTCTTCGATCCGGATCAGTTCGAGCAACTGAAGAAGATGGAGACCTCCACGCAGAAGGGCTTCGGCACGATTGTTTCGCTGCTGCCGGGCCGCGTAATCGTGCTTCAGGCACAACCGGGGACGCCGGCCGCGCGCGCCGGGCTCGCTCCCGGTGACGAAGTGCTGGCAGTCAACAACTACGAGATCGCGCGGCTTGACACGGAACAGATTTCGCAATTGCTGGGCGCGTCGCGGCAACAGCAGGCGATTCTGCACGTCCGCCGAGCGGGGACGCCGCGGATTCTGCAATTCACGCTGACGCCGGAGGAGATGCAGGCGCCCAGCGTGGAGCGCGCCTTCTTCGTGGGGGCCGGGATCGGCTACGTGCGCGTGGCCAGTTTCGATGAAGCGACCGGGCCGGAGATCGAGAAAGCGATCGAAAAGCTGGGCGGCGCTCACCTTTTCGGGCTGATCCTGGACCTGCGCAACAATCCCGGCGGGCTGCTCACGTCGGCAATTGAGACGGCCTCGCTGTTCCTGCCGCCCGGCTCGAAAATTGTGACGGTGAGGGGCCGGCACGTGGCGGAGGAGTCCGAATCGGTGGCGCCGGACGCAAAGCCGTACGGGTTCAAGCTGGCGATCCTGATCAACGAGAAATCGGCCAGCGCTTCGGAGATCGTTTCGGGCGCGATGCAGGATCACGATCGCGCCACCATCATCGGCCTGCCCAGCTTCGGGAAGGGGTTGGTGCAGAGCGTGTATCCGCTGGCCGGGGGCACGGGGCTGGCGCTGACCACGGCCCTGTATTACACGCCCAGCGGAAGGTCGATCCAGAAGCCGCTCGATGCTTCCCGTTTCGAACTTGCTTCCACCACCGCCAACCCGAATCAGGGCCGGAAGGAATTCCGCACCGACCGCGGTCGCCTGGTGACCGGGGGCGGGGGCATCCAGCCGGATTTCGTCGTGCAGCCGGAAGGCATGAACCGGCTGCGGGCGGTGCTCGACGCCAGCGGCTCCTTCACTAATTTCGCGACCGAATACCTGCGTGCCAACAAGGTGACGGGCGATTTCGAGGTGACGCCGAAGGTGCTCGGCGAATTCCAGGTCTTCCTTTCCGAGCGCCACATTCAGCCCGGCGTGGCCGAGTATCTGCGCGAGCGCGAGTTCATCAGCTATCGTCTGAAGTCGGAGATATTCAATCAGGCATTCGGGGTGGAGAAAGGCGACGAAGTGGAGGCGCTGCACGATCCGGCGATCCTCAAGGCGCTCGAAATCGTGGGCGGATAGGGGCTCACGCGGCCTGATACCATGAACCTGCTGGCAAAATGATTTCGGAGGCAGATCGTGGCAACCCTGATGTCGCCCGTGTCCATTTCCGTCAATAACGAAAAGAATCCGTGGCTCGCCGCCGCCGCGCGTTTCGAAGAGGCCGCGGCGAAGCTGAAGCTCGACGACGGCATGCGAAAAGTGCTCGGCACTTCCGCGCGGGAAATTACCGTACACATCCCGGTGCAACTCGACGACGGGCGGTTGGAGGTGTTCACCGGGTATCGAGTGCAGCACTCGGTGGCACGGGGTCCGGCCAAGGGCGGCATCCGCTTTGCGCCGGATGTGACGTTGGACGAGGTGCGGGCGCTGGCGTCCTGGATGACGTGGAAGTGCGCGGTGGTGAACATTCCCTTCGGCGGGGGCAAGGGCGGAGTGATCTGCGATCCGCACCTGATGTCGGATGCGGAACTCGAAAAGATGACGCGGCGCTACACGGCCGAGATCATCGAGTTTCTCGGACCGGAACGCGACGTGCCGGCGCCGGACGTAAACACGAACGACAAGGTGATGGCGTGGATCATGGACACGTACTCCATGCACGCGCGCCAGACGGTGACCGCGGTGGTGACCGGAAAGCCGATGGCACTGGGGGGATCGCGGGGCCGGCCCGAAGCCACGGGGCGCGGCTGCATGATCGTCACGCTTCAGGCGCTGCAACGGCTGGGACTGCGGCCCGAGAATTCGCGCGTGGTCATCCAGGGTCTGGGCAACGTCGGCGGCATGGCGGCGAAGCTGATGAGCGCCAGGGGCTTCAAGATCACAGCCGTGGTGGAGTACGACGGAGCGGTGTACAACCCGAACGGCCTGGATATCGCCGCGCTCCAGGAGCATCGCAAGGAGACCGGATCCATCAGAGAATTTCCGGGCGGCGAAGATATGGACAAGGCCGATGCCATGTTCCTGGAATGCGAGGTGCTGATTCCGGCGGCCACCGAAAACGTGATTCATTCCGGCAACGCGGACCGGCTGCGCTGCAAGATTCTGTGCGAGGGCGCCAACGGACCCACCACGCCGCTTGCCGACCAGGTGCTGGCCGATAACAACGTCTTCGTGATTCCCGATATCCTGGCCAACGCGGGCGGGGTGACGGTGTCCTACTTCGAATGGGTGCAGGACCGGCAGGGCTTCTTCTGGAACGAAGCGCTGGTGAACGAACGGCTGGAAGAGATCATGGTGGAAAGTTTCCAGGCCGTGGTCCACTACGCCGACACGCACGCGGTGAACAATCGCATCGCGGCCTACATGCTGGCGCTCGACCGTGTGGCGGAAGCCATCAAGCTGCGCGGCATTTACGCCTGATGCGGGTGCGCGGCAGGACAGGGCGCGATGTCCGGTGACGCCTCCACGCCGCTGATGCGGCAGTACCACAGCATCAAGCAGCAGGTGCCGAATGCCCTGCTGCTGTTCCGGCTGGGCGACTTCTACGAGCTGTTCTTCGAAGACGCGGTGGCGGCGGCGCGGGAGCTGGAAATCACGCTGACGTCGCGCAACAAGGAGAAGGGCGCGGCCGTGCCGATGTGCGGCGTCCCTTACCACGCCGCGGAGGGCTACATCACGCGCCTGATCCAGAAGGGATACCGCGTGGCCATCTGCGACCAGGTGGAGGATCCGCGGTTCGCCAAGAAGCTGGTGAAGCGGGACATCACGCGCATCGTGACTCCGGGCACGGCCATGGACGCGGCGCTGGTGCGGTCGCGCGAGAACAACTACCTGGCGGCGGTGGCGCAGACGGGGGGCCGCTCCGGGGTTGCGCACGTGGATCTGTCGACCGGCGAATTCCGCGTCACCGAAATCGCGCCCGCGGAAGTGGCCGGCGCGCTCGAGCACCTGGGCGCGCGCGAGGTGCTGTTTCCGGGCACGCTGCCGCTGCTGGCCGGCGAAGACCGCGCGGGGCCGCGTTTTCTGCGCACCGAAATCGACGAATGGGTCTTCACCCCGGACTATGCCGGGCGCACCCTGCGCGAGCATTTCCACCTGCTCTCGCTCGATGGCTGCGGCCTTGCCAACCGGCCAGCCGCGGTCGGCGCGGCGGGCGCCATCCTGCACTACCTCCGCGACACGCAGCGGGCGGCGCTCGATCACCTGGACCGCCCGTCGTTCTACGACCGCGCCGCTTCCATGGTGCTGGACGCGGTCACGGTGCGCAATCTGGAACTGCTGGAGCCGTTGTTTGCGGCCGATGCGGGAGGAGCGCAACCCGAGGCCACGCTGCTGGCCGTGATCGACCGCACGCTGACGGGAATGGGCGGGCGCCTGCTGCGGCAGCGGATGCTGCGCCCGGGCATCGACCGCACCGAAATCGAGCAACGCCTGGACGCGGTATCGGAACTGCTGCAACAGACGATTCTGCGCGCCGAACTCCGCAAGCAGCTCGACGGCATCCTGGATTTGGAACGGCTGCTGGCGAAGGTGACGCTCGGGTCGGCGGGTCCGCGCGACCTGCTGGCGCTGGGCCGGTCGATCGGGAAACTGCCGGCGCTCAAGCGATGCTTCGACACGCAGCAGGCCGAGCGGCTGCGCTCGATCCACGAGCGGCTGGACGAGCTCGAGGACGTGGCCAGGATTATTCTGGAGGCGATTGCCGACGAACCGCCGCTCAACCTGGCCGACGGCGGCACGATCCGTGGCGGCTTCCACGCGGAACTCGACGAACTGCGGGACCTGAGCCAGAACGGGCGGCGGTACATCACGCAGATCGAGGCGCGGGAGCGGCAGCGCACCGGCATTCAGTCGCTGAAGGTCCGCTTCAATAACGTCTTCGGCTTCTATATCGAGATCACGCGGGCCAACCTGCACCTGGCGCCGGCGGACTACGAGCGCAAGCAGACGCTCGCGAACGCGGAGCGCTTCACCACTCCCGAGCTCAAGGAGTACGAGCACAAGGTGCTGGCGGCGGACGAGAAGATTCTGACGCTCGAAAAAGAGATCTTCGCCGATGTGCGGCGGCGCGCAGCCGGGGAAGCGCAGCGCATCCGCGCCACGGCGGCGGCCGTGGCGGAGCTGGACGTGACCGCGTCGCTCGCGCAGGTGGCGGCGGAGAACGGCTACGCGCGCCCGGAATTCTCGGACGCGGGCGAGATGCGCATCCTGGCGGGCCGGCATCCGGTGATCGAGCGGCTCACCGAGCAGGAGGCGGGCCGGTTCATTCCGAACGACCTGTTCCTGAACGACTCGTCGGACCTGATTGCGGTGATCACGGGGCCGAACATGGGGGGCAAGTCCACGTACCTGCGGCAGGCGGCGCTGATCGCGATCCTGGCGCAGATGGGTTCGTTCGTTCCGGCGGCGTCCGCCACGCTGCCGGTGATCGACCGCATTTTCACGCGTATCGGCGCATCCGACAATCTTTCGCGGGGCCGCTCCACGTTCATGGTGGAGATGACCGAAACAGCGGTCATCCTGAATACGGCGACGGCGCGCAGCTTCGTCGTGCTGGATGAGATCGGGCGCGGCACGGCCACTTACGACGGGCTCGCGCTGGCGTGGGCGGTGGTGGAGCACATCCACGCGCACACGCGCGCCAAGACGCTGTTTGCGACGCACTACCACGAGCTGACCGAGCTCGCCGAGAAACTTGAAGGCGTGCGCAACCTGCGGGTTTCGGTGAAAGAGGCGGGCGACCGGATCATCTTCCTGCGCAAAGTGGAGCCGGGTCGCGCCGACCGCAGCTACGGAATCGAAGTGGCGCGTCTGGCAGGACTTCCGCTGGCGGTGATCGAACGCGCGCGCGAGGTTCTCACGCTGCACGAGCGGAGCGAGCACGAGGTGACCGGGGAACTGGCGGGGCCGGACGCAGGGCCCGGTGCAGATCCAGCTTTTCGAGCCGGTGGGCTACAACATCGCCGAGCGGATCCGCGGCCTGAAGCTGGACGAACTGCGGCCGATCGACGCGCTTCAGGTGCTGGCCGAGCTGCAAAAGGAGCTGAAGCGGCCATGAGGGTGGCGGGGGTGATGAGCGGGACGTCGCTGGACGGCATCGACGTGGCGGTGGTGGAGGTGCGCGGCCGGCGCGTGGAGACGGTGGGATTTCTTTCGGTTCCCTACCCTGCCGGGGTGCGCGCGGAGATTCTCGCCGTTTCGAACGCGGACACGCATACCGCCGCCATTTCGCGCCTCAACTACCGGCTGGCGGAACTCTACGCGCGCGCCGTGCTGCGGGCCGTGCAGCGGTTCGGGCCGGTCGTCCTGATCGGCTGCCACGGCCAGACGGTGTACCACGAAGGCGGAGCCAACACGCTGCAACTGGGGGAGCCCGCGGTGCTGGCGGAACGCACCGGGGTGCCGGTGGTGTCCAATTTCCGCGCGCGCGACATCGCGGCGGGGGGGCAGGGTGCGCCGCTGGTGCCGTTCGTCGATTTCCTGCTGTTCCGGCACCGGCGCCGCAAGCGCGTGGCGCTCAACATCGGGGGCATCGCGAATATCACGGTCATCCCCGCCGGCGCGGCGCCGGAGCAGGTGACGGCGTTCGACACGGGGCCGGGAAACATGGTGATCGACGCGCTGGCGCGCGAGTTTACGGGAGGCGCGCGAAATTACGATCGCAACGGTGAAATCGCCGCTTCTGGAAACGTGGACCGGGCACTGCTCGATGAACTGCTGCGCGATCCTTACTATCGCCGCAAGCCGCCCAAAAGCGCTGGACGCGAGCAGTACGGGGCGGCGTTCGTGGCGCGGCTGCTCGCTTCGGGGCGATCGCTGCCGGACCTTGCCGCCACGGCGACCGCGCTCACGGCGGCGACCATCGCGCTGGGGGTGGGGCCGGCGCCGGCCGACCTCATCGTTTCGGGAGGGGGCGTGCACAATCCGCAGATCCTGGGCCATCTGACCGCTTTCCTGCCGGCTGCCAGCATCGCCACATCCAACGATTTCGGAGTGGACGCCGACGCCAAGGAGGCGGTGGCGTTCGCGGTGCTGGCGGCGGAGACCTGGCGCGGGAGGCCGTCGAATTTGCCGTCGGCGACCGGCGCGCGGCGTGCGGTGGTGCTCGGCAGCATCACACGGTAGGTTGCATTTCGTAATTTGCGACGCTTCGGAACGCCGTGTGCAACCATCACGCCGAGGTTCGGAATGCTCCAATTCGTCGGCAAAAATGGGGCTGTTCAGATTTTCGGAGTGAAGCTGGTGGGGGTGACGGCGGAGAGCGGCAAGAAGCTGCTGTTCTGTCTTGTGTTCATTGTGCTGGTGATGCTGCTCGGCTGGACACTGCGCGCGCTTTCGCAGATGATCTTGCGGAAGAAGAGCGAGCGCACCCGATTCTGGACGCGGCAAGGGATCCATCTTTTCACGGCAGCCCTGCTGCTGATCGGGTTGTGCTCCATCTGGTTCGACGATCCCACCCGCCTGGCGACGGCGCTCGGCCTGGTGACGGCCGGCCTCGCCTTCGCTTTGCAGCGCGTGGTCACCGCTATTGCCGCGTACTTCGTCCTGCTGCGCGGCAAGACGTTCAACGTGGGCGACCGGATCGTGATGTCCGGCGTGCGGGGCGACGTCATCGAACTGGGATTCATTCAAACCACGATCATGGAGATGGGGCAGCCGCCGCAGGTGCAGGGCGCGGAACCGCCGATCTGGGTGCGAGCCCGCCAGTACACGGGGCGGATCGTAACCGTCACGAACGATAAGATCTTCGAGACTCCCGTGTTCAATTACACGCGGGAGTTCCCGTTTTTGTGGGAAGAGATGCAGATACCGATCTCCTACCAGTCGGACCTCACCCGGGCGGAGGAGCTGATCCTGAATGCGGCGAAGAAGCACACGGTGGCGCTGCACGAAGTGGGCGAGGAGGCGCTGGTGGAACTCGAGCGGCGGTACTTTGTCCAGCGCAGCGATCTCGGTCCGAAAACGTTCATCCGCCTGACCGACAACTGGGTGGAGATTTCGGTTCGCTTTCTCGCGCGCGAGCACGGGGTTCGCGACCTCAAGGACGCGCTCAGCCGCGAAATTCTGGCGGAGTTGCAACGGGCCCGCATCACCATCGCGTCCGGCACTTACGAGATCGCGGCGATACCGCCCATCTCGGTCCGGCTGGAGCCGCCCGACGGCGCGGCGGCGCAGGGCAACGGCGGGGCGCTCAGTCGCTCCGCACCAGGTACTCGCTCGCAACCTCAATAACCAGGACGGCCGTTGGAACCGCGACCAGCGCCCCCATGACGCCGCCGAGTTCGGCGCCGATCACCAGCGCCAGCACCACTACGGCGGGCGAGATCTGCACCTGCGATTTCATGATCTGCGGCGACAGGAAAGCGTTTTCGACCTGCTGGTAAACCAGATAGAAAATGGCGACACCGAGGACTTTCCAGAGCGCGCCGGTGGTGGCGGCAACCAGTCCGGCGATGATGACGGTGAGGAGCGGCCCGAGCAGGGGAACGATATTCGCGATGCCGGCGAAAACGCCGAGCGCCAGAAAGTACGGTATCCCCATGAGACCAAAGGCAATGGCGCTGGAACTGCCAAGGATCAGCATCAGCATCGACTGGCCCACCAGCCATCCGCGCATGCGGACCGCGGCGCGCCGCAGCGTTTCCCGCAGACGCGCCCGCCGGGATTCGGGCACGGTGGAGAGAAAGCTTTCGAGCAGACCGGCGCCGTCGAGGATCAGGTATCCGGCCAGCAGCACGATGGTGAACAGGTTCATCACACCGGTGGCGAGGCTCGTCACGAAGGACTGCAGCCCGCCGAGCGCGGAGAGCATTTGCGACTGCATTCCGCTGAGATTCACGCGTTGCAGGAACGGAAGCGACTGAACCCAGGCACTGAGGCGCTGCAGGTACTCCGGAAGGTGGCCGGCGAAATCGCCGATATCGCTGGCGATAGGAGGGATAGCGAAAGCACCGATGATGGCCATGACAGCCACGGCGCCGGCCAGCAGCAGGAGCAGGGCGCTTCCGCGCCCCGGGCGCCAGCCAAAGAGGGACCGGCGGTGAACCCAGTCCACGGCAGGCTTCAGGACGACCGCGAAGACGACGCTGACGTAGATCAGCAGGAGCGCATGCCGCAGGTACCATGCCGCCACGAGCAGTATTACCAGGAAAACGGCGAACACAACCGTCTGGCGGGCGCGGGACCTGTCGAATATTTCAGCGTTTGTCACGAAGAAGGGCACTGCATGGCCGCGTCAACCCGGACCGGCCATCGATGAGAGCGCCGGAGCGTTAGCGGTACTGCGGCTGAGCTTCGGTTGCGGCGGACGCGGCTACTACCGGATCGCCTAACTGCATGCGGTTCCAGTCGTACGCGAATTCCTTACCGCAATCCAAACAAACCACGTAAGTTCCATTGCGAACCGAGTTGTGCAGAGCGTGCGCGCCGGACCTGCGGCCGGGCGTCTGCGGAAATGTGGTACGCCGATGCGAACAGCCAAACAAACCGTTTACGAATGATTGAAGCATGTCAGGCCCCTTCGATAGTTAGATACGAAGGAATACGCGAACGTTTCACCCCAACAGTTAGTACGGTACCGGTGGTGTGTACGGCGCCGGACAGTTTCTACAACGAGCGTCGAATGGCTTCCGCGATGAGCTTGCCGTGAAAGCGGCCATTCTCGATGAAGATTTCGTTGGTGTGCATGCCTGCCACGATCACTCCGGCGAGAAAAACTCCGCGGCGATCGCTCTCGAGCGTTTCGGGATTGGTGCGCGGGCGCAGGGTGGCGGGCTCCAGCGTAATGCCGGCGCTGTTGAGGAAGCGCAGGTCCGGCTGATATCCGGTCATCGCAAACACGAAATCGTTGGCCAGCCGGATCTCGCCTTCGGGCGTGCGGACCGAGATACTGTCGGGATAGATCGCAGTTACTTCGGAATGAAAGTAACCCGGTATTTCACCGTTTTTAATCCTGTTTTCGATGTTAGGCTTGATCCAGTATTTGACTTTATCCGAAATACCCGCGCCGCGATGGATCAGCGTGACGCGCGCGCCCGTCCACCACAGCTCCAGCGCGGCGATGGCGGCCGAGTTCTTGGCGCCGATCACGGCCACGTCGTGGTTGTAAAAGGGGTGCGCCTCCTTGTAATAGTGGAGGACCTTGTCGAGGTCCTCGCCGGGCACGTTGAGGCGGTTGGGCACGTCGTAGTAGCCGGTGGCGAGCACGATCTTGCGCACGTCGTAGGTGTGCGGGCAGCCGAGGCGGTCGATCGTGAACACCTGAAAGGCGTTGTCCGCGCCCGCGATGCGCTCCACCTTTTCGTATTGGCGGATATCCAGCTTGAAGTGCTCGGCCACGCGGCGGTAGTATTTGAGTGCCTCGATGCGGTTGGGCTTGTCGTTGAGGCTGGTCATCGGAATATTGCCGATTTCCAGCAGTTCGGGCGTGGTGAAGAACGTCATGTTGGTGGGGTAGTGGTAGATGGAGTTGACCACGCACCCCTTTTCGACGAGCACCGTTTTAACGCCGCGATTCTCGAGTTCGATTCCACACGCGAGCCCGGTCGGGCCGGCGCCGATCACCAGCGCATCGAAGGAATAGTTCACAGCTTGGCCTCGAGGTCGCGGTACACGGATTCGAGTGCGGCGTCGAGCGCAGAGGCGTCCTTGCCGCCGGCTTCCGCCATGTCCGGACGGCCGCCTCCCTTGCCGCCGACGGCCTGTGCCAGCGCGCCCACCAGTTTGCCCGCGTGCACCTTGGCGGTGAGGTCTTTGGTGACGGCCGCCACAATGGCGACGTCGGAATCCACGGCGGAGGCCAGGACCACGACCGCGGTCTTCCACTTGTTGCGCAGCGAATCGGCGAGCGAGCGCATCTGCTGCCGGTCCATGCCGTCCAGGCGGGCCGCCACGACGCGCGCGTCCCCGATGGTGCGGGACTGGCCTTCGACGCCCCCGGCGGCCGCCTGCGCGAGACGGTTCTTGAGCTGGTCCACCTGCTTTTCGAGCGACCGCTCGGTGGCGAGCAGCCGCTCCACCTGCTCGATCAGTTCCGGCTCGGAGGCGCGGACCATGTCGGCGATGCGGCGCAGCGTGCCGGTGGAATCCTGGTACTGCCGCAGGGCGGTATCGCCGGTGATGGCTTCGATGCGCCGCACTCCCGCGGAAATGCTCCCTTCATTAATAATCTTGCAGAGACCGATATCTCCGGTGCGGTGAACGTGCGTACCTCCGCAGAGCTCGCGGCTGAAGCCGGGTACGGAAACCACCCGGACCTCGTCACCGTACTTTTCGCCGAACAGCGCCATGGCGCCGGTGGCGATGGCCTGGTCGAGCGCCATGACATTGGTTTCGACGGCGGTGTTTTTGAGAATCTGGTCGTTGGTGAGCCGCTCCACTTCCTCGAGTTCGGCGCGGTCCATGGCGGCATAGTGGGTGAAATCGAAGCGCAGCCGGCCGGGCTCCACCACGCTGCCCGCCTGCTTGACGTGGGTGCCGAGCACCTGCCGGAGGGAGGCATGCAGCAGGTGTGTCGCAGTGTGATTGCGCCGGGTGGCGTCGCGCAGGGGCGCGGCCACTTCGGCGCGCAGCAGGTCCCCGACCTGGATGGGCGCGTGCACGGTTACGCGGTGCACGGTGAGTCCGGGAACGCCGGGAAAGGCCGATTCAACGTCGGCGGCCTTCTCGCCGGTGTCGGTGTAAAGCGCGCCGCGGTCGCCAACCTGGCCGCCGGCCTCGGCGTAGAAGGGCGTCTGGTCCAGCACCACTTCCGCCGCGCCCGATTCCACGTTCTCCACCGGCTGTTTCGCCACCAGCAGGCCGATCACGCGCGATGTCGCTTCCAGCTCGTTGTAGCCGAGGAAGCGCGTGCGGCCCTGCTCCAGCAGCTTCTGGTACGCCGGGGTGACGGCGCCTTTTTCCGCGCCCTTCCAACTGGCGCGGGCACGCTCGCGCTGCTGCTGCATTTCGCGCTCGAAACCCTCGCGGTCGATGGACAGCCCCTTCTCGCGAGCCATGTCTTCCTGCTCGTCGATGGCGAGGCCGTAGGTGTCGTACAGCTTGAAGGAGACGGCCCCGGGGAGGGTGTGTCCGACCACCGAGGCGAGCGAGTCCTGAAATTGCTTTTCCGCCTCCAGGAAGGTGGTGGCGTAGCGGTGCTCTTCGTCTTTCACCACGCGCGCCACGCGCTGCACGCTTTCGATCATTTCCGGGTAGGCGGGCTGCATCAGGTCCGCCACAAAGCCGGTGAGCTTGTACAGGAACGGATCTTCGACGCCGGTCATGCGCACGTTGCGCATGGCGCGGCGCATGATTTTGCGGAGGACGTAGCCGCGCCCCTCATTGGAAGGGATGACGCCGTCGTGAATCAGGAAGGCGGTGGCGCGGGCGTGGTCCGCCGCGATGCGCAGGGACGTGTCCACGCGCGTATCGTCTCCGTAGGTCACGCCGAACAGGCCGGCGGCGTAGTCGATGATGGGGCGGATCAGGTCGGTTTCGTAATTGGTAAGCTTGCCCTGCAAAATCGACGTGATGCGTTCGAGTCCCATGCCGGTATCGATGGACGGGCGAGGGAGGGGGGTCAGCTTGCCGGTCACGTCGCGATCGTACTGCATGAAGACCAGGTTCCAGAACTCGAGGAAGCGCCCGCCGCCATCATCGGGAAACTGCTCGTTTTCGCGTCCCGGTTCCGCCGCTTCCACGCCCAGGTCGAAATGAATCTCCGAGCACGGCCCGCAGGGTCCGGTCTCGCCCATCTGCCAGAAGTTGTCTTTCTCATCGAGCCTGAAAATGCGGCTCTTGGGCACACCGGCCACCTTCTGCCACAACGCTTCGGCCTCGTCGTCCTCGCGGAAAACGGTGACGTAAAGGCGGTCCTTGGGCAGGCCGTAGACGCGCGTGATCAGGTCCCAGGCAAAGTCGATGGCTTCGGCTTTGAAATAGTCGCCGAACGAGAAATTGCCGAGCATCTCGAAAAACGTGTGGTGGCGGCGGGTATAGCCGACGTTCTCGAGGTCGTTGTGCTTTCCTCCCGCGCGGACGCACTTCTGCGAGCTGGCGGCGCGCGCGTAATCCCTTTTCTCGATCCCCAGAAAAACGTCCTTGAACTGGTTCATCCCGGCGTTGGCAAACAGCAGGGTGGGATCGTTCGCAGGCACCAGGGAGGAGCTGCGAACCACGCGGTGCCCGCGTTCGGAAAAGAAATCGAGGAAACGCTGTCTGATGTCGTGACCTGTCACGGAGATTCCTTATGTAGGGTGGACTAAATAAGATTGTAGCGAAGTGCTCCGCGACTATCCTCAGACTTGGATGGTGCGGCCGGACCGGCCGCTAACGTCCCGCTCAAGTGAACCGGCTGGAACCGGACGAGCCGCAGCCTCCCGAGGAGAACGCCGAGACCAGGCGTTCGATTTCTTCGGACCGGCATTCCGGACACTGGACGTCGCGATCGGCGTCGCTCATGCGGCGTAACATTTCAAAGCGGCCGTCGCATTCGCGGCAGCGGTATTCGTACATGGGCATAGACTGGGTTCCGGTTATAGAGATGCAATTCCGAACAGAAGGTGACAGCGCGCTGCGCTAGCGCACGGCGGCCAGCGCCTGCTCGAAATCGGCCAGCAGATCGCGCCAGTCTTCGATGCCCACCGAGATCCGCACCAGGCCATCGGTCACACCCGATTCCGCCAGTTCGGTTTCCGACATGCCGGAGTGCGTCGTGCTCTTCGGGTGGCAGGTCAGCGATTCCACGCCGCCCAGCGAGACGGCATTGCGGGCAATCCGCACGTGGCGCAGGAAATCGAAGGCGGCTTCCTTTCCTCCCTTGAAATCCACGGAGAACAGCCCGCCGGGATGCGCGCACTGCTTCTCGAAGATGCGCTTCTGCTCGGGATCGGTGAACAGCGTCGGGTAGATCACGCGGTTCAGGTGTTTGTGCCCGTGGAGCGCCTCGGCGATCCGCTGCGCGCTCTTGCTCTGCCGGGTCATGCGAAGCGCCACGGTGGGGAGGCGGCTGTCGAGCATCCAGCACTCGTCGGGCTGGAGGATGTTGCCGAACATCCCGCGCCGGCTGCGGATCTTGTCGATCCTCTCCTGGTCGGCGGTGATCGCCACTCCGGCCACCATGTCGCTAAAGCCCGACAGGTACTTGGTTGCGGAGTAAAGGGTGATGTCGGCGCCGAGCTGCAACGGATGCTGGAAAGTCGGCCCGAGGAAGGTATTGTCCACCATGATCACCGGCCGGTCCGGGTGGCGCCGCGCCGCTTCCGCCGCGCGTTCGATGTCGGTCATGATCAGGGTCGGGTTGGCGGGCGTTTCCATGTAGACGATGCAGCAGTCGGGCGCCGACCGGATGGCCTCTTCGATGGCCGCCGAATCCCCGGAGCGCACTGCAATGCCGCGCACCCCGAACGGCTCCAGGAAAGTATGGATGAGGCCGGTGGTGCCGCCGTAGAGCGGCGTGGTGTAAACGATGGTGCTGTTCGGCCGGGCGAAGGCGAAGAAGGCCGTCATGATGGCGGCCATTCCCGAATTGAAGACGGCTGCGTGTTTCGCGCCTGCTTCGAGCGGCACGATCTGGTCTTCCAGAATCTCAGAATTGGGATGCGAGAACCGTGAATAGATGAGGTCCGCCCGTTCCCCATTGGCCGGCTTGATCTTGCCGGTCGTAATCGCGAATGCGTGCTCGGCCGCTTCGGGGCTCTCGAACACGTAGGTCGAACTGCGGAACACGGCGGGCCGGGCAGACCCGAATGACAGGCTGGGATCGAACCCGCGCGTCAAAACCGCGGTCCGCGGACGCACCGCTCCATGGGGATCGTCGTTCGGCATGTATCCTCCACTTCGAGTGTAACGCCGATCGCCCCGCCGTGCACCTCTCGGAAGTGGTGCGGCAGTCTACTTCCTGGCCTGGAACAGCAGCGGCGCCAGCTCCGTGAGGTTGTGCCGCCACACGGTCCAGGTGTGCGCGCCGGGAGTCTCCAGTTCTTTGAAGCCGATCTGTTTGGATTTCAGGTATTCCTTGAACTGCCGGTTGACGCCGAGGAGCCCGTCTTCGGTGCCGCAGGAGATCCACAGCAGCTTCAATTGCGAGGCTGCCTTGGCGTCGAGCACGGGAAAGGTCTTCGGGAAGACGGCATCGTCGAGGCGCTGCCCTCCACCGCGTCCGCCCGCACCCGGCGCCGGGGCCGCACCGGCCGGAGGCGCCGCGGGACGCGCGCTCGACCACATCACGAAGGCACCGCTGAAGGATGCGACGTACGCGAATTTATCGATGTTGTTCAGCCCGGTGAACAGCGATTCCGCGCCGCCCATGGACAGGCCGGCGATGGCGCGCTGCGAGCGGTCCTTGGACGCGTTGTAGGCCTTTTCCACCTGGGGAATCACTTCGGTGAGCAGGGCTTTGGCGAAATATTCGTTGTTCTTCTCCATGACGCCGGCGCCGCCCATGCCGCCGCGGCCGCCGCCGGACACCATCTCGGGCGCGCCGTAGCCCAGCGTGTTCACCATGATCATCGGCTTGGCCTTGCCCTGTGCGATCAGGTTGTCCAGGATCACGTGCGCGTTGCCCACGCCGGTCCAGCCGCTGGCGTCGTCACCGAGGCCATGGAGCAGGTAGAGCACCGGGTAAGGTTCCTTGCGGTTGCGGTCGTAGTTGGGTGGCGTGTATACGTAATAATCGCGGTCGTCCCCCACCACGGCGGAATGATAGAAGTGGTGGGCCAGGGTGCCGCGCGGAACGTTGGGCGCGGGTTCCCAGCTTACCGGCCCGGGCACGTGCACGATGGTGTTGCCCCCCGCCCTGAAGCTGGTCTTCATCTGCCCGTTGGCCGGATCTGGAATGCGCAGGCCGTCCACTACGAAGGCGTATTCGTAGATATCCGGCTCCATCGCGTCCGTAGTGCCGGTCCAGACGCCCTGCTCGTTCTTCTCCATCGGGATCCGCTGCTGGCCGATGGTGGCGAGTACTTCCTTCGCGTTTGGCGCACGCAACCGGAAGGTGATGCGGCGGTCTTCGGAAACCTCGGGCGACCTGACCGGCGCGGCGAACCCGCCGCGTCCCGCGCCCGCGCGCCCCGCGGCGGGCGGATTCTGCGCCCAGGCCGCGGTCGCGCTCAACGCGGCCAACAACACTGCTGTTCTGAGTTTCACCTCTCGACCTCCATTGAACTCACAAGTATAGTCGAAAGCGGCCCGGCGGGAACTATCCCGCGCGGAGAGGTTTCTAAGCCAGCTAAGATGAGACTCCGCCATCGCCTCTCTTCTTTTGCGCAGGATCTGCGCTATGCCGTGCGCCAACTGCGCCGGGCCCCTCTTTTCGCCGCCGCCGCAATCTGCGCCATCGCGCTCGGCACGGGCGCCGGAACGGCCGTGTTCAGCGTTGTGGACCGCATCCTGTTCCGCAGCCTGCCTTACCCCGATGACGACCGCCTGGTCTCGGTGGGAATGACGGCGCCGATCGCGCCGCAGGAGTTTTTGCTGGGCTACGACTACCTGGACTGGCGCGACCGCCAGACCGCTTTCGACTCGATGGGCTCATGGACCACGGTAGTCGGACATGCGACCTCAGCGAGACCAACGCGGTGCGCCTCGAATGCGCCTGGATCGACTACCGGACTACTCCCCACGCTGGGCATCCGGCCGCTGCTGGGACGCAATTTCAGACGCGATGAGGACCGTCGCAACGGGCCGCGCGCCGCCATTCTTTCCTACGGCTTGTGGCAATCGCGTTTCGCCGGAGACCCGAAAGTCCTCGGCAGGGCGGTACCGATCGACGGGCTACCTGCGACCGTCGTCGGCGTGCTGCCGCCGGAATTCGAGATGCCGAACCTGGCCTCGGCCGACATTCTTCTCACCGAGTCCCTGGACGAAGCGGAGCAGCGAAGCCGCCGCAACGCCACCCTGCTCTTCGTGATCGCGCGGCTGAAGGCCGGCGTAACCCCGGCGAGGGCGGAGCAGGCCGTGGCGCCGCTGTTTCAGGCATCGATGAAGGATGTTCCCGCCGGCTTCCGGAAGGACGTGAAGCTGCGGCTGCGCAGTTTGCGAGACCGGCAGGTGCAGGACGCAAGCCGCGCCTCGTGGCTGCTGCTGTGGGCGGTGGGCGCGGTGCTCCTGATCGCCTGCGCCAATGTCGCCAACCTGCTGCTCGCCCGTGCCGCGTCCCGGCGGCAGGAACTGGCGGTGCGCGCCGCCCTCGGAGCCGGACGCGGCCGGCTCTTCGGCCAGGCGATCACGGAAAGCCTGCTGCTGGGCGTGGCGGGAGGCGCGGCCGGAGTGGCGCTCGCTTTTGTGCTGCTCCGCTTCTTCACCGCCATTGCGCCGGATGGCATTCCGCGCCTGAACCAGGCGTCGGTGGACCCGCGCATTCTCGGCTTCACCGTGGCCATCTCCATTCTTTCAGCGTTGGTTTTTGGCGCGGCGCCGGCGGTTGCAAGTGCGCGCGCCGGGGTGCGGGCCGGGCAGCGGGTAGTCGGCTCCCGCCGGCCGTGGGTCCGGTATCTGCTGGTGGCCGCGCAGGTATCGATCGCCATGGTGCTGCTGGCGGGCGCCAGCCTGCTGCTGCGCAGCCTCTGGAATCTCGAAAACCAGCCGCTCGGCATACGGACGGGTGGAGTCCTGACGGCGGAAATCACGCTCGGCCAGCGCGACTACCGGGATCCGGCGCGGCGCACCAGTTTCTTCGACGACTTCGAGGCTCGCCTGCGCGGTATTCCCGGAGCGTCGGAGGTGGCCCTGGCCGACACCATTCCTCCCGCGGCAGCCGGCGGCATGATGCTGTATGCGGCCATCGATGTGGAGGGCCGCCCCCAGATGACGAACGGCACCGGAGGCAATGTCGCGTGGCGGCTGGTTTCGCCGCGCTATTTTGCGGCGCTCGGCATTCCCATTCTGCGCGGCCGCGGCTTCGATGAATCGGACCTCGCGCCCGGCCACGACAACATCATTTTGAGCCAGGCCCTGGTGCGACGGATGTTTCCTGGCGAAAATCCGATCGGACGCCGCATCCGGCCCGGCCGTGCCGGCCGCTGGTGGACCATCGTCGGCATCGCCGGCGACGTGAAGAACAGCGGACTCGCCTCCGACAGCGGTCCGGAATATTATCAGCCGCGGCAGCGGGGCCTGTTGATGGGACGGAGCGCTGTCGCAGTCATCCGCACCAACGCCGATCCGGCGGCGTTCAGCCGCGCGGTTCGCGCCGAAGTGGCCGCCCTCGATCCGGCCCTCCCGGTGAACATCCAACTGCTGGATGAGCGGGTGGGACGTCTGGCCGCCCGGCCCCGCTTCAACGCGTTCCTGCTCACGCTATTCGCGGTGATGGGACTGTTGCTGGCGGTAATCGGGCTGTACGGCGTGGTGTCTTTCCTGGTGACTCAGCGGGTGCGGGAGATCGGAGTCCGTATGGCTCTCGGCGCCACGCCGGGCCAGATCGTGCGGCTCGTTCTGCGCCAGGCCGGGGCGTGGATGATTGCGGGCATCGCCGCGGGACTCGCCGGTTCGCTGCTGGCAGCACGGTCGCTCGAAGGCCTGCTGTTCCGGGTCGGGCCGCGGGATCCGTGGCTTCTGGGCGGCACGGCGGCGGTCCTGCTGGCCGCGGGTGTTGCCGCCGCCACGGTACCGTCGCGCCGGGCTGCACGGGTGGATCCGGTCGAGGCGCTGCGGCAGGAGTGAAGGCGCCCTACAGGAACGCCATGGTCTTCACGCCGGTGGTGACTCAGCGCCAGGATTCGTGCGGCTCTCGCCGGTTCGCTGCTGGCAGCACGGTCGCTCGAAGGGCTGCTGTTCCGGGTCGGGCCGCGGGATCCGTGGCTTCTGGGCGGCACGGCGGCGGTCCTGCTGGCCGCGGGTGTTGCCGCCGCCACGCTGCCCTCACGCCGGGCTGCACGGGTGGATCCGGTCGAGGCGCTGCGGCAGGAGTGAAGGCGCCCTACAGGAACGCCATGGTCTTCACGCCCGAAATGTCGAAGCGTTTGCGGCAGCGCAGGTTCTTGCAGGCTACCTTGTCGTCGAGCAGCACCATGTAGCTTTGCGCTTTTGCGAACTTGGCGCGGTCGCGCTCGTCGGCGCCCGGCGGCAGGCGGTCCTTCTTCTTACGCACCATCCAGTGCAGATCATAACTGTCCGCAGTGCGGCAGTACGGGCAGTTCAACTGCGCCGGCTTGGTGGTCGGCGCTTCCGTGTAGTACGCGCGCTCGTCCACTAGCGCTCCTCGATCGGGATCCAGGTCTGCCCGTCCGGGTTTCCCTTATACTCCGCCCGCGGGCGGATCAGGCGGTTGTTCCGGTATTGCTCGAGCACGTGGGCGGTCCAGCCGGACATGCGGCTCACCGCGAAAATCGGCGTGAACAGGTCGATCGGGATTCCCAGCGAGTAATACGCCGAAGCCGAATAGAAGTCCACATTGGGATTGAGATCCTTCACCGACTTGATAGTCTCTTCCATCCGCTTTGACAGCCGGTAGAGCTTCTCCTGGTTGGTCCGCCTTCCCAGTTCCTCGGAAAGCACGCGCAGATGAGTCGCCCGCGGATCCTCGGTGCGGTACACGCGGTGCCCGAACCCGGGAATTTTGACTTTCCGCGCCAGGGTGTTCTTCACGCGCTCGACGGCCTCGTCCTCGTCGCCGAGTTCCAGCAGCCACTTGATCACGTCCTGGTTGGCGCCGCCGTGGAGGGGCCCCTTGAGCGCGCCGATGCCGCTGGTCACCGAGGAGTAGATGTCGGACAGCGTCGCGGCCGTCACGCGCGCGGCAAAAGTAGAGGCATTCAATTCGTGATCCGCGTGCAGGATCAGGGCGACGTCGAAGGCACGCTCCATTATCTCGTCCGGCCGCTTTCCGGTGAGCGTGTACAGGAAGTTGGCCGCGAATCCCAGCTTCGGATCGCCCGCGATGACTTCCTTGCCCTGGCGCAGGCGGTTGAAGGTGGTGACGATGGTCGCGGTTCGGGCCATCAGCCGGATGGCCTTGCGGTGATTCGCCTCCGCGGACATATCCGCGGCTTCGCCGTCGTAAAGGCTCAGCATGGAGACGGCGGTCCGCAACACGTCCATCGGGCTGCCATCGGGGATGCCGCGCAGGAATGAGGTGACGGGCTCGGGCAGCTCCCGTTCGGCGACGAGCTGTTTCTTCAACCCGTCGAGCTCGGATTGTTTGGGCAGCCACCCGTTCCAGAGGAGAAAAATGACCTCTTCAAAAATGGCCTTGTCGGCCAGAGTATGAATGTTGTATCCGCGGTAGCTGAGAATGCCCTGGTATCCGTCGATGTAACAGATTTCGGACTCGCCCGCGATGACGCCTTCAAGACCCGCTATCGTCGTTCCCATGCTTCACTCTCTCGTGCGCTTAGTCTAATTTTCTGCGGTCCCAAAAACCGGCGTGCCGCTACCGCGGCGCCGGACAGCCCGGCAGCGGAGAGAACCCGATGGTCAAATCCCCCCGCTGAACCCAAAGCTTTTCCTGCTGGCTTTTGCCAAAATCGACGGTGAGAATCACGCCCGAACCACACGAACGGCTTCGCGAGATCTTGAAATCGCTAACGTCGGCATGCGGGCTCTGCGGCCCCCAATCCTGCATAAAGGAGGTCATGGGGTAGGCCTGACGGTCAGCGTCCGTGCGGATCCACATCTTGTAAGCCGCATCGTACTGGTGGGCCTGGAGCAACTCGAAGAACTGCGATACCTGGTGTTCCTGCCGGTAATTGTGGAAAACAAAAAAGGCGATGCCGCCAACTACCACCACCGCCACCAACAGGAGTGCCACCCGTTTGATGATCTTTTCGCGCCTCTCTTCGCCGGCGCCGTAGTGATCGAGATAGCCAGCCATCCCCCCCTCGGGCTATTTCACCGGGTAAGCTTTGTCATACGCGGCGGTTGCCTCGGCGGTCAGGTCGAGCGCCGGCTTGAAATACAGCGTCGTCGAGGTGTCGATGATCACATCGAGCCCCTTCTCCTCGGCCAGCTTCTTGATGACCGCCGTCATCTTTTCCGAACTCTTCTGCAAAACGTCGTTGCGGTAGTTGGTGGACTCCGCTTGAAGATCCTCTTGCAGCCGCTGCAAATCCCGCTGCTTGCGCTGCCCCTGCACCGTCAGGTCCGCCTCCGCCTGCGCCGATAGCTTGCCGCTCGAAGCCTGCAACTGCTGCGCGAGCGCGGCAATCTCCTTTTGCAGCGTTTCGATCTCATCCTGACGCGGCTTGAAGGTCGCCTGCATCTGCGCGTCTGCCTTCTTGATCTCGGCGGAGTCGTAGACAGCTTTCTGGAGGCTGACGATGCCGACCTTCGTCTGCGCCGGAGCCGGCCGGCACAACAGAAGCAGGACGGAACAGGCCAGCAGCGGCCCGAGCCACTTTCGTAAAACCATGCAGCAAAACTCCTGAAAAGGTGGTGTAAAGCTTTACTCTACCATACGTTATTCGAGCACCCCCAGGATCTCGTCTTCCTTCAAGACCAGGTATTCGTCGCCTCCGACCTTGATCTCCGAACCCGAATATTTGCCGAACAGGATCCGGTCTCCAGCCTTCACCTCCACAGCGATGCGCTCGCCGGATTCGAGCAGCTTTCCGTTCCCAACAGCCATCACCTCGGCCTGCTGGGGCTTTTCTTTGGCGGTGTCCGGAATAATGATGCCGCCAACGCTCTGTTCGGCTTCATCCAGCCGTTTGACCAGTACGCGGTCGTGTAAAGGACGCAGCTCCATACTCCTGATTATAAGCTCCCGGGCCCATTTCCGCCCCGGCGACGGCGGATCAGCACGCCCAACCCGATCAATACGGTTCCCACCATCACCATCGTCGCCGGTTCCGGTGCGGGACGGGGTCCTCCGTCGAAAAATCGCGGCCCAGCCAGCATCTGCGCCTCGTTGGTTGTTCCCGGGCTGAAATTCTCGTACACGTACGCCAAGGCGCTGGTTTTGCCGCTGCTCAGGGTGAGGTATTGGTTTGCCCAGTAGAGCACGGTCGCATTGGTCAACGCCGCGGACTGCACACTCCCCGAATTGAAACCGTCCCCACCGTCGTGCACGATATCCCAAACCGCCAGCTGAATACCGATTCCCTGCGCCACCGTACGCACCCAATCCGATTCCGCCAGGTTGGATACCTCACCCGCTCTTTCGGTGGGGAGCAGCGCGTTATCCACCAGCCAGCTCACGCGGAGCATGTTTTTGCCGGGGACGGCAGCGGGGCTCAGGACCGTGGTGTCGTACGTGACGCCGAGGTTAATGTCGGTGAACAGGTCCACACAAAGGGTATCGCGGTGGTAAACCGTCCCGTTCTGGGTCAGCGAGATGAAGATCACGCCCGCGAAATACGCATTCACGTCAGTGCCGTTTTCTTTGATCCAGACACTTCCGCCGCGAGTCGAGTCCACGCCGGTGGGCACAATGATTGGATTGGCCAGCGAGGGCAGGCAAGCAAGGACCAACGTTCCCAACAATTTTCCGTTCACAGTACCAATCTTGGAAGAAAGTACTTAGGAAGGCTAGGTGGAGTCGTACCAATGACGTACGGGGAGTATATATGAAACCATGTTAACTTTGGACAGCTAAATGTCGAAAAAAACGACACTTCAAAGCCGAAGAAGGCAATCCGATGTTGTCAGTGTCGGCACCCTCGATGAGGATGTGGGAGGCCGGGAGTTGTACGGACCGCCAGCGGCTGTCGATCCCTTATAATGAGAGTCTTCAATCTGAAAGCAATTCTCATTCTCAAGGAGCAATCATGGGCGCGAAGCGTATCGGTATCCTCACGGGCGGCGGCGATGTTCCGGGTCTGAATTCCGTGATTAAAACGGTAGTTTACCGTGGCAGCGAAATCGGATGCGAAGTCATCGGCATACGCCGGGGATGGGAGGGCCTGACGCACGTCAATCTTCAGGATCCCGCCAGCCGTACCCGGTACGTTCTCCCGCTGAATCGTGAAAACACCCGCACGATCGACCGTACCGGCGGCACCTACCTTCACAGCTCACGCACCAATCCTTCCAAGATGAAGAAGTTGCCCCCGGTTCTGGAAGGGCAGGAATTCCCCAAGCACGAAAGCACCAAGAAGGGCGTCACCTCGTCGGTTTACGACATCACTCCCGCCGTCAAGAAGAACATCGAGACGCTCGGCCTGGACTACCTCATCGCCATCGGCGGCGACGACACGCTGAGCTACGCCGCCGAACTGGACCGGCAGGGAATGAAAGTTGTCGCCGTGCCGAAGACGATGGACAACGACGTCCGCAACACCGAGTACTGCATCGGCTTTTCCACCGCCATCACGCGCGCCATGGACGCGATCGAGCGGCAGCGAACCACGGTCGGCTCGCACGAGCGGATCGGCATTTTCCGTGTGTTCGGAAGGGATGCGGGCTACACCGCGCTGTATACCGCCTATGTGACCTCGGTGCGGTGCTGCATTCCCGAATACAAGGTCAGCCTGCCCAAGCTGATCGACCTGCTGGTCAACGACAAGCGCAACAATCCCAGCAATTACTCTCTGTGCGTGCTCTCCGAGGGCGCGGAATGGGAAGGCTACACCGTGAAGGAGTATGGTGAGCCCGACGCTTTCGGACACCGCAAAAAGATGAGCGTCGCCGAGGACCTGAGCAGCGAAATCAAGGCGGCCACGGGCGATGAGACGATCGTCAGCGACCTGACCTACGACCTGCGCTCGGGCAGTCCCGATTTCGTGGACCGCATGGTGGCCGCCACCTTCGCGGGCATGGCCATGGACGCGATCGAAGAAGGCCAGCACGGGCTGATGACGGCCATCAACAACGGCTGCTACACGATGGCTCCGATACCCGACCCCAAGCTCGGGCCGCGCCGCGTCGAGATCGGCAGCATGTACAACACCGAGCGCTACCGCCCCACGTACGATCACAAGCTCGGCCTGCCGATTTTCCTGACGCGCGCTTAGGACGCGTCCCGACTTGAACTGGAAGCGGTTGTTCTCCAAACCGGAAGGCGCGCGGCTGACCCCTGAGCTGCGCGCCCGCATCCAGGCGACGTTCGACGAAGCTTCCAGGCAACGAAGAGCACTTCCCTTCCACCATCGATCCCCGCATCTACCACGTGAAACTGATCCGCGAGCACCTGGGTCCGATGGCCGGAAAGCGCGTGCTCGACGTCGGCTGTGGCAAGGGCCGGTTTGCCCGCGTCTTTCAGGAGCAGGAACCCGGCGCGGAATTCTGGGGGCTGGACATTTCCGAGGAGATGCTGCGCTTTGTGCCGGAGGGAATTCACACGCGCGCCGGCTCGATGACGGAACTGCCGTTCGAGGACGGGTTCTTCGATGCCGCTTACGCCACCGAGTCGCTCGAGCATGCAGTCGAAATCGAGCGGGCAGTGGCGGAGATCTGCCGCGTGGTCAAGCCCGGCGGCCGGATCGTCGTCATCGATAAGAACGCCGAAAAATGGGGGCGCCTGGAAACTCCCGAATGGGAGCGCTGGTTTTCCCGCAAGGAACTGGAGCGGCTGTTCCGCCGCGACTGCCGGGAAGTCTCCAGCCGCTTTGTTTCGTATTGGGAAGACGTGAAGCCCGACGGTCTCTTTCTGGCGTGGCTGGCGGTAAAGTAAGGAGTTGACTTTCATGCGCACTCTGCTAATTTCGCTGCTGATAGCCGCGGCTGCGGCGGCCCAGCCTCCTGCCCCCGGACGAGGCGGACGGGGAATGACGCTGCCGGCCAAGGGCGTCTGTCCCCTCCCCATTCTTCCGGCGGTTCCCGCCTACGAGGACACCTCGTTCTATGCGAACGCGTCCGTGCCCCACGGCAGAATCGAAGCGGTGAACTACAAAAACTATGCCGGCGCGGATAAGCGCATGCAGGTGTACCTGCCGCCGGATTACGAGCGGAACACGAACGCTCGCTACCCGGTGCTGTACCTCAATCACGGCGGCGGCGACGACGACACCAAGTGGTCCGCCCCCGGCCCGCAGGGCGGCTCCGCCGGGTTCATCCTGGACAACCTGATTGCCGCCGGCAAAGCGCGGCCGATGATCGTCGTCATGCCGAATACCCGCGGCTGCGCCTCCGGGACGCCATCGGCGCCGGGCAAGGACGATGCCTGCACCGCGGAATATCTCAAGGACATCATTCCTTACATCGACGGGCACTATCGCACGCGCGCAGTCCGCGAAGCACGCGCCCTCGCCGGCCTCTCCATGGGCGGCTTCGTGGTGCTGCACACCGGGTTCCCGCACCTGGACACGTTCAGCGAATTGTACGTGTACAGCTCCGGCCACACCAGCGAGGCCGCGCTCAAGCAGTTTGAAGAGAACTTCTCGGAAGTCCTCAAGGACCCCAACACCAACCAGCTCTTTCGCGTTCCGTTTTACATGTCGCAGGGAGAGACCGACATCGCCCTGCGCAACGGCCAGAAACTGATGGCCGTGATCAACAACTACGGCATCCGCAACTTCTGGGTCCTGACCTCCGGCGGCCACGAGTGGGCCAACTGGAGGCGCGCGCTGCACCAGACCGCGCAAATCATGTTCCCGGAATGCGGAGGAAAGTGAGGCTCTCCATGCGCACCGCGCTATTCGTTCTTCTGCTGGCCGCGACCGCTTTCGCGGCCGACATCAACGGCAAATGGACCGCGTCGTTCGAAACCCAGATCGGCACGCAAAACTACACCTACACGTTTCAGGCGGACGGCGAGAAGCTCACCGGCACTGCCAAATCGGACAACGGCGAAAGCAAGATCACGGAAGGCAAGATCAGCGGCAACGATATCACCTTCGTCGAGAACCTGAATTTCCAGGGGGCCGATATCCGCATCGTTTACAAGGGCAAGATCGATGGGGACCAGATCAAGTTCACGCGCAACGTCGCCGATTTCGCCACCGAGGAGCTGACCGCCAAACGCGCCAAATAAGTTATCAGGACCCTCTCCGCGAGTGGTATGCTTGCTGGACCCTCCAAGGAGAGGGATGCATGAAGACGATTACGTGCGGTGTTCTGGGCCTCCTGACGATCTGCGGCGCGGCTCTTGCTCAACCCAAGGCTGCCGCGGCCGACGAGGCAGCCCTGCGGGCCCTTGAAGCCAAATGGGACGCAGCCAACCTCAAAGGCGACGTTGCCGCGCTCGGCGCGGTCTGGGCGGACGGTTTCATTACGACCGACTCGGACGGGAAAGTGAAAACCAGGGCGGAAGCACTCGCCGATGTGAAATCCGGCGCGATCAAATACCAGGCCGCCAAGGCAGACGACCTCAAAATATTCGTCTATGGGGATGCCGCCGTGGTCAACGGCCGCTGGACGGGCAAATTCGTCGAAAAAGGCAAGCCCGTCGAAACTACGGAGCGCTTTACCGATACCTGGATCCGGCAGAATGGCCAATGGCGCTGCGTGGCCTCGCACGGCAGCGCGATCAAATAACGCCAGTCTGGCGGATGGCGTCCGGGCAGGATTCCCCGCCCCACCGCTACAATAGAATCTCTATGCCCATTCAGGAAGTGGTCGAAGCCGAAGGCCACCTCATTGACTCCCACGTGATGGAGAACATCTTCGACAAGGTCGTGGAATACCATGGCCGGTTCGAAGTGGAACAGTTCCGGATCGGACGCACCAACAGCGAGCCGTCCTACCTGCGGCTGAAGGTGGAAACACCCGACGAAGCGGTGATGCAGCGGCTGCTCAATGGCCTGCTGGAGTTGGGCTGCTCGCCGGTGGACAGCAGCGATGCCATGCTGCGCCCGGTGGAACGCGACCGCTGCGCTCCGGAAGACTTCTACTCGACCACCAATCACCGCACCTTCGTGCGCCACGGCCAGAAGTGGCTGGAAGTGGAGAACCAGCGCATGGACGCGATGATCGTTGTCAGCGGCGGACGGGCCGCCTGCCGGCGCCTGCGCGACCTGCGGGCGGGCGACCAGATCGTCGCGGGGCTGCGCGGAATCCGCGTGATTCCCGAATCCAAGGAGCGCGACCGGCTTTCCTTCGCCTTCATGTCCAACGGCATCTCTTCGGAGCGGCAGGTGGAGACGGCCGTGCGGCAGACCGCGGCGCTGGTGCGCAACGCGGTGGAGCAGAAGCTCAAAGTCGTGGTCGTGGCGGGCCCCGTTGTGGTGCATACCGGCGGGGTCGCCGGGCTTTCTACCCTGGTCCGCACCGGCTGGGTGCAGGGTCTGCTGAGCGGGAACGCGCTGGGCGTGCACGATATCGAAGCGGCGCTGTTCGGCACCTCACTCGGCGTGCGCCTCTCCGATGGACGGCAGGAAGAGCACGGCCACCGCAACCACATGCGCGCCATCAACGCCGTCTACCACGCCGGGTGCGTGAAGGCGGCGGTGGAATCGGGCCGGCTCACATCGGGCATCCTTTACGAGTGCGTGAAGGCGGATGTGCCGTTCGTGCTCGCCGGCAGCCTCCGCGACGACGGTCCGCTGCCCGACACCATCACCGATATGAACGCCGCTCAGGACGCTTATGCCGAAGTGCTGCGCGGCGCCGGCCTGGTGATCTGCCTCGGCTCCATGCTGCACTCCATCGCTACGGGCAACATGCTGCCGGGCTGGGTGAAGATCGTCTGCGTGGATATCAATCCCGCGGTCGCCACCAAGGTCAGCGACCGCGGCACCGGACAGGCCGTGGGCGTGGTTGCCGACGTCGGCCTGTTCCTCGACCTGCTTTCCAAATCTTTGACATGAAACGAGCCTACACAGACGAACACGCCGCTGCCGGCGTCAATGCCAAACTGCCGGAGATCGAAACCTGGCCCAACCAGTACCCGGACTATGAGATCGAGATCGTGACGCCGGAGTTCACCAGCCTCTGTCCCAAAACGGGGCTCCCCGATTTTGGTGAAATCGTGCTCCGCTACGTGCCCGACAAGCAGTGCCTGGAACTCAAGTCGTACAAAATGTACCTGCTCGAGTACCGCAATCTCGGGATCTTCCAGGAGAATGCGGTGAACCGCATCCTGCGCGACGTGGTCAAGGCGGCGAATCCCAAAGAGGCGACAGTGGTGGGCGACTTCTCGCCGCGGGGCGGCCTCGGCACCATCGTGACCGCGTCGTGGAGCCGGAAACGTGGAAAGCGCTGAGCTGATCGCCATTCTGCGGGAGGTGCGCGACCGCGTGCGTGCGCGCCACCCGCAGACCTCCGCCGGCGACCCCGGCATTCCGCTGCCCGACCTGCTTCCCCTGGTGCATGCGCGCGACGCAGCTCTCGGCAAGGTGGCCGCCATCGGCACCGTGAACCCGCGTCCGGGAGGCGTGGCCAACACCCTGGTGCAGGGATGGAAGCGCTTTGTCGCGCGCGTGCTCGACTGGCATGTGCGCGAGCAGGTGGAGTTCAACCGCAACGTGATCACCTGCATCGATGCCTCCATCGAGGCGCTCAACGACGGCAATCGCGCCATTTCGGAACTCGCCGGGCGTATTGCGGTGGCCGAGGAGCTTAAGGACATCCGCAATCACTGGGCCGACTGGCGCCTCGAATGGGAGCAGAAGCTGGCGCAGAACGAAGTGCAGTTTCTGCGCAGCGTGGCGGACTTGCAGGGCGCGTTTCAGCACCGCTCCAATTTGATGGATGCCGGCTACCGCGACGCACTGCGCGGCCAGCATCAGGAGTACCTGGCGGCTCTCGACCGCACCAACATCGACATCCAGCGGCGGCTGTGGTCGGACCTGGAGCGGATGCGCGCCGAGTACGATCGCATGATCCACACCGAACTGCGGCTGATCCGCCAGAGGCTGGGAACTATGGACGCCCGGACCGCGCCGGCGGCGCCCTCCGCCGCCCCACCCGCCCCGGTGCTTCAATCATTCGATGCCGCACGGTTCGCGGAGCGCTTCCGCGGCAGCGAGGAACAGATTCGCGCCGGACAGGCGACCTACCGGCCCTACTTCGAAGGCCGCCGCAACGTGCTCGATATCGGCTGCGGACGCGGCGAGTTCCTGGAAATGATGAGGGACCTGGGAGTTCCAGCCAAAGGCATCGACCTTGCCGCGGAATCGGTGGCCGTATGCCGCGAAAAAGGGCTCGACGCGGAAGCCGCGGACCTGTTCGACTACCTCAATGCGCTGCCCGAGGAATCGCTCGACGGCATCTTCTGTTCCCAGGTAGTGGAGCACCTGCCGCCGCAAAGCCTGCCCGAGATGATCCGGCTGTGCTGCACGCGCCTCGAGCGCGGCGGCGTCATCGCCATCGAAACGCCAAACCCGGAATGCCTGGCCATCTTCGCCACCCACTTCTACCTGGATCCCACGCACACGCGTCCTGTGCCGCCGCCGCTGCTCAGGTTCTATCTGGAGGAGTTTGGGGCAGGAAACATCGAGGTGCGAAGGCTGTCCCCTGCTGTGGAGACGATGCCTTCGCTGGCCTCGCTGCCGGAGGAATTCCGGGAGGCTTTCTTCGGCGGCTTAGATTACGCGATAATTGCGCGGCGTCTCTAAGATCACCCGCGGCCGAACGGACCGCATCGTCATTACCCGTGGCCGAACGCGCATCACGCCGGCACGCACCGCGCTCGTGCTGGCGCTTTCGATGGTCACTGTGATGGGCATCTCTCTCTTGTTGCGCATCACGGTCACGGTTACCGTCTTTTTGGAATGCGCAGCCCGCAGCGCGCTGGTGATATCGCTGGTGTTGCTGACTTTGGAGTCCTCCACCTTCACGATCACGTCGCCCGCTTTGAGGCCGGCCTTTTCGGCGGCCGAATTCTTATTCACGCTCTTCACCAGGACGCCGTCCTTGACTCCGAAGAAGTCGGCCAGCTGTTCCTGCTGCCCGAGCGATTCGCCGTAGATTCCCAGCATGGGGCTCTGGTACAACATCTGGAAGCGCGGGATCTCGATATTCGGCATGGGCACCGACATCTCGGGAAGCCGCATTTCAGGCATCACGAAGAAGTTCTCGCCGTTGCCGATGGTGATGCTCCGGCCCCCTTCCATGGTGGCCGTCAGCGTCTGCATGGAGCCGTTGCGCCACACTCCGATCTTCACCTGCCGCCCGGCCGGCGTTTCGCGGACGAAGCGGGCCAGTTGCGCGCCGCCCTCGACGGGCTGCCCGTTCCATTCGAGCACCACGTCGCCATCCTTGATTCCGGCCTTGGCAGCCGGACTATCCTGGGTGACGCTGGTGACTTCCGCGCCGCGCACGTCCCCCATTTTAAGAGCCTTGGCCCGATCGGTATCGATGTCCTGCACGCCGATTCCCAGGTACGTGCCGCCGGTGGTAACAGTGGCGGCAGTGCGTGCGCGCGGAGCCGCGCGAACCGCGGGCGCGGGCTGCGCCGGAGGCGGCGGAGGAGCCGGGGCCGGCGTCTGAGCCGACGCCTCGAGACCCGCAACCGTGATTGCCAGAATCGCCGTGCCAATCGCCAGATTCGTTCTCATTGCTGAATCCTCAAAATTATCGTTGTCTTCTGATGTAAATCGTGCCGCCCATGCCCGTGATCTGCAAAAGCGGGCCGCCGCCGTTGATCGCGCCTTCGGCCACCAGCCTGGTGCCCAGCCTCCGCACCCGCATGCCCGGGAAATCGGAGACGATGCGCCGCAGCGTGTCCGCCCTGTCGTTCTGCGCCTGGATCGTCACACCGAGGTTAGACGGGATCAGCACCGTGATGTCACCACTGCCGGTTGCCAGAAAAGAATCCCCCAGCTTGCTGCCAAGCAGATTGGCGACGATGTTGCCCATGGTCGTAGAGACGCGCATGGGCCCGGTGATGCGGGCAAGGCTGATCCCGCCGCTTCCGGATTCGCAGCGCACGCCGGCCGCCGAGCCGACCTGTACCGCACCGGCCAGGTTGCGCAGGGTTACCGTGCCCCCGGCCTTTTCGACCACGATCTGGCCGCCGCCCGAAACGGCCGCTACAGATCCTCCGGCGCTGGTGATGCGGATTCCGCCGCCGCCCGTCTCCGCGCGTACCGATCCGCCGATCTTCCCGGCCACGATATCTCCGCCGTTGGTTTCGAGCACTGCCTGTCCGTTCACGGTTTTGACGCGGATCGCGCCGGCGCCGGTCGTACATTGCAGACCGCCCTGCACAGTCCCGATATCGATATCCCCAGCGCCGGTAAACAGACGGCTGTCTCCGCCGATGCGGTCGATGGTCAGCTCGCCGCCACCCGTTTCGACATCCAGGTCGCCGTCCACTCCGATGGCTTGCACCGGGCCGTCCGTGGTAGACAGTACAGCCGCCAACAGGCTGGGGGACTCAACCATCACGCGGGTCTCCACCGGTCCTCCGGGCGTTGTGAGAACCAGCCAGCCGCCTTGCGGCTCCGCCCGGATGGCATAGAGTTGCAGCAGCCGGCGAGCAACGGCTTCGCTGCGCGCGGTCACGCTCACTTTAACTTCGTAGGAGAAATTCGCGCGCTCGCTGCCGGAAAGCGTCACCGGACCGTGGGCATTCACCCGCAGCCTTTGAGCTGCCGGCGCGGTGCCTTTGAAGGTCCGCGTCCACCTGCCGTTTTCAAACGTCACCGGCGCCTGGGCTCCCCCCGGATTGGGAAGGGCCAGCAGGACGGCGACGCTAAAAAGTCCCAATCGACGCATTCATTTCCTTGAGCGCCTTCTCCAGCTTCAGGCGCACTGAACTGTCACTCTCGCGCTGCACCAGGCCCTGCATCATGCCGACCACACGGTCGTCGCGATGGGCCACCAGCATGTCTACAACCTGCATCCTGACGGCTGCGTTATCGTCGGCCATCAACACGCCTGCCAGCACACGCCGGACCTCGTCGTCTGCCGCCAGCGGCTTCAAACCTTCCAGCGCCTTCATCCTGACTCCGGCGTTGCCGTCGTGAGACACGGCGTTTAACAGGGCATCCCGGACTTCGGTGGAATTGGCCCGTTCCTTCAGCAGGTTCATCGACCCGAGCCTTACGGCGGGATTGTCTTCGTGCGCCGCGGCCAGCAGCAGTTTCTGGATAGCCTGGTCGTCCATGGCGCCGGAGACGACGCGGCGGTGAGTTTCGTCAAACGCGATCTGCACGCCGCCCTGCGCGTCCGGTTGCACCGAGCGAATTGTGGCGAACACATCATCGGACGGGACCGCGCTGCCCAGGGCAGCCGTGGGAGGCGTTCCGCCGGTCCACCGCGCCGCAAAGAAGCCCAACGCCAGCAGCGCCAGCGCGCCCACCGGCTGACGGTACCGTTCGAATCCCGAGAAGGTGGAACCGACTGCTTCGAGAAACAGTTTCCATGCGCCCTTATCCGGCTTGTTTGCGAGCCGCGGCGCGCCGCCATGAATCGCCATCATCAGATCCGCGCGGCAGTCTTCCAAAAGGAAGGCCGGCGTTTCGGCCTGGCGCCGGTCGAGTGCCGCCGCCAGTGTCCGCTGCCTCTCCATCTCGCGCGTGCAATTCGCGCACTGGTGCAGATGCTCCTCAACGCGGTCTTCCTCGCCGGGATTCAATTCGCCGTAGAAATAGAGTGGGATCAGCTTCGATACCGAATCGCAAGTCATGCAAAATCTCCCAACACGGAACGCATCTTTTGGGTGGCGCGGAACAGGCAGTTCTTAGCCGCCTCTTCGGTCGTACCCAGCATTTCCCCGATATTGCGCAAACGAAGACCCTGGTAATGCCTCAGTTCAAAAACCATCCGTTCCCGCGGCGTCAGGTCCTGCAAAGCGTCCTCGATCCTCTGCTTCAATTGCCGGTTCCACATGCTGCGCTCGGGATCGGATTCGGCGGCATCCTCTTCGAAAGCCTCCATCCGGTCCACGGGCCCTTCGGAGGTTTCCACCACCGAAGACTCCTCCTTGCGGACCTTCCGCTTGCGCAGTTGATCCAGGCAGATGTTGGTAACGATGCGATACAGCCAGGTGTGAAAACTACAATCGAACCGGAAGGAATGGAGGTTCCGATAAACCCTGAGAAAAGCCTCCTGGTACACATCACGCGCATCCTCCGGCGACCGCAACAGATTCATGGCGAGCCGAAGCACACTCTGGTCGTATGCGCGGACCAGTTGCTCGAAAGCGTCCTGATCGCCGCGCTGTGCCGCCCGAATTAAAGCCTCGACCTGGGGACCCACTCGGGCGCCTATCGCTCCGGCTGCATCCTGGGCCATATCTGCCGCGTTGGCGTTCTACCCTGCTCCCAATCGTATCTGCCTGTCCTTATGGACGCGCGTGAAAACATTTTGTCACGGTTCCGGACACTGTAAAAGTAATTTACAAAATCTGTGGCTTCTCTGACACACCGGCGGCTACCCCATACAAGCCGTGATGCCGGATGTAATCAAAGACCTTTGGAGGAATCTCGGGGGGATGCCCCCCGGCGGCGAGGGAGCGGCGGATCTCGGAGGACGAAACCGGGAGGTGAACCGTATCGAGGCGCGCGGCGTCGACACCCGGGGGAACGTCATAGCGGGTTCCAGGCCGGCTGACCACCAGGAAGCGGACGGCCCGGACCACGTCCTGCCAGCGATACCACGTTCGAATTTCGGCGAACGCGTCGGCTCCGATCAGGAACGACAGCGCGACGCCCGGTAGAGCGGTCCGAAGCTTTTCAATCGTATCGATGGAATAGCTGCGAATTGTGTCTTCTTCAAGGCGCGAGACGGCGAACCGGGGATCCTCCTCGCAGGCCAATTCCACCATGCGGACGCGATGGAGGTACGGGGCGTGAGTGAACCCGGCCTTGTGGGGCGGCCGGGCCGCGGGGATGAACAACACCTGGTCCAGTGCGAACCCGTTCGCCGCCTCCCGCGCCACCGTCAGGTGGGCGCAGTGAATGGGGTCGAAGGTTCCTCCGAAAATCGCCAGTTGCAAGGGTCGGTCCGCTTCAGCTCCGTTCGATGGTCAGGGATTCGAGCTTCACTTCCTTAACCGGGCGGTCCTGAGCGCCGCGCGGCACCTCCGAAATCTTCTTCACCACGTCATACCCTTCGCTCACTTCGCCGAAGACGCTGTGCTTGTTGTCGAGCCAGGGCGTGGCGGCGACGGTGATGAAGAACTGGCTGCCGTTGGTGTTCGGTCCGGCGTTGGCCATGGAAAGGATGCCGGGTTTGGTGTGCCGCAGCGAAGCGTCGAACTCGTCGGCGAATTTGTAGCCGGGGCCGCCGCGTCCGGTGCCCTCCGGGTCGCCGCCCTGAATCATGAAATCCGGAATCACGCGGTGAAAGATAGTGCCGTCGTAGAAAGGCTTGCCGGTTTTGGTGCCGTCGGCCAGCGACACAAAATTCTCCACCGTCTTCGGCACCTGGTCAGCGAACAGGCGGACTTTGAAGCGGCCTTCGCTCGTTTGAAATACAGCGTAGATCTCGTTGGGCATCAAAGAGATTGTAGCAATTCGGGCCTTCGAAACCCGCCGGCGGCGCCCCTAATAGCGGATTCGCAGACCGTTCAGAAGCGCCTGCGCCTTCGCTTTCGCTACCCCATCGGCTCCACAGCCGCCTGCGATGTTCTGGTACGTGTTGCGGATGTCATTCTCGAACTGTTGACCCTTTTCGTTGAATTTCTTGATCGCATCTTCGCAGCCCCATCCTTCCGCAATCTTCTGAATGGCCCAGGCACTTGCCAGCATATCTTTATAGTCGGCGGAGCTGAAAGGAATTTCGTAAGCGACGATATCGATGCCAGGTTTGGTCAACCCAACTGCATACGATTCGGCGGCGGCGAACGCTTTGATGAAATCCGAGTAGTTCTCAATCTGAATGCCGGAGCCGCCCAGTTTGTGTTTGGCCTCAACCAGCATCGCATCCAACTTCGGCTCGGCGAATCCGATTTCATACAGGTCCACGCTATTGGACTTTCCGTTCGCCGTCGCGGTTGCCGCGACCACCGCGATGCTGGCGCCGCCTTTAACGGTGTAGTCGTGCATTACCACCACCGTCCGTATTGCTTCGCCGTAATACACCGTAGTCTTGCCGTCCGTCGCCAGGCACGGCGCCACACGGCTGCTGTCGGACACCGCCAGGAGTTGATCTGCGTTGTAGGACCCCGAAATGCCTCCAAACGAGATGTTCAGAGCGGCGGCCTGGGAGCCGGTCATGACCTGAATGTGAGACTCAAATCTCTTCGACTTCAATTCGTTCCAGGTTGGAATGTCTTTGGGCTGGCACTTCACGGGAATGCCGCGAAGTGAAAACGTGAAATGCGTGGCGTTGGCCTGGTTCTTGGGCCTTCCTACGGGCGTGTAGCCTTGAGCGGCGCAAGTGCCGGCTGCCAGAAGCGGCACCAGAAACGCGAACAGTCTTGACATAGCCCTGCTCCTCTTATGGAAAGTTTCCAGCCGCGGGCGATCCCGGCAGCAGCCGTTAACGCCCTGAGCGGCACCTTGGATCGCGGAAATTATACATCCTCCGGCCCCTCGGGCGTATCGTATTCTTCAGACCGAAAACGCGCTACCAGCCGACCGGCTTTCCCTGGTTCTGCTCGTCCAGCCACTTCTGCAATGGCGCGAAGTAGTCGCGGATGGCCGATGCGTCCATTTCGCGGGTGCCCGCGATCTTTTCGAGAGCCTCCTGCCACGGACGGCTGGCGCCCAGTTCCAGCATGGAATTCAACTTGGCGCCGGCCTCTTTGTTGTCGTAAATGGAGCAGCGGTTGAGGGGCCCGGTGCAGCCGGCGGTCTTCGCCAGCGCGCGATGAAACTGGAATTGCAGGATGTCCGCCAGGAAGTAGCGCATGTAGGGAACGCTGGCGGCAACGTGGTATTTCGCGCCGGGGTCGAAATCCGTTTCGCTGCGGCCGGGAGGCGGGGCGATGCCCTGATAGGTCTGGCGCAACTGCCACCAGGTCTCGTTGTATTTGTCGGGCGTGATCTGGCCCGAAAACACCTTCCAGCGCCACTGGTCAATCACCAGCCCGAACGGCAGAAACGCGATCTTCTCGAGGGCGCGGTGCAAAAGGAGCCCGATATCCTTCGAAGTATCCGGGGCCTTGTCGAGCAGCCCGAGCTTCACCAGATATTCGGGGGTGATGGAGAGAGCGATGGTGTCTCCCACCGCCTCGTGGAAACCGTCGTTGGCGCTGTCGCGGAAGGCGGGCGGCTGCTGATCGTAGGCGCGCTGGTAGAAATTGTGGCCGAGCTCGTGATGGATGGTGTAGAAGTCCTCGCCCTTGACCTCAATGCACATTTTCAGGCGCAGGTCGTCCACCGCATCGATATCCCAGGCGCTGGCGTGGCAGACGACTTCGCGGTCGCGCGGCTTGGTGAACAGCGACCGCTCCCAGAATGTCTGGGGCAGCGGGCTGAACCCCAGCGACGTGAAAAAGCCTTCGCCATATTTCACCATCTGCTTCCAATCGACATTCTTCCTCTTGAGCAGGGCCGTGAGGTCGTATCCGGGGTCGGCGTTGGCGGGCTGCACCAGCGGGTAGATGTTGTCCCAGTCCTGCGCCCACATGTTGCCGAGCAGGTAGGCCGGAATGGGTCCGTTGGCGGGCACAACGTCGCCGTATTTGGCGCGCAGCCTGGCGCGAACGTAGGCGTGGAGCGACAGATAGAGCGGCTTGACCTGCTCCCAGAGGCGGTCGAGTTCTTTGGCGAAGGCGTCGGGGTCCATGTCATACTTGGCGCGCCAGAGAGCGCCGGTGTCCTTGAATCCCAGTTGCTGGGCGCCCTTGTTGGAGAGCTCGACGTAGCGCACGAAATCCTTCTTGATTGGCCGGGAGATGGCATGCCACCCGGTCCAGACGTCGAGCAGTTGCTTGGGATCGCGGCTGTCGGCGATGATCTTGCTGAGCTGGTCGAGATCCTTGCAGGTCTCCGGCCCGCCGGGACAATATTTCCCCTTGCCGTAGGCTCCCTCCATTCCGGCCATCAGGCGGGTGAGTTCCGCGCCCTCTTTGGCGTCCATCGGGGTGGCGATCACGAGCGACGTCTTCAGCAGCTTGAATTTGCGGGCGGTGACGGGATCGAGGTCGAGGCCGTCGAAGCGGGTGGACTGTTTGGCGTAGTCCACGTTCGTGGAGATGTAGGCCTCGTTGGCCTTGGCGGAGAGGATTTCGGAATCGTCCGTGATGTAGGTGGACTTGATCCAATCGGCGCGGGAGGAATCCACCCCAAGTTGCAGCAGCTTCTGTTCCGCATCGTCGATGAACTTTTTGGCCTCTTCGGGTGTGGCTTTGCGGCTCCCGGCACAAGCGGACAAGGCGGCGAGCGCGAGAACGAGGGCAGCGGCGCGAATCCTCATGCCTACACCTTAGCAGGAGTTTTTTGGCGGTGCCTTTGGCGGCGGGGTGTGGCTCGTGTTACATTCAAATCATCTGCGTGACAACGCGGGGACGTAGTTCAGTTGGTTAGAACGCCGGCCTGTCACGTCGGAGGTCGCGGGTTCGAGCCCCGTCGTCCCCGCCATTCCTTTCAATTACTTCCAGACAATTCGAGATGAGCGGTTTCGGCGTCTATTCGCCAGTGCTACAGTAGCTGCTACAGTTTTCGCCCTGGTATCCTCATAAAGGCTGCCCTTATTCGCCTCAGGACTCGACAATAACGCGATTCGCAACGAAAGGCAGGAGCTCTCCGCGACGACCTGCTTGCCCGGGTCGATGGGAGGGCTCCCCTGCTTCGGTTCCGGATCTATTTGCTCCCCGCGTACCCGTGTATACTGCCGTGGATTTCGGCAATCCATGGCGGCACCCCGGCGGTGACCGACGGGTCAGGAAACAGGAATGGACCTTGCACGGCGACGACCCCCGACACGCCGAGGAACGCCCCAGTCCCATTCATGATCGATCCGACCTCGTGCAAGTTGTACAGCCCCGGCGTTCCTCCGGGCGTTCCCTCAAATCGAGCCGGGATATCGAAAGTCCCGCTGCCATCGATGAAACGCAACGAAATGGTCTCGGTCCCGTAGATGGCGCCGTTCTGTCTCATCCCGAACGAGGTGTTACGGTCGGCAAACTCCGCGACCTTGGCTGGGCTGTTTCCGATGCTGACCAGAGCATGTCCGACCCAGGCGCCGTGGCCTTCGAAATTGTAATCGAAGCCGCCGTAGATGGTCGCGGAGATCTGCAGGGCGGGAGTTCGCGCAAATGCTTCCGGCTTCTCACGCAGTTGAGCGCGGGCCGCCGGTAAGAAGACCAGCAGCGCTAACAGAACCGCACACGCCGCGAACACCGCTGCGGCGAGCTTCACACGCGGGCGCGTCGGATTTGTCGTTATGAAATTCGTGATCGGTCTCATCGTTTGGTTGCCTCCTGGCAGCCTGATCATCCCTCAATGCCGGCGGATATGTCCCGACGGTCGCGCGATGTTTCGCCGACCTTCGGACGACCCTCGAAGTGTCTCAAGCGCCGTTGTTTAGCGTCCTTCCCGAGATCGAAGCAACCTGCTAGCATTTGAAGCGATGACGATGCCGGACTTCCGTGTGGGGCCGTGGTTGGTACGCCCCACGGCGAACGTTGTCGTGAAGGCAGGCCGTGTGCACCGCATTGCGCCGAAGGCGATGGATCTCCTTGTCTGCCTGAGCAGGCGGAACGGAGAAGTGGTCTCCAAATCCGAGATCTTTCGGGATGTCTGGACGGGAACCTTCGTCTCGGACGATGCGCTGGTCCGGTGCATCGGGGAATTGCGGCGCGCCTTGCGCGACAATGCTCAACACCCGGCCATCATTGAAACCGTGACGAAGCGCGGCTATCGGATCGTAGCGCCTGTCAGTTGGGAAACCAGCGGTTGCGCGCCGGCAGAGGGCCCTTCACCGCGACGGCAGCCCTCTGGGAAGCCTTCCCGAATAAGGTCAATCGCCGTGCTCCCTTTGCTGAATCTCTCGGGCGACGCGGAGCAGGACTACTTTGCCGACGGGATCACTGAAGTTCTGACATCCGGTCTGTCCAAGCTGGCCAACCTGCAAGTCATTTCTCGCACCTCGGCCATGACGTACAAGGGAAGCCGCAAGGGGCTACGGGCGATCGCCCGGGAGCTCCAAGTCGACGCACTCTTGGAAGGGTCAGTGACTCGTTTCGGACCGCAGGTGCGCGTAGTGGCGCAACTCATCGATTCGGCGACGGACACCCACCTGTGGACGCAAGCCTACGAGCGCGATTTCGTGGACGTGCTGCGTTTGCAGTCCGAAATCGTGCAGGCCATCGTCAAGGAAATCCGCATCGCCACAACCCCTGAGGAAATCGGCCGCGTCTCCTACGTAAGGCGCGTCAAGCCCGGGGCCTACGAAGCCTATCTCAAAGGCATGTTTCACTTGAACAAATTCACTCCCGAAGGCTTTGAGCTGGGAATCGCCTCACTTCAGCAGGCGGTCGAACAGGATCCAGGCGACCCGTTCGCCTACGCAGCCCTGGCTTTGGGTTACGGCATCATGGGACACGATCGCCTACCCGATGCCTTGGCGCGGGCCAGGGCCGCTGCGCTCCGATCTCTGGATTTCGGTGGAGACCTTGCGGAGGCCCACCTCGCGCTCGGCATGGTGGCGTTGTATTCGGATTGGGATCTGCCCGGCGCCGGACGACAACTGGAACGTGCGCTGCAACTCAACCCGAACTTCGCCGAAGCGCGCCGCGACTACTCGTGGTACCTGCGCGCCTGCGGCAGGCCCAAAGCCGGCCTGGAGGAGATGCGCCACGCGGAGGCGTTGGAACCACTCGTGCCGCTCTTCTCCGCCGACTTGGCATGGCAGTACTTCGAGGAAGGCCGTTTCGATGCGGCATTGGTTGAGGCCCGAAAATCTATCGAACTCGACCCCAAGTTCGCGGAGGGCCTGGCAGTTGAGGGATGGGCGCTGACCGCCCTCGACCGACGCGACGAGGCTCTTGCCGCTCATGTGCGCGCGGCCTCCGCGGATGCGGCATGGAAGTGGCCTTTGGGCCGAACGTATGCACTGATGGGACGCAAAGACGATGCCAGGAAGATTGCAGCCGAGCTAGGAGAAGCGCCGGGGCCGATGGACCAATGGGGACTTGCGGTGATCTACGCGGCGCTGGGCGAAGCAAACGAGGCCTTGCGTTGGCTCGATGCAGCTTACACGTCTCGCTTCAGCTGGATGCCCTGGATTGCCGATTTCTCGCGGCTAGAACCGGATCTATTCACTTCCCTTCGCCACGACAGACGACTGGATGCCCTGATAAAGAGGATCGGGGTCCCGGCCACCCCCAGTGTTTCCGTGCCCCACAACCTGATTCCCCGATGAGCATGGCGCGCCCGCCGAATACCGAACCGGTTTCTCACGCGACGCGAAGCTTGGCGGCTGCTCTCGATCTGGACCTGGACTTCACCATGATTTCGACGTCATGCCCCAACCTCAACAAGAGTCGCACGAGCCGCTCTATCGAGAAGCCCGAGAGCTTACCTTGTTTCAGAGCTGAGATCTTTGGCTGGTCGATGCCGAGAAGGTCCGCGGCTTGGCTTTGCGTAAGTCGCCGCCGCTGAATCTCGGCGATGATTTTCGCCGCCAACTCAGCTTTCGCCAGTAGGTCATCGGCTTTTGGAAGGTTCAGGTCAGCGAACACGTTCCCGGAACTCGGCGTAAATTCTCGATTCGGCATCTTCCTTCTCCTCATTTTCCCGCCAACTTGCGCGCAAGTTGAAGCCGTTGACGGATCAGATTCAATTCCCGGTGTGGGGTCGCGATTCCGGAGGTTGCCTTCTTCTGGAAGGCATGAAGAACGTAGACCGCTTCCCCAAGTTGTGCCGCATACACGGTGCGATACGTGCGGCTCGGATCGTCTGCGCGTACCTGCCAGACCGTGTCCGTGAAACCGTGCAACATCTTCGCGCTCTCATGTCTCTGACCGATTTGCGATTGGTACAACGCGAAACCGAGCTTCTTACGAACCGTCGGTGGAAAGCCCGTCAACCGAACGAGCGAATCGACGAGCCAAACCAACTTGCGCGGTTGTTTCCGCTCGACAGGCACAGCCTCAATTGTATGCCAGATCTAGCATAGAGCGGTCATCGAAAACTGTAGCACGTACTGTAGCAGTCCAAAACGTGACGTCTCACGATCTCGCAACCAACTGAAAATAAAGCGAGACCCGCCTCGCTCCCTGACGCGCCCTCGGCCTGTTACGTCGGAGGTCGCGGGGTTCGAGCCCCGTCGTCCCCGCCATCTAACCTCTTTTGTTTCCAACAGCAGCCAGTTTCTGAGGGCCCTCCGTGCAGTAGTGCTGTCCGGTTCCCGTTTCTTGCTGGATTCGATCACGTCTCCCAGCGAGTCGTCCCACACCTTCGCTGCGGCCCGGTCATCTGCCGGCATCGCGTGGCTGTAGATCGAAAGGGTGATGTTCTGATCCGCGTGCCCGAGCCTGCGGGAGACTTCCGCGAGTGGGACTCCGTTCCGCAGGGACTCCGTGGCATTCGTGTGCCGGAGGCTGGGCAGGCTTACGTCCTCCAGCCCAACCGCCCTCATCAACTCCTTTCCTTCACACGGGCGCCCACGCGATCCGGCGAGTAATAGGCACCGTTCGACTTGCAGAAGATCAGTCCGTGGTCTTGCTAGTCGGGGCCAAACATCCGCTTCTCGCCCTCCTGCTAAGCGCGGTGCTCTGCCAAGACGGAGTTTGCGGGATCGGGCACTACGAACTTACGCGGTTCACCGGATTTGGTGGACTTCACCCGCAGACCCGCCTTGGTCTGTTCCAAACTCCGTGAGACGCTGAGTTCGCCCGTGCTCTCGGCAAGGTCGGGCCACTGCAAAGCCAACAACTCGCCGCGCCTGCAACCGGTGGCAGACGCCAGCACGATCAACGGCGTCACGCTTGGCGATCGACGCCGCACCCTTCATTTCGAGGCCACCCTTCATCAGGTTGATCGGCTTCCGGTTTCCATCGCGGCCCGCGTAGAACGAATAGCGCCAGTGCTCGTCGTCCCGCTCCTTTATCCAGGTCCAGAGCTTCGGTGGCAAGGGTTCTCACGCTCCAGAACATCGAGCGACCAGCCGATGAAGTTCTCCAGGGCCGCGAACGCCACTACCGTCGCGCTCCCAACGTTCGGCAACTGATCTCGGGCCTCCAAGAACAGTTCGTCCCAAATGTACGGCTCGTTCGTGTCCTGGTCGTGGCAAATCCACAGCTACGACATTCGTCCGAGCGACCTTTTTGTCGTTGTCCAACAGGTAACCCTTGCCGTGCGCAGCAGGCGCGGGTCAGCAGCGTGGCTCCGGGTCCGATGTGGGGAAGGCCGTTTCCGGCGCGCACGGCGGTGAGATACAATGTATCTCAGAGGACGCATCATGTCGACCACGATGGTTCACGTTCGCGTGGATGAGAAGACGAAGCAGAGGGCCACGAAGACACTGGCGGCGATGGGCATGTCGGTATCCGACGCAGTGCGCATGTTGCTGATCCGCGTGGTCGCGGAGAAGGCCCTGCCCTTCGATGTGAAGGTCCCGAACGCGACCACTGTGAAGGCGATGCGCGCCGCCGACAAGGGCCAGGGTAAACGCCTGAAATCCGCCGCCGCTCTGTTCAAGGACCTGGGAATCTAATCCTCGCCTAACCCGATCAGTGGCACGCAATTCCAGCGCGATGTGAAACTCGCAAACAAGCGCGGCAAGGACATGTCGAAGTTGCGGGAGGCGATCCTGCTGCTGATCGAGGGAAATCCGTTGCCGCCGCGCTACAAGGACCACCCTCTCGGCGGCGAGTGGAAACATTTCCGGGACTGCCACATCGAACCAGACTGGCTGCTGATCTACAAAATTGATGGCGACGACCTTCACCTCGTCCGCACGGGAGCGCATTCGGATCTCTTCTGAAGAGTTGCTGGGAACGCGCAGACTAGCCACCCAACCCGCCCACATATATACCTTGACGAGCATATGCTCTTTACGGTATACAATGAGAGTGGAATCCGTGTTCGAAATTATTGCGGAGCCGAACCGCCGCGCCATATTGAGTCTCCTGGTCTCGTCACAACAGTCTGTCGGAGACATCGAGCGCCAGCTTCGTATGCCGCAGACCACTGTGTCCAAACACCTGCGCGTGCTGCGCGATGCCGGTGTCGTCGAATCCACGGTGGACGCACAGCGCCGTCTCTACCGGCTCAAACCTGAACCGCTTCAGGAGGTCGATGCCTGGCTGGCCCCTTTCCGCCGCTTCTGGTCCGCTCATGTCGATGCGCTCGAACGCCACCTCGACCGCATGGAGCAATCGACACCAATCAAAAAAAAGACAAGGAGAAGAAAATGACCCGTCGCGACCAGTTCACGCTCGCCGGCGTGCGGAGTCTCTATGGCTGAGAAGAAGTCCGCCGGCGAGGCCGACCTTCTTGAGAAGATCGCCGCCATGCCGGCGCCTTTCCGCGCCTTGGGCGAGCGCCTTCACGCCCTCGTCCTGCGCGCTGCGCCGGCGCTTCAGCCGACTCTGTGGTACGGCATGCCGGCCTACGCAAAGGACGGCAAAGTTATCTGCTTCTTTCGCGCCGACAAATATATGACCTTCGGCCTCAGCGATAAGGCGAACCATGCGCTCGAGGCGGGCGCACCGCACCAGCTCCGTGAATCCGCGTGGTTCTTCGACGCGATGGACGACGCAACCGAGGCGAAACTGTCCGCCATCGTACGCAAGGCCGCGAGCTGAAAGGCGCCCATTCACGAACTAATCAGCACCAACAGGAAAAGCACGACCAGGGAGGGCAAGATGACGATTCGCGATCAGTACACACCGGGTCCGGCCAGTGCCGACGTGCGCAAGGACGGAGAAAAGTGGACGCTCATTCTCGTCAGAGAACTGCGCCACTCACCGGAAAAAGTCTGGCAGGCGCTAACCGACCCGGCGCATCTCCGCGAGTGGGCGCCGTTCGAAGTGGATGGGAGCATGGCTACCGCCGGAGCCACCGTGAAGCTCACCTGGGTGGGATCGCCCACTCCGCTCGAAACAACCGTGACACGCGCCGACGCTCCCAGGGTGCTCGAATATAACGACATCCGGTGGAAACTCGAACCCCGCAGCGGCGGCACCCGCCTGACGCTCTGGGCCAGCATCGATCGCCGCTTCATCTCCATGGGCGCTGCGGGGTGGCACATTGCTCTCGATGTTCTGGATCATCTTCTCGGCGGAACTCCCATCGGCCGCATCGCCGGGGGCGAAGCGATGCAATTCGAGGGCTGGCAGCGGCTGAACGCCGAATACGCAACGCAGTTCGGTGTTGCCGTTCCAAACTGGCCGCCCAAAGCCCCGAAGAGTTGAAGCGCAGGAAAAAGAACACCATGGAATCGACTATGCAGAAAACGTCCCTCGCCGCCGCCCGGACCCCCAAAACCGGGGCCATTCTTTATTGGCTCGCCACCGCGCTCTTCTGCCTGCAGATGAGCTTCACCGCCTACGCCCAACTGCGCCTGCCGCAGGTGGCCGAGGCGTTCGCCCACCTCGGCTTCCCCTCCTACTTCCGGGTGGAGCTTTCCTTTGCCAAGCTCCTTGGTGTGGTCCTGATACTTGCGCCGGTGCCGCCGCGGGTCAAGGAGTGGGCCTACGCCGGCTTCGCCATCGACGTCGCCTCGGCCGTCATCGCTCACCTCGCTGTGGGCGATGGCCCCGAGGCGTGGGGCTGGGCGGCTGCCACCGGTGTGCTTTGGGCACTCGCGTACTTCTCCTGGCGCCGCCTGCAAGCCGCGCAGAAGCCATTCGCGTCGTAGCTACAATAAGCGAGAGTAGGAGCTGTACATGAAAAGGACCGTCCCAGTGGAATCGGCCTCTGCACGGATCGACGGGAGGATCAGGGAACTCGGAGACTGGCGCGGAAAGATGCTCGCGAAACTGCGCGCACTCATTCACGAGGCAGACCCCGAGATCGTCGAAGAGTGGAAGTGGATGGGGACTCCCGTCTGGTCCCACGCCGGTATCGTGTGCACGGGAGAGACGTACAAGAACGTCGTCAAGATGACCTTCGCCAAGGGAGCCGCGTTGAAAGACCCCTCCGGTCTGTTCAACTCGAGCCTCGATGGGAATGTCAGGCGAGCCATCGATATTCACGAAGGCGACGAAGTCGATGAGGCTGCCTTGAAAGATCTCATCCACGCCGCGGTGGCGCACAACCTCATGAGCAAGAGCAAACCGAAGCCGCGTCGGGCCGCCGGCAATCGGGCCGGATAGCTTCCGCAGCGTGGCTCCGGTTTCGGCTATTCGTTCCGCAGGCACGTAATCGGATCCAGCTTCGCGGCCCGGCGTGCCGGGAGAACGCTCGCAACAACGGCAACTCCCACCAGCAGCGCCGCTGATCCGAGCAAGATCGACTTTTCCGTGGCATCCACGCCATATAATAAGCTCCCTAGCAACGGCGTGAGCTGCACAGCCGCAACCAGGCCGATCGCAGCACCTGCAATGGCCAGGATGAATGCTTGTTTCACGACTCCGGCGATGACGTTCCACCGGGAAGCTCCCAGGGCCACGCGGATTCCGATCTCCTGCGTGCGTTGAGCGACGGAGAACGAGAGCACTCCGTAAATTCCGATTGCCGCGAGCACCAGGGCGAAAGCGGCGAAAAAAGTCATCACAGCGGCCTGGAACCGGCGGGGCGCGACGGACTGGGACACAAGTTGCTCCATGCCGGAGACGTGCGTCACGGGTTGATCCTTATCGATGCGCCAGATCTCGCTCTTTATCGTCTTGACCAACGATGCCGGGGACGAAGCGGACCGAACGGCGATGGCGAAGTCCGGTGGAGCAAACTGCCAGAACGGTAGATAAAGGTACGGCCTCACATCCGCATCGATTCCGGAAGCGTGGGTGTCGTCGACTATGCCGACAAGTGTCATCGTCGGCTTGCCGAGTAGGCGGCGTCCGATTGGGTTGGCAACTCCCGGCCAGAGACGCCGGACCGCGCTCTCGCTGGCGATGGCAACTGCATTGGCGCCGCGGTCGGTCGGGTCGAAAACTCGTCCGGCCCTGAGCCGGATACCGAAGGTCCGAAAATACCCCGGGCTCACCGAGCGGACCCGCGCCATGGTGTAATCATCGCGGTTCGTATTGTCTTCTGCGACAAGACCCCAGCCCTCCGCTTCTCCAGTCAGCGGCAGGGTACTGGTCGCCGCGACGCTCGTTACACCGGGTATCGCACTGCAATCAGCTACCAGTCTTTCAATGAGCATGGCGCGGCGCTGGTCGTCGTATCGCGAGTTCGGCAACGAGAGCCGCATTGTGAGTACGTTCTCCGGTTGGAAGCCAAGTGGGATCTCGGAAACCGTAAGAAAACTCTTGCCGAGCAGGCCCGCGCCCGCAAGGAGGACCAGCGATAGGGAGAATTCGGCAACCACGAGGACTGCGCGCAGCCAGGATGGTCCTGCGTTCGCGATGCGGCCACCGGCTTTGACAGCTTCACCAGGAGCGCGATGCGCCGTCAGAGCGGCGGGAGCGATCCCGAAGAGCAATGCGGTCAACATCGCCAGGCCGAGTGCGAATCCAAAGATTCGGATATCGATGCCGGCGTTCGTGATCCTGGGTATTCCCGCCGGAGCAATCGCAACCAGGCCGCGGATGGCCGCCCATGCCAAAGGCAGACCCAACACGGCCGCGCAGACAGCCAGAGTGAGCGCCTCGATGAGCCCCTGTTGCATCAGACGGCCGCGCGTGGCGCCTAACGACAGCCGGACCGCTGTCTCCCCACGGCGGCGCAGGGCACGCGCCAGCAGCAGGTTCGCGACGTTTACACACGCGATCAACAGGGCGAGAGTAACCGCTCCGAAAATGATCAGAATGGGCGTGCGAACTCTTCCCGTTACCGCGTCCTGAAGATTCAGAATGACCACAGATGGGTTCTGAGCCTTCCGGCGAAGCGCCTCACGATTCACGATAGCGGTCAATTCCGCCGTGGCAGCCTTGGCCGTTATACCCGGTCGAAGGCGAGCCAGCATCGCAAAGTTGAAGCAACCCTTGCACGTGCGCTCCCAATCGACCAACGCCATCGGACGCCAGATTTCGGCGGCGGGGAACGGTCCGACGGTCGCACGGTGTTCCGGACCCTCCGGAAACTGAAAGCCCGGCCGCATGACACCAATCACGGTGTGGGGAGCACCGTTGAGTGTCACCGCACGGCCGATGACGCCGGGATCACCGCCGAACCGCCTCCGCCATAGATGGTCACCTATCACAACGACGTTGTCCCGGCCTTTCTGATCCTCCTCGATTGTGAATGTGCGTCCGAGCGCCGGCGTCACGCCCAGCAGGTGAAAGAGCTCCGCTGAAACGCGCGCAGCCGGAATACGCTCCGGTTCACCCTGGCCGGAAAGATTGAAATACCAGTTCGTAAACATCGCCGAATCTTCGACGGAACGGGCCTGCGTGCGAAACGCTTGGTACAAGGGAGCGGTGATCGCGCCATCAACCGATACAGTCGCCAACCGGCCCGGTTGCGAGTACGGCAGTGATTCCAGCAACACGGCGTCAACGACGCTGAAGATAGCCGTAGTTGCGCCAATCCCGATCGCGAGCGACAGAATGGCGGCGGCCGCAAATTCCGGATTCCTTCGCAACGAGCGGAAAGCGTATCGCACGTCCTTTCCGACCGCCTCCAGCGATGGCAATCCACGTTGATCACGGAAGCGCTCCTTTGTGGCTTCGACGCCGCCGAATTTCAGCACCGCCGCGCGGCGTGCCTCTTGCGGAGACATGCCGAGCTTCATGTTATCTTCCGTCTGCATCTGAAGATGCACTTCGATTTCCGCGGCCAACTCGGGCTCTTGACGGGAACCGCCGATGGCGCCCTTCAGTCGGCTCCAGACGCGACGCAGTCGTTTCATTGCGCCTCCCCTTTCAACGCGAAGAACCGGGCAATCAGGTCAGTGGTCTGCCGCCACTGCCGGGCCTCGGACCGCAGTTGTTTCCTGCCGGCCTTCGTGATGCGGTAGAACTTCGCCTTTCGATTGTTATCGGAGAGACCCCACTCGGAGCTAATGCTGCCCTCCTGCTCGAGTCTGAGAAGAACGGGATACAGCGTACCCTGGTTGATAGCCAACAGGTTCTCGCTGGTCAGTTCAATCCGGCGGGCGATTCCGTAACCGTGCTGCGGGCCCAACACTTCGAGCGATTGGAGGATCATCAAAGCCAAGGTGCCTTGCCAAACCTCGCTCTTCATTGTGGCTCCTGTTGGTTTCCCAAATAAGCATCGCACGATTCCCCAAGGACGACAAGAGGTAATCAGATAATTTTCTCGCTTAGCTGAATAGCGATCCATGGCGCAGATGTGGACTTCCGGTCTGTTCAACTCGGGCCGATCGGAAGGTCAGGCGACCCACCAGTCTGTAGTTGGCCCAGTAGCTGCCGGTAAACCGTGTCCCGTCCGATCGCCAAACGTTCTCGCCGGGCAGAGATCTTTGCTTGGATATCCCATGTTCGCGCCGTTCGCTGGCAAGGTGAGCTGCTTCGGGTTAGCGCGTTATCTGAAGCGCCGCCGCCGGGTCCAGTCGGTCTGCTTTGATTGCGTAGGTGCGAGTGAAAATTCCAAAATGAATGGTTGTCGGAACATCTGTTCAGAACGTGGCAGGCGGCGACTCCCGGGTCGGTCAGTTCCGCGCCAGAACCGCGAAGCTTCCGGTCTGACGCGGCCGCGTTGGAGCGTCGTAATCTAGACAGAAGCGATTCAGATTGCACCAGAAATATCGACCGACGGCAGTAATGGTCCAGGCCTCATGCTAATGACCAGTCTCTTTCTTTCTTACGCGCGTGCGGACGAGGAAACCACGCCGTTCGCGTCGAGGCTCCGGGACGCGCTTGTCGCCCATAATTTCAAGGTGTGGCTGGACCTGAGTTCCATGCCGAGCCGGTCGCTTACTTTCATGCAGGAGATCCGCGAAGCAATCAGAGCGTGCGAACGCTTGGTTGTTGTCTTCGGACCAGCGGCTGCGCATTCGGAATACGTGAGAGCCGAATGGCAAGCGGCGCTGGTCGACGAAAAGGTCGTCGTACCGATTGTTCGCACCGGTAGTTTTGCTGACTTGCCGGACGAACTGCGTAGCCTGCCGGCGTTCGACGGGTCCGACCGGCGTCCGTTCCACGATGTGGTAAACGAATTGGTGCGGGTATTGAGCGAGCCGGTGCCGCCGCTCAGTCCGCTCAAGGGCGCCGTCCCCGACCAGCCTCCTCATTTCCGCCCCCGTCCGGATGACATGACTCACCTCGCGTCGGCGCTATTCTGCGATGTGCAGGGGCCGGTGGTCGTATCTGGCACCGAACGGGTCCACGTCCTCCACGGGATGGGTGGCTCCGGCAAGTCAGTGCTGGCAGCGGCGTTCGCGCGATCTACCGCCGCGCGCCGGGTTTTTGTCGATGGTGTAATCTGGGCCGGCGCATCACCCGATCACTTCTCTCTCGACGTGTTGCGGACGCTGCTCGGCCTGCTCGGCGCGCCGACAATTCAGCTGACCACCGTCCCCGAAGCCGTCTCTGCGCTTCGACGAACGCTCGCTGCCGGGCGCACCCTCGTCGTACTCGATAACGTGTGGAATCTGGAGCAGGTAGAGCCCATCGTGCAGGCGATGCCGCCGTCGTCGCGGGTGCTCGTGACCACGCGTCACGCGGACCTCGGGACTGCACTCGGCGCTACCGTTCAGCGCCTCGAGGGCCTCAGCGACGACGCAGCCCTCCAGCACTTGGCCGACTGGGTCGGAATGGCAGTCGAGAAACTTCCGTCCGAAGCCGTAGCAGTCGCGAAGTACTGCGCCAACCTCCCGCTGGCGCTCGCGTTGCAAGGCGCGCTCGCCCGCGAAGGACTGGGATGGAACGACCTGCTCGAGGCGCTGTGCGAGGCTGATGTGGCGTACGCAGATCACTTGCTCGCCGGCTATCCATACCGCTCCGTTTTCCAGGCGCTCGATGTGAGCATCTCATATCTCGCGCGTTCGGATGGTGCCGCCGCTGCACGCTTCGGCGAGTTGGCAGCGTTTTGGTGGAGGGGGAGTGTCCCTGAGACGGCGATCGTCCGTTTCTGGCAACACCGCGCCGGTCTGCCGGAACGTGACGGCCGTCGTCTGCTGACCGTGCTGCAACAGCGCGCTCTACTCCGAGTCGATGCGACGTCCTCGGGCCGTCGCGTCCGGCTGCACGATCTTATGGTCTCGGTACTCGCGGCCAAAACCAATCGCACCGCGCTGAATAACGAGCTTCTCGAGTGGTACAGTGGCCAGTGCAACGGGATCTGGTCTGAGCTCCCGCCGGACGGGTACGTTCACGCGCACCTTATCGAGCACCTGGAGCTCGCTCACGCTGATCAGGCGATTGAGGCGCTACTGCTTTCCGAGAATGCCGGCGGTCGTAACTCCTGGTTCATGGCTCAGAACCGCCACGGCACAAACGTGAACTACTTGGCCGACGTTCATCGGGCTTGGGCGCACGTATCCGTTCGAGTACGTGAGGAACTCGAGCGCAATGGCCGGAGCACCGCTGTGGCGGATGAACTCCGGTACGCGCTGATCTGCGCCTCGGTAAATACAGTTTCAACCGGCCTGACTCCGCCACTGCTCTCGATCGTAGCGCGCGAGGAGGGTTGGACGACGTCGCGGACTCTTGAGGAGGCTCGGGCCATCGCGTTGCCGGAGGGACGGGTCGAGGCTCTCGCCGCTCTTGCCGAGGGGCTGTCGGGCGACCAACTCGATAGGGTCATTGAGGATGCCCTCGCTGCCGTTCGCAACATCCGGGATCCCTATTGGCGCGGCGGTGCCCTCGCCCGGCTCTTGCGCACATTCGGCGGGCAAATCAAGGCCGCAGATGTCCAGCGTGTCGTCGAAAGTATTGAGGAACCAACGCAGCGCGCGGCCATCGAGGCGCTACTGGGCCATCTCCGGGGGGGCGGGACTCTCTCGCAATTAGCCGCGACGGCCGACGCTGCCGACTCAGGGTTCCGCGATCCCCGAGGTCTCGTCGCGCTACTGGCTACATTCAGCCCTTACACCAGCGAAGCAGCCACGCTTCGGCACCGCTATCTCGGAGACACAATAGAGGACGAACGGGATTCGCTCGCGCAGGCCACGTCGATCGCAGACCCCCGCACGCGCTCGCTGGTGCTCGCGTCGCTCGCGGGGCAACTCCATGGTGAAACTGCGGCAGCGGCGCGAGCGGCAGCCATCATCGCGGCGCAGTCCATCAGTGACAGCTCGACGGCTGTCGCACTGCGCAATGACTTGATCGCGCTCGTCTCGGTGCGCGCAGGTCAGAGGAAGGCGCTTGAGATCGCGCTCGCCGGCGAGCACGGTCAGACTGGAATTGCGAGTTCGATCACGCTGGCACCGTACCTCACCGGCGAACTCGCGGCAACTGTGCGGCAGAACGCGCTATCAGAGTTCCTGAGCGCGCCGGAACAAGTCGATCGCGTGGCGCTCGCCGGCGATGTGGCGGAGTGGCTCGCCGCAGCCGGTGAGATCGAGGGCGTCCGTTTAATCGCCGCGACGGCCATGAACAGCACCCAGCGCCGGCGTACTCTCGCCCGCGCCGCGCTGAAATCATCGCCGGCGGAAGATTTGCTGTGGACCGAGCTCAACTCGTTGCAAGGGAGTCTCTGGGCCGACGCTGTGGCCGAGTCTGCGGACGTGCTCTCCGCCGAGCATTGCTGGGAAGCGGTTGCGCGTGCTGCAGGGTTGACCGAGGTGAGCGATCACGACATCGCACTTGCCGCGCTTGCGGGCCGTCTCGAAGTTCTCGGTGCAGGCACCGAGGCACGCACGATTCTGCCCTCAATCGAGGACGATGTCTGGCGCGAGTTGGCGACCATTCAGACCGCAATGACTTTGGCTGAGGACGGCGACGGTCGCGGAGCCGTCGAGGTCGCCGCGTCGGTGCGCCTCGCCGCGTGGCGGATTAGGGCGCTGGCACCAGCGCTCATGCTGCTCGAAACATCTGATCGCGGCCGTGTTGTCGACGAATTACTCGCGTTCGTGGAAACGATTGGCGACGATCAGTCGTCCGGCCACCTCGATTGCCTTTTACTCCCCATGGCCGAAGCCGCGGTTGCAGATCGAATCGCCGCTCGGGTTACTGCGCGAGTTGCGCACGTCAGGCACGGACCGGCGCTCGCCTGCGACCTTGCAATCGCGCTCGCCCGCGCCGGCAGGGAGGACGAGGCGATGGCGCACGCGATGTTGATCGAAGACTCACATTGGCGTGCCGAAGCTCTCACCGGAATTGCTCCGCTGCTCGATACCTCAATCTCTGCGGCGCGGATGATCGAGAACGCCGGAAAGCTTCCAAGCACTCGGGCCCGGCTTGCAGTTCTCACTGCACTTTCCGGTCCGATGGCGGCAGTGACGCCTCTCGCCCGGTATCAGATCTGGCAGGAGGTGTTGAGACTCCTGGCGGGCATGACACGGCGGGAAATCGCCGGGTACCGGCCCTGGCTCACATCCGCCTTAGGCGATCTGGCCACCGACGCCGGGCTCGAGCGGGCGCTTATCGCCATCGAAAAGGTATTCAGATGGTGGCAGTGAACGCACGCGCTCAGTTCTCACGCGTTCCCGGACTCACGCTCGTGCTGCACCACGCCTACGGTTACGGTGTTCAAGCCAAGGACCTCAGCGGCCACGATAATCACGGCCGCATCGTGCGCGAATCCGAGTCGGCGATCGCTGACGAGCAGAGCGCGCCGGCCCGCCACGGTCTTCGGTTCGACGGGGTGACCACGCGTGTCGTGGTTCCGCCATCGCCGTCCCTCGAATCCTTAGGCGCGGTGAAAATAAACGTGCGGCTGCTCATCGAGGCTGGCAGGCACCGTCGCACCATTGTCGAGGGGTTTCTCGCCTTTTCGTTCTTCATCGAGCCGGACGAAAAACTCGCAGGGACCATATATACTGGCTACGACTGGTACGGCGCTCACAGCAGCGCGCCTGTTGTTCCCACTGGCCATCCTGTCGAGCTGTCATTCTTTTACGACGGATTGATGACATCGATCTTGCAGGTCGACCGGCGTATCGTAGCCGTCGCGGAGCGGCCGATCGGGCCAGTGTCCGGCGTGGCGTGGCCATTCGGGCTGAACATCGGCGGTTGGCCAGACGCTGATCGCCGTATGTTTCAAGGCATCATCTACGAACTGAAAATCTGGCGCGGACGAACCCGCCAATCCTAGCCACTTCTTTCTCAACGGCGCGTCCTGCAAGTACACAACCCATGTGCGCGAACAGCGTGGCAGCCGCCACCGGTACCGACGCGATCGCCCGAAGGGACCCTTCACGGACCAGATACCGTACGAACATCACACGGAGCTGGAGCATCCCGGCTGTAGGAAACTCATGCTTCTCGAAGAAACGGACGCAGCGGTCTACCGTGAACGATCGAAGCCCGCGCAGATCGAAGAGCGTCATCGGCGAAGCCCAACATGGGATTGACGTGTTGCTGGCCAGGACGCGGAGCGCACCCGGACCGTAGGCACGGTACTCCGCGAGGATAGTCGGCACGTGGCGGCCCGTGCCCAGCCAAAAAAGAAGCCGAAACAACCCGTCTATGAATCGCACGGATACGGGGGTTTGCGTCGGGTCGAACGTGCCGAGCACGAATTCGTATCCCTCATTCAGCGCGGTTCGGAAGCGAGGTAGAGCCTCGCAGTCCATCTGGCCATCAGCATCCATTTTGATCAGTCCGTCCGCACCTGTGTACAGGGCGTATCGAACCGCTGTATTGACGGCCGCCGACAAGCCGCGGTTTTCTTCGTGACGCAGCAGCACGGCACCACAGACCTCTGAGCGCCGCAGCGGCGGTACCGATCCATCGTCAACCACAACGATCCGGTTTATGCGGAAGTACCGCTGCGCTCCTCTTATGACATCGCCCAACTGGGCTGTATCATTGAAGCACGGAATCGCAACCACGTGATCGCCCGACGACTCCGTCAGTACGCCGGTTGGCTTGAGTTCGCGACTTAGCTGCCTCATTCGAGCTCCGACAGGGCATTTGACAACCTTGACCTCGGCGTTCAAGACGTCCGCTATGCCCGCCGAGTGCCGGATGACCGTGCTTCCCTTATCAGCTTATCAGCGTCGGATAATAGGAGCACCCACCGGGCCGTGACACAGCGCTCTTGACGATGGATCTGTTCTGCGTCGATGTTCCCTCAAGTCAAAAACCTGAATTTTTCCCCTTGACGTGACCCGATAGTCACGTTATGATTGAGTCACGTTCAAGGAGGGAATTGCCAACCATGAAACTCGAAGATCTGACGCTCGACCTTACCCAAACCATCGACGTCAATGCCGATATCGGAGATGTCTTCCGCAGCGTCCTGCACCGTTTCGGCGAAGGCAGCACCAACGCGCAGGGCGATTCGATGCAGCTCACCCTGGAGCAGTGGCCCGGCGGCCGCTGGTTCCGCGATCGCGGCAATGGCATCGGCCACCTGTGGGGACACGTGCAGGTCATTAAGCCTCCGGTGCTGCTGGAGCTCAGCGGCCCGATGTTTATGTCCTACCCGGCGATCAACCACGTGGAAGTGAAGCTTGAACCGCGGACCGGCGGAACCCATGTCGACCTCCGTCACCGCGCCATCGGCTTCATCGACCCCGATCACCGCAAAAACGTGACCACCGGCTGGAAGAAGATCCTCGAAGGCATCGTCGAGGACTGTTCCTTGCACGCCGGCGCACAGCGCACCTGAATGGCCGCCGACGACCTCGACGGCGTGTGGAAGGCCTTGTCCGACAGCACACGCCGCTCCATACTCGACCTCTTGCGGCAAGGTCCGCGCGGGACTACCGAAATCGTCGAGGCCTTTCCGCACCTGACGCGCTTCGGCGTCATGAAGCACATCGACGTGCTTCGCGAAGCCGGCCTGATTCACACGCGCGAGGAAGGCAGGCAGCGCATCAACTCTTTGAACGTCGTGCCCATCCGGCAGATCTACGAGCGTTGGGTCGGCCGCTTCGAAGAGTTGTGGACGAGCCACCTGCTGCGCATCAAAGAAGACGCCGAAGCCAGGCCCGCCAGGAAGCGCCCCCACGGGGGCTAAACCATAACCCGGCACGGACCAGAGAGGAGAGCTGTGTCCGCCCAGAGACAAGGAGATTCCCGATGACTGCAACGCAACCCCGCCACAACGTCGTATCGAAAGAGGAATGGCTGAACGCGCGAAAGGCGCACCTGGCCGCCGAAAAAGAGCTGACACGCCGCCGCGACGAACTGAGCCGCGCGCGCCGCGAACTGCCGTGGGAAAGGGTCGATACGAATTACATCTTTGAAGGCCCGAACGGTCCGGAGACGCTCGCCGCTCTGTTCGCCGGCCGCAGCCAGTTGATTGTCTATCACTTCATGCTGGGACCCGATTGGGAAGAAGGATGCCGGTCCTGCTCCTTTCTGGCCGATCACTTCGATGGCGCCGGCATCCACCTTGCCCATCGCGATGTGAGCTTTGCCGTGGTGTCGCGCGCGCCCATGCCCCGCATTCAATCCTTTCAGCAGCGCATGGAGTGGCGTTTCCATTGGGTTTCCGCCTTCGGCACCGATTTCAATCGCGATTACGGCGTGCATTTCACCAAGGAGGAACTCGCCGGCGAGGTCGACTACAACTACGGCAGAATGCGTTTCGGTGCGGAAGAAGCTCCCGGCCTGAGCGTCTTCTATAAGGACGAGTCGGGCGAAATCTTCCACACGTATTCGACCTATGGGCGCGGCCTCGACGACCTGGTCGGAACGTATCGCTTCCTCGACCTGGTTCCGAAGGGCCGCGACGAAGACGGCCTCGCGTTCACCATGTCCTGGGTCCGCCATCATGACCAGTACGGTGACGGCTACGCGGTCGACCGCACTGCCGGCTACCAGAAACCACAGGAAACCGCCTGCTGCGAACACGGGGAGCCCGCGTGACGGCCGGGCAGTGCTGCACGGGCGGGGGGCCGCCGCGCCGCCCCGCCCGGCAACTGTCCGGATGGGCAGCCTCGCTGTTGCCTGGAGCCGCGCTGCTGTTCCTCCCGAAATGTCCCTTGTGCCTCGCCGCGTGGCTCACGGTCGCAACCGGCGTGGCGGTCCCGGCGGCGGCCGCGGCGCCCGTGCGCGGCCTGATCGCGGCCTTATGGGTTGCGGCCCTCGCCTTCGCCGGAGTGCGCATCGTGCGGCGCCGCCTCCCCGCTCAACCTTCAAACAACTCGAGCTGCTCCGCGGCTGGGCCGCTTCTTCCGGCCGTCGAACACGGTCCGCCCGCCGAGTGCGGCGGAGATCCGGCGCTCGTGAGCAATCGCCGCGTCGAACCTGGCCTCGGGCTCGGCCCCCCGCTCCACCGCGCTTACGAAGCGATCCAGGCGCCGCAAGCCTTCGAGCTTCTCCGTATCCCCCACGCGCGCCCGGTCCAGCGCGCCCCGCAGCACGCCGATAGATTCGTCGTACGTCTTCAGCGGCACCGGGAACGGATGACCGTCCTTGCCCCCGTGGGCGAATGAAAATCGCGCCGGGTCGGCGAAACGGCTGGGCGCGCCGTGCACCACTTCGGCCACCAGCGCCAGCGACTGCAGCGTGCGCGGCCCCAGGTTCTCATGCAGCAGCAGGCCGGCGAAATCGCGAAACTCGCGTTCGTAAGCCGTCGCCAGCACCGCACCCAGCCGCTTCAAATCCACGTTCTCCACGCGCACATCGTGATGCGCGGGCATGGCCAGCTTGCGCACCTCGGCAAGCGTGGTTTCCGGCCGCTCCCGCACAATCTCGAGCATCGCCTTCTGCGCCGGAACGGCCGCGCCGTCCACCAGGTTGAGGATCGCGCCCTGTGGCTCGCCGACAATAGCGGTGTGGGGCTCCACCGTGAAGTCGCGCACCGCCTCCGAGTGCCAGTGGTAGCGCCGCGCCATCCCGCTCGCCTCGTTCATGCCCTGCTGCACCACCGCCCACTCGCCCGTGGCCGAAACCACGAAGCCGTGCAGGTAGATCTGAAACCCGTCGCCGATGGCGTTGTTGTCCACCCGCGCCGTCAGCCGGCTGGCCCGCACCAGCGCGTCGCCGTCAAGCCCCCGCGCATCCGCCACGGCCCGCAATTCGTCCGGCGTGCGCCGCGATTGCCGCCCTCTCCCGCCGCACACGTACAGTCCAAGTTCGGCGGCGCGCGGATTGAGTCCCCGCTTCAGCGCGCCGAGCACCGACGTGGTGATCCCGCTCGAATGCCAGTCCATCCCCATCACGCAGCCGAGCGCCTGAAACCAGAACGGATCGCTCAACCGCGAAAGGAACGCCGCGCTGCCGTAGTGATGGAGCACGGCTTCGGTGATGGCCGTGCCGAGCGCCGTCATGCGTTCGGCAAGCCAGGGCGGCACGCGGCCGCCGTGCAGCGGCAGGTCGGCGTGGCCCGAGCGCTTCATGTCACTCCCCGGCTGCCGGCGTTTGCGCCGCGGCCAGTGCTTCCAACTGCCGCTGGTGATTTAAATCGTGCCCGCCCATCGTCTCCACCACCGTCTGAAACGTCATCTCCCCCCGCTCCGGATGGCTCACTTTTTTGGCGAATTCCTCCGGTTTGATGGCGTCCAGCAGGCACAGATTCCAACTCCGCAGTACCGTGAATGTCTGCAGAGCAACCGCGGGTTCCAGCGCCGCATAATCTCTCGCCCACCGGTCCTGGTCGAACGGTTGGATCACGTGGTGCTCCTCGGCCAGCGCCTGGCGCAGGCGGAATGCGAAGGCCACCTCGCAATCGGCCAGGTGGCAGAGAATCTCGGCCGCGCTCCACTTGTCCGGCGCCGGTTTCCGCTTCAGTCCTTCCGCCCCCAGTTTGTGGGCCAGCGCGGACAGCTTCTGCGGGGTCTCGGAAATGACCGCGCGCGCATCACGACCTTCGAGGAATTTTTCGTAGGGGTTCACCCTCCGATTGTACGCCGTCCCCGGAACACGTCGTGCAGCCGGATGAGACCCAGCGCACGTCCATCCCCATCCACCACCGGCAGCACCGAGATCTGCGACGTCCGCCTCTCCATCAACTCGAGCGCCTCGCCCAGCGTCGCTTCGGGTCCTATGGTCACGGGGCGGCGGGTCATGGCGTCTTCGGCCCGCAGTTCGCGAATATCGTCGTGGTTGGTCAGCGCCCGCCTCAGGTCGCCATCCGTGATGAACCCGCACAACGTGCCGTCCGCCGCTACCACGCAGGCCCCGCCCAGTGGGCGCCGGGTCATGGCGATGATCACGTCCCGCAGGGCCGCGCGCGGACCAACCGTCGCCGCCTCCTCCACCCTATGCATGGCCTCGGCCACGCACAGGCGCAGGTTACGGCCCAACTGCCCGCCGGGGTGGAAGCGTCCGAATTCCTCGGGAGTGAAATTGCGGGCCTGCATCAGCGCGATCGCCAGCGCGTGTCCCAAAGCCAGGGCGGTGACCGCGCTCGCCGTGGGCGCCAGGTTGTTCGGGTCCGCCTCCCGCTCCACCGAGGCGTCCAGCAGCACGTCCACCGCGGCCGCCAGAGGCGACCCCGGCTTCCCCACAATCCCGATCAGCGGAGAATGAAAATCGCGCAGCAGCGGCACCAGCGCCAGCAGTTCCGCCGAACTGCCGTGATTCGAAATCAACACCGTGGGATCCCCCGGCGTGTAGATCCCAAGGTCGCCGTGTACGGCTTCGGAAGGATGCAGGAACACAGCCGAAGTGCCGGTGCTGCACAGGGTCGCCACCAGGTTTCGCGCAATGTGGCCGGACTTGCCGATGCCCGTCACCACCACCTTGCCCGCGTGCCGCAGGATCAGGTCCACCGCGCGAACCAGTTCGCCGTCCAGCCTCCGCGCGGCTCCGGCGATGGAGTCCGCTTCAATCTCCATGGCCCTTCGCGCAACCGCAATCCACTCCTGTCTGGCGGGTTCGAGCGTCATGGAAAGTTCATGATCTCACGCCGCGCCACGCTAAACTGAAGGATATGCCTTTTTGGGCCCGGCGCCTGCCGGTTCTCTGCCTTCTCTTCGCGTCCACTCTGCCCGCGGAGATCCGGTCGCTGACCATCTTGCATTCGAACGACCTGCATGCGCGCCTGACGCCCCTTGAAAACCGCCACGGCGGCTTCGCTTATCTGGCCGCCCTCGTAAAGCAACAACGCTCCGGCTGCACCGATTGCATTTACCTGAACGCGGGCGACCTGGTGCAGGGCACCCCCGTTTCCACGATCTTCCACGGCCTGCCGGTCTACGAGATCGGCAACCTGCTCGGCTTCGACGCATCGACCCTGGGCAACCACGAATTCGATTACGGCTGGCCCCAGGCGCAGAAGTTCCTGGCGACGGCGAAATACCCGGTCGTCACCTCGAACGTGGTCAACGCGCAGGGCAAGCTGATGACCTCGGCGCCCTATGTCATTCTGAATGTCAACGGCCTGCGCGTGGCGGTGCTGGGCGCCATGACCGACCATCTCGATACCCTCACCACGCCCAAGCTGATGGGCGAGTGGCACACCCTGCCGCTGGTCGCAACCGTGCGCCGCTACGCCGCCGAATTGCGCCCCAAGTCCGACCTGATCGTGCTGCTCGGCCACATCACCGACACCGAGGAAACCACAATCCTCAATACGCTGCCCGAGATTCCCGTGCTCGTCACCGGCCACGTCCACAAGGGCATGCCCGAGGCCGCGACCAGGGACGGGCGCGTGCTCGTCCGGGTGCGCGCCTACGGCGAGGAACTCGGGCGTCTCGAGCTCAAAGTGGATACCGAAAAGAAGGCCCCCGTGGAGTGGCACTGGAAGCGCCTCGTGGTGGACTCCACCAAAATCGAACCCGACCCGGCCGTGGCCCGCGAAGTGAACCACTGGGAAGGCGAGGTCACCGCGCGCGTGGACCAGCCCCTCGCCATCTCCGCCAAAGTATTCAGCAAAGCCGAAGTGAAGGTCCTGATCGAGCGCGCCATGCGCGACGAGACCGGCGCGGACTTCGCCTTCATGAATATGGGCGGCGTGCGCGACATTCTGCCGGAAGGCCCCCTCCTGGTGCGGCACATCTGGAACATCATGCCCTTCGACAACATGGTGGTGGTGGGAACCTTCAAAGGACGCCAGCTTCCAGCCATCGTAACCGCCGGGCGCGAAGTGGATCCCGACCGCGACTACACCTTTGCGGTTTCCGACTTCACCGCCGCCAACCCCTCGAGCGAAGGGCTCAAGGCCAACGGCCTCAAATTCCCCAACGAAGTCGGCATGCTCCGCGACATGCTGGTGGACTGGTTCCGCAAGAAGAAAGTCATTGAGTGATCCGCGCCTGATCGTTTTCTCCGGCCCGCCCTGCTCCGGCAAGAGCACACTGGCGGCCGAAGTCTCCCCGCGCTCGGGCCTGCCGCACCTCTCCATGGACGCAACCCGGTGCCGCATCCTGCCCGATGCCCCGCACACCCGTGCCGACCACCGCGCCGCCTATCGCGCCATGCATATGGCGGCGGGATTGCTCCTCGATGCCGGCGCGGGCGCCATCCTCGATGCCTCCTACCGGCACCGGGAAGATCGCGACGACCTCGCCTTCGCCGCCCGCCACCGTCCCGTTCTGTGGATCGAATGCCGCGTGTCTCCCGAAACTGCCGTCCGCCGCTTCCTCGCCCGCGGCCCGGACCCCGTCCGCCTGGATTTGACCGAAGACGTAGTGCGGGAGATGGTCGCCACCTTTCCGTATACCGGCGCCGGCCTCGAGCTCGACACCGAGGCTCTCGACCCGCACCAGTGTCTCGACCGCGTCCTCCGCTTTACCGGTCTGTTTCGGAAACCGGAATGACCTTGAGCTGCACAGTGGCCTGCCCGCTCTCCCCCACCTTCACCGCTTCACCCCGCCCTTCAAACGGCTTGATGAACAGGGGATCGAGATACGCGCCCGAGGGGATGTCCTCCCACGCGATCACCTGGTAATCGCCCGGCTTCAGCCCTTTGAAAGTGACTCCGCCGCTTTCGTTGGTAGTGGAGCTCTTGGCCGCGGTAATCGGGCCGGCCTTGGGATAGAGCGCCACCGTCACGTTCTGCGTGGGATTGCCATTCGAATCCGCCACCGTAGCCGAGACGCTGCCGGCCGTCGCGCTCAGGACAATCTCCATCACCCCGCCCGATGCCATGCTCGTCCCGCTCTCCGGCACCTCCTGCCCGCCGTACCGAATCGACTTTACGTAGCAGTTTTCCGGCACCCCCGAAACGGCCACCGTGTAGGGAAGCGGACTCACGCCGCTCAATGCGAAGGTCGCGTCCTCAGCCACGCGCACCCGCGGCGCGCCGCCCGAAGGCACGGTGCTGCGCAGCGCCACGTTCATGTTCTGCAGCGCCACCGGTGTGTTCGACCCTTCCACCTTCACCGTCCCCTGGATTTCCGCTCCGGCGGCGAGTTGCAGCACGATTCCATCCACGTGGCTGCTGCCGACATTGACGTGTTGAATCGCCATCATTCCCGTCACGCCCCCGGTGCTGCCGCCTCGGCCTGCCGGTCCCCTGCCCCCCGGGTTGTTGGTGGAAGCCATCAGCGTGTAGGACCCCGGCGCCACGCCGCGAATCTCGAAGGCGTAATCCGGGCCGCGAGCCGCGCTTCCCGTTTGGCGTCCACCGCTTTCGGCGGACACCAGGTTCACCATGACGCTGCCGCCCATCCCGCCTCGCGCTCCGCCCCGGCCGCCGCCCCCGCCTGCCGCCTCGATGACAGGCACATTGGCCACCCTGCCGCGAATCCGGTAAACACGCGTTTTGTGCAGGTGGATATCGATGCCGCTCATCTCGCTGCCCGCCGTCAGGTCCACCGGCACTGCCGACGTGGCATCTGTTCCGTTCGGGAAGTAGGTGGCCACGTAAACCGATTCCGGCGTTTCCGGCAGCGGTCCCGCCACCGGGCCCCCCCGGCCCATCGGACCGAAGCCGCCCCGGCCCGGGTTCTGTGCCGCCGTCGCCACAATGTATTGCCCCGGGTCCAGTTCCGGAATGCGATAAACCCCGACGTCGTTGGTTTCCCCGTTATTTACCGTCGTCCACTGCTTCTGCCCGTTGCGGTACACCGTCTTCATCGCGCGCACGTCGAGCCCTACCACCGGGTCGCCGTCTTCGTCCAGCACTTTGCCCACAATCACCGACTGCGGGTTCATCCGGATCACGAGATCCCGCACCTGCTGGTTCTCTTTAATAGTGATGGGCGTGCCCGACGTGTTGTACTTGCGAGCCCCGTAGGACTGCCGCAGGTACCCCTGGCGCTCTGCCGAGATTCGATACTGCCCGGCAGCGAGGCCCGTGAAGGAAAATCGGCCCGTCTCGTCGGTCTGCCGGGTCGCATTGCTCATGCCCACCGAGGCCTGGATTCCGGCTGCCAGGGTCTGCAACTGCCCCTGCAACACCTGCATCTGGCTCTGGATTCCGCCCTGCTGAGGCTGCCCCGGCGCTCCGGGCTGCCCAGGCTGTCCCGCCACGGCTCGTCCGCCCTGCGCCTGCCCGCGGCCGCCCTGTCCCTGAGCCTGTGCCTGCCCCTGGCCCAACGCCATCCCGCGCCCACCTCCCTGCATTACCGCGGTCAGCCGCACCGTCGCCTTTTTGAGCGGCGCACCGGTCGATGCGCTGAAGATCTGCCCTTCAATCGCTCCCGAGGCGGCGGGCGTCGTCGTCCCCTGAAACGCCGGGGCCAAAACGGCCGATGCCAGCCACAACGGTAACAGCCAGACTGACCTCATTCCTGGACCTCCTATTGATTCATTGGTTCAGACGTAAAGGAAAGTTCCCAGGTTAGCGCGGGGGTATGATGAATTGTGCGCCGGTTCCTCCCATTCCTCTGCGTTTGCGCGGCCTTCGGCCAGGGCACCGAGCCGAAGCCGAAGCCCGAGGAGTACGACGCGCACGCCGCATCCCGTGCCGCCCAAGTGGGCGCCGAGTTCATGGTCCACAGCTTTTCGGGCGACGATCAGACCTTCATCGTCGAAGATTTTCTGGTGGTGGAAGTCGCCCTCTACCCGCCGAAAAATTCGGCCGTCACGGTGGCGACCGCTGATTTCGCCCTCCGCGTCAACGGCAAGCGGATCGCGCCCGTCAGCCCGCAATTTGCAGCGTCCATGATGAACCGTCCCGAGTGGAGCTCCCGCCCGAACCTCGAGGCGGGCGGCGGAATGGGCAACATCGGCGTCATCCTGGGCCGCCCCGTCCCGGGCCAAACGCCCGGCGGACCGCCCAATACCGGACCCCGTCCACCGCGCGCACCCGACCCCGCCGACCGCAGCGGCCTCGATAAACCCGAGCCCGTCTCCGCCACCGACCTGCTCATCCGCACCGCCCTGCCGGAAGGCTCCTTCAAGGGGCCGGTGAGCGGCTTCCTGTATTTCCCCTGGAAAGGCAAGCCCAAGTCCATCAAGAACCTGGACCTGCTTTACGATGATGCCGTGTTGAAGCTCCGCTAAGTGCGGCGGCGTCGGAGAACCCCTAGTAAAACCAGGGCCCCGCCCAACATGACATAGCTGGCCGGCTCCGGGGCATGGACAAGGTTAGGGGTGAAGGTCGCGTCCGTGATCCGCGCACCGACGTCACTCGTCCCGCCGGGGCCCACTTGCACCAATCCGCGAAACGCTGGATTCGAAAGACCCCTGAGTTGCAGGTTGAAGGATCCCGTGCCGTCGTCGGTGGTGTAGCTCAAAGGAATGATGCCGGTGTCGAAAGAAATCACGTCGTACCAGCCGCGCCAACCGAAGAAATTGAAGACTACCCCCGAAATGTCATACAGAAAGATGTGGGACGCTCCTCCCGGCAAATCGAGCATCAACGCAAAGTCCGGCGCGCCGCCGGCGATGACCAACCCGGGGGCGGCACGGTCGCTGAATGTGCCGAGGATGATATCGAGGGACCCGGCTTCCGGAATCGTGAAGGAACTGGCCTGAAACGACATGTTGCCCCAACTGCTGTTGCCGGTAGCGGTGAAAATTCCCACTGGCGTAGATTGAATTGGCCCCGCGTTGGCCAACACCGTAGCTGCCAGCAGTATCGCGAGCCGCGTAAACATAGCTGTGGCAGTTCCTCGTAATCGAGACATAGCTCTCCTGGAATACCTTGTTTTCCTGGGAGGAAAGGGCGATTCCCCCTGCCGGCAATCAGACGATTATCGGCGGCTGACAGAACGATTCACTCGTCAGACCCTGTAATGCTAACTTTCGATACTATTGTAGAGTCGCGGCCCGCCCAGTCAACCGGCCCGCGTACTAAGTCAGGCCCAGTACCTTAAAGGCGTGGGTTACCGATCCGGCTTCTCCGTCGCCTATTCCTCTCTATGCTCAAAATCTTCGCCGCTGCGGCGGCTGGGCTCCTGGCGATGTCCCTCGCAGCCCAACAGCCCTTTCCCTGGCGCGACCGCACCCTCTCCCCAGACCGCCGTGCCGAACTGGTCCTCGCCCAGATGACGCTCGACGAGAAGATCGCCCTGGTGCACGGCTACGGCATGCCCGGTCTGCCGGCGCCCGATGAGGCAGCCGCGGCCCTCCTTCTGCGCTCCAACGGCGGCGCCGGATTCGTCCCCGGCATCCCCCGCCTCGGCATTCCCGACCTCAACATGGTGGACTCTTCCTACGGCGTCACCCGCGGAGCCGCGCGCAGCCGCTACTCCACCGCCCTGCCCTCCAACCTCGCCGCCGCCGCCACCTGGGACCTCCGCCTGGCCCAGCGCTACGGCGCCCTGATTGGCCGCGAACTGCGCGACCAGGGCTACAACATGGGCCTCGGCGGCGGCATCAACCTCGTCCGCGAACCCCGCAACGGCCGCAATTTCGAATATCTCGGTGAGGACCCGGTCCTGGCCGGAAAAATGGCCGCCCAGTACGTCCGCGGTGTGCAGGCGCAGAACGTCATCGCCAACGTCAAGCACTTCGCGCTCAATGACCAGGAGAGCGGCCGCCATGTAGCCAACGTCCTCATGGACAAGCGGGTCATGCGGGAAACCGACCTGCTCGCCTTCGAAATCGCCATCCGCGAAGGACGCCCCGGCGCCGTCATGTGTTCCTACAACCGGGTCAACGGCGACTACGCCTGCGAAAACAGCTACCTGCTCAACGATGTGCTCAAAAAAGCCTGGGGCTTCCCCGGCTTCGTCATCTCCGACTGGGGCGGCGCCAACAGCACCGTCAAAGCCGCGCTCGCCGGCCTGGACCAGGAACAGCCCGCCGCCGTTTATTTCGGCGCTGCCCTGAAGAAAGCCGTGGAAGCCGGCGAAGTTCCCGCCTCCCGGCTCGACGATATGGTGCGCCGCATTCTTCGCTCCGAGTTCGCCACCGGCCTCATCGACTATCCCGCGTCCCCCAAAGTCGTGGACGTGTTCGGCGGACTCGACCTCGCCCAGCGCATCGCCGAGCAGAGCCTGGTCCTGCTGAAGAATGCCCGCGCCATCCTGCCGTTGAACGCCCTCAGCGTTCAGAGCGTCGTCGTCATCGGTTCCCACGCGGACGCGGGAGTGCCGTCGGGCGGCGGCTCGGCGCAGGTCGATGCCCCCGGCGGCGGCGCCGTGGCTGCACCGCCGGCTGCTGCCGGAGGGCAGAGCGAGGCGGCGGCCATTTTCGGCTCGGCCGTCTGGTTCCCTTCCTCGCCCCTGGCCGCGATCCGCGCGCAGGCGCCTAATGCCCGAATCGAATTCAACGCCGGCACCAATCCCGCCGCCGCCGCGGCCATCGCCAGGTCCGCCGAAGCCGTCATCCTCTTCGTGAACCAACCCTCCACCGAGGGCGACGACCCTCCCCTCCAGCTACCCGGCAATCAGGACGAACTGGTCAAAGCCGTGACCGCCGCCAATCCCCGCACCATTGTCGTCCTCGAAACCGGCGGGCCCGTTCTCATGCCGTGGGCCGACCAGGCTGCCGCCATCGTGCAGGCCTGGTATCCCGGTATCCGCGGCGGCGAAGCCATTGCCGGCGTGCTGTTCGGCGATGTCAATCCCTCCGGCCGCCTCCCCGTCACCTTCCCGCGCAGCGAGGCCGACCTCCCCCACCCGCAGGTTCCCGGTCCGCCCCCCGGTTTCAAGCTCCAACCCCACCGCATCGGCGGCCTTTTCGATCTCCCCCAGCCGCCCGCGTTCGACATCCACTACACCGAAGGCCTCAAGGTCGGCTATAAGTGGTTCGACGCCGAAAATAAGCAGCCGCTCTTTCCCTTCGGCCACGGGCTCTCTTACACGACCTTCACTTACTCCGGCCTGACGGCCACTATGAAGAGCGTCACCTTCACCGTCACCAACAGCGGCCGACGCTCCGGTTCGGAGGTCGCGCAGATCTATGCCGGGCTGCCCGCCGCCGCCAGTGAGCCGCCCCGCCGCCTGGTGGCGTGGGAGAAAATTCCACTCGGCCCGGGACAATCCAAAACCGTCACCATCGCGCTCGATCCCCAGCTCCTTTCCATCTTCAATGCGGACAAGGATGCCTGGGAACTCCTCCCCGGCGAGTACAAGTTCTTCGTCGGCGGCTCCTCGCGCAGCACTCCGCTTACGGCCACCGTGACAAGCCGCTAAGATGAAGAGCATGAAATCCGCACTCCTGCTGTTGGCGGCGGCCGCCTGCGCCTTCGCTCAACAGGCGCACGTCAACCTGGACTGGAACCCGCAGAAGAACACGCAGAACCTGGTGCCCTTCGGGGCCAACGTGATCTCCCCGGAGGTCAATGACGACGGCACCGTAACCTTCCGCGTGCGCGCGCCACAGGCGAACAGCGTGCAACTCGCCAACGGACCCATCGTGCCGGGCCTCGGCGGAACCCGCCCGCCTGCATTCACCAAGGACGAAAAGGGCCTGTGGACCCTCACCATCGGTCCGGTCAAACCCAATATCTACGTCTACAAGCTCGTCATCGACGGCGTCACCGTGCCGGACCCGAATAACACCCTCACCGGCTTCTCGGACCAGCCCGGCTATAGCGTGCTCGTGGTTCACGGCCAGGGCCCCGCCTACTACGACGCCAAAAACGTGCCGCACGGCAACGTGACCCGGCACGTCTATCACTCGGCCTCGCTCGGCGGAGAGCGTGAAATCTACGTCTACACCCCGCCCAACTACGACCGCTCCAAAAAGTACCCGGTGCTGTACCTGCTGGGCGGAAGCGGCGAGCTGGCTTCCACCTGGATGTTCGACGGACGCGCCAACTTCATCGCCGACAACCTGATCGCCGAAGGCAAGGCCCTCCCCATGATCATCGCCATGCCCAACAACCAGGTGGTCCACCGCAGCGACCCGAAGCATACCGAACTCACCTTCAAGCTGTTTGAAACCGAGCTTCGCGGCAGCATCATCCCGCTGGTCGAGAAGAACTACAGCGTCCAGGCCAACCGCAAGGGCCGCGCCATCGCCGGACTCTCCATGGGCGGACGGCACGCGCAACTGGTCGGCTTCAAATGCCTCGACCTGTTTGCCTCCTTCGGCATCCTCAGCGCCGGAGATCCGGACTCGGAGAAGTCCACGCCCGAGTTTCTCAGCGATCCGCAAATCAACAAAAAGGTGGATTACCTCCTGGTCGGACTCGGCACTTACGAAGATCAGCCCACCAACCGCAGCGTGCAGTTCCACCAGATCCTCGAAAAGCATAACGTGAAGCACGACTATTACGTCGGCGGCGGCGGCGCGCACGATTGGGCCACCTGGCGCCACCTGCTGTACGCCAAACTCCTGCCCAACCTGTGGCGCGCCCGGTAACTCGTTTTCAGCGCGACGGTGCGGAGCGGTTGCCCCCACACCGCCGCGAATTTTCCGCTTCAAACTCACGCCCCTTCTCACGCGCGGGGCGCAGCAGGCATCGTTTCTCCACTTCCGCAATGCGCTACGATAAACACGCAGCGAATCATGAGGAATACTTCTTCAATCCTGATCGACAGCTTGCGCCCCAATAACAGTTGGTTGGCTCCCATGCGTGCCGCTGACCCCCAAGACCGCTGGAAATACTTTGCAGTGCGATTCGGCTTCGTCTTTCTCTTAATCGGCCTGATGTGCCTCTTTGGGTTCGCCCCCAACATCCAGCTCTGGTAGGCACCTTCCGGCTGAGCAAGTCTTGAACGCAACTGTCAGACGAGTGCGCGACACAAAAATGGGAATCGCTGCAATATGATTTCTGCCGCTGGATATCCCGCGTGCATTCCGCGCACTTTTCGAGCCGCTGGCCGGCATTACGGCCGAAACTCATTGCCTCGAATACAAGCCAATCGGCAGGCCACGACAAACCCGTTGAAGCCGCTGATAAACGCGGATCAACGCCGATAAGACATCGTGCTTCCATCTGTGTTGATCGGCGTTGATCGGCGGCCAACCATTTTCCGCAACTGCCAGCATTCTCTGAACTACCAGGTACGCTCAGATTCTGCCGCTTCTTCAGCGATTCTGACGGATCCCCACTTTAGTGTCGCGCACCACTGTCAGACATCCTCCGCAAGTAGCCCCTGCTACAATAGGATCATGGCGGTTACGCCATCCACTTCGCGGCCCGGCCTGTTTGGATCCGACTAGTTCCCTGCCCTGCCCGGGCGGCGTACGCCGTTTCACACGGCGTACAGGATCTTAACCCTCACATTTCAATATCAGGAGTACACAAATGGGTAAGACCTTGGAACAGGTCCGCACGGATCTGCCCCACCTCGCCGGCACCCTGCCGGGACCGCGCGCGCAAGCCATCCTCGCCCGCGACGCCGAGGTGGTTTCGCCTTCCTACACGCGCTCCTACCCGCTGGTGGCGGAGCGCGCCGAGGGCTCGATCGTTTACGACGTGGACGGCAACCGCTTTCTCGATTTCAACGCCGGAATTGCCGTCGTAGCCACCGGCCATTGCCATCCAAAGGTAGTGGAGGCGATTCAGAAACAGGCGGCCCGGCTGATCCACATGTCCGGCACCGATTTCTATTACGAAGAACTGGTGGCCCTCGCCGAAAAACTGGCGGCTATCGCGCCCGGCGGGGTGCCGAGACGCGTTTCGTTCGGAAACTCGGGCGCCGAGGCCATCGAAGGCGCCATCAAACTCGCCCGCTACGCCACCCGGCGCGACAAGCTGATCGCCTTCTACGGCGGCTTTCACGGGCGCACCCTGGGCGCACTCTCGCTGACGGCGCGCAAGGCCGTGCAGCGCAGCCATTTCGGCCCGCTGATCCCGGGCGTCACGCACGCGCCCTATCCCTACTGTTACCGCTGCCCCTACGGTCAGGAACCGGAGACGTGCGCCGTCGAGTGCGTCAAGCACATTGAGGACACCCTGCTCAAGACCGTTTCGCCGGCCGAAGAAACGGCCGCCATCGTAGTCGAACCGGTGCAGGGCGAGGGCGGCTACGTGGTTCCACCGCGCAAATTCTTCGTCGAACTGGAGCGCGTGGCCAAACAAAATGGTATTCTTCTGATTTTCGACGAGGTGCAGTCCGGTATGGGCCGGACCGGCCGCATGTGGGCGGCCGACCATTTCGACGCCGTGCCGGATATCCTGGCGGTCGCCAAAGGAATCGCCAGCGGATTGCCGCTCGGGGCCACCGTGGCCCGCGCGGACCTGATGACCTGGCCGCCGGGCGCGCACGCTTCCACCTTCGGAGGCAACCCGGTCGCCTGTGCCGCCGCCCTGACCACCATCGCGTTGCTCGAACAGGAGTTGATCGATAACGCGGCCCGCATGGGAGCGCACCTCATGGAGCGGCTGCAACAGTGGCCCGGGCGCTTCCCCGAGGTCGGCGATGTGCGCGGGCTCGGGCTGATGATCGGCATCGAACTGGTGAAGGACCGCGAGACCAGGGAGAAAGCGTCGGGACTGCGCGACCGGGTCCTGAACCTGGCCTTCGAACGGGGCCTGCTGGTGCTGGGCGCGGGAGATAACGTGATCCGCCTCTGTCCGCCCCTGGTCATCACGCGCGACCAGTGCGATTTTGCAGTGGATACACTCGAAGAGTGCCTGAAACTGGCCACAACGCGGGAATGAGAATACTCGACGTCGGCTGCGGGATTCACAAGCAGCCCGGTTCCATTGGAATCGACCGGAATCCCGCCAGCCGCGCCGACGTGCTGGCCGACCTCGATCGTTTTCCTTACCCCTTCCGCGATTCCTCCTTCGATCGCCTGACCGCCATCCACGTCATCGAACACGTGAACGACGTCATCCGCACCATGGAGGAGTTTCACCGCCTCGTCCGCAACGGCGGAACCGTGCGCCTCGAAACCCCGCACTACACCGACTTCAGTTCCTTCTGCGACCCCACCCACAAGAGCCACCTGAACAGTTTCAGCTTCCGCTATTTCGGCGAGAAACACGGCGGCTTCGGCTACTACTCCCCCGTGCGCTTTCGTGAGATTTCCGTGCGCGTGAAGCTACTGGCCCTGTGGCGGTGGCTGGGTTTCGAGTTCCTGGTCAACCGGTTCCCGCGCTACCGCCGCTTCTGGGAATACTACCTGTGTTACGTAGTACGGGGCAAAGTGATGGAATTTGAATTCGAAGTGCTGAAATGATCGGACTGCTCTACCGCCTGGGCGATGCCCTGCGAAGACGCACCCTGCGCGACAATCACGGCCGCATGGGCGAGGACATCGCGTATCGCTACCTCCGCAAACACGGCTGCACCGTCGTCTCGCGCAATTACCGCACGCGGGCCGGATCGGGAGAAATCGATATCGTCGCCTGGCACCTCGGCAAACTCGCATTCGTCGAAGTCAAGACGCGCATCACCGCCGAGTTTGGCGAGCCCGAGCGCGCCGTCGACGAAGAAAAAAGGGAACACCTCCAGCGCGCCGCCCGCGACTACGCAAGGCGCGCCGGCGTCGACTGGCAGCAAACCCGTTTCGACATCGTCAGCGTCGTCCTCGAGCCGCATCGCCGCGTGGAGTGGATCCGGGACGCGTTCCATTAGCCAACGCGCCCCGTCCGCAAATCAGGCCGCGCCGCGGCGCTGCCCGCCGTGTACCCCTTCGGCGAATTCCTCGATCATCTTCCGGTTGAACGCTGGGATGTCGGCCGGTTTCCGGCTGGTCACCAGGCCGCGGTCCACCACGACCTCCTCGTCCACCCACTCCGCCCCGGCATTCTTGAGGTCCGACTGGAGAGTCGGCCACGACGTCATGCGCCGCCCGCGCGCCACCCCGGCGTCGATCAGCGTCCATGGGCCGTGGCAAATGGCCGCCACCGGCTTTCCGGCATCGAAGAACTCCCGCACGAATTTCATCACGTGTTCGTTCCGCCGCAGCTTATCGGGATTCATGACGCCGCCGGGCAGCAGCAGCGCGTCGTAATCGGCCGCGCGGGCTTCGGAAACCGAACGGTCCACCGGGAATTCGTCGCCCCAGTGGTCGTGCTGCCAGCCCTTCACCTTGCCCTGGACCGGAGAGATGATTTCGGCTTTGGCGCCCGCCTGCTCCAGCGCCTGTTTGGGGTCGGTCATTTCGACCTGTTCGAACCCGTTTTCGACGAGAATTGCGATTTTATGATTACCGAGTTTCTGAGCCATAGTTTCTTGGATGCCCCGGCCCCGCCGGCGTCGCCCGCGAACGTGGCTTAACGCCCCGCCTGGAACGCCTTCCTGGCGTGTTATACTGCAAAGGTCTTTCCTGTTCGAAAAGATCCAGGGAATATCTATGCCTAAGCTGAAGACTCACAAAGGTGCGTCCAAGCGGTTCAAGAAGACGGGCACGGGCAAAGTCGTTCGCAATCACGCCTTTGGCCGTCATATCCTGACCTCGAAGCCGCACAAACGCAAGAAGAAACTGCATCAGAGCGTGGTCGCCGATAAGGCCGACCAGCCCGTTTTGAAGCGGATGCTCCCCTATTAAGGGTGAGCCTCGTTGTGCGGACGGAGCGCGTGGCACGTGCCCGAGCCGCCAATTTATAGAAATCCAAGGAGATGAAACGTGCCTAGAGTAAAACGTGGTACTCACCGCCGGGCTTCCCGAAAAAAGACGCTGGAACTCGCGTCCGGCTATTTTCTAACCAAAAGCAAACTGTACCGTGCGGCGCAAGAGGCCGTCGAGCGCGGCCTGAAGTTCGCCTATGTCGGCCGCAAAAACAAGAAGCGGGATTTTCGTTCCCTCTGGATCGTCCGCATCAACGCCTCCTGCCGCGAAGCGGGCATTTCTTACAGTCAGTTCGTTCATGGGTTGAAAGCCGCCGGCCTGGATCTCAACCGGAAATCGCTTGCGGATATCGCCCTTCACGATGATGCCGCGTTCCGGGGCCTGGTGGCTTCGGCAAAGGCGGCCCTGGAGAAAGCATGAGCCCCGCCGGACAGGACACCGATTCCCTCAGCACCCTCGAAGAGCGCATCCAGCGCGCCGTACAGTTGGTAGGGAAACTGCGGCAGGAGAAGGAAGCCGCCATCGAGGAAGCGGCGGAAGCCAAAGCCGAGGCCGAACGGCTGGCCGAGGAAGTCCGCAATTTGCAGGCCGAGCGCAAACAGGTCCGCAATCGCATCGAGAAGCTTCTGGGCCAGATCGATCAGCTCAGCGGGGTCTGACGGCCCCCTTTCTGCCTGGACTTCGGACGGAGAAAATGACGCCCGAAAAACAGCCCGTACGCGTCAATGTCACGATTCTGAGCCGGCCCTACACCCTGCTGGCGAGCGGTGACCCGAAAGAAGTCGAACAGGTGGCCGCGGAGGTGGATGCCCTCATGCTCTCCATCGCCGCCAAGGCGCCCAACGCGGACTCCACCCGCATCGCCGTCCTGGCCTGCCTCCACCTCGCCGATAAGCTCCGCTCGCTCGAACGCGACCTCAATCTGCTCAAGGAGCGGGTCGACAAAAAATCGGAGCAGTTCGCCGGCATGCTCGAAGACCTGCTCTCGTCTGCCGGGGAAGGTACCGCCGAAATCCGGTCCGGAGAGCCCGCCGAATGATGCGCGGCCTGGTTCTCCTCCTGCCGGCCGTGGGCATCGCCATCGCGGCTGCCACCGGCTATCAGAACGAAATCGCAGACTGGCGGCACAACCGGGAGGCTACCCTCAAGTCCGACACTGGCTGGCTGACTGTGGCCGGACTTTTCTGGCTGCACGAAGGCCCCAACCGCTTCGGCACGGATTCCGCCAACGACATCGTCCTGCCGGACGGACCCGCCCGCGCCGGAACATTCGACCTGCGAAACGGCAAGGTGACCACCACCGCCGGCGGCAAAACGCGCGAGATCGCGCACGATTCCGACGACTTCTTTGCCGACGGGCGCCTCAAGCTCTTCGTGATCAAACGCGGCGACCGCTACGGCATCCGCTTGCGCGACCCCGAAAGCCGCTACCGCACCCAATTTCGCGGCATCGATTACTATCCGCCCGATGAAGCCTACCGCGTCACCGCCCAATTCGTCGCCGAGCCCCGCAAAATCCCGATCCTCAACGTCCTCGGGCAAACCGAGGATTCCGAATGCCCCGGCTACGTGGAGTTCCGCCTCCGCGGCAAGCGGCTCCGCCTGTATCCGATCATCGAATCCCCCGGGGACAGGCAGTTGTTCTACATCTTCCGCGATCAGACCGCCGGCAAGGAAACCTACGGGGCCGGCCGTTTCCTTTATTCCGACATGCCCAAAGACGGCAAGGTCACGCTGGATTTCAATAAGGCATACAACCCGCCCTGCGCCTTCACCCCCTACGCCACCTGCCCCCTGCCGCCCAAATCCAATCACCTCGCCGTCCGCATCGAAGCCGGCGAAAAAGCCTACCACTTCGATTAGTCGATCGCGACCACGGCAACTGCGCGGCCAGAGGCCCTCACGAGCCGTTCAATGTCCTCCGGGTCGCTTGTGAGAATCGTAGCTTCTTGCCGGAGGGCTGTCGTCACCAGAACCGCGTCAACCACATCCGCCGTTCTGGCAATGCCCATCAGCCGCCCGGCTTCGTGCGCTTCGGTCTCCCCGAGAGGAACCACCACGCACCCACGCAAGAAGCGCCGGAGTTGGGCTTGTTGTGGAGACCGGCTGACTTGCGCCACCACCGGCGCCGGAACCAGCGGAATAACGCCCAGTTCCAAACGAGCCTTGTGCTCAGCCCATGCTCGCCGCTCGTTTCGATCGGCGGCCACCAGAACGGCGGCGTCGTAAACGACCGTGCTCATGCCCGACGGCGAGCCGTTCGCGACGTTCGCAGTTGCGCCCGGACGCTGCGGCGAGCTTCATTCATCTCTTCTGCGGTGAACCGTCCGTGCTGCCTTTCCCACTGCAAAACCGCCGCCAGACCAGCCCGCCGTTTCAGTGCTTCGCGTGCCGCATCGGTCATCCATGCCGAAACGCTCACCCCCTCGCGGGCGGCCGCCACAACGATCTTCTCGTGAACGTCGGGATCCACAGTGATCGCAAGTTTCGGGGATGGGTTGCCACGCGGCATACAAACTATCCTACTACAATAGGATACCAAGCCGAAACGCTCAGTCGATCGCCGGCTGAACCAGGATCTCCATCACTGCCTTGTCTTTGTTCGAGGGAATGTTCAGACTGGTCACCACGATGCTGAAACGTTGCTTCCCCGCCTCCGCTCGAAGGTGAGCCGATTTTCCCTCCGCCGGTTTGATGTCCCGCTCCTCGACTTTGAAACAGGAGACCAGATATCCCCCTACCATCCCCGCCTGGCCGTTGCAATCGGCGCCCTGAAACCGGTCAATCACCGCCTTGGCGTGTTTGGCGTCGTGCTCGAAAGGTAACACCGCCTCGCCGTTCGCCGGATTGCCCCAAAGTACGTAGAGCTGAACAAATTCCCGGATGTCGTGGAAGTCCGGGACGAGCACCATGCCGTGGGTCCGCACGGCGCTGTTTCCTTCGAGTTGCACCCGCGTAGCCGGTTGCTGTTTCGGCGCCGGCGGCGTGGCGGCGGCGCGCGCCTGGGCTCGCGTCGTTTCGAGCAGGCCCTGGTATTTCGTCTCCGCCGCCGTTTTCGCAATGCGCTCCTTCTCGAGGTCTGCATTCTGTTTATCCAGTTGCTTGCGCAGGGGCTCGGTCGGATCTATCGCGGCCGCCGCCACGCCCTCGCCCGAATCGTACACCGGCTTGCCGCCCTTCATCTTTGAGTCGCCTTGCGCTCTCGCCAGCTCCGCAACTTTCACCGTGAGTTCCCTGTTCTCCTTCTGGAGCGACTCGACGATCTTCTTGTTCACGGTATTGAGCTGATCCTGTAGTTTGTCCTTCTCCCTTTCGCTCGTGGTGGTATTGATCTTCTGCTCCAACTGTTGCTGCTGTGCGACGTCTTTGGCCCGCGACGCACGCTCTGAAACCAACGCCGACTCCGCCAGGGCTGCCCGCTCGACCGCCGCCTTTTCGTTCGCTTTCGAGACCTGCACATCCCGGTACAACTCCGCGCCGGCGAGTCCCGACACTACCAGCAGCGCGAACACGACGTAGATCGCATACCGCTTAATTTTCCGGCGGCGCTCCTTGCGTTGCGACTCCTGAAGAAACCGCTCCATCCCGTCGAAGCCCGGCGCCGCGGAGACTCCGTACTGTTCGGCCCACGCCGGAGTCCAGCCGTCTTTGGCCTTTCGCGCCAGCACGCGGCTCAATTCCGGATCGTCCCAGTAATCGCCCTCGCCCGCCGCCTGCCGCCGCGTGTCCCGCATCAGGTCGCATACCCACTCCGCGCTCTCCGCCTCTTCTTTCACCCAGCGGCCCAGCAGCTTCCATTTGCGGATCAGGCTTTCGTGCGAAATATCGACGATCCGTTCCTCCGGCTCATCGCTCTCCGACAGGAACAGCAGCGAGTTCTCGACTGTCGTGTAGGTAAAAATAATCTTCAGAACCGCCGCGCGCGATGTGTCGTCTTCGGCCCCCACCACCCGGAACACGCGGCCCAGGCGGCCCGGCCGCCGGATCTCCCTGCCCTTCTCCATCTTGGTCAGGCACCGGAATAGTCTCCGCGTCCACTCCCGGCCGGCTTCGTCGAAACTCTCATAGATCTGCTGGGCATGATCGTTGAGCGCCGATGTCACGCCGCCCGCCCTCTCGTAGTCCTGGAAATCGATCGGCTTGTCCGTGCCCTGCTCTTTCCACAGCCGGTACATGCGGGAAAGCGCGTGCTGCATCACCGGCAACTGGTCCGGGTCGTCGCCCATGTCGTTCAGGATCTGCTGGACCAGCCGCGCGCTGATCTCCGCGCCCAGGATCTCGATCGGTCCTTCGATCGCATCCCGCCGCTCCTCTCTCGATAGCCGCGGAATCAGGTACTGGCTCCGGTTTAAAGCCTCCGGCAGCCCCGGGAACTGCGTGCAGTCCCCCAGAAAATCCGTCCGCATCGTGAGCACGACGTAGATCGGCACTTCGAACTGGTCCACCGCTTCGAGCAGTGCGTTGACAAACAGCAGCGCTTCGCCCCGCGTGTCCGAGGAACGGCTCTCCGAGGCGAAGCGGAACAGCTCTTCGAACTGGTCCACCACCAGCAGCAGGCTTTCCCCGGCTGCCAGCCTCGCGTCCTGTACCGCGGTCATCAATCCCAGGCTGCTCGCTTCCAGCTTCCCGCGGATCTCCACCGGGTCCGAATCGAGCGCGTCCTTCGCGGCCAGCGCCCTCGCCAACTCAGTGATCGGTCCCCCGCCCGGCCGCATCACCGCGATGCGCCAGTGGGTGGTCGCCCCCATCAGGTATCCGCGATACAGCGCGGGCATCAGTCCGGCGCGCACCAGCGACGATTTCCCGCTGCCCGACGTCCCTACCACCGCCAGAAAGCGGTTGCGCGAGAGCCGGTCCAGCAGGTCCTGTGTGTGCCGTTCGCGGCCGAAGAACAGGAACGCGTCGTTAACGTCGAACGGCCGCAGCCCCGGGTACGGTTGATCCACCGCCACCCGGCGCGCCGCTCTAGACGCTGGCACGGTTCACCCCCGCTTCCCGCAACGGCCGCAGAAACGGCTCCAGGTCGCTCAAACTGAAATCCTCCGAGCGCCGGATCACCGGCACCGCCGCCTCATTCAACTGGGTAGGGTCGTCCAGCAGAAACGCCTTCGAGCGCGCCCGCGCCTTTCTGCCCGGGAACAGCACGTCGGGAACATATTGGTCGAACCACGTTTCGGGAGCGTCGCGCCAGTACAGCAGCACGCCGTCGCAGCTCTGCAACTGCTGCCGGTGCCGTTCGTGATAATCCGAGGTGAGTCCCGAGGGCGGAAACACCACCTCCAGATTCTCTTTTTCTTTGATGTCTGCCTGAAGCCTGGCCGCAAACGCCGAATCGCTGCGCGTAGTCGGATCGTGCAGCAGGTAGACGCGCGGCGCGGACCCCGCATCCGGCACTTGCGCCGCCACCTTCGGGCGAAGACCGGCCTGAATCTGCGAGATCATTTCCTGCACCGTTCCCGGAAACCATTCCAGAATTCCGCTCGCCCCGTCCCGTTTCCGAATCGATTCCAGCAACTGCCACTGCTTCCGGTCCACCTGGTCTTCCCGTTCGGTGCCCTTCGAAAACCAGATCAACTGCCGCCGGCCTGCTTCCGACGCCAGTTTCACCTGCCGCTCGGCAAACGCGTCGTAAGCCGGCCCGAGCAGGTGTACGGTGAGCACCGCGCTCTCCATATCGCGGAGAATCACCTTGTCTTCGAGCCCGGTTCCCAGCCGCCCGTCCGGCCGGACATCGTAACGGTCGTCGCGCAATTGCTTGCGCACCCGCTCCCACGCATCCACCACATCCTCGGCGGGCGAAGCCACGAACACCATTTGCAGCCGCCGGCGCATGGTGCGAAGCAGGGCCGCCACCGCCGCCGCGGTCTCCTGTAGCGCGGTGAGGAACGCATCGCTCCCCGGCGTGAATTCGAAGTACTCCTGCGGTCCCTCCACCCGGCGGAAGAACTGCACGTGTTGCAGCCGCGGAAAGAAAGCCTCGTGGTCGTTGTTCTCCCAAGGGATCTTCACCACCTTGAGCAGCCGCGACAACTCCCCGGCCTTGACGCCGTCGACCGACCGTTCGGGGCCGAGAAAGCGCGCCAGCTCGCGGGAGCACCAGTCCGAGGTCTGGTAACTCGGCGAGAGCACGGCAACGAAAGCCGCGGTCGCGGAGATCGCGTCCGCGATGGCGCTTTGCCAGTCGTTCCCCACGCGCAGGCGGTGCACATCCTGCCAGACGCTGACGTCGTAACCAAGCCGGCCCCGCACTGCCCTGGCCAGCGCCTGCTCGAACGCCTGAATCCACACCGGATCGTCGCCGTGAGCATAACTCAGGAATAAGTCGTTGGAAAACCCAGGCACGTACGGCATTCGCTTCCCTCCGCCCTCAATCCGTACAAGCATACTCCAACCTGGTCATACCCTGCTGGTCTTCTGTCCCGGCCCGTCCCGGTACCGTCTCCGCGAAGGGTTACCATTAGCCTTGAGGAACTTGTGAGAATTGCCGCCCTTGCAATCCGGCTCATGCTTCTCTCGCCGGTGCTTCCGGCGCTCGCGCAAACGGCGCAGCCCTGGGAACCGTTCGAGGTCCCGATGACGGCCCAAACCGCGCTCGCCAATCCGTACATCGACGGTCTGCCGGACCACGGGAAGCCCTACGTCAGCGTCACCTTCACCGGCCCCGGCGGCAGGCGCATCACGGTGCCCGGCTTCTGGGACGGCGGACAAAATTGGAAAGTCCGTTTCGCCCCTCCCGCCGCGGGCACATGGTCCTATACTGCGGACTCCGCCGATGCCGGCCTGCGCTCGACTCGCGGCGCCTTCTCCTGTGTGGCCTCCGGCCCGGTGCGCCACGGCTTCGTGCGCGTGGCGCCCAACGGACGCTACTTCGAATATTCCGACGGCAAGCCCTTCCTCTGGATCGGCGACACCTGGTGGCCCTTCGCGCGCCGCGGCATCCCCTTCACACGCGCGCAACAGGTGGTGGACGATCGCGCCTCGCGCGGCTTCACCGTGGGGCAAATCATGTTCGCCGCCAACAGCGCCACTCGCCTCGCGGGCCGCGATTTCAGCACCCCCGATTTGGCCGCCATCGCCGATGCCGAGCGCTTCATCGCCTACGCCAACAGCAAGGGCATCGTCCTCTGGATCATGCCGTGGTGGAGCGGCGAAAACCTCAACCGCACCGCGGGCGCGGAGAAAATGCGCCGCTGGACCCGCTACGTCGTCGATCGCCTCTCCGCCTACAACGTGATCTGGAACGTCGGCGGCGAGTACAACATGTACGACTACGGCGGCCTCGGCCTCCCGTTCTGGAAGGAACTCGGCGAGCTGATGCGGCAGGAGGACGCGCACCACCACGCCATCGGCGTCCACAACACGCCGCCCGGATGGTCCGCCGGGGACATGGGCGACTCCGCCCAGTGGTCCACCGGCAGCGTGCTCCACGCCGAGCCCTGGCTCGATTTCAACGGCAGCCAGGTGGGCCACGGCAAATGGCGGAACGAAATGATCCCGCAGGTGATCGCTGCGGACTATCGCCGCACCCCTCCCAAGCCCACCCTCATCACCGAACCGTGGTACGAATTCGACATCGGCAGCGCCCCCGCCATGGACGTCCGTTTCGCCGCCTGGTCCGCCATCCTTTCCGGCGCCGCCGGGCACACCTACGGCGGCGGACACCAGTGGTGGGCCGATATTCCCGATCCCACCCTGACGCCCCGCCGCGACAACTGGCCGCGCCCCGCGCTCACCATCGATACGCTCGATTTTCCCGGAGCGGTTTCCATCGGCTTCCTGGCCCAATTCATGCAGTCTCTCGAATGGTGGAAGTTTGAGCCGCACCCGGAGCTCGTGCTCGAATATCCGCAGCCGCTCGCCGCCGGCATCACGGGCAAGGAGTACCTCGTGTACGCGCGATACGGCGGCCGCCTCGTCTTCGACTTGCGCGCCTCCGCGCCCGCCGACCGCTTCGAGTTCACCTGGATCGACCTTGCCGCCTCTAAAGAATCGCGAGGCGGCACCGTCCACGGCGGCGCCCTTCGCACCTTTCACGCGCCCGGCGATTATCCGGGCACGCGCGAATACAGCGACTGGCTGCTGCATATACGAAAAAGCGACTGAAGCGCAGCGCCCCCGGGCATGGACGGAGCATTTCGCGGCAACATCCGCACGCCCGCCGACTGCCCGCCCACCGCCCCCCGCCATGGACGTGCGTTCCGCGGCATCGTCAGCCATAGTCGCTCGCATACCCGCACCCGCCGACTACCCGCCCACCGCCCCCCGCCACGGACGTGCGTTCCGCGGCATCGTCAGCCGTAGTCGCTCGCATACCCGCACCCGCCGACCCCTTCGCGCCTTCCACGCGCCCGCCGACTGCCCGCCCACGCGCGCAAACGGCGAGTCAGCATCGTCGCTCGCATACCGGCACCGCCGCCGACCCCCCGCGCGCCTTCCATCGCGCCCGCCGACTGCCCGCCCACGCGCCGCAAATGCGTTCCGCGCATCGTCAGCCATCGTCGCTCGCATACCCGCACCCGCCGACCCCTTCGCGCCTTCCACGCCCGCCGACTGCCCGCCCACGCGCGCAAACGGCGAGTCAGCATCGTCGCTCGCGTACCCGCACCCGCCGACCCCTTCGCGCCTTCCACGCGCCCGCCGACTGCCCGCCCACGCGCGCAAACGGCGAGTCAGCATCGTCGCTCGCATACCCGCACCCGCCGACCCCTTCGCGCCCCACCGCCGCCTGCCATGGACGTGCGTTCCGCGGCATCGTCAGCCTCGTCGCTCGCATACCCGCACCCGCCGACCCCCTTCGCGCCTTCCACGCGCCCGCCGACTGCCCGCCCACGCGCGCAAACGGCGAGTCAGCATCGTCGCTCGCATACCCGCACCCGCCGACCCCTTCGCGCCTTCCACGCGCCCGCCGACTACCCGCCCACGCGCGCAAACGGCGAGTCAGCATCGTCGCTCGCATACCCGCACCCGCCGACCCCCTTCGCGCCTTCCACGCGCCCGCCGACTGCCCGCCCACGCGCGCAAACGGCGAGTCAGCATCGTCGCTCGCATACCCGCACCCGCCGACCCCTTCGCGCCTTCCACGCGCCCGCCGACTGCCCGCCCACCGCCACGGACGTAGCGTTCCGCGGCATCGTCAGCCGTCGTCGCTCGCATACCCGCACCCGCCGCCCCTTCGCGCCTTCCACGCGCCCGCCGACTACCCGCCCACGCGCGCAAACGGCGAGTCAGCATCGTCGCTCGCGTACCGGCACCCGCCGCCCCTTTCGCGCCTTCCAGCGCCCGCCGACTGCCCGCCCACGCGCGCAAACGGCGAGTCAGCATCGTCGCTCGCGTACCCGCACCCGCCCACCCCTTCGCGCCTTCCACGCCCGCCGACTACCCGCCCACCGCCCCTGCCATGGACGTGCGTTCCGCGGCATCGTCAGCCATCGTCGCTCGCATACCCGCACCCGCCGACCCCCTTCGCGCCTTCCACTCGCCCGCCGACTGCCCGCCCACGCGCGCAAACGGCGAGTCAGCATCGTCGCTCGCGTACCGGCACCCGCCGACCCCTTCGCGCCTTCCACGCGCCCGCCGACTGCCCGCCCACCGCCCCCCGCCATGGACGTGCGTTCCGCGGCAACACCCGCCGCCCCTTCGCGCCTTCCAAGCACCCGCCGACTACCCGCCCACGCGCCAATACAGCGACTGGCTGCCGCACATACGAAAAAGCGACTGAAGCGCGTCTCGCGGGGTACAATATTGCCGAAACGCTTTAGCGTTCCATAACGTGGAAATGAGAGGATCCTTGTCCCTTCGAAGCTGGCCGGTTTTGGCTCTGTGCCTGCTTGCCGCCGCGTCCTGCGGCAAGCGCGACAGAATGGTGATCGCCGTGGTGCCCAAAGCGCAGGCGCATATCTTCTGGCAGGCGGTGCATGCGGGCGCCGTTGCCGCGGGGCGCGAATTCAATGCCGACATCCGCTGGAACGGACCGGCCTCGGAAACCGAATTCAGCCGCCAGATCGGCATCGTGGACGACTACATCAACCAGCGCGTGGACGGCATCGCCCTCGCGCCGACCAACGGCGAGTCCCTCGCTCCCGTGGTCGAGCGCGCCTTCGACGAAAAAATCCCGGTCGCCATCTTCGACTCCGGTATCCGCAGCGACAAGTACCTCACCTACATCTCCACCGACAATTACAAGGGCGGCGTCCTGGCCGCCGAACGCATGGGCCAGGTGCTGCCCCAGGGCGGCAAAGTGGCCGTCATCGGCACCCTGCCCGGCAGCGTTTCCACCACCGAACGCGAGAACGGTTTCAAGGAAACGCTGGCCAAGAAATTCCCCAACCTGAACATCATCGATTTTCAGTACGGCATGTCCGACCGCGCCAAAAGCCTGGCCGTCGCCGAGGACATGCTCACCGCCCATCCCGACCTGACCGCAATTTTTTGCAGCAATGAATCCGGCTCGCTCGGCGCCGTGCAGGCCGCCAAGGGCAGGAACCTGGCGGGCAAGTTGAAGATCGTCGGCTTCGATACCTCGCAGACCCTGATCGAAGACATGCAGGCGGGCAACATCGACTCCCTGGTGGTCCAGAATCCGTTCCGCATGGGCTATCTCGCCGTCTCCACCCTGATCGAAAATGTGAAGGGCAAGAAGCCGGAAAAGCGCATCGACACCGGCGCCACCGTGGTCACGCGCGATAACCTCCAGCAGCCGGCCATCCAGGAACTGATCAATCCCCCCATCGACAAGTACCTCAAGTAAGCGGCGACATGGCGGCACCGATGCTCGAAATGGCGGGGGTTTCGAAGTCCTTCGGGGGCAATCCCGTGCTCCAGGACGTCCACCTGTCCGCCTGGCCCGGCGAGGTGCATGCCCTCGTGGGCGAAAACGGCGCCGGCAAGTCCACCCTCATGAAGATCCTCAACGGCGTCTACTCGTGCGACGCCGGCACCATCCGCCTCAACGGCGTCCACGTGAAGATGAACAACCCGCACGAAGCGCGCCACGCCGGCATCAGCATGATCTTCCAGGAGCACACGCTCGCCGGCGACCTCACCGTGGCCGAAAACATCTTCCTCGGCATCGAGCCCAGCAGTCCCGGCGGCCTCCTCCGCATCGGTGAGATGCAGCGGCGGGCGCAGGAAATTATCGCGCGCTGCGGCTTCGCGCTCGACCCCCGCCGTCCCGTGCGCCTTCTGAGCCGCGCGCAAAAACAGATGGTCGAAATCGCGCGCGCCATCGCCAGTGCCACCGCGGTCGTCGTCATGGATGAGCCCACCGCCATGCTCTCGGAAAGCGAAAGCGAGCGGCTCTACGAAATCGTCGCGGACCTGAAAACGCGCGGCATCGCCATCATCTACATCTCCCACCGCCTTCAGGAACTGGCCCGCATCGCCGACCGCATCACCGTGCTCCGCGGCGGCCGGCGCGTGTACTCGGGCACCTTCGGTTCCGTTTCACAGGCCGACGTCATCCGCCATATGGTCGGCCGCGAGTTGGGCGAGATCTACCCTCCCCTGCCCCAGCCTTCCCCCGAGGTCGCCCTCGACGTGCGCGACCTCACCGGCCCCGAGTACCGCAACATCACCTTCGAACTGCATCGCGGCGAAATCCTCGGTTTCGCCGGACTGGTAGGCGCCGGCCGCACACCGCTCGCGCGCGGCCTCTTCGGCCTCGAACCGCCGCTATCCGGCTCCATCGTCGCCAACGGAAAACCCGTCGCCTTCCGCCGCAGCGCCGACGCCATTCGCGCCGGCTTCGGGTTCCTCACCGAGGACCGCAAGGGCAGCGGCATCTTCGCCCAAATGCCCCTGAAACACAATATTTCCATGGCGGCCCTGGACAACGTCCGCTCCGGCGCCGTGCTCGACCTCGCCGAAGAGGACCGCCGCTGCGCCGAACTGCTCCGGCAACTCGACGTGCGCGCCGCCTCCCCTTCCCAGGCCATCTTCCGCCTCTCCGGCGGCAACCAGCAGAAGGCCCTCATGGCCCGCTGGCTCTTCGCCGGATCCCGCATCCTGCTGCTCGACGAGCCGACCCAGGGCGTCGACGTCGGCGCCCGCAAAGAGATCTACCGCCTCATGACCGAACTGGCCGCCGCTGGAGCCGCCATCCTGATGATCTCCTCGGACCTCCCCGAGCTGCTGGGAATGAGCCATCGCATCGCCGTTGTGCGGCAGGGCCGCATCGCCGCCGTAGTCGACGCCCGCAACACCAGCCAGGAAGAGATCATGCGCTACGCCGCGTTGGAAAGCAGATGAAAAAATTCGTCGAACGATTCCTCCCTTACGCCAGCCTGACGATTCTGTTCGTGTTTCTCGCGATCACCTCCCGCTATTTCCTGACCGTCTCCAACCTCTCCTCGGTCGTCCGCCAGACGGCCGTGATCACCGTGATCGCCATGGGAATGACCGTGATCATCGCCTCCGGCGGAATCGACCTGTCCGTCGGTTCGATGGTCGGACTGACCGGCGTCATCGGCGCCATGTTCATCGCCGCCGAATACCCGACCCCCGTGGCGCTCGCCGGCGCCGTCGCGGCCGGAACGCTGTGCGGAATGGTGAACGGCGCCGCCATCACCCTGCTCCGCATCCCGCCCTTCATCGCCACCCTGGGAACCCTCGGAATCTTTCGCGGCTTCACCCTGCTGATCACCGGCGGCATCCCCGTCGCCAATCTCAAGCGCGGCTTCGGATACCTCGCCACGGGCACAGTCTTCGGCATCGTGCCGGTGCCCCTGCTGTTCGTCGTGCTCGCCGCGGCACTCGTCCATTTCGTGCTCCGCCGCAGTAAGCTCGGCCGCTACAGCTACGCCATCGGAAGCAACGCGGAAGCCGCCCGCTGCTGCGGCGTTCCCATCGGCCGCTACCTGATCCTGATCTACGCGCTCGGCGGCGCGCTGACCGGAATGGCCGGCATGATCGAGGCGGCACGCCTCGTGACCGGCCAGCCAACCGCCGGCGAAGGCTATGAGTTGCGCGTCATCGCGGCCGTCGTCATCGGCGGCGCCAGCCTCAACGGCGGCCAGGGCACCGTGCTCGGCACCGTCATCGGGTCGCTAATCATGGGTCTGCTGAGCAACGGCTGCAACCTGCTCGGAATTTCCCCTTTCATGCAGCAGGTGATCATCGGGTGCGTGATCATCGCCGCCGTCAGCTTCGACGAGATGCAGCGGCGCAAAGCTTCCTGAAGCCCGCTCACGCCGTGGCATACGCCAGAAAGTGCTGCATGCCCGAAAGCGAGTTTCCCAGGTGCAGCAGGCTTCGCTGCGGGCCCACCGCATATTCCGTGATCTTGCTGATGGTGTCCCCGTGGAGTTCCAGGAACAGTTCCACAATCTCAGGATCGCGCCAGCCGCGGGCCGTCTCGATCTCCAGCGTCTTCAGCGCCTCGTCCACTCCGAAAGCGCCCTTATACGGCCGCGCGCTGATAAGCGCGTCGTAAATGTCGGCAATCTGAAGCACCCGCGCCAGCAGCGGAATGGCCTCGCCCGCCAGCCCGTCCGGATACCCCGTGCCGTCCCATCGTTCATGATGGTGCCGGATGATCGGAAGTACCGGCTTCAGCGCGCGCACATGCCGGCAAATCTCCTCGCCGCGAACCGCATGGCTCCGCATGATCGACCATTCGTCCGGCGTCAGCCGGCCCGGCTTGAACAAAATCGAGTCCGGTATCCCGACCTTGCCGATATCGTGCAGGTAGCCGCCCCGGTAGAGCGCGAGCAGGCTGGTCGTGTCCAGGCCCATCGCGAACCCCAGGCTCACGCCGATCAGCGCCAGCCGCTCGCAGTGCCCGGCGGTATGTTCGTCCCTCTGCTCCACCACCCGCGCCAGCGCGAATAGCGTGCCTTCGGTTTCCTCTTCCGGGGTTCCCGCACCGGATTCCCCGACCGCCGCTGCCCGATCGACTGGCGTCGCCGTGCAGGACCAATGATGATTCAAGACCTGTTTAGCCGTTTTTCGACGCATGACACTAGTGGGTTTATCGGCAAGGATTTCGAATTCCGCACAGTACTACGGAAAAAAATTTGAGCATCTCAGCGCCTCACCACCATCACCGACCGCCAGCCGGAGTTGCCCGCCGCATCGTAAGCCCGCACCATCAGCGTGTTCGTGCCCACCAGCAATGGAACCGTCGCCGACCAGGCCGCCGTTCCCGCCGCCTCCCCGCTGAAGCCGTTCGAACTCGTCCACCGCACGCTCACCACGCCCGTGTTGTCCGCCGCCGTCCCCGCCAGCCGGATCGATGCAGCCGAAGTGGACACAATCGTCGCGCCCGGCGAAACAATCGCCAGGTGCGGCGCCGTGTGATCGCTCGAAGGCGGCGCCACAGGCGGCGTTGACGGCGTCGATGGCTCGCCCGGGTCCGGGGTCGGCGGCTTCGCGGGCGGTTCCGCCGGCGTCGCCCCCGCCGCTCCGTACAGGTTCTGCACCCCCGCAATATCGTCCGTCCCCAGCCCCGTGACGAAACGGTAGTAGGGGTACATCACCGCTCCGGGCTGGTCCGAATGCCCCAGTCCCAGGGCATGCCCCAGCTCGTGCAACGCCACGCTGAAAACATCCAGATACGTGCCCACCGACCAGTCCTCGTCCGCGTCGAAGTGCATGTCCCCGGCCACCGGCTCCGGGTTTGGCGGCGACGGATAGAAGGTGTGCGCCAGAACCCGGCCCTTGCCGTCGAACGGATACCCGTCCCCATGGCTGCCCCGCGCAAAACGCACCGCCACCGTCCGCGCCGTATCCGCCCGCCCCCCGGCCGTGATCCGGACGTTCGCATAGCGCTCCCATTCCCGGATCGCGCGCTCGATTTCCCCCCTCACCGCGCTGTCGGAAACACGGTCCGGCAGCGACAGCAGTACCCAATTCAGCCAGGCGGTACCGGCCGTGTCCCGCGACCAGCCCTTGCCCACCTCCACGAACTCGCCAAGCAGCCCGTTTTCGGTCAGCGGACCCGGACAGCCGATCAACTCCTCCCCCGCCGCCAGGGCGCCGGAAGCGGGCAGCACGTACGCCACCTCGTCCAGGCCGGTCAGCGCCTCCAGCGCGCCGCCCCCGCCGCCTGCAACCATCAACTGGCCCGGCAACAGGGACGGCGACGGCAGAATGTTAAATCCGCTCCTCCTCGCCAGCTCTTCACCCGTTCCTTCGGGCACGTCCGCATGAAACACCACCAGGTACGCTCCCGCCTCCCGCTCCCGCAGCAGCGGACTGATCTTGTCGGCCGGCGCGAGCCGCCCGGTCCACGTAACGTCCAGCCCGCCCAACTCCGGCGGGCCGTCCGACGAAACCAGCAGGGCCGCGTCGGGAAGGTAGCGGAGGACGCGGATTCCACGGCGCCCCAGCTCCTCCCGCACGTCGCTCCCCGGAGTCTCGCGGAACTGAACCAGCAGGTGCCCGCCGCCGGGCTCTTCCATCCGTTCGGCCGGCCCCGCCGGAGTGCGGCCGCTCTTCAGCCGGAACGCGGGCTGCCCCGCCAGTGGCGCCAGGGCCAGAAGGAGAAGGACCGTAGTCCGAAAAGGTCGCATGGGCTCTGCTTTCCTCTTCGAACGAGGGGAGAACTTTTTGAATTTCGGGCCACATTCTCTTTTTCATATGAGGCTCTCGTTGTGTCTGGTCCTCGGGATTGCTGCCGCCGCATCCCCGGGCCCTGCCGCACCCCGGCAGTTCTTTCGCATCGAAGCGGTGGCGGGCAGCGGCCGCAACGGCGACGGTGGCCCGGCCGCGGCGGCACAGTTCGGCGCCATTCACGGCATTGCCGCGGACCGGCAGGGCAATCTCTATCTGGCCGATACCGACCATCACTGCGTACGCCGCATCTCCGCCGCAGGCGCCGTAACCACCCTCGCCGGCCTGGGAGTGGCCGGTTTCAGCGGCGATGGCGGGCCGGCCGCCTCAGCCGCCCTCAACCTGCCCTTCGGACTGGCCCTCGACGCGGCCGGCAATCTGTATATTGCCGACCTCGGCAACGGCCGCGTGCGCCGCGTCAACCCGCAGGGCGCCATCTCCACAGTGGCGGGCTCCGGCGGCCCAACCGCCACCGGCGACGGAGGACCGGCGGTCAACGCGGAACTGCGCTCTCCCCGAAACCTCGCCGTAGACACTGCGGGGAATCTCTACATTTCGGAATTCGAAGGCCATCGCGTCCGCAAGGTCTCCCCGGACGGCCGCATCTCGACCTTCGCCGGCAACGGAAATGCCGGCTTCGGCGGCGACGGGGGACTGGCCGCCTGGGCCCAACTGGCCTATCCGGCAGGCCTCGCCCTCGATCGCACCGGCAGCCTCCTGATTGCCGACTCCCGCAACGGCCGCGTGCGCCGCGTGGACGCCGCCGGCATGATCCGCACCGTCCTGGGCGGCTCGGGAGCCACCGCCCTGCTCAATCCCGTGGCCGTGGTTTCCGACTTCGCCGGCACCGTCTATGTTGCCGACGGCACTTACAGCGTGCGAGCGCTTACCGCCTCGGGCGCGTGGCAGGATTTCGCCGGCACGGCGGTCGCCGGCTATTCGGGGGACAATGGCCCGGCGACCAAGGCACGGCTCGCCTCCCCCGCCGAACTGGCGCTCGACTACGCCGGCAACCTGCTCCTCGCCGACGGGGTCCGGCTGCGGACCGTCGACTACTCCGGCACCATTCGGACTCTCGCCGGAGACGGATTCCTGCGCGCCGTGGGCGATGGCGGCCCGGCTGCCGGCGCCATCCTCAGCCGGCCTTCGGCGGTCGCGCTGGACGGCGCCGGCAATCTGTACATTGCCGATCCCGGCACCCGCCGCGTCCGCCAGGTTTCGCCCGCCGGGACCATCGGCACCCTCGCCGGCGACGGGACTCCGGAACCCTCCCGCGACGGGACACTCGCGGCCGCGGCGGCCCTGGCCTTCCCCGCCGGCGTCGCCGCGGATTCGGGCGCGATCCTGATTGCCGACCAGGACGGCCATCGCCTGCGCGAGGTCGGCCCCAGCGGCCGCATCGCCACCCTGGCGGGCACCGGAAATCCGGGCTCCGGAAAAGAGGGCGGCTGGCCCGCCGGTACCGATCTCCGGTCGCCCGGCGGCGTCTGCACCGATCGCGGCGGGGTGATCTTCCTCGTCGATACCGGCAACCACCGCGTGCTCCGCCTCACCCGCAATCTCGCCGTGCAGGTGGCGGCGGGCAACGGCTTTTCGGGCGATGCCGGCGACGGCGGCCAGGCGCGCTTCGCCCAGTTGAACCGCCCCTCGGCCTGCGCCGCCGATTCGTTCGGCAATCTCTACATCGCCGACACCGGCAGCCATCGCATCCGGAAGGTCACCGCCGCCGGCATCATTTCCACCCTCGCCGGCACCGGAACCGCCGGCTTTTCCGGTGACGAAGGCCCCGCCACCGCAGCCGAACTGGCCGCGCCCCGCGGCCTCGCCGTCGATGACAGCGGCAACGTGTTCTTCTCCGATACCGGCAACCATCGCATCCGCCTCGTAGACGCCTCCGGGACCATCCGGACCATCGCCGGGGACGGTGCCGCGGCCTGGGGCGGAGACGGCGGGCCGGCGCTCGACGCGCACCTGAACGAGCCCGGCGGCCTGCTGCTGGACGGCGCGGGCGACCTGTACTTCGCCGACACCGGCAACGACCGCGTCCGGCGACTGGTGCCGGACGCCGGCACCGCGCCCGAACCCGTCCTCGAACCCCCGCCCTTCCAGGCCTTGAACGCCGCCAGCCTGTCCGAGGGACCGGTAGCACCGGGCGAGTTGGTCACCCTCCGCGGCCAGTCCGTAACCGCCGCCTCCGAAGTGCGCTTCGCGGGCGCCGCCGTGCCCGTGCTGTTCGCCGCCGCGGAACAGGTAACCGTCCAGGCGCCCGCCGGCATCGCCGGCATGGAAAGTGTGCAGGTGGAAATCCCGGGCTCGGGCATCCTGACCCTGCCGGTGGCGGAGGCCGCGCCCGGCCTGTTCCCCATCGTGCTCAACCCGGATGTGTCGGCCAACGGCGAGCACCGTGCGGCGCCGCCCGGCTCGGTGCTGGTCTTCTATGCGACCGGCGAGGGCATCCACGACCACGGAAAGCCCCTGCTGCCCCTCGAACTTCGGATTGGCGGCGAGGCGGCGGAAATCCTGTGGGCGGCTGCCGCCCCGGGGCTGCCCGGAACCTTGCAGATTTTCGCCCGCCTTCCCGCCGCGGCAGGCGCGGGCGCGGCGTCCGCGACCTTGCGCGCCGGCACCACGGTTTCGCCGCCCGTCACCGTTTGGATCGAATAAGCGCGCCGCAGCCGCCGCCCGGCTCGGTCCTGGTCTTCGATGCCACGGGCGAGGGCATCCACGACCAGGGAAAGCCCCTGCTGCCCCTCGAACTTCTGATCGGCGGCGAGGCGGCGGAGATCCTCTGGGCGGCTGCCGCCCCGGGCTGCGGGCGTCGCCACCTTGCGCGCCGGCACCACGGTTTCGCCGCCCGTCACCGTCTGGATCGAATGAGCGCGCCGCAGGCAGTATAATTCCGGGTCGACCGCGCCCGGCCTGTTCCCCATCGCGCTCAACCCGGATCTGTCGGCCAACGGCGAGCACCGCGCGGCGCCGCCCAGGCTCGGTGCTGGTCTTCTATGCCACGGGCGAGGGCATCCGCAACGAGCGAAAGCCCTTGCTGCCCCTCGAACTCGGATCGGCGGCGAGGCGGCGGAATCCTGTGGGCGGCTGCCGCCCCGGGGCTGCCCGGAACCTTGCAGATTTTCGCCCGCCTTCCCGCTGCGGCAGGCGCGCGCGCGGGCGTCCGCGCACCTTGCGCGCTGGCACCGCCGTTTCGCCGCCCGTCACTGTTTGGATCGAATAAGCGCGCCGCAGGCAGTCATAATTCCGGGTCGACCGCGCCCGGCCTGTTCCCCATCGTGCTCAACCCGGATCTGTCGGCCAACGGCGAACACCATGCGGCGCCGCCGCCGTGCTGGTCTTCTATGCCACAGGCGACGGCATCCACGACCAGGAAAGCCCCTGCTGCCCCTCGAACTTCGGATCGGCGGCGAGGCGGCGGAATCCTGTGGGCGGCTGCCGCCCCCGGGCTGCCCGGAACCTTGCAGATTTTCGCCCGCCTTCCCGCTGCGGCAGGCGCGGGCGCGGCGTCCGCGACCTTGCGCGCTGGCACCGCCGTTTCGCCGCCCGTCACCGTTTGGATCGAATAAGCGCGCCGCAGGCAGTCATAAATCCGGGTCGACCGCGCCCGGCCTGTTCCCCATCGTGCTCAACCCGGATGTGTCGGCCAACGGCGAACACCATGCGGCGCCGCCCGGCTCGGTGCTGGTCTTCTATGCCACGGGCGAGGGCATCCACAACGAGGAAAAGCCCTTGCTGCCCCTCGAACTTCGGATCGGCGGCGAGGCGGCGGAAATCCTGTGGGCGGCTGCCGCCCCAGGCTGCGCGGCGTCCGCCACCTTGCGCGCCGGCACCGCCGTTTCGCCGCCCGTCACCGTTTGGATCGAATAAGCGCGCCGCAGGCAGACGCGGCCCGGCCTGTTCCCCATCGCGCTCGCCCGGATCTGTCGGCCAACGGCAAGCACCTTGCGGCCCTCGGACGGATCGCGGCGCGGCAGCGGAATCCTGTGGGCGGCTGCCCCCCGAGGCTGCGGGTCTCCGCCACCTTGCGCCCCGGCACCACGCTTTCGCCGCCCGTGATCGAATAAGCGCGCCGCAGGCGCCGGCCGGTCCTGGTCTTCTATGCCACGGGCGAGGGCATCCACCACCAGGAAAAGCCCTTGCTGCCCCTCGAGTTCGGATCGGCGGCGAGGCGGCGGAAATCCTGTGGGCGGCTGCCGCCCCGGGGCTGCGGGCGTCCGCCACCTTGCGCGCCCGGCACCACGCTTTCGCCGCCCGTGATCGAATACACGCGCCGCAGGCAGTTATAATTCCGGGTTGACACCCAAAACGACTTTTCTTTTCCCCGGCCAGGGATCCCAGGCCGTGGGCATGGGCAAGGCTCTCTTTGAGACCTATCCCGCCGCCCGCAGCGTCTTCGAAGAGGCTGGCGACGCCCTCGCCTTCCCCATTTCGCAGTTGTGTTTCGAAGGTCCCGCCGACGACCTCAAGCTCACCGAAAATACCCAGCCGGCTCTGCTGACAGTATCGGTGGCCGCTTGGCGGGTGCTCTCGGAAAAGGGGTTGAAGCCGGACTACGTCGCCGGCCACAGCCTGGGCGAATACTCCGCCCTGGTGGCCGCCGGAAGCCTGGAGTTTGCCGCCGCCGTGCGCCTGGTGAGGAAGCGCGGCCGCTACATGCAGGAGGCGGTGCCTGCCGGAGTGGGCGCCATGGCGGCCATCCTGAAAATGCCCGCAGGTAAACTCGACCCGGTCTTGCAGGAGGCTGCCGCGGGCGAGGTGCTGAGCGCCGCCAATCTCAACTCACCCGACCAGGTCGTGATCGCCGGAAACGCCGGAGCCGTGAACCGGGCCATCGCCCTCGCCAAGGCGGCCGGCGCGCGGCGGGCCGTGCTCCTCCCCGTCAGCGCCCCGTTTCATTGCCCGCTCATGCTGCCCGCCCAGCAACGCCTCCGCGCGGACCTGGACGCGACCCCGTTCGCCGATCTTTCCGCCCCGCTGGTGAACAACTGGCAGGCGCGCGAGATCCGCACCGGAGCCGAAGCGCGCGAAGGACTCTACCAGCAGGTTCCGAACCCCGTGCGTTGGGTGGAAACCATCCGGTACCTGGCCTCCCAGGGCAGCACGCGGTTTATCGAGGTCGGCGCCGGCAGCGTGCTCAGCGGCCTTTTGCGCTCCATCGACCCGGAACTGGCGGGCTTCAAATTCGGCGAGCCCGCGGACCTCGAGACGCTCCCTGCCTGACGCGCCGCCGCTACGACGCCCGCCGTGGAACCGTGCCCACGATCCGCGCCACCATCGGCCGCGACGCCAGTTCGAAAAAGCCGTCCGCGTCTTCCCGGATCAGATCCGCAATCTCGGAAATCCGGGCAAGATACTCCAGACGGTCGGCCAGCGGCGTCTGGCGAAGCGAAACACGGTGTAACAGAATCTCCAGGAATTTGGCTTTTGCCCGCATCGCGTCGGCTATTTGTACGCCGTTTTCCTCCAGGAATTGCGACGCCGTTGTCTCGGCACTGCGGAGTTCGTCAGCGTTCCATTTCCGCGGGAGTTCAGGGTTTTCCATATCGAGCGTATCCTTCCTTACGGCACTCGAACTCGCAGGCGTCCGGGAAACGTTCTACACTGAGTGAGAGAGGAGGGCGGTGTTTGTTCCGTTTCCACCTTTTGGTTCAGTCCCAGGTACGATTATATACCAAGCGGGCAGAACCTGTTAGAAATGGTACAATCAGCACCGCCAAAGGCCCATTGTGCTCGAGAGAGAACCAGGCGATTTCATACACTGCCCGAGTTGCGGCGGTAAGGATGTCCGGCGCTCCAGGCAGCAGGGTATCCTGGACGCTATCGTCGTCGCCTTCCACCTGACCCCGGTGCGGTGCCGTGTCTGTTCCAAACGCTTCTACCGCCGGCTCGAAATGGACCCCGCTGACGATCGGGGACAACCATCCGGTCCAGGCGCGGCGAACGGCCGCTAACTAAACGCGCCGGACCTCCACGCGCGCTTCGGAAAACAGTACTTCAACCATGCCGAAGTGTTCGTTGTAATAATCGCTCGAATACTGCGCCATCCTTTCGGCCGAGACGATCACCCGCACGATTCCGGCCTGCACCACCGCCCGCGCGCAATCCATGCAGGGCATGATTTCCACGTAAATCGTGCAGCCTTCGGTGGCTGTGCCTGCGCGCGCCGCATTGCAGATGGCATTGCGCTCGGCATGCTCGATCCAAAGATATTTGGTGGGACGGACGAGACGTTCGGCGACATCGTCGCGGATCCCCCGCGGGAATGAGTTGTACCCCGTCGAGCGGATTTCGTGGTTCGGTCCCACGATCACACAGCCGATCTGCGTGTTCGGGTCCTTGCTGCGGCTAGCCACAACCTTGCAAATATCGAGGTAATACTGGTCCCAGCCGGGTATGCTGCGCATGTGATTTTCATCAATGTAGCAGAGTCGGACGGCCCCGCGGCCACAAACATCTGCGTAAAAGTTGCATTTCCCGCGCAGTTCAGGCAAGCTGGTAAGTTTTCCTCTAGCCATGCTGGAACGCGTGCTTTACCACGACCATTGCTTCGACGGAGCGGCTTCCGCCGCCTTCTTCAGCCGCTTCATCTCGGGCGCCGTACACCCGAACGCGGAATTCAAATATACCGGGATGGCCCACAAGGCATCCCAGGTATTCGATTCATCCCTGTTCGACGGCGATGAGAACGCCATCGTAGATTTCAAATACTCGAGCGATCCCAGGCTCACCTGGTGGTTCGACCACCACCAGAGCGCTTTCCTCAATGCCGCCGATGCCGAGCACTTCCGGCGCGATACCAGCGGGCGCAAGCTCTACGATCCCAATTACAAGTCGTGCACCTCCTTCATCGCCGTCGTCGCCTGCGAACAGTTCGGGTTTCGCGCGCCCGACCTCGAAGAACTGGTGCATTGGTCGCTCATCATCGACGGCGCGCAGTATCCGGATTCCAAAACGGCCGTGGAACTGGGCGCGCCCGCCATGAAACTGACCCTGGTTATCGAAGCCGCCAAGGGCTCGGATGTCGTGCAGCAGATCATCCGCTGGATGCAGCACCGCCCGCTCGCCGAGATCATGCGCGAGCCCCCCATCCTGGCCCTCTACGAACCGCTTTACGAGCGCCACCTGCGGTCGATCGACGTGATCCGCAGCCGCGCGGAGATGAACCATTCCGTGGTCTATTTCGACCTGACGGGAGAGGATATGGAGGGCTACAACAAATTCATTCCCTACTACCTGTTTCCCGATTCGACTTACACCGTCTCGGTCAGTCCCTCCAGCTACCGCACCAAGATCTCGGTGGGCTCGAATCCCTGGACTCCGGTCGCGCCCACGCATAACCTGGCCACCATTTGCGAGCGCTACGGAGGCGGCGGCCACGCCCGCGTGGGTGCCATCAGTCTGAGCCCCGGAGAACTGGATCAGGCCCGCCGCATCGCCGCCGAAATTCGCGCCGAACTGAGCACCTGAGTACGTCTCCGACCCCGCGACTGTAAAGCGGTTCTCCGCATCAAACGAATCACAGGTATCGCCGCTCGCAGATCACCGCTACCCCCGAATGAGCCGCCGAACCTCGGCGAGCAAATCGTCCGGACGGATCGGCTTCCGCATCGTCGCGTGAGCCCCCAGCATCGACGCCGGCTTAAGAAACTCCCCGTGCAGCGCGCCGGAGATGGCGATCACCGGCAGTTTCGGATCATAATCATGGAAGAAACGCACGGTCTCAATCCCCTCCTGCTCCGGCATCACCAGATCCGTAATCACCAGGTCCAGTTTCTCCTTCGCAGCCATGCGCGCGCCTACCTTCCCGTTTGGCGCTTCCAGTATTTCGTAGCCGGCCCGCTCCAGCGCGTGACGCAGCAGCCGCCGCACCGGCTCCTCGTCGTCGATGATCAGGATCCGGCAACGGCGTCCCGGGCTCGACAACACTTCCTGCACCTTTTCGCATAGCGCGTCCGGAGTGAACGGTTTCGCGAGCAGGGCCAGGTTCGACTCCATGACCTCTCCCATTGGGAAGGCCTCGGCCGTGTAGCCGGAAATAAAAAGCACCTTCAGCTCCGGCATCATGTCCCGCATCTGCCGCGCCAGTTCCGGTCCGGCGATGCCCGGCATCACTACGTCGGTGAGCAGCAGATCGATCTGTTTCAGCTCGCCTGCCACCTTCAGCGCCTCGGCTCCGTGGCAGGCCTGGAAGACGCGATAGCCCCGGGCCGTTAGAATTCCGGCGGTGAGCCTGCGGACGTCCGCCTGGTCTTCCACCACCAGGACCGTCTCCCCGCCGCAGGTTGCCACCGGTGCCGCTCGCGGTTCCTTCGATTCTTCAGGCGCCGGCTGGGCTATCGGCAGATACACCGAGAACACGCTGCCTGCGCCCGGCCGGCTCTCCACCTCGACCCATCCTCCGCTCTGCTTGACGATTCCGTAAACAGTGGAAAGACCGAGCCCGGTGCCCATCCCGGAAGCCTTGGTCGTAAAAAAAGGCTCGAACACCCTTTGCCGGGTGGCCTCGTCCATCCCGATTCCGGTGTCCCGCACCGACAGCCAAACATGGGGGCCCTGCCGGACCTCGCCGCCAGGCGCGCCCTCCAGCATCAGTTCCGAGGTGGCGATCGTGATCACTCCGCCACCCGGCATGGCGTCCCTGGCATTCAGCGTAAGATTCATCAGGAGCTGGTGCAGTTGGCTGGGGTCCGCCAGCACCGCGCCGATGTCTGGCGCGAGGCGCGTCTCGATGCGCGTGTCCTCCCCGATCAAGCGGCGCAGCATCCTGCTGTCGTCTTCCACTACTTTGTTCAGATCCGTCGGCTTGGGCTCCGCGATCTGCTTCCGGCTGAACGCCAGAAGCTGCTGCGTCAGCGAGGCCGCGCGATGTCCCGCCGCGCCGATCTCTTCGATCTCTTCATACGCCGGATCCTTCGGGTTGAAGCGTTGCAGGAGCATGTCCGCGTAGCCGTTGATGACCGTGAGCAGGTTGTTGAAATCGTGGGCCACGCCTCCCGCCAGCCGCCCGACGCTCTCCATTTTCTGCGACTGAAGCAGTTGCTGTTCGAGCCGCGCCTGCTCCGCCTGCGCCTGCTTCCGGCTGGAGATGTCTTGAAAAAAGAAAAGTTGCGCCCCCTCTCCGTTCCATTCGATGGGAACCGCGGAAACCTCGGCGAAATATTCGGAGCCGTCGTGGCGCAGGTACCTTGCTTCCATCCGGTTGATCGACGCATCGGGCGGAATGGTACCGCCGCGGCCCGCGCGGTCGGGCGGGATCCACACGCTCATGTCGGTTCCGGCCACATCCCCCAGGCTCGCCGCGCCCATGATGCGCAGCGCGGCCGGATTCAGGTAGCGGAAGGTAGTCCCGGCCACTACCGCGATGCCGTCGGGTGCGTGTTCCACCAACAGCCGGAACCGCTCTTCGCTTTCTCGCAGCGCTTCCTGAACCTGCCGCCGCTCGGAAATGTCCTCCACCACCGCGATCGATTGCATAGGCCGGCCATCGGGCGCGTACATCACCGAAATCGTGATCCACGCCCAAACCGTGGAGCCGTCCTTGCGGCGATACCGTTTCTGAAAGGCGTCTGTGCTCTTCCCGCCGGTCAGGAGGAACGCGGCCGAGGCGATTCCGGCAGCCCGGTCCTCGGGGTGTGTCACGTCCAACCAGGTCATCTCCCGGAGCTCGAGCTCGGAGTAGCCCGTGATTTCACAGTACCGCCGGTTCACGCGCTGGAAGCGTCCGTCCGGATCGGTGAGCACCATCCCCACCGCCGCCTGTTCGAAGGCGGCGCGGAATCGCTCCTCGCTGGCCGCCAGCGCCTCCTCGGCGTGCTGTTGCTGTGTGATGTCGAGAATGCTGGCCACCACACCCGCCGCTCTCCCGTCCGGACCCATCACCGGGGCGGCGGACAGGCTGAGCTTAACTTCGCGCGCGTCCCTGGTCCGGGCGCCCACTACCTGGTCGGTCAGCCGCTCGCCTCCCATGGCCCGCGCACACGCGTCCGCCGCACCTCCGGGCGGAAGTGGCTTCCCCCGCATTTCGGCCGCCGGCCACCCGAAAATGATTTCGGCGGCGGGATTCCAGGTGGACACCTCCAGATCCTGGTCCAGCGTCACGATAGCCGCCGGCGAAGCGTCGATCACGGCGCGCAGCGTCTCCGCCGTCCGGCGCAGTTCCTCCATGATGGCCTGCCGCTCGCTCGTGTCGCGCACAATGCTTTGAAAGAATACCTGCTCTTCCACCAGGATGGATCGGACGCTCGATTCGGCCGGGAATACCCCGCCGTCTTTGCGGCGGTGGACCGTCTCCACAACCAGCGACCCGGTCTTCAGCAGTTGCTCGCGCTGAACGCGATGGGCGTCGCGCAATGACGGCTCCAGCAGATCGATGGCGTGCATCCCGGTTAACTCCTCCCGGGTATAGCCATAAGTGCTGACGGCGCGGTCGTTGACCTCCACTATCCGGTCTTCGCCATCCATCAGCACGATGATGTCGTTGGCGAAACGCGTGAGATAGTCGTAATGCCCGTGCAGGGCCCGTTTCTGTTGTTCCGCCTCGAATTGCGCGCGGTAGAACCCAAGCTGCTGCCTCCGCCATAACGCCACTACGCATGCCACGCTGGCCAGAATCAGCGCGAACGCCATCCCGCCCAGGAACCGGGACTGCCGCAGTTCGGGCGCAATAACCTCATCGGTATCGATCTTGGTGATCAGAAACCAGTTCGAGTTGGGTACCCGCCGGGCCTCGGCAAGCACCGGCGTCCCGGTATAGTCCACCCCGTCCACCGGTCCTTCCTCGCCCAGTACCGCTCGTACGGCCGGCACATCGCGCCGCGTCAACGGGATTCGCAATCGCAGCGCAGCATCGGGGTTCCGGCGCAGCGAATTCAGAAAGATCACCGCGTCTCCGTCGCGCCGGACCATCAGGGTTTCTCCGCTACGGCTGGGCACGGGAAGGTTTTGCAGAGTTGGGTACAGGTAATCGCGCGGATCGATGCTGATGAGCAGGGCTCCGAACGGCGGCTTTCCATCGCCGGTCCGTAACGCGATGTTCAAACCCATGTGAATGCTTCCGGAGGACTCCAGGTTCACATCGCGGAGGAGGATGCCGCCGTCCCGTAGAATCTGGCTGGTCAGGTCCCGAAAGTGGGCCTCGCCGCCGAACCTGCGTCCTGCCGAAAGAACCACGGTCCCGTTCGGGTCCACCAGCGAAACTCCCGCATAACGCATTCCGCGGGCGAGTGCCTCCAGCCACCGCAGGATCGCGGCTTTATCGGCCTCCGTCCGCCGTCCCTCCACGTAATTCCGGAAGGCGGCCATTTTGAAAGAATCGGCCTGAATTGCTTCGGCCCGCCCGATCTGGTTGGCGCGCCAGTCGGCGATCTGCCTCACCCGCATATCGGCGATGGTGAGCAACTGGTTGGCGGCCTGCCGGCGGGCGGCTTCTATCTGCGTTACCTGGAACCGCCACACCACCACAACGATCGCCACCACGGACAAAAACAGCAAAACAATCAGCTCGTAGGGCGTGCGGGTCGGCGGAGCCGGGCCGCGCGGATTGCCAGCCGGCGGCTTGAGTTGACTCACCATAGAGCTCGTAACAAGATTAACAGACCTGGACGTCTCCTGTGGAGGATTGCAACGGGATTTAACCACACCCGGGGCATTATCTGGGCTCCGGGCGTCCGTTACGGCTCAGGCCGGCAGTGATGCCGTTGGCGCCCGTCTCGAGAAGCGAGGGCCGCTCCGAACAAACCCAGTTGTCCGCCTGGTTGACGTCGCCGCTGCCCCGGTATTTCGGCGTTTCGGGAAACTTGCACAGCGGCATGGTACGGACCGCCTCCCCAGAGCGCTGTCCGTTCGCATATCTGGTTGCCCGAATCCCGTCCGGAGGCTCCTTTTTGGCCACCCAGTCGTCGATTGCGCCGAGCAGGTCGAACCGGTCCGGGCCCGGTCCGCCGCCGCAATGCTGCATGCCGGGAACCATGAACAGCCGGGCCGATTCCTGCAACGCCGCGTAGCTATTGCCTTTGAGTGCCGCGAGCCGCTCGTAAAACAGCACGGTCTCGTATGGAGGTAGTGCCGGATCGCTCCAACCGTGGTAAAGAAGCAGTTTCCCGCCTTTCGCCAGAAACGGCAGGAGCTTGGCCGGATCGTCCGGGCTGCCTTCGCCGGTGCGGCTGTCGTACGCGGCGAGCGCCTCCGGGGCCACCACACCCTGCGGACTGATATCGAAGCGCAGCGGCTGGTAGCCAGGGTCCTGCTGCACCAGGTACTGCAGGATGTGGCTGGCGAACTGCCATCCCAAGCGGGGCGCCGGCAGGCCAAAGGTCGGGATTGCGCCGGTCCGGCGGGGTCGTGCCCGTGGTCCAGAGGGCGGCCCCGGGAGCCCCGGCCAGGTCGCTGATGGAGAAACCGGGGACGATCACCCGTCCACGGCTGTCGCGGAGGGGTTCCATGTAGCGGCGCAGAAAATCGGCCTGCTCCCGCGAGAGGCATTCGCCGGAAGCCGCGCCCGGCTTGCACACGAGCGCCGCCGGATCGAACGAACAGCGGCCCGGATTCACGATCAGCCCGTCTTTGACGCCGTCCACCGAATCGCAACTCGCATACACCGCGCGGTCGATTGCCTGCATTTGAGCCGGCGCGATATACGAAGCCTCCGTAGCGTATTTCTGGAGTTTGATTTGAAGCAGCACCTCGCGGATGCTGAGGAACGGCGCGCCGGAGACGATTCCGTCGTAATCGCCGGGGTATCGCTCGGCTTCCTGGAGCGCCATCCGGCCGCCGTTTGAGCATCCGCCGAAATAGGCCTTCTGAATGGAGCCGCCATCGTAGTACTTTTCAACGAGCTGTTTGGCGGCTACCGTGGCGCTGTGCGCCGCGCGGTGGTAGTAATCCAGAACCTTGGCGGCATCAGGTTTGCCCGAAGCTGTCAGCGCCCAACGGGCGTCGGTATTGCCGGCCTGGTGACCGGCGTCGGTCGCCGCGACCGCGTAGCCCCTCGCCAATCCTCCCTCTGAGTCGTACTGCGCGGGAATCGCGCCGGCAAGCCCGCCCACGCCATAGAAGAAGAACTTCCCGTTCCAATTGGCGGGCAGGCGCAGATCGAACCGCGCGGATCCCTCGGGCGCGCCGCCGCCGGAGGTGACCACCGTGCCTGTGACGTGGCAGTACGCGGGTGCGGCAGCCGTTGCCGGAACCGGTGTGGCAGCCCCGATCGTGACTCCCGGAACGGCGAAGGCCGCTACCGTCCGCTCGGTGCAGTCGGCGCCGAAAACCACCACACCATTCAGCCAAAGTAGCAATAGGGTCAGTCTCATCTCAGCGATTATCCCCCCATTTCCCGAGGGTTAACACCGGTTTGATAACCAAAGTTAAGGTACACCGTACTGCTGGTGCACAAGTCCCGGTACATGAAGGACTTGTGAACTTTTCCCGGGTATCGCATGATGCAGGTGCAGGGAGAAAAAAATGTTTATCCGATTCGGCAACGGCACACAAAAAGAGGCAGTGCTTCTTTCGCGGACAGCAGCGGCGATGAGAGTGGCGATCCAGGGATCGGACGACATCACCGAGTTGGTCCGGCGAGGCGAGTTTTGGATCAGCGACGATTGCGAGGCGGTGCAGGTGGAGTTTGCCTGGCAAACCTCCGCTCGCTCCGTAGAGGTCACCGAGGCGGATTGCATTTGTCCGCCGGAACTGGCCGCCCGCCTGATTCAACTGTTGTTCTCCGGAGAGAGTGACGCCGGCGACGCGCCGGCACCGGCGCTCACCCGGACAGCCACCGCCGCATCCGCGCACCCGTTCGTTTAGCCATATCGCCACGGCGCCACCAATCTCACCAGCGCAGGGACAAACGCAGATGCGAGCTGACGAATTCCGGATGGAGGGACTCGGATTTCGGCAGCCGCCCGGTGGCGACGAACTCCTGGAGCGTGGATTCGCAATAGCCGGCACACTCCAGCGCCTGAATCCTTTGCTCCTCGAGTTCCGGCGAGCGGCGCAGCCTTTCCGCGGTGATGGCGCACGTCCGGTACCCTTCGATTGCCGTCAGTATCTTGTCGAGATCGGCGGGACTGCTGCGGAACAGCGCTTCCCGGATCAAATCTTCCTTCACTGTCACATCCAACAGATCGTCGAAAAACAGCCCGGGCTTTAGACACCACGCCGCGCGGCGCGCTAGCATCTAACCCATGGATTGCCGCCCGTTGCTGTTTTTCGCCGCCGCCTGCGCCTGCCTGGCCCAGAACCCGGTCGCGCCGCATTCGGCCTTCGAACCGGCCGCCGGCAGCACAGCGCCGTCGCTCGCCGCCAGCACCAAAGACTCGCCGCCCGAGCTGCTGACCACCGGAGAACGCACCGAATGGAACCAAACCGGTCCCTATGCCGAAACCGTGGAGGTTGCGCACCGCCTCGAAAAGGCCTCGCGCTTTGTCAAAGTGCTGGACATCGGCGTCACCCCGGAGGGCCGCACCATGATCGCGCTGGCGGTTTCCCGCGATCGCGCCTTCACCCCCGAGGCGGCCGCGCGCACGGGCAAGGCGGTTATCTTCATCCAGAGCGGCATCCACTCCGGCGAGATCGAAGGCAAGGACACTACGCTGATGCTGGTGCGCGACATGACCGTCAGCCGCCGCTATGCCGCCTGGCTCGATCGCGCCATCTTCGTCATCATCCCGGTATTCAACGTGGACGGCCACGAACACCTCAGCCCCTATCACCGCCCCAGCCAGAACGGCCCCAGGACCACAGGGCTTCGCGCCAACGCGCAACGCCTCAACCTCAACCGCGATTACATCAAGGCCGACACGCCGGAAATGCGCGCATGGCTGCGCCTCTTCCATGCCTGGAACCCGGACTTCTTCATCGATAATCACGTCACCGACGGCGCCGATTTTCAGTACGACGTCACCTGGGACATGGCGCGCAACGACGACATCGCGGAACCGGTGCGCGGCTGGGTGCGCGACCTTTTCGTGCCCGAGCTCGAGAAGCGCATGACCGCGGACGGGCACCTGGTGGCGCCCTACGGCATGATGCGCAACGCGGGCGGCCGGCGCGAGTTCTTCTCCGAAGTGTTTTCGCCGCGCTATTCGCACCTCTACACGGCGGCGCTGAACCGCCCCGGGCTGCTGGTGGAGACCCACAGCCTGAAAGCGGCCAAAACTCGGGCCTGGGCCAATTACGACATTAACCGGCACGCCATCGAAATCATTTTGCGCGATCCCGAAGCGCTCAGGCGCGCGGTCCGCGAGGCGGACCGGCAAATGGAGTCGCGCGCCGGCGACCGGTCGGCCGCGCCCGTGTACCTGGCCGGCAAGCTGAGCGACCGGAGCCGCCCGGTGGCATACAAGGGCCTCAAAAACGGCCCGTTTCAGAGCGAGGTGACCGGCGCCGGAGTCACCCGGTACACCGCCGAACCCGACAATTTCGACACCGTGATTCACGACCAGTTCGACACCGCCGCCGAGGCGCAGATGCCGCTCGGGTACCTGATCCCTCCGGCGTGGGGCGCAATCGCGGAGATCCTGAAACTGCACGGGGTGGAAATGGAGCGCACGGCAAAGCCGGTCGAACGGGAGTTTGAAACCTACCGCTTCACCAACGTCCGCTACGCGCCATCCCCCAGCGAGGGACACATCGCGGTGAGCTTCGATTCCAAATTGGTGAACGAAACCATCGCCATTCCGGCCGGTGCCTGGTGGGTGCCGCTGAAGCAGCGGCGCGCGCGCCTGATCCTGTCGATGCTGGAACCGCAGGCGCCCGATTCACTCATGCGGTGGGGATTTCTGTATGCGATCTTCGGAGGCGGCGAGGGGGTCGGGGACTACCTGTCCGAACCCATCGCCCGCCGCATGATGGCCGAATCGCCCGAATTGCGCAAACAGTTCGAAGCGCGCCTGGCGGCCGACCCGCAGTTCGCCTCCGATGCGCGCGCTCGCCTCGAATGGTGGTACCGGCAATCCAGGTACGAGTCGAACGACGCGGGGCGCTACCCGATCGTGCGGGTCTGGGAGAAGCTTCCTTAGGTCAGCAGCCCGCGAATGACCGTCAACAGGGTTTGCGCCGTGAACGGTTTCTGGAGGAACCCCCTGCGCGGGGCCGCGATGTCCGCCGGTTCCAGCATGCCGCGATGCTCCAGCACTTCGAGCGGGTACCCGCTGACGAACAGAATCGCCATCCCGGGTTGAAGCGCCTGAAGCTCGCGGACAATCTCGGGACCTCCGTCACCGCGCAGCACGACGTCGGAGAGCAGCAGGTGAATCGGTTCCGGATGGCTGCGGCAGATTTCAATCGCGTCTGTTGCGCGGCTGCTCTCCAGCACCTTGAAGCCGGCCGATTCAAGTACTGCGTTCAGCACGAAGCGGCTGGAAGGATCGTCCTCGAGCACCAGAACGGATTGATTAAGATTCCCCATTACGACGAACGGCGCGAAGCAACGCCCTCACTCTACTTTACGCGCCCTGGAGGTGGACCGGTTCCCGCTTGTGTGTGAAGGCGCACGCAGGCTCTATGCGGGGCGGGCATTGCAGCCCGCCCCGTGAGAGCTATAGCTTCCAGTTCAGCTTATAGCCGGCGCGGATCTTGGCCGGCCTGAGGTACTGGTTGGCGTCAGCCACGTTGGTAACGCGCATTTTGGTGGCGTCGTATTCGAGCTTGGTGTTGGGGAACCGCAGCGCCACCACACCCAACGCGATCCACTCGGTGAAGGGAGCGGACACGTTGAAATTGGAGCAGGCTTCGTCGCCGCCCTTGCAGGCGCGCACCCAGTCGGCGTAAGTTCCGGGCGACCGGTTGAGGATCTGCGGCGGGAACTTGTAATCCACCGCCTTGGACTCCGGCACGATGCGTGTTCCGCCGCCGTACTCGCCGCAGGTGATGTAGCCCTTGCTGCCGACGAAGAGCACGCCGCTCTGGCTGTCGCGCCCGGCGCCGCTGACACTCTCCATCCGGCCCGGAGTTCTCGGGTCGGCCGGAGCCTGCTGGCCGGCCGCGGGAGCCGCCGCATTGGCCGCGTTGCCGCGACCGCCGCGCCCTGCGCCCGCTCCGCGTCCACCACCGGCGCCGCGGGGTGCATCGCCCAGGGGTTCGTCGTCGGGGATGTCAGCCGGGCGGTAGGGAGCCTTTCCGGGAGGCACGCCGTCGTGCCAGAAGATCTTCACCGCCGGGAAGGCACCGCGCGCCGGGAAGTCGTACCGGATGACCGACTTCTTGGGGAACGTGAAGTCGCTCTTGCCTTCGATGGTGGTGCACTCGACGCTGGTCGGCGGCCCGAGCACCAACGCCATGTTGGGCGCTCCCAAAACGTGGCAGGCCATATCGCCCAGCGCGCCGCAGCCGAAATCGTAGAAGCCGCGCCAGTTGAACGGCATGTACTCCGAACTGTAGGGACGCATGCTCTGGATGCCGAGCCACAGGTCCCAATCGAGGGTATCGGGCACCGGCTCTTCCTTGGGCGGCTGGGTCAGGCCTTGCGGCCAGATGGGACGGTTGGTCCAGGCGTGGACCTCTGTCACATCGCCGATGTCGCCGTTCCAGATCATCTCCGAAGCCACGCGCGAACCTTCCTGCGCGTAGCCCTGGTTGCCCATCTGCGTGGCTACGTTATATTTCTGCGCCGCTTCCCGCAGCACGCGGGTTTCCCACACCGTACGCGCCAGCGGTTTCTGCACGTAGACGTGCTTGCCCCGCTCCATGGCCGCCAGGGCCACGGTGGCGTGCATGAAATCCGGAATCGTGACGATGACCGCGTCGATATTCTTTTCCTCCGCATCCAGCATTTTGCGGAAATCTTTATAGGTTTTGGCGTTGGGAAAGCGCGCATAGGTGGCGGCAGCGCGCTTGTCGTCCACGTCGGTCAAGGCCACGATGTTCTGGCCGAGCGCGGCCACGCCCTGAATGTCGCTGGCGGCCTTGCCGCCGGCGCCCACCGAAGCTACGTTCAGCTTCTCATTCGGCGATTTGTAGCCCGCGCCTTTGAGCGACACGGCGCTGCCGAACCCGCCCACCGGCACCGCGCCCGCCAAAAGGGCGCCATAGAAGAAATGACGTCTTGAAAAATTGAAATCCGACACTTTTAATCCTCCAGTGGTGCTATTGCTTCGGCACCGAGATCGTAATGTTGCGGAAACGGATCACGCCCTGGTGGTCTCCCTGGAGGAAGAACGGCCCGGGCTCGCTTTCGTTGGAATCGAGTACGCCCCCGGTGATGCCGGGGATCTCGACGTTGTCATGAATTTTCACGCCGTCGCGGACCACGGTCACGTAGCGCCCCACGAGGGTGATGTCGAAGACCGACCAGTTGCCGAGGTTCAGGGGAACGTTGCCGCCGGCGGGGTAGTAGCCATACACCGCGCCCATCTCGTTCTTGGGGTTGGAGCCGCCTTCGGTTCCCACCTGAATTTCGTAACGGCCGCGCAGGTAAATGCCGCTGTTTCCGTGCTCCGGGCAATTGACTTCAATGTGCAGCTTGAAGTCGTCAAACTTGCGCGTGGTCTTGATGTTGGCGCCGGGCTTCTGCCGGTCGCCGGGGTTGTCGTTTACCAGTTCGCCGTCGCGGGCGACCCAATAGCTGGTGTTCTGGCCGATCGTTTCCCATCCTGTAAGGTCCTTGCCGTTGAACAGGGGTTCGGGATTCGTCCAGGCCTTGGGCATGGGCCGCTTGAGTTCGGGAGCGCGCACGGCGGCGATCTGCGCGGTGACGTTGTCGCCGTTTTTCTGGGTTCCGGTGAGCTTGTTGGCATCGCCGCTAAGCACCCAGGTTTGCGGAGGCCGGTTGCCCTTGGCGTTATTGACCGCGGCCGCGGTGGTAATCACCAGGTTGCCATCTTCGATTTTGGCGTCGATGATGTTGCGGACCGCGCCGCCCGAAGGCTGGATGCGGCCGCCGAGCTTTCCATCCTGTTCGACGATTTCGAACCACTGCCCCCAGGTGCGGTTGGGCGACGTGACGGTAACATCCCACCTTCCGAGGTAGTTCTTTGCGGACTGGGCGCCGGCCGAAAGCGATCCCAGGCAGGCCAGTGCCGATAAAATAACGAGTTTTCGCATGCGAAGGTATTGTACCGAATGTGCGGGGCGCGCCGCTTTGCAGTCCCCGGCGGCGAGGCCGGCCTCAGCGCCCTTCATTGAAGTGCATCTCCATGAATTTCAGGAAAACATCCCAGTCGGAGGGCAACGCGCCGTGACCGCCGGAATGCATGAAGTATCCGATGTCGTGAAGGATCGGCTCGCCGGCCGCCGGCCATTCGGTGGTGCCGAGTCCCTGCTTGCCGAACAGGCGGTAGACGGGTTCGGCGGCGACGGCGGCGAGGAATTCACCTTTAGGATCGGACCAGCCGTCGGTGCTGCCGGTTTGGAGCAGCACGGGACGCGGCGCCATGAGGGCCACCAGCAGGTTGGCGTCCACCGGAAACTCGGAGACGCGGTCGCCGTATTTGCCATAGTTGGCGGCGAACTGGTAGGGGTAACGGGTGGGCGCGGTGAGGTGCGCGATGGTCTCGCCGTAATTGCGGCGGCTGAGAGCGGCGCCGCCTTCGCCCGAGCAACTGGCGATCACCATGGCGATGCGGGTATCGTGCGCGCCGGCCCACATCACCGTCTTGCCGAGGCGCGAGACGCCGTAGATCGCGATCTTTTTGCCATCCACGGCCTTGTCGGTTTCGAGGTAATCGACGGCGCGGCTCAAGCCCCAGGCCCAGGCGGAGATGGCGCCCCACTCATCGGGCGCGGGCTCGGTCTGGCCGGCCTTGAGGTATTTGGCGCGCACGCCCAGCGAGACGCCGTCGAGGAAGTCGGGATCGATATCGCCGTAGTAAATTCCGGCCACGCCGAAACCGTGCGCGACGATGTTCTCCACGTTGATGCGGCCGAAGCCGCCGGTGCGCGTCGCGGGCACCTTCTTCTTTTCGCGCGCGTTCCACATTTCGCCGGCGCGGATTCCGGGATCGTCGAAGCTGGAGACGTTGGGGGAGAAGTTGATGGCCAGCAGCAGCGGCACCGCCTTGCCCGCGTTGGCGGGAACGTACACCACCAGGTCCTCGCGGGGGCCGTTCCTGTCGGCGGAGAAGTAGATGGTGACCTGCTTGCGGATGGCCTTGCCTCCGTAGGCGGGCGTGCCTTTGTCAAACACGTCGAAGCTCATGTCGCGAGGCTTGCCGGGAGCGCGGCCGTACTGATTTTCTTCAAAGAGGCGGACGATTTCGGGCCGGCGTTTTTCGGTCCACGTCCTGGCATCGCGAACGCGGGTGCCGTTCTGCATCACCAGCGGATCGGGCAGCGTGTACGTCCCGACAGCCGATTCGTCGTAGTTGACCGGAATGCCGGCTACGACGGACGGAGGCGGAGCCGCGGCCTTCTTCGCCGCGGGAGGAGGCGGCGCGGTCTGACCGGCGGCGACGCCACACAACAAGGCGGCAGCCATCAGAGAAACGGGTCGGCAAAGCATACGGGCATTCTATAACCGAAAGAGTGCGGCGGGGTAAGCGAGTGGCGATAATATGGAACAGGACACCGAGACGTAACGTAAAGAGCTACCACATTAAGATGCGACAAGCTGCGAGCCGCTCGCCACTGGTCCAGTACGGCGCGGCAATTGCGGCCGTGCTGTTGTGCTTCTGGTTTCGGATGGCATTCAGCGCGGTACTAGGGTCCTCGCTGCCATATATCACGTTTTCTCTGGCGGTCGTGTTTTCGGCCTGGTTCGGAGGCCTGGGACCCGGAGTCGCCGCCACCTTGTTGAGCGCCGCGTTGGGGCTTTACTACCTGGCGGATCCGCATCGCCTGGCGCTCCCGACCACTTCCGGGGACTGGGTCGGATTAATTCTGTTCCTTGTCACCGGTTACCTGATTAGCCTGCTCATCGCACAATTGTGGCGCGCCCGGGCAACGGTGGCCAGCCAGATGCAGCGACTGGAGGAACAGGCGGCGCACATTTCGGGGGCGGGCGAGGAGCGGCGCCGGCTGGTGGAGAGCGTCAGTGACGCGTTCTACCTGGTGCAGGCGAATTTCGACATTGCTTACGTGAATGCGACGGGCGCCGAATACGCCCGGCGGCCGCGGGAGGAACTGCGGACACTGTGGGACGCGTTTCCGGAACTCCGCGGGCACGAGTTCGAGAGGGTGGCGAGGCAGGCGATGAGCGAAGCGCACCCGGCCACCTACGAATTCCTCTACTCGCCGTATGGGGAGTGGTTCCACGCCGCCATGTACCCGGTGCCGGAGGGCGGATTGACGGTCTTCCTGCGCAACGTCACGGAACAAAAACTGGCGGAGCGTCGAATCCAGAAGCGCAACGAACTGCTGCGCCTGTTATCTTCGGCGGCGGAACGGTTGCTGCACCGGGTATCCGCGAAACAGATCGTGCCGGCCGTTTTCGGAGTGGCGAGGGAGCCGCTTGGCCTCGATACCTATCTCTACTGCGTGCTCGACCCGGCCGGCGGCGGGCTGGTTTTAGCCGCCTGCGAAGGGTTAACCGCCGAGCAGGCGGCGGCGGTGGAAATCCTGCATTTCGGCGAAACGGCCGGCGGCATTGCAGCCTCGGAACATGCACCGTGTCTCTCCCTGGTTCCGGGCGGCGATGCGGGTTCCGCTATGGGGTTGCGGGTTTTCGTGTCACACCCGCTGATGGCGGGCGACCGGCTGTTCGGATGCCTGGCATTCGGGTCGCACACGCGGGACCGGCTCGGAGAAGATGAGGTCGAGTTCCTCCGCACTCTGGCCCATTACGTCGAGATTTCGCTGGAACGGCTGCGCCTGGTGGAAGCCATGCGGCAACAGGCGGCGCTGCTCGACTTTGCCACGGATGCGATTTTCTCCACCGCGCCGGACGGCACGATTCAATTCTGGAACCGCGGTGCGGAAGCGATGTACGGCTGGACGGCGGCGGAAGCGGTGGGAAAAGTGAGCCACGATTTGCTGGCGACGGTTTTTCCCCGGGAGCGGCAGGAAATTGAGTTGGAGGTGGAGAAGGCCGGGATGTGGGAAGGGGAGCTGACGCATACACGCAAGGACGGCAGCCGGTTCGCGGTCTCGAGCCGGTGGGCGGCGCGGCACGTGGGCGACTCTCCGCAGGGGTTTCTCGAAATCAACCGCGACCTGACGGAACGAAAGCGGCTCGAGGAAAAGCTGCGGCAGACGGCGAAACTGGAGAGCCTGGGCGTGCTGGCGGGCGGGATCGCGCACGATTTCAATAACCTGCTGGTAGGGGTGATGGGCAATGCGTCGCTCGCCTCCGACAGCCTGCCCGCGGCGCATCCGGTGCAGGTTCTGGTGGAACAGGTGGTCCTGGCGGCGGAGCGCGCGGCCGACCTGACGCGCCAGATGCTGGCCTATGCGGGCAAGGGCCGCTTCGTGGTGCAGCCGGTGAATCTCTCCGAGATGGTGGGCGAGATCTCGGCGCTGGTGCGGTCGGCGATTAGGAAGAACGTTCACCTCCGGCTGGAATTGAAACCGGATCTTCCGCTGGTGGAAGCGGACACAGCACAGTTGCAGCAGGTGATCATGAACCTGGTGATCAATGCGGCGGAAGCGATCGGCCAGAAGCAGGGAACGGTGGTGGTGACTACGGCGGCGCAGGAGGTGGACGAACATTACCTGGCGACGGTGGCACCGGGGTTCACGGTGAAAGCGGGGATGTTCGTGACACTTCAGGTGCATGATACCGGCGAGGGAATGGACGAGGAGACCATCGCCAAGATTTTCGACCCGTTCTTTTCGACGAAGTTCCAGGGACGGGGGCTTGGGCTTTCGGCCGTGCTTGGGATCGTGCGGAGCCACAACGGGGCGCTGCGGGTGTACTCGGCGCCGGGCCAGGGCAGCACGTTCAAGATCTTCTTCCCGGCTTCGGAGCTGTTGCGTCCGCCGTCTCGGAACTGGAAGCATCTCTGGTCCGGCTGCGCGGCGCCGGGGTGGTGCTGGTAGTGGATGACGAGAAACTGGTGCGCGATGCCGCCCAGGGCACGCTCGAGCGCTACGGTTATACGGTGTTGACGGCGTCGAACGGGAGCGAGGCGCTGGAAGTGGTCCGCGCGAGGGATGGCGCGGTGGACCTGGTGCTGCTGGACTTGACCATGCCGGTGATGGATGGCGAGGAAACGCTGCGCCGCCTGCGCGCGCAGCACCCGAATATGCGCGTGGTGCTCTCGAGCGGGTTCAACGAAGTGGAGGCGGTGAGACACTTCACCGGCAAGGGGCTGGCGGCGTTTATTCAGAAGCCGTACGCGGCGCGCACGCTGGCGCAGACGGTGAAGCGGGCATTGGAAAACGGAGCCGCCGGCGGGGCTTGAGGCAAGCGCCGCAGGTCAGGTGCGGCCAAGCTTTTCGAGTAGCGCGGCGTAATTTGCCCGGGCTGTGGCGGTGGAGGGTGGTCTGGCCCCAGGGCTTTCTCGCGGATGGCGAGGGAGCGCTGGTACAGCGGCTCAGCTTCCGCATACCGGCCTTGGTTGCCGTAGAGCAACGCCAGATTGTTGAGGCTGACGGCGGTGTCGGGGTGGTCGGGCCCCAGTGCCTTTTCGCGGATGGCAAGGGAGCGCCGGTACAGCGGCTCGGCTTCCGCATACCGGCCCTGATCGTAGTAGAGCAACGCCAGGTTATTGAGGCTGTTGGCGGTGTCGGGGTGGTCGGGCCCCAGCGCCTTCTCGCAGATGGCAAGGGCGCGCTGGTACAGCGGCTCGGCTTCCGCATACCGGCCCTGGTTGCTCGTAGAGCAACGCCAGGTTGTTGAGGCTGGTGGCGGTGTCGGGGTGGTCCGGCCCCAGCGCCTTCTCGCGGATGGCAAGGGCGCGCTGGTACAGCGGCTCGGCTTCCGCATACCGGCCCTGGTTGTCGTAGAGCACCGCCAGGTTGTTGAGGCTGGTGGCGGTGTCGGGGTGGTCGGGCCCCAGTGCCTTCTCGCGGATGGCAAGGGCGCGCCGGTACAGCGGCTCGGCTTCGTCATACCGGCCCTGGTTGCGGTAGAGCAACGCCAGGTTGTTGAGGCTGGTGGCGGTGTCGGGGTGGTCGGGGCCCAGTGCCTTCTCGCGGATGGCAAGGGAGCGCTGGTACAGCGGCTCGGCCTCCGCGTACCGGCCCTGGGTGTCGTAGAGCCCCGCCAGGTTGTTGAGGCTGGTGGCCGTGTCGGGGTGGTCGGGGCCCAGCGCCTTCTCGCAGATGGCAAGGGCGCGCCGGTACAGCGGCTCGGCTTCCGCGTACCGGCCCTGGTTGTGGTACAGCAACGCCAGGTTGTTGAGGCTGCTGGCGGTGTCGGGGTGGTCGGGCCCCAGTGCCTTCTCGCGGATGGCAAGGGCGCGCTGGTACAGCGGCTCGGCTTCCGCATACCGGCCCTGTGTGTCGTAGAGCCCCGCCAGGTTGTTGAGGCTGGTGGCGGTGTCGGGGTGGTCGGGCCCCAGTGCCTTCTCGCGGATGGCAAGGGCGCGCTGGTACAGCGGCTCGGCTTCCGCATACCGGCCCTGATTGCGGTAGAGCTCCGCCAGGTTGTTGAGGCTGGTGGCGGCGTCGGGGTGGTCGGGCCCCAGTGCCTTCTCGCAGATGGCAAGGGAGCGCTGGTACAGCGGCTCGGCTTCCGCATACCGGCCCTGGTTGCGGTAGAGCAACGCCAGGTTGTTGAGGCTGGTGGCGGTGTCGGGGTGGTCCGGCCCCAGTGCCTTCTCGCGGATGGCAAGGGAGCGCTGGTACAACGGCTCGGCTTCCGCATACCGGCCCTGGTTGCAGTAGAGCTCCGCCAGGTTATTGAGGCTGGTGGCGGTGTCGGGGTGGTCCGGCCCCAGCGCCTTCTCGCGGATGGCAAGGGCGCGCTGGTACAGCGGCTCGGCTTCCGCATACCGGCCCTGATTGCGGTAGAGCTCCGCCAGGTTGTTGAGGCTGCCGGCGGTGTCGGGGTGGTCCGGCCCCAGTGCCTTCTCGCGGATGGCAAGGGCGCGCTGGTACAGCGGCTCGGCTTCCGCATACCGGCCCCAATTGCGGTAGAGCTCCGCCAGGTTGTTGAGGCTGGTGGCGGTGTCGGGGTGGTCGGCCCCGAGTGCCTTCTCGCGGATGGCAAGGGCGCGCTGGTACAGCGGCTCGGCTTCCGCGTATTCTGCGCGATCCGATCAGGTAGCAAGCCGTTTCGTCCAGGAGCCGGCCCGCTGCTTCGGTTTCCAGCCGGAATGCCGTGATATCACCCGATACCAGCCTGGCGTGCGGCAGAAGCTCTTCGCATTGGGGCCAGTTTCGAAATTCGACGGATGGAAAAACCTCAGCCAACGCCTCGACCACCCGTTCTGCCCAGAAACGCCGGGTCCCCGGCTTCATCTCGTCCTTCAGCACTTCCTGCACCTGGCGGTGCATGTCGAGTGTCCTGGCGGCAGCATCCCTGCGGAGCAGCGCGAATCGTCCCGCGTCGCGCAGCGCTTCTGCGAAGTCGAGCGGGCTCGCTGCCACATTCAATTCGCCTTCTGTGAAGATCCTTTCGGGTATCGCGTCCGGGCGCCAGAAACGCGCAGGCCCGCACGAGGTCGGCCGCGGCGGGATTCTTTGCTGTCAGGCGCGAGAACGCCAGCGAAAAGGTCACCGTCACCGAAGCATGCTCCAGGGCCATGTCCCCCCGCAGCGCGCGCAGACGGGCGCCTTCCGTGCGGTAGAGATCCAGGTACTCCGCCAGGGTGGACGGCGTCTCCTCGATGAATGCTCCGGCCTGGTCGAGCGCGAGCGGAAGCCCGTCCACTTCTTTGGAGATCGTTTCGGCAGCCTGCCGGTCGGCGGCCGTGGCCGCTTCGAGCGCGGCGCCGCGCGCAATCACGCCCGCGCGGCGCAGCAGGAACAGCGCGCCATCGTGCGCGTTCATCTCCTCGATGTCTACCTGTTTCGCGATGCGCCCGCCGACCTTCAGCCTGGTGGTGATGAGAAGATGGCCCGTCGCGCCCGGGGGAATCAACCGGCGGACCGCGTTCAGGTCGTCGAGCGTGTCCAGGTTATCGAGAACCAGCAGCCATCCGGAATGCGATTCGAACCAGCGCGTGACCGCCGCCGCCACGGCGCTCAGTTCCTTCTCATTGCGCTCCGGCAGATCGAGCACCGCCGCGAGGGTCGCAAACCCCGAGTGGAGCGGCGAGTCCGCATCGGCGCCCGTCCACAGCACTGCTTCGTATTCGCCGCGGTGACGGTGCGCATATTCGATGGCGATTTGCGTTTTTCCGATTCCGCCGATGCCGGCGATTGCGGCGGCCTTATCTTGCGTCAAGGTCCGGTGGATTTCCTCGAGGTAATTTTCGCGCGCGGTAAAGAAGGGATTGGCCGCGGGTACGTTCCACAGCGCGTTGCGGAAGTCGGCTTTCGGCTGCTTCCGCGGCAGCGCGCGCAGGCGGCCGCTGTCCGGATTGAGGACGCGATACAGATCGTCGTAGCCGGCGGGCAGCAGAAAGTTGCGGTAGCGCTGTAGGGCGAGGGGAACATGCGCGCGGTCCTCCGCGGTGAAGATCACGGGAAGGAACTTATCATTCATGCCGCCGGTGTTATAGAGAAGCTGCTGGATGATGCCGGCTTCGTAGGTGGCGCCGAGGCCGGCGCGGCGGCTGTACGTCTCGGTGCACACCACCAGCACGAACCGCGCCGTTTCCAACTGCTCGTCCATCCAGCGAATCCAGCCCTGCCGCGGGAAGGGCTCGTACTGATCGAGGATGGCGTCGATGCCGTCCGCGCGAAGGCGATCGCAAAGCTCCAGCACGCGCGCCTCGTGCCCGGGCGAATCGTGACTGTAGCTGACGAAGACCTTGGGCGGCGCGGGTTCCATGGCGGATGGCGCGCCTATTTGGTAATTCCGACCTCGGAGAGCATCCAGGCGTACTCGAAGGCCGTATCGTGGAGGCGGTCGTAACGGCCGGAGGCGCCTCCGTGGCCCGCGGGCTCCATCTTGATTTTGAGCAGCAGCGGGTTGTGATCGGTCTTGAGGGTGCGGAGGCGCGCCACATACTTGGCCGGCTCCCAGTACATGACCTGGCTGTCGTTGAAGCTGGTGGTGACCAGCATGGCGGGGTAACTGCGCTTCTCCAGGTTATCGTAGGGGCTGTAAGTCTTCATGTAATCGTAGGCGGCCTTTTCATTGGGGTTGCCCCATTCGAGATACTCGCCCACGGTAAGTGGCAGGGTGGCGTCCATCATGGTGTTCATCACATCCACGAAGGGGACGGCCAGGTGCACGGCGCGGAACAGGTCGGGGCGGAGATTGACGACGGCGCCCATGAGCAGGCCGCCGGCGCTGCCGCCTTCAATGACCAGGCGTTCCCTGGAGGTCCACTTCTGGTTGACGAGGTATTCGGCGGTATCGACGAAATCGAAGAACGTATTCTTCTTTTTCATGAGCATGCCGTCGAGGCGCCATTGCCAGCCCATTTCGTCGCCGCCGCGGATATGCGCCACGGCGAAGGCCATGCCGCGGTCGAGCAGGCTGAGGCGGGCGCTGGAGAAGCCGGGCTGCGTGCCGTAGCCGTAGGAGCCGTAGCCGTAGAGCAGGAGGGCGCCCTTGCCGTCGCGGGGAAAGCCCTTCTTGTAGACGATGGAAACCGGTATCCTGGTGCCGTCGCGCGCGGTGGCCCACAGGCGCTCGGTCGCGTATTGCGACGGGTCATAACCGCCGAGCACTTCCTGCCGCTTCAGTAACTGCGACTTACCGGTGGTCACGTCGTAATCGTAGACGCTCGAAGGAGTGACGAAGCTCTGGTAGTTATAGCGGTAAGTGGTGGAGTCATATTCGGGGGTGCCGCCCGGGGTGGCCGCATAGACGGTCTCGGGAAAGGCGATATCGGTCCAGGTCTTCTTCTGGAAGTTATAAATGCGGAGCCGGTTGACGGCATTGGACTTTTCGACCGAGACGGCGAAGTCGCGGAACAGGTCCATGTCGGCGAGCAGGACGTCCTTGCGGTGGGCGAGGAAGGTCTTCCAGTTCTTCGGGGCGGGGTCGGAGGCGGGGGCGGTCATGATGGAGAAGTTGACGCCGTCGCGGTTGGTGCGGATATAGAAGAGTCCTTCGCGGTGATCGATGTAATAGCGGTGGTCTTTCTTACGCGGCAGAAAGACGGTGAAGGCCGATTGCGGGGAGGCGGCGGGCAGGTAGCGCCATTCGGTGGTGTCCTTGGCCTCGATGCCGAGCAGCAGGTACTTTTTGTCGCGCGTCTTCCCGATGCCGATGTCGTACAGCTCGTCCTTCTCTTCGTAAATGGGCTCGAAGGAGCCGGTGCCGAGGACGTGGCGCCAGAGCTTGTCGGAACGCTTGGTGACGGGATCCTCGGTGGTGAGGAAGAGGGTCCGGTTGTCGGCGGCGAATTCGAGGCTGGTGACGCGCTCGGTGGTGTCGGGCAGGGTGGCGCCGGTGCGCAGGTCCTTGACCTGGAGCGAGTACTGGCGGAAGCCGGTGAAATCGACGGCGTAGGCGATGAGATTGCCGTCGTCGCTGAGGGAGGTGCCGCCGATGCCCACGAACTTGTGCGTTTTGGCGAGCTCGTTGGGGTCAAGCACGATTTCCTCGGGGGCCTGCATGTTGCCCTTGCGGCGGCAGCGGATGGGATACTGTTTACCTTCCTCGGTGCGGTTGTAATAGAGATAGCCGCCGCGGCGGACGGGCACTTCGAGGTCGGTCTGCTTGATGCGGCCCAGCATTTCCGTGTAGAGCGAATCCTGGAACGGCTTGAGGCCGGAGGTGAGCGCTTCGGTGTAGGTATTCTCAGCCTCGAGGTATTTGACGACCTCGGGATTCTCTTTCTCGCGAAGCCAGAAATAGTTGTCCGTGACGGTGGCGCCATGACGTGTTTCGCGGTGGTCATGGGCTGGGGCGACGGGCGGCGCGGGCGAGGTTTGGGCGTGCAGGGACATAACGAAGAGGGCGGTACACCCAAGGGCAATTCGGGAGTTGGGCATCCCATCTATTGTGCCGCAAGTTAGGAGGGGTCTGTCGGGCTGCGGCGGGCACACGTGTGCCGCGAGGAGGAGGAGATCGCCGTTGCGGCGGCCGGGGCTTTCGGACTTATCGCCGTGCGTATCCGGCCGCCAGTGAATTGAGCGGCATCTTCGTTGCGCATTGGAATCGCTGAATAGCGTTACTTTTACGCTGTCGATTCGATGACTCGCTCTCTGAAACCCGATGGGACGGCGATCAGCGCTATCCGCACTCCAAAGGATGTTATGGATTCGAATCCAAGGTCTCCCCGCCGGCTCCATCTACGGGAGTGGCAGCCGTTCAGCCGTTCACGGGCTTACAGGGAGCTCAGTTCCACCGAACATGCAACGCTTCGTGGCCACGAAGAAGAGCTTTGTTGAGAAGCGGCGCGGTGGGCGACTGCTTCCGTTAAAGACAGTAGCAGACGAGGGAAGGGCGGGCGGGGCGGCGGGGCGGGAAGTGATTGAAAACGGGACGCAAAAAAACTTGACCGGGATGAACTGACGGAGTGAAAAAGGGACGCAGCCCGGCGGGCATCGCGTGTGCGGTGCCAGGGTCCGGGCTCCATCCCCTTGTTTCTGCCGGTGCTATTTTACGGCCAGGTTGACGGTGTTGGAGCGGCTGGCGCCCTGCTGGATGACAACGGGCACGCTGCCGGTTACGCCGGACGGCACGGCAAAGGCGACCTGGTAGACGCCGGCATAGCCGGGCGCGGCTACCGCCGAGAGGGCCGGGATCTGCTGTCCGTTTACCGTGACCGTGACGCCGGAAACGGACGGCAGGGTTTGGGCAGGCTGGACCAGGCCGCCGGTGGTGACAGCGGGGGTGGTGGCGCCGAGACCGGTGGCATAGACCAGCACCGCCTCGCCCGGGCCCACCTTGTTGTTTTCATCGATGAGCGAGAAGTCGGCGTTCTTGAGCAGCGCCGGCGAAGGGTAGAAGAAGATGGCCGGGGCTGCCGCGGCCACGGTTACGTCGAACGACGAGCCGGCTCCGGCACCGTTCGTGACCACGACCTGCTGGGCGCCGACGGGCACGTCCACGGGCACCTGGGCGTTGATCTGGGTTTTGGAGACGTACAGCAGGGGGGCGGGGCGGCCGGCTATGGTGACGCTGACGCCGTTGAGCGAGCGGGGGAGGTTCCGTCCCTGCCAGCCGCTCAGGTCGCCCGCGACCTTGGCCATGTTGTCGCCGAAGATGGTGATCAAGCCGCCGGGCGCGACGGTGGTGGCTTTGGAGTCGAGGTTCGCGGCAATGGCAGCGCCTATGGAGGGAACCGAGTTATTGGCGGTTACGAGCTGCGCGCGGGCTGCGCCGCCGCCGTCGGTGGAGGTGTGGATGTTGACGTAGTGATTTTCGGGATTCTTGCTGATGTCCTCCAGGATGGCGACATTGGAAACGGCCTGGGTCCAGTTATAGAAGTTGCCGAAGCCGGTGGCGGTGGCGAAGGGTGGGGCGTTCTGCGGGATCATGCCGATGGTGACGGGACCGTTGGCGCCGGCGGCTCCGTCATGAATGTGGAGGCCGGAGATCTGCGCGGCGCCCGGCAGGCGGTAGTTCACATCGAAGAACACGGCGCCGGCGGCGATGCTGCCGTCCTCATTGCGCAACACGCGGGCGGTGATTTCGGCCGGGGCGGTGGCGGCGACGGTGGTTCCGTTCGGCTCATTGGCCGAACTCATCAGAACGGGGAAGGTGAGGGCTTCGGTGGGGCGTAGTTGGGCGCGCATGACGCCGCCGCCGTGCTGGTTGGTGTGGATATTGATGTAGTTGGCGCCGGGATTCAGGAAAAGGTTGGCGAACGCGAGGACCTGCTGGGGATTCTTGGGATCGATCTCGGTGTAGAACGGGCCGACGCTGCCGGTTCCGTTGTCGGCGATGGCGGTGCCGGCGGGAATCTGGGAGTTGATGAGCACCGGGCCGTTGCCGCCGGCGCCGCCCAGATGGATGTGGAAGCCGGTGAAGGTGCCGCGGTCGCCGGTGTCATAGGTGGTCTGCTGGTAGACTTCGCCGGAGGTGAGATTGCCGGAGGCATCGAGAGTGCCCAAGGCGACGACGACGGCTGTTCCGGCCGCGGGCGGGCTGACGGGCGGCACCTCGTTATTGGAACTCATCTGGCCCATTAGGACGGTTCCGACGGCGCGTTGAAGCTGGCCGCGAATGGCGCCGCCGGGGAAGTCGGAAGTGTGGATATTGACGTAGTAACCGGAGGGGTTATCGAACATGCCGCGCAGGGCGGCGAGCGCCGCGGCATTATCTCCGGGGACCTGCACGGAACGCTGCACGACGGTTGGACCGGCGGCGAGCGGGACGCTGTTGGCGGCGCTCAGGTCGGTGCCGATGCGGACGCTGCCATTGCTGCCGGCGGCGCCTTCGTGAATGTGCAGGCCGGTAGCGGTGGCGGGCGAGGCGAAGTTCACGCGCACGAGGAAATCCACGGTCCCGTTGACGATTTGTCCGGAACTGTCGCGGACTACGTGGGCGATGAGGTCGGCTACGCCGGTGGCGCTCACGGTAGTGGCGGGGACCTCATTGGCGGGCAGCATTACGCCGCGGAAGAAGGCGGTCTCGGCCGTCTGGGCCATGAGCGCGGCGGATAGCACGAACAGACAGCAGGCTACTCTCGTCATGGCGAACAGAATACTTCAAGTCCGTGACGACGGAAGAGGGGGAACGCGGAAATTTACAGGTTGCGCGTGGTGAAGACCGCTCCGTCTGGTCGCGGCTCAGTCACGGTCTCGGTTATGGGAGCGATAGGAGAGTGGGTGGGCGTGGTAACGGTTTTCGTGTTGGTTACGGGACGCGGTGCGGCGCGGTTACGGCGTTCGAGCCGTGACCGCGCGCGGTTATTCTGTGACGGGTTAGTGGCGGCGGACGTCTACCGAGCGGACGGTGCCGCGGTTGAAGTCCACGGAACAGGAATAGGTGAAGAGCTCGTCGTTGCGGCCGCGGTTGGCGCGGGCGTTGCCGACGATCCAGTCGCGGCGGCCGGGGTTGTCGTCGGTGCGGGTAGACAGGATATCCACGCGGTTGTAACCGTCCTGCCGGATGCGCTGTTCAACGGCCTGCTCGCAGACGTTGAAGACGCGATCGTTGCCATACCAGCGGCCCTCTTCATTGTGAGGGTAGCGGCCGGTGGCGCGTTCGAGGTTTACGGAACGGACGCGGCCGTTGTTGAAGTTCACCGAGCAGGAGAAGCTCAAGCGCTCCTCGGGCTGGCCGGGACCGTGAAGGACATCGAGGCGGCCGATGACCCAGTCGTTGCGGCCCGGGTTGTCGTCCATGCGGGTATCGAGGAACTCTATGCTGTGAGGCCGGAACTGGCGGATGGCACGTTCGCGGACTGCCTGCTGGCAGGTGCGGACGGCCCAGGCGCCGTTGTAGCGGCTGTTGCCGTAGCGGTCGGCGTTGGCGTTGTTGTCGCGCCGGTCGTTGCCGCGGCGGTCGTTATCGCGCCGGTCGTTATCGCGCCGGACGTTATCGCGGCCGGGATAGGAGCCGGGTCCTCCGCTATAGGCAGCACCGCGGCCGTTCCAGAACAGGTCGAAGGTGTAGCCTTCGCTGCCCCCTTTGGAATCCTCGATGCGGATGACGGCGGCGCCACCGTTGCGCGGATCCTGGACGAGGTCCATGCGGCCGCGGCCATCGACGCCTTCAAAGCGGAAACTGGTCGGATTGGTGGGGATCGGACCGGTGCATTCGAACCGGCGCCAGACGGCGGGCTGGCCGGAGAGATTGCGGACGGTGCCCTGGTCGCCGCGGATCTCGACTTGCGCGGCTCCGTCCACTTCCACTTCGATGGTGCACTTGCCCTCGTTTGAAGAGCCGCCGCGCACAATGGAGGCGCGGCGCTGGTACTGTTGCGCACTGCCGGGTAAGACCATGGCACCGATGGAACAGATAATTATCGCGAATCGAAACATCATTTCACCCCAGCGGTAGGATGAGCACGCCGGGTTCCGCTCTGGCGGCGGGAGCAACCTTTTATAGTGAAAAGGATGACGCCACCGGAAGCCTCCGTCGCCATCGTGGAGGCCGAAGCTCCAGAACCCTCGGTACTGCTTATCCGGCGAACGGAGCGGCAGGACGATTCGTGGTCGGGGCACTGGTCGTTTCCGGGAGGGCGGCGGGACCCGGAGGACAGCGGGCCGCTGCACACGGCGCTGCGGGAACTCGAAGAGGAGTGCGGAATCCGGTTGCTGCCCGGCCAGACTGGTGGACGCGCTGCCGGTGCGGGTGGCGCGCCGCCGGGTGGGACGCTTCATCCCGGTGGCCCCGTTCCATTTCAGGGTGAAGAGCCGGTTGAAGACGTCGCTCTCGCCGGGCGAGGCGGTGGAGGCGCTGTGGGTTCCGCTCGCGGACCTGCGCGACTCCGCGCGGCACTGCCTGCGGCCGGTGCCCGGCATTGCGGAGAACATGCTCTACCCGGCCGTCAACCTCACGGCCACTCCGCTTTGGGGTTTCACTTACCGGCTGATTACGGCATGGCTGGGGATGGAGGACGCGCGGCCGGAGGCGGGCAAGGAAGCCGCGCATCGGGTGCTGGAATTCATTCTGCGGTCGGGGCCGGCGCTGCGCCAGGACTGGACCCCGGCGGCGGGCGATCCGCTGGTGGTCGAAGCGGCGGAAGTTTCGGGGCCTATTCCGGTGGAGGCGGTTCTCGCGCATTTTGCGGGAGCCGGATATCTTCCGGCGGTAAACCGGCTTTGGGTGCGGCCGGATTCGATCCTGGTGGCCGGTCCGAATTTTGAAGAGTACCTCATCTCCGCGCGATGATGGAGCGGATGAGTTCCGTACGTGTGGCTGTGGTGCAGGCGGGGTCCGTCCGGTTCGACACGGAGGCGACGCTGGTGAAAGCGGAGCGACTGCTGGCCGGCGCGGCGGGCGGGGGCGCACGGCTGGTGGTGTTTCCCGAAGCGTTCGTTGGCGGATATCCGAAGGGCGCCGATTTCGGAGCGCGGGTGGGGTCCCGCACGGCGGAGGGCCGGAAGCTGTTCCGGCGCTACTCGGAGGGGGCGATCGAGGTACCGGGCGCGGCCACGGCGCGGCTGGGCGAAGCGGCGCGGCAGCACAACACGTGGCTGGTGATGGGAGCGATTGAGCGCGAGGGCGGGACGCTGTATTGCACGGCGCTGTTTTTCTCGCCGGAAGGGGAACTCGCGGGCAAACACCGCAAAGTGATGCCGACGGCGATGGAGCGGCTGATCTGGGGATTCGGGGACGGCTCCACGCTGCCGGTGATTGCGACGCCGTTCGGACGGATCGGGGCGGTGATCTGCTGGGAAAATTACATGCCGCTGCTGCGCGCGGCGATGTACGCCAAGGGAATCGAAATCTACTGCGCGCCGACGGTGGACGACCGCGAGGTATGGCCGGTGACGATGCGGCATATCGCGCTGGAGGGCCGCTGCTTCGTGCTTTCGGCGTGCCAGTTCAGCCGTCCCGAAGGGGCCGCGGAGGGTGAGTGCATTGGCGGGGGCAGCCTGATCGCGGGGCCTCTCGGCAGCCTGCTGGCGGGGCCGAGCTACGGGGCGGAGACGATCCTTTATGCGGACATCGATCCGGGGGAGATTGCGGAAGGCAAGTTCGACCTGGATGTAGCGGGCCACTATGCGCGGCCGGACATTTTCCGGCTGGAGGTGAAGGAAGGGCCGGATTCCGGCGCATCACAGGCCGCACCTCTGCCGTTAAAATAGGGGTGATGAGCGACATCGAGAATCCGGACTCCCAGGCAGAGACCTTCGACTTCCCGCTGCCTCCCGCCTCCTTCAGCTTTCTTGTGCTCTCCATGCGGGCGCAGGCCGAGGTACATCTCGGCATCATGCCGTTCGGCGACGAAGAGAACGCCGAGCCCAATTTGCCACTGGCGCGGCACACCATCGACACGCTCGCGATTCTGCTCGAGAAGACGAAGGGGAACCTGTCTCTCGAGGAGCAGCGGCTGCTCGAGAACTCGCTAACCGAACTGCGCTTCCGTTTCGTGCAGGTCTCCGAGGGTACCGGCAAGGCGGATCAGCAGAAAGCCTGAATGCCGGAGACGTCCCTGAAAATCACCGTACTTGGATCGGGAACGAGTGTTGGAGTGCCGACCATCGGCTGCGACTGCAAGGTGTGCACGTCGAGCGATCCGCGGGACAACCGTCTGCGCCCGTCGATTCTGGTTTCATTCGACGGCCGCAATATTTTAATCGACACGACGCCGGATTTTCGCACGCAGGCGCTGCGGGCGGGGCTGCGGAGGCTGGACGCGGTGATCTTCACGCATGCGCACGCCGACCACATCATGGGACTCGACGACGTGCGGCCGTTCAACTTCCGGCAGAGGGAACAGATCCCGATCTTCGGGGCGGCGGAGACGCTCGACTCCATCCGCCGTTCGTTTCCGTATGTTTTCGACGGGGCCCAGCGGAACACGAATATTCCGCAACTGGATGCGCGGGCGATCGAGGCGCCATTCGAAATTCACGGGCTGACTTTCGTGCCGGTGCCGGTGATGCACGGATCGCAAATGATCCTGGGCTTCCGGTTCGGGGACGCGGCTTATCTGACGGATCACAGCGACATTCCGGATTCGTCGATGGAACTGCTGCGGGAGCTGGACGTGCTGTTCCTGGACGCGCTGCGGTACAAGCCTCACCCGACGCATTCGACGGTAGAGCAGTCGATGCGGACGGTGGAGCAGCTACGGCCGCGGCGGACTTATCTCACGCACATCTGTCACGACCTGGGGCACGAGCGCGCGGAGAGCCTGCTGCCGCCGCACATCCGGCTGGCGTACGACGGGCTGGAAATCCTGGTATGAAGATCTACCGTTCGCTCGACGAGGTGCCCGCCGGTTTCGGGCCGACCGCCCTGACGATCGGGAACTTCGACGGCGTGCACCACGGGCACCGGCGGCTGCTGCGGCAACTGGCGGCGGTGGCGCGCGAGCACGGATGGACGTCGTCGGTGCTCACTTTCCATCCGCACCCCACGTGCATTGTGGCGCCGCAGCGCACGCCGGCGCTGATGACCACTCCGGAGCAGCGGGCGGCGCTGATCGCGCAGGAGGGGATCGAGCAGGTGCTGATTCTGCCGTTCACCGAGGAGGTGGCGCAGCTCACGCCGGAGCAGTTTGCGCGGGACCTGGTGGCGGGGCGGCTGGCGGCGCGGGCGGTGCTGGTGGGCGACAATTTCCGCTTCGGGCACCGGCAGGCGGGCGACATCGGGGTGCTGCGCGAACTGGGGCGTTCGCTTGGTTTTGAGACGGAGATTGTTCCCGCGGTCCGGTTTCGCGGCCGGATGGTGAGCAGCAGCGGCATTCGGGAATTGATCCGCGGCGGAAGGGTTCACATCGCGGCGCGGCTGCTCGAACGGGCGTACGGGCTTGAAGGCGAAGTGGTGGCGGGGCGCGGGGTCGGGTCGAAACAGACGGTTCCGACGCTGAACCTGGCAACGACGGCGGAAGTGGTGCCGGGCAACGGGGTGTATGTGACGCGCACGCGGGACCTTGATGACGGGCGGGGCTGGAACTCGATCACGAATATCGGGGTGCGGCCGACGTTCGGCGCGAGCGAGGAGCGCAGTATCGAGACGTATCTGCTGGAGGCGCTTTCGGGAGACGCGCCGCGGCGCATCCGCGTGGAGTTTCTGTGGCGGGTGCGCGACGAGCGGCGCTTCGACAGCCCGGAGGCACTGCGGAGCCAGATCCTGCGGGATGTGGGCGCGGCGCAGCGCTATTTCCGGCGGTCGCGCGCGTGGGCGGGCGGCGTTCCGTGCGGTTCAGCCTGAAAAATTCATGGTAGACACGCTACCTCAGTGAGGGTAGAATGTCTGCTGTGAATCCGGACCGGCTCGAGCTTCTGCAAGGAACGCTGGACATGCTGATCCTGCGCACGCTGCTTTTCGGCCCCGCGCACGGGCACCAGATCGCCCATCATATTCGGGACACGACGGGCGGCGAACTACAGATCGAGCACGGCTCTCTATATCCGGCCCTGCACCGTCTGGAGCGGAAAGGCTGGGTGGCGGCGAAGTGGGAGACGCCGAAGGACCGGAACCGCGAATTCAAATATTACCGGCTCACACCGGCGGGAAGGAAGGCGCTGGTGGCGGAAGAATCCAAATGGCAGCGCCTGGCCGGGGCGATCGCGCGGGTGATGTGGCCGGCGAAGGGGGAGGAGGAAACATGAGACGCCGCAAGGATCGCGAAGCGGAGCTCGAACGGGAACTCCGGGGCCACCTGGAAATGGAAGCCGAGGAAGGGCGGGAGGCGGGGCTCTCCGCGGAGGAGGCTGGTTCGGCGGCTGTGCGCGCGTTCGGCAATGTGGGGCTGGCGAAGGAGAGCGTGCGTGCGGCGTGGGGCGGCGTGGTGTGGCGGCAGGTGTGGTCCGATGCGCGCTACGGGCTTCGGATCATGCGGCGGAGCCCGGCTTTGACGGCGGCGGCTTTGCTCTCGCTGGCGCTGGGGATCGGCGCCAACACGGCCGTTTTCAGCCTGGCGGATGCGGTGCTGCTGCGTTCGCTGCCGGTGCAGGCGCCGGAGCAGCTCGAGCGGATCAACTTCGTGCAGGACTCGCAGACAATCACGACGATCAGCTATCCGATTTTTCGCGAGCTGCGGCGGCGAACGCGGGCGCTATCGGGAGTGATCGGGCGGGCGCGAGTCTACACGAGCATAGCGGCGGGCGGCGGCGGGGCGGAGCGGTCGGTGGTGGAGCTGGTTTCCGGCAATTACTTTGAAGTGCTCGGGGTGAAGCCGGCGCGCGGCCGGCTGTTGACGGCGGAGGACGACGGCGCTCCGATGGCGCATCCGGTGGCGGTGATCAGCGACCGGTACTGGCGGGAGGCGCTGAACGCCGATGGCGACGCTTTGCGGGCTCCGCTGCGGATCGGCGGGGTTTCGTATGCGGTGGTGGGGGTCGCGCCGGCATCGTTCTTCGGCGTGGAGGTCGGGACCGCGCCGGACGCGTGGATCCCGATGATGATGGTCAACCAGTTCTACCCGGCGCGCGGCGGCTCGAACGCGTACCTGGAGTACATGGGGCAGTTGTGGATGAACGGGCTGGCACGGCGCGCCCCGGGGGTCACGCGGGAACGGGCACAGGCGGAACTCAACGTAGTGTTCTCGCGGATGCTGACGGAGGACCCGACGCACTGGTATCGGAAGTTCCCGACACTGCGACTCGAAAGCGCCGAACGCGGCTTGTCGCTGGTGCGGGAAAAATTGGAAGAGCCGCTGCTGATTTTGTCGGCGCTGGTGGGGCTGGTGCTGCTGGTGGCCTGCGCGAATGTGGCGGGGCTGCTGACGGCGCGGGCGGCCGCGCGGCGGGCGGAAATCGGGATGCGGGTGGCGCTTGGCGCGGGCCGCGGACGGGTGATGCGGCAACTGCTCACCGAGAGCCTGGTGCTGAGCCTGATGGGAGGCGTGCTGGGTCTGGCGTTCGCGATTTGGGGCGTGCGTTTTCTGCTGGGATTTCTGCCGGCGGGCCAGATCGCGCTGGTGCTGGACGTGGCGAGGGATGCGCGGGTGCTCGGGATCACGCTGGCGGGATCGGTGCTGTGCGGGCTGCTCTTTGGAGTGGCGCCGGCGCTGCATGCCAGCCGCACCGGCCCGCTCGCCGCGGTAAGGGGGCCGGCGCCCTCATCCGGCGGCTGGGCCGGCTGGGATATGGGCCGCGTGCTGGCGGGGTTGCAGGTGGCGCTCTCGCTCTCGCTGCTGGCCGGAGCGGGCCTGTTCTTCGAAAGCCTGCGGTACACCGCCTCAGTGGATCTTGGACTCGAGACGGATCACGTGCTGACGGCCACGGTGAGTCCGGGTGACGGGGGTTACGGGGTGGAGAGGCGGGGAGCCTATTATCGCGAACTGGACGCGCGCCTGCGAGGCTTGCCGGGGATTCGCGCGGTGGGTTATTCGGGCGGGGCGATGCTGGCGGGCGGATTCAACCAGTACGGGCGCAAAATGCCAACGAGCCCGGACAGCCTGTCGTTCAGCGGCGGGGGAGGCGAGTTCTTTGCAGCCATCGGCAACCCTGTGGTTCGGGGGCGCGGGTTTGTTCCGGGCGACGCGCACAGCGCCAAAAAGATCCTCGTGATCAACGAGGCCCTGGCGCGGCGGGATTTCGCGGGCATGGATCCGATCGGGCGGCGATACACGCGATACGTGCCCGACAACGAGGTGGTGGGGGTGGCGCGCGATACGCGCATGCGGGGCATTCACGACCCGCCGATGGCGACGGTTTACACGGACGAAGACCAGGAGGAGCGCCCTTCCGAGAGCCGTGTCTACTATCTGCGAACGGCCGGCGACCCGGTGGGGCTCGCGCCGGACCTGCGGCGGGTGGTGCGCGAACTGGACGCGAACGTGCCGCTGACCAACATCAAGACGCTGGCCGATCAGAAGGCCGAGGCGATGGTCCGTGAGCGATTCACGGCGACGATCGCGGGCTTCTTCGGGGTTGTGGGACTGCTGCTGGCGGGAATCGGGCTGTACGGGGTGGTGTCTTACGCGGCCGTGCGGCGGACACGGGAAATCGGGATTCGGATGTCGCTGGGGGCGGGGCGCGGCGCGGTGGTGTGGACGGTGATGCGCGGTTCGCTGGCGGTGGCAGTGGGGGGAATCGCGGTGGGGCTGCCGTTGTGCCTGTGGCTATCGAAACTGGCGTCGGGGCTGTTGTTCGGAGTGCGGCCTAACGATCCGCGGGTACTCGGCGGGACGGCTTTGGCGCTGGTGGCAGTGGCGGCGGCGGCGGCCGTGTTTCCGGCGAGGCGCGCGGCGGGGATCGACCCGGTGCAGGCACTGCGGGCGGAGTAAGGTGACGGCTCCCTGGCGGTGGCGGCTCCCGAAACGCACGCGCGGGCGGAGTGGGCATCCGCTGTGGCCCTCTTCGGCTGTTGTACTGTTGGTCTATGGACAAGAGACTCGCCAAGCGGCACAAGCGGCAGGTTGCCAGAGCCAAGCTGCACTCGAAGACATCGGAACCCGACGTGAGAACGCATGAGCAGATCGAAGCTGCGCGCGATGCCAGCCGCCCGGATACCGGTCGTGGTCCACTTGCCCGGTTCGCGCGGGCGGTCCGATCGAAGTTCACCGGCTCCAAGGAAAGCGCAGAAAAAGCGGAAGACTAGCCAAGGGCTTCGCCCTTGAATCCCTCCGGGATTTGGGAGTCAGAAGCCAGAAGCCAGGAGCCAGAATAGAGCGGTCCTGAGGGGTAGGAGAATCAATAGTTTGAAAGGAAGTCTTAACAGTTAAGTTACTTGAAAATGTTGAAGTATTCTTGTTTACGATCTTCGATCTAAGAATCTAATTTGCGTCCAAGCAGCGGCAACCAGGAGGAAGACGCGACGGATCATGCTTGTCTGATCGACGGAACTACGCAGGTTGTTTGCGGTGCGCGCTGCGCGGCGGCGTCACCCGCCACCGAAGAGCCACAAGCGGACCGGCTGATAGAGCAGATAAATCGCCCCGGCCGTCAACCAGACGATGGAACTGACGGAGAGGGGGCGCGCCGTGATGGGCACCTCTGGCGTGCGGTCCAGTTGCAGCAGAGGACCACTTTGATTGGCAGCGGTGCGGTCATAGAGAAATAGCGGGGCCGCCGCGAAGAGCGCAAACAGTGGAAACCAGGTGCCCTTGACCACGATATCGGGCTGACCGGCCTGCCCGGTTCGCCAGAGGACCGCAAGCGATTTGACCACATCCGAAACGGCGAAGGCGGCCAGCGCGAGATGGCGAATCGCCAGCGCGCGTCCCGCGGACCGCAGGCCGGTCATGAGTTCGCGCGACCGCCGGACGGCTTTCTCGCCCGAGAGGTTCTCCACCGCGCAGATCACCGGCCAGAGGCAATCGCCGACCACCCAGCCAGGCCCGAACAGCGTCGCGGAGCGGGCCTGCGTCCGCACCAGGGCGGGGATCGCCTTGACCAACCTCCACAAGACGCGGATGGAGAGAAAACGGCGGACACCGCGCCTGTTCGTCGACCGCGATGAACGCCGCCGCGGCCCGAAGGAGGTTGTCGAAGAACACGAACAGACCCGCGGCCGCGAGAGGAACGAGAATCATGCGAACGGTGGCGGCCGGTAGCAGCTTCCGGCTTAACGAACCCAGCAGAGCCGTCAGAGCCAGGATCGCGGGATAGATGGGCAGGAGCAGCAAAGCAAACGTGACGAGGTGTTGGAGCAGAAATGCTTTCGATCTGCGCAGCGCGAGAAACTCGGCGTCCACGGCGTTATGGAAGCAGCGCGTGAAGGCAATGGCCGAGGGCGGCCGATTCGCCGGGTCGCGCCGCAGTCCGGCGAGGATCGTGTCCGATACATCGCGGGGAATCTTGCGGACGCTGGCCGGCGGCAGGGGATTTCCGCTCCGGTGAAACTCCACCAGCTCACTGGTTTTTCCGGTAAAGGGAAGCTGCCCGCAAACCAGGGAATAGGCCACCACGGCGAGGCTGTAGATGTCGGAACGGGCGTCTGTGCCGATTCCCAGCGCCTGCTCGGGAGACATATACGCGGGGGTTCCGATCAGGCTGCCAGGCATGGTTTGGCCCGCGGAGTCGCCGTCGAACGCTCTCGAAGGTGTACCGGACGGAGGCGAGGCGAGGGCGACGGTTTCCGCCTCCTCGGCTTGCGTGCGGGTGATGCCCGGCTGGGGGGCGCGCTGCATCTCCAATGCCAGGGTTTCCATTTCATCGCCAGGCAGGATGGGCTGGAGGCCGGCGTCCGGGGATGGGGTCACTACCGGCGCCGGGTCCGGAGCGGGATCTCCCAGCAGAGTCATCTTGGCCACGCCGAAATCGAGCACTTTGACCGTGTATCCGCCGCGGCCATCGGCTTCCAGCCAGATGTTGTCCGGCTTGAGATCGCGATGGACGATGCCATGGCGATGTGCGTCTTCCAGGGCGAGGCCGATCTGGTCCAGGAGGTCCGCAACCAAGGGCAACGAAGGCCGGGGATGGGTTTTCTGAAAGGCCGAAAGCGTCTCTCCGTCCAGTAGCTCCATCACGAGATAGGCCATGTCGCCGCTTCGGGTGTTGGCGATTCCGAAATCGGTGACATTGACGATGTTGGGATGGCGCAACTGGCCGCACGCCTGCGCTTCGCGCTGGAAGCGGGCGAGAAACTGCGGGTCGGCCGCCCACTTGGGAGCTATCACCTTGACCGCGACAACGCGGGTGGTCCCGAGATGCGTGGCCAGGTAGACGTTGCCCATTCCGCCTGCCCCGAGGTGTTTTTCGATGCGGTATTTGTCGTCGAGAATATCGCCGATCATGAGGGTTACCGAACGTCCAGCCGCCATGATAGCGAAACGCGGGGCTTCCGCCACCGCGGCCGACGTCGCGAGTTCCCCCCAGGTTGTCGCGCATCGCCCAACTTGGGGGCCGTGCTTCCTTTCGTTCCGCCCAAGCCGCCAGATGTTCACGGACCGGGAGCCGGTCGCATTTCCTGTTGTTACGCTTACCATGCGCCAACACAAAGGTGTGCGCGAGATCCATGGGGTATCGAGCCCAAGCAACGAAATGATCAATGTGGGCGGGCCGTCTACGATTCCGGGATTGCATAGGAGCGCCGACCGTGTACGTCGGGCTGACGCGGCCCACGGCGCCGAACTGCGCTACGCGTCTTAGACTTGGCACGCGAAGAGGTGCGGAAGAGCATCGCAAGCGCAGCACGCGCCTGTCACGCGCGGCGGCGAAGCTGGCGGAGTGTCTGATGGATGGGCGCACGCGCGGCGGCGAAATGGGCGGGGATAGATTAGACCACGCCGGCGGCGATGGCGCTGCGGTACCAGTCGAGGGTCAGGCGCATGCCCTGTTCGAACTGAAGCGGGGCGCGTGGCCCAGGTCGCGGACGGCGAGTGTGATGTCGGCCTGGGAATCGCGCACGCGCCTGTCACGCGCGGCGGCGAAGCTGGCGAGGATCGATTAGATTACGCCGGCGGCGATGGCGCTGCGGTACCAGTCGAGGGTCAGGCGCATGCCCTGTTCGAAGCTGAAGCGGGGCGCGTGGCCCAGGTCGCGGACGGCGAGTGTGATGTCGGCCTGGGAATCGCGCACGTCGCCGGCGCGGGACGGACCAAACTTCGGCGCGATGTTCACACCTTCGATTTGCTGGAGCAGGGTCCAGGCCTGGTTGAGCGTGACGCGTCCGCCGTTTCCGCCGTTGTACACCTTTCCGGCGACACCGGGAGCGCGCGCCGCTTTCAGGTTCAATTCGGCCACGTCCTCGACGTAGGTGAAGTCGCGCGATTGTTCGCCGTCGCCGAAAATGGTCGGGGCGGTACGCTCCAGCACGGCGCGCATGAAGAGGGAGAGGACGCCCGAGTACTGGCTCGAAGGATCCTGACGGGGGCCATACACATTGAAGTAGCGAAGCGCCACTGTTTCCAGGCCGTAGACTGTCGTGAAGATTCTGCAGTACTGCTCGCCCACCAGTTTTTGGAGCGCGTAGGGCGATTTCGGATCGGGCCGCATCGATTCGACCTTGGGGAGCACGGCGGTATCGCCATAGGCCGAGGACGAGGCGGCGTAGACGACGCGTCCGGCTGCGCCCTCGTGGGCCGCACGGAGGACGTTGAAGGTGCCGTCGATGTTGGCTTCGTGAGAGGGTTCGGGGGCTTCGATGGAGCGGGGCACGGAAGGAATGGCGGCCTCATGAAACACGACGGCGGCGCCGCGGATGAGGGGGGCGATCTCTTCGTAATTACGGATGTCGGCGCGCTGGAAGTCGATGGCGTTACGGACCTCCTCGAGATTGCGCTCGTAGCCGGACAGGAGGCTGTCGATGACCAGGACCCTGGATGCGCCTTGATGGAGGAGGCGCCGCACGATGGCGGAGCCGATGAAGCCCGCGCCTCCGGTTACCACGTAATGGCCGTTCATATGATTTGGGCGATTTCCCGTTCCAGGTGACGCAGGGAGTCGTTGACCAGCCGCTCGGCGCCCGCCGTGAAATCGAACGCTTCGAGCGAAATCCAGCCCTGGTAGCCGCGCCGGCGCAACGCGCGCAGCACGGGTTTGAAGTCGTAGTCTCCGGCGCCGCAGTGGAAGCCGTTCATCTCCTGGACGTGGACGTGACGGATGTAGTCGAAGTAACGATCGACGAGGACGTCGTGCGGTTCGGACTCGTCGAGCGTATTGTGAACGTCGAACATGGTCCGGACGGCGGGGCTGCCGATCTGGTTGACGATGGCGACGGCTTCGGCGAGGGTGTTGATGACATCGCACTGGTCGTGGGGCAGGGCCTCGACGAGGATGGTGACGCCGCGCTGCGCGGCCTGCGGCGCCACGCCGGCGAGGCCGTCCACGAAATTGCGGGTGGCGTCGTCGCGGGTGAGGCCGCCGGTGGTGCCGCGCTGTTTGGGGGATCCGAAGACGAGCACGCCGCCGCCGAGGTCCGCGCCGAGGTCGATGAGCCGGCGGATGTGGTCCCAGCTTCGCTGCCGGAGTTCGGGGTCGGGAGTGGTGACGTGCAGCCCCTTGGGGCTGACCATGAGCCAGTGGAGGCCGGCGAACTGCAACCCCTCGGAAGCCATGATGTCCCGCAACCCGGCGCGACGGCCGGCGGAGACCTCGGCGGGCGATTCCGCAAGCGTGAAGGGAGCGATTTCGATTCCCGTGTATCCGGCCTTGCGGATGGCCCGGCAGGCCTCTTCGAATGGCCACTTTTCGAACGCTTCGTTGCACGTCGAGTGGCGGAACCCGTTATCCATGAACCCTCTAGTTTACGATGTGGTGGAGCACGAGGCGACACCGGCTTGCGCCAACTCCGCGAATTGTACGGCAGATAACCACGCCCCATCCCGCGGGCGTGCATCCTAAGGAATATGAACGCCGTTTGGGATCGCCTGAATGTGGAGCAGCTCATTACGAATGTTGTGGCATGGCTCCCCTCTTTCTTCGCCGCCCTGTTGCTGCTGCTGGCTTTCTGGATCCTGTTCCGCCTTACGCGGCCCGCGGTAGGGGGCGTGCTTGCGCGGGCCGGCTTCGATCCCGCGCTGAGTAACATGCTGGTGAGCGTTTACCGGTTCGCCCTGATCGCTTTCGCGCTGGTGATGGCGGCGAGCCAGTTGGGAATCAATGTGGGGGCGGCGCTGGCGGGCCTCGGGGTGGTTGGCCTGACGATCGGGTTTGCGGCCAAGGACTCGCTCGGCAATATCATGGCCGGATTTCTGATTTTCTGGGACAAGCCGTTCCGGGTGGGGGACTGGGTGACGCTCGATGAGAAGTACGGGCAGGTGGCCGAAATCACGATGCGCACTACGCGCCTGAGGACCCGCAACAACACCTGGGTGATCGTGCCCAACGAGGCGGTGATCAACCGCGTGTTGATCAATCACTCGACACACGGGATCACGCGGCTGGAGGTTCCGGTGGGGATCGCTTACAAGGAATCGGTGGCGGAGGCGCGGCGCGCAATTCTGGAGCGGCTATCGTCGGTGGATGGCGTGCTCCCGGACCCGGCGCCGGCGGTGGTGGTGAACGGGCTTGGAGATTCGAGCGTGGACCTGATCGTCCACGCCTGGATCGCCGATGCGGAACAGGAGAAACCGATTTACTTCCGGATCATGGAAGCCGTGAAGAAGGCTCTGGACGACGCAGGAATCGAGATACCGTTCCCGCACCTTCAGCTCTTCGTCGATGCGGTGAGCGACGCGGTTTGGGAGAAGGCCGCGATGGTCGCGAGCCCGGGTTCGCGGCAGTAAGACCCTACAACAGGACGCGGAAGGTGCGCATCTTGCCCGTCTCGGTGACGGAATCCTGCGCCGGAATGGCGCTCAGGAAGCCGTACTCGCCGGGACCGAGCTGGGTCGGGAGAACGACGCGATAGAGATCGTCGCCGACCTTCTCGACGCCGAACGGGATGGCGCCTTTGGCCACGCCGCTTTTGCGGTTCACCGGGCCCACATTGAATTGCCGCCTCCCGTCCTCCTGTTTCAAGGGCAGGAGGAGGAAAGAATTCACGTTGGTTCCGGAAGGCGGGCGGAGCAGGATCTCCATCGGGTTAGTAAGAAAATTCGGGCTGCTCGTTCCCGGGATGTCGCCCTTGAGATCTTTCTTCACGATACCGGCACTCACGAAATTTTTGAGGGCGCCGCTGGTCCTCCACTCCACGATTTCGGGAAGGAGCTCGAAATATTCGTTGCCTTTCTTATAGTAAATTCCCGGTTCGGACATGGAGGAGCGCAGGCGGTCGGCTCCCGTTCCGGTGGCGGCGGTTCCCGGCGCGTCGGATGCGGGCTGGCCGTTGCTCTTGGCGAGCATGGCGCCGATGATTTTTTCCGATACGCCGGCGTCCTTGAGGGCGACGAGATCTTCGGCGCCGAAGGAATAGGATCCTGGCTGCTGCTGAATGACGTTGAGAATCAGGTCTTCGGTCATGCCGGACTTCACCAGCTTGACGACGCCCTCGTTATTCATCGGCGACTGTGCGGCGAGAGAGAAACAAAAGACCAGTAGAAGGAAAAGGCGAACGCACTTCGTTGACACAAGCCCACCTCCAGAGCCGGTAAGTAAGACTCTTCTTATTGCGATTCAGTATAGCATCGGGATGTATGAACAAGCCCTGGTAGATAGACTCTATCTTTGAGGCATCCGGTTCAATAAATCACGCCCGGGAGAAAGTTAGTGAACCCCGCGATTTCTTGCGTGATTGAGCCAGATATCGACGCGCGGCGCTTCCCACGTATACGGCTTATTCAGGATATCGAGGCGGCCGTCGCCATCGAGGTCGGCGAGTCTTCCTTCGTGCCAGCCGTCTCCGGTAACCAGGACGGTGGTCCGGAAGCCGCCCTTTCCATCGCCGTACAAGATCCATGCAGTAGCGGTAGGGTTATCGGAGGCGGCGCCGCTGGTCCATTTGGCCATTTCGGCGGCGAAGATATCGAGGTTGCCGTCGCCATCGACGTCGCCGAGGTCGAGGGTGTGGCCGTGGACCATGTCGCGATCGAGCAGGTCGCGGCCGGACCAGGACTCCGGCCGGGCGGGATCGCCATTCGCCTGGTAGAAGCGCAGCGGCCCGCTGCCGTCGCCGGGCGCGATCACGACCTGCGCGACCTTGCTGCCTTTGATGAAGCGGCCGGCCCGAATGCGGCCGCCGATGGCGCCTACGCGGATGGGGTCGAAGCGATTGCCGCCGCGGTACTTGAACCAGGAGTTGCCGGCGAGGAGATCGGGGCGGCCGTCGCCATCGACGTCGAAGGCATCGGCGCCTTCGGCGTATTGGGCTGCATTCTGCACGGCCTGGCCGGCCTGGCCCGAGTAGAGGACTTCGTACTTCCAGGGTTCGGTGTTCCTGGGGTCGGCGGGGATATCGGCGATGAAGAGAGTTTTGGCGGCCTGGTTCCAGAAGACCAACTGCGGCTTGCCGGTTCCTTTGAAGTCGGCGAAGACCTGGTCGTGATGCTGCTTTGCGCCCGAGTCCTTGATGAGGCGGCGTTTCCAGGGCACGTTCGGGTCGAATTTGGGATAGGGATTCTCCCACCACCACAACTGGCTGCCCTGCCAGTCGGCGCCGAAGACGATGTCGAGATCGCCGTCAGCGTCGATATCGAAGGCGGCGCCTCCGGCCTCGACGGTGAGGAAATCGGGGTCGATGACGGAGCGGTCCCAGCCATTGGGGGTGTGGCGGAACCAGACCAGCGCCGGAGCTTTGACGCGGTAGCCGATCACGAAATCCTGGCCTGGCTGCTTGTCGAGATCAGCGACGAGGACGCCGGTCTGTTGATTGGAACCGCCGGGATCAGGCAGGTCGCCCTTGCTGCTGGAGAGGCGGGTCCAGGTGACCTGGGCCATGGCGGGAACGAGCAGGACCGCGGCCAGGGAGAGCACCCGCTTGCGCAACATGCCTCGAATGTATCAGGCTTCAAAGCCGGTTGTCCCATTCCGGGTCCGCATCCCGCTACACTACCTGGAACGAGGAATCGATGGATCGATTGGTCCGGGTTAGCATTCTCTCCGCATGGCTCGGCAGCCGCGGTGTCCGGGCAGTCTTTGCTGGTGCCGGGGAATGAAGCGAGGGGAGTGCCGCAGGTGCAGTTTGCGGGTGCGTCCCGGGAGGGCGCCGGTGCGACGCCGGTGCGATTTGCGTCCGTTCCCCTGGTGCTTTTCGACCGGTGGTCCGCATCGGCCTCGGGACTGGCCGAGATCTTCGGGAAGAACCGCAAAGCGCGGATCGAAGTTGCGGTGGTGTCTTCGCCGGTGGAGGCGCGGACCGTGTCGACGCGCAGCGAACTGAACGCCGCGGTGCGAACGCTCTCCGCCGGGAGGGAGGAGGCGCAGGCGGTTTCCTTCGACGAATTGCTGGCCTGCCTGCGATCGATTCCGGTGAGCCCCGGGGAATGGCGGCAGGTGGTGTATGCGGGCGCGGAACCGGCTGTATCCGCAGAAGGGCGCGACTACGCAATGGCGCTGCTGGCGCGGACGCTGGCGGAAAAGCGGCTGCGGCTTTCGCACGGCTACGTGGAAGCTGCGGGTCAGCCGACGTGGACGGGCACGCTGGCGGCATTCGGCGGCGCGGTTTCGGCTGCCGGACCGGCAGGCCTGATCGAGCTCGACCCTGCCGGATGGTTCGAAGCGGCCATACCGCGGATCGGGCCGCCGGAGGGATTCCGGCTATCGGAAGTCCAGTATCGCGTGGGCGAGGATGCGGCTGCCACGATTCCCTGGATCTGGAAAATCGCGGAAGGCACGCTGCCTGGAGTGGCCGGCTACGAGGAGTTTGTGAAGCAGCGGGCGGCGGCGCGGAACGGGGAGGGGAGCCTGACAGCGAGCGGCCTGGCGACACTGCTGGCGGTGAACCCTTACGACGAGGCGACCCTGCGGCTGGCTGCCGGCTTCGCCGAGCGGAACCGGGACAGCGCCGCCGCCATCGGGTACGAGAAGAAAGTTCTGGAACTCCAGCCGGACGATGGAACCATCTGGGGCCGGCTGGGCTTGAACTACTGGCGCGTCTCGGATGGGGACAATGCCGAGCGCTGCCTGTTGCGCGCGCGGGAGAAGAATGCGGACGTGCCCGAGTCCGCATCCATCCTGGGAGACGTTCACGCGGCGCGGAAGGACGCGGCGGGGGCTGCGGAGAATTATCGCGAGGCGGTGCGGCGCGAGCCCGGCAGCACGGATTTGTGGCTGAAACTGGCGGATGCGAGCGACGCGGCAAACCGCAAAACCGATGCCACGCTGGCCCTGGAAGAGGCCCTGAAGCTCAAGGCGGATCTGTGGACCCGGCGCACCGGCCTGGTGGAACAGTACCTGGCGGCGGGGGACAGAACGTCCGCGCGGCGACACCTTCAGACGGCGCTGCCGCTGCTTCCGGCCGATGCCGCGGTTACGGGCAGGTTCGCGGGCTATTGGGAAACGGCGGGCGAGCCAAAGCAGGCTCTTTCGCTGTGGCGGCGCACGGTGGAGCTTGATCCGAAGAACGAGACAGCGTATTACTCCGCCGCCCGGCTGCTGGGAGAAGCGGGGGCGTGGGAGGAGGCGCTGGGAGCGGCCGAGGCGGGAGTGAAAGCAGCGCCCGGGTCGGCGCGGCTGATCGCGCTGCAGGCGGATGCGCTGACGGCGACGCGGCGGATCGACGAGGCGCGGGCGGTGTTGCGCGCGGCGACCGAGAAAAATCCGGATCCCGGCCTGCTCCGGAGGTCGGCGGATTTCGAAGACCGGTACGGCGAAGGCTCGGCGGGTGCGTACGCCGCGCGGGCGGAAGCGCTGCGCGCGGCAGGAGCTTCCGAAGCGGAGTGGCGGCCGGCGGCGGAACGCGGACTGCGGGCGGCCCTGCGGGACGGCGACAATGCGGGGTGCCGCAAACTGGCCGGAATGACGGGTTCGCGCCTTTGCGCGCCGGAACAGGCGGAACAGGGCGAGGCCACGGTGATGGTCCCCGGTGGTTTTCGCGCCCTCCTGTTCATCGCGCGAGGACCGGAGCAGAGTTCGGCAGAGGCGTTTGTTGCGGATTACAGCCGCACCATCGTTCGATTCAGTTCCAGCCAGAAGGCGGGCTCGGCCGATGCCTATCGCGAGCGGCTGGTGGAATACTTCCGGCTGCTCGGGGAACTCCAGGCCAAGGGTAAATCGTCGGGCGGGAAAACGGTGGTGCGGCTTTCGCTCGAAGACCGCAACTCATCGCGGTTGACGGAACAGATTTTGTCGCTGCTTGGCTGGCGGACGCGGCGCGACGGAAACAAGACCATCGTGGAGCCGGCGGAAAAGGGAAAGAGAGCCAAGCGGCAGGACCTGGCTTCCGCACTTCTCATCGATCTCATCGAGATGCAGGAACGGCTGCAGGCGCCGGGCGGCGAGTTCGCGCTGGAAATCGAAAACGAGGCCGTAGAGATCTTTCCGGAAGAGAAGATGTGGCAGGAACAGTTCTACCGGGGGGAGCGCTACGCGGGCGGGTTTGCGGAAGCCCTGGCGCGCAATCCGGCCATGGCCACACTCTACGCAGCGCTCTCCGACATGGAGCGGGATTCGGCAACCCTGCTGGTGCAATCGGTGGGGATGAAGACCCTGGCGGAAAAATATGGTCCGCTGCTGGCACTGTACTCTTCGTGCCTGGAGATCGGACACGGCAAGGTACAGGTGCCGGGCGGCGCGCAGGCGGAGGCGGCATGGTCCGCCCTTCTGCATGCGCAGCCCGGCGATCCGAGGAAGTTTTTGCGCGCCGTGCTGGACAAGGACGACGGCAAGCTGATCCGGTTTTACTTTCTGTTGTCCCAGCTCGACCTTCCGCGCCAGCGCTTCTTCACCGCGAGCGCGAAACGCACGACCGCTTTCTACGAACAATTCAAGGACTCGGTACAAGGTTCGAACAAGTTCAGCCGGACGTTCGGCTCGGCTTCGATCGAAGACCTGCTGCGGGAGCTGCCGATCGACGAGCAGGGCCGGATGGAGTTCCCGGGCGGACCGGAAGTCTGGATGGTTGCCAAGACGAAATCGAACTCCGTGGATGCGACGCAGAAACGGCTGAAGAAGCTTTCGCGGGTGACGACGCCCGAGGTGGAGGACGAGATTCTGCTGGACCTGATCGGGAAGGGGTACAGGCAGAATCGCTACCAGTTCGAGGCGTGGCAGAACCTGCTGGCCGCGGTTCGCGTGGAAACGGCTCGCGGCGAGCCGCTGGACGAGATATCAGCGCTGCTGCTGGGGGAGAACTTCGCCTCGACGCAGGGGCTGTTCGGTTATTTCAGCCGCCTGTCGGCGCTCGAGGGCGATCACTTCCGGGAGATTTTCCGGCTCACCGGGAGGATCAAGACGCAGGATTTCCGGGAGGCCAACCAGGCGGCGGGATTGCTGCACTCGATGTTCTATCTCTACGCGGCGGCGCAGAGTTCGGGGCGACTGCCGGCGGACCGGACAGCGGGGCTGCTGCTCGATTACGTGAAGGCGATGCAGGGAGAGCAGACGCCGCGGGCGTGGGCCGGCGCCACTCTCGATGCGCTTGGCGCCTGGCTGGAGGCGCTGGGCTCGAAGGAAGATCCGGTTTCCCTGCGCGACGCGCTCATCAATGTGCCGGACGCACCGCTGACGGCGGCGGGCCGGCAGTTGAATCCGGGCGAGGCGCTGCGCAAAAACTACGACCGCATCCTGCAATTGCAGAACGTGCCACGGATGGACGAACTCCTGAGGATACACAGGGCCCTGGCGGCGCTGGCGGGCGGCAAAGGCGACGTGCGCGCGGCGGCGCAGACCGTGATGGAGACGGCCAAGCTGTTCCGCGAGCGGGAAGCGCCGGCGAAAGTGAAAATCGCGGACGACCTGGAAAACGGCCTGAAGTCGGGCTCCGCCGCGCGCTTCGCCTCGCTTAACGCCAAGCTCACAAAGGAACTGGCGCGGAAGAAAATTTCGGCGGAGAACCTGCGCAAGATTGCGTTCGAATATGGCGACGCGCTGGCGTTTCGCACGCTGACGGCGCTGGCCGGACAGGTGTACGCGGCAAACTTCCGGGCTGGGGACCTGCTGATTGCGGAGGATTCGCTGTTCCTTCGCAAGCACTCGTTTGTGGAGTTCGGGAAGGCCACCCGCGACTACTTTCCGGCGAGCGGACTGGAGGTCCTGAGCACGGGCGCGGGCAGCTTCGCAAGGGGCGGGTTCGACGGCATCGCATCGGTGACCGGCGCCGCGGCGGTGCGAGGGATGCGGAACGCGGACCCGAACGCAATACCGGTGGCGGCGGCGCTACTCGGAACGGTGCGGTCGGCGGGCCTGGAACGGGTAAATGGGGACACATTGCGCGCGCTGGCCGTGCAGGTTCATGCGGCGGCCGACTGGCTGGTGCTGGCGGGGGAAGACGAGCGCGCTTTCGAGGCGGTGTCGGACGCAACGTTCGGCCTGCTTTCGCTCACGCGGCGGGCACGGCTGCGGCTGGGATTGAAACGGCACGACTGGGAGGCGGTATGGTCGTCGGTGAGCAAGACGGACCTGCTGTTTCTGGCCGCACGGCTACGGAAAGGCGGGATGGCGCAGCCGGAACGGTCGCCGGCGATTGCGGAATATCTACGGAACCCGCCGTTCCCGGAGCGGGCGGGCGCGCTCGGGCCGGCGCTGCCGATGCTGCGCCGCAATTTCGGATCGTTGCTGCCGGAACTGGCTCCGTACGAGGACGCCGCCGCCGAGGTCTTCCCGGCCTACCTGGGCGAGCGGCTCGCGGAATTCGAAATTTACCTGGCATGCCTGCTGGTTCGGGACGGACTGCCCGCCGAAGCCCTGCCTGCGCTGGTGGAACCGGCGGCGCTGGCGGTGCTCGAGGACATTCAGATGAGCGATTACCGCGACTGGCAATCGGTGATTGCGGCCTACGCCGCATTTGACGCGGCGCGCCTTCGTGAGGTATTAGGAACACTATGAACGCCGCCTTACGGAGGGGATGGATCGCCGCCGGTGTGGCGGCAGGTTGGGCACTCGTGGCCCAGCAGGACTCGACGCCGACCTTCCGGGTGGAGACGCGCCTTGTGGAGGCATACGCCAGCGTCTTCGACCGGAACGGCAATCCCCTGCCGAATCTCACCAGCGAGCGATTCCAGGTGTTCGACGGCGGGAACCCGCAGACACTCGCGCGCTTTGAAGGAGCCGACGACCGCATTTCCTGCGCCGTGCTGCTGGACGTGACCGGCAGCATGGACGAGTTTCTTCCGGTGCTGAAGAATTCGGTTCTGCGGTTTGTGGACATGCTGCGGGAACACGACGAGGTGGGGATCTACACCTTCAATCAAACGTTGCGCGTGAAACAGGAGTTCACCACGGATAAAAGACAGGTGAAGCAGGCTGTTCTGCGAACGCTGGCCGGCGGCGTCACGGCACTGTTCGACTCTCTTTCCCGCGTTTCGCAGGACCTGGAAGCGCGCAAGGGCAAAAAAGCGCTGATTGTATTCACGGACGGCGACGACAATGCCAGCGCGCTTTCGGCGAGCGGCGCTTCGCGGCAGGCGCGTCGCGCGGGCGTGCCGGTTTACGCCATTGCACAGGGCACGGCCCTGAAGGACGAGAAACTGCTGAAAATGCTGGAGAGCATGGCCGCGGATACGGGCGGGGCATGCTTCCGGCTGACCAATAAGAATAAGATCGCGGAGATATTCGCGGAGATCAGCCGAGACCTGGAACACACCTACCTGCTTTCGTGGAAGCCGCCGGAAAATGCGGGCACGGACTTTCGTCCCATTCGCATTTCGGTGGCCGGAATGGGGGACGCCAGGATTCGCGTACGTCAGGGGTATTGGCCGGAATAGCTACTGCGGGGGGGCGTCAAGCAGCAGGTAATACGCGCGGAGAAAGACGGCGGCGGGCTCGCGGTTGGGGGCGATGTAATCCTGAAAGAGGCGGCTGCCGCCGAACCGGCCCTTCTGCTCCTGCCAGAACGCCGACCAATCGAGGCGGTCGCCGGCGGAGAGCAGGCGATCATTGAGGCTCTTGAGAAGCGGGTCATTGATCTCGGCCGCTCCCACACCGCGGGTGGCGATCACCTGGGCATCGTGAGAAGCCTGGATGACGGCGGCGATATCGGAGACGCCTCCGCAACTGCCGAGGACTACCAGGCGGGCGGAGCTGCCGATCTGTTTGACGGTCCGGGAGACATAGAAGCTGTGCCCGCGGTGCACGAAGAGGGTGGGGGCTGCGCCGCGGGCCTCGAGGACGGCGGAGATGGTTTGCTGGCGCTGCTCGGCTTCGAATTCGCGGCCTCGATTGGCGGGAAGGTGGGAGTCGAGCGGGCGGTTGGCGAAGATTTCGATGCGCCTTCCCGATGGGGCGGAGGCGAAGACCCGCACATAGTCGCCGCGGTCATCGATGGTCCACTTGGGATCCCGCTGGTAGCTGTCGAGGAACGAGTTGAACGAGTTTACGCCGTCTTCGTCGTCGTAGAAGAAGTAGCGCTGGACGCCGTGGTTCTTTTCGCCGAACAGGGCGGTGAGGTCGAGGTGTTCCGCCGAGGCCAGGTACGGCAGGTAGGCGGAGACGGCGTCGCGCAGGGCGGCGGGAGTGCCGGGGATCTGCGCGAGGCGGGCGGCGAGCAGGCCATAGAGAAGGCGGCCCTGCGGTTTTTCCGAACGCGCGCAGCGATCGAGTTCGGCCAGAACTCCGGTGGAGAGGGCTTGGAGGAAGGCGGCGTTGTTGCTGGAGGCGATGACTTCCGCCACGCGCACGGCTTCCCTGGGGGGATCGCCGGCGGCGTCGATGCCGAGCGCCAGCCTGGCAACAGCGCCGGGGCCGGCCATGGCGAGGAAAGCATCGAGACGATGGGCGGCGGCCGAGGCGGCGGCGAAATCGCGCAGCGCCCAGTCTTTGCTCTTGACGAGGAATGAACGCAGGGAGGCGGCCGCGGGCTTTTCGGCACGCAACTTCGGAACGAGCAGCCGGTCGAAGATGGCGGCGAAAACGGGGCCTTCGATTTCGGCGCGTCCGAAGGCCAGCAGGAGATAGAGATCGCGAGCGCGCATGGCGGCCATTTCGCGGGGCGGCGCTCGTCCGCCGGAATCGGCCGCGGCCCGGCACAAAAGGCGCGACTCGGTATCGAGGGCGCGGTCGAAGGCGGGCATGTCGGCGGGCGCCGCATCCACGCGGGCTCCGGCCAGGGCGGCGAAATAGCGGGGCGTATCGCGGGCCAGCGTCACGGCAGCGGCCTCGGTGAGGCGTCCGGCGGCAATCAGGCCGGACAGCACGGCGACGCGGCGGCGTGTAGGCGGGTCGAGCGCGCGATCGGCGGAGAGGCGGGCGAGGAGGCGGAGGCCGGGCGCGGCGGATGCCAGCAGGATCTCGCGAGCGGCACCCGCTGCCCGGTCCTGCCCGGCGAGGACGTCAACGGCCTCATCGGGCGCGGCGCGCGCCAGCCGTTCGAGCACGCGGGGGCCGAAGTCGAGATCGAGATACCTGGGCGATTCGCGGAGGGCGAGCGCGGGATTGCGCAGGCCGATTTCGAGCACCAGGTCTTCCCTTCCGAGCGCGCACGCACCGGCGAAACTGAGATTGGAATCCTGCGCCCGCAGCAGTGCCGCGCCCGCCAGCAGCAGCGCAAAATGCAGCGGGCGGCGCGTCACGCCTCGCGTCCCAGGGCGCGAAGCTGGCGTAGGGAGTACTGCTCGGCGCGCTCGTTTTCCCGCTCCGGATTGCAGATGCGACGCAGTTCACCTTCGAGGCGCCGGACGATTTCAGGCCGCCTGGCCGCGAGGTTGTTCAGCTCGTGAGGGTCGGATTCGAGATCGTAGAGAAGGTGCGGCGCTTCGCAGTGGTGCAGGAACTTCCAGCGGCCCTGACGCACGAGAAAGGCACTGGCGCGGGTACCGCCTCCCTGAAATTCGGAGAACACGACGCGGCGGCTATCGTTCACGGCGATCCGCTGGAGCGGCGTGCCCACCCACTTGGGCGGACGGACGGAGCCGGTGGCGTGGAAGAGGGCGGCCTGAAGGTCGTGCGAATCCACGGGCGTGTGAACGCGAGCGCCCGCGCGGAATCCGGGACCGGCGACGATCATGGGAATCCGCACGGAGTCCTCGAAGAGACTGCGCTTCCACCAGAGGCCGAAGTTGCCGAGCATCTCGCCGTGGTCCGAGGTGTAGGCGACGACCGTGCCGGCGAGGCGGTTGGAAGATTCGAGGGCATCGAGAAGGCGGCCGACCTGGCGGTCCATGTAGGTGACGCAGCCGTAGTAGCCGCGGCGGAGGTTGCGGATCTGCTCTTCGCTGAAACCGCTGGTTCCGAAGAAGCGGCGCAGGTCTTCCGAATATGGATGAGCGGCGGCGGCGGCTTCCGGGCCGTGCGCGGGCAGGTCCGCGTGGTCCGCGTATTTTTCCCAGAGGTCAGGCGTGACGAGGTGGGGGAAGTGCGGCTTGAGCAGGTTGATGGCGAGGGTCCATGGCTGCCGCAGCCCGGGGGCGGTGGAAGAGAGCCAGCGGAGCGCCTCGGCCATGACGCGCTCGTCGCCCGCGAACGGATTGGGACGCGGACCGTACCCGCCGGCGCGGCCTTCGGAATCCTTCAGCACGTCCATTGGATGGCGGCGGACGAAGGTGTCTCCGGGCTGGGCGCGGTTGCCGGGGAGCAGCATTTCACTAAAGCCGAGCGTGGAGGAATGATTGTAGACATCGGTCTTTCCGATGTGGACGGTATGCACGCCCTGCCCGGATAGAACCTCGCCATAGCTCGGCGTCTCCTGGTAGAAGACGTTGCAGTTGCCGTAGGTCTGGAGGTCGAACACGCGCCGGCCGGAGAGAAAGGCGGAGCGCGAGGGCATGCAGAGCGGCGACGGGCAGTAAGCGTTGGTGAAGACGGTGCCCATTCGCGCGAGGCGGGTCATGTTGGGGGTCTCGACGAACGGGTGGCCGTAAGGCTGGCTGTAGAGCGGATTGTGTTCGTCGGCCATCAGAACGACCATGTTGCGGCGTTCCGAGGCTGCCAGAGCCGCGGCGGCCGGCGCTGCCAGAAATCCCCGCCTTGTCATTCCGTGCGTGCTCACGCGCCCGTCACCTCTTTCAGCTTCGCAAAGAACTCTTTCTTCCGTTCGGTGTTGATGCCCCAGTTCACCGGCGGGCACTGATAGCCATCGGAGTAGTCGCTCTTGCCCGGGTCGAAGTAGCCCCAGGAAACGTAGAGCCCGAGCGCCGCCATCATGTGGTTCTCGGGGTCGCCGAAGCGGAAGTGATCGTCTTCGTTGATGAGCACGGGCATGGGGCGGTAGCCCCCGGCGGCGCGCGACGCCTCGACCATTTTGCGAATGCGGGCCGGATCATCCGCGCCGTTGCCGTGGAGCAGCAGAAAGTCGGACGCCTTGACGACGTTGGCCGCGGCCGGAGTTCCGCCGCCGTAACTGGTGCCAACGAGCAGCCGCCGGCCGCCGCGGCTCATGCCCTTCACCTGCTCGATCAGCTCGTGCACGCGGGGCGGCTTGAGGATGTCGTGATCGTAGGCCCGCACGTTGGTTTCGTTGTCCACCTCGACGAGCACGTTGCGATAGCCGCCGTCGAGCAGCCAGTTGGTGGCATTGGTGACCGCGCGTTTGATGGCTGCTTCGTCTTTGACGCGCTGGTCCTGGCCGAAGTAGAAGTAGCCGACAATGGCCACCATGCCGAGCTCGCCGGCGCGGTCCAGCACGCGCTTGAGCCGGGCCATGTAGGCGGGCTTGAGATTGCCTTCGGTGTCGATGGCGGAGTTGTCCCAGGGCTGCCCCTGGGAGTAACCCTCGGGACTGCCGCCCTGAAGGTTGACGGTGAAAGCGAGCAGACCGTGGCGACGCCATTCCGGCATGGCGGCGACGAACTCGCGAGTGTTGCGGTCGGGGTCCCACTTGCCCGTGTCGGGGTAGGCCCATTTGCCGCGGGTCTCCGGGTTGGCGTCGTCGAAAATGGCCTGGACGGTGCGGCAATTCATCAGCAGGCCCTCGATCTTCATGCCTTTGTAGGTGCGGCCGGGATAGGTGGGTTTGCCGTTGATGAGAAACCGGTCGGCGTCGATGGAGACCTCGGTGCGCCGCGCGGCGGATTGCGCGGCCAGCGGAGCCGCAGCCGCAAGCTGGAGAAATGTTCTGCGCCGCATAGGCTGCACCTAGAAGGGCACTCCTGCATCTTTGAGGTTGGTGGGGAACTGGGGATGGTCGGTGCGGGCGGAGCGGAACAGCGCCTGCATTTTGGCCAAGACCTGGGGCTGCTCGGCGGCGAGGTTGCGCGTCTCTTTCAGGTCCTGCTTGAGGTTGAACAGCTCCAACTGATTTTTCGGGGCCTGGCGGACGAGTTTCCAGTCGCCCTGCCGGACAGCCTGTTGGAAGCCGCCCTCGTGAAATTCCCAGTACAGGTAATCGTGCGCAGCCTGGCGGCCGCCGAGCATGGCAGGCACGAAGGAGAGGCCGTCGATCTGACCGGGAGCCTTGACGGCGGCGAGTTCCGCGGCGGTGGGCAGGAAATCCCAGAAGGCCCAGGCGTGGTCGCTCACCTGGCCGGGACGGATGCGGCCCTTCCAGTCGGCGATTGTGGGCACGCGGACGCCGCCTTCGTAGAGGTCGCGCTTGGTGCCGCGCACGGCCCCGGAGCTCTCGAAGAAGTTGGGATTGTGGCCGCCCTCTTTGTGCGGGCCGTTATCGCTGGTGAAGATGACGAGGGTGTTTTCGCGAACGCCCTTGGTGTCGAGCGCCGCCAGCAGTTGCCCGATCTGCGTGTCCATGCGGGTGACGGTAGCGGCGAAATTCTTCTCGACGTCCGGCCAGTCCCGGTTCGCATACGGGCCCATATCCGGCGAGTCGATGCCGATCTTGTTGAAATTGCCGCGCTCGTTATCGGCGTGGGGAATCGTGTAGGAGAGATACAGGAAGAACGGGTCCTGCCCCTGCTCGCCGATGAATTTGAGCGCCCGCTCGGTGAACAGGTCGTTGCTGAAGGTCTTCTTGCGATTGAACCAGTTTTCCTTCAGGAAATGCTCGCTCTTGTTGTCCCAAAGATAGTCCGGGAATGAATTGTGGGCGTGGCCCTGGTTCAGGTATCCGAAGAACTGCTGGAAACCTTTGTCGTTGGGATGGCTGTCCACATCGTACGCGCCCAGGCCCCATTTGCCGAAGAGCGCCGTCCGGTAGCCGGTGGCGCGCAGCATGGAGGCCACGGTGACTTCATCTTTGCGCAGTCCGAGTTCGGGCGATTTATTGCCGCGCACGCTGGCGTGTCCGGTGTGCCGCCCGGTCATCAGGCAGCAGCGCGAGGGCGCGCAGACGGTGCTTCCGGCGTAAGCCTGAGTGAATCGCATTCCGCCGGCGGCGAGCCGGTCCAGAACGGGCGTCTGGATTTTCTGCTGCCCGTAGCAGCCGAGGTCTCCGTACCCGAGGTCGTCGGAAAGGATGAAAACGATATTGGGCTTTGCCGTGCGCGTCTGGGCGTACGCGGCGCCGGCCGCGGCACTGGCGATAAAGTTTCTGCGTGTCATGGCTTGCCCAAGAATAACTCCTGGCTGCACTGCACGCCAACGTGTTCCCTACTCGAGGACGGTGGCGTGGGAGATGCCGCGGGAAAGATCGAAGGTGATCTCGTCCACGTAACACCAGCCCCAGGTTTCGCCGGGCTCGAGCGAGCGGACGACCGGATGCCCGGTGCCGTGGAAGTGTTTGGTGGCGTGCTTATTCTTCGAGGAATCGCAGCAGCCTACGTGGCCGCAAGTCAGGCAGACGCGCAGGTGGACCCATGAATCGCCGGTCTTGACGCAATCCTCGCAGACGCGCCTGGCCGGATGCTGTTCCTTCGCTTCACTCAGATGTTTACAGACTTGCATTCTCTCCCTTTCCAGCGCCGGCGATTGGAAGCCGCACTTCGAATGAGGTTCTCCCCGGCTTCGAATTCACCCGGACGCTGCCATGATGCTTCTGCACGATCCGGAAGACCGCGTCGAGCCCGAGCCCGGTGCCCTCGCCGACGCCTTTGGTGGTGAAGAACGGATCGAAGATACGGTCCTGAATTTCGGCCGGGATGCCTGGACCGTTGTCCCGGATTTCCACCAGCACCATGGCGCCTTCGGGCGCGGTGCGGACGGTGAGCTCGCCATTTCCGGCCATGGCGTCGATGGCGTTATCGATCAGGTTCGTCCACACCTGGTTGAGCTCGCTCGCGTAAGCGCAGACGCGCGGAATGGCGCGATCGTACTGGCGAATCACGCGGATGCCGAGCTTCAAGCGGTAGTGCAGCATGACCAACGTGTTCTCGATGCCGTCGTGCAGATCGATCTCCTGTTCCGGAGTCTGGTCCATGTAGGAGTACTGCTTCACGGCTTTGACCAGGTTCGAGATGCGCGCGGTTCCGCTTTCGATCTGCTGCACCAGGTGGGTGATGGTGAAAGAACTGGCGAGGCGCGTGACCACGAGCGCCAGCGTCTCGTCGTCGAACTTCGCGGCCAGGGTGCGGAGCGTTTCCAGGTCGCAGCCGGCGTCCACCAGGGCCGCCGCGAGGATATGGGCCTCGGGGATGCGGTGCGTCTCGAGCCAGGAGCCGATTTCCTCTTCGCGGTCGCTGCGGTCGAGCGAATCGAGCGCCTGCTGGGGGTGGGTGGAGTGCCAGTCGCATTCGAGCCTGGCGAGGAAGGCGCGGTCGGCTGTGGGAAGCTCGCGCTTGTCCAGGTGCAGGGCGGCACTGCGCATGGCGGCAACGGCCTGTTGCAGCGCGGAGGCCGCATTGCGCACGGCGGAGGCGGGATTGTTGAGCTCGTGTGCGAGCCCGGCGGAGAGTTTACCGAGGGAGATGAGTTTTTCCCGCTGCTGGTCGCTCCTGGCCGATTCCCGGATCCGGTCGGCCATGACGCCGACGAGACGTCCTCCGAGCACTGGCACGCGTTTGAGCATTTCGGGAAACCAGGAGGCGTCCAGGAACGCGGCGGTGGTGGGCGCCACGGCGCGGGTGGTGAGCGGATAGTGGGTCAGCCGGGAGTAGGGGAGCATTCCGGTGACCTGGCCGGCGTGCGCGGAATAGATGCGCCCGTCGTCGGCGGACTTTTCCTTGCGGCCCACGATCTCGCCATCGAGGATCACCATCAGGCGGTCGGCAACCGAACCCTCCTCGCTGATCAGCGCGCCCGCTTCGAAATGGGCCACCTGCAGGTGGGAGGCGAGCCAGTTCAGGTGGTCTTCTTCGAGGTCGGCGAAGATCGCGATTCTGCGAAGCCGCGCGTTGAGATTATCGGAAGCGGTTTGGGCGCCGTCCATTTCAAACCTTGGCGAGATAGTTATGTACGAATTGAATGGCGATGGACCCTTCGCCAACGCCGGAGGCCACGCGTTTGATGGAGCCGTGGCGGACGTCACCCACGGCGAAAACGCCGGCGACGTTGGTTTCGAGCAGAAACGGGTCGCGCTCCCCGGTCCAGCCGGAGGGCGGCCGGCCGTCCTGCTTCAGGTCCGGGCCGGTGAGGATGAACCCGCGGCCGTCGCGCATCACGAAGCCATCGAGCCAGTCGGTACGGGGCTCGGCGCCGATGAACACAAACAGGGAACTGGCCGGCACGCGCTCGGTGGTACCCGTGCGGCCGCAGGCGATGGTGATGGCCTCCAGTTTTTCGTCGCCGTGCAGTTCGACCAAATGGGTGCGAGGCTCGACGACGATGTTCGGGGTCTGGGCGATGTCGTTGATCAGGTATTGCGACATGGTGGCGCTCAAGCCTTCGCCGCGGACGAGCATGACGACACGGCGGGCGTAGCGCGAGAAGTTCATGGCCGCCTGGCCGGCCGAATTCGCTCCGCCGATGATGTACACATCCTCATCCCGGCAGGACATCGATTCGGTGGAGCCGGCGCCGTAATAGAGGCCCGCGCCCTGCAAGCGGTCCGCGCCGGGCACACTCAGCTTGCGCCATTGCACGCCGGTAGAGACGATGAGGGCGTGACAGGAAATCTCGGAGCCGTCGGCCATGGTGAGGATGCGGTAGGGACCTTCGGCGCGCGCCCGGGTGACCTCCTGGGGAGCGACGATTTCGGCTCCGAAGCGGCGCGCCTGGGCGACCGCGCGGCGTGCCAGGTCATTGCCGCTCAGGCCGGAAGGAAAGCCGAGATAGTTTTCGATGCGCGAGCTGAGGCCGGCCTGACCGCCGGGCGCTTCGCGTTCGACGATCACGGTTTTGAGGCCCTCGGACGCGGCGTAGACCGCGGCGGCAAGCCCGGCGGGGCCGCCTCCGACGATGGCCACGTCGAAGAAGGCGGTTTCGGTGCGGGTGTGGAGTCCGAGCCGGGCCGCGAGCTGCGCCGGCGCGGCGTCGCCCAGAGTGGTTCCATCGGGAAGCAGCACCACGGGCAGATGATCCCGCAGCTCCCCGAGGCTGTCGAGAATTTGCGCGACGTCGGAATGGCCCTCCGTCATTTCGACGTTGATCCACTGGTAGGGGATCTGATTTCGGGCGAGGAACTCGCGCACTTCGTAACAGCGGGGCGACCAGCGCGTGCCGGCGACGCGAATACCCTCGAACGGCGGCCGGTAGGAGGCGGACCACTGCTCGAGCAGGTCGTCCAGGACCGGGTAAAGATTGCGCTCGGCCGGCTCCCAAGGTTTGAGCAGGTAGTGGTCGAGCTTGACCTCGTTGATGGCGCGAATGGCGGCTTCGGTATCGGCGTAGGCGGTAAGGAGCACGCGGCGGACATCGGGAAGGTCTGCGATGGCGGCGGAGAGGAACTCGATGCCGTTCATTTGCGGCATGCGGTGATCGACGACGAGGAGGGCGACCGGCTCGTTGCGTTTGGAGAGGCGGCGCAGCAGGTCCAGGGCCGCGTTTCCAGAGCCGGCGGAAAGGATCCGGTAGTTCTCGCTGTAGCGGCTGCGCAGGTCCCGTTCGACGGCGCTCAGGACATTCGGATCATCGTCGACGGCCAGAAGAACAGGTCTCGCCATTTCCCCCCCAGGGCTTTCTCCCCACTATAGACCAGAGGCGGGGGCGGCCTGAAGGGGGGTGCCCTTTGGTGGTGGCTCGTACGCGACGGAAAGAAGCAGGGCGCGCGCTTCAGACTGATTTGGCGGCGGCGGCGAAGTGCTTCTTCAGGAAGCGGACGCCGTCGTAGGCGATCGCTTCCGGCGTGCGCTCGATATCGCGCCAGATGGCGGCGGCCGACGAGATTTCACCCAGTGCGAAACCGAAGCTCTCGATGGTGAGCCACCCGTCGTAGCCGATCTCGCGCAGCGCGGCAAAGACGGCGTCCCATTCGACGTGGCCGCTGCCGGGCGTTCCGCGGTCGTTTTCGCAGGTATGCACGTGCTTGAGGTGCCGGGCCACGGTGCGATAGCCGGCGGCAATATCCTTCTCTTCGATGTTGGCGTGAAAGGTGTCGAAAAGAACGCCTACGTTGCGATGGTTCACCTCATCGCAGAGCGCGGCCGCATCCGCCGCTGTGTTCAGGAAGTAGGTCTCGAAGCGATTCAGCGGCTCGACCGCGAGGGTGACCTGGTGGGCCGCCAGCGTATCGCCGAGCGATTGCAGGCCCTCTACCGCCCACTTCCATTCGTCCGCGGTGCGGCGGCGACCCGGCAGATAGCCGACCGGCGAATAGAACGGCCCCACAAAGAGCTTGGATCCCACTTCGGCCACGGCGGCGATGCAAGCCCGCAGGTGATCGCGCGTCTTCTGGCGAACGGATGCCTCATCGCTGATCAGGTTGAGGCCGTCCACCAGCACCGAACAGACCGTACATTCGAGGCCGTTCGCTTCGAGGCCGCGGCGGATATCGGCGGCCTGAAACTCCGCCGGCCGGAAGAGGGGAACTTCCACGCCATCGAATCCGTGGGCTTTGATTTCGGGAAGAATGGGAAGGTCGGCACGGCTGAACGCCGCCGTCCAAATGAAAGTATTGACTCCGAATTTCATGATTGAGGTTACCGTGGTCCAGACCGGGGCAGTGTATCGCGCGGTTGTTCGGGATGCAACCGGGGACGCGATGTGCGGCCGGGGCGTGTCGAAGTGCCGAAGGCCCTCCAGAACGAATCCACGACGCCTTCGGCGAGGGTGGCAGGATTCTCGTCGCTGCGGCGCAGAAACACGTACCAGTACAGGATCGGGCCTATGAGCAGGGCGAGGGAGAGTTCGAAATCGAGGTCCGGGCGCAACTCGCCCTTGGCCACTCCCTTGGCCATCAGGGTTTTCAGTTCGGTGCGCGGCGGCTCCATCACCCGGTTGCGCCAGGACTTGCCGAATTCCACGTTGCGCGCCGAATAGGCCACCAGATGCGGCATGATCTGCTGCCGCATGCCGCTCTCTTCGGGAGGCCGGTAAGCCAGCACGGCCACCATGTCGCCGCGGGTGTCGCCGGTATCGAAACAGGGGCGGGAGAACAGGCCGTTGATGTCGGACAGGATCTCCAGAAGCAGAGCGTCCTTATCGGACCAATGTTTGTAAATGGTGGCCTTGCTGACGCCGGAGCGGTGTGCGATGGCATCCATGCTGGTGGCATCCACACCTTGTCCGGCGATCAGTTGAATGGCGGCGTCCAGAACTTTGCGGTGGGCGCTGGCACTGCGCGTTCGCGGCATTTTCAGACCTGAATCTTCGAAAATAACCGGCTGCCAAACCAGACTAACACCGTGGCAACGAGAACGAGAACGGCGGCATCGCGCGCCATACCGAAATGGGAGATGCCGATGAGCGTGGCGCGCAGTCCGTCCACCCCGTAGGCGAGCGGATCGAGGGTGGTAACCACCGCCATCGGCGCCGGGCAGGTTAGTCAGCGGAAAGAGCGCTCCCGAGAGGAAGAAGATCGGCATCACCAGGAAGTTCATGATCATCTGGAAGCCCTGCATGTTTTCGAGGGCCGACCCGATGGCGGTGCCGAGCGCGGCGAACACGCAGGCGATGAGCGCGAGAAACACGAAGGCGAGCGGGAGCATGCGCGCGTCCACGATCCGGAAACCGGCGATGGCGGAGACCACCGCTACCAGCAGCCCCTGGCACATGGCCACGGTGGCCGCTCCCAGGGTGCGGCCGAGCATCACCTGGATGCGCGGAACGGGCGCCACCAGCGTCTCTTTCAGAAATCCGAACTGGCGGTCCCAGAGCAGCCCCATACCGGAGAAGACGGAGCTGAACAGCACCGTCATGGCAATGATTCCGGGCGCCACGAACTGCACGTAGCTGCCCTGTCCGGCGCGCTCAAAGATCGGCCCGAGCCCGAATCCCAACGCCACCAGGTACAGGATCGGCTGGCCAAGCGAAGCCACGACCTGCGCGCGCGACCGCACGTAGCGGCGCAACTCCCTCAGCCAGAGAATATAAATGACACTCATCGGCGGTTGCTCCACAGCCGCGCCATCTGGCGCAACTGATCTCCGGCGGGGGCGCCTTCGTCACGAATGGTCGTGCCGGTGAGCGCCAGGAATGCTTCTTCGAGCGAGTCCTTGCCGGTCTGTTCCTTTAATTCGCCGGGCGAGCCGAGGGCCACAATGCGGCCGTGGTCGATGATGGCGATGCGCTGGGCCACCCGCTCGGCTTCGTCCATGTAGTGCGTGGTGAGAAACACCGTTACGCCTTCTTCCTCGTTCAATTTCCGGACGTGGGTCCAGAGCTGTTTACGGGTTTGGGGATCCAGGCCAAGCGTGGGTTCGTCGAGAAACAGGATTTTGGGAGTGTGCAGCAGTCCGCGCGCGATTTCGAGACGGCGCTTCATGCCTCCCGAAAACACCTTGACCTGCTCGTTGCGCCGGTCCCAGAGTTCGAAAAGGCGCATCAGCCGCTCGGTGCGCTCGTGCCGTACTTTGCGCGGCACGTGGTACAGCACGCCGTGCAATTCCATGTTTTCGAAGGCCGTCATGTCGGCGTCGAGGCTAGGGTCCTGGAAGACGATGCCGAACCTCTGGCGAACGCTGTTGCCGTGCGACGCCAGGTCGAGGCCGTCCACTTCCAGCATCCCCGCCGTCGGTTTGAGCAGCGTGGTCAGCATCTTGATGGTGGTGGTTTTACCAGCGCCGTTCGGCCCGAGAAAGGCAAAAATTTCCCCGGCGGCGACCGAGAACGACACATCGTTCACGGCTGCGTAATCGCCGAATTTCTTCACCAGGTGCTCTACGCGAATCATTCTGCAATACTAAACGGTTCAGTTTAGAATGTCAATGGGAAACACGTTTATTATGGAACCGTGCCCGAACATCCGATATCGCGCCGTTCGCTGATTGCCGGCGGAGCGCTGCTGTTCGCCGGACGCGCCGGGGCGCGTCCGAAAATCCAAGTCTCGATTTTTTCGAAGCACCTGCAATTTCTTCAGGGGGAGGAACTGGCACAGGCCGCCGCCGCCATGGGCTTCGACGCGCTCGACCTGACGGTGCGCAAAGGCGGGCACGTGGAGCCGGCGACGGTGGCACGCGACCTGCCGCCGCTGGCCGCCGCCGCGCGCAAGAACGGCGTTGAGATTTCGATGATCTCAACCGAGGTTGTCGATGCGGACACGCCGTATACCGAGGATGTGCTCAAGACGGCGTCGGCGCTGGGCATCCGCAATTACCGTTTCGGCGGTTTCAAGTGGGACGCCAACCAGCCGCTCGAAGCGCAGATGGACGGGTTCCGGCCGAGGCTTGCGAAACTGGCCGATCTCAACCGGCGTTATGGCATGTGCGCCATGTATCACACGCATTCGGGTGTGGGGCTGGTGGGGGCCTCCATCTGGGATTTGCACCTGCTGATGCGCGATTTGGACCCGAAGCTGGTGGGGATCAACTACGACGTGGGCCACGCCACGGTGGAGGGCGGACTGGGCGGCTGGATCGCGAGCTGGCGAATTTCCGGAAAGCATGCGCGCGGCATTGCCGTAAAGGATTTCATCTGGGCCAGGGACTCCAAGGGCGCGTGGAGAGAAAGCTGGAGGCCGATCGGCGAGGGCATGGTGAAGTTCGACCAGTTCTTTGCGCTGGTGGCGAAGAGCGATTTCGACGGCCCGGTGCAGATCCATTACGAATACCCGCTGGGCGGGGCGAACAGCGGGTCGGCCAAGACCGACGATGCCGCGCGAAGAAATATTCGCCGCCATGAAGAAGGACCTGGTGAAGGTGCGCGGCTACCTGGACCAGGCCGGGTTATGAAACGCCGGGAGTTTCTGTTGACACCCGCGGTGCCCGCCCTGCTTGCCGCCCCCACGACCGACGCCCGCATCGACGATTTGCAAACGGAGTTCCGCGATTACCTCTACCGCGCGCCGTACATGTTCGGCGGGCGGGAAGTGGACCGCGTCACCATGCTCGAAGTTCGCTGCCGGCTGAGCACGCGCTCGGGCAGGTCGGCGGAGGGCGCGGCATCGATGCCGATGGGGAACGCGTGGGCCTTCCCCGCCCCGGGAGTTGCCTACGACACCACGCTGGGCGCGATGAAGACGCTGGCCGGGAAAGTGGCGAAGATCACCCGCTCCTACAAAGAGTACGCGCATCCGCTGGACGTCAACTTCGCGCTCGAACCGGAATATCTGAAGGCCGCCGGGGAAACCACGCGCGAGTTGAAGCTTCCGGTCGCCGTTCCCAAGCTGTGCACGCTGGTGGTGGCCAGTCCGGTGGACGCCGCCATCCACGATGCTTTCGGCAAGCTGCACGGGCGCAACGCGTTCTACACGTCCGGGCGCGAATTCGTCCGCCACGACCTGGCGCACTACCTGGACGCGAGCTTCAAGGGCGAGTACCTGGACCGCTACATCGCGCCCAAACTGGCGCCGCGGGTGCGGATGTACCACTCGGTGGGCGCGTCGGACCCGTTGACGGCAGCCGAGGTCAGGAAGCGGATCGGCGACGGGCTGCCCGAATCGCTCGAAGCGTGGATCCCGTACAGCGGCGTCACGGCGCTCAAGATCAAGCTCAACGGCGGGGACCTGGGGGCGGATGTGGAGCGGGTCACGGCGATTGACCGGGTGACCATCGCCGCGCAGGCGAAACGCGGCTACAAGGACTGGATCTATTCGCTGGACTTCAACGAGCGCTGTCCGAACGTCGAATACCTGCTCGAGTTCGTGCGACGGATCAAGGTCAGCGCGCCCGATGCCTTCGACCGTGCGCAGTACATCGAGCAGCCGACGGCGCGGGACCTGGCGGCGCATCGCGACAACACGATGTTCGAAGCGGCCAAACTGCGGCCGGTGGTCATCGACGAATCGCTCACCGGGCTGGACACGCTGCTGCTGGCTCGGGAGATGGGCTACACGGGAGTGGCGCTGAAGGCCTGCAAGGGCCAATCGCAAACGCTGCTGCTGGCCGCGGCGGCGCAGAAGTACGGCATGTTCCGGTGCGTGCAGGACCTGACCTGTCCGGGCGCCGCGCTGGTGCATTCGGTGGGGATCGCCGCGCACATTCCCGGGACCTCGGCCCTCGAGGCCAACGCGCGCGAATACGTGCCGTCTGCCAGCGCGGGCTGGGAGAAGAAATTCCCCGGCATTTTCGATGTGCGGGACGGATGGCTGAAGACGGCGGGGCTGGACGGTCCCGGCCTTTGTACGAGTTGAAGGTTCTATGAATCGACGAAGCTTTGCATTAGGCGCGCTGACGGCATGGAGCGCCGCGCGCGTGACCGGCGCGAACGAGCGCGTCCGCGTGGGCCTGATCGGCAGCGGCGGCCGGGGCAAGCAGGACTGGGGCACGTTCCTTAAACAGCCCGAAGTGGATGCGGCGGCGGTGTGCGACCTCTACGATCCGTTCCGCGAAAAAGGCATCGAGATGGCGGGCGGGAAGGCGAAGGCATTCACCGACTTCCGCAAGCTGATCGACGAGAAGGATATCGACGCGGTGATCGTGGCGGTACCGGATCACTGGCACGCGATCATGACCATCGCGGCGTGCGATGCCGGCAAGGATGTTTATTGCGAGAAGCCTCTTTCGCTCACGGTTGTGGAAGGGCGGCGGATGGTGGAAGCGGCGCGACGCAACCGCCGCGTGGTGCAGACCGGCTCGCAACAGCGCTCGGGAACGCATTATGCGGCGGCGGTGAAACTGATTCGGGACGGCGGCATCGGCGAGGTCCATCGCATCCGCGCCGGCATGCAGCGCAACATCTTCCCCGGCCTGCGGCCTACTGAAATGGCGCGGGGTCCGATCCCCACGTTCGACTGGAACATGTGGCTGGGCCCGGCGCCGCAGCGGCCGTTCGATCCGTTCCGCTGCATTTACAATTTCCGCTGGTTCTGGGACTACTCGGGCGGGCAGATGACCAACTGGGGCGCGCATCACCTGGACATCGCGCGCTGGATTGTGGGGGCCGACGCGCCCTCGGTGGTGGCGGGTTTCGGCGGACGGTACGCGCTCACCGACGGCGGTGAGACGCCGGACCTTCAGGAGGTGACGTATCAGTTCGGCAAGACGGTGGTCACCTGGACGGCCAGCGAAGTTGCCGAAGGCAAGGGTTTCACGCTGGACGTTTTCGGCACCAAGGGGATGCTCAGCCTCACACGCGGCGGTTTCACAGTCACGCCGGAAAAGACCGGCAAGGATAAGACGGCGGCGATGGAGCCGCTCACGATGAAGGGCAACGACCTGGACGTAGCGCACGTCCGCAGTTTTCTCGATTGCGTCAAGAGCCGGCAGAAGCCGACCGCTGACGTGGAGGAAGGTCATCGCTCGGCGGTGATGTGCCACCTGGGGAACATCTCGACGCGTCTGGGCCGCTCGCTCCGCTGGGATGCAGCGAAGGAGCAGGTAACGGGCGACGCCGAGGCCAATGCGATGCTCGCGCGTCCTTATCGCGGGCCTTGGAAGCCGGCGTGACCGGGGCGGGTTTCAGGGCCGGGCGTTGACCAGCGCGTCGATGGTGGCCTGCGCGATGGGGTGGTAGCCGGCGCGCGCCCTGGCATAGATCGCTTTCGCGCGCTCGGCGCCTTCGGGAGTCTTCATCAGTTCCGAATACATCGGCTTCAGGAATTTGCGCCGGCCCACCGAATTCAGGAAGCGGTCCACTTTGTCCAGCGCGGGGGCGTAGTTCGCCTTCACGGCCATGAGGAGAAACTGGTGAAGAATTTCCGAATTGCCCGATTCGCTCAGGCGGAATTCGCGGTCGAGGCGCGCAAGGTCGGGCTGGTCCAGGGTGCGGAGGAAGTGGAGCCACTGGTGGGTGGTCCAGGTGCTGGTGTCGGCGGGCCAGGAGTTCTCGATGCGCGAGAAGGCGTCGGAATGCGGGTCGGCGGCTCCTTCCGGAACGCCCGGCCGGAAGATCCACTCATCGAGCGGAACAGGATTCGGCAGTTCCCTGCGGATGTAATCCAGGAACTGCGCCGTGGTGATGCTCTGAAAGGCGAAGTGGTCGAAATAGGCGCTCAGCCAACCGTCGAAGCGTTCGCGGCCGACGGCCTTTTCGATGGTGCGGAGCAGGAGCGCGCCTTTCTCGTACGGCACCAGGGTGCAGCCGTCGTCCGGATCGCGGCCGCCGAGCTCGAGGTGCAGGACGCGATCGGGTTCGGGCAGGCCGGCCATTTCGCGGTCGAGTTCGCGGCGTCCGAGCACGGCTTCCATTTCGGCGCGCTCGGGGCCGAACACCCGCTCGAGGACGCGGCGCTCCACGTAGACGGTGAAGCCTTCGTTGAGCCAGAAGTCGCTCCAGGTGGCGTTGGTCACCAGGTTGCCGGACCAGGAATGGGCCAGTTCGTGCGCGACCAGGGAGACGAGGCTGCGGTCGCCGGCGATGATGGTGGGAGTGGCGAAGGTGAGGCGCGGGTTTTCCATCCCGCCGAAGGGGAAGCTGGGGGGAAGCACGAGCAGGTCATAGCGGCCCCAGCGATACGGCCCGTAGAGCGATTCGACGGCGGCGATCATGGCTTCGGTGTCGCTGAATTCGGCCGCGGCGGGTTCCACGAGGCACGGCTCGGCATACACGCCGGAACGGGGCCCGAGCGGCCGGAAGTCGAGGTCGCCCGCGGCCAGCGCGATCAGGTACGAGGGGATGGGCTGGTCCATGCGGAACCGGCCGCCGGGAAGCATTTCGGCGCCCATGACGGCGCGAATTCCGGGCGGAGTGCCGATGCGGGCGGTGTAGGTGATGCGGACGGCGGGCGAGTCCTGGAGGGGAATCCAACTGCGCGCGTGGATGGCTTGCGATTGCGTGTAGAGGAAGGGGTGCTGCCTGCCCGCGGTCTGCGGCGGCTCCAGCCATTGCAGGCCGGAAGCGCCCGGGCTGGTCGAATAGTTCACCTTCACGGGGCCTCCGGAGCCGTCGAGGCGGATGCGCAAGGGCGCGCCCAGGATGGGGTCAGCCTCGCCGAGTTCAAAACCGGGGGCGTCTTCCACCGAGTGAATCACAAGCCCGCGCGTATCGAGAATCAATTCGCCGGACGAGAGATGATCGTAGGACAGAACGGCCGATCCCGAGACGACGCGACGGGAGAAGTCGATATCGAGGTCAAGGTCGATGTGACGGACGCGCGCGCAATCGGGCCGCGACCATGAATGGACATCCATGCGTTTCATGATAGAATTCAGTCGTCCCCTCCCACGAGTAATTCAAAACAGGGTAACTGAAAACAAATAGCACATCTCTATGCCGAAGCAGGAATCCAGGAGAGTTTTCGCTGTGGTTAGCGATCTGTTTTTCTCGGTGAAGCTGACCGAGGCGGCCAGGCGCTCGGGAATGGCGCTCGAGTTCATCAAGGAATCGACCGAGGTACTGAGTAAGGCCAAGGAGAAGCCGGCGCTGATTATCTTCGATCTGAATTTCGAGGCGGTGGATCCGCTGGCGCTGATCACAACCTTGAAAGGAAGCGCGGAGACCCGCGGCATCAGCCTGATCGGATATCTGTCGCACGTTCAGGGCGAGTTAAAACAGCAGGCGCAGGAAGCGGGCTGCGACATGGTCCTGGCGCGGTCGGCGTTCTCCCAGAATATGCCGGTGATCTTCAAACGTCACAGCGGCAACACGGTGTGAAGGGCATCCGGTTACCGGCCTTTGGCGGCAGGCAACCGGATGGCGGTTACGGTCAGCGGGAGGCGGATTCCTTGGGAGTCGAGAGGTAGCCGACGATCAGGTTCTTCTGCACGGTGTTGATGACCATCTCGTACGGGATGCGCCCGCCTCTGCCGGTGTAGAACTGGACCGGCTCGTTGATGGTCTTATCTTTCTTTTCGGTCATTTTGTCGTCGGCCATGACCTGGACGGTGTAGCGGTTACGCTTGGTATCGGCGTTCTTCAGCAGCAGGGTGATATCGCCGAAGCGCTGCGGCTGCTTGGTTTTGCCCAATTTGATATCGATGTAGTTCCGCTCCCCGCGCAGTTTCAGGGCGGCCAGTTCGGTGGAATTGGTGGCGATGAGACCGCTCTGGATTCCCAGGTCTCCGCGCGCCGACTTGAGGTCGGCGATGGTCTTGTTCAGCTCTTCCTGGGTAGCGGTCACCTGCGTTTTCACCGATCCCACATCGGTGGAAACGTTCGCCACCTTCTCTTCCACCTTGGCGGTGGCGGCGCTGGCCTGCTGCCGCACATTGCTGATTTCAGAGCCCATCTGCTGGGCCACTTTGGCCTGCTCGGCCTCGAGCTGCCGGGCAAGCTTTTCGGCGTAAGCCTGCGCTTCCGCCTTACCCTGGCTGGCCACGGTACGGGCCGCGGACCGCGCCGACTCGAGTTCCTCTTTCAAGGTCTCGATATGCCGCATTTGGGCCGCGGTATTAACGGAAGAGGCATCGCGGAGATTGCTGACTTCCGTCATCATCGACTCCCGAACCTTGGCGATATCAGTCCGAACATGGTCGATCTGAACGTACAGATAAATGTTGGCTGCAATCAGCGCGATCAGGGCGCCTGCAACCAGGGCTGTCAAAAGACCCGACCGCGACTGTTGGGGGGGGTCGGGTTGAAACGTCGGTGAACTCACGTAAAGGTACTCCTTTGAACTTCTATCCAGTATAGATGGCCCAGGACCCGCTTTTCGTTACCGGGAACTTAGCTCGAAGGTGCTTCCCGGGGTGACGGCGGCAGCCTCTAAGCCGTAGGTGGTCTTGAGCAGCTTGCCGAGGGTCTCGGATTGCTGCGGCTCGCCGTGCACCAGGAAGACCTGGCGCAGAGAGCCGGCCAGCGGTTTGACCCAGTCGATCAGTTCGCCCTGGTCGGCGTGGGCGCTGAGTTCGTCCAGGCTGGAAATCTCGGCCCGCACGCGCATCGGTTCGCCAAAAATCTGGACTTCCCGCCATTTTTCCACCAGTTTTCGGCCGAGCGTGTCCTGCGCCTGAAAACCCGTGATCAGGACGGTGTTGCGGGGGTCTTCGATATTGTTTCTCAAGTGGTGGAGGATGCGCCCCTGCTCGGCCATTCCCGAGGCCGAGATGACCACGAAGGGACCGTGCAGGTCGTTCAGTTTCTTCGATTCGGCGGCCTCCCGGATGTACTGGAGCCGCCGGAAACCGAAGGGGTCGCCTCCATTCTGAAGATATTCGCGGGTTTCCTGGTCGAAGCATTCGGGGTGGTTGCGATGCACGTCCGTCACGTTCACCGCCAGCGGGCTATCCACAAAGATGGGGATATTGGGGATGCGCTTTTCATTGGCAAGCTGGTGCAGCAGCAGAACCAGCTGCTGGGTCCGGCCGACGGCAAACGCCGGGACGATGATGCGTCCGCCGCGCGCGGCTGTCCGGTTGACCACGCTCTCCAGCTTATTGATCACATGGCCGACGTCTTTGTGGAGCCTGCCTCCGTAGGTGCTCTCCATGATCAGGTAGTCGGCCCCGCTGAGCGTCTCCGGATCGCGAATGATCGGCAACCTGGGGCGGCCGACATCGCCCGAGAAAGCCAGCCGCACGCCGCTCGATTTTTCCTCGAGCACTACCGATGAGGAGCCGAGAATATGCCCGGCGTCGTAGGCCGTGTAGCTGAGGTCGTCGGTCAACCTCTCGCAGCGGTGGTAGTCCACGCGATGAAACAGGGGAAGGGTCCGTTCCGCATCCTCCATCGTGTAGAGGGGCTCCACAAGGCCGTTCTCGAGCCCCATCGATTTGCGCCGTTCCAGGCGCTTGTTCAGAAACTCGGCGTCCTTTTCCTGGATGTGCGCGGTGTCCCGCAGCATCCACTCGCAGAGGTCTGCGGTGGCCGGCGTAGTGAAGATCGGCCCGCGGAAGCCGTTTTTAACCAAGCTGGGCAGATTGCCGCTGTGATCGATGTGCGCGTGCGAGAGCACAACCGCGTCGATTTTGGACGCGTCGAAAGGGAGATTGCGGTTTTTGCGGTCGGTTTCCTTGCGCCGGCCCTGATTCATTCCGCAATCGAGGAGAATGCGCGCGCCCCCGGATTCCACCAGGTGCATCGAACCGGTTACCTGTCCCGCGGCGCCCCAAAAGGTCAATTTCATCGCACCTCATGGTATCGCAGCGACAGGACGCGGAAAAACGCGCAACCGATATATACTCGACGCATGCGGCTATTGACCCCGGCGCTACTCTCCCTTGTCAGTTTTGCGGCAGTTGCCCAGGAACCGTTTGCGCTCCACGACGGCGACCGCGTCGTGTTCTACGGCGACAGCATCACCGATCAACGCCTCTACACCACTTTCGCCGAGACGTACGTGGTAACGCGGTTCCCGAAGCTGGACGTCACGTTCGTGCATTCGGGCTGGGGCGGCGACCGTGTGACGGGCGGCGGCGGCGGGCCCATCGACGTGCGGCTTTGGCGCGACGTGTTGCCCTACAACCCCACGGTGATGACGATCATGCTGGGCATGAACGACGGGCGCTACCGCGCTTTCGACCAGGCGATTTTCGACGAGTTCGCGAGCGGCTTCCGGCACATCGTGAGCACGATGAAGCGGCAGTTCCCGGATATCCGGATTACCGCGATTCTGCCTTCGCCGTACGACGATGTCACGCGCGAGCCCACGTTCGAAGGCGGTTACAACAAGGTGCTGCTGCGGTATTCCGATTTTCTGAAGGAACTGGCCGGGTCGGAGAAACTGACGGTGGCGGACCTGAACACCCCGCTCGATAGCGGCGCTGGCGAAGGCCAAGGCCGCCGATGCCACGGTCGCCGCACGCATGCTCCCGGACCGCGTGCATCCGGCGGCGGGCGGCCATCTGATCATGGCGGCGAGTCTGCTGAAGGCGTGGAACGCGCCATCTCTTGTCAGCGCGGTGGAACTCGATGCGGCGCGGCGCGAGCCGGTTCGCCAGACCAACACACACGTCTCGGAACTGCGCACCGGACGCGAGATCACCTGGGTCCAGACGGATGCGGCCCTCCCGATGCCGATCGATTTGCGCGACCCGGTGATGGCGCTTGCGGTCCGCTCCTCGGACGTGGTGGCGACGCTCAATCAGCAGCCGCTCAAGGTGACGGGACTGGCGCCGGGGCGGAACTACGCGCTGCGGATCGACGGCGAAACCGTGGGCTCGTTCACCCCATCGCAGTTTGCCGCCGGGATCAACCTGGCGGAACTGGCGACTCCGATGGTCCGGCAGGCGGCCGAGGTTCACGCCCTGACGCTACGCCATAACAACGTGCACACTGCACGCTGGCGGCAGGTGCAGGTGCCCCTTGAAAAGGACGTGACGCCGCACCTGGCGCAGGCGCTGGCGGCGATGGACGAACTCGAAGGCGACCTGATCGCGCAGCAACGGGCGGCGGCGCAACCGAAGCCCCACCGGTTCGAATTGCGGCCCGAATAGGGGTTGTGATCTTGATCGGTTGAATAGGGATGGATGGTGGACGAGATGGGATTCGAACCCACGACCCCGGCGTTGCGAACGCCGTGCTCTCCCAGCTGAGCTACTCGCCCGTCCAAATTCTAAAGATACTGTGAGTATAGCAAAATGAAGGGTGGCGCCTCACCGTCCGTCCAGGGCATGGGTGGCGCGACATCATACCTGGTACTTCAGACAATGCTGTCAGTTGCGAAAATGGTTGGCCGCCGATCAACGCCGATCAACGCAGATGGAATTCCCATTTTTATGTCGCGCACTCTCAAGGCATGGGGGACAGGTTTTTGGGTGGCTGCGAGGATTCCTAATCGGTTACCTTGCGGCGGCTTTCCCAATACTTCTTCATTCGCGCGGAGACTTCCTGCCGCTCTTTAGCGTTCATGGATTTGCGGCCCCGACGCTTTCCGCTCGTGGCGGAGGATGGTGCGGGATTCGCGGTCCGTTGCAGTTCCTCCAGAGAAGCGATGACGCGCTCCAACTTCTCCTTTTCGGCGTATAAGTCCTGAATTGCTTTATACAGGTCCATCGTGATTCCGGTGCGCGAAACAATGGCCGCACAGTCACCTGATGGTACACCGGAAGCGCGATTTGATTCTACGAATTCGGGCCTTTTAATGCACCAAAAAAGGCCATGCCGGTACCACTTTGTAGCCGTATTTGGTAATGGCAAGGTATATTACCGCCGATAGCAGAAGTAGTACGGCGATTACGATTATCCCAGCGGTTTTCCAGGGGAACCGGCGATTCTCGCGGTGCAGTACGAGCAGGTAAGATGCGAACACGCCGAAGTAGAACAGCACGCACATGGGCGTGGCGAACAACATGAGGTTGAACACATCGGGCGTGGGTGTAATGATGGCGGCGAGCACAAAAATCGCCAAAATCGCATACCGGCTGTGGCGCACGAGGAACCACGGATTGAGAATTCGAATCAACGTCAGAAAGAAGATAATTACCGGGAGTTCGAAAACCAATCCTACGCCCAGTACTACGTTAACGAATAATTCGAAATAATTGGAAATTGTGACCATTGGGATCACGTAATTTCCTTGGCCAATACTCAGAAGAAAGGTTAGGCCGAAACGGAAAACTACGAAGTACGCAAATACTCCCCCCAGGATGAACAGGCCGGCGGAGCAGAGGATAAAGGGAGCCGCCCAGCGGCGCTCGCGGCGGTACAGCCCGGGCGCGATGAAGGCCCAGACCTGATAGAGAATCCAGGGCGAGGCGATGAAAATCGCGCACAGCAGCGGCAGTTTGAACCAGATCACGTTGAAGGCTTCCATGGGCGTGATCATGGTCAGGTGAGGGTCTTTGAGCCCGAGGCTGGTCAGCGCCTGAACCGCGGGCTGACTGACGAACTGCCAGAGCTGGTTGCTGAAGGTGAGGCTCAGGGCAGCCGCGACAACGATCCCGATGATCATTTTGATGATGCGGGAGCGCAGCTCTTCCAGGTGCCCCATGAAGGACATCCGCAGCATGCCGTCGTCGTCGTCGTCGCTTTCGTCGCCGTCCGACGGGGGAGGAGGGGGCGGCATGCCCGCCCCCCCCAGCTTGCGTCTCACCTTTTCGAGCGTGGATTCGTTCGCAGGCGGGCCGGACACAGAGGCAGCCCCGCCTCCCTGCAATTCTTCCGATGAGCTCATGCTTTAAGCGTTTTTTTCAGTCGTCGATGCGTGTTGCTGCGAATCGGCTGATGCGGGCTGACCCGTGTGTTGCTCGGGAGCGCCGTTGAATTCGGCCGTATCCGTGCCGTAGGGAACTGTGCCCTCCGGCGCGACGACTGTTGGAGATTCAGCGCCCTCAGTTGCGGATGCGCTTAAATTGGATGGGTTGGAAGCAGTGGAATCGGTTGTTTCTGAACCAGTTTCTGAACCATAGGACCCCTCGTATCCGGTTTCGTATGAGGAGTAGTCATAGTTGTAGGTGTCGTACTGATACTCGGCAGTCGCCTGCCTGATCGATTCGGTTTCCTGCTCCAGGGTTTTGATCTCGCGGTCGAACGTCGCCTTGAGCTCGGTTGACGCGCGGCGGAATTCGGTGATTGCCTTCCCGATTGTCCGCCCCAGTTCCGGCAGCTTCTTAGGGCCGAAAAGGAGCAGCGCAAGGAGAAATATCACTACCGTCTCCTGCCAGCCCAGCGGACCCATCTACGTTTTTCCTCCCTTGGAAGTGTTCTGACTCATGATAACACGCGTATTCCGCGTCACCCTTGGCGGGGAGCGGAGCGGCGAGGCGGGGCGGCCGGCACGGGGCTGTCGCATTATAAGGAGATGACGGGTTGCGCCTTCTGTGCCATCGTGAGCGGCGAGGTTCCGGCTTCGGTGGTGGTCGAGGATGCCGGGTGCCTCGGATTTCTCGATCACCGGCCGCTATTTCCCGGACACGTGCTGTTGATCCCGAAAATCCACGTGGAAACTCTGGCGGAGCTGCCGGCGACGCTACTCCCGGGGCTGTTCGAAAACGCCCGGCTGCTCTCGATCGCGGTGGAGGAAGGGCTCGCGGCGGAGGGATCGTTCGTGGCGATCAACAACCGGGTAAGCCAGAGCGTTCCGCACCTTCATATCCACGTCGTTCCGCGGCGGCGCAAGGACGGTCTGCGCGGTTTTTTCTGGCCGCGTAACAAATACCACGGAGAAGACGAGCTGCAATCGGTCCGCGAAAAGCTGGCTTCCGCCGTGGACCGTCTGAAACGATCCGCCACCTAGTGCTGCAAGGTCTTCTATCGGACTGTTGAAAATTCTGAGGTGCGGCTGCGCACCGCAGTTGGCGAGTCCTTCTTCTTATATTTGATTTCGCGGGCCGCCGAAAGCGGTTTGCATCGCCTTCATTTTCGTGCAAGGGAGAAGGAACCAATGAGAATATTGCAAGCCACTTTGTTTGTGGGCGGCCTGATGCTATGCGGCCTGGCCATGCCTCGAGTTTCTTACGGAATTACCGGTTGTACCAACGCGTACCTCACGGGAACTTACAACGCGCAGATTTCGAGTCTGAACTTTCTGAACCTGGTCACGACGATCAATAACAACGCGTCGGACAATGGCAATGGAAACGGGACGACCGGCGGGACCACGACGGGTGGGACCACAACCGGCGGAACAACGGATGGAACCAACAACGGCGGGACGACCGGCTCGACGGCCGCCAATTTCGGCGGATTCGGCAATAATGCGGGCAGCCTGTCGGGCAAGGTGGCCGGCATCGGGCGCTATTATTTCGACGGGGACGGCAACATTGTGGGTCTATCGTCCACCAGCGGCAACAGCAACGTCTCTGTGGGAACGTATACGGTCAACAGCGACTGCAGCGCGACCATGCGTCTTCGTACCGGCGAAAGCTTCAACGCGGTGTTGACCGATGGCGGCGCGCGCGTGCTGTTCCTGGAGACGGATGCGAACGGTCAGGGTGCGGTGGGAACGCTGGTGCGCTCGACCAATGCCTGCCTGAGCGCCAACGACGCCCCGCAAAGCTTCGGCTTCAGCTATTTTGGCGGCCAGACGGCGGCGGCGAACAACTCGGGTAACGGTAACGACAACGGAAACGGAAACGGAAACGGTAACGGTAACGGGACTGGCACCGGGACTGGCACCGGGACCGGTACGGGCACCGGGACTGGCACCGGGACAACCGGCGGAACCACTACGACGACGGCCGTGGTTGCTCCGTATTCGGCGGTCGGCTACGTCACCCTGGGCGGCGACGGCACCTTCTCGATGCGGCAGTGGACCTTCCAGAATGGAACCAACCGCACCGCCAATGCCAGCGGCACCTACAGCGTGGGCACGGATTGCAGCCTTCGCCTGACGTTTGTGTCCGGTACGCAGACCGGCGGCGGCACGACGGGCGCGTTCACGCCCCCGGTGTTCTTCCGGGGCCTGCTGGTCAACAAGCAATCGGGTCTGGTGTCGGTGCAAACCGACCAGAACACGGTTGTGACCGGTCAGTTCATCGCTCAGTAACGTGAGTTGTTGGGAAACCGGCGGCAGGCGGCGAGAGCCGTTTGCCGCCGGTTCTGTTTTTACTGGCCCTGCGCCAGGGTGAAGCCGGGCTGGCCGTCAAACGTGCGCAGCGTTTCGGTCATGGCGACATCGATCCCCGCCTCGGCCACGCGCTTCTGGAGGTCGATCAACCGGGCCATGTCCACCGCGCCGTCCGCCATGAACCGGCACCGGAAACTGTCGGTGCAGAAAGTTTCAGCGCTTCCCGCCGGCCAGACTTTCACGCCGCGGTTATCGATCATCTGAAGCGTCAGTCCCTCACCGGCGAGCGGAGCCATGCGTTGCGACAACTCCGTGGGATTGCGCGACGGCCAGTATACGAACAGGTCGAGGCCCTTGAGTTCCATGGCGGTGGCGGGCCGTTCCGCCTGGGCGGCGGCGGCAGCCTGGGGCGGCCGCTCGGCATAGGCTACCGGGTTGAGACGGTTCGGCTTCTGTCCCAGCCTCGCGATCACGGCGCAGGCGAACTCCTTGGTCCCCACTTTCTGCGTGCTGATGCCTTCGGTGAAGACGTCGTATGTATGGACGCCGTCCTCGATCGTCCTCAGCCAGGCATTGTGCACGCGCGCGGCAGCCTCCGGCTGGTTGATGTGAACCAGCATGAGCACAGCGCCCAGCAGCAATCCCGAAGGATTCGCCAGGTTCTGGTTGGCGCGGCGGGGCGCCGATCCGTGGATCGCCTCGAACATCGCGCACTTGTCACCGACATTGGCCGAACCGGCAAGCCCCACCGAGCCCGCGATCTGGGCGGCAACGTCGGAGAGAATATCGCCGTACAGGTTCGGCATCACGATGACGTCGAAGGCTTCGGGCGTGTCCGCCATTTTGGCCGCGCCGATGTCCACGATCCAGGCCTCTTTCTGGATATCCGGGTACTGCGCCGCGATCTCGTCGAAAACTTTGTGGAACAGGCCGTCGGTCATCTTCATGATGTTGTCTTTCATGAAGCAGGTGACCTTTTTCCGGTTGTGCCGGCGCGCGTACTCGAATGCGTAGCGGACGATCTTCTCACTGCCCGGCCGGGAGATCAGCTTCACGCAGGAGGTGACCTCCGGGGTCAACTGATACTCGATTCCGGCGTAGAGGTCTTCCTCGTTCTCGCGCACGATCACCACGTCCATGCCGGGATGCTTGGTATCGATGAACGGGTGATAGGAGACGCAGGGGCGCACGTTGGCATACTGCCCCAGTGTCTTCCGGGTGGTGACGTTCAAGCTCTTGAACCCGCCCCCTTGCGGCGTGGTGATGGGCGCCTTCAGGAACACCCTGGTGCGCAGAAGCGACTCCCAGGAACTGGGCTCGATGCCGGCGCTGTTTCCGCGCAGGTAGACCTTTTCGCCGATTTCAATGGTCTCAATCTCGAGAGCCGCGCCGGACGCCTCCAGGATCTGGAGGGTGGCGTTCATAATTTCCGGGCCGATGCCGTCGCCGTGGGCAACGCTGATAGGTGTTTTCGTGGGCATATCGGAATAAACAGGATATTGGAATGCTCAACACTCCGCAAGCCCGGTCCGCAGGAATCCTCCGCGGTTGCTCACTTCGACTGCGCCGAATCACCCAATCCAGGCTATCTGGCCGGACTACAATGAGAGTTGTCCCTTACCACCGAACAGGAGGCCGGCACCGCAACCAGTGAAGCGCCCCGCCGGCGCTTTCCCGTGTTTGCCTGGTCGGTTCTCGCCTACAACGTTGCTGTTGTGCTGTGGGGCGCTTACGTGCGCGCGAGCGGGTCCGGCGCCGGATGCGGCCCCAACTGGCCGCTGTGCAATGGCGTGGTGGCGTTGCGGTCGCCTTCCATCCAGACGCTGATCGAGTTCACCCACCGGTTCTCGAGCGGCATCGATATGCTGCTGGTGGCCGGGCTGCTCTATTGGGCATTTCGCGCTTTTCCGCGGCGGCACCCGGTGCGGCTGGGCGCCACGCTTTCGTTCGTATTCCTGATGACGGAGGCCCTGATCGGCGCAGCCCTGGTTTTGTTGGAGCACGTGGCCATGAACGCGTCGCATGCGCGCGCCTGGTCGCTGTCAACCCACCTGGTGAATACGTTAACGCTGCTGGCCTGCCTGACGCTGACGGCCTGGTGGGGCATGGGAAATCCGCGTGTCCGGGTGCGCGGGCCGGGCGTCACAACGGCGCTGGCCAGCCTGGGCGTGTTCGTGGTGTTGGGGATCACGGGCGCGATCGCGGCGCTGGGCGACACGCTGTTTCCGGTGCGCACGCTGGCCGAAGGGCTGGCCCAGGACTTCAATCCGGCCGCCAACCTGTTCGTCCGTTTGCGCTGGCTGCACCCGGCTGCGGCCGTGATTGGCGGATCCTGGCTGTTTCTCTACGCGACGGTGCACATGCGTTTTGAGCGGGTGCGCCGCTATGCCATGGCGGCGGCGGCCCTGCTGGGGTTGCAACTGTTCTGCGGGCTGGTGAACCTGCTTCTGCTGGCTCCCATCTGGATGCAGATCGTACACCTTTTTATGGCCGACGCAGCGTGGATCGCGATGGTGCTGCTGGCCGCCTCGAGCCTGGCGGAGCCCGCGCCGCCCGCGAAGCCAGGCTAAAGCTCCCGCCGGATTCCGCCGATAAGCCATCAGATGAGATGGATCCTCCTGCTTGGGCTTTGTGTGAGCGGGCTCGCCCAGACCCCGGCCGAATTGCAGCGCCGGGCCGCGGAAAAACAGCGTGCCGCCGCGGAACTCCAGCGCCAGACCACACGTGCCCGTTACGAGGAGCCCTACGCGGCAGCAGCAGCAGCACCGCCCGCCACGACATTCTCTCCGCCGGTGTCCGCCCCCTGCGACCCACTCGATGAGGCCGCAGTGAATCCGCTCATCCAGAAAGCTGCGACGGCGCAGGAACTCCAGCCCGAACTGGTGCGCGCCGTGATCGAACGCGAGTCCGGCTTCCGCCCGTGTGCGGTCTCGCCCAAAGGCGCCCAGGGACTGATGCAGCTCATGCCCGATACCGCCACCCGGTTCGGCGTGGACGATCCTTTTGACCCGGCGCAGAACGTGGCCACGGGCGCCAAATACCTGAAACAGCTTCTGGACCGTTTCAACGGCGACGTGAGCCTCGCCCTGAGCGCCTACAACGCGGGTCCGGCGGCGGTGGAGCAGGCCGGCGGAATTCCCAATTTCGCGGAAACGCGGGAATACGTGAAAGCCATCCTGGCAAGGACAGGCGCTAAACGGCCTGCCCCGCCGAATGGCCCGATGCCCACGCCCACTGAAAATTGAAACCGCCCAGCTGCCCGGTCACATCCACCACTTCGCCGATGAAGTAAAGCCCCGGCACGTCGCGAGCTTCCATTGTTTTGGAGGAAAGCCCGGCCGTGTCCACGCCGCCGGCGGTCACCTCCGCCTTGGCGAAGCCTTCGGTGCCATCGGGCTGGACCGTCCAGCAGTGAAAGGCGGCGGCGATGGCCTGGATCTCGCGGTCAGAGAGGGTCGCCGCCGGTTTCGACGCAGCGTGCACTTCAAACCACCGGTCCGCCAGCCGGCGCGGCAGGTACCGGCCGGCCACGCTCCGCGCCTCCGCACGTTCCTTCAACGCCCGGCTCTCTTTCAGCACCTCCACGAAATCGAGTCCCGGCAGCAGGTCGATGCGGAGCGGTTCCCCAACTTTCCAATAAGAAGAGGCCTGCAACACCGCCGGCCCGCTCAGGCCGCGGTGAGTGAACAGCAACTTGCCCCTGAACCCGGCCCGGACGGCGGCGACGGAAGCCTCGGCTGAAACCCCGGCGAGCGAGCCGAAGCGGGCGAGGTCTTCGCGTCCAAAGGTGAACGGAACCAGCGCCGGACGGCATTCGACGACGCGCAGTCCGAATTGCCGCGCCAGGCTGTATCCGAAATCCGTGGCTCCGATTTTCGGAATGGACAGCCCGCCGGTGGCGATCACCAGGGCGCCGGATTCCCAGGCTCCTTGCGAGGTTTCCAGCCGGAACGAGGAGCCGCGCGACACGCGCCGCACGCGGCAGCCGGTCACAATCCGGACTCCCGCCGCGGCGCACTCGGTTTCCAGCAGCGACACGATCTGGGCCGCGCTGCCGTCGCAGAACAACTGTCCCGCCTCCTTTTCGTGGTAGCGGATGCGGTGGCGTTCCACGAGGAGGACGAAGTCGCGGGGGGTGTAGCGCGCCAGGGCGGATTTGGCAAAGTGCGGGTTGGCGGAGAAGAAATGCTCGGGCCGGGTGTCGAGGTTGGTGAAATTGCACCGGCCGCCTCCGCTGATCAGGATTTTCCGGCCGATCTGGCCGTTGTGTTCGAGGACGGCCACTTTCCTGCCGCGGCGGCCCGCTTCCATGGCGCAGAAGAGGCCGGCCGCTCCGCCCCCGATGATGACCGCGTCCGCGCGCTGTGACGGCACCCCTATATTCTGCCAGCCCTGCTATGCTGTCCTAGACGCGAAAGGCCGCGATGAGCAGAAAGATTCTGATTGTCACCGGCGACGCAGGCGATAGCTACGAGGCCCTGTACGCCTGCCATCGATTCAAGGAAGCCCGTTGGGAGCCCGTCGTGGCCGCCACCTCCCGCCGGCGGCTCCACATGGTGGTGCACGATTACGAGCCGGGATGGGAAACCTACGTGGAGCATCCCGGGCACTGCATTCAGGCCGACGTAGCCATCACGGCGGTGGCCGCAAGGGAGTTCGCCGGACTTGTGATTCTGGGCGGCCGTGCCCCCGAGTATCTGCGCAACGATGCCAGCCTCCTGTCCCTGGTTCGCGAATTCGCGCACCAGAACAAGTTGATCTGCGCCATCGGACATGGGATTCAGGTTCTGGTGGCGGCGGGCCTCATTGAGGGCAGGACCGTGGCCTCCCACCCGCATGTCCGGATCGAAGTCGAGCTCAACGGCGGAACGTACTCGGAGAAACTCGCCGTCCGCGACGGCAACCTGATTACCGGACAGACCTGGCGCGCTCACCCGGAGTTTTACCGCGAGGTCTTCGCCCATCTCCCATCCCCATGAGCAGCCAACTCCCGCGTTTTGTGCCCAAGGAAGACGAACTTCAGCGGATCGAGCGCGAACTGCGCTTTCATCCCGCCAGCGTGAAGAGCCCGGCGGCCCTGAGCCGCGCGCAGATCGAGGAGTTCAACCGCAATGGTTACCTCAAACAGATTCGCATCTTCAGCGCGGCGGAGATCGGCGAGATCCAACGATATTTCGATGCCCTGCTGGAGCGCACGCTGGCCGCGGGAGGCGACAGCTACTCGATCAGTACGGCGCATCTGCGCTACGGCCGCGTCTACGATCTGCTGACGGATCCGCGAATCGTGGTCCTGGTGAAGGACCTGGTCGGGCCGGATGTGATCGGCTGGGGATCGCATTTTTTCTGCAAAATGCCGGGCGACGGCAAACGCGTTTCCTGGCACCAGGATTCGAGCTACTGGCCGCTTTCCCCATCCAAGGCCGTCACCATATGGCTGGCCATCGACGACGCCAGCGTCGAGAACGGCTGCATGCGATTCATCCCGGGAACCCATCATTTCGGCCACCTGACCTACACGCTGAGCGAAAAGGACGAAGCCAACGTGCTGAACCAGACGGTGACCGGCGCCGAGAAGTTCGGCGCGCCGGTGGACGTGGAACTGGCGGCCGGCGAAGTTTCAATCCACAGCGACCTGCTGCTGCACGGATCGGAAGCGAATCGCTCGGCGAAGCGCCGCTGCGGCCTGACGCTGCGCTATTGTCCGGCGGATGTGCGGGCGGGGCTGGGCTGGAACGCGAAGGGCGTGGTGGTCAGCGGCGCCGACGCTTCGGGCCACTGGGCGAATCCGCCGCGCCCCACTACGGATTGATCGGGGAGCCGATAAACTTACCGCGAACAACAAACCTGCGTGGCCATCAGGGGCATGGCTGAGCCGGCCTGCGGTCCCGCGAAGTAGCTCTTCTCGTTCAGGCTGCGGTAAAATTCGCCCGCGATCCCCGCGGCCATCGGGCCGATCGCCGGACGTCCGCCGGTGAGCAGCACCACAACCACCAGTTTGTTGTGGCCCACGTCGTTGAACGAGCCGAACCACCCCAGGTGCGTGCGGTTCTCGCTGCACGTGCCGGTCTTACCCGCGATCGGTCCATCTTCGCGGGCCCGGTGCGCGGTTCCGAACTCGACCGCTCCACGCATGCCGGGAGTGACCAGCGGAATGAGATTTCCTATTTCGAGCCGGCGTTTCACCTGCGGCACAAAATGCTGCGCCTCCTCCGGGCTGCGCGGATATTGCAGGTAGTACAGCGTCCCGCCGTTCGCCACGGCGCTCAACAGCGCCGCCAGTTGCAGGGGAGTCTGCGAGATTTCCTCGCCGAAGCTGGTCAGCATCCCCACCCCGCCGTTCTTTGGCGGCGCGGACGGGTAGCGGCCCGGTTGCTCTCCCGGAATGTTCAGGCCTGCCTTCTCCCCGTATCCGAACAGTTGCGAATAGTAACGCACCTTTTCGAACCCCAGCTTCTCGCCCAGTTTGGCGAAGTAGAGATTGCTCGAATGGGCGAGCGCGTAAGTCATGTCCATCCGTGCGCCGCCAACCCGCACTTTCTCCGAGGGGTTCACGGCCTTTTCGCTCAACGCCGCCAAAGCAACGGACACTTTCACCGTGGAGCATGGCTGGAAGCCGGTGCCCAACGCGACCTTCTGGTTCACCATGCTGAGAATGCGTCCGTTGGTTGGATTCACCACCACGATGGACCCGTTGAAAGGCCCCAGCGCTTCCACCGCGGCACGGCGGATGGTCAAGTCCTCGCCATCCACCCAATCGCCTTCGGTGGAATCGGCATAAGTCGGCTCGGTCCACGGGCCGCCGCGTACGATCGGGGTCGCTTTGGCCGGCGTGCGGCTCACGACCTTGCGCACCGGCGCCTTTTTGGTGGACTTCTTGGCGGTGGTCTTTCTTGGGGTGGTCTTCTTTGAAGTGGTCCTCTTCGCCGCGGTCTTTCTCACCGCTGACGGTTTTACGGCCGTTTTCTTCTTTTTCGGCGTGGCGCTAAAAACGCTGCCGCTGATGAGAACGAATGCAAGCGCGATCCGTACGAGGGTGGAAACCGAAGGGGTAAGTAGCTTGTTCATATGCACACCAAGGGCCTGGTACTGGGGGGTAAGTTCGCGCCAGAGCAATCAAGCTATACAATCAGTCCCGTCGGAGCTACGAGACTAAGGCCATTGTGAACACCCAGCCGGGGGCACGTCAAGTAATTTTTCTTTCATTCTAACATCCGGCTGTTGATTTGAAGCACTTTTGTGCTGGTGCGATCAGTAAACTAAGAATTCCGAATGTTTGTGCTCCAACTTCTACAGGACGAAATAGTGAATTGCGCGCGGTGCGCACGGCTGCGCGAACATTGCGCGCAGATCGCGGCGGTGAAACGCCGGGCCTTTCGCGACTTCGAATACTGGGGCCGGCCGGTGCCGGCATTCGGCGATCCGCTGGCACGGCTCCTGATCCTTGGCCTTGCTCCCGGAGCGCACGGGTCCAACCGCACGGGCCGTATGTTCACGGGCGATCGCTCGGGCGATTTCCTGTATCGCGCGCTGTTTGAAACCGGCTTTGCCTCCCGCCCCGACAGTACGGCGCGAGACGACGGGCTGGTGCTTCGCGACGCCTGGATCACGGCGGCCGCGCGTTGCGCGCCGCCGGGAAACAAGCCGGCCCCCGCAGAACTGCGCAACTGCCGGCCGTTCCTCGAACGCGAACTATCGCTGCTGCCGAATTTGCGTGTGGTGGTGGCGCTCGGGAAAATCGCGTTCGACACGTACCTGGCGATTCTGAAGGCGCGCGGCGTGATCGGCTCCCGCGCCGCCTTCGCTTTCGGGCACAATCGCGAGTTTCGGATCGCACCCGGAGAGCCGCTGCTGCTCAGTTCGTATCATCCGAGTCAGCAGAATACATCGACCGGGAAGCTGACTCTTCCGATGCTGGCGGCAGTATTTCGGAAGGCGCGGAAGCGGGTGGAGTAGGCAGGCGGTCGAGCCCCGCCGAATGGTGGCAGGGAGCCGTGTAGCGCGCCGCCACGGCCAGCGCGAGCAGGGCCGCGGCCGCGAAGACGCTGCCTTCCGGTCCCACGGTGCCGCCCGACAGCCACGCCGGACCCGCGGGTGTGCCCAACATCCACGAGTGGCGCGCGGGCACGCCGCTGTCCGCTACGCCAAAGAAGAACGTCTCCGCCCAGTCCCAGGAGATATGACAGCCGATGGCCCACCACAACGAACCGGTCCAGCGCACGGTATAGGCAAATACGACTCCGGCCAGACAGGCGTTGGCGATGCCGACCACTTCCTCTCCGCGATTGCCGATGTGGCCCAGGCCGAAGAGAACGGCCACAATCAGGGCCGCCGGCCAGAAGCCGATGCCACGCGCCAGGGTGTGCATCGGGTAGCCGCGCATCAAGGACTCTTCGGCGAGTCCCACGCAGACGAACACAGCCGCCCAATAGAGGGCCCACTTCGCCAGTTCGGCGCCTTGCATCGGTCCCCGAGCCAGCCGGTAGAAGCCTGCGCCGTAGAGCAGCGCCATGAGCAGCGCCAGCGCCGTGAAGCCGGCGGCCATTCCGGAAACAAGATTGCGCCACCGGTACACCGGTCCGAATCCGTAATCCTGCCATCCCCTGTGCTCGACGCGGGAGGCGATCCACGTGGCCAGCCCGGCAGCGGCCACACCGGTCGCCTGCTGGAGGAGCATCGCCGTGTCCGAGCCGAAGCCCCTGCCCCGCAACGCCAGCGCTGCCACCCCGGTGAGGATGATCGTCAAAACAAGGAAAAGGAGTACCCGCCATCCTGAGCGCACGCCGTGCGGACCGACGAAGACCAGCATGGCAAACACGGTATCACGCCACGTATCAAGGTTGAGGAAAGCGCTGCCGCACCAGTTCGATGGCTTCGCCGGCGGTGTGAATCCGCCCTTCGAGCTGCGCGTCCTCCACAGTCTCCAGGATCTGGGTAAACCGCGGTCCGGGTTCGTACCCGGCGGCGATCAGGTCGGCCCCGTTGAGCAGGCGCTGCGGCTTCAACTGCTCGTCGGAAATCACTTCCGCTCGTTGCCGGAGGAACTCGTAATTTTCGAGCCTGCGGTTGCTCGAAAGCACATCCAGCCGGTGCAGTTCCAGGTGCTCGTTGAAAGCGGGCATGCGGAGAAAGCGCTTGAGCGTGCTCTCTTTCATCTGCTGCACGTCCTTGAAACGCATGTGGTTCGCCACCAGCGCCTCCACCTGCTCGGCTTCTTCGCGGGAAAACCGCAGCCGGTTGAGAATTCCGTGCGCCAGGGCGACACCCTCTTCCACATGGCCGTCGAAGCGGATGCGCTCGGCAACGTGAAACGTCGGCGGCTTGCCCACATCGTGCAGGAGCGCGCCGAGAGCCAGGGTAGGGGTCGGATGGTCGAGCTGTTCGAGCAGCAGCAGGGTGTGAGTCCAGACGTCTCCCTCGGGATGAAATTCGGGCGGCTGCTCCACGCCTTTCATGGCGGCGATCTCGGGCAGAATGACCTGCAAGAGGCCGCTTTCGTCCAGCATTTCGAAACCACGGCGCGCGCCGCCTTCGGTCAGAATGCGCACCAGCTCGTCGCGAATCCGCTCGGCGGAGACGCGGCGGATCATCTCCGGACTGTTACGGATGGCCGCAAAGGTGGAGGGCTCGATGTCGAATCCCAGGCGCGCGGCGAACCGCACGGCGCGCAGCATGCGCAAATGATCTTCGGCGAATCGCAGCGACGGATCGCCGATTGCGCGAACCAGGCGCCGTTCCAGGTCGGCGCGTCCGTCCACAAAATCCAGCACGCGCCCGGTGTCCGGGTCCGACATCAGGCCGTTGATGGTGAAATCGCGACGGAGCACGTCCTGGCGGGGGTCGGTTTCGAAATGCACGGCAGCCGGGCGGCGGCCGTCGAGGTATTCGTGATCGCTGCGGAAGGTGGCCACTTCCACCTGCGCAAAAACGTCCCGCACCAGGATCACGCCGAAATGGGCCCCCACCCTGCCGGAACGGGGGAACAGATCCATGATGCGGTCGGGACGGGCGTCGGTGGAGATGTCGAAATCCTTGGGCTGGATTCCCATCAGCCAATCGCGCACGCACCCGCCCACCAGGTAGGCCTGGTGTCCCGCTGAACGCAGGGTCGCAACTACCGTGCGCGCCAGCGCCTCCGCTTCCATTCACCCATGCTATTACGACTTGGCGGACTGCGGCACGGAGGCCGGAATGAACTCGCGCGCCAGGTTGTCGAACTCGCTCTGCCGCACCAGTTGAAAACGGATGTCGAGTCCCGAAACGGCCTGAAGCTGGCGGGTGATGCTGTCGGAAGGAATCTCCGGGGTCAAGACGGTCAATTGCCCCACCGAGACGCGGTATGGCATGACCTTCCACCGGCGCGCCGCGCGAGCGGGCAGCATTCGCGACGCAGCGCGGGTCGGCAAGCCGTGTTGCAGGCCCAGCGGAACACCCGCCTGCGAACTCAATGCCTGGTACAAGTGGTCCTCACTGAGCTTCCGCAACTCCCTGAGGTGTTCGCCGAGGCGCATTCCCGGGGGACAGGTTCGCAAGGCTTCCTCGAGTTCCGCGGTGGAAATGCAGCGCATTCTCACCAGCAGCTCGCCGATGCGCGGGCGGCGCTCGGTTTCCTGCGCGTGCAGCGGATAGACGTGCGAAGTCTTGCGCCAGGCGAGGCTTCTGCCGGTGTAAGCGGCCACGGTGAACTGCCGCAGCGCTTCGAGAGTGGCCAGGGAGTTCACCAGGTTGCCGAGCAGCATCCGGGCCGGAACTCCCAGGGCGAATCGAATTCCGTAAATGCGCGCGCTGTAAATCATGCGGAGCGCGGTCTGCACTGCGGTGATGGTGAGGTTGAGAATGCACGCTTGCAGCAACCATCCAGAAGCGTACTGCGAGTCAGTGAGCCCGGTCCACGCACACCACGGCAGGACAATGGTGGTGAGCGGCGCCAGCAGATTGCCGACCAGGCCCTTGCGGTCGCGCCACAGCCAGTACTTCTGTTCGAGCGGCACCCGCCACCCGTGCCTCTGCCAGCCCTGAAGACAGATGCCTGCCACCCACCGGCTGCGCTGGCGTACGGCCGCGCGCAGCGTCCGCGGAAAGTACTCGCGGGTGGCGATCGGCCCGGACGCGTCGAATACCACCGGCACGAAGACCTGGCGGTAGCCCAACTCATGCAGGCAGAAGCCGTTCTCGTAGTCTTCCGTCAGGCACTCCGGATCGAAAGCCAGGCCGTTGCGGACGGCCGCGAGATGGTCCAGGGCTTCGCGGGTGAATCCGGTGCCGACGCCGTTGGACGGAATGAAGCCACCCAGTTTCTGCCGCACCGGAATGTCTTTGTTCTGGTATTCCGCGAATTCGTCGCAGTACAGGCCGTGGAGAAGTTCCCGAAAACGGGTAGGCAGGGGCAGAACCGGGATCTGGATCATCTGGTTCCGGCGAGCAAACCAGTTGATCAACCGGAGTTCCTGCCTGTGCACCAGATCCTCGGCATCGTGCGTCACCACCACGTCGAAGCGCACATCGTGCCGGGTCTCATAAACTGCCAGGGCACGGTAAATCTGGTTCAGGCAGTCGCCTTTGGAGGTGGGGCCTTCGTGCGGGCAGCGGACAATGTGGACGCGGGAGTGCTTGCGCACCACCTCGGCAACCGCCCTCCGCGTCAGTTCGTCGTTCGGATAGACACCCACGAAGATGTCGTAGTTATCGTAAGCGATGGTTGCGAGGTTGCGCTCGAGCATGGAGCCGATCACTTCGTGCTCGTGCCAGAGGGGAACAAAGATGGCGATCTGGCGTTCGGGAAGCGCTTCCAGGTCTTCATCGTGGGGCCACGGAAATGGCTGGTGCCGCGTCCGTACCTGAACCAGGCTAACAAAGAGGTCATCGAAGCCGCTGGCCAGAATCCAGAGCGCCAGAATGCCGAGTCCCAGACCAATCCAATCGTTCGTCCACACGGGCAAGTCCTCTCGGAAAAAGCGTAGTAGAGCCGCTCCGCGGTTTCTCTCACAAAACTAACGGGTCAGCGTGACTTTGGTGTAGGCAACCTCGAAGCCCATGCGTTCGTAATTGCGTTGCGAGCCGCTGCCGGGCAGGGTGGAGGCGGTGGCGAGGTCGCAGCCCCGGGCCAGCGCCTCGTTCAGCCTGGCCGCGATCAGTTCGCAATGGAGCCCGGCGCGCCGGTGTCCAGGCAGGGTGCTATCGGCGAACAGGGTGACCAAGCCCCTGGTGGATGGCGGCGGCCGCGCCTCCCGCCGGATCGCCGGACGGGGTGGATGCCAGGTAGCACATGGCGCCCGGCATGGAAAAGATGGCGCGCCCCACGTCCATCTCCGCATCGCTCAACTCCGCCTGCTCGAAGAAGCCGCAACCGACCGTGTGAGACCAGCGTTCGCACTCGCCGGCGAGGGCCAGCCGCACGCGGGGCGTCATCAGCACCCCGGTGCCTTCCAACCGCTTCACCAGCACGTTGTTGAACTCGCGCACCCGGTAGCCGCGTTCGGCGAGTTCCGCCACCAGTCCCGGGTCCGCCAGCGGGCAGAGGTCGATGGTCACGCGGGCGCCGTGGGAGCCGAAAAACCGCTCGAGGTCGCCGACTTCCGCCAGGCTGACGGGGCCGTTGAGTCCGATTCCCACCGCCTGCGAGAGCGGGGAATCGACGCCCATGAAAATGGCGCAGCCTCCGGCCACCTCGAGCACCGCCGAGCCCGGCTGCCGGCTACAGCCCCGCGCATTAGCCGCTTCGGCCGCTTCAATCCTGCGTGCCAGATCTTTTCCCGCGTGCATCATGGATTCAAGCCCACAAGTAGCCGTGCCACTCTTCTCGCCTCATTGCATCATATAGGTATGGCTACCAAGTCCCTCAACCTCAACGTGCAGGGTATGACCTGCGGAAATTGCGCACGGACCGTAGAGAAGAAGCTCGCCGGCACTCCGGGTGTGACCAAAGCGACGGTCGACCTGCAGGGCGCCCAGGCTGCCGTCGAATACGATTCCGATCTGGTGAAGCCGGAGGTCCTGGTCAACGCCGTGCGCGAACTCGGTTACGAAGTGGCTGCATGAAAGCCGTTCCCGAGCGCCTGGACCTGCCTGTCTCCGGCATGACCTGCGCCGCTTGCGCCCGTTCCATCGAGCGCACCCTATCTGCCGCCCCGGGCGTTGACCGCGCGCGGGTGAACCTGGCCACTAATACCGCCACTATCGAGTACGACCCCACGCGGGCCAAACCCTTCGATTTTGTAGTGGCTATCGAAGACCTGGGATTCGGCGTTCCGAAAGAGGCTGCCCAACCGGACGCCGCCGAAGCCGGCTACCGGCGGCGCCTTTATGTAGCCCTGGCGCTGGCCCTGCCGGTGGTGGCTCTGGGAATGGCGCACCGCCTGCCGTGGGTGCAGCTTGCCCTTACCATTCCCGTAATCGGATACGCCGGTGCGCCTTTCTACTCCGGCGCCTGGAAAGCTTTGCGCCACCGCTCGGCCAATATGAACACTCTGATCGCGCTGGGCACAGGGGCGGCGTTCCTGTTTTCGGTGGTGGACACGTTCCGCGGGGGCCACCATGTTTATTTCGAGGCTGCCGCCGCGATCATCGCGCTGATTCTGCTCGGCCGGACGCTGGAAGCTCGCGCGCGCGGCCGCGCCTCGGAAGCAATCCGGCGGCTGATGGACCTGCAACCCCCCAGCGCGAGGGTGCTGCGAAACGGCGTGGAACAGGAACTGCCGCTCGAACAGGTTCATCCCGGCGACACCATCGTGCTGCGGCCCGGCGAGCGGATTCCGGTGGACGGGCTGGTGACGGACGGAGAATCGGCGGTGGACGAATCCATGCTGACCGGTGAGAGCCTGCCTATTGACAAGGCGGCCAATTCGCGCGTTTTCGCGGGCTCCGTCAACGTCTCCGGCAGCCTCCGTTATGAGGCCCAACAGGTAGGGCGCGGCACGGTTCTCCAGCAAATGATCGAAATGGTGAAGCAGGCGCAGGGCTCGCGGGCTCCGGTGGCACGGCTGGCCGACGTGGTGAGCGGTTATTTTACCGTGGGGGTGCTGGCGGCGGCGACGGTCACGTTCGTCGTGTGGCTCTTTTTCGCGCCGTTCGCGACCGCCATGGTCAACGCGGTGGCGGTACTGATCATCGCCTGTCCCTGCGCCCTCGGCCTGGCCACCCCAACCGCCATCATGGTGGGCACCGGGCGGGGGGCCGAGCAGGGCATTCTGATTAAGGGTGGCGAAGCCCTCGAAATGGCGCACCGGATCGACACGGTGGTGCTCGATAAGACCGGGACTCTGACGCGCGGCCGTCCCGAGGTGGCGGCGGTTTCGCCCGAGCCCGGCTTCCAGGAAGAGGACCTGCTCCGGCTGGCCGCGGCCGCCGAGTGGTATTCCGAGCACCCCATCGCCAAAGCCGTAGTGGAGGAAGCCCGGAGGCGGGGCCTCGAAATCGAACCGCCGTCCGCTTTCAGCGCTTTGCCCGGCCACGGCGTTCGCGCCACCGCGGGCGGGCGTGAAATCGTGATCGGCCGGCCCGGCGTTACCGTGACGGTGGACGGCAAGCGGGCGGGATCGATCGAGGTGGCCGATAGCCTCAAACCGGAAGCCGCCGCGGCGGTCCGTTCGCTGCGGGAGATGGGCCTCGATGTCTGGATGATCACCGGAGACCGGCAGGCGGTGGCGGATGCGGTCGCGCGCGAGGCCGGCATCGAGCACGTTTTGGCGGAGGTGCTGCCGGAGCAGAAGGTGGAGGCGATTCGGAAGCTCCAGGCATCCGGCAAACGGGTGGCCATGGCGGGCGACGGCGTCAACGACGCCCCTGCCCTCGCCCAGGCCGACCTGGGAATCGCCATGGGATCGGGAACGGGCGTGGCGATGGAGGCAGGCGATATCACCCTGATGCGCGACAGCCTGGAAGGGGTCGCGGGCGCCATACGCCTTTCCCGGCGCACCATGCGGATAATCCGCCAGAACCTGTTCTGGGCCTTTGCCTACAACACGCTGGGGATTCCGATTGCCGCGCTGGGGCTGCTTTCCCCGATGCTGGCCTCAGCCGCCATGGCGCTATCCAGCGTGACCGTGGTGACCAACAGCCTCCGTCTCAAATAGACGCCGCTCGCATTACCGTTTCAGCCACGCAAGGGCCGACTGCAACTCGAGCACGCGCTCCGCGGGCCCATTGCCGGGGAGGCGCACCAGGGCCGTGTCTACCTTGCGCGCGCGCAGCGCGAAATACAGCTCTTCGCTGCCCGGGTCGTCCGGGCCGGCCAGCACTAGTGTAGGCGTTTTGAAATTCGCCGCGTACGTGATGGGGGAGCGCCCCGTGTACTGTTGCGGATCATCCCATGGCATTCCGCCCATCAGGTCCGCCGCCCGCTCGATGCCGGACGGGTCGGTGGCCGCCCAGGTGGTCCAGTTCATGACGGGCCGGCGGGCAACCGCGGCGCGGAAGCGGTCCGTGTGCCCGATCGCCCAGGCCGCCAGAAGGCCTCCGGCTACGTACAGCCGGTTTCCGTCTACATAAGGACGCGCGGCAACGGCCTCCACGGCGCGCAGCAGGTCGTCGAAATCGTCGCCCGGATAGCGCGTGCGCAGCAGGTTGCCGAACTCTTCGCCGTACCCCGGCGTGCCCCGCGGATTCGCCAGCAGAACCAGGTAACCCTGGGCCGCAAACACCTGCGCGCGAAAATTGAATTCGGGCCCGTACATGCGCCGCGGGGCGTCCGCGATATCGAGCAGCAGCGGGTACCTGCGCGCCGCATCGAAGCCCGGGGGCTTCACCAGCCAGGCCTGGATGGTGCGGCCTTCGGAAGGATATTCCATTTCCTCCACGGGCGCGATCTCCCGCTCCGCCTCGATGCGCTGGTTGGCGGCGCTCAAGGTGACCGGCTGCGTGACTATGTCCACCGTGAGCGTGTAGACCTCGCCCTGGGCGCCCGGCGTGGAGCGAACGGTGGCGGCCCGTCCGTTGTCGGCGAGCGAAAAACCGTGAAACCGTTCGGTGCCTTTCGTGACCTGGCGCGCGGTCCCTTCGTTGCGGGCGGCGAAAATGCGGCTGTTGCCGCGGTCCTGCGCCACAAAATAGACGGTCCGCGAATCCGAGCTCCAGCGCGGATTCTCGACATCGCGGTCCAGTTGTCCGGCAAGCTCACGCACCCGGCTGCCGTCGAAGTTCATCACGGAGAGGCGGCGCACGGTATAGCTTTGCGGCTGCGGGTCGGCCGTCACGTAGGCGATCTTGCCGCCGTCCGGGGAAACCAGGGCCGTGAAATACCGGGCGGGCGCGGCGGTCAGGGTGCGGACACTGCCATCCGCGACACGCACGGCATCGATGCCGCCCGCGCGGGCAATGACGATGGTCTTCCCGTCCGGGGTCCAGGTGGGCTCACCGCGAATCTCCGGCGTAGCGGCGGAAAGCACGCGCGGCGCCCCGCCCTGTGCGCTGACCACAAAGAGGCGCGCGGGCGCCGGGGGCGTCCGCAGGAATTCGACAATTTCCGGCGGAGCCCAGGACGGAGCGGCGCGCGCGACGGGGGACGCCGCCACGAAAGCCAGCCGGTCTCCTTCCGGCGACCACGCCAGCGCCCGCGGAAGCGCTTCCACGTCAATAGCGGCTTCCGCACCGCCGCTGACGCCGCGGATCCGGATCTGGAACCTGCCGCCGCGGTCGGAGATCCAGGCCACACGGGCGCTGTCAGGCGACCAGCGCGGCAGCCGGTCGCTCCACCTGCCTTCGGTGAACGGTTTGCGCTCCCGGCCATCGGAGGAGGACAGCCAGAGGTTCGACAGGGCCGTTTTCGCCTCGCGGTCATTCCAGCTTTCGACCCACAGCACCGAGGAGCCGTCCGGGCTGATTTGAGGGTCGGAGGCCGTGCGCCAGTTCCAGACATCCTCCGCAAGGATGGGGGGGCGGGCGGCCAGGAGAGGTAAAGCGAACAGGCACAGCGCGATGCAGCGTCCCACGGCCTCTAGTCTCCCACAACCGGACAGGGTCGATCGCGGCGCCACCCCGGGGAACTACCGGGTTAATTCCACCTAACCCTATCCACCGATTACTATCCGAGTTTATGAGAGATTTCCTTCCATTAAACCCGATATAGCCCGCCAATATGTCGAGTAAAATACTACCAGTACTATCCGTACCCGAAGCGCACATACTGTGGCTTGCCTTTATTGCGGTAAAGAGATCGGCGCCTTTCGAATCCTCAGAGATGCGGAGTTTTGCAGTACTGCGCATCGCAAGAAATACGGCGAGCGGCTCGGCAAGGCACTCCACAATCTGGCCGCGCCGGAGGCGACACCGACAAAAATGGCCGATTTCATAGGCGAAATTCGGCCGGTCGTAATCAGTTCGCCTTGCTATTCAAACCCGAAATATGAGCTGAGGACAGAATTTCCGAGGCAGGTGGAGCCGTGGCGTCTGACCCTCCATCCGGTGCTCGGCTCGACCTTCCGGTTTGGGGCCCTGGCCTCCCGGCCGGCCGCCGAAAGCCTGCTGCCGGCTCGGGGCGGCGAATCCGATGCAATAGCCCCGGCCTTGCGGCTGCCGCGGTTCCGGCCCGAGCCGGATCACGGTTCGCCGGCGGCTCCGGCTGCTCCGGCATACCGCTACCATGCTCCTGTATCGGCCGGGCCGCGGTACGGCGCCGAACTGTCGCATTCGAGTGGCAAGGTCCGCGTTCCGCGCCTGGACATCGGCGCCGATCCGGCGGGACTCGGCAATTTCGCCACGCTGCGGGAGCAAAGCGCGGCCATCATCCATCCGCAGCCGCTTGAAAGCATGGCTCCCGCGGCATTCGCGCCGAAAGCCCCCGCAGCCGGACTCACGGTGCGAATCGGCGCTTTGGCGACTTCGTCTGCCGGCGCTGTCCCGCGGGTCGCCGGCTGGAACCGGGCCGCGCTCGCCGAGCCCGCCGAACGCATGGTCCACGCTGTGACGGCGCTGGCTGCCGCTCCGCCGATGGTCCAGGCGCGCGCGCTCGCCCCGGTCCTGAAGTGCGTATCCAGCCTGCAATTGGAGCTGGCGGACCCGATTTCCGCTCCCAGTGCCGAACCGGCCGAGCGCATGGTGCGCGCGACGGCGAACCCGGCCGTCGCCTGTGCCGCGCTCACCGCCCGCTTGCCCGTCGCCGGCCTGACCCTGGTTTCGGGTGCGGGAATGCCGTTTGCGGGAACGGCCGCGCCGCTCGCCGCCGCGCCCGCCGAGCGCATGGTTGTGGCGGCCATCAACGCAGTTTCGCGACCGTTCGTGGTTTCGATGCGACTGCGCGGCTTCGAATCCACCAGCGGCGCAGCGATCCTGGGCACCAGCCTGGCCGTTCCCTCGCCGAGTGCCGAACCGGCAGCCCGCCTGGTAGTTCCGGCCGCCGCTCACGAGTTTGCAGTACCGGCCGCAGCCGCTTCCATGGCGCCCTTGCAGCTTGCCGCGGAAGAACCCGACGAGCTGTCGCCGGAAATGGAGTTCGCGGTTCCGCCGCGGCTGGCGGATATCTGGTTCCCGACGGCGGCCGCGGAAGCCGCCGAGCGGATGGTGTACGCGAGGGGCACGGCAGCGGCAGTGGCCTTCCCCGCCAGGGTAACGTTCCCGTCATTCACGGCGCAGGCTGTGTTGCACTCCGGCGTCGCTGCCGCCGGTCTGGTGCAGGGAGCCGGAGCCGAGCCGGCGGAAATCATGGCGCTGGCCGCGGACGCGCTGGGCACGCTCGCGCCCGCAGCGGTTCCCGCGCTTGTGCTGCCGGTGTTGGGCAGGCTGGCGGAAGTTCCGGTTCCCTACGTTCCCAGCGTCCCAACCGCCGCGAATCCGGAACCGGCGGAAGAGACCCTGGTTGACGCAAATGCCCTTTGGAGCGAGCAGCCCGCGGCGTTTCCGCCCCGCGCCGCGAACCTCGGCCTGGCAATTCCTACACTGGCCGCAGGCGGGTCCGCAGGTCGCGGAACCTGCCGGCGGGCCGCAGGCTGAACCGCTCGAGGCGAAGCCGGCGCGCGATCGCGTCGAACCCGCGGCTCTGGCAGGTCCCGTGACTCTCGCCCTGCCGCGTTTGCGCGAATTTCCGGCTTCGGCCGATCCGTGGATCGCGGAACCGGTTCCCGCACCCGGCGCGGAGGCGGCCGAGTCCCTGCCCCAAGTGCCGCCGTTCGTCGCCATGCCCGCGATGCGGCCGCTAGCTCTGGCGACGCCGCCCATCCGGTCCCACGAACCGGAACTCGGTGCGGCGGAGTTCAACACTGTGAGGCCCGCCGCGGTTATTACGGGCGAGCCCACGATTCGACGCGTGCGGGCCGGCACAGCGCCGATATCCACGATGGCCGCGCGGCTATCCGGGCAACCGGAACGTCCGCGTCCCGCCATCCCGGCGCCGGGCCTGATTCAGCTCGAGTTCTACTGCCAGCGGATTTCAGCGCGGCCCATGGCGCGGGTGACCTGGAAAATCCCGGGCCTCGCATCCGCCCACCCGCTTCCCTTCGCCCTGGCGCTCGCCACGGAACGGGCCGAAGAGGTCCAGGCGCTGAAGCCGGAAACTCGCCAAAAGGGCCAGATTGCGGACATTCTGTCGCATCCGGAAGCCATTGCGCTGCGCGCCCGTAGCCGCAAGCTTGGCCGGTACGGAAAGATCGCGGCGTGCCTGATGGTGGCCGGGTCACTCTGGCTGGGCGCGCGCGTGGTCAACTTCGGCCGGCGTTCCATAGAGGCTCCACCGGTTGCCGCCATCGTTAGAGCCGTACCCACCGGCCCTTCCGCCACCGCGCCCGCCCGAAGCGAGGGCGGAGCGATCGCCACGGTGAAGCGTGTGATTGCCAGCCGGGCTGCGATCGAAGCCGCCGACAATTTCCGCGGCGGCATGGAAGCGTGGGGGGCCACACCCAAATCCTGGGTCAAGGGGTGGTCACGGCACCCGGACGGTTATGTGCATCCCGGCGACCTGGCACTGTTCCATCCTTCGCTCACCTACAAGGACTACCGCATGGAGTTCTACGGCCAGATCGAGCAGACCAGCATGGACTGGGTGGTGCGTGCGAGCGACAAAGAAAACTACTATGCGATGAAGTTCAAGGTGGTGGCGCCGGGCATCCGGCCGGTGATCGCCATGGTGCATTACCCGGTAGTCGGGGGCAAGGCCGGCCACCGGGTGGAAACGCCGCTGAATGTGATGGTTCACAACAACCGTCCGTATCACGTGACGGTTGACGTCAAGGGAAGCCGATACACCGCTTCGATTGAGGGTGAGGCGGTGGAAAGCTGGACGGACAACACCCTGCTGGCCGGCGGAGTCGGTTTCTTCAGCGAAGCCGGAGAGCGCGCCCGGGTGTACTGGATGCGCGTTTCGAAGAACCAGGATTGGATCGGCCGCGTGTGCGCCTTCATCGCGGGAACGCCGGACGACGGCCCTAAAACGATCGCCGAGTTTTGGCCGCCCGAGTTCCCGGCCGGCGTGCCGGTCCCCGCCCGGCCGCGGCAGCGCGATCCCGAAACGCTCTTCGGAGCCGTCGTACTGGGCGGATTGCCCGGCCGTTTCCGGCAAGTCAGTTCGAATTTGAGGAGAGTCCTTTTATGTCGTTCCTGAATACATCCGAATCCGGCGCGAGCCAGGCGTTGCCCCCCGGGGTCACTCCGATCACGGAATTGCGGCAGCAAAAGCGCGTGAGCAAGACGCTTTCTAAAGCCGTATCCCTGCACCTCGAGGGCAAGCTGGAGAGCGCCGCACGGCTGCTGGTGAAGGCTCTCGAATCCGACGAAAAGGAAGCGGGCATCTATTCGGCGCTGGGCCACATCCAGTACGAAATGCGGGACTATGCAGCCGCCGCCCGTACCTATGAGCAACTGGTGGAACTGGACGCCCTGCATCGCACCGCCTGGTTCAACCTGGGCGTCTGCCAGGGGCACCTTCAGGATTGGAAAAATGCCGCGGAGGCGTTCGGAAACGCGCTCGAAGTGGATGCCGGCCGGTCCGACGCGCTGGTTGGACTCGGGATTGCGCTGATTCACCTCGGCAAACCGGCCGAAGCCCAGGAACCGCTGGAACGCTATCTCGTCCTGTTTCCCGACGATCAGCAGGCGCTGTTCGGCAAGGCCGTGCTTCTGCAACAGACCGGGAAACATGCCGAGGCCGTGGAACACTACCGCAAGGTGCTGGCGCGCAATCCGCGGTGCGAAGAGGCGCTGTCGAACCTGGTGGCCATGTTCCTCGAGAAGAAGGACCCGGAGTCCGTGCGCCGCTATGCCGAAATGCTGGTCGAACTGCAGCCGGACTCGCCGGTGGCGATGGAAGCGCTGGCGTCGCTGGCCTTCACAGACGGCGACTACCTGACCGCAGCGCGCTACTGCCGTAACCTGACCGAACAATCGCCCGAGCGCTTTGAAAGCTGGTTCAACCTGGGCGTGGCTTACCACAAGATGGGGAACCATGCCAAGGCCGCACAATCGTACCAGCAGGCGAGCACGATTCAACCGAACTCCTCGCAGACATTCTTAAATCTCGGCGTGGCGCACCAGGAATTGAGCGACCTGCCGTCGGCCCGCACGGCTTACGAGCGCGCGCTCGAAATCGATGCCAACCAGCCCGACGTGCTTTGGAACCTGGCGCTGGTGCTCGAACAGCAGGGTGAACGGGGCCGTGCCGAACACCTCTACATGATGGTCCCCGAGGGGGCTTTCGAATGGTGCGACGCCCAGTTCCGGCTGGGTTACCTGCGGCTGATGCGCGCCGAATATGCGGAAAGCGCCGACGCCTTTCAGAACTGTGTGGCGCGGCGCCCCGACTGGCCCGAAGCCCACCTGAACGCCGGGATTGCCTATGCCCGCTCCGGCAATCCGGACGGCGCGCGCCGATCCTTTGAAGAGGCGCTGATCCTGCGGCCGGATTCCTCGGACGCGGTTCGCGGCCTGGCGGCGCTGGCCCTGGAGCAGCAGAACTACGAGGAGGCCTACCAGTTGCACCGGCGCCTCATCGATCTGGGCGAGAAGGGTCCCGAACTGTACTACAACGCCGGACTTATCTGCCAGAAGCGGGGGCAGCCCGCCGACGCCGTACTCCTTTACCAGCAGGCCCTGCACGAGGACCCGCAATTCGCCGAGGCCCTGCTCAACATGGGGCACGCCCAGATGGCGATGGGACAGGAAGAGGAAGCGCGCTCATCCTGGCGCAAGGCCATCCGCGAGAAAGCCGAGCTCGCGCAGATGTACTTCGAGCCGCCCACGCAATAGCGTTCGCTTTTACAGGTGGACGATGCCGCGCTGGATGGCGGCAGTCGCGGCCTGCGTGCGGTCCTGAACGCCGAGCTTGCCGAGGATGTTTTTGACGTGGTTTTTCACGGTGTGCTCGGCGATGCTCAAGGAATAGGCGATTTGCTTGTTGGCCAGCCCTTGCACGATGAGCTCCAGCACCTGAATTTCGCGCGCGCTCAAATCGGAGCGTGAGGTCTGCGCGGCGAGGGCCGCGGCCACAGAGGCCGGCAGGTAGCTGTTGCCGGCGTACACAGCCCGAATCGCTTTGAGCAACTCGTCATGGAGCACGTCCTTGGTGAGATAGGCCTGGACTCCGGCGGCGAGGGCCCGGCGGATATCTTCGTCGCCTCCATAGGTGGTGAGGGCGATCATGCGCGCTTTGGGAAATTCGGCGCGGATGCGGGTGGCGGCTTCGACGCCGCTCATGCCGGGCATGCGCATGTCGAGCAGCGCCACGTCGGGCAAATGCTCGCGATACATTTCGACCGCCTGCAAGCCGTTCGAGGCTTCGGCAACCACCACCATATCGGGCTGGAGGTTAACGATGGTCATCACGCCGACGCGCGCCACCAGGTGATCTTCGGCAACCAGAATTCGAATTTGTTCGCTCACGGCAACGGCACCCTCACTTCGACCTCGGTTCCTTCTCCCGGATGGCTGACCAGGAACAGCTCGCCGCCCAGGCGCTCGGCGCGCTCACGCATTCCGAGCAGCCCGAAATGGCCGCCGAGAGCGGCGAAGGCGCCGGCGGGTTCGAAACCGCGGCCATCGTCCTTGACGCGCAGATAGAGCTTGCGCGCTTCGGTGTGCAGCTTGATCCAGATGCGCCGCGCGCCGGCGTGCTTGACCACATTCGTGACTGCCTCCTGGGCGATGCGGAGCAGGTGCTGCTCCATCTCTTCGGGCAGTTGGCCGGGTTCGCCGGTCACGGCGACCTCCACAGTGACGCCCGAACCTGCCGTCCAGAGGCGCGTCCCGGAGGCGAGCGCCGCGGGCAGCGCCTGGCCGTCGAGGGCCGACGCCCGCAGGTCCATGACGCTGCGGCGCGCCTCGGTGAGGCTGTGACGCGCCATTTTCCGCGCCAGGTCCAGGTATTTGCGGGCGGGGGAGGTCTCGTCGGGCAGGCAAATGGCGACTGCATCCAGTTGCGAGGAGATGCCGACGAAGCCCTGGGCCAAAGTGTCGTGGATCTCGCGGGCCAGGCGCGCGCGCTCCTCGAGCACGAGGGTGAAGCGGCTGCGAATCTGGCTCAGGCGGAAGCGGATGGCGGCCCACACCATGGCCACGAAAGCGACCAGCGCGAACAGGCGGAACAACCACGTCTGGTAATAGCGCGGCATTACGTCGAAGGCATACGAGCGTTCACTGGACGGCCCGCCGGGGACTGCGGCGCGCACCGAGAAAATGTAATGGCCGTGATCGAGGCTGTTGTAGTTGATGGTCCGGCGCGTGCCCGCATCAACCCAGTCGCGGTCCACGCTGGTGAGTTTGTAAGAGTAGCGGACGCGTTCGGGGGCGCTCAGGAAGATGGCGCCGTAGCGAAACTGAATGCGGGTGCTGTTGGCTTCGAGGCGCCCGGTGCGGGCCAGGTCCACCGGCTGCCCGTCGACCGTGGCTTCCACGAGCTGCACGGGCGGCGCGGTGAGAGCCCGCTTGCGCGCGCGGGGATCCCACACCGCCAGGCCGCGGCTGGTAGTGAACCAGATGCGGCCGTCGCGAGTGGAATGGCCGCCGCCCCCGATAGGGTAGCTGGGAGCGCATTGCGCGCTGCGCAGGCCGTCGGCAACTCCGTAGTTGACCGGCGCCAGGCGCGCACGGCGTTTGCTCGAGAAATCCCGGAGCTGCTGCTTGGAGATGCGGCAGATTCCGCGCGTGGTGCTGAGCCAGAGGGATTCGCCATCGTCGGCAACGCCGGCGATGTTATCGCTGAGCAGGCCGTCGTGCGCCGAATAGGTGTGGAAGACGCCATCGCGGTAACCGGCGAGGCCGCCTCCAAAAGTGCCGATCCAGAGAGTGCCGTCCGCATCCTGGTAAATGGACCGGATCTGATCGTTCGGCAGTCCCTCGGACGTGGTGAACTGCCGCACGTCCTGACCCTTGACGCGCCACAGCCCGCGGCCGAAGGTTCCGGCCCAGATGGCGCCGTCGCGGGCTTCACAGAGGGTCACGATGGCGTTGACCAGAAGCGGCGCGGCGGGAACGATCTTCCGCGTGGAAGGGCCGGTCTTCTCGAGCAGTCCGCCGGCGGTGGCCATCCAAACGTTCCCGGCGGAATCCTCGAGCACGTCGAAAACGGTGACGCGCCCGAGCGGATCAGGGGGCACGAAAACGCTGAAACGGCCGTCGTGCAGGCGGGCCATGCCGTTGCGCGCGCCGACGAGGAGGTCGCCGTTGCGGGCCTGGCGGACGGCGAAGATCTCGTCGTTCGGAAGGCCGTCGCGGGTAGTATAACGGCGGCTCTGGCTGCCCGCGAACAGCATCAACCCGCTATCGTGGAAGCCGATCCACATGCGGCCGTCACGGTCCTGGAAGACGGCATTGGCTTCGTCGCTCGGCAGCCCTTCGCTCTGGCCATAGGCGATGAAGGTGGCCTCGCGAAACCGGCTCAAACCGCTATTGGCGCCGACCCACAGGTTGCCGTCGCGATCTTCGAAAATGCAGCGGACCAGTTCGCGATTGTTGTGCTGGTCCTCTGGCGGCGTGACAAAGCGGCCGTTTTCGAGGCGCGCGATGCCCGCGTTAGTCCCGACCCACAGGTTGCCGTCGCGATCCACCCAGAGGGCGCGCACAAACAGGTCGGGCAGTCCATGGCGCAGGTCGTACCGGCGCACGGCGCCACCGGGAGTGCGCTCGATCAGGCCGCGGTTGCCGCCGAACCACATGTTGCCGCCGGCGTCCTCCACCATGCCGGTGACGATCAGGCCGTCGAGCGTTCGCTCATCCAAAATCGTGACTACCTTGCCGTCCTCGATTTTCCCCACCGCGCCCAGTCCGGCAACCCAGAGCGTATGCCGCCGATCCTCGCGGACGATGCGCGCCGACGCCATCGGCAAGTCTTCCCCCGGCTCCATGATTCGAAAGGCGCCGTCGCGAAAGCGGCACAAGCTCACGCCGGCTACGATCCAGAGGGCGCCGTGGCTGTCTTCGTGGAGATCGGTGATGGCATCGTCGGGCAGTCCGTCCTTGACGCGGAAGGTGCGGAAGCGCTGGTCGCGGAACTGCACCAGCCCGTTGGGCGTGCCGATCCACAGCGAGCCATCCTTGCCGGGTGCCAGTGCGGTGACCGAGTCCGCGGGCAGATCGCCTTTCGCCTTGTTGTAGACGCGGAACTCGTAACCGTCGAAGCGGGCCAAACCTTCGTCCGTGCCGAGCCACAGGAATCCATCGGGAGTCTGGGTGATGGCGCGGATCGTGTCCTGCGGGAGTCCGTGTTCCTGGGTCCAGTTGGTGCGGGAATATTGAGTGAGGCTCTTGCCGGGATCGAGCGCGCGGGACGGGGCGCACAGTCCGAGGAAGCAGGCCACGGCCAGAAGCAATTTCCGGGTCACGGTCGCTTTCAGTATAAGCCCTCAGATTCCAGAAATTGCCGCATGTGACGGTAGTGGCTGCCTTTCCAGAAGATGCGGCCGCAGCCCGGGCATTCGAGAAAGTCGTCAAACAGGGCCGCGGTGCGTCCGGGCAGACGTTGCAGCACATCTTCCCTGGCGCGCGGCTCGAGCGGGCTGTTGCAGCGGGAGCAGCGGCAGAAGGGCTTCACGAGCCTCTTCAGATGAAAGCGGCGTACGATTTCGGCGAACTGGCGGCGCGCATCGGTTTCGCGCACGAAATAGCCGTGGGTCACCTCGCCGCGCTTCAACAGGCCGACATCGCGGGTGAGGAGAATGCGTCCGGTGGTGCGCGAAGTCGCAGCGAGTTCTTCATCGGTGCAGCAATTGCGGTAGAGCGTGTCGAATCCCGCGACGCGCAGGTAAGTGGCGAGCCGGCCGAGGTGAACGTCGAGAACGAATTTCGGGTCGCGCAGGGGCTCGGGGCGGACGCGGGTCACGCCGGCAAGGTCGAACGCTTCGAAAACCGGATAGACGCTGACGCGGTCGCCATCGGCGAGACGGCGGGCAGGTTCGGCCGGCACGCTGTTGATCAGGACCAGGTCCACCTCGGTGTGGGGCACTCCGAGCGATTCGATGCGATCCATCACAGTGGCGCCTTCGAGAAAGCGGTGCGCGAACTCGACGCCGCGGCGGGCGGCCGGAAGAAAATCGTTCAGCTCCGCGTAGAACCGGAAGCGCGCCTCTGCCATGCCCCTCCTGAGACGATGATAGCGGACAGGAGGCGCTACCGGCTCTAACGGATCTCTTCGGGCGTCACGGTGGCGCGGCTGTTGGCACCGGCGAACTTAACGTACGCCACGATGTCCGCCAGTTGCTCGTCAGTGAATTTCTGTCCGGCGGGCGGGTGCTTCCAGCTTTGATTGGAGGAGAGGGTCACATCCTCTTTGGCAACCTTGTGGGCTTCGGGCGGGTTCTTCGAGAGATCCCAAACCGTCAGCGTTGTCCCTTCCCCTTTGGCCACGTAGGCGGGAAAGGACTCTCCCGTTTTCAGTTTGGCCGCCTGGACGTATTGCGTCACGGTGGAGTGTATCGCCATCGCAATGCCTTTGGCGCTGAGCCGGGCGATATCGCGGAGGTCGGGACCGACCGCCGTGCCTTTCCCTTTCAGAGCGTGACAGGAGGCGCACCCGGTGGCCGGATCCATAAACAGCGCCTCGCCACGTTCGATTTGAGACGGCGCCGCGGATTGCGCCATGAAGAGAAGAAGCCAGATCATCATTGCAAGCTCCCGTCCGGACCTTTGAGTCCGAAATCAGCATAACCCCCGGCACGCTGCGGCGCAAGGCCGGCGGAGCCGCAGTGGACCTGGACGCACAGACGGGTTGCTAACCTTGCGGAGGCCGTCGCGTCTATGCAATAGCGCCGGGAACAAGAGGGGATGGCGCTTCAAAAAAGGGTGGGCCCGAATGGCCGGAAGAGAGGAACGGCGGCAACCGGTTTCGATGCCGTCAGCATCCGATCGCGAGGATCAGTTGCCGGCGGCGTGGCAGGAATTGATTCGCTACTGCCGGGAACTGAAATTTGGAGAAATCGAGCGTTTGAGCATTCAGGACGGGGTGCCTGTGCTGGCTGAAGTGACGCGCCGGAAGGTGAGATTCAGCCGCGAACGGTAACAAGCGTTTCCACGGGAACCCTTCACAGGGACTGCGAGGCTGACCAAAACAATTGGAGGCCGCCGCCGGGTCACTACCGGCTGCGGCCTTCTGCTTTTTCCGGAGTGCGAATTATGATACGAGCGTTCGTAGTGTGCGTGCTGGCAGGAGGGTGTGCGGCACAGGGTTTCGCGCAGACAGCGGATTGGCAGACGTACGCTGCGAATGGCGCCGCGTTGCAACGAGCTGGTAATTTTCAGGCGGCGCTCGATTCGTTTCTCCAGGCCGCGCGGGTGGCCGAAGCCGGACCGCCCAGTATGGGTCTCGGTTCTATCTACAACGCTCTCGCCATCCTTTACAAAGACCTGGGACAGTTTCCGCAGGCCATTCACCAGTACCGGCGATCGCTGGCGGTGATCGAGCAGGTGCGAGGCAAGAACAATGAAGACTATGCCGTGGTGCTGGCCAACTTAGGAACGGATCTGGCCGAAGAGGGGCGGCAGGTGAAAGCGGCGGAGGGGATGATTCGCGAAGCCATCGGCATCTACACTTCCCTGCCCGTGGTTCCCGAACAGCGCCTGGCATCTGCCCGCAATTCGCTCGGTGAACTGCTGCTGCACTCCAATCGCCTGTCCGAAGCCGAGGTGCTGCTGAAGCAGGCAATGGAGGCCTTCGCGAGGGATCCGCAGCGGGGCGGCAAACTGGGGGCGGCCGTGAACAACCTGGCCGGGGTCCGGCGCGCGCAGGGAAGAAAGCAGGAGGCCATCGACCTGCTGCTGCAATGTGTCCGCCTGATGGAAGCCGAGAGGGGGCCCGACCATCCGGAGTTGATCCGGCCTCTCAACAACGTGGGCACGACCTACGATCTGATGGACAAGCCGGAAGCGGCCGCGCCGTTCTTCGAGCGCGCCCTGGCGATTGCCGAAAAGAGGCTTGGAACCGAGCATCCTCTTTATGCGCAGGTGCTGCTGAATTATGCCGGCTGCGTCAAGGCGCAGGGCGACAAGCGGCGTGCGAAGACACTGGCCGCGGAGGCGCGGCGGGTGCTACAGGACCACAATCTGGCGAGCGGCCGCGGCATGACGGTGGACGTCTCCTCCTTCCGCTGATCCGTTTCGGGCAATGGACGGAGCAAGACACAACCGCGCCGTGGTGTTTCAGTACAATATCGGTAGTGCCGCTAGTCCCTCCCTATATCGAGTCGCTCCGCCCCTATGAAGCGGGCCGCACCGTTGAATCGGTCCGGCAGCAGTACCACCTGGAGCGGATTGCCAAGCTGGCCTCGAACGAAAACCCTTTAGGGGCTTCGCCGAAGGCCGTGGAGGCGATCGCGCGGACGCTGGGCGGGCTGCACCTGTACCCGAATGGCGGATTGCATCTGCGCGAGGTGCTGGCGGCGGAATTCGAACTGAAGGTGGACAACGTGATCGCCGGCAGCGGGTCGGAAGGGATCATGTCGAACATCATCCGCGCCTTCCTCTGCGATGAAGACGAAGTGCTCACCACGGAGGCGGCCTTTATCGGATTTCAGGTGCTGGCGCGGTCGCGCGGGGTGAAGTACCGGACGGTGCCGTACCGCGACTGGCACTACGACCTTCCGGCGCTCGCCAAGGCGATCAACGAAAACACCAAGATCATTTATCTGGCGAACCCCAACAATCCCACGGGCACGATCTTCAGCAAGCAGCAGTTCGACGCGTTTTACCATCACGTTCCCGAGCGCGTGCTGATCATCCTGGACGAAGCGTATTTCGAGTACGCCAAGGATAATCCGAAATATCCGGACTCGATGCACTACCGCTACGACAACGTGATCACCCTGCGCACGTTTTCCAAGATCTACGGGCTGGCGGGGGCGCGCATCGGGTACGGCTTCGCGCACGAGGAACTGATCCGCAACCTGCTCAAGGTGAAACTGCCGTTCGAACCTTCGACGCCCGCGCAGGCGGCCGGAATTGCCGCGCTGGCGGACAAGGAATTTCTGCACCGGTCGCTCGAACTGAACGCGCGGGGGTTGCGGTACCTGACCGCAGGCCTGGCTGAGGCAGGCTATTCGGTTGTGCCATCGGAGGCGAATTTCGTAATGGTGGTGCTGCCCTCGGAACAGGAGGCCGGCCGGATTTTCGAGGAGACGCTGAAGCAGGGGGTCGTGGTGCGGCCGCTCAGAGCGTTCGGGCTGCCCGCCTGCATTCGCATCTCTACAGGAACGGACCAGGAGAACCAGATGTGCGTGGAGGCAATGAGGAGAACCTATGCCGGAAACCATGGAACGAACGGCGCCGGTTGAGCGCGACTTCCTGCCCTTGAACGGCACCGATTACGTAGAATTCTGGGTGGGCAACGCGCGCCAGGCGGCCCATTTCTACCGCACCGCATTCGGCTTCGAACTGGCCGCCTACCGGGGGCCGGAAACCGGTACGCGGGACCGCGTTTCGTACGTGCTGGTGCAGAACAAGATCCGCTTTGTGCTGACCACCGCGCTGCATCCCGATCATCCGATCCAGGACCATGTCCGGGTGCATGGCGACGGCGTGCGGGACATCGCGCTTTGGGTGGACGACGCGGAGGCGGCGTGGTCGCGCGACGGTGGAGCGGGGAGCGCGCAGCGTGCGTCCTCCGGAGACACTGTCGGATGGAAACGGCGAGGTAAAGCTTTCGGCGATCGCGACCTATGGGGACACGATCCACACCTTCGTGGAGCGGGGAAAATACCGGGGGCCGTTTCTGCCCGGCTTCGAAGCGGTGACGCGCCCCGACGCGCTGGCTCGTCCCGTGGGACTCCAACATGTGGATCACATGGTGGGGAACGTCGGCTGGGGCGAGATGAACCGGTGGGTGGATTTCTACCGGGACGTCATGGGTTTCCGGATGTTCAAGCATTTTGACGATAAGGACATTTCGACGGAGTATTCGGCGCTGATGTCGAAGGTGATGTCGAACGGCAACGAACGGGTGAAATTTCCGATCAACGAACCGGCGGAGGGGAAACGCAAGTCGCAGATCGAGGAATACCTGGAGTTCTATCACGGGCCCGGGGTGCAGCACATCGCGATGGCGACGCCGGACATTATTGCGACCGTGGAGGCGTTGCGACAGCAGGGTGTGGATTTTCTGCGCGTACCGGGGACATATTACGAGGATCTGGCATCCCGCGTGGGACCGATCGATGAGCCGATGGGGGCTCTTCGCGAGTTGGGGATCCTGGTGGACCGCGACGACGAAGGCTACATGCTGCAGATCTTCACGCGTCCCGTGGAGGACCGTCCGACGGTGTTCTACGAGATCATCCAGAGGAAGGGCAGCCGGAGTTTCGGCAAGGGGAACTTCAAGGCGCTTTTCGAGGCGATCGAGCGGGAGCAGGAGCGGCGGGGCAACCTCTAGCGCCCTTTGGGACACCAGAGGGGCAGCCCAAGCAATCAGTTTTTCATTCAGGGGAACCTCCGATTGTGAGGTTCCTCCTCATTCCTGATCGCCTCCAGCCCTCTTCCCGATCCAACCTCGTTATCCTGAGATTCAGGAGAGATTTATGTATCCGCTCAAGAAAGGCAGGTTCGCCGGTCAGGCGCACGTGGGGCTCCCTGAAGGTACGTTTGAGGAGGAGCACGGGCGAAAAGGCTTTTTCGGCAAGAGCGCACACCTTTATCACGCGCATCCGCCGACCGGCTGGACGCGCTTCGAAGGCAAACTCCGTCCGCATCTCTTCGACCTGAACCGGCTCACCCCCAGCGACTGCTCCGATCCTCAGGGCGCGCCGGTGGCTTTTCTGGGCAACCAGGACGTGAAATTGTCAGTTTCCCGAAGAAGCCGGCCCATGCCGTTCTATTACCGGAATGCGGACGGCGACGAACTGCTGTTCGTGCATCGCGGCGCCGGCACCATCGAAACGGATTTCGGGCCGCTGCGCTTCGAAAAAGGCGACTACCTGGTAATCCCGCGAGCGGTGACCTACCGTCTGCTGCCGGAAACGGAAGACAATTTCTTCCTCATCGTCCAGTCGAGAAGCGAGTTCAACCAACCGGAGAAAGGGCTGATCGGGCAGCATGCGCTATACGACCCGGGGATGATCACGACCCCCGAGCCCGCGCCCCGTTTGGACGAAGACGGCGAATGGGAGGTGCGGATCAAAGTGGACGACGAGATCTCAAAAGTCTTCTACCCGTTCAATCCGATGGATGTGGTGGGGTGGAAGGGCGATCTGACCGTGTGGAAGATCAACATCCGGGACATACGGCCGATCATGAGCCCGCGGGCGCACCTTCCTCCCAGCGCCCACACCACGTTTCTGACCGAAGGGGCGGTGGTCTGCACGTTCCTGCCGCGGCCGCTCGAACAGGACCCCGAAGCGCTGCGGGTGCCGTTCTTTCATCGCAATACCGATTACGACGAGTTTCTGTTTTATCACGATGGCGACTTCTTCAGCCGCGACAATGTGAAGTCGGGATATGCCACGCTGCATCCGCGCGGGATTCACCACGGTCCGCATCCCAAAGCGCTGGCGAACCAGCACAAGAAAACAGAAACGGATGAATGCGCGGTGATGCTGGACGGCTTGAACCCGATCCGTGTGCTGCCCGCGGGAGAACAGGTAGAGTGGCAGGAATACTGGGCGAGCTGGAAGGAGGCAAAATGAAAGCCCGGCGCTTGTCCTGAGGCTCTTAGTTGGACCCAAGCCGGTCGGCGCCCCGCCGCTTCTGGACTCCTGGACGCGACAGAAAAATGTAGACACCCGGGAAGCGCGCGGGCAGGGGGTTAGAGGAAGTTGTAATCTGGTTGGCGGACCGGCGAAGTCCAATCGAATGGAAAAAGTTTTTCTCGAGCAGGCGATTGCGATGGCGCGCGAGAACGTTCTCCGCGAGGGCGGTCCCTTTGCCGCGCTGGTAGTGAAGGACGGAATCGTGATTGCGTCGGGAGCGAACCAGGTGACGCGCACCAACGATCCGACGGCGCACGCGGAGATCGTGGCGATTCGGGAGGCGTGCCGCGTGCTTGGCGATTTTCAGCTTCGCGGCTGCGAAATGTACTGCTCGTGCGAGCCGTGCCCGATGTGCCTGGGGGCGATCTTCTGGGCGCGGCCGTCCATCGTCTATTTTGCGGCGAGCCGTGACGATGCCGCGGAGGCCGGCTTCGACGATTCGCTCATATACCGCCAGATCGAGGTAGCACCGGAGGCGCGCGCAATTCCGATGCGGCGGGTGCCCCATATCGACGCACAGACACCGTTCGAAGCCTGGCGGAAGAATACCGAGAAAACGGAGTACTGACAGGAGAGCGGCGGGGCTCAAGACGCAGAAAGGGCCGCCCGCGGTGAATCGCGGGCGGCCCTTTGGTTAAGAGGCTAAGATGTTGCGCTTCTGAACTAGAACTGGAAGCGCAGACTCATCGCCATCTGACGGGGGCTGCGGGCGCTGGTGTAGCGTCCGAATTGAGAGTTGCTCTGCACCAGGCTGCCCGTTCCAGCGATCCACTTCTGATAGGAAGCGAGATCGTACTGGAGGGTGTTGTTGATGCCGCTGAACTGGGTGTGGTTCGGCAGGTTGTACATCTCCGCGCGGAAGGTCAACATGCGGCGTTCGCCGCCGAGCGGAATGTTCTTGGCCAGGGTCAGGTCCCAGTTGTTCATCCAGATCGGAACCGACATGATGCTGCCGGAGCCGGCGTTGCCGAAGCAATCGAGCGTCTGGCGGCTCTGGCTGCACGCCACCGGAAGCTGGAATGCGCTGGCATCGATATTGTGGTCGAACGTGGGGCTCGCCATGGTCGGATTGCCGATCACGAACAGCCGCGCGCCTTCCGCCGAACCGGTCCAGTTCGGAGCGGGATTGCTGCTGCTGTTGCCGGTAATCGAGACACCCGGGACGCCGTACATCCCGTTGCTCTGCCAGGACGTGATGCCCGAAACCGTCCAATTGTCGGTAACCCAGCCGAGCGGCTTCTTGTTGAACTTCTTGCCGAGGCCGGGGATTTCGTAGATGTAATTGGCCACGAGGACGTGCGGAGCACCGCTGAAGGTCGGCCCGTAGAACCGGTACTTGAAGTAGGATTCAGTCGGGTAAACCGAGTTGCCGGTGTACATCATGGTCTTCGAGAACGTGTACGCCAAGCCGTAGGAAAGGCCGCGGCGATTGGAGCGCCGGACGGAAACCTGAAGCGAGTGATAGTTGCTGCTTCCGCGGAAGCTGCCGACCCAAACATTGCCCAGTCCCATCATCGGGCGATAGTAGTTGTCGTTCAGGTTCCTGCCGGAAGCGTTGTTGTACAGGTTGCCGGTCCAGGGGCTGTAGTTCGCCGGATCGTATTGCGAGTACATGGGGACGGAATTCACGAACTGCTGGCCGACGCCGCCGGTGCTCGATCCGGAGGTCTGGATCATGTGCCGGTGCAGCGAAAGCACGTAGGATGCATCCACGATCGTGCCGAAGCCGACCGCCTGCTGGATGCCGAAGCTGCCGTTCATGACGGTTTCGAGCGGCTGTTTGCCGGTGGTTCCGCCATTGCCAATGGGCGCAACTGCCGCGCTGTTGGCGAAGTTCGGAACGGTGCCGATCTGGGAGTAGTAGATGGTCCGGTTATAAGCGACCGGCGGTGCGCCGCCGAAGCCCATAATGATATTGCCGTCGCCGCGGTTGTAGAAGGTTCCAAAACCGGTGCGGATGGCCGTTTTGCCGGTGCCGAAGACGTCCCAGGCGAGACCGATCCGAACTGCCGGCTGGAGGGCCGGGACACTGAACAGGGTTTTCGGAACGCGGGGGTCGGTTCCGTCCGCCAACACCATGCCGTTGAAGTAGTTCGGCTGCTTGCTATAGCCGCCTACCGAGTACGGCACAAAGGTGCCGACCAGTGCCGGGTACGTCGTGTAGCCAGTGACCGGGTCCAGAGCGATCTGGTTCGCGGACGAGCAGGCTGCGCCAGCCGCCGGGGTGGATTTGCAGGACGGGTAATACAGACGCGGCACTACGGAAGAATCGAACGCGTCGGTCAGGAACACGGCCGAGTTGTTGTTCAGGTTTTCCTGGGACGGCGAATGGTAGAAGCGGGCGCCGATATCCAGCGTGAGCCGGCGGTTGACCCTCCAGCTGTCCTGAATGTAGAACTCGATATTCGTGAACCAGTAGTCGCCGATCACGCGCTTGCCTTCGGCATAGTTCTGGAAGTTGCCGACGAGCGCATTGGCATAACCATTGTTGGTGTCCATCGGCATGGAGGAACTGCTGCCGAAGGTGTAATAGCCAAGATAGCTTCCCGTACCGGCCTGCTGCACCTTGCCGGTCCGCTCGTAGGCCAGACCCGCCTTGAAGCTGTGGGCGCCACGGATGTAGCTGAAGTTATCGTTGAAGCTGTAAATATCGTTGTAGTTGGTGTACGGACGGTTGGGATTGAAGGAAACCTGTCCGACCGTGGAACCGCCGCCGAACGACATGCCGGGCGCCCAGACTGCGAAGTTCTGGTTGCCGGGGGTGAGATTGGGGCGCTTCAGGTTGTTGTCTTCCGTGAAGCTCTTGTCTTTCTCGTCGAACCAGTGCGGCGGGTTGCCGACGTTGGCGCGGTTGAGTTGCTCGGGATCGTGCGGATACCAGCTCCAGGTGTTGTAGCTTTTGCCGAAGTTGAATTCGTTCACCGTGGTCGGGCTGAGCGTGTAGGTGATGCCGATGCCGTAGCCGTGCCCCGGGTTCGGATGATCCTCGTTGTAAGGCGAGAACGTGCCGTCCGTACCCTTGAGTCCCAGACCGTTTCCGTTGTTGGTGACCTGAAGATCGTAGTCGTTGACGTAACGAATCCAGGTGAGGAGCTTGGGGGTGGGGTTGAAATCCACGCGGAAGACGTCGTTGCGGCGGGGATGCTGTTCGTTGAAGATGCTCCGGTAGTTGCGGCGGGTGTTGTTGCTCTGGTCGCCTTCGGTGTAGCAGTCGGAGGAAGCGCCGCTGGCGCCGCAGCGGTTCGGCAGGGCCATGTAATTCAAGAATCCCAAACCCGCCTGGTTGATCTGGGTTTGCGGGATGACGTTGCCGGGGATCGCGGCACGGGTGGTCGGATCGAGCAACTGGATCAGCTTGCCGTTCTGGTCCACGCTCTGGGAGAAGTCGCCGCCGCGCTCGAGCAAGGTCGGAACATTGGCGTACCAGATCTGGGTGGCGGGACGCTGCTTGGTGTACTCCTGGGAAATGAAGAAGAACAGCTTCGATTTGTCTGTGTTCCACTTGCCCGGAATGTACACGGGACCGCCCACGCTGAAGCCGCGGACGTGATAGCGATAGATGCTCTTGGGTTGGTTGTTGTAGTTATCGAAGAAGCTCTTGGCGTTGAATTGCTCGTGCCGCCATTGCCACCAGCCGCTGCCATGGAACTGCTGGCCGCCGCCCTTGGTAATGATGCTGACCGAGCCGCTGGCCATGCGCCCGAACTCCGCCTGGAAGTTGGAGGTCAGAACGCGAACTTCGGCCACCGAGTCCATATTGGGGTTGAAGTGGGTGGTGCCGTTGGAACCGGTATCCAGGTCGACGATGCCGTCTACCGTGAAGTTGGTGCGGCTGGTGCCGCCGCCGTTGACGTTGACGCCGCCGATCGAGTTTTCACTGGTCACTTCGCCGGCGCTGGTGCTGACCACGCCGGGAACCAGGTTCAACATGGCCATCAGGTCGCGGCCTTTGATGGCGATCTGGTTGAGCTGATTGCCGTCAACCAGGGACGACTTTTCGCTGGAGGCAGTCTGCACAGCCGTTGCTGTTGCGACTACCGACACTTCCTCCGTCAAGGCACCGATCACGAGCCGGATTCTTCCGAGGTCGCGAACTTCGGCGCTCGCCAGATTGATGTCCTGTTGGGTGTAGGTTTTGAATCCCTGAACTTTTGCGCTCAGAGTGTAAGTCCCAGGCGGGATATTGTTGAAGCGGAAGATACCTTCCTGCGATGTGGTGAATGTGCGGGGTGTCCCGGTGCCGGTGTCCTTAATCGTGACCTCGACACCCGGGACGCTGGCATCGCCAGGATCCACAACAAGACCAGTGATAGTTCCGGAAGTTACCTGGCCGAACGCGCTTCCCACCAGGAGAGCTAACGCGGCACAGAGGTATAACAGACGTCTAGCAGACACGAGACCGACCCTTTCTCTTTGCGGCGTCTCAATGAGACGCACGGTTGCTAACTTACCGTTCAAACCTGTGAATCTGTTATGGATTTAGCACCCTTTCAAAGTTAAAGTCACGAAAAACGAACATTAAAAAACATTCATTATCGATTATGATTTCCGGGAACTTGACCTCCTGAATTTGGGAGTGAAAATTCCCTTTTAAACCTCGCTGACAAGGCTCAATCAGGACGCCGAGATGCGGCCTCTCCACGGGGCTTTTCCGGATTTGGGCGCGGTAACGAGACATCCCGCCTACCAAAGTCGGTAGACCCACGCTGCGGTGTCAACAGCCCCAAAAAGGAATAATGGAGCTTTAGACCCTTAAAACTCCAGAATTGCTCGGATCGGGACTTACCACCTGTTAAAATGCGGATGTTATGAGTTTTCCCCGGCCGGACGCGGCCAGGTGGCGGGATATCGCCTTCTTCGCTGCGTTTCTGGTGTACGTCGGCGCCGGACTGGACCCCCGCCTGGTTTTCCACTGGCAAGGCCCCGTGTTCTCCACCGTTCCGGACTTCGCATCCCCATTTCTGGGTTACCCCGGCGGAGCGGCGGACTACCTGTACGCGCTCATCGCCCAAGCCTACGCATTCCAGTGGGCCGGGGCCATGGTCTTCACGATACAGGCCGCTGCCGTGGCCTTCCTGACGGACCTCTACTTCCGAATCGTCGCCGGCCGGCCCATCCCACTGGTGCGCTATGTGCCGCCTCTGGTCCTGCTCTACTTCTTCAACCTTTATTACGACCACACGCCGCTGGCATTGGCGGCTATCGCCGGTCTCGCCGCCGCCATTGCTTTTGCACGACTCTCCGCCCGTTGGAAAAACGAGGCCGCGCTGCTCGCGATATTCGCCGCCCTGGCTGGAGTTACCTATTACCTTGGGGGGATGGCGCTCGTGTTCCTGGCGCCTGGTGCGGCAATTCTGCGATTCGCCCGCCGCCCGCGTTTCCCGATTTGGGCCGCGTACCTGCCCCTGGCGGCAGCAATGCCCTGGGCAGTGGAAGCACTGCACCTGGCGGAGATCCCGGCACCCGCGCGAAGCTGGTTCACCGGAGACCTGCCCCGTGCGGCACTTTGCTGCGGTCTGTTTGCCTTTTACGCGCTGGGGACTGCGTTGGCAGCGCGGCGAAGCCGGTCGACCGGGGCTCGCAAGATTCCAGTATGGAGGCGGCGGCTGGCTGCTGCGGCGGCAACCGCGGCGCCGATCCTGGCTCTTTCCGGGGTTGCGGCAGCCGCGTTTCACTACACGGGCCGGGACCGCCGCCTCACCCTGCTCGACTATGAGACGACGCAGGGCAACTGGCCGGCGGTTCTCGATGCCGGCGGACGTCTCGCCGAGGGCGAATTCAACAGCCTCAGCCGCTACGAGATCAATCTCGCGCTGCACGAGACGAACCGGCTGGGTGATGAGATGTTTCGCTATCCCCAAGCCGGTTCGATGCTGCTGAAGTTCCGGGTGGACTCCTTCGTGCCTTACATGCTGCGTCTGACCGACCTGTGCCTGCGCCTGGGCCGTGTGAACGAAGCGGAACGGTATGGCAGCGAGGCGATGGTGCTGGGCCATTCCGATCCGCGCGTGTACCGGATCATGTCCGATGTCAACCTGGTGAAGGGCCAGACCGCCGCCGCCAGGAAGTTTCTGAAGGTGCTCACGTTTGACCCGGTTTCGAGCGCATGGGCCAATCGGCGCCTGACGGAACTGGACCAGGACCCATCCTTGGCGAGCGATCGGGTCCTGACCCTGCTGCGGCGCCGGATGTTGCGGAAGGACGACGCGATCCAGGTCTGGCAGCGCGCGGACCTGCCGGAGGGCGATATGGAACGCCTGCTGCTGGACCAGTTGGAACAGGATCCTTCCAACCGCATGGCCTTCGAGTTCCTGATGGGCTCGTATCTGCTGGACCGGAACCTGCCCGCCGCCAGCGCCCTGATGGCGCACATCGGCGACATGAGCGGGCCGGCTTACGTAAACCCGGACGGCACGCGCCGGACGCCCCGCTATTACCAGGAAGCGATGGCGCTCTACACGGCGATGAGCGGGAACGCCTTCGCAGCGGACGGGTTCCACATCGAACAGCAGACGCTGGACCGGATGGCGGCCTTCCGTCAACTGATGCTCCAGGCGCCCACCCGCGAGGCGGGCATGCAACTGGCCTGGAACAGCTTTCGGGACAGCTACTTCTTCTACGCCACGTTCGGGCCGGGGGACTACCGGTGAAACACAGGAAGCAGTGGATTTTCGGACTCGGGCTGCTGCCGGTTGCGTTGGCGGCGCTGGCCGGATTCCGGTCCGGCGCCGAGCGGATCCAGAATCCGGCGGAGGCCGGGAGGCGCGCGGCAACCTACCCGGACTACGCGGATGTGGTGATGCCGCCGAACATCGCACCATTGAATCTCAAGATCCTGGAACCCGGCCGCAAGTTCTGCCTGCGAGTTTCCGGAAAGGCCGGAACCGCACTCGAAGTATTCAGCGGGGGCGGCAGCCTGCAAATTCCGCTGGATCCCTGGCACAAACTGCTCGAGGAGAATCACGGGAGCGAACTCCGGTTCGACCTGTTTGCAAAGGGCGACTCCGGCTGGCTGCATTTCGAAACGGTGCGCAACCGGGTGGCGGCCGAGCCGGTAGACCCGTACGTCGAGTACCGCTACATTCCGCCGATCTACGACCGCTGGGATGAAATTTCCATCCGGCAGCGGGACCTGCGCAGCTTCGACGAGCAGGTCATCCTCAATACCAAGCACAGCCAGGATGAGCAGGGCAATGGAATCGAAGGCACCTGCATCAACTGCCATACGTTCCTCAATCACGGCACGGCCCAGATGCTGGTGCATACGCGTCCGGGCACGCCGTCTGAATCGCCGTCCATGCTGCTGGTGCAGAACGGCACCGCGCGGAAGCTCGATACGCGCGACGGCAACGCTCCGGCGGCATACATCAGCTGGCACCCCTCGGGAAAGCTGCTGGTGTTTTCGCGGAACAGCCTGATGCAGATGTTTCACACGGCCGGGATGGAGACGCGCGAAGTGGTGGACCGGGACTCGGACCTAAGCGCGTATCGCGTGGACACGAACGAACTGGTGAAGGTGCCGCAGATCGCGCAGCCGGACCGTTGGGAAACCTTTCCGGCATGGTCGCCGGACGGCCGCTATCTGTACTTCAGCTCCGCCCAGAGGCTTGCCGACAAGAACCACGTTCCCCTGCAATACGACAAGATTCAATACGACCTGGCCCGGATTTCCTATGACGAAGCTTCGAACCGGTGGGGGGAAGTGGAGACGGTGGTCTCGTCCGAGCAACTGGGGAAGAGCATCTCGCTGGCGCAGGTCTCGCCCGACAGCAAGCTGGTCATGTTCTGTGGGCACAATTACGGCAGTTTTCCCATTTTTCAGCCGAGCAGCGATCTGTACGTGGTGGACGTCAGCGGCAGCGCTCCCGCGGTGCGGCGGCTGGACGAGGTCAATTCCAACCGCACGGATTCGTATCACACGTGGTCCAGCAACGGGCGCTGGGTGATCTTCTCTTCCAAGCGCGAAGATGGCATGTTCGCACGCTTCTACCTGACGCATCTTGAGCCGGACGGCGGGTTTTCCAAGCCGCTCCTGATGCCGCAGGAGGATCCGGAATTCTACGGGAGGTGCCTGATGACGTTCAACCGTCCGGAACTGGTGCGCGAGCCCGTGCAGGTGACGGAACAGGAACTGACGCGCGCCATTCGATCCACAGCCACACGCCCGGCGAACGCGAAGTCGGGGAAAGCCGCGCCTCCCGCCGCCGTGTGGCGATGAGCGACTTCAGCCCACGATGGTCACGGTGATTTCGCGCTCGCGGGGGCGATCGTCGAAGTCGCAGAGCACGATTTGCTGCCAGGTGCCGATGCACAGCGCGCCGTTCGACACGGGGAAACTCTTGGCCGTTCCCATCAGTGCGCTGCGGAGATGCGCGTAGCCGTTGCGGTCGCCCCAGCGGGCATTGTGGCGATAGTCGTTATTCGCGGGCGCGACCTGGTCGAGGGCCCGGCGGAGGTCGGCGACGGCGCCGGGTTCGAACTCGATGGTGGTCACGGCGAGCGTGGAGCCAAGTCCCGAAATGTTGACGATTCCCTGGCTGATGCCGCTGCCGCTGACAATCCGCTCCACCTGGGAAGTGATATCGAGGACGTCGGTGTGCCCTTTGGTCGAGATGCGAAACGTTTCCTGGAAGACCGGCATAAGAGGAGCAGGGCTCAACCCCATTCTCCGCTTTTACCAGGCGATGCGCTTCGGGAAATACTCGTTCACGAGCTCGTCGTAGAACGGCTTGACGTCGGCGAGTTTGGGACGGTCGGCGCTCTTCGAGTAGAGGTCGTACGGGTTGAATTTCTGCACCCACGGCAGCATGGCGCGATCCTTGTCGTCCATCAGGTAGGAGTACTGCGCCTCGCGATGCCACGGGTAGAAGGAGTGGTAGCGGATCATGTACAGCGCTTCCTGGGGCAGGTAGTCTTTGACGACGTGATAAAGGTACTCGTCGTGCCCCCAGGAAAGGTCCACGTTATCCAGGCCGCAACCCTCCTGGTAAATCCCGAGGCGGGTCTGGTACTCCGGCACGCGCGCGTCGGGATTCTGCTCGAAGAATTCCGGAAAAACGATGCGGTTCGACCACGCGCAGCCAACCGGGAAGGTGTCGCCTACCACGGCCCACTGCGGCTCGCCGTAAAGACACAGGACCTTGCCGAGATCGTGAACCAGTCCGGTGAGGATCATCCAGCGCGGATGCCCGTCTTTGCGGATGGCCTCGGCGGCCTGAAGGTTGTGTTCGATCTGGGTGAGGTCGGTATCGGGGTCGCTGTCGTCAACCAGGGTGTTGAGGTAGTCGAGCGCTTCCCAGATTCCCATGTCGCCGCGGGTTTTCGCGCCGTACTGGGCTTTTTTGGCGAGCACGAAATCGCGCGTCTGGTGGGTGTGGTTGAGGCGGTAGAATTCGCGCACCCCGCTCGGCGCCGAATCGTCATAGCGGCGGAAGTCCTCCGCTTTCTTGTTCGGATCGTAGCGGGATTCCACGAAGTCGTCCCATTGTCCCAGCGAACTGAGTGCATCCATAGTTATAGGATACAGCCGATGGCGCCTACTCGACGCGCAGTGCCACTGCCGGATCGGTCCGCATCGCGCGCCGGCCCGGGAGGTAGCAGGCCAGCAGTGCCGTGCCCAGCAGCAGCACGGCCACTCCGGCATACGTCAGTGCGTCGAAGGGCTTGATCTCAAACAGCAGCGTTGCGAAATAGCTCGACAGCCACCAGGCTCCGAGTGCCCCCAGGCCGACTCCGATCAGTGCCGGGCGCATTCCTTGCCGGATCGCCATTCCCAAAATGCTGCTCCCACTCGCTCCCAGCGCCACGCGCAGACCGATCTCCGGCGTGCGGCGGGTCATCGAGTAGGAGAGCACGCCGTAGATGCCGGTGGTGGCGAGCAGCAGCGCGAGGCCGCTGAAAATCCCGAGCAGTACGGCGTTGAGTTCCTGCGGCGCGACTGACCGGTGGACCACTTCCTCGAACGAACGGACATCGGAGACCGGCAGGTTCGCGTCCAGGCTGTTGACGATGGCGCGCACGCTCGGGATCAATCGCTTGGGATTGCCGCGCGTGTGAACCACGAACTCGCCCGTCAGCGCGTTGCTGCCGTAGGGCAGGTACACCGTCAATGTCGGTTCGTTGGCCGGCCCGCGCTCGCGGCTATCCGCCACTACCCCGACCACCTCCGCCTCGCGATTGCTCTGGCCCTTCCACAGAAGCGCCCGCTTGCCCACGGCGTTTCCTTCCGGAAAGATCAGCTTCGCCAGGCGCTCGCTGATCATCACGCGGCGCGGGGGCTGCGCCTGCCCGCGTTCGGCCCAAATCGATGGATCGTGTTCGTCCAGATAGCGGCCGGCCATCAGCCGCAGTCCCGCTGCCTGAAAGTAACCAGGCGATACAATCCGCCAGCCGGCCCACGGGATGGTGGTCAGGTGTTGTGTCGGCGAGACGGCGTCAACGCCCATTCCCGGGTCGCCCCCCTCGATGGGCCGCTGGCTCACCGCCCCGGCGGCGATCACCTCCGGCATCGCGCGCAGGCGCTCAAAGAACCGGTCGAGGAATCGCTTTCCGACGCCATTGTTCTCGTACGCCCCCGGCATGCCGATCGAGAACAGCAGCCGGTTCTGCGTGTCGAACCCGCGATCCACGTGGAGGAGTTCGCCGAAGCTCCGGATCAACAGCGCGGCCCCCACCAGCAGGACGAACGACAGCGCCACCTCACCTGCCACCAGCACCGAGCGCAGACGCGCCTGCTGCCGGCTCCCGGTCTGGCGATCCGAGTCACGAAGAGTGGTGATGATGCTTCCGGCGTTCACCTGCCAGGCCGGCGCCCACCCCGAGAACAGTCCCGTCAGCAGCGCCAGCAGCGCGGTGAATCCAAGCACCCACGGGTTCAGGCCCGCATCTTCGAGGCGCGGCACTCCCTGTACGTGCCAGGAGTGGATCACGCGCAGGCCGCCAAAGGCGATTGCCGTTCCGAGCGCCGCGCCAAAACCGCTGATCAGCAGCGATTCCAGCATCACGAACCGAACCAGCCGCGCCCGCCCCGCCCCGAGCGCCGTCCGCACCGCAATCTCACGCTGCCGCGCCATACCGCGCGCGAGCAGCAGGTTGGCCAGGTTCAGGCACGCAATTAACAGCAGGAACGTCACCGCGCCGAGCAGCACCCATAACGCCCGCCGAGTCGTATCCGGCGCTACCCACTCGCTTGCGGGCTTCATGATGAAGCCGATGCCCTTGGTCTCCCGGGGATAGTCACGCTCGATTTCGCTGGCGATACCTCCTGCGTCCGCCATCGCCGAAGCCATGGTTACACCAGGCTTGAGCCGCCCGATCACCGCGTATTCCCAACTCCCACGCTCCGGGTTGGGACGATAGCCGAACGGCCGGTATAACTGCTGGTCGAGCCAGGGCTCTCCCGCCGGCAGGACCCCGATCACCGTGTAGGCGCGGCCGTCCAGCCGCAAGGTCCTGCCCAGAATCGTCGGAGCGCCACCGAAGTGCGTCTGCCAAAACGCGTGTCCCGCCAGGACCACGGCGCTGTCGCCGCGGTCGTCCTCGTAGCTGAAATCACGACCCAATAGCGGCTTGACGCCCAGCGTGCGGAAGAAGCCGGCCGTCACCCGCGCCAGCGTCACCTTTTCCGCCTGCCCAACGCCGGTAAGGTTAGCTTCGCCATCGTGATACGCCGCCATCTCCACAAAGGAGCGGTTGCGGCTGCGCAGATCCCAGAAATTGGCCTCGGCAAAGGGCGCGCGATCCATATCGCGGTAAAGTCTCGTCTCCCACATCTGCACCAGCCGCTCCGAATCCCGGAACGGCAACGGCTGCACTAACGCCGCATAAAAGATGCTGAATACCACTGTGCCGGCGCCTATCCCGAGCGCGAGCATGGCCGTTCCCAGAACGGTCAGCCCCGGATTGCGCCGCAAGCCTCGCAACGACTGCCGCATTTCGATCGCGACCGATTCGAGAGTGAACCCCAGCCTCACCGCACGCACCTCCTCTTTGATCTGCTCCGCTCCCCCCACCTCGAGCAGCGCTTCCCGCCTCGCAGCCGCCGCATCCGCGCCCGCCGCCCTCTTTTCGTCTTCGAGCATCTCCCGGTACGCGCGAATCTCGGCTTCGAGATCATTCTCCACCCGCTGCTTCCGCGTGAGATTCCGCCAGAGCGTTTTAGCTCGATGCCAGAGCGGCATACGTCTCCTCGTGTGGGCTACGGTGTTTCGAGCGCGCTCGCCATCGCCGAAGAAATGCGCGCCCACTGCGCCGTCTCTTCTTTGAGCTGCCGCCGGCCGGCCGCGGTCAGCCGGTAGAACTTCGCCCGTCGTTTATTGTCCGATTCACCCCACTCGGAAGCGAGCCATCCCGCCTCCTCCATGCGGTGCAGCGCCGGAAACAGCGACCCCGGCTTCACTTGAAACGTGTCTCGCGTAACCTGCGCGATGCGGCGCGATATCCCGAGCCCGTGCATCGGTTCGAGCGCCAGTACTTTCAGGATCAGAACATCCAGAGTGCCTTGCAGGAGGCTGGTGTTGACGTTGGGCGGCATGCTCGTGCAGACATTCTATATGAGCTGCCCCACCCGGCACAAGCTGCGACGGTTCGGCAGTGTACACTGATCCAATGTTCAAGACGGTTCTCCTGCTTCTCACGGCCAGTCTCAGCGTCCTGGCGCAGAACGACGTCACCCCCGAAAGGGAGGCCGCGCTCAAGGCCGACCTTGCCGGCCAGATCGACGGAATGAAGAAGCAGGCCCAAGTGATGGTGGACAGCGTCTTCAGCTTCGCCGAACTCGGATTCCAGGAGGTCGAAACTTCGAAGTACCTGAGCGGGATCCTGGAAAAAGAAGGCTTTCACGTGGAACGCGGGGTGGCGGGCATTCCGACGGCGTGGGTCGCCACCTGGGGCTCGGGGAAGCCTGTGATCTCGCTGGGCTCGGACATCGACGACATTCCGCAGGCGTCGCAGAAGCCGGGCGTGGCATGGCACGAACCGATGATCGCAGGCGCGCCGGGTCATGGTGAGGGGCACAACTCGGGAGTGCCGCTGAACATTATCGCGGCGCTGGCGGTGAAGAAGGTCATGGAGCGGGAAAAACTGCCGGGCACGATCCAGCTCTGGCCGGGCGTGGCAGAGGAACTGGTGGCCACCAAGGCGTACTTCGTGCGTGCGGGCCTGTTCAAAGACGTGGACGTGTGCCTGTTTACGCATGTCTCAAACAACCTGAGCGTCACCTGGGGACCGGCGACGAACCAGAACGGCCTGGTTTCGGTCGAATATGAGTTCAAAGGCGAGAGCGCCCATGCCGCGGGAGCGCCGTGGCGCGGGCACAGCGCGCTGGACGCGGTGGAACTGATGGACGTCGGCTGGAATTTCCGCCGCGAGCATCTTCGCCTGGCGCAGCGCTCCCATTACGTGATCACCGACGGCGGCGACCAGCCGAACGTCGTGCCCCCCACGGCCGCCGTCTGGTATTACTTTCGCGAGGCCGATTACGACCACATCATGGAGATGTGGAAGATCGGCGATAAGATGGCGCAGGCGGCTGCGCTGATGACGGACACTACCTTCACCTCGCGGCTGCTGGGCAGCGCGTGGCCGGGCCACTTCAACCGGCCGGTGGCCGAGGCGATGTATGAAAATATCAAGAAGGTGGGACTGCCGCAGTGGTCCGAGGACGATCAGAAGCTGGCGCGCGCGCTGCAAAAAGAGCTGAAGGTGAACGAGCGGGGACTGGCGACGCGGCTGACGGAAATGCGGCAGCCGCGTGCGGCGGCAGGCGACAATGCCGACAGTCCGGGCGGCCAGGGGCAGATGCCAACCGGCGGCGGGTCGGACGATATCGGCGACGTATCCTGGAACGTGCCCACGGTGACGCTGCGTTATCCGGCGAACATTCCGGCGGGACCGGGCCACAACTGGGCCGACGCCATCGCCATGGCGACGCCGATCGCGCATAAAGGCGTGATCGCGGGCGCCAAGGTGCAGGCCATGACGATGCTCGACATCCTGCTGCGGCCGGAGCTGGTGAAGAATGCGTGGAGCTACTTCAACGATGTCCAGACGAAGACGACCAAATACAAGAGCTTCCTTCGCGCGGACGACCAGCCCGCGATCTGGCTCAACACCAAGCCAATGAACCAGTATCGCGAGCAGTTGAAGAAGTTCTATTACGATCCGTCGAAGTACGACACCTATCTGGAGCAGTTGGGCATCAAGTATCCGACGGTGCGCTGATGCCTGGGTCTATTGCTCCAGCGCCGCTACACCCGGCAGCTTGATACCGGCCAGAAACTCGAGTGACGCGCCGCCGCCGGTGGAGACGTGCGAGATCTTGCTGGTGACTCCCGCAGCTTTGATCGCCTTTTCGGAGTCGCCGCCGCCGACCACCGACGTGGCGCCCGAATCCGCAACAGCTTTGGCCAATGCGACGGTACCCTGGTCGAAGGGCGGCTTCTCGAAGATACCCATGGGTCCGTTCCAGATTACTGTTTTGGCGCCGGCAACGACTTCGGTATAGGCGCGAATGGTGGCGGGGCCGATGTCCACGCCGATCTTATCCGCGGGAATCGTGGTGACCACCTCGTTAGCGGCGCCCGGCGCGATTTCCGATACCACCACGTGATCGACCGGCAGCATCAACTTGCCGCCGAGCGAGTCGAGCAAGTGCTTAGCGAGATCCACCTTGTCTTCTTCCACCAGCGATTTGCCGGTGGGCTGCCCTTGCGCGCGAAGGAACGTGTAGGCCATCGCGCCGCCGATCAGCAACTTGTCCACTACCTTGCCGAGATTCTCGATGACTTCGATCTTGTCCGAGACCTTGGCCCCGCCCAGAATGGCCACGCAGGGGCGGTCCGGATTCGTGGTCGCCTTGCCGAGGTACTTGAGCTCCTGTTCCATCAGCAGCCCGGCGGCGGCTTTGGGCATGAAGCGAATCATGCCTTCGGTGGAGGCGTGCGCGCGATGGGCGGAGCCGAAAGCGTCGTTCACATAGACGTCGGCGAGGGAGGCGAGTTGTTTTGCGAACTCCGGATCGTTTTTCTCCTCTTCGGCGTGGTAGCGCAGGTTCTCGAGCAGCAACACCTCGCCCGGAGCGGGCTTCATGGCTTGCACTTCCGGCCCGATGCAGTCAGGCGCCATTTTAACGGGCCGCCCCAGCAATTGCTCCAGGCGCGCGGCGACCGGTTTGAGACTCATTTCGGGATTGGGCTTGCCTTTTGGGCGCCCGAGGTGCGATGCGAGGATGACGCCCGCTCCGTGCTCGAGTGCGTATTGAATTGTGGGCAGCGACGCCTTGATGCGCTTGTCGCTGGTGATTTCCATGTCGCCCTGCTCGTTCTTTTGCAGCGGCACATTGAAATCCACCCGGATGAAGACGGTCTTCCCGTTCAAATCGAGGTCGCGTATGGAGAGATAAGACATAGGAGTTTTAAATCTGAGCGTAACACCTTGGCGGGGGATGGTTGAACGTCCGCGGCACAACTTTTCGGCGGTGTTGGTGTTTCCCAATCCAGACGTATGCGTCCGCTATTACTGTTATTTTTCGCGAGTCTCGCTTGGGGTTCGGATTGCAGCCGCACATCGGTGGGCTTCACTCCGCTGACAGATCCCGATCCGCACGCCTATAAAGGGCAGCCGCTGGGACTTTATCCGGGAGGCAACGCGCGTCCGGCGACCCACGAAAAGGTGGGGCTCTCGCTGGCGGCACAGGTGATTCCGCGCAACGCGGCCGGCCAGGCTGACCCCAACGGCAAAATCGTTTTTTTGTCCGTGGGGATGTCGAACACGACGCAGGAGTTCACCGCGTTTCTGGCGCTGGCGAAGGCGGACAAGCTGCGGAATCCGCACGTGCAGGCTGTTGACGGCGCGATCGGCGGCAAGACCGCCGCGCTGATTGCCGGCCAACCGGACCAGTATTGGCCGGAGGTGGACCGCAGGATCGAAGCCGCCCAGGTCTCCGCCGCGCAGGTCCAGGTGGTGTGGCTGAAGGAGGCGGACTCGGGTCCGACGCTTCCGTTCCCCGAGCACGCCCGCGACCTCGAGTCCGAAATAAAGATCGTCATCTCCCAGGCCAGGTCGCGCTTTCCCAATCTGAAACTGGTGTACCTTTCGAGCCGGATCTATGCGGGATATGCAACCTCCAAGTTGAACCCGGAGCCGTACGCGTACGAGAGCGGATTTGCTGTGAAATGGCTGATCGAGCGGCAGATTCAGGGAGCGCCCGGTATGGAAGCGGGGGCCGCCTTTCCGTGGCTCGCATGGGGTCCGTATTTATGGGCTGACGGACTGAAACCGCGTTCGGACGGGCTCACCTGGGCCTGTTCCGACCTGCGCGAATCAGACGGCACACATCCTTCGCCTTCCGGCCAGCAGAAGGTGGCCGCCATGCTTCTCGATTTTCTGCATAGCGATTCGACGGCGCGGTTGTGGTACCTCGCACCGCAAGCGGCCGCGGAGCCGAAGATCGGTGCGGTAGTGAATGCCGCCGGATATGGGACGGCGGTCGCCACCGGATCGGCGGCAACGCTGTACGGCACGGCCCTGGCAACCGAAGCGGTACAGGCGCCGGGCATGCCGCTTCCCACCGAATTGGCGGGCACCCGGGTGGAGGTGGATGGTGTACCGGCGCTGCTCTATTTCATCTCGCCCGAACAGATCAATTTCGTGATGCCGGTGTCGGGCGGCAGGTCCGTGGTGGTGTTCCGGAACGAGTCGGCATCGGCCGCCTTCCCGGTGGATGTGACGTTCTGGGCGCCGGGGATCTTCACGCTGGATGGTCTTCCGGATGGCCCGGCGGCCGCACAGCACGCCGGGGGAACGACAATCGACGCGGAACGGCCGGCGCGGCGTGGTGAGGTGATCCAGATGTACGGAGCCGGCCTGGGATTCGTGAATCCGAGCCTGAAGATATTGACTCCCGAACCGGTGATTCTGGTTGGCGGCGAGAAAGCAACCGTAACTTATGCGGGTCCCGCGCCGGGTCTGCCAGGAGTGACACAAGTGAACTTCGCGGTGCCGGTCTCAGTCGACGCCGGGGGCGCCGCGGGTTGTCTTCCGCCTGGGCAGCGCTGAGAGCAACGGGGCGCTTCTGGCGGTGGCGGAGTAAACAAAGTCTCTTGAATGCGACTGGGATCCTCGAGGCAAGCGTCTCTGCCAAAATGGAGGGGTATGCGGCTATGGTTGGCGCTTCCGATCCTGGTGACATGTGCTTGTGCGCAGATGTTCGAGGTGGCCTCGCTCAAGTTATCTGGATCCGGAAGCGATAACCGGATCGAGGGCGGCCCGGGGAGTCCGGATCCGATCCGATACCGTTACACAGGTGCGACGCTCGAAGACCTGATTGTCACAGCCTATGATGTCGAATATTTTCAAGTAGTCAGCAAGCAACCTATCGACCGCGATAACTTCGACGTCATGGCGATAGTCCCACCAGGAGCGACGAAGCAGGAGTTCCGCATCATGCTGCAGAACCTCCTGAGGGAACGTTTCAGCCTTAAACTACACACGACAAAACGGACGTTTGCAGGCTATGCACTGGTTGTGGCAAATGCCAGGTTGCTGGATGAGAAAGCCGGGCGCACCGCTCCGCCTTCAAGCGCAAGCGGCTTCCCCGAAATGGCATCCGAAACGCCGGGGATCAGAACCATTGAAACCATCCAGGACGGACACGTACTGGTTCGCCTCCGTGCTCAAAAGATGTCCATCTCCGAGGTGGCGCGTTCCATCCACGTACCGGGTGATGGACCTGTCGTCGATCAGACCGGACGGCGTGGCAAGTACGATTTCATGTTGGAATACGCCTATCCGCTGCACGACTCTTCCGATATCCGCTCCCTGCCTCCCGCCCCTGCCATTTTCGGCGCATTGCAGACGCAGCTTGGACTTCGGCTTGTCTCAAGGCGCGTTCCGTTGGACGTACTCGTCATCGATTCGTTCAACAGAATGCCCGCTGAGAATTGACGGGGGCGAGGTTGTGCCCGGCAATTCCAGTCCGCAGCCGAGCCGGCCAGCCATGCCATTGCCGGCACAAGCCCGTTCCGCTGTAAACTCGAAGGACCTTGGAAACTGATTGGAAAGGGCTCCAACCCCCACCTATGGCGCGCGTCCGCTACCGCGTGGTGGCGTTCACGGTAGCGCTGGCGGGAGTCACGTATCTCGACCGCGTCTGCATCTCGATTCTCGCGCCGGCCATCATGCGCGATTTCGGCCTGACGCAGGTGGAGATGAGCTACGTGTTCAGCGCCTTCACCTTTGCTTACGCCATTTTTGAAATTCCCACGGCGCTGTGGGCCGACCGGATCGGCAGCCGCAGCGTGCTCACTCGCATCGTGATGTGGTGGTCGGCATTTACCATGCTCACGGCGGCGGCCTTCAACTACGGAAGCCTGCTGGCGGTGCGATTTCTATTCGGAGCCGGGGAGGCCGGGGCGTGGCCCAATGCGGGGCGGGTGTTCTCCCGCTGGATTCCGGCGCGGGAGAGGGGGCGCGTGCAGGGTGTGTTCTTCGCGGGGGCGCACCTGGCCGGCGGGCTGACCCCTCCGCTGGTGGCGTGGATCGCGCTGTATCTCCCCTGGCGCGCGGTCTTCCTCCTGTTCGGTATCGTCGGGTTGACGTGGGCTGTCTGCTGGTACCGCTGGTTTCGGGACGAACCGCGCGACCACCCGTCGGTGACGGCCGGCGAGCGCGACTTCATCGAACAGGGGCGCGGATTCTCCGGGGCGCATTCCCACGGCGGCTGGGGCGCCGTTTTGCGGACGCCGGGCCTGCTGCCGCTGTGCACGCAATATTTCGCCAACACCTACGGCTTCTATTTCTTCATCACGTGGCTGCCCACTTATCTCGCCAGGGCGCGGCACATGGAAACCGCCCAGCTTGCGATCTTTTCAGGGCTGCCGCTGCTGTTCAGCGTGGCGGCCGACATTTCGGGCGGGGTGACGACCGACGCGCTTTCGGTGCGCTTCGGAATCCGCACAGGCCGCACGGCGGTGGGCTTTGGCGGGTACCTGGCGGCATCGGCCATTTTGCTTGCCGGGACGCTTTCACCCAGCCCGATGACGGCCGGCACCATGATCGCGGTGGCGGGCGCGCTCTCCATGTTCACGCTGGCCCCAAGCTGGGCTACGGCTATCGAACTCGGCGGAAGCAACGCGGCGACGATGGGAGCGGTGATGAACACGGCCGGGCAGGTGGGGGGGATTCTGAGCCCCATCGTGCTGGCACAGATCGTGGAACGGACCGGCGACTGGAGCATGCCTCTGCATGTGCTCTCGGCGCTGTATTTCATGGCGGCCGTTTCGTGGCTGTTCATCAAGCCTCGCGCCCGGTAGGCCCAGCAGTCAGCGAAAATTGAGCTGGACGACATTGGCCGGCCTGCTGGCTACGGTGAGTTGCAGATCGACCGTCCCGCGCGCCCTGAGGTCTGGAGACAGGCGGACGTTCACCTGGTCGAGGCCCACAAACTGACCCTGCGCTCCCGCGTACTCCACCGCGACGCTTGCGCCGCCAATGGTTACGCTGACCTGGTTCAGGGAAGAATGGCGGATGCCGGTGCCGAAGAGAAGCAGGTAAACCTGGTCCCCGGCGGAACCGGGATTGATGGGGGCGGGCACGCACTTCCCCGCCCCAGCGGTGCAGTCGAAGGCAAGCTCGGTATGGGTGGAACCGTCGCTTGCGTAGCGGACCACAATGGCCGCGGGCGCGCCTTTGCCGTCCATATTTTGGGTGAAGACTCCGGGCGCCACCGGTTCCACCTGTAACTGCCCGACGGCGCGCGTCACGCCCGCACTCTGAACAGTAACGCTTGCCGCTCCGGGGGCCAGGCCGGCCGGCATCACCAGATTGATCTGGCGCGGGGAGACATAGAGCAGCGACGCCGGGCGCGGGACACCGGCGGCGTCCGCGATGGAAACAGAGACTCCGGCCAGTTCGGTGGGAAGCGGAATGGACGAAGCTTCCGCGGTGGTGGGGGCCAGTTGAGTGCCGAAAAGCGTGGCGATCGAATCGGGAGCGACGGCAGGGCCGGTGAAACTGGCGGCGGACACAACGCTGGCCGAAGCCGCGGCCACACTGCAATTGCCGCCGGTATTGACGAACGCGCCCCAATTCACCAGAACAGCCAACTGGGCGTACACCTTACCGGGCGTGCTGGGGCTGTCCCAGAATGATGGATCCAGCCAGTTGCTGGCCACCGGCGCACATCCCAGAGGGTCGCAGAAAAGCGGAAGGGTCACGGCGGGAAAATAGACCGTCTGCACGAGCTGATCGCAGCAGACCGGGTCCAGTTCGTAGAGGGACATGAAGTTGGCGCCGCTCGAGTATTGCGCCACATCCCGGCATCCACCCGCGTCCGGAACGCCGTCGCCGTCGGTGTCGCGGGGGCAGGCGACCGGCATGTCCACAAGACGCGTCCCATGGACATTGATGCCGGTCGTGGTTACCTGTTCGGTGCAGGAGGCGGAATTGTAAAGCGAACAGTTAGGGGCGCTGAAGAGCGGGATATCGGTGCAGGTGTTCCATTCGTACCAGCCATCGGCGCAGACCGGCCTGCAGGCGCCGGAGTTGTCGCAGGCGGTGATGTCGTGGCACCAGCCGTCGAACTGGTGCGAATTGCCCCTCTGGCCGAAATTCGAGGTGACGCCCCAGTTGCCGAAGGGGGCGCTGTGGAGCGGCTGGTCGGGACACTCGGCGTGGATGGCTCCGACGACATGCCTCGATTGATTCAGCCCGGCTACAGAAATCCGGCACACCTGCCCCGCGGCAATTCCAGGGAGCAAAAGCGATAGGACCGAGCAGACGAATCTCACAGCCCGCCCGGGAATTTCGTCAGGTATTTCGATACCCTCCTGAAGACTGAACTACCCATCATCTTCGCACCCCAACGCGGACGGACTTCCGCGTTGTGTATCGAAGCGGACATGGGATAAGGTTTGAGGGGTGGCAGGCGCTCTCCGACCCAATCCCTATCCGACCAGCGTAGAAGTGCGAGCTATCGCGGCGGTCCCGGACAGCGTGGTGCGGAACCTGCGGATCACGGAATGCTACTCCCGACTTTCGGCGGCGATGGCGGCGCGCGCTGGAGAGGGCGCCAACTGGTGCACGTTCGCGACGTGGGCTTCCCGTCAGGCCGGAAGCACCATCCGGGGTGAGGACCTGCTGGCGCGTTTCACAGGCCAGGCGAGGCAGGGGTGGACCATTTTTCACCCGGTGCAATCGGCGTGGCGGGCCCTGCTGCGCGCGGGAATCTTCAACCCATCCACGCGGCTGGGCCGGGTGGTGCGAGCAGTCCATACGCCGTTCGATGCCTTCGAGAGAGCCAGCGCGGCTGTGGCGGAAGGCAACCTGAAGGTGTTCGAGGAGATCGCGCTGGCGTTCGCGCAGTACCTGGAGGGCACGCTGGAATTGCGCGAAGGTCCGCCGCCGGACGGGCAGGATCTGCTGCGGCGCGCCTTCGACTGTTACAGGGAGGCGGGCGCCCTGGGCGGCGAAAAACAGGCGCAGCGGATTCTGCTGGCGAACCTGTGCATCGGACTGCACGAGCAGACGAGGCTTCAACCGCAGATTCAGTCGGCGCTGGAGGTGGCGCCGGAGACGGCGGAGGATCTGACCATCCGGCTGGTGGCGGCGCTTGGCCCGGGCAGCCGGCTGCTGCCGATCTTGCTGCGGCCGCTCGCGTTCGCAGCCCGCCGGTTCCGCCGCTTTGCGCGGCTGTTGACGCGGCGCGCCATTACCGAATCGCTCATGGTGCTTCAACTGCCGGGGACTGTGCTTCAGCTCGGCAGCAACCTGGAGGTGCCTTGCCCCGAAATCTTCCAGAAGATTGCGGACGCCGACCTGGTGGAGCTGATCCGGAAATACGAACCGGACAGCACCTGCGACCGCTGCGGCGCGGACGATTGGGCGGACCTCAACGAGCGGATGCACTACATTATCCACCTGTTCCGCGCCTTCCACCTGCGCCAGGAGCTTTGGGAGTTTCCGTTCCGCCCGGAGCAGGTGTTGCGGTTGCAGGCCGGGAGAATCCCCGAGGGCAATCTGTAGTTGGAAATTTGGATTTCGGGTCTTATACTACTAATTGGACCTATGTTGGCTACTCTCCCCCCTGCGATTCCGACTTTCGTCCCATCAGAGGATCCTCAAGCCACTATCTTCGACGTGATGCGGTTCGCCACTCACGACGGACCGGGGATCCGGACTGCCGTGTTCTTCAAAGGCTGCCCGCTGGAATGCTGGTGGTGCCACAACCCGGAAGGCCAGAAGTTTCAACCCGAAGTCCTGTATTCGGAAGACCGGTGCCGGCGATGCCTGGCGTGCGTGGGAGCATGCCCGTCGAAGGCTATCGAAGCCACCGAACGCGGAGTGCGCACCACCTCGGCTTGCACGAGCTGTGGCACCTGCCAGCCGTACTGCGGAACGGAAGCGCGGCAGATTGCGGGGCGCCGCGTGAGATTGCGCGAACTGATGCAGGAGATCGAGCGGGACCTTGTGTTTTTTGAGGAATCGGGGGGCGGCGTGACGTTGTCGGGCGGCGAACCGGTCTGCCAGTCGCGATTCACCGCGGCGCTGCTTGCCGAATGCCGCCGAAGGCGTATCCACACCACGCTCGAAACCTGCGGCTTCGCACGAGAGGAGGTCTTCTTGCAGGTGGCGCTGGCGGCGGACCTGGTGCTCTTCGACCTGAAGATCATGGATGGGCAGCTCCACCGCTATTACACGGGAGTTTCCAACGGGTCGATCCAGCGCAACCTGGAGGGGCTGATCGCGCACGGACGTCCGCCCGTCGTGCGAATTCCGGTTGTGCCGGGCGTGAACGACAGCGACGAGGAGATCAAACGTTTCGTGGAGTACCTGGCACCGCTGCATCCGCCCAGGATCGAGTTGCTGGCGTATCACCTGGCCGGTTTGGGAAAGTACCAGCGGCTTACAGCTTCCTACCGCTTACGCGATACGCCGGAGGCCACGGCCAATGACGTGGGGCGGTTTGTCAATGCGTTCGAGCGGGCCGGGCTGAACGTCGTTATCGGAGGTTGACATGACAGGGAGAGTTGCCCGGCTGCGCGAATGCAGCCTGGATACCAAGCCGTTTCTGTCGCTGGAGCGGGCTTCGCTGCTGACGGAATTCTACCGGGAGGCGGCCGCGGTGTCGGTGCCCATGCTCCGAGCGGGGGCGCTGCGGCATATCCTGGAGCACCGGACCATCACGATCGGCAGGGACGAACTGATTGTGGGCGAGCGTGGACCGGCGCCCAAGGCCACCCCCACTTTTCCGGAACTTTGCTGCCATTCGCTCGAGGATTTCGATATTCTGAACAGCCGCGAGAAGATCTCCTACACCGTGGGGGATGAGGAGCGGCGCATACAGCGCGAAGAGATCATCCCGTACTGGCAGGGACACAGCATGCGGGACCGCATCTTCGCCGCCATGGAACCCGAGTGGAAGCAGTCCTATGCCGCCGGAATCTTCACGGAGTTCATGGAGCAGCGCGCGCCCGGTCATACGGTTCTGGGCGACGTGATTTATCGCAAGGGTCTGCTGGACCTGAAATGCGAGATCGCGACGAGCATCGCCGGGCTCGACTTTTTCGGCGATCCGCAGGCGTGGGACAAGCAGCAGCAACTGCTGGCGATGGATACGGCGGCGGACGCGGTGATCCGCTTCGCGGAACGTCACGCCGAAGTTGCGGAGAGCATGGCGGCGCGCGAGGCGGATGCGCAGCGGCGGGCGGAGCTCAAAAAAATCGCGGATGTCTGCCGCCACGTTCCGGCACACGCCCCGCGCGATTTCCACGAAGCGCTGCAAGCCTACTGGTTCATACACCTGGGGGTGGTGACGGAACTGAACACCTGGGACTCCTTTTGCCCGGGCCACCTGGACCAGCACCTCTATCCCTTTTACGAGCGGGACCTGGAACGCGGCGTGATGACCCGCGAGCAGGCCACAGAGTTGCTGGAGTGCTTCTGGGTGAAGTTCAATAACCAGCCGGCGCCTCCAAAAGTCGGAGTTACGGCGGCCGAAAGCGGCACTTACACCGATTTTTGTAACATCAACACGGGCGGAGTCACGGCCGACGGATCCTCGGCAGTGAACGAGCTGACTTACCTGTTACTGGATGTAATCGACGAGATGCGGCTCCTTCAGCCCTCGTCGAACCTGCAATTGAGCAGGAAGAATCCGGACCGGTTCCTGAAACGGGGTCTCGAGATCGTGCGCAAGGGGTGGGGGCAGCCCTCTATATTTAACGCCGACATGGTGGTAGAGGAACTGCTGCGGCAGGGTAAGTCGATTGAAGACGCGCGGCAAGGCGGGACGTCGGGATGCGTGGAAACGGGAGCATTCGGCAAGGAAGCCTACATTCTGACAGGCTATTTCAACCTGCCGAAGGTGCTGGAGGTGACGCTCAACAACGGGCGCGATCCGCGCAGCGGAGTCGAAATCGGCCTGCAAACCGGCGACCCGCGGCACTTCGGCAGCTACGAGGAACTGTTCGGCGCATTCCGGCGGCAGCTGCGCCATTTTATCGATATCAAGATTCGCGGCAACAACGTGATCGAGCGGCTGTACGCCCGCTACATGCCGGCGCCGTTTCTTTCCGTGGTAGTGGACGACTGCATTCGGAATGGCAAGGACTATCACGACGGCGGGCCGCGCTACAACTCGACTTACATCATGGCGGTAGGTCCGGCGACCTGTACCGACAGCCTGTCGGCGATCCGGCATCATGTTTTCGAGAGACAGACGCTAAGTATGAAAGAGCTGCTGGCGGCGCTCGCGTCGGATTTCGAAGGTTTCGAGACGCAGCGGCTGCTGCTCTGGAACAAGACGCCGAAATTCGGTAACGACGACGAAGCCGCGGACGGCATTCTGAAGGACGTATTCGACGCGTATTTCGAAGCCATTAACGGCCGGCCCAACACGAAAGGCGGCAATTACCGGGTGAATTACCTTTCGACGACGTGCCATGTCTACTTCGGGTCGGTGACGGGGGCAACACCGGACGGCAGAAGGGCGGGAGAGCCGCACTCGGACGGCATATCGCCGGTGCAGGGCGCGGACCGGTTGGGTCCGACGGCTGTAATCCGGTCGGCGGCGAAGATGGATCACGCGCGCACGGGGGGCACCCTGCTCAATCAGAAGTTCACGCCGCAGACGCTGGAAGGCGAGCAGGGGCTGGAGCATCTGGCGCGACTGGTCCGCTCGTATTTCAAGCTGGACGGCCATCACATTCAATTCAACGTGGTGACCGCCGAGACGCTGCGCGCGGCGCAGTCGCACCCGGACAAGTACCGCGACCTGATTGTGCGGGTGGCCGGCTACAGCGACTACTTCTGCGATCTCACCCCAGCCCTTCAGAACGAGATCATCGCGCGCACCGAACAGCAGGCGTTCTGAGTCAGAACCGGATCCTGCCGACGGCTTCGAACACCCGCGGATTCCCAGCGGCGGTGATGCTGCCGAATGCCGCTGAGCCGAAAGAGCCGTCGGGATCATTGAGCGGCGGAGTATTGGCGACGTTGAACGCCTCGGCGCGAACTTCCAGCAGGAAGCGCTCGTTGAGGCGGAACGTCTTGCCCAGCATCAGGTCGGCATTCTGCAATCCGGGACCGCGCACGGGATTGCGCGAGCTGTTCCCGATGGTGAATTGGGGCGCCAGCGTGAAAGCGTTCGTCGCAAACCAGCCGGCGGCGTTCCGGTTCGGGAGGGCGTTGGGATCGGCGATGCGGTTGGGACGCTGCGTTCCGAAGCCGAGGCTCGAATTGAGATTGGCAGCCTGCGTGACCGCGACGGTGCCGCCCGATTGGACGCGAACGATACCCGCGACCTCCCACCCCGAGACCTTCCAGAAACGCGGAATCCGATACACCCAGCCGGCTGAGAAGACGTGGGGAATATCGCCGTTCGAGCGGTCCTTCTCGAGCCGCCGGTTGAAGCTGTCGGCCACCGGATAATTGATCAGGGGGCCGGTGAAGATCGTATTCGAGAAGACGCTGGAAGCGTCGTCCAGGAGTTTGGACCATGTATAGGCCAGGGTGAACGTCAGCCCGCGAGAGATCCGCCGCTCGGCCTTGGCCTGGAGCGCATGGTAGGAGGAACTCCCCACGTTGTTTCGAAACAACGCGACGGAGGTGAAGCGCGGCCAGGTGCGCAGGAGCTGATGGGCGGCCAGGGTCGGGCCTCCGAGGGTGGACCAGGATGGAATCTGGCCAACGAACGGGTTCGGCACCCGCTCCAGCAGGGCATCGCCCAGCGCGAGGTAGGAGGGCGGCAACTGGTTCAGGTTCACATCCGGCACCCCAAGGCGCGTGTTCTTCGACCCGAGATAGCCGGCTTCAAGATTCAGATTCGCACCCACCGTGCGCTGCAAGGTGAGGTTCCATTGTTGCGAGTAGCCGGAACCCGAGTGCCGGTCGCTGCCGAAGACGCCGAGGCCGAGCCCGGCATCGGGTCCGGGCGCCAGAGGTTGGACAGAAGGGCCTTCGGCAAGCACGAAGGCGGCATTCAGATTGTCCTGCGACTGGCGGGACACGGTCTGCACGAAGGGAAACTGCGGGAGTGTGAAGGGTGTGGTGATGCCGGATTGTTCGAACCAGATCATGCCGTAACCGGAACGGAGCACCCAGTTCGCGCCGCCGCGCCAGGCGATACCGACGCGCGGTCCGAAATCGCAGCATTCGAGGTCGCGCGCGGTTCGGGTGAACTCAAGCATCCGGGTGCGGAGGTTGAAGACGGCGCCGCGATTGCGCGCCTCGGTGGACGGGAAGTTCAGCGTGTAACGGGTTCCGATGTTCAGGGTCAGGCGCGGCGCCAGTTTCCATTCGGCGGCGGCGAAGAACTCGGCGATGTGGGCGCGCGGCTGTAGCGCTTCGGGCTGGAGGTCGAGGCTGAATGCATTCACCTGTCCAAGGATCAGGGACGCGACCGCGTTGCCGCTGCCGCTGAGTCCGGGGGCGTTGGTGCCGGTCAGGCTGAAGGAGAAGGACCCGGCCGGGTTGGGCGGATTGAGGACTTCCATGGCCTGCCGGCGCAGGTCCAGGCCGAACTTGAGAATGGCGGCGCCGCGCACCAGCGATGCCGTATCCTGCAACTCGGTAACGGACGTGGCGAAGCGCAGATTGGCGGCGACCGGCGGACCAATCTGCTGATATCCGGCGACCGAGAATAGAGGCAGCACCGAACCGAACGAGGCGGCCGGGATGCCGGGAACGCTGATGCCCCCGTTTTCCAGCGCGGATTGACGCACGCTGCGAAGAGTGTGACCGAACCTCACCTGGTTCAGCGAGGAAGCCGAGAAGTTCCAGTCGAAGGCGGCGGCCAGCGCGCCGGCCCGCGTGATGGCGTGGCCCGTGACTCCCGAGGAGATCGCGCCGCTTCCGTCCGGCAACGGCGTGACGGGATTGTCTTCATCGCGGAACCAGGAATAGCGCGCGAAGACGCGGCTGCGCGTTCCGAAATGCCGGTCTATGCGAAGGTCGAACTGCTCCTGCGCGTCCGCGTCGTCGCCGGAACGGACGTAGTTGTTGGCGGCGCCCGCGAGGTTCGGCAACGGGTAGCGTTCGAGCACGCGGCGGGCGACGGGATCGAAGCGGGCCTCCGGGATGGTGTTGTTCGGGAAGGGCGCGCGCGGCGAAGTTTGAGGATCGTAGACGGGTGTCGGGAAGGCTCCGGCCCGCTGCCCCGGGGAGGGCACGGTGCTGAAGCGCGTCACGCCGGTTCGAAGACGGGTGCCCTGCCAGTCCGCGAAGAGGAAGGTGCGGTTCTTCTGAACCGGACCCCCGGCGGCGAAGCCGTACTGGTTGCGGCGAAAGCGCGGCTTGGCGCCCGGCCGCGCGAAGTAGTTGCGCGCGTTCAGCGTTTCATTGCGGAAGTACTCGAACAGGCTGCCGTGCAGTTCGTTTCCGCCCGGACGGGTGGCCACCATGACCGTTCCGCCGTTCGATCGACCATATTCGGCGGAGTACGAATTGACATTGAGCCGCAGTTCCTCGATGGCATCGGGGACCGGGTAGATGGCCACCTGGCCGGGCTCGGGCTGAAGGACGCTGATGCCGTCGGTGAGGTACTCGTTGGTGCGCGGGCGGCTGCCGTTGATGCGCGGCAGGAGCGACCGGGCAGGCAGTGCCACACCTGGGGAGAGGGCGAGGAGGGAAATGAAATTGCGGCCGTCGAGGGGCGTTGCGAGCACCTGCGACTGGTCGACGGTAAACCCCACCTGGCCGCCTCCGGTTTCGAGCAATCCGCCGCGCGCGGTGACCTCGATCGCGGCGGCGCCGGGCCCGCCAACCTCTAATCGCACGTCCAGGATCACGCGGCCGACGGGTCCCACCAGCAGACCGGACTGACGGTACGGGCGGAATCCGGGAGCTTCGACGGTGAGCACGTATTCGCCGGAAGGAAGCCCCAGGAGGTGATACGATCCGCGGGCGTCGGAAACGGCGGCAAACCCGGCGGCCCGCACGACGGCGCCGGGAACGGGAGGTCCGCAGCGTCCAGAACCGTTCCGGAGATTCCGGTTTGCGCGCGGGCGGCAGCCGCCAGCGCCAGCATCAGCAACACCCTCGCCATGTGTCCAGTATACAGGACACTGTCATTCTTTCACGCCATCCCTGGCGTGCGCACAGTGTGCGGCGCTATGCTATCGATGCATGCGCGCGGAAATCGAGAACCGGCTGGGCAGAATTCGCCAGAAGCGTGGAATTGCGGCGGCCGGGCTGGCCCGCATGGTGGGCGTGTCGCGCCAGACGATCTACGCCATCGAAGCCGGCACTTACATTCCGAACACGGCACTGACGCTGAAGCTGGCCCGCGTGCTGGAAGTGGCGGTGGAGGAACTGTTCGCGCTGCCGGGCTCCTCCGCCCTACCGCTGCAAACCGAGCAGGTGTCGCTGCTGCCCGGCTCGGCGGCGCCGCACGCCGGGCAACCCGTGCAACTCTGCCGGGTTGACCGTCACCTGATGGCTTCCGCGCCCGCTCCGGTGCGCTGGTACTTTCCGGCAAGCGACGCAGTGGTCACGGGCGCCGCGCCCGCCGGCAAAACAAAGGTTCAGCTGTTCCACGATCCGGATGACTTCCGCGGCCGCCTGCTGGTGGCCGGCTGCGACCCGGCCATCTCAGTCCTGGCTCGTCATGCGCAGGCGGCGGGAGTGGAGCTCGTGCTCGCTCACCGCAACAGCTCGCAGGCTCTGGAACTGCTGAAAGGCGGATCGGTGCACATCGCCGGAACGCACCTGCGAGACGAAGCCAGCGGGGAATCGAATTTGCCGGAGATCGGGCGCCGCTTCTCGCGGAACGCGGTTGCGGTGATTTCGTACGCGCAATGGGAGGAGGGCATTGTCGCGGCACGGGGCAATCCGAAGTCGATTCACGGCATCGAGGACTTCGCACGCGGCGATGTTACCATCGTCAATCGCGAAGCCGGCGCCGGAAGCCGGAGGATGCTGGACGAACACCTGAAGCGCCTGGGAATCCGGCACACGGACGTTCAAGGCTATGATTCCGACGCGCCTGGACACCTTCCCGCGGCGTGGCGCGTATTGAACGGCGACGCCGATTGCTGCATCGCGACACGCGGCGCCGCCAGAGTTTTCGGACTGCACTTCGTGCCGCTCGTGAGCGAGCGGTATGACCTGGCCATCCGCCGAGCTCACCTGGACCTGCCCGCGGTCCAGGTGCTGCTCGACTTGTTGAGCCGTTCTGCCTTCCGACGCGAACTGGAGAGCCTGGGCGGTTACGACACCAGCGGCACAGGCACCCGCATGCTTTAGCGAGCCGCGACTATTTCAGGACCTTCCCATCGACTGCGATGCGGAGCTCGTACTTATCGCTTCCAGCGGGAATCTGGTACCCGTCAACCAGTGCAATCCACTGTCCAGGTTGGGGGTTGGCGATCGTCGCGTTTTCCGGGTTATTGATCTGTGCGCCGTCGACATTCACGGAGCCGGTAGGGCCGATCAGAATCAGGTCGAGATCGGCGGAAGGATAGCTTCCCCAGTCGGCACGCCAGCTCAGACGCGCTTGCAGGCTATGGGCACCGGCGGGCACCGTGAAGGGGATCACGGCCGTCTGCATGTCCGATATCTTGCTTTGCGAAGTGAATTGCGGGATCGGGTCCACGGTGGAGAAGATGGACGCGTTCACGGAAACTGGTCCGGCGTTGGTCCAGTCGCCGCTGACGCTCAGGCGCAACAGGCCGGTCTCCGGATTGTTAATGACGACCGTACCATTCGTGGCGAACGCGAAATATTTGTAATCGCCCTCGCCGATGGAAGATGTTTTGGCGCTGTGGACGGCTACAATCAGGTCGTCGCCGAATAGGGGGTTCTGCTGCACCGCGGGCAGAGCCGCCGTGAAATTCGTCAGCGCAATGACCACCTGGCTGGTGTTCGGATTTACGCGATAGACGATGTCCCGGCGTTCGGAAGGCTTCAAACCCGTCAAGGAACGAGTCACGAATCCGTTGACGACGTCGAGGTCCGTTGCCTTCTCCACGTTGACCTTGACGGATTCGTTGGCTTTCGGAAGCGCATCCACGGTGTCCGGGGCTTTGCCGGCGGCAAGCAAGGCCGCCGCCGCGGCGGCATTGACATACCCGTTGCCCTGATCGAGGACGGTAGCGCCGGTGACAAGCGAGGGATTCGCGGAGAGGATGATGGCGTTACGAATCTGGCGCGCGGTGGCATTCGGGTAGGCCTGGCGAAGCACGGCCGCGATGCCGGAGATGCTGGGCGTCGAAAAGCTGGTTCCGCTGCCGATGTCGAGTGAGAGCACCGTCGAACCCAGGCCCATTCCGAAGTTCGCAAATCCGTTCGCCACCACGTTGGGCTGCACACGGCCATCGGCGTTCGGCCCGCGCCCGCTGAAGTAGGACATTTCGATTCCGCCAAACGGACGGTATAGAAGTCCGATTCCAGGTCCATACTGAAGGTCGCGAAGAATTCGTTCATTGTGGGGGAGGCTGGCGGCGCCGACGGAAAGAGCGCTGCGGGAACTGGAGGGCGAGCCAAGCGTCAAAGCCGCGGGACCGGCATTGCCCGCCGCAACCACGGTCACGATGTCGTGCTGGAGCATCATGTCCACCAGTTCGTCTCCGAGATCAGTCCCCGGGGCAACGGTGGGTCCGCCAAGACTCATGTTGCAGACGCGGATATTCACGCCGCCGGGTTGACCGGCATTATACATTTCACGCAGTTCCACGGCGCGTTCCATGGCGGCGATGATGCGGGAGTTCGGCGCGCCCCCGGTTGGGCCGAACACGCGCAAGGCGTAGATGCTTGCTAAGGGCGCCGTGCCTATCATCGGGATATAAGTCGTGTTCCCCCTGACACGGACTGTACCGCCGCCGTGGAGCGTACCGATTGACCGCCTGAACCAGCGAACTGGCGCTCGGGAACCCCAGACTTACGTGCGCCGCGATCATGCCGGAAACAAACGTCCCATGGCCGCCATTCGCGAAGTTGGAAAAGCCGAGTCCGTCACCCACCAAGTCCTCACCGCCGATAACGCTTCCGGATATGTGCGGAAATCCGGGGCGAATGCCGCTATCGATCAGCGCCACGACTATGCCTTGTCCGATATGGCCGGATGCGAAAAGGGAATCGAGCCCCATCAGGGTGTTGTTGACGATGTAGCCCGATGGCTGAGCAGCCGTGCCGGCGATTTGCTGTGCCGTCAACTGGTCCATCGAAGCAGCAACAATATCCGTCCGAGCAGGAGCGGCCATGGGTCTGCCGCGATTCACGTCCACGCTGGACGGCAAATCGACCATGAGATCTTTGGACAGCGAAGTGATGCCGCCCGCTGCGAGAAGTCCCGCAATCTTGTCCTGCGGAATCTCGGCAGCAATCGCATTCAGGTACTTGTATTGATAGGTGACCTTGCCACCTTGAGATTGGATATTTGCCACAACCCGTGAATAAGGCTTGGGAGTTCGGATCAGCACCCTTTCTGTGGCCTTGCCCTGGCTGAGCAACGCAGCGGAGAACAGAAGACTCAGCGTCGAAAGTCGAAGTAAAACGGAATAGCTCATAAATAACTCCTTATAGAGCGTTACTCTGCGCCAAGCGTGCGTATGTACACAAGTGAGGAGTAAATCCTCCTGTACTATTACGCACTAGTTGGGTCAATCATCTCCCGTTACGGGAATTGTACCGGAATTGACGAAACCGAAATTCCGCGCGTAAACTGCTGGTCTTGACTGCGAAAACCATTCTTCTGCTGGCTTGCGCAGCGCAGCTGTTTGCGCAGGCGCCGACGATGGCTGAGGCTGTGGACACTGCCGTTCGCAACTATCCCTCTATCCGGGTGACCGAGGAGCAAACGGCCGCCGCGGCGGCCGGCATCCAACTCGCGCGCACCGCCTACCTGCCGCGCGTCGATGCCCTGGCGCAGGTGAACCGGGCGACGCGCAACAATGTTTTTGGCATGCTCCTGCCCCAGAGTGTTCTGCCGTCGCTTTCCGGGCCTGTCATCGGCAGCAACAACGCCGGCACGGCATGGGGCAGCGCGGTGGGAGCGCTGGTTACGTGGGAGCCGTTCGATTTCGGGCAGCGGCGCGCCGGGGTGCTCGCGGCAGAGGCTGCCCGGGCCCAGTCGGAAGCGACGCAGCGATGGACGGAATATGAGGTTGCGGTAGCGACGGCGGACGCCTGCCTCACACTGGCCGCGGCGCAGGAGACGGTTCGTGCCGCGCAGGCCGGCGTGGAACGCGCCCGAACGGTTTTGCGAAGCATCCAGGCTCTGGTCCAGGCCGACCTCCGGCCCGGCGCGGAAGCATCGCGGGCCGAAGCGGAAATGGCTGCCGCCCAAACGCAATCGATCCAGGCGGAGCAGGCTGTTGCAGTCGCCCGCGCGACCTTGTCGCAGTTCTTAGGGGCGGAACCGGCGCAGACCGCCATTTCTGCGCCTGGCCTTGCCCGCCTTCCGGCCGAACGCCCGGCGCCAACTTTCGACCCCGCCGGTAACCCTTTGTTCCTCATGCAGAACGCCACCATTGAACAGGCCCGCGCCGAATTGCATGCTCTCGAGCGGACCTATTTTCCGCGGTTCTATTTGCAGGGCGCCGCCTATGCGCGCGGCAGCGGAGCGGAGCCGGATGGAAAGATTCTGGGCGGCGTCAACGGCCTCGCGCCGAACACACAGAACTACGCTCTCGGCTTCAGCGTTTCGTTTCCGGTTTTGGACTTCAGCGCGTTGCAGGCCCGGGAAGCCCGGCAGGCAGCCACTCTCCGGGCGCAGCAGGCGCGCTCCCGGCAGATTGCCACAGAGTTGCGGGCCCGGTGGAACGTCGCTATTGCGGGACTGAACGGCTCGCGCAGGGTTGCGGCGAATACGCCGGTGCAAGTCTCCGCCGCACGCGCCGCGGCGCAGCAGGCGTCGGCGAGATACCAGGCCGGGCTGGGGACGATCGATTCGGTGGCGGAAGCCCAGAGACTGCTGACACAGGCCGAGATCGACGATGCGCTGGCCCGGCTCTCTGTATGGCGGAATTTGCTGGCTGTAGCCGCGGCGGCCGGGGACATCAGGCCGTTTCTCGCGGAGGTGAGCCAGTAACATGCGTCTGGTGTTTGCCGCCCTGACGCGGCCCCTGACAGTGGTAGTAGCGCTCCTGGCAATCGCACTTTGCGCGGCCCTCGCGCTGAAGCGAATGCCCGTGGATATCTTCCCCCAGGTAGGCGATCCCGCCATTTATGTCGCACAGCCGTACGGCGGTATGGATCCGGCGCAGATGGAAGGATATCTGACTTACTACTACGAGTATCACTTCCTCTACATCACCGGCATCGACCACGTTGAGAGCAAAAGCATTCAGGGGGCCGCGCTGATGAAGCTGGTGTTTCATCAGAACACGAATATGAGCCAGGCCATGTCGGAGACGGTGGGATACGTCAACCGGGCGCGCTCCTTCATGCCGCCGGGAACGGTGCCTCCCTTCATCACGCGTTTCGACGCCGGCAGCGTAGCGGTGGGGCTACTCATTTTCAGCAGCGCAACCCGCAGCCAGGGCGAGATGCAGGATTTTGCCTTGAACCGCGTGCGCCCTCTGTTTGCGACGCTTCCCGGTGTTTCGGCGCCGCCGCCTTTCGGCGGTAACCAGCGAACCATTGTCGTCACGCTCGACCCCGATAAGTTACACCAGTATCGCGTTTCGCCCGAAGAAGCGATCGCTGCGGTCAGTAAGTCAAGCGTCGTGATGCCGTCCGGGTATGTGTGGACAGGTAAGGAGCAGCGAATCGCCCGCACCAACTCGGCCCTTGGCGGCAACCTGTCGGAACTGCTGTCCACGCCGATTCGTCCCGGGTCCGGCACTGCCGTCTATCTCCGGGACATCGGAACCATCGAAAGCTCCACCGACCTCATCACCGCCTATGCCCACGTAAACGGGAAGCGGACGGTATACATCCCGGTGACAAAGCGCGCGGACGCCTCCACGCTGGACGTCATCCGGAGTGTCAAGGCGGCCATTCCAGATTTCAAGAAAGTGGTTCCCGAGGACGTGGACGTGAGACTTGAATTCGACCAGTCTCCGTATGTCACCAATGCCATACGAGGATTGGTGACCGAGGGCCTGCTGGGGGCGGCGCTCACGGGGCTGATGGTGCTGCTGTTTTTGCGGGACTGGCGGAGCGCGCTGATCGTGATTCTGAATATCCCGTTTGCGCTGCTCTCGGCCGTGGTGCTGTTGTGGGTGACCGGCCAGACAATGAACATCATGACGCTGGGCGGGCTCGCGCTGGCGGTGGGGGTGCTGGTGGATGAAGCCACAGTCGAAATCGAGAACATCCACACCCGTATGCTGCCGGGCGTATCGCGAGCACGCGCGGTAGTGGAGGCATGCCGCCGCACCGCCGCAGCCCGTATGCTCTCGATGTTTGCCGTCCTGGCGGTGTTTGTCCCTTCGTTCTTCATGGTGGGGATCGGACGGCAACTGTTCGTGCCGCTGTCGATGGCGGTGGGCTTCTCGATGATCGCGTCCTACCTGCTCTCGAGCACCCTGGTTCCGGTGTTTTCGACCTGGCTGATGCGCGAGGCGCACCGCGGCGAGGAGCGGAGTTTTCTGCGGCGTATCTACGATGCCTATCTCCGAATAGTGCTGCGGCTCCGATGGCCGGTGGTGTTCATCTACCTGGCGACGTCGGTTGGGATGGTGGTGCTGCTGGCTCCGCATACCGGCACGGAGCTTTTTCCGGACGCGAACCCTCCCCTGATGCGGTTGAGGCTGCGGGCTCCCGCCGGGACCCGGATCGAGGAGACCGAGCGCATCGTGCTGCGCGCGCTGGACATCATCCGGCGTGAGGCGGGCCCGGACAATGTGACGATCACCAGCGACTTCGTGGGGGTCGTCCCGTCCAGCTATCCCGTGAACCTGATTCACCTGTTCACGAGCGGCCCGCAGGAAGCGATTCTCCAGGTGGCGCTCCGGCCCACCGCGCCGCGGGGCGAAGCGTTGCGGGAACGCTTGCGAAAGGCCTTCCGCACGGATCTTCCGGGCGTGCGGGTGGGTTTCGAAGCGGGCGACATCGTCAGCCAGGTGATGAGCTTCGGCTCCCCCACTCCGATCGAAGTGGCCGTGCAGGGAATCAGCCTGGCAGACGATTACGCTCACGCGCAAAAGCTCCGGATTCAGCTCGACAAACTGGATTTTCTGCGCGACCTCCAGATCGGGCAGGAGGCGGGCTTTCCGACTGTGGACATCGCGATCGACCGGGAGCGCGCGGGACAGTTTGGCCTGACTATGTCGGACGTGGTCCGGTCGGTTGTGCCGGCCACCTCGTCCTCGCGCTTTACCGAACCGAATTACTGGCGCGATCCGAACTCGGGGAATGCGTTCCAAATCCAGGTGCAATTGCCGCAGAACCGGATGCAAAGCACGGAGCAGGTGGGCGCCATTCCGGTTGCGCGAGGGTCGCAGACGTGGCTGGCGGACGTCGCCGCGATTAAGCCGGGCACGATGCCGGGGCTCATCGAACGGTACAACGGCCAACACGTGGTGAGCCTGACGGCCAACGTTCACGGCCTGGCGCTCGGTGAGGCTGCGCACCGCGTGGAAGAGGCAGTGGCGGCGGCGGGTGCGCCTCCCCGCGGCGTCACCGTCCGGATGCGCGGGCAGGTGCCTCCGCTTCAGGAAACGCTGGACGGTCTGCGTGTGGGGCTGCTGCTGGCGGTGGTGGCAATCTTCCTGCTGCTGGCGGCGAACTTCCAGTCGATGCGGCTGGCGATGGCGATTGTGCTGACAATTCCCGCGGTCGTCTGCGGTGTCATCCTGATGCTGTTGGTCACAGGTACCACGCTCAATGTACAGTCATTCATGGGCGCGATCATGGCGATCGGAATTGCGGTTGCGAATTCGATCCTGCTGGTCACGTTCGCCGAACGGGAGCGGCGGGCGGGCGTCCCGTTGCTCGAAGCAGCGCGGGAAGGAGCGGGCGGCCGCCTGCGCGCGGTGCTGATGACCGCCTTTGCGATGATTTCGGGCATGCTCCCCATGGCGATTGGAGCGGGCGAGGGCGGCGCGCAGGCAGCGCCGCTCGGACGCGCCGTGGTGGGCGGGCTGTTGGTTTCCACTTTTGCGACACTGACAATCCTTCCCTCCATCTATGCGATCCTCCAACCGGCTACCGCCGCAGTTTCACCCTCGCTCAATCCGGAGGATCCCGAGAGCCGATATTATGAAGCGCGTTGAACTGTTAGCCATCCTGCTGATCGCCGCCCCGCCGGCTCAGAGCCAAAGCGACAACCTCGCGGCGGTAGTGGCGAAGCCGGTCTCGCGGACCGTGGACCTGCCGGGCGAATTCCTGCCATTCCAGTCGGTGACACTACACGCCAAACTGGCCGGCTTCGTGGAAAGAGTGCTGGTAGACCGCGGCAGCACAGTCGATAAAGGCGACTTACTGGTGGAGCTGAGCGCGCCGGAACTGCGGGCGCAACTGGCCGCCGCGGAATCGCGGGTTCAGGCGGCGGAGGCCGAGCGGGCGCAGGCGGAAGCACAGCTCGCAGGGGCGCAGAGCACGTTCGACCGGCTGCGGAAAGCCTCCGAAACAGCGGGTGCGGTGGCGGGAAACGAACTGGTGCTGGCCGGGAAACAAGTGGAGGCCGCCACGGCGCTGGTGGCGTCGCGGCGTCAGGCCGGCCTGGCCGCGCAGTCCGCCGCCGATGCGCAGAAAGACCTGGAGAAATACCTTCAAATCACCGCACCCTTTGACGGGGTAGTGACCGAGCGGCTGGTCCATCCCGGCGCGCTGGTAGGGACCAGCGCCAATCCGCCCTTGCTTGTGTTGCAGCAGGTTTCCCATCTGCGGCTTGTGGTGGCCGTTCCGGAGCCATACACGGCGGCGATTCCGCAAGGCGCAACCGTAGTGTTTCACGTACCCGCGAATCCGGAGCGCATCTATTCGGGCGTGATCGCGCGGATCTCGCGGGCGCTTGATCCCAAAACGCGCACGATGCCGGTGGAACTGGATGTGCAGAACCGGGACGGCTCGCTGGCACCCGGGATGTATCCCGCGGTGACGTGGCCGGTCCGCCGCGCACAGCCGTCCTTGTGGGTGCCCAGAACCAGCGTGGTGACCACGACCGAGCGGACTTTCGTCATTCGCGACCACGACGGCCGGGCCGAGTGGGTAGACGTCCGTAAGGGCGCCGCCAATGGCGATCTGGTGGAGGTGACCGGCAACCTCAAAGCGGGCGACCGCGTGGTACGCCGGGGCTCGGATGAGATCCGTGAAGGAACCCAACTCGCCCGCTGATCTCTCGCTCCTTAACACGTTCTTTACGTGAGACTTGTGGCACGCTTCTGCCGCGAGGGCGTAAGGTGGAGTCAGACCGATGAACTTCGACAGGAACCGGCGCCACGCCACGCTCTCGTGGGTTTTTGTAATTGCCATGCTGGTTTTGTGCGGAGTGCTGGGAGTGCTGCAATATCAGTGGCTCGGAGAGGTCAGCGAGGCCGCCAGAGAGCGGCTGAAGGGCACTCTCCAGGCGAATCTCGAGAGGTTGAGTCTGGACTTCAACGCGCAGATCAGCGCGGCCATCCGCAACGTATTGCCCGCGGAATCCACGGCTCCGGCACAGATGGCGGCCGAGGTCGGAAGCAGATACCGGTCGTGGGCCAACGCGGACCGGAAGGCCGCTCTCATCGATCAACTGTATTTTGCCGAGAACAGGTCCGGAGAGATTCTCCTTCATCGTATCGACCTCAAAAGCGGTTCGGAAAGCCGGGCCGAGTGGCCAGCGGAGTGGCAGGGTTTTCGGGAGTGGAGCGAATCCCGCCTGGACCCGCAACAGGCTCCGGGCCGCGGTCAGGGCGGACCTCCTCCGGGTTGGCTGGCCACGTCGCAAACGGGGGGACCCCGCTTCGAAGTGCCGGTGATGGTCCGTTCCGACGACCGCGGCCCGGGCGGCCCTTTCGGACGGGGCGAGAGGGTGGAGTTTGGCTGGTTGCTGGTCCAACTGAACCGCACCTATCTTCGCGGCACGCTCCTCCCCGAGGTGCTACACAGCCATCTGGGGACCGGCGGCGACTTGGACTACATGGTGGAAGTGGTCAGCCGGAGCGATCCGGGCACGATCATCTATCAATCTGACCCTGACGCTCCCAAACCGGTGTCGGAAAACCCCGACGGATCCATCGGCCTGCTTGGCTCCATTAGCGATTCGTTCTTCGGGCGCGGCGGCCCGCTGGGACGCGATGGCCGCGTCCGTGGCGGGCGGGGTTCGGAGTTCGGCGGGCGCGGACGGGGCGGCCCCGGCGAACCGACGCGCTGGATCCTGTTTGTGCGTCACCGGGCAGGGTCTCTGGAAGCAGTGGTGACGCAGGCCCGCTGGCGAAACTTCGGAGTGACCGCCGGCGTGCTGCTCCTGATGCTTGCCAGCGTGGGGGCACTGGCCAACTACACCCGCCGCGCTCAGCGCCTGGCCGAGTTGCAGATGGACTTCGTGGCCGGCGTTTCGCACGAGTTGCGAACGCCCCTCACCGTCATCCACACGGCGGCCTACAACCTGCGCGGCAGGCTGGCGGAGAACCCCGCGCACGTAGAACGGTACGGCGCGTTGATCCAGCAGGAAAGCGGACGGCTGAAGGACCTTGTGGAGCAGGTGTTGACCTTTGCCGGCGCGAAGGCCGGCAACGTCCCGCAAAAGAAGGAACCGGTAGCGGTCGAAACGGTCATCGAAGAAGCGATGCAATCGAGCGCCACTCTGTTGCAGGGTTCCCGTTGCGAAGTGGAGACTGCGATCGACCCGGGGCTCCCGCTGGTGTTGGGAGACGCCATAACGCTGCGGCACGCTATTCAGAATCTTCTGGCAAACGCGGTAAAGTACGGAACGGAGGGCAACTGGATTGGCGTTTTTGCTTCAGCTGTGGGCGACGCGGCTAAGATGGTCGAGATTCGGATTGCGGACCGCGGTCCCGGAATTCCCTCCGATGAACAGGACCAGATTTTCGACCCGTTTTTCCGGGGGCGCCGCGCTCTTCAGGACCAGATTCACGGCACCGGCCTGGGCTTGAGCCTGGTGAGACAGATTGTGGAAGCACACGGCGGTCAGATCCAGGTTAAGAGCCGCCCCATGGAGGGGACGGAATTTGTGATTCGAATTCCGGCGGCCCCTCCCGAATATCAGGATGAGTTTGCGAATACTACTGGTTGAAGACGAACCCGGACTGGTCTTGACGCTCACTGACCTCCTGACATCGGAGGGTTACGAGGTGGACAGCGCGGGTGACGGCCGGATCGGGTTGGAGAAGGCCGCCAAAGGCAAGTATGACCTTGTCATTCTCGACGTCATGCTGCCTGGCATGAACGGCTTCGATGTCTGCCGCGGATTGCGGCAGCAGGGCAAGGACGTCGCGATTCTGATGCTGACCGCCAAGACACAGGTCACCGACCGCGTTGTGGGGCTGAAACTCGGCGCCGACGACTATGTGGGCAAGCCGTTCGAACCGCCCGAGCTGCTGGCGAGAATTGAAGCGCTGCTGCGGCGGGTGAAGCGCGAGAAGCTGTCGCCGGTAGCGCGCTTTCAGTTCGGCGCGGTGGAGATCGATTTCGACCGGGGCGAGGTCAAGAACGGCGGGGCCACCGTGCCGCTGGCGCTCAAGGAATTGGAACTGCTGCGATATTTAGTGAATCACCGGGGCACCGTGGTTTCACGCGAAGAGCTGCTCGAAGGGGTCTGGCAATACCAGCCCGGCGTTTCCTCCCGCACGATTGACGTACACGTGGCCTGGCTGCGGCAGAAGCTCGAACCGAATCCACAGACTCCTCGGCACATTCATACGGTTCGAGGCGTCGGCTACCGGTTCGAGCCCTGACGCGGCAGCGCTATTTGTCGTCCGGCGGGACCTCCGTAACCGGTCCGAATTTCTTCAGCAGGCCGGCGATTTTGGATGCGTCGCCCACCGCGATGATCTGCGCGTTGTCGACCGGCACGTACTTTTTGGCCACCCGCTGAACGTCTTCCGCCTTCACCGCCGACACCTTCTGCGCGTACGTATCCCAATAGTCCTCAGGCAGGCCGTAGTCGCGCTGTTCGAGCCAGCGCGCCATCACCTGCGAAGGGCTCTCCAACGCCAAAACGAAGCTGGCCACCACCGCGCTCTTGGCGTCGGACAGTTCGTCGGCCGGAACGGGCACGTCACGGATACTCCGAAACTCCTTGAGCAGTTCGGTCAGCGCCGGTTCGGTTACTTCGGTGCGCACCGATGTGCTGGCCTGGAAATAATTCTGCACGTGACTGGCGCTGAAACCGGAGCCGATGCCGTACGTGTATCCTTTCTCTTCCCGGATATTCCGGAACAGGCGGGACGAAGGTCCGTTGCCCAGAACGCGGTTCATGACCTGCACATCTAAATAGTCGGGGTTCATGCGGTCCATGGCGAGATTGGCGATCAGCAGGAAGGTCTGCACCGAGTTGGGGCGCGGGATGAGGAACACTTTCTTTTCGGCGATGGCCGGTGGAAACGGGAGCGCAACCTTCTTGACGGGTCCGCCTTTCCAGCCGGCGAGCGCCTTCTCGAGCTTGGCGGAGGCCTGCGCGGGAGTGATATCGCCCGCGATTCCGGCCCATTGCCCGGAAGGAACATACCAGGTCTTGTAATGCTCGATGATCTTCTCGCGAGTGATCTGGTTGAGCGAGTCCACGGTCGGCCGGGTAGAGTGCCGGATGTCGTCCGGGTACAGGGTCTTCAGCAGGAGCTCATTGGCCAGCGATCCCGGGCTGGTCTTCATCTGCTCGATTTGCGCGCGCTGGCGGACCTTCCACTTGTCGAGTTCGTCCTGCGGGAAGGTCGGGTTCATCAGAATGTCCGTGAGCAGGGCCAGGGCGGCGTCGAAATTCTCAGTCAGCGCGCTGACGAAAATCGTGCCGTCCTGCAAGCCCGCGCCGAAACTGACGCTCGCTCCGAGTTCGGCCAGGGCGTCCGCGATTTCCTTTGACGACCGGGTCTTTGTTCCAAGCCGGATCAGCGCGGCTGTGGCGTCCGATAACCCGGCGATGTCGCCATCCCTGACATTGCCGGAGGGGATGGAGATCTGAAGCGTAATGGAGGGCACGCGGTGGCTCTCGACCACCAGCAGTTTGAGGCCGTTCGATAATTGGCGTTCCACCGGACGCGGTAGTTTGACCCGCAGCACCTCATTCGACACGGGCGCGCGGTTCAGTCTCACCACCCCGGCCAGCGACGTCGCCGGCTGGGCTGGCGGCGCTTGGGCCGTCGCCAGGGCGGCCGCTCCGAGCAGTGCCGATGCAGCAGTCGTGATTCGATTCATGGCTCCGGCCTCCTAATTCTTCCTTGCAGCAGCGGGAGCCGCTGCCGGTTGGGTGACGATGACTACTCGATTTGCGGTACGCAGATACTTCTGTGCCGCTTTCTGAATGTCGGCCGCGGTGACCGCCATGCGCTTGTCCGGTTCGGTGTTGATCCGGTTGGGATCGTCATAGAGGGCGGTGCCGTCGGCCAGCGAGACGGCAGTGGAAAGCACGCTCTCCCTCGGGAAGAGCGCGCTTCGCCTGGTGGCGACGCGAACGCGCTGCAATTCCTTGTCGGTAACGGGAGCCGAGACCAGGCGGGCGATCTCCTCGGAAATCAGACCCTCGACCTCCTGCGCACTCTTGCCGGGCCGTACCATGGCGAAAATCTGAAGCTTGGACGGACCATCGCGGCCGTCCACTCCGGCGGAGACGGACGCGGCCACCTCTTTCTCCTTCACCAGCTTCTGATAAAGGCGCGAACTCTCTCCGCTTCCTAAAATGCTGGCGGCTACCGACATGGCGCGCGTATCGTTGCTGGTGATTTCCGGAACCCGGTAGGCGACGTCGAGCCGGGTGAGTCGTGCCAGCTTGTCATCGATGGTGAGGCGCCTCTCGGCGGTTTTCTCGGGCTCGGTGAGGTTAACCGGCTCTGGTGCGGGCTGGCGCGAGATTGCGCCGAAGTACTTTTTCACCTTGGCCAGCGTCTCCTTCGTGTCCAGGTCGCCCACGAGCGCGATCACGGCGTTATTGGGCGCGTAATAGGTCTTGAAGAATTGAGCTACGTCTTCGACCGATGCCGCGTCCAGATCCGCCATTGAGCCGATCACCGAATGCTGGTACGCGAAGTTATCGTAGGCGAGTTCCTCCATCTTCTCGTAGGTCTGGCCGTAGGGCTGGTTGTCCACGCCCAGGCGCCGTTCCTCCTTGACCGCCTGACGCTGGTTCTCCAGGTTCTCCTTGGTGATGCGCAGCGATTTCATGCGGTCGGCTTCCAGGAACAGCCCCAGGTCCAACTGGTTCTTGGGCAGCACCTCGTAGTACAAGGTGCGGTCGTTGTTGGTGGTGCCGTTCATGTTGCCGCCTTTGGTGAAGATGGTGTAGAAGTGCTCGCCGGGGCCTACGTTTTCCGAGCCCTTGAACATCATGTGCTCGAAGAGATGGGCGAAGCCCGTGCGGCCCTTGCGCTCATCCCGCGAGCCGACCTTGTAACTGACGGCGATGGCGAACACCGGCGCGTAGTGTTCTTCCGAAATCAGAACACGCAGGCCGTTATCGAGGGTAGTATCGGTGAACTTGACGGGCGCGAGCTTGCCGGCCCCCTGTTGGGCCCAGATCAGAGCCGTAACCGCGAAGAATGTCGCGAACAGTGTTTTCAAAGGGACCTCCTTTAAGTGATTTCCAGTATAGACGTGGACGCCTTCCGAATGCATCGGTGGATTCGGGACCGGAGTTTGTGCCATCCTGAACGGTTCGTATGGATATTATCACCGGCAATGTGGGCTGGATCGAAGTAATCTGCGGCCCGATGTTCTCTGGCAAGAGCGAAGAACTGATCCGGCGTCTGCGCCGCGCCATGATTGCGCGCAAGCGGGTGGAGGTTTTCAAGCCGACCATCGACACCCGGTATTCCGATGACGAAATCGTTTCACATGGCGACTTGCGGATGAACTCGCAGGTGGTAGCCCACGCCGGCGAAATCACCGAACGCATCGACTGGCGTTCGGAAGTGGTCGGCATCGATGAAGCGAATTTCATGGGCGAGCAGCTTGTGGCGGTGGCTCAACGGCTGGCCGACAGCGGCAAACAGGTGATCATCGCCGGCCTGGACACGGACTATCTGGGCCGTCCGTTCGCGCCCATTCCGGACCTGCTGGCGCACGCCGAATCCATCACCAAAACGCTCGCCATCTGCGTAAGATGCGGCAATCCGGCCAAGCACACGCAGAGGCTCCGCGGCTCCGACGACCTCATCGTCGTCGGCGCCTCCGACATGTACGAGGCGCGCTGCCGCCGCTGTTTTGAGCCCGGCATTCCCAAGCAAACGGAACTCGATTTCGTTCGAGCGCGAAAGCAGGAAAAAGCGCCGGCGTGAACCGGACGCACCAGAGTGACGGCCGGATTACCGCGGGGCGGCGGTTGCGATCTCCCGGAAGCGGTCATTCGCCCGATCCCAATTCGCGCCGGGTGCGGGCTCGAATGTTTCGACCGGAAACGAAAGTTCGATCAGCTCGCGGGCGTCGTCAATAGACCGCACGGCGCCGATGCCCACCAGTTGCATCGCCACGTTGCCGAGCGCCGTGGCTTCGGCGGGACCGGCGAGAACACGGCAGCCCGTCGCATCCGCGGTGTACTGGTTCAGGGTCGCGTTCCGGCAGCCGCCCCCAACCACCCGGATCGTGTCGAAGTGTAAACCCGCAATGGTCCCCAACTGCTCGAGGACCGAGCGGTACTTGAGCGCGAGGCTCTCCAGGATCGTGCGGGTGAATGCTCCCGGCGTGTGCGGGACACGCTGCCCGGTAGCCACGCAGTAGTTCTCGATGGCTTTCGGCATGTTGTCCGGCGCCGCGAAAGAAGCATGGTCGGGCTCAATCAACGATTCGAGCGCCGGCTCGGAGGCGGCCTGCCACAACAACTCCTCGTACGAGTATTTCTCGCCGGCCAGGTCCCACACCTTCTTGCAGCCTTCGAGCAGCCACATGCCCGTGATGTTCTTGAGCAGCCGGTACGTCCGGCCCACGCCGCCTTCGTTCGTGAAATTGAGCCGGCGGCTCTCCTCCGTGACGATAGCTTCAGGTACTTCGGTACCCAGCAGCGACCAGGTTCCCGAACTCAGAAATGCTGTCCTCCCTGCCGCCCGCACCGCGGCCACCGCCGATCCCGTGTCGTGGCACGCCGGAACCGTTACCGCTATTGCCGGCAGCCCGGCGGCGCTCGCCACTTCCGGCCGGAGCATCCCCAGCACGGTGCCGGGTTCGACCAGCGGTTGCAGGAAGTGCGTCGGAATCCCGAGGTCGCGGAGCAGGTCCGTGGCCCAGGTGCGCGTGCGACGGTCAAGGAACTGGGTGGTGGTCGCGTTGGTGTATTCGCAGCGCAGTGTGCCGGTCAGCCAGAAGTTCAGCAGGTCGGGCATGGTGACCAGCGACTCCGCAATCTCGAGCAGCCTGGGGGTCCGCTGGGACGCCGCGTAGAGCTGAAAGAGCGTATTGAGCGCCATGAATTGGATGCCGGTCACGTCGTAGATGCGGTCTGCGCCCACCGCCGCGAATGCCTTTTCCACCATGCCCTGCGTGCGGGAGTCGCGATAGTGGTATGGGTTCTCCAGCAGGACGCCTCCCTCGCCCAGCAGCGCGTAATCGACACCCCACGTATCTACTCCGATGCTGGCCAGTTCCCCGCCCTGCCCTGCTATTCGCAGCCCTGTCTGCATTTCCTGCCACAAGCGCGGCGCGTCCCAGTGCAGGCTGCCGTTATACCGGACCGGTTCGTTCGGAAAGCGGTGGACCTCACGAATCTCCAGTCGTGCCCCGGCAACACGGCCGAGAATGGCGCGCCCGCTGGTGGCTCCGAGGTCGAACGCGAGAACGTTGGAATCGCTGAGATTTGGACTCATGGGCTGGTAAAACTCAGGGTACTCCGGGACCGCCCCGGTATACAATCGGATTGAGACTGCGATGACCGAAAACTCAGTGTTCCAGGCATACGAAATCGCCAAAGACCAGTACGCGCAAGCCGGCGTCGATACCGCGAGCGCGCTTCAGAAACTGGCCGGCATTCCCATTTCCCTGCATTGCTGGCAGGGCGACGACGTGGGCGGCTTCGAAACGCCGGGCGCTCAGCTTTCCGGCGGCGGCATTCAGGCCACCGGCAACTATCCCGGAAAGGCCCGGACGATTGCCGAACTGCGCGCCGACATCGAAATGGCCTTGAGCATGGTGCCGGGAAAGCACCGGCTCAACCTGCACGCTTCTTATCTGGATAACGGCGGCGTGTACGTGGAACGCGACCGGATCGAGCCGAAGCATTTTCAAAGCTGGATCGACTGGGCCAAACAGAACGGCCTCGGGATGGACTTCAATCCGACCTATTTTTCTCACCCGAAGGCCGCCGACGGTTTTACTCTTACTCACACCGATTCCGACATCCGCGATTTCTGGATCGAACACGGCCGGGCCTGCCGGAGGATCGGCGCCGAGATGGGCCGGCAGTTAGGCACACCCGCCGTGACCAATGTCTGGATCCCGGACGGATACAAAGACATTCCGGCGGACCGGACCGGACCGCGCGAGCGGTTAATCGACTCGCTCGACCGCATCTTCCTCGAGCCGATGGATCCCACCCATCAACTGGACGCCGTGGAGGCCAAGCTGTTTGGCATCGGCGCCGAGAGTTATACAGCCGGTTCCGCCGAGTTCTACCTTGGCTACGCCGTCTCCCGCGGGAAACTATTGACGCTCGATGCGGGACACTACCACCCCACCGAGATGATTTCCGAGAAGATCTCCTCGGTGCTGCTGTTCTGCCCGGGACTACTGCTGCACGTGAGCCGGCCCGTCCGGTGGGACAGCGACCACGTGGTGATCCTGGACGACGAACTCATGAACATCGCCCGCGAACTGGTGCGCAGCGGCCAGTTGGACAGCAAGATCCACGTGGGGCTTGACTACTTCGATGCCAGCATCAATCGCGTAGCCGCGTGGGTGATCGGCACGCGCAACATGCTCAAGGCGCTTCTCATCGCCCTGTTGGAACCGGCGCAGGCGCTACAGGACGCCGAGCGCCGCCTGGACTATACCGAGCGGCTGGTCATGCTCGAAGAGCAGAAGAGCCTGCCCTGGATGGCCGTGTGGGACTACTACTGCGCTTCCAACAATGCGCCTGCCGGCGCAGCCTGGTTCGGCTGCGTCCGGCAGTACGAAAAAGACGTGCTCTCGAAGCGTTAACGCTCTTCGGACCACACCGCCAGTTGGTTGCCGTTAGGGTCGCTGAAGTGGAACCGGCGGCCGCCCGGGAAGGAAAAGTTGGCCTTCACGATGGCGCCGCCCGCCTTGCGGATTTTCTCCTCCGTCGCTTCCAGGTCGGCGGCATACAGCACTACCAGCACGCCATGGGCTGGTGCTTTGTCCATCTTCCAGAAGCCCCCGTTCAGTCGCCCGTCCTTAAAACTGGTGTAGTCGGCTCCCCAATCCTGGAACTCCCACCCGAACACATCGCCGTAGAACTTCTTGGTGGCGGCGATGTCCGTGGCGGGAAACTCCAGGTAATCGATTCTGCAATCATTCTCGGCGTTGCTCATCAAACCTCCTCTTAATTCGCAATGAAAATGCAATCGTCCGCGCCGATCGGCTGCCCCGGAGGCGGCTCGGCGGGCCGCGGAACCGTGATCTCCTTGGGATTGGTCTCGAAGCGCTTGATATGCGCCACGCCGAACTGATAAAAGGCCTTCAGACTTTCATCCGCCGGCGCCTGAGCGGCGAGCCACTCGCGCAGGCGGACCAGTTTTCCGAGCGCGGTGGCGCGAGCCTGGGGCGCGGCGCGGTCGTTGGCAGCCAGCACCATCAACTCGTAGAGCACAACCGTGTCTACCGACCGCTGCACCTGGCCCGCAAGGCCCGCCGCCTGCCGCGCCTTCCAGGTAGCCGCCAGCACGCCATCCACCACCTCGTCCAGCCCGGGCTGAGTGGCATCCTCAGCGTGATACTGGACCAGGCGCGCGGCGCGCTCGGGATTGAGAATCAGCCCGACGGTGATGGACGCGGCGGATTCGGCCGCACCCAAAGGGTCGAACGTCAGGCCGGTGTGGTTGCGAAAGTTCTCCCGTGAGCGCGAGTACCCGAAGGCTGTGGGCGGAATCAGCGAGAGCACGCTCGCGGGCAGTGTCAGGGCTTCGGGGCTGATGGTACGCAGCAGCGCCTGCATGGCGCGCCGCTGCTCGGCGCCCGGTACCCGTTCGAGCACTTTCTGCCCGTCGCCCCTCAGCGCGTAGGTGTAGTTCACGCCGCCCAACACCTTCGCCGCGGCTTCAGTCTGGTAGCGGTGCAGCAGGTACACCGGAACGAGCACGTCCTCCAGGCGGCTCATCGGCTGGCCTTCGCGGATATTGTTCGCCGAGAAACGGCTGAGTACACGGGCGCGGACTTCGAGGATCCGGTTCAGTTCATCCACCGCGTTGCTGCCCGAATCCCACAGGTGCGCCACCGGACTCGCGCTGCCCTCGGGACGGGCATCGGAATCGGAAAGAAACAGCAGGCCGCGCGAAGTTGCGCCCCGCAGGATTGCGTCCAGTTCTTTCTTCTCGTCCGCACCGTTGGGATATTCGCGATAACCGTAATCGATCGCAACCTTATCCCAATCGCCGATTCCCACCGCGTAGGACTGCGACAGGTCCGGAGCGCCCGGGCCGTTCAGGCTCATCACCGGAGGCGGGTAGTCCATCACGCTGGAGCGGTTCCGGATGCTGGCGGCGTAGTTGTGGGCGAGTCCCAGAGTGTGACCCACTTCGTGCGCGGCGAGTTGCCTCAGCCGCGCCAGCGCCACCTGCTCCATCTCGGGCGAAACCGGCTTGCCCTCCTCGTAGGGAGCGAGCACGCCTTCCATGATCATGTAGTCCTGGCGCGCACGCAGCGAGCCGAGAGTCACCTGCCCCTTGATGATCTCGCCGGTGCGCGGGTCGGAAATGGACGAGCCGTACGACCAGCCGCGCGAATAGCGGTGCACCCACTGGATCAGGTTGTAGCGGATGTCCATGGGGTCGGCCCCTTCGGGCAGCAGTTCCACGCGAAAGGCATCCTTGAAACCCGCGGCTTCGAACGCCTGGTTCCACCAGCGCGCGCCCTCGAGCAGGGCGGACCGCACCGGCTCGGGAGCGCCCCGATCCAGGTAGTAGACGATGGGCTTCACGGGTTCGCTCACCGCCGCGGACGGATCCTTTTTCTGGAGCCGGTGACGGTTGATCAGCCGCTGACCGATCTGCTCGCTGAGCGGCACGGAGAAGTCCACAAACGAGGTGCCGAAGTACCCGGCGCGCGGGTCGAAGGCGCGCGGCTGAAATCCCGGCCCGGGGAGTTCGATAAACGAGTGATGTTCCCGCACGGTCACCGATTCGGGTGTAGGCGTCACCTCGCGGACAAAAGAATTGGGATTGTCGCCCGTGAAGGTGAGCGTGGTCTCGACCTCGGTATTCTTCGGAAAGTTCTTGGTCTGCTCCAGGTAGAACGCGCTGCGCGAAGGATCCAGGCGAAACGGCGGGCCGCCGGAAGCAAGCTGTGGCGCGCCGCCCACGGGCTGCGCGCGCTGAATCGACCGGGGCACGTCGTGCGCATCGCGCATGTAGAACGCGGTGGCATCCACCAGCACGCGACCGCCCTCCTCGGCCAGCACATCGAAGCCCCACAGCACGGATTGCGCAAACGACTCCTCCACGGCGCGCTTCTCATCGGCGCTGCCGCCAATCGCGCGGAACCGGTAGTTCGGTTCGATCATCAGGATCTTCGGCCCGCTGCGCTGAAATTTGACGATGTGGGAGTCGCCGATCTGCCCGCGGTCGAGACCGATGTCATTGGACCCCATCCCCGCCGGCAGGGAATCGACGTACAGAAACTCGGCGTCGAACTTGTCAATCTCCAGCCACATCTTGCCGGCCTTCTCATCCCAGTAAAGGGGGAAATAGCCGGGCATCTTGCGCATCGAGGCTGTTCGGCTCGCAATCGTCGGAGTCGGGGTGGGAGCAGGATTAGGAGCCGGAGCGGGCTGCGCCTGCGCGAGTGCCGCCCACCCCGCGCAAAGCAATAACGTCTTCGTACTTGCCATATTTGAGGATCCGCCTCAGATCAGTTTGCACTACGTGAAACCCGCCCGGCAATCTGCCCGTCAGTAAACCGTATCGGGAGGACCTGTCATGAAACGGATCTCCGCCGTGGCTGCCGTCTGCGCTCTGTCTATCGCGGCCCAGGACCAGCCCGGAAGCCAGCGGAAGCACCTGTCCGTCGCCACCCTCGCTGGTGTCCGGCCGATCTCCCTATCCGCCGTCGAAATCGAACGCGGGCGTCAATATCCCGGCATCATCCATCTGAAGGGTCGTGTCGAGATCAGAACCCCAGTCTGCCTGGCCACCGGAGCAAACGCCGCGCAAACCTGCGACGGGTACTTCGTTCTTCGCGCTGAGGAAGCCGACTTTCACGAGGATACCGGCCGAATCGCCGCCCGCGGTGAAGTCGAGGTCACACACGAAAAGTAGGCGGCTATCGGGTTGTGCCAAGTGCCGCATTCACCACCGCCAGCGTCCGTTCCTCAACCTGCGCGAGCGCTCCCGCGAAAAAGTGATCCGCCGCTTCGATCCATTCGATTCGCTTCGGCTCGGCAAAGCGGCCGAACTGCGCCTCCAGTTCCGCGCGCGGGCCATACTGATCGTGCGTGCTCTGAATGAAGATCTTCGATGCGGCACAGCCTTCCAGATACTCCACCGGTCCATGACGCGTGGGAAAGCCGGCCGCCAGAAGAAACCGCGCGCCGGCCGCCTCGCACCCGAGCCGCGTAATCACGCGCGCTCCGAACGAGAAGCCGGCCAACGCAAACGGGAGTTCGGCGTACCGTTGCCGTAGCCACGCAAGCGCCGCGCGCGCGTCCTCGATTTCGCCTTCGAGGTGCCCGTGCTCGCCCTGGCTCAATCCCACACCGCGGAAATTGAAGCGCAGCACCACGATGCCCGCCCGGCGCAGGCCGCGCGCCATGCGAAAGACCACCTTATTGTGCATGGTGCCGCCGTACAGCGGGTGAGGATGACAGAGCACCGCCGCGGTATGAGCCGGACGGTCGTCGGGCTCTTCGAGCAATGCTTCGAGCCGCCCGGCCGGTCCAGCGACTTCCATCGATTCGATGCGCCGCGCCACCGTCAGTTCGTGCGGTAGTTGGTGAACTGCATGTCGATGCCGAAATCGTTATCGCGCAACAGCTTGATCGCCGCTTGCAGCGTGTCCCGGTCGCGCCCCGCCACGCGCACGAAATCTCCCTGGATCGAGGCCTGCACCTTGAGCTTGCTGTCCTTGATCCGCTTTACGATCTCCCGCGCTTTTTCTGTCGTGATTCCCTGCTGCAGCGAGATCTCCTGCCGCACAGTAGACGAAGCCGCGGGCGTAATCTCCCCGTAAGTCAGCCCCTTCAGAGGGACCTGGCGCTTCACCAGCTTTGATTCCAGGATATCGATGACGGCCTTGAGCTTGAACTCGTCCTTGCTCGCGAGCAGGATCTTGTTTTCCTTCTCTTTGAGCTCGATATTGGAGTGCGAGTCCTTGAGATCATACCGCTGGTGGATCTCCTTGAGAGCCTGTTGAATGGCGTTCTGCACTTCCGGTATTTCAATTTTTGAGACTACATCGAAGCTGTTATCGGGCATAGTTCTTCAGGAAGAGGATGACTGATCGTCGCGGCCGATGTCCAGCCCCAAAACGGAACTGGAGCGGACGCGCAGCGGATTCACCCGGCGCACGTTTTCGACAGCCCGCGGGGGACGCGGTTCAGCCGCCGGGCTTGGAGCGGGAAGGCCGGGAAGCGCTGGCGCCTCGGGAGGCACCGGTTTCTGCGATGCGAGCACGGTCACCACGCGTCGCGAAATCTCATCCACCAGGGAGTCCATTGCCGCATCCAGCGCCACCGTGACCGCGGCGCGGATCTGTTCCCGGTCCACCACCGCCACGAACGGGATGACGGCCGTTTCCTGGTTTTCCGACGCGGCTGCCGTACCCTTCCTGCCGGCATCGGGATTCTCCGCACGCTCCCTGGTCGCGGCCTCCGCCAACGGTTTCACAGTTGCCAGCAGCACGCTGGCTTCGAACGGCTTTTTCAGTGAGCCGTCCGCCTGAACGCGCGAAACCTGCTCCTCTTCGAGCGGCTCCAGGACGCCGGCGGTGAGCACCACGCGGACGTGCCGGTGCCGCGGATTCATTTTGATGTACTGGCAAAGCTCGAACCCGGTCCGCCCCGGCATTACGGTATCGGCGAGCACCAGGTCCGGGTCCACGTCTTCCAGGCGGATCAATGCGGACTCGGCGTTGCTGACAGTGACGACTTCGTACCCTTCTTCGGCCAGGATGCGTTCTCCCATCCTTTGCGCATGCGTACTGTCGTCAACCAGCAGGATGCGGCTCATTTGGCGGGCGGGTTCTTGTCTTTCGAATCCTTCTTGGAATTCTTGGCCGGCGCTTTTTTCTTGCTGTCGTTCTTGGAGGGCGCGGCTTCCGGTTTGGTAGTAGAGGCAGGAGCGGCTTCGGGAGTAGTGGCGGCCCCGGCGGGAGGGTTGGCGCGAGCATCGGGGTCCTTATCGATCGCGCTCGGGTCGGACGCGACCGCAACGCCGACGTCGGTGACGCCCAGCGTTCCGCCCGCGGTCGCCGGCACCGTCACCGGAATCGTGGGCCGGAAACCCGTCATCTGCGGACTCCCCGATTTGGCGGCGGCCGTCATGTCGGGACTGCCGCTGAACGGCCCCCAAATCTTGCTCATTAACCCGCGCCGCTCGCGGTTTTCCTGCTCGTACTTCATCCGCGCCTCCGCCACCGGATCGGCCTCGGGAATCGTCCTGTTCATGGCCTGCAGACGCGCCTTGGCCTCGTCCACGTGAATGCTCAGCGGGTAGTCGCGCACGATCCGCATATACGCCGAGGCCTGCTGCGGCTCAAACCGGTCGCCCATCCTGCGATAGGCATCCGCTTGCAGCCACAATGCCTCGTCCGCCTTGCTGTACAGCGGGTACTGGTCGGAAACGCCCTGCAACCGGTTGGCGGCCGCCGGGAAGCTTCCCTTGGTGTGATAGAAGGCGCCGACCTTGAATTCCTTCTCTGCCAGCACTTCCTGAATGTCGCGAAGCATCTGTTGAGCTTCCGGCGCGAACTTGCTGTTGGGGAACTGGGTCACCAACTGCCGGCATTCGTCTTCCGCCCGCAGCGCGTGAGTGGGGTCGCGGTCCGCTTTCTCCATCTGTCTGAACTGCATCTGGCAGATCTTGCCCTGCGCTTCGGCAGCCTCTTCCATGTTCGGATAGAAGAGGATGAAATCCTTGTATTCCGCCTCCGCCTGCGCAAAGCCGAGGCTTCCGCCCTGCCTGTACCAACTGTCCGCCACCGCGAGCTTGGCCTTCGCCATGTATTCGCTGGTATCGTAGGTGTTCATCAGCGTTTGCAGCGTCAGCCGCGCCCGCTCGAACCGGCTCTTTTCGAGATCCTTGATCGCGATGTCGAACAGCACCTTGTCGGGCTGCTGGGTGTCCTTGTCGATCTTGTTGGCATACTTGTGCCGGCATCCCGGCAGCACCACCACCACCGACGCGAACAGAACAATCTGCAGAGCTTTTGAAAAAGTCATGAATCCACTCACCCTAAGTTATCAACACCGGATCGCGGTGGCATTGGCCGCGATTTCCCGCATCTGGCGCACGGTCGCTTCCGGGTCCGGGCTGTGAAACACCGCCGACCCTGTGACGATCCAGTCACACCCGGCCCTCACCACTTCCGCCAGGTTCTCGGAATGTACGCCGCCGTCGATCTCGATCGGCAGCCTTAAACCCCTGTCGCGCCGCATCACACTCAGTTTCCGCACTTTATCGAGCACATACGGAATCATCTTCTGTCCGCCAAATCCGGGGTTTACGCTCATGAGTAGCACGTAATCCGCCACTTCCAGCACATCCTCGAGAACAGCAACGGGCGTTGCCGGGTTGAGCACCACTCCGGCCATGGCCCCGGCGCCGCGAATCAGTCCCAACACTCCATCCAGGTGGCGGCAGGCTTCCCAGTGGACGGACACCGAATTCGCGCCTGCTCCCGCGAATGCTTCGACATACCGTTCCGGATTCTCGATCATCAGGTGCACGTCCAAGTGGAGTCGGGTGGATTTCCGGATAGAAGCCACAACCGGCGGCCCGATGGTCAGGTTCGGCACGAAATGGCCGTCCATCACGTCGAGATGCAGCATGGAAGCTCCGCCCCGTTCGACGCCGGCGATCTCGTCTGCCAGGCGGGCGAAGTCCGCGGAGAGGATTGAAGGAACGATTTCAACCATTTGCGGGTTATTGTGATTTTATCACAGCGGAGTAGAAGCCGTCCCCGGCATCGCGGCCGGGCAAACGGCGGCGCGATTCGGCCACGCGGGACGGGGCCACGCCGTCCACTACCTCTTCGTTCTCCTCGGGTTCGAGCGAACAGGTGGAGTAGACCAGCACTCCGCCCGGAGCGAGCGCTTCAAGCGCGTTGCGGAGCAGCGCCGACTGGCGGCGGTGCAGGTCCGCCAGATCTTCCGGCTTCAACCGCCATTTGATTTCCGGGTTTCGGCCCAGCGTCCCCGTGCCGGAGCATGGCGCATCCAGCAGAATGCGGTCGAATCGGGCGCCGAACGGCAAGGGCCGGGTTCCGTCCAGCACCAACAGATTTTCCGTGATTCCGCGCATCGCGGCGATGCGGTGAAAGTGAAGGTCGCAGGCCACGGCGAGCACCCCCGTTTCAAGCGCCTGCGCGGTCTTGTTGCCCGGGGCCGCGCACAAGTCCAGGAAGCGGTGCCCCGGCTCGAGGCCGAGCATCGGCACGATGGACTGCGAGCCGACGTCCTGCATCCGGTCCCCCCGGAAGTACTTTACCGGCTCTTCGAGAGCCGCGCGCGCAATCGCTTCCGCCGCGTCCCGGCCGTAGTGCTTTTCCCATCGGCCCAACAACCATTCGGGACAAGATAGCTCCACTTCGCGATTCGGCCATCCGACAGGGTCGCGGTTCACGTTTCGCAGGATAGCGTTCACCAGACCCGCCGCCGAACTTTTTCGGGCCCGCTTCACCAGTTCGACGCTCTCGGCCACCGCTGCATGAGACGGGATGCGCTCGAGGTACCGGAGCTGGAATATGCCCATGCGGAGAGCGATACGGACTTCGGGGTCGAGCCGGCGCGGCTTGCCGGAATAAACGCCGACGAGGTGGTCCACTTGCGCCTGGAAGCGGAGTACGCCGAATACGATCTCCGCCGCGAGACCTGCATCACGCGAGTCCATCGCCGCGGTTTGCCGCAGCAGCAGGTCGGAGGCGTATCCGCCGGACTCCACCTTGCGCAAGATCTCGAACGCGGCAATTCGCGCGGGGCTGATCCTCAGTGCCAAGCTACTGCCGGGGGCGCGTTGGCGCCTGCGTGCGGCCGATCACGCTCCTGAGGATTTCAGTCAGCTCGACCTTTTGATAGTCCACAGGAATAGCGAAACTCGAATCCGGCACCGGCGCAGTGGAAATCTCCGAGACTTCCTGGTTCATCTCCATCATCGGTGCATCCGGGGAGATGTCTCCGCCCAACGGATTCGCGCCCTCCGGCAGATTCTTCAGCATGGCAGCCAGGCCCGGCATGAAGATCTCGCCGTGCACCCGCATCACCATTGACCCGTTGCCGGTAAATTCACTCATCAGTTTCCCTAAGCTCTCGCCCATGCCTGGCATCCGGCCCAGGGATTTCGACATGGCAGCCGCCGGATTCAATTCGCCCGCCGCCCACTGGCTATATGCCTTCATTTCGCGCAGCGCCGGGACGCGAGCCTGCTCCTCCGGCCGGGCGCTCCACATCTGCAGCACCATGCGCATGAGCGGTCCCTCTGCCGCGGGGAGTCCGCCAGGGGCGTCCATCGTGAACACGAGTTCCCGCTCTTCGGCCAGAATTCCCTGAATCGTCGCAGTGCGCCCGGTCAGTCTGGTCGCGCCGTCCGCGTGAATGGCAGGCATCTGCGCATTGGCCGGCATATCCGGCATTGCCTCCTGCACCGCCTTCATGTACTGATCCACCGCGGCCTGCGCATATCGCTTGCCGGCCGGGTCGAGAACGATGATCTCTTTCTTCCCGGAATCGCCGATGTAGATCATGTTCGACATTTCGGTGTAGCACCGGGTGCCCTTCACCCGCATGACCATGTTGCCGGGTGATTGCGCCTGCATCTGGCCGGAAACCTGCGGAGGTAGCGGCACGGATGTCTTGAATTCCATTTTCATGGTTACGGTCACGTCCGCCGGCAGGCGGGTGGAGAAAACTGCCAGGATCCAGATGAGTCGGCGCATGTAGCTCCCACCAGACATGTAGCGCATCCGGCTACCGCGCGCAAGCGGGCGGCGGTTCCACCACACCCCTTATAATCGTTAGCAGTGGATCTTGAAAAAACGCTGTTGCGCAAGGTAGGGGAAGCCATTCACCGGTTTCACATGATTCGGGACGGGGACCGTGTGGCCGTGGCGCTTTCAGGCGGGAAGGACTCGGCAACGCTGCTGGAAGCACTTCTTCTCCTCGCGAAACGCGCACCCATCGACTTTTCGGTATGTGCCTTCACCGTGGAACAGGGCAAGTTTCTGCGGCCCATCGAGCCGCTGGGTGAATACCTCCGCCAACGCGGCGTGGAATGGACTTACTTCCGCGATGAGCCTTCGTTCCGCCTGCTCGAGGAACAGCCCGGGCACGGCTGCGACCTCTGCAGCCGCTACCGCCGCCGCGCCGTTTACGAAATCGTGCACTCGCTGGGCGCCAACGTCATCGCTTTCGGCCACACTGCCGACGATTTCTGCGAAGCGCTGCTGCGAAATACGATGTTCACCGGCAAGCTCAGCGCGCTCCCTCCCGTTACCACTTCCCGCAAGCGCGATTTCCGCCTCATTCGTCCCCTCGTATTCGTCACAGAAGATATCACGGCAGCGTATGCCGCCGCCTGCGGCGTTCCGGTGGTTCCCTGCGGGTGTTCGCAAAAAACCGGGACCGTGCGCCGGGCCCTCCGCGACCTGTTTGCGGGCCTCGAAGCCGAATTTCCCCATCTCAAGGAAAATATCCTTTCGGCGATGGGAAACGTAGATCCATCCAGACTCCTGGACCCGAAGTTGCTCAACGTCGATGGGGCATCTGCGGAGGAAAACGAATTGTTGCCGATTGTAACTGATTCTTAACCGAAACTTGACGCCTCCGAGTTTGACCCTCCGAGGGAAACCGATTACTCTAAAGTTCTCTGTAACCGCTCTTAAATATGAGACTGCTTCCACGCGAGGAGAAGTTTTACCACCTGTTTCAAAAACAGGCGGAGATCATCTCCGAGGCATCCAGGCTGCTGCTGGACGGAGTGCGCTCGGGAAATTCCAGGCTGAACGGGGCATCCAAGCAAATTTCCGATCTCGAGCATCGTGCTGACGAAGTCATTCACGAGATCTTCACCCGCCTGAACCAGACCTTTATCACGCCCATCGACCCGGAAGATATTCACAACATTTCGTCGGCGCTCGACGACGTTATGGACGGAATTGAGGATACTTCCCACCGGCTGGTGTCCTACAAGATCGATCCGGTTCCGCCCAACATGATACTGTTGGCCGAACAGGTCGCAAAATGCGCTGCGGCTCTTTCTTCCGCGATGTCGGCACTTGAAAAGGGCGGACCGACCATGGAACACTGCATCGAAATCAACCGCCTGGAAAACGAATCAGACGGCATCGGGCGCGCCGCGGTGGTGGACCTGTTCGAGAACGAGAAAGACCCGATCCAGCTGATCAAACTCAAGGAAGTTTACGACTTCTTCGAAGCTACCATCGATAGCTGCGAAGATGTGGCGGACGTTCTCCAGAACGTTGTGGTCAAGAACAGTTGACGCATGACCGTTCTGGCACTCGCCGTACTCATCATCGCTGTAGCTCTGGTTTTTGACTACCTCAACGGGTTCCACGATGCTGCGAACTCCATCGCCACGATCGTCGCCACCCGCGTGCTTACGCCGTTTCAAGCGGTAGTGTGGGCGGCGTTCTTCAATTTTGCGGCCGCGGCTCTGTTCGGGACCGCCGTCGCCAAATCCATCGCAACCGGCTTCGTGGACGTCGACCTGGTGACAGCCTACGTCATTCTCGCCGGACTCATCGGCGCGATTACCTGGGATCTGATCACCTGGTGGCTCGGCCTTCCCACCAGTTCGTCACACGCCCTGATCGGCGGGTATGCGGGCGCCGCCATCGCCCACGCCGGTTTGGTCCGCGGGTTCGGGCACAGCTTCGATGCTCTCAACCTGGGGGTGGGTGGAAAGTGGCTGATCACCCTCGAATTCATCGTTCTGGCGCCGCTGATTGGAATGGCCGCGGCATACTTTCTCATGCTGGCCGTCTACTGGCTGTTCCGGAACTCCAGCCCGTCCAGAATGGACTTTTACTTTCGCAAGCTACAGTTACTCTCGGCGGCGGCGTTCAGTCTCTCTCACGGCGCCAACGACGCGCAAAAAACCATGGGGCTGATCACCGGGGTGCTGGTAACTTCCGGATACCAGACGTCGTTCGACGTTCATCTGTGGGTAATCCTCTCGGCGCATGCCGCCATAGCCCTGGGGACGTTGAGCGGCGGCTGGCGCATCGTCAAAACCATGGGTGCCCGTCTGACGCGCTTGAAACCCCGCAGCGGCTTCTGCGCGGAGACCGGTGCGGCAGGCGCTGTCTTGCTGGCGACCCATTGGGGGCTCCCGGTATCTACGACTCACGCCATTGCCGGCGCCATTGCCGGTGTCGGCAGCATCAACCGCCTCAAGGCCGTCCGCTGGGGCGTCGCCACAAACATCGTGTGGGCGTGGGTGCTGACGATTCCGGCTTCCGCATTGGTTGCCTGGCTATCATACTGGGGGCTGCACCTGGTTACCGGGGAGCGTTGACCTGTGGCCCATCCGCAACTGGCCGCGGTTGCGGCCGAAATCGAGGATATCAGCCGGCGGGCGGAACGCCTGGTTGCTGATGCCGGATCCGAGCGCCTGCTGAGGCGCCCGGCGCCCGAATCCTGGTCCGCGGCCGAGTGTCTGGAACACCTGAACATCAGCACGCGCGCCTTCCTTCCCGAATGGAAGCGCCTCTGCGACGACGCCCGCCGCAATGGCCTTGTTCACACGGGCAAGCCGTTCAAAACCGACTTCATGGGGAAAGCGCTCATCTGGATGCTCGAACCACCGCCAAAGATGCGGTTCCCGACCGCGGCGAACTTCGTGCCCGTAGCAATTGAACACCCCGACACGGTCCTGCCCGACTTCCTCGCCTGCCAGCGGCAGATTCTGTCCGCAATCTCCGGCGCCGAGGGGCTCGCACTGGATCGCATCCGCCTGGCCTCGCCGTTCAATCAGAAAGTGAAGTATTCGGTCTGGTCCAGTTTCCGCCTGACGGCGGCCCACGAGCGCCGTCACCTGTGGCAGGCGGAACGGGCGGTTGCAGCCGCAGGGTAGATGCGGCGCGGAGAACCCGCGCCGCGATCGCAGGAGGTCAGAGCGAGAGGAGCCGGTGGAAGAAGGCCCGGTAGCGGCGAAGCGCCTGGCGCAGGTCCTCGGTAGAAACATCGTTGCCCCGGGACCACTGCTGTTCCAGCCGGCCGCGTTCGTCGGCGAAGGACTCTGCCAGCTTTTTGATTGCGTTGGCTACCAGCTCGTCCGCGTGTTGGACCGCCACCCGCGGGTCGTCCACAAACCCGGTCTGAATGTTCTCCCACCGGGTGCGCATGTCATCGGAGAAGTCCTGCGGAAGCAGCGGTCCGGAATACTGCTCTTCGGACCGGCGCATGTCAGCTCCGTTACCTGCCGCATTCTCGGGAATGTCGCCTTCGCGGCGGTCCCGTGGATTCGCAACGTTGGCCAGGTCGGCCGTCGTCAATTGTTCGGATTCTGAAGTATGAGGCATGAATTAACTCCTTCTTTCCGGCATTGCGGCCGGGTGCGTTTCGAGCAGTTCATCGAATAGCTCGCGATAGTGGACCATGGCCTGGCGCAAATCTTCCGTGCTCGCCCGGCCATCCTCGGCATGGGACGCGATCCGGTGCGCGGCCCTGTAATTACGAACCACGTGCGGATGGTCCACCGACAAATCTTCCGCCCTGTGATCGAAATCGGACATCGGGTAGCCCCGCGTCCGCATGACGTCGCACACCAGGTGGTCGGCCTCGCGGATCGCAATAGCCGGGTCATCCACGAAACGCGCCTGCGTCTGACGCCACTCATCTCCGAAACGATGCTGTTCTTCCGTATCGAGAGGCCGGATGTGGTACTTCTCAGTCCTTTCCGCACGCCGCTCCAAAGCCTTTTCAGCCTTCGAGCGGTCGCCGTACTCGTGGACCGCGCGGTCGTATTCCGGGCCAAAGCGGCCGCGAAGATCCGTGCTCCGCCGCCTTTGCAGGAAGACCCAGGCGGCAATCGCCGCAACGGCAATGACTGCAATCAGGACGATCAAAAGTGAGGTGCTCATCATCAAAGTCCTTCCGCCAGGAAAGGAGCAGTTGACATGCCACCTGTTCAGTCAGCGAGAGTTGTTTTGGCACGCACGGACGACGCCTTGGGGCGATGCGGCACACCTGACCGCGTCGTCACCTACCGCAGGTCGGGACCGAGCACAATTTCGCGGCCTGCCCGAGCCTGCAAGGCGACCTCACGCCCGGCATAGCGCACTTTCACCGGCTTGGACTGGCGGGCGCGGAGGGTGGCCCGCACCAGTTTGCCCGCCTTCCATTCGATGGAGACTTCCAGTCCGCCGCGCGCCAGCAGCCCGCGCACCTGGCCATCCGGAAGCGCCGAGGGCAGCGCCGGAAGCAGGTGCACGAACGCTTCCTCACCAGTCTGCACCTTTGTGAGTTCCCCGGGTTTGGCGTACGGGTCGTGGCTCTGCAGCAGCATCTCGGCGATTCCCGCCGCAGCCCCGAAATTCCCGTCGATCTGGAACGGGGGATGAGCGTCAAAGAGGTTCGCGTAAAGGCCGGCCCGCGATGGTCTGTCGGAGGCCGGTTGAATCAGGTTCTTCAAAATCAGGTAAGCATGATCTCCGTCGAGAAAACGCGCCCAGAGGTTGATCTTCCAGCCCATGGACCAGCCCGTGGCTGCATCGCCGCGATAAATGAGTGATTGCCGCGCCGCCCGGAACAGCTCCGGCGTGCCGTAGGGTGTGATTTCGTAACCCGGATAGACGCCCCACAGATGGGAGACGTGGCGGTGCTGGTTGGCCGGATCGTCCTTGTCCTCCAGCCACTCCTGCAACTGCCCGTGCTTGCCGATCTGGTTCGGCGCAATGCGTGCCCGCATCGTGGATAGCCGTTCCCGAAATGCCGAGTCCACGCCCAGCAGGTTTGAAGCGGCGATCACATCTCCGAACAGCGCCCGCACGATCTGGAGATCCATGGTCGGCCCCATCACCAACCCGCCTTGTTCCGGCGAATTGCTGGGACCGGTGACCAGTTTTCCAGTCTTCGGATCCTCGACAAGCGCATCGACGAAGAACTGCGCGGCGCCCTTCATCAGCGGATAGGCGGTGTCTTTCAAAAATGCGCGGTCCCCGGTGAACAGGTATTGCTCCCAAAGATGCGTGGAGAGCCAGGCGCCCCCGGTTTCCCAAATGCCGTGGTTGGACGCGTTGATGGGTGCCGTGCCGCGCCACAGATCGAAATTGTGGTGCAGCACCCACCCGCCCGCGTTGTATTGTTCCCGCGCCGTGATTGCGCCCGATTTCGCCAAATCGCGCAAAGCGTCGAAAAGCGGTAACTGACATTCAGGCAGATTGGTCACATCCGCCGGCCAGTAGTTCATTTCGGTGTTGATGTTGTCCGTATATTTGCTGTCCCAGGCGGGCGTGTTCGATTGGTTCCAGATCCCCTGGAGGTTGGCCGGCTGCCCTCCCGGACGGCTGGATGCGATCAACAGGTAACGGCCATACTGGAACAAAAGCGCCACCAGCGCCGGGTCGCCTTCTTTGGCAAAGCGGGCGATCCGCTCGTCTGTAGGTAGCGCTGCGGCGGGAGTAGTTCCTAAATCGAGAGACACGCGCCGAAACAGGGCCTGGTGATCGGCAATGTGCCGTTCTTTCAAGGCGTTGAATGCGGCGGTCCGCACTCCAGCCAGGGTAGTGTTGTTGCGGGCAGCCGGATCGGCGGAAAGATCCTGGTAGTCTTTGAAATTCGTGGCTCCCGCCAGAATCAGCGTGGCCGAGTCCGCATCCCGCAGGGTGACCTTGCCATCGCTGGCTTCACGCTGTCCCCCGCTCGCCTGAATCATCAACCGGGCTTCGAAGCGAATCGCCGAATCTTTCACCTGCCCCGTCATGACCAGGTCGCCGGACGAGTTCACAGTAGTGCTCGCGCCGGCGTGGCCAGGCTGGAGGGATATTTCGAAGCTCAGACTGCCGGGGCGGCTGGCGGTCAGTCGCACAACCAGTACATTGGATGGATAGCTGGCGAATACCTCCCTCCGGTAAGTGATGCCGGCGTGGGTATATTCCACGGCGGCGATGGCCGTGTCGAGGTCCAGCGATCGGCGGTAGCCGGTCACTTCGGCTTCTCCCAATTCAGGAAAGGTTAGGATCAGGTCGCCGAATGACTGGTAAGCCTTCTGGTGCAGGGGAAGACTCATGAATTCCGCCGTCGCCAGGTCCTCGGCCTCCTTCTGCCGGCCGGCCCAGAGGAGTTCTCGGATTTGTCCCAGGTAGCGGTTTGCGCCCGGATGGGCGTAGCTATGGGGCTCACCGGTCCAGACGGTGCTCTCATTAAACTGGATGCGCTCCCGTCCGGTGCCGCCAAACACCATGCCGCCGAGTTTGCCGTTGCCGACCGGGAGCGCTTCCACCCAGAGTTTGGCAGGTGCCCGGTACCATAATTCGGCACTCCAGGCGAAAGATGAAGAGAACAGGAGGAAGGCGCACCAGAGACGCGCGCCCCCTCGCAGACGGCTTGAATAACGATGAATGACAGGGGTTGTCATTTGCTGGTCCGCCTCCCGGCGGAAACCAGCAGTCTAACCCTTAACTGCGACCGGTGCCAAATCCCGGCTGGAAATCACGCGGTCGATCATTCCGTACTCCACGGCCCCATCGGGTTCCATGATGTAGTCGCGGTCCACGTCTTTGGCTACCCGCTCCACCGGCTGGCCCGTGGCTTCCGCCAGCATCTTGTTCAGAATCTCTCGCATACGGAGAATTTCGCGGGCATAGATGTCGATGTCGGCGGCCTGTCCGGCCAGACCTTGCATTGAAGGCTGATGGATCATGATCCGGGAATTTGGCAGGCTGAAGCGCTTTCCCTTGGTGCCCTTGGCGAGCAGCACCGCCGCCATGGAGGCGGCCTGGCCGACACAAATAGTCACGATATCGGGCCGGATAAAAGCCATCGTGTCCAAAATCGCCAGACCGGCGGTGATCGAACCGCCCGGCGAGTTTACGTAGATCGAAATGTCCTTTTCGGGATCCTCCGCTTCGAGAAACAGCAGTTGGGCAATCACCAGATTGGCGACCTGATCGTCAATCGGTGTTCCCAAAAAGATGATGTTCTCCTTGAGCAGGCGGGAATAAATGTCGTACGCGCGTTCGCCACGGGAAGTCTGCTCGACCACCATGGGGACCAGGACCGAGTGTCCCATCGTGCCTCCGGTTCAGTTTTGATCTGCGAGCTAGGCTCGTTTGGCGGAGACTGCCCGTCTGGATTTGCGCTGTTTGGAGAGAGCCAGAGATTTCTTTTTCTGCTCCAGCGCCTTAGCCAGATCCGCAATCGTGTTCCGCCCTAGATAATCCATGATACGCGAACGGAGATTGATCCAGCTATCGTGCATGGAGCACGGCATGTCGTCCGAACACTCGGAAAGTCCGCTGGCGCACTGCTGATACGGCGCCAGGCCGTCCAGAGCCTCTACGATGTCCAGCAGGCGAATCTCGCCGGGATCCACTCGGAGCGCAAATCCACCCGTCGGTCCCTTGCTGGACCGGAGGAGCCCCTTGCGTGCCAGTTGTTGTAGAATCTTCGCCAAAAAGTGAGCCGGAATGTCCTCCTGCTCCGCGATGTTCTTGACCATCGCGTACTTGCCTTCCTGCACCTGCGCAAGGTGGACAAAGGCACGGATCGCATATTCGGCCGATCGAGAATAAATCATCCGGTATTCCCCCGCGAATTCGGAGTAACGTTACTCCGTTATCTTAAATGGTTGCCGATCACGGCGCAAGTCATTTCCAGATCTTAAACAACCTTACTGGTTTGGACGGCCCGCCGGCCAATATGGATTCAATGTTTCGGATTAGTACTTCCAGCCATTTTGTGTCCGCACGACCCCCCCTCCGTTTTTGCGATTGTTAACTTCCGTCATACTGAACTCTCGTATGCTGGATCTGCTCGAAAACCTGCCACCGGGCAGCCGTGTACTGGACCTTGGGGCCGCTTCCGGCAGTTTCAACACGTCGCGGAACGATATCCAGGTCGTCCGGCTGGACCTTCAGGTTCCGTCTGCTCCATTAAAGGACGTTTATGTTTGCGGCACCGCGGCCGGCATGCCCTTCCGGGACGGCATTTTTGACGTGGTCATCAGCAATCACAGCCTGGAGCACATCGCCGGCCTGGATGATGCCCTTCGGGAGGTGGGACGCGTTATCCGCAGTGATGGTACGTTCTATGCCGCCGTACCCGATACCAGTACTTTGACTGACCGAATCTACCGGTGGCTCGGAAAGGGAGGGGGACACATCAATCCGTTCTATTCCGCCGGCGAGCTTGCGGACCGCATCGAAACCCTGACCAGACTGCCGCACCGCGGGACCCGTACCCTGTTCAGCTCCCTGTCTTTTCTCAATTCCCGGAATTTCGTGGCACGCCCGCCGCGCAAAATCGCGCTGTTCGCATGGGGTAACGAAAAATTCCTGGCGGTTTTCGTCTGGCTCCTGCGCGCCCTGGACCGGAAATTCGGAACCCGTCTCAGTCATTATGGATGGGCGTTCTACTTCGGAGTCGCCGGCCCGCCCCACCAGGCCGAAGAGTGGATCAACGTCTGCGTCCGGTGCGGTGCCGGCGCTTCCGAGGCCTGGCTGGGGAAAATGGGCGCCGTCCCGCCGCGGCCGAAACGGCTCACCTGGTACCGCTGCCCGGGATGCGGAGGGCTCAACCTGTTGACGCCCGAGCCAGAATCTCGAGCAATTCGGCGCGGGTGAGCACAATCGGGTTGCCTTTCATACTGCTCGCTTGCGACGCTTTCTCCGCAAGAATTTCGAAATCCGCGGCTGTAACCCCCCAGGCGGCAAGCGCCGGGATTTCGAGCCGCCGGCACAATGCGGCGACCCAGCGGGCGCCATCCGCTGCGGTCGCGTGGGCCTCGCCCGTCAGCAGGCGCGCGATCTCGCCGTAGCGTTCGAGCGCGCGGCTTTCCGGCGCGCGCTCCCGGAGCGCGCGGACGTTCACCTCCATGGCGTGCGGCAGTACCGCCGCGCAGGCAGCGCCGTGCGGCGCCGGAAACATTCCGCCCAACGGCGCGGCGAACCCATGCACCGCCCCCAGCCCGGCATTGGCCAGTGCCAGGCCGCCCAGGAGGCTCGCCCACGCCATGTCCGCCCGTGCGGCGCGATCCTGCGGCGAAGCGAAGGCTCGGGGCAAAGCGGCGGCGGCGCGGCGGATCCCTTCGACGCAGTACAGGTCCGTCATGGCGTTGGCCCGCGCCGAAACATACGGCTCGATCAGTTGGGTAAGCGCATCGAGTCCGGTGGAGGCGGTGAGCGCCGGGGGCAGTCCCAGCGTCAGGTCCGGATCCACGATGGCAAGCCGCGGCAGCATGCCCGCGCTCCGCAGGCTCGCCTTGACGCGGTGCGCGGGAGAGGCGAGCACGGCATTGCGGGTCACTTCCGAGCCCGTACCTGCCGTAGTCGGGATCGCGATGCAGGGCGCCGCGGGCTTCGTCAGCGGATTGCCCCGCCCCACCACTTCCAGGTAATCGAGCGGCTCGCCCGGATTCGCCAGCATGGCGGCGAGCGCCTTGCCGGCGTCGATGACGCTGCCGCCTCCGATCGCCACCACCACTTCGCAGCGCTCCTGCCGCGCGAGTTCCGCACCCTGCCGGATCAGCTCCACCGTGGGCTCGCCTGCGACCGGAAACAGCACCGCCTCGGGCAGCTCGCCGGCGAGAGACCCGGCCCGTTCACCGGAGGACCCTGTTACGAGCAGTGCGCGCCGGCCCATTGCGGCCGCGGCGGGCGCGGCTTCGGCAAGTTTACCTTGGCCGAAAACGATCCGCGAGGCGGTAGCGAACTCGAAGGCCATTTTCTACCAGCCCTGATCGTCCGGGTATACGCTGTCAAACCAGACCCGCGTCCGGGGCTCGGCCAACATCGGCGTCACCTTCTCGGCCCAGGCCAGGTAGTGCGCCGTCTCCTTGTGGGCCAGCGTCGCAGGCCTGTCGCGATAGACCTCCGCGAGCACAAAGCGGGTGGGATCGTCGGCCACTTGCAGGACGTCGAACCGGGCAATGCCGGGTTCCCTGAGACTGGCCGCGGCGTTCACAACCGTGGCCTGTTTGAATTCTTCGATGAACTCGGGCAACACGTGTACGTGCACATGGACGATCAGCATGCTTCGATTGTAAGACCCGCCCAGGCTCACTCGTGCCGCAAAGCCGTCATCGGATCCACGCGGGCGGCGCGAAGGGCGGGATTGACAGCCGCCGCCGCAGCGACCACGGCAACCACCGCGCTGGCGCCGGCGAGTGTCCAGGGATCGTCGGCCGCCACGCCGTAGAGCATCTGCGCAATCGCGCTCCGGCCGGTATAAGCGAGCGCCCAGCCGATGGGCAGGGCGATCGCCACACGCACCGCTGCCTCGCGCAGCACCTGCCGCGCCAACTTGCCCGGAGTCGCACCCATTGCCATGCGGACGCCGAACTCCGGCGTTCGCCGCGCCACCGCGAACAGCGTCACGCCGAACAGACCCGCCGCCGCAAGCAGCAGTCCGATCAGTGCCAGCCCTCCCGTCACCTCCGCCGCCAATTGCTCGCTCGACCGGGCATCTCTCAGATGCTGCTGCATGGTCACCGTCGTCAGCAGCGTGAAGGAACGGTCGAAACCGCGAATCGCGCTACGTACCGGGTCCGCCAACAAATCAGGGTCCTTGCGTGACTTGACAAAAAACGTCAGCTCGCCGACCGACTCCTGGGCAAAGGGAAGGTACAGGTAGGGCTGGTCCGGCTCCCTCAGATTGATGGTCGGTCCGTTTTCGACGATCCCAACCACCTGCCGCTCTTTCCCGCTGACCCGGATCCATTTGCCAACCTCAGTACCGGGGAACTGCTGGATGAACGCCTGGTTGACCATAACCACGGCGGTGGCATCGGGTCCGTCGGCTTTGGCGAACGGGCGGCCATTCAACACTCGCGCACCCGTGGTCTCGAAATACGACGGGCTGACCTGGTTGTAACGAAATCTGAGTTTGGGCTGACCGGGAAGTTCCACCGCCACCGTGGCGCCGCCGAGCGAACCGCTGAGCAGCGCCCGGCGCGCCCAGGCTACACGCTCCACGCCCGGCAACCCGGAAAGCCGCTCTCCCAGTTCCGCCGTACGCTGCGGCCCGTTTCCGTCCCAGAAGCCGGCCGCGAGAAGAACCCTGGCGTCCGGATCCATGGCTGGGCGGATGGCCGCCACGTTCTCGAGGCTCCGCCAGAGCAGCCCGGCTGAAGCAGTCACGCCCGTCACCAGGGCCATCTGCCCAATCACCAGGGCGCCCAGCCAACGTGACGATCCGGTGGTCCGCGCCGTTCGCAGGGCCGGCTGAATACGCCGCTTCCAGGCATCGCTCAGTGGAATCAGGGAGCCCGCCAGAGCTACCGTCAGCAGCGCGGCCGAACTGAAGCCGAAGGTGCGGCCATCCAGCCGGATGCCGTAGTCGACATACGCCCGCCCGCCGTAGAAGAGTGCCGGCGCCAGGCGGATCAGCCACGCGGCGACGAGCAGCCCGCCGGCCGTTCCAAGCCCCGCCAGCAGCAGGCTTTCCGAAATGTGCTGCCGGGCCAGGTCGCTGCCTCCGGCGCCCAGCGCCAGCCGGATGCCGGTCTCATGCCGGCGCCGCTCGTTGTCCACCAGCCGCAGGTTCGCCAGGTTCGCCGCCGCAATCAGCACCAGCAGCACCATGACCCCCAAGAAGATGGCATTGGCGCGCAGTTTCGCCGCCAGTCCGTCTTCGGTGAGGGGCACCACCAGCGCTTTGCGGTTCGGCGCCGGCTCCTGACCCTCGCGCTCGAGGCCGCGCAGAATGGCTTCAAACTCGGCGCGCGCCTGCTCCAGGGTCACCCTCGGCCGCAGCCTGCCGAACACCTCGTAATCGGTGAAGCGCACGTCGTCCGGACGCGCCATGTCCAGACTTCCGAACCATGCCTGCGGAGGCACGAACAGGTCCACTGCGATGCCGCGGCGCATACCCGCGAAACCGGGAGGAAGTACACCCACCACCGCCAGACTGCTGTTATTGACCGGCAGCACTCGGCCGACCACGCCGCTTCTTCCCCCAAAGGCCTGCCTGGCGTAACGGTCCGAGAGCACAACCACGCCGTCTGTGCCTTTGCCGGCGTGGAAAACATCTCCGGCGGCTGCTTTCACGCCCAGTTCATCGAAATAATTGTCCGAGACCCCGGCGGTGATCGGGAAATCGTCGCGATCCGGCAGCCGGACCCGGGGCCCGCGCCGGTTTTCCGCAATTAATCCGCTGAACAGGCGGGATCGGGCAGCCAATGCCTCGTATTCCGGCCAGCTCAGGATGTCCGGCCGCTGTTCGCGGGTGGTCACGGCAACCTGTGCCAGTTGTTGAGGTTCGCGCACCGGCAGGTCGCGCAGGGAGTAGGCGTCGAGAACGCTGAAAGCGGCCGTGCTGAACCCTATGGCAAGAGCCAGCGAAGCAACGGCCAGAAGCGTGACCCCGCGATTCCGGTTGAGCGCCCGGAAGGCCCCGCGGAGGTCCCGCGCAATGGCGGACATACGATTACATTAACGTGCTTCACCGCGCAACGTTAGCTAACATCTCAGTTGTATGAAATTATCGCTGGTACTGGGTCTGGCCGTGTTGACGGCGCTGCCCGCGGCCGCGCAGGACGGCTGGAAACTGATCTGGGCCGACGAATTCAACTCCCCCGCCGGAACCGCTCCCGATACTTCCCGCTGGACCAATGACGTAGGCGCGACCGGCTGGGGAAACCGGGAACTGGAGGAATACACGCGCTCGACGGAGAACGTTTTCGAGGACGGCGAGGGACACCTGGTGATCCGCGTCCTGGCCAAGCCCGGCGGCGGGTATACGTCGGCGCGGCTCAAGACCACCGGCCTGTTCTCGGTGACTTATGGCAGAATTGAAGCCCGTATCCGCATTCCCTTCGGACAAGGCATCTGGCCGGCGTTCTGGATGTTGGGAGAGGACATCAAGACCAGCGGCTGGCCGCGCTGCGGCGAGATCGACATCCTGGAGAATATCGGGAAGGAGCCGCTCCAGGTCCATGGCACGATTCACGGCCCGGGCTACTCCGGCGGCAAGGGCATCGGCAAGCCTTACTCGCTGCCGGACGGAAAGCGATTCGCGGACGAGTATCACGTGTACAGCATCGAATGGAAGCCGGACAGCATCGAGTGGCTGGTGGACGGGAACGCCTATTTCAAGGTCACGCCGGCCAGTCTGCCCGAAGGCACAAAGTGGGTGTACGACCATCCCTTCTTCCTCCTGATGAACGTGGCGGTAGGCGGCAACTGGCCGGGGAACCCCGACGGCACCACACAATTCCCGCAACAGATGCTGGTGGACTACGTCCGCGTTTATCAGGAAGCGGCGCGATGAGGGTGGCCGTCTACTGCGCGTCCAGCCAGCGCTGCGCACCCCATCATCACGAAGCGGCGGCGCGGCTCGGGCGGCACCTGGCGCGGGAAGGCTTCGCGATCGTCTACGGCGGCAGCGCGCTCGGCTCGATGGGCCGCCTGGCCGCGGCCGCCCTCGAAGCGGGCGGAGACGTTACCGGCGTGATCCCGCAGTTCATGGATGAGCTCGAGTGGGCCAACCGCGCCCTGACGGACCTGCGCATCGTACCGGACATGCACGAGCGGAAGCGGCTCATGCTCGAGCTTTCCGAAGCGGTCGTGGCATTGCCCGGCGGGTGCGGAACGCTCGAAGAACTGTTCGAAGCCATCACCTGGAAGAGGCTGGGGCTGTACTTCGGGCCTGTGGTGCTGGTGAACATCGGCGGTTTCTTCGATCCATGCCTGGAACTGCTCTCGCGGTGCGTGGAGGAATGTTTCATGGACCCCAGGCATGCCGCCATGTGGACCTCCGTGGCCGAGCCCGAGGAGGTGGCGGAGACGTTGCGATCGGCACCGCCCTGGCCGCGGGCAGCGCGCAATTTCGCGGCCCTTAAGTAGGGACCGTTAGCTTCGCTGACGCCTGGAACTTTCGTTCCTGACCCCTAAGGCTTTCGTCCGACCGAAATCCGCACTTTCGGGTCCATGGCATTTGCATTTCGCGGGGTGCACACTTCAATTGTGCTGAGGATTGCCCTGCTGCTGTCGCTCTTGTGGATCACGGGTCTGGCCCAAACCCGCAACTCTGCGCCACAGTACGCACCGGCCAACCCGGAGTTACAGGCCTCCAGCGGTCAGGCCTTGGCTGCGTCACCCTATCCTCTCATCGACAAGGACAGCCGGATTGCGGCGCCCGCACCGCCGCCCTCCTTCTCCTCGCGTCCGGGAGCCCTCTCGATGGCGCCGTTCTTCGCCGTACTGGCGAGCCTGGCCAGCGTTCTGGCGTTCTACCGTCTCCTGCGCTGACCGGTGAAGCGAGGATGCGACGCGCTCCACCTGTCGTATTCGTCCAGCGCCTGCTGGGGAGCCGAGTTGTACCAACTGTAGCCGTTGCGCCGCTCTGCCGAGATCTCGTTCACATCATCGTGAATTGTCTTGTCCCGATCGCCGAAGACCGGCCGATCGCTGCCGATCTCGTAAAACCGCGCCCAAATCGCCGGCCCGCCCGGCACAGCCACCAGGCGGCGGCCCTCCGGCGTGTTCCGGTAAGCCTTTCCGTCAATAGCCGTTTTCCGGAGCCATTCCGCCGCCGAATGCACCGCCTCCACAATCGCGGCGGAGGGCTGCGGCTGGCGCATCAGAAACAACATGACCGTCGCGCTTTCACTTCCCGACTGCGCGGGCGGCTCGTAGTTGCGCGCCGCCACAGGCTGGAGGGTCAGGGCATCGTGCTGCTGCGCCCACACCGTCCGGCGGCCGTCATGGACAATCTGTGTCGCCAGGATGCAATCGATGCCTCTGCTGGTAGCCGCAGCCGCCTTTTGGCGGGCGCTTTCCGGCACAAACCCGAACTCGTCCCGTCCACCGGCCGCGTCCTGCAATAGCTCCAGCGTCTTCACCGCCGCCCCGTCGTTGTAGGTGATCGCATCGTGGTAACCGCCTTCGAGCGGCCAGACCTGAGGCCACCCTCCGTTGGGATATTGGGCTGCAAGCAGGTATTCCAGGCCGCGCAGGAAGGATTCCCGGTACGGCCCGGCATGTTCGGGCGATGCCGCCGCCACTTTCGCCAGAAAGCGCATCTCCGTCGTGGTGGCGTCATTGTCGAGCGTCCCTACGTAGTGCCATTGCGGCTGGCGTGGCGCATCGAAATCGGCGGGCCCCGGCAGGGTGGAGAGATTGTCGGGAGCAAACCCTTCCCCCGGCCTGCGGACGTGATCGGCGAGATTGAGATTCTTACTCCAGCCGCCGGCCGGAGTCTGGAACGAAACGACGATGTCCGCGATCCGCCGTGCCTCGGCGCTCCCATACCATTCCGCGGGTTTGTTCAGCGGCATGCTCCGCGCCGAGGATCCGCTGGGGGGCATCAGCTCGGATTCGAGGCCCGCTTTCTTCAGCTCCGCCTGCAAAAACGCGCGGTCTGTCCGCATCTGCCGGGCGGAGCGCTCCAGGTAGTCCCGCCACGTGGCCTGTTGCGCCCGCGGCAGACCGGCGATGCGCTCCGCAGTGACCGGCTGCGCGGTGGTGTTCATGCCAATAGTCGCGGCGGCCGCACATGCCGCCAGGGCCGGGATCACGATCGGAAGACGGGTTCGCATGGACTCGCGCTTCATTCTACTCCAACCCCGGAGAAACGCTAGACCCGGACCACCACTTCCGATTCCGCATCCGGGGTTCAGGAGGGCGGCCAAGCAACGGTTTTTGCAGAAGTTGGGAGAAGTCGGGCGAGTAGAGCAGATTCGGACAGGCATTTCGGCGGGTCAGGAGCGGTGCTGATGGCTGAGCGGAGACACGGATAGCTGGGGGAGAGAGGAGTCGTGGCAGGAAATGGTTGAAGCGGAGGACGACGGGCGGTTGGCGCCGTCGATCAGGGAGATCGCTTGGGAACGGTTCCCGCGTCAGAGTAGAGTTCGGCGGCGATCAGACGAGCCCAGTATTTCTCCGGCCTGTTGTCGCGTAGTTGGGGTTTGAGGTTCAAGCCGATGAAGGCATGAAAAATGTTGTAGGCCAGGAACGTCATCAACAGGAATGCCTCGATGGCTTGGGAATCGTGTTTGTAAATGTGATCGGCTTCCCAACCATTGACCAGTTCATTGAAGCCGAAGTTCTCGATGTCCCATCGCTGATGGCCCCAACCGACGATGCGCGCGGTGGGCGCTTGCAGGGACGGTAGAGTCGTTACCCAGACCCAATCGCTGGTTTCCTGAGTGAGCCTTCGATCCAGTTGACGGCGCACGAAGTAGGTTTCCAAGGATCGTACCACGCGCAGCGGAACTTTCACCTGCGGCCAGGAGAGCAGATCCGGGAAGTCCCACCATTGGCAGCTTCGGCCGCGCCGCTCACCGCACTGCGGTGCCACGTGTGCGAATAGGCCGGCTGCATCCTGGTACAGATTACGGCGCTCGTCTTTGAGTACCGACAAAACATGTTTGCCACGGTCGATCACGAAGTTGAAAAACGGAGCGGTGGCATAGAGGGCATCGGCCAGGACCAGATCGAAGGCCCGCGGGTAGGCTTCCAGTACGCGGGTGAGTAAGCGGACCGCGCAGGTGACTTCATCTTCACCGGGACGCATCGGCTCACAGTCCAACAAAAGGTGGAGGGGTTTGCGGCCAACGCCAGGCCCGGGCAAGAGCATGATCGTGACTTGCCGGTGGTAATACTGAGTGCGTTCTCCTTGTTCGGTCTTTACGCTTCGCTCCAGGCATCCGGCACAATGGCGGAGGTAACTGGCATGTTGTTCGTGGCCATCCAGGACCGCGACATCCAAGCCCAAATTCAGCGGCAGCGCCTTATTGCGCTTGAGCTGGCTGTAGACTTTTTGGAGACCGTCCCGCAGTTGGCCGGCATCCATCACTGCATGCACCCGACCCATGGTGTCGGCGCTGATCATTGGCCCTTGCAGCCACCGTTTCCAGAATCGGGCGGAGGAGATGGTTTCCAGAGCATTGAGGCTGCCCAAGCGCGCCCAGAACATCGCCAGGGCGCATTTCAGGATCAGCGCAGTGGGCGTCCGCGGTTGTTGTCGCTGGTCGGTAACTTTGTCGAGCACCTCGCTGGAAAGGTCAAACACCTTCTCGGCATAGCGAATCAGACGGTGGAGCAGGCTCTCAGTGTCCCGGCAATTTCTTCTCCCGCATGCGCTTCCATTCGAGTTCGGAGACTTCTTCGATGAGGCGTTGCAGTTGCTGGTAATCGTTCACCGCCTGCCGGACGCGGGACTCCCACGACTTGGGTATGCAGAGTTGTCGGGGTTTTCCGTCGTGGCTTTGAACCAAATACAGGGAGGCGTGCAATTCGCCGCTGGCACAGTGGCAAGTAGCCTTGCCGCACTTGCGAGCGCGAACGGACAAGGTTCCGCGAACCAGCCAGTTGTCGTGAGCCAATTGGGCAAGCTTGGAGCGGAAATCTCGTTCGGCAGAGGAAAGGCTGGCGCGGTTCATAGTCGGCTACTCTTCTGAGATATTAATGATATATCAGAACACGAGGGTAAGCAAGCCCTGATAGTGAATGCGAATTTGCCTCACTTCAAGTGGGATGCACACCAGATAGGCAGGCATGGCCCGCCGACACCATTCAGAGTGCTCGATGCGGAATCACTGCCACCACTTCGAAGTTGCTGCCGAGGCGGCGCAGGGGCGCGGCGCGCAACAACGCATCGTCCAGGCGGCGGGCCATCCGGTAGCCCGTCCGCCAACCGGGGAACAGGCCAGCCAGCGGCGACGAGCCGAAGTCGTAAACTTCCACTCTCCCGCCCAGGAGTGCTGCCGTTGCTTCGGGATCCAATTCGCGCTCGTCCGGAGTTTGGTACCGCTTCATGAGGTTGGGAATCAGCAGGCGGCCCACGATGCCGGAGAGGCGGCGGCGGCTCGGGTCCAGCGAATAGAAGACTCCGCCCGGATTCAGCCACTGTTCGAGTCTGGTGCGCAGGCCGGCCAGATCGGCGTCCGGCAGGTGATGGAGAAAGAAAATCGCGATCACCAGGTCGAAGCGGCCCCCGGCAGTGGTCCCCTGCTCGAAACGGGCGTTGGCGATGCCGAGGCGCGCGGCGTCGGCGGTCGCCTGCCGGATTGCCGCCGGCGAAAGATCGATACCCACCACTTCACCCACGTGCGGAGCAAGAAGCAGTTCCGTGTCGCCGATGCCGCAGCCCAGGCTGAGCACGCGCGATGTCTTCCCCGCCCCGCTGAGCGCCAGGATCCGGCGCACCATGTGTTCGCGCAAGGCGCGCACCGCCGGCCGCGCAAAGTGCGATTGCGCAAAGCCCGAGTACAGCTTCTCGTGATACTCGAGTTCTCTCTCGAGAACGCCCATCAGACGCGCTCGGCGGGCGCGCCGTCCGGGGCCATGTCAGCAGTTTCCGGCGCCGGCGCCCGGTAGCGCTTGCGCAGAAAAGCCATGGCGGTCAACAGCAGCAGCCCGGCCAGAATGCTGCCGTCGCGCAGCATCGTCTTCCACGAGATGGGATCCCCCGATCCGAAGCATCCGCAGTCGATCGACATGCCCTTGAAATAGGCGCGAGCCATGAGCCCCAGAAATCCCAGCATCAGCAGCGTAGCGGCACTCGCCACGATTCGCAGCCACACCCCGGCAATCAGCAGGACGCCGATCGCCACCTCGAACCAGGGCAGCGAGCGCGCCACGTATTCCACCGCCTTGAGCGGAAGGATCTGGTAGCCGCTGATGGCCAGAGCAAACAGCTCCCAGGGTTCCTTCAGCTTTACCCATCCGGCATAGAGGAAGATGCCGCCCAGCACTACGCGAAGCGCCAGCGCGACGAATTTAAAGGTTCTATTTGAGGAGTCCATCGATGAGCGACTTGATCAAAATGTAATTTTCCGGTCCCGGTCCGGGGAAGGCGTACGATTTCGATCCTCGCCGGATAATCAGCGTGGGAGTCTGGTTGACGCGGGCCGCCATGCCGCTATCCACGTCCTTCTGTACTTCGGCCATGATCGCGGGATCCTTGGCGAGCGCGGTCACTTTTTTCTGCTCCGCGGCCGGAATAACCGGCAGCACAACCTCCGCGACTTTGCCGGTTTCGGCCCAGGACGCCTGGTTCGCGAACAGCCTGTCCGCTGCCTGCCGGTACTTGCCCACCTTCGCGGCGGCCGTGGCCCAGGCAGCCGCCTCGCGCGAGTACCTGTGGGCGGGTATGTTCAGCGGAAATTCCCGCGGCACCAGGAGAACTTTGCCGGAGTTGATGTAATCCTTCATCAGCATCGGAAGAAGGACCTCGTGGAATCCCCGGCAGGCAGGACAGGCAAAATCGCTGTATACATCAATCTGCACCGGGGCCATGGGGCTTCCCAGGACTTTCGTGGGGTCGTAGTCGACCGCGGAGATGGCGCTGACAGACAGCAGTGCGGCCAGTGCGACGGCATGAAGCTTCATGTTTTTATTTTACTTGTGAAGAGGCGGTTTGGTGGCGGGGCTTTACAAAAACGCCTGGATGAGCCGGCTCTGCACGGTCTTCAGGCTGGAGTGCGCCGAATCGAGCTCGCCCACCTTTTCCTTCAACTCGCGGAACAGGCGCGAACGTTCCACGCCGCTTTGGATCACCAGCAGCAACTGCGCGTTATCCCACGGCTTCTCCAGGTATTGAAACAGAGCCACCTGGTTGATGGCCTGAATGGCGCTCTGCTTGTCGGCGTGGCCGGTGAGCAGTACGCGGCTCGCTTCCGGTTGGGCCTCTTTTACCTTTGCCAAAAGTTGAATTCCGTTCAGTTTCGGCATCAGGTAATCGGTGACGGCGACGTCCACCGGCTGCTGCCCGACGAACCGCGCGGCCTCTTCCGGATCGGTAAACCCGTGAATGGCAAAGTCGGTTTCGAGCTGGAGAAACGCCTTGATGCTGGTGATCACCATCTCTTCGTCATCGACGATCATCACCGTCGCTCGTCGGTTCCCATTCTGCTCGCTCACGGCTGGACTCTCCTTGTGTGTTGTACGGGGATACGGATCAGGAAGGTGGTCCCGACGCCAGGCTCGCTGTCGAAATCGATTGACCCCCCGTGCTTACCTTCAATGATATCGCGCGCGATCGATAAGCCAAGACCGGTTCCTTCTCCGACCGGCTTGGTGGTAAAGCCCGCCTGAAATGCACGCGCCTTCTGTTCGGGAGTCATACCACGGCCCGTATCGGCGATCGTGATCGAAACCATGTCGCCTTCAAGGCGCGTGCGCACGGTGATGCGGCCTTCGCCTTCAATCGCCTGTGCGGCGTTCACCAGCAAATTGAGAAATACCTGGCTGAGCATTTGGGGGAAACACTCGATCTCCGGCAGTTCCTGCATTTCCGTTTCGACGGCAATGCGCTTGCGAAACTCCACCTGCGTGAGCTTGAGCGTATCGCGAAGCAGCAGATTGACGTCCAGTTTCTTGACTTCCGGACTGTCCACGCGCGAAAAAGTCTTTAATCCGCGGATCACCGAACGGATCTGTTCGCAGGCAAGCCGGTCCACCGCCGCCAGCGTGTGGCAGGTCGCGAGGATATTCCGGGCGCGCTCCAAATTCCCGGGCGTCGGGTCCGCCAGCAGCGGATCGAGCATGTCGAGCGACCGGAGAATCACTTCGTTGTTCGAAAATACAGAGCCGATGGGAGTATTGATCTCGTGCACGATGCCGGTGAGGAGCCGGCCGATCGAGGCCATCTGGTGAAGCTCGTTGGTGGGCGAACTCGAGCTCATTGTTCCACCAGCTTCCGGAAGCGCTTTACCAGTGTCGAAAAGATGGCGGAGGTGATCTCGCTATTGTCCGCCAGCAGATCGTAGAAATCGTCGCGCCCGATGCGCAGCAGCCGCGTATCGTCCACCGTCGTGGCGGTCACCGGGAGCGGATCGCTCTCGTCGAACAGCGCCCATGCGCCGAGCACGTCGTTCTGCCTGGCGACGTGCAACTGCTCGCCGTTGCGGGTCAACTCCACCGCTCCGTCCACTATGACGTACAGGCCGTCGGCCGGTTTGGCGGGCTCGATTACGGTCTTCCCAGGCGGGAACTTCACCTCGTGCGCGATGGTGCCGATGCGCGCAAGCTGCTCCGGGGTGAGATTGCCGAGCAGCTCGACGGCTTCGAGCGTGATGACCTTCTCCACGATATTCAGTTCCGACATTCGCAACCTCCCTTGTCAGGCTGCCAGGGCGGCCTCGGCCGACCGGGCCACTTCGGAGACTTCGGCCTCGGAGTCCTCCGCCGCCTGGGCGATCTCCGGGGCCAGGTTCTTGAGCTTCAACTCGGCGGCTGCCGCCATGGCGCAGGCCACCAGCCAGGGATCGTGCGAGCGGATCATTTCCCGGATCGCCTCCTCCGCCGTGCGCGGCTCGAGACCGAACAGTTCGCGCCCGCGCTCGTTCACATTGTCCGGAGCGTCGAGCAGCGGCAGAAGAAAGCGCTTCAGGTTTCGCTCGAGCGTCGTATCCAGGAACTCGAGCGCCGCGGTCGACTGCTCGTGCTGCTGGCTTGCCACCGCGCGGTAAGCGGCGTAGATCTCCTTGGGAGGATAGCGGAGTCCAAGCAGGCGGAACAGGCGCTCCAGCGTGTTCCGGAGCCGTTCCTCGATAGTGCGGGCCATCAGGCTCGTCGCGGTATGATGCCCGTTGTCGCGCTTGCGGAACGGCTCAAAAGCCGCGTTGAGTTGAAAATAGTACCGGGCTTCGGCCATGATCTGTTCGGTTACGAAGGTGTTTTCGAAATTCAGGTTCGGCACCGCTTCGCGCAGGCTGTTGAGGGCCTTGAGGACCGCTGAGCGGATCCCCAGGTCCTGGTGTCCCACCTGGGCCAGCAGCACATCGACGCTGCGCTGGTGCGGAATGTTCTTGAGCACGCGCGGAATCTGGCGGCGTATCCGCACCGTCACGCTGTCGTCCACCAGGACGTCGGAGAGCGTGCCGGCGATCGCGGGGCCGTACTCGGCCAGCGCGGCGATGGCGTCGCCGCGGAGCCGCGCATTCACCAGCGCCTGCACCAATCCGTGCAGGTAAGCCCGATTATGAAGCGCTCCCGCGGCCCGGCAGGCGGCGCCGGCCACCAACGGATCGGGATCGGCAAGCAGGCTGTGGAGAGTCTCGATGCCGTGATCTCCGCGTGCGGCAATCGCTTCGGCTGCAAGCGCGCGCCGTTGAGCATCGGGCGACTGGGAAGCGCGCTTCAGCCATTCCGGTGTAATCAACTCCTCCGCCAGGCCTCGGTCCTGCCGCAATCCTTCGATTGCGCCCCGGACCAGAACGGGATTCTGATCGTCCAGCAGTTCGGCTGCAAGCCGCGCGCGGTCCGGCGCAATCGACAGTACGTAGGGCACCGCGGCGCGTGCCAGCCACGGCGTCTCCATTTGTCCCTGCGCCGCACGCAGCTCTCGAATCGCCTGCTCCAGCGGTTCCTCGCGATGGCGCGCCTGGCCAATCTCGTAGATCTTCTCGCGCACTTCACGCGCCGGAGCGCCGGACAGGCGTAGCATGAGCGGCCCCAGGTCGTAGCGCGGCGCCTCGGCCAGGAGGCCGATTGCGTACGCCGCCTGCCTGGTATTCTCGCTCGCGGCGGTGGCTTCCAGCAGCTTGATCGTGGCCGCATCGTTGACGCTCACCCGCGCCGTCTCGAAGTCCAGGCGGCGGGATTCGAAGCGTTTCCGGATGCTCAGGATGTATTCGCGCTTGGCCAGGTAGCTGAAGTACATCCAGGGCACAGCCAATACCATTACCGCGGCGGAGATCCCGCGAACACCCAGGTTCAAGCTGGTAGCCGTGAGAAACAGGAGCAGGACCCCGCCTAAGCCGCGGGAAACACGGTCCACACAGATGTCTATGAACGCCTTGATGCGGTTGCGCAATTCCTGCGGCAGCGGCATGTAGAGCAGTTCCATGCCGGTCCGGTTCAGTGTGTACCTGGTCGCCGCCTCCATCAGGCGGACAGCGCTCGCGCTCTGGAGGCTGGGCGCGCTCACCGTGGCAACGGAAGATAGCAGTATTGTCGCCGGGGCAATTTGCAGCGTCCCTCCAACGCCGAAACGCTGCACCACGAAGCCGGTCACGAAGAGCTGAAACACGAACTCCGTCACGTTCAGATAAAGCCCGTAGAACTTTCCGAAGAACGCCGTCAGTTCATCGCCCTTGTGCGCGGCGACGGCGGTCACCTGAAACACGTACTCGACGAACGTATCCACCAGGTACATGGCCACCATGATCGCGATGATGACTTGCAGGTGCCGGATTCGCCCGATATCGCGAACCATACCGACGAACGAAAAATCGGTGTCCTTGGCCTCCGCGGCGCGCGCCGACTTGATGGCAGTCGGGGCCTTGGTATTCGCTATCCGATACGCAACGTATGCCAGCACCACCATGGCCGCGCTGGCCAGCAGCAGATTCCGGGTTCCCACCAGCACGGCCGTCCGGCTGGTGAATTCACCCCCCGTGGCAGCGCCCAAAACCATTCCCATGCCCAGCAGCGGATACAGCCGTTTGGCCTCGCGCGCGTCGAACAGGTTGCTCGCCACCAGCCATCCCTGTGAAACCAGCACGATGCTGAACAGGCTCACAAACACGTTCAGTACGTACACCATGAAAGACAGGTGAATCAGCGCCCACATTCCAACCAGGCAGAACACGGAGAGCGACATCGTAAAAAAAACTGCGACTCGCAGCGAAGTCCTGGCCGCAAGCTTGCTATACAAGTAGGCGAACACTCCGCCGAACCCGGCAATCAGGATGTAGAGCCATGGCAGCTTGTCGATGTCGAATCGCGTCAGAAACATCGAACGCGATACCGGTTTCAGAATGTAGTAAGCGAAGAGGACAAAAAGCAGGTAGAAGAACATTGACCAGGTGCGGAGGTGCTCTCCCGGTCTGATATCGAACAATTGTCGGCGAAGTGAGCGCAGGTGGTTCATTTTATCTCGGAAGCAAATTGCAATTGGCACACCAAAGTAGCGGCAAAAAAACGAAAAGTGAGATAGGAATCCTGCTCCTTCCGGGCGATGAAGCCGACCCGCGGTTTCACGACTACATCACCCGGCTGAGCCACCCCACGGTACGGATCGTGGCGCTGATCGAGATCAGCATGGCCGTTCTGCTTCATGCCGGGTGGATCGCCATGCGAACCGGCTCGCCTTGGGCGCTGACGGGGCAGACAGCGGTGATGATTGCGGTTGGAGCGCTGACCTTTGTACTGGCGCGAACCGCCTGGAGCCGGCGCCATCCCCGGCTGCTCACGGGAATTTCCGTGTGGTTCTCGGCCGCCGTTCTTTTATGGAGCGCGATGTTGCAGCCCGGTCTCAGCCATGCAGATCAGCACAGTCTGGCCGGGGCGATCCTGATTGTACTGACAGCCACAGCCGTTACCCCGTTCCTTCCCTGGCAGGCCTTGTTTTTGGGCTTCACCGTGGAAGGCATGTACATTCTATCCTGCGAACTTGCAGCCTATTGGGAAATTTCGTCCGTAACCGCGCTTGGTGGGCCTCATGACGTTTTGTTAATCATGCTCTCCCTGCTGGCGGCGGCGATCGCGGCAGCGAACTACGGCTACCGGAGGGCGGAATACGCCGCCACCCAGCATGCTGTGCGAGTGGCCGAAACATTGACCGGCGCGCAGCTGAGGGCCCAGCTCGCCGAGAACGCCATCTCCGTGGGCAAGATGGCGGCAGCCCTCAGCCATGAAATCAACTCGCCTATGGGAGCCCTGCGCAGCTCCATCGACACCCTGCTGGCGCTCACCGATCGCCTGGCGGATTGCCCCTCCGAGAAGCGCGACCAGCTGCAAAGGACGCGCGCCGAATTGAAGCTCTCCATTAGCGAATCGGCCGAGCGCATCGACCAGGTGACCCAGCGCTTGCGGCGTTTTGTGAGCCTGGAAGAGGCGGAATTGAAATCGGCCGACATCAACGAACTGCTCGCCGATGTGGCCCTGCTGCACCAGGAACGGTTGGACAAGGGGCACGTGCGCCTCGAGTTCAACCTGCAAAAGTCGCTGCCGCCCCTGATCTGCCGCCCGCAGTTGCTCACGGCAGCCTTCTCGAGCGTTCTCAGCAATGCCATCGAGGCCCTGAACGGCGACGGCCGCGTTTCGATCGAGACCCGGGGCCGCGGTGACGAAGTGGAAATCGCGTTTCGCGACAACGGCCGGGGCATGAATCCCGCCGACGTCGATACTATCTTCGACCCGAGCTTTAAGGTGGCCGGCACCCGCGTATCTAGCGGCAACTGGAGCCTGTTCAATTCCCGACAGATCGTCTACGAGCACGGCGGCGAAATCACGGTGCATACCGCCGAAGGCGAGGGCACGCTCGTAATGATCAGGCTGCCCCTGGCCGGCGCGGGCTAATTCCGGAACTTTGCCGCCGTCTTATTCGTTTGAGGCTGAAGGAGCCCTGAATGAACACTCTTTGGCGCGACATCCGATTTGCCCTACGCGGGTTCACCGTAAACCGCGGATTCACGGCCGCTGTCGCCATTTCCATCGCCCTCGGAATTGCCGCGAACACCACCGTCTTCACCATCGTGAACGCCCTGTTGTTGGGCGACATGCCCGTCCCCGAGCCTGATCGTGTGGTGGCCTTTTCCGGCGGACGCACCTTCTCGTGGCCGGATTACCGGGATTATCGCGAGCAGACCAAATCCGTGTTCGAGGATGTTTCGGCGCACTTCGTGCTGGTGCCCGCCAGCGTGGGCGGAAGCGGCGAGCCGGAGCGGGTGTGGGGACAGTTGGCGGACGCGGCTTTCTTTTCGACCATCGGAGCGCCTGTGCGCTTCGGCCGCGGCATCCTTGCCTCGGAGGACGAGAAGCCCGGCGAATCGCCCGTCGTGGTGCTGAGCGATGCCCTTTGGCACCGCCGGTTTGGCGCCGACCCGGCGGTGGTGGGCCGTTCGATCGTGCTGAATAACAGCCAGTACACCGTAGTCGGCGTGACGGCTCCCGGCTTTCACGGCATGATTCGCGGATTCACCAGCGAGTTCTGGGTGCCGCTCGCCATGGCCGACCAGATCATGCCGGACCTGCACACTGCCGAAATGAAAGGGCAGCGGCATGCCCAGTGGGTGGAACTGCTGGCGCGACTCCGGCCCGGCGTCACGCGCGAGCAGGCCACAGCAGCCGTGAACACCGTCAAGCAGCGCCTCGAAAGCGAGTATCGCAAGGGGCAGAAGCCACGGCCGCCGATCACGCTCAGCTCCTCGGTCACCTTTCCGGGCATCGAGAATGGCGCCATGGGCGCCGCCGCGGTCCTCATGGCCGTCACCGGACTGGTACTGCTGATTGCCTGCGTCAATGTGGCGGGCCTGCTGCTGGCGCGCGCCACCGTTCGCGCCCGGGAGATCGGCATTCGCATGGCCATCGGTGCGGGCCGTGGCCGCATTATCCGGCAACTCCTGACGGAGAGCGTCCTGCTCTCGCTCGCCGGCGCAGCGGGAGGATTTCTGCTCGCCTACGCCGCCACCCGAGCCATCGCCGGCTTCGACCTGCCCCTGCCCATACCCATCGGATTCGAATTTCGAATGGATCTCCGGGTCGTATTCTTCACCGCTGCCCTTGCCATTGCCACCGGAGTTCTGTTCGGCCTCGCCCCGGCCATCCGCGCCACGCGTCCGAACCTGGTAGGCGCACTGAAGAATGAGACGCCGCAACTGGCAGGCGTCCGGCGGTTCGGCATGAGAAACCTCCTCGTGCTGGCGCAGGTCGCGCTGTCTCTCGTGCTGCTGGTAAGTGCCGGCCTCTTCGTGCGCAGCTTGCAGAAGGCCTCTTCCATCGATCTCGGCATGCGCACCGGCGGCATCACCATGATGGCGGTGGACCCGAAGCTGCATCATTACTCGCCGGAGCGGACGCGGCAGTTTGTCTCCGAGCTGCGCGCGAGCGTCTCCGCCCTGCCTGGCGTGCAGTCGGTCACTTTCGCCGACAGCCTGCCGCTCAGCCTCGGCGGCACGTCTTTCGGTTTCCGCACTCCGGGCGCCAAAGACGAGGTGACGGCGGACGTCTACCGCGTCGGCGCCGGCTATTTCTCCACCCTCGGCATCCCACTCCGCAGGGGCCGCGATTTCGATCTCGGCCGGGACACCGGCCGCACCGTGATCTTGAACGAGGAAGCGGCCCGGCAACTGTTCCCCAATCTTGACGCCCTCGGCCGCCAGATCGAGGCGGATTCGTCTCCGGGCAATCCCAAGCAGTTGTATGACGTAATCGGCGTCGTGAAGAACTCCAAGTCGCGCACGCTGGCCGAGAATACCGCCGCCTCGGCATACTTTTTCCTTGAGCCCAAGCCCGAGGACGCCTTCAGTTTCTACGGCATCAGCGTGCTGGTGCGGGGCGGCGGACCGTCCGGTCCGATGCAGGTGGCATTGCGCAACCGGATTCATGCCCTCGATCCCAACCTGGCGATCTTCAATGCCGAAACCATGGCCGAACATGTCGATAAATCCCTGCTGATCCCGCGCCTCTGTGCCACCCTGCTGGGTATCTTCGGCATCGTCGGGGTGATGCTGGCCACAGTGGGTCTCTACGGCGTGATGAGCTTTACGGCCCGCGCACGGACGCGCGAAATCGGAATCCGCATGGCGCTGGGCGCCCAGCCGGGTAGTGTCCTTCGCATGATCACCGCACAGGGTATTGTGCTGGTTGGAATCGGACTGGCCGCGGGTCTGGCCGCTTCCTTGGCGCTGACGCGATTCGTCGCAAGCCTTCTCTACGGCGTGAGCCCGACCGATGCGCTTACCTTCGTCGGAGTCCCTTTGGTAATGGTGGCGGTGGCAGCGGTGGCGGTTTTAATCCCTGCGCGCCGCGCCGCCCGTGTGGATCCGTTGCAGGCGCTGCGCTGCGACTGAGCCCTTTCCCGCCGAAAATGCGTCAATAGTATCAGTGCGGGATATTCTGATCGCGGGTGGCGGACCGGCGGGCGCAGCCGCCGCCCTCGCCGCTCGTCTCGAAGGCGCGCCCGTGCGATTGCTCGAACGGGCCGCCTCGCCGCGCCACAAGGTCTGCGGCGAATTCCTGTCGCCGGGCGTGGAGCCTCTGCTCGAAGCGCTCGGAATCCGCTCGGATTTTCTGGCTCTCGGCCCCCATCGTATCCGCCGCGGAATTCTGCACCTGGGCCGCTTTGAACGCCGCTGGGACTTGCCCGAGCCCGCCTGGGGATTGAGCCGCCTGGCGCTCGACCGGCTCATGCTCTCGAGCGCCGCCCTCGCCGGAGCCCTCGTCGAGCGCGGGGCCGCCTGCCGCGAAGTCCCTACCATCATGGCCGCAGGTCGCCCGTCCTTAGACCGCTCGCACGACCGGCTGTTCGGCTTCAAATCCCATTTCGAGGGCCCGGTAAATGACAGCGTGGAGCTGTTCTTCGACTCGCATGGCTATGCCGGCGTCAGCGGCATCGAAGATCGCATGACCAACGTGTGCGGCATCGCACGCGAATCGCTGTTGCGGCGCAGCGGCTTCGATTTCGATGTCCTTATGCGGCGCTCCCCTTCTCTCGCACGCCGGCTCGAACCATTGCGCCGCATCATGCCGTGGGTCGTGACGGGACCTCTTTCTTTTGCTCCGCCGCCCGCCGAGGCATCCGGCCCCTTTCCCGCCGGAGACGCCCTCGGCTTCGTGGATCCGTTCACGGGCTCGGGCATCCTGAACGCCATCGCCAGCGGGCGAATGGCCGGAATCGCCGCGGCGCGGGGAGTTCCCCTGGCCCAGTACATCGCTGCCACACGCCGCCTGCTCGGACGGCCTTTTTATGTCGCCTCGCTTCTGCGCCGCCTGGCCGAGCGCCGTGAACTCTGGTGGCTGGCTCCGCTGCTCCCCGCCCGGGCGATATTCCGCTACACCCGCATGAGACAACCTGCCCCGGATTTTGCGCGTCTATAAATTAGGAGCCATATGCTGAAATCCTTCCTTGCCCTCCCTCTCGCTCTGATTACCGGAGCTGCTCTTTTGCCTGCCCAATCCTCCGAATATTTCCCGTTGAAAACGGGCAGTTCCTGGACCTACCGGCAAACCGAATCCCGTTTCGGCACGCCCGCCGAGATTCGCACCATCACGGTCGGACAAAAGGAAACGTTTGGCGACCGGGAGTACTTCCGCACCGATTTCTTCGGCCGGACTTTGCTTTTGCGCGCCAACCCCGATGGATCGGTCGTTTCCTACGATCCCGAGGCGGGTGTCGAGCAGGCCTGGATTTCCCTGGGCGGGGTAGCCGGCAACACGTTCGAGTCGCACATCGACGATTGCACCGAGCACGGCAAGATCGAGTCGCGGCGCGCGCAACGCAGCACGCCGGCAGGGTCGTTCAGCGACGTAGTAGAAGTGAGCTTCTCCGGCCACTGCGCCGACGCCGGCGCGACCCGCGAGTTCTGGGCGCCGGGCGTAGGCCTGGTGAGCCACGAGGAAACCAGCTTTGCCGGACCCCGCACCTGGGATCTGGTCGCCTACCGGCCGGCCGCGGATATCGCCGCGCCCGAAGTGGCTTTCACCTTCGGCATCGATTCGCCGGTTTACCTGACCGGCGATACCATGAACGTGCGTCTGACCCTCACCAGTACGTCCGACACCCCCATCCAGCTCACGTTTCCAAGCGGCCAATCCTATGACCTGAAGCTCTACAATGAGGCCGGCGACGTGGTCTATACGTGGTCGGCGAACCGGCTGTTTACCATGATCTTCCGGCAGGAGATGTTCGGTCCAGGTACGCGCACCTATGCCTTCAGCGTGCCGCTGGGAACTCTGGCCGCGGGTCGCTATACCGCGCGCGCCTGGCTGACCACTGACCCCGTGCGGTACGCCGGCGAAACCGGCTTTGAGATCTCGGAAGTTCGCGCCAATCCAGCCGACGCCCTGGGCATCCGGCGGCGCTGAAGAACGCGACTACTCGCCCCGGATCGCCTCCAGCGGGTCGGTCCGGGTGGCGCGGTAGGCGGGGAGCGCGCAGGCCGCCAGCGCCACCGCCGCCAGCAGGACCGCCGCGGCCGAGAAGGTAATCGGATCAGCCGGGGAGACGCCGAAGATCAGTTGCGACAGGATGCCGCCCAGCGCATACGCGCTCATTGCGCCGGCCCCCAACCCGAGCAGCGCCGGCCGCATCGCTTCCCCAACCACCATTCGCAGCACGTCTCGCGGGCCCGCACCGAGCGCGATCCGCACCCCAATCTCCTGCGCGCGCCCGCGAACGCTGTAGGAGATCACACTGTATATCCCCACAGCCGCCAGCAGGAACGCCAGCGCCGCCAGAGCGACAAACAGGTACATGCTGAAGCGGTGCTGCGAAAGCGACGTAGCCACGATCTCGTCCATAGGCAGGACATCCTTCACCGGCAATTCCGGGTTGATGCCGTTGAGCACCCGCGTGATGGCCGGAACCAGGCCTGACATCTGCCCGCCGCCGCGCACCACCAAAGAGACGCCGCCCTGCTCGTCCTGCCGCAAAGGCACGTATAGGACCGCCAGCGGTTCCAGCACGTCGAGACCGCGCTCCTTGACGTCCCCCACTACACCCACTACCTGCCGGACGATTTCCGGCGTAAACGAAATTCGGAAGCGCTTGCCCACTGCCTGCTCGCCCGGCCAGAACTGGCGGGCCATGGCCTGGCTGATCAGCACCGGCGCACCGGTTCCCACCGTGTCGTGCATGACGATTCTGGCGGAACAGGTGCAAACCGGATGCCAGCCTTCAAGGCGATGCAAACAAAGGGCGTTGCTGAGACGGCAACCCGCTTGGGTGTCCGCTCGTGGGACACCGGTGTCCGGGCGCCAACCGGCGCGCTAATCGCCCGACGGCACGCGGATAGCCCCGGGTTCGATGGCTTCCGAGGGCGTGGCGCTCCCGGACCGGCCCATGAAGACGAAGGCGACCAGCACCAGCGCGCCGATCGCAAACAGAGTATCGCCGGGGACGCGCAGCCAGCGCAGGGTCTGCATGTAGGGCAGGTGCAGAAACTCGGTACTACGCGCATACCAGTAGCCGTGATCGACCGAAGCCCAGGTTTGCGCCAGCCCTACGGGCAGAAGGCTTCCGACACACATGGCAAACAGCCCGCCATTCATGCCCCAGAAGGAGAACCGCAGCCAGTTCTCTTTCCACTGCGCGCGCGGTTCCATGGCCCGCAGGCAGACCAGCATCAGTCCCATGCCTAACATGCCGTAAACCCCGAAAAGCGCGGCATGGCCGTGCAGCGGCGTCGTATTCAGCCCTTGCATGAAGTACAAAGCGATCGGCGGATTGATCATGAACCCGAACAGCCCCGCGCCCACCATATTCCAAAACGCCACCGAGACGAAGAAGTAAATCGGCCACCGGTACCGCCGAACCCACGGGCCTGACCTTGCCATGGCGCAGATCTTCCATGGCGGCATAGGCCACCATCGTGAGGGGCACCACTTCGAGCGCGCTGAAGACCGATCCCCACGCCAGGGCCACCGTCGGAGTGCCCGAGAAGTACAGGTGATGACAGGTTCCGATAATGCCGCCGGAAAGAAATATGGTGGCCGAAAGCAGCGCCGATTTGGCGGCAAAGGCCGGACGAATGAGACCAAGACGCGTGAAGAAGAAAGCGATCACCGTGGTGGCGAAGACCTCGAAGAAGCCCTCTACCCAGAGATGGACCACCCACCAACGCCAATACTCTACGATCGTCAGGTGGGTGTGCTGGCCCCAGGTGAGGCCGGCGCCGTAGAACAGGCCGATTGCCCCCGCGGAAAGCAGGAAAAGATATAGCAGGTGCTTCTGTTCGCCCGCCACTTTGAGGGCCGGTCGCGTTGCCCGGATCACCAGGAAAAGCCAGATCAGCAGGCCGGCGAAAAGCAGGATCTGCCAGCCGCGGCCCAGGTCCACATACTCATAACCCTGATGACCCCAGAGAAACGCGTTCGAGTTGGAGAGCTTGTTTTGAATGCTCATCCACTCACCCGCGAGCGAACCCACCACAATCAGCAGCAGCGCGCCGAAAAGGACGTGTACGCCGAGGCGCCTGGAACTTGGGTTCCTTTCCGCTGATGAGGGGACCGATGAACAGGCCGGCGGCCAGCCATGCGGTGGCAATCCAGAAGATGCCGATCTGCACGTGCCACGTGCGGGTGACGCTGTAAGGCAAAATTTTGGAAATATTCAAGCCGTAAAAAGCATCGCCCTCCACGCCGTAATGCGCAGTGACGACTCCCATGATGATCTGCACCAGAATCAAGCCGGAAACTACCCAGAAGTATTTGAGGGTCGCGCGTTGCGATGGCGTTGCAGCCCAGGTGCCCAGCGGGTCGATGGCGGGAACCGGGTCTTGCGGCTCGACCGCATTCTGCGAGGCGTACCACCACACCATCGCGCAAATACCCGCCAGAAGCATGATGATGCTCACCCCGGTCCACATCAACGCATCTCCGGTCGGGCGATTGCCGACCAGCGGCTCGGATGGCCAGTTGTTCGTATACGTGACGTTATCGCCGGGCCTTTCCGCGGCGGCGGACCAGGCTGTCCAGAAGATGAAACCGGCGAACTGCCGCATTCGCTCGGGGCTCGAAACGCTCCCCGGAGGAATTGCATATGCGGGCGCGCCCTTCATGAAAACGTCGGAGAAGTGGCTCAGGCAGGATTCGAACGCCCGCGCACGGATGGGAGTGATGCGGATGGTGTTGGTGGCCGCATCGTATCCGTTATGCCGGTACTCCTGCTCGAGACGGCCGCGAAGCTTGCCCTGATCCTCGAGCGAGAGTTGATCGTAGGGTTTTCCAAATTCGCTGTTGCCCCATTCGTTCAGGATGAACGTGGCCTCGCGGTGTAGCCAGTCCGCGGTCCAGTCCGGAGCAACATAACTGCCGTGTCCCCAGATTGAGCCCACTTCCATCCCACCGAGCGCCTGCCAGACATTTTGTCCGTTGCCGATGTCGCCATCACCAACAACTACGGCGCCGGCGGTATCGAGAACCCGCGACGGCAAAGGCGGCATTTCCTGGTAAATGCGCGTGCCGATCCACCCCAGAATCGCAAAGGAACCGACAAGAACGACGGCAAAACTGATCCAGAGTTTTTTCATTCACTCACCCTTCCATAAGGAGCTGAGTGCAATTTTATCGGCTACCGCATTCTTTGGAGGTGACAATAGTCACAGCCCCAATTAGAGCAGGTCTTCGCGACCCCGTTCTTCCAGCGCCCGCACGACGTCGCCCACGCTCTGCGCGCGCTCCCTGGAGGCGATCAGCAGGGCGTCCGGAGTGTCCACGACAATCAGGTCCCGAACACCCAGCAGGGCCACCATCTTGCCCGGCGCATCCACGAAGTTGCCGGAGGCATCGATGATTACGCCGTCGCCCGCACCGGCATTGCCGGCGCCATCGCGCGGAAGCAGTTCAAACACCGCGTTCCAGCTACCTACGTCGTTCCACCCGAAATCGCCCGCCGGAATCCCGCTGACCTTTTTCGCCTTTTCGAGCACCGCGTAATCGATGGAAATGTTCTCGCACAGCGGAAAAACCTGCTTCAGGCGCGCGGCGAATCCGCGCGTGCCAAAACGCGGCAGCGCGGCCAGCAGAGTGGCCGTCTTCGGCAGGTGCTCACGCAACTCCTCGAGCAGCGCCTCCGCCCGCCAGAAAAACATGCCCGAGTTCCAGAAGAAGTTGCCCGCCCGGACATACCGTGTGGCGCGGCGAAGATCCGGTTTTTCATGGAACCGCCGCACCGGAGCCGCCCCTTTGACGCCGGCTTCGGTACCGCGCGGAAACTCCACGTAACCGTATCCTGTCTCCGGCCAGCGCGGCTCGATGCCCACCACCATCAGTTCCCCCGCCGCCGCAAACTTCAGCGCCGACTTCACCACAGCCCGGTATCCGACCGGCCGGCTCACCACGTGGTCGGCCGGAAACACGCCCATCACCGCATCCGGATCGATCGAGCGCAGGATGCACGCCGCCAGCCCGATGGCCGCCGCCGTGTTGCGCTGCGCCGGCTCCGCCAGAATCTGCCGGCCTGGTATTTCAGGCAACTGGCGCGCGATGGTGTCGCGCAAATGATCGTTGGTCAGTACCCAGAGCCGTTCCGGCGGAATCAGCGGCGCCAGCCGGTCCACCGTGGCTTGGATGAGCGACCGCTCGCCCACCACGTTCAGAACCTGCTTGGCGCTCCGCCTGCGGCTGCGCGGCCAGAACCGTGTTCCCCGGCCGCCTGCCAGGATCAGCCCGAAATAGTGTCGATTCATTATTTCAACGGATATCCGTGAATCAATTGGAACGTGCGCTTCCAGCGTGTCTTGGTGGGAAAATGCGTGATCAGGTCGATCAGGTGGGGTATCGACACCGTCGGACTCGCCAGTTCCTCGGTGGGCGCGTCGTACGACCAATAGATGATCAGCGGTTTCCCGATAATGTTCTGGCGCGGCACAAAACCCCAGTAGCGGCTGTCCAGCGAAGAGTCGCGGTTATCCCCCATGGCAAATACAAACCCTGGCGGGACAATCACTTCCCCGTCCTTGACGTGGTTCATCAGCATGTCCACGGCCGGCTCGGAAACGTGCACGTTGGGGTCGCTCGGGAAATTGTCGCGGTAGCTGTCCAGGTACTCGGTTTTATGGTAAACGTACGGCTCGTCCACCGCGTGACCGTTCAGAATCAGTTTCTTGTCCACCAGTCTAATGTGGTCGCCGGGAACCCCGATGGCACGTTTGACGAAGGTCTGCCGGATGTCGATCGGGTAGCGGAAAACGATGATGTCTCCACGTTTCACGTCCTCGTAAGGCAGAACATGCTTCGAAACCGGGCCATAAGGCGAGTAGGCCAGTTTGTCCACCAGCAGGTGATCACCGATCAGCAGCGTATCCTCCATCGAACCGGTGGGGATCACGAACGCCTGCACCAGGCTGGTGGTGCCGAACAGCAGAAGGATGATCGTGACGGTCCACTCGGCAATGAAACCACGCTGGGAATGGTGGTGATGGGACTCTGGAGGCTCTTCGGTTTCCCGCTCCTCTTCCACCACTACTGTGTCGGGCGGTTGTACCGCGTCTTGCTCTGGGTCCACAGCTACTTATTCTACCGGAAAGCCTGATATCCTGTTCCTGCTTGAGCACCCCTTCCCCGCTTCCGGTACCCGCCGCGCCCCCCCGGCACCGCGCGATTCTGCTTGTGTTTTGTTGCACTTTGTTCGGAGCCGGTGCGCAACTGCTGATGAAGATCGGGATGGCGCATTTCAGCCCATCGCTCGCCGCCCTGGTCACCAACTATCCGCTGATTGCCGGATACGTCCTCTATGGCATCAACACCGTGCTGCTGGTGCTGGCGCTGCGCGACGGAGAACTGTCCATGCTCTACCCGATCATCGCCTTGACCTACGTGTGGGTGACGCTGCTCTCTTATACGCTTCTCGACGAGCCCCAGAACGGCTACAAGAACCTCGGCATCGCGGTGATCGTCATCGGCGTGGCCGTCCTCGGCCGGGGTGGCCGCACGTGAACCCGCTGCTGCTGCGCTCGATGGCGCTGGTTTTCGGGGCCTCCGTGCTCGGCTCTTTCGGGGCTGTTTTTCTGAAACTGGGCGCGGCGCGCACGAACGGGTCCATAATGAGCTTCCTGAATGTGCGCCTCGCAGCGGGCGTGGCCCTGTTCCTGGGTTCGTCCGTCTTCTACGCGCTGGGCATCCGGGGAGGGCAGCTTTCCGTCCTTTACCCGATGGTTTCGCTCGGCTACATCTGGACCTTGGTCTGGTCCCGCCTCTTTTTCAACGAGCCCTTCACGCGCACCAAGTTCGTCGGCCTGGCCCTGATCCTCCTGGGAGTCTTCTTCGTCGGCCTGGGAAGCGGGTAACCGGGCAAATTACCCGTTGATCGCGAAAAGAGTTCCCCGCCCGAATCGATTCTCCGGGTCCAGCCGCCGCTTCACCGCCCGCATCGCTGCCAGGTGCTCGGGCGCGTATTGAAGCTTCAACAGGTGGGCCTTGCGCTTTCCCAGCCCGTGTTCGGCCGAAACCGTTCCGCCCAGGCGCACCGCCTCACGGGCGAATTCCTCGAGCAGACCGGCGGCATGCCCGGGATTGGCCGGGTCGGAAAAGAGGTTGATGTGCACGTGCGCGTCGCCCAGATGGCCAAAAATCACGTACCGCCCGGGAAACTCCTGTTCCAGGCGCCGCCGGTAGAATCCCAGGATCTCGCGGCTTCGCGCCGCCGGGACGGCATAATCGGTGTTCATCTTCATGGCGCCGCTGCGCCGCACCCGGTCGTTCACCAGTTCGGCCAGAGAGTGCCGGAATTTTCGAAACCGCTCGCGATCCGCCGCCGAAAGCGCGAACCAGGAGGCTTCCGCCAGCGCTCCGGCGGTTTCGATTCGTTCCAGCCAGCGGTCGATCTCCGGATCGTCCTCGCTTTCCAGGTCCTGGTCCACCAGGATCGCAGCCTCCGCTTCCATCGGGATTTCGGGATACCGGGTGCGCAGCAGCTCGAGCGACGGCCGGTCCATGTATTCGATCATCCGCGGGCGGGCGTGTTCGCGCCATTCCTCCGCGGCGTCCACGGCGGCATCGCTCGAAGGAAAAAACACTACGCCTGCCAGCACGGCCGTGGGAGCAGGCAGCAGTTTCACCCGCGCCGCCGTGATCACTCCGAGGGTTCCCTCCGACCCGGCAAACAGGTCTACCCAATCCATTCCCGGCCGTAGCAAATACCCTGCCGTATTCTTGGTCACCGCCGGAAGCGGAACCGTCCCAGGGTCGAAATCGATCGCTTGCCCGCGGCCGAATTCATGGATTTCCCCACTGGCCAGCACGACCCGCAGCCGGTCCACCCATCGCCTGGTGGAACCGAAGCGGAAACTCCGGGACCCGCTGGCGTTGGTCGCGATATTGCCGCCCAGCGACGAGCCGGTTTCGGTCGGATCGGGCGGGTAAAACTGCCCGGACTGGGCCGCCGCGGCCTGCAGGTCCCGCAGCAGGACGCCCGCCCCCACCTCCGCGTATCCCTCACACACCCGCAATTCCGTGAGCTTCTCGAGCGACAACACCCACCCGCCCTGCGGGACCTTGCCGCCCGTGACACCCGTGCCAGCTCCTGCGATGGTGACGGCGGCCCCGGCCGCAGCCGCTGCCCGGATCGCCGCCGCCACACCCGCCTCGTCCGCCGGAACAATCACCCGCTCGGCCGACCCGCGCAGTCCGGAGGCGTCCTCCAGGTAGGTCGGCGCTATACCTCCAGAATCACCGGCATGATCAACGGCCTGCGCGCGGTCTGTTTCACGATGTGCCGTTTCAGGTCGGCCCGGATCTTTTCCTTCATCACCCCCCAATCCGTTTTCTCCTCCTGGTTGGAACTCTCGAGCGTTTTGGCTACAATCTGCCGCGCCGCCTCGGTGAAGTCCGGTCCCTCCCCCGCCGCGAAGCCCCGGCTCACGATCTCCGGCGCGTTCTCCATCCTGCCGGTTTGCCGGTTGATGGCGATGATGGGCAGCACGATCCCGTCCTCGGACAGGTGCCGCCGGTCTCTGATCACCATCTCCTGAACGACGTCGTCAATGGACCCGGAATCGATGCAGACCCGGCCCACCTGCACCTTGCCCGCCCTGCGCGCACCGTGATGGTCGATTTCGAGCACGTCGCCAGACTCCATCACGAAAGCCTCCTCGAGGCCCGCGAACCGCAGGTGGTCGGCCAGCCTTGCGTGCTTGGAAAGCTGCCGGAACTCGCCGTGAATCGGCATGAAGTACCGCGGCCGGACCAGGTTCAGCACCAGCTTCATCTCCTCGATGCTGGCGTGCCCGGAGACGTGCAGGGGCGGATTCATGGACCCGTACAGCACGTCGGCCCCCCGCCGCGCCATGTGGTCGATCATCCGGAAAATCGCCTTTTCATTGCCCGGAATAATACGCGAGCTCAGGACCACCGTGTCGCCCTTTTCCACCGACACATGCTTGTGGTTGTCCACAGCCACCCGCGCCAGCGCCGACATCGGCTCGCCCTGCGTTCCGGAAATCAGGAATGCCACCTTCTCCGGCTGAAGGTCCATCGCGTCCTGCGGCCGCAGCAGGATACCGTCCGGAATCTCGAGCAGCCCCAGCGAGTGCGCGATCTCCGTCACCGACACCATACTTCTGCCGATCACCGCCACCCGCCGGTTGTACTCCTGCGCCAGTTCCAGCACCAGTTGAATGCGGTGAATGGACGAGCTGAAGCAGGAAACCACCACCCGCTTCTCGGCACGGTTGAAGATCTCCTCCATCCGCGGCCGCACGGCGCGCTCCGACTCGGTATACCCGGGCCGGTCGGAATTGGTCGAGTCCGACAGCAGCAGCAGCACCCCGCGCTTGCCGTATTCGGCGAGCGTGTGCAGATCGAAAAGTTCGTTGTCCGTCGGCGTCGGATCGACTTTGAAGTCGCCCGTATGAATGATGACGCCCAATGGCGTCGTGATAGCCAGGGCCAGCGCGCTCACGATCGAGTGCGTAACATGGATAAACTCAACCTTGAAGGGACCGATCTCAACTATCTGTTTCGGCTTGACTTTGATGAACCGCGGTTCTTCCGGGAGGTCGTATTCCTCGATGCGCCGGTCCACCAGTGCAAGCGTAAAATCGGTGCCGTAAACGGGCACGTCGATCTCGGTCAGAAAATAGGGCACCGCCCCGATATGGTCTTCATGGCCGTGCGTCAGGACCACGCCGCGGATCTGTGCCTGGTTCTCCTTGAGGAATGTCAGGTCCGGCATCACCAGATCCACCCCCAGTAGTTCGGCTTCCGGGAACATCATGCCGCAGTCCACAATCATGATCTCGCCGGCATAACGGAAGGCGGTCATGTTCATCCCGAACTCGCCCAATCCGCCCATGGGAATTATCTGTAACTTGTTTTCACTCATTCGTTTTTGCTCTCAACGGTAACCTGCTGCTTGAAGTTCGAACAGCTCGGCGTACCGGCCTCCTAATGCCAGCAATTCCTGGTGCGTACCCTGCTCCTGAACGGCGCCCCCGGAAAGCACCAGAATCCGGTCGGCCATGCGCACGGTGGAAAAACGGTGGGAAATCAGAACCGCCATGCGTCCCCGGGTCAGATCCGCAAACCGGCGGAACACCTCGTATTCGGCACGGGCGTCCAGGGTCGCGGTCGGCTCGTCCAGGATCAGAACCTGGGCATCCCGCATGTAAGCGCGGGCCAGCGCCAATTTCTGCCACTCGCCGCCCGAGAGATCCACTCCGCCTTCGAACCTCCGGCCGACCATTTGATCGTAGCCAAGCGGAAGCCGCTCCACCAGCGATTTTGCCAGGCTCTTTCGCGCCGCGCTCTCGATGCGGGCCTCATCGTAAAGAGCCTCGATTTTCCCAAACCCAATGTTCTCACGAACAAACATGTCATACCGCATGTAATCCTGGAAGATGACTCCGACCTCACGACGGAGATCCTCCACATCGTACTCCCGCAGGTCTACACCGTCGAGCAGGATGCTCCCGGCAGTCGGGTCGTAGAGCCGTGCCAGCAGTTTGACAAGGGTCGTCTTTCCAGCTCCATTTTCGCCGATTAATGCCACCTTTTCAGATGGATGCAGCCGAAAGTTAATACCTTGGACGACCTGCCGGTCTGAACCCGGGTAGGCAAACGACACGTTCCGGAACTCAAACCCCTGCCGGATGGGACGGGGTGCCGGAATCGATTCCGCGCTCGAGCGGATGGTGGGCTGCATCTCGAAAAACTCGAACAGGTCTTTCAGGAAAACGGCCTGTTCGGAAATGTCGTTGAAGCTCGACAGCAGGCGCTCGATATAGGAACGCGATCGCGAGAACGCTCCCGTCAGGAACGTCAGTGTTCCAATCGAGATTGCCCCGGTCATTGCCTTCATGACCACGAGCACATAGGCGCCGTAATAGCCACCTGTCGAAATCAGGTTCAGGCCGGATCCCACGACAGCGCGGTGTATCGCAAGGCCCTTGTTTTCCCGATAGATATCTTCGGAAATCTCATAATAACGTTTAGACAGGTGCGGGCCCAGCCCGAAGATCTTTACTTCCTTGGCGCTGCCGACGCTTGCCCCGAGGGCTCGCAGGTAATCGAGTTGCCGGCGGTGGGGCGTCCGCCGGTAGAGCGCCGAATAGGCCAGAGTGCTGAAGTGGGTTTCTCCGAGGAACGCAGGCAGGACGGCGGCGAACAACAGCAGCATCAGCCACGGAGAGTACACTATCAGGCCCACCGAGAGCGTCAGCAGGCTGACGGTGTCCTGCCCGACGCTCAGGATGGATGCCAGCAGCCCGAGACGCCCCGTGGTCTGCCGGCGCGCCCGTTCCAGCTTGTCGTAGAAAACGGGGTCTTCGAACGAGGCCAGGTCGAGCGCTGTGGCATGCTCCATCAGCCGGACGCTCACCTGGTTCGTAAACCGGTCGCCCAGCAGGCTGTCACATAGGGTATTAACCCGGCCCAGTATGTCGTTCGCAACAGCCAGGCCGAATTCCAGCGCAACCAGCTTCCAGATGAGTGGCAGATTCGCGTTATTTCGCGAAATGGAGGCGACTACGGCGTCCAGAATGAGCTTCGGTACCCAGAGGAGCGCCAACGGCATGAGAGCCCGCGTGAACCGCAGCAGGATGCTAGCCATCACCAGCGGCGGGCTGGTTTCCCAAACCATGCGGAGCAGCGGCCGGACGTTGCGCATCGACGAGAGCCGCGTGCGCCACGTCAGCTCCGGAGCGCGCTTCGGCGGCACGGGTGGGTGCATAGTGTTCAGTATAACTGTATTATTTTGCAGCAAATAGAAATGCTCACCCCGAGGGGTGAGCATTCTTTCCCTGTTCTACCAGGGTGATGTTCGATGGGAGAATCAGTCTCGACGGAATCGCAACCGCCAAAACTTTGTAGTTGGATCTTATTTCCCTACGGCTCTCAAGTCAAGAAAAAATCCGGCAGCCGTCGGGACGCTGTAAACCGCTCCAATCGGGTAACTTGCATGAATGTGGTTTTTTTAACAACCGCGCCGGCAGGCCGAAAAACCCCTTTTTTTACCTGAGAATTTCAGTCTAACCCGAACAAAATTGGGCGTTTGTGTCATCACCCTAGCGATTCTCGAGATGCAGGGTGATCATGGCATCGGCCTCGCCGGCCGGCCTGCCGCGCCGGAGCAGCGCTCGCACACCGCCCACCGCAAGGCCGGACACGGCTGAAAACGCGAGTAGTATCCCGATCAAAACAAAGACGTTGATGATCAGATCCCCGATGTTATCCCGGCGCGTGGGAACATATTCGTCCCGGGTGATCTCCGCCTGGTACCGCACCTGTCCGAGGACCCGTTCGGCGAAATCCGGGTCCGGCGGAGCCAGCGCCACCGCCACCAGGGGGCCGCTCCTTTTCACCATGGCTCCGGATACTTTCTGAAACTCGGCAATCCGCTGCATGGCGATTTGCGGTGTCGGATAATTGAAAATCGCCAGGGTCAGGTAGCCTTTGTCGTTGTGAAAAACGGCCGCCTGCGCCTCCGCGCCCATGTGAAACCCTGCTACCGAAGGCGGGATGGAGGGCACGAAACGGGCCAGCGCCGCCGGTCCGAGGATGTACCGTTCGCTGTTTGCTACCAGACCCGTATCCGGAATGTACCCGGCCAGCACCGGAAAAGACGTGCCGTCTACATGAGTGAGCGAGCCTTCCAGCGCGTCCAGTTCTTCTTTGGAAGGTTTATAGCCGTTGAAGTGGAGCAGGTAGTTGCCGTGAAGCACCAGCAGGCTGTCGTTGGTTTGGGCGGCATACTTCTCCGCTCCAGCGGGTTTGGCGTCGCCCGGCCGCTGCCACTCGAATGCAGCCAGGCCTCCGGTGGTGTCCTGCAATTGCCACACAGTGACGGTGAATTTCGTGCTTCCTCCGGCATAGGCGGCCGATTCCGAGCTCTTCAGGCCCATCTCCTCCCATACCGGGCGGTCGGCGAGCGCCGGCTGTGAAACGGCGCCTCGCTGGAAGGTGCCGATGGCATCGGGCAGAATCGCTGCGCAGGCCAGTCCGGGCAAAAGGAGAGCGGCAAGAAAAGACTTCATATGCTCACTATGTTAGACGCCGGCAGGGCCGGCCGGGATTTCGGGTTTTCGCGGCGGGTGTGCGGCGGCTGCCAACCTCATCGGCGCTGGGACCATGAAGGCTGGCGATGCGGCCCGTCGCCGGGCGGCCGCAAACGGGGCCGGTATTTGCCGGCGGCGTCTTGCCGCTGCCATAGGGGCAGGGATCGTTGCGGCCGACTGTCCGGCCCGCCAGCACCTGCTTGGGGCCGTGCAGTTCTGCTTGTCCTCGAGGCGGTTTGTGTTGTTCAGGCCGCGGCGTAAAGGAACAGAGCGGGAAGCGATAGATAGCCGGCGTCGCCTCATGAAGCGGTGCCTCCGAAGGAACACAGGTGTTGCAGAATGCGCCTCCAGAGTCAACGAGACAGCTCCAGAGGGGTCGCCGCCGTTTCCGTTCTTCCACCTGGGCAAGGAAAGGCAGGGCTGGCGAATCCCGCTGGTGCCTGGGGGTACAAAGAAAAGCCGGCTTCCCTCCCCTTGGGGCGGAAAGCCGGCCTGATTCAAAACATCGTCAAACCCGGTAAGGTTCGACAGACTGACTCCACGTCAGAACTGGAAGCGGAGCTGGAGCTGAATATTGCGCAGCCCACGAGCGTTGTTTGCCGCGCCGAAGCCGGCGTTCCGCGGCTTCAGCCGGCTCTGGTTCAGGCTGCCGTCGGCATTGAACTGGCTGTTCACCAACGTCAGGTTCGTCGGGCTGGTGAACTGCGCCGTGGTGTTCCGGCCGTTGATGTCGATGGTGTTTAACGCGTTGAAGACGTCCGCCCGCAGTTCGACACGGTATCTCTCATTGCTGGTGACGCGAATCCTTCGCATGAGCGAAAGGTCGACATTCCTGGTCATGCAGCCGCGCATGTAGTTGCGGCCCGACTCCAGGCCCACGCTGCCGTAGGTCGGCGGAGTAATGGCCAGGTAATTGAACTGGGCGTATTGGTTGTCCGCGCCCGCGCAGCCGCTGCCGAGCCCGTCGAGCAGGGTCACCCGAGCGCCATAGTCCGGCGACCCGGTGAGGTTCACACTGCCGCCATTGCTCTGGTAGCTGGAGCCGAGGCCGTAGGTCCCCCCCGAGGCTACCGTCGCCACGGCGGAAAGCTGCCAGTCCCTGGTCAGATTGCGGAGCACGGCGCCCTTACTCAGGATGCCCTGGCTGTTCCAGACGCCGTTGGCCTTGAACAAATGCGGCACGCGATCCAGCGTCTCGTTGAGCTTCTCATACTGCGCCTCGTCGGCACGCAGCGAGATAGTCCCGTCGGCGGCGTGCTGGAACCGTTGTTGCAGCCCCGTGTTGCCCTTGAGGCTGATCCCATAGGTATAGTTCGCGCCGAACGAGAACCCGCGCGCGAACCGCCGGTTCACGTTGAACTGCAGCGAGTGATACGTGTCCCAGAACTTCGTCTGGTTCTGGCGGATATTGGAGAGACCCCGGAAGGGACGGAGCAGATTCGAAGAGTAGGCCGTCGCCCCGGGGGTAGCGCTCGTGCCGAGCGTCGGATCCTGGTACTCCGGCAGAAACGCCGTGCCGATGTCCACCGCGTTCAGGTCCTGCGTCGATCCGTTCTGGGTCCCACCCAGGCGGTTGATGCCGTGGTTGCCCACATACGAAACGTCCCCGGACATCGACCACGGCAGCGACTTCTGGATGCCGATGCTCCACTGGGCAGACGTTGGGACGTCCGCCTCATATTGCCAGCCTTGGAGCCCCGGCACCGGCAGCGGGCTTAACCCCTGCCCGAGCGTCTGCAACTGCCCGTTGCGCAGGTCTTTGCTGGTCGCGATCGGCGGATTGTTCGGGATCCCGAACACCGTGTTCCCGTCCGGCCGGTCGTAGAATAGCCCGCCGGAGCCGCGCACCACCCAATTGGATTGCCCCGTCAGGTCGTACGCAAAACCGAACCGCGGCGCCACCACCAGCTTCGGCCACGTGTAGTTCGTCTTCGCAATCCCATTGCCCGCCTGGACAATCCCGTTCAGCGTATTGCCCGAGCCCGGAATGGGCGTCCCGATGGCCGCCTGCGTGTTCGCCGCCCCGACGGCCGTCAGAATCTGCCCGTTGCGCGGATCCATGGCGTTGCGGATGTTGCCCGAACACGTTGTTGCACCGTTGCTGCACCCTGCAACGTACAGCACCTGCGCATCGCTCGCCTTCCACTTCTCAGGGAAGAAGTTCGACTCCTGTTGGAACTGGTCGTACTGCGGCTGTTGACTCACAAACCGCGCCCCGAAGTCCAACGTCAGGCGGTTGGTCACCTTCCAGTTGTCCTGGAGGTAGAACTCTGTCTGGTTGTACAGCATGCTGCCCTCGACGAACTTCGACGCCTGCGTGTACTGCGTGAAGATCCCCAGCGCCGCGTTCGCGTAGCCGAACCCGGAGTCGAGAACGTTGTTGGTGTCGTTGCCGAAGTTCAAGGTGCCCTGGAAGGTCACGCCCGTGTTCTGCGCCTTGTAGCTGTGGTTGAGGTAGTACCCGCCCTTGATCGTGTGCCGATCCACGACCTTCGTCATGCTGATCGCCAGGTCTTGCGTCCGGTTGATGTTCAGCCAGCCGGGATACCGCTGCTGGGGCGGTCCCGCCCCGATGCGGCCGCCCCAATTGAATACCGGCGGCAGGTTCAGCGATTTGCCGTCCCAGAACGGCGGCTTCTCCGACTCCATGATCTTGTAGCCGTAGTAACGCTCATCCAGCACGCCCGCGTCCGGATACAGCAGCGGGAGGTCTTTGAGACTCTTCAGGCGGTTGGACTCCTCGTTTACGAGAATGCCGTTTTCGTTGCCGCCCGCCAACTCGTTCTGGATTCTTCCGTAAGTCACCTCGATGAACGTCGTCGGGTTGAACACGTAATTAGCCGTAATGGCATAGTTAGTGATGTAGGGATGCGGTACGTAGGCATCCGAGAAGCCCGGAAGTAGGCCCGGCACAAGATCCGGTCTCTCCCGCTGCCCGGAGTATTTGCCCGTCAACCGCATCTTGTCCGATATCTGGTAGTCGAGGCGGACGGCCGGCTGCGTGGCCAGCCAAGGATACGACACTCCGTCCATCTGGTAGTTGTAGTTTGTCCCCACCGCTTGCTCCAGGTTCGGGAGCGGGTAGCGGTTGAGCACCGCCACGCCGGGGGCATACAGCCGGTTGGCCGGAATCATCTGGTTCGGGAAGGGAGCCCCCGTCGTGAAGTCCATCAACGCCGGGATCGGGTTGCCGTTGTTATCGCGGCTCTGGGAGAAGTCGCCGGCGCGCTCGGCCGCCGACGGCAGGCGATACCGGATGGGGGAGCCGCTGGTCGTCCGCGTCGAAGGCCGGAACTCGTGCGCGTAGAAGAAGAACAGTTTGTTGCGCCCGTTGAAGATCTTCGGCAGCACGACCGGGCCGCCAATGGTGTAGCCGTAGATTTGCGTGCTCGACTTCGACTTCGCGTCGCCGTTCTTCTGCGCCGTCCACGACTTCTTATTCCAGTCCGAGTCGGTGAAGACGCCGTAGCCTGACCCGTGGAACTCGTTCGAGCCGCTCTTGGTCACCGCCGTGATCTGCAATCCGCTCGACCGGCCGTACTCCGCCTGATACCCCTGCGTGAGGATCTTCACTTCACCGATCGACTCGATGTTCATGTTCAGCATCTGGCCGTTGTTGCCCGTGTCCATGGCCGAGATGCCGTCCATCATGAGGTTGTCCTGACTGGCGCCGCCCAGCCGCGCGCCATCCTGGCTGAAAGCGTCAACAGCTTTCACGCCCGGAGTAAAGGCAATCAGGCTGGTGAAGTTCCCCCGGGCGATCGGCAGGTTTTCGACCTGTGTGGTGGTGATGCCGAACGACCGCTCGCCGCTCTGCGTCTGCACGAGCGCCGCATCGGCGCTCACGGTGACCGTTTCGACGGTTCCGCCCACTTCCATCGTCAGCGGCGGCACGCCGACACGATCGCCACCGCTAACCACGATCCCTTGGCGCCGCAAAGTCTTGAACGACTTGGCGGTGACCTCTGCGGTGTACGTGTCGGCGGTGATGTTCGGGAACACGTAGTCCCCACTCTCGTTGGTAAATACCGGCACGCTCTTCGTGCCCCGCGACTCGCTGACGAGGATCACGCGCGCACCGGGAACGACACCTCCCGATGAGTCGATGACCCGTCCTGTTACCGTGCCGGTCGTGATCTGCGCCGGCGCCGGAGGCGGAAGCAGCAGCGAGGCCAACACAAGGCCCGCGACTATGCCGCAAGTGCTACGTATCATGAGCTTCTCCTTAAGTCTATGGACCTGTTGGCTGACACCGCGATGCGGGCAGATGCCGCACACCTCGATAGCAGAGGTGGTCGATTTGCAGTAGCCGGGCAGATTATGAGCTGTACCCCTAAAATCCCCGCGCTTCCCTGAATCACACTATTTCGTGAAGTATATAGCGGGCTAAGGCCGATATCAAGCGAAAAGTTCAAAAAAAGACGATTTCAGCCCCAAGCGGACTCGTGGCGGTGTGAAAGTTGCATCTGTAACGGAACCCGCGATGGCGCGGGGAGAGTGCGCGAAATCGTAAGCGAGGCGAGCGATGAGATCGGGTAACCGCGGTGATTAACTTCGACCCGTCCCAATACGACGTCGAATCGGAATTCGTTTCCGTAGATCGTTCAGACTCTCTCGACCGTCGGTTCTGAGCTTCAGGAACGACTTCATTTCGCCGCGCTGCTCTGTGGCGTTGTCGGGATGGCGCCGCCCTTCTCTCTGTGGCTGTGGCCACGAAAGTCCGGGATGCGATCAGGCGGCGGGAGGCCGCGAACGCAGCCGAGCCGGCGGCGTCAGGCCCCATGGCACTTCTTGTATTTCTTTCCGCTGCCGCAAGGGCAGGGATCGTTGCGGCCCACCTTCTGGCCGGCCATCACCTGCTTCGGACCGTCGCTGCCATCGCCGCCGAAGTGCAGTTCCGCCAGTTCGCGCTCCTTCTTGCGCTGAATGTTGCGCGTGAAGTCTTCCATGCTGGCTTTGGCCGCCTGCCTCTGCTGCTCGGACGCGTCGGGACGCGCCGGCTCCTCGTTTTCCTCCGGCTCTTCATCGGGGAACGGCATGGGAGGCGGCCCGCCGGCGCTTACCTGGAGGAAGAACAGGAACCGGACCGTCTCGTCCTCGATCCGGTCCATCATGGCGGTGAACAGCTCGTAGGACTCCTTCTTGTACTCAACCAGCGGATCCTTCTGGCCGTAAGCCCGGTTGCCGATACCCTGCTTCAATTCGTCCATCGACAGCAGGTGGTCCTTCCACTGGTTGTCGATTACCTGGAGCATCACGATGCGCTCGGTCTGACGCATCACGTCCGCACCCACCAGGTCTTCCTTCTCCTGGTATTTCTCCTTGAGCCGGTCGAAAATGTGGTCCGAGATCTCGTCGCGCGTCAGGCCGCCGAGTTCCGCCAGGTCGATCTTGGCGCCGAACTGGCTCAACACGTCGTTCCGCAGCGTGGCAAGGTCCCACAAATCCGGGTGCTTGTCGTCGGGACAGCGCATATCGAGGTACTGCGCCACGATCCCCTGCACCATTTCGAGGATGTGCTCCTTCTGGTCGATGCCCTCGAGGAGTTGCCGCCGCAGGCCGTACACCGCCTGCCTTTGCTTGTTATTGACGTCGTCGTACTCGAGCAGGTGTTTGCGGGCTTCGAAGTTCTGCGCTTCCACCGCTTCCTGGGCCTTTTGAATGCGCCGCGAGATCAGTTTGGACTCGATCGGCACATCCTCTTCCATGCCCAGCCGCAGCATCAGATTCTGCATCCGCTCGCCGCCGAAAATACGCAGCAGGTCGTCTTGCAGGGAGAGGAAAAATCGCGAGCTGCCGGGGTCGCCCTGGCGGCCGGCGCGGCCTCGCAACTGGTTGTCGATGCGGCGCGATTCGTGTCGCTCGGTGGCCACGATGTGCAGCCCGCCGACATCGGTCACCTGGTCGTGTTCTTTATCGGTCTGCAGCTTGAAACCGTTGAAGATCTCTTCCCACACGTCCAGCCGCACCCGATAGAACTGGTCGTGATGGGAGAAGTAGAAGAAATGGGCGTCCGCGACATATTTCATGTCTTCCGGATTCAGGCGCTCCGCCACCTTCTTCTTGAGGCACTCGTCCTTGGTCATGAACTCGGGGTTGCCTCCGAGCAGAATGTCGGTACCGCGGCCGGCCATGTTGGTGGAAACCGTCACCGCCCCGCGCCGGCCCGCCTGCGCCACAATCGACGCTTCACGTTCGTGATTCTTGGCGTTCAACACCTCATGGCGCACGCCCATGCGCTTCAGAATGCCGGAGAGCCGCTCGGATTTCTCCACCGAAATCGTGCCCACCAGAACCGGCTGTCCGGATTCGTTCAGGCGTTTGATCTCTGTGGCGGCGTTCCGGAACTTCTCGTCCTCGGTGCGGTAAACGACGTCCGGGTTCTCCTTGCGGATCAGGGGCCGGTTGGTGGGGATCACCACCACGTCAAGGTTATAGATCTTCTGGAATTCCGCCGCTTCGGTTTCCGCCGTACCGGTCATGCCGGACAGCTTCTTGTACATGCGGAAATAGTTCTGGAAGGTGATGGTGGCCAACGTCTGGTTTTCGCGCTGGATCTTGACCATTTCCTTGGCTTCGACGGCCTGGTGCAGTCCGTCCGACCAGCGCCGTCCGGGCATCAGGCGCCCCGTGAACTCGTCCACAATAATGACTTCGGGCCCCTCGTCACCGTCCTTCACCACATAGTCGCGGTCGCGCTGGTACAGCACGTGCGCCCGCAGCGCCTGCTGCACATGGTGGTTGAACTCGATATTCGCCGGATCATACAGGTTGCCGAGATTGAGCAGCTTCTCGACCTTGAGCACGCCCTCCTCGGTCAGCGCCGCAGATTTGTGCTTCTCGTCGATCGTGTAGTCGCCGGTGGTGTATTTCTCGCCCGGCTCGCGGCCCTCGATCACTTCGCCGCGGACCAGCTTCGGAATGATGCGGTTGACCTTGTAATACTTGTCGGTCGACTCCTCGCTGGGGCCGGAAATGATCAGCGGCGTGCGCGCTTCGTCGATCAGGATCGAGTCCACCTCGTCCACGATGGCGTAGGTATGCACGCGCTGGACGCAGTCCTCGATCCGGAACTTCATGTTGTCCCGGAGATAGTCGAACCCGAATTCGTTGTTCGTGCCGTACGTGATGTCGGCGGCGTACGCTTCCTGCCGCTCCTGATCGTCCAGGTCGTGAACGATGACGCCCACCTGAAGTCCCAACGATTTGTAGAGCCGGCCCATCCACTCCGAGTCGCGTTTGGCCAGGTAATCGTTGACCGTGACGACGTGAACACCCTTGCCCTCGAGCGCGTTCAAATAGCACGGCAGTGTGGCTACCAGCGTTTTTCCTTCGCCGGTCTTCATTTCGGCGATTCGCCCGCGATGCAGCACCATGCCGCCGATCAGCTGCACATCGAAATGGCGCATGTTGAGGAAGCGCCGGCCGCCTTCTCGCACCACGGCGAAGGCTTCGATCAGAAGGTCGTCCAGGGTCGCACCCTGGGAGAGTTTCTCTTTAAATTCAATCGTCTTGGCAGCCAGGTCGATATCCGAGAGCTTGCGCATGGCCGGCTCGAGATCATTGATCGCCGCCACGGTGGGCAGCATGGCTTTGATCTCGCGCTCGTTCCTGGTGCCGAAAAGTTTCGCCAGAATGGCATCAACAATCATGAAAAGTCTCTGCTACGGGGTAACTCCGCAAATACCATTTTACTCTCTAAGGAAAGACGGGCACCGGAGAAGCGAGTTAGCGCTGGGAGCACCGCGAACGGAAGGCGGCTTGGGGAGCTCCCGGGCGCGGTTCCACGGGCCTGTTCTGCCGGACGCTTTCACGCCCCCGTGGTTCACCCGTGACAGGGGAAAAGGCTAAAACCCTGCCGCGCCACTCCCGCCGCCGCCCCTCCGTCCGCGGACTGCTGCTTGCCAGCCCCCAGCCTGACGGCCTTTCCCTCCGGCCGGGAATCCGCGGGACACAACAGGCAAAACTCCCGCGCTGGCATTCCATATTTTTGCACGGACTATGCCATTGGTTGTCCTGCTACTATCTATGCATGATGGCCAAGGCGCGCCGGGTTTCGCGCCGTGCATTTTTGCTCACCTCCCTCGCCGCCGGGCGGATCCTTGCCGAGGGCGTCAAAGGGGAAGTCCACCCATCCGACGCCCGCCGCTATGCCGACCCGACCACCGAACTCGAGGTCTTCCGCCTCACGGATCCGGCCTACAGCAGCGTTCTCCCGGCGTATTACAATCGCGCCATCACGCGCAATAGCAACACCCTGTTGTTCTGCTCGGACCGCGGCGACGGCCCGCAGGCCTTCCGCATGGACCTCAAGAGCGCCGAGACCCGCCAATTGACCTCAGCGCAGGACCTGGACGGCAGTTCCCTGACCTGGACCCCCGACAACCGGTCCTTCTGTTACTTCGCCGGAACCGCTCTATGTATCGCGAACGCCTCCAACCTGCGCGAGCGGGAACTCTATCGCGTACCGGACGGGTGGGAGCGCTGCCCGGGCATGAGCGTCGGGCCGGACGGAACCCACGCCACGTTCGCCGAACGGCAGGGTGAAGGGTCCCGCATCCGCATGGTTACCCTCACACAGGGCGCCGCCCGGACCGTGTGCGAGGCCCGATTCGTTATCTCCGACCCCGTTCCCCGTCCCATGCGCGCGCAGATCCTCTACCGGCGCGAGGACCAGGAACTTTGGCTGGTTAATTCCGACGGCCAGGAAAACCGCCGGCTCAAAACCGAAGATGGCCGCATCGGGCCGGCAACCTGGGCTTCCGACGGCAAGACTTTGCTGTACCTGAATTTCCCCGAAGACCGCACGCAGCTCAACGCCATCCGTGAAGTCACGCCCGATTTCAATACCGACAAACTGGTGGCCAGGACCAGCCAGTTCGCAAGCTTCGGATTCAACCGCGATACGTCGGTTTTCGTGGGGGCGAGCCTGAACAAGGCGTCCCCCACGGTGCTGCTGCTGCTCCGGGTCACCCGCCGCGAGATGACGCTCTGCGAGCACAAGGCCAGCCGCGTAGAAATGGTCGCACCCATCTTTTCACCCGACAGCCAGCGCATCTACTTTCAGAGCGACCGGGACGGCAAGCCGGCCATCTACGACATGCATATCGAAAAAATGGTGGAGAAGACCGATTCGGAGGGGTAGACCCTCAAAACTCCAGCACCGCGAGCACCGGAAAGTGGTCCGAGGGGTAGCGGCCGTCCTCATTTTTCGTAATCGTCTCCGCCTCCGCCGCGCCGGCAAATCCTCGGAAGAAAATCCAGTCGATGCGTGGTCCCGTGGTGGTACCGCGGAAGCCATTGAACGTGCCGTTTGGACCGGACTTGGACTTCGCCGTGGCCCACGCATCCTCGAGTCCCGGAGCCAGCACTTTGTAGGGTTCGGTTCCGGTGCCGGTGTTGAAGTCGCCGATCAAAATGAAGGGAACGTCTTTCGGCAGCTTCGCGATGCGTTCCGCGATCAGGCGCGCGCACCGGGCCCGCGCTTCCGCGTCCTCGGCGCGATGCGGAAAGTGGGTGTTATACAGGTAGAACTTTTTGCCGCTGGCCTTTACCTCGAACAGCCCCCACGTAACCATCCGCGGCAGGCTGACATTCCACGACATGCTGCCGGGCGTTTCCGGCGTCTCCGACAGCCAGAAATTGCCGGATTCGACCAGCCGCAACACCTCGGGCTTATAGAAGACGCCCATGTGTTCGTCCGTCTTGTCGCCACGGCGGCTCACCCCGAACCACGTGTACTCGGGTGCCTTCTCGGCCAGGTACTGCCCCTGCTCGTAGAAGAGCTCCTGCGTGCCGAACACGTCCGGATTCTTCTCCTTAATAGTGGCCACCATTAGGTCCCGGCGCGCCTCCCAGCGGTTCGGGCCGTCGGACGCCGCCGGCATCCGCACGTTGAAGGTCAACACCCGCAGATTCTCCGCGGCCAGGCCGCTTGCGGCCAGCGCAATCAGGCAGGCGCTCCAGAGGGTTCGTCTCAGCATCCGAACAGTGTAACTCCGTCGGCCGGAATTCTTCTTGCAGGCCGGCAGGATTTGATCTACGCTATAGAACAAATGCCATCCGCCCATATCGGCGAGTTTGAACAGGTGGTCCTGCTCGCTGTCGTCCGGCTGGGAAAAGACGCTTACGGCGTGCCGGTCCGCGCCGAGATCGAAAGCCGCGCGGGCCGCCGGGTGAGTGTCGGCGCGCTCTACGCAACTCTCGACAGGCTGGAAGCGAAGGGACTGGTGCATTCCTGGTTCGCCGATCCGACACCGCAGCGCGGGGGCCGCTCCCGGCGTTATTTCGAAGTGACCGCGGGAGGCTTGCAGGCGCTGGCCGATTCGCGCGCGATGCTGGAACGTATGTGGCAGGGCGTGCGCCTGAAGGGAGGTTCGGATGCCTGAGCCACCGCGCTTGGCCGAGGCCCTGCTGCGCCGCCTGGTCGGAGGACGCGATGCCGATGCGGTCGCGGGCGACCTTCGCGAAGCATATCCGGGGCGCGGCCCGATCTGGTACTGGGGCCAGGTGTTGAGCTGCCTGCTGGTGCGCCTTTCGCCTCACCGCCGCCTGCTCCCGGGGCTTGGCACGGACTTCGTTTCGGCCATCCGTCGCATCCGCCGCAATCCCGGCTATTCCCTGGTGGCGATGCTGTGCCTGGGGCTGGCGATGGGAGTCAACACCACGCTTTTCAGCTTCCTCGACAGCATGTACCTGCGCCGCCTGCCGGTGCCGGATGCAGACCGTTTGGTGCAGATCACGCGCCAGACCACGCCATTCTGCAACCTGCGCGAATTTCTTGGCTTCCAGGGCAAGCTGCGTTCGGTCACCGCGGCCGGCGCCCTGATCGCGTTCGATTCGGCCGTGATCGGGCGGCAGAGGGTGCCCGCCAATATCGAGATGGTGACCGCGAATTTTGCCGATGTGCTGCGCGTAGGCGCCGCCGCCGGTCGCTGGTTCTCGCCCGGCGACGACGCCTTCAGCGCGGAACCCGTGACGGTGATCGGCTACCGGTTCTGGCAAGCGAAGCTGAACGGCGCCCCCGGCGCGGTGGGCAGCAGCATTCGCATTCTCAATCGCGATTACCGCATCATCGGCGTGGCCCCGCCGGAGTTTCACGGTGTTCTGCCTCCTTTTGCCGTAGACGCGTGGGCGCCGGCCGCCAGCATCTTCCCGAGCGGCGCGGGACCGCGCCTGAACCTGATCGCCCGCCTGTCGCCCGGCGCCACCCAGGCAACCGCCGCGGCGGAAATGCGCGTGTTGTCCGCCGCAATGGGCGCCGCTGAGCCGCGCAACGCCAACCTCGCCAGCCTTCCCGTGGTCAAGCCCGCGCAAGGCTTCATTGCCAACCGCGACCTTTTCCTGCCGCTCGCGCGCCTGCTGGCGGCGATCTGCGGCGCCGTCCTGTTGATCGCGTCTGTGAACGTGGCCAACCTTCTGCTTTCCCGCGCAGCCGTACGGCAGCGCGAAATGGCGCTGCGGCGCTCGCTCGGAGCCGGCTCCTGGCGGCTTTTCCGCGAAACCCTGGTGGAGGGGCTGGTGCTTGCCGCGGGCGGCCTGATTCTGGGACTCGCGGCCGGCTACTGGAGCAGCCGCGCCATCGAACTCGCGCTACCCTCCGTCCCGGTGAGCTACTATCGCGGCATTCATTTCGGCATCGACTGGCGTGTTGCCTTGTTTCTTTGCGCCGCGGGAACGGCGTGCGCGATTCTTTTCAGCCTTCCCCCGGCACTGGCCGCCGCGCGGCCGCTGCATCCGGCTTTGCAGGGAGACACGGCGCGCCGAAGATTCCGCCAGCGCGAAGTTTACTCGCTGGCCCAGGTGGCTCTCTCCCTGACGCTGCTGATTGCGGCCGGGCTGCTGGTCCGCGCGCTCGATCGCGTCCGCCGCATCGAGCCCGGCTTCGCCACCGATCACCGCCTTTTCGTCACCGCCCGGGCCATCCCAAACGACCCTCAGCTGGCCGCGCAGGCGTGGACCGACGCGCTCGAACAGGCGCGCGCCCTTCCGGGAGTCCGGGGCGCCACGCTGGCGTACGGAGCGTTTCCCAGCACGGGCGCGGGCTGCGCCGCCAAATCGGAGGCCGAAGCCCCGGTGAGCATCAACGAGGCCCGCACCATCCGGATCAACATCGTCGAGCCCAACTACTTCGCGCTGATGCGGGTTCCCATCGTTCGCGGCCGCGGCTTCGACGTCACCGGCGGCGCCACCGCCACCCCTTCGGTGATCGTCAACCAGACCATGGCGGAGCGCTATTGGCCCAACCAGGAGCCGCTTGGAAAGAGGCTTTGGCTGGGGTGCAGCAAGGCCGATCGCCACATGGGAGAGGTCGCCGGAGTTGCCGCGGACACGAAAACCTCGTCCCTTGACGAGGATCCCGCTCCGGTTTACTACGTTTCCCGCCGGCAGCAGCCGGATCACCCGTTTTTCGCGCTGATTGTCGAAACCGAAGGCGATGCGAGAGCCTGGACCAGCCCGCTGCTCCGCGTCGTGCAGCGCAACCAGAATCTCGAATATTTCGAAGCGGAGACCCTCGATGAGGCCGTAGGGAAATCTCTCTGGCTGATCAAATGGCAGGCGGCGTTGCTGGCCGGATTCGGCCTGCTGGCCGTGGTGCTCGCCACCATCGGATTATATGGCGTGGTCGCCTACGCGGTTTCCCAGCGCACGCACGAGATCGGCGTGAGAATGGCGCTGGGCGCGATGCCGGGAGATGTGCGCTGGATGATTCTTTCGCACGGATTGCGGATCAGCATTTTCGGCGTGGGCGCCGGACTGCTGTTGAGCGCCGCCACCGTGCGGCTTCTCCGCGGATTTTTGTATGGCATCAGCCCCTTCGACCCGATCGCCTTCACTACCGCCAGCCTCGCATGGGTGCTGATCGCGATGCTGGCAAGCTGGTATCCCGCCCGCCGCGCCACTCGCGTGGATCCCCTGGCCGCGCTGAAATACGAATAGTCCGGCCGAACGCTACCGCTTCAACGCCTGCAACTCGATGCTCGTCCCCGACGAGCCGAGCGGCACGACAAACGCCCCGCGCTCGATGGCCAGCTTCTTCACCGGCGCATATTTACCCACCCCGCTCAACGCAGCCGGCTGCTCGATGCGCAGGCGTGCCGACCGAGTGAAGCGCGTGGCCGCCGCGAATGCCACCCTCAGGTGGCCCGTTGCCGGACGATATTCCACGCGTTCGAAACGGCCGGCATCGAGGGTCAGCCACAGGCCCGCAGGCGCCAGGTAGAGGCGCGAATGGAACGAGTCGGTGGGCGTCACGGTGATCTTCCCGGCCGCCACCTCGACGTTGCCGCCGAAGCCCTGCCATCCGAAGACCGGGTCGTTCACCACGTAGGCGGCCGTATTCAGCGCGTGCCCGAAGAAATTCTGCGCATAATCGCCGGAGATCGGATCCGGCTTCAGCGTGTCCGGAAACGAATGAAAGGCTGCCGACGCGAAACCCTCCTGGTCGATATTGGCAATCGCTCCCATCTGCCCGGCGAAGCCCACGCGCAGCAGATAAAGATCGTCGGGATGTTCGCGGAACTCGCTCAGCACGGGGATCGCATTGAGTCCCGATCCATAATGATGCAACTGCCGCTCGATGCGCCGGATCTTGCCCGCGTACTGGAAATCCCAATATCGCCGCGCGCTCCCGTTATATCCCCAGTGCGGAACGGCCGGCATGTAGGCCAGGATTGCGTCCAGGGTAACCCGCGCTTTCGACGCGTCACCGAAGTATTTCGTCCACGCGTAGACCTCTTCCTGCCCGGTCGAATCCCAGGGCATCTCGCTGCCGAACGGGTAGGCCAGCCGGCTCCAACCCTCGGCCCGCTTCTTCATCCGGTCCTCGAGATCCGACGCCTGCTCCTTCCATCCCTCGCGCTGCAAATCGCGCAGGATCTCGAGAAAGACCGTGCCTTCCATCTGGCCAAACTGCGCGTAACGGCGCGCCAGGGTGGTCATCGCCACCGACGTCTCGTAGGCGTTGGTGAGATACCATTCCCAGGGGTCGACTGGTCACCAGGCCGCTCTGGTTCCGGGCCAGCCTGTACATGACCCAGTGGAGCGCCGCCACGTGTGGATAGTCGTAGGAGCGGTCCACCGCCTCCGTCGCAGCTTTGTTCCAACTGGTCCATGTCGTCCAGTTCCAGCCGGGGCGGTAATAGTCGGGAGGCATCTGGTCCGGCTGGTAGTAGAAGAGGCTCTTGCGGACGCCGAACTTGCGCGGCCCGTCGGAATATTGCAGCCCGCCCCACAGGACCTTACTTATAAACGTCTCGTACTTTTCTACCTGTCCTTTGTCCGGCTGCCCGAGCAGTTTCATCGCGCCGGCCAGCCAGATGGAGCCGCCTTCGTCGCCGAGCCCCGCCACCCAGGCGCGCGTGTCCTGCGTCACGATGCGATTTTCGTCGCGGTCGTAGGTCATCACCGACGGACTGCGCTTGAACGGATCGTCAGGATCTACGAACCATTGACTCGTGGTCAGGAACCGGCCCAGGTCGCGCACCGCTTCGGACTCCGTCTTGGTAACCATGTAGTGAATGGCCTGCTCCGTCCCATCCTCATAGCGCACCAGCAGGCGGGCACGGCCCCACGTTTTGCCGCGCACGTTATACGCACTCCATCCTTCAGGCGCCGCCGGCGCGTCGGTCACGGTAATGGCGCCGCGCGGCTCCACTGCGAGGGATGTTACTGTCCTGCCGTACCTCAGGAACAGCCGCGCCTCGACATCTTCGGGCAGAATGTAACCGGGAATGCCCAGGGCCACAGGGCGTCCTGCCGAGGCAAGGGTACTCTCAATCTCGCGAATACCGGTGGAGAGCACAAAGCGCAGGCCGTAAGTCCTGCTTTCCCCGGGGGCGAGCGCCTGCATGGTGGGCGGATTCCAGGGCGCCGCGTTCTTCCATTCGTTTTCGGCCCAGGCGCGGCTGTGCACCATCCAATCGAAGAAGCCCTCGAAGGTGTTCGACCGCGGAGTGGGATCGGTAAAGATGCGGGGCATCGCCAGGGGCGCGGAGCCTCCGCGCGTGCCGCCCTGGTTTCCGCGAGGAGCCTGGGCGATCGGATTGTAAGCTTCGAAGGGCGTCCGGCCGTCGGGCAGCACCAGCAAAGCCGGCCCGTGCCCGCTCAGCCGCGTCACCTGAAGGTAGCCGGCGTCCGCGCCGATGTACGGATCGGAAAAAGAGCACACGGCGTGCGCCTGGTCGAGCGACCGGCCGGTGAGCACGTTGTTGAACACCATCGGCAGGCCCAGCGCGCCCACCTGTACCGGCTCGGAAGTGCGGTTGGAGATCTCGAAACGCAGAACCAGCGCGCCCCGGTCGAGCAGCCACGAGCGGGTAATCTTCAGGGGTATGTCGGCGGGCAGCGTGGGGGCGAGGTCAGCCGATGCCAGAACGGCGCCGGTGGACGCGAGTTCCGTCACCGGAGTACGCGATTGCGCGGTGGAGTAGTCTGTCCATGGCCCGGCGCTCGCTTTGCGGACGCGCAGGTCGAGGTCGCCCAGGTGGTAGTAGCCGTTCTGCGAACGCTCCACCAGCAGGTCGGCGGGGGTGAAGTCGAAACCGGGCGCCGATTTCGGTTCGAGCGCGGCCACGGTCTGGGAAGATCGGACCAGCTTCAGGCGGAAGTCCGGCGTTTCGAACTCCATGGTACCGGCGGTCAGCATCGGACCGGGAGTAGGCGCCGGCCGCTCGCCCCGGCGCTGCGCGACCAACAGCGCAGCAGCCAGCACCGCGAGCGGCAGAATCCGGACGAAGCTGTGGGGACGGAGGTGCACCGGGCCTTCCTTCAACGTCAGGCTAGCACTTCCGGTAGCACGTTCACTTCAGGTCTTTGGTGATCTTGTCCCGCGGCTGGAGATCCAGATTCTCGGCGCGGTCTGTATAGGCCTCGTAGTTGGAGTTCCGCGCGAGGTAGACGCCGTTCCGCTCGGATTCGTCGATCACGAACAGCAGATATTTTCCGGGTGGAACCCGAAATCTGAAGGTGCCGTTGGGCGATTGGAGGAAGTGCGGCTGAAGCCCGGTGCGTTCCCGCGGAGCGAGCACCACCACCTTTCCGACGATATCGGCCGCTTCCCCTTGAATTTTGCCGGAGATCTCGGCAAAGCCGGAGCTGAGTTGTAATGTGAGGGGCATCCCCGCCGCACCGGTGCGCACGTCCAGCACCGCACCATCCGCCGCCACCGGGCCCAGCACCGTGGATTTAACGTAGGCGTTCTGCCAGCTGACACTGACGGCGTAACGGTCGGGCGCGATGTTTTGCAGCACGAACGTGCCGTCCTCTTTTATGGGCACCGGGCGCACTCCCATTCCCCCGTCCAACTGCATCAGCGAAATCATGCGGGGCGTCGTCATCGGCGCGGGCCGCTGCGCCCCGCCTGCACCGGCGCGGGGCTGTAACGGCACGGGAGGCCGGGCGCCCTCGTCTTCATAGGCCACCTGACCGGTAATGTCGAACGGCGCCATCAGCGTCAGGTCCACATGATCCACATTGGCCGTATCCACGTCGATCTCAACCGGCGCCGATCGCGGCATCGCTTGGATGTCCACCCCGACCATGCCCGGTCCGGAGGACGGATAGGCAGTCGCGCGAACGCTATAGTGTCCCGGGTCCACCCCCCAGACCTCGTAGGTTCCGTCCGCCTTGACCCTCCCGCCACTGCGTGAGCTTTGCTGCTGGCCGAGAATTACCGTGACCCGGTATCCCGGCGCTGTCCCGTAGATCCGGCCGCTCACCCGCACGAGCGGTGTCTCGATTAGCCGGATCTCCATGCCGCTCGATTCGGCCCCGGCCCGCACCTCCACCGCGGGCGTAGCGTTGCCGGTCAGCACGTTGGGATAACAGGTGGGTGAATAGTGCGGCTCCCTGGTGCCATCGGTGCGCACTTCGGGTGGAAGAGACATGCCGGCGGCAGGCGCCGCGCACAGCCGGTACCTTCCGGGCGCGAGACCGCCGACGCGAAACCGGCCCTGCTCGTCGGTGATCGCTCCCCCGTTCCTGCTGCCGCTCGCCGAAACGGTGATGCCCTCGGCCGGCTCGCCGGCGCCATCGAGCACGCGGCCGGTGATCGCTCCGGCAGGAAGCAGTTTGAACGTGAAGTCGGTTTTGCTGTCCCCGGGGCGCAGGGTGAGGAACGTTGCCCTGCCTCCACCGGCGTTTTCCACCGGCATCAGAAAGCCGGGCTTCTCCGCCGCAAAGCCGTACCCACCCGGCTCCAAGCCTGTTATGGCAAACTTGCCCTCCGCATCGGTAAGCGCGCCATAGTTCTTCGGCTGGCCGCCCGCGGTCGGCATGGCGCCCCGCAGGCTGACGTGCGCGCGCAGCACCGGCTCTCCCGTGATCGCGTTGGTCACAACCCCCTGCACGGCGGCAGGCTTGATTTCACCCGGATTCTGCGCGAACGCGGAAACGGCAATCAAAATGAGCCAGGGCCTATTTCCCATTGGCAGCATCTCCTCCAGCCACGCGGACGTCGCGCGTGATCCGGTCGCCTTCGTGGATCTCGAGCTCCGGGGCGTGTTCGAAAAGCAGTTTGATCGTTTCCTCCGGATTGCCGCCAACATCAATCATATTCACCGCAAAGAACCGGTACTTGCCGGGCCGGACGCCTTTGAAGGCAAACGTTCCATCGGCTGCCGCCTGCGGGGGAGCCTCCTTCAATAGCGCCTGGGGATCGTTCGAGAGAATCACTAACACCAACGCACTCTTGAGCGGCTGCCCCTCCGCATCGAGGACCTTTCCCGAGATGCGCGCGCCATTGCGATTCACCACCACGCGGACCCGCGCGCCTTTCGCCCCACGCCCCAGGTCGAGCACGCGGTCGGGAACCTCCGCGCCATCCAGCTGGACGGAGGCAATGTAACCGTCTTCGGGCAGGCCGTCGACGCCTGCCCGGTACCGCCCCGCGGGCAAACCCGTCACCCGGAAAGCGCCGTTCCGATCCGTTTCTCCCGTGTAGGTACGGCCGTCGATGGGAGTCGCGGGGGAGAGACGCACGACCCACTTTCGCGAAGGATCGGGCGGAGATCCGGCGATTTCAAACGTACCCGCGAGATCCTCCGGCGGAACCAGCCGCAGGTCGATGTTGGAAACGTCGCCGGACTCTACCGTGATCTCCTCGGACTGGCTGCTGAATTCCCCGGCCGGTCCGGACTGCCGCGCCATGAGACGATATTTTCCGGGCTCCACGCGCGGCAACGTGAAGTGCCCGTTCTGCACGCCCGCCATGCCTCGGATCATGCCGCGATCCGCCGATTCCAGAATGACGCGTATGGGGACGCTGTCCGCCATTCCGCTCACTGTGCCGCTGACCGAGATATTCCTTTGCCGGACCAGCCGAATGTCGATGCCCGAAAGCTCGCGGCCGGCCACCGCTTCCACCGGAGCGGCGCGCTCTTTCACCGCCGTGTCCGGAAAATAGGTCGGTCCATAGCTCGAATCCGAAGTGCCGTCGGTTCGGATCTCCGCCGGCCCGCTCGAAGAGTAGTTCCGAGGCTGCGCCTGGATGTAGTACTTGCCCGGCGCCACGGCCAGCCGGAACTCTCCGCGGTCGTCCGTCGCCATGAATGCGGGCCGAAGCGTGACCCTTTGCATTTGGCTGCCGGAAACGGGCGCGGCCGAAATTGAAACGTTTGGAAACGGATCGCCGAATTCGTCCAGCACGCGCCCGGAGATGATTGCCACCGGCGCCATCTCGATTCTGTAGCCGGAAATCTTCTGCCCCGCTTTGAGGAAAATCGCCGGCCTTGCGGCGATGCTCTCCCGGGACGCAACCTGCACAAAACCGGCACGCTCGCAGACCATCAGGTAGCTTCCGGCAGGCATCGGATCGATGGTGAACCGGCCGTCGCGATCGCTCATCGCCCCGTACACCCCCGCTGGACCGTCACGCTCATTCGGATCGATGAACATGAGGCGGATATGCACACCAGCGAGCGGCTGCCGGCTGACAGAGTGGATCACCACGCCTTCGATTCCGCTCTGCTGCGCCACGGCGGCGGCGGAAAACAGAAGCGCCAGGCAAAGACCCTTCATGCCCGTAAGTCTCGTAGGCGGGCGCGCCGGAGTCAAGCCCGGTAGTGGTCCGCGCGCCAGTTCTGCACCGCGCGCTTGATGGCATCGGGCTCGAGGTTGTCCTTGGCCGCCCGCTCCGCCAGCGCCGGGAACTCCTCGTCGGAAGCAAAGCGCAGCGCCACCGCCTGCGGGACGGACAGCTTTTCCGGAAGTAATTGGCCCGTAAGCACGTAGTGCCTCAGGTTTTCATCGGCCCGGATGGCGCGGTCCTGAGCTTTCAAGGCGAATATGCGCGCGAACAGCGCAATCGCGACGCTGGCGGCCGACAGAACCACCAGGAGCGCCGCGCTGTACAGACGCTGGTGGTCGCCGATGGAGAGCCACAGGTTTACGCATGCACCAATAAAGGTGAGGAGAAGAATGGGGGCCAGAATCCGATGGTAGCCAGTGACGAAGCGGCGGTGATTGGCGTAGTTCTGTGGGGCCATCGTCCTACTATAGCCGCGCGCGGCCTCGGGAAGCTGCCCCGCGCACGCGGAAAAGCTGCATGGGGTAGGTGGTGTTCCGCTTCGGATTATCGCGGTCGTAAATGATGCAGATGGCGTCGCCCACCGGCGCCGGGTTCCGTTCCGGATCGCTCTTGCCGCTGCCCATGGAGCCGTTCAGCAGCGGAAACTCGTAATGCAGATATTGTCCTTGCTTGGCTTTGGAGTGGCGCACGACGATCCCCGGCGCCGCCCGGCCTTCGGAGAGCAGCCGGTGCGCCCTTCGGACCGACCAGATGAAGAGGCCGGCCAGCGCGATCAGGCCGGAAGCCGGAATCAAGGCCACCCAGGCGGGGGGTCCGGCGGTGCTCCAGTCCACGGGACGGCTGCGTGCCGGATCGGCGGGTACGAACCGGACGGTCAGCGACTGGCCTTCCTTGAGGGTGTTCCAGATGCGCCGGGGCACCTTCGAGTTCGACCGGTAGATGGCGCCGTCGAACTCGAACTGGTAGGTGACAAAGCGGTCGCTGCTGTCACCACGGCCGCGATAGAGCCGGGTCACGACAGCCTGGGCGGTGACACCCTCCCCTGCGAGGCGCTGCTGAAACGCCGCCCGGCCGGTCGCGTCGTTCCAGAGGAAGAAGCCGGCGGCGATCCCGCCCAGAACCAACAGGCCCGACAAAACCAGCAGGGTGATTCCCCCTGCGGTTATCTCCACCTCGCGCGGGCCAGGGGTCGCGAGTTCGGCGGGGGGTTTCCAATGGCGGAGACGGTCCGCCAGCTCTTCATAACGGTTCATCATCGTTTCCACGGGAAGCAGGCCGGCCGCCTCCCTCGGGAAGGCGGCCGGATTCGATCAAAGCACGGCGCAGCAGGAACTCGATCTGGGCGTTGAGACTACGCAGGTCCGCGTCTGCCCAACGCTGCAACGCTTCGTGCGTCGCCGGGTCGAGCCGGAGCAGAAATGCCTTTCTTTCGGCCATGAGTGCGCCTGGATTCGGCGCCGGCGACGGACGCCGGCCTTATCTTCTATTGATACAGCGTGCCTGTGTTGACGATCGGCTGGGCATCCCGGTCGCTGCAAAGAACCACAAGCAGATTGCTGACCATGCTGGCCTTACGCTCCTCGTCGAGAGATACCACGTTCTTGGCGCTGAGCTGTTCGAGGGCCATCTCCACCATTCCTACCGCGCCTTCCACGATCTTCTGGCGCGCGGCAATGATGGCGCTGGCCTGCTGTCGGCGCAGCATGGCGTTGGCAATCTCGGGAGCGTAGGCCAGGTGGCTGATGCGGGCCTCGATGACTTCCACCCCGGCCTTCGCCAGCCGCTCCTGGATTTCGTCGCGCAGCCGGTGCGCGATATCGAGTACGGACATGCGCAGGGACATCTCGCCTTCCCCATGCGAATCATAGGGATAGCTGGTGGCCAGGATGCGGACCGCGGCCTCGCTCTGGACATGCACGAAGTGCTCGTAATCGTCCACCTGAAACACCGCTTCGGCGCTGTCAATGACGCGCCAGACCACCACCGAGGCGATCTCGATCGGGTTGCCATCCTGGTCGTTGACCTTGAGCTTGCTGCTTTCGAAGTTGCGGATGCGCAACGACACCCGCCGGCGCGTGCTAAAGGGATTCACCCACCATAAGCCCTGCTGCTTCAGCGAGCCTTTATAGGTGCCGAATAACTGGACCACGCGCGCCTGGTTCGGGTTGACAATCGTCACGCCGAAGCAGCAGAACACTGCGACTCCCAGCACCAGTGCCCAGGCCAACGCCGCCCAACCGTTCCCCTCCCCCGCCGCCTGGATAATCATCACAATCGACAGGACCGAGAGAGCGATAAGGAACAGGAGCATCAGGGTACCGGGCAGGCCCTTGATTTCTTTTTCCTGGAGGACCATCTTCTTTCTCCTTTGTGATGTCATGATGATATCACTTTGATAGCCGCGGTCAAGAGAAATCGAAAGCGGCTGCGTACGGCAAGGTTGTTGGAAATACGGACATGCCAGTCGGAAATTCCAACAGCACCGTAAGTCACTGATTCCAAAAAGCATTGTCGAGTTTCGCCCTATGGGGCAGTAGAGAATCTCAACGCCACCCCACGCTGCCGAAAAACACCGCACCCCAAGCGCTTGATTCTGCAACAGATAAAAAGATGCAAAACACCACTTTTTGGCACTTCCCGTGCCCTTATAGAAGCCGAGGAAAGGAAGGCTTCAAATGACAGTCCCACTCGTACTAGTGACGTTCCTGGTTTTCATCGTTCTTGACTATTTCCTGAACCGGCGTAAGGTCATCCAGACCGTTCCGGCGCAGGCCCCGAGAGCAGTCCCGGCCATGTTTGGCGGCGACTACGTGGACGGTTTCCAGGTTCCCGAGACCGTTTCTTTTCACCCCGGACATAGCTGGCTTGTCCGCGAACGCAAGAATGTGGTCCGCGTAGGCGCCGACGAATTCGCCGCTGCCCTGCTCGGCAAGATCGAAAAGATCGAACTGCCCAAACCGGGTACCTGGATCCGCCAGGGGCAGAAAGTTCTGACCTTCTACCGTAACGGCGAAAAGACCGAAATGGTTTCTCCGACCGAGGGAGAAGTGATTGAAATCAACTCCGAAATGTTGTCCAACCCCACGGCAGTCCGCAAAGATCCGTACGGAAAGGGCTGGCTCGTGTCCGTCAACGTTCCCGACGAGGAGAACACCAACCGCAACCTGGTCCCGAAAAGCCTGGTGCGCAACTGGATGCGTGAATCGGTCGAACGGCTGTATTCCCGCCAACCCGCGCTCGCCGGAGCCGTAGCCGCCGACGGGGGCACCCCTGCTGAAGACCTGCTTGCCGGCCTCCCTGGCCAGAACTGGAAAGAAGTAACCGGCGAATTCTTCCTGACCGCCTGAACCGGACTGTAAATTTTTGCTACACTTTGTGGTTCATTTTTGCTAAAACAGGAGTTGAGGGTCTTTATATGTCGAAAGCGATTTTGTACGACAGCACCCTCTGCGTCGGATGCAAAGCATGTGAAGGAGCTTGTGCGGAGCGTTGGGGCCTTCCCTACGACGACAAGATTGCGGCGGAAGAAAAGATTTCCGCGCACAAGCTGACCGCCATCGAAACGCACGGCGAGAGGTTTTCCCGCCGGCTTTGCATGAACTGCACGCAGCCGGCCTGCGCATCGGTCTGCCCGGTGGGAGCCATCGAAAAAACAGCCCTCGGGCCTGTCATTTATCACGCTGACCGTTGCATGGGGTGCCGCTATTGCATGCAGGCGTGCCCCTTCCAGGTACCGTCGTACGAATGGTCGAGCCGCCTTCCCCAAATGAAGAAGTGCGATATGTGCTACGACCGCCAGAAGCAGGGCAAGGATACTGCCTGCTCCGAGGCCTGCCCCGTGGGGGCGACCAAGACGGGTGACCGCGACGCGTTGATCGCGGAAGCGCGCCAGCGGATCGCGGAGAAACCGGACCAGTATTACAACAAGGTTTACGGGATTACCGAGGTCGGCGGCACGTCGGTGTTCTACCTCTCTGCGGTACCGTTCGAACAGATCGGGCTGCGCACCGGAGTTCCCAGCGAACCGCTGCCGGAAACTACGTGGCGCGTGCTGGAATTGCTGCCTGACGTGGTTTCCACCGGAACCGTGCTGCTGGGCGGCATCTATTGGATCACCAACCGCAGGGCGGAAGTGGCGAAGGCGGAGGGCGGGCATAAATGACGGTGAGGATGCCAAAACTGACGGTGTGGCGCGTGATCTTCGCGGCCATCCTGGCAAGCGGGCTGTATGCCACTTACCTGAGAATTTTCTATGGTTTGGGAGGCGCCACCAACCTCAGCGACAAGTTTCCCTGGGGCCTCTGGATTTCCTTCGACGTGATGTGCGGCGTCGGCTTGGCGGCGGGCGGCTTCACCCTGGTCGCCATCGTTCATATATTCAACATAGAGAAGTACAAGCCGGTTCTACGGCCGGCGGTGCTCACCGCCTTTCTCGGCTACGTGCTGGTGGTGGTCGGGTTGATGTTCGACCTGGGCCGGCCGGACCGGCTCTGGCATCCGCTGGTGATGTGGAATCCGCACTCGGTGATGTTCGAGGTGGCCTGGTGCGTCACCCTGTACACGACGGTCCTGTTCCTCGAGTTTCTTCCGGTGGTGTTCGAGAAATTCGGCTGGCACAAGCCGATGGAGTGGATTCATCGCATTTCGGTGCCCCTGATGATCCTGGGGGTCCTGCTCTCCACCCTGCACCAGAGCTCGCTTGGCTCACTGTTCCTGATCGTGCCTTCCAAGCTTTATCCGCTCTGGTATACGCCGCTGCTGCCGCTGATGTTCTACATCTCGGCCATCGCCGCCGGCTTGGCCATGACCATCTTCGAAAGCTGGCACAGCAGCCGCGCCTTCGGGCGCGCGCTGGAACTGCCGCTGCTGGCGAGCATGGCGCGGGTGTTGGCGGTCGTGATGAGCGTTTACCTGTGGATCCGCTTCCTCGATCTGTTTCACCGGGATGCGCTCCGCCTGCTGAGCGTCAACCGCATCGAGACGTGGCTTTTTCTTCTGGAAATCGGGTTGATGGTGATTCCCACCGTGCTGCTGTACCAGCACCGGATCCGCATGCGGCCCGGCGCGTTGTATGCCTGTGCCGTGATGGTGGTGTTCAGCTTCATCGCCAACCGCCTGAACGTCGGCACTACGGGCCTCGAAGCGGGCTCCGGCACTCACTACATCCCCAAGTGGAGCGAGGTGGCCATTACCCTGTCGATCGTGGCGGCGGGCTTCGCCATCTTCCGCTTCATCGCGGGGTACTTCCCGATTTTCGAGGAAGTCTCCCATGAAGAATCTTCGCATTCCGAAGCCGAGAAGGAGGAGGACGCAGTCCCGGTGGGATGAGCTTCCCAACTAATTTTCGACTGGGCCTGGCCGCCAAGCTCGCCATCTGCGTGATTGCGAGCACGGCGGCCTTCTTCACGCTGTTCGGCTTCATCAACCTGCGGATGGAACGCAGCCATTCCGAAGACCTGGTGAGGCAGAGCGCACAGCGCGTCTCGGAAACGATCCTGCGCAGCACGCGCTACGAGATGCTGCACAACAACCGCGAGGCGCTCGAACACACCATCCAGGAAATCGGCTCGCAAGCGGGCATCCGCCGGATCCGCATCTCGGACCAGAACGGCCGCATCACCATTTCGAGCGAAGGGCAGGAGTTGGGCAAGACGCTCGATCCGGCGGAAGCGGCTCCCGGCGCCCGCATCGTGAAGGACAAGAACGGCAACCGCATCATGGCGGTGGTCCAACAGATCGAGAACTCCAGATCCTGCTCGGAAGCGAGCTGCCACGTCCACCCGGCGGGCCAGAAAGTGCTCGGCGTGGTGGATGCCGACCTCTCGCTCGCCCTCGTAGACCAACAACTTGCCCGCCACCAGAGCACCATGAAGTGGTTCCTCGCCGGCGCGATTGTGTTCGGCTGCGCGGCCGCCATGCTGTTCATGTGGGTGGCGGTGTACCGTCCGGTGAAGGAACTGATCGACGGCACCCACCGCGTGCGCGAAGGCGACCTGAGCTACCGGCTGCCGGTCCGTTCCGACGACGAACTGGGCGACCTGGCCGCGTCCTTCAATCAGATGACCGAAGAAGTGGCGGGCGTGCAGGCGCACATCGAGGAGCAGGTGCGGCGGAAGACCGCCGAACTCGAACGCGTACACAAGACCCTGCTGGGCTCGGAAAAGATGGTGTCCATCGGAAAGCTGGCGGCTACGGTGGCGCACGAAATCAACAACCCGCTTTTCGGCATTCTCACCTATGCGCGGCTGGTGTTGCGGGAACTGATGAAGCACGACCTTCCCACCCGCGACGAGTTGTGCGAGCAGTTGCAGACCATCGAGCGCGAAAGCAAGCGGTGCGGCGATCTGGTGAAGAACCTCCTTGCCTTCTCTCGCCAGGCGCCCAGCCATCGCGAGCCGAACGACCTGAATACGGTGATTCACCGCGCGGTGATGCTGGTGAAGCACAAGCTGGAAATGCAAAACATCGAACTGGTGGAATCGCTGCCGCCCGAGCTGCCGGCGGTCGAATGCGATGCGAACCAGATACAGCAGGTGATCCTGGTGCTGCTGGTGAACGCCTCGGAAGCGATGCCTAAAGGCGGGCGGCTCGAAATCGCCACTGGCTTCGACACCAAAAACGATTGCAACGTGGTGCGGGTGAAGGATACCGGCACCGGCATTCCGCCGGAAGTTCTGCCGAAGATTTTCGATCCTTTTTTTACGACGAAGGAAGACAAAAGCCGGACCGGCCTCGGCCTCGCAGTTGCGCACAGCATCGTGGAGCAGCACGCCGGAGAAATCTCGGCCCACTCCACGCCGGGCGAGGGTACGGAGTTTACGATTGCGCTGCCTGTAACGGCAGCGGTGCCGGTAGCGGGCAGGCGGTGACAGCAGCGGCCGTGTTGAACGGCCGGAAGGGGGCTTTGAACCCCGGGAGAATGGAATGGCAACGGCAACGGAACCCACTTCAGCAGTTCGGACCAAGGGCAGGATTCTGATCGTCGACGACGAACTGGTGGTGCGCGATTCGCTCGGCAAATGGTTTGTGAGCGAGGGTTACACGGCACGCCCGGCGGGCGGCGCGCGCGAAGCGCTGGAGATCATTCAGCAGATGCAGTTCGATATCGCGCTGATCGATATCAAGATGCCGGGAATGGACGGGATGGAGTTGCAGGCTCGTCTGCGCGAAGCCGATCCCGAACTGACGGTAGTGGTCATGACCGGCTATGCCTCCGTCGACACGGCGGTGCAGGCACTCAAGCAGGGGGCCTACGACTACATCACCAAACCGGTGGACCCCGACGAACTGTCCCACCTGGTTTCCAAGGCGCTGGAGCACAAGCTGGCTCGCCGCGAAGTGGTGCGGTTGCGCGAGAACCTGAACGAGGTTTTCCCCTCCACAGAGCTGATCGGCAGAAGCCCGGCGATGAAGAAAGTGACCGAGTTGATCGAAATGGTGGCGCCCACCGAAGCCACCGTGCTGATCACCGGAGAAAGCGGGACCGGCAAAGAGGTTGTCGCGCGCGCGATCCATGCCGCCGGACCGCGGCGGTACATGCCCATGGTCACGATCCACTGCGGCGCTCTCACCGAAACGCTACTGGAAAGCGAGCTGTTCGGCCACGAAAAAGGCGCCTTCACGGGGGCACAGTACCGCAAGAAGGGCAAGTTCGAAGTGGCCGATGGCGGCAGCGTTTTCCTCGACGAGATCAGTGACATCAGCCTGAAGACCCAGACCGACCTGCTGCGCGTCTTACAGGAAAAGGAAATCGTGCGGGTAGGCGGCAACCAGCAGATCAAGGTGGACTTCCGCTGCATCGCGGCCACCAATAAAAACCTGGAGACTCTGGTCAAAGCCGGGAATTTCCGGCCCGACCTGTATTACCGCCTGCACGTCTTCTGCATCGACCTGCCCCCGCTGCGCGACCGCCGCGAGGACATTCCGCTGCTGGTGAACCACTTCCTGAATAAATTCTGCCTCGCCACCAGCCGTGCGGTGCCGCAGATCTCGCCGGACTCTCTCGAACTGCTCATGCGGCATGACTGGCCGGGCAACGTGCGCGAACTCGAAAACGCGGTCGAGCGGGCCCTGGTGGTCGGCCGCGGGACCGAAATCCGGCCTGCGGACTTCTCGTTCCAGTTTCAGGCTGATGATCCCAAAGGCGGCAAGACGCTCGAAGATATCGAGCGGGTTCACATCGAGCGCATCCTTCGCGAAACGCAGCATAACCTGTCGCGTGCCGCCCGGATTCTGGACATCGACCGGACCACGCTGTACAACAAGCTGCGGCGCTATGGACTGAGGTGAAACCGATTCACCTCATCCCTCTCGGGGAGCCGTACGGCGCACGCAACGGCCACGGTTCTCCGCCCGGGCTCGATATCCTGGAACATCTGGCCGCGGCTCTGGCGAAGGCGTTCCGGACGCCGTGCCGGATCCGCCCGGAGACACTGGACGTAGCCTTCGCCTGGGACCAAGGCCGGCAGCAGTATCATTCGACCGCAATCCTGCAAAAGCTCGAGCGCGCCTCCGACCCGGACGCTCGAATTCTGGGCGTCACTTCCTGCGACTTGTTCGTTCCCGTGCTGACTTTTGTGTTCGGCGAAGCGCAGCTCGATGGAAATTGCGCCGTGGTAAGCCTGGCGCGGCTCAGAGAAGAATTCTACGGCCTCCCCGCGCGTGAAGACCTCCTGCGCGAGCGCCTGGTCAAGGAGGCCGCGCACGAACTCGGTCACACCTTCGGACTGCGCCACTGCCAGGACTGGCGCTGCGTGATGACTTCGAGCCACGCCGTGGAGCGGCTGGACGTCAAGGGCGCCGACTTCTGCAAGGCCTGCCGCAAGCCGGTCTTCAGCAATAGCTTCTGGTAGCGCTCAGTTGAAATCCGCCTGAAGCCAGCTCAATCATGCCGTAGGGCACGGATGGGGTCGATCCGCGCGGCCCGTTGCGCAGGCACGTAACCGGCAGCCGCCGCAATTCCGGCGAGCAGGCCACAGTTGCCGCTATCGTCATGCCGTCATACGTCGTGACACCATAGAGGCTGCTTGCAGCGAGGCGGGATAAGGCGAGCGCTGCCGGCAATCCGCCGGCGAGTCCGATTCCGGCCACCATTAGAGATTCTTTCAAAATCATCCAAATGACTTCCGCCCGCCCCGCACCCAGAGCCATCCGAATGCCGACCTCGCCGGTGCGCTGGGTCACCGCGTACGATAGGGTTCCGTAGATCCCGACAGCCACCAGCAACAGAGCCAGTCCACCGAAGAAAGCCGAGATGCGGGCCAGCATCCGCTCCTGTCCAAGGGCTTCGTCAATCTGCTGCCGCTGCGTTTTCATATTGAACACCGGCAGGTTGGGTTCGATCCTGCGAATGGCCTCGCGGACGGATCCTGCCAGGGCAAGCGGGTCGCCGGCGGCGCGCAGGGCGAAACACAGCCGCCGGGAGCGGTCCCACGTCGCCCCGTAGGAGAGGAAAACCGTTCGCGGGGGAGCGCCGCGAATCTGGTCGTACCGGGCATCTTCGGAGACACCCACGATCTGGTAAGCCTGGTCGGGTCTCAAACGGTCTCCGCCAACCGAGAGGCGGTGGCCTACCGGGTTTTCTCCCGGAAAGAACGCTCGTGCCCAGGATTCATTCACGACGGCCGCCGGGCGGCCGCCTTCCATATCGCGTAGTTCGATGCCGCGGCCAAGCAGAATCCGCATACTCGTCGTTTCGAAAAAACGAGGTCCCACGCGGTTGTAGTAGACCTCGTTCGGCTGCCCTGCCGGAAGCGGCGAGCCATCCGTAGCCGTCGGAGAGGTGTTGCGCCATCCCGAGAGCAGCGCCACTTGGGAGAATGACGCGGAGCGCACGCCCGGCAGTCGATTCACCTCTTCGAGCAGCCGGCCGTTCAGTGCGATGCCGCTCGCACCTTTGTAGCCGCTCCGCTCCGGATCCACTTCGAACAGGAGCAGGTTTTCGCGAGTGAACCCCAGGTCCTGGCTGTTCAGGTTGCGCAGCGTGCGCACGAAGAGTCCCGCGCCGAACAGCAGCACCACGGATATGGCGATCTGCGAGGCTACCAGCAGGCGGGCCGCGCCGCGGTGCGGAGTCGTGGACGAAGCCGATTCTTTCAACCCCGGCGCCAGGTCCATCCTGGTGGCGCGCAAGGCCGGCGCGAGACCGAACAGAATGCCCGTCGCGAGGGAGAGGAGGGCGGCGAAGGCAAGCACCGTCCCATCCGGAGTCACGTTCGAGCGGTGCCGCCTGCGAATCGCCTGCAATCAGCCGGAGCAGCGCCGCGCCGCCCCAGAGAGCCACCAGCATTCCCAACGCGCCGCCGAACAACGATAGCAACACGCTTTCGGTCAGCAGTTGCCGCGCCAGCCGGGCGCGTGAGGCGCCGATGGCCAGCCGGACTCCGATTTCTCTTCTGCCTGGACTGCGCGCGCGCTACCAGCAGCGCGGCCAGGTTGGCGCAGGCGATCAGCAACACCAGCCCCGCCGTCACCATCAGAATCTGAAGCGGCGTTGCGAACTTCAGCCGCAGCGATTTGAATACCGGGCTCGCGTCCAAGAGTTCAATCCGCGGCAGGTTCGGCGGGATGCTGCTCAGCCCCGCGGTGATGCTGCGGCGGAACAGGTAATCGGTTTCGGGCTGAGCTTGCGCGCGCGATACACCGGGCTTGAGGCGAGCGCCAATGCTGCACCACCACCATCTGCGGTCGGAAAAGAGTGCCTGGGCGGAACCGGCCCGCGAACCCCAGGGGCGCATATCGTCTGTGGGTCGCAGCGGCACCCACAGGTCGGGTACGGCGCCTTGGAGGCCCACAAATCCCGGAGGCGAGACCCCGGCAATCGTGAACGAAATTCCGTTGACGCGGATGTTCCGGCCGATTGCGGAGACCTCTCCACCGAACTCGCGCAACCAGAAGGTATGGCTGAGAACCGTGACATTGCCGGCTCCGGTGGCGAGGTCGCCGTCTTCGATCGTGCGTCCGAGCATGGGTCGCACGCCGAGCACGGAGAAGTAATCCCCGGTAACCATTTCCGCATTGGCGGCCACCGTCCGCCCCCCTACGTTGACCGTGGCGGCGTTGCCCTCGATCCCCGACGACACAGACACAAACACGCCATCCAGGCTCCGCGCGTGGTCTCGAAGCGCCTCATAGGTGGCGTAGGGGAACGAGGACCGGCCATACCCGCTCGACAATCTCCGGAGCGCTCCGAGGTTGCCGTCCGGACTTGTGTATTCGAAGAACACCAGTTGCTCGGGATGGTTCACCGGGAGCGAGCGCAGCATTACGGCGTTGAACAGACTGAAGACCGCGGTGTTGGCGCCGATGCCCAGTGCCAGGCAAATCAGCGCCACGGCCGTAAATGCCGGCCGTTTGCGCATCCCGCGAAGCGCATAGCGCACGTCCAGGCGGAGTGAATCGAGCCACGGCAGGCCGCGCTGGTCGCGGTAGTCATCTTTGCATTTCTCAACGCCGCCGAAGGTGAGCAGCGCCTCCCGGCGCGCCTCGGCGGGAGACAGCCCGCGCCGCAGGTGCTCCGCGGTGAGCATCTCGATGTGCGATTCAAACTCCTCGGCCAGACGGGCCTCGCTCCGCCCGCCGTCCAGGCTGCCGGCAAGGCGCTGCCACACCCGGCGCAACGACTTCATCACTCACCTTCCATGGCGAAGAAGCGGGCCATGATTTCCGTGGTCTGCTGCCACTGCCGTTTCTCGGCAAGCAGCGCCTTCCTGCCCGCCTTTGTCAGCCGGTAAAACCGAGCCTTCCGGTTGTTCTCCGAAATGCCCCACTCGGAAGTAATCGAACCCTCCTGCTCCAGTTTGAGCAGCACCGGATAGAGCGTGCCGTGATTCACCGAAAGCAGGTTTTCGCTGATCTGATCGATGCGCCGCGCGATCCCGTAGCCGTGCTGCGGGCCCATCGCCTCCAGCGTTTGGAGCACCATGATGGCAAGCGTTCCCTGCCAGACCTCGCTCTTTTCGCGCATGCCGTCGTCCTCTGTTGGGATTCCCACAAGAGGATACCACGATCGACGTCCGCGATCCAGAAAGGATTTCAGAGGCCCGAGCCCCAGCCGGCCTCCCGCGCGGCACGGAAGGCGTCGCGGTCGCGCTTCGTCACGCGCCGGGTCTCGAGTCCCGAGGCCGTGCACGTTTCGAGTACCACAAGCCCCGGCTGATGTCGCGGACGGCGCAGCACCCGTGCCGACGCCGGATGCGCGTTTTCGCGAGCCAGGGCGGCATAGCAGAACTTCTCGTCTTCGTAACCGAGGTCGCCGCCCTTGATACGCCGGTGCAGCGAAGAACGTTCCACGCGCGCAGCGAAGTGGCACCAGTCCGGCTCCCGCATCGGGCAGGGGACGTCGCCGGGGCAAGGCGCGATCATCCGGGCACCCAACGCCAACAGCGCGCCGCGCGCTTCCCGTACCGCCGCGAACCCGCCGGGCGTACCTGGTTCAATCACCACCAGCGCCTTGCGCGCCGCTTCCCACAGCCGTTCGATACCTCCGCCGAACTCGCCATAGGCGTACGACGCCACCACCAGGTCGCGCGCCGGCAACGGATCGCGCGCATCGGCGGAGACCAGTTCCGCCTCCGGCAGCCATGCCCGCGCCGCGCCCGCCAGGCCGGCATCCCGCTCCACCATCGTAATGGCGGCTTCGGAAAAGTGGGCGCGCGCCGCCAGCGAAGCCGCGCCGCTGCCTGCCCCCACGTCCAGCACGCTCGCCACCGGTCCCAGCCGCTCGCGCACTTCCGCGAGCACCCGGTGCGCCGCGGCGTAAGTGGCGGGCATGCGCGTCACCAGGTACGCCGCGATGCTGTCGGCGCGCGTCCCCGCCGTGGGGTGGCCGGCGCGATAGGATTCCGACATCGCGCCGGCAGCGCGTTTCACGGCCGCGAACCCCACCGTCTCGACGCGCTCTTCAATCAGCCGCTTTACTCCATCCGGCAATTGCACGCGGTTCCCCGTTCTCATCCATCATAGGAACTTCAGTCCATCTCCGGTGTCTATGTAGGTGGAGGTTGACCCCACATGTCAACATCCGGACGCTCTCGCAACTGATTGGTTCCACCACTCCTCTCTTCGGCAGAGGAGTGGTGTGCCTGGTGACGAAGCGTCTTTGAAAAGGAGGCAGCGTATGTTCGAACAGTCCACTCTCACGCACGCTCCCATCGCCAGCCGGCTGTGGAGCACCGGCGCCGGTTTCGCCGGTGAGGCTTTGCTGGTTATGGTCGCCGCAATCACTCCCATGGTGCTACCGCAGGCGGCGCCCAGGCTGCCCGTCCTGACTCATCTTGTCTTTCCGGTCCCCAATCCGCCGCCTCCGCCTCCCGGCCCTTCCGTGCAGCCTCGCACGCTCCGTGCCTGGAGCAACCGGCAGTTTCGCGAAAACGTGCTGTTCGCGCCAGTGCGGCCTCCGGCGAGCGCTCAGATGCTGGTGGATAACCCCGCCGACTTCGCGTCCGCAGGCCCGTCCGGCGGCATCCCCGGCGGTATCGAAGGTGGAGTTCCCGGCGGAATTCTGGACAGCATTCTCAGTTCCGCCCATCCCGCCCCTCCCGTGCCCGCACCCCCAGCGCCCAGAGCCGCCCCGAAAGCACCTCCTGCGCCGCCCCGCGTGCGCGTCGGAGGACTGGTCAATCCCGCCGAGCCGGTGAGGCGCGTCGAACCGGTCTTCCCGCCCCTCGCCATTCGAATGCGCGTCTCCGGCACGGTGCACCTTGAAGGAGTGATCGGCACCGACGGCCGCATCCGCGAATTGCGCGTGATCTCCGGCCATCCCCTGCTGGTGCAGGCCGCCGTGGACGCGGTCCGCCAATGGCTCTACCGTCCGACCACGCTGAACGGCGATGCGGTGGAAGTGATCTGCCCGATCAATGTCACTTTCCGGCTGAACTGACCGACAGAAATCCGCTCACGTTTTCCCAGAGCAACTGCGGGAAACTCTTGTCGAGGTAAGAGCGGATGGAGACGTAGCACTCGTCGCACCGGTTGGTGTGGGTGAACTCCTCCACCATCCGCGCGCGATCTTCGAGCGGGTAGCGCTGGAACTGCATGGAGCAGGGCTGGAGCTGGCCCTGGGCCGTCACCACCAGGAATCGCAGCCCGGCCTTGCAGCCCGGCGCCCCGCCATTTTCGAAATACTTCCGCGTGGCCTGGAGGGTGCTCGGCGAATTCACGATCCAGTTGGTCGAATCGCGGCGCGCTTCCACTTTGTCCAGTTCCCGGTTAAGCAGGGCAAGCTGCTCGCCCGAATTCAGGAAATAGTCCTGGCATCCGGTGCGGCGCGCCGAGTAAGCGCTGTAGCAGAGGTTGACCCCCCATTCCCGCGCTTTGTCCGCAATTGGAATGATCTCGTGCAGGTTCTCGCTGGTGATGCAACTGTTCAGCACAATATCGTCGTGCCCCAGCTTCGCCAGGCGCGGAATCAACGCCTCCAACTGGCTGTAGAGACCCGGGTAGCCCCGGAACGAATCGTGGCGCGCGTCCGGAAAATCGAGGCTCACGGAGAACTGGTCCACTCCCGCTTCGCGCAGGGCCAGGTATTTCGCCTCGGTCATCTCAGACCAGTTCGAAACCAGGATGGTGTACGGGACTTTCGATCCGCCCTTGATGTTGCGGACGATCTCCACCACGTCCTCGCGCATCAGCGGCTCGCCGCCCGAAACCTGCACCACGCACGGATTCAGGGCCTCCATGTAGCGGCGGTAATCGGCCGGTTTGAGATTGCGCGATTCGTCGCGCGGACCTCCGTGGTCGCAATGCTTGCAATAACACGTGCACGCATCGGTGACTTCGAAGGAAACGACAATGGGACGTTCGGCGAGCCAGTTCAGCGACCCTCGCCCGATGATCCGGAGGGATTCGACAAGGGGTACCTTGCGCAAACAGCGATAGTAACATGAAGCATGGACGATGACCGGAAACTGATCCGGATCGTGGATGCAGCGCTCCTCGAAGCCGCGCAAAAGGCGGGTCCGTGGCTGGTCTGCCGCCCCGGTTGTACCGCTTGCTGCACCGGTCCGTTCGCCATCACTCCACTCGATGCCCGGCGGCTCCGGCAGGGGCTCGCGGAACTCGAGCCCGAGCGCCGCGCCCGGGTTCTCGAACGCGCACGGAGCTACGTCCAGCTCATCGAGCGCGCGTATCCCGGCGACACCCTCACCCGCGTGCTCGAAGAAGACGGGGACGCCGACGAGCAGCCCTGTCCCGCGCTCGACCCCGAAACGGGAACCTGCGACCTGTACGACGCGCGTCCCATCACCTGCCGCACCTTCGGTCCCCCGGTACGCTTCCACGGACAGTCCTTCGCCGTCTGCGAACTCTGCTTCGATGGCGCCACCCCGGAGGAGGTTGCCGCCTGCGAAGTCGAGACCGACCCGGAGAATCTGGAGGCGCGGCTACTGGCGGAATTGCCGCCGACGGACGAAACCATCGTCGCCTACGCCCTGCTCGGAGAATCGTAACGTCAGTTTTCGGTCGGTTTGCCGAAGCGGTCCACAACCAAAATTCCGACCGTGGCTTTTTTGGGCTCCAGCTTGAGGCCGAGCTGTTCCTCCACCGCGAAGAAAATGCTGATGTCGTTCAATTCGGGTTCGCCATCCCGAATGGCGCGGGTCTGCGGGGTGTAGGTCAGGGTAGCGTCGTAAACTCCCTGTGAGTCCGGTCTCGTCCACGATTGGCCGGTCCAGGAAGGCATTGCCGATCGCCCGGATGACTTCATCCATCCCGACCTTCCGCATGGTTACGGTGTAGTTGCGGCCCTGGACGCCGAGGCTCCATTGATGCGGTGAAGCCGGCGCGCTTTCTTTGAATTTCGGTCCGCCCTTCCCCATCGTGAGGGCATACACGGCCATTTCTTTGGCCCCGCGATGGCTCTCGAGCCCGAAGCGGCCAGCCAGGAGAGACTGCACCATGCGCCGGAATTCGGCGTCGGAACGCGATGTTTCGCCCGGGGCCTTCGCCACGATGTCGTACCGTGTCTCCAGCTCGGAACCGGGTTGCGCAAACGACAGCTCGTGGCGTTTCAGGTTGTAAGCGTAGAGGATCAACTCCGGAACGGCGCACGCCTCGCAGGTGAAGCGCGGCCCGGAGGTCGAGACCATGAACATGCGTTGAAACGGTCCCTCGCGCGGGCGCACCGAGGCAACCTCGAAGTCCTGCTGCGCCATGCAACCCCAAACAGAACCGAACAGGAGGACAGCCAGCGCCGGTCGCATTTCTCTACCTGAAATAGTCCGGCTCGTTACCGGGCTTCCATTTGATGTTGCACCCGATGCTCGGGATCTGACGGTCGTCTACACTTTTTCCGGCCAGCACGGCGTCGATGGCCGCCCGCAATGTCGAGCCGGTCACCGGAATGTCGTTTCGCCGGCGGCTGTCGTCGAACTGCCCGCGATAGACGAGACGCCGGTCGCCGTCGAACACAAAAAAGTCCGGCGTGCAGGCGGCCCGATAAGCTTTCGCCGCCTCCTGCCCTTCGTCGTACAGAAACGGAAAGGTGAATCCCAGCTCCGACGCCATCCGGCGCAAGCCTTCGGGCGCGTCATCCGGATACATCTGCGCGTCATTGGAACTGATCGCGACGATGGCCACGTCCTTCGCGGCGTATTCGCGGGTCAGCTCCGCAAGACCCCGTTGCAGGTGCTGCACGTACGGGCAGTGCGGCGAAAGGAACATCACCAGCAGCGCCTTCCTGTTATCAAACTCGCGCAGGGAGACCGTCTTCCCCGAAATCACATCCGGCAGTTCGAACGGTGGAGCCTGCGTTCCGAGCGCAAGCATCGTGGATTCGGTTGCAGCCATACGCCTACAATACCCCAGTCCACCGGTCCCGAGGTCTGCCGGGCAGGCGCTCCAGTTCGGATAAACTGTCCCCTATGGCCCCCGACTATACAGCCGCATTCGCCTCGTTGAAGCCGGTGCTCGCGAAGTACGCGGATCGCCTCAACGTTTCGACCGATACTCCCGCTGAGTACGTGCTGGTCACGAAAACAGCATCACCCTTCCCGCAGCATAAAGGCCAGCCCCTGTTTTTCGCTTCCGTCCGTGTGGGCAAGGCTTACACAAGCTTTCACCTGATGCCGGTCTATATGTGCCCGCCGCTCAAGAGCGCCATCTCGCCCGGCTTGAAGAAGCGCATGCAAGGCAAGGCATGTTTCAACTTCAAAACGCGGCTGGAAGCGGAGCAGATCGAGGACCTGGAGCGGCTCACGGAGGCGGCATTCAAAATGTGGAGTGAGAAGCAGTGGGTGTAACGGGAGCAAGCCGGGCAATCGCCGGCGTCGATTAGCGGGCGGGCTCAGGCCGGCAGCCGGAGGCGCGCCACGCAGCCCGCCCTGTCCGCCCGGTTCTCCAGCATCAGGGCGCCCCCGTGACCCTCGGCAATCTGCCGGCTCAGCACCAGCCCGATCCCGGAGCCTCCCGGCTTCGTGGTGAAGAACGGAACGAAGAGGTTCGCCGTGCTGGACAGGCCCGGCCCCTCGTCTTTGATCCAGATCTCCAGCATGGAACCGTCCGGACGCCACCCGATCGAGACCGCTCCGTGGGTGGTCAGTGAGGCATCCGTCGCGTTGCGCAGCAGATTGATCAGCACCTGCTCGAGCTGGTCGGGATCCGCCTGCACCACCAGGTCGGGCCCGGGAACGATGGTGACCGGCAGCCTGGTCTCGAAACTGGCCGCGCGGCCGATGCACGGCCCCACGTCGAGCGGCTGCAACTGCGGCCTCGGCAGCTTCGCCAGCCGCGCATAAGCGCCGATAAACCGGCTCAGGCTTTCCGAACGCGAGGTGATCACGCTCAATCCGCGCCGCATGTCGTCCCGCCAGTCGTCCGGCAGCGGCTCGCGTCCCAGGATGCTCACCAGGCTTCCGGCAATCGACTTGATCGGCGCCAGCGAGTTGTTCAGCTCGTGGCCCAGCACCCGCACCAGGCGCTGCCAGGCCTGCAATTCCTGCTCGCTCAACGCCTGTGTCAGGTCGCTGATCACAACCAGTTCGAGCGGCAATCCACGCTCGCGGATGCGCGTTCGCCGCACGCCAAACCGTCCGGCGCCGCCCGGAAAAACGGCCTGAATCGTGCTCTGCGCCGGACCTTCCAGGCTGGCCTGAAGCTGTAGCTGCTCGGCCGTTTCGCCCAGCAGCCGTTCCGGCGCGGCGGCCAGCAGCCGCTCTCCGGCCCGGTTGACCAGGCGCAGCCGGCGGTGTTCGTCGAAGGCGAAGATCGCCACGTCGATTTCCCGCATCACTGTGCGGAGCAGCGTCGTCGCTTCCAGCGCCCCCAGCCGCTGCTCACGCAAGGTGCGGCCCAAAGTATTAACCTCGCGCATCACCTCGCCGAGCGCGTCGTCTGGACGCGGCGCACGCCCCCGCACGGAAAAATCGCCTTCCCGCAGCGCTCCCAGCAGGTTCGACAGTGTTTGCAGCGGGAAAACCACGCGCTCCCGCACCGCGAACGCGAACCCAAGCCAGGCTCCCAGAATCAGAACGGTCAGGGTCCACTGCGTACGGGCCTGAAAATTCATCGTCCAAAGGATCCACAACGCCGTAACCGAGCCCGGCAGCCCCGCCAGCAGCGCCAGCAGGACTATCCGTCCTTCGAATCCGATTTTGGCGATTTTCTCGCCGGGTTCATGGATGGTGTCCACGGGAGATTCTCAAAGGCCGTAGCGCTGAAGCCTGCGGTACAGCGCGCTGCGGCTCAAGCCCAGAGCGTTGGCGGCGTGGCTGACGTTGCCGTTGAACCGCGAAAGCGCCTTCTTGATCAGCAGCGCCTCCACGTCTTCCAGGCTCATCTCCTCGAGCCGCGGCGGACCTTCGCGGCCCGCCCGGAGCCCAAGGTCGACGGCGCGAATGATATCGCCCTGCGCCATCAGCACGGCGCGCTCCACGGCGTGATCGAGTTCGCGCACGTTGCCGGGCCAGGCGTGCGCCAGCAGCGCTTTCACGGCTCCCTCGTCGAAGCCGGTCAGGGGCTTGCGGTAATGTTCGGCATGCTGGCGCAGGAAATGGGCGCCCAGCACCGGAATGTCTTCCCTCCGGTCGCGCAAGGGCGGAAGCCGGATTTCGATGGTGTTCAGCCGGAACAGCAGGTCCTGCCGGAAGCGGCCCTCCGCCACGGCCACGTTGAGATCCGAATTCGTCGCCGAAAAAACGCGCACATCCACTCGCCGGGTCTTCGACGAGCCCACGCGCTCGAACTCGCCCGTCTCGATGGTCCGCAGCAGCTTGGCCTGAAGTCCCTGCGAAATGTTCCCGATCTCATCCAGAAACAGGGTGCCGCCATCGGCCATCTCAAAGCGCCCCACGCGGTCCGCCTTGGCGTCCGTGAAGGCGCCCTTGACGTGGCCGAACAGCTCGCTCTCGAACACGCCCTCCGCCAGGCCTCCCGTGTTCACCGTCACCAGCGGGCGTGTAGAGCGCAGCGAGACCGAGTGCAGCGTCTGCGCCACCAGTCCCTTGCCGGTGCCGTTCTCGCCGGTGATCAGCACGTTGGCATCCGACGGCCCGACACGCGAAATCACGTCCAGCACCGGGCGCATCGCCGCCGACCCCGCAATCAGTTGCGGGAAGCGCTCGGCGCGCAGCGCGCGGTTCTCCGCTTCCAGCCGCTGCCCTTTTCGCAGCGCCCGGCCCAGCTCGATCTGCGTCTTGAGGATCGCCGAAAGCCGCGCGTTGTCCCACGGCTTCTGAATGAAGTCGCGAGCCCCGCGCCGCATCGCCTCCACCGCCAGTTCCACCGACCCCCAAGCGGTCATCACGATCACCGGCAGCGTCGAATCCAGGGTCTGAATCCGATTCAGCAGGTCCAATCCTTCCTGGCCGGACGTTGTGTCCCGGGTGTAATTCAGGTCCATGAGGACGGCGTCGAAGTCGCGCGATTCGACCGCGTCGATGGCACCGCCCGGAGACGTGACGGCCTCGGCGGAATAGCCTTCGCCCTTAACCAGGAAGCGCAACGCTTCCAGCACATCGGTCTGATCGTCGGCAATCAGGATGCAGGGCGTTCGAGAATCGGATGATTTCATTCAGTCCTATTGATAGCGCAAACCTCCCGGCATTTGCTGGGCCAGCATATAGCTGTCTTTTTATCAGCAGCTTAGAAGATCTGTCCCGCGCCCGAGTGTCCGTTTTTGGGACGAACCGGGCGATGTCGCCGGCGCTTGCGGTTAAGATAGCTCCGAGACTCCTATGATCGAAACCGGATTGCAAGGGAAAGTGGCGATCGTCACCGGCGCTGCCGGGGGCATCGGTAAGGCGACAGCGCACCGCTTCGCCGAAGAAGGCTGCCGCGTGGCATCGTGGGACGTGAAACAGGCCGACGCGCTGCCCGGGGGAATCTCCCGGAAAGTCGATGTGAGCGATGCCGCATCGGTGGAGGCGGCGGTCCGCGAAATCATCGATCTCTGGGGATCGGTCTACGTCCTGGTGAACAACGCCGGCATTCTGCGGGACGGCCAGCTCCTCAAATATAAAGAGGGCGCGCTTGCGTCCGTCATGAGCGACGAGCAGTTCGACGCCGTGATCTCGGTCAACCTCAAAGGCGTGTTCCACTGCACTCGCGCCGTCGCCCCGCACATGATCGCCGGAGGCGGCGGCGTTATCCTGAATGCCTCCAGCGTGGTCGGCCTCTACGGCAATTTCGGCCAGACCAATTATGTCGCCAGCAAGGCGGGGCTGATCGGGATGACCCGCGTCTGGGCTCGCGAGCTCGGCAAATACTACATTCGTGTCAATGCCGTCGCGCCCGGATTCATCGCCACCGAGATGGTGCAGGGCATGCCGGAAAAGATCCTACAGGGGATGGTGGGACACACGCCCCTGGGTCGCATGGGGCAACCGGAAGACATCGCGAACGCCTACCTCTGGCTCGCTTCCGACGCGGCGTCGTTCATCACCGGCACGGTGCTGAGCGTGGACGGTGGAGTGGTAACCGGAACATAACCGCGGCAGCGAAATTGCGACAATGGAATGAGGAGCGGAGGAAGCCGTGTTCGCCGCCTGGAGGACTGCCGTGAAACCGATTTACATCGCAAGCTACCATCAATCGAAATTCGGCAAGCTGATGGGAATGTCCGTGCCTGCCATCATCGATGCCGCCGTCCAGGGCGCCTGCCGGGATATCGGCGCGGAAGCCTCCGCCATGGACGTCGGCAGCATCGCGGCCGCCTGCAACTTTTCGTTGAATGAGCAGGGATTGCTTGCCGGCCTCATGGCCTCCTCCCCGGGCCTTGAAAGCAAGCCCATCGAGGCGGTCGAAAATGCCTGCGCCTCCGGCGGCCAGGCGGTGCTTTCCGTCATTCAGAAGCTGCAACTCGGGATGGGCGACACGGGCATCGCCGTGGGCTTTGAAAAAATGCGCGACGCCGAAGGCAAGATGGACGGAAAGCTCGTCGGCAAGGTGCTCGGATATTTTTCCCACCCTGAAGAGCGCAGCGGAAAGGTGTTCGTCTTCCCTCACCTGTTTGCCGAGGTGATGCGGGACTACATGGAAGAGTACGGCGTGACCGAACGCGACCTGGCCGCGATCCCCGTGCAGGAGTACGCCAACGCCAAATACAATTCCTGCGCCCAGATGAGCAAGGTTCAGATCACGCTGGACCAGGCAACCGCGATCGAAGGGATCAACCGGTACGTGGTGGAGGGACTGCCGCTCAAGACTTACGATTGCTCGCAGATCACCGATGGCTACGCCGCGCTCGTCCTCGCCACCGAAGAAGGGCTGGACAGGCTGGGCATCGCCAAAGCGGAGTGCGTGGAGGTTGCCGGGTGGGGACAGGCTACCGACCCTCTGCGCAAGGAGGGACGCGACGTGCTTCGCCCCAGGGGCGCGTACCGTGCCATGCAAACCGCGTATCAGATGGCCGGCGCCGAGCCCGCCGACGTGAACGTGGCGGAGATTCACGACTGCTTCAGCGTCATGGGTGCGATCGGCACCGAGGTGATCGGCAAGGCCGACCCGGGAAAAGGCGCCCAATATTGGGTGGACGGCAAAGCGTCTCCGGACGGCGAATGCGGCATCAACACTTCGGGAGGCCTGATTGCCAAAGGGCACCCCATCGGAGCCACCGGCATCGCCATGATCGGCTGGTCGGCGCTGCAACTGGCAGGCAAAGCCCCCGCCGAATTGCAGGTGAAGAATCCCAAGCTGGCTGCGACCTTCAATATCGGCGGTCCGCTTTCCGCCAGTGTGTGCACGGTGCTGCGTCCGCCGCGAACCGCTTAGGCTTTGCGCTTTCTGCGCGCCGGCTTAGCCGCTGCTTCGCTGGCCGGCGGCTTTCGGGCCGCTTCCAGGCTCCGTCGCAAGGCCTCCAGGATGTCCACGGGGGCGCGCCTTTCCACGTCCTTCCCTGCCCCGGCTTCGGGCGCTGCCGTGCGGCTCTCGATGAGCGCGTGCAGCCTCTCTTCGAAGCTGTCCTTCAGGATGGAGGGGTCGAACGGCTCGACCAGGGCCCGCACGAGCGTGGCGGCAAGGCCCAGTTCCTTCTCGGTAACCTCACCGGCATCGGCCGCGTGTTCTTCCTCCAGCCGAACCTCGTTCGCATGGAACAGGGTGTGCAGCACCAAGTCCGCGCTTCCCCGGACGAATCAGCACCGGATGCTCGCGGCCGTGCATGGCGATCGAACCCAGTGCGGCGTAGCCTGTGGTTTCGAGCGCGCGGTAGAGCAGGGCGTAAGGTTTCTCCACCTTGCCATCCGGCTGCAAAAAATACGACACGTCCAGGAAAAGAGGATCCACTTCTTCCATGCGAACGAACCTGCCGATTTCCACTTCCGTCGACGTACGGGGACGCAGGGCGGCCAGTTCGCGCGGCTCCATCACCACGTACCGTCCCTTTTCCACTTCGAACCCTTTCAGGATTTCGGCGGGTTCGATGCGGCCTCCGCCCGGTCCGGAAACGGGCGCGTTCCGAACACGTTCTACGGGCTCTTCCTCCTCCACCACCGGCGGAGGGGACGGCTGAGGACGTAGAAACTCCGCGGCCTTTGATTGTGTCCGGCATATCCGGTTCGGATTCAGGCTCTTCGAACTCGGGCTTCCCGGCAGCAGTTTCCGCGGGACGATAGACGTGGTGAAAACGGACCCGCTCACGCCGTGCGGCCTTGTACATCCGCACCGGAATCGAAACCATTCCAAAGGCGAGGCGGCCTCTCCATACAGTGGCGGGCATACGTGCAATTAGAGCACGCGCGGTGCCACGCTGCCGGCCGGCGAGGGTTAGGACCTGCACCGGCCGCCACCGGAACTACCGGCCGTCCGAACCGCGCTGCTTCACCATCTTGTTGTATACACCCAGCAGCAGAAAAGGTGCGGGCCACTGGCCAAAGAACAGGCTGAGGTTTCTCTTGCCGGCAATCTGGAGAACAGCGGCGGCCGTCATGGCGCCCACCGCGGCCCACAGAAAAGTGTCGCTCGGCAGCTTCGCCGTTCGCTGCTCGATCGTCCTCGCTACCCGCCCCTCCCGGTGTTCCATCTTCGGAGAGGTTTCCGGTTCCCGGTTCATCACGTTTTCCATTCCAAGCTCCTGCGGAGAGTTCCGCTGCAACTCTCGGTAGCAGTCGGGATACCGATGTATGATCGGCGTCAGCCGCAATATTGAGCGGCAGTTCTCGCGAGGATCCGGGCGAGTTGAACGACGGAATCCAGATCGACCCACTCCTCGGCAGCGTGCGCACCCGCGCCGGCCGCGCCGAAGACCACGGTCTCAATCCCGGCCGCCTGCAGCAGGGCAGCATCCATCCACGGAGTATCCCCGATAAACGCAGGCTCCCGTCCGCGCACACCGGCCGCCGCTCGCGCCAGCACCTGCACGATTTCCGCGTCGCGCGCCACCTCGAAAGGATCGCGGCGGAAGTAAGGACGCACAGTCGCGCGGAAATCCGGGTCGCGCGCCTGAATGCGGTCCACGATCTCCTGGATTTCGGCCACGGCCTGCTCCCCCGTTTCGCCGGGTACGGTGCGCCGTTCGATCTGCACCACCGATCGCGCGGCATAGGTGCTCAGCCCGCTTCCACCCTGCAACATGGCGGCGTGCAACGAGGGCGGCCCCACCAGCGGATGCGGGTGCCGGGTTCGCAGCTCCGTTTCGAGTTCCGCGAGCTGGTGCAGAAACGAACCCATTTTCATGTTGGCGTCCACACCCAGTTCGAACCGGCTGCCGTGGGCGGCCTTGCCCGTTACCTCCACCTCGATCCACAGGTAGCCCTTGTGCGCCAGGCAAACGTCGAGCGCCGTCGGCTCGGTGACGATCGCCGCATCGGCGTGGATGTCTCGCAGCAGGTCCAGCGTGCCCAGGCTGCCGTACTCTTCGTCGGCGACAGCGGCCACCAACAGGTCGCCGCGCATTCGCGTTCCGCCGGCCAGCGCCCTGGCAGCTCCCATGCACGCGGCCAGACAACCTTTCATGTCGAAACTGCCCCGCCCGTAAACGCGCCCGTCCCGGATGGCGCCCGAAAACGGTTCGGCCATTCCGGCCGCATCTACGGTATCGGAATGGCCATTGAGCAGCAGGCTCCGGCCGCCGCCCGCCCCGTTCAGGCGCGCGACCACTGTGGCACGGCCGGGTTCAGGTTCCCGGATCTCCACGGCCAGACCGCCTTCCGCCAGCGATTGCGCGATGAATCCCGCTATCGCCTTCTCCCCAGGCGCTCCGGGCGCCAGTGACGGATTAATCGAATTAATCTGGACCAGCCGGACGAGAGTGTCGGTCACGTACCGGCGGTCGATTTCGACTTCCACCGGTCTTTAGTTGGTCCAGCGGCCGGGCAGGGCCTTGGGCGGATCCGCCATCGACTGAAAGCGCACCAGCAGTACCGCATCCTGGTCCTTCAGCGAGGCAAGCGGCATAAACCCGCTTTCCATCAGGGTCTCGGCGTCGGTTTCCGACATCAGGATTTCCGCGCAGGGCTTCAGTTCCGTCTGGCCATTCTCCGTGTAGACGTGCAGGGGCAGCCCGGTGAGTTGCCGGAAGCTTCCGGGGCGCATCTCCCAACCCTGCTTTCGAAAAGCGTACCCCAGGAGACATGCCCCCACGATGGCGCCGTTGCCCCACAGGTAATCGGTATGGCGGCTCTCGGGCATCTCCTCGAATTCAAAGGTCTCGACGGCGGAAGTCTTCTTCCCGTAAGGCAGCCGCAGAAGGAATCGCGGCTGCACCAGGCCGATCCATCTCGCCTCGGCCATCTGGCGCAGCACCTTCCACTCCGGCGCGATCGTCTCTGCCGGGGGCAGCGCGCCCGCCAGGAAGGGCGCTCCGGCCGCCGCGGCGAGCCGGCCGAAACGCAGCAACCTGCCCGCGTCGTCGGCATTCTGGCCGAATTCGAAATTCGCCGCGATCGCGGCCCACGAAGCTCTCGGCCCCGAAAACAGCGGCTGCAGATCCTCCGTCTCGGCATCGATGAGTTCGTCCAGCGTCGCGTCCAGCAGGTAGATCTTCAACTCGCTGTCCGGATCCAGTTTCTGCACCAGCAACCAGGCCGACCGCCAGGCCGCTTCCACCGCCTGAAACTGCGGATGATGCAGGATCGCGCGCATCTGCTCCGCCCCGATCGCATCCACGCGCGCGGCCCACTCCAGCTTGCGCTTGTCGGGACGCTCCTCGAGGTGCGGCGCCATCACCCGCTTCACGAACGCCGCCAGGTCGCTCGGATCCTCGCGCGCCGAGCCATGCCGCTCCTCGGTTTCCGACAGCATGCTGTCGAACAGCCCCGCGCCGGAAACGGTCGCGGAGGGAGCACCGCCGGCAGCGGCGGGCGCGGCGGCTTCCTGCACTGCGGCCGGCGGCTTACCGCGCAGTTCGGCCAGTTGCCGGAAAACACCTGCCTTGCCGTAAATCGCGTCGGGATGAAAATCGTCCAGGCTGGCGAAGGAGAGCTCGGCCCGAGGCAGGCGCAAAGCCACGCCCATGCCTTTCATAACATCGTCGAAATTGTCCAGGTCTACCGCAACCGCCCGGCGGCCCGCCAGAGGCGCGTGCACCCCGCGGTTCGACCTGCCGCTGAAATCTCCCAGCAGCAGAATTCGAAAAGGGGCGTCGGGGTCTATTACCTGGGTCGCCGGATCGGCTCCGGCATCGACATCCAGTTGAACTGAGCTTTTCGCGGAACGATCGGGCATAAATACCTCCGAACAAGCATACCGAAAACTACCCGGGATCACACACAATGAAAGCATGTCCCAGACGAGGCTGGCGGCAGGCGCCTCGCGGCGCCGGTTTCTTGCCGCAATCGCGGCATCGCGCGCCGCATGGGCCCAGAGCATTTCCCGGCTCCGTGCTGGTCCACGAACATATCCTGGTGGATTTCGTTGGCGCGGACCTGATCCGGCCCGGACGTTACGACGCGGACGAGGTCTTTCGCGCCGCCCGGCCGAAACTGGAGGCTTTGAAGCCCTTCGGCTGCACGCGGCTGCTCGAATGCACGCCGAATTACCTTGGCCGCGACCCTCGCCTGATGGCCCGGCTCGCCGATGCTACCGGCATCGAAATCTGGACCAATACCGGCCTTTACGGCGCGGCGGATCACAAGTATCTGCCCGCGTTCGCCCGCACAGAGACGGCCGGAACAACTGGCGCGCCGGTGGATCGAGGAGATTCGGAGAGGCGTGGATGGCATCAGGCCGCGTTTCGTCAAAATCGGTGTCAACCGGGCGCCGCTGCACGAATGGGACCGGAAACTGGCTCACGCTGCTGCCCTCACGGCGCGCGAAACCGGACTCACTGTGGCCTCCCACACCGGCGACGGACCCGCCGCACTCGAACAGATCGAAATCTTCGTGAACGCCAAAGTCTCCCCTGCCCGGTTCGTGTGGGTTCATGCCCAGAATGAGAAGGATCACGCCTTCCACCGGCGCGCGGCACAAGCCGGCGCCTGGGTGGAGTTCGACGGCATCAACGCGCAATCGCTCGAGTGGCATCGCGAGCTGCGTGCAATTCATGGCTGCCGAGAAACTGTTGGCCCACACGTTGATCTCCCAGGACTCGGGCTGGTATCACGTGGGCGAACCTGCCGGCGGAGATTATCGAGGCTACACGTTCCTCTTCACAGGGTTCCTGCCCGCGATCGACGCAGCCTGGATCCGGCCGCTGATGGTGGACAACCCCGCGGCGGCGTTCGGAAAGCGCTGAGTGAAAAAAGGTAGGGTAGTCGAGTTTGCCGAAATGGCCGTACAATAGATCGCGGAGGTGCGTATGCGATTCTTCTTTTTGATCGCGGTCTCTTCCGCGGCCGCTCTGGCACAGACGTCCGCTATACCCAAACCCTTACCGCCAACGCTCCAGAATGCGTTCCGGAATTACTTCCAGAAGCTGGAGGTAGGCACTCCCCCCAAGACCCCCGCTCCACTGGTGGTCGTGCCCGGGCTGACGATCGTTCCGCAGGCCAAGACTTGCGCGGTGCCCCTCACCAATCTTCTGAAGAACACGAAGCCCGTCCCGTTGTCCTTGCGGAATTTCAAGCCGGGACCGAACGGCTTTCACATGAAGGAGGTGCAAGTGCCGGCGCCATCCTGCGATGATAAAAAGTAATGAAGACTGCGATTCTGACGTTCTTGCTGGTTTCGCTCGCCGTGACATTCGCCGGCTGCCATCATGAGGCGGCCGCCACGGGCAAGCGGTATCCGATGACGGGAGAAATTAAAGCGCTCGACGTCAACCAGAAAAGCGCCACCATCGACGCCGGCAAGATCGGCGACTGGATGGAGGCCATGACCATGGACTACCCAGTGAAGCCCGACGCCGAATTTCAGAAGCTACACGTGGGCGACCATATCCAGGCCGTCGTCGTCGTCCTGGACCCCGAGCCGGGCTACTACGTTACCGACGTAAAGGTCGTGCCCAAGTAACCGCCCGGCCGATGCGCCCTTTTCGTCCGCTTTTCCGCAATCCCCATCTTCAGACGATCGCCGGCCACTACTGGCCCCGCCCCGCCAGCTCCATCCAGCCGGAGGATCGGCTGTTCTGCACCGAACCCGGCGTGCAGGTGCTGGTCACGTCCCTGCGCCCGCCCGAAGCAAAAGGCGAAATCGTGATGGTGCACGGCCTCGAAGGCTCCGGCCGCGCCGTCTACATCGCCAGCCTCAGCGCCAAAGCCACCGCCGCCGGGTTCGCCGCCCACCGGTTCAACATGCGCACCTGCGGCGGCACCGAGCATCTCTGCCAGACCCTGTACCACGCCGGCCTCACCAGCGACCTGCTGGCCGTCCTTCGCGCCCTCCGGGAAGAGGGCCGCCCGCCCGCCTGGCTGGTCGGCTTTTCCCTGGGCGGCAACGTGGTATTGAAGCTCGCAGGGGAACTGGGCGAAGCCGCGCGGCCGTGGATTGCCGGCGTGTGCGCCGTCTCCTCGCCGCTGGACCTCGAAGCCTGCGCGCGCCGCATCGCCGAACCCGACAATCGACTGTACGAGCACCGCTTCGTCCGGCGCATGCGGGCCCGCCTCGCCGCAACCGGCCGTTACGACCCGCGTGAATTCGCCGCCCTCCGTTCGGTAATGGATATCGACGATAGGTTTACCGCGCCGTGCTTCGGCTTCGGCAACGCCCTGAACTACTACCGCTCCCAATCGGCCCTGAATTACCTGGACGGGCTCCGCGTGCCGGTGATGCTGATTCAGGCGAAGGATGATACCTTCATTCCATACAGGATTTTCGAATCCGAAGCAGTGCGGAACAATCCCCGCATCGAACTGGTGGCGCCCGAGCACGGCGGTCATCTCGGATTTCTGGCCCGTTCTCCAGAGCGCTTCTGGGTGGACGAGGTGATTATGCAGTGGATCGGCCGGCAGGCGGCAAAGGTTTGAAATGGAATCACACGCGTCGTTTTGGGAGGCGGTAGCGGGCGCGGTTCAGTCGCTTCGCGGCAGCAAGCTGCGCAGTTTCCTGACCCTGCTCGGCATCATTCTCGCCACCACCACCCTGATCTCGGTGATGTCCGTGATCAACGGAATGGATCTTTACATCGCCGAGAACGTGGCGCAAATGGGCGCCGACGGGTACCGGGTCACACGCATCGCCATGATGCAGTTCGATCCCAAGAAGTACCTGGAGATGCTCCGGCGCAACCCGCAATTGAAACCGGAGGAATTCGATTTTCTCAAGGAGCGGCTGAACCTCACGCGCGAACTGGGCCTCTCTACCGGTCGCTCCGCTACCGTGCACTTCGGCAAGGAAACGGCGGAAAACGTCGGCATCCAGGGGCTCACCCCCAACATGGGCGTCATCCTCAATTACGAGGCGGAGGAGGGCAGTTTCATCTCCGACATCGAAAACGAACGCCGCATGGCCGTCTGCTTCATCGGCAATGACATCCGCACGCGCTTTTTCCCCGGCAGCGATCCCATCGGGCAGACCGTCTCCGTGGACGGATTGCCGTTCCGCGTGGTGGGCGTTTCCAAAGCCAAGGGTTCGGTCTTCGGCCAGTCCCAGGACAACTTCGTCATCATTCCCATCCAGACGTATTTCAAGATCTGGGGATCGCGCGGCGGCATGAATTATGCCGGCCTGGCGCTCGACCACGAGCACCTCACGCAGGCCCAGGAAGAGGCCCGCATGCTGTTGCGAGCCTTCCGTCACCAGTCGCCCAAAGACGACGATTCGTTCGCCCTGGTGACCTCGGACTCCGTGCTTCAGTTCTGGACGCAGTTGACGGGCGCCATCGCTGCCACCGCCGTCGGCGTGGTCTCGGTCTTCATGGTGGTGGGCGGCGTCGTGATCATGAATATCATGCTCGCCGTGGTTACGGAGCGGACGCATGAAATCGGCATCCGCAAATCGGTTGGCGCGCGCCGCCAGGACATCCTGAACCAGTTCCTGGTGGAATCGTCGATGCTCTCCGGAATCGGCGGACTCATCGGCGTCACCATTTCCTGGGTTGTGGCCGTCCTCGTCCGCACTACTACCGCCGTGCCCATGTCGATTCCGATTGTTGCCGTCGTAGTGGGAGTGGCGCTCTCCGCAATCGTGGGTCTGTTCTTCGGCATCTATCCCGCGCGCAGGGCAGCCCAGCTCGACCCCATTGAAGCGCTGAGGGCTGAAAAATGACGTTAGGATCCGTTCAGAACGGCGTGCAACTCGCGCTCGCCACCGTGCGCGAGCACAAGATGCGCTCCTTCCTCACCATCCTCGGTGTGATCATCGGCACCGGAGCGGTCATCGGCGTGGGCTCCATCATCGCCGGCCTCGATGGCGCCATCACCAACCTGCTGCGCAGCTTTGGACCGAACACCATCATCGTGCTGAAGGGCAAGGCGATGGGCAACTGGACCCGCGAGGAGCAGCGCCGCAAGCCGCTCACGCTCGAAAACGCGCGCGCCATCGCTGAACGCTGCCCGTCGGTGGAACACGTCAGCCCCTACATTTTTCCGATGAGCGGGATGCACACCGCGCGCTACAAGGGCAACGACATTTACGGAATCGAGATGGCCGGCACCGAAGAGGGCTACGCCGCCGGCGGCACCACCATGAAATACGGCCGCTTCTTCACCGACATTGAAAGCACGCACCGGCAGCCGGTGGTGGTAATCGGTGAAGACGTGCAGAAGCAGTTGCTCCCGGAAGGCGATCCGATCGGCAAATACATCGAGGTGGACGGCCACTCCATGCGCGTCCTCGGCGTGATGGACCGGCCGGCCGCCTCGCTGCCTGGGCAGAACGACACCCGCGTCCTCATCCCGTATTTCACGATGCGCAAGATGTTCCCCAACCTGCGTGAGCACATGCTCATCGTCATCGCCAAACAAGGGCTGCTCGACAAGGCGCAGGACGAGGTGCGCTCGGTGCTGCGCCTGGAGCGCCGCGTCCCGTTCCACGATCCCGATACGTTCTCGATTTCGACCGCCGAGCAGATGATCGAGCAGTTCCGCAGCGTGACCGCCATGGTGGCGCTGGTCATGGTGATCCTCAGCTCCATCGGCCTGCTGGTGGGAGGGATCGGCGTGATGAACATCATGCTCGTCGGCGTCACCGAGCGCACCCGCGAGATCGGCATTCGCAAAGCCGTGGGCGCGCGGAAGGGCGATATCGTACTCCAGTTCCTCACCGAAGCGGTGGTGCTGACGGGCATGGGCGGCCTGATCGGTCTCATGCTGGGATGGTCCGTTTCGAGGCTTGCGGCCCTGGTCTTCCCCAATCTTCCGACGGCGGTGCCGCTTTGGGCGGCGGTCTCCGGCGTGCTCGTCTCGGTCGGCGTGGGCCTCTTCTTCGGCATCTGGCCGGCAAGCCGCGCGGCGCGCCTGGACCCGGTTGTGGCATTGCGTTACGAGTAGGTCACAGTGCGGCTGACCGGCGCCGGGGTGTGCCAGTGTGGTTTAAAGCATATCTTTGCCGCGAATAAACCATAATCTTGCCGGGAAAGCCGCAGGAGCTTCTTTGTTTCCATTTCGCGTTGCCAGGATCGTCCGAGGTGGATGAAGCAAAATGTTGCCGGAAATGCAGATCGTAAAGCATGACCTGCCCACGGGGTGCTCGCCGCCGTCACGAAACATCGGCCTCCGCCTCGGCCACCTCCGAAAAACGCTGGCCCTCTGTAGAATCGGCAAACAGTACGCCGTCACCCATGGGTAATCTGGGTAATCCGATCTCGGTGCGGCTATTTTCTTGTCAGAGTATGATGAAGGGGTGAATCTGACGATCGAACTCGATCGGGAGGAAGACGGGCGCTGGATCGCGGAGACCCTCGAACTGCCGGGCGTAATGGGCTATGGCCAGACGCGGGACGAGGCGATCAGCAACGCTGAGCGCCTCGCTATTGAGGTCATTGCTGACCGCATCGCCCACGGTGAGCTTCCATCGTCTTCGCTCGGCGTTTCCTTCACCATTCCGGATAAGCAATTGGCCCGCCAGTCCCCGCGCAGCCTTGTTGTCAGTCATCAGAAAACATAATTTTCTGAGTCTTTCGCCCGCGTCTGGGGGGGTGGGGGGCAAAGCCCACCACAACGGTGGGAGGGATCGGCGTGATGAACATCATGCTCGTCGGCGTCACCGAGCGTACCCGCGAGATCGGCATTCGCAAAGCCGTGGGCGCGCGGAAGGGCGATATCGTACTCCAGTTCCTCACCGAAGCGGTGGTGCTGACGGGCATGGGCGGCCTGATCGGTCTCATGCTGGGATGGTCCGTTTCGCGGCTTGCCGCGCTGATTTTCCCCAATCTGCCGACAGCGGTGCCGCTTTGGGCGGCGGTCTCCGGCGTGCTCGTCTCGGTCGGCGTCGGCCTCTTCTTCGGCATCTGGCCGGCAAACCGCGCGGCGCGCCTGGACCCGGTTGTGGCATTGCGTTACGAGTAGGTCACAACAGGTTGACCGCCGCCGGGTCTGTGCTAGCCTGAGGCTGAACGTGCAGGACCGCAATGCCCTACCGGATTCTCACGATCAACGGAGGCTCCTCCAGCATCAAGTTCGCGGCGTTTCGTTCGAACGGAACTCCGGAACGCATTCTGAGCGGAAGCGTAGAGGGCATCGGCCGATCCGGCGCAACCCTGGCCGCGACCGACATTTCACAATCGAAGACTCATCGAATCCAGTTGGGCACGGCCGATCATCGCCAGGCGGCGCAGGGCATTATCGATTGGATAGCGGGATGGAGCGGCGGGGAACCATTCCAGGCGATCGGCCACCGGGTTGTGCACGGAGGCGTGTACCTCGATAAGCACCAGGCGGTGACTGCGGAAGTCTTGCAGGAACTCCGGCGGACGCAACCGCTCGACCCCACCCACCTGCCGCGCGAGATTGCGCTCATCGAAGCCTTCCAGGAACAATTTCCCGGCCTGCTCCAGATCGCCTGTTTCGATACGGTCTTCGGCCGGGCGCTTCCCCGGGTTGCACAACTGCTTCCGATTCCCCGCCGCTATACCGATGCCGGCATACGGCGCCTGGGATTCCACGGCCTCTCCTACGCGTTCCTGATCGAAGAGTTGCATCGCGTGGCAGGCATCGCCGCCGAGGGACGCGTCGTGCTGGCACATCTCGGCTCGGGCGCCAGCATAACGGCGCTCCGGGGAATGGCGCCGGTGGACACCAGCATGGCTTTCACCCCCGCCTCGGGAATCATGATGGGCACGCGGCCCGGCGACCTGGATCCCGGCCTGCTCGCCTATCTCATGCGCTCGGAAAACCTGACGCCGGAGCAGCTCGATGAATTCGTCAGTTGCCGCTGCGGATTGCTCGGTGTCTCGCAATCTTCCGCCGACATGCGCGAGCTGATCGCACGGGGCGTACACGACGTGCCCGCGCGCGAAGCCTTCGATCTTTTCTGCTACCAGGCAAAGAAATGGGTTGGAGGCTGTGCGGCCGTGCTCGGTGGTCTTGACACCCTGGTTTTTTCGGGGGGCATCGGAGAGCATTCGCCCGAAGTCCGCGCCGCCATATGCGAAGGACTCGGGTTCCTCGGGATTGAACTCGACGCATCGCGAAACCGCGAGTGTATCGCGGCCGCGGCGGAGATCTCTCGTCCCGGCGCAGCTGTCACGGTCCGGGTGATACCGACGGACGAAGAACTGATGATTGCGAAAATCGTTTCCGGCTTACTTGCGGAGAACCCAATACCTTAAGGAGGGACATCATGAGCGCAGCCCCACACGAACTCATGGACCGGATTGATGCTTATTGGCGCGCCGCGAACTATTTGTCCGTGGGCCAGATCTACTTATACGACAATCCCCTGTTAAGGGAACCCCTGAAGCCCGAACACATCAAGCCCCGTCTGCTGGGACACTGGGGCACCACGCCCGGCCAGAATTTCGTCTACGCGCACCTGAACCGCATCATCCGCGAGTACGACCTGGATATGATCTACATCTCCGGTCCCGGGCACGGCGGCCCAGCCGTAGTGGCCAACGTGTATCTGGAGGGTACGTATAGCGAATACTACCCTGCCGTTACCCGTGATGAACTTGGATTGCGTCAGTTATTCCGGCAATTCTCGTTTCCCGGGGGCATTCCGAGCCACGTGGCTCCGGAAACGCCCGGCTCGATCCACGAAGGCGGCGAGCTGGGTTACTCGCTCAGCCATGCGTTTGGAGCGGCGTTCGATAATCCGGAGCTGGTGGTCGCATGCGTGATCGGCGATGGCGAGGCCGAAACAGGTCCGCTCGCCGCCGCCTGGCATTCCAACAAGTTTCTCAACCCGGCCCGCGATGGCGCGGTCTTGCCCATCCTGCACCTGAACGGATTCAAGATCGCAAACCCGACTATCCTGGCGCGTATCCCGAAGGATGAGCTCGAACAATTCCTGTGTGGCTGCGGATGGCAGCCGCACTTCGTGGCCGGCGATGATCCGGCGGTCCTGCACCCGCTCATGAGTTCCACGCTCGATCGTATCGTGGCCGAAATCAAAACGATCCAGCAGGATGCGCGCGAGCAGGGGGGCACCAGCCGGCCGCGCTGGCCCATGATCGTGCTTCAGACGCCGAAAGGATGGACCGGCCCAAAGACCGTCGATGGACAACAGGTTGAAGGCTCGTTCCGCTCGCACCAGGTTCCCATCGCCGATCCCGCCACGAACCCCGAACACCTGAAGCAGCTCGAGGACTGGCTCAAAAGCTACCGCCCGGATGAGCTCTTCGATTCCGCCGGATGCCTGCGCCAACACCTGCAATCGCTGGCTCCCGACGGCGAACGCCGCATGGGCGCCAACCCGCACGCCAATGGCGGAACACTGCTCAAGGACCTCCGCTTGCCTGAGTTCAGCAAGTATGCTGTCGAGGTGGCCGAACCCGGCTCCGTCCAGGCCGAGGACACGCGAGTTGCCGGCGCCTTTCTTCGCGACGTTGTCCGGCTGAATGCGGAGCAGCGCAATTTCCGCATCTGGGGGCCCGACGAGACACTGTCAAACCGGCTGGGCGCAGTCTTTGAGACAACCCGGCGCCAATGGATGGCGGAGACTCAGCCGGTGGATGAATTCCTGGCGCATGAAGGCCGCGTCATGGAGGTTCTGAGCGAACACCTGTGCCAGGGCTGGCTGGAGGGGTACCTCCTTACCGGCCGGCATGGCGTGTTCAACAGCTATGAAGCGTTCATTCACATCATCGACTCCATGTTCAATCAACACGCCAAGTGGCTCAAGGTGACCCTGCATCTGCCCTGGCGCAGGAAAATCGCGTCGCTCAATTATCTGCTGGCGAGCCACGTCTGGCGTCAGGACCACAACGGATTCACGCATCAGGACCCGGGCTTCATTGACCTCGTCATGAACAAGAAAGCCGAGATCGTCCGCGTCTATCTTCCGCCGGATGCCAATTGCCTCCTGTCGGTGATGGATCACTGTCTGAGGAGCCGTCACTACGTGAATGTGATCGTGGCGGGAAAACACGCTGCTCCGCAATGGCTGAACATCGATGCAGCCATCCGCCACTGCACCGCCGGCATCGGCATATGGGAATGGGCAAGCAGCGACAAGGGTTCCGATCCGGACGTGGTCATGGCATGCGCGGGCGACGTTCCGACTCTCGAAACGCTGGCGGCGGTGGAAATTCTTCGCCGCAATATTCCGACTTTGAAGATACGAGTGATCAACGTCGTCGACTTAATGAAGCTGCAACCCCAGGGCGAGCACCCTCACGGTCTGCCGGACCGTGATTTCGACGTACTATTCACCAGGGACAAACCGGTTATCTTCGCTTACCATGGCTACCCGTGGCTGATCCATCGCCTGACTTATCGCAGGACCAATCACGTGAATCTGCATGTCCGGGGTTACAAGGAAGAGGGAACTATCACGACGCCGTTCGATATGGCGGTGCTGAATGACCTCGACCGCTTTCACCTGGCGATGGATGTGATCGACCGGCTGCCTCAATTAGGCGCCCGCAGCGCATACCTGAAACAGGAACTGCGCGATAAGTTAGTGGACCATCGCCTTCATATCGAACGCTACGGCGACGAACTCCCGGAAGTGCGCGACTGGAAGTGGGGCGCCGCCTGAGCTCCGCCAGGCGTGCTACGGCTTCAGTTGCGCACCCACCAGAAGACCGCCCAGGCGCCATCGATTTTGCGGTTGCGCCAGGCGCGGTAGCCGAGAGCTTGAAGGGCCGCCTCTCGGGCTCGTGCCTGCTCTTCGGTCGGAAATTCACGCGAGAATTTCATATGGCGCCATCCCTGGCGGCTCGAACCGGCCGCCATACCAGTCATCTTGCACGGCGATTGCCGAAATCGCGGCGCAACGCCGCCCGGCGGTCGATTTTGTCCCACCAACGAGTTGCGCGCGTCGCAACAAGCCCCGATTGCAGCCGCTCCTGTCCACCGCGTGAGCAGGCGTGTCAACAATGTGGACGGCATGCAGGCCGGCGGGTGCAGCCGGGCAGCAGCGGCACGGTGGTAGAGTCTCAAAGAGCAGAGGACCCGAACCATGACACTCTGGAAGCCGTGCACCATAGCCTTGATCGGTCTCGCCTGCGCGAGCGCCGCACCGAGGGTCGAAAAGGTCGAACCGCCCAACTGGTGGGTTCCCCACACGCTGAACCCGTTGCAGATCCTGCTGACCGGGGCGGACCTTCAGGATGCGACGGTTTCAACCGCATCCAAAGGGTTCAAAATCGACGTGCGCCACACCTCGCCCGATGGGAGATACCTGTTCGTCTACCTCGACATCGGCCGGGAGGTCCGCCCCGGTTCCTTCGAGTTCCAGGTGAAGGGCCGCACCGGAACCGGCCGGTTCACGTTCACGCTTGAAAAGCCGCTCGAACCCAAGGGCCGCTTCCAGGGCTTTACGCCGGACGACGTCATCTACCTGATCATGCCCGACCGCTTCGCCAACGGCGACCCGGCCAACGACAGCCCTCCCGAATTCGCCGCCGCGGCCGACCGCAAGAATATCCGCGCGTATCACGGCGGAGACCTGCGCGGAATCCGCGACCGCCTCCCCTACCTCAAGGACCTGGGCGTGACAGGCTTCTGGCTGACTCCGGTGTACAAAAACTCGCTGCCGAATGCCGGCGCATATCACGGATACTCGACCGTCGATTTCTACAACGTCGAGCCCCGCTTCGGGACCATGAAGGAGTTCCGCGACCTGGTGGACGCGGCGCACCAGATGGGCATCAAGGTAGTGCAGGACCAGGTGGCCAACCACAGCGGACCCCGCCATCCGTTCGTCGCCAACCCGCCCACGCCGACCTGGTTCAATTACCTCGACCGCACTCCGCGGCCCCGCAACAATTTCGACATCGCGGGTTTGGCCGATCCGTATTCCCGCCCCAGCCGCCGCGAACTTCCCCTGCGCGGATGGTTCGCCGGCAGCCTGCCGGACTTCAACCAGGAAGATCCGCTCGCCGCGGACTACATCATCCAAAATGCGCTGTGGTGGATCGGCATGACCGGGATCGATGCTATCCGGCAGGACACCTACCCGTACGTGGACCGCCCCTTCTGGGCGAAGTGGCAGGCAGCGGTGGACAAGCAGTACCCGGGCTTCACCGTGGTGGGGGAAGTGACCGCGCCCAATCCCGCGTCGCTTTCGTTTTTCGAAGGCGGCACCTCCCACAACGGCGTCGACACGAAATTGCCGTCGCTGCTCGATTTCCCGCTCGAGCACACACTCCGCGACGTCTTTGCCGCGGGCCAGCCCATGAACCGCCTGGCGGAAATTCTGGCGCAGGACTCGCTCTACAAACGGCCGGAGATGCTGGTGGTGTTTCCCGGCAATCACGATCAACCGCGGCTGCTCACCATGGCCAAGGGGGAGATCAACCGGTTGATGATGGCGGAGGCGTTCGTGCTGACCACCCGCCGCGTGGTCCACCTTTATTACGGCGACGAGATTGCCATGATGGGCGCGAACGACCCGGAGAACCGCCACGATTTTCCCGGCGGCTGGCTGGGCGATACCACCGATGCCTTCGCGCCGGCCGGGCGCACGGGCGACGCGGCTGCCGTCTTCAACCTCACCCGCGAACTCCTGCATTTCCGGCTGGAGCATCCTTCCATCCGCCGCGGAACGCTGACCAACCTGCTCGTCAACCAAAACCAGTATGTCTACCTGCGCAGTTCGCCCGAGGAACACGTGCTGGTGGTCCTCAACCGTGCCGGCAGCGCCCAACCGCTTTCGCTGGCAGTGGACGACCTGCCCATTCCCGACGGCACGCGCTTCCGCTCCTATTCGCCCGATTCGCCGGATCTCACGGCCGCGGGCGGCAAGCTGACCATCGCCCAGCCCGGGGAAATTCAGATTTACTGGGCCGAGCGGACACCACGGTCCGGCAATCGTGCAAAATAGAGAGGATCGACGCATTTCTGGAGGAACGATGAAGCCACTCATCCTATTGGCGGTTGCCGCCGCGCTCAGCGCCCAGCAGGCCCCGCCCCAAGCGCCTCAAAAGCAGCAGCAGGAACACGCCGGAGACGACGTGCGCGGCTATACGGACACGCCGCGAATTCCCGGCCAGCAATGGCGCGTCCACGATATGGAGCGTCCCCGGCCGCCCAAAGTCACACCCGGCCCGCCGGTCAGCGCGCCGCCCCCTTCTGACGCCATCGTACTGTTCGACGGCAAGGACCTCTCGCACTGGATGCAGGCCGCGCGCGGGGGGACCACCACCGAGCCCAAATGGAAAGTCGAGAACGGCTACATCGAGATCGTCCCGCGCACCGGCCGCCTCGTAACCAAGGACAAATTCGGCGATTGCCAGCTTCATATTGAGTGGCAGATTCCCACCGAAGCCAAGGGCCAGGGCCAGAGCATCGGCAACAGCGGCGTGGAGTTGATGACCCGGTATGAGATCCAGGTGCTCGAATCCCACACCGCCCTCACCTACGCCGATGGCGGCGCGGGCGCTATTTACGGCGTGTGGCCCCCGATGGTCAACCCGGCGCGCCCGCAGGGCGAATGGAACTCTTACGATATCGCCTTCGAGGCCCCGCGCTTCGACGGTGACAAACTGCTGTCGCCGGCGTACATCACCCTGTTCTTCAACGGCGTCCTGGTGCAGGATCACAAGGCATATCTCGGCACCACCATCTGGCGTCAGGTGGGCAAGTACACCGCGCATCCCCCGGAGATGCCCCTCAGCCTCCAGGATCACAATCAGCCGGTACGCTTCCGCAATATCTGGATTCGCAAACTCGCCCTGCAATGATCCCTGCGGGCGGACGGCGCGGTTTCGTGGGATGATTTCGGTGATCGCCACATGCTTGGACTCCGGCTCCAAATCGCTCGGTAGGGTCTGCCGATGATCGATGCGCGGCAGCGGCTTCTGCTCTCGGAAACTGAGCTTCAGTGCGGCTTCGGACTGGCCGCATACCGCGACGCGACGTCCGCAATCCAGCATCGCGATCCGGCCGATTTCTGGCGGCACATGCAGTCCCTGCTGACCGCGGCCCTGCACCTGCGGCACTTGCTGGCGCGGGAAGCCCCGTTGCGCGCGCTGCTCGGTGTCCCGGCAGATTCGGCGATTTTGAACCCCGAGCTCGAAGCGGTGGCCGATCCCGGACGGGTGTTCGACCTGTGGGTCCGCGCTCATCCCCGCGGACCGCTCCGGCTTACCAATTTCGGTCCCCTGGGCATCAGCCACGCCGACCCTGCCGTCTTCGCCCGTTATTTTGACGTGGAGTCTTCCGCGCTACTCCTTTACGGCACTACGTTCCACCTCCCCGACCTGCTCATCGCAATGGCCGCGGTCAAGGCCGAAGCGGCTTCTCAACTGAGGCAAATACAGGCCTTAGTGTAAAATTCGAGCGTCGCCCTATTTGACAGTCCCACGGCATCCAGGATATTCTGGATCCAGTTCGCACTCAGCCGCCCGACATGAATTACAGCTACCGGATACCACTCGTGTACCGTGCGGCCCTGCTCTGCGCCTTGGCTCTGCCCGCGCCGGCTGCCGACGTCCCTTCCACTCTGGCTTTCGTCGCCAAAAACTGCGTCTCGTGCCACAGCGCCGGCTTCAGTTCCGGCGGCGTGAATCTGGAATCGTACAAAGACGAAAAGGCGATCCTCAGCGACCGTCCCGTGTGGGAGCGAGTCGCAGCCAAACTTCGCGCCGGCGAAATGCCGCCCCCGGGCCTGCCCAAGCCGCCCGCTTCCGAAATCGAAGCCGTCTGCCGGTTCCTCGATGGCGAATTCGCAAAGCAGGATGCGCAGGTGAAGCCCGACGCCGGACGCGTCACCGCGCGCCGCCTGAACCGCACCGAGTACAACAACACGCTGCGCGACCTTCTGGGCGTCGACCTGCGGCTCGCCGACCACTTTCCAATGGACCAGGCAGCCTACGGTTTCGACAACATCGCCGACGCCTTGAACGTCTCTCCCGTCCTGCTCGAAAAGTACGTCGACGCAGCCGAAACGGCCGTCCGCACCGCAATTTTCGGCGCGCAGAAGCTGAAACCGGCCATGACCCACTACAGCGCGCCGGTGCGCATTCCGGTGCTGCCCAAAAGTTTCGCGGGCTACGACGAATCAGGCCTCACCGCTTTGAGTTCCACACACGCCGTCCACCGCTTTCCCGTGGACGGCGAATACCGCTTTCACCTGGTGCTGAACGGCCACCGGCCCAACCAGTCCGAACCGGCGCACGTTGCCTTCTGGGTGGACGGAAAAATGGTGGATCAGGCGGAGGTGGATGCCACCGACCTGGAAGGCCAGACCCGCGATTTCAAAGCCCGCCTGACAGCCGGTGAGCATTTGCTGTCGGCAACGTACCTGAAGGAGTACCACGGGCTGCCCGCGAGGTACAAAGGGCCCGAGCCCTCCACCCGCCCCGCGGAAGCCCTGATCACCGTGCGCGGCGCGCTTACCGAAAAGGATCGTGAGACGCTCCGGAAACTCGGCACCACCATCAAGCTCGATCGCGTGGAAACGCGCGTGGACAACCGCTTCGAATCGATCGACGTGGCCGGCCCGTTCACGCAATCGCCCGGCCCCTCGCAGGCCGCGTTGCGGCATATCTTCGTTTGCGGCCATGCGCCGGGCAAGCACCTCCCCTCCTGTGCCCGCACTATCGTCGCGAACTTCGCACGCCGCGCCTTCCGCCGTCCGGTGTCAGCCGCCGAAATTCAGCCGTTTCTCGGCCTGGTTGCGCTCGCCCGCAAACAGGGCGATTCGTTCGAAGAAGGCATCGCCGCCGCTCTCGAGGCGGTATTGGTCTCGCCGGATTTTCTGTTCCGCATCGAGCGCGACCGTCCGGCGCCCCCGGGCAAGACCGCCGCGCCGCTCAGCGATTACGAGCTTGCTTCGCGCCTCTCTTACTTCCTCTGGAGCAGCATGCCGGATGCCGAACTGATGCGCGTCGCCGGCCAGGGCCGCCTGCGCCGTCCCGCGGTGCTGGAAGCGCAGGTGCGGCGGATGTTGAAGGATCCGAAATCGAGCGCTCTCGTGGAGAACTTCGGCGGGCAGTGGCTCCAGTTCCGCAACATCGACGTGGTGCGGCCGGACAGCGAGAAGTTCCCGCAGTTTGACGAATCCCTGCGCCGCTCCATGCGCCGCGAGACGGAGCTGTTCTTCGATCACATCGTGCGCCAGGACCGCAGCATCCTCGAGTTTCTGGACGCGCCCTACACGTTTCTGGACGAGCGTCTGGCCCGCTTTTACGGCGTCCCCGGCGTATCCGGCGCCGAATTCCGCCAGGTAGACGTGAGCGGCACCAAACGCGGCGGCGGGCTGCTGGCCCAGGCCTCGATCCTCACCATCTCCTCTTACGCCACGCGCACTTCGCCGGTGCTGCGCGGCAAGTGGATCCTCGAAAATCTGCTAAACGCTCCTCCGCCTCCGCCTCCGCCCGCTGTGCCCGCGCTCGACGACACCAAAATCGGGCAGTCCATGACCATGCGGCAGCAGCTCGAGGAGCATCGCAAAAACCCGGTCTGCGCCTCCTGTCATTCCAAAATGGACCCGCTGGGCTTCGGCCTCGAAAATCTGAATGCCATCGGCGCATGGCGCGACGAGGACGGTAAGCTGCCCATCGACGCTTCCGGCTCCCTGCCCGGCGGCCGCGAGTTCAAAGGGCCCGTGCAGCTCAAATCGCTGCTGCTCCAGGACCGCGATGCCTTCGTCGCCGGCGTCACCGAAAAGCTGCTGATCTACGCGCTCGGACGTGGCCTCGAACGGTACGACCGCCCGGTGCTCGGCGCCATCCAGCGCAAACTGGCGGCGGCCGATTATCGCTTCTCGCAGCTCGTGCTCGAAATCGTCAACAGCTATCCCTTTGAGAACCGGCGCGCCCGCGAGGCCGCCACCGTTACGGCTCAGGCCAAAGGAGAACCCCGCCCGTGAATTTCGTGACAGGCAAGCACATGAACCGCCGCACCCTGCTGAAGGGTGTGGGCGCCGCCATCGGACTGCCGCTGCTCGACTCCATGCGCCCGGCCTTCGCCGGAGTGTCCGGTCCGGCCCGCCGCCTCGCCGTCGTTTACGTCCCCAACGGCATCGTCATGAAGGATTGGACGCCCGCCGCAACCGGCACCGCGTTTGAATTCACCCGCATCCTGAAACCGCTCGAACCGTTCCGCCGGGACATCACCCTGATTTCCGGCCTGGCCAACACGGCGGCACAGAAAGTGATCGGCGGCGGCGACCACGCTAAGGCCACGGGCAGCTTTCTTTCCGGCGCTCCGCCCAAGCGGACCGAGGGCGCGGACGTACATTCCGGCGTGACCTTCGACCAGATTGCCGCACGCCACTTCGCCTCCGAAACGCGCGTGCCCTCTCTGCAACTCACCTGCGAAGATACCCGCATGGTGGGCAACTGCGACACCGGCTTCAGTTGCGCTTACACCAACAGCCTCTCCTGGAAAGACGCGGACACGCCGCTCGCTCCCGAGGTGGACCCGCGCTCCGTCTTCGAACGGCTGTTCGGCACCGTGGACCCGAGCCTGGACCCGAAGACCCGCGCCCGCCGCGCCCTCTACCGCAAAAGTATCCTGGACCTGACGCGCGAAAACACACGCAAAGTGGCGTCGGATCTGGGTCCGGCGGACCGGCGCAAAGTGGACGAGTACCTCACCTCCATTCGCGAAGTGGAACAGCGCATCGCCACCGCCGAAGCCGACCCGCGCCAGTTCACGCCGGCCATGGAGAAGCCGGCCGGCATCCCCATGGAATTCGCCGCCTACCTGAAGCTTATGTTCGACCTCCAGGTGATCGCCTTCCAGTCCGACCTGACCCGCGTTTCCACCATGCTGGTGGGCCGCGAGGGCAGCGTGCGCACCTATCCGGAAATCGGCGTGGCCGACCCGCATCATCCCCTCACCCACCACCGCAACAACCCGGACTTCATCGAGCGCATCGCCAAAATCAACTGTCTGCACGCCGAACTCTTCGCGTATTTCGTGAGCCGGCTGAAGACCACGCAGGATGGCGAAGGCAGCCTGCTCGATCATTCGGCGGTGCTCTACGGCAGCGCGCTCAGCGACGGCAACAGCCACTCCCACGTCAACCTGCCGCTGCTGGTCGCCGGCCATGCCCTGGGGCAGCGGGGCGGACGGCACATCGCGGCGGCGCCACGCACCCCGGTCACGAACCTGCTGCTGACCATGTTGAACGGCGTGGGTGTCCCCACCGAAACCTTCGGCGACAGCACCGCCCGCGTGGAACTGACGTAGCCCGCTACGGTTCCCGCACCGCGCGAAACCCGACCATGCGATGACCCTGGAACGAGGGCCAGGCCGCGGTTCGCGCCGCCGACCGCAGGTCGAACGTCTCCATGAAGAACGTCCCGCCGCGAAGCACGCGGTAAGCGCCCTCCGCCGGTCCCTGCGGATTCTTGCGCGGCGACACCGAGTAGTAATCCTTGCTGTACCAGTCCTGGCACCACTCCATCACGTTCCCCGCCATGTCGTAAGCGCCGTAGGGCGACGCGTTGCTGTGCGTCTGGAGTTCGCCGCGCTTGCTGCCGTCGTAAAATCCCGGCACGGTCCCCGTGTCCACGTTGCCGGTGTAGTTGGCATAACTGCGGTCGATGTTGTTGCCCCACGGGTAGCGGCGCTGGTCGGTGCCTCGGGCCGCCTTCTCCCATTCGGCTTCCGTGGGCAGCCGGTATTTCTTGCCCGTTTTCGCGCTCAGCCAGTTGCAGTAGGCCGTCGCCGAATCCCAATTGACGCCCAGCAGCGGGTAATTGTCACTGTTCGGCGTGCCGCCGCCGTGATTGCGGACGTCGTTCCAATACGGCACCTGGTTCTTCGGCACGGGTCTGCCGCCGGGCCAGAACTTCGGATCGTCATACCCCGGATCGTCGCGGAACTTCTTCCATTCGCCGTTGGTCATCTCGTATTTGGCGATGTAGAAGGCGTCCAGATCCACCGCGTGCACGGGCCGCTCGCGCGCGTCGCCCTCGTTGAAGTTGTCCCCCATTTTGAAGGAGCCGGCGGGCACGTACACGTAGTCGCCGTACCCGTCGTTCACCGGCGCGGAAGCGCCCGCCACGGCCGGCCGCAGCACCTCCACAAAACCACCTGCCGCCATCAGCCCGGCCGCACACACCCATCCCCAACGCCGCATCTCTATTTACCCCCCGGCAGAAAGCCGCCGATCTTCAGGAAATGCTGCAAAGTCGGCATCCATTCGCCGAATTCGGGGCTGCCGAAGCCGCTGCCGAAACCGTGGCGCCCTTTCTGATAGATGTGGATCTCGGCCGTTGCGCCGGCGCGCGTGAGATCCAGGAACAACTGGCCCGAGCCGAGCGAGGCGCCCCGGTCCGCGGCCGCGCAGACCAGGAACGTGGGCGGAAAGTCCTTCAGCGATTCGTTGGGCATCGCGCGACCGGCCCCATAGACCAGCACCAGGTAATCCGGCTTCGAACTGAGGCGGTCGACCGGGTCCGCCGCGTTCGGGTCGGGCGCCGGCGCCGTTCCCGCCACGGACCGCCCGGTGTTCGACCCCGCGGAAAAGCCCGCGTACCCCACCTTATTCGGATCGAGTTTCCATTCCGCCGCACGCGAACGGATCAACCGCACGGCGCGCTGCCCCTCCGCGACCCGGACATTCTCGCCGTATCGCGGCGAGAGCCGGTAGGTCAGCACAAACGCCGCCACACCCCAATCGTTGTATCGCTCCGCGACGTCCATCCCTTCCGCCCCGTACATCAGCATGATGTTGGAGCCTCCCGGCGCGATGATCACCGATCCGCCGTTGCGCTTGCCTTCCGGCGGCAGAAACGCCGTCAGGAAAGGAGTGTCGAGCGGCCCGTCTCCTTGGGAAAACGGCACCTTGCCCGCCTCCCAGAGCGGAATGTTGAATTGCCCCGAACCACCGGCCTTGGAATTGCCGCTCTTATCGGCCGGTTTGTCGGCGGCGACCAGAGCGAAGGAAACGGAGAATGCGGCCACCAGGAGCCGCGCGCGCGAGCGCCACAGACAGCTATCCATGGCCAATAGTCTTTCGCAGCCGCACTCCCGCCGTCAAGCTAAAGTTCAGGCTCCGGACTAACTCTGGTCGCAGGTTGCACGTGTTTGCTCTTGAGCGCTTTCGAAGCAACGCCACAGCAAACCCTGCCCAAAGGATGCGAACCTTCCCCAGGGAGGCGGTCCCGTAAAGGTGTCCGGCGACAACCGTGGAGCAAGTATGGCGAGCCCGGCGATGCGGGGCATGCCTGTCGAATTGCCGCCGCGGTGGTCCGCTCAATGAGCGTTGGCTTCAAGTAGGTCCGTTCAGCGAGGAAGACCGGCGTGTACCCTCCCGTCCAGTTGCCGTCCGGCGCTACCCTGGCATCTATCTCCTTCGAACGTGAGCAGGCAGTAACGCGCACCATGGATGCCCGCAACGTGGCAGATCCCCCACAAGTCATCAAGCATCCGGCAGCCCTCGGATGGCTCGTGATGCGGTCGCAATGCGGCGCTTGGCCCGGCGTATCTGACGGTTTTAGGCAGCGTCGAGATCAACACGCACGCGCCAGCCCAACGCCGATGCGATGTTAACCAGCGCGTCGAGCGAGAACCGCGAGAACCGGCCGCGCAGCAGATCGTTGATCCGTGGCTGCGTCACGCCGCAACGGCTCGCCGCTTCGGCTTGTGTCCAGTCGTGATTCTTCAGGCGTGCTCCGATCTTCTGCATCAGTTCGGCCCGTGCTCTCAGATGCGCTGCCTGCTCGGGGGTGTCCGCGATCGCATCCCAAACATTTGCGTAGCTCTCGGATTTGCTCATATCTTTCCTCCCAAGGCACTGGAACGAGTCACCACGAAAGCGCACGGGCCGCATGCACCAATTACATCCAACTGGATATATCCCGTCAGTGCGCCAGGGACGTCGTGCTGGTTGAAACAAGCCAGACCGGATCGACAGTCCTACGGAGTTAGGAGCAGTTCGCGGGAGACTGGATAGGGAACGGCAAAGTCGGCTTCGGTTCAGCCAACGTGTTGAAGTCCGTCGCGTTGGCCGGCAATTTGAGCATACATGGCGTCGGGTGCCAGATCGATCTCGCCGGGCCATGCAACCGCACCGGAATCAATAAAGACCTGCCCGAAGAATTGCTCATCCAGCAGTGGGGCGAGGGCGCCGGTCAGATCTTCCGGCCGTAGCTGCACGTGCCCCGTCACCCCGTCCTTAAATCGGACAAAGAGGCGGTAGTGAGGTTCGGGTTTGACTTCGATTACGTCCCAGTGCATGGAATGTTGACTCCGTTCATGCCAGTGGCTCAATTTTTGCCGGGGGCGTGTTCTCCCGGCAGAAACGCCAGTCCTCCAACAGTTCCTCTCTATGCATCATCGCCCATTCCCGCACCAGATTCAAAGCCCGGCGTGGCAGTTGGCCGTCGATTACTTCCAGGGTGCCGATGTCAATGGTGGCTTCGAACTCTCCGTATCGAGCGTGAAAATGTGCTGGAGGATGGTCGTTGTAAAACATGCGGATCAAGATCCCATAGAACGCGCTGATCGTCGGCATTTCGGCGAGGTTGATTCTACCATCTGCGCCGGATTACTCCCCGACAAGGCATTTTGGCTCCGCCCGCTCGAGCCAGTCGCGCTGCTGCCCAACCACAGGACGATGTACAATATACATCGTGAGGCGGACTCAACTCTACCTGGACGACCAACTGTGGGGCGCGCTCCACGCCCGGGCAGAAGCCGAGAAAACCACTGTTTCCGAGTTGGTCCGGCAGGCCGTCAGGGAGCGCTATATCGGCAACCTCGAGAGACGAAGGGCAGCAATGCAGAACTTCGTAGGAAGCCGCAAGGCTGATGGCAAAGGCCGTGACGCACGCCTTGAGGTTCGCCGCCTGCGTCGGGGCAGCCGACTCGACAGGCTCGGCGAACGGTGACCGTTCTGGTTGATTCTGACATCCTGATCGAAGTCTCTCGAGGGAGGGACGAGTCGATATTGTCCAAGTGGTCGGATCTGAGCACGTCCGACGCGCTCGTCTTGTTCTCACCCGTGAACCAAGCCGAACTCTGGGCGGGAGCGCGTCCAACCGAACATGACATCCTGGAAGAGCTGTTCGATGCGCTGGTGTGCGCACCGGCCGATGCGGCAGTCGGGCGGCGGGCCGGAGACTACCTGCGACGTTATCGAAAGAGCCACAATCTCGAGTTGGGCGACGCAGCTGATCGCGGCAACTGCCGTCGCCCACAGCGCCATGCTCTGGACCCGAAATCGCAAGCACTACCCGATGAAGGAACTTCTGTTCTTCGATTGAGTATCTCACTTCGCAAGCGCTATGATCCGTCGCACGAGCCGCGACGCTGCTGTTCCTGGCACTCGGGCAGCGCCCGCCGGCGCCACTAAGTGCTTCAAGTAAGCGTCGTCTCCTGGCGAAATCCGAAGCCGCGGCTGTTATCGATCCAGCGCACCCAGACGGGCGTGAAGCAGTACAGGTTGTGGCCGGCGAGCGCGCCGTCGAACTCGGGACCAAGCGCGAAGCGCTCGCGGAACAGACGCGTCATTTCGGCGCGCCGGCCGTCCGCCGGCACCACCCGCACACTGCCCGTCATCTGGACGCCCCGAATCTGCCGCCACTCGTCCGTCTCGTGGAAAATGGTCACAGCCGCCTCGGCTGCGCCGGCCCAGGTTACGGCTGTGTTCGCTCTCCGGCTTCGAAAACCAGTAGAGCCGCAGATCGCCGTCGGTAACGTAGAAGAGGGGCGCGAGGCGCGGTGTGCCGTCCTCCGCCGTGGTGGCGAGGGCCATCGTGTTCGCGGCCCGCACGAAAGCGGCGGCATCCTCCATTGCGGAGCCCGGGTCCCTACCTGCCCGAGAACTCATACGCGATACGCCACTTCGTTTCCCTGCCCGGCGCGACCGAAATGTGATTGTAGGCCTCCGGGCAGACGGTGGTGCGGATGGACCAGAAATTGATGCGCGTGATCGGCCGGTCGCCGGTTTCCCGCACACCGGTCCCGGTCTTCCGGTTCTCCACGCGAAAGTCGAAGTCGCTGGCGCTGGGCCCGTAGCCGGAAAGGTCCGCCTGCGCGGTCTGGCGCGGTTGCAGTTCGCTCAGGTAGACAAGTTCCTTGCCCCGTACCTCCGCCAGGCCGTTCATGGGCCGGTCGGCCTTCACTTCGAAAGGAAACGACACCACGATATCGGGTCCCGTCGGCTGGCCGTCCAGCATAAAGAAGTTGTGGTTGAACACGTCCGTCTCGATCGCCTTTTGGCCGGTATTCTTGAGCGTATGCTCGATGACCATTTCGGGCTTGCCCTTCACCAGCCGCACCGTCTTCCGGTATTCATAGACGCCGGGCAGCACCTGGGTGAACTCCACCTGGTCCGCGCCCTTTTTAACCGACCACTTGCCGCTGTCCACGATGTCGTAGGTGCGGAAATCGTTCACCCGCGACTCCTGGGGCTTCTTGAGCTTGCCCACCCCGATGCGGATGAATGTCCCATCCACCGGCGCCTCGTCGTAGCCGATCGCGCCGAAGGATTCCACCGGCCCCATGATCGAATCGTGCAGTTTGGGATCGTAGCGCGGAAACCACTGCCCGAAGTAGTTGTGACCCTTGTATTCGAGGCTGGCGATCTGCCCCGCCCAATCGAAGCGGGTGGCGCGGTAGTACCCGTCGTTCGCATCCGGCAGGTACAGCTTGGCGCGAATCACTCCGTTGCTGATTTCGGCCGACGGCGGATCCGCCGCCCCCAGGGCGCCCGCAACCGCCAGGAATATCGTACAAAGAGCTCGCATGCGTATAGTATGGCTGACCGCTTGCGTTTTTTCCGAGTGATAAAATCGATGGGGATGGTGCTCAACCATATCGCCGCTGTCGTGCTGCTTTCCGGCCCCTTCTTTTGGATCGGATTGTGGATGGCGATCGATCCGGGCGGTGTCGCATGGATACCCGAACAGATCGTGCGTGCATTCCGAAGAGTGTTGAACGGTTCGGCTGGACCGGCTTCAGAAGCGATCGTCGAACCCGAGGACGTGGCCTTTTCCGTCAGATATCGAAGAGCCGTGAGGTTCGCCGGCATCGCTCTCCTGTTATTCGCTATGTCGGTGTGACGCGGATCATCCCGCGGCACGTCCCTTCACCGGGTGAAACGTGGTAAACCCGATATTCAGGAGCCCTTCTCATGAAATCCTACGTCCGCCCCGGCGCCATGCTCGCCCTGATAGCGCTGGCGGCACTTGTCGCCGCTTTATCCACCTTCGCCCAGCCCCGCCCCCGGGCGCTGTCTTCCTTCGATCCCCAGGTGAAACCCATTCTGGCCACAATGACCCTGGAAGAAAAGATCGGCCAGATGACGCAGCCCGAGCAAAGCGCCCTCAAGGACCTGTCGGAAATCGAAACCCTGAACGTCGGTTCGCTGTTGAGCGGCGGCGATTCCGACCCTAAGGAGGGCAACAGCCTCAAGGCCTGGACCGATCTCTACAACCGCCTTCAGGCCCACACCAAAAATACCCGGCTCAAGATTCCCATCCTCTTCGGGATCGATGCCGTGCACGGCAACAACAACGTGCTGGGCGCGGTCGTCTTCCCGCATAACATCGGGCTGGGCTGCACGCGCGACGCGGCGCTGGTCGAGAAGGTCCACCGCATTACCGCCGACGAGGTGCGCGCCACCGGAATTCAATGGGCCTTCGGACCCTGCGTCACGGTTCCGCAGGACATTCGCTGGGGCCGCACCTACGAAGGCTTCTCCGAAGATCCCAAGCTCGTCGCGGAACTCGGCGCGGCGGCGGTGCGCGGCTTCCAGGCCAACAATCTGCTCGACCCGCTGGCCGTGCTGGCCTGTGCCAAACACTACGTGGGCGATGGCGGCACCGCGTTCGGCTCGGCGCGCCACAACAATCAGCCCGGGCTCGACCAGGGCGACACCCGCGTAGACGAAGCGACGCTGCGCCGCATTCATCTGCCCGGCTACATCTCGACAATCCGCGCCGGCGTAGGCACCATCATGCCGTCCTACAGCAGTTGGAATGGCGTGAAAGTTTCGGGAAACAAGCGGCTGCTCACCGATATCCTCAAGAACGAACTGGGATTCGAAGGCTTCCTGATCTCCGACTACAACGCCATCGACCAGCTTTCCCGCGATTTCACCGAAGCGGTGGCGATGTCGATCAACGCCGGAATGGACATGGCCATGGAGCCCACCCGCTACCGCGAGTTCCAGACCGCCCTCAAGTCGCTGGTCGAACAGGGCAAAGTTCCCATGTCGCGCATTGACGACGCCGTCACCCGGATTCTGCGGGTCAAGTTCGCCATGGGACTGATGGATCCCAACCGCAATCAGCTCGCCGACCCCAAGCTGCAACAGTCGTTCGGCTCCTCCGAACACCGGCAGGTGGCGCGGCAGGCAGTGCGTGAATCGCTCGTGTTGCTGAAGAACGACCGCAAAGCGCTGCCGCTTGCGAAGACTGCGAAGCGCATCCACGTGGCCGGAAAGAGCGCCGACAATATCGGCAACCAGTGCGGCGGCTGGACCATCGACTGGCAAGGCAAAACCGGACCCGTGACCACCGGCGGCACCACGATTCTGTCAGCCATAAAAGCTGCCGTCTCCAGAAACACGGAGGTCACTTACTCGATTGATGGCTCCGGCGCTGCCGGCGCGGACGTCGGGGTGGTGGTCATCGGCGAGAGGCCCTACGCTGAAATGCAGGGCGACCGGTCCGACCTGTCGCTGGCCAAGGAAGACGTGGATGCCGTGAACGCCCTCAAGAGCGCCGGAATCCCGGTGGTGACCGTGGTGATTTCAGGACGGCCGGTGATCGTCTCCGACATCCTGGACAAGACCGACGCGCTGCTGGCGGCCTGGCTGCCGGGCACCGAAGGCGCCGGCGTGGCCGATGTCCTGTTCGGCGACTACAAGCCCACCGGCAAGCTTTCCTTCTCCTGGCCGCGGTCCACCAGCCAGTTGCCGCTCAACATCCATTCGCCCAAGCCGGATCCGCTTTTCGCCTACGGATATGGCCTGAAATATTGAACGAAACGGCGCACGCCGCCTGTTATCATTTGCTCATATGAAAGGCAATCCGAAGGTTATCGGTATTCTGAACCAGGCGCTCAAGGAAGAACTGACGGCGATCAACCAGTACTTCCTGCACGCCGAAATGTGCGAGAACTGGCACTATACGCGGCTCGGTGAGTACATCAAGAAGCAGTCGATCGACGAAATGAAGCACGCCGAGGCGTTGATCGAACGGATTCTGTTTCTGGACGGCACACCGAACCTGACGGAACTAATGAAGCTCAATATCGGGCAGAACGTGAAGGAACAGCTCGAAAGCGACATGAAGCTCGAAGTGGATGCCGTTGCCATGTACAACCGCTTCGTCGGCATCTGCCGCGATGAGGGCGACAACGCTTCCCGGGAACTCTTCGAACGGCTGCTCAAAGACGAAGAAGGACACGTGGACTGGCTTGAAGCGCAGTTGCACCAGATCCGCGAAATCGGTTACGAGCGGTATCTCAGCCAGCAGATCAAAGACGGCGACAAGTAAATTTTCCGGGGGGCGGGCGAAGCCTTCCCCCCGTTTCCTTCCTTCGTTGCATCCCGCCCCGCATCCCTGGAATCCAAAAAAGCACTCAAACGCTCTCAGGGAGCTTACGTCCATCGAGAGGAGGGATGTCTTATGGGAAAACTGCTTCTGGCCGGTCTGCTGTTTGCATCGGCTACAACTTCGCTATTTGCCCAGGCTGCCGCGTCCAGCGGCGAACTGGCGGGCAACATCACGGATCCTTCGGGCGCCGCCATTTCCGGCGCGGAGGTTCGTGCTACCAACACGGGTACCGGCTTCCGCCGGGCCGCCAAAACCAATGAAACGGGCCTTTTCCGGATCCCGCTCCTGCCGCTCGGCACTTATGACATTGAGGTGCAGGCGCCCGGATTCGGAACCGCCAAACGAACAGCCATCGCGGTCAATGCCGGCGCTACGGTGACCGTCGATGTGGCCATGTCGGTAGCCACCAGTTCCACCGTCGTCGAAGTATCCGGCGCCGCGGCGCTCGCCGATCCGGATCGAACCGACCTGGGCGTGACCCTCGCCTCCAACATGGTCCGCAACCTGCCCCTGGTATCGAGAAATCCGTACAATTTCATACTGTTTCAGCCGAATGTCAGCGGACGCGCGAACACTGAGTTCGGCGTTCCCCGGAAGATCAACGCCAACGGCTTCAACGCGCGGATCAACTATCAGATCGACGGCAGCAATAACACCGAGAGCGACCGCGCGGGCATCCGCCTGATTCCGCTGTCAGACGTTTATGTGGAACAGATCCAGCAGGTCAGCAACGGATTCGCGCCCGAGTTCGGCAATACCGTCGGAACGGTGTTCAACACCATCACCAAGTCCGGCACCAACGACTTTCACGGCGAAGCGTCTTATCTGTTCCGCCGCACCGATTTCAGCGCCCGGCCGAAATTGCTGGCCGAAACCGCCGCCACTCCTCAGGTGAACGTCGATTCGTACGCCGCCGATGGCGGAGGCCGCGTCATCCGCGACAAACTCTTCTTCTTCGGCGGCTTCGAACACGTGAAACGCGACTTGCCCGCGCCGGTGACCGTTCCCGTGGATACCCTTACCCAATTGGGACTCCCGGCCGAATATGCCAACGCCATTCCTTTCCGGCAAAGCGTCTACTTCTACATGGCCAAGGCGGACTGGCTGATCTCCCCCTTGCACCGCGTCTCCGTTCGCTACATGCACCACGCCAACGACTCGCCATATAATAACGGCACCATCGGCGGGCTCAACCTGATTACCCGCAGTTACAACTTCGTGGACCGCTCGCACGTGGGCGCCGTGCAGTTAGTCAGCACGCTGACCCCGCACCTGGTAAACGAACTGCGCGGCCAAGTTGCCTATCGCGGGCAGGAGAACAGCCGCTTCGACGGTTCGGGTACCGGACCGGCCATCGCGATTTCGGGCGTGGCCAATTTCGGCGGCCCCACCGACGTCGGATTCGTATACCGCGAAACCACGCCGGAGATCAACGACAGCGTGACCTACCTGCGCGGCGCCCACGCGTTCAAAGCCGGTTTCAGCCTGCGCGCAATCCGGGACACGCAGGTAGCCGCGTCCGCGGCCACTTACACCTTCGCCAACATTGCCGCCTATCTGGGCGCCCTGAGCGAGGCGACTCCCAGAAGCTACAGTAACTTCGCGCAAGGCCTGGGTAATTTCTCCCTCGATTACAATTCCCTGTTCACCGGATTCTTCGCCCAGGATACCTGGAAGCCCATGCGCAATCTGACCCTGACTTACGGCCTTCGCTACGACATCTATAAGATGCCGGACGCGAATCCCGCATCGCCCTTCCTGTTCTCGCAGTCATTCCGCACCGACAAGAACAACTGGGCGCCCCGCGTTGGCCTCGCATGGTCGCCCGGCAGGAGCCAGAAGACCGTCGTCCGCGCCAGCACCGGATTTTTCTATGATGCGCCCCAGACGGACCAGTACCGGCAGGCCCTGCTGCGCAACGGCACGCCCCAGTTCTTCAACGTGACCGCGTCGCCCGCGTCCCCCTTCGCTCCGGACTTCCCCAACGTGTTCACGTCCGTGCCCACCGGTTTCAACCTCCCGCCGCAGGACATCTACACGGTGGACCCCAATTTCGCGAATCTTTATTCGTTCAACGCCAACCTCTCCATCAGCCGTGAGCTTGGCGCGGGGTTCGTTGCCAGCGCCGGGTACCTGTACACCAGCGGTACGCACCTCCCTGTCTACCGCAACCTCAACCTGGTGGAGTCAGGCCGGTTCCTCGCTGACGGGCGGCCAATCTTCGGCTCGGCTCGGGTCTATCCCGGCCTGGCGAACATCCTCTCCGCCGAATCGGTGGGCAAGTCGAACTACAACGGATTGAACGCCACCCTGCAACGCCGCGGCCGCACCTACGACCTGATTGCGACCTACACCTGGTCTCATGCCATCGACGATGCGCCCGAGCAGAACAACATCGACAGCGGCAATTTCCTGCTCTCCGACCCCACCAACCGGCAGCGCGACCGCGCCAACTCACTCACCGACAAGCGTCACAGCTTCAACATGACCGGCGTGTTCACGCCCGAGTTCAACCTCCACGGCGCGGCCGGCTACATTGCCAATCACAACCGGCTCTCGGTGGGGATCGTGGCCGCCAGCGGCGACCTCTTCAACACCGGCAGCAACCAGTTCCTGAACGGCGATACTTCGCTCGGCACTGCTTTCCAGCGGCCGCTCTTCGTGGGCCGCAACACGGTGCGCGCTCCGTCCGTGTTCGAGCTCAACGCGCGCTATTCGCGCCTGTTCCCGGTGGGGGAGAGCCGCAGCCTCGAGTTCCTGGCCGAGTCCACCAACCTGACCAACACACTGAACGTCACCGGCCTCAACACCACCGCTCAGGTGGACTCCGCCGGAAACATCCTGAGGCCCTCTCCGAACGCCGCCACCGCCGCCCGCGATCAGCGGCTGCTGCAATTGGGAGTTCGTTTCAACTTTTGACCGCCGAATGCGGGAAAGGCGGCGCAGCAGCGACAACCGGCCCGCGCCGCCTCCGGCTACCGATCAGCGGACTTCGTAACCCCGAACCGCGCGAAGCGCGTCGTCGCGGGCTGCGTCCACCGAGTCGATCACACTGAAGCTGCCATCCGTCTCGAGCACCAGCGCGGCCACTTCCTCCAATCCACTCAGGCCCCCGGCACGGATGGCGGACAAAACTTCATCGCGGCTGACACGCTCTTCCCGCATGGCCTGCACAAGAAACTCTCCCTGCCGAACCAACAGCCGGGGCTCCGACCGCGTGAGCCGGCGGACTGTGACCGAGCGGACCGAGAACCAGGCCACCACGTACTGCATTCCAACTAGCACGGCGAGCGCAACCACGCCCGTGGAGAGTGACACATCTTTCGACAGGAGAATGGTCGCGAGGGTGGATCCCAGTGCCACCGTGACGACGAAATCGAAGGCGTTCATCTTGGACAGCGTCCGCTTCCCGGAAGCCCTCAACAGAACTACCAGACACGCGTAGGCCAGCACGCCGACGATTGCCGTGCGTCCGATACTCGTCCACCCGCCGAAGACCATCTCCCAAGTCATTCCTCATGGTTGCACTTGCCCGGGCGCTTGTGCTCTTGTGGGCCTCACATCGGGGGCTGGTCCAATGCCGCCCGAGCGTTGCGCCGCGTACAGAAGCAACCAAGCGAACGTGCTGGTTTTCATCCCGCGCACCGGCTCGCCCCAACCAGCATCGACCGAGGCCGGCCGGGCGGAAATCATATAACTGATGGTTCAGGCAGTCTCTCTCGTGATCGCGCTGGGGCTCGCGATTGTGCATCTCGTCGCCGGAAAGCTCAGGTTCCTCGAAGGGACGCCGCGAAGTATCTGGCTCTCCGGCGCGGGGGGAGTTTCTGTGGCGTACGTGTTCATCCACATTCTGCCCGACCTCGCCAGCGCGCAGGATAAGTTCCGCGAGCAAACCACCGGATGGCTCACCCATATCGAACTGCACACGTGGTTGATTGCACTCACCGGGCTGGCAGTATTCTACGGACTGGAAAGGCTTGTAAGGCAGCACCAACGGCGCCGCCGCGAAAACACGAGCGTTTCGACAGGCACGGGCGTCTTCTGGATCCATACCATCTCGTTCGCGGTTTACAACTTGCTCTTCGGATACCTGCTGCTCCACCGCGAGAACCCGGGCTTATCGAGCCTCGTCGTGTACGGCATTGCAATCGCTTTCCATTTCATAGTCAATGACTACGGGCTCCGGCAGGACCACCAGGAAAAATACGACGGTATCGTGCGATGGATACTGGCCGCCGCTGTTGTGGCTGGGTGGGTGGTTGGGACGACGGTGACTCTGCACGAGCTGGGGACGGCCGCGACGTTCGCCTTTCTTGCCGGCGGAATCGTGCTGAATGTCATGAAAGAAGAGCTGCCGGAAGAACGCGAAAGCCGGTTTTCGGCCTTTGCGTGCGGCTTGGCCGCCTATGCCGCGGTGCTGCTTGCGACGTAGCTCAACCAGCAGAACCGTTTGCATCACCCGGACTCGAGGAAGGAACATGGCGAAGGACATCGGAACAAACGGCCGCGTGCCCCTGTCTGGCGCCAACACCGTGGAAACGAATGGCATCCCTGTCCTTCAGAACCAGGCGCGATTCGACTGCCGGGCACGCCACAATGGAGCTGGCTGAACGTAGAAAAACCAGGCCAGGCTCACGCCGACGGATGGGATGGGCTGGCGGCCAACGGCGGCGGCGGCTTTCAGCTCCGGCACGGCGCCTAACGCACCCGCGCCCCTTCGTCTTTCACATAGAACCGTTTGCCGCAGGAGCGGCAATGGCGCGGAACCCGCCCCATCCGCAGCATCAGAGTATCCAGTATGCCGCGGTGCAGAGACTCTACCACGTCCCTGCTGAAGCAGCGGGGGCATCGCAGCTCCCCGGGTTCTATCTCGATTGGAATTCTTACCTCCAACCCGGCAGTCTAACACCACCTACGGGTGAGCGATGCAGGATGTTAGTCTGTCTTTCGTGCGCAGCTTTCTTCTGTTTCTTTCGCGCCAGCGGCATCTCCGCAAATGGATGGAGACATCGTCCGCGGCGCGGCGCCTGGCCACCCGGTTCGTGGCCGGCGAGACCCTCGAAGATGCCCTCCGAGTCAGCCGGAAGCTGAACAGCGAGGGAATTACGGTTACGCTGGATCACCTTGGCGAAAGCGTGACCACCCTCGAAGAAGCCGCCGCCGCCCGCGACGTTTACCTGAAAACCCTGGCCGCCATCCACGATTCCGGCATTGAGGGCAACGTCTCCCTCAAATTGACCCAGTTCGGCCTGGATGTTTCCGGCGAGCAGTGCCTCGCCAACGTCGAGCAACTGGTGCGGAGCGCGGCCGGTCTCGGCAGCTTCGTTCGCGTGGACATGGAATCGAGCGAATACACCGGGCGCACCCTGGAACTTGTCCAGGACCTGCACGCGCGCTACGGCGCGGTCGGCGTCGTCATTCAGTCCTACCTTTACCGCAGCCGCGAGGATGTGGAAACGCTCTGCGCCCGCGGAATCCGCGTCCGTTTGTGCAAGGGAGCGTACCTCGAGCCGCCATCCGTCGCTTTCGAACAGAAGGCGGACGTGGATTCGAGTTTTGTCGAACTCACCCGGATTCTGCTCGATCGGGGGAACTACCCGGCCATTGCCACGCACGACGAACGCATGATCGAGGCGGCCAAAGTCCACGCCTCGGAAAAGGGCATCTCCCGCGACGCGTTCGAGTTTCAGATGCTGTACGGGATCCGGCGGGACTTGCAGGCGCAACTGGTCTCCGATGGCTATCGCGTCCGGGTGTACGTGCCCTTCGGCAAAGCCTGGTACCCCTACTACATGCGTCGTCTTGCGGAGCGGCCTGCAAACGTCGTGTTTATTCTTCGCAACCTGTTTCGGTAGGATTCATTCATTACCGGCAAGCGAAACTAATAGGGACGTAAGAGAGTCTAAACCATATGCGCTACTGGGCCTTTTTTGCGGCAAAACTCGGGGCCGCCGCCGGAATCCTGTTTGGCCTGCTGGCGTTGCTGAACTGGTTCTGGCCGCCGGAACCGCGGTTTCTGTCGTACCTGCCGCCTCGTTTCGGCTACAGCTTGGGATACACGCTGGCCGTGCTGATCTGGTTTCTGCTCTGCACCGGTGCGCTGTACCTGATCATCTGGGACCAACGCTATCGCTGCCGCGTTTGCCTGCGGCGCTTGATGATGCCGGTCGCAACCGGTTCGTGGAGCCGGATGCTCCAGTTTGGAAGACCCCGAATCGAGTACATCTGCCCGTACGGGCACGGCACCCTCAAAGAGGACGAACTGCAGATATCCGGTCTCGAGGGTCCGGAGTGGAAAGCGCACTCGGGCGGACTTTGGGAAGAGCTCGAGGCTTCGACCCGCGAGCCTGTTGACCGGCCGTGAACCGTCTTCCTGCCTGGCGAATCGCCGTGGCAACCATCATCCTGCTCGGCATGGCGCTGCTTCTCGGCGCCTTCGCGCCAATTTACTACCACAATTTCAAGCTGCAGAGCTACGTGGGAGAATTGACACAGCGCGTAGATTCGGATGCGCGGTCCGATGATTTTTTGCGCACGGAAGTGGTCAATCGTGCTCGAAACCTGAGTCTTCCGGTAACGGCAGACGACGTGCATGTCACGCGGGCACAGGATGGAACCGTCCAGAAACTGGAGGTCCGCTACTTCGTTCAGGTCAGCCTTCCGGGGTACACGGTTAAACTGCACTTCTACCCCGGCGCCGGCAGCCGCTAGCCTGCCGGAAGTCTCCCGTCCCGGCCATGAGAGAATTGAGGAATAGTGTCGAAGATTGCCCAGAAGCGTGAGGTGAGAGTACGTGTGCCCGGAAACTCGGGCGTTGCGCAATTCATCGTGGGTCCCAAGGGCCGGATGATGCTTGCCGCACTGGCGCTTTTGACCATTCTGGGCCTGGGCTCGTTCACGTATCTCTATGCGAAGTATTCGCGGGTCATCGACCAAAAGCTGCGCGAGGGGCCGTTCGCCAACAATGCCAAAATCTTCGCCGCGCCCGCTTCCATAGCCGTCGGCGATACCGGCACCCCGGCCGAGATCGCCGCCGAACTGCGCCGCAGCGGCTACTCGGAATCGGCGGGCAATCCCATCGGCTACTACCGGCTGCACGCCGCCTCGATCGAAATCTTCCCGGGAGCCGATTCTTACTTCGACCAGGAAGCGGGCGTCATCAAGTTCAGCGGAGGCCGCATCTCGCAGGTCGTTTCCCTCCGCGACAACACCGCGCGCAGTCAGTACCAGCTCGAGCCCCAGCTCATCACCAATATCTCCGGCCCAGCCCGCGAAAAGCGCCGCATGGTCCGCTTCCAGGACATTCCGCCGGTCCTGGTGCACGCGGTGATTTCCGCCGAGGATAAGCGTTTCTTCCAGCATGCCGGCTTCGACCCTATCCGCATACTGAAAGCCGCCTACGTGGACATCCGGGAGGGACGCAAGGAGCAGGGCGCGTCCACGCTCAGCATGCAGCTCGCGCGCATGTTCTGGCTCTACCAGGACAAGTACTGGACCCGCAAAATCGCCGAGGTGATGATCACGCTGCAACTGGAGCAGCGGCTCTCCAAGGAACAGATTTTCGAAGATTATGCCAACCAGATCGACCTTGGATACCGGGGCACCTATAACATCCGCGGCTTCGGACAGGCTGCCGAGGCGTACCTCGGCAAGGACCTCAGCCAGATCAACCTGCCGGAAGCCGCCGAACTCGCGGGCCTGATCCAGCGGCCCGGGTACTTCGACCCCTTCCGCCATCCCGACCGGATGAAGGACCGGCGCAACCTGGTGCTCAGCCTGATGCGGCAGAACGGCTACATCGCCGATCGCGATTACGCTCAGGCCGTCGATACCCCGATCGTGGTGCCCAAGGGCAGCTCCCAGTCGCTCGAAGCGCCCTATTTCGTGGACCTGGTCAACGACACGTTGCAAAGCCGTTTTCAGGATACTGACTTCCATTCCAACGGCGTCCGTATTTACACCACCCTCGACCTGCGGCTGCAGCGCGCCGCGGCCGACGCCATCCGCATGGGAATGGAGGAGGTGGACAAGCAGATAAACAAGCAGCGGCGCTTCCGCGGCCAGACGCCTCCGCAGGCGCAGGTTGCGCTGGTCGCGATCGACCCGCATACCGGCGAAGTCAAAGCGCTCGCCGGCGGACGCAATTACGGATTGAGCCAGTTGAATCACGTGCTCGCCAAGCGCCAGCCTGGGTCGATCTTCAAACCTTTCGTCTACGCGGCAGCCATGGATACGGCGGTCGAAGGCGGCGCTCGCGTCCTCACCCCGAGTTCCATGGTGCTGGACCAGCCCACCACTTTCTGGTTCGATGGAAAGCCTTACGAGCCCAATAACTTCGAACATAAGTTTTACGGCGATGTGACGCTCCGCTACGCGCTGGCGCATTCGCTGAACGTGGCTACGGTGAAAGTAGCCGAAATGGTGGGCTACGACGCCGTGGTGGATATGGCCAACCGGGCTGGCATGAACTATAAAATTCAGCCCACTCCCGCCGTCGCTCTCGGTGCCTACGAGATCACACCGCTCGAAGCGGCCGGCGCCTACACGATCTTCGCCAACGAAGGCGATTACGTGAAGCCCAGCTTCCTCCGCCTGGTCCGCTCGCAAGACAACAAAGTGCTGTTCCGCGGCAAAGCCGAAGAGAAGCAGGTGCTCGATCCCCGCGTTGCCTACCTGGTCACCAATATGATGGAGGAGGTGCTGCGAACCGGCACCGCCGCCGGAGTCCGCGCCCGCCACAAGCTGGACTTTCCGGCCGCCGGTAAAACGGGCACATCGCACGACGGCTGGTTCGCCGGCTACACCTCCGAGTTGCTCTGCATCGTATGGGTGGGTTTCGACGATAACCGCGAGTTGAACCTCGAAGGAGCGCACTCGGCCGCTCCTATCTGGGCGGACTTCATGAAGCGCGCGACCGGCTATCGCGAGTATCGCGACACGAAGGATTTCCGTGCCCCGGGCGGAATCGTCGTCACCGATATCGACCCGCTCTCCGGCATGCCGGCCACGCCCTCCTGCCCCAAAACGCAGATCGAGGTTTACATCGCGGGAACCCAGCCCGTGGGCAGTTGCCCCCTGCACGGGGGAGGACGGCCGGTAACCAATGTTACCGGTTGGGAAATGCAGCCGGTTCCCGGACCGCACGACGGAAATCCGGACGGAGGTGTGCGCGTGACCGGATCGGGCGGTGATGGCATGCGTGCGGCCGCACCTCCCAACCGTCTGGCCAAGCAGGACCGCGGCGATGCCTCAGCCGCCCAGGCGCAGAACAGCGAACAGAAGCCAAAGAAGGAAGATGAGAAGAAAGGGTTCTTCCGCCGTCTTCTGAATGTGTTTAAATAAGGTCCAGGGGGTAGGCCTTCATGTCAGTACGGCCTCTCGCATCAGTATTTTTGGCTATGGGGCTTTCCCTAGCCGCCTCAGGACAGTCCAATTCCATCATTGACGGGACCCGGACTACGTCTCCCGCCGCACAGCCTCCCAAACAAGAGTTGACCCCGGAAATGCGCGGCGATATCTTCATGGCCCGCAAGATGTACCGTGAAGCCATCGATGTGTTTCGGGAAGGTTCCGAAAAGAATCCCGTCCTCTTGAACAAGATCGGCATCGCCTATCACCAGATGATGCAGCTCGATCAGGCCAGAAAAAGCTATCAAAAGGCCCTCAAGCTGAAAAAAGACTACGTGGAAGCGATGAACAACATCGGGACGGTTTACTACGCTCAAAAGAGCTACCGGCGCGCCATCTCCTGGTACAACAAAGCGCTCAAAGCCGTTCCCGATACGTCGCGTTCGGCCTCCATTTACATGAACCTGGGCACGGCGTATTTCGCCCGCAAGAAATACAAGGACGCAGTGACCGCTTATCAGAGCGCCCTCCAACTCGATCCGGAAGTATTCGAAAGGCGCGGCACCTATGGAGTGATGCTCGAGGAACGCCGCGTGGAAGAACGCGCCAAGTATCACTTCTATCTGGCCAAATTGTACGCGCAGGGCGGTCGCAACGAACTGGCGATGCAGTATCTGCGCAAGGCCCTCGAGGAGGGCTTCACCGAGAAGAAGAGGCTGGAAGAGCCGGAGTTCAGCGCGATCCGCGAGCTGCCGGAATTCAAAGAGTTGATGGCCAAGGAACAGCGTGTTCTTTAGGTTGGCGACGAACCAGCTTTTCTCTTTGAAATTAGTCCGTTTGGCAGCCATCCTGGCATTGTTGTGGAGTGCTGCGTGTTCTCGCGGGCTCGCGCCGTCCGGCCCCGTACGGCTGGCGATTCTCCGTTTTGAGAACCTGTCCGGCGATGCGGGAGCGGACTGGATCGGCCGGGCTCTCCCGGAAATCCTCCAGAGTGGACTCGAGGCCGATCGGAACATATACACCATACCTTCTCAGCGGCTGGCGGCGACCAACGCCAGCCTGGGCGCGCGCCGTCCCGGCGTGCCGGGCATCTCCGCCGAGCGCACTGCCGCCATGCTCCTGCGCGCGAACCGGCTGCTGTACGGCCAGTATTCGCAGGCCCGCGGACGGCTGCGGGCACGTGTGACCACCGAGGACGCGGCTACCGGGCAGATCGCCGGCGTGTTTGAGGCGTCGGCCAATGAGAATGATGTCGGTACGCTCGCCGCCTCTTTGGCCCGCCAGATCTCCGGACAGAACCTCCAGATACGCGTGCCTCCCGCCGGCGTACTGCGGCCCTACGCACAAGCTCTCGAAGCGGGAGATGCCGCCGCATCGAGCCGGTTGCTCGAGCACGCGATCGCGGCCGGCCCCGATTTCGGGCCGCCCTACCGCTACCTGGCCGAATTGAAGATTCGCGCCCGCGACCCGCGAGGCGCCGCCGGCCTGCTCGAATCCGCCCTCTCGCATGGACCCGCCCTCGGCGATGCCGAACGCGCAAGGATCGCGCTTTCGCTCGCCGCGATCCGCAACGATCTCGCCGCCCGCCGGAGCGCCGCCGAATCGCTTACAGCCCTGGAACCGCAGGACCCCGCCAACTGGCAGATTCTGGGCGAAACCGCCATGGCGCAGCGCGATGCACCCGCCGCTGCGAACGCATACCGCAAGGTCACGGTACTCGAACCTTCGGACGCGAACGCCTGGAACCAGCTCGGCTATGCCGCCTGCTACGCGGACGACCTCACGGGCGGCCTGGAGGCGCTGCGCAAATACCAGGCGCTCCGCCCCGGCGACCCCAATGCCGCCGATTCCATGGGCGAGCTCAACCTCATTCACGGCCGCTTCGCCGAAGCCGAAAAGATCTTTCTTGAAAACGCCCGCAAGAATCCCGGTTTCCTGAATGGCGGCGATTTCCACAAGGCCGCCATGGCGCGCCTGATGACCGGAGATATCCGCGGAGCTACACCGATTGCCAACGAGTACCTCGAGCTGCGCGAAAAAGCGCAGGACCCATCGGCCGGTTACTACCGGGCGCAGTGGTCGTGGCTCACCGGGAAACGGAAGGAGGCGATCGCCGAATTGGAGCGGACTGCAACCTCGCTCGAGAACGGACGTTTCCGCGAATCGGCCTCGCAAGCCTACACCGAACTGGCCATCTGGCGCCTGATGCTTGGCAATCGCGAAGAAGCCCGCCAGGCTGCCGCCAGGGCCGCGGCACAAGCCGGACCGGCTACCTCCGGAATGGCCGGGCTGGCATTGTACCTCGCACAACCGCCGGCCTCGCCGGAAGAATGGGCGTCGCGCGCCGCCCGGGTGTTTCCAAACGCTCCGGAGGGCTCGCTCCAGGACGCGGTGCTCGGGTACGCGCTGCTGCTCGAAAAGGACTTCCCGGCCGCCGCCGCCGCATTGAGCCGCTACGCCGGACTGTCGCTCGCCTCTCCCGATCCGGTTCCGGCAATGGCGCTCGCCTGGGCGCGCCTGGAGAGCGGGAAGATCGAACCGGCCGCCCAAACGCTGCGCTGGAATCCCGTCCCTTCGAGCACCGGGCCGGGCTCCTTCGCGGCATTTTACTTCCCCCGCATCTTCTACCTGCGCGGATTGCTGGCGCAAAAACAAGGGCGGACCGGCGAAGCGCGCGCCAATTACCGGCTGTTCCTTCAGCTCTCCGGTCCCGATCCCCTGCAATGGGGCGAGGAAGCCAGGGCGCAGGCCGCGCTGTAGCCGTTAACCGCGCAGCCTCAGCACGAACCAGGCCAGGCCGAACACCAGCAGCGCGGAAGCGGAAACCTGCAACGGCCGCAATCCCCGCGCAAGGCGTCCCATCTTCCACAGCGCCAGGCCGAACAGCGCCATTGCGGCAGCCTCCGCCGCCAGCGCTCCCGCCATCACCCACCCCGCGCCCTTGCCCGTTTGCTGGAGGAACAGGTGCAGGAACAGCCCATGAAAGGCCCCCAGAACCGCCGCCACCACCCACCTGCCCCCGGCCTGCGGCAGCGCGAGGATCTCCACCGCGAGATAGACGAGCGTGAGCGCAGCCGCCGCCTCCACAAAACGCAGGCCGGGCTGCAAGGCCGTAAATGGAAGCGCCAGCACCGCCGCCAACTGTCCGGCCGCAAAGGCCGCGCCCAGCACCAGCAGTTCGCGCCGGCTGCGGGCCGCCAGCGCCAGCGCCCCCAGGAAGAGAACCTGCACCGCGCCGCCCAACGCCCGCATGGCGCCCTCACCGAAGCCGGTGATGGCGATCTCCGCGGCGGTCGGTGGCCGGAAGCGAAGGGTGGCGCGCGTAAACGAAATATCGAACACCGCCTGGTCCCGCTTGCCTCCCATCTCCGCGCGCAGCAGATGAACATGATTCGGCACCGTGACGGCGGCCAGGGTGCACTCCAGTTCCACCTGCTCCGGCGGGGCCGCAAAACGATACTCCGCGCGGCATAGGTACTGGTCGCGCGCGGCGTCGGATTCGCAGGTGCTGCCCGTGAGCTGTGCGCCGCCGATCGCTACATGTTCCAGAAGCGCGCGCTCCGGGGCTTCGACGTGCGCCACTTCGTAGAGCGGCATGCGCAGCTCGAGCACCGCCCGCGTTCCGTCGATCGTCAGGTCGCTCGAACTCATGCTGACCACGTGTCCCCAGGCCGCGGGCGTGAGCAGAATCCATGCGGCTGCAAGTTTCATGTGGTGAGCGTGGGATGGTCCGCCATGCGCGCGCTCAGCCGCGCTTTGCGAATGCGCAGGTAAATGATGCGCACCAGCGCCAGCACCGGCACCGAAAGAAAGGTTCCCGCCACCCCCGCCACTTCCGCCCCGGCGAAGACGCCGAACAGTACCACCAGCGGATGCAGTTCCACTCCGTGCCCCATCAGGTGAGGCGACAGCACGTAATCCTGAAACATGCGGTAGGCGAGCAGAAAAATCAGAATTGCAAGCACCGAAGCTCCGCCCACGCCGCCTACCAGCAGGATGGCGATGGCTGCGGCCAGCGGTCCGATCATCGGAATGAATTCAAGCAGCGCCGCCACCACTGCCAGCAACGCGCTGTAGGGAACCCCGAGTATCGCGAAGAAGATGGAGTACGCCACAAACGTGGCAAACGATAGCAGCAGCAAAGCGCGCATGTAATGCGCGAGTAACAGGTGCACGTCCGCAAGCACGTCGTCCAGCAAATCCCTGCGCGGTCCGTCCTCCACCATCTCGAGCACGTGGTGGCGCGCGGCGCGGGCGTCCTTCAGAAAGAAGAATGCCAGAATCGGAATGATCACCACGTAGATGGCGTTGCTCGCAATCGTCACGATGCGTACGCTCGCCTGCGGCAGCGCCGAAAGAAGGTCCCCGGAGTGCGTGCTGATCTCACTCCGGATCCTCTCCACAACCTGCTGCTTGACAGAGCCGAACGCCGACGCCGGTTCCGCCGCCGCCGGCTGCTCCCATTTCTGGATCGCCTCCGGAAACCGCTTGGCCAGCAGGTTCGCCTGCTCCACCACTCGCGTGCCGATCTGGATTCCGCCAATCACGACGATGCCGACAAAAATCACATAGGCCATCGCCAGCGCGGGCGTGCGCGTGCGGCTGGTGGGCAGAAACCGGTCCAGCAGATTCACGAGCGGTGAAAGAAGATACGCGAACAGCAATGCCAGCACGAAAATCAACAACGTCTGGCGGATCAGGTACACCACGATGAGCAGCAGCAGCACGAGCGCTGCGGTCCAGGTGTAGCGTGCGGCCCTTTGGTCGATGCCGAGCATGGGGAGGCGGCTGAGCCAATTCTACCCCGCCGGGGCCGGCGGCTGCTGTGGCAGTTTCTCCAGCCGGACTCTGGCGATCCGGTTCCGTTCCATTTCCGTCACTGTATACCGGCGCCCCTCGTATTCCACCGCCTGTCCGACTTTCGGAATCTCTCCCATCTGGAACAGGAGAAAGCCGGCCAGCGTTTCGAAACCGCCTTCGGCCGGGATTTCGATCCCGAATTCAGACTCGAGTTCCCGAATGCGCGTAGCGCCGTCCAGCTCGATTTCATCGGCCGGCGTGCGCCGAAGCTGCATCTCGTCGTATTCGTCTTCGATCCGGCCGACTACCTGTTCGAGCACGTCCTCCACCGTGACCATGCCCACAATCGTGCCGAACTCGTCCACCACCATCGCCATGTGCGAGCGGCCGGTGCGGAACTCTTCCAGCATCTGCGAGATCGGCTTGGTTTCGGGCACCACCAGGTGACGCCGGATCAGCCGGTCCACGTGGAACGCGCGGATCGGCCGCCCGCTGCGGATGGAACGGCGCCGCTCCTCCCAGATCGGCAGCAGGTCTTTGTAATGCAGAATACCGATGATTCTCTCGGGCGCCCCGTCGTACACAGGAAGCCGCGAGTGCTGCTCCTCGATCATCGTTTCGAGTACCTGGTCCAACGTGGCATTCACCGGGACGGAAACCACATCATTGCGCGGAACCATGATTTCACGCACCTGCACGTTTTCGAGATCGAGCACCCGGTGAATCATATCCTCCTGGGCTTCCGGCACGTATCCCAAGCCCCGGCTCGAGCTGACGATCAGCTTCAATTCCTCCGCCGAATGACCGCCGCCGTGCGCCTCTCCCTGGAGTTTCAACGCGCGCGTGATCAACAGCGTCGACCTTTCCAGCACCACCACAAACGGCAGGGAGATCCGGTAGAAGAGCAGCAGTACCGGAGCCACCAGGTCCGCCAGGCGGTCGGCCTTCGTGATGGCCAGGTTCTTGGGAACCACCTCACCCAGCACCACGTGAAAGTAGCTGATGATCAGAAATGACGTGGCGAACGCGATGCCATGCACGTACGTTTCCGATGCGGGTGTAATCAGCGGACCGGCCGCACCGATCAGCAGCGTGTAAACCGTCCCTTCACCGGCCCAGCCTAGCCCCAGGCTGGCCAGAGTCACACCCACCTGGGTGACGGAAAGCAGACGGCCCGGATTGGATAAAAGATTGAGCGCGGCTTGCGCTCCGGTGCGTCCCTCCTCGGCCATTTGCCGCAGGCGGGACTGACGAACGGAAAGCAGTGCGACTTCCGCCGCGGCGAAGAATCCGTTCACCGCGATGATGAGAATAACGGCGAAAATGCGGAAACTCAAAACTCACCCGGCTCGAAAATATTTTACCGGATAAATCTAACTATTGCGCCTCTCCGCCGTCTAATTAGATAACCAACTAACTCCGTTACGTAGGTGGGCGCTCTCCCCTGTATCCCGGGAGGCGCCCATTTTTCTGTTTGCGCTATTCTACACCACTCTTATCCCAAAAGACCAGACGTTAATTAACCACGCCGTCCCAAGGACTCGCGTCCTGGCGTCAACTGCTTGTGAAAACGAACGTTATGATAGTTCTTTACATCGCTGATGAGCTCTTCACTTTCGTCCCGGCTGATTCGGATTGTTAATCTCACCGTGGCCGTGGCCTTGGTGGCGGCGCTGGTGGCCGTCTATATTTTTGTCCTTCGCCCTTTGCCCCGGCACACCGGTGCCATCGAGGGCCCATTGGCAGCGAACGCCACGGTAAGATTCGACGAGCGTGGAGTTCCGCACATTCACGCCGGCAGCACGGAGGACGCACTCTTCGTGCAAGGGTACGTCACCGCACAGGACCGGCTGTTCCAAATGGATCTGCTGCGACGGTTCACCGCCGGGGAACTCTCGGAAGTTTTCGGGCCTCTCGCGCTCGAAACCGACCGCGACTCGCGCCGCCTCCGCCTCCGCCGGATCGCGGAAGACGCCTACGCCACGCTTCCTCAAGCCGATCGTGCGGATCTGGCCGCTTATACGCGCGGTGTGAACCAATACCTTTCGAGCCACCTCAAGCGGCTTCCGCTCGAGTTCACCCTCGCCAGATACCAGCCCCGGCCCTGGAGCGTCGTCGATTGCCTCCTGATTTCGCTCAACATGATCCGCAACCTGACCACCAGTTGGAAGGAGGAAATCATCAAGCAGCAGTTGCTGGCGGGAGGCGATTCCGCCAAGGTGAATTTCCTGCTGCCTGTACGCGCCGGCGGCGAGTTTCAGCCGGGCTCGAATGCGTGGGTCCTCAGCGGCCGCTTCACCGCCTCCGGCAAGCCGCTCCTGTCTAACGACATGCACCTTGAGTATTCCCTCCCCTCCATTTGGTACATGGTGCATCTGACCGCGCCCGGGCTCGACGTTTCCGGCGTGGCCCTGCCGGGCGTTCCCGGCGTGATCGTTGGCCACAACCAGCGCATCGCCTGGGGAATCACCAATCTCCACTTCGACGTTCAGGACCTGTATTCCGAAAAAATCGACGAGCGCTCCGGACGCTATCTGTTCCGGGGCCAGGCGGAGCCGCTGCGCGTTGAAACCGAAGTGATCCGCGTCAAAGGCCGTGCGCCCGTCCAAATGCAGGTACCCGTCACGCGCCACGGTCCCATCGTGGTGAGCGATGGCAAGCAGTTACTCTCGCTCCGCTGGACCGCCGCCGAACCCGGCATTCTTCAGTACCCCATTCTCCAACTGGATCGCGCCCAAAATTGGGAACAGTTCCGGGCCGCACTGACCCGTTTTGCGGCGCCCGGTTCCAACTTCGTTTATGCGGACGTGGACGGCAACATCGGCTACCAGACGGCAGGCAACCTGCCCATCCGTCACGGCTATGCAGGCGACGTGCCGGTGGACGGCTCCACCGGCGAGTACGAATGGGACGGCTACATCCCCTTCGACCGGTTGCCCTCGGCCTACAACCCGCCGTCAGGCCTGATCGTCAGCTCCAACCAGAACCCGTTTCCGGCCGATTACCCTTACACCGTGAACGGCTACTTCGCCACGCCGCACCGCTCCACGCAGGTTCGCAACCGCCTGCTGGCGCGCAAGGGCTGGCATGCCGGAGACCTGCTCTCGGTGCAGCGCGACGTTTATTCCGCCTTCGCCAAGTTCCTTGCGGCGCAGGTAATCGCCGCCTGCGACAAGCGGAAGGCCCACACGCCCAGCCTGGACACCGCGCTCGGCATCCTCCGCTCCTGGAACGGGCAGGTCATGAAAGACCAGGCTGCGCCCGTGCTGACCGAGCTCATCTTCCGCCACATCCGCACCGCCGTGGGCGAGAACGCGTCCCCCGGCAAAGGACCGGCGTACGTGGATCGCATGGCTCCCTCGGTGATCGAGAAACTGCTGCGGGAGCGGCCCGCAGGCTGGTTCGACGACTACGATCAGATGCTCCTCCAGGCAACCGTGGACGCCATCGACGAAGGCATGCGGATGCAGGGGCGGGACCTCGCGAAATGGCGCTACGGCAACCTGCTCCGCGTGCGCATCAATCATCCCGTAGTCCACGAAGTGCCGGTATTCGGCAAGTACTTCGACATCGGCCCGGTGGAGATGAACGGATCCGCGCTCACCGTAAAACAGACCACCTCCTCCCTGGCTCCGTCCATGCGCATGAACGCCGACCTGGGAGACTGGGAGCATTCTCTGCTGAATATCCAAATCGGGCAATCCGGCCAGATCCTTTCGCGGCACTACCGCGACGAGTGGAACGACTACTATTACGGCCGCAGCTACCCCATGCCGTTTCGAAGCGTGAAGGCCGAAAGCACGCTCGAGTTCCGCCCGTCTGCCCGCTGAGAAGTTTTAAATCTTACCCGCCCTGCCCGCACCCGTGAGCCGTTCCGCGCGCCTCCTGCGCGTCATTCCTTAGAAAGCGGACCAGCGATGATCAGCGAGCGGCTCGATCACTACGAGATTGCGGAACGGATCGGCGCCGGCGGGATGGGTGTGGTCTACCGGGCCCAGGACACGCGCCTGGATCGAACGGTGGCACTCAAAATTCTGCCGCCCGGCGGCCCCGGCGATGGCCGGCGCCGCCTCATGCAGGAAGCCCGCGCAGCCTCCGCCCTCAACCATCCGCACATCGTGACCATCTACGATGTCGGCGAGTCCGGCGACCTCGCCTACATCGCCATGGAGCACGTGGAAGGCTGCACGCTCAGCGAATGGATTGCCGCCGGGGGTTACACGGTCTCCGAGGCGCTGACCTTCGCGAAGCAGACGGCGGGCGCGATCGCGCAGGCGCATGAGGCCGGCATTCTGCATCGCGACCTCAAGCCGTCCAATCTCATGGTGACCTCCGGGGGCATCATCAAAGTGCTCGATTTTGGCCTGGCCAAGCGCCTGCCGCCCGAACCCTCGAGCGCCGGCGAAGCGGCCCTCACCCTCTCGCTTTCCGCCCAAACCCGCCCCGGCGTGATCACCGGAACGCCCGAATACATGTCCCCGGAGCAGGCGCAGGGCCGCCCGCTCGACGCGCGCTCTGACATCTTCGCCTTCGGCGTCGTGCTGTATGAAATGCTGACCGGCCATTCGCCCTTCGCGCGCGACTCGCGCGTGGGTACCCTGGCCGCTGTGCTGCACGACCGCCCCGCGCCGGCCAGCCGCCTCAATCCGGAAGTGCCCCGCAGGCTGGACCGCATCGTGGCTCGCTGCCTTGAAAAAGATCCATCGCGGCGCTACCGCTCCATGCGCGAAGTGTCCGCCGCGCTGGCCGCCGTGAATACCCGGACTTCGCTCGCCGCGATGTGGGGCCGCTTCGCCGCCGCCATGGTTCTGCTGATCCTGTCGGCCGTCGCCTTTCCCGTCGCCCGGAACCACTACCGGCTCTGGCGCGCCCATCGCGAACTGCCGCGCCAGTTGCATCTCGCCGTGCTCCCGTTTCAGAATGCCGGCGCCGATCCCGCCAACCAGGCGTTCTGCGAAGGCCTCGCCGACACGCTGTCGAATTCGCTGATGCGCATCGAGCAGTTTCATCCGTCCCTGACCGTTGTGCCCGCGGACCAGGTGCGAAACCGCGCCGTGGCCACCGCCGAGGCCGCCCGCCGCAACCTCGGAGCCAACCTGGTCATCGCCGGAAGCGTGCGCCGCGCCGCCGGCGCCGTCCGCCTCACAGCCAGCCTGGTGGATACGGGTTCATCCGCGAAGATCGGATCCTGGAGCGGTTCCGCCCCGGTCTCGCAACTCTCGAACCTCATCGACCAGGCCGTGGAGCACACCGCCGGCCTGCTGAACCTCGCCATGGCACAGCCGGAGAGGAGCACCCTCGCTCGCGAGCGCACTTCGAGCGGCGGCGCCTATGACCTGTACGTGCAGGCGCGCGGCGCGCTCCAACGCTACGACAAGCCGGGCAACATCGACACCGCCATTTCGCTGCTCCGCGATGCCATCGCGCGCGATCCCAAATTCGCCGCGGCTTACGCCAGCCTGAGCCAGGCGCACTGGCGCCGCTACCGCGAATCGAAAAACCTGGCCGACCTCGATGAGGCTCGCGACCTGGGACTGCGCGCCACCGAACTCGACGACCGCATCGCCGCGGCCCATGCCAATCTCGGCACCGTCTTCTCCACTACCGGCAATTCGCAGGCGGCCGCCCGCGAATACGAACGAGCCCTCGAACTCGACCCCGTCAATTCCGAGGCCCACCGCGGCCTCGCGCAGGCGCTGGCCGCGCAGTCGCGTTTCGACGAAGCCGAGGCGGCGTACCGCAAGGCCGTGAGCCTCCGCCCCGACGATTGGATCACCCTCAGCAGTTTCGGCACGTTCCTCAACAACCGCGGCCGCTACCGCGAAGCCGAGGCCGCCTTTGCGGAGGTCACCCGCATGACGCCCGATAACGCCATCGCCCTCGGCAACCTCGCCAGTGTCCACCTGAGCCTGCGGGAATACGACCGCGCCGCGGAAGAGGCAGCGCGGGCCATCGCCATGCAGCCGCAGCCGAGCGCCTCGGCCTACCTGATGCTGGCCAACGTCCGCTTCGAACAAGGCCGCTACCGCGAGGCGGCATTGTGGAATGAAAAGGCGTCCGATCTGGCAGGCGGCAAGTCCTATACGATTCTCGGCAACCTGGCGGACAGCTATCGCTGGACACCGGAACTCGCCGCCAAGGCCCCCGAAACCTATCGCCGCGCCGTGGAAGTGGCCAGCCGCGCCGTCGCCACCAATCCACGCAACGGCTATGCCCTGAGCTGTCGCGCCCTCTACTCCGCCAAACTCGGCGAACGGGCGGAGGCGGAGCGCGATATCCGCCAAGCGCTGGAGCTCGCGCCCAAGGACGTGAGAGTGGTGGTCAACTCCGTAACCGTGTTCGAACTGGTGCGGCAGAGGCCGCGAGCGCTGGCGCAACTCGCGCTGGCCGCAAAATCCGGTTACCCGGAAACAACGATCTTGCAAGACCCGGAGCTGCAATCCCTGCGCGGATCAGCCCGCAACTGAAACGAAGGAGAAAAAATGCCAATTCAAAACAACACGAGCGATTCGAACATTCCCGATTTCGCCCCCGATCAACCCGTCACCGACAACAAGAAGAATCCAGCGCGCCGCGAGGAAAAGAAAATGAAGGACAGCGGCCGCCAACCCAAGAACAGGAAGGCCTGACCAAAACCGGCCGGCGTCGCGGGCCCCCTCGCGGCGCCCAAGCCGGAACTCGTTTCAATCTTCCGAATTGAAAATACCGCCCAGCGCGCCCAACGGTCCGCGTTCGTCGCCGCCGGTCTTCATTGGCGCCACTTCCCGCCGCAGCTTCTGCAGCGTCATGCTCTGGATCACGACGTGTCCCGGACCCGTAAGCGTCGCCAGAAACAATCCCTCTCCCCCGAAGATCGCGGTCTTGATTCCTCCCACAAACTGGATGTCGTAAGCCACCGAATCGTCGAACGCCACGATGCAGCCGGTGTCCACCTGCAAGGTCTGTCCGCTGGCCAGGTCGAACTCCACGAAATCCCCGCCTCCGTGGATGAAGACCGCCCCCGGTCCGGTAAACTTCTCCAGGATGAAGCCTTCCCCGCCAAAGAATCCCGCGCCGATTTTCTTTACCAGCGCCACGCTGAACTGCACCGAGCTCTGCGCAAATAAGAAGCTGTCGCGCTGCGCCAGTACGGTCTTGCCCGGCGCGAGTTCGAACACCTGAATGCGCCCGGGATAATTCCCCGCGAATCCGACCTCGCCCTGGCCTTCGGAACGGAAGTAGGTGAGAAACAACGATTCGCCCGTCACCGTGCGCTTCAGCGCGCCCATCAATTTCTGCCCGAGCGTTTCACCGCTCATACGCGTTTCCCACATCACGTTGGGCGTCTTGTACACCATCTTGCCCGCTTCGGCGTACAGGTCCTGCCCCGGTTTCAGCCGGACGCGCGCCACCTGGAGGTTATCCCCCTGAATGGTGTAATCGAGCGGTTCCGGCGCGAACGTGGTGCTCGCCGTCGCGGAAGTGGCGCCCATTTGTTGCCCGCATTCCGGGCAGAATCTCGATCCGTCGGCGATCTTCGCGCCGCAAGTCGTGCAAAAGGCCATAAGACAAGAATTCTAGCGCAGGCCATGGGACAATGGTCGTACAGCCGCATGCGACGTCTCGGGTCTTATTCTCTGGTCTTTTCTCTGATTGTGTTGCCGGTCTTTGCGCGCCGGGTGATTTCCATTTGCGGAACCACCGGAGAGACGGCGAAGGAAGAATCCTTCCTCCACCGCCAGGCACGCCGCAATCGCGGTCCGCGCCCGCTCGCCATCGCAGCCGCTGCGAACGACCGCGACATCGGCAACATCGCCGTGATCGAAGACTCGGGCGGCGTGGTGGAGCGCCAGAACGATTTCAACCTGGATTTCATGACGCTCGCCTTCTCGCCCACCACCGAGAAGGCGGACGCGTACGAGCATGGCGTGACCGCCGGGGGCTACGAAGAGGACGCCGCCGCCTCGGGCACTCCCCTCGCCGCGCTCGACGATGACGACACCCGTGCCGTGGCCCTGCCATTCGCGTTCCCGTTCTTCGGCACAACCTACTCGAGCATCTACGTCAACTCGGACGGCAACCTTACCTTTAACAAGCCGGACGCCGATTCGAGCGCCCGCTCGCTTGGCCGGATGACGGCGGGCCCGCCGCGCATCGCTCCCCTGTTCGACGATCTGAATCCAGCCGCGGTCGCTGGTGGGGTCCGCGTTTCGAGCGACAGTTCGCGCGTGGTCGTGAGCTGGGTGCGCGTGCCCGAATGGGTGTCCTCCGGCAGCAGCCCCTTTCAGACATTCCAGGTCAAGCTGTACCGTTCCGGGCGTATCGAGTTCTCCTATGCCGGCGCCAGTCCCTCGAGCGCCGTCGTCGGAATCGCGCCGGGCGCGCTCAAAGGCGAGACCACGCTGCTCGATTTCCGCACCGATACAGGGGGGACGTACACCGCTGCCGTGGCCGAACGGTTCGGCACGGACCTTGCCGTGGACGTGGTCACGGTGGCGCAGCGCTTCTACCAGACCCACGACGATTCCTACGACTACCTGGCCATCTACAACAACATGAACATCAGCGCGCTCGATACCGCCGTAGCCTACGCGAGCCGGGTGCGCAGCCACGGCAGCGGCTGGGGTGTGGACGAAGAAGATTCCGGCGTCGAGCACGGGTCCGCCTCGCGCTTACTGTCGGTGCTGAACATGGGCCCGCTCAGCCAGTATCCGGTCAACCCGAACGGCATCCTTTCAGTCCGCTCCGCCGCGCGCGACACGCCGCTCACCGTCCTCGGCCACGAAGCCGGCCACCTGTTCCTGGCCTTCGCCAGTGTGACCGACCCCGAAGATCCCACCATCCGGCCCATGATCGGCTACGGCGGCTCTCACTGGAGTTTTCTGTTCAACTCCGAAGCCTCGCTGCTTGAAGGCGAACGGATTCTCGACCAGGGGCCCGCAGCCAAGCCGCGCTTCATCACCACCGACGTTACCCAGGCATACTCTCCGCTCGACCGGTACCTGATGGGGTTCGCCGCACCCAGCCAGGTTCCCGACACCTTCGTCGTCACCGGAGCATCAGCCTCGCTGGCGAACGCGCACCCGGCCAGCGGCGTCAGCTTCGACGGCACGCGCCGCAACGTTTCCGTGGACGACGTGATCCAGGCCATGGGCCGCCGCACTCCGGACGCCAGCGTCGCCCAGCGCCGCTTCCGCATGGGGTTCATCCTGGTGACGGCCGCGGGAAGCCAGCCGGCCGCAGCCGACCTGGCCCGCATCGAAACCTACCGCCAGCAGTTCGTTGCGTTCTTCGATCAGGCCTCGGGCGGAAACGCCGCCATCGATACCTCGCTTCGCCGTTCATTGAAGCTCTCCGTCTTTCCCGCCGCCGGTATCGTGGCCGGCGCCTCGGCCCAGGCGCAGCTCACGGTCAAAACCCCGCCCACAGCCGACCTCGTCGTCGAATTTCAGGCGCCGAACGGTAACGCCGGGCTTCCACTCTCGGCAACCATTCCCGCCGGCGCAACCACCGCGTCGTTCTCCATCGCCGGAATTCGTCCCGGCGTCGAAGAGTTAGCCGCCGTGCCGCGAGACCCGGCCTACGAACCGGCCTACGCCCGCGTGCAGGTGGCCGATGCATCGCTGCTGAAGCTGGTTGCCGTATCGGGCGACCGCCAGATTCCCGAAGGCGGCAATCCCCTTCCCGAACCGGTCACCGTCCGCCTCACCGACCAGAACCACTTGCCCTACGCGGGCGCCCGCCTCCTGGCCGTCGCGTCCCAGGGCGGAGCGGCATCGCCGTCCGAAATCCTCACCGGCGCGGAAGGCGAGGCGTCCTTTGTGTGGACTCCCGGCTCAGCGCCGTCCAACACGCTGCGCATCTCGCTCGACGGCATGCCCGGCGTCGAGTTGCTGCTCACTGCCGGCGCGGGTGTGCCCGTGGCCGCGCGCGTCGTCAATGCCGCCTCGTTCGAGGAGGGCATCGCCGCGGGCGCCATTCAAACCATCCAGGGCGCCAGCCTCACCGGCGGCATCACCGCGGTCGCACCTTACCCGTGGCCGGACCTGCTCGGCGGCGTCAGGGTCACCTTGAACGGCTGGGCGATCCCGCTCCTCTACGTGAGCGACCGCCAGGTCAACTTCTATGTGCCGGCCTCGGTGCCAACCGGCCCCGCCGTGCTTTCCGTCATCTCACCGTCCGGCGCGGCCAGTACCCTCAACGTTAATGTGGCCGCCGCGCAGCCGGCAATCTTTCCCGATGCCATCGTGAAATCCGGAACCGTCGCGAGCGCCCTGACCAATCCCGTGCGCCCTGGCGACTTCCTCGAGATCTACTGCACCGGCCTCGGCCCCACGCGCACCAGCGGCCCTTATGAACGCACTACCTCCGTGCCTGTGGTGTTCATTGGCGCCTCCCCGCTGAACCCGACCTACAGCGGTCTCGTTCCCGGATGGACCGGCCTGTACCAGGTGAACGTCCGCGTCCCGGACACCCTCGCGCCCGGCACCTACGACGTCATTCTTTCGCTCGATCTCTTGCACAGCAACACCGCCCGCATTGCGGTTCAATAAGACATGCTCGACTGGCTCTTCTCCGATCCTCTGCCGGTGGGAACCGAAGCGCCCGATTTCACCCTGGAGGACGACACCGGCAATACGGTGCGGCTCTCCGATCTTCGCGGCCGCGATGTGGTGCTGGTCTTCTACCCCGGCGACGACACGCCCGTTTGCACCCGCCAGCTCTGCGATTTCCGCGACGGCTGGAGCGAGGCCAAAGCGCGCGGCGTGGCCGTGTTCGGCGTGAATCCCTGGAGCCGCGAAAGCCACCGCAAGTTCCGCAAGAAATTCAGCCTTCCCTTCCCATTGCTGGTCGATACCGGACAGCACGTAGCCGCCCTCTATCACGCCAACGGGCTGTGGATCAAACGCACCGTTTACCGCATCGGCCCCGATGGCATCATCCGCTTCGCGCGCCGCGGCGTCCCCTCTCCGTCGCGAAGTCCTCGCGTAGGGAACAATCGCGCCCGCACCGCCGTCTATTCGTGTCAGGAATACAAACGTGCCCTGGCGCGACCGCAATGAAGTTCCGCCGCCGCTGGTCTGCCGCTCGATCGTGGCACTCGCCGCTATCCTCGTTCCTCACGACTATCGCGATGGCTGGCGGGCCCGATGGAGCTCCCGCTTTCGCAATCTCCTCGCCCTGCTCGACCGCGGGGAACTTGCCGGCAGCCCCGCCGCCTACCTCGCCTGGCTCTGCCGCGCCGCCATAATCGATGCCTTCTGGTCGCGCGTCCACAAACCCAGCCTGCGCAACTGGAGCCTCGGGGCGCCGTTCGTGATTACCTGCGCGGCCGTGCTGCTCGCGGCCATCGGCCTGTTCTCGGAAGGCTTCTCGATGACCCGCTGGCTGGCCACTTCCGGCTACAAGAGCATCCGGCCGCCGCGCGCCAACCCGCTCTTCCTCTATGCCTTCCCGGTGGTTGTCTCGCTCATCGCCGGCGGCGCCCTGGTGGGATTGCGGCGCCTGGCCTGGAAGGGCTACGGCTGGCGCTACTGGACCTTCTTCGCGGTCAAAACTTCCATGCTCGCGGCCGTCTGCTGGCTGCTCTGGGTGGAAGGCGGCGCGGCCGTGCGTGCGCGCCTGCACCCGGAAATGCTTCGCATCCTGGTGGGCGGTCTCGCGTGTTCCCTGGCCCTCATCGTGCTCTTCTGCCGGACCTTGGCATGGTGTGTCGCGGACCAGCGCGTGCGCTGCCCCGTTTGCCTGCGCCGCCTGGCCATGCCCGTATCCCTCGGTTCGCGCTCCAGCGTGCTGGATCCCGCTAAGACCGAGCTTCTGTGCAGCGCCGGACACGGTTCGCTCTGCCTCTCGGATTCCGACGAAGGCCTGGGCGACCGCTGGATGGCGCTCGACGCCTCCTGGCAGTCGTTCTTCGAAGAGGCCCACAGCGCCCGGTAGTTTACGCTATCATGGCGCATTCTCATGGGCCTGAAACTCCCGCGCGTATACCCCATCCTCGATTCCGATTCGCTCGCGTCGCGCAACCTCGGACACTCCGCCGCCGCCGCGGCGCTCCTCGAAGGCGGCGCCGGCATCCTTCAAATGCGCCATAAGGGCGACTGGACCCGCGCCCTGTTTCGAAACCGCCCGCGAGGTGGCCCGCCTCTGCCGCGAAGCCGGCGCCCTGTTCATCGTCAACGACCGCGCCGATTTCGCCATGCTCCTCGATGCCGGCCTCCACCTCGGCCAGGACGACCTGCCTCCCCGCGCCGCCCGCCAACTGCTCGGGTCCGCCCCGCTTCTCGGATTCTCCAGCCACAACCCCGCCCAGTTGTGCGCCGCCGGCGGCGAACCGGTGGACTATGTCGCACTCGGCCCCGTGTTCGGAACCGCTTCCAAGCGCAACCCCGATCCGGTGATCGGCGTCGAAGAGGTTCATAGATGCCGGGCCCTGCTGGACAAGCCGCTGGTGGCGATCGGAGGCATCACCCTCGCCAACGCGGCCTCCGTCTGGGCGGCCGGCGCCGATTCGGTGGCGGTCATCGGCGGGTTGTTCCCCTCCCCTGCCACCGCCGCCTCACTGCGCGGGCAGATGGAAGCCTGGCAGCGGCTGGCCGCCGGGGCTCCCCTGCCCTGAATCGTGTGGCTGTGTTATCTTTGCCTTACTGCACGAAGAAGGCTGCCGTCAACGTACAGAGAACTTAGGACGCACATCACATATGAGCATTTTCGCGACGAAGTCGATGGACCTCCTGGTCAACGAGGCCAAAGAGTCGGGCGAGCACAGCCTGCGGCGAACGCTTGGGCCTTTCCAACTGACGGCGCTCGGTGTGGGCGCCATCATCGGCGCAGGCATCTTCGTGTTGACGGGCTTGGGAGCGCATTATGCCGGCCCCGGCCTCATGCTCTCGTTCGTTCTTTCGGGACTGGGCTGCGCTTTTGCCGGCCTCTGCTATGCCGAGTTCGCCGCCATGATTCCCCTGGCGGGCAGCGCCTACACCTATGCCTACGCCACCCTCGGCGAACTCTTCGCCTGGATCATCGGCTGGGATCTCACCCTCGAATATGCCATGGGCGCCAGCACCGTCTCCTCGGGCTGGTCCAACCATTTCATCGAGCTGCTGAATATCTTCCACATCCGCATGCCGCTGTGGCTTGCCTACGATCACTGGACCGGCCTGCGCACCGCGCAGAACGTGATCGCCCGCGAGATGGCTCAAGCCTCGGATTCGAGTCTCGTGCCCGGCACCCAGGCCTTCATCAACCGGGTCTCCGAGATCATTTCCGCCCAGCCGCCGGAACTGGTCCAGCGCGCCCGCGACCTGCTCAACGCGCCCCACATCTTCGGCGTGGATATCGGCTTCAATCTCCCGGCGTTCATCATCGCGCTCCTGATCACCGCGGTCCTGGTGATCGGAATTAAGGAAAGCGCCCGCTTCAACGCCACCATCGTGGTCATCAAGGTAGCCGTGGTCCTCTTCGTGATCGGCGTCGGCGTCCGCTACATCAATACCGCGAACTGGGGAACCGACTGGAGTTCGTTCGCGCCTTACGGATTCTCGGGCATCGGCGCCGGAGCAGCCTACATATTCTTTGCCTACATCGGGTTCGACGCCGTCTCCACCACCGCGCAGGAGGCCAAGAACCCGCAGCGCGACCTGCCCATCGGAATCATCGCCTCGCTCGCCGTCTGCACTATCCTCTACATCCTGGTTTCCTGCGTGCTCACCGGCATGGTGCCGTGGCGCGAGATCAACATGGAAGCGCCCATCGCGCGCGCCTTCCTCGACCGCGGCCTGACCACCGCGTCGCACGTAATTACCGTCGGCGCCCTCGCCGGCCTCACCAGCGTCATGCTGGTGATGTTGCTGGGCCAGACCCGCGTCCTCTATTCCATGGCCCGCGACGGTCTGCTCCCCAGCGGTTTCTTCGCCGCCGTCCATCCCAAGTACCGCACTCCCTGGAAGAACACCATCCTGGTGGGTCTGCTGGCCGCCGTGGTCGGTAGCCTCACCCCCATCGACGACATCGGCAAGATGGTCAATATCGGTACCCTGCTGGCCTTCGTCATCGTGTGCATCGCCATTCTGGTACTGCGCAGAACTAACCCCGGCCAGCCCCGTCCTTTCCGTACGCCCTGGGTTCCCGCCGTGCCCATCCTCGGCATCATTTTCAACGGCTACATGATGTACAAGCTCGGCTGGGTCAATTGGGCGCGGCTGATCGTCTGGCTCGTCATCGGCCTGGTCATCTACTTCACTTACAGCCGCCATCACAGCAAGCTGCAAAAGAGCCTCAACCGTTAAGCGCTCAAAAAAATGGCCGTGATACGATAGATACTTGTCAGGTCTCGGGCTCCGTGCAACGGGCGGCTGCAAACCCCGCCAGGTCCGGAAGGAAGCAACGGTAGCGGTGCGGTTCGTGTGCCGCGGATTACCCGGGGCCTGGCATTTATCCCACCCGAATGTACCAGGTCATCGCCCGTAAATACCGGCCGCAGACGTTCCGGGACGTCGTCAACCAGGAACACGTCAAGACGACCATCGAAAACGCCATCGCTCAAAACCGCATCGCCCACGGTTACATCTTTTCCGGCCAGCGCGGCACCGGCAAAACCACCATCGCCCGCATCCTCGCCCGCTGCCTGAATTGCGTCCAGGGGCCCACCGTCACGCCCTGTGGGGAATGCGCCAGTTGCCTCGAGATCAGCACCGGCGGCACTGTGGACGTGATCGAAATCGACGCCGCCTCCAACCGCGGCATCAACGAGATGCGCGAGCTGCGCGAAAATGTACGCTATCAGCCAGCGCGCGACCGCTACAAAGTCTTCATCATCGACGAAGCCCACCAGATTACCAACGAGGCTTTCAACGCGCTGCTCAAAACCATCGAGGAGCCGCCGCCGTGGGCCGTCTTCGTCCTCTGCACCACTGAGGCCCACAAGATTCCCGCCACCATCGCCTCTCGCTGCCAGCATTTCAGCTTCCGGTCGGTGGATTTCGAAGATCTGACCGCCCGCATCGCCTGGATCTGCGAGCAGGAAGGCGTCGAGGCCGATCCCGAGGCCCTGGCCGTCCTCGCCCAGGCCGGCGAAGGCAGCGTTCGCGATTCGCTCTCCGCGCTCGACCAGGCCATCGCCTGCTGCGGATCCAAGCTGAACGCCGCCGATGTGCGCGGACTGCTCGGCGCCTTCTCCCTCGAGTCGCTCGAAAGCGTGGCCGAGGCCCTCCACCAAGGCGATTCGCGCCGCATGCTCGAAGTGGTGGACGATCTCGAGCGCAACGGGCACAATTTACAACATTTCAGCCGCGAACTGGCCCGCTACATCCGCAATCTCCTGGTAGCGCGCATCGCCGGCTCGGATACCCGCCTCGTCGCCGCCTCCGCGGCCCAGCGCGAAAGGCTGGCTGCCACCGCGGCGCAATTCTCCGAAGAAGACCTGACGCGGTATCTGCAACTGACACTCGAACTGTTCCAGGATCTCCAGGCCTCGCTTCAGCCTCGGTTCCACCTCGAAGTCGGGCTCGTCCGTCTGGTTCAGGCCGGCAAGTTGCTGCCTATCGAGGAAGCGCTGGCCGGGCTCGGCTCCGGCACCAAAGCGCCGGCCCCCGCGCGTCCGTCCGCACCGCCCGCCGCCCCTGCGCCGCCGCCGAAACCCCGCGGCCCCTCGCCGTTCGAACTGGATCGCGCGCGCAAGGTCTCGGAGCGGCCTCCCGAACCGCAGTCCTCGGGCGCAAACGCGCTCGCCCCCGAGCCCGTCCCGCCGCAGCCCATAGCCATCTCCGACTGGCGCCAGAAGCTGCATGCCGCTTTGATGGAGTTGGGCATGACCTTCACCGCCGATGCCGTCGAGAATTCCACGATCACCGAGAGCGGCGGCGAGTTGCAGTTCGTGACTACCGCCCCCTACAAGCTGGCGTTGGAACCCGAGGAATTGCAGAAGGCGATCCGCCATCTGGGCGCCCGGCCCATGCGCATCAAGGTGACCCTGGGGACACCGTCCGCGCCCGCCGCCGCCGTCCCCATTGCCACCCCGAAACGGTCCTCCGCGCAGGAGGACGAAGCCGCCGGCCGGGCTCTCGCCAACCCCGAGGTGCAGCGCTTCCGCGAGGTCTTCGGCGGCGAAGTACGTAAAGTTCGAAATCTGAAGGAGTAGCCAAGTGAAACTACCCGGCAACATGCAGCAAATGATGCGCCAGGCGCAGCAGATGCAGGAGAAGCTCCAGCAGGAAATCGCCCAGATCCGCGTGGAAGCCACCGCCGGCGGGGGCATGATCACCGTGCAGATGGACGGGCAGAAGAACCTGCTCTCCGTCAAAATCGACCCGGAAGTGGCCGGCGATGTGGAGATGCTGCAAGATATGGTGGTGGCCGCCGCCGGCGAAGCCGTCAAGAAAGTCGACGAGCACATCAAGCAGAAAATGGGCGGCATGCTCGGCGGTATGGGACTGCCCCCCGGACTTCTCTAACAAATGCCCGATTTCGCCGAGCCCCTCGCGCGGCTCATCACCGAGTTCAAACGCCTGCCCGGCATCGGTCAGAAGTCAGCCCAGCGCATCGCCTTTCACGTGCTCCGCGCCGGCCGCGAGGATGCCCAGCACCTTGCCCAGGCCATCCTCGACGTCAAGGACAAGCTCGGACTCTGCCGCACTTGCAATAACATCTCCGACGCCGAGCTATGCCAGTACTGCCGCGATTCCAGCCGCGACCCGAAAATCGTCTGTGTCGTGGAGGAGGCGCACAACATCGTCGGTATCGAAACCACCCGCCAGTACGAAGGCCGCTACCACGTGCTCCAGGGCGCGCTCTCCCCGCTGCGCGGCATCGGTCCCGAATCGCTGAAGATCAAAAGCCTGGTGGAGCGCATCGGCGCCGGCGAAATCGAGGAAGTGATCGTCGCCACCAACCCCACCGTCGAAGGCGAAGCCACCGCCGTCTACCTCTCCCGCCTGCTCAAGCCGCTGGGCGTCCGCGTCACCCGCATCGCCATGGGCATTCCCGTCGGCAGCGACCTCGAATTCGCCGACGAAGTCACCATTTCGAAGGCCATGGAAGGCCGCCGCGAAATGTAAAATCAGGCTTCCAGCAGCCTGCCCTCCGCAACCCCTCCAATCCTCAGCATCCACGATCAGGTTCGCCTCCCGCGGTTGCTTGAGTTCCACCTTCAGATAATTCCCCGTCAGCGCCGTCCCCGCCTCGTGCAGGGTCACCGCCGAAAGCGTCCGCCCCACCATCGCCTGCCGGAACGCGAGATTCTTCGCCGCCGCCAGTTCCCGCAGCATCCGGTTCCGCTCTTTCCGCACCGGCACCGGCACCGCTCCCTCGTACCCCGCCGCCGGCGTCCCCGGCCGCTCCGAGTAGGTGAACACGTGCAGGTAGGTGAACGGTAGCGTTTCCATGAAGCGGCGGCTCTCTTCGAAGTCGCCCGCGGTCTCGCCCGGAAATCCTACCATCACGTCCGCGCCGATGGCCGCATCCGGCATCAGCGCCCGCGCCTTCAACACTCGGTCCGCATAATGCCGCGGCCGGTACTTGCGATGCATCCGTCGAAGGATGCGGTCCGACCCGGATTGCAGCGGCGCATGCACGTGTTTCGCAATCCGCTCCGAGCTCGCCATCAATTGCAGCAGGTCGTCAGAGAAATCCATCGGCTCCACCGAACTCAGCCGCAGCCGCTCCACTTCGGTTTCCGCAAGCAACAGGCGCACCAGGTCCGCAAGGCGCATCCGGCTGCCCGGTTCCCTGCCCCACCTCCCCAGGTTGATTCCGCTCAGCACCACTTCGCGATACCGCCGTCCCAGGTCGCGCACCTGACGCACGACGTCCTCCGCCGGCGCGCTACGGCTTCGTCCGCGCACGAACGGGATAATGCAGAACGAGCAGCGATTGTTGCAGCCGTCCTGAATTTTCAGATTCGGACGCGTCCGGTCGCCTGCCGCATCTTCCACCGGCGCCGACAGGAAATCGTGCTGCGCGAAAATGTCGCCCACGTGGATATTCCCGTGGTACGGCGCGCCCGCATCGTTCAGCGTCACCAGGTCCGCAATCTGCGTCTTGTGCGAGTTGCCCACCACCCATTCGACGCCCGGCATTCCGGCCAGTTCCCGCGGCGCCCGCTGCGCATAACATCCCGTCACTAGAATGCGCGCCGCCGGATTTTCGCGGTGTACCCGGCGGATCGTCTGCCGCACATCGTCGTCCGCCGAAGCCGTCACCGTGCAGGTGTTCAGCACCACCAGGTCCGCGGACTGCCGGTCGCCCGCCGCGTCGAGCCCCTTGGCGGCAAGCAGCGATTCCAGTGCCGCCCCGTCCGCCTGCGTCGCCCGGCACCCGAAGTTTTGAACGAAATACTTATCCACGCTTCTTTCCATTATTACCTGCCGCCCAGCCGGTACACGGCAAAGTCAGCGTTCTCAAACTCGGACTGCCGCGGCAGCTTATCCCGCGCTTGCAGCACGATGTAGTCGATCCCTCGCCCTTCGAGTCTCGAGATCACCGAGGGATTGAACCGTCGCGGCATCGTCTGCTGCCACCTTTCCAGCCAGATCTCCCCGAAGCCCTTCAGGTAATTAACCTGCCCGCCGCCCTTCCAGTCCACGTACACCGCGCGCAGGGCCTCGGCGCGGAAAATCCCCGGCGCAAGCCCGCGAAACGCATCCGGAAACGCGAATACCGCATCGCGCGGCGTCGAGGACCGCGCCCAATCGGAAAGCTGCCGCAGTTCGGGCGTGTGCAATCGCGGCAGCGCCACGCCCCCGGCCACCGGAAAGATCACCAGCGCCGCCACCGCCACCGCCGGCGTATACCGCCTCGCCAGCGCCGTCGCCAACGCCAGCCCTAACGACACGGCGAACAACCGGAAAGACACCGCCGCCGTGAACGTGCTCTGTACCGCAATCCAGTACGCCGGCAGCAGCCAGGCCGCCGCCTCCGCCACCCGTCCGCGGCCCGCCGCCGACACCCCAGCCGCCGCGCACATCACCACCATCGCGAACACCCCGAACAACAGAATCCGCAGCGGTTGCACCTGCGGCACCAGCGCCCAGTGCCACTGCTCCAGCAGCACCCACGAGATCGGCATTGCCAGCAGACCCACCAGCGGCAGCCCCAGCAGGAACACCGCAATTTCGAGCGGCGCTTTTCGTGCCGCGCGCCAGTAGGCCGCGCACAGAATCGCGAACACCACGAGATGATGCAAAACCGTGGCCAGTGGCCAAGTTGAAACCCAGACGTAGGAGGCGCGCAACCGCTCGATGGCTGCGTCCGCCGCCGTCAGCCGTCCGAACCACGCCGTCCCCTCGCCCGCCTGCATGTGCGCGGCGGCCATCAGAATCGCTGCCGACGCTGCCAGCGGCGCAATCGCCATCGGCTTCCGCCGGATCAGCGCCACCGCCACGAACAGGCCCCAGAACGGGATGGCCGTCAGCGGATGATAGACGAAAGCCGCGCCCGCTGCTACGCCCGCTTCCACGTAGCGCCTTCCCGCCGTGAGCCCCATCGCCAGCATCAGCAACGGAACCGCGAACGCCCGCGGCGTAGGCTCGTATTCGAACGTCAACACCGAGGGCCCCGCCACCGCCGCGCCCAGCGCGCCGACCGCGGCCACCGCCAGCGCCTGCCACATCCCCAGCCCCAGCGCCGACGCCAGCAGGTAAATGCCCCAGATCCCCAGCGCCCGCGTCACGATCTGCTGCGCCTGAAGCACCTCCCGGAAGCTCAGCCCGGTGGCCCCGCGCAACGCCAGCGCGACTTCGTCGTACACCGTGTAGGCGACGTGCGGCCTCTGCACCAGCAGATCGTTGCGCAACAGCGAGGCGTCGCGCTGGTTCTCGAGAATCGGCGCGTAGATCTGACTGTCCTGTTGCAGCCACGTGTGCCCGGGGAAAATGAAAAAGCTCAGCAGCGCGAGCGCTGCCACCGCTGCCGCCGTCACGCCGCGGTTCATTTGGCCGGCGTCTTTTCGAGTTGCTGTTTCACCCAAATACGATTCGGATTGAGTTGCAGCGACTTGGTGAACGCCTGACGCGCCTCGGCATCATGGTTCTCTTTCCGCAGCCCCAGCCCCAGCCAGAGATACGCCTCCGCGTTCTTCGGATCGAGCTGGATCGCCCTTCGGAAGTCTGCGATGGCGGCTGTGGCGCCGCCGCCCAGTTGCGCCGGAAGATAGTAATTGCCCACACCCCTCGCAACGTAGACGGTGGACGAATTGGGCGCCTTCTCCACAGCCTTGTTGATGGCGGCCTTCGCCTTCGGACCGTAATTCAGGCCGCTCATCAGGTCCGTCACTCCCTGGCCGTAAAGCGTGGCCAGCACGCGGTAAGCCTCCGCCGAATCCGGCTTCAGTTCCACCGCCTTTTCCGCCGCCGGAATTCCGCGCTCCGCCGCCTGCCGTCCGCCCTTCCGGTCGCGCTGTTCGATTGCCACTTCGGCCATGTAGGAGCACGCCACCGCCAGCCGGAATTGTGCGTCGAAGTCCTTCGGCTGTTTGGCAGCCGCCGCCGCATATCCGGCCACGGCCTTTTCGAGGGCGGCGCGATCCTGCCTGTCGCGCGCCGCTTCGAGTGTCCCGGGAGCCTGCGCTCCCAGCCCCGCAACCGTTAGCGCCAGCCAGACAAGACCGGTTCGTTTGGTCGTCATCTTCATCACAGCGCGGCCACCCGCCGCTGGCCCAGCAGAAAAACCAGCCCCAATAAAATCAGCAGCACTCCGTTTACCGCCAGCACCACCGGAGCCGTAAACATCGGGACGAGCCACCCCGTGGCCAGGTTCCCCATCGGCATCCCGCCCCGAAAAGCCACATTATAAACGCTCATCACCCGCCCCCTCATCTGGTTGGTGGTGATCAATTGCACCAGCGAGCTCACGTTGGCGAATACCGCCATCAGCGACGCGCCCGCCAGAAACAGCATCAGGCAGCTCACGAACAGCGAGGTCGAAAGGGCGAACCCCGAGATCGACGCGCCCAGGCACATCAGCATCGTAAGCGCGATCCGCCCCTTGTGCCGCGCATTCCCCATTCCCGCCACCGTCAGCGCACCCACAATCGAGCCGATGCCGGAACTCGAAAGAAACAGCGTGAACGTGTTCGGACCGCCGTGAAAAATATCCTTCGCGAACACCGGCAGAAACGTCATCATCGGCACGCCCAGCGCCGTCATGCAAAACGCCAGGACCATCAGCGCTTCCATCGACCCCTGTTTCATCACGAAGCGCAGCCCGTCTTTCATGCTCGAGAAAATCGTCGCGCTCGTCTTTTCCGGCATGAACCGCGCCTTCACCACCGTGATCGCCGCAATCGGCCCCAGGAATGAAATGCCGTTCAACCCGAAACACCACATATCGCCCAACTTGGTCAGCGCAAGCCCGCCCAGCGCCGGTCCGATCACGCGCGCCACGTTGAACTGAATCGAGTTCAGCGCGATCGCGTTCGGCATGTCTTCCTTGTCCACCAGGGTGGGAATCAGCGCCTGGTACGCCGGCCCCCCAAACGCCTGCGCCAGCCCCGCGACGAACGACAGGCACAGGATATGCCACACCTGCACCACGCCGAAGCCGACCAGCGCCGTCAGCAGAAACGCCGTAGACATCTGGAGGTATTGCGATGCCAGCAGCACCCGCCGCCGGTCTATCCGGTCGGCGATCACCCCGCCCACCAGTGAAAACAGGAAAATCGGGATGTCGCCGAGAAACGCGTCCAGCCCCAGCAGGAAGGCCGACCCGCTCAACTTGTAGACCAGCCAGCTCTGCGCCAGCTTCTGCATCCACGTGCCGACGCTGGACGTACAAGCGCCCATCCACATCAGGCGGAAATCGCGATAGTGAAAAGCTTTGAAGACCCGGCGCAGCACAGTAGGTGGGCTAATTCCGAATTGTATCAGTTTAGCCGCCCGCCGAACGTGCGGATCTGTAGCCTCCGAGGGCCGCTACCGGGTACTTCAGTGTTTGGGCGCGCGTGTCACGATCCGTGCCGCCTTCTCCAGGCTGGCTGGGATGATCTGCTCCGGCAAGTCCTCGGGGCTGTGAGTTTTCAACCCACCACTGGCGATGTCAGTCGCGACAATCCCGGCATTCGTGAACGTCCTGTGGTCTGAGCTGGCACCCCGGCTCTGGTTGATCTGGTATCCGAACTGCCGGACGGAGTCCAGGATTGCATTCTGGAGCCATTGAACATGAGCTCGCATCGCCGGAGGTCTTCGCGATGCCGGTCCACATACGCTTGGGAACCGAGAAGGCCAACCTCCTCGGCACCAAAGAAGACAAAACGCTTATGTGTCGCCCCGACCAGATTCGGATTCCCGTGCCCCCACGATATGGATCGAGCACAACCCGCGCAGGCTCGATGCGGACGCCGCCCACCCGCAATGTAGCCCCGTTCAATTCATAAGAACGGAAAAGGAACGGTTCTGTCCAAACATCAAGACCGGAGCGGCGCAGTTGCTCCCTCGCGTACCGAATGGCCTTCGACTCGCGCCGGCGACGGCTACAAGCGACGCCGCGAGAACGGCCGCACATTCAGTAACGCTTCCGAGCCGCGATCGGAGCGATCGGTTGGCACATTGTCGATCTCCAGGACAGCCTCACCCCTGTGGGCGGTTCTTGGCCTGTTCCATGGCGATCTGATTGATGTGCGACAGCGCTTTCGCACCGCTCGCGCCTTCAATCGCTTTCACCGCGATATCCTGGACCTGCTGCTTGGCATCCGCGAGTTGTTTCTCCAACGCCGCGATTTGCGTCTGCTGGCGCGCCACCAGTTCCTCCAGCGTCTTCACACGCAGTTCGCCGAGCATCTTCTCCGCCTCGGCATCCTTACGCAGCACCAGCGTCTGTTGTTCCAGTCGGGATTCCGTTTCGCTGCGCGCCTGCGCGGCGGCTGCAACGGCCTCCTTTTGGAGACGCGCGGGAAAATCGGCGGATTCCTTGCGCAAGCGCGAAAGTTCCTCTTCCTGCTCCTTCAACGCGGCTTCCCGCTGTTTCCAGCTCTTTTCCAACGTCTCCTGCTTTTCCGCGTTCTTCTTCTCGACCTGCCGCACCTCCTCGTCGTATTTGTCCTGGGCCTTCTTCCTCTCCAGGTTCTTTTTGTATTCGTAGTCTTCGATTTCGCGCTGGCGCTGCTTTTTGAGCGTCTCTTCCTGTTCCTTGCGCTCGCGCTCGGCGTGCTCCGATTCCTGTTCCCACGCGGCTCGCTGGGCCGCGATTTCGGCCTCCAGCCGCTGCTTATCGCGCGCGTAGTCTTGGACCATCTGGTCAACAGCGGTGGCGGCCGTATCGATTTTGTGCAGCCGGTCGAGTTCCCTGCGTTCCAGCGCAACGGCATCGCGGACGGACGCCAATAACTGGGTCTCGTCCGTCAGCTTCGCCGAAACGTCGGATAGCGCCCGGGCAACCTCCAGGCCGAGGCCCGAGATCCGCTGTACGATGCCCTCGACCGTCACACCCTCCACCGCGCCTCGGACCTCGGCTTCGCGCAGGCGCGCCGCCTCTTCGGCCTTCGCATCGGGAGCTTCGCGCGCGCTCTCTACCTCCTCCCGTATTCCAGCGAATTCCTTCTCCACATCCGCCTTGGCGCGCTTGGCGCGGACGGATGTCTTCACCGCTTTTGCAGGCATTCCTGTCGTCCTTTCCGAAGCGCTAGCTTACCGCGTCCCGCAGGCGAAAAAACCTACAGCGTGAACGCCACCACCGCCATCACCAGCGATGCCGCCGGCAGCAGCAGCAGCGCCTTCTTCAGCCGCTTCGGATCGTTGCCCGCAATCCCCCCGATGATCGGTGAACTCACCGCCAGGCCGAACCACCCGAAGGTCACCGCAATCCCGATGGCCGTGGCCACCGTATCGCCCGAGAACGTGCCGCCCACCACGCCCAGCGCGGTCGGGAACACCGGCGCCATCGCCAGTCCGGCGACGAACACCATCGCCTGCGCCATCCCCGGACTCGAACTTTGCAGCATCGCGTACGTCGTCACGGCCATCAGCAGCGACGCCCCGATCAACACCGTCTTGGCATCCACCTGCGTCAGAATCTGCGCCGCCACTACGCGGCCGATCAGCAGGCCCAGCGCAAATCCCAGCGACAAAATCGTAAGCGCCTTGCCCTCGGAAACTCCTTGCGCCACCAGGTGCCGCACCAGCCAGTTCCACACACCCACCTCACACGCTACGTAAAGGAACAACAGGAACGCGAGGCCGAGCAGCCGCGGATCCGTGAGCAGCGCGCCCACCGCCGATACCTGGAACGAGACCGTGCCGGTTGGCGGCTTGAACGGCGCCGCCACGCTGGCAAACAGCGCCGCAATCGCCAGAATTCCGGCGAACAGCGAAAGCGTGCGCGGATTCTTGTTGAACACCTTGGCGCTGATGAGCGGCGTTACCAATCCGCCCAGGCCGAAAAAGAGATTCAGCCAGTTGCTGATGATCGCCGGATTCACCGGGTCGATATCGGGGTTCAGACTGTTGGCCGCGGTCACCACCACACCCCCGCCGATCCCCAGCAGGTTCATGGCGACCACCACGCTCTGGTACCCGCCCGCCGACCGCAGCAGAAACAGCGCCACCGCCACCAGCCCCAGGCCCACCAGCATGCCCACCTTCTTGCCCTGCACATCCATCAACGGCCCCACGAACAGGGACCCGATCATCAGGCCGACCGCCTGAAACAGCGCAATGTTCCCGTTCTGCTTCGGGCTCAGCGAGAAACGCTTCGAAATGTCGGGCAGTATCGTGCCCAACATGGCTGCGATGATTCCGTAGACAAAAATCGCCAGGATTGCGGCGGTGATTAACATAGCATTCGATACTATCAGGTTTCACCCGAGCGCCCTCGCGCCCTGTCCCCCAACTGAGCTATCGTACTTTCCATGACCCGCCGGACGTTCCTGGCCGCCTCCAGCGCCGCCGCCGCCAATGCCGCGCCCGACCCCGTAGCCCGCTACCGCACCCCCTACAAGTACGGCAAACTCGTGCTCGCCGCCTCCCCCGAGCCCCATGCCTTCGACAGCCGCAGCGTGGACTGCCCTTTCCTGTTCCGCCACGACGGCCGCTTCTACATGACCTACATCGGCTGGGACGGCGAGGGCTACCAGACCGGGCTCGCCTCCTCGCGTGACCTCACCGCCTGGAACAAGGAAGGCTGCGTGCTCCCCCGCGACCCGTCCTCTCCCGTCACCCGCTACAACGTCGCCATGAACTGGATCCTGCGGGAAAACGAAATGCAATCGCCGGGGGAACTGAAAAAGGTGCGCGGCCGCTTCCTCGGCGTCTACCACGCCTATCCCAATCCCGGTTACGAACAAGGTCCCGCTGTCATCGGCCTCTGCTGGAGCGAAGACCTGCGGCACTGGCAGACCGACCCTCCCTGCCTCCGCCCCGAAGACGGCGCCGCCTGGGAAGATGGCGGCCTTTATAAACCCTGCCTGGTCGAGTACCGCGGCACTTACTATCTCTTCTATAATGCGAAGACTAAGCCGCTGCCCCGCGAGAAAGGCGGCGGCTCGCGTGAGCAGACCGGCGTCGCCACCTCCACGGACCTGAAGACCTGGCAGCGCTATTCCGGAAATCCCATCATCCCCAACGGCCCCGCCGGAAGCCCCGACGACCGCTTTGCCAGCGACCCCTGCGTCCTTACCGACCGCGGCCAGTGGGTCTTCTTCTACTACAGCCTCGACCGCGCCGGCAAAGCCCGCGACCTGCTCGCCCTCGGCCGCGATCCGTTCCATCCCGTCAAAGTCGACGAGATCCTCATCGATGTCGGTCCTCCCGGATCGGTCGACTCAACTTACGCCCACAAACCCGCCGTCATGTATCATCAGGGCGCGCTCTATCATTACTACTGCGCCGTCTCCGGTAAGTGGCCGAACGAAACCCGCGGCATCTCCGTAGCCCGCTCCAAGCCCTGGTAACTTGTAAGCGCGGCTCTAACGGCAGGGCTCGCCCGTGTCGTTCAGCCGGAAGCCCACCTCGATGGTCGCAGGCTTCACCACCGGTTTGCCGTCCTCGAGCGCAGGTTTGAACCGCCATTGCCGCACGCCCTCTACGGCGTTCTCGTCCAGCCCTTTTCCGAGCGACCGCACCACCTTCACCTGTTCCGCCCTTCCTTCCGTACTGATCTCCACCGAGACCAGTACGACGCCTTCCAACTTCGCCGCCCGCGCCTCTTCTGTATACCGCGGCGTGCACTTTTGAATCAGCACCGGAGCCCGGTTCATCGCGTCCCCCTGTAGCCAGAGCGCCGCGATCATCAACAGCAGAACCATCCGAGTCACTCCTTCCGCGATCATTCTGACACGTGGCGCGGAAGGAATTCGCACTCGGGTCTCAGGGACCGGCTGTTTCGCGGTCCCCAGGTCGGAAAACCTCCGGTGCGCGGCCGGTGTCCAATCAGGTGGGAGGTATTCCCAATGATCCCGATGCCACCCGATCGCCGCTTCGGTTTGAGGCGGTGGAACACGATGCCGGTGTTTGTCACCATCGCCACCGTCGTCCTGTTGATTGTTCTGCTCGGCCTTTTCTGGAGCGCAGCCGCGAGGTAAGCTCGAACTTGACCCTCCGGCTGCTCTGGTTTGCCGTGGTGCTGGTTCCCTGCGCCGCCTGGGATACCGTGCCCCACCAGAAGATTACGAAAGCCGCCCTGGCCGCGGCGCCCAACGGGATGGCCGCACGCCTGGGCGCCGAAGCCGGAGCGCTCGAGCAGATCTACTGTATCTACCCCGACCGCTACGTCGAGATGGAGCACTACGGCTTTATCCGCAAAAGCGCCGGCCCGAAGACCGCCGCCGAGATCCGCGCCTACTGCCTGCGCCCGGACGGCGAAGTGATCCACGGCATCACCGGCGATCGTGATTCCGACCTGCAATCCGTGGTGTTTCTGCTGGAGCAAGTCTCGCGGAACCTGCGCGCCAATCGCACCGGGGAGGCGGCGCGCTATGCCGGGGTGCTCTCGCACTTCGTGGCGGACAGCCTGAGCCCGCCCCACGCGGTAAGCGCAGAGCGGCTACTCGAGTTGGCTCCCGAACCCGGAGGAATTAACCTGCATTCTGCGCTGGAGCGCTCCCTGCCCGACTTTGTCATCCGCACAGTGCCTGCCGCGAAGCCGGGCTCGATCCGCGATCTCGCCGCGATCCTTTTGCGGGAATGCTACGCGGGGTCGGAGCGGAACCGCAAGGATCTGCCCGCGATGCTGCGGGCGGCGGTGGCACGGGACGAAAAGACCCTCGACCCCTATCGCCTGCGCGCGGGAATGCGGGCAGCCGAAATCCTGGCGATCGCTTTTGCATTTCTCGCCGCAGGGGTCTGAGTTACTGGGCTTTGAAGGTGCCGATCAGGCGGGTGACAAAACCGCCGTCCTTTTTTTGCAGCAGTTCCAACTCGCCCTTGTCGAGGAAGATGCCCTCACATTCTAAACACTTGTCCACCTTCACATCGCCGAAAGGGATTTCCTCGAGCGGCATGCCGCATTTCGGGCACCGCATATTGTGCAGGGCACGGAGCCGCTCCTTCTCCGCCGCTTCGATTTGGATCTGACGTTCCTCAGCTAACGCGCGGCGACGTTCCAGTTCGACGCGTGCAAAATATTCCTCTTCCGGATCGCTGGGCTTTACGGGCATAAGGTCACTCCGTAGCATACAACGCAAGTGCGCAGTCACGGAACCTGGCTTGCGACATCAGCCCGCCACAACTTCCACCCGCGTCGTAATTTCTTCACGTGGAATCAACGCGGACCAGTACGCCACGATTTCGCGAACCGGCGGACGGCCTTCGCCGAACCCGGTAGCGCCGGGCGGGCCGTTCAGCACAAGAGGAATCAGTTCGCGCGTGAACCGGTCCACCGCCTTGCGGTCGGCTCCGCGAACGCCGATGCGGAGTTGCACTTCCGGCGGATCGGGGTTGGGAGGCGCGGCGCACCCGTGGCAGGCGTTGACCCCGAAATACTCGGTGTAGATTTCGTCGAACCCGAGCCCCAGCCGCGCCAGTCGCTCGCGCACGATGCGGTCGGCCGCCTGCGCCTTCTCGAGCGCCTGCGGCCACGAGTAGACCAGCGTGCCGATCGCCTTCCAGCCGCTCGAGTAGCTGATAGAGAGCTTGAGCGAAGGCGGACGCGGCCGCCCGCGGATGCCCGTGACCCGCACCCGCTCCGGTCCCGAATCCTCCAGTCGTATGCTCGTGAAGTCGGCCACGCAGTCCGGGGTGATGTAGTTCTCCGGGTCGCCGAGCTCGTAGAGCAGTTGCTCTTTGACCACATGCGTATTGACACGCCCGCCGGCAACCGGGTGGCGGGTCACGGAAAAAGTTCCATCCGGCTCGGCCTCAACGATCGGGTACCCGATGCCGGCCATGTTCGGGATCGACTGCCAGTCCACCTGGCAGTTGCCTCCGGTGCACTGCGCGCCGCATTCGATAATGTGTCCGGCGATGGTGCCCGCGGCCAGCTTGTCGTAATCCTCCGGTCCCCAACCGTACCGGTGGATCATCGGAGCCAGCGCCAGCGCGGTGTCGGTGGAACGCCCGGCGATCACCACGTCGGCTCCGGTCGCGAGCGCCTGGGCCAGGGGAAACGCGCCGATATATGCATTCGCGCTGAGAATGGCCGCACGGATGGAGGAAATCGGCGCGCCTGTATCCATGTCGCGCATTTCGTAGCCCTTCGCCAGAAACTCGTCGACGCGGTCAAACACATCGTCGCCCAGCACCACCGCTACCTTGAGTCCGGGCGCCAGCCGCACCACCTCCCGCGCGCAGGCTACCGGATTGACCCCGCCGGCATTGGCGATCACTTTGATCTCGCGTTCCCGCAACTGGCGCGCAAGCCGGGCCACCAGCGGCGGGAAATCGCGCGCGTAGCCCAGCGCCGGATCCGCCAGCTTCTGCTTTTGCAGAATGGACATGGTGATCTCGGCCAGGTAGTCGAGCGCCAGGTAATCCAGCGGCCCCTGTTCCACCAGTTGAACCGGGGCTTCCAGCCAGTCGCCCCAGAATCCCTGCCCGTTGGCGATACGAATCATGAGAACACCTCTTGAAGGGAGGCCGCGCGCGGCGCGCAGCACTCCAGGGCAAACGCGAGCGTTTCACGCGATCCGGCAGGCGGAATCACGGCATCGCAATGGCCGCGCGCGGCGCCGTATTTGGCGTCCAGCCAGCGCTCGTAATCGGCGCGGGTCCGTTCCACGGCTTCCCGCAATTCTTCCGGAAGCGGTCCGCCTTTGTGCTTCTCGAGTTCACCGGAGAACAAGGCCATCACGGCCGAATCGCCCTCCATCACCCCGATGCGCGCGGTCGGCCAGCTAAACGTGAAGGAGGGATCGAATCCCTGCCCCGCCATCGCGTAGTAGCCCGCCCCGCTCGCGTGATTCAGCGTCAGCACCAGTTTCGGCACCGTCGCGCAGGACATGGTCTCCACCATTTCCGCGCCCGCGCGAATGATGCCGTCGCGTTCGGCCTCAGGGCCCACCATGAAACCCGAAACGTCCTGCAAGTAGATCAATGGACGGCCAAGACGCTCGGCCGTTTCCACGAAATATGCCACCTTGCGCGCCGACTCCGTATACACGATGCCGCCGATCCGCGGGCGGCCATCGGCTCGCAGAAACCCCCGGCGGTTGGCGATCACCGCCACCGGGCGGCCGTTCAGCCGCGAATCTGCGCATAGCATCTCGGGCGCGTATTCAGGCTGAAACTCGGAGTAATCGCCCGCGTCGAAGATCCGGAACAGCACATCTTCTATTTCGTACGGCAGCCGGTGGTCGGCGGGAAGCACACCGTCGAGCCCCGACGGATCGCGCTCCGGATCGCGTGCCTCGTAGGGCGCCGGAGCGGAAACGGGAAGATCGCGAAAACGCTGCCGGATGCGTTGCAGGCAATCGGCGTCGTCCGATGTCATGTAGTGGGCAACTCCGCTCGAGGCCGTGTGCAGCCGCGCGCCCCCCAGTGGTTCGGCATCGATGACCTGCCCGGTAGCGCCTTTCACCAGGTTCGGTCCGCCCAGCCCCATGAAGCTGGTCCCCTCAACCATGAAGATCACATCGCTGAGCGCCGGCAGGTACGCACCCCCCGCGATGCACGGACCCATCACCGCCGCAATCTGCGGAATCCGTAGTTTCCGCCGCATGAGCGAGTTGTAGTAGAAGATGCGCCCCGCTCCGTACTGGCCGGGGAAAATGCCGTCCTGGTAAGGGAGGTTTACGCCCGCCGAGTCCACCAGGTAAACGATCGGGAGCCGGTTTCGCATCGCCACTTCCTGGGCGCGCAGAATCTTGGTAATGGTTTCCGGCCACCACGAACCCGCCTTGACCGTGGCGTCGTTCGCCACCACCACGGCCGGCCGGCCTTCGATTCGGCCAAGTCCGGTGACCACTCCCGCCGCCGGCGCCTGGCCGTCGTACCGGTCATAGGCGATCAGCAGCCCGATTTCGAGGAACGGGCTCGCCGGATCCAGAAGGCCTGCAATCCGTTCGCGCGCCGTCATCTTTCCGGCGCGGTGCTGGCGGTCGATGCGCGCCGCGCCTCCCCCTTCGCGCAGGCGGTCTTCGAGTTTTCCGAGCTGCTCGACGAGTAGGCGCATGTGCGCCTGGCGCGCGGGATCCACGTTATTTCAACTTGGAGAAATCGGTGGGGTCCATGAACACGGATTCGACCTTCTGCACGATCTTGCCGTTGGCCTCCGAGGCGGCGGCAACCTTCCGCCACTCCGGATCGGCGCTGAAGGCGGCCCAGTTCTTTCTTGCCTCTTCCCGGCTGGGGTGCGCCAGAATATATATCAACGTCGTTTTGGACCGCTCGTCCTGCGGAATCCAGTATCCAATGCTCTCCATTCCATGGCGGTTGAAGATCTCGATCGTGTGTTCGCGAAAACGCGTCTTCAAATCATCCAGCTTGCCTTCGAAACAGGTATAGGTGCGGAGTTCATAGACGCGGCCTTGCGCGGCGGCAAGTCCGGCGAAGGCGGCGCACAGCAGCAGTAGTCTGCGGGTCATATGTGGATAGTGTACACGTGCCGGGGACGCGGATGCTCAAGCCTGGGAATCGTTATGGGCGGAGTGGTGCGCCACTTCGTGTTCGGAAATCAACTGCCGGATGATGCCTTCCAGCTCTTCCACGCGCCGCGCCAGGTCTTCGATCGCCTGCCCCTCGGGATCGGGAAGCCGCCCGTGCTCGAGCGGGCCCCCTTCGGGCCGGATGCGCACCACCCGCCCGGGAATGCCGACCACCGTGGAGTTGTCCGGCACGTTCCGTACCACTACCGAGCCCGCGCCGATCTTCACGTTGTCGCCGATGCGAATGTTCCCCAGCACTTTGGCGCCTGTCCCCACCACCACGTTGTTGCCCAGCGTGGGGTGGCGCTTGCCGCGCTCGTTGCCCGTGCCACCCAGGGTCACACCCTGGTAAAGGAGCACGTCGTCGCCGATTTCGCTCGTCTCGCCGATCACCACGCCCGATCCGTGGTCGATGAAAAAACGGCGCCCGATGCTGGCTCCCGGGTGAATCTCGATGCCGGTGAAGAAGCGGCTGATTTGCGAAAGGAAGCGCGGCAGAATGGGAATGCCCCAGCCGAAGAGCTTATGCGCCAGGCGGTGGGCAAGAATCGCGTGCAGGCCCGGGTAGCACAGGAAAATTTCCAGGATGCTCTTTGCCGCCGGGTCTTCCCGGAATATCGTGTCGACTTGTTCGCGAATGGCTCGAAACATGACGCGCCGGCGCGGCGAATCCGAGGATTTAGTGCGCGCCGCCCTCTTCGGCTGCCATGACGGGCGGCCGGGCTCCCGCCGGCACGGGGGCCAGCATATCTTCCTTTCTCTTTACCAGCGTCGAGGTGTTGAAACTGGCGGCTTCAAACCCATGTCCGTGGGTGATGGCGTCGGTCGGGCAAGCCTCGACACAGTACCCGCAGAAAATGCAGCGGTTGTAGTCGATGTTATAAACGCTGGCGTACCGCTCGCCTCCGGAAATGCGGACCTGCTCCGAATTCTCGGCGGCTTCGATATAAATGCAGTTGGCCGGACAGGCGGCGGCGCAAAGAAAACAGGCCACGCACTTCTCCATGCCGTTCTCGTCGCGCTGCAGGACGTGAACGCCGCGAAACCGCTCCTCGAACTTGGGGGGCTCATCCGGATAGTTGTCCGTCACGGTGGGCGAGAGCATCTCCTTGAAGGTGACGCTCATGCCTTTGGCAATGGCTGCGGCGGTACCGAAAATGCTGAATTTCTCTGCCATTCGAGTTCTCTTTAGTGTACCGGATGTGAGGCGAAAGGCCGAAACGCAAGCGCGCTCCGTCCGGCTCACTGCGCCTGCGCGGTCCACTCCACCACCACCACCGAGCACTCGCGGCCCTCGTTCCGCACCACCAGGCGGGCGAAGTTGTTGGTGCGGTTCGGGGCCTCCAGAATCACCAGTTCCCCGGCCCGTGCTTCGTCCACGCGGAAACTGGTGTTGTTCCAGCCGTTGCGCTTTGCGGCCGTTTCCCGCACGCCGCTCTTCGTCCGGTCGGCGGTGTAGACCACCAGGCCCCCCTGGTCGAACTCCGCCGGCATCACCCGCAGTGTGAGCGGAACGCCGGGCAGCGATCCGGCCAGGGCTCCAACGCTTGCCCCCGCGCCTTCAATCTCCACGACGCCACGCTTGCGCAGCAACCCCGTCCAGATCAGCCTTCCGGTTCGCGCCGCAATCGACGGCGCGGGGGCGGGCGGATGGCCGGGTGGAGGCGCGAACAGCGCACCCGTCAAAGGGGTGGGCGCGGGCGCATGAAAATCGGCGGAAGGCGGGGCCGGGAGCACCGGCGGCGCGGCGGCCGCCGTGACGGGCCGCGGCAGCGCCGGCAGGCTGCGCAGTGGCTTCCGGGCGGCAGGAACAGGAGCCGGCACCTCCTTGTCGGGCTTCCGGGCGGCTTCGATGGGCTCTTCGAGCCGCCAGGAGGCGACCGGCGGAAAATCTTCCCCGTTGGCCGCCGTCGACGAGTCCTCCGTTCGCGGCGGTTCCGGCGTGAGCCCCCATAATTCGACCCGGTCCTGCGCCGCGGCCGCGCCCTCCCTGCCCGAATCGACTGTCAGGCGCACCGTGACATGATTAGTGCGATACGCATACACAATCGAGCTGAACTGAAGGCGCTCCGCATTCAACGGAATCCTGGTTGCCGCCTCGCCATCCTGAATCTCGAGCAGGCCGGACGGCGCGGACAGCACTGCCGGCGATTGCCGGTCCCAGCCGATGCGTACCTGCCCCGACGGCAGGGCATACGCCTGAAGCGCCAGCCTGGCCGGCGCCGCGCGAGGATACGTGAGCGCCAGCAGCACCACCATCGCCGCCAGCGCGCAAATTGCCGGTATCCATAGCCGGCGCCTCCTCACAGAGGACTTTCGAATCGCTGGAGATGTCTCGCCCTCAACCGGTTCCGGGCCGGCTTCCTCCGCGCCTGATTGGAGCACAGCCGCGGCTTCGACTGGCGGCGCGACCACCACGGCCCGGCTCTGCTGGCGCGGCGGCTCCAGATCGAAAAGCCTCGGCGCGTCCGGTGAGATGTCCCCCGCCGCGGCGCAAACAAAGAAAGCTGCCTTGGCGCGCCCCTGCGGAGTCGGAAGGACGATCAATGCAACGCTGTCGGCTCCGCCGAAAAACTCGCTGAACATTCTGCGGTCGTGCGCGTCCAGGTCCGCGCCGCCCCGGGTGTGCGCACGAAACCAGCCAACCGTCTCGAGCCCCGCCGGGGGCTCCAAGCCGGCAAGGGCATGGCCATCCTGTTCCGAGAGAATGAATCGCGGTCCCGATGCGTGTTCGCACGCCGCCTCCGCATGCGCCAGAACCGTGATGCATCCCGGCTCCCGCATTCCAAAGAGAACCCCTCCGGTCTCCAGGCCTCCGTGTGAACAGGCATTGACTCCATCCACGGTGACCCGCCGCACCTCTTCGAGCACACTGACCGTGTAACGGACGGCGTGGCCGCCATCACCGGCAACATCGGTCTGCTCGATCCTGGAGGGCGGCGCAAGCATGCGATTAACAAATGAACAGGTCCGGCTTATTGGAAAAAAGAGCCGGTCGTCTAGCTCAGTTTATGTTCGTTTCTACCATTCTCGGACTGGCGGGGCCGCGCCGTTAGTTCGGTTTAGCACAGCCCCCAGCCCGCCGTTGCGCTATAAGCGAAACCATGCGCCTTTCTGTCTTCCTCTACGTTCTGTCGGGGTTAGCGGCTAGTCTTGCCGCACAGCAAAGCGCGCCGGGATCCCAGGAAGTGGCAATTCAAATCGTTACTGGCGATGGAGCCATCAACAGCATCCGTCTTCGCCGGGGTCACGACCCATCCGTTCGCGTGGTCAACAGTTCAGGCGAGCCCATCGCCGGTGCGATGGTGACTTTTTTGCTCCCCGCCTCAGGCCCGAGCGGAGAGTTCGCCGGCAGCGGGCTCAGCATCACCGTTCCGACCGATGCCCGGGGAGTCGCCGTGGGCCGCGGCATGCGGCCCAACGGACTGCCGGGCCAGTTCCGCATTCGAGTAACCACAACCGTGCGCGGATCGCCGGCGTCGGCAACCATCGCGCAGACCAATGCCGAACCCGTCGTCAAGTCGGGCCACACGAAACTCTATATCATTCTCGGTGCGGTTGCCGGCGCGGCGATCGGCGGTGTCGCGCTGGCCGCCGGCGGCGGGTCCACAGCGAGCGGCGGAACCACCGGCGGCACCACATCGTCCGGTGCCATCATTTCGGGAGCGCCCACTATTGGACCGCCGCGGTGACATACTCCCATCCAGCCTCGATACCCGCGTGTGCGCAGGCCCGGACACTCAGATGAGATGCCTTTTCGTCGTCTTTCTGATGGCCGCCGCCATGCCGGCAACCTTGCTGGGCAGACCGGACATAAGCACACGCTCCCTTCCGAACGGAGCCGTGGGCATCCCGTATTCGGCCCGTCTGAACGCCAAAGGGGGACCGACCCCCATCACCTGGACGATTGCGTCCGGCCAGTTGCCCGCCGGACTCTCGTTGAGCAGCAGCGGCGATATCTCCGGTACCCCGACCGCCACCGGCACTTCCGCATTCACCGTCAGCGCGACGGATTCCTCGTCGGGCTTCGACACCGCCAACCTGCAAATCTCTATTTATCCGGCGGTCGCCATCGGCACTTCCAGCCTGCCCCCAGCCGCAATGAATCAGCCCTATTCCCAGGCGCTGTCCGCCTCCGGCGGCACGCCGCCTTTCCACTGGTCTCTCGCCTCCGGATCGCTGCCGCGCGGGATAAAGCTGTCGCCGGATGGAGCAGTCTCGGGAAAGCCTTCCGCGGTCGGCAGCTTCTCATTCGGCGTGGAAGTGACCGACTCGGTTCAGATTTCCACCACAGCGTCGCTGCAGTTGGACGTGGTTGAACGCCTGGCAGTTGCAACCTCCTCCCTGCCCGCCGGCACGGTTGCGGTTCCTTATAGTCAGTCGCTCGGCGCCACTGGCGGAACGGCCGGGTACTCCTGGTCAATCACCGCCGGCAGCCTCCCGTCTGGTCTGTCCCTCTCAGGTAGCGGAACCATCAGTGGGACGCCCGGCGCTCCCGGTACCGCAAGTTTCACCGCCCGCGTGACCGACAGTTCCGGCGCAAGCGCGAGTCAGCCGCTGAGCATCGTCGTCAATCCTGCGGCCTTGGCCATCACCACAACTTCACTGCCCGACGGCGCTGTCGGCACGCCCTACTCTCAAGGTCTATCGGCCACCGGTGGAATCGGCAGTTACACATGGTCTATCAGCTCCGGGTCGCTGCCGGCAGGCTTGACGCTTTCCCCGGGCGGAACCATCAGCGGAACACCCACGGCCTTTGGCCCGGCAAACTTCACGGTGCAGGTGTCGGACAGCTCCAACGGAACGTCAAGCAGGGCGCTAGGCCTCACCATTCTTCCGGCAAAACTGGCCGTTGCCACATCGGCGCTCCCAGGGGGCACCGTTGGAACACCTTACTCGGCGGGCCTGGCTGCGACCGGAGGAACCGGCGGCTACACCTGGTCCATCAGCTCCGGATCGTTGCCGGCAGGTTTGACTCTGTCCTCGGCCGGCACCATCGCCGGAACACCCGCCGCCATTGGCACGGCGGCCTTCACCGTCCAGGTGACAGACGGCTCGGGCGCCACCGCGAGCAATCCCTTGAGCATCGCCGTCGCGGCGGCGCCAGTGAACATCACCACCTCTTCCCTGTCCGCCGGCACCGTGGGCGCCGCCTACTCGCAGGGCCTATCCGCAAGCGGCGGGACTGGCACTTACACTTGGTCTGTCTCGTCGGGTTCGCTGCCCGCCGGGTTGTCGTTGTCCGCGGCCGGAACCATCAGCGGAACCCCATCGGCCCCCGGCACCGCCAGCTTCGGCGTCCAAGTGACCGACAGCGCAAACGCCACCGCCACCCAGCCCTTGAGCATCGCCATCGCGCCGGCGGCCCTGAGCGTCACCACATCCTCCCTGTCCGCCGGCACCGTGGGCGCCGCCTACTCGCAGGGCCTATCCGCAAGCGGCGGGACTGGCACTTACACTTGGTCTGTCTCGTCGGGTTCGCTGCCCGCCGGGTTGTCGTTGTCCGCCGCCGGAACCATCAGCGGGACACCATCGGCCCCCGGCACCGCCAGTTTCAGCGTCCAGGTGACTGACAGCGCAAACGCCACCGCCACCCAGCCCTTGAGCATCGCCATCGCGCCGGCGGCCCTGAATATCACTACGTCCTCCTTGTCCGCCGGCACCGTGGGCGCCGCCTACTCGCAGGGCTTATCCGCAAGCGGCGGGACTGGCACTTACACTTGGTCTGTCTCGTCGGGTTCGCTGCCCGCCGGGTTGTCGTTGTCCGCCGCCGGAACCATCAGCGGAACCCCTTCGGCCGCGGGCACCGCCGGTTTCACAGTCCAGGTGACTGACAGCGCAAACACCACCGCCACCCAGCCCTTGAGCATCGCCATCGCGCCGGCGCCAGTGAACATCACGACCTCCTCCCTGTCCGCAGGCACCGTGGGCGCCGCCTACTCGCAAGGCTTATCCGCAAGCGGCGGGACTGGCATTTACACTTGGTCTGTCTCGTCGGGTTCGCTGCCCGCCGGCCTCTCCCTTTCCTCAGCCGGAACCATCAGCGGGACACCATCGGCCCCCGGTACCGCCAGCTTCAGCGTCCAGGTGACCGACAGCGCAAACGCCACCGCCACCCAGCCCTTGAGCATCGCCATCGCGCCGGCGGCCCTGAATATCACTACGTCCTCCCTGTCCGCCGGCACCGTGGGCGCTGCCTACTCGCAGGGCCTATCCGCGAGCGGCGGGACCGGCACTTACACTTGGTCTGTCTCGTCGGGGTCGCTGCCCGCCGGGTTGTCGTTGTCCGCCGCCGGAACTATTAGCGGAACCCCATCGGCCCCCGGCACCGCCAGTTTCACCGTCCAGGTGACCGACAGCGCAAACGCCACCGCCACCAAGCCGTTGAGCATCGCCATCGCGCCAGCGGCCCTGAGCATCACCACGTCCTCCCTGTCCGCCGGCACCGTGGGTGCCGCCTACTCGCAGGGCCTATCCGCGAGCGGCGGGACTGGCACTTACACTTGGTCTGTCTCGTCGGGGTCCCTTCCCGCCGGGTTGTCGTTGTCCGCCGCCGGAACCATCAGCGGGACACCATCGGCCGCGGGCACCGCCAGTTTCACGGTACAGGTGACCGACAGCGCAAACGCAACCGCCACCCAGCCGTTGAGCATCTCCATCGCGGGGCCATCCTTGAGCATCGCCACATCTTCCCTGCCTGGCGGCACCGTCGGCGCTGCTTACTCCCAGGGCCTCTCCGCCACCGGCGGAACCAGCCCCTATACGTGGTCTATCTCGTCGGGTTCCCTACCCGCCGGATTGTCGTTGTCTGCCGCCGGAACCATCAGCGGGACCCCCACCGCGACCGGCACCGCCAGCTTCACCGTCCAAGTGACCGACAGCGCAAACGCAACCGCCACCCAGCCCTTGAGCATCGCCATCGCGCCGGCGGCCCTGAATGTCACTACGTCCTCCCTGTCCGCCGGCACCGTGGGCGCCGCCTACTCGCAGGGCCTATCCGCAAGCGGCGGAACCAGCCCCTACACGTGGTCTATCTCGTCGGGTTCGCTGCCCGCCGGGTTGTCGTTGTCCGCCGCCGGAACCATCAGCGGGACCCCCATCGGCCCCCGGCACCGCCAGCTTCAGCGTCCAAGTGACCGACAGCGCAAACGCCACCGCCACCCAGCCCTTGAGCATCGCCATCGCGCCGGCGGCCCTGAGCGTCACCACTTCTTCCCTGTCCGCCGGCACCGTGGGCGCCGCCTACTCGCAGGGCTTATCCGCAAGCGGCGGAACTGGCCCCTACACGTGGTCTGTCTCGTCGGGTTCGCTGCCCGCCGGGTTGTCGTTGTCCGCCGCCGGAACCATCAGCGGAACCCCATCGGCCCCCGGCACCGCCAGCTTCAGCGTCCAAGTGACCGACAGCGCAAACGCCACCGCCACCCAGCCCTTGAGCATCGCCATCGCGCCGGCGGCCCTGAGCGTCACCACTTCTTCCCTGTCCGCCGGCACCGTGGGCGCCGCCTACTCGCAGGGCCTATCCGCAAGCGGCGGAACCGGCCCCTACACTTGGTCTATCTCCTCGGGTTCGCTGCCCGCCGGGTTCTCCCTTTCCGCCGCCGGAACCATCAGCGGGACCCCATCGGCCCCCGGCACCGCCAGTTTCACCGTCCAAGTGACCGACAGCGCAAACGCCACCGCCACCCAGCCCTTGAGCATCGCCATCGCGCCGGCGGCCCTGAGCGTCACCACTTCTTCCCTGTCCGCCGGCACCGTCGGCGCCGCCTACTCCCAGACCCTTTCCGCAACCGGCGGAACCGGCCCCTACACGTGGTCCCTCTCCTCCGGTTCCCTGCCCGCCGGCCTCTCCCTCTCCGCCGCCGGAACCATCAACGGGACACCATCGGCCCCCGGCACCGCCAGTTTCAGCGTCCAAGTGACCGACAGCGCAAACGCCACCGCCACCCAGCCCTTGAGCATCGCCATCGCGCCGGCGGCCCTGAGCGTCACCACTTCTTCCCTGTCCGCCGGCACCGTGGGTGCCGCCTACTCGCAGGGCTTGTCCGCAAGCGGCGGGACTGGCACTTACACTTGGTCTGTCTCGTCGGGTTCGCTGCCCGCCGGGTTGTCGTTGTCCGCCGCCGGAACCATCAGCGGAACCCCTTCGGCCGCGGGCACCGCCAGCTTCACCGTCCAGGTGACTGACAGCGCAAACGCCACCGCCACCCAGCCCTTGAGCATCGCCATCGCGCCGGCGGCCCTGAGCGTCACCACCTCTTCCCTGTCCGCCGGCACCGTGGGCGCCGCCTACTCGCAGGGCCTCTCCGCCAGCGGCGGAACCGGCCCCTACACTTGGTCTGTCTCGTCGGGTTCGCTGCCCGCCGGCCTCTCCCTTTCCTCAGCCGGAACCATCAGCGGAACCCCCATCGGCCCCCGGCACCGCCAGCTTCAGCGTCCAAGTGACCGACAGCGCAAACGCCACCGCCACCAAGCCGTTGAGCATCGCCATCGCGCCGGCTGCCCTGAGCGTCACCACATCCTCCCTGTCCGGCGGCACCGTGGGCGCTGCTTACTCCCAGACCCTTTCCGCCACCGGCGGAACCGGCCCCTACACTTGGTCTATCTCCTCCGGTTCCCTGCCCGCCGGCCTCTCCCTTTCCTCAGCCGGAACCATCAGCGGAACCCCCATCGGCGCCCGGCACCGCCAGCTTCAGCGTCCAAGTGACCGACAGCGCAAACGCCACCGCCACCCAGCCCTTGAGCATCGCCATCGCGCCGGCCGGCCCTGAGCGTCACCACTTCTTCCCTGTCCGCCGGCACCGTGGGCGCCGCTTACTCCCAGACCCTCTCCGCCAGCCGGCGGGACCGGCCCCTACACTTGGTCCCTCTCCTCCGGTTCCCTGCCCGCCGGCCTCTCCCTTTCCTCAGCCGGAACCATCAGCGGAACCCCCACCGCGACCGGCGCCGCCACCTTCACCGTCCAAGTGACCGACAGCGCAAACGCCACCGCCACTCAGCCCCTCAGCATCACCATTGCGCCGGCCCTGCCGCCCCTTCAGATCAACACGGCCTCACTTCCCATCGCTTCCCTGGGCCAGACTTACGGACAGTCCCTCACGGCCACCGGAGGCACCGGCACTTACTCCTGGTCCGTTACTTCCGGCTCGCTGCCCGGCGGCCTTTCCCTGAGCTCGAACGGGCAAATCTCCGGAACCCCGACCGCGCCCGGCACCAGCAATTTCACTGTCGCCGTAAACGACGGCAAAACCACCACCACCCGCCCTCTTACCATCACCGTTTCCGCCCCGTTCTCCATCGACACGACTCCCCTCCCCGGCGGCACTGTCGGCGTTGCATACCAGACAACATTGACCGCCACCGGCATCGCGCCGTATACCTGGACGCTGGCATCCGGACAATTGCCCGACGGCCTCACTTTGAATACACTCACCGGCGTTATCCGGGGCACACCCACGCGCGCCGGCGCCTTCGCTTTCAAAGTCCAGGCCACCGATAGCACCCTGGCCACAGCCTCCGCCGACCTGTCAATCACCATCCGGGCTCCGCTTGCCGTTACCACCGCATCTATTCTGTCCACGGGCTCGGCGGGCGCCTCATACGTCCAGGCGTTTACCGCCGGCGGAGGCCTGTCCCCTTATACCTGGTCCCTTACAGGCACCCTGCCGGCCGGCCTGAATTTCTCGACCAGCGGAAGGCTGACCGGCATCCCCACCCAGGTGGGCAGCTTCCCCATCACTGTCCAGGTGACCGACGCCGCCTCGGCGAAGGCTAACGCGCAGTACGTGTTGCAGGTCGTCAGTGGCCTGGCCATCGCCACGCCTCCCGTCCTTCCCTCCGCCACCAGCGGCGTGCCGTACAGTTTCACCCTGCAGCCGGCAGGCGGCACCGCACCCTACCAATGGATCGTGACCTCGGGCTCCATTCCCAACGGCCTCACCTTCACCAGCGCCGGCCTGATCAGCGGCACGCCGACATCTTCCGGGACGTTCAACTTCTCCGTAAACCTGACGGATGCCAACTCCAACACCGCGCAGAAAGCCTTTACTCTGACGGTCGCCGGTCCCCTCTTGATCACATCCACGGCATTACCGCCGGGCTTTACCGGAGCGCCCTATTCGCAGACTTTTTCCGCCTCCGGAGGAGCACCGCCGTACAGCTGGTCGGTTTCCTCGGGATCGCTGCCCGCCGGCTTGATTCTGGAGGCGCCGACCGGGGTGCTGACGGGCACCCCAACCGCCACCGGCAATTTCCAGTTCACCGTAACCCTGACCGATGCAAATTCAATTTCCGCTCAGAGGCAGTTCACGGTTTCCATCGCGACGGGACTCAGCATAACCACGCCTGGCCAGTTGCCACCCGCTACCGCCGGTTCCGCCTACCGCTTTGAACTGGCAGCCTCGGGAGGAAATGCGCCGTACTCCTTCAGCATCGTTCAGGGAAACCTGCCCGCCGGCCTCTCGCTCAACGGCGCAGCCGGCACCATCGAGGGCACGCCCACCGCGGCCGGCACGTTCAACTTCACAGCCCAGGTGTCGGATGCCTCCAACCTGACCGCCACCCGCGCCCTGACCCTCACCGTAGGCCTGCCCGATCTGCCCGCAATCTCGATAACGGGCGTCTCGGGCGCCTTGCAGCCACTACAGCAATCTCCCGTCGATGTGGCCCTGGCGAGCCCCTATCCCGTGCCCGTCACCGGCACCTTGAACCTGGCTTTCACCCCCACCGGATCGAACCCAGCGGACGATCCCGCCGTGCAGTTTTCCACCGGAGGCCGCTCCGCCACCTTTACCATTCCCGCGAATACCACCCACGCCACCTTCGGCGCACCGTCCTTTGGCATCCAGGCCGGAAGCTCCATGGGTTCGATCACGGTCTCCGTGGTTTCGTTGACGGCTGCCGGGACCTCTCTCCCGGTTGCGGGCGGCGTCGCCAAGACCGCAAGCCTGCCCGCCGGCCCACCGGTAATCCGCAGTCTCTCGCTCACTCGCGCCTCCGGCGGCATTCAACTGGAACTCGTGGGCCTGAGCCCTACCCGTGAGTTGACCGAGGCGCGCGTCACATTTCAGCCCGCGCCCGGAACCACGCTGCAAAACCAGAGCGTCCAGGTGCCGCTTGCCGAGGTTGCCAAGGGGTGGTTCCAGGACGGAAAATCGGCGCCGTACGGGAGCCAGTTTACTCTCACCCTGCCCTTTACGTTCCAGGGCAGCGTCTCCATCAGTTCGGTGTCCGTCGTCCTGGTGAACGGCAGCGGACAGTCGCAGGCTATGTCGGTGAATTACTGAGCTGCCGCGGCGGCCAGCGCCTGCTCCAGGTCCTCGCGCAGATCGTCGGGATGCTCCAGCCCCACCGACACCCGCAGCAGGTTTTCCGGCGTCCGCGTGCCAGGGCCCTCGACCGAAGCCCGGTGCTCGATGAGGCTGTGCGGACCGCCCAGGCTGGTAGCCCGTGTGAACAGTTTGACCGCCGCCGCCACGCGAAGCGCTTCCGCCGCGCCCCCGCGCACCTCGAAAGACAGCATGCCGCCGAATGCGCTCATCTGTTTCGCCGCCAGGGCGTGGCCCCTGTGCCCTGCCAGCCCCGGATAGTGGACGGTCTGTACCGCCGGGTACGCCGCGAGAGCGCGCGCCAGGCTCAACGCGCTGGCAGAATGCGCCCGCACGCGGTAGGGCAGCGTGTTCAGGCCCCTGAGGGTCAACCAGCATTCGAACGGAGACGGCACCCCGCCGCCGAAATATTGCACCTTTCGCACGCGCTCGAAAAGATAGTTCTGATGCTTGGTGATCAGCACGCCGCCCATCACGTCCGAATGCCCGCTCAGGTACTTCGTAGTGGAGTGCATCACCATGTCGATGCCCGCCTCGAGCGGCCGTTGCAGCACCGGAGTTGCGAACGTGCTGTCGCAAATACTGATCGCGTTGGCACGCCGCGCGATCGCCGCCACCGCCTCCAGGTCCGTGACACGTAGCATCGGATTCGATGGCGTCTCCACCCAGATCAGCCTCGTGTTCGCACGAACTGCCGCCTCGATGCAGCCCGCATCGGCCGCATCGACGTAGCTGATTTCCAGCCCCGACTTCGGGAACACGTCCCGCATCAACACCCGCAGCGCATAATAGACGTCCTCCGGCGCGATGATGTGGTCTCCGGGCTCGAGCCCCTGAAGCACAGCGTTCAGAACTGCCATGCCGGAGCCAAACACCAGGGCTTCGGTTCCCCCCTCCAGCGACGCCAGGCATTGCTCCAAAGCCAGCCGGTTCGGATTGCCCTCTCGCGCATACGAGAACCCCGTCGGATACCCCCCCGAAGGGGAGCGCTCGAAGGTAGTCGACATGTGGATGGCCGGCGTGACCGCCCCCGTCACCACATCCACCGATCGTCCCGCATGTACCGCCAGTGTTTCCAGTTTCATATCTCCACAGTTTAAGCGCGTACCGTGGTACCAAATTGCTAAAGCCATTCAGAACGAAGCTGATACACTGGCATCCAGGCGGAATTCCGGTCCGCGTCAAACCGGCGGGTGATGAATCGAATCGGCAGATATGAACTTCAGGTGCAGTTGGGGCGTGGCGGCTTCGGCCAGGTGTTCCGCGCATACGACCCGACTGTAGGCCGGCTCGTTGCCATCAAGACCCTGACCGCCACCGGCGAGCCCGAGATGCTCACGCGCTTCCGTAACGAGGCCGCCGCCGCCGGCAAGCTGCGCCACCAGAACATCGTCGTCATTCACGATTTCGGTGAGCATGAGGGTGCGCCTTACCTCGTCATGGAACTGCTCGAGGGCGAGGACCTGGAACGTACTATCGTCAACCAGCGGCCGCTGACCCTGCTGCAAAAGCTCGACATCATGACCAAGGTGGCGGCCGGACTGCACCACGCGCACACCAAAGGCATCGTCCACCGCGACGTCAAGCCCGCCAACATCATGCTGTTGCCGGACAGCAGCGTGAAAATCATGGATTTCGGCATCGCTCTGCTCACGCAGGCGACGGCCGCCCGCATCACTCCGCAGGGTTCGCTCATCGGCACCCTGCCGTACATGGCTCCGGAGCAGTTCTACGGCACGGCCTCCGATTCTCTGACCGACATCTTTGCCTACGGCGTCACCTGCTACAAGCTCCTCACCGGCGAACATCCCTTTCAGGCCGTCGGCATGGCCGAGCTGATGTTCAACATCATGAACAAAGCCCCGGCCCCGCTTCGCACCCTCAGCCCCGATTGTCCCGAAGCACTCGAAGAGGCCATGCTCAAACTGCTGGCCAAGGACCGCGACGCGCGCTACCAGACGCTTGAGGACGTCCGCTTCGACCTGGAGCCCATCATCCTTGAACTGCGTCGGGAAAGCGCCGGAAGCCTGGTTGCCGAAGCGCGCCGCCTGATCGCCGGAGACCAGTTGGAGCAGGCCCAGGCCGTGGTGCGCCAGGCGCTCGAGATCGAACCCGGCGAGCGCACCGCGCGCGAACTCCGCGAAACTCTCCAGCGGCAGCTACGGGAAAAGGCCGTGCGCCCCCGCATCGCCGCCCTGGTGACCGGCGGCCGCGAACAACTGGAGGCACGACAGTTCGACCAGGCCATTCAGCAGTTCGAATCCGCCCTCCGCCTGGACAAATCCAATCCCGAACTTCACCTGTTGATCCAGCAGGCGCGCACCGCCTGGGAGCGGGCGCAGCGCGCCGACCGCCTGGTGCAGGAAGCTGCCCAGGCCCTCCAGCGCGACGACCTTTCCGGCGCCCACAAGTCCGTTGCCGAGGCGCTCTCGCTCGATCCCCACCACGCCGCGGCCGCCGAACTGGCGGAAACGGTCCGCGCCCGGATCGAGGCACACGAACGCGAACAGAAGCTGCGCGACGAAATCAGTCAGGTCAAAGGCCTGATGCTGTTGCAGAGCTTCGACGAAGCCATCGTGGCGCTCACGCGCCTGCGCCAGGAGTTCCCGGAAGCGGAAGAGGCGTCCTCGCTGCTCGATCGTGCCCGCCGCGAACAGGCCGAACAGAAACGCAAACGCCGCCTCCAGGCGGAAACCGAAGCCATCAAAGAACTGCTCCGGAACCGAAGGTTGGCGGACGCGGTGGACCGCCTGTCCGGGTTGCGCGCCGAGTTTCCCGAAGCGGCCGAATTGCGGGAACTGGCCACCTACGCCGCTGCCGAGCTTCAAGCCGAACGCCAGGCCGAGGTCCTCGCCCGCGCCTCCGCGGAGGCTCGCGAGCTCACCGCGGCCGCTCGCTTTGAAGAGGCCATCGCGCGCCTGCAACAGGCCCTCGACGAAAATCCGGGCCTGGGCGCGCTCCGCGAGCTGATGCAAAACGTCGCCGCCGCGCAGGCCGAGCACCGGCGCAAGGCGGCCCTCCAGGAGGTCCTGTCGCGCGCCAAAGCGCTCGCCTCCGAGGAGCGCTTCGCCGAAGCCATCGAGCAAATCGGCGCGTTCGTGCGGGCCTACGGCGACGATGTCGCCCTCGCTTCCCTCCGCAAACAGAACGAGGAAGGGCTGGAGCGCCAGAGACGTTCCGCCGCCGTTCGAAAGATGGTGCTCGAGGCCCGCCAGTTGCTCGACGACGACCGGCCGGGCACCGCCACCCAACTGCTCCAGCGCGGCACCATCCAGTTCCCCGGCGACCGTGACTTGACCGCCCTCCTCGGGCAGGCCCGGGAAAAGCTCAAGGAGCAACAGCAGTCCGAAGCCATTTCTAAAACCATCGGCGAGGCCGAAAGCCTGGCGCGCGCCCGGCAGTTCGACCGCGCGCTCGAACTCCTCGACGCCTGCCTCCTCCAGTACCCCGGCTCCGAGCGCCTGTTCCGCTGCCGCGAGGCCACGCTCGCCAGCCGCACCGCGTTCGAGAAGGAGCAGATACGCCGGGAGACCCTCGGCCGCATCGGGGAACTGCACGCCGCCGGCGATTACGAAGCGGCTCTGCGCGCCATCGAGGAGGCGCCCCCCTCCCTCGCCGGTGAACACGGCCTCACCGAATGGAGACAGCGGATTGCTTCCGAAGTCGCCGAACAGAAGCGCATCCAGGGCATCCGCGAGGCGCTCGCCCAGGCGCAGGCATCCCTCGACCAGGGCGACGCCATGTCCGCCACCCAAATCCTGCGCGGCGCCACCAGGCTCTATCCCCAGGAGGAGCAGGTCGCCGCCATGATGGCCGCCGCCGAAGCCCGCCTTCAGGAGCAGCGGAAAACCGAGAGCGTGGGGCAGGCCCTCCGCGACGCCCGCGCGCTGCTGGACGCCAAACGGTTCGACGAGGCCATCGGTCTGCTCGACGCCGCGCTTGCCGAAAACGGGCAGGAAGATTCGCTGCTGCGCGCGCGCAAGGTCGTGGTCGCCGAAAAGACCGCCCACGAACGCCAGCATGCGTTAAACGAGGCGCGGGCGGCGGCGCACGCCATGTACCAGGCCGGGCGCCTCGAAGAGGCGCAGCGAGCAATCCGCTCGGCCGCCGAGCGCTTCGGCGCGGATCCGGAGATGCAGGCCCTGGAAGCCCGTGTGCGCGACGACCTCGAGGCCCGCCGCCGCGAGAACGAACGCGCCGGCATCGTGCGGCAGGCCAACGATCACCTCGCCCGCAACGACGCCCTTTCCGCCACCCGGATTCTGCGCCAGGGCGTCGACCGCTTCGCCGGCGATCCCGAGATCACCAGGCTTTACGGGCAGGCCAACGCCAGCCTCGAACAGCAGGAACGGGAACGCGCAATTGCGACGCTTGCAGACAATGCGCGCACCGCGATACGCACCGGAAGATTGGCCGAGGCGCTGACGTTGCTCGAGCAGGGTCTGGGCCGGTTTCCGAATGAGGAAGCGCTGGTCCGGCTGCGCGACAGCGTAAAGGCGGACCTGGCACGCGAAGAAGCCGTCCAGCGCGCCCGCCGCCTGCTCGGTGAGCGCCGGTTCGATCAGGCATTGAAGGAACTGGCCCCTTTCGTCCAAACCGAGCCGGCCAACCCGGCGCTGCTTGAACTCAAACGGAAAATCGAAGCCGGACGCGAAGAGGAAATACGCGCGGCGGACACCCGCAAGGCCATCGCGGACGCTCGCGGCCTCATCGCCAAAGACCGCCTGGAGCAGGCCGACGCCGCGCTTCGCGACACTCCTCGCGCCAACCCGGGGCATGCCGAAATCGCGGACCTGCACCGCACCACCACCGCCGAACTGGCGCGCCGCCGGCAGGAGCAGCAGGTCGAAGAGGTCCGCCGCCAGGCCGAAGCCCTGCTCTCCCAGGACAAGCCGGAACAGGCGGCCGCGCTGATCCAGGATCGCTTCCCCTCCGAAGCGCGGTTGCAGGAGTTGCTCTCGCGGGCACGCCGCGAACAGGAGGCCAGGCGGCGACAGTCGGTGATCCGCCAGGCACAAGACCTCGGACAACAGGAACGGTTTGAGCAGGCGCTCCAACTGCTGGCGCGCGAATCCGCGGAACACGGCGGCTCCGATGACATCGCGGCCCTCCGGCAGACTCTCGAGCGCGCCCTGGAGCAGCAGCGCCTGCGGCAAGCCCGCGAGCGTGACCGCGAACGTCTGGCCGCGCTGGAACCGCAGGCTTCCCCCTCGCTCCGCAAGGGCAAACTTCAAAAACTGCGCACGGAAATCGAGGAGATCCGCTCCCGCCATGCGGGCGATCCGGAAATCCAGTCCGCCGCGGCTGCGCTTCTCGCCCGCCTGGAGCCGCCTCCCGCCACCACGCCGCCTCCGCCCAAACCGCGCGAAACTCACGAACCGCCCAAACCGCGCAAGCCTCTTCCATGGAAACAGATCGGAATCGCGACGGCGGCGGCCCTGGCCACCATCACGCTCATCGTGCTGATCGCACGCTGGACCAAGCCTGCTCCGCCCGTAATCAAGCCGGTCATGGTTGAGATCCAGACCGATCCTCCGGGAGCTTCGGTCCAGGTAGGCACCAACTCCTGCACAGCGAATTGCCAGATGTCGCTCATGCCCGGCGAGTACCAGATCCACGCGCAGCTCGACAAGTACCTGCCAGGCGACCGGACGTTCACCGTTCGCGCCGCGGAAACAACGCCGCGCGTAACCGTGGTCCTACAACCCGAACCCATGAAGCCGGTGGATACCAAGGCGGCGATCGGCACCCTTATGATTCGCGCCGGCGTGTCCGGCGCGCTCGTTCTGGTGGACAACCGGCCGGCCGGACGCACCGACCCGCGCGGAGAATTCTCCACCACCCTCGAAGCCAAAGCGTACGAGGTACGCGTCGAAAAGAACAACTATCAGACCCCGCCCGAGCAGCGCGTCACCATAGCCAGCGGCGGTTCTCAGGTTGTGCCGTTCACCCTGCTTCCCAAGCCCGGCACCCTCGAACTGCGCAACGCTCCCGCCGGTGTCGAGGTGCGTGCCAACGACCGCTTGCTCGGCCGCACCGACGGATCCGCCGTCTTTGCCCGCGAACTCACTCCCGGCAAGCAGGCGCTTCGGATGACCTACCAGGCAAAAAACGTCCAGGCGTCGGTCGATATCGGACCCGGACAGCGCAGTGCCATCGATTGGCGGACGATTGCTCCCGCCGCGCCGCCCCCGCCTGCCGAGTCCCCCGAGACCGTCGCCTGGGAGCAGGCTCGCAACAGCAATGATCCGTCTGTGGTGCAGGCTTTCGTCAATCGCTTCCCCGGCGGCGCGCATACCGGCGACGCCAACAAGCGTCTGGAGGGCCTCGTCTGGGATCAAACCAACCAGGGAAACTCGCAATCGCTGCGAAGCTATCTCAGCCGGTTTCCTTCCGGCGATCATGCCCGCGAGGCTCGCGCGCGAATCTCCGAGCTTGCCTGGAACCTGGTGAACAAGGAAGATATTCAGGCCTTGCGTGGCTTCGCCGAGCAGAACGGCGACAGCCCCCTGGCGGGGCAGGCCAAAACGCTGGCGGACCAGTTGGAGCGGCAGAAAGCCAAGCTGGAAGAGGGCGCGAAGAAGCAGCCCGTTCAGCCGGTTCCCCAGCCCCCTTCACTCGACCAGGTCAACCGGCAGCAGATTCTGGCGCTCCTGGGCCAGTTCAACAACGCGTCGCGCGACGGCGACCGGGATCGGATCCGGACCATCTGGAACAATCCTCCCGGCTCCATCATCGATGCCGTACACACCACCTACGAACTCACTCCCCTCGAAAATCCGGCAATTAAGGGCGATCAGGCCACGGTCCTCTGCAAACTGATTACAAACATTACTCAGCCGCGAAAGACTATGGAAACCCGGAACTTAGTCGATTTCCGCAATCGCGGCGGCGCATGGGTGATCGTGGCCCTTCGTCCCGCCCGTTAAAAGCTGTAACTCAACCCGTACAGCGGTACGTACTTCGCCGTAAGTCCTGTGTCGTTCAGTCGGACTAACAGGTTGAAGGTAGCCACCAGCTTGCCAGTAACCCTGGCCTTATAGCCGAACGAACCGCTATATTGCCCAAACGACGACTTACCCGCGCCGACAAATCCCTGCACCGTAGTTGCTGCAAATGCAGGCCCCACAGGCGAAAACCCCGATGCCGACGTCTCTTGAACCACCTGCGCCCCGTTGATCAATCCGATCTGATTTCCCAGAAAATCCACCACCAGCGTGTTCCGCTTCCCCATCGCCACTTCCGTCCCCGCCGCCCACGCGATCACGTCCGGCAGGTTGTCTTTGACCACTGTCAAAGGAGCGCCCACATAGTTGATCCGGTCGCCGTTGGCCAGCGTGGCTGAAAGATTGCTGCCCTGAAACGTTCCGCCGAGGGCGCTTTTGCCGCTGAACTGCCAGCCGATGTTCAGGTGCGGGGAAAAAACGAACCCGCTCGCCGTAGGCTGGGTGTAAAGCGAAATCGCGGCGAACGGCTTCACCGTCGTCGTCCCCGTTCCCAGGTAGTTGTCGGCGTCGCCGGTTGCGAACCGCAGGTCTGTTCCGACGGAAACCACCGCGCTCGAACGCGAGAGCACCGCGGCCTTGGCGCGAACCAGCACGTCGCCGAAGCCCGTCTTGGACATGCTGGACCTGCCGATCAAAGGCTCCGTCAGGACAAACGTTCCCGGCGACAGCGTGTTCTGGCACCAGCAGTTATTCCCGTTCGTTCCCAGTCCCGCGCCGCTGAATACCTGCGCATTGTAAGATGTCGCGGCGACGGCCGCATGCACCATCGGCAGGCCGACCGAAATGTCAAACCGGTCGCTTACGCCGTAAGTCAAAAATGCCAGCGTCTGCGACAGCCTCACATCCAGTCCAAGGTTGAAAGTCATCGGAGCCGACGGACCCGCCGCGGACGGATCGCCGCCCGGATATAGTACGCTCAACCCATTCAGTTTCTTCCCGTTGATCTCTGTAAAATGATACGCCTGGTGAGAAAATCCGATAAAGAATTTGCCTTTACCGATCGTCTCCGCCCGTTCCGTGAAAACCGGCCCCAGCGTATTGCTGGCCGCCGTCGGAGCGCCTGTCACCGGATCCACTTTCTGAATCACAGCGGAAGCGGGCGAGGCCACCGGAATCAGGGCCAGGGCCAGCCCGATATTCGAACTGATCGCGCTGTTCAGCGCGCTGACGTTTCCTACTCCGTAGTTAGCGGGAGTATTCAGGGCCGTGACGTCGCCGTTAGCGAGACCCCCGATATCTCTCACCGTATAAATGTTCAGTAACGCCTGCGGGAGCACTCCGCTCGTCCTCGGCGTGAACAGCCCCGACACATCCTGCGAGTTCTGTGCGCCAACGCCCGTATTGTTTACGGTGGACCACATCAGAACCTGCGAAACATTGGGCGCGTTTTGCGCCCCCGCGCAGCCCATCAGGAAAACCCCTAAGGCCGCAATTCTTACCGTGCGATACCCAGTCACTCCATCCCTCCGTGTGAACTTGGACCTTCGGCTTGAATTATATAACAGGGATGTAAACAGCCGTCTTAGCTTGAAAGGTAGTGCGTTCCAACCAATTACTACTAGAACGTCCTAAACCACGGCCATCTTCAATAGTGGCGGTAACAGCACCCAGCCGGCGAGAAACTTCGCCCATCTAAGAGTTGTATCCGACAGTACGCTCCACGCTGGAAGAGTGGCCGCCCGTTGCGATTTGTCGATCCGGCGTCCGCGGAGGCCTCTCAGGCCGCGGCTGTGGCGCGCGCGAGATCCCGCCGTCCGCGACCGCCCGACGATCTGCGGCGACCCTTCTTTTTCAAAACAACGGGCTTCGAAGATTTGGAGCCATCTGCGGACGGGGGCGCCGACGCCGCAGCCCTGAGCACCTCGCTCAGGATCGAACTCCGGTGCGAGTTCGCTTCCACGAAGTCCACACCCGATGCGGTGATCGCCAGATCCGAATTGTCCTCCAGCACCTGCACTAATGACTTGGCACGCAGATACCATAGCGTGAAATCCAGGTGCTCGCGCGGCAGCGCCATTCGCTGCTCCAGGATCAGCATCGACAGGCCCGCGCTGTGCTGGTTGGCCCGCCGCTGGTGGTAGAGCAGGGCAAGAATACCCAACCGGCGGTTGATCTCCGCCTCCAGGCCGTCGGTGAACAGGTCGGTCTCGAAAATCGGAAGCGGCCCCACGCCGCGGTCGCGTAACGCGCAGTCGTACTGCGCCCGTCGCGCGGCGTCGGATAAAACCTCGTAAGCCTCCTGCAATTCGAGAAAACGTTCGTGGTCCCCGGTCGCCGGATTATCCGGGTGATATCGTGCAGCCATGATCCGGTAGACGCGATGGATTGTGTCGAGATCCGCGCGCGGGCTGATCTGCAGGATTTCATAAAAATTCGGCGCGTCGCGGAAATCATAGGTCGGCGTGATGTTCGGTTCAGCGATTCCCTTGCCCGTGTCTTCAAGGGGCACCTCCGTGTCGGGCGGTGCCGCCGCTTGTTCCAGAACAATTTCGCGGATCACCGGCGCGGGTTCAGTCTCTTCGGGTGCCACGGGCCGCACGCAGGTGAATTCGAGGTCCGCTTCGGCCCGCGCCGACGCCCATTGCCGCATGGCGGTCGTTACGCGGTCCCGATCGCCGAGGAACTCCGTTGTGTTCCGAGACTGTCGCGAATTCCGGGTGCGGCAGAACGGCACGAATCCAACAGTAACGGCTGCCGCGATGACAGAGCCGACCGAACAGCAATAGATTACTGGTTCCCAAGTCATAGCAATTTGTCCGTTCTTTCGAGTGCTTGCCTACTGCAGAATCAGCATGCCAGCTTAAGGGCTGCGGGCGGCAGTCCTGCTTGTACCTGCCGGGTTTGGGCAGTACAAAATTCACGATTTGTGACTTTACGCCAAAACCGGTACGAACGGCCCGTTTCGGTACTTTCGCGCGGAATGGCGCGCATTTTATGAAAAGGTCCTGGCAGTCTCATGGTCACCGCAGAACTGTCTCGCGGAGCCCGGCACCGTGCACAATGCGTTTCGAGGAATCAAATGTCCATGCAGCCGTTGCGCGAAGTGATCGAGGGCCAGGTTGGAACGCCGCCCGCTTCTGGAACCACACGGTTAATCAGCATTCCCGCTTCACAAGGCCTGACTGTGTCATGGCCCGCGATTCTCTCCGTCTTCATCATCGGCGGGATCGTCGCCGCGAGTCCGGACGCCACCGTGGATCTCGGGGCCGCATGCAAGGCGGTCCGCAGGTTGGTCTTACCCCATGCAGGCATGCGAACACCGGAGCCCGAGCACGCGCTGGTGATCACCGCGGATCCGAAGCGCCGTTTCAACATTGTGGCGACACTGTCGCCTCGAGGACTGGAGCCGCTTCTGGCACAAACCGGCGATGAGATCCGGTCCGCGATCGCAGCGCATCCTTCAGGCATCCGGCTTGTCGTACTCGATGGCAAGTTGCCTCAGTCCGCCGCAATGGCCGCATTGCTCCGCCGTGATCTCCCCGGCGGCAGCCTCATCGTCTTGCCGCGCTCTCTCGACCCGGCCGCCATCGGCGCAACACTGATCGAACGTCTCTAAACCGTGATCCCGATGTCGTTCTTCCAGGTCGCTTCTTTGCCGGTGTAAGCCGCGGTCCGGCCCAGCAGCGCGATGCAGGTGCTCAGCGCCGATCGTTCTACCGCGTTCTCCGGATCGTTTCCGGCCACCCGGCCGATGAACGCCTCCACCGCGTCGATGGTGATGTCGCGCTTGGCCGGAATGTTTTCGGGTTTGGCGATTCCGTTGTAGTGCGTCATCCCGCCCCGCGAAACCTGGATCGTGCCCTTGGTGCCGGTGAACTCCTCCCCAATCCGGTTGAACCCGCGGGGCGTCAACTGGTTCGCTTCAAAATTCACCATCAGTCCGTTCGGCCACTCGTACACTACATTGATGTTGTCGAGAATCTCGAAATCTTTGCGGACCCGCTTGTTGCCGCGCCCCACCGCGCGGACCGGCAATCCGCCCAGAAACCAGTGCAGCGCGTCCAGGTTGTGGCAATCCTGTTCCACGATAATGTCGCCGGAAAGCTCTTTATAGGCGAACCAGTTCCGCACCTTCTCGATAGCCGGATCGGAATACGGCTTGCGAGTGAACGGATTCTGCGCAATCCACGCGGCGCGCGCACACGTGATCTCGCCCAGGTCCCCGTTCTTCACCCGTTTGTAAGCCTCCAGGTAGGGAGGGCCCTGCCGCTGCTGAAATCCCACCGAAATCGTTTTAGTCTTGTCCGCCTGTTTCGCTGCCTTCAGCGCGCGCTTCACGCCCTCTACATCCACGCCGATCGGCTTCTCGCAATAAATGTGCTTCTTCGCCTGTATGGCCGCCTCCAGCATGCGCGGATGCTCGAATGGCGGCGATACGATGAAAATGGCGTCGATATCCGGTGAGGACAGAATCTTTTCGAAATCCGTGTAGGTCTTTACGTCGTCTACTTTGATCGTCTTCTTGGCCGCCTCGAACTGGTCTTCGAACCGGTCGCAGATGGCAGTGACGCGGGCGCGCGGATCGGCGTGCGCGATGCTCGCATCGTAAGAACCGCGGTTGCCGGCTCCGATCAACCCTACCGAAATCTTCGAATTGGCCTGGTAGCCGCGGACGGCTTGCGGCGCCACGATCGTAAAAGCGGCCGCGCTCGTCTTCAGCAAATCGCGTCGTGTCTGTTCGCTCATAAGCCTGCCTCAATTCGGAAACTGTTGTCTTAAATATTATATCGGGCGCGCGGTCCTGGCCCACTTTATCGTTCGGGCAAGGCGAACGGCGTGGCGGGGAGGCCGGCTGCATTGAAGAGGCTGGCCTCCGGATTGTCCTTGTAGGCGTAGCGGACGAAAGCCGGCGCTGCCGAATTGCCCGCTTGCACCAGCACCGTTTCTCCCTCGATCCGGGCTTCCGCCGGCGTAAATTTGCCGTCCGCCCCCGCTACTTCGAATCCCGTCACCGGCCCGCCATGCGTGGTCAGCCCGGCCGCGTGATCGAACCAGATCCGAAACCCTCCGCCCTCCCGCGTCACTTGCCGGGGCAGCGGTCCGGAATACTCGATCTTCTCGCCGTAAGCCAGCGCGCGCGCCGCCAGCGACAGCCGCGTCGCCACCGTCTTCTTATCCGGCGGGTGGATGTTCCCGGGCGTCCCGATGTCGATCGTGACCGTCATCGCCGTGTTTGTCAGCGCAAGCGCCGACCGCTGCCCTTCCCGCAATTCCGGCCAGTTGCTCTCCGGGGCGTTGTAGTTGGCCAGTTGCACGAACAGAAACGGAAAGTCGCCGATGCCCCACTGCCGCCGCCAATCCTTGATCATCGTCTGGAACAGCCGGCCGTACAGCGGCGCGCGCCGCTTCGACCCATTCGCCTCTCCCTGGTACCAGATGACGCCGCGAATCGCCAGTGGCGTCACCGGTTGCACCATCGCGTTGTAGAGACCGCCCGGAGTCCACGGTCCTCCGGGGCCCACAGGCTTTTCGGGAGGCGGAGGCAGAGGCTGCTTCTGCGCCTTCCATTGCGGCACTCGCTTCTCCCACTCCTTGGCCGCAACGTCGTAGCGCAGCAGGTCCGTGGCGTGCTGCTCCATCAACGAACTCCAGGACGCGAAAACCGGCATCAGCGCCGGGTCCTGCGCGATGGCTCCCAGCCGAGTCCAGGCGTCGATCGGAGTGCCTCCCCACGCCGTTTGAATCAGCCCCACCGGCACCTGATACCGCTCGAACAGTATTCGTCCGAAGTGGTAAGCCACCGCCGAAAACCCTTTCGCCGATTCGGGCGTGCATTCGCGCCATTGGTCGGCCACCAGGTCCGGCATCGGGTACTCGGAAACGCGATGGGTCGCGCGCACCAGGCGGATCCGCGGAAAACGGGCGCTTGCGATCTCGGCGTTGGCGTCAGCGGCCCATTCGACGGGCCATTCCATGTTGGACTGCCCCGAGGCCACCCAGACGTCGCCGGCCAGCACGTCCGTCAGCGTGATCGTGTTCGCGCCCCGCACCGTCATCGTGAAAGGGCCGCCCGCCTCGCCCGGCGGCAGAAACACGCTCCACCTTCCGAGCAAATCGGCGGCAGCCGTTCGACTCTCACCCCTGAACTCGACCGTCACCGCTTCCCCCGGTACCGCGCGGCCCCAGACGTGCACCGGCGACCCGCGCTGCACCACCATGTGGTCGGTCAGAATGTAGGGAAGGGTCACATCCGCGCGGACGCAGCATGCCAAAATTAAGGCGAACGCGACGGCGCGCCCGCACCGAACCCAGTGGGACATAAGCAATAGATTAAACCGGCGCATGATGCAGGAGCTATGAGGGCGCGCGCGGAGCGCGTTCATGTAGCGGCCAGGGAACTCGCCACCATGGAGTTGAAACGCGGCCGATCGGCCATTTCCACCACCCAACATCTCAGCTCGTCTAAGTCTGAGCGCGAAACACCGGCAGCTATGACTCGCATCCCTGCAATCGTCTCTAACCAGACCCCCGGCCCGAGCGCGGCAGTCTTACAATAATAAGTGGAGAGTTAGTTGGAAGCGCCACGCGCCGCTTAGCGAAAAAGGTTCTATCTCACCAATGAGGGAAAGGAGAAGAAAATGCCAAACGAAAGGATAGTGGCCGCGAATGGTTCCAATGTTACAGCCGGAATCAACCTGCTGATCGGCATCTGGGTGTTCGTCTCGCCGTGGATTTACGGGGCCGCTGTCCAGGCAAGCGCGTGGAATAGCTGGATTGTAGGAGCCCTGGTCGCTCTCTTCGCATTGATCCGATGGGGAAGCCCCGTTGGAGCGCGAGGGCTGGGTTGGGCGAACATGCTGCTGGGGGCTTGGCTGTTCCTGTCGCCATGGATCTTCGGGTATACGGCCTACTCGGGCCGGTTCATTAACAGCCTCTGCGCGGGAGTTCTCATTTTCGTGCTGAGCCTGTACGGAGCATCCGCGGCCGGGCGTCGAATGACCGGTGCGCCAACCCACACCTAAGTTGCAGCACGGCTGTTTCATTTCGACCAATGGCAAGACGGGGAGGATGGCTCCCCGTCTCTGCCGACCACTTTAAGGATGAGGTTAGTATGAAATACCGGAATCATTTTGTTCTGTTACTTGCATCCGCAGCCTTAGTGGCAACGGGCTGCGCATCTCATCGGGGCAGCGCTTCGCGCGCGGTCCCCGCGGGCCCCGTTTATACTTCGGCTGCCCCTCCCGGTGTAATTCCGTCCAACACAGAGCTCGTGCTCCGGACCAATGAGTCTATAGATACCGATCACGCCGTCTCGGGACGGTTGTATTCAGCCCAGGTGGACCGGCCCGTTGTGGATGTGCGCGGCAATTTGATCGTGCCTGCCGGTTCCCCGGCTCAACTGGAAGTTGTTAGCTCAACCAGCGGCGGAGCTCTCCAGACGCCGCAGCTTGAACTGGCGGTGCGCTCACTCACAGTGAACGGCCGGACGTACAACGTGACGAGCGACATCTCCGAGCAGCAGGCGGCACAAGAGGGCTTGGGGGCGAATCGCCGGACGGCGGAAGTGGTCGGCGGCGGAGCCGTCCTCGGGACTCTTATCGGCGCAATCGCAGGCGGAGGTACCGGTGCTGCCATCGGCGCGGCCGCGGGAGCGGCCGGTGGGGCGGCCGTGCAGGTGCTGACCAAGGGCGATCGCGTTCGGGTTCCCGTCGAAACATTGCTGACCTTCCGGCTGGACCGGCCCATTCGATTGGTCGGATACGGTCGCTAGGTGTTCCGCGTAGAGGGCGCTCACCAGCGCCCACTGGAGTGAGATGTTTGGACGCAGAATAAAGCTCTTCACCATTCTCGGATTTGACGTCCGTGTCGATTCCAGTTGGGCGCTGGTGGCGGCGCTGTGGACCTGGTCGCTTGCCGTTGGCGTGTTCCCAAGCAGCTATCCCGGCCTGAACCGCGGCGCGTACTGGTGGATGGCTGTGGCGGGCGTGCTGGGGCTGTTCGGATCCATCGTTTTTCACGAGCTCTTTCACTCGCTGGTCGCCCGCCGTTATGGCCTTCGGATGAGCGGCATCACACTCTTCATCTTCGGAGGCGTGGCGGAAATGGCCGGCGAGCCGGAAAGCCCGAAAACGGAATTCCTGATGGCGATCGCCGGTCCGATTGCAAGCACTGTGGCGGGATTCGTTTTCTATTCCATTTCATCCGCGTCGGCGGCCGCGTGGCCGGTGACCGTCGTCGGCGTTCTCGCCTACCTTGGCTGGCTGAATTGGGTACTCGCGGTGTTCAATATGGTCCCGGCGTTCCCGCTGGACGGCGGGCGGGTGCTGCGTGCGGCGTTGTGGCACTTCCAGGGCGATCTCCGGCGCGCCACGCGAATTGCGTCGACAATCGGCTCGGGCTTCGGACTGCTTCTGATGATTTGGGCCGTCTACCGGCTGTTCATAGGAGACTTCATTTCCGCGATCTGGTATTTCCTGATCGGCGCATTTCTACGCGGCATTTCGCGCGCCTCCTACCAGAACGTCTTATTGCGGACTATGCTCGCCGGGGAACCGGTCAGCCGCTTCATGCATCCCGACCCGGTGCGAGTGCCTGCTCATACGTCCATCCGGCAGTTGCTGGAAGGCTACATTTACCGGTACGATTTCAAATTGTTTCCGGTGGTCGGAGATTCCGGCGAACTGGTGGGCTGCGTCACGGCGCGCGACGTAAAAGAGCTGTCTCCAAACGAATGGAGCGAGCGAACCGTCGATGATGTCGTGAAGCCGTGCTCGGACCAGAACACGGTCACCCCCGATGCGGATGCCTTGAAGGTATTGACCAGGATGCGACAAACGGGAGCGGGACGACTGTTGGTTGCCGATCACGGCCGCTTGTTGGCCATCGTCTCCATGCGAGACCTGCTGAACTTCCTTGCAGCCAAACTCGACATCGAGGGCGTCAAAGGCGGCCCGGGGCTGGTTCCAGGACGTTAGCCGGGACGTAAGCGGCCAACCTCAAAGTACCGGGGTGCCATTGGTGCGGATGATAGGACTTGAACCTACACTCCCTTGCGGGAACTGGAACCTAAATCCAGCGCGTCTGCCAGTTTCGCCACATCCGCACGTTCCAGCAAGAATTATACCGTGCGGCTCCTCCCCGCACCCGGCTACACCAGGCCGAGAGGCTTGGGCTCATATCCCGGAAAAACTCCGCTGAGCGTCGGATTGCCGAGATGCCGGCCCACCAGTTCGCCGAGCACATCGCGAAAGTCAGTGGTCAGCGCCAGGTCGCGGCCTTCATTCAGTTGCTCGCGTTCAAGTCCGGGCCACCGGCCGTAGATCTTGCCGCCCTTCACCGCGCCCCCCATCACGAACATGCAGTTCGCGTGGCCGTGGTCCGTTCCACGGCCGCCGTTTTCTTTCGCCGTGCGCCCGAACTCGGACATCGTAACTACGGCCACGTCCGCCATCCGATCCCCCATGTCCCGCCAGAACGCAGCGAGAGCCTGACCGTATTGCCGCAGCAGGTTCGGAAGCTGGCCCTCCGAAGCGCGCTGCCCTACCTCGTTGACATGGTGATCCCAGCCGCCAATGTCCGCAAACGCCATCTCCACGCCAACACCGGCTTTGATCAGTTGAGCGATCTGACGCAAGCTGTCCCCGAACGGCGAGCGCGGATACTCCGCCCCTCCCGCCGGCGCATACGGCTGCCGTGCGATCGATTGCAGCATCGCAACCGCCTCGAACGTGCCACGGGCGGCCGCCTGCAACAGAGGGTCCTTGCTTGCCTCGTACATCTGCTCGAACTGGCGGGCCGCTTCCGGATCGCGCACCTGGAATCCCGGAAGACTCTGCACCGCGATTGCCGGCTGGCGGCCGGCAAGCGAACGCGGCAGCACGGCTCCCAGTGCGACGGCGCGCACCGGCGAAACTCTTCCACCCTGCGCCGGCAATGCCCGATTCATCCAGCCGTCGCGAGTCGCTTTCATGCCGGGCGTGCCGGACTCCATGTAGTCCTGGGCATCGAAGTGCGACCGCGTCGGATCGGGCGACCCCACTGCGTCAACGATCGCCAGGTGCCCCTCGCTGTAGAGCGGGGCTAAGGGCGCGAGCGCCGGGTTCAGGCCGAAAAACCCATCCAGGTCGAGGGCGGCGTCCGCCTGCGCGTCCGGCCGCGCCGTGGGCCGCGGCACTGCGATAGTAGGGCGCAGTGTGTAATAAGCCTTTTCGCCGTGCGGCACCACCATGTTCAGACCGTCCGCTGCGCCGCGCTGGAAAATCGCCACCAGAATCTTCTTGCGCGGCGATGGCGCATCCGCGGCGTAGAGAGCCCGCTTCAACCACAACGGCGCGCTGCCCACACCCACCATGGCGAGGGCCGAATTGCGAAGGAAAATACGACGGCTCTTCATGATTTCCCTACCTCTTCTGAAAATCGGGCGACCCGAGCATCGCCGCCACGGTCCCCGGTGCCTGTCCGGAACTCTCCACCCGCACTCCCGGTATACGATCGTTCGCCAGTTGAACGGCGAAGTTCATGCGCGCCAGCAGCCCCGCCGAATTCATCCACTCCGCGCCGATGTTCGAGTATCCCGTCGGTTCCACTTTGCGGTAGAGCGGCTGCCCGAGTTGCTGCAATTGGTTCGCCAGCGCCATCGCCGAATTCACGTTGCCATCCACGGCGCGCACCGCGCTCGCCACCATCTCGAGCGGCGATTTCATCTTCGAGCGGTAGGCGCCCTCGGACCAGAATTCCTTCGAATCCAGCATCGTCTTCAGAACGGCGCGAATATCGCCATCAGTCTTCAGGAACGTCTTCGCCATCTTCGCCACCAAAGCCGGCGGCGGATCGTCGGCCACAAAGCGCTGTGCCAGCTTCGTGGAGATGAAATGCGCGGTCGAAGGATGCGTGGCCAGAATGTCCAGCACCCTCTCCCCGTCCTCAATGCCCCCGCCGGCGGGAATCGTCACGCCCAGAACGGTCTTTGCGCCCGGGTCATGAATGCGGCGGTTGAAGGTGAACGACCCGCCACGCTGCGGCTGATTGATCGTCCAGCCGGTGAAGCACCGCGCCACCTCCGTCACGTCCTTCTGCGTGTATCCCCCGTCCACGCCCAGCGTGTGCAACTCCAGCAGTTCCCGGCCGTAATTCTCGTTCAGCCCGCGGCGCGCCGCGTTGCCCCCGGGACGCCCGGGCGGCGCCTGGCCCGCGGACTGCCAGTTGTCCAGGTAGAACAGCATTGCCGGGCTTTTTGCCGTGGCCTCCAGCAGGTCGCGGAACTTGCCCAGCAGGTGTGGGCGGATGGCCTCCCGTTCGTACTCGGTCACCAGGTAGCGGTCGGCGCCCTTGTCCAGGTAAACGTTGAAGTGGTTGTACCAGAAATCGGCCAGCACTTCTTCGAGTTGGCGGCTGCTGTAAATTGCGCGAAGCAGCTTGCCTTCCACCAGGTCCGTCGCCACCACCTGTTGCGGCCCGTTGAGCATCTGCAGCTTCCGCCGCAATTCGCTGGGAGCCACTTGCGCCAGGGGCTGGCGTATGCCCGGAGGCAGCACCGCGAGGGCCTCATCCTGCGTTTGGGCGGGCAGCGATTGAAACGCCGCCAGCCGCTGTTGCGGCGATCCCGTGCGTAGCGAGCGCAATTGCGCGGGAGTCAGCAGCGCATTGATTTCCGCGAGTTGTCCCGCCGCCGGCGCCGGATCGCCCGCCTGTTGACGCTGCGCGCGCTCAGCCAGTTTCTCGAACAGCCGGCGGCGCGCCGGATCGGATGGAAACTCCAACTGCCCTGCCGCCATCTGGCGGATCATCTGCGGCGCCGGATAATTGCGGACCAGGTCCGCACTGCTCATCGCCAGGCTGTCCAGCACCTCCAGCCTGGCCGTAAGCTCCGGCGCTTCGCGGATCCGTTCGGGATGCAATTGCTGGTCCAGCCACTTCTTCAGACCCATCGACCGGACACGTTCCTCATCTCCGGGCCGCGGTCCGAACGTGAGGCGGCTCAGGGCATGCCGGATTCTGTCCTGCTTGGCGATCTGTTTCGAAAAAGTTCGCGAGGCGGGAGAATCGTGCTTGCTGCCGTAAGCAGCGGGAAATACCGCGAGGCAGCCGGCCAGAAGCGCCGCGAGCAGCTTGTTCTTTCGCATCCATTCCCTCTGTGTCTGTTAAACTCCGGCAGCCTCGCCGAGTTGCGGTGTCCGCGGCGGCTTATCCGCAGTATTCTATAGCTGGGGAATCCTTAATGTTGCGCTTTGCGGCCATCGCCTTTCTTGTCCTTGGACCAACCCTCGTTGCTCAGACCCAGACCGGCGCCATTCAAGCCACCGGCAGCGCTTCGGTCAACGTCACGCCGGACCAGGCCACGTTCACAATCGGTGTAGTCACGCAGGCATCCACCGCGCAGGAGGCCTCCAGCCAAAACGCCGCGCAGGCGGGCAGCATGATTGCGTCGCTGAACGGCGTCGTCGGCAAGTCCGGAACCGTACAGACCATCGGTTACTCCGTGACTCCGCGGTATTCCAACGCCAACCCGCCCGGCATCGTCGGCTACACAGCCACCAACACGGTGCAGGTGGTTACCAACGATCTCGCGCGTCTGGGCCTGATCATCGACACCGGAAATCAGCAGGGAGGCAACAACATCAGCGGCATCAGCTTCAGCGTGGAAAAACCCGATCCTTACGTCCAGCAGGCTCTGGGGCTTGCCGCCAAGCAGGCGCTGGCGCATGCCGCCGCCATCGCGTCCGGACTCGGCGCGAAGACGGGCAATGTTCTCTCCGCCCAGGAGGGCTCGAGCGTGATCCCCTACCGCACGGAACTGGCTGCCGCGAGTGCCAATATCACGCCCATCCAACCGGGCACGGTGGCCGTTTCCGCTACCGTGAACGTTTCGGTGCAATTGGTTCAATAAGCCCATGCCACAGACCGAAACTGCAACCCTGGGCGGCGGATGCTTCTGGTGCCTCGAGGCCGTCTTTGACGAAATGGAAGGCGTGATCTCGGTCGAATCCGGCTACATGGGCGGGCAGGTCGCAAACCCGTCTTACAAAGCCGTTTGCACCGGCACGACCGGCCATGTAGAGGTGGTGCAGGTCACATTCGATCCGGCGGTGACCTCGTTCCGCGAAATCCTCGAGGTCTTCTTTGCCATCCACGATCCCACAACGCTCGACCGCCAGGGCAACGACACCGGACCGCAGTATCGATCGGTGATCTTCTACCATTCCCCCGGCCAGCGCGAGCAGGCCGAAGCAACCATTCGGGAACTGGATGCCGGGGGCCTCTGGTCCAAGCCGGTCGTCACTGAGGTGCGGGAGGCATCCGCCTTCTACGTGGCCGAGGACTATCACCAGGAATATTTCCGCAACAATCCGTCCGCCCCGTACTGCTCCTACATCGTCGCCCCCAAGGTGGCCAAATTCCGGCAGAAATTCTCGACCAGACGGAAGAAGTAGAGTGGGTGCAATGCTCCTCGAGCAATGCCTGGAGCATCCGCATCAGGTCACGATCGGGCAGGTTGTTCGACGCCTTCGCTCTGACGTCAGCAGAGACAGACGGCAGGGACGGTGCGGAGTAGGCGTCCCTGCGTCCGGGGCAATTAGCAGGATATGGGAGTGGCTCGGTAAGAAGCCGGGTGACGGCCCCTCCGAAAACCGTCACCTGCTCAATAGTGAGCCATCCCCGTCATCCATTTCAGGGTTCACGCGCACAAACAGTACTCGCGTTAGTACCATTCTTTCAAAAGAGCATCGGGCGCAACCGTGCTACTTCGTCTCCAGCACCAGCACGGACGCAATCGTACCCGGAGCCTTTTCCGGCAGGCTCACCGTGACGCCGCTGCCCCGCTGTTGCATCTTGAGCGACTTATGTTTGGGGTCCGCCAGCAGGTACGCCTTGGATATTTTGCCCTCAACCTTTGTCAGGTTGAAGGATCCCGCGGGCCACTTGAACAGGTGGATGTAGAGCTTGCCCGGCTTGGTGGTGCAACGCCAATCCGTGGATGCCACGAAAACAGGGCGGCCGTTCTTGTCCTGGCGGGTCGCATCCGGCCTCCCCAACTCCTCGCCGAACGGCGTGGGCCCGGCGCCGTAAATCGCCTCGCCATTCACCTTCAGCCAGCGCCCCACAGTGCGGAGATTGTCCTGGCTGGGCTGGGGAATCACACCCTCTGAGGTGGGTCCAACGTTCAGAAGGTAGTTGCCGCCCTTGCTCACGATGTCCACCAGCTTGAAAGTCAATTCTTCGGGAGACTTCCAGTCGTTGTCGTCCTTCTTGTATCCCCAGGTATGGTTTAACGTGGCGGGCACTTCCCAATCTCCCTCCACCACCTGGTTGGGGATCGCATTGTCGCCCATGGAGCGGTAGTCGCCGGCCGACCCGAGCCGCCCGTCGATGAGCGTGGCGGGCTGAAGCGTATGCACCATGTCGATGAAACGCTCCGACCTCGCCTTCGTCATCAATTGCGGTGTGTCGAACCAGATCAGGCAGATGGGACCGTAGTTGGTCAGCAGTTCCTTCACCTGCGGCTCGGCTTTGTCTGTCAGGTACTGGTCGAAATCCTTCTGGTCGTTGGGCGGAAAATCCCAGTTGTTTCCGGCGCCGTTCCGCTCATGCCAGTCCTGCGCTTGCGAATAGTAGAAGCCGAAACGGATCCCCTTCCGGGCGCACGCCGCCGCAAGTTCCTTGAGCGGGTCGCGATGAAACGGCGTGGCATCGTAGATGTTGTATTTACTGGCCGCCGAATGGTACATCGCGAAACCATCGTGGTGCTTGCTGGTGATCACGATGTACTTCATCCCGGCATCCTGTGCCATTTGAACCCATTCGTCCGCGTTGAATTTGACGGGATTGAACTGCCCGGCGAGTTTCTCGTACTCGGCGACCGGGATCTTGGCGCGATTCATGATCCACTCGCCAATGCCGGCAATCGGCTTTCCCTGCCACTCGCCTGCCGGGATGGAATACAGGCCCCAGTGGATAAACAGGCCGAATTTTGCATCCCGGAACCATTTCATTTTGGCGTCCTGGGAAGCAGGCGCGGGAAGCGGTGGTCCTTGCGCCGGCGCCGGGCTGAAGACCGGAACTGCTACGGCAAGGATCAAAAGGTTTAACGCTAAATTCTTGAACTTCATGGCGGCTGACCTCTTATTGCCGCACATTTTTAAAGCGAGATCAATCCCCTCGCCCGTTTCCAGCCATACAACGGCTGGCCGAATGCGGAGGTTTCAATGAGGATCCATGTACCATCACGTCAAATCACTCATGTATACCGTACGGGTCGGTGTTCCCGACCCGCGATTTGGAAATATGCTGCTGGAGCAGTTCGGGGGCGCCAACGGCGAACTTGCCGCCGCCATGCAGTATTCCGTCCAAGGTCTGAATTGCGATGATCCGGAGCGGAAAGACCTGCTGATGGATATCGGCACCGAGGAGTTGAGCCACCTGGAGGTGGTTGGAACGCTCGCCCGGATGCACCTGAAGCCAACCAAGACCGACAGAAACGCCGCGCATGCCGATCCCCTGATCGCCATCGCCGGCGGTGGCGGCGCCGGTCTGTTCAACTCCGAGGGCAACCCGTGGACCGCGGATTACCTGAAAATCACCGGCGAACTCGACGTCGACCTGCGTAGCAACATCGCCGCGGAGGCCAGGGCCAAAATCGTGTATGAACGGCTGATCGACTTCTGTGAAGACCCGGACACGATCGACGCGCTTCAATTCCTCATGACGCGGGAGATCACACACATGAAGGCTTTCACGCTTGCCCTGGAGAGCCTGGGCAAACCGCAGTTTTCGATTGGCCGGATTCCCCCGACGCCGGAACTTGTCACGCAGTATTTCAATGACTCGACAGGCGTGGGCGACCGGGGCGAACCGGACAGCCGCGGCCCCTGGAATCAGGGCGGCGACTGGGAACTGGTGGAAGCGCCTGCCTTCCAGGAACTGCAATCGGAGCTCGCCGGAACCCGCACCGGCGGCGGTAATGGCGGCGATTCCGGCTCGCTTCGAAAATCCGGCTTGCGAAAACGTTCCGAGTAGATGGCCAAGGAGAACCGAACAACATGTCTCAGATAAAAGAACTACTCATTGAAGAGTTGCAGGATTTGCTCCACGCCGAGAACCAGTTGCTGGCGGCTTTGCCCAAAATGGCCGGGGCCGCGCACCATCCCAAACTGAAGGAGGCGTTCGAGAAACACCTCGAGCAGACGCAGCACCAGGTGGAACGGCTCAATCAGGCGTTTGAACTACTGGGTGAGCCGGCCGAACCGAAGACCTGCCGCGGCATGCAGGGTCTGATCGAGGAAGGCCAGGAGAGCATCTCCAACGGCGAGGACAAAGAAGAACTCGCAGCCGACCTGGCACTCATCACGGCGGCCCAAAAGGTGGAGCACTATGAGATCTCCGCCTACGGCACGGCACGTACCCTGGCCCATCAGATCGGCGCACGCGAAGTCGGCCAACTGCTTTCCCATACGCTCGGAGAGGAGGAGAGCACCGATTATTTGCTCACCTCTATCTCCAAACCCCTGCTTCAGGACGCAGTCTCCGAAAAAGTTGACGGCGGCGAAACAAAGAAGGCTCGCAAGCCCGCCAACACCGCCTCCAGGCGCTGATTAGACCGGGCAGCGGGCAGGTGCATGGCCCGGCCCGCCCGCTGCGCCGCTCAAGCGGTCAACTGCTGCCACAACGCCTTGTAGTAACGAAGAAACCGCTCCAGTTCTTTGCTCTCGCCGACCTCGGCCAGCGTATATCGCTGATACCCGGACTCGCGCAGGAGAGTGAAGAACTCCCGCCAGGGATAGGAATTCGCCAGCTCGGTGATGTGGCAGTTGCGGATGTACGGTCCGAGCAGCGCGAAGGCCTGTTTGACCGAACCGTCCTTGACGTCGGTCGGGTTTGAATTCCAGCAGGCGCCGACATTTTTGTTGCCGGCCAGGCGAAGGATTTCAGCAGCCACCTGTGGCTCTTGTGTCCCCGAGCCGTGGACTTCCATCCAGATTTCGATCCCTTTGGATTGCCCGTATTCACCCAATTCGGAAATCCCTTGTGAAATGGTCCGGATTGTAGTGTCATGCGGCACGCCATTCGGAAATCCGTTGGGGCGGACCTTGACTGCCATCGCGCCGGTATCGCGCGCAAGGTCCACAAACGCCTTGCCGGTTTCGAGTTGCTTTTTTCTCTCGGCCGGATCGGGCGATTGGAATTCGCAGGTCGAGCCGAAGCTCAACAGCCTGACCTTGGAGGCGCGGAAGCGCTCGCGCACCCGGGCTCGCTCGTCGCTTGAAATAGACGGCTCCACTCCGTGTTTGTGGCCCGTCCGCAATTCCACGGCGGCATACCCGGCTGCTTCAAGCGTCTTGATCACGCCATCCAGATCAAGGTCTTTCAACAGGTTGTAAGTCACGCAGCCGAGTTGGAACCGTGCTTCGGGAGGCGCGGCGGCCAGCCGCTCGGGCTGGAAAACCGTGGCGGCGGGCAGGGCAGCCGAAGCCGCCAGAAATAATCTCCGTTTCATTCGATACTCTCCGCGCTTGTTTATATCACGCCGCGCACCCCGCGGTCTTCCATTCAAGAAAGACCGGTGAACGGCCGATAAGCCTCTCCATGGACATCTCCGCTATTGGGCTCGGCGGGCTGGAGCAGGCTCGGGGCCGCTTTGAACACGCGGCGGCGCGGATCGCCCGACCCGCGGACGCTGCAGCGCCACCCGCGATTTCGGACACGGTTGAGCTGGTTTCGGCCCGGCAGGAGTACGAAATTAATTTGAATGTGCTCAAGAACGGGGACCGGATGGAGCGCCTCGCATTGGACCTCCTGGCATGAAATTCGCGCCCTAAAGTCCGAACACCGAACGTCCGATAACACATTGAGTTCGCATTTGGAAGTGCCTCGATTCGTGACATTTGTACCGGTACGGGCCTACCGGGAATCGTGACTTTTGCGAATAATTCCATCGGTATACTTTGAATTATTAACCTTAGATAGCACCGGGAGATGCATGATTAGATTGTTATTTCGAAGCGGATTGTTGATTTGTTCGGCAATTGGAATCCTGTCCGCGAACACGATCATTCTGGCGGGCGTGAGCCAGGCGCAGGCCGATTTTAATTTTGGATTCAACACGTTCACCGTGACCCTGACCAATACCACGCCCATGCATGATGCGGGGAACTTGCTGACGGGCTTCGTCTTCAGCCTCAATGCCTCGGCCCCGTGACCCTAAACAGCCAAACGGGTCAGTTG